>NZ_CP135441.1:0-5630000 GCF_042295465.1 Mesorhizobium sp. ISC25 | reverse complement strand
AGCAGGACTCTGCCGCCCACGTTTCTCTTTCTTCAATATTCAATTTTCAAAGAACAGACTCTGCAGACGCAGTGTCGTGGCCCGTTACGCTTTTGGCTTCGGGGCCTGTCGAGTGTCGCTCACGCGGCTCTCTTGAATTTCGCGGAGGGCAGATTTAGAAGCGAACTTCTTCGTCGCCAGCGGCGCGCCGCCCTCGTTGTTGAGGCGTATATAGTCGGGGGGCGTCCAAAGTGTCAACAGCGATTTCGAACTTTTTTGAATTTTTTGCGACGAAAGTTGGGGCGCCGCTTTTCTGTAGCCGACTGCCGCTGCGGCATGGGGACAACAAAGCCGGCTGTCGCAGTGGAGCCCTATTGCCGCCGTATTGCGGTTTGACACCAAGGCCAACGAAGCAGGCGAAAGCGCCACCCGCGCAGAGCTTTCTATAAGAGACCAAACGGCGCCTCCCAGGCGCTTCCTATAAGAGACTAAAGAGAACCCATAGAGACAGACGTGTGATTGGGGATTTCGGCCGGGGCCAGGCGCTTCGTTGACTTCACCCGCCGTGACAGGCAAATGTCATGGCCACAACAAGAACGACAAGCCGTTCCGCCCCGGGGAAGAAGCAGCCTTTCTGGATGCCAGACACGGAAGATGTCATAGCCGACCTCGGCAACGAGCCGCCGCTGATCGCGGACGGCCGCAGCGGCCCTCCCGACCGGCGCGAGGTTTCGGCGCGCTGGCTGTCGGGCACCTTCCTTACCGGCGTGACCTCGAGCGTGCTGATGGGCGTGGCGCTGTTTGCAGCGCTTGACGGCCGCCAGCAGTTGGCGACCCCGCCAGAGATCGCCGAGTTGATCAGCCTTGCCAGTGGCGACGATTCCGGTGAGGTCGCCAAGACGACCAGGCTGGTGGCGCTGCGCCAGATCGCCAAGGCCAAGGATCGCCGGCGCATGGAAGTGTCGATGGTGACCAAGGTTGGCGACCGCGATGTCATCCACACCATGCCTTTCGTGCAGATCAAGATGGCGCTTGCCGCCGGTCACACGACCAGCCGGGCCTATCCGCCTTTCGACCCGATGCTGGTGTTTGGCAATGGCGACGACAATGCCGCCCAGCCGGCAGCCGCCACCGCCAGCCAGATCTATGGCGCCAAGGTCGAAAGCGAGATGAGCTTGAAGACCGTCGATTTCCCGATCGAGACAGCGGCCTTCGACGAAAAGAGCGACCTTTCTGCCGACGAGGTGGAAAAGGTGGTGCGCGAGGCCGGCACGGATCTGAGCGACGGCGCTGTCCAGGTCGCTTCGCTGCATTATGTCGACCCGCAGCGATTCGGTGACGGCTTCGCCGAAAGCATGGCTGGCTCCTATGACGTCAAGATCGTCCCGGAAAACGTCTCGGTGTCGCCGCGTGACGCCATTGAAGACCAGGCGCCGGCTTTCGCCGAGGAAATCATCCCCTTCACCAAGGATCTCGACATTGCCGAGGCCTTCGCCGATTCAGGCTATACCGGCGAGGATGCCACCGGAATGGCCGAGGCGATCGCCAAATTGCTGAATGCCACGGCCCTCAAGGCAGGAACCGTGCTGCGCGTTGGGCTCGAGGTCCATGGCGACGCCGCCAAGATCGTTCGCACCAGCGTTTACGACAGGACCCAGCACATCGTCACCATCGCGCTCGACGACCACGACCAGTACGTGCCGGCGCAGGAGCCGGAGCCAAATCCCGAATTGCTGACGGCGTTCGACGATTCGCCTGCGCCAATAGTGCGCGGCAATCTGCCGAACGTCTATGACGGCATCTACCGCACCGCCTATTCCTACGGCATGTCCAAGGCGATGACGCAACGGCTGATCAAGTTGCTGGCATCCAGTGTCGACTTTCAGTCGCGCCTCAATCCCACGGACCGTATCGAGGTGCTGTTCTCGCAGCCCGATGGCGACGACCAGGCGTCCGACGAATCCGAGCTGCTTTACGTCTCCGCGACTTTCGGCGGCACGAGGCGAAATTTCTACCGTTTCCAGATGCAGGACGGCAGCAGCGACTACTTCGACGAAAACGGCAGCAGCGCCGAGCAGTTTCTGCTGCGCAATCCCTTGCCCAATGGCCGATTTACGTCCGGGTTCGGTGCCAGGCGTCACCCCATTTTGGGGTATGTGAAAATGCATACCGGCACCGACTGGGCAGCTCCGGTAGGGTCGCCGATCATTGCCGCGGGCAACGGCGTCGTCGAAAAGGCCGGCTGGGCCGGCGGCTATGGCAAGCAGATCATTTTGCGTCACGCCAATGGCTATGAGACGTCCTACAATCACCAGAGCGCTTTTGCTAAAGGCATCGAGCAGGGTGTTCGCGTTCGCCAGGGTCAGGTTATCGGCTATCTCGGCTCAACCGGCCTCTCCACCGGTCCGCACCTTCATTACGAACTGATCGTCAACGGCACCAAGGTCGATTCGATGCGCGTCCGCCTGCCGGTCGGCAAGACGCTGAAGGGCGACGACCTCGTCGCCTTCAAGCGCGAGCGCGAACGCATCGACGACCTGCTCAAGCAGGAAGACAGCAATCAGTTGAAGGTAGCGAGCGCCAAGATCGAAGGCTGAGTCGACGTTTTTCGTCGTCAGCTCTGCTGATTCGCCGTGTCGCGCGCCCATGGCAGCCGCTCGCCGGAAACCGTCGTCCACGCGGTGATTGCCGAAAGCAGGCAAAGCAGTGCGGTCACCGCGGCAACGGCGGCGAATGCCGCGTCGCTGGCGGCAAGTCGTGCCGCATCGAGGCCGGGCGCCAGGCCGGCGGGCGGCGGTTCGCCGAAGCCCGGAATCCCGGAGCCGGCACCGGTGCCGAGCACACCAGCATAAACCCAGGCCGCCAGCGATCCCATCGCCGCCACGGCGATCAGGCCGCCGATGCGCGAAACGGCGTTGTTGATGCCCGAGGCCGCACCCGTATCCTTGTCCTCGACCGCCGTCATGATGGCGGTCGACAGCGGCGATACCACCAGCGCCATGCCGAACCCCATCAGAGCCATCAGCGGGAATACCCCGATCCAGAAATTGTGGATCCCCCAATAGGCCAGCAAGGCAAGTCCGGCAAAGGCAAGAGCCACAACCAGACTGCCGCTGGCGATCGGAAAGCGAGGCCCGATGCGGTCGGACCACTGGCCGACCGGTCCGGACAACACTGCGATCAATGCCGACAGCGGCAAGAAGATGAAACCGACCTCGGCCGCGCTCAGCCCCCATCCGGCGATCATGAGCATCGGCAGATAGAACAGATTGGCCGACAGCGCGAAATAAAGGAAGAAGGTCGCCACATTGGCGCCCGCGAACGCGCCGATCCGAAACAGCGACAGGTCGATCATCGGCTCGCGCCGCCGGCGCTCGAAGACGATGAATACGACGAGCAAAACTGCACCGGCGGCAATACTCGGGCCGGACATCAGCCCCTCCCCCTCGCCGCTCATCGAGGTCAGGCCGTAAGCGAGAGCTCCGAACGCCAATATGGCGAGTGCAGCGCCGCCGAGATCGAGGCTGCGCTTTTCCGCCGGCGCGTCGGCAGGGACCTTGGCCAGCAGAAGATAGATCGAGATAAGACCAAGCGGCAGATTGATGGCGAGAATCGCCCGCCAGATGCCGTCGCCGAACGCCGACAGCACGAAGCCGCCCAGCACCGGGCCGAGCGCCGTCGTCAGTGCCGATGCCGCGGCCCAGATGCCGATCGCCCGCCCGCGTTCCTTTTTTGGATAGGCTTTGGCGATAATGGCCAGGCTGCCCGGCACCATGATGGCCGCTCCGACACCCTGGATAGCCCGAAACGCAATAAGCACCGCCGGGTTAGGCGCTAACGCGCAGGCGAGCGAGGCGGCGATGAACAGGACGATGCCGGCGACAAAGGAGTGGCGCAGGCCGAAGCGATCGCCGGCGGCGCCGCCGACGAGAATGAGGGCTGAAAGCGTCAATGCATAGGCATTGGAAATCCATTGTGCCTCGGCAAGGCTGGCGCCGAGGTCGAGGCGGATCGCCGGCGTCGCAATGGCAAGGACCGATCCGTCGATGAAGCCGAGCGCGGAAGCCAGGATCGCGGCGATCAGCACGAACCGCCGCTGCGCCTGCGGACAGAACGTATCGGCCGGAAGCGAGCCGGTCAGGGGAACGGCGCCGGTACCGACTTTGGTTGGCGTGTGCATGCCGCCTTACCTAGATCGCCGGCGCGCCGGCGACAACCGGCCAGCTGGCTGTTCTCGTTGAAACCAGCCCGAACCTGGCCACACAGGCAGGGCCACGCCGATCCGGGTGCAAACGGCAGATGCCGTGCTAAGCTTCTCGCAGCGCTACAGACAAAGGGAAATGCCGCATGAAACGACCGCTCGAACCCTCGGCGGAAGGACGCGGGCGCGTCGTCGGCATCACCGACGGCGTGTTCGCCATCGCGCTCACCCTGATCGTTCTCGAGATCAGGGTGCCGGCGCATGAAACGGTACATTCCGAAAGCGAGTTGATCGCCGCGATCACAGCACTGGCACCGCGCTTCCTGACCTATGCGCTCAGCTTCCTGACGCTGACCATCTTCTGGTTTGGCCAGCAGGCGCAGCACGGGCTGATTGCAAAATCCGACCGGCGGCTTGCCACGCTGAACCTCTGCTTCCTCGGCTTCATCGCCTTGCTGCCGTTCTCGACCGATCTTTTGGCCGACTTCCTCGAATACAAAACCGCGGTGCTCGTCTACTGGCTCAATCTTTCGATGCTCGGCCTGACGCTGCTCGCCAGTTGGCGCTATGCGGACAAGAATGGATTTCTGGCCGAAGGTGTCGACGCGGAGACCACCCGAGCGGTCTATCTGCGCATCGTCAAGGCACAGGTCCTGTGGGCGATCGGCGCTGCACTCTGCCTGGTCAGCCCGTTGCTCAGCGTCGGCTTCATCCTGGTGGTGCAGTTGATCTACGCGGCAGCGCTGCGCGCGCCACTGCTGCGCAAGGTCATCGGCTGAATGGAGCGACGCCTGTCCGCTTTAGGGTGTGTTGAGATTCAGGTCAGGCCGAGTCGAAAATGGTGGCTTCCGAGAACCGGAGCGGAGCGTACTTTTGGGGACGTGAGCACCGGAAGCGCAGGAAGCCGCCGTTTGCAGGCCGGCATCACCTGAGTATCAACATACCCTACTCGATGAACTCCACCGTCACGCCGGGCGTCACGATCTTGGCGAGCTCGCGCGCATCCCAATTGGTCAGCCGCACGCAGCCGTGGCTTTCGGTCTTGCCGATCTTGGACGGATCCGGCGTGCCATGAATGCCGTAGGTCGGCTTGTCCAGCGCGATCCAGACCGAGCCGACCGGGCCGTTCGGCCCCGGCGGGATGGTCAGGATCCTGTCGTTTTCGCCCTGCTTGAAATTGATGTTCGGGTTATAGGTGTAGTTCGGATCAAATGCGACACGCGACACCGTATGCGTGCCGGACGGCGACGGCGTGTCCGACGAGCCGATGGTCGCCGGATAGGCTGCGACCAGCTTGCCCGCCGCATCATAGGCGCGGACCTGCTTATTGGCCTTGTCGGCGATGATGCGCGCCACCGGCGTCGCCACCAGCCTGCCGAAATTGGCAACCTTGATGATGGTGCCTGGACGATTGAAATTGGCCTCCGGATTGAGCGATTTCAGATAGGCCTCGTCCATGTGGAAGCGCTCGGCCAGCGCTTCGGGCACCGACGTGTAGCCCATGCGATCGAGCTGGGCCTTTTGGCTGTAGTCCTCCGGTATCGAGGCGACATAGGGGCCGGCCGCATCCTCGGGCGTGATCGTATAGGAGGCGAAGGCATCGCCGCCGGATTGCGCCAGGGCCGCCTGGATGCCGATCGCGTCGGTCGATTTCAGATTGCTGCCGGTGATCTCGTTATAGGCGGCGAGCGCCTTATCGACATTCGAGCCGAAGCGTCCGTCGATGACGCCGGGCGACGCACCGGCACGGTCGAGCAGCACCTGCAGCGCCGCCACGTCCTCGCGGGCGCCGAGCGCAAGCGACGGGTCGACCGCCGTCCTGCCGCCAGTGCCTGGCGGCGGGGCTGTGTCTGGCGGCAAGGCCGCCTGCTCGTTCGGCACTGTCGGCTCGACCGGCTCGATCGAGGCCTCGTTGAGCGGCTGGCGCTCGATGGTGCGCGGCTTCACCGGCTGCGCTGCCTCCGGATAATCGTTGCCGTAGCCGTCATCCCGTGGCGCTTCGGGGAAGGCTTCCACCGAATTGTCGCCATTAAAGTCGTAATCGTCGGCAGGCGGCACGATGATCCTGCCCTCGTCTTCCAACTGCCTGCGGCGGTAGCGCGCCATGTCCTGCGGGTCGTCGAGATAATAGCGGTCGTCCTCGACCGGCCCGAGATTGCGCAAGCGCTCACGGCGCAAAGCACGGCGGTCGAGCCTGGTCTGCGGCGGCTGGATGGCGATAACCTTGCCGGTCTCCGCATCGACGATGACGCGGTTTCCCCTGGCGTCGTAGTAGATATCGAGATTGCCATTCTGGGCGATCAGAACGCCCCCCGTATCGGCAGCGCGAACAACCCCCGGCGCGGTGTCCGCCACGGGTGAGGCCATCGCATTAGACGCCAGCAGCCCGGCAGCAAGCGCTGAAAGGGTGAAGATGGTGCGCAACATGATGGCCAAGATTCTCCGGTCCGTAAATGCCGCCGTCGGCGTTGTCCTCGTAGGGCGCCGTGCGTCCTTTCGGACGCGTAAAGGTCGCTCCAACGCCTAAATCTCCGCATCGTGCTTTCCGAACATCGAATTCGATCTTCGGGCCGATGCGGCAGGCGAACCCCTTCGACGGCAAATCAGTTGTCAACCATAAGGTTCCAATATGAACCGGGCATGAAGATGGCGGATTTCTGGCCGATCATCCGACAGTGAGCCGCAATTCCTTGCGGGCCTGCTTCGTCAGCTTCAGCGCGACAAGACGGTGGCTTTCGCGCAAATAATCCTTCAGCGCCTCATCATCCATGCTTTCGCTTGTCCGGCGCTGGATCCATTTCATGCCGCGCGAGGCGAGATACGGCGCCGGCCGAAGGCCCGGCTGTTCCCTCAGCACGTCATAGGCGATATCGGAGCATTTGAAGGTGACGAACGGCTCCTTGCCTTCACTCCAGCCGCCGATCGCAAACACCTTGCTGCCGACTTTCCAGACATGGGCGCCGCCCCACTGCACGACGTGGGTCGTCGAAGGCAGCGAGGCGCAGAAACTGTTGTAGTCGTCCAACGTCATCTGCGCCCCGCCAGTGGTATTAGACCATGAACCGAAGGTCGGCCGATTTTTCGGAAAAGATCATGGTCAAAATTGAAGATAGGAGTTCCATCCCGATTCGATCGGGATGGAACAGGCACTTGGCTTGAAGTCAGGCGGCCGCCTCGGTTGCCACGACTGCCGGCTTCGAGCGGAAGTTCAAGCGGTCGGAGCCGGCGGTGGCCTTGATGGTCGAGCCGTCGAGGATCTCGCCGAGCAGGATCTTTTCCGCCAGCGGATCCTGCAATTCCTTCTGCATCACCCGCTTCAGCGGCCGCGCGCCATAGGCCGGGTCGTAACCCTTGGCCGCCACCCAGTCGATCGCCTCCTGATCGAGCGAAAGCGATATCTTGCGGTCGACAAGCAGGTTTTCCAGCCGCTTGAGCTGGATTTGGACGATCTGGCCCATATCCTGGCGGCGCAGCCGGTGGAACAGAATCACCTCGTCGATGCGGTTGAGGAATTCCGGCCGGAACGAAGCCCTGACGACATTCATCACCTCGTCGCGCACGACGTCGACATCCTGGTCCTCGCCAAGATTGACCAGATATTCGGCGCCGAGATTGGAGGTCATGATGATCAGCGTATTGCGGAAGTCGACGGTGCGGCCCTGCCCGTTGGTCAGCCGGCCGTCGTCGAGCACCTGCAGCAGCACGTTGAAAACGTCCGGATGCGCCTTTTCGATCTCGTCGAACAGCACGACCTGATAGGGCCGGCGCCGTACCGCTTCGGTCAGCGCGCCGCCTTCCTCATAGCCGACATAGCCGGGAGGCGCGCCGATCAGCCGGGCGACCGAGTGCTTCTCCATGAACTCCGACATGTCGATACGCACCATGGCGCTCTCGTCGTCGAACAGGAAGCTGGCCAGCGCCTTGGTCAATTCGGTCTTGCCGACGCCCGTCGGCCCGAGGAACATGAACGAGCCGAGCGGCCGGTTCGGGTCCTGCAGGCCGGCGCGCGCACGGCGAACCGCTTTGGACACCGCCTGTACCGCCTCACCTTGGCCGACGACGCGCTTGCCGACCTCGTCTTCCATGCGCAACAGCTTGTCGCGCTCGCCTTCCAGCATCTTGTCGACCGGGATCCCCGTCCAGCGCGAGACGATGTGGGCGACGTGGTCGGGGCCGACCACTTCCTCGACCATGCCGGCCTTGCCATCCCTGGCTTCGGCCTGCTTCAGCTGCTTTTCGAGTTCCGGGATTTTGCCATAGGCAAGTTCGCCGGCGCGCTGGAATTCACCCTTGCGCTGGGCAATGGCAAGTTCGTTGCGCGCCTCGTCGAGCTGCTTCTTGAGGTCGGCGGCAAGCCCGAGCTTCTGCTTCTCGGCCTGCCATTTCGAGGTCAGCTCGGTCGATTCTTCCTCGAGGTTCGAGAGTTCCTTCTCGAGCCGGGCGAGCCGGTCCTTCGAGGCATCGTCCTTCTCGACCTTCAGCGCCTCGCGCTCGATCTTGAGCTGCATGATGCGGCGGTCGATCTCGTCCAGCGCCTCGGGCTTCGAATCGACCTGCATGCGGAGCCGCGACGCGGCCTCGTCGACCAGGTCGATCGCCTTGTCCGGCAGGAAGCGGTCAGCGATGTAGCGGTTGGACAGGGTTGCGGCCGCGACCAGTGCCGAATCCGAGATGCGCACCTTGTGGTGCTGCTCGTATTTCTCTTTCAGGCCGCGCAGGATCGAGACGGTGTCTTCGACCGTCGGCTCGTTGACGAAGACCGGCTGGAAGCGGCGGGCAAGGGCCGCATCCTTCTCGACATGCTTGCGGTATTCGTCGAGCGTCGTTGCGCCGACGCAGTGCAGCTCGCCGCGTGCCAGGGCCGGCTTCAGCAGGTTCGACGCATCCATGGCGCCATCCGCCTTGCCGGCGCCGACCAGGGTGTGCATCTCGTCGATGAACAGGATGATGCCGCCGGCGGCAGACGTGACTTCGGAAAGCACCGCCTTCAGCCGCTCCTCGAACTCGCCGCGGTATTTGGCGCCGGCGATCAGCGACCCCATGTCGAGCGCCATCAGTTGCTTGTCTTTGAGCGATTCTGGCACATCGCCATTGACGATGCGCAGCGCCAGCCCTTCGGCGATCGCCGTCTTGCCGACGCCGGGTTCGCCGATCAGCACCGGGTTGTTCTTGGTGCGACGCGACAGCACCTGGATGGTGCGGCGGATTTCGTCGTCGCGGCCAATGACGGGATCGAGCTTGCCCGCACGGGCGTCCGCCGTCAGGTCGCGCGCGTATTTCTTCAGCGCGTCGTAGCCCTGCTCGGCGCTCGCCGAATCGGCGGTGCGACCCTTGCGTACGTCGTTGATGACCAGGTTCAGCGCCTGCGGCGTGACACCGGCCTTGGCCAGGATGTCGGCGGTCTTGGCCGACTTTTCCATGGCCAGCGCCTGCAATAGCCGTTCGACGGTGACGAAGCTGTCACCGGCCTTCTTGGCCAGTTCCTCGGCGGTCGAAAACGCCTTTGCCAGCGGCTGCGCCAGATAGAGCTGGCCATTGCCGCCTTCGACCTTGGGCATTGCCTCCAGTGCCGTTTCGACGCCAAGCTTGACGTCACGGACATTGCCGCCGGCGCGCTCGATCAATGACGCAGCCAGGCCTTCGTCGTCGTCGACAAGGACCTTGAGAATATGCTCGGGGGTGAATTGCTGGTGATTGCGGGAAAGCGCCATGGTTTGCGCGGACTGGATAAAGCCGCGCACGCGCTCGGAATATTTTTCAAGATTCATGCCTGTCTCCTTCCGTCACCGGCCCGCTTCGCGGCACCGGATCAGATTGCGGTGACGGACCCGCCCGTTCGAGCCGGATCCTGTTCACGCAAGATATGGGACGCAAACCACGGACCCTCAAGACGCCTCGACACTGGCGGACGCATAATATCGCGAGCGCACAAAACAAAACGGCGGAGATTTCTCTCCGCCGTCCAGGGTAAAGGATGCGCTAAGGTCGGCTGAACGTTTTTTCGATCAATTCTCGACGTCTGCGATCACAGCTTGACCGCCGGGGCCTTCAGCCGGCGCTGCATCGACATTGCCAGCGTCGGTATTGCCAGTCTCGGCATTGCCCGTCTTGGCATTGCTTGTCCCGGCACTGTCAGGGCCGTCGTTGTCGTTGCCGCCATTTGCCTGTTCGACATCGAGGCGCGGGCGACGCGGACGCCTGGGGCGGCGGGCCGGGCTGTTTTCGGCAGCGACTTCGTTGAGCTCGGCCTGGGCGGCGAGACCCGCCGGCGAAAAATTGTCGAATTGCGGTGCGGGCTCACCCACAAAGACCGGCTCAGCGGCCGGCACGGGCTCCGCCTGCGCCGGCGTCTCGTCGCGCCGTGGCTGTTCGACGCGCTGGCCACCCTGTTCGCCGCGCGAGCCATACTCGCCGCGCTGGCCGTTCTGGCCGTAACCGCCATTGGGGCGACGGTCGCGATGGCGTCCGCCATTGTTGTCGCGGCCGTCACGGTTATCGCGACCGCCGCGATTGTCGCGGCTGTTCTCCTGGTTCAGCGCCAGCTCGGCCGGTGTGCCATCGATGACCGGCTGCGGGCCGGCCCCGTGATTGACGGTCGAGCCCGACGTCTCGTTGGCATTGTTGTTGCCGGCATTGTCGAACTCGTCGCGATCCTCGTCGCCATCATCGTCGAAATCGTCGCGATTCTGCTGGGCGTTCTGGATCGGCATCTGCGCCTGAGCGGCTGCGATGATGCGGTTATAGTGCTCTGCATGCTGAAGATAGTTTTCCGCCATCACCCGGTCGCCGGAGCTTTGCGCGTCACGGGCAAGGGTTGCGTACTTCTCGGCAATCTGCTGAGCCGATCCGCGGATCTTCACGTCCGGGCCGTTGCTCTCGTAGTTGCGCGTCAGGGGATTCGGCCCCTTACGGTTGTTGTTGTTATTGTTGTTGCCGCCGCCGCCATTGTTGTTGCGACCGCGCATGCGCCTGTTTTGCTGTTGTGGCCTCATTAGACTCTCTTCACTTTGAAATTTTCGAAAAACTCTTCACGAACGGAGGCGCTCATGCGGCCAGCCGTTTCGTTCCTTCACCGGCGTTCGCCCGCATCAATTGCGTTGGCGCCACGTGCCATCCTGTTCCGGTTACTTCACTTGCCGGACGATTCCCGCACGAAGCTTGGGCGTCGTTTGCGCAAGAAGGCAGCTATTTCCAAGGAAAACCGAATCGCTAAGAGCACTGCCTGCTTCGTCTCATCCGGTTAAGGCGACCCTAGCCGCATTCCCCGGTATTGCCAAGCGCTTTTTTCGCACTGCATCACGGCTTCCACCGTTCGAACACAAGAACTCTGTCGTTTCCGCCTAGATCACGAAACACCCCGACCGAACGGTACCCGGCCGCGGAGAATATCTCCGTAATCTGTTGGTGCTGCGTATGGCCGATCTCGACCGCAATCCTGCCTTGGAGTTCCAAATACGCTGCCGCTCCTGCGGCGATCTTCCTGTAGGAGCTCAGACCGTCCACGCCGCCATCGAGGGCCTGGCGTGGATCGAAACCGCGGACCTCGTCCTGCAGATTTCCAATGTCGTCTGAGGGTATATAGGGAGGGTTTGCGACAATTACATGGTACCGGCCAGAAACTTTTTCAAACCAGTCGGATTTGAGCGCCGTGAACCGGCCGGCGAGCCCCAATTCCCCGGCATTACGCATGGCTGTGGCCAGCGCCTCCTGCGAAATGTCGACGCCGGTGGCGGTCGCGGCCGGAACGGCGCTGAGCAGCGCCAGCGCGATGGCACCGGTACCCGTCCCTAGATCGAGGATGCGGCAATCGCCCTCGCGTGCCGCCATTGCCTTGACGAAGGGCAGTATAGCCTCGACCAGCGTTTCGGTATCCGGCCGCGGCTCCAGCGTTTGCGGCGAAAGCGAAAGGCGCAAGCCGTAGAATTCGCGGTAGCCAAGGATCCGGTGTACCGGCTCGCCGTCGATGCGCCGCCGCAAGGCGGCTTCGATTGCCGCCGTCACGTCCGCATCGACCGCTCGCCCGGGATCGGCGATGGCCTGCGTGCGACTGGTGCCGGAAAAATGCTCGACGATGAGCCTGGCATCGAGCGCCGGATCCGCAACCCCGGCTGCGGCGAGCCGGTTTCGCGCCTCCTGCAGCAGCGGCGCAAGCGTGCCGGGCAGGCTGTCAGCCATCGATGCCGATATCGGCGAGCAGCTTCGACTGGTGATCGGCAATCAGCGCGTCGATGATCTCGTCGAGCTCGCCCATCATCACCCGGTCGAGCTTGTAGAGCGTCAGGTTGATGCGATGGTCGGTGACGCGCCCCTGCGGAAAATTATAGGTACGGATGCGCTCCGAGCGGTCGCCCGAGCCGACCTGCGACTTGCGCGATTCGGAACGTTCCTCGTCCGCTTTGCTGCGCTCGAGGTCGTAGAGCCTGGCGCGCAGGATCTGCATGGCCTTCGCCCGGTTCTGGTGCTGCGACTTTTCCGCCTGCACCACCATGATGCCGGTCGGCAGATGTGTGATGCGCACGGCCGAATCGGTGGTGTTGACATGCTGGCCGCCGGAACCCGAGGCGCGCATCGTGTCGATGCGGATGTCTTCTGCCCTGATCTCGATATCGACCTCTTCGGCTTCCGGCAGCACCGCGACAGTCGCCGCCGAGGTATGAATGCGTCCGCCCGCCTCGGTCGTCGGCACACGCTGCACCCGGTGCACGCCGGATTCAAACTTCAAATGGGCAAAGACGCCCTTGCCCGAAACGGTGGCGATGATTTCCTTGTAGCCGCCGACCTCGCCTTCGCTGGCCGACACCGTCTCGAAACGCCAGCCATGCGCCGCGGCATAGCGTTCGTACATGCGAAACAGGTCGCCGGCGAAAAGCGCCGCCTCGTCGCCGCCGGTGCCGGCGCGGATTTCGAGGATGGCGTTCTTGTCGTCGGCGGCATCCCTGGGCAACAGCAGGATCTGGATGTCCTTCTGCAGCGCCTCGATGCGATCTTTGACCTCCGGCAGGTCGGCCTCGGCCAAGGCGCGCATCTCGGCGTCGGTGCCCTTGTCGGCGAGCATCGCCTCCAGATCGGCCTGTTCGCGCTCGGCGGCGCGCAGTGTCCTGATCTTTGCCGCCATCTCCTGGATGTCGGCATATTCGGAGGCCATCCTGACATAGGCATCCGGCGCCGGCCCGGCCGACATCTGCGCTTCGAGCATGTCGAAACGCTTGACGACTTGATCCATACGGTCGCGGGGCAGGTTGATCATGGCGAAGTCTATAGCGGTATAGAGCGGTCGTCGGCAAAGGCTTGCAGCAGCGCCCGCATCGGCAGGCCATGCGCCGGCGCCATCAGATTGTCGTCGAAGAACGCTTCCAGCTCGCTGAGCGGCAGTTCCGTCAGCATCGCCTTGACCGGGCCGATCGATGCCGGCGACATCGAGATCGAGCGGTAGCCAAGGCCGATCAGCGCCATCGCCGAAATCGGCTTGCCAGCCAGTTCGCCGCACAGGGTCACCGGCGTATGGTTGCGCGCCCCGGCGTCGGCAATCTGCTTCAGGACGCGCAGGAACGGCGTCGAGAGCGGGTCGAAGCGGTCGGACAATTGGGTGTTGCCGCGATCCACCGCCATGACGAACTGGAACAGGTCGTTCGAGCCGACCGAGACGAAATCGACCGCCTTCATCAGCTCGTCGAGCTGGAACAGCAGCGACGGCACCTCCAGCATCGCCCCGAGCTTCAGGCTGGTCGGCAAATGATGGGCAAAACGCGACAGATGCCGCACCTCGCGATCGATGATCTCGCGCGCCTGCGCGATCTCGCCGAGTTCGGTCACCATTGGCAGCATCAGCTTCAGTTCGCGCCCGCCGCACGCCTTGAGCAGTGCGCGGATCTGGGTGCGCAGCAATCCGGGCCGGTCGAGCGTCAGGCGGATGGCGCGCCAGCCGAGCGCCGGGTTCTCTTCCTGAATCGAGCCCTTGAAATAGGGCAGCACCTTGTCGCCGCCGATATCGATGGTGCGGAACGTCACCGGCTTGCCGCGCGCCGCCTCGAGCACGTCACGATAGAGCCGCTCCTGCGCTTCGGCGCGCGGAAAAGTCGAGGCGACCATGAATTGCAGCTCGGTGCGGAACAGGCCGATGCCGGCCGCGCCGGCTTCGGCCAGTTGCGGCAGATCGACCGCCAGCCCGGCATTCATCAGAAGATCGACCTGGACACCGTCCTTGGTCACCGACGGCTTCTTGCGCAGCTCGCGGTAGACCTCCTGCCGCCGCGCCCTGAAGCGCACTTTCTCGGCATAGGCCGCCTCGAGGTCGGGCTGCGGGCGCAGATGGATTGCGCCTTCCTCGCCGTCGACGATGATGGCATCGCCGTTTTCCGCCATGGAAACGGCGCCCTTCATCTGGCCGGCGACGGGTATGCCCATGGCCCGCGCCACGATGACGACATGGCTGGTCGCGGCGCCGTCCTCCAGCACCAGCCCGCGCAGCTTGTCCCGGGGATAATCGAGCAGCTCGGCAGCCCCCATCGAGCGAGCGACGATGATGGCGTCCTTGGGCAGCGAGGCCGCGACGTCCTCCGGCCCGCGCCCCATCAGCTGCCGCAGCAGCCGATTGGCGAGATCGTCGAAATCGCTCATCCGTTCGCGCAGGTACGGATCGGTCATGTGCAGCATGCGGGCACGCATGTCGCTCTGCACCTTTTCGACCGCCGCTTCGGCCGTCAGGCCGTTGCGGATCGCCTCCTCGAGCCGGCGCACCCAGCCGCGGTCGTTGGCGAACATGCGATAGGCTTCGAGCACCTGGCGATGCTCGCCCTCGAAGGCGACGTCGCGGCGCTCCAGCATGTCGTCGATGGAGAGCCTGAGCGAGCCGAGGGACGCGTCGAGCCGCCTGACCTCTTCCTCGCTGTCCTCGTTGAACAGGTTGGTGACGACGATACGCGGCTCGTGCAGCACCACATGGCCGAGGCCGACGCCTTCGTTGAAGGACAGGCCGGTAAAGCTTACCGGGCGGCGCAGATCGAGCTCGAGGCCGGGCCTTGTCAGCCGCTCCAGATCGCCGGTGGCGATCATCTCGGCGATCACCATCGCCGTTGTTTCCAGCGCCTCGACCTCGTCGTCGCGATAATGGCGCATGGTCTTATTCTGCACGACCAGAACGCCGAGCGTCCGCCCTGCCCGCAGCACCGGCACGCCGAGGAAGGAATTGTATATTTCTTCCCCTGTCTCCGGCAGGTAGGCGAAGGCAGGATGCTCCTGCGCGTTGGAGAGGTTGAGCGGCCGCGCCGAGGCCGCGATCGTGCCGACCAGGCCTTGGCCCAGCCTGAGCTGCGCCAGGTGGACTGCGTTCGGGTTCAGGCCTTCGGTGGCGTAGAGTTCGAGCACCGAATCGGCGCGCAGAACATAAAGCGAGCAGACCTCGGCAACCATGTTGGAGGCGATGTCGCGCACGATTCGGTCAAGCCGCTCCTGCGGCTCCAGCGGCTCTTGCATGAGCTCGCGGAGCCGTTTCAGCAAAACGCGCGGGCCACTGGCCGAATCACGCATCGCGGCTTCTTCTCCAATAGCGTTTCAACCGGTGCAGGTTGCCCTGCACAGCGGCACAAACGCAACAACTCAATTAGAGCGCCATCGTCCAATTGGACGCATAAAGGCCGCTCCAAGACTTTCGATCCGCTGCATCCTGCCTTCCGAAAATCGACTCCCGATTTCGGGCCGATGCAGTCTGCTACTGCTTATCCAGACCGTACACGGAATGCAAAGTGCGAACTGCTAGTTCCGTATAGGGACCGTCGATCAGGATCGAAATCTTGATTTCGGACGTTGTGATGGCGCGGATGTTGATCGCGCGGTCGGCCAGCGCCTTGAAGGCGGTGGCGGCGACGCCGGCATGGCTGCGCATGCCGATGCCGATGACCGAGACCTTCGACATGCCGGCTTCCGACTGCACCACATCGTAGCCGATCGTCGCCTTCAGCCGCTCGAGCACGGCAAGCGCCTTGTCGACGTCGCCGGATGGCACGGTGAAGGTCATGTCAGTGAACTTGCCGTCCTCGGAAATGTTCTGAACGATCATGTCGACATTGATGTTGGCCTCGGCCAGCGGCCCGAAAATGCCGGCGGCGACGCCCGGCCGGTCGCCGACGCGGCGCAGCGAAATCTGCGCTTCGTCCTTGGCATAGGCAATTCCGGTGACGACCTGCTGTTCCACGATCTCTTCCTCGTCGCAAATAAGCGTTCCCGGCGGATTGAGCAAATCCCCCATTCCGGGTGCATCGGGATCGTCGAAGGACGACCGCACAAAGGTACGCACCCTGTGCACCATGGCAAGCTCGACCGAGCGCACCTGCAGGACCTTGGCCCCCAGTGAGGCCATTTCGAGCATTTCCTCGAAGGAAATCTTGGCCAGCCGCCGCGCCTTCGGCTCGATGCGCGGATCGGTCGTGTAGACCCCGTCGACATCGGTGTAGATATCGCAGCGGTCGGCCTTGACCGCCGCCGCGATGGCGACTGCGCTGGTATCGGAACCGCCGCGGCCGAGCGTTGCGATCCGATTGTCCGGCCCGATGCCCTGGAACCCTGCGACCACCGCCACCTGGCCTTCGCCGAAGCGCTTGATCAGGAACGCACCGTCGATATCGAGAATGCGCGCCGCGCCATGCGCGTTATCGGTCTTGATCGGAATCTGCCAGCCTTGCCAGGAGCGGGCATGCACGCCGATATTCTGCAGCGCGATCGCCAGCAAGCCGGCGGTGACCTGCTCGCCGGATGCGACGACGGCGTCATATTCGCGCGCATCGTGCATCGGCGAGGCCTCGCGCGTCCATTGCACGAGCTCGTTGGTCTTGCCGGCCATCGCCGAGACCACGACGGCGACCTCATGGCCGGCATCGACCTCGCGTTTGACATGACGCGCCACATTGCGGATGCGGGCGATGTCGCCGACGGACGTTCCGCCGAATTTCATCACGATGCGCGCCATGGAAGCGAAATGCCTTTGACTGGATGCCGGACCGAAGGCCGAAGAGCGGAAAAATGCGCCAAGCTGCGGCCGGGCGCTCAATGCGCGGCCTCCTTAGCCAAATGATAGTCGTTTCGCAAGGCGTGCCGCCGCTGCCGGCCGGGCGACACACCAGCGCAGCATCGCGCCCGCACTGCTTCTTGCCACAATGGTGCGCGCTTCAGCCCAGCTGTGCCGTGGCTCTCCACAGGCGCGGATAGTCGAGGACGAAACCGAGCGGCGAGACCTCCAGCATCTCATTGTAGCCGAACATCGGCGCGGCATAGGCGTAGTGTGCCGCATCGACGCGCTGATAGGTCTGTTCGAGGCGGACGAGCCTGAGTTCGGGAAATGTCAGATAGGCTGCCGGTGCGGGCGTCGCCGTGCCGACATCGAGGGCAAAACGGCGAAGCGCCAAAAGGTTTGTGGCGGGCGTGAAGCCGAGATCGACATCGATGAGACCGTCGACTTCCGCTTGATGCTCGCCGTTCAGCGTCCATTGGCGCTCGGTAAGCCGGTCGATGCCATAATGCAGCTCTTGCGTGCCGAGAAAACCGTCGGCGCGCGCCGAGCGCGTATGCCAATCGGCGTCGCAGTCCACCTCGTAGGCGATGCTGCACGGCTTCCCGTCATGGACGAAAAGCGCGTGTCCCCTGAGGTTCCACCCGGAACCCGCTTCCGACAGCAGGCAAGCGTCGTGGCCTTCCTGGTCAAGCCGGTGCCAAAGAATGGAAGCTACCGCTCGCATCATTGCGCACTCCTCCGAACCCGATGTCTCTGCTTCGTCCGCCAGAGCCTAGGTGTTTCCTTCCGGCACACCATCAACTGACACGTGCTGACACAAATGCAGCCGGCAAAAGGCGGCACCGGCAGGCATCGCGCGCGTCGCGCCGCCGGCGGTGAATTTCGCGCCTTGACATTCGCAGCCTCGCGCCCGACTTCCTAGCG
Source organism: Mesorhizobium sp. ISC25 (assembly GCF_042295465.1). Classification (NCBI taxonomy): domain Bacteria; kingdom Pseudomonadati; phylum Pseudomonadota; class Alphaproteobacteria; order Hyphomicrobiales; family Phyllobacteriaceae; genus Mesorhizobium; species Mesorhizobium sp. ISC25. The sequence continues at coordinate 5,611,893 of NZ_CP135441.1, read as the reverse complement.
TCCGAGGAGACCACGCCATGCCTGAGCCCCGACGATCGACGATCGATGCCGGAGAGGTGGAACGATTTTCCGCCCTTGCCGCCGAATGGTGGAACCCGAACGGCAAGTTCCGCCCGTTGCACAAGTTCAACCCGATCCGGCTTGCCTATATCCGCGACCAGGTGGCGGCTCGCTTCGGCCGCGATCCGCGTGCGGCACGGCCGTTCGAAGGCCTGCGCTTCCTCGACATAGGCTGCGGCGGCGGACTTTTGTGCGAGCCGATGGCGAGGCTTGGCGCCGAAGTGGTCGGCGCCGATGCCTCGGCCACAAACATCGAAGTGGCCAAGCTGCATGCTGCGGAAGTCGGCGTGAGCGTGGATTACCGCGCAACGACTGCGGAAGATCTGGCCGACGCCGGCGAAAAATTCGACGTGATCCTCAACATGGAAGTGGTCGAGCATGTCGCCGATGTCGATCTGTTCCTGGCCAAATGCGGCGAGATGGTCAAGCCCGGCGGCATCATGTTCGTCGCCACCATCAACCGCACGCTGAAGGCCCTGGGCCTGGCCATCATCGGCGCCGAATATGTGCTGCGCTGGCTGCCCCGCGGCACCCATCAGTTCGGCAAGCTGGTGCGCCCCGAGGAACTGGAAAAGGCGCTTGCCGGCGCCGGCCTGACCGTCATCGACCGCACCGGCGTCACCTACAACCCGCTCGCCGACCGCTGGCAGCGCTCGAAGGACATGGACGTCAACTACGTGGTGCTGGCGGAGAAGGCATCCGTCTGAAGCTTACGCCTTCTGGCCCCTATGTCTTCTGGCCCCTATGTCTTCTGGCCCCTATGTCTTCTGGCCCCTATGTCTTCTGGCTTTGCGCCTTGGTGGTGATGAACACGCCGGCGGTGATGATGACGGCACCGGCCCAGGTCAGCAGTTGATAGCGCTCGCCGAGGAAGAGCGTCCCGGCAAACAGCCCGACCGCCGCCGCAACATAACCGATCTGACTGAGATAGACCGGGCCGCCAACGGCTTGCAGCCGGAAGAAGAAGGCGAACATCGCCGAGGCTGATGCCACCTGTGCCGCAGCGACCAGCGGCACGCCGCTGAGCGAGCCGAATGCATTGCCGCCCAGCAGGACCAGAATGCCGGCAAGCAGCATCAAGGCTGCTGCCAGATGGCTGCCGACGGCAAGCTCGATCGGGCCGGTGCCTTCGGGCCAGTCGACGGTGCGGTAGATGTTACCGGCGGCGAGGCTGACCGGAATGAGCAGGCCCATCGCCACCCAGAAAAATTCGGCCGGCTGGCCCGCTTCGCCGCGCGTCACCGCCACCATGACTGCGCCGACGAAACCGACGACTATGCCGACGATGCCCAGCATGGTCGGGCGCCTGACGCCGAGCAGCATCGAGAACACCAGCGTGACGACCGGCGACAGCGTGAACATGATGCCGCTGTAGCCGGCACCCAGATGCGGAATGGCTGAAAACATCAGCAGATTGGGGATTGCGTAGGAGACGGCCGCGGTGACGAAGAAATAGCGCAGCCTGTGCGGCGTAAGCCGCATGCGCTTCCCGTTGAGCAGCAATGCGCACAAAAGCACGCCGCCGGCACCAAGCGAGATGACGAAGGCCCAGACCATGGCGGGCACGCCGGCCGCCGTCGCGATCTTGCCGAACGGCAGCGTCAGGCCGAGCAGTCCGCCGGTGACGACCAGAAGGCCAAGCGCCGAGTCCCAGAGAAATTTCATCGCACCGTCCCGTCGCCCGTTCGTGGCCCTTGGCCTACACCGCAAGCTGAGGTAAGATAATATAAAGATTCTTCACGTCAAGATACATAACGGTGAGAGACATGGATCGCGCGGCAAAAGCGATCGAGCAATGGAAAAAGGAACGGCCGGATCTCGATGTCTCGCCAATGGCCGTGCTCGGACGGTTGAGCGAGGCCGCCTCGCTGATCGCACGAGAGCGGCTGGCGCCGCTGTTTGCAAGTTACGGGCTGCAATCCGGAGAATTCGATGTGCTGGCGACGCTGCGTCGTTCCGGCCCGCCATACGCGCTGACACCGACGGCTCTCTACGAGGCGACAATGGTGACGTCGGGCGCGATGACCAACCGCCTCGATCGGCTCGAGAAATCCGGCCTGATCAAGCGCGGGCCGCATCCCGACGATCGCCGCGGCATTGTCGTGCAGCTGACCGGGAAGGGCCTCGCTCTGATCGACGAGGCGGTGGCCGCCCACGTCGCCAACGAGCACCAGATACTTTCTGGGTTAACACGCCCGGAGCAGACCATGCTGGCACGCCTGCTTGAAAAACTGATCGCGAGCCTGAGCTAACCGAACCGGCCAAGCGGCGGGCCGAGGGATGGAAAAGCTCAAATCTTGGCCGCCGAGCCTCGTTTGGGCCGGCGAACAGCTCTGATCTTGCCGCTGTTTCCGCCGCCACAGAAAAACTGGTCACCGCCATCGGATTCGAGCCCCGACACGCCTGTTCCCGGCGGCATATCGAGCTTCTCCAGGACCTTTCCCGTTTCAGGATCGATCCGCCGGACATCGCTCTCCTCACCCTCCCAGGTGCCATGCCACAGCTCGCCGTCGACCCAGCTGACCCCGGTAACGACGCGGTTGGAAACGATGGTGCGAAGGATTGCTCCTGTCTCGGGATCGACCTGATGAATCTTTCGGCCCCGGTGCTGCCCGACCCAGAGCGTTCCTTCGGCCCAGGCGAGCCCGGAATCACCGCCATTGCCAGGCGCCGGGATCGACGCCAGCACCTGGCCATTCTTCGGATCGATCTTCTGGATGCGATCCTCCGCGATCTGATAGAGGTACTGGCCGTCGAAAGCCGTTCCGGCGTGTGCCGCGACATCGATCGAGCGCACCACTTTGCCGCTCGCCGGATCGAAGGCGTTCAATCTGTCGCCTGAGGCAAACCAGACATGCTCGCCATCGAAGGTAACGCCGTCCACGTGGTCGACACCCGGAAAGGGTCCATATTCTCGAAGGATTTCGGCTGCGGATCGTTCCATGATTCCATCCTAGTAGCCCGGCAGTGGGCCGGGGAGTAACAAGATTGTCGGGAAACCCGTCAGCGGCGGGGTCATCCAGCGACGCGCCCGCCCGCGGCCGAACGACTGCACCTTACCGGCGAGGGCGAGCTGCTCGAGCGCCCGCTGCACGGTACGCGAACTTGCCCCAAGCGCAATCGCCAGCGCCGAACTCGACCAAGACTCGCCGTCGGCGAGGAAGGCGAGCACCGCGGCATGCTCTTCTTCGACGGGTGGCGCCAGCACGACGACCTCACCTGCGCGGCGCGGCGCCAGCGCAAAGCCCCGCTTCGTCGCACTCACATCGGCCAACGTCCGAAGCTCCGCGCGAAGCCGCCCGGCTTCGACCCGTAACCGTGCGCGATGTGATTCGTCCGCGTCCTTTCCGCGGAAAGCACGCGCAATAAGCGTCGATCTTGCCACGTCCCCCGGCCAGGCTTCGGCCAGCGCACGGGCCAGCGCGAACAGCACCGGTCGGGTCGCCAGCGAGACGACGGTGTCTGCGACTCGAACGACATTGCGACACGCATCCACCACGAGCGCCCCCGACGCCAGGAGGGCTTCGACTTCGTCGAGCAGGAGGGGCCGTTCCTCGCCACGCACGACAAGGCGTGCGGCCGGCGTGTCCAGCACCAGCGATGCGCTCTCCACCTCCGCCATCAGCGCGGGGATGCCGGACGCGCGCGCCGCCCGCGCCGCCAGGCCAAGTGCGGCGCGCGCAGGGCCGGTCCGCAAGCGGCGGATGGCGATGCCGGCGACAGCCAGCTCGTGGGCGGCCCGCGATGCCGGCGGCAGCGGCGAGGGATCGAAGCCGTCCAGCCTGCGCTCGGCTTCGTCGAGATGGCCGATCAGCAGCAAGCGCCGAACTTCGAGGTTGCGCGCATGCGCGGCGTTGACGCGGTCGCCATGCTTTTCAAGCGTCGCCCGCGCGGCGTCGAGTGCCTTGGCCGGCCAGGTAAGGTCGCGCGAGACGAGCGCGATCTCGGCCTCGGCGACTATACACCGCGCGCGGGCCACGGCCTCCCTCGGGCTGAATGCGTGCGCCGCCCTCTTGAGGAGAACCTTCGCCCTATTCAGGTCGCCAAGCTGCGCCATCGCGATGCCGCGCAACGCAAGTGCCGGCGCATCGTCGCGCAGCGCAACCCGTTTCAAGGCGCCGAGCGGATCGCCCGCCGCGAGCGCATGCGCCGCGGCCGTGATCAGCGAGTCCATCGGAATCCCGTCACACTTGTCACTCCCACGGCTTCGACATCCGGCGCTAAGTCCATCTCACCAACCAGTCGTATCGACAACGGCGACTGTAGCCAACCTGAGTTGCGGCGCGATTGTGCACTGAGTTCGAACGCAACGATAAGCACTAGGAGAGACGCAATGAAGATCGAAGGTTCAACCATCCTGGTGACTGGAGCCAATCGGGGCATCGGTCGGGCACTGGTCGAGGAAGCCCTGAGCAGAGGCGTAAAGCGTGTCTATGCCGCAACCCGCCAAACCATGGCCCACCCAGACCGGCGCGTGACGTCCCTGACCATGGATGTAACCAATGCCGCGCAGATCCGGGCGGCCGTCGAGAAGATCGATGCTCTCGATATCCTCATCAACAACGCCGGCGTATCGCCCTTCGATGACCTCAGCGACCGTCGTGTGCTCGAACAACAGCTCGCCGTAAACCTCTTCGGCTCGTATGACGTTACCCAGGCTCTGCTGCCGTTGCTGGCCCGGTCGCGGGGAGCCATCGTCAACATTCTGTCGCTGGCCTCGATTGCCGCCGTGCCGTTCAGTCCGGCCTACTCGGTCTCGAAGGCGGCCTCATTCTCCCTGTCACAGTCGCTGCGCACCCTCCTGGCCGGACGGGGTGTCAGCGTCCACAGGGTCCTTCCCGGCCCCGTGGACACGGACATGACCCGGGGCCTGGACATAGCGAAGGCCTCTCCGGAGTCTGTTGCGCGGGCAATCCTGGACGGCGTGGAGAACGGCGAGGAGGAAATCTTCCCCGATCCCATGTCGGAATCCCTGGCGGAGGGCTGGCGCAGCAGTGCGGTTAAGGCGCTTGAACGCCAGTTTGCAGCCTATGCGGAAGCAAGCCCGTCCAGTGAAGCAAGCCCGTCAAGCAGTGGGCATGAAGGAAAAAGCGAAACGATTACCCGAGAAGCCCATCCTTGCTGCTCGGCCTGAAACTGCGAACGCTGGTGAAGGGGCGGCAGCATCGCCGCTCCCGACGCAGCCGGTCGGCTGTCGCAGGTGACGGCGCCGACTTTCACGATCACGGCGCTGCCTGGCGAAGAGATGCCTCGCTATGTCTGGAGCAGGTTGACGGATCAGTTGCGGTCGTCGGGGAAGCTTGGAATAGGCAAGAACTCGACGCCGTCATCGGCGAGGCTCTTGGCCTCCTCCAGCGTCGCCTCGCCATAGATGCCGCGTGGATCACTCTCGCCAAAGTGGATCTTGCGCGCTTCCTCGGCAAATTTGTCGCCGACATAGTCGGCGTTCTCGCGCACCTTCTCCGCCATGGCCTTGAGCTGGCCAGCGCCTGCTTTTGCGCCTCGCCCATGGCCAGCGCGATCTTTTCCTGGTCGCGCCCGGTCGAGACGGCAGGCGCCATCAGCGCCTTCTCGACCTTGTGCGAGCCGCAGGCCGGGCAATCGACGAAACCGCGCCTCTTCTGTGTGTCGAAATCGTCGTTGCTGCGGAACCAGGCCTCGAATTCGTGCTCGTGCTCGCAGATCAGGGAAAAGCGGATCAAGAGGCGGCACCCCTGAGCGGCATTGCCTCCGCCGGACCGGCGTTTACGGCAAAATCGCGTGCGTTTTTGAGATTCGGTATCTTCTTGCGCGCGGCGACCGACTGCGCCGGGTCGATCTCAGCGACGATCACCGCCGGCTCGTCATGGGCAGCCTCGGCGACGATGCGGCCCCAGGGATCGACGATCAGCGAATGGCCATAGGTTTCGCGGCCGTCCTCGTGCACTCCGCCTTGCGCGGCGGCAACCACATAGGCGCCGTTCTCGATGGCGCGCGCCCTGAGCAGCACATGCCAATGCGCTTCGCCGGTCTGGCGGGTGAAGGCGGCGGGCACCGAAAGCAGATCGGCGCCGGCCAGCGCCTCGGCACGGAACAGCTGCGGAAAGCGCAGATCGTAGCAGACGGCAAAGCCGAGCTTCGCGCCGTTGATTTCGGTGACGACGGCCTCGGTGCCTGGCTCATAGGCGGCGGATTCGCGCCAGCTCTCGCCATTGTCGAGATCGACATCGAACATGTGGATCTTGTCGTAGGTGGCAATCGTGGCGCCGTCCGGCCCGAACAGAAGGGCGCGGTTGGCAAGCTTGCCGTCGGCGCGCAGAATGGCGGTCGAGCCGACATGCAGGAAGATTCCGAGCTCGCTGGCCAGCCTCCGCGACGTCGAGACGACGATGTCCTTGTCTTCGGAGGTGAACGAAGCGGCCCGCGCTTGGCTGTCGCGGATCAGAGCGCCGGTCATTTCCGGGGTCTGGACATAGGTCGCGCCAAGGCCTGCCGCCTCGCGCACCAGCCGTTCCAGATCGACCGCATTGCGCTCCGGGCTGGTTCCCGAACGCATCTGGATCGCCGCCGCCTTGAAAGCACCCCCCGACTTGATGGCACCCATGGTCATGTCCTTATCTGGTCGAGCCGTTAGCGAGCAATCTGTCCAGCCGTCCTTCAGCCTCCAATTCGTGGAGATCGTCGGAGCCGCCGACATGTGTGCCGCCGATGAATATCTGCGGAAAGGTGGAACGGCCATGGGCCCGGGAGATCATTTCCTGGCGCAGTTCCGGCGAGAAGGAGGCGTCGTGCTCGATATAGGCGACACCCTTCCTGTCGAGCAGCCGCTTGGCCGCGGTGCAATAGCCGCACATCATCCGCGTGTAGATCGTCACATCGACCATCGGTCAGCAACCCTGCCTCGTTCCGCTGTCATGTAGGCTATATAGGCGCCGATTCGTCGGCCCGAAAGTCCCCGGCAGCACGCGCGCGAAGGTCAGTACGTCGACTGAGCCGGCACCGCCCTTCTTCAATGCTCTGGCGACCGCGCGGACGGTCGCGCCGGTGGTGTAGACATCGTCGATCAACAGCACCCGGCGGCCGGCGATTTCGATCTCCGCCTCGTCAGGCACTTTGAATGCGGCGCGAACATTTTCCTCGCGTTCCCGCCGCTCCAGCCCGACCTGCTGGCGCGTGAGTTTGACGCGCTTGATGGCTGATGGCGCGAAAGGCCGCTCCCCGAGCTGCGCCACCGCCCGCGCCAGTTCCGCCGACTGGTTGAACTGCCGCCTGAAGAAACGCCGCCAGTGCAGCGGTACCGGCACGACCACATCGGCCTCGGCGATGAGTTCGGCACCGGCGCGAAGCATCCAGCGCGCCATCCACGGCGCCAGATCGGTGCGGTCCTGGTATTTCAGCCCTTGCACCATCTGGCGGGCAACGCCGGAATAGGCAACCGCCGCCCGCGCGCGTTCGAACGGCGGCGGGTCGGCTATCGCCTCCGCCGACAGGAAACCCTCACCCATACTGTGGGTGAACGGCGTGCCCATCACAGGGCACCATGGCCGTTCCAGCAGCCTGAGTTTCGGCCAGCAGGCGCCGCACAACACCCCGGGCTGCGAGACATGGCGGCGGCAGCCGGCGCAGACCGGCGGGAACAAGAGGCGCGCCGGCCAGCACAGTGCCTTTCGGGCAATGCTCTTGATCGCAATACGCTTGATCTCTGGCATCGGATCGGCCACGTGATTGGTCCTCCGCATCACTATATCAGAGAGCGAAGCACAAGGACCTGCCCATTGCAGCGTGTAATCGACACCTCGCTCTGGCTGGCGCGCAAGCGCCGGTCACTGGCCCGTCCCATCGCCGGCGCGGATTTCCTCATGCGGCGGGCGGCCGAGGATCTTGCCGACCGGCTCGGCGCCGTCGAACGCAGGTTCGGCAAGGCGGCCTTATTGTTTTGCCAGACGCCGGCAGCAGCAGAGGTGCTCGCCGAAAGCGGCAAGGTGACGGAAAACGTGCGCGTCGAGGCCGACGCCGCTTTCCTGGGCGGCCAGCCAGGAGTGGTAGCGCCGTTGGAAACCGTGCCATTCGAACCGGAAAGCCTCGACCTCGCAGTCTCGCTGCTGTCGCTGCAGGCGATGAACGACATTCCCGGCATGCTGGTGCAGATCCGCCGGGCGCTGAAGCCGGACGGGCTTTTCCTCGGCGCCTTCGCTGGCACAGGCACGCTTTCCGAGCTGCGCGAAAGCCTGCTTGCCGCCGAGACCGAGCTCTATGGCGGCGCCAGCCCGCGTGTCATCCCGTTCACCGACGTCCGCGACGCCGGCGCGCTGCTGCAGCGCGCCGGCCTGGCGCTACCGGTTGCCGACGTCGAGACGACCACGGTGCGCTACGATTCCCTCTTTGGCCTCGTCGCGGACCTGCGCGCCATGGGCGAGACCAGCGCGCTTGTCGACCGCAGCAGGCGGCCGGGCACGCGAGCGCTGTTCGCGCGCGCCGCCGAAATCTATGCCGACCGGTTTTCGGATGCCGATGGCCGCGTCAGGGCGAGTTTCTCGGTGGTCTGGATGTCAGGCTGGGCGCCCGATGCCTCTCAGCAAAAACCGCTGAAGCCGGGCTCCGCAAAAATATCGCTGAAGACGATCCTGGAAAATCCCGGCGGCCCCTGACCGGATCCTTGCGCAAAAGCTAAGCGTATCCCGCGCAAAACTAAGCGGGTCACTGCGCAAAAGCATTGGCAAGCTTGCTGCTGTTGTCGCTGAACAGCCACTGAATCGCACCGGCAGCCCGGCCGACGCCAGCGACAATGGCAAGCGACAGCACGGCAACGATCAAACCATATTCGATAGCCGTCGCACCCCTCTCGTCTTCTAAAAATCGTTGCAGCAAGACTTTCATGGGCGCCCATCCCTCTTGCCCGAACCTAGCGCCGACCCGTTAAGAAAGGTTAACGCGACAGGCTTAACGGGCAGTGAAACAGCTGCATTGTAGAGATCTGTTGAGGACGTCAGCAGTCGCCGCTGCTTCTGCCATCGGCCCGTATAACGCAGACCGAACTGGGCAGCGGCTGCAGCACGCTCTTGCGTAGCGTATAGCTATCGCGCTGGCCGATCGAGCCGGTGCTCATCGTATCAAGGCCGTCGCGGGCAAACTGCGACCGGGTCCGGCTGTCGAGGTAGGGCGTCGCGATCAACGCCAGCGCCACCGCGGCCGAGCCGAACAAAAGGGCGATGCGCAGTATTCCCATGCCGGCATTGGCGGCGCCAGGAAGGCGGTCGGGCCAAGGCGAGGCCCAGTCCTTGTCGAAGCTCATGCAAATCGCTCCCCAGCGGTGGAATCGGCGTAACCGCCTTGCGTCAATTTTTCACGGCCAGATAAATCTTTCATTAACGCTGCGGATATCGCGTTGCGGAGCTGCCCGGTTTACGGGAGGTCGGCCGTTACAGCAGATCGATGAGGAACTGGATCAGCGGGGCATCGGCCGGCGGCATTGGAAAATCGCGCATCTGGCGCGGCCGCACCCATTTCAGCACCTGGCCTTCCCTCGGCTGGGCAATGCCGCGGAAGCGACGGCAGACGAACAGCGGCATCAGCAGGTGAAAATCATCGTAGGAATGGCTGGCAAAGGTGAGTGGCGCCAGGCAAGGGATGTCGGTCTCGATGCCGACCTCCTCGTACAATTCGCGGATCAGGCATTGTTCCGGCGTCTCACCGGGCTCGACCTTGCCGCCCGGAAACTCCCACAGGCCGGCGAGTTGCTTGCCTTCGGGCCGCTGCGCCAAAAGCACGCGCCCGTCGGCATCGACCAGCGCGCAGGCCGCGACCAGGAGCAGGCGCTTGCCGGCCGTGTTTGAGCCGCTCATGCGCCTTGTGGCCGGCGATAGTGATAGCGATAGACTTCGTCGAATCCGAGCGAACGGTAAAGCGCCAGCGCCGGCGCGTTGTCCGCCTCGACCTGCAGCCAGGCTTCCCGCGCCCCGCGCAGCCGCGCCCATTTCAGCGCCGACCGGATGAGATGGCGGCCATGGCCCTGGTTGCGCACCGATTTGTCGGTGGCGATCTCGAACAGGCCGGCAAGGTCGCCGTCATGCACGCAGATCAACGTTGCCAGCGGCTCGCTGCCGGCCTCCAGCGCAAACAGCCCCGCCTCCGGCTGGATGGCGCCGATGATCTCCGACAGGCCCGGCCGCAGCGACACATGCGAACCGCTCACCTTGAGCGCCGCGCCGATGAAACGGCTGATGTCCTTCAGCGGAATCTGGTCCATGCCATCTTCGAGCGCGGCGTCCGCCAACGGCAGCCGCATGACCAGCGATTCGGCGAATGTGCTCCAGCCCTCGCTGTCGAGGTACTTTGAAAGATCCGGCCCTGACAACGGCGAGATGCGAAAGGTCAGCGGCCTGCCATAGGCGTCGAAGCGGCGGCTGGCGCGGCCGATGCGCTCGGCAATGTGCTGGATGTCGCCCGGATCGAGCGGATTGACCGAATTCAGCCGCTTGGCCGGGTGGCCGGCCGTCAGCCGCACCACCCAGGTACCATCATAATGGACGGCGGCCGCCGGCCAGGCACGAAAGCCGGCCGCCTCGTAGCGGCGCACGATCGCCAACACGCTTGCCGGATGTCTGGAAGCCAACGCCATCAGCTCCGATAGTCGCCATTGATGGCGACATATTCCTTGGTGAGGTCACAGGTCCACACCGTCGCCTTGCCGCGGCCGATGCCGATATCGGCGCGGATGCGGATCTCGTCGCGCTTCATATACGCCGAAGTCGCCGCTTCGGAATAGGCGGCGTCGCGCTCGCCCTGATACGCCAGGCGGTTGTCGCCGAACCAGATCGACAGAAGGTCGCGGTCGGCCGGTTCGCCGGCCTTGCCGACGGCCATGACGACGCGGCCCCAATTGGCGTCCTCGCCGGCGACTGCCGTCTTGACCAGCGGCGAATTGGCGATCGACAGCGCGATGCGCTTGGCCGAGCGGGCCGATTTGGCCCCGGTGACGGTGACCTCGACCTGCTTGCGGGCGCCCTCGCCGTCGCGCACCACCTGCAGCGCCAGCGATTTCAATACCTTACCGAGGGCACGGCGGAAGGCGCCGAGGCGCGCATCCCTGGGGTCGGAAATTCCCGGCGCGCCGCGCCTGGCGGCAGCACCCGTGGCGAACATCAACAGCGTGTCGCTGGTCGAGGTGTCGCTGTCGACGGTAACCGCGTTGAAGGTCTTGGCCGTGCCGCGAGACAAGAGATCCTGCAGCACGGGTGCTGCGATCGGCGCATCGGTGGCGATGAAGGAAAGCATCGTCGCCATGTCGGGCGCGATCATGCCGGCGCCCTTGGCGATACCGTTGATGCTGACATCGGTGTCGCCGAGTTTGACCGTCGCGGTCGCCAGTTTGGGATAGGTGTCGGTGGTCATGATCGCCTTGGCGGCTTCGGTCCACAATTCCGGCTTGCCGTCCTTGATCAGCCCGGCCAGCAGATGGCTGAACTTGCCGGTGTCGAGCGGTTCGCCGATGACGCCGGTCGAGGCCAGGAACACCTCGCCCGCTGTGCAGCCGGCCGCCTTCGCCGCCACCTCGCCCGTGAGTGCGGTCGAGGCGCGGCCCTTCTGGCCGGTAAAGGCATTGGCATTGCCGGAATTGACGACCAGCACGCGTGCCTTGCCAGCGGTGAGGTTCTGCCGGCAGAAGTCGACCGGCGCCGACGGGCACTTTGATTTGGTGAAGACGCCGGCGACGGTGGTGCCGGCGTCGAACACCATGGCCAGCAGGTCGGTGCGGTTCTTGTATTTTATGCCGGCCTCGGCGGTGGCGATGCGCACGCCCTCGATGGCCGGCATCTTGGGATATTTCTTCGGCGCGAGCGGCGAAACCTGTGTGGACATGGAAGACCCCGGGCGGGAAAAATCGCGAAAGGAACGCCGGTTTGCCCGATAGCACGCGCTGGCGCAAGGCGTTTTCACAGCCGTTACGGGTGCCGGACGCCTGACACCGCCTCATGCCGCAAGCAAGGCTGTTGCAAATTTGTTGGCGTCGCTGCGGCCGATAGCGCTATGATCCTGCCCCATGGGCAGGCTTGTGGTGTTGGCACTGGCGTTTCTGGGCTTTCTGCTGCTGCGTGCCGATGCGCAGACGGCGCGGCGCGTAGCGCTTGTGGTAGGCAACGGCAGCTACGCCGAAGCCGGCACGCTGGCCAATCCCGTCAACGATGCGCTCGACATCGCCGACAAGCTGCGCGCCATCGGTTTCGAGGTGATCGAAGGCAACGATCTCGGCAAGCGCGAACTCGAACGCAAGATCGGCGAATTCTCCGATGCGCTGCAAGGTGCCGGTGCCGGGCTGTTCTACTACGCCGGCCACGGCCTGCAGGTCGACGGGCGCAACTTCATCGTGCCGGTCGATGCGAGGCTGGACATGCCGGTCAAGCTCCAGCTCGAGGCGGTGCCGATCGACGAGGTTCTCGACATCATGGAGCAGCAGACCAAGGTCAGCCTGGTCTTCCTCGATGCCTGCCGCAACAACCCGTTTGCCCGAAGCCTCAGCCGCAGCGCCACGACGCGCTCGGCGACGGCTCTCGCCGGCCTTGCCCAGTTCGAGTCGACGCGCGGCTCGTTCATCGCCTTCTCGACTGCGCCCGGCGCCGTCGCAATGGACGGGACGGGGCGCAACTCGCCCTTTGCCGCGGCACTTTTGCGGCACATGGCCGAGCCCGGACAGAGCATCAACGACATGATGATCGCGGTGCGCCGCGACGTCGTTTCCGCAACGCGCGAGGCGCAGCGTCCCTGGGAGCAGGGGTCGCTGCTCGAGCGTTTCGAATTCGTTCCGGGCGGAGACACCGCCCAGCAACCGAAACCGGCCGTCAGCCCGGCTCCCGCGTCCGAGGTGGCTGCGCTCGAACGCTCCGTCGGCGACAAGGGCGCCATCGAGCAGTTTCTGCGCGAGGACTATCTGGCGCCTGATGCCAGGAGAATGCGCGAAACCGTCAAGCGGCTTTACGGGGCGTCGGCCACCATCTACGGCACGCGTTACGACAGCGAGGCCATCGTCAAGGTCAAGACCGACTGGTTCGCGCAATGGGCGTCGTGGTCGTTCGGTCTCGAGCCCGGCAGCCTTGAGGTGACGCCGCACGGCAAGGACCGCGCCGACGTGGTTTTCGCCATGCGCTACGATTATGTGCCGAAAGGCAAATCGGCGCAGCGCCTGACCGGCAAGGCGCGGGTGACGCTGGAACTCGTGCTGGCCGGTGGCGTGTGGCGCGTTGCGTCGGAAACGTCGCAAGCGCTGGAATGAACATCACCGGACCGTTGGGTTGATGAACCCGCGAAACGCCCGCTGCACGCCCGGAATCAGTCCCCAGATCATGATCGAGACCATCAGCGGCGCGATGACCAGCGTACGCTGCCAGATTTGCCATTCCTGCGTCAGCGGAAAAACCACGTACAAAATGGCAGTGATCAGCGGATAGACGCCGAGCAGCACCAGCAGGGCGAAGCGCAGGCGCGAAAAGCGGGTGGCGGCGGTCGAAGTCATTGTTGTTCTCCTTATCGTTACGGAACGTTCCGTTACATATAAAACGGATCGTTTCGTTTCGTCAAGAGTTGTATATTATGGCCGCTGAAATCGCGGGTAAGGACAAAGAAATGGGCGAAACCACCGATCCCGGGCGCAAGTCGGCTGGCGCACGGCGCAGCCCCGAAAGCGCTGATGCCATTCTCGATGCCGCCGAGGCGGTGCTGGTCGAGGCCGGCTATTCCGGCTTCTCGATCGAAGCGGTGGCGCGCCGCGCACGCGCCGGAAAACCGACGATCTATCGCTGGTGGCCAAGCAAGGCCGCCCTGCTGCTCGACGTTTACCAGCGGCAAAAGCGCGTCGACAATCCCGATACCGGGAACCTTGAGCAGGATCTCGTCGGCTTCCTGAAGAGCTTGTTCGCGCACTGGTGCGACACATCGTCGGGCAGCGTATTCAGATCGCTGATTGCCGAGGCGCAGTCGGACGAAAAAGCGGCCGCCGCCCTCGCCGAATACGCGAGAGGGCGTCGTGTCCACACCGGCCAGATGGTCGAACGCGCCAAGGCAAGGGGAGAGGTGGCGGCCGATGTCGATGCCACGGTCGTCGCCGACCTGATCGCCTCGTTTGCCTGGGCGCACCTTCTGACAGACCGCCTGGACGAGGACGAAGCGATCTTACGCAGGGCGGTCGGCTATATCTTGAAAGGCATTGTCGCTGGCGACGCCGGCGACGCCACGGCGGTCCGGCGGCGGCGTCGACGCATCATCGCTCGGTAGAAGCGACAGAGGAAGCACCCGGTCGTCGTGGAGACAATCAGACGTTCAATTGTTGGCGTCGGCGCCGCCCCTCATCGCCCTGCCGGGCACTTCTCCCCGTATAGTGACGGGGAGAAGGAATGCCTTCGCAAAGGATGTCGCCAATCTCCTGCGTTGCAGAAGGGGTGCTAAGGCTGTGGCCAGCCCCTTCTCCCCGTCACTATACGGGGAGAAGGTGCCGGCAGGCGGATGAGGGGCAGCGCTGACATCAATAATTGATGTGATCGCCCTCGCCTACTTCGCGCTTTCCAGCGCGTCGACCGTCTTCTTCAGGTTCGCATCGGGGATGTCGACCTTGGCGTTGGCGCGCAGCGACTTGACCAGCGCGAAATACTTGTCGCGGATAACCGCCTGGCGCGCCTGGTCCTTGACCTGGTCGAACGCCGGCGGCTGCTTGGTGCGCTTGTCCTCGACCTTGATGACGTGCCAGCCGAACTGCGACTGCACCGGCTGCTCGGTGTATTTGCCGACCGCCAGCGCAAACACCGCCTTGTCGAACTCCGGCACCATCTGGCCAGGCCCAAACCAGCCGAGATCGCCGCCGCTGGTCTTGCCGCTCGGATCGCTGGTGTGCTCGTTGGCGAGTTTCTGGAAGTCGGCGCCGCCGTCGAGCTGCTTGATGATAGCGTCGGCCTCTTCCTTCGTCTTCACGAGGATGTGACGGGCGTGCACCTCGTTGCTGGGCGGCGTGTTGGCGATTTCCTGATCGTAGCGGGCGCGGACCTCGGCATCGGTAACCTTGTCGACGACGCCCTTCTCGACCATTTCGCCATGCAGCGCGCGCTGCTGCAGGAAGGCCATGCGGCGTTGAAAGTCGGGATCCTTGTCGAGGCCGGTGGTCACTGCCTGAGCCGCCATGACGCGGATTTCGATCGCCGCCGACAGTGCCGCGGCGCGGCGCTGCTCGGGCGGAAGCTGCGCGAACTGCTGCGACAGCTCCCCCTCGGCAAGCCCAAGGTCTGCCTCGGTCAGCGTCTGGCCGTTGATGGTGGCGACCACGGCGTTCGGATCGACCGGCTTGGCCGCCGGGGCGGGTGCTGCCGGCTGGGCAGGGGCGGCTTCCTGCGCCATCAGCGGCGACAGCGAGAGGGCCGAGAGCCCGAATGCCAGACCAAGGCTGGCGAGCGACGCGCGGCGGAACAACAAGGACATTACGATTATCTCCAAAGCGGGGTAGCTAGAGCGGAATGGCTTCCAGACCAGCAGGATTGTGGCGGAATTTGGCGCGGTCGACAGGGCGAGCGCGGCGTTGACATCGAATGAGCCCCCTCTTATCTGTCCAACGACTTTGCGTCCAGAACCGTTTTCCGGGCGCTTTTTGCGTTTGTCCGCGTTCACGTGGATTTGATGGGGCCAGCCGGCGCCTGTCGCAATGACTTGGAATGCTATCGAAAGGGCCATTGGATGGTCAGTCTCGGCGGTCTCGCCCGTAAGGTTTTCGGCTCCTCCAACGATCGTCGGGTCAAATCGACCCGGCCGCGCGTCGAGGCGATCAATGCCATGGAAAACGAGATGCGGGCGCTCTCCGACGCCGAGCTTCAGGCCCGCACCGACAAATTCCGCCAGGACATCGCCAACGGCGCCAGCCTCGACGACCTCCTGGTGCCGGCCTTCGCTACTGTGCGTGAGGCCGCCCGCCGCGTGCTCGGCATGCGCCCATTCGACGTGCAGCTGATCGGTGGCATGGTGCTGCACAATGGCGGCATCGCCGAGATGCGCACCGGTGAAGGCAAGACCTTAGTGGCGACGCTGCCGGTCTACCTCAACGCCCTCGCCGGCAATGGCGTCCATGTCGTCACCGTCAACGATTACCTGGCCACGCGCGACTCCGAATGGATGGGCCGCGTCTACAAATTCCTCGGCCTTAAGGTCGGCGTCATCGTCCATGGCCTGTCCGACGAGGAGCGCCGCGTCGCCTACGCCGCCGACGTCACCTACGCCACAAACAACGAGCTCGGCTTCGACTATCTGCGCGACAACATGAAATACGAGCGCGCCCAGATGGTGCAGCGCGGTCACAGCTACGCCATCGTCGACGAAGTCGATTCCATCCTGGTCGACGAAGCGCGCACGCCGCTGATCATTTCCGGTCCGCTCGAGGACCGTTCGGAAATGTACAACACCATCGACACCTTCATCATCCAGCTGCAGCCTCAGGACTACGAGATCGACGAGAAGCAGAAGACCTCGATCTTCACCGAGGAAGGCACCGAGAAGCTGGAGAACATGCTGCGCGATGCCGGCCTGCTCAAGGGCGAGTCGCTCTACGACGTCGAGAACGTCGCCATCGTCCACCACGTCAACAACGCGCTGAAGGCGCACCGGCTGTTCCAGAGGGACAAGGACTACATCGTTCGCAACGGCGAGATCGTCATCATCGACGAGTTCACCGGCCGCATGATGCCCGGCCGCCGCTATTCGGAGGGCCTGCACCAGGCGCTCGAAGCCAAGGAGCATGTGGCGATCCAGCCCGAGAACCAGACGCTCGCCTCGGTCACCTTCCAGAACTATTTCCGCCTCTACAAGAAGCTCGCCGGCATGACCGGCACGGCGCTGACCGAGGCCGAGGAATTCGCCAACATCTACAATCTCGACGTCACCGAGATCCCGACCAACCTGCCGGTCATCCGCATTGACGAAGACGATGAGGTCTACCGGACGGTCGAGGAGAAATACAAGGCGATCGTCAAGGAGATCAAGGAAGCCCGCGCCAAGGGTCAGCCGACGCTGGTCGGCACGACTTCCATCGAGAAATCCGAGCAGCTGGCCGAACGCCTGCGCAAGGAAGGTTTCAAGGATTTCGAGGTGCTGAACGCCCGCCATCATGAGCGCGAAGCGGCGATCGTCGCCCAGGCCGGCAAACCCGGCGCCATCACCATTGCCACCAACATGGCCGGCCGCGGCACCGACATCCAGCTCGGCGGCAATGCCGACATGCGCATCGCCGAGGAGCTTGGCGACATGCCGGCCGGCCCCGAGCGCGAGGCCAGGGAAAAGGAAATCCGCGACGACATCGCCCGGCTGAAGGAAAAGGCGCTCGCCGCCGGCGGCCTCTACGTGCTGGCCACCGAGCGCCATGAATCGCGCCGCATCGACAATCAGTTGCGCGGCCGCTCGGGCCGCCAGGGCGATCCGGGCCGCTCGAAATTCTTCCTGTCGCTGCAGGACGATCTGATGCGCATCTTCGGTTCCGAGCGCATGGACGGCATGCTGCAGAAGCTCGGTCTCAAGGAAGACGAGGCGATCATCCATCCCTGGATCAACAAGGCGCTGGAAAAGGCGCAGAAGAAGGTCGAGGCGCGCAACTTCGACATCCGCAAGAACCTGTTGAAGTATGACGACGTCTCGAACGACCAGCGCAAGGTGGTGTTCGAACAGCGCATCGAGCTGATGGACGGCGAAGGCCTGTCGGAGACCATCACAGAGATGCGCGAAGGCGTAATCGAGGAGATCGTCGCCAAGAACATTCCCGAAAACGCCTATGCCGAGCAGTGGAACGTCGCCGGGCTCAAGGCCGAGATCGCCGAATTCCTCAATCTCGATCTGCCGGTCGAGGACTGGGTCAAGGAAGAAGGCATCGCCGAGGACGACATCCGCGAGCGCGTCAGTCAGGCCGCCGACGCCGCGGCCAAGGAGCGCGCCGAGCGCTTCGGCCCTGACGTGATGAGCTACGTCGAGCGCTCCGTGGTGCTGCAGACGCTCGACCATCTGTGGCGCGAGCACATCGTCAACCTCGACCATCTGCGCTCGGTCGTCGGCTTCCGCGGCTACGCCCAGCGCGATCCGCTGCAGGAGTACAAAGGCGAAGCGTTCGAGCTATTCCAGGCGATGCTGGGCAATCTGCGCCAGGCCGTCACCGCGCAATTGATGCGCGTCGAGCTGGTTCGCCAGGCGGCCGACGCGCCGCCGCCCGAAGCCCCCGACATGTTCGGCAGCCACATCGACGGCAGCACCGGCGAGGACGACTTCGATGGCGGCGAGACGGCCGTTCTGGTCCGCCAGGAGACCAATGCCATCGTCGGCCCCGAAGACCGCGACCCGAAGAACCCAGCCACCTGGGGCAAGGTCGGCCGCAACGAGGCCTGCCCGTGCGGGTCGGGGAAAAAGTACAAGCATTGTCATGGGGCGTTTGCGTAAGGCCCCTTACCTTCTCCCCGTCACTATACGGGGAGAAGGTGGCCCGAAGGGCCGGATGAGGGGCAGCGCTGGCGTTCGCGATTAGCCAATCTCCCCACCTGTGGGGGAGATGGCCGGCAGGCCACAGGGGGCGCTGTCTCGCCGATACCAAAATACGCATTTCGAATTTTCTGTATCTCGACCGTCGGTGGTGTTTCAGTTTGAAATCTAATAGCCGGCTGACGCACGCGCTGATGTCCGCGCTTCATGAAGATCGGAACCTGCTAAAGTGGGTAAAGACACTACTTCGATTCAATAACCCCGTTCGAGGTCGATCTTGTTGGACAGAGGCTCTCCTCTTGCGACTTGACCGCAGAGATCGGCGGCCTGGTCGATTCCAGAATCCACCCAGAAGCTCGCGACATGAGGTGTGACGGTCACCTTGGGATGAGTCCACAACGGCGATGAAGCCTCCAGCGGTTCACGCTCAAACACGTCAAGACAAGCACCAGAAAGCTGACCTTCGTCGAGAGCGCGGATCAGGTCGGCTTCGTTGACATGCGCGCCCCTGCCGACATTCACAAGGTAGGCACCTCGCTTCATTTTTCCAAAGGCACTCGAGTTCAGTATCCCACGAATGTCACCAGTCAGGGGAAGTGAACCGATAACGTAGTCCCGATTTGTGAGTGCGTCCGCAAGCTGGGCACGGCCAAAGTAACTGTGTATACCAGGAAGCGTCTTTTGATGACGAGACCAGACTGCTGTGTCGTAGCCAAAGTCCGCAAACAGCTTTGCGGCCCAGCCACCGATCCGGCCCGCACCCAGCACAACAATTCTTGTCTCGGAGATCTTCCGCGGCGCGATCGGATTCCACAACTTGCGGGCTTGTAGACTCATGTAATCCGCGACATGCCGTTGCTGGCAGAGAACGCGAAGGACGATGTACTGCACCACTTCCGAAGCCTGCTCACGGGTTGCGAGCCTGATGAGCGGAACACTCTTGGGAAAGCTCTGAAGATCAATACCCTCGACACCGGCTCCCAAATAGACGACGGCGCTTAGCCCCGTCATGGCATCAAAAAAGCCAGGACTGGCGCCCTTGTCGATCAGCACAATATCTATGTCACTTTTGTTCCCGGCGTCTGGCCAAAGCCTGAACTCCAGCTGCGGCACACGGGTTTTCAGCTCAGCAGCCCATACTTGTGCATCAATGTAGTCAGGATACTCATTGACCATCAGAACGGTAATGGGCTCGCCTAGCACTTCGCCCCTCCCAGATTCAGGTAATCAGGCATCCACCCGATTACCAGTCTGTTGAGACTGAGGTTTGCGCAAACTGGCACCAGTTGCAAGACACCAGTTGCAAGACCAGACCCGGCAAAAATGGCGTTGGTGATCCGCCAAAGCCATGATGTCTGCCCGCTGCTGGCCGAGGAAATCGATTTCGCTTTCTTCAAGGCATAGTTCTCCCCTGGTTTTGCTGGAACGCATGACAACCGGGCCGGTCACGCCGGTGATGGATGGGCGATGGCCGGAGTTCCGCGATCAGCCGCAGGATGTCGGTGAAGAGTTGCCTCGGGATAGCGACCTCCGCATCTGGAAGGCGACATAACGCCCATGGCTGATAACCTCGGCACCGATCTTGATGAGCTTCTTTGTGAGCTGGTAAATGGTGCCAGAACATCCTTCCTGCTGTCGGCACTGTGGACGTTGCCGGGACGCAGGGCACGGCGTTGGAGGTCACCTAGCTGGTTGAATTCCACGCATCCCTCTTCTGGGATAGAGATTCTTGCAAAAGCCTATTTCGGCAGATGCTGCGATCAGGTTTTCACTGGCGGCTATGTTTGGCGATCTCAGCCCGACGCTCTGGCCTCATAATCTCGGCCCGCTTCTTGCCGCCTTTCGCGCCCAGCGCTTTCGCGGCAGGTCTTTGCCGTCGTCAATCACGTCGTCGGCTTCCTCGCCAGTGGCAATGCGCATGACGCGAACGGCATTGCCGATAATGTCGGCGGGGCGCTTCTGGCCTTTAGGTCCGGTTGGCATTCCTAGTTCTCCGCATGGCTAAAGACGACAGCGCCGTTGTCCTTACGAACTTCAACGGACACGATTCCATCGTCACCCTTTCGGGTTTGGAACATGGAGGTTGCATGATCTTTCGCGGTCTTCTCCTCGTCGAAGATCACCTTGTCGACGATGCCCTGCCTTCCATACCAGATGACAGTGTAGACCATTGTTGCTGCCATGCGTTCCGCTAAGCATATAGGCGTTTTCGCATATGGGGCAAACGAGATAGGCGTTTCCGCGTATTTCAAACTGAGACACTACCGAGCAGGGTGAAGGGTTGCGCGAATGATGAATAGGAAGCAGCGCACCCGCCCCTCATCCGCCTGCCGGCACCTTCTCCCCCTATAGAGACGGGGCGAAGGGAACACCCACCCAACCGTTTCTTAATGTGTTTTCGTTAGACGCATAGCCAGAAAAGAGGCGGAAAACGGAGTGTGATCGGGGTGCGCTTTTCCGCGGCGACGACAGCCGGGCGGTACCTGCCGCAGCGCCTTGCGCTGCGCATAAGGCCGCTGCTTGGCCTGATCGATGCCGTGCTGTTCACCGCCGGCGCGCGCGGCGAAGCCGGCCGCATGTCGCTGATCGCCTTTTCGGTCCGCATCGTCAGCGCCGTCATCGCCTTCGTCAGCCAGGTCCTGATGGCGCGTTGGATGGGCTCGTTCGAATACGGCATTTTCGTGCTTGTCTGGGTGACCATGGTCATCGTCGGCAATCTCGCCTGCCTCGGCTTCCACACCTCGATCATCCGCTTCATTCCCGAATATCGCGAGCGCGGCATGATGGCCGAATTGCGCGGCATCGTGCGGGCCAGCCGGCTGTTCGTGCTGGTTGCCTCGACAGTGATCGCCGGCCTCGGCGCGCTCGGCGTGTGGCTGCTGTCGCCCTTTATCGAGAACTATTATGTCGTGCCGTTCATCCTCGGCATCATCTGCCTGCCGATGATCGCCATGTCCGACCTGCTGCAAGGGCTGGCGCGGGCCAATTCCTGGGCGCTGTTTGCGCTGTCGCCGACCTTTCTGGTGCGGCCGCTGCTGATCCTGGCGTTCATGGCGCTGATGCTGCTGGCGGGCTACGCGCCCGACGCCAAAACGGCGATCTTCGCCGCCATCGCCGCCACCTATGCCACCACGCTCGGCCAGCTCATCGGCGTCACCTCGCGGATGGACAGACGGATCCCGGCCGGGCCGATGAAGCTGCATTTCGGCCAGTGGTTCATCGTCTCGCTGCCGATCTTCCTGGTCGAGAGCTTCTTCTTCCTGCTCACCAATGCCGACGTGCTGATGGTCGGCGCCTATCTCGATCCCAACGACGTCGCCGTCTATTTCGCCACCGTCAAGACGCTGGCGCTGGTGCATTTCGTCTATTTCGCCGTCAAGGCCGGCGTTGCTCAGCGCTATGCCCAGTTCACCCATGGCGAACCGCAAAAGCTCGCTGCCTTCGCCCGCGAAACCGTATCGTGGACCTTCTGGCCGTCGCTGGCGATGGCGCTGCTGGTGCTGGCGCTGGGCGAACCGATGCTGACCCTGTTCGGCCCGGAATTTTCCGCCGGCTATCCGCTGCTGTTCCTGCTGGTGTTCGGCGTCGTCGCGCGGGCCGCCGTCGGCCCTTGCGAAAGCCTGCTCACCATGAGCGGCAACCAGAATATCTGCGCCGCTGTCTATGCCATGACGCTGGCCTTCAACATCGCGCTCAGCGTCGTGCTGATCCCGCTGTTCGGCCTGTGGGGCGCAGCGATGGCCACCGTCTTCGCCATGATCTTCGAGGCCGGCGCGCTGTCCTTTACGGTCTGGCGCAAGCTCGGCATCGCCATGGCCATTTTCGTGCCCGCCAAAGGAGCCGCCTGATGGCTGCCGTCCCCTTGCTCGAGGAAACCAGCGGCGGCCCGGCCGGCGCCATGGTGTCCGGCCTTGCCGGGCTTGCCCGCGAAGCCGATCCCGCCCATGTCGAGATCCTTGCCAACAACCGGCCCGAGCGCAAGCTGGCGATCTATCCGGCCTCCGCCGGCTTCGACCTGGTCGAGGAGCTCGACTATCTCTGCACCCGCACGATCGAGCCCAACGTCTTCTTCAATCCGCGCTTCCTGGCGCCGGCCATGCCGCGGCTCGAGGACCGCGAAGTGCGGCTGGCGGTCATCCGCGACGGCGACCAGTATCGCAACCGGCTGCGCCTGCTGGTGCCGTTCTCGGTCGAGCGGCCGATGGTGCCGCTCGGGGTTCCCGTCATGCGCACCTGGTCGAGCCCGTTCGGCCCGATCGGCACACCGCTGGTCGACCGCGACGATCCGATCGGAGTGATTGAAGATTTCTTTTCGATGCTGTCGAGGCCGCATCTCAAACTGCCGAAGGTCTTCGTGCTGCCCGACATAAGGCTGGACGGCCCGCTGGCGAGCCTGCTCGCCAGCGTCGCCGAGACACGCGGCCTGACGCTGGTCACCACCGGCAAGGCCGACCGCCCGGTGCTCGAAAGCGAGCTCGATGGCGAAGAATATCTGAAAGCTTCGCTGCGCGCGCACCATTATCGCGAGTTCCGCCGCCTGAAGCGCCGCCTCGCCGACCTCGGCCGGCTGGAGCATGTCGTGGCGCGCGGGCCGGACGAGATCCGCCACGCCATCGAAAATTTCCTGACGCTGGAGGCTGCCGGCTGGAAAGGCCGCGAGCGCACCGCCATGGCCATCGACCGCTACCGCGCCGCCTTCGCCCGCGAGGCGGTGCACCGGCTGGCCGAGCAGGATCTCTGCCGCATCCATTCGCTGACGCTCGACGGCCGCACCATCGCCTGCCTGGTCGTCTTCGTCGAGGCCGGCGTCGCCTACACCTGGAAGACCGCCTATGACGAGACGCTCGCCGCCTATTCGCCGGGCACGCTGCTGATGATCGAGGTGACCAGGCAGCATCTCGACGATCCCAACATCATGATGACCGATTCCTGCGCGGTGCCCGACCATCCGGTGATGAGCCGGCTGTGGAGCGAACGCAAGCCGATGGGCACGCTGGTGATCGGGCTGACGCCGGACGCCGACCGCCCCGCCCGCCAGGCGGCCTCGCAGCTTCACCTCTACCGCGAGACCCGCAACATGGCGCGCCTGCTGCGCAACCGGATGAGGAGCCTGCTGCGGCGGCGCTAGAGCATCGGGTCCAAAGTGGACCCGGCCGGCCCGTCCGTCTCCGCACCCATGCGCTATTGCACATGGAGTCCCCCTCATCCGGCCGCTTCGCGGCCACCTTCTCCCCGCTGGGGAGAAGAGCCTGGCATCAACGCTGGCGACCTCCTCTCCCCTCGGGGAGAGGTCGGATTGCCCCGAATTGCCCTTCGCAATTCGGTTGGGCAATCCGGGTGAGGGGGCATTTTCCCTATGCGATGCCCTGGTCTCCGCGCCATCGGTCCGCTCGGGCCTAGGTCGTCAGGGTTAATTCTCCCAATCAGCGGAAAGGTTTACCATCGAGGCAGTCCCAACCGGGATGAGGCGATCAATTACGGCCGCGCGTCCAGCATCACTGCCGCCTCGGTCTTGCACGGCCAGAAGAAAAAATCTGGGAGGAATGCATGACGAAAACAACTCACCTCAGGCGTCTCGGTATCGTCGCCTTGGCAGGTCTCGTTGGCGCGTGTCTGAACGCCGCCACGCCTCGGGCCGCCGAACCCGACAAGGCCGAGATCGATGCCCTGCGTAAATCGCTGTCCAGGTATGAAGACTACAAGGTAGCCGTTCGCGAGCTTTATCTATCGACGGTTGGATGCGTCTTCTACAGCGGCGAAAAGGTAGAGGGAGCGATGGACTACCCGAAGGGTGCGATGGGTATCCATTTCGTCAACGTCACGACTGTCGGCCCGACCGCGGATCCGACACGCCCCAATGTGCTGATCTATGAGCCGGTCGGCGGCGAATTGCGCCTGGTCGGCGCGGAATGGCTCGTGCCCTTGACGCCCGACACCAAGGAGCCGCCGAAGCTCTTCGGCCAGACATTCCAGGGGCCGATGGAGGGGCATTATCCGCTCATCCCCAAGGAGTTCCACCACTACGACCTTCACGCCTGGCTGTTCAAGGACAACCCGCTCGGAATGTTCAGCCCGACGAACCCGGACGTGAAATGCGACAATTATGCGTTCCCGATGCCGGAGCAGCCGACCAAGATGGTGCCGGGGCCGATGTGATAGCTCAGGCTACGATCCGAGCTAGCTGTTTGATCCCGGACTTTGATGGGGCATCCTTATCTTCCGAATCAAAGGATGCGGGCTGCGGGCCTCGAGACGTTATCCCAGAGGACGCTCCCGGGATAACGTCCAACCAAACTCCGTGCCCGGACTTCGGACTCGTTTTGCCGTTTGGCAATCACGACTCGACCCCGACGCGGGGTGACATCGGGAACCTTTCGCAGGGGACATGGTTCCGAATGGGCGGCGAAAGCGTGCTGCTCTTCATTCCTGCTGTCGCCAAGGAGATTCGACCATGAAGCTTCGCGAGTTGTTGGATCAAATAAAGGACCTGCCGCCTGACACCTTGGTTTGTGCCGCCGAAATCGATGAAGCCTTCGCGGTCAACGTTGTTGGCGTTGAAGCTGTCGGGAGCGCCAGAATCCAAAGCCGCAAACCGGATGGCACCGAAGCTGTCGAACTCGCCAACGGGACCGAGAAAGTCATCGTGATCCGCTGGTGAGATCGGGGAAGTTTCGTTCAACAGCAGCAGTGTTGCTCATCACTGGCGCTGAATTTCGAATGCTGGCAAGGCGGATGGCGGCGGTCGCCCTATGGCTTGGCGGGCATGGCTTGGACGAAAGCCGCCATCTGGCGTTCGAGTGCCTTGAACGCGCTGCCGCGCCAGCTCTCGGCCATTGATGCCGATTTTGGATCCGGGAAAATTTCCTCCTCCCCTCGCGCCATACCGTCCAGAATACCTTTCGCGACGCTCTCGGCGGAACTCTTCGGTATGTCGGCGTCTCTGCTCATGTCGGTGTCTATGGGACCGGACAGGACCGCATGAACGCTCACGCCACGAGCCCCGGCGAGAGCACGTAACGACTGCGTCATGGAGAACGCGGCGGCCTTCGACAGCGAATAAGAGGGAATAATCGGGAAGGGAACGAGGGCCGCTTCCGACAGGATGTTGACCACGGCGCCGCGCGAATGCGTGAGCAGCGGCAGCAATGCGTGGGTTACGCCATGCACGCCGAGCAGGTTGACGGCGAGGTGCCGCTCGAGCGCAGCACGATCGCCAAGGTCGTCATAGAGCCCGATGCCAGCGTTGTTGATGAGGATGTCGAGAGACCCGATCCGCTCGACAGCCGCCCCTATCTGCGCCGCATCGGTCACGTCCAGGATCAGCGGCGTGACACGCCGATCTGCGTGGTCGAGCGGTTTGCGCGCGCCGGCATAGACGCGCTTGGCACCCCGCCTCAATATTTCCTCGACCAGCGCCTTGCCGAGGCCGCGGTTGGCCCCGGTTACCAGAACGGCCTTGTCTGTGACTTCCATCGATTTCAGCACGGCGATCTCTCCTCCTACTTGCATGAACGCAGGCGATTTATTCTTGCATCATGCAAGTCGGTTATAATTTTCTGTTTCATGCTTGGACGCCGTCTTCGCCTTTGCATTGCTCCAGGGCAGCCGGCGCCGACGCCGGGCGAACCCTTGCAATCAGGACCCGACTTCCAATGTCGTGTAGGAGATCGGCGACGGCCGCTCCAGGAAGGCGCCGGTTATGGCCGAAACGAAATTCTTCGCGTCCGCCGAGCCCAGGAAAGCGTCGCGCTCCTGCCTCGATGCCCAGCGCTCGACGCAGATGGTAACGTTGGGCTCTGCCCGCGAGCGAAAGACGCTGTAGTCGATGCATCCGCTTTGCTTGCGGGCGGCGCCGGCTACGTCTCGCAGCGCATCCCGTACCTTGCTTTCGATGCCGGGTTTCGCCGCTGCCGTGGTCATGACGATCATCTCGGCGCCATCGCTCGCTGCCATGCGCTCGAGGCCGATGTTCTCGTTTTGCGGCACGACCGTTGGATTGGCGTTCTCTTCGCCTTTGTTGGGTTGCCCGCTGCCCTTCGAAATCAGGTCGCGAAGGCTTGCGATATAGAAGTGCCAGGAATCATGGCAGACGTCGTAGCATTCTTCACTCGGCTTCAGTCCGACATGGGTGAAACGCAGCTCGGTCCCCTTGTCGGTCGGCGCGATGTCGAAGACCACGTCCGTGCCGGTCCACTCGGTCGCATCCCGAAATCTCGGGCGATGACATGAGCGACCTCTACCCTTGCATCATGCAAGCACAATGCATACTTGCATGATGCAAGTCAATAGGGTATGTTCACGTCATGCTTGGTCGTCTCTATGAAAAACAGAACTGCTCGGCCTCACGCGCCCTGGAGCTGGTCGGCGAGCGCTGGAGCCTGTTGATCCTGCGCGACGCGATATTCGGCGGCTACACGCGCTTTTCGCAATTCCAGAAGAGCCTGGGGATCGCCACCAACATCCTGGCCAAGCGCCTCGAGGATTTTGTCGAGGCCGGCCTGATGGACCGTCGCCCGGGTGCCGCCGGCGAGCAGTCCGAATACGTCCTGACCCGGAAGGGCATGGAATTCAAAACGGTCATTATCGCGCTGACCGAGTGGGGCGACAAATGGGTGCGGCCCGGACCCATCTTCTACTGCAACCAATCCGACGGTAAGCCCGTCGAGGTGCAATTGCGCCGCGCCGGCAATGGCAAGCAGGCCGACCTCGCCGACGTCGTGGCGGCCCTCCGCTAGGCGTGGCGGCGGGGCTGGCGAGGTGCAATCATTTCAGTGGGTTGGACGATCCCACCCACGCCATTGGGTTTAATAAGAAGTGGCGTGGGGATTTTGGGAAGTGGTGCCCCTAGCCGGGATCGAACCAGCACTCCTTACGGAACTCGATTTTGAGAGGCCGGATATACCTTATCCTAACTTTATCCGGCGGTATCCAATTGTACGATAACCGATTGTAGCCACTAGCTTTTTCGGTCCGTCCAACCATCCATACCTGACCGGACATACGCCACGGTTTGATTTCTGGCTGCACCTATTCAGCACCTGAAATCGGCTCTAATGGAGGTTAGGAATGCCCAAAATCAAGCTGACCAAGACGATCGTCGACGCTGCGACGGCCGATCAGGAACCCTACGAACTTCGCGACACCATCATACCGGGGTTCCTGCTAAAGGTCACCCCGACCCGCAAGATATTCATGGTGGCCTACGTCGCCGCCAACGGCCAGCGGCGAAAGCCCGCCATCGGCCGCTTCGGCGAAATCACCGTTGAGCAGGCTCGAACGATTGCCCAGAACTGGCTCGCCGACGTCCGCAAGGGCAAGGACCCGAGCGCCGAACGCTCCGCCATGCGAAAGGCACTGACAGTCAAGGAACTCTTCGACCGGTTTATCGACGACTACTCGGAGAGCCGAAACAAGCCCTCGACCGTCAAGTCCAACAGGGGGTACGGGAAGCTGTACATCGTCCCACACCTCGGCCAGATAAAGGTGCCCGACGTTACGCGGGCCGACATCGCGAACCTCATGAAGAAAATGTCGAGGGCCCCGACAAACGCGAACCGCGTCCTCGCGGCCGTCCGAAAGATGTTCAACATGGCCGAGGTCTGGGGAATGCGGCCCGACGGGTCGAACCCATGCCGACATGTTCCCAAGTTCCCGGAACGGGGAAAGACAAGGCTGATCACCGATACGGAACTGAGGCTCCTCTACGCCTACCTCGACAAGGCCGAAGCCGAGGGCCTGGAGCATCCCTTCATCCTCCTCGCAGTCCGGCTCCAATTCGAGTTCGCCGCGCGCATGTCGGAAATCCGGCAGCTCGAATGGGCTTGGGTCGATCTCGACAACCGGCGCATCGAATGGCCCGATAGCAAGACCGGCGTTATGTCCAAGCCGATGAGCGCCGAGGCGGCCCGGCTGTTCGGGACGGCCCCGCGCTTCGAGGCCTCGCCCTTCGTCTGCCCATCAATCTTCGATCCAAACCTCCCGATGTCGAAGCACACCTACTATCACGGCTGGAAGCGCATCCTTGAGCGGGCTGGCCTGCCGCACATCGGCACGCACGGCATCCGACACCGCTCGGCAACCGACATCGCCAACTCCGGCGTACCGGTGAGGGTCGGCATGGCGCTGACCGCGCATAAGACCGTGACGATGTTCATGCGCTACGTCCACACCGAGGACGACCCGATAAGGGCAGCGGCTGAGGCCGTGGCCAAGCGGCGTCAGGCCCTGATCGGTGGAGCGCCAGCAGTCCCATCCTCGGTACCCATTGCCGAGCCGACCACCACGCCGCCGACGATCGCTCCCGAACCTGCCGAAGCGCTGCCCGAGGCAGGCGACCAGAAGCCGCTTGGCCTCGTGGACGGCAAATATTCCTCACGCACCAAGCTCGGAAACTACCGGCCGTTCCGCCACCGTAGCGGTCAGAACCGGGCAGTGCCTCCCGGAACCAGGCGCGCCGACGGTGAGCGGGAGTGCTCCGATGTCCCATAAGCCGACACAGCAGCGGCGCTGGCCAACGCCGGATATCCTCCTTCGCGTACAATTCTTGGATGATGCAGGGCCGATCCGGTTCGTCGATACGGAAGCGGCGGCTCGCTTCCGTTCGATATGTCCCAGCTGATGTTGAACCCATCTGACGCAATGCCGGAGCCTCGTTGATGGGGTCGACGTCCGGTCCCTTCGATGCGCTGTCCGTTGAACCCCAGACAATGTCCGTTTCGATCAATGCGCAACGCTTTTGTGAAATATGCTGATGAAGGAGCGCTGGCCTAGTTGTTTAGATGGGGTATTCGGCTTTGCCCCACGTCTTGAACGGTCTTTGAGGTGCTGCGCTTCGAGCTGATGATAAAACGTGGTCTGCGTAAACAGCCACAAGCATCAGGAAAGGAAGCGCAGCATGAAGCATTATGCCGGACTGGACGTCTCCGTGAAAGAGACGACCGTTTGCATCGTGGATGAAGGAGGCCGCATTTGCCGAGAGATGAAGGTTGCGAGCCATCCGGACGATCTTGTTGAGGCGTTGAAGAACCCCGCCTGGAATTTGGCCCGGATCGGGCTTGAAGCTGGTCCCTTATCACAATGGTTGTTCA
Source organism: Mesorhizobium sp. ISC25 (assembly GCF_042295465.1). NCBI lineage: Bacteria > Pseudomonadati > Pseudomonadota > Alphaproteobacteria > Hyphomicrobiales > Phyllobacteriaceae > Mesorhizobium > Mesorhizobium sp. ISC25. The sequence goes on along the minus strand of NZ_CP135441.1, from coordinate 5,582,287 downwards.
GTGGTCTGGCGGGAGCCGGACTACCTGCAATCTGCATCGAAACCCGTCATGCGAAGGCCTTTCTCAAGGCCCAGGTCAACAAGACCGACCGCAATGATGCGCGCGGCATCGCGCAGATGATGCGGGTTAATTTGTTCCGGCCGGTGCACGTCAAGACGCTGATGAGCCAGAAACGTCGGGCGCTGTTGATAGCCCGCAAGTTGCTCCAGGAAAAGGCCATCGCAATTGAGAACGACATTCGAGGCCTGTTGCGTAACTTCGGTCTCAAGGTTGGCATTGTCGGCGCTGCCAAATTTGCGGACCGCATCCAGGACCTCTCCGGCGACATTCCGGAGCTACGTGACATCATGGAGGTGTTGCTCGCCGCCCGGCAGAAACTTCGCGAGCAGTTCACCGTACTGCATGAAAGGCTGTTGTCGATCGTGAAGGGTGACACGGTTTGCAGGCGGTTGATGACCGTACCTGGTGTCGGACCTGTCGTTGCGCTGGCTTTCAACGCCACGGTCGACATTCCTGCCCGCTTCAAGAATTCGAAGGACGTAGGGCCGGCTCTCGGGTTGACGCCGCGCTTGCATCAATCAGGCGAGGACAATCGCGTCGGACGTGTTTCCCTGTGCGGTGACGCCATGATGCGAACGCTACTTTATGAAGCCGCGCAAGTCTTGCTGACGGTGATGAAAAAGTGGTCATGGCTGAAAGCTTGGGCGATGAACGTCGCTAAGCGCCGGGGCCGACAAAGAGCAACCGTTGCCCTTGCTCGCAGATTGGCTGTCATCATGCACAGAATATGGTCCGACGGCAGTGAGTTCCGCTGGGCGCGAGAGGAAGCAACGGCGGTGATATAGCCGGGTCCACCAAACGAAAGGGAGAACATTCGATAACGAGATCCGCCAGGGGCGGATGAATGTCCTTCGCGGGACGGAGGATGAAGAGAGGACGTGCCGGGACTCGTTTCCACCGCGGCAACATGGTGAGAACGCTGTTTAGATTGTCCCCTTCATTCCAACTAATCCCATGCTGGGAGGGCCAACGCGCCGATCCCGAAGAGAAGCAAGGCCTCGCGAAAGACATCAAATGCCCGTGGTAGAGGAAGCTTGAAAGCGATTGACTTCAACACGCCGAATAGAGAAGAAGTCCCGGCATTTGCTGGAGCGGATCAAGCTTGAAGCGTTCTGGCTGTGCAGCCCATGCCTTGCAAATGAACTCGTAGGGCGTGAGGCCCTTGAGGGTCTTGAGCCTGCGGGCGAAGTTGTACGCAGCGACGAAGTCGGTGAGATGCTGCCGGAGCTGGCGTGCGCGCGACCGGGAGAGACATTTCGTCTGGCTGGTTGCGGCTCGCTCCTTACCAAAGCAATGTCTACAAGTTTTATAGACATTTGCTGCAGAGCACGTCATACTGTGACTTCAAGTGCCTGACTCTTTCGCCATTCGTGTTCGTATGATCAGGAGATGACGATGACGCAGACATTCCTGGAGACAGTTCCAGGCCGCCTCAGAGCCGTGATCGACATTCTTTTCCCGGCTTCGGAACTTTCGCACCCTCTAGCGGGGCCGCCTAAGGCGGGAGCCGATTTCAGACCAGAAACGGACTCTCGTCGCCCGGAACGGGATGAGGGTCTCTACTGGGGCGTCGGCACATGCGGCTACTGGTAGTAGACGCTGCCGCGTTGACTTCATGGCAATGAACCAAAGCACCTAATCGACATGCGGGGGTTGCCTTGGCAGCATGGTTGCTGCCGCGATCATGGAGGAGACTGATGACCACACGCCTTTTGCCCGCACTGCATGAGGGCCATGCGCCGATCCATTTGCACGGAGCCTTCTACGAGGCTTTGGAGGCTTACCAGACCTGGACTCCGGGGACGGACGAGCCGCAAGTGGAATTCGAAAACCATATGATCCCGATCAGTTCGGTCTTCGGCCGGATGCGGACCTGCACTGACATGCTGCCTTGGCGTATCGAGGCTGATGTCCTGAATATCGTCGGTGACGCACTGGTTTCCAGCGGCGAAAGAGCGATCACCTACGCCGATGCCGCGCTCGTCCTTCGCGCCTTGTGCGTGAAGCGCCTTCGGGGCGACGACCACGTCCGCTTGGAACAATAACTTACGGCGCGTTGCGTAAGCCCTTCAGACGCGACGCGCCTTAAGACGCTCCTCGCTCTCGGTCATTTCTCGAAAGCCGCGTCATTGGACCTGACCGCTGCGCCGCCTCGATCGCCGTCGCGACGCGACGCGACGCGACGCGAAAGGACATCGCTCTGGCCGACGCTGCCGGCAAGGCGTCACGAAGCGGACGCGGCGACCTTGGGAAAAACACCGCGTCCGAACTCTACGTCCCAGCTGCGCTCCATGGGTGCAGCTTCGCCGCTCAACCCAAGTTTGGGGAAAAGCAATTCAGCGACGCTGAATGCCTCTTCCAGATGCGGGTAGCCGGATGCGATGATCGTCTCGATGCCGATCTCCTGATACTCGCGAATGCGCGCGGCAACATTGTCGGGATTGCCGACCAGCGCCGTGCCCGCGCCGCCGCGCACCAACCCCGGTCCCGCCCACAGGTTCGGACCGACAACCAGCCGGTCGCGCCGACCCTGATGAAGCGCCGACATGCGTTTTTGCCCAACGGATTCCGAGATATGGACAAATCCTTTCTGGGCTTCTGCGATTACGTCGTCGGTGACGTGGCTGATCAGCCGATCGGCAGCGGCCCAGGCCTCATCCTCCGTCTCACGAACGATCAGATGAATGCGAAGGCCGAAACGGATCGTTCGGCCTTGCGCCGCCGCAGCTTTCCTGACGCGATCGATCTTTTCGGCAAGCTGGTCCACCGGTTCGCCCCAGCTCAAATAGGCGTCCACATGCTTGGCGGCGATCGCGATGCCGGCGTCGGAAGAACCGCCGAACCAGAGGGGCGGATGGGGCTGCTGAACCGGCGGGAAGGAGATGTCTGTGCCGTGGGCGGAAAGATATTTGCCCTCGAAATCCGCCGGCTCACCCGAGAGGATACGCCGCCAGATGGTGAGGAACTCATCGGTCTGCGCGTAGCGCTCGTCATGACTTAGCTTGTTGCCGTCACCAGCAAGGTCGGCCGGATCTGCGCCGGTGACGACATTGAGCAGGACACGGCCGCCAGAAATGCGGTCCAGCGTGGCCGCATGGCGCGCGAACAACGCCGGCGTTCCGCTGCCCGGCCGCAACGCCACGAGGAATTTCAGCCGTTCGGTGAGCGGGATCAGCCCGGCAGCCACGATCCAGGCGTCTTCGCACCGCGTTCCGGTGGGCAGGAGCACGCCCTTGAAGCCAAGCCGGTCGGCGGCCTGGGCGATCTCCTTGAGATAGCCGAAGGTTGCCGGGCGGTGCCGCTCGTCGGTGCCGAGATACGGCCCATCGCCATGGGTCGGCAGATACCAGTAGAGGTCAAGCGGACGGGTATTGCTGGACATCGGACTGTTCCTTCAGCGATGCGGAATGTGTGCGGCAAGCGTCAGAGCTTGCCCTTCCAGGGGATGAGGTGGTGCTCCAGCCAGCGCATGCCGCTGGTGAAGGCGAAGGCGAGGACGGCAATGACGATGAGGCCGACGAAGACGACGTCAGTGGCGAGGAAATTGGCTGCCGACATGATCATGTAGCCGAGACCCGACTGGGCCGCGATCAGTTCGGCCGCGACCAGCGTCGACAATCCGGCGCCGATGGCGATCTTCAGGCCGGTCATGATTTCCGGCAATGCGGACGGAAGGATGATGCTGGTGAAAAGCTGCAGCCGGCTCGCACCGAGCGACAGCGCGGCGTTGATGCGTTCGGCCGGCACCGACCGGACGCCGGCCTGCGCGGCAAAACAGATCGGGGCGAAGGTCGACAGCGACAGGAGCACGATCTTGGAAGTCTCGCCGATGCCCATCCAGATGATCAGCAGCGGCAGGTAGGCCAAAGGCGGCAGACCCCAGTAGAGATCGATCGGAACGCTGAAGATGCCCTTGACCCAGCGATTGAGTCCCATCAGCAGGCCGAGCGGAATGCCCAGAAAGATGCCGACACCGAGCGCCGCGGCGATGCGGCCGAGGCTGGCCAGTGTGTGCTCGAGGAGCGTACCGTTGGCATAGCCGTCGGCCCAGACGGCGCTGAACTGGGTCAGTACCTCGGCGGGCGACGGCAGGAACAGCGGCGAGGCCCACCCTAAATGCGCGGCCAGGAACCACAAGGCGATCAGCGACACCAGCGTGACCAGGCTGATGCCGAGCGTGCTTGTCGACGGGGACCGGCGCGGCTGAGCGGACGGCCTGCGCCGGGTCGTTGAGGGCTGGAACGAAGTCGGGGAATTGGCGGCAAGCGTCATTGCAAGTTTCCTGTTCGGGGCAAGGTTCCTGTGCGGGCGGCTTCCGGCTGGTGGATGAGCGAGCGGATTTCCTGCCGCAATTCGATGAAACGCGGGTGGGACTGGATCGGCCCGATGTCGCCGCTCTCAGCGAACTCACGAACGAAATCGGCCTCGAACCGGGCGACGATGCGGCCGGGCCTCGGCGACATCACGACGATTGCCGTGCCGAGCGTCAGGGCTTCCTCGATGGAATGCGTGATGAACAGGATTTGCTTGCCGGTCTTGGCCCAGACCGAGGCCAAAAGCTGCTGCATCGTCTCGCGCGTCAGGCTATCGAGAGCGCCGAAGGGCTCGTCCATCAACAGGATCTTCGGATCGGTGGCGAGCGCCCGCGCGATACCAACGCGCTGGCGCATGCCGCCGGACAGTTCGTAAGGCGGCTTTTCGGCGAAATCGGCGAGCCCGACCAGGTTCAGAAGACGCCTCGATCGCTCATGGCGCTCGCCGCGCGCCACGCCCCGGTATTTCAGGCCTAGCGCGACATTGTCCAGCACGTTGGCCCAGGGCAACAACGTGTCTTTTTGAAAGACGACGCCACGATCGCCGCCGGGCGCGATGATCTCATTCCCATCCAGCGTGATCGAGCCTTCGCTGAGCGGGAGGAAGCCGGCGATTGCGTTAAGCAAGGTCGACTTGCCGCATCCCGAAGCACCGACGGCGACGACTATGGAATCGGGAGCAATGTCGAGCGAGACATGATCGAGCGCGTGCACCTCCTGGCCGTCCGAGGCCGGAAAGGTGACACTGGCATCGCGAATTCTAAGCATGCTGAACCTCCAAACAATCTGGCTGGCGTGATTTCGCCAGCCAGAGCCGTATTCAGGGCTGTCTAGTTGGAGGCCTTGGCGGCTTCCGCATACTGCGGGTCGGCGGCAGCGGCGTAGCTATCCTTGATGGCCGTGATCTTTTTCTGATCCTTCAGGAAGGCGGCGGTGTCCTTGAGGATTTTTGCAACGGCGCTCTTGTCGCCGCCGCCCAGCCATTTGTCGGAAGCCTGTTCGTCGAGCGGCGGCACGACCGTCGTCTTCAACTGCTCCGAATTCTCGGCCGCGGTTCCGCCCTGCAATTTGGCGATCGCCTTGGCGCTATCGGTATCCGGTCCCCAGGCGGCCGGGTTGCTGAGATAGGATGTCGTGTAGCCGTCGACCAGCCGGACATACTGGCTGAGGAAGTCGGGATTGGCCTTGGCGAAATCGCCGGTCACCACCAATGCGCTGAAGGTCGGCGCGCCACGATCGGCAACCTGGCCGGCTGTCAGCAGGACCTTGCCGTCCTTCTTGAGTTCGGACAGTGCCGGATCCCAGACGAAAGCCCCGTCAATGTCTCCGCGCTTCCAGGCAGCGACGATCTCGGGCTGCGGGATGGCGATGACCTGGGTTTCCTTCTCGGAAATGCCTTCCTGCTTGAGCACGGCGAGAAGCTGGTAATGGTCGGTCGATACCGGTGCAGCCGCGAGCTTCTTGCCGCGCAGGTCGGCCGGCGACTTGATCTCAGGCCGTACGACCAGGGCTTCGCCGTCACGAGAGACCGACGAGATGTAGAACGCCTTCACGTCGATGCCCCTGCTGACGGCAGCGGCGAACGGGCTCGATCCGACGTCGCCGATCTGGACGTCACCGGATGCTATTGCCGCGAAAATGTCAGCGCCGGAATTGAAGCGGCGGAATTCGATGTTCCAACCGGTCTTCTTGGCAAGATCGCCATTGGCGATGCCAAGATTGTAGGGATTGGCGCCGGTCTGGTAGGCGATGACGACTTTCTTGTCTTCGGCATGCGCTGCGGCGGACGTGGCCGCTAAAGCAAGCCCGACAAGGGCGGCGGAAATCAGTTTTCGCATGGGATCCTAATCCTTGAACGGAGGCCACAGCCTCGATTGCCAGCCCTACCCGAGGGGCTTTGGATTAAACTCCACTAATGTTATAGACTTAGACAGGAATGAAATTCCGAAAACGTGCTCATGATTAAAAAGAATTCAGCTTAGACCAAGGCTGCCGCCCTACGATTACACACACGCAAAATGTATTCACACGCAAAATGCGGAGCCTTACAGGCCGCGCCTTGGCTAGTATCGCCTATCCGGCACTTGCCGTGGCGCTGTATCCGTCAGCCGAAGCCGCCCTGACCGGTTGGCTCTTCGGCTGCCGCGCTGAAAGCAGGGCGGCGAACTGGTCGACGGCCTGTCCGGCCCGCGCCAGGACCAGTGGGTCCGAAAGCTTGCCGTCGGAAAAATCACTGTCGCTGCCATAGACAGCGCTCGGCACCGTCAGCGCCGAGTAGAACCCGAACAGCGGGCGAAGCTGATGTTCGACCACCAGCGCATGGCGCTGGCCGCCGCCTGTCGCGCCGATCAGGACTGGGCGATTGACGAGCGCCAGCGGATCGATGAGGTCGAACAGGTGCTTGAAGAGGCCGGCATAGGACCCGTTATAGACCGGCGTCGTGACGATCAGCGCGTCGGCCTGCTCAACAGCCTCCACCACGCTCAGCGCCTCCGGCGTCAATTCCTTGCGCGTGAACGCAACCCCCAGACCACGGCCGGCATCGACGAGATCGAGGAAATTCACCGTGACCGACAATCTCTCGCGCAACGACTCGCCCAGATGATGCGCCAGCGTCCGCGATTTCGACGGCCTGTGGGTGTTGCCCGAATGCACGACTATGTTCTGGCGCAGCCGGTCGACATGGAAATTCATGGGCTCTCTCATCTGTCCGAAACGATTGGGCGTGGGACGGGGCCATCTGCAGCGAAGGCCCGCCCGCCGTCAGCCCCGCTCCAACTGGCGCCGCGAACAATTCAACCGGCCTGCGATCTTGGGCATTCCTTTTTTCCTGGGCGTTCCTTGGGCATTGCTCGATCGGCGTTGGGACGGATTCGTCCGTCTCCCTTCCTGACGGTTGAGCCATCGATGATCGGCATATTGTGTACCAAAAAAATACAATCCGTTGACTCGCTTACCAACGCATGCGATTCTTCCTGCCGTACTAGATGTCATTGACTATCAGAATCATTCCGAAGGTGCGCAATGAAGGGCAGCAAAGGCAGTCTCTACGACGATCTGAAGCGTCGCATCCTGACGATGGAACTCGATCCTGACGCGGATCTGGATGAGGTAGCGCTGAGCGAGCGCTACGGCCTGTCGCGGACCCCAGTCAGGGAAATCTTTCGCCGGCTGGAGGGCGAAGGCTACATCGAAATCCGGGCGAACCGGGGGGCCAGGGTCGTTCCGATGAACCATTCGACGCTCAGGCAGTTCTTTCTGGTTGCCCCAATGGTTTACGCCGCCATAGGCCGGCTGGCGGTGCAAAACTTCAAGCCGTCACAGATGTCGGACTTGAAGGACACGCAGGAGCGTTTCCGCGCCGCGAGCAAATCGGGCGACGCACTTTCCATGGTTGTCGAGAACAACAGGTTTCACGAGATCATCGGCGAGATGTCCGCAAACGTTTATCTACAACCAAGCCTAGGCAGGTTGTTGATCGATCATGCCCGTATCGGCCACACCTTCTTCCGCCCGCGCAATGATGACATGCGCAAGCGCCTCACAATAGCAGTCGAACACCACGATGCCTTTATCTCGGCCATCAGCGGTCATGATGAGGACGCTGTTGTCGACCTTGTGTTCGAGCACTGGGAACTGTCGCGCGAGAACATGGAGATGTTCATCGCGCCCCAGGGCATGAAGGCGGATGCCCTGGTTGGCGATAACTGACAGTATCGCCGTCGCCTGCGGATCGACGTCTCTCTCTGCCGCGTTATGAGCTCGTCCGGCCTGCTGGTCGGCCGGGAAGCCTTGCTGACGGAGACGGCCCCTCGTACTCCCAGGGCGCACAAGGCAGGCCTCGCTCTAAAGGCTGCCTCCCTTCTCAACTCTGGTCTGTTGCGCCGCTCGGTCGCGAGCGGTTCGTGTTTGCCTGAGCCGCTCCTCCGGCAACAGAACGTTGTCGCATTTGCAGCCCCAGACGACGGTTCAGTCGATAGCTCCGGGCCAGCTGTGTGTTTTGTCCGTATAAAATTTGTGTACTCAAATAATACAATCTGTTGACTCCGGGTCAACGGTGTGCAATTTTTCGCTCCATCAGATGCGATCAACTGGTTCCAAGCGCTGCGAATTCCCGCGTGGGAATTCGCGAATGGTCTTCGTTTGGCCGAATGACACATGGTCGGAAACGGCCACCCCACGGATGGAGAATTGTCTTGAAATTCGAGGGCATATACACGCCGGCGGTGACCACGTTCGACCCGGCCGGGCAGATCGACAACGCCGCTTTCGCGAACGTTCTCGAGTCACTCATCGAAGCCAAGGTGCACGGCATCATCGTTGGCGGATCGACTGGCGAATATTATGCCCAGAGCGCCCAGGAGCGCTTCGATCTCGGGGCCTACGCCAAGCAGGTGATTGGCACCCGGCTGCCGCTTATCATCGGAACCGGCGCTACCAGGACCGAAGACTCGGTCGAATACGCCAAGGCGGCGAAGGCGATCGGCGCCGACGCGATCCTCGTCTCGTCGCCGCCATACGCGCTCCCGACCGAGCGCGAGAACGCGGTTCATGCGCTGACGGTCGACCGGGCCGCGAACCTGCCGATCATGCTCTACAACTATCCCGCCCGCATGGGCGTCACCATGCGAGAGGACTATTTCGCCCGCGTGGGCAAGTCCAGGAACGTCGTGGCGATCAAGGAAAGCTCCGGCGAGATGGGCAACGTCCACCTGCTCGCCCGCACGTTCCCGCACATCTCCCTTTCCTGCGGCTGGGACGATCAGGCGCTTGAGTTCTTCGCCTGGGGCGCCAGGAGCTGGGTCTGTGCGGGTTCGAACTTCCTGCCGCGCGAGCATGTCGCGCTTTACGAAGCCTGCGTGCTCGAAAAGAATTTCGACAAGGGCCGCGCCCTCATGACTGCGATGTTGCCGCTGATGGACTTCCTCGAATGCGGAAAGTTCGTCCAGTCGATCAAGCACGGATGCGAGCTGATTGGCCTGAAGACAGGCGGCGTTCGCGCGCCGCTGCGTCCTCTCAATTCGGAAGAGAAGCGAACTCTCCAGACTGTCGTCGCCACGCTGAAGCGCACGGTCACCCAGATCACGTCGGGAGCAAACCATGCATGAACCTTTGACCGCCGCCGAATACAAGGCGATCGCCGCAAACATTCAGTTCTCGACCAACGCCTTCATTGACGGGGCGTTCCGTCCTGCAAACTCCGGCAAGACATTCAAGACGACCAATCCGGCGACGGGCGACACACTTGCCGAGATCGCGGCGTGCGACGCCAGCGATGTCGATTTCGCCGTGGCCAAGGCCAGGCAAGCCTTTGACGACGGCCGCTGGCATCTCCGCTCGCCTGGCGAGCGCAAGGCAGTCCTCATCAAATTCGCGAAGTTGATGGAGCGCAACCGTCACGAACTCGCGGTCATGGAGAGCCTCGACAGCGGCAAGCCGGTGCGCGAATGCCAGACCGTCGACGTCCCGGACACGATTCACACCATCCGTTGGCATGCCGAACTGATCGACAAGCTCTACGACAACACGGCCCCCGTGGGCTCAAACGCGCTGACCATGGTCGTGCGCGAGCCGGTCGGCGTCGTCGGCTGCGTCCTGCCGTGGAATTTTCCGCTGCTGATGCTGGCTTGGAAAATCGGTCCGGCGCTTGCAGCCGGATGCTCGGTTATCGTGAAGCCCGCCCAGGAGACGACGCTGACCACGCTTCGCGTCGCCGAGCTGGCGCATGAGGCGGGCATCCCCGCGGGCGTCTTCAATGTCGTCACCGGTGGCGGCAAGGACGTCGGCGAGTCGATCGGCATGCACATGGGCGTCGACATGGTGGCGTTCACCGGGTCGACACCAACGGGTCGGCGCTTCCTGCACTACGCAGCCGACTCCAATCTCAAGCGCGTCGTCCTCGAATGCGGCGGCAAGAACCCGGCAGTGGTTCTGGAGGATGCCGAAGACCTCGACCTCGTCGCCGAACAGGTGGTCAACGGCGCGTTCTGGAACATGGGCGAGAACTGCTCGGCCACGTCGAGGCTCATCGTCGACGCCAAGATCAAGGACGAGTTGCTGCAGCGGATCGGCGCCTATATGCGCGAGTGGAAGACCGGCGATCCGCTCGACCCGGAAAATCGCGTTGGGGCGTTGGTCAGCAAGAACCATTTCGAGAAGGTGAAATCCTTTCTTGGCGACGTGAAGACCGAAAAGCTCTCCGTCGTCCATGGTGGTACCACGCACAAGGGCATCTACATCGAGCCGACCGTCGTCGACGGTGTCACACCTTCGAGCCGTCTCTTCCAGGAGGAGATTTTTGGACCGATCCTTTCGGTCACGACGTTTAACTCGCTTGCCGAGGCGATAGCTCTCGCCAACGATACGAACTACGGTCTGACCGCATCCGTCTACACCGGAAGCCTGCGCAAGGCGATCAAGCTTTCGCGCGAAATCCGGGCGGGTGTCGTCACCGTCAACTGCTTTGGCGAAGGCGACGCGACGACGCCGTTCGGCGGCTACAAGGAATCCGGTTTCGGAGGACGTGACAAGTCAGTCTTCGCGCATGACAACTACTGCGAATTGAAGACGGTCTGGATCGACGTCTCGGATCGGTCGTTGGATGAGACCGTGAGATGAGCGACCTCGTCGTCAAGCGGCTTCCGGCGGAATCCGGAACCTCGGGCTGGGAGGCGATCAGCAGACGCTGCTTTCCCATCCGAACGCTCGACGGCGACGTGTCGGCCGACTGGCTGATCATCGGCGCGGGCTTCGCCGGCCTCTCGGCCGCGCGGCGGCTATCTCAAACGCGGCCTGGCGACAAGATTGTCGTGCTGGAGGCGGGCGAGATCGCCAAGGGCACCTCTGGCCGGAATTCCGGCTACATGATCGACGTCCCGCACAATATCTCGTCGGGCGAATATTCCGTCGCCGACGAGGCCGAGACAAGGACGGAGATCGCCCAGAACCGTTTTGCGATCTCCTTCGCCGCCGATGCCGCGGCCGAGTACGGCATGTCGGTGCGGACCTTCGATCCGTCGGGCAAGATCAATGCTGCCGCCACCGAGCGCGGGATAAGGCTCAACGCGAACTATGCCCGCTCCCTCAAGGCCATCGGCGAGCAGCACCGCTTCCTGGATGCGGCCGACATGCGGGAAATCACCGGATCGTCCTACTATCTGGGCGGCCTCTTCACACCGGGCGCCGTGATGATCCAGCCCGCCGACTATATACGCGGGTTGGCCGCGGGGCTGGCATCGAAGGCCGACCTCTTCGAGCGCTCCCCTGTGCTCAAACTCGAACGGCTTGGCGGGACGTGGAGGGCCGTATCGCGTCGCGGAAGTGTGACTGCGCCGAAAGTCATCCTGGGAGTCAATGGCCACATCGAGGATTTCGGCCACTTCCGTGGCCGCCTGATGCACATCTTCACCTATGCATCGATGACGGCCCCCTTCACCTCGGGGTCGACTGGCAGGGACCGGTGGGCGTTGCTTCCGGCCGATCCGATGGGTGCGACGGTCAGGAAGATCACCGTCGATGGGGTCTCACGCATCGTGATCCGGACCCGGTTCACTTACGACTGGACTGTCCAGGTCAGCGAGAAACGATTGGCCGCAATCGCCGCCGAGCAGCGGACGTCGCTCGACGCCAGATTTCCTGACCTCCAGGACGTGCCGTTCGAGCATGTCTGGGCCGGGCGGCTTTGCCTCAGCAAAAACCATGTGCCCGCCTTCGGCGAAGTCGACAAGAGCCTCTATTCGGCATGCTGCGAGAACGGCCTCGGGACCGTGAAAAGCACGCTCGCGGGCGTCATGGCTGCCGATCTGGCGACCGGCACCCGTTCGGACATGCTCGACAAATTCTCGGATCAGCCGGAGCCCGCGCGGCTCCCTCCGGAGCCGCTCGCATGGCTCGGTGTCAACAGCGTGATCCGATGGCAGGAATTGCGTGCAGGCCGCGAGGGATGACCCTCGCCGCGCAATATGAAGACTGAGCTGACCGCAAAGTCTTCAAATGAGAATGGGAACGAAAATAAGGAGTGAGTAAAATGAAGACGTTGTGGAAAGCGCTTTGCGCTGCCGCGATGGTCGGTATGACCATGCTGTCCGCTCAGGCGGAAGAAAAGACCATTACCATAGGCACGATGTCCTGGGAGGACCTCACCCCCATCACCGGCATCACCAAGAAGGTGCTCGAAGACTCCGGCTACACCGTCAAGGTGGTGCCTTTCTCCGAGTGGGGCATCGCCTATGCCGCCCTAGCCAAGGGCGACGTCCAGATCCTCGCCTCGCAGACTGACTATGTCGCCCAGGACTACTGGGACAAGAACAAGAAAAAGCTGGAGAAGATCTCGCCGGTTTCCCATGGCCTGTTCCAGGGTGTGGCGGTGCCGAAATACGTGCCGATCGACTCCATGGACCAGCTGAACGAAAACGCCGATAAGTTCGGCGGCAAGATCGTCGGCATCGAGCCCGGTTCGGGTCTCATGCGTGATACGGCAAACTCGGTGAAGGCATACGACCTGAAACTGCAGCTCGTCGAAGGCAGCACCGCTGCCATGACCGCAGCGCTCAAGTCGGCCGTCGACCGCAAGGAATGGATCGCGGTCACCATCTGGGAGCCCTCCTGGATGATGCAGAAATATGACGTCAAGTTCCTCAAGGACCCGAAGGCGGTCTTCCCGCCGCCGCAGAGCTACTACTGGATCGGCAAGAAGGGCTTCTCCGCCGACAATCCGCACGCACGCGAAGTGATCGCCAGCGTCTACGTCCCGCTGGCCGATATCACTTCGATCAACTCCACCGTCAACGAGGGCAAGACCATGGACGAGGCCATCAAGGCCTGGACCGACAGTCATGCCGACCTGCTGAAGCGCTGGGAGAACATCTAGACCCAGTAACTGTCGAAACGGCGGGTCGCCGGGTCGGCGGCCCGCCGAGAAACTTCGAAAACATGAAGGCCAACACCAAACCGGCCCGTGGGGAACGCGATGAACGCTGCGATGATGAATGACGCCAGTGAAGTGCTGGTCGACTGCCAGTCGGTGTGGAAGATTTTCGGCGGCCGCGCACAGGCCGCCGTCAAAGCCATATCCGAACGTGGGCTATCCAAGAAGCAGGTGCTGCAGGAGTTCGATTGCGTGGTGGGTGTCTCCGACGCCACCCTCCAGGTCCGGCGCGGCGAGATCTTCTGCGTCATGGGGCTGTCGGGGAGCGGCAAGTCGACGCTGATCCGCCTCCTCAATCGCCTGATCGAACCGAGCCTCGGCAAGATCACCGTGAAAGGCAAGGAGATCGCCAGGCTGAATGCGGCGGAACTGCGCGACATGCGTGCCCGCAACATCGGCATGGTGTTTCAGAGCGTGGCGCTTCTTCCCAACAGAACGGTTCTCGAGAACGCCGCCTTCGGTCTCGAGGTGCGGGGCGTTGCCAAAGACGAGCGCAACCGGATCGCCCGCGCAACCCTCGAAAAGGTCGGGCTTGCCGACTGGACGTCGCGCTATCCCAAAGAACTGTCCGGCGGCATGCAGCAGCGCGTCGGCCTCGCCCGGGCGCTGGCCGCAGACCCTGAAATCATCCTCATGGACGAGCCGTTCAGCGCGCTTGACCCGCTTATCCGCCGCCAACTGCAAGACGAATTTCGCAACCTCACCAAGTCGCTCGGCAAGTCTGCCGTGTTCATCACCCACGACCTCGAGGAAGCCATCCGCATCGGCGACCGCATCGCCATCATGAAGGATGGTGTCATCGTCCAGGTCGGAACGGCTGAGGAAATCGTCACCAAACCTGCCGACGACTACGTCTCCGATTTCGTGGCAGGCATATCCAGGATCCACCTGGTCAAGGCTCACACCGTCATGCGGCCGGTAGCAGAGTTTAAGAGTTCGCAGCCGCAGTGCGATGTGAACGCGCTGCTTCGCACTTCGCCGGAGGCCGACATTGGCGAACTCATCGACCTCACCATGCAGTCCGATCGCGACGCGGTCGCGGTCGTCGAGAATGGCACCGTCGTCGGTGTCGTCACCATCCGTGGCTTGCTCCGCGGTGTCGCTGGGGCGCCTGCGGGAGAGCTTGCCGCGGCATAATTCGGGAGCAGCGAAATGGATACGTCATTCATTGCGGACACTTTCGACAGCTGGACCGACGACGCGCTCGGCTGGATCAGCGACAACGGCGAATGGTTGTTCGACTCTCTCAGGGCGGTGCTTGAAGGGACCTACGACGGCGTCCTGTGGCTCCTGCAACTCGCACCGTTCTACGTGATCGCGATCATCGCGGCGCTGCTCGGATGGCGATTGATCAATGCCCTGGCAGGCGTTCTCGCGGGCCTTGCCTTGATCTTCTGCGCAGTCATGGGGCTCTGGACCGAAACCATGAGCACATTGGCGCTGGTGACCACGGCCACGATCCTCGCCCTTGTCGTCGGCATTCCCGTCGGGATCGTAGCGGGCTTCGTCAGGTCGTTCGACCGATTTCTCGAGCCAGTGCTCGACCTGATCCAGACGCTTCCGCCCTATATCTACCTGCTTCCGGCGATCGCGCTCCTGGGCTATGGGCCGGCGACCGCGCTCGTGGCCACCATCATCGTCGCCATGCCGCCCGCCATCCGGCTCACGTCGCTGGGCATCCGGATGACGCCGCACGAATTTATCGAGCTTGGCCAGGCAAGCGGCCTGACGCCATGGCAGATGTTCATCAAGATCAGGCTGCCTTTCGCCATCCCAAGCGTGATGGCCGGGATCAACCAGAGCCTGATGATGGCGTTCGGCATGGTGGTCATCGCCGGCATCGTCGGCTCGGGCGGTCTCGGAGAGACAATCTACACAGCCGTGCGCACGCTCGACATCGCCACGTCGATCAACGCCGCGATCGCGATCGTCATCCTGACCATGGTGCTCGATAGGCTCACGCAGAGCGCGGCGCACCGCGCCGAGGGAGGCGTAAGATGAACCTTGATCTGTTGCGATTTTCGCCGGGCGCCTACCTTGCTCCTGCCGTGGATTGGCTGAACAAGAACTTCCATCCATTTTTCGAGGCGGTGACGAAGCTGATCGAGGCCGTCTTGAGTGGTATCGAAACCGTTCTGCTCTACCCGCCGCCTTTTGCGACGATCCTCGTGGCTGTCCTACTCGCCGCGTTCCTCGTCAGCGTGCGGGTCTCGGTGATAACAGGCATCGCGCTCGCGTTCTGCCTGCTGGCGGGCTTTTGGGCGGCCTCGATGCAGACGCTGGCGCTGGTGACGGTGGCGGCGATCATTTCCGTGTCGATCGCCTTCCCGCTCGGCATCCTGGCATCACGCTACAGAAAATTTGAGGCCGCGATCCGACCCGTGCTGGACATCATGCAGACCGTGCCGCCGTGGGTCTATCTCATTCCCGCGGTCATGATCTTCAGCCTCGGCCGCGTTCCGGCGATCATTGCGACGATCGTCTACGGCATACCTCCGATGCTGCGCCTGACCACTCTGGCCTTCAACCAGGTGCCCAAAGACCTGCTGGAGCTCGGCCAAGCTACTGGCGCCTCGCCGCGGTCGATTCTGTTCAAGATCGAAATCCCCTCGGCCACCCCGACACTGCTGGTCGGCCTCAACCAGTGCATCCTGTTGTCCCTTGCCATGGTCGTCCTGGCCGGCCTCGTTGGAGCTGGCGGCCTCGGAGCCGAGGTGACGCGGGGATTGACGCGGATGGAAATGGGTCTGGGCCTGCGGGCCGGACTGTCGATCGTCGCCGTCGCCATCCTCCTCGACAGGGTCTCAAGGGGCGTGCTGCAGCGCAGCCAGGCGCCCGGCGCAGCGAAGGCCACCTGAACCACCAAAGGACAATGCCATGCGCCGCAGTTTCTTCTGTATCGATGCCCACACCTGCGGCAATCCGGTGCGGCTCGTCGCGGCAGGCGGTCCCTTGCTGCCCCACATCCCGATCGCCGAACGACGCGAACTGTTCGTGCGCGATCATGATTGGATCCGGCAGGCATTGATGTTCGAGCCGCGCGGACACGACATCATGTCGGGTGCGATCATCTATCCTGCCTACGGTGATGACTGTGACTTCGCCGTGATCTTCATCGAAGTCAGCGGCTGCCTGCCGATGTGTGGCGCCGGCACGATCGGCCTTGTGACCGCCGCAATCGAAGAGGGCCTCGTGACGCCGCGCGTCCCCGGCAAGCTCTCCATCGAAACTCCGGCTGGCAGGGTCGATATCCAATACGAAAAGCCCGGCGAGTTCGTGGACTCCGTCCGGATGTTCAACGTTGCCAGCTATCTGCATGCAGCGGACGTCGCCGTCGATGTCCCCGGTCTCGGCCGGCTCGTCGTCGACGTCGCCTATGGCGGCAACTACTACGCCGTCGTCGAGCCGCAAGAGTCTTGGCCGGGCCTAGACGGCATGTCGGCGAGCGACATCGTCGGTCTCAGCCGCAGCCTTCGCGACGCGCTCGAACCCGTCTGCGATCCGGTCCATCCCGAAGACGAAAGAATCCGCGGCGTGCACCACGCCGTCTGGTGCGACAAGCCCTCGGGCGGTAATGCCGACGGCCGCGGCGCCGTATTCTACGGCGACAAGGCGATCGACCGTTCCCCGGGCGGCACCGGAACATCAGCTCGCATCGCGCAACTCTATGGCAAGGGACGATTGAAAGTCGGCGATAGCTTCCGCCAGGAAAGCCTGATCGGTACGGTGTTCGAAGGCCGCGTCGAGGCGGAGGCCGACATAGGCCGCTTCAAGGGCATCAAGCCCAGTGTCGGCGGCTGGGCGCGGATCATCGGCCACAACACCATATTCGTCGATGAACGCGATCCACTGGCCCACGGATTCCAGATCAAGTAGAGGATGCTCACCGCCGCCAGTAAGGCCATCTGAGCATAGCGGCAGAGGAGGTTGGACATGAAACCCGCGAGCGGAAGCGCCCAGACCAGCCGCCTGAAAATCGGCTTTATCCTCGCCCGCTCCTTCACGCTTTCAGCGTTTGCGTTGTTTGTCGATACGCTGCGCCTGGCCAGCGACGAAGCAGACAGATCCGGCAGGGTTTTCGCGGACTGGCAGGTTCTGGGGAGCACCAGGCACCTGATCACCGCCAGCTGCGGCGTGCAGGTCGCGCCGACGTCCGATCTCGTGGATCCCAGCGTGTTCGACTATATTGTCGTCGTCGGGGGGCTGTTGAACAGCGAGTTCCCGGTGGACGACGAAACGGCCCGCTATCTCAAGCGAGCCTCGGCCAGCAAAGTTCCGTTGATCGGGGTCTGCACCGGAACCTTCATCCTGGCAGAGGCCGGCCTGATGAAGTACCATCGGGCCTGCGTGAGTTGGTTGCATTATCAGGCGTTCCGCCAGCGTTTCCCGGACCTCGAAGTCAGGGCAGACCGCATTTTCAACCTCGATCGCACCAGGGGATCTTGTGCCGGTGGCAGCAGCGTGGCGGACATGGCTGCGTCGATCGTGAGGCGCCACATCAGCGAACGAGCCGAGCGAAATGCCCTTGAAGTTTTGCAGATCGATAAGGCGCGCTCTGCCATGCACATCCAACCACGCAGACCGCTTGCCATCGAGTGCAATGAACCGCGGCTGCAGGCGGCGCTGATCATGATGGAGAGCAATATCGAGAATACGCTGTCGATTTCCGAGATCGCGTCATCGGTCGGGCTATCCCGACGGCAACTTGAGCGCTTGTTTATGGAAAAAACGAAGAGCTCTCCGGCACTCATTTACAAGAGGTTGCGGCTTGAACGAGCGAAGCAGTTGCTGCTGGAGACCGGCGTTCCAATGCTCGATATCGCAATCGAGGTTGGCTTCGAAAACGCCTCCCATTTCTCCAGAGCCTTTCGTGAGACCTTTGGTGTGCAGCCGAGCAAAGTGAGATCGGCAATCCCTCGCTAGGGCGCGTTGCGTCACACGTCTGATTTTGCTGCCGACGGAGACGTCCATATGCTCGACGTCCGCTTTCAGGAAATTGAAAAAAACATCTGACCGGCCGACATTGGCGGATATCGTTGAAAAAGTCGGCCGCGTCTCGGCCACGACATCGACTGATGTTAGGTCGTGAGCAGACGTCTTCCGCCTCATGCCGGTTTCGGCATCGGCACCGGAATCAGCTTGGCGAGTTTCCGGAGGTTCTGGGCAGTGGCTGCCAGATGGAACTCGTCTCGAGCACCGTTTGGTCCTCGTAGTCGCAAGCGATCCAGCTTCAGGATGCGCTTGAGGTGGGCAAACAGCATCTCGACCTTCTTCCTCTCGCGACGCGAGGTGACATAGGCGTCGGTGGCGGCAATATCGCGGGCCATGTCCCGCGCACCCTCGTGGATAGAGCGTAGGATCTTGCGGGCTGGACCGTTCGGACAGCATCGAGGCTTGAGGGCGCAGACGTCGCAGTCGAGCTTGCTGGCGCGGTAGCGCATGAAGCCCTCGTCGTCGACACCGTCGCGGGGTGAAACGAACCGCCGACGATACTGCCTGAGCTCCTTGCCGCCTGGACAGGTGTAGAGATCGCGCTCGCGATCATAGCTGAACTCTGCCCGCTCGAAGGTCCCATCGCGACGCTCCGACTTGTCGAAGACCGGGATATGCGGCTCGATGCCGCGCTCGTGCACCAACCAGCCCAACATCTCGGCCGAGCCGTACGCGCTGTCGGCGGCCAGGCGTTCCGGATAGAGGCCGAAGCGATCCTGGGCGCGATCGATCATGGTGCGTGCCGCGCCGACTTCCGCCTGGCGTATGGCCCGGCTTGCCTCGACGTCCACGATGACGGCGTGATCCAGGTCGATCAGATAGTTGGTGGCGTAGGCGAAGAAGGCATGCCCCTTCATCGCTCCCGTCCACTGAGCCGCCGGGTCGGACCTCGATATGAACTTCGGCTTCACCTCGCTCGCTGCACCCCACGCGGCATCGTCCAACGTGTCGAGATACTCCTGTACCGAGCGGCGCGTTGCCGCCATCGTCTCCCAGTCGACCTGCTCCGATCCCTCGGCAGAGCGCTGCTTGTTCGCGTCCGCCCTGATGAGGCTGGCATCGACGGCGAAGCCCTCGTTGCCGACGAGACCTTCTTCGATGCAACGGCGCACCGTCGTCTCGAAGAGTTCGCGCAGCAGATCGCTGTCGCGAAAGCGGCCGTGCCGGTTCTTCGAGAAGGTGGAATGATCGGGGACATCACCCTCCAGGCCAAGCCGGCAAAACCAGCGATAGGCGAGATTCAGATGCACTTCCTCGCAAAGCCGGCGCTCGGAACGGATGCCGAAGCAGTAGCCGACGATTAGCATCCGGATCATCAGTTCCGGATCGATCGAGGGCCTACCGATCTCGCTGTAGAACGGCCGCAGATGCGAGCGTAGCCCCGACAGGTCGACGAAGCGGTCGATCGAGCGCAACAGATGGTCAGCAGGGACGTGACGCTCGATGCTGAACTCGTAGAACAGCGCCTCCTGCATCACCGTCGGTTCGCCCATCATCGACTCAATCTCCTTTACCAAGGAGATTGAATCAGTGCTTCAGAGCTGCTTCAAGCCGGAGTTTTTCAACACAATCGGCGCAAAGCTGCCACATGCGCGGGCGAATTCCAGTGCTTGAGGCAGTCGCGATCAATTAGATGTGCCTCAAGACCCTGCAGCGTCGAACACCGCAGCGCGATCCGCCCGTAGCCCACCTTCACAAGTAGTCCTTCCTTGCACATCCGGGACAGGCAACACCGAGGTATTCCTGCATTCGTCAGATCATAGGTCCGCACTTCACCGCCCTTGCGCACGAGAGCGACAGCTCGGTCGCGAAGTGACGGTTGGAGATCACCAGCAAGGCGAAGTGCGTCCGCGCGGTCTCGGTCGCGTTTTCGCGCCTTGAGTTCTCGGGGCGAATTTTGGCGAAGGGGCTATAGAGAATTCGTAATTCGCGGCTTCGCCGATCCCGGCGAGCCACCGCCTTTTCCACTCCACGGTTCGCTTTTGTACACAGGCGTGCGAATTTTCCCGTGTTTCAGCCCCCTTCGCTTCAGCAGAGATGGCTGGCGAAACGGCGAAGGAAGCGATGGAGAGCAAATGGTGTAGCGCCCTGCCCGCCTGGCCACGAAAGCCCGCGTAATTCGGTGCCCAATATGGCGAATAGACCTGCATACAGCAGGATTTGGGCCGCGTGCCGACCGACGGCGCTCGGCTCTTAGGAGCGAAAGCTGCCGTTTAAGGATTTGGCGCGGCGCGAGAGGGACCAGACACTTCAAAAGGCGGCGTTCAAGGCGGTGCCCGGTTCGAGCTCACTTTGGCTTTTGACTCATGAGCGACTGCGACGCTTGCCCCGCATCCGAGCCTTCATGGATACTGTCGGCCAAGCGATTGCGACGCAACGAGCGGTTCTCGATCAATGCGGGAACGCCTGATGGTCAACTCTTGCGGACGCCCAACGGACGCTGGTAGCGCGCGCCGACCGTGGCGAGGATCAAAACGGCGCCGGCAAATAGCTGCTGGGTGTAGGCCGGCCCTCCGACAATTAGCAGGCCGACACTGCCTGTCTCGATGAGATAGACGCCGATCAGCGTGCCTACGATGTGAAACGAGCGTTGGCTCAGCGTAACCGATCCCAGGAACGACGCGGCAAAAGTGGGCAGCAGAAAGCCGGTGCCGAACTGCGGCGTAAGCGATCCCTGCCTCGAGGTATAGACGAAACCGGCGAGCGCGCCGAGTGCGCCCGCCACGACAAAGGCCAGCATCACCCTGCGCTTGACGTCGATGCCCGACATTCGGCTCGCCGCCCGGTTGCCGCCGGTCGCATAGAGGTGACGGCCGGTCTTTGTGTATCCAAGGATCACAATTAGCACCACCGCAACAAACGCGAGATAGAAGACGGGCGCCTGCAGGCCCCAGAGCGACCAACTGCCTACGAAAAGAAACTGGTCGGTGAAGCCGGTGAATATGATTGAGTTGCCGGTGATCCACAGCGTCATGCCGTCGAGCAGGCTCGACACGCCGATCGTGGCGATCAATGCGGGGATTTCGAAATGCGTGATCAACACGCCGTTGACCATGCCGATCAGGATGCCGCTGGCGACGACGGCAAGAACGATCGGCAGGACCGGCCAGCCGAGATCAGTACCCAGCACCGCGGCGAGCGCGCCGCCGAATGACGCGGCCGCGGCAATCGACAGATCGAACTCGCCGACGATCAGCACGACGGTCAGGCCACAGCCGAGAATGGCGAGCACCGCGCCATCATTGAGAATGGAATTGAAGTTGTCGTGCGACAGGAAAGCCTGGGGTTCCGCCGCGCCGAAAACAAACACCAGGGCGGCAAAGAAAATGATCGGCATCAGGCTACCGAGATCGAGACTGCGCCGAAAGGCCACTGTCTTGATGCGCCCGCCCAACTCCTCGCTTCCAGCTGATGCGACAGGCAAGTCCATAGGGGTCAGTCCTTTCCACGTTCGGCCAGCAAGGCATGCAGGATCCTCTCCTTGCTCACCTCGATGCCGCGATATTCGCCAGTAATCTTGCCCTCGCCGAGCAGGAGGACCCGGTGCGCGAGAGCCTCGATCTCTTCCAGTTCCGATGACGCGAAGACGACACCGATGCCTTCGCTTGCAAGACCACGGATAATCTCGTGGATCTCGCCCTTGGATCCGATGTCGACACCGTGCGTCGGCTCGTCGAGAAGAAGAATCCGGGGGCTGCCGGAAATCCAGCGGCCGAGCAGCACTTTCTGCTGGTTGCCGCCCGACAGCTGGCTCATCTGTGCGTCGATACCGGGCATGCGAACGGCGAGCCGCGTCGTGAAAGTGACGGCTGTGGTGCGCTCGGTTGCCGGCTTGAGGAGACAATTGCGCCGATAGCGGCTGAGCCAGGGCAGTGTCACATTCTGCCAGATCGGCATGGTCTGCACAAAGCCGTCCTGCTGCCTGTCCTCGGTGAGCAGCGCGATGCCACAACGCAGTGCGTCAGCGGGGCTCGCCAACTTTGTCGGCACACCATCAACCGCCACCTCGCCGCCGACAGTCTGGCGAGCCCCAAAGAGCATGTGCAAAAGCCGCGTTCGCCCGGATCCACCGAGACCGGCCAAACCGAGGATCTCACCGCGCGCCAGCGAAAACGAAATGTCGCGAAGCTTGCCGTCGCTTAGCCCGCGCACCTCCAGGACCGGCTTGGATGCGCTCCTGGGCGACGGACCCGACCGTCGGCCGAATAGATGTTCCAGCGACGAGCCGACAATGAGTTCGGCAATGCTGCGCTGTGTCTGTCCCTCGACCGGCAACGTCGCGATCTTTCGACCATCCCGCAAAACGGTCACCCGATCCGCCAAGCGGAAAATCTCTTCGAGCCGGTGACTGACACAGACAATGGCAACGCCGCCGTGGCGCAGTCGCTGGATGACCTCGTGAAGAATTCTTACCTCCGGCTCGGAGAGCGAAGCCGTGACCTCGTCGAGGACGAGGATACGAGGATTGCGTTTCAGCGCCCTGGCGACAGCCACGAGTTGTCGCTCGTGCGGCCTGAGCAGTTCCAGTCTTTGCCGCGGATCGACGACAAGGCCGACCCGGGCAAGGTCATCACTCGCGATGCGATGCGCCGCACGCCAGTCGATCAACCCCGCCTTGCCCTTGGCGAAGGGCACGCCGAGAAAAAGATTCTCCGTGATTGATAGAGTGGGAACGAACATCGGAACCTGATGGACGAACCCAACGCCTGCTTCCATCGCCTGCGCGGGATGGGCAAAGCGCACCGCCCGTCCGGCCAAAATGATCTCGCCGGACTCCGGGATGTGGTCGCCGGCAAGCACACGGATCAGCGTGGACTTGCCGGCTCCATTTTCGCCCACCAGGGCATGTATCTCGCCTGCATGAAGTTCCAGACTTACGCGATCGACAACCTTGATCGGTCCAAACGACTTGGTGACGTCGCGCAATTCCAGTACCGGGCGCGCTTGGCCATTGTCTGGGGCTAATGCAGGGAGAGCTGCCATGGGACTTAGTTCGCGGCGGCTGCGGCTGCCCACATCTTGGTGTAGTAGGACTTGAAGTCGAAGTTGAAGTCGTATTTGAGATCCTTGCCCGGAACGTTGCTGGCTTCGGTTATCTGCAACGGAAAGTCCTTGTTGACCCCCACTTCCGCCTTGTTAAGCGCCCTGTTGCATTCGTCGATGCCCGCCCACGCCACCCACTCAAGCCCCCAGCTCATGGTTGCCACCTGCGGACCGCCCTTGCGGATGTCGGCATATGCAACTTCCTCGCCATCGAAGCTGACGCCCTTGATCTCGGTTCTGTCGCGCTGCTGGGCAGTCTGCAGAAGCGGGGTAAGGGTCTCGTCGAAAGGCGCGATCACCCATTTGAACGAATCCTTTGGGTAGCGGGTCAGGAGCGCCTGCATCTTGGTGATCTCCCCTGGCCCGCCCTGGGCAAGCGAGAAATCCTCCTCGTGGATGATCTTTGCCGACGACCCTCCATATTGCTCGATGAATTTCTTGAAGCCGTTGATGCGAACCGTCAGCTGCGGATCTTGCGGCGCGTTGAACACAACGATGCCCCCGCCGCCATGGGCGATGATGTATGCGCCGAGTATCGAGCCTGCCGCCGCATAGTCGAGGCCGTAGCCGACATCGCCGCCGAATTCGCGCGGATCATCGGAGAAGCCAGTGACAAACGCGATCCCCTTCCCTTTGCCGCGTGTGATCTGGGCTTTGATGTCGCGAGCCGGTGATGCCAGCGTCAACACGCAGTTGACACCCTTGTTGATGGCGGCATCGACGCCTTTTTGTGCAACCGCTGGGTCGCCCTTGTTGTCGATGGGAAAGGCTTCCCAGCCGATGGCCTTGGCGGCGTCCGCCGCCGACTGGTAGAGGTATTGGCACACCGCATAGGCCAGTGGACAAGGCATGATCGCGACCTTGCCGCCCTTGATCGGCGCCGGCGAGATGTCGCTCCCGCTCCAGGCGACGCCGCCAACGTCGAGCGGCGCCTTCGACATTTTGCTCAGAAGCGCCGCGCCGACCACCTTGTTGGCGTAGCCGAGGTCGTCGGCCCTTGAATTATCCGCAACCCAGGTGGAAGCGATGGTCAGCGCCGCAGCCGTAACGATCAACGGTCGCAGTGACCTGCTTAAGAAATTCGATTTGGACATGGTTACCCTCCTTGTTGTTGTGTTCCCGATGACGTTGCGTGCCCGACATCCGGTCCCCGGTGACAGGCACGAACTCTTGCCAGCCGTTCGCGGTAGGCAGCCGACATCTGCGTCGGCAGCCACATATGCCCGTAGTCGATGTTTGCACTCGCGGCCGCGACGCCAGGCAGGGCGGCGAGCACGCTTTCGGCCGTAATCTTGAAGAATGCTCCCATCATGCAGCCGGGCTCGGTGATGTAGAGCGTCACGCGAATGTGTGCGCCGTCGCTGCGCGGCTCGATCTCGATCGGCCCCACCAGCCCCATCGAAACCAGACCCGCCGGTGCGCCAGCCGATCGGCTGCACGGATCGACGACGGTCTCCAGCGCCAGCCTGACCTGGGCTGCCGAAATCGGATCAGGCTGCATGTTTGCGCAGCTCCGACCATTGCGGCGCCAGGCGCCGCGGTTTGGCGAACTCGTCATTGGCTATCGCCGACTTTGTCGCCTGAACATCGAGGCCGAGGAGGCGAGCCGCATTGAGACCAAGGATGCCGCGCTTCACCTCGTCGGTCAGCGGTGGAAAGCCGTAGCCGTCGATCAGGTCCTGGGGCATCTCGAAGCGCCAGAACGCTTCCTCGAAATCCCGCGAATGGATCATGAGCCCGCCGATGGCCCACAGGATCCTGTCCGTCGCGCCGGCCGCCATGAGCGTCCCGAGGATCTCGGCGAACTTGCGTGGCGCCTTCAACAGCAGGCCCGTGGTCCCCTCGGTGCTCACCGTGATGTTGGGATGCCATTGCAGAAGTGACACGGTCTCTTCCATGAAGGCCCAGCCGCCATGCACGATCTCGAATGTCAGTTCGGGAAATGCCCGGGCAGCCGCACCCACCTCGAAGGGAAAATACGGCTCGATCGGCACCGGCCCCATGACGATCGCCTTGTGAATGGCAACCATGCGCAGCCCGCGCTTACGCACCCGTTCGAAGATCGGATACATCAGCTCGGCATCATCCATGCCGAACGACCGAAGCTTCCCGTCGATCATGTCGTGCGGGTAAAGCTTGATGCCTGAAATCTTGTGCTTCTCGACCAATTCGTCGATGCGGTCGAGCACGCCGTCCTGATGCGGCGAGATACCGCCGTAGAGAAACACGCGTCCGGGCCAGCGGTCGCGCATCCCCTCGCCAATCGCCAGCGGCGAGCCGCCATCCTTGAAATAGCCGTAGAGCGGGAGCTCGTGATAAATGACGGCATCGGTGTGGCTTTCGCCGAAGATTGAATGCCCGGTGACGTCGACATCGCAGATCCTGTTGTCGAATGTGTCGCGATCGAGAAGCAGATCCGGCCGGTTGGGCGGCGAGAACTCCCGGTGCATCTGGAACACGCCATCTGCGATGCCGTTGGCATAGGGTTGTCCGATGCGGTTTGCCTGACGAAAATTGTAGGCATGGCAAATCGCATCCAAAACGAAAACGTCGTTCAGCATCTTGTCCCTCGATAAGCTTGACCGCCTCTTCGGCGATGTCAGACGAGATCGGTGGGCCGCTTGCCAACTGCATCGATCACCTGACTGAAGCTCAACCATCGCAGAAGAACAGCCGCGGCTGGTAGCGCCGTGTTGGCGGCCTGGCGTTGCCCTTGCGGCAACGCAATCCCGCTGCCCCCGAGGTTTGCCCAGTCCGGCCGGTGATACGTTCTGGGCAACACGGCAAGGCCAACATTGCGCTACCACCATGCACGCCCGGACAGGCATCCTTGCTGGCGAAAACATCGTCGGCCGCTGACACCTATTCAGAAGCCGTCGCTGCTGCCGTTGCCGGTGTCATCAGCAGTCCTGCCGGGCTGACGAGGGCTTCGGCAATCGCCTCATCAGATGGAGACGTGGAATGCCGACGGCGAAACTTAGCACCGGAGAAATCCACTATGACGTCTACGGCGAAGGTCCGCCGCTGCTGATGGTCGCCGGCCTGGGCGGGTTGGGCGCCTACTGGCAGCCGCAAATTCGTCAGTTCTCGAAAGACTTCCGCGTGATCGTCCACGACCACCGAGGAACCGGACGCAGCAGCCGGTCGGAAATCGACTATTCCGTCGGGCAGATGGCCGACGATCTTCTTGGGCTCATGGACCACCTGAAGCTCGATAAGGCACACCTTGTCGGCCATTCCACAGGCGGTGCGATAGGACAGGTCCTGGCGATCGATCATCCCGAGCGCATAGACAGGCTGGTGCTCTATGCCACCTGGACGAAGTGCGACGCATTCATGCGTCGCGTCTTCGAATGCCGAAAGGCCCTGCTGAAATCGCCAACCGCCGCCGAATATATCAGCGCCACGGCGTTCTTCCTGTTTCCCGACTGGTGGATCAACCAGAACGCGGTGATGCTCGATGCAGCTGATGCCGCATCGCTGCCATCTTTCCCGTCAGCGACGATCGCGGCGAGCCGCTGCGATGCGGTGATGAACTTCGACCGCGAGCAGGATCTGGGTCGGATTTCAGCGCCGACCCTGGTGCTTTGCGCGCAGGATGATTTCCTGACGCCCGCATATTTTTCTCGACAGCTGGCGCAGCTGATCCCAAACGCGCGGCTACAGATCATGCCGCGCGGCGGGCATGCCTGCTCTCAGGTCCTGCCGGAAGAATTCATCGCCGCGGTCCTGCCATTTCTTCATGAAGACCGCCCCAGGCCTTTCGGATCGGTATCTCAGCTTTATGAAGGCACCGACTGATCACGGTCCCTCTTGATATTCAGCAAACAAACGACAAACGCGACAGCCAGCGCTGCCAGAGCCACGAGCAGGATGGCGAGCAAATCCGGGTTGGCCACCAGGATCATGGCGGCAATGGGAGGGGCCGCGGCCTGTGCGAGCAGGCCCACCGAGGCCAAACGACCCATGATGCTCGGGTAGCGAGCGGCGCCGAAGATGGACAGCGGCACGGTGCCGCGCGCGATCGAACCGATCCCCGCACCGGCCCCGTAAATGACCAGAGCCAGCCACACCAGCGATGGACCCAGAAGCAGAATCGCAAGCCCGAGCAAGATCAACATCGCAGCCGCCAGCAGCGTCCAAAGTGGATCGTAACGGTGGCCAACCGCGACCTCGATGAATCTCGCCAGGACCTGCGAAGGCCCGATCAATGCGGCCAGCCCAACCGCCGTATCCGCCGCTAGACCGTTCCCGGTCAGTATGGCGATGATATGAACCGACAAGACGGCCGCGATCGTACTTATTGTGGTCAGTGCCGCCGCCATCATCAAGAAACTGGGCCGCTCGGACAATGCCAAGAGCGGCGATGTTCCAGCCTCGCCACCGGTGTCCAAAACCTCGGGCGAGCTATGATTGGGAACCATCAGCAAATGGAGCGGCAAGGCAACCAGCAGATGCAGCGCAACGTAGACGAGGCAGACGCCGCGCCAGCCGGTATAATGCAGGATCACGGCGCTCATGGGCCAGGTGATCGTGCTGGAGAAACCCGCAATCAGCGTCAGGGAGGCAACAAGGCTTCGTGCGCCGCGGCCATAGATGGAGCCCAACGCCGCAAAGGCGGCATCATACAAGCCGGCCGCCATGCCGAAACCAAGCAAGATCCAGGCAACAAGATAGATTTCCAGGCTGGATGCCCAGGCCATGACGGCCATGCCCAATGCCATCGCGATCGATCCGGCGGCGAGGACGTTCCTCCCGCCATATTTTCGTATGGCCGAGCCCAGTTTAAGGGATACCAGGGCAGCTGACAGCAGACCTACCGAAAGTCCTGCGGCGACCCACGGCAGCGGCCAGGATGTGTCCTTGGCAATTGGCTGGGCCAGGACTGCCAGCAGGTAGAAGGTCGAGCCCCAATTGATGATCTGGGTGGCGCCCAGCCCCATGACCACAGGCCAGCGTCTCTCCGATCTCGTCATTTTCGCTTTGCGCTCTTAGGCCGGATTCGATGGTCGACTGACTTGCTCCGCTCTCATGCCACCGCGTGCAGGCGTTTCTTGCGCGGGTTATGCGATGCCGGCGCGGAGCTTTTCAGAAAATTCAGAAACTCGCGCGCCGCGAGCGGCAAACGGCGGCTTTCATGGGTGCAGAATTCCACGCATGCCAACTCCATTTCGGTTTCCGCGAGTGGCACCGCCACGAGGGAGCCGGCCGCGCAATCCCGCGCCACGGCGAAATAAGGCATCAGGGTAAAGGCAATTCCCTGCCGCGCGATGGATGCCGTCATCTGGATCGAGTTGGTCGTCGCAAGAACCCGCAGCACCGTTCCCTGGCTTTCAAGGATGCGATCGACCAGGCGGCGCACGCCGAAGGTCGTATCCGGCAAGGCGGCTTTGAATTCCGTCAACTCCGACAACGTAACCGAGTTGCGATTGGCGAGCGGGTGACCTGGGGCCACGATCGCCTGCACCGGCTCGGACCAGCCGCCGCTGTTGACGATGGGCTGTTTGAGAGAGGCGTTGAGCGCGATACCGATCTCGGCCTCGTCGGCGATGAGCGCCTGCACGATACGGTCGGTGCTGGTGATGACGATGTTGAAGGTTATCTCGGGATATTGCTGCGTGAAACGCCCGATTACATCCGGCAGGTAGTTGTCGACCAGCCCCTCGATACACCAGACCGAGACCTCGCCACGCCGCAGTCCCTTCAACTCGTCGATCTGGCTTCTGACGCGCGTGATATCGCGCACGGTCAGCTGCATTTGCTTGGCAAGCAATTCTCCCGCCGGCGTCAGCCGGACACCGTTCGACCGCCGTTCGAGAAGCGCAGTCCCCAGCTCGTGTTCGAGCTTGGCGATCTGACGGCTGATGGCGGACGGCGCGACGTGGACACGCTCGGCCGCCTGGCGAATGGAGCCCGCGAGCGCGGTCTCGAAGAAGTACCTGAGTGCCGTCAGATCCAATCGTTCAACTTCCTGCCGGTTTCTGGATCGCCGTCATCCCGGTTTGGCAACGGCCAAAATGTCATGAGGGGACCTGCTGTCGCCATTGCTGCGGTGTCGTCTTCGTCTGTGCCAGAGATTGTTCGCGTCGCCGGCGCAACGTCTCGCGGCCACGCTCCGTCATCGAGTCGGGGGTCCAAAATACGCTGGGATCGATCTTGACCTCGGCGGCCTTGATCCCAGGGATGGCCGTCAGCGCCGCGACAGCGCCGCGAACGATATTCGGCGCCATGGTGCAGCAGGCCGAGGTGACACACATCGTTACGTGAAGATTGCCGACATCGTCGACGGTCCAGCTCTTGATCAAGCCCATATCGATGATGCTGACGGGCGCATTCGAGGCCAGGCTGCACGGATCGTAGACCGAGCCGAGCGCCTCGGCGATCTGGTCGTCCAGGGTCCCCGTCATGCCAGCGCCCTCACCTTGCCGCCCGCCCCCTGCCGCTCTTCCTCATACATCCGCAGCCAGTTCGAATATGGCTTCTGGATGCCGGTGCGCCGGCGTTCCTTGGCGAATTCGTCGTCGGCGATTGCGGCTTTGGCTTTCTCGATGTCGAGACCGACGATGCGGGCATAGTTCCCGCCGAGGATCAGCGCTTTCTCGTTCTTCGTCAGCTGCTTCAGATTGTATTTTGCCATGAGTTCTTCGGTGAATTCGAGGTTCCAGAATTTTTCCAGAAGTGGCTGTGTGTGGCAAAAGAGCGTGCCATCGGAATAGATGATTTTTTCGGGACCACCCCAGAACAGAAATTGCGCCAGAATCTCGCTGAACATGCCGGGACCATGATGCATCAGCAGGCTGGTGATCTCCAGATTTGCATAGACGTTGGGAAACCGCGCAATGGCGTGCGCCGTCTCGTCGACGAAAGCGAGCCCGGCATGGACAATCTCGAAATTGAGACCCGGGAAATGGATCGCAGCACCATCTACGTCGTCGACCCGGTAGGGGTTTATCGGCACCGGCCCATTGGGAATGGCCTTGTGGATGGCGACGGTCTTGATGCCGAGTTTCTGGGCGCGCTCGAACAGAGGATAGGCGAGCTTCGGATCATCCATTCGCCAGCTGCGGAAGGGTTCGACCTCATCGGGATACAGCTTGAGACCGATCGAATTCGGCAGCTCTTTCATCTGGTCTTCGAGATCGCGAAGGCAGACATCCAGCCCTTGTGTCGGACTGACGCCGACATAGGTGAGATAGCGCTCCGGCCATCTGGTTGCCGCTTCGACGTTCTTGGCCCTGGAGCACAGCCCGTCGCGAAACCAAGAGTCCAGCCGCAGATACATATTGGCGGCCATGTCGACATCGGTCTCGAGAAAAAGCGTACGCGCCACGGCCTCGACCGGCCAGTTGGACATGTAGACCTCGGCTGGAACACGCAGGTGCGGAGGGTTCCAGACCAGGTGCAGCTTGACCAGGAGGTCGCGCAGGCCGCGGCCGTAGGGATTCGGCTGCAGGTTCGCGTCAGATAGATCGTAAGCGTGGGCGATTGGGTTGATGATGAAATGACCTTCGATCATGACGTATCCCTTCTCTAACTCTGATTTAGCAGTTCACGGTTTTGCCGCGCCGGGTACTGGATTGACCTTGATTGGATGCGAATGGATCACCGCGATGCGGCCGTGTGTCAGCGGCGCCAAATCCGGGGCCGGCGCGGTCAACGCGTCCTTGCAGAAAAGGTCGAGATCGGACCGCCCATTGGCTCGCGCAAACACTCGCAACGCAATATTGCGCTGGGCCGGGCCGACGCCACGCGCGATCGCCAATGTCAGGCGGATCGGGCCGGACGCAGATGCGAAAACCCGGTGGCGATAGGCAAAGGCAGCGTTCGCCTGGCGCGGTCGCCGCTGAGCCAAGCCGATGTGCAGTTCGATAGCCGAAGAATACCAGACCGCATCGCCGTCAACGCGCGCGCAGGCCGTCCGATTGTGCACGACATATCCACCAGGGGTGACTTCCACGTTGCCCCAATCGGATGGGACCTCGATTGCAACGGCACCCAGGTCGAATGTCTTCCAATGACGTCTGGCCGCAATGAGATGCCCTATCCGTTCGACGCCGGCTGCGAGCCGCTTCGACAGGAACCCCGCCGCAAACAAGGTCCAGGCCGCCGAGCGAAGCAACATGTCGGACGTGTTTATTGACGCAGGAATGGCACACCTCCCCGCTTTGCGACCGCATCGAGATAGACGGCAAACATCAGCACCAAGCCGCTGGTGATGTTTTGATAGGCCGAGGCTACGTTCATCAGAGACAGGCCGTTTGAAAGGCTCTGCATGAGGAGCGCGCCGAGCAGCACGCCCGTCACTGTGCCGGTACCGCCGTAGAGGCTGGCGCCACCGATGACGACCGCGGAAATGGCATTGAGCTCGAGGAAGTAGCCTGCCTCGGGTGGCGCAGCGCCGAGCCTGCCGACAAACATCAGCGCGGCGATCGCCGTCAGGACCCCGATCAGGACGTAGCTGAGGACGATCTGCCGGCCGACCGCGATGCCTGCGATTTTGGCGGCAGTGCGATTGCCTCCGACGGCAAACGCGTGACGGCCCCAGACGAAATTCTTCAATGCGTAGGCAAGTGCCCCGCCGATCACCAGCGTCAACGCCACGGGCATGGGAAGGCCACGGTAAGAAAGCGTCATCCAGGCAAGTGCTGCGACCGCGAGCAGGCCCGCTGCCACCTCGATCAGGTCTTTCGGCCGCCGCCTGGCCTCAACGCGACGCAAGGGCGCCATGGCAACCAACATGGCTCCGGCAAGAAACAACCACAACGGTGGGCCGGTGATGAACGCCTCACCGAAGAAACGGATGTCGCCGCGAATTCCCGAGATAGTGTTGCCGCCGGAGATCGCGAGCGATATGCCGCGAAACGCAAGCATGCCTCCCAAGGTGGTGACAAAGGCCGGCACGCCCAGTCGCGCAACCCACAGCCCATTCCACAGGCCAACGATTACGCCCAGTACAAGAGCGGCAAGAATGGTGAACGGAGGAGGCAATACCGCCCAGGATTCCATGAGCGCTATCACGGTGGCGCAAAGGCTCAGGAACGAGCCGACCGACAGGTCGATTTCGCCCTGCGCAATGATGACAAGCATGCCGAGCGCGACCATGGCCGTCACCGAGGTCTGGCGCATCAGGTTGATGAGGTTGCGGTCACTCACGAACACGCCGTCGGTCGTGATGAAAAGAATGAGCCAGACCAGGCCGACGGCCAGCAGCAAACCTCCCGCTGACCGCGCCTGCTGCAGCAACCTGCGCCGACGCCCTGTCTCGGCGCGTTCTACCTTGAGTTCAGCAGGCAAGGTCTGCGGGTCTGAGGCTTCGTAGGTCAATGCAGCCCTCCCCCAACGGCAAGAACAGCCAATTGATGCTCGCTCATTCCCTGAGTATCCGCAATGGCGACCTGCCTTCCGTCACGCAAAACCAGCACGCGACTGGTCAAGGACAGGATTTCCCCTTCCTCGAGCGAACTGACTATGATGGTCGTGCCTTCGGCGGCGATCTTGCGCATCCAGCGGTACACATCCTGGCGCGCGCCGATGTCGATGCCGCGTGTCGGCTCGTCGAGAAGAAGCACCTGAGGCCGATTGATCAACGCCCGTGCAAGCACAACCTTCTGCTGATTGCCTCCCGACAACGAGCTGATGGGTTGATCGAGGTTGTCAATCTTGATGCCGAGTTCCGCGACCAGTTGCTCGCACAAGCGACGCTCGCTGTCATGGCAGATGAAGAGTTTGTGGCGAACCAGGTCGGCGCGGCCATGCCCAAGCAGCATATTGTCGAGAACCGACAGTTCCGCAACGATGCCTTCCTTTTGCCGTTCGGCGGAAACCAGTGCAATGCCGCGGCCAAGGGCGCTGCGCGCACTGGCAAACGGCCTCGCCGCTTCGCCGCTCAGGCGCATCTGACCGGTCGTTTCCTCCGGTAGCAGCCCGAAGATCGAATGGAGCAGTTCCGTCTTGCCCGATCCCAGGGGTCCGTAGACACCCAGGATCTCGCCTTTAACTGCGCCGAACTCGATCGGTCCAAGTGACAGCCGGCATTTCTCGGATCGTGCCACCTTCCAGGCACCGAGCCCCAGCGCCTCGGGACCATCGTGCGGATGGCCCGAATTTTCCATGCGCATTGTATGCTCGAAGGTATCGCGCCCGAGCATGGCCGCGATCACCGATGCATGCGTCTCGGTCACGCGTGGGGCGTCCAGCACCTTGCGGCCATCGCGAAGCACGACAATGCGATCGCAAACCGCAAGCACCTCATTGAGGTGGTGAGAGATGAAGATGATCGCCGCGCCTTTTGCAGCCAGGTCCCGCATCCTCGAAAGAAGGATTGTCACTTCGTCGGCGCCCAGAGCCGCGGTGGATTCGTCGAACACAAAGACGCGCCCCCCGCGCGCGATGGCTCTGGCTATCTCGACCAGTTCCATCAAGGCGACACCGCCTTGCGCCCCAAGGGTAGCACAGGTGTCGGTGTCGACGCCCAGTTCCGACAGTGCCTTGCCCGCTTGCCGGTGAAGCGATGTCCAGTCTATGAGGCCACGCGCATTGGGTTCAATCGTCAACATGACGTTCTCGCCGATCGTGAGCTGTTCGACGCCGGCGCCTTCCTGATGGATCAGGACAACGCCGGCTCGATGTGCCTGCTTGGTATCCACGAAACGGGTTTCAATGCCGTCCATTGTCATACGGCCGCTGTAGCCGCCGAATGGCACCTCTCCAACAATGACACGCCCGAGCGTGCTCTTGCCGGCGCCATTGGCGCCGACAAGACCGATGACCTCGCCGCGCCTGATATCGAGCGACACCCCGCCGAGTGCCCGCTGTGCTCCGAACTGGACAGCGATATCGCTCAGCCTCACGATCGGGGCGGCTTGATCGGCGGGACCGAGACCTTTCGCGCGTCCAACGCGCTCTGCGTACTGCACCATGTCAAACGCTCGGGAGTTTCAACCAGATCTAAAGGCCGACATCTTCCGGCTTCAGCCAGTCGGTCAGCTTCAGGAACTCGGCCAGGTTGGCACGATCCACGCCGCGCGACTGGATACGCATGCCCGCCACGTCGACGCCTTCGACCGTCACCTTGTCGTTGGATTCCGGTTTCTTGCCCTGCGCCAGCGCGAATGCGGCGTCGGCGGCGGCACGGCCCATCTGTATGAGATCCGTCCATGCGCTCATGGCGATGTTGCCCTTGACGATCTCGCGACCGACTTCGGGAAAGACATCTTCGCCGCAGAGCCAGACCTTGCCGGCCAGCCCTTGTTCGGTAAGAGCGCGAAGGGCGCCAAGCGCCATACCGTCCTCGTTGGCAACTACCGCCTGAAGGTCGTTGTTGGTCTTGGTCAAGGCGTTCTCGATCTGCGCCAGCGCACCTTCGGCACGCCAGGCGTCGTGCCATTCATGCGACACGATCTTGATCTCGCCCGAGTCGATGAAGGGCTTCAGCACGCGCAGCGCGCCTTCCGTCTTCTGGCGTGCGACATCGACGCCGCTTGGACCGCTGACGATTGCCCAATTGCCCTTCTTGGCCTGCGCCAGAGCCTGCTTGGCCTGGATTTCTCCAACCAGATAATTGTCGCGGGCGCACCAGTAGTCCAGCTTGGGAGATGGAATGACATAGTTGTAGGAGATCACGGGAATGTTGGCGTCAGCCTTCACCCGCTCGATGAGGTCCTTTCCCGCATCGATGTTGACCGGGATGATGATGAGCGCCTGGATGCCTTGGGCAAGCATCGCATCGACCTGGGCGTCCTGCTTGGAGACATCCTCCTCGGCGCCCTGGACGATGTATTTCATGCCAAGTTCGTCGGCGCGCGCCTGAAAATAGGCACGGTCATGCGCCCAGCGAAAATGTTCGAAGCTGGGGAAACTGAAGCCTACAGTTATGTCGGCGGCGTTCGCCTTTGTTGAAAGTCCCAAACCCAAGGTGGCACTCGTGGCCCCAAGCGCCATGGTCTGGGCAATGAAATCACGGCGCGAAATCCGTCCTGCCGAGACGTCGGCGATCAGCTTTTCCAGTCTGCTCATAGTTTGGTTCCCCTTATCTGAGCGCAGTTCGACCACGCTTTGTCGTCGTTGACTTATTTACCCTTGTCTCGAAACGTGCGCCGTGGCGATGATCTCCACCAGAAATTCCGGCTTCACGAGGTCCGCGCGGATACAAAATCGCGCCGGCGGATCCTTGGGAAAATAGGTTCTGTAGACCGCATTCATCGCTGCATAATCGCTCATGTCGCGCAGCAGGACCTGATTGAACACCACGTCATCAAGCGAAGCGTTGGCCGCTTCAAGCACGGATTTGATAAGCTCAAGCTCATGACGGGTCTGGGCCGCGACATCCCCATCGCCAACCAACTTTCCCTCGGCATCCGTCGGCAGCGCGCCCCCTACATAGATCGTATCACCTGCCCTGGTTGCGGGTGAATAAGGACCAAGCGGCGGCGGTGAATTCTTCGGAACAATTACTTGTCTAGCCACCCTCGAGCTCCCTTCTCGATGTCTCGATGCCACTTCAAGCAGACTACAGGCTACCCGGTGATGCCGGTAGCACTATCTCGGCGGCTCCGTGTTGCTCAAATGGCAACACGTTGGCCATCACTGCAAACGCAGAGATCTTCTATTTCGATGGTTGGCGACCCGAGCCTGGCGGCGTGCAGCCAGTCAGAAGGATGGCGGAACCTGACGCGCCATGCCACTGCCCTCCGCCTTGTTCTCGGTCGCCAAGTATCTGAAGCCGATAGCCGGCGGGGAACGGATCGACCGGATCAAGCGTGTGCTGGTGAATGCCGGTTATCCAAGCGCTTCCTGAAATGACCGGGACGATCCCGGCCCTGCCCCTACCGATATCTCAGACTCGATATGACAGTCGAATCGGATCCGATTATGGACTTTCCGACATAACGGTGTCCGATGCCCAGGCGACCCTTTGCATGCAGGATGGCCATCCTTGCCGAATCAACCGGTTCCGCAAGGGGAACGGTCCATTTTTCCAGGACGAATGGCGACGGCGTTAACGCCTTGGAGTGTGCCGTTGTACCAGACAATAGGACCTTGACAGAACGAAAGGTGGTCCCAGCCAGAATTTTCGTGGTGTGAGAAGCCATCCCATAGCCGACCTTCACGAGCAGCCCTTGCTCGCACATCCGGGAAAGATAGCACCGTGGGATGCCAATGTCGGTCAGATCGCGGGTCCGCACCTCACCGCGCGGTCTTGCGCCAGAGCAACGGCGCGATTCCCGGAGCGATGGCAGCCCACCTGCAAGGCGTAGTGCTTCTGCGCGGTCACGATCACGTTTTCGAATTTGATGCGGCTGTGGCGCGTCTCGGCGGAGCGCTATGGCGAACTCGCAGTTCGCGGCTTCGCCGATCCCGGGGAGCCACCGCCGTTTCTACGCATGGCGCGATGTTGAACACTAGCGTGCCATTGTCAGTGCACTTCGGTCCGGTTCCCTCCCGCTAGAGCGGCTGGTGAACAGTTACGAAGCCGATCGATGGCAGATTGGGTGCCCTGCCCTTACCCGAAAGCAGCAAAGGCCTCATCGGCAAATTCGACGCCAATATCTAAGAAACGCAACGGCAGGATGGGGGCCGATTGCCGACTGTCGGCTTTTGGGCATCGCTCGTGGGATAGCTGCCGTTCGACCTTGGGATGCCAATTGGCATCGCCGACCCTTTCAGCCGCCAGCGAGAGCTGATGCACTTGGCATAGCTGCAATCCTTCTGGCCTTATCCCATACCCAATAATGATCGGGTGAACCACTCGGAGAATCGCCCGCGGCCCAACAGGCCAAACTCCCCATAGAACCGGTCTCGTATCACTGCCTGGCGTCGGCGCGTGGCCACCTCATCATGCCTGACCGCCCCAAAAGTCTGCGGAAGCTTAGCTCGCGCCCGCGCTGTCGCCTTTGTTCATCCCGTTGGCGCGCCATCGGGTCGGGGACTGGCCGACATGCAGGCGAAAGAACCGGGAGAAATAGGCGGGGTCCTTGAAGCCGATGGCAAAGGCGATGTCTTCGACCGGGCGGATGGTAAACTTGAGCAGACGCTTGGCCTCGATGAGGCGGCGGTCGAGGACAATGTCCTTGACGGATTTGCCCAGCACTTCGCGCACGGCCTTGTCCAGTAGATGCGGCGTGGTTCCCAGGGCGGACACGTATTGATCGACCGACCAGGCCTCTTTGAAGGTTTCATCGACGAGCTGGCGCAGCTCGATTGCCAGAGCCACGGCCGGCGAAGCGCTTGGTCCGACCCGACCGGCATTGAGGCGGGCAATGTAGGAGAGGACGACGGCGACCAGCTCGGGCAATATCCTCTCCGAACCAAGCAGCCCCTCGCGATATTCGTTGAACAGCGTGTCCAGCACCGAGCGCGTCTGCGACCAGGCCGAGAGATGGGCCGAGCCGGCAACGAATACCGGCGTTCGCACCGACAGGGTCGTGCGATCCTGCAGCCCGTTCAAGACGTCGTTGGCGATCGAAACGACGATGGCGTCCGCTCCGGGCTCGATGACAAAACCATGCACCACATCACTGGGCACAAAGCTGACCGCCGGCGCCGAAAAGTCCCAGCTGCTGTCTTCGATCTGATAGTTGCCCGGGCCTGATGTCCAGAACGTGACCTGGCCCATATGCGGATGCTTGTGGGCCGCCACCGTGCCCAGATGCAGGCTATCTCGCTCCCGCACCGTCTCGACATGCAGGAAGCCGACGTCGAGCGAGCGGCTGGGCTCGCCATAGACGAAAAACTCCGGCACGTCCCGATTGTTTGTCATGCCCGAAAAAGTACCAGCGATTTTGCTCCTTTGTCCATCCAGCATCGACTGGCCAGCGCCTATTCTGAGCGCAATAGGGAGAGCACAAAATGCGTTCTGAAGATTTCCGGGCCGATAAGAACCGCCCATTCACGGGTGCCGAGTATCTCGCCAGTCTCGATGACGGCCGCGAGGTCTATATCAATGGCGAGCGCATCAAGAATGTCACCGAACACCCATCCATGCGCAACTCGGCGCGGTCGCTCGCTCGCCTCTATGATGCCATGCATGACTCCAAGAAGCGGGACATTCTGACCTCACCCACCGATACCGGTTCGGGCGGTTTCACCCACAAGTATTTCCGTGTCGCAAAATCCTCGAGCGAACTGGTCGCCCAGCAGGGCGCCATCGCCGAATGGGCCAAAATGTCCTATGGCTGGATGGGCCGCACCGCCGACTACAAGGCGGCACTGATGAATACGCTGGGCGCCAATGCCGATTGGTACGGCCCGTTCAAGGACAACGCCCTGGCCTGGCACAAGCGGGCCCAGGAATCGGTCCTGTTCATGAACCACGCGATCGTCAACCCACCAATCGACCGCCATAAGCCGGCC
Source organism: Mesorhizobium sp. ISC25 (assembly GCF_042295465.1). NCBI lineage: Bacteria > Pseudomonadati > Pseudomonadota > Alphaproteobacteria > Hyphomicrobiales > Phyllobacteriaceae > Mesorhizobium > Mesorhizobium sp. ISC25. The sequence goes on along the minus strand of NZ_CP135441.1, from coordinate 5,543,602 downwards.
GACGCGGTCAAGGACGTGTTCGTGCACATAACCAAGGAAACCGACGCCGGCATCTACGTTTCCGGTGCTAAGGTGGTCGCGACCTCCTCGGCCCTGACGCACTACAACTTCCTGGCACAGAGCTCGGCGACGGTCACCGAAGACCCGTCGCTGTCGGTCATGTTCATCGTGCCGATGAACGCGCCGGGCATCAAGATGTTCTGCCGCGTCTCCTATGAGGAGACCGCCAACACTGTCGGCACGCCATTCGACTACCCGCTGTCGTCACGCTTCGACGAGAACGACGCGATCCTGGTGCTCGATAACGTGTTCATCCCATGGGAAGACGTGCTGGTGCTGCGCGATGCGCCCAAAATCCTGTCGTTCCACCCGGCATCGGGCTTCATGCATGGCTATTGCTTCCAGGGCTGCACGCGCTTTGCGGTCAAGCTCGACTTCCTGGCCGGCCTGCTCGCCAAGGCATTGCGCGCCACTGGCGGCGATGCGTTCCGCGGCAACCAGGCGGCGCTCGGCGAAGTCATCGCCCTGCGGCACATGTTCTGGAGCTTCTCCAATGCCATGGCTTACAACCCGATCCCATGGGCCAGTGGCGCCGTCCTGCCGAACCTCGAAGCGGCCCTGGCCTACCGGACGTTCATGTCCGAAGCGTATCCTCGCGTCATCGAGACCATCCGCAAGGTGGTGGCCTCAGGCCTGATCTACCTGCCGTCCTCCGCCACGGATTTCGGCAACCCCGAGATCAACCGCTACCTGGCCCAATATGTGCGTGGCTCCAACGACATGGGTCATATCGAGCGCATCAAGATCATGAAGCTGCTCTGGGACGCGACGGGTACCGAGTTCGGCGGGCGTCACGCGCTCTATGAGCTCAATTATGCCGGTGCGCCCGAAGAAGTGCGGCTGCAGGTGCTCAAGGGCGCCGAGCGCGGTGGCCGCCTCAAGGCCATGGAAGAACTCGTCGACACCTGCATGGCCGACTACGACGAAAACGGCTGGACCGGAAACACCTGGCTACCGCCGCTAGGTGCCTGACAGCGGGATCGGAGGAGACGCAAATGGCCGACCTCGTGACCAAGACCGAATTCCGCAACGCCATGTCCCGGGTCTGCGCGCCGGTCAATATTATTACGACCAACGGACCAGCAGGCCGCGGCGGCTTCACTGCCACCGCCATGTGCAGCGTCACCGATGAGCCGCCAACGCTGTTGGTCTGCATGAATGGGCGATCGGCCCAGACCGACCTGTTCCTCGCCAACCGCCGTTTCTGCGTGAACGTGCTGACCCATGAGCATATGCATCTGGCAGATAAGTTCGCCGGCGGCACTCAGGATATGTCCGAGCGCTACGCGGCCGCCCATTGGTTGACCCTGCAATCGGGCACGCCCGGGCTCGCCGATGCCATCGTCAATTTCGATTGCGAGATCGAAAGCGTGCAGCATGTCGGCACCCACAACATCCTGATCGGGCTGGTGGTGGAAGTGCGTCACCGCCCCGATGGCGCCGGGCTGCTCTATGTCGATCGAAACTACGTCCATGTCCCTGCCCAGTCAGGAAGCTTCGGCGGCTAATGCGGCATGACAGATGTGCGACCCAATTGACGGCCCTCAAGTGAAGGTTTCTCATTGGACAGCCAATTTGCTTTGGGAGGAGCAAGATGGAACTTCGTCAAATTGAAGGTCTCTATCAGCCGGTCTGGCACAAACTGCCAATCGATCAGTGGGCAGACGATCTGAGAAGGGCATGTGGGCACTTTCGACCTGTCCCCCTCCGTGATCAACGGAAGGTCTTGGGGTGCGTTGAGACACGGCACGCCGGCGGCCTCGATTTCGCGCATGTGGTCAAGGACCTCAGCCGCATCGAACGGACGCGCGAGGACGCGCGGAGGGACGACAATGACTGCCTGTTTCTGATCGTCCAGCTGGGCGGCGAAGCGGGCATGGAGCAGTTTGATCGCCAGACCGTCCTGCGGGCCGGAGACTGCATCCTCGTAGACTCTGCGAGGCCATCAACCTTCAACTTCCACGGCAGGTTCTCCAATCAGTTGTCGGTGCATCTGCCACGTCAGCTGATGTATTCGGCAAGTCTGGTCCGCTTCGTCGTGGGCCAACCGCTCGACCGGCGGGATCCCATGGCGCTGACCATCCGCTCACTGATCGCCAAGATCATGATGATGGACGTTGCTGGACGGTCCAAGCCGCACCTGTCGCAATTGTTGTTCGACACGGTGCGCTATGCCTTTGAGTTCGAAGATGTGGCAGACCCGTTGCCCCATCTTGCGGCCAGCTGGGACCGGATCGATTTTGTCGAAGACCTGATCGATCGGAATCTTACGGACCCGGACCTGAGCCCGGCCATGGTGGCTGCACGCCTCGGCCATCCCTTGCGCAGGATACAGGAGGACTTCCAGCAAGCTGGATTGACCCTTAATGCCCTGATCCGCCAGAAGCGGCTGAAGCTGGCGGCGCAACGTCTTGGCGAGCTTGGCGGTCAGGGGCAACGCATCAATATCGCCCAGATCGCCTATATGTGCGGCTTCAACGACATTTCATACTTCAATCGCAGCTTCCGAGAACACTTCGGCTCGGCCCCTTCCGACTACCTGAGAGCGCTGCCGCGCGTTCCCGTCCAATAGCGCCTGCGCGCCAAGCAAGACTATACGCTCCAACTCCCAATAGCGTCCTGATGACGCCTTGGGAGGGGCCTCAACCGACGCGCCGGTTTTTCTGCGGCCGAACCAGCTTTCGACATCGATAGACTTTGCTGATCGGCGCGACGTCTTCGCGTCGTCATCCGGCACATCCTGATCGGCCCACTCCCAGTCAACAGCGCGTGGGCAGCCGGAGGCTGCCAAGCGGCACGATCAGCCGCTGGGGATAGGGTCCGCGACTGTTCTGCTGATGGGCACCGCCTTGACCGTAGCATGCCCCGCATCGACCGAAGAACTGGCAGTGAGCGCCGCAAAACTGTCGGACGTGCAGGTTGCCGGCACGCTGCCGATGGCAGCGGCTGCCGTTGACCTTGCCGCCGCCGGATATACCGAACGCGAGTTCTATGCGGAAGGCGTTGCCAATCGCTACCGCGGAGCGAAGGACGGCGACCTGGATAATGCCGAGATCATCGACGGAAACTGGCCCTACCACACGCGCGTTCTTGTCCGGACCCCGGACGCTGCTGCCTTCAATGGTTTACGCTCGTGGTCGAATGGGCCAATGTCACAGCCGGGCAGGACATCGACTTCGCGTTCGCAGAATCCTGGGAGTACCTGCTGCGCGAGGGGTACGCGGTCGCCGTTGTGTCGGCCCAGAATGTAGGCGTGGATAGGCTCAAGACCTGGAGCCCAGAGCGCTACGGCACCCTCTCGGTCGCCGTCAACAACGTTGACCGGTGGGCGGTGATACAATTGACGATTGCTGCCTGACCCGGCGCTGAACTGTCCTGGAGATCCGCTCTCTTGGGATATCATGACCCAGGTGTCCAAGGCTCTTAAGGACAATGCCGGCGACAACCCGCCGCTGCCCGGTCTGACCGTCGAGGATGTCATCGCCTTGGGCGAGTCGCAGTCCGCGCATCGGCTGACCAGATACTACAACACGATCCAGCCGCTTTACGACTTCTTTGACGGCTTCGTCTTCCTTGATCTGCCTGATTTTCTGCCTGCTGTCCGGCCATCATCTCGACTTTACGGCGGAGGAATTGAAGAACCGCTATGGGAGCCATGACGAGTATGTCGCCCAGGTGCGCAGCACGATGCAGCAGCCAGTGGAGGACGGCTATGTTCTCCCGTTGACGCGGACGCTGCCATCAACGCGGCAGAGGCTTCGGACGTCGCGCGCCGATCCATTTGCGGGGCTTGCCGGATTCGGCGAGCCCCAACCGCTTTGGCTCCAATCGGCCCACTATCAAATGTGCTGCGCAGGGCGACGCGTCGATTTGATGCCAAGCACATGTACTTGACATGGCGGCAGAATTCCCAATTTCACCGCCAACCCGACGACCCACGACAGGTGATCTTGGTGACGTTCGTGGCACCTCCAAAACGCGCGTTTCTGTCCAATAGACGCTGCGCGCCTGACCAAGACCCTTCGCTTTCGCCCCACTAGCCTCAGGTCAACGCTTTGGGAGGAAGCTCAATGAACAATTACCAGATTATCGCCGGCGGCGAAGCCCGGGAAACCGACGGCTACGCCGAGGTGAAGAACCCCGCGACCGGCGAAATTGTCGGGCTCATGCCCGTTGCCAGTCTCGCCGACCTGGATCGGACGGTCGCTGCCGCCGCCGAAGCGTTCGACAGCTGGAGCAAGGCCTCTGACGCGGACCGACAGCGCGCTTGTTTCGCGATTGCCGATGTCATCGAGGCCCACGCTGAAGAACTTGCCGAACTACTGACGCTGGAGCAGGGCAAGCCGCGCAACGGGCTTGGCTCGCGCTGGGAAATCGGCGGCGCCATTGCCTGGACCCGCTATACGGCATTGCTCGATCTTCCCGTGGAAGTGCTGCAGGACACCAACGAGGGCCGCGTCGAGCTGCACCGCAAACCTATCGGCGTCGTCGGATCGATCACGCCGTGGAACTTTCCGGTGATGATCGCCACCTGGCACATCATTCCGGCCGTTCGCGCCGGCAATACGGTGGTGATCAAGCCCTCGCCATTCACGCCGCTTGCCACCATCCGGCTGGTCGAACTGATCAATCAGGTGATCCCGCCCGGTGTCGTCAATGTCATTACCGGCCACGACCAGCTTGGTGCCGCGATGTCGAACCACAAGGGGATCGCCAAGATCACCTTTACCGGGTCGAGCCCTACCGGCCAGAAGATCATGGCCAGTGCTGCCCAGACGCTGAAGCGCCTGACGCTGGAACTGGGTGGCAATGATGCTGGCATCGTGCTGCCGGACGCCGATCCCAAGCAGATCGCCGAGGGCGTGTTCTGGGGCGCCTTCATCAATGGCGGCCAAACCTGCGCGGCGCTCAAGCGGCTCTATGTCCACGACAGCATCTATGACACCGTGTGCGCTGAACTGGTGCGGGTCGCCGGGACGGTAAAGATGGGCAATGGCATGGACGACGCGTCCGCCCTTGGCCCGATCCAGAACGAACGCCAGTTCAACCTGGTGCGTGACCTGGTCGAAGATGCCCGCGCCCGGGGCGGACGAATCCTGGTGGGCGGCGAAGCGCCTGAAAGTGACGGCTACTTCTACCCGATCACGTTGGTCGCTGATGTCGATCATGGCGTGCGGCTGGTAGACGAAGAGCAGTTCGGACCGGTGCTGCCGATCATCCGCTACAGCGATGTCGAGGAAGTGATTACCCGTGCCAACGACAATCCCAATGGGCTTGGCGGCTCGGTGTGGTCGTCCAATCTCGACCGCGCCAAGGACGTCGCGCTGCGCCTCGAATGCGGCTCGGTGTGGATCAACAAGCACGGCGCCATTCAGCCGAACGTGCCGTTCGGCGGGGTCAAGGGCTCCGGCCTCGGTCTCTCTTTCGGGCTTGAGGGCCTCAAGGAGAACACCGTGACGCAAACCGTCTTCTGCTAGCGACGAACCAACAAACCTGGGAGACGCGGGCAAACCGCTCACCGCCTTGGAGGAATGGCCTTGGACAACTTTGACTATATCATCGTGGGCGGTGGTTCGGCGGGCTGCGTACTGGCGGCACGCCTATCGGAAGAGCCACGCAACCACGTGCTGCTGATTGAATCGGGCCGTAACGACGACAACCCATGGATCCACATTCCGGCGACCTTCTTCAAGGTCCTGGAAGGACAGAGGGACGTGACCTTCTATGCGGGCGAACCCGACCCCGGCATGGGCGGACGGCCCACAATCGTGCCACAAGGCCATGTCATCGGCGGCGGCAGTTCCGTCAACGCGATGATTTACATTCGCGGTCACGCCGACGACTACAATACCTGGGCCCAGATGGGGTGCCGCAACTGGTCTTATGACCGGGTGCTGCCGGCCTTCAAGGCGGTTGAAGGCAATCAGCGCATCGACAATGCCTATCACGGTACCAGCGGCCCGCTAAAAGTCTCGGACCGGTCGTTCAAGCATCCGCTATGTGAGGCTTTCGTGGCCGCTGCCGAGCAGGTCGGGCTGCCCCGCAGCACTGATTTCAACGGCGCGGAACAGGAGGGCGTCGGCTTCTATCAGTCGACCACCTATAACGGTCGCCGCTGGAGTTCGGCGCAGGCCTTCCTGCGCGACGCAAGACAGCGTCAGAACCTGCGCATCATCACCGAAGGGCGCGTCGCCAAGGTGCTGTTCGTCGGACGGCGCGCCAGCAGCGTCATGCTGGAAGATGGTCGTCGCTTCGAGGCGGCCAAGGAAATCATCCTGACGGCAGGCGCCTTGGCCACCCCCAAACTGCTGCAGTTGTCCGGCATCGGTAATGCCGAGCATTTGCGCACGCTCGGCATTGAGGTCGTTTCAGACCTGCCTGGCGTCGGCGAGAACTATCAGGATCACATCGAGGCCACGGTGCAGGGCGAGTCGCATGACCCGATCTCGCTGCTGGGTCAGGACAAAGGCCTTGCGGCCGTCGGACACATGCTCCGCTACCTGACGACCCGTGGCGGCCTCCTAAGCTCCAATGTCGTCGAATGCGGCGGCTTCGCCGATACAGCCAAGACCGGTCAGCCGGACATCCAGTTCCATGTGCTGCCCATGCTGGTCGGCTTTGTCGATCGTGCGCCGGTATCGGGGCACGGCATCAGCATCGGTCCATGCTTCCTGCGCCCGCAATCGCGCGGCACGGTGAAGCTGCGCTCGGCCAATGCCAAGGACCCCATCCTGTTCAATGCCAACGCGCTGGGCGATCTCGCCGACCTCGAAACGCTCGTGCGTGGCGTCAAGCTCGCCATCAAGATCCTGGAAGCGCCCGCACTTGCCAAGCTGATCAAGCGGCGCGTGCTGCCCGAGCCTGGCATCGAGAACAGCCCTGATGAACTGCGCGACTATATCCGCAAGGTCTCGAAAACCGTTTTTCATCCGTCCGGCACCTGCAAGATGGGTCCGGAAACCGACCGGATGGCTGTCGTGGGCGAGGACCTCAGGGTTCGTGGGGTCGAGGGTCTGCGCGTCAGCGACGCCTCAGTCATGCCGACCCTTGTGTCCGGCAATACCAATGCCCCCACGATCATGATCGCTGAGCGGGCATCCAGGTTCATCCTGGGGAAAGAGCAACCGGCCTGAGTGGGGGCTCGGGTCTGTCGTCAACGGTCGCGGAGCGCGACCATGGGAGGAAGAGAAATGAAGAAGATTGCCTATGCGATGGTGGGTGCGAGCGGCCTGTTACTGCTCGCCGCCATGTCCACTCAGGCCCAGGCGGCCGTCAGCTGCGGCCTCAATAACGGTCAGGCCGCGACCGGTGAACCCATCAAGGTGGGCGCCATTGTTGGCGAGACGGGTCCTGACGATTTCTCGTCGTCCGCCGATGCGGCGGCGGCCTACTTCGCGTGCGTCAACGCCAATGGCGGTATCAATGGCCGGCCTATCCAATACATCGTCGAAGACGACCAGTGGAACCCCGAAGTAGCGGTCCAGGTCGGCACGAAGCTGGTGCGTGACGATAAGGTCGTGGCCCTAGTGGGCAGCGGCTCCTTTGTCGAGATGAGCATGAATGCCAAGCTCTATGAGGCCGATGGCGTCATGTCCATGGCCTCGGCCTGCGCGGTCTCGGAGTGCTTCGAATCCCGCAATATCGTGTCCACCAATGAAGGCCCGCTGCCCTCGAGCGTCGGCGCCGCACAGTGGGCAGTAGCCAATCTGGGTAGCAAGAACGTCGTCTGTATCGGCATCAACATACCGTCCGTTGGTCAGTATTCCTGCGGTTGGACCGAAAAATACATGACCTCCAGGGGGCTGGCAGGATCATCGATCCTGCTCGATACGGCGGCGGTCGACCTCAATGCGGCCGTGCTTCAGGCTGTTGCCTCGGGCGCCGATACGGTGCTGGTCAACCTGCCAGCCGGCCTGGCTGCGGGCTTCCTCAAGACCGTCGAGGAGCAGGGGCTCAAGGAGAACTTCAAGTGGATTTCCTCGACGCCGCTCTATGATGCCGACATTCCGGGCCTCCTCGGACCCGGCTGGGTCGATGTCATGCACGTCAATATCGAGCTGACCCCGATCGATGGCACTGGCGAGGATGCAGTCAACTGGCGCGCCATCATGGACGCCTATGCCAAGCCAGAAGACCCGCGCGATACGTTCAGCCAGTCCGGCTACTTGTCCGCCAAGTTCTTCGTGGAAGCCATGCTCGAACTTGATCCGGCCGCGATCGACCGCGCCACGGTGACCGAGGCTATCAAGGCAATCAAGAACAAGACTTCCGACCTTCTGTGCGGCCCGTACTATGTCGGCGATGCACCCACGCACATGCCTAACCACGCCAATATGATGGTCAAGGTCACGGCAGATGGTTTCGCCGTCGTCGGCGAATGCACCGACGTCGACAGCGCCTATCTTGGACCCGTCCGTGCGGCCGAAAAGGCCCTCGGTATTGGCCGCTAGGCCCCGCCATGTCCGCCTACGGTCTGTTCCTTGTCTCTGGTCTGGCCGTAGGCGCACTCTATGCCCTCGGCGGGGTCGGGTTGGTCGTGCTCAACCGAGCCACCGGCTTCCTTAACTTTGCCCATGGCGCGATCGGCGCCATGGGCGCGATGACGGCCTGGCAAATGGCGGCTTGGGCCATGCCCGAGCCAGTCGTGTGGGGCGCCAGCATCGGCATCGGGGCGCTGCTGTCCCTGCTGTTTGGCCGCTTCATGGCACCAAGCTTGGCGCATCGAGAGCCGGTCGTGAAGGCGGTCGCGACACTCGGCTTTGCCATTGCCCTGCTAGGCGTGATGAACCTGCTCTGGGTGACCACTCCCCGGCGGCTGACTTTCACCCTCGACGGCATGTTCATCACGCTTGGCGGCATTCGTATCACCGGCACACGTTTTCTGGCTTTCGGCGGCGGACTGGCGGTGGTGGCTGGTGTGACCATCCTATTGGTCACGACCCGCGTGGGCCTGATGATGCGGTCGCTCGCCGACAACCGTCCGGTCGCGGCTCTTCTTGGCACCCCTGTCCTGCGGGTTGAAACGCTGGCCTGGGGGCTCTCGGGCGCTCTGGCCGGTTTCACTGGACTGATGTTTGGCGGCCTGGTGCAACTTGATCCGACCCTGCTGACTTTCATGGTCATCCCGGTAATCGCGGCAGCCATTGTGGCGCGGCTCAATTCCATCTCCGTGACCTTTGCCGCTGGACTCCTCATCGGGGTCACCGAGAGCATGCTGGCACTTTATCCGCCCCTGGCCCCATTTCGGTCCGCTGCACCCTTTGCTGTCGCCATCATTGCCCTAATGTGGCTGCAGCGGGGTCGCCGCCTGACCTTTGCAGGAGAAGACTAATGAGCGCCCCTGCATCAGCACCCACGATGAGGGCATCACGCCCCGGCCTGCAGCCGCATTGGCAGCTTGTTCTGCCAGTGGCTGCAATTGGAGCCCTTGCATTTGTCGTCCCAGTTCTGGCTACCAGCCTGTGGCTGAAGGTTCTCACCTCGGTAGCCATTTACGCGCTGGCGGTCGCCAGTATTGCCTTGCTCTATCGCCGTCTGGGTCTGGTTTCCTTAGCCCAGATCGCTCTGATGGGCTGTGGTGGCTGGGTCACCCTGCGGCTTTCCCATGCCTGGGGGGCGCCGTTTGAAGTCAACATGCTGGCAGGCGCTGTCGTGACCGCCGGTATAGGCATAGTGCTCGCCTATCCCGCGCTGCGCATGCGCGGTCTATATCTGGCGCTGGTGACGCTGATGGCCGCTGGTGGCTTCTCCATTCTGGTCAATGTCATCCAGTTTCCCAATGGTGGACCGGGCTTTGCGGGATTTATCGTCCAATCCGTCGGCAGCATGCCCCGGCCAGTGTTGGGGCAGTCAGACGGCGCCTTCTTTAGCTATTGCGTCATTGTGGTTGCTCTTGGATTTCTGTTGATCCATCTGCACGAGCGGGGTAGTCCAGGGCGAGCTTGGGCCTTCATCAGGGGTAGCGAGGCTGCCGCCATGTCAGCTGGCGTCAACGTGACCTTCTACAAGATCTGGGGCTTTGCCCTCTCCGGATTTCTGGCCGGTATCGCCGGCGGGCTGCTGGCAGGCAACCTGCAGCATCTCGATGCGCGGTCCTTTCCTGCAGCGGAGTCAGTCATGCTCTTCGCTCTGACCATTGTCGGCGGCGCCTGGGGCTGGCTGGGCGCGGTGATCGCGGCGGTGCTTTACCGCCTGCTGCCCGCCTTTCTCAACGATATCGGCGTCAGTGGCAACGTTGCCTACATCATCTTCGGCGTTGCGCTGATGCATGCCATGGCGACCGCCCCAAGAGGACTGGCCGGGCAACTCGAAGGCGCCTGGAAGGCCATCCGAAATAGGGCGCAGTCATGATTGCCATCGAAAATCTGACGGTGCAGTTCGGCGGGCTCGTAGCGCTCGACGCTGTCTCGGTGCAACTTGAGGGCGATGTCGTCGGTATCATCGGGCCCAACGGGGCGGGAAAGACCACCTTTCTCAACGTCTTCTCGGGCTTCGTCACGCCGCGGCAAGGCAGAATTCTGGCCTTTGGCGAGGACCTGCTGCCGCTCCTGCCGCACCGTCGTGCCCAATGGGGCCTGCGTCGCTCATTCCAGAAGGAACAGGTGGTGGACGAGTTGACCGTGGCGGACAATGTCGCGGTCGTGCTCGATCCGCTGCGGATATCGGGCGGCGAGAAGGCCCGCATGATCGATGCGGCGCTGGCCTTCACCGGCATCAGCGAACTGCGCAACGTTCCGACCAGCGCTCTCAATGCGATGCAGCGGCGCATGACCGAACTTGCCAGATGCGTTGCTGGTCGGCCGAAACTGGTGATGCTTGACGAACCTGGCGCCGGGTTCTCGCAGAGCGAAGTGGAACACCTGCGCAACCTGATCTGCGGCATCTCCAAATTCTGCGGGGCGGTGACGCTGCTGATCGACCATGACGTCGATCTCATCAGGGCCACCTGCGGCAACACCATGGTGCTCGATTTTGGCCGCCTGGTCGCCTGCGCACCCACAGCCGAAGTCCTCGCCGATGATCGGGTCAGGCGGGTCTATCTGGGCGAAGAGGTGGCGGCATGAGCCAGTTGACAGTCAGCAACCTTGTGGTACGGCGCGGCAACAAGGCGGTGGCCGACGATCTGTCGATCGCCGTGGAATCGGGAAGCATAACGGCGCTGCTGGGCCCCAACGGGGCGGGCAAGTCATCGCTCGTGCTGGCCCTGGCAGGAGCGCTGCCGGTCGAAAGGGGAACGGTATCCATCGACGGCGTTACCCTGACTGGCCGCTCGCCAGAGGCCGTCCGGCGCGCCGGATTGGCAGCCGTGCCGGAGGGCCACCGCGTCCTTGCCGGCCTCAGCGTGGACGACAATCTGCGCGCGGCCGGGTTCAGCCATTCTCCCGGCGCGCTCCGTCCCATTCTCGATGAAGTCTATGCGACCTTCCCCGAGCTCGCCGAGCGGCGGCCGCAGAAAGCGGGCTCGATGTCAGGCGGTCAACAGCAGATGCTGGCCATTGGACAAGCGCTGGTCGCCAAGCCCACCTTTGTCCTTATCGATGAGATGTCGCTCGGCTTGGCGCCGTTGATCGTCAAGCGTCTGATGGGCGTGCTCGACAATCTGGCGGCCAGTGGGGTGGGGGTGCTGTTGATCGAGCAATTCACCCATCTGGCGCTGAAGCATGCCAACCGCGCCTATGTGATGAATCACGGGCGCATTGTCTATGACGGCCTGGCGGCGGAAGTCCGCGAGCGACCGGAAATTCTGCATGAGGCTTATCTGGCCGGTTGATGCCGGACTGACGCGCCTAGCGCTTCTGGCTTTCGATCAGCGTTTCGAGCATGTCGAGCAGCTTTTCAAGTTCCTCGGGGCCAAACCGGTCCTCGATGTCCTGATAGATGACCTGCCGTTCGGGTGAAATCGCGGCGATGAACTGGGCGCCTGATGGCGTGATCGACAACTGCACCCGGCGTCCGTCGTCGGCGAACTTGCCTTTGGTGAGAAAACCTCTGTCCTCCATCGCCTTGATGATCCGCGTCAGGCTTGGAGCCAGGATAGAAGCTCGATCGGCGACATCAGTGGCGTCGAGCGGGGAATGTTCGCTCAGCACGCGCAACACGCGCCACTGCTGCTCGGTAACGTCGTGCCGGGCCAGCATGGGGCGGAAGCGGACCATGATGGCTTCGCGGGCGCGCAGCAGGGACATCGGCAGGGAGCGGCGTGTGTCGGGTGGCAGCAATTTGGCCTCGGCTGGGTTCGGAAGAAGGATCATGCGCCCGGTCCGCGTCATAGCGCCGAAACGCCTGGCGGATCAATCGAACGCACAAGCCTTCACATAGGGGCTTGACTAGCGTGGTGGTTTTACTTAACACGTTAACTAATGAACGGCCAGAGAGCTGGGGGAGGTTAGCGATGCCACACTTTACCGCTGAGTATTCCGGCAACCTCGACCAGGTGGTGGACATGGCGGCGTTCTGCGAGTGCATCCGCGTCGCCATGTTGGATACGGGTCTGTTCGAGCTGGGTGCCGTTCGCGTACGGGCCCTTCGCGCCCAAGCCTATGCGATCGCCGATGCGCTGCCGCAGAACGGGTTTGTCGACATGTCCCTACGCATTGGCGCCGGCCGCAGTGCCCAGGACAAGCAGCGTGCCGGAGAACTGATCTTCGAAGCGGCAACCGAGTTTTTCGCAGCCCAGTTCGCCACGGCCCATTTTGCGCTGTCGCTGGAGATCCGCGAGATCGACCCGACACTCAGCTGGAAACGCAATTCCATTCATCCGCGCCTGCGCGGCCAATAACGGAACCTCTCATGTCCGATCTGGAAACCAATCTGAACAAGGCCACGTCCTTCCTTGCCCGCTTCAAGCAGGATGGTGTGCTCAACCACATCAATGGCGAGGCGCGGCCCGCGCTCGACGGCACGACCTTCGAGATCATTTCGCCTGTTGACCTCAAGCCGCTGGCAAACGTCGCCCATGGCAAGAAGGCTGACGTGGCGGAGGCCGTTGCTGCCGCCAAGGCGGCGTTTCCGGCCTGGGCCGCCATGGACGGCACGGCGCGCAAGAAGCTGTTGCATAAGATTGCCGATGCCATCGTGGCGCGGGCCGAGGAAATCGCCTTCGTCGAGTGCATGGATACCGGCCAGTCGCTGAAGTTCATGGCCAAGGCCGCGCTGCGCGGCGCCGAGAATTTCCGCTTCTTTGCCGATCGTGCGCCCGAAGCGCGCGATGGCGAAGCCCTGCGGGCGCCCAACCAGATCAATATGTCGACGCGGGTGCCCGTGGGTCCGGTGGGGATCATCACCCCGTGGAATACCCCGTTCATGCTCTCCACGTGGAAGATCGCGCCGGCGCTGGCGGCAGGCTGCACCATCGTGCACAAGCCGGCTGAGTTTTCGCCGCTGACGGCGCGGTTGCTGGTGGAAATCGCCGAAGAAGCGGGCTTGCCCAAGGGGGTATGGAACCTGGTCAACGGCATGGGTGAAGACGCCGGCAAGTCGCTGACCGAGCATCCCGATATCAAGGCCATCGGCTTTGTCGGGGAAAGCCGCACCGGCTCGATGATCATGAAGCAGGGCGCCGATACGCTCAAGCGCGTGCATTTCGAACTGGGTGGCAAGAATCCGGTGATCGTGTTCGCCGACGCCGACCTTGAGCGCGCGGCCGACGCTGCTGTGTTCATGATCTACTCGCTCAACGGCGAACGCTGCACCTCCTCGTCGCGCGTACTGGTCGAAGCCTCGATCTATGATGCGTTTACTGCAAAGCTTGCTGAAAAGGCCAGGCACATCAAGGTTGGCCACCCACTCGACCCAAAGACCGTGATGGGGCCACTGATCCATCCTGTGCACGAGAAAAAGGTGCTGGAATACATCGCCATCGGCCAGGCCGAAGGCGCGACGCTGGCGGCAGGAGGAGCCAAGTTCGATGGTCCGGGTGGCGGCTGCTATGTCAGTCCGACGCTGTTCACCGGTGCCAACAATGGAATGCGCATCGCCCAGGAGGAGATCTTCGGGCCGGTGCTGACCGCCATTCCATTCACCGACGAAGCCGAAGCGCTCGCGCTGGCCAACGACACCCAATATGGCCTGACCGGCTACCTGTGGACCTCTGATGTCACCCGGGCCTTCCGCTTCACCGACGCCCTGCAGGCTGGGATGATCTGGGTGAATTCGGAGAATGTCCGCCATCTGCCCGCACCATTCGGCGGCGTCAAGAATTCGGGCATCGGCCGCGACGGCGGCGACTGGTCATTCGATTTCTACATGGAAACCAAGAACATCGCGTTCGCCACCGCGCCGCACGCGATCCAGAAACTCGGCAACTGAGCGGAGGAAATCAGATGCCACTACCGACCCCCAATCTCTATCCCGCCTTCAACATCGTCCGCCTCAGCCATGTCGAACTGGCTGTAACCGACCTCGCCAAGTCGCGCGCCTTCTATGTCGATACGCTCGGCCTGCAGGTGACTGACGAAACATCAGACACCATCTATCTGCGCGCCATGGAAGAGCGTGGCCACCACTGTATCGTGCTCAAGAAGGCAAGCACGGCCGAAGCCCGCGACCTCGGCCTCAAGGTGTTCAGCGACGGCGATCTCGACAAGGCCGAGCACTTCTTCAAGGGCAAAGACCTGCCGGTGGAATGGGTCGAACGCCCGTACCAGGCGCGTACCTTCCGCACCCGCGACCCGCATGGCGTTCCGCTGGAATTCTATGCCAGCATGGATCGGCTGCCGCCGATCCACCAGAAATATGCGCTCTACAAGGGCGTCAAACCCCTGCGCATCGACCACTTCAACTGCTTTTCGCCCAACGTCGATGAATCGGTGGCCTTCTACAACGAACTCGGCTTCCGGGTGACCGAATATACCGAGGACGAAGAGAGCAAGAAGCTTTGGGCCGCCTGGACCCACCGCAAGGGCGGCGTACACGACATGGCCTTCACCAATGGCCGTGGTCCGCGCCTGCATCACGTCGCCTTCTGGGTGCCGACGCCGCTCAACATCATCGACCTGCTCGACCTGATGTCGACCACCGGCTGGCTGGCCAATATCGAGCGCGGCCCCGGCCGGCACGGTATTTCCAATGCCTTCTTCCTCTATATCCGCGATCCGGATGGTCACCGCATCGAGATCTACTGTTCGGACTACCAGACCGTCGATCCCGATCTCGAACCCATCAAGTGGGACCTCAAGGACCCACAGCGCCAGACCCTTTGGGGTGCGCCCGCACCGAGGTCCTGGTTCGAAGAGGGCAGCCACTTTGCCGGCACTGATGTGCGCGAGCCCCAAATGATCGGCCAGCCCATCATAGCTCCCTGACCTGTGGCGGGGTCAGTCGCGATGCAACGGCCCCGCCGCTTCTTTTCAAGGAATGCTTTCAATGAATCTGACTGACCCGAGCCTTTTCCGCGAGCAGGCATGCATTGGCGGTCGCTGGATCGGCGTGTCGGGAGATGCTGGAATTGCCGTGCGCAATCCTGCCACCGGCGAGTTGCTCGGCCACGTGCCCGCCCTTGGCGTGACTGAAACGCGCGCGGCCATCGAAGCGGCGCGCATCGCCCAGATGGACTGGGCCGCAAGGCCGGCCAAGGAACGCTCCAATATCTTGCGCCGCTGGTTCGAGCTGATGATGGCCAACCAGGATGACCTCGGGATGATCCTGACGCTCGAGCAGGGCAAGCCGCTCGCCGAGGCCAGGGGTGAGATCGCCTATGGCGCCAGTTTTATCGAGTGGTTTGCCGAGGAGGCGCGCCGCGTCTATGGCGATATCGTACCCGGCCATCACCGCGACAAGCGCATCCTTATTCTCAAGCAACCCATCGGCGTCGTTGGCGCGATCACGCCGTGGAATTTCCCCAACGCCATGATCACCCGCAAGGCCGGGCCGGCCCTGGCCGCAGGCTGCGCCATGGTGCTCAAGCCCGCCTCGCAGACCCCGTTTTCGGCTATCGCTCTGGCGGTTCTCGCCGAACGCGCCGGCCTGCCCGCTGGCCTTTTCAGCGTCGTCACCGGCTCCGCCGTCGAGATCGCCGGCGAGATGACGGCCAACCCGACGGTGCGCAAGATCACCTTCACCGGCTCCACCGAGATTGGCGCCAAGCTGATGGCGCAGAGTGCGCCTTCCATCAAGAAGCTCGGGCTTGAACTGGGCGGCAATGCGCCTTTCATCGTGTTCGATGATGCTGACCTCGATGCCGCCGTCGAAGGCGCGCTGATCGCCAAGTTCCGCAACAATGGCCAGACCTGCGTCTGCGCCAACCGGATCTACGTGCAGGACGCCGTCTACGATGCCTTCGCTGCCAAGCTGGCGACCGCAGTTGCGGGCCTCAAGACCGGCAACGGCCTCGACGCTGGCGCGGTGCTGGGTCCGATGATCGATGCCAAGGCCGTCGCCAAGGTCGAGGAGCACATAGCCGACGCGGTGGCCAAGGGCGCAAAGGTCGCCTTGGGCGGCAAGCGGCATGCGCTGGGCCAGACTTTCTTCGAGGCGACACTGCTGACCGAGGTCACGTCAGACATGGCCGTGGCGCGCGAAGAAACGTTCGGCCCGCTGGCGCCGCTGTTCCGCTTCACCGACGAGGCGGACGTAATCGCCAAGGCCAACGACACCGAGTTCGGCCTCGCCTCCTACTTCTATGCCAAGGACATGGCCCGCGTCTGGCGCGTCGCGGAGGCCCTCGAATACGGCATGGTGGGCGTCAATACCGGACTCATTTCCACGGCGGAAGCGCCGTTTGGCGGCGTCAAATCCTCTGGCCTGGGCCGCGAGGGGTCCAAATACGGCATCGAGGAATTCTGCGAGATCAAATATCTCTGCCTCGGCGGGATAGACGGATAAAGGACGAACCGGTGAACCATCCACGCATCGCCACCGCCACCATTGCCGGGCAGCAACGCTATGGCGTTGTCCTCGACAAGGGCTTCGTCGATCTTTCAGCCCGCCACGGGCAACAATGGCCGACCCTGCGCGAGGTTGTCGAGGCGGGCGCGCTGCGGCGCCTGGGCGAGGAAGGTTCGGGACTGTCGCCGGACTTCGCGCTGACTGAGATGCGCTACGATATTCCCGTGCCCAGCCCCGAAAAGATCATCTGCGTCGGCGTCAACTTTCCTGACCGCAATGAGGAATACAAGGACGGCAAGGAGGCTCCACCCAACCCCTCGCTGTTCCCACGCTTTCCCCGTTCCTTCGTCGGCCACAATGTGCCGCTGACCCGCCCGCCCGAATCCCCCCAGCTCGATTACGAGGGCGAGGTTGTGCTGGTTATCGGCAAGGGCGGCCGGCGCATTGCCGAGGCAGACGCACTCGACCATATCGCAGCGTTGACGCTGTGCAATGAAGGCACGATCCGCGACTGGGTCCGCCACGCCAAGTTCAACGTCACCCAGGGCAAGAATTTTGACGGAACCGGCTCGATCGGGCCGTGGCTGGTGCCCTATGTCGACGAGAGCCAGCTGGCCGATATCGCGCTGACCACGCATGTGAATGGGAAACTGCGCCAGAGCGACCGCTCCAGCCGGATGATCTTCAGCTATCGCAAGCTGATCAACTACATCTCCACTTTCACCACGCTGGTGCCGGGCGATGTGATCGTCACCGGCACGCCGACCGGCGCCGGCGCTCGTTTCGATCCCCCGATCTGGCTCAAGCCGGGCGATGTGATCGACGTGACTGCGGACGGCATCGGCACACTCCGCAATGGCGTCGCGGACGAGGTGCTTTCATGAGCGCTACCCTGACCCAGGCCCAGATTGCCGGGCTGGCCCAGCGGCTGTTCGACGCTGAACGCAGCGGCATTCAGACCGGCGTGCTCAGCCTTGAATATCCCGATGCCGGCATGGACGACGCCTATGCCGTGCAGGCTGAACTGGTCCGCCTCAAGCTCGCCACCGGCCGGGTTGCGCGCGGCTGGAAAATCGGCCTGACCTCCAAGGCCATGCAATATGCGCTCAACATCGAAATCCCCGATTCCGGCGTGCTGCTCGATGACATGTTCTTCCCCGACAGCGCTACAATCCCGGAGGGGCGCTTTATCCAGCCGCGCGTAGAAGCCGAGATCGCCTTCGTCATGAAGTCGGCATTGGCCGGTCCTGATGTCAGCATTTTCGACGTCATCAACGCCACCGATTTCATCATGCCCTCACTCGAAATTCTGGATACCCGCGTTCAGCGGGTCGATCCGGTCACCAAGAAGACCCGCACCATCTTCGACACCATTTCCGACAATGCCGCCAATGCAGGCATTGTCATGGGCGGACGCCCGATCCGACCCGACGCGGCCGACATGCGCTGGATCGGCGCGATTGTCTCGCGCAACGGCCAGGTGGAGGAGACCGGTCTGGGGGCAGGGGTGCTGAACCACCCCGCCGCCGGTGTCGCCTGGCTTGCACGGCGCCTTGCAAGCTATGGTGGGCGGATCGAACCGGGCGAGGTGGTGCTGTCCGGCTCGTTCATCCGGCCTGTCGAAGCCCGGCATGGCGATACGATAGTCGCCGATTTCGGGCCGTTCGGCAGCGTCAGCGTCTATTTCGAGTGAGAGCCAGATCATGCCCGCACCGCTGAATGCGTTCAAGGCCGCCCTCATCGAGGGCAAACTGCAGATCGGTCTGTGGCTCGGCCTGGCCAATGCTTACACCGCCGAGATCGCTGCCGGCGCAGGGTTTGAATGGCTGCTCATCGATGGCGAGCACGCTCCCAATGACCTGCCCACCATGGTCGGCCAGCTCCAGGCCATAGCGGCCTCGCCATCCCATGCCGTGGTCCGCGCCCCGATCGGGGAAGCCTGGATCATCAAGCAATTGCTCGACATCGGCGCCCAGACCATTCTGGTGCCGATGGTGGAAACAGCCGAGCAGGCCGCGGCCTTGGTCCGCGCCATGAAATATCCGCCGCAGGGCATTCGTGGTGTCGGGGCAGCGCTCGCGAGGGCTTCAAATTTCAACCGGGTGCCGGACTATCTCACTACCGCCAACGCGCAAACCTGCCTGCTGGTGCAGGTGGAGACGGTGGCTGCGCTACAGGCGATCGAAGAGATTGCTGCGGTCGATGGCGTGGATGGGATCTTTATCGGCCCTTCGGACCTCGCCGCCGATATGGGTTTTCTCGGCCGGCCCGGCGAGCGGGCCGTGCAGGATGCGGTCGAACGGGGCATTGCGCGGATTATCGCTACCGGCAAGGGCGCCGGCATCCTGACCGCCGATGAAGCGCTGGCGCATCGTTATATCGAGCTGGGCGCGCGTTTCGTGGCGGTGGGTACCGACGTCACGCTCCTGTCCCGCGCCACCAGTGGTTTGTCGGCGAGGTTCAAGCAAACCGACCCCACTGACGCGTCGGGCCAGTCGTCCGGCTACTAGCCGTGACGCCGTCGCTCCCCCAGGTCGTCAATCATGACAACGCGGTGCCGCTTGGTTTGCGCGGCTCGGTTATCGTCTTGGGCAATTTCGACGGCGTCCATCTTGGACATCGCACACTTATCGAACGCGCGCGCATCCTCGCCGATGATCGGGGTGCTCCGCTGGCCATCATGTCGAGCGAGCCGCATCCGCGCCAGTTTCTCAACCCCAGCATCGCGCCCTTCCGCCTGAGCAGCCGTCCTGGCAAGCGGCTCGTCTTTGCCGCCAACGGCATCGATCTGCTGTACGAGCCAAGCTTCGATGTCGCCTTCGCCACGCGCTCGCCGCAGGATTTCATCGCCGGTATCCTGGTGGGATCTCTGGGGGTCTCCGGCGTGGTCGTGGGTGACGATTTCCGCTTCGGCCACAAGAGGTCTGGCAGCGTCGAAGACCTGGTCAGGGCCGGGCGGGCGGCCGGTTTTTCGGTCAATGTCGTCGCCGAGTTGCAACTCGAGCAGGCAAGGCTGTCTTCGACGCGCATCCGCGGCTGGATTGCCGAGGGAAAGCTCGCACTGGCCCACCAGGCCCTGTGCGGCGCCTGGCTGACCAGCGTCAGCATTGTGGAAGACGGCACCGTGCTCTTTGAGTCTCATCAACTCCTGCCGCCGGCAGGGCACTATCAGGTGCAGCTTCTGGACCGATCAGGCGCAGCCCTGGGGTTCGAAATCCTGACCATCACCCCCACGCGCCACGCCCACTTGAGCACGGACCGAGTTGGTCCCGGAGCCCGGTTAATAACCAATTGGCGAGGGGCCGACTTTGATTGATGAAGCGTTGCGGACTTCAGCCAGCCGTCGCCGACCGGCAGCTTCCAGGAGCTCATTAAGTCGCCCCGGACGTCTGAAATGCGGCGCATTGGTGCCATTCGCAATGCCAGTTGGAGATCATCGGCAAGCCGGATCTCGCATCAGAAAATCAGCTGGGAGTTTACAGCATCAAGATAAATTGGTGCGGGTAGTCGGACTCGAACCGACACTCTGTCACCAGAAACGGATTTTGAATCCGCCGCGTCTACCAGTTCCGCCACACCCGCAATACACCGATTCACAGTTTCCCGACGCCCTCATGCTGCACCTAGACAGCAGACGAACGATCAAAAACTTGTCAGTCGATAGACTCTAACCCTTTGACTTTCAACACTCTTACTGCCCATGTCGAAGGTAGACGCAACCTGATTTTGAGTCGAGCGCGTCTACCAATTCCGCCATAGGGGCTCAGGCCGGGCGGCCTGGATGGGCGCGGACTATACGGTTGGAGGCCTGTTCGTCAACTGGCCAATTCCCGAGACCCTATCTCGCCCAAGCCTCAGCCTTTCGATTTCGTGAAGCAGCTGCCATTGTGCAGCGCGGAAAATCTTTCTAGACAGGCGGCGCATGTCATTGAAGCGCACCTTGTCCGACCAGGTTGATGCGGGGCGCTTCCAAGTCTTGTTTGTACATGTCGTGATCCCAAGACCGCTACTGGTTTGGGCGTGCATTAGGAGTGCCGATGCTTCGCGGACTTTACGACTGGACCTTGTCGCTGGCGGCGAGCAAATCCGCCGAATGGTGGCTGGCCTTCATCGCCTTCGTCGAGAGCTCGGTGTTCCTGGTGCCGGCCGACGTCCTCTATCTGCCGATGGCGCTGTCGCGACCGGATCGCGCTTACCGTTATGCGCTGGTTGCCACCGTCGCCTCGGTGCTGGGAGGCATCGCCGGCTGGTTCATCGGCCATTATGCCTATGATGCGGTGGCGCGGCCGATCCTCGAATTTTATGGCAAATATGACGAGTTCGAGGCGATGCGCGTCTCGTCGGGTGTCGGCTTCATCATCCTGATGCTGGTCACCTCCGGCCTCGCCCATCTGCCGCCGATCAAGGTGGTGACGATCCTGTCCGGCGTCATCGGCGTTCCTTTGCTGCTTTTCATCGTGCTGGCAATTGTTGCCCGCGGAGCCCGCTTCCTGTTTCTCGCGTGGCTGTTGCGCCGCTATGGCGAGCCGATCCGCCACTTCATCGAAAAGCGCCTTGGCCAGATTGCGGGCGCCGCCGCCGCTGCCCTGATTTTGCTCTATATCGTCGTCAAATACGCCGTCTGAACGGCATCGAATCGAATGGACCGAGTCCGATGACAGCGACCGTGAATGCCGATACCGGACGCCAGCGGCTGCGCACCGCCCTGTTTCTCGCTGTCGCCATGGCCACCACGGTCGGCTCGGCGCTGGCCTTCCAGTATCTCGGCGGCTACATCCCCTGCAAGCTCTGCCTCGAGCAGCGCACGCCTTACTACGTCGGCGTGCCCTTGATGCTGCTGGCGGTGCTTGCGTCGGCCCTCAAGGCGCCAGCCTGGATAAGCCGTGGCCTGCTGGCCATTGGCGGCCTGCTGATGCTCTACGGCGTCTATCTCGGCGTTTATCACTCCGGGGTCGAATGGGCGTGGTGGCCGGGCCCGACCGATTGCACCGCAGCCGCCGGGCCGGTGGACACCGGCGGCAAGGGCGTGCTCGACGCACTCGACAAATTCGTCCCGCCCTCCTGCGACAAGGCGGCGCTCCGCATCCTCGGCCTGTCCTTGGCCGGCTGGAACGCCATCGCCAGCTTTGTCCTCGCCGCAGTCGCCTTCCGCGGAGCATTTGCCCGAGATTAGTCTAGCGCGGCGCGAGATCATCCAAGAATTCGGCAGGCTGAGTCGTATGAAGTGATTTTCGAGAACCGGAGCGGAGCGTACTAAAGTACGTGAGCACCGGAAGCGCAGAAAATCGCTTCAGACGGCCAGCCTCCCGAATTATCGGATGATCTCAAGGTTCGAGTTCGACATCCCAGTACAGATAATCCATCCAGCTTTCGTGCAGATGGTTAGGCGGGAACAGCCGGCCGTTATTATGCAAATCATGCACCGTCGGCTGATAGGGCTTCTGCAGCGGCCACATCTTGGCGTGGGCCGGCATCATGCCGCCCTTCCTCAGATTGCAGGGCGAGCAGGCAGCGACGACGTTCTCCCAGGTCGTGGCGCCGCCGCGATGGCGCGGAATGACATGGTCGAACGTCAGATCGTCCGGCGTGCCGCAATATTGGCACTGGAAACGGTCACGCAGGAAGACGTTGAAACGGGTAAACGCCGGATGCCTCGACGGCTTCACGTAAGCCTTCAGGCTGACGACGCTCGGCAGCTTCATCGAAAAGGTCGGTGAAGAGACGGCGTGTTCGTATTCGGCGACGATATTCACCCTCTCGAGGAACACCGCCTTGATGGCATCCTGCCAGGACCAGAGCGACAGGGGGTAGTAGCTGAGCGGACGGTAATCCGCATTCAGCACCAGCGCTGGAAGCCCATCCGGAGATACGGCAACCGTCACGTCGTTGACCTCCTTCACCCTAGAACCGGTCGACGCGGATACTGTAAGCCCGACATGACAGGGATGTGAAGCAGATTGTCGATCATGCCGGGTCTCAAAAACGTATGATTTCAATGCTTTTTTGCGGATTCAGGCCGGAGGCGCGGCATCCCTGCCCTTCAATTCGCGATAATAAGCCCAGAAAAGCCGCGATGCGACACCGCGCCACGGGCTCCATGATTCGGCAAGCCGGATCAGCATTTTCTCCGGCGGACGCGGGTCGATGCCGAGCGCATGGCCGACCGCGCTCTGCAACGCAACGTCGCGCGCCGGAAAGATATCCGGGTGTCCGGCGGCAAACAAAAGGTAGACTTCAGCCGTCCACGAGCCGATGCCCGGCACCCTGGTCATGACGGCGATAGCCTCGCTTGCATCGAGCCGGCAGAGGTGATCGAGGTCGAGCCCGTCGGCCACCGCCTGGGCGACGGCAATCAGGCCGCGCTGCTTGGGCCGCGACAGCCCGGCCTCGCGAAAGATCGCCTCATCGGCGGCAAGAATCGCCTGCGGCGTCAGCGGGTCGAGCAGTTTCGTCAGCCGGCCGAAGATGGCGTCGGCGCTCGCGCGGGACACTTGTTGTGAAACGACGATCGAAGCAAGGCTTCTGAACCCCGGCTCCGACAACCTGAGCGGCACTTCGCCGGCCATGCCGCGCACCTTGTCCAGGCGCGGATCAAGCAGGCACAGCGCGTCGAGGCCTTCTACAATGTCGTCAAGGTTGGCGATGCGTTGCATGTCTGCTTGTTCCAAAATCAAAAGTGCCGCACGCTTCGTCACGCGTCCCTCTGGACGCGCGACGCTGCCGGCGCAAAGTAGCAATTGGCGAAAGCGCCGCACAACCCGATTGCCGCCGGACAATGACACTGCTGACATTCCGCTTCGCGCCGAGCCCGAACGGCGAACTGCATCTCGGCCATGCCTATTCGGGCCTGCTCAACCAGAAAATGGCAAAGGCCACGGGCGGACGCCTGCTGCTGCGCATCGAGGATATCGACACGACGCGCTGCACGCCGGAATTCGAGGCGGGCATTTTTCGCGACCTGAAATGGCTGGAGCTTGGCTGGGAAGAACCGGTGCGCCGCCAGTCCGAGCACTTTGCCGAATATCGCGCTATGCTCGAGCGGTTGATCAAGGAAGAGCTTGTCTACCCGGCCTTCATGAGCAGAAGTGAGATCCGCGCCTTCATCGCCGACAGCGAGAGGCGTGGTCGCGACTGGCCGCGCGACCCGGACGGCGTGCCGCTCTATCCTGCCGCCGACAAGGCGTTGACGGCGAGCGAACGCAAGCGGCGCATCGCCGAAAATGTGCCATTTGCCTGGCGGCTGGACGTCGATGCTGCAATGGCGCGCGCCGGCGAGGACCTGTCATGGGCCGAATACACGGACGAGACGCTCTCCGCGACGCGTCGTGTCGAAGCCCGTCCGCAGGATTGGGGCGACGTGATCGTGGCGCGTCGCGAAATCCCGACCAGCTATCATCTCGCCGTCACCACGGACGACGCGCTGCAGGGCGTCAGCCATGTCGTGCGCGGCCAGGACCTTTATTCCGCGACCAGCGTGCAGCGGCTGCTTCAGCAACTGCTTGGCCTGCCGCAGCCGGCCTATTTTCACCATCGCCTGATCCTCGGCCCGGATGGACGAAAACTGTCGAAGAGCCTTGGCGATACCGGCGTTGCCGCCCAGCGTAAGGCGGGCGCATCGCCTGCCGATGTCAAGCGGCTGGTCGGTCTCTAGACTAGATCGGTGAGCTGACGGCCATCAACGGCGCTCCTTCAATTCGAATGACTCTATGGATCAACCGTTTGGTTTTGCTTGCCGGCCCGAACGGCATTAAGCAGTCGCCGCAGTCGATCCTCGAATTCATCGCGGCCTCCGGAAAATGCACAGCCTCAAGCGGTTCATCCCCGCCTCTTTCGTCATCCTGTGGGCGACCGGCTTCATCGGCGCGCGCTATGCCATGCCGTGGGCGGAGCCCTTTACGTTCCTGGCCGCGCGCTTTGTCCTGGCCGCAATCCTGCTTGTCGCTTTGATGGCCGCACTTGGTTCGAGCCGCGCCACCCGCGATGAGGCGCTGCACGCGACCGGTGCCGGCATCCTGATGCATGGCATCTATCTCGGCGGCGTGTTCTGGGCAATCCACAGGGGCATGCCCGCCGGGCTTTCAGCCTTGATCGTCGGGTTGCAGCCGCTGATCACGGCAGTGCTCGCCGGCCGGCTTCTGGGCGAGGCCATCCTGCCGCGCCACTGGGCCGGTCTCGGCCTCGGGTTGATCGGCGTGGTAATCGTGCTCTGGCCGAAGCTCGGCGCGCTCGGCGGCGGCGTGACGGCCGAAACACTGGGCGCCTCGCTGGTCTCCGTACTCGGCATGAGCGCCGGCACGATCTGGCAGAAGCGTTTCGCCTCCGGCGGCGATCTGGTGGCTGCCACGTTCTGGCAATATGTCGGCGGCGCATCGGTGATGGCTCTGGCCTCGCTCGCCTTCGAGACGCGGACGGTCGTCGTCAACGGCGAGTTGATCTTCGCCATGGCCTGGCTCGTGCTGGTACTGTCGATCGGCGCCATCTTCCTGTTGATGGTGATGATCCGCGAAGGCGAGATGTCGAAGGTCGCCTCGCTGTTTTACCTCGTGCCGGCCGTCACCGCGGTCATCGCCTGGGCATTGTTTGGTGAGCAATTGAGCCCGCTCCAGATCGCCGGAATGGCGATCGCGACGCTCGGCGTCGGGCTGGCGACGGCTCAGCCGCCGACGCGGGCACGCGCCTCTAAATAGCGGCTGATCGCGGCGTTGAGCTCGCCACCGAGGATGAAGATCGCCGAGACGATATAGAGAAAGACGACGGCGATCATGATCGAGGCGAGGCCGGCATAGGTCGTCACATAGGACGAGAAATGATCGAGATAGGCGGCGAAGATGGTCGACCCGATAAGCCAGCCGACCAGCGTGAAGATGATGCCAGGCACGATCGAAACGAAGCGGCGCTTGCCGGCCGGCAACCAGAAATGCACGGCGAACAGGCCGCCGATGATGACGACCGAGGCGATGACGTAACGCCACAGCGTGATCGTGCCCATATAGGGTTTTATCCATTCGAAATGCGACTCGGCCAGCCGTGCCAGCAATGGCGCGAAGACCAGCAGCACGCTGATCGCCAAAAACCCGGCCGTCGCGATCAGCACGAAGATGATGCTCTGCACTCGCCGGTAGATGATGCCGCGCGTTTCCGAGACACGATAGGCGCGGTTGAGCGAAGTGCGCAGCGCCTCGATGCCGTTCGAGGCGAAGTATCCGGCAAGCACGATACCGTAGGTCAACAGGTCGCTGCGCCGGACGGTAAGCACGTTGAGCACTTCGCGCGCGATCGGTTTGGCGATCTGCTCGGGCCATGTGTCGAACACAAGGTGCACGGCGGTGTCGGCGAAAGCCTGTGCGCCGAAAAAACTCGCCAGCGTCGTGGCGAAGATCAGGAAAGGAAAAAGCGCCATAAGCGCGGTGATCGCCAGATGGCTGGCCATTGCCCAGCCGTCGTCGGTGTTGAAATGGCCGAGCGCGTCGTAGAGGACGCGTTTGAGGGCTACGATCTTCCGCAACAAGAACCGCGTTCCCTTCGATTGTCCCGACGCCGCGAATATGGGAAGGGTTTGCGGTAAATGACAACCCTAGGTCAAACCACCATTCCTCGCGGAGAAGAGTTGCGCACCATCATTGTCACAGGTGCCTCTTCCGGTATAGGCGCCTATTGCGCCCATGCTCTTAAGAAGGAAGGCTGGCGGGTGTTCGCAACGGCCCGAAAGCCCGAAGATATCGCCGCGCTAGAGGCCGACGGCATCGAGGCCTTTTATCTGGACTACACCGAGCCCGGATCGATCGAGGCGCTGGTGGCGTCGGTGCTGGAACGGACCGGCGGCCGGCTCGATGCGCTCTTCAACAACGGCGCCTACGGACAGCCCGGCGCCGTCGAGGACCTGCCGGTCGAGGCTTTACGGCAGCAGTTCGAGGCCAATGTCTTTGGCTGGCATGATCTCACTCGCCGTGTCGTACCGGTGATGCGCCGCCAGGGCCATGGTCGTCTCGTTCATTGCTCATCGATCCTCGGCCTTGCGCCGGTGCCTTTTCGCGGCGCCTACTCGGCATCGAAGCACGCTATCGAAGGGCTGATGCTGTCCCTCTATCAAGAGCTCCTCGGCAGCGGCATCCATGTTTCGCTGATCGAGCCGGGGCCGGTGAAATCGAAGATCGCCAGCAACAGCCTCGCATGGTTCCTGGCGAATATCGATCACGAGAATTCCGTTCATCGCCTCGCCTATGCGGCGCAACTCAAACGGCTGCGGGCCGGCGGCAGCACATCGCGGCTGAAGCCCGGGCCGGAGGTGGTTTATGCCGCCTTGCACCATGCGCTTCTGTCGCGGCGCCCGCGCCCGCATTATGTGGTAACGGTGCCGGCCAGGATCGGCGCCATCCTCAAACGCATCCTGCCGTCATCGGTACTCTATCGTCTGCTCGCCAAACGCGCCTGAACGCAATTCAACTGGGACACACCATGGCAACCGTCTTCAATATCCTCGCCGTTCTCGTCATGGTCGCCGTGGTGATCGTGCTGATCCGCGGCCTCATCAACATGATGCGCGGCGGCTCCAGCATGACCTCCAACAAGCTGATGCAGACGCGCGTGCTGTTGCAGTTCGTGGCCTTGGTGCTGATCATGCTGGCGGTGTATTTCACCCGTAAGTGACGCAGCAGCCACCAGCCGGGAGGTAACCCGTGGTCAAGCTCAACAAGATCTACACCCGCACCGGCGACGATGGCACCACCGGCCTCGGCTCTGGTGAGCGGCGGCTGAAATCCGACCTTCGCATCGAGGCCTACGGTACCGTCGACGAGGCCAATGCCTGCATCGGCATGGCCCGCATTCATACAGCTGCGGTAAATCCGGCGATCGATGCGATGCTCGGCCGCATCCAGAACGACCTTTTCGATCTCGGCGCCGATCTGGCAGTCCCCGACAATGGCAAGCCGCTCGACTACGAGCCGCTGCGCATCATCGCTTCGCAGACCGACCGCATCGAACAGGATATCGACCTCCTCAACAAGGACCTTGAGCCGCTCAAATCCTTCGTGCTCAACGGCGGTACGCCGGCAGCGGCTGCCCTTCACCTCGCCCGTACGGTGGCCCGCCGCGCCGAGCGCATCATGGTGGCGCTGTCGCAGGATCCAGACGAGCACGTCAACCGCGAGGCGATAAGATACATCAACCGTGTCTCGGACTTTCTGTTCGTCGCCGCACGCGCGGTCAATGACAATGGAAATGCCGACGTGCTATGGGTTCCCGGCAAGAACCGCTGAATCCGCCGGAAGCGGGAGAGGCCCGATGTTCATCCCGCTTTACGACACCAACCGGCTGCGGCACATCAAGCTGCAATATGTGACGATCAGCCTGATCGCGCTCAACGTGCTGGTCTACTTTGTCACCGCACTGGGCGGCGAGGATTTCGCCAACGCCGCGGTGCTGGGCCTCGGTTTCATCCCGTCGGTTGTGCATGACAGCGTCGAGCTCGCTCCGCAATTTGTCGTCATTCCGGAAAGCCTGAGTTATCTGACCTATTCCTTCCTGCACGCGGATATCTTCCACCTCGGCGGCAACATGCTGTTCCTGTGGGTGTTCGGCGACAATGTCGAGGATGCACTCGGCCACGTCCGCTACCTCGTCTTCTACCTGCTTTGCGCCATTGCCGGCGCTTTCTTCCAGGGTCTGGTTGCCTGGGATTCGCCAGTGCCGCTGATCGGCGCGTCGGGCGCCATCGCCGGTGTCGTCGCTGCCTACCTGATCCTTTATCCGCGAGTGAAGGTATGGGTGCTGGTCTTCGCACGCATCCCGTTGCGCATCCCGGCCTTCATCCCGCTCATCCTGTGGATCCTGTTCCAGATCTTCATGTTCGCGCAGGGAGGCGAGGATCAGGTTTCCTGGGCCTGCCATATCGGCGGCATCATCGCTGGAGCCGTGCTGGTGCTTGTCTTGCGCAGCCGCGGCGTACCGCTACTCGCCGGCGCAGACGAGGAGCCGGCCGTGGTCGCCGGTCCGGTGCCCGTAGCCGTGGAGCCGGCGCCAAGCGACCCACAACCTGCGCAGCCGGCGCCGCGCTGGGGCCGGGGGACCGTTTCCGGTCCGGACTGAACCGATTTGAGTGCTTCGCCGAAGATCCGAGTGCGCCCCGGATATTGACGCGCGAGGTCGCCGCAACTACGGAAGCGCCACCCTACTGGCGTGGCGAAGACCAGAATTCCGTCCGGAATGTCGGCTTTCGACAACTCTGAAGAGGTGCACGCTGCTATAGCGCGCCCGACGAGCGTGAAGAGACTATCGTGAAAGAGGTGACAGGCAAATGAAGATCCTTGTGCCCGTGAAGCGGGTTGTGGATGCGAACGTCAAGGTCCGGGTGAAGGCGGACGGTTCGGCGGTGGAACTCGCCAACGTCAAGATGGCGATGAACCCGTTCGACGAGATCGCGGTGGAAGAGGCGATCCGGCTGAAGGAGGCTGGCAAGGCCGAAGAGATCATCGTCGTGTCGATCGGGCCGCAGCAGGCACAGGAGACCTTGCGCACCGCGCTCGCCATGGGCGCCGACCGCGCCATCCTGGTCAAGACCGACGAGCAGACCGAGCCGCTGGGCGTCGCCAAGGTGCTGAAGGGCGTCGTAGAGGCAGAACAGCCGGGCCTGGTCATTCTCGGCAAGCAGGCGATCGACGATGATTCCAACCAGACCGGCCAGATGCTGGCCGCACTTCTCGGCTGGGCGCAGGGCACCTTCGCCTCCAAGGTCGTGCTCGACGGTGACAAGGCCACGGTGACGCGCGAGGTCGATGGCGGCCTGCAGACGCTGGAACTGAAGATGCCGGCAATCGTCACGGCCGATTTGCGGCTGAACCAGCCACGCTACGCGTCGCTGCCCAACATTATGAAGGCCAAGAAGAAGCCGCTCGACGAGAAGAGCCCTGCCGACTACGGCGCCGACGTCAAGCCGCGGCTGAGGGTGATCAAGACCGAGGAGCCGGGCGGCCGCAAGGCGGGCGTCAAGGTCAAGAGCGTCGCCGAACTGGTAGACAAGCTGAAGAACGAAGCCGGCGTGCTGTAGGAATTCATGTGATGCCGGCCTGCAAACGGCAGGGTTCTCCGCTTCCGGTGCTCACGTACTGAAGTACGCTCCGCTCCGGTTCTCGAACCCAACCGTTTTCGACTCGGCCTGACATGAATTCGAACGTCGCCACTGAAGTGGATCAAGGAATAAAGAGATGACAATTCTTCTGATTGCCGAACACGACAACGCTGCGCTTTCCGACCAGACCGCCAAGGCGCTTTCGGCGGCGCTGCAGATCGGTTCGGACGTGCATGTGCTGGTTGCCGGCAAAGGTGCCAAGCCGGCAGCGGATGCCGCCGCCAAGCTCAAGGGCGTGAGCAAGGTGTTGCTCGCCGAAGCCGACGAACTGACCGAGCGTCTCGCCGAACCGCTGGCGGCACTCGTCGTTTCGCTCGCTGAGCCATACGAGACGATCATCGCGCCGGCGACCTCGTCGGGCAAGAACGTCGCGCCCCGCGTGGCGGCGCTGCTCGATGTCGCCCAGATATCGGAAATCATCGAAGTCGTGTCGCCCGACACCTTCAAGCGGCCGATCTATGCCGGCAACGCCATCCAGACGGTGCAGTCGAGTGACGCCAAGAAGGTCATCACAGTGCGCACTGCTTCCTTCCAGGCAGCACCCGAGGGCGGTTCCGCGCCGGTCGAGACGGTCCAGGCGGCGGCCAATCCCGGCCTGTCGAGCTTTGTCGAGAACAAGCTCTCTGAGACCGACCGTCCAGAGCTGACCTCGGCCAGGATCATCATCTCGGGCGGCCGGGCGCTGGGCTCCTCCGAGAAGTTCCAGGAGGTCATTCTGCCGGTCGCCGACAAGCTCGGTGCGGCGGTTGGCGCATCTCGCGCCGCCGTCGATGCCGGCTATGCGCCGAACGACTGGCAGGTCGGCCAGACCGGCAAAGTGGTAGCGCCCGACCTTTATATTGCCGTCGGCATCTCCGGTGCCATCCAGCACCTTGCCGGCATGAAGGATTCGAAGGTGATCGTTGCCATCAACAAGGACGAGGAAGCCCCGATCTTCCAGGTCGCCGACTACGGCCTTGTCGGTGACCTCTTCGTCATTCTGCCGGAACTGCAAAAGGCGCTTTGACGCCTTCTGCCAAAGCGTATTAAATTCTGAGGGGTGGGGTAGACGAAGTCGCCCCGCCCTTTTAGTTTGCACTGCACAAAAAACGGGCCGCAAAGGCCTCGACGGGATCGGGTAATGAGCAAGATCGAGACGATCGGCATCATCGGCGCGGGCCAGATGGGTGGCGGCATCGCCCACGTGTCGGCGTTGGCGGGCTATAAGGTGCTGGTTTACGATATTTCGCCCGACCGCATCGAAAAGGGCATCGCTACCGTCAGTGGCAACATGGCCCGTCAGGTCGGCTCCGGCAAGCTCGAGGAAAAGCTGCGCAATGAGGCGATGGCGCGCATTTCGGCGGCACCGGCCATGGCCGACCTTGCGGGCGCCGATCTGGTGATCGAAGCTGCGACAGAGGACGAGACGGTCAAGCGCAAGATCTATGCCCAGCTCTGCCCGCAGCTCAACCCCGAGGCTATCCTGGCGACGAACACGTCATCGATCTCAATCACGCGGCTGGCTTCGCAGACCGACCGCCCTGAACGCTTCATCGGCATACATTTCATGAATCCGGTTCCGGTGATGAAGCTGGTCGAACTGGTGCGCGGCATCGCCACCGAGGACCAGACCTTCGAGGCGGCAAAAACCTATGTAAAGCAGCTCGACAAGACGATCACCGTCTCGGAGGATTTCCCGGCGTTCATCGTCAACCGCATCCTGCTGCCGATGATCAACGAGGCGATCTACACGCTCTATGAAGGTGTCGGCTCGGTCGACGCCATCGATACCGCCATGAAGCTCGGCGCCAACCATCCGATGGGGCCGCTGCAGCTTGCCGATTTCATCGGGCTCGATACCTGCCTGTCGATCATGCAGGTGCTGCATGATGGGCTGTCGGATTCGAAATACCGCCCCTGCCCGCTGCTGGTCAAATATGTCGAGGCCGGCTGGCTCGGCCGCAAGACCGGGCGCGGCTTCTACGACTATCGCGGCGAGCATCCCGTTCCGACGCGCTGATCCCTATCGCTACCAGCGCACGAAAAGCCGTCCGCCGAGCGCCCCCAACACGCCAAGGATGGCGATCGCGATCGTATACCAGGTGCCGACAAAAAGCGGCGAATCGTCGAAGCAATGCGCCGCATAGAAGGTCGCCGCCAGCCCGCCGGCAAGCAGGCCCGCGGCCGCTCCGGCAAGCACTGGCCGTGTCGGCGCGCCATGACGCAGCACCGCGAGAAAGACGGCAAGCGGGCCGATGCCGATCAACGGAATGAAGGTCAGGCAGATGACCATGTTCGTCCCGACCAGACGTGTGCCCCAGTCGGACGCAGGCACGACGAGGAGTTCGAGAATCACGGCCACAATCACCAGCAGCGGCGCGGCGATCATCCAGCTTGCCGCCCGGCCGGTCGGTGCACCGGGCGTCGACAGCGCACGCACCAGGACAAAGGCGCTGGCGGCAAGAGCGATCGTGAAGACGAATTTGGACAGGAACCGCATCGTGTGCATGGCGATCGCAATGTCGGGGCGGGGGCCGATCGTCAGCCAGAAAACCGCGGCCGCGATCACGATGGCCGCGCCGGCGGCAAGCCACCAGGCGGCGCCCAGCGGCAGTGCCTTGCTGCGGGCATCGGCGTCGAGCGCTTTGACGAGATCTTCGGTCCTCATGCTATTCCCGCCCCGCCCTGAACCGTTTGGCAATGGCGGCAAGCCCGCGGTGCAGTGACACCCGCACAGCCGTCTCGCTGATGCCGAATTTGGCCGCGGTCTCACCGATTGACCGGCCTTCGACCGATACGGCCGAGACGACGGAACGCTGTGCCGGCGACAGGCTGTCGAGCGCCCGGTTGACGTCGCGCTCGCTCACCGTCTCCGATTCCGGCTCGGCAAAGGTCTCGGCGATTTCGTCGATCTCGACCTCGATCCGCCGGCCGCGCCGCCGGAACGCATCGATCAGCTTGAAGCGGGCTATTGCATAGACCCAAGGCAGCACCGGCGCATCACGGCGCCAGGTGTGTCGTTTCACATGAATGGCCAGCAAGGTTTCCTGCACGACATCCTCGGGATCCACCCCGCCCTGCACAATCTTGCGCCGGGCAAAGCCACGAACGAGCGCGGCGATCCGGTGCAGAAAGTCGGCATAGGCCCTTTCGTCTCCGGCGATCGCGGCCCGCAGCAGCCGTGAAAGCTCGGCTTCGTCCTTGCCGCTCACAAGAGTTCACTCCCCGATATTCGCGTCTCGGCGCTGATTTGTTACGGGGCCGGCGAAATAATGTCCAAGGCAAATTAGCTGAGCATCACGAAAGTTTGCTCCTTTTGAGCAATTGAGTGGGCCAGCAATGTTGACTGCACTAGTCAGGTATTGGTAGGTGCAGCTTGCAAAGCCAAAGACCATCGAAATCGAGGACGACGCCATGAAGTATGCTCTTTCCGCCCTTGCCGGTGCGACAGCACTTGCAATCAGCCTGATCGCCGGCCCGGCAATAGCAGAGGACGAGGGCATCGTCGTCTACAACGCCCAGCACGAAAACCTGACCAAGGCCTGGGCGGAGGGATTCACCAAGGAAACCGGCATCAAGGTCACCGTCCGCAATGGCGGCGACAGCGATTTCTCCAATCAGATCGTTGCGGAAGGCAGCGCTTCGCCCGCCGACGTATTCCTGACGGAGAATTCGCCGGCCATGGCGCTGGTCGAGGCGGCCGGCCTGTTCGCACCGGTCGACACCGAGACGCTGGCCCAGGTTCCGCAGGAGTACCAGCCGGCGAGCGGCAAATGGGTCGGCGTCGCGGCGCGCAGCACAGTCTTTGCCTACGACAAGACCAAGCTGACCGCCGACCAGCTGCCCAACTCGCTGCTCGATCTCGCCGATCCGAGCTGGAAGGGCCGCTGGGCCGCTTCGCCCTCCGGCGCCGATTTCCAGGCGATCGTCAGCGCGCTTCTGCAGCTCAAGGGTGAGGCAGCGACGGCCGAATGGCTGAAGGCGATGAAGGAGAATTTTACCGCCTATAAGGGCAACAGCACGGTGATGAAGGCGGTCAATGGCGGCGAGGTCGAAGGCGGCGTGATCTATCACTATTACTACTATGGCGATCAGGCCAAGACCGGCGAGAACAGCAAGAACGTCGAGTTGCACTATTTCAAGCACCAGGATCCCGGCGCTTTCGTCTCGGTTTCCGGCGGTGGCGTGCTGGCCTCGAGCAAGCACCCGAAGGAAGCGCAGGCTTTCCTGAAATGGGTCACCGGCAAGGGCGGCCAGGACGTGCTGAAGACAGGCGATTCCTTCGAATACGCGGTCGGCAAGGGCGCCGAGTCCAATCCGAAGCTGGTGCCGCTGGCCGATCTGCAGGCGCCGAAAGTCGACGCGACGACGCTGAACTCGAAAAAGGTGACCGACCTGATGACGGCGGCCGGCTTGCTTTAGCCGGCGTTCGTCCTAAAAGGGCAACCGACTGCGCTCCTGTGGGAATTCGCTTTCCGCGGGAGCGCTCTGTTTTCAAGATGGCATTTGCCTATGACCACAAGCTACTCGCGAGATTATCCGCCGCCGATCGTTTCCGCCTCCGGGCGGAGCTGGCACAACGTCTGATCTGATGCAATCTGCGATCGATCTCGCACGCCCAGGCTTGCCGGCCGACACCACGGCCGTGCGGGCACGTCGTTGGTCGGTCTCATGGATTTCGCTGGCCGCCGTCTTTGTCTCGCTGGTTGCGCTGCTGCCGCTTGCCTTCATCGTCTGGGTGGCGATGCACACCGGCTGGGAAACCGTGGCGGCGCTGGTGTTCAGGCCGCGCGTCGGCGAACTTCTGGTCAACACCAGCCTGCTGGTGGTGCTGGTGGTGCCGATCTCGATCGGGCTGTCGGTGGCGCTGGCCTGGCTGACCGAGCGCAGCGATCTGCCGGGTGCCCGCTTATGGGCCTGGCTGTCGGTCGCGCCGCTCGCCATTCCCGCCTTCGTCCACAGTTACGCCTGGATCACCATGGTGCCCAGACTGCACGGCCTGTGGGCCGGCGTGCTTGTGTCGGTCATCGCCTATTTCCCGTTCCTCTATCTGCCGGTGGCGGCGGCATTGCGTCGGCTCGATCCCGCTCTCGAGGATGCAGCGGCAGCCCTCGGTCTCGGCCCGTGGCGTGTGTTCAGGCGTGTCGTGCTGCCGCAGCTCCGGCTCGCCATTTGCGGCGGCTCCCTGCTGGTCGGCCTGCATCTCCTGGCCGAATACGGGCTCTACGTGTTCATCCGCTTCGATACATTCACCACCGCGATCGTCGACCAGTTTCAGTCGACCTTCAACGGTCCCGCCGCCAACATGCTGGCCGGCGTGCTGGTGACCTGCTGCTTCGTGCTGCTCGGGCTGGAGGTGCTGGTGCGCGGCGAGGAGCGCTATGCCCGCGTCGGCTCGGGTGCTGCGCGCCACCAGCAGCGCACGAGTCTTGGGCGCGCCACCATTCCTTGCCTGCTGCTGCCCGCTGTTACCACGCTGCTGGCGCTCGGGGTGCCGTTCGTCACTATCGGCCGCTGGCTCATGGCCGGCGGCGCCGATGTCTGGCGGCTCGACGAAATCGGCCTGGCGCTCGGCCAAACACTGTTCCTGGCGATTGCCGGCGCGCTGCTCGCCACCGTCGCGGCAATGCCGATGGCGTGGATCTCGATCCGCGCGCCGGGGCGGCTGCAACGCGTCTTGGAGGGCTGCAACTATATCGTCGGCGCGTTGCCCGGCGTTGTCATCGCCCTGGCGCTGGTCACCATCGCCGTGCGTATCGCCATGCCGCTCTACCAGACCCTGTTCACCATATTGGTTGCCTATGCGCTGATGTTCCTGCCGCGCGCCCTGATTAGCCTCAGGGCGTCGATCGCACAGGCGCCGGTCGAGCTCGAACGCGCCGCCTCCAGCCTCGGCCGGTCGCCGCTCAAGGCACTGTGGTCGACGACGATCCGCTTGTCGGCGCCGGGTGCTGCGGCCGGCATGGCATTGGTCGCGCTCGGCATCATGAATGAGTTGACCGCAACCCAGATGCTGGCGCCCAACGGCACCCGCACGCTGGCCATGGCGTTCTGGTCCTATAGCGGCGAGATCGACTATGCGTCGGCGGCGCCTTATGCCCTGATCATGGTGGCGATGTCGCTGCCCTTGACCTGGCTGCTCTATGTCCAGTCGAAGCGGATGGCCGGGCGATGAGCTTTCTCGAGCTGAGCGGCATCCACAAGCACTACGGCCCGGTGGCAGCACTTGCCGGCGTCGACCTCAGCGTGGCCAGCGGCAGCCGTACGGCAATCGTCGGGCCATCCGGTTGCGGCAAGACCACGTTGCTGCGGCTGATCGCCGGCTTCGAGGCGCCGGACCAGGGCCGCATCGTGCTCGACGGCGAGGTGCTGGCCGATGGCGACACGGCCGTGCCGGCGCATCGCCGCGGCATCGGGCTGGTGGCGCAGGACGGCGCTCTATTCCCGCATCTGAGCATCGCCGCCAATATCGGCTTCGGCATGGGCCGTCACGAGGAAAAGCGCAGTGAGCGCATCGCTGAGCTCGCCTATGTCGTCGGGCTGGACAAAGGGATCCTGAAGCGCCGCCCGCACGAACTCTCCGGTGGCCAGCAGCAGCGCGTCGCGCTCGCCCGCGCCATGGCCATGAAGCCGCGGCTGATGCTGCTCGACGAGCCATTCTCGGCGCTCGACACCGGCCTGCGCGCCTCGATGCGCAAGGCCGTGGCCGAGCTCCTCGAAACAGCCGGCATCACCACCATTCTGGTCACCCACGACCAGGCCGAGGCGCTGTCATTCGCCAGCCAGGTCGCGGTGATGCGCGACGGCAACTTCTCGCAGGTCGGCACGCCGCGTGAGCTCTATTTCAAGCCAAAGGACAGGATGGTCGCCGAGTTCCTCGGCGACGCCATCGTCCTGCCGGCAAGGATCGCCGATGGCTTCGCCATCTCGCCGCTCGGCCGCATCGCCGTCGACAGCTCGGAGCGGCGCGACGTCGCCCGCATCATGCTGCGGCCGGAGCAGGTGTTGCTGAAACGTACATCGCGTGAAGGCATGTCCGGCACGCCGGACATGCTGTTCGGCGAGGTGACGGAATCGGAGTTCGCCGGCTCGATGTGCACCATTGCGGTGCGTCTGTTGAACAGCCCCGATCCGCCCGACGCCGCCGCCATCGGCAACACGCCGTTGATCCTGCGCAAGCCGGGCATGGACGCGCCGGCGATCGGCGAGATCGTCCGGCTGACCGTGTCGGGCAACGCGCATGTGTTTGCCTGAACGGTTTTGCGCACACATAGCACCGCTCGGCAGGATGAAAGACCAATCTCAATCGACCCGTTTGCCCGCCTGATCGAACCAATGCAGCTTTTCGGACCTGGCCACGACGCGCAATTGGTCGTCTGGCTTTGCGGTGGCGCGGCCTGAGACGCGCACCACGATGCGGCTGCCGGCTGCCACGCAATGGAGAAAGCTTTCGGCACCGACCGGTTCGACCGCTTCCACTGTCGCCGGCAGCGCGAGCGCGCCGGCCGGCGCCTCTGCCGCGAAGGTGATATCGGCGTCCTCCGGACGAAAGCCGAGTGTCGACGCCTTGCCCAGTCGAGGCGCCAAGCCAATCACCGTACCGTCCGCCAATACCGAGCTTGGGGAGGCCCCTGTGAGCGCCAGCAGATTCATCGGCGGTGCGCCTATGAACGAAGCGACGAAGGTCGAGGCCGGTTTCTCGTACACATCAAGCGGCGCGCCGGTCTGCTCGACCAGTCCGGCGTTCATGACGACGAGGATGTCGGCCAGCGTCATCGCCTCAAGCTGGTCGTGCGTGACATAAACCGAGGTGACGCCAAGCGAGCGCTGCAGATTCTTGATCTCGATGCGCATCTGCCCGCGCAATTTCGCATCGAGGTTGGACAGTGGTTCGTCGAACAGGAAGACCTTCGGGTTGCGCACGATGGCGCGACCCATGGCGACACGCTGGCGTTGACCGCCGGAAAGCTCGCGCGGGCGCCGGTCAAGCAGCGCCGAAAGCTCCAGTACCTTGGCAGTCGAGCGTACCCTGCTGTCGATCTCGTCCTTCGGCGTGCCGCGGTTGCGCAGGCCATAGGCCATGTTGTCATAGACCTTCATGTGCGGGTAGAGCGCGTAGTTCTGGAATACCATAGCGATGTCGCGTTCGGTCGGGCCAATGGCGTTGACCACCTTGCCGTCGATGGCGACCGTACCGGCCGAAATCGTCTCCAACCCGGCGATCATCCTCAGCAGCGTGGACTTGCCGCAACCTGACGGGCCGACCAGCACGCAAAGCTCCTTGTCGGGAATGGCGATGGAGACGCCCTTCACGGCTTCGACGCCGCTGGGATAGACCTTCTTCACGTCCTTCAGATCGACGGTCGCCATCGGCTTCTCACTTTTCGGATTCGACCAGACCGCGCACGAACCAGCGTTGCATCAGCACCACGACGAGAATCGGCGGTACGATTGCAAGCATCGCGGTGACCATGACCAGGTGCCATTGGGTGTCGGCATCGGCGAAGGAAACCATCTTTCTCAGCGCGATGACGATGGTGTTCATGTCGTTGCTGTTGGTGACGAGCAGCGGCCAAAGATACTGCGTCCAGCCATAGATGAAGAGGATCACGAACAGCGCGGCGATGTTTGTCCGCGACAGCGGCACCAGAATATCGAAAAAGAAGCGCCATGGCCCGGCACCGTCGACACGCGCCGCCTCGACCAATTCACCCGGTATGGTCATGAAGAACTGGCGAAACAGCAGCGTTGCGGTGGCCGAGGCGATCAGCGGGACAATCAGGCCGGCATAGGTGTCGATCATGCCGAGATCGACCATCACCTTGTAGGTCGGCAGGATGCGCACCTCGACTGGAAGCATCAAGGTGATGAAGATCAGCCAGAAGAAGGTCATGCGCAGCGGAAAGCGGAAGAACACGATCGCGTAGGCCGACAGGATCGAGATGAAGATCTTTCCCACCGCGACGCCGAGCGCCATGATCGTGGTGT
Source organism: Mesorhizobium sp. ISC25 (assembly GCF_042295465.1). Classification (NCBI taxonomy): domain Bacteria; kingdom Pseudomonadati; phylum Pseudomonadota; class Alphaproteobacteria; order Hyphomicrobiales; family Phyllobacteriaceae; genus Mesorhizobium; species Mesorhizobium sp. ISC25. The sequence continues at coordinate 5,504,625 of NZ_CP135441.1, read as the reverse complement.
TGAGGAGCAGCCTGCCGACGCTGACCCCGCCGATACGACCAATGCCGCCGAACAACGCCTCGCTGTAATTGTTCAATAGCTGGCCGCCGGGCAAGAGCGGCAGCGGCGGCCTGAGGATCGTTTGCAGCGTGTGTGTCGAGGCCACGAAGGTGTAGTAGATCGGAAAAGCCACGATCAATATGCCAAGGATGAGCACGGCATGGGCGATGAAGGTGCGGAGCGGGGACTGGCCGATCATCGCTGCCCTCAGCCGTAATGGACTTTGCGTTCCACATAGCGGAACTGGATCGCTGTGAGCGCGATGACGATGGCCATCAGGATGACCGACTGCGCCGCCGAGTCGCCCAGGATCAGATTGACGAAGCCGTCATTGTAGACCTTGTAGACCAGCGTCTCGGTCGTCTTGCCCGGCCCGCCGCCGGTGACGGCATGAACGATGCCGAACGTGTCGAACAGGGCATAGACGGTGTTGACGACCAGCAGGAAAAAGGTTGTCGGCGCAAGCAGCGGGAAGACGATGGTCCAGAAGCGCTTGGTTTCGCCGGCGCCGTCCATTGCCGCCGCTTCGATCAGCGTTTTCGGCACCGCCTGCAGGCCGGCGACGAAGAACAGGAAATTGTAGCTGATCTGCTTCCAGGCAGCAGCCGACACCAGCAGGATCATCGCGTGGGTGCCGTTGAGCAGTGGGTCCCATGCGATGCCGAGGCTTCTCAGCAAATAGGCCAACGAGCCGATCGAAGGGTTGAACAGAAAAAGCCAAAGCATGCCGGCAATCGCCGGCGCCACGGCATAAGGCCATATCAACAGTGTGCGGTAGAGGCCTTTGCCGCGCACGGCCTTCTCGGCCATGACCGCGAGAAGCAGGGCCACAACCATGGCAACGATCGCGGTCGCAAGCGAGAACACCACCGTGACTTTGATCGAGTTGAGGTAGGCCGGATCGGCCAGCACCTTCCGGAAATTGGCAAACCAGACGAACCTGCTCTTCAGCCCGAACGGGTCTTGCCTGAGCATCGACTGGTAAAGCGCCTGACCGGCCGGCCAGTAGAAGAAAACCAGGGTGATGGCGAGTTGTGGTGCCACCAGCAGGTAGGGCAGGATCTTGTTGGGAAAGACGATGCGTGCAGACAGGCTGATTTCCCTCGCTATCCAGGCATCGCCCACGCGCGCTCGCGCGGGCGATATTCCAACCGACTAACCGGGATGGTCTCGTTAGTTGTCCAGGGCTTCCTTGATCGCGGCGTTGCCGCGCACGACCGCATTGTCGAGCGCCTGCTGGGCGGTTTGCTGGCCGGCCAGCATCTTCTCCAGCTCCTCGTTCTGGATATCGCGCACCTGCGGCAGATTCGGCAGGCGCACGCCCTTCGAGTTGTCGGTCGGCGACTTTCCGGTCATCTGCAGGATGGGTGTCTCGCGGCCGGGGTTCTTGTCATAGAAGCCTGATTTCTTGGTCGCCTCGTATGCGGCGAGCGTCACCGGCAGGTATCCCGACTTCTGGTGCAGATATTCCTGCACATCAGTCTTGGACAGATAGGCAAAGAAGGCGGCAACGCCCTTGTATTCCTCGTCCGACTTGTTGCCGAACACCCACAGGCTGGCACCGCCCGGCGTCGTGTTCTGCGGGGCACCCTTGGCGTCGCTGTCGTAGGGAAGCTGGCCGATGCCATAGTTCATGCCGGACTTGACGATATCGCCGAGGCCGCCCGACGATTCGGTGAAGATGCCGCATTCGCCGGCGAGGAATATCTGCTTGGCTTCGGAGGTGCGCCCGCCATATTTGAACGTGCCGTCCTTGGCCAGGTCAGCGAGCGCCTTGAAGTGGTTGACGAAAATCGGCGCATTGATCTTGAGTTCGACATCACCGCCAGCCAGGCCATTCTGCTGAGTGGCCCAAGGCACGTCGTTCCACGCCGCGAAATTCTCCAGATGGATCCAGGTCAGCCAGGTCGAGGTATAGCCGCAAGAGGCGGCGCCGCTCGTCTTGATCTTCTTGGCAGCTTCCCACACCTCGTTCCAAGTCTTGGGCGGATTGTTCGCGTCGAGGCCTGCCTTCTGGAAGATGTCCTTGTTGTAGTAGAGGATCGGTGAGGAAGAGTTGTAGGGGAACGACAGCATGGTGCCGTCCGGCTTCGAATAATAGCCGACGATGCCGGGCAGATATTGGCTCTTGTCGAAGGTCATCCCGGCGCCGGTCATCACATCGGCCACCGGCTTGATCGCACCCTCGGCCGCCATCATCACGCCGGTGCCGACATCGAACACCTGGAGGATATCGGGCGCCTGGCCGGCGCGGAAAGCGGCGATGCCGGCATTCAGCGTCTCCGGATAGGTGCCCTTGAACACCGGAACGAGCTCATAGTCGCTCTGGCTGGCGTTGAAATCCTTGGAGATCTTGGCGACGACCTCGGCGTTGGCGCCGGTCATGGCGTGCCACCAGCTGATCTGCGTGACGGCGAAGGCGGAGGTGGTGGAAAGCAGGGTCAAGGTGGCGGCAATACCGGCCGCGAAGCCGAAGAACTTCATGTTTCATCTCCCGTTATCATTGGCGAAAGGGGCACTTCCGCAAAGCCAATATGTGGCGCTGATGACAATCGGACAACGGTTTTGTTGCGGATCAATGAACATCATTTCTTCCAAAAGTGCACTCGCTACCGAAAGCGGGGCACCAGAAACCACATCACCGCTTTTTCGGCGCAGCGGCGCCGTTTTTCCCCTGAAAAGGTCGGCCTCACCGCCCACGGGTTAACCATTCGTTAAAATCTCCAACTGCTAATCAGTCACACCTCCCCTGTTAGTTTTGGCAGACCGAGTGAACCAGGATGCTGACGGTCTATAATTGTATCGTAAATCAGCACGATTTGAGACTCGTTGCGCTCGCCGCACTCGTCTGTGGAATTTCTTGTTTCTCAGCAGTTAATCTCCTTAAGCATGTCGGCCGATCGGCTGACCGAAACCGGCTTGTCTGGCTGATGATCGCCGCGGCTTCGACCGGGTTCGGCATATGGGCGACGCATTTCATCGCCATGACTGCGTTTACGCCGGGAATACCGAACGCATACGATCCGGGATTATCCGCCTTTTCGCTTGCCGCCGCCGTCATCCTGACCGCGCTTGGGATGTGGGTCGCCACCTTGCGCCGCGGCATCGACCATTTCCTCGTCGGCGGCGCCATTCTGGGCGGCGCCATCGCGACGATGCACTACATCGGCATGGCGGCTTTCGAGGTCGAAGGCCGGGTCGTATGGAACCTGCTCCTTGTCGCGATATCGCTTCTGGCCGGCGTGACCCTCGCGGCACTGGCGCTCCTTGTCGTCTTGCGCCGCCCGTCAGCGCTCGCCACTCTCGGCGGCGCCGCGCTTTTGACGCTGGCGATTTGCAGCTTGCATTTCATCGCGATGGCCGCGGTGTCGATCATTCCGGATTCCTCGATTGAAATATCCGAACATTCCATCGAGCCCATTTCCCAGGCCTTTGCCGCAGCGGTCGCCAGCCTGGCAATCCTTGTGCTGTCGGGTGCTGCGCTGTGGATCGACCTGCGCTTTCGCCGCCAGAAGCTCGAGGCCGATCGCATGCACGATCTCGCCAATGCGGCGGTGGAAGGTCTGATCGTTTGCGATGGCACCCGCATCGTCAGCGCCAATGACAGTATGGCGAAGCTGACCGGAACAGCGACAGCTACCCTCAACACGATGCAACTCGGCGAGCTTTTCGACGGACAGAGCGCAGCCGATATGTCCGGCTTCGGCGAACAAGCGCAGGAAGCAAAATTAAGGGGCAGCGACGGCACGAGAATTCCTGTCGAGCTGATCGCCAGGAACATCACTTACTGCGGCAGGCCTCATACGGTGCTTGCCGTTCGCGACATCCGTGAGCGCAAGAAGGCGGAAGAAGAGATCCTCCGCCTCGCGCATTTCGATCCACTTACCGGGCTTGCCAACCGGCGGAGCTTTTCTTCCCGGCTGGAAGCAGAATTCGCCTCGATGGATCGTGGCGGCAAGGATGGATATCTGGCGCTCCTGCTGCTCGACCTCGACCGGTTCAAGCAGGTCAACGACCTCTACGGCCACGGCGCCGGCGACGCCATGCTGCAGAAGCTGGCGCACTGCATTGCCGGCATCCCGCGGCAAGGGCAGTTGCTCGCGCGTCTCGGCGGCGATGAATTTGCCATCATAGCTCCGAACCTCCCCGGCCCCCTGGCCGCAGGCCGGATAGCCGAGGACTTGCTGGCGGCGATCCGGGAGGAGAACAGGGTTTCGGTCGGCTCCGGCCTTGTCTCGGCCAGCATCGGCATCGCCTTCTTTCCGCTGGATGCCGAAGACCAGGCCGGGCTGATCAGCCACGCCGACACGGCACTCCATCGCGCCAAAACCGAAGGCAGGGACACTTACCGGTTTTTCGAGATAGCCATGGGCACCGCGGCCCGCGACAAGCGCGTGATGGAGCATGAATTGCGCCAGGCGATCGCCCGCAAGGAGTTCCACCTCGTCTACCAGCCCCAGAAGGAGATCCGCGGCGGCAGGATGATCGGCTTCGAAGCCCTGGTCCGTTGGCAGCACCCTGAGAGGGGTGACATTTCTCCGGCCGTTTTCATCCCCGTGGCCGAGGACAGTGGCGCAATCGCGCAGATCGGCGACTGGGTGCTGACGACGGCTTGTAACGATGCTGTTCGCTGGACAAACCCGCTGATGGTCGCCGTCAACGTCTCCGCCGTGCAGCTTCACAATCCGAACTTCAGCCGCAAGGTGCACGACGCACTGTCGAGATCCGGCCTGGCACCCGGCAGGCTCGAACTGGAGATCACCGAAACGGCCCTGGTGAAGGACATGCCGCGCGCGCTGGCAACCTTGAGGCAGGTCAAGGCGCTTGGCGTGCATGTGGCGATGGACGATTTTGGCACTGGCTATTCTTCGCTGTCCAACCTCAGCGCCTTTCCCTTCGACAAGATCAAGATCGACGGGTCGTTCATCAAATCGGTCGACAGGAACGCCCAGTTCGCGGCGATCGTTCGCGCCGTGCTGGGGCTTGGACGCGGTCTCGGCCTACCGGTCCTTGCGGAGGGCATCGAGACGCCGGGTGAATTGCAGTTCCTGGACGCCGAGGCTTGCGAGATCGGGCAAGGCTATTACCTCGGCAAACCGGCTCCGATCGAGACATTCGGCGAACTGACGGGCGTGGCCGCTCCGGCAATCCGCACCGCCAGCCGACGCGGCGCAAGCATTGCCGTGCTCAAGCCGCGCCTGCGCACGGTTTGAGCCTATCCTGGCTGAAGCGCCGCCTCGACCAGACGCTTGGCATCCGGCCCCGACCATTCGGCCGGGCCGTTCATATGGGCGATCAGGCAGCCTTGCCCATCGATCAGCATGGTGACGGGCAGACCGAGCGCAAGGCCACGCGTCTTGACGTCATTGAACAGCGCCATGGTGGCATCGCGATAGTAGCCGAGCGACTTGACGCCGGTGTCCTCCAGGAACTTCTTCGGCTTGGCATCGTCACCGGCATCGACGTTGACGGCAACAACCTGAAACGCATCGCTGCCCATCTCCATCTGCAGCGCATCGAGCGCCGGCATTTCGGCGCGGCAAGGTGCGCACCATGTCGCCCACAGATTGAGCAGCACCGTCTTGCCGGCATGATCGGCGATCGTCGTCGGCTTGCCGTCGGGGCCGTTGAAGGTAAGGCTTTTCAGCGATTGCGGCGGATCCGCCGGCAAAAGCGCGGCAACCTGGCCGGTAGCAGCGGCGGCGATCTTCTTGGCACGGTCGGTCTTGGCGACGCAGGCTACGTCGTCCTTGCCGCCGCCGGCGGCCACTTGCGCCGGCGCCTTGTTGCCAGAACTGCTTTCCCTGACATATACCGCGACCGCGCCGGCCAGCACGCCCGCAACCAAAGCGGCGAGGATGAGACGCAAAGCCGGGAAAAATCTATTGCCGTCTGCCATTTTTGAAAAACTGCTCCGGAGCACGGGTTATAGCGATGAACGACAAGAAGGCCAGCAACCAGATGTGGGGCGGACGTTTTGCCTCGGGTCCGGCCGCAATAATGGAAGCGATCAACGCGTCGATCTCGTTCGACCGCAAACTCTATGCGCAAGATATTCGCGGCTCGATCGCCCATAGCCAGATGCTGGCGCAAACGGGCATTATTTCGACGGCCGATCAAGAAAAAATCGCTCACGGGCTGAACACGATCCTGGCGGAGATCGAGGCCGGCACATTCGAGTTCTCGACCAGGCTGGAAGACATCCACATGAATGTCGAGGCCCGCCTCGCCGATTTGATCGGCCCCGCTGCCGGCCGCCTGCACACCGCCCGTTCGCGCAACGACCAGGTGGCGATCGATCTCAGGCTGTGGGTCAAGGACGAATGCTTTCGCGTCGCCGAGGCGCTGAAGGGCCTGATCACGGCGTTTCTGGAACGGGCCGAGGAGCATGCGGCAACGGTCATGCCGGGCTTCACCCACATGCAGGCGGCGCAGCCGGTGACCTTCGGCCACCACTGCATGGCCTATGTCGAGATGTTTTCGCGCGACCTGTCGCGTGTCCGCGACGCGATTGAGCGGATGGATGAAAGCCCGCTCGGCGCTGCCGCCCTCGCCGGCACCAGCTTTCCCATCGACAGGCACCAGACGGCGAAGGCGCTTGGCTTTCGCGAGCCGATGCGCAATTCGCTCGACAGTGTTTCGGACCGCGATTTCGCGCTCGAGTTCCTGGGCTTGGCGGCGATCTGCGCGACGCATCTGTCGCGGCTGGCCGAAGAGATCATCATCTGGTCGACGCCGCAATTCGGCTTCGTCAGGCTGTCGGATAGTTTCTCGACGGGTTCGTCGATCATGCCGCAGAAGAAGAACCCCGACGCTGCCGAACTGGTGCGCGGCAAGACCGGCCGCGTCACCGGCCATCTGGTCGGGTTGCTGACGGTGATGAAGGGCATGCCGCTGACCTATGGCAAGGACATGCAGGAAGATAAGGAATCCGTCTTCGACGCGGCAGAGACGCTCGACCTGATGCTGGCGGCAATGACCGGCATGGTGCGCGACATGACGGTGAACACCGCCGCGATGAAAAAGGCGGCCGGCGCCGGCTATTCGACTGCGACCGACCTCGCCGACTGGCTGGTGCGCACGCTCGGCCTGCCGTTCCGCGAGGCGCACCATATCACTGGCCGGGCGGTGGCGCTGGCCGAGGACAAGAAGGTCGGGCTCGACAGGCTTTCGCTGGAGGATTTGCAGTCCATTTACCCCGGTATCAGCGCCGATGTGTTTTCGGTTCTCGCCGTGCAGAATTCTGTAAAGAGCCGCACAAGCTTCGGCGGCACCGCGCCGTCCGAGGTGCGCAAGCAGATCCGCTACTGGAAAAAGCGGCTCGCCCAGGCGTAGAACGCGGGGTGCAATGGCCGCAAAACTCGGCTAGAAGCGGCTGCGGGCAACAGTTTCGGACGGATGGCACGATGACCGGAAGCAGGATTTTGGTGACGCTGACGCTGCTGGCAGCAATGGCCACCGTTGCGGCTTGCGGCAGGAAGGCTGCGCTCGATACGCCCTACGCGGCAGCCGTGCAGGCCCGTAAGGACGCCGAGAAGGCCAAGCAACCTTTGCCGCCGGAGCCGGAAAAACCTGTCGAGGACAAGAAATTCATCCTCGACCCGCTGCTCTGATTTTTCGGACCAAATCTCGTGAACCATTTCGACTACCGCGACGGCGCGCTGCATGCCGAGGACGTGGCGATATCAGACATCGCCGCCAGCGTCGGCACGCCGTTCTATTGTTATTCGACGGCGACGCTGACCAGGCATTTTCGCGTCTTTACCGAGGCCTTTGCCGGGCTCGACGCCCTCGTCTGCTATGCCATGAAAGCGAATTCCAACCAGGCCGTGCTGAAGGTGCTGGCAAGGCTCGGCGCCGGCGCCGACGTGGTCTCGGAGGGCGAATTGCGCCGCGCTTTGGCGGCCGGCATCCCGGCAAGCAAGATCTTGTTTTCGGGCGTCGGCAAGACCGCGCGCGAAATGGATTTTGCGCTCTCGGCCGGCATTCTCTGTTTCAACGTCGAATCCGAACCGGAGCTGGAGCTGCTGTCGGCCCGCGCCACCGCGCTGGGCAAGATCGCGCCGATCTCGCTGCGCATCAATCCGGATGTCGACGCCAGGACGCACAAGAAGATTTCGACTGGGAAGGCCGAGAACAAGTTCGGCATTCCCTGGCAGCAGGCGCGGAAGGTCTATGCGCGCGCGGCTGAGCTGCCGGGCATCAAGGTCACCGGCATAGACACCCATATCGGCAGCCAGATCACCGAATTGCAGCCCTTCGACGACGCCTTTGCGCTGCTGGTGGAGCTGGTCGGCGCCTTGCGCGCCGACGGGCATGCCATCGAGCATATCGATGTCGGCGGCGGCCTTGGCATTCCCTACCGCGTCGACAACAACCCGCCGCCCTTGCCCGATGCCTATGCCCGGATCGTCAGAAAGCATGTCGCCAAACTTGGGCTGAAGGTAATGTTCGAGCCAGGCCGGCTGATCGTCGGCAATGCTGGCATCCTGGTCTCGGAGGTGATCTTCGTGAAGGAGGGCGACGCCAAGAACTTCCTCGTCGTCGACGCCGCGATGAACGACCTGATCCGGCCGACGCTTTACGACGCTTTCCACGACATCAGGCCGGTGGCGCAGCAGCCGGCCGCAGCACCACGCATGAAGGTCGACGTCGTCGGCCCGGTTTGCGAGACCGGCGACTATCTCGGGATAGACCGTGACCTGCCCCGGCTGAAATCCGGCGACCTGATCGCTGTCGCCACCGCCGGCGCCTATGGCGCCGTCCAGGCCGGCACCTACAATACCAGGCTGCTGGTACCGGAAGTGCTGGTCGACGGCGACCGCTTCCACGTTGTGCGCCCGCGCCAGACCTATGACGAATTGATCGGGCTGGATTCGGTGCCGGACTGGTTGAAGTAGATCATGATCCCGAACCGAAGGTCCGCGTAGGCGAAAAGTGGAACCCGGTTTTCGGAAAAGATCATGATCAAACAAAAATAGATACCCTGCAGCGCTACAGCCGGTGCTGAATGAGCGCCCTGGTTTCGGCGATTCTGTCCTCGTTCCGGCGATAGAATATCCACTGCTTGATGCGCTTGCTGCGCAAAAGCCCTGCCTGGGTGAGCACGCGCATATGCTCGCTGAGCGTCGCCTGGGTGATCCCCAGCTTTTCCGCGATCAGCAGCGCGCATACGCCGTCCTCGACCAAATCGCCGTCCGCCTGCGGCGGAAAATGCGCGCGCGGGTCCTTGAGCCAATCGAGGATCTGCAGCCTGCGCTCGTTGGCGATCGCTTTGAAGACATCGACCTCTTGCATTTAGGTACTTTGCCAAGTTACTAAGTAATGTCAACTCTGAATGTCAACTCTGGGAGTGAAAGCATGCTGCACGGCCACACGATCACACGCGAGCGCATTGCTGCAATGGAGCCGCGCATCCGGCCCTTCGTGCGCCACACGCCGGTGCTGCGCGTCGACATGGCCGATTTCGGCCGCCCGCCTCTGCCTGTCGACCTGAAGCTTGAGTGCTTGCAGCATTCCGGCTCGTTCAAGGCGCGTGGTGCGTTCACCAATCTCCTCGAACGGCCGGTTCCTGCGGCCGGCGTCGTCGCCGCATCGGGCGGCAACCACGGTGCCGCTGTCGCCTATGCCGCCATGCGGCTCGGCCACAAGGCGACCATCTTTGTTCCCGAAGTGAGCCCGCCGGCCAAGCTGGACCGCATCCGCGGTTACGGCGCCGAGCTGGTCGTCGGCGGCGCCCGTTATGCGGAGGCACTGGCCGCCAGCGAGAGCTTCGCCGAAAAATCCGGCGCGCTGCAGATCCACGCCTTCAACCAGGAGGAGACGCTGGTCGGGCAAGGCACGCTCGGGCTTGAGATCGAGGCCGACCTGCCGGAGCTCGACACCCTGCTGGTCGCCGTCGGTGGCGGCGGTCTGATCGGCGGCATCGCCGCCTGGTTTTCCGGCCGCATCAGGATCATCGCGGTCGAGCCGGAGGGTGCGCCGACGCTTCATCGCGCCTTCGCGGCGGGCCGACCCGTCGACGCGCCGGCTGAGGGCATCGCCGCCGATTCGCTCGCGCCAAAGCGTGTCGGCGAAATGATGTTTCCTATCGCCGAGGCGTTCGTCGAGCGCTCGATCCTGGTCGGCGACGACGACATTATCGCCGCCCAGGCGGCGCTGTGGGACCGCGTGCGAATCATCTCCGAGCCGGGTGGTGCGGCCGCCTTCGCGGCGCTCCTGTCCGGCCGCTATGCACCGGCTGCAGGCGAGCGCGTTGCCGTACTGGTCTGCGGCGCAAACGCCAATCCGGCGAAATTCTGACAATATCCCGGGCATTATTGTTCACGTTTTGGGGAACCGCCTCGCCTTCGCCGTGTTTGTTGGTATCCTTAGAGCGATGTGCATCCTCTTGGACGCACGAAGTACGCGCTAAGATTTTAGGTCTTCGCATCGTGCTTCCCGAAAATCGACTTTTCGGGCCCATGCGATAGACTCGTGAGGCCCGGGCTATCCCGCCCGGCCCAGGAAGGGCCGATGACGCAACGACCCATCTTTACCAGCGATCGCAGTCTGGCCAGGCGCCTTGCCTTGAGCCGGCTGGGGACGCAGGTCTCGATAATCGTCGAACGCGGCTGGCCATTGCTGCTGCCACTGATCATCGTCGCCAGCCTGTTCCTCAGCATCTCGTGGCTCGGCCTGTTCCCATTCTTGCCCGATCTGGCACGGATCGGTCTTATCGCGGCATTCGGCGTCGCAGCGCTTGCCGCACTGTACCCATTGCGCTTCTTCCGGACGCCATCCAGTGCCGAGGTCGACCGCCGCATCGAGGCGGCCAACCGATTGCTGCACAGCCCGGTGCAGGTCCAGACCGATCGCCCGAGCGGCAAGGAAAGCATTTTTTCGCAAGCCCTGTGGCGCGAGCATCAGAGGCGCATGGCGGACCGGTTGGGCGAGCTTGGCGGCGACGTGCCGCGCACACGCGTGCCGGAACGCGACCCGTGGGCGCTGCGCGCCGTTGCCGCGCTTTTGTTGGTCACTGCTTTTGCCTTCTCCTTCGGGCCGTCGGGCGGCAGGCTGAGCGACGGTTTTGTTGCCCGTGCCGCGCGTGACGTCGTGCCGCCGCGCATTGATGCCTGGGTGACGCCGCCGGCCTATACCGGCAGGCCGCCGGTATTCCTCAACGCCCCGGTCCTTGCCAACAACGCCAATCAAGCGGCGCCGACCTTCACCGTTCCGGAGGGCAGCGATGTGTCACTGCGCGTCACCGGCGGTTCGGGCGAGGAAACGCTGAGCTACGCCGACACCGGCGGCAACAGCCGCGCCATCGATCCGACAGGGCCGCAATCCAGCAAGCCGGAGGCAAATACGGCAACGCCTTCAACCGTGCGCCAGTTCAGCGGCAAGTTGACGGCCGACGGCATGCTGACGCTGCAGTCCGGCGACGGCGAGCTCGGCCGCTGGGCCTTCGCCATAATTCCCGACAAGCCGCCGCAGATCCGCTTTGTCGGCGAGCCGAAGCGCGCCGTCAACGGCGCCTTCGAACTCAACTACCAGATCGACGACGACTATGGCGCGGCCTCCGCCAAGGCGGTTTTCGCATTGGCCGATCCGCAGGCGCCCAACGCGCATCCGCTCTATGGCCCGCCGGAAATGCCGCTGACGTTGCCGCGCCGCGGCGGCAAGGCCAATGCAGCCAAGACGACGAAGGACCTAACCGACCATGCCTGGGCCGGTGGCAACGTCAAGCTGTCGCTTGTCGCCACCGACGGTGCCGGACACACGGCGACCAGCGAAACCAAGACGCTGGTGATGCCGGAGCGGCCATTCTCCAATCCATTGGCGCGGGCTGTGGTCGAGCAGCGCCGCATACTGGCGCTCGACGCCTATGCCAAGGACCGCGTACTCGACCTGATGGATGCGATCACGCTTAGGCCCGAAGACACGTTCGACAACATGGCGCACTACCTCGCCATCATGAGCGCCCGCACCCGGCTGAAGATGGCCGACAGCGACGACCAGTTGCGCGACGAGGTCGCGTACCTTTGGGAGATCGCGCTCGGCATCGAGGAAGGCAATCTGTCGGCGGCCGAGAAGCGGCTGCGCCAGGCGCAGCAGGCGCTGCAGGATGCGATTAAGAACGGCGCCAGCGACCAAGAGATCGAGAAGGCGATGAAGGAACTGCGCGAGGCGATGAACCAGTTCCTGCAGGAATTCGCGGCGCGGGCGCAGCAGAATCCGAATGCGCCACAGATGCAGCAGAACGGCCAGGAACTGCGCCAGAGCGATATCGACCGCATGATGGACCAGATCGAGAACCTGGCGAAATCCGGCAATCGCGACCAGGCGCAGCAATTGCTGTCGGAGCTGCAGGACATGATGAACAATCTGCAGGCAGGCCGCCAGCAACAAGGCGGTCAGCAGGACAGCGAGATGCGCCAGCAGATGGACAAGCTGGGCGAAATCATGCGGCGCCAGCAGGAGATGATGAACGACACTTTCCGCATGGACCAGATGCAGCGCGGCCAGCAACAGCGCGGGCAGAACCGCGACGAGCAGCTCGGCGAGAACGGTGAGCCGGGCCCGATGGACGAAGAGGGCAAGCCCGGCCCGGGTGACGACCGCGATCCGCTCGGCCGGCCGAAGCCGATGACGCCGCAGGAATTTGCTGATGCGCTGAAGCAATTGCAGGAAGGCCAGGGCAAGCTGCAGAGCGAGCTCGATCAATTGAGGAAGAGCCTCGAAGGCATGGGCCTCGACCCCAACGAAGGGTTTGGCGAGGCCGGCAAATCCATGGGCAATGCCGAACAGGCGCTCGGCGAGGGCGAAGGCGACCAGGCCGTCGGTCACCAGGGCCGCGCATTGGAAGCCTTGCGCAGGGGCGCCAAGGACATGATGAAGCAATTGCAGGCGATGCAAGGCGACCAGGGCGGCAACGGGCAGGGCGGGCGCCAGCAGAATGCCGATCGTGACCCGCTCGGGCGGCCCCGCACCAGCGAGGGTCCCGATGATGGAAGTTCGGTGAGAGTGCCTGACGAGATAGACGTGCAGCGTGCCCGCCAGATCCTCGAAGCGATCCGCAAGCGGCTCGGCAATGCACTCAGCCCCGACATCGAGCGCAGCTATCTGGAGCGGTTGCTGGAGCTGAAGTAACGCTGCCCTATATTCGGAAGATCGCCGCTCGCGGTCGTGGTAGCTGCCATCGCCGGACTGAGCGGCACGTTTTAACGGTTGGTGAACGCCTCGCGGATCGCCTCTTCCATGCCGTCGATGGCCTCACCGGAAGCGTTCGGATTGCGCCGCAGCACTACGTTCGAGGAATCGATGTCGCCGAACCCGTCGGCGGCTGTAAGCTCGCGGCAGCCGGCCGGGATGTTGCTGCGCGAGATCGGCGCAATCGCCAGCCCGGAGGTGACGGCGAGCCGCAGGCCGCCATTGGTATCGCTGGTGTAGGCGACACGATAGGCGAGATCGCGCTGTTCCAGCGACTTTATCGCGAAATCCTTGCACCAGCCGGCACGGTTGTAGAGCGCGATCGGCACCGGCCGCTCCTCATGCATGTGATGCAGCTCCGACGTCACCCATACGGTCGGGTCATGCATCAGCACCTCACCGCCTGAGAGATCCTGCCATTCGAACACCACCGCCAGATCGAGCTCGCCGGCGGCGAGCGCCGCGATCTGCGCACCGGAATGCGCGTAGCGGACGGTGATGTCGACTTGAGGATGGCGCTTGGCAAAGACGCCGAGTGCGCGCGACAGGATCGCGTGGCCATATTCCTCCGGGATACCGATGCGCACCGGCCCGCCAAGCGGCGCCGCGACCATCGATGCCGCCGTCTCGTCGAGCAGTGAAACGATGCGCCTGGCGTTGGCGATGAGCTCGCCGCCGCGCCGCGTCAGCGCCACACCGCGCGAGCCGCGCTCGAACAGGCTGTCGCCGACCATGCCTTCGAGCCTCTTCATCTGCATCGAGACCGCCGACTGGGTGCGGCCGGCCCGCTCCGCCGCCTTGGTGAAATTGCCGGTGTCGGCGACCGCCACGAAGGTGCGCAACAGGTCGCTGTCGAGATTGGGTCGCATGTGCCCGCCATAAGAAAATCTGATAGCTGGCATCATTCCAATTCGTTTGCAACATGTCAAACGGCGGACGATAGTTGCCTCACCCATTGGATATGCGGCCGCGAAATCGGCCGCGGACCAAGCAAAAGTCCTCACTCGTACCCGCTGCCCGAAACGGTGGCGGGTTCTTTTTACCCGGATGCAGGCCTGCTTTCGGCCGCGCAAGCGGGAAACAGGAGCGCCTATGCAGAATCGGCTTGTGCTCGGCATCCTCAGCCTCTGTCTCGGCGTGTTGGTCTTTTCGCTGCAGGATCCGCTGGTCAAGGCGGTGTCGAGCCACTATCCCGTCACCGAGGTGATGGCGATCCGCTCGATAGTCGCCCTGCCGATCCTGGTTTTCCTTGTCCACGCCGATGTCGGATTGCAGGCGATCCTGTCGAAGCGGTTCGGCATGCTTACGATGCGCGCCTTCATCCAGTTCACCTCCTATACGGCCTACTATCTGGCAATCGCCGCCCTGCCGCTGGCTGACGCGGTGGCGCTCTATTTCATGGCGCCGCTGTTCATCATGGCGTTGGCCGGCCCCTATCTCGGCGAACGCGTGTCCTGGCAGGCGCTCGCCACCGTCCTGGTCGGCATGCTCGGCGTGCTGGTGATGGTGCGCCCGGGCGCCGGCTTGTTCGACTGGGCGGCGCTGCTGTCGCTAGGCTCGGCTCTGCTCTACGGTTTCTCGCAGCTGATGGCACGCAAGATCGGCGACACCGAATCCTCGACCGTCATGGCATTCTATCAGAACGGCGCCTATCTGGTCGGCGCCGCCTTGGTGGCGGCATTGTTTTGGCTGGCAGGCATTGACCACGCCGTGCATCCGAGCCTCGAGTTCCTCGTCCGGCCATGGATCTGGCCGGCGACGCCGGATCTCCTCAAGATGGGGGCATGCGGCTTCGTAGCCTCGGCCGGAATGATCCTGTTGTCGCAGGCCTATCGGCTGGCGCCCGCCAACAGCGTCGCCACCTTCGAATACACCGGTATCATCTGGTCGCCGCTATGGGGTTTTCTATTCTTTGCCGAAATGCCGCGACCAGCGACGGCGGCCGGCGCAGCCCTCATCATCGGCGCCGGCCTGTTTGCGCTCAATGCCAGCCGGCGCCGGAGCGGCGCGCCAGCCATTGCGGCGACCTGCGACCCTGCTTGAAGGCGGTCGGCCTTGGGCTTTAGGCGAAGCAGGCGAGCGCCTTTTCGACGCAGGCGCGGATTTCAGCCAGCGTGAACGGCTTTTGCACGACGTCGAGAATAATGCCGTTCAACTCCTCGGCGCGCTCGCGCTGGTCGGCATAGCCGGTCATCAGCATGATCTTCATCGCCGGGAACAGCGCCGCTGCCGCCTTGGCCATCTCGATGCCGTCCATCTCCGGCATGCGGATGTCGGACAGCACAAGGTCGTAGCTCCCTTGCGCCGCCCGGATCAGAGAAAGGCCATGTGCGCCGTCGGCGGCAACAGTGACGTTATGCCCGGCGCGCTCGAGCGCACGGGCGGCGAGGGTGCGGACGGATTCATCGTCCTCGACGATCAGGAGCTTTGCCATGGGCAGGATATTTGGCGGGGAAAAGTTGATGTTTCCTGAAGGCGCTGAGGGTCGATGAGGCCTTTCAGAATTCGCTCCGGCGAGTCAGATGGCGTGGTTTTCGAGAACCGGAGCGGAGCGGACGTTCGAGTCCGAGAGCACCGGCCTACGCCGGCCGTAGCCTTGCCTGCCACGACCGCTCATGAGTGCTTCGGCCGGCGAAGGCCGGAAGCGCAGAAAACTGTGTCAGGTGGCCGCCGGAGTAGAATTCTGAAAAGGCCTCAAGCGTCGCCCTTGACGATGCCGACGAAGGGCAATTCGCGAAACGCGTGGGCGACGTCCATGCCATAACCGACGACGAAATAATCGGGGCAGTCGAAGCCGACATAGTCGGCGTTGAGCGTGGTCTGGCGGCGCATGCGCTTGTCGAGCAGCACGGCGATTGCACAGCTCCTCGCGCCGCGCGACAGCATGAGGTCGCGGGTGAAGCTCAGCGTCTTGCCGGATTCCAGAATGTCGTCGATGAGAAGCACATCGCGGCCCGCGACCTCGTTGTCGATGTCGCGCAGCACCCTCACCTCACCGCTGGTCGTGCCGGCGCCATAGCTTGAGATGAAGATGAACTCGACCTCCGGCGACAGGCCGACATCGTGCATGGCACGGATAAGATCGGCGGCGAAGATGAACGATCCCTTCAGCACCGAGATTACCAGAAGGTCGTGGTAGTCGTGCCCGGCGATCTCCTTGGCAAGTTCCAGGTTCCGCCGCGCGATGGCGGACGCCGAAAACAGGACTTCGATGTCCTTGCCGCGCACAACTGGCATTGGCTGCCCTTCCAGAAAATGATCGGCTTGTAGGCGAAGCCGACCGAAACGGTCTTCAACCTCGTTCTAGGCATGTCGAGCCGGCTGGCAAGGCCAAATCTTTGGCAGGCGCCCGCGAACGGTCGGGTGTCCGCAGCGCGTCGCGAATCGTTTACCTGGTGAGCTGTTGATTTTCTGGCGCCGTTCTAACGAACCAGCGCATGGCCGCCCGAAATCCAGAAGGCTGCAAAAGCGGCACCGACGCCGGCAATCCAGAAGATCGGCCCACCGTGCACCCACAACGGCCGTTCGACGGCGGTTTCGGGCTTGCGCAGCATATCCATGCCTTCGATCGAAGGCGTGGAAATCATGCGCGCAGGCGGCGGCGCAAAGTCTGGACGCGTAAAATGGCGGGGCAGCACCTCATAATCGGCATCGATGACGTCGGCGGTCACGTCGCGCATGATGCGTTCCGGCTCGGCGGCCGGATCGGTCATGATTTCGCCGGAAACTGGGCGCGCGGTTCGATCCTCAGCCATCATGGCCCAACACTACGGCACCTGTTCGCTGTTCGTTTCTTTTGGGTAAACGGAAATGGTTAACGCTTCCCCACCGGAACCTCTGTGACTCGCTCGAAAAGCCCCCAAATTAACTGTCGGTTAACCATGCCGGCCGATGGTCTTTCCACAGAAGGGGCTGGCATCTTGCCGCCGAGAATTTCAGGTCGTCGAAAGTGATCCGCTTCGAAAATGTCGGCCTCCGCTATGGCATGGGTCCGGAGATTCTCCGCGACATCTCCTTGCACATTCCGGAGCGCTCCTTTCAGTTCCTGAGCGGACCTTCAGGCGCCGGCAAGACGACGTTGCTGCGGCTTTTGTTCATGTCGCTGAAGCCGACGCGCGGCCTGATCACCATTTTCGGCAAGGACCGCTCGCGCATCTCGCGCACCGAATTGCCGCATCTGAGACGGCGCATCGGCGTGGTGTTCCAGGATTTTCGCCTGCTCGACCATATGACCACCTACGAGAACGTGGCCTTGCCGCTGCGCGTGCGCGGCCGCGAGGAGGCGACCTACCGCACCGACGTCACCGAGCTGCTGAAATGGGTCGGCCTCGGCGAGCGCATGCATGTGCTGCCGCCGGTGCTGTCTGGCGGCGAGAAGCAGCGCGCCGCGATCGCCCGGGCGTTGATCGAGCAGCCCGAGATCCTGCTCGCCGACGAGCCGACCGGCAATGTCGACCCGCCGCTGGCGCGACGCTTGCTGCGGTTGTTCATCGAGCTCAACCGGCTGGGCACCGCCGTGGTGATCGCCACACACGACCTCGGCCTGATGGAACAGGTCGACGCACGGCGAATGATTCTGGCCGGCGGAAGGCTGGACATCTATGACTGAGCTCTCCGTCGAACATTTCGAAGGTCAGGACGCCGCGGCGGCAAAGCCCCGCGTCCAGCGCAAAATGGCGCCGATCGTGCCGGCGCAGAACATCGCCGGCCGGGCGCTGGTGCTGGTCATCGCCATCATGACGTTTCTGTCCTGCCTGACGTTTGGCGCAGTCACGCTGGTGCGTGACACCGCCTCCGTCTGGGAGAACCAGATCTCGCGCGAGGCGACCATCCAGATCAAGCCGGTCGACGGCCTCGACATGGAGGCCGCACTTGCACAGGCCTCGCAGATCGCCGGCGAATTCCCTGGCGTGAAAAGCGCCAGGATCGTCGACCGCGAAGCAACGGCCCGGCTGCTCGAGCCTTGGCTGGGCTCGGGCCTGAACATCGATGAGCTGCCGGTGCCGCGCTTGATCATCATCACCATCGACGAGAACAACCCGCCCGATTTCGCCGCACTGCGCGCGGCGATCACGCCGAAGCTGCCGAGTGCCTCGCTCGACGATCATCGCACCTGGGTCGACCGGCTGGTTGCCATGGCCCGCACCACGGTAACAATCGGCATCGCAGTGCTGGCGCTGATGCTGTCGGCGACGGTGCTGACCGTGGTGTTCGCGACGCGCGGCGCCATGGCCGGCAATGGCCACATCATCGAGGTGCTGCATTTTGTCGGCGCCGAGGCGCGCTTCATCGCGCGCGAATTCCGCCGGCATTTTCTGGTCACCGGCATGAAGGGCGCCGCGGCAGGCGGCGCCGCGGCGATCCTGGTCTTCATCGTCTTCTCCTGGTGGTCGTCACGCAACATGGCAACGCCGCAGGCCGATCAGGCGACCGCCCTGTTCGGCAATTTCGCCATCGGCTCGGCGGGTTATCTCGGGGTCGCTGTCATGGTGCTGGTAATCGGCGCGCTGACGGCGGCAACCTCCCATTTCACCGTGGTTACCTATCTCAGCGACATCGACATTCGCCAGCCGGACGCCGGCTAAAGGAAAGATCGATCACGGATGAAAACGCAACGTCACGAAAATTGCATTTTTTTCCTACCAAAGGCCGTATTTCGGGATTAACCATTTCATGATGGACGTTCGGGACTCGACCGATACCGGTGGGTGCATGCCAGTGCTGGTTGCGCGTCCGCATGAATTCGCCGGGCCCGATGAATTTGCCAAGGCGGATCAATTCGCCAAACATGGGCGGCTGCTGGCAGCCCGCTCCTTGCGCCTCTCGGCTCTCCTTCTGCTCGCCCTTGTGGCGTTGTTTGTCGCCGGCTTCGGCTGGTTCGCCAATACCGTCAGCCGTCTGACTACGCCCGCCAATCCGGCAAGGGCCGACGCTATCATCGTGCTGACCGGCGGCCAGTCGCGACTCGACGCTGCGATGGGCCTGCTTGCGTCAGGCAAGGGCGAGCGGCTGCTGATCAGCGGCGTCCATCCTTCCGCCAGCCGCCGCCAGCTTCAGGCCGCGACCGGCGGCGACAAGAGGCTGTTTTCCTGCTGCGTCGACATCGACCGCGCCGCGCTCGACACGATCGGCAATGCCGAGGAAAGCGCCAAATGGGTCGAAGACCATGCCTACGGCACCGTCATTCTCGTCACCAACAATTATCACATGCCGCGCAGCCTGCTGGAAATGGGCCGGCTGCTGCACGGCGCAAGGCTCGAGCCCTATCCGGTGGTCAACACCAACCTCGGGAATGGCGGCTGGCTGACCAAGCCGGAAGCGCTACGCGTGCTGTTCACCGAATACAACAAATACCTGCTAGCGCTGGCGCGCGGCATCATGCCGGTGAAGCAAACCGACAGCGTGACGCTGGCTGACGCCGCGGGCGGAAACTGAACGGCACCGGCAGTTTTTATTCCCTGGCTGTTGCACCCGAGCCCAAGCGCGCGATCTCCTGCTCGAGCCGTTCTATACGCCTGTCGCGTTCGGCCAGAGCCGCCGCCACGTCGGCCGCTTCGAAACGCTGCGGGATGTGCTGCGAGCAATTTGAATCCCAAGCCGCAACCGTAAACAGGATGACCTGCTCGGGTCGCGCTTTGTAGTCTTGCGGCATAAGCTTTGCTGTCAGCTCGGCATCGCCCTCGACGACGCGCGCTTTGCCCCAGATCTTGATGCGCTGCCGGTGTGCATAATCGATCAGGAACAGGAAAGCCTGTGGGTTGTCGCTGAGATTGCCCTGGGTGATGAACTGCCTGTTGCCCGCAAAATCGGCAAAGCCGATCGTCCGCTGGTCGAGTACCTTGAGGAAACCAGCTGGCCCGCCGCGATGCTGGATGTAAGGCTGCCCGTCCGCATTGGCGGTCGACAGAAAGCCGCTGGTCTGCGCCTCGATGAAGGCGGCGAGATCGGGCGTGATTTCCGCCTGCCAGCCGCCACGCTCCTCGACACGGGCATAGGCCTCGCGCGAGCCCTTGCGGGCCTGGATCGCCTTCACCGTCGGGGTGAAGGCGACATCGCTGGTGTGAGCGTTCATGAAAACCCTCCTTACGCGCCGAGTTGCGCTGCATCGTTCACTCACGAAATAGGGCCTTCCATCTTCGAGATGCAGATGCCATATCTGCAACCTATCCTTCCATTTTTCGGAAGGGCAAATTTTCGGGAGAGCTATGGATCGCCTCCAATCCATGTCGCTTTTCGTTGCCGCGGCGGAGACAGGCAGCCTTTCGGCTGCCGGGCGCCGCTTCGGCATTCCGCTGACAACTGTCAGCCGCAAGGTTTCGGACCTGGAAAGGCACCTGAAGACACGGCTGTTGAACCGCTCGGCGCGGCAGCTGTCGCTGACCGATGCAGGCCACGCCTATCTCGCCGCCTGTCGTCGCATTCTCGATGAGGTCGGCGAGGCCGAGCGAATAGCCGCCGGCGAATACAGCGCCCCGACCGGCGAACTGATCGTCACTGCGCCGATCGTCTTCGGCCGCCTGCATGTGCTGCCGGTCGTCACCGGCTTCCTCTCCGTCTATCCCGAGGTAAGTGTGCGGCTGACACTCGCCGACCGGATAACCCAGTTGGTCGAAGAGCACATCGATCTCGCCATCCGCATCGGTGAGCTTGCCGATTCGAGCCTGATCGCCACCCGCCTGGGTTCAATCCGCCGCGTCGTTTGCGCGAGCCCGGCCTATCTTACCGAGCACGGCACACCGAAAACGCCGCAAGAGCTTGCAGCACACAGTGCAATCACCTTCGAAGGGCTCACCGCCGCCAGTTGGAGCTTCGCCACCGGCAAGTCTGAATTCAGCGTGCCGGTCCGCTCCAGGTTACGGGTCAACACCGCTGAGGCAGCAATCGATGCGGCGATTGCCGGCGTCGGCGTGACGAGGCTGCTGTCCTACCAGATCGCCGCCGCAGTTCGGTCGGGTACGCTGCGCCCGGTGCTGCAGGAGTTTGAGCCCGACCCATGGCCGGTAAGCCTCGTCCATGCCGGCCAAGGGCTGCTGCCGGTGAAACTGCGCGCATTCCTCGACTTCGCCGCCCCGCGCCTGAGACGGCGCCTGCTGCAGGCGGCGTGGCAAACGTGACGAAGACGGCCCATCGGCAAGACCGGGCCGATCGCCCGCCTCGCAGCGTTTCCTTTTTGCCGGCGCTTGGTGTAACCAACGCACACCTCCTCACCGGGCACTTGCTGTATGCTCTATTTCCGCTCGCTGGCGTTCAATCTCGCCTTCTACCTCAATTTGATCGTCCAGATGATTCTCTGGACCCCGTATTATTTCCTGTCGCCGCGCCATCGCGCCTGGTTCGTGCCGAAATTCTGGTCGCGCACCAGCATGTGGCTCTACGACAAGATCGCCGGCACCAGAAGTGAGATCACCGGCCGGGAAAACCTGCCTGAAGGCTCCTTCATCCTGGCGCCGAAGCACCAGTCCTTCTGGGACACGATCGCTTTCCTGCCGTATCTCGACGATCCCGTTTACATATTGAAGCGGGAGCTGACCTGGATCCCGTTCTTCGGTTGGTACATCTTGAAGATGCGGATGATTCCGGTCGATCGCGGCAGCCGCTCGAAGGCATTGAAGATGGTGATCGCCGCGACCAAACAGGAGTTGGCGCGCAATCCGCGCCAACTCATCATCTATCCCGAGGGCACACGCCGGGCGCCGGGCGACGAACCGGTCTACAAATACGGCATCGTCGAACTCTATGCGCAACTTGGCATTCCAGTCGTGCCGGTCGCTCACGTCGCCGGCCTCTATTGGCCGCGACGCAAATTCCTGCGCTATCCCGGTACGATCAAGGCGCGCTTCCTGCCGCCGATCCCGCCGGGCCTCGGCAAGGAAGAATTCATGCAGCGGCTGATGGGCGAGACGGAAGCCGCCTGCGACCAGCTCCTCGTCGAGGCGTCGCAGACGCCGAACCCGCCGCCGATGCCGCCGACGGCGGTGAAACGGCTTGGTGAGCTGGACGGGAAACCCGAATTGAAAGGCTGAGGCAACGGCCGCGGATGCCGGAAGGGCTCACGGCAGGGCAGCCAGGGCGGCTGTTGCAATCAGCGTCACCGCAAACACCAGATTGATGATCCGCGACGCAAGCGGTTTGTGCAGCAAACGTGCAAAAGCCGCGCCGGCGAGAAGCCACAAGAGATGAATGGCAACGATCATCAAGACGAGAACCGCCAGCTTGGCTGAAATAGCAAGACCGGCGGCGGCGCCGGAAGACGCGCCGGCGAACACGGCGGCAATCGCCACATAGGCTTTCGGGTTGGCAACGCCCAGAAGGAACCCGCCAAGGAAAGTGGGAAGCGCCGCCCCACCGACGCGTGCCGCCAGTGGCGGCGCCGTCGCTATCTTGAACGCCAGGTAGAGGATGTAGGCTGCCGAGACGACCGCCAGCAGCGCTGCGAGCTTCGGCAACGCGGCGAGAACGGCCATGATGCCGGTCGCCACCACCAAAAGCACGAGGACCGTGCCGACGACGATCCCCGAGGCATAGCGGAGCGAATCGCGCAGGCCGAACGCGGCGCCGACCGCGGTGACGCTTATCGTCGCCGGCCCCGGGCTGCCCATGACGATGGCCGATGCCAGCACAAGCGCCAGCAATTGCTGCCATAGCTGCTGATCGAGAAGAACTTGTCCGGCCATGCGGCGTCCCTGCATCCTGCGATGATGCAGGGACGGTAGGGCAAGGCAGCGGCGCCGGTCTTGAACGATCGTGCGCGGCTATGCGCTGGCCTTGTCGAGCTCGGCGATATCGTCCGGGCTGAGCTGCAACGACGCGGCACGCACCAGGCTGTCGAGCTGGTCGAGCGTCGTCGCGCTGGCGATCGGAGCGGTGACGCCGGGCCGCGCCATCACCCAGGCAAGCGCCACTTCCGCTGGCTTGGCCGAATGTCTGGCTGAAACGGCATCGAGCGCTGAGAGAATGAGCATGCCGCGGGTGTTGAGATAGCCCTTCACGCCGCCACCGCGCGGGCTTTTGCCGAGGTCGGCCTCGCTGCGGTACTTGCCGCTCAGAAACCCCTTGGCGAGGCTGAAATAGGTGATGACGCCGATGCCCTCGGCCACGCACAGATCGCGCAGCGGACCATCGAAGGACGAGCGGTCGTAGAGATTGTATTCCGGCTGCAGCACCTCGTAACGCGGCAGGCCGCGCAGGCTTGCCACGTCGAGTGCGGCGCGCAACTGGGCGGCGTCGAGGTTGGAAGCGCCGGTATAGCGGATTTTGCCCTTGTCGAGCAGTTTCTGGTAAGCGCCGAGCGTTTCCTCATAAGGGGTCGCCGGGTCGGGCCAGTGCGACAGATAGAGATCGACGCTGTCGACCTGCAGCCTCTTCAGCGAAGCATCGATGGCCTTTTCGATATAGGCGGCGGACAGGTCCCTCTTGCCCTGTCCCATATCCGAACCGACCTTGGTGATGACGACAACCTTGTCGCGGTCACCACGGCTCTTCATCCATTTGCCGATGATGGTTTCGGATTCGCCGCCCTGGTGGCCGGCAATCCAGCGCGAATAGGAATCGGCCGTATCGATGGCGTTGAAACCGGCGTCGACAAAGCGGTCGAGCAAGTCGAACGAGGTTTTCTCATCGGCGGTCCAGCCGAACACATTGCCGCCCAGAACCAATGGCGCGATGGATAGGTCGGTGCGACCGAGACGACGCTTCTGCAAGGCTGATCTCCATGATGATTTATGCTGGGGCGGGTGGGAGCCGCCGACCGGGCTAACCTATGTCGCGCCGCGGCGACGTCAAACGCATAGCCTCCTTTCCAGCCCGCCGGCGCTTCACAAAACCGCGACCGCCGCGCCGCGTCCGGGATATCCAAACCAGCAGCCTCTGAAGAAACGATCTGGCAAGTTTAGCACATAGATTGTCAAATCTGCCAATTCTGACTTTTGCCGGCCGACCATAGGTTCCGCGGCGCCGACGCAAGTCTCGGCACGGTCTGGCCGGGCCCAGACTGTTTGCCCCCGATCGTTTGTTATGGAGACCGGCATGAAAGCAATTGTATTTGACGCCATCGGCTCGCCGCGCGACGTGCTCTATGTGGATGACCTGCCGATGCCGCGGATCGGCGACGACGATGTGCTGCTCAGGATGGTCTCGGCCTCGATCAATCCGGGCGACTTCCTGTTTATCCAGAACCTCTATCCCGAACCGAAGAAGCCGCATTTTCCCCAGCAGATCGCCGGAAACCATGGTGCCGGCATCGTCGAAGCCGTTGGCGCAAACGTCCGGTTGGAACCGGGCACGCTTGTCGCGTTCAGCTACTATGGCAGCTGGGCCGAGTACGCGGCCATTCCCGCCGACTGGCTGATCCCGTTGCCTGCCGGCTATCCTGTCGAACGCGCCGGGCAGATGGTGAACCCCATTACCGCGTGGGATCTGCTGGTGGATTCCGGTGTGCGGCCCGGCCAGTGGCTGGCTGTCACGGCCGGCTATTCGTCGATTTCGACAATGGTGATGCAGTTCGCCCAACGACGCGGCATCAACGTCATCGCGCTTGTGCGGCGCTCGCACCAAAGCTTCGACCTGAAAACGCTTGGCGCCGCTGCCATTCTTGACCTTTCGGACTTGAAGGCAAGTATCCGGGAAGCGGTGATGGATATCACCGGCGGCGCCGGATTGAACGGGATTATCGACAATGTCGGCGGACCTGTCAGCGGCGAATTGATCCGCACCCTGGCGCTCGGCGGGCAGATGGTGATCAATGGCGGCATGAGTGCCGAGCGCTTCGAACTGCACAATTTCGATGTGTTGCTGAGCGGCGTCGAGATCAGGGCGAATATCTATCGCTATTTCTTTTCGCCGCCGGCCGAAGCCGACCGGCCTGTCCTACGCGAGATCATCGACATCTTCGGCCAGCCGGGCTTCCACGTTCCTGTCGGCGGTCTCCACGCGCTGACCGAGTTCAAGCTTGCCGTGGCAAACAGCCTGGATCGCGCCGATCTTGGAAAACAGATTTTCAGGATATAGCCCAGGCCACGACACCGAAGCTACGTCGCGATCCGTCTCGTCACGTCTTCCAGCCAGTGATCGCTTATACCCAGTGCTTCGAGGTGCTCCAGCGTGCTGAGCACGTAATCCTCATTCCTCCCCGACAGGCCGACGGCGCCGCGAACGACGGTCGCCGCCTCGGCCGGGTCGAGCGCACCGGCATATTGCTCATGACTGCGGTCCACGACATAGGCGACGGCTTCGACCATCTCGCCCCCATCCGTTTCACTCTTGTCGAGGCGAACGCTGAGCACACGTTCGAGATAGACGTCGGTGACCAGTTCGCGCTCGCGCAGATAGGTGATGACCTCGTTGCGCAGCTCGCCTGGAACCCGGAACGCCAGCCCGATGCAGGAGCCGCCGCGGTCGAGGCCGAGCACCAGGCCCGGCCGTTCGCGCGTGCCGCGATGCACGAAGGAATAGACGCAGAGCGAACGGCGGTAGCCATGCAGGCGGGCACGCCGCGTCTCGACATGCGCGAATCCCGGCCGCCAGATCAGTGAGCCGTAGCCAAAAACCCAAAAATCGCCCATATCGCCAAGCCTGATTGTGACGAACCACCCCACCGGTGGTGTTTCAGTCCGTCTACCTGTTGTTGCCGCAAGCGACAGCCCGCCCGTGCCACCCGCGTTAACGAAAGCCGCAGCATGACGTCAAGTGACGAGCGCCCGCCGCCCAGCCAACGTCGCCGCCTGTTGTGGCTTGCCGCTTTCATTCTCGTGCTGTTCGGCATCTACAGCGCCGGCTGGTTCTACCTGGCGGACCTGGTCGAGAGCGCGACCGACAAGGCGGTCGCCGATCTCGACGACAACGGTATCAAGGCCGAGTGCGCCAATCTCGCGGTTAGGGGCTATCCCTTCAGCTTCACCTTTTCCTGCGACAGTCTGGCTTACGAGGACGACCGCCACAACGTCGCGGCATCGACAGGCAAGATCAACGCCGCCACGCAGATCACCCGGCTTTTGTCGCCTGCCGCCGAGCTCAGGGGGCCACTCAGGACCTCTGTTCCCGGCATGACCCCGCTCTGGATCGACTGGGATAATCTGCGGGCCGAAATGAAGCTGTCCTGGCCGCTGCCGAGGCGCCTCTCGCTGCAGGCAGAAGGCCTGTCCGGCCAGACCGATCCGGCAGACGACACCGATCCCGTCTCGCTGTTCAGCGCCGGAACCGCCACCGGACAATTGCGCCCAAACGGCCCGGACATCGACTATGCCGGCAATTTCACCGATCTCGAAATCGACGCGGCGGCCATCGACGGACGCGTCTTGCCGCCGCTCGACGGCAGCGGCGACGTGACGCTGAAGAACGTCCTGACGCTGATCAAGGCAAATCCGAAGAGCCTGCGCGGCCAGGCGGCCGAAATCCACGAGCTCGATCTGTCGTCCGGAACTGCGCGCATCACCGTTTCCGGACCGCTGTCGGTCGATGACGACGGTCTCATAAATGCCGACCTGACGATCAAGCTCACTGATCCGAAGGCCGTGGCGGCAATCCTCGCCACCGCCATCCCCGAGCAGAAGAAAGAGATCCAAACCGGCTTTGCCGGACTGGCGCTGCTCGGCAACCAGCCGTCGATGCCGCTTAAGATCGTCAGGGGCAAGGCCTCGCTCGGCTTCATCCCGCTCGGCAAGATCAAGCCGCTCGACTAATGCATGTCGCGCAAAAGTGTGCAGCGGTTTTGCGACAACGACATGCATCAAAACAAGAACCTAAAGCGCGTCACATGAGGCCGGTCGAACGCGACGCGCTTTACAGTAATTCCAGGAAAAGTGTGAACGGTTTTCCGTCCGGAATTGCGTCAAAACAAAAAGATAGAGCGGCTCGGCGTTTCCGCGAAACGATGAACCGTTCTAGGGCGGTCCGGCCTGCGATCGGCTTGCCGCGGCTTATCCCTTCGGCGGGTGTTCGACTGCCTGGCGGCCGAAATCCGGTACGTCGATGTCCTGGCCGGCCTCGATGATCGAGCGGCGGACCGCGCGGGTGCGGGTGAACAGGTCGAACAGCTTTTCGCCGTCGCCCCAGCGGATCGCCCGCTGCAGCGAGGACAGATCCTCGGAAAACCGCGCCAGCATTTCGAGAATGGCGTCCTTGTTGTGCAGGCAGACGTCGCGCCACATGGTCGGGTCGGACGCCGCGAGACGGGTGAAGTCGCGAAAGCCGGAAGCCGAGTATTTGATGACCTCGGACTTGGTCACCGACTCCAGATCGTCGGCGGTACCGACGATGTTGTAGGCGATGATGTGCGGCAGGTGCGAAACGATGGCCAGCGTCATGTCGTGATGCTGCGGGTCCATCGTGTCGATGTTGGAGCCGCTGCGGCGCCAGAATTCCGAGAGCTTTTCCAGTGCCGCGGGATCGGTGCCGGGTAGCGGCGTGAAGATGCACCAGCGGTTCTCGAACAGTTCGGCAAAACCGGCATCCGGTCCCGATTTTTCGGTGCCGGCCAAAGGATGGCCGGGGATGAAGTGCACGCCATCAGGGACATGCGGCTGCATCTGCGCGATGACCGACGCCTTGGTCGAGCCGACATCGGTGAGGATGGCGCCCTTCTTCAGCGCCGGTGCGATCTCCGCGGCGACGGTACCCGAAGAGCCGACCGGCACCGAAACGACGACCAGATCGGCGTCGCGAACCGCTTCTTTTGCGTCCGTCGTGTAGATGTCGCCGAGGCCGAGTTGCCTCGCGCGTGCCAACGTCGCTTCGCTGCGCGTCGAAATCGCGACTTGGCCGGCGAGCCCCTCGCGGCGGATGACGCGGGCCAGCGACGAGCCGATCAGGCCGATGCCGACCAGCGCGATCTTTTCGAACATAGGTGAGGTCATGGTATTCTAGCTTTTCAGGAATGTCGCGAGTGCTGCGACAACGCCGCGATTGGCCTCTTCGGTGCCGATGCTCATGCGCAGCGCGTTGGGAAAACCGTAGCCGGAAACGCGCCGCAATATGTAGCCGCGCCGGCTGAGGTAGTCGTCGGCCGCCGCCGCCGAATGCTTTTTGTCCTCGGGAAAGTGGATGAGGATGAAATTGCCGACGCTCGGCGTCACCCGCAGCCCAAGCCCGCTTAATTGCTCGCTCAGCCAAGCCAGCCAGGTCGCGTTATGCGCGACGCTGCGTTCGATGTGGGCGCGGTCGCGGATCGCCGCGATGCCGGCTTCGATCGCCGTCGCATTGACGTTGAAGGGTCCCCGCACGCGGTTGATCGCGTCGATGACGTGCATTGGCGCATACATCCAGCCGATCCGCGCCCCGCCCAGGCCCAATTTGGAGAAAGTGCGGGTCATGACCGCGTTTTCCGCGCTGCCCACCAACTCGACGCCGGCTTCATAGTCGTTGCGCCGGACATATTCGGCGTAAGCTGCATCCAGCACCAGAAGCACGTTTCGCGGCAGGCCGGCATGCAGGCGGCGCACCTCCTGGAACGGCACGTAGGTGCCGGTTGGATTGTTTGGATTGGCAAGGAAGATGATCCTGGTGCGCGGCGTCACCGCGGCGAGGATCGCATCGATATCGGCGCGTTCATCGGTCTCCTTGACCGTTACCGGGACGGCACCGGCCGATTGTATGTAGATCTTGTAGACCATGAAGCCGTGTTCGGTGATGATGGCTTCCTCGCCGGGTGCGAGGTAGGTCTGCGCAAGCAGGCCCAGGATCTCGTCGGAGCCGTTGGAGCAGACGATGTTCGCCGGGTTGAGCCCGTGCACCTCGGCGATCGCTTCCCTCAGGCGCCTGGCGCTGCCGTCGGGATAGACCGCGAGCTTGTCGGCGACCGCGCGCGCGGCCTCTATCGCCTTTGGCGAAGGACCGAGCGGGTTCTCATTCGCCGACAATTTATGGACCTTGGCGACACCTTCAGGCGCCGCGCTCTTGCCGGGCACATAGGCTTCGATGTCCATGATGCCGGCGCGGGGCCTTGGACGTGTCTGATCCGGTGTCTGGCTCATTTCATGAAATCCGTCGAGAGTGCCTCCATCCGGAAGCCGCAGCGGAAATACAAGCCGTGGCCCGGAATGTCGAGGGGCGGCAATTCGGATCAAGAACTTGCCGTTGACGAAGCCATGCGTCAGTCCTAGAAGAGCAGCGAAAGTTCCGTGGTGATTTGGCCGGTCGGCTTGCAGCCACGTTAAACAACTTGCTAAAGGGCCGTTTGCATCTTGTAACCGGCTTTGCGAAGGCATGGCCGGTTTTTTGTTGCCCTGACTGGTTGTTGCTCCAGACTGGCGGCAGCTGAAGTCCGGGCAAGGAGATGTGATGGTCGCTTTGCGCGCTAGAAAAACCAACAACGAGGCCGACCAGCCGTCGAGCCCGGTGTTGCGTTTCGGCGCCGACAAGCCGCTCAAGCTCGACGCCGGCACGCTGCTGTCGCCGTTCCAGATCGCCTACCAGACCTATGGCACGCTCAACGATGCGCGCTCCAACGCCATCCTCGTCTGCCATGCGCTGACCGGCGACCAGCATGTCGCCAACACCAATCCAGTGACCGGCAAGCCGGGCTGGTGGGAAGTGCTGATCGGCCCCGGCAAGATCATCGACACCGACCGTTTCTTCGTCATCTCGTCAAACGTCATCGGCGGCTGTCTCGGCTCCACCGGCCCCGCCTCGACAAATCCCGCCACCGCCAAGCCCTACGGGCTCGACCTGCCGATCATCACCATCCGCGACATGGTGCGGGCGCAGCTGATGCTGGTCGAGCATTTCGGCATCGAACAGCTGTTCAGCGTGCTAGGCGGCTCGATGGGCGGCATGCAGGTGCTGCAATGGGCCTCCAGCTATCCCGAGCGCGTCTTTTCGGCGCTGCCGATCGCCACCGGCGCCCGCCATTCTTCGCAGAACATCGCTTTCCACGAGGTCGGCAGGCAGGCGGTGATGGCCGACCCCGACTGGCATGGCGGCAAATATTTCGAGCATGGCAAGCGGCCGGAAAAGGGGCTGGCGGTGGCGCGCATGGCCGCCCACATCACCTATCTGTCCGAAGCAGCGCTGCACCGCAAGTTCGGCCGCAACCTGCAGGACCGCGAAGCGCTGACCTTCGGCTTCGATGCCGACTTCCAGATCGAGAGCTATCTGCGCCATCAGGGCATGACCTTCGTCGACCGCTTCGATGCCAACTCCTATCTCTACATGACCCGGGCGATGGACTATTTCGATCTCGCCGCCGACCATGGCGGCCGGTTGGCCGATGCCTTCGCCGGCACCAAGACGCGCTTCTGCCTGGTCTCCTTCACCAGCGACTGGCTGTTTCCGACCGAGGAGAGCCGCTCGGTCGTCCACGCGCTGAACGCGGCCGGCGCTTCGGTCTCGTTCGTCGAGATCGAGACCGACCGCGGCCACGACGCCTTCCTGCTCGACGAGCCGGAACTGTTCGCCGCCATCAGAGGCTTCATCGCCTCGGCCGCGCGGGCGAGAGGGCTCGGCGCATGACCCCGAAAAGTTGCAGGCTGTTCGGATCAGGACCATGCGCCAGGCATCAGCGCATGACCCCGACAAGTGGCAGACTTTTCGGATCAGGATCATGCGCCAGGCAGGAGCCGAACGCATGAGCGTCAACCGCGCCCAGCGCGTCGACCTCGAAGTCGTCGCCGATCTCATCCCGCCGCAGTCGCGGGTGCTGGACGTCGGTTCCGGCGACGGCCTGCTGCTCGAATTGCTGCAGGAGACCAAGAAGGTCGATGGCCGCGGGCTGGAGCTGTCGCAGCGCGGCGTCAACGAATGCGTGTCGCGCGGCCTGTCGGTCATCCAGGGCGATGCCGACAAGGATCTCCAATTCTATCCCGATAAGGGCTTCGACTTTGTCGTCTTGTCGCAGACCTTGCAGGCGACCCGCAATCCGAAGCTGGTGCTCGACGAACTGCTCAGGATCGGCAACCGCGCCATCGTCTCATTCCCGAATTTCGGCCACTGGCGGGTGCGCTTTTCGCTGCTCTTCAACGGCCGCATGCCGGTGACCAGGGACCTGCCCTATTCCTGGTACGACACCCCCAACATCCATTTCTGCACCATTCGCGACTTCGTCAATCTGTGCGACGAGCTTGGCGCGACGGTGGAAAAGGCAACCGCGCTCGACGCCAACGGCCAGCGGATCGGCTTCTCCATGCCGTGGTGGTTCTGGAATCTTTTCGGCCAGCAGGCGGTATTTCTGCTGAAACGATAGGTTTGACAGGCAGAAGCAACGATCCCCCATCTGCGCAAGAAACCATATTTTCAATTTCCCATCCAATGAAGTTGCCCGGCAGTTTTTGTTGCTTTAACAGGGTCTATCGGTTGGTTTGGGGGAAGCAATGAAGACAATAATATTAGCGACAGCTTTGATATCGGTCGCTTTGATCTCCGGATGCACGACATCGAAGACCGATTTCCAGAATGGACAAGTCGCGTTGAGCGGCAGCCCGGCGCTGAAACGACAAGCGATCCAGCGGTGCATGACCAAGTTCAAGATGCGGTTCGGCAAGGTTGAAAGGGCAAACCTCGCTGCGCTCATGAACGTCCCGGATGCCGGATTGGAACACACGTTCTGCACGCGATTGATGAACGGCTTCGCGAACGGCAGGATCAACTACTCGGATTACCTCGCTGCATTGTCGCACGGCGACATGTCCAACGCGATCAAGGTGCTGCAGGGGCGGTGAAGCCGATGATGCGGACGCGATCCAAATTCGGTGCCGCCGGCCAAACGGCGACACCATAGAAATAGAAGCTGCCCTTAGCCGCTCCTCCTCTATTCAAGCAAGACGACGCGCAGCCTTCGCGGCTTTGCGGGAGGCCTGCCTGTCACCTGAGAGACTTTTCCGACCAGCACCGATGATTTCTCCTCGCCTGCGCTGTCCTTATCGATGAGCGCGCCTGGATGGTCCGGCGGCCGGGAACAGAGAGGTGATCCATGGGATCGTTGCGAAATCAGAATGTCGTGGTTGTCGGAGGCAGCCGTGGGGTCGGCCGCTCGATCGCGGAGGCCGCCCTCAAGGAGAGAGCGACGGTGCTGGCCGTCGCCCGCGGAAAACAGGCCCTGGCGCAATTTGCCTGGGAGGTCTCGGGCGTGAAGACGCTCGCGGTCGATGCGACGGTGGACTCCGCCCCCGATAAGGTCTTCGCCGCGCTGGAGCCGGACGTGCTGGTGATCTGTGCAGGTGCGCTGGCGCCTTCCGCGCCCGTGCATGAACAGAACTGGAAGGCGTTCTCCGCAAATTGGGACACGGACGTCAAGGCGTCGTTCCTGTTTTGCCGT
This sequence comes from Mesorhizobium sp. ISC25, assembly GCF_042295465.1. Lineage (NCBI taxonomy): Bacteria > Pseudomonadati > Pseudomonadota > Alphaproteobacteria > Hyphomicrobiales > Phyllobacteriaceae > Mesorhizobium > Mesorhizobium sp. ISC25. Next base: position 5,472,152 of record NZ_CP135441.1, on the reverse strand, counting down.
GCCGCTCTGCGGCGTCCGCTCAAGCCGGGAACCCGGATCGTTCTGATCTCCAGCGGCGCGGCCTTGACCGGCGGACCACCGAACGCCGGCGGCTATGCCGGCGCAAAACGCATGCAGATGTTCCTGGCCGGTCATAGCCAGAAGGAGGCCGATCGGCTTGGCCTCGGCCTGCGTTTCATGGCGCTCGCGCCGATGCGAATCATGCCGGAAACCGGCGTGGGCAAGGCCGGCGTCGACAGCGTCTCGGCCTATATGGGCATCCAGCCGGCGGACTTCATCGCCGCCATGACCGACATGCAAACGCCGGCCGATGTCGGACGGGCGGTGGTCGCGCTCGCCACCGGCCAACCGCAAGGCAGTTCCTTCATGGTGAGCGGGAGCGGCCTTGCACCGGCCGCCTGAGGCGCGCGTAATGCGAACCTAACCCGGAACCCGGATGCCGCCCGAAAGTAGCATGACAGACGCTCAGCCACCTCTGGAGCCAGCACGCCAGCCGATCCTCGATCGGCTGGCCTTCGAGAAGGTCACGGCGGCGCATCGCCGCGAGCTCAAGCTGCATTGTTATCGCATGATGGGTTCGCTGCACGAGGCGGACGACCTCGTCCAGGACACGTTGCTTCGCGCCTGGCGCGCAAGATCGGAGTTCGACGGGCGAGGTTCGGTTCGCGGTTGGCTCTACATGATTGCGACCAACGCTTGCCTCAACGCCATCAAGGCGAGGTCGAGGGCGCATCGCATTCTCCGGGAACCCGGACGGCCGCCCTCGCACGGGGCGGCCATGGGCGGGCCTGTAGCCGAGGTCGCCTGGCTGGAGCCCTACCCCGACGCGGAGCTTCCAGACATTGCCGGCAGCGAGCCAGGTCCGGAAGCCCGTTACGAGAGCCGCGAGGCCGTCCAGCTCGCCTTCGTCGCCGCGATCCAGGATCTGCCGCCCAGACAGCGCGCCGCGCTGCTGCTTGCCGACGTCCTCGGATGGTCGGCTGTCGAGGCGGCGCGTTTGCTGGGCGGATCGACGGCTTCGATCAACAGCGCGCTGCAACGGGCCCGCGCAACGCTGGCGGCACGCTATCCTCGGGGACGGCCGGCCAGCCGATCACGGCCCAGCCCCGAAGAAGGCCTGCTGCTCGAACGCTACATGCAGGCATGGCAGGCCGCCAATCTCGACAGCTTGATCGAGCTTCTGCGTGAGGACGCCATCTATACAATGCCGCCCTGGCGCGAATGGTATCAAGGCCGCGAAGCGATCCGCGGTTTCTTCGAGACCGTCTGGCCGAGGTTCGGCGGCTTCCGCACGCTGGCCACCCGGGCCAATGCCCAGCCGGCGGTCGGGGTTTATTCCCGCAGCCACGATGGCCCTGAATGGCGGGCCCATTCCCTGCATGTGTTCGACGCGGTCGAGGGCGGGATCGCTTCCTTGACGATCTTCATAGGGCCGCTCGGGCCATCTCTGTTCCCGGCCTTCGGCCTGCCACCAGCCTAGCCTACCCCTGGGCCAGCCTCATCGGTCAAGTTCCGGGAAATATGGGTCCGAGAAAAACCGCCGGTCGCGCTCGCCTTGCAGGCAGTCGATCGGTGCGTCGATGCGGATCGTCCTCGGATCCACCTTGGGATACTCGATGCCGCTGACCTCGAGGATCAGTTTGCGGCGAGTGGCGGTGGCGAATTCGGAAGCCGCGTAGATCGGCAGCACGAACGAGCCCGGCCCGCCGGTAACGCATTCGGCATAATACCGGTCGAGATGGCTGAAGGTAGGTGACGGGCTGATCAGGATCGGCAGGCCGTTGATGACGATGCCCTTCGCCAGCGCCGCATCGCGTGCCGTTGTGACCGGCAAGCCGGTGTTGTTTGGGCCGTCGCCCGAAACGTCGATGACGCGGCGTTTGCCGGCGAAGGCCGTGCCGTTGAAAAGCTCGGCGCCGAAGGCCACTGCACCGGAAATCGAGGTGCCGCGAAAGCTCCTGAACGGGCGGGCCGCGATCTTGTCGGCGAAAGCGTTGGCGCTCTCCTTGCTGTCGACGACCTGCCAGGCAATGACCGCATCGTCGCGGATCGTGCCGGCCCATTCGAAATAGGCGATGGCGATGCGGCCGGAGGTGCCGGCACGCACGGCGTTGATGAAGTCGGGGTGGCGCAGCGCCGCGACATAGCCGGCGCGCTGCAGGGCAAACTCCCTTTCATCCATCGACTGCGAGATGTCGACGGCCAGCACCAGTTCGACATCGACGGCAATTGCATTGGCGGGCGTGGCCGCAGGTGCCGCCGGGGTGCAGGCAAGGCAGGCGAGCAGGGTGAGAGCGTCAAGCATGGCCGATCGGAACGTTCCCATCTGAAACGATCGCGACAGTTTTTCGCCGCGATCGCGGCGAAATAAAGCTTGCCTTCTATTTCTTTCGGCCGGCCGAGGCGATAGCCGGGGGCGGTTCGATGGCACCTGCCCTGATACGGGCCGGCTTGAGTGGCGGTTGGCCGGCATCCTTGACGATGGTCAACGCCCGCCGGAAAAAGCGGGCATTGTGCTGGCCGCGGCCGATATTGAGGATCGCGGCGTCGGGAAGGCGCTTCTCCAGCATCGACAGCACTTGCCTCAGCGTCGGGCCGTCGAACGCGTCCAGCGCCTCGTCGATGATCACCCATTTCGGCCGTCGCAAGGCGAGCCTGGCAAAGGCCAGCAGACGCTGCTCGTCGTCGCTGAGTTCACGCTCCCAGCGCGCCGAGCGATCGAGCGAGGACGACAGGCGCTGCAGCCCGACATCGGCCAGCACCTCCGAAATCTCGGCATCGCTCGCCTCCGCCGCGCCGTCTGAATGGTTGAGCACCTCGCGCAGCTTGCCGAGCGGGAAATAGGGGGTACGCGGAACAAAGATCGGCGCTTCTCCGGCCGGCATGCCGATGCGGCCGCTGCCCCATGGCCACAAACCGGCAATGGCGCGGAAGAACAGCGTCTTGCCGGCGCCCGGATCTCCGGTGATCATGACGCGGTCGCCGGCGCGGATTTCAACATGCGGCTCGGCAAGCTTGGTGCATCCTTCCGGCGAGGCAATCTCAAGTTTCTCGAAGGTGAGACTGCCGTCCGGGTTTTCGCCGAAGGCGATGCGCCTTTCCGTATCGTGCAGCGCGTCGGTGTCGCCGAGCGCGATGCGGAAGTCGGCGACCCGCATCAGCGTGGCGCGCCAATCGGCGATGCCGCCGATATTGTTGATGAACCAACGCAGCGAGGAATGAACCTGGTTGAAAGCGCCGACTGCCATCATCAAGCCGCCAAAGCTGATATCGCCGGCGAAATAGACCGGTGAGGCGACCAGGATCGGCGCGACGACAGTGATCCAGCCATAGGTGTCGGTAACCCAGGAAAGATTGATCTGGGCGCTGTAGATGCGCCGCATGGCGCCCAGCACCATGCCGAGATCGAATTCGAGCCGGCGCCTGGCATCGGCCTCGCCATGCGCCAGCGCGATGGCATCGACATTCTCGTTGACGCGAACCACCGAGGAGCGCAGCTCCGCTTCACGCGTATAGCGATCGTTGTTGAAGCGGATCAGCGGTCGCCCGACCAGCCAGCTCAACCAGGAGGCGGTGCCAGCATAAAGGATCGCCGCCCAGACCATGTAGCCGGGTATGGCCAGCGAATGGCCGCCTATGTGGAAGACGAAGCCGGAAGACAGCGACCACAGGACGCCAACGAACGAGGCAAGCAGGATGCAGGACTGCAGCAGGCCGATGCCGAGGCCAGTGGAAAGATCCGACAGATGCGCGACATCCTGCTGCAGGCGCTGGTCGGGATTGACGCCGATGGCGCCAGCATGGGCCAGCCGGAAGGCGCGCGCCGGCCGCATCCACTCGCCGATCAGGTCGAGCGTCAGCGCCTCGCGCAGCTTGAGGCGGAGCATCTGGTCGAGCCAGGTCTGGCCCACGTTAAACAGAAGCAGCCCGCCGGCTATTGCCGCAAAGACCAGAAGCTGATGCAGGAAGGCCGGCATGTCGCGCCGCGCCAGCGCGTCGAAGAACGGCTGGTTCCAGCGATTGAGCAGAACCTGCCCGACCGAGGTTGCGACAATGACGGCGACGATGCCGATTGCGGCCCAAAACAATTGCTTTCGCACCGGCGAGGTGGTGAGCGCCAATTTGATCGCGGCCAGCTGCTCACGCAGGCTGCTGGCTTCGATCGAGGTGGCAAGCTTCTGGGCGCTGGCCTCGACATCCGGATGATCAGCCATGAGTGGATCCTTGCATTCGAAAGCGGCGCTGAAACCCGGTCATAGAATCGACCGCGTATGCCTTCAATCGGGCAGCCAACCCGTCCGCGACAGATAGGTGAGAAAAAGCCTGCCTCGGATCACGAACGCGTCATCTTGGCGGCGCCGGGTGTTTAGCCCGCAACGCCCGGCCGAGCGTCGGCGCGCCATGCGGCGAGAGAACCGGCACGAAGACGCGGCGGGACGCGCGCTGCGCCACGGGCACGCCCTGATAGAGCCGCTTCTGCGCCTCGACGACGATGACGCCGGAGAAGATCGGCCAGAAGCGCCGGCCGGCACGTTCCAGCACATTGTGGAACTGCATCATGAAACGTCGCGGCGACGGCGGGAAGAACAGCGCATCGGACCACGCCGCCGGCGTGAAATTCGCTTCGCGCAGCAATTCGGTCAGCTGGCCGCGCGAGAACGGCCGGCCATTGCCGAAAGGGGTGTGCTCGAAGCGCGCCCAGACGCCGCGCCGGTTGGGCACGACGATGACGACACGGCCGGCCGGCGACAGCACCCGCCAAATCTCGTTCAGCGTCTCGCGCGGGTTCTCGACATGTTCGAGCGAATGGACGAGCAGCATGCGGTCGATGCAGGAATCGACCAGCGGTAGCTCCTCGTCGAAGACCAGCGCGGTCGCCGTCGGCCCCGTCGCCGGCCAGACCACCGCGCCCTGCGTTGCCGGCATGAAGGCAAAGACCCGCTCGGCATCGCTGCCGAAGCGCTCCAGCCACGGCAAGGTGTAGCCGAGGCCGACCAGCCGCTCGTTGGGCACGATGGCCCATATCGAGGACAGCGCCATGGTGATCGAGCGTTCGGCCAGGCGGCCGAGCGTGGTCGAATAGAAGGAACGGAGGTCGACAATGTCTGAATGCATGCGCGGAACGGTAGCTTCGAAGCAGTCCAAGTTCAACAAAGGCAGATGACATCGGCTGGCAGGCGCCCTATGTCTGCGGCAATAAAGGGAGAGATATGATGCCGGTCGAGATCGAACAATTCATGTGCCGCAGCGACAATTTCGGCGTGCTGGTGCATGATCCGAAAAGCGGCCAGACGGCGCTCATTGACGCACCCGAGGAGGCGCCGATCCTGGCGGCGATCAAGCGCACCGGCTGGACGCCGACGATGATCCTGACCACCCACCACCATCTCGACCACGTCGAGGCCAATCTGGCGCTGAAGGAGCGTTTCAAGCTGCGCATCGTCGGGCCGGAAGCCGAAAAGGCAAAGATTCCCGGCATCGACGAAACCGTCGAGCAAGGCTCGGTCCTCCGCCTCGGCGACGAGCGGATCGAGGTCATCGCCACACCCGGCCATACCGCCGGCCATGTCACCTATCACCTGCCGGCGTCGAAAGTGGCATTCGCCGCCGACACGCTGTTTGCGCTCGGCTGTGGGCGGCTGCTCGAATGCAAGCCGCCGGTGATGTACGAATCCCTGAAAAAGCTCGCGGCGCTGCCAGCCGACACGGTCGTCTACTGTGGTCATGAATATACGCTGGCCAATGCCCGTTTCGCGCTCACCATCGATCCGACCAATTCGGCGCTGAAAGAGCGCGCCGCGAAAATCGAGGCGCTGCGCGCCGACGGCAAGCCGACGCTGCCGACGACGATCGGCGAGGAACTGTCGACCAATCCGTTCCTGCGCTGGCACGATCCGGCGATCCGCAGGCACCTCGGCCTGGAGAAGGCCTCCGACGCCGAAGTGTTCGCCGAGATTCGCAAGCGCAAGGACAATTTCTGAGCGGCGCCAGGAGCTAGGGTCATGACCAGTTCCGCCGAAATCATCGCCCTGCTCGGCCTGAAGCCGCATCCGGAAGGCGGCTGGTATGCCGAGACCTTTCGCGACGGGGCGGAAGGCGCCCGCGGCCATTCGACGGCGATCTATTTCCTTCTGGAGAAGGACCAATTGTCGGCCTGGCACCGGGTCAGGGACGCGGCCGAGGTCTGGCACTTCTATGACGGCGCGCCGCTGGCGCTGTCGATACATCGAGAAGGCGGTCCCGTCATCGAGGAGGTCCTCGGTACGGCGCTTGCCGCGGGCGAGCGGCCGCAGATCGTCGTGCCGGCAGGCTGGTGGCAGTCGGCACGCAGCCTCGGCGAATGGACCCTGGTCGGCTGCACCGTGGCGCCGGGCTTCGATTTCGCCGCCTTCGAACTGGCCGAACCAGGCTGGCTGCCGGGCACGCCCTAGGCACCTAGCCCAGCAGGAAACCCAGTGTGATCGCGAGCTGGCCGGCGTAATACAGCGCCCAGACCGCATGGCGCACCCAAATGCGATGCGGCGAGATGGCGGGCAGCAGGAACTTTTCCGCGGCGAGCAGCCCGTCGGACAGGATGAGCAGGACGACGCCGACGACGACCCAGACGCTGTTCAGGGTGAGCGCCGCAATGCTCATGGCAAGCAGTGCCGCGGCATGCACACCGATCGGCAAACGCAAGGCGGGGCCGACGCGGCGCCGGAGCGCGAAAAGCATGGCCAGCACCGACACGACCATCGCCAGCACGATCGCTGCCCGCCATGGCTCGGCCGAAAGCAGTCCGAGGCCGCCGCCGGCACGCAGGAACAGCACGACGTAAAGCACATGCGCGGCAAGAAAACTGGCCGTGCCGCCAAGAAATGCCTTCTCGCCGTCGCGCGACAGGAAGGCGTCGCCGACGGCGCTGACGCCGAGCGCAGCGACGAGCAGCCATGGGCCGCCCTGCTGCACGACCAGCACCGCCAGCATCGCCACCGCCAATGTCCTTGCCGCCGACTGCGAAAGACGCGGCCGCATGCCGAGGCTGAACGCGTAAATCACCGCCGCCGCCAGCGAAAATACCAGCGTCGCATTGGCATTGGCATCGATGCCGCCGGGAAACGGCATCATGCGTTTGCCTCGCTCGTGGCCCTCTTGCGCAGGAACAGCGATTTCGCCGCCAGTGCCGCGCCGCCGGTGATCAGCACGCAGGCGGCGAGGATGCGCCATGACGGCTCGGCGAAGCCGGCGGCGATCAGCACCAGGGTGGACAGCAGCGGCGCGGCATAGCTCGCCGCCCCCAGCACCTGGATGTTGCCGCGCTTGACGCCGATGTCCCAGGCATAGAACGCCGCCCCCACCGGCATCAGACCGAGGCCGAGCACGGCCAGCCACTGGCCGGCGCCGTCGGGCAGCACCGTCTGTTCAAGCAACAGATGGCAGACGAGCGAAAGGGCCGCGGTGGCGGCGCAGAACCAGGTGACGGTGCTGGTCGGTACCGACGGGAAGCGCCGCGACAACAGCGAATAGGACGACCACAGCACCGCACAGACGGCGGCCATGGCGTAGCCGAAGGCATAACGCGCATCGAAGGCAAGCCCGCCGCCCTTGGTGACGATCAGGACCGTGCCGGCAAGGCCGAGCAGCGCGCCGACGATATGGTTCCAGGCCAGCCGCTCGCCAGGCATCAGCGCCGATCCCAGCACGATCAGCAGCGGCCACAGATAGGCGATCAGACTGGCCTCGACGGCCGGCGCATTGCGCAGCGCGGTGAAGTAGAAAAAGTGGTAGCCGAACAGGCCAGCAATGCCGATCGCCCAGACTTTGCGTGGTATTTTGACCTGGCGCGGCATCTTCGCGGCGCCGTCGGCTGCCGGCATCAACAGCCGGGCAAACAGCCCGACGCAGGTGCCGATCGTAAAGGTGATTGCCGAAAGCAGGAACGGCGGCACGGCGCCCGAAGCATCCGTAAGCAGCGCCAGCAGCGCCCACATGGCAACCGCGGAGAAGCCGATCAGTGTTGCGCGCGCCATGTCCGTCGCCCCCGTGCCCCGTTGGCGGCGCACCATCACGCCTATTCGTTCGCTTCGAACCGTTCCGCGCTGATCGTCAACGGGCCGATTTGGGTGCTGACCGTGGCGCGGATCGGCGCATATACGCCGCTTTGGCCGACCGGTGCAAACGTCACCATGATGCGGCTGCGTTTCTTCAGGTAGTTCAGCGCCTTGCGGTTCTTGCGATAGCCGGCCACCGGCTCGAAGCCAAGCCTGCAGGTGACCGTATCGCCCTCGTAGCCGGTCACCGAGATCGACCCTTTGGACTCGTAGGTCAGTTTCAGATCGGCACGCATTTCGCCGTCATAGAGCTTCACCGTGCGCCCGCAGACCTGGTCGAGGCTGTCGGCATGGATGACGGTCGCGGCCATCGGATCGAGGACGGATACGAGATCGCTGCCGACCAGCGGTATCCAGTTGTTGGGATTGCGCTTCTTCGGCTCAGGCACGACCTTGGTCGAGGTGACGACGCCGTTGGCAAACTGGATGTCGATCATCGATGCCTTCTTGCCGGACGTGTAGTCGGCGTGGAACGCTTGCGGCTGCAACTGCTTGCCCGAAATCTTGCCCTTCGACGAGATCGTGCCTCGCGTATCGTCGAACAAAGTGGCGAGCCCGGCGGCGGAGACGCTGCCCTCGATCGAATAGGTGTCGCCCTCGTAATCGCTGGAGAATTTCGCCTTGGCCACGGAGAGGCCGAGGAACGACACCGAATACTCGCCCGTGAAGGATTGCGGCTCTGCGGTCGAAGCCGTCGTCGACAGCACGACGGCCACCAACACGATCAGGGCATGGAGGAAAGAACGAGGCATGGCGGGTCCTTGATTGTCGACCGGACGGGCGGCTCCGGTCTGGCATGTCCCTGTGCGACCGTTTATAGGCTGAATTCCGGCCTTAATGTGAAGGGCGGCGTCGGCAGGAAACGCTGGGGCTGGTCGACCGCCAAAATAAAAACCCGCCTCGGCGGGCGGGTCGTTGGAGCCATTTGGCACCATATCGGAATTAGTAGCATAGCTGCCGGCACAAAGCAAGAACAAAATGTGGCGCCCTCGACGAATTTGCCCATCTCCCCCCTTGCGGGGGAGATGCCCGGCAGGGCAGAGGGGGGTGTGACGGATCGGCCAAGGTTCAGCTTTATCCTCCCAGTGCCGAGAGTTTTGGCTGCAACGGTGCTAAAGTCGGAGGGACAGCACCCCCCTCTGGCCTGCCGGCCATCTCCCCCGCAAGGGGGAGATCGGCAGCGTCTCCGACGGCACCTCCTCCGAAAGTGCGATTCCCCATCCCCGAAGCAACCCCAAGCTTGACGCATCGGCGAAATGCAACTATGGAACGCCAACTTTTTCCATAAGGCCGCCTGACCGAAACCGCGCGCCACCCGGCGCGGGTCGAATGTTTGGCCAGGACCGAGAACCGAAGGTTAGTATCATGTCCCGCACCTGCGAACTCACTGCCAAGGCAGTCATGTCCGGCAACAATGTGAGCCACGCCAACAACAAGACCAAGCGTCGCTTCCTGCCCAATCTCGTCAATGTGACGCTGATCTCGGAAGCGCTGAACCAGAATGTGCGCCTGCGCATTTCGGCCAACGCGCTGCGTTCGGTCGAGCATCGCGGCGGCCTCGATGCCTTCTTGGTCAAGGCTGACGCCAAGGAATTGTCGCAGCGCGCTCGCCTGTTGAAGAAGCAGATCGCCAAGAAGCTCGCCGAACAGCCGGCCGCCTGAGTTTTTCGGCGGCAGCCGCCTTCCAGGGCGTGACCGGGGTTCCGGATCGCGTTCCGCTGGTTCCATCACCCAGGATAAAAAAATGATTTTCCTCTCGCGGTACCTGCCCTTCGTGGCGGCCATGGCACTCGTCGTCGTGGCTTCGAACATCCTCGTGCAGTTCCCGATGCAGGGTGCAATCGGCGGGCTGTCGCTGGCCGACATCCTGACCTGGGGCGCCTTCACCTATCCGTTCTCCTTCCTGGTCACCGATCTCGCCAACCGCCGCTTCGGCCCGGCGGTGGCGCGCAGGATCGTCTTTGTCGGCTTCATGACAGCGGTGGTCTGCTCGATCGTCATCCCGCCGCTGCTGTTTCGCCATGGCCTGATCGAATTCGAGACCGCCGCCGACCGGCTGGTGCGCATTGCCGCGGCGTCGGGCGCCGCCTTCCTTACCGCGCAATTGCTCGACGTCACCGTGTTCAACCGGCTGCGCCGGCAGAGCTGGTGGCGCGCGCCGATCGTCGGGACGCTGGTCGGCTCCGTTTTCGATACGGTGGTGTTTTTCACCGTCGCCTTTGCGGCGGCTTTCGCCTTCGCCGGGCCGAACGACGGCTTTGCGCTGGAGACCGCGCCGCTGATGGGCGTGCTGCCGGTCGAGACGATGCGCTGGATATCCTGGGCGCTCGGCGATCTCAGCGTCAAGCTGGTCATAGCGGTGGTGGCCCTGATCCCCTACCGGCTGCTTGCCGCCCGCTGGAGCCAGCCGGCACTGGCGGCATAGAGCATGATCCCGAACCGAAGGTCCGCGTTAGCGAAAAGTGGGAACCGGTTTTCGGACAAGATCATGCTCGAAGACTATCGAGCATGATCCCCTGGCTTCAACTGGACTCGGCAAAAACGCCTGACGGCGGACAGGAACTCCGCCTGAAGCGGCGCGGCGGCGAATTCTCGATCATGCTTGGCGCGAACGAGCTGATGAATAGCCGGCTCAGCGGTTCCGAAGAGGCGCTGGCGAAACTGTCTTGTCAAAGGATTGCCGGCCGCCTGAACCCAAGCATCCTGATCGGCGGCCTCGGCATGGGCTTTACCTTGCGCGCGGCGCTGGCCGAGCTTGGCGCCGATGCGAAGGTCACCGTTGCCGAACTGGTACCGGCGGTCGTGACGTGGGCGCGCGGCCCGATGGCCGAGGTTTTCGACGGCTGTCTTGACGACCGGCGCGTCGGCATTCGCGAGACCGATGTCGGTCAGCTCATCCGATCGCAAGCATCGGCCTGGGACGCGATCCTGCTCGACGTCGACAACGGCCCCGAAGGCATCGTCTACAAGGCCAACGATGCGCTCTACAGCGCAGCCGGCCTGATCAGCGCGAGAGCAGCTCTCAAGCCCGGCGGTGTGCTGGCGGTCTGGTCGCAGGGCCCTGACGCAGGTTTCACCCGAAGGCTCAAGCAGGCGGGCTTCACGGTCGACGAGGTTAAGGCGCGGGCTCACGGCAAGCGCGGCGCCCGTCACGTCGTCTGGCTGGCAAGCAAAGCATAGCGGAAGCAATTCGGGCGGATTGCTGTTTGGGCTCCGCCCGGCATGCCGACACCTACTACTGCGCATTCTGAAGCTCGGCGGCGAGCGCCTGCAGCAGCCCGCGTGTGCCCTCTTCGCGCCCTTGCGCTGAATCGACACCATCAAAGAACGCACCCTGTTCGGTATAGGTCAGGCGGGTGCCGTCGCCGGAGGGTGCAAGCTCGACAGTGGTGAGCGACGCCGACAGCGGCTGCGGCCCGACCGCCATCCGGTAGGAAAATACGATGCGCCGGTCGGGGACGATGTCCTGGAACTGCGCATCGAGCCTGATCTCCGGGCCGCCCTGATGGCTGAACCGCGAGACCTCGCCGCCGCCGACACGGAAATCGAAGGTGAATTCGGCGATGGTGAAGCCGTCGCCGTCGACGCGCCAACGCCGTACTGTCGCCTTGTCGGCAAAGGCGAAGAAGACGCGCTCGGGCGATTGCGGATAGGTCCGCTCGATTGTGAAGGTCGAATGGATGACGGAGCGCTCGTCGTTAACCGGGGCAATCTGGTTCATTTCTTGTCGTCCTTTTCCTGGCCGTGGAGTGTTGCGTTCGGTTGGTCAGTCTCCGCCAGGATCTGGCCGAGACGGTCGAGATGGCGTTCGGCCGGCGTGCGGCGCGCGGCGATCCAGTCGGCGAGCGGGGCGAGCCCGCCGGGCTCGATCCGGCAGGTGCGCACGCGTCCGACCTTCTCGCTGCGGATCAGCCCGCACGCTTCCAGCGCCTGGAGATGCTGGAGCACGGCGGCGAAGGTCATGCCGAACGGCTCCGCCAGCTGGCTGACGGTGGCCGGCCCGCGGCTCAGCCTTTCCAGGATTGCCCGGCGCGTCGGCTCGGCAAGAGCTCGCAGGATGCTGTCGATCTCGGAATACTTAAGCATGGACTTGAGTGTCCCTTCGATGGCACAAATTGTCAAGTCTTGACTAAAGTGTTTTTTGCAGGCGGCGAATCTGGCTGGAACCCGCAGGTTATTGCCAGGGGGCATTGCCAAGGGAAATTACACGAGCTGCGAAACGGCGCGGAAACGCCAGCATCGCCGTCAGCCGGTCAATGGCCGATCGCGCGTCAATCCTCGTGCAGGATGAATTCCAGATAGAGGTTGCGCTGCAGGATCGAGTGGTTGTCGTCGGACATCAGCGACACGATCAGCGCGCCGTCGTCGCGGGTCCAGACGTCGAGCGCTTCCATGTTGTCGATCTGGTAACCCATGTCGGCTTCAAGCAGCACCGGCCCGTCGGCGACGGCGCCCTTCTCGACGCTTTCGCCATAGATGCGCCGCAGCCGCATCTTGACGCCGCGGGCCATCGAAAAACTGCGCTCCAGCAGCAACAGGTCGCCGTCCGGCAGGAAGGCGCCGTCGGTGATGTCGAAATCGCCATTGCGCTTGACGGTGAAGACGCCCTTGTGCGGCCCTTCGACGATCGCGGCAAAGATGTTGCCGGCCTTGTCGAGGCTCTTTTCCGACACCACGACCAGTCCGCCCGCGTGCTGTCCGGAAGGATGGGCGCGGGTGACGGTCTCGAAGCCGCGATTGCGGCGAAGTTCCCCGGCCGGGATCAGGAAGTCCAATTGCTTGAACGGCGCCTTCATGTCGTCCGGATCGATCTTGAACTCTGCGATACGGTGATCGCGCTCGAAACCGACCGTGGCAATGCCGTCCTGGACCGCGAGGCCTTCGGCATCGACCGCCCATTTCTCGTCGATCGGCTGGCCGGCCGCATCGACCATTTGCTGCATGCGAAAATTCTCGATGCCGGAAGGCCGCTTGTCGGCATCGTGGACGAGGGTGCCGAAGAACCAGAAGCCGGTGTCGGCGACGCCGATGAAATCGCTGCCGGGCTTGAGGAACCGAAGCGCCGACAGCGCGCCGAAATCGCGCGTCGGCGAGGTCATTTCGAGCCCGCCGACGAATTCGAGCGGCCCGAACTGTTTGTCCGGCTGGCCGATATGGAATTCGCTGATCGGCCGTGCCGAGATTTCGGCCGGCTCGACCGAGGCCGGGCCGGCAGCGATAGCCGGCGCCAAACTGATGCCTAACAACGCAATGGCGGCCAAAAGCTTCTGCCAAAAGCCGCCGCGGGAAAAAATCATCCGGCGCGCCGCATGCCGCCGCGCCGCGTGTCGCGCACGGTTTCCTCGGCGAACAGCGAGGCCAGCTGTTCGGTCATGGCGCCGGCCAGCTCTTCGGCATCGACGATGGTGACGGCGCGGCGATAATAGCGGGTGACGTCGTGGCCGATGCCGATGGCCAAAAGCTCGACCGGCGAGCGCGTCTCGATGAGCTCGATGATGGCGCGCAGATGCCGCTCGAGATAATTGCCCGGATTGACCGACAGCGTCGAATCGTCGACCGGCGCGCCGTCCGAGATCATCATCAGGATTTTGCGCTGCTCCGGCCGCGCGATCAGCCGGTTGTGCGCCCACAGCAGCGCCTCGCCGTCGATGTTTTCCTTGAGTAGCCCCTCGCGCATCATCAGCCCGAGATTGCGGCGCGCCCGCCGCCACGGATGATCGGCGGATTTGTAGATGATGTGGCGCAGATCGTTGAGCCGGCCGGGGTTCGGCGGCTTGCCTTCCTTCAGCCATTTCTCGCGCGCCTGCCCGCCCTTCCAGGCGCGGGTGGTGAAGCCGAGGATTTCGACCGAGACGCCGCAGCGTTCCAGCGTGCGCGCCAGGATGTCGGCACAGGTGGCGGCGACCGTAATCGGCCGGCCGCGCATCGAACCCGAATTGTCGAGCACCAGCGACACCACCGTGTCGCGGAATTTGGTGTCGCGCTCCTGCTTGAAGGACAAAGGCTGCATCGGGTCGATGACGACGCGCACCAGCCGCGCCGGATCGAGATAGCCCTCTTCGAGGTCGAAATCCCAGGAGCGGTTCTGCTGCGCCATCAGGCGGCGCTGCAGCCGGTTGGCCAGCCGCCCGACGACGCCGGAAAGGTTGGCGAGCTGCTTGTCGAGGAAGGCGCGCAGCCGGTCGAGCTCCTCCTCCTCGCACAGTTCCTCCGCGCCTACGGTCTCGTCGAAGGCCGTGGTGAAGACCTTGTAGTCGATCTCTTTCGGCAGATTGGTGAAGGGGTTGTCGTTGCGGCGCGCCTCGCCGGGCGTCTCCGCATCCGCGTCGTCATCGTCGGAGAGATCCTCGGCGGTGGCGTCGGAAGCTTCCGTCTCGGCCGATTGCTCGTCGTCGGACGATGCCTCGGTATCCTCGGATTGCGACTGCTCGGAGCCGGAATCGTCTTCGCCGCCCTCCTCGCTCTGCTCCTCGCCTTGCGGCTGGTTTTCGTCGTTGTCCTCGGAGTCTTCCGTCTCCTGGTCGTCGCCGAGCTCCTCGGCCATCTCCATGGAGGCGAGCATCTCGCGCACGACGCGGGCGAAAGCCTGCTGGTCGTCGAGCTTTGCCGACAGCCCGTCGAGGTCGGCGCTGGCCTTTTCCTCGACCCAGGGGCGCCAGAGATCGACCAGCCGTTCGCCGCTCTTCGGCGCAGTGCGCCCGGTCAGCTTTTCACGCACCATCAGCGCCAGCGCTTCCTCGATCGGCGCGTCGGCCTTGTCCTTGACGTCGACGAGGTTGGCCCTGGCGTATTTGTCCTCGAGCATCGAGCCGATATTGTCGGCGACACCCTGCATGGCGCGAGAGCCGATCGCCTCGACGCGGGCCTGCTCGACCGCGTCATAGATGGCGCGGGCCTGCTTGCCTTCCGGCGCCAGCCTGGTGTGGATGCGCGCATCGTGGCAGGCGCGCTTC
This sequence comes from Mesorhizobium sp. ISC25, assembly GCF_042295465.1. Taxonomy (NCBI): domain Bacteria; kingdom Pseudomonadati; phylum Pseudomonadota; class Alphaproteobacteria; order Hyphomicrobiales; family Phyllobacteriaceae; genus Mesorhizobium; species Mesorhizobium sp. ISC25. The sequence continues at coordinate 5,457,109 of NZ_CP135441.1, read as the reverse complement.
AGCGCCATGGAATCGCCGAGCCCGCGGGTAATGGCGATATCCGCCTTCGATGCCTTCTTCGGCAATTCCGGCAGCCGGGCGCGGCTGCCGGCCAGCGCCGGCCGATCCTTGGCGAAGCCGACCTCGAGATCCTTGTCGCCGGCGATGGCGCGCATGCAGACAGTGACGGCGCGCTTGAAGCTGTCGTTCTCAGCGCCGGTCTTGGATTTGTTTCGCGTGTTGTCGCCCGGACCCGCCATCGAGACTCTGCTTAGCCCAGCACCACGTTGGCGGCACTCTCCGGCAGATCTTCGCCGAAGGCGCGCTGGTAGAACTCGGCGACCAGCGAGCGTTCCAGCTCGTCGCATTTGTTGAGGAAGGTCAGCCGGAACGCCATGCCGATATTGCCGAAGATCTCGGCATTCTCGGCCCAGGTTATGACCGTGCGCGGGCTCATCACCGTCGACAGGTCGCCGTTGATGAAGGCCGAGCGCGTCATGTCGGCGACGCGCACCATCTTGTTGACGATCTCCTTGCCCTTGCCATCGCGATAGTGCTTGGCCTTGGCCAGCACGATGTTCACCTCATTGTCGTGCGGCAAATAGTTCAGCGTGGTGACGATCGACCAGCGGTCCATCTGCGCCTGGTTGATCTGCTGGGTGCCGTGGTAGAGGCCGGTGGTGTCGCCCAGCCCAACCGTGTTGGCGGTCGAAAACAGCCGGAAGGCCGGGTGCGGGCGGATGACCCGGCTCTGGTCGAGCAGCGTCAGCCGCCCGACGATTCCAGCACGCGCTGGATGACGAACATCACGTCCGGGCGGCCGGCATCGTACTCGTCGAAGCACAGCGCGACATTGTGCTGGTAGGCCCAGGGCAGGATGCCGTCGCGGAATTCGGTGATCTGCAGCCCGTCCTTGACGACGATGGCGTCCTTGCCGACGAGGTCGATACGGCTGACATGGCTGTCGAGATTGACACGCACGCAGGGCCAGTTGAGGCGGGCGGCGACCTGCTCGATATGCGTCGACTTGCCGGTGCCGTGATAGCCCGACACCATGACCCGGCGGTTATAGGCAAAGCCGGCGAGGATCGCCATGGTCGTGTTCTTGTCGAACAGGTAGTCCGGATCGATGTCGGGGACATGCTCGCTCGTCACCGAATAGGCTGGCACCACCATCTTGGAGTCGAAGCCGAATGTCTCCTTCACCGACACCGTGGTGTCGGGCAGGTTGGCGATGTCGCGATCGACCTTGTTCATCTCTATCAACGTCTCCACAAGCGAAACGCCGCGTTTCGCCGGCAATCGATTTTGTTCGGGGGCGGTCTTAGAGCCTTTTCCAACCTTATGAAAGTTGGAAAGCGACACGAACCGTAGGGTCGCTCAGCACAAACCTGCCTGCTTGAGCACGCGATACGCCTGGAGCACATCGCGGAACCGGTCTTCCGAACCTCTGTCGCCGCCATTCGCATCCGGATGGTGGCGTTTCACAAGTTCCTTATAGCGCGCCTTGATATCCTTGCCACTTGCCTTTGTATCAAGGCCAAGCGTTTCCAGTGCCTTGGCCTCAAGCGGCTTGGCCTTGCGCTCGCGTGCCTCGCGCGGGTCCTTCGGGCCTTTGAACAGGTCGAAGGGATCGCGCATGCGATTGTAGTAGCCGGCGCGGCCGGAGCGCGCCTGGGCGAAGTCGGGCGAGGAGCGTGTCGAGGCGCCGTTGACGCCCATTTTCCAGGTCGGCCGGTGGCCGGTCATGGCTTCCTTCTGGAAGCGGGCGATCTCGGTGTCGGGAACGCCCGAGAAATAATTGAAGCCCTTGTTGTACTCGCGCACATGGTCGAAGCAGAACTGGAAATACTCGCCTTCCTTCATCCGACCGACCGGGGCGCGGTGGGTACCGGCCTCCTTGCAGCCATCCCACTGGCAGATCGGCGAACGCGACTTCAGCTCCGCGTCCTTCTCCGGGCGGATGCGAATCTTCTCGAAATATTTTGGGTACGGCTTCATCTCACCCATTTATGGGCTGTTCGCGGATGCGAAACAAGAATTGACATTTTCGCGATGATCGCTCTAACCGCTGAATCGCGGCATAAAACCGGCGAATGGCGAATTTTGTGCGATGACATAGATGTGGTGAAGGGAAGCGGCGATGTCCATACAGGCAACGATGGAAGATAAACTGAAAAAGGCGTTTTCGCCGGAACGGCTGGACGTCATCAACGAAAGCCATCTCCATGCCGGGCATCATCATGTGGATTCCGGCCATCACGCCACCTTCGACGGCGCCGGCGAAACGCATTTCCGCGTCCGCATCGTCGCCCCCGCCTTTGCCGGCATGAGCCGCGTCGAACGTCACCGCGCAGTCAACGATCTGCTGGCCGAGGAATTGAAGGCTGGCGTGCATGCCCTGGCGATTGAGCCGGCGGCGCCCGGCGAAACGACGCGCTGGTAACTCAGCCGAGGCTCGCCCTCAGGAACATCATCACCGCTGCGGTCAACGCATCGCCGTCGGTGCCGAAGTCGCGATTGATCGACATGTGCGAATAGGCGCTGCCGTCGAACAGCGTGACCCTGGTTCCGGTGGCCTTCAGACGCCCGGCGAAGGCCTGCGCGTCCGCCGCGCGGGCCTTCGCCCGCGAATGGGCGATGAAGGTTGGCGGGTGCTTGCGGCCTTCGACGTAGGTGACAGGCGACAGCGCGCGCCACTGCGCCGGATCGGGAAAGGCGCGTGCGTAGACCCCTGCCATGCCGCCGCTCCTGGCCAAGGCCTCCAGGTCATAAGCCCTGGTGTCGTCGAGGACCAGCGCCGCGACGCCCGGCAGGCCGCCGCGCAGCCCGGTCAATGCGACGAGATGGCAGCCGGCCGAATGGCCCATGGCGACGATCCGGTCCGGATCGCCGCCATGCCTGGCGATGTTGGCGCGGACGTAACGATAGGCCAGTTCGACATCCGCCGCCTGGGTGGCGACGTCGGCCTCGGGCAACATCCGGTAGTCGATCGAGACGAAGCAGAAGCCATTGTCGAGCAGGAAACCAGGCTTGGAGTTGACATTGTTGCGGTTGCCGACCCGCCAGGCGCCGCCATGGACGAAGAAAACGACCGGCAGGCCGTTTGCGCCGTCGCGGGAATAGATGTCGAGCTTGGCCGGCCCATAGTCGAAGGTTTCGGGCGACGGCGAACGCAGCCGCAATGCCGCCGCGGCCTGTCCCGGCAGCAGCGCCGCCATCGACGCCAAAAGCAGGCTTCGCCGATCGATTGTCATAAACTCCTGACTGCCCACGGCTGCCACAAGGTGCGCACTGTCATTCGCCAAGCATCGCCGGCTTGATCCTCAGCCGCGCGATCCGGTTCTTGTCGCGTTTCATGACGACGAAGCGCTTGCCGTGAAACGTGAAGGCCTGCTTTTCGTCCGGGATCGACTGCGCCTCGTGGATGACGAGGCCGGCAATGGTGGTGGCTTCCTCGTCCGGCAGGTTCCAGTCGAGCGCCCGGTTAAGGTCGCGGATCGACACAGTGCCGTCCACGACGACGGAGCCGTCGGCTTCCTGCTTGACGCCCTGGATGTCGATGTCGTGCTCGTCGGCGATCTCGCCGACGATCTCCTCGATGATGTCCTCCAGCGTCACCAGTCCCTCGACCTCGCCATATTCGTCGACGACGATGGCGAAATGCGCCTTGCGGCGCAGGAAGGCGTTGAGCTGCTCCTGCAGCGTCGTGGTGTCGGGCACGAACCACGGCCGCGACGCGATCTTCATCACGTCGATCCGCGAAAAATCATTGCCTACCTCGTTCAGCGCGCGCAGCAGATCCTTGGCATGCAGCACACCGACAATGTTGTCGAGCGAGCCCTTCCACAACGGCATGCGGGTGTGCGGGCTCTGCAGGATCTCGCGCACCACCGCTTCCGACGGGTCGTCGGCGTTGACCGAGCGCATATTGGTGCGGTGGACCATCACGTCCGACACTTCGAGCTCCTCGAGGTCGAACAGGCCGCCGATGCGGGCACGATCCTCGCGCACCACCTGGCCGTCGCGGCGGAAATCGTCGACGGCGCCGCGCAATTCCTCATGCGCCGAGCGCTGCGGCTCGATGCGCTGCAGCTCGTAGCCGAAGGCGGCGAGCAGGTGCCGGCGCAAGACGAAGCCCAGCAGGACGAGGCCTGCGAGCCCGGCAGCCGCGATCCAGCCGGCTTGGCTCATCCCGGATGGTTCTCCCTGAGGAACGCCAGCACTTCCGAGGCCGGCACATCCCTGGCGATGAAGGCCTGGCCGACGCCGCGCGTCAGGATGAAGGTCAGCGCGCCGCGCGACACCTTCTTGTCCTGGGTGATGAAGGAGAACAGCGTCTCGGCATCGGGCAGTTCGCCTGGAATGTCGGCCATGCGCCAGGGCAGGCCGACGGCGCGAAGATGCGCCTCGACACGCGCCGCATCGTCGGGGCTCGCCAAATTGAGCCTTGACGAAAAGCGCTGGGCCAGCGACATGCCGATGGCGACGCCCTCGCCATGCACGAGCCTTGCGCCGTCATAGCCGGTCGCCGCCTCCAGCGCGTGACCGAAGGTGTGGCCGAGATTGAGCAGGGCGCGGTCGCCGGTCTCGAACTCGTCGCGGGCAACGACGTCGGCCTTGGCACGACAGGCCTCGGCGATGGCCTCTCCCCGCTCCGGCCCGCCGGCAAACACGCGAGGCCAGTTTTCCTCCAGCCAGGCGAAGAACTGCGGCCGGTCGATCAGCCCGTATTTGGCCAGTTCGGCGTAGCCGGCGCGAAACTCGCGGATCGGCAGCGTGTCGAGCACTTCGGTGTCGGCCAGCACCAGCCTGGGCTGGTGGAACACCCCGACCAGGTTCTTGCCGCGCTTGCTGTTGATGCCGGTCTTGCCGCCGACGGAGGAATCGACCTGCGCCAGCAGCGAGGTCGGAACCTGCACGAAGTTCATGCCGCGCCGCGCGATGCCGGCGGCAAAGCCGGCGAGGTCGCCGACGACGCCGCCGCCGAGCGCGATGACGACGTCGCCGCGCTCCAGCTTGGCGGCCAGCACGCCGTCGACCACCTCTTCGAGATGCGCAAAGCTCTTGGTCTTTTCGCCTGGCGGCAGCGTGATGACGGCATGTTGGATGCCTCCGCTTGCCAGGCCGGCCGCAAGCGTTGCGAGATGCGCGGCCGCGACGTTTTCGTCGGTGACGACCGCCGCCCGCGTGCCCGGCAGACGGCGCGAAATCTCGGCGCCGGCGCGTGACAGCAGGCCGGGGCCGATCAAGATGTCGTAGGCACGCTCGCCAAGCCCGACTTCGACAGAGACCGTTGCATCAGCGCTCACGACCGCACCTCGTCAATGTCGGCAACGCCGAGATGGCCGCGCAGCGCGTCCACCACCTCGGCCGCAATGATCTCCTTGCGGTCGTCGCGGGTCGGCACGATGACATCGGCCGCGGCGTAAACCGGGTAGCGTTCCGCCATCAGCCGTTCGAGCACGGCGCGCGGTTCGGCGCTTTTCAGCAGCGGCCGATTCTGCTTCTTGGAAACGCGCTCCATCAACAGGTCGATCTCTGCCTTCAGCCAAACCGAAACGCCATGGCTGGCGATCGCCTCGCGCGTCTGTCCGTTCATGAAGGCGCCGCCGCCGGTCGACAGCACCTGCGGCCCGTGCTCCAGCACACGCAGGATGACGCGCTGTTCCAGTGCCCGGAACTCCGCCTCGCCATAGCGCTCGAACAGGTCCGGGACGCTCATGCGCGAAACACTTTCGATCTCCTGGTCGCTGTCGATAAAGGGCAGCGCCAGCATCGCCGCCACCTTGCGGCCGATCGCCGTCTTGCCGGCGCCCATCAGCCCGACAAAGACGATGGAACGGCCGCCCAGCCGGCCGAGCAGCGCGGCATGGCTCTCGCCCGGAGGATTTGCTGGTAGCGCGTTCATGTTTCTACGGCCTCTTTGCCGGCGTATCGACATCAAAAGCCTGTTTGCGTCAAGCGCGGCGCAACCGGGACCTGTTATGGGCTTCACCCTTGAATTGGCCGGATTGGCGTCTCATAAGGGCACAGGGTTGGAAATGCAGAATAAGACGACGGGCGAAAATTAATGCCAACACTGTTTCGCTTTGTCGTGACGCTCGCGATTCTTGCCGGCATTGTCTATGGCGCAATGTTCGCCCTGGTCATGTTCGTCGAGCCGAGAAAGGCGGAAATGAGCGTGCGTATCCCTCCGGAAAAGCTCAATCCCAAAAAATGAACAGCGCCGCCCGCATCGAAGCTTTCCTCGAGATGATGAGCGCCGAGCGCGGCGCTGCCGAAAACACGCTTTCCTCCTATCGCCGCGACCTCGAGGACGCTTCCGCCGGGATCGGCGGTGGGCTTGCCGCTGCCACCAGCGCCGCCATCCGCGCCTATCTCGACGACATCGCCGCGCGCGGCTTTGCCGCCACCTCGCAGGCGCGCAAATTGTCGGCGATCCGGCAGTTCTTCAAGTTCCTCTACGCCGAAGGCCTGCGCGGTGACGATCCGACCGGCACGCTGGACAGTCCGAAGAAGGGCCGGCCGCTGCCGAAGACGATGAGCGAGGCCGATACCGGCCGGCTGCTCGACCGCGCCGCGCAAGAGGCGATGGAATCCTCGCTCAACAACGGCGATAGGATTGCGGCGCTGCGCCTCCAAGCGCTGGTCGAGGTGCTCTACGCCACCGGCTTGCGCGTTTCGGAGCTGGTCGGCCTTCCCGTGACGGTGGCGCAGCGCGACGACCGCTTCTTCATGGTGCGCGGCAAGGGCAACAAGGAGCGCATGGTGCCGCTATCGGCCAAGGCCCGCACGGCGATGCGGACCTGGCTTGCCGCACGGGCGGCGGTGCCGGCTTTTGCCGATAGCCCCTTCCTGTTTCCGGCCGCCTCGGACAGCGGCTATCTTTCGAGACAGGCCTTTGCCCGCGAGCTGAAAGGACTTGCCGCAAGGGCCGGCATTGCCGCGGCGAAGATATCGCCGCATGTGCTGCGCCATGCTTTCGCCAGCCATCTCCTTCAGAACGGCGCCGATCTCAGGGCCGTGCAGCAGCTGCTCGGCCATGCCGATATTTCAACGACGCAGATCTACACGCATGTGCTGGAGGAGCGGCTGGTGCGTCTGGTCAACGATCATCATCCGCTTGCCGACTAGGCGTCATGTCGCTATGTGAGAACGACGTTCCACCGCGCCCAGCCTGCATTTTCAGGCTTGCGTCAGTCATTGCCTTCCGACTTGCCGGTCCGCCCAAGAATGTACAATTACCTCGATTTCGAAAAGCCTGTGCAGGATCTCGAAGGCAAGATCCTCGAGCTGAAGAAGCTTGCCGAGAACGGCGAGGCGGTCGATGTCGGCGATGAGATCGCCCGTCTCGAGAAGCGCTCGCGCGATGCGCTGCGTGATGCCTACAAGGCGCTGACGCCGTGGCAGAAGGTGCAGGTGGCGCGCCATCCGGACAGGCCGCATTGCATCGACTACATCAAGGGCCTGCTTACCGATTTCACGCCGCTCGCCGGCGACCGCAATTTCGGCGAGGACCAGGCGATCGTCGGCGGCTTCGCCCGCTTCCGTGGCGAGCCGGTGGCGATCATCGGCCAGGAGAAGGGTTCTGACACGGCAAGCCGGCTGAAGCATAATTTCGGCTCGGTGCGGCCGGAGGGCTACCGCAAGGCGGTGCGACTGATGGAACTCGCCGACCGCTTCCAAATCCCGCTGCTGACGCTGGTCGACACTGCCGGCGCCTATCCCGGCGTCAACGCCGAAGAGCGCGGCCAGGCGGAAGCCATCGCCCGCTCGACTTCAGCCTGCCTTGGCCTGAAGGTGCCGTCGATCTCGGTGGTGATCGGCGAAGGCGGCTCGGGCGGCGCCATAGCGATCGCCACCGCCAACCGCGTCTACATGCTCGAACACGCCATCTATTCGGTGATCTCGCCGGAGGGCGCCGCCTCGATCCTGTGGCGCGATACCACGCGGTCCAGGGATGCTGCGACCAATATGAAGATCACGGCGCAGGACCTGCTGGAGCTGAAGATCATCGACGCCATCGTTGCCGAGCCGCTCGGCGGCGCCCATCGCGGCCCCGAGACGGTTATCGCCGCCACCGGCGACCTCATCGCCAGGACGATGAAGGAATTTTCCGGCGCCAACACCGACTTCCGCGAGCATCGTCGCGAGAAATACCTGGCGATGGGCCGCAATCTGTAATCAACGCAGGCACGCGGCCTGAAATGTGACGGCGTGGAGCAATTTCGCCACAAAAATGCCGCTGCATTCGGCTCAGTGAGCTTGCCGTAAGGGGACGCTCCATGCTTGCGGTAAGGAATTTTCAAGGTTAACGGGCTTAGGGTCCGTCAGTGGTCAGTTTAGCAGCTGCGGCATCCGCGGCGCAGAGATGAAGACGATAGCGATATCCATGTTAGCCAAGCTTGCCCGCACCGGAGTTCTGATCGCTGCGATCGGCGTCGCCGGCTGCAATGATGCTTCGATGAAGGATTTTGCGCCGCAAGCCAACAAGCCGCTGCCGGACAAGATCCTGACCGAAATGAAGGCCAAGGGCATGGTCCGCACCTCTTCGGTGATGGCCCGCATCTTCAAGGAAGAAGGCAAGCTCGAAATCTGGAAGGCCAAGACTAACGGCCGCTATGACCTGGTCGCCAGCTACGACATCTGCAAATGGTCGGGCAAGCTCGGGCCGAAGTTCACCGAAGGCGACCGCCAGGCGCCGGAAGGCTTTTACACGGTCCGCCCGGCACAGATGAACCCGCGGTCGAATTACCACCTGTCCTTCAACATCGGCTACCCGAACGCCTATGACCGCGCCAATGGCCGCACCGGTTCCAACCTGATGGTCCATGGCGCCTGCTCGTCGTCTGGCTGCTATTCGATGACCGACGCGCAGATCGAGCAGATCTATGCCTTCGGCCGCGACGCCTTCCAGGGCGGCCAGACCGAGTTCCAGATCCAGGCTTTTCCGTTCCGCATGACCGCCGCCAATATGGCGCGCTACCGCAACGACCCAAACTACGAATTCTGGAAGATGCTGAAGGTCGGCTACGACAATTTCGAAGTCACCAAGGTGCCGCCGAAAGTCGACGTCTGCGAGAAACGCTACGTCTTCAACCAGGTTGCGGCCGACGGCTCGGCCTTCAATCCGACCGGCCCTTGCCCTGCGACCACCCAGCCCGATTCGCTGAAGAGCGCCATCAACGCCTATCAAAGCACCTATGAGGCGGCCTTCAACGGCGCCGTCAAGGCCAGCGTGCCGGCGCCCAAGCCGACCATCGCCGGGATCAAGGAAGCCAGCATCGTTTCAGACTGGTCGAAACGGCGTGCGCGCGGCGAACGCGTGCCGATCGAGCCGCCCTCGCTCAACCCGGACGGCACCGTGGCCGAAACGGCGCGCATGGGCCGCATCGATTCGCCGGCCGGCCGCAAGATGGCGGCGCTCGACGCCGAAAAGGCTGCCAAGCAGAAGGCCGAGGAACAAAGGCTAGCCGCCATAGAAGCGGCCAAAGCCGCGAAAGAGGCAGCCAAGGCCCAGGCCCTGGCCGAGAAGGAAGCTGCCAAGGCGCAGGCGCTGGCTGAAAAGGAAGCTGCCAGGACCGCTGCCGAGATGCCTGTCGCCACCGCCACCGTAGCGCCATCGGACGCCGCTCCGGCAGTCGAAACGCAGGCTGCGGACGCCGAAAGCACGGCGACAAGGTTGAAGAAAAAGCTGCTCGGCATGTTTGGCGGCTGAGCTTCATGCTTGAACAAGAAGATGGGGGCCAAGAAGACAGGCCCTCAACCAGCCCCGCCGCCGTCTACGACCTCAAAGGCCTGAACTGCCCGTTGCCCGTGCTCAAGGCAAAAAAGCGCCTGGCCGCAATGCCGCCGGGCAGCCGGCTGTGGCTCGAAACCACCGATCCGCTCGCCGTCATAGACATTCCCGCCTTCTGCGCCGAGAGCGGCCATCGGCTGATCGAAACGGCGGCGGCGGCAGGCGGCCACCGCTTCCTGGTCGAGCGCGGCTGAGCGGGGTAATCTCCCCCCTCGAGGGGTAGATGTCGCCGAAGGCGACAGAGGGGGTCGCCTCGCGTAAAGCGCCAACCTTGATCTGCCGCAGGAGGCCGCGTCCGGTCGGGCCGACCCCCTCTGGCCTGCCGGCCATCTCCCCCTCGAGGGGGGAGATCGGCAGCTTCACCCACGCCCGGCAATAGCCAGCGGATTGCTTTCCAGGGCTGCGCGATCCGGCGTGTCGATCGACGGCCGGTTGGTGAAGGCGGCGAACAGCCGGCGGATATAGTCTCCCGGCATGTCGAGCGTGATCAGCACCAGTCTGGTGCCGCGCTGGCTGTCCGGCCAGGCCGGCAGTTGCACCGGCGGATGCAGGATCTTCTGCACGCCATGGATAACCAGCGGCCGCGATGGGTCTTCTGCAAGTTCGATGACGCCCTTCATCCGCAACAGGCGCTCGCCATGCGCCGAGCGCAGCAGATCGAGGAACATCTCGATTGCCGAAAACGGCACCGGCCCGTCATGGACCAGCGAATACGAACGCACGCGGGAATCGTGCCTGTGGCCATGACCATGACCATGGTGGTCGCCACCGTCATGGCCGTCGTGATCATGCCCGCTGTGGTCATGCCCGCTATGGTCATGGTCGTGGCCGGCTTCTTCGCCGAGCCAATGCTGCACATCGACCGATTTGGTAGCCGGATTGTAGAGCCCGCAATCGAACAGGGTCGCCGTGCTTGCCTCGCTCGCGTCGAGCACCACGGCGCCCGGGTTGAGCTGCCTGAGCCGCGCCCGCAACGCCTCGACATCGCCTGCATCCGTGGCCAGGTCGGCCTTGCTGAGCACGATGCGATCGGCGACCGCCACCTGCTTGACCGCCTCGACATGCGCATCCAGCGTCGCATTACCGTTGACGGCATCGACCAGGGTGATGACGCCGTCGAGCCGGAAGGCCTGGACCAGGGCCGGGTGCGCCATGATCGACTGCAGCACGGGGGCGGGATCGGCGAGCCCGGTGGTCTCGACGACGACGCGGGCAAGCCGGTCGATGCGGCCGGTCTGCAGCCGGTCGACGAGGTCGGCCAGCGTGTCGACCAGCTCGCCGCGCACCGTGCAGCAGAGGCAGCCGTCGGAGAGCTGGATGATGCCGTCGGAGGCCTGCTCGACCAGAAGGTGGTCGATCGCCACCTCGCCGAACTCGTTGATGATGACCGCGGTATCGGCGAGTGCCGGATCCCGGAGCAGCCGGTTGAGCAGCGTCGTCTTGCCGGCGCCGAGAAAGCCGGTGAGCACCGAAACGGGGATCGGGAAGCCGGCCATGCGGCTAGTTCAGCGCCTTGGCCGGCTGCTGGACCTGCGCGGCGGTGGCGGATCCCGCCACGGCCGGCTCGGCGCCGGCCGGCGGCGCCCGGTCCGGCCGCCATGTCGGCAGCGGCACGTCGCCATATTCCTGCCCGGAGGCGTCGAGCATCGCCTTCGGCACTGGCCCCGTGGCACCGCCGAGGCCGACGGCGATCAGCGTCGGGACATGGTCCAGCTTTTCCTTATAGGGCGATTTCGGCAGGTCCTTGCCCTTGTCGCCGACCGCCGGTGCTGCTTCCGACTGCTCCGCGACCGGCTTCTTCTTGCAGATTTCGTCATTCATGTCGTTGGCCGACATGGTGTCGCCATAGACAGGCAGCGCCGCGACCGTCAGCCCGCTCGGCGCCGGCGTTGCAAAGCCCTGGTCGAGCAGTTTTGCCGCCGTCTCGGCGCGGGTAATGGCCGACCGTTCGCCGAGCACTACGGCGACCACGGTGCGGCCGTTGCGGGTAGCCGAGCCGATCATGTTGAAACCGGACGAGCAGACGAAACCCGTCTTCATGCCGTCGGCACCCGGATAGCGGCCTATCAGGAGGTTGTAGTTGGAGATTGCCTTCTTGCCGACGGCAAGGCCTTCGATCGAGAACCAGGGGGCATATTGCGGAAATTCCTTGCGGATCGCCATCACCAGCAAAGCGAGATCGCGCGCTGTCGTATACTGGTCCGGCGAATAGAGCCCGTTCGGATTGACGAAATGCGACCCGCTCATGCCGAGCCGCCGCGCCTCGGCATTCATGCGTTCGGCGAAAGCCGCTTGCGAGCCGCCGATATTCTCGCCGACCGCCATGGCGATATCGTTGGCCGATTTGACCAGCATCATCTTCAGCGCGTTGTCCAGCCGCATCACCGAGCCCGGCTTGAAGCCCATCTTGCTCGGCGGCTCGCCGGCCGAATGTTTCGTCACCTTGATTGGCGAATCGAGCTGGACCTCGCCCGCGGCAATCGCACGAAACGCCACATAGGCGGTCATCAGCTTGGTCAGCGATGCCGGGTACCAGCGCCTGAATGCTTCCTGGTGCTGCAGGATCTTGCCGCTGTTCAGGTCGAACAGGATGGTCGGATTGGCCAAGGCAGGCGCGGCCGGCGCCGCAAGCACCACGGCGCCCGCCACCAACAGTTTGAGGAAATGCCTGTAGCGCATCATGAAAACCGAAATAGCCTCTTGCCGCAGTCGCACCTGGCTCCGTAAGATTTCGTTACACGATCGCCAGGATAATGGTCCGGCCCTCTGTTCCCGGACCACAGTCGCGGTGCTATTTACTCTATGTGACGTCAACATGGCAAAGTGCTGCCGATCACAATGTGGAAGCAGCAGCACAATGCAAAGCTGCGTGCATGGTTGCAAGGCAGCAGGCACAATTGCAAAGCAGCAGGCCAGGACCGCCTGCTCCAACAGCGAAATGGAACCATCATGCCGATCCTGAACCGAGCCGCCGAAATGCAGGACGAGGTGGCCGGCTGGCGCCGCCATTTGCACCAGACGCCGGAGCTGAATTTCGACGTCTTCAAGACCGCCGCCTTCGTCACCGAGAAGCTGAAGGCTTTCGGCTGCGACGACATCGTGACGGGTTTGGGCAAGACCGGCGTCGTCGGCATCATCCGCGGCCGCCACGGCGAAGGCTCGACCATCGGCCTGCGCGCCGACATGGACGCCCTGCCGCTCAACGAGATCACCGGCAAATCCTATGCCTCGACCGTCCCCGGCAAGATGCACGCCTGTGGCCATGACGGCCACACCGCGATGCTGTTGGGTGCCGCCAAATACCTCGCCGAAACGCGCAATTTCGCCGGTTCCGTCGCGGTCATCTTCCAGCCGGCCGAAGAAGGCGGCGGCGGCGGCAACGAGATGGTCAAGGACGGCATGATGGAGCGCTTTGACATATCCAAGGTGTTCGGCATGCACAACATGCCGGGCCTGCCGGTCGGCCAGTTCGCCATCAGGCCGGGCCCGATCATGGCGGCGACCGCCGAATTCACCATCACCGTCAAGGGCCGGGGCGGCCACGCGGCGATGCCGCACGGCACCATCGATCCGATCGTCATCACCAGCCAGCTTGTCGGCGCATTGCAGACGATCGCCTCGCGCAGCACCGATCCGGTCGAGGCGGTGGTCGTCTCGGTGACGAAATTCCACGCCGGCGACGCCTATAACGTCATTCCAGAGACCGCCGAGATCGCCGGCACGGTACGCACGCTGAAGAAGGAGGTCGCCAAGAAGGCTGAAGAGCGCATCCGCTCGCTTTGCCAAGGCCTGGGCGCTGCCTTCGGCGCGACGATCGAGGTCGACTACAATGCCAATTACCCCGTCACCTTCAACCATCCGGAAGAGACGGTCTTTGCCAGCGACATCGCGGCCGACGTCGCCGGCGACAGCCATGTGCACCGCGCCATCCAGCCGGTGATGGGCGGCGAGGATTTCTCCTACATGCTGGAAGCGCGGCCGGGCGCCTTCATCTTCATCGGCAATGGCGATACCGCCGGCCTGCACAACCCGGCCTACGACTTCAACGACGAGGTCATCCCGCACGGCATGAGCTATTGGGTGAAGCTGGCGGAGACGGCGCTGGCGGCGTAGCCATTCGGCACCGGCGGTGCCGCGACTGCCGCACCTCTGGGCGGCCCGGCAGGATATGTTCTGCGGGTCACTTCCGGCCGGACGACTTCCGGGCAAGGCCGAAGGCAATGCCCAGAGCAATACCTACACCAATGCCTGCAACAATGTTGTCCAACACGACGCCGATAGCCACTCCGATCACGACGCCGAGTGTGAGGTGTTTGGCATCCATCATGCCCGGTCATGTAGCGTGGAAGGGAAGAGCCGCAACCACTACGGTCCGCTCTTCGGATCCTCGACCTCCAGCGCCTCCATGACCGGCGCCAGCTCATTGTCGTCGGCGGGCTGCGGCTCTTCGCCTGTCCTCGCCTTCTTCAGGGCTGCCTCGATCGCCTCCTGGATGTTGCCGAGTTCGTCTTCGCGAACCTCGTGGCCATAGCCGGCAGCATCGGCGTCCTGCTCGAATTGCTGAGCCAGGACGGCGACGCTCACCTCGCTCTCGGCCGGCAGATTGCCGACATTCTCCTGCAGCCAGGTTTCAAAGAACTCTTTCGTGGCGCTCATGCGGTGTCTCCTTCGGGACACTAAAGCGCGCCGGCATCCCGAAAGTTCCGCTATCTGAGGCGTCTTTGCGCCGGTTGCTGGCTGCCCCGCAATTCAGCGCGGCCAGGCGGCGTTGGCGCCGCCTGGCTCGGCTGCTTACTGGCTGGCAGCAATCGTCGGTTCGCACGACACGTTCGGGTTCATGTCGGCGAACGCGCCGGTCGGGTTGCCTTTCCAGGCCCAGACATGCAGCTCGTAAAACGGGCCGAGGCCATAGCGGTTGGGCGCGCTGTTGAAGTTGAACAGATGCCCATCGAGCGAGGCCGGGCCTTTCGAGGTGATGTATTCGACCGCGATCAGTTTTAGCGTGCCGTCGGCCATCGGCTCGTACATCACCGCTTCCGGCTTGGCGACATCGACAGCGTCGTCCTTGAGGTAGCCGGGATTGACGTAATGGATGCCCATGGCGCCGCCGGTGATGCCGCTGGCGCAAGGAATGGGCGCATAGCCCTCGGCGGTCGCCGCCGCCACATTCTCGAAGCGGCTGTTGGCGGCTCGCACCTTGTCGGCCAGCGGATTGGGACCGGACGCGGGCGCTGCCTGATGCGCCTGCGCCAATGCGGTGCAGGCGGACAGCAGCGCCGCGGCAGCGAGGAACTTGTTGCGAAAGTTGATTGTCATCGTCACTCCATTCTTCTTGAAAAGCACACCCCGGCCGGCCGCCGGAAGTAAGGGGGTCCGGCAGGTGGGCGCTGTGGCTGTTGTTGCTGGGAGATCCCTGTCCCGATGCGACGAATGCCCGGAAGGATCATCCCTTCGGCAGATACGGGATCGTCCCAGCCAGATCGGAGTTGTCGATCAGCTGGAAACGGCTGTCGCTGCCGCCCTGACGGGCCGAAACGAAGGGTGCGTAGGCAGGATCGTCGGTGAAGGCGCGCGCCGCGGCCTCGGTCGGGAACGCCATCAAGGCAATCAGCGTCGTGTCGAGCGGCTTGCCTTCGAGCGTCTTCACATTGCCGCTGCGCGACAGATATCTGCCACCGTGCTTGTGAACGAGGTCGTGGACCGACGCGGCATAGGCCGGCATCCACTTCGGGTCCCTCACCTTGATGTCTGCGATAACGTAAGCGGTCATGGGTCATGTCTCCTGGTCGTGCACAGGGGTATCCCGTGCAGCGGCCAAGGGGTCGCATGGCAAGCGTCGCGCCAGCCAGTCCGCGATCTGTACTGGTGTAGTACAGTTTCTGTACTCGCCGTGCCGCAGGGAAAGGCCTATTGTCCCGGCCGAGTTTGAGGGGAAGGCAACATCATGACCCAGTCGGGATACAAGCAGTTCTGCCCGTTATCGATGGCCGCGGAGGTGCTGTGCACCCGCTGGACCATGGTTCTGCTTCGCGAATTGGTGGCAGGCTCGACCCGTTTCAACGATCTGCGCCGCGGCGTCCCCAAAATGTCGCCGACCCTTCTGTCGCAACGTCTCAAGGAACTCGAGCTGGCCGGCATCGTCGACCGCAAGGAGGTCCGCGGCGAGAAAGGCATCTTCGAATACCGGATGACCGAGGCAGGCCGGGATCTGCGTTCCGTCGTCGAGGCAATGGGCTTTTGGGGGCAGAAATGGGTCGAGTCGCGGCTGTCGCTGAAGAACCTCGATCCGTCGCTGCTGATGTGGGACATGCGGCGCAACCTGAACGCCTCGCCGCTGCCCGACGGCCGCACGGTGATACAGTTTCTGTATCAGGAGCTCCCCGCCTCGAAACGGTCGTGGTGGCTGATCGTCGAGAAGCATGGCGAGGTCGACCTCTGCTGGTACGATCCGGGCTTCGATGTCGATCTCTACGTCTCGACCGACCTGCACACCATGACCGAAATCTGGATGGGGCTGATCACTGTCGAGAAGGCCGGGCCGAAAGTCATCTTGACGGGAGACCAGGGTATCGCCCGTAAAATGCAGACCTGGCTGGGCCTGAGCCCGTTCGCCGTCGAACCCAAGCGAGCAGCCTAGCTGCCTCTTGGCGAAACGATCCGAAGCGGTTATGTGTCGGGCGCGATGGTCCCGTAGCTCAGTAGGATAGAGCGGCAGATTCCTAATCTGTAGGTCACAGGTTCGATTCCTGTCGGGATCACCATGCTTTTTCAATAACTTAGCGAAATTGCCACCGTACTTTTTTCTGAGGAAATAGTACGGCGAATTTTTGCAGATCCTATGGTTCTGGCACGATCAGCGCCGCACGACCGGAAGTTGGAGAGTTCTTTCGAATAAAATCCAGGCCGGAATGCAGTCAGCGCTCCAAATCCGTTGCATTGCCTTTGCCACCAAAGCGGCGGTCAGCACCGCTGGCGTTTCGACGCAGACCAGGACCATGGAGTGCAGTCACCTGGCCAATGTTTCGGCCTGAGAAGCAGGGACGAAAGCCGCACCGAGCGTCGGATAAGCAGGAGGAACGCTGCGTGGACCAAGGCGATAACCCACTAAAAAGGATGAATTCAGTGAAACCGCACGAGCATATTGCGGTCGGGCGCGCAGTGATTGAAAATCATCGCGCCGCGCTATGTTATTTGCAAGCTGCGCCAGTTCCTTTCGCTCTCGTTAGCGGCCTTGGCAATTCAGCCACAACCGATGCGAAAAGGGGCAGCTCTGGTCCCACAAGAAAGGGGCATCCGTTGTGCCATTGAATTTTACGTTTTGAGACCGGCGGCGGGCCAGGTCCGCTTGCCGAACAGGGAGGAAGACAATGGACGGAGAATCGCATTCCCAATCAAGGCGAAGATTTCTGAAGACGAGTGGACTTGTCGCTGGGCTAACGGCGACGGCGGTTACCGCTCCCTGGGTTCGAAGGGCCGGAGCCGCTGACACAATCATCTGGAAGATTCAAACCTCGTGGCCGGCGGGCGTCGGACTTGAAACCTTCCAAAACTGGTGTGGCACCATCAAGGAAAAGACCGGAGGCCAACTCGAATTTCAGCCGTTCAAGGCAAAGGACATCGTCGGTGACTTCGAGCTGCTCGACGGGGTGAAGAACGGCGTCCTGGAAGCGATGAATTCGTTTTCACTTTACTGGGCCGGTAAGCTTCCCGCGACAGCGTTCCTGTCTTCTTACACGATGGGGCTACGCTATCCGCACGAATGGGACATCTTCTTCTATTCAAAAGGTGGTCTGCAGGCCGCGCGCGACCTTTATGCGAAACAAGGTCTTTACTACGTCAACCGCATTCACCATGGCCCGAACATCATCCACTCAAAGACACCGATCCGCTCGATCGAGGATTTCAGGGATCTGAAGCTGCGCGTACCGGGCGGCATGATCGCCGAGACATTCGCGAAAGCGGGCGCCAAGACGACGCTGCTGCCGGGGGGCGAGGTATTCTCCGCGCTGGAGAAAGGCACGATCGATGCAGCCGACTACACTGGGCCGGCGGTAAACTGGGCGCTCGGGTTCCAGCAGGTGACCAAGTACATTTCCATGGGCCCAGCCGGTCTGATGTCCGTATACCAGCCCGTCGATCTGATGGACTTTGCCGTCAACATGAACGTCTGGAACCAACTCCCGGACAACCTCAAGAAGTTCGTGGAAGACGAAATCCAAGTCTATTCCAACACTCATTTCGGGGCCATCCAGAAGGCCGACATGGAGGCTTGGCAGAAATTCCTGGATGCCGGCATTGAAATCAATCGGCTTGGAGCGGAGGACCTCCAGAAGTTCCAGGAAATCGCGGTGCCGATCTGGTTCGAGTGGGCCAATAAGGACAAGGACGCCGCGCGAATCTTCAAACTGCAGCTTGAGGTGATGGAGAACCCGACCGTCGGTTACGTAACGCCGGACATGTATCAGGGATTGTCGATCAACCTCTGAGGCTCTCCGCGCCCGCCCTGTCCGGCCGGGCGCACTCTCCTGCAAGAGGCAGTCGCCGATGCCCTCACTCACATTTGTGCTGCCGCACTGGCTATACTGGTCAAGCCTCGTGCTTTTCCCGGTTGCCGCGGTCTTCCTTGTGCATCGCGAGCGGGCACAGAGCGGTGCCGGCCGCCCGAATCTCTTTCTTGCCTACCTGTTCCTGGTCACTGCGGGCTTCGTCGGCATGCACCGCTTTTATCTGAAGAGCAGGTGGGGATTCATTTTTATCCCGCTCTTCATTGCAGTGCTTTGGACGGGCGCCCAGGTACGCGACGGACGTGAGGCAGTGTCGCTCGCGCGATCCCAGGCCGAACACGCCGAAAGGCTGTTGCCGCGTGCCAAGGCAGATGTAGGAGCCAGCAAAGAGGGTGCTGCCGATCGCCTGGCGAGAGCTGAGGCAGACGCCACGGTGGCGCGCGATAATCTGGCCGCCGCCGCCCATGGGCTCGAGCGCGCCAACAACATTGGCCGAATTGCCGGACTTCTGCTTGGTCTCGCTCTCGCAGGCGACGCCTTGCTGATGCCCGGCCTGGTTCGACGCGCCCGCGAACGTGAGGTTCAACCGAACCCAACAGAAACCCATCCGATTGTGACCGACGTTCCCGCCACGCCCGTCAAGATGCCGCTCGCCGCTTTCCGGCCTGTCGACCGGCTGGTCAAGGTGACGGGCGAGTTGGTCGCCTACTGGTCGGTTCTCGCAGTGATGGCGTACTACTACGAAGTGGTGGCCCGTTTTGTTTTCAACTCACCGACGAACTGGGTGCATGAGAGTATGTTTCTTATGTTCGGCATCCAGTACATGCTGGCAGGTGCCTATGCCTACCGCGACGAAACGCATGTCAGGGTGGACATCGTCTACAGCCATCTCTCCGAACGCGGTCGCGCTGTCTGCGACATCATCACCTCGGCCTTCTTCTTCCTGTTCACCGGCACCATGCTTGTCACAGGATGGCGATTTGCGAGTGATGCCATGGCGGTTGGCGAACGCTCGTTCACCGAATGGGGCATCCAATACTGGCCGGTAAAGCTCGCGATCCCCTTCGGGGCAGCGCTCCTGCTGCTTCAGGGCCTGTCCCGGCTGATGCGAGACATCGCCACTGCATTAGGAAGGATCGGCTGAGCGATGGGTCTCGAGCTTCCGATCCTGTGGCTCAGCGTATTGATGTTCGGGGGTCTGGGCGTCCTTCTGCTGCTCGGACTGCCGATGGCGTTCTGTACCGGCAGCCTCGCCGTGCTCTTCCTTTTTTTGTTCGGCAATTCGGCCATGCTGAACATGCTGCCGTCTCGGGTCTTCCCCTTCATGACGGATTATCAGCTCTCGGCGGTGCCGCTTTTCATCTTCATGGCCGCGATTCTCGAGAAGGCGGGCATCATCGAGGAGCTGTTCGACGTCGTCTACAAATGGCTGGGCGGACTGAAAGGCGGGCTTGCTTCGGCCACGGTGATCTCATGCACGCTGCTGGCCGCGATGGTCGGTGTCGTCGGGGCGACGGAAGTGACGATGGGTATGATCGCGCTTCCCGCCATGCTGCGCCGTAACTATGACGCCAAGCTCGCTTGCGGCTCGCTTCTTGCAGGCGGGACCCTTGGCATTCTCATACCCCCTTCCGTCATGGCGATCGTCTATGCCGTCGTGGCGCAGCAGTCGCTGGGCGAGCTTTTGATCGGGTCAGTGTTTCCCGGGCTGCTGCTGTCTGGGATGTATGTCGCCTACGTGACGGCGCGCTGTTACATCAACCCCAAGCTCGGCCCGGCGTTGCCGCCGGACGAGCGCATCGCATTCGCCCAAAAAATCAAGCTTTTGCGCCGCACGTTCATGCCGATACTGCTGATCCTGCTTGTGCTCGGGGTCATCTTCATGGGCATTGCCACGCCGGTCGAAGCCGCCGGCATCGGCACGTTCGGTGCTTTCATCGTCTGCGCCGCACATCGGCGCCTGACCTGGGACACGATCCGCGAGGCCAGTGTCGCGACGCTTAAGGCCACGGCAATGGTAATGTGGATATTCTTCGGCGCCACCATGTTCGTCGGCTTCTTCATCCTGAAGGGCGGCCAGAGCTTCGTCGCCGAATCCATACTCGGAACAGGCTTGGCGCCATACGGCGTTCTTGTTCTGATGATGATCATCCTGTTCGTCCTCGGCATGTTTCTGGACTGGGTGGGCATTCTCCTTCTCACCGTACCGATCTTTCTGCCCATCCTTAAGTCACTGGAATTCGGCGGCACGTTCGGGTTAGCCGGTGTGGCTCCTGAAGACGTGCCGCTGTGGTATGGTGTCATTTTCATGGTCAACATGCAGATGGCGTTCCTGAGTCCGCCTTTCGGCTATTCGCTGTTCTATCTGAAGAGCGTTGCTCCGCCGGAGATCTCGATGGCGACGATCTTCCGATCCGCAGTCCCCTTCTTATGCCTGCAGGCGATCGGAGTGGGACTGTGCATCGTGTTCCCCCCAATCGTCATCTGGCTGCCGAAGGTCATGTACGGAGGCAATTGACCACATTTGCGGCTTGCGTCATCCGACACCAGGATCAATCGAATTTGATAGCTTTTCTATTGAACGGCGCCCCTTTTTTGCCTCCCTTTGCGCGCCGTCATGAGATCGCTTCTTGAAACAATCCTCGCTGCGAGTGCGGGTCTATCGCTCTCGACCGGTCTTGGTTATCTCGCCTACGCCGCCCCGGGGATGCCGCCTCATCTGTCCTTGTCGAGATGGCCAAGGAACCGCCGCCGGATCAGATCGTTTCGCCATATCTGGCCAGATCAACCGGAGCGGAGGAGACATGCTCGAAATTCTGCATGTTCACAATCGCGCCGCACCGAAAACCGGCCGGCTTTGCCAGTTCGGGACTTGCCGCAATGCTGCGTGACGTCGACTATGTCCTGCAAAAACTCGACTGGATGCGCGCCGAAGGCATCTGGCCCAACGGCTTGCGGTATCTGTGGACCGACGCATTCGGGGTCGTGCTCTACGTCTCGCTTTACACAGAAACTGGCGAAGAGCGCTGGCTGGACGCAGCCGAGCGGCTGGTGGCCGATGTCGAGCGTGTGCTCGGCCGCCGGCGCGGACTGAGGATCGGCGAAGCGGCCGATCGCGACGGCCAGTATTTCCACTATCTGGCGATGTGGCTGTTCGCCTTGGCGCGTCTCGGCGATCTGAAGCCGGAATACCGCAAGCGCGGCATTGCGCTGGCGCGGGACATTCACCCGGCCTTTGTGGTCCCCGGCCGCGGCGTGATCTGGAAGATGCAGGAGGATTTAAGCGGTCCTTACCCCGGCTACGGCCTCGGCAGCATGGATGCCTATGACGGCTACGTCTCTTACCGGATGCTCGATGAGGACGCACTGGCGCCCGAGATCGCGCAAATGCGTGACCTGATGGAGCGCGATTGGCGCACCCTCGACATCGAGCAGGACCTCGGCCTCGGCATGATGCTGTGGCTCGCCCATTTCTTTCCCGATGAGCCGTGGGCCGAGGCCCAGACAAGGCGTTCGCTGCGAACTCTGGAAACGACGTGGGTCGACCCGCCCGGCTATTTCAGCCGCGCCCCATGGCTGCGCGATACCAAGTTCGCCTTCACCAATTACGGCGTATCGCTCGGCCTGCAGGCCGCCGGCATCTGGCCGGGGCGTGTCGATAGGCTGAACGCCTTCTTCGAGGACTGGCGCTCCGGCGACGAATACGACCGCGAGGCGATCACCTGGGTGATGGCCTGCACCTCGCATCTTCCCGGTGCTTTTCTGACCCGGGGTGGCGAGAGATCGTTTGAAAGCGACGAACCTCGGGAACGTTCCCGTGCCGGCGCGGTTGTCGATGGAAGTGCATCGAGACGCAAGGAACGCGGTTGAAATGGCCATTCTCTTGGGAAAACCGGGAAGCTGTTGGGTGGCGGCAGCCACCTCCACGAACTATCCCCAGCTCGAAGGTTCGATCCGTGCGGACGCCGTTGTCGTGGGTGCTGGAATTGTCGGGCTGACGACGGCGCTTCGCCTTTGCGAGGCGGGCCGATCGGTGGTCGTCCTCGAAGGCCTGCACACGGGCGGCCAGGTGACCGGCCGCTCGACGGCCAAGATCACCACGCAGCACGCGCTGATCTATCGTCATCTCATCGACACAGTCGGCCGGGAGTTGGCCCAGGCCTATGCCGATGCGAATTCCGCCGGCGCCCGACAAATCCGCGATTGGGTTAACAACTACGCCATTCCCTGCGATCTCGAGAGCAAAGAAGCCTATACCTACACCTGCGATGATCGCCGGAGCGCGGAGGTCGCGGCCGAGGCGGAGGCCGCGCGCCAGGTCGGGCTGGAGGCCGATCTCCTCGACCGCGCGCCGCTGCCTTTCGAAACGGCCGCGGCATTGCGGTTCCCCGACCAGGCGCAGTTCAATCCGGCGATGTATCTGGTTGGCCTGGCGGAAGCGGTGACGGCTCGTGGCGGTCGGGTCTTCGAAAACAGCCGCGCCACCTCGATCGACGAGGCAAGCCGCTGGCGCGTCGTCACCGATGGCGGCGCCGTTGATGCCGAGCATGTCGTCGTTGCCACCAACATGACGGTGAAGAGCCCCGTCGGCATGGCGAAGCGGACGCAACCGCGCTGCCACACCGTGATGGCCTTTCGGATCGATGATCCCCTCCCTGTCGACGGCATGTTCATCGGCATCGACGACCCGACGCATTCCATTCGCACAGGCCGTGATGCCGACGGTCCACTGCTGGTCGCGCTCGGCCCCAAATTCAACACCGGCTGGGATGGCGACGTGGCGAGGCGGTTCGTCGAACTGGAAAAATGGGCGAGAAAGAACCTTCCGGTCGGCGACGTCGCCTGGCGCTGGTGCAATGAGGATTATGATACGGCCGACAGGATCCCATATGCCGGCGAACCCGATCCCGCCAAGGCCGCCGGCTTCCACATTGCCACGGGCTTCAACGCCTGGGGCATCACCAACGGGACGGCCGTGGGCGCAATGATCGCCGACCTGATCTGCGCTCGCCCGAGCCCATGGCAAAAACTCTACGATCCGGCGCGGCCCTATCCCGAGGACTTCCACAACAACGGCCGCAGTCAATCGATCGTCTCGAGCACCCACGACATTGCGCCCGGCATGGGTGGCGTGATCGTCAGGGGAGACGAAAAGATTGCGGCGTGGCGAGACACCGAAGGCGCACTCCAGGCGGTTTCGGCGACGTGCACCCACAAGGGCTGCACCGTAACCTGGAACAATGCGGACCACACCTGGGATTGTCCCTGCCACG
This sequence comes from Mesorhizobium sp. ISC25, assembly GCF_042295465.1. NCBI lineage: Bacteria > Pseudomonadati > Pseudomonadota > Alphaproteobacteria > Hyphomicrobiales > Phyllobacteriaceae > Mesorhizobium > Mesorhizobium sp. ISC25. Next base: position 5,433,551 of record NZ_CP135441.1, on the reverse strand, counting down.
GCTCGATCTTCGCCGCCGACGGTTCGGTCATCCACGGCCCTGCCCGAAAACCGCTTGCCCAGATTACATTGTGAAGGCGGCGCTCGACGCCGCCCGCGTCACGCCGGCCGTTCGTAGGTTCCGACCAACTCCGTCTCCTCCAATGCGTGTTTCTGGGCTTGCTTCCAGACCTGATGCACGCCCGCCTGTCCCGGTACGCTGAGGCTCGGCACATCGAGCGCGGCCAGCAGGAAGTGGTAATGATGGACGCCATGCCCCGCAGGCGGCTGCGGACCATCGTAATAAGCGTTGCCGAAATCGTTGGTGCCTTGCCTGAGTGCCGACGGGCCGGGCTTGCCATCTTCGGCCTCGGCGAGTCCGCCGGCATCCGGCGGGATATTGAAGACCGCCCAGTGCCCGAAAACCCCGCTTGGCGCATCGGGATCCTGCACGACAAGAACAAGGCTCTTGGTACCATCCGGAACACCGGACCACTTCAGCGGCGGCGAGACGTTCTGGCCGTCACGCGCATATTTTTCGGGAATTCTTCCGTCTGCCCGGAACGCCGGGCTGATAAGGGTGAGTGGCATTGCTATTTCCCCAAGGAGGTTGCGATCGAGAAACCCGCGTCGGCGCTGTTCACGCCGCTTGCTGAGCTTCGGCGACGCGTCTGATCTCTCCTGGCAGGGATTCCCAGACCTTGTGCATCTGTCCTTCTCCGACATGATGGGCGAGCACCTTGGACACGACCCTGAATGCATCCTTGGAATCGACCGGACGGGTGAATTCCAGCTCCGCCTTGATCTTGGCCAGAAACTCGTCGAGCGACCGCATCTTCTCGGGAGCTTTGGAGGGCTGATATTGGTCATAGAAGGCGCCGCGCACCAGAATCGGCAGCTGCGAGCCCAGGTGGGCTGCAAGGTCCGGCTGCATACGGTCCCGCAGGGCGTGCAGCACCGCGCCGAGAACGTGCCAGGCGACCTGCCGATCCGGTCCAATCTCGTCCATGATCTCGTCGAGCCAGATGTTCGTGGTCTGCAGTGTCTCGTCGAATACGTCGAGTCCGGTGGCGTTCATCGAAATCCTCCTTCCATTCAAATCCGACTAGGCTGGTATGACCAAACAGCCGTACCTGCTCGTTGTTCCCCGATGCGCATGTCCTGGTGCGCATTCATTGTCGGAGGTTCCGTCATGAGGGGATTCGGGCCGGCTTTTTGCCGCTGTTTTTTCGACCGCCTTTCTTGGCCGGCGCTCGGAACATCCTCATGGGTGGACGAGTTTTGTTTGCCGTCGCCTATCACATGGCGACGAGTGATGCAGACACGAAAAACAGGAGAAAAACCATGGCACATCACGATTTGGCGCCCAGGACGCCATCGCGCAGCCTCTACCCGTCCGCGCGAGACCCACTCACGTCATTCCACCGGCAGATCGATCGCCTGTTCGACGACTTCTTTGCGCCAATGGCCGAAGCGACTACGGCCAGCGATCTTTGGCCGAGCGTCGACGTATATGAAACAGACCAAGCCTATAAGGTCACCGCCGAATTGCCGGGGCTCGAGCAGAAGGATGTTGAGCTCAAGCTGCGCGACAACACCCTTTCCATTACGGGCGAGAAGCGTTCGGAGCACAAGGAAAGCGACCGCGGCCACACCTACAGCGAACGCAGTTATGGCCGATTTCAGCGGACGATCCCCCTGGAAGCGGAGATCGATGCCGACAAGGTGCAGGCTACTTTCAGGAACGGCGTTTTGACTGTCGAGCTTCCGAAGAATCCCGCTGCAAAGGACAAGACACGCCGCATAGAAGTGAAAGCGCGATAGTAGCCAAACTGAAGGCTGCCTGAGCAGGCTGGGTTCACCCCCGAGGGAGGGAGAACGGCGAGCACGGCGGCAACCGCTCAGGCGAGCGTCTAGCGCCGGGGATCGTCCGTTGCCTCGGAAACGCCTTCGAGAGCGATTTTGGCGGCTTCCTTATCGGTCCGCCCGAGGTCGGCCAGGGCAATGACGCCGACGAGGCGCTTGTCGTGGTTGATCACCGGAAGACGACGCACCTGATGCTTGGCCATGATCTTCGCCGCATCGGTGATATCGGCGTCGTCGAAGCACCAATAGACATGCTCGGACATGACCTCGCGAACGGTCGTGTTGCCGGCTGAGCGCTCCTCGGCGACGCCGCGCATCACGATGTCGCGGTCTGTCACCATGCCGACCAGCCTGTCATTCTCGCCGACCGGAAGGGCGCCGAGATTGTCGGCCCGCATTTTCCGGGCGGCATCCCTGATTGTAGTGTTCGGGCCGACCAGTTCGGTCCGACGGCTCATGATCTCCTGAACTTGCATGGGATATTCCTTTCCCTGATTGCTGAGGCAACAAGCCGCCAGACGCGCCTGTTGCCGCGCATCGCGAAATCGCCGGACGAGGCATGTACGGATCGCTATCTTCGATCTTCCCGATCCGCGCTAACGCGTGCCGGTGCCGGCACCTCGCGATCGAAACTATTCTTGGAACGTCCAGGCAGCGAGCGAGTTCCAAAATGGTACCGGTGCCGCAGCCATTCCACGGCATGTGGCCGCAGGCTGGTGACAAAACATCCACCGGGAAAACAGATGCACGCGGATTGAAGGTCATGGCTATCATCTTTTCAGATCGCCGCGAGGCCGGGCGGCGACTCGCCGGGGAGCTCGTTCGCTTTACCGGCCGCGACGACGTGATCGTATTGGCGCTGCCCCGAGGCGGCGTGCCGGTCGGCTACGAGGTCGCGCAGGCACTCAAGGCACCGCTCGACGTCTTCGTCGTGCGCAAGCTCGGCGTCCCCGGTCACGAGGAACTGGCCATGGGGGCGATCGCGCCCTCAGGCGTACGTGTCCTGAACGACGAAATCGTCAGCGGTCTCGCGATCCCGCCACATGTCATCGACGCGGTCGCCGCAAAGGAGGAAAAAGAGCTTCTGCGCCGCGAGCACCTCTATAGGGACGGGCGACCCCCACCGCAGTTGAATGGACGGACCATTATCCTCGTGGATGACGGGCTTGCGACCGGATCGACCATGCGGGCCGGGATCAAGGCGCTGCGAAAAAACCACGCCGCCCATATTGTCGCGGCCGTTCCCGTCGGTAGCCCCGACACTTGCGACGCGATGCGGGCGGACGCCGACGAGGTCGTTTGCGCGACGACACCAGAGCCGTTGCTGGGTGTCGGGCGCTGGTACGTGGATTTCTCACAAACGAGCGATGAAGAGGTCCGCGCGCTCCTCGCCAGCTGCGTGCCTAAGCCTGCGGCTTCCGACAAGCCTGCCGCTTCCGAAGAAGAATTGGCCGGGCGCGCGAGCGCGGGTCCGGTGCCTGGCACCAGATCGACATAGCGGAGGTGGACATGGACCGGGATAGCGAGCACGTCGTGCATGTTCCCGCGGGGCCTGTCACGCTTGAGGGCAATCTTTCGTTGCCCCCGGATGCTCGTGGCCTTGTGCTGTTCGCCCACGGCAGCGGAAGCAGCCGCCACAGCCCGCGCAACCGCTACGTGGCCGGAAGGCTGAACGAGGCGAACCTCGCCACCTTCCTCGTCGACCTGTTGACGGCCGAAGAGGAGCGGATCGACCAGGTCACGGCCGAGTTGCGCTTCAATATCGGACTGCTCGCCGACCGGCTGGTCGGCGTCACGGATTGGCTCGGCGCCTCGCCGGACACGTCGGGGTTGCGTCTTGGCTATTTCGGCGCGAGCACGGGCGCCGGTGCCGCCCTGGTGGCGGCGGCCGAGCGGCCCGACCAGGCCGCGGCCGTGGTTTCGCGTGGTGGCCGGCCCGATCTTGCAGCGCTCGCCCTGCCGCGCGTCCGGGCGCCGACCTTGCTCGTCGTTGGAGGCGCGGACACGCAGGTGATCGCGCTCAACCGCTCGGCGCTGGCTCCGCAGCGAGAAGGAGCTCGCCATCGTCCCTGGCGCGACACATCTGTTCGAGGAGCCCGGCGCCCTGGACGAAGTCGCGGATCTCGCTACCCAATGGTTCTTGCGCCATCTGATTTCGGACAGATCGGCGTCGACGCCCTGACAGCCGGGGCTTGCATCACCAGTCCCGGGATCATTTGCGTCCTCAACGCGTTATGATCCTCATAAGACCGCGCGCAGCTGCAACCCGAATGGCTGTCGCAACCCGTATGTGGGAGAAAGACAATGCCGGACAAGAAAACCATCGAGAAGGCCCGAAAGGACAAGCGCGAGGGCAAATCGCCGAGCACACAGGCCGGCGAGTTCGTGCACGAGGAGATCGATAAAATCCGCCGCGGCGAGCACGGCGCGCGCTCGACCGAGCAGGCCATCGCCATCGGGCTTTCCGAGGCGAGACGCGCAGGCGTAGACCTGCCCCCGCCCAAAAAGGGCAAGGTGAAGGAGAGCACGCGCAAAAGTGCCGAATACGCCTATGAGGCCGGCCAGGGCGAACGCAAGCCGAAACGCCGCCCGCGGGTCTCGAAAGCCGTCTCCAAGGTGCTCGAGCACGAGCCGAAGAGCACGGCGTCGCACGAGGCGCTGGCGCAGCAGGCCAAGCGTGCGGCCTCGCGCCGGACGCCGAGGAACGCTCCGCAGCCGCAAAGAAAGCCGCCGAGACGAAAGGCGCCAGCGGAAGGAAGGCGGCGGCGCAGAAGGCCGCCAGAACGCGGGCTCACCACGCATAGTTCAAGACGGCAGTTCGCCTCCAGGAAACCCGATATGGACGCCACGGGCCGCCGCCAGCAAAGGCAAGACGTCGACAAGGCCGCCGGCGATAAACGCCTATTCCTCCCAGACCCCCTTCCCGGCGCAGATCGTCCATCGTGCGCGAAATGCCTTCGCGCAAGATCGACACCATGTCGTCGATCTGCTCGCGCGTGATGATCAGCGGCGGCGACATTACGCACATGTTGATCAGCGGCCTGACCAGCAGGCTGAGCTCGTGGCAATGCGCGTCGATCCCGGTCGGCAGCTCGATCCGCCTCGCTTATGACCCTGAGGCTCTGATGGCGATGGCCGACTGAATAATTTTTAGCGCAGCAATGCGGCCGGCGACGATGGCGCCCTCGACGTAGCCCGGAAATGATGGCGACAGCTCCGACGAGGCGAAATGGATCGGCGGCGCGCCAGCACGGATAATGCGCTCGGCATCAGTTGCCGTCGCATCGACGATCAGATCGCTGTAACCGCCGCCGCTCCAGCGATCCCCGGTCCAGTCGCGATAGCTGAGATCGATAATGCCGGCCGCCTCGATACCGAGCGCCTCTTCCAGCTTTGATGTCACCTTTGCGCGTAACGCTGCGTCGTCCAGATCCCGCCAGCGCTGCGCCAGCGGCCCGCCGATGAAGACGACAAGTGCTGCATGATCCTCGTCCCTGCTTGCATCGCAGGCAAAAAGCCCGTGCGGATCGCGCCACATCACCATGCCGCTCAAGCCCCTGTCGCGCCAGAAAGCCTTGGGATAGCGCACCAGCATTTTGATCACCGCGCCGCTTTGCCAGACGCCGAGGGCTCTCTTCAGCACAGCCGGCAGCGGCGGCACGAAATCCACTCTCGAGGCCATCATCGGCGGTACGGCGACCAGTACCGCTCGTGCCTCGATCGCGCCGGCAGGCGAAACGACGCGAACCCCTCCCGGCCCGTCCTCAATGGCCTCGACAGCTGTATTCAGCCGCAGTCGATCGCCGAGATCCCGCGCAAGATCATCCGCCAGCGAATGGATGGTTTCGCGCACAAAATACTGCAGCTCCGACACCTCGTTGGTGACGCGGCGATCATTGTCGATCAGGTACCACAGCGGCAGCCTTTCCATTGCCAGGCACCACAGGCCCTCGATCATCGACCGAAAGGCGGCCTTGGCATCGTCGGGATCGGCCTGGCGATCGAGCCATGCCGCGACCGTCAAGCCGGCAATGGCCGGGTCGTTCGGTGCGATCGCATTCATCCGCTCGCGTATTCGCATCCCGGTGCCGTAAGTGCGCCCGGCTTGCGCCTCGCTCATTCGCGGCTGCGTGACGAATTCGCCTGCGACATGGGTCTCGACCAATGTCTTGCCGCGCGCTCGCACCAGCGCCATCAATTCCGGCATGTCTTCGCACAGGAACTGGCCGCCGCTGTCGATCCGCTCGCCGAGCCCGTTCTGCACGGCTTCGACGCGTCCGCCGACACGGTCGCGGGCTTCGAGCACCACGACATCGATGCCGGCCTGGTTCAATTCACGCGCGGCCGACAGGCCGGTGAAGCCGGCGCCGACGATGGCCACATCGGCTCGTTCGATCTTGAACTTCATTAGCCGGCCTTGATCTTCTCGAATTCCGCGACCATCCGCTGCTTGAACTCCGGCGCCACCGGCTGCGGATGGAAGCCGGGATCCTCGTAACAGGACCAGTTAAACACGACGAGGTCCCTGTCCGCCGCCAGCGCCGCGGCCGAAGCCGCCAGCCCCGTCGCCGAAGCCGCCGGTGCTGCAGCCAATGCCACTGTCAGTGTCGGGCGTCGGGTTATTGTCTTCATTGCTGTTCCATCCTCTTTTTGATTGTTCACGCCGGCTTGGCACCGCTGGCTGCAGATTTCGGATAGTGCCTGGGGAATGCCGCGGACAGGAACTCGTTCGCGGCCTGCAGTGCCGTCTCGCGTGTGGTGTCTTCGGTGCCCATCATCAAACGCAGCCACAGACCATCCAGCATGGCGCTGAGCGCCAGCGCCATGACTTGTGGTTCATAGGCATAGAAGCCGCTCTGCTTGAGCGCCGCGCAAAGATCGATGAAGATGTTCTGATAGACGGCATCGCGTGCGCTGCTCAGCGCCTGATATTTCGGCCGCGATTTGGCCTCGCCCCAGAAGGCACACCAGGCAGCCAGCTTGCGCTTGTTGCAGATCGAGCGGTCGAAATCGGCCGCGACCAATGCCTGCAACTGGCGGGCGGGATCATCGCCAGCCTTTTGCAAGGCGCTGCGCCAATGCGCCGAATACTCGTCATACATGTATTGCAAAGTGGCAACGAGCAGCTTCTCCTTGCTCTCGAAATGGAAGTTGACGATGCCGCGCGACAAGCCGGCGCCGTCGGCGACGTCGGCCATAGTCGTTTCCGAATAGCCGCGCTTGGCCAATGAATCGATTGTCGCTTCGATCAGTTGAAGCTGCCTTGTCTCTTTCGACGCCTTGCGGCCGCGCTTTTCGGAATCGCTTTTTCGCGCCGGTTCGAGGAGGGCTTCGCGCGCCTCTGTTGTCTTCATCGGGTGATGGTCTCCAGCATCGCCGGCTAGCCGACCGGCTTCGGCCGCGAAGATCAGTGGGACGGTGCTCGCCACTGTCAAGCACCTTCTGCAGGGCTGCCCGGGTTCGAATGTTCTCGTCGAGATAGGCATCCTTGGAGAAAACGATGTCGAAGGCACCGTTGGCAAAAGGTGGCGATCCCGGCGTTGCGTGGACCAGATCGGCGCCCCCAAGCCCGCCTGCAGCGGACCTTTGGGTCGAGATCTATGCCAGGCGCGAGCTGCGGTATCACCAGCTGTTGAAGCGTGCCAAACTGGTGCCGCGGCCGTTCGTCAGGCTCGACCGCCGCACCGCCAATCCGCCCGCGGATTTTAAGAGATGACTGACGACACTTACAGTCGCGAAATCGATGCCGAAGCCGCCGAGCAGTGGCAGCTGGTCAACACGCCGCTCGGCGAAAAATGGTCGGGCCGAACCCGCTATGCCGCGGCCATGTTCTTCTACAAGCGCGGCGAGATGGACGCCGAAACGCTGGAAGTCTACCGCATCTGTGCGCGGCTGGATTCCACCGATCCGCTGCCGATCATCCGCGACCGCGGCGTCGGCCAGGACTGGCTGAAGCGCATGGGCGCCTAGTAATTCCCGCCTAGGCCTGTTGAGATTCAGGTCAGGCCGAGTCGAAAACGATGGTTTCCGAGAACCGGAGCGGAGCGTACTTAAGTACGTGAGCACCGGAAGCGCAGGAAGCCATCGTTTGCAGGCCGGCCTCACCTGAATATCGACAGGCCTAGCCGATGGTCTTTTCCAGCATGCCGAGCCAATTGCGATAGGCGATCTTCTCGATCAGCGCGCGCCCGAAGCCGCGTGCCGCGAATGCGTCGAGCAGTTTTGGCAGTCCGGCAACATCGCCTATCATGGCCGGGATCATGGCACCGTCGAAATCCGAGCCCAGGCCGACGCCGTCTTCGCCCAGCGCCTGCAGCAGCGAATCGACATGGCGCACCATGATGTCGAGGCTGGTGTCGGCGTTCATCCTGCCGTCCTCACGCAGGAACCCGGTGGCGAAGTTCAGCCCGACCATGCCGCCCGAATCGCGGATCGCGCCAAGCTGCCATTCGGTGAGGTTGCGCGAATGGCCGCAGATCGCATGCACGTTGGAATGGGTCGCGACCAGCGGTGCGTCGCTGATCTCAACGACGTCGCGAAAACCTTTTTCGTTGAGATGCGAAAGATCGATCATGATCTTCAGCTGGTTGCAGGCTTTCACAAGCGCCTTGCCGGCATCGGTCAGCCCTGGCCCTGTATCGGGCGACGACGGGAAGCGGAACGGCACGCCGTGGCCGAAGGCATTGGGACGGCTCCAGACGATACCGAGCGAGCGCAGGCCGGCTGCGTGGAGAACGTCGAGCAGGGTGAGCTCAGGGTCGATCGCCTCAACCCCTTCGATATGGAACACCGCCGCGATCGAGCCTTGCGCCATCGCCTTCCTCACATCGCCGGCGCTGCGGCAGACGGTAAGCGCCGAAGCCCGCTCCAGCCTAAACAGGATCGAGGCCATCGCTACGGTAGAGTTGAGCGCATCGGCGCGCGGAACCTCGGGCGGCAAGGGCTCGCTGTCGCTCGGCGCCAGCGGCACCGCGCTGCGTTTGGATTTCTCGACAGGCGGCGGGAAGATCGCGAACATGCCACCGGCAAATCCGCCTTTCTTCGCGCGCGGCAGGTCGATATGGCCACCCGGCGTCCCCTCAACGAACAGCTTTTCGACGTCCGCATCCTTCGACTGGTAGAGCCTGAGCAGCGTGTCGTTGTGGCCGTCGAAGACGGGAACGAGATCGGATTCGGTCATGGAGGGCCATTCGGTTGAAGTGGTCGGGCCGCAGACGGCGAGCCGTTGCTGTCAATACTTAGGCAAGACTGGCGCTCTGCGCAAATCCCGCGTGTTTGCCCTTGTGTTTGTACGCCCCCAATGGCCAAAGGGGCACGCGGTAAAGCCGCGCACCCTTTCTCCTGTCATCCATCGAGGGGCTGTCTCTTACCGCTTCAGCACGTCCGCCCATTCCGGATGGCGGCGGAACTGAGCATTGGCGAACGGGCAAAGCGGGATGATCGTCTTGCCCGCCGCACGTGCATCCTCGACGGCACGGGTGACCAGGCGGAGCCCCGCGCCCTGGCCGCGAAATGCATCCGGCACTTCGGTATGGTCGATGATGATCTGGTGCTCACCGATCTTGGTGAAGGTCATCTCCGCCTCGGCGCCGCCCGGCCCACGCAGGAAGTAGCGGCCCTTCGAGCCGCGGTCCTCCAGTTCGATCTCCGGCAACAGGTCAGACATGGCTTGCGGTCCTTTCATCCGGCGCCACGGCGAACAACCGCCGCGCCGCCTCGATCTCGCTCGGCCGCACCTCATGGCCGCCGTCATGCCACTCGACTGTGACATCGGCGCCATCGGCGCGCAAATAGGCTTCAAGCCGCGCCGTCAAATCAGGCGGACAGATCGGGTCCCGCCTGCCGGCGGTGACCAGGATGCGGCTGCCGCCAAGGCTGCCCTTGACCTTCGGCTCGAACGGGATCAGCGGATGCATCAGCACCGTTGCGTCGAACAGCGACGGTTCGGCAAACAGCACCGAGGCCAGGATGTTGGCGCCGTTGGAGTAACCGAGGCCGAGCACCGAAGATGGCTTTGCCGCCTCGACATGCGCCTTGACGAAGCCGGCCATCTTGTCCGTCGCCCGCGTGAGGTCGCCCATGTCGTAAACGCCCTCGCCGGTACGGCGGAAGAAGCGTGCGGCGCCTTGTTCCGAGACATCGCCGCGCGGGGCGACGATCGTCGCTTGCGGCGCAAGATCGCGCCCAAGCGACAGAAGCTGGGCCTCGTCGCCGCCGGTGCCATGAAAGACGAAGAGCAACGCGCCATCAGGCGAGCCGGGCAGCACCTTGTGAATATACGTATCCTTGCTCATGACGTCGCCCTCAGTCTTCCAGTTTCTGCAGATGCTGCTCGAGATAGGGCCGCAAATGCTGGTGTTGCGACGGCAGTTTCAGCGCCTCGCCGAGATGGGCGGTATCCTCGTCGCGGTCGAAGCCCGGCTCGTTGGTGGCGACTTCGAACAGCACGCCGCCCGGTGTGCGGAAGTAGATCGCCCAGAAATAATCGCGGTCGATCACTGGCGTCACCTGATAACCTGTATCGAGCAGCGCCTTGCGCACTTCGAGCTGCTTGGCGCGGTTCTCGACGGCGAAAGCGACATGGTGGACCGAGCCGGCGCCGAGATTGGCGAAGCCGGCCCCTGGCAGCGATTCGATATCGACGACATCGGCGCCGTTGCCGTTCTTCACCGCCAGCCGCCTGACGTTGCCGGACTTGTCGACCTCCTCATAACCCATGAATTTCAGCAGCTCTTCGGTGGCGCCGCCATCTTTCAGCCTGAGCGACACCGAGTGAAAGCCGCGGATCGCCTCGTCGGTGGGAATGCCACCCTTGGCCCATGGCGCACGGTTGTCCGCTCTGTCTTCCACCAGCGCAAACCCGTCGCCGTCGGGACCGGCGAAGCCAAGACGTTTCTCGCCGAACGTCTCCTCGCGGGACAGCCCGGTGACACCTTGCTCGGCAAACCGTTTCTCCCAATAGCCGAGCGTGCCCTCGGGCACCGAGTAAGCGGTGGCGCCGACTTCGCCGACGCCATGGCGGCCTTTGCCGATGTTCGGGAACGGGAAATAGGTCATCACCGAGCCGGGCGTGCCGACCTCGTCGCCGTAATAGAGGTGGTAGACATCTGGTGCGTCGAAATTGACGGTTTTCTTGACCCGCCGCAGGCCAAGCGTTCTGGTGAAGAACTCATTGTTCTGGCGCGCATCGCTAGCCATCGAGGTGACGTGATGCAGGCCCTTGACCTGGTCGAGCATGTTTCTGCTCCTTTCCTTGTGCCGGTGCGGCCCTTGCCGCTGTCCACGCAAATATGAGCATCCGCCTCCTGGCCGCAAAGGCGGCAAACACAGAATGGACTGTGCTGTTAAAGTGAACGACGAAGCAGGTTTTGTTCACCATTCGGCAAACTGGACCGGCTTGCATACTCGCCGAAATTGCGCTCCATGAGCGCATGTAGCTAGCGTGAGGATACCGCGGTTGAGTGGAAAACGCCCCAACATTTTCCTGATCACCTGCGACCAGTGGCGCGGCGACTGCCTATCGGCTGCTGGCCACAAGGTGGTAAGGACGCCGAATGCCGACGCGTTGGCTGCCGAGGGCGTTCTGTTCAAGAAGCACTATGGCGGCGCCGCACCTTGCTCGCCAGCGCGCGCCTGCCTCTACACCGGCCTCTACCAGATGAACAATCGTGTTTGCCGCAACGGCACGCCGCTCGACGCCCGCCACGGCAACATAGCACTCTGGGCGCGCGCCCTCGGCTATGATCCGACGCTGTTCGGCTATACCGACATGGCGCGCGACCCGCGCACGCTGGCGCCTGGCGACCCGCAGCTGAAGAGCTATGAAGGCGTGCTGCCCGGCTTCACCGTGCGCCAGCTTCTGCCCGAGCACCAGAAGCCTTGGCTATCATGGCTCAAGGCGCGCGGCGTCGATGCCGGCGCCACCTCCCCCGCCATCCACCGCCCGGTGGGCGAAATCCTGGAAAACGACGGCGGGATCAGCAACGCTCCGCCAATCTATTCGAAGGACGAGACGCCGTCGGCCTTCCTGGCCGGCGAATTCATCCGCTGGCTCGGCGAGCAGGAGCGCGATGCCCCGTGGTTCGCGCATCTTTCCTTCATCAGCCCCCACCCGCCCTTCATCGTGCCGGCGCCTTACAACGCCATGTACGATCCGGCCATCGGTCCAGCTTTTGACCGCGCCGAAAGCTGGCAGGCCGAAGCAGCAAGCCACCCATATCTCGCCTATGAACTTGACCGGCAGGAACGGTCGAAATTCCGTCCCGGCTCGGAGGGCAAGGTGCGCGACTGGGGCGACGACAATTTTCGCCGCATCCGGGCGCTCTATTACGGCATGATCTCGGAGGTCGACGCGCAGCTTGGCCGTGTCTGGCAAGCGGTCAAGGCAGCCGATGCATGGGACGACACCGTCATCGTGCTGACCTCAGACCACGCCGAGATGATGGGCGATCATTTCATGCTGGGCAAAGGCGGCTTCTTCGACGGCAGCTTCCATATTCCGCTGATCATTCGCGATCCGCGCCGCCCCAAGGCTGCCGGCAGCAGCGTCGACCGCTTCACCGAGGCGGTGGATTTGGCGCCGACCTTGCACGAGCTCACTGGGCTCGAGCTCACTGGCGGCGAAGTGCTGCCGCATCTCGACGGCCGCTCGCTGGCGCCTTTCCTGGACGCAACGGAGCCGGGCAATTGGCGCGATGCGGCGCATTGGGAGTTCGATTTCCGCTCGATCGCGGATGGTGATGCAGAACGGTATTTCGGCATCGGTCCGCGTCAGTGCAATCTCGCCGTCATCCGCACGCAAAAGTTCAAATATGTGCATTTCGGCGGCGGCCTGCCGCCCTTGCTCTTCGACCTGGAAAAAGATGACGGCGAGCTGACCAACGTCGCTGACGACCCAGCCTATCTGCCGGCACGGCTGGAATTTGCCGAGAAGTTGCTCGCCTGGCGGGCCGAGCATCTCGACCAGTCTCTGGCGCTCGCCGAATTGACGGACAATGGCGTTGCCGGCCATGTCGCCGGCTTTCCCTTGACATAAGCAAAGCCCGCGCCGTTGCCGGCGCGGGCTTCTCTGTCGGCCTGTGTGCAGCTTAGCGCATGATCATGCGCTGTTTGTCGCGACTTTGCGCATACGTGGCCTTGTCATAGGGGGCCTGCGCCTCAAGCTGCTCCTTGGTGAAGTTCGTGTAGAGATAGCGCTTGCCGTTCTTGTCGGTCATGAATTTCAGGTTGTCCATGCCGACCGCCACCTCCTTCTCGCCGACGCCGAGGAAGCCGCCGACGTCGATGATGACTGCGTCGACCTTCTTGTCGCTGCCCAGCACGATATCGCCAATTTCGCCGACGTTGACATCGTTGGCGCCGTAAACGGTTGTTCCAACCAGATCCTCGGCCCGGATTTCGCCCATCGGCATTTCGGTTAGCGTCGACTTGTCGATCGACCCGGTCTTGGTCTGGTCGGCCGCCGAGTTAGCCGGAGGCGCTGCTGCCGGAGCGTTTTGAGCCGTCTTGCTGGCTTGGTCAGTGTTGTTGGTCGTCGCGGTGTTGCTGGCCGTCACGGTAGGCGTGACGGTGGCGGGCGCAGTAGCCGCGGCATCATTCGACGCAGTGGTTGCCGGAGCCGGATCATAGGGCTTGCGGTCGAAGTCCGGCTGCGCCTGCAGCTCTTCTTTGGTCGTTTGCGCGACCAGCCAGCGATCGCCGTTCCTTTCGGCCCATTGCGCCTTGTCAAAATCATAGGCGACGTTCTTTTCGCCGATGCCGAGGAAGCCGCCGACACCGATGATCAGCGATTGCGCCTTGGCTTCCTTGTTGATGACGATGTCGTTCACGTCACCGATGTTCTGGGCGTCGTCGCCGGTGCCGTTATAGACGGTCTCGCCGATGATATTGGTGGCGAGATTGCCTTCGGCGCGCTTCACTGGCTCAGCCGGCGCGGCAGGCGCTGGCGTTGTATTTTGCGCGCTGGTGGAAGGGGCGGCAGGCGCCGCATTATCGGCCGAAGCTGGTGGCGGAGCCGGATCGTAAGGCCTCCGGTCGAAATCCGGCTGAGCCGTCAACTCATCCTTCGTCGTTTGCGCTATCAGCCAACGGTCGCCATTTCTTTCGGCCCATTGCATCTTTTTGTAGTCGAAAGTGACGTTTTTGGTTCCTATGCCAAGAAAACCGCCGACGCCGATGACGACGGATTTTACCTCGCCGCGCTCGTCGAAGACGACGTCGCTGACCTTGCCGATATTCTGGGCATCGTCGCCGGTGCCATTATAGACGGATTCGCCGATGATGTTGGTGGCAAGGCTGCCCTCGGCACGTATCGCCGGAGCGGTATCCTGGGCGGCGGGTGGTTGCGCCGGCGCCGGGGTCGTCGCCGATTGCGCAAATGCACCCGTCGCAATCAATGTTGCGACTGCTGTCGTGGTTAAAAGGGTGCGGATCATCTTAGTGTCTCCTCGTCGGTGATTTCGTGCACGCCCAGCCCGCCTGGCCTCACTGCGGGCGCAGCGTCTTCTGCATGTTCACAACGTTGTGACCACACTGTTGTTCCGAAAAAAGCCGTGGTGCACCCGGTGCGATGTCAATGGTTCTCGGATTCGCCGCGCTGGTCGAAGGGAACATTTTCTCGGCCGCGCCGTTCCACTCCCGGCTGGGGCCCCGTCCCGGCCCGATAGGTGCTGGAAAATGGAACGGCCATGCGGTTTGCAGCGGTGCTGAACAAGGACGGGGGCACCCTGCGCACCATCGATCTTGAGGCCTTCGCCAGCCGGATGCGCGGCACACTTGAGACTGCCGGCCACTCGATCGATATCGAAATCGTCGCCGGCAAGGATATCGTCGCCACGCTGGACGGCGTAGCTTCCAGGCGCGGCATCGACGTCGTGCTGGCGGGTGGCGGCGACGGCACCATTTCGGCCGCGGCAGCCCGTTTGATGAATGGGGAGAAGGCGCTGGCAATTCTGCCGGCTGGCACAATGAACCTTTTTGCGCGCGGCCTCGGTATTCCGCAGACCCTCGATGCGGCACTGAAATCGTTTGCCGACGGCGAGGTGATGGCGATTGACATTGCAACAGCCAACGGCCGGCCTTTCGTGCATCAATTCTCGATCGGCATGCACGCCAGGATGGTGCAACTGCGCCAGAAGATGGAATTCGGCTCGCGGCTGGGGAAGATGCGTGCCTCGGTGCGAGCCGCTTGGGCAACGATCAACAATCCACCGGCGATGAAGGTAACGCTGACGATCGGTGAGGCCGAGATCAGAACCCGGATCACCGGTATCGGCATCACCAACAATCTGTTCGGCGAGGGCCACCTGCCCTATGCAGATAATCCGGCAGGCGGCGTGCTGGGCATCTATGTCACCGTGGCACGGCGGCGCGGCGAATTGATCAGGTTCCTCTTTGACGTCGCCCGTGGGAAATGGCGAGGCAACGAGCATGTCGAAATCCATCAGGCAAACCGCGCCGTTTTGAAAATCCATTCGACGAACAGGAAAGTTCAGGCCGTCATGGACGGCGAACTGGTAAAGCTCGATCGCGAGACGACCGTCGAAATCCATCCGCGCGCGTTGAATGTTCTCGTCCCGGCGCGCGCCGCCGAGGCAAATGTTGCCTGACGTGGGGTAGCGTGATGTGGGGTTGCGTAATGCGAGCTGACACGAGCGATGGAGAGAATCTAGCCGCTGGGCGTGTTGCCCTGCTCGGTCTTCGGCGTCTCGATCATCCAGCCGTAGATTTCGGCGACCCCCCAGGCGATAAAAGCCAGCAACAGCGCGGCGATCAGGATACGAAGGACATGCCGACCCCGCCGCCCTTGACGGGCTTTGTTTTCAGGAATGGTTTTTGGCATTGTCTGGCTCCATATTTGGCGCCGGCAGGCGTAACTATCGGGGCGTTGGCTGGTAACGGTCCCCCGCCGCGAAAGTTCCGGCTCGGCAAGGCGACAAACGGGCCGATTGGCCTGATCAATCAGCGGGGCCGGCCACCGGGGGCGTAGTGGACGACAATAGCCAGAAAACGCCGGGCCTGCCGGCCGATATTCGCCGTGTGGTGGGCGCCGTGGACCGTCTTGCCGTGCTGCACGGCCTCGACGCGCGGGACAGGGCTGCAGACCCTGATTTCGATCGTATCGGCGGTCTTGCCGCTTCGGCGATGCAAACGCCTGTCGCACTGATCACGCTGGTCGATGCCGAGCGGCAGTGGTTCAAGTCCTGTATCGGTCTCGACGAGACCGAAATCGCAACCGAGACATCGTTCTGCGCCTATACCATCGCAGCCGGCGACGTGCCGACGGTGGTGGCCGACGCGGCGGCGGATCCGCGGTTCAAAGCCAATCCGCTGGTCACCGGCGAGCATCATATCCGCTTTTACGCAGGCGTGCCGATCGTAGTCGACGGCGCGCTGATCGGCACGCTGTGCGTGCTCGACCGGAAGCCGCACGCACGTCCTTCATCTGTCCAGCTCGACCAGCTGTCGGCGCTGGCTGGCCTCGCCGCCAGCCTGTTCACGCTGAAGGATGCAACCCGCAGCGCGGCGATTGCCGAGGCCGCACTGGCTCGAGAGGAAAAGCGGCGCGCTATCGCGCTCGACGCGGCTTCGCTTGCCAGCTGGGCATGGGATATCCGCAGCGACATGATCGACTGCGATGTCCTGCTGTCCGAATTGTTCAACCTGCCCAAGTCGAACAGGCTGAGGGCGCGCGACATCCTGACCGCCATCGACTTGCGCGACGTTCACCAGACCGAAACACGCTTTCGCGACGCGCTGACCGGCAGCGACGACTATTTTGGCGAATACCGTGTCAAAGGCCTCGATCCGCCGCGATGGATCGCAACGCGCGGCCGCGTCATAGAGCGCGACGGCGAGGGCAAGCCGACACTGATCTTCGGCGTCAACTACGACATTACCGAACGCAAACTTGGCGACGAACGTCAACGGCTGTTGCTGCGCGAGCTCAATCATCGCGTCAAGAACACTTTGGCAACCGTACAGGCGCTGGCGACGCAGACCGTTCGCCATGCCCGCCAGCCAAGCGAATTCCTCGAAGCCTTCAGCGCCAGGCTGCAGGCACTGGGCGTTGCGCACAGCCTGCTGTCGGACCGCGAGTGGCGCGGCATCGGCATCCGCGAGCTGGTGGAGATCGAGCTAAAGCCGTTCCAAGCCGCCGGACAATCGCGCATGGCGATCTCCGGCGCCGAAGTCCTGCTCTCACCCGACCAGGCAGTCGGGCTCGGGCTGATCCTGCATGAACTGGCAAGCAACGCACTGCAATACGGGTCGCTCTCGGTTTCTTCCGGAAAGGTCGATCTCGATTGGAGGGTACAAGGCAGGAAGGGTGCACGGCGTCTGTTGCTGGCCTGGCGCGAAAGCGGCGGCCCGCGGGTTGCGCCGCCCGAACGCCATGGCTTCGGCTCGATCCTGATCCGCCGCAGCTTGGCCAAGGTCATTTCCAGCGAGGTGACCCATGAATTCCGGCCGGACGGCGTGGTCGCCGAAATATCGATTCCGCTCGAAGATTTGTGACGCCAGCATTTTTGCGACCGGCGCCAGAATCGTTTCCCCCAAGCTATCCCGCCGAACTATTCCCGTTTGCCGGTATCCGGATCATCGGAGCCGCGCTTCACGTTCTCGCGGTAGATAGCGTAGGCAGCGAGTGCTATCGCCGGGCCGAGAATCGCGCCCAGTCCGGCCTTCCCCGGGCCACCTTTGCCCTTGAGCAGCGCCGGCAGCACGGCGAGTGCCGCAGTGATGCCGATAGCCTTCATGTCGGCGTTGCGTCGCTTCGCCCGGCGCCTGGCGCGCGAGCCGGCCGACATCCGGTAGACAAGCAGGATGAGACCGGCGATTGCCAGAAAGCCGATCCCGAAGCTCAGGGAAGCTGCCATCGGCCCATAGCGGGCCGCCGTCCAGATATAGGCCGCCCCGACGAGGAAGCCGAGGCCGCACAGCGCCACGAGCGCTGCGACCGAATAGACAATCGCAGCGACGCGCGCACGTTGCACCGCCGCAATGGTTTCGCCCGAGGCGAGGCCCGAGATCAGCGATGCAAGCATTCCCATGCGTGCAGAACTAGCGACGCGCGAGAAGCGCGAAGAGGAATCCGACGCCTGCGGCGATCGCCAGCGAAGTCACCGGTTTTTCGCGCATATGGGCTATCATCTGCGCCTCGATGTCTCTGGCGTTGCTGCGCAGGCTGTCGAAGGCTGCCTCGCCCTGGGTTCGCAACTGCTCGACGCTTTCGGCGGCGGCTCGCCGTGCTGCCCCGTAGCCATGTTCGCCAGTTTTGGCCAACAGCTTGGTAAGTTGGTCGATGTCGGCCTTTAGTTGTGCGATGTCGGCCTCAATATCGGAATTCGTGCGGGCTTCGTTCGCGGCCTTTCCTGCGGCAGTCGCCATTGCTTCACTCTCCATGCTTTTGCTCGGTCGAAACGCCCGACAGACCCCAAGGTTCCGGCACGAACCTCTTCTAACCCTATCTCCGGCAGCGCGCGTTGCAAATGCCTTGCACGGGCCGCGGCCGACGCATCTGCGCGGGCAGGTCTTTTTTAAATGACAGCATGCCAAATAACGATCATGACTTTCCCCGTTTCACGTTAGAGACGCATTCAAGGAGATATTGCTGCGTGCGCGCATCACTTGACGGTTTGCGGATTCTTATCCTGGAAGATGAGTTCCTGATTGCCATGGATATCGAGCAGCTTTGCCGCGACTACGGCGCGCTCAATGTGGTCATCGCCCGTGATCTGACCGAGATCGAACAGCAAGACGTTGCCGCGCAGTTCGATGTGGCCATCGTCGACCTCATGCTGAGCGGCGTTTCGACGCTCCAATTTGCTTCGCGGCTGCGTGAAGCGGGCATCCCGTTCGTCTTCGCCTCGGGCTATTCGGATACCGACGAGATCAAGAAATCCTTTCCCGGCGTCAGACTGGTCACCAAGCCCTATTCGGGAGACGATCTCGTCGAGGCAGTGGCGGCGGCCTGCAGGCGAACGCCTCTGCGCTGAGGCGCGGAGCGGTTCGAACACGCCCGCGCTTCACGCAGCCGTCGACCCCGTTACCTGAGCCGAAATTGCGTCCGGGCCATACTCGTCTTCACCGGAGATCTTCAGAATTTCCTGCAGCCGTGTGCGAGCGCGGCTGACGCGGCTCTTGATCGTTCCGACGGCGCAGCCGCAGATTTCGGCCGCTTCCTCGTAAGAGAAGCCCGACGCGCCGATGAGGATAATGGCTTCGCGCTGGTCTTCTGGCAGCAACTCGAGCGCGCCGCGAAAGTCCTCGAGGTCAAGCTGGCCGTGCTGGGCCGGATGAACGGCAAGCCTGGCCGTCATGACGCCATCGCTGTCCTGCACCTCGCGGCCACGCTTGCGCATCTGCGAATAGAATTCGTTGCGCAAGATGGTGAACAGCCATGCCTTCAGATTGGTGCCGGGCTGGAAGCTTTCATGCTTGTCCCAGGCCTTGACCAACGTTTCCTGCACCAGGTCGTCGGCCTTGTCGGCGTTTTGCGTCAGCGACACGGCAAAAGCCCGCAGGCTCGGGATCGAGCCGAGCAAATCGGTCTTGAAGCCCTGGGAGACGGCCGCCATGCCTCAGTCCTTCTTTTGCACAGGTTCGGCCTTTTCCAACTGGCTGAGCAGTTGGGCGAAGCGATCCGGCACATTGTCGGAGACCAGCTCGTCGTAATATTGTTTGAGTTTGCGGCCGATTTCCGAGTTCGGCCCAAGTGGGTCGCGGAAAGCAGCCCGGCGCCCGTTGCCAACGCCAGCCGTGGTAGCTTTCGTCATGTTCTTCATTTCGCCCTTTGTCCCAGCCTTAAGCCGCCCTTCAACACATAACGCAAGGCAAGCGGCAGCCTCGTCTGGTTGCCCAACCCCGCCCTAAACGCCAGCCCGCATACTTAGTTCCGCATGACCGGAACTTTTTCGCACAACCCGCGTTTGTAACTTTGGGCTTGCGAACCTTTTTTAGCTATAACATGCAATCACGTCATATGAGGGAGACGTCCGATATGAGCCTATCAGCAACCATCGCTCCGCACCTGCCGTTCCTGCGCCGCTTCTCGCGCGCCGTATCCGGATCGCAGGAGAGCGGCGACGCGCTGGTCGCCGCAATGCTCGAGGCCATCATTGCCGATGTCGACATCTTTCCGGACGCATCGAACGACCGCATCGCGCTCTACAAGGTCTTTGCCAAGCTCTTCACCTCAGTGGCCATTCGCGTTCCGCAGGAGCATGCCCAGTCGGCATGGGAACAGCGCGCCGCAGCCAATCTGAATGCAATTGCGCCTCGTCCCCGCCAAGCCTTTCTGCTGGTCGCGGTCGAAGGCTTCAGCGAAGACGAGGCGGCGGAGATTCTCGACGTCGACGAACAGGAATTCTCCGAACTTCTCGCGCAGGCGAGCAACGAGATCTCCCGTCAGGTGGCAACCGACGTGCTGATCATCGAGGATGAGCCGCTGATCGCCATGGATATCGAGGAAATGGTCGAAAGCCTCGGCCATCGCGTCGTCGGAACGGCGCGCACCCACGCCGAGGCGGTGGCGATGTTCGGCAAGGCGAGGCCAAAGATGGTGCTTGCCGATATTCAGCTTGCCGACGGCAGTTCGGGCATCGCGGCCGTGAATGAGATCCTTTCGTCGACCTCGGTGCCGGTGATCTTCATCACCGCCTTTCCCGAGCGCCTGCTCACCGGTGAGCGGCCGGAACCGGCTTTCCTCGTCACCAAGCCGTTCAATCCGGATATGGTCAAGGCTCTTATCAGCCAGGCCCTGTTCTTTGACCGGCACGCGAAAGCGGCGGCATGAAACAGCTGGCGGCCGAGTTGCGGGCGCCAGGATAGCCACTCCCTTGGAGCAGATAGGGCGTGACGCCGGCCCAACTCACTGGCAACCAACTGGGGCAACCAACTGGACCTTTTCACACACCGTGGCAATTCGGGCCGTAACGATTTTCAGCATCGTCTTTTTCGGAAAATGGTGGAACAAACGGAGGCGAATCACGTTTTCACCGCAGCATTGGAAGGAGATGGATCATGCTTTACTGGGCGCTCGTATTTCTCGTCGTGGCGATCATCGCCGGTGCGCTTGGTTTCGGCGGTATCGCTGGCACCTCGGCCGGTATAGCGCAGATATTGTTCTTCATCTTTCTCGCCTTCCTGATCATATCGCTTATTGCCGGCCTGATCAGACGAGCGTGAATGCCAAGCGGCCATTCAAGCGAACACTGGAAGCCGCACCCCTCAAACGGTTTCCAGCCACCGCCGGGCAGTGTCCTCCAACGGGATGCCGCTCGGCGGACCGCATTTTAAGGCTTGATACGAAGCTCCTCCTTTTGGAACCCATTTTTCCGCGAGCCGTTCAGCCCGACATGGGTTGAGCAAATTGACTGATGCGTTCCAGAGTCGGAAAAATGAAAGACCGCGGCCAGAGTGATGAGATCATCGCTTTGCATCCCGCCGAAAGCGGAATGCAGCTTGGCCGGGCCCTTCTCCATGCACTGCACAATGCCGGGATTTCCGTCCTGTACCAGGATCGCGAAATGAAGACGGTGTGGGCGCGCAACATGCGCGCCCCATGGACTTCCGATGCCGCCGACAACAACGGCATCTTGCCGCCGGCGCAGGCGGAGCGTATCGGCGCCGCCAAGCACGACGTCATCGTCTCCGGCAATCCTCAACATCTCGAACTCAGCGTGCCGGCCGATGACGGCGCCCGCTGGTTTCAGGTGTGGATAGACGCCGACCGCAGCGAGACCGGCGCGGTGCAGGGCGTCGTGACCACCATGGTCGAAACAACCGAGCAGAAACGTCGGGAGCAGACGTTGAAGGCGCTGCTGCGCGAAGTCAGTCATCGCTCCAAGAACCTTTTAGCCATCATCCAGAGCATCGCCACCCAGACGGGCCGTTATTCCGGCAGCATTGACGATTTCCTGACGCGTTTCCGGGGCCGATTGCAGTCGCTGGCCTCCTCGCAGGACCTGGTTACGTCATCCAATTGGCGGGGAGCGGCGCTGCGCGAGCTGGTTTCCGGTCAGGTCGGCAGGTACGGCGCGGACCCCTTGCACAGCCTGCGTTTCCGCGGCGCAAATCCATATCTCAACCCCAATGCCGCCTTGCACATCGGCTTGGCCATGCATGAGCTCGCCGTCAATTCGGTCAGCTATGGCGCACTGTCGCGCAGCGACGGTTTCGTCGAGGTGACGGCCGATCTGACGGCAGCTTCCGCTGGCGAGCCTGCGCTGTCGCTGACATGGGCCGAAGTGATCGGAGCCAACGACAATCAACGTAGCGAGAAGCGTTTTGGCAGCGTCGCGCTTGAACGCGTCGTGCCCACTTCTTTGAATGGAACGGCGACACTTGAGATCACCGGGAACCGCCTCGAATACCGCCTTGTCGTTCCTCACGGCAATTTCGAGACGGATTGAACGAACGGCGGTCGGCGCGAGAAGGCTTGCTACGCATCGCCAACCTTAACCGACTGTTCACCATAAGGTCCGATCCTGTCCGAACGTGCCGATCCACCGGACATCGATTGAGTTTGGCACAATATGAAAGGAATGGGCCTTGACGGCTGCCGACTTGAACAGACTGGAACACGCCGCTCGCGTCTCGATGAGCGGTTTTCAGGATCCCGACGCGTCCGCAGCGCCCGCGCCTCGTGCTTCGCCCCTCCGCTTCGCCGCCGTCGCGCTTATGGCCGCGATCGTCCTGACCGCCGCGTCCCAGCTGATCTGATCGAGCTCGCCAAGGTCCGCCGCCGGCTTCCGCTGCTCACGTCTGCTTGATCGCTCTGTCGTCACAGGAACTTTGAGGGATTTTGGCCGTTTCCATGGCGAGAGGTTCCCGCCATGGAGCACATTGCCGCCTTGCTGCTGGTTGTCGGCTGTTCGAATGCCATGACCGCGTGCCGTGAATTGCCGGCGCCGGTAAGCGTTTTCGAAACCACTGCCGAGTGCATGACCGCGCGCCCATTCGCGGTCATCGACCTGCAGGGCCAAGCCCAATATGTCGTCGCCAGATGCCTTGCCGTCGATCCTGCGCTCGAGGACGACTATGACAGCATCATCTGGAACGTGCGTCCCGACGGCACGCTCGATGCGTCCTTGGAGATTTCCGGGTTCGTGGTAGCATCGAACGGCGCACGCCCCGAAAAAGACTATCTTAATCAACAATGAAATCGTGCGGGCAAAGGCCGTACTTTCATGCTAAATGGCGGCTGGAGCTTATTAAAGTGAGGACAAAAGTGAGGATGACTCCATGCGGAAGATGATTATTGCCATGGTTGCCGTTGTTGCGGTCAGCGGCTGCACCACCACGGAAGAGAATGTGGGTATCGGCACTGTGGGCGGCGCACTCATAGGCGGCGCTGTCGGCGGCGGCAAGGGCGCTTTGATCGGCGCTGGCGCTGGTGCGATTGGCGGTCTGCTCGTTCGGCGCCTGCAAAATGGCTATTGCCAGTACAGAGATCGTCACGGCCGGATCTACACAGCTCGCTGCAATTAGTTTTCGAACTCCAGGCGAACAGCAAACGCGGAGGCAGGCCACCTGTCTCCGCGTTTGCCCTTTTAAGGCGCTGTCGCGACGCGACCCACGAGACGGCGTTTTCAGGCCGGCAGCGGAACCTTGATTTCGACGTTCAAGCCGTCTTCGCGAAAATCGCGCCTGATTGTGCCACGCAATTCGCGTGTGACATTGAGATCGATCAGTCTGGTGCCAAAACCGCTCTTTGCCGGTGTCTCGAGCTTCTTCTGACCGGCCTCACGCCAGTTGAGAGCCAATGTCCGGGCGCCGCCGCGGCCTTCGAACGACCAGTCGACCTTCAGCGCACCGACTGAATTGCCGGCTTCGCCATGCTTCAGCGCATTCGTCGCCAGTTCGTGAAAGACGAGGCCGAGTGCCTGCGTCGTCTTTTCGTCGAGAAGAACCTCCGGTCCCGACAACAGCCCTTCAGGAAGCTCGCTGCCGAACACCTGGCCAAGCTCGATGCGCAGCAGGTCGCCGAGATCGGCTTTCTGCCAGCGTGAGCGCGTCAACATGTCCTGGGAAGCCGCCATCGCCTGCAGCCGGGCCGAGAAAGACGTCGAGAATTCCTGGACGTCGGCGGTGTGCGATGCTGTCTGGCGCGCGATTGCCAGCACCCGCGTGATCGAGTTCTTGATGCGATGCTTCATCTCCTGCAGCATCAGGTCTTTTTCCAGCAGGCTCTTTTCGGTCGTTTCGTGAAGCAGCGAGACCGCCTCATAGGCCCGCTCCTGATAGCGGGCCACCAGCGCAATGGCGCCGGCAAGCAGCAGCCCGAACAATCCGAGCATCACCGGGATGGCGCGCGAGGAAGGTTGCGAGAAAGCACTTGTCGGCCTGAACAGGACGACCCACTGCCGGCCGGCGACGGTGATCTTGCGGGTGACCAGCAGCCTGTCGCCGAGGCTCGAAACAGGCGGCGTTTCCGACTGGAACAGCAGGTTGTCGCTGTCCACCGTGCCGTCATAGATCTCGGTGTTGACCGGCAGCAATGGTGCCCGGCTGAGCGCAGCCTGGAACAGGTCACGGGCGCGGAAGGCCGCATAAAGGAAGCCGGCAGTCGAGGATCTCGACGCGTTTACGGCGTCCGGCGCGGTTTCCACATTGAGCCGGACGAAGACGAGGAACCCGGCAAAGGTCTGCGCGGCACCCGTATCCTTGCCGAGCTGCACGAGCCCGCTGGCATGCTGCTGGTCGTCGGCCATCGCCTTTTCGATCGCCTCGCGCTGCACCGGCCCGGCAAACATGTCGTAGCCGATGCTGGATTTATTGGACGGATCCAGCGGTTCGAACAGCACGATGGGCGTACGCCACGGCAAGTTCGTGTCGGGATAGATCGGATGGCTTGCGCCGTGATCGTGCAGGATATCGCGCTCGACCGCCGCCTCGTTTCCCGTCTTCGCAAGGCGGAGGAAGCCGATGCCGCGCAGGCCAGCGAAATTATTGTCGATGTCGAGCGCGTTGAAGAAAGCCTTGAACTCGCCTTGCGAGATACCGCCATTGCGCGCGTCGAACAGCGCCCGGGTCGAACGCAGCAACGACAGGTCCAGGTCGATGCGGCTTTCGATCCGGTTAAGGGCGTCGTCTGCCGTCGCCTCGAATTTAATGCGGGCCGCCTCCTGAGTGGCAAAATAGGCAAAACCCGCCATCGTCAGGCTGATCAGCGCGACGGCGATAAAAGCGACAGTCGGAAAAAGCTTCTTCAATTGCGGATACGTCCCGTGGACGGTTCGGCATCTTTATGGGCAAGTCCCGACGCCAACACAATGGCGAGGCCAAAGCATGGTGACGGCTGGCATATTTTGGCGGCTTGTGATTAGCCGGCTAATTCTCATTCATGCGGCGATCTTCAGGGCGCCCGGCCCCGGAATGGCGCCGGGTGGGCACTTGCCGAGGATGATCATGCCGAGCACTTCGTCCTGGGTGACGTCGGTCGTGCGTGCCGTGCCGACAACCCGACCGTTCTTCATGACGCAGACACGGTCGGCAAGCTCGAACACGTCATGGATGTCGTGGCTGATCAGGAAGATGCCGATGCCGTCGGCCTTGAGCTGCCTGACCAGTTCGCCGACCTGTGCCGTCTCCTGCGGCCCGAGTGCCGCCGTCGGCTCGTCCATGATCAGGATGCGGGCGTTGAACAGGATGGCGCGGGCGATCGCAACCGACTGCCGCTGGCCCCCCGAGAGCTTTACCACCGGCTCCTTGAAGCGTTGGAAACGCGGATTAAGCCTACCCATCACCTTGCGCGCCTCAGCCTCCATGGCGACGTCGTCGAGCGTACCCCAGGCGGTCATCAACTCGCGGCCGAGAAACAGGTTGGCGGCCGCATCGACATTGTCGGCCAGCGCCAGCGTCTGGTAGATCGTCTCGATGCCGTACTTCTTGGCGTCGCGGGGGTTGGAGATCGAAGCCTCCTCGCCGTTGACGAAAATCTGGCCCGCATCGCGCTTGTAGGCGCCGGACAGGATTTTTATCAACGTCGATTTGCCGGCACCATTGTGACCGAGCAAAGCCATCACCTCGCCCTGGAAAAGGTCGACAGAGGCATCGTCGACGGCGCGAATGCCGCCGAAGGCGATGGAGATGTTGCGCATGTCGATCAGCGGCGTGGGAGCGGTCTTGTCTGCCATGCTTGTTCCTCCTCCCTATAGATCCTGCTTGAGCATGATCGTGTCTGAAAACCGGGTTCTACCTTGCGGGATCATGCTCAGACCCGTTTGCGATAGACGGTATCGAGCCACACCGCGACCACCAGCACGGCGCCGACAACGATGCTCTGCAACGGCGAATCGATGCCGAGCAAGACCATGCCGGATTGCAGCGACTGCATCAAAAGCGCGCCGAGCATGGCGCCGAGCACGGTGCCGGAGCCGCCGGCGAGCGACGTGCCGCCAATCACGGCCGCCGCGATGACCAGGAGCTCATCCAGGGTCCCCAGCGCATTGGTCGACGCGTTGAGGCGGGCCGATGCGATTGCCGCACTTATCGCGGCCAGCACGCCCATGATCATGAACACCTTCATGGTCACCCAGCGCGTGTTGATGCCGGCGAGTTCCGCCGCTTCCGGGTTGCCGCCAATGGCAAAGACATAGCGGCCGAAACGTGTGCGTTTGGTGATGAAGGTCATGACGATGCCGACTGCGACAGCGATCAGCACCGGTATGGCGATGCCATGGGCGATGAACAGCCCGCCTTCGGGGAGGGTGATGCCGTTCCGCTGGGCGTACTGGCGAACGATGCCGATCGGCCAGGGATAGGAATTGGCGATCCAGACAGCGCCGAGGATGGCGGCACAGGCGACAACACCGAGCAGGGTCTCCGCCCAGACGGGGCGCAGCGGAAATTTGAACCGCTTGCGCTGCGACCGGCCGTTGAGCAGCATGAAGGCGACGCCCACACAGGCGAGAATGCCGACGATCCAGCTTGCGGTTGCGCCGATCGAGCCACGCGGCCCGCCGCCCATGAGCTGGAAGGTGGCGTCGAGCGGCGCGACGGTGCGCCCGCTCGTCATCAACCATGCCATGCCGCGCCAGACCAGCAGGCCGCCCAGCGTCACGATGAAGGCCGGAACCTCAAGATAGGCGATGATAAAGCCCTGGAACGCGCCGATCAGGAGGCCGAGCACCAGGCCGGCGGCCAGTGCGATGACCCACAGCCAGGGGCTGCCAAGCTGAAATCCCATGACGCGGACGAGGAATTCGGCCTGCGCCACGCCCATCACCATGCCGATCACGCCTTCCACCGAACCGACGGAAAGATCGATGTTGCGCATCACGATGACCAGCACCATGCCTGTCGCCATGATCGCCACCGAGGAGGTCTGCACCGAAAGATTCCAGAGATTGCGCGGCGTCAGGAAGAGCCCGCCCGACAATATGTGGATCCCGACCCAGATGACCAGCAGCGCGCCGACCATGCCGAGCATGCGCGTGTCGAGTTCGGTTGCCTTGAGAAATCGGGCAACGATGCCGAGCTCGGATTCCCGCGCCCGGTCTGCCGTGCTGTCGACCGGCATGTTGGAAGTCGTGTTGGTCATCGTGTTTCTCCCGCCGGGTTGCCGTCTGCCGCGGATGCCGGAAGCAGCCTAGAAGTTATCCGCCGAAAGCGGAAAAACAACTCTTGTTGAAAAAACGCCGCGGCGAGCGGCCGCGGCGTTCGGACTTCTCGGAAACGTCGGCTCAGTTGCAGACTGCAACAGTGCCCGCCGCCACGCCGGCGCAGACCTCTTCTTTCTTGATCCAGCCGGCGTCGATGACGACGTTGAGGTTATCCTTGGTGATGGCGACCGGGGTCAGGAACAGCGACTTGACGGTATTGCCGCCGGGCGTGGTGAAATCCTTCACGCCGGCAATGTCGGTCATCTGCTTGCCGTCGGCCAGTTGCGAGGCGATCTCGGCGGCGTTCTTGCCAAGCTCGCGCGCGTCCTTCCATACCGACACGGTCTGTGTGCCGAGCGCGATGCGGTTCAGCGCGGCGTGGTCGCCGTCCTGGCCCGAAACCGGAACCGATCCGGCCAGCCCTTGCGCCGTCAGAGCGGCGACGACACCGCCGGCAGTGCCGTCGTTAGCGGCGACCACGGCATCGACCTTGTTGTCGTTCGCGGTCAGGAACTGTTCCATGTTTTTCTGAGCGTTGGCCGGCAGCCAGCCGTCGGTATAGGCCTCGCCGACATTCTTGATCTTGCCGCTGTCGATAGCGTCCTTCAGCACTTCCATCGAACCGGCAAACAGGAAATCGGCATTCGGATCGGCGCCCGAGCCCTTGATGAAGACGTAGTTGCCTTCCGGCTTCACCTTGAACACTTCGCGGGCCTGCATGCGGCCGACTTCCTTGTTGTCGAAGGTCAGGTAAAAGACGTCCTTGTTCTCGATCAGCCGGTCGTAGCCGACAACCGGAATACCTTCGTCCAGCGCCTTTTGCACGGCTGGCCCGATGGCCGAGGCGTCCTGCGCCAAGATGATCAGTGCGTTGGCGCCCTGCGAGATCAGGCTCTCGACGTCGGTGAGCTGCTTGCCGGGGTTGGACTGTGCGTCGGCGGAAATATACTTGTCGCCGGCGGCCTCGATGGCCGCCTTCATTGCGGCCTCGTCCGTCTTCCAGCGCTCTTCCTGGAAGTTCGACCAGGAAACGCCGATCACCTTGTCTTTAGCCTGCGCCACCGACGCCAGCGCCAGCGTCATGGCGACACCCGCCAGAATGGCGGTCGTGAATTTCTTCATCATATCCTCCCAGCGCCGCGTA
Organism: Mesorhizobium sp. ISC25; assembly: GCF_042295465.1. Classification (NCBI taxonomy): domain Bacteria; kingdom Pseudomonadati; phylum Pseudomonadota; class Alphaproteobacteria; order Hyphomicrobiales; family Phyllobacteriaceae; genus Mesorhizobium; species Mesorhizobium sp. ISC25. The sequence continues at coordinate 5,404,959 of NZ_CP135441.1, read as the reverse complement.
CGGCGTGACCAATTGGCTCAAAGACCAGCTTAGAAGCTCTAATTTTTTCGAGCCTCGAAAAAATACTGGCCCGATCTCCGGCTGCTGTCAACATCGATTCTGATGGATTTTGATGACTCTGCGAGTTTTTTCGAGCGTCGGAATAAACGATGACAGCGCCACCGGCATCTGACACTATTTGCCTGCATCCGACACTATTTGTCGGACATTACCGACGGCTTCCGGTTCATGAGCGGCCGCGGCAACCGGGAGGAAAGCAAACGATGTCGGTCGGAATCCGCCATGACGATTTGCGCCGGCGCAACCGGGCGATGGTGATCTCGGCGGTGCGCCGGGCCGGCCAGCCATCGCGTACTGAGATCGCAGCAACCACCGGCCTCAGTCATTCGACCATATCGGCGATCTCCTCCGACCTGATACGGGAAGGCATCCTCGCCGAGAGCAAGGCAAGTGAGCCCGTTTCGTTGAAACGCGGTCGTCCGCAGGTCGGCCTCGCCCTCAACCCGGAAGCGGCGGCGGTGCTGACCGTGGTTTTGTCGCTGAATTTCCTGTCGGCCGCCATTATCGACTATGCGGGACAGGTAGTCGCCGAGGAACAGCGCCGGCTGGACACGCTGACCATGCCGCGCGACGAACTGATCCGCGAATGCATGGCCATCGTCCGGCGCCGGCTCGAGGATCCAGACCTTGACGTCCGCAGTGTCGCCCGCATTGCCCTGGCGATTCAGGGCATTACCGACTCCCCTGCACGCGCCATGCTGTGGTCGCCGATCACGCCGCAGACCGATATCGCCTTTGCCGACATGCTGGAGGACGAATTCGGCATCCCGGCCACGGTGGAGAACGACTGCAATATGATGGCGGTGGCTTTGCGCTGGCGCGATCCGGATCGCTATCGCGACGACTTCATCGCCATCCTGCTTTCGCACGGCATCGGCATGGGGCTGGTGCTCAAGGGCGAGCTGTTCACCGGCACGCATTCCTCGGGCGGCGAGTTTGGCCACATGATCCATCGTCCGGGCGGCGCGCTCTGCCGTTGCGGACGACGCGGCTGCATCGAGGCCTACGCCGGCAATTACGCCATCTGGCGCAACGCCAGGCAGATGAGCGAAGACAGCGAACCCATCGCCGACGTCAGCGACGCCGACATGCGCGCACTGGCGGCCCGGGCACGCGAGAAAGATGGGCCGGAACGCGAGGCCTACCGCAAGGCCGGCGAAGCGCTGGGTTTCGGTCTCGGCTCGCTGTTCGCGCTGATCGATCCGGCGCCGGTCGCGATGGTCGGCGCCAGTGCCGCCGCCTTCGATCTGATCGAGCCGGCCTTGCGCCAGGCCATCGCCCAGACCGCCGGCGGCCAGCATTCGGGCTCGATCTCCTTCGACACCGAACCAAACGAATTGCCGCTGATCCGCGAAGGCTGTGCGATGCGGGCGTTAAGCTTCGTCGACCAGGAGATTTTCGCGCCGGGCGCGCAAATGAGGCCCCGCGTCAGAAAGAACGTAGCCTGATCCGGCGGATCAATCTTCCCTGATCGCGTAGCCGGCACCGCGGATGGTGCGGATGACATCAGGCATGCGGCCGTTGTTGACCGCTTTGCGCAGCCGGCCGACATGCACGTCGACGGTGCGTTCGTCGATATAGATCGTCTCGCCCCAGACATTATCGAGCAACTGGCTGCGCGAGAAGACGCGGCCCGGATGCCGCATCATGAACTCGAGCAACCGGAATTCGGTCGGCCCGAGCCTGATTTCGCTCTTCTTGCGATAGACCCTGTGCGATTCGCGATCGAGCACGATGTCGCCGACCTTCAGCACGCTGGACAGCACTTCCGGCTTGGCGCGCCGCAGCAGCGCCTTGACTCTCGCCATGAATTCCGGTGTCGAAAACGGTTTGACCAGATAGTCGTCGGCGCCGGTCGAAAGACCGCGCACCCGGTCGCTCTCCTCGCCGCGCGCGGTCAGCATGATGATCGGCAGCCGCTCGGTTTCGGGGCGCACCCGCAACCGGCGGCAGAGCTCGATGCCGGAAACCGCTGGTATCATCCAGTCGAGCACCAGAAGATCGGGCACATTCTCCTGCAAACGGATCTCGGCTTCGTCGCCGCGTGTCACCACCTCGACCTGGTAGCCTTCGGATTCGAGATTGTAGCGGAGCAGCACACCCAACGGCTCCTCGTCCTCCACCACCATTATGCGTGGTGCGATCATCGACTGGGCACCCCCATCATGTCACCGGCGTGGACATTGTCGTTTCGTCCTGCTTCGGACGATTGACCGGCAATTGCTCGCCGGTCAGCACATAATACGCATTTTCGGCGATGTTGGTGACATGGTCGCCGATCCGCTCCAGATTCTTGGCGCAGAACAGCAGGTGCGTGCAAGCGGTGATGTTGCGCGGATCTTCCATCATGTAGGTCAACAGCTCGCGGAACACGGACGTGTATTTGACGTCGATGCGCTCGTCGGCGGCACGCAGCTTGGCCAACCCGGCCGCATCGTCTGCAGCATATTCCTCGATGACGCCCTGCACCTGGATGAGCACCAGCTGCGCCATCGCGTCGATGGAATGCGACAGGTCGCGCGGTGTGACGTTGAGCCCGACCGCACTCACACGCTTGGCGATGTTCTTGGCAAGGTCGCCGATGCGTTCGAGGTCGCCGGCCATACGGATCGCTCCGACCACATGGCGAAGATCGTGGGCCATCGGCTGGCGTTTGGCGATCAGGGTGATGGCGCGATCGTCCAGTTCGCGTTGACGCGCATCCATGATGGCATCGTCGGAAACGACGCGTTGCGCCAGCACATTGTCGGAATTCAACAGGGCCTTGGTTGCCCCGCCGACCATCGAACCGGCGAGGTCGGCCATGTCGCGGATCAGCTTGCTGATCTGCTCGAGATCCTCGTCGAAAGAAGCGACTGTGTGTTCGCCCATGGTCCTGTCCTCATATGCATGATCGGAACGGCTCAGCCGAAGCGGCCGGTGATGTAATCCTGCGTGCGCTTCTCGCGGGGCGACGTGAAGATCTTCTCGGTCCGGTCGAACTCGACCAGTTCACCCAGATACATGAAGGCTGTCTGGCGCGACACGCGTGCCGCCTGCTGCATGTTGTGCGTAACGATGACGATCGTGTAGTCGGCTTGCAATTCGTCGATCAGTTCCTCGATCTTGGCGGTCGACAACGGGTCGAGTGCGGACGCCGGTTCGTCGAGCAGAATGACTTCCGGCTTCACGGCCACGGTGCGGGCGATGCAGAGCCGCTGCTGCTGGCCGCCGGACAGGCTCAGGCCGCTGGCGTTGAGCTTGTCCTTGACCTCGCTCCACAGCGCGGCGCGCTTCAATGCCTGTTCGACGCGGCCGTCCATCTCGGACTTGCCGAGGTTCTCGTAGAGCCTGACGCCGAAGGCGATATTCTCGTAGATCGACATCGGGAACGGCGTCGGCTTCTGGAACACCATGCCGATCTTGGTCCTCAGGAGGTTGAGATCCTGCGACCGGTCGAGAATGTTCTGGCCGTCGAGCAGCACGTGGCCCTCGGCTGTCTGTTTCGGGTAGAGCTCATAGATGCGGTTGAACACACGCAGCAGCGTCGATTTCCCGCAGCCCGAAGGCCCAATGAAGGCCGTGACGCTGCGCTCGGGCAGCGACAGGCTGATGTCCTTTAGCGCCTTGCTCTGGCCGTAGTAGAAGTTGAGGTTCTTGACCTCGATCTTCGTCTTCTCGGCGACCGTTTCGGTCATCGTCATGTCCGGGGACAACATCTGTGTCATCTGTCCTCTCTGCGTCCGGTAAGGCTGCGGGCGAGGATGCTCAAGCCCAGAACCGTCAGGGTGATTATGAGTGCGCCGGTCCACGCCAGCTGCTGCCATTCCTCGTAAGGGCTGAGAGCGAACTGGAAGATGGTCACCGGCAGGCTGGCCATCGGCGCGTTGATATTGCTGCTCCAGAACTGGTTGTTGAGCGCTGTGAAGAGCAGCGGCGCCGTCTCGCCGGAAATGCGTGCTATCGCCAGCAATATGCCGGTGACGATGCCCGACAATGCGGCGCGGTAGGCGACCGAACGGATCACCACCCAGCGCGGCGCGCCGATCGCGGCACCGGCTTCACGCAACGCGTTCGGTACCAGGTTGAGCATGTCTTCAGTGGTGCGCACGACCACCGGAATGACCAGGATGGCAAGCGCCACGGCGCCGGCAATGGCCGAGAAATGTCCCATTGGCCGCACCATCAGCTCATAGACGAACAAGCCGATGATGATCGACGGCGCCGACAACAGGATGTCGTTGATGAATCGGACGACGGTGGTGATGCGCGAAAAGCGCCCATACTCGGCCATGTAGGTTCCCGCCAGCACGCCGATCGGCGTGCCGACGACAACGGCGATGATCGTCATCAGCAGGCTGCCCGCGATGGCATTGAGCAGGCCGCCGGCCTCGCCCGGTGGTGGCGTCATCTCGGTGAAGACCGCGAGCGAAAGCCCGGCCGTGCCCTTATAGACCAGCGCGCCGAGGATGAGCGCCAGCCAGGCAAGCCCGATGCCGGCGGCGACGACGCAAAGCGCCATCATCACCGAATTCCTGGCTTTGCGGCGGCTGTGGAGCGATGAGGATGTCGACATCGGTCAGGCTCCCGTACGGGCGTCGATCCGCATCAGCATATAGCGGGCGGCGGCAAGGATCAGGAAGGTGATGACGAACAGGATCAGGCCGAGCGAAACCAGCGAGGAGGTGTAGAGGTCGCCGTCGGCCTCCGTGAATTCATTGGCGATGGTCGCCGAGATCGTCGTGCCCGGCGCGAATAGAGAGGCACTGATGCGGTGCGCGTTGCCGATGACGAAGGTCACCGCCATGGTCTCGCCGAGCGCCCGGCCGAGGCCAAGCATGACGCCGCCCATGATGCCGATGCGGGTATAGGGAATGACCACGCGCCGGGTCACTTCCCAGGTCGTGCAACCGATGCCGTAGGCCGATTCCTTCAGCACCGCCGGCACCGTATCGAAGACGTCCTTAGTGATCGAGGTGATGAAGGGTAGCACCATGATGGCGAGGATCAGCGCCGAGGTCAGAAGGCCGATGCCGTAAGGAGGGCCGGCGAAAAGGCTGGATAGTCCCGGCACGCCGTGGAAGATGTTGATTATGAAGGGCTGTATCGTCGTCTGCAGGAACGGCGCGAACACAAACAGGCCCCAGATGCCGTAGATGATCGAGGGAATGCCGGCCAATAGCTCGACCGCTATGCCGATCGGGCGCCTGAGCGGGCGCGGGCAGAGCTCGGTGAGAAACAAGGCAATGCCGATGCCGATCGGAACCGCGATCAGGATGGCGATGGCCGCCGTGACCAGGGTGCCGTAGATCGGCGCCAGTGCGCCAAATTTTTCCGTGACCGGATTCCAGCTCTCAGTCGTCAGGAAGGAGAAACCGAAGGACGACAGCGCCTGCCACGAGCCGGCAAACAGCGAGATCGCGACACCGCCGAGGATGACCAGCACAAGAATTGCGGAAGCGCGGGTGAGTCCGCGGAATATGGCATCTGTGAGCGCGAAGCGCCGCACCGTAGCTTCCCTGGCCCGGGCTGCTGCAGATGATGGCATGGCATCGGAAGCGATGGTCATTGGGTCCTCGCGATTGAAGGCAACAGGGAGGGCGCCGTCGACGCCCTCCCTGCAGGAGATTACATAGCCGAGTAGAGCGGCTTGCCGTCGCTGCCGACGACTTCCTTGGCCCACATCGCCTTGACGCTCTCTACCACCTTGTCGGGCATCGGAACGTAGTCCAGCTCGCCGGCCATCTCGTCGCCCTTGTCATATGCCCAGGCGAAGAATTTAAGGGCTTCGGCGGTGGTCGCGGCGTCGTCCGGCTTCTTGTACAGGAGTATCCACGTGGCCGCCGTCATCGGCCACGACTCGGCGCCCGGCTCGTTGGCGAGGATCACGCCATAGCCCGGCTGCGAGCTCCAGTCGGCATTGGCCGCTGCCGCCGAGAACGCCGCCGCGGCAGGCTCGACCTTCTTGCCGTCCTTGTTGATCATGTCGGTGTGGGTGAGCTTGTTCTGCTTGGCATAGGCGTATTCGACATAGCCGATCGCGCCGCCGGTCTGGGAGACGTTGTTGGCAACGCCCTCATTGCCCTTGGCGCCGATGCCGACGGGCCATTCCACGGCCTTGTCGACGCCGACCTTTTCTTTCCAGTCCGCGCTAACGTCGCCGAGGTAATAGGTGAAGTTGAACGTCGTGCCCGAACCATCGGAACGGTGAACGACCGCGATCGCCTGCGAAGGCAGCTTGACGTCGGGATTGAGCTTCTTGATCGCCTCGTCATCCCAGCTCGTGATCTTGCCGAGGAAGATGTCGGCCAGCGTCGGGCCGTCGAGAACCAACTCGCCCGGCTTGATGCCTTCGAGGTTGACGACGGGAACGATGCCGCCCATCACCATCGGGAACTGAGCCAGTCCGGACGCTTCAAGCTCTTCGCCTTTCAGCGGCGCATCCGAAGCGCCGAAGGTAACGGTCTTGGCCTTGATCTGCTTGATGCCGCCGCCGGAACCGATCGACTGGTAGTTAAGGCCAACGCCTGTGTCTTTCTTGTAGGTGTCGGCCCACTTCGCATAGATCGGGTAGGGGAAGGTGGCGCCGGCGCCGGAGATGTCCGCGGCGAGCGCGGCGGACAGGGTGAGGGTGGTCGTCGCCGCAGCCATTGCAATCGCAACGGCCGCCGAGCGGATGAAATGTCTCATGTGGCCTGCTCCTGTTCGGAATATGGTCTCTCGGCGCCATTCCTCCGGCGCCCGCTGAGGCCAATAGCCCCCGATTATTACAGTCGCATGACAGTTTCATGTCGCTCCGGTAACGTCGTCCAGCCGGGTTAAGAAGGAGCGGCCGCGGCCTTTGTCGGCATGGGCCGCGGTTTGCCGCTGGAATCAGCAGCTTGCGTGAATTCCGGCCGGCATCGTCTGCTCGGCGATCGCAGCAACCGGCTTTAAAAGAAAAAAACCGGACGGGAGCGCGTTGCATGCAGCCAGAACGTGTCATGGCCGAGCCATCGCCGAAACAGGTCCGTTGGGGTAAATCTGACCCTGTTTCTTGCCGGCGGTCGCTGCTCCCGCCCGTAACTGGAGGAGCGGAACTTCGAATATCCCATTGTCGCCACTGAGCGCGGCTTTGGTATGGTGCGATCGCACCATGGCCTTACGCTGGAAGCGTTGACGAATCGCAAGGTTCTAACTCGCGCTGGACCTCCATCCGCGCCCGACCCGGCGCTCGATTTTCGAGCAAGGCGTTCGACTGGAAGTGCGACGACTTCTACTTCACGGTATCTACTCCCTTCGCCCTATTCCGCCGGTTGTCGGTTAGGCCGAAGCGGCGTTATAAGCTTGCAGGGGTATTGCTGATGTCTCGACGGATTCTGCCTGTCTTCCTGTGCCTGGCGCTGCCTCTGGGAAGTGGCTGCGCGCGCAGCTATGACGGCACCGTGATCATTCCCAAGCCGCTCGATGTTCGCCGTTTCTGGGACCGGCCTTCGCCGCAGGCGCAAGCCGAACAGTCGCAGTTGGAGACCGACGTCTTTCCAGTGGCGCCGCAAACGCCGAAAAGGCCGGCGGTGCGCAGGAGCGCAGCTTCGGTTGCAGCGCCGCGGAGGAGGGTCGCCAACAACCCGCCCATGCTGTCGCCGGAGCCGACGAAGCCGCTAACTTGCAGGAACGTCAGCGAGCCCGGCAAACGGGCCCGCATGGTCTGCGAATAACCCGCCGACGTCGGTCGATGCGCACGGGTCCAGGCCTTGAAGCGGCTATCCGGCCAGCCGTCTCGGAACATCGCCCGCCTTGGTCAGTCCGCCGGGAAGAAGGCCGGCCCGACCACTCTCACCGGCCGCGCGCCGATCGCTCTTTCGATCGACTGATGCTGGGCAGCCCCCTGCACTTCGGCAGCCTGCGTTTTTGCCTCTGCCGGAGCGTCACCGGCGGTTTCGATCCCGGATTCAGGAATTTCCGCGACGATGCCAAAATCCGGCTTTGCCGTCGGCAACGGTATGATGGCGTTGGTCATGTTGGCCGGTGTCACGGTTCGTGCCCTGAGCTCGGCGACGCGCCGGTAATAGCGCTTGACGTCGCAGGCCTTGAAGTTCGCGTCGTCGCGGTACCGGAACGCGGCAGGTAGCTCCACATAGGGTTTTCCCGACTCGAGCGCGACCATCTCCTCGGTCTCGCGAGTGGCGTCGCTCAGCGTATAGAGGTCGACGCCGGCATCGTCGCAGATGTAGCGACACTGATCGACCGTTTCCTTCAGATCGTCGCTCTTGGCGAACTGCGATTTTGGCGCGGGGAAGAAATATCCGTCCGACAAGCGAACGCAAAACAGCATCCGATTGCCGCCAATTGTTGTGCCTGCGGACTGGGCCTTGGGTGCCGTGCGTTGCTGCGCCGGCTGTTTCTTGGCAGCGGGGGCGGCGCAGCCCAGCGCGACAAACCTGGCCTTCAATCCGGACGTGTCCCTGCCCGAATTCGATAGTCTGGCGATCTGCCGTTGCACCTCCGCCTTGCTGGCGACCAGGTCGGCGCAGGGATTGAAGAAGAAGCCGGCCGTTTTCGCCGTGCATCGGCGTTGTCTCTCCAGCCTTTGAATCGCGGCGAGTTGCCGGCGCAGTTGGGCAAGCTCGGGGCTGGTCCCGCCGTTGCGCCCCGCCGAAAGCAATTGGCTCCTGATGGCGCCGCAGCTATCCGCGTAGGAGAAGGATGTGCCGAGCGCAACGGCTATTGCCGACACTAGCATCAGAATCGTGAGGAGCCAGAAGCGTGTCATTGAACGACCATTATCCTTGTTGCACCGAGAACAGGATTTCTTTGTCGACTATGGATAAGTACTGTCTAAATCAGTTTTATCTAATTAAAGTGGACCACACCGCCGGCAGAGACTTTAGTTCTAGTGTATTATATCCACTGACGTAAATTCAATATTACATTTTTATTTCAAGATTGAGACGAACCGGCAGCAACGCCGGCGGACGCCCGCCACGGCGAAGTTTGATGCGCGCGGCTGGTTCCGCAGCGCGATCAATCCGGCGTTACCGGCCGGCCGTTGCTGAAACCTTAGCCCCAAGTTCGGCGTTGAACGGCCAAAGGAGGAGACCGCAAATGTCGATCCACTTCACCGTCGCGGACCTGACCAGGAATCTGTTCCATTCACTTGGGTTGGACCATGAACGCGCACCGAGGCCACTCGACCACGAGCAGAGGCTTTTGCTGGAGTGCTATCTCGCCGGCCAGATACCGGAATCGGCCTGGAGCGACTATGTCTTCGAGATGCCGGAACTGGCGCGACATGTCGAGGCCAGACGAAGCCGCCACTAAAGCGCATCGCGGTCGATCGGGCCTCATGCGACGCGCTTAGGTTCTTGTTTTATGCATGTCGTTGTCGCAAAACCGCTGCACACTTTTTATGCGACATGCGCTAGATCCCGAAAGTGGAATCCGGTTGTCGGAAAAGATCAAGGCGAAGCCTGCACTCGCGTTGCAGGCTGTTTTTGTTTGGGCGAGTTGAATTGCAGAGTGAACACCTTGCCCGGGATGCCCTCAGCCAGCGCCGGTGAAAGGCTCAACGGCAGGCAGTGGTCCACGGCCGCAATCGCTGCATCGACAAAAGCCTGCCGTGCCTTCTCGTCGCCGGCCACGCGGATGGCGGTCGGCTTGGGCCTGCCGATCAGCGTGCCATTGCGCCTGAAGCTGAAGCTCAGGGTGACGGTGGAATTCCCGGCATTCGACGGCGGGGTCCAGCACGCCTGGATGGCAGCCCCGACCTCGGGCATGGTGTTGAGCGTCGCTGCATTCGATTGACCGGCTGCACCCGCCAGCATGGCGCCTGCAACCGCCATCATTCCGGCAATGCATTTCATGACAGGGCCTCTGTTCTTGAACCGCCCTCGAGGACGGGGCTAACTTCGATGGTAGGGCCGACATCGGCGATGACAAGATGGCGGCAACGCGCTTCGTCAGCCATGCAGGCGTCGTGAAGCGCCGACAGCCGCAACTTCGGCGGGCTGCAACAAGCAAAAGGCCGGCGAGCAGCCGACCTTTGCTTTCCATCCGCGCCAGTACATCCGTGGTCGCGGGCTGGAGGTAAATACCAGTAGAAAGGGTTTCGGTTAACGAAACCTTAAGCTCCCCACATCGTGCAAACAGGGGAGAGTAAAAAAGAATTATCCCAGATCATTACCGGCTCCTGCAGAACGTGCGGACGATCGCCGGCCTGCACGTGCCTCAGGCATTGGCCTGCGACCGCACATAGGCGATATAGCCGCGCACATCGCCGGCCGGCTCGGCATAGGCCTTGCCGAGCTTTTTCTCGATCGCCGCCATATAGTCTTTTGCCCATTCGGGCAGCGCATAGTCGATGACGGCGAGGAATTCGAGCGTCGCCGCCAGGCGGATGTCGGCGATCGACGGGTTCTTGCCGCCGATGAACGGCTTGCCGTTCCTGAAGAAGCTGTGAAACACCTCCAGCGGCTCGGCTATCGCTTCTATAGCGGCCTTCTGGGCTTCCGACTTCTTGTCGGGGTGGGCGTCGCTGTGGCCGACCTCGCCGGCATATTGCGGGAAATTCAGTGCAGGATAAGTGGCGCGCGCCACGTAGGGGTAGAGCGTCCCGATCAGGTAGAACATGGCACTGTCGATCATTGCCCGCTTGGCCGGCGCCTTGGGATATAGTTTCTCCAGCCCGTGCTTGTTGGCGAGGTACTGCATGATGGCGCAGCTTTCCCACAAGACACCTCTCGGCAGGCCCTTGTCCTCGATCATCGGCGTCAAATGGGCCGGGTTTCGCGCCATATATTCGGGCGAGCGCGTATGGCCCCATACGTCGGTCTCGGAATGGTCGAGCCCGGCGGCGCGTGCAAACACCCGAACGCTCATATTGTTGACGCTCGGCTTCAGCATGCTGAGCATCAGCGCCGGCTTTTTCGCCGGTTTCGCCTTGGCCTTCGCGGCCTTTTTGGCGGAGATCTTTGCCGCCGGCTTTGCCACTTTCGCCGCTGACTTGACGGCAGCCTTGGCCGCCGGCTTCGCTCCTGGCTTGGCTGCCTTGGCGGCGGGCTTTTTCGCACTCTTCGTTGCTGTCTTTGCCATTATGTCCTCCCTTTGTTTGGCGTGTCGTCAGTATGGATTTTTCGGTGCGCGATCCTCCGACAAGGTTGCGCGCGAGCGCTCGACAAGCGCTTGGATCGCATCGGCAAGGTGCACTTCGGCGATGTTGTAGTCGCCGCGCGCGAGGCGGATCTTGTGCGCCTGCATCAGCACGTCGGCATGGGTGAAGCCCGCCGGCGGCTCGAAACGGTAGGAGGCGAGCTCAATCAGCAGGCCGAGCGGATCCTCGAAATAGATCGAGTCCATGAAGCCGCGATCCTTGACGCCGCTGTGCTTGATGGCGCGCTCGTCGAGCCGGGCGACCGCCTGCAAAAAGGTGACGCGCGACACCGCGAAAGCGATGTGATGGACGCAGCCAGTATCGGTTGGCGTGCGCCGTTTGACCGGCGTGCGGCTCTCGTCAGTGAAGACGGTGATCAGCCGGCCGTCGCCCGGATCGAAATAGAGATGGCTTTCGCTGGCTTTGTCGAGATTGGGCTGCTCGAAGATGAAGGGCATGCCGAGCACGCCTTCCCAGAAATCGATTGAAGTCTGGCGCCCGGCGCCGACCAGCGTGATGTGATGGACGCCTTGCGATTGCAGTTTTTGCATCTGACTCCTCCCGGCCACGCCGTCTTGCCGCCGAACGGAAGTTCGGATGCCCAGTCGCGCTTGGATCAGCGCCCGGCATGTGACCGCGCCCGGCCTCGCTCGCCTGCGCTCCGCATTCCGCATCCTGCAGGAGTGCGGCCGGAGCTTTGATGAACGGATGCTAATTCAATCCGAGGCGTTGCGCCAGAAGCGCTGAGTTTCAAGAACTCCACGCAGGCGCCAAGAGCGGCACCGGGATCGCGGACGCCTTCGCCGAGCTCGCCGAAACGATCCGTCGCCGGCAGCTGTAATGGTGCGGCAGCCCGCAGGTCGCTGGGTTTCCCGAGCGGCCGGTTTGGCGACGGCAGGTCAAAGGGGCCTCGTTGACGCATGCCGCGCCTGGTTCGGATTCCGGGCATCCGCGGCCCTTAGATGAAAATCACATATTCTTCATCGGCACGTCGGGATCGACATGTCCCCCATCGGCAGTGATCTTCAGCCTTGAGAGGTAGTGCTCCCATCCCCTTCGGTGGCTGTCACGCTCCTTTGCGTTCGGCAGTCCGCTGTGCGTGAAGCGGATCAGTGTCCCCGCATCCCTCGCGATCAGGTCGATCTCGACATGGCTGGAGCCGGGCGGCACGGTCTCGTTGTCTTCCCAGCCAAAGCTGTAGGCAAGACGGTGGACCGGGATCACCTCGGTGAACTCACCGCGCGCCATATGGCGACCACCGACATTGACGAGGAACAGACCGCCCGGCGTTGCATCCAAATTCGCTTCGGTCCCGATCCATCGCACGATTTGGTCCGGATCCGTCAAAAGCGCGAACACGGTCGCTTGTGGCGCGGCGACCTCAATCTCTGTGTAAACCGATTCCGCCATCGCTCACTCCAGGTCACATCCGCATCGAATGCCGTGCATGATTGAAGCGAATGTGGTTAGTTGCAAGAAGATGTTCGAGGCGTAAGCATAAGCCGGTGCCGAGTGACCTTCTACCGATGCTTCTCGTAAACTCGCTTTCATTCCTTCTGGACGACGCCGCGCATATTGGCGACGGTGGGCGACTTCTATTGCAGCTCTCAACGCATTTGATGGAAGACGGCTTGCCGATCATCGCCGGCGCGCTGGCGCAGGATGCTCCCGACCCGATCATTTCACGCCGCATCTGGCTCTGGCGAGCGCCTGGGGGTGAAGTGGTCGAGGCTTTGGGGATAGGCGCCGACCGCCAGAATGCCGATCCCCGGCTCGTGCTGCGGGAGTGGCTTGGCACGACGCGGGCGATCGTGTTCGACGAGCGAGCGGGCGGTGTCGCACCGACTTTGGTGTGGGCGTTCGATCATACTCCGGATGAGGCGCAGTCAGAGCTGCTGCGGCAAATCTCCCGGTTTGCTGCGGCTCCGATGACCGCACTCGCAGAACGGTCCGCGAAACGCGCATTGCTCGAAGCATATTTGGGAAAGCGCAGTGCAGCACATGTGCTCAACGGTCATTCTCGTCGAGTAAAGGGAGAGACGATACGGGCTGCGCTTCTGTGCGCGGACCTTCGAGGTTTCACCGATCTATCCGAGGTTCATGATGCAGACGAGATCGTATTGGTACTTGATGCCTGGTTTGATTGCGTCGCCGGCGCGGTGCACGCATTTGGTGGTGAGGTTCTCAAGTTTATAGGTGATGGCGTCCTCGCGATTTTCCCGATTGGCGAGCGCGATGCAAATGCCGCATGTGACGCTGCGGTACGCGCCGTGAAGGCCACGCGCGCCGGGATAGATCATCTCAACCAAACTCGGCGCCGCAATGGCGGCCCTGAGCTCGGATATGGCATTGGCCTGCATGTCGGCGAGATACTCTGGGGGAATATCGGCACTGCCGGCAGGTTGGACTTCACCGCGATCGGCAAGGCTGTAAATCTTGTCAGCCGCATCGAAGGGCTGTGCAAGCCGTTGGGACGGACGGTGCTCGCGTCGACAGTGTTCGAGGCAGAAACTACCGAGCCGATGATCGCCATGGGCAGTCATCCGCTCGGAGGAATAGCAGGCGCGCAAACACTTTTCGGCTTGCCGGAATAGATCGAATGGTTGAGCGCGCCGTGGATGTGTCGTTCGCAGCATATCTTGGTATCGCCGCGACCCAAGGCGATGGATCGGATTGATGGTTTGCCGAGAGCTTGGAGAGACTTGGTACGCCCAAGGGGAATCGAACCCCTGTTCCCGCCGTGAGAGGGCGGTGTCCTGACCGCTAGACGATGGGCGCGTTCAAGAACCGGCGATATAGGCTGACGGCCGGGAAAAAGCAACTAGGCTTAAGGCTGCCTGTCGCGCCGGTGAAATATCCGCTGCAAGCCTAGCGTTTTGGCTCGATCAGATCCCATAGATTTCCATGGAGATCGGCGAAAACCGCGACAGTGCCATAGGTCTCGTGGCGGGGCGCCTCGCGGAACTCGACGCCCTTTTCGAGCATCAGCGCATGGTCGTGGGCAAAATCGCCGGTTTCGAGGAACAAAAAGACCCGCCCCCCGGTCTGATTCCCAACAGCATCCCTTTGCGCATCGTCGGATGCCTCGGCCAGAAGCAGCCGCGCGCCCTGCCCTTTGCCCGGCGTGATCGTGACCCAGCGTTTGCCGCCGCCGAGATCGACATCTTCGGTGAGGACAAAACCCAGCTGGTCGACATACCACGAGATCGCCTCGTCATAATTTGCGACGACAAGCGCGACCGTGGCAATGCTGCGGTGTTCGGCAAAACCGGTCATTTGTTCCTGATCGAAAAACGGCCGACGATGCGGCGCTCGGTGATGTCATAGACGAAGATGGCGCGGCTGCCGTCGGGCAGCTCGGCGTCGATCGACAGGCGATTGCCGGAGAGCGACTGGCTGATCACCCTGGCGCCGACCGGCAGCACGATGTCGCCGTTGACCGGCTCGCCTGCTGGCACGTGGATGTCGCTGCTCAGCGGAGAGGCGGCAGGCGGCGCGTTGCGCGCTTTGTAGACAAGCGCCGCAATCACCACCATAAGGGCGAGGAACAGCAGGCCGAGATTGATGGCGACGAAGCGGACGAGCTTCCTCCGCACCTTTTCGACCTCGGGGTCGAGCGGCTTTTCCTCGTCTTCGTCGGCAAGCGGCCGGGCCATGGCAGCAGATTCCGGAACTGTTTTCGATGAGCGCTCATAACGAAGAGGTCAGACAATTAATAGGGGCCGGACCGATCGTGCTGGAGGCGGGCGCTGATGCCGCCGGCCAGCGGCTCGACCAATGGCTGGCGGCCAGGCTCGGTCCCGACATGTCGCGCAGCCGCGTGCAGATGCTGATAAAGCAGGGCGCCGTCAGGATCGGCGGCAGGCAGATAGAAGAGACGAAGCGCAAGATGGTACAAGGTGACAGCGTGTCGGTCGATATGCCGGAGCCGGAACCGGCGGAGCCGCAAGGCGAAGATATTGCGCTGGATGTCCTCTACGAGGACAGCGAGCTGATCGTCATCAACAAGCCGGCCGGGCTGGTTGTGCATCCCGGCGCGGGCAACTGGACCGGCACGCTGGTCAACGCGCTGATCCATCATTGCGGTGACAGCCTGTCGGGCATCGGCGGGGTGAGACGGCCGGGCATCGTCCACCGCCTCGACAAGGAGACCAGTGGCGTCATGGTCGTCGCCAAGACCGATCGCGCCCACAAGGCGTTGTCGGAGGCCTTTGCCGACCACGGCCTGACCGGCGATCTCGAGCGGGCCTATCTGGCGTTGGTCTGGGGCATACCGGCAAGGCCGACCGGGACGGTAGACGCGCCGCTCGGCCGCGCCGCCGACCGGGTACGCCGCGCCGTGGTGCCGCAAGGCCGCGACGATGCCCGCCACGCCGTCACGCATTTCACCGTCGTCGAGCGCTTTGGCGAGCAGCAGCAGGAATTCGCCACGGCGAGCCTGGTCGAATGCCGGCTGGAAACCGGTCGCACCCACCAGATACGCGTGCACATGGCCCATATCGGCCATCCGGTGATTGGCGATCCCGAATACGGCCAGGCTTTCCGCACCAAGGCCAATCGGTTGCCCGAGCCGCTAAGGAGCAAGGTAAAGGCGTTTCCGCGACAAGCTTTGCACGCCCGCCTCCTTGCATTTCGGCATCCGGATACCCATTTAGCGATGAGGTTCGATGCACCGATACCGTGGGACATGGAGGAACTCGTCGACGGCTTCCGCAAGCTCTGAACCAACCACCTGAAAACCTGACCGGCGTTGTTCACTTCAACGTGACACACTGTTTCGTGTTGAACAAATGCCTGTCTTTCTGGTTTTGTTCCTATATATGTCGGTTGGCGCGAATGTGCCTTTGGCATTCGCGCCACATGCCCGCCGCGTTTCGGGGGCATCACTCCAATAGAGAGGGGGCGCTATCATGGCCCAGTCATTACCCAGTATCGTTTCCGGCGAAGGCGGTCTCAGCCGCTACCTGGAAGAAATCCGCCGCTTTCCGATGCTTCAGCCGCAGGAAGAGTACATGCTCGCCAAGCGCTACGCCGAGCATGAGGACACCACGGCTGCGCACAAGCTCGTCACCAGCCACCTTCGGCTCGTCGCCAAGATCGCCATGGGCTATCGCGGCTACGGCCTGCCGATCGGCGAGGTGATCTCGGAAGGCAATGTCGGCCTGATGCAGGCCGTCAAGAAATTCGAACCGGAGCGCGGCTTCCGTCTCGCCACCTATGCGATGTGGTGGATCAAGGCCTCGATCCAGGAATATATCCTGCGCTCGTGGAGCCTGGTCAAGATGGGCACCACCGCCAACCAGAAGCGCCTGTTCTTCAACCTGCGCAAGGTGAAGGGCAAGATCCAGGCGCTCGACGAAGGCGATTTGAAGCCCGATCAGATCACCGAGATCGCCACCCGGCTGAACGTCTCGGAAGCGGAAGTCGTGTCGATGAACCGCCGTCTGTCGGGCGACGCCTCGCTCAATGCGCCCATCCGGGCCAGCGAAGGCGAATCCGGCGAATGGCAGGATTGGCTGGTCGACGACCACGAAAGCCAGGAAGAGATGCTGATCGAGCAGGACGAGCTGGAAAACCGGCGCGGCATGCTGTCGGGCGCTCTTGCCGTGCTCAACGACCGCGAACGCCGCATCTTCGAGGCGCGCCGCCTCGCCGATGAGCCGTTGACGCTGGAAGAGCTGTCGGCCGAGTTCGATATCAGCCGCGAGCGCGTGCGCCAGATCGAGGTGCGCGCCTTCGAGAAGGTGCAGGACGCGGTCAAGGCCGCGGCCAAGCGCCAGACGCAGGCGCTGCGCACCATCGAGGCGCAGCCGGCTGCGTAAGGCCTTCCAAGAGAAACAAATAACGGCGGCGTCAGGTAACTGGCGCCGCCGTTTTTTCTAAGGCGCGTCGCGTTCGACCGGCCTTGTGCGACGCGCTTTAAATTCTTGTCTTTATGCATGTCGTTTTTCATGCACGTCGTTATCGCAAAACCGCTGCACACTTTTGCGCGACATGCATTAGCGGGTTGCCGGTTCCGCGGCGCCTTCGCGGATGTCCGATCCGCCGCCATAACTGCTCGTAGCCTTGCCATGGCGTCCGCAGACGATCTCATCGATAGCGGCATTGTCGCAATTTTCCCCAAGCCCTGAAAACCGTAACGTTGCAAGCTGGCGGCAATGTTGCGGCGCCGACCGGGCATTTCACAACCCGGCGCTTGCGGCAGGCGGGCGCGACAACAATCCGCCGGGGCTGCGCCGGGCAGTTGAGTTCGTCTATTGGAAACGAAAGGCAGTATGACGATGACGATTTCTCCGTTTCTGGCCGCTCTCGGATCCGAAGGTCCGCCAGCCGATCGAGCGAAAGACATGGCCCTGTATGGCTGGCTAATTGGAAGTTGGGAAATGGACTCGGTCCACTACGTCGACGACGGCACAATCCAGAAATGGGATGGCGAATGCCATTTTGGCTGGGTGCTCGAAGGCCGCGCGATTCAGGACGTTTGGATCAGGCCCAAGCGCCCTGCGCCGTCGACGATGTATGGCACGACCTTGCGCATCTTCGATCCTGGGATCGATGGCTGGCACATCATATGGAACGACCCGCTCAACCGTGATCACTCGCGCCAGATCGGCCGGGCCGAGGGTAAGGACATTGTCCAGCTCGGCAATGACTCGCGCGGTCTGAAAACTCGATGGCGTTTCACTGAGATCGCTGCCAACAGCTTCCATTGGATCGGCGAGGAGAGATCTTCCGAGAGCGATCCTTGGCAAATCACGTATGAACATTTGGCCGGCCGAACAAAACCCTGACGCAGGACTGGCTGGCATCCGCGCCGCTCCTCATTCGGCTGCCGCACCTTATCCTCGTAAGTTACCTATCGGAGGCACACATCGCAAAAATCGAATCAGGATCAATAACTTGGATGACCATCTCGGAACGATCAGGGCGGCGCCGAGTTTGAATGGCATTGTAGTGCCAGCGACCCATCTCCTCACAGGCAATCGAGCGGAAATTTCAGATAGCGCCGCCCGTTGGATTCCGGTTCCGGCAGGCGTCCGCCATTCATGTTGACCTGCAGCGCGTGCAGGATCAGCCGCGGCATCGGCAACGTCCTGTCGCGGGCTTGGCGGAGCGCGACGAAGTCGGCTTCCGTCTTGCAGCCGGCAACATGGATGTTGCCGGCTTTCTGCTCCGCGACCGTGCTTTCCCAGCGCGCTTCGCGGTCACCCGGCTGGTAGTCGTGACCGACGAACAGACGTGTCTCGTCCGGCAGTGCCAGAATATCCTGGATCGAGTGCCAGAGCCGCTCGGCGCTGCCGCCGGGAAAGTCTGTCCTTGCGGTGCCGCTGTCCGGCATGAACAGCGTGTCGTGGATGAAGGCGGCGTCGCCGATGACGTAAGTGATCGAGGCCAGCGTATGGCCCGGCGAAAACAGCACTCTTGCCGGAAGGCCGCCGACCGAAAAAGTCGCGCCGTCGGCGAACAGCCTGTCCCATTGCGAACCGTCGGCGGGGAATTCCGGCCAGTTGTAGATCACCTTCCACAATTTCTGGACGTCGATGACCTTTTCACCGATTGCCGTCGGCGCTCCGGTTCTCCCCCTCAGATAATGGGCGGCGGAGAAATGATCGGCATGCGGATGCGTGTCGAGGATCCACTCGATCTCCAGCCCGCTTTCCCTGACGAAGTCGAGCAGGGCGTCGGCGTTTTTCGTTGCCGTTGCACCGGACCTTTCGTCGAAGTCGAGCACCGGATCGATGATGGCGCATTTGCGGGTCGCCATGTCGGCGACCACATACTGGACGGACCCGCTCGGCTTGTCATAGAAGCCGGTGACCTGCGACCTGGCCGATAATGCGTCCAATCCCAGCCTCCTTCGCCCCTCACCACGGCAGGAAGGATTTTCTCCGCCACGGCAAATTAAAGGCATGGTTGTCCGTCAACCAGGCATCGTCAAGCACCCCATGCTCACACGGCCAGGAAAACCAAAAATTCTCTATGCCGCCTCCGCCTGCTCAGGCAGAAGGCTGCTTGGTTTTCCTGAGATATGGCAGGATCGTCTCGTAGGCACCGAAGCGCTTGATGGCATCCTCATTCGAGACGGCAGCGGTGATGATGACGTCCTCGCCCTGCTTCCAGTTCGCCGGCGTCGCCACCTGGTGCTTGGCGGTCAGCTGCATGGAATCGATGGCGCGCAGGATTTCGTCGAAGTTGCGGCCCGTCGTCATCGGGTAGGTGAGAACCAGCTTGATCTTCTTGTCGGGCCCGATGACGTAGACCGAACGCACCGTGGCATTGTCCGCAGGCGTGCGGCCTTCCGAGCTCTCGCCGGCACCCGCCGGCAGCATCTCGTAAAGCTTGGCGACCTTGAGATCCTTGTCGCCGATCAGCGGATAGTTCACCGAATGGCCGGTCGCGGTCTTGATGTCGTTCTGCCACTTCTCATGGCTTTCGACGGGATCGACCGAGATGCCGATGATCTTGACGTTGCGCTTCCTGAACTCGCCTTCGAGCCCGGCCATCGTGCCGAGTTCGGTCGTGCAAACCGGCGTAAAGTTCTTCGGATGGCTGAACAATACCGCCCAGCCGTCGCCGATCCATTCATGGAAGCTGATCGGTCCTTGCGTGGTCTCAGCGGTGAAATCCGGTGCGATGTCGTTGATACGAAGGCTCATGGCGTGTCCCTACCTGTTTGGCTTGCCGCTGGCATTGAACGCCCCAGCGGCGTTGCTTGCCTTTCTAACACTGCCGCGTCATCCTTCAAGTGGCTGTTGACGTTAGGATAGTGGCCGGCCTCAAAAAATTCTTTTTCACTTAGGTGGGAAATACAGCAGCGATTTCCGCGCTGGCGAAAAAGCACCGGAGGGTTTGGTTAAACGCGCAGGCATTTCCGACGACTGTTCGGCTCAGATGCTGCCCATTCCGCCGTCAAATGGGGTCGCGTCGATGAGGCGACGCCCTACGCTTTGCTCACTGCCAGCGTCGTCGCCAGGTCTTCCATGCGCTGGGCCAGCGCGCCAAGCGCCCCGGTCAGCACGGAATCGTTCTTGTCGGCCTTGGTCAGTGCGTCGTCGCGCGTCTTGCGCAGCGTCAGCACTTCGCTTTCCATGCCCTTGACCCGCTTTTGCAGTTCTGAAAGCTCGTCCATGACCATGATGCCGGCCATCACGGTCAGCCGCTGGTCGCCGATCTCGCCAAAAGAATCCTTCAGATGCGAGACATAGCGATCGAAGCGCTCTGCAAGATCGATCAGATGCTCTTCCTGGCCCTCGTCGCAGGCCATCCGATACTGCTTGCCGTCGATCGAAACCGTGACTTGTGCCATTGGCCTACCTGTCCAGTACCGCGCGGATGGTTTCCATGGCTGTCACCAGCCTTCGCGACACTTCCTTGTTGGCATCTTCCAGCCGTTCGGCACGAGCCTCGGAATTGTCAAGCTCCTGCGCCAGCCGCGAGCGGTCGGCGTTCATCCGCTGCACTTCCGCCTCGGCTTCCGAATAGTCCCGCTCATGCTCGAGCTTGGCCGCGACGGCGTTTTCCAGCCCTTCGATGGCCTTACCCAGCCTGGCAATGACTTCCTTGAGGGTTGTTTCCCCGGTCATGGCTTTCGTCCTGCGCCCTGCCCATCACCGAATCATCCACGTTCAGAACGCGTTATCCTTGAAACATTACGCGTCGTGTGAACCGCCCGTCAATAAAGCTGTCGCGACTGTCCCCTGCTAACGCTAATGTAAGTCGCGCATGGCCATCACAAGACCGGCAAAAGCACACCGATTTGTTGACTAAAAGGCCGCGCCTGCTATGTGTCGCGCACCCTTTTCAAGGGCTTTCCCAAGGCCCAAACCCCCATTTTGGAGGAAGCATGACCTCGCGCGAACAACATGACCGGATGGCCAATGCGATCCGTTTTCTCGCCATGGACGCCGTCGAGAAGGCAAATTCCGGCCACCCCGGACTGCCCATGGGCTGCGCCGACATCGCCACGGTGCTGTTCACTCGCTTTCTCAAATACGATCCGAAGAACCCGCATTGGCCGGACCGCGACCGCTTTATTCTTTCGGCAGGTCACGGCTCGATGCTGCTCTACTCACTGCTCTATCTGACCGGCTACGAAGACATCACCATCGACCAGATCAAGCAGTTCCGCCAATTGGGGTCGAGGACGGCGGGCCATCCGGAATACGGCCATGCCGCCGGCATTGAGACGACGACAGGCCCACTCGGCCAGGGCCTTGCCAATTCGGTCGGCTTCGCGCTCGGCGAGCGCATCATGAATGCCGCTTTCGGCAACGATCTCGTCGACCACTACACCTATGTACTGGCCGGTGACGGCTGCCTAATGGAAGGCGTATCCCAGGAAGCCATCGCGCTTGCCGGACATCTAAAGCTGAACAAGCTGATCGTCTTCTGGGACAACAACAACATCTCGATCGATGGCCCGGTGTCGCTCGCCGACAACACCGACCAGGTCGCCCGCTTCCAGGCGTCCGGTTGGAACGCCAGCCATATCGACGGCCAGGACCCGGAAGCGATCGCCTATGCCATCGAGGCGGCCCGCCACTCCGACAAGCCGACGATGATTGCCTGCAAGACGACGATCGGCTTCGGCGCACCGACCAAGGCCGGCACCAACAAGGCGCATGGCTCGCCGCTCGGCGCCGAGGAAATCGCCGGCGCCAGAAAATTCTTCGGCTGGGATTCGCCGCCCTTCGAGGTCCCGGCCGACATCCTCGACGCATGGCGTACCGCCGGCCGGACCGGCGTCAAGGCGCGCACCGACTGGGAAAGCCGCCTTGCCAAGGCCGACGCCAAATTGCGCGCAGAGTTCGAACGCCGCATCAGTGGCACGCTGCCGGCCAACTTCGACGCCGTCATTGGCGATTACAAGAAGAAGCTCGCCGCCGACAAGCCGAAGGTCGCCACTCGTAAGTCATCGGAAATGGCGCTGGAGGTCATCAACGGCGCCGTACCCGAAACCATTGGCGGCTCGGCCGATTTGACCGGCTCCAACAACACCAAGACCAGCCAGACCAAGAACATCACTGCCGACGATTACGGCCAGCGCTACGTCCACTACGGCGTTCGCGAGCACGGCATGGCGGCAGCGCTCAACGGGCTGACGCTGCATGGCGGCATTATCGCCTATGGCGGCACTTTCATGTGCTTTTCCGATTATGCCCGTCCGGCGATGCGGCTTGCCTCGCTGATGGGCATCCGCTCGATCTTCGTCATGACCCATGATTCCATCGGTCTTGGCGAAGACGGCCCGACCCATCAGCCGGTCGAGCATCTGGCAGCACTTCGCGCCATTCCGAACCACAATGTGTTCCGCCCGGCCGACGCGGTGGAAACCGCGGAATGCTGGCAGTTGGCCATTGAATCGGAAAAGACGCCTTCGACATTGGCATTGACCCGGCAGAACCTGCCGACGGTACGCAACGACTTCGTTGCGGAAAACCTCTCCAGCCGCGGCGCCTATGAACTTGCCGCCGCCAGTGGCGAGGCGGCTGTGACGATCTTCGCTTCGGGCTCCGAGGTGGAGATCGCGCTGGCCGCCCGCGAGGCCTTGGAAAAGCACGGCCACGCGACCCGCGTCGTCTCGGTGCCGTGCTTCGAATTGTTCGACAAGCAGAGCGCCGACTATCGCAGCAGGACGATCGGCAATGCGCCGCTCAAGATTGCCATCGAAGCTGGCATCCGTCAGGGCTGGGATCACTTCATCGGAACCGACGGCATCTTTGTCGGCATGACCGGCTTCGGCGCCTCCGGCACCATCGAACAGCTCTACCCGCATTTCGGCATCACCGCCGAAGCAACGGTGAAGGCGGCGGAAGCCCGTCTGCACGGCAAATGAAAGTGAGCCCCGCCCGGCGAAGGCTGGCATAGCGGTTTTGCCGGGCGGTGGAGCACTAATCGATTTAAATCCACGCCTCGGCGGCTGGATTCTTTGCCCGTCCGCCGTTATGAAGCTGCGGACTTGATCTTCGGCCTCCAACTCCCAGGGAGAGAACAATGACCGTCAGAGTTGCCATCAACGGATTCGGCCGCATCGGCCGCAACATCCTGCGCGCCATCCATGAATCAGGCCGCAGGGATATCGACGTCGTCGCGGTCAACGATCTCGGCCCGGTCGAGACCAACGCGCATCTGCTGCGCTTCGACAGCGTGCATGGCCGCTTTCCCCATGAGGTGACGGTTGACGGCGACCAGATCATCGTCGGCAAGGAAAAATTCAAGGTCACCGCGATCAAGGATCCGACGCAACTGCCGTGGAAGGAGCTCGGCATCGACATCGCGCTCGAATGCACCGGCATCTTCACCGCTCGCGACAAGGCCGTCGCCCATCTGACCGCCGGTGCCAAGCGCGTTCTCGTCTCCGCTCCGGCAGAGGGCGCCGATCTCACCGTCGTCTATGGCATCAACCACGACAAGCTGACCAAAGACCACATCGTCATCTCGAACGCCTCCTGCACCACCAACTGCCTGGCGCCGCTGGCGGCCGTGCTGAATGAGGCCGTCGGCATCGAGAAGGGCATGATGACGACGATCCATTCCTACACCGGCGACCAGCCGACGCTGGACACCATGCACAAGGACCTCTACCGCGCCCGCGCCGCCGCGCTGTCGCAAATTCCGACCTCGACCGGTGCCGCCAAGGCCATCGGCCTGGTACTGCCCGAGCTCAAGGGCAAGCTCGACGGCATCTCCATCCGCGTGCCGACCCCGAACGTCTCGCTCGTCGACTTCAAGTTCATCGCCAAGCGGCCGACCACCGTCCAGGAGATCAACGACGCGGTGATCGCCGCCTCGAACGGCAAGCTGAAGGGCATCCTCGCCGTTACCCGTCACCCCAATGTTTCGATCGACTTCAACCACGATCCGCATTCCTCGATCGTAGCGCTCGACCAGACCAAGGTCATGGACGGCAACTTCGTTTCGGTGCTGTCGTGGTACGACAATGAGTGGGGCTTTTCCAACCGCATGGGCGACACCGCCGTCGCCTTCGGCAAGACCATCGCCTGATCGCAGAACCATCTTCTCGACCTGGAAGACGCCCGGCTCAGTCCGGGCGTTTTTCGTTGCAGCACCAATCGCCGAGGCACGCTCCGCTGCTCGGGGATGCCAAAACTTTCGACGATCGGCAGCGTGGGGCAAAAAGCCACGCCGCTGCCTTGCAGCGGCCATGTCTTCGCCCCACTCTCCCGTGATGCCGGAGCATATCGACTAGGGGCGACCAACGAATGGAGCATGGTATCTATCTGGTGACGCTCGTTGGCGCAGCTCTTGTCGTTGCCGCTGCGTTTTCGAGCCTGATCGCCTTCCGTTTCGGCGCCCCTCTCCTGCTGCTGTTTCTCTGCATCGGCCTCGCCACCGGAACCGACGGTCTCGGCATCCATTTCGACAATGCCCGATTTGCTTATTTTGCCGGCTCATTGGCGCTGGCGGTCATCCTTTTCGATTCCGGCTTCGGCACGCCGCTCAACGCCTTGCGGCAGGCGGCTGGGCCGGCGCTGTCGCTGGCCACCTTCGGTGTCCTTTTGACCACCGGCCTGTTCGGCGCCGCCGCCTATTATCTGCTCGACCTGACCTGGCTGGAATCCTTCCTGCTCGGTGCCGCCGTCGCCTCGACCGACGCCGCGGCGGTGTTCTTCCTGCTGCGCGCCGGCGAGATCAATTTGCGCGAGCGCGTGCGGTCGACGCTCGAGGTGGAATCCGGCACCAATGACCCGATCGCCATCTTCCTGACCATCACGCTGGTCGAGGTCATCGCCGCCAACACCCACCCCGAGGCCAAGGTGCTGGTTACCGATCTTGCCGTCGGCTTCCTTGTCAACATGGGGCTCGGCGCAGTCATCGGCATTCTCGGCGGCATGGCCATCGTGCGCCTTGTCGATCGCCTCAATCTCGATCACGGCCTGCTGCCGATCTTCGTGCTGACGCTGTCGCTGATGGTGTTTGCCGCCGCAGGCGCCGTCGGCGGCTCCGGCTTCCTGGCGGTCTATCTCGCAGGCCTGATTGCCGGCAATTCCGATATCCGGGCCGTCACCATCCTCAAGCGCTTCCAGGACGGCATGTCGTGGCTGGCGCAGATCATCATGTTCCTGATTCTCGGCCTGTTCGCGACGCCTTCGCAATTTCCGGCGATCCTGGTGCCGGCAGTACTGCTCGGCCTGTTCCTGATATTTGTGGCTCGGCCAATCGCCGTCTGGCTGTGCCTGGTGCCATTTCGTCTGCCACGCCCTGAAGTCGCCTTCGTCTCATGGGTTGGCCTGCGTGGCGCCGTGTCGATCCTGCTTGCCATCACGCCGCTGCTCGGCGGTCTTGAGAACGGCCGCCTCATCTTCAACACTGCCTTCATCATCGTGCTGGTTTCGCTGATCATCCAGGGATGGACCGTCGGGCCGCTGGCGCGCCGCCTCGGCCTTATCGTGCCGGCCCGCCTGGGACCGCTCGACAAGGTCGAATTGGAACTACCGGGCTCAGCCCATCATGAGCTTCTCGCCTATCGCGTGGCACCTGGCAGCCCGGTGGCGCGTGGCGAACGCATTCCGCGCTGGGCGCGGCCATCGCTTGTGTTGCGCGACGGACGCTCGATGCGCTTCCAGGATATGGGCCGGCTGGCGGCCGGCGACCATGTCTACATCTTCGTGCCGGACCGCTATCCGCGCCTGCTCGACAAGCTGTTCGCCAGCCGTGCCGTGGTCGATCCCGAGGATGCGGACTTCTTCGGCGCCTTCGCCGTCGATCCGTCACGCTCAGCCGAGGAACTGGAGACCGCCTACGCGCCGGGCCTGACCGAAGCGGAACGCAAGCTCAGCATTGGCGACCTAGTCACTACGCGGCTCGGCGGCCACGCCGAATACGCCGACCGCGTGCTGCTCGGTCCGATCGAGCTGATCGTCCGCGACGTCGACGATAAGGGCAGGATCACCGGCCTTGGCCTGTCCTTCGAGCCGACCGCGCCGGTGGCGCGCGTTCCGGTATTCCTCAGCGCCGGTGAAATCCGCGACCGGATCGCCGCGTTCATCCGCAACCGGCGCAAGCCGGCCGAAGCGCAGGCGGTCGAGGCGGCAGCCGAAATCGAACCGGTTCCGCAGCCCGTGGTGGAAAAGACAACTGGCGAAGGCTGACCGCTGTCGACCCGCGGAACCCTGCCGCGAGGCTGACGAACGGCTCGGCAACTGGCGTGGCGAGCCATATGGTCCGACATCGCCGGAATCCCGATCGCCTGGCTGGCGCTAAGGCATCTGGCCGAACAGTCGCCATTCTCCGTGACTGCACGGCGCGCCGTGGGGAGCAGCTCTAATTGTTGCGGGTCGCGACGAACTGCGCCGCTTGTTTCAGAAGCGCGGCTTGTTCGCCAAAAGGCTCGAGCAGCACATGAGCCTGGTCGACAAGGCCCTGGAGTTGGTCCCGCGCCCAGCCCGGTCCGTGCAGCGCGACCAGCGTTGCCTTGCCGGCCGCGGCATCCTTGCCGGTCGCCTTGCCCATCTGATGCGCGTCGGCGGTCAGGTCGAGCAAGTCGTCGGCAAGCTGAAAGGCAAGCCCGATCGCCGAGCCGAACTCGGCCAGCCTTTCGCGGTCGCCCGACGGCGCTCCGGCAAGGATAGCGCCCGCTTCGCAGGCAAAGCGGATCAGCGCACCGGTTTTCATCGCCTGAAGCCGGATGATGCCGGCCTCGTCCGGCCGGCTTTGTTCGGCCTCGAGATCAAGCATCTGGCCGCCGACCATGCTTCCCGCCCCGGCGGCGCGGGCCAGTGCCAGCACCAACGCTGCCCTGCGCTCGACCGGCAGCATTGTCGCCTCGTCGGCAAGGATGTCGAAGGCGAGCGTCAGCAAGGCGTCGCCCGCAAGAATGGCGGTCGCCTCATCGAAAGCCCTGTGCACGGTCGGCTGGCCGCGGCGCAGATCGTCGTCGTCCATGGCCGGCAGGTCGTCATGGATGAGCGAATAGCAGTGCACGCATTCGAGCGCCGCCGCGACGCGCAGCGCCGCCTCGCCGTCGGCTGAAAACAACGCAGCACTTTCCATGACCAGGAAGGGACGCAGTCGTTTGCCGCCGTTCAGCACGCCATGTCGCATGGCCGCCATAAGGCGTTCAGGCCGCGCGACCTCGCCTGAAAGCGTCCGTCCGTCGAGCAACCGCCTCAGCAGCGCCTCGAGCGGAACTGCCCGGGCAATAAGTGCAGCTTCGAACGCCATTTGGTCGTCTTTCGTCATGGTCGGGAGCGGTAGCCGACACTCAGACGTTGCGCAAGAAGCCAACCGCCATTATGCCGGGGGCAGGGAGCAGCGCGGACTGGGTGGCTTGGCGGAACCGATCGTCGATCACGAAACCGAAGGGTTGGACATGGCGAGACCGAGACGCGGCAGCCGCATCGGTCTTCAACGCTGGGTCCGGCGCGGCATCGCCGTCGCCGTCGTGCTGGCGCTGGTGCCGGTGGTGCTGACCTTCCTATACCTGCCGCCGTTCGTGCATCCGGTGTCGACATTGATGCTGAAGGACCTGGCGACGTTTTCCGGCTATGATCGGCGCTGGGTTTCCATCGACGATGTCGCGCCGGTGCTGGTATATTCGGTCATCATGTCGGAGGACGGGCAGTTCTGTTTCCATCGCGGCGTCGATCTGGGTGAGTTGCGCGGCGTCGTCGACGATGCGCTCGCCGGCGAGATGACGCGTGGCGCCTCGACCATCACGATGCAGACGGTAAAGAACCTTTATCTATGGTCGCGGCCGTTGGGCTCGGTCCGTAAGGTCGTCGAACTGCCGCTGGCCGTCTATTTCGATGCGGTGCTGTCGAAACGGCGGATCATGGAAATCTACCTCAACATCGCCGAATGGGGACCGGGCATCTACGGCATCGAGGCCGCCGCCCAGCATCATTTCGGCGTCTCGGCAAGACAGCTGTCGCGCCGGCAGGCGGCGCTGCTTGCCGTCACCTTGCCGAATCCGATCGTGCGCAATCCGGCGAAGCCCGGGCCGGGACTGAGGCGGCTTGCCGCGTTGATCGAGCGGCGCGCGGGCCGCGCTGGCGCCTATGTCGGTTGCCTGCGATAGTCTCAAAAAAAAACACGGCGACGCTGGCCAAAACGCCATCGGGCGTGTATAGGCAGCCGACTTTCTCAGATTCCGGCCCCTGATGTGGCCCTTTCACGAGGGCCGCCGGGGCGTTTTGACCATGTAGTGGAGCATATCCATGGCCGTTCCGAAACGAAAAACCTCTCCGTCGAAGCGCGGCATGCGCCGTTCCGCCGACGCACTGAAGGCCCCGACCTATGTCGAGGACAAGAACTCCGGCGAGATGCGCCGTCCGCACCATATCGACCTGAAGACCGGCATGTATCGCGGTCGCCAGGTTCTGGAGCCGAAGGAAAGCTGAGAGAGCTTTCGACGGTTTATGGGTTGCGAAACGACCGGCCATTGGCCGGTCTTTTTGCGTTTGCGACAACTGATCTTATCAGCCGGGCCTGACATTGTTGTTTCACGCCGTCTTTGTCCGTGTTTGCTGGTCGCACGAAAATTCTTGACGGCGAACGCCGGGCGCACTCTACAAAGATCAGTCCAACCGGAGCCGCCAAATGTTCGGTGCCATCCCGCTGCTGATCGTGCCTTTCATCCTCTACAATCTCGGGCTTCTGGGAATATTCGGCAGCGGCGACGATCCGTGGGCGACCGAAATGTTTTCGGTCCGGATGATGTCGGGTGGGGTGTTCTCTATGACCCTCGGCGATCTCATCGTGCTGATCGCACTGATCTTCTTGTTCGTCGAAGTGGTGAAATCGACGCGCACGACAAATGCCTCGATCATGGATCACCTTTTGTCGACCTTCGTCTTTGTGGCCTATCTGGTCGAGTTCCTGCTGGTGAAGGGCGCCGCCCATTCCGTTTTCTTCATACTGATGATCATAGCGCTGATCGACGTGCTGGCCGGCTTTTCGGTGTCGATGCGGTCGGCCAGCCGCGACATCAACATGAATTAAGGATCCCGGCTCAGCCGGGGTCGGCGCTAAAGCCAGCCGCCTCGATACCGGCGATGGCTGCCGTTTCATCATTGTCGGACGTGTCGCCGGAAATGCCGACGGCGCCGATGATCGTGCCGGCGTTGTCGCGGATCAGCACGCCGCCGACGACCGGCAGGACGCGCCCGCCCGACACGTCGGAGACGCCGGCGATCAGATGCGGACGCTCCTTGGCGAAAGCTTCCACCCGGCGCGAGCCCATGCCGATAGCGAGCGCGCCATAAGCCTTGCCGGCCGACATTTGCGGACGCAGGAACGAGGCGCCGTCCTGACGCTGGAACGCGACCAGATGGGCGCCGGCGTCGAGCACCGAGGCGCCAAGCGGCCTGAGCTTGAGCTCGGCACCCTTGGCAAAGGCGGCGGCGATGATTTCAAGGGCTTTGTCGAGCGTCAGTGCGGTCATGGCGGTCTCCTAAACGCGCCAGTCATCAACCGGCAGAAAGATCCCGGTGAACTGTTTCGCGTGCGAAATGAAGTATGCGTCTGGGAGCGCCGGCTTATTTTTTCTTGGCGCGAGGCTTCTTCACCGGGGCCGGAGGCGCATTGGCCAGGTCTTCCGCTTCCTTGGCGAGGCGCAGCGCCCGCAGCTTGTTGGTCTTGGCCTGGCGAGCGTCGCTCTCAGCGACATATTCCGCCATCGCCTTCTGGCGAACCGTGGCTGCCTCTTCCTGTTTCTTGAAACGCAAATCGGCCCGCGCACGGGCAGTGTCCTTAGAGTTCTCGACCAAGAGCGTTATCCAATCCCGTGAATTATCTTCAGCCCCCTTGATAGCAGAGCCAGCCCGCAATTGGGAAAATAAGTTGGTCATGGCGCCGGATCGCAGCCGATGCCCCGCGCTTTGCGGGCGATCACCGCATCGTATCCGGCCTGCAAAGTCGCGCGGACGGTGGGCTCGGATGGGGCAGGAGACGCACCCAGATGCTCGTGGCGCAACTCGTTCATGAACTTATCCCACATCGGCGGGCCGCCCTTTTCCAGAAGTTCGGCACGGACAGAGAGCTCTTCGCTGACCGGCAGCCAGACGCGGCCCCAGGCGCCGAGATGCGCCAGGATCGGCACCAGCGTGATCGCCATTTCGGTCAGACTGTAGATCGCCTTCTGCTTGTGGGAGGGATCATCCGCCTTGGTCAGCATGCCGAGCTCCATCAGCCGCTTCAGCCGGTCGGCGAGGATGTTGGAGGCGATGCCCTCCATCGAGCCGTTGAGCAGTTCGCGAAAGTGGCGTCTGCCGCCGAAGATGATGTCACGAAGGATGATCAGGCTCCACCGGTCGCCGAACACTTCGAGCGACAGGTTGATCGGGCATCCGGACCGGCGATCGATGTTCATGCGAATCTCCAAAAACCGGTTGCATTATCGTATCAGTTTTAATATCGTGCAACTGATTGCAAATTGCAATCAGATTTGCAGCCCAAGGAGGAAAGCCATGAAAAACGCCGAACACCCCGAAATCGTGTCCCAGACCTTCGGCGATTCGGCCCATCCGGCGGTATTGTTGATCATGGGTGCGATGGCTTCCATGCTTTGGTGGCCCGAAGCGTTTTGCCGGAAGCTGGCCGGCGAGGGTCGCTTCGTGATCCGCTATGACAATCGCGATACCGGCCGTTCGACCAAATACGCGCCGGGCGAGCCGCCTTATACATTCGACGACGTGGCGGACGATGCCATCCGCGTCCTTGACGACCATGGAATCCGAAAGGCGCATGTGGTCGGCATGTCGATGGGCGGCATGATCGCGCAGCTCGTTGCGTTGAAATACCCGTCGCGTGTCACTTCGCTGACGGTGATCAGCAGCTCGCCCCTGGGCATCGATACGTCGCATCTGCCCGGAACCACCGAGGCCTATAGGAAACATTCGGCCGAAGGCGCCAAGGTCGACTGGTCGGACCGTGGCCAAGCGGTCGATTTCATCGTTAAGGACGCGCATGCGCTCACCGGTGCCGCGCACTCATTCGACAAGCAGCGAACGCGGGCTTTCGTCGAACAGGATTATGACCGGTCCGGCGGTTTTCTAAGTGCGACCAATCATTTCATGCTCAAGAGTGGCGAAGATGGGAGCGGCGAGGACTGGACGGGTCGGCTGCGCGACATGAAAACCCCGCTCCTCGTTATCCACGGCACCGACGATCCCATCTTTCCAGTCGAGCATGGCGCCGCTCTTGCCGACGCGGTCGCCGGTGCAAGGCTGCTCCGGATCGAGGGCGGCGGCCACGAGCTGCATCCAGACGACTGGGCCGCGATCATCGATGCCATCGTCACCCACAGCCAGGCCAAATAGGACCGAGCCTGACCCCGACACCGAATTTCCTCGAGACGAACCACCTAAGGAACGGCAAACAATGTCCCTGACCATGCATCTTCATCCACTGGCCTCTTTCTGCTGGAAGCCGCTGATCGCGCTCTATGAGAACGGCACGCCATTCACATCAGTCGTTGTCGATCTCGGCAATGAACCGTCGCGCGCGGCGTTCCTGAAATTGTGGCCGCTCGGCAAGATGCCGGTACTGCGTGATGAAGCGCTGGATCGGACTGTGCCGGAATCGACGATCGTCATCGAATATCTCAACGCGTATTATCCTGGGCCGGTCGAACTGATCCCCGCCGATGTCGATCTCGCTCGCCAGACCCGGCTCGCCGACCGCTTCTATGACTTCTACGTCCAGGAACCGATGCAGAAGATCGTCGGCGACCGGCTGCGGCCGGAGGGCAAGACCGATCCGTTCGGCGTCGAGCAGGCGCGCGCCCAGCTGCGCAGCTCCTACGCCATCATCGAACAGGACATGCAGTCGAGGACATGGGCGGTGGGTGCGAGCTTCACCATGGCCGACTGCGCTGCCGCCCCCGCGCTGTTCTACGCCAACAAGGTCGAGCCGTTCGGAGACGAATATCCTGCGGTCAGGCGCTATCACGACCGGTTGCTGCAACGCCCCTCGGTTGCCCGTGTGATCGAGGAAGCGCAGCCTTATTTCAAGCTCTTCCCCTACAACAATGGCTAGAGTGGTTCATCGTTTGATGGAAACGCCGAACCGCTCTATCTCTTTGTTTTGCGCAATTCCGGACGGAAAACCGTTTCACACTTTTCCGGGAATTGCTCTAGGCCCGATGCTGCATAGTTGCTCGACGCGCTGACGACGCCTCTCAGCTTCCGGGTGAACCGAGCTGCTCCGCATCCCAGAACTGGTCAAGCCAGATGTTGAGCTTCAGGAAGCCGGCATTGCTGACCGTATAGACACGCCTGGTGCCCTCCGGCTTGGCATTGACCAGCCCGGCATCAAGCAGCACCTTCAGGTGCTGCGAAACGGCCGGGCGGGACACCGGCAAGCCGGATGCCAATTCGTTGACGGTCTTCGGTCCGCGCCGGAGCTCTTCCAAGAGATGGCGCCGGTTGGGATCGGCAATCGCCATGAAGGCGTCGGAAAGCATCATGCCTTATTTGTGGGGCAAAGCGCCTCGAATCTCAACCGTCGGTTTCAGCTTTTCTGCGCGGGTCGAGCCGCAACGCTTCCGGCGTCACCGAGCGGTCGGCCGGCTGGGTCTTGAAGGCATCGCGGCCTTCGATCGGCACCGGCGCGCGACGGCTGATGCGCAGCAGCGTATAGCCGGCCAGGCTCAGATGCGCGAGCGCAGTAGCCAGGAACAGCCCCTCGGGACGCATCCAGCCCATCAGGCCAGCGGCCACCAGCGGACCGATCATCGTGCCGAAGCCATAAAGCAGCAGCAGGCCGCCCGACACTTTGACGAAGTCCTCCGATCGGGCGTGGTCGTTGGCATGCGCCACCGCGATCGAATAGAGCGTGTAGGCGAAGGCGCCGTAGGCGGCGGTGCAGACGATGACGAAGACGCCGGAGCGCGGTTCGAACAGGAAGATGGCGATGGCGAACAGCGCAGCGCCGAAAGCCGCGCCCGCCAGAACGAAACGACGGTCCGTCGTGTCGGAGAGCCGCCCGGCCGGAAGCTGCATGGCGGCGCCGGCAATGACCACGAGGCTCATCATCAGCGCGATCTCGGCTGTCGAGATGCCGATGCGCGCTCCATAGACGGCACCAAGTGTACCCCAGGCGCCGTTGGCAATGCCGATCAGCACGCAGGCGATCGCCGAGACCGGCGAATTGACATAGAGCCCTTTGACGTCAAGCGACACGTCCTGCAGCGGCTTGGGGTGCGACGCCGTCGAGACCGCCGTCGGGATCAGCGACAGGCAAAACAGAATGCCGGTGATCATGAACAGCGACGCCGATTTCACATCGCCGCCGGCAACGATCATCTGACCGCCCATGATCGAGGCATAGGTGACCATCATGTAGAGGCCGAAGACGGTGCCGCGGTTTTCGTTGGTGGCCTTCTCGTTCAGCCAGCTTTCGATGACCATGAAGGCGCCGGCCATGGTGAAGCCGGTGAAGGCGCGCAGCAGGATCCAGGTATATTCGTCGATGATCAGGCCAGTGAGCAGCGCGACGATTGCTCCCGATGCGGCAAAGGCGCCGAAAGCCCTGACATGACCGGCGCGGCGCACGATGCGTGGCGCAAAGAAGCAGCCGGTGACGAAGCCGCCGGCCCAAGCCGTGCCCATCAGGCCGAGCGATGCCGTCGAGAAGCCCTCCACCTGACCGCGCAGCGGCAACAGCAGCCCATGCAGCCCAGATGCCGCCAACAGGAACGCGGTGCCGCGCAGCAGCGAGAGGATCGGTCTGTAGCTTGCGAACATTTTTCAATCCGGCTGGGGTTTGGGCACAGGTCTGGAGACAGCGGCATTCGGGCTTTTCGGCGGCGTGCCCGAGCTTTTGGAATTACCCGCAGTACTATTCGCGGCGAAACAGCGCCTCTGCCGCCGACTTGGTGGAGCCCTTGGTCTTGAGCTCGGCTTCCAGCCGGGCAATCTCGTCGCGCAGGATGCCGATCCGCTCGGACAATTCATCGACGGAAAGCAGCGACAGATCCTGCCCGATCTCGTGCGGGCGCGCTTTCTTCTTGGGTTCGTCGTCGAAGATCGCCATCGTCGCTCCTCCGTGATTGCCCATTTGCCTGATTTGCCAATGAGCATACATAGGGCAAGGGTATGGATGCAAATGGCCGGCAAGAGCTGGCACGAGAAACCGGCGAAGCACGACGGGAAAATTCATGGCGAACGCACAGAAAATTCCGGCAAAGATGATGGCGATCGCCATATCGGAACCGGGCGGGCCGCGGGTGCTAAAACCGGAAACCCGCGACGTACCGGTTCCCGGTCCCGGCGAGATCCTGATCCGGGTGCGGGCCGCCGGCGTCAACCGGCCGGACGTGCAGCAGCGCAAGGGCGCCTATCCGCCACCGCCGGGAGCATCGGATCTGCCGGGCCTGGAAGCGGCAGGCGAAGTCGCTGCCCTTGGTGACGAGATATCGCGCTGGCGCGTCGGCGACCGGGTCTGTGCGCTGACGGCGGGCGGCGGCTATGCCGAATATGTCAGAGTGCACGCCGGCAGCGTGCTGCCCCTGCCCGCCGGCTTTACCTACACCGAAGCGGCGGCGCTGCCGGAAAACTACTTCACTGTTTGGCACAATGTCTTCGAGCGCGGTGGCCTGAAGAGCGGCGAGACGCTGCTCGTGCATGGCGGCTCGTCGGGTATCGGCACCACGGCGATCCAGCTTGCTGCCGCTTTCGGCGCCTATGTCATCACCACCGCCGGCAGCAAGGAGAAATGCGAAGCCTGCCTCAAGCTCGGCGCCGACCGGGCGATCAACTACCGCGAGGAGGATTTCGTCGCGGCGGTCAAGGAGGCGACCGAGGGCCGCGGCGCCAACGTGATCCTCGACATGGTCGGCGGCGACTATGTGGCGCGCAACTACGAGGCTGCGGCGCTGGAAGGCCGCATCGTTCAGATCGCCACGCAGGGCGGGGCGGTTGCCAGCGCCGATTTCTCGAAACTCATGGTCAAGCGGCTCGTCCACACCGGCTCGACGCTCAGGCCGCGCACCGTCGAATTCAAGGCGGCAATCGCCGCAGCACTCGAGGCGCATGTGTGGCCGTTGCTCGGCAGGCGCAAGGTGGCGCCCGTCATGGATATGATCTTCCCGCTCAAGGAGGCCTGGCGGGCGCATGAGCGGATGGAAGACGGCGAACATATCGGCAAGATCGTGCTCGACGTCGGCTAGGACGTATCGTCCGAGACGCACGCCCCAACAAGCTGAATGAAAGCTTAATGCTGCAATGCAACAATGCATTGCGGCCATGCAAAAGCGTCTGTTCAATTCCTGAGCAGCGATGCCTATTTACGCGTCATCGAAACGAATGATCCAACGAAATGGAGGACTACCATGAACCCGATCCGCGCTTTCCGTAACTGGCGCATGTACAACGAAACCGTGCGCGAACTGAACCGGCTGAACGCTCGTCAGCTCAACGACCTCGGCATCAACCGCGGCGACATCGAGAGAATCGCCCGCCAGGGGCTTTGATCTCGAGCACGATCCCACCCGCAGACCGAGCGCTGCTTTTCCGCAACGCCGAGCCGCGGTTCGGGATCAAGCCTTAGAAGCCAGAGCCGCAGCAGACGGATTTCCGTCGCCGGTTCCGAGCCCGCCCGACCTTGGTCTGGCGGGCTTTGTCTTTTTGAAGCTTTGATTGCATGGGCGTCATGTGCCGACCCTTCGCGGTCTGCTGGTCGCGCTGCCATGCCGTCCTTGACGCGCCTGCCAAAAACATTGCGAAACGGCGAGCGAGCGGTTATATAGACCGCGATTTTCCCATTTTGGTGGCTCTAAACCACCGCCCGCGCGGGAACGCGGGCGAACGAGAAGGATTTTTATAATGGCCAATACGCTGCTGATGCCAAAGGCGACCGCCGTCTGGCTGGTTGACAACACAGCGCTTTCCTTCGAGCAGATAGCGCAGTTCTGCGGACTGCATCCGCTTGAGGTCAAGGCGATCGCCGACGGCGAGTCGGCGCAAGGCATCAAGGGCATGGACCCGATCATGACCGGCCAGCTCACTCGCGACGAGATCGCGCGCGCCGAGAAGGACCCGAACCACCGGCTGAAGCTCTCCGATCCCAAGGTGCGGGTGCCGGAATCCAAGCGCAAGGGTCCGCGCTACACGCCGTTGTCGAAGCGCCAGGACCGGCCCAACGCCATCCTCTGGCTGGTGCGCAACCATCCCGAGCTCAAGGATGCGCAGATTGCCCGCCTTGTCGGCACGACGAAGTCGACGATCGACCAGATCCGCGACAGAAAGCACTGGAACTCCGCCAATCTCCAGCCGATGGATCCGGTGACACTCGGCCTGACGTCGCAGATCGACCTCGATATGGAAATCAACCGCGCCTCGCGCGGCCGTGAGCAGGCGCAGCCGGTCGGCGATACGCTGCTGCCGGCCGCCTTGACCGAACGGCTGGTGCCGGCGCCCGAAAAGCCGAAGGACGAGGACCGGGAACTCGACAACGCTGTCTTCGCCAAGCTTTCGGCGCTGAAGTCGAAGGACAAGGACGCCGACGAAGAGGAGTAGGTCTCGCATCCAAAACAAAAAGCCCGCTTTCAAGCGGGCTTTTTTGTGATCTTCCGTGTCAGCTTCGCGCCGCCCGGTCCGGCGCCATGCCATAGTCCTCGCTGCGCTCCACCGCGCGGTAGAAATCGGCGAGCTGCTTGCCGCGCTCCGGCTTGAAGGTGCGGCCGGCGATGACCACCGAGGCGATGCGGTCGATGCGGAAGGCGCGGAAATCGCCGCGCATCTCGCACCAGGCGACCAAGGTCCACACCTTGCCCCAGAACCACAGGCCGAGCGGGCGGATGTCGCGCGCGGTGCTGCGGCCGGCCTCATCCGAATAGTCGATGGTCAGCACCTGACGTTTCTCGATGGACCGCTCGATCAGGTCGATGGCTTCGCGGGCGGCATCGCTTACCACCCACATCGGCGTGTGGATCTCGGTACGGGCGATGCGGTCCTTTTCGGCGTCGGGCAACACGGCGCCTATCTTGACCAGCGCCTCGTCCGCGGCTCGCGCCATGGCCGCGCCGCCAAAGGCGCGCACCATGCGGGCGCCGGCGACCAGCGCGACGATCTCGTCACGCGTGAACATCAGCGGCGGAAGGTCGAAACCCTCCCTCATCATGTAGCCGACACCGGCCTCGCCGTCGATTGGCACGCCGGTCGACTGCAGGTCGGCGATGTCGCGATAGATCGTCCGCTCGGAAACCTCGAGCCACGTGCCCAGCTTCTGGGCAGTGACCAGACGGCCACCACGCAGATGCTGCACGATCTGGAAGAGCCTGTCGGCGCGGCGCATCGTATGGTCCCTCGGCGTCTATCGTTCCAGCCCTTCGCGCTTGCGCTGCGCGGCGACGAAGGCCGCGCCGAAGGACAATTTCCTCGTTGTCGGCGTGCTTGCGTCGAGCACCCGCCAGAACGGCGCAATGTCGCTCAGCGCCACGCCACGCTCAAGATCCTCGTTGGCGGCCTCGGCGACGGTGCGCAGATGATAGCCGATCGTGACCGGACATGTCACCTCGGCACCGTGCTCGATGGCGAGAGCGGTGCGCAAAGCACGGATATCCATGTCCATGCCTTCGGGAATGGAGCGGATGAATGCATCGACCTGGCGAGCTGTAGGAACCAGCATCGGCTGCCCTTCGACGACGTCGCCGATGGTGCGTGGCGACGGTTTTACGCCGTTGATGCCAGGCGTGTTCAGCCTGTCGTTCCAGCTTTTCATCGATCGTCCTCTCGGCCATCCGTCTCCGGCGGCCATCGCACTATGGCACGAGCCTCCTGACACCATACTGTCAGGAGGCTTCAGCATGCCCATTTCAGCTCGTCGCCAGGCCGCATCCAAACGCCACGCAGAAAGCTTGCCTCAATTGCCGCCATTGCGGCGGTCGCCATACATGTCCGGCCAACCAATATCCTTGCGGATGTCTGCCGGCAGGGTATTCATGAAACGCTGGGTGCGGATCTCGTTGCGCATCGTCCGGATCTTGCCGACATAGTGCTGCACGCTACGCAGGATGGTAAAACCGTTCATGGCTGGTCTCCTCTCTTTCGATGCAGGCACTATCGCACACCCCTGCTGACAGCAGTCTGTCAGGAGGGTGCCGCTCTCGTGACCGGCATTCCGATTTGTCCACCGAGGTAGCGAGCCAGTGCTGAAAAGAGGCGGGCCGCAGTGGAAAGACGGTGATCGCGGAGCCGCTTTGACAGCCAGCCGCGATGCTGATCAAAGGCTGCATGTCGAAACTTCTCGCGCTCGTCATCATCGCCATGATGGTCATCCAGCTCATCAAACCGCTCGGCTGGCCCGGGCTGAAGCGGCGCAGCGATTTCTGGAAGCTGGCGCTGCTGGCGATGGCGGCGATTTCGATTACGGCGGTGCTCGGGCACTGGACGTAGTGCCGGCGGCCCGCTACGCGACGCCCGGTTCGTTGGCGACCACCAGGCTGACCAGATGTTCCGCCCAGGCTCGGTAGCCGGCTTCCGAAGCATGGAATCCATCCGATGCGAAGCCGGCCTCGGCATCGGTGATCGGCAGGCGGGGCGCCGGTATGGCGCCGCGTTCGAGGCAAAGGCGCTCGCCCATCCGGTTCATTTCGACGGCGCGGATTTC
This sequence comes from Mesorhizobium sp. ISC25, assembly GCF_042295465.1. Classification (NCBI taxonomy): domain Bacteria; kingdom Pseudomonadati; phylum Pseudomonadota; class Alphaproteobacteria; order Hyphomicrobiales; family Phyllobacteriaceae; genus Mesorhizobium; species Mesorhizobium sp. ISC25. The sequence continues at coordinate 5,366,219 of NZ_CP135441.1, read as the reverse complement.
GAGGATCTTGCCGAGCAGCGGCGGCATTGCCGGCGCACGGGTGAACTCCAGCACCGGCGACCACACGACGCGCGCCTCCGGCCATTTGGCGCGCAGCGCGTAGAGCAGGCCGCCAAACTCGCGTTTGAAGCGCGGTACCGAATGAAAATTCTTGGTGTCGTTGGTGCCGATGGCCAGCACGATATACGTCCACGGATCGGCCGATAGATTGGGCAGCACATGATCGCGGATCTGGCCAGAGGTTGCCGAGTTGAAGCCGGCTGCCCGCCAGCGCACGATGCGGCCGGTGCGTTGCGCAATCAGGACGGCCAGTTGCGCGGCCAATCCGTTTTCGGAATTGCCGATGCCTACCGAGGCGGCGGAGGAATCGCCAAGCACCAGAACCGAGATTGCTGGCGCCACGCCAGATATCTCGTGCATGACCGGACCTTGTGCCGGCAGCATGCGGGTGGTGCGGCGACGCACGCCAAGTCCTTGCCAGACATAGACCGGAAAGGCGAGCCAGGTGAGAAGGGTCGGAATGCGCCGCATGGCAAGTCCCTTTTAGGGCATAGCGAACAGCACTTAGCGCATGTTGCACTGAAGGTGAACGACCTTGCAGCGACACCCTTGTCGCCTCAATGGCAACCGTCATGCGTCCCGGATTGGTCTTCGTACTCGTCATGCAGCCGCACCCAGTCGCCGAGGCTATGATGCGGGCCAGTTTCGTTGCGGCCTTTCGGCGTCAGGTCGAGATAGTGATAGGCGCCGATCAGCGGATCGCCGCCTCGGGAGCGCGAGATGAAAGTCAGGAAGATGTCGCCTTTCTCGTCGCGATAGAACACGCTGGTGCCGGGAAGGTCCTTCGATCTCCGCGCACGCCGCTCGAAATTGTAGGTCGTGTCTCCGGCCGCGATCTGCTTATCGGTGAATGACACCTGCATGTCGAAGTTGAAGTCCGAGGCGTAGGACGACACCCAATCGAATTTCCAGCCCATGCGCTGCTTGTAAGGCAGCAATTCGGCCAATGGCGCCCGCGCTACCACGACAAGTGAGACGTCGTGATGCCTGAGATGCTGGTTGGCGCCGTCGATGTGGTCGGCAAGGAAGGAGCAGCCTTCGCAGCGATAGTCGGCGCCCGGCCCGAACATGAAATGGTAGACGATCAACTGGCTGTTGCCGCCAAACAGGTCGGGCAGTTTCTTTGGCCCTTGCTCTGTCTCGAAGACATAGTCCTTGCGGATCCTCAGCCACGGCAATTCGCGGCGTTCGGCGGCGACGCGGTCGCGAAAGCGCGTCAATTCCTTTTCGCGCGCCAGATGCGCCTTGTGCGCCTGAAACCACTCTTCCTGCGAAACGGTCTTGTTGTTTGGCATCGGTCTGCTCCTCTTTTCACGGAGGACGTTCGGCAACGAGGAATGCCGACACCGAGCTGCATTTCAGTTGCAGGAAATTGCAGCCCTTGCTGCTTTTCAAACAAAAACCCGGGCACGTGGCCCGGGTCGGGAGAAACGCAAGATGTTTTCGGTCAGGCGGCTTGCTCAAGCGTCGGCTGCCATTGTCCAAGCGCTGCCAGATGGTTCATGTGGGCGCGATGGGCGAAGGCCGCCTGCGCGGCGGCGACATTTGCCGCCTTGCCGCCCCAGGCCTTCTGCGGGGCGGCCTGCAAGGCGCGGCCGTAGGAGAAGGTCAGCTTCCACGGATGCGGGCCGATGGCGTTGATGGCATTGAGGTTAGCGGTCGCCTCCTCGTCCGATTGTCCACCTGACAGGAAGGCAATGCCTCCGATCGCGGCCGGCACCGTCTCGCGGAACAGTTTTATGGTCTTTTCGGCGACTTCCTCGGGGCTGCTGACCTTGCCCGATTTCTTGCCGGCCAGCACCATGTTCGGTTTCAGGATGGTGCCTTCGAGCACAACGCGGGCCGCATAGAGCTCGGTGTACAGCTTCGTCAGTGTCGCCTTGCTGATCTCGTAGCAGGTATCGATGCCGTGGGCGCCGTCCATCAGCACCTCCGGCTCGACGATCGGCACGATGCCGGCCTCCTGACAAAGCGCGGCGTAGCGGGCGAGCGCATGGGCGTTCGAGCCGATCGAGGTGGCGGAAGGCACGCCCTTGGCAACATCGATGTCGATCACCGCGCGCCATTTGGCAAAGCGGGCGCCAAGCTTGTAATAATCGGTGAGCCGTTCGCGCAGGCCGTCAAGGCCTTCGGTGATGGTGTCGCCGGGAAAGCCGGCTAGCGGCTTGGCGCCGGCGTCGACCTTGATACCGGGGATAGCGCCTGATGCCTTGATAATGTCGACCAGCGGTGTGCCGTCGGCGGCCCTCTGGTGAATGGTCTCGTCGTAGAGGATGACGCCGGAAATGTACTTGGTCATTGCATCGCTGGCGCGGAACATCATCTCGCGATAGTCGCGGCGGCTGTCGGCGGTCGACTCGACGCCGATGACGTCGAAGCGCTTCTTGATGGTGCCGGAGCTCTCGTCGGCAGCCAGCAGGCCCTTGCCATTGGCCACCATCGCGGCGGCAATGTCCTCGAGACGTTCGCTCATCGTGCTTCTCCTGAAAGAATTGATCCGCGCCCAGCAGACCACCAGAGCAACGCAGGTTCAAGTCGAACCATTTCGCCGGAGAAGCGCGAATCGATTGAAAGTCGCGGGCGCACTCCTTCGCACTGCTATTGCTGCCGCAGTTAGCGCTTCAAGACGTCGACGCCGGGCAAGGGCTTGCCTTCCATCCATTCGAGGAAAGCGCCGCCGGCCGTCGAGACATAAGTAAAATCGCCGCTGACGCCGGCATGGTTGAGCGCCGCCACCGTGTCGCCGCCGCCGGCGACCGAGACCAGTCTGCCGGCCTTGGTGCGCGCTGCCGCGTGCCTGGCCGTCGCCACCGTTGCGTGGTCGAATGGCTCGATCTCGAAGGCGCCGAGCGGCCCGTTCCAGACCAGCGTCGCGGCACGGTCGATCCATTCGGCAATGGTTTTCACGGTCTTTGCGCCGACATCGAGGATCATGCCGTCGGCCGGCACGTCTGCTATGGCGACGGTCTCGTTGGCGGCGCCGGCCTTGAACTCCCTGGCGACAACGCCGTCGGCTGGCAGGATGATGGCGCAGCCGGCCTCGGCCGCCTCGATCATGATCTGCTTGGCGGTGGTCGCGAGATCATGCTCGCACAGGGATTTCCCGACGTCGGTGCCGCGTGCTGCGAGAAACGTGTTGGCCATGCCGCCGCCGATGACCAGCGCGTCGACCTTCTTCACCAAATTCATCAACAGGTCGATCTTGGTCGAGACCTTGGCCCCGCCGACGATGGCGACAACCGGACGGACGGGATTGCCAAGACCCTTTTCCAACGCGTCGAGCTCGGTCTGCATGGTACGGCCGGCGAAGGCCGGCAGCACATGCGCCAGCCCTTCCGTCGACGAATGGGCGCGGTGCGCGGCGGAGAAGGCGTCGTTGACGAAAATGTCGCCGTTGGCGGCAAGCTTTTCGGTGAAGGCCGGATCGTTCTGCTCCTCGCCCTTATGGAAGCGGGTGTTCTCGAGCAGCAGTATGTCGCCGCTGTCCATGGCGGCGACGGCGCTCGCCGCCTTGTCGCCGATGCAGTCGGCGGCAAAGCCAACCGGACGGCCGAGCACGTCCGCCGTCGCCTTGGCGATCGGTTCGAGTGAGAATTCCGGCGCAGGTCCATCTTTGGGCCGGCCGAAATGGGCAAGCAGGATGACCTTGGCTCCCTTGCCGGAGAGCTCGGCGATGGTCGGCGCAATGCGCTCGATGCGGGTGGCATCGGTGACCTTGCCCGCAGTGACGGGAACATTGAGGTCGACACGCACCAGCACACGCTTGCCGCTGATATTGCCGATGTCGTCCAGTGTCTTGAAGCCGGCCATGCTGATCCCTTTCACGAAAAATCGCGGGGACCTTACCCCGCATCGACGACGATGCAAGACCTGCCTAAGGGTTCACCGAAAATATGATTCACGTGTCGAGGACGAAGTGCCGACGGGGAGCGAGATGGGCAGCAACGACGCGAAACGCACCGACATGTGGCTTACCGATTGCGCACCACGATGCACGCGCCGCCCACGCTGTGCAGTTTCTGGCAAATATCGTCGGCCCTGGCTTTCGTGTCGGCGCCGATCCGCACCGCATAGATGCCGCGCCTGCCGATCGGTGTGCGCACCCGGCTGACCACCGGATCGCGACCGCTGAGCAAGGCTGGAAACCGGCGCTTCACGTTGCTCCACTGATTGAGCGCCGCGGCGCGGCGGAAATTGCCGGCCACCTGCACGCCCCACGGCTTGATGTTGATCGACGACATCGGCACGGTTCTGGACATGATCACCGGCAGCTCGCGGCAAGCGGCAGCGAAACTCGCCTTCTTGTCGAGCGGCCGGATGGCGCCGGCGTAGGCGGCATCGGTGAACTTGTCGGCCGGCTCGCCCATGACGTCCAAAACGTAGCTTTCGGTCTCCATCGGGAGGAATCCGCCGGAATTCAGCCAGCGCGTCACCCGGTTCTCGCCGGCATTGTAGGCTGCGGCGGCGAGGCCGAGATTGCCGAAACCGGATTTCATTTCGGCGAGGTATTTTGCCGAGGCAGGGATCGCCTGTTCGATGTCGAAGGAATTGGCGAGCCCGCGCATCTTGGCGGTACCCGGCATGAATTGGGCGATACCCTCCGCGCCGACGGGGCTGACCGCATTGGGATCGAAACGGCTTTCCTTCCAGATCAGCCGAGCAAAGAAATCCCTGGGCAGGCCGTTCTGGTCGGCATGCGTCTCGATAAGATCGCAAACTCGATCGATCAGCTTATGCTTGGCGGGCCGCGGCGGATCGGCCTGGACGGCTGTCGCCCAGCCCAGCCCGCAAATGACAACCAGCGTCGCCCCAAGCAAACGCCGCATCGAACTACTCCGCCGCGGCTTTGCCGTGTTGGCCAAATCGCCGTTCGATGTAGTCGGAAACCATTTTCTCGAAATCCGCGGCAATCGACGGGCCGCGCAGCGTCGCCGCCTTCTTGCCGTCGACGAACACCGGGGCGGTCGGCGTCTCGCCGGTGCCGGGCAGCGAAATGCCGATATCGGCATGTTTGGATTCGCCCGGACCGTTGACGATGCAACCCATCACCGCGACTTTGAGGTTCTCGACGCCGGGATATTGTTCGCGCCACACCGGCATGTTCTTGCGCAGGTCGGCCTGGATGTTCTGGGCAAGCTCCTGGAACACGGTCGAGGTCGTGCGGCCGCAGCCCGGGCAGGCGGCGACGATCGGCACGAACTGCCGGAAGCCCATGGTTTGCAGCAGTTCTTGCGACACCTGCACCTCGCGCGTGCGGTCGCCGTTCGGCTCCGGCGTCAGCGAGATGCGGATGGTGTCGCCAATGCCTTGCTGGAGCAGGATGCCCATGGCCGCGGACGAGGCGACGATGCCTTTCGAGCCCATGCCCGCCTCCGTCAGGCCGAGGTGCAGCGCATGGTCGGAACGGGTGGCAAGCTCGGTGTAGACGGCGATCAGATCCTGCACGCCGCTGACTTTGGCCGATAGGATGATTTTCTCGCGGGCAAGGCCAATCTCTTCGGCCATTTCGGCCGACAGGATCGCCGACTGCACGATTGCCTCGCGCGTCACTTCCTGCGCGGTAAGCGGAAAGCCCTGGGCCTGGTTGTCGTCCATCAGCCGGGTCAGCAGTTCCTGGTCGAGCGAGCCCCAGTTGACGCCGATGCGCACCGGTTTGTCGTATCGGATCGCCATCTCGACGATCGCCGCGAACTGCCGGTCTTTCTTGTCCTTGAAGCCGACATTGCCGGGATTGATGCGGTATTTGGCCAGTGCCTCGGCGCAGGCCGGGTGGTCGGCCAGGAGCTTGTGGCCGATATAATGGAAATCGCCGACCAGCGGCACGTCGATGCCGAGCCGTTCCAGCCGCTCGCGGATGGCCGGTACGGCGGCAGCGCTTTCGTCGCGATCGACGGTTATGCGCACGATCTCGGAGCCGGCGCGATGCAGCGCCGCCACCTGCGCGACCGTCTGGTCGACATCGGCCGTGTCGGTGTTGGTCATCGACTGAACGACGACCGGCGCGCCGCCACCAACCATCACGCCGCCGACACCGACACCAACCGACCTGCGGCGTGGGAAGGGTGAGGAAAAATATCCGGTCATGCCGGCTGCCTTTAATCTTGAAGGTCCGGGCATGAGGTGGAGGAGCAAAGATGGCTTGTCAATGGCGACTGGCGCGCAGGCCTAGCAAATCGGTAATGACAAGACGGCAGCTTGCCGCAAATCCACGAGTGTTTCCGGCAGCATTGCGATGCCACCGGAAAGATCGCGCGCCGGGCGGCGCTGCTAGTCCTGGAAGGGCTTCAGTGCGTCGTCGGTTTCGCCTTCAGTTTTTCAATCTCGTCCTTGAGCGCCAGCTTGCGCCGCTTGAGATTCACGATTTCGAGGTCGTCTACCGATGGATGGGTCATCGCATCGTCGATTTCCCGTTCGATGTCGCCGTGTTTCCGCTGCAGCTCATCAAGATGGGATGCAAGAGACATGATTGGTTCTCCCTTTCATGGTTTCCTCGATTGCAGCCGCCAAGGTACGTCCACCGCAGGCTCGCTTCTGTGACGGCATAATGACAGTTTGCCACCATCGAGCACCGATGTCGAATGCTGCGTGGTAGCATTCCACGACAATATGAAATGTGGTATGGGCTGCGCGCCGGTGCAAGAAGACCCCCGGTCCCGCCCAATCAGGCCCATAGTTTGGGCGCCGCAGACGTGCAGACGGTAAAGATGTCCGATCAGGAACAGGCAGATATCCGCCTCGAATATTCCCGGCTGAAGCAGGAACACGCCGATTTCGACGCGGCCATCAACGCGATGATCGCCGTGAATTGCGACCCGCTGCAGATCCAGCGCATGAAGAAAAAGAAGCTTTTCCTGAAGGACAGGCTGATGGCGCTGGAAGACAAGATCATTCCAGACATTATTGCTTGAACGAACGCCATTGCTTGAACGAACGCCGGCGCCGGCCTGCTGGAAAGGCGGCTATGCCGCGATCGAAAGCCGTGCGGCGCGCTCGCGCAACAGCGCTATCAGATCGTCGGTCTTTTCGGTCGAGGTATCGATGGGAACCACCAGGCACATCGTCGCCTCGACCCTGCCCGGCGCTGAAAAGACCGGCGCGGCCAGGCATTTTGTGTAGGCATCGACAAGGCCGGAGGTGACGCAGTAGCCGGCCGATTTGGCGACGGCGATGTCGGCTATGAAGTCGTCGAGCCGCAACCTGCGGCCGTCCGGCAGTACGAGATCGTCTTCCGAGACCATATCCTCGATCGCCGCCCTGTCGAAGCCGGCGAGGAGCAGCCGCCCGGACGCTGTCCAGGGAAGCGGTATTTGCAGACCCGTCGCCGAGCTGATCCTGAATGGCCTCGTTCCCGGGCTTGAATGGACGATGGTGTAGCGGCCGCTTTGCAGCATGCACAACTCCGAGGTCTCGCCGGTCTCGCGCGACAAATGGTCGACTTCCTGGCGCCCCCGCCTGAGCAGGTCGTTGCCCCGTACATAGTCCATTCCGTAGAGATAAAGCTTCTTTCCGAAATAGACCCGATTGCCGTCTCCGGCCATCTCCAGCAGGCCAGCGTCGACCAGTGAGCGCACAAGCGTGTAGGTCGTCGAACGCGGCGCGTTCACCCCCTTGGCAAGATCGCCAATGCCGATTGCGCGCTGGGTCGCGTGAAGAAACTCCAGAATCTGGAGGACCCGGTTGAGGCCCTTCTCCCGGGAACCCGAATTCTTGTCCTCGTCCAGACCGACGTCCGATCGAGCGGCCAAGGCATTGCCATCTTGCATTATCGATTCCTGATGTTAATCTGTCTTGTACAGAGTACAGCAGTCTCTTGTAAGGGACAATGATGCCAGTTGCAACCGATGCTGTATTGCTGGTCCAAAGGGGAACACAACACGAGAGGAGGTCGTCGTGAACGACACATCCAAAAGGCGTGAATTTCTGAAACTGGGAATGGCCGGGCTTGCAACGGCCGGAGTGATGAGCGTCGCTACCGCGGTCGACGTTCGGAAAGCGGCGGCCCAGGCAGCGCCCGACAGCCTGCTGCGCACCGTTCTCGAGCGCGGCAAGGTGATCGTCGGCACCGGCAGTACCAATGCGCCCTGGCATTTCGAGAACGACGCCGGCGAACTGGTCGGCATGGACATCACCATGGGTCGCATTCTCGCCAAGGGGCTTTTCGACGATCCGACCAAAGTCGAATTCGTCATGCAGGATCCGGCTCAGCGCATTCCGAACGTGACCACCAACAAGGTCGACATCACCATCCAGTTCATGACTATGACCGCCCAGCGCTCGCAGCTGATCCACTTCTCCCGACCCTACTACGTCGAAGGCATCGCCTTGCTGACCCTTCCGAGCGCCGAAAACAAGACCTTCGACAAGCTGCTTGCCGCCGGTTCGGCGACCCGGATTTCCATCCTGCAAAACGTCGATGCCGAGGCAAACGTGCATATCGTCCTGCCGGAGTCGCAGGTAATGCAGATAGACACGCAGGCCAACGTGCTGCAGGCACTGGAATCGAAGCGCGTCGACGCCGCCGCGGTCGATCTGTCGACGGTGCGCTGGCTCGCCTCGCGCAATCCGGACAAATACTTCGATGCCGGCAAGAGCTGGTTCTCGATGCTTTATGGTGCCGCGCTGCGGCAGGGCGACCTCGACTGGCTGACCTTCGTCAACCAGACCTTCACCATCGCCATGTTCGGCCATGAAACGGCACTCTACGACGCTGCGTTCAAGGATTATTTCGGACAGGAGCCGCCGGCGCGCCATCCCGGTTTCCCGGTCATCTGATGCAAGCAGGCGGAAGGACAACGTCCTTCCGCCTTCTCTCATCACAGCCCTCCATGACGAGGACGCATGGGTTATACCCTCAACTTCAACCTGATCTGGCGGCATTTCGACAAGCTCTGGGGCGGACTGCTGCTAAGCCTCGAACTGGCCGTCATCTCGATCGCGATCGGCATCGTCATCGGGCTCGTTCTGGCGGTCTGGTACGTGTCGGCCGGACGTGCGGTGCGGACCATCATCGCGGGCTATGTCGAGTTCATCCGCAACGTGCCGCTGATCCTGCTCGTCTACCTGGTCTTCTACGGCTTGCCGACCGTGGTCGACATCGCCTACAGCGCGCAAACCTCATTTATTGCCACGCTGTCGCTCTACAGCGGCGCCTACCTGGTCGAGGTGTTTCGTTCGGGGCTCGAGGCGGTGCCGCGCGGGCAGCTCGACGCCGGCAAGGCAATCGGCCTGACGCCATGGCAAAGGCTGCTCCATGTGCGCCTGCCGACGATGCTGCGCATAACCCTGCCGGCGCTTTCCAACACATTCATATCGCTCTTCAAGGATACGTCCGTGGCGTCGGTCATCTCGGTACCCGAACTCACCTATGGCGCCCAGTGGATCAACTTCAACACGTTCCGCATTGTCGAGGTCTATCTGGTGGTGACTGCGATGTACCTGTTGACCGGCTACGCGCTGCTTTTCGCGCTGCGGCTGGTCGAGCGCCGGTTCAAGGCGGCGCGCTGACATGCTGAGCCAGATCATTTACGCCTTGCCGTTCCTCGCCCAAGGCTTTGCCATAACCTTGTGGGTGTCGCTGCTGGTCGTGGTGTTATCGCTCATCGCCGGCGTACTGATGGGCGTCGGCCTTGTCTATGGTCCGGCTCCGCTGCGCTGGGCAGTGCGCATCTTCAGCGACACCATACGCGGCATTCCGATCCTGGTGCTGATCTTCTTCGTCTATTACGGCCTGCCCGCCGTGGGGCTGCATCTGGAATCCTTTTGGGCGGCCGTACTCGCCCTCACCCTGTTCAAGACCGCACAGGTCGTCGAATATTTACGCGGCGCCGTCGGCTCGATCCCCAAGGGGCAGTCCGAGGCGGCGATGGCGATCGGACTGACCTTTCGCCAGCGGCTGGCCTACGTCATTTTTCCGCAGGCGTTCAGGCGCTTCCTGCCACCCTGGATCAATGGCGTCACCGACGCGGTGAAGGGCAGCGCGCTGGTCTCGCTGCTCGGCATCACCGACCTCATGCAGGCGATCAACCAGGTCATCGGCCGCACCTACGAGGCGATGCCGCTCTACATTCTCGGTGCGCTCGTCTACTTCGCCGTCAACTACGCCCTCTCCTTGGCCAGCCGGCGCCTGGAGCGGCGTTTCTCCTTCATCCGGGAATAGCAAGATGTCCAACGCCTCGCACCAGAATCCGGCACTTCTCGATGTCACCGAGGTTTCCAAAGCCTTTGGATCCGTCGAGGTCCTGCGCTCCGTCAGCCTGCAGGTGACACGCGGCGAGGTGGTGACGGTCATCGGCCCCTCCGGCAGCGGCAAGACCACGCTGCTGCGCTGCGTCAACTTCCTGGAGAGCTACGACAGCGGCTCGATCCGTATCGATGGCAAGGAGGTCGGCTATCGCGAGACGGGAACACACCAGCGACGCAGCGAGCGCGACCTGGCGGCGATGCGAGCCGAGACCGGAATGGTGTTCCAGAGCTTCAATCTGTTTCCGCATTTGACTGCGGCCGGCAACATCATGCTTGGTCTGCGCAAGGTGCGCGGCAAGAGCAATGCCGAGGCCCGCACCATTGCCGAGCACTGGCTCGGCCGGGTCGGCCTCGCCCACAAAGCCGACAGTCTGCCGGCCGAGCTTTCCGGCGGCCAGCAGCAGCGCGTCGGCATCGCCCGCGCCGTGGCGATGGAGCCGAAGATATTGCTTCTCGACGAGATAACCTCGGCGCTCGACCCGGAACTGGTTGGCGAGGTGCTCGAGGTCGTGCGCAGCCTCGCCGAAGACGGCATGACGATGCTGATGGTCACGCATGAAATGGCTTTTGCGCGCGACGCATCGAGCCGCATCGTTTTCATGGCGGATGGCGGCGTCAGCGCCGTCGGACCACCCGCCGAGATTCTGGCGGCGGGGTTCGACAATGAACGCCTTCGCAGTTTCCTGGCGCGGTTTCGCGCCTCGCATTTTTGACATCGGACGGCGAAAGCTGTCGCAAGGAGCTTTTATGACGCCTTACATCCGGCTCGCGGAATTGGGCCTGACACTGCCCGAGCCGCCGAAGCCCATCGCCAACTTCGTCACCTATGCAGAGAGCGGACGGCTGATCTTCCTCTCCGGCCAGGGGCCGTTGCGCGCCGATGGCGCGCTCTGCACCGGCAAGGTCGGCGAGGATGTCAGCGTGGAGGAGGCCTATGATCATGCCCGTCTGACCGGCCTGAACCTGCTCGCCGTCATGCATGCGGCGGCCGGCGACCTCGGCCGCATCGTGCGCGTCGTCAAGCTGCTTGGCTTTGTCAATGCGACGCCGACATTCAGCGAGCACCCCAAGGTGGTGAATGGCTGTTCCGATCTTTTCGCCGCCGTCTTTGATACGCTTGGCGGACACGCCCGTTCCGCGATCGGTGTCGGCTCGCTGCCGGGCAACATCACAGTTGAAATCGAGGCGGTCGTCGAGATCGCCGCTTGAAAGCTTTCGAAACAGGATCTTCCGAGATGACGACCTATGCCGCTGACCGTTCCAACACGACAATCCGCGAACGGCTCGGCCTTCGCCCTATCATCAATGTTTCCGGCACGATGACGGCGCTCGGCGCTTCGATCATTGTCCCCGAGGCGATCGCCGCAATGTCGGAAATCGCCTCGCAATGGGTCGAGATGGACGATCTGCAGCGCGCCGCAAGTACCGTGATTGCACGCCTCACCGGCGGCGAGGCCGGCTTCATCACCGCATGCTGCGCCAGCGGCATAACCATGGCGATTGCCGGCGCGATGACCGGAACCAGCCTTCTTGCGATCGAGCGGCTGCCGGACGATACCGAGGGCCTCAAATCGGAGGTCATCGTCCAGCTTGGCCATATCGTCAATTATGGCGCGCCGATCGACCAGTCGATCCGGCTTGCCGGAGCCACGGCAGTGCCTGCCGGCACGGTCAGCGTCACCCAGGACTATCATGTTGCCGAGGCGATCCGGGACCGGACGGCGGCAGCCCTCTACGTCGTTGCGCACCACACCGTGCAATACGGCATGCTCCCGCTCGAGGAGTTCTGCGAGATTTGCCACGCCAGGGGCGTGCCGGTGATCGTCGACGCCGCCTCGGAATACGATTTGCGCGGCTTTCTGGCGCGCGGCGCCGATATTGTCCTGTATAGCGGGCACAAATTTCTCTCAGGGCCGACAAGCGGCATCGTTGCCGGCCGCAAGGATCTGGTGCGGGCCGCCTATCTCCAGAACCGGGGCGTCGCGCGCGCCATGAAGGTCGGCAAGGAGAGCATCGCCGGCACTATGGCGGCCCTGGAAGCCTGGGAGCGGCGCGACCATGCCGACATTCGCCAGCGGGAAGAAGCCGCCCTGCATCTGTGGCAAACCGCATTGCAGGGCCTGCCCGGCATCGCAGCAAACATCATTCCCGATCCGACCGGAAATCCTCTCGACCGCCTGCAGGTGTTTGTTGCGCCCGAAAGCCGGTTCACCGCAGCCGGCCTCGCCTCAGCGCTTGCCGCGGGTTCGCCACCCATCATCGTTCGCAACCACGAGGTCGAGCGCGGTCACTTCTTCCTTGATCCGTGCAATCTCCATCCCGGCGAGGCGGAGATCGTTGCCGAACGCCTGCGGGCTATATTGAGCGCTGCCGATCGGCCCGCGGATGCGATGAAGCCCGCTCGCAAGCAGTCCGCCGGAGCGTTGCGCTGGCCTGACTAGACATCGCCAGAGCGTGGTCGAGCCAGTGCCTTCCAGCGCCGGCTTCGCATCGGGCCAGTGCGCCATCACGGCACTGTGAATGACCTTTTAGTCTTCGGGCGGAATAAACCACCCCGCCCATTGGTCTCCCAAGCAGACGCCATTTCCGGCGTTGCAGGAGACCGGTATGACCCACAACCACGACAATGAAGCTGACGGTATCAGCCGCCGTCATGCACTGGAATGCATGATCTGGGCCGGCACGGGAGTGCTGTGGACCATTTCGGCCGGCGTGCCGGTTTCGCTCAGCCTGCTCGGTGCGGCGCAAGCCGCAGAGGCCTTGGCCACCGGCTTCACTTTCCTCCAGATCTCCGACAGCCACATCGGCTTCGATAAGGCTGCCAACCCGCACGCTATCGACACGCTGAAGGAGGCTATCGGCAAGATCCAGGCGCTGCCGCAAAAGCCCGCTTTCATGATCCACACCGGCGACATCACCCATCTGTCGAAGGCCGCTCAGTTCGACAACGCTGCCCAGATCATCGGCGGCGCAGGCTTCGACGTGCATTATGTGCCAGGTGAGCACGACCTGATCGATGACGGCAATGGCCAGGCCTATCTCGACCGCTACGGCAAGGGCACCAAGGGCGCCGGCTGGTATTCGTTCGACCAGAACGGCGTCCATTTCATTGGGCTGGTCAACGTCGTCAACCTGAAGGCTGGCGGGCTCGGCAATCTCGGCGCCGACCAGTTGGCATGGTTGGCCGATGATCTGAAGGCGGTCACCGCCTCGACGCCAATCGTCGTCTTTGCCCACATCCCGCTATGGGCTGTTTATCCCGAATGGGGCTGGGGCACCGACGACGCAGCACAGGCCTTGGCCCTGCTCAAGCGCTTCGGCTCTGTCACCGTACTCAACGGCCATATCCACCAGATCATGCAGAAGGTCGAAGGCAACGTTACCTTTCATACCGCGCGCTCGACCGCTTTCCCGCAACCGGCGCCGGGCACCGCAGCCTCACCCGGGCCGATGACGGTACCTGCCGGCCAGTTGCGCAGCCTGCTCGGCACAAGCAGCGTGACGGTCAAGCAAGGCGGGCAGGACCTCGCCATCATCGACAGCACGCTGGTCTGAGGGGAAATGCGATGATCCGCTTTCCATCCCGCCTCTTGGTCGTATCGCCTGTCACGTTCGGTTTGGCGGCAATCCTGACAATGGTTTCCATGCCACTGAACGCGGCAGACCAGCCAATGGTCAAGATCGAGAACTTTGCCTTCACACCGGCGGTGCTGACGGTAAAGCAGGGCACTACCGTGACCTTCGAGAATGACGACGACATCCCGCATCTGGTGGTCGCCAACGATGGCTCGTTTCGCTCCAAGGCGCTTGACACCGGTGACACATATGCCCTCACCTTCACCAAAGTAGGCGACTATGCCTATTTCTGCGGGCTTCACCCGCACATGCAGGGCAGGATCACCGTCGCTCCGTGAGGATGTTCGGAAGGTTCTGCCCGGGATGCCGGGCGATGCGACGGTGCTGAACCAAGAGGCCGCGGCCGAGCGCTTTCGCGAGGTGGTTCTGCCCCATCTCGCGGATGCGCTTGCGCTTGCCCGCTGGCTGACCGGCAACGCCGCCGACGCGGAGGATGTGGTGCAGGAGGCCTGTTTGAAGGCGCATGCGGGCATCGCCGGCTATGCCGGCGGCAATGCTCGCGCCTGGTTGCTGGCGATCGTGCGCAACGCCTGTTACTCTTGGCTGGCGCGCAACCGGCCGCGCAGTATCGTCGCCGTCGGCGACCTGAGCGATCTCGATGACATGACGGCTGCATATGGCGCCGGCCTGCCGGATACCGATAGTCCTGAGGCAAGCCTGATCGCCAAGGCCGACACGGCGGCACTCGAGGCGGCGATCGCCGCGCTGCCGCAGCAATTTCGCGAGACCGTAGTGCTGCGCGACATCAACGGCCTCAGCTATCGCGAGGTCGCGATGCTGCTTGGCGTCCCGCTAGGCACGGTGATGTCGCGGCTGGCGAGGGCGCGCGGTCTGCTGATATCCCAACTTGGGAGGGCGCCATGAGCGCGCACAACGATGGACTGCCCGATGACCCGTCGGGCATGGAGCTGATGATCCATGCCTTGGTCGATGGCGAGCTCGACGCAGCAGCAGCATTGGCTGTCGAGCGACGCATCGCGGCCGATCCGGCGCTCGCCGCCGAGCATGCCCGCATCATTGCGCTGCAGACGGTCGTCAGCGGGCTGCCGAGGCCCGATGTCCGTGAGGATTTCAAGGCTCGCATCGCTGCAATCGGGACAGCCGGTACGGAGAAAGTGCTGTCGGCGCCGGCGCCCGCCGCTCGAGTGCTGCCGGCGCACAGAGCGGTGAACCGATTTGGCGCGTTCGACTGGCGCGCGCTGGCGGCGTCGATCATCGTTACCGCCGTGCTGGCCAGCGGCGCGACGCAATGGATGATGCTGAGTAGGGCGCCCGACAGCTTTGCGGCCGCAGTCGCCAGCGGCCACCGCCGCAGCCTGCTGGCCGCCAGCCCGGTGGACGTCGTCTCGTCGGACCGGCATACCGTTAAACCTTGGCTCGATGCCCGGGTCGGCCTGTCGCCACCGGCGCCCGATCTTGCCAATGACGGTTTCACATTGCTCGGCGGCCGGGTCGAGGTGATCGCCGACCGGACGGTGCCGGCACTGGTCTACCGGCACCGCGAGCACCTGATCACTCTCGTCGCCGCGCCCGAGGAAACCGGCTCGACAAGCGGACCTGTCGATCTTTCTGCCGGTGGCTTCTCGCTGGTCCATTGGACCGACAGTGCCTTTTCCTACTGGGCGATTTCCGATACCGAGCGGCCTGAACTTGACGGCTTCGTCGACCGCTTCCGAGCAGCGGCCGCCCGATAACCACCGCCGCTATCCATTTGCGTAGCGACAGAAACGGCACAAGCGACTTTCCCTTTCTGGCCATCCTTGCGGCTCCCCTCGATTTCCGCTAATGCGCGCCTTTGCCGCCGGGGAGCAGAAGCTTGAACGATCAACGCGCCGACGTCGCCATCATCATGGGCAGCCAGTCCGACTGGGCGACGATGCGCCACGCCGCCGAAACGCTTGAGGCGCTTGGAATTCCGCACAAGCGCCTGATCGTCTCGGCCCACCGCACGCCCGACCGGCTCTATGACTTCGCCAAAGGCGCCAAGGCGGCCGGCTACAAGGTGATCATCGCCGGCGCCGGCGGTGCGGCGCATCTGCCCGGCATGACGGCGGCGATGACGCCGCTGCCGGTGTTCGGCGTGCCGGTGGAATCGAAGACGCTGTTCGGCCAGGATTCGCTGCTTTCGATCGTGCAGATGCCGGCCGGCATTCCGGTCGGCACTTTGGCCATCGGCAAGGCCGGCGCTGCCAACGCCGCCCTTCTGGCTGCCGCGGTGCTGGCACTGAGCGACGAAAAGCTTGCCGCCCGGCTGGATAGCTGGCGCGCCGCGCAGACCGCCAAGGTCGCCGCAGAGCCCACGGACGCGCCGTGAGCCTGCTGGCGGGATCGACCATCGGCATCATCGGCGGCGGCCAGCTTGGCCGCATGCTGGCGATGGCTGCGGCCCGCCTCGGCTACCGCATTGTCGTGCTGGAGCCGCAGCCGGATTGCCCGGCGGCACAGGTCGCCAACCGGCAGATCGTCGCCGCCTATGACGACGCGGCCGCGCTTGGCGAGCTGGCTGCGGCCAGTGCCGTCGTGACTTATGAATTCGAGAACGTTCCGGTCGCGGCCGCCGCGGCACTGGCCTCTACGGTGCCGGTCTATCCGCCGGCACGCGCACTGGAAGTGGCGCAGGACCGGCTGGCGGAAAAGAAATTCCTTAACGGCATCGGCATACGGACCGCGGATTTCGGCCCCGTCGACAATGACGACGAACTGACGGCTGCGCTGAAAAAGTTCAACGGCAGCGGCATATTGAAGACGCGCCGCATGGGCTATGACGGCAAGGGCCAGCGTGTCTTCCGCAACATGGAAACAGGCGGCTTTGCCGGCACTTGCGAGGCGATGGGCAACGTGCCGTTGATCCTGGAATCCTTCGTCACCTTCGAGCGCGAGATTTCGGTGATCGCTGCGCGCGGCATCGACGGCTCGCTCGCCGCCTACGATCCAGCGTGGAATGTCCATCGCAACGGTATTCTTCACAGCTCGACGCTGCCGGCCGAAGTAAAGTCCGAGACGGCGGCTGCGGCTCAAACGGCGGCGGCAGAGATCCTTGCAGCGCTCGACTATGTCGGCGTCATCGGCGTCGAATTCTTTGTCCTTGCCGACGGTTCGCTGCTGGCCAACGAGATAGCGCCGCGCGTCCACAATTCCGGCCACTGGACGGAGGCCGCCTGCACCGTCTCGCAATTCGAGCAGCACATCCGCGCCGTCGCCGGCCTGCCGCTGGGAAATCCCGCCCGGCAGTTCGACTGCGTCATGGAAAACCTGATCGGCGACGATGTCCGGCGCGTTCCTGAGCTGCTCGCCGAGCCCGATCTGATGCTGCACCTCTATGGCAAGGCCGAGGCGCGGCCCGGCCGCAAGATGGGCCATTTTACGCGCGTGAGCCGCCGCAGCTAGAGCATGATCCCGAACCGAAGGTCCGCGCTAGCGAAAAGTGGAATCCGGTTTTCGGAAAAGATCATGCTCAAACAAAAAGTCAAATCCTACGTTTACTGGATGTCGCCGCTCTCGTCCTCGTCGGGACTGGCGCAACTCACATCGCCTTCCGCGCAGGTCGAATCGGCGGTGAGCTGCTTGGTGCGGTCGTCGGTCAGCCGTGTCAGGCATTCCGATACCAGCATCGGATTAGATCGAGCCGCCCTCGCTGTCCGCGGCGGAATAGCTGCATTCCGCGTCGCGAAAGGCGATCCAGGCGCGCTGCGCCGTCTGCAACAGCTTCCTGGCGTTTGCATCGCTTCCGCTGATGAGCTCCTGGTAGGCCTTGTTGAGCTTAACGTCGGCGGATTTGTAGTCCTCGTCGGCGCAGATGTTCATCATCTGCTGGCTGTCGCCGTTGCGGTCGCATTCCTGCGCATGGGCAACAGAACCTGCCGCAAGGACGGCAAGACAGGTGGACACAAGAATTCGGCGCATGATGATCTCCAATTCGCGGCAACCGCATCATTCCAGCCGTCTCAAGCCCGCGCAATGCCGCAAGGCGCCAGTGCGATATGTGATGATACGAAACGGCCCGTATCGTTTAGACAACGCGCTTACGGCAAGCACTTGCGGTTGACACGGGCAACGCTCCTCGTCTATGAGCCACGCACAGTTCAAAGGCGCGTCTGTGGGCGCGCCTTAATAATTCGGCCCGGGACCGGGCCCAGACCGACGGGCAAGACCATGAAGATCAAGAATTCGCTCAAGGCGTTGAAGGCGCGTCACCGCGACAACCAGCTGGTTCGTCGCAAGGGCCGCGTCTACATCATCAACAAGACCGCTCCGCGCTACAAGGCGCGCCAAGGTTGAGTTTTCGACCGGAGGCTGCGCGCCTCCGTTCGCATGATACGCCTCTCACGCTAAATTCAGTTTGACGATCCGGCGTCGGGGGCTAGATTCCCGCGATGCGGATTCTTTTTGCATTTTTCACGGCTTTCCTCGTTTCCGGCGCTGTCTCGCTGCCGGCTTGGGCTGAAGATCCGACCACAACTCCGCCGACAGCACCTCCGGTCGTCAAGACGAAACAGGCGCGGCTCGATCAGCTATTTGCCGATCTCAAGCGCGAACGCAATGAAAAGGCCGCCGAGCGCATCGCCGGACGAATCGGCAGCGAGTGGTCCCAGTCGGGCAGTGCCTCGATCGACCTGATGATGCAATGGTCGCAGAAGGCAATCGAAAACCAGAAATTCGATGTCGCGCTCGATTTCCTCGACCAAGTGGTGACCCTGCAGCCAACCTATGCGGAAGGCTGGAACCGCCGCGCCACTGTTCATTTCATGATGAAGAACTACGGGAAGTCGATGGCGGACATCGACCGCACCCTGCAGCTCGAACCACGCCATTTCGGCGCGCTTTCGGGCCTGGCCCAGATCATGGCCGAAACCGGCCACAAGCAGTCGGCGCTCGAAGCCTGGCAGCGCGTTCTCGGCATCTATCCGATGATGCGCAGCGCTCAGGACCAGGTCGCCGCACTTTCCGAGGAGCTTGCCGGCGAAGGCATTTGAGACCAGTAAGGGAGTAGGGGAATAGGGGAGTAAGGCAGTATGTGAGTGGTGTAAGTGGTGTAGATTGCACTGTGGAACGCACTCTGGAACACATGCCCCTACTCCCCTACTCCCCTACTCCCCTACTCCCCTACTCCCCTACTCCCCTACTCCCCTACTCCCCTACTCCCCTACTCCCCTACTCCCCTACTCCCCTACTCCCCTACTCCCCTACTCCCCTACTCCCCTACTCCCCTACTCCCCTACTTCTATGCCGCTTGCTTCCGTGACGAGTTTCTCCACAAGGGCGGCCGCCGGCATCTCCCGCAGCTTCGCAACGCCCTGCCCGGCCCAAATGGGCAAGAAGTCAGCCCGCTTGCTTTCATCTTTTGCCATTGAAAGCGGCATGACCAGACTCGCCTGTAGCGGAAACGCCAGCGCAGCATCTTCCTCACCAGCCATTTCCATCACAAACCGGTTGCGCACCACGCGCGCTGGGCGGCCAGTGAAGCAGCGAGTCACCGACGTGCTCTCGTCGTTGGCCGAGCGCAATGCTACGCGATAAACTGGCTGCACATTGGCTTCAGGACAGGCCAGGAAAGCCGTGCCGATCTGCACACCAGATGCGCCGAGTGCAAAGCTGGCAGCAATGCCGCGACCGTCGAAGATACCGCCGGCGGCAATTACAGGCACCCGCACGGCATCAACAATCTGCGGTACGAGGGCCATAGTGCCGGCAGTGCCGATAGCAGGGTCGCCAGTGAATGTGCCGCGATGCCCACCCGCCTCGTATCCCTGGGCGATAATGGCGTCCACCCCTCCTGCCTCAAGCTGGCGCGCTTCCGAGACGGTAGTAGCCGAACACAAGACAGTACAGCCAGCCGCTTTCAACTGCTGCACAATTGCGGTGTCGGGTAGGCCGAAGTGGAAGCTGACCACCTTCGGGCGCAGCTCGAGCACAATTTCGAGACGCTCACGATCGAAGGTGGGGAAGGGCTCGCCCGGCTCGGGCACCGGTCCGAGGCCGACCTCCTCATAGCAGCCGCGAAGGCGGTCGCGCATACTTTGGGCTGCCGCATCATCGTGTATCGGCGCCGGGTGCGCAAAGAAGTTGACGTTGATCGGGCGATTGGTAGCGTGCTGTGTCGCCGTGAGCTGCTCGCGGATAGCTGCCGCAGACAGAATGCCGCATCCGAGCGAGCCAAGCGCCCCGGCATTGCTGACTGCCGCCGCCAGTTCCGGCGTGGTGATGCCGCTCATCGGCGCCTGGATTATCGGGTGCTCAATGCCGAGGAGTTCCAGAAGATCAGTGCGCATCCACATTGGATCACCCTCCTCTTTCTCCCAGGAGAGATTACCTTAACTGACTTCCAGCTCAAGTCGGATAGGGCCTTCGAACCGCTTCACGGCCAGCCACAGGCTGGTGCAAGCTGGCGGCGTTCGGCGTCGATCCTAACCCAACTGCCGTCGATGCGCCGGGCTGGGGCCGCGTTTACGACGCGCCATGCAGCCGGCCCATCCGGCAGCCGCCGCCGACATTAGCGGCCGACTTCCGATCCGACATAGGCGATGCGCAGCATGTTGGTCGATCCCGGCGTCCTCAGCGGCACGCCGGCCGTGATGATGACGCGGTCGCCCGGCTTGCCGAAGCCCTCGTCGAAGGCGATGCGGCAGGCGCGGTCGACCATGTCGTCGAGGTCGCTGGCATCGGGGGAGACGACGCAATGCGTGCCCCACAGCAGCGACAGCCGCCGCGCCGTGTTGAGGATCGGCGACAGCGCCACGATCGGCACTTGCGGCCGCTCGCGCGCGGCGCGCAGGCCGGTTGTGCCGGACGCGGTATAGGTGATGATCGCCGACAGCTTCAGCGTCTCGGCTATTTCGCGGGCGGCGAGCGAGATCGCGTCGGCTCCGGTCGCTTCCGGTTCCGAGCGCTGCGCGTTGATAATTCCGGCATAGGTCGGGTCGGTTTCGACCTTGGTGGCGATCCGGTTCATCATCGCCACCGCCTCGACCGGATAGGCGCCGGCGGCGGACTCGGCCGAAAGCATGATCGCGTCGGCGCCTTCAAACACCGCGATCGACACGTCCGAGACCTCTGCACGGGTCGGCACCGGCGCGGTGATCATCGATTCCAGCATCTGCGTGGCGACCACCACCGGCTTGCCGGCGCGGCGCGCGGCGCGGGTGATCTGCTTCTGGATGCCAGGCACGGCTTCGAGCGGCATCTCGACGCCGAGATCGCCGCGGGCAACCATCAGCGCATCCGAAAGCTCGATGATCTCGGCCAGCCGGGCGACGGCCTGCGGCTTTTCGATCTTGGCCATGATCAGCGCCCGGCCGCGTGCGATCTTGCGCGCCTCGGCCAGGTCCTCGGGCCGCTGCACGAAGGACAGCGCCACCCAGTCGACACCGGTCGCCAGAACCGCGTCGAGATCCCGGCGGTCCTTTTCCGTCAGCGCGCCGACCGGCAGGTCGGTGTCGGGCAGGCTGACGCCCTTCTTATCGGAAATGGTCGTGCCGGCGACGACGGTGCAGACGATCGCCTTGCCGTTGCTGCTGACCGCCTTGAGCTCGAGCTTGCCGTCGTCGATCAGCAGGCGATGACCAGCCTCGACCGAACGCAGGATTTCGGGATGCGGCAGGTAGACCCTCGTCGAATTGCCGGGCTCGGGATTGTCGTCGAGCGTGAAGGTCTGGCCGACGGTCAGCACCTCTTTGCCGTTGGCGAACTTGCCGACGCGCAGCTTTGGCCCTTGCAGGTCTGCGAGAACGCCGATCGGCCGGCCGACGGCCTCCTCGACGGCACGAATACGGCCGACGAGCGTCCGCATCAATTCATGGTCGGTGTGGCTCATATTGATGCGGAACACGTCGGCGCCGGCTTCGAACAGCTTCTTCAGCATCTCCTCGGACGAGGAGGCCGGACCGATGGTGGCGAGTATCTTGACCTTGCGGCTGCGTCTCATTGACTGTTTGTTCCCGGGGCGGCTGGAGCGCCATCCGTTGCGGGCTCGTCAGTCAGCTGGACCATCCAACTTGCCTGCTCGCCCGTGTCATATTCCTGGAATCCGGCGCGCTGAAAGCCCCGGGCGACGCAATCGGTAACGCCGGCGATCTTAAACTCTTTTTCGGCCACGCACATGTTGATCGGGCCATCCCAGCGTCCGCCGCGCTCGGCGTCTTCTGCATAAAGATAGTAAAACCTTGATGACAACGGTCCCTCGATCAGCGTCTTGCAGCTCGATCCTTCGATGTGCCACCAGCCTTCGGTGATCCAGCCGGCTTTGGCGCGATAGCCGATGCCGACGCCGACCAGATTCTGCGTGGCGTTGCAGACCCTGAAATCGGCCCGTGCCGGCGAGGCCGAAATCACCGCGAAAAGGCCTATGGCCGGTATCAGGAGCGGCATGGCCAAGGCATGGCGCACACGCAGCCCGCCGGCGAAACCCATCCTGAAACCCCTCAAGAACCACATTTGCATCTCTCAACGCCCCTTTTCGGAAAAGTCCGTACGCATGTCAACGCGCCGATCTGTCCAATCCAATCGATTTAGAAGGCTCTGGCGCGCTTGCTGTCGCCCCTGCTCAGTTTTTTGGCAGAAACCGTGGCCAAACAACGGCATTGCGCGAGCGTTCTCTTCGTGGAATGACGATACCACCCTCCCCGGAAGCCAGCGAACAGACCTTTCCCGCCAATGACCCGATCCACAGTTTTCGCGCCTTTCGACATCGTCGAAGGCGACCGCAAGCGCGGCATGGTGCTTCTGGCCGATCACGCCCGCCGCGACCTGCCGGAGGAGTATGGCAGCCTCGGCCTGCCGGCGGCGGAGTTCGACCGCCACATCGCCTACGACATCGGCGTCGAGACTGTAACCCGCGAACTCGCAAGTCTGCTCGGCGTTCCGGCGGTGCTTGCCAATTTTTCGCGACTGCTGGTCGACCCCAATCGCGGCGAAGACGATCCAACGCTGATTCGCCAGCTCTATGACGGCACCGTCATCCCGGGAAATTATCCCATGGCGCCGGAGGAGCGCGAAAGACGGCTGGACCGCTTTTACCGCCCCTATCATGATGCTGTTGGCGCCATGATCGCCTCAGTGGCGCAAGCATCCGCGCAGGCACCCTTCATCTTTTCGGTGCATTCCTTCACGCCGACCATGCAGGGCTTCGTGCGGCCGTGGCATGTCGGCATATTGTGGGATCTCGACGACCGCGTGGCGCGGCCGCTGATCGACATGCTCGCCGAGGACAAGAGCCTCATCGTCGGCGACAACGAACCCTATGACGGCGCACTGCGCGGCGATACCATGTTCAGGCACGCCATCGTCAACGGCTTTGCCCATGCGCTGCTCGAGATCCGCCAGGACCTGATCGCCGACCGCAAGGGTGCCCTCGACTGGGCCGAACGGCTGGCGCCGATCGTTGACGCGATAGATCGACGTGCCGATATACATGCGGTGAAAATATTCGGCTCGCGCACCGGGCCGGTATGATGGAGGCCCAAGGGAGGCCAACAGGACATGACCGAACTCAGCGACGAACAAAAGCGCGATTTCGAAGCCGCTGCCTTCCGCCGGCTGGTCGCGCATCTGCGCGAGCGTTCCGACGTACAGAACATCGACCTGATGAACCTCGCCGGCTTCTGCCGCAACTGCCTGTCCAACTGGTACCGCGACGCGGCGCAAGCCGAGGGTGTCGAACTGAGCAAGGAACAGTCGCGCGAGATCATCTACGGCATGCCCTATGCCGAGTGGCAGGCACTGAACCAGGTCGAACCCTCCGACGCCAAGAAGGCCGAGTTCGAGGCAAGACGCCCCAGGGATCACTAGATCGGACTTTATTGGGCGAGCGCCTCTGGCTACCTTCTTCCGGCTTCTGGGGCGGGTCAAGCTTTCGCGGCTTCGTCATCCTAGGGCGAAGCAGTCGCGAAGCGACGTCGCGGAGACCCTGGGATCCATGCCGTGACGGTCGGCACGAGCACAGCGGTTCAGGATGATGGTGCTCCAGTCAGAGTTAGTTCTGCATCATGGCATCGCTCAGAAGTTGCGGCATGGATCCTCGGGTCTGCGACGCGTCGCTACGCTCCTTGCTCCGCCTGTGAATGATGAAGAGAGAAGCGTTTCCGCTAATCTCCAACGTAGGTAGTCCGCCAAGAACGATGCCGATCCTATTTCAGCCGTCTGGTCCAAGCACTTTCGGCGAAGAGCGCTTGACTGTGAATTGAATCGATCTAATTTGCCGCGCAAAGCCAATTCCGGACCGGATCCTACCCAATGGACGCGCAGAAAATCACGCAAATCGCGATTCGTGGACGCTGGGCCGTGGCCGGCATCTTCCTCGCCAACGGCTTCCTGACCGGCAGCTGGGCGCCGCAGATCCCGGTGTTCCTGACCCGGCTGGACATCAGCAAGTTCACGCTCGGCCTGCTGATTCTCTTGTTCGGTGCCGGCGCCGTCACCGCCATGACCTGGTGCGGCCATCTGATCTCGAAGCATGGCTCGCGCACGGTGCTGCGCTGGTTCGGACTTGCCGGCAGCTTGGGCCTTTTGGTCGTGGCTCTGGCCCCCAACGTGCCCTTGGCGGCCGCCGCCATGTTCATCTTCGGCGGTTCGATCGGCGGCATGGACGTCGCCATGAATGCCAATGCAGTGGCAGTCGAACGGCGGCTGTCCCGTGCCATCATGTCGTCCTCGCACGGCTTCTGGAGCCTTGGCGGTTTCGCCGGCGGCGCTTTGGGCGGTTTCGCCATCCAGTACTACGGTCACCTCGCCCATGCGACGATGGTGACGGCGCTTGCCTTTGCCGTCATGGCGGTAGCGATCCGCTACCTGATCGCCGAGGACAAGCACCCGGTCGCCGAGCATCACAAATTCGCGCTGCCGGCAAACCCGCTGGTATATCTGATCGGGCTGATGGCGCTGCTGACGATGATCTCCGAAGGCGCGGTGCTCGACTGGGCAGCGCTGTATCTCAGGCAGGAGCTCGGCGCCGATCTCGCCGTTGCTGGCCTGGCCTACGCCGCATTTTCCGGGGTTATGGCCGTCATGCGCTTCCTTGGCGACGGTGTCCGCAACCGCTTCGGCGCGATAATGACGCTGCGCGCCTCGGCGCTTGCCGCCGCCGCCGGCATGCTGGTGGCGGGGCTGGCGCCCTCGCCATGGCTCGCCATCGCGGCTTTTGCCTTTTGCGGCCTGGGTATTGCCAACATGGTGCCGATCATTTTTTCGGCCGGCGGCAACCAGGAAGGCATGTCGTCGGGCACCGGCATGAGCGTCGTCACCACAATGGGTTACTCAGGCATTCTGGTGGCGCCGTCGGCGATCGGCTTCATCGCCGAACACTCGAGCTTCGGCCCGATCTTCGTCGCCCTGTCCGGGCTGCTGATCGTCGTGCTGTTGATGGCCGGCCTGGCTCACCGCGCCGAATTCGCTGCCGAGCCTGCACCGGCTGAATAGCGCTTGAACTCTTCGTAGAGGAAATCAGCCACGCGGCGGATGCGGACGCTGGTACGCACGTCGCGGTGCATGGCCAGCCACACCGGCAGCGTCGGCAGCGGGAGACCGGGCAGCACTGTTTCCACCAGCGCATCGCGGTCGGCCAGCGGCTGCTGGCCAAAGCCGATGCCGTTTCCCGCCCGCACCGCTTCCCAAAGCACGATCTGATTGTCGGCCCTGAAGCGGAAGGCATTGCGGGTGAGCGCGACGCCGAATTGGGCGAAGCCGCGAATGATCCCATCGCTGCGGTCGAAGCCGACCAGATCGTGGCCGGCAAGATCTTGGGCCTCGCGCGGACGGCCACGGCGGTCGAGATAGGATTTTGCCGCGCAGGCGCGGAGCGGAATGTCGGTCACTTTGCGCGCGACCAGTTCATTCTGCGCCGGCTTGACCATGCGGATGGCGATGTCGGCATCGCGACGCAAGAGGTTTTCGACCTGGTTCGAGGCGACGATCTCGACCTCGATGCCCGGCTCCTCGATTCCAAGCCTTGCCGTCATTTCCGGCAGCACATAGGCCGCCACCACTTCGCTGGCGGCAATGCGCACCGTGCCCTCGATCGCCTCGACCGATCCCAGCGCCAGCAGCGAAAAGGCGCTCGCTTGTTCGCTCACCGCGCGACCCCGTTCAAAGAGCGTGCTGCCCGCTTCGGTCAGCGCATAGCCACGCCGCCCACGTCGGAACAGGGTGACGCCGAGTGCCTGTTCCAGCTCGGCGATGTGGCGGCCAAGCGTCGGCTGGCTTGCGGCAAGCTTTCGCGCGGCCGCCGACAGGCTGCCGGTCTCCGCCACCGTGACGAAACTCTTGATCAGGTTCCAATCGATATCCATTCAAAATTGAATATCAGGTTGCCAGATCTAGTCAATTTTCATTCGTTTGCGAAGAGATCACAACAGGGTCGTAACGCAAACACGGAGACGAACAATGACCAAGATCGCAATTCTCGGCGCCAATGGCCGGCTCGGCCGCGCGGTGGCCAAGGCCTTCCTCGATGCCGGCTACGATGTTCGCGCCGTCACCCGCAGCGGCAAGGTGCCGTCGGAGCTCAAAGGCGCCACGGCGATCGCCGGCGACGCGCTCGACCGCGATGCGCTGATCCGCGCCACCGAAGGCGTCGATATCATTTTCAACGGCCTCAACCCGCTCTACACCGACTGGAGCAAATGCCTGCCGATGGCCGAGAACGTCATGGCTGCCTGCCGGGCGAATGGCGCACTGCATCTCTTCCCGGGCACCGTTTACAATTACGGCTCGCCGATGCCGGCGGTGATCACTGAGGACACGCCGTTTCGCCCGACGACGGAAAAGGGCCGTATCCGCGTCGCCATGGAGGACCTATTTCGCCGCGAGGCCCACGCGGGTCGGGTGCGCACGATCCTGCTGCGCGCCGGTGATTTCTTCGGCGGCACCGGCAGCGGATCGTGGTTCGATCTGGTTGTTGCCGCCAAGATGACTAAGGGTATCTATACGGCACCGGGACCGGTCGATCTCGTGCATGAATGGGCCTATCTGCCCGACTTGGCCAAGGCTTTCGTCGGACTGGCTGACAATCTCGACAAGCTCGGCTTCTACGAGGCGCTGAACTTTCCCGGCCATGCGGTGACCGATCTGGAGATCAAGGCGGCCGCGGAGAAGGCGCTCGGGCGCACGTTGAAACTGACGATGATGCCGTGGTGGGTGCTGCGCGCCGGCAGCCCGTTCGTGGCCATGTGGCGCGAGATCGTTTCGATGTCCTATCTCCGCTTCGAGCCGCACCGGCTCGTTTCAGGCAGGCTGGAAAGCCTTATCGGTACGATTCCGCACACGCCGCTGGAAGATGCAGTGTCGGAAGCGCTCGAGGATATCGGCATCGCCACGCTCAAGACGACGCAAAAAGTTGCCTAACAACAAACCAAAAAAAGGCGGATGGCCAGATGGTCATCCGCCGCTTGTCACGACCAATGATTGCGGTCAGATCCGGCCCATCAACAGCAGCACCAGGACAACGATCAGAATGACGCCGACGATGCCGGATGGTCCGTAACCCCAGGACCGCGAATGCGGCCATGCCGGAACCGCGCCGATCAGAATAAGAATAAGAATAATGATGAGAATGGTGCTGATCGTCATCAGAAAATCCTCGCTTTGAGGTTGCAATGACGGAACAATGCAGAAGGCCGCCCATTGTTCCCGGGCGGCCTTTGCTTGATTGGGGACGTCGATCTATTCGGCGGCCTTCGGGAAGGCGATCGCCGGTTCGGTGCCCAGATCGGCCTCCAGGCCCTCGGAGGTGATCTCGGGCTTGCCACGCCCGAACAGGCGGCTGAACCCGCCCCGACGCGCACCGGGTTTGACCTTGGCGCGAGTGAATACCATCAGCATCGACGGCGTCACCACCAGCGTCAGCACGGTGGCGAAGGACAGGCCGAAGACGATCGCCGAGGACAGCGATATCCACCATTGCGTCGACGGCGCGTTGATCGTCGTCTCATGATGGAAGATTTCGAGGCCGAGGCCGAAAGCGATCGGCAGCACGCCGAGGATCGCCGACACTGCCGTCAGCACCACCGGGCGGGCACGTTCGCGGCAGGTCTGCAGAACGGCTTCGTATTTGTCCCAGCCCTCTTCGCGCAACCGGTCGTAGGTGTCGATCAGCACGATGTTGTTGTTCACCACCACGCCGGCCAGCGCGATGACACCGATGCCCGACATGACGATACCGAATGCCTCTCCCGTCAGCAGCAGCCCGAGGAACACGCCGATCGTCGCCATGACCACGCAGGACAGCACCAGCCAGACGCTGGTGAACTTGTTGAACTGCGCCAGAAGCACCAGGAAGATCAGGAAGATCGCGGCGCCGAAGGCTTTGCTGAGGAACGCGCTGGCCTCGGCGCTGTCCTCATTCGAACCGGCAAGCTTCCAGCGAATGCCGCTGCCGAGGTTCATGTCTGCGACAGCTTTGGTGACCTCCTGCTGGACGGCAGCCACCTGGGCGCCGGCAGCGACGTTGGCCTGGACGACCACCGTTCGCGCACCGTCGATGCGGTTGAGGATACCGACCGTCGGCTCCGGCTTGCGCACGACGAAGTTCGAGATCGGCACCGAGCCTTGCGCGGTCTGCACCCTGAGTTCGTCGAGCGTCGACAGCGTGCGCCGATCCTCGGGCAGGCGCAGTCTGATGTCGACGGCATCATCGGCGCCGGCGGGCCGGTATTCGCTGAGCTTCAGCCCGTTGGTCACCAATTGCACCACCGTCCCGACCGCGGTCGGGCTGATGCCGTACTGCGCCGCCTTGGCGCGATCGACCTCAAGCGCCCAGTCGACGCCGGGCGGCGCCAGGCCGTCGGAAATATCGATGACCCCGGGTACCTTGGCAATGCGCGCGGCGACGGCGCGGGCCTTGTCGTCAAGGCCCTTCGGATCGACGGCCGAAAGCCTGATCTGGATCGGCTTGCCGGTAGGCGGGCCGGCTTCCGGCACGCGAACCTCGACGTCGACACCGGGAATGCCGGCCATCACGCCGCGCAGTTCGTCGAGGATTGAATTCGCCGATTTACGCTCACGCCAGTCGACGAATTCGTACTGGATCACGCCGACCACGTCTTCCGGAACGTCCTGGCCGCCGCCCTGCGTCTTGCCGACACGGGTATAGACAGACTTCACGCCCGGCCAGCCGAGCAGCCGATTTTCCGCGGTCTTGGTGGCAGCGTCCATTTCGGCCAGCGAAAGATTGCCGCGGGCGTGGACATAGAGCAGGCCGTAGTCAGGCTCGACATTCGGGAAGAATTCGACGCCGGCGCCGAATTTCGAATAGGCGTAGCCGACGCCGAACAACAGCGCCACAGTGAGGACAAGCACGGTGATGGGATAATGCACCGCCTGCTTGACCACGGCCATGTACCAGCCGTCGCGATTGTCGTCGGGGTGGTGGGCCGGCGCCTTGGCGAATATGGCGCCCAGCGTCGGTGCGAAGACCAGCGCATAGAGCATCGAGGCCGAGAGCGTCACGATCAGCGTGATCGGCATATATTTCATGAAGTCGCCGATGATGCCCGGCCAGAACAAAAGCGGCGAGAAGGCGGCAATGCGGGTCATCGTCGCGGCAATGACCGGGCCGGCCATGCGCTTGGCGGCAAGCGCGAACGCTTGTTCCTTCGGCATGCCCTCGCTCATGCGTCGCTCGGCGAATTCGGTGACGATGATGGCGTCGTCGACCAGCATGCCGACCGCCAGGATGAGGCTGAACAGCACGATCATGTTGATCGTGTAGCCCATCATCGCCAGCAACAGGATGCCGATCAGGAAGGATGAGGGGATGGCCAATCCGATCAGCAGCGAGGCACGGCCAGACAGGGCATAGAGGATAACGATGAACACCAGGATGACGGCGATCATCACGTGGTTCTGCAGGTCGCCAAGCAGCTGGTTCACGAACACGGACTTGTCTTGCGTGTAGGTGACGTGCATACCCTCCGGCATCGTCTTGATGAAGGCGTCGGACACCTCCCTGACCTTGCCAATCGTATCGATCAGGTTGGAGCCGATGCGCTTCTTCACCTCGATGGCAATCGCCGGCTTGCCGTCGAGGCGGGTAACCGTCTCGGCGTCCTTGAAGGTCGAGCGGATGGTGGCGATATCCTTGGCCTGCACCACCGCATTGGGGCCGGCGACGACCGGAAGCGCCGCCACATCCTCTGGCGTCTCGATAAGCGAAGGCACCTTGACCGCGTATTTGCCCTCGGACCCTTCGATGTTGCCGGCCGCGACAAGACTGTTGGAAGCGCCGACCGCACCGATCAACTGGTCGAGCTGCAGCCCATAGGAAGACAGCTTCATCGGATCGATGACAACTTCGACGAGGTCGTCGCGGGCACCCTGCAGCGAGCCCTCGAGCACGCCAGGCACTTCCTCGATGCGGTCGCGCAGCTCGCGCGCCGCCGCCGTCAGCACCCGCTCGGGCACCTCGCCCGACAGCGTCACGACCAGGACGGGGAACTCGGAGATGTTGACCTCGGAGACCACGGGCTCCTCAGCCGCTTGCGGCAGGTCGGCCTTGCCGTCCTGCACCTTGCTGCGCGTGTCCTGCAGCGCGGTGGCGAGATCCGTCTGTGGCTGGAATTCGACCAGCACATAACCGCCGCCCTGGAAGGCGGCCGAGCGCATCTCCTTGAGGCCCTTCAGGCTCTTCAGCTTGGCTTCCATCGGGCGCAGCAGGAGGCGTTCGGAGTCTTCCGGCGAGATGCCCTGGTAGATCAGGCTGACATACATCATCGGAATCGGAACGTCGGGTTCCGCTTCCTTCGGCGTCGACTGGTAGGCGACCGCACCGGCAAGGATGAGAAAGACCAGGACCGCAATGGTCAGCCGGGCATTGCTGATTGCAAGTTTGACGATGTCCATGATTACTGCGTCCCGGTCGTCGCTTCGCCCAACAGCTTTTGGATGGTCGCCTGGTCGGCTTCGACCGGCTTGATCACCTCGCCTTCCTTCACCAGCTCCTGGCCAGCGACGATGATGCGGGCGTCGGCCGGAATGCCGCCGAGCACCAGGCCGGTCGGCGTGTCGTCGACCAGGTCGATCGGGAAGAACACGACCTTGTCGTCCTTGTCGACGGCGCGAATGCCGAGATCTCCCTTGTCGCCGAGCGTCACCACCGAGCGCGGCAGCATCACGGCGTCGGTCGGCTGGGCGCTGAGCGCGATTTCGGCCGTCATGCCGGCTGGTACGGAACCATCAGCGTTGGGGATGGCGACTTCGACCCGGAAGGTACGGGTTGCCGAAGACGCATCCCGGCTGATGTAGCGCACGATGCCTTCGACATTCTGGCCGCTGACCAGACGCACATTCGCCTTGTCGCCGATCTTCAGATAGCCGAGATCGCGTTCGCTGACCTCGCCGCGTGCAATCACCGGGTCGAGGCTGAGAATAGTAGCCACCTCGCCGCCCTGCATCACCGAACTGCCAAGCTCCACCGGCACCCGGTCGATAACGCCGTCGAAGGGCGCCTTCACCTCATTGCGGTCGAGTTCGGCTTGCGCGGCGTCCAGTTGCGACTTGGCCAGCGACAGGTTGGAGCGGGCCGTATCGAGCTGCAGCGTCGGCAGATTGCCGGTTTTCATCAACCGCAGGGCCGCGGCCAGCTCGGCCTCACGTTGCACGACAAGCTGTTTGGCATTGTCGACCGCCGAGATTTTTTCCTCGGCGGCAAGCATCAGGATGAGGTCGCCGGTCTTGACGTGCTGACCCTGCTTGACCGGCAGCTTGTCGATGACGCCGGCGACGCGTGTCGCCAGGACGGCGCGCTTGTCGGCTTCGGTCAGTCCGGAAATGCGGATAGCACGTGCATAGGTGCGCCGCGGCGGGGTTATAACCGCGACCGTGCGCAACGGCGCCTTGGGCTGTTCTGCCTCGGCAGTCCCCGGCTTGGCAGCCCCCTGTTCGCCAGTTTGGGGCTTGCCTGAGTCGGCGGCCTTGGGCTGCTCGACCTCTCCTGCCTTGGGCTTGTTGTCCGCGGACGCGCTGCCGACGGACGAGAATTCGCCTGTCGCCATCCAGCCGGCGAACCCGATGAGCACAATAATGGCTGCAAGCTTGTGAAACCTGAATTTCGGCATCGTCATTTTTTCCAGTGCGCGGGGTTCGGCCAGGCCGCGTCTTCTACTTGGGGCGCGTCGCCGATATGGGTGCGCGCGAGGCCGTATTCAAATTGCCGTGATCGGCGAAGCGCGCTTCTACCTCAAAGTTGCATCGCAATATAGTCAGAAAAGTTGATGGATTGTTGCTTTGTCCGCAAAGATGCGGCTGCAGCATCGGCTGTTGATCGCCAAAACAGCGGTATGGCAGCAAGTGTCAGGATGATTGGACAGATTGCGATGTCATCTGCTTTGCGGAGGAGCCAGAACAATTCCAGGAAAAGTGTGAAACGGTTTTCCGTCCGGAATTGCGTCAAAAAAGATAGAGCGGTTCGGGGTTTCGGTGAAACGGTAAATCGTTCTAGG
The DNA here is from genome assembly GCF_042295465.1 of Mesorhizobium sp. ISC25. Lineage (NCBI taxonomy): Bacteria > Pseudomonadati > Pseudomonadota > Alphaproteobacteria > Hyphomicrobiales > Phyllobacteriaceae > Mesorhizobium > Mesorhizobium sp. ISC25. Next base: position 5,333,856 of record NZ_CP135441.1, on the reverse strand, counting down.
CCGGACGGCGGGCGGCGTCGGGCTGCTTGCGCGCCGCAAGAAACTCCTTGACCCGCCGGCCCGGCGCCGGCCCGCGCACCGGCTTCAAGCCGTCGTCGAGCTCGCCGGACAGATCGATCGTCGGCCGCTTGCCGACGGCGTCGTAATTTTCTTCCAGCCAGTCACTGGCTGCGGTGCGGCCGAGGTCGCGCAGATAGGCAAGGAACGCCCATTCGGCATTGATTTTGGACGATGCCGACAGATCCTTGAATGCTGCGTCGGCATCGATGCGGTGCATGCGGATGTCGCGATATTCGCCGTGCGGCAATCGGCCGGCGGCGATCAGTTCCTTGACGAAGGCGATCGAGCGGAATTCGCGCAACAGCCCGGCATTGAAGGTGATCTCGTCGATGCGGTTCTGGATCTCATTGGCGCTCTTCGGCGTCCCCTCGCGGACCACCGGATTGATCTGCACCAAGAGCACGTCCTCGGTGGCCGCGGTCTTGAAGAACGGGAACAGTGCCGGGTTGCCGCCATAGCCGCCATCCCAATAGGGCACGCCCTTGATCTCGACGGCACGGAACAATTGCGGCAGGCAGGCCGACGCCATCACCGTGTCGAGGTCGATCTCGCCGTCCGAGAAGACCCGCAACTGGCCGGTCTCGACATTGGTAGCGGAAATGAACAGTTCCATCGATTTGCAGGCGCGCACATTATCGAAATCGATCTCACGTTCGACCACGTCGCGCAGCGGATTGATGGCGAGCGGATTGGCGACATAGGGCGAAAATACCCGAGACATCGTATCGAACAGGAAATAGCCGGGCGTGTTCTCGATCGACCAATTGCCCCAGGCGACGTCCCAAGGCATGCGCTGCACCGGGCTGAAGCGGCCCTTTGCCGCCACCGCACGCCAGAAATCGTCTAGCTTGCGCCGCGCGCCCTCGACCCCGCCGCGGACGAAACCGTCAGCCAGCGCCACGGCATTCATGGCGCCAGCGCTGGTGCCCGAAACCGCCGTTATATCGAGGCGCCCGTCCTCGAGCAGCCGATCGAGCACGCCCCAGGAAAACGCCCCGTGCGAACCGCCGCCTTGCAGCGCGATGTTGATCTTCTTTGGCTCTTCCGCCTTGCCGTTTTTCGGCATGGCGTGGCCCTTGACCGCTGGAAGGCTCACTGAGCGGTCCAGCCGCCGTCGACAGAGATGTGCGTGCCGTTGATCTGCGCCGCCGCATCCGAGCATAGGAACACCGCGGCCGCCGCAACCTGCTCGACGGTGACGAACTCCTTGGTCGGTTGCTTTTCGAGCATGACCTCACGGACCACCGTCTCGCGGTCCATCTTGTTGGCCTTCATCTGGTCGGGGATCTGCGCCTCGACCAGCGGCGTCAACACATAGCCCGGACAAATGGCATTGCAGGTGATCTTGTCGCGCGCCAGCTCCAGGGCGACAGTCTTGGTCAAGCCCATAATGCCATGCTTGGCCGAGACATAGGCCGACTTGAACGGCGACGCGACCAGGCCGTGGGCCGAGGCGACGTTGACGATCCGGCCGCCACCGGCCTGTTTCATCAACGGGATGGCGGCTGCGATCGTGTGGAAGGCCGATGACAGGTTGATGGCGATGATCGCATCCCACTTCTCGATCGGGAAGCTTTCCACCGGCGCGACATGTTGGATGCCGGCGTTGTTGACCAGGATTTCGACCGAGCCGAATGCCTCGGCTGCCTTCGCCACCAAAGCCCGGCACTCGGCCGGCTTCGACATATCGGCCTTGACGTAGAGGGTCTTCACCCTGTGGTGCTTCGCGATTGCGTCGGCGATGGCGTGATCGTCGGCGGTGTCGGAAAAGGAATTGACGACGACGTTGCAGCCTTCGGCCGCGAGCGCGTGGGCAATGGCCAGGCCGATGCCCGAGGTGGAACCGGTGATGATGGCGGTTTTTCTGGCGGTCAAGGCGGCTTTATTCCTTTCGAGGCGGGCTCCCGTGGAACCATGCTGCACTGCAGCATATAGGCTCTCTGTCACCCAAGAACAGCGGATGTGTGGAGCAATGACATGAAATTTTTGTCATGAGGACCTCTCTCATCTCGACGAGAGAGTGTCCGGCACCGGCTGTAGCATTCGGGGAGAAATCCTTAGGCGACGAGGTCCGGCACCGTCCCGATATAGCGCGACTGCGGCCGGATCAGCCGTCCGCTCGTCTGCTGCTCGCGCGCATGGGCGATCCAGCCGGCGACGCGCCCGGCAGCAAAGACATTGGTGAACGCCTCTTTCGGAAAGCCCGCCGCTTCCAGCAGGAGCGCTGTGAAGAACTCGACATTGGTCTGGAGCGAGCGCGACGGCTTGGCGATGCGAAGCACTTCGAGCGCCGCTTGCTCCACGTTTTCGGCAAACGCCAGCCGGTGGCCGGTTTCGCCCTTGGCGCCAAGCTGCCGCACCACCACTTTCAGCACATCGGCACGCGGATCGCGCACGCGGTAGATGCGATGCCCGAAGCCCATGATGCGGCGGCCGCGCGCGATCTCGTCACGCAGCCAGCCGGCGGCGTCGCCATGCGCCTCGATCGCATCCAGCATCTCGATCACCGGACCTGGCGCGCCACCATGCAGCGGCCCCTTGAGCGCTCCGAGCCCGGCCAGCACCGCCGAAGTAAGCCCGGCTTGTGTCGAAGCGACCACGCGCGTGGCGAAGGTCGATGCGTTGAGACCATGGTCGCAAACCGTCACGAGATAGGTATCGAGCGCCTTCGCCAACTTCGGCGAGGCCGTCATGCCGGTCAGCATCCGCAGCATGTCGGCGGCATGATCGGCCTTGCTATCGGGCGCAATCGGGCTTTCGCCGCGCTGCAAGCGCAGCAAGGCCGGCGTCAGCACGGCGGGTGCCGCAACCAGCCGCAGCGCGTCCGGCAATTTGTCGCCGTCCCGCAGCACGGCGATGCCGGCGCGCATCGCGCTGTAGATATCGAGGGATGCGAGAAACGGCAGCAAGGGTTCGATCTGCTCGAACACTTCGCTGCGCGCCCGACCGATCGCCTTCGCCAGTTCCTTGTCGCCGGGAAGATCGTCGAAAAAGCCGTCGAACAGCAGATGAACCACCTCGGCGTATTTCCAGCGGCCTGCCAGTTCGGGCAACGAATGGCCCCGGATGGTCAGGCGGCCAGCAAGACCGTCGACATCGGAGAGCACCGTTTCCGCCGCCACCACATCATCGAGCCCATTCGCCATTGGTTTTCTCCTTGACCCTTTCTGGGCGGTAGATAAGGGTTGGCGACTGGACCATCAATCTTGATCAACTGAATCAACATGCCAAGGCTAACATGACGGAGTGGCTGACGCGGGACGAAGCCTTAGAGCGTCTCAAGGTGCGCGCTCAGACGCTCTATGCCTATGTCAGCCGCGGACGCATCGGCATGCGGCCGGATCGGGCCGACCCACGCCGCAGTCAGTATCGCGCCGACGACATCGCGGCGCTGGCGAGCCGGCGGGCGCGCGGCCGAAATCCCCAGGCTATCGCCGAAAGTGCAATCGCCTGGGGTGAGCCGGCAATCGCCACCACGATCTCGACCGTTTTGCACGGCCGTCTCGTCTATCGCGGCCAGGATGCGGTTGCACTCTGCGAGACTGCCACGCTGGAGCAGACGGCAAACCTGCTTTGGGCATCCGACGCACCAGTGTCGTTCGTGTCGGCGAGCCGCCATGGCAACGGCGCAACTGGCCGGCCGGCTGCCTTCGCGGAATTGGCCGCGTTGGCGGCCAACGGCCGGCCTTCGCTCGGCCGCAGATCGGCTTCGCTCAACCGCGATGCGGCCGGCGCCATCGCCGCTCTGGCTCAGGCGCTCGGCGCGATTCCCGGAACTGGTGCCGTGCACGAAAGGCTGGCGCAGGGCTGGTCCCTCGATGCCGCCGGCACAGACTTGATCCGCCGCTCGCTGGTACTGTTGGCCGATCACGAATTGAACGCATCGACCTTCGCCGCACGGGTCGCCGCGTCCACCGGCGCACCTGTTTCGGCCTGCCTGCTTGCCGGCCTCGCCACGCTCTCCGGTCCGCGCCATGGCGCCGCCGCGGAGGCGGTCATGATGTTGGCGGAGGATGCGCAGAGATTCGGGCCGGATGCGGCTGTCGGACGCTGGCTCGGTCACGACAGGCCACTGCCCGGATTTGGCCATCCGCTTTATCCCGACGGCGATCCGCGTGCGGAACCGTTGCTAGCCACGATCGATGTCGATGATGGGCTGGTACGGCTTTGCGATGCGGCCTTTGCGGCAACGGGCATGCGCCCGAATGTCGATTTCGCCTTGGCCGCGCTGACGCGCAGCCTCCGCTTGCCGTCCGATGCGCCGTTCCGCTTGTTTGCGCTCGGCCGCAGCGTCGGCTGGGCCGCGCATGCCGTGGAGCAGGTGACAAGCAGCGGCCTGATCAGACCACGCGCCCGCTACCAGGGACCGCTGCCGGAGTTCCATTAGCTGGCGGCGCAATCTCGGCCCCTTTTTGGGTGCTGGCGAATTAAGCTTTAGATGGAATGGTCATCCGGCTCATGAAAAGTCGGAGAGCCCGCTGCGCGCCCAGGGCTGGCGGCTCGGACGGGTGCCATTCCCGGAAATGACCATCGATCGCCATGCGTGCCAACCCGTAAACGAGTGCACGCGCGGCAAGCACAAGATGATCAAAGTCGGTGTCGGGAGCAAGCCGACCCTGTTGTTGCGCTTGCGTCAGCAAGTCGATCATCGTCCGCCGAATAGCCTCATTCTGATCACGAAGGCTGTCCGACCCTTCAAAATCAATCAGGGTTCGGGAACTGATGATCTGGAAATGCGTGGGGTTGGTAATTGCCCATTCCAGATAGCCTTGTCCGATTGCTTCGAAGGCCTCAATGGGATCTGCGCTGTCGATTTTCGACTGCGCCTTGGCAACAGCCTTTGTCAGCCGATCCATGGCCTGTTCGGCGACTGCGGTTAGCAGCGCTGTTTTCGATCGAAAATGCCGGAATGGTGCGCCGGGTGAAACGCCGGCACGTTTTGCGGCCTCGCGTACGGACACATGCTCGGCTCCCCGTTCCTCGATGATCTCCACAGTTGCCGTGATCAAGGCCTCGACGAGATTGCCGTGATGATATCGCTTGGCATCTCCGGCCTCGTCGGAATCAGTAGTCTTGGTCATCTCAGCCAAATAACACGAGAGCGGAATGTAATCATTGATTATTTCCCTTGTGTTCGAGCGCTGCGTATGTAATCAACGTTTACATCGCAACGGAGGTTACCATGTTTCGCATCACCGCAACGACTGCCCTCGCTTTCTCTTTATTGTCGCTCGTATCTGCCGAGGCCGAGGATCGGCCCACCCTGGAAGTCGTCTGGCCGACGGCAGGTTCAGTTGTCGAACTGGGCAATGCTCCTGAGAAGGCGATAGGCGTTGTCGTCAGGAGCAACTTCAGGCTGCTCCCTGCGGGTGAGTGCGGGGAAATCAGCGAATGCGGCCACGTGCATATGAAGATCGATCCCAACGGAGACACCTGCAACATCCCCGGCAAGCCGTACAACAGCATGAACAGCGACTTTGGCGGTGATCTTATCAAGGCCCGTTTCGGCCATTGCCCGGATGCCGCCGGCAGACACGTGATCGGCGTGCTTCTTGCCGATGATCATCACCGGCCCATTCTAGTAGATGGCAAACCTGTTACCGCTCTGGTGACGGTGACCACGAAATAGGGCATGCCACGAAATAGAGCATAGATGACATCTTCACCTTCGAGGCAAAGATGTTTTCTGACACGGGCCTGCTGGGGGAAATTTGGGCCGGCGCTTCGCCGGCCGGCAGTCACGACATCGTGTCGAGCTTGCGCTGCATGGCGGCGATCTGCTCCTTCAGCTCCTGAAGGTCGTCGGGTTTTTCCGATGTTTCCTTCCTGGCCGGTTCGGCCGGCGCTGCTGCCGGCGCAGAGCCCGCAGGCGGGAACGGCGTGAACAGCCGCATGGCGTTCTGGAACATTTCCATGTTACGCCGAGTCTGCTCCTCCAGCACCTTGATCGGCGTCGCGATCTTCATCATGTCCATCGGCGACTTGCCGAGGGCATCTTTCATCTGCTCGCGAAAGCGTTCCTGCTCCTTAGAGAAGGCCAGCATCGACTGCTCGAGAAAGCTCGGCACGATCATCTGCATCTGGTCGCCATAATAGGCGATGAGCTGACGCAGGAACGGGATCGGCAGCATGTTCTGCCCGTCCTTGTTCTCCAGCTCGAAGATGATCTGGGTCAGCACCGGATGCGTGATGTCGTCACCGGTCTTGGCGTCCTGGACAGTAAAGTCCTCGCCTTTTTTGACCATTTCAGCGAGATCCTCGAGCGTCACATAGGTGCTGGTGCCCGTATTGTAGAGACGGCGATTGGCATATTTCTTGATAACAATAGGTTCGTCTTTTGCGGCCATCTGCATCCTCCCCGGACACCGGGCAGCTTAAGTAAGCCGCCGGTAACGATTGCGCCTTTTTAAAGGATATGCGCAAAAGCGTCATGAATCCAAGCAGTTTGTGCAGTGCGAGAACATTTTATGCTGCGCAGCACGGATGGGCTGCCGTCGCCGCGACGCGCGGCCTGCTTGCGACGGAGCAACGCCCTACCCATTTCGGGTTTGACTCGGGTTGTGGAAAGGGCAAGAAAAGTCCCCGACGGCACCCGAAATCGTTCCCCGAAAGCCTGGAGAAGAACATGTCCGCTTCCAACGCCATCGTTGTCGCCAGTGCGGCGCGCACGCCCGTCGGCTCCTTCAACGGCGCCTTCGCCAACACGCCAGCCCATGAATTGGGTGCCGTCGCCGTCAAGGAAGCGCTGGTCCGTGCCGGCGTCGACGGCAAAGAGGTGGACGAGGTCATCCTCGGCCAGATCCTGACCGCGGCTCAAGGGCAGAACCCGGCGCGGCAGGCGGCTATGGCCGCCGGCGTGCCGCAGGAGGCGACCTCCTGGGGCCTCAACCAGCTCTGCGGCTCCGGCTTGCGCGCCATCGCGCTCGGCATGCAACAGATCGCCCAGGGCGACGCAAGGATCATCGTTGCCGGCGGCCAGGAATCGATGTCGATGGCTCCGCACGCGCAGCATCTGCGCGGTGGCGTCAAGATGGGCGATTTCAAGCTGATCGACACCATGATCAAGGACGGCCTGACCGATGCCTTCTATGGCTATCATATGGGCAACACCGCGGAGAACGTCGCCCGCCAGTTCCAGATCACCCGCGACGACCAGGACCAGTTCGCACTGGCTTCCCAGAACAAGGCCGAGGCCGCGCAGAAAGCCGGAAAATTCAAGGACGAGATCGTTGCCTTCACAGTCAAGGGCAGGAAGGGCGACACGATAGTCGACCAGGATGAATACATCCGCCACGGCGCGACAATCGACGCCATGACCAAGCTCAAGCCCGCCTTCGACAAGGAAGGCACGGTAACCGCTGCCAATGCCTCCGGCATCAACGACGGCGCCGCCGCCGTGGTGCTGATGACCGAAGCGGAAGCCGCAAGGCGCGGCATCACACCGCTGGTGCGTATCGTTTCCTGGGCGACCGCCGGCGTCGACCCGCAGATCATGGGGACGGGACCGATCCCCTCCTCGCGCAAGGCGCTGGCCAAGGCCGGCTGGTCGGTCGGCGACCTCGATCTGGTCGAAGCCAACGAGGCCTTCGCCGCGCAGGCCTGCGCCGTCAACAAGGACATGGGCTGGGACCCGGCGATCGTCAACGTCAATGGCGGCGCCATCGCCATCGGCCATCCGGTCGGCGCCTCGGGCGCCCGCATCTTCAACACGCTGGTCTACGAGATGCGCCGCAGAAATGCCAAGAAAGGTCTTGCGACGCTGTGCATCGGCGGCGGCATGGGCGTTGCCATGTGCGTGGAAGCATTGTGATGAGATAAGCGATACGAATAGGATACTGGCGCAAAGCGAGTAGGGAATAGAGGCAAACCCGCCGCTTCAACGCTCAGTCATCTGCATTTCCCGGGAGGACATATGACAAAGGTTGCAATCGTCACAGGCGGGTCGCGCGGCATCGGCGCGGCGATATCGGTCGCCTTGAAAAGCGCCGGCTATTCGGTCGCCGCAAACTACGCGGGCAATGAGGAAGCGGCGGCAAAGTTCAAGGCCGCGACCGGCATCCCGGTCTATAAATGGTCCGTCGCCGACTACGAGGCCTGCGCCGCCGGCATCAAACAGATCGAGGCCGATCTCGGTCCCGTCTCGGTGCTGGTCAACAATGCCGGCATCACTCGCGACGCGATGTTCCACAAGATGACGCGAGAGCAATGGAAGGAGGTCCTCGATACCAACCTTTCCGGCGTCTTCAACATGACGCATCCGTTGTGGGGCGGCATGCGCGACCGCAAGTTCGGTCGCATCATCACCATCTCCTCGATCAACGGCCAGAAAGGCCAGGTCGGCCAGGTCAATTATTCGGCCTCGAAGGCGGGCGATATCGGCTTCACCAAGGCACTGGCCCAAGAAGGCGCGCGCGCCGGCATCACCGTCAACGTCATCTGCCCCGGCTATATCGCCACCGAGATGGTCAAGGCGATGGACGAGAAGGTCCTTAACGAGCGCGTCATCCCGCAGATCCCGGTCGGCCGTCTCGGCGAGCCGGAGGAGATCGCGCGCTGCGTCGTCTTCCTCGCTTCCGACGATGCCGGTTTCATCACCGGCTCGACCATATCAGCCAATGGCGGGCAGTACATTAGCTGAGGCCTGGGGATGTCGCGGATGACTCCCGTACCAGCCCAACGGCGAGTACGGGTAGACAACCGGGCTGTCACGCGGCAAGCTTCAGCTCTGGGTTGGCTTTAGGCTGGGTTCGGCCAATTGCACCCGGCTCGCACGCAGGTGCCGGTAGACGGGCAAGCGGCGCCCGACTGAGGCCCGACAGCTTCAAGGCGATGCGGCGCTTCAGGAATGGTGTGAGGTTCAGCACCGATAGCACGAGGTTGCGGACGAACCGCTTCACCGGACTGTGGGTAAGCGCCATGCCGGTCATCATGCCAGCCAGGTCAAGCACCTCCTGGGCTGCCGGGCGTCGCAGCGTTTCATAGCGTTCGAGCTCCGCTTCCGGGCGCACGCCGTTCACCACGTCGCCAAGCAACTGACCAAGCACGACCGCGTCGACGATGCCGGTATTCATGCCTTGCCCTCCGGCCGGGCTGTGTACGTGCGCGGCGTCGCCCATCAGGAACAACCGGTCCTTGCGGTATGACCGGACCAGGCGGTGATGCACGCGAAACGCGAGCTCCATTTCAGGTCGAGCACCCGGCCTCTTTTGCCGGTCGGTCCGCGGCTGTCCAGCAGCGCCTGTATGTCTGCGACCGCGGGTTTTTCCGGCGCGTCGTCCATTGTCGCAACGACGCGGTATGATCCGTCCGGAAGCGGCGCCACCACCACCAGCCCGGCTGGTGCAAAGAACAGCGACACTTCGGTTGGCCCAACCGGCCAGTCGAGACGAACGTCGGCGAGAACGAACGACGCCTCATAGGCCGCGCCGTCGAACTCGATGCCGGCTGAGCTGCGCACCAGGCTGTGCATGCCGTCGCCGCCAACGACGTAGCGTGCCGATATGATCTTCTCGCGGCCGTTCTCGACCACCGTCACGCGCGCACCGTCAGTGTTCTGAACCACGGCCTTGGCCTCGACGAGGCGGTGGATCACGCCGCCCAGGGCGGCAATCCGCTCGGCGAACACCTGCTCGGTGAGATTCTGAGGCAGCATCATCAGATAGGGATGCCTCGACGGAAGCTTTCCGAAATCGAGCGTGAGCAGTGCCCGGTTGCGGTCGCGGATGGCGAAATTCCGCAGCTTCAGGGCAAGTTCGCTCAGCCGCTGCGTGACGCCCAGCGGCTCCAGCGCTTTCAGCGTCTGAGCGTGGATGACGCCAGCCCGCGAGGTCTGAAGGCCCTCCCCAAGCCTGTCGATCAGAACATGGTCGACCCCGGCCTGGTGCAGCACGATGGACAGCGCCAAGCCGGTCGGGCCGGCGCCAATAATCAGGACTTCCGTTGTATCGGGCAACATTTTCTCTCTCCATTTGTCAACATATGTTGACTTTTAGCCGAAGCCATTGCATTTGTCAACGACCGTTGGCATATGCATTTTCATGACCGAGAATCAGTCGAAGAAACCCAGCAAGTCGGACCGCACCCGGGCTCAGATACTTGAGGCCGCGAGGCTCCTGTTCGCCGAACGCGGCTATGACGGCGCCTCGATCCGTGACGTCGCGGCCCATGCTTCGATCGATCCGGCCATGGTGATCCGCTATTTCCGCAGCAAGGACGAGTTGTTCGCCAGGGCGGCCGTCGTCGATCTGAAATTGCCCGCACTACGGGTGATCGACCGAACCGACATCGGCAAGACACTGATCAGGCGATTTCTCGAAATCTGGGAAGATCCGGCCAACGGTACCGGCATGGTAATTCTGCTGCGTTCGGCGACGTCGAACGAATTTGCCGCCGAAAAGTTGCGCGATGTATTTGCCAACCAGGTGAGGCCACTGGTTGCGGCGGTCGCTGATCCCGCCGATGCGGGCCGGCGGGCCGGGCTCATTTCCAGCCAGTTGCTGGGACTGGCGATGTGCCGGTACCTGCTGCGGCTTCCGCCGGTCGTCGCCCTGTCCCATGACGAAATCATCCAGAACGTCGGCCTCACATTGCAGCGTTATGCCGTCGGAGAGGACGTATCTTGAACAAGCCGTTCAGCGTGGTTGGCCGAGTGTGAGCCTCATGCAGCAACTGCGTCGACCCGATGGCCATGACGCCGCGTGTGCCGAACCAGTACACAAAGGTTAACGGCCGCTGCGCAACCTGTGCAAAGACTGCCCGGCAGCGTGTGGATTCTCGGTGGAAAAGCTGTTCACAACACAACATGTTGCGGTGAACAAACCAAGAAACTTCGACTATCTCTGATTCGTCGCCGATTCGTTCCGGCTTTGAGCGGAACGTTAACGGCGAGAGCTGAAAACACCCTCGAAATGATTAAAGCGCGTTAGGAAACATCAATAATTTCATAACGTTGTGCGAAGCGGATTGGCCGGCCACGATCATCACCGGCAAAGGTTAACCGCGGTGCTGGCTTGGATGCCGCCTGCATGAATCGGGCCAGTTTCCGTGATTCAGCATGTGGTGAGATTCGCCGGCAGAAAACCCAGATGTAGCCGTGAACAAACCCTGAATCAGCGCGAGTCAGTGATTCGTCGCTGATTCGTTCCAGACTCGTTCCAACTGTTAATCGGGAACAGATTTTCTGGCTTTGAAGGACCAATCGGCCCGCCCTCGGCACATTCCGCTTTCGCTTCGCGCCCGAAATCCCTATGTGTCGCCTGTCATACGCGGCCAATATGGGCGCGCTCCCGACAATGCGAGGCAGAGAGCCTTATTTCCAGGCCGATGAACATCCATCCGAAACACACTGAACCGCTGATCCTGTCGGGTCGAGACGTGACGGCCGTGCTCGGCCCGACCAACACCGGCAAGACCCATCTCGCCATCGAACGCATGGTGGCGCATGAAAGCGGCGTCATCGGCCTGCCGCTCAGGCTGCTTGCCCGCGAGGTCTATACGCGGGTCTGCGAGAAGGTCGGCGCCCACAAGGTTGCGCTCATCACCGGCGAGGAAAAGATCCAGCCGGCGGGCGCGAAATACTCGGTCTGCACCGTGGAAGCGATGCCGCGCGAGACCGACGCCGCCTTCGTGGCCATCGACGAGGTCCAGCTTGCCGGCGATCTCGAACGCGGCCACATCTTCACCGATCGCATCCTGCATCTGCGCGGTCGCCAGGAGACGCTGCTGCTGGGCGCGGCCACCATGCACGGCATCCTGCAGCGCCTGCTGCGGGGCGTGTCGGTGGTGACCCGGCCGCGGCTATCGCATCTTGCCTATGCCGGCTCGAAGAAGCTGACCCGCCTGCCGCGGCGCACCGCGATCGTCGCTTTCTCGGCCGACGAGGTCTATGCCATCGCCGAGCTGATCCGCCGCCAGCAGGGCGGTGCCGCCGTCGTGCTCGGCGCACTCAGCCCGCGCACCCGTAACGCCCAGGTGGCGCTGTTCCAGTCGGGCGACGTCGACTATCTCGTCGCCACCGACGCCATCGGCATGGGCCTCAACCTCGACCTCGACCATGTCGCCTTCGCCCAGAACCGTAAATTCGACGGCTACCAGTACCGCAACCTGACGGCGGCCGAGCTCGGCCAGATTGCCGGCCGTGCCGGCCGGCATTTGCGCGACGGCACCTTCGGCGTCACCGGCCAGGTCGATCCGCTGGATGAGGAACTGGTCAAGAACATCGAGGCGCATGATTTCGATCCGGTGAAGGTGCTGCAGTGGCGTACCGCGCATTTCGATTTCGCCAACCTCGATGCGCTGAAGCGCTCGATCGAGACCAACGCCCCGGTCGAGGGCCTGACGCGCGCACTGCCGGCCGTGGACGCGCAGGCGCTCGAACATCTGTCGCGCGACGAGGACATCCGGGCACTCACCACCGATGCCAGGCGCGTGGCGCTGCTGTGGGAAGCCTGCGCGCTGCCCGACTACAGGAAGATCGCGCCGGCCCAGCACGCCGACTTGATTGCTTCCATCTACATGGACCTTGCCAGGCACGGCCATGTCGACGAGAACTACATGGCCGAGCAGGTGCGCCGTGCCGACACCACCGAAGGCGACATCGACACGCTGTCGCATAGGATTGCCCAGATCCGCACATGGACCTTCGTTTCCAACCGGCCCGGCTGGCTGGCCGATCGGGCACACTGGCAGGAAAAGACGCGCGAAATCGAAGACAGATTGTCGGATGCGCTGCATGAGCGGTTGACGAAACGTTTTGTAGACCGCAGGACTTCCGTCCTCATGCGGCGCCTTAGAGAAAACACGATGCCTGAAGCCGAAATCAGCCCAACCGGAACCGTCCTCGTCGAGGGCCACCATGTCGGCGAGTTGCAGGGTTTCCGCTTCACCGCCGACCAGAGCGCCGGCGGCGAGGACGCCAAGGCGGTGCGGGCAGCGGCGCAGAAGGCGCTTGCCGCCGAGTTCGAGGCGCGGGCCGAGCGCTTCGGCGCCTCGGCCAATGGCGACATCGCGCTGGGTTCGGATGGCACGCTGCGCTGGATCGGCGCCCCGATCGGCACGTTGGTTGCCGGCGAAGACGCTTTGAAGCCGCGTCTCGTTCTGCTCGCCGACGAGCAACTCACCGGCCCGGCCCGCGACAAGGTTGCGGCGCGCGCCGAGCGCTTCGTCAACTTCCAGATCGAATCCCTGCTGAAGCCGCTGGTCGATCTCAAGAATGCCGAGCAGATCACCGGCATCGGCCGCGGCATCGCTTTCCAGCTCGTCGAGCATTTCGGCCTCATCAACCGTCGCGACATCGCCGACGAGATGAAATCCCTCGACCAGGAAGGCCGCGCGGCGCTTCGCCGTCTCGGCGTGCGCTTCGGCGCCTACCATGTCTTCGTGCCGGCGCTGATCAAGCCGGCGCCGGCCGGGTTGATAACGCTGCTGTGGGCGCTGAGAAACGACGGCAAGGACAAACCTGGCTTCGGCGATGTCGTTCACGCACTGGCCTCCGGCCGCACCTCGGTGGTCATCGATCCGACCTTCGACAAGACCTTCTACAAGCTGGCGGGCTACCGCAATCTGGGCCGGCGTGCTGTACGCGTCGATATTCTCGAACGGCTGGCCGACCTGATCCGGCCGGCGACCAACTGGAAGCCGGGCCTCGGTCTTCGACCCGACGGCGCCTATGACGGCCAGTCCTTCATGGTGACGCCGCCGATGATGTCGATCCTCGGCGCCACCGCCGACGACATGGAAGAAATCCTGAAGGGGCTCGGCTATCGCGCCGATGTCAAACCGGCGGCCGAAGTCAAGGCGCGGCTCGAAGCACAGGACAATGCCGCGCGTGGAGCTGCCGCTGCAAAGCAGGCGGCGGAAGAGGCAACGCGAGCCGAGCAGGCGAGGATGGCGGAAGCATCTGCCGCGGTAGAGCCGCCGGCGGAGGCTTCGGAGGCTGTGTCGGATGCGGCTCCTGTTGCGGAGGCTGCAGCCGAAGCCGCGACCGAAGCGGCGGCAGAGCCTGTCGCGGAAGCTCCAGCCCCTGAAGCTGCGGCAGAAGTCACGCAAGAGACCCAGCCCGCCGCCGAGGCGATTGCTGAAGCACCTGCGGAACCAGCGGCCGAGCCAAGGGCGGAACTTGGGGCGGAAACTGAAGCTGCGGCACCGGCAGAGCCGCCGGTTTCCGACACTACGGAAGCATCGCCGGCCGAACCTGCAGCGACGGCAGGAGCCGTCGCCGGCGAAGCTGCCCCAGAGGCGGAGGAGCCAAAACCTATCCTGTTGTGGCGGCAGGGTCGTTTCGACCAGCGCCCGCGTCATCGCCAGCATGACAACCGCCCCCGGGACAATCATCGGGACAGTCGCGCGCGCAATGGTCAAGCTGCGCCGGACGGCCGCAGCGATGCGCCGGTGGATGCCGGCGGGCAACCGACGCCGGGCGACCGGCCCGCCCGTCAGGGGCGGCACGACCAGCGCGACGGCGCCGGCAAGCCGCGCTTCGACCGCAGCAAGTTCAAGCCTAAACTGCAAGGCGAGGCTGGAGAGCAGCGCGCCGGCAAGCCGCAAGGCGAACGCCCAGACCGGCGCGAAAACCGGCCCGACTGGAAGGCTGGCCGGCAGGACGGCAAAGGCGGCGCCCAAGGCGGAAAGCCCGCCTTCCAGCCAAAGCCGCGTGAGGAACGCCCGGTCCGCTTCGATCCGGACTCGCCCTTCGCCAAGCTCGCCGCGTTGCGCGACCAGCTGAAGAAGTAAGCTGCTCGTCCGATGGTCACTGATGCCCGCCAGCGCATCGACAAGTGGCTGTTCTTCTCGCGCGCGGTAAAATCGCGCACGCTGGCAGCCAAGCTGGTTGTCGCCGGACGCGTCCGCATCAATCGCGACAAAGCAGCGCAGGCCTCCGATACGGTCCGGCCGGGCGATGTTTTGACCATCACGCTGGAGCGGCGGATCTTCGTTTGGAAAGTCCTTGGCACCGGCGTACGGCGTGGCCCGGCCGAAGAAGCCCGCCTGCTCTACGAGGACATGTCGCCGCCCCCCGCGCCCAAGGGCGAGGCGCTTCCCGATGCGGTGCCGCCGTTGCGCGAGGCCGGCAGCGGTCGCCCGACGAAGAAAGAACGCCGCCAGACCGACCACCTGCTCGGCGACGATTGAGCAAGGTCGAACTTCCGCTTTGCCGGCCCGCTGGAATTCCATTCCGGAAAACCGCGGCACCGCTGGTAAGGGCCGCCCTTGCCACCAGCGGACAAAGGCGTTACCTCACCAAAAAAGCCCAACAAAATGGGACGTCCCGGAGCCGACCAATGACCTATGTCGTGACCGACAATTGCATAAAATGCAAATACATGGACTGCATCGAGGTCTGTCCGGTCGACTGCTTCTACGAAGGTGAGAACATGCTCGTCATCCACCCGGACGAGTGCATCGATTGCGGCGTCTGCGAACCGGAATGCCCGGCCGACGCGATCAAGCCCGACACCGAGTCGGGCCTCGACAAATGGCTGCAGATCAACACCGAATATGCCGAGAAATGGCCCAACATCACCGCCAAGAAGGAGCCGCCGGCCGACGCTAAAGACTTCGATGGCGAAACTGGCAAATTCGAGAAATATTTCTCCCCGGAGCCCGGCGAAGGCGATTGACGAGCCTGCCGGCTGCGGCGGCCTGACGTCGCGTAACAGACGTGATACATTAACTGCCTTGACAGGCGGCGACGGCGCGTGGCCTTCGCGCGTGCAGCAAAACCTTGATTCTTCCGACTTTTTGTGTTACATCAACCAAACATGCCGGTGACACAACGTCGATTTATGGCGCAAACGCCCCAAATCACTGAAAGGTGAATTTCTCAATCCGGACCAGAGCGATCTGGGGCAGGCGGTCGCAATGTTGCGATTTGCCGGTCCTGGCCTTTCCGGTGAGTTCATCGTTGTGCGGCTAAGGACCGGTCACCCCGGTCGCACGAGTTCGGGCCGGCACGATGCCGGTACCACAACAAGGAGTTCAGGGCGTAATGGCAACGATCACCCCGCAGAAGAAGTCCACCGCAGCGCGCCACGGTTTCAAGACCGGCGAGTACATCGTCTATCCGGCGCATGGTGTCGGCCAGATCGTCTCGATCGATGAGCAGGAAGTCGCGGGCCACAAGCTGGAACTGTTCGTCATCGACTTCCAGAAGGACAAGATGCGCCTCAAGGTGCCGGTCGCCAAGGCGACCTCGATCGGCATGCGCAAGCTGTCGGAGGAGGATTATGTCGAGCGCGCGCTGAAGGTCGTGCAGGGCCGCGCCCGCGTCAAGCGCACCATGTGGTCGCGCCGCGCCCAGGAATATGATGCCAAGATCAACTCCGGCGATCTGATCTCGATCTCGGAAGTGGTGCGCGACCTTTATCGCGCCGACAACCAGCCGGAGCAGTCCTATTCCGAACGCCAGCTCTACGAGGCGGCGCTTGACCGCATGGCCCGCGAGATCGCGGCCGTCAACCGCATGTCGGAGACCGAAGCGGTGCGCCTCATCGAGGTGAACCTCAACAAGGGCCCGAAGCGCGGCGCCAAAGCCGACAACGAGGAAGCCGAGCAGGAAGAGGCTGCTTGAGCTTTTTGCTTTCGAATTCAGAAAAACCCGGCCTCGCGCCGGGTTTTTTGTTTTGGCTGACTGGCGATGGCCATTCTAGCGCTCGCCACCGGCCTCCCTTTCCGCCTCGTGCTTCAGCGTCGCGATAAACCGCTTGGTCCGCTGGCGTTCCGGGTTGCTGAACAGCACCGCGGCCGGGCCTTGTTCGACGATGTTGCCGGCATCGAGGAACACCACTTCCCGCGCGATCTTCGAGGCGAGCCGCAGATCATGCGTCGCCATCACCATGGTCGTGCCCTCGCTGGCGAGCTTGCCGAGAACATCGACCACCTCCTGCGCCAGTTCCGGATCGAGCGCCGAGGTCGGCTCGTCGCAGAGCAGGACTTTCGGCGAAGGCGCCAGCGCCCGGGCAATCGCCACGCGCTGCTGCTGGCCACCTGACAGCGTTGCCGGCCAGGCATCGGCCTTGTGCGCCATGCCGACCTTTTCGAGCAGGGCGAGCGCCCGTTCGCGCGCCCTCTCCCTGGGCCATTTCAGCACCGTCACCAGCCCCTCCATGATGTTCTCGATCGCGGTGCGATGCGGAAACAACTGGAAATTCTGGAACACCATGCCGGTCTGCAGCCGCAGCCGCTGGATATCCCTGGTCGAGACCCTGCCGCCGGGGTGGAATTCGAGTGCATCGTCGCCGATCCGCACCGTGCCTGAAGTCGGCAGCTCGAGCAGGTTGATGCAGCGCAAAAGCGTGCTCTTCCCGCCGCCCGACGGCCCGACAAGCGCCGTGACGCTGCCTTCCTCGATGGTGACGGTCACGCCCTTCAGCACCAAATTGTCGCCGAAACGCTTTTCGATGTTGGTGAGGCCGATCATGCGCGCGCCTCCAGGAAGCCGCCATAGCGGTTGAGCCGCGTTTCCAGCCGCGCCTGCAAGGCCGACAGCACGGAGCTCATGACCAGATAGAGGGCCGCTGCCTCGACATAGAGGATCAGCGGCTCATAGGTGGTGGCGACGATGCGCTGCGCCGCCTGGAACATCTCCGGCACGGTGATGGCGGCGGCAAGCGAAGTGTCCTTGACCAGCGAGATGAAGGTGTTGGACAGCGGCGGCACGGCGACGCGCCCCGCTTGTGGGAGAATGGTGCGCCGCATTGCCTGGGCCCAGGTCATGCCAATCGAATAGGCCGCTTCCCACTGGCCCTTGGGCACCGAACCGATGACGGCGCGGATGATTTCCGACGAATAGGCACCGATGTTCAAGGTGAAGCCGATCAGTGCTGCCGGAAAGGCGTCGAGCAGGATGCCGATCGATGGCAGGCCGTAGAAGATAAGGAACAGTTGCACGAGAAGCGGCGTGCCGCGGAATATCCAGACGTAGAAGCGGACCACGGCGACCAGCGGTTTGGGACCGAACAGCCGGACAAGCGCCACGACCAGGCCGAGAACAAGACCGAATGCAAACGACAGCAGCGTCAACGGCACGGTGAAGATCAGTGCAGCCCACAGCAGCGTAGGCAGGGATTCCAGCATCAATTGCAGCCAGTGCGGCACGAAGGCTCCTCCTTGCCAGATTGCCGTCGCTCATATCACGCGAAAGCGGCGGGCCGTCAAAAGACAGCTCGCCGCGATATGAACGACGCGGGCCGGCGTTCGGCCCACACGAGAAAGCCGTTTTACTTCGAAACGTCCTGGCCGAAATAGGTGTCGGCGATTTTCTGGTAGGTGCCGTCGGCCTTGATGTCGGCCAGCGCCTTATTGATGGCGGCCACCAGTTCCGGATCGCCCTTGCGCACGATGACGCCGGAATAGTCGGCGTTTTCTTCCTGGGCGGCAATCTTCACATTGGCGTCTGGCTTGTGCTTCTTGAAATCGAGGAAGGATAGGCTGTCGTTGATGGTGGCGTCGGCGCGGCCCGTAAGAAGCAGCTGGATCGACTGGTCGAAGCCGTCGGTGCCGACGAGTTCGGCGCCGTTGGTTTCAGCCAGCTTGCCGAAATTCGAAGTCAGCGACTGCGCCGCCTTCTTGCCCTTGAGGTCGGCGAAACCCTTGATGTCGGTGTTGTCGCCGCGCACGATCAGCACCGCCTTGGAGGCGATGTAAGGATCGGAGAAATCATATTTGGCCTTGCGCGCCTCGGTGATGCCGACCTCGTTGATGACGGCATCGTAGCGGTTGGCGTCGAGACCGGCGATCAGCCCGTCCCATTTGCCTTCGAGGAACTGGGCTTTGACGCCGAGGCGCTCGGCGATGGCCCGCGCGATCTCGACGTCGAAGCCAACCAGCGCGCCGGAAGCATCATGATAGGTGAAGGGCGCATAGGTTCCTTCCGTGCCAACCTTGAAGACGCCGGACTGCTTGATCTGGTCGAGATTGGCGCCGGCATGACTTGCGGCGATGGCCAGAAGCTGGAGCGTTCCGGCGATAATGAGCGACTTGAGCCATTTCATTTTTCTGTGATCCCGTCCTTGGCCGATGTCCGGCGTCATTGCGAGTGCCGGAAAATGACAGATGCGCGATGCCAGAATAAGAAACTAAATTTCAAAAATCTCGCGCCCTTGAAATCCCATTCTCAACCAGCATCTCCCGGCGCCATCCGGCTGAGTCAAGGCCGGTGGTGAATCGCCTGGAACAGCGCAATCGACATGACAGTCCGGGGGAACATTCCCCCGCATGGCACGTTCTTGGCTGTTGTAGGGCGCGGTGCCGCCATTTCAACCATCGGCGCCAACTCACGATTCGATCGCACCGCAACGCCTGAAGCAGGAGCGCGGCATGATGCAAGACAGTGCAGGACGGACCATGGTTCGCGCGGCGATGAAAGCCCCTTATCTGGAACGTGACGAAGAGCATCTCCTGGCGCTGCGCTGGAAGGAAAACAATGACCAGCACGCGCTGCACCGCATCACCGTCGCGCATATGCGGCTGGTCATTTCCATGGCGTCGCGGTTTCGCCACTACGGCCTTCCCCTGGGCGACCTGATCCAGGAAGGCCATGTCGGGCTGCTGGAGGCAGCGGCCCGTTTCGAGCCCGAGCGCGAGGTGCGGTTCTCGACCTATGCGACCTGGTGGATCCGCGCCTCGATGCAGGACTATATCCTGCGCAACTGGTCGATCGTGCGCGGCGGCACCAGCTCGGCGCAAAAGGCGCTGTTCTTCAACCTGCGGCGCCTGCGCGCCCGCCTGGCAAACGGCGCCGAGCAGACGTCGAATGCCACGCTCTACCGCGAAGTGTCTGCGGCTCTCGGGGTATCCGAGGCCGATGTGGCGATGATGGATTCCCGGCTTTCGGCGCCGGACAGCTCGCTCAACACGCCGCTTGCCGACGATGCGGGCGCAACCGAGCGGATGGAGTTCCTGGTTTCGGATGACCCGCTGCCCGACGAGGTCGTTGGCGATACGATCGACGTCGAGCGCCGCTCGGTTTGGCTGAAGACGGCACTCGGCGCGCTCAATGCACGAGAACTCAGGATTATCGAGGAGCGCCGGCTGAGCGACGAGGGCGCGACGCTCGAAGCACTCGGCGAAACGCTCGGCATCTCCAAGGAACGTGTCCGCCAGATCGAGGCGCGCGCCATGGAAAAACTCAAGGCGGCGCTGGTGAAGCAGAATCCGGAATTTCTCGCCGCCTGAATCGCGTCGGCTGCTATTTGTCGGTGACGATCTTGACCTTGTCGCCGGCCGAAACCGCGGCACCCGGCGACAGCGCGTTGAGCACCCTGAACAAATCCAGCTTGCGGTCGACGCCGACCATCTGTGCGGCCAGGGAGCCCATTGTCTGGCCGGGCTGCACCGTGACGATGCGGATACGCAGCGGCTTCAACGCCGCCTTCTCGGCAGCACTCAGGATGCGGAACGAGCCGCTGACCGAGCGCGCCACCGGGCTCAGCGAGGTGCTGGCCGAAGGCGCCGCTGTCAGCAAGCGGTAGACCTGGCCGCCGGCGCGGATCACCGCAATGTCGAATTGCCAGCCATCGGCGCCGGCATGCGCGGTTGCCGCTTCGTTGCCGTTGATCGTCTCCTGGCGCACGCTGCTCTCGTCGAGGCCGGCAACCCAGCCGCTGCGGATGTAGTCGGTCAGCGAGCGGTCCTTGTCGATCGAGACGCCGTCGAAGCGGATTGCGATGTCGCCCGGGCCTGTGGCCGTCACCGCCGCCGCCGAATTGTCGATGATGAAGCCGTTGGGCACCGAGAACGACACGCCGAGGCCAGGATGCAGGAAGGTTTCGCCGCGCACATAGCCTTCCTCCGGCGTGTCGCCGTAAAGCAGCCCGTCTATGCCAGCAAGGAATGAATCGCGGTCGCGCGACCCGACACCGGGCGCGCCGAACTGGCGGGCGTGGCGCTGCGCGAGATCGATACGCTGCGGCGTGTTGGGGTGCGTCGCCAGGAAGTCGAGGCTGGCGTCGGTGGCGCCGCTGATGGAACGGAAATCGGTATAGGCCGACATCGACTGCAAGAAGCGGCCGGCGGCGTAGGGATCGAAACCGGCCTCGCCGATCGACTTGATGCCGATGGCATCGGCCTCCAGCTCCTGATTGCGCGAGAACTGCGCCAGCCTAAGCTTGCCGCGGACCAGCGCCGCCTTGGCCGTCGGGTTGTCGCCGAGCACATCCGAAACGACCTTGGTCGCCAACCCCTCTTCCGCTTCCAGCTGCTGGCGCTGCAGACCATGATTGGCCGTAACGTGGCCCATCTCATGCGCAATGACGGCGGCAAGCTCGGCTGAATCGTTGGCCAATGCCAGCAGGCCGCGGGTGATGTAGAGATAGCCGCCCGGCAGCGCGAAGGCATTGACGTTGGGCGAGTTGAGGATGGTGATGCGGTAAGTCTGGGTCGGGTTGGCCGACACCACGGTCAGTCTGCCGACGACCTTGGCCACCATGCGCTCGAGCTTGGGGTCGGAATACTCACCGCCATAGGTGGCAAGGATGCGCGGGTGCTGCGCCTTCGCCAGTTGGGCGAGCTTGCTGTTGGCGGCGACATTGTCGACCGTGATCGGCTTGTCTGAGGGCTGGAAGCCCGATTCCTGCACGTCGGGAGGCGTGAACATCTGGCAGCTTGCCAGCGCCACGGCAAGACCGGCCAGCGCCAGAAAGCGCGCCAGCGGTTTCACCCTCCGATTGTCGATGCCGGTCGGCAGATCGGCTTCCTTTCAAGTCCTGGGACGTGACCACGAAAATCGGGCGCGATTTCCGGAAAGCATCACGCGCAAAATCAAGTGCTACGGCGTCCTTCGTGCGTCCGACAGATACGAGGCAGCAAGGGCAAATCACGGTCTAGGCCGGACCAGCTCCTGGCGGACCTAGCCACACTACCTCGACCATGGCAAGCAAGCGCCGCTTCGCCTTCCGCCGGTTTGACCATAAATTATGTCCGCTTCCGGGCAACATCTCGTGATCCGGCCGCAAACGGACCCGAGCCGATATAGCGTCGGAATGCCTCCGGTCCAGCCCCGACGAAAAAATCAGCGGCGGTGCCCGTCGCGGCAACTGTGCCACCATCCAGGAAAACCATGTTTTGGCCGATACGGCGCGCATCGTCCGGCTGGTGCGTGACGAATAGCACCGTCATGCGCTGCTCCGAATGGACGTCGGTCACCAGGTCGAGCATGTCGTCGCGCAGTGCCGGTCCGAGCGAAGCGAACGGCTCGTCGAGCAACAGCACCGGTCGGTCGCGCACCAGGACCCGGGCGAGCGCGACGCGCTGCCGCTCGCCGCCGGAGAGTTCGCGCGGCAGCCGGCTTTCCTTGCCGGCAAGGCCGACGCGCTTCAGCGCTGCGGCGATTGCGGCGCGATCGGCCTCGCTCAGCCTGAGCGAAGGCGAGCGGCCGAGCCCGACATTCTGGTCGACGGAAAGATGGGCAAACAGGTTGTTTTCCTGGAACACCATCGATACCGGCCGCGCTGAAGGCGGCGCAGTGCTGACATCGGCGCCACCGATCAGCACCCGGCCCGACCGCGGCGCCTCGAAACCGGCCACCAGATTGAGCAGCGTCGACTTTCCCGAACCGCTCGGCCCCATGATGGCGGTGATCTCCGCCGCCGGGAAATCGACATCGAATGTAAGCGGCGTTTCACCATAGCTGAACGAGACATTGTCGAGCCGCACCGCCGCGCCTTTTTCCACCGAAATGGACCGTTCCGGGCTGATCGGCATCATGATTTCTCCCTCCTTCCCAGCAAGTCCGCGGTCAGCACCAGCGCCAGGCAGACAAGGCCGAGCAGCAGCGCCAGCCCGGCCGCATCCTCGGTGCGGTAACTGCCCATGCGCGCCAGCAGCAGGTAGGGCAAGGTCTGCACGGAATCGCTGCCGAACAGCGCAATGACGCCGAGATCGCCGAGCGACAGCGCCATTGCGAAAGCGAAGCCGGTGGCGAGCGGCCGCCGCAGCGACGGCCAGTCGACCAGCCGCAACCGGTTCCAGCCCGAGATGCCAAGCTGTGCGCAGAGCCGTTCGTGGCGTTCGCTCGCCGCGTCATAGGCAGGGCGGATGACGCGGATGGCGAAGGGCATCGCCATCACCGCATTGACCGCAACGACCATGACGGGGGCGATCGCAAAGACATCGCTGACGGTGCGCAAGAGCAGGAACCAGCCGGCGCCGATGACGATGGGCGGCACCACCAGGACGAACCCCGCACCGGTGTCGGCCAGATGTTCGAGCGGTGTCCGCCGGCCGGTCCGCCGGGTGAGCGCCAGCGCCCGGCGCGCCAGGACCAGCGACAGCGACAACGCCACAGAGAGCAGCGCCGACAGGAGCGAGAGCACGGCACTGGTCGCCGTCGCTTGCCGCACCGCGCTCTCGCCGGCCAGGCGGCCGAGATCGGCGCCAAGCCCGGCCGCCAGCGTGGCCGCCATCGGCCCGGCGACAAACAGCAGTGCCAGCCCGATCACCAGTGCGTTCAGCCCGGTCTCGCCCGCACCGGCTGAAAAATACCGGCGCGGCGCCACCGATAGATTGGCGTCGCCGACCATATTGGCGCCAAGCCGCGTCAATGCCAGCACGACGACGAAGGTCAGGGCAATTTGCAGCAGGGTGAGCGTCACCGCCCGCGCCGGGTCGAAGTCGAAACGCAGCGCCTGGTAGATGGCGACCTCCAGCGTCGTCGCCCGCGGCCCGCCGCCCAGCGTGAGCACGATGGTGAAGGATGTGATGCACAGCATGAAGACAAGCCCGGCGACCCCCGGCAGTGCCACGCGCAGCGTCGGCCATTCGATCAGCCGGAAGGCGGGTCTGGCGCCTATGCCGAGCTGGCTCGCCAGCCGCCATTGGTCGCCCGGCACGGTCTGCAACGCTTCCAGGAACAGCCGCGTTGCCAGCGGCAGGTTGAAAAAGACGTGGGCGACGAGAATGCCCGACAGGCCGTAGATGCCGGGCCAGCTCTGCCCGCCAATCGCGCTGAGCGTGCCGGCAAAATAGCCGGCGCGGCCATAGAGCGCCAGGACACCGAGTGCGGCAACAATGGCCGGCAGCGCCAGCGGCACGGCGAAAAGCTGCAGGATGAAGCCTCGCCCGAAAAACTGTGGGTGCCTCGACAGGGCACGCGCGACGAACAGCGCCGGCGCGACAGAGAGCAGCGTCGAAAGGACCGCCTGCCAGAGCGTGAAACGGGCGACGCGCAAGAGATAGGAATCGAAAGCGGAGGCGGCGCCGGACAGGTCGCGTGTGGCTTCGACGACGAGCCCGGCGAATGCCCCGCCGATCAGCAGCGCGATGGCGGCGAGCGCGACGATGCCGGCAGTGACGCGGGAGTCAGGACGGCGAGCCTGCATTTCGCGCTACCCAGCTTAACGATGGGTGCTGAGAGGAGGAACTTGGCTGAGGTCGTGTTCCCGCCCACCCCCCTCTGGCCTGCCGGCCATCTCCCCCGCAAGGGGGGAGATCGGCAGCTTCGTTGCCCCGCTCATTCCTGCCGCAGTGGAGATTGGCGAAAGCGGCTGAGAGCTCAATCTCCCCCCTTGCGGGGGAGATGGCCGGCAGGCCAGAGGGGGGTGGGCGGGAACGAACACCATATGGAATCCTACTTGCTCATCGCCGCAAGCCACTCATCGACCCAGGCCTTGCGGTTGGCCGCGACTTCCTCCGGGCTGAACAGCAAGGTCTTGGTCGGTTTGACAAGCTTGTCGAACGCCGGGTTGAGCGGCTTGTCGGTTTTGCCGGCCGGGAACATCCAGTTGGTTTCGGGAATGACGTCCTGGAATTTCGGTCCGGTCATGAAGGCAATGAACTTTTCCGCCAGCGGGTTCTTCGCACCCTTGGTGGTGATCCCCGCAACCTCGATCTGCAGATATTCGCCCTCCTCGAAGGACGCCGCCTGGTAGCGCTCGGTGTTTTCGGCAACCATGTGGTAGGCCGGCGAGGTGGTGTAGGACAGCACCATCGGCGCCTCGCCCTTGGTGAACAGGCCGTAGGCCTCGCTCCAGCCCGGCGTCACCGTCAGCACCTTTGCCTTGAGTTTGGCCCAGGCTTCCGGCGCCTTGTCGCCATAGACCGACTTGACCCACAACAGCAGGCCAAGGCCCGGCGTCGAGGTGCGCGGATCCTGGATGACGATCTTGTCGCCGGCATCGCCCTCGACCAATTCCCTGAGGCTCTTCGGCGGGCTCTTCAGTTTTTCGGTATCGTAGACGACGGCAAAATAGCCATAGTCGAACGGCACGAAGATATCGTCGCTCCAGCCGCCCGGCACGCTGACGCCCGACACAGCGCCGTGCGGCGAAAACAGGCCGGTTGCCTTGGCGTCCGCAGTCAAATTGGTATCGAGGCCAAGCACGATATCGGCCTTGGTCGCGGCGCCTTCCAGCTTCACACGGTTGAGCAGCGCGACGCCGTCGGCGGCCGAGACGAATTCGACGACGCAGTTGCATTCGGCCTCGAAGGCCTTCTTCACCGCCGGTCCCGGACCCCACTCGGCGGTAAAGCTTTCATAGGTATAGACGGTCAGCTTATCCTGTGCCGATGCCTGCCCTGGCAGGGCCAGCGCGGATGCTGCAAGCAGGATAATCGAGACAAGAGAGTGGAAAAAACTGCGCATCGGCGCCTCCTTCGTTCGCGTTGAAAGGAATTGAGGCGTCGGGCTGTCCGAAACGTCTAATCCCTCCGCCGGTACAAACCGGATCAGGTTCAGCGGGTTGGCAGTCTTGCCTCTCAGCCGGTCCGCGAAGATCGCGTCCGGCACCCCGTTAGAGCGTTGCGACACATAGGCCCGGCCGAAGTGCTGCGCAAGCGGAAGTTTGCCGAGCATCCAAAGCCCAGCCTTCCGTTTCGTCTGCCGTTTCATCTTCCGTTTCCGGGGCAGGGCTGGTAAGGGCCACGAGATATGAGCACATTCACCATCCTGCTTGGCGGCGATCTCATCCGCACGCCGCTGCTCGACCGCCAGGTCGAAGGCTCCCGCGTTATCGCCGCCGATGCCGGCATCGGCCATGCCCGCATGCTGGGCCTGAGGCCGGAACTCTGGGTCGGCGATTTCGATTCGGTGCCTGCCGATTTGCCGGAGGATCTGGCCGCCGTGCCACGGCAGGTGTTTCCCGCCGAAAAGGACAAGACCGACGGTGAACTCGCTATCGCCGCCGCGCTCGAACGCGGTGCTACCAGCCTTGTGCTCGCAGGCGCCTTCGGCGGCAAACGCACCGACCACATCTTCCTGCATCTGGCGCTGAGCGTCCGGCTGGCGGAAGGCGGAACGGAAGTGCTTTTGACCAGCGGCGCACAGGAAGGCATTCCCTTGCTGCCCGGAAAGGTTGGCTTCGACTATGCCGACGGCACACTGTTTTCGGTGCTCGGCTTCTCCGATCTCGCCGGCCTGAGCGTCGCCGGTGCCAAATGGCCGCTCGACCATGTCGAGGTTGCGTTCGGCTCGTCGCTGACCATTTCC
The DNA here is from genome assembly GCF_042295465.1 of Mesorhizobium sp. ISC25. Taxonomy (NCBI): domain Bacteria; kingdom Pseudomonadati; phylum Pseudomonadota; class Alphaproteobacteria; order Hyphomicrobiales; family Phyllobacteriaceae; genus Mesorhizobium; species Mesorhizobium sp. ISC25. The sequence goes on along the minus strand of NZ_CP135441.1, from coordinate 5,307,377 downwards.
AACGAGGTCAGGGGCCGGCTGGAAATCGCGCTGGCCAGCGGCCGGGCGCTGCTGCTCGCGCATCCTTTTCCCCTACCTGAAAGCTGACATGGCGCCGCCGCTTCTCAATCTCGACGGGATAAAGCTGACCTTCGGCGGCACGCCGCTGCTCGACGGTGCCGCCCTGACGGCCTCAGCTGGCGACAAGATCGCCCTGGTTGGCCGCAACGGCTCGGGCAAGTCGACGCTCCTCAAGATTGCCGCCGGGCTGATCGAACCGCAGGACGGCGAAGTCTTCCGCCAGCCTTCGGCGACCGTGCGCTACTTGCCGCAAATTCCCGACATGGAAGGTTTTACGACCGTCCGCACCTATGTCGAGGCAGGGCTCGGGCCCGCCGACGATCCCTACCGCGCCACCTATCTGATGGAGCATCTCGGCCTGTCCGGCGAGGAACGGCCGAACGACCTCTCCGGCGGCGAGGCGCGGCGCGCGGCCCTCGCCCGTGTCATGGCGCCGGAGCCCGACATTCTCCTCCTCGATGAGCCGACCAATCATCTTGACCTTTCGGTCATCGAATGGCTGGAGGAGGAGCTTGCCCGCACCTCCTCGGCGCTGGTCGTCATCTCGCATGACCGCCGTTTTCTCGAACGCGTGTCGCGCGCCACAATCTGGCTCGACCGCGGCCAGACCCGCCGCCTCGACAAGGGCTTTGCTTATTTCGAGGAATGGCGCGACACGGTGCTGGAGGAGGAAGAGCGCGAGCAGCACAAGCTCGGCCGCCAGATCGTGCGCGAGGAGCACTGGCTGCGCTATGGCGTGACGGCAAGGCGCAAGCGCAACATGCGCCGGCTCGGTGAGTTGCAGACCATGCGACAGCGCTTTCGCGGCCATCGCGGCGCCGAGGGTGCGGCGACAATGACAGCCAGCGACGCCGCCGAATCCGGCAAGCTGGTGATCGAAGCCAAGAACATTGAGAAGAGCTTTGGCGATCTGACGGTGGTCAAGGGATTTTCGACCCGCATCCAGCGCGGCGATCGCGTCGGCCTGGTCGGGCCAAACGGCGCCGGCAAGACGACGCTGTTGAAGATGCTGACCGGCGAATTGAAGCCGGACGCGGGCATGGTGCGACTCGGCACCAATCTGGAGATCGCCACGCTCGACCAGAAGCGCGAAGCCGTCGACCCGCAGGAGACATTGGCGCAGTATCTTACCGACGGTCGCGGCGAGAACCTCGTCATCAATGGCGAGCAGCGCCACGTCGTCTCTTACATGAAGGACTTCCTGTTCAAGCCGGAACAGGCGCGGACGCCGGTGCGCGAGCTTTCGGGCGGCGAGCGGGCACGGCTGATTCTCGCACGCGTCTTGGCGCGGCCGGCAAACCTGCTTGTGCTCGACGAGCCGACCAACGACCTCGACATGGAGACGCTGGAATTGCTGCAGGAACTGGTCGCCGGCTTTGCCGGCACGGTGATCCTGGTCAGCCACGATCGCGATTTCCTCGACCGCACCGTGACCAGCATCATCGCGCCGGATGGCGACGGCCGCTGGATCGAATATGCCGGCGGCTATTCCGACATGCTGGCGCAGCGCGGCGGCACCAGGCTGGATGACCGCAAGGCGCGGCCGAAGGTAGAGACCAGCGAGGCGATGGCTGCAAGCAGGACCAACGCGGCCGCTCCCAAGGGCCCGGCAAAGAAACTGTCGTTCAAGCAGAAATTCGCGCTGGAATCGCTGCCGAAGAAGATCGAGGCGGTGTCGGCCTCGATCTCGCGGCTGGAGAACAACATCGCCGATCCGGCCTATTACGAGCGCGACCCGGCCTCGTTCCAGAAGACGATTGCCGCGCTCGACAAGGAGCGCGTCACACTGGCAGCGCTCGAGGAGGAATGGCTGGAACTCGAGATGCTGCGGGAAGAAATGGAGGGGTAGTCCACTTCCTCGTTGCTGCAGCTCGGAAATGCGCATAGATTATGCGCATATTGCGGAGGCTGCCGTGCGCAAATTGGCATTGAATGCAATTCGCCAACCGGCAAACCTGTCGATAGATTCCAAACTCATGAAAGAAGCCAAAGGGCTGGACGTGAATGTCTCACGCGCGGCGGAAGCCGGCATTGCGGAGGCTGTCGCTGCGGAAAAGACCCGGCTATGGAAGCTCGAGAACCGCGCCACCATGGAAGCGTGGAACGACTATGCCGAGAAACACGGTATTCCGCTGAAAGAACATCGGCAATTCTGATGGCGCTCTACGATGTCTTCGCCGGCAGTATCGAAGGCAGCTATCTACTCGACGTCCAGTCCGACATGCTTGATCACTTCAAGACGAGGGTCGTCGTTCCGCTTCTCCCGATGGCAACAACGCCGCCGCCGATGCGCAAACTCCACCCTCTCCTTGAGATCAGCGGGCGAAAAATGGTTATGGCCACCCATCTGATCGCAACGGTTCCGACGGACGAACTAGGCGAAAGCCGGATGAACCTGTCAAAGCATCACGAAGACATCGTGAGCGCACTCGACATGCTGTTCCAAGGCTTCTGAGCCAGAGAAGCGTTGGGCTGGTGAGCCGGCCTCAGCCCGCTGTCTTTGTCTGCCAGGCCTTCAGCGCCTCATCGAACACCTTCTCGCCGGGAATGCCCTTTTCCATGGTGAGCAGCGCCCGCCGCCCGGTCTTGTAGACGACCGGCACGTCGATCCAGTCCTGGCCTCTGAGCAAGGTCAGATTGGCGTCTTCATCCGCCTTGGTATCGTTGAGCGCAACCAGGAAGAAACCGTCGGCGATCTTGGCCGGGATGCCGATCAGCGGGCTGCCGGCATCCTGCTCGGAGCCCTTCATGGCGACACGCAGGATGTTGTCGACGCCGCCGCCCTCGAAGCCGTCAGGCGTCAGGAAGATCATCTCGATAATGTGGCTGGCCGGCAGCGTCTGGTCGGTGTTGCGACGGATCGTCATGCGCAACTGGATATCCTTGCCAGGAATAGTCGCCTCGGCGCGGATCGCCGGCTCGGGTGGAAGGTCGCCGCCGGGCGATTCCTGCACCAGCGACCAGACGATGTTGCCGGGCTCGGCCGAGCCTTGAGCGGTACTGGTGCGCTCCTCGTAGAAGATCGCCTTCTGGCCGACGGCCAATGCGGCTTGCGGTGGAACTACCGTCGGTGCCGCTGCCGGCGCGGGCGGCGGGGCGGCCGCTGCAGGTGCTGCTGCGGCATCGGCCGACGCTGCCGCCCCGTTGGCGGGCGGCGTTGCGGGAGTTGGTGCAGCGGACCCATCGACCGCTGGAGCATTGGCCGTGGCTTGCGCATCGGCAGGTGCGGCTGGTGCCGGCCCGGCGGGTGCCGAGGTGGTCGGCGCTTGTGCGGCCGATGGTGGCGTGGTCAGTGCGGCGACGGATTCGCCTTCGCCGATGCCCGCCTGCCCGGCCGCGGGGCCAGGATCGACTTCGTGGCCCTCGGGCGTCAGGCGCTGCGTGAACTTCGCGCCTTCGCCGGCCTCCGTCGGAGGCGCGGCGGCCGGTACGGCCGCATCGGCCACCGGCTTGGCCGGGGCTGGTTTTACCAGCGGTTCGGTGGCGACGGCTTTGGTCTCGTCGAGGCCGAGCATGCTGCCGAACGCATCCTTGTTCAGCCAGATGCCATAGCCGCCACCGGCAATGACCAGCAAGGCAATGGCGGCGGCGATCACGCCGCCATAGCTGCGCCTGCGCTCGGCGGGATGGAGCCGCTGGAACCTGTCCTCCGCGGGGCTGCCGTCGTTGGAAAAGTCATCGCCTTGAAAAGCGCTGTCTTGGCCCTCGGCCGTCGGAATATCCGTATTGGGCGGCGGCGGACCAGCGCGCTCCTGAGAAAGAGCGACGGGCTGCGGCTTTTGCCAGTTCGGTGCCGCCTTAGCGGGCGTAGGCTGCCAGGCCGGCCCGGTCTTTGCTGGCTCCGTCTTTGCCGGCTCAGTCCTTGCCGGCTGCCATGGCGGCTCGGTCTTTGCCGGCTGCCGGACATGGCTGGACTGGTTCTTGTTGCGGTCGATGGAGGAGAAGATGTCCTCCAGTTCCGCCAGCGGGTCGGGTGGCGGCGCAGGCTTGGCGTAGTCCCGCTCGACTTTGGCGATGGCGTCTTCCAGCGCACGCATCTGCCGGTCGACATCGGAAGGCGTCATCGTGGCCTTCTCTGCGAGTTGTTTCGCGATTGACGAACGGGCCCTGTCATAGACCCTGGCGCGCACTTCCGCCGACGGCTCACCGAGTTTGTCGAGCGCCTTTTTCAGAATAGGAACAAAATCTATCATACGTCAGTCGACCTGCATTTGTTTCTGGGCCGGCCCCCGCAAATCAGCCGCAATGCCCGGAAAGGCTGAGAAACTAGCCTTGAAACGGATCGGTCACAAGTATCGTGTCGTCCCGTTCAGGGCTGGTGGAAAGGAGTGCGACCGGCGCGCCGATCAGCTCTTCGATGTAGCGGACGTACTTTACCGCCTGGGCCGGCAGGTCGTTCCAGCTGCGCGCGCCGGCGGTGGTGCCTTTCCACCCTTCCAGCGTCTCGTAAACCGGTTCGACGCGCGCCTGCGCGCCTTGGCTGGCCGGCAGGTAATCGATCGCCTCGCCGTCGAGGCGGTAGCCGGTACAGACCTTGATTTCGTCCAGCCCATCGAGCACATCGAGCTTGGTCAGCGCAATGCCCTTGATGCCGTTGACGGCGACGGCCTGGCGGACCAGCACGGCGTCGAACCAGCCGCAGCGGCGCTTACGGCCGGTGACGACGCCGAATTCATGGCCGCGCGTGCCCAGGAACTCGCCGATCTCGTTCTTCTGCTCGGTCGGAAACGGGCCTTCGCCGACGCGCGTCGTATAGGCCTTGGTGATGCCGAGCACATAGCCGATAGCGCCCGGGCCGACACCCGACCCGGCGGCGGCCTGACCGGCAACCGTATTGGACGAGGTGACGAATGGGTAGGTGCCGTGGTCGATATCGAGCAGCGTGCCTTGCGCGCCCTCGAACAGGATGCGCTCGCCGGCGCGGCGCTTGTCGTCGAGGATTTTCCAGACGCGGTCCATATAGGGCAGGATCTCGTCGGCGACCGAAATCAGCTCGCTCATGATCGCCTCATGCGTGACCTCGGCATGGCCGAGCCCGCGCCGCAGCGCATTGTGGTGCGTCAGCAGCCTGTCGACCTTCAAGGGCAGCGTTTCCAAATCCGCCAAATCCATCACCCTGACCGCGCGCCGGCCCACCTTGTCTTCGTAGGCGGGACCGATGCCGCGACGGGTCGTGCCGATCTTCGTTCCGGAATTGGAAGCGGCGTCCTCGCGAAATCCGTCCAGCTCCCGGTGCAAGGACAGGATAAGCGCGGTGTTTTCGGCTATTTTCAGGCGGTCCGGCGTCACCTCGACGCCCTGCGCTTTCAATTTCGCAACCTCCGCGACGAAAGCGTGCGGATCGAAGACGACGCCATTGCCGATGATGGACAGCTTGCCTTGCCGCACCACGCCGGACGGCAGCAGCGACAGCTTGTAGACCTTGCCGTCGACGACCAGCGTGTGGCCGGCATTGTGGCCGCCCTGGAAGCGCACGACAACATCGGCGCGCTCCGACAGCCAGTCTACGATCTTGCCTTTGCCCTCATCGCCCCATTGCGAGCCGACGACCACCACATTGGCCATATTTCTTTTCCCTTGAGACGCCGCACGAGCAGCTTGAAACAGTTCGAAACGATAGGCCCGTATCGCATCCGCCCCCAAAATCGGAATCGATTTTCGGAAAAGCACGACGCGAGGATTAAAGCCTTCCGACGCGCACTTTGTAGCGTCCAATTGCACGCACGTCGCTCTATAGCGTCAAGACCCGGCGAGCGCGACCACTCTTTGCCGCCGAAAACGCTCCGAGGCACAACAATTTTCGCCTTTGACATCATTTACTTGGGCTGGCGGTCGCAATAGGCCCACACCGACCGTCAATTCCCTCTGCCTGGCCGGAATGTCACGATGCATCGAGCCGCCTACCTATTCCTGCTGTTCACCACCTTGCTGTGGGGCGGCAACTCCGTGGCGGGCAAGCTGGCGGTCGACCACATTTCGCCGATGACGCTGGTCTTCCTGCGCTGGATTCTGGCCGTTCTGATCCTGCTGCCGATCGGCTGGCGAACGCTGCGTGAGGACTGGCCAGTGGTGCGTAGGCACTGGTTGCTGCTTGGCGGGCTCGGCGCTTGCGGCTTCGCCTTTTTCAATGCGATCTTCTACACGGCGCTCAACTACACGACGGCGATCAACGTCTCGATCGAGCAGGCGGCGATACCGATCGTGATCATCATCGCCAATTTCGTGCTGTTTCGCCTGCGGGTTAACCGGGTGCAGATCGCTGGCGTCGTGCTGACCATCATCGGCGTCGCGGTGACGGCGAGCCATGGCGACCTGCGCCAGCTTCTCAAGCTGGATCTCAACTTCGGCGACGCGATCATGCTGGTCGCCGTGCTTTGCTACTCCTTCTATTCGGTGGGGTTGCGGCTGAAGCCGGTCATCCGCTGGCAGAGCCTGATGCTGGCGCTGTCGGTTGCCGCACTCATCACATCGCTGCCTTTCTTCCTGTGGGAGATTGCCGCCGGCAAGGTCATCGTCCCCGACGCCCGCGGCTGGGCTCTCGCGTTCTATACCGCCATCGGTGCTTCGGTCATCTCGCAGATCTTCTATATCAGAGGCAACGAGCTGATCGGCGCCAACCGGGCCGGCCTGTTTATCAATCTGGTGCCGATCTTCGGTACGCTGCTGTCGGTGGTGATTGTCGGTGAGACATTCCAGCTCTATCAGGCGCTGGCTCTCGCGCTGGTGCTCGGTGGCATCAGCCTCGCCGAATACAGCGGACGGATGATGGCGGCATCCGCTGCTGAATGAAGTCGTTTGCCGCGATGTTTCCCTGCGAATCCATCAGCGACCGCGGAAGCGCCCCGCGTGCTGCTGCACACGGGGCGACCGAATTTCAGGCCGCGCCGACGTCGAAATGCAGCCGCTTGGCCGAGTCGATCGACTTGTGCGAGCGCACCTGCGCCAACACGTTTTCCGGGAATGGCGCATCGAGATAGAGCAGCGCGATGGCATCGCCGCCCGGCCGGTTGCGGCCGAGCTGGAAATTGGCGATGTTGACGCCGTTCTCGCCGCACACCGTGCCGAGCAGGCCGATGATGCCGGGCGCGTCGGCATTGGTCGTGTAGAGCATGTGCTGGCCGACCTCGGCGTCGAGATTGATGCCCTTGATCTGGATGAAGCGCGGTTTGCCATCCGAGAAGCAGGTGCCGGCGATCGAGCGCGTCCTGTGCTCGGTCTTGACCGTCAGCTTGATATAGCCGTCGAACACGCCGGATTTGTCGCGCTTGACCTCGGCGACGATGATGCCGCGCTCCTTCACCATGATCGGCGCCGACACCATGTTGACGTCGGAGACCTGCGGCCGGATCAGCCCGGCAAGGGTGGCGCTGATCAGCGCGCGCGTGTTCATCGTCGCGGTCGAGCCGTCGAACAGTATCTCGACCTCCTTGATCGGATCCTCGGTGACCTGTCCGACAAAGGCGCCGAGCACTTCGGCAAGCTTGACGAAAGGTTTCAGCCGCGGCGCCTCTTCGGCGGTGATCGACGGCATGTTGATGGCGTTGGAAACGGCGCCCTTTATCAGATAGTCGGACATCTGCTCGGCGACATGCAGGGCGACATTCTCCTGCGCCTCGGTGGTCGACGCGCCGAGATGCGGCGTCGCCACGACATTCTCCATGCCGAACAGTTCATTATACTCCGCCGGTTCGACCTCGAAGACGTCGATGCCGGCGCCTGACACCTTGCCGCTTTTCAGTGCCGCGATCAGGTCGGCCTCGACGACCAGCCCGCCACGCGCGCAATTGATGATGCGCACACCGGTCTTCATTTTGGCGATCGCCGCGGCGTCGATGATGTTGCGTGTCTTGTCGGTAAGCGGTGTGTGCAGCGTGATGAAGTCGGCGCGGGCGAACAGCTCGTCGAGCTCGACCTTTTCGACGCCGAGCTCCTCGGCGCGGCTGTCCGACAGGAACGGATCGAAGGCGATGACATGCATCTTCAGGCCGACGCCGCGCGCCGCCACGATCGAGCCGATATTGCCGCAGCCGATGATGCCGAGCGTCTTGCCGGTGATCTCGACACCCATGAAGCGGTTCTTTTCCCATTTGCCGGCATGGGTCGAGGCGTTGGCCTCCGGTATCTGGCGGGCCAGCGCGAAGATCATGGCGATCGCATGCTCGGCGGTGGTGATCGAATTGCCGAAGGGCGTGTTCATCACGATGATGCCCTTGCGGCTCGCCGCCGGGATGTCGACATTGTCGACGCCGATGCCGGCGCGGCCCACGACCTTCAGCCTGGTCGCGGCGTTGATCAACTTCTCCGTGACCTTTGTCGCCGAGCGGATGGCCAGCCCATCATACTGGCCGATCACTTCGAGCAGTTTTTCCTTGTCCTTGCCGAGATCCGGCAAATAGTCGACCTCGATGCCGCGATCCCTGAAGATCTGCACGGCGGTGGTGGAAAGTTTGTCTGAGACGAGAACGCGGGGCATTGGCTTGTTCCTTTGCGATTGGCGCCCCTCCCGCCTTAGGGGAGGGTCGGCGCGAAGCGCCGGGGTGGGATCGGTGCGGCCGGACCGGCCGAATCTTTCTGGATGGTTGATCGTTGAGCTGGGTGGAGGCGACCTCACCCGGCCCTTCGGGCCACCCTCCCCTCGAGGGGGAGGGAGTCAGGCCGCCGCCTTCAGCGACGCCTTTTGCGCGGCAAAGGCCCAGTCGAGCCAGGGCAGCAGCGCTTCGAGATCGGAAGCCTCGACTGTCGCCCCACACCAGATGCGCAGGCCGGGCGGTGCATCGCGGTAGGCGCCGATGTCGTAGGCGACGCCTTCCTTGTCGAGCGCCGAGACAATTGCCTTGGCGAACGCAGCCTGTCCGTCGGCATCGAGTGCAGCGACATCCGGATCGGTGAAGGAAAGGCAGACCGATGTGTTCGAACGCGTCGCCGGGTCGACGGCAAGATGGCCGAGCCAGGAAGATTTCCGGACAAAGCGATCGAGAACAGCGGCATTGGCATGCGCTCTGGTGACCAGCGCGTCGAGGCCGCCGATCGACTTCGCCCAACGCAGCGCGTCGAGATAGTCCTCGACGCACAGCATTGACGGCGTGTTGATGGTCTCGCCCTTGAAGATGCCTTCGATCAGCTTGCCGCCCGAGGTGAGGCGGAAGATCTTCGGCAGTGGCCAGGCCGGCTTGTAGCTTTCCAGGCGCTCGACGGCGCGCGGGCTGAGGATCAGCATGCCGTGCGCGCCCTCACCGCCCAAGACCTTCTGCCAGGAGAAGGTGACAACGTCGAGTTTCCGAAAATCGAGCTTTTGCGCAAAAGCCGCCGAAGTGGCGTCGCAGATGGTCAGGCCCTTGCGGGCGGCCGGGATGAAATCGCCGTTCGGCACGCGCACGCCCGACGTCGTGCCGTTCCAGGTGAAGACCACGTCGCGGTCGAAGTCGATTTTGGTCAGGTCAGGCAGTGCACCGTAGTCGGCCTCTAACCTGCGCACATCGGCGAGCCTCAGCTGCTTGACCACATCGGTGACCCAGCCGGAGCCGAAGCTCTCCCAGGCGACCATGTCGACGCCGCGTTCGCCGAGCAGCGACCACAGCGCCATTTCGACCGCACCGGTATCCGAGGCCGGCACGATGCCGATGCGGTAATCCGCCGGAACCTGGAGGATTTCCCGCGTCAGCTCGATCGCTTCTTCGAGCTTGGTCTTGCCGATCTTGGCACGGTGCGAGCGCCCGAGCGCGGCATTTTTGAGCGCCTCGACCGACCAGCCGGGGCGTTTTGCACAGGGACCTGAGGAAAAATTGGGATTTGCCGGACGGAATCCGGGCTTCGTATGCGTCGTCATCGTGGTCTATCCTTCCAGATAGTGGCCCCTCGTTGGGGAGGGGTGGCCCACGGACGGCGATATGCGTTCAGGCTTTCGGCGTCAAGGGGAAAGTTTTTGTCGCTGTCGGGATATTGCCGGCGGCGAAATGCAAACGGCGGGCCTACGACCCGCCATTGTTAACGCCTCGGCTTCGATCGAGCCTACCAGAGATCGTAGCGTAGTCCGACTTTGACTTGATGGTTGTTGATCCCTTTGCGGATCGGAAAAGAAGTCAGGCTCTCGGCAGTGACATATTCGGCGTCTGGGGCGGAAAAATACTGATAGCCCAGATCGACTGAGACGTTCTTGGACACTTGGTAGGCAAGGCCGGCATTCAGCGTGTAGGCGAAGGAGTATTGGGTCTTGTTGTCATGCCGGACGAAATCGTCGGTGGGGTCGGCATTGTCGGTGAAGTAGCTCGCCGAGAGGCGACGCTTGCTCTGCAGGATACCGATACCAGCGCCGAGATAGGGCGTGATTCCGACATACGTGCCAAGATCGACGTAGCCATTGAGTATGCCCGAGAAGGCATAGTTCTTCAGGGATGCTGATGCCACCGTCGCCGTTGCCGGTAGCACCACAATCCCTGTATCGTCGTAGCCGATGTCGATCTTGTTGCCGGGCAGATAGCCGACATTGAGATCGGCGCGCAGATAGTCGTTGAAATGGTAGCCGAAGCCAATGCTGGCGAAGATGGGATCTTCCTTTTCGTCGAAGCTCGCGGGCGTGAAGGCGAAATCCTCATCCTTGAAGCTCTTCTGCACCAGATAGGAGACATCGCCGCGCAGATACCATCCCGAGCCAACCTCGACCGGCACATAATCCGGCGCCTGGTCGACATAGACCGGCGGATCGTAATCGGCGCCAAGCGCCGGCGTCAGCGGCATCAGGACGACTGCTGCAAGCGCCAGTGCTACAGGCGATTTGAATGTCATGGTCCTCGGCTCCCGAACTTGGCGCATTCGCGATCGCGCGCGCCGTTTCAGGGAGCATTGTTAACCATAGTGGTTAAGTGCGGGTTAAGGATAACAAGGCGTTAGCAATTGATTTGATCCGTTTGCGCTCCTCGAGCTGGACGGTGTCACAGAGCGTCGCAGCATCTTCAGGCAGCCAAACGAAACCGCCCGGCATCAGCCGGGCGGTCGACAAATTCCTCGATTTCGAAGCGCTTACTTGGTGTAGACCGGCTCCGGTTCCGGAACATAGGGTTCCGGTTCGACGCAGTCCGATCTGCCGAACTGATAGCGCAGGCCGCCGCGCACCTCATGAACATTGATGCCGTCGTCATAGCCGGGGCCGACGCCGCTGCCGAAATCGAACATCTTCCCACCGTTTATATGGCTGTAGCGGTAGCCGACGTCGAGCTTGACGCGATCGGTCAAACAGTAGGATGCACCAACCATGGCAGCATAGGCAAAACGCCAGCCCTTGCCGCCGTGGTGGAAGAATTCACCGTCTTCATCACTGTTGTGGAGCGTATCCCACTTAACCCAGGCACCGCCGATGCCGGCACCGACATAGGGCGTGATACCGTGCCATGTGCCGATATCGACATAGGCGTTGGCGAGCAGCAGCAGCGCCGTATAGGACGAGGTGTCGACCGAAGTACAGGGATCTCCATCGAGACAGATGCCGCTGGTCGAGCCGCGGAAAGTGGATTTGCTCATCCAGTCCGCGGTCAAGTCGGTGCGGAAGTGCTGGTCGATTTGATAGCCGACGCCGGCACCGGCCGAGAAGGCACTCTTCAGCTTGCCGCTGTCAAAAGTACCTGTCCCGGGAGGCGGTCCGTAGGTGATGTAGTCGGCGCCGCGAAACTTCGACCAGTGATAGTCGATGTCGCCGCGGATATACCAGCCGCCATACTCGGCCGGCGGCTCGTAGACGACCGGTGGCGGTGCCTCCTCGACCACGGGCGGCTCGACGAAATCGGCGGCGAATGCCGGTCCGGCGCCGGCAAACAGCGCGGCCAGGAGAGCCATTCTTGCTGTGTTGAACATGCTTATCACCCCTGAGAACCCTCGAACGGCGAACGCGCCCGAAATGTGATTGACCTCAGTTGTGGATAATGAATCGGAAAGGTTAAAACGCGTTTAACCGTATCGGTTAACCACGAATCTTTAAAATTCGAGGAATCTGGCGACCGTTGCTGTAGCAGGACTGACAGGGATCCAACAAAAAGCCCGCCGGCAAGGCGGGCTTTTGAACTGACGTTGGAGGAAGATCAGGCGGCGCTGCGCGTTTCCGAAATGACCTCGACGATGTTGTTGACGACAGACGCGACAAGCTGCGGGTCATCGCCCTCCGCCATGACGCGGATGAGCGGCTCCGTGCCGGATGGCCGGATGACCAGGCGCCCGGCCTTGCCGAGGCGATTGCGCGCATCTTCGATCGCTGCCTTGACCGGCGCCTCCTCCAGCGGCTTGCCGCCGGCAATATGCACATTCTTCAAAAGCTGCGGCACCGGCTCGAATTTCTTCGACAGTTCGCTGACCGGCCGGTTCTGCCGCTTGATGCAGGCGAGCACCTGGAGCGCCGAGACGAGGCCGTCGCCGGTCGTCGAGAAATCGGACAGCACGATGTGGCCCGACTGTTCGCCGCCGACATTGAGCCCATGGGCACGCATGTGCTCGACGACATAGCGGTCGCCGACCTTGGTGCGATGCAACTGCAGGTTCATGTCGCCGAGGAAGCGTTCGAGGCCGAGATTGGACATCACCGTCGAGACGACGCCGCCGCCGGCCAGCCGTCCGCTCTGGTGCCACGACTCGGCGATCAGCGCCATGATCTGGTCGCCATCGACGATCGCGCCGTTCTCGTCGACGATGACGACGCGGTCGGCATCGCCGTCGAGCGCAATGCCGATATCGGCGCGCACCTCGTGCACCTTCTTTTGCAGGCCGGCCGGATGAGTCGAGCCGCATTCCTTGTTGATGTTGAAGCCGTTGGGCTCGACATTGATGGCAACGACCTCGGCGCCGAGTTCCCACAACGCGTCAGGCGCCACCTTGTAGGCAGCACCATTGGCGCAATCGACGACGATGCGCAGGCCCGACAGCGACATCGAGCGCGGCAGCGTGCGCTTGGCGAATTCGATATAGCGGTCATGCACGCCGTCGACGCGTTTGGCGCGGCCGAGCCCATCGGAATCGGCGAGCGCCAGTTCGATATCCTTGTCGAGCATCCCCTCGATACGCTCCTCGATCTCATCGGACAGCTTGTAGCCATCGGGGCCGAACAGCTTGATGCCATTGTCGTAATAGGGGTTGTGCGAGGCAGAGATCATCACGCCGATATCGGCGCGGAGCGAGCGCACCAGCATGGCAACAGCGGGCGTCGGGATCGGGCCGAGCAGGAAGACATCCATGCCGGCGGCGCACAGGCCGGATACCATCGCGTTCTCGATCATGTAGCCGGAAAGCCTGGTATCCTTGCCGAGCACGACGCGGTGGCGGTGGCTGCCGCGCTGGAACGAGAGGCCGGCGGCCATGCCGACCCGCATGGCGACCTCCGCCGTCATTGGAAACTTGTTGGCGCGCCCACGAATGCCGTCCGTACCGAAATAATGTCCTGCCATGTTCGCCAGCTTCCCGATGGTTCTTTCCGAGCATCTCATGCCATAAAATCGGCCGAGCTCTGTCATCACATTGTATGATTATCGACGACCAATCCTTAGAAAATTGTTGTCTTGTGTGTTTTGCGTCACGCTAGTGTGTTGATTTTCAAGTTTCGAGCCCTTGTTGCGGCAGCAGCATCAGAAACGTCAACCTCAAACCTCATCTGGATCCTTTGGTTAGTGGCAGTGTGGCCTTGAACCCGAATCCGCATCGTGCTGCTCCAGACAGAGGTAGGCTCAGGTCCGTCGCACCCGCCGATTTGACTGGCCGTCATGCGACGCAGTGTCCTCGCTGGGAACCAGCCATATGCGCGCTCTCCGTGCAATGCACCCGGACGAACTTGGCTGGGAGACAGTCCCGGCAACGAATTCATCACCTTAAAGAAAAGAATGCACCTCTAAATTGTCTCTACGCTACTTAGCATCTGGCGCAACCAGCCGTTGAGCGCTATTGCTGCACTGGGACATATCATGAACCGCCATAGGGAGAAACGCATGCTCATCCACCGACTTGCCACTTTGACGGGTCTTGCCGTCGCGACCTTATTCCTGGCGGCGCCTGCCAACGCGCTGACCATGGCCGAGTGCAGCACCAAGTATAACGCGGCCAAGGATGCGGGAACGCTTGGCGGGCAGAACTGGAACCAGTTCCGCAAGGCCCAATGCGGCACCGATGCCACCGCAACTACGACCGATACCGCCCCAGCCAAAGCCACGGCCAAGGCCGCCGACACCACCAAGGCAGCCGCCGCCGACGATGCGGCGCCGGGCCTGACGGCGAAGGAGTGCAGCACCAAATATCAGGCGGCAAAAGCCGCCGGCACGCTGAACGGCATGAAGTGGAACGATTTCCGCAAGACCGAATGCGCCGCCGGCGCCACTGCAGCCGCACAACCTGCCGCCACGACCAAGGCTGCGGCAGCCGCCGCCGACGACGCTGCGCCTGGGCTGACGGCCAAGGAATGCAGCACCAAATACCAGGCCGCCAAGGCTGCCGGCACGCTCAACGGCATGAAATGGAACGATTTCCGCAAGAGTGAATGCGCCGCCGGTGCAACTGCAGCCGCACAACCTGCCGCGGCACCTGCCAAGGCGACGACAGCCGCCGCGACCGATACCGGCAAAGGCCTCAGCATGGCGGATTGCAGCGCCAAATATCAGGCTGCCAAGGCCGGCAACACCCTGAACGGCATGAAGTGGAACGACTTCCGCAGGAGCCAATGCGGCGCCGGCGCAGCCGACGACGACACCCTGCCGGCTCCCGATGCCAAGTACACCGGCGATCCGCAACCGCCGACCATCACCGCCCCCCAGGGCGTGAAATTCCCGACGGCGATCTCCAAGAAATACGCAGCCGAGACCCCGGCCAAGGGCCGCATGCACACCTGCCTCGACCTCTATTACGCCAACAAGGACGCCAACACGCTGGGCGGCCTCAGGTGGATCCAGAAGGGCGGCGGCTTCTACAGCCTCTGCAACGCCAAGCTGAAGAGCTGACCGGCGCCATCATCCGACGATAGGAGTCCGCGAGCCGCAAGGTTCGCGGGCTTTTTGTTGCATGCTGCCGCGCGTTAAGAAGAGGCGGCATCCGCGCGCAGTCGGCCGCCGCTCTAGCAATCTCCCCCTCGTGGGGGAGATGTCCGGCAGGACAGAGAGGGGCGCTGTCCCGCCGACATCGATGGTCGGCAGCACGCGTCACGTTTGGTCGAAGGAGCCTGAAACAAAAAACCCGCCTCGGCGGGCGGGTCGTCAGCGCCAATTGGCACCACACCCAAATTAATAGCATAGCTGCCGGCACAAAGCAAGAACAAAATGTGGCGCCGTCGGCAAAAATACGAACTTCATTCTCCAGCGCGCTTTGTCGATCTTCCCGAAATCGTCAACGAGGACGATAGAAGGCCCCGTTCCTTCGCGCCCCTCTCTGTCCTGCCCTCTTTGCGACCACTTGGCATCTCCCCCACGAGGGGCCGGCCATCGCAGGTGGAAAGCCGAGGCTTTCGCTCTACGATGGACCCCCACCCCTAACCCCTCCCCACAAGGGGGAGGGAGACTTCCGTTGGCGCTAACCTCGGGCAGATTGCCTGCCTTTCGGCGCCAAAGAGGAAGGAAAGGCGCGCGGCAGCGTTCCCTCCCCCCTGTGGGGAGGGTTAGGGTGAGGATCCATCTTCGCAAGAATCCAAATGCGATTGTCGTGTCGCATTCCCCAAAAAGAAAACGCCGCGGTTAGAGCCGCAGCGTTTCGAAGTCGATCTCTCCTGGGCCGGAGCCTAGCTTGACGGCTGGGGTTCCATGCCGCCTTCGGGCTCGGGGCCCTTCTTGCGGCGGCCGGACTTCGGCACGGCCGAGCCGCGGCTCGGCGGTGTGTCGTCGCCAAGGTCGCGCGCGGGCTTATTGCCGGCGATCAGCTGCTTGATCTCCTCGCCGGACAGCGTCTCGTATTCGAGCAGGCCCTGCGCCAGCGCGATCCATTCCTTCTTTTTCTTGGTCAGGACGGACCTTGCCGTCGAATAGGCCTCGTCGATCAGCCGGCGCACTTCAGCGTCGATGATCTGCGCCGTCTCTTCCGAGATGTTCTGCGTGCGCGCCACCGAATGGCCGAGGAACACCTCCTCCTGGTTATCGCCATAGGCGACATGGCCGAGCTTGTCGGAGAAGCCCCAGCGCGTCACCATGGCGCGCGCCAGCTTGGTTGCCTGCTCGATATCGGAGGAGGCGCCGGAGGTGATGTTCTCCTTGCCGAATTTGAACTCCTCGGCGACACGGCCGCCCATCATGATGGCGAGGCGCGAGATCATGTATTTGTAGCTCATCGAATAGCGGTCGCCTTCCGGCAGCTGCATGACCATGCCGAGTGCCCGGCCGCGCGGGATGATGGTCGCCTTGTGCAGCGGATCGGCCGACGGCACGTTGAGCGCCAGGATGGCGTGACCGGCCTCGTGATAGGCGGTCAGCTCCTTCTCGGCCTGCGTCATCGCCGACGAGCGGCGCTCGGCGCCCATCATGATCTTGTCCTTGGCGTCCTCGAATTCGGCCATGGTGACGAGGCGCTTGTTGCGCCGCGCTGCCATCAGGGCGGATTCGTTGACCAGGTTCATCAGGTCGGCGCCAGAAAAGCCCGGCGTGCCGCGCGCGATCACCTTGAGGTCGACATTGGGCGCCAGCGGCACGTTGCGTACATGCACTTTCAGGATCTTCTCGCGGCCGACGATGTCTGGGTTCGGCACCACCACCTGGCGGTCGAAGCGGCCCGGCCTCAGCAGCGCCGGATCGAGCACGTCGGGCCGGTTGGTAGCGGCGATCAGGATGATGCTTTCGTTGGATTCGAAGCCATCCATCTCGACCAGCAGCTGGTTCAGCGTCTGCTCGCGCTCGTCATTGCCGCCGCCGAGGCCGGCACCGCGATGGCGGCCGACCGCGTCGATTTCGTCGATGAAGATGATGCAAGGCGCGTTCTTCTTGGCCTGGTCGAACATGTCGCGAACGCGGCTTGCGCCGACGCCGACGAACATCTCGACAAAGTCCGAGCCCGAAATGGTGAAGAACGGCACGTTGGCTTCACCGGCGACCGAGCGGGCGAGCAGCGTCTTGCCGGTTCCGGGAGGACCAACGAGCAGCACGCCGCGCGGGATCTTGCCGCCGAGCCGTTGGAATTTCTGCGGGTCGCGCAGGAACTCGACGATTTCTTCCAGATCTTCCTTGGCTTCGTCGACGCCGGCGACGTCCTGGAAGGTGACGCGGCCGTGCGCTTCGGTCAAAAGCTTGGCCTTCGACTTGCCGAAGCCCATGGCGCGGCCGGAACCGGACTGCATCTGGCGCATGAAGAATATCCAGACGCCGAGGATGAGGATCATCGGCAGCCAGGAGATCAGGGTGCCGAACAGCGAATTGGAGCCGTCGGATTCAGGACGCGCATTGATGGTGACGTTCTTGTCTTGCAGCCGCGAAACCAGCGACGGGTCCCCAGGCGAATAGGTCTGGAAGCCGTTGGAACTGTCCGTGTAGTTGCCGGAGATACGGGCGCCGGCAATGGTCACCGACTTGATCCGTCCCGCCGCAACCTCCTGCAGGAACTGCGAATAGGGGACATCGCTCGAGGCTCCACGCGTCTGCGGCGTCTGGAAAAGATTGAAGAGAGCGATGAGCAGGACCGCTATGATCGCCCAGAGCGCGAGGTTGCGATAATTCGGATTCATCAATTGTCCCGTTGGCGCCGCTGGGCGGACACGCGTCGTGAGAGGAAACTTGGCCCTAACATAGGGAGAGCGTTCCCCCTTGCCAAGCATAACAGCAGGTCTCGGTTAAGCTTTCGCCCGTGGTAGGCCGGCACTGTGGCCGCCGAATGGCGAGGCTGGAACCGGCGCCGCGCCGAGCAAGGCGGCGACGGCATCGGCCGGCACGAGATCGAAAGACGGCAGGAAACGGGCGAACGGCGCGACTACCGGATATGCGGCGACAGCCGCCGGCATCGGGCCTTCCTCGAGCAAACCCGGACCTTCCCCGAGCAAACCAAGGCATTCGCCATCCCGCCACAGCGCCGGCTCGGCGGCCAAGGCGGCACGCGCAAGGCTTGCCGGCGTGCCACGCCCGGCAATTGCGCGCTTTGCGGCAAGAGCCGTCCCGAGCGGTGCTACCAACAGCGGCGCGATCAACAATGCACCTGGACTGTCGCCCAATGTGATCCGTCTGCGGCCGTCCCAGAGGGCATTGTCGGAAGCCTCGACAGCGGGCGGCAGATCGCGCAATTCGCGATGCAGAAAGATACCGGTACGCCGGGAATCGATCACGGTCCGCGACAATGTGGCACAAAGCGGCCCGGTGCGGAGCCGGCCGAAAAGGGCTTCGCTGCGGGCCTGGTCGGCAAGGAAGGCGGTGCCGCCGGTCGCCGCCAGCAGGATGCGCAGCGCATAGATGGCCGCCCGGCTGTCGCCGGCCGTCGCAAAATCCCGATCGAGGCGGACGAGGCCGGCGGCCGGCCTGGAGGCCAAGCTGCGGATCAGCATGGCCGCGCGATGTCCTAACTGCTCACGCTCGGCCGCCGCCTTTCTGGCCAGCGCTATCGCTTCAGCCACGCGAGGCGCACCATCGCCCTCGGCAAGTGCTGCGCGGACGCGCGGCCGCTCGAAACCGGTGTCGGCATTGGTCGGATCTTCGATCCAGGCAACCTCTTCACGCCGCAGGAATTCGCGCAGCTCAGCACGCCTTACGCCGAGCAGCGGCCGCACGATCCAGTGCCGCCACTCGTAGAGGGTTGCCGGCGCCATGCCGGCAAGGCCCCGCCCTTCGTCGCGCGGCCCGTCGTCGTTTTGCCCTTCATCACTTGGCCCTCCATCACTTGCCCGCTCGTCACGTGCCCACGCGCCACGCGCTTGCCGCATCAGCACGGTCTCGGCCTGGTCGTCGGCGGTGTGGCCGGTCAGGATCAGGCCGATGCCTGCCGCATCGGCGGCCTCGGCGAGCAGCCGGTAGCGCGCCTCGCGCGCGGCGGCGGGCAGGCCGGTCGATGGTTTGTGCCCCGACCAGGCGAGGACGCGATGGGCAATGCCGCGCGCCGCGCACAGCCTGGCCACGGCTTGGGCTTCCGCTGCCGCTTGCGGCCGCAATTGGTGATCGATCGTTACCGCCAGCAATTTGGTTGCCGGCGCGTTACGGTCGAGATGGGCTTTGAGGAGGAGGAGAAGGGCGGTCGAGTCGCTGCCGCCGGACACGGCCGCAACAGCGCCGTTGGAAAAGTCGATCCGCGAAAAATCCGAAAGGTCAGGCTCGGTGTCGAGCGTCATGCGTGTCGCCTAAAAGCAGGCCCGTTTTTGGGGCAACGACACGCAGCGGAAAAACTAGCACGCCGCGAGTGCCCTTTCCTGCTTGACCCGCTCCTTGAGCGCGCCGGAAATATCGGGGTAGCGCTTGCCGATCTCGCTGAAGGTGGCACAGGCCACGTCGCGCTGCTTCAGCCCGACCAGTGAAACGCCGAGTTTCAGCAGCATGTCGGGCGCTTTCTTCGCCTTGGGATAGTCCTTGCTGGCAGCAAGGAAAATCTCGGCCGCATCGCGGTATTTCTGCTGGCCGAGCAGCGATTCACCGAGCCAGTAGTGCGCGTCCGCCGCTTTGGCGTCCCGGGGAAAACGAGCGATATGGTCGCGGAAACCCTGTTCGGCGGTGCTGTAGTCGCCCGACAGGATAAACTGGTAGGAGTTGCGGTAAAGCTCCTCCGGGTCGTTGGTCGAGGGGAGTGCCGCGACCACCGTATCGTCGGATTTACCAGCCTTGTTGCCGGCTGCACTGGCGCCGTTGGCTGGGGCCGTATTCTGCTCCGGAGCGTTCGCCTGCGCATTGCCATCGGCTTCGACGACATTGCCGTTTTTGTCGACGGTGATGGTGCCGAATGTCTTGGGCGGCGCGCCGGGGATCAGCTTGCCGGGATCACCGTTGGGCGATTCGACGATGACGTCCTCGACGCTTTTGCCGCCGTCTGCTGCCTTGCCCGCATCGGCCGGAGCCGGCGTTGCCGGCGCCTCCGCCATATTACTGTCGCTGTCGGGGGTTTCGCTGTTGGGCGCGGCCTCGGACTTCTTCTGCTCGGCCGGCTGCTGCGCGCCTTGACCGCCTTCCAGCTGCTGGAAGCGGAATTCGTTGTCTTCCTGCTGCTTGCGGATCTGCTCCTGCATCTGCAGGACCTGGAAATTGAGTTCCTCGATCTTGCCGTTCATCTGCCGGAGCTGTTCCTCCAGCGCCGGAGTGCCGGTGCCATCCTGTTGCGCGAATTGAACCTGATCCGGCTTTTTCTTTTCGCCGAAAATGCCGGGCAGTTTGATCGTCGGCAGATGGAAGGAAAAACCGCTTTCCGATGACTGCCCGGTGCCGTTTGCCCCGTCAGCAACTGCCGCGATACTTGATACGAGCAGCAGCGCAAGCGTGCCGCTCAAGACCGATCTGAAATGCATGTGCCTCTCGCCGTGAAACCATTGTTGCGCGCCTCTCACTCGAAGTAGACCAGCCAACTGGGACTAGCCAGACGCTCTCGGCTCTTAACAGGACGTGAGACTTCGGCCAAATTTTGTTTGGAGCGAGCAGATATGAAAAAGGCGGCCCTTTGGCCGCCTTTCGCACCAAGTGTTGCATTTATGCCGATCAAGAACCGGCGCCGCCCAGCGTGGTAACGGCACGGCGGTTCTGCGACCAGCAGGAGATGTCGTCGCAAACCGCGACCGGACGCTCCTTGCCGTAGGAAATGGTCTTCAGGCGCTGCGCCGAAACGCCCTTGGCGACCAGGAAGTCGCGGGTGGCGGCAGCACGGCGGGCGCCGAGCGCCAGATTGTATTCGCGCGTGCCGCGCTCGTCGGCATGGCCTTCGATGACGATGGCGTACTGCTTGTACTGGTTCAGCCACTGCGCCTGGCGCGACAGCGTCGTCTGCGCATCGGCGCGGATCGAGGATGAATCGGTGTCGAAGAAGATGCGGTCGCCGATGTTGACGGTGAAGTCCTGGGCTGACCCGGGCGTTGCCGCACCGGCGCCGTTGAGGCCGAGATCGGCGGCGCTGTTCGGCGTCTTCTTCGAGGCGCAACCGGTAATCGCGAGCATCGCGACCAGCGCGATCATGACCGGGTTTGTGGTAAGTGCTGCGATACGGCCCATGCCGCCTCTCCTTCGCAATTCGAGTGATTTCATTGATCGTCCAGTAACCACGTTTGGGTTAACCGACGCTCAAGAAACACGGTTAAAATTTGGTTTCGGCTGCCGTCCGCAGCCTTCGTTGCAGGGGGCGCCCCGAGGGTCATCCAAGGCTACACAATGAGCGCGGACCGTAGGCGGAAATGCGGCCAAAACGCGACCATCGGGTGAAAACAAGGCCGGAAACGGCGCTTTTCGGCCACCGTTGCCGACGTGCAACTGGGAGCAAAGGATGCTCGAATTGAACATCCTTGCCCGGAACTATTCCAGCAACGGCGACCAGGCCGGATCCGAGGCGAAGTTCGCCGTCGGGATAGATTGTTCGTTGCGGCCGGTGAGATCGACCGAAACAAGTTTTGGTCCACCATTGGAATCGCGGAAGAACATCAGCACCCGGCCGTTGGGCGCCCAGGTCGGCCCTTCCTGCTGAAAGCCGGTGGACAGGATGCGCTCACCCGAACCGTCGGTGCGCATGACGCCGATCTGGAATTCGCCGCCGGTCTGCTTGGTGAAGGCGATGAGGTCGCCCCGCGGCGACCACACCGGCGTCGAATAGACGCCGTCGCCGAACGAGATGCGGGTCTGGCCCGAGCCGTCGGCACCCATCACATAGATCTGGGCGCGGCCGCCGCGATCCGAGGTGAACACCACCTTGCTGCCGTCAGGCGAGTAGGACGGTGAGGTATCGATGGCGGCCGAATTAGTGAGCCTGGTCGTCGAGCGGCTCCTCAGATCCATGGCGAAGATGTTGGAATTGCCGTCGTCGCGCAGAAGACTCATGATCACCTTCTGGCCGTCCGGCGAAAAGCGCGGCGCAAACGTCATGCCGGGGAAATTGCCGACCAGTTCGCGCTGCCCCGTCTCGATCTGCAAAAGGTACACCCGCGGCTGACCGCTTTCATAGGACATGTAGGTGATTTCCTGCCGGTTCGGCGAGAAGCGCGGCGTCAGCACGATCGATTTGCCGTTCGACAGATAGCGAACGTTGGCGCCGTCCTGGTCCATGATGGCAAGCCGTTTCTTGCGCGCATTCTTGGCGCCGGACTCGTCGATGAAGACGACGCGCGTGTCGAAATAGCCCTTCTCGCCGGTCAGCCGCTCATAGATGGCGTCGGCGATGATATGGGCGACGCGCCTCGTATTGGCGTCGTTGGCGAAGAACTGTTCCCCCGACATCTGCTGGCCGGCAAACGTGTCCCACAGCCGGTACTGGGCGCGGACACGGCCGTCAGCCTCCTTGCCGACACTGCCGGTGACCAGCGCTTGCGCATTGATCACCTTCCAGTCTTCGAAGCGCGGCGTGGCATCCGGGTTCGAGATCTTTTCGATGAAAGCGCTTTTGTCGATCGGCGCGAACAAGCCGGAGCGTTTCAGGTCGGCGCTGACGATGCCGGAAATCTCGGCGCCGAGCGCATCGCCGCCCTGGAAGTCCGTGATGGCGATCGGCAACGGCTCGACATTGCCCTTGTTGACGTTGAGCTCAACGAGCGCCCGCGCCGGCAAGGTGGCGGCGGCAGTCATGCCCAGCGCCATCGCTACGATCATCAGGAGCGGCTTGAGGATGGATTTCATGTCTTCTCGCTTCTCTTCGCTGACTCTGTGGGCGCAGGGCCTAAAGGCCGAGCATCTCCCTGGGGTCGAAAGTGACCCGAACGTCGGACCAGATGTCTTGCTTGCCCGCGGGAACTTGCAAGCCGGCCACATCGCATTTCTGAACCGCGCGCACTGCACTTTCGTCAAACGGGCGGTTTCCGCTCGACTTTTCAATACTCGGCCGGCCATCCAACTTGCCGGAGGCGTCGAGATTAAACCGGACCACGACGACGAAATTCTCCGAACCCTCGAGCCCTGCCGGAAGCGTCCAGCAACCACCAAGCTGGGCCTCCAATGCCCCCTGCTCCGATTTCGAAAGCTTCTGGCCCTGATCCTTCTCGCCGCCGAGCGATGCCTGTTGAGTCGAGCGCTTGGCGCCGCCACCGGCCGGCTTCCGCTTGTCGAGCAGAGCCGAAATCTCGTCAGCGTTGAATTGCTTGTCGTCCGATTTCGGCCTGGACGAGGCTTCCTTGACCGGCTTGTCGGCGTCCTTGCGCTCCGGCGCCTTGGCGCTTTCGGCCTGGACCGGCTGCGGCTTCGGCCGAGCCTCAGGCGCCGGCGCCGAGTCGGGAAGCTGCGCCTCCTCGGTTGGCGGTTGCTTGGCAATCGCCTCGGCGACGGCATCCGGCTTGACCTCGGGCTGTGGATCGATCGCGGCAGTCTTGTCCTGCGGCGGCGTGGGCGTCGGCTCCTTGGCCGGCGTCGGCTTGGGCTCGGTCTGCTTGACAGGTTCGGGCTTGACCTCTTCCTTCGGCTGCGGCACCGGCGCTACCTCCGTAGCGGGAATAGGCTTCGGCTCTTCCTTCGGCTTCGGCACGTCCTCGGGCTTGGGCTTTTCGACCGGCGTCGGCGCGGGTGGCGGAGCCGCCGTCGTGTCGACTGGCTGGGGCTTGGGCTCAGGTGTCGGGGGCTTGTCGGTGTCGACGCTGTTCTCGCCGACTTTCTGGGCATCGGGAACGATGTCGGGACGCTGCGTCGGCACCGGCGCCGGCTTGTCGTGCATCACAGCCTTCTTGTCGCCTTGCAGGACCTGCGCCGTCGCTTCCATCGGCACAATCTCGACCGACACCGATTCCGCATCGGACGCAGGCATCGCGGGCGGCGAGGACAACGTGAACAGCCCGAAGGCAATCGCCACCGTATGCAGGATCACCGATGTGGTGAGGCCGGTCCTCATCTTGCGTCTATTGATCCTGTTCCTGCAGTGAAACCAGGCCGATATTCTTGTAGCCGGCAGCCGAGATGCGGGCCATCACCTTCATGGCCGTGCCGTAATCCGTCGCCTTGTCACCCCTGATGAAAATGCGCTCGTCATAGCCGGTCTTCGAGATCGCCTGCAGCTTTGCCACCAGCTCCTCGATCGGGATCTCGGTTTCCTGGAGGTAGATCTGACCGGCCGGGTTGATGGACACGGTTATAGGCTGCGTATCGGCGTTCATCGCTTTGGCCTGGGTATCCGGCAGGTCGATCGGCACGCCGACCGTCAGCAACGGCGCCGCGACCATGAAGATGATCAAAAGCACCAGCATCACGTCGACCATCGGCGTGACGTTGATCTCCGATATCAAGGCGTGATGGCGGCCGCGCCGCCTGTGGCCGCGCCCGCCGCGTCCTCCACCACCTGCGCTTACGGACATTCCCATGATCGTTCCTCAGGCCTTCTGCGCGACTTTTTCATCGATTTGGCGCGAGAGTATGGCGGAGAACTCATCCGCGAAGCCTTCCATGCGCACCGCGATCTTGCTCGCGTCCGACGACAGCTTGTTATAGGCGATAACGGCCGGGATGGCGGCGAGCAGGCCGATGGCCGTCGCCAGCAGCGCTTCGGCGATGCCGGGCGCGACCACCGAAAGGCTGGTGTTCTTCGAGGCGGCGATCGCCTGGAACGAGGTCATGATGCCGATGACCGTGCCGAACAGGCCGATGAAGGGTGCCGCCGAACCGGTGGTGGCGAGGAAGCCCAGCCGCCCTTCAAGCTTTTCCATCTCGCGGGTCAACGCCAGATCCATCGCCTTGTCGATGCGGGTCTGCAGGCCGAGCGGCGATTTCGCGCCCTTCTCGAAGCTTTTCTTCCATTCGCGCATGGCGGCGACGAAGATCGCGCTCATGCCGGTCGTCTTGCGGTCGGCGAGCGTGCGGTAAAGTTCTTCCAGCGACTGTCCCGACCAGAACACCTGTTCGAAGCGGTTGAGCGCCAGCCGCATGCGGGCATAGGCGACGAGCTTGTCGACGATGATCGCCCAGGTCCAGATCGAGGCGCAGAGCAACCCGATCATGACCAGCTTGACCACCCAACCGGCCTGCATGAACAAGGCCCAAATCGATAAATGCGCGCCCGGTTCGGCGAGAGCGATGTTTTCCATGTTACGTCCTTAAAGATTTTCCGGGCGTGGCTGGCGGCTGGCCCATGGGCATCCCTTGTGGTCCGTTCGCGTTAGGCTTGCGGAATAACCCCAAATGCACCGTTGGCGGCCTTTTCGGGGCAAATATTGGTGAAAGGAAGGCGCTTGGATTCTCCCAATCTTAACCAATCCCTTCATGGACCGTTATGGTTAAGGATGGGTTAGGACGTACAGCGCGGCGCATTGCCGCGCCCCGACGAGCCGCCCGGCGATCCTGGCCCCGACCGGGAGCTCCGAGTTGCCGCCTCTGCCCTTATTTGCGCGTTCTGGGCATGAAGGCTGCCACCCAATCCTTGGGAAAGCGCCGCGGCCGGCCGTTCTCGCCGACGATCGCCGCTTCGACCCGCGCCTCGACCAGCACTTCGCTGCCGCGCTTCAACTGTTGCGCCATGACGATGCGGGCGCCGGAAATCTCGTCGGTGCGCGTATCGATGGTCAGGATGTCGTCCATGCGGGCCGAACCGCGGAAGTCGATCTCCATGCGCCGCACCACCCAGACTATTTTCTCGCCATGCTTGCCGTCGGCAAGCTCGGTGTGGTGGACGCCGGTGAGCCGCAGATAATCGGAACGGCCGCGCTCGAAGAACTCGAGATAGCGCGCGTGGTAGACGACGCCGGAAAAATCGGTATCGGCATAATAGACCCGCGCCATCAATCGATGGCCGAATTCCGTCAGCGCGCCGGAAAGTCCGGCGGACAATGCCGATTCACCATGATCGTCCATTGCGCTGTCCTTTTGGTCCCGACGAGCATCTGTTTTGGCACCACCTGTTTTGCGCATAGACAGGCGATGATCAAGACCTGGAGGGCGGAGCTGTTCTCGCTGGCAGTGTTGCTGTTTCCGGGACTATCGGCAACGAAGCCGCAAGCTAGGGCTCTTCCTGGAACAGGCTGATCTGCTGCTGCGCCAGGTCCTTCGGCGCGTCGAGGCCGAGATGCCGCCAGGCATTGGCCGCCAGCACGCGGCCGCGCGGGGTACGCATGATGAAGCCTTGCTGGATCAGAAAGGGCTCGATGATGTCCTCGATGGCGTCGCGTGGCTCGGAAAGCCCGGCCGCGATGGTTTCGATGCCGACCGGCCCGCCGCCGAAATTCCGGGCGATCATCGACAAATACCGGCGGTCGAGCGCGTCGAGGCCGAGCCCGTCGACCTCCAGCCGCGTCAGCGCCTCGTCGGCGATCTTGCGGTCGACATGGCCGTCGCCGGCAACGCTGGCGAAGTCGCGCACCCGGCGCAACAGCCGGCCGGCGATGCGCGGCGTGCCACGCGCCCGCCGGGCGATCTCCAAAGCACCGTCGTCGCCGAGCGGCATGGCAAGGATGCGGGCGCCGCGCCGCACGATCTGCTCGAGTTCCTCGACCGAATAGAAATTGAGCCGCACCGGAATGCCGAAGCGGTCGCGCAGCGGGTTGGTCAACAGGCCGAGCCGGGTGGTGGCGGCGACTAGCGTGAAGCGGGCAAGGTCGATCTTGACCGAGCGCGCCGCCGGCCCCTCGCCGATGATCAGGTCGAGCTGGAAATCCTCCATCGCCGGATAGAGGATTTCCTCGACCGCCGGGTTGAGCCGGTGGATCTCGTCGATGAACAGCACGTCGCGGTCTTCGAGGTTGGTGAGCAACGCCGCCAGATCGCCGGCCTTGGCGATGACCGGACCCGAGGTCGAGCGGAAATTGACGCCGAGCTCGCGCGCCATGATCTGCGCCAGCGTCGTCTTTCCGAGGCCGGGCGGGCCGACGAACAGCACATGGTCGAGCGCTTCGCTGCGCCCCTTGGCGGCCTCGATGAAGACTTTGAGATTGGCCCGCACCGCCGCCTGGCCGACGAAGTCGCCAAGTGTCTGCGGCCGCAACGTCTGCTCGGCATCCTCGCCGCGTCTGTCGGGAGCAATGAGGCGTGGCGAAAGGCTCATGCCGCCTTCCTTGCATATGGCAAGGGACCGGACAAGCAACGTCTCACCGTGCCAGCTCCTTCAGGCCGAAGCGGATCAGCTTCGAAGCGTCCGCCTCCTCGCCTGCCGTCTTCAGCGCTGCCGCCACCGCATTTGCGGCGGTGTCGCGCGAATAGCCGAGATTGACCAGCGCCGAGACGGCGTCGGTGATCGGCGCCGAGGCAACGCCTTCGCCGAGCTCCTGCTTCAGGCCGATGGTGCCGGAGGCAGTGCCCGCATAGGCCGGCGCCTTGTTCTTCAATTCGGTGACGATGCGCTCGGCGACCTTCTTGCCGACGCCGGGCGCACGGCTGACCATGGCGATGTCGCGCAGCGCAATCGCATTGGCGAGATCGGCCGCCGCCAGCGTCGACAGGATGGCCAGCGCCACCTTGGCGCCGACGCCCTGCACATTGTTCATCAACAGCCGGAACCATTCGCGCTCCAGCACCGACTGGAACCCATAGAGCCGCAGCATGTCCTCGCGCACATAGGTCTCGATGAACAGCACCACCGCCTCGCCGGGCGGCGGCAACGCGGCAAGCGTGCGCGCCGAGCAATAGGCGACGTAGCCGACGCCATGCACATCGACGATGCAGAAATCCTCGTCGACCTCGTCCAGCGTGCCTTTTAGCTTGCCGATCATTTGCGATCCCTCATGCCAGCGCCGCCATCCTGTAGGCGATGCTCTGCCGGTGATGCGCGTGACAGATGGCGATGGCCAGCGCGTCGGCGGCGTCGTCGCTGTCGAAAGTCGCCTTCGGCATCAGCACCTTGACCATCATGTGGATCTGCTTCTTGTCGCCATGGCCGACGCCGATCACCGCCTTTTTGACGGCGTTTGGCGCATATTCGGCAACGACGAGACCGGCGCGCGCCGGCACCAGCATGGCGATGCCGCGTGCCTGGCCGAGTTTGAGCGTCGCCGCGGCATCCTTGTTGACGAACGTTTGCTCGACCGCCGCCTCGTGCGGCATCGCGGCATGCAGGATCTCGGCGAGCCCGTCATGCAATTGGCAAAGACGCACCGCCAGCGCGGCCTTGTCATCGGACCGTACCGTGCCGGAGGCGACGAAGCGCAGCGAATTGCCGAGGCTTTCGACGATACCCCAGCCGGTGCGCCTAAGCCCCGGATCGATGCCGATGATACGAATCGCTTCCCCCATCCGCCAAGTTTACCCTTGGCTAGGGGAGCGATGCCAGCGAAATGTGAACAAACCAGCAACGAGGTCTGGCTACGTCCCACAGGCTGCTTGAGAGTTCGCTCTGACGAGAACAGATGGCGTGGTTTTCGAGAACCGAAGCGGAGCGGACGTTTGGTCCGTGAGCACGCATGATTCCGAAAATCGGGTTCGATTTTCGGAAAAGATCATGCGTAATCAAAGTGCTGCAGCGTCCTTTGCGCGTCCAAAGGACGCGCGGCGCTGCAGGTAGCGCAGAAAACCGCGTCAGAGTAAAATTATCGAGCGGCCTGTCAGCCGCGGGCGAAAGCCGTGTTCAGCAGCGTGATCTGGTCTGACACCGGATTGACGCGACGGCTCGACGGCGGCACCTCGGCGAGGCCGCCATAGATCTCCTCGTCCATGCGGCGCACCAGCGCCTGCAGCCGCAGCGAGCGGTTGACGAGGTCGACGAAATCCGTCGGCAGATCGGCCCAGCCGGGCGCCTCCTCATGCGCGGAGGCGGTGTCGAGACGCACCTTGGATTTTTCGGAAGCCACCTGATCGCGGGTCATCTCGCCGGAATTCGCCGCCCGCTGCAAAAGCAGCCACGAGGCGACTTGCATCAGCCTGGTGGTCAGCCGCATCGATTCGGCCGCATAAAGCGTCGCCGCCAGCCTCGACAGCTTCTTGGCCTCGGCGCGGCCCTTGCCGTCGAGATATTCGGCCGCCTGCTCGACCAGGCCCATGCCTTCCTGATAGAGCGGCTTGAAGGATTGGGAGAAAACCCGGCGCTCCGCCAGCTTGATGGTTTTCGCGCTCGCCTTCGAAGGCTCGTTCATCGCTACGCCCCTGCACTTGCCTGACAGCCGGCCGATTCGGCTCTTGGCCGCCATATCCGGCAGCCTAAACGACTGAAGCTTGAAAATGCGCTTCGCTGCCAGCGAAGGCAAGCACATGTTTAACAAACGGTTAACGGCCGCATTTAGCCGGGAGGACGCCCATGCCGGCGCACAAAAAAAGAGCCGCGGATAAGGCGGCTCTCAGGAGTTTAACAGGGAGGCGTCAAACAAAGTGGCTCCAACCACTCGGTAAGAATCCAGATCACTGGATGGACATAGTAAACGCCTGTAAAGCTTAACGAAGCCTTAACGCGGGGCATATTTTTCGATCAAGCGCCCAGCATCTGTGCCGTAACAGCACAGCTGACCGGCCAGGGCGCCGTTCACACCACTGGCTGGAAAGTGGGAGCGACGCGCTTGCGCAATGGTTCCCCCCAGATCGTGACCGAGATACCGAAACAAAACGGCCCTGCGCGCGACATCGTTCCGAAACAGGCGCCGCGCTAAACGCCCGTTCCTCGCAACGAGGCGGAGCAAAACCTTGCGCTCCGGCAATCATCAAAATCTCTCAAGGAGCGAACAATGGACTGGTACTCGGCCGTTAAATTTCTGCACATCGTCTCGGCGATCCTCTGGGTCGGCGGCGGCTTCACGCTGATGCTGCTCGCGGTACGCGCCGACCGCGCTGGAAACGTCGAAGGCATGCTGCAGGCGATGCGCGCCACCGGCGAGCTCGGTAACCGGTTCTTCGCGCCGATGTCGATGCTGACATTGCTCTTCGGCCTCATCATGTGCGGCTTCTGGGTCGGCTTTTCCGATCTGTGGGTGCTGATCGGCCTTGCCGGTTATGCGACGACCTTCTGCATCGGCATGTTCGTCTTCAAGCCGACGGCCGACCGCATGGCGGGCATGATCGCCAAGGATGGCGTGACGCCGGCAGTGCTTGCCCAGGGCCAGCGCGTCCTCAATGCCGCGCGCTTCGACTATTCGGTGATGCTGGTGATCATCGCAGACATGGTGCTGAAGCCGACGCTGCACGACATCACCATTCTTGGCTGCATGGCGTTCGTGCTGGCAACCGGCGCCGCGCTCGCGCTTGGCAGGACGCGGCCGCTGGTGCCGAGTGCCGCCTGAGGTTTAAGGAATCCGGCGGCGGCCGACAGGGGCCGCCGTCTTACAGAAGGCCGGCTATGCCGTCCCACAGAAGCTTGACCGCGACGACCGCCACGGTCGCATAGGTAAAGGGATAGAACAGTTCCGGCCGCATCCGCCGCACCAGCCAGGCGCCGGCGATTGTCGACAGCGGCGCCAGTGGCATCAGCACCGCCGACGCGGTCAAATTGGTGGTGTCGAACTGGCCGAGCGCGAAATAAGGGATGAGCTTCAGCGCATTGGTAACGGCGAAAAAGATCGCCGCGGTGCCCGACAGCACCTTCGGATCGAGCCTGATCGGCAAGGCGTAGACCTGAAAAGGCGGGCCGCCGACATGGGCGACGAAGCTGGTGAACCCGGCAACAGTACCCCAGAAGCCGGCCGCGACGCGGTTGGGCTCCGCCGCGTGGCCGGCACCGTGGCGGAGTTGCAAATAGAGCCAGCGCAGCACGAAGATCAGGGCAACCGCGCCGACGATCAGCCGCACCATCTCTTCGGTGACCAAGGCCGCCGTCAGCCAGCCAAGGGCGATGCCGATCACGGCGCCGGGCATCATGTCGGCCAGCATCTTGCGGTCGAAGATGCCCCACCATGTCCACACCGAGACAATGTCCATCAGGCACAGAATTGGCAGAAGAATTGCGGCAGCCTGAACCGGCGGCATGGTCAGCGCCATCAATGGCACGCCGACAAAGCCGACGGCGCCGCTGAAGCCGCCTTTCGACAGGCCGACGAGGATGACGGCCGGAATGGCCGCGGCATAGAACCAGGGATCGACGAGCAGGCCTGACATGGGGAAGGGACGCTGGAGGGAAGTTGAACTCTGGAATAGACCAGAAATGGCCAGACCGCGACCGCAAATATGTGGGCCAAGCCACCGAAACCCGTCACATGTTTGGCATGTCGAGCGGCGGCGGGCGTCTCCGGATCGGCTGCGCCTTGATGATGGCGGTGCTGGTTTCGGCCTTGTCGGCGATGCGGTCGAGAATCCCGTCGAGCTCGCCGATCGAGCGGACGAACAGCCGGGCAACGAAGCAGTCATCGCCCGTCACCTTGTCGCATTCGCCGAATTCCGGTATTTCCTCGATCAGCTTCTGGACGATGTGCAGCTTGCCCGGCAATGGCCGGATGCGAACGATCGCCTGCAAGGCATATCCGAGCGCCTGCGGATCGATGTCGATGGTGAACGCGCGAATGATGCCGCGATCCTCAAGCCGCCGAAGCCGCTCCGAAACGCTTGGCGACGACAACCCGACCTGCAGCGCCAGTTCCTTCAGCGAAGTCCGTGAATCCTTGACCAGGATATCGAGGAGCTTTCTGTCGAGCTCGTCCAGCATTTTACAATTCCAAGAAAAAGCCGATGTTTACCTAATTAAATTAGGTTCGTTCTGCATATCACCAGTTACAAGTCATGGAAAGGCCCGATCCGCCATGGGATTATGAAATCTCAACGGATTTCAGGAGCATCCATGGACAACACGGTACGCGGCACGATCGAAATGACGGCGGCGATGGCGATCCTCGGCACGATCGGCTGGTTCGTCGTCCTTTCTGGCCAACCTATCATGGACGTGGTGTTCTGGCGCTGCGCCTTCGGTGCGGTAACGCTGCTGATCATCTGCGCGGCGCTGGGACTGCTGCGCGGCAGGCTGTCGCTTCGCATCGTCGCGATCGCGGCTCTCGGCGGTGCTGCCATCGTTATCAACTGGCTGCTGCTGTTCAGCGCGTTTTCGCGTGCCTCGATCTCGATCGCCACGGCTGTCTACAACACGCAGCCCTTCATGCTGGTCGGGTTTGGCGCGCTCTTCTTCTCTGAACGGCTGACGATGACCAAGCTGACCTGGCTCGGCATTGCCTTCGCCGGCATGCTGCTGATCGTGCAGGCCGCGCCCGATGCAGGCGATCATGGTACCGACTACTTTACCGGCGTTGCGATGGCGCTGGCCGCGGCTTTCTTCTGGGCCGTTGCGGCTATCGTCACCAAGAAACTCAAAGGCACGCCGCCGCACCTGATCGCCCTGATCCAGGTCTGCGTCGGCGTCGTCATGCTGGCACCCTTCGCCAATCTCACCCACCTTCCCGTCGATGCGCGGAGCTGGGTCATGCTGGCGACGCTCGGCATCGTCCATACCGGCCTGATGTACATCCTCATGTACGGCGCCATCCAGAAGCTGCCGACGTATCTGCAGGGATCGCTGTCCTTCATCTACCCCGTCGTCGCCATCCTCGTCGACGTGGTCGCCTTCGGCCATCGACTGCAGCCGGCGCAGATCGTTGGCGCCGCCGCGATCCTGGTCGGCGCCGCCGGCATGAATCTCGGCTGGTCGCTGTGGAAATCGAAGGTGCCTGCGTAGAGCCCGCAAGCGGCCAGGCGAGGAGAATTTCGGCCAACGGCCGTCATGCGCCGAGCCCCATAGAATCGTTGACGGCAATCGTGATCCCCCTGCCGCCTGTTCAATCCCCGCACTTTGCTCTATGCCGCAATGCAACCATCTTCGCCCGGCATAGGCGATAACCGGGATCGAATTCAATGAATGACGCAACGCCGCCCAACCGCTGCCGTATCGTGCTGATCGCGCCGCCGAACGTGCCGGCCGAGCGCATCGCCGCGGCCTTCGACGGCGGTGACGTCGCCTCGCTCATCCTGCCGGAAAACGGTATGGACGAGGCCGCCTTCCAAGCCTTTGCCGTGCAGATCGTGCCGGTGGCGCAAGCGGCCGGCATTGCCGTCATCATTGCCGGCGACACCCGCATCGCCGGCCGCGTCCAGGCCGACGGCATCCATGTCGAGGTCGGCAAGGACGAGCTCGCCGAAACGATCGAACACTTCCAGGCCAGGATGATGGTCGGCACCGGCGGCGCCAAGACCCGCGACGATGCGCTGGAACTCGGCGAGGTCAGGCCTGATTACATTTTCTTCGGCCGCTTCGGCTACGACAACAAGCCTGAGCCGCACCCCCGCAACCTGTCGCTCGGGCAATGGTGGGCGGACGTCATCCAGATCCCTTGCATCGTCATGGCCGGATCCGATCTTGCCTCGGTGGAAGCGGTCGCCGCAACCGGCGCCGAATTCGTGGCGCTGTCCAGCGCCGTCTTCGCCGACGGCGTCGATCCGAAGATGGCGGTCGCCGCCGCCAACGCGCTGCTCGACGAAACCGCGCCGCGCTTCGAGGACTGACGTGCGCTCGCGGACAATCCTCTTCAGCGCCTTTCTTGCAACGGCCGTGACGCAGGCGATAGCGGCGGAACCCGTTCCGCTGCCGCAGCCCAGGCCGGATTCCAGCGAACCTGCCGACAAGCCGATTGCCGCACAATTGCCGCAGCCCGCCACCACCACCCCGTTGCCGTCGGCCGACACCATCAACCCCGACCGCTTCGGCGCAAAGCCGTCCGACGCTGCCTACGGCGCCTTTCAGCGCGGGCTCTACAAGACGGCCTACAACCTTGCGCTTTCCCGCGCTCAAAACGGCGATCCGGCGGCACAGACGCTGGTGGCCGAGATCTTGTCGCGCGGCCTCGGCGTGCCGGTCGACGCGGCAGGGGCGGCGAAGTGGTATGCGCTTGCCGCCGAGCAGGGCGTCCCGGAATCGCAATTCCAGTATGCGCTGATGCTGCTCGACGGCCGCTACGTCAAAAAGGACGAGAAGGAAGCCTATGCGCTGATGCAGGCCGCAGCCGAGGCCGGCAACCGCCTGGCGCAGTTCAATTTTGCGCAGCTGATGGTCGAACAGGAGCCCGGCGATGCCGGTATTGCCAAAGCCGTATCCTATTACGAGCGCGCTGCCGCGACCGGGCTTGCCGACGCACAATATGCGATGGCACAGGTCTACGCCAATGGCGCCGGCGGCAAGCCGCGCGACGATGTCCGCGCCCGCGGCCTGCTGGCACAGGCCGCGCGGCAGAACTACGACACGGCACAGATCGATCTCGCCACCTGGATGATCGAGGGGCGCGGCGGCGTCCGCGACCTGAAATCCGGCTTCAACTGGATGAAACAGGCCGCAGAAGGCGGCAATGTCGCCGCCCAGAACCGTCTCGCCAAGCTCTACATGAACGGCATCGGCACCGATCCGGATCTGATCCTCGCCGGCGCCTGGTATGTTGTCGCCCGCCGCGCCGGGCTCATCGACCAAGAGATGGACGATTTCCTGCAGGGCCTGACCGACGAGCAGACGCAGCAGGCGCTGCAACGGGCCAACCGCCTGCCCTGATCGCGATCTCGCGATTCATTGCACCCGGACTCGCAAGCGCGGGCTTATTGCATGTGATCGAGGACGACCTTGCCGAAGGGCGAGCCGTGTTCAAGGTATCGAAAGGCTTCGGCGGCCTGGCTCCACGGCACGACCCGGTCGATCACCGGTCTCAACCGGTTGACGACAATGGCCCGGTTCATCGCCTCGAAAGATTCTCGTGAGCCCACCGGTATGCCTCGCGCCCGGACCTGCCGGCGGAAGATGTCGAGCGGGTTGATGGCGCCGTCACTGCCGCCGAGATAGCCGATGACGTTGATCTGGGCGCCCCGCGCCGCTGCCCTCAGCGATTGTGCAAAACTCTGCGGTCCGCCAACCTCGATGATATGGTCGGCGCCGCGGCCCTCGGTCAATCCCAGCACGGCCGATGCCCAATCGGGGACGCTGCGATAGTTCACTCCATCCTGCGCGCCAAGTTGCTTTGCCCGCGCAAGCTTCTCGTCGCTGCTCGACGTCACGATGACGCGCGCCCCGGCAGCGGCGGCGAACTGCACCGCAAATAGCGAAACGCCGCCGGTGCCGAGGCAAAGCACGGAGTCGCCGGGTTTGACGCTGCCCTCAGTAAACAGCGCGTGCCATGCCGTCACGCCGGCGCAGGGCAGGGTCGCCGCCTCGAGGTCGCTCAGATTGGCCGGCGCCAGCACCGCCGCCTGTTCGTCGAGCCGGGCAAATTCGCTGAGCAGCCCGTCGATCGGGCCGCCGCGTTGATAGGAGGGCTCGGCCATCGCGAAACTGCCGCCGACCCAGCGCTGCCAGAACGTGCCGCAGACCCGGTCGCCGATCTTGAACCGGCTGACCTCGCCGCCGATGGCAATGACTTCGCCGACGCCGTCCGACAGCGGCACCAGCGGCAATGCAAACTTCGTGTGATAGCTGCCGCGGACGATCTCGGCATCGCGGTAGTTAAGCGCCGTCGCTTTGACCTTCACAATCATCTCGTGGCGCCCTGGCTCAGGCATCGGCCGCTCGACCATTCTGAGGTTCTCGAGGCCGCCCGGGCTCTGCAATTCGATCGCTTTCATCGTCGTTCCTTTCCGGCTGGGTCCTGTCGGAGGAAAATCGCTTGCCATCCATCGGATTTCAAATTCATAATGTTCAGGATAATTATGCTTCTATGACATGTTCGGGTGTGTCGTGCTTGAAGAACTGAAAACACTGGCCCTCTTTGCCGAGGAGGGTTCGATTCAGAAGGTGGCTCGACGCCTGCCATTGACGCAGCCGGCCGTCACCCGCCAGATCCAGCGGCTGGAGGAGATGCTCGGCACGGAATTGCTCGACCGCCGGCTAAAGCCGTCGCGACTGACCCCGGCCGGCGTAGAGGTGCTGGCACGCGGCAAGGACATTCTCGCCGCCGTCGACGCGCTGAGATCATTCGCCAAGGGCGACGAGCCGGAGGGCCTGCTGCGGCTCGGCCTCGCGCATGGACTTTGCGATAAAGCCGTGGCCGCCGCCATTGCTGATGCCGTGGCGCGGTTTCCGAAGGTCTCGCTTCGTCTGAAGAGCGGCTGGAGCCTCGAGCTGGCCGACCAGCACAAGCGCGGACAGCTCGACCTCGCCTTCATCCTGGACGGCAGCAATTCCAAAACTGGCGACGGCGTTGTCGGAACCGAGCCCCTCGGCATCATCGCTGCCGAAAACACCGGCCGGCAGGCCGACGTCAAGACCATGCCCTGGGTCCTCAGCCCTGAGCCTTGCGACGCGCGCCGGCGGCTGGCGGCTGCCCTTGCCGAGGGCGGCCACAGGTTGATGGTCGGCGCCGAGATTCAGGACAGCGCGCTGCAGATCGACTGGGTTCGTCGAGGCCAAGGCCTTGGCCTGCTGCCCACGCGGCTGCTGCGGGAAAAGCTGCCGCAGGGTATTGCCCTGGTCGACGCTCCCGGCCTCGAGCTGTCGCTGCGAATTGTCGTCCTGCGTTCGCCGCACCTGCATCTTTTGACGGAGGCGGCCGACGCAGTGACCGAGGCCGTCACCGCGACTGTCAGGACGGACTGAGGCTGCCACGCCGCGCTGCCGGGCCAGCTTCGTTGCCGCTTCATCGGAAGGCGCTCCTTGCCTCTGCTGGCGATTTGTGGTCTTGGAGGCGCCAAATTGCCCTTTGCGGCGATCATCTCATTTCCGGATCACCTCATCATGGCCAAGATCAATGGCAACGAAATCCGTCCCGGCAACGTCATCGAGCATGATGGCGGCCTTTGGGTGGCGGTCAGGACCAACACCGTCAAGCCCGGCAAGGGCGGCGCCTACAACCAGGTCGAACTCAAGAACCTGATCAACGGCACCAAGCTCAACGAGCGCTTCCGTTCGGCCGAGACGGTCGAACAGATCCGGCTCGATCTGAAGGATTTTTCCTTCCTCTACGAGCAGGGCGACGCGCTGGTGTTCATGGACACCGAAAGCTACGAGCAGCTCGAACTGCAAAAGGAGTTCGTCGGCGATCGCGCCGCCTTCCTGCAGGACGGCATGATGGTGACGGTCCAGCTCTATGACGAAAGGCCGATCGGCATTTCGCTGCCGGACCAGGTCACGCTGACCATCACCGAGGCCGACCCGGTGGTAAGGGGCCAGACGGCAGCCTCGTCCTACAAGCCGGCGATACTCGAAAACGGCATCCGCGTGCTGGTGCCGCCGTTCATCGGCTCGGGCGAGCGCATCATCGTCGATACCAACGAAATCACTTACGTGCGCCGCGCCGACTAAGGCGTGATCCCGAAGAGTTGCAGACTTTTTGGATAAGATCATGCGTCAGGGCAAATAGGCGCAGCGACAGGAAGAACAGCTATGGCGCGTTCCGCGATCCTCAATGTCATGGTCCAGGCCGCAATGAAGGCCGGCCGCTCGCTGTCGCGTGACTTCGGCGAAGTGCAGAACCTGCAGGTCTCGATGAAGGGGCCGGGCGACTATGTCAGCCAGGCCGACCGCAAGGCCGAAGACATCGTCTTTGCCGAACTGTCCAAGGCGCGGCCCGGCTACGCCTTCCTGATGGAGGAACGCGGCGTGATCGAGGGCGACGACGGCCAGCACCGCTGGATTGTCGACCCGCTCGACGGCACCACCAATTTCCTGCACGGCATTCCACTCTTTGCCGTTTCGATCGCGCTTGAGCGCCAGGGCCAGATCGTCGCCGGCGTCGTCTACAATCCGGCGATGGATGAGCTCTATACCGCCGAGCGCGGCGGCGGCGCTTTCATGAACGACCGCCGGCTGCGCGTCGCCGGCCGCACCAAGCTGGTCGATGCGGTGATCGGCTGCGGCATGCCGCATCTCGGGCGTGGCCAGCACGGCAATTTCCTCATCGAGTTGCGCAATGTCATGGCCGAGGTCTCTGGCGTCCGCCGTCTCGGCTCCGCCTCGCTCGATCTCGCCTACGTCGCCGCCGGCCGCATGGACGCGTTCTGGGAAACCGGCCTGTCGGCCTGGGATGTCGCCGCCGGCATTTTGCTGATCCGCGAGGCGGGCGGTTTCGTCTCCGACTTCGCCGGGGGACAGGATGTGCTGAACGCCGGTTCACTGGTTGCCGGCAACGAACTCATCCAGCGCGCGCTGTTGAAGACTATAAAAAGGCCACTCTCAGCCAGCTGATAGAGGCACGCCGCGCTGAAGCGCCGCAGTCGCAAAACCGCAACCAAAGCTTGAAATACTGTCCCGCGGCCGCCCAGATAAGGCGACGCAGGATCATCGATGACGAACAGCCGGCCCCAACCCCAGAGCGAATTCTCCCAGCTCGACATCCCCTTCATGGGGCGCTGGCATTACTCGCGCGCCGAGATCATCGCTGACGGTATCGTCCACGCCGTGGGCATCGTGCTGGCGATCGCTGCCGGCTCGACGTTGCTGGCACTGGCCGCCTATCGAACCGGCCCCGGCGAATATGTCGCCGCCGCCTTCTATGTAGTCTCGCTGCTCACCGTGCTGTCGATTTCGCTGGCCTATAATCTCTGGCCGGTCTCGTCGCCGGCAAAATGGATATTGCGGCGCTTCGACCATGCAGCGATCTACCTGCTGATCGCGGCGACCTACACGCCTTTCCTGGCCCAGCTCGGCGGCTCGCCGCTGGCCGTTTCGATGATCGTCCTGGTCTGGATCGCCGCGGCGGTCGGCATCGCCATCAAGGTCTTTCTCCCCGGCCGTTTCGACCGGCTGGCGATCGTCTTCTATCTAGCTATCGGCTGGAGCGGCATCGTTCTGGTGGAGCCGCTCGTGCGGACGCTGCCGGCGACATCGATCGCGCTCATCGTTGCCGGCGGCATCGTCTATTCCTGCGGCGTGATCTTCTTCGCCTGGAAGGGCCTGCGCTTCCACAATGCGCTGTGGCATGGCTTTGTCGTCACCGGCGCCGGCCTGCATCTGGCCGCCATGGTCGACTGCCTGGTCATCAACCGGCTTTGACCTCCGGTCGCGGACAGTGGCAATATTGCCAAGCGCCATTCAATTTCGTCACAATTCCGTTTAGAGTCGCAAACACAAATTGATCGGCGGCGACGGCATCGGAAACGGGGCACGGATGACTCTTCTCAGATCCTTCGGCATGGGCAGGCGCTCCGACGTTCTGATGTACGATCCGCACAAATTGTCGAGCCCGCAGGTGTTTCTGCTGACCATGGTGATCTTTCTGTTCATCGTGGCCTTTATCGCCGCCATCCTGACCCGCCAGATCTCGACCGCCTTCGTCACCAATCCCGGCCTCAACGGCCTGATCATCGGCGTGCTGGCGGTCGGCATCCTGCTGGCCTTCGTCCAGGTCGGCCGGTTGTTCCGCGAGGTGCGCTGGGTCAACTCGTTCCGCGCCGGTTCCGAAACCACCGAACCGGTGTTGCTGGCGCCGATGAAGGCGATGATCGGCCGCTCCTCGACGATTGCCTTCTCGACCAGTTCGATGCGCACCATGCTGGATTCGATCGCCACCCGCCTCGACGAAAGCCGCGACACGTCGCGCTACCTTGTCGGACTGCTGGTGTTCCTCGGCCTGCTCGGCACCTTCTGGGGCCTGCTCAACACGATCGGCTCGATCCGCGAAACCATCGAGTCGCTCGATCCCGGCACCGGCGATGCCGCGGCCGTGCTCGAATCCCTGAAGCAGGGGCTTTCCGCTCCGTTGGCCGGCATGGGCACCGCCTTCTCGTCCTCGCTGTTCGGCCTCTCCGGCTCGCTGGTGCTCGGCTTCCTCGACCTGCAGGCCGGCCGCGCCCAGACGCGCTTCTATACCGAACTCGAAAACTGGCTGTCCTCGGTCACCGACCTGTCCTCCGACATCGTCGTTGCCGACGTAGCCAAGACCGAACCCTCCGAGGAAATCCGGCTATTGTCGGAAAAGCTGCGCACCCTGCAGGAGAACGGCGGCGGCTCCAATCCGCGCGTCGCCACCGCCATGGCCAATCTCGCCGACGGCATTTCCGGCCTCGTCAAGAACATGCGCTCGGAACAGCAGATCATGCGCGACTGGGTCGAGGCCCAGTCCGACGAGCAGAAGGCGATGCGCAACACCCTGGAGAAGATCGCCGACGCCTTGAAGAAGACTGGAGTCCATTGACGTGGCGTTGGCACGAGGCCGGCGCTCCGACCGCCGCATCGATTACTGGCCGGGCTTCGTCGATGCGCTGTCGACGCTGCTGTTGGCGATCATGTTCCTGCTCACGGTTTTCGTGCTGGCGCAGTTCCTGCTCGGCCGCGAGATCTCCGGCAAGGACACGGTGCTCAACCGCCTCAACTCGCAGATCAACGAGTTGACCCAGCTTCTGGCGCTGGAGCGCTCGACGACGCAGGACAAGGAAGACACCCTTGCCAATTTGCAGGCATCGCTGTCCGCCTCGGAGGCGGAAAAGAGCCGGCTCGAGCAATTGCTGGCGCAAGGCGCCGGTGCCGGCGACGCCGCCAACCAGCGCGCAACGGCCCTTTCCGGCGAACTCGACAGCCAGCGCCAGATCAGCCAGCAGGCGCTGAGCCAGGTCGAGATCCTCAACCAGCAGATTTCGGCGCTGCGCAAGCAGATCGCAGCGCTCGAACAAGCGCTCGACGTGTCCGAAACGCGCGACCGCGAATCCAACACCAAGATCGCCGATCTCGGCCGCCGCCTCAACGTCGCACTGGCGCAACGCGTGCAGGAGCTGAACCGCTACCGCTCCGATTTCTTCGGCCGCTTGCGCGAAATTCTCGCCGACCGCGAGAACATCCGCATCGTCGGCGACCGCTTCGTCTTCCAGTCGGAAGTGCTTTTCCCGACCGGCTCCGAAGTGATCAACGATGCCGGCAAGATCGAGATGAAGAAGCTCGCCGATGCCATCATCGAATTGCAAAAGGAAATCCCGCCGGAGATCAACTGGGTGCTGCGCGTCGACGGCCACACCGACAACAAGCCGCTCTCCGGCACCGGCCGCTACCGCGACAATTGGGAATTGTCGACGGCGCGCTCGACATCGGTGGTCAAGTTCCTGATCGAGAACGGCGTGCCGGCCAACCGGCTGGTCGCGGCCGGCTTCGGCGAATTCCAGCCACTCGACCCCGCCGATACCGAAGAGGCGCGCAACAAGAACCGCCGCATCGAGCTGAAGCTGACCGAGCGGTGATCCGCAAGCCTTTGGCTTGTATCATGCGCCAGGTCGACCCGGCCCAAGTCGGCGGCGGGTAGGGCACTGGTGCGGCAGCGGCAAGAGCTGAAAAAATTACCTTTTTTTAATTACCCTTTGCCGCCATCGCCTTTTAGCCTCGGTCATGGGCCGAGAACTGCCGGCGGTGGAACCGTTCATCGCGACGCGACGAAACCTGACGGCCCGCGGCCGGAAGGCAGGACCACCCCAACCACCGCCTTCCCCAGTAAAGGAGACGCAACCATGCGCTTCTTCGCTCCCAGGAATCTCAGGACTGCTACGCTCGCCACACTTCTCCTCGCCGTTCCGTTTGCTGGCGCTTACGCCGGCCCGCGTGAGACGGCCTTGATCAATCAGATCCAGAGCGTGGAGACGGGTATCCAGGGCGCCATCCGGGCGAACAAGCTCGAGCCGGGTGAGGCACGTGACCTGCGCACGCAGGTCGCTCAACTCGATCGGGCCGCCCAGAGGGCCGCGCGTGATGGAACGATGCCGAGCACGCAATATCAGCAGTTGCTGGCGCAGCTCGACGAAGTCAGCCAAAAGCTGCGCGCCGATACCGGCAGTGCCTTCCTCATCGGCAACGGCGCCGATGGCGGATACTATCCGAACGGCTATGGCCCAACTTATCCGGGCGGCTGAAATCGGCCGCCGTGCCCGGCGCTGTGGCTATTGATTTTGCGCATGATCCTTTTCCAGCTCGGTTCAGGGATCATGCGCTAGCCCAACGCCAGCGCAATCAGCGCCAGCGCTGGCGGCAATGCATCGTTCGCGGACGGCTTTCGGGGTTGCCAACAGTTTTGCATTGGTATCTTTTCCCGCCGTCAAATCAGCGGAACCCACAATGTCCTTTCAAAAACTCGACGACCTCGGCCACAAGCTCGAAGCGCTGGAACATGCCCTCGCCATCCTCGGCGCCGACGAGGCGACCCATATGGCGGTCGGCGGCGGCGAGAAGCGCGCGGAGGCAATGTCGGCGCTTGCCGGCATGCACCATGCCCGGGCGACTGCACCGGAGATTGCCGACTGGATCGCGGCGGCCGAGCAGGAAGCGCTGAACGAAGAGCAGCAGGCCGCGGTCAGGGAATTCCGCCGGCAATACACCAACCTGACATGCCTGCCGGTCGAGTTCGTCGAGCGCCAGACGACCGCGCGCATGCGCTCCGAGCAGCTCTGGCGCGACCTGCGCGCCAAGAACGACTGGGCCGGCTTCCTGCCGGCGCTGGAAGGCGTCGTGGCGCTGGTCCGCGAGGAGGCGGCACTACGCGCCGAGGTGCTCGGGCTCGAGCCTTACGACGCACTGATGGAGCAATATGACCCGGGCAATCGCACCGCCGACATCACGCCTGTATTTGCCGAGTTGAAGACCTTCCTGAAAGGCTTCGTGCCGGAGGCACTGGCCGTGCAGGAAGAGCGGCTGGCGAAACATCCGCTGAAGCCGCTTTCCGGCAGCTACCCCTTGGACAAGCAGCGCGAGCTTGGCCTCGCCATGATGGCGGCAGTCGGCTTCGACCTCACCCACGGCTCGCTGTCGGTTTCGCACCATCCCTTCTGCGGCGGCGTGCCGAGCGACGTGCGCATCACCACCCGCTACAAGACCTCGGATTTCCTGTCGGCGCTGATGGGCGTGCTGCACGAGACCGGCCATGCGCTGTACGAGCAGAACCTGCCGAAGGCGTGGGCGCACTGGCCGCTCGGCAGAGCACGCGGCATGGCGGTGCATGAAAGCCAGAGCCTGTTCGTCGAAAAGCAGATCGGCCGCAATCCAGAATTCTGGCGCTGGGCGCTGCCGGTGGTCGAAAGACACCTTGGTGAGAGCTGGACGATCGACGACATCCTGCCGCACGTGCACCGGGTCGAGCGCGGCCTGATCCGCGTCGATGCCGACGAGGTCACCTATCCGCTGCACGTCATCCTGCGCTACGAGCTGGAGCAGGAGCTTGTCTCGGGACGGCTGGAAGCAGCCGACCTGCCCGAAGCCTGGGATTCCAAGATGCGCGATTATCTCGGCCTGTCGACATCAGACAATCCGGCTGATGGTCCGATGCAGGACGTCCACTGGCCGGGCGCCGCCTTCGGCTATTTCCCCTCCTACACGCTCGGCGCCATGATGGCGGCGCAGCAATGGGCGGCGCTGACCAGGGATCATCCTTCAGCCGACGAAGACCTCGCCAAGGGCGATTTCGCCGCGATCAACGACTGGCGCCGCAAAAGGATCTGGTCGCAAGGGTCGCGCTGGTCGACGCCGGAACTGCTCGAACGCGCCACCGGCGAAAAGCTCAATGCCGTGCATTTCACCGAGCACCTGAAGAAGCGGTACGGGAACTGAGGCGCTTCATCTATTTCCGGTTCTTGCCGCGGTGACCGCAGAAATCCGCGAAACTGGCCTTTACTTTGGTGGGAAAGCCTCTGAAAAAGGAGTTCTTCCAAGTTGGGCGAGCGTAGATGTCTGCCTGTTACAGTTTTCATAGGGTGAAGTCTTTCTGGCCCCGCTTGGTATTTTTCATCTTATTGGTCGGTCTGAGTTCTCCGGCCATGTCCGACGACATGGTTCTCAAGGGTCCGGCAGAAAGCTGGGTAAAGCGGCTTGATATTCCGCCTGCCGACCCCACCCGATCGGATCAAATCAAGAATGGCGTTTCATGGCTGCTCTCGGACGACCAGATCAAGCATCGCGCCGGCGGCTATGTCGAGTACTCGCGCACCGTCTATAAAATCGTCGACCGTCCCGGCCTGGATCGTGGCGCGAGCATCGATCTGCAGTTCGATCCGTCCCGGCACAAGGTCACGCTCAACCATCTTCACATCATCCGCGATGGCGCCGTTTTGGACCGGCTGGAAGGCGCCGAATTCGACATCTTCCGCAGGGAAAGAGATGCCGAGAAAGGCGTCTTCGACGGCTGGCTGACAGCACATGTCAACATCGATGATGTGCGCACCGGCGACATCGTCGACTACGGGTCGACCTACGAAGTAACACCGCTGGTCGGCAAGGACCTTTTCTTCAAGAATTTCTCCACCGAATGGGAAGAGCCGGTAGCGCTTATCCGCACAAGCATCGTTTGGCCTTCGGGCCAGCCGCTCGAGATCAAGACCAGGGGAACCCGACTCAGGCCTTCAATCTCCCCGACTGGGCCGGACACCACCTATCTGTGGGAAATTCCAAACCCGAAACCGGTCAATGTCGAAGACAACCTGCCCGTGACCTATCCAGGCTGGGGCTCCATCGATGTCGCGTCTACCGCGAATTGGCAAAGTGTGGTCGATGCCGTTGCGCCCTATTACAAGCCAGCGACCGTTTTTCCCTCGGCTTTTGCCGCAAAGCTCGACGACATCGCTCTGCGGCATCCGGTGCCCGAAGACCGGATGGTCGAGGCAATGCGGTTGGTGCAGGACCAGATCCGCTATGTAAGCCTGTCGATGGGTGCCGGCTCCTACGTTCCGCGTGATCCCGCGACGGTCATCCTGAGCGGGTTTGGTGACTGCAAAGACAAGGCACTGCTGCTGGTTTCGTCGCTAGTGCGGCTTGGCATTGCTGCCGAGGTTGCCTTGGCCGATCTCGACGAGGGGCGGGCCCTGGACCAGCATCTGCCGGCGGTTCGCGATTTCGACCACGCCATCGTCAAGGCAAGGATCGGAGCAAAGACATATTGGCTGGACGCCACGAACTATCTTCAGGGCGG
This sequence comes from Mesorhizobium sp. ISC25, assembly GCF_042295465.1. NCBI lineage: Bacteria > Pseudomonadati > Pseudomonadota > Alphaproteobacteria > Hyphomicrobiales > Phyllobacteriaceae > Mesorhizobium > Mesorhizobium sp. ISC25. The sequence goes on along the minus strand of NZ_CP135441.1, from coordinate 5,262,598 downwards.
CAAGGCGCACAATCTCGCACAGCCGGACTACGGCTTCGCGCTGCCGCTTTCCAGCACCGGCGGGTTGGAGAAGATGCCGAGCCCTACGCTCACCAGCCCACCGATCCAGATCGCCGAGGAATTCGACTTTCCGCGGAAACCGGGCGATCCCCTCGTGCTGACGGTCTTCTCGACATATGAGGACGCCGATGCCGATTGGATGCGCGGCAACTTGGCCAGCCGGTCGCTGAGCGAGGTGTCGGACGCTTACCTGAAATATTACAACAAGCAATATCCGGGCATCCAAACCGTCGCAAAGCCGGAAATCGTGGATCGCCGCGACGGCAACATAGTGAGCGTGAAGGAAAGTTATCGCTTGCCGGCGGAGGCGCTGGCGGCCAACGATCTGGCAAAGAATTTCCCGATCCGCGCGGCCGACCTCGGCAACAACTCACTTCCAACCCCGACAATCGTCGACCGAACCGGGCCCGTCTCCCTCGGCCCCCAGGTCTACCGCCGCCACAAGGTGACCGTGCGCAACCTCAAGGCGAGGTTTTCCGGCGAGTCGATGAAAAACGTCGTGACGCCCTATCTGTCTCTCAAGGCGTCCTGGTCCAACACGCCCACCGAATTTCAAGTTGAATGGAACTTTCAGACGCTGGCAACTGAAGTGCCGGCCAAGGCGATTGCCGATTATCTGAAAACCGTCGATGACGTCGCAGACGAAATTCGGTGGCAGTACGATTTTACCTATGAAGAGCCGCCTGCCGATGTGCAGCTCAGCGATCCGGCAAAGGAGCAGCGACAGACCGTCGCCAGCATGCTTTTGTTGTCGTTGCTTGTCGGCGTTCCCCTGTTCATCGCCTATCGACGCGGCAAACGCCGAGCTTTCGGTAGCTGAAGAATCCCGGCGGCCGCGGGCGGACCATGATGCCGAAAAGCGGATGCCGGTTTTCGGAAAAGATCATGGTGAAACAAGAAGATAGAGCCCGACCCCGATGTCATCGGGATGGACCAGGCTCTGACTCGGTGGCCGATGCTACTCCGCCGCGCCCCTGAAAGCATTCGCCCCGGTTTCGAACTGCAGCTTGGCCAGCCGCGCATAGATGCCGCCCTTGGCGACCAGGCTCTGATGCGTGCCTTCCTCGACGATGCGGCCGCCATCCATGACCAGGATGCGATCGGCCTTCAGCACGGTTGCCAACCGATGGGCGATGACGATCGTGGTGCGGCCCTGCATTAGCCGGTCCAGCGCCGTCTGCACCAGCGTCTCGCTTTCGGCATCGAGTGCCGAGGTCGCCTCGTCGAGCAGCAGGATCGGCGCATCGCGCAAAATGGCGCGGGCGATCGCCATGCGCTGGCGCTGGCCGCCCGACAGCGTCACGCCGCGCTCGCCGACCTGGCTGTCATAGCCCTTTTCGAGTTTCAGGATGAACTCGTCGGCAAGCGCGTCCTTCGCCGCCGCCTCGATCTCGGCCTGGCTGGCGCCGGGCCGGCCAAAGCCGATATTGTCGCGCGCGCTCGCGGCAAAGATGGTGACGTCCTGCGGCACGATGGCAATGCGCGCGCGGACCGCCGCCGGATCGGCCTCGCGCAGATCGACCCCGTCGATGACGATCCTGCCGGCCTCCGGATCGTAGAAGCGCAGAAGCAGCGAAAACACGGTACTCTTGCCGGCGCCGGAAGGCCCGACGATCGCCACCGTCTCGCCGGGTTTGACCTGAAAGCTCAGGCCATGGACGGCGGCGCGGTCGGGCCGGGCCGGATAGGAGAAGGAAACATCGTCGAAGCTGATCGCGCCTCTCGCCTTTGCCGGCAGCGGCTTCGGATCGACGGGCGCCTGGATCGCGGGTTTCTCGGCCAGGATCTCGGTCAGCCGTTCGGCAGCGCCCGCTGCCTGGGACAGTTCGCCCCAGACTTCCGACAGGGCGCCGAGCGCGCCGGCAGCGAACACCGAATAGAGCAGGAATTGGCCAAGCGTGCCCGGCGACAGCGTGCCGTCGAGCACGTCCCGCGAGCCGAACCACAGCACCGCCACGACTGAGGAAAAGATCATGAAGATGGCGAAGAAAGTGAGAAAGGAGCGGGCAAAGATCGAGGCCCGCGCCGCTTCGAACGCTGCTTCCACGGCGGATGAAAAATGCCCGGTTACAAGCTTCTCGTTGGTGAAGGCCTGCAGGGTGCGCACCGCGCCGATCTGCTCGCTGGCGTAGGCGGTGGCATTGGCCAGAGTATCCTGCGCCAGCCGTGACTTGCGCCGCACCGAGCGGCCGAAGGCGACCAGCGGCAGCACGATTAGCGGAATGGCCGCGATGACCAGGCCGGACAGTTTTGGGCTGGTGAAGACCATCATCGCCACGGCGCCAAGGCCGAGGATGACGTTGCGCAAAGCCACCGAGGCGGTAGCACCGACGGCCGATTTGACCTGTGTCGTGTCGGCGGCGAGCCGCGAGACGATCTCGCCCGACTGGGCCGTGTCGAAGAAGGAGGGCGACAGCGTGGTGACGTGGGCGAAGACATCGCGGCGGATATCGGCGACGACGCGCTCGCCGAGCGTGATGACAAAATAGTAGCGGCTGGCCGACGCCGCCGCCAGAACAGCGGCCATCACCACCAGCATGGCGAAATATTCGGCAATGAAGCTGGAATCGGAAGCGGAAAAGCCGTGGTCGATCATCCGCCGCACGGCCAGCGGCAGTGCCAGCGTCGTCGCCGCCGCGACGGCCAGCGAGACGATCGCGCCGATGACCATTTTGCGGTAATGCATGATGTAGGGAAACAGGCGCTGCAGCGGCCTCAGCGAGCGCCTGCGCTCGTCTGCATCGCCGCTGATGTTCGCCATGACCGTTTCCTTTGGCCCTTTGAGGTTTGCGCCATCAATATGCGCTCGCCGCGGCCTTGTGATTCAATTCCGGCTGATGTATAGGCTCGCCGACCGTTTTAGAAGCCGTGGCTCCTCAATAGCTGCGGCTTCGAGTTTTAAAAAGGGGCGCATCGACGCAGGCTTCAGCCCGTCGGCAGCACCCGGCAAGCCAGGAACAGAACCATGAAGACCGACATCCATCCCGACTATCACACCATCAAGGTCGTCATGACCGACGGCACCGAATACATGACCCGTTCGACCTGGGGCAAGGAAGGCGATACGATGAACCTCGATATCGACCCGACCACCCATCCGGCCTGGACCGGCGGCCAGCAGACCCTGCTCGACCGCGGTGGCCGCCTGTCGAAGTTCAAGAAGCGCTTCGAAGGTTTCGGCCTCTAAGCCAACGACCTTTCGTACATCGAAAACCCGCCCCTCGTGGCGGGTTTTTTGTTGCCTAGGTGCGGTCCTACCGATCGAGCAACTCCCGCAGGGCCATCCGCTTGTAGGCCGCAACCAGCCTGTCACCTTCCTGCCGGTCGACCGAAATCGCCAGCCGCATTGCGGCCTCGCCCATCTGCCAGATGAGAAATGCCGTCGTTTCCAGCGCTTCCGGATCTGCGGCGGGCCGCAACCGCTTCAGCACCGCAGTGAGGAATTCAGCATTGGCCCGGCTGTCGGCGAGCTCAAGTTCGCGCAACGCCTTGTCGGCCTGCGTGCCCGACCAGATGTCGCGCATCACCGGCTCCGCCAGGAACATTCCGTAGTAGATATCCACCAGTTCCGAAAATGCCCGGCGCAGGCCTTCGGCGTCATTGACCTCGGCCAGTGCCGCCGCAATGCAGGCCTGGCTTTCGGCGGTGTAGCGTTCGGCCAGCGCCCAGATGATCGCCCGCTTGTCCGGAAAGAACTGGTAGAGCGAGCCGATCGACACGCCGGCCCTCTCGGCCACCTCGCCCATGCGCATCGCATCGCTGCCTTGCTCGGCGATCAGCGACGAGGCGGCGGCCAACATGCGCTCGACCCGCTCGCGGCTGCGCTGCTGGCTCGGCGCCCGGCGCGGCGATGCGATCTGGCCGTCCTGTGAATCCGATACGGCAGAGCCTTCCATCACTGTCTCCAGACGAACAATCAACAAATTGGCTTGACTCGCAAAATACGAGGGTTTATCACGTTTTGCAAATGTGAGGATTACTCACATTTTCAAACTGAGGAAAATCGACATGAACCCTACTGTAACGAAACCAACTTTGATCCTCGGCGGCACCGGCAAGACCGGCCGCCGTCTCGCCGAGCGGCTGACGGCGCGGGGCCTGCCGGTGCAGATCGGCTCGCGCTCGGGTACGCCGCCCTTCGACTGGGAAAATAGCACGAGCTGGGAACCCGCGCTTGATGGTGTCGGCGCCGTCTACATCAGCTACTATCCTGATCTTGCGGTGCCCGGCGCGGCCGACACGGTCGGCGCCTTCTCTCGTCTTGCCGTGGAGTGTGGTGTACGCCGGCTGGTACTGCTGTCGGGGCGCGGCGAAACGGAAGCACAGCGCGCTGAAGAGATGCTCAAAGGTTCAGGCGCCGAGTGGACGATCCTGCGCTGCGCGTGGTTTTCCCAGAACTTCAGCGAAGGCTTTCTCGTGGATTCCCTGCGCGAGGGTGAGGTGGCATTGCCGGTGGGCAATGTCGGTGAGCCATTCGTCGATGCCGACGACATCGCCGATGCCGCGGCTACGGTGCTTACCCGCCAAGGCCATACCGGCCAACTTTACGAACTGACCGGGCCGCGGCTGCTGAGCTTCGCCGACGCGGTCGCCGAGATCGGCAGGGCGGCCGGCCGCGACATTCCCTTCAAGCAGATTTCACATGCCGAGTTCACCGCCGCCATCGCCGAGCACGAGTTGCCTGCCCAGTTCGCCTGGCTGCTTAACGAGCTGTTCACAGAAGTGCTCGACGGCCGCAACGAATCGCTGACCGACGGCGTCCAGCGCGTGCTCGGCCGCGCCCCAAAAGACTTTTCCGCCTACGCAACCGAAACCGCCGCCACGGGCATCTGGAGGAACTGACATGATCATGAAACTGCTTCCCACCCTCACCTTCGTCGCTGCCATTGGCTCAGGCGTTGTCGGCGGCGTTTTCTTCGCCTTCTCCAACTTTATCATGCCGGCGCTCGCCCGCTTGCCTGCCGGAGGCGGCATCGCCGCCATGAATTCGATCAACATAACCGTGATTACGCCGGCATTCATGACCGCGCTTTTCGGCACCGGGCTGGTCTGTCTTGTCCTTGCCGCCGGCGCTCTTATCGGCTGGAGCCAACCGGGTGCATTCTGGCTCCTCGCCGGCGCCCTGATCTACCTCGTCGGCAACCCGATCGTGACGATGATGTTCAACGTGCCGCTCAACGACGCCCTGGCTGCCGTTGATCCGGCAAGCGCCAACGGTGCCGCGGTATGGGCCACTTATCTCAGGGACTGGGTGATATGGAACCATGTCCGCACCATCACCGCCATCGTGGCGCTAGGCTGCTTCATCTTCGCATGGCGGTAAATGCAGGACGGAAGTGTAAATGCCTTCAGGCAGGGTCTTTTGACTTATGGCCCTTGCGGTCGGCATGGCCGAGATCGCGATCCGGATCGATGACGTCGCGAACCAGTTGCTTGAGTTTTGCGGCGTCGGGAAAACCGCCGTCACGCTTGCGGTCCCAGACCAGCGTGTCATTGCAGGAAATGGTGAAGATGCCGCCGGTGCCGGGCACCAGCGTCACTTCGCCGAGATCGGTGCCGAAGGTGGACAACAGCTCCTGCGCCATCCAGCCGGCCCTGAGCAGCCACAGGCACTGGGTGCAATAGGTGATGCGGACTGTGGGCAGCGCGTGTTGGGTCATGCCGCGCTGAGCTTCGCCAAGGTCTCCTCGTCGACCTCGAAATTGGCGTAGACGCTCTGCACGTCGTCGTCGTCCTCGAGCGTCGCGACCAGCTTCATCAGCGATTGTGCCCGCTCCTCGTCGACCGCGATATTGGTCTGCGGCTTCCAGATCGGCTTCACCGATTCAGCCTCGCCGAGTGCGCCTTCCAGCGCCTTCGACACTTCGCCGAGATTCTCGAAGGCGCAGTAGATCGTGTGGCCTTCCTCGTCCGACTGCACGTCGTCGGCGCCAGCCTCGATCGCCGCGTCCATCACCTTCTCGGCGCTGCCGGCCGATGCCGGATAGTAGATCTCGCCGACGCGGTCCCACATGAACGAAACCGAGCCGGTCTCGCCCATCGCCCCGCCGGCCTTGGTGAAGGCAGCGCGCACATTCGACGCAGAGCGGTTGCGGTTGTCGGTCAGCGCCTCGACGATCAGCGCGACGCCGCCTGGCCCGTAACCCTCGTAGCGAACGGCTTCGTAGGTCTCGGCATCGCCCATCGACGCCTTGTTGATGGCGCGCTGGATATTGTCCTTCGGCATCGACACCGCCTTGGCGTTCTGCACCGCGAGGCGCAGGCGCGGATTCATCGATGGATCGGGCGTACCGCTCTTGGCGGCGACGGTGATTTCGCGCGCCAGCTTGGAAAACATTTTCGATCGCACCGCATCCTGGCGGCCCTTGCGGTGCATGATGTTCTTGAACTGTGAATGGCCAGCCATGGCACCCCTGTCGTCTTCTCGGCTAGAGCATCTGCCGCCTGGTGAACCACCCGGCATCTTGCAAAATGCTCGAATTCAAAATTTCAGAACGTCCTTGCTGCGTCCGGACGGACGTACGGCGCTCTCTGTCGGAATGGCCGGCTTATAGATAAATCGGCTCAATTCGTCCAGCCGCGCCATTGCTGCCGGCACGCAAGGGTTTCAAGACCCGAAAATCGGCAGGCCTCGGCAACCTTTCATCCCTCAAGATCGGATTTCAGCCGGTCGAGGATGCTGATCGCGTGCGTGGCATATTGGCTGATCCAGCGGTCGTGGATGTGCTTGATCGGCAGCGCGTTGAGATGGTTCCAGCGTTCGCGGCCCTCGCGCCGCGCCACCACCAGGTCGGCCTCCTCCAGCACCTTCAGGTGCAGCATGACCGTGCAGCGGTCCATGTCGGGGAAGGCATCGCACAACATGCCGGTGGTCTGCGGCGCATCCTTCAGCCGGTCCAGCAACGCACGCCGGCGCGGATGCGCCAGCGCCTTGAAAACATTGTCGTCTCGCGATTGGCTTGACATGTTATGTTTCTATAACATATCCTTGAGCCATTCAAGGAAGGAGCTGTGGATATGTCTCTTGGATTCAGGGTTTCTGGCCGCATCGGCAAACCTGTCGCCGAAGTCTTCGATGCGGTCGTCAATCCGAAGAAACTTAGCGGTTACTTCACCACGATCGGCGGCGCCAGCGCACCGCTGGTGGCGGGCGCCACCGTCATCTGGTGGGGCAAGGTTCCCGTGGAGGTCGACAAGGTGGAGAAAGACAGCCGCATCGTGCTGCGCTGGGATGCCACCGACGCCGACGGCAAGCCAGCCTACAAGACCCGCATCGAGATAAATTTCGAACCGCTCGACGATGGCGGCACCTTCGTCACCATCGCCGAGACCGGCTGGCACGAGGACGCGGTCGGCCTGAAGAAATCCTACCTCAATTGCGAGGGCTGGTCGCAGATGCTGGCCTGCATGAAGGCCTATGTCGAATACGGCATCAATCTGCGCGACGGCTATTACCGCAGCGAGATGAAGGGCGAGCCGGCCAACGAGAACAACATCTGAAAAACCACCAAGATGACGGAGGCCTGCGATGAAGCAAGTGACGCCATTTCTGATGTTTGAGGGCAAGGCCGAAGAGGCAATGACCTTCTATTGCGAGTCGATCCCCGACAGCAGCGTTCTTGACGTCACACGTTACGGCTCCGGCGAAGACGGCCCGGAAGGAACGGTCAAGCTGGCGCGCGTGTCCATAAGCGGTCTGGAAGTGATGGTCTACAACAGCCCCGTGCACCATGCCTTCACGTTCACGCCGTCGGTCTCGCTGTATGTGGATTGCTCGACGGAGGCAGAGCTGAACGGCATTGTCGAGGCCCTGGCCAAGGACGGCAAATTTCTGATGCCGCTGGACAATTATGGTTTCAGCCGCCGGTTTGCATGGCTCAACGACAGGTTCGGAGTCTCCTGGCAAATCAATTTGGCATAGCGGGTTCTGGACCGAACCGGCCAATCGAACCTGAACACGGCAATGGAGCCAGCAAATGACCCCGAAGATCGCCGGCGGCATCAACATCGCCTTGAAGGTGCCGCCACATCAATACCAGGCGACGATCGCCTTCTATCGCGACGTCGTTGGCCTGAAGCCATTCACGGCCAAGCCGCCCGCTATTGGCTTTGAACTCGGCCCCAATCGCCTGTGGATCGACGAAGCACCGATGCTTAGCCAGGCCGAGATCTGGCTGGAACTGTTCACCGATGATTTTCCGGCCGCTGCGGAGCATCTCGCCAAGGCCGGTGTCGTGCGCTGCGACGCCATCGAGGCACTGGGTGAAGGCTTTCGCGGCGGCTGGATCACCAATCCGGCCAACATCATTCACCTCGTGCGCGAGCCCGATGCCTGGTGAACAGGAGGCGGCGCCGTGGAAAGGAGGACGATATGGAAATCCGCGAAACACCGACCGCCGAAGCCGGCATGCTGATAAGGCGGCCGGTCGCCGACGTATTCGAAGCCTTCGTCGATCCGGCGATCACGACAAAATTCTGGTTCACCCATGGCAGCGACAGGTTGGACAGCGGCAGGGAAATCAGTTGGGAATGGCGGATGTACGGCGACTCGACGACGGTCAATGTCAGTGAGATCGTCCAAAACAAGAAGATCGTCATGCAATGGAGCGATCCGCCGACCACGGTAGTGTGGACCTTTACCGAGATGCCGGGCGGCACGACCTTTGTCGAGGTCCGCAATTTCGGCTTTGCCGGCAGCCCCGATGAGCAGGTCAAGCAGGCGATCGACTCGACCGGCGGTTTTGCGCTGGTGCTCGCCGGCGCCAAGGCGTGGCTGGAGCAAGGCCTGACGCTTGGCCTGATCGGCGACCGCCATCCGAAAGGCGTGCCGGGGCATTAGGTCAGCCGTGGTGGGCCATCCTCAGTGCCCACCGCCCTTTGCCTTCCTCCGCCGCCGCGCCAGCATGTTGAGCCCCTCGACCAGTGCCGAAAAGCCCATGGCGGCGTAGATGTAGCCTTTCGGAACATGGTAACCCATGCCGTCGGCGATCAGCGTCATGCCGATCATCAGCAGGAAGCCGAGCGCCAGCATGACGATGCTGGGGTTCCTGGCGATAAAATCGGCCAGCGGCCCGGCCGCCAGCATCATCACGCTCACCGCCACGATCACCGCGATGTACATGATCGCGATTTCGTCGGTCATGCCGACGGCGGTGATGATCGAGTCGATCGAGAAGACGAGGTCGAGCAGCAATATCTGGAAAATGGCGCCGGCCAGCGAAAGCTGCAGCGTCTCGCCCATCATCGTGTCTTGGTGATCATCGAGATCGACCGTGTGGTGGATCTCCTTGGTCGCCTTCCAGACGAGGAACAGGCCGCCGGTAATCAGGATCAGGTCGCGCCAGGAAAAGCCATGGCCGAAGGCGGTGAATATCGGCGTCGTCAGTTGGACGATGATCGAGATGGTGGCCAGCAGGATCAGCCGCATCACCAGCGCGGCGGAGATGCCGAGCCGCCGGGCGCGGGCCCGCTGCGCTACCGGCAATTTGTTGGTCAAAATCGAGATGAAGATCAGATTGTCGATGCCGAGCACGACCTCCAGCACGATCAGCGTCAGCAGCGCGACCCATGCCGTCGGATCGGAGACAAAGGCGAAATGCGGCGCCAGGAATTCGACTAGCTGCATGGAGGTCGTCCCCTCTACGATCTAGAGCAGTTTCGCCGGCAATTGGGTATTGCAAGCGTCTATATCAATGTCATGACCAGAAGGATGGAGCCGTTTCCTCCAGCCGCGGGCCGCGGCGAAACGGCGCGATCCGTTCGGTCAGGCCGCTACGGTCGGAAATGTCGACGCCGACGCCGCACAATGTCGCCGGTCCGGTCGACGCCTCGAAGCGGCCTTTCGGCACCTTGGACAAAAACCGGTTGAGCGGCTCCTCCTTGTCCATGCCGAGCGAGGAATCGTAATCGCCGCACATGCCGGCATCGGAAATATAACCGGTGCCGCCATTGAGGATTTGGTGATCGCCGGTCGGCTGATGCGTATGGGTACCGACAACAAGGCTGGCACGGCCGTCGACGAAATGAGCGAAGCACATTTTTTCCGAGGTCGCCTCGGCATGGAAATCGATGACGATCGCATCGGCCTGCTCACCGAGCGGACAAGCGGCAAGTTCGCGCTCGCCGGCCTGGAACGGATCGTCGAGCTCGGGATGCATGAACACCCGGCCCATGATGTTGGCAACCAGCACACGCGCGCCGTTCCTGGCGATATAGACGCCTGAGCCGCGCCCCGGCGTACCCTTGGGGAAATTGGACGGACGCAGGAAGCGCTCTTCGCGCGGCGCGAAAATCAGCGCATCGCGCTGGTCCCAGACATGGTTGCCAGTGGTGACGACATCGGCGCCGGCCGAGATCGTCTCGCGAAAAATCTCCTCGGTGATGCCGAAGCCGCCGGCGGCGTTCTCGCCATTGACGATGACGAAGTCGAGTTTGAAATCCGAGATCAGGCCGGGCAGTTGTTCCCACACCGCCGTACGTCCTGTCTTGCCGACCATGTCGCCGAGGAAGAGAAGTCTCATATAATCGTGATCCCGAACCGAAGGTCAGCGAAGCAAAAAGCGGCATGACTTTCGGAAAAGACCATGCGTCCAGGAACTTATCTACAATTTCGGCCCGAACCGGCGCAACCCGCTCTCGGTGAGTATTTCCGGAATGATCATGTCATGCGGCTCGTCCGGCACCAGGGCCACCTCCTGGCAGTCGAAGGCAATGCCGATCAGCCGCGGCTGCTGTCCCTTGTCGGCCAGCCGCGCGATCGCCCGGTCGTAATAGCCTGCGCCGTACCCGATGCGGTGGCCGCGCGCATCAAAGGCGGCAAGCGGCACCAGCATAACCTGCGGATCGAGCACCTCGGCTTCCTCATGCGGCCCGACGGTGCCGAAGCCCATGTCGATCATCGGCGCGCCGCGCACCAGTTCGCGAAAAACGATGGTGGTCTTGTCGAGAATGGCCGGCAGGCAGAGCCTTGCCCCCTTCTCGCGCAAGGCAAACATCAGCGGCCGGACGTCGACTTCCGAGCGCATCGGCCAGAAACCGGAGACGATCTGGCCCGGCTCGACCGTTATCCGGTCGCGCGCCGTCTCGGCCATTTCGAGTGCTGCCTCCACCCGCCAGAAAGGATCGAGCGCGTCGCGCCGCCCGAGGGCTTGGTTGCGGAGATTTTTTTTCAGGTCTTTTGGGGATGTCATGCGCCGACGGTAGAAAAGGTCAGATTTGGATGGAGTTTTACGAGCGACGTTTTGGAGGAGCGGAGCAAACTTTTCGTTCGTGAGAGCACCGCACAAAGCGGCGCGACGACAAGATCCGCCAGATATGGCCTTTTCGATAGGTGACGATCCACGCAACCGGTGGAGAGAGCGATCCCGGGAACCTACAAAGTAGGTGGGCGCCGTATGAGAAAACCCACGGGTCTTCCCAGGGACAGCTCCCTAGGGATCATTAAGGCCCCGGGGAAAATGTTCTCCTGCCGGGAAGCGCAGACCGTCCCCGCCAATATAGGCAGACGGCAGACCAAGCGCCAGAGAGACGACATGTTTCGACGCTTAAATCGACGCAGACCCCCTCAACGAGGTCAGCGCCGGCAAGATCCCCGTTTCGCTGGCGGCGCCTTGCACAGCGAAGGCCGCGTCCTTAGGGTCGCGCGATGAACCCGGGAGCAAAAATGCGTTTCGAAGGTACGGTAGCCTATGTTGCCGACAAGGATCTGATGGTGGCGGTCAACGCGGCGATCGCGCTGGAGCGGCCGTTGCTGGTCAAGGGCGAGCCCGGCACCGGCAAGACCGAACTTGCCCGCCAGGTGGCGGCGGCGCTCGACCTGGACCTGATCGAATGGCACGTCAAATCGACGACAAGAGCCCAGCAAGGCCTTTATGAATATGATGCCGTCTCGCGGCTGCGCGACAGCCAGCTCGGCGACGAGCGCTTCAACGACATCCGCAATTACATCAAGCGCGGCAAGCTGTGGGACGCCTTCGCGGCCGGCAAGAAAGTGGTGCTTCTGATCGACGAGATCGACAAGGCCGATATCGAATTCCCCAACGATCTGTTGCAGGAATTGGATAGGATGGAGTTCTTCGTCTACGAGACCGGCGAGACCATCCGCGCTACGGTCCGGCCCATCGTCATCATCACCTCCAACAACGAGAAGGAATTGCCGGACGCCTTCCTGCGCCGCTGCTTCTTCCACTACATCCGCTTTCCCGATGTCGAGACGCTGCACAAAATTGTCGACGTGCACTATCCCGGCATCAAGCGGAACCTCGTGCGAGCAGCACTGACCCAGTTCTACGAGATCCGCGACGTGTCGGGCCTGAAGAAGAAGCCGTCGACCTCCGAGGCACTCGACTGGATCCGCCTGCTGGTCGCTGACGACATCGCGCCCGAGGACCTGCGCGGCGACCCGAAAAACGCGCTGCCGAAACTGCATGGCGCGTTGCTGAAGAACGAACAGGACGTGCATCTGTTCGAGCGCCTAGCCTTCATGGCGAGACGGCAAGGGTGAAGGGCCGGTCAGTCGGAAGCCGACGAAAGCCCCCGGACAGCGCTTTCCCGTCGCTGGACCGTTGCCCTTGGCCAGGCACGGAGGCAGCTTCGGGTTGCCGAGTTCAGAGGGAAACGAAATGACCGAGATCACCGTCCGCCCATTGACGCAATCCGACCATACCGACTGGCGACGTCTGTGGACCGCCTATCTCACCTTCTACGAAACCAAGCTGCCGGAAGCGGTTTACGCCGTCACCTGGAAGCGGCTGTTCACGGCGGGCGAGTTCGAGCCAAAGGGTTTCATCGCCACCCTCGACGGCAAGGCCGTCGGCCTGACGCACTATCTCTACCATCGCTCCTGCTGGTCGCAGATAAACAATTGCTATCTGCAGGACCTGTTCGCCGACCCCGATGTGCGCGGCAAGGGCGTCGGCGCCGCCCTGATCGAAGCAGTCAAGCAGGAAGCCGGCAAGATCGGCGTCAAGAACGTCTACTGGATGACCCACGAGACCAACACCACCGCACGCAAGCTCTACGACCACGTGGCGCGCAGGACCGGCTTCATCGAATATGATCTGCTGTAGACGGTGAGATGTTCATCCCCTTCTTCCTCGAACTGAAGGCAGCGCGGGTTCCGGTCTCGCTCCGCGAATATCTGTCGCTGCTGGATGGGCTGGAGGCCGGGCTGGTCGACTATGATGTCGAGGGCTTTTACTATCTCGCCCGCGCCGCTCTGGTGAAGGACGAGCGACACATCGACCGCTTCGACCAGGTCTTTTCGCACATCTTTAGGGGTGTCGAGGCGCTGGCTGGCGAAAACGCGGTCGATGTCGCAAACATCCCGGAGGAATGGCTGCGGAGGCTCGCTGAAAAGCACCTGTCCGACGAGGAGAAAAAACTGGTCGAGGCGCTGGGCGGCTTCGAAAAGCTGATGGAGACGCTGAAGAAGCGGTTGGAAGAGCAAAAGGGCAGGCATCAGGGCGGTTCGAAATGGATCGGCACCGGCGGCACCTCGCCCTTCGGTGCCTATGGCTACAATCCCGAAGGCGTGCGCATCGGCCAGCACGAAAGCCGCAACCGCTGCGCGGTAAAAGTCTGGGACAAACGCGAGTTCAGGAATTTCGATGACGCCGTCGAACTCGGTACCCGCAACATCAAGGTCGCGCTGAAGCGCCTTCGCCGCTGGGTGCGCGAAGGCGCCGAAGAGGAATTCGACCTGCCCGGCACCATCCACGCCACCGCCGAGCACGGTTATCTTGACGTCAAGACACAACCCGAACGTCGCAATGCCGTGAAGCTGCTGATGTTCTTCGATGTCGGCGGCTCGATGGACGACCATATCAGGAGTGTCGAGGAGCTATTCTCGGCAGCCCGCGCCGAATTCCGCCAGCTCGAATATTTCTACTTCCACAACTGCCTCTACGAAGGTGTGTGGAGGGACAATCGCCGCCGCCATGCCGAGGTGGTTCCGACGTCCGATCTCCTGCATAAATATGGCCTCGACTACAAGGTGATCGTCGTCGGCGACGCCTCGATGAGCCCCTATGAGATCGCCCAACCCGGCGGCTCGGTCGAGCACTGGAACAAGGAGGCCGGCGCCGTCTGGCTCGGCCGGTTGCTGCAGCAATGGCCGCACGCCATTTGGCTCAATCCGGAAGACGCGAAGAACTGGGGGTATACACATTCGATTGCCATGATTCGCGATATCTTTGGCGGCCGCATGTTTCCGCTGACGCTCGCCGGCCTCGAAGCCGCGACGAAGCAACTTTCAAGGAAGCACTGAATGGATCCACGCAAAACAGGACGATCGACCTGTTTCCTTTGCCTCCAATGCGGTGTCCAGTTCGCGGCGACAGCGGCGCCGCCGCGACATTGCCCGATCTGCGAGGACGAGCGGCAATATGTGCGCTGGGAGGGCCAGGCCTGGACCACGCCGGAAGAGCTCGCCGCCGAGTATCGGGTCGTGATCAAGGATGATGCCGGCGTGCTCGCCTTCGGCATCGAGCCGCGCTTCGCCATCGGCCAGCGGGCATTACTGGCGCAAACGCCGCACGGCAATGTGCTGTGGGACTGCATCTCGATGGTCAGCGACGAGGCGGTGGCCGAGATCAACCGCCGGGGCGGCCTGGCCGCCATCGCCATTTCGCACTGCCATTATTATTCGGCAATGGTCGAGTGGAGCGAGGCGTTTGGCGGCGTGCCGATTTATCTGCACGCAGATGATCGTCAGTGGATCATGCGGCCGCATCCGGCGATCATCAGCTGGGAAGGCGAGATGCGCGCCATAAACCCGTCGCTGACGCTCATCCGCTGCGGCGGCCACTTTGCCGGTGGCCAGGTGCTGCACTGGAAGCGCGACGGCGGCAATGCCATCCTGGCCGGCGACATCCTGCAGGTGACGCCGACGCGCCGTCATGTCAGCTTCATGTACAGCTATCCGAACTATATCCCGCTCAACGCGACGAAAGTGCTCGGCATCAAGGCTGCGCTGGAGCCTTTCGCATTCGACCATATCTACGGCGCATGGTGGAACCAGAACGTCATCGGAGATGCAAAGGCGGCATTTTCAGCATCGGTTGCGCGCTATCTCGCAGCCATCGCCTGAGGAATTCTTCGCAGCAGGACTTGGAAATATGGGCAAACGCCGTAACAAATGCCTATTTCAGGCGAAGTTGGGAAGGCAACCCAAATAGCGACATAAGCTAAGAGGAAAAAATGGACAGCCACACCTACCCCGTTACCCGCACCGATGCCGAATGGCGCGCCCGGCTGACGCCCGAGCAATATGCGGTGATGCGCAACCACGGCACCGAGCGACCGGGAAGCTGCGCGCTACTGCACGAGAAGCGCGCCGGCACCTTCTCCTGCGTCGGCTGCGACCAGCCCTTGTTTGAATCCAAGCTGAAATTCGAGAGCGGCACCGGCTGGCCGAGCTTCAACGATCCCGTGCCGGGCTCGGTCGAGACCACCGTCGACCGCAGCTACGGCATGGTCCGCACCGAGTGCCATTGCGCCCGCTGCGGCAGCCATCTCGGCCATGTCTTCGACGACGGCCCGCCGCCGACCGGCGTGCGCTACTGCATCAACGGCGTGGCGCTCAAATTCGAGCCGGCCGCCTGATCGTCAGGCCACGACCACCAGGATCAGCCACAACGTGGCGCCAAGCGTCATCAGCGCGGCCTTGGCGCCAGTTGATTTTCCGGCAGTTCGCCAAACGGCAAAGGTCAGGAAGATATTGTAGGGCACCGGCGCGAAATGCACCGCCAGGACGAGTGCAAGCGGCAGCTTCAGCCCGAGCAGAATGAGCGCCGCCACCGACGACGCGATGTTGATCGCTGTGCCGACAACGACCAGGTCGCGCCAGAACAGCCGATCGAGCGGCACGCCGCCCAGCCAGCGTGAGCGGAAGAAGGCGGCAACGCGCGACATGATCGTCATCGATCCACCGGCTCCCTCGCTGCTCACCAGAGCAATCCTTCCACAAGGATTGCGTCTGGAAACCCTGCTTTATTCCTGACCCAGAACTTCGGCAATCGCGCGCTCGAAACGCGAGGCTTCCGTCACCAGCCAATCGGTCATCGCCGGCCAATTGTCCTCGGCAAAACAATTCACCCGCCACATCGAATTGACCCCGAGGCCGTCGCAACTTTGTTCTGGCCTGAGCTTCAGCCTGTCTTCGATGGCCGGCTGGAACGGCTTCAACCGCGACCAGGCTTGCGTGGCACCGAACTTCTCGTTGCGGCCGAAGAAGACGCCGACATGATTGTGCGCAGGCGCGACATACATGGAAAGGACCAATGCGAAGTCGGGCAGCCCACGCTGCCAGAACCACGGTCCGCGCCTCGCCAGCAGAGCCCTTTCATCCGGATGCCGTTCCGCGAACAGCGTCCAGAAGCTGCGTTGGCGGAATTCAGAGGCGCGGCGGGCGCCAAAATCGAATTCGCTCATGGTTCGAACCGTCAAGGGGCGCCGCAAACCGGCGCCTAAGGCGTTTACCGGCCTACACCATGCCGAGCGCGGCCTTGTACAGATCGAGAATGGATTCCTCTTCCTGCCGCTCGGCCTGGTCCTTCTTGCGCAGCCGGATGATCGATCGCATCGCCTTGGTGTCGAAGCCGGTGCCCTTGGCCTCTGCGAACACTTCCTTGATGTCGTCGGCAATCGTCTTCTTCTCTTCCTCGAGCCGCTCGATGCGTTCGATGAAGGCGCGCAACTGGCCGGCGGCAACAGTCTGGCTGGTCTCGGTAATGTCGTCGGCCATATTCTTCTCTCCGCGTCGTTTCTCGCCGCGACTCGGGGGGACCGAGCGGCGAATTGCAGCGGTTCGATGCCCGACCGGGCGCGGCGGGTCAAGGTGCTATCGATGCGGCATGAAGGGCTGCTGCCAGGCGCCGACAAAGGCTGTCTGATGCCCTATTTCACACGAACGCGATCAGCAGATCCTTGGCATCGATCTGGTCGCCGGCCTTGACCAGCACCTCGGCTATGGTGCCGTCCCGTTCGGCATGCAACGCCGTTTCCATTTTCATCGCTTCGATCGACAGCAGCACGTCGCCAGCCTTCACCGCCTGGCCGGCAGCGACCGCAAGCGCCGAGACGACGCCAGGCATCGGCGCGCCGACATGCGCCTCATTGCCCGGCTCCGCCTTGCGCCGCGCTTTGGCGGCGGACACGCCATGCGCCCGGTCCGGCACCTTCACGCGGCGCGGCTGGCCGTTGAGCTCGAAGAACACGGTGACCATGCCCTTTTCGTCGACATCGCCCAGGGCAAGGCAGCGCACCACCAGCGTCTTGCCTTTTTCGATGTCGACGAAAATCTCGTCTTCCGGCTTCATGCCGTAGAAATAGGTCGGCGTCGGCAGCACGCTGACCGGCCCGTAGGTCTCCTGCGCGGCGGCAAAATCGGAAAACACCTTCGGATACATCAGCCACGACGCGAACTCGAACTCACTGAGCTTGCGCTCGAGCTTTTCCTCGACTTCCGTGCGACTGGCCTTGAGGTCCGCCGGTTTGAGCAGCGAACCCGGCCGCACCGTGATCGGCTTTTCGCCCTTCAGCACCTTCTTCTGCAATGGCTTTGGCCAGCCGCCCGGCGACTGGCCGAGATCGCCCCGCAACATCGACACCACCGAATCCGGGAAGGCGATGTCCCTCGCCGGATTCTCGACGTCGGCGACGGTCAGGTCCTGGCTGACCATCATCAGCGCCATGTCGCCGACGACCTTGGACGACGGCGTCACCTTGACGATATCGCCGAACATCAGATTGACGTCGTGATAGGTCTGCGCCACTTCGTGCCAGCGTGTCTCCAGCCCGAGCGAGCGCGCCTGTTCCTTGAGGTTGGTGAATTGCCCGCCCGGCATTTCGTGCAGATAGACCTCCGATGCCGGCCCCTTCAGGTCGCTTTCAAAGGCGGCGTATTGATTGCGCACCGCCTCCCAGTAGAACGAGATGTTTCTGATCCATTGCGGGTCGAGGCCCGGGTCGCGCTCGGTGCCCTTCAGCGCCTCCACGATCGAACCCAGGCACGGCTGCGAGGTGTTGCCAGATAGCGAATCCATCGCCGCGTCGATGGCGTCGACGCCGCTCTCCACCGCCGCCAGCACGGTTGCCGCCGACAGGCCGGATGTGTCGTGGGTGTGGAAGTGGATCGGCAGGTCCGTCGCCTCGCGCAGCGCCTTGAACAGCACGCGGGCCGCCGCCGGTTTCAAAAGCCCGGCCATATCCTTGACGGCGATGATATGGGCGCCTGCCGCCTGCAATTCCCTGGCCAGGCCGACATAGTATTTCAGATCGTATTTCGCCCGCGCCGGATCGAGTATGTCGCCGGTATAACAGATCGCCGCTTCGATCAGTCTGCCCTCGGCGCCGACCGCATCCATGGCGACGCGCATGTTCTCGACCCAGTTCAGGCAGTCGAAGACCCGGAACATGTCGATGCCGCCGGCAGCGGCCTGGCGGACGAAATGCTGGACGACGTTGTCGGGATAGTTGGTATAGCCAACGCCATTGGCACCGCGCAGGAGCATCTGCAGCAGAAGGTTGGGTGCTGCCTCGCGCACCAGCAACAGCCGCTCCCATGGGTCTTCGGTGAGAAAGCGCATGGCGACGTCGAATGTGGCGCCGCCCCAGCATTCGAGCGACAAAAGCTGCGGCAGAGCACGCGCATAGGTGCCGGCAATTCCGGCGATGTCATAGGTGCGCACACGCGTCGCGAGCAAGGATTGATGCCCGTCGCGCATTGTCGTGTCGGTGACCAGCACCTCTTTTTGCTCGCGCATCCACGCGGCGAATTTCTCGGGCCCGAGCACGTCGAACTTCTGCTTGCTGCCTTGAGGCACATTGCCGTTGAGATATGGCACCACTGGTGGCGCCGCATCGGCCTTTGGCTGCGGCCGGCCGCGCGTCTCGGGATGACCATTGACCGAAACGTCGGCAAGATAGTTGAGCAGCTTGGTCGCGCGGTCCTGCCGCTTCACACTGGCGAACAGTTCCGGCGTCGTGTCGATGAACTTGGTGGTGTAGGAATTGTCGGCGAAGCTCGGGTGATTGATGATCGCCTCGAGGAAGGTGAGATTGGTCGCCACGCCGCGGATGCGGAATTCGCGCAGCGCCCGGTTCATGCGGGCGATGGTCTCGGCCGGCGTCGGCGCCCACGCCGTCACTTTTTCCAACAGCGGATCGTAGAAGCGGGTGATGACCGCGCCCGAATAGGCGGTGCCGCCATCAAGGCGGATGCCGAAGCCGGTGGCGCCGCGATAGGCGGTGATGCGGCCATAATCGGGGATGAAATTATGCTCGGGGTCTTCAGTGGTGATGCGGCACTGCAGTGCGTGACCGTTGAGCCTGATGTCCTTCTGCGCCGGAACGCCCGATTCCGCCGTGCCGATGGCAAAGCCGTCGAGGATATGGATCTGCGCCTTGACGATGTCGATGCCGGTCACCTGTTCGGTGACGGTGTGCTCGACCTGGATACGCGGATTGACCTCGATGAAATAGAATTTTCCGGTATCGGCATCCTGCAAGAACTCGACCGTGCCGGCGCCGATATAGCTGGTTTCGCGCGCGATCCTCAGCGCGTAGCCGCAAAGCTCCTCGCGCTGTGGCATTTCAAGATACGGCGCCGGCGCCCGCTCGACCACTTTCTGGTTGCGGCGCTGGATCGAACAATCGCGTTCGAACAGGTGCACGGCGTTGCCTTGGCGGTCGCCCAGCACCTGCACCTCGACATGGCGGGCGCGCTCGATCAGCTTTTCGAGATAGACCTCGTCCTTGCCGAAAGCCGCCTTCGCCTCACGCTTGCCTTCCATCACCTCGCGGGCGAGATCCGCCTCGGAGCGGATGGCGCGCATGCCGCGGCCGCCGCCGCCCCACGACGCCTTGAGCATCACCGGGTAGCCGATCGTCTTGGCGAGTTCCTTTACCGCCGCCATGTCGTCCGGCAAGGGATCGGTAGCGGGAATTACAGGCACGCCGACTTCGATCGCCAGATTGCGCGCGGCGACCTTGTTGCCCAGCCGGCGCATCGTATCGGGCTTTGGTCCGATGAAGATGATGCCGGCCTTGGCACAGGCCTCGGCGAATTCCGGGCTCTCCGACAGCAGCCCGTAACCCGGATGGATGGCATCGGCGCCCGAAAGCCTGGCGACGCGGATGACCTCCTCGATCGACAGATAGCTTTCGATCGGCCCCATATCCCTGGTCAGGTGCGGCCCACGGCCGACCTGGTAGCTTTCGTCGGCCTTGAAGCGATGCAGCGAGTATTTGTCTTCCTCCGCCCAGATCGCCACGGTTTTGAGGCCGAGTTCATTGGCCGCGCGGAAGACGCGGATGGCAATTTCGGAGCGGTTGGCGACAAGGATTTTCGAGATTGCCAAGGACAAGGCTCCGGACGCGGAGGGTAAGGAAACTGACGACATGATTAACGCGAAAATGCTGCAGTGCAAACAAAATCGAAAAGAGGATTAAATCGATTTAGTTTGATCTATCGCGTCGACGCATTGCGTGTCGATCCGGAGAACGCCTGGGCAGTTCCGATCCAGGCGTTCGGGAAACCCCCATGAAAAAATGCCCGGCGCGAGGCGCCGGGCATTTTCATGTAGCAACGTCCGGTTATTTGCCGGGTGCGTTCTCAACATAGGTGTACTTGCCGTCGTCACCCTTCTTCCAGGTGTACATGACGTAGTCCGGACGGGTGATATCGCCCTTTGCGTCGTAGCCGATCTCGCCGATCGCGGTCTTCCAGGGGCCGGCCGACTTGATGGTCTCGGCTACCTTCTGAGCGTCATCGGCTGAACCGGCCTTGGTGATGGCGGCCGCGATGATTTCCATCGCTGCGTAGGAGTAGAGGGTATAGGCTTCAGGCTCGAAGCCGGCCGCACGGAACTTCTCGACGAGCTCCTTGGCGTTCGGATTCTTGCGCGGATCCGGAGCGAACGTCATCAGCGTGCCCTCGACGGCGTCGCCGGCGATGGAGGCCAATTCGTTCGATACGATGCCGTCGCCGGACATGAAGGTTGCCTTGAGGCCCTGGTCAGCGAGCTGGCGTATGATCAGGCCGGCTTCGGTGTGCAGGCCGCCATAGTAGACGACCGAGACGCCCGCGTCCTTCATCTTGGCGATGAGGGCCGAGAAATCCTTGTCGCCGACATTGATGCCTTCATACATGGCCTCAGTCACGCCGTTGGCTGCGAGCGCCTTCTTGGTTTCGTCGGCGAGGCCCTGGCCATAAGGCGTCTTGTCATGGATAACAGCGATCTTGGCATCCTTGAAGTTCGCGGCGAGATAGTCGCCAGCGACCTTGCCCTGCTGATCGTCGCGTCCGCAGGTGCGGAAGGTGTTCCACATGCCACGTTCGGTGAACTTCGGATTGGTCGCGGCCGGCGTGATCTCAAGCATGCCGTTCTCGGCGTAGACTTCCGACGCCGGGATCGAGACGCCGGAGTTGAAGTGGCCATCGACGTACTTGACGCCATCGGCGACGAACTTGTTGGCGACCGAGATGCCTTGCTTGGGATCGGAGACGTCGTCGCCGACTTCAAGCTTGAGCTGCTGGCCAAGAACGCCGCCCGCCGCATTGATATCGGCGACTGCCTGTTCGGCACCCTTCTGAAGCTGGGCACCGAACGCTGCGTTCGGACCGGTGATCGGACCGGCAACGCCGATCAGGATGTCAGCCCACGCGTTGCCGCTGAACGCGACAAGCGCGGTCAGGGCGACGGCGGACAAAAGTGACTTTTTCATTGAAACGCTCCCATTTACCGAGTGGGCGTGGATGTTGCTTTCATGCGATGCCCACTCTTGCTCGCAGAAAGAGTACTTTGCCGATTTTCAGGCACTTGTCACGCCGATTCATCCCTGAAACGCCGTTAATGATAAATGTCAACCTTTTGGTTTCCAGCTCAAAAGAGAGGCTCTTTCGTAAAGCCAATTATACTGCGTTACCATCTGGTTGGTGCGCGTGTATTGGTAGCCAATGAAGCCCAATATCATCAGCACGATGGTATCGACCACGTAGTAATGCAGCGAAAACATCGTTCCGCCGAACAGCGCATGATGGATGAATCTTACGCCGATGCCGAGCCCCAGCATAAAGGCGAATAGCTGGGCGAAGCTGCGCCATGTTTGGGCACACGCCTTGCCCGTCATCCAGGCCGCCCAGCCACCGAGCAGGCAGGTGACGAAAAAGAACTGCCAAATCGAGGGTTCCTCATAAAGAATGCCCTGCATGATTGATGTCTCCTGAAACTCAGTGATGGCCGCCCTCGAGATAGGCGGCGCGCACTTCCGGATTGGCGAGCAGTTCCTTGCCGGTGCCGCTCATCGTCACATTGCCGTTGACCATGACATAGCCGCGCGTGGCGAGCTTCAGTGCACCGAAGGCGTTCTGCTCGACCAGGAACACGGTCAGTCCCTGCGTGCGGTTTAGCTCGCGAATGGCGTCGAAGATCTGCTTGACGATCAGCGGCGCCAGGCCTAGCGACGGCTCATCCAGCAAGAGCAGCTTCGGCCTTGCCATCAGCGCGCGGCCGATCGACAGCATCTGCTGCTCGCCGCCCGAAAGCGTGCCGCCACGTTGGCCGACGCGTTCCTTGAGCCGCGGGAACAGCGTGAAGACCCTTTCGACGTCCTCGTCGTAATGCTTGAGACCGTCGAGGCTGGCGCCCATCTGCAGGTTTTCCATCACCGTCATGCGCGGAAAGATGCGCCGGCCCTCCGGCGACTGCGCGATACGCATGCGCGCGATCTCATGCGTCGGCATCTGGGTGATATCGGTGCCAGCGAAAGTGATAGTGCCGGCACGAGCGCGCGGAGCACCGAAGATGGTCATCATCAGTGTCGACTTGCCGGCGCCGTTGGCGCCGATCAGCGCCACGATCTCGCCCTGTTTGACGGTGACGTCGACGCCGTTCAGCGCCCTGATGTTGCCGTAGTAGGTCTGGACGCCCTTGATATCGAGCAGCGTTGTGCCGGCCATTATTTCCGCCCCCCACGCCGATTAGAGGTGCCGGGGGTTTTCGACTTCGCCGGAGCCTTGCCCGGCTTTGCCGTGGAAGATTTCGCGGCCGATTTGGCTTTGGCCGGCGATCCGGATTTTGCAGCAGCGCTCGACCTTGCATCGATCTGCCCGGCCTTCGAAGCGCCCTTTGACACTGTGACGCGTTCGCCCTCGCTATGGCCGACCGTATCGGCCACCGGTCCGGCAAGATAGGAAGACGATGTGCCCGGTCCATGCGCGGCATCCGGACCCGTATCCAATTGCTCGATGACGTCCTCGTCGCCGACTTCGGTCAGTACCGTCTCGACGTCCTCGTCTTCAACGCCGAGATAGGCGGCGATGACGCGCGGGTCGGTGCGTACCGATTGCGGGTTGCCGTCGGAGATCTTGCGCCCGTATTCGAGCACGACCACATGGTCTGAAATCTGCATAACCACCGCCATGTCGTGCTCGATCAAAAGGATCGACGTACCGGTGTTGTCCTTGATGTCCATCAGCAGCGCATTGAGCGCCGCCGATTCCTTCGGATTAAGGCCGGCAGCCGGCTCGTCGAGGCACAGAAGCTCAGGGCCGGTGCACATGGCGCGAGCAATTTCGAGCCGTCGCTGCGCGCCATATGGCAGATCGCCGGCAGGATCGTCGGCGCGGTCGACGAGATCGGCCTTCTCCAGCCAGTGCTCGGCCAGTTCAACCGACTCCGCCGAAGCCTGTCTGTATCCGCTATAGCCGAACAGGCCGAGAATAGTATACCCGGACGCCTTCATCAGCTTGTTGTGCTGGGCGACCAGAAGGTTCTCCAGCAGCGTCATGCCCGAGAACAGGCGGATATTCTGGAAGGTGCGCGCCACCTTGGCACGCGCCGGGATTTCATGGTTCGGCAAGCGTTCAAGCAGGAAGGTCGAGCCGTCGCGCCGGTTGAGCGTGATCATGCCTTCCGACGGCTTGTAGAAACCGGTGATGCAATTGAACACGGTGGTCTTGCCGGCGCCGTTGGGACCGATCAGCGCGGTGATCTCGCCACGTTTGGCCTGGAATGACAAATCGCCGATGGCGATGAGACCGCCGAACTTCATCGACAGATGCTCGACCTGCAGGATGGCATTGTTCACGGAGGGGCTCGCGTTCATCAGCCGTGTCCCTCCTTGGTGAAGGACCCGGACACCGCCCTGCGCACCTTGAGGAAGGCCGTCGGCTCGCGGCTGCCGACGAAGCCGCGCGGCTTCCACAGCATGACGATGACCATGGCCATGCCGAACAACAGCATGCGATAAAGCTCCGGCGTGAAGTCGGGGCCGAACCCGGGTATGACCTTGATGTTGCCCCAACTCAGGCCGGTCTTGAGGAAATCCAGTTCGCGCAGGATTTCGGTGCCGCCGATCATCACCATGGCGGCGACGGCAATGCCGACCAGCGAGCCCATGCCGCCAAGCACGACGATGGCAAGGATGATCGCCGATTCCAGGAACACGAAGGATTCCGGGCTGACGAAGCCTTGCCGCGCGGCGAAGAACGAGCCGGCGAAGCCGCCGAACATCGCGCCCGTGGCAAAGGCCGTGAGCTTGGTGGTGGTGGTGTTGATGCCGAGCGAGCGGCAGGCGATCTCGTCCTCGCGCAACGCTTCCCAGGCGCGGCCGACCGGCAGGCGCCTGAGCCTCACCGTGACGAAGGCGGTCAGCAGGCAGAGTCCAAGGATCAGGTAGTAGAGGAAGATCTTGTAGTAGGCGCCGGACTGCGCGATGCCGAGCACCTTGGAGATGTAGTTCGGGTCGGAGACGTTGAACGACATCAGGCCGAAGAACGAGACCTTCGGGATGCCGGAAATCCCGGCCGAGCCGTTGGTCACTTCGCGCCAGTTGATGATCACTAGCCTTATGATCTCGCCGAAAGCGAGCGTCACGATCGCCAGATAGTCACCGCGCAGGCGCAGCACCGGGAAGCCCAGCATCACGCCCCAGAATGCAGCCATCAGGCCGGCGGCGGGCAGCAGGATCCAGAAGGAAAGGCCGAAATGCGTGCCGAGCAGCGCATAGGCATAGGCGCCGACGGCGTAGAAGGCGACATAGCCGAGGTCGAGCAGGCCGGCCAAGCCAATAACGATATTCAACCCCCAGGCCAGCATCACGTAGATCAGGATCTGGATGCCGAAATTGTCGACATACTTCAGCGAACCCTGGAAACCGACCGCCATGGACCCGGCATATAGCGCCAGCACCAACACCACGACGATCGGGTAGAGCGCCAGTGCGGTTATGCCCAATGCCGAGAAATGAGCATGAATGAAGGCCCGGAAACGATAAATCAGCCAGGCCAGCGCATAGATGATTGCAAGCGCCCGCAGGAATCGCACAAAATCGGAAAGTTCCGGCCCTAAGGCCTCGGTCAGGAAGCCGCTGAGCGCCAGCAGAATAACGGCGACGGCGAGCGCCGCGATGAACGCGGGAAGGCGGAAGAATCGCGAAGCCAGGCTGACCGGCAGCAGGCCGGTGGCGACGTCGACGATCTTCTGGTTCGCCAGGAAAGGTTGGCCATAGGCGACGTAAAGGAAGCGTCCGGCCATAGTGGCGATCACGACGCCGGCGAGCAAGCCCCAGCGCTGCAACAGGATCAGTTCGTTGGAGATGTTCTGGTCGGTCTTCAGGCCGATGAACAGCACGAACAGGCCAAGCGAGATGGCGCCGGCATAGAGCGCTTCGCGAAAAGCGCGCTGGACCGGGGTGGCGACGACGGTGTTTTCCGGAGATACGGTGACCGCCATGAACTCAGACCTTTTCGACTTCTGGCCGGCCGAGAATGCCGGAAGGCAGGAAGATCAGCACGATCGCCAGGATGGAGAAGGCGGCGACGTCCTTGTAATCGATCGAGAAATAAGCCGACCACATGCTTTCGATGAAGCCAATCATCAGCCCGCCGAGCACGGCGCCGGGCAGTGAGCCGATGCCGCCGAGCACCGCGGCAGTAAATGCCTTCACACCGGGCGTAAAGCCGTCGGAAAACACCACCACACCGTAGTACATCAGGAACAACGTGCCGGCGACGGCGGCAAGGGCGGCGCCCATGATGAAGGTGATCGAGATGGTGCGGTCGACGTCGATGCCAAGCAGCGCCGCCATCTTGCGGTCCTGCTCGCAGGCGCGCTGCGCCCGGCCGAGCGAGGTCTTGTTGACCAGGTACCAGAACAGCGCCAGCAGGACTATGGTGACCAGGACGATGATGATCTGCTTCAGCGAGACGCTGATGCCCTCGATGTTGTAGACCTTGGACACCATTGGCGGGACCGGCTTGTTGCGCGGCCCTTGCGTCACCTGGACGAAATTGGACAGCGCAATCGACATGCCAATCGCGGTGATCAGCGGCGCCAGCCGGAATGAACCGCGCAAAGGCCGGTAGGCGACCTTCTCGATCGTCCAATTATACAGGCTGGTCAGCAGCATCGCGACGATCATCATGATCAGCAGCGCAACGACGATCGGCAACGAATAGAACAACGCACCGAGGATAAGGAAAACGATGAGCGCGGTGAAAGCGCCGATCATGAAAATGTCGCCATGGGCGAAATTGATCATGCCGATGATGCCGTAGACCATCGTATAGCCGATCGCGATCAGCCCATAGATCGATCCCAGCGTCAGCCCATTGATAAGCTGCTGGACAAAATACTGCATGCTGTCGTGGCTCCCCTGGAATGTCGCCCATGCAGACGCATTCCTTTTCGTATTTCCCCTAGTCGTAAAGTTTCGAGCCCGGATTGCAACGTGATTTTTCGATGGTTATGCGTGTTTTCGCCGTATGCCGTCCGATTGCCCGTTTTGTTCCCGTCCGACCCCTGGACTATCGCGGACCCTACCATTGGCCTAACGCAATGTCTTTGACGATTCAATCGCAGCATGGGCTCCATTTCGAAGAAATCGCCGTCAAAATAAGTTGATGAGCGGGATCGTTGCGCCGTTGACGTCAATCCGCTTGCGCTCTCTTTCTTTCCCTTGCGTCAGCGATTTTCCTTATTTGACAACGAAGCCGTGCGCGAACGGGTCGCGGTCGTCGATGAAGATCGTGTTCAATCCGGTCATTCGTGCCCAGCCGCCGATCGACGGAATGATTGCCGGCTTGCCAGCGACGGTGACCTCTTTCTCCACCCTGCCCTTGAACAGCGAACCGATGATCGATTCATGGACGAAGTCGTCGCCTACCCCAAGCTTGCCCTTGGCGTGAAGCTGCGCCATCCGCGCCGAGGTGCCGGTGCCGCAGGGCGAGCGGTCGATTGCCTTGTCGCCGTAGAATACGGCGTTGCGGGCATCGGCTTGCGGGTTGGTCGGCGCACCGGTCCACAATATGTGCGACAGCTTGTCGATGCCGGGATTCTCCGGGTGGACGAAGGAATATTTCTCGTTGAGCCGCTGCCGCACCACCGGGCTCCAGGCGATCAGGTCGCCGGCCGAATGATCGGCCATGTCGCGATAGCTCTTTTGCGGTTCGACGATGGCGTAGAAATTGCCGCCATAGGCGACATCGACGCTGATCTCGCCGAGCCCGGGGCATTCGACCTTCAGTGCCTCGGCATAGAGGAAGGAAGGCACATTGGTGATGCGCACCTCCTCGACATAGTCGCCGACTTGGCTGTACTCGGCGACGACCACGCCGGCCGGCGTATCCAGCCTGAGCACGCCCGGCGTCTTCGGCTTGATCAATCCATGCTCGACGGCAAAGGTCACAGTGCCGATTGTGCCGTGGCCGCACATCGGCAAGCAGCCCGAGGTTTCGATGAACAGGATGGCGATGTCGCAATCTTCACGCGTCGGCGGATAGAGGATCGAGCCGGACATCACGTCATGGCCGCGCGGCTCGAACATCAGGCCGGTGCGGATCCAGTCATATTCGGCCAGGAAATGCGCTCGCCGCTCCATCATCGTCGAGCCCTTGAGTAAAGGCCCACCGCCGGCGACCAGCCGCACCGGATTGCCGCAGGTGTGGCCGTCTATGCAGAAGAAGGAATTCTTGGCCATGCCGGCTCCCAACTGAATGTCGTCGAACTCAAAACCGTTGCGGTCTGAACGGGCCGAGATCGAGCGATGGATTCTGCCCGAGAACGAGCTCGCGGATCAAGCGCCCGGTCGCCGCAGCCTGGGTCAGCCCGAGGTGACCATGGCCGAAACCGTACACCACCGACGGCGTTTGTTGCGAACGTCCGATCACCGGCAGCGAATCCGGCAGCGACGGCCGGAACCCCATCCATTCGCGGCCATTGGCCGGATCCAGTCCCGGCAGGAATTTCTGCGCCTTTTCGAGCAGCGCTTTCGAGCGCGCATAATTGGGCGGCCTCTCAAGGCCGCCGAGTTCGACCGCACCACCGACCCGCAGGCCCCTATCGAGCGGCGTGATGACGAAGCCATGCCCGGAGAAGATCAATTGTCGCTTTACGTCGAAGGCAGTCTTCGGCAACGTCGTGTTGTAGCCACGCTCGGTCTCCAGCGGGATGCCGTCGCCGAGATGTCTCGCCAGCAGATGCGACCAGGCCCCGGCAGCGATGACGAGATGCTTCGCCCCTCGCCGCGTGCCGTCGGCCGTGGTCAGGATCGCGCCGTCCTGTCCCGCCTCGACACGCTCGATCCGCTCCTTTTCGAACCCCGCGCCCAACCCCTCGGCATAGGCCCACAAGGCCTTTCCAAGCAGCTTGGGATCGGCGACGGTTTTCCACCCCGGCACGAACGTTCCCTTGACGAAGCGCGGCGACAGACCGGGCTGCAAGGCGGCGAGAGCGCTGCCCTCGACATGGCTGAAGCCGATGCCGAAGCGCTGTCTTGCCGCCCAGCCGGGCAGCGACGCCTTGAACTCGGCCTCGCTGTCATAGAGTTCGAGCGAGCCGTCCTCGTGCAGCATCGGCCGTGTGCCGGAACGGTCGAGCAAGCCCATCCATTCCGCCTCGGCGAGCTTCATCATGCCGGCCTGCGCGGCAAGGCCGGCTTCATAGCGGTCGCTTCGGCCGGCGCGCCAGAAGCGGACCAGCCAGGGCAGCAGCTTCGGCAAATAGGCGGGCGGAATGCTGAGCGGGCCGAGCGGGTCGGCGAGCCATTTCGGCAACTGCCTGATCATGCCCTTGTGAGCCAGCGGCAGCACATCGGAGAAGGCAAAGGCAGCGGCATTGCCGGAGCTGGTTTCCTCGCAGATCCCCGTCCGATCGAAGATCGTGACGTTTCGCCCCGCCTCGGCCAGAAAGGCGGCGGCGCAGATGCCGATGATGCCCCCACCGACGATGGCAACATCGAGCGTAGCGTCATCATTCATTGCCATGCGCCGCGCTGCACATCTGCAAATGCCTTCAAAGCGACTGGATCAGAATGCCGGCAGCTCTGGCCGCACCGCCAGCGCATCCCTGACGATCTTTTCGACAGCCTTGCGCCGCTCGCCCGCCAACGGCTGACGCGGCATGCGCACGCGGTCGTTGGTGTCGATCGCCAAGACTTCGGCGAGCTTGATGTTCTGCACCAGATAGGTCGAGACGTCGAGGTCGAGCAGCGGCCGGAACCAGCGGTAGATTTTCAACGCCTCCTCGCGGCGGCCCTGTCTCATCAGCTGGTAGATGGCGACGGTTTCGCGCGGGAACGCGGTGACCAGGCCCGCCACCCAGCCAATGGCGCCGACCGACAGCGCCTCGAAGGCAAGATTATCGACGCCGGTGAACAGGTCGTAGCGGTCGCCGAGGCGGTTGATGATCTCGGTCGAGCGGCGGATGTCGTCGGAAGATTCCTTGATGGCGACGAAGCGCTGGTCCTTCGCCAACTCCTCCATCTGGTCGACAGTGACGTCGACGCGATAAGCAAGCCGGTTGGAATAGATCATCACCGGCAGGTCGCCGGCCGCGGCGACAGCGCTGAGTGCCGCGACCGTCTCCTCGGCATTGGTATGGTAGATCGGGCTCGGCACCACCATCAAACCATTGGCGCCTTCCTTGGCGGCGCGGCGCGCGATCGCCGCCGCCTCGCGTGTACCGGCCTCGTTGACCGTCAACAGCACCGGTTTCTTGCCGGCGATCTTCTGCGCGGTCTTCAGCACGTCGATCTTCTCGTCATGCGACAGCATCGGGCCTTCGCCAAGCGAACCGCAGACGATGATGCCGTCACAGCCGGCCTCCATCTGCAGCGCAAAGCAGCGCTCCATCTCGGCATGGTCGAGGCCGTCGTCCTCGGTGAACTTGGTCGTAACGGCGGGGAAGACTCCGGCCCACATGTCGATCGCTCCATCTGATATATCAGTCGTATATTTCTTAAGAAGCCGCCTGTCAACGTTGAATCTGCTATGATATATCAACAATATATCAGGAGATGCCGCATTGGTATATGACAACCTAGGCTCCGAGCCGGCGACTGCGAAGGCCTACCGCAGGCTCGAGCATATGATCGTAACGCTCGAACTGGCGCCCGCGAGCTTCATCACCGAGGGGGCGCTGATCGACAGGCTCGGCCTCGGCCGCACCCCGGTGCGCGAAGCGATCCAGCGGCTGGCCTGGGAGGGGCTGCTCGAGGTCCGGCCGCGTGCCGGCATTGCCATTGCCCCGCTCCACCCTGGCGACTGGCTGCGCGTCCTCGACGCCCGCCGCGGCGTCGAGGTCGTGCTTGCCCGCTCGGCCGCCCGCTTCGTCACCCGCGAGGCCGCCGACCTGTTTCATGACGCTGCCCTTGCCATGCAAAAGGCCGTGATTTCGGAAAATGTGCTTTACTTCATCCAAGCCGACAAGGCGCTTGATGAGGCGCTGGCGCTGGCTGCAGACAACCCGTTCGCGGCGCGCCTGGCGGCGCCCTTGCAAACCCACAGCCGCCGCTTCTGGTTCCGCTACAAGGCCGATACCGGCTTGGCCGAATCCGCCGAGCACCATGTCGCGCTGATCCGCTCAATCCTCGCCGGCGACGAAGAGGCCGCGGCCAAGGACGCCAAGCGGCTGATGGCGTTGCTGCGCGGCCACGCTGAGGCAGCTGCTACGCGCTGACGCCGCCCGCTCCCTCATGTGTTTTGGCCGGGCAGGGCCTCCACGCTTTCCCAATTTTCGCCGGCTGCGACAATGCAGCTTCTGCCGGCGACGTCGGTCACGATGACCGTCCAGCTTCCGCTATCGGCGACAAAAACTTCCATGACCGCCTCCTGACCGATCAGTCCGAGAGCAAACTGTTTTTCCTGGAAATTCTCAGTCAGGTGGGCGACGAGGGCGCCATGTTCAACGCAAAATTGATATTGGGCGCTTGCGGCATTCGTACCCACCGCGAATAAGCCAGCAAAAGCTACGGTCTTCGCCCATCCTAACAGCCATTTGCGTGCCATAGGGCACCTCCTTTGCCATCACGATCCGGCAAAGGGAGGTGATTGACGGCCTCATTTTGCCGGAGCGATCCAGGCCGGTTCCGACGTCATCATCGCGTCGCTCCTTTCCGTGTTCCGGTCTGCCGTCAGCGGGAACGATTCTGGATGTTCTCGCTATGTTCCATATATGGGATCGCTAACGAAAAATAGCAAGCCGTGCGCGCCTCAAGCGGGCGCGGGGAGATCCGTTTCAAGGTCGCCGAGAATAAGGCAGCAGCCCGGCTGCCGTGCCGAGGCTGCGGCCAGGTGAATAGGAAAGGCCTACTTCAGATACCGGGCAGCGCCGCTACCGTCATCGCGCTCTCCCAGCCTTCGCCGACTGAAATCACGCAGCTTTGACCTTTTGTATCGCTGGCGAGGATGGTCCAGGTGCCCTTGTCGGAAACGAAGACTTCAAGCACCACATTCGGATTGACGACGCCGACCGCCCTCGGGTTTTCATGAAACTTCTCGCCGAGCGCCTTGACCATATCGGCGCGTGCCGCGCATTGCTCGGCAGCCATTGCCGGGACGGCGGAAAGGGCCATCGCAGCGCAAGCTATAGTCGCCATGAGACGTGTCATCTGACATCTCCTTTGCGCCGGACGACATCCCCCGGAGCCGTCACCAGCGCCGTTGGTTGATCTGCCAGCGTCTCCTTCGCGGCAGGACTGCAACCTAAGAAGATTGCTGCCTTCTTGGTTCCATCACATTAGTGTTCATGCCGATGAAGACCGCGACAAAAAAGACCCGGGTCGAGCCCAGGCCTTCTTTTGCTTTCCGCGATCTGGATCAGTTCATCGTCGGGATGACGAACTCGGCGCCATCCTTCACGCCGGCCCGCGCGCGCGCCGCCGAAGGCGAGGACGCGCAGACAGAAAACCGTCCGGCTAATTCATCGTCGGAATGACGAACTCGGCGCCATCCTTCACGCCGGACGGCCAGCGCGACGTCACCGTCTTGGTCTTGGTGTAGAAGCGGAACGCGTCCGGCCCGTGCTGGTTGAGGTCGCCGAAGGAGGAAGCCTTCCAGCCGCCAAACGTATAGTAGGCGATTGGCACCGGGATCGGCACGTTGATGCCGACCATGCCGACCTGGACCCGCGAGGCGAAGTCGCGCGCCGCATCGCCGTCGCGGGTGAAGATGGCGACGCCATTGCCCATCTCATGCTCGTTGGCGAGCTTGATCGCGTTCTCGTAGGTCGGTGCGCGCACCACCGACAGCACCGGCCCGAAGATCTCTTCCTTGTAGATGCGCATGTCGGCGGTCACATTGTCGAACAGGCAGCCGCCCATATAGTAGCCGTTCTCGTAGCCCTGCATGGAAAAGCCGCGGCCGTCGACGACCAGCTTGGCGCCTTCCTTGACGCCGGTGTCGACATAGGACTTGACCCGCTCCAGCGCCTGCGCCGTGACCAACGGGCCGAAATCGGCGGAAGAATCCGTCGACGGACCGACCTTTAGGCTCTCGACGCGCGGCACCAGTCTTTCCATCAGCCGGTTGGCGGTGTCGTTGCCGACCGGGACGGCCACCGAGATCGCCATGCAGCGCTCGCCGGCCGAGCCGTAGCCGGCGCCGATCAGCGCGTCGACGGTCTGGTCCATGTCGGCATCGGGCATGATGATCATGTGGTTCTTGGCGCCGCCGAAGCACTGCACGCGCTTGCCGGCCGCGCAACCGCGCGAATAGATGTACTGGGCGATCGGTGTCGAGCCGACGAAACCGATGGCCTTGATATCGGGATCGTCGAGGATAGCGTCGACCACTTCCTTGTCACCGTTGACAACATTGAGGATGCCCGCCGGCAGGCCGGCCTCGATGAACAGTTCGGCAATGCGCATCGGCACGCCCGGATCGCGCTCCGACGGCTTGAGGATGTAGGCATTGCCGCAGGCGATGGCCGGCGCGATCTTCCACAGGGGGATCATCGCCGGAAAGTTAAACGGCGTGATGCCGGCGACAACGCCGAGCGGCTGGCGCATCGAATAGACGTCGATGCCGGGGCCGGCGCCATCGGTGAACTCGCCCTTCATCATATGCGGCGCACCGATGCAGACCTCGACCACTTCGAGGCCACGCTGGATGTCGCCCTTGGCGTCGGCGATGGTCTTGCCGTGTTCGCGCGCCAATATCTCGGCCAGCGCGTCATACTCCTTGGCGACCAGCTCGAGGAATCGCATCAAGACGCGCACGCGCCGCTGCGGGTTGGTCGCCGCCCAGCCGGGTTGTGCCGCCTTGGCGTTTTCGACCGCCGCGCGCAATTCCGCCTGCGAAGCCAACGCCACCGTGCCGCGCACCGTGCCGTCCATCGGCTGCATGACGTCCTGCTTGCGGCCGCTGGTTCCTGCGACACGCTTGCCGCCGATGAAATGACCGTATTCGATCATGGTCTCTCTCCCTGGTTCGTGATGAGGCATTGTCCGCCTTTGCGGGAGCGATGGCAACGCGAGTGAAAACGCAACCGTTGTGCGGAGAATAGACAGCGAGAGGTGCCTGTGCATTAAATCGCGCAAATGGTAGGGAGTGTACTCCTATCGCTTGGATTGCTGAGTTGAGTTTCTTCACACCCCCCTCTGTCCTGCCGGACATCGCCCCCGCAAGGGGGGAGATTGGCGGCTTCGGCCTTACCGCCCTTTTTGCGACGTTGGAGATTGGCGAAAGCCGACCCGACATCCGATCTCCCCCCTTGCGGGGGAGATGGCAAGTGGTGGCAAAGAGGGCAGGCCAGAGGGGGGTGGGCGGGAACGCGGCGCTCCCTATCGAAACGGACCATCCCCATGAACTGGGATGACGC
Source organism: Mesorhizobium sp. ISC25 (assembly GCF_042295465.1). Classification (NCBI taxonomy): domain Bacteria; kingdom Pseudomonadati; phylum Pseudomonadota; class Alphaproteobacteria; order Hyphomicrobiales; family Phyllobacteriaceae; genus Mesorhizobium; species Mesorhizobium sp. ISC25. The sequence continues at coordinate 5,228,438 of NZ_CP135441.1, read as the reverse complement.
TCGCATCTTCCTTGCCGTGGCGCGGGCCGGCCAGATCCTCGGCGCCGCCAGGCGGCTGGAGCTCAATCACGCCACCGTCTCGCGCCGCATTGCCGCCCTTGAGGATGCGCTCAGGACAAAACTGTTTCGCCGGCTTACCACCGGCAGCGAGCTGACGCCGGCGGGCGAGCGTTTCCTCGAGATCGCCGAACGCATGGAGGGCGACATGATCGCCGCGCGCTCGACTGTTTCAGGCGAAGGCGACGACGTCTCGGGCACCGTGCGAATCGGCGCGCCGGACGGTTTTGGCGTCGCCTTCCTGGCCAGGCGCCTCGGCGCGCTGACCGCTCTGCACCGTGAACTCACCATCCAGCTGGTGCCGGTACCGCGCTCCTTCTCGTTATCCCGGCGCGAGGCCGACATTGCCATCACCGTCGAACGGCCGACGGAAGGCCGCCTGGTGGCGGGAAAGCTGGTCGACTACACGCTCGGCCTGTTCGCGTCGCGGGCCTACGCCGACACGCATGGCCTGCCCGGAAACGCCGCCGAGCTAGGGCAGCACACGCTGATCGGCTACGTGCCGGACCTGATCGTCAGTCCTTCGCTCGACTACGCGGCCGAATTCAGCGCCGACTGGCGCACCAGCTTCGCCATTTCCTCAGCGCTCGGCCAGGCCGAAGCGGTGCGTTCCGGCGCCGGCATCGGCATACTGCATACCTTCGTTGCCCGCTCGATGCCGGAGTTAGTGCCTCTCGATATCGTCGCACCCATCCGCCGCGCCTACTGGCTGGTCTATCATGAATCGGTCAGACCGCTGCGCCGCGTCCAGATCGTCTCAAGCTTCATCACCAAGGCCGTCGAACGGGACAGGGGTTTGTTCGCGTGAAGCGTATCGGCCGTTGGCTGTCTTAAGCTGCTGGGGGTCTTACTTGGCGTATCGTCCCGGCCCGAGATCGCCGACGTCGATGTCTGGCACCCGGCTGGAGATGATGTCGGCTAGAACCTTGGCCGAGCCGCAGGCCATGGTCCAGCCGAGTGTGCCATGGCCGGTGTTGAGATAGAGATTGGAGAAATCGGTGCGGCCGATCAGCGGCGGCCCGTCCGGTGTCATTGGCCGCAGCCCGCACCAGAAGGTCGCCGATCGCATGTCGCCGCTGCCCGGAAACAGGTCGCCGACCGAATGTTCGAGCGTGCGGCGCCGCGATTCGTGCAGCCGCAGGTCGAAGCCGGAAATCTCCGCCGTGCCGCCGACCCGGATACGGTCGCCGAGCCGGGTGATCGCTACCTTGTAGCTCTCGTCCATCACGGTCGAGACCGGTGCGGCGGCGGCGTCCTTGATCGGCAGGGTGATCGAATAGCCCTTGACCGGGTAGACCGGGATGGGCCGCTTCAGCATGCGCATGAACCGCGCCGAATAGCTGCCCATCGCCATCACATAGGCATCAGCGACCATCCAGCCCTTGCTGGTGCTGATGTTGGTGATGCGATCACGCTTCTTGACGACGCGCCGTATCTCCGTGTCGTATTCGAAGGTGACGCCGCGTGCCGCGCAAAGCTCGGCAAGCCTGTCGGTGAACATCTTGCAGTCGCCGGTTTCGTCGCCGGGCAACCGCAGGCCACCGACGATTTTTTCGCGCACGCCGGCCAGCCCAGGCTCGGCCGCAATGCAGCCGTCGGGGTCGAGGACCTCGTAGGGGACGCCATAGGCCTTCAGCACCTCGACATCGCCGCCGACGCCGTCGAGCTGCTTGTGCGTTCGGAAAAGCTGCAGCGTGCCCTTGGCGCGCTCGTCATAGGCGATGCTGGTCGCCGCGCGCAGCGCCTTCAGCGTGTCGCGGCTGTACTCGGCCAGCGGCACCATGCGCGCCTTGTTCAGCGCGTAGCGTTCAGCCGTGCAATTGCGCAGCATCTTGACCAGCCATATCCACATATGCGGATCGAGGGCCGGTCGCACCACCAGTGGACCGTGCTTCATCAAAAGCCATTTGATAGCCTTCAGCGGAACGCCGGGCCCGGCCCAAGGCGACGCATAGCCGGGCGAGATCTCGCCGGCATTGGCAAAGCTGGTTTCCAGCGCCGGGCCTTTCTGGCGATCGATCACGGTCACCTGATGGCCGGCCTCGGCAAGAAAATAGGCGGTGGTGACCCCGATCACGCCGCCGCCCAGCACGAAGATCTTCATCGTTTGGTTCTCCGCAGCGGCATCTCGTCGGGATTCGAGACCGGGATCATCGCCGCCTTCTGTCTGCCGGATTCTGTGGCGTCAGCCAAGGCCCGATGCTTAGGGAAAAGACATGCGTGAGGACGACAAGCTTGCGTCCTAGCCATTCACATAGCGCCGGTGGAAACGGTGGCCGAGGCTGGTCAAGACCTCGTAGCCGATGGTGCCGGCCTGGCCGGCTACCTGGTCCACCGTCTGCGACGACGGCCCGATCAGTTCGACGAGGTCGCCGGCCTTCAGCCTGCCGGGCGGCAATGCGGAAATGTCGAGGATGATCGAATCCATCGAAACCCGGCCGATGAAGGGCAGCCGTATATTTTCGAACCAGGCGGCGGAAGCGGCGCGTCGATGCCAGCCATCGCCATAGCCGAGCGAAATCGTCGCCGCCGCAAGCGGGGCCTTGGCATGGAAAGTGTGGCCGTAGCCGACACCGGCGCCGGCCTCCAATATCCGCATCTGGATGACCTTGGCTTGCAATCGCACCACCGGCAGCATCGGATTGTCCTTCGCCGGCGTCGGATTAATGCCATAGAGAGCGGCACCCGGACGGACGAGGTCGTAGTGATAGCGCTGCCCGAGAAAAATACCCGATGAATTGGCAAGCGAAGCCGGCGCCTCCGGCAGCATCCGGCGCAGCCGTTCGAATTCCAGCCGCTGCCGCTCGTTGGCCGGTTGCTCGGGTTCGTCGGCGCAGGCGAGATGGCTCATCACGAAGGTCAGTTCGACACCGTCGAAGCCCTGTGGATCGTGCGCGATGGCTTTCACCTCCGCCGGCGTCATGCCGAGCCGCGACATGCCGCTGTCGACCTGGAGGGCGGCCGGCAACTTATGGCCCACCCGCCCGGCCATCTCGCGCCATGCCGCGAGTTGGCTGGCGCTGTTGAGTACGGTGCAAAGCCCTGCCGCAACCGCTTCCGTTTCCGCACCCGGCGGAATGCCGTTCAGCACATAAATGGCCGGGTCTGAGCCGAGCGCCTTGCGCAGCAAGATGCCGCCGGCCAAATGCGCAACAAAGAAAATGTTACAGCCCTCAGCCATCAGCGCCGCGGCCACCAGCGCCGCGCCAATCCCGTAACCGTCGGCCTTGACCACTCCAGCGCAGCCGACGCCGCCCAGCCGCGCCTTCAGCCGCCGGTAATTCTCACGGACGGCACAGAGATCGATAGTCAGGATCGCCCCCGCCGCCGATTCGCTGATCGGCTCGCTCGGGGCGCCGGCCTGCGGTAGAGCGACGGTCTGCGGAAGAGATTTGCTGGATTTCCTGGAGGAGATGTCGTTCATGCCGACCTGTTTTAACGGAAGGCCGGCGGCTACGCCACCAGGTGCCGGAACGCTGTCACCACGTCTTCGTAGACCTTGCGCTTGAACGGCACGATCAGGTCCGGCAATTCCAGCATCGGCCGCCACGCCCACCGGTCGAACTCGGCCTTGTGGCCACCGGGTGGCGGATTGATCGCGATCTCGCTTTCGTCGCCGTGGAAACGGAAGGCAAACCATTTCTGCGTCTGGCCGCGATATCGTCCCTTGAAGGCGACGCCGACCAGATGCGCCGGCAGATCGTAGTTGATCCAGTGCGGCGCCTCAGCTAGCAGCGACACCGAGCGCATGCCGGTCTCTTCGTAGAGCTCACGCGCCGCCGCCAGCAGCGGCTCCTCGCCATCGTCGATGCCGCCCTGCGGCATCTGCCAGAGCTGCGTCGTTCCCGCGAACTCGCTGTCCGGCTCGGCAATGCGATGACCAACCCAGACCAGGCCGTCGCCATTGAGGACCATCACCCCTACGCAGGGCCGGTAGGGCAGCGTCTCGGGGTCAACGAGCTTGTTCTTTGCCATCTCAGCCTTTTTCCGGATCTATCGCCACCGCCGAAATCGGCACGATCTCGATGCCGCGCTTCTTGGCCTCGGTCACCCAGGAAGACACGGTATCCACCGTCAGGTCAAAGGCCGAGCCGATGCCGACGGCAAAGCCTTTCGCTCGCGCCGTCGCTTCCAGCCCATCCAGTTTCTTCAATATGGCGCCGCGGTCCTGCACCGCGTCGATCGCCGTATCGCCGCCGACGAACGGCACGCCGTCCTTCAGTGCCAGTTCGGGTGCCAGGCTGCGCGCCGAGGAACCGTCATCGACATAGGCGAGGCCGCGCTTGCCAAGCTCGGCCATCAATGGCCCCATCGCCGTCGCGTCCGCTGAAAAGCGGGCGCCCATATAGTTCATGACGCCGGTGTAGTTGGTCGTTCGTGACAGCGCCCAGCGTAAATTCTTCAAATTCTCGTCCGGCGTCGCAGCCACGGTCAGCGTGTTGCGGCCGGGATTGACGTTCGGATAGTCGAACGGCTCGAGCGGCACCTGCATGATGACCTCATGGCCGCTCTGCCGCGCCACCTGCATCCAGCGACCGATGCTGTTGCCTTGCGGCGCGAAGGCCAGCGTCACCTCCGCCGGCAGCTTGGCGATGGCTGCCTGCGTGCCGGTCTGCGACACGGCAAGACCGCCGATGACGAGCGCCACGCGTGCACCGCGTGCGCCCGACCACGGCCGCGCATAGACATCGAACGGGCGCCGGCCGTCGGCGGCGCGGATCGGCAACAAACCGGTTTCGCTGGCCTCGATCAGCGCCTTGTCGGGAATGTGCGCGATCCTGAGGTTCTGGCCGATCGTCGAAGGGTCGCGGATGACGATGGCCGCCTTGAGCGGACCGTCGCCCTCTTCGGTCTGGACATGGATGATCTGCGGACCGCCCGTCTTCCCGCTTGTCGTTTGTTCGCTTGCGTCGCTTGGCGCTTCCGTTGCGGGCGTCGCCTTGGCCGGCGCCGCGGAGGTTTCGGCCGCTGCCGGCATCTTCGGCGTCGAAACGGCGACTTCTTGCGGCTTGCGGAATGGCTTGTCGCGCAAAGCGATCGCGCTGGAAACGCCGACCACGGACAGCACGACAAGCGCGGCCGCGACCGCACCGGCGCTGATCCCGCTGCCTGAGCGCGGCGGCCGGATCGCCTGTCCGAGAGGTCGTTCTATGTCCTTGCCGATATCAGCCAAGCCCGCACCCCCGGCGTGCATCCCCGAAGTAAACCTTCTCCGGAGGCGCAAAATCCAAAATGTCGGCGCGTCCCCTTGCTTCACTGACGCGCAGCATGCCGGCCGCAGCCCCGAATCAAACTGCCGGAGCCTCGCGGCCCCGGCAGCATCGCATCGCTTCGCTCAGGCAGCCAGACCTGTTTGGCCCGGCTTGCCGTCTTACTGGTTCAACACGGCCTTTTGCGGATTCGGCGGGAACGCCGGATCCGTCTTCTGGCCGCGCAGCAGCTGCTCGGCATAGATGAGCTGCAAATCGTCCTTCGGTTCCGGCGGCACATAGGCTGCCGAACCCGAACCGGTCGTGCCTTCGTCGGCGCCCTTGATGTGGCCCTTGAGGTCGGATTCGCCGCGCGTCAGGTCCCTGCCCTGCAGTTCCGCCGGCAGCGGTTGGTCGACCTTGATGTCGGGCGTGATACCCTTGCCCTGGATCGACTTGCCGGACGGCGTGTAATAGAGCGCCGTCGTCAACCGCAGCGCCCCGTTCTCACCAAGTGGGATGATGGTCTGCACTGAACCCTTGCCGAAGGATTGCGTGCCGACCACCGTGGCGCGGCGCAGATCCTGCAGCGCGCCGGCAACGATTTCCGATGCACTGGCCGAGCCGCCATTGACGAGCACGATCAGCGGCTTGCCGCCGATGTCATCGCCGGCCCGCGCGTCGAAGCGGGTGACGTCCTTCGGATCGCGGCCGCGCGTCGAGACGATCTCGCCACGGTCGAGGAAGGCATCCGACACGCTCACCGCCTGGTCGAGCAAACCGCCCGGATTGAGGCGCAGGTCGAGCACATAGCCCTTGAGCTTGTCGTTCGGCACCTGCTTCTTGATGGTGTCGATGGCATTCTCGAGGTCGTCATAGGTCTTTTCGGTAAAGGAAGTGATCTTCATGTAGCCGATGTCGTTTTCGACCCGGAACTTCACCGCCTTGACCTTGATGATGTCGCGCACCACCGTTAGTTCGATCGGCTTGTCGGCGCCCTGGCGCAGGATGGTGAGCTTGATCGGCGTATTGACCAGCCCGCGCATCTTCTCGACGGCGTCGTTGAGCGTCAGGCCGCGGACCTCCTCGCCGTCGATCTTGGCGATATAGTCGCCGGCGAGCACGCCTGCCTTGGCGGCCGGCGTATCGTCGATCGGCGTGATCACCTTGACCAGGTCGTTCTCCATGGTGACCTCGATGCCGAGGCCGCCGAACTCGCCCTTGGTCTGCACGCGCATGTCCTGCGCTTCTTCGGCGTTCATGTAGGAGGAGTGCGGGTCGAGCGAGGACAGCATGCCGTTGATGGCATTTTCAACCAGCGACTTGTCGTCGGGCGGCGTCACATAATTCGCCCGCACCCGTTCGAAGATGTCGCCGAAGATCGCCAGTTGCTTATAGGTCTCGGAGCCCGCAGCCTTCGCCGTCGAGCCGGGCGCGCCATAGACCAGGCTCATCGCCGATGCACCCATCAGCGCACCGGCAAACAGAAGCGACAGTTTCCGCATCATTCACGTCCTTCCAGAAAAACGGTCCGCCCACCATGGGGCCGGATCGACGGGTTTTCCATCCTTGCGGAACTCGACATAGAGCTCCGGCGTGGCATTTCCATTCTTCGATGCCGAGGTGCTCGCCACCCGGGCCTCTCCCATCGCGCCGACCGGCTCACCTGCGAGCACCGACTGGCCAGACGCGACGCTGATTCTGCTCATCCCCGCCAGGACGACATGATAGCCGTCACCCGCATTCAGGATCAAGAGTTGACCGTAAGAGCGGAAAGGCCCCGCATAAAGCACATTTCCATCCGCCGGCGCTGTGACGATGGCTCCCGATTGTGTCGCAACCATGTCACCGAGCATCACCGCGCCGTTACCGTCGTTGGCCCCGAAGCGCCGCTTGACCCTGCCGGTGACCGGCAGCGCGATCTGCCCTTGAAGCGCGGAAAACGGCGCGGCAGCGGTGAGTCTGTTGCTCTCCGGCACCGGCAGCGAGCCCAATTCCGTAGGCGCCGCAGCCGATGCCGGGCCCTTGTCGGCGTCCGCGGTCTTTTGCTCGGCCGCCTTGGCCGCATCCGCCGCCTTGCGGGCCCTGTCGGCCTCGAGCGATGCGATCAGCTCTTTCAGGCTGCCGGCCTTGGCCGCCAGCGTCGCGGATCGCTGCTTTTCGGCGGCCAGCGCGGTTTGCGTATCGGCGGCGAGCTTCTGCTTGGCTTCGAGCAGCATGCCGAGCCGCTTTTTTTCCGCCGCCTGCTCGCCGACCGCTGCCGTCAGCCGCGCCCGCTCGGCTTCGATCGAGGCCGTCACCCGCGACTGCTCCTTGAGATCGGCCAGCAACATGTCGGTCTGCTGGCGCAGTTCCGGCACCACGGCGCCGAGCAGGATGGCACTGCGCACCGACGACAACGCGTCCTCCGGCTTGACAAGGATCGCCGGCGGCGGATTGAGCCCCATGCGCTGCAGCGCGCCGAGCACTTCGGCCAGAACGTCGCGTCTGGCGGCGAGTGAGGCTCGGATCTTCCGCTCCTGCGACTTCAGCCCCTCGAGCTTGCCGCCGATGTCCTCGATGTCCTGGCCGAGCTTCTGCTCGGTCATCGCCGACTGGATCAACGCCGCGGTGATCGAGGCGTGGTCCTTCTTGACCGCCGCTATGTCGGCGGCGAGCTTGGCCAGCCGCTCGGACGACAGCGTGATCTCTTTCGATACTTGTTCGTATTCGGCGCGGCTCTGGTCCGGGTCGGGCGCCAGGTCGAGCGTGTTCTCGGCCCGCGCGACGCCGAGCGAAAGCGCGATCGTCGCCACGGCGATGCCGCAGCGTACGCGCCAGGAGCCCGTTCGTGATTTCCAGTCTTCAGACATTGAAGCCTAACTCTATGCGCGGCTTCGTTAACGAACCATCAACCATGTTCGAGCCCCGGCCGCCATTCGCAAACCCCATGCGCCCAAACTGTCGATGAGCATTGGGGCAAAAATCCGGGCGGCTGGCATCAATTCGCCGACCAAGCCGACTTCATTAACGATGGTAGGGGTGGCCGGAAAGGATCGTGGCCGCCCTGTAAAGCTGCTCGCCCAGCATCACGCGGACCAGCTGATGCGGCCAGGTCAGCGCGCCGAGCGACAGCGTCAGATCAGCCAGGTCGCGCAGCGACTGGTCATGGCCGTCGGCGCCGCCAATGGCGATCACCAGCGCCTTGCGCCCGCCATCGCGCAGCGAACCTATGCGGCCGGCGAAATCCTCGGAGGAAAGGTTCTTGCCGCGCTCATCCAGCAGCACCAGCGCCGTGCCCGGCTGCAAGTGCGTCTGCAGCTTCTGGCCTTCCTCGCGCCGGCGCTCATTGGCCGTCTGCGCGCGGCCTTCGGCAATCTCGACGATCCCGGCGAATTCGAGGCCTATGGCAGGACCGCTCTTGGCAAAACGCTCGAAATAGCGATCGGCCAACTGCTTCTCGGGGCCGGCTTTCATTCGGCCCACGGCATGAACGGTAATCTTCATCCTTGCCTCGAAGAGCCGCTGATGCATGTCGGACAACGACATGCATCAAGACGAGTACGGCTCAGTGGAGGGTCTCCTCCTCGAGATCAGGCGCCTGCCACATCTTTTCGAGATTGTAGAAGTCGCGGACCTCGGGACGGAAGACATGGACGATGATGTCGCCCGAATCGATCAGGACCCAGTCGGCGCCAGCCAGCCCCTCGACGCGCGCCGTGCCGAGCCCGGCATCCTTCAGCGCCTTGAGGAGATGATCGGCAACAGCCGAGACATGACGGTGCGATCGACCCGATGCGACGACCATGTAGTCGCCGAGGCTCGATTTCCCCTGAATGTCGATTGAGACGATGTTTTCGGCCTTGGAGTCTTCCAGACTGGCAAGGACTGTCTTGATGGCGCGGGACACGGCGTCGTTTACGCTGATCCCGGCCGGCGAAGGCACGATGTCGGCCTTCTTCCGAAGTGCTGTTCTCAGTGTATTTCCTTTCGCAGCAAGAACAACCAAATCACCTACGAAATCGGGTGACACTGCTTAGATAGGCAGAGTTAGGTTGCAGTTTCAAGACACCGCTCGCAAGCAGGCGCCCGGCAGCGGCCGAATATGCGGCTTTTAGGCCCAGAAATTCGGAACCGCCTCGCCTCGCAGCGGTTATCGGCTCATCCACGAACCGGAATCCCGACATGCCGATCGATCCCCAGAACGCTCTCCTCACTGTGCAATCCGGCCTTGCGCAACTCAGCACGCTGATCGTCTCCTACTCGCTTTCGGCGGTCGGCGCCGTCATCCTGCTGGTCATCGGCTACATCGTCGCCGGCCTCGCCGAGCGTTCGATCTACGCCGGCCTCGGCCACGTTCACGGTTTCGACGAAACGCTCCGCCATTTCTTCTCGCAAGTCGTCCGCTACGCAATCCTGGGACTGGTCGTGATCATGGTTCTCGGCCAGTTCGGCGTGCAGACGGCTTCGATCATTGCCGCTATCGGTGCCGCTGGCCTGGCCATCGGCCTGGCGCTGCAAGGCACGCTGCAGAACATTGCCGCCGGCATCATGCTCCTGGCGCTGCGGCCGTTCCGCATCGGCGAATATGTCGAAGTCGGCGCCATATCCGGTACCGTCGAGGAGATCGGGCTGTTTGCCACAACGCTGAGAACGGTCGAGGGCGTCTACGTGCTTGCACCCAACTCGACCCTGTGGAACCAGCCGGTCCGCAATTTCACCCGCAACGGCGTGCGCCGCGGCGACATCACGCTCAGCATCGGCTCGTGGAACGACATCGATTTCGCGCAAAAGACCATGCTTGGCGTTGCCGCCGCCGACCGGCGTGTCAGGCGGCAGCCGGCGCCGATCGCCTTTGTCGCGACTGTCGGCGATAGCACCGTCACCATCACCTTGCGCTACTGGACGGCAGCCGCCGACTTCTTCGCCGCCCAGATCGACCTCACCAAGAGTGTCAAGCAGGCGTTCGATGCCGAGGGCCTTTCGGTCCCGGCGCCGGCGCCGAAAGCGCCGCAGCCGGATGCCTCAGCCACACGGCAATAGAGCATTTGAACCCAGTTGGAGGGTGTTCAAAGTTCTTCGCGCCGGCGCTGACCTTCGGGCGCGAAGGCGAGATCGACGGGCAACGGCGCCTGCGCCGTCATCGGCGCGAAACTGCCGGTCTCGGTGGCGGGCACCGGCCGCACCATGACGACGCGCCAGAGAACGAACAGGCAGTAGGCGGCGGCAATGACGATTGCCACATAGATGAAGGCCTGCGTGCCGTAGATGGCGGAAAGCCCGGTCACGATGCCGGGCACCACGAAGCCGGATAGCGACCAGGCGAACAAGAGCGAGCTGGACAGCGCCACCATGTCGTCCTTGCCGGCGCGGTCGCCGGCATGGGCGCTGGCCAGAGAGTAGATCGATTCCGAGGCGCCGTCCCAGACCACGTAGATGACGAGCAGCGCCACCAGCGCGCCACCGTCGAAACCGAGGGCAAACAGGCCCGCCGCGGTGGCAAGCGCCGACGCCGCGATCAGCACAAAGCGCCGGTCGGTGCGGTCGGAAATCCAGCCGAGCGGGATCTGCAGGATCAGCGTGCCGACCGGCATTGCCGAAAGCAGCAAGGCGACGTCGGCCTGGCTGTAGCCCTTGGCGGTGGCATGGATCGGCGCAAAACCCGAAATGGTCATCGACAGGCCACCGACGGCAAGCATGCCGGCAACGCCGACCGGCGAGATCCGCCAGGCCCTGCCGAGCGCCACGGAGGCCGCTTGCGGCGCCGGCGGTTGCGCGAGCCGCGTCAGCCCGACGGGAAGGATCGACAGCGCGGTGAAGGCAATGCCGATCAGCGGCGCGTCGGCCGCGCGGATATCGATCAACGCCAGTGTCGAATAGCCGACGCCGAGCCCGGCGACATAGGCAACGTAGAAGATAGCCATGACCCGGCCGCGGATGGCGTTGGCGACGACATCGTTCAGCCAGCTTTGCGCGACGATGAACAGGCCGCATATGGCAAAGCCGTAGAGCGCCCGTGCCGCGATCCATGGCAATGGGTGCGGCCCGGCGCCGACCGCGGCGTTGGACAGCACGATCAGTGCCGACAGCACCATGAACACGCGGGCATGACCGACACGCCGCACTAGCGGCCCGGTCAGGATACAGCCGGCGAGGCCGCCAGCCGAAAGGCCGGTGACGATCAGCCCCGCCCATGTCGGATCGAAGCCCTCGGCGCCGAGCCGGACTGGAATATAGGCGAACATCAGCCCGTTGCCGACGGCGATCAGCGCCATCGACAAGAGGATGCTGGCAATGGCGATCGCCGGCGCCGGCTGCCCTAGACCGTTCTTGTCCTGGTCGCGCTCGAGAATCGTCATGACCGAGGATTGCCCATCAAGCGGGTCGAGGCAGCGGCAAAAGCGACATCAGCGGTCTTGCCTTCCGTGTTGGCTCAGCCCTTTGCCACCTTGCGGATCGCGCTCGACGACAGCGACGAACGCGGGCCGTGGATGAAGGTCCACGCCGGCGCGTCCATGCGGGCGAGCCGCGGTGCGTCGCCCTCGTCGACGCGGGCATAGTCGAACGTCTTGGCGACCACCGACGACAGGAACGACAGCGTCGCGCCTGGCCGATCGACCACCGCGATTGGGAACGTCATGACGATGCGGCGCCAGCGCTGCCAGCGGTGGAAGTCGCGAAGCGAGTCGGCCCCCATGATCCAGACGAAATCGACGCCCGGGTTACGCGCCTTGACCAGCGCCAGCGTGTCGGCGGTGAAGCGGACGCGGTGGGCCGCCTCGAATGCGGTGACCTTGATCTTCGGATTCTTTGCGATCTTTTCGGATAGCTGCAGCCGCTCGGCCAGCGGCGCCAGGTCTCCGGCATTCTTGAGCGGATTGCCGGGTGTCACCATCCACCACAGCTGATCGAGCGCAAGGCGTCTGAGCGCGATCTCGGCGACCAGCGCATGGCCGGCGTGCGGCGGGTTGAACGAACCGCCGAACAGCCCGACCGCCACGCCTTTCCCGGCATGCGGCATCTTGAGGTAGCGGGAGGATATGGCATGTTCGGACAAGGCAAGCATGCGTCAGGCACCCCCCTCTGCCCTGCCGGGCATCTCCCCCTCAAGGGGGGAGATTGTCAGCTTCATCCCTGGCGCCCTTAGTGCGATATCGAAAATTGGCGAAGTTATATGCGACATCCGATCTCCCCCCTTGAGGGGGAGATGTCCGGCAGGACAGAGGGGGGTGGCTGGGCGCACGCCTCTCAGGCTCTGACTGCGAACAGTTTCAAGGCCTCACCTGTCCCGACCCGCGCACGCGGTATTTGAACGAGGTCAGTTGCTCGACGCCGACCGGCCCGCGCGCATGCATCTTGCCGGTGGCGATGCCGATCTCGGCGCCCATGCCGAACTCGCCGCCATCGGCAAACTGGGTCGAGGCGTTGTGCAGAAGGATCGCCGAATCGATCTCGTTGAAGAACCGTTCGACGGCCTTTGCATCCTCGGCGATGATCGCCTCGGTGTGATGCGAGGAGAACGTCTCGATATGCTCGATCGCGCCGCCAATGCCGTCGACCAGCTTCACCGCAATGATGGCGTCGAGATATTCGGTCACCCAGTCTGCATCGGTCGCGGGCTGGGCATCGGCATAAAGCTTCAGCGCCTCGGCATCGGCGTGGATCTCGCAGCCTGCCGCCTGTAGGGCCTCGAGGATCGGCACCAGGTGCGTGCCGGCGACGGCACGGTCGACCAGCAGCGTCTCGGCAGCACCGCACACCCCGGTGCGCCGCATCTTGGCATTGACCGCGATCTTAACCGCCATGTCGAGATCGGCCGATCGGTCGATATAGAGATGGCAGATGCCCTCGAGATGCGCGAAGACCGGCACCCGTGCCTCGTTTTGCACACGCTCGACCAGGCTGCGGCCGCCGCGCGGAATGATGACCTCGAGATTGCCGGAAAGCCCTTTCAGCATTTCGCCGACGGCGCCGCGATCGGTGGTCGGCACCAATTGTATGGCATCCTCCGGCAGCCCGGCTGCCTTGAGCCCCTCGACCAGGCAGGCATGGATCGCGGCGGAAGAATTCGCCGAATCCGAGCCGCCGCGCAGGATCACCGGATTGCCCGCCTTGAGGCAGAGCGCACCGGCATCGGCGGTCACGTTCGGCCGGCTCTCATAGATGACGCCGACGACGCCGAGCGGCGTGCGCACCCGTTCGATGTGCAACCCGTTCGGCCGATCCCATGCGGCAATGACATCGCCGACCGGATCGCGTAACCCGGCGATCTCGCTGATACCGTCTGCCATGGCGCGGATGCGGGCGGGATCGAGCTTCAGCCGATCCATGAAGGAAGCGGAAAGCCCGGATTCGTGTCCATTCGAAACATCGATGGCGTTAGCATCGAGAATGTCCTGCTCACGGGCGATGATGGCGTCGGCCATGGCGAGGAGCGCGGCATGCTTGGCAGCAGTGTTCGCAATGGCCAGCGGTCGGGCGGCAGCGCGCGCCTTGCGGCCTATCCGTGCCATCAAACTGGCTACATCATCGCCTTGGTGTTTGTTCAGCATTTGACCGATCCAGTGAAGCTGGTGGATTTACACGCGGTCAGCCTTCGCGGCAATGGCCGCAAATTTGAGGAAGCAGAATGAAGAGAGTTATGATCCTCGTTGCTCTCGGCGCGATGCTCATACCGACAGGCCTCCGTGCCGCCGACTACTGCGACGACAAGTTTGAACCCGGAGAGAGCCCCGACGGCAAGGCCATGCTTATGGTAAGCTCGATGATGTCCCTCGCACTCGCTGAGCGCTATTGCGGCGCGCCACCGACACCGCTTTCCCAGATCGACGTCGTTGTTGAAGAGTTGCATGGATGTGGGCCGCGCGCTCGGCTTGAGGCGGAATTCAAAAAAAGGATGGAAGAGGAAAAAGGGGCAGAAGCAATGACGACTGACGCGCTCATCCGCGATCTCGTCGTGGAAGACGACAAGGATGTTCCACAAGCCGAAGTGGATCGACGTGCTAAGGCTGGCATCGAAGCGGAGTTGGGAGGTTGCAGCGAACTTCTGAAGATATACCAGGACTTTCAGGATCGATATCGCAACCCACCCAAATGGCCGCATGAGCCTGACCAGTAGCGCGCCGTCAATGGCGGGCTGCATCTCCGTCGGCCGCGCCGCTCACCACCAGGTCATCGCGGTGGATCATCGCCGAACGCGCCTCGTAGCCGAGCACGGTTTCGATCTCGGTCGTCTTCAGGCCAGCGATTCTTACGGCATCGGCGGCATCATAGGCAACCAGCCCTCGCGCTATCTCGCGGCCCTCGGGCGACAGGATCGCCACCGTGTCGCCACGCGCAAAATTGCCGCTGACCAGTTTGACGCCGGCCGGCAGCAGCGACTTGCCCGAGAGCAGCGCGCCGATGGCGCCGGCATCGACCGTCAGCCGCCCCGCCGGTTCGAGCTGCCCGGCGATCCAGGTCTTATAGCCCTTGACCGGATTGGCGCTCGGCCGGAAGAAGGTGGCGCGCTCGCCGCGCTCGATTGCCAGCAGCGGCGACAGCCGCGTGCCCGATGTAATGATCATGGCAGTGCCGGCTGCGGTGGCGATCTTGCCGGCGTCGAGCTTGGTGCGCATGCCGCCGCGCGACAATTCCGAAGCGGCGGCGCCCGCCATCGCCTCGATGTCGGGGGTAATGCGGTCGACGACCGGAATGAACCGGGCTTGCAGATCGCGCGCCGGCGGTGCCGTGTAGAGCCCGTCAATGTCGGAAAGCAGCACCAAAAGATCGGCGCCCATCATGGTGGCGACGCGCGCCGCCAGCCGGTCGTTATCGCCATAACGGATTTCGGAAGTGGCCACCGTGTCGTTCTCGTTGATGACCGGCACCGCCTTCATCTTGAGCAGCGTCGAGATCGTCGCCCGCGCGTTGAGATAACGGCGGCGCTCTTCGGTGTCGCCGAGCGTCAGCAGGATCTGGCCCGATTTCAAGCCATTCTTGCCGAGCGCATCCGACCAGGCGCCGGCCAAAGCGATCTGCCCGACGGCAGCAGCGGCCTGGCTCTCCTCGAGCTTCAGCGCTCGCCTGCCGAGGCCGAGGATGGTGCGGCCCAGTGCAATCGCCCCGGAAGACACGACGAGAATTTCGGCGCCGCCATTGGCCAGCACGGCGATGTCGTCGGCAAGCGAGGCCAGCCAGTCGCGCTTCAGGCCCGTCGCGCGGTCGACAAGCAGCGCCGAGCCGATCTTGACGGCAATGCGCCGATAATTCTTCAGCGATTGCGCGGCCATGGCTATGTGTTCCAGCGCGTCTCGACCGGCGCAGCGACAGCTTCGCGCGCATCGGCCACCACAGCCATCAGCTCACGTAGTACCGCCTCGACGCCTTCGCCGGTGACCGCCGAAAGCAGCATCGGCGCGCGGCCGGCGGCGCGTTTCAGCGAGGCGGCTTTCGTCTTGCGCGCGGCGGCATCGAGTATGTCGACTTGGGAAAGCGCGACGATCTCGACTTTATCGGTCAGCCCGTTGCCGTAGGCGTCGAGTTCGGCGCGCACGGTCTTGTAGGCCTTGGCGGGATTTTCTTCCTGCGCCGAGACAAGATGCAGAAGGACACGCGTGCGTTCGACATGGCCAAGGAAGCGGTCGCCGATGCCGACACCTTCATGCGCGCCCTCGATCAGGCCCGGAATATCGGCGATGACAAATTCGCGCCCGTCGATGCGGGCCACGCCAAGGCCCGGATGCAGCGTGGTGAAGGGATAGTCGGCGATCTTCGGCTTGGCCGCGGTGACCGCCGCCAGGAAGGTCGACTTGCCGGCGTTGGGCAGCCCGACAAGGCCGGCATCGGCGATCAGCTTCAGCCTGAGCCAGATATTGAGCTCTTCGCCCGGCAGTCCGGGATTGGCGCGGCGCGGCGCCTGGTTGGTCGAGGTCTTGAAATGCTGGTTGCCGAAGCCGCCATTGCCGCCCTTGGCCAAAAGAAAGCGCTGGCCGACGACCGTCAGATCGCAGATCAGCGTCTCATTATCCTCGGCAAAGACCTGTGTTCCGGCCGGCACTTTCAGCGTCACGTCGGCACCCTTGGCGCCGGTCATGTTGCGACCCATGCCGTGCGTCCCGGTCTTGGCCTTGAAATGCTGCTGGTAGCGATAGTCGATCAGCGTGTTCAGCCCATCGACCGCCTCGACCCAGACATCGCCGCCGCGGCCGCCATCGCCGCCGTCCGGGCCGCCGAACTCGATGAACTTTTCGCGCCGGAACGACACCGAACCGGCGCCGCCGTCGCCGGAGCGGATGTAGACCTTGGCTTGATCGAGAAATTTCATCGGATTGTATGGTTTCTGTTATTGGCTTTGCGGGATTGCTCTAAACCAAGGCGGGTCGAAGGGCGAGGGCCGTTTTTGCTACTGTAACGTCGCGTGTATCTCTGGACGCGTAGCATTTGGTTGATCATTGCCGAAAATAGATCCTCGGCTTTTCAAGCGCGAGATGTCGGAATGAAGCTGGTAACTTACAATATCCACTACGGCGTCGGACTCGACAGCCGCTACGATGTCGGCCGTATCGCCGATGCCGTGCGCGGCGCCGACGTGATCGCGCTGCAGGAGGTCACCCGCGCCAACCCGAAGAATGGCGGCCGCGACATGGTGGCCGAGCTCGGCGAGGCGCTGCCCGACTATTTTGCCGTCTACGGCAGCAATTTCGAGGCCGACGCCGGCTCGCGCCTGGAGAACGGCCGTGCCATCACGACCACCTTCCAGCTCGGCAACATGGTGCTGTCGAGGACGCCGATTCATCTGTCGCGCAATCTCCTTTTGCCGCGCAGCCGCAGCTTCGAGGCGATGAACTTCCAGCGCGGCGCGCTGGAGGCGCTGATCGAAACGCCGCTTGGTCCGATCCGCTTCTATTCCACCCATCTCGACCACCGCAGTCCGGTTGAACGCCTGAGCCAGATCCGCTTTCTGCGCCAGCGCCTGTTGAACTACCCGCTCGAGGGCGGCGGGCTCTCCGGCGTCGCCGAGATCGGCTTACCGGACCTGCCTTGTCCCGAAGCCTTCGTCGTCATGGGCGACTTCAACATGCTCGCCGGATCGCCGGAACACGTCGAACTCGCCGGCCAGCCTGACCATGAATTCGGCATGCCGGTGACCGCCGACCTCGCCGTCGATGCCGCCGCGCGCCTCGGCGCTGCCGGCGCCGATCTCGTCACCTGGGTCGATCCCAAGCGGCCTGAGGACGCCAGCCGCCACAAGCGCATCGACTACATCTTCACCAGTGCTTTGCTTGCCAAATCGCTGAAGCGCCTGTGGGTCGACCGGCAAGCGGCCGGTTCGGACCACCTGCCGGTCTGGCTCGAGATGGCGTGAGCCGCATCCATCAAAAATGCACCCAGTTCCGCAGGCTGGTCCAGGTCTTGCGATCGAGGCGGTAGCGCTCGACCGGCACCTGGCCGGCAACGATCGAATTCAGCATGCCCTGGCCGGCATACTGGAAGCCACATTTGTGGATGACCCGGCGCGAGGCCGGATTGATCACCCGCGTCGAGGCGTGCAGCACCTGGATCGTGGTTCTCTGGAAGGCAAGGTCGACCAGTGCGTGCGCTGCCTCCGTCGCGTAGCCGCGTTTCCAGTACGGCTCGCCGATCCAGTAGCCGAGCTCCAGCCCGCGATCCGTGGTGTTGAGCCCGGCACAGCCGACGAAGGTCTCGGTGCCGGCCAGCGTCAACGCATAGGCGATTCCGGCCCGGCGCGATGCCGTCATGGCCAGGAAAGCGCGTGCCTCGGCCTCGCCATAGGGATGCGGCATGCGGGCCAGCATTTCCGCGACATGGCGGTTGTCGGCGAGCGCCACCAATTGCTCGATGTCGCTTTCACGCGGGGCACGCATGACCAGCCGCTCGGTCGCGAGCACCGGGCAATCTATCGTGTAACTTTCGTCGTCTGAGTCTTCCGCTTCGGCAACCATGTCAAAGTCCTCCAGGCAAGAAAAAAGGGAGATGGAAACCCATCTCCCCTGATCCTTTTCCTGGCTTGGCCAGACACCGGTCCCGAGATGGGTGCCGGTGTTCTCGTGCGGAACCGGCTACTCCGCTGCCTTCGTCATCGGGTTCACCGATACGTAGGTTCGGCCATTGGCTTTTTTGTTGAAGGTGACTGCGCCAGCTTCCAGCGCAAACAGCGTGTGGTCCGTGCCAATGCCGACATTGGTGCCGGGATGCCACGTCGTGCCACGCTGACGAATGATGATGTTGCCCGGAATCACGGCTTCGCCGCCGAACTTCTTCACGCCGAGCCGCTTGGAATGGGAGTCGCGACCATTGCGCGACGATCCGCCAGCTTTCTTGTGTGCCATCTAACTACTCCGATGCGCCGCGAGGCGCCTAAACGATCTTATGAACGCGTTCGCGTTCCGTTTCAAGTCCGATCCGGCGACGATTGCGCCGGTTCGTTCTACTTCTTCGCCAATTCCTTGGCCTGCTCGCGCCAGTCCTTGATCTGGTCGGCGCTGAACGGCATGTGCTCGTCGATCTTGGCGACATCCTTGTCGGACAGCTTGGCGATCTGGGCGAAGGTGGTGATGCCCTGTTCGTTGAGCTGTCCGGCGGCAACCGGGCCGATGCCCTTGATCACCGTCAGATCGTCCGGCTCGCCCTTCGGCGCCTTGAACAACGGTGCGGCGGCTTCGGCAGTCCTGTCCTCGGTCGTCTCGGCCTTGGCTTCCTTCTTCGGCGCAGCCTCTGCCTTCGCTGCGGCCTTCGGCGCGGCTTCAGCCTTCGCCTCGGTCTTGGCCGCAACCTCGGCCTTCGCTTCGGTCTTGGCGGCGGCCTTCTTCGCCGGCTTGGCGCCACCCAGCAGGATCTCGGCGATCCTGACGGTGGTCAAAAGCTGGCGATGGCCGATCTTGCGGCGCGAATTCTGCCGGCGGCGCTTCTTGAAGGCGATGACGGTGCGGTTCTTCCCCTGCTCGACGACTTCGGCGGTGACCATCGCACCATCGACGAACGGCGCGCCGAACGTGACGTTCTCGCCCTCGCCATGCGCGAGCACATTGCCGATTTCGACGATATCGCCGACATTGGCTTCGAGTTTTTCGATCTTCAGGAGATCGTTGGCGGCAACGCGATACTGCTTGCCGCCCGTTTTGATGACTGCGAACATTTTTTGCCTTTCGCTGTTCGGTCGGCCTTGATGAACCGCTTCACGCGGTTCGGCCGTCTTTTTGTCAGTCTGCGGGTTCAAAAAACAAGCGGCGCGGAAGATCCCTCCACGCCGATTGCGCGCTGTCCCTAACCGAAGGTTCGGCTTGAGTCAAGGCAAGCGCCGCGGGCAAGCGGCGAATGAGTTGAGCCCAGTCCGGCAAATATCGAACAGCGGCTACCGGAGCCTCGAAGGAAGCACGAACGGGAACCTGCGACGCCGGGGCAGATTGGCCCTTGTAACCTGCCTGTCCAGCCGTTATCTAGTGCGCCGCGTCGGCAACGGCGGACCATGACCGCGGAGAGGTGGCAGAGTGGTCGAATGCACCGCACTCGAAATGCGGCATGGGTGCAAGCCCATCGGGGGTTCGAATCCCTCCCTCTCCGCCATATAGCTTCCATAAAAATCCTTTCCTTTCAAAAGCTTCCTTGTTGCACTTGACCAGCACGAAGCGAAACATATCTTAGACTGTGTAACAAACTGTGTAACATTAGAGAAAGATAATGCGACGTTCCGCAGCGCCAAAGCCGCATAAACGTGAAGGCATCTGGTATCTCGTCCGCAGGGTGCCGAAGGAATTCGCGGCGTTTGATCGCCGCTGCCTAGTACGCATTTCCACGGGCGTCGCCGTGGCTGACGATCCCCGCGGTGTACGGGCGCGAGATGCAGTGCAAAGCCTCGGCGCGGGGCTGGAGGCGTATTGGCGTAGACTGCGGGAAGGCCAATCCGCCGAGGCGGGGCTGCGTTTCGAAGCCGCGAGGAAGCGCGCGCGGTCATTTGGATTGGCCTATCGCACTAACGAGGAACTAGCAGCGGGGCCGCTCGACGAACTCATGGCCCGTATCAAGCTGCTCCTCGACAAAAAATCGATCGAGGACGCGCAGGACGTCTCGGCCGTCATGGGTGGGGAGAAGCGGCCAGCGGTCCGCCTGAGCGGTCTTATCAAGGAATTCGAGACGATCGAGCAACAGAACTTGCTGGCCATGTCGCCCAACCAAATCAAGAAATGGCGTAACCCCAAAAAGCGCGCAGTTGCCAATCTGGTTGGAGTCATTGGCGACAAGGAGATCGCAAGCCTCACTCGGGACGACGCAATCGCGTTCCGCGAGTGGTGGCAAAAGCGGATCGTTGAGGATGGACTTGATATCGGTACGGCCAACAAGGACATCGGCCATGTTTCGAAAATGCTGCGCGTCGTCGATCTGACTCACCAGCTCAAGCTGGAGCCGGTTTTTCGAAACCTGCGTCTTTCCGGCGCCGTCCCCGGGCAACGCGCTGCGTTCACAGCGGAGTTCATTCAGGAGAAGATACTCGCTGAAGGCGCGCTCGACGGACTCAATGACGAAGCCCGCCATCTAATCTATGTGATTGCCGATACCGGACTCAGGCTTTCTGAAGCGGCAAACCTCACCACCGAAACAATCCACCTCGATCGAGAAATCCCGCATGTGCGGGTGCGCCCCAATGGCCGTCGCTTGAAGACCGGTCATTCAGCCCGTGACATTCCCTTGGTTGGCGGCGCACTTGCAGCCATCAAGCTCCATCCGGACGGCTTTCCTCGTTATCGCGACAAGGCCGCGTCACTTTCAGCGCTCGTCAACAAGGTGCTCGCCAGCAAGGAACTTCTGCCGACTTCCGAGCATAGTCTTTATAGCCTGCGACACACTTTCGAGGACCGGCTGACGGCAGTTGAGGCGCCGGAGAAGGTAATTGCTTCTCTGATGGGCCACAAATGGATCCGGCCCAAATACGGCGCGGGACCTTCGTTAGCGCAAAAGCGCGAGTGGCTCCAAAAAATCGCTTTTACCCCGCCCGGGCGAATGTGATTGCGGCGCCATCCAGGCCTTGAGAACCAACCTCACGGCTCCAGCTGTCCGAGCCATTTAGGTTGAGCGTGGCCAGCACGCGCTGCGCTCGCTCGCGATTTCC
Organism: Mesorhizobium sp. ISC25; assembly: GCF_042295465.1. Taxonomy (NCBI): domain Bacteria; kingdom Pseudomonadati; phylum Pseudomonadota; class Alphaproteobacteria; order Hyphomicrobiales; family Phyllobacteriaceae; genus Mesorhizobium; species Mesorhizobium sp. ISC25. The sequence goes on along the minus strand of NZ_CP135441.1, from coordinate 5,207,108 downwards.
GAGCTTCCGCCGCATTTGTTCGACCTCGTATTCCAGCCTTTCGAAGGTCGGTATATAGGCATCTCCATGCCGGATGACCAAGTAGGCGGCAACAGCTAGACACCATTCTAGCTCCGTGGCCGATGGATCGGAAAAAGGGGCGACGCCATACCAAGACGAGCAACGCCTCTCGAGGGCTTCCGAACTAGGCAAACGGCCAGCATGTGGCATGGGAAAGAAACCTATGCCTGATCGACGAACCTAAAGTGCTCACGAAGCTTGACCGGTACGCGGGCCATCGGAGGGTTCTGCCTAAAACCGCCAAAAATTTTGAAACACCCATTCATCCGGCTCGAATTCAAAGGGATCGGCGATTTTTGGGTTATGGCTTGCAAGCATAGTTCAGCCCAGACAAGAACGCCTGATATCTTGTCGTGCACTGTCACCCTGCCAAATATGGTGCCGGCGACAACGGCAGTTTGGCGAGCAGAAGAATTCCCGAGACTGAGACGTTCTACGGCTTGGCCCATGTTCGCGCTCCTCCTCGATTGGAGACAGGATGGGCCATATGGAAGCGAATAAAAGGAGGTTGGTGACGAGTCTCGGTAGTGGAGTAGAAACGGGTGGAAAAGCTTGCGCTATTCGCCATCGGCGCCGCTAAACGCATTTGAGAGAAGGGGCAGCGATCGCCAAGAGATGACGTCCGATCGCAAGCCGGCTAGAAATGCGACAGTGACGCGCCTTTTTTGGCACGACCTTAGCACCCGATCGGGCCTCAGCTGGTCGTCGTTGCGCAGCCGATCGGGTGCGATTTTTATAAAGCTCTCTTGGCTTTAGCTTTGAGAGCCCGTCATCGAGACAAATGCAAGGGAACGGTCCGCCCCCTGGGGACATTCGACATGCCGTGGCAGCTTCCTATGGTGAGCCAGCGCATTCCGATACACGTTTTCCGCGCTCTACCGTTGCTCCAGCACCTGTGCTGAGGCTGAGCGCTTGATCAGGACCCGACCGCTGCTGTTGCGGGATGGTGACTGGGTTGAGGTCGCGAAGACCTTGACCGCGGGTACGTTGTTCATCCCGATGAGCGCTGAGCCGAGAAGCAGCCAAGAACGCTTCCCGTAATCGAATCCTACGGGAACCGCGAAACCAGCGTCCAAAGGACGCAATTCTCCGACGTCGTTCACTCAAGCTCATCTCGCAACTTGAACGCTTGTATGAAGCCGCTGCATGTGCGCCGGTGGACCGGATTGCTGCTATCCAAACCACGTGCTCAGTTTCGCCCCGTAATAACTCTACCGTCCGAAACGGCTTTCGCGCGTCAGGTCCACCCCACATGAAAGTTCCGCGAGCAGCACGGACGGAGAGGCCGGTCACAACTCCTTCGCGTGCTCTTTTACTACCGAATCAAGTGCCAAATGGAGAGGCACTGCCTTAGAGAACAGGAAGCCCTGCGCGGTTCTGCAGCCAAGCTGGTACAGAGTTTGCCGATCTGCCTCTGTTTCAACGCCCTCGGCCATGACCTCGATCCCGAGCGTCCTACCAAGATCAATCACCGCTTTGACAAGCAGCCGATTCTCCCGGGACTTGGCTAAGCCGCGAACGAAGCCCTGATCTATTTTCACCTTCCTGATCCGACTGTCCTTGAGCGATGCCAACGTCGAAAAACCGGTGCCGAAGTCATCGAGCGCGATAGAAATGCCAGCATGTGAAAGCCGGGCGAGCTTTTCATCCACTCTGTCCGGATCCACTGGGGCTTCTTCGGTAATCTCGATGTCGAACATCGTTGCAGGGAGGTCTTTTGCCGCCAGACCATTAAGAATCATCTCGTCAATATCGCCAGCTTCCAACTCGCACGGTGAAACATTCATCGCCACACGAACATCACGACGGTCAGCTTTGACCAAGCCCTCGATAAGAGCGCAACAGTCGGCGAATACCGTTTGAGTTAGCAGCTGAAGCATTCCAGTTTCGCGTGCCGCTGTCATGATCTCGGGCGGAGAAATGGGACCGTGAAGCGGGTGAGACCATCTTAGCAAGGCTTCAAAACTGACGACGGCTTCAGTTTCGAGTCTTACGATTGGCTGAAACCAAGCGACCAAGCTTCTCATCGTTATCGCCGAATGAAGATCGCGTTCGATTGACTGGCGGCGTTGCAACTCCCGGGCTAGCTCGGCATCGAACAGACAAAATTCATTCCTGCCGCGGCGCTTAGCTGTGTAAAGGGCGATGTCGGCCCGCAACAACATTTCCGTTAGTCCGGGGTTTTCAGCCAAGTAGATTCCTATAGACGCTCCAATGCGGACTGATGCGATCCCAGGATAGGGGCGAGCAAGCTTGGCTATGAGATTGGACGCGAGATTGGTGGGAGAAGGAGAATTCTTTCGCGAAGAAAAAACCAGCACGAATTCATCCCCACCGATGCGGGCGAGCGTTGAGCCCTCCGGTGCTTCTTCCTCTATTCGGCGGGCGATCCTGGCAAGCAGCTCGTCACCCGTTCTGTGACCGTAGGTATCGTTGACAGATTTGAACCCGTCCAGATCAATCAGCATGGCCACAAAGGGTCCATCGGTGTTCTCAAACTGATCGATTGCATGTTCGAGGCCCCGCCTGTTGAGGAGCGCGGTAAGATGGTCCTCCCTGGAATTGCGCTCCATTTCCGCGGCAAGCCGCTCGGCTTGATGTCTCAGGCGGCTCGCGTCACGGAAGCGCGCTTGTCCAACGAACGAGGATCGAACCAGGCCGCCCTCGAAAAGCAGGACGGCAAAAGCCAGAATGTAGTTTTCCGGGGCTCCCTTCGTCAGCAAACATGCGGCGGCAATGAGGAGTGGCGGTGTGATGAAGCATATCGCTGCCGCAGCATATGAGCTGCCGTACGTGACCGCGCCAGCTGAAATGCCCGCCAGAATTATTAGATGCAGCGATGCTTGAGACGTCGTGTATCCAGCCGTTAGGACGGCAAGGAATGACCAGGTGAATCCCGCCAGAAGAGCAAGCCTGCCAAACCAGCGAAGCCGCAGCCAAACCCGTGTCAGATCATCCTGGACTCCGGGTTCCTTCAGCTGATGACGGGCGAGTGCAAGGCGGGCGGCATTTATCGCATTAACGACCGAAAACCAGGCCGCGCCAGCAAGACCGTTCCCGGAAAGGGCCTGCACGGTCAAAATCAGCCCGGACAGCACAATGCTTATCGGCATTGAGACGAAAAGGCCTGCCCTCAGATCAGCGAGCTGGTCCTGAAGGATTCTCGCCTCCAGCGGATCTTCTTTTTCCAAGGCTGGACGGGTCAGCTTGCTTACTCCTGCTTGTCCGCAGCCTATGCAGCCCCCCTGAAGGACGGGTTAATTCTTCAATCGGAGATCAGCGTCGGGGAGCAGGATTACTCCGGTGCATCATGCACTCTCTCCCATCGCTCGCCCAGCACGCGCAAAAATGCGACTGCTGGTGCAGTATCACCGCTGGAGCTCCGCCGAAATCCCATGCCGGACAAGGGGAACATGTTGGGCAAAGCGAAGCCCCAGATGCCTTGCAAGCCGTGCCGCCAGGTGGTCTCTGGAGTAGAGTCCAACCAATATGTTCGTTGCATGGTAGAGCGGCGCCGCCGACAGGCGCAGCCGCCTTTCGTATATATGCAGCATGTCGGGGTCGCCAACATTGCGGCCGTCGCGGCACGCAGTCATGATTCCACGGGCGAGTTGCTTCTGGCTGCTGAGACCGATGTTGAACCCGTGAGCGGTCACCGGGTGCATGCCGATGGCAGCGTCGCCGATGAGTGCGGCGCTCGGCGCCCGGAATTTGTGCGCCCAGGTCGTGACCAGCGGATAGGTGTGGCGCTTGCTTGCCAAGGTCATTTTTCCAAGGCGCCCTCGACACCGTTTCGTCAACTCCGACAGGAACAAATCATCATCGAAGGCAAGCAGTCTATAGGCCTCGTTTGAGCGCAATGTGAGCAGCAGCGACGACATGCCCTCCGCTAGGGGCAATATCGCTATCGTCTGATGGTGATCGAACCATTCGATGGCGATCTGGTGGTGGGCGCGCTCGTGCCTCACTCGGCAAATCAGCATCGAGTGGCCAAGCCGGTTGATATCGGCGCCGATGCCTAGCAGATCACGCGTGGCGGACAAACGCGAATCCGCGGCAACAACCAGCCGAGCAGTTAAACGCGCGCCATTAGAGAGCGTTACGACTGCTCCTTCTTGGCTGTTTGTTGCATCGACGACCGAGTGGCCGCACAACAGCCGGGCGCGATCCTGCAAGCGGACGATTTTGAACAGCGCCTCGCGGATCCGGCAATTTGGAACCAAAACCCCCAGCGGTTCTCCAGAGTTGCTGGGAGGATCGAAACGAAGAGCGAATGCGCTCGAGCCGTTGAGCACGCGCGCGCCTTGAAGTGCTGATTTGTCCGAAGCCGGAATGACATCCCAGGCGCCGAGCTCGCGAAGGGTTCTGATCGAAGCGTTGGTCAGCGCGATTTCGCGACCATCGAAAGCCGGATTCGCCAGACTATCGAATGTGTTCTGTTCAACAACTGCCACCTTGAGTTCGCTTTGGGCAAGCGACGCAGCGAACGAAAGGCCGACCGGGCCGGCTCCAACGACAACGATGTCAAAATTATCGTCAGAGCCCATCAGCGTGCCGCCATCCGGTCGCCTATCCTCGTGTAACGGTGAAACTGAGCCGAGTGACATGAGCTCCGTGCCCGCCGCATTGCCTAAAGGCGCTGGGCCGGGAGATTCGCATCGATCGGCAACGAAGCACTCAAAGCGCTCAGAGGTGGATGCGGCTAACCGATCCCGCCCTTTCGCCGCGCAGCCGCGCAGATCGCCGCCAGCAAGCGAGACACTCGCGACGCTGGTCAGCGACGGCCGCGCCGCATCGATCGCCACATTCCACCTGGAACCCTTGCGCATACTACTCACGCTCCACGACGTCGAAGCGGGCTCTCTTGCGAGGGTGAGGGTATCGAACGTAGCGCTCTCTCTCGTCATCCCAGCCAAGGTAGCGGAAACTTTTATCCACGACCGCGCATATCTCATCAAGAACCTGCTGCATGGCTTCGATGTCGATGTCCTTGCAATTCAGTCGCCGATAGAGCAAAGCCCACGCGGCGACATAGTCGTCGAAATAGCGCGCGTCACTCGAACCAATGATCAACTTCGGACGGTTGATCGATCTCGAAAACGCACGTCCCAACCCCGATGATGCTCCGCAGCACGTTGACATCACGAGGATCTTCGGCGCTGGATGCGAGCCCTGGAACATTTTTACGAAGTCAGCCCAAAGAAGGCCACTTCGCCCACTGGACGAAGCGATCCCGTCACCATTGCCGTGCCCGGCGATGTGAAGCACGTCGCACTCCGCCTCCATCGCTCGTACTACAGCCTCACCAAATTTCGTTCGGTTCAACGCCATGTGGAGCTCCGCGCGGATGTTGACAGCCTTTAACAAGTGCTGCACGATCGGTCCCTCTTGCCTGTCGGCGAAGTAGTCATTTGCATTGTGGCAGTCGATGATGTGTACGGTGTTCATGGTACTCCAGCCGCTTGTTCGTTCATCGTCGTGACGAGCGGACACCACGCGCGCGGAACCGCGTGACGTGCGCTGGGTTCCGGTACCGTCGCATAGCCTCAAGGCGCGGGCCGGGAATCGGGATGGATCGGCAACGACGCACACAACCCATCAAAGGCGAAAGCTGTTGATCGGCCCCCCTGTCCGCGCAGCCACGCGGATGGTCAGCCAGCAAGCGAGATACACACGACGCCGGTCAGCTAATGGCTGCGCCGTAAGCACAAGGCATGGCCGACCACACGACAGAAAACCCAGAACCGTGAAGGTGCTGATAATGACGACCAATCTTTCCGTAAGTCATGCATTTCTCCGTCGAAGACTGGTCAATAGACCACACCGATGAGTATGACCCTGATCTGGATCAGCCAGACATGACCAATCGGCACTGGCGGTTCACGGTCAGGTGATCGACCGTGACGTTCCACTTTGGAACCCGTGCGCACATTGCCAAGCTCTCGTCCGGCCACGCGAGGTACTCTCGTGGCATCAGCCGCCTCATACTGGGTGCAATGGTAGGCAGTCCTTCGCACGACAGAGGCTTTTCACAAATGTAGTGTGCAGCTTAGGTCAAGATGGTCATGGAGCATGGAGCATGGAGCATGGACAGCTTGTTCCCGACCGAGCCGGCTCGACTGACGAGCGCGATCCGCGCATCTTATGCACAGCGGATTGAAATCAGCGTTCCGGTTTGTCGTCCCGATCAATTAGTATCCGCTCGGCGGCTCCGTCGAGATCTTCGTATTGACCGCTTCGCAATGCCCAGACGAAGCCGGACACACCCAGTGCACCCAGAAAAAGGGCCACTGGTATGAGATAGAGCAACGTCGTCACGAGGATTATGCCGAATAGCTGACTGCGGAGCGTCCGACTTTTTGAATAACTTGCAGCGTCGCATTCGCCCCGAAGCCGTGCAAGCGCAATGCGTTTCCAATAACAAGCACCGATGAGGCAGACATGGCAATCGCCGCTAACAAAGGCGTGGCGTGGCCCAGGATGGCGATCGGCACGGCGACGGCATTGTAGACGATCGCAATCGCGATGTTCTGGCGGATCAGGTGTCCCGCCTTGCGCGAGACGTCCAGCGCGAGAGGCACTGCCAGAAGGCTTTCGCGCAGGAATACGAAGTCGGCGGCATTGCGGCCAATGTCGGCGGCGGTGGCCGGAGCGATCGAGACATGCGCCGCGCTCAGCGCCGGCGTGTCGTTGAGGCCGTCGCCAACCATCAGAACCTTGTGTCCGTCTTTCGCCAGGGTCTCGATGCGCTCGACCTTGCCCGACGGCAGCAGGCACGGAACGAAGTCGTCGACACCCAGCATTCTTGCAACTTCGCCGCAGGCACCTGCGGTATCGCCCGACAGCATTTGCATCGACACCCCAGTATCGTTCAATCGCTTGATCGCCGCCGCCGCGTCGGCGCGCAGCGCATCCTCGAAATCGAAGGTCGCGACAATGAACCCGTCTTTTGTCAGCACCGTTCCGCCATAGCCATGGTTGCCTTCACCACCGGTCCGGGCCTTCCATCCAGCCCATCCGCGTCGACCCAGCCGCCAGATGCTTCCGGCGACAGTGGCTTCGATCCCGAACCCCGGATGCTCTGTGACGGCATCGAATTTGTGTTGCCCGCCAGGAGCGGCAAAGCCGGTTATGGCCTTTGAAAACGGGTGACGCGAGTGCGCGGCCATGTCTGCCGCGATTGCCAGCATGGCCGGATCGATCGACGATGCATTGAGGAGCCGGGGTTGTCCGAGCGTGAGCGTTCCGGTCTTGTCGAACACTGCGTTATCAATCGTCGCCAGGCGCTCCATGGCCGAACCGTCCTTGACCATGATGCCGTTCTCGAACAGACGCCGCGCGGCGACCACCTGAACGATCGGTACGGCGAGGCCGAGCGCGCACGGGCAGGTGATGATCAGAACGGCAATGGCGATGGTTATCGCCCTATGCCAGTCGCCGGTCACCGCCATCCAGCCAAGGAACGTCGCGAAGGCTGTGAGATGAACCACCGGGGCATAGAGCGCTGAAACGCGATCGGCGATCCGGCGATAATGCGCGCGGCCGCCCTCTGCGGCTTCCATGAGCCGAACCATTTCCGCCAGAAACGAATCTTTCGCGGCGGCTGTCGCCTCAATCGTCAGCGGGCCGGTTAGGTTGAGGACACCAGCCTGCACGGCTTCGCCTGCTGCAACGCTTCGAGGCGTGCTCTCGCCCGAGACAAGCGAACAGTCCAGATCCGATGCCCCTTGAATGATTTTGCCGTCGACGGGTATCCTTTCGCCGGCAGCAATCAGCAGCTGCATCCCTGGTTCGATCTCGCCAACCGGCAGATAGTCGCGTGCGCCGTCGCCGCGCAGCACCATGGCGCCACGTGCGGCCAACTGGGACAGGCCTTTCACGGCGATCCGGGCACGTTCGCGCATCACGTGATCCAACGTGCGGCCGATCAACAGGAAGAACAGCAGCGACACCGATGCATCGAAATAAGCATGGTCGCCATGGTTGATCGTCTCATAGAGGCTCATGGCGTAGGCAAGCGACACCCCGACCGCGATCGGCACGTCCATGTTCATGCGGCCGTGGCGCAACGCATTCCAGGCCGAGCGGAAGAAGATGCCGCCGGCGAAGGCGAGTGCAGGGATGGCGATAAGCGCAGAGACCCAGTGGAACAGGTCGCGGGTAGCGCCTTCGGCACCGGACCAGACAGAGACCGAAAGCAGCATGATATTGCCCGCCGCGAACCCGGCAACCGCGACGGCGCGGATCAACTCCGAAAGCGTCCTGTCCTTTTCATCAATCTCGGGGGCGAAGAGATGCGCCTGGTAGCCGAGCCGTCCAAGCGCGGCGACGAACGGTGGAACCTCGTCGCCACGCCAGCGGACCGAGACCCGTTTCGTCGACAGGTTGACGCGGGCGCTCTCGACGCGATCGAGCGTTCCCAACGCCGTCTCGATCGTCTGGATACAAGCTGCGCAATGAACGCTCGGCACCGAAAGATCGGTTTGGCGGAGATCATCGCCAAGCGATCGGCTCGCCAGCCTGATCTCCTGACTAGACGGCAGGACCGACGTGGTGCTGCCCAGATCAAGCGCCATTTCGGCGCCCGGTGCACAACAACTCATTGCAGCGCTCCATGGGAAATCATGATCCTGCGGACGTCGCGATACGGTTTATCCAGACCGGCGTCGGCGTCGACTTCGACAATCCAGACGCCGTCCTTCGGCATGTGCTGGGCTGCGAATTCCTGGCCCGAGGCGGGTGCGAGGGTGACCGACTTGTCCTCCTTCTCGTACGCGGGATGGCGAAACAGCACCTTGACGCCGTGCAGGGGAACCGGCTTGCCAGCGGCATCGGTGAGGCTGTAGCGGACTTCACCCCATGCGATGGTCAGCTTGCCGGTCCAGCCAAGGGCTGCCTGTGCCCGTCCTTCCGTGGCCTTCTTGTTGAATTGCTGGCTCGCCACATAGGTGTTTTCGACGACGAGGCCAGTCCAGCTTGTGCTGGCGAGCGTCGCCATGGTCAAATTGACCGCGATGATCACGCCGAAAAAGGCGAGGATGATGGCCAGCATGTGCCTGCCGGTAAATTCACGAGGCTTTTGTACATTGGCAGTCATCTGGGGGCCTCCGGCGCGTTGAAGGTGGCGGTGTACTCGTTCGATTCGAAGCTGGCTCTGTCCTCGACGCGGAACTTGAAAGTCTGCGCCGGCGCGCGGATCTGGCCCGCGGGCTGGCGCACGAAGACTTTCAGCATTTTCAGGCGGTCGGGTTCGACCGGAATGGCGAATGAGCGGCCTGCCGGGATATCTTCGCCGACCACGCTCATGTCAGCTCCATCCAGGCCTTGGATCGTGACGACGAGCGTCCGCGGCTCCGGGATCATGTTGAGCAGCTTGACGGTATAGCCATTGCGGATGGAGCCGTCGGACAGCGTGACGAACTGAGGATTGCGATCATGCAACACGTTTAGTTCGAGCCGGTCGCGCGTCAGCAGGGAATAGAGCAGGCCGAGGCCGATCAGCGACCACAAGCCCATGTAGACGTAGGTGCGCGGCCGAAAGATCTTGCGGATGTGGAAATGCGCTACCTTGTCGGAGAACAGGCCATCAGCGGTCCTGACCAGCGACGGGTTGACTGAACTGGAGCCGCCCGCGGTTGCCAGCATCATATTGGTGTTGTAGTCGGAGAGCGTCGCGTAGGAGATCAGCCCGCGCTCCTTGCCGAGCTTGTCCATGACGCCGTCACAGGCGTCGATGCAGAGCGCGCAGGTGATGCATTCGAGCTGCTGGCCATCGCGAATGTCGATCCCCATCGGGCAGACCGCGACGCAGGCATTGCAGTCGACGCAGTCGCCGACGGACTGCCCTGCAGCTTGCACCTTCTTCGCATGGCGAGAACGCGGTTCGCCGCGCCAGTCATTGTAGGTGACGGTGAGCGAACTTTCGTCGAGCATGGCCGCCTGGATGCGCGGCCATGGGCACATATAGGTGCAGACCTGTTCTCGCATCAGCCCGCCGAACGTGTAGGTGGTCGCCGTCAGGACGGCGACGGTGATGTAGGCGACGGGCGCCGCGGTGCCGGTGAAGAGTTCGCCGACCAGCGTCGGCGCATCGGCAAAATAGAAGATCCAGGCGCCGCCAGTCGCCGCGCCTATGACGAGCCAGATGGTGTGCTTGAACACGCGCAGCATGAGCTTGCGCGCGGTCCAGGGACCTGCATCGAGCTTCATGCGGGCGTTACGGTCCCCCTCGATCGCACGTTCGACGACGAGGAACAGATCGACCCACACCGTCTGAGGGCATGCATAGCCGCACCAGGCACGGCCGACAGTCGAGGTGATCAGGAAAAGACCGACGCCCGCCATGACCAGGAGGCCGGCCACATAGAAGAATTCCTGGGGCCATATCTCGATGAAGAAGAAGTAGAAGCGCCGGTTCGCGAGATCGAGCAGGACTGCCTGGTCCGGGGCAAATGGACCGCGAGCCCAAGGCAGCCACGCAGCCAGGTAATAGATGCCAAGTGTGATCGTCATCACCAGCCATTTGAAGCGACGAAAGTTGCCCGAGGCGCGCTTCGGAAAGATCTTTTGACGCGCGGCATAAAGCGGCTTGCGGGTTTTGGCGGAATTGACAGTTTCTGTTTCGAGCCCTGTCAACTGCGTCTTGTCACGCATGTGCAACTCCACTTTCCCAGCCGATGTCAGGGGCACCTGTCGTAAAGCCTCGCCGTAGGATAGCCTTGCCGGGTTGTGCAGATCGCATTAGGGATGGTGTCGAGGCCCGGCTCACGCCAGGCCTCGTCCGCTTGGCAGGGGGGACCGAAGAATAGGGCTTCCATTCCTATTCTCCGCCGCCAAGCGAATGGACATAAACTGCAAGTTCCTTGACCTTGATCTCGCCGAGACGGCCAACCCAGGCCGGCATGACGCCCTGTTTTGGCGCACGGACCTGTGCGGCGATGGCTGTCTCACCGGATCCATAGAGCCAGATCGCATCGGTCAGGTCGGGGGCGCCGAATTCCCTGTTGCCTTTTGCATTGTCGCCGTGACAGGCCACGCAATTCTCGGCAAAGACCTTGGCGCCGGGTTGGATCAGACTTGCATCGCGGACCTTGCCGGAAAGGCTGGCCACGTAGGCGCTGACTTGTGCGATCTGGTCGGCGGTAATGATGTCGCCGAAGGCCGGCATTTCCGACAGCCGCGTTTCCGCATCAGTCGCAAAGCGGATGCCGTGCGTAATCGTCTGCTGGATCTGCTCGGCCTTGCCGCCCCATAGCCAGTCGTCGTCGTTGAGATTGGGAAAGCCCTTGGAACCCTGGGCGCCGGAGCCGTGACATTGTACGCAATTGACCTTGAAAGCGGCGCCACCGGCGGCGATTGCGAATTCGCGCAGGCCGTCGTCCGCGGCGATTTCCGAGACGCTCTTGGACTCCACCGCCGAGATATATTTGCCCTTGGCGGCCTCAGCCGCGGTCAGCTCGTTCCTGACCTCGTTGCGGCTGGAATAGCCGAGCACACCCGTTGTCGCCGAGTGCAACAGAGGCCATGCTGGATAGGCAATGGTGTAGCCTATCGCCCAGACAATGGTGACGTAAAAAGTGATGACCCACCATCTGGGAAGCGGGTTGTTCAGCTCCCGGATACCATCCCATTCGTGGCCGGTGGTCGAGACGCCAGAGATTTCATCGATATGCTCGTCGCTCATGATCACTCGTCCTCGAGCGGAATGCGGGCCGCTTCGTCGGCCAGCCTTCGGCTGCCGGGGCGTAGGGCAAAGGCGATGCACCCCACGAAGAACAGCGCCATCGCAACCAGGCCCCAGCTGTCGGCAAACGCCCGCATCAAATTGTAGGTCATCAGCGTTCTCCTCAGCGGTAGCCGGCGGCTTCGTCGTAATTTTTGAAGTCGACCAGTGTGCCAAGCATCTGCAGGTAGGCGAGCAGGGCATCCATTTCGGTGACCTGTTGCGGGTTGCCGTCGAAGTCGCCGATCTTGGCTTTTGGGTAACGCGCCTCAAGGCCTGATGTGTCGGCATTGGGATCGGCCTGCGCCCCCAGATCCGCATTGGCGTGGGCGATCATGTCATCCGTGTAAGGGACGGCTACAAGCCTGTTGGCGACCAGATGCGTCGAGAAATCCTTCACGTCGATCGGCGTGTCTTTCAGGAACCCATAGCTCGGCATGATCGATTCCGGCACCACCGAGCGCGGGTCGGTAAGATGCGCGACATGCCATGCATTCGAGTAGCGGTCGCCAACTCTGGCGAGATCCGGCCCGGTGCGCTTCGATCCCCACTGGAAGGGGTGATCGTACATGGACTCGGCAGCCAGGCTGTAGTGGCCATAGCGCTCAACTTCGTCGCGGAACGGCCTGATCATCTGGCTATGACAGAGGTAGCAGCCCTCGCGCATATAGATGTTGCGCCCGACAAGTTCGAGCGGCGAATAGGGGCGCATGCCTTCCACCTTCTCGATCGTATTGTCGAGATAGAAGAGAGGCGCGATCTCGACGATGCCGCCGACCGTCACCACGAGCAGCGAGCCAACGAGAAGAAGCGTGGCGTTCTTCTCGATGATTGCGTGTTTGTCCATCAAGCCCATTACCTGGCTCCTGATCGCGCAGGTCGGATGGCGACGGGGCTCGGCATCGGCTCCTCCTCGCGCTGGTGGCCGAGGATGGTCCTGGTGATGTTCCAGGCCATGATCAGGGCGCCGGAGAGGTACATGGCGCCGCCGATGGCGCGCATGACATAGTAGGGGTGCATGGCGGCGACGGTTTCGGCGAAGGAGTAGACGAGGAAGCCCTGCTCGCCATATTCGCGCCACATCAGGCCCTGCATGATGCCGGACACCCACATCACCGCGGCGTAGACGACGATCCCGAGTGTCGCCAGCCAGAAGTGCCAGGTGACGAGCCTCAGCGAGTAGAGCCGTTGACGGTTCCAGAGCTTCGGGACCATGTAGTAGATCGCGCCGAACGAGATCATGCCGACCCAGCCGAGCGCACCCGAATGGACGTGCCCGATGGTCCAGTCGGTATAATGCGACAGCGAATTGACCGCCCGGATCGCCATGATGGGGCCTTCGAAGGTCGACATGCCATAGAAGGCGACGGCCATCACCATCATGCGTATGATCGGATCGGTGCGCAGCTTGTCCCAGGCGCCGGACAGCGTCATCAGGCCGTTGATCATGCCGCCCCAGGACGGCATCCACAGCATGATCGAGAACACCATGCCGAGCGTCTGCGCCCAATCGGGCAAGGCGGTGTAGTGCAGGTGATGCGGCCCGGCCCAGATGTAGAGAAAGATGATAGCCCAGAAATGGACGATCGACAGCCGGTACGAATAGACTGGCCGGTTCGCCTGCTTGGGCACGAAATAATACATCATGCCGAGGAAGCCGGCGGTGAGAAAGAAGCCGACCGCGTTGTGGCCGTACCACCATTGCGTCAAGGCGTCCTGGACCCCTGAAAAGGCGGAGTAGCTCTTGGAGCCCAGGAACGAGACTGGTATGGACAGGTTGTTGACCACATGCAGCATCGCGATGGTCACGATGAACGACAGGTAGAACCAGTTGGCCACGTAGATATGCGGTTCCTTGCGCTTCAGGATCGTGCCAAGGAACAGAATGAGGTAGGCGACCCAGACGATGGTCAGCCAGACATCCACATACCATTCGGGTTCGGCGTACTCGCGGCCCTCGGTGATGCCGAGCAGGTAGCCGGTCGCGGCCATGACGATGAAAAGCTGGTAGCCCCAGAAGACGAACCAGGCGAGATCACGGCCGAAGAGGCGCGCGCGGCAGGTGCGCTGCACGACATACAGAGACGTGCAAAGCAGCGCGTTGCCGCCGAAGGCGAAAACGACACCGGATGTGTGCAACGGCCGCAAACGACCGAAATTGAACCAGGGCTGGATGTTGAGATCGGGGTAGGCGAGCTGCAGCGCGATCACCACGCCGACCAGCATGCCGACGACACCCCAGAACACGGTGGCGATCGCGCCGTAGCGGATCGGACCATCCATGTAAGCGGATGGGTCAATCGGAGCTGCTGGCCTGAACTCCGTGTTGCGCAACAGGATCGCAGTGAAACCAGCCACTGCGAAGAACAACACCCACATGTGTCGGCGGAAAGGTTCATCCACGCCGAAGCCGGCGGCCACCAGGGCCGCAAAAGCGAACACGCTTAGAAGGACGATCTCTGTGCCGAATTTCATTGCAGATCCCGATCTCGAATCTGGTGGATGCCAAATCCGCAGCGCACTAATCGCGCAGCCGCCGCCCCCTCGCCCTGATCTATGTCAGGCCGCACGATTTTGTGCGGCGCAATCAGCAGGTGGCGAATGAACGAGGAACGCAGCGCGGGCTCACCCCCTCATGGAAGGCGTTCCCTGGGTTGGGCGGGCGCAGACGCGATCGCTGAGGCGAAAGCTGAGGCTCTGCGCGCGTTGGATGCTATTGCCGATGCCCTGCCAAACGTTGTTCGGATCCCATTGGAAACGAACGCGATCGTTCCGCCGAGCCGTGGCAGATTAAGGACCATGCTTCGCCGGTATGTGCCGAAACACACCTGGCGATTGGTCACGTTCCTATCAAAGGCCGAAAGCTGTTTGTCTCGACCGTGACGCCGCTTCGTCGAAGGCGCGGCGACATCGCATTAAAAGGCAAACACGGCCCGCCCCGGAGTCATGCGACATGGCCTCGCCGCTTAGGGCCGCTCGCGTCCGCCGCCACAGCGCTTCTCCAGACGGCTTATGCTGTCCACCGTCACATGGCGTGCGTTCTCAATCCGAATCACCCCGTCAGCCCGCAATCGCGTCAGTTGGCGGCTCACGGTCTCGCTGGTGATTCCAAGGAAATCAGACATTTCGGCACGCGTCAGCGGCAGATCGAAGGAGGCCGACCCGGAAGCCGCATCGAGACTGGAATCGATATTCCGGGCCATCATGAGGAGAAAAGTCGCCACCTTTTCCGGAGCTGTCTTGCGCCCCAGCGTCACCATCCACTCGCGCGCCTCATCGAGTTCATTCAGCGTCTGTTTGAGCAGGCGATGCTCGAATTCCCGTGACGCCTTCATCATCCGTTCGACGGCCGCTCGCGGAAACGAACACAGCGTGACTGCTGTTGCCGCTTCCGCATTGATCGAGCTTTCCTCCTTGAAAGGACGTCCCAGAAAATCCGGTGCAAACTGGAGACCGACGATCTGCTGGCGCCCATCCGACAGGCTCTTTGATAGCTTTACCACGCCTGAAAGCACGTTGGAGTAGCTGTCGACGTTCTGTGCCTCGCCGGTCAACTCCATTCCTGACTCGATCCGGCGACGCGAGCAAGTCTTGGCGAGCCCAACCAAATTGTCTGGATCGAGCGCACCGCAGACACCGCGACGCCGTGCCTCGCAAGGGAAGCAAAGAACAGGAATGCCGGAACTATGAATGTCTTGCCGAAAGGTCATGCGTTCGCCTTACCCGATCCTAACTGCCGGCAGGATACCCATCCAGGGTAGAGAAATCCTGCGGCGGTTTGTCCATGAGCGCGGCTGATCGAGATCAGGGTCTGCTTCAGCGATGCGTGCAGTGTTCCGGCGGGCAACACGGTGAACGCGAGATGCAATCGGAAATAGCTGTCAAACTCAGCGAGAACGTCCCACGCTACACCAGCTATCCGACGGCGCCGCATTTCCATTCGGGGATCGATGCTGCCATTTACCGTGGCTGGTTGGAGACGCTGGAAAGCGGCGACGAAATCTCGCTGTACCTGCACATTCCTTACTGCGACAAGCTCTGCTGGTTCTGCGCCTGCCACACCAAGCAGACGCACCAATATGAGCCGGTGGCCGCTTATCTGCGCTCGCTGAATGCCGAAATCGTCACGATTGCCGGTCTGGTGAGCGGCAAGGCACATGTCCGTGCAATCCACTTCGGTGGCGGTTCGCCAACTATTCTGAGGCCCGATGATATGGTTGCTCTTGGAGCGGCCTTGCGGGACAGCTTCGACCTTCTCCCGGATGCTACGGTCAGCATCGAAATCGAAACCAACGACATGGACAAGGCGCGCCTTGATGCACTTGCTCAAATCGGCGTAACGCGGGCGAGCCTCGGCGTGCAGGATTTCGATCCGCAAGTGCAAAAAGCAATTAATCGTGAGCAGAGTTTTTTGCAGACCAAGGCAGTCGTCGACGGGGTTCGTTCGCGGGGCGTCGAATCGGTCAATCTGGACCTGCTCTACGGGCTCCCGAATCAGACACGCGAGACGATCTGTTCCACGGTGGCGCAGGCACTGACCTTGGAGCCAGACCGGATGGCCCTGTTCGGCTACGCACATGTGCCCTGGTTCAAGAAGCATCAGACGATGATCGACGAGGCATGGCTGCCGAGTCCCACTGAGCGTTTCGCCCAATCTCAACTCGCGGCGCGGGCAATTGTCGCCAAGGGATATGAGGCAATAGGACTCGATCATTTCGCGAAGCCCGACGATGCGCTGGCCATAGCGGCCCGCGCAGGGGTTTTGCATCGCAATTTTCAGGGCTACACTGAGGATCGCTGCCCGACACTCATCGGACTTGGCCCTTCGTCCATCGGTCGTTTTCGCCAAGGCTACGTGCAGAACATGGCTTCGACTTCCGGGTACGGGCGCATGGTTGCGGATGGCGGGTTGGCTGCCGTGCGCGGCGTTGCCCTTTCCGACGACGATCGCGTCCGTGGCTGGATCATCGAGCGGCTGATGTGTGATTTTGCCTTCTCGGCAGTCGACCTGGTGGAGCGGTTCGGCAAAGCCGGCGAGCAGCTCCTTCATCGCTCGAGGTCCATCGCACTCCACGATCCTGCCCGAGCGCTTGAATTCGATGGTGACAGTTTCCTCGTACGGACTGAAAGTCGCCCCTTCATTCGAACCATCGCGGCCAAGTTCGATACATATTTCAAAGGGGGAACGGCGAGGCACTCGGTGGCGGTCTGAGCAAAGCACAGTGCGCTCGCCGTTTGGTCGATCGGCGAACCAGCTGCGTTCGTTTTGACCGCTCATAGCCGACTACCGCATCAAAATCGAAAATGCAAACTTAGGCTGTTGCGCGGTATCTCCTTCCACATCCACTCTTGCGCATACCTGCATTTCAAGGTGTTTGATCCTATGCTTCGCAGGTAGGTCGCGACAGCTAGGCAATGTTCCAGCTGCCCTAGCGGAGGAGTCACGATTTTCCGGCAAGCTCCGTCGGCAGACGTTCTTTTCTGGCCTTGGCAAAGGCTCGGTCGCCTTCCAGAAACGCCGCCAGCATGAAAGGGATGAGTTCTGCCACGGTTTCAGACTGACCATAGGTCTGACGGTAAAGTGCAGCATACTCCTTGAGTGTTTGGCTCAGCTCCGCGCTGACGGTAATGGTGATCTTCGAAGCTGTTCGGTCCGGAAGTTTTCCAAGTTTCAGGTCAGCCATGATAACTCCTGCTCAACTGGCGTATGGCCGCAGCACGATGTCCTTGTGCACGATGACGCGCAGTGGCCAACCTGGGCGGACGACGATGGTGGGCTGGATATTGAGGTTTTTTTCGGTGATGCGCTGGCCGGCTCGACTGGCGTTCTGCTGGGCTGATTCCCGGATCGCCTTGACCAGATCGCTCTCGTTTTCGCCGAGGCTGAATTCTGTGCCGACACCGAGCAATGTGGCAAGCGCCACTCCCTTGATCATCTGCCAAGTGTGGAAATCGACTTTGTCTTCCAGCCCTGCGTAGCCGGCGGTGTCGCTCGCGGGCAGATTGTCGATTTCGGCCGACGAGCCGTCGGGCAGCAGAATGCGCTGCCAGACCAGCAGCGCTCGCTTTTGCCCGAACGCGACGACGCTGTCGTAGACGCCGATAAGACGTGAGCCCTGCGGAATCAGCAATATGTTGCCCGTGACCGTGTCGTGCACATTTTCGGTGACTTGCGCGACCACAAGGCCCGGCAAATCGGAATTGATGCCGGTGATCAGGCTGGCGGCAATCACGCTGCCAGCCATCAGTTGATATGGCGAGATCGGCGTCTGAAGCGCATGCGGATTGTAGATCCCGCCAGTGCTCCGCTGGCTGAGAAAATCAAGCTTTCGCTGCTGATTGTTCTGGTCGCCTTCCGCCGCCGCCACCGAGGCTGACGCGCGTCCTGCTTCGGATTGGGGAAGCGCCTCAAATGGATGCTGAGCAGTTTGCACGCTCTCTCCGACATCTGTCTGTTGAGCTCGATTTTCGACGCGGAAAAGCACCCGCGATTCACGCGCTTCGATCGCCTGCTGCGCTAGACGCTGCTCCTCGGCCGAGATGTCTTGGCCCGGCACGATGCCGAGCTGGCGCTGCCGCTCGAGGATGGGGCGGCCGAGGTCGCCCGGCAAAGGTAGCCCAAGGACGGGAGGCTTCGGCTTCATGCCGGAATAGTCATGGGGAAGCGTATCGAGTCCCTCGGCGGTTGGTTTGCGCTGAGTGTTGTAGAGATCTTCCGCCTGATCCCTGATGCGAAGGGCCGGCCCCTGGAGGGCGATCATGGTAACGCCGAAGACAGCGCCGGATCCGAGCGCTGCGATCGCGATGATCACACCGCGCCTGAACCGCACCACGCGGCGGGGAGAGGCCCGAAGCTGCAGTTCCTCGGGATCCAGTTTCGGCGGGATGCCAGAGCGGGAATTTTCGATCATGAGCCCTCACCTCGCCGGCTGCCGCGAAAGAGCGAGATCCGCCGTTGCGGTTGCCTGCCGTCAATCCTGCTGATGCGGATCACCTGCTGCCGCTTGGTGCCGAGGCGAAGTTCGGCCGCGGCGAAGAGCCGATCGACGATGTAATAGTTGCCGCGCACGCGATAGTTGACGAGCTCGCTGCTCCCATCTGCGCCGACGATGAAGAGTGGTGGCGCCTCGCCCTGATCTATGCGACGAGGGAACTCAATATAGACCTTGCTGCCGTCGTCGAAGGCTCGCGTCGGTCTCCAGGGCGGTGTGTCGCCACTGATTGAGTAGCGAAAGCGAAGGTTTTCGAGCGCGATATTCGACGCGACCGGTGTAACTGCCTCGGCTTGAGCATTGCGCTGGCGAAGCGCGATGATCTGGTCTTGGCTGTAGGTCCAGGAGATTGCCGCCATTGCGGTCTTCTCGGTGCTTTGAAGCTGCAAATGATAGGTCCGCCGGTCCGTCGTAATGACGACATTGGTGGCAAGACCCGGCGCGAAGGGTTTTACCAGAACATGGGTGCGCTGATTGTCACCGGTGCCGCTTGCGGTATCGCCAATGACCCAGCGCACGGTGTCGCCAGCCGACACGGCGGTTAGTTTCTCGCCCGGCTGCAGAGCGATGTCGGTCACGCGCTCCGGCGCGGCATAGAGTTGATAAAGCGCGCCATCGGTGAAGGGGTAGACTTGCACTGCATTAACATACCCGTACTTGGTGGGTTGCTGGGTCGCGGCTTTGTTGGCATCAGCGACGCGTTCTTCAGGAGGGCGCTTGTCCTCGGCCTTGCCGGGCTCGGGCTGCATTTGGCCAGGCAGCGGCAGTGGTTTTGGCACCTCGACAATTCTAATCGGCCTCTCCGGCGCTTTTTCGATCGCGGCCGGTTTGAAGTCGGCAGCGTCATAGGAAATCTCAGGCGGCGGCACCTTCTTCGATGCACAAGCGGAAACGACCGCTGCCGACACCGATAGGATCAGCACGGCACGAATCGGTGACATTTTACCTTTCATTGGTGGACTCCGTCGGAGAAAGGGGGGCTGGGACGGCGCTGTCGAGCTCGCGTGACCAGTCAATGGCATTGATGAAGACGCCGAGCGGATTCTTGCGCAGCTGATCCGTATTGCTTGGCGAGCGGATCACGATCGTGAGGATCGCAGTCCAGCGCATCGTGCTGGCAAGGCTTCCGCGCTCAAACACCTGCTCGGTCCATTTGACCTGGAATGAACTTTCGGAGGCTCTGACCACGCTGGTGACCTGTACCGAAACACTGCGCGTTCCGATCTGACCGAAGGGGTCGTTCGCCTTGGCGTATTCGTTGAGGAAGAGCGCTGCGCGATCGCTAGCAAAGTCGTACGCTGCCAACCAGTTCTGCCGTACCAAAACCGGATCGGTGGAAACGGAACGGACATTCTGGATGAAGCGGCCGAGATGCCAGGCGATCTGAGCATCCGAGGGCTCATAATTCCGGATCGCCGGCGCGACGGCGTGCGTCTCGCCGAAGCCATCGACCTCGACGACATAAGGCACGACACGGCTTTGCATCGACTGCCATACGAGTCCGCCGGAAAGCCCGGTCGCCAAGGCCAGGCAGCCAAGGGCCATGATCCGCCAGTTCCTGGCCTGCAGTCGAGATGAGCCGATGCGCTCGTCCCACAGCTGGGCGGCTTTTTGATACGGCGTGACCGGTTCGGGTGTTTTGCCGTAACGGTGCACGGGTCGCTTGAAGAGCATCTAGTCATCCTTGTCGTTGAGAGAGGGGTTGGCGCTGCCTCCCGGCCGGTCTCCGTCTCGGACAGCTTGCATGGCAGCGTGGCGATTTGCCCGGGCGGTCTGTTCAGAACGTAGGCGCCTTGCCCACGTCGGCGCCGAAACAGTGGCCGAACCGGCAGAGCGTTCGGTCATTGACGCTGTCGGCGCGCCGCCGGTCGCGGTCCACGCGGCATCGCGCCCGGCATCGGCGTTGCGCCCAACACTTGCAGTGGCGGATCGCGCTATGCGTATAGCGGCGCCGCCAGCTGCACTGGTTACACCATGCATTCCAGCAGCCACACCGGAGAGGCCAGCGTCGGGCGAGGTTGCGCGCCCGATCTGCCATGACGTGGAAGCAGCCGATCCCATTGTTGTGCCGGCTCGGATGGCGGCGAGACCGCCGCTGGTTGCCATACGCGCGCCAGCAAATGCTGTGCCTCCAGCAACGAGTGATACACCCGCTGCCGCCGCGGTCGTGCCGAGGGCGGCGCCCGCCCCAAGCTGCGGTGCGCCTGAGACAAGACCCGACGCGATCCCCGGCCCAAAAATGCCAAGGCCAAGCAGTGCCAGTGCGCCCAGTACCTGGGACATGGCACCGGCAAGATCCGGCTCCTTGCCTTGCAATGCGGAAGCGAACTCCCCGAAGAGCGTGGAGCCGATACCGACAATGACGGCGAGCACCATCACCTTGATGCCTGACGAGATAACATGGCCGAGCACGCGTTCGGCCAGGAACGCTGAACGGTTCCAAAGTGCGAATGGAACCAAAACAAAACCTGCCAGCGTGGTGAGCTTGAACTCTAGGATGGTGATGAAAAGCTGGATGGAAAGGATGAAGAAGGCGATGATGACCAGGAACCAGGCCATCAGCAGCACGAAGATGGTCAGTGCGTTGCCGAAGATTTCCGGGAAGCCCAGGAGCTGACTGGCTTGGTCAAGCATTGGCCAAGCACCTTCGAAACCGGTCGCGGCAATGCGGCCCGGGCGCAAGAGATTGTCTGCCGACAGATTGCCGGCCGACGCCTTAATCCCGAGACCGGCAAAAGAACGATAAACGATATCGGCGAGGTTCTTGAAATTGTTCAGAATGAAGGCGAAGACGCCAACATAGAGCACCTTGCGGACAAGCCGGCCGAGAACGCTGGTTTCGTCGCCGAGCGCCCACGCCAGGCCGGCAAGTGTGATGTCAATGCCGATCAGAATGGTAGTGAGGAAGGCGAGGTCGCCCGATAGCAGACCGAACCCGCTGTCGATGTAGCGGATGAAGGTCTCCATGAAGCGATCGATGACGCCAAGGTCGTTCATGCCGCTGCCTTTCTCGTCGTGATGAACTCGTGATTAATTGCCGGGATAAGCCGAGCCGGTACCCAAGAATCGCTTCGTCATCTCGCGGGCGGCTTCGTCTGACTGGGCCTTGCGGGCGGCATCCTCGGCCTCAGCTCGAAACTGCGTTGCGAGCAGCGTCTGGATCTGCATCTGCTGTTTTGTCGAAAGCGCCATCAGCTGGTTGGTGGCCTGGCTTGCCTGAAGCGCACCGGCCGCCCCTTGGCTGCGGTTGACGAGATCGGCGAGCAGATCGCCGTCGGCGCGGACGTTCTCGACGATTTGCGACTGGACACCCATGGTCTGGCGGAACGCCTGCATGGCGGTTTGCCAACGCTCCCGCGCAGCACTCGCCACATCGCTGACTTTGATCGTGGCGTCGTAGCTTTCCGGATATTGGCTGCGCCACTGGTCTTGAAGCTTGCCCAGATCAAAGCTGAGGCCACTCGCCTGGTCCATCAAGCCGTCGATGCGATGGAGCGAACCGGTGAGTTGGCCAACGGAAGAGAAATCCAGACGCTGAAGATTGCGCGCCATGTTCTGCAGCATGGTCGCCTGATTCTGCAGCGACTGGATCTGGTTGTTGATCTGCTCCAATGCGCGCGCGGCCGTCAGCACGTTCTGCGCATAATTGGACGGATCGAACACGATAAGGGCGTAGGCGGGCTGCACATAGTCGGCCATAGGCTTGGCGATCAGGGAAACGGTGATCAGGCCGGAGAGAAGGCGTCGCCGCATCATGAGAATTGCTCCTTGTCTGGTTGAGGGAATTGCTTGAGAAGTTCGCCGGCCCAATCGAGGCCGCGCGCGATCAGGAACTGCGAGGCAAAGCTGCCTTGCCCGTCTTCGGACATGATCCTGTCGATCAGAGTCTGCGTGGCCGGATCGGAAGCACCGCAAAGCGCAAGAGCGATGGGGCCAAGCTCGAGCTCGAACAGACGGTTGCCGCGGCGCGATTGCAGATAATACTGACGCTTCGGCGTGGCGCGGGCGATCAATTCGATCTGCCGCTCGCTTAAACCGAAGCGCTCGTAGGCTGTGCGCGCCTGGGGTTCCACGGCACGATCATTGGGAAGGAAAATGCGCTGCGGGCAGCTTTCGATGATTGCCGGCGCTATGCCAGAGCCCGCGATATCAGCCAGCGACTGCGTAGCGAAGACAACCGACACGTTCTTCTTTCGCAGCACCTTCAGCCATTCGCGGATGCGGGCGGCGAACAGCGGATTGTCGAGATAGACCCACGCCTCGTCGAGCATGATCAGCGTGGGCCGTCCGTCGAACCGTTCCTCAAGTCGCTGGAACAGATAGGTAAGCACTGGCAGCAAAGCGCCTTGGCTGTGCATTAACTCCTCGGTCTCGAAACACTGCACATCCGACAAGGCCAGCCCATCATGATCGGCATCGAGCAGGCGGCCGAAGGGACCATCGAGCGTGTAGGGCATCAATGCGGTCTTCAGCGCATTGGATTGAAGCAGGACCGAAAGACCGGTCAGTGTGCGTTCCTGCGCCGGCGCGGTGGCAAGGCTGGCCAGCGCTGACCAAATAGCCTCCTTCACCTCCGGCGTGACGGTGACGTTCTCGTGGGCAACAAGGCTGGCGATCCATTCGGCCGCCCAGCTTCGGCTAGCCTGGTCGTTGATGCTGCGCAGTGGCTGAAAGGCAAGGGAACCGTCCGCTCCTAGCGCGTGGTGTTCTCCACCCATGGCAAGTGTTGCAGCACGGGCCGAATTGCCTTTGTCGAAGACATAAACCTGGGCGCCGGCGTAGCGCCTGAACTGCAGAGCAATCAGAGCAAGCAGAACCGACTTGCCGGCGCCGGTCGGACCAACAACCAGCATGTGGCCGACATCTTCGACGTGGGTGGAAAGCCGAAACGGTGTCGACCCACTGGTCTCGGCAACGAAAAGCGGTGGCGCTTCGGTTTGGGTGACTTTCGCGAGATGCTCGTTTGTCGCAGGACCGGCCCAAACCGACGACAGCGGCATGAGATGGGCAAGATTCAATGTATGAACGAGCGGTTGGCGAACGTTAGCGTAGACATGGCCAGGCAATGAGCCGAGCCAAGCCTCGACCGCATTGACGCCTTCTCGGATCGTGGTGAAGCCGAGCCCATTGATGATGCGCTCGACCGCGCGAAGCTTCTCTGCAGCGGCTTGGCGATCCTCGCCCCACACCGTCACGGTGGTGGTGAGATAGCCGAAACTCACATGATCACCGCCCAATGCCTGAAGGGCTTCGTCGGCATCGAGCGCCTTGTTGTCGGCATCGCTATCGACAAGCGGGACCGGCTCGTTGGTAATGACCTCGCGTAGGATTGCCACGATCGACTTGCGCTTGGCAAACCACTGCCGGCGCAATCGCGTCAGCGTCTTCGTGGCTTCCGTTTTCTCGAGCGGAATGAAGCGCGTCATCCAGCGATAGGCGAAATCCTGATGATTGAGGGTATCGAGGATTCCGGGCCGGGTGAGGTTCGGAAAGCCGAGGATGGTCAGTGTGCGAAGATGCTGCTCACCAAGCATCGGCTCCAGGCCACCGGTAAGCGGCGCATCGACCAGGATTGCATCCAGATATATCGGCGTTTCCGGGGCCATGATAGGATGGCGACGAGGCGAAATCGTGCCGTGGAGGTAGGTCAACGTCTGAGCATCATCGAGGACGCGTACTTCGGACATGAAACCCGAGAAGAGATCGAGCACGCGGTTGGTCTCGTCACGGAACCTCGCCAGATCCTGGCGCCAGTCTCTTTCTCCTCGGGAATAATGAGAGTCGACGAGCGTGCTTTCTGCGCGCGCCTGGGCGTCCGGCGGTGGCATAAACACCAAGGTCAGATGATAGCGGCTCTCGTAGTGCGCTACCTTCCCCTCGAAAGCAGCGCGGCGTTCTTCGTCGACCAGCCACGACGCGGCGTCAGGAAAATGCGAGTTCGGATAGCCCAGCGCTTCTGTGCGCTCGGCCTCAAAGAACAATGCCCAGCCAGAGCCAAGGCGTCTGAGAGCATTGTTCGCCCGGGCGCAAATGCCGACGAGTTCAGCCTCCGTCGCACTTTCGAGATCCGGGCCGCGGAACCGCAACGTCCGCTGAAAGCTGCCGTCCTTGTTGAGCACGATGCCGGGCGCAACCAAGGCAGCCCAGGGTAGATGGTCGGCAAGCCGGTCGGCTTTGCTTCGATATTCCGAAAGGTTCAGCATGCAAGCCACCCCTTCAGACGTAGGTGGCGCACAAGCACGCTGGCGAAGTCCGGATCGCGTCTTGCGGCAAACACCGCTAACGAGTGGCCTGCGATCCAAAGCACCAGACCAGCAATCCATTGCTGCAAGCCGAAGCCAATGGCCGCGGCCACTGTACCGTTGAGGATCGCCACCGCGCGCGGAGCCCCGCCGAGCAGGATCGGCTCGGTCAGCGCCCGGTGGACCGGTACTGCGAAGCCCTCGATATGCTGCTCCCCGGCGGCCATCAGACGAGCGCCCCACCACCGAAGGAGAAGAAGGAGAGGAAGAAGCTCGATGCCGCGAAGGCGATCGACAGACCGAAGACGATCTGAATCAGGCGCCGAAAACCACCGGCGGTGTCGCCGAAGGCAAGCGTCAGGCCGGTGGTGATAATGATGATGACCGCAACGATCTTGGCGACCGGTCCCTGGACGGACTCCAGGATCTGCTGCAGCGGCTGCTCCCACGGCATGCCTGAGCCGGCGGCATAAACCGGGGCCGTGATAAGAAACGCGAGCGCTGTGGACGAAAGAAAGCGAAGCTTCTTGCGCATGAGGAAGGCCTTTCAAAGCTGCTGGAGTTGCGAAAGCGTGAGCGGGGCAACGGCGTAATCGCCGCTGCCGTCGAGACCGGTGACCTCGGCGATTGCGTCGATGTGGCGCGACGAGCCGCGTCCCGCTATGAAGACGATCAGATCTATCGCCTCAGCGATGAGCCGGCGGGGAACGGTGACCACGGCTTCCTGGGCGAGTTGCTCAATGCGATAGAGAGCCGAGCGCGCGGAATTGGCGTGTACGGTAGCGATGCCGCCTGGGTGCCCGGTGTTCCATGCCTTCAGCATGTCGAGCGCTTCCGCGCCCCTCACCTCGCCCACGATGATGCGGTCCGGCCTGAGCCTCAGCGTCGAGCGCACGAGATCGGCAAGGGTGACCGAGCCCCGCCTTGTTCTCAGGGCAACGCAGTCCCTGGCCGCGCACTGCAGTTCGCGTGTGTCCTCGATCAGGATCACCCGATCGTCGCATTCGGCGACTTCAGCCAGCAGAGCGTTGGCGAGTGTTGTCTTCCCCGAGGAAGTGCCGCCGGCGATCAGCATGTTGCGCCGCTCGCGGACGGCCTTTTTCAGCGCATCGGCCTGCAGCGGCAGCATGATGCGTTCGGCAACATAGTCGGCCAGGGTGTAGACTTTCGCGGCGGGCTTGCGGATGGCAAAACATGGCGCCAACACCACAGGTGGCAGCAGGCCTTCGAAGCGTTCGCCAGACGGCAATTCGGCACTGACGATCGGGTTGTCGGCGTGCGCCTCGGCGCGCACGTGCGAAGCAACCAGGCGGATGATACGTTCTGCCTCGGACGGGTGCATGTGAACGTCGGTATCGACCCGACCTTCGCCTAACCGGTCGAGTCGCAGCGCGCCGTCGGGATTGACCATCACCTCGATGACGGACGGATCGGCCAGGGCTTCGGTGATTGCCGGACCCATGGCGGTGCGCAGCATGACACGCCGCCGGTGGTCGGCCTCGGGATGAGAGCTCATCCTTCCCCTCCCCCACCATTGTCTTTGCTAAGCGACTTTTTGCCGGAAGCGATCTGGCGGCCGACCTTCTCAACGAATTTCTCGAAACGCTCTTGGGCAATAGCCTGCGTTGATCGATCCGGGACCGGCGTGTGGGCGTGAAGGGTGATCGAAAAGCGGATGAAGAGCGCCAGGCTCTCCAGGATCACCTCGGAATCGCGCCTGACGTGGGCAAGATCGCGGGAGAGCCGGTCAAGCCTTACGCCGTAGCGCCGATCGAACTCGCTCTCGCCACGCCGCTCGATGAACGCCTCGATCGCCTTCGCCACGATCGCTGATTTGGTCGTTGACGGATCGCGACTGAGGTTGTCCAGTTTCTCGCTGAGCTCCGGCTCAAGCAGAAACTGATGGCGAATGCGGTGCGGCTTCATGCGGCTCGTTCCGACGGCCCGGCGTTGCGCCGGCGACGGGAGAAGCATCGGCCAGACGCTCAAAATTGCTTATGGCCGTTATCTACGCTGAGGTGCGCTCTGCAACTCAGCGGACTTCAGAAGCCGGGAATGACATCGTCGCCCCTGCCCTCGTTGATACCGTAGGCGCGGGCCGCAGTGGAAATCCGATCCATGACACGCTTGTCCGCGAGCGCTTCGCTGTCATCGTCTGCGGGCTTGTACAGATCGGCCTGATCGGGCTCTTGAGAGACAACAACGTCTTCTTCGGGCAGGCTTGGATGGCGTTGCTGCTGAACGCCTCCCTCGTCTTCAACTGGCGCGTCGGCGCTTTCCTCGTCCGCAGCAAGTCGGCTATCGACGCTGCACACTTGTCCAGTCCAGCCGTCCGGGCGTGATGCAGGGCAGTCCGCATAGGGTCCGTCGTGCAGCACCGGCGCAGGCAGCACCCGATCTGTGAAATTCTGATCCTGATAATAGCGCAGCTTCTTGGCGCGGATCGGCGGCAACCCAGAAACCAGGACCAATTCGTCTGACGGCGGCAATTGCATCACCTCGCCTGGCGTCAGGAGCGGGCGCGCGGTTTCCTGGCGGCTCACCATGACATGTGAAAGCCAGGGCGCAAGCCGATGGCCCGCATAGTTGCGCATCGACCTAAGTTCGGTTGCGGTGCCGAGGGCATCCGAGATGCGCTTGGCCGTGCGTTCGTCATTGGAGGAAAAGGCAATTCGCACGTGGCAATTGTCGAGAATAGCATTGTTCTCGCCATAGGCCTTTGAAACCTGGTTCAAAGATTGTGCGATCAGATAGGAGCGAATGCCATAACCTGCCATGAAGGCGAGCGCCGTTTCGAAGAAGTCGAGGCGACCGAGCGCCGGAAACTCGTCCAGCATCATGAGCAGCTGATGCTTACGGCTCTTCTTCGGGTCCCCCTCCAGACGCTCCGTCAACCGCCTGCCGATCTGGTTCAAGATCAGTCGCACCAAAGGCTTGGTGCGCGAGATATCCGAAGGCGGCACGACCAGATAGAGCGACAGCGGTCGCTCTCCATCCACTAGGTCAGCGATGCGCCAGTCGCAGGACGAAGTGGCCGCCGCGACCGTTGGATCACGATAAAGCCCGAGAAAGGACATGGCGGTCGAGAGGACGCCTGAGCGCTCGTTTTCCGACTTGTTCAGGAGTTCGCGGGCCGCCGAGGCCACTACGGGATGGACCTGAGGGTTATGCCCCGTCCCGAGATGGTTTGTCGTCATCATCCGCCGTAGCGTTGCGGCAAACGAGCGTTGCGGGTCCGACAGGAAGGTGGCGACGCGGGCAAGCGTCTTGTCCTCTTCAGCGTAGAGCACGTGCAAAATGGCGCCAACTAGAAGTGAATGGCTGGTCTTCTCCCAGTGGTTCCGTCGCTCCAGCGCGCCCTCGGGATCGACGAGGATGTCGGCGATGTTTTGAACGTCCCGGATCTCATCTGGGCCTTTGCGCACCTCCAGCAGCGGGTTGTAGCGTGCCGATCTCGGGTCGGTCGGATTGAACAGAAGGCAGTACGAGAATTTCGACCGCCAGCCGGAGGTCAACTGCCAATTTTCGCCTTTTATATCATGAATGATGGCAGACCCGGTCCAGGAAAGTAGC
Organism: Mesorhizobium sp. ISC25; assembly: GCF_042295465.1. Lineage (NCBI taxonomy): Bacteria > Pseudomonadati > Pseudomonadota > Alphaproteobacteria > Hyphomicrobiales > Phyllobacteriaceae > Mesorhizobium > Mesorhizobium sp. ISC25. The sequence goes on along the minus strand of NZ_CP135441.1, from coordinate 5,178,519 downwards.
GTTGGAACAACCAGCCCCACGCCCTTGCCCGAACGCGTCGGCGCAAATGCCATGACGTGCTCCGGGCCGTCATGGCGCAGATAGCGATCGTTCAGCCTACCGAGGAAAACGCCCGCCGGCCGTAACAACCCTGCCGTCTCGACCTCATGAGTCGTGGCCCACCGTGAAGACCCATAGGTCGTAACCGACCCGCGCTGTCGCGCGCGCAAAAGCGAGCCTGCGATTGCGGCGGCACAGCCCAGGAATCCGCTGGCGCCTGCAAGCGTACCGGCTTTGTCGAAGACCTCCGGCGCATAAGCATCGAAGTGGAACCACCATTCAAACAGCTTCCACGGCTTGTAGATTGGCCAGCCGGCGAAGAGAAACCATGGTGCGCCGAGAGGCGTCTGGTAGGTCAGCATTTGAGCGCACCATTGGGTTGCCGTCCATACGCCGATAATGACAATTGCGCACACAACGGCGATCTGCCCGATCAGTAGCTTCGTAGGTGTCATCGGCTTGACCCGCTGAACAACGCGACCTAGCATCGCGCGGCGCAGCCGGGACAGGAATGTTCCTCACATACGATTTGGGAGCAATGAACGACTTCCTACGTATGCAGGTCGGTCAGCACGCGTGTTGCGCCTTCACGCGACACCATCCTCTCCATTCACCCTGAGGCCCGGCGCCGACGACAGTTGCGTGATCGCTCCTCCGCAAAGTTATCTTCTGCGTTCAGGGAGCCAGGGGCGCCTGGGCTGGCTGATGAACACCGTCCGCTCGCGCATGTGGGGTCGAATTGATTTGTGCCCAAGTGGAGGCAGGCTCATTTAACAGTTGCCGCAGTTCCCCTGGCTCGAACGCCATCATCGGTGGGGAAGCGGGTTCATCCTCCAACAGTTGCCGCAGTTCCTCTGGCTCGAACGCCATCATCGATGGGGAAGCGGGTTCATCCTCCAACAGCTGCCGCAGTTCCCCTGGCTCGAACGCCATCATCGATGGGGAAGCGGGTTCATCCTCCAACAGCTGCCGCAGTTCCCCTGGCTCGAACGCCATCATCGTTGGGGAAGCGGGTTCATCCTCCAACAGCTGCCGCAGTTCCCCTGGCTCGAACGCCATCATTGGTGGGGAGGCAGGCTCGTCCTCCAACAGTTGCCGCAGTTCCCCTGGCTCGAACGCCATCATTGGTGGGGAGGCAGGCTCGTCTTCCAACAGTTGCCGCAGTTCCCCTGGCTCGAATGCCATCATCGGTGGGGAGGCGGGTTCATCCTCCAGCAGCTGCCGCGGCTCTTCCTCGTGCGGCAAGCGCCTCCTTAGCCTGTCTTGCAGCGCCTGCCGATCGGCAACGAGGTTGTCGAGGGGCAGCGGCTCGTGGTCTGGCCGCTGCCCTTTCACCAATCGTTCAACCAGCGCCCACGTGCCCTCCAGGACAAATACGCCGCAATCATAATGGTTCGTCTGTCTGGCCATGGGGGCTGGCGCCAAGGTAGCATTCAGCAGTCCTGCGAGCTGTTTTGCAGGCACGTCGTTATATCCCTCTCGCTGGAGGGAGTCGTAGTGATAGGCGAACCGCCTTTCGGGGTCGCGGCGATCAACGAGCAGCAGCGACCAATGGGTGCCGGGGCTAGTAGCCGTGCCATTATTCACTGGCAAGAACAGGAAGTCGGCTGTGGCGTTGTTTTGATTATAGATGGACTGCAATATGCCTCGAGCGTCTTGCGGCGACGTGTGTCGCAGTAGATGGGATACGGAAGGATCCACCAGCCGAGTCCGGGCAGCGAGCGCCGGATTGATCCCCTGCAGTTGCCCCTCCAGCAAATTGTAATCTCTCTGGATATGGGCGTCGCTCAGCCATTCGGCGGCGCCGAGCACCCGCCCCGTTGCAACGTTGGACGGGGCTGTCGGATCGAGCGCCCCGATCTGAGCCCCAGAGGAACTGGTCGTCAGTGTGGTCACATCAACCAGTGGAAGGCCGCGGTAGGTGCCTGGCAGCTTAGCGGTTGCTGGCGAGGCGGGTTGGGGAGCTCTTGCCGGTGCCGCTGGCCCAGCTTCAGCAGCGGCCCCAACGCGCCTGGTGACTGCGTCTGCCGGATGAGCACCAAGGACAGTTTCGCGCCCGAGCACAATGCGCGGCAGGATATCCCGGAGGTGAGCCAATGCAGAACCGATCCTTAGCCTATTACCATAGGAGACAGCCTTGAAGCTCTCAACATCTTTATCCAGCGATTTGTCGTGAATCCGAGCCGCAATCCCAGGCTTGTTATTTTGACGCAGGTACTGGCTAAAATGTCTAAGAAAAGTTGTATAGCCGCCCACGGTATCTGGATTTCGTCCGGTCGCAGGCGCTGCCAGGTACTCCTTGGTCGAAGCGGCTCTGTAATCTCTAATGAGCTCGGCATCGTCAGGATAGGGGATCACGACAGGGCGACCCATAATCGGGGCTCCGCCTGTCGACTTCTTGAGGTAACGCAGTGCGCCAGCCACGGTGGAGGAACCACCCGTACTCTCGTACTCCTTGAGATCCTGATCCAGCGACGAATGGTAAAGCCGAGCAGCAAACCCTGGCTTGTTGTTTTGAAGGAGCCACCGACTAAAGCCGAAAAGAGAATTTACATTGTAAGTGACCGTGTTCGCGCTGGCCTTACCCGCGTGGAATGCTGCCCTCAGCCCTTCGACAGCGGTCGCATCGTTGGAATAGACAGGACGCTTGTCGGAACCGTTGGGGACTACAATTGGACGATCCGGCTGCACTGTCGAGGGCATCGACCCACCACCTCCGGGATGCGGTGCTGGGGTGGATTCGTGCTCATCCCTCTGCCTGACGAGCTGCGCCTCACATTCCGGTGTAGCCACCTTATGAGGATCCTGCATCGGTTCGATCCCCTCCATCTCCTGCTGCAACCAAGCCAAAGCTTGGCGAGCGGCGGCTTCATCAACCGCGGAGGATGTCTCCACACCTCTGGCGGACGCCGGCAGAGCCTGCTCCGCCCGCCGTCGAAAGAGCTCTGGCGAGGCGGATTTCTCCGCCCACAATCTGGGCTGCGTAGCGATTCCCCGTCCAGATTTATGTGGCACCGCCTCGCTTGGCAGCGGGCTGCTCCTGTCCCGTGCAGCTACCAGCCCCTCCGGGGCGACCTGGTCGCCGTGGCGCCAGTTCAAGTGAGGGACGGCCTCTCCAAAGTCGGGTGCTTGGTGTTGGTGCGCGGTTGGGGCGAGAGACAATGGTAGATCGGTGCCTTCCTTATAACCTACCGGCAGGAGCTCCTCTGGCCAATCGAATCCCTGCTGTGGTGCGGTATGCTGAGCAGCGTCGCCACGGGGACGAGCCTCCATGCTGACCGCGTTTTCCAGATGACTCCCGAGTATAACGCGCGGCGGGTGCTTGCGGAGATAAACCAGTGCAGATTCGATCGGAGCTCCACGATTAGAGGAGGCGGCCTTGTAGCTCTCAACATCTTTATCCAGCGATTCATCGTAAATCCGGCCCGCAATCCCGAGCTTGTCATTTTGACGTAGGTAATGACTGAAATGGTTAAGAGCAGTTGCGTAGCCGCTCGCGGATCTGAAATGTCTAGTGAGCGCGGCGTCGTCAGGATGGGGGTTCAGGACAGCGCGACCCACAATCGGGGCGGCTCCGCCTATCGACTTCATCAGTTGACGCAGTGCGCCAGCCACGGTGGAGGAACCACCCCTACTCTCGTACTCCTCGAGATCCTGGCTCAGCGACGGATGGTAAAGCCGAGCAGCAAACCCTGGCTTTTTATTTTGAAAGAGCCAACGACTAAAGCCGAAAAGAGAATTTGCGCTGCGAGTGACCGTGTCCGGCCTGGCTTTACCCGCAAGGAGTGCAGACTTCAGCCCTTCGATGGCGGTGGCATCGTTGGAATAAACAGGACGCTTGTCGGCACCGTCGGGGGCCACAATTGGACGATCCGGCTGCACTGTCGAGGGCATCGACCCATCGAGATGCGGCGCTGGGGTGTTTTCGTGCTCATCCCCCTGCATCGCGAGCTGCGCCTCCCGTTCCGATGTACCCACCTGATGGGCAGGGAGTTGCATCATCACGCGAGCGCCTGAGTCACCAACCTGACATGGTTGCCGCTCAGTGACAGCATGCTGCAGATTGCTTTGGATCCTCTGCCTCTTCGTTGGTCTCAACTCACCTTTGCCATGCGAGCCATTGACGAGGACATCCTCGCCTGGTGCACTCATCAACTCATCCGCCGCCTGCAATTCGCCCAAGTGCTGCTCAAAACCGGCTTGGCCGGCCTGTCCGCTTGCTCGTGCGGTACGGCGTGCTGCACCTGCAGCCAAGCTGCTACGATGAATGTCCAGTTTGTACGGGTGCACGCTATCCTCACTTCCACAGATCACATGAGCAACCTACTCAGGCAAGCTTTCGAAAGGCTGACGAGGTCCGCCGCCGCGGAAGGCGAAGGCTGGTTTTCTGCTCAGCGGTTGACGGCCTAGCGTGTTGCGGCCGCGCCGGGTATCACGCCAATCAATCTGAATAGTCGATGCGTCAAACGGACCAGGATAGGATTTTCGTAGCGGGGCTGCTCTACTCACTCTTGTCCTGAGGGCAGAATTCAACCATATCGCCGAAGCGGGCCTTCCAGTTGTAGATCGAGGCGTCGCTGACCCCGTGCTTGCGGCACAGATCGGCAACCGATACCCCGGCCTCATGTTCCTTCAAAATTCCGATGATCTGCTCTTCAGAGAAGCTGCGTTTCATGTCCTGGTCCTCTCGATGGGCCCGAACGAACTTCAAACCGGATTAGATCAGAGGGGCAAGGTCATGGCAGCTCCAGACCGACGGGCTGCCACCCACAGCGGCGATGACCGACGAGGGTCTTCTATTGCCAAGGCAATCGTCCGTTCGGGGACCTATGTGTTCCAATGCTCGTCGAGCGGATCGGGTGGGCCGCACCGCCGTAGCGTTACGGCGAGCGGAAGCGGCGTTGGGTGCGGCTTTTCCCCTGAACGCTTCACACCAGGCTGATAGGGGATCTTGCAATCGCACACACGCGGTCTGCAGGCGTGCCTATCAAGCAGTTTGCTCAGACCAACGTCGCGGCGAGCCGATCCTCAATACGCAGCGCAAGTCCTAGACTCCACGATCGTCCTTCGGTGCAGATTTGCTCGCGCCTCGCCCTGATTACAGCCGATAAGGCGAGCTAACAATTGCAAGAGCCACAAGCTATTCCAGCTCGATCGGTTTGGTGTTCCAGTCGGGCGGGGTCTGACCGAGAATGTTGCGAACGAAGAAGTCTAGGAGTTTGCGCTCGGTGTAGGTGCCTAGAGTATGGTGATTGGCACCAGGAACGTAGACCATGTCAAAATCTTTTCCTGCCTTGATGAGTCGATCGGCAAGCTGGAACGAGCAAAACGGATCGACATTATCATCCATTTCGCCGACCGCGATCATCAGCTTGCCCTGCAGCCTGTGAGCATTGTCAACGGCGGAGGATTGCGAATATTCAATGCCGACCGGCCACCCCATCCACAGTTCGTTCCACCAGGTCTTGTCTATCCTGTTGTCGAAGCAGCCGTTTTTGGCGACGGCGACCTTGTAGAAATCGGGGTGAAAGAGCAGCGCGCTGACTGCACTCTGGCCGCCGGCGGATGCGCCAAAAATGCCGACGTTGGATATGTCGTACCATGGATATTGCGCGGCCGCCGCCTTGTGCCACAGAATGCGATCGGGAAATCCTGCGTCCTTCAGATTCTTCCAAGCAACATCATGGAAGGCGCGGGAGCGGTTGTTGGTGCCCATGCCGTCGATCTGAGCAACGACGAAGCCCAGCTGCGTGAGCGGCTCTGTCCACCGCGAGAAGGATTTTGGGACGAAGGAGCCGTGGGGTCCAGCATAGATATTCTCCACAACCGGGTATTTCTTCGTCGGGTCGAAGTTGGCTGGCAGGTGGAGCACGCCCCAGATGTCAGTTTTGCCGTCGCGCCCCTTGGAATGGAAACTGAGCGGCGGCTGCCAGCCTGCGGCGACGAGCTCGGAAATGTCGGCCGTCTCGATCTGCTGGAGCTTGGCATTGTCGCTGGCGCGGTAGAGTGCCATGCGCGGGGGCAGATCGATGCGTGACCAGAGATCGACATAATAGCGCCTGTCAGGCGAGAACTCGATATGGTGGTTGGCCGGTTCGGGCGTCAGTGCAGTCAGTCCCTTGCCGTCAAAGCCGATGCGGTAAGCATGGACCCAATAGGGGTCCTCCTGCGAGTTCATCCCGCTCGCCTCGAACCAGATCTGACGCTTGACCGGATCGACATGGTTGACCCTCCGGACGACCCACTCACCTCGGGTGATCTGGTTTTCGAGCGCGCCTGTCCGGCCGTTGAAAAGATACAAATGCTCATACCCGTCGCGCTCTGATGCCCAGATGATCTCCTTCCCGTCATCGACATCGTAACGGAAGATTTTTCCGGCATCCTCCTGGCCATGCCCCAGCGGCAAATAATCAACGAATGTCTCGCTGGTCTCATCGATCAGGGAGCGCCCGCGGCCCGAGGCGGCGTCTACCTCGACCAGGCGATAGAGCTGATGCCCGCGCTGGTTATATTCGAAAGTGAAGCCGCGGCTGTCCGCCCACCACCGGATAGGGGAAAGTTCGAAGACGTTCGAGAAGAGGGCACCGTCAATCACGATCTGGCGCCGGCCGGCAATGTCGAACAGGACTGGCTGGGGCAGCGGAAGGACATCGCCCGGCCTGGGATAGAATTTTGTTGAATATCCCCGCTCCAACTGGTCCGTCGAAGAATTGAGGTAGCGGACCTCTCGCCTATAGCCGGGGCGAACAAGGTAAGCGGCGAGGTGGCGCGAGTCCGGCGACCAGCTCAGCGTCGAAAAGACGTAGCAATTGCCTTCGGCTCCGTCCCGGCTCAGAGGAACATCCTGCAATCCGTCCTCGCTGCGCAGGAAAACGTTGCAGTTCTTGATATAGGCGATCCATTTGCCGTCGGGCGACGCGTTGCTCTTGTCGGGGTTGTTCTCCGCTGGCGGCGTGTAGCGGTGGCTGAGCTCCCTACGGTCCCCTTTCCTTGCATCGAATGTGGTGCTGGTACAGTCATAGCTTGCAAGGTCGCAGCTCCACCGGGTGTCTTCAATCTGGAAGTCGAGCCTGCGACCATCCTCACTCAGTTCGAAACGGTCGAACGGAAGATTGCCGGCTTGATAGCTCTCATGGCTCACCTTGTTTAGCGCTGCCGCCAGACGCGCCTGATCGAAAGCGGGCCGCTTGAAACCCGTGGCAGCATCGACCTGCATGAACTGCTGCTCGCCGTGGCTAGTCCGGCGGTAGACGAAGGCTTCACCCCCGGTCAGCCAGAAAGGCATTTTGGGGACATTGACAGTGAGCCCGCCATATCGATCGTTGATCGTAAGTGCGCGCTTGAAATCGGCCGGCGCTAGCGTCGGGTGTAAACTTTTCGAACCCTTGGCCAGCGTCTGAGTTGCCGATCGCCATGCCGCGCGCGTCAAAGCGCCGATCCTGGACATACCTGTTCACTTCTTTCGGTTTTCGGGAATTTTGAAGTTGGGATCTCGTCGCTGGTCTGCAGCAGCGCCGAGCGTCGCCTTGGAGGAGAGCCAGCACGCGGGTGCAGCCAGGCACGCGCAACAGGGGCGCTCCTTGGACATCCAGGCACTGGTTCGGGTGCCGATTGAAGAGTTGGCGTCCGCCGCCGAAACAACCAGGAAAGAGCGTCCATGCAGCCCTGACGCGACTATTTCCCCGCGAGTATGGCCGCTTGCTTTTCTGCATCATCTGAAAGGTCCTGCTCTAGTCGGACCGGATGTCACCCCGGCAGAAATCATTGTGCTATTTCGACAATCTCCGAGCGATTGCCGCCGGCCCATGACGAGGTTTACCGATAGGGCGCAATATGCGTGCCAAAGGAAAAGCGGTTTAAATACACGGCAATCCGCCTATGTCGCATCCCCAACATCGTCGCACACCGGACAATGCCGGACGAAATTGTCCCGGGGCGTCAAATTGGTTTGATGGTGACCCAAGGAGTTCTGGCTTTATCTGAGGCGTTCGGCCTTTTTCGAAAGCCGGACTCTTCGCGCGTTTCCACGGCCCGAAGCGCCTGATCAAAGCTGACGGCATTCCCGGGTCTTGGCCTTGCCACAGCAGCACCTGCTGCATCAATTCCGACGGACGCTGTAGAACACCTGCAACACACGGCCCGCAGCAATTTCTCCGGCGCAACGCTGGGGCGACCGCCTTTGGCACTGCAGGCGTACATGCCGGAAAGGATGCCGTCTAGCCGCACCAGCGCTCCATTGATCATCAGCCGGTGCGGGTCCAGGATGACCGGCTGGAACGAAATCTTCCAACCGCTTCATCGTGAACAGCTGCTCCATGAACACATCGCTCCCGTTAATCGAGCCGTCTCGCCAGGGGGATCAATAGTCTCTCTTTGGCGTAGGTATTTCAGCAGCCTGCTGTTAGCGTGCGGACGACGCCGACATCAACCGGCGGACAAATGCGACGAGGGCAACAAGCGCACTGACGCAACGCCGCCAGATCAGCCGAGCCGGTGCAGAAGCAGGCGACGGCCAACTGGCGGATGACGATCTCGAAATGCGCGACAACGGCCTCGGTGGACACTGTCGCCGCGCCCAGCACGCTGGCCGCCTGCCCGGCGATGTCCGCGCCAAGGCGGATGGCCTTGGCCACGTCGACGCCATCGCGGATCCCGCCCGACGCGATCAGCTTCACCGTTGGCAGCGCCCGACGCACCGCCTGCACGCTGGTCAGGGTGGGAATCCCCCAATCGGCGAATGACATCGCCACTGCACGGTCGGCGGCATTGCGGGCGCGCTCGCCCTCCACTGCGGCCCAACTGGTGCCGCCGGCGCCGGCGACATCGATTACCGCCACGCCCGCCTCGACGAGCGCACAGGCCATCGAGGCGGAAAGGCCCGCCCCCACTTCCTTGGCCACGATCGGCACGCCCACGATGCGCGCGACGCCAGCGATCAGCGCCAGGACGCCGCGCCAGTCGCGGTCGCCCTCCGGCTGTACCGCTTCCTGCAGCGGATTGAGATGGACGATGAGCCCATCGGCCTCCAGCGCGTCCACCGCGCGACGCGCCAGGTCCAGGCCGTCGGCCTCCCGCAGTTGCGCGGCGCCGATGTTGGCCAGCAAGGGAATGTCTGGCGCCAGGCGGCGCAGCGCGCGCGTTAGCCCCTGGGAGTTGCGGGATTGCAGGCTCACACGCTGCGAACCGCACATGGCGATCTCCAAGGCTTGCGCTGCCTCGCTCAAATGCCGGTTGATGGCCTCGGCCCGTGGCATGCCGCCGGCCATAGAGCTGATCAGCAGCGGCGCGCGCATAGCCTTGCCCAGCAGCGAGGCGCGCAGGTCGATCTGCGTCAGGTCCAACTCGGGCAGTGCGCAGTGTTCGAAATGGATGTACTCCCAGCCAGCGGCCACCGTGGCGGGCGCCCTTCGCCGATCCAGCACGATGTCCAGATGTTCGTCCTTTCGCCGGCTCAGGGCGGTGTCGCTCATGCTCGCTCCATCCGTAGCAGCGGGCGACGGCGTTGCGTCGGATCGAACCGACGGCAGCGCGCCCAGCCGCCGCCTCCGGCGCGTCCAGGCCGACGCACGCTGGCCTCCCCCTGCAGCGTCGCTGCGGTAGCGGCTGGTCGAAGTCTGGTAGTACTGCGCGGATCGCCGCCATCGCCTCGATCAACGGTCCCCACGGCGCGGGAAAGCATTCTTCCGCCATCACCCGGTGCAGCATGCGCGTATGGGCGGCCAACTCGTCGTTGAGGAACTCAACCACAGGCATAGCCGGATAGCGCTGCAGAAGCAGGATCGCCGCGTTATCGCCGGCCGACCTGTCCTTGTCGCGTCCATGCAGATCGTTCTGCAGGCGCCCTATCACTGAGATGAGCCGCAGGACCTGGCGAAACGCTGGACGCGCGCGCAAGGTCGCCATGTCCAGCCCCCACAGCAGCGACAGGCAACAGAACACGTTCCCGTAAGCGATCGAATCGATGCCGTTGTGCAGGTACTCGGCGTAAGACCAGCGTCGCGCCCCTGCCGCCTGCGCGTGTCCGGCGCGCAGCGCCGCGCAGTAGCACCGGGTATAGTCGAGAAGCCGAGCATCGTCGTGACGATCGTAAGCGAGCGCAGCCAGCGAAGCGCGCAGCTGAGCGCAGCCCTCGAATCCGGAGAGCACGCACAGTACGCCGTGCCCCAGCGCCTGCTCCACGGCGGCGAGCTGCTCCGGCGCGATCAGGCCAACGTCGTTGCAATCGTCTAGCCAGAACAGCAGCGCCAGTTCGCGATAGAACGCCACGATCAGCGTTTCGTCCTGCGTATCGCGGCCGGTGCGGGCGCTGGTGTCGCGCAGGCTCGGGTGAATGCGTTGCAGGATATACTGGCCGCCCCTTACCGCTTCCTCAGCATGCTCATCCTCGAAACCGGTCAGGGTACGCCCCCACTCAAGCACCTGCTGCAGCGCGCGTTCGGTCTGGATCATGGCGCCGCCCCTGCTCCCTCGGCTACGACGCGCCGCCCCCAACGAAGCGCCAGCCACAACCCGGCGAGACCGCATCTCCGCGCCATAACGGCGATCGCGAAGTTATCGATCAGATTGCCAGTTGCTGATGCAAGCTCTTGTGAGCGGCCGTTTGGAGCCGGCCCGCAGCCTCGCCGGCAGTATCGAGCAATCCGCTTGCGCCGGCTCGCCATAGCAGGCGAGGACGGCAAGGTCGCCGGCGGCAAACGCACGCGAGCACATTGCAAGCGACATCCGCGAACGCGGCGCCGACTGGTCAGCCTCCGCCTCGGTGCCCGCATATGTCCGCGAGTCGAGCAGCGCCTTCGCCACGAAATGAGCAGAACGCCTTACGAGCATCGACCGCCGGCTGCTGCGCATGCGCGATGATGAGGCATGGTCTCGCAGCGGACCCGTTCCGACAGATGCTGCACCAGGGACGAGGCGGCCTTATCCAACAAGGCACCACTTGCGCTGTTTGTGGAGACGAGCGTCGGCTGCATCCATGCGGCTGCTTGAGTGGTGAAGACTCTGAACGACGGTTCCTACGGCGCTGCCGGCGCAATCGGCTGCTTGGGGGACGCGTGACGCAGTCAAAGCTCCCCTTGCCAAGCACGGAGCAGGCGAGTGAGAGAGCAGATGAATAGGCGTGTCGCCAATATTTTCGAATTGCTCTAATCGATTATAGTTGTGAGGAGCAATTTGAGACCATTTACTTGCGGCTCAAGTCACCCATAAAAGAAGGCAAGCACCGATTCGGTAGTTTATCCCCTGTCTTTCGCGTACTCGCGGCCGTGGCGCCGGGTGAACGATTGAAGACCGCCGGTCTCACTCGCAGGTGGGCGCCAGGGCGTGGGGCGGTTGGCAAGCCACAGGAGTAGGACAATGTCGAAGGATTCGGGTAAGGTCGATAATCACGGCGGCGGACCGGGCAAGATCGAGATCACGGTGGTGGTGAACGGCCAGCCCACGCAGGTCGAAGCCAATCCCAACCAGCCGCTTCACGTCATTCGTACCAAAGCCCTTGAGAACACGCAGAATGTCGCCCAACCAGCCGAGAATTGGGAATTCAAGGATGAGGCCGGCAACTTGCTCGATGTCGACAAGAAGCTTGGCGACTTCGGTTTCCCGAATACTGTGACCCTGTTCCTCAGCCTGAAGGCGGGCGTCGCAGGTGCCTAAACCCCAAAGTGTGGATCCGGAGGTCTCCCGAGCGAAGTTTGATCGGGAGATCGGCCGGTTCCGGCGATATGCTGATGTCTATCGGGCTCAGGGCTGCTTCTTGATCGAGGCGACCTTTCCGCGCGCTTTCTTCATTTTCGCAAGCCTCAAGTTAAAACCACGGGTGATCAGCGCAGCGAGCGAGGTCGACTTCACCGACTACGACTTAAGACCACCGTCCGTGGTCTTCGTCGATCCGTTTACGCGTCATCCGATTGCCCGGAAAGATCTATACCTGAAAATGCTTAGACGTCCGCCGCTGCCCGGAACGCCGCCGGAGATGATAGGAGCTCTCATCCAGCAGAACGCCGTGCCGCTGACGGACTTCATCCAGGCCAACAGTCCCGAGGACGAACCATTCCTGTGCATGGCGGGCGTCCGGGAATACCACGACAATCCAGCCCATTCAGGTGATCCATGGCTGCTTCATCGGGGTTCTGGCGAAGGCTGTTTGGCCTTCATCCTGGACAAGATCATCAAGTACGGAATCGTTCCTATAGAGCAGTTGCAGATTCAACTCCAACCGACAATCGTAGGAATGGTGGTATCCCCTCAGGCGATACAAGAATGACTGGTTTGAGAGATGTAACGATCGTGACTCTCCCGCGCGGCTGCATCTCGACCACGCATGGGCATCTGCGCTCAGTTGGTCGCGAAGGCAATGAGGGGATGGCGCTCTGGGTCGGCGTTCAGCAAGACCGGCACTTTGCCGTAACAGAGACGGTTATCCCGGCGCAGCGTCACATTCGGACAAACGATGGCGTTTGCGTGATCGTTGCGGCCGAAGAACTGCACCGGCTCAATGTCTGGCTCTACAAAAGCGGCCTGAAACTCTTGGCCCAGATTCACAGCCATCCGGGCCGCGCCTACCATTCGACGACGGACGACGCTTATGCGGTTGCTACCACGGTTGGGTGTCTGTCGCTGGTCGTGCCGAATTTCGCCCGCGAGCCTTTCGATTTTGCTCGGGTCGCCGCCTATCGGCTTGACGAAAAGGCCAAATGGAATGCGCTCCCTCCCGCGGCACTGTCGCGAATGATCATGATATCGAGTTGAACAATGGCATTCGCTAACTTCATCGATCGCGCCGCCACGGCGGCATCTCAGGTCCTGGCCGATTTTCATCTGGGAGACTTCAAAGCAGCTCTTGAAAAGCAGGTCGTGGCAGTCGCCTTCGACCATCAGGCCGCTTCCTGCGCCGAAGGCCAGGCGACACTAGATCTTGCGGTGAGATTGCTCGCTAGGCTCTACCCGGTTCTGGCGATAATCCCGCTGGACAGCGCGGCGAGCTCTCAAGCCCAAGCGCTGGAGCGCTTGGCAAAGTCGATCAATCCAAAAGTCGGCATCCGGCGTTCCGGCAAGTCTGCCACCGTCTGCGTCGTTGCAGGGGTAACGCGCCCATCACTCCGGTGCCCGATCTTTTTCGTGGGATCGGACGGTTGGGCGGCAAAGCTGTCGCGTACGGACCCGGTGGGCTCTGGCCCAAGTCTGCTGCCTTATGGAGCTGGCGCCGCCAGTTGCTTCGGCGCCGCCAACGTCTTTCGAACTATCTTCGCTGCCCAGTTGACCGGCGCCGAGTTGGACGAAACCATCGACCTCTCGCTATGCAGCTACGACAAGACCAAAGCCGGGGAGCCTGGCCCGATCGACTTCCCAGTCGACCTTGGCGAAACCCACCTCGTTGGGCTCGGTGCGGTAGGCCATGGCTCGCTTTGGGCGCTAGCGAGACAACCCGATCTCAAGGGTCGTCTGCATGTAATCGATCACGAAGCGATCGAACTCTCAAACCTGCAGCGCTACGCATTGGCTGGCCAGGCCGAGATTGGTATGTCCAAAGCGGTTCTTGCAGCCACCGCCCTTAGATCGACTGCCCTTGAGGTCGAGGCGCACCCTCTGACGTGGGCAGAATATGTTGCGCGCCGGGGCAATTGGGTCTTCGACCAAGTGGGTGTGGCGCTTGACACCGCCGCCGACCGTCTGGCTGTCCAAGGTGCACTGCCGCGATGGATCGCAAACGCTTGGACGCAGGAGCACGATCTCGGTATCTCCCGGCATGGTTTCGATGACGGCCAGGCTTGCCTTTGTTGCATGTACCTGCCATCCGGAAAATCCAAGGACGAGCACCAGCTGATTGCCGAGGAACTCGGAATACCGGAAGCACACGAGCAGGTGAAAACGCTCCTGCAGACCAATGCCGGAGTTCCCAACGACTTTGTAGTTCGCGTGGCTACAGCGATGGCTGTGCCGTTTGAACCGCTAGCCCCGTTTGTTGGCCAGCCCCTGCGCTCCTTTTATCAGCAGGCTATCTGCGGCGGTCTGGTGTTCCAGCTTAGCGAAGGAAGTCGCCGCGTTCGAACTGTGGTTCCGATGGCCTTTCAGTCGGTGCTTGCCGGGATTATGCTTGCCGCGGATTTGGTCAAACATAGTGCGGGGTTTCCCATGAGCCCGACGACGAGCACTCGGGTGAATCTTCTGCGCCCCCTTGGCTCTCACTTGCACGATCCGAAGGCCAAGGACTCCAGCGGCCGCTGCATCTGTAGCGACGACGATTTCATTGCCGCTTACAGGCGCAAATACGGCGAGCGCGTTGATCAGGTAAGCGATGTCTCGGCCGCCTAAGCAGACGCGCACCTCTCTGTAGACGCAGGGGGCGCGGCTTGTGGGCGTGACCATGGGCGCCATTATGACACGCTTGGCCCGCTCCTTTGGCGGCCTATCGTCCTCCGCGCATGATCCCTGTTGCCGACGTGATGATCCAGCACCAGCCGCCATGGCACCAGAGGCTGGTCAAACCTCCGTTGTTGGCCGGTTTGGACAGTGCTGCATCAGGTCTCGACCGACGTCTCGACAGTCAGGGCTGCTTCGACGGGTGTGAAGATGTCAACATCGACCCCAGGCGCCCGAATCGTCACAATCAGGGCGTACCGAGCCAGAGCGTCGACGCGTTCCAGGTAAGGCTTCTCCTTCCACCAGCCCCCGACCGGGAACACGCCGATCGCGTCACGCTCGGCGAGATCGGCGGCGCTGCCCGACCAGAAATCGGCGTGCAACGAGCCGCGATCGCGGAAGGTGCCGAGCAGCCACTCTTCTCCGCCTCCAGCAGGCGCCCCTTCCTCCTCGTCCCGAGCGGCCTGATTGATGCGGGCTCGGAATTCGTCGACTGTCTCGGTCGCTGACTTTACTCTGAACCGAAGACCATGGGACGCGTAACGATGCCGGCGGGTCCATCCGCGTTCACCGGGGTTGGGTTCGATGAAATAGGACAGCGTGACGCGGAGCTCGACCTGGGCAGCGCCGAGCGCCGCGAGCTGCTCCTTCGGCCAAGGCAGGCGATGCAGCTTCATGTCACGCGTTTTGGCAGCCGCGCCGCCCTCGCGCTGGAAAGGCTGAAGCTCATCTTCAACGATAAGCGTGAGGTCGTTCACCGTTGACAGAAGCGCGCGCCCAAGATCTGGCACGCCGTAAAGCCGCACGAGCGCCTGGATCTCGCCCTTCGCTCCGTTGCACGCATCGATGCGTGCGCGCATCGCCGGAGTCCATTCGGCCGAGTGGACGATCAGGGCGCGAACCGTTTCAGGCCACAGCTCGGGGCGCGCTGATAGAATCAGTCCCGCCATCCGTGCGGCATGGGCCGTTGCCGCGCTCGTATCTCCGAGGGTGGTGAAGTGGCGCAGTTCGGGTCGATAGAAAGTGGTCAATATCTGCAGATCGTCGATCGGCTCGCCAGGCAACACACCGTCATGGGCGAGATTGCCGCCTTCGAAGACGACCTCGGGCTTCACCGGCCACTGCCTGTCCCAAACGACCGAAGTGCGACTGCGCGGCGAGAGCTCGCCGACCGGCGCGATCGGAGCGTAGCCCGCAAAGTCGGTGTCAATGATATCGACCTTTTCTGTGAAAGCGCCGACCGTCAGCGCATTCCAGGCCTGAGAAGGATCATCGACTGCTTCCAGATCGTTGCGCGTCAAATGCTCGGCCGGCATGAGGTCATCGCCGATGTTGCCGGCAGAGAGAACGATCAAGCGTCGCTGCTCCTCTTCGAAACAGAGTTGGTCGATAGCGGCAGACCACGATGTGGGCCTTCCACGCGCCGGACTGGCGCTTGTCACAGCCATTGCGATCGCGCGGCGGCGCTCCGGCGCCTGCACCTCGGCGCGGGCGATCGCTTCCGCGGTGATCGCGCCATAGAGTTCTGGATCGTTTGCCTCGTCTTCTGGCGGAAGGATACGGACACTCTCCAGCCGAAAGGGCAATGGAACTGGATCGCCTCCGACCAGGAGCGGGACCAGATCACCGTACAGGCCGACACCTGCCATTCGCGTCCCGTGGCCGCTCCACGCAGGTGTGTCGTCGCTGCCCCATGCCGGTTTGACGGTGTGCCAGTCTTCAACGGCAAGTGCGGGTTCGATCAACGGGTGGGTGCGACGTACGCCGCTGTCGAGAATGCAGACCGCAATATCGGATTGAGGCGGTCTGACGCGCCCGAGAAGCTCGTCGCTCCAGTCCCTTTGCTCCGCGCCACCAAGGCCCATGAAGAAGGACGGCGTATCCTTCGCGCGCCGCAGCTCGGCGACGACATCGCTGTGCGCAATCATGCGGTCGAGCATTGCCGTGCTGGCGAGTGCCAGCATGACCACCCGCTCCGGAAACCTGACCGCATGCGTGCGCAAAGTGATGTTCAGGGCTTCGGCAATGTGCTCGAAGTTCTCGCGGCGACCGTCGCGCAGCCAGACTTCCCACCACACCTGCTCGTCAGCGGCCTGGGGGAAGAGGTCGTCGTGGTCGGTAAACAACGATCGTGCAGTCGCCAGCCTGACTGTCTCCATGCGGGAGACGAGCGGCTCGTTGCGCGGTCTGCCGCGGTCAGTGTCAACGTCTCGATACGCCTCGACTTTCCGCAAATAATAGGCTTGCGCGCTTTGCGGCAGGAACACCGACGCTGTGATGGGAGCACCGGGTTGAGTTGGCTCATGGACGGCGACCAGCTCCATGTGCTGGCGACGATCGGCCAACTGGTCGAGGGCCGCCCGTCCGGACATGGGCAGATCGATCTCGAGGTAAAAGCCAGGCGTGCCGACCGACAGCTGGGGGTCACGCGCCGCAATCTGCTGGCGTGCACTTTCGACCGCTTGTTCGATGGATTGCGTCAAGGCCGCAGCATGCGACGCCCGATCACGCGCCGGCAGCGGCGGTGCATGTATAAGTTGGTTGGGCCGCCGATAGGCTTCCCGAATGCCGTTGTTGCGAAGGTGGATATGGGCGCGGTCGCGCGGAAAATCGTCTGCCATTATGATCTGTGCTGTCGCTACTCAGACAGCGAAGCCTGCCGGCGTTCCTTCAGAGCGTCGATGAGCGCTTCCGAGGTGATCCGCTTCCCCCCCCGCAATATGATGGTTTTTGCAGCGTCGTCGGCCGCGCGGGTGATCTCGGCCTGCGACAGTCTCTCTGCCTGAGAGATCGCCTCGTTCCAGGCAAGCCCTCTGGTGTCGAAGCGGTCGAGTCGAGCCCGAAGCAGCGCCTCGATAATCGGCCGATCGGGCACGGCGTATTCGATGACATCGTCGAAACGGCGGAACAAAGCTCTGTCGAGCAGCTCGGGATGATTTGTTGCCGCAATAATCAGGCTGTGGCTGTCGTCTTGCTCGAGAAACTGCAGAAACGAATTCAGCACGCGCCGAATCTCGCCAACATCCTGGCGTTCGCCTCGACGCGCGCCGATGGCATCGAATTCGTCAAAGAAGTAGACGCCCCGCGTCGCCTGCATTGCATCAAAAACAAGCCGCAGCTTTCCGGCAGTCTCTCCCATGAACTTGGTGATCAAACCATCGAGAACGATCATGAAAAGGGGCAGATGAAGCTCCCCGGCCAATGCCGATGCGGTCATCGTCTTGCCTGATCCTGGCGGGCCGACCAGAAGCAGTTTGCGACGGGGAACAAGCCCGTGCTCGCGCAAGCTTGCTTGTTGGCGCTGCTCTCCCAGCACGCGGTGCAGGCGCGAGCGCAGACTGTCCGGCAAAATCATGTCGGTCAGTCGCAGGTCCGGATAGCGCACATGCAGGAGGCCTGCGAGTTCGCCCTTTGGCTGAAAAAGGGGAACCGGCCGACTGCTCTTGGCAATCCGGGCGTCCCTGCTCTTGGCTGCGTCGACCAGATCCTTGAGCTCCTGAGCAAGCTTGCCATGGCCTTGACGTGCCTCATGCGCAGCAAGCTGCATCGCGATAGAGAGGAAACGATCCTCGTCGCCGGCAATGTGGCTTTTAAGCAGCGTCACGATATGGCGGGCCGTGGTCATGGCTCTCTTCTGGGGTATCCGTTTACTTGGCGAAGCGCATGCAACCTAAACGCTTTCAACGGCGATTTGTATCGCGCAATGGTGTTTTTTCTCTTGTCGATGTTCGCCCGTGGCAACTTCAGCGGTGAACTGTTGCGCCGCGGTCATAGGCCAGCCGGAATAACGCCGGCCAGCAGACAACAGTCCGCATCTTCGAGCGCTCGAAGTCTGGCCACTCACGCAGCGTGTCGGGTCCGAACGCTCCAAAGCCGCCCCGCCTGGCAGGTCCATGCGACCGATTGCGGGCGTGCGGCCATAAGGTCTACGCGGGCTCGCATGGCTGCCCGCGCCGCTGGCTAAAAAGCTGTACACCATCTCACGAAACACCAGGTCCGCTCCTTTGCCGGCCGACGGTCCATGAAATCCCCTCCCCACTCACGACACCGGAGACCTCCTTGCCCACATGGCGCTCAAGCACCGGCCGCCATGGCACCAGCGTGAACTCGCGCGACTTTTCAACGACCGCATATTTTCCGCTGGCAAGCTCGACGGAGCGGCGGAGCGTACCCTCTACTCGTCCTCCGGATCGCGCTTCGGCATAGGGCAGGCCAAGTTCCTCCGACAGTTGGCCAGCAACACGGTTCAGTTCTCGCTGGCGCAGGATCGAAAGCATGTTGGCTCGATAGACGATCCCATCCTGTTCTTTATGCGCGAGGCCTTGCGCGATCAGCCACTGCCGCCGGCGAGCTTGCGCCTCTCTCACGTCGCGGCCGAAGCCGGATCCGTGCAAAGGCTCGGGTCTATCGGCAACCAGCTCCCGGTCGAGCCAGGTGGCGCCGTTGAAGCTGACCTGTCGCTCCAGCGCCATTGAGGAGAGCTTGTCGGCAACGACAGGCTCGGCCCTGGCCCGCTGGCCCTCATAATTCGCGACGCGATCGAGATGGTCCGGCGCGATGAGCCAGGTGCCGTTCGGCTCTCGCTCGACGCCGCCGGTCGCGCGGCGGATCGCCTCCAGCCGCCGCACATGCGTTCGCGCAAAGCTCTCGGTGGCGGATGGGTCATGCTTCAGGTGCATATCGACGTCGTAACGGCCGCCATGCGCGGCGGCGATTTCGGCGATGGTACGATCGACCTGCCTCGGCTCGGTGTTCCTTGGCGCGACACGCACGATGCAGCCATTAGGCATCGTTTCCATCGCCTCGCCTCTACCGATGTTGATCCAATGGCTCTTACCGTCGACGGCGTCGACGATCATGTAATGGCGGTCATTGATCTCGTCGGCCAGTCCACGCGCGACAACGCGACCGACGAGAGACTGGACGGGCTCGTCGGCTCGATCGTGGATCACCCAGTCGGCGGTACTGCGGGCAAGCCCCTTGCCGGTCAGTTCGCGGTGCATGGTCTTGATGATGTCGCCGCGTTCGCCGGTGCGGCGCAGCGTGGCTTCGAGCTCATCGTCGAGGCGCCAGGAGCCAGCGCCGACCTCCGCGGCCAGACCCATCCGCTCGAGCTTGCGCAGCCGTCCCTGGTGCAGCGTCTGGCGAATGGCGTCGGGACCGCCCGGCGAGACCAGGCCGTCATCATCACGCATGCTGAGCAGCCGACGGTCGATGCTGGTGAAGCGTTCCTGCTCCATTTCCCGGCGCAGGCGAAGCTCAATCTCGCGGTCGGTTCGCGGACCGAGATCGAGGCTGACCAGCTCGGCCGCCCGCTCGCGGATGCCAGATGAGATATATTCGCGCGCGATGACCAGGTTCTCGCCACGGTCGTCCCTGCCACGGACGATGATGTGGCTGTGCGGGTGGCCGGTGTTGAAATGATCGACCGCGACCCAGTCGAGCTTCGTGCCGAGGTCTTCCTGCATCTGCGCCATGAGCCGCCGCGTCAGCGCCTTGAGGTCGTCGTACTCGATGCCGTCTTCGGCAGCGACGATGAAGCGGAACTGATGGCGGTCGCCGTCCGCGCGATCGATGAACGCCTTGCCGTCGACGCGGCCGCTGTCGGCGCCGTAGAGCTCGCCAGGTTCACCTTCGCGGGTGACCCCGTCGCGCTGAAGATAGCGTAGATGGGCACGCGCCCCGTCCGCGCCCTTGCCGGCGAGCTTGACGACCCGCGCCTTGACGATCACCCGGCGCTGGCGGAAGGCGGCATACCGGTCGCGCGATTTCAGCAGTGCGGCGGCCGCCCCGCCGCGCCCTGTCCGGCTTCCGGTGAAGCGACCACCGCGTTGCGGCCGGCCGCCAGCCCGGTTGATCGCCGCACGAACCTGGCCGGCATAGCGTTTGCCGGCCTTCGAGCCGCGCGACCCGATTTTGCCGAGCTTCGGCCTGAACTCGTCATCCTTAATGCGAGCCTCCCAGACATATCAAGCAAAATCAGACACTTACACGTCCAACCCTCTTGGCACCGGCGGCAGCCTCCCGGAAAAACGATGTGCAGACAAAGATTTAACCGCCTCCTGGAGGCGGTACCTTTATCTTGCCGTACGCGCCCAGCCCCGCCAGACGCGCCCCCGTCCGCCATGGCTAACGCACCGGCTCCTTCGGCTGCGCGCCGTCCTTGCCGAGCGGCACGAAGAGATCGCCGTTTCGCACGCCTGAGTGAACACCGTCATGAATGAAGAACAGCGACCGTCCGAGAGGAGCGATTTGCGCCTTTGGAGCGACAGATTGGCTTTCGAACGCCTCGATGTCGGCCGCCGAAACTCCGGCCGCCTTGAGTTGGTCGAGGTACTCGACGGTCTCTTCTGGCAGCGGTTTGCCACGCTTCAAATGCCCGGCGTAGCGCTCGGGACCGGCATTGTAGGCGCCAAGCAGGCCAGGAAATCCGAAGCGGTCATACATGGCACTGAGATAGGCCGTACCGGCCAGGATATTGTCGCGCGGATCGTGGGGGTTAGGCCCAAGGCCGTGTTCGACCCGCATCTCTTCATAGGTGCCGGGCATCACCTGCATGAGGCCCATGGCGCCAGCGGGGGAGGTGATGGGGCGGCCGCCGCGCATTGTCTTGCCGCCGCTTTCGGCAGCCATGACGGCATAGATCCAGGCTTGGGGAATATGGAAGCGCCGGCTTGCTTCCGATACCAACGTCTGCCACTTTCGCAGCTGCGGACTTTGGGAGATGGCGACCGGCTCAGCGCCGGTCGAGGCGGAACAGGCGCATGGCGCAATGGCGATCATGCCCAACAAGAGGAGGGTCACTCGGTCCATAGTGGTACGAGCCTCCCGATGACATTTTGAGTGGGAACAGGCCCGAAATAGCGGCTGTCGAAGGAGCGGTTTTTGTCGCTGCCGAGCAGGAAAACCTCGTTATCGCCGAGCGCTCGGCAGCCGTTCCACCATGGCAAAGGTCGGCCTTCGGCGTCGATTTTGAGCCGGCGCGCGACGATGTCGCCGCCGATGATGATGGCGTCATTGAAGGCGCAGACATTATCGTCCGGCAGCGCTGCAAGACGTTTTGCCAGCGGCACATTGCGAGGCAGATAGCTGCGCTCGGCGGCGAGATACGCCGCGTATTCAGGCGGGCGCACGAGCACGAGATCGCCACGCGCCAGCGCTCCCGCAGCGATGCGGTAAAGGCCGATCGGCGCGCTGGCCGAGGCGTTCCAGACCAGCCAAGGGGTGGGCTTTCCCAGCGCCGTGAAGCCCAAAAGACCGAGACCGGCCGCGGCCAAGGCGACCGTCTTACGGGCTCGAACACGCCTCAGGCGGCTGCCGATCAGATGGATGGAAGGGCGCCGCCTCATGAACGGCCTCCCGTGCCGCCCTGGCCGGAACCGGCCTTGCCATCGCCGGCGATGGAGTGCTGCGGGTTTCCTTTCGACCAATGGTCGAGTTCGTCGATGTGATAGCGGACATAGCGGCCGTGCTTGCGGAATTTCGGGCCGCCGCCCTTGAGCCGCATCTTTTCGAGCGTGCGCTGGGAAAGCCCTATATAGAAGGCGGCTTGGGCTGTGCTGAGAAACGGGCTGCCCTTTTTCGCGCGGGCCGCGCGTTCGTTTTCGTCTTCCATGATGATCCTCGTTTCGCTTCGGACAAGCGAGGGCGAGGATGGGCGAGGGAGATCGTCTCGGGGACGGGCGAAGAGTCGGGGGAGAGTTTTCGCCGCCCTTTAGGGCGGACGGGGTTTGGGTGGAACTCCTGGGAATGAGCCCCGCGCCGGGGCTGCGGCGCGAGGCTCTTATCTCGGCCGGTCAGTCGGCCGGCTTCCAGATGATGGCGTAGGTGTCGTGATCGTCCTGGCCGGCGGCGCGGCCGAGATTGGCGTAGAGCTTGCGCGGTCCGAACTCCGGCGCTGCAATCGACAGGCTCACATAATCCTTGCCGGAAGTCTCGCCGGTGCGGATCCAGCCGGCGCCGACTTCGACCCCTTGCGTAAGCACCCGGAAGTCGGGATGGTTATCGGCGCTCTTGGCCTGGTTGGGGACGATATCGATGTCGGCGCGGACGCTGAGCGTCTTGAGCTGGCCCTTGTAGGCGCCGTTTTCCTGCTTGTTGACGTAACCGATCGCGGTCATTTCGAAGTCTCCTTTTGTGGTTTCGCCGGGGACCATCCCCTGCGATGGCGCACCGTAATGGGCGCGTCAGGACCGCCTGAATCCGACAGGGCCGCAGCGACAGTGAAGGACCCGAGCGGGCAGCTTTTTTGTGAGCGAAGCGGCGCGAGGAAGCCGCCGCAGGCGGCGGGGAAAAAAGCTGACGGCGCGAGGGTTTCGGGCGGCCGGACCCGCCCATAGGTCGACAAGCCAGCCGCAGGGATGGTCCTTGGAGAGAGCATGGAGACCGCTCGCCAAGTGCGGTCTGTCAGCCAAGCAGGACGCCGGGATGAAACGGCCTGCAAAGATGCTGCGCCCTTATGCCGGATCGAGATCGTGCCAGCGGGTCGGGCGCCAGAGCAGACATCCGGCATGGTGCGATCTATGAAAGCAGGGCTCGCCAGCGGGAATTTAATACGCGAAGGGGCCAAAGTAAGGCTGGATGAGAAGCCGGTGCTACCTGCAGGTCCAGTGTCATGTGGCGGCGCTCGGGAAACCGCTACGCAATGTAACGCGCTCTTATGAGGCGAACAGACCGGCCCCAAAACCGATCGACCGGTGGTCGGCACGAAACGCGTCATGCCTGTCCGAAAGCTGACAGTGGCAGAAGACGCATGTCGGGTTCCGCACAATTGACCATGCTGGATTTGTGAGGTTTTCAGGGAGAGCCATGCGTTCACTTCCCAGTGAGCTTTGGCACGGCATTTGCTCTTGAGATGTGGCAACACGGATCGAAGGTTGACTGCATGCACAAGCGCGAGATGAGCAATGCTCTCCTTTCCTGGAGGCTTGGCAGCAGATTCGATTTGACGTTGCGAGGAGCTTCAGCCGCTCGCGGCGGAAGTGATCTCAAATCTGAAGGCACCGTTGGGGCCGCAGCCATCAAACACATCTTTCTCTTTTTCGCAGCTCGTCTTCAACGCGATGCGGACTTCTTCGCGTCGACGGCGGCCGAAGGTGGAGAAGGGGCTCGACTTGCAAAAAGGAGTTGTCAATGACGTCTTACGTTCGCACCAACAGCCCGGCGCAGGTGCGCTCACTGTCCACCTTTGGCAAGCATCTGCAAAGGAGCGTGCTGACGGCGACGCTGCTTGCCGCGGCTTCGACGGGAAGTGAAGCGCAGCCCTATGTTCGTGCTGACGGCAGCACGATTGACGACTTGGAAGCGGCGCGCGCAAGTTGGCGTCATGACGCCGAATTCAATGGAAATGTGGGGCTCGCAGCCATCAACACGGATGCCGCGTATGCGTTGGGTTCCACGGGGAGGGGGCCAGAGCTCCTCGCCTGCCCTCGTCCGTCTTGACGAGTGCCCGATTACAGCCTACCTCACTATCGCGTTAGCACTCGTCCATCGCGAGTGCTAACAAAAACCCCTCAACATCCGCACCAGGGAAAAATCCGAAAATGGCAAAGTCGAAGTTCCGCCCGCTGCATGACCGCGTGGTCGTTCGCCGGGTCGAATCCGAATCCAAGACCGCTGGCGGGATCATCATCCCCGACACGGCAAAGGAAAAGCCGCAGGAAGGCGAGATCATCGCCGTCGGCTCCGGCGCTCGTGACGAAGCTGGCAAGCTGGTCCCGCTGGACGTCAAGGCCGGCGACCGCATCCTGTTCGGCAAGTGGTCGGGCACCGAAGTCAAGCTCAATGGCGAAGACCTTCTGATCATGAAGGAATCCGACATCATGGGCATCATCGGCTCATATCAGGCCCTTTCGTCAACTGAATTCCCGGGCTCGATTGAAGCCCCTGCCAGGAGCTAAAAATGGCTGCCAAAGACGTAAAATTCTCCCGCGATGCCCGCGAGCGCATGCTGCGCGGCGTCAACATCCTCGCTGACGCGGTGAAGGTCACGCTCGGCCCCAAGGGCCGCAACGTGGTCATCGACAAGTCGTTCGGCGCCCCGCGCATCACCAAGGACGGCGTCACCGTCGCCAAGGAAATCGAGCTTGAAGACAAGTTCGAGAACATGGGCGCACAGATGGTCCGCGAAGTTGCTTCGAAGACCAACGACATCGCCGGCGACGGCACCACGACCGCGACCGTTCTGGCGCAGTCGATCGTCCAGGAAGGCCACAAGGCGGTTGCCGCCGGCATGAACCCGATGGACCTGAAGCGCGGCATCGACCTCGCGGTAACCGACGTCGTTGCGACGCTGATCAAGAACGCCAAGAAGATCAAGACCTCGGAAGAGGTTGCCCAGGTCGGCACCATCGCCGGCAACGGCGATGCTTCGGTCGGCTCGATGATCGCCGAAGCGATGCAGAAGGTCGGCAATGAGGGCGTCATCACGGTCGAGGAAGCCAAGACTGCTGAGACCGAACTCGAAGTCGTCGAAGGCATGCAGTTCGACCGCGGCTATCTCTCGCCCTACTTCGTCACCAACGCCGACAAGATGGTTGCGGATCTGGAAGACGCTTACATCCTTCTCCACGAGAAGAAGCTCTCCAACCTGCAGGCCATGCTGCCGATCCTCGAGGCTGTCGTGCAGACCTCGAAGCCGCTGGTCATCATCTCGGAAGACGTCGAAGGCGAGGCTCTGGCCACGCTAGTCGTCAACAAGCTACGTGGCGGCCTGAAGATCGCCGCCGTCAAGGCGCCGGGCTTCGGTGATCGCCGCAAGGCCATGCTGGAAGACATCGCCATCCTCACCGGTGGCCAGGTCATTTCCGAAGACCTCGGCATCAAGCTCGAGAATGTTGGCCTCAACATGCTCGGCCGCGCTAAGAAGGTGTCGATCTCCAAGGAGAACACCACCATCGTCGACGGTGCCGGCAAGAAGGCCGAGATCCAGGGCCGCGTCGCCCAGATCAAGCAGCAGATCGAGGAGACCACCTCGGACTACGACAAGGAGAAGCTGCAGGAACGTCTCGCCAAGCTGGCGGGCGGCGTTGCCGTCATCCGCGTCGGCGGTGCGACCGAGATCGAAGTCAAGGAAAAGAAGGACCGCGTCGATGACGCCCTCAACGCGACCCGCGCGGCCGTCGAAGAAGGCATCGTTGCTGGTGGTGGCGTTGCGCTGCTGCGCGCTTCGGCCAACATCAAGGCCACCGGCGTCAATGCCGACCAGGCCGCCGGCATCAACATCGTGCGTCGTGCGCTGCAGGCTCCGGCCCGCCAGATCGCGGCCAACGCCGGTGCGGAAGCATCGATCGTTGCCGGCAAGATCCTTGAGAACAAGGGCGCGACCTTCGGCTACAACGCCCAGACCGGCGAATATGGCGACATGATCGCCATGGGTATCGTCGATCCGGTCAAGGTTGTCCGTACGGCTCTCCAGGACGCGGCCTCGGTCGCCGGCCTGCTGGTCACCACTGAAGCCATGATCGCGGAGGCTCCGAAGAAGGAGTCGGCTGGCGGCGGCGGCATGCCTGGCGGCATGGGTGGCGGCGGCATGGGCGGCATGGGCGGTATGGATTTCTAATCCAGCTCTGGCAGCTTTCGCAACGAGAGGGCGGCATCAATGCCGCCCTCTTTTTTTGCGAACCTCGGTCCGATGAACGATCGACGCCAACGCCGGCCATCGGCGTTAGGGCAACCTCAAAAGAACTGTCGAGTTGGTTGCGCGCGGCTTTGCGTCATCAGAGGCGCAAGGCGGTCGCGTGTGAGGATTGCGCGGTCCCATAGGCGGTTTCGGCATGTGCCTCACCTTCGACATCGACATTGCGGCCAAGCAGGAAATCGGCGGCTTTCGAGGCATGGCTTGCGGCGCGGAAGATGGCGCGGTTGTCCTCGCGCAAAACCGTCAGCCATGAGCCGATGTAGTCCGCATGGCGCACGGTCGGCTCGATGCCGAGACTGCTGCAGATGAAGGCTGATGCGATTTCGGCGACGAGTTCCTCGCGCGCATAGGTGTTGGACCCGAAGGAGCCGGTAGGTCGCGCGCGAGTCGCCTCGGGTGGCCGGTCCAGTGGCCAAGCTCGTGAAAGCAGGTCCGGTAATAGTCGATCTGGTGGAAGAAAGCCCGCTGCGGCGGCACCTGTATGGTGTCGCTGCCGGGCATGTAGAAGGCGCGCTCGCCGCCGATGCGAAAATCAGCGCCGGTTGCATGAATGAGCGCCTCGGCGTGCGGGACCATCTCGCGCTCAGGCAGAGGCTCGCCGGCGTCGTAAAGATGTTCGGGCAGATTATCGCACTGCGCGACATTGAAGACGGTGAAGCGCTTCAGGAAGGGCACCGCCTGCGGTTCGTCGCCATCGGTGTCGGCGCGTTGCTTTTCGTTCTTGGGAACAAAGCGGTCAGCGTGAACGATGGTGGTGCCGTGCTCGCCCTTTCTGACATTGCCGCCAAGCGAAAGCGCCTGCCGGAAGGTGAGCCAGTTCTGGCTGGGGAAACCGCGCTCGATGACCGCGCCCCACAGGATCAGGATATTGATGCCGGAATATCGGCGCTGGGTGGCCGCATTCCGCGGCAGGCCGAGGCCTGTCCTTGCCCTGCCCCACGGCTTGACCCATGGCACGGTGCCGCGCTCCAGTTCGGCAATGATGCGGTCGGTGATTTCCTGATAAAGGCTGGCGCCGGTGCGCCCGCCACTGTCTGCGCCAGCCTGTCGGCTGCCGCAACGTTTGTTGTTTGCACGCATCGTGATGTCCTCCGCTCTACAATCGCGCGCCCTCCCCGGAAGCGGGGTGGGCGGCAAAAGCGACCGGAAAGGCCCGCCGTCGGAGGCGGACTGCATCAGCAGGACCGGAACGGAGTGGAGGACCCGAAAGCGACAAGCGAAGGGTTGCGGGACGCCGCGGCGGGCCTAGAAGGGAGTGCTGCCCACCCTGCGCCAGGGGGAAGGCCACAATAGAAAGACGCCGGCCGACAGGCCGGCGACCGTCAGCAGCCGAAGGCTGCCCCGCGCCAGGGGGCGATGCCGCAGGGCCAAGACCGCCTGAGCTTGCCGAAGAAAAGCGGGCTCGGTTCACGAGCACCCGGCCAGCGACTTCAGGCGCGGGCGCTCAGGATTGTTGTTGGCGCCCACGGCAGCTGGATGACCGCAACAAGATTACGAGGAGCGACAGCAAAGCCAGCTGCCACAAACGGCACGCTCCGGCAACAACAGCGTGGCCGGTCTACAGATGCTGCCCCGCACGAGAGCCAGCACGCTTTGAGCGCGCATCGGCGATGCAAGCGTTGCAAGCTGGCCATGTCCACAAGGTCGGCGACCACTATATCGCCGACCACCAACGCGGGCGTACCGTCTAAGTGCAGACCTTTCGCGAGTGCGCGGACGCGCGCATTTCATCTGCGATGGCCGGATCTTGCATTCCCGCTTGAGCTGCTCAACGTCAAGGCCTACACGCGCTGCGATCTTGAGAGTGACCCTTCAACTGGGGGAAATCATAAGGGCGCGGTGGAATTCGTCGAACTTTCCCTGTTTTCTCGAGGCGAGTGCGGCAAAGGCTGGGAATTGGGAATCCGGTCCCAGGACCGGGAACTGTTTGATCACAAGCTTCAGATTGGGTTCATGCTTGAGGCTTTTTGGTAGTTGATATCAGCCAGTCTGCAATGCGGACAGTTGTGGTAGTCATTGAATATGACCAGAACGGCATCGCCTTGCGGGTTGCCGGCGATTGGCGAAGAAGATCGTTGTCGAATGCGCCGCTCCACTTTTGCCTGCGGTCGACCACGCCTGCCGGTGCAGGTTCGCGCTATATTGGCTCGCCAGCAAGGCGAGGAGTAAAAGAAGAGCTGCGACAGTGATGGCAGTCGGCTTAGACATGAGTCTCCAATCCATGGACGGCGTGGCAGCAACGGCCCGCCTTTTTGGTGTAAAATGGGTCGGTTTTGATCGTGCCCCGCAGTTGCTACAGGCGCACAGGTGCCGGTGCGATCTGGCGGTTTCTCAAATACGGCTTTGCGCCATCGGGTCCACCCCAATAGCTGAGCGTCGTTCGCACGGGGAATTGTGTTCACCACGCCGGGCGACTTGACCGTCCACCGCCAGAGCGCTGAACGGTCCGCTAGTGAGGCGCTCCCCGAATCGTCGTTTATCCCGCTCGCCCCGGACCGGGTGACAGCCAGCGTTGCCGCTACGCTGCGGAGAAAAACCGTCAGCGCGTGGCATTCGGACATAAGCTGATCAACGCCAAGAATAAGCCCCACGGAGGTGACCGGTGCGGCCGGAACAAGAAAGAGCGTTGCAGCCATTGTGACGAGGCCTGCACCGGTAATGCGGGTTGTTCCGTTCGAAGGGAACAATGCGACAAACAGCATGAGGATCCGGCAGCCGATCGGGAGATCAGTTTTCGTCGCTTGGGCGATGAAAAGGGCGGCGAGCATCATATTCGTGCCGTCCAGATTGAATGGAATGAGACCCACGACCGAATGCGTGGCGCCGGCCTTTTCCATCTTCTCCATGAGCGAGGCCAGCGCGGCCTCTGAGGAGGACATTGCGAGCAGCAGCTCGTCCTTGATGTATCGGACGAGAGAGAAGAGCGAGCGGCCGTTGTAGCGGCAGACCGCGCCGAACAGGACCGAGAGGAACAGGACCGAGAGGAACAAGACTTGCAGGATGTCGCCTTCCGCGAAGGCACTGGCAATCGTTGACGGGATGATGTTCATCAGGAAGCTGGTCACGGACTGCTCGTGAGCCGTGGCCACATAGCCCTTAACGGCTTCGACATCGAGCGAGGCCGGATCGATGTTGAGGCCGGCGCCAGGCTGAACGATATTCGTGACAATCAGCCCGACAACAAAAGCGAGCGTCGAGAAGGTGAGAAAATAGACCATCGCCTTGGCGGCAACTCGGCCGACCTTCTGCAGATCGCTCATGCCGGCAATGCCGGTCGCTATTGTCAGGAAGATGACAGGTACGGTGATTATCTTGACGACCTCGACGAAGGCATCGCCGAGCGGCTTCAGGCTGTGGCCGGTCTCCAAATGGAAATAGCCGATTGCGGCACCCAGGATTATGGCGGCAAGTACCTGCACGTAGGTCCGGGCAAAATGGCGCTTGCGGGGCGCTGCGATCGCGCGGGGAACTCTTGGAACCAACACCGTCTCTCTCCTTGACCGGATCGGGGTGGGGCTCCTCCCTCTCCCATGCAGTGCTCCGGTCGAACGCTGCGCCCACTTCGGCGCAAACGATGTGCCAAATAGCAAAGAGGGGAAAACGCGCAGGACCTCACGCAATGTTTGCGATTCGCTCTCCCACACTCGTGCAGTGGTTGCCTGTCGCAACTATGGAAGGCTAAATTCTTGGGAATTCCAAAGGTCGCTCTTTGCGTCGGCGCAGCTTGGCTGCCTGGAAGGTTCCCTCTTTGCCTTGCGGTCTGCGAGCAGGGTCCAGATGGTCATCATTTGGCTGCGCGCCGCACGGGGCTCGAAAGATTCAATCGAGGACGGGTCCTCTTGGAAAACGGGGGCGGCGTTGGTCAAGCCCTTCCACCCTGCTGTCCCAATGGTGTTCAGAAGCTCAGTTCACGATCAAGCGATGGATCAGCGTCATCTGGCGTTTGCGCCATCGCGCGGCGTTGCAGCGGGTCTGCCAAAGATGAGCAAGCCGCGAGGCAAGGTCCGAGACCTAGACTCCAACCTCATAGCGCGCTCGGCTCGCCTTAGGAAGGTTCGAACCGCAGCACGATCAGGTGGCGACACCGTTGGTCGGAACCGGAACCCGACGAATGATCGTTCGTGACCGACATCTGTGAACAAGCAGTATGTGTCATTGCAATCACCACCCATTGCGCGGAAATGCCCATATGGCCGTGAATGAACTGGATTTGGTGATTTTCCAGATGGCGGTGGAAAGCGTCCGCTTGCTCTCTTCAAGCTTTGATGAGAAGGCGGCTGAGATAGCCACGAGGAGCCGTGGTAGCCTTCTTTTTGACGTGCGGGTGGACGGTGACCTGGAGGTCCAGCGAGTCGCAGCCATTGGATATCCAGGCGACAAGATCGGTGTGGTGGCATTGGACCGAGAGGGCCTTGTTAGCTGTTGTTGCCTTGTCAATGGCACCTTCTCACCTTTCATTGCACCGTTGGAGAACTGGACCAGCATGCCCCTTTCGATGCAGGCCCAGATCGATGTCACAGGCTATGCGAGGCTCCTTCTGGCCGCCTTGCGAAATGCTGGACATATGCTGGACAGGTAGCATCGCCGATGATGTCTGTGATGAGATGGTGCAAACGGATGGACGAGGCGATCGCTTGCTGGCAGCTTTGGCAACAAAGCGATCGGTGAGTTCGCAATGCTGGAACACGTCCTTTAGACTCTGCAGTTAAGTTAGCGGACTACCATCTGACGAATGCCCTCTGACAGTCTGCATGGCGCGGCATGCCCTCTTAGGAATGCAGCCGTGGTTCTACACCATCGGCTGTTTTTGTGTCGAAGGGGCACGCATGAACGAAGGAAGCGGCCGCCAACAGTTCCTCCAACTCGCGTTCGGTGGCCTTGCATGCCGACATTAGTGTTCGGATGGTGCGGATCGCCTGCGCCATGGAGAGAAAGCGGACCCTTCCCCTGGAAAGGACATAGGCTTCGGCGGCTTTTTCGACGGTGACGGTGTGAAACGAATTGGTCATGACGAATTCCTCCCTGAACCCTGACCAACCCGACTTATGGCACGAATTCGACCGCCTTCAAGCCTATGTCCGATTGCGGACAATCGCTGCGATTCGTTCAAAACCGCTGATGCTTTTGGGCGACCTGGTGAAGGGCAAGGAGACGTCGGCTGAACCCGTTTCAACCCGACATGCTTCAGGCAGCGGCCAGGCCGAAATAACGCTGCTCCTCCTTGTCATAAGCGCCATGTGTGAGCTTTATCAATCCGGCACGATCGTGATCTCGCCGCGCTTGGCGTGCACCAGTCCTCGATACTCAAGCATTTGCAGGGCCGTGGTGACCCCGGGCGGTGGGCGCGAGCATGGTCGCCAGAAATTCATGCGTCGGGAGGATCTTATCTCCTTCCGCACGGTCGTGGACCATCAGCTGCCAGCGGGCCAGCCGTTCTTCGATCTTGGAGTGGCCATTGACCAGTGCCGTCCGGCATGATTGGATGAGGAACGCGTGGGCATAGTCCAGCACTGAGGTGCGAAGCGACGGGCTAATCGCAGGGCGAAGGTTTTCAACCGGCAGGCGCCAGGTATTGCTTTCCTTTCCGAGAATGACGGCAATTCCTTTCATCCCGTCATCGCCGACAATGCCGACTTCACCTTGCCGCCCGCCGGTCATGGTGGCGACCACCGACGCGATGCCCCTCTCGGGAAAATATACGTTCTTGATCGGCTGATGCGCGACCTCCAACTTGTCCTTGATGCCCGGTTCGACGTGATGCAGCGATGGTCGCAAAAGCGCGAAGTCCTGCGGGGTGAGGGCTTCAGCACCTGGTCGCGAAAGAGGGATCGGGCAAGGCTCTCTTCCAACGGGGCAAGAGCGCGTACGTCTTACTGTCGGCTGCACCGAAGTAAATGCCGGCCGATGCCAAAGCATAGGCTTCGAAACGCGCGATTGCAAAGCCCTGTCGGGGCAGTGCAGTCATGCTAGAAGTCGCGCCGCCTACGATAGGCAGCGGATGACATGATTCCCTTCTTCGGCGGCCACCAAGAACGGCTCGGGCACGCTTTAATCGTTCATACACAAGCTCGCAGGAATGTAAGCAGCGGAACAATCGGGTGATTCGTACCGCCCTGCCCTTTCAGAGATCAAGTCATTGGACGTCAATTCGGCTGGAACGCCTCGTCGAACGGCCCAGGAAAATGCAGCCGGATGAGCAATGGTGGTTCACCTTATGTGCGGTCCCGGATATGCGGTCCGGCGGCTCATCTCCCAATGGCTTGTCGATGGGGAAGTGGAACTCGTCATGTCGCCGCGAACCGTCACCGCGCTAGCGGGGCTCTTTTGAAGACGCCGGTGTTTTTCTTTGTGGAACTGAATCTGTGAGGTGATTGATGCATGAATCAAACATTTGCGTATTTCCGCTGCATCGGCGACGTATATTGGTCGAAAGTATCGCCCAGGCCCTCGAGACCAAGAACGGCGAGGCGGCGAGTGCGTTCTGGCGCTGTTCTGCCAAGAAAATGCTCATTCAATTGTCCGATGTAGGAATTGCGCCAGAGCTCGCTGCGCAGGAGGTTGGAAGCCTTCTTCATGCGGTCTTGGACGACATGGCCAACCGAACGGTAATGCACAAAGCATAGGCTCGGGCGCTGTTGGACCGCGCGTCAGCTCGGGTCCTTATCAGGGGACTGCTCCGACTGGCCGACGGTCCGGCCAAACCGGCATACCGGCAAAGGTTTGAGGTTGCGATCGCTCACGGCGGCCGGTCCAATATTCTAAGACGACCTCAGAAGCCACGTTGGCTTCTTTGGACGAAGCGGAGGGGCGCCATTTTGGCGTGCTCACGCTGGACTCCGGGTTGCGCCTACGGAAATCCAAAGTCCGGCCGCGCGAGCCAATCGACCGGAACAGTCGAAAGCTCGTGGGGGCGGGTCCGCTCACCCTCACGGCGGCGGTGGCGGCCGTGAGCAGACTTAACTCAAGTCACGGCTGAGCATCCGCAGGCGCTATGCCGATTGGATGAGAACTGGTTGCCACAACACCGGCCCGTTGAGGCGTCCCCTCCAGCGGATGCGCAAGAGACTGGCGTAGGAAATATCGAGGAAGCCGGCGACTGCCTCGGTGTTGCCGACCTGCTTGGGCTGTCCGATACGTGACAACGGCCAGGTCGCGAGACGAAGGATCCTTTCGATGCGCGTATCTGTCACCGTTACGATCCCGGAGAGATTGTTGGCCAAGCCGAATTCGATGATCCCCGCGAAGAGCTCGTAGGTTGCTTGGGCCAGGCCGCCAGCTGCCTTCGGCGCTGTCGCAGGGAGATCGAGCGCGAAACGACTACTCTCCCAGACATCGGCACTCGCAGGGACCACCATCTCATCCAGCAGCGTCGGAAACGTATCGCGCAACATTGTCGGTCCGGTGGTCGGCAAAAGGCGGACGCAGCCGCAAGTTCGCCAATCGGACCCCTTGAGAAGCAGGTAGACGGGGTTCAGGCTGTCAAACGGGTCCGTTTCCATTTCGCCTTCGGTCTGCACTTCCCAATCGAGCCGCTTCTTGAAAACCCGATACCTAAGTCCGTGCATTTCCTTGAGTTCGCTCGCAAACTCGGCGTAGCAGTCGGGTGTTATCAGCTGCATCATTGTCGTCTCCGTGCGGGATGTGTCCACGCAATCGAAGGGCAAAGCCGTCATGAATGCAGCCTGTAGACCTTTACAGCTAGACTTGGAGAGGATCAGGATCTCGCCCGAGCAGCCATCCGCACTACGGCCTGGTTGATGGTTCGCACGCCAAGCTTCGCCTTGGCGTTTTCCTGATGGAAGGTCACGGTGCGTTTCGAGACACCGAGAATCTGGCTGATATCCCAGGCCGACTTGCCGCACGCCGCCCATTTCAGGCACTCGAACTCCCGCCGGGTGAGCGTTATGCCATCTACCACGCAATCTTCGGCGAGCCTGCGCCGGGCATGGATATGAACGTTGATCGCAACCAGTTGCATTGCTTTTTCGTAGCGCGTCAGCGACCTCAGAAATGGCGGATGCGCCTCGTTGGAGGCGAAGGTCAGTGCGGCGAACCGGCCGCGATGATCATGCATCGACATGGTCAGTCCGCCGCGAATGCCGAACTCAGCTGCTTTTTCCAGGACTTCCTGCTGAGAGGTCGGCAAATAACGGTGATCGCGGTCCACACCCCAGTCGAAGGTATCCCAGCCCCGCAGTCCCCGCAGGATCACGGGATCCACGCTGTGGTAGCGCTGTTGCAGGTAATGTGATGTCCATGATGATGGATAATTCGAGATAAATCGTGGCCTGTCGCCGGAAGCGGATGGGTAGGTGAAATAAGCGAAGAGCGGAAAGTCGAACCCGGCTGCGGCGGACGCCATTGCCTCATGGAGATCGACGGCATCGACGCTTGCAGAGAGTTGCTCGACCAAGGTTTCAAATACGCGATGCATCTGCGCTTAGCGTACCTCGCGGAGGTTGCTGGAAGCCGACGGAGACGTGGTTCTAAATGATGGCCTGTCCCTGCAGGGCATACGACGCGCCGCCGTCATCACCGCAATTGCTGTGCTGCTTCCGATTGGAGAGAGCTCCGCCCACCTGACCAACTACCAATGGGTGATATTGCGACGTTATCGATGAGCCGCGTGTCGCCAAGCCAAGCCGCAGCAAGCAAGCGTGCCGGTCGGTCAAGGCTTGCTAACGATTGCAGGTCTGTTTCTCCGCGAAGCTCCAGGTATTCGAGCTCGCGATAGCCGGCAGCCAGAATTGCTGCACGCGCTTCATCAAGCGTAGGCAGGATGGGGGAGCCGCGTGCAAGCCGCTCGGCCGTATCGAGCAGGACCGATGCTAGTTTTGGGGCAATGGCGCGTTGGGCTGGGGAGAGCCGCACGTTACGCGACGATAGCGCAAGACCATCGGCTTCGCGGACTGTCGGACAGGGCACAATAGTGATCGGAATGTCGAGATCCCGGACCAAGCGCCTGACAAGCTGAAGTTGCTGAAAATCCTTTTCGCCAAAAAAGGCGAAGTCAGCGCCGGCCTGCAGGAAGAGCTTGGCCACGACCGTCGCCACGCCATTGAAATGGCCGGGCCGGAA
Source organism: Mesorhizobium sp. ISC25 (assembly GCF_042295465.1). Lineage (NCBI taxonomy): Bacteria > Pseudomonadati > Pseudomonadota > Alphaproteobacteria > Hyphomicrobiales > Phyllobacteriaceae > Mesorhizobium > Mesorhizobium sp. ISC25. Next base: position 5,143,409 of record NZ_CP135441.1, on the reverse strand, counting down.
TGCGCCGCAAAGGCATTCGCTGATGCCGGACACTGAAACGGCCGTGGCGAAGCCCACCTGGTACATTTCCTCTGTGTCCGGCACATAGAGCAGATGCGTGCCCAGCAGAGCGAGCTTGGCAGCATCGTCGCTTTCCGTCCGAGGGTAGGCAATCAGGTCGGCGGGGCTGTTGAACTGCTTGGGGTTTACGAACAGCGTTACGATCACCCGCTCGGCCCTTTCGAGCGCCTTCCGCACGAGGCTCAGATGCCCGTCGTGCAAGGCTCCCATGGTCGGCACAATACCGATCGTGGCACCCGAGCGACGCCATTGCGCAACGACGCCGCGCAGCTCGCTCACGGTTCGAGCGATCGGCACGCTCATGTGAAGTCACCGGCCTTAAAGGCGTTGACATAGAGATGTTCGACCGCCGGAAAGTGCCGGTTCCGCACATCGGTGGCGTAAGCGGCGATTGCCGCCTCAGCCTGCTCACCGAGCTCGGCATAGCGTTTGACGAACTTCGGCCGAAATGAGGTGAAGAGCCCGAGCATATCGTGGCTCACCAGAATCTGGCCGTCGCAAGCTGGCGAGGCACCGATGCCGATTGTGGGTATGTCGATATCGGCGGTTATCTGCCGTGCAAGCTGCTCCGGTATCTTTTCCAGCACCAAGGAGAAGGCGCCCGCTTCGGTTACCGCCCTGGCGTCGCGCCTGATCCGCTCTGCATCGGCTCCCCGGCCCTGCACACGATAGCCTCCAAACGTGTTTACCGCCTGCGGCGTCAGGCCCACATGGGCCATGACAGGTACGCCGCGCGCGGTAAGGAAGCGGATGGTTTCCGAGATGGTCTCGCCGCCCTCGATCTTTACCGCTGAACAACCGGTCTCACCCATCACGCGCGCAGCGTTGCCGAAAGCGTGCTCTGGGCTTTCCTCATAGGAACCGAAGGGCAGGTCGACGACCATCAGCGCGTGTTCAAGGCCGCGCCGAACGGCCTGTCCGTGCATGATCATCATGTCGAGCGTGACCCCCAGCGTCGACGACAGGCCGTGCAGCACCATGCCGACGCTGTCGCCGACAAGAACGATGTCGCAGTGGCGATCGAGCAGCCTCGCGACCGGCGTGGTGTAGGCCGTCAAGCATACAAGTGGCGTCTGGCCTTTTCGCGATCGAATATCTGGAGGAGTCATCCCTTTTATCTCACCAGCCGCGCTCAACCGAGGCCCCTTCCCTTACGTTACCAACAGCGGGTGTCGCGTTTGGCATATTTTTGTGCGACTGCGAAGAGCTAAAAGCAGCGCTTGAGTACTCCGGTGTTGACGTGCTGGCTGCCAAGGTTACATTCAATCGATTAAGGCGCTCCGTTGGGCCAACCCGCTTTCGCAAACATGGATCCTCAGACAAGAAGAACCAAGAAAGGCAAAGCCGCCGTCAAAGCTGACGAAGCCAAAGTGGACCTGACTGCCGTCGTGGTCGCCGTAAACGACAGTGAGCCCTGTGTCCTCACAGTCGGTCATGCGGACACCCTCCCTTCTGGACCTTTTGCCCTTGAGCATCGATCACTGCAGTCGGGTTTGAGGGGGTGGGTGGAGCAGCAGACCGGCCATGCACTTGGATACATCGAGCAACTCTACACCTTCGCCGATCGCGATCGCATCGGCACTGAGCGCCACCAGCGCGTCATCTCAATCAGCTATCTCGCATTGACCAGGAAGGAACAGGCAACGAACTCGGCCGCGTGCGGCTGGCAAAGTTGGTACGAATATTTTCCCTGGGAGGACCACCGCTTCGGCACGCCGCCTGTGCTGCTCGATAGATTGCGGCCCCGCCTGATTGAGTGGGCCGGCGGCGCCAGCGAGCCGACCACTCAACGCGAGCGCCGGCAGCGCGCTGCGATAGCCTTCGGCTTCGACGACCGCCATTGGAACGAGGAACTCACGCTCCAACGCTACGAGTTGCTCTATGAAGCTGCTCTGATTGAGGAGGCCGGTGGCGGCAGGGACGCGATTGCGGCCGCGGCTGGCAAACCAATGGTCGCTGACCACCGTCGTATTCTGGCAACCGGGATCGCGCGGCTGCGTTCGAAGATCAAATACCGGCCGGTCGTGTTCGAGCTTATGCGGCCTTCCTTCACGCTGCTGCAACTGCAGCGAACCGTGGAAGCTTTGGCTGGCAGGCTGATCAACAAGCCGAACTTCCGGAGATTGGTCGAGCAGCAGGAACTTGTTGAGGAGACCGGGGAGACCTCCCTCGACACAGGCGGACGACCGGCGAAGCTTTATCGCTTCCGGCATGCCGTCCTCGACGACAGGGCTATCGCCGGGACAAAATTACCGCTGGCGCGGGCTTGACATACTTATAGTCAAGGTAGATATATTCCCTTATTGTCAAACCGAATATAATCGAGGCGCCAATGACTGGGGCGTTACCCATGGCTGCGTCCCTGTATGAGCGTGTCCGGCGGGTGATCCCACCCGTTGAATGGCCCACGTTCGCCGGCGATATTGAAGCCATCTTAGCGCTGAAGCGTGAGCGCAATGCGGTGGTGCTGGCGCACAATTACCAGACGCCCGAAATTTTTCATTGCGTGGCAGACATCGTCGGCGACAGCCTGGCGTTGGCCCACAAGGCGGTGACGGTCGACGCCGACATCATCGTGGTTGCCGGCGTTCATTTCATGGCCGAGACGGCAAAACTGCTCAATCCGAACAAGACCGTGCTCATCCCGGATCTCCGCGCCGGCTGCTCGCTGGCCGAATCGATCACGGCAAACGACGTGCGGCTAATGCGGCTGCGGTATCCGGGGGTCCCCGTTGTTACTTACGTCAACACTTCCGCCGCCGTAAAAGCGGAGTCCGACATCTGCTGCACGTCCGGCAACGCCAAGGCGGTGGTGGAATCGCTTGGCGTGGCGCGTGTGCTGATGCTCCCGGACGAATATCTGGCGAGGAACGTGGCAGCCGATACAGACGTCGAGATCATCGCCTGGAAAGGCCATTGCGAGGTGCATGAGCGCTTCACCGCAGCAGACATCCGGGAACTGCGCGATGCCCATCCAGGCGTCATCGTGCTGGCCCATCCAGAATGCCCACCAGACGTTGTCGCGGAGGCGGAGTTCTCCGGCTCGACCGCGGCGATGTCGGATTATGTCGAGCGTGAGAAACCGACGCGTGTCGTCCTTCTGACCGAATGTTCGATGAGCGACAACGTCGCGGTCGCGCATCCCGACGTCGAGTTCGTTCGCCCATGCAATCTGTGCCCGCACATGAAACGCATCAACCTGGCCAACATTCGCGCCGCACTCGAGCAGAACCGGCATGAGGTCCGGATTGATCCCGAAATTGCCGGCCCCGCCCGCCGCGCGGTCGAGCGCATGCTTTCCCTATGAGTCTGGAGGTTCGCGACATCGCCGGGGCGCCGGTCGTCATCGGCGGCGGCATTGCCGGCCTGATGACGGCGCTTCATCTGGCGCCGGAACCGGTCGTGCTTTTGACCAACGCGCCGCTTGGAACCGGAGCCTGCAGTGAACTTGCCCAGGGCGGTCTTGCGGCAAGTCTCGGGGGCGACGACGGCCCAGATTTTCACCTTTGCGACACGATAGCTGCCGGCGACGGACTCTGCGATGAGGCCACGGTGCGGCGAGTGGTACGAGCTGCACCCGAAGCGATTAGGACGATCCAAAGGTTCGGCGTCGACTTCGACCAGCACCCTGACCGCGCGTTGCGACTTGGGCTCGAGGCGGCACACTCGCGACGGCGGATTGTGCATGCAGCCGGCGACGCCACCGGTCGCGAGTTGGTGCGCGCGCTCGTCGCCGCGGTTCGGCGTACAGCCTCGATCACCATTATCGAAAATGTGGAGGTCCGCCGGCTGGTCGTGCAGGACGGGTCGGTCATCGCCGTGGTCGCAGCAGGACGAGCCGGCGCGCTCGCTCTGCCCACGCGTCGAGCGGTGCTGGCGACCGGCGGCGTCGGCGGGCTGTTTTGCGACACGACAAACCCCGCTGGCTCATGGGGTCACGGGCTGGCGCTCGCCGCATGGGCGGGGGCGGAACTCGCCGACTTGGAATTCATACAGTTCCATCCAACTGCGCTCGACGGTCCGCGCCGGCCGATGCCGCTGGTGAGCGAAGCCGTGCGTGGCGAAGGCGCGGTGCTCATCGATGAGCGAGGAGAGCGCTTCCTCGCCGACACACCTGGCGGTGAACTTGCGCCTCGCGACGTCGTAGCGCGCGCCATTTGGCACCAGCTTGCCGTTGGACGCCGCGTATTCCTGGACGCACGGCAAAGTCTCGGCCCGAGATTTGGCAAGCGTTTTCCAGGCATCGCCGAATTGTGCCGGAGCGCAGGAATCGACCCCGCGACCGACCTGATCCCGGTGCGCCCGGCGGCACATTATCACATGGGCGGCGTCGCCGTAGACAGCGCCGGCCGCAGCTCCATCGAGGGATTGTGGGCCTGCGGTGAGGTGGCCTGTACCGGCCTGCACGGCGCCAACCGCCTGGCCAGCAACTCGCTCACCGAAGCGGCGGTCACCGCGAGCTGGGTTGCCGAAAGCGTTGCCGGCACGTCGTATACCCGGCGACCGCGCAGATGCTCCACATTCGTCCCTCCACGACCAGACGCTTCCGTGGTCCGCCCGATTGTCTCCGCCGCCCTGGGTATCATCCGCGACGGCGAGGCAATGCGCGAAGCGGTGGCGACCCTGCTGCCGATCGCAGCCAATAGTGTCGCTGCCTCTGGTCCGGCTTTGGTCTCACTGATGATCGCCGCGGCGGCCCTGAGGCGGGAAGAGAGTCGAGGCGCGCACTGTCGGTCCGATTTCCCGCTCCACGATGCCAACGTGCGCCCATCACGGCTGACACTGCACAGCGCAATGCGGGCCGCGGCCGCACTCGATTGCCGGGCTACCATACGGAGCACTTGATATGACTTCATTCTCCCCCCTCCCCGCGACCCTGATCGAACCGATTGTGCGCGTTGCGCTCCTCGAAGACCTGGGCAGATCCGGCGACCTGACCACCGATGCGGTTATCCCGTATGATTGCACTGCCACGTTGGTGCTCAAAGCGAGGCAGGCGGGCGTCGTTGCCGGGCTCGATCTGGTCTCGTATGCCTTCCTTCTCGTGGAACCGGCGATCAACATCCAGATCTGGCGCCCTGATGGCAGCGAGGTTGGGGCCGGGGAAACCATTGCAAGATTGTCCGGACCCGCACGAGGCCTGCTCACGGCCGAACGCACGGCCCTCAATTTCTTATGCCGGCTGAGCGGCATTGCCACTGCCACAGCGGCCATGGTTGAGGCCGTGCGCGGTCACAAGGCGAGGATTGTATCGACGCGAAAGACGACGCCCGGGCTGCGGGCATTGGAGAAATACGCCGTGCGCGTCGGCGGCGGTGCCAATCACCGGTTCGGCCTCGATGACGGCGTGCTCATAAAGGACAACCACATCGCGATCGCCGGCGATATCCGCACAGCAATAGAGCGGGCGCGCGCCGCAGCAGGGCATATGGTGAAGGTCGAGGTCGAGGTCGACACGCTGAAGCAGCTCGATGCAGCGCTCGCGATTGGTGTTGACGCGGTGCTGCTCGACAATATGTCGGTCGAGGATCTTGCCCGCGCGGTTTCTATAGTGGATGGCCGTACGATCACCGAGGCGTCCGGTCGGGTGATGCCGAAAACGGCGGCGGCGATTGCGGCGACCGGTGTCGATCTCATCTCCATGGGTTGGCTGACGCACAGCGCCCCGATCCTCGACATCGGCCTGGACATGCCGGACCACCAGAACATCTGCAAGCACTTGAACTGAGGATTACGGCGTGAGGAGCAACATCAGCTCGGCAGGCGTAGGAGGTGCTGGAAAGACGTGCCGCAGCTCGCCTTTAGCGAGTGCGCCCCAAAGCCAAGAAGGCGTACCGGACTAGCAAACAAAGGTTTGACGATGACGATTGGAATGAACTCGGAGTTCGACGTGAACCAGACCATGCAATTGGTCGATGGAACGCCTCCGCGATGGAACCGCAAAGAGGCCGAGGCCATCTACGGCATGCCATTCAACGATCTGCTGTTCCTAGCTCAGACGATCCACCGCCAGAACTTCGATCGAAACCGAGTGCAGCTGTCGCGGCTCCTTAGCATCAAGACCGGCGGGTGCCCCGAAGATTGCGGCTATTGCAGCCAGTCTGCGCATTACGAAACCGGTGTGAAGGCGTCGAAGCTGGTGGACGTCAAGCATGTCATCGACGAAGCGGCCATGGCGCGTGATGGCGGCGCAACGCGCTATTGCATGGGCGCGGCGTGGCGAAGTCCCAAGGAGCGCGACATGGACGTTGTGGTCGCCATGATTGAGGGCGTCAAGGCCCTCGGCATGGAGACCTGCATGACGCTCGGCATGCTTGATCTTGAGCAAGCTGCTCGCCTGAAGCAGGCCGGTCTCGACTACTATAACCACAACATCGATACCTCTGAGCGCTACTATGGCGAGGTTATTTCAACCAGGACTTTTGCCGACCGGCTGGAAACGCTTGGGCACGTGCGCGCGGTTGGGATGAAAGTCTGCTGCGGCGGCATTGTCGGGATGGGAGAAGAAAAGACCGATCGCATCGACATGCTGGTCACGCTCGCGAACCTGCCCGAGCCGCCGGAAAGCGTGCCGATCAACATGCTTATTCCCATCGAAGGCACGCCGCTTGCCGCGGCCGACGCCATCGATCCGATCGATTTCGTCCGCATCGTTGCGCTCGCGCGGGTGATGATGCCGAAATCCTATGTAAGGCTGTCCGCCGGCAGGACGGCGATGAGCGACGAAACGCAGGCGCTGTGCTTCTTTGCCGGCGCCAATTCGATCTTTGTCGGCGACACGCTGCTGACGGCGGGAAATCCCGGCGAGGACAAGGATACCCTTCTGTTCCGGCGCCTCGGCATTGAGCCTATGGAACTCGCCACGCAATGAAGGAGGCAATTCTTGCCCGCTATGACGCAACCTTGCGGGGACTGGGGCGCAAGGACCGGTTACGGACGCTCGCACCGCGCGCCGGGCTCGACTTCTCGTCGAACGACTATATCGGACTTGCCGCCTCCAAAAGACTCGGCGATGCGGTTTCGACGGCGATTGCGCGGGGCACGCCAGTGGGCGCCACCGGATCGCGGCTGTTGCGCGGCAATGCACCGGAACATGAGCAACTGGAGGCGGACGCAGCGGCATTTTTCGGAGCCGAGCGTGCACTGTTCTTCGGCAGCGGCTATATCGCCAACTTCGCTCTGCTGACGGCCCTGCCGCAGAAAGGCGACCTGCTGGTCCTCGACGAGCTCGCTCATGCCAGCATGCATGAGGGTGCCCAGGCCGGGCGCGCTGAGTTCAAGCTGGCCGCGCACAACGACGTCGACGCTGTCGAGGACGCAATCACCCGCTGGCGCGCCGAAGGCGGCATGGGGCGGGTGTGGATCGCCTTCGAAAGCCTTTACAGCATGGATGGCGACCGTGCGCCGATGGAGAGCCTGGTCGCGCTGGCTGATCGGTACCAGGCATTCATCGTCGTCGATGAAGCGCATGCCACCGGCGTCTGGGGACCGGACGGCCGGGGACTGGCCGCCGCGTATGAAGGCCGCGACAACATCGTCACGCTCCACACATGCGGCAAGGCGCTTGGCGCATCCGGCGCGCTCGTTACCGGACCGCGAACACTGTGCGACTATCTTATCAACCGGTGCCGGCCATTCATCTATGCGACCGCACCATCGCCGCTGATGGCAGTCGCGGCACGTGAGGCGCTGACTATTCTGTCTGACGAGCCTATGCGTCGTGCTCAGTTGCACGAGCGTGTCGCTTTCGCGAGCCGGCAATTGGCCGAACGCTGCGGCGTGATGCCCAGCGGCTCGCAGATCCAGCCGCTTGTGATCGGCGATAACAGCCGCACCATGGCGGTGGCGGCAGGACTGCAGGCACGCGGCTTCGACATACGCGGCATTCGCCCGCCGACAGTGCCTGAGGGTACGTCGCGCCTGCGCATTTCGCTGACTCTCAACGTCGACGAAGCCGACATTTCCGCCATGGTCGAGGCTCTCGTCGGAGTGTTGGCCACAGCATGACCAAACGCATCGTCGTCACCGGAACAGACACTGGAATTGGCAAGACAGTGTTTTCGGCCGGACTTGCCGGGCTGCTCGACGGCTTCTACTGGAAGCCGGTGCAATCGGGCCTCAACGAGGAGACCGACAGCGAGGTCGTCGCCCGGCTTTCCGGCTTGCCCGACGGACGCGTGCTGCCCGAAGTCTATCGACTGACGATGCCGCTGTCGCCGCATCGATCAGCCGAAATCGACGGCGTCGCGATCGAGGCCGACGATCTTTCATTTCCGGTCCTGCCGACACCGCTCGTCATCGAAGGCGCCGGCGGGCTGATGGTGCCGCTCAATCGACAGACAAGGTTCATTGACATATTCGAACAATGGCGGCTGCCGGTCATACTGTGCGCCCGCACCGCGCTTGGCACCATCAATCATACGCTGTTGTCGATCGAGGCCCTGAGAGCCCGCTCCATCCCGCTCATCGGCATTGCCTTCATTGGCGAAGAGGTGGCCGATACACAAAGGACAATCGTGGAATTCGGCTGCGTGCCGCAGCTGGGCAGGCTGCCGCACCTCGGTCCGCTGACGGGTGAAACGTTGAGAGATGCAATGATTTCCGGCTTCGACCTGGCCATGATTGCCGGAGGCGACTGATGGCGGAGTCTCGAGTCTGGCATCCGTTCACGCAGCACGCGCTAGAGCCCTCGGTCCCTGAAATCGTGCTGACTGAAGGCGCCTATCTCCACAAGGCCGACGGCTTCCGCATCCTCGATGCGATTTCTTCCTGGTGGGTCGTCACCCATGGCCATCGCCACCCCCGCATCATGAAGGCCATCGAGACGACCGCGTCGAGCCTCGACCAGATCATCTTCGCGGGCTTCACCCACGAGCCGGCCGAACGGCTGGCCGAGGCGCTTGTCGGCATCGCACCCGCCGGCCTCGACCGGGTGTTCTATTCCGACAGTGGCTCGACCTCAGTCGAAGTCGCGCTGAAGATGGCGCTCGGCTATTTCCGCAACATCGGCGCGCCGCGTTCGCGCATCGCCGTCATGGAGCACAGCTATCATGGCGACACGATCGGGGCGATGAGCGTCGGCGCCCGCGGCGTCTTCAACGCCGCCTATGATCCTTTGCTGTTCGAGGTCGACGCCATCCCCTTCCCGGCCGCCGGGCGCGAGCAGGAAACGCTGGATCGGTTCGAGGCCGTTAGCCGCGACCGGCGCGCAGCCGCGCTGATCGTCGAGCCGCTGGTGCTTGGCGCCGGCGGCATGCTGATGTATCCGGCCTGGGTTCTTGCCGAATTGAAGAGGATCGCCGAAGCCTCCGGCACGCTGCTGATCGCCGATGAAGTGATGACCGGCTGGGGGCGCACCGGAACCATGTTTGCCTGCGAACAGGCGTCCGTCTCGCCGGACATCTTGTGCACGTCGAAAGGTCTGACCGGTGGTACCATCCCGCTGGCGGCCACGCTCGCCACCGATGCCATCTTCCACGCTCACTTTTCGGAGGATCGCAAGAAGACGTTTTTCCATTCGAGCTCCTACACCGCCAATCCGATCGCCTGCGCGGCAGCACTTGCCAATGTCGAGATCTGGCGTGACGAGCCGGTGGCCGAGCGGATCGCGGTCTTGAGCGCGAGGCAGGCCGCCGGGCTGCAACGCTTCCGGGGCAATCCATATTTCACCGACTGCCGGACAACCGGCACCATCGCGGCACTCGACCTACGCACCGGCTCAGCCGGTTATCTGGCCGAGATCGGGCCAAAACTGCGCGCTTTTTTCCTTGAGCGCGGCCTGTTGGTGCGCCCGCTCGGCAATGTCCTCTATCTTCTGCCGCCCTATTGCATCACCAGCGACGAATTGGGCGGGCTCTATGACGCGATAGAGGAGGCCGGCGAACGCTTCGGCTCGCGGCCATGAACCTATCGTCGCGCGTTCTCGGCTTCGGCCATCATGCGCCGGCGCGCAAGGTCGAGAACCCGGAAATCGAAGACCGGCTCGGGCTTGAGCCCGGCTGGATCGAGCGGCGCACCGGAATTCGCTCGCGCTTCTGGGCAACAGACGAAGACACGCTGTCGGGCCTTGCCGCCTCTGCCGGCGACATGGCGCTGACCAATGCCGGTATCGACCGCGGCGACGTCGGTCTACTCTTGCTCGCCACGTCGACGCCCGATCACCTTCTGCCGCCAAGCGCGCCGCTGGTCGCACATCGGCTGGGGCTAGGCCGCGCCGGAGCGATCGACCTGACCGGCGCCTGCGCCGGCTTCATCTATGCGCTGATGTTCGCCGACGGGTTCACCCGCCTGCACGGCAAAGCGAGCCTTGTCATCGCCGCCAACATCCTCAGCCACCGCATCAATTTGGCCGAGCGCGCCAGCGCCGTGCTGTTTGCCGATGCCGCCGGCGCCATGGTGATCAGTCCTTGCGATGACCCGGATCGAGGCATTCTCGGCGCTTCGGTGGATTCCGACGGCTCGCGCTACGGGCTAATCCAGATTCCCGCCGGGGGAAGCAACACTCCGTTCCATGCCGACCTCGACCTCGCGCAGACACGGATGACGATCACTGACGGCCGTGAAGTATTCAGCAAGGCCGTGGAGATGATGACCGCCTGCTCGAGAGATGCGCTCACTGCTGCCCGACTGAGGCCGCAAGACCTCAATCGTTTCGTGCCGCATCAGGCCAATGCGCGCATTTTCGACGCGGTCGGCAGGAACCTCGGCATCGCTGATCACTCGATCGTCAAGACGATCGCCGAATATGGCAACTCTTCCGCCGCGACGATCCCGCTCTCATTGTCGCTGGCCCATCGGGCGCAGCCGTTTCGGCCTGGCGAGAAAGTCCTCTTGGCGGCAGCGGGTGCGGGTCTCAGCGGCGGCGCGCTTGTGGTGGGAATTTAGCAAAGCAATGCTTGCGCACAGGACTGCTCATGAATGAGACTATGAGAATGGCTCAATACGTAAATAGTCGCCGGCAAGCTCCATAGAGCTGGGTTCCGTGCGGTGCTCCGCGATGTCTAAGTATCGACCCGCTTGCTCAAATCGCAGCGCTCATCGAAGGCCAGCAATACCTCATGCAGAGCGAAAATCCTCAACCGCCCGTTTCAAAGACGCTCGCCCCATTTCGAAACAAGGTGTTTCGCTCAATTTGGGCGGCCACCCAGATTTCGAGCCTCGGTTGGCTAGTGCAAACGGTCGCCATCAGTTGGCTTATGGCAACGATTTCAGCGTCCGACCTCATGGTGGCACTCGTCCAGGCCGCATCCACATTGCCGGTGTTCTTCCTCTCAGTTTTCGCCGGAGCCATTGCCGACAACTTCAGCCGCCGGTGGGTGATGTTTGCGGGACACTGCCTGATAGCATCGGCGTCGACGACGCTGATGATTTCTGTGGGTCTGGGATTTGTCAGTCCTTGGCTGATTCTCGGGTTAGGTTTCCTGGCCGGCTGCGGCTTTGCCTTGAATGATCCGGCTTGGCACGCTTCGGTCGGCGATATCCTTCACAAACGCGACATTCCGGCCGCAGTGACGCTTATGTCCGTCGGATACAACATTGTGCGCAGCGTTGGTCCGGCCTTGGGGGGCGTGATCCTGGCCGTCTTTGGGCCGCTGGCCGCTTTCGCCTTGGCTGCGGTGAGTGATCTGGCGCCCATAAGCGCGATATGGCGCACCAAATGGGAGGTCCGCTCTTCGCCTCTCCCTCGTGAGAGAATGACGACGGCAATTCATGACGGAGTGCGCTTTACGGCGATGTCTTTGGAGATCAGGGCAGCGACCGCCCGAGCCGCTCTTTTCGGATTGGCAAGCATCTCCATTCTGGCGTTGCTCCCCCTCGTGGTCCGGGATCAGTTGAAGAGTGGGCCAATTGTCTACGGTATCTTATTGGCCGGCTTCGGCATGGGTGCTTTCATCGCGGGCATGGGCAACGGCTTCTTGAGGAAGGTCACGTCTCAAAACAGGCTGGTGGCCTTCGCCTCTGTGGCTTGTGCAGTCTGTTGCCTCTCCCTTGCCCTTACATCGTCGGTTCCTGTGGCGGCCATTTCGCTGGCGCTCGGCGGAGCGGGTTGGCTTATCACCTGGACGGGCATTGACGTGTCGGTGCAGTTGGCAAGCCCAAGGTGGGTTGTAGGCCGCACGCTCTCCATTTACTACGCCTTGAGCGCAGGCGGTATGGCTGCTGGCAGCTGGATCTGGGGTTCTGTCGCGCAAAATTATTCCTTGACCTCAGCATTGGAGGGCGCCGCAGGCGCTCTGTTGCTGGTTGCAGCAGCGGGGATCGTGTTGCCGGTCCGTCCCTGGGAAGAAACCGACCAAGAAAGTTCAGTTTTTCATCCGCCGGACGTGGCTCTCGATCTGAAACCCAGAAGTGGCCCTATCGTGGCCAAGGTCGAGTATTTGATATCGGAGGAAAATATCGAGGCCTTTCTGGGCTCCATGCGCACGCGGCGACACGTCCAGAGCCGTGCCGGTGCACGAAACTGGACGCTCCAGCGAAATCTGCAAACACCGTCACTTTGGACGGAGACATTCCGCACCCCCACCTGGATGGACTTTCTCCGCCTAAATCATCGACTCACCGCAGCAGATAAGGAAGTCGCCCAGCATCTCCTGTCACTGCATGAAGGAGAGGTGCCTCCGCAGACAGTGCTTTCGATTGAACGGACGACCGAGGCAATTCGTACCCGTACCTCGACAATCTTTTCTCGTCCTCCAAGATGACGCCATCAAGCTGCTGTCCAGGGACAGGGTGGATCACCGGTGCTTTGCAGAGCACAGCCTCACACCGAGAGCAGCGTGCTCCGGGTTGTGCGCTTTCGCGCGCACCCAGGCGAGATGATGGTGAACGCGGCGTCAAGTGGAAGTCCCCTGCATACGCTTGCGGAGTCTTCTGCGAGAGCCCATGCCGACGAGCGCCAAACAAGGTCTGATGCCTTTCGGCGTCGTGGCCTCAACTCATCGATTCGCGAGAAAAGCATCGAATGCAGCAGCAACGGCGCGAACAACAAAGCGGTGCTCCGGCCGCACGCGGATGAAGCCGTTTTCGACGTCCAGGATCCCCTCCTCAGCCAGCGTCACCAAACTCTCAACTGAATCGAGAAAACGAGCTGGTTCGATTTCGTGGGCGGCACAGATGGTCGGCACGTCGGCCTCCAAATCGCACATCAGTCGCTCGATGATCGCTGCGCGCACCCGGTCATCGTCGGTCAGACGGTGGCCCTTTGATGTCGCCAGACGTCCACTTGCGATGTGCCGGGCGTAAGAATCCCGTGTTACTTCGTTCTGAACATACCCCTCGCGGACTCGGCCAATAGCCGACGCGCCGAAGCCGATCACGGTTTTGCAAGTATCGGCCGAGTATCCCAGCGAATTACGCCGTAGGCGCCCGGTCTTCTGCGCTAGCGCAAGTTCGTCGTCCGGCGGAGCGAAATGATCGAGCCCGATCTCCCGGTAGCCAGCGCCAACCAGTGTCTCGGCGACAGCTGCAGCCTGTTCGGCGCGAAGATCACCGTCCGGTAGACCTGCCTGCTCGATTAGGCGCTGATCCTTTATCACGGAAGGAATATGCGCGTATCCGAACACCGCAAGCCGGTTGGGGCGCATGGCGACCGCAGCCATCGCGGTCTGGATGCAGGACTGCACAGTCTGTTTCGATAGACCGAAGATGAGGTCGGAGTTGATATGGCCAACGCCATGCCGGCGGAGATTTTCGACTGCAGCGGCCGTCTGCACCTTACTCTGGATCCGATTGATCGCCTTTGCACATCGGGATCAAAGCTCTGCACGCCGATGCTCGCGCGGTTGACACCGTTAGCTGCCAGGGCTTCGGCCATTTCCGGTGTGAACGTTCGGGGATCGATCTCCACGGCGATCGCAGCAGTTTTGCTGAAAGCGAAGTGGCGGCGTAGAAATTCCATCAGCGCCAAGTGCTCGGCTGGCCCGATAAGGTGAGGCGTTCCGCGCCGAAATGCACATCGCTCACCGGCAGCCTTGCCGCACTTGCTCCGACACCAAACTGATCTCCTGACGCAGCACCGCTAAATAATTAAGGATCGGGCCGTTGCGACGGATGACCGCGGTAGGGAAGCCGCAATACCAGCACATGGATCGGCAAAACGGAATGTGGAAATAGAGCGACACCGATTCGTGGGCCGGGAGGCCCCCCAGCCATTCCTCATAATCGTCAGCACCAACTGCCGCAGAGAAGTCTGGCACAGTCGGATAGATGGTATACCAAGGCGGCCGGGGGTCCCGGTACTTTGTCAGGATTGAGGTGTGCAAGGAGCTGTCATCCCACGTCGCTGATCCATCATTCTTTCGTTGCGCGCTCGTCCTGGTCTCTGACCTAAGTCAGTGCGTCCCGCTTATGTCGCAGTCTCGTTTGGACAGGATGGGGTCAACCACGCCGGGGAGCGCGCGTGCCATGGTTGCGCCTGAGGTGATGGTGCGGTGCCGCATTCAACGTCTGAGTACGTGACGCCAGTGCAGTGTGCTTGAGGCGTCTGCGGAAGAACTTTGCAATGCGAAATTCATGTCCGACGCAACGGACCTGTCAAGCCTCGTTCAGACGCCATCCAGGTCCAGCCAGCGGCCTTCCCTGCCGGCCGAAAAACCATACCGGCTTTAGCCACCGAGACGCTCTAAAGCTGACGTCGGCTCATTTGATGAAAGGAGGACGCCGCTAGGGGGTGCACAAGGTTCCCCGGCTTGACGTCGCTTCGAGCGAAGAGCGGCGGTGTGGCTTGTCGTCAAGCGCCGGGCAGCGTGCCCCCTACCGATATCCCGAAAAGATCGACCAAGATGGCCATGCCGACGCCACACGCGGTCTGGATGAGGCCGACCATGAAAATGCGATTGGCGCGTTCGTAGATGGGGCGCCGCAAGGAACTCATGTCGAGCAGCATGGACAGCGCTCTCATCTGCAGTGCGATGCCGAGCAGGATCGGCACTACGGCGAACAGATCGTAGAGTTGCCATGGCAAGGGGTTCGCGGCCCAATGAGTGAGGAAGCCGAGCGAAAAGGCAAGCAGGATACCCACGGCAGTGATTGTGCCGTTGCGGAAAATGGTCTCGATCGGTTCTTCCTTCGGATCGTGCTCGTCCAAGCGGCTTCCTTTCGTTGCTCTTTCCGTCGAGACTAAGTTCTCGAGAATGCTGTTCATCGCCAATTACTCGAGGCGAGCCGTAGGCAGCCGTTTCAGGGTGCGCTCCCTCTCGCTTCCGGCCGCGAAATGTACCTGCACGGCGAACTTACAGCGGCGAAAAGGTGCTGCGGCCACCATGCGACGCCTCGGACGTGCACGCCCTCTGTTCCTGGCGCAGCCCTTGCGGAGCGTACGCGCAGTGATCCTTCTCGGTAGCGCATGGCGCGGCCTGCGTTGCGGTCAGACGGGAAGCCGTCGCTGTTAACGAGACTGTCACATATCGAACATGGCGAACCGTGTCGCACATTGCTTTTCGCAGTGACCCTCAAAAAAAGTGATTCCAGCGAGACGAAGGCGCGTCGGCCCGATTTTGGTGTCGGCCGCATCTACGCTTCAGGTTGGCATGTCGCTTGCTGCTCTATTTCGGAGAGCTGCAGCGGTCCGACCGGAGTGTTTCACATGTAAACGATAATGAATCTCCTAGCAAAAAACACTATTATAAGTACATGTGGCTTTTACGCTGGCTCACCTCTCGTGTCAAGCGCTTTGGCGTCCACATATTGGAGACAACACGCACAAAATTTAGAGGAAAAGCTTGCTCTTTCGCCTCTATCCTTTTTATTCCTTCATGGAGATCTAGACATGTACATCAAGAGTCCTCTTCTGGGCTTAACTGCTCTGATGACCGTTTCCGTCGGTCGAGCAGCTGGCGCCGAGCGGGAACCGGCCGAGTACATCAAGATCTGCGACGTCCTCGGCTCGGGATATTCCTATATTCCCAACACCGAGACCTGCCTGCGCATCGGCGGCTATGTCCGTTACGATATCGGCCTGGGTGACGTCCGATCGTATGACAGCGCAAGAACCTCGGACGTGAGAACTGGCGAGGACCAAGGCACTTGGCGAAACAGCACACGCTTCACGTTCAAAACTTGGACCGGCCAGCAGACCGAGCTCGGCGCGTTGACGACCTATACCGAAACCCAGGTGAATTTTGGCAACAGCGCTAACTCGCATGACAGTCCTCAGAACTATGATTTCAACAGCGGCCTCGCACTGGCTTCTGCCTGGGTCGAGCTGGGAGGCCTGCGAGTTGGCAAGGAGGGGTCGGCCTTCGATACGTTTGCAAGCTACGCTGGCGACGTTCTCGATAGTATGCTCGTTCCGTCGGCCGGCTTCGACACCAACGTGGCTCAGTACCACTTCGACGCCGGCAACGGCATTTCGACTGTGATTTCGCTCGAACAAGGATCGGGCTCAGCCGGCACTATCGACAGCTATATTCCGCACGTTGTCGCCGGCTTGAAATACACGCAAGGCTGGGGCTCGATCACCGGCGTCGCGGCTTATGACAGCAATTACGAAGCTTTTGCCGGCAAGATCCGCGTCGACGTCGCTGTCACAAACCAGCTGTCGCTGTTTGGACTCTTCGGCTACGGTTCCAATGCCAGTCTCAACGAGGACTCAAACGGCGCAATTGCCAATCATGGGCGCGGCTCGTACAAAATCTGGAACGGCCAGTGGGCTTTCTGGGCGGGCGCCACCTACGAGTTTGACGAGAAAACTTCGTTCAACCTTCAGGTCTCGGGTGATCAGCTCAAGGATTCTGGTGTGGCTGCAAACGTCGCCTACATGGTCGTTGCGGGCTTCACGGTCACAGCCGAGGTCGATTACGACCACTACGGCAACTCTGGCCTCGGCCCTGCCGAGCCTACCGCCGTCAAGGGCACGAGCAAGCCGAACAGCGTCGGCGGCATTCTCCGCTTACAAGGCTCATTTTGAAATCTCTCCAGTCGCGAGCATGGCAAAGGCACTTGCCTCGACAACGCACGCATGGAGAGCTTCTTTCGCCATCTTGAAGTCTGCATCAACCGTCCACGGCCCATCGTACCAACTTGAAACTGAAAGGGATGAGCCCTGTGTACTACAGCCTAGCCCTTGACCTGCCCGATGAACCGGCCAGGGGCCGTCAGTTCAAATTCGGGGCCGTTTAGAGGGCAGTGTGAGGCCGTGTTAGGTAAGCGCCACTGCAATGTCGAGGCCGCGACACGCCTGTCGCTTTGGACGGCTGGAATTGCCCTTCGCGGCGCCATTCATTCTCTCAACATTTACGTGATAATGCACGCTGAGTCCGAGCCGCGTGGCAGCACCCATCCTAGGTCACTATCGGGTGGCCTTAAACCTGAACAGCTCCATCGTCGCGGCTGCTGCGGAAGCAGGAGCTATCACAGGGACCCGCACTGGTGCTTGTCAGCCGCTGAGCCGCTACTTCGTCTTAGGAAGAGCATTGTCCTTGCCAAAAGCCGGCCAGTATTTCGAGATTGCCAGTGTGGCGCCGGCTGAAGAGAAATGACCATAGTCGAAATATATAAACTCTCCTCTATCGGAATAGGCGCAGCGTCCTGCGCTGCACAGGAATTTCAGCGGATCGATGAATGTGGCGCCTTTGGTAAATGAGCGCACACGTTCGTTGATGTCGGGGTCCATCGCGATCGGCCAGGACGTATCGTCCAGATTTTGGCGCTTGGCGAAGAACGCAATTTTCCGGACGTCAGTTGGGAACTGCGGAGACTGGCCGATGACAAACACGCGCACGCCCAGGGCACGAAGCGTAGCGATTGTTTGCTGAAGACCGTCGAAACCTCTGACCTCATAGTCACTCCATCTACCGCTGAGGATAACCGTCTTGATGTCCGCTTCCAAGATGACGTCCAAGGCCTTGCGATTGAACCGGACACAATCAAGACGATCGTAAGGGTAGTAATAGAGTATCGGCGCGCAGCTGGCGTACGTATATTCAACGATGTTCGCCTGCAATCGATTTATGTTAGCACCCAAGCCGGAAACATAGTGCGCGGCGAAGGAGTCGCCCCACAAAAAAACCGTTGTTGGAAAACCGCTGGTGCGCGTGCAATCCTCCATATTCCAGCTTTCGATCCGGCTGGTGCCCTCGTTGAAACAGATGCCATTCCTCCAGTCCCCGACGGAAATGCGCCGCTGGACATAGTCCGGAAACCGTTGCGGAAAGCCGTTGCCGAGCGCCCCCGCCGCTCCGCCGGCACAAAGGACAACGATCGCGAGCGCTGAAAAGGCGAAGATAGGCCCCGGGGAGGTGAAGGCCCTCTTCTGTCGAAACGGCTGCTCTACAAACTTCCAGGAGAATGCAGCCAATGCGAGGCTTGCCACCAACATCGCACCGGTCATCAACGGATCGAGTTTTTGGAACGAAAGATAGTGCGCGAACGCATCGAGAGGCCAGTGAACAAGATACAACGAATACGAGATGAGCCCAATCCAGACCAGCGGCCGGACTTCGAGCATGCGGGTTGCGACCGTCGAGGGGGTATTTTGGCCAACATAGATCAGAAGGGCCGTTCCGATGCATGGATACAAGGCGTTGTAGCCTGGGAACGGATCACTCGCCGAAATCGCGAAGAACCCGATGGCGAGAAGGCCAAATCCGGCCACCCCCACCGACTCCATCAGGAATCGGTTGCCCAGCGGCGAGGGGCATTTGAGCATGAGCAGGGCGCCCAACATGAGTTCCCAGATTCGGGTCGGCAGCAGATAGAATCCGGCGGTGGGTGCCAGCGATGTCGCCATCACCGCCACTACGAAGCTGCAGAGAATTATCGGAAGAAGTGTCGTCAGCCAGCGCTTCCCGATGTAGCGATAGATTAGGAACATCAGGATTGGTGCGAAGATGTAGTACTGCTCCGCTACGGAAAGCGGCCAGGTGTGCAACAGTGGTAGAAGCGCGGCATCGATAGAGAAGTAACTTGACGTTTTCCAGAAGAAAACGTTCGACCAGAAGGTCGAGGTAGCTATGATGCTAAGACTGAATCCGCGCAGATCCGGTGGCAGAAGAATGAACAATGCCGCAATGCAGGTGAGAAGCATCACAAAGACGAGCGCCGGCAGAATGCGCCGGGCACGGCGCCAGTAGAAGTTGACGATGGAAAATTGGCCGCGTTCAAGGTCATCCAGGAGGCTTCCGCTGGTTAGGTAGCCGGAGATGACGAAGAAGATATCGACCCCGCTAAAGCCACCCGGGATCGCCGAAATTCCGAAATGAGAGAGTACGACCGGAAGTACAGCAACGGCCCTAAGGCCCTCGATATAGCGCCTATATTGCATCCAGCGGTTCCTTTTATTTTAGATCAGGACGCGATTGGAAGCTTTCAATCTCCGGTAGGAGTGCTGCCGAGATAAGGGCGGTATCAGCCACCTTTATCCGTCCCGAATGTTCTGTAAGTTGCAACTGGTACAGAAGCACGATCGCCATCGCCGGCCTTGACGGCCTGATTGTCGAGCAGATCGCGCGGATCGTTGACCATCACGGCCAGGTTATATCCTGTCGAACAACCAAGCGGCTGTTTGAAGGATTCTTCATTGGGTAAGGCACCATATGAGGGACAGACCGGCGGACGGGCGTGATAGACAATCGCCTCAATTCGCACTGAGCCGGCGTCGTGTTGATCGCGCAATTGAATGTTGTCTTCTTCGATTGCCAACTGCCTGGCCTGATGGGCTACCCCTGCGCTGAGCTGGGGCGAACCGCTGATGAGGAGGTGGATGGCATCGAACCGGCCGCGACTGGCCTTGTCTAGGAAAACACGCAAACGCTGCCGTTCGGAAGCGCGCAGGCTTTGCAACGTCAGGACGGTGGTCTCCTCTCGGACAAGCATTGGTGCCGATGGTTCGACATCAACTGGCGTAGTGCTTGTGCAGCCACTTACGCTTGGTGCCAGAGCGACAAAGAGGATTATAAAACGCAACATCTTTGGATGACACTATTCGATGATGAAGCCGAGACCGCCCTGGGCGCTTGGCGCGCCCGCACGGATAGCAGCGCGGTCTCGCGGGGGACTTGTCACGGAATTCGTCGGAGCGCCCCCTCCGTTCAAAGCCGGTGCCGCCCGCTCGGTCGGTGCGCTCATCTGGTTTGGGTTGGAGCCTGGTCTTACAATGTAAGGCGTAACTAGAATGACCAGTTCTGACTCCTCTTTTTGAAACGAGGTCGAGCGAAAAAGCGGTCCCAGGATCGGCAGTTCTCCGAGCCAGGGAAAGGCCCTGACATCATTGTTGACGTTCCGCCTGATTAGACCGCCGATTGCGAAGCTCTGGCCGCTGGCGAGTTCGACGACCGTATCGGCTCGGCGGGTGGAAACTGCCGGCACGGAAATTCCGTTGATTTGCACGGCACCTTGCGTCGACAGTTCACTGACTTCGGGCGTTACGTGAATGTTGATTTGATTGTTGCTGAGAACTGTCGGCACAAATTCCAGACTGACGCCGAAGTGACGGAATTCAACCGATACCTGCCTGTTTTCCTGCAGGACAGGAATGGGAAATTCGCCGCCCGCGAGAAAGCTGGCCTTTTCACCCGACATAGCGGTGAGGTTCGGCTCAGCCAGGACGGAAGCTATATGCTCCTTGGCGAGCGCGTCGAGAACCGCGCTGACGTTGACGGCACCGTTGTCGAATCCGATTTCTGCTGTACCGCCACCCTGGGTTGAACCAGACCCAGCGCTTGCAGCGCTTCCGCTTAGAACGCCCACTTTGAAATTGCCGATTTGACCGAAGGCGGACAAGTTGACGCCGAGTGACTTCATGGCGCTGCGTGAGACTTCGGCTACGCGCACGCTGAGGTTAACTTGCAGGGATCCAGCGACCTTGATGTTGTTGACGACTTGCGCTCCGTCGCCCAGATATTGCTCAGTGACTCTTTTTGCGGTGTCGGCGACCTCTGCGTCGGGCGCCGTCCCGCTAAGGATTGCGCCGCGCGGCGTATAGTTGACGCGGATGGGATAGTCGCCGACCTGCTCCCGCAGCATGGCGCGTAAATCCCCGATCGGTTGCGTGACAACGATACGCAATTCGGCGAGAGGCTCGCCATTGCCATCCAAGGCGAATAGGCTGGTCCGCCCCGATTTCTTGCCAAAGACGAAGATTGTTTTGCTCGATGGCGCCTGAAAATCCGCGATCGTGGGGTCAGCAACAAAGATGGTCGTGGCTGGCGCGGGCAGATGAACGGTCTCCCCGAGCGAAGAGGAAAGGGTCAGCGTGGCGTTGATGCTATTCGAAGCCGCATGCGGCGGGCCTTTGTCCTGCTTGTTTTGCGCCGCGACACTAAGTGGGAAAGTCACAATAAGCGCGCAGAGGAGATGGCCCAGGTAACGGGGCACTGCAGGTCTTGTAACCTTGTTGGCGATCGCCCGCCAATTGAGCGCAGGGCAAGGATGTTGAAGGATCAGCAAAATAGATCTTCTTTCGATTCGACAAACTATGCGGACGAGGCGTCAGTCAATTCTAGGATGTAACCAATGCCTCGGATGGTCTTGATCCGTGGCGTTGCACCTGATCTGGTCAGATGTCCCCGTAAACGATAAATTCCGACTTCAAGCGCGTTGGCAGACACGTCGTCGTTGAATGAATAGAGGTGATCTTCCAATTGCGCACGGGGCACGATGCGGCCTGCCCGGTTAAGCAGGTGCTCTAGAATACAGAGTTCGCGACGTGCGATCATCATTGGGTGTCCATCAACGAAAACCTGGCGGGCGACCGGATCAAAGTCGAGATTGCCAAATACGAGCCTCAGGTCGGTCATCTGTGTCGCCCGGCGCAGAATGGCTCTCATTCTGGCAATAAGCTCATCGGTAGAGATGGGTTTGAGCAGAAAGTCGTCCGCACCACCGTTGAAGATCGCAATTCGCTTATCGAGATCGTTAAGGCTGCTCATAATGACGGCAGGAACTGAATGCCCGTGGGTCCTCAACTGCCTCAGCCAACCCAAGCCATCGCCATCTGGCAGAGCCAATTCCAGCAGGAGAATTTCATAGCTGGCGCAAGAAAATGCACTCGAAGCCAGTTCCAGAGTACCAACGACATCGACGACGAAGCCGCCATCCCCGAGCGCAAGTCGCATGGCGCGCGCAAGATCCGCATGATGATCCACGAGCAGCGTTCGCATTTCATCTCCTCTCGAAGAGGGACGGCCCATCGAACGCGTCACCGGCGGCCATCTGATCGGAGCACACGGCGCGCAACTCGTCGCAGCTCTCGGAACTGGTCCGAGTCGGAGGGACATGCAAGTCGCTCGGTGGCAATAGGCGCGGGTGAGGACCAACTGACGGGCTCAAATACGCCGGTCGGCGAACCCACGAGGCCAGCAACCCGCGTGCGATTTCTCGTTGCATCATCTCTCCTACGTGCAGCCCCTGCGCTCGCAAGGCAGCGTCGCGGCTCAGAGCCCGATTCCCACAGAGGGTAGGGTTAGCTTTCGAGAAACTGATTGAACAAATCGATTATTTGGATCGAATGCATCCACGGTATGGATGCAGCGCACCATCTTCAACGACTGCGGCGTCCTGATGCACTGTTGTGTCTGTCGTGCTCTGCTTTTTTCGCTGTCCTTCAAGGCTGGCGAGCCTGGTGGAACCTGCGCGTCATTGGCTTGGTAGCTTGAATGCTCAACAACGGAGCGCCCTGCGCAAAGCCGCTCTCATTTCCAAAAAGCCTTGCAATCTGGTTGGAGCACTTCGCGCTCGACACCAAAATAGGCGAGGAAAACTGACGTCTGACAGGGATGTACATGCAACAGCCGATTTGCGGCACCAGCAAACGACCGCGTTCAGGCTGAAGATCGACGACCAACGGCTCCTCGATTTCCGCACCGACCGCTTTTACAAGCTCTTCCTGTGCGGGCGGATGCCGGCAAACAGCAGCACAGGGTCAGCGAAACCGGGAGCGGGCCTGCTTGATCGCCATGATCACATTGCCGCTGTCGCGCGTGCGGAGCGGAATGCAATCGGTCCAGCCGGCGGCAATCCGGTCAGCACCATCGTCTGCACGAAGCTCCCTGACGAAGACGTGCCCGAATGCGCTCAACAAAGCCGGGCGGCGGATCTTTCCAATCGCCGAAGGTGCGGGCTGGCACCGAGCGGCGAACTGCGAACTCATTCCTGCCCGGCGGCGCTGGCCGCCGCGAGCGTCGATGCGGACCCAGCCGCTCCGAATCCTCCCACAACACGATGAGCGCGTCGCGGACATCGCTGCCGTAACAGCGGCTGCGGCTCTTGCCCGCAGACGGCCTCTGCTCACGACGGTTCATAAGACGGATCGCGCGCTTGCGAATAATAGCCGGTTACCGCCTCGAACTCATCCAGAATGCGCCGCTTGTCAACGCCGCAATAAAGCTCCACGATCGCCGCTTCACCGTGTCGCCATGCTGAGCCGCGCCATCCTTCCCCCGAACCGGAATGGCACGACCTGTCCATCCCCTTTGGAACAGGACACTATTGGTAACATTTTGCTTGAGGCAATGCGGCTCGTTGCCTTCCTTTTCGCTGACCGGAAGGGTACCGGAAGTCGTCTATCGCATCTTACCCGCTGAAAGCGGCAACACCTCGACCTCAATCGCAGATCATAGGAAATAGACGATCGCGTCGGGGCCTCAGCATCGGTTCACCGGGTTTCCGTCATCGACTGAAGCGAATTGCCCCATCGACCGTCACCGGGTGGGCCGCGATACGTCGCCGTGTATGATTAGCGAGCGCACGTAGCGTAGCCATAGCTCTCCACCCAGCCATGTTCCCCTAGTTGGAAAATGTCCGGCGGACCAGAGGTGCTGTCGTCAGCTTTTCCTGAATAGCGGCCAAGGCAATCCCTACCAGTCCATCACCACCTTGCCGGAACTGCCGCTCTTCATCGCATCGAAACCGATCTGAAAATCGTCGATGCCGATGCGGTGGGTGATCAGGCCGGAGACATCCAGCGGACCCTGCACAAGCGCGATCATCTTGTACCAGGTTTCGAACATCTCGCGGCCGTAGATGCCTTTGAGATGCAGCATCTTGAAGATGACCTTGTTCCAGTCGATCTCGAAGCCGGTCGGCGCGATGCCCAGAATGGCGATCTTGCCGCCATTGTTCATGGTGTCGATCATGTCGCGGAAAGCGGGGGCGGCGCCCGACATTTCGAGCCCGACGTCGAACCCCTCGGTCATGCCGAGCACCGGCATGACGTCGCGCAGCTTTTCCTTCGAGGCGTCAACGACATGCTGGACGCCGAGTTTCTTGGCTAGCGCCAGCCGCACCGGGTTGATGTCAGTGATGACCACTTTGCGCGCGCCGACGCATTGGGCGACGAGCGCGCCCATGATGCCGATCGGCCCGGCGCCAGTCACCAGCACGTCCTCGCCGACCAGATCGAAGGACAATGCGGTGTGGACGGCATTGCCCAAGGGATCGAAGATCGCGGCAATCTCATCGGGCACATCGTCGGGGATCGGCACGACATTGTGCTGCGGGATCGCCAGATACTCGCCGAAGGCGCCTGGACGGTTGACGCCGACGCCGAGCGTGTTGCGGCACAGATGCCCTCGCCCGGCGCGACAGTTGCGGCAATGGCCGCAGACGATGTGGCCTTCGCCCGATACACGCTGGCCGACCTTGTATTCGGTGACCGCTGCGCCGAAATCGGCAACGGTGCCGACGAATTCATGGCCCGTCACCATCGGCACCGGCACCGTCTTCTGCGCCCACTGGTCCCAATTGTAGATGTGCACGTCGGTGCCGCAGATCGCCGTCTTCTTGATCTTGATCAGCACGTCGTTGGGGCCGATTTCCGGCACCGGCACCTCTTCCATCCAGATGCCCGGTTCGGCCTTGGCCTTCACAAGCGCCTTCATCATGTTCGACATCAGGATTTCCCTATTCCGTGATTGCGCTTCTGGCGAGATAGCCTGCACAACGGGAAGGTAGGCCACTAACTCGTTTGAACGTCCGGAATGGTCAGCCCCGCCTGCTCGGCCTCGCGGCGCAAATTCTGACGGGGCCTGGGGCCGATCTGCTGGATCACCAATCCGGCTGCCAGTGAGCCAAGGTCGCCGCAAGTCTGCAGGTCGCGGCCTTGCGTGTAGCCATGCAGGAAGCCGGCAGCATAGAGATCACCGGCGCCCGTCGTGTCGACCAGTTCCTTGATGGCGGTCGCCTTGATCACCACGGTCTCGTCGCCGCGCACGATCACCGAGCCTTTTTCCGAGCGGGTGACGGCGGCGATCCGGCAATCCTTGCGGATCTGCGCCAGCGCCTCGTCGAACGACGATGTCTGGTAGAGCGACCTGATCTCGTGGCTGTTGGCAAAGACGATGTCGACCGTGCCCGAGCGCATCAGGTCGAGGAATTCGTCGCGGTAGCGGTCGACGCAGAACGAATCCGACAGTGTCATCGACACTTCTCGGCCTGCCGCGTGCGCCAGCTTCGCCGTCTGGCGGATTGCCTCCTTGGCGCGCGGCGGGTCCCACAGATAGCCTTCGAAATAGGTGACCTTGGCGCCAGACGCCTTGTCGGCTTCGACATCCTCAGGGCCAAGCTCGACGCAGGCGCCGAGATAGGTGTTCATCGAGCGCTCGCCGTCGGGCGTGACGAAGATCATCGAGCGCGCCGTCGGCGGCTCACCCTTGAGCGGCGTGGTGTCGAAGGCGACGCCCTGCGCATGGATGTCGTGGGCGTAGATTTCGCCCAGCGCATCGTTGGAGACCTTGCCGAAGAAGGCGGCGCGGCCGCCAAAGCTGGCGACGCCGGCCGCCGTGTTGCCGGCGCTGCCGCCGGAGGCCTCGATCGCCGGGCCCATGCGGCTGTAGAGCAGTTCGGCGCGTTGTGTGTCGATGAGGTTCATCGCGCCCTTGATGATGCCGTTGGTCTCGAGGAATTCCTCGTCGCACTGGGCGATGATGTCGACAATGGCATTGCCGATGCAAAGCACGTCATAATCCGGCATCAAAATCTCCGCCAAAACCCGAGCCGGCTTCTTGCCACGCCGGCCGGGCGTGGTCTCGCGAGTTGAAATGGGTTGCCGCATGCGCTTGATCCAGCCGCCCTCACGCAGCTGCCGGTCCGGCTTCACGCAGCAAATCGTCAGCTTTGTCCGTCTTCTCCCAAGTGAACTCAGGCTCTTCACGCCCGAAGTGTCCGTATGTCGCCGTCTTGCGGTATATCGGCCGTAAGAGATCAAGCATCTTGATGATGCCTTTCGGTCGGAGATTGAAAACCTCGAGAACAAGGCGCTCGATCCTTTTTTCCTCGATCCTTGCGGTTCCGAAGGTATTGACCATGACAGAAACCGGACTGGCCACGCCGATCGCGTAGGCAAGCTGAACCTCGCAGACCTCCGCAAGGCCGCTGGCAACGATGTTCTTCGCGACATACCGGGCGGCATAGGCCGCCGAGCGGTCAACCTTGGATGGGTCCTTGCCCGAAAAGGCACCGCCGCCGTGACGCCCGGTCCCACCGTAGGAATCGACGATGATCTTCCGTCCTGTGAGGCCGCAGTCGCCGGCAGGCCCACCGACCACGAACCGCCCTGTTGGGTTGACCAGAAATCTGATCCCCGAAGTATCCAGGTGGGCCGGCAGGACCGGTTTTATGATCTCCTCAATGACGCCTTCGCGGACCGTGGCTTGTGAAACCGCTTCGTCATGCTGCGTTGACAGGACTATGGTATCCAGCGCCACCGGGCGGAGCCCTTCGTAGCGTACCGACACTTGAGATTTCACGTCCGGACGCAGCCAGCCAAGCTGTCCCGCTTTCCGGACCTCGGCCTGTCTTTTCGTCAAATGGTGAGCGAGTTGGATCGGCAGGGGCATCAATGTATCCGTCTCGTTGCATGCGAATCCAAACATGATGCCCTGATCCCCTGCCCCTTGCCCGAGATCCTGCCCTCGTCCTTCATCAACGCCCTGGCTTATGTCGGGCGACTGCTCGGTGAGGGCCAGAACGACGGCGCAACGTCGACCATCTAAGCCAATCGCATCATCGTCGTAGCCAATATCGAGTATCGTATCGCGGGCGACTTGGCTGTAATCGATGTGGGCATGGCTGGTGATCTCGCCAGCCACAACGACCATCCCCGTCTTCACCAACACTTCACAGGCGACGCGCGCCTTCGGATCGGTGCGCAGGACCGCATCGAGAATGGCATCGGAGATGTTGTCTGCCATCTTATCGGGGTGTCCCGCGCCGACGGATTCGGAAGAGAACACGAACTGCCTGGTCATAAAAATGCCCTCGCTTCAAGTGCTGGAGTTAGTGAGGAGTTTCTGGATTGGGGTGGCTTATCGGTCGGGGATGCCGGGAACATCGAACGCAGTGCAGAAGTCGGCAACGTCTCTTCGTACGCTCGCATGAACTTCCTGGTCATCGGGCTGGCGGCAGACCGAGTCGATGAAAGCGGCGATCTGCACCATCTCCGTTTCGCGCATGCCCATGGACGTCACCGCTGGTGTCCCTAAGCGGATGCCGCTTGTCAGCGCCGGATGCCGCCGGTCGCCCGGGACCATATTGAAATTCGCAATGATGCCTGCACGCGATAAGCGCTCCGCATAGGCTTTGCCTGACAGCGACCGGTCCCGAAGATCAAGGATCAGCATGTGATTGTCAGTGCCCCCGGTGACGAGTTCATAACCTCGCTCCAGAAGTGCCTGGGCCAGAGCCTTGGCGTTGTGGACGATCTGCTGACCGTAGACACGAAAGGACGAGTTCGCTGCTTCCTGCAAAGCGACGGCAAGCGCGGCGATAGTATTCATATGCGGTCCGCCTTGCAGAAGAGGGAACACGGCGCGGTCTATACGTTTGGCCAGATTGTGTTTGCTCTTCGGATGATGGAGGGGCTGATAACGGTCTTCATTCCTTGATAAAATGAAGCCACCCCGGGGACCGCGGATCGACTTGTGAGAGGTGCTGGTGACCACATCGCAATGGGACACGGGGTTCGGATGCACTCCTGCGACAACCAGGCCGCAGATGTGGGCGATGTCAGCCACCAGATACGAGTTCACCTCCGAAGCAATTTCGGCCATTGCCGCGTAGTCAAAAATACGCGGATAAGCAGTTCCGCCGACCCAAATTAGCTTCGGGCGTTCCCGCTTGGCGGTCTCGCGCAAGTGGTCATAGTCAATTTGCTGTGTCTTTTCGTGCAGCCTGTACGGGACGCGCTGATAATCGCTGCCGGAAAAATTGACGGACCAACCGTGAGTCAGATGGCCGCCTTCGGGTAAAGGCAAGCCCATGACTTTGTCACGGGGGCTCAAAAGCGCGCGATAGACAGCCTGGTTGGCTGGCGAGCCTGAATAAGGCTGGACGTTGGCGTGTTCACTGCCAAATAGCGCTTTCAGGCGCTCGATCGCGAGGGTCTCAAGCTCATCGACGATCTCGTTTCCGGCGTAGTAGCGCGCACCGGGGTATCCCTCGGCATACTTGTTGGTGAAAATCGACCCGGTCGCTTCCAACACCGCCGAGGAGGCAAAGTTCTCGGAGGCGATCAGTTTGAGAGTTGTCCGCTCCTGACGCTCCTGTCTTAGAAGCAGTTCGTGAACGCGGGAGTCGACGGCGGCTAAGTGAGGCCGCCCGTAAGTGTCGGGCTGCGCGATGGCGCCGCCGGCGGAGTTATCCATGGTAGTCGCGCTCCATTTGGACTGATCTATTTCACGATCAAGCAGGCGGTCCCTTCAACCGCGCGTCTTGTATTGCTTCCAGGCGTTGTAGGTCTCTTTTATGATGGCCATCATCGTGGGGCAGGAGATCGACCACCAATTGAGCCAGCCCGCCATCCTTGCCTCCTGCTTGCATATGGTACGAAGACTGCGGACGTTGTTCGTTGCAGCAAAGAAAGTTGGCTCTGACCAGCCGCCGAACGTGGCGTCGAACCTGCTCGCGAGGCAGACTGGTAATATCGGCCAGCTCGCCGACGGTTAGATCCGCATGCGCGCAAAGGCCCAGGATTCGAAGGCGATCAAGATGCGCTGCCGTCCTTAGGCGATTTACCAGTGTCAACATTGGTTGGCATCAACCCGGACGGGATGCAGCAAGCCGCTAGCCCTTCTATCCCCATCAATCCGCATGAGACCTCTCTCGTCATTTGCTGTAAATCCGCTGGTATGGATGCTAATGGAAGATAGATCACAGTCCTTTACGACTAAGACGCCAGATATTGGGGCTAATGTACCACCTGACAGGAGACTACACTCACGAACATTATGTGAATTTTTTTTAACGTTGCTGAGATCAAGGGGGAGGTTTGGCGAATGTCTCGCCGTCGACTGTCGAATCCTGCCCGACGGGATTATAGGGTGCGTAGCCTGCTTGTCCTTTCCACATGACCAGCGACGATGGGGCGAAGGCGGCAGACATAGCTCTGGAGCATGCTGCGGTATCTTTGGCCTGAAGCCGAGGAAGGCGGACCGTGGCTTCCGCGCCGCTGCCGGGAGCCCGCGAACAGGCCAAGTGGATCAGCCGGGTGTTGCCGTCATAGAGCGTGAGACCCAAAGCTGGCCAGCCGCGCCCTGAGGCTGACGCACCGCTCAGCGTCCACCTTGCTCTCGAAGCCCATCGGCATAGCGCCGATAACGACTTGACCGCGTGCGTGTCGACGAGCGATCGGTGAGCGCAAGGATCGAGGGTGCAGTGCAGGATAATGCTGTTTTAAATCAGCGCTGTTTTCAGCCGACTGCCTTGAGCGTGGGCACAAGGATATAGGCCCAAGGCAGGAGATCATCGTCTGCTGTTCGGGAGGCCGCCCTGGGCGCGCGACAGCCGTTCCTTCGGCTGCGCCGCTCCGCCACCATCCGCGCCGTGCCTTCCGGAGACCATTCCCGCTACCGGCCGGCGCCCGTGAAAACCTCGACCCGGCGCACCGGCTCGAGATGGCTGGGCTCAGCGTAACTCTGAAGTCGTCATATACCGAAGCCTTCACAGACTTCGGACATCCCCCTCACAGTCCGATCCAGATGGCGTCAGGAACACCGCTTGCGTTGATGCGGATGAACCCCTGCTTGTGCCACAATGACCCTTATGTCAGCGCGCGAGCCAAAGCTTCCGCGCAAGGCGACGGCTAGGATAAGGCAATGCCGACGAAGGGCACATTGCTTGCCACACTCTGGAATGATGGCATGCTCGGAAGGCCTAGGCTTTGCTCAGGGCCGCCTGCAAGGCGCGCTTTGAGGTTATTCACATAGCCTTCTGCGTAGTCCTGCGCCGTCGAGACCGAAAGATCAATGCCTGCCGCCAAGGCCTCTTCCATCAGGTGCTTTACGAGCCCATTTCGAATGGCCAGCTTGACCTCGGGGCCTGCGATAAGGCCGATCGCCTGCGCGGCCATATTGAGGCCAGCTTCCTCCAGCGCTCGCTTCATATCGCCTCCGTTAATGGCCGTACGCAGGAGATTGGCTGCTTGCGACTCAGCCTCGAGAACCATCGAGGCAAGATCGGCTACTTGTCCGAGGCCCGGAATGAAGCTGAGCAGTCCCACCGCCGTTGCCGCCAAGTCGAGCACTTTCGTCTCGATTTTGAGCACGGAGTCGACGACGTGCATGACGGCCCCGCCGTTCTTTTTGGCTGACTTAATGTCAGGCTGGTCCATCAGGCCCATCTTCATGTCCGCGACGGCATTCTGCTCTTCTGCGGTTTGGGCGCCGTGGGTGATTGGCTGCTGAACGTTGCGGTTCGCAGACGACATGTTTGTGCAAAAATGGGCAAAGTCTTTTTTGCTGATATTGCCGGAATCAACCGTATGCCCGCCGCCAAAGTCGAAGAATTTATGATGGGTCTTATAGCCCGTGATCGAATTGTTCAGGAGGCCAAACAAAAGAGGATCTGAAAGGAGCTGAGAGGCTGCTTCCCGCACTTTCGGATCAAGGCTCTTGTCGTCTTTCATTTTCGCCAGTTTGTCGCGAGTCAGAACACCGCTTCCAAAGAACGTGTCCTGATGGTCCTTGATCATCTCGACCGTATTCAGCTCAGTTTGCGTGAGGCTCATCGACGATGAGGCGACTTGCAGGAAATCCGCTTTGTGCATCTTCCCTTTCGAGCCACCGCACAACTGGTTCCAAGCATCGGGGTGATCGAGGAAATATTGCGCCGCCGCAATGACCTGGGGCGGAAATTTGCCGTTTTTCGATTCGCCGCCGACCATTTTCTTGAACTCATCCAGACTCAGGTCCTTGGACAGATTTTCGGAGTACCGGTAAAACTCCCGCAAGGCATCGCTCAAGGTCATGACCGAAGGCTGCAAACCTCCGCTGCCGTCGGATGGTATGTAGTTCTGCTCGTAGCTTCGCGCTTGGGCTTCCTGAAATGCAGCAACTTGTGGGTGGTGGTTTGAAAATCCGGCCAAGTCCTTGGCGTTGATCTTGCCTCCACAGCGGCCGTCGCCCTGCGAGCCAATCGCATAAAAAAGTCCCGAATCCTGCTGCAGTCCCTGGATCGCCGCTTTCAGATCCGGTGGCGTAGAGGGATCATTGGCTTTGTCGGTCAACGACTTCCAAGTAAGCGGGCATTGGTCCTTGTGACGGTTGAGTACCGCAACAATCTGCAACTCAGCCGTGGTCAGCGACCCACCGTTCCACGTGATTCCGGGGCTCGCCCTGGGAGCCGGCTCGATCTTCGGAGTGACGCCGAGCAGATGTTGGGCTTCAGTCGCCTTGGAGCGTTGCGATTGGTCCTCCTTGAGAGCCGCCCTCATATTTGGCGGCAGCAGATCCAGTGGGTGTTGCTCCAAGCCATTCAATGTCAAGACATCCGGTGCCATATGGCCCAAAGGGTCCTGCCGCAATTTATCCATTGTCGAATCAAGATTCGACGCTGGCAGATCCCCTTGCGCGAAAGAGCCGGGCTTGTCTGCCAGCACACAAGTGGACAGCATCGCTTCGAAGCACGATGCACTTTGCTGATGCTGGGTCGCAAAATGGGAAACTTTCAGGCCCGGCCAACCCCTTGCGGACTGTAGCGAATTTGAGCGGTAGAAAGTTGAAAGATTACTGGCCGACATTATGCATCCTCAGACGTGACGTTGAAATCCCCACAAGAGACCCCGACAGAAGATCCCTTGCGTTTCACAAAATTCGACAATTCCAAGCGTCGGCAGGTCACGAATGCGCCTGCCCTGCCTTCAATTGCTGTGTTCCGGGCCGGCTCCAAGGTTCGGTCCAACACAATGGCCGGAGTCACCGCGAGAGCTGCCGGGACTCATCATGAGCGGATTAGCTTTCGAGAAACTGACGAGTTTGCGAAGAGTTCACAAAGGGGTAGCCGCAGTCATGTTCTTCAGAGCTGCGGGAAATCCTCAATGTTCATTTCTTGCCCAGCTCAGGCTTCCCGCCAACGCTATCCTGTTGTGGGATGTCAGAAGAATAAGAAGCATCCGGTCGTCCGTCGCGAACGACCGTAGTGGAGGAGCCGCGAAACAAGATCAGCACTGATTCCTTTGGCGTTGCCGCTATGTGAGTCTGCGCCTGCGCCTGCGCCACCAAGCCGTTAAAGGTCTGCTCCACGAGTGCGACGAAGCGCGGTGGACCGGAAACGAAGACGAGGCCATTGCCTGGCACGGGTTTGACCACATAGCGCTCGTCGGAGATATCAAGCTTGTCGAGAGCCCCCTTGAACGCATCGAAGCGAATCGACGTCATCAAAAGCATTCGAGTTTGCGATTCTTGTGCAGCAGACACATAGAGCACAAGGCCGTCATAGTACCATTGTAGACCGTAAAGGTTCGTCAAGCGGTCGAGGAACGCGCGCGGTGGCAAATCAGGCATACGTCCGCGAATTCGCCCCTTCACCGCAGGACTGATGTTGACCCTGATATTCAGGTTGTTGCCGAATTCCTGCAACGCTGCAGCGAGCTCCTGATCCAGAACCGTGTATCTATAGGGTGTCGCCGGAAGGGACAGCGGGACTGCATGCGCCGGGTGAATCCCGGTGGACAGAAAAAACCCGGCACAAAGAAGTCTCAAAACATGCAGGGTGACGGGTTGGATAAGCGTTCTCGGCATGTCGCACTGATAAACCAAACGCTGAAATCATCACAAGTGACTAAATTGCCGAAGAGATTTTAGATTGTCGAAATGACGCCGCCGCTAGTCAGCTTGTTGTCAGCTTGCCCCCCTAGGAGTGTTGCGCCGACACCGGGTGATGAATGGGCGGGGCTCGCCCGGTCAGAGAGAGCAACCGAGTCCTTACATGATGATGCCTGTCACGTCGATCTCTGCCACTCTAACGGCTGGCCTCCCCAGGGTCGGATCACCGTCGATTGTCGAGCAGGCCCAGTTTGAGCGCGCCTTAGGGCATGCAGCCGACTCGCTGAAAAACGATGCCGCCGCGGGGCCAGCGAGTGCGGCGCCAGTTGCTTCGGCGATGGATGTTCAGCGCGCGGCTGCGCCGACGAGCGGCATGGGCGATCGCGTGTTGCAGACGATTTCCTCCCTATATCCACACAACACTCTTTCCTTCCCCGCGCTCGACCATGACATAGCCCTTTCGAAGGGCGCTCTACCGGGACCGGCGCAGAAGCTTCCCGTTCCAGGTGAGGCGGGAACCGGAATCTCGGGCATTCCCCAACAAGGGCAAGACTTCGAAACGATGATGGCTGGTCTTCGGGATGTTTACAACGGCGTCACCCAGGTGGCGCTTATCTCCAAAGGCGTCAGCGGCGTCACATCATCCGTGAATAAACTTTTGAAGGAAGGCTGAACCGCGCGCATGATTGGCTTGGCCGAGGGCGAAATCATGCGTGGCCTGTCAGGGTGGCGGTCGGTTAGACTTGTCATGCTGCCAGTTCTCGTCGCCCTCACTGCTTGCAAAGCCGACCTCTACACGCAATTGCAAGAGCGTGAGGCAAATGAAATGCTCGCACTTCTTGAAGACAACGGGGTCGCCGCGATCCGGGTGGTCGCCAAGGATGGAACCAGCACGATCCAGGTTGACGAAAAGCTGCTCGCCTTCTCAATCAACCTTCTGAACGCCAAGGGGCTGCCGCGCCAATCCTTCAAGAACCTCGGTGAGATATTCCAAGGATCAGGCCTGATTGCCTCGCCGACCGAAGAGCGTGCCCGTTACGTGTATGCCCTGAGCGAAGAGTTGTCGCGGACGATCAGCGATATCGATGGCGTTTTTTCTGTACGTGTTCACGTCGTGCTGCCGCATAACGACCTTGTGCGAGCCGGTGCCACGCCATCCTCGGCCTCGGTGTTTATCAGGCACGACGCAAAAACAAATGTCGCGGCTCTGCTGCCAAAGATAAAGATGCTTGTAGCCGACAGCATCGAAGGCCTGTCCTACGATAAGGTGGAAGTGGTTTTGGTGCCGGTAGAACGGTCCGCACACGAGCAACGGCCCGATCCGACTGCTGTTTTGCCACAAGCATCACTACCTCTTCCTGCGCCACTTCTGGCGACCGTAACAGGTTTTGCCGCAGCCGTATTCGGCGTGGCCTGTTATCTCTTGATCGGCGTTGTTACGCGTCGGCGCAAGCAATCAACCGGCGTTTCCAAGGTCGAGGGGCGCCGGGATGCTTCTGCTGTCGAGGCCATTCGCAAAAGAATGCCTGCAATTGGACGTGGGTGACATCTCATTGCCAATGCCTATACAGACCGCCCGACCTGATGGTCCGCACTTTCCGGGCGCGAGCGAGCTTGCGGCTTCGGCCCATCCAACCCGTCTTGCGGCGCGTCTTGATCCAGCGTTATCGGCCGAAACGTTAGTGAAGTTGCAGAAGTGTTCCAGACTGCATCCAAGGCTGGCAGAATTGCTGGGCAACGATGACGTGGATCTGAACCACATCGGCTGCAGGCCGGACCTTCTACGCGGGCATGATCCATATCGAGCGGCCCTTCTTGCTGGTAGTATCTGGCATGCCCGTTCGCTGGTCGCGTTTGTCTCTCAGCCTGAGCTTGCCATCCTTGTTAAACGCATCGGCGTGGAGGCACACGCATTCGGAATCCGACACCTGCTGCATGCTGTTGACAAAAGACTGATCTCGGACCCAGAAAAACTCGCTCAGCAAATCGAATACGATGGACACGCATGTCTTGGGGCTTGGCTCCAGGACAGTTCAGCTACCGAGCGTAACCGCGTGCTTCTTCGATTGCCCGAGGGGACTGCCGCGGAGACTCCAGCACCTGAGCATTGGACCGCCGCCGGCCAATTGCTTTCACTTGTAGTAGCTCATTTTGAGACAGAGACCCCGGTGAAATGACAGTCGAACTTTCCGAGGGGCCAATAGCGCCGCAGATGCGTCCAGTCGGACCACTGATACCCGCGAGCGAGCTCGAAACCTGGCACAGCGCCGCGCAAGCCCTTGCCGCGGCAGAACGGCATCGGCAGCGCGTTCGAAACTGGGCACGCGCGGTTTACCAGCGGGCGTGGGCGCGCGGCCACATGGAGGGCTCGAATGCAGGCACCGAGGAGATGGCAGGGTTGATTGCGGAGACAATCTCCGAAATCGCGCGACGAAAGGCGGCTCTGGAGCAGGAATTGCCGCAGCTCGTGATGGAAATATTGAGCGATCTTATCGGCGCTTTCGATCCGGGCGAGCTATTGGTGAGGGCTGTTCGTCACGCCATAGAGTGTCAATACAGCGGCGCCGACGTTTGCCTTCATGTTTCTCCCATGCAAGTCGACATGCTTGCACGAGAGTTTGCTCGATGCGACGGCCAGGATGGTCGACCAAGGGTGCGGATCGAGCCCGACCCGACATTGTCGCCGCAACGCTGCGTGCTGTGGAGCGAGTACGGCAATGTTGACCTTGGACTTGACGCCCAGATGCGCGCGCTGCGCCTTGGTTTCGGGACGCTCTGTGAGAAAGGCGAGCTATGAGAAAGCCCGTCCCAGAACATAACGCTGACGCCGACACTCGAGCTCTCGTTCCAGCAATCTCGTCTTTGAGGGCTGCGGCCAAGCGAATTGATACGCGTGCGGTGCGCGGTCGGATCACGCGGGCTATCGGCACACTGGTTCATGCCGTCTTGCCAGACACTCGTATTGGGGAACTTTGCCTCCTAGAGGACCCGCGAACCGGGCTGTCGCTCGAGGCCGAGGTGATCGGCCTGTCGGGTGATGGTGTATTGCTGACACCGATCGGGGACTTGGTGGGCCTATCCAGCCGCGCAGAGGTCGTGGCCACTGGCCGAATGCGTGAGGTGCCCGTCGGCGGCGATTTGCTCGGTCGCGTGATCGACAGTCGTTGCCGCCCATTGGACGGCAAAGGCGAAATCAAGACCGTCGAAACTCGGCCCCTGCATGGCAGAGCCCCCAATCCGATGACGAGGCGCATGATTGAGCGGCCATTCCCGCTTGGGGTCCGTGTCCTCGATGGTCTGCTGACGTGCGGCGAGGGCCAGCGGATCGGGATTTATGGCGAGCCAGGTGGTGGCAAGTCGACGCTGTTGTCACAGATCGTAAAGGGTGCCGCCGCTGACGTCGTCATAGTGGCGCTCATAGGCGAACGTGGACGGGAAGTTCGTGAATTCATCGAAAGGAATCTTGGTGAAGAGGGCCTTCTCCGTACAGTCGTCGTGGTTGAAACATCCGACCGCTCGGCGGTAGAGCGTGCGCAATGCGCTCCAATGGCGACTGCGCTCGCGGAATATTTCCGCGATCAAGGCCTACGCGTTGCTCTCATGCTGGATTCGCTGACGCGCTTCTGCCGCGCTATGCGCGAAATAGGCCTTGCTGCGGGTGAGCCGCCGACGCGACGGGGCTTTCCTCCTTCCGTTTTTGGCATGCTGCCAGGCCTGCTCGAGCGCGCCGGCATGGGTGAGCGGGGCTCAATCACGGCCTTCTATACGGTGCTTGTAGAGGGTGATGGCACGGGTGATCCAATCGCCGAGGAATCGCGTGGTATTCTCGATGGCCATGTCATCCTCTCACGCGCTATTGCGGCGCGATCGCATTTCCCCGCTATTGATGTGCTGCAGAGTCGCAGCCGCGTCATGGATGCAGTCGTTTCGGGGACACATCGCAAGGCAGCATCCATTTTCCGCGAGCTCCTGTCGCGCTATGCCGAGACCGAGTTCTTGATCAATGTTGGCGAATACAAGCCAGGTGGAGATCCCCTGACTGACCGGGCTGTCGCGTCAATCGACGAACTGAGGGAGTTTCTGCGCCAGAGCGAAGATGACGCGTCAGATTTCGAGGAGACGGTCGCATGGATGTCGCGTCTGACCGCGTAAACTGGATTCAGTCTTCGAGGTTACGGCTTCTGAAGGAAATGCAAGAGCGTCGTGCCCTTGGCGAGCTGTCCAAGAAGGAAGCCCAGCGCGATGTGGCCGCCTCAGCCGTACAAAATGCCTCTAGGGAGCTTGCAATGATACAGCAACATTGTTCAAGAAAAGAAGCAGCGCTCTATCAGCATCTGATGTCACTCGACAACTTGTCTAGCGCAGCGCTCGACCGTCACCGCCTTCACACTGAACAGCTTGCCGCTGAGATCAATTCCAGACGGCAGATGCTTGATGATACCCAAATCGCTCAAGAGGAGGCTGAGATGGCGGCGTCCAGGACGAGGGAGCTATGGGTCATATGTTCGGCGGCAAGGGACAAATGGCAACAAATCGAGGACGACGTGCGGCGCGCCGTCGAGACTCATTCGGAGGCCGCAGCCGAGATCGAGGCCGACGATGAGATACTGCTGAAATATGCGAGGGGGTCGCTTGCCTAAATGCCGCGCAACCGGATCCGACGGTCGCAAGAGGTCGTCCGAATGACACGACCGTGCAGTCTTTGATAGGCGCTGCGGTCACACCCGCCATGTTCGAACCAGTTCTGAAACTGTCCCACACGGTTGTCTCGTGGCTCAATGATACAGCAGCGCCGCGCACGCCGTTTCAAAGCCGGATCAACGAGGTGCCGCTATCGGTGCGAACGGCAGGGCTTGTCTGGCAGCAGGAACCTGCTGCCATTCCGATGCTTGACTGCGTCTGGAGAGTGGGAGCCGAAACGGTCATCTTGTCACTGTCGCGCCCGCTCGTAGAGGAGTTCATCACGACAGTGCAGAACGGCTTGGCCTTCCCTTCCGAGCCAACTGCTTCGCTAATTCTCGAACTCGCTCTGGAGCCGCTTGTCACTCGACTGGAGGAGACGACGCGTCTGAACGTGCAACTCGTGCGGGTATGCGAAGCCACGATGCTGGCTCCTCATCTTGAACTCGACATCATTTTCGGCGCGGTCAAGGGCAAGGGCCGTCTATTCCTGTTCACGCCACTTGACGGCTTAGTACCGCCTGCGTTTCGCGCGCTAGGCGAACTGCTTGCCCAGTTGCCGCGGCAGCTGGGCGGGCTGCCTCCAGAGCTCCCGCTCATTGTTGCAGGAGAGGTCGGCACGCTTCGCCTTCCTGCGGCGCTTCTTCGAAGCGCATGTGTCGGTGATGCATTGTTGCCCGATATTGCGCCGTTCGGCCGCGGCCAGATCACCCTAGCTGTCGGCCAGTTGTGCGCCGAGGCGGATCTTGACGGCGATGAATTAATCTTGCGGGGGCCTTTCCGCCCGCGACCGTGTCCTTTGGAGAGTGCGCATATGACACAACCCGGATCGCAACTGGAGCTTACTAAGGATCTCGACGATGTCGAGATCGTGCTTGTCTTTGAATGCGGCCGCTGGCCTATTTCTCTTGGGGAATTAAGAAGTGCCGGCGAAGGGCATATTTTTGAACTTGGATGGCCGATCGACGGCCCGGTCGACATAGTGGCCAATGGTCAGCGTATCGGGCGTGGCGACATTGTCCGCATCGGAGAAGAGCTGGGCATCAGGCTGCGTGGCGGGTTTGCATGCAATGAGTGAAGCTCAGCCGACAATCCTGGCGCTTCTTGCGGTTACCGCCGGACTCGGTCTGCTGGTTTTAGCAGTTGCCACGACAACGGCCTTTGTAAAGGTATCAATTGTTCTTTTCCTCGTCCGCAATGCGCTCGGGACCCAGACCATACCACCCAATGTGGTGCTGTACGCCGCGGCGATGATCCTCACTATGTTCGTTAGTGCGCCCGTTGCTGAGCAGACCTATGACCGCATGTCGGATCCCAAGCTCCACTATCAGACATTCGACGACTGGGTAAGCGCCGCTAAAGCCGGAAGTGAGCCCTTGCGCGAGCATCTCAAGAAATTCACAAATGAAGAGCAGCGGCGATTTTTCCTATCTTCGACAGAAAAGGTCTGGCCAGAGGAAATGCACGCTGCAGCCACGCCTGATGACTTTGCAATACTTGTACCATCTTTCTTGCTATCGGAATTGAAGCGTGGATTTGAGATAGGATTTCTACTTTATCTGCCTTTTATTGTTATAGATCTGATAGTGACAACTATCTTGATGGCGATGGGCATGTCGATGGTCTCACCAACTGTTATATCTGTCCCGTTCAAGATCTTCTTGTTTGTTGCCATTGATGGTTGGTCAAAATTGATGCATGGGCTTGTGCTGAGTTATACGTTACCGGGAGGCTGATCATCACTGAATCCAGCATCATTACTCTTATGAGCCAATCACTGGTGGTTTTCATGATCTGGATTCTACCGCCGCTCATTGCATCAGTGGTTGTCGGCCTCGTCATCGGCATCCTCCAGGCGGCGACGCAGATCCAGGATGAAAGCTTGCCGCTCACCGTGAAGCTTCTGGTCGTTGTCGCGGTGATTGG
Organism: Mesorhizobium sp. ISC25; assembly: GCF_042295465.1. NCBI lineage: Bacteria > Pseudomonadati > Pseudomonadota > Alphaproteobacteria > Hyphomicrobiales > Phyllobacteriaceae > Mesorhizobium > Mesorhizobium sp. ISC25. Next base: position 5,103,771 of record NZ_CP135441.1, on the reverse strand, counting down.
GCTGTTTGCTCCTGTGCTAAGCGCCCCGCTCATAGAGCTAGCCGATCAGATCTTCACCGAGTTTCCCGCAATGACACTTAGCTACTAGTCCGCCCCATGGACGCGCCATCGGCCGATATTCAAATTCTGATCCAGACGGCTCTCGAACTCGTCGTTGCGGCAGGTCTTGGGGCAGCCCGCGCGATGGGCATCATGCTGATCTTTCCCGTATTCACACGCTCGCAGATCAGTGGGCTGATCCGGGGCTGTTTGGCTGTTGGCTTCGCACTACCATGCCTGGCACATGTCAGTGGCGGATTGCCGGCGCTGGATCCTGATACACGCCTGATCCAGCTAACCCTGCTCGGATTCAAGGAAGTTTTTGTCGGTGTACTCCTTGGCACTTTTCTTGGCATTCCGCTTTGGGGCCTTCAGGCTGCCGGGGAGCTTATCGACAACCAACGCGGCATCAGCAGCCCGACCGCTTCGGCCGATCCCGCGACGAACAGTCAGGCTTCCGCGATGGGCGTTTTTCTGGGGATCACTGCGATTGCCATATTCGTCGGATCAGGAGGCCTGGAAACTTTGATCAGTGTCCTGTACCGCAGCTACTTGATCTGGCCGGTGTATCAGTTTCACCCGACACTGAGCGGGCCAGGAGCAATGGAGTTGTTGGGGCTTCTCGACAGCATAATGCGCACGGCATTATTGGTATCGGGGCCTGTCGTGTTCTTCCTGATACTGATTGATGTATCGATGATGCTGCTGCGTCGCTTTGCCCCGCAATTTAAGGCGAGCCAACTGTCTCCGGCAATCAAGAACATTGTCTTTCCAGTTCTCATGGTCACCTACGCTGCCTATCTGGTGGAGAGCATGAAACTGGAGGTCACACGTGCCAACGGCGTGCTGGAGTGGTTCGACAAATTGCTGCCATGAGCGACACAAGTGAAGAGAAGACACACGCCGCCAGCCCGAAGAAGTTAAGTGAAGCGCGCAAAAAAGGACAGCTGCCACGTAGCTCCGATTTCGTCCGCGCGGTCGGGACTTGCGCTGGGCTCGGCTACCTTTGGCTAAGAGGCAGCGTGATCGAGGACAAATGCCGGGAAGCGCTCCTATTAGCCACCAAGTTGCAGAGCCTACCTTTCGATACCGCGGTGCCGCAGGCATTGGTTGTGCTCGTCCAACTCACCGTCGCGGCTGTTGGCCCGCTGCTTGGAACCCTCGTCGCCGCGGTGATTTTGGCCAGCCTGCTAGCCAATGGTGGATTTGTCTTCTCTCTGGAGCCGATGAAGCTCAGCTTTAAGAAAATTGACCCCTTTGAAGGGCTGAAGCGCTTGGGGTCTGCTCGTTCCATGGTCGAAGTCTGCAAGACCATGTTCAAGGTATTGGTTCTCAGCGCAACCTTTTCCATTGTCCTTCTCGGGATGTGGAAGACAATGGTCCCTCTGCCGATCTGCGGCATGGGCTGTGTTGGCCTCATCTTTATGGAGACAAAATTGCTGATGGGAATTGGCGCCGGCGCACTGCTGGTCGGCGGACTGATCGATCTCCTGCTCCAGCGCGCGTTGTATCTGCGCGAAATGCGCATGACCAATACCGAAGTGACGCGCGAGTCGAAGGATCAGCAAGGAGCGCCAGAGTTGAAAGGTGAACAGCGTCGCATCCGCGAGGAGGCGGCCGACGAGCCTGCGCTTGGCGTGCATCGCGCCACGCTGGTCTTAACAGGAAGGGCGGTCCTGATCGGTCTGCGTTACGTTCGCGGTGAAACCGGGGTGCCGTTCTTAGTTTGCCGTGCCGAAGGTGAGCGCGTTTCACATGTGTTGAGCGAGGCGCGGGCACTACGCCTGACGATCGTCCATGACCATGTCTTAGCGCGTCAGCTGATAGGCACTACAAAACTCGGCCACGCGGTTCCTATGCAATATTTCCAGCCTGTCGCGAAAGCATTCTTTGCCGCAGGCTTGGCCTAGTCATTAGAAGTCCACGACTGCCAGTTCAAAACTGACCTGGCTCCATGCTAGTGGCAAATGTCGGCTGGCCATCCGTGCCCCAGTGTCCCTGTCAGGCCAACCGCGCAACCGCGGGCCTGGGGCAATCACTCCCCTCGGATCTGCCACCCAGCAACTACGGCAAGTCCTCCGGGCATGACCTTGCAGCCTCTGCTGGCCGGTGCGTGGCGCAGTCCGAGGTTTTGAGGCCGGCAGTACGGATTTGATTGGTGCAGCCGTTGGAATGCCCTCGTCAGCTAGTCGTCAACTAAGCGCCCTATGTTGAACAGCCGTGCTAACTTGAGCTCGGTTGCGAAACATAGGAGTACGAATCGTCATGTATGGTCGAATTGGTGGCTCATCCGATAGTTACCGCGCGCATAATGCCGGCGAGCAATCGGATGCAGGAAGCGAAGGGTTCGCGGACACATTTGCCCGAATGCACTTATCCGGATCGGAAGGTAGCGGCGCCTCATCATCGGCGGCTCCCCAAGCATACTCCCTCAATTCCCGACCTCCTGTGGTGGAGATCAACAGGACTTCCTTCAGGAGACAGGTGAGGCAATTTCATGGTGATGAAATCACGCACATCGCCGACAATCCTCAAGAGTATTCAGAGTTCGTATCGTCACGAGCCAGGCGCACCGCGGACGTTGCTCAGCAATATGGCATCCGTCGAGATACGGAGCACGCGCGATATTTCAGTTACCAATTGGGAGACCGGAGTGCCGGACTGCTGAGAATGGAAGGCGGATTCAGCATGAACGAGTTCGAATCGGAAAGTTGGCGGGAACAATTTCCTGGTCGAACTGAGGTCACCTCCATAGTGGATCTTCAAGTCGCCCATCCGCTCGTCGAAAATGCGGGCGATATTCTGCTGGAGCATCAACTTCGGATAGACGGCGACCGACCGTTGCTGAATTGGCGTGCGGCTAATCCGGAAGCACAAGCGCGCGCGCAGACGATGGGGTTTGTTGAAGTGGATCATGGCGACCTGGTGCTTGACCCTACGCAGCATCCCGACAAATGGACGAAGAACAGTGCCGGTGAGTGGCAGCGTGCAGGCAAACCTCCACTCTATCTCCACAAAACCGAGGACAGCGACAGCAGCGATAGCGGGTCCGACGACGATTTCATGTGATTTGTCGACCCGCCGCCGAGCCTTGCAACTGGTGACGGTTGCAAGGCTGTTGGCAGTGAATGCTAATTGTCCGGCGACAGCCCCGCCTTAGCGCCAGCGCCGCCGAGCAATCCAGCCCATCTCCCAGACAATAAACTGCGGATGCGCATCGTGGGTGCTTGCGAGCGGATTGTATTCGGGCCGGAACTCCGCCTCTTGGATACGAGCTCTCCCGAATCCAATTTTCTCCACCACACCGTTGGGTCGTTGCGATGCGCCGATCCCGATCGGATCGGCTATGCCTGCTCCGCGCTCGCAGGAAGACCTTCCGCCTCGATCTTGGCGGCGCGATCTCGGCGATAAGTTGGATGGGAGGCAAGATACGCCGCCACGTCAACAGCAGGTAACGCGACATCGCAAATCGGCCCTGACGGTAGCCGATCGACTCCAATCGCCGGACCGCAACTCGCGCAGCGGCATTCGCGGTTTGGCCAGGAGAAATGCTCGCTGACTCACAGCGTGGCCGGCCGCATTCTGCCCTAGACCCCAAAGTACGTGCCCTGTCATGCAGCCTGCGCCGACGGGAGCTCGGCACGCGAATTGCGTGGTTGGCGGCCAAGCCCCGAGGTCAACAAAGACTTACAGAAAGCGGGGGTGAGTTTGCCGCGATGAATTATGACCTTCTCGCGACCGGACCTAGCATCGGCTTCCTCTCGCTCTCGATTGTAGCCGCGCTGTTCGTTGGATTTAACGTGGCAAGCGGTGAATTCGGAATCAGCCAGCCCTTCTAAGTTTCTGGCCAAGACGGGGCGACTCGTGTGGATGTGCACCCACATCGGGCTCGGCATCGCACCATTGACCAGCATCTTGGGCTGCAGCTTCATCTCAAACAGCTTTCCTGGCTCGCCACGCAGCGCGACCGGTGCCTCCGGCGGCATCAATTCGTCGGCATTGCACAAATGTTCCAGGTATTTTTGCGCCGGAAATGCGTAGGTCTTCATGCAATCAGTCGTAATGCCGGCTTTTCCTTCATTCAATGCGTTGGCCTGTCCCAGCACCATGTTCAGCAACCCTTTGAGCTGGTCTGTGCGTTCGTGCACTTTGGGTAGCTGGGTGGAGGTGAGTAGCAGGCGTACATTACGCCCCTGCAACCCGGCGAGACAGGTTTGCATCTCAATGGCCTGGGCTCGCAGGTACTGGGCCACATCGTCCACGACCTTACCGGCCTCCTCAGGCTTCATCTGGCGCACTTGGGAGACGACGCTTTGCTGACCGGCCAGATCGAACTGCAAAAGTTCGTCCAATCGTTTGAGCCGCTCCGTCAATACCTCCATTGACAACGCGGCGCCCCCGATTGTCGAGCCTGCCCCCGACGAACTCGCAGCCACCTCTTGCGCTCTCACCTGTGTACTCGCAACTTGATCCGAGCGCGCGAGAACCTTGGCTGCTGGCACTGTGCCGGCGTTCGCAGTGACTGGTGTTGATGGCTGCCCGGCGGCAGAAGTCCCGGCGCGAGCTGCCGACTTATGCTTTGACTTCCCTTTCCTTCGCGCTGTAGTGCCTTCTGACACTGCAGCCGTACCAGCAGTGTCAGCCGGTATCGCAGCGCCTGCCCTGGCCGGCATCGCAGCGCCCGCCTGGGCCTGTGGCGCCATGATGGCTGACGGCGGAGACTGCAGGTTCAACAAGTGCATGGCATCGTGCGCAGTGATCCATGCATCGTCCACGATCCGTTCGAACAGTTTCAATGGGAGGCCGGCATCTGGGTAGGTATGGCTTAGCTTGGTATGCACCTCGTGCAACGCCAATCCAAAATCCGAAAGCCGCTCCATGATTTTTTCTACAACCGCGCAATCATGAGCGTTGAGTGTTTTGCCATCCATTATGCCCTTCGCCAAAGAGAGGGCGCGAAGAGCTTCTTGAGCGGCGCTTGCCATCAGCTGCACCACTCCATTTCGACCGACGAGGAGTTCCTTCAAATCTGGCTCGAACCTGCTCGCCCGCAGTTCAATCTTGGCCCGCGCAAGACCGATCCGCTCACGGACCAGCCAGATCCTGACACTCAGTACCGAGCCGGCACGCAGCCGCAGTGCGCACCGCTCGGCTTCCCGCATCACGGGCGTTCCACTGGATAGGCTAGCGGTGGCAGCGCAGGCGGATCGCTGTCGTTCGGAGCGCCATGCCTTTTTTTCCCACCACTTAATTGCCGCCGTATGGTGGTTCTCCACATTTAAAATCAACAGCTCCTGCCGGTCCGCCTGGGAGTAGGAGTAGAGTCTATCGACCATACCTGCCGCTATCTTGGTCTTTTGGTCCAATTTCGTGATCGTCGACAGGCCAAGTTGGTCTACTTCATTCGCGGCGTCGCACACGATCTGGCAACATCTACGCACCTTGTCGTCTGGCATAATTGTCTGCGCCTCAGCCGCAGGCAGGCTAGCGCGGTACTCCAGAATTGCTGAGGCTGCACCGACGACCCGACTGATCAGCTCCACCGCCTCCTCGGGAACGTCGGTTTTCCTGGCGGCAGCCTCGCAATCAGTCAGTTGTTGAACAAGACTGTTCATTCTGAGCTGTGTCGGACTGATATCTTCATTTGACGATGAGCTGGTGCCTTCCACCTGCGCGGTTGATAGTTGGCTACCGACCGGCGCCATGGCTTCGCCCTCAGACATGGAGGGAGAACCGCGCCGCCTTGCGGCTGCGCCACGTGGCGCTACGGTTCCGCGTGGTGGCGCAGCGGCTCCACGTGGCGGTGTGTTCAGGATTTGATCTTCGCCAATCGAGGCGCCTGGCAGACTTTCGCGGGCATCGCCTGGACCGCGCGCAACTGGAAGGGAGGAGGGCCTCCTATCGGCGTCCCCAGAGCGCATCTGCTCCACAACGGAATCGAATGACTGTCCACCTTCTCCCGCAGCAAGACTTGATTGCGAAAGGGAACTGCTCGCCCGCCCCGCGCGGCTGGCTCCAGTTTCAGCCTGCGATTTCCGTGGTCGGCCAATGCCCTTCATATTGCGTCTCCGTAGTAGGCGAGAATGTGCTGCTATTGTGCTGGCGGCTGACGAGACCAGCGGCATCTTTCGGTTAACGTCACGGTCAGCCAGACCCGCGACGGCGTAATGTTCCCGCCAAAGTGCTTCTCAGTAGCAGGCCAAGATTGGCCCGAGCTCACAGGACTTTCGCAACGTTGCCATCGATGTCCTGAGATTATCAGCGCTTCAGTCCGCCGATTTCCAGGAACAGCGAATGAAATCAGACCAACTCGGCCAGCTCCCCTTCCTAGACACGTGCCTGACGATTTTATTGATGCGTCACTCCTCTCGTTCGCCACCGACAAAGTCACACATTTGCTTCAGAGAAGCGTGTGCGTTGCGTATCGCGCGGGAAACCATTTCGATCTATAGTTACAAAAAGTGTCGAGACGGGACCTTTGGATCCGAAGGTCAGGCACGGCCGGCCTAGATAGACCGCTTGGCTGACGATTAGCTGACGATGGGAGTTCTCACGAACAGGGCAAGAAAATCCGACCGCTTCAAGCTTTCGATATGGTGAGAAGAGGATCCGCACCGGCCTCCCAAAGCCGGCAGACCATCCCATGTTCGTACGGTCGCCGACCTTCTCGAGGCCAATGAGCTCACCGCGCCGGGCCGTGATGTGCAGGCGAGAGAATGGTGATGCAAAGACCGAGTTCCTGCTCGTTGCGTGCGCCCGTGGAGCCAGCAAGAATACGGTCATTGCGGTCATGCAGCACGTGGACCGTGTCTCCTGTTCGACACCACAGCATCGAGATGCAAACGAGCTGCTGCGGCTGCCATTCGGTCGCGGCATGCGTGGACGGCGGGATTGGCCGAACAGCCGAGATCGTGGTCGACTGTTCGATGCGAGAGCAACATCCTGCAGAGCATACGGTTTTTGCGCTGGCCGGTTTTTGTCAAAAGCCGTCAGGTTCTCGAAAGCTCCCGCCCTTAGCTTGATCGAGGTTAACCTTTAACACGTCGCCGCCAATGGCAAATGCCGGAGTACCTGATGATAGCAGCAATTGGGAGTGGAGTTGGCAACCTCGGGACTTCCTTGATCCGAAAGGGCCATGGGGATTCGAAATCCGAGCATTCTGGTGATGGCAAGCCGGCTGATGGCAATGATGGCAAGCCAGCTGGTGGGAATGATGGCAAGGCAGCTGGCGGGAACGATCGGGCGGATAACCGGACCGTTTCAAATGATCAACTTCAAGACAACTCACAGTCTGCAGCACAAAGTGAAGCCTTCCAAAGTATCCTGCGATCGTTCGCGTTCCAATTCGCGAACGATGCGATGGCTGAGGCCGATGAAGCTTTGGATGACACAGAAGATGCCTGACGCGGGAAAATCCGGCGTGAGGTCATACAGGCCGTTATTGACGGCACAACTCCAACAGAAAAAGGAATGATCATGGCTGCAGTTGATAATAATAAAAAATCAGGCAATACCAATACCAGTAGCGCCGGCAATACCGATAAAACTAACAGTGGCACTCCCGGCAATACAAGCGGAGCTGATGCTACTGCTTTTCAGGCGCAAGTGCAGGAACTAACCAATGTTAGCTTGGAGGCGACGAAAAGGAGTGTCCAGTTGCGCACTCTAACGACCAATCTCCAGACCATCAAGAAGGCCGCCGACGAACGCGTTTCGTAATGTCGGAAGCGGGTTTTAGACTGCCCCCTAGCGCGTCTCCTTATTGACGCGACGTAGTCCCGAAATGAGCCGCATGGCAATTGCCATGCGGCTTCTATCCTGTTTGAGAGATGCTCTGTGGATGACGCCGTTTCCCTCCGTTTCGAAGTGCGTTCGGGGCACTATTGCGGTCTGACCGGCAAGACGGATCTTCAAAAGTGTTTAATCGGCAGCGGCTTCGATGCCGATTTGGTCTTTGTCGAGCAGGGACTGGCACCGCATCACCTTCGTGTAACTCTTCTTGGCAAGTCGATCGAACTGGAGGCGCTTGCACCCGGAATCAGTATCGAGGGCAACCGGAATATCGCCGCAGGCCAGTCCGTTGTTGTGCCCCTTCCTGTCGTCCTGCTCGTAGGCGAGATGTCCATTGCTTTGTCCGTGCAGGATGCAGAGCCGCCTGGTTCGACCGGCATACCGCGCCTACCGATCGGTGTGCTCGCCATGGTCATAATCAGCTCACTCGGGATCGGCGCGCTTTCAGGCACGATCTCCTATCTTGGCAATGCAAGTGGATCGAGCCCCAATTCACTTCGGGCTGAAGTCGCGTCCAGAACGATCAGTCACCGCGCTGACAATGAACTTACGGAGGCAGCGGCCCAAGAGCTGCAGGAGGAAGTCGATCGAGCGGGTCTTCTCGACGTCAAGATTGGGTCGGCAAAGGGTGTTGTGACCGCCGAAGGCACCGTCACGTCTGAATCGGTCATCAGCTGGCAGAAGCTTCAGCAATCGTTCGATCGTCGCACCAAGGGTACTCTAACACTGGTGAACGGAGTGCTCATCAAAGAGGAGAAGGCGCCATCCGCAATCGCGGTCGAAGCTGTGTGGCATGGGGTCCAACCATATATTGTCATCGACAGCGAGAAGTATTTTGTCGGCGCCATTTTGGCTGATGGATGGGTGGTCGAACGTATTGAGGACAGCCGTGTGCTGCTGAGCAGGAATGGCCGCATTGCTGCTCTCCAATATTGAAAGCTCGCAGGCCCCATCAAGCAGCACTCTATGGCCAGCCAAACATCCTGCCGCGCTCGGTGCTGACAAGCTGGCTGCGTTGGAAACATTTGCTGCCCAGCCATTTCGCGCCTGCTTGTGGCTCTCATGCAGGGTCACGCGCTGGCCAAGGCTGAGGCGCCTTCGGAGTTCGAAAGCCACGTTTCATGGCGTAACAGCAGAGTAAGTCTCAACCGATTGCAAAGGTGTCTCGATGGCCAACGTCCTGCGTGACTTCATCAAGCGTGCGCCGGCCAGCCCGGATTTAATGGTTGCGTTGATGCTGCTTCTGGCTGTCGCGATGATGGTCATGCCTATCCCGGTCGTGGTGGTCGACGCCCTGATAGGATTCAATATGGGGTTGGCCATACTGCTGATGATGGTTGCCCTGTATGTCAGTACTCCACTTGATTTTTCCTCTTTGCCCGGCGTTATTTTGATTTCCACTGTATTCCGTCTCGCGCTCACGGTCGCAACGACGCGACTGATTCTGGCCGAGGGGGAGGCCGGCAGCATTATTCATACTTTTGGCGATTTCGTCATTTCAGGCAATATCGTGGTGGGTTTCGTCATATTTCTGGTCGTCACCATGGTGCAATTCATGGTCCTCGCGAAGGGTGCCGAACGGGTGGCAGAAGTGGCGGCGCGTTTCACGCTGGATGCTCTGCCGGGCAAGCAAATGGCGGTCGACGCAGAGCTACGCAACGGCCACATCGATGCCAACGAATCCCGCCGGCGGCGCGCCGAATTGGAGAAGGAAAGCCAACTCTATGGCGCGATGGACGGCGCGATGAAATTTGTGAAGGGCGATTCCATCGCCGGGCTGGTGGTTATCTGCATCAACATGCTGGGTGGAATTTCGATCGGCCTGCTCTCCAAGGGCATGTCCTTCGGCGAGGTACTGCATCACTACACTCTGCTGACGATAGGCGATGCATTGATATCGCAGATTCCGGCCCTTCTGCTCTCCATTACTGCGGCGACCATCGTCACCCGTGTGACTGGGACGGCGAGGATCAACCTCGGTACAGAAATGGTCAGTCAGCTCACGGCCAGCACTCGAGCCTTGCGACTGGCGGCCGGCGTCCTGGTTGTAATGGGGTTCGTTCCTGGGTTTCCCCTCCCCGTCTTTCTGATGCTGGCCGCAGTGTTCGCTGCGGTAAGCATTGTCAAGGCTGATGTGCTGGGCGCCGGCACTGCCGATGCGAAAGGTGGAACTGCAGCGGAGCCTAAGCAAGCCGCGCCTGCGAAGGAATTCCCGATCGCATTTTTTCTAGCGCCAGATCTTATGCAGGCGGTCGATCAAGCCGAATTGCAAAAACATATTGGGCGCGTTTCGCTCCTGGTCACAGCCGATCTGGGCATTATCGTTCCTCGCATCCCTGTCTTGGTTGACGAGCAGCTGCCTGAATCGCAATTCCGAATTGATGTCGAGGGCGTGCCAGTCGAACAGGACGCCTTAGATCCAAACCAGATGGCGCTCCGAGCCGATGTAGCGCACGTCGACTCGAGCGGTGTCCCCCTTAGACGTGAGCCGAAAACGGACAGACTCCCGGTTGAACATACCCCTGCAAAGGCCCTTACGGGCGCCGGCACGGAGCATAGGGCTCCCGGCGAACTCCTCGCCTTGCGCGTCCATGCAGCGTTGACCCGCTACGCACCGCGATTGGTGGGCATCCAAGAGACCCGACATTTCCTGGGCCGAATGGAGCAGGAATATTCTGAGCTTGTGAAAGAGGTGCTACGCACGACGCCGATTCCTCGGATTGCCGATGTTCTGCGCCGCCTCCTGGAGGAAGGTATCCCAATCCGCCACACCCGTCTCGTGTTGGAGGCATTGGCCGAATGGAGCGAGCGTGAGCAAAACGTTGCCCTGCTGACGGAATATGTCCGTTCTGGTTTGAAGCGACAGATCTGCCACCGCCATGCCAACACGGAGGGCATCGTGTCCGCCCTGGTCGTCGAGCGCGAGAGCGAGGATGTGATGCGTGGCGCGGTTCGAGATTCGGATGCAGGCCCCTATCTCGCACTGGAGGATCGGCAAAGCGAAGCGATGCTATCACAGATACGTCAGGTCCTTTCGAACGCAGAACCGGGTCAAACCCGCCCTATTCTGTTGACGTCGATGGATGTCCGACGTTTCGTCCGCGGCTTTCTGACGCGAAACGGGGTTGATCTCGCCGTGCTGTCTTATCAAGACCTCGCCTCCGACTTTACAATTCGCCCCGCAGGATCCGTCACACTCCCGCACGGATCGAACAGCGGATTGTTAGAGTAGTCCCACCTTTCCTAACTGAACGCCACGCGCCTCCCCGATAACTGAGAGATAACATGAATAGTAATACAGTTTCTCCATCGCCTATGTTTCTGCGCCGGAACTCACTTCTTTTTGCCGTACTCGCCATTCTGCCTTTGGGCGGTTGCGCCAGCTGGCAAAAGCCGGCTCTTTCCGTGCAGGAGACATCTTCCCCCGAGTTGCTCAGCGCCGATCAAATCGATCCGGCTATGCGCGAACGCATTTTGCGCGAAGTTGGTCAGGATGTTCAAGAGCGGGCTTTGCGGGATGAGGTGAAGCAGCACCCGGACAATGTTGATGCGGCGATACGACTTACAAATGCCTTGGTGGGCCAGAAGCGCCCGCACGAAGCGGTTGAGGTGCTCGACAGCGTCTTGGTCGCAGCCCCAGGAAACGTACGTGCATTGAATGCGAAGGGCGTGATTTTGGACATTGAGGGGCGGCATGACGCGGCACAGGCCCTGTATCGGCGAGCTCTCGAAAACGAGCCAGGCAATCAGATGGTGCAGCATAACTTCAATCTGTCGCTTGCCTTTAACGGCAAGTCCGAACAACCAAGGTTAGCACGATCGCAATAGGTGGGCACAGTGCATGCGCAGCCTGTTCCCCGGCTCGAACACGCGCTCGGCTCCCATCATAGATGGCCCCCTGAAGAGAGCCATATCTATGCAAAACAGTTGCTCCAGATCTGGCCGGCAGAGATCGGCAGGAGAGCCGGATGACATCACGCGGCCACCCGCAAGGCCACCCGCCTCGCTTCGTTGCCAGAGCGCCCTCTCCCTCGCCGGTCACCGTCTCGCAATGCGGCGACCTGGCTTAAGGCGGTCGACGGAGCGCCCGATGCAGTAGCCATGAAGACGTAACGCAGCGATGGACCCGCCGGATCGTGTCGCGCTTGTGCTGGCCGTCCCTGCCATTACAGCACGGTGATTGTAGCTGGATCATATTCTAGAGGCATCGATGGTGTGGATGCCTTCGATCCAAACAATCGATTTGTTGAATTCGTCCGCCTGAGGAAATTAGCTGCGGCGATCCGACTTCCGACGCCTGCAGGCGCAAAACCAACAGCGTGAGCGCTGCGGGTCCGGAGGCAGGCTGCAAAGTGCAATCACCAGCGCTGATAAGCGGCAAGTGAAGAATGTATCGCTCGGGCGACTCCTGTGTTGTGCACGGTTGCCCCGCGACGTGAACTGTAGCAGCTTGGCAGCTCAGCGTTCACGAAAGGAGAAAAGATTTGGGGCCAAGCAAAGACCGGCTTTTTTGATTGTCTTGCTGTATCGCTATGGTGGGGCGGGCGCGAACGCTCCCATAATTCAATACGCTGCCTTTAGCGATGGACGATGACGGGATGCGTCGCCGAGACTTCAATGGTGGAGGAGCAGCGCACCCGTCGATCCATTTGCTTTCAGCGGCAACCGCCACTATGAAGCGACACTTCGCCCAACTGTGTTTCAAGCTGCCCGGAGAAGTTTATGACAGAAGAACCCCACAAGACCGACATCCTCATCGAGCTCACTGCCGATGTTGTATCAGCCTACGTCTCCAACAACCCCGTCCCGGCGGGGGAGCTTCCTGCCCTGATCGCCCAAGTGCACGGGGCTCTAAACGGCACGGCTGGACTCATACCGGCAGAAGAGCCTGTGCCTGTAAAAAAACCTGCTGTCCCGATCAAAAAGTCGATCGAACCGGACTACATCATTAGCCTTGAAGACGGCAAGAAATTCAAATCGCTAAAGCGCCATCTGGCGACGCACTATGGTCTGACCCCAGACGAATATCGCGCCAAATGGGGTCTGCCGTCGGATTATCCCATGGTGGCGCCGAATTACGCCGCTGCGCGCTCCGCCTTGGCCAAGACCATGGGACTCGGCCGCAAACCGAAAGAGCCGGAAGCCCCAGCCACGGCGCCGGCGAAACGGACCCGCAAGAAGGTCGCAGCCTAAATCCGTATCAACAGTCGTTCGGACGCGCAGCAGCCGTTGGCCCAATCTGCGCGGAATCAAAGGGCGGGGATGAGCCCCGCCTTTCCCGTCCAAGAGCCTCATTTCCAGAGTAATTCATGATGGCTCCAGCAATCCCTGCCGCGGCATTAACTTGCATGCTCCGTCCCGGGTTTCGAGCCGTCAATGCGTTCCGGCGATGACGAACCTTGCCAAGGCTTTCCCGGACCGTTAGCCAGCCTTGCTGAGGCTGCCTGCAGAGGACTTTCCCGTGCGGCGATCCTGTTCCACCTCGTAGTTGATCTTCTGGCCCTCATTAAGGGTCGACAGGCCCGCTCGTTCAACAGCGGAAATGTGGACAAAGACATCCTGACCGCCGTTGTCAGGCTGAATAAAACCAAAACCCTTCGTGCTGTTGAACCACTTCACCGTTCCAGTCGCCATATCCATTCCTTTGTAATAAGTCGCAACTTAGGCAGGCCATTCACGCCAGCCTGATTTGTACACGAGACTTTAGGCGCATCAAAATCGGAAAATTGCAAGGCCCACTCGATCGCCTGATCTCCAGCAGCAACTGCAACATATGCGAGGCGCGTGCCAGACGAGGCGTATGCCAGACGTTTCGTCGTGCGCTGTCGCTCGAACGTTGACAGAAACAATGACACACCTTGCAAACTCGGCACATCTTGTGGACGTGCTCGGGTCGCTTCTCGACTGCGATACCCGCTCCTGACCGGGTATCGTCGGCCAAAATGAGGGTTTTTGTCATGTGCCGCCAGACCGAAAGATCAGGCGCGCAGCGACCTGCACATTCAAACCGGAACCCGCGAACCTCGATTAGCTTCTGCCTGCTCCGAAGGGCGGTAGCCTGCTCTGAGGCGGGCCACTGTCGGGTTGAAAACCAACTGTCGGGTTCGGAACCCCAGATTGTCGGCAAGGTACGCACCGCCCACTGGTTGGCCAAAGGGGCACTGGCTCCTGATCCTGCCGCCATGCTCGCCCGATCTCAACCCGATCAAGACAGGTCTGCTCAAAACTCAAGGCGCGGCTGCGGAAGAAGGCGGCCAAAACTTTCGACGCTCTCTGCGGAACTCTCGGCGATATCTGCCAGCTGTTGGAGCCAAATCAAAAACCATTAATTGCGACAGGTGATTTTATGACATTCATTGCGAAGAGGCCAGAATGAACAGCGGAAGAGAGTAGCAGCTCTCTGGTCGCGGCGAGGTGGATCGTCGACACGATCGGCACCTGGCCCGTGCGGGGATCGCACCGCAGCCAGCACCAGAGCCAGACCTTGACCGCTTGCCTTGCTCAGGCGCCACAACAACGAGTGGCTGGAAGCAGATCCACGTGAATTCAGCGATATCGATCAGACGATGCTTACCCTCATGAAAGCCGATCCCGACGCTGTCCAGCGCCGCGAAATCCTGACCAGCATATGGCGCATCGGATGCCACCGCCTGCACACTCACCATCGACATGCCGGAACTCGGAACCAAAGGCCGCAAGCCTCGCCGGCCTCGGCAAAATGGAGCGGCCGCGCCTTCTCCGGGGCGGCCGGGCCAATGTTCGCCAGGCCCTCTACATGCCCGGCCCTTCGCCCTGCGCTTCAACCCCGACCTCAAGGCAAAATACCAGGCGCTAAAGGCGGCAGGCAAACCCGCAAAGGTCATCATCTTTTTGCGAAAGCTCCTGATCCTAGCAAACGCTCTCCTCAAGGCGCAGCGAAAATGGCCCCTAAAACCCTTGACCGAAACGGATACCTTAGCCTTTCAGGTGAGGCGGGCCGAGATAGACCAACCGCGGGTTTAACTTCGCGAGTTTAAGCTGATTATGCCGATGCAACTCTAGCGCCTGCGCGACCGTTTTAGCTTCCATCAACAAGGCGGCAGGGTGGGAGGAAGTACCCTCCCCTGCCGCGAACAAGCTTTGGACAAAGCCCCACCTTGTCCGTAATGTGATCGGGAGGCCGGGGCGCGGCGGTGCTCAGCGGATGTGACGCGCGAGATCTGCGACCCTACCCATCAGCACTTCCATCGGTCCTCGCTGGAAGACGCGCAGCCAAAGCACCGCAAAAGTGCTGATAACCACGATGAAGCCAAAGAGCGTGGACAGGCTCTCGTCTTTGAAAATGTTTATCTTCATAAGATAGGCTATTCCCGCAATGTGCAGCACATAGGCCGTCAAAGACATCGAGCCGACTGCGATTATTGGCCAGACCAGCTTTCGCAGACGCGGGAGCGCATCCACAGCGAGCATGCAAGCCGCCAAGATGATCATTGCGCAACCGGTGCTGCCCACGATCGAAAGCGTCGTTTCGCTATGAGGTGCGGCTATCCATGACGACTTGACTATAAATGACGACTTGGAAGGCTCAAAAGCGCCGTCAACGTCAGACCACCACAAGGAGGTTTCAGTCAAAGCGCGGGAACTCAGCGCGAGCAAGGATCCCCCATGGCCCAACACGGCCAGCGCGACCCCCGCCAGACCAAGGCGCCAATGCGCTGCTAGCGTATTAAGATTAAGGCGCGCGATGGCCATGCCAGCGATGAGGAAAGGAACCCAGGTCACCGCGGGATAGTAGCCGTTGACCATGAGGTTGAAGACCGGGTCGAGGAGGTTGGGGGCAACCGACAGAAGGGAGGAACGGACTTGCGGGAGAACTAATGCCGTAGCGGCAGCGATCAAGCCCAGCTGATATGCGCTGAGCCGATGGAGCGGCAATACCAACAAGAAGCAAATTCCGTAGTATTCTAGGATGACTTCGACCTGGGTACCGAGGCAGCCCAGGATTGAGCCAAGCGCGAGCAAAACAAGGGCACGAATTGCGACTCTGGCGATGGCCTGTCTACCGGCTATCCCCGACTTCGGCGCCTTGCGACCTGTAATCAGGAGGATTGAAAAACCGGCCAATACGGCAAACAGGGCCGACGGCCGCCCATGGGTTAGTTCCATCAGAAACCCGACTAGTCCTCCTTCGCCGGGGTCGGGACCAGATGGGCGGCATACATCCCGAAGACAGCCAGGCCCCGAGCGAGGTCGATGCCGACCAGCCGATCTACTACCGACCCATTCCTAGCGTCGGCAACCGGTGCCTTCATTACCATGGTAGATTCCCTTGTTGGGTGTGTGGACCGCGGGAGCCGCGATAGGAGAGCCGGTCGGCTGCTGCCGTCGCCTCGTGAAAGGGTTCAAAACATCGCGCCATCTGGCGCATCGAGCTGGCGACAGAGCTGTTCAGCCATTAGCCTGGGGTAAGAACAACAGATCGGCTCACAAAGCCTGTGTCACGGACCTGAAAAGTGGTGTCGCGGAACCGTCGTTTTTTTGCATGATGGCTAAGCCGAGAGATCCACTGCACCGACGAGAGACTCAGCGACGTTGGATATCCGATCAGTACGCCGCGGCTCCGCCGGTGACGATCACCCCGGGTGTCAAGGCCAGGGCGTAAACCTGCCATAATCTGTGGTAGTGCGCCCGCGACCAATCCGTTCGACAAAGCTCGGCGCATGGTCGAGCCAATCATATTCTTCCATGTGGCTGTTGCCTGAAAAACCGAAGACGCCGTTCGCTGGTCCAGCTGTTCCAGACCTCGGCCTGCGTCGGTCATTAGAACCGGCGCGCCTGTTTCCCAAATCAATTTGCTGATGCAGCCGCCGGGGGTCACATTGAGCAAAAGTGCCGAGGTCAGGACGGGTTTCATAGGGGCTCTTCGTTTGGCTTTGTTAACGACCCCTTTCTTGCAAGTTGTAGCTGACAGCAGCCTGAAAGCTCCCCAAATAATTCGCTGCCGCCGGTTCAGCCTATTGTCAGCTTCGACCAATAAGATGGGAGCCTTGCCCTCATACCGGAGCTCGGCAGCATGATGCGAATACTGCTCACTGAAGACGATAAGGACCTTGGAAGTGCTATGCACGATCATTTGGTGGCTGGTGGCCACGCGGTCGACTGGGCCAAGAACCTGTCCGAAGCGCGCGATTATGCAGCTGTGGTCGGCTACGACCTTATTTTGCTCGACGTTCACCTGCCGGACGGCAATGGGATCGACTATCTGCGGGAGCTGATCAAGGAACTTGAATCGGCACCGGTCATCATTCTGACAGCCTGCGATCGGATTTCGCATCGCATCGAGGGCTTCAACGCTGGAGCCGACGACTATTTGGTCAAGCCGTTCGATCTGGGGGAACTCTCAGCGCGTATCCATGCAGTGGCACGTCGCCATGGGCATTTTCCGGAGCCGCAATTTTCGGTTGGGACGCTTTCCATACAGGCAGCCGAGCGACGCCTCTTCCGCGACGGGCAGGAGGTCTACCTGACTTGACGCGGATGGGCGGTGCTCGACTACCGTCTGCCCCAGCCCTGCACGGTCGTTTCAAAAGGGAAGATCGTGGACGCGCTTTTCGGCAGACGGCGCTGATTCATACTCTAAAAGAAAATTCGGCTTCCAGTTGCCTTGGCCATGACTGCCCTTCCCGAGAGATGGGTGACAGTTCATTCCGGATAGATGGGTTACACTTTCGGCCCTTTGCAAGGAGAGCAAGGTGCCTTGGAAGGAGTGTAACGTCATGGAAGAGCGGCTGAAGTTCGTCGCCCGGCTGCTGGACGGCGAGAAGATGGCGGTGCTTTGCCGGGAGTTCGATATCTCGCGCAAGACCGGCTACAAGATCCTCACGCGCTACAACGACAGCGGCCTGGAGGGGCTGACGGACCGATCGCGGCGGCCCTATCGCCACGCCAATCAGCTTCCGTTTCAAATCGAGAAGCTGATTGTGCGCCTCAAGCAAGACAAGCCGACATGGGGTGCGCCGAAGATACGCGAGCGGCTGGCCCGGCTGTATCCGGATGTGCACCGGCCCGCGATCTCGACCGTGCATGCCGTGCTCGACCGCCACGGCATGGTCGAGCGCCGCAAGCGCAGGCGCAACAGGGCGACGGGGACACCACTTTCAAACGGCTGTCGCCCTAACGATCTTTGGTGTGCCGACTACAAGGGCGAGTTCGGCAGAGAACACGGCCGGGACAGGGGATCACAAACACTTGACCGTTCCAGACCCTGGCAGTGGCGCATCGATTGACCGTTGGCTCTGTTCGTGGGCACCGAAAATAGGGCCTTCTTGGTCCTCGGCAGAGAATATGGCCCGGACGGGGGATAACAAACACTTGACCGTTCCAGACTCTGGCAGTGGCGCATCGATTGACCGTCGACTCTGTTCGCGAGCGCCGAAAATACGGACGACCCCTATGGTCAAAGTGCACTTCTGACCTGCTAGGCACTGTTCGATAACTGGAGGCACCCGCTACGGTGCCCTCGTATTTAAGACACCTGTCAGTTTCAAGCCTGGACATTGACGCGTGGCGCGGCTGCCATTCGTTGACCGCCACGTCGAATTGCCCGCCAACCAGTGTACAGCCGCCGGTGGTCACATTGAGCAAAAGTGCCGAGATCAGGAGGGGTTTCATAGGGGCTCTTCGTTTGGCTTTGTTAACGACCCCTTTCTTGCAATTGTAGCTGACAGCAGCCTGAAAGCCCCCAGATATTCGCTGGCGCCGGTTCAGCCTACTGTCAGCTTCGATCAATAAGGCAGGAGCCTTGCCCTCATACCGGAGCTCGGCAGCCTGATGCGAATACTGCTCATTGAAGACGACGACGACCTTAGAAGTGCTGTGCACGATCATTTGGTGGCTGGTGGCCACGCGGTCGACTGGGCCGAGGGCCTGTCCGGAGCGCGCGGTCATGCAGCTGTGGCCGGCTACGACGTTATTTTGCTCGACGTTCACCTGCCGGACGGCAATGGCATCGACTATCTGCGGGAGCTGATCAAGGGGCTTGATACAACGCCGGTCATCATTCTGACAGCCCGCGATCGGATTTCGCATCGCATCGAGGGGCTCAACGCTGGCGCCGACGACTATTTGGTCAAGCCGTTCGATCTGGGGGAACTCTCGGCACGCATCCGTGCAGTGGCACGTCGCCAAGGGCATTTTCCGGAGCCGCAATTTTCGGTTGGGACGCTTTCCATACAGGCAGCCGAGCGACGCCTCTTCCGCGACGGGCAGGAGGTCCACCTGTCTGGACGCGAATGGGCGGTGCTCGACTGCCTTCTACGCCGGCCCGGTTCGGTCGTTTCAAAGGGGAGGATCGAGCACGCGCTTTATTCATTCAATTCGGAGTTCGAGAGCAACACAGTGGAGGTTTATGTCAGCCGGCTCCGCAAGAAGATCGGCGGGGATAGAATAGCAACCGTGCGTGGCTCCGGATACAGGCTCGTGGTCACATGACGAACTCGAACAGCATGACGAGAAAGCTGCTATCGTGGTTAGGCGGGGCAACGCTCCTGGTTTGGATCGCCGCCCCAACCATGGCTGCGTTCATTTTTTGCAATAATGTAAACGAAAGTTCGGATGACTTGCTCCAGGGGAGCGCAAAGTACAGACAACCAGAGCTGATCAAGGTCTTGAATGGAAAACACGTTGATCAATACAATAACAACTTTCCCACTTACGAAAAGTACTTTACCTATCGTGAGCAGGTTATTAATAAGTACGGGATAGTGCTTATTTCTGAACCGGAAGAGGGTCAGCAGCCCTTCCCTGATGCTCCCCTGAGTAACGGCTTTTGGGGAAACGCTGATTACCGCGTCTACACAGAGGAGATCCAAGACGGCGTGTATCATCAGTTGGCCGAACCGCTTCATGGCCGCCGTACCACAATCGCGAAGGGCGCACTTTTTGTCTTCCTTCCGACACTCGTGCTCCTGCCCTTTAGCTTAGCTGTTTGGTGGATCGTGATCCGGCGCTCGCTGCGGCCAATCGAGGTACTGCGACAGCAGATCGGATCGCGCGACGGCGGCAATCTGTCACCAATGGACTTGGGCGATTTCCCGGCAGAGTTGGCTCCAATCGCGGCATCCGTCAATCGGCTTCTCGATCGTCTGCGGGCGGCTCTCGAGGCCGAACGCGAGTTCGCCGCAAACAGTGCGCATGAACTGCGCACGCCGATCGCAGGTTCAATCGCTCAGATGCAGAGATTAGTGGCCGAGCTTCCCAATGGGTCGGCCAAAATGCGTGCGCGCGGAATCGAGCAAGCGCTGTCGAGCCTTGGCCGCCTTGTCGAAAAAGTGCTTCAGCTCGCTCAAGCCGAATCGGGGGTTGGCATGGCGGATCACGCGATCGATCTTGTCCGATCGGTTCGGCTGGAAATCGACGACCTGAGGAAAAAGCCGCAATATGCCGGACGCCTGCATCTTAACGTCGACGGCTGCCCCACTTTGATGCGCAAAGTGGATGTCGATGCGTTTGGGATCCTCCTTCGTAACCTGATCGAGAATGCGCTGATACATGGACTGCCCACTGTTCCGACAACAGTTTCCGTCCAAACTGATGGAACCATCGCTATTGCAAACGCCGGACCGGTGGTGCCCCTCCCCGACCTCGAAGGGCTTACAAAGCGATTTAGTCGTGGTGCTACTCCTGCTGCGGGCTCAGGCCTTGGTCTACATATCGCTAACATGGTTATCCAGCGGATCGGTGGCAGTCTAGAGCTTGCGTCGCCCGCCCGCGGTCGCAATGATGGTTTCGAGGCGATCATACGAATTCCTCAATGACACCGGTGAATTCGACGACAGTTGGACACAGGGCGGATTGCTGGCAAGGCTGCTGACAGGGCGAACTGTACGGCAGTATGTATACGGCGTAGAAATCGTACTTCACACAACGCATTTCGGCCGCGGCAATCAATGCCGCTATCATCGTCTGAGCAGTTCGATCGAAGCGACACGACATGATCGGCAAAATCGAAGGCTCCGCCTCACCGCTCGCTCGATTTCGCCCGGGGAGAAAAAAGGCCATCCGAGAAAGTGCAAGCCGCCGCGCAAAGGCGACGTGTCCAATTGTCTGGGTGCCCCTGTGCGCCGGCCCGATCGGGTTGGCGCAGGTCCAGTAAGGACCCGGACCAACCATTCCATTTAGACGACCGGCAGGTTTTAATCGGCGTCCGGATCGCCGTCCCAAAATGCCCCAAGTATACGGCTAGAAAGGCTGCCAACGATCGAGCTTTGGTCGGAGGCGTGCTTGTCAGCGTCTTGGGTGCTTGACCGGCCTTTGCAATGGCCATCGCCATCGCAAGTATCGTGCGTGGCCAGTGAGACCGCAATTTCATCAGCCTGGAGCCGACCGTATCGGTGCTTTTTTATGATTTAGGGATTTTTCGTTTTCCTCTTGGATCATCACGGGTTTGGAGAGGATCTGGTGTTAAGTGCCATTCGGAGCGCCGGCGAACCGCCCGAAATTAATGTGGTCGAGTGATGAAGCCTCCCGAATGCGTTAAACGAGACCCTTTATGGCGGCCCTGGCTGACAACAGTCTGAAAGCTGCAAGCGGCATGCGAAAATGGGGCGATCCTGAATGACGACAGATGCTATCAACATGAAAGAGGCTCGCCCTGAAAGCTGAGCACGCTTTATGCTCAGGCTGCTGACAAGGCCAAAGCAGCGTAAGTGCGTAGTGAAATCCAAGGTCCACATGGGTCGTCGCGCGTCCCGTGCGCCTGGGAAGGCGCCGGCCCGGCCAAGCTTTCCCAGATCGTCCGCATGATGCTTCGCTGAGCGTCAATGGACGTTGGCGCGAGACCAAGGCGTCGTGCGTTGCAATCCGGACGGTCCAGGGTATCAGGAGTTTCACGGCCTCGGCCCGCTTGGCTGGCCACAGTTGAAGCTCCAACGTACCGGCTGGCACCGGGAAATTGGGCTCTGCGCTGCCTCAACGCTGATGGCACGGTCAATGCTTGCCTACCGATGGGGCCGCCCATGCCGTGATGCTGTCGGTCGACGTTCGCAAACCAGACCCTCGCGAGACCCAGCGAAGGGGCTCGCCGGTACGACGAGGGACCTTACCTCTTTATGCGCGGCATCATTATCGAGGATGACATGTTGCCTTACACGTCGTCCCTCGCGCTCGGGTCTTTGTGGGGCGGATGAAGTCCTGATCGCGGTGGCACTGCTGCATGTTTGCGTAAGACCCATCCAGTCACGATCGCGCTGTCCTTCGATGTCGCGGTGCTGATAGGCGGGCAGATCGGTGTGCGCGGCGCCCGCCAAAGGATCGTCGTCACGCCGGAGGAGGCGAGCGTCATAGCCGGCGCGCCGGCGAAAGGCGCTTTCTGTCGGATGCCCGACAATGTCGGATATCGCAAGTATCAAGGTTGGATCAAACCTTGCGAATCGGGGCTTTCTTACTTGGCACGGGGCATGCTCAGGTATCCGCAAACACCCAATGGATAACGAGCAGACTTCCCATGGCCTCACCATGCCGAAAGTTTCCCGGACGCATCCAAAGATGAGGCTCGCGTCAGGCCCAGCAACACGCTGACGGCTCATGTGGCTCGGCGTCGCGTGCCGATCCACTTTCTCCCAATAGGCGTTCAGGAGACATAGATCCTTCAAAATGAGGAACAGATCACTTTGCCAGGAACGCAGCCCATAACCCCACTCTCCCTATCAGAACTACCAAGCAAGCCCCGCACTCATGGGCTTCGCAGGACGTCCGTTGCGTCCGAGTTGGTCGGCGCGGGGACGGCTCCGATCCCCGTCGCACGGGAGGACGGCAAGGCGAGGGATTTCGTGCTCGACAACGGCATGGAGGTGGTCGTCATTCCCAACCACCGGGCGCCGATCGTCACCCACATGGTGTGGTACAAGATCGGCAGCGCCGACGAGCCGCCGGGAAAATCCGGCATTGCCCATTTTTTCGAGCATCTGATGTTCAAGGCGACGACCAACCATGCGGGCGGCGAATTCGACCGCGCAGTGTTCGAGATCGGCGGCTCGCAAAATGCCTTCACCTCCTCCGACTACACCGCCTTCTATCAGACAGTGGCGCCGTCGGCGCTCGAGCTGATGATGAGCTTCGAGGCCGACCGAATGCGAAACCTCATCCTGACCGACGATGTCGTCAAGACCGAGCGCGACGTGGTCATCGAGGAGCGCCGCTCAAGCACCGACACCAACCCGCAGGACGTGCTCCATGAGGAGATCGACGCGACGCTGTGGCAGAACCAGCCCTATCGCATCCCGATCATCGGCTGGATGCAGGAGATCGAGCAGCTGAACCGCGTCGACGCCACCGCCTTCTATGAAAAGTACTATTGGCCCAACAACTCCGTGCTGATCGTGGCCGGCGATGTCGAACCGGACACGGTGCGGGCGCTGGCCGAAAAGACCTATGGCAAGGTGGCGCGTGGACCTGACCTGCCGCCGCGCATCCGGCCGGTTGAGCCCGAGCAGAACACCAGGCGCACCGTCACGCTCTCAGACGCCCGCGTCAGCGTGCCCAGTTTTTCGACGCAGTGGGTGGTGCCGTCCTACCACACCGCCAAGCCGGGCGAGGCCGAAGCGCTCGACCTGCTGGCCGAAATTCTCGGCGGCGGTAACCGCGGCCGGCTCTACCAGGCGCTCGCTGTCCAGCAAGGTATCGCTTCCAGCGCCCGCGTCTATTTCCAGGGCACTATGCTCGACGACACCAAGTTCGCCATCTATGGCGCACCGCGCGGCGATGCCAAGCTGGCTGATCTCGAAGCGGCGGCCGCTGCCGAAGTCGCCCGCATTGCCGAGGATGGTGTCAGCAACGAGGAACTAGGCAAGGCCAAGGACCACTATTTGCGCAATATGATCTTTGCGGAAGACAACCTGGACTGGCTCGCCAGCATCTACGGCTCGACGCTGGCCACCGGCGGTACCGTGAAGGATGTCGAGGAACGGCCGAATCGCATCCGCAAGGTTACCCCCGAGCAAATCAAAGCAGTTGCCGCCCGCTATCTCGCGTTCGACCGTTCGACCACGGGCTATCTCTTGCCCAAGACGCAGAATCAAGAGATGACGCTCGGCGCTCGGCCCCATGCTGCGATGAACATCCAGGAGGTGAAGTCCGAAAAGGGCATCATCGCCTGGCTGGTGGAGGACCACACAGTGGAAATCGTCAACATCGGCTTTGCCTTCAAGGGCGGCACCAAGCAGGACCCGGTCGGGAAGGAGGGGATGGCCAAACTGATGGCCGGCCTGTTCATCGAAGGCGCTGGCCATTACGACAGCGATGCCTTCCAGGTGAAGCTCGACCATGCCGGCGCCGAAATGAGTTTGGACGCGCAAAGCGACGACATCTACGGATCGGTGTGCATGCTTTCCAAAAAGCAGGACGCGGCGTTCGGCCTGCTTCGGCTCGCGCTGAACGCGCCGCGCTTCGACCAGGGGCCGATCGATCGCGTCCGCGCCGAGATTGTCTCCCGCATCGTCGGCAGCGAGCGAGACCCTAACGCCACCGCTCAGCGCAAATGGCTGCGCGCGATCTATGGCGCGCATCCTTGTTCAAGGCCGGGAGAAGGCACAAAAGAGAGCCTCCCCGGCATCACGCCGTCCGACCTCCGCGCCTTCCACCAGGCCATTTTCGCTCGCGACGGGCTCCATATTGCCGTGGTGGGTGACATTGACGCGAACACGTTGAGGGAAAGGCTTGACCAGCTGTTTGGTGATTTGCCTGAGCAACAAACCCTCGTCCCCGTCTACGATGTCGCGCCGAAACTCGGTCAACTGGTGGAGGAGAACTACGACCTGCCGCAGACTTCGCTGACGTTGGCCTGGCCTGGCGTGAAGCCTAGCGCGCCGGATTTCTACGCGGCCGTGCTGCTGAACGACATCCTTGGCGGCTCATACTTGACTTCCCGCCTTTACGAGGAGGTACGTCAAAAACGCGGCCTTGCCTATCACGTCAGCTCTGAACTAACCCTTGACTCGCTTCTGGTTACGACAGAGACACGCTCGGACTGCGCTGCCCAAACACTGAGCATCGTGCGAGATGTGGTAAAGCAGATGGCGCAGCAAGGACCGACCGGGGCCGAGCTCAAGGCGGCGAAGAAGCACCTGATCGGCGCCTATGCCATCGACCAACTGGGCTCGACCCGCTCGATTGCAGACCGGCTCCTGGATTTGCAGATTCACAAGGCCGACGTCGACTACAACCAGCGTCGCGCCCGCAGCATCGGTCGGGTGACGCTCAAACAGGTCAAGGCGGCGGCCAAAAAGCTGCTTTCGGCCGAGCCCGCCATTTTGGTGGTCGGCCCGCCGCTGGGCGGCAAGGATGAGTAAAGAAACTCATCTCACCTTCCTTCTTCATCGGGGCTTCTCGTGGGAAGAGCGTTGGAGGCCCGTGGGCCAAGCAGATCATGCAGACGCGCGGAGTCGTTTTCGCCGACCTTGCGCGGCATTGGCGGTCCGGCGGCCTCTCGCCGAAATGGCGCTCCTCAGCATGTATGCCGCCTTTTTGCAGAATTCAGTCGCATGCCACCAGCAGGCATGGTGGATGAAGCAAACATCCGACTGCTTAATCCATCAATTGATGAACCGCGGGCACTCAAACTAACGAAACTGCTGTCTTTTCATCGGGCTAGCGTGGTCTACCAGCTGCTTTGCCGAGGCCCTACGACGAACCCACTGGTGCAGAATACACACTGACGGCCTGTCGACCTGGATGTTCGCTGCGTTGAGGAGGAATCCGGTATTGCCCCTGTGCCTGCCGATGATCCGCCGTCTGAAATCCCCGCACCTGTTTGGAGCCATCGACCGCCTGCCGGCACTCGGCAGACCAGTTGGCAATAAGACGTTCGAGGTCGTCAATCCGTCGACCGGCGAAGTTTTGGCAGAGCTTCCCGATATGGGCGTGGAGGAGACACGTGCTGCGGTAGACAAGGCCTATGTTGCGCAGTCGGGATGGGCCGCGTTGACGGCCCGAGAACGTAGCGACGTTCTTTGGCGATGGCATCAGCTGATCATCGACCATGCAGGCGATCTCGCCGCGATTCTGACTGCGGAAATGGGCAAGCCGCTTGCCGAAGCCATTTCAGAGGTATCGCATGCGGCGGCGTATCTGCAATGGTATGCCGAGGAGGCCAATCGCGTCTATGGGGAGACGATCTCGGCACCCTCGACAGACCGCCGAATGCTAGTGATCAAGCAGCCCATCGGCGTTGTTGGCACGATCACGCCATGGAATTTCCCGGCCTCCATGGTGGCGCGCAAAATCTCGCCGGCCTTGGCTGCGGGCTGCACAATCGTGCTCAAGCCCGCTGAACAGACGCCGCTTGTGGCTGGCGCAATGTTCGCCCTCGCCCATCAGGCCGGCTTTCCCGATGGCGTGGTCAACCTGATCTATGCGTCCGAAGGTGATCGCGTGGGCCGTGAACTCTGCACCAATTCCAAGATTCGAAAGATCAGCTTCACCGGTTCGACCGAGGTCGGACGGCTGCTGATGCGTCAGTGCTCTGACCAGATCAAGAAGGTCAGCCTTGAACTCGGCGGCAATGCACCTTTCATCATCTTCGATGATGCCGACATTGACGGTGCTGTTGACGGTGCGGTCCAGGCGAAGTTCCGCAATGCCGGCCAGACCTGCGTTTCCGCGAACCGCATTTACGTCCAATCGAGCGTTCACGATGAGTTCGTCAAGAAATTCGTGGAAAGAATCCGGCACTTGTCGGTTGGCGACGGATTCGATGCCGGAGTGGACATCGGACCGCTCATCGACAAGCATGCTCTGGCCAAGATCGAGTCTCACATCGCAGATGCCATTGCGAAAGGCGGCACAATACGATGCGGGGGCCAGCGTATCGGCAAGAATGGCACGTTTTTCGAACCCACGGTCCTCACCGAGATTTCCAGCGTCATGGCAGTCGCGCAAGAGGAGACATTCGGGCCGCTCGCGCCGATCATTCGCTTCAACGATGCGGATCAGGTCGTGCGCGAGGCCAATGACACGATCTACGGCCTCGCCGCATACTTCTATGCCTCAAACCTGAAGCGGGTCTGGCGTGTGGCAGAGGCTCTGGAATATGGCATGGTTGGCATCAACACGGGACGCATGTCCTCGGAGGCGGCACCGTTTGGCGGGATCAAACAATCCGGCATCGGGCGGGAGGGTTCCCGTCATGGCCTCGAGGACTATCTGGAAATGAAATATCTTTGCATGGGCGGGATTTGAAACCTGCTGCACTGTCTCTCCGCCCCACCGGGGGGCGGCCTGCGGTCAATGCCGCCACCTAATTGGAAGTTCCAAACGCCGTTGACCTGAAACACGGATGCCCGGCAGGAGACTGAGCTCGCTGCCGGGCCGGACATGCCTTGGGAGGGCATAAGTCAGCGCTCCTAGGGCCGATGGGCCACTCAGTTCGTGCGCCTTTTGCCGATTGCGTTGCATGTGCCGTGCCAAGCCAAAAAGCATTGATAAACCGCCGATGGATCAGCTTTTGCCCTGTTGCGCATTCTACATTGTGGGATATGCGACAATGCCCAAGCGGTTGAATCGTCGTGTTGCAGACCCCCAGACGGGTCATGACTGCTATTCTTAGGACAGTGCGCAGCAAGCCGCTACTCGCTGCACTCCAGGCACACCATTTCCATAATCAAGCGGTGGGTGCTATGTCTGACCGAGCTGTCGACCAGGGAACGGTGTGAGGCCTCAAATCCCTCCATATTGTTGCACCCGCCGGTCCAACAGGACTGCAGGTCCGGACTCAAAGGATCTTGGCTGCTATGGCGACATTGCGGTGCACGCCGCTTTCCGACCAATGATGTGCGTCCAGGTCGAGGCCGGCCCTAATGAACCACCGCCTTGGCACCCTCGCCCATCTCATTTCGGCATCGACAAGCTAGACCAGAGCGCACTTGCAAGGCGCCATGCAGTCCTGTCGGCGGGCGAACTGTTGGTGACGGGTACAGCTGCGAGCGAACGTTCATCCACCGACGCACAGCGCGGACTGTCGCTTTTCAAATTAGGAAATCTCTGTAGCCACCATTCATGAGCGCGCGGCCACGCGAGACGGCCCGACGGATGCGGTCGCGCAGATGATCGCGAGGATCCGCCCAGTCGGCATGGACGCGCCGTTGACCGATGAGAACTTCGGCGAGCTCGCGATGAGGTGCTCCGGCGAGCGAACCGTCGAGCGCACGAAGAACGAAGGACAAACGAACGCCGCGCTTTTCCGGCGCAAACAAGCGGGGGGGCAACTGTTGCCCTAGACTGAGAGCATTGAGGCACTCCAGTCCCCTCAGTCGATGCTTTAAAAGCACCGCGGGCCAGATGGCTTGCGTATGCAGGCAAACACGGTGGAGGATATTCGCGCCCGAGACGGCGAGCTGCAGCGCGTGGTCCGCATTGCGAAGAAGAACATGCTGGCTCTTGTCGGGCGCCAGCAGGACGATTGCACGACAGGGCAATGCCGAGAGTTCGAACGGCGGTGTCGGCGACGAGGCAGGCAACCG
Source organism: Mesorhizobium sp. ISC25 (assembly GCF_042295465.1). Classification (NCBI taxonomy): domain Bacteria; kingdom Pseudomonadati; phylum Pseudomonadota; class Alphaproteobacteria; order Hyphomicrobiales; family Phyllobacteriaceae; genus Mesorhizobium; species Mesorhizobium sp. ISC25. Next base: position 5,075,449 of record NZ_CP135441.1, on the reverse strand, counting down.
TTCCGCAATGACCGGCAGCACATGGACGCACCAGAGCGGACACCAGAATACGACCGAAGCGCGGCCACAAGACTCCGCGAAACAGAACACCCCAGCGTGACAGGTCGCCGGCCGACGCGACCATATCGAGAAAGGATTGGAGAGACCAAGTCTTGCAATGCTGGCGCGCAGCGGTCAGATCGCGCTGGAACGCTGGATTGCGGCGTAAGAACTCCCAAGCCCACTCCCGCAGCGTCAGGCCAGCGGTGTAGTCGTATGATCTTTCATCCCGCCAATCGGCCTGATCCGCGCCAGTCAGGAGATTCATGACTGACATCCCCTGCCCGCGCCTGCGTGAGTCGAAACATTATGCCACTTCGCAAAGCATCGGCGAAGGCAGCAGACGTCGAAGACCCCGTTTCGTTGAAGCGTCAGCCATCGCCACTGTCGGCGACAGAAGATGTGCCCAAATTGCCACCAGACCGTCGAACTGGCACAGCGACGGCCAGCGCGACCTGGAATTGATCCCGTAACGGTCATCGGCTCCTGCGTCGCGATCCAGACGTCCCTTGAAGGCGCAGTAGCGCGGCAGTGGATCGCACGCTGCTTGTCGGCAAGTTGTCGTAGCGGCGGCGCCATAGGCACGGTCATCGGAGGGTCTCCTGCGGCAAGTTTTCGCCATTGGAGGCCAATCTCCCCGCTAGGGCAGCCTGTGCAGTTGCACAGGTGAAGCGGATCAATCAGGGGGAGCCATGGCGGAAACTGGATGATGGCGGCTTGAGGAGAGCGGCGTATCGAGGCGGGTGATGAAGCCTGCCAGTACCTCTCAAGGAGAGTGATACGCCATGAACGAGACTATCAACACATTGTTCGCCTTCGTCAGCCCGACGAAATCGATGATACCCTGACGGATGTACTTCGCAGCGGCGCGCGCAAATTGCTTGCACATGCGATCGAGATGGAGGCCGAGGCGTATGCCAAGGCGGTCGACTGCCTGACGAAAGATCATATTGCGTCGCTGGCGCTCTACGATTTCCCCGCCCAACACTGGGATCATCTGCGAACGTCCAATCCCATCGAAAGCGTCTTTGCAACCGTTCGCTATCGCACGGTGCGTACCAAGGGCTCGCTATCCTCGAAAACCGCCCAGCTGATGGTCTTCAAGCTGTTGGCCGCGGCCAGGAAGTGGCGACGATTGAAAGGACAAAATCAGTTGCCGAAACTCATCGCAGGTGCCGGTTCCTGGACGGAATCCAGGTCATCGAAACGAAGCCGCAGAGCGCCGCTTGATCAGCCTCGTCACCCAAATTCCAGCATAGCTCCATCGGAACTGCCAGCCTTCCTTGCCGATCAGGCGCATATCAGCGCTGACGATACCGAGGACGGCGATGGCGGTCACCTCCAGGCCGCCGAGTAACGACCCTCAAAACACCGCACTGGTCGAGGCCAGCCTGAACCGGTATCTTGTGCCTGCCCTCGGGAGTCGCTCTATCCACCATGTGATCGACACCGACATTGCTAACATCACCAAGAAGATCGTCGCCGGGGGTCACCCGCAAGCGGCTAACACGGCCTTCTGGTGTATGCGGGCATTTTTCAACTGGTGTCGCAAACCGCCGCAACGGCTCATCCGCGGTTTCCCCGCGAGGGATTGGAAAATCCGGATCCGGCCCCGATCGTCAAGCGCAAGCGAGTGGTGAACGATGCCGAACTGGCGGCTATATGAACGGGCTGTGAGCCCGAACCGGGCGATATCGGCTATTCGTTCGGCTCCATCGTCAAGCTGCTCATTCTGACCGGACAGAGGCGTACGGAAGTTGCCGCGATGCGTTGGTCCTCAACCTTGAAGCCGGAACATGGAACTATCGGGTGACCGCACGAAGAACGAAGAGCCTACGCTTATTCCGCTGTCCACACTGGCGGTGTCGGTCCCCCAGACGGTACCGAAGACCAATGACACGTTTTTTTCCCTGCGAGGGGCAACGAAAGAAGCCACTTCTCAGGCTACGCGAAGGGCAAGAAGGCTCTAGACGGCAAGGTCAATACTGACGGGGTGGCTTTGGAGAACTGGACCCTTCACGATCTGCGCAGGACGCTCGCGACAAATCTCGGCAGGCGGCAGGTATTGCCACACGTCATCGAGCACATACTGAATCACAAGGCGGCGTCCTTGACAGACATTGGCGAAATCTACAATCTCTATAGCAACGTCAAGGAGAAGCGCGAGGTGTTGCAGATGTGGTCAAATCACATCGAATGGCTGATCAAGCAGGCTGCGGATGACGCTCTGGCGGCGTAGCTGCTGGCATGGGCGGAAGATGCGGCGCAACAATCGTCAGAGCCTCATCGAATTGGAGATCATGCTTGACCAGCAAATGCGCGGCCAATGCTTCGATGGCCGACCAGTGATCGAGTACTAGCCGGGCCGTGCAATCTTCGATCCGCCCCCAATCGGGGCGGCGCGGCATCAGGAACCGCAACTCACCATAGATTCGCTTGGCATCCGCGTAGTCGCTGCTCCCCTCATTCCCATCGGACGCATTCATCGCCATATCGCGCGGGTCCAGATAGCCTTCGAATGCGGATTCTGCAAAAGGACCTGCCAGACACGCAACTATCTCCCGGATCGCATCATCGCGTTCCAAACATCGATCCATATCGTCCTCGAAAATCGGCTTTCGCTTCGAGGTGAATCCTTGCGCTGAATAAAAACCCGCGCCTTCGACAACACCACCGCACTCTCCGTCACCGACGTCGGGGTAAATACTAACACTTGAGAAAGCAGGGAGTTCACGGTCGTCGTCGAACGTCTGACGGTGCAAAACGATGGCGGCCACCGCGTGCCCGGCTTCGTGATGCACCACAAGCGGCAGATATTGGGAGGCTACATTCATGCGGTGCGGCTCTCAGGTCTAGTTTGCTTTTGCGCATAGGACCGCAATTGTCGTGCCAACTGGGAAAATCGTTTCGGGCAATGCGATCGCTCCGATAGCGTTGCGTCTCCTGTCTGACATTGTTGGGAAGTCGACACGCGCCCGTCGCAATGCGGTCGACCTTCCGCGCGAGTTGGGTGACCCGTGAAGGCGGCCGACCAGGACGATGTTGCGCTGATCGGCGACGAAGGCGCGGCCGGGCGAGATCGCGCATCAGGGGGTGACCGGCGTGTCGGCGAAGTGGAAGTCGTCGATGTCCTTGGCCAGCGGCAACTTGGCGACAGCGAACTGGTATTTGATGGAGCGGGCCTGCTTCTCCGATATCTCGGCCTGCAAGAGATCACCGACAATCCTGGGCGGCTCGTGCCGTCGCTTGATGGCGACGCGCCCATGATCTCGTCATAGGCTCTGCGCATTCCGTAGAGCTTCAGCGCTCCCATCAGTTCCAGTACCTCGGTGCGTTCCATGGCTGTTTGTCCTCCTGAGACTGTCATAGCGGGTGCAGTCGGCGACCGCTCGTGAGCTAGCTTCAGCGCTTGGGGAATGGAAAGGATCGTGCCCGGCGCCGGATCGCGGCTGCGGGCCAGGATGTTGAGGATCACCGGCGCCGACGATGCACCGTGCTCGATGGCTTCCTGACAGGCGGCCTCGACCGCGCTCAATCCGTCGGTCAGCACCCAGGTGAGGATCAACACCATCTGCCGGTCGGCGTCATCAACCGCCTTGAGCTGCGCCGCACCTTCTCCATTGCCGACCGCACGACCCAGCCAAGGAACGGCGCGCGCCGTGTGCCAGGGATCGTAGACGACCTCGTTGCGGCCAAAGGAGCGAACGTGTTCTCCCACGACCACGCCATCCTCTGGCGGATGCGATCCGATCGACATAAGCATGGATCTCGATGGGCCGACCGACGGCACTCGACAGCACCGAGTATTTGTTGTTGTCGAAGCGCACCGTGCAGGTCTTCGACAGCGACGGGGGAATGCAATGGAAGCCGTCGAAGCGACCGGCAGCCGCTCCCGCTGCGGCTTGGCCGCATTCGCCGACAGCAGCCGGTCCCGCGTCTCACGCCGAGCTCCCATGCGGGGATAGGGCTGGTGCTTGCGCTCGTAGCGGAACTGCGTCTCCTCAGAACGCAGGACCTTGCGCACCACCTTGCGCGACATCTTCAGCTCACGGCAGATCGCTTTGATCGACTTCCCCTGGACCAGCGACAGCCGACGTATCTTTGCAATCGTCTCTAAAACCAACATCCAAAACACAAATGCCTCCGATCAAGCCGGAGGCATCTTGATGACCCCATCGTTAAGGGGTCCCGTTTGGACGAAAATCGCCCTTTAAACAGGGTCCCCATTCCACGAAAAATCAATGCACTACCTTCCAAAGCTGCGAGAGATCGCCACCGACCGCTTTGAAGGGGCTTTCGGCGGTCTCGTCAGCGAGGTTGTTGCATGAAGAAACATCAATCCACAGCATTGGGCCGAAGCATGCCACGGGCTCATGCCGCGGGAGAGCGGGAAGATATCCTTGAAAGAAGCGGTCTCCGACATCAATACCGAGAGGATGGGCAGCTTTCTCACATCACTTGAGGTCGAGCGTGGCAGTTGCGACCCGCAATGCAAGGCTGGCGGCGATGCATGCCTTTGCGCGGTTCCTGATTTCGGAGCACCCCGAATATATGGATACGCTGCAACTGGTGGTGACACTTCCCTTCAAGAGGGCGCGTGGGTGGCACCTGTCGAATATCTCGATGAGCCCGGAAATCAAGAGCGTCCTGGCGCGTATCGACCGCCGCACGCCTTCTGGACAGCGGGATTACGCTCTGTTTTCGCTGATGTTCAATACGGATGCCCGAGTTCAGGGATCCTGAATCTTCGATTGTGACCTTCGTCTGGTATCGCCCTGTCCCGCCGAGCAAAGCAACGACCGCCCCACACTGCTCACCCGGTTCGGTGTTCGATACTTGCTGCGCACACATGGCTGCGGGCGAAGGAACCACCCTGGCGGAAAAAAGCATCCATCATCGCCCTTTGCGGGACACGACGGCATCCACCTCGTCAAGGCGGGTGTTGACATCGCCACCATCAGTCGATGGCCAGGCCACTCGGGCTGAACTAACGATGCGCTACGCCCAGGCCGGTATCGATATGAAGCGGCAAGCGCTCGAACAAGTCTTCCCCGACGTGATGTCATCGGCAAAAGATCAGACGATCATCGCTTTGATGGCTGGATGTTTGGCTGGCTGCACCGCTTGTAGACGCTCAGTTATGTGGAGTTGTATCGCGGGAAGTCGCGCGTCTTGGGCTTTTGCGGTGTCAGCTCCACATCTCTCCGCAGTGCACGTTGTCACTGTTGAAGAGCCGTTTGTTCAATCTTCGTCCTGCCGGCAAGGGTTGTCGATATTGTGGGCGTCTTGCGCTTGCCGAGCTTGTCCGAAATCCAGCGCCGGATCAGGCGTGAACACTGTTGCGTAGTTCGTCAGCCAGAGCGCGGAGAACGTCGGCGCTTCCTTCCAGCGCCGTAAAAGCGTAGGGATTGAGGAACTGTCGGCCCCAGAACAGATTGCGATCTGTGCCGGATAGCGTAGCTTCCTCGCTGACACGCGGCCAATTCTCCGCAATGCATCGGAGCTGGCCTTCAACAATCGCAAGAGCTTCCGGCGCGCTGAGCAGGAAGTGATGCGCCGCTTCAAGGCAGGACGCTATCCGGCTCATGCGGTTATTGCCGCTGATGAGCATGGCCTGGCTGGCCTCCTGGCCACTGCGGGCCTGCGGACAAATATCGTACGCAGGCGTGAGGGTGAGCTTAGCGCCGTCCCAGAATGCCGCATGGTTGCGGGCATGATCGTCGGTGTTGCCGCAAAGTATGTTGAAGACAATGCGGCTGAACAACTCGCGCAGAGTTTCCGACGGCGCGGTGAATCGGTGGCGAATGATCTCCGCCAAATCCTGGTAGCTGGCGTAACGCGCCATCATCTCATCGAGCGCGAGCATCGTCAGCGCTGAGACCATGGATTTGCGTTGCCAGCCGCCCGTGACCTTGATCCGGTCGAATCGCTCGACGAGCAACACGTCGTTGCCTGCGGCGCGAACGAGCGAGACGGATGCCGCTCTGATGCCGCACAAGGCGGCAAGCCGCATGGCTATGAATTCTCCTTTGACGACGCTGTAAAGGTCGGCAGACGAGGAAAATTTCGCGACATGCTTGACGGCGTCATCCTCGATCAGCGCCTTTGGCCTTGCGCCGCCGATCGAGCTGCCGTGATGCAGCGCCTGATCTAATTCGGGGGTGAGCGGAATACCTTTCTCTACCCGCTCCGCCGATTGGACAAGCTCTTCGAGAGTGGCATTGGCCAGTGCGCGCGGCTCGTAATGCGTGGGCGAAAACTGAAAATCGAGCGCGCCGATGCGGTCCGAGCCTGATTCCAGCAAGAACGTCAGTTCTGAAATATCGAGCCGCGCGATTTCATCGCCCTTCACACCGAATTTGCGGTTTAGGATAACCCGTCGTCCCCAGGCATCAGGGGCAGCATCGCGGATGCATCCCGGCATGGTTAGGCCAGGAAGCAAAGGCAATTCGCCTGCCTTCAGGGGCAGTTCCGGGAGATAAAGCGGGATCGCGCTGCCCAGTTCACGAAAGCTCCTGCCATAGTTGAAGCTGACGAGTCCGTCATGGGCATATAGCCGCCCGGCGACAACCGGCGCGGTCTCGCCCGGCAGCCAGACCCAGACATAGGCTTCGTCGTACTTGGGGACCTTAGAACTCATCGACGATCTGCTTGCCGGCCTTGTAGACGTGCTTCGGCAGCAGCGCGATGCGATCGTCCATGCGGCCTGTGAGGGCTGTGATGCCATTGCCGTCGGCATCGAACAGCTTCACACCGACAATGGCAGCAGCTTCGAACATCAGTCCGATTTCGACTTTGGGATCGCCCTTCTCGATGCGCTGCAGGGTGCTGCGTGAAACACCGATTCTCTCGGCTAACTCCTGTGCGGTTAACCGGTGCTGCATCCGGCCAAGCCGGATGGTCTTACCGAAAAGGCCAAGCGCTTCCATCGCGTAGCGCGAATAGGTGCGTTTATACGTTGCCTTCATTCGGGTCTCTGTGACCTATGCATGATCCATATCGCCTTCTTTCGACCTTTATATAGGTAATGTCACAGAGCGACTCCCAAAGTCAAGACTCCGTATCGCAAGCGTTACCCATCCGAACGAGGAAGGCGGATATTGCCTACGGCTCCTGCACAACCGGCCAGCTCTGCGCGTCTCGGGCGAGGCGGAGATCTGGCGCTGGATCGCGGACAGCCTTGAGACGCCTCGCATGAGTCATTCATGGGCGGTCCCTGGTGCGAGGCCGCGGCGCTCGACTGCTGGCCGACATTCTCGGTGGCGGGACCCGCAGCCGGCTACACCAGCACTTTTCGACCGCATACGCGCCCAGCTTCTCTCCGAAATCATTGCCAATGAGCGCGAACCTCATGCGATCGCCGAGCTGGCCTGGCGGCGCGGAATCTACGGCACGCATCCGTATTCGAGACCGCCCAAGGGAGCCTGACTAGCGTAACGCCCTCCGATCTAAGCGCCTTCCACAAAGCCGCTTTCGCAAGCGACGGGCTGCATGTGGCGGTCGTAGGCGACATAGATGCCAAGCCCTGAGAGTAAGGCTCTACCAGCTGTTCGGCGATTTGCCTCAGAAACTGGCGCTTGCCGGCGCGAACCAGTGGTATCGCGAGGGCGAGCACGCCGAGCGCTTTTCCTCCGCCCTCCACTGACCACAGACCCGCACGCAACGAAGCCGCGCTCGATCTTATCGTGGCGTGGTTAGGTGCAATGTTTGCTCTCGCCCATCAGGCCTGCTTTCCCGATGGCGTGGTCAACCTGATCTATGCGTCCGAAGGTGATCGCGTGGGCCGTGAACTCTGCACCAATTCCAAGATTCGAAAGATCAGCTTTACCGGTTCGAACGAGGTCGGACGGCTGCTGATGCGTCAGTGCTCTGACCAGATCAAGAAGGTCAGCCTTGAACCCGGCGGCAATGCACCTTTCATCATCTTCGATGATGCCGACATTGACGGTGCTGTTGACGGTGCGGTCCAGGCGAAGTTCCGCAATGCCGGCCAGACCTGCGTTTCCGCGAACCGCATTTACGTCCAATCGAGCGTTCACGATGAGTCCGCCGAGAAATTTGTGAAGAAGGTCCGGCACTTATCAGTGGTCCGACGTCTACTCCCGGAGCGAAGCCGTCGCCAACCCAAGATCGAGTCCCACATCGCAGATGATAATTCGATGCGGGGCCGAACGATAAATATGCATGCTTTGGCCACCCCGAGGCAGGGCTCATTGAGATGATCCGACCGCCTTGGAACAAAGATGGGGTAGAGCAGATGAAGCGTTGGCAGCGTGTCTCCATTCGACGCGAGCGCTGAGGATGGGATCACGATCATTCGCATCACGCGCAGCCGCAAGGGCGACGCCATGGCTACTTTGGAATCGTTGAAGTGGTTTGAGCCGGACAGTCACAAATACACCCGTTACGCCGCGGCTCAGGAAACGTGGCGGCGTCCGGCGGTGGAGGTGCTCGCTGACTTAAAAAGGTGCGGGCAGTCGTTGCGCTTGAGAGCGACGACATTTGGGATCCGGCACGGGGTGACCTGCTGCCAATCGGCAGTTAACAGGGTCCGACAAAAGTGTGCACAACATGCTGCTGAAGTGGCCTCCGGAAGCGCTACCGGAAGTTACGCGTCTTGAACTTGATAGGGTCGATATGGTCATACTGCATCGACGATGTCGCGCCCTTCGGCATGCCGCGCGGATCGATGCCCGATCCGCCGTGATGAGCCTCGTCCCTCGGCCGTGCGGCAACGGAAACGGCGTCTTGCGGTTTCCCACGCTGGCCAGCCCGGCCGACAGATCGGTCAGCTCGTGGGTGAAGAGGTGCACCACCTCCTCTTCCCCCGGACGCGTCCGCGGACGCCGAGCATGGCCGAAGCAAGAAGCACGCGCCGGAATTTCTCGAGAGATCTTGACCCAGACGACGACGTTTGCCGCACCCCGTCTCATCCTCCAGAGGAACATGAAGCCTTTGGCCGAGCCCGGCCGCTGCCGGACCAGCACCAGGCCGGCGGCCTCGAGCCAGCTTCTGCCTCGCGCCTGCATAGCATCCTGACAAGTCACGGTGCGGCGCCGGTTAGGCGGCACGCCGATTTTGGCAACGCTAGCCTGTGAACTGAAGAATGAAGGTCGGACTTGCGGCACATCGATTACGTTCAAATGATAAGTTGCTGGCCGGCGAGGTCGTTTCAGCGCATCTCGACTGGTGGGTCGGCAAGACAATGCGGAACGGAAATGATCGCAGGCGTAAAGGACGGCTTTCGGGGCCGGAAGCTTCGGACCTGGAACCGGACCCCAGTTTTGCGCAAGCATCGTGGCCTCCGTCCGGTCAGGCATTCACCGGCTCGCGAAATGCCGATTGATTCTGCTTAACCGGGCATACCTAAACGGCCACTTGCGTTCCGATCTCGACCACACGTCCGGTCGGGATCTGGAAATACTCCGTCGCGTCGGCGGCCGTGCGCGCCAAGCCGATGAACAGCTTGTCCTGCCACACCGGCATGCCGGAGTTGGGTGACGCCTTGAGCGAGCGACGCGACAGGAAGAAGGACGTCGTCATGATGTCGAACTTCCAACCCTGTTTGCGGCAGATCGCCAGCGCACGCGGGATGTTAGGCTGTTCCATGTAGCCGAAGGTCAGTGTCACCCGCATGAACAGCTCATTGATCGTTTCCATCTTGATCCGCTCGCTGTCGGGCACCACGGGCTGCTGCGCCGTCACCACAGAGAGGATGACGTTCTGTTCGTGCAGCGCCTTGTAGTGCTTCAGGCTGTGCATCAATGCGGTCGGCGCACTGGCGGGATCGCTGGTCAGGAACACGGCCGTACCGGACACCAGCTGCGGTTTCTTCTTCAACAGATTGCCCGCAAGGAAATCGAGCGGAATCTCGTTCCTGCGCGTCTTGTCAAATAGATACCTGCTGCCTCTTATCCAAGTCCACATGGTCATCACGATCACTGCGGCAATGGCAAGCGAGGCCCAGCCGCCTTCGAATACCTTGACGACGTTAGCTGCAAAGAAGCCGGTATCGATGAAGACGAACACCGCCATTAAGGCTATCGCGACGCCGAGCGGCCATTTCCAGATGCGCGTCATCACAACAAAAAGCAGTATGTTCGTCACCAGCATATTGCCGGTCACCGAAATACCGTAGGCCGAGGCCAGCCGGCTGGATTCGCCGAAGCCGACCACCAGCAGCATCACCACCAGCGCCAGCATCAGGTTGATGCGCGGCAGATAGATCTGGCCCGACTGTTTTTCCGACGTGTGCTGGATGACGAAACGCGGCAGCATGTTGAGCTGTACCGCTTGCCTGGTCAGCGAAAAGGCGCCGGAGATCACCGCCTGGCAGGCGATCACGGTCGCCGCCGTGGCAAGCACGACCATCGGAATAAGCGTCCAGCCCTGGTTCATCTCGAAGAACGGATGACCGACAACGCCGCCATTTGCCAGCACGAAGGCGCCTTGCCCGACATAATTGAGCAACAGACAAGGGAACACGATCGCCAGCCAGGCGAGCACGATCGGCTTGCGGCCGAAATGGCCGAGGTCGGCGTAGAGCGCCTCGGCTCCGGTGACGGCGAGGAAGACTGCACCAACCGTAACGAAGGCGACGTCAGGCGAGTTGACCAGGAACGACACGATGTAATGCGGGCTGATTGCCAGCAGGATTTCCGGGTCGTCCATGATGTGGTTGAGCCCGGAAAGGCCGATGGCCAGGAACCACAGCGCGGTAACGGGTCCGAACACCAATCCTACGCCGCCGGTGCCAAACCGCTGTACCGCAAACACGATCGCCAGGATGGCCAGTGTCAGCGGCACCACATAGGGCTGGAACGTCGGCGTGACGACATTCATACCTTCGACCGCCGACAGTACCGAGATTGCCGGCGTAATGACGGCGTCGCCAAAAAAAAGCGCCGCGCCGACGATGCCGATGCCGATGCCGATGCCGAGGATCACCGCAGAGCAGGTCGGGAAACTGTTGCGCGCCAGCGCCATAAGCGACAGCACTCCGCCCTCGCCTCGATTGTCGGCGCGGAGCACGAACATGATGTATTTGATCGTCACGGTGATCGTCAGGGACCAGATGATCAGCGAGAGTACGCCGAGGATGTCGCCACGGCTGGCGACGTTGCCACCCGCTGATGCATGCAACGCCTCGCGAAATGCATAGATCGGGCTGGTGCCTATATCGCCATAAACGACACCTAGTGCGCCCAACATCAGCGCCTTGGTGCTGTGCTGCTCGACCTCAGAATGGCTCGATTGTTCGACAGGTTCTGCCTCGTTACCAGCATTGGTAAGGGCCATGGACGACACTCCGATAAGCGCGCGGTGCTCTACGCTTGCTGCACTGCAATATCAAGTTCCGTCACGTAATGTCTGCCGTCTCGCCTGTCGTTGCTCGCCTTGGTAGACTCGCCAGCCCGCAGCCCTACCGAGCAGCAATAGCGCCCCGGCAGAACCCTCAATCGCCCAGATCAATGAATGGTTATCGCCCACAGTGCCCCCCCCCCCCGCGATGCGGCCGATGGCGACCAGGGTGTCGTGGGCGCACAAGGATGGCGCTTTCCTGATGACGCCGTGCTCCAGGTGTGATCGCACCGTTGCTGCGCAAGCCATTTACTTGCTCGTCCCAGCGAGGACCGTGGCCAACTGGAACGCAGGGCCACGCCGCTCACCGGCCGCACTTTGCGGCGCAGATAACGATTCGATTTCCGCGGCGAGATTCTGGTTGAAGAAGCCACCAAGCTTGTCGAAGGACACACGGTCGCAATATCGACATGCCAGTATCCGCAACCCAGAAAAGCTCCTTGGCTCCGCTGCGCGCGCCACGAACAACCCGATCTTCTCTGCGAAGAGGACGCCGTAATCCTTCAGGTTGAAGCCAAACCGGGGGGCGGCCGTGACGTATGGGCGAAGGGCTAGGAGGCGGGTTCGGTGAGGAACGGCATTGATGTCCACGCCGTCTCCTGGAAAGACAGAGGAATGCGGTGTCACCGACTGGCGCCGGAGGTTGATCCGGTGATTAGGAGGAGCACTCGTTGTCGGATTCTTGACGATGTCGGACATCTGACACAACGCTGCCAGAGCGATCGCGTTGTTCCGAAACGATTTTCCCAGTTGGCACGACAATTGCGGTCCTATGCGCAAAAGCACTGCGATGCCGCACCGACTGGAAGAACTCATCAATGATCACGCTTTTCGAACATGTGGGCGCCGCTACCAACACTAAGCGTTCCCGATCAAACGGAAGCCTCTATCCCTTCTTTCTGAAGGCTGTCCGGACATGAACGCATTTGATGTCCGTCCAACGCTGGATGCTCCCGACGACGATCTCTATCTTTGGCTTGAAGATGTGGAAGGCGAGCGGGCACTTGCCTGGGCCGCCGGCCAGTCGGCAAAGACCCTGAAGCACTTCAGTGGAACGCAGTTCGAGCGCGACCGCGCGACTCTGAAGGCAGGCCTGTTCCCTAAGCGGCGTCGCATCTCCCCCGGCCGAGTCGCATGGCTTGAATCCGATATCAGGGCTTGGATGGAAACTAGACCTGAGAGCCGCACCGCATGAATGTAGCCTCCCAATATCTGCCGCTTGTGGCGCATCACGAAGCCGGGCCCGCGGTGGCCGCCATCGTTTTGCACCGTCAGATGTTCGACGACGACCGTGAACTCCCTGCTTTCTCAAGTGTTAGTATTTACCCCGACGCCGGTGACGGAGAGTGCGGTGGTTTTGTCGAAGGCACGGTTTTCTATTCAGCGCAAGGATTCACCTCGGAGCGAAAGCCGATTTTCGAGAACGATATGGATCGACATTTCCAACGCGATGAAGCGATCCGGGAGATAGTTGCGTGTCTGGCAGGTCCTTTTGCAGAATCCGCATTCGAAGGCTATCTGGACCCGCGCGATATGGCGATGAATGCGTCCGATGGGAATGAGGGGAGCAGCGACTACGCGGATGCCAAGCGAATCTATGGTGAGTTGCGGTTCCTGATGCCGCGCCGCCCCGATTGGGGGCGGATCGAAGATCGCACGGCCCGGCTAGTACTCGATCACTGGTCGGCCATCGAAGCATTGGCCGCGCATTTGCTGGTCAAGCATGATCTCCAATTCGATGAGGCTCTGACGATTGTTGCGCCGCATCTTCCGCCCATGCCAGCAGCTACGCCGCCAGAGCGTCATCCGCAGCCTGCTTGATCAGCCATTCGATGTGATTTGACCACATCTGCAACACCTCGCGCTTCTCCTTGACGTTGCTATAGAGATCGTAGATTTCGCCAATGTCTCCGGTGCGGGCTCACAGCCCGTCCATATAGCCGCCAGTCTGCTGCCTTCGAGTGGCCCATGTTGGCCGCGGCCAGGAAGTGGCGACGATTGAAAGGACAAAATCAGTTGCCGAAACTCATCGCAGGTGACGGTCTGGTGGCAATTTGGGCACATCTTGTGTCTCGTCGCCAGTAAACACGGATGCCCGGCAGGAGCTGAGCTCGCTGCCGGCGGAAATCGTAGAGCGCCAGCGACGCATTCTGATCTTTCGTCAGGCAGTCGACCGCCTTGGCATACGCCTCGGCCTCCATCTCGATCGACCTGAACCGGTATCTTGTGCGCCATCCGGACGATCTGGGAAAGCTTGGCCGGGCCGGCGCCTTCCCAGGCGCACGGGAAGCGCGACGACCCATGTGGACCTTGGATTTCACTCCGCACTTACGCTGCTTTGGCCTTGTCAGCAGCCTGAGCATAAAGCGTGCTCAGCTTTCAGGCCGAGCACTCTTCCAGTGTTGACAGCATCTGTCGTCATTCAGGATCGCCCCATTTTCGCATGCCGCTTGCAGCTTTCAGGCTGTTGTCAGCCAGGGCCGCCATAAAGGGTCTCGTTAAACAATTCAGGAGGCCGTTCCAATGATCAATCAGTTTGCGAGACTTTTTCGAGGACCAGGTATGCAGGCTTGTTTCGGGACAAAGAACTTTCTGGCGGCAACCACCGCGATGACGACGGTATTCCTGCCGGCTGTGTCTCTCGGGGTGGGTCTGGTAGCATTTCCAACTGGAGAAGCGTTGGCCGACGACCCGATTTCGATCCCGCTGGAGTATGTCGGGGAAGGCCATGACCGCCTGGGCATCTGGGCCAAGATCAACAATGGCAACGCGCAGCGATACGTATTCGACACGGGCTCGGACCAGCTCAACACGCAGATCGGGTCAGAGGTGACCGGGGTCCGCCCGATTGCCGACACGCCTTACGTATATACGTACGGGGACGGAACGTATGGTAATAAGCTTCAGAACGTGGAAATTGATAAATTTACATATGTCGATCCAGATCAAAAGATAACAATCGACGGGCCGTCTGTAAGCGATAAGAAATACCGGGCTGCTCGCATTCTCGATTTTGTCTATACCCATGCGTATTGCAAGGACAACAATCTTAAGTGCACGCCGGGATCCGTGACGGATGGACTTAAAGATATGTATGGTCAGGATCTCCAAGAACCTTATCACGCCGATAAGGAGCAGCGGGCGAAAATGACCGCTGGCAAGATGGCAGACGAAGGCGGCGATTTCGCAGGTACATTCGGGGCCGGCGATTTTCTTGGCAAGACAAGTGTCTGGGGCATGATGGGCAGTGTCACCAGGTCTGGCTACGTGGTCTCCGCCAATGTGAATCCGGATTCCGAGAGCGACCAAACGCCTGGCTGTTCCCCCTGCACGATTGTCAACCTCAATCCAAGCCTCCGGGCCCAATATACTAATGCCATGCCATGGGGAGAACCCGAGGAAAAAGATCAGGATTCTTATCAGAATTTTCCTGGCTCTGGCGCCAATGCCTCGACCGAATACGAAGGCAGCTACAATCTGCAGTACACGGTTAAGGATGGAGCCCCACCAATCACCGACCCCAACAAGACCGCGGTATTGCTCGACACCGGCACACCGGGCGGTGGCAGTCTGGAGATCAGTGATGCGATGCTGAAGCAATTTCAGGATGCGGGCGTCAAACTTAAAAATGTTCGGAGAAATGAGCAACGCGAGATCGTAAGCGCATCGGGCAATATCCCGAGCGTTACAATCGCAGGAACGGATGGCGATCCGGTAAGGCTGGACAATATCGACTTCACCTACACCAGCGGCACGACGGAACAACCCAATGACCAGACCAGTTTTGTTGCCGGTCTTGACTTCTTCAAAAACAGATCGGTCATTTTCGATCTGGAGAAGAAGTATACCGCTTATACGTCACATTTCGTCACTGCCAGCAACTTCTCTACCGATTCATCCGCACCCGAAGGGACCGGTCTGAGCAGGATAACGACGAGCATGGGGAATGAGGGCGGGTTCGGCATAGCGGGTGTCGTCTCCGGCTCCGGATCGCTGACGCTTGATACAAAGACGGTGGTCCGGATGACGAATGTCAACACCTACACCGGCGAGACGAATATTGCTCAGGATGCCTATCTCTCGCTTGCGGGGCTCGGCAACATCCAACGGTCAGCGAAAGTCGTTGCAGACGGCACGTTCGATATCTCCGAACATGGAAATGGCAGCGACTATTGGGGAATCTCCGACGCCTACAACGATGCCCGTATTCGTAGCCTGAGTGGCAGCGGAACGGTCGAGCTGGGCAAGCGTACCCTGGTGCTAACGGATTCGAACGACACGTTCGCCGGCAGCATCAACGACCTCGACGTTGATAACAATAATATGGGCGGCAAGGTATTCGTTGCCGGTGGCGTGCAAACGCTGAGCGGAAAGAACAATTTTTCCGGCATGACGACGGTCGGTTCCGGCGCGGGATTGCTGCTTGCCGATACAGGTGTGCTTTCCCATGATGCGACCACGTCCGGCTTTCTCGGGAATGACGGGCAGATCGGGGGCACGGCTATCGCAAACAGCGGCGGTGTCGTCGCAGGCGGCGGCACCTACGGTGCGGTCACCATTTCCGAGGGCGGCACGGTCGCTCCTGGCAGTGCGACCGATCCGAGCAGGATCGTCACCACACTGACTGTCACGGGCGATTTCGCGCAGCAGTCCGGATCGATCTATCAGGTCGACCTCGCAAGGTCGTCCGATCTCATCGATGTTGGCGGAGTAGCGGCGATCGACAGCGGCGCGCAGATCGAGCTGCTGCGGCAGGGAACGCTATCGGTCGATGCCCGATATACTCTGCTCTCCGCAGCAGGCGGCGTAAGCGGCACCTATGGCGGGCTGACGGGGGCTCTGGCGACAGACGCGACGCCCTTCGTCGATTTCCAGCTCGTCTACGATGCCAACAATGTCTATCTCGATATCAGCCGCACATCGACGGCGTTTGCCGATGTAGCCAGCACCTTCAATCAACGCTCGGTCGCCGCAGCGGCTCAGGCGCTTGGAAGCGGTAATCCGATCCAGGACAACATCCTGTTCCTGACGGCGCCGGAAGCCCGCAACGCTTTCGATATGCTATCAGGCGAGGTTCATGCTTCCATTCATAGCGGCCTCATCGAGGACAGTCATTCTGTACGCGATGCCGCGAGCGAACGGATCCGTGCGGCGTTCGACGGCGTCGGTGCCTCCAGCGTTCCGGTGATGACTTATGGGCTGGGTGGTCTGGAACTGGCCCCGGCAACGAGTGAGAATTTCGCCGTATGGGGCCGTGGCTTCGGCGCCTGGGGTCATCTCGACAGCGACGGCAATGCCGCCGGTCTCGATCACTCGACAGGCGGCTTTCTGGCTGGCGGTGACGCGGCTGTCGGCGAAAGCTGGCGGCTCGGCCTCATCAGCGGCTACAGCCATACCTCCTTGGAGGCGGACAATCGCGCGTCGTCGGGCTCGAGCGAGAATTACCATCTCGGTCTTTTTGCCGGCACGCAGAACGGCAATCTCGGTTTTCGTTCCGGCCTTGCCTATACCTGGCACAGCATCGAGACCGGCAGGTCCGTGGTCTTTCCAGGCTTCGCCGACAGCCTTTCGGCCGATTACGACGCCGGCACGTTCCAGGCCTTTGGCGAGCTCGGCTACCGTATCAATACGGCTTCGGCTTCCTTCGAGCCCTACGCTAATCTCGCTTATGTGAATTTTGACGCCGATGGCTTCACCGAGAATGGCGGCGCAGCCGCCTTGTCGAGCGGGATCGCTCGAGCGACACGGCGTTTACCACGCTAGGTCTGCGTGCGTCGACGGTACTGACCCTCGGCACCGTGACTGCTACCGCGCGCGGCGGTCTTGGCTGGCGCCACGCCTTCGGCGACGTCAGGCCGGATACCGCTCTTGCCTTTGCTGGCGGTTCCTCCTTCGCCATCAAGGGCGTGCCGATCGCAAAGAACGCAGCTCTGCTCGAAGCTGGGCTGGACGTAAACATCACCGAGAACGCGACGTTCGGCATCGCCTATCAGGGACAGATCGCCTCGGATGCCCAGACACACGGGTTCAGCGCCAAGCTCGGCGTCCGTTTCTAAATCACCCGCAAAAGAGATTGGTTATGAAGTCAGTGAGTGCATTTTCTTTTACCGTCGTTCTCGGCTCAGCGACGGTGATGTCTGTGTCCGCCGCGCGAACGGACGATGCCTGCTACAACAAGGCACAAAGCCTATGATGACGCAATGTTCAATCGACGACCTGAAGCCAGTCGATGGCGAGCTTGACAAGCTCTACAAGGAGATGGAGACCCGGCTCAAAGAGTCCCGGCGCATGTCCAGGAACTGGTCGAGACCGCGAGGGGCTACAACGCCACCTCGGAGAACACGCGCGACGCCTACCCCAAGGATTGGCGGCAAGCGCGGCCTGAGCATGCGAAGGGAGTCGCTTTGATAGGAGTACCCGGCTGGGTTCCGTTCAGGACGTTCCCTGAAGACTTGGTGGCGTGGCGGTGGCTTCGACGCTGGTGGTGGGCAGGTTGTCGTAGCCCGGGTGCAATAAGCTTAGTCATCTAGGTCTCCTGGGGGAAATTTCCGCCATTGGGGGCCAAGTTTCACGCTATGCCAGCCCGTAGTTGTACAGGTGAAGCCGACTGGTCAGTGGACCGCAAAACGAAAGGCGCGCCGCTTCTCTTTGGTGATGCTCGCGCCGCGCTTTCTTCGCTGACGGTATGGAGATGAAGCGCGGCATGCCCCTGTAGCAGCCGATTTCACAACCAGACTTGCGCCCGCACTGCCCCTGTTGCTGCGGCATACCAATGCGTGGCGTCAGAAAGACTTCGTCGACCATTAGCCGTCTCGCTGAGATACTACCGAGCCCGAGCTCCCCTATCCTAGACCCTCGTATCGCATATCGGACGGCCCCACATCAGCCCAAGTTGCCATGGGGACCAGCCCCATGCGTTCGCCCGAATGCAGCTTCCTGGCTTGATCGACAGCAATCCAGGGGACGGTGCAGGCCAAGATTGCGGCAGGGCTTGGGCAACCATCAGGTCGCCCAAGGGGTGCCCCACCCTTCTCCTCAGAACTCAGCTGCTTCCAGCTGGCGGATGAAACTCACAGGCGCAGCCAGCTTGGTCTCTAACCGCATCGATCGCATCATGGTGTCTGCCATGAATCCGTGTGCGTGAAGCGCTCCAGAGCGAAGATGTTGGGCGTCAACCAGGTTCACCAATGAGCTTCACTGCTCGAGTTCTGCACGGTGTCACCGCCTGGCGCCGGAGGTTGATCCGGTGATTAGGAGGAGCACTCGTTGTCGGATTCTCGACGATGTCGGACATGTGACACAACGCTTCCAGAGCGATCGCGTTGTTCCGAAACGATTTTCCCAGTTGGCACGACGGTTGCGGTCCCTATGCGCAAAAGCACTGCGATGCCGCACCGACTGGAAGAACTCATCAATGATCACGCTTTTCGAACATGTGGGCGCCGCTACCAGCACTGAGCGTTCCCGAGCCGACGGAAGCCTCTATCCCTTCTTTCTGAAGGCTGTCCGGACATGAACGCATTTGATGTCCGTCCAACGCTGGATGCTCCCGACGACGATCCCTATGTCTGGCTTGAAGATGTAGAGGGCGAGCGGGCACTTGCCTGGGCCGCCGGCCAATCGGCAAAGACCCTGAAGCACTTCGGTGGAGCGCAATTCGAGCGCGACCGCGCGGCTCTGACAGCCATTTTCGACAATCGCGACAATCTTCCCCTGATCGCGCGCCGTAGTCAGTACCTCTACAATTACTGGCGAGATGACGGTAATCCACGCGGACTGTGGCGCCGGACCACCCTTGCCGCCTACATGAAGGCGGATCCCCAATGGGAGCTACTGCTCGATCTGGATGCTCTCGCGGCTAGCGACGGAGAGGACTGGATCTGGGACGGCGCGTCCATCGAGCCGGAGAGACGGGAAAGAGCCGTTCTGCGCCTGTCGCGCGGCGGCAGCGACGCGGTCGTGCATCGCGAATTCGACCTGATCTCTCTGAGCTTTGTCGCCGACGGCTTCAACCTCCCCGAGGCCAAAGGCTACGTTAATTGGCTGGACCCTGACACGCTTCTGCTTTCCAGTGCGCTTGGTAATGGCATGGCCACCCGCTCCGGCTATGCGCGCACCGTTCGACTGTGGAAGCGTGACGCGGATCCCCTCACCACGCCGGCAATCTTCGAGGCCGGGTTCGAAAGCTTCCAAGTGTCTGGTCATTCGGACCGCACCG
Organism: Mesorhizobium sp. ISC25; assembly: GCF_042295465.1. NCBI lineage: Bacteria > Pseudomonadati > Pseudomonadota > Alphaproteobacteria > Hyphomicrobiales > Phyllobacteriaceae > Mesorhizobium > Mesorhizobium sp. ISC25. Next base: position 5,055,831 of record NZ_CP135441.1, on the reverse strand, counting down.
CCCGCAGCGAGCGCCTTTGGTTCATTGAGCAGCCGGCCTTCTTCGAGAAGATCAGCTGGATCGGCGATAGGAGCGGGCCGAGGAGGCAGATCGATCTTCCTCGCGACGCGTCGTGGCGGGTCTTCGGCGACTGGCTGGCGGTAAGGCCGCGCAAGCCCTGGACGGTGGGAGGCACCACCCATCCCGCCGACGCGCTGATCGTCATCTCGCTTTCCTCTTTCCTCGCCGGCGGACGCCGTTTTGAGACCCTGTTTCAACCAGGGGAAAGGCGCTCCCTGCAGTCATTCTTCTGGAATGACGGGAAGCTCATTATCTCTTACCTCGTCAATCTCGTATCGCGTTTCGAGATGTTCACTCCCGGCCGCCAGGAATGGACGCGCCGAGTCCTCCACACCCTGCCCGACGAAGGTACTGTCGACGTCTGGTCATTCGATGCGGCAGTTCACGAGACCAATGGAGAGGTCCTGATCTGTGCTCAGGATCCGATCACGCCGCCGCAGCTCTTGCTGTTCGATCTGAATGCCGCGCCGTCTCTCAGCGCTTCAGCAATCCTGAAGCGCAGCCCGGAGAATTTCGATGCATCCGGACTGGTGGTCACGCGCCACGAGGCAGTCTCTATCGATCATGAGCTGATCCCCTATACGCAGGTTGGTCCGGCGAACGGGAACGGAGATGCTCCGATTCACCTTTCCGCTTATGGCGGGTTCGGCGTATCACTCCTGCCCTACTACAACTCCCCGCTGGGCAAGCTGTGGCTCGAGCGCGGCGGCACGTGTGTCGAGGCGAACATCCGCGGCGGCGGCGAGTTCGGCACCCGCTGGCACGAAGCCGGGCGCAGGGAGGGCAAGCGTCTCGCCCATGACGATTTCGCCGCCGTTGCCGCCGACCTCGTGCGAAGGGGCATCACCCTGCCGAGGCGGATTGCCGCCGAGGGTGGCTCAAATGGCGGCCTGCTGATCGCAAACATGCTGACCCGCTATCCTGAGCATTTCGGGGCTCTGTTCTGCACAGCACCGCTTATCGACATGCGTCGCTACACCAAGCTCTTGGCGGGCGCGAGCTGGATCGACGAATATGGCGATCCGGACAAGGTTCACGATTGGGCTTTCCTGAAGGAAATCTCCGCCTATCACGCCGCAGCGCCGGGACAGCCCTATCCGCCTATCCTGATCGCCACCACGAAACGCGACGACCGCGTCCATCCGGGCCATGCGCGCAAGATGGCCGCAAAACTGCAGGCTCTTGGCTATCCCGCTTACTTCTACGAGGCCAGCGCAGGCGGGCACGGCTGCGGCGAGGACAATCGGGAGCAAGCCGCATTCATCAGTCTAGGCACCAATTTTCTCCGCAGCGCAATCGGCTTCAACGATCACCTTCCGGAGACGGCGGAACGCGTTGCAACGCAAGAGGGGCATTTGAGGTCCATCAACAATTCATTCGAGCAGGAGACGAAATAGTGCAGTGCATCCTTTCTGAACATCAAGGAGTGAATCTCATGGCGAGAACGCGAATGGGCGTAGCGCGGGCAACAGCAGCGGCGGTGGCCCTGATCATGGTGGGACAGCAGGCCGTCGCCGCGGAGCCTGCGCAAGCAGAGACCGTCCTGGCGGAGACGGGAGCCTCGGTCACCGAAGCGCCAATCCCTTGGCAGGTCCGCCTGCGGGCGTTGGGCGTCGTTACGAAAGATCTGGGCTACGTTGATACGCTTCCCGGCTCCGGTCTTTCGTATTCGGACACGGTGACGCCGGAACTCGATATCTCGTATTTCTTCACCGACAACATCGCCGCCGAACTCATACTCGGTACCACTTATGCCAACATCGCGGGCCAAGGGACGATCGGAGGGTTGGGCAACATCGGCAAAGTTTGGCTGCTGCCGCCGACGCTCACGTTGCAGTACCATTTTACCGATCTCGGCGCGTTCAAGCCTTATGTCGGCGCCGGCGTGAACTACACGATCTTCTACAACCAGGACACTGGCAGCGCTGATGCTCTCAAGGTGAAGAACACGTTCGGCACGGCGCTGCAGGTCGGATTCGACTACATGGTGGACCAGCACTGGGGCCTCAACTTCGACGTGAAGAAGCTTTTCCTGAAGCCGGACTTCGACGTCACGGTGGCCGGCGCGAAGCTGACGGGGAAGGCGGAGCTCGATCCCTGGCTGATAGGCGCAGGTGTCACCTACCGCTTTTGAATATCAGAGTGAAGTCTGCTTCCCGACTGCCGGTTTAAATGAAGGGCGCCTCGCGCGCCCTTTTTTACGGTCGACACTGCAGGGCGAGACCTCATGAAGCCGATTGTCGAGAGGGCGGGGCTCTCTTCCGGCGGACCAAGAAGGTGAACTGGCCAGCTGGCCCCGCGCCTGAGATGGAGTGCTCAGAAGCGCTTTGAATCGGGACGGGCTTTGGTATTGTGGGTGGAATGCTTCAGCCAGACTATTTGCCAGCATCGTCTCCTGGACGTCATGTCTGAGCTTCGTGTCAGCGCAAGGCGAACACGCGGCTCCTAGATGCCGACACGATGGCTGGTTCAGCCATGCTGCGACAGTTGCCTGTTTTTTCGGTTCCTTTGCTGTTCGCGCGCTAACCGCAACGCTCCATACTAGTCTCGCGTGCCTGTCCCCGTGGGGGCGGGCGACAGAAAGCGATTAGGCCCGCTGAAAGAGGCAGACCGCATCCGAAGGACCGTAACCAAGAGAAGGACCTGAAGCGAGAGCGAAGGTTGCGGCAGGCCGCGGCGGGCCTAAAAGGGAATGCCGACCACCCCACGTCCCAGGAAAAGCTGACAAAAACGCAGCGGCCGACTGTCCAATAGGGTGCGCCCGCGCGAGGGCGAGCTAAATGGCAGGGGCTGCCGGGGGACCTAAGAAAAGCGTGGGCTCACAAGCACCCGGCGCGCGCCATCAGTCCGCCAGCTACTTGGAGGGCGGGGGCATCAGGCCTGTTTGTCGGGCCGAACCAGATCCATGTGGCTGACGCCGAGGGCCAATGCCAGTTCATAGATCGTGATAATTGTCGGATTTCTTCGGCCTTTCTCCAAGCCGCTGATGTACTGCTGACTGAACCCGGAAATCTCCGCAAGCTGCTCCTGCGTCAGGCGCTTCCTTTGCCTGATCCTCTGCACATTCCGTCCGACCAACTTGCGCATATCCATGCACGCAAGCCAGCGGATCAGGCGGCTTGAGTTTATCAACTATAATATGTAATCCACATTTAGCAGGCACAGGGCTTCGCGGGTCCATTGGCCGGAGATAGAATTAGCGATGTTGCAGCCCAGATCGAACACGCCGTTCGCCGACGAGGTCCCCTGGTCGGACCGCATTACAGCCTACGACAAGGACCACTTTACAACCTATATGAGGCTCCTGGACGCCTCGGCAGACAACGCCACTGAAGAGGAAATGGCCAAAGTGATCCTCGGCATTGATCCGGCACGCGAACCTGAGCGCGCACGCAACGTTCTTCGCAGTCATCTCGACCGTGCAAACTGGGTGGTGACGAGCGGCTACAAGGATTTGTTCGCCAGTTGACGAAATGGGCGGTGCGGTCGCTTCGCTTCAAGCAACGAAGTCGCGTAACACCATGCATCGACGTATCACCACAGCGCGGATGGCCCAGCGCTTCGCTGTCTCATCATTTTGTCCTCCGCTCGCCAATGGCTGCTTCCCAGGAATGGGTGCGTCGGCGAATCATGACAGGAACGGGTCCGCCGTCTGAGCCGCACCGCATCCGGAGGACCGGATGGACGACCTACTGAAAGCTCACAGCTGGCTAAGGGTTGCGGGACGCCGCGGCGGGCCTAGAAGGATGCGGCGCCACCTGCTGGGAAAGGCACAAATAGAGCGAATTGCGAGAGTCTAACGACGCGCTAGGAGGCGCAGCGGAATGGTCGAGACGCCAGAGCCAAGAAAAGCGGGGCTCGACCCACCGGCACACGGCACGCGCGGTGATGGGCGCGGGCGCCCACTACGTGCGCAGGCTCAACAGAATCTCACACGGATCAGCACCGAGGGCCGCAGTTACGTCGAGAAACTCAATGATATCGAGACGCCGCTCGCCACCCTCATATTTCGCCACGAAAGATTGCGGACGACCAAGCTTCTCAGCCACCTGCGCCTGCGTCAGCCCTTTGACATTGCGCAGTGAGATCAACTGGGCCAGAAACCGCTGGTGGCGGGGAGATCGAAGAGATTTGGGCATTTAGGTGAACCGGTCAGGTAGAGACCGGCTCAGCGACTAATCCCCGTTTCGGATTATCCCATTTTGGGATATTCTGCCTTGGATCCAGCGATCAACATGCGAGGTTCGCGGCAGACATGAATCGATCAACGGGAACAGATAGGACTCAAAGCTCAACACTGCTCGACGAAGTCCCTTGGTCTGACCGTCTTACCGCCTATGACAGGGCGCACTTTACCATCTATATGAGGCTCCTGGACGCCTCAGACGATGAGGCGCCCGAAGAGGAAATGGCCCAACTGATCCTCGGCATTGATCCGGCACTTGAACCGGAGCGCGCCAGGAAGGCGCTTCGTAGTCATCTCGACCGTGCGAACTGGATGGTGACGAGCGGCTACAAGGAATTGTTCGCCAGCTGACAAATTCGCAGTGCTCGGTCATAGAAGCAGGCAGTTCCTGTGCCATTGGTCAGGCTGATCGGGGCCTGCACCACAGACGCGCCGGCAAAATGGACCCGGTGGCGAGCACAATTCAGTTCCCAGGAAATCGGGTTTTGGCAATTGTCCGAGCGTCTGACGTGATAGAAGGTTCCGCTCTGTCTGGATGGGTATTAGCCCGGAGCAGCACTCCATATCGTACCGGCGCTCGACGAAGGGTCCACCTCTTCGCTTTCAAGCCGCATAACCGATAGCCATCGCCCTAAGTCAAGGGTTAGAGATTACCGGCAGGCAGGTATGCAAGCGGGCCATCCTCGGAAACTATATAACCGCACGACTAGCTCGTCAGCGACGAAACACCCGCTCGAGCACCCATAGACTATGATCACCGGCGCGGACTGGAAGAATACGGCTGCATCGCCCGAGCCGGCGGAACAGAAGATCTCGGCATCCAGTCAACGCTCGATACAAAGCGCGCGATCGAATGGCCCGAGCACAAGGGGATCAAAAAGCTTCTCAGAGAATTGAGGACCCTTCGGACCCCAAAAGGGCTATAGCCTGATTTTGGGTTCGCACGCCTAGCTTCTTCTTGGCATTGTCCAAATGAAAAGCGATCGTGCGTGGCTTGATACCCAAGATGCGGCCGGTCACCCAGGCTGAATTACCCCGCGCTGCCCACCTCAGGCACTCATATTCGCGGGATGTCAGCGAAATCCCATCCACTGTTCGATCGCTCGGCAATTTGCGGCGAACGCAACGATGAAAGCAGGCCGCCATCAGTTGAAGAGCTTGTTCGTACCGCTCAGCGACCCGAAGAAATACTGGACGAGGCTCATCGGCGGCAAAAGTAACCGCAGCGATGCGGCCGCGGAGATCGACAATTGGGATCGTCAAACCGCAGCAGATGCTGAATTGAGCCGCCTCATCGAATAGCTGCTGTTGAGCCGGCGACATTTTATCGCCTCCCAAATTCGATCCCCAGTGAAACGGGCAGCCGCCATTTCGAGCACGCAAGACCACAGGATCGAGTTTCTCATACTGATTTTCCAGATACTGTCTGGTCCAGCGGGGTGGATAGTTCGAGATTAACCTCGGTTTGCCGGAAGGCCGTACTGGCAAGGAGAGGTAGGCAAAGAAGATTAGGTCAAGTCGTCCGGCCGCCTCAGCCATGGCATCCCGGAAATCTGCCTCATCGATACTCTGTGACAGTCTTTCAAGGAATGTCTCGAAAACAAGTGGCATGTCCCTCGTCATCGTCGCGCTCGATTCTTCCTCTTTCTGCACGCCCTCCGGCTGCGTCGTGTATGGCCCGACAACGCGATTGAATTCGCGGGCGTCGCTGGGCTGACCGGGCTCCAGAATGCTGCCACACTTTCGATCTTCGTCGGTCATCCCAATCATGCTGGGCTCACCCGATGGGCGTCTGGCAGACGCCTCATGATCTCAACAGCTCAATCAGAGAATCTCCATGCATTAAATCATGACCGCCCCTGCACCGACCAAACCAGGAGAAATCATCCTGCGCTGACCAAAAGGCATCATTGACCCCAGCTTTTGCAGGAATTTGGGTCGGCATTAGCATAACAATTCGGATAGCCGCTCATCCCACACCCGGGGCGCCGTGATCCGCAAAGAAGTGTTGCGATGCTTTCTTTCCTTTGATAGGCGAATCGTCTCAACAATATTAAAATGCCTTTCCTTGTGAACGGGGTGGCGTGTGAGTATCGTCCTTTTATATACCTGACGTGATAAAATTCACCGCAATTATTATTCTGCTCTTTGTGATGTGAAGGAAGATAACCTTCGGCATTGCCGCACTTTGGAACCGGCGACCGTGGCCCGCTGCAATGATGTAAAGGGCACGTCTAAGCTCAATGTGCATCGGAACGTGCAGATGACCTTTACCAGACCCTCGATTCCGCACGGGCCATAATGATACTGATTACGTGGGTCAAAAAGGGCGCCCTGCCGGCGGGGAGGTACACCCGCAGGGCGCGCCGCACAGAGGTCCTGGTCGTTGGGCAACAGGACAGCGGCGGCAGAACTGATTCGGTTACAAATCGTGACTGAAATAGCCCGGAGCATGCTCAAGATCAGATATCTGGAATTCAACAGTTTTGGGTCTGCTCGGCGCAGTAGCGCGCAGGGACATGCCTGCCTCCGGACTCGCTCCTTCGCGATCGCAAAATCATACGGCACCCTCGGCCTTCAGCGCGCGATAGGTGGTATCGACCGACTTTACCGTCGCGTCGACAATGATGTCGATCTCTTTTCGGGTAATGATCAGGGGGGGTGCATAACCGAGGATGTCGCCATGCGGCATGGCCCGTCCGATGACACCATTCTCAAACAGAGCAGCTGCAGTGCGCACCCCGACCTGAAGGTCGGGTTCGAATGGGATCCTTTGTTTTGGGTCCCGCATCATCTCTACGGCCGACAGGATACCCACTCCGCGAACTTCACCAACGATGGGATGTCCCGCCAGCTCGGCCTTCATCCGGTCTTGCCAATACGGTCCAACATCGCGGACATGCTCCAAAATATTTTTTTCTTTAAGCAGTCGAATATTGGCGAGCGCGGCTGCGGCACAAAGCGTGTGCCCCGAATATGTCCAGCCGTGGCCGAGTGCGCCGTGCTTCTCAGTTCCTTGTTCCAAAACCGACCAGACACGGTCGCCAATGATTGACCCGGAGATGGGGAGGTAGGCGGAACTCAAACCCTTTGCGATGGTCACGAAATCCGGACGCATGTTATACAGGTGGGAACCGAACTTCTCGCCGGTTCGCGCGAAGCCGCAGACCACTTCATCCGCGATTAGAAGGATATCGTATTTGTCGAGCACCGCTTGAATGGACGTCCAGTACCCTTTGGGGGGCGGCACAATACCTCCTGTCCCAAGTACCGGCTCTCCGATAAAAGCTGCAACCGTTTCCGGTCCTTCGGCCAGGATCAAGGCTTCAAGCTCATCGGCACAGCGCCGGGAGAACGCTTCCTCGCTCTCCTCGACACGCGCCTGGCGGTAATAGTGCGGCGTGGTTGTATGGCGCACCAAATCCAGAGGCAGGTCGAAGAAATTGTGAAAGAAGGGAAGGCCAGTTAGGCTACCCGTGACCAATCCAGACCCGTGATAGCCGCGATTTCGCGAGATGATCTTTTTCTTTTCGGGCCGGCCAAGAATGTTATTATAGTACCAGACCAGCTTGATGTTGGTTTCGTTGGCATCGGAACCGGAGAGGCCGAAATAGACCCTTCGCATGTTCTGACCGAAATACTCGACCACGGCCTCTGCCAACAGGGCGACCGGCTCCGTACCTTGGCTGGCATAGACGTGCGCGAACGGCAATTCGTGTGCTTGCCTGGCAATGGCCTCGGCGATCTCCGTGCATCCATATCCCATGTTGACGCAGTAGAGTCCTCCGAAACCGTCGAGGCTCCTTCGGCCTTCGGTGTCCCAGATATAGACGCCTTCCGCACCGGCCATAATCCTATTTGGCGTTTCGCCTCGGCTGTGCTTGGCCAAATGCGTAGAAGGATGGAAGACGAAGCTTCTATCCTTCTCCCGGAGTTGCTCGGTTCCCAGATTGCTCAAGCGCATTTTCCTCTCCTCGCGATAAATTGGCGGAGGGCACTCGGCCAGCCACCTGTTTAGCAAATAGCATACCGGAAACGTCCCTTGAGTTTCTCGGGAATGCAGGTTATTCGCCGTGGAATTCGCGGGATCGGCCCGAATTGCCGTGAAAACTAAGGCGTCACCTTCGCCTTGGCCGAGGGTCGGGGGCGCGTCCTGCAAACACGAACAGCTTACGACGCGCATGCGCCCAGCATAGTGCCCGATTAGCGGGCGATATTGACGGATGAATAGCGCTCGGGACGCTGTTCCCGCCGGCCGCGCGAGGCACGATAGAGCGCCGGCGGCCATGTTCCGCCGAACTGCCGGTCATCCCTTACATTCTGACGGTCCGGATCGGTCTTGCCCTTTCCCAAGGGTGGTAATGCAGGTGATCAGGGGCAAAGCACATTCGCCTCGATCAGCAGGCAGCGGGTTCCGTGCCGCGGCACAGGCTCCAACCTGGTTGGCCAGCGCTGAGAGGCTGAGGTCGTGCCCTCGCGCATATTGATCGCTTTGGCGGTGCGGCGGCTGGTGCTCGGCAGACTTCTCGAAGGAGCATAGCCAGAAGGTTCGGCCCGGCAAAGACGCTCGGCGAGAGCTCCTTGCCATCGACATCTTGATTCGCAGCCGACCAGCGCCGCCAAGTTCTATCGTCGGCGTGTTGCCTTTCTTGCGATCGCAAATTCGTGGTTGCTGCGCAGGGCGAGCCGAGCTGCGGCTCGCAGGAGGCGGCAGCATGCCTCCATCAATGCTGGCCGCTCGTGCAGTCTCGAAACGCTGGATCAAGCCTCAAACGTCGAACAGCCGCTCCTTTTCCTCTCGAAACCAGCGCCCTCGCGCGACGTGATCTTGTCTGACGATCCGACGCTTCGAGCGGGGCTCCTCTAATAGGTTGCACATGACCTGCAGCTTTCAGCCAAACTCAGCAAATCGGACGTCTCTTCTTATCATCGCTCGGCAAGCTCGGAACACGCTGGCGGACGTTGCTAAGGCTAGTCGCCGCCAGCGGATGGCGAGGATGTTTGGGCGGCTAAGTGCTTTTAGGTGGGCGATTATAAGCCGAGATCGCGATAGGTGCTTTCGCCATAGCTCCTGGCGCCATCGCCACGCTGAGCGTTTGAAAGCCGATGAAATTCGCTCGGCCAATTGGCTAGCGCGTGCTTGATGGCCTTCATCTTGAACGGCACGTGCACAACACATTTGTCCCTGATGATAGGCGGACAGCTCACATCTTGTTGCCGCGAGCCGTTAAGGTTTGCTGCGATTATCGGCAGACCTAGATCAAGAGCCAATTCCATTTCCCAGCGCACGAAGCGAAAAAGGTTTTTCGTCTTCTCACCGATCAGGACAAGTACCTGGCTCGATCCATTCATTCTGTTGCGAAGATTGCGTTTAACATAATCTTCGTCCTGTGCTCGGCTCGTCATATTGTCCAGATCGTGAGCGTTCGCGAATTCAAAACTCACATTCTCGCTGGCGTTCCACCCTTTCATAAAGCGGTATGCCCAAGCGTCTTCATCGCCGTCAAATATTACATAGGTCGGATCGCTGTATGCCATTGTTGTCTCTTAGTTGTTTTGACGAGCAACCCACTGGGTGTGCTCCCGTGAGAAAGCCAGTTCGGCTTCGTTCACCGCGGCGGAGAATGCCTCATCCGAGTTGGCGTCCGTAATAAGGTCGGCAGTCAAGCCGATCTCGTGAGCTGTCAACGTGTAAGCCGATGCCAATTCGTTAAATTTCTTGATCTGGGTCCACCCGATAAGGGAGGCGGCGATGACAATTAGCGGCTCGGTCGGCCAGCCTGGCATCGCGGGGTCAGCGATGCGTACTACGATGAACGAGAATCCCAGAGCGTATGCAAAAATACCAAGGCCCATCCAGACTTTCGCGGACCTCTTGTTCGAGCGCGCCTTCTTCTCGTACCACTTCCGTTGGTCGCAGATTCGTCTCTGCAGATATAGGTCTTTTCGTTCTTTTCGCGGGGAGTCCCTTATCGACATCATCTCGTCCGTTGTTTGGGGCGATGCTGAATCGGTGCCGCTCAACGCGCTACCAAGGTGACGATTGCTATCAAGGATATCTTCCATAAGCTTTCGAAAATCAGCTCTGGCGTCAGCCGCGCGCGCGTCATCGAACGGCTGTGCTCGCATCGCGAAGCGCCAAGTCAATGTCTTCACCGACTCTGCCAGAGCTCGAGCCTGATACCAGACCTGCTCGGGCTTTGTGACCGACCGGAAAATGAGGACTCCCATTGAGCAAAGAAATACCGCAGCATAGACACCGAAATAGGCTTTTGATGACGACAAGTCCAAAGAGAGCACCGACGCTAAAAAAAGAAGAACGTACTCTGCCCGGATCAGGCGGAGAAACGTCGCCTGCTGCTCGTTGGATGCCACGTCGGCGCTATTATAGAGTCCAGGATATTTCATTTTTGAAGCACACCAGTCTATTTTGTGGCGGTAAATTCTTTAAGCCAGGATTTGGCAAACGTGAGGTTAGCAGTCGAGCTTACAGAGCCTATTCTTGAGCGAGGCGCGATCCCTCTGTTCATAAACAGGAATGCAGGTCCTGTCCCATCAATGTAAGGGTATAGGCCCAAAAATTCTTGCCCGGAGAATGTTTCCGAAGAATTTTTTGCCACGGGCAGAACCGCTACCGCGGTCCGAAACCCATCGAAAAAGCCAAGCTCCCAAGGCATCCATCTGGATCCTGGAGAATTGTTTGAATGCACATAGATTAGCGTCTTTGACTGCCTCATACGGGTCCGCAGCAACTCGGCGGTGGCCGAGGAGACCTTTGTGCGGTCCAGTTGTGAATCTTCGACCCAATCTACGTAAGCAGTGAACCCAAGCTCCTCGAAAATTCGCTTCACACCGAGAATGATCTCTGCGTCCTTGAAAGAATGTGACAGAAAAACGTCGAATGACGATCTGGCTGTAGCTGCGGCCGTCTCTTCCTTTAGAACGATCGATGCGGCTCTATGTCCTCGACTGGCATTCGCAACTCTTTTCAGCTCTGCCTCGGTCAGTAGCACTATTCAAATCCCCCCATGATCTGTTCGCAATTTATGAACTTGACGCCCATTCGATTAAGCGACCCTTGTCTTGTGAAAACTGGCACCATGCTCTCCAGCCGGGTAGCGCAACCTCCACCTTCTCAAAGACCACGTCGGCTGGCAGGAGTGACCGGCCTTGTCACCCACCTACGCGACCCCGGCACAGCCATGCTCCTCGCTTAGAAGGCTGCGGAGACCAGCAATGTCAAACAGGACAGACGATCTCCTAATCTCGATCAGCAACGAACTTAGGACGTAAAAACGCGATGGAGCGATCTCCGAATGTCCGCAGGCGTTGAGGGCCGGGTTGGTCGCCAAGGCCAAGCGGGCCAGCTTGCACTCCCGCTATCCGTCGGCTTGCCAAACCCTCGCTGTAGATTTCGCCCCCTACACGGATGCGCTGACCGCGACTAAGCTCAATCGCCACTGATCGCCAATCCAGGGCGAAAGTTCCCCCCTTGAAGTAGCGGTAGAGGCATTTTTCGGCACTTCGCATCTTAGATATGGACGCCTCCTCAACCAGGCACGATCCGGTTTGGCTTCTCGCCGTAACCGTGCTGGGCAAGTGCGTTTCCGATGGCTGCTTCGATTCGTCTCCTGGAATGATCGGTTCCAGATTGCTCAAGCGCATCGTCCTTCCTTGCCATCAACCGGCGGATAGCGCTCGGCCACTTTTTTCCAGCAATTAGTATACCGCACATGTCCCTTGAGTTTCGTCGGAATGGGCGCCTTTTGCCGACGAATCTACGGGATCCGTGCCAAACGCCGTTGAAACTTAAACTTTCGGTTTCACCGTTGCCTCAGTGCGGACAAAGGTATCGGTGAATTGGACTTCACTGGTTTCGTGACGACAAGGCTATAGTATTGATCAATCCCCAAGCCTGCCTGCAGCAGTCCCTCCATGAAATCCTGATAGGCGGCCATAGAAGGAGATGCGACCCGCATCAGATAATCGACGCGCCCCCCAATTGCCCAGCAGTCCAGGATTTCCGGGATCTCTTGGATTGCAGTTTCGAAGTGTCGTTGGTCCTCAAGACGATGGCGATCCAGCACGACTTCTACCATCACAAAGATCATGCCGCCAATGAGGGCAGGACTCAGTCGCGCATAGAATCCCTCAATAATCCCTGCGGCCTTGAGTGCTCGGAGCCGCTCCGAACAGGCCGACGCCGAAAGATGAACTCGTTTTGCAAGCTCACTTTTTGAAATCCGACCGTCTGCCTGAATCTCGGAGAGAATCCGGACGTCCCAACTGTCGAGTTGCACGGGGTCGGGTTTCGACTTCATAACCTGTTGCTCTCAAGCAGCGATCGACATCGCGTTGTGTGCCGATCAATTCTATCATCAATTGAAACGAGCGAATGTAGCAGTGGAAGGCATCCGTTCCAGGCCCGAGATGTGCCAGAATGGGTACCAAAATCAGCTGAGGGAGAGCGATCAGCTGAGAAAAGCTGCAGAAGTAGTTTGGCTATCGCCGCGACGCCTAACGGGGCAATGATGCAGCTGGAGAGGATAGCCGGCCGCGGCGGAGACCTCCTGATAAATAGATAACCCATTTACTGAACTCCGCTGCCGTACTTGATAGACGCCGCGACGGCATTCGAGCCTCGATCGCGTGTACGGCATATTCAATGCAGTATTCACTGGCACATTCAGCTATTGGAGTGAATTGAAGGCCTTGCTCGTCCGGCCCGCCAAGGCGCATGGCACCGCAAATGCCGCTCGTCTTACGGCTTGCCCGACAATTTGGCGCGGGAGTCTGGCCGAAATCGCCCAACGGAAAGACTCAAACACCGATGTTGCGTGCGATGCTGTCGGCCGCCATACGCTTACGCCACTCAAGAGGCCCGGAATTGTGAATGGAGTTTCCCTCAACATCGACGGCCATGATAACAGGCATGTCCTGCACCTCGAATTCATAGATGGCTTCCATGCCCAGGTCTTCAAAGGCAACGATCCACGCCGCCTTAATCGATTTTGAAATCAGGTAAGCAGCGCCACCCACTGCAGCAAGGTATGGCGTTTTGTGTCTTACAATCGACGCTATGGCCGCCGGTCCCCTCTCCGCTTTGCCCACCATCGCGAAAAGGCCGGTTTCGGCGAGCACCTTGTCCGTAAAATCGTCCAAGCGGCTGGAGGTTGTTGGACCAGCGGGTCCAACGACCTCATTCCTCACTGCCCGGACGGGGCCGACGTAGTAGATCACCCGTCCCCGCAGATCGACTGGAAGCGGCTTGCCGGCATCGATCAGTTCGACCATTCGTTTGTGGGCAGCGTCACGGCCCGTCAGCAACTTTCCAGACAGCAGGAGCGTTTCACCGCAGCGCCACGATGCCGTCTCTTCCTTCGTCAGCGTATCTAAATTGACCCGCCGGACGCCGGCTGGGTTCAATTCGTCGGTTCCGATGTCGGGCCATTCGCGCAAATCGGGCGGCTGGAGGCTGATGGGTCCAGAGCCGTCCAAAGTGAACTTCAGGTGCCGGTTGGCGGCGCATTGCGGGATGAGCGCCACAGGCTTGGACGCTGCATGAGTAGGATAGGTCGCAACCTTGATGTCAACGACTGTCGTCAGACCACCAAGGCCTTGGGCGCCGATACCAAGCGCGTTGATCCGCTCATAAAGCTCAATCCGCAGCCCCTCCTCTGCGCTTGACGCCCCCCTTGCGATCAGTTCCGCCATATCGATGGGCTCGTTCATGGCCTCCTTGGCCAGCAGCATCGCCTTTTCAGCGCTACCACCGATGCCGACAGAGATCAGTCCAGGTGGACACCACCCGCTGCCAAGAGTCGAAACGGTATTGACCACCCAGTCGGAAACGGAGGCGCTGGGATTGAGGGTGGTAAAACGTGCCTTGTTCTCCGACCCGCCGCCTTTCGCGGCGATGGTGATCTCAATCTGGTTACCTTGCACCAAGTCGACATGGACAACTGCCGGCGTGTTGTCGCGGGTGTTGACCCGTCTAGCGAGGGGATCCGCAACGATCGATGCCCGAAGGGGATTGTCCGGATCGAGATAGGCTTGACGTACGCCCTCATTCACAAGATCAGCGAAACTGGCCGTTGACTTAATGCGGGCATCCATGCCGACCTTTGCGAAGACAACCACAAGTCCGGTGTCCTGACAAATCGGGCGCCGCCCAAAGGCCGCCATGCGGGAGTTCAGCAGAATCTGACCTATGGCATTCTTCGCCGACGGGCTCTGTTCTCGCGTGTATGCGTGAGAAAGAGACCGGATATAATCTGGAGGATGATAGTACGAGATGTACTGAAGGGCGTCGGCGACGCTCCTTGTGATGTCGCTACCGGCGATGGTCCGTGATCTGTTTCCCACCGGATTTTATCCAAATGAACCGAGGCCATTGACCATTTTCAGAATCTGGAAGCTTCGCACCCCCTGCTCGCCGCCTTCATATCCATAGCCGCTTTGCTTGACTCCTCCATAAGGGGCATCAGCGGAAACCCCTTTCAGGTAATTCACACTAACTGCGCCCGCAGAAAGACCGCTCACAAGCCTCTGTTGCGTATCGGCCGCGCCAGTAAACAAGTAGGCGGCCAGACCGTACTCCGTGGCGTTGGCTTCATCGATCGCCTCTTCGATCGTATCGAAAGGAGCCACAGTGAGGATCGGTCCGAACGGCTCTTCATGAAGCACTCTCGCTTCCTTCGGTACGCCCGTCAGGATGGTTGGCGGCCAGTAAAACCCCGGTCGGTCAAGGGGGACGCCACCGGTCTCGATGCGGGCGCCGCCTTCTACCGCATCCTTGGTCAGGCGCTGCATGGCCTCTATTCGCCGCGCGTTTGCCATTGGCCCCATTTGCGTCGCAGGGTCATCCGGTGGACCGATCCTGATTTTTCGGACCGCCTCCGTCATCCGGAACAGGAATTCCTCATAGCGGGATCGGGCGACAAAAATCCTGCTGGGCGCATTACAACTCTGGCCCGCGCACTCGAATTTGTATTCCGAAATAGCCGGTATCGCCTTTGCCAGATCTGCATCTTCGCACACAATGACCGGGGAATGTCCCCCGAGTTCAAAAATGCAGCGCTGCAAATTCTTCGCGGCGAGCGTGGCCAGCTGTTTTCCAACAGCGGTCGACCCCGTGAACGTCAAGACTTTCACAACTGGCGAACTGAGCAGATGTCGCGATATATGCACAGGAACACCGAAGACCAGGTTGACCACGCCTTCCGGTATCCCTGCTTGACGCAAAGATTCCACGATATGGACAGCCACGCTTGGCGTCTCCTCGGCCCCTTTGAGGATCACCGGGCAGCCTGCCGCCAGCGCGGGGGCGAGCTTGCGGGCGATAAGAACGGCCGGATAGTTCCATGGCGTAAATGCAGCGACGACACCGAGCGGCTCCGGGGCTATCATCCTGTTCGAGCCCAATGGAATCGGGGCCGACAACTCATCGGCATGCCGGCCATTCCATTCCAGCGTTTCGACTGCGCGCGCGTATTCTCCTGTCGCTTCGGCAATCGTCTTTCCCTGTTCGCACGATAGGTCCCTGGCTGCGGCGCCAGCTTTCTCTGCCAGAATGCTGGCGGCAGAGACGAGGATCTCGCCACGCTCCTTGGCGGGTCGTGAGGACCATGCCTTGCGGCTGCGTTCTGCCGAAGCAAGAGCTTCATCCAAGTCTGAAACCGTAGCCGAGGCCACTGAGGCAAATACCTTCTCCGTCGCCGGGTTGATCACCGGCAAAGTGGCTCGGCTACCACCGGCTCGCCATTTGCCGTTAATGAAGAGCTCGTAACTCTTGGCGTCGGACATCGCGGGCTCCACTTGACTGAATTCTTGCCATACGAGCGCAGTTTCAATATCGAAACTGCTGAACTCGCTTGAGCCAGTTTCATCGCGATGGTCGCGGCGGGTCAAATATCGAATATTGCCGAAATCCATCTGGAATCCAGATCCGGCTGATCCTGATGGCCGCAAAAGATTATGCCCAGCTTTATAGGTTAGGTTGTCAGGTCGCCTCAGGCGCCACCGCTGCCCAGTCCCGGGTTTCAATCAATGCTCTGGCGACCTTCGGAATGAGCTTGCGGACCGCAGAAACGGCCGCAGAACGCTCATCTTTGGGATTTACAGCAAGCACCACGGAGCGGGTAATCACCGGATCGACGATCTTGACAGTCCGGACCAGCCCTTGGGAGGCTTCTTTCTGAACCGCAGACGGGGCGAGAATAGAATGCGCTTTTCCCTCTACGACCATGTTGATGATCGTTGAGAGGGAGTCCACTTCAAACTTGACGTCCAGCGCGCAACCGTGTTGTGCGACGACATCAGCCACCGAACGCCTGACATTGTTGTTGCGCATGGGAACCGCCAGGGGGAATGCATGCAGGTCGACCAGAGATATCGCATCTTCAAACGGTGGCTCGCCGGACGGAACCACCAGACAGAGGTCTTCGCGCGCTAGCACCGTCATTCGCCCCACACTGTCTGCGGTGCGGTACAGAACCGCCAGATTGAAGCGTCCAGCGGCCATCCACTCCTCCAACGGTCCCGTCATGCCCTCGACCATCTTGAGGGAAACCTTGGGCAGTTCGTTTCTCACCGCCTCAAGCAGCGGACCGCTCAGGACGCGAGCAGCTCCAGACGGAATGCCAATAGTCACCTCCCCGGCAGGGGAAGCGGCTGTGTTGGTCAATTCCACCTCGGTAAGTCGAATTTCTTTGAGAATCGCCCGCGCCCGCTCCAGGAGTTTGGCTCCTGACGCCGTCACGCTCACGCCGGTCCTGTCGCGTATCAGCAGCTGAGTGCCGAAGCCTTCCTCCAATTGGCGCACATGCAGACTCAGCGCACTCTGGGCGACATTCAGAAAGCCAGCGGCCTTCGTGAAACTGCCTGCTTCGACCACGCCAACGAAGTATCTTAACTGCCTGATTTCCACGGGTACCCTTCCGAGGGCGGACTGCAATTGACGTAATCTATCTTGAAATGTGATGGCGCGACAGCAATAATTGTGCCGAGTTGCTGACGCTTGCTGTCGTCGTCCCAGTCTTGTTGATCAACCCGCTGAGGACTCAAACGGCCAACTCGGCGCCCGGATCCGTGGCGATAATTTCTCGAGCCCTTCGAATAACGGGCGGATCGATCATCTTTCCGTCTAACGCGAACGCGCCTCTGCCCTGCGCCGTCGCATCTTTTTCCGCCGCGAGGACACGAAGGGCCCATTCGAGTTCCTGTGGGCTTGGCGAAAAAGCCTCATTGAATATGGCAACCTGGTTTGGATGAATCGCCAAAGCACCGGAAAAGCCAAGCCGCCGCGCATGCGCCGCGGCTTCACGAAGTCTATCATTGTCTGAGAACTCGCCGATACTTCCTACGAAGCCAAGCGGTAGCAAGCCTGCGGCGCGAGCGGCAAACAGAACAGAAAGGTTCGGTGTCAAAAGAAGGTCGAGTTCCGGGGCACCGCCAACGGAGGCACTGAAGTCTTCAGGACCCAGCGCCATTGCAACCATCCTGGGATGGGCCGACGCAATGGCTGAGAGACTTTGTAATGCTGCCGGGGTCTCGATCAAGGCAAGGAACCGGATTCGACCCACCGCAAGATTTCTTTCTCGTTCAAGTTCCGATACCGCATTCGCGATCTCTGTTACCCACGCTGCCGAATCCGTCTTCGGAAGGACAAGTGCATCAACACCCGCAATCACGGCTGCATCGAGATCGTCCGCCAAGGCACGCAAACCGCGATTCACGCGAACTAAAACATAAGCGCCCCTGCGGCCCACCTTTGCCACGGATGCAGAAAGCTGACGCCGTGACTCACCTTTTTGATCCTCGGGAACGGAGTCCTCGAGGTCGAGTATGACGCCATCTGCCCCGCGCTCATGAGCCGCCTCCACAAAGCGCGGAACATGAGAGGGAACGAAGAGCAGAGATCTCCAGCGGGGAACAGAATTTGGGCTTTCAAGGGCCGGCACGGTGTCCTTCATGAAGTCGCCTCTGCGGTCCATTTTAGCGCGGCGGTGTCGGTGTGCTTGCTGGGCGTGCCGAGGCACTGGGAGCGACCAGTAGTTGGCACGTACTCTGTAGATCGCGATCGCGCCCTTCGACAACAGGCACGCTCATTCTGAAGCGGCTGTTGCGCGCAAACCTGCTCGAACTTCCGCGCGGACAGCCTCCGTATGGGCTCCAAGAGCCGGAACTGGTCGCAGTGAGGGCCGATCAGAGTTGAAGATCGCCGCCGGGGCTATCGCCTCTACGGGTCCTTCAGGGGTGCCAATCTCCACCCGGCGAACATGTGGATGCCTTGAAATGTCCGCCACTTCGTTCAGTCGCCCATATGCCAAACCGGCCGCCTCAAGCTCCTGCATCGCTTCGTGGCAGGACAGCTCGGAAAACCGCAGCTCAATTATCTCATCAAGTTGAGGACGGTGGCCGAGGCGCTCCATGTTGTCGGCGAAACCAAGTGCACGCGTGAGCTCAGGCCGCTTCAGGAATTTCTCGCAGAAATTCACCCATTCCCGGTCATTCTGCACGGAAAAGATGACGTCCTTGCCATCGGCGCAGCGATAGGCGCCATAAGGCGCCAGCGAGGGGTGTTTCACGCCCGCGCGTACCGTGTGGTAGCTGCTGTAGTCGTGTTGCAGGACCGGCACGTTCATCCAATCGGCGACGGCATCGAACAGGGACACCTGAATGCTAGCCCCTTCGCCAGTGACCTCGCGATGATACAGCGCCTGAAGTATGGCGCTATGTGCCGTCATGCCTGCCGAGATGTCGCACACCGACACCCCTACCCGTGCCGGCCCCTGCTGCGTACCCGTGATTGCGCACAGACCTGTTTCGGCCTGAACAATGAGATCATACGCCTTGAGGTGAGAAAATGGCCCCCCCTCCCCAAATCCCGAAATGTCGCAGGTGATTAGCCGCGGAAAACGGCGACGCAGATCCGCAGATCCGAAGCCGAGTTTTTCGATGCTGCCTGGCTTCAGATTCTGGATAAAGACGTCGGCAGCAGCAACAAGCGTGTCCAGCACGGCACGGTCCGCCTCCAACCTCAAATCCAGGCAGACTGACTCCTTACCCCGGTTGAGCCAAACGAAGTAAGCGCTTTGCCCCCGCACCAACTTATCGTAATTCCGGGCAAAGTCTCCCTCAGGCCTCTCAACCTTGATCACGCGAGCGCCTGCATCGGCAAGGCGAGACGATGCATACGGTGCAGCAACGGCCTGCTCCACAGCTACGACAGTGATCCCCTCAAGAGAGTTCTGCATGCAACACCGCTCTATTCATCCAACATTTTGTCTTAAGCCCGGCGACGATTCAGCATCGCCAGCAACCGGTTCTGTTCATTGCCCACGATCGAGAATGCCTCGTCGACGCCCATTCCAGGCTTCGCAAGCATCATGTCTGCCTGGGTCGCCACCGATACGTGGACAGAAGCCTGGGCAGAGAGATCTGTCTCGGTACAGCTTCCTCCAACGTACGCGCCTATCTTGTTCTCCTTGCACAGGAGCACGGCACGTGCCGTGTCAGCCAATGAGCCGACATCGGGCGTCTTGATTTGAATGAGATGCGCGGCCTTCGCTCCTGCAAAGAGGCGGATATCCTCAAGCGTGTTGCACCTTTCGTCCACGACAATACGAGCACTAGAACCTCGGTCGTCCAAAATCGATACAATCCGGGCGTAGTTGTCAATTTGGGCTTGCGTCGAACCAAAGTCCGCCGGAGACTCAATGTTGAGCACGAAATCCGGGACGGTATCTGCAACCCTGCAGATAAAGTCGGCGATGCTTTGCAGCTCCAAGCCGATTTCCTGGCCGATCCAGCCATACACATCAAAATGCAGCACCGGATGATAACCCGGGCGGCCGATTTGCCGCGTACGCGTTGCAACCCACGTCACGAACTCCATGAAGGTCTGGCCGCCGACGCCGAATTTCTGCCGTGAGTTGATCAGGCCATGGGGAAGCACATCCACCCCCTTCAGGATCATTTTGTCCACGTTGATTTCGCGAGCATCGCCGCTCTGACAATAAATGGGAACCCTGCGCGTGGGCAGCGGCAATTCAAACTCGGAACATATGACTTCGGCCATGGTCTTGCGCCGGAGATGGGCGGCCGCGGCAAGAAGAGCTTGGCTAACGCCATATTCGAGCGCCAAGGGTAGCCGCATCCCGCGAAAGGGCTCAAAGGCCCTTGCGCAAGCGTCTAGAAAACAAAACGCATCGAGACCGAGAAGCCGAGGCGCTACAGCACGCAAGGTCAAATCCGCAATCTGATCGACATCGAAGAAAGGATCGCGTCCACCAGCACCAGAGTATTGGACGCCCATCATGTCGCCCCAAACAATGACGTCGTCGGACAGAACCAGCCCAATGCTGAGCGAAGATGCCGGAACGCGAATGGACCGGAATCCGGAAGTAGCGGGTTCGCCGGCATACCTAAACCCGTCCTGGATCGCGCCACCGCGAATGGCAGTCTGGTCATCATAGAAAAAAGCGCCGTTCCCGGGCGCGATCAGGATGTCTGTAATCTGCATATTCGGCTCGATTCGTTCTACTGTCAGCACCAGGCCTTTTCGATCCATTGCAGTCCCAACTATGCCTCAGCTACCGCCCTGTTCGCCAATACATAGTCAGGGGCTGAACCATCGCGTTTTTAGATGGCCAACCTCCGTCTCCGGGGAAACGCGCCCGGTCGGCTCCATCGCAGGAAGTGAGGCTTGTGTTGCCCGGTCCTTGGCGACAACCGCCGCTCTTGCTGCGGAGGCAAGCCTGCGGACACCGCTTAGGAAGGCGTTTCCTTGCGTCGAACATCACTCCTGCTCCTCGCGCGGCTTAGCGCGCCGATCCGAGCTTCGATGCCGGCCTGATCACGGCGGCGGGAGTTGTAGTGATAGGTCGACGTGCCGAACTCCAGAAGCCGGCATGCCCGCCGGATCGACACGTTCCACTCATCACACGTCTCCGCTACCAGCTCACGTTTGCGACCAGGCCTCATAGTTTTCGGCGAATGACGTCCTGCAGCATCTCCTTGTCCAAGGAGAGATCGGCCACCAGCTTCCTGAGCTTGCCATTCTCGTCCTCAAGCCGCTTCATCTCGGTCGGCAGCAGTCCGTCGTATTTCTTCTTCCAGTTGAAGTACGTCGCCTGGCTGATCCCCGCCCGACGACAGATCTCCGCGACGGAGATTCCGTCCGATCCCTGCTTCAGAATGAACGCCTTCTGCGCATCTGAGAACTTCGATGCCTTCATTCGTCTTCCGTTCCTCCCAGCCAGGGGATGTTACCGCGGAAAACTCCGCTTTCGAACGATTCAGTTTTCAGGGATCAGAGCAATCAGAGCATTTAATCGCCACGGGTCGTGCTGTTGGGCTCTTTGTGGCTGCCGCTGCAACCATATGGCCGAGACTGCCTGCTTGCCGAAGAAAAGCCGGCTCAGTTCACGACAGGAGCGCGTCGTCAGGCGTGCGAGCGCCGTCAAAAGCTGGCTGGATTTTCCGCTTCCGCCGAGGGCGATCGCGAATGCTATACCTTGCGCGATGGTTTTATTAGCTCGCAGGGGTCAATGCTGAACGCCTCCGCAAGTCGTCCGAGCACGCTGACGCTTGCGGAGACGCGGGCACGCTCGATCGAGCCCACATAGCGCATGCTAAGATCCGCGCGTGCAGCCAACTCTTCCTGCGTCAGATCCTGTTCATGGCGCAAGCGATGCATGTTGATCGCCATGACCTCTTTGAGATCCACAGCGAGATAGGCGCTGAAAAGGAATTATCGTTCTAGGAAGGATCGTTCCTTCTTTACAGTTTGGTCGTCGGTGAAGAAGCTCAGCCAGGCCGCAACCGGCCGGCCGCCACCATCTACTCACATCAAATTGGCAAGACCGAAAATGAAGCCAACATCAAGGACGAAGTCCCCTGGTCGGAAAGCCTCACGAGCTACGACAGGGAGCATTTCACCATTTACCGGCGGATCCTGGACGCCTGTGCCGACAATGCCAGCGTAGAAGAGCTGGCCGATCTCATTCTGGGCATCGATCCGGCTCTTGAGCCAGTGCCGGCGGTTCTGTTGCAAACTTTTCAGTTACGGGGATTACGGCATGGCTTTCCGGTTATCTGCCGGAGGGTTTCAAATGATCAAGGGCCGCCATTTCGACCAGGTATCTGGCCTATGGCTTGAGCCTGCCCGACCTGAAGGATATGATGGCCGAGTGCGGCGTAAGCATTGACCATCTCCATCTCTGGGTCGTTCACTTCTCGCCATTGCTGCTGACGCACTTCAATCGGCGCAAGCGCGCCGTGACCGGCAAGTGGCATGCGGATGAGACGTACATAAAGTCCGTGGCCAGTGGATGCATCTCTATCGCGCCATTACACAGTGTCGGCGACCGTCGCGTCCGCCATGGTCGACCCGATCCCATTGTCAACGACGGCAGCGATGCCGGGCGAGGAACTGGCGCTGATCGGCCCATCAAGTTCGGGTAAGACAACCATTCTGCGCATCCTGATGACGCTCGATCTGCGGCGCGACAATGAAGCTGCGAGCGCGGCTTCTCATCAGAATTGGCGCGCCACACGAATCGATCAACACGGTAATATTAATGGTGAGCAACTCTATCACACGGAGCGTGACGGCATTTGCACCAATGTTGGGTGAAGGTCATCTTACCTGGCGCCACCTGCGCCGGCGTGCGGAGGTAAGGGCCGAAGATTGTCTCTAATCGCCACGGCTCGGAAATGGTGTGATTGACCAACTGATCAATTCGACGGCCCGCTGAAGTGCGACCTCGGTCTCAGCAAGGCTGGGGGAAACGGCGATGACATGTCCGATACCGTCTCGGTAATCGCCTTTCCTGACGATCGGCGTCTTCGGTTCAACATACAGTTTGACCTCGACGACGCCTGATATGGCAGCCGCCCGACTGACGCCATCAATCCAATCGAGGATGCCATCGCGATCAGTATCCAGTATCCGCGTGGCCGCAGTGTACGAGTGCCTTGAGCGCAAATTCGATTCGCCGCCGATGAAGAGCTTGATGTGCTCGGTGACGAGATCGACACCGTAAGCCAGCTGAACCAGTTGAGAATCGAGCGCGCCCGCAAGGCGCGGATTGACTTCAATGACCACTGGGCCAAGCTTCGTCCACCGGAATTCAATGTTCGTTGGCCCCCAGCCAAGGCCGAGAGCTCGCAAAGACTTCAGCGAAACATCGGCGATACGCTCATGCTCGTCATCAATCAGCTCGGCCGGAAAGGTGAACTGACGATAGACAAAATGCGGTGGGGGGCCGAAGTCAGAGGTGGTAATTCCAATGACTTCATTTCCCATTATCTGAGCGGTATAATGGGGACCTTGTGCGAATTCTTCGACCAGTATCCTCGGCGAAGACCGCCATATGTGCTTCCCGCCCAACAGATAGGCGGTATGTTCGGCTAACTCATCGACATTGCGGCACAATCGGACACCGCGGCTGCCGCAGCCTACGGCTGGCTTAAGAATCACCGGCAGGCCGATCGCCGCAGCAGAGCTTTCTACGTCCGTCGCATTCGCTGCCAAGCGATAAGCAGGTACTGCAACGCCGGCCTCCGCGAGGAGCTGACGTTGAGTGAATTTGTCGCAGCATCGTTCAATCGATGCGGGGTTCGGTCCTGGTAGATCGAAATACCGGCAGAGCTTGCCGGCTGTCACGTGGACCGACTCGTCGGCGCCTGTAAAGCCAGTAATGCCAGCAATGTCATAGGTCGCACGCAGCTGGGAACATTCGCGGATCAGCACGTCGAGATTGTCTGTATCG
This sequence comes from Mesorhizobium sp. ISC25, assembly GCF_042295465.1. NCBI lineage: Bacteria > Pseudomonadati > Pseudomonadota > Alphaproteobacteria > Hyphomicrobiales > Phyllobacteriaceae > Mesorhizobium > Mesorhizobium sp. ISC25. The sequence continues at coordinate 5,031,807 of NZ_CP135441.1, read as the reverse complement.
ACACGGATTGCCTCAACTCCTTCCACCGCAAGATAGTCGTAACGAGCGGGATCGGCGGACAGGGTAATTGGATGAAGACCAAGACGCTGGGCCGCTTGGACGTATAGGCGACTATTAGTTCCGCCTTCAAGCAGAATGAGAGCTCTTCTTGCCATTGACTCGTTAACCTCTTAGCTGATGCTGTGCGGCGGTCCGAGCATCAGCTTTTTAGGCGTGCCGATCCTCAGACCTGGCAGTGCACTTACCATTTTCAGCGATTTGCGGTCGCAAAGATTCTGCAAATTTAGTTGAAGGTTTCGTTGCAATAGCTGTGCTAAGATGCCGGAGGATTGGTTAGCTGCTGGTCGGGCGGCGAGACTGGGGAATGATCTGTAGCCGTGCATGTGCCGCACGCGGCGCTAGCGACCCCGATGCTCCTCCTCGAGCGTCTTGATGAGGTACGGGCTCTGGTGGATCATCGATAGCCAAAACCCGGGAACAATCCTGCAAGCGATTTGTGGCGTCACAGGAAACGTCTGCCTCACGGTCGGTCTGCTGCCATCGGTGGTGACTCGGACCAGCCGGCCTATGATAGTCGAGGGCTTTCTGAAGAAGCGATTGGCGGCTGGCAGGTCCCGCTGCTCGATGAACCAAAGCGTGACGAGTTGCGAACGCTGACGCTGCCAGCAAAACTCCGCTCGCGCAGGTTGAAGCGCTTCACCGGCAGGGGCAAGAAAGCGGACGACCCAATGGCGGACGGTCGTGTGATCGACCGCAATGCCGCGCTTGAGCTATAACGAATTTGGGTGAAGAGGTGTCGATAGCGAATTAAGTTGTCCGGTTTAGGTAGCACACGAGTTGTCCGCTGCTTCTGCTTTTGTTCTCGCGACCGCCGAGCGGATTCAAGCGGCTTTTTGTCTGTCCACTTCTATTCCATTGTGATCGTAGCGACCCAGACAACGTGGCCCGTGAAAGATGGCATAGGCGCCGTCATGATAGCGGCGCACCTTGACTGTCGCCTTGACGAAATGCGGGCGCAACGGGCTCTCGGGGATTTGCAGCTTCAGCCGATTGAATGAGACGCAATTGTCATTGCCGACCAGGCGCCCTCCTGAATGCACAGGATCTCACCCAGATCGACGCCGGGGATGGCGACAAAGGCTGATCCTTCCTGTTCGGGCTTGACGGCGAAGCGCTTGTTGTGGGCCGGAATATAAACGTCGCGCAGAAAGGCGTTGGCCTCCTCCATGGCGGTGATCCCGGCCAACGCCAACTCTTTCGTCAACCGGTCTTGCAAGGTATGGAAAACCCGCTCCGAACGACCCCGTGCCTGCGGCGAATAAGCCGCGATATGCTCCACGCCAAGGTGAGCCAACGCGCGACCGACTGTGTCAGGTTTGTCCGGTCGATCTTTCCGCCAGCCTGCGTCGTATGGAAATAATGACTGCCTCGATCGGTATAGAGGCTCAACGCCAGGCCATGGCCGCCAAACACCTCCTCCAAAGCCCGAAACGTCGAAGCCGTCCCTTCTTCCTCGGTCAGAAAGCCCGAATAGATCGTGTTCGTCGCATCGTCCATCGTGACGATGAGGTCGAGCGCGGTTGGCCAGCGAGCCAGACGTGGCGCGAGCCATCTTGATGCAGCATCATCCCTGGCAAGGGCCGGCGCGGCCGCTTGCGCCGGTGCGCCCCACGCCTGGATGCCTTGGTCAACAGGCCTTTCGAGTGCAGGAACGCCTTCGTCCAGGTGTAACTCCAGTTGAATTGATGATCGCGCACCAGAAGTTCGTGAAAATGCTTGGCCGTGAACCCGCCGTAACGCGTCCGGTAGAGCGTCTCGACCTCAAACTCCCGGTCCAGCGGAACCCGCTTGCCCGACGCCTTGCCGAGACGGCGGTCCAATAAGCCGGCCTCCCCAGCCTCTTCATACCTGCAGCACCAGCGCCGAAGGGTCCGCTCGCTCAAACCCAGCAACTGCGCCGCCTCCATCTGGTTGAACTCCAGAGCCTCATACCGGCTCAAAACGTCTCGAAACTTGATCATTCGCACACCTTGATTGGCTTCCGACCGGCGCATCCAGACCCCGCAAAAGGTCGAGACCTACTGGACAGATCGTGTGCTACCTAAACCGGACATATCGTGTGCTACCGACACAATTTGGGTTAAGAGGTTGATTAAGTGGAGCTTGCGGCTTATTATTGATGACCTCAATCCCATCCTGGAGCCTGGACCTGCGAGCAGTTTGGGCAACTGACTTTGTCCCTTCAATGTAAGCGAACCTATCGCATTTACAGGAATTTGGGCCTCCAACTGAGGAACAAGACGCCCAAGCGGCGCGTAAAGTCGAAGCTGCGGGAAGATCGCCAGGAGGCCATTGGCTCGAACGACGTCTGGGCGAGGGACTTCGTCCACGATCAGCTCGCCCCCGGCAAGAAGATCCGTGTGCTGACGGTCGTCGACACGTTCTCACGTTACGTGCCGGTGCTCGATCCGCGCTTCAGCTAGCAGCGGGCGGACATGGGCCACCATCGCCACGCTGCTGGCCACCGCCAAGATGAACCAGGTCGATCCGCACGCCTGGCTCACCCAGACCCTCGAGCGCATCGCCAATGGCTGGCCAAACAGCGACGTCGAGGCGCTCATGCCTTGGAACTACCAGCGCTAGACGGCATCAGCTACGCGCTTACTACGGAGCGACAGGAGGCGTGTCATGATGTCTGAGAAGATCAGGCCGCACCATCTGGAGCGCGTCGTGAGAGTCCAATGCTGCGCTCGAATCTCGCATTTGCGATGGGGTGCCCGAAGCGGGTGTTAAATCCTGCAGCAGCGCCGCCAAGCCGCGTAGCGCAGTAAAATCGACATGGGGAGCGGCGCCAACCTGCCAGGCGGCACTAGAGCGGGATGAATTGAGTCTGAATCGAAAGGGGATTCCCGAAGGCGAGCAAATCTGATTCAACCTGCTGGCTGGGTCAGGAGGCCGGCATGGATGGGCAAGCCTTACTCGATGGATCTTCGCACGCGGGTGGTAGCGTCGGTTGAGCAGGAGGGCCTGTCGCGACGTCAGGCCGCAGAGCGCTACGGGGTTGGAATCAGCACGGTCATCCGATGGGTGCGCCGCTTGCGCGAGACGAACAAGCTGACACCCGGCAAGATGGGTGGGCACAGACCGAAGAAGATTGCCGGAGAGCATCGGGAGTGGCTGTTGGTACGCTGCCGGGCGGCGGAGTTCACGCTGCGCGGTCTTGTGGCCGAGCTTGGCGATCACGGCCTGAAGGTCGATTACCGCTCGGTATGGGAGTTCGTTCACGCCGAGAAGCTCAGTCACAAAAAAAGACGCTGATCGCCAGTGAGCAGGATCGCCCCGATGTGGCGCGCCGGCGGGTCCAGTGGGCAAAGCATCAGGACCGCATCGATCCTTCCCGCCTGGTGTTCATCGACGAGACCTGGACCAAGACCAATATGGCGCCGCTCAGAGGATGGGCGCCGCGCTGCGAGAGGATCAAGGCCAAGGTGCCGCACGGTCATTGGAAGACCATGACCTTCTTGGCGGCACTGCGCCACGACCGTGTCGATGCACCATGGCTGATCGACGGACCGATCAACGGCGAGCGTTTCCAGCTCTATGTCGACAAGGTTCTCGCCCCAACCCTCAAGCCCGGTGACATCGTCATCATGTGTGGACGCCCCCGTTGGTGCAAGAAGAATCTTTTCGAAGAGCGCGGAGCGTGGTCGGGTGCTGACATGTGTCCGGCCTCTGTTGCGGCTGTCATATGCCGCGGGCCCGTATGGGAGTTCGCGGAGCGGGTCCAAAACAATCTGGCGCGCTCGAGGCGCGTATCCATGATCTGGTTTTCCCGATCCCGTCTCATTGACCGTAGCGCCATTATCTCCGTTCGACCTTCTCACACTTTGGCGGACCGCCCGGGGAGCGGACTACCCTGCCAGAGCCGGTGCCCTGTAGGTCCCGCCCTTGGCCATCAACGCCCACACGACGCGTGCCGTCCTGTTGGCCAGGGCGACGATCACCAGCATGGGCGGCTTGCGGCTCAGCATCCCAGAGAGCCAAGGATCTGCTGCCGCGCCTTTGCGCATCGCCCAGCGCACGGTCGCGCTGGCCCCGACGATCAGCAGCCGGCGCAAAGTCCGCTCGCCCATTCGGGACGTCTCGCCGAGCTTTTGCTTGCCGCCCGAGGAACGTTGCAGCGGCGTGAGGCCGAGCCATGCCGCGAAGTCCCGGCCTCTCCGGAACGTCCGGGCCGAAGGAGCCAACGCGGCAACGGCAGTTGCGGCAATTGGCCCTATACCGGGAATGGTCATCAATCGCCGGGCTTCCGCATCTTCCTTGGCGCGCCGGGCGATCTCGCGGTTGAGAATGGCCGCTCTCTCATCCAGCGTGCGGAGCTGCTCAACGAGCAGGCATAGAACCGGCCGGACGGCTTCGGGGATGGCGGAATCCTTATCCTCAATCGCCGCGACGAGCTTGGCCACGTAGAAAAGCCCCTGCGCGGCCACCAGCCCGAATTCGGCAAGATGGCCCCGCATCGCGTTGATCGTCTGCGTACGCTGGCGAACCACAAGATCGCGAATGCGGAACACCATGGCCGCCGCCTGCTGCTCTTCGCTCTTTGCCGTTACGAACCGCATGGTCGGTCGTTGTGCGGCTTGTTTAGTCCCGGCATTTGCTGGAGCGGATCGAGTTTGAAGCGTTCCGGTTGTGACGCCCGCGCCTTGCAGATGAACTCGTAGGGCGTAAGGCCTTTGAGGGTCTTGAGCCTGCGACCGAAGTTGTAGGCCGAGATGAAGTCGGCAAGGTGCTGGCGGAGTTGGTCGTGGCTCTCGTAATAGAAACGCCTGACGGTTGCATCCTTGATAGTCCGGTTCATCCTCTCGACCTGGCCGTTGGTCCACGGATGCCTTGCCTTGGTCGTTCGGTGCTCGATGTCGTTCGTGGCGCAAGCGTATTCGAAGGCATGGGCCCAGAAGCGTTCGCCGTTTGCGATGGCCTCCTTGATCAATGGCACGGCCGAACCGCCGGCGCCGGGCGTCGTGAACTGGATACCGTTGTCGGTGAGGACAGTGTGGATCTTGTAGGGCACGGCCGCGATCAGGCGCAGTAGGAAGTCTCTCGATATGGCGGTGGTGGCCTTCTCATGCAGTTCGACGAAGGCGAATTTCGAGGTGCGGTCGATAGCGACGAACATGTGCAGCTTGCCCTGTTCTGTGCGCACCTCGGCGACGTCGATGTGGAAGTAGCCGATCGGATAGCTCTTGAACTTCTTCTTCGCCGGCTTGTCGCCTTCTACGTCCGGCAGGCGGCTGATGCCGTGGCGCTGCAGGCAGCGATGCAGTGATGAGCGCGTCAGGTGTGGGATCGTCGGTTGTAAGGCATAGAGGCAGTCATCGAGTGGCAACAGAGTGTAGCGCCGGAAGGCGACTATGACGGCCTCCTCCTCGGGCAAGAGCACTGTCGATCTAGGCTCTCTCGGACCGGTCGGCAAATCTGCCACCGAGGTCCGTTCCCGCCATTTGGCAACAGTCTTTTGGTTGATCCCGTAGCGCTTCGCCAGCGCCCTCAGGCTCTCTTGACTATGCTGTATCGCTCGACGGACCGCCTCTGTCGTCGTGCGGTCCCATGAAGAACCTGGCCCATAGCGCATCCCTTGATTCGGAGGACAAGGATGCCCCATCAAAATCTGGGATCAAACATCTAGCCGCCCGCTCAAACATCCAGGCAGGTCACTGACTCTCAAGATCTGAGCGGTCGCGCAAGGAGCGCTAGCCATTCTTCAGCCACGACGTAGCCGCCGGATCGAATGCCGCAGACGATGGAAGTACTGGGAGACCGAATATCAGCGGAAACGGCTGTCGGAGAATCCACCGGATGCAGAATGCCGATGAGATCTCCCTGCTTCACTTCATCCATCATCGAGCAGCAAGGTTCGAAGATGCCCGGTCCAAGCGATCTCATTTCATCGGAGGGGCACTGTGTTTGAAGTGTCTGACTGAGCTTCCGTTGACGGAAGGTCGGATACTCGATTCTTCCCTCGATAAGTCCGAGCGAAACGAATGCGTTACGAACTCCAGCTTCGTAGATTGCGAGAGATTCAGAGCTGACATTGCCCCCTCCGAATTCAGCGCAAACAAATACCTTCCCCTGGTTTTGGACAAGGGTATCGAACATTCCAGCCGTACTTGGGTGATCCCACACTAAAGTCAACGGCAATTTGAACGCCTCCGCCATTCTCACCGTCCTGACCATGAGATCGGGATCTGCGATGGGATGCGTCGTGGTCGATGGTGGATATTCCCACGCCGGTCCGAAGCTGTGCAGATCAAACACGGTATCGGCCATCGGCAGCAAAACGCGCGAAACGGCATCCGCGATTCGTTCCGTTACCGAACCATTGGCATTGCCCGGAAACACTCGGTTGAGGTTCAATCCGTCAATCGGCGTATTGCGGCTAAATGCCTGCACCGCCGGCAGATTTAGTACGGGGACGATGATGACCTGTCCACAGGTTTGCGCTTCGGGCAGCCACTCGATAAGCCGTCGCGCGACAAGAGGCCCTTCCAGTTCATTGCCATGGCATCCGCCGGTGACAAGAAGACGCGGTCCAACGCCCTTATTGATACTGAAGACCGGGAGCGAGAGCTCTCCGCAGTCGGCACCTGCCGGGACAACGAGATGCCCTTTGCTCATGCCGGGTTTGTCGAGATCAAACGTAAGATGTGGCGCCTCGCTCATTTTTTAGCCTATTGTGATTATTCAGCGAATTGAAGCTGGGGTTTTGCGTATTTCCAACTTTTAATCCAAGCTACCTTCGATTCGCCAATATAATGTCGCGGACGCTACCATCCCGTTTTCAGATGGCCCGCGCCTACATGGGCCCGTCAGCAGAGGGGATGTCTCGGTCATTGCTGAAATTCTGCAGGGGCGGCGTTGGGAAGCTCCGCCGGCGCGACGAAGCGGCCGGCCAAGGTGAGAGGGCTTGTGAGATTGCGCGCCGCCGAAGGATGCCAGTTGTGAGCGGAACCTGATTGCGCGGGCGGTCGGACAGGCTGCGTCTGCTTCCAGCCTTTTGGGGTGGGCCACGCGTTTGCGTGCCATCGCGTATGGCTCCCGAATGGGGATTCATCAGCGATGTGGCGCACCAGGCATGACCATGAGTTGCGGTCCAAAAGAACTCGGCGGCGCTTGTCCGCATCTATACCTAAATTACAGCTAAATTACGAGGCTGCTGCTGCCCCCATCTATCACGATCGTCGTACCATTGAGATATCTTGCGCGGTCGCCCACGATGATTCCAACCAACTCCGCTAGCTCATCAGCGGTTCCAATACGACCGAAGGGATTGGCACTGGCGACACGGTGAATGGCCGCATCTCGATTCAGGCCTTCATCACTATCAACGCCTCAATCCTCTTGTGGACTCTCCCGGTATCAAAATACCCAGGCGCGACAACATTCACGCGAGCGCCACCTCCCGAAAGCGTGTCATCAAGGTGCTTTGCTAAAACGGCTATTCCGGCGCGCATTACATTCGAAAGGAGTAGGTGGCTCGCGGCAGGAGAAGAGCAAACCACTTCTCGACGACATGCACGCCTGGTTGCTCCGCGAGCGCGACACCCTCTCGCGCTTCCGCGGTCCTGAAGCCAATCAACTACATGCTCATGCGCTGGGGCGACTTCGCCAGCTTCATCGACGACGGCAGAATCTGCCTCAGCAATAACGCGGCGGAAAGAGCGCTACGTGGCATTGCTCTGGGAAGGTGCAACTGGACCTTCGCCGGTTCCCAGCGTGGCGCCGCCGCCGTTATGCTTACCCTCATCACCACGGCACGCCTCAACGACGTCGACCCGAAAGCCTGGCTCGCCGACGTCGTGGCCGCATTGCCGATCTTCCCGCCTCGCGTCTGCACGAACTACTGCCCTGACAATGGAACCGCCTGCGCGAAGCCGACAAGCCCGCCGATCAGCAGGCCGCCTGACCTTCACGCAAGTCCATCATAGAGCCCGCCGCGGCCACGCGCGCGTGCTAATCATGCGGCCTTCGTCGTATGCGTACGATAGGTCGCAACCTTGACGCCAACCACTGTCATCAAGGCCACCAAGGCACTGGGCGCCGATGCCCAGAGTTTTACGCGTGAGGTTAAGTCTGAGAATTGGTTGGTGTCGAACAGAGGAACGCGTCCGCCGGACCAGAATACTGGATGCTTATAATGTCACCCCAGACAGCGAAGCCATCGGCCAGGACAAGCCCGACGCAGATAGCAGCCTGATTGTCATAGAAAAATGCGCCCTTGCCAGGCGCTAACAAGACATCTTCGATCTGCATTTCGTTTCGCTCGGGTTGTTCCAAATGCGTTAGCCGCCTGGCCAACAATACGTCACTTGCCAACGAGTTCGCCAATGCAGATGGAGGCACTTGCCGCCGTCAAAGGTCTCTCGGAGACGATGCTGAGTCCTGAATTCCAGTTTCGCCGGTGTGAAGAATGGACCAATCAAGCCGTCTGACATACCGAAGGACTCACGAACGTGCTTCATCGCCGCAGTCGTGGATCGAGCGCATCTCTGAGGCCGTCGCCGATATAAGCGACGCTGAGGACTGTGAGCGAAATCGCAATCCCCGGCCACAGCACTAGTTGCGGGTAAACCTGCATCTGTCCCATCCCGTCATAGAGCAGCCGCCCCCAGGTCGGGAAATCTGGCGGAAAGCCTAAACCGAGAAACGACAGCACGCTTTCCGTGATAATGGCGTCGGCGATGCCGAGAGTGGCCGAGACAATGATCGGCGACATGACGTTGGGCAGCACATGCCGAAAGATGATCCGATGCGGCGGGGTGCCGATGCTGCGCGAAGCCAATACGAATTCGCGCTGCTTTACGGCCAACACCTCGCCCCGCACGATGCGCGCCGTGCCCATCCAGCTCATCACGCCGATGATCGACACGATTAGGATGAAACTCCCCAGATCGGGTCCGAGAACGCTTGCCACCGCATCGCGGAACAGCATCACTGCGACTAATAGCAATGGGAGCACCGGCAATGACAAACAGAGTTCGGTGAGCCGCATCAGCGGCCCATCAAGGGATTTGAAGTAACCGGTAAGGACACCGACAAGCGTGCCGATACAAATAGAGATGACCATCGCCGTCAGGCCGACGGCGATCGATATGCGACCGCCTGTCATCATCCGCGCCAGTAAATCGCGCCCAAGCTGGTCAGTGCCCAACGGATGGCCCCAGCTTGGTCCCGCGTTCATAGTCGTGAAGTCGATATAGGTAGGGCTTACGCGCCAAACGAAGGGGACGAAGAGGACACCTACGACAATCAGGAAGAAGACGGCCGCCCCGGCGAGCGCGCCCTTGTGGGTCTTGAACTGGTCCCAGACGTCCCACCGCTGATTGCGCGACGGTGCCTCGATCAACACAGGGTCCACGTCGGCGACGGGATCGGTAGTTGGCGTTTGCAAAACAAACGCCTCGGCAACTTCTTTCGGCTCGTGGTAGCTAAGCAGATTAGTCATAGCGAATCCTGGGATCGAGTACGCCGTAGAGCAGATCGGCAATCAGGTTGAAGACGACGATCAGCACAGCGAAGATGAAGGCCAATGTCTGCACCATCGGCACGTCGTTGGCGGAGATGGCGGTAATCAGGAGCTCGCCGATTCCGTTGACCTTGAATATCTGCTCGGTGACGATGGCGCCGCCGAAGATGCTTGGCAGCCCGAGCGCGATGATAGTGACCACCGGGATCATCGAATTGCGCAACACATGGATGAAAACGACCACATGCTCTCCCATTCCCTTGGCACGAGCCGTGCGGACGTAGTCCTGGCCGAGATTGTCGAGCATTGACGACCGCAGATAGCGGCTGATGTAAGCCGTGGTCTGAACAGCTAGCACCATCACCGGCATGGCCATTTGCCGGAGTTGCTCGAGAAAACTGCCCCAGTTGTCCACGACGAGATTGGTGTTGTAGATCGTCGGAAGCCAGTCGAGATACACGGCGAAGATCAGAATCGCCAGAACGCCCGAGAAGAAAGACGGTACGGCAAGGCCGAACATCGAAAAGAAAGTGCCGATCTGATCGAACACAGAATATTGCTTGTAGGCCGAGACGATGCCGATCGGCAGAGCAATCAGCACACCGACGATATAGGCGAGGCCGACGACTACCAAGGTTTGAGGAAGGCGTTCGGCGATAATGCTGAAGACCGGGCCGCGCGATTGCCAGGAGATGATGCGCTGTACACCGTCCGAAAAGTGCGTTCCGAAAAGAACGTCGAAGCCATGCAACGGCTCGATTACGAAGAACTGCTTCAGCCAAAGAAGATACTGGACGAACAGCGGCCCGTCGATGCCAAGAGCGGCGCGCATCTTTGTGCGCACTTCAGGCGGAAGGGAAGGGGGCAACTGCGATAACGGATCGCCAGGCGCCATTTTGAGCAGCGAGAAGATCACGAGGCTTATTAATAACAGGGTCGGGATCGCGATAAGCAGTCGTCGGATGGCATAGTTGAGCATGCGCCGTACCTATTGCTGCCGGCCGCGGAAATAGTGCCCGCGGCCGGTGTGGAAATGGAAGCCGAGCACCCTTACAAGAACACGCAGGCTCTCATTTTTTGCGATACCAGTCCTGAGCGTTCCCCAACTCGGAATCCCAAGCGTTCGGGATAGTGCCGCCCAGCGTATTGGAAATCGCCGAGACGACTCCGCGCCAGACCAGTGGCATGATCGCGTAACTGTCCGTTAGAATGGTATCGAGTTTTTTGACTATCTCGCCGCGCTTCTGGATATCAGCGGTCTTGCCGAGTTCTGTCACGAGCGCGTCGTAGTTCGTGTCGCAGTAGCGCGGGGTGTTCGTGCCTGGAGAGCCCGGCTGCGGAACCCGGCTACAGGTGTAGGCTTCGACATATGCGCCGGGATCGGTACCGTCAAAGTAGTCGGCCCACATCTGGGCGTCGGCGTAGAAGTTCGTGTACGTTTCCGGATTGCTCGGATCGCTGCCGAAGAAGACCGAAGCGTCGACGCTCTTGAGCTCTACCTCAACGCCTATCTCGTGCCACCACTGCTTGATGATCGCCTGGAACTGGTTGCGCACGGCGTTGGTCGTGGTCACGAAAGTGAGGTTCAGCTTTTCGCCGTCCTTCTCCCGGATGCCATCGGGCCCCTGCTTCCAGCCCGCCTCGTCAAGAAGCCTTTTGGCGTCCGGGATGTCCTGCTCCAGGCAGCCCGTACTGCCGGCGGCGAAGGTCGGCGGCGCCGGAACGAAGTCGCAGGTGGGCTTGCCCATGGAGCCGTAGCCGATCTCGCTCAACCTCACGCGGTCTAGCGCCATCGACAGAGCCTTGCGCACGCGAACGTCGCTGAGAATCGGGTGTGGATGTTTGGCTGTCGAACGCTCCTCCGGCGGGAGGCTGGGCGAGGGATCGGTTAGGTTCATGAAGAGGAATTCGACTTGCGCCCCGAAGGCCACCGCCACCTTGCCCTTGTCCCCTTTCTCCATCTCGCTTAGCACGTCCGGAGCGAGCTGCAAGTTTATGGCGTAGTCATATTCGCCCGTCTGCAGCACGGCACGGGCCGCCCCGAGCGCATCGCCGCCGCCCTTGATGTCGACCTCGGCGAAAGCGGGCTTGTTCGGATCGCGGTAGTTCGGGTTGGCCTTTAGCTGGATCGCGTCATTCGGCTTGAAACTGGTGACGACAAACGGCCCGGTGCCGACCGGATAGAAATTGGCTTCGGTGCAGGTCTGGGCCTTTGCGCCGAGGCAGTCGGCGAACTGGTTGGCCTGGATAATCGGAGACGCCTTCCCGACAAAGAGGGTATAGGGGACTCCCGTCGGCTCCTTGAACGTCACTTTAACGGTCAGATCATCCAGCGCCTCGACCTTGTCGACACCCTGGAATCTAGCTGTTGAGCAGCCAACCTTTGGGTCCATACAGTAGTTGGCGGTGAAAACCACGTCCTTCGAGGTGACCGGCGAACCGTCGGACCATTTGAGGCCTGGCCTCAGCTTCCAGGTGATCGACTTGAGGTCCTTGGCGACGCCGCCGTTTTCGACGGTCGGGATCTCCGCGGCAAGCCGCGGGAAAAGCTCACCATTCTCGTCATAACCGGCTAGCGGCTCAAGCACTAGCGAGGCAGGAATGGTCTCCTTGTCGCCTTGCGCGAGGTAAGAGTTCATCATCGACGGCGCCTGCCAATTCAGGATCTTGACGGCGCCGTCTGTGCCGCGTCCGGCAAATGCAGACGATGCGGCTAGGGTCGCTACCATCCCCCCTGCTAGAAGTGATTTTAATCTTAACATTCTGTTGTTCTCCTCTTTTTTTAACCTCGGCCTGGCTTATTCTGGCCTTTTGCCCCACGCCTAAATCCGTCCTCGTGGTGAATCACGGACGCGTTAGTGAAACCTTTCTGCGAGGGACCTCGCTTCCACTGCTTCACTCGGCCCTGTGGCAAGCGACCCAGCGCTCTCCGGCCAGCTTTCGCCAAGCCGGTTGCTCTACCGCGCACCTGTCGAACGCGACCGGGCAGCGGGTGCGAAATCGACACCCCGAAGGCGGATTGGCCGGGCTCGGTACATCGCCCTTGAGGACGATGCGCTGCCGAGCTCGCTCTACCCTTGGATCCGGCACCGGGACCGCAGAGAGCAATGCTTTCGTGTAGGGATGCATTGGGTCTTTGTAGATGAGGTCGCGCGGTGCGAGTTCCATCACCTTGCCCAGATACATCACCGCGACATCGTCACAGAGGTGACGAACCATTGAAAGGTCGTGACTGATAAAGAGGTATGTCAGCGAGAACTGCTCCTGGATGTCTTTGAGGAGATTGACCACCTGAGCTTGGATGGAGACATCCAAGGCGGAGATCGGCTCGTCGCAGACAATGAAGTCCGGATTGAGTGCGAGCGCCCGGGCGATGCCAATGCGTTGGCGCTGGCCGCCGGAGAATTCATGCGGGTAGCGGTTGGCGAATTTCGGGTTGAGGCCCACTGAATCGAGCAACTCGCGGATTCGCCTCTCCTTTTCCGTGCCTTTTAGCACAGCGTGCTCATTGAGCGGTTCAGCGATGATCGAGCCGACGGTCATGCGCGGATTGAGGCAGGCCTGCGGATCCTGGAAGATCATCTGCATGCGCGCGCGCATGCGGCGCAGCTTGTTGCCCCCGATGTGCGTGATGTCTTGTCCATCAAATTCGATGCGGCCGCCGGTGGGGTCGTAAAGGCGCAGGATAACGCGCCCCGTCGTCGTCTTGCCGCAGCCGCTCTCGCCAACCAGGCCCAGCGTTCGGCCTCGCCTGACTTCCAAATTCACGCCGTCCACCGCTCTGATGCTGCCTGCCTGCCGCCCGAAGACACCCCGATAGGTCGGGAAATGCAAGGTCAGGTTACTGATACGGAGAAGGACGTCGTCGTCGCCGGCCTGTCCATCTCTGGCGAGGATGCTGGGCTCAGAAATCATCGCGCGGCCTCCCCCTGGTTACGTCCCACCAGCACGCCGCATCGTGAGCTTGGCTAACAGGCATCAGCGGCGGCCTTTCGCTGAGACACCGGTCGAAAGCATGCGGACATCTGGGCGCAAAGGGACAGCTAGTCGGAAAGACGGTGAGATGGGGCGGCTGGCCGCCAACGCTCTTCAGTCGCTCCTGCCCCGACATATTGGCCCGCGGCAAGGTTTCCAGAAGCGCGCGCGTATACGGATGACTGGGATTTGCGTAGAGATCGTTGACAGCGGCGCATTCGACAACAAGTCCGCCATACATGACCATCACCCGATCGGCGATCCCGGCTACCACACCGAGATCATGTGTGATCCAGATGATGCTCATGCCGATTTCCTGGCGCAGCTTCTGCATGAGGTCCAGGATCTGGGCCTGAATCGTCACGTCGAGGGCGGTCGTCGGCTCATCGGCGATAAGCACCTTTGGGTCACAGGCTAACGCAATGGCGATCATCACCCGCTGGCGCATCCCACCGGAGAACTGGTGCGGATAGTCGTCTATCCTGTCCTGCGGCGAGGGAATGCCGACCCGCGAGAGAAGCTCGATCGCACGCTTGCGCGCCTCGCTACGGCTGAGACCGAAATGCTTGCGCAACGGCTCCATCAACTGGTAGCCTACCGTGAAGACCGGGTTGAGCGATGTCATCGGGTCCTGGAAGATGAACCCAACCTCGCCGCCGCGGACATTTCGCATTTCGCTCGGGTTAAGCGACAAAAGATCCCGGTCCCCGAGACGCACCCTTCCAGACACGATTTCGGCAGGCGGCGTTGGCAGGAGCTTCATGAGCGACATCATCGTAACGCTCTTGCCAGAGCCGCTTTCACCGACGACGCCAAGCAGTTCGCCGGGATTAAGTTCAAAGCTGACGCCGTTAACGGCGTGGATCGTGGTTCCGCGGGTCCTAAAAACAATCCGCAGGTCCGACACCTGCAAGACCGGCGCGTCGTTTATTCTGTGTGATGTCCGACCCACTAAAGCTACCCCTCGTTTCACCGAACGCCCTCAATGTGTCCCGGATAGCTCGGCCAGTGCCTTCTCAAGCTGGACCACGTGCGTTTCACGCAGAACTGGCAACTGAATGAATCGGCAATCCCTCCCTTTTCTTTCGATTCTGACGAGGCTTCCTTTTCCATTATGGCGGGATGAATTCTATTATGGCGGGACAAGCGAACTCTACTCGCTTTCGTTGATAATCAACGGCCGGCCGGATTACGTCAATTATAGTTTGTATAATGTTGTTATCTAGAAGCGAGATGGGTCAAACTGGATAAGTGCGATTGGGTGACTTTGAGCGCGCCGCTGATGCGGTTCGCTCTTGGTGATTGCGGTTGAGAGTTCGTCCCGGATATGGTGATGGGCTTCCCCGGTTTCGTTTCTAGTGACAAGGATCCGCGATCGATCGAAAGCGGGCAGCTCAGGCCCATGAGGCGTCGATGTTGCAGTTGGGCCAGCCATTGGCGATGCGCTCGATGTCTGGTAAAGTCAGGCGTGCGGATCAACCTGATTAACCTTGGCGGTCTATGCCGGGTTGTGTGCGTCAAGTTCTGCAAATTGGGGGCGGCCACGATGCTGGTCATGCGGCTTGGCGCAAAGCAAGCTTCTTGTGCTCGCGCAGGTCATCCATGTTGATGTAGCGGTTGGCCTCCATCCAGTTTTCGTTGGTTTCGACGGCCAGCGCCCTGACCAGGCGCAGGCAGCTTTCGGCGTTCGGGAAGATGCGCACGACATAGGTGCGCCGGCGGATTTCCTCGTTGAGGCGTTCCAGCATGTTGGTGGACTTCAGGTGCTTGTGGTGCTGGCGCGGCAGGCAAAAGAAGGTCAGCGTGCATTCGATGGTCTCCTCTACCCAGCTCGTCAGTCGCGGATAGCGGCCCGACCATTTGGCAAGCCATGCGGCGAGATCGGCCTTGGCCTCGGCGAGATCGCGCCGGTCATAGAGCCAGCGCAACTCCTGCAGGCAATCATCGCCACGATTTCTCGGCAGGTGATCGAGCGCGTTCCTGAGGCACGTAGCAGCGCTGCCAGGCGGCTTCGGGGATCACCCCGCCGATCGCCGCCACCAGGCTGGCATGATCGTCGGACACGACCAGTTCGACGCCCCTGAGCCCGCGCGCCTTCAGCGCGACAAGGAAGTCCCTCCAGGCCGAGCGGCTTTCGCGATTAGCCATCTCGACGGCCAAGATCTGGCGCCGGCCGTCCCAATCGATGCCGACAGCGATCAGCACCGCCTGGCTCATGACGACGCCGGCCTCACGCACCTTCTCATAGCGCGCATCGAGGATGAGGTAAGGAAACGGCTCTTGAAGGGGGCGCCTGGCAAAGGCAGCGAGGCTCTCGTCCAGCCGCTTGTTGATGGCCGAGATCGACGAGGCCGAGAACGCATGGCCGCACAGCTCTTCGGTGATCGCCTTGACCTTCCTGGTCGACACGCCCTGCACATACATCTCCGCAAGCGTCGCCACCAAGGCCCGCTCGGAACGCTGGTAACGCTCGAAAAGCTCGGTCGAGAAGCGGCCGGCCCGGTCCTGCGGAACCCGCAGCTCAAGCTTGCCGACCCGCGTGACAAGGGTGCGGCCGTAATAACCCGAGCGGTAGCCGAGCCGCTCAGGTGTGCGCTCGCTCTTCGAAGCCCCCAGCGCCTCGTCCATCTCGGCCTCGAGCACCTCCTGCATCACCGCACGGATCACTTCGTGCAATCCATCCGGGTCCGAAAGCAGAATGTCTTTGACGGCAGCGCTGGCGGTCTTACTTTCAATCTTGGTCATGGTGGCGTTCCTTCGCGGGAATCGGTGACGTTAACAATCACCAGCCTGCCATGACCGCCCTCTCTCAGCGAATTTGCAGAACCCTCAGCACACTACCCTATGCCGACCGCCGAACTTATGCCGAGCGGGTATACCAGGACGTAGACTCATAACCGCGTAGCCAGATGCGAATTGCGACAAGTTTCAGTGCGGCGAGGTAGTTCTCGGCCAGTAGGTGACGATCCGGATATTGAGCCGGCCGTTGCTAGTCAGAACGTAGGAGAAAGGGAGGCCCATGTTGGGAACCTAGATGATCGCGCCGCGTACACAAAGGCACAAACGCAAGTCCCAATCCATTCGTCTCTCGGTCATCCCTCATTTATGAGTTCACGGCCTAAAGTTTTTTGTGGCTTGGTCGCAGCTTGATCGCATAAGCGGTTCCCTCAGTTCCGAAGTCGGAACATGACGCAGGCCTCCCAGGTAAGTTCAATCACCTTTCCCGCGCACCTGCCGGATCTACAGCCCTGCCCCTTGATGATATGGACTTCGCGATATGTTGCCCGCTCGTCCGGCCCGGGGTGCCTCACATCCGGTTTCTGTTCGCCAGATCGCGCTCCACGCTTCCTTCAGACACCACCTCGCGGCAACACCCTTGGCTTCACTAGCGTTCACCTCCATCACATTTGGCGGTTCGGCTTGCGGGTGAAGCTTCTGTTTTGAAGGATTGCGGCTGTTAAGGTTAAAGCGCAATCTTGAGAATAGGAGCAATAAGATGGCCGAGTTGAGCCCGCTTCGCCCGGCGCATGATCGAGGATATCACGATCCGTAATCTGTCGCCGGCCACGCTGCGCTCCTATGTGCATGCCGTGGCGAAGTTTTCGCACTACTTTGGCCGTTCTTGGTCCGGAGGAGCACCACGACTCCCATGGTGAGCACGCGGCCAGCTTGCGAGTGGGGATCGGGAAACTACAATGCGTGGAGAGCATGCGACGCCAAACACCATTATTTTCGCATTGTGGCCTTAACGGCCCGGCATCAGAGGGTGCCCCCCATAGCGATGTCGCTGCGCATCTGGGGGTCCCCGCCAGCGCGGGCTAAAGACCGACGCACCGGCTTGGCCCCAGTTTGTTGATGCGCCCCCTCGGGCCAGATGGCATTCCGGACGCGGAGTTGGTGGCATCGCGCGCACAGGTAACGGCGTGCCAATCCTGGCAAACAGCACTACGACGACGGTCTCTACAACCCTATCTTATTTGGTCACCCTACCTTGGGCGAACTATGCCTGCCCGGGTCGGAGTTTGGCGGGTGATGTCTGAGCTGAAGCTCAACGAATTGGCAATCCGCCGGTGACAAACACAGATCCTTTTCGATAAGGCTGAGCTCGCTGGGTGCCCCATTCAGGTGCGGGCGCTTGCGCTTTCGCCCCCGGCATGATGGGAAGGAGGATTCTCGAAGGATATGTCTCCGAGTGATAGACCCTGTTAATGGATGCAGCGCCAGCTGGAATGCTGCCGATGGACGGCTTGGAGATGGGATTGGGAGCGCCGATGGTTAGCTCAAGACTGTGGCCTCGTCGCACTACATGAGCGATTGGCGACAACAGCGACATTCGCATCTCATAAATTTGCCCCGGCGTGAGTTTCTGGGTTTCGCGAAAAATATGAACGACTTCGTCAGAATAGCTCCGCTTTTCATCGACTGCGCGTAGTGACGCGCGCAGCAGGCCTGATTGAAGGAAGAGCACGTTTCCTTCCGAATCGACATCCTTCAAAGTTAGTTCCAAGTCTGCATCATCTCCATTGTCGATGCTGAGATAGAGTGTAACTTCCGGGTTCCCCAATAGTGTCATCTCGGAGAGCGCTACAGCCGTGCGGTAGTTCAACACACCTTCCTTGTTGGGCTGGATGGCGAATTGCTGATTGTTTCCATAGAGTTCTGCTCCAGACGGATAGAGGTAGGCGCGCGAGCCGTGATTGGGACGAGCATCAGGTTTGTCAGGCGATATCTTGGCATCGGCCGTCAGAAAGTACGGGCGACGCTCCACTGAAGATTCTGGCCAACCGTTGTGCTGTGTTACCCAACCCGCAACGGACTTCTTGGGATCTCCACCGGGCTCCCAAACTTCCCAATAGATAGTTACCGGCAATTCGTGTTCTATACCATTGTCAACCCTCTTTACCCAGCGATCCAGAAATTTCATACGCTCGTCGCTTACAATGCTATACTCACGGGGTCCCGGACCGGCGATACCGTGATCGCCGTTCATAAGGACAAGTTTCTGGTGCTCCAAGTTCGGCATCAGCTGAGTAAATAGCCGAGTGCTTTCCCTGACTGCACAGCGGTCCTGCCACGCACCAATAATCATTGTGGGGACAGCAACCTTGCCGGCAACCTCGTCGCGAGCCAAACAGATCGAGTCCCACCATTCATCCTTTAGTGGGCGCTTTCTGATCTCATCAAAGAATGAATGTTTGACGAGTTGTCGGTCGCCTCCACGAATTCGGACACATTCGGTATCCCCCGCGCTGATTCGCCCCTCCACTCCCTCAACCTGGGAAACGAACTCACTGTCGAGAGACCATCGCAATGTGGAGAGCTGCAGCATTCCGCCTAAGGAAATCCAATCGTCGTAGCCGTCTAAGACGCCGCTCGCCACAATGGCTCTCAAATGAGGCGGTCGTTCTGCTGCGACCCAGAATTGAACCGTGCCCGCAGATGAATTGCCGACCATTCCAATGTTGCCGTCGCTCCAGGGCTCTTCAGCAATCCATTCGACTATTTCGGCACCATAAATCCCTTCCTTTCGGTCAAACCAATAGTCGATGATGCCTTCCGAACAGCCCGTCGCTGGGAAGTTGGCCCCGACGAAAGCGTAGCCGGCGTTTAGAAACGGTTTCGCGACTTCGAAAGGTGCAAAGCCCGCTGTGTATGGGGAGTACCAGAAGACGCTCGGATAGCGGCCAGATTTCGGATAATACGAAATGTAGGCAATGCGCGTTCCGTCCTTCATCGACACGTAGCCCATGTCGCATGCGACGTCAGCTTCAGTAAGAGGGGCATTGAGTGTCATCTGCGAATCCCGTTCAATTTCCATTTACTTTGCTTTCATAATCGCGTTGAACAATGCACAAAAGCCGGAAGACATTCTTCGAAACAGGCGGCCTGTAGTGCTGAGCTTGGGCGGCCTCACATGGCTCCGACAATCAAGAACCGCGCTATGAAGCTAGCAGCGTCAGCGGCCGCTTTGAACGAATTATCCTTCGGCAAACGCAGGAAATCGGCGTTCCTCCGCTGAGGGCGCACGTAACGTGCAGAGTACTGGCCTGCTGCCGGTTTCGTGGACACCGAGATAAGGTGTTTAACGGAACTGGAGAGTGGAAATGCAGAGAAGGAAGTTCAGCCGCGAGTTCAAGCTTGAGGCAGTGAGGCTGGTGAAGGATCGGGGCGTCGTGGTGACCCAGGCGGCCCGCGACCTCGATCTCCATGAGAATGTGCTGCGCAAATGGGTGCGCGATCTATCGGCCGATCCGCAGCATGCCTTTCCCGGCCACGGACAGATGAAGCCCGAGCAGTTGGAGATTGACCGGCTGCGCAAGGAAGTCGCGAAGCTGAAGGCGGAGCGCGACATCCTAAAAAAGGCCGCAGCCTACTTCGCGAGGGAAGTGACATGAGGTTCGCTTTCATCGCGAGGCACCGGGGCATCTGGCCGGTGGCATGGCTGTGCAGTGTGCGCTGGATGTGTCCCGCTCGGGCTTCCATGCCTGGCTCAACCGCAGCCCCAGCGTTCGCTCCCGGCATGACGAGATCCTCGTTTCCAGGATCGACCGAAGCTTCAAGAGCAGCGACCGCACTTACGGCGCGCGTCGGGTCTGGCACGACGTTCTGGCAGAGGGACTTTCCTGCGGACTGCATCGCATCGAACGGCTGATGCGGGAGAACGGCTGCGGGTCCGGCCTCGGCGCCGCGGACTGCCGAAGGACACCAGAGAGCGAGCGGCGGTGTCGGAGAACCTACTCGACCGCGCCTTCGAGGCATCGGCCCCGAACCAGAAGTGGATTGCGGACTTCACCTACATCTGGACCGCCGAAGGATGGCTCTACGTTGCCGCCGTCGTTGATCTGTTCTCCAGGCGTGTCGTCGGCTGGGCGATGAAGGCCGAGATGACGGCGCAGCTCGTCACCGACGCTCTCATCATGGCGATCTGGAGGAGAGGCAAGCCGGACAGCCTGCTGCACCACTCCGACCAAGGATCGCAATATACGAGCGAGCAGTTCCAGCGACTGATGGCCTAATGAGCCGGTCGGGCAACGTCTGGAACAACGCTGCGATGGAGAGCTTCTTCTCGTCGCTCAAGACCGAGCGGATAGCCCGCAAGGTCTACAGAACGAGGGATGACGCCAGGGCGGATGTGTTCGATTACATCGAGCGCTTCTATAACCCTCGGCGAAGGCACTCGACGCTAGGCTACCTGAGCCCAGTCGAGTTCGAGGAACAAGCTATGCTAGCTTAACCTCGTGTCCGAAAAACCGGCAGCAGGCCATACAATGCAGTCCGTCGGGCGGTCTGACTTAAAGCCGACGACAATTTAGCGGTTGCCCTTCCCAAACCTCGGTATTTCGGTGGTGCCGGCGCAGCGGCGGCGAGTTGTAGCGTTCCAGACCGCGTAACCGCATAAGCGGAGCCCCCCGGCCAGTTCCTTACGACGTCGCCCGTGAACTATCGGCAAGGCGGCTCGCTGATTGAGGAAGATTGTGGATTAGTTAGGCATTGCAGGAGTTGCAGTGTTTGGCCGCTGCTTTCTTGCTTTCTTGCAATTCGATTTGCCGATTCCATTGTGCGCCAATGCGTGATTCACTCGTTTAGGCGAGGCGAATCGAGGGGACGGCGGTGTCCAGGCCACGCGAGAAGCGCGAGACGCGAGAGCAGGATCTGTTCCGCTCCAGGCTCGATCAGATCATCAACATGAAGCATGAGCTGGTGCGGCTGGCGCAGGCGATCGACTGGCCGGTGCTGATGATCGTTTCGGCGCGGTTTATTCGGACGGACCGGGCATGCCGCCGTTGGCGACGTGGCTGATGGGGGGGGCTTGCGATCCTGAAGCACACCTTCAATCTGTCGGACGAGGAGCTGTGTGCCCGCTGGGCGGCGAGACCCTGCATGCCCTCTCGAAGCGCCACGACATCTCACGCAATCTGATGCGGATACACCTTGAGGACCGCGTTATCCTGAATGGGAACAAGACCGTCGTTTTCTCAGGCTGAGAAGGCAGAGGCTCTTAGTCGTAGTCGCGAAGCCCTCAAGGGCGGGGAAGCGATGCTCGCTGGCGCGAAGCGGTTCGCGTTGAGCAGCGCGCGACTGTACCGCATTGAAAGTTTGTCCGAACTCTTTCGGCGCTGCCATCCGCTCTGCGAGCGAGGCCCGCGCGCTGTTCTGGTCTGCGCTCCCTATAGGACGAGAAGAGCGGTGTGTGCGACCAAGGTGAACATCGTGTCGTTCAGCAGTTCACCGCACGCGTTTGTCCCAGGGCGGACGCTTGCCCCTTTCGCGATGCCGGGCTTCTGGCCGGCCTATGCATATTCGAGCGTCGCAATTCAATGGCACGCAGACTAGCAAGGGACGGAGGGCGCCTTCTTTCAGTTCGGCGGCATGCGGAAGTACTGCCCGAAAAAGCTTTTAAGTTCCATTAGGTGACACCTGCGAGTACCGTTCAGCCCGCTTTCGCACCACCTGTGCTGCCATTCTTCTAGCAATAGCGACGCAGCAGTCGCGCAAGGCGGAACAATTCGTCTGCACGTCACTATTCGCAGGAGAACGGCTTGGTAGGCTGCAACTGCGCTGCCAATCGACGATTTTACAGCGCTAATTTTGATGAAATTGAACGCCCATCCGGAGTTTTAGATGAAAGGTTCCGCAACCGCTGCATTGGAGGGCCTCAAACGCCCGGACCTGCTGCAACGAGGCGCGTATGTGAATGGCGCTTGGCTCTTGAAGCCCGAAACCCTCGCTGTGGTCGATCCCGCTACCAGCGAAGAACTGGCTCAGGTGGCAGCCTGCGAAATGTCTGATGTAGATAATGCGGTTCGTTTCGCGCGAAGCGCATTCCTGCGGTGGCGCGACTTGCTTCCTTCAGAACGGGGCGCATACCTCCGGAAGTGGGCGACAGGATTGCGCGAAAATGCGGAAGATCTGGCCGTCATCATGACCGCCGAGCAAGGCAAGCCTATCGCGGAGGCTCGCGGCGAAATCTCATACGCCGCGGGCTTTCTGGACTGGTTTGCAGCGGAGGGCGAGCGAGCATACGGCGAAACCATCCCCAGCCATATAATTGGAAGCCGGCTGGCCGTGCAGATGCAGCCGATCGGAGTGACCGTTGCTATCACACCATGGAACTTTCCATCGGCAATGATCACAAGAAAGGCCGGAGCGGCGTTGGCCGCTGGCTGCACCATGATTGTAAAGCCTGCTCCAGAAACACCCTTGTCGGCACTCGCGCTTGCGCGTCTTGCCGAAGACGCAGGAATCCCCGCCGGCGTGTTTCAGGTGATAACCGGCGAAGCTCCCCCAATTGCAAAGCGGCTGTTGGGACATACCGATGTGCGCGCGTTCTCATTTACGGGCTCGACCGAGGTCGGGCGATCCCTGCTTGAGCAGTCCGCAAGGACTGTAAAGAAAGCTTCGCTCGAGCTGGGCGGCAATGCTCCATTCATTCTTTTCGACGACGCGCCGATGGAAGCTGCGGTGACAGGCTGCATGGCAGCAAAGTTCGCTACATCCGGCCAGGACTGTTTGGCAGCAAACAGGATTTACGTTCAGCGGGGAGTCTATGACCGGTTCGTAGAAGAATTCGGCAAGGCCACCAGCAAACTGAAAGTCGGACACGGATTGGAGATCGACGTCGACATCGGTCCAATGACCAAGGCATCTGGTGCCGAAAAATGCAGGCGGCAGATCTCCGAGGCTCTTTCAGCAGGGGCTCGAATGATAGTCGGCGCACATACCGCTCTTGGTGGGAACTTCGTGATGCCGACAGTGCTCGCCGATGTGACCGACGACATGCTGGTTGCAAAAGAAGAAACGTTCGGGCCTGTGGCTGCAATTCTGCCCTTCGACAACGAAGCGGAGGTGCTCGCGCGCGCGAACAACTCGGAGATGGGTCTTGCGGCGTATATTTACACCCGAGATCTTAACCGCGCGATGCGGCTCACCGACCGGCTCGAATACGGCATGGTGGCGGTCAACACCCCAAAATTTACGGGAGCGCCCATCCCCTTTGGCGGATGGAAACAGTCCGGACTCGGCCGGGAAGGCTCAAAACATGGCATTACCGAGTATCTAGAACCCAAATACACCTGCTTCGGAAATCTTGCAGCATAAGAGGATGCGTTGATGACTATCAACATCAAAGAAGTAAGCGAGAAGGACAGGAACTCTGTCCTGCATCCTTTCACGCAGCTCAGGGATTTCGCTAGCGGCAAGCTTGGTGATCCAACGATCATCGAAACGGGCAAAGGCATCCGCATCCAGGATGCGCATGGAAACCAGTTTATCGACGGCTTCGCTGGCCTATACTGCGTTAACGTCGGCTACGGCCGCACCGAAGTCGCAGAGGCGATCTCCCGTCAAGCTCACCGTCTCGCCTATTACCATTCCTACGCCGCGCACACGACCGACGAACTTGCTATCCTGTCTGACCGTCTCGTGAAAATGGCGCCAGGTAAGATGAGCAAGATTTTTTATGGCATGTCCGGCTCGGACGCCAACGAGACGCAGGCCAAACTGGTCTGGTACTACAACAATCTTCGGGGCAAGCCGAACAAGAAAAAGATCATCTCGCGCGAGCGCGGTTATCACGGCTGCAGCGTCGTGTCGGGGTCCATGACCGGCATGAGCTTTTACCACGACCACATGGATCTGCCGCTCCCGCAGATTGTTCACACCGGTGTTCCACACCATTACTGGGGTGCGACCCCGGGCGAGACCGAGCGCGAATTCTCCGTTCGCCGCGCCGCCGAGCTGGATCAGCTGATCGAACGCCTGGGTCCGGACAATGTTGGCGCCTTCATCGGCGAGCCGGTGCTCGGCACGGGCGGCATCACGCCTCCGCCGGAAGGTTACTGGGAAGCGATACAGACGGTCCTCAAAAAGCATGATGTGCTGCTCATTGCTGATGAAGTCATCACCGGTTTCGGCCGGATCGGCTCGATGTTCGGCTCCCAGCACTATGGCATCGAGCCAGATCTGATCACGATCGCGAAAGGTTTGACGTCGGCCTACTTCCCGCTCTCCGCGGCAATCGTCGGTGAAAAGGTCTACAAGGTTCTGGAAGATGGAGCCGACAGAGTCGGTGCATTCTCCCACGGCTATACCTACTCAGGTCATCCGATCGGAGCGGCGGCGGCGAACGCGGTTCTCGACATTGTCGAGAAGGAAGACCTACCCGGCAATGCTCGCAACGTTGGCGCATTCTTCCAGGCGCAATTGAAGGAAAGATTCGCGCAGTTGCCGATCGTCGGCGAAGTGCGCGGCGTCGGTCTTATGGGCGCAATCGAATTTGTCGCCGATCGGCACAAACGCAAAGGTTTTGATCCGACGCTCAAGGTTGGTGCCAGAATTTCGAAGGCTGCCCGTGACCGTGGTCTTATCGCTCGTGCCATGCCGCACGGGGACATTTTGGGCTTTGCTCCGCCGTTGATAGCAACCAAGGCAGAAGTCGAAGAGATCGCTGCAATCGCCGAAAGCGCAGTGCGCTCGGTGATGGACGAACTCGTCCGTGATGGCCACATCCTCTGAAACACGCTTCGAGGTCTCCTGCAGTATCAATGCGAGGCCGGAGAAGCCTTGCACATGTCTATATAACCAGTGGCCACCCACACCTCCACGCCGTTCGAGACTGGATAGACCGCTCCAGCACATCAAGGAACCGGCCGAGCGCGTAGGTGTCGATACTCTCGATCCACAGCCGACGGATGCCGCCAGGCTCCATTTTTCCATGCTGCTCTTCATCGCCAGGACGGAACATATGCGCTGGCTTCGCCAAAACGACCTCCACGGTAACAAGCTGCGGCACGGACGGCACGGAGATCTGGCAGAGCTCCTTGCGACCGGAAAAGCTGGCACTGAAGGCTCGCCCGATCGCGCGATCGCCGAAACACTGGCCCCAGCCCTCGAAAGTCGCCGCGACCAGCCGCTCAACCTGATGCTTCGTCACAGGGCTACTCCGAGTGCTTTGCACTGCCTTCAGCCAACTCAGCAAGCCAGCCGTCACTGTACCTCACCGTGAGGATACGAAAGGACGGGTCAGAAGGAAGAGCACGGCGAAGATGAAGCGAAGGCCGAGTTCCGAGAGTAGCGGCGAGAGACATTCCGCTGAACCTCGCAGAAGATGATCCAGCCGCGGCCTTCGCCCCGCATTGTGGCCGCCTCGACAAAGTCGATCGTATTGATGTCGGCGGGACGGCGCGTGACAGCCGGTTGACTGCGCCGGTCTGGAGTTCGGCAGCAACATCGGCTATCACAACCAATCCAGGCCGCGCTCGATCTCGATCGCAAAAATCAGCTTACCTTCGTGCGTAACCCGACCCTGCCCCTCCGGCGGTCTTGCATCGCCGAACCGCTACGATCTCGCACCGGTTTCTTAACTTTCCAGCGCATCTCGGATGGCGCGAATCGCCCCGAACGCATCAAAGGGAAGGGCTTTGGGGGCCTGGTAAACTTGGTCAGGCCACTGTGCCCGCTTCACCGGTGATTGGCCAGGCTGGTGTGAGAGCTTCACCGCCGCGAAGTCTGCTTGAGGATCAATATAGATCACCTGGCCACCATACCCCCACGCGATGTAGGCGCCTCTCTCTTGGTCTTCAATCCAGAACGTATTGTGATAAGCGCCATTGGGCAGGTCTGAACTGGCATCGGCATAAGAACCGTTCGGTGCGAACAAGTCGAATAGATGAGACTTAGGGCGTCTTATCGCCTCGATCCATTCAGATGGAACGATCTGCCTGCCGTTGAGCCTGCCGCCGCGCAGATGCAGCAGCGCGAAGCGCGCGAAATCACGGAGTGTGGCTTGAAATCCACCGGACGACATTGAAAAACGAGACTTGTCTACGATTTGGCAGGCGTCTTCCTCCGCCCCCATCGGACTCCACAATTCGCTGCTGTACAGTTCCGGGAGAAACTTGCCGGATACGCGCTGCATGATTAGCCCCAGCACGTCGATGTTGGGGTCAAAGTACTTGAACCGCGCGCCGTGCGGCGCCTCCTGCTCGGTTATCCGCAGAATGGCCTGCCATATATCGGGAGGAGCGGCAGGATGTCCCTCCGGGTGGCCGAAGTATCCTGTGGCTACAACGTAATTAAAGTAATCGTTGTTTGGCACGTACCACAATCCCTTGAGAGTGGCGCCCGCAGTCATGTCCAGCAAGTGCTGCACCGTGGCGCCGCGGTAGGCGGTGGCCTGTAGTTCCGGCAGATACCGTGTTACCAGACTTTCAGGGTCGATAAGCCCACGGTGCACAAGAATTCCGAACACCGTCCCGGTGATGGACTTGGAACCCGATCTGGCGATGTGCTGAGAATGCGGTTCCATACCATTCATGTATGTTTCGAACACGATCTCGCCCTGGTGCAAAACCAGAAACCCGTCAGTATAGTCCCTCTCGAGGTATTCGCGGATCGTGGCGTGCTGGCCGTCGCTCGACGAAACTTCGATGTCACCGATATCCCCCCTGGTCCGACTTGGAAGCGGCAGGACCGGTCCTGGCCCGCGCCAAACCCGGGCGGTTCGCGTAGATTCGCTTACGTGCGAGTATGTCCACTTGCTATAAGGCCAAAAGGACCACTCGTCGGGTGGGATGATCGGCGCACCCAGCGTCGGATCGGGCCGCCATAACTCGGGATCGGACTGCGAGGTGCCGGCAACGCGGCGGTTGAGATCTTCGACTTCCTGAGACATCGAAATGCTCCTTGACTTCGGCCAATGCCATCACAAACTGGCGGCAGATGGCCAATTTTCTGAAATTCAGCACTCATCAGGCCTATACTTTGATCAACCCGACACCGCTCGTGAAAAAGGTTTCACTTGGGCAATGGAGAGCCGATCGACATAAGCACCTATTGGGATCACGCCCATGTTCGCCAGCTGCTGCTGTGTTGGACGAAACAGCGTTTGCAGGTGCGTTAACATTGCGCGTCTACTGGCCTGGCAGCGAACCGGGCCGCGATCGGAACACCCCCAAGTTGTTCTCGATTGGCCCAGCCCGGTATCATCAGAAGCCTGCGTCTGTTTTAGCGGACGTAAAGCTGACGTTTGTAGTTCGTCAAAATCTCGCAGCCAGTTTCGGTTACTCGAACAGTCTCGCTGGTGCCGACGTCCGCAAAGCCGAAAGCCTTGACCATCGAGGGGATATGGAACACCATATTCGGCTTGAGGATCCGCGTTTCCCCTCGCTTAAACGACAGGATGTGGCCTTCGCCCCAATCCGGCGGGTAGCTGATGCCGATGGAATACCCTGTGCGCTTGAAACGACCCTCGTAGCCTCCATCGTTGACGGTCTCCGACCAGATACTCCACACCTCACCGAGAGGGCGATCAGGACGTATGCCGTCGAGCATGTTTTCCAGCGCCCTTCGTGACACGTCCTCCATTTTCTCGAGTTCACGGTTGGATGGACTGACCACGGAAGCCCGCATGATCGCGGCGCTATAGCGTCGAACGGTGCCGGACAGTTCCAGGAAGACAGGATCACCCGCCTGAATCTGCCGGCCCGACCACGTGCCGTGCGCATAGCTCGTGCGCACGCCTGAAGTCACAAACGGCGGGTAGCCGGGGTATTCACTTCCCTTGAGCGTGACCACGCGCTGGATTTCGGCGGCGATTTCATTCTCGTTCACGCCGGCCCTTATCTGGTTGATACCTGCTTCGATGCCGGCCTCAGCAATCCGAGCCGCCTGCCGGATATAGTGTATTTCAGCATCGGATTTAATGACGCGGACGGTCTCGACAATTATCGAGCCATCTTCGAAGCGCACATCGGGGAGAAGACTCTTGAGCGCTTCATAATCGGCGATCGAGAAGAACCAGGACTTTTTCTCAAACCCTACCTTCGCCTTGGCAAACCCCAGGTTACGCAGGGTTTCCGCGAGCAGCTCGAGCGGGGCCTCGTGGTCCATGTAGCTGGTACTGTTATCTATCCACGAATAGACCCGGACATTCACTTCTTCAATGCCGCGGGTGATATGCAGGGGCTCCCCTTCCAGCGGGATAAGCAGATACTGGGCGGAGGCATAACCGAGCGTGTTGTAACCGCTTAGGTAAAGCATGTTCTCGGGGATGGTCACCACGAGGATGTCCAGATCGCGGGCTGCAATGCCTTCGCGGACCGCCTTGAGCCTTCTTTGATATTCCTGGATAGTAAAAGCCAGGTCTTTTTCTACCTTTATGGTGTCTATTCCGGAAACTTTCATAGGAGCCCTTCGAAACAAAGAGGCGCGCCACGCGCTGGACGGTGTATCGTAGCACCTGACCTGCGCATAACGTTGCCGTCGTTTCCAAGTTCGCGCAGGAAACCTGCGTTGAGCTGGCCTTGATGCTCAAAAGCCTCCGTCCTCGTCTACATTGCTGTTCCATCGACAGCCATCCCAACAATCCAAACCTCTGGAAAATGGCGGCGGGTCGGGCGAAATCTGCGCGAAGGTTGTGCCCGCGTCAGGAGCCTGGACTTCGCCGGCTTAGATCACTTCACTTCCGGCAGCCTCGGCGCGCGTGCGGGCCGTCGGAGTGTTCTGCCAGTTGAGATGGCAGGCTTGTGATCGGGTAAGAATGCGGCTGCCGTCACCGCTGACGTCGGGTCCCCTGTCCGAGGCGCTGACGTCGCGGGCCTCCCGATGCAAAGTGCCTGCGCGCACGATTGGCTGCCCCCTCCCGGCTCGAAAGTCTGCACGCAATTCGCATCTATGCAGAAAATCCTCAACATGGGTGAGAAATAGGGGGAATTTCCCATGGTCTGACGGATATGATCAATCCTGCACAGACGAAGCTAGTTCCCCGCTGCCGCCAGCCGCGTTCGCGCCTGGAGTCTGTCCGCGGCGTTTGGACCAAGGTAAACCGCAATTGACGAGCTCCATGATTATGAACGGCAGTCTCCTTCCATTAGACAGCATCAGGGACGATTTCCCAGCGACGCAAGACTTTATTTACATGGATGTTGCCAACCAAGGATTGATATCTCGTACCACAAGAATGTCGTTCGAGGATCATCTGAATAACAGATTGCACGGGATAAACGATGAGCTTAGCCAATTGGCGGCCATCGAGAAGACACGCGCCAGATTTGCTAGATTTGTTGGTGCGGATAAAGATGAAATTGCCATCACAAAAAACGCGTCAGAGAGTATCAACATAATCGCCAACGCGATTGACTGGCGAGCCGGCGACAGCGTTGTCTTATGCCCTCAACTTGAGCATGCTAACAACATCCTGCCATGGCTCCAGGTGAAAGCTCTACATGATGTTGATCTGAAATTGGTGGAGCCGGATAATGGTGCCATTCCCGTAGATGCGATTGTCAATGCCCTTAATTCCAGGACTCGCGTTGTGGCGCTTTCGACCGCAACAATGGTTCCTGGTTTTCGGACAGTCACGCAACCCGTCGCGGAGGCGTGCAGGCGTCATGGCGCCTTCCTTTTGGCGGACGGGACTCAGTCGGTCGGAATTCTCCATACTGATGTCAACCGGTTGGGAGTAGATGGTTTGGCCGTCTCGACTGTGAAGGGATTGATGGGCCTCTACGGATCGGGGTTTCTCTACTGCCGCCGGGAGTGGGCAGATCAGCTAAAGCCAGCTTACCTCGCTCGCTTTAGCGTCGATCTCGGGAACGCACCAGAGTCGGCTCCCATTCTCAACGCCGCCAGGCTGCGGGCTGGAGCGCCTCGTTTTGATATCGGGCATTACAATTTCCCAGGCATGATTGCCGCGCACGCATCCTTGGGGCAACTGCTGGAGATCGGAACCGAAGCAATCGACAAGCACGTGACATCTTTGGCAACTCGACTGGCTTCAGGGCTGCTAGAAGCCGGACTGCCTGTCTGTGGCGGGCCTCCTGGCGACCACACTGGGAGTATTGTGGCGATTGGCGACATGGCTGCACTCGGCGGAACGCAAGAAGTCGCCGCTTACATACCGTCGCTGCACAGCTATCTTGCGGAAAACAAGGTCGTTGCATCAACGCGACGAGGGCTCCTTCGGTTCTCGCTTCATCTTTACAACAGTGAAGAAGAAGTCGACCAAGTTATCGATATAGTCAAGAAATGGTCGAATTAGCTGCGCCAGATTACAACCGGATAGGAGAATTTATGTCATCGCAAAGCGCGGATACGGTGGCGCTTCTTCAAGACCTTGTCAAAATTGAAAGCGTCAACCCTTCGCTTTCACCCAGGGGCAGCGGAGAACAGCGGGTCGCCGAATATCTTGAAGGGTTTTGCCGGGACCGAAACCTGCCTTATGAACTCCAGCACGTTGTCGACGGGCGCTCGAACTTCTTGACCTGGATCTCAGGCAAAGACCCTGGTCGGCGCCTTCTTTTCGTGGCCCATATGGACACGGTGCCCACTGATAATTGGGCTTCCGATCCATTTTCTCCCGAATTGAAGGACAATCGACTCTACGGCAGGGGGAGTTGCGACACAAAAGGTTCCCTCTCTGCAATGATGATCGCCCTGAGTACCCTAGGTGACCGTCAGCCGAATGCCACAATTGTCGTTGCCGCTAGCATTGATGAAGAGTACCGCAAGATCGGCGCTCGCGCCATCGCTCTCTCCGGCAAGTCGTATGATGCCGCCGTTGTTGGCGAACCAACCGAGCTCGAGCTTGTAGTCGCCCACAAAGGGTCAGTCCGCTGGCAAATCGAGGTTCAGGGTGTCCCTGCTCACACTTCGAAGCCGCACCTAGGAGTCAATGCAATCTCAGGCATGGCAAAGGTGATATTGGCGCTCAACGAACACGGCGAGAATCTCGCTTCGCGCACCCAACCTTTGGTCAGCCCTCCCACTTTGACGATAAGTCTGATTGAGGGTGGCTTGGAATTGACGACGGTTCCTCCATCGTGCCGCATCTGGGTGGATCGGCGCCTCGTTCCAGGGGAGCGACCAGAGCAGGCGTTGGCAGAAGTGGAGAACATACTGCAAGGTTTGCGGGATCGCGAAGACATCAAGGTCCGATCATTACTGCCCGCGCTTGAAGATCCTGCTCCGGACAGTGCCGAGTCAAGCAAGATAGCTTCTGTGGCAGCGCAGGCGTGTGCCGATATTGCCGGCACGGGCACGTACATTGGAGTGCCGTACGGCACGGATGCTAGTCAGCTATCTTTGGCCGGCATTCCCTGCATTGTGCTAGGACCAGGAAGCATTGATCGCGCTCACACAAACAATGAGTTCATTGAATTGGATCAGCTTGAAATGTGCGTTCAGATATATAGACAAATAATGCTCAGTTATTAGATTCGAAACTGCAGAGATAGCACGGATGCTTACGCGGCACGTCGTGAGAGAGAGCCGTGGTCCGGCTCGACCACTCTCAATCG
This sequence comes from Mesorhizobium sp. ISC25, assembly GCF_042295465.1. Lineage (NCBI taxonomy): Bacteria > Pseudomonadati > Pseudomonadota > Alphaproteobacteria > Hyphomicrobiales > Phyllobacteriaceae > Mesorhizobium > Mesorhizobium sp. ISC25. The sequence goes on along the minus strand of NZ_CP135441.1, from coordinate 5,000,010 downwards.
GGAAGGGATCATCGCTATGAATGATCATTGTCGAAAAGTTCTGGTGATGGCCAGTAGCAAGGGTCTTGGCTTGGCCATCGCAAAACGATTAGCTAAAAATCGCTCGGAAGTCGTTATCTGTGGTCGTAACAAGGCTGCATTAGACCAAGCCGTAGGTGATCTACAGAAAATTGAGGGATGCGCTGGCGCTCATGGCATAATTGCAGACTTATCCCGGCGATCAGATGTCGACATGTTGTTGCAACGCACTTTGGAGCTCCTCGGGAGCATTGATTGCCTCGTCGTAAATTCCGGTCATATGCCGCACGGAACTATCGAAGACCTAAGCGACGATGATTGGGATCATTCCTACGAGACGCTTCTCATGAGTGCAGTAAGGGTGTCGCGAGCGGCAGCCGCTGCGATGAAAGCGTCTGGTCGTGGGGGCGATATCGTCTATGTTACCTCGGGAGGCGTGCACGAGGCGACAGGTCACCTACTGCTGTCGAACGTCATGCGTGCCGGCATAGCAGTATTAGCTAAGCACCTCGCAGATACACTTGCGGGAAGTGGCGTTCGCGTGAACGTTGTCGCGCCTGGTTATTTTGACACAGGCAGAGTTCACAAGAGAATTGAGGCGTTGATGGTCGACGAAGGTCTCAATCGAGATGCCGCTATCAAACGTGTGGCCAATACCAATCCCTTGGGGCGTATCGGAACTGCCGACGAACTCGCGGAGCTAGTTGGATTCATCGTCGGTGACCGAGCAAGATACCTGAATGGCACGACAATAGTGATTGATGGCGGGGGCAGTCGCCTTGTGATGTAGCTGTAGGTGGTTGTTGGTGCATCCGTGCATCCCTCGCCGCATCCGACCTCAGCGCACAGGCCAGCCGAAAGAGGGCGAATTATTTTCTGCCCCAATGCCCCTAATGAGCTATGCAGCCGATTATGGCTGGCTGCTTGAGAGCTTGGATTTGAATGGCACCGCAAAGATGGACTTACAGCGGCGAGCTTCCAGCCGCACGTCAGACTCGGAGACACTCACTCTACGGTAAACGGAAGGGTCAAGGCTGGCCACATGTCTGACCTTGACGAGCCGAAGGCTCGCGAGTAGGGAGCAGGACGCAAGCAACGCCAATGATCCTGAGCTATGCGCCTGATCTGCCCTACATGGCTTGATTAACGTGAAGCAATGATTTCCCGGCGAATGCGCTTCGGCCGAATAGACTGCTGCTGTTGATTGCGCCGGCTCACATTGCACCATCACGCCGCCGAGCGGCGCGTCCCGGCTACCCGGCGCGAGCAAAGCAGAATGTCAGTTCACCACTGCAACCGACCCTCGTTCCAGGAGCACGGCTTTCGAATCGCCGTTGCGTGAGTGCCAGTCCGACCGCTCATCTTAGAAGACTCTCAGCGGAGTTCGATTCCCTACAGCGCGAGGGTCAGGCGGCCGCGATAGGCAGCAGAACATACGAGGGGAACTCTTCGCAGTGATGCACGCTGTTGTGGGCGACTTCCCACTTCGTTTCGTCCCAATTGTTGCCGCCCGTATTCAGATTTCGATCGAAGCGAGGAAACGAGGAGCTGGATATCTCGAGCCGAATTCGATGACCGGGCGGGAACCAGTTGCTCGTGGCATCCAGGTCAACCTGTACTTGGTAGACGTTGCCCGGCTCCATCAGAACTGACCGGTCGAAGCCTTCGCGAAACCGAACGCGCAGTATCCCGTCGACGACGTCAACGGCACGCCCGTCCGGATGCACGTCAAGTAGTCTGGCCACAAAGTCTGTATCCGGGGCGGAAGATGAGACGAAAAGGACGGCTTTGACAAAACCGCTGACTTCAACTCCCTCTTCAAGGAGGTCAGACGTAAAACACAGAACGTCCTGGCGGAGTTCTACTTCCTGATAGTCACGAGGGCCCATCGTCGTCCCCCTTGAGTTTCCGCCATGAACCCCCAAAAACGGCACCGGATTGCCAGGGTCATAGACAAAACTATCGGCTGGCTCGTCCTCGGCAGGTGGGTTGAGTTCAAGTGCGCCATCGCCGAGGCGAGTGTTGGAATTTCCACCGCTTCGCAAGAACCAACGCTGTAGTTCCACACCGGCAGGTGGCCATTCTGAAGCCGCACGCCACTCGTTGCGACCCATGACATAGTATCGGACGCGGGGCATCGCCTCGATGCGGTTGGGCATTTCCTTCAGCCAACCGTCGAACCAGTCCAGGTAGATTTGCCAGCAATCCAAGCGTGCATCGCCCAACTCACGCTCACCGATGACTGTCGGGGCCTCAAGTGTCGCGGTCTTGCAGTGGGTGGCTGGCGAGAGAATGATGTGCTGGTGATCACGAGCCGCAGCGCTCGTCCCCCGAGCGCTGAAGAGGCGCCGCGTGTAGAGTGCGTCGGCGGCACCGACGTCATACCACGAGTTCACAAATAGGGCTGGGAGGTCAATTGCCGAGTCCTCGCGAAGGAAACCAAACCTGTCGAACCAGGGATCCCCAGGGTCCCGTGAAACCCAGTCCTCCCAATCCGTGGGCGGTGACCCGATGATCTTGAGGATGTCGATGATCGGCAGCGTTGCGAATGCGCGCTGGTACTCTTCGTCGGCCTTCGCTTGCGGCCGGGAACGATCCTTGCCATGGCTCTGATGGAAGTGGGGTACCCACATGCTCAACTCTAGCGCGCCGCCAAGACGCGACCCGCAAAGGCGCAAATCCCCCAGTCGCTGTCGATCGCCAGATAGCGCGCCGCCCGCCCCCTCTATGATCGCACAGCGATGAGCGGGATGGCATAGCTGAGCGGTAAGCACCTGGGTGATTCCGAGCGCGGAGCATCCGTACGTGCCGACCCGCCCCGCCGACCATGGCTGGGAGGCGATCCAGGAGAGAGTATCGTAGCCGTCCTTCGCGTCATGCTCGAGGAGCGCGAAATGACCGCCAGAATCAAAGAGCCCACGAAGTTCCTGCACAACCACGGCGTAACCCTGAGCCGCGAACATCATGGCTACAGGGCGTGTGGGTTCGGGCAGACGATATGCGGCCTTGCCGTACTTCGTTCGGATCAAAATCGAAGCGAGTTTGCCCGTGTACCCGAGAGGGCGGTAGACATCCGTCGCAAGTTCCACGCCGTCGCGCATAGGAACTCGCAACCCAGTTTGTAGAACCACTTCATAACGGGGTTCTAAAGGTTTCGACATATGGTGCTCGCAACAAGTCATATTTGGCTCTCCACAAGAAGCTGCTCGCGTCAGCTGGCATTTACGCAGCGGAGTGACCGCCTCGACTGCTGCTACTATGCGTTCGTACTTCGACCATACGTTATTGATGCAGTAGATCGGTGTTTTCCTACGGCCGGGCGCGTCTCCGCCACGGACACACGGGACGACGTTCTCGCATTCGGGCTTCACCATCGTTCGGAAGTTAAATCGTCCATCTCAGTGGGCTGCATTTGGGAAAGCCAGAGAGGAAAAAAGCGTCGCGTTACGTCTTTGGTCGATTTGGGAGCTTGGGTAGCGAGCTGGGGATTCACCCCGATCAGCGTGCGCCGGCAGGCGCTCTTGCCTGCCCCAGTCGGGTGACCTGCCTGGAATTCGCTGCCAAGTCGAGAATTCCCGCCGCCTACCTGGCCTCTCCTCAACACGCCGGAGTGCGTTCAACGCCAATATGGTGCGGCCAGAGATCAGTTCCCCCCGCTTGCCATGCGGCGTCCCTTTATGGCGCTTTCCAGCCAGCCAAGCTCCATCTCGGGAACTGAAGAGAGCAGAAGGTCAGTATATGCGTCGAAGGGCGGGGTGAGCACTTCGGTCTTGAAGCCATAGCGCACGACCCTTCCTTGATACATCACTGCGATGGAATCGGCGATCGCCTTTACCGTCGCGAGATCGTGGGTTATGAACAGATACGCTACGTCCTCGATCTTCTGCAGACGCAGCAGCAGCTTGAGGATGCCATCAGCCACGAGCGGGTCGAGAGCGCTGGTCACCTCGTCGCAGATGATAAGTTTCGGCCTGGCGGCGAGCGCGCGAGCGATACAGACGCGCTGTTTCTGGCCGCCCGAGAGTTCGGCAGGATAGCGATCGACGAAACCCTTGCCCATCTCGATCTCGTCGAGCAGTTCCGCCACGCGATGATCGCGCTCACGACCGCGCATCCCGAAATAGAATTCGAGCGGACGGCCGATAATGGTGCCAACTGTCTGGCGCGGATTCATCGCCACGTCAGCCATTTGGTAAATCAGTTGCAGTTCGCGCAGATCGTCCGTCGAGCGCTCCGCAAGCCTCGGCGTGAGCGTGCGGCCGGCAAAGGTGATCATGCCGGATGTGGGCGGCAGCAGACCGGTGATGGCGCGCGCAAGCGTGGACTTACCCGAGCCGGACTCGCCCACCACGGCCAGCGTCTGACCGGGATGGACCTCGATTGAAACTTCCTGCAGCACCTTTACATGACCGCCGTAAGCCGCGGTGATATTCCTCACCTCGAGCACCGGACAGGCTGCCGGCCTCTTTTCCTGATGCTCGATCGAACGTACCGACACCAGCGCCTTGGTGTACTCCGTCCGCGGTGCCTCGATGATCTGCCGCGTCTCGCCATGCTCGACCATTTTGCCGTGGCGAAGCACCATGATCTCGTCCGAGACTTGGGCAACGACCGAAAGGTCATGCGTAATATAAAGGGCCGCGACGCCAGTATCACGGATCGCATCCTTTATTGCAGCGAGCACATCGATCTGTGTCGTCACGTCGAGCGCCGTGGTGGGCTCGTCAAAGACGATAAGGTCGGGCTCGGAGCATAGCGCCATGGCTGTCATGACGCGCTGCAATTGACCGCCCGAAACCTGGTGCGGGTAACGACGGCCGATGGTTTCCGGGTTGGGGAGGCCGAGCTTTTTGAACAGTGCTATGGCGCGCCTCTCCGCCTCGGCTCGGGTGGCGATACGGTGCAGCAACGCGGACTCTATGACTTGCTCCATCAGACGAAGCGCCGGGTTGAACGCTGCGGCTGCCGACTGCGCGACATAACAGACTTTGTTGCCGCGCACTTTGCGCAATGCCTGGACGCCGCCTGTCAGAATGTTGCGCCCGTTGAGAAGGATTTCGCCTCCGGTGATGCGCACGCCACCTCGCCCATATCCCATCGAGGCCAGACCGATAGTCGATTTGCCGGCGCCGGACTCGCCGATCAGGCCCAAGACGCGGCCTTTCTCCAGCTTTAGCGAAACATCGTCGACGATCACGGTATTCTGCGGATCGCCGCCCGGCGAATAGGAGGTTGCTTCGATGCGCAGTTTCCTAATTTCGAGCAACGGACCGCTTTCGACATGAGGTCGTTTCACTGCCGCCTTAGGCATTGCCGCGCCCTCCCCTGAGTGAGGTGGTCCGATTCAGGATCCAATCCGCGACGAGATTGACTGAGATGGCGAGTGCTGCGATTGCCCCGGCTGGGATAAGGGCAGCGGCAATACCGAAAACAATGCCATCTTTGTTCTCTTTCACCATTCCGCCCCAGTCGGCTTGTGGCGGCTGAACACCGAGGCCAAGGAAGGACAAGGCAGACAGGAAGAGCACGGCGAAGATGAAGCGCAGGCCGAGTTCGGAGACTAGCGGCGACAGCGCATTGGGCAGAATCTCGCGGAAGATGATCCAGGCACGGCCTTCGCCTCGCAATTTGGCCGCCTCGACGAAGTCCATCGCATTGATGTCGGCGGCGACGGCGCGTGACAGCCGGTAAACGCGGGTAGAGTCCAGTGTACCCATGACTAATATCAGTGTCACCACGTTGGATGGGAGCACCGACAGCACGACAAGACCGAAGATCAGCGTCGGGATCGACATCAACAGATCCACGAACCGCGACATTGTCATGTCGAACCAGCCACCGACGACGGCTGCGGTGAAGCCGAGTATCGACCCCAGCGTAAAGGAAAGCGCGGTAGCGGCCGTTGCTATCAAGATCGTCGTGCGGGCGCCATAAATCATGCGCGAGAGCAGATCCCGACCGAGATTGTCGGTGCCGAACCAGTGCTCGCCCGACATGGGCATCCAAACGTCGCCGACGATCTCCCCCAGCGGATGCGGTGCGATCAGTGGCGCGAAAATCGCGGCGAAGAGCAACAATCCGGTGAAGAACAGGCCGATCGCGGCACCGATGGGTATGCGCCGCCGGCCTTTGGCGACTGGGGCTGACGAGACGCTCATTTGGGATGCCTCAGCCGCGGGTTGGCGATGATTGCGGCGACGTCAGCGATGATGTTCAGGCCGATATAAACGGCCGCGAAGATCAGGCCGACGGCTTGCACGACCGGGACATCGCGCTTTGAGACATGGTCGACAAGATACTGCCCCATGCCGGGATAAACGAAGATCACCTCGACGACGACAACGCCGACGATCAGGAAGGCCAGGTTGAGCATCACCACATTGATTACCGGCGCGATGGCGTTCGGGAATGCATGGCGGCGGATAATCTCGATCTGCCGCAGCCCCTTGAGCTCGGCCGTCTCTATATAGGCCGACTGCATCACGTTCAGGATCGCAGCGCGCGTCATACGCATCATATGGGCGAGCACGACGAGCGTTAGTACCGTCGCCGGGAGGGCGATGGCCTTCATGCGTTCCAGAAACGGCATGCCAACGTAGACAGTGGAGATACCTGGAAGCCACTGCAGCTTCACGGCAAAGAAATAGACCAGGAGGTAACCGATGAAGAATTCGGGAAGCGAGGTTGAGGTAAGCGCGAAGCCGGAGATCAGCTTGTCGATAGCGCCGTTGCGATAGCGCACCGCCAGCAGCCCGAGGATGATGGCGAGCGGGACAGCCACAGTCGCCGCGCAGAACGCCAGGAAGAGTGTATTCCACAGCCGGGGCAGCAACGTCGCGGTAATCTCCTGTCGCGAAGTGAGCGCGGTGCCGAGATCGCCAGTCAGCACACCGCCCAACCAGCGGAAATAGCGGATATACGCCGGGTCGTTAAGGCCCAGCTCGGCGCGCAGATTGGCGAGTGCTTCCGGGGTTGCGGACTGTCCGAGAATGGCTTGCGAGACATCGCCTGGCAGGATTTGCGTGCCGGCAAAGATTAGGATCGAGACAAGGAAAAGGAGCAGGATTCCAAGCGCGATGCGCTGGGTGATTAGTCTTACAATGGGGGACATCGCCGAAAACCGCATTACGCCGCCAGCCAGCATTTGGCCAGCGCGCGGTCATTCATCGGATTGGTGTACTCGCCGCCAAAGCTGCGGCGGTTGAGATAGTCGAGTTTAAGTGACATGAGACGTTCCTCACTACTGTTCACTAAGGCCGACAAGGCGGCCAACCAAATGAGCGCGAACCGGCCAGGCCAGGCTGGTAGGCGCCCGTCACGCTGCATTCGCACCCAGGACGCGTAGGCCAGCGGCCCTCGGCGTGAGGGTAGTTGGCGCGCTTATCTCGGGCGCAACAACGGGGTCACCTACATCGCGCCACCAACAAGATCTGATAAGCTGTCCCTGTCGGATCATGCGAACAATGCCTAACCAACCAGAGAGTGGCCGGGTAGCGTCCGAGCTGAAGGTTAACGGCGTCGACGAACTAGGCCTTTAGCCAGCATTTGGCAAAAGCCAAGCTGTTCATCAGAGCGTCGTGCCAAGCGACATAGCCGCCAACCTTGTCGGAAATAGCGTCGACTGCCTGGTTGAACATTGGCACGATCACGCCTCCCTCATCGCGAACAATGATGGCCATCTCGCGATAGAGATTTTTCCGCTTGTCCTGATCGAGTTCAGCGCGCGCTTCGATGAGAAGCTTATCGAACTTCTCGTTAGAGAAATGGGTGTCGTTCCATACCGCCGTTGAGAGATACGTGGTCGAGTACATCTGGTCCTGTGTCGCTCGGCCTGACCAGTAAGTATTGCAGAAGGGTTGCTTGTTCCAGACCTCCGACCAGAAGCCGTCGTCTGGCACGCGCTGGATCTCAAGGGCAATGCCGGCCTTGGCACAGCTCTGCTGGTAGAGCTGTGCAGCATCGACCGCTCCAGGGAAGCCGGCGTTCGCGACCCGAAGGAGGATCGGGCCGCTGTGACCGGATTTTTTGTAATAATGCTTGGCTTGGTCGGCATCGAACTCGCGCTGGGGAATGTCTTCGGGAAACAGGCGGTATGCGTTGTTGATCGGGAAGTCGTTGCCGAGCGTGCCGTAGCCGCGTAGGATCTTATCGAGCATCTCCTGACGGTCGATCGCAAGCTTGAATGCCATCCTCAGATCGTTGTTGTCGAAGGGCGGGGCGTCACAAAACATGTTGAAGCAATAGTAGCCAGGACCCGAGACGGCCTCCACCTTCAAGTTGGGCGCCCGCTTCACTAGATCGATGACCTTGGGCTCGACTTGGTCAATTATATGCACCTGGCCGGCCTGCAGCGCGGAGATACGAGCCGTCGCGTCATTGATGGCGAGGAGCTCAATCTGGTCGGCAAAACCCATTTTATCTGGCTGCCAGAAATTGGCGAAACGCTCGCCGCCGTACCGAACGCCGGGCTCGTTGACGCTTGCCTTGTATGGCCCAGCGCTGATGCCTTCGGCTGGATTGTCCTTCCCCCCATTCGGCTGAATAATGAGATGATAGTCGGTCATAAGGTAAGGGAAGTCAGCATTGGCATCCTTCAAGGTTACGACCACTTCGTCACCATTCGCTTTTATGGTGTCGATGCTCTTCAGCACGCCTAGCGCGCCGGACTTCGATTTCGGGTCAGAGTGACGCTCGAGAGTCGCCGCCACATCCTTCGCCGTCACCGCCTTGCCATTGTGGAACTCGAGGCCCTTGCGGATCTTCATCGTCCAGGTTTTGGCGTCCTTGCTGGCCTCAACGCTTTCAGCGATGCGGTTCTCCAGTCCGCCGTCTGGCACCATCGCCACGAGATACTCGCCCCAGCAAGCGCCGAAACGTGACGACAAAGTCGAGAAGGTCGCCGGATCGAGACTGTCGGTCGCACCACCTCCAGAAAGGCCGCCCTTAAGGATACCACCGCGTACTGGCTCCTCCGCTCGCGCAACGCTAGTAAGGAGCGAATTCGCAAACGTCGCCGAGACGCCGAGCGCCGTTGCGCGGCCAAGAAATTCACGCCGGCTCAACCGGCCCGCAGCGACGCGGAGGCTAAGATAGTCGAGTTCTTGCGACATTTGGATGCTCCTCGGTAATATGCGTTCCCTTGGGGCCGGATGATGCGGCCTCTATTTAGAGTACCATTGGTACCAGCATCGATGTGGCGCTTTTCATGTATCGCCCATCTGTCCGAGCACGAAATCGGCGTTTTGGCCGCCATTCGCGCAGGATCCCTCCCATGACCTTGCCACTCAGAATAGGGAGTGTTCAGCAGTGCTCTACGTGATCCGACCCTTCGTAGATGACCGCCCGCAATTCTTGGTCACGTTCAAATTCAACCTCGCCAACATCCAATTAAGTCCATCGTCATGTAGCGCTTCAAAGGCAGCTTACTTATTCTGCTCGCCTGCCAGATAAGGGGAGGGCGCTCGTTTTGCGGGTGAATAGCAGGCCCGTGGTCATATGCCGTCCGCAGCGCGCGCGATGAAGAGATGATAGCCCACCCCGCTGGGCTCGCGGGAAACGCGGCTCCGCGTGTCGAGGTGCCGGCCACTTGAGCCGCGTCACCGCGCGGCGCAGTGGCTGGTCGGTTGAAGACGGACTGCTGAGCTCAAGCGGATTCGAAGCCGCCCGTGGCTAAAGGATGAGGCCCACATCCTCAATCAACCGATCCATGAAGCCGACGTGGCCAGCGTCGAGAGAGCGTCGACACGTTTCATGTGCTCCTGATGTCGAACATCCTGATGCCGGTTGCCCAGCGCGTGGCGCTGGGCAACCAGCCTCGGGCCGTAAGTCACGCCGTTCAGGCTTCGAGCCAGCATTCCGCCAATGCGGAGGCATTGCTAAAATCCCGCGCAGGATGCTTCACGAAACCCTTCACGCCCGGCCCTGTCGCGTCGATGAACTGGTTGAAGAACGGTGCGATCACGCCGCCCTCGTCGCGAACGATGATGGCCATCTCGCGATAGAGGTTCTTGCGCTTGTCCTGGTCGAGTTCCGCGCGCGCCTCGATGAGAAGCTTGTCGAACTTCTCGTTAGCGAAGCGCGTGTCGTTCCACGCCGCCGTCGACAGATAGGCGACTGAGTACGCCTGGTCCTGCGTCGCGCGACCGGTCCAGAAGGAAGTCGCGAACGGCTGCTTTAACCAGACCTCCGACCAGTAGCCGTCGCTCGGCTCGCGCTTGACCTCGATAGTGATGCCGGCCTTGGTGCAGCTCTGCTGGTAGAGCTGGGCGGCGTCGACGGCGCCGGGGAAGGCAACGTCGGAGGTCCTGAGCAGGACCGGCCCGCTGTGGCCCGACTTCCGATAGTGAAACTTGGCTTTGTCCGGATCAAAGGTGCGCTGCTCGATGTCGTCAGAAAACAGCGGGTACGAAGCGTTGATTGGGAAATCGTTGGCCACTGAGCCATAGCCGCGCAGGATCTGGGTAAGCATCTGCTCGCGGTCGATGGCGAGCTTGAGCGCCATCCGGAGATCGTCGTTGGCGAAGGGAGGCGTGTCACAGAACATGTTGAAGCAATAGTAGCCGCGCCCCGAAACGTTCTGGACGGTCACGCCGGGGATACGCTTGACCAGGTCAACGACCTTCGGCTCTACGCGGTCGATCATGTGGACCTGATTGCTTCGCAGAGCCGAAATGCGCGCCGTGGCGTCGTTGATGACGGTTATCTCGATCTGATCGGCATGGCCACGCTTGTCGCCCTGCCAGTAGTTCTTGAATCTTTCGCCGCCGTGCCGTACGCCCGGCTCGTTGACCGTGACCTTGTAGGGGCCGGCGCCGATGCCGGCGGCCGGATCGTCCTTGCCCCCGTTTGGCTGAATGACGAGATGATAATCGGTCATCATATAAGGGAAGTCAGCATTGCCGCCCTTCAGCGTCACCACGACCTCGTCGCCATTCGCCTTGATCGTGTCGATGGTCCCTAGCAAGCCCAGCGCGCCGGATTTTGATTTTGCGTCGGAGTGACGCTCAAGCGTTGCCACCACATCTTGCGCTGTAACGGTCTTGCCGTTGTGGAACTCGACACCCTTGCGGATCTTCATCGTCCAGGTCTTGGCGTCCTTGGACGAACCGACCTCCTCGGCGAGACGGTTTTCGACGCCACCGTCTGGGGTCAGTTCCATCAGCAACTCGCCCCAACATTTACTGAAGGCAATCGCGACGGAGGCTGAGAAGGCCCCTGGGTCGAGGCTGTCGGTTGCCGCACCGCCCTGGAGGCCGGCTTTCAGAATGCCGCCCCTTTGCGGCACCTGCGCCTTCACAGCGCCAGCAAGTAGCGAGTTGGCGAAGGCGGCGCTCACGCCGAGCGCCGTCGCACGGCCGAGAAATTCACGCCGGCTCAGCCGGCCCGCAGCGACGCGGATGCTAAGATAGTCAAGTTCCTGCGACATTTGGATGCTCCTCGTTTCAGACATGTTCCCTTGGGGCCGGTCTATGCGGACCTCTATTTTGAGTACAGTACCAGCACCAATGTGCCGCATTGAACGAATTGTCCTTCTAACGCCGCAGGAAATCGGCGTTTAAGCCATCATCCGCGCACGATCGCCCAGATGACCGGCGAAGAATTGCGGCGGAGTCATCATGACCGTAAGCGCCGGACATTCCACATGAGCCGACGTGATCGGGCAACCAGGAAAAGCGTCAACGTTCCAAGCCGACCGACGGGGCGACTCCTTGAGCCGTCGCCTTGGATACATGAATATCGTGGTGGACGTCTTGAGTAGCAGACGACCGCGGGGCCGGCTTCAAACGCACAACCGTCGCCCCGTATACGCCGAGTTGAATCTCTTCAGCACCTTCAAGTCCGTCCGATCGACCTTCGGTTAAGCGGCTTTCTGAATACGATATGCTTTCCAGCGAAGACTACGCCGTGCTGAGGACGCGAGCCGTTGTGCTTGGCTTCATCGGCGAGCAACTCCATTATCGCAAGGGGGCAGCCAGTGCAGTCGAGATCAGCATTGATTTCGCACGTTCGTGACTACTTACCGCCAACAAGCAGCTCGAATAGCGGTGCCAACGTGGGCCGCTTATCAAGGTCCTCGACGAACTCCCCAATCAACTCGAGCTGTGTATCGGAGAATGGTAACATGGATGTTTCGGCGCAAGCTTTGAGTTTACGCATTCCATCGGCGAGCGAAGCCGGATTGTCCGGATGGCCGAATGGCTTGTCAATACGAATGAAATGTTCTGCGCCGCCCCTCAGCTTCACGGTAACTGCTGTCGGCGAATTTTGATGCAGACCGTGAGTACGATCGATCTCTGGATCAACTTCAATCTTCGTGACAGCCATGATCCGGCGCACAGCCGCATCCTCAAATGCTTCCGGACGGAAATCGCTGATTCCTACTCTGCCGTGCTGCGCCGCGACAGAGATGACGTAAGGCAGGCTGAAGCGCGCGACGACCGGGTCCTTTGGGTTCCACTTTTGGTCGCGCGGCTGTACCACATAACTCTCAGCGACGAGACGGTTCACCCCGAGCTCAAGTGAGACAATATCCTCCCCCTTGAAGCCGTACTTGTCGCGCAATTGCTTCAGTCCATCGATCCCGGGATGCATAGCCCTGCAAGCCGGCCAAGCTTTGAAGCTGATCTCAGCGTTCACGTAGTCCTGACCAAGTTTCTCCATAAGCAAATCGACGTCGTAGCTGGGTTCGAAGGCTCTGTAGAAGCCATACTTACCAAAGAAGGGCTCCCGAGGACCGTTGAAACCCACCATAGCTGACAGGGCCGATTCCACCCCCGAACGCGCCCGCAATCCTTGTTGCAGCGACACGGTGTGCGCGCCTTCCTCATACATCTGTACTTCCCCGGCGGCGTGGGCGTAGGCGATGCCGAATGCATTTCGGGTTTTCTCTTCATCGAGCCGCAGCAATTTTGCGCTAACCGCAGTGGTGCCCCACACCGCAACAATATTGTCGCGGCCGGTTTTCAATGAGTGGGTCGTCACGCTGCGCGCAAGACGCATGTGCAAATCCATAGCCGTCGCTAATGCGACCAGCAATTCGCTTCCTGTAATAGAAGGATCGCGTTCCGCGAGCGCCAGCGCCGGCGGCACATTGTAAGCACTGGCGTGGCAGCCGTTGATACAAAGCTCGTAGGTATCATCAAAGTCGATGGCTCTAGCCGTGGTGGCGTTGACGAGGACCGCCAAGCAAGCAGGAAGCTTTTCTCCAGAAACCCAGACGGTGCATTCTGCCTTGCCGCCGGACAAGCTGCCCAGCCGACGAGCGAAGTGCGCGATCTGGTCATCCGATCCCCCGATCGCGCTGGCAAGCGTGTCGAGAACGGAGAGTTTCGCGCGTTCAATCGACTCCTTAGGTATTGTCTCTGCGCCCGAGTCAATAACGTGCCTAATGAGTTGCGCCGTCAAATCCATCGCCAAACCTCCCGCCCCAATTAATAGACTACTGGCAAAATGTGGGGACAGCCCCGCCCCTGCGCCTGCGGTCGAGATTGCCATCGCATGCCTTGCCCAATCAGCTTTGATTGACCGATCCGCAGGTTGTTCTGCATATCTCTTCCTCAGAAAACAGTTGGCGCAGCTGCGCAACACAGCGTTGCAGTATTTGCCTCTTAGACACCCAGGGATCGAACGGTTGCTAGTTTCCGCTGGTTGGTGATTTGGCAGTCCAGTACCGGATGAGTCTGTTTACTGCTTCGCTCTGGTCGATCTGGACGTCATGCCCCGCATTGTTCAGCAGGTGGAAATCCGAATTCTTGATCAGCTTTGCCAGCTTTAAACCGCGGTCAGGCGGCACCGTGGGGTCGTTCTTGGACCAGATAATCAATGTCTCGGCCCGAAGCCGATCAAGGTACGGGAACACATAGGTTTGCTGCAACACAACATACAGACGGAGATTGGTTTCTTCTTCGGGCAGGTTCCGGAGAATCTCGTATTGCCCGCGCGCCGCGGCCCGCCGATAGGCCTCTCTCTTAGCCTCTTCCACATCCTGCCCATAGGCGCGGGCGCTCTTTCGCCAGGCGGCGACGTATTCCTCTTCGCTCGGCATCGGGCTGGAATTGTCGTAAACTTCCGTATAGGCTTGCCACCAAGTTTCGTCGCGGTCGTCCCCATAGGCCGGAGAAACGGAACTGGCTGTCAGCAATACAAGCCTCGAGACAAGATCGGGACGCAGGATCGCGACCCGCGCGGCCACGAATGACCCTTCTGAATGACCAACGAGGGTGATCTGCTTCAAACCCAGCGCTTCGATGAAGCCAATCACGTGGTCTACGCGACCAAGGCGGTTTACGAATTTTTGATCGGCGGGATAATCGGTCCCGCCGCACTGCAGTTGATCTACCGCGATAACCCTGAACTGATCGGATAGTTCGTTGAGCTGCCGCACAAAGGAACTCTTTCCGTCTGCACCGAAGCCGGCACCGTGCAGGAATACGATAGGCTCGCCTATTCCGCTCTCATAGTATGAGGTCCCGATACCACTGACTGAAATGCTGCGTTCAGAGATCATCTTTTTCCTTGGGTGAGACTAGTCGCAGGCCTCTCTCCAGTGCCGTGGGGAAACTGCACCCTTGGCAGCGAGCGCCGAACTATAGCAAGCCCCATATCACCGTCCTGCGCAAAGGTTTCCCTTGTCGCGCAGGAAACCGGCGTTTTTGGAGCCCTGCGTGCACTGTCCCTCTGCTGGACAGGACCAAAGGAACAGCCAGGGCAGGCACTGCATTGTGGCACCGCCGTGTGCTGGCAGTTTTGGCCTAGCGTTCTGACAATTCGCTGAGGGTTCCAGCATCGCAACACCGCATCGAATGCCGCGCCTACACGCCTACAGGATACGGCGGCAACTGTGAACCGCGGCTTACAAAGCAGCCTAGGAGGAGCCAGTCGATATGATGCCTATTTTCCGATGCGCCAAGGGCGATGAGGGACTGACCGGCAGCAGCCGAGCCCCCGGGTCGTATTGCACGTCCGCGTCCTGTCAGCCGACCCGGAGATTGCCGGATCACCTGCGCATAACAGATATATGGAATCGGTATGAGCGAGACATCGCAGAAGTTGAGCTAATATTAGCAAGAATGTGCAGTTTTCCTGCGAGGAGCCCCAATGTTGCATGCACCGCCGCTAGATTTGGACCGAATTGATCGGAAACTCCTCATTGCCGTACAGCGTAACAATCGCCTTACCACAGAAGAATTGGGCGAACTTGCAGGCCTTTCGGCAACCGCATGTCAGCGGCGATTGAAGCGACTTCGAGATGCGCGTGTGATCCAGGCAGATGTTGCTGTAATCTCGCCAGAAGCGATCGGGAGGCCCATGCTCATGCTAGCCTCTATCACTTTAGAGCGCGATCGCGCTGATATCATCGATCGTTTCAAACAAGCTATCCGGCGCACGCCCGAGATTATGAATGGATATTACGTAACAGGTGAGGCCGATTTTGTTCTCGCAATTTCGGTGCGTGATATGGTCGAGTACGAGGCATTTACTCGTCGCTTTTTTCATGAGCACCCCGATATCAAGGGCTTTAAAACGATGGTCGTAATGGATCGAATTAAGGCATCATTGGCTCTGCCAATTGACGAATAGAATGGAAGCACCAGTAGCGCCGCTGCCCCCTCCGAAGACCGGCAAGCACTTTCGCGAGTCGCTGCATCGCAGGCGATGACAAATGGTCAGTTAGCCAGTGGCCCGACGGTGCTCCAGCCACTTCAACTGGTGGTCGATGAACTCGTGCCGCCAGTAATAAACTCGCCCGACCAGCGCCCGAGCTCGACATAACGTCGAACCATCTGCTCAAGGAATGATATGATGTGCCGTGCGGCTGGCGGCAGTATTGTTCCATATGCGGTTGTTAGCGCCAATTCAAAGCTTAGCGAAGACCGCTCAATCGCAGCGACAGACAGGTTTGGGCCTTCGAGATCTTCCCACAAGCATGCACGACTGAAAATCCCGTAGCCTTCATCCAGCGCAATCATCCGCTTAATGAGAGGTATAGAGTCGATCTCGTACTTGAATGTCAATTCCACCTTTTGCTCGTGTGCGGCTGCCTCCAGGCGTCGTCGCGTATAACTCGGCGGCGCCGGAATAATCAGCGGAAGGCCCTCCAATTCAGACAACGACACCCTCTCACCGAACGGCCAATTTTTTGTTGAACCAACCAAATAAACTTCTTCTTGGAAAAGGAATTCGGGGTTTAGATGGCGATAACTATCAACATCGTAAGCGAAGCCTAGATCGATCTGCTTGCTCTGTATCCAATTCGCGGTTTGGTAGGTAAACCCCTCAAGCAATTTTAGCCTAACACGGGGGAATTGTTCACGGCAGCCTAAAATAAGCTCCGCCATGAAGGTTGGGCCCAGGTTGGGCAGAACTCCCACGCGAATGACACCGGAGGGACTCCCTTCATCGATTCGAGCTTGAAGGCAAGCATTTTCGAGCCGCAGCAAGACATTCGCAACTTCGTCGCGGAGCTTGGCGCCAGTTTCCGTCAACGTCACCCCTCGACCATCCCGAATGAACAATTGCACCCCGAGTGTTTCCTCCAGGCGACGCATTTGCCTAGATAAAGCGGGTTGTGCTAGGCGCAACTCAACCGCAGCTCGGCTGATGCTGCCAAGTTCGGATACTCGGATGAAATGCCTGAGGGCGCGAAGCTCGATCTGATTATCCACGTGTTCGGCCCGCTCACTTGAGACGACTTGGCACCCCGATCAGACGTGTCAGCTCTGAACCTTGCCCAAGCCTCAACGTCGAAACTAAGCTACTACCGCACCGCCCCGCAATAGGCCGACCCAAGCTGACTCCACGCCTCGCATGACTTGTCTTCAATCGAGAATGAAAGATTAATTCCAAGGCGGGTGTCACATTCGTGGGGCTTCCCTCAGCGTATTGCCGAACTCTCGGCACACTACCCGCTAGGCCAGCCGTTGCAGATCCTTCGCATAAAAATACACAATCTTTGCAACCGCAAATCGTCGGCGATGGTACTTTCACTTCTGAGGTCAGGCTAAGCCGAACGGGCTGATGCCAATTTTTTGCTCCTGCAGGTCGCAGGAACACAACGTAGGAGACAGCCAATGGCAAGGAAAGCGCTCATCCTGATCGAAGGTCATAGGGGTAATGGTCAGCTCTATGTCCAAGCGGCTCAGCGTCTTGGTTTACATCCGATTACACTGTCGGCTGATCCGACTCAGTACGAATATCTTGCAGCGGAAAACCTTCAGACAATTCGTGTCGATATAGACAATCTCGATGCGCTAATCCAGGAATGTTCCCGGCTGCATGCCACATTTGGCATTGCCGGCATCACCGGCTTTGCGGGCCACGACGAGTCGGTCTCTGCCACAGTTGGTAAGCTCTGCCGGTGTTTTGATCTACCGGGTCCCGATCCCGCGTCGATTGAACAATGCTACGACAAATTCGTTCAACGTCAGCTCCTCGCAGAGGCCGGCGTTGCAATACCTGCTTATCGCCTGGCAGCGAATGCGACGGACGTAGAAAGCTCTGCCGCGGAGATCGGCCTTCCCGTGATTGTTAAGCCAGCCGTAGGCAGTGGCAGCATGGGTGTCCGATTGTGCCGCAGCCCCGATGAGCTGGCCGAACATACGGCCTATCTGTTGGAGGGGAAGCACATATGGCGGTCTCCGCCAAGAGTGCTGGTCGAAGAATTCGCAGAAGGCCCTGCGTATGTCGCTGCAGTGATGGGACATGAGGTCGTGGGGATTGTCGCCGCTGACTACCATCCGCCACCGCACTTCGTCTATCGAGAGTGCACTTTTCCGGCCCCGCTAACTGATGAGGAGCATGAGCGTATGGCCGATGTTTCGCTCAGCTGTTTGCCAGCTCTCGGCCTTGACTGGGGGCCAAAAAGTGTTGAACTCCGGTTGACCAAACGTGGCCCAGTCGTCATTGAAGTCAATCCGCGTCTTAGTGGTGCGCCCACTCCTCTACTGATTAAGCTTGCTCACGGTGTCGATCTCATTACCGAGCACATCAAGCTTGTCATCGGCGATGAACCGAACTTGCGCAAAAGAGACTCGCGGACTGCGGTTGGGCGATTTCTTGTTGCTGATAGCGATGGCACCCTCGATTGGACCGATGGCGCTGGCCGGGCAGCTGCTTTACCAGGTGTCGCAGAGATAAGATTGTATGTTAAGTCTAAGGCGCCAATCGTAAGGAAAGGCGATTACCGAGACTGCATCGGGCATGTCGTCGCCGCTTCACCCACCTATGCTCAGACGGAAGCGATAGTCCAGCGTGCCGTCGCCTCAATTGGTTGGTCGATAACGCCATTGCCCACTGTTGACGAACGGGAAAAGGCATAGGAGCGCGGATAGGATTCTTCGAGACCCCGCCCGGCGAGCAGGCGCAGGTCGACTTTGCCTCACATGTCGTCTTCACCGACGAACCAACGACACCGAGGATCATCTGGCTATTTGCGTATTTCGCAAAAGCCGGACAGGGGTTCCGCTAATTCCGGACAGTGGTTTCGCTAATGTCGGGACAGTCTGACGGCGTCGGTCCTTGGGTGCCTTGTTGCGTTCACGGATGATTGATTTCGCCGTTTTCGGCGCCGGTCAAGAGGGGCGCGGCCTTTTGCTTTCGCATGCTGTCGCCCTGGAGCACGATGCGGTGGGCGTTGTGCACGATCCGGTCGAGAATGGCGTCGGCGACGGTGGGGTCTGCGATCAGGTCATGCCATCTTGCCACCGGGACCTGGGCGGTGATCAGGGTGGATTTGCGGCGATAGCGTTCCTCGACGATTTCGAACAGATGGAAGCGCTGTTGGTCGGTGAGGCTGTGGGTCCGAAGTCATCGAGGATGAGCAGTTGCGCGCGGGTGAGTTTGTCGATGAGGCGTGGGAAGCGGCCATCGAGACGAGCGAGCGCCAAATCCTCGAACAGGCGCGGCACGCGCACATAGAGCACGGAATGATCGAGCCGTGCCGCTTGCCGGCCGAAGGCGCAGGCCAGCCACGACTTGCCGGTTCCGGTCTGGCCGGTGACGATCAGGTTTTCATGCGCTTTCAGCCATTCGCCCTGGGCGAGCGCCATGGTGCTGCGCCGGTCGAGTCCGCGCGGCGCGGCAAAGTCGATGTCCTCGATGCAGGCTTCGGGAAAGCGCAGCCTGGCTGAGGCGAGCCGGTTCCGGACGCGCTTGTCGGCCCGCATGGCGACCTCCCGGTCGAGCATCAGGCCGAGCCACTCGTCACGGCTGAGCTCGTTGGCGTTGTTGCGTTCGGCCAGTTCGCGCCAGGCGGCAGCCATGCCGGCCAGACCGAGGGCCTGCATCTGGTCGAGGGTGGGGTTCGTCAGCATTCTTTCTTCCTTTCCTTCACTGGTAATAGGTGGAGCCGCGGATATTGGCGTGCTGGGGTGTCGGCTTTGCCGGTTCTGCGGAGCTGGCCCGGTCGAGGCCGGCTTTGAGGATGGCGGTGACGGAGGAGTAGGCGATCGCGTTGATCAGCAGCGCCCGCTCGCAGGCGGCATCGAGACGCTCCGGCCCATAGCGCGGCGCCAGCGACAGGATGCCCATGGCCGAGCGGTATCCCTGTTCCGGATGCGGCCGCTCGCGCATCATGCGCTCGACCAGGATGGCGGCGTTGGGGCCGATCCTGGCCGCCCTGCTGATCAGGCTGGCCGTGGTGTTGGCGTAGCGCTGGTGCGCCTTGGGCATGTGTTCGTTGACGGTGACATGGCCGGAACGCTGCGAGCGACGGACATGGCTGGCGACACGCTGGTGATCGTGGAAGATCTCGACCACTCGATGCGTGAGCCGCACCTCGACGGTGTGCCCGATCAGCCGGTGCGGCACCGAATAGAAGGTCTTGTCGACCTCGACATGGTAGTCAGGATGGACCTTCGCCGACTTCCACTCGGCGTATTCGAACGGTGCCGCCGGCAGCGGCTTCAAGGCAGCCGCTCGATCTCCCCGAACAGTTCGCGGCGGCTTTGGCCGACATGGCGCATCGGCCGGTTGTTCAGCTCCTCGAGCAGTTCGGCGATCACGGCGTTGAGCTCGGCGATCGAGAAGAAGGATCGGTTCCTCAGCCGCGCCAGAATCCAGCGCTCGACATCAGCACCGCGCCTTCGACCTTGGCCTTGTCGCGCGGCTTGCGGCTGCGGGTCGGCAGGATAGTGGTGTCGTAGTGCCCATCGCGGCAAAGGTCGCGTTCAGCCTCGACTCGAACCACAGCGCCTTGACGACACCGGCCTTCAGGTTGTCGCACACTATCGCTCTGGTGACGCCGCCGAAGAAGGCGAGCGCTTGCACCTGGCCCTCGATCCAGTCCGGCAGCTTCTGGCTGGAGCTGGCAAAGGCGAAGGTCAGACTGGAGGCGCCCAGCACCGCGACAAAAATCTGCGCCGGGTAAATGATGCCGGTCGCCGGATCGATCACCGGCACCGTCTGCCCGGCATAGTCCGTCTGCACCACCGCGCCCGCCGCATGCCGGTTGCGGAATGTCGCGCTCGTCCGGCGCTCGAAAGCGGCGAAGTGCTCGCAGAACCAGGTGTAGCCGTAGCCGTCGGGGTGGGCGGCGCGACACTCCTGCCACAACAGCGTCAGCGTCACCCCCTTGCGCTTCAACTCCCTGGCGATCAGCGCAAAGTTCGGTTCGCTTAGGTCTTGCGGCGGACGACCGGCACGGCCAAACAGCAGCCGCTCAAGTGTCGCGTCGCGGCGGCAAAGGCCAGCATGACAGCCCGGCCTCCCGCGCCCGTAGCAAATAGGTCGATACTGTCGTCTTGCTGATCTTCAGCCGTTCCGACACTTCACGCACCGAAAGACCCTGCTCATGGGTCAGGCGCAACATCGCTTGGATGTCCCTCACGCTCGTTCGTCTCGCTTGCTTCCGTCTCGGCATGGCCCCTCTCAACATCATCGTGAGAGGCCAAACTGCCAGAACGGCGCAGCCAAGAACCGACCGCTAAATCCGCTTCCGAAAACTGTCCGGGATTTAGCGGAATCGCTGTCCGCGAATTACTGAAATCACTGTCCGGGATTTAGCGAAAAGGATGTCCGGGAATTACCGAAACACGCAGCTATTCTCTCTGGTGCTCGGCTTCAGCCGCTTGATTTGGCCCGCTTCGACAGGATCTGCTGCTGCTTATACGCTGTCAGGCCGCTGCTTTCGAGGCGTTGGGCGGCGCTCCTCGTGACGTGCTCGACGGTCTTATGGATACGGCGGTGATCGGCGAAGGCGAAATCGGCGGCTTCATAGCTGACGAACCTTCGCCGAAGACGACGGCGAATTGTGTCCTGGCCATGAACCACTCGCGCGGGGCGCGTTTCCATTCCTCGGCGGCGTGGTTGAGAACCAGTATTATAGCAGGTTCATTGCGGGCATTGGGACATGACCGCGTTTGGTTCAACGCCTCGTGGCGTTTGTAACCGGTATGACCCATGACGGCGCGATCCGATCCCCGCTGGAGATGAGCGATTTTCGGGGATGGTGCGACCATCCGGGACAGGAGCGCCGGGAGCACGTACGGGCAGACCGATCAATTCGATGAGCTGCGACTCGCGTTCCCTGCGACTTGCCCGGTTGCGCCGAGAGCGCGGATCCGTAGGTGTGCCGTCCGTTGGCTCCCGACTGTTTGAGGAAAGGGAGCCGATCAGATGTGTGATTGGAATGGATATCCACCGCACCTTTGCGAAGGTGGTAGTTTGGGAAGACGGCCGGCTGCGCCATCACGGACGGGTCGACATGACCCGCTCGGGACTAAAAGGGGTTGGCCGCAGTTTGCGACGCATGGCGGTAGTGCGGGTTCTGTCGCCCTATGTCGGCCGGGAGATTGTGGCCAACCCGATGCAGGTGAAGGCGATCGCCCATGCCAGTATCAGGACCGGCAAGATCGATGCCGGCGTTCTGGCGCAGCTCCATGCCAGCGGCTTTCTGCTTGAGGTCTGGGTTCCCGATGAGCGGGCCGAGCGGCTTCGCGGTCTGGTCGCGCGGTGCAACCAGGCCGTGCGGCATCGGACGCGCGTGAAGAACGAGAGGCATCCTGCAGGCGCACCTCGTGCAAAGTGCCGCTCGCGCCTGGCTCGAGCGGCAGGTGCTTCCTGACAACGAGCGGGGCCGCGATCGTCACACATCCGCGAGATCGATCGCCTGGCCGAAGATCTGGCTGACCTCGATCGCGACATCGCCTGGGAAGCGGCTGATGATGTGCAAGCCGGCGGCTTCAGACGACGACCGGCTCAATGCGATGGTCGCGAGCGGTATCATCGCCGCCGTGGGCGACATCGGCGGTTCCGGCAACCGCAGAGGCTGGTGAGCTACTTCGGCCTCAATCCGCGCGCGCCAATCCGGTCTCGGCTTGGCGCAATATGGGCGGATCAGCAAGCATGGGCGCTCCCACGCCCGCGCCATGCTGGTCGAGGCGCCCGGTCTGCGGCGAAGCGCCTGGTCTGCTCAGAGCCTTCTTTCTGCGCATCCGCAACAAGCGTGGCCATCAGGTCGCAGCCGTGGCGGTCGCCCGCAAGCTCACGATGTTGATGAGGCATCTGCTGACGAAAGAGCAGGACTACTTCTGGGCTCGCGCGGCGCTGGTGGCAGCAAAGCAGAGGCAGCTCGCTCTCAAGGCTGGCGCGCCGGGCGACCGCGGTCTCGGTCGTCGCGGTTCGGCTCACGCCTACAACGTGAAGAGTTTGCGAAACAGCGATAAAGCGTGGCCGAGAATGCCGAGCGTGCCTACGAGCTGATGCTTCGGCATTGGCGGCCACGCGGGCCGAAGCGGCACACGGACAGGCGAAGCCAATAAGCAAAAACACGCGAGCCTGGAAATTTTGAGCTCAGGTTCTGGTTCTCGCGTCCAACGCCAATCCCTGCACTTCTATAACCTCACTAGTCCCGCGCAGTTGGGCACGCATTACACTGCACTCGACCGTTGGGCCGGAAAGATCGACTTAATCTCGAGGAATGCTGCCAGCCCCTCAGGTCCGAGTTCCCGACCAAGGCCGCTTTCCTTGACACCGCCGAATGGCGCGTCGATGTGAAGCGCGTAACGGTTGATGCCGACAACACCAGCCTCCACTCGGCGCGCAATCGCCATGCCCCGCTCAGGGTCGGACGTGAACACCGCACCACCCAGGCCATACGTAGTGCCGTTGCAGATCGCGATCGCCTCCTCCTCGTTGTGGTACGGGATCACAGACACCACCGGCCCGAAGATCTCCTCCTGCGCGATCCGCATAGATGTGTCGACATCACGGAAGACCGTTGGCTCGAGATAATATCCGACGTCAAGTCCCTGCGGACGCCGACCGCCGGTAACGACCTTCGCGCCCTGCACGCATCCAGATGCAATGTACTCCTCGACGCGAACACGCTGCCGCTTCGCCACCAGTGGCCCGACCTGCGTCGCTGGATTGAGCGGGTGGCCCACGACTAGCCCAGCCACCTTGTTCGCAATTCCTTCGACGACTTCGTCGTACCGTGCGCGCGGAGCAAGGACGCGGGTCAGGGCGTGACAGATCTGACCGCTGAACGGGATGCACGCCGGCGCGACTAAGGGGAGAAACGTGTCAAGATCGACATCCTCGAGCAGCAACGCCGCCGACTTGCCGCCAAGCTCGAGCGTAACGCGCGCGAAGCGCTTGGCACAGGCCAGTGCAACCTGGCGACCAGCGTGCGTTGAACCGGTAAATGACACTTTGTCGACACCCGGATGCGACGCAACCAATGCTCCTGTTTCGCGCGCACCGAACACGATATTGACGACGCCGGGGGGAATGCCTGCCTCGCCTAAGGCTTCAGCGAGCAGGTATGAGTCCAGTGATGCTTCCGGTGCGGGCTTAACGACCGTCGTACAACCAGCGGCCAACGCTGGTGCCAGCTTCCATGCGATTGCGCCCTGAGGGCCGTTCCACGGTACGATCAATCCGGCAACACCTACCGGCTCCCTCCGAATGACAGTTCGCAACTCGTGTCCTATGCGCTCGGATTCGACTTCTAGTTGATCGGCAAGCTCGGCATAGTAGCGGTAAAATTTCGATGTGCCGCTCCCATTGGATTGCACGGAGCTTACCAGGGGCATCCCGATCTGCGCCGTGACAACGGCGCCCAGCTGCTCGGCGCGATCCTCGATTGCACGCGCGAGTCTGCGCAAATAATGGGCTCGCTGCGACGGCGGCAGCTGAGGCCACCCGGAGTTCCGGAACGCCGCACGTGCGGCATCCACTGCCGCAGAAACGTCGTGCTTGTCGCCATTGGGGATTGTCGCAAATTCCAGCTCATCCGCCGGGTTCACGACCGGAATCCTAGCCGACGAATGGGCCGGCCGGAGCTCGCCGTCGACATAGATATCGGTGTGCTCGCCTGTCATCAAGCTGATTGGCGTGGTCATTGCTTTGCCTTTCGTCACATAGGCTGATCCTTCCAAAGGGCTCAACCAGTTGTCCACTCAGCACCGCTGCTACGCGTCGACCTTGGTGGCGGGAGCCGCTCGGCGGGTTTCCTGCATGCTCGTCAGCAACCAGACGCCGGCGGATTAGTGGACGACTCGCACGGCCAGCCGATTGGTTGATTGCTGTGGCACGAACTCGGCCAGGGCGATCGACAGCTTCGGCTCATTCGATCATTTTTGTTGAATCACACTCAAACGCATTCTGGAGCTCGATCGGGGCATTACTAGGATCGGGGGATGCCCGCGACGAGTTCCAACCTTGCGGCCCGTCCCCTACACCTCCGGGCCAAACTCAATCCCTGCCCAAACCAAGGCCAGCGTTACGGAACCAAGTGCCACGCGGACAGCGGGCGCTCGTGGGCAGACGCCTGTCTCAGGGCCAAAGGTTTTGCAGCACTCTTGGAGTGGCAGCCTTGGCACGCTTGACCTCTGCTCTGGACAAACGGTCGACAAATTGGGCCAGCACTAAGCGGGCAACCACTTCCGGATCGACCGCCGGGTCTCGCTGGACGCCGACGTGGATCCGTTCGAGAAATGAATTCCGGTTTCTGGCGTTGGCGCGCCGGCCGGGATTCCAACCCTCGTAGTAGAAGCCGCGAAGCAAAGCTGGCAACCGTGCGCCCATGTAAACGGCGTGGTCGCGATCCAGGCAGTCGCGCAGAGCGTGCAGCGTCGCAATCAGAGCTTGGTAGACCCGCTCGCGATCATGCCAGCGAAGTCTCCACATCAGATCGCTGATCCAATTCTGAGTTACTTCTAATGCGTTGTTGAAATCATGCCTCGCGCACATTGGCTTTTCTCATTTCCTTGAAGGTTGCCAGGATCTCGAATGCGCCTCATCGGCCTTGAAGTTGACCTGGTCAGGCGAGACTAGCGCTGCAAAGACGAGGACCACAAAAATGGCTTCCGTCCGTGGCGAGCGGGCGATGCCTGACAGATGACCCCCTTGGAAAAGAGGCCTTCCGGTAGCGAAGTAGTTCCAGAGGCCAAGCTGGAGTTCAGACGGTTTGACAAAGATATTAACCGGAGCGTTCGCGAGTGCTCGTGCGGGCACGGCTCGACCCAGACAAACACTCCCTTTGGTTATAATTATCTCCTTGCATCCAGATTAATCGCTCAGTTTCCGCGTCAGAAATCCTCGCCTCAGCGCAGCGCTAGGATCTCGTTCGGCGCAATCTAAACAATTTGGCAGTCCCAGCGTGCCTAATTCCAAGGGCCTAGAGGCCGCCGCGTTACGCGACGGCGGCACTCAGAGAGTTCTTCTAGGGCTCACGTCAGGGTGTGCTACATCGTCGCCGCAGTTTGCTCCCGTTTCATAAAGCCGAACACCTACTGCAACTCACGCGCGCGCCCGGCCCCATTCCCCTTTTCCCATATTGACTCGTAGTTTCGCAGCATCATCTCCGCGACACCAAAGGTGTGATTGCCTTGCCGCGAAGCCAGGCGAGCATCGATGTCGGGATAGATAAAGAAGGGCAGGGAAATTCGTTCGGCCGGACCACTGTGCACGACCTGATGCGGCGTACTCTTGAACCGGTTATCGCTCAACACCTGAAGCATGTCGCCCAGATTGACAACGAGACTATCGGGGAGGCTCGGCGCCGGTATCCAACGCCCGTGGAACCACACCTGCAAGGATCGCGTGGGGAGTTCCTCCTGCAGCAGCAGCGTGAAAAAACCATTGTCGGTATGCTTAGCGGCCGCGCCACCGGTAGACGGATATCGGATCACGCGTTGCAGAACCGTCGGGGGGCTGAAATGGCGTTGGAACCAGCCTTTTTCCATATCGAGCAGGTCGGCCAGCGCGTTCCCGAGCGGCGGGACGACGCCATTAAGCACGGTGGCCTGCAAAGCTAGGAGGCTCCGCGCGAAACCTGGAGCTAAGGCGTCGTCCGGAAGGCGTGTGCGTCCGGCAAATGGACGCCGGTCGCTTTCATTCTCGATACCGAGGTCGAACATTTCCTTTGGGTCCGGTCCGGCCTCGGGATGCAGCATTTCACCGTGCAACGGACTGTATCCACGGGCGGTGGTGGGGTGGACGTTTTGAAAGGCGTGACCATAGCGTTCCTTCGTAGCCAGGGGCAACGCGAAGAAGCGCCGGGAAGCATCGATCGCTTGTGTAATCTGTTCTTTCGGGATTCCGTGCTCGATAAGGTAGAAGAATCCGTACTCCTCGCAGGCCGTGCATAATCGCTGTTGCTCTTCACGTCGCGTTGCATCGGATGACAGTTTCGCCAATGAGATTTGCGGTAGCGCAGTCATAGTCGCTCCTCCGTCGGTGCTGTGCCCCTGTGGGGCTACTTAAGCCAAAAGCTTGTTTTACATTCACAGATCTATTCTCTGTCGAAGCGAATATCCTCTAGATTACCCACCGGCGCAACAGAAAATATGTTAAGAATATGCGAAATTACTGTACAATTGGACTTAACGGTCCCTGAACATCCGTAGCAGGCGAGGTTTGTGACCGCCCTCGAGTTCAAGAAGGGACGATGAGCACTTTCCTGCAAATGCGAAAGCCTGTTCGATGATCTGCGCGAGATCTGCCCAAATTCACGCTGGCCAGGGTGTGGACGCCGTACACCCAGCCCGTATCGCCTTGCGATGTTGATACAGGCGAATGACCGCCACGTTCCAGTGCGTTGGCAATGCGCAACAGCAAGCATCAGTATGCATGTTGATAGGGACGGAATTGCCAAGCTTGTGTGGGTGAAAGCAACGGCAAGTTCTACCTCTTCGGGACTTGTCTGGCATTTGGCAGCTCATTAACCTCGATCGCTTGGCCAAAAACGAATCCGGCCACAAGAAGTTTTTTGATCACCTTTTCGCTGATGATTCCCGGTTTTCTTTTAAAATTGCGTCAGCCATCTTCTCAGCCACCATGATCGTTGGAATGTTTGTATTGGCCCGGGGGCAGAACGGCATCACCGAAGCATCGGCAATCCTCAAACCCGAAACGCCCCGAACCCGGCCCGACGGATCAGTCACCGCAGCAGGGTCGGAGGCTTGCCCTATCTTGCAGCTCGAAGTCGGATGCCAATTGCCGGTCACATTCTGTCGGACAAATCGGTCGAGATGCTCCTCGTTTTTGATAAGATCTGCAATGCTATGACCATCGGTTATGACATGACTAATGAGGGCGCGGCGCAAGCGTGGAGAACTGTCCATAAGCAAAGCAAGCACCGAGGTGAGTCCGTAATTAACGCAATTGACCTTACTGACCTGCTTCGCTCGTGCATTCCAAGCTGAGGGAAAAGGGTCAAGCGCGACCGCCGACAGGGAATCCTGCTTCAGTAGGCGGGCCATGAAACAGAAGCCGTGCTTCAGTCGATCGGCGTCCCGCTTGTCGCTCAACCAGTTGAAATCTACCTGCGGCTCTACGGTATGAGAGCGATCCTTGAGCACGATCGTTCCTGTCGAGTAAACTCGGTTGACCCACAAATAGAGGGAGCCGAGGCGCTTGCCCAGCGGGTGCCAGGCCGACTTCGCAACTCCCGATATTGCCATGTCCGTCGACGGGCACCCATTGTAGCCCGACGAGTAACGGGCGTGCATCTGGATGTGGCCGCTCACATTGGGCGCCATGCGATCGCTTGGTTTCAAATACGCAGAAACGGCGATCCCTGGATGTTCTTGAAGGTTCTGGCCCACACCTCTTACATCTGCCACAACCGGAATACCGAGATTTGTCAGTTGCTCGGCCGGGCCGACCCCGGAGCGCATCAATATGGTGGGGGAGTGGACAGCTCCGGCGCAGAGGATCACACTTGAAGCGAGATACGACTGCTGGCCGAAGTTGTTTTCCGTCTCGACCCCCGTGACGGTGCGGCCTGAAAAGGCCAGACGCACAACCGTCGTTGCCGGCAAGATTGTCAAATTGCGTCGAGAGCGGACGCTCTCGGACAAGTAGGCCATCGCAGCGGAAACGCGGTGGCCGTTTCGGTTGGTCAAGGGAACGACGGAGTAGCCGTCACCAAAACCACCATTGAAGTCCGGCCTGAAATGAATACCCTCATTTTCATACGCTCTCGATACCGCTCGGATAAAGCCGGACCAGTCTGATCGACGCACCCGTCTTATCGGCAGCGGACCAGCCTTGCCGTGAAATTCGCCGCCGAAATCCAGATCGCATTCGAGGCGACGGAAGTAAGGTAGAACCTCCTCCCAACTCCAGCCCGCTGCACCGCTCGAGGCCCAGTCATTGTAGTCTTCGGGACCACCGCGGTTGGCCACCTGAGCATTGATGCTGGAGCCGCCGCCCATCACCCGGGCCTGCTCGTAATGAATGGGCTTGCGGCCATCCCGGACTGTGGTCGCGTCGAGTAAAGGCCATTGATAATCAGGATTGAAGTAAGCACGTGTTGGATTGCCTTCCAAGATGTCATCAGGGACGGCATTCGGGGGCGTATCAGGACCGGCTTCGATGAGCAGTACGCGATGTCCATCGGCGGAGAGCCTGCTCGCTACGACGGATCCAGAGGAACCGCCACCGATCACGATATAATCGAAAACCACACAAGCCTCCCCCTATTCACATGATGCTCAGACGAGGGATAACGGGCAATATTAGGCCCCCCCAGCAGAGGATCACTCGTCAGGCAGCTAAATACGTCATGGTGCCGTAGGAAATCCACACTACACCCTAGTAGTTGGTAAGAGCCCGAGAATCAGCTAGGATGACAAGCGGAATGAATGTCGAGACGGCCGCGTGAGCAATTTCGTCAAGTTTAGCCGCTATCTTGCAGTCATCGCACCGATGCGACCTAGCCGATCTTCTTCCAGCTCGCGCCGGCACGTTACGCCACCCCTGGCGAGACCGTGTGCGGCCCGCCTTTAACGGCGTGGCGCTCGGACGAGCGACGATCCCGAAGGATATCCTATGTTCCGTGCGCTTGCTGTTCGTCATGCTAAAAGTCATTCCCGCCTATAAGCGGACGCGTCAACTACTAGATGCCGTAGTATCAGTGCTTTCCCGCAAGCTCTAGAAGTCACCGTGTGTTCAGCGCACTGAAGGGTGCATCGGCATGCAGAGCAACGTCACGACCCTAGAGCTTGCGAGGTGCATCTGTGCGGCAGACGAGTTGGGGCGCAAGATGGGCCTTCACATTACCATGGGCGAAGATTTTGAAGAGTACGTTGGGATCACCAGCAGACTTCCCGGGAAGTCACCGACGTATCCAAGCTTCCGTCCCGACTGTTCTTATCTTCCGCCTGGAAAGGCCTTTTGGATCGTCGGGCGTGATCAGTATGGAAGAGTAGCGCATGTACAAGCAATGCGTCTATATCATCTATCCAACACAGACGTTGCTGAGCACCTTGGGTCGTTGAGAGCCTGGTTCGCGGATCCTACCTTCATAGCCGGGTCTGGTTCCTCGTCTCGCTGCGATGCGCCCACTGGCCGCAGCATGACTGGGCTGGTCGCCTATCATGGCGACATCTGGTTGCGCGAGGACTTCAGAGGCCGCGGTCTCTCTACCTTTATCGGTCGCATTGCATTTGGACTAGCCTGGGCTAAATGGTCGCCGGACTTCATCTATGCGCTGGTTGCCGATTGGCACATCCAAAAGGGCGTTGTCGATCAGTATGGGTATCTACATCAGGAGCCACACGGATCAGTCCTGCACTTGCCCGCGCACGGGATAGATGACGACGATTGGCTCGTTTGGCTGACGCGAGACGAACTGTTGAAGACGGTTCGTGCCTCATCAGTGCAGGCGCCCGGTGAGAATACTGTGGCGAAAGCCGACTCTCGATCATGGACCGTATCGCCAGACTGATCTGAGCCGGAATCAGATGCCGTATGAACGTCTCATCGGCCAGGTGAATGGAGGTTTCAAATACTACACATTCGAGAGCCTCTAACACGCGTGAGCCTCAGCGCTTGAGCGACTATCAACGACCAAGTTTCAAACTCTCTGGAGTGGGCTCGGGTTGGCGATAGTTTCGGTGGCACTATGTGACACTCTCGCTACGCTAACCGTTTGAGCTGCCGCCATTCCGGCAACACTGTTGGCCCTGCGTTAGCTGCCGGTCGACACCGCGTTGTCCCTTGGCATGTGGCATCCGGCAGGTTCCAAGAAGGCCTCGGACGCGACATACACGCGACCGCGAGGACCGCCGATTCAAGCGACGAGGACCGGAAGTGAGGTTGATTTTCCAATGCAAGTCGAAAGGATTGCCCGGGAGATGTTCGTCCTCCCGTCGGGTTGGCCAGAGCCAAGCCCACCTTGTCAACTGCGTCGGACAGACTTTCGGTAATCCCATTCACAACTATCCAGAATATAAGATGTTTCACCATTTTGAAGTTGTGCAATATAAAGATCAATATAATTTTACGTTCCGATAATTCACCGAGGGGAAACTCCGTGCTAAAGCTTTAACGCCGACCTGCCAAGGACGGCGCGCCGAGCCTTAGCCGCAGCTTTGTGCGCCGCTCGCAATATTCGGTGCAAACGGTTGCGGAGAAGGGATTATGGAACGCCCCCAACTCGAAGAAGTGCCCGTCCTTTCCGCTAGGGAAATAGAGTGCATACTCTGGGCAGCCAGAGGGAAATCGTCGTGGGAGATAGGACGAATACTTAACAGGTCCGAAAACACTGTGAATTTTCACATAAAAAACGTAATGCGGAAATTGGACACGGGCAGCAGAACGGTCGCTGCTATGAAGGCGGTAAGCCTCGGGATCATCGAACTAGAGGAAGCGGTGAGCGCCGCCGAAGTGTCGTCAGGCGACGATTAGAGTCTCGGTCTTTTCTGTAATGTAAGGCCGCTGAGCCCGGATTGCGCCAATAATCCCGTTATGGCTGCCGGGTCTCATAGTCGACCCACGAATGCGGCCTCGCAGTGTGAACAACACGATGACACAACGCCCACGGACCTGCGGAACGCGAGTTTTCGTCCATCGCATCCTCGGGCCGGGGTTGTGTTCACATTCATGAGGTGATCGAGAAGGCTGACCGGGAGGTTTTCCGCTGCGGGCGCGGTCTGAATCGCGTGGCGCAACTACGCCAGTACTTTGGGGTCTTGGTGACTTGCTGCAGGACGGAACGGCCGAATAGTTCGGGGCACAGCACCAGGGCCGACCACGCGCCATCGGAGGGGTTCATGCTGCGCCAGCGCACACCATATCAGTTCGATCTCAAACCGTACGATGCGAAGACCGCGCAGATGCCACCATGGCAGGCGCTGGCCGAAGAGACGCTCCTGATGCGGCAAAGCTGAGAGTGCGCCGGAACCTCGGCGAGGTTGGCGTAGACGAGCGTTATGTCGTGGAGTCCTCGGCCCATCGGCGGCTGCAAAATCTGAGAGCAGCCTCGCGCACCGGTCAACAGGAGGTGGCGCGCGTGATGGACGAGAAGATTCCGGCTCAACCATCTGGAGCGCCCTGCAGTCTGCGATGCGGCGTCGCCTGGTGAGTTGTGTGCGTCAAGTTCTGCTAAAATGGCGTGGCATTCAGTGGTGACGTTGAGTGTCCGCCGCGCAGCCGCCGTCTAGCGGAGCGGCGGACACACGGGCGGTGCTCAGGCGGCCAATGCCCTCAGGCTCTCCTTCGTGAGCTCGCGCAGACGGATCGCTTCAAGCCGGTTCTCTTGGATGCCCACCGCCAGCGCCCGCACCAGCCGCAGCTGGCGCAATTCGTCGAGATGTGCCTCGTCGACCATGCTGATCAAGGTCTACGGTGCGACGTCCAACTTCAGGTCCACCAGAGAACAAGGTCAGGCCGGGCAAATCCGAAAAAGCAATTCAGCACCAGGCGACGCTTTCCGTCGCCTGATTGACCGGTAACCCCGTGAACGAAGCCGCCATCGATTAGGGCGATATCCCCAGTTTTGAGCTCGAACTCGCGGTAAGGGACGGCCTCCAGATAGGCTGCCGAATAGGGATATCCAGTGGTCTCCACACCTTGCGATATCCGGTCCGCAACCGTCGGCTTGTGGCTCCAGAGCTTCAGATTGCCGCCTTGCTCAGGCATGCTGGGATAGAGGTTGAGCGCTGCGACCGTATTGTGCGCCACCGCAGAAAGCTCGTAATCATCGCCAGCACGTAAGACTTGAGCGACGTCGTCGTGGGGATCCAAGGAAAAGGTGCCTGTGCCCGACCAACTGAGGCCGCGACAAACATTGGCCTGGCCGTGTTCGGAACGGGCTAGCCGCAATTCGATTCCCTGGTTGTGAAGCTCTCGCTTCAACGCCCCGAATACTGCTCGAACCGGGTCAACCAAATTCTTAAAAAGGGCATCGACGTACGGCCGCGC
The DNA here is from genome assembly GCF_042295465.1 of Mesorhizobium sp. ISC25. NCBI lineage: Bacteria > Pseudomonadati > Pseudomonadota > Alphaproteobacteria > Hyphomicrobiales > Phyllobacteriaceae > Mesorhizobium > Mesorhizobium sp. ISC25. The sequence goes on along the minus strand of NZ_CP135441.1, from coordinate 4,967,340 downwards.
GTTTTCGGCGTCTGCGAAATAGGTGGCTGCATCCTTTCTGTAGTGAGATGCGCCGACATATTGTCCGGGCACACCATCTTTACGCTCTCTGAGACCGGAGCTTCCAATAAAGTTCGTAGTGATCTCCTCGGCTACTTCGGTGCTGAAAGCTTGCTTGATGTGCAGAGCGGTGAGCTCACCTTTCAGGACCGAGATGATCTCCGACGTGTTGATCGATCCGGTCCGTTCTTTGATCGAAACCGGCGAGATGGCTGGCACTTGAGATATCTGACTAGACATTGTCTTGCTCCTGTAGTGCGTGTTCAAGTATGGTGATGCCACGATCGAGTTCGGCATCGGTGATGGTTATCGGTGGGAGGACTTTGATAACGTCGCGATTTGGCCCCGAGGATTCGATAAGAAGGCCATTTTCGAATGCGACATCGTGCACGCGGCCGACAACTGCCGGTGAACGGCATTTCAGGCCGGCCATCAGACCGCGGCCGCGCTTCTGTTCGATGTATCTTGGAAGTTTCGCAACCAGGCGATCGAGGTGCGTTTGCAGCCTGACGGCTGTCCGCTCGACACCTGCAGTAAATTTCCTATCCGACCACATCTTGCACATGGCTCCTGCCGTCACGAAGGCGAAATTGTTGCCTCTGAAGGTCCCGCTATGTTCTCCGGGCTTCCATATGTCCAAGTCGGGTCGAATCAGAACGATGGACAGCGGACTACCTGAACCGCTTAGTGACTTGGAAAGACACACAATATCCGGTTCGATTTTCGCGGACTCGAATGAGAAGAAATCGCCAGTTCGGCCCGCACCCGCCTGAATATCGTCGACGATAAAAACAATGCCGTGAGTACGGCAAATGCGCTGAATTTCCGTGAGCCAAGCTGCGGATGCGGCGTTCATGCCGCCTTCTGCCTGGATGGTCTCCAGAATGATTGCGGCAGGCTTTTCTATGCCGCTCCCCGGGTCGCTCAAAACGCTGTCGATGTAACTGGCGGAATCGAATGCTTGGTTCGGATAACCGTCATAGGGAACACGGATCACATCGTGGCGAGCAACGCCTCCCAGTTCCCTGGTTGAGGCCGAGCCCGACACCGCTAGAGAGCCGAGCGACATGCCGTGGAACGCATTCGTAAAGGCCATGACGCTCGAGCGGCCCGTGTATTTTCGCGCCAGCGCGAGCGCCGCTTCGTTGGCGTTCGTGCCGGTCGGCCCAGGAAACTGAATCTTGTACGAAAGGCCTCTGGGTTTCAGGATCCAATCGACGAACCCTTCAATGAAGTCGCGCTTTGCCGCCGTATGCATATCAAGCGACAGAAGAATGTTCTCCCCGACGAGATATTCAATCGCTGGCGCCATAATATCCGGATTGTTGTGCCCGTAGTTGAGTGCGCCGGAACCCACCAGGAAATCGATAAAGGGCTTACCCGTCTCGTCCCAGATCGTCGCCCCAAGGGCCTTCGTAAAGACGGTGGGGAACGCCCGGCAATAACGACGAACGTTAGATTCATGAGCCGTGAAAGTGTCGGTGTCCATATTAAGTCCTCTGCACATAGACGTTCAAAAAAGAGAGCTGTTTAATGGCTAGTGGTTTGCGGCAGATGTTCGTCGCTTAACATTGAAGCGGAATGCCGGAGGCAGATTTGTTGCTGGGATCCTCATCGACTATTATTAGGTTGCGTTGCCCTCCATTCAGGCGCCTTCGGAGAATGTGCTGCAATAAGATGGCTTCTAAAGCTTCCGCGAAAGCATGGATACTATGGCATCAGGTAGTTGACGTACCCACCCATCGCTACCCATAGCGCCTCCGGACAATGGATGAGTCCCAGGAGATCAGCGGGGTCGCGTCGCCAGAGGTTGTGTAGCTCGGCGGTAGCGAGAAGCCGCTCGCGAGCGCGCTCCTCAATAGCGCCGTAGCGAGCCAGCGGCTTCGCGGCGGTCATCAATATTCGCCGTTCAACCTCGGGCTGCGGACACCAACCTGATTCAAGAAACTATTTGATGACCGATGACACAGCGAAAGCCGCGCTCTCTTGGAGAAGACTGCGGATTCCGATCTCTTTCGCGAGATGATTGGCCCCGAGCCGCCGGGTCAAGAGGGCGGGCCGCCGCGGGCGCCCTTGACGGAAAGCCCGTTCGTAAGCCAGGCGGAAGCAACCGGGAGACGCGCTGGCGAAGGGCCGCATCGGTTTCGAGAACGTCCACTACCGCGTGTCAAGCGAAGTGAGGATTTGACCCCCTGGGCGAACTGAAGATTTGACCCCCTCATTGTTTTGCGGTTTCGTTGGTACCGAGCGTCGTTCCGGCCTTCTGCAATAGGCCGGAACGACGCTTTTCGCGAAGCCGGTAGCTGTCGCCACGGATCGTTATCACTGTCGAATGATGAAGCAGGCGATCAAGGATCGCCCTTGCCACCACGGGATCGCCAAACACGCTGCCCCATTCGCCCACCGAGCGGTTGGAGGTGATCAGGATCGATCCCCGCTCATAACGCTGCGACACCAGCTGGAAGAACAGATGTGCGGCATTGGCTTCGAACGGGAGATAGCCGAGCTCGTCGATGATCAGCAGTTTCGGCCGCGACAGGGTCGTCAGTTGCTTTTCGAGTGAACCGTCGTCATTGGCCTTGGCCAGCATCGCCACGGCGTGGCCGCCGTGACGAACTGGACGCTATGGTTCTGCCGGATCGCCTCGCGCCCGAGAGCCACCGCCAGATGTGTTTTGCCCGTACCCGGAGGTCCAAGGAACAGGACCGTGTCGCCATGGGCAATCCAGCGGCAGGTCGCCAGCTCCCGGATTTGGCGCTGATCCAGCGACGGCTGCGCGTCGAAGTCGAAGCCATCGAGTTCGCGCACAAACGGGAACCGCGCGATCTTGCCTTCCATAGAGATGCGCCGCTCGTCGCGCCGCGCGATCTCGTGGGTCACCAGGAAGGCCAAAGCCTCGCGCAAGATCATCTGCGAACGCGCCGCTTCGTCCAGCAGCGTATCGAGCTGGTCCCGGATCGCGGTCAGCTTCAGCCGGTCGAGCTGAGCCAACCAGCATCTCGTGATCGACCGTCGTCATCACCAGCTGCCTCCCACCAGTGCCTCATATTCCGCCAGCGGCCGCAACAGAGCGGAAGGCGCAACGATATCCACCGGCGCCGATCGCACCGGCGCAGCAGCGCCGACCACGCCGGCAAGATGCGCGCGCTCGACAATCCGTTGGCGACGTCCGCGGCACAACGCATGATCCGCCACCACCTCGCCCGCATGACGCACGATAACGCGGCCGCCCAGCACCACGACCTGGACGCTCTCCCCGATCAGCCGCCAGGGAACCGAGTAACTGTTCGTGTCCAGGTCGATTGCGCAGTCTGCCTGGACCTTGCGCACGAGATCCCGCAGTTGCCCGAACGGCGCCCGTCCGCCCAGAGGGCGAAGCGCCATGGCTTCTTCGGCAAAGCGCTCCGCAGGAGCCACCCCGGTCGTGCCATGCACACGCTGATCGGCAATCTCGCGCGTCCACCGTTCCAGATGCGCCTCGAACGCCGCCCAGTTCTCGAACCGGCGGCCGACAATCGCATTGTGCTTGACGTAGCCGACCCCGCGTTCGTCCTTTCCCTTCGTACGCGCCCGGTAGGGCGCACAAGCCCGTGGCGTAAATCCCCAGTAGCGGGCAAAGGCGTGCAGCCGCACATTGAAGCGCACCTCCCGCGTCGCCGCATCGTGATGTTCGACCAGCGCCTTCGGATTATCGAACAGCACTTCCGTTGGAACCCCGCCGAAGCGAAGGAAGGCTCCTTCCATCCCCTCCAACCAGTCCGCCTGGCGCTCCCGAAGCGAGGGACGGATATGCAGCCGACGCGAGTAACCCAGCGTTGCCACAAACAGGTGCACCCGAACACGCTCGCCGCCGATCCACGCCCGCGTGTCGCCAAAGTCGATCTGCATCTGATGTCCCGGCGCCGTCTCAAACCGAACCGTTGCGCGCTTCTGCACCCTCAACTCCCGACGCCAACCCTGCACCCGAAGCTCCACCGACCGAAGCCCTATGACGATCCCATGTTCGCTCTCCAGTTCCTGGCGCACCACATCGGCGTTGCCACCATGGCGGAAGAAGCGCTCCCGCAGCCAATCGTCTAGCCCGTCAAACGCGCTCCGCCGCACAGGCTTGCGAAACGGAACAGTCCCGCCTTCGCGCAGATACCGACGCACCGTGTTGCGCGCGCACCCGAATTCCTTCGCCAGCCGCTTCGCTCCCCAGCCAAGCTCATGCAGCCGCAGCATCGCTGCCACCTCTTCAGGCTGAAGCATCTCCTCTCCCTGCATCGTTCTCGACAATGCAGGAATCGCCGAAATCCCAATCGTCATTCATGCCTCCTCTCATAACCGAGGGGGTCAGTTCTTCATTTCGTCAGGGGGTCAGCTTCTCAATTCGCCCGACACCGCGACGGCAACCATCCCCGGCCGCAGCTGGGGCTGCTGCCTTCAGGCGAGTCGAAAAGGAGATAGTCTGGGAGGGTAAAGGCGTTGACGAGGTGGGCCGTGAGTAAGCAACCAAGCGCTGATCGGGATCGACGAACGCTATTTCCGTCCGACCGAGGTTGACCTGTGATCGGCGTTACCCCAAGCCAGGCAGGCCGACAAGCTCGGTTGGAAGGCGAAGACCTTTCGATGAGCTCGTCTCCGAAATGCCTCGGGGTCCACTGCCGCGCCTACGGAATCATGCTGGCGTCACGCGAAAATGCGATGGCGTCGCGGGCAGGTGCATGTGTCGTGGGGCCATCCGCACTGCCGGCACGCCCTCTCGGCCGGCATCCACTCAGGTCCGGTCGTTTGGGTCGGCGAATTCACACATCCTGCAAAGCAGAAAACCATCCGCTCCATTCATGCGGTCGACGATTTCGCGAAAAACTGGTTTTTCAAACAGAGCGGAGTAACCCTCATATAGAAGGTTGCCCAATACGTGACGCCGTTCAAAATCCATAGAGCACAGGGTAACGTCGCCGTTTGGAAGAAGAACATTCCGATACTGTCGTGCGTCCACGCAGGTTAGGGCTCCGACCACTGGCTGACGTGGTGCAACGATCTTAGCGTCGACGCTTCCACCCCTACTGCTCACCGGCCGCGCTTTTATCAGGGCTTCGGTAGGAATAATGTCGGCAATATCTGGGTGGGGCTCGCCCAAGGCCACGAATCGGATCAAGGGGATGTCCGCGTCGACGAGTTGACGAACCAGATCGCGATACTTGTCTCCGACCAGGCGGCTGTTCATGTAGGTGCCGTCATCGAAAACATGGACCACGAATACGCCCAAGCGCAAGGCTTGCAATCGCTGCAGGTCCTGCCCGTTCATTCCCACCAGCGTCGTAAAAATCCTGATGCCATGGCCTTTGGCGAAGGCGTGCTCCACCATTTCGGTACAGTCCGGATTGAGCCAAGGTTCGGAGTATCCCGCAAAACCAATGTCGACGGAAGTCGGTACGCGGGCCAGACACCGCTTGAAATCTTCAAGATCCAGATGACTCGCATGAGACACTTTTCTTTGCCGGACCGCGAACTTGTCCTGGGGACAATATGAACATCCTACGACGCATCCCGTGGTCGTCGTTATCTCCAAAACCCTGCCGGCTGTGTTTGCTGAGCGAAGTTCCGGTAAAATCACTGGTGATTACTCCCATCTACTTCCTGCGAAGCGCCACGATGGTGTGCGTGTGCCTTTGGCTTTCTGATACCGCCTGCTGATCTACCGAGGCAACGCAGCCATCTACCCTTTTTGGCAGCCTAAGCCGCCCGGTTCACCGATTTGCCGGGCCGACCCTTCACAAACTTCCAGCGCGTCGGACCAGAGACAGCATTGCATCTTTCGAGGCATCACTCGCTCCGGAGATGTAGCCTCAACCGTTGGTCGCTGGCCCGTCGCCGAGATGCGCGCGCAGCACCCTCGAACCCGCCGGAGAGAAGCTTTCTGGATGCCGTCGATCATCCTTCATCGAGCGAGTTCCGTGTTCTCATGCGGGTCAGCCCTCACACTATATTGCCGCACATCGACCAGCAAAGGCCGAGCTAGTGCGCCTGGCGCGCAGTTACTGCGAGATAGGCTTCGAAAAGCCCGACAGGGCTAAGACGCTCCGCTGTATTGAACCCGACATGTTTTCTGACGGCTGTCAGATTTTGGACACACATCACTCATCGTCAGTCGCTTAATACGGATGGTAGTTTCTTCCAGGAATCGGTGACATTGAACACCACCCTGTCATGACCGCCCAATCTCAGCGAAGCGAACTCAGCATCGCCACCAGGACCAAGCCTGAAGATAAATCCGCCATAGCAGCGTCAACGACATTTTGCTTTCGAACCCGGATGGATTGCACGAGGTGATTCGCGCCGTGATGCAGGAGGTGCTCGAGGCCGAGATGGACGAGGCGCTGGATGCTTCGAAGAGCGAGCGCACGCCGGAGCGTCTCGGCTATCACGCGCGCTACTACGGGCGGAGAACTAGCTGCGCACCTACGGCGGTTCGATAATCCCAAGTTTCAAAGCTTTTACAACAGCTACCGTTCTGCTGGTCGCATCCAACTTCCGCATTACATTTTTTAAATGGAAATCTATCGTATTTCGTGATCTGCCTAAAATAGTTCCTATTTCCCATGACGATTTTCCTTTCGACACCCAATCAATGCACTGTATTTCTCTCGGAGAGAGGTTATGAATTTGTTCCGACGCAGTCGTAGTGTTGAACCTCGTAACCATCAGATGAAACCGCAGCGCGGCCATTTGCAGGTAGGTGATCGTTCTATTCTGCAATTCGCAGTCCGAGGATTGAGCAAAAACTCACAAACCTAAAGCTGTCACCAGGGCCATGTAATGGGACGGTAACGCCTGACCTCAAGCCGAATGTTGCTGCTTCGTCCAAGACGCGGCGTCCATCTTCAGTTATGCTTTCATCGGTATACACCTCGCTCCATCGAAAGGGCCCCGCCTCCTTTCGACCTTTCTTGATGAGTGGGTCTATTTTGGCATAGCCCATTCTCGAGTAGCGCTCCTGCCATTCAGCAGGATAATTCCACATCACCACAGAACCCTCTCGGTTCGGCTTGAAAACCCCCTGTTTTGATGCGAGCGGGCCATAGGCAATCCACGGGCAATCGAACTTCAGCGCAAACGCAGACATCCGTTCGAACAACTGTTCGGATTGAGCGATATCATCAGTCATCTCGAGGAATAGGTCTAACTCCACCGCAATCCGCGGGAGTTCCATGATGCCTCCTTCATTGCGTTCTCATTGGTGCAAAGTTTGCTCCAGCCCAGCCTCGCAACATGCGAAGTCAACGGGACCGAGCCGGAGTTCCTTCCGCCACCTGGAGTACCTTCAAGAGTCGTGCCAGCTTGCGAGCGAAGCTTCTTCTTCAGGTTGTCAATCGACTGGGGAGGTACCCAGGAGGCGAACCGAACAGCACTGTGTCGGGGAGCGCACAATCCGACAGTCGAGCATTCGATTGACGGAATATGGGCAGGAAAGTATTCGCGGCGCGCTTTTGAAATCAGCACCTAAGTCTCGGGCCTGAGAGAGCTGCATTGCCTGTACTTATTTGATCGAGGCAGGAACAATTTAGAATTCAATCGATACATCGACCCTCTTTTCCAATCTCCCGAGTTGGGCAGCCGAAGCAATAGTATTCGACTGGATCGCGGCTGACTTTCTCCAGGCTCGGTAACCTGCTGAATTTGCCCTTCGGCTGTTCCCGCTCGGTTGGCACGACTTTTGAACCTCACCATCGTGAGGCGGCAGGAGCTGCCCGCCAAAATTGATGCTGTTATGGGGGAGGTCGAGATTCCAGTTTTGTCTTTTAACGTCTTTGGGACGGAGCGTGTTGATGCGCCCGCTTGGAAACTATGAAACGTTTCCCCGTCCATGGGCGCGGCGCCACTTGTCGCGAAGTTTTCGCCTTCACTGTTCGCCTCTGGAACAGGCAGCCGGCCCGGCTCGCGATCATAATGACCGCGATGCTCGCCTCCACGCTGGCTGACGTGTTGATGCCGCTCTATTCTGGCCGACTCATCGACGCTGTTTCTCGTGCTGCTAATGCGGCAGCACCAGCTTCGGATTCAGCTGTTGCAGCATTCTCTGTACCGATTGCATTGGCACTCGGTGGCATTGCCATGCGCCACGTCGCCTTCATTGGCCTGAGCGACCTGGTGTTGAAAATGATTTCCGACGTCGCGACCGAAGCGTTCCATCATGTGCAGCGCTTTTCGACAGACTGGCATGCAAACAGCTTCGCCGGCTCGACAGTGCGCAAGATAACGCGCGGCATGTGGGCGCTCGACCTCCTCAACAGCACGATACTCGTCACGCTGCTCCCGTCGTTTGTCATCTTGATCGGCTCGACGGTGCTGCTCGGCTGGCACTGGCCGGTCATGGGCGTGATCTTTGCTTGCGGCTCTCTCGTCTACCTTGCGTTTTCGATTTCGCTGTCGCTCGGCTATGTCGCGCCAGCGGCGAGCCTTGCCAACCGATGGGACACAAGGCTCAGCGGCGCGCTTGCGGACGCGGTCAGTTGCAACGCTGTGGTCAAGGGCTTCGGCGCAGAGGTTCGCGAAGACGAGCGGCTTGCAAATATCATGACGAAATGGCGGCACCGCGCGCGCCGGAGCTGGGTGCGCGGAACGATCATCGGCTCAACCCAAGGCGTAACTTTGGTTGCGCTCAGGGTGGCGGTGGTCGGATATGCCCTGCTTCTGTGGTCGCATGGACAGGCAACGCCGGGCGAGATAGCATATGTTCTCACGTCCTTCATCGTCCTGCAGGGCTATCTGCGTGATGCCGGCATGCATGTCCGCAACGTGCAGCACTCGGTTAATGATATGGAAGAACTGGTGGCCATCCACAATCAGCAGGTGGATGTTGCCGATCGTCCAGAGGCCAAGCCGATCCGGATCACGAACGGCCGTATCGATTTCGAGAACGTCCACTTCCGCTACGCCAACCATCCCCTGCCGCTCTATAGCGAATGTTCGCTGTCGATTGAAGCTGGCGAAAGGGTTGGGTTGGTTGGACCCTCCGGTTCCGGCAAGACAACATTCGTGAAGCTGATCCAGAGACTCTACGACCTGAGCGGCGGCCGGATCCTGATAGACGGTCAGGACGTCTCCGAGGTGACCCAAGATTCCCTTCGTTCGCAGATCGCGATCGTGCAGCAGGAGCCGATCCTGTTTCACAGGTCGCTTGCCGAGAACATCGCCTATGGCCGGCCTGGCGCGAGCCAGGCCGAGATCGAGCAAGCGGCACGACTGGCAAGTGCCCACGAATTCATCGCGCCCCTGCCGAAGGGCTATGGGACATTGGTCGGCGAAAGGGGTTTGAAGCTCTCCGGCGGCGAGCGCCAGCGCGTGGCGATCGCGCGCGCCTTCCTCGCGAACGCGCCGATCCTTATTCTGGACGAGGCCACATCGAGCCTCGATTCGGAATCCGAGGTGCTCATTCAACAAGCGGTGGATCGGTTGATGGTGGGCCGAACCACACTCGTCATCGCACACCGGCTGTCGACGGTCCGCTCGCTCGATCGGCTGCTCGTCTTCGACCGTGGCCGCATCATGGAGGACGGCGATCATGCCGCCCTGATCAATCTCGATGGTGGCATTTACCGCCGCCTCTTCGAACGGCAGGCGTTGGAACTCGCGAAGGGCCTGGCCTGATCGCTAAACCGGCTTGCGCGATGCGCCGAGCCGTTGCCGGAGAGGGGTGTGGCAGTGACGAGCGGCGGGCGTTAGGCCGGCAAAACCAGCACGGCCGGAACTGTCCGCCAAACGGGCGAGCGGGAATGCACCACGTCTAAGCTTCGGCGAATGCGCGCAGTTACACGCGGGCACCGAATTGTCGCGCCTAACGGCGCACGCACCAAAAGGGCGGGAATGTCGACGGCCCGGGAAGAGTGCGGCCTTCGCCGTTACCCACATTTCGCCAAAGGAAGCGAAGTCAACGCACATTGAGAGGGCGGTGCTTCCCGGCCGGCTGGGATCCCTGTCGCTGGCCCAACCTACCGCACGCCGGCCACGTCAACGGTTCAAAGTCCCTTCGGTTCGCAAAGTCGTCCCCTTGGAGACCCGGAAGCGCAGGAGCTCCGACCGCAGTCTTCGCTCAACTCTGGCCATCTGCTCCGGGATTGGATTCCGTTCCCTTGCTAGCACAGTGGCAGCTGAGCACGAACTCGCCGGCCCCGTGTCTTTCGATTACGGCCAACGGGCTTAGGAAGAGATTGGATTCGCCGGCCCTCTGCGGAGCGAATGAACAGTTCTACAGATCATCGACGTCCGCGAAAAAGAGCACGCAGCCGAAGTAGCCGGCCTGAAGCAGCAGCGAACAGGCCAGCGTCGTGACGACTGCCACACGGAGCGAATCCAAAGCGAAGTAAACCATCGACGCATTGCTGCACAGGACCAGCCCCACGAGCCGACAAAAAGATGAAGTGCAACGCCGTTCTCCTGGTTTTCGCCAGATCATGTTGCGAGCTCGTCGGCCGCAACATGCGTCTGGCAGTTCTTGGGGCAGACGCGGCCGCAGGCTCCGCAGCCGATGCAGCGGCCGGCATCATCGACAACCATGATCATGCGATTGAGCTTGCCGTCGAAATCGTCGTCCTCGTCATCGCAGGGGCCGAGGATTTCACCCGCATCATCAACGCCGTGAAGATGCATGACATCGCGCGAGCAGACCTTGAAACAACGGCAGCAGCCGATGCAGGTCTTGCTATCGATGGAGGTCAGGTACGACGGCATCCAAATGGAGCCGTCACGGGTGGTGAATGTGCGCATCATCCTAAATTCTTCATTGAAGCGAGTTCTCTCTTGGCAACATCCAACTCGGCATAAACGGCGTGGGTTTTCTCGGCGACTTCCTGTATGTCGGCCCACTTGCCCGGCAGACCCTCGACAAGGTCCTGCAATGCCATCTTGGCAATAGCTGCACGCAACTGGAGCTTTCGGACTTTCTTCCTCATCTTATCTAGGTCTGACATAGATCCTTCCTGGAACAATGGTTTCTTGATGCGCTCCATCTCGGGCTAGGCTTCAATGGCTGCAGTCGCATCGTCGACCAGTTTCGTACCGGCCTCAGCAAGTTTGCGGAAAGTCTCGAAGCCGAACCGGTGGACGTCTCGACAGAACGCCCAACCGCCGGAAGCCCCCACGGGTTTCATTTCTATTGTCGGCGACGTCGACACGCCGGAGCGCTCCTCGATCGCAAGCGCTACGGCGGTGTAAAACATGTCGAGCCTCCACAGCGCGTCAGGATCGGGATCGCCGCCAAAGGGTACCGCACGTTGCTGTTGCTTGGTGATGATGAACTCGGCCAGCAGCTCGGCATCCGAATGGCCTTCCCATAAGCCGAAAGAATCCTGAGTACGAATGAGCCGCAGGAGGCATTTGACGAACGGGGAAGCAAGGGCCTCGTCGTCATTGTTGACAGCAGGGCCAACCGGAGGAATTTCGTTGTTCGTCATTTCAGTCTTCGTCTTCGAGGTACGATTTCCTTTTCCTGCGATGCCCACTCCGGGTCGGCTTGCGTGGCCGACGAATGGCTTGGGCGAGCCGATCCCACGCAACAGTGTCCCGTGGCCGACCTCGAGCACGTCCACCAGTGCGAGACCTTTCACCGCGGCGCACATCGTCTGCGCCGCGATCCGACCGGTGGTCAACGCAATTGAAATCCAACCTGCCGCAAGCCGCCGCCCTGCTGCATCGACATACTTGCTGCGAAGAGAGCCTCGATGGGCGGATTGGCCAGTGTTCAATTCCAATTGTCAGTCCCTTCGCGATTCTTGCTCAGGAAGTGACTGCGTTTTTAGTTTCGGGTGCCTTGTTTTGCGGAGCCACACAAAGATCCGCGTGACAGGCAGGCTCACCCGTGTAGTTGGCCAGTGCTTGGAGCAATGGGGTAAGATAGTACTGTTTGGTGTGGTCCGGAATTGGCCCCAGCCGGTCCACCGATTTCAGTGCCACCTCGATCAACTCGATTGCGCGATCTTTGTTGCCGCTCTCGTAATAATACTGAGCTACCGGGAGGTACCGGCGGTATTTAAACGGGCCATCGCCGTTCGGGGGATTGAGTGCCAGTATCTGTTCCGAGAGCTCGTTGCCCATCGCAAAGCGCTCCGCGCGCGGAAGATGGGAATTGTCCATCGTGGGATCGAAGAGTTGGTTGAGGGCCAAGGCCATCCACGACACGGCGTCGGACGTTTTGTCTATCGCGTCCTCGACCAATTCTCGCATGACCGGCATGCCGGTCTTGATGTCGCGCAGCTTGTGAAGCAGAAGATCCGCATGAATCTGCCGGAACTCACAAGAGTCTGGCATCAAGGCGAGGCCTTCTTCGATGGCCAAGAGCGCCGCCGTCCAATCCTCGGCCTGCATCGCCGGCTCAAGTTTGGCGTATATCGGCCTGGTAAGCGACATTTCGCGCGCTGCAAGTTGGTTATGCGCGATGCGCTTTGCATCGGCGGCTTTCGCTTGATAGCTGCTGCGCCAGCTGCCGTTAAGGACTTTCGGCAAAACGTCATCGAGTTCCGCCGGGTGGCCGATAAAAGCGATGTGGCCGTCGCGGTCGACCACGAACGAGGTGGGAATCCCAATCGAAGAGCTGGGATCCATCCAGAGCTTGTTCATTTCGCCAATGTAATCGAACCCGATACGATAATTCAGATTCGGGAACTTCTCGGTCAGCCAGGCATCCACGTTGGTCCGCGCCTCGTCTGCGGTAGGACCCTGTTCGCAGGCGGCAACTCCGACCGCCTCAAATCCGCTGCCTTCATATTTCTCCTGCAGTTCGATCAAATGGGGCATGGCGTCGACACATGGTCCGCACCAAGTCGCCCAAAACTCAACGAGGTAGACCTTGCCGGGCCGAAAGTTCGTGAGGGGCTCGCCACGCAGCCAGTTCTCCACTTTGATCGCAGGAGCCGGGGACCCCATACGCAGTTCCATCTTGGTGTCCAAAGTCATTCCACACCTTTCGTCTCTTTTGTCGCGGAATATTTTCCAGTCAAAATCGGACACGGTCTCGAGGGCATCGCTCCCTCTGGCTTGCTTCAGCGAAGCTCTCACCGTGTTGCCGCACATCAAGCTGCAACGGAGGTGCCAATTCCCTCAGCTCCGGTAAGCGGCGGGAAATGCTTTGAAATTCTCCACGAGCCCAAATGCGGCCGATTGTCGTGAACCCGACATGTCTTCTGCCGCTGTCGGGTTTCGCCCTATCACTCTTGAGAGCTTGGACGGTTCGCCTGTGATTAGACTGGCCTCGGTCCTCGAGCAGTGGCAGTTTGGCGCCAGTTCGAAAGCGCGAACTCGCCGGCTTGGTCCTCGTGCCGCCACCGCCGCGTGTGGATTCTTGCCCCGGAGTCAAAATTCGCCTCGCGGTTGCCAACGGCGGCATGCGCTCAATGCGCGTGGCGTTGAGCCCCGACAGCACGTAATGGTACCAATTAGTGGATGCCCGTCGCTGCCTCCACTTCTCCAGCCAAGCGCTCGAACGACGCTACCTACCCACGTTCGAGCGCGACCGCGGAATCGCAGACTGCCGAACGTCAGCCGTTGCGAAAGGTGTAGCCGTACCCGTTGATCGCCGGCGCGCCGCCTAGATGTGCGTAGAGGACCCTCGATCCCTGTGGAAAGAAGCCCCTCTGGACGAGGTCGATCATCCCTTGCATCGATTTGCCCTCGTAAACGGGGTCCGTAATCATGCCCTCGAGCCGCGCGCACAAACGGATTGCCTCTTTGGTTTCTTCCGATGGAACGCCATAACCCGGGTACGCGTAGTCCATGAACAACACCACGTCTGCCTCGACAATTTCCGCTCCGAGGTGGACGAGCTTCGCTGTATTTTGGGCGATGCCAAGCACCTGCGCCTTGGTCTTGGCGGGCATGGCGGAGGCATCGATACCGATCACGTTGCGCTGTCGACCATCCTTGGCGAACCCGACGAGCATGCCGCCGTGGGTTGAACCAGTCACCGTACAGACGACGATATAGTCGAAGGCAAACCCAAGCTGCTCTTCCTGGGCACGCACCTCCTCAGCGAACCCCACATAGCCCAGGCCGCCGTATTTGTGGACAGAGGCGCCGGCAGGTATCGCATATGGCCTGCCGCCCCTTGCCTTGACTTCATAAAGTGCCTTTTCCCAGCTGCGGCGGATGCCGATGTCAAAGCCCTCGTCAACCAGGCGCACCTCTGCCCCCATGATGCGGCTCAAGAGGATATTGCCGACCCGGTCGTAGACAGCATCATCATGTGGGACCCAGCTCTCCTGGACCAGGAGGCATTTCATGCCGATCTTGGCGGCGACCGCAGCGACCATGCGCGTATGGTTGGACTGCACGCCACCGATTGTGACGAGCGTATCGGCATCTGACGCGATCGCGTCGGGCACAATGTATTCGAGCTTGCGCAGCTTGTTTCCGCCGAACGCGAGACCGGAGTTGCAGTCCTCGCGTTTGACGTAGATTTCCACCTTGTCGCCCAGATGCTTGCCGAGGCGGTCGAGCCTCTCGATCGGCGTGGGTCCAAAGGTGAGCGGATAACGTTCGAATTTTTCCAGCATGCTATCTCCAGCAAAAAAGTACCTGAACCGGCTACGCACCGGTCAGCCCAGGGGTATGGTCGCGTGTTAGCCGAACACAGATTCCCTATACGATCAGCTCAGTCATCAGAGGGTGACCAAAATTGGTGTGGGTCTGAGCACTGATCCTGTCATCCGCGCATCAAAGCAGCAGCACATGCTGGGCATTCGACCAAGCCGGGACACAGCTGAAAATTGCATTCCGCAGTTGATCAGAGTGAGACGACTGGTACCCGAGCTTTCCTGTAACCATCGGCATGCTGGCCCCTGTGGCGAGTTCCACGAGCGCGGCTAGAGGACTGCCAGATCAGAAAGAGCACGCGGCCGAAGGAGCCGGCCTGAAGCAGCAGCGAACAGGCCAGCGTCGTGACGACTGCCACACGGAGCGAATCCAAAGCGAAGTAAACCATCGACGCATTGCTGCACAGGACCAGCCCCACGAGCCGACAAAAAGATGAAGTGCACGCCGCTCCCCTGGTTTTCGCCAGATCATGTTGCGAGCTCGTCGGCCGCAACATGCGTCTGGCAGTTCTTGGGGCAGACGCGGCCGCAGGCTCCGCAGCCGATGCAGCGGCCGGCATCATCGACAACCATGATCATGCGATTGAGCTTGCCGTCGAAATCGTCGTCCTCGTCATCGCAGGGGCCGAGGATTTCACCCGCATCATCAACGCCGTGAAGATGCATGACATCGCGCGAGCAGACCTTGAAACAACGGCAGCAGCCGATGCAGGTCTTGCTATCGATGGAGGTCAGGTACGACGGCATCCAAATGGAGCCGTCACGGGTGGTGAATGTGCGCATCATCCTAAATTCTTCATTGAAGCGAGTTCTCTCTTGGCAACATCCAACTCGGCATAAACGGCTTGGGTTTTCTCGGCGACTTCCTGTATGTCGGCCCACTTGCCCGGCAGACCCTCGACGAGGTCCTGCAATGCCATCTTGGCAATAGCTGCACGCAACTGGAGCTTTCAGACTTTTTTCCTCATCCTATCTAGGTCTGACATAGATCCTTCCTGGAACAATGGTTTCTTGATGCGCTCCATCTCGGGCTAGGCTTCAATGGCTGCAGTCGCATCGTCGACCAGTTTCGTACCGGCCTCAGCAAGTTTGCGGAAAGTCTCGAAGCCGAACCGGTGGACGTCTCGACAGAACGCCCAACCGCCGGAAGCCCCCACGGGTTTCATTTCTATTGTCGGCGACGTCGACACGCCGGAGCGCTCCTCGATCGCAAGCGCTACGGCGGTGTAAAACATGTCGAGCCTCCACAGCGCGTCAGGATCGGGATCGCCGCCAAAGGGTACCGCACGTTGCTGTTGCTTGGTGATGATGAACTCGGCCAGCAGCTCGGCATCCGAATGGCCTTCCCATAAGCCGAAGGAATCCTGAGTACGAATGAGCCGCAGGAGGCATTTGACGAACGGGGAAGCAAGGGCCTCGTCGTCCTTGTGGACAGCAGGGCCAACCGGTTCATGAGGAATTTCGCTTTTCCCCAATTTCAGTACTCCTCTTGAAGGACGATCTCTTTTTCTGCGATGTGTGGTTCGGGCGCTTGCGTGGGCGGGGAATGGCTTGGGCGAGCCGATCCCACGCAACAGTGTCCCGTGGCCGACCTTGAGCACGTCCACCAATGCGAGACCTTTCACCGCGGCGCGAACGCCTGCGCCGCGGTTCGACCCGAGGTAAACGCAATGGAAATTCCACCTGCCGCAAGCCGCGCACTTTTGCGGCATCGACGTTATTGCTGCGAAGTGCGCCTGGGCGGGCGGATTTGCCGGTGTTCAATTCCAATTGTCATGCCCTTCGCGATCCTTGCTCAGGAAGTGACAGCGTTTTGAGTTTCGCAAGTCTTGTTTTGCGGAGCCACACAGAGACCCGCGTGACAGGCAGGCTCACCCGTGTAGTTGGCCAGGGCTTGGAGCAACGAGGTGAGGTAGCGCTGTTTGGTTTGGTCCGGCACTGGCTCCGAATGGTCCAGCGATTTGATTGCCACCTCGATCAACTCGATCGCCCGGTCCTTGTTGCCGCTCTCGTAATAATACTGAGCGGCCGGAAAGTAACACCCGAATTTAAAGTCTCCATCGCCTTGCGGAGGATTAAGTTCCAGGATCTGTTCGGAGAGCTCCTTGCCCATCGCAAAGCGATCATCATGCGGAAGATGGGAGTTGTCGATCGTGGGATGGAAGAGTTGGTTCAGCGCCATCACCACCCAAGACATCGCTTCGAACTTTTTGTTGATCGCGTCCTCGACCAATTCGCGCATAAGCGGCAAGCCGGTTTTGATGTCGCGCAGCTTGTGAAGCAGAATATCCGCATGAACCCGCCGAAAATCAAAAGAGTCTGGCATCACGGCGAGGCCTTCTTCGATGGCCAATAGTGCCGCTGCCCAATCCTCGTCCTGCATCGCCGGCCCAAGTTTGGCGTATATCGGCTGACTCAGCGACGATTCGCGCACACGCGAGATTCGCTTTGCATCGACGGCTTTCGCTTCATAGCTGCTGCGCCAGCTGCCGTTAAGGACTTTCGGCAAAACGTCATCGAGAGGTGCCGGGTGGCCGATATAAGCGATGTGGCCGTCGCGGTCGACCACGAACGAGGTGGGAATCCCGAATGAAGAGCTGGGTTCCAGCCAGAGCTTTTTCATTTCGCCAGTGCAATCGAACGCTGTCCGATAATTCAGATTCGGGAACTTCTCGGTCAGCCAGGCATCCACGTTGGTCCGCGCTTCGTCCGCGGTTGCAGCCTTTTCGCAAGCTGCGACTCCGATAATCTCAAATCCGCTGTCTTTATATTTCTCCTGCAGTTCGATCAAATGGGGCATGGCGTGGACACATGGTCGGCACCAAGTCGCCCAAAATTCAACGAGGTAGACCTTGCCGGGCCGAAGGCTCGTGAGGGGCTCGCCACGCAGCCAGTTCTCCACTTTGATCGCAGGAGCCGGGGACCCCATACGCAGTTCCATCTTGGTGTCCAAAGTCATTCCACACTTTCGTCTCTTTTGTCGCGGATATTTTCCAGTCAAAATCGGACACGGTCTCGAGGGCATTGCTCCCTCTCGCTTGCTTCAGCGGAGCTCTCACCGTGTTGCCGCACATCAAGCACGGCAAAGGGCATGCCAACCCTTCTTAGCTTCGGCAAGCGCCGGTACCGCCTTGAATAAGCGAGCCCTAACACGGCCAGCTGACGTTAACCTGAATGTCGGCTTTCGACGGCTCACCTTAGCGGCTGCCGTTTAGGAAGGTGAGAGTTTGGCTGGCCCGCTGGCGATAAGACCGGCTTCGGCGTCCTGGAGTAGTCGCACTTCGGCGATGGGGTCGAAAGTGCGGGAGAGGCTCGGTACCCTTGCAGCCACCGCCGCATGTGGCCCGGCGTCATAATTCGCGTCGCGGTTGCCAACGGCGGCGTTGGGCTCGATCCACGTGGCGTTGAGCCCGACAGCACGTAAAGCTGCATCGTGATTGAATGCCCTTTGCTGTTTCACGCCAAGCAGGAGTCGCGCGACGCTACCTTGCTCAAGCGCGAGCAGAGCGATCTGACGCCGTAGGAATATTGCTCGTCCCGCTTTTGCCGCCAGAGGCGGAAATCTTTCCTGAATGCCACCGCCGATCATCAATATCGACGAATCATATCCCGCTGCCCATTTGTTCGACTCCGAGGTCGGGCCAGCACTCCGTCAAGGGACGGTTGATGAACCCTAGATGCTCGGGATTGGCGCATGGCGCGCGCCGCAGAAGGCTGTCAAGGATGCGGCGCGCTCGCCAGGCCAGCAGCCCAAAGTTCGGATCAGCCAGCCCGCGCTGTCCAAGGCAGGCGTTCTGAACGAAAAGGCGTCGGTCTCGCGGTCCGTCCCAGTACACCGAAAAATCCTCACCGATGGCGAGCTCATTGCCGATCTGTTCGAGGCGATCTGCGATCGGTTCTAGGAAACCCGGCAGCGGTTTCTCGTACCCGGTGGCCAGGATGACGATATCGGCGGTTACTTCTCCGATGTTGTCCAAGCCGCGTTGCAGCGTGAGCCTGTGCCCTGCTCCGGCATTGATGCAGCGCGACACGTTGCAACTTGGCCGCAATGTGATCTCGCATTGGTGTGGCTCGAGAAAGGCGTGGCGGTAGAGCGCCTGATAGACCGCGCGCAACTTGCTTTCTGAAATGCCCTCGGAGGCAAGCGCGAAACGCCGCAGGAACAGCTGTCGATGCACCTCGCTCATCGCAGCAAAACGATCCGAGAAGCATGGCGTGAACAGCCCGTTTGTGAACGCGTGGTCGTCGAAAGGCATCTCGCGCGTCAAGACCCATGTGATCGCCGCGGGCCGCCGTTCTTTCGGCCGGCCGACAAGGTGCAGTAGCAGCTCGGCTCCCGACTGTCCGCCGCCAACAACGCAGACATGCTTTTTTTGCACCTCAGGATTGATGTGGGCCAACTCAGATGAGTGGAACAGGTTGGGTCCAGTCCAGCCATGAAACTGAGGCGGAATTTGCGCCTGCTTGCCTATGTCGATGACGAGGTTTCTTGCATCAAGGACCGCGTTGTCCGTCCGCACGCGAAACTCGCCGTCGAAGCGGATTTCGCGAACGGCCTCGCCGCCACGGACAAGCGGATTCTTCTGGAACGCCCAGTTGAGATATTGGGCGAACTCGGCTCTAAGCACCCCGTGAAATTGCGCATTGAGGAAATTGTAAAGACGCCCGTTCTCGTGGAGGTAGTTTACGAATGTGTAGGCTGATCGCGGATTGACCAGAGTAACCAGATCCTGGAAGTGGCCGACCTGGAGCTCCGCGCAATCGAAAGCGCTGCCTGGATGTCCTCGGAAATCGACCTCCCGGTCCAGGAACAGTGCCCCTTGCGCAATCTCTTCCTGTATCTGACACGCAAGGCTCAAATTAGATGGTCCAGCACCCACACCAATACAAAAGAGGTCCACTTATCCTTACTCCTCTGGAGTGTTTTCCAACTCAGCGGCATGTTGACGTCGATCGCCGGGCATTGAGCAATGCGAACCTCACAGGCATGCTTGAGCCGCGGTCCCGACTGAGAGGACAGCAAAAGCGTGTGCCGCCTTCCAGGTCTTGGGCTCAATGTCGGCGGCATCGACAGCGGCGCGGCGTGATCCGAACCCAAGAGCAGAAGGAAAGTGTGTGATGCTGTCGCGCGGCTCTTCCGGATCTTACGGCGGCTTCTAGCGCCGGCCTCCACCCCAGGAGTGGCTGTTTCCCTGCCACGACGGAAGCGGCTCTTTCTTTCGAGGGGCGTAACCATGGATAACGGCTCTTAATGCTTTCGGAGACTCCCATGCATGCGGCGTGCCGGATAAAGACCTGTCAAACCAACGAGTTCGCGCAGTTCCAGCTCGTCTGGAATCCGACATTGTCGCACGCCCGACGATCGGGCAGGGGAAGCTCCGCGGCAGCGGCCCTTGCACACCGCAGGCTGACAGGGACAGCCGCCGATTTGACGCGCGTCCGGGTACTGATAAGGGGCCTTCCAACAGGGTTCGCGCACGAGGCGGGGTCTCCTGGTACACCCGCCCTGTGGCTTGGCTGCGGTCTGCTGCAGCCGTTCGTCTTTACTGCCCGTTGCGGACGATCTCGCACGAGTTGGTTCACGAGAGCGTCGTGAAGCAGTCGAGGCGTCCGGTTTGGCTCTGACAAGCGTCGCAAGATGTTCGCGGATCCAGCCATGTCTCCGCAATCCGACCGGTAACCGACGACGACTTCGGACTGGTTGGCGGTCCTACGACCTGATCGGTGTTCCTACGGAGCTGATCAGCGAGCCAAAAACAGCGGCAATGTGGTCTTCCCAAAGCTCCAGCTCGGCGGACCGCCGAAAATCCGCTCACGCAGCCCACGGCTGCCATAAGCACCCATGACCATCATGTCAGCACAGATGTCGTTCGCGTGCTGGGTCAGCACTGTGCCCGCCGATTTGCCGGCGCTCTTAAGCAGGTCAACGGAGACCCGAGCACCGTGCCGAGTAAGATAGGCAGCGATGTCAGCTCCAGACTGCGCGCCTTTCCCGTTGTTTTGCGCCTTTGGATCGACCATAGCGACACAGACTTCCCTGGCAGCGGATAGGATACTAAGAGCTTCCCGAACCGCACGCGAGGCCTCTACACGCGAATCCCAGCCGACCAGCACGCGTCGAGGCGACAGCGTCGCCTTAACGCCCTTCGGCACGATGAGCACCGGCTTTCCGCTATCGAACAAGCAGCCGTTGACAACAGGAGGTCCGAGAGTCTCATCGTTGAGGAGGTCTCCTCCAACGATCGTCAGGTCAGCGCAGAGCGCCCGCTGTCGTGCCACTTCACCGAGGCTAGCCGGATCGCAATAGTCGGTGTCAACGTCACAGGAAAGCGACATAGCTTTCAGCCTTTTGAGGATATCCGCGGACCGTCTTTCCATTCTGGTCACGTCCTGTGAAAATTTCTCGATTTGCTGAAATCGATAGTTCGGTACTGCAATTGCCTGTGCACGTCCTGTATTCCATTCGGGGGGCGGAGAGGACATCAAGAGCAATGGAGGCGGTATAATCAGTACCGATAGGTGCGCGCCGACCTCGGCACACAGTCCGGCAGCTGTTGTGAGGTCCTCATCAGAATGATCAGCACCCGTCACACTGAATATGCTTTTAAATTCCATTTGCCTGCTTCTCCTGGTCTTCGTTAGGAGCGCCTCAAAGCGGCAACACCGCTCTCAGGAGGAAGAGAGAGCGGCACCACATTCGATCACCGATTTCAGTCGTCCGGCTTCTCGAGCGAGTAGCCGGCCGACCTGACGGTGCGAATGACGCTGCCGGGCAAGGCCGTTTTCAGCGCCCTCCTGATTCGGCTGATATGGACATCGACGGTGCGTGCACCGACATGAATGTTGGGCAGCCAGGCCGCCCCGATAAGCTCGTCCCGGCTGAAGACCTTGCCGGGGGCCTCAATCATAAGCCGCAGCACGTTGAAGTCGATCCGTCCGAGATGGATGTCGTGGCCATTACCGCGAACCCGATGGGCATCGAGCTTCATCTCCAGGCCTCCACAACAAATCCAACTGTCGTTTTCAACCCCGTTCGGACCACGCTTGGTCAGCCCGAGCCTCGACCGCAGGCAGTCGAGCAGCTTGGCCGGAGCCACCGGCCGCACAAAGCTCTCAACGCCTGCCTTCAAGAGATCGAGGTGCTGGTGCTCGGCGCCAGGCGCGATCAGGGCGATGATGGGCAGGTCGGTGGTGCGCGGTTCCCGCTTGAGGTGGGCGCAAATTGCGGACCCGTTTATGCTGGCTGGGTCGCAATCCAGCACTACGGCCTGAAGCTCCCGTTGTTCGGCCAAGGCCAGCGCAGCCTTCGCGCCGTCTGCCGTCTCACTGCTGAAACCGTCAACCTCCAGTATGTGGCTGTAGAGCAGATAGAACTCGGCATCTTGCGAGCAGATCAGGACCAGCGGCTTTTTCATCGGCGATACCCCAACAACCTGGTCGGCCTCGAGTCCCTGGATCGAGGGGACTGGCCAACATAGTTTCTCGGGTCCGTCATGATGGCCTTTCTCGAAAATCGCGCCCATCATGCCAGCGCCACGTGGGGAAAGGTTTCGATGACAGAAATCGCATCGTCGACCAGCTTCGTACCGGCCGTGGCGAGCTTCAGGAGCGTCTCGAAGCCAAACCGGTGGACATCGCGCAGCGTTTTGGACAAAACGACCAGCCGTCCGGTCGTGAAAAGCACCCGACCAAAACCCTCATGGCTCACCTGGATCATCGGCGATGCCATAAGGCCGCAGCGCTCCTCGATCGCAAGCCCGATGGCGGCGTAGTACTTGTCGAGCCTCCACAGCACGTCGGGATCGGGATCTCCGATGATTGGGATCCCTCGGCGCTGTTCCTTGGTAATGATGAAGTCGCCCAGCAGCTCAGCGTCCGCTTTGCGTTCCCACGAGCCATAGGAATCCTGAGAACGGATCAGCCGCACGAGGCATTTGACGAACGGGGTGCAAAGAGCCGCCTCGTCTTCGGCGACAGCTGGGGGGATTGCGGGGTCAGGCATTGGCGTCCTCCTCTTTTCAGTCCTCGTCCTCGAAGGACGGTTTCTTTTCGGCAATGCCCGCTCGCGCCAGCACCTTGCGCAGCCAAGGCGGAGGACACGTCCTGAGCATCATCTGCGTGCGCAAGAGCACCTGTGGGATCGATTGGGACTCCGCCACTTTGATCGGGTGGATTTTTGCCGCGACAAGCTTGGCTGCCGAAGGGCCGCCAATTGCCAGACAAAACAGGATCTGACAGCCCTTGAGCGCATCCACCTTTGGCGTGATGCGATCATCGCGCTCGGCCCGATGCTCCCCGCTTTCATCGGACACGTCATCGAAGGCCACGGCTTCTACGAGATTCCATTCCTCGCGCGTCACGTCGTAGACAGCAAAGCGCCTGGCCGACCCGAAATGGGCGTTGAGGTCCTGCATGTCCTGAGTGGCGATCGCAACGCGCAATGCGCCCTTACGTCGTTCAGGCATCGGGGCGAAAACCTCACTACTGACCAGCGAGAGGCGGCGAACAGCGTTCATCGTGATATTTCTCGATTACGGAGTGGATCAAGCGCCTCAGGAGTGGGCGCGTGTTGGTTGGCCTGGAAGATGCTGGCGACCTCGAAGATCATGTCTCGGGTGCCCTGATAGAGAATTGCGAGCTTGTGCTGGCTGCCTAGTCGATCGAAGACCGGGAACCCGATGCGCATGAGCGGAATTCGGAGCCGCTCCGATGCTTGGCGCCCGTGCGAATGCGTGACAAGCAGGTCAGCACCGACGGCAAGACTTTCCAGATCGCCGAGATCGCCGATCTGAACCGAAACCGCCGGGACTTTCTCGAGAATTTTAGACCTGTCGGTCGTTGTGACGGCCGCGGCTATCTCGGAGCCGAGGCCAGCAAAGAAGGTCGCAAGTTGGAACAGCTGGTCTGGTTCGGCAGCGATGGCAATTTTCTTGCCGCCGAAATGGAAATGTCCGTCGAGCATCGCGTCCTGCAATTGCGCCCGGCGCCGGCGCACGCGGGCCGGTACCGCCGCGCCCGAAATCGCAGACAGCAGCGACACGAAGCGGTCCGTGTCCTGCAGCCCAGTCAGTGACTGGAACAACACGTAAGGCACGCCGGTCAACCCGTGCAGCGCTTTCGCCGGGCGGCGCATGTGCTCACCGATGGCGATGCATTGCATGGCCGTGCCCAACTCGCGAATGTCTTCGACGCTGGTGCCGCCGTATGTGGTCGCTACCCAGCGGTCAGGAACCGTACCGTCGAGCGAGCCTGAAATGTCGGGCAGAATAACCGGCTTGAGCCCAAAGCTTTCAACCATGTCACGCATATGCTCGATGTCGGCGACAGTGAGG
The DNA here is from genome assembly GCF_042295465.1 of Mesorhizobium sp. ISC25. Classification (NCBI taxonomy): domain Bacteria; kingdom Pseudomonadati; phylum Pseudomonadota; class Alphaproteobacteria; order Hyphomicrobiales; family Phyllobacteriaceae; genus Mesorhizobium; species Mesorhizobium sp. ISC25. The sequence continues at coordinate 4,943,399 of NZ_CP135441.1, read as the reverse complement.
TTGCATCCGGGCAGGATCGCGATCTTCTTCGGCTGCCGCGCACGTTCGCCCGAGCCTGTAATCCCTTTGATCATTGCGGTGACTGCCTTGGCCCAGCCCTCTTCGATCGCGCCGTCAAAATCCGGCGTGTTGGCCAGCACGACCTCCGTACCCGCAAGCTCTTGCGTGTGCTTCAGCTTGATGTTCGCAATATCACTCGCGCAATCTTCGCCACGCGTCTCCACCAGCGCGGTCGTGCACACCCCGATCAGCTTTGGCTTCGTGCGGTTCTTGAGGTTGAGGATGGCTTCTTCAAGATGGTCGGCAGCGCCGAGGATGGTCGCCACCTCATCCATCGCTGTTGTCTGCAATGGAATCGTTTCTTTGAAGTGCCGTACGAAGAGCACGAGCGCGAAGCTTGTGCATCCCTGGCTGCCGTGGAACAGCGGCATCGCGCCGTCGACCCCAAGAAAGGCAAAGGCGGCACCCAGCGGCTGCGACGACTTCAGCGGGTTCACCGCCGCGGATTTGGTCTGGGGAAGGATGCGGGCCATCGGTCGCCTCAACACTCGCTGAACTCGTGTGCCGTCGCGCCGGCGAATTCATCGAACAGGTGCCCGGACTCCTTCTTCGTGCATGGCAGTTCGTCTTTTAGATCAGGCTGGCAATCCCACGGGGCCGGCTGGCGCACCTGAGACCAGACCGGATTGTGAATGGCGAGGTCGATCTGGCGTACGAGTTCCACCATGCCGGCATAGCCGGCATAAGGGTGCTGGCGCTCCTGGTTGATATCGAGCCAGGGCGTCTTGGCCTTGAGCGCAATGAATTGCGTGCGACCGCCCGACAGCATGATATCGGCCCTGTGTTCAGAGAGCATGGCGTACAGCTCGCGCGCAGCCATGTATTCGAACATATGCTTGTCGTGCTTGAGAACTTGTTTGATGCGCTCCTTGTCCTGCACCGTAGATTTCTTGACCGAGGTGCCGACGATCTCGATTCCGATCTCCATCAGCGCACGGACAACCGACCAGGACTTCACACCGCCTGTGTTGAGCAGCACGCGCTTGCCTTGGAGCCTTTGCCGGTAGGATTCGAGTTTCTTCCACGCGATCGCCTCCTGCTGCGCGATCAGCGTCTCCGTGCGCTCGAGGATCTCCGGATCGGCGCCCTTCCTCACCAGCAGCCTGACAAGGTTGCGAAGAGCTTGCGATGTGTCGGAGATGCCATAGAAGGAGCCCTCGAAGAACGGGATGTCCCAGCGCTCCTCCATCTTGCGGGCAAGACTGATCAGCGCGGTCGAGCACACGATCATTGCCGCCCGGGCGCGGTGCGCGGAAGCAATGTCGCGGTAACGCGCATCGCCGGGAATGCAGGCGCGCACCCGGATGCCGAGCCGATCGAGGAGCGGCTTTACAAGCCAGAATTCGCCCGAGAGGTTGAATTCGCCAAGGATGTTGATGTCGTAGGGCCCGGGGTCGTCGGGTTCGACCGTGCCGATGACATGATCGAGCAACGCCTCGGCGGCGAGCTTGTTGCCGAGGTTCTTGGAGCCTGCCAGGCCAGGCGCATTGATCGGCACCACGGCCAAACCGAACTTTTCCGTGGCGCGTTTGCACACGGCCTCGATGTCGTCACCGATCAGCGCCGTTACGCAAGTTGAGTAGACGAAGATCGCCGGCGGCGCGTATGTGTGCTTGATCTCGCGGATCGCCTTGAAGAGTTTCCGCTCGCCCTGCCCCATCACCAGGTCGAGTTCGGTGAGGTCGGTCGTGAAGCTTGTCCGCCACAAGGTCGGCCCTGACGAAACCGCACCACGGTTGTCCCAAGAATTGCCCTCGCAGGCGAGCGGCGCATGGACCAGATGCGCAACGTCGGTGATCGGCTGCAGGACGATCTTGGCTCCGTCAAAGGCGCAGCCGCCGGCTGCCGCCCCTGGTGTCAGCGACTTCGAGCAGCCCTCCTTGCGCGCCTTGGCATCTTTGCCACGGTTCTTATCGCAGGCGGGCTCATCGAAGGCGTCCTTGATTTTGGCGCTGAGGGAGGACATCGCTCAGCCTCCCCAGTCCATTGGGCAAGGAATGGCCTCGGCGAAAAGCCGGCCACGGCTCTTAGCGCGTGAGGTCATAGGAATAATCCGTCACACCCGTCTCGCTCGTCTCGCGATCGAGTTTGTCGAAGATCTTGTCGAGGATCGTCGTCAGCACGCGCAACGCGCCCTGGTAGCCAAAGAGCGCAAAGCGGTGATGATGGTGCCGATCGAAGATCGGAAACATCAGCCGGATCAGCGGCGTTCCGGTGTCGCGCTCCAGGTACTTGCCGTAGGAATTGCCGATCAAAAGGTCCACCGGCTCGGTAAAGAGCAGCGAGCGCAGCGCCCACAGGTCCTTGCCCGCCCAAACCTGGGCAGCCTTGCCGAAAGGCGAGGATGCTAGCAGCTTCTTCAAATCGGCTTCCCATGCCGAGGTGCCATTGGTGGCGAGGCAATGGGTTGGCTCGCCGCCGGTCTCCATGACAAAGCGGGCCATTGCGTGAACGAAGTCGGGATCACCGTAGATGGCGTATTTCTTACCATGCAGCCAGGATTGGCTGTCCGCCATGGCGTCTACCAGTCGGCCGCGCTCGAGGCGAATTGCCTCGGGAATCTCCTTGCCGGAAATCGCCGCGACCTCCATCAGGAATTCGTCCGTCGCCTGAACGCCGAGCGGATAGTGGAACGAGGCCGTCGCCTGCCCGACCTCCTCGCAATAGCCCAGTGTCTTTCGGGTGTTGTGATGCTGCAGCGAAAGCGTTGCCTCGGCGTTGAGGGCCTTCTTCACCTCGTTGATCTTCGTGCCCCCGTCATACATGCGGTATTCACCGTCCGAAGGCGTATCGAACTGGTCAGAGGCATCCTGGATCAATGTATAGGACACGCCCATTACATCGAGCAGGCGCTTGAGCTCCCGGTTGTTGCCGACGCAGAAGCCGTCGAAGCCCGGAATGATGTTGATGGTTCCTTCGATTTGCGTACGCTCCTGACCTTTCCAGAAGTGCTCCAAAATGCCTTTGACCATGTTGTCATAGCCGTCGACATGACTGCCAACGAAGGCCGGGGTGTGGGCAAAGGGCACGTCGAAGTCGCGCGGGACTGAATCTTCGTCCTTGGCGTTCTGGATGAAGCTGTGCAGGTCGTCGCCAATGACCTCTGCCATACAGGTCGTCGACACGGCAATCATCTTGGGGTCGTAGAGCTGGTAGGTGTTGGCGAGCCCGTCGACCATGTTCTTCAGGCCGCCAAACACCGCCGCATCCTCGGTCATTGAGGAGGAGACCGCCGCGGCAGGCTCCTTGAAATGGCGCGACAGGTGCGAGCGGTAATAGGCGACGCAACCTTGGCTGCCGTGGACGAAGGACATGGTTCGCTCGAAGCCGGCGGCAGCGAATACCGCACCCAGCGGCTGGCAGGCCTTGGCCGGGTTCACGACAAGCGCTTTGCGGGCGAGGTTCTTTTCGCGGTATTCCCACGTCTGGGTGAAATCGCGCTGATCGGAAACGATTTCATCGGGGTGCGGACATTCGAAGTTTAGCTTCTTCTCAGCGAGCATCTTTCTGTATTCCGGCTCGCGGAACAGGGGAGCGTGATCGAGAATTTTTTCAGCCGACTGCGGCATGATGATTACCTCTTTTGCATCTGGCTGCGCGGGACGGCAGCTCAGGACGTCAAGACGTTCCAGGCTCCGGCGGATCAGAGGCCGCGGGAGTTCACCGTCTCAGTGGGAGACTGGGGCTGAAGCAAATGTTTATTCGGCAGCCATCGCCCGCTCATCGCCCCGGCTTCTTTTCCAAGGCGCGTGGAATAGGTCCCAGACCGGGTTGTTAATGGCGAGATCCACATCACGTGCGAAAATGGCAAAGCCATCGTAGCCGTGATACGGGCCTGAATAATCCCAGGAATGCATCTGGCGGAACGGTATGCCCATCTTCTGCACCGGGTATTTTTCTTTGATTCCCGAGCCGACCAGATTTGGGCGAATCCCTTCGATGAATTTCTCCAACTCATAGCCGGTCACGTCATCGTAGATCAGCGTGCCGTTCTTCACGTAGTGGCCGGTGCGCTGATAGTCGTCGCTGTGGGCGAATTCATAGCCGGTGCCCACGATGACCATGCCGAGGTCCTCGTAGGCCGTGACGACGTGGCGGGGGCGCAGGCCGCCGACATAGAGCATCACGGTATTTCCTTCCAGGCGCGACAGGTACTTGGCGATGACCGCATCAACAAGCGGCCTGTACTTGGCAATGACCTTTTCGGTCTTCTCCTCGATTTCCGGCCCAAAATGCTTGGCTATGTTGCGCAGAGAGGCTTCGATCTGGGAGGGACCGAAGAAATTGTACTCCATCCAGGCGACGCCATACTTTTCCTCCATATGCCGACAGATGTAATTCATCGACCGGTAGCAGTGGATAAGATTGAGCTTAGCCTTCGGGGCGCGCTCGATCTCTGCGAGTGTGGCGTCACCCGACCAGTTGCCAACCACGCGCAGCCCTATCTCCTCAAGCAGTATGCGCGAGGCCCAGGCATCGCCGCCGATATTGTAGTCGCCGATGACGTTGACGTCGTAGGGGCCGGCCTCGAACTTGACATCCTTTTTGTCGAAGACCCAATCCCGGATTGCATCATTGGCGATGTGGTGGCCAAGCGACTGCGAGACGCCGCGGAAGCCCTCGCAGCGTACCGGCACGATCGTCTTGTCATACTCCTTGGTCTTTTTGCGAGAAACGGCCTCGGTGTCATCGCCAATCAGGCCGATAGGGCATTCGGACTGCACGGTGATGCCGTTGTTGAGCGGAAACAAGACTTCAATCTCGTCAATGATCTGTTCCAGCTTCTTGTCGCCGCCGAAGACGATGTCCTTCTCCTGGAAATCGGAGGTGAACTGCATTGTCCCGAACGTGTCGACGCCCGTTGTACCGACGTAGTAGTTGCGGCGCTGCGACCAAGAATATTGGCCGCAGCCGACCGGGCCGTGCGAGATATGGACCATATCCTTGACTGGCCCCCACACCACGCCTTTCGAACCAGCATATGCACAGCCGCGAATCGTCATCACCCCGGGAATGGACTTGATGTTCGATTTGACGTCGCATTCGGAAAGGACCTCGCTTTCCCCGCCAGCCTCGTTGCCGCTCTTTGCGACGTTGAGGTGCTTCTTGCGGCGCTTCGCCGCCTTGTCGGGATAATGCGACAGCACCTCTTCGATAAGCTTCGCATGAAGAGCACCGTCATTCTCGTATTCCCGGCTCATGAGTCCCCCTTTCAAGGTTGGGTGACGCCTCAAAGAATAGGCGCCGTTCTCTGCAAGGCGCGCCGATTCATGGCAGCGCTAATGTCACTACTGGGCCGCCGCCTTCGCCGCTTCCTTGGAGTGAAGCTCGGCAAGCATCTGCTCGTCGGTCTTCATGATGCCGAAGTCGAGCAGCATCTCCTCCAGCTCCTCCATGGTGATCGGCGTCGGGATCGTACCCTGGCCCGAATTGGCGTGGATCTTCTCGGCCAGAGCGCGGTATTCCCCTGCCTGCTTTGAGTCCGGCGCGTACTGGATCACCGACATCTTCCTGAGTTCGGCATGTTGGACGATGTTGTCGCGGGGCACGAAGTGGATGAGCTTGGAATTCAATCGGCCAGCCAGTGCTTCGGCCAGATCGAGTTCGCGGTCGGTTTGACGTTCATTGCAGATCAGCCCGCCCAGCCGCACACCGCCCGAATGGGCATATTTGAGGATGCCCTTGGCGATGTTGTTGGCGGCATAGAGCGCCATCATCTCGCCGGACATGACGATATAGATCTCCTGGGCCTTGCCTTCGCGGATCGGCATGGCGAAGCCGCCGCATACCACGTCGCCGAGGACGTCATAGGAGACATAATCGACATCGTCATAAGCGCCATTCTCCTCGAGGAAATTGATCGAGGTGATGACGCCGCGGCCGGCGCAACCGACACCCGGCTCGGGGCCGCCGGACTCCACGCACTTGATGCCTCTGTAGCCCACCTTGAGCACGTCCTGGAGTTCGAGGTCTTCCACCGAGCCTTCCTGTGCGGCGAGATCCAGGACGGTATCCTGAGCTTTCGAATTCAGGATCAAGCGTGTGGAATCGGCTTTGGGGTCGCATCCTACGATGAGGATTCTCTGCCCGAGGTCGACAAGGGCAGCGAGCGTATTTTGGGACGTGGTGGACTTGCCGATGCCGCCTTTTCCGTAAAAGGCGATCTGACGCAGACCTGACATAATAGCTTTCCTTCCTTCGTTCTAATTATCGCGACTGCCCGCGACACAAGTGCCGATAGGCAGCTCGTGCCGCCTCACACCAAGCATCGCAAAAAGCGTACCAGCGTGATCGGCCGATCCCAGAAGAAACTTTGTCATTAAATTCCAGCCGCTTAGACGGCGGCAAAACGCGCGAACGGGCCTTTCAGGCGTCTGTCACGGACACGACAAAGCCGACACAGATTGTCGTGCGCCATCCAAACCGCCGTGTGTCGAGCTCGAAGCGGGAGAATGGGGAAGTTAGCCCAAAGCTGATGGCGAGACCATCGGAAGACATCGGCTCTTGTCTTTCCAGCCTGCCATTGATCGGGCGGTCGCTGGATGAGCAGGAGCCTGGGGCTTGACCGCGGCGCGGGTAGTTCAGGCAGGCTTACAGAGCGGGAACGCCGGCGGCCGATAGACATCCGCGCTTACCCTTTCATAGCCCGTCTACAAGTTGGTTCCGCCGACGCGCTATATGGAAGCCAAATAATTCAGTAGCTTAGCCGAGAGCATTGATTTTTTCAGAAAGATACGTGTTATACGCGTATGAACCGCCGAACCCATGGTCGGCGCCCTCATGCGCGTGAGACCCCGTTGTGGGCGAGGCTCGCGACTGGCTGCACGATCCTAGCCGGCCTGCTTGCCATTGAGTTTGGTCCCGCCGCGGTAGGCTGCGGCATCAAGGGCAACATCAGCTACAACACTGGCAAGAAGATTATCACGTTCTTGGACAGGAATCTTACTGGGAGACACGCATCAACCTATTGAAGGGCGAGCGGTGGTTTTGTTCAGAGGAAGCTGCACGAAAGGCGCCCACGGGGCCGCCACGATCGCAAAGTGTGTACAAAAGCGCCCTCTCTGCCGAACTGAACAGTGCTCACGGCCATAGCCTCGGATGAGCCCGACTGGCTTGACCTCTGCATGATGAGAGCAGCTTTTACACCAGGTGCGCAGCACATGTCTTTAACGAACGCATCGTCTTCAAGAATATAGAGAGCAATTCGGAAAACCGAGTAGTTGGCGGCGAAGCTAGGAGAAGGTATACACCACCCTCTTGTTACCCCAGAGTAGAACGTGCAGCTGCGGCAAGACGCGGGCTTCGAACCACCTGTCGCTGGTCACCTTTTCTACCAGCGGTTCCATGCGCATCATATTCCGTCCGACTCGACAGAGACGTCTTCATTACCACGGCGGGGCGGCGTGTGATTGCCGGGTTGCAGACAAACCTCGCCGCGACGTCTTTGGGACGAGTGGTGCCGGCACCGAATCCCTATCATTTAGACTAGCCAGCTTGGGGAGCGCCGTCAGACCGCCAGACCGGAAGAGGAGGCTTCGCGCCAAGTTGTGCCAAGAATGTTGGACCGTGCGGAACCGCTGGGGCGGCGCTCAACTCTGGCGCAGGATGAAGCGTCGATTGGGTGAATGACTAGGGCGCGCGTTCGACGGGTAGAGTGAGGTAAATCGCTGGATGTCTGCCGGATCAACGTCAACCGGTTCCATCGCCACCATCCACTCGACGTTTTCGGTGCACGGCGGCGTCGTCAGTGAGCCTTCATAAGTCCAATAGCCAAGCGAGGCTGGCAGAAGCCAGTTGGGATTCACCTCGTCGATCGTCACCTCCCCATTCGGCAGTTCGGGAAAGGCCGCAGCAAGGGCAGCAAAGCTGGCATTTGTCGCGCCGGGCGTTAAAAAGACGCCCAGCACGCCCAGAGTACCACTTTGCGTGTCCTTGTGAACGAAATGCACCTCCATCGGGAAGCTCTTGCCCGCCACGTGATGTTCGCTTGGCGCATGGAAATGGAACTGTACCAGTTCGTAGACACGATCGCCGCGGGTCAGCGTGCTGCCTTGTGGCATATTGATTTGAATGGTGTGGCCGTTGTTCACCATATTGCCGCCGCCCTTGTGCCAGCCGATGGCGATATGCGGGATATCCGCCTTGACCGCGCTGTTGATATTGATCGGCGATTGCTGCGTGCCGGCAGAGCATACGAAATTTTCCTTATCCAGATCAGCCCAGTGCTCCGGTCCGACCGGACCGGTGTACCCCCAATGGGCACTGGTCGCTTGGGCGGCTTGAACGCAAATCCGGCATGCGCCGAGCGCAACCAACCCTTTGATCAGGTGACGACGATACATATTGCTTTTGCTCCTCTTGCGAACTGATGTTGGTGGCTGCCCTAATGGACGCGTGATGGCCAATCGGCGCGGCCACTATTGTCCTTTGCAACTGATGGATGCCCGCATGCCTTGGCGTGCTTTCATAAGTGCGGCTCCCGTTTCTCGGCTGGCCGGCTTCTGCAGCCCGCAACGGGGGCAGTTTCAACCAGCTAAACGATAAAAAATTTGAGCAGACCAGCGCTTGACCCCCGCCGCAAAGGCACAGGCGAAGGTGATCACTGCGCGGCTGCCGCGCGCCTGAGGCCGCATCGCTATACTTTACACTCGCTGCCCAAGGAGACGCAGGCGACCCCAATACGTTTTCATCGCTACTCCCGACGCAGCCGACGACGCCACGAAAACGTTGCTATATTTCACGTTGGGCCAGTGAGGAAATCGATCTTCTTTATGGAAGGCATTTGCGCAATGGATGCATTCCCATGCTGACAGTCGTGCGTCAGGCCGGACAATGAGATACATCGATAAGAGCTGGACAAGGATGAGGGGATGACGTGCTTGCGACGGAGCAGGTGGGGCGAGAAGGCCAGTTCTTGCGGATTTCAACTTTGCGTGACGACAGCTCATCGGAGTCAAGGTGACACACGCCGGCAGCGGGGTGTCCGGGCGGTTTCCAGCCGCACAATCGCGAGACCGCTGACGCGAACAAAGCTCGGCTGTACTCGGCACGCGAAGAGAGCCTGCCAAGCCGTTGGAGCCCGGCCTTCCGGTGCGACGCAAGCCGCAGACTAGACCGCCCTCTTGTTACCCCAAAGCAGAACGTGCAGCTGCGGCAACACGCGGGCTTCGAACCACCTGTCGCTAGTCACCCTTTCGACAAGCCATTCCATTCGCATCATTATTCCGTCCAAGTCGACAGAGGCGTCTTCACTGCCAGGGCGCGGCGGCGTGTGATTGCCGGGTTGCAGATAGATCGGAAGGTGCGGATATCTCGCCGCGACTTCTTTGGCGTAGGCATAGTCACTCTCGTCGAAAACGACGAGCTTGAGCACGATTTGCGGCTTCTCTTGCGCCGCTTCGAGGCATGCATCAAACGCAGCCCAACGGGTCGTCATCTCGCTGGACGGCGGCTTTGGGCTAAGGGTCAGCACGTCAAGATCCGCAAACCACTCCCTCACCACGGAACCCTGCGTTTCCAGTGCAAAACGATAGCCCTCGCGATGGCCGCGTTCTATGAGGGGACCGAACGGCTGAATGGCCGGGTTGCCGCCTGACAAGGAGACCATAACCGGCCTGCCGCCGGAAAGCGCATGGACGGTTTGCCACACGGCATCGATCGGCATCGGTAGCCATTCATGGCGATACTGATTGTCCACCGCGTGAAGGCTGTCGCACCATGAACAGCGATAATCACATCCGCCGGTTCTGATGAACACCGTCGGCAAGCCGATGAGCACGCCCTCGCCCTGGATAGTCGGCCCGAATATCTCGCTCACACGGATTGCGGGATGCATGTCGGTCACGGACGGTATTCCGCCCAAGTTTTCGGTGTTTCGCTAACGCGCACGGCCGCGGTCTGCGGCAGACGTGCCTTGCACCATTCATAGAAATGTCTGGCCAGGCATTCCGCCGTGACCTTCTCATGTCCCAGCACGTCGTTGAGGTGCCGATGGTCGAAGCTCTCGTCAATGTAGCGTTTGAGCGGCGCCAGATCGTGATAGTCGCGCACGAAGCCGTGGGCGTCCAGTTCCTTGGCCGACAGCTGCACTACGACGACATAGTTATGCCCGTGCAGGCGCGCGCATTGATGGTTGGGAGGCAAGGAGGTGAGCTGATGCGAGGCCGAGAAGTGGAATTCCTTGCTGATGTGGAACATTACGCGCGCCTCCTGCGCAGCGCCTCAAGCCAGAAATCGGCGTCCTCGTAGTCGGTGGGATCAGCGTGCCCGGCGAGATGGAACGCTTCGCGCCGCTCGACGCAGGTCCCGCATCGTCCGCAGTGACGCACGCCGCCCTTGTAACAGGACCAGGTCTCAGCAAACGGGGTGCCGTATCTTGCGCCATCCGCAACAATGTCAGCTTTTCTGAGATTCACATACGGTGCATAGAGGCGTATCTGCGCATAGCCGTCGAGCGCGCGGTCTTGCATTGTCTGGAAAGCTTCAATGAAGGCCGGACGGCAATCGGGATAGATGAAATGGTCCCCACCATGCACGGCCGCCGCCACCGCTTCGGCGCTGTGGGCGGCGGCGAGACCGAAGGCGATTGCCAACATGATGGCATTGCGGTTCGGCACCACCGTAATCTTCATCGTGTCTTCGGCGTAGTGGCCGTCCGGCACGTCGATACTGCTAGTCAGCGCTGAGCCGGAAAGGCCACGGCCAATTTCGCCGATGTCGATGATCTGGTGCGGGACCTTCAGTCGCTGCGCGCAAAGAGCGGCGAAGCCCAATTCCTTCCTGTGCCGTTGGCCATAGTCGAAAGATAGAAGGCCGGTGAGTTCGTGCTCCGCTGCCACCATGTGAGCAAGGGAAACGGAGTCCAATCCGCCAGAGCAGACGGCGAGAGTCTTCATCATTGGTATCCTTGTTTTGACCGGGTAAGGCTGCGACCGGAGATTTCTCTGCGCCCCCACTACTCCAGCGACTCAGTTTTGTGAACCGGGAGAATTTGCGCTCAGCCCGATTGGAACGGGAGTGCGTCGCGTCCAACACGCGTGATCAATAAAAGTTGAGCGCTTCAGCAGTTTGTTTCGCATCGCGCCAACTTTCGCAACCTGCTGTCCGATCGTCGACTTCGAGACAAGGTGATGTTCGGCCGACATCGGCTGGCTCTTAATTAAGCCGCAGAACACATGTTGGCTTTCTGGCCTTCGCTTGTGCGGTTGGCGAGGGCGACATGGATGCCAGCAAATTTGACATTGGCGACATCCGCCTGGAGAACCCTGCGCGGCGCGATTGAGGCCGCAGGCGAGCCTGCTCTACCTGCCGCCCTACAGTCCCGACTTCAATCCGATTGAGAACGCCTTCGCCCAACCTAAGGCGCTGCTGCGAGCAAAGGCCGAGATAACCATCAAGGCTCTATGAGACTGACGTTGCCCCAGCAGTTTTGAGTTCGTTTCCGGCGTGGGTTGTGCCCTGCTGGGCGGGTGAAGCGACGGGCGCTGGCGCGGAGCCCTTGGCATAGCGCAGCGCGAGCGACCGTCGCGGATTGAAGGTGCTGGCGAACTTGGCCGGGGTCTGCCAGGGGGGAGTGCGGCCGCGCGGTGTTGTAGTCGGCGTGCCACAGGGCGATGGCTACGCGCGCCTGAGCCAGCGAGGTGAACAGCGTCTCGTTGAGCAGTTCATCGCGCAGTCGGCCGTTGAAGCTCTCGATGAAGCCATTCTGCATCGGCTTGCCGGGCGCAATGTAATGCCATTCGACGCGGTTCTGATCCGCCCAGGAGAGGATGGCGTTCGAGGTGAACTCGCTGCCATTGTCGCTGACGATCATCCTGGGCCGGCCGCGCTGGTGATGAGCCGGTCCAATTCGCGGGCAACCCGCATGCCCGAGAGAGACGTATCAACGATGAGTGCCAGGCACTGTCTCGTGCAGTCGTCGACGACGGCCAGGATGCGGAAGCGGCGCCCGTCGGTGAGCTGGTCCGATACGAAGTCGAGCGACCAGCGCTCGTCGGGCCTCAGCGGCACCAGCATCGGCGCCCTGGTCCCGATCGCCCGCTTGCGGCCGCCACGGCGGCGAACGGCGAGCTTCTCCTCCCGATAGAGCCGGAACAGCTTCTTGTGGTTCACGACCAGGCCCTCCCGCCTCAGCATCACGAGAAGACGCCGGTAGCCGAACCGGCGACGCTCCTGCGCGATCGCCTTCATCCGCTCGCGAACCTCCCGGTCGTCCGGCCTGCTGGTCTGGTAGCGAACCGTCATGCGGCAACAGCCGATGGCTTTACACGCCCGCCGTTCGCTCATCCCGAAGCCTTCCTTCAGGCGAGCGACAGCTTTCCGCTTGGCGGCGGGCGTCACCATTTCTTTCCCACAAGGTCCTTCAACGCGGCATTGTCGAGCATGGCGTCGGCCAAAAGCCGCTTCAGGCGCGTGTTCTCGTCCTCCAGCGCCTTCAGGTCGCCGAGCCTCGGAGACATCCATCCCGCCGAAGCGGGCCTTCCAATTGTAGATCGAGGCGTCGCTGACCCCGTGCTTGCGGCACAGATCGCCAACCGATACCCCGGCCTCGTGTTTCTTCAAAATTCCGATGATCTGCTCTTCAGAGAAGCGGCTGCGTTTCATGTCCTGGTCCTCTGGATGGGCCAGAACGAACTTCAAACCGGATTAGATCAGAGGGGCAAGGTCAGGACGCCTCGGCGCGGTCGTCGACCTCTTCACCCCAGCCGAATGTGCCAACTACTTCAAAGCCGCAGGATATGACCTGGATCAGATAGGACGTGCTCCAATGGTTTACACCTGACACAGGAGTCCGGCCCCCACAACCGTTTCGCAATGAGGAGCAGCGCTGCCGCTGCTCCTCCAATCACACGACGGATTCACGATGCGGCAACTCGAGCCATGATTTCGGATCGAATGGCCGATGCGGTGTATAGTGAGGCATCCAGCGGCAAATCTCCAAATGCCAGTTGACACAGAAGATAATTAGCACCTGCCTCTTCCAGCTGATCAAGGAGAGCTTTTCGGACAGAATCTGCCGTTCCCACGACGCACAATTCACTTTCAATTGCTGCATCGAAGTTCAAAGGCAAGTTTGGTGGAGTGGAAATGGCATTTAGTTCGTATAGAAATTTGAAGCTATTGAGCCATCGTTCATAGGCAGGTGCTGCGAGCAAATACGCATCTGTTTCAGAACGCCCTATCACCACCATTCGGAGCAATCCAAGAAATGGCGCTTGCTGGCCAATGTCAGCATCGTGAATTCGGGCGGCGCGGAACGCGTCGGTAACGCTGCGAACAGAAGTGGAGGGTCCGACGCAGGCGATGTTTGCCCCATTCGCAGCGGCCCAGCTAGCCGGCTCGGGTCGATTGGTGGCGATCCATGTCGGCGGATGGGGATATTGGTGAGGTCTCAACGTCAGCGGAACATCTTTCAACTCAAAGTGGCGGCCCTGATAAGAAAGCGTCCCGCCTTTCATCGCATTGATGAGAATCTCACTGGCCTCCGCATACTGTTCTGGTGCTGCTTCTACAGCAACCCCGAAGTATCCCAATTCAGTGGGAGCAGAGCCGCGCCCTATGCCGAGTTCAAGCCTGCCGCCGCTCAACTGATCAAGCATGCAGATCTCCTCGAAGGCACGCAGCGGATGATAGAGCGCAAGTAGCATTACCATGGGACCAACACGAAGACTGCGGGTTCGCTGGGCGACGCTCGCTAAGAACATATTCGGTGATGGACCTCTGCCATGCGGGGTACAGTGGTGCTCGGCGAGATGATACGCATAAAAGCCAAAGCCATCGCACGCTTCTGCTAGGCTCAGCCGATCTGCATATTGCTGTGCGATGTCATCGCCGTTTTCGTCCAGATGATCGAAGATGCCGAAGGTCAGGCCCGAAGCGGAAATTTTCTTCAATTAATTGCTCTCCAAATTACCAATTATTTGTTCGATAAAATCATAGCTCACGACATATCAACACCTATTACTTGATGCTTAATGTGAATCGACTTCATGCTTGTGAACACCGCGATTCTTCTTAAAGTTCATACAGACGCGTTCGGCGGCAGCAAGGAATTTGTCCATCTGCTCTGTGGTGCCAATGCTGACGCGAATACAGTTCTTCAAATCTACGTCAGGAAAGCTGGCGATGAGGATCGCCTGCTCTTTCAACGCGGCTTGCCAGCATGAGCCCTCCTGTCCCGCCGGCACACGGGCCAGCAAAAAGTTTGCGTGGGAGGGTGTTACGGAAAAGCCAAGTTGCAACAGCGCCAGGGTCACTCGCTGTCGTTCATGCTTGATGTGCCTGTGGTTCTCTTCGTAGGCGTGGCGATGCGCAAGAATGCTTTTCCCGACCGCCTGCCCGATCACGTTCATGTTGAAGACATTCTGGATGTTGCGCAGCCTGCCAATGATTTCTGGGTGACCGAAACCGAAGCCGACTCGCACGCCAGCGGCAGCATAGCTCTTTGAAAAAGTCCTCAAGATCAAAAGATTCGGATGTCTATTGACGAGGCGCAGGGCATTGTCGGGTGCGAAGTCAACGTAGGCCTCATCCAAGACGATCAAGCGATCTGCTTGCTCCACAAGGCGTTCGATTTCGGCCACCGGCACGAATGTTCCGGTCGGATTGTTCGGATTAGCCAACAGAATGAACTTCGCGTCTTTTGCGGGGCCGGACAGCAGTTTTTCTATCGGCAGGGGATGAGCTTCGCTCGATGCGATTTCGAGAAACTCGGCACCCTGCAACATGGCAAGTTTACGGTTGAACGAAAATCCGGGCGACAGCATTGCCACTCTATCTCCTGGGGCGAGGAAAGCTCTGTAGATGAGTCCGAGCAGCTCCGACGAACCGTTGCCGGCAATCACCTGATCTTTGGAAAATCCGTAAGCATCGGAGGCAGCTGCCCTTAAGCTGAGATTGTCGTCTTCCGGATAAAGATACTGGTGTTCGATCGCAGCAATTGCACTTTGCATTACGCTCTTCGGCAACGGAAACGGGTTCTCGTTCGTATTTAGCTTAACGCAATTTGCATCCGTCGCTGGTCCGTTGGACGAGAGAGCATCTAATTTGCTGGCCACCGGCGAAAAAAGCGAAAGCACGGTCTTCAGTTTTGCATCGCACATGTTCTTCTCCGTTTTTCAGTCCCGCAGGGCATGTGACATGAGGCAATCGTTGATCGTGACTTGATCGACGTTCGGCTATATCAGCGCTGCCTTCCCACCCTGGTGGGGATCGCCGACCACGGTTTGGATTTGACACCGGGAAGCTGTCGAGAACCTGATGACGACCCAACGTTTGGCCGACGGCCGATTCGGCGCAACAGACGGTGTTTCAACATCGCATCGTCCTCAAAGCCGCATGCAGGGCCTGCACGACAGCCCGTCTCCAGCGCCCGCAGATAGGTGGAAGCCGAAGTCTTGCCGAACCTCAGTTGCTCTGCCACCTGGCCCACCGGACTGCCCTGTTTATGGGTCAGGCGCAGGATATCTCTGACGCTCGTTCGTCTTGCTTGCTTCCGTCTTGGCATGGGCTCTCTCGGTTTGCTGATGAGAGAGCCAAATACCGGCTCATCTGAGCATGAGACGCAGGCCTGACGATATGGAGCGTCGCTGGTGGCGCGCGTAGCCAAGAGGGTTCGCCTCGCTGGCGGGGCATGCAAGACGGCGCACCTCCTTAGCCATCCTGTCCCATCGTCTCAGATCGTGAGGCGCACCTTATAGTCGGTGAGGAGATCTTGCAGGGTCAGGTTACGCCCTAGCGCTTAAGGTTGTTGGTCGCACCGAGCAAGCGCGGGACCTGTCGACGGACAACAGCGGTGCCACTGCCGGCACTAGGTCGTCCAGCATCACAGTGAACCGCGTACGTAGTATTTTGTCGTAGGCGGCATTCTGGATAGCCGGATACGGGCTCTTCACCCGCTGCACCACCGATTGCGGGATGATGTCGCGAGAAACATTCACGGATTTCGTGAAAAAAGTGTACCCGCCGAAGAGCCCTACTCGCGGGGGCGGTGCAGCACCACCTCGGTGTCACTGTTCGTGTTCATGCGATGGACTAGGCCGGCCAGCTGTTGACGCAGCTCGCGGTAGTTGTAAGTCTCACCCGTGTAGACGAGCACCAAGTCAGGTCGGCCATCCTCCTGGAGCATCCTCGGCTGGCGGCCGCCCTGGATATCGATGATTGCCAGGCGGTGGTGTCCCAGCGCCGCAGGCCCGCCGATCCAAGTCCCCTCGTCGTCCGGACCGTGGTTCGCTATGGTGGCCGTCATATCGGCAAGCTCCCTTCGCGCATCGGGACCTCCGAGGTCTCGATTGAAGTCGATCCATTCACAGATGCCGCACAGGTTATGTCGCCGCATTTGGGCGAAGCAGATATAAGGCCAGTGGGAAACCATCGAGGCAAAGTGACGGATCTAGCCCAGCTACGATCCGCATCCGACATTGTCGGACATCGGACAGCACCGCGATTCGCTGCATAGGAAGCCTGGAGTCGCGATTTCCCCTGGGGGAATCAGCGCATGAAAGGAGAGCTGGGTCGTGTCTGCCGAAATGAGAAATTGCTCCCCCTTATTGCCTCACCGAGGAATGTTACCCAGCGCGATAGACGGACATGCCCTATTTCCCCCCGTTGCAGCTGAGGGAGATAGGGGCCAGCTCTTCATTCAACCCTCATGGAGGATGATCAGCCCAGCCATTTCCATGCGCCGGCCTTCACAAGCCGTGCACCATTCAGGTTCTTTTCCTTGAAGCGCGACGATCCTTGTCAGACGTCGCAACACTTGCTGCCGAGAGCACGAGCTCTTCCTCGAGCATGCCTTGATCTTCGCCTCGAACGGCTCGCACATGCTGGGTTTCAACGACTTCGCAGAGGTTGATATTCTGCAGTGACTTCGTCTCGCTGCTGCACGGCATTGACGCTGGGAGCCATGCTCGCGGGGCGCAATTGTGCTGAAGCCGGTGCCCACGGCAACGTTTCTTAACCCGCCCCAGATCCTGGCGTTTGGCTATTTGCGACATTCGTGTCCGGCTTCGGACAAAGGCCGGGTTTGCCGAACGGAGTCGCACCCAATTTCCAGTGCTGCTTGAGCAATAATATCGACCGGCATTACTGCACAACACGAAAGTTGCTGCAAAAACCGAAGTGAACCCAAGGCATCGGGTCAATTGGCATGGCGCTTGCGACTCGGTCGATAGAACGCAGTCAAAATCACGGTTGCAGACCATGCCTACCTCTCAAAGCTCGATAAAGCACGCGAGCAAAATTCCCCGTCTCCGCGGAAGCTCGTCGCCGTTAAACGTGCCTGCTCGGGGGCGGTCTTGCACAAGACCGGTCCGAGGCAACCACGCCAAGGCGCGAGGCTGCCGGAACTGTCGACCGAAGTCGATGCCGCTTCAGTTTAACCGAAAAATGCACCGTATCACTTTGGCCTGGAAGCAAATCAATGACCTATAGAAAGAACGTTCCTCTCGTGACCTTTCGCACGCGTGTTCGCGATGAGTCGATCGGGGGGCCAAATCCTTATCGGTGGGAGAACAAGACCTCCGACGATTATTTCGGGGGCAAGCGCATCATCCTGTTCTCGCTGCCTGGCGCCTTCACCCCGACCTGCTCGACCTTCCAACTGCCCGATTTCGAAAAACTCTATGATCAATTTCTGGAACTGCGAATTGACGCGATCTACTGCGTCTCGGTCAACGATGCTTTCGTCATGAATGCGTGGGGAAAGTCCTTGGGGCTGCAGAAGATCGAGCTGATCCCAGACGGGTCGGGCGAGTTCACGCGCAAAATGGGCATGCTGGTCGCGAAGGACAATCTGGGCTTTGGCATGCGCTCCTGGCGATACGCCGCTCTGATCGACGATGGCGTGGTGGAGCAGTGGTTCGAGGAGGAAGGCTTCTGTGACAACTGCGAGACGGACCCCTATGGCGTTTCATCCCCGCAAAACGTTCTCGACAAATTGAAGGCGGCGGCATGACCCAGAAGTGGAAAGTCTCACACAACCCAAGCACACACTAGAGCCTCCTCGGCAGATCACGGTTCAACATGCATCTCTCAGCAAGCCTGCTTCAACGCCAGAAGCAACGTATGGTCTTATCGCCTCAAGCCATTGAAGCTATTCGCTTGCTGCGATTGACGCATACTGAACTCCATCAGCTCGTGCAGCAGGCACTCGAGAAGAACCCCGTTTTGAAGCCTGACCCGTTTGACGACGATTCGCCGCTGCCAGGGGTGGATCAGCGGAGCAGTCAAAGCAGAAGCGAAATCGGCGAATCGCCCATTGGCGGGCCGTCTGGCGGGCGCGGGCAATGGAAGTCGCAACGCAGTAGCGGCAACGATCGACCTGCCGTCGAGGAGTTTACCGCCCACACCGAAACATTGCACGACCATGTCGCCCGCCAGGTCGCCCTCACCCCGTTCACCCCCCAGGAGCGGCTGATTGCCGGACAGCTCGCCGCTCATCTGGAGGACACTGGCTATCTTCAGGTAAACCTTTTCGATCTGGCCAGGAGGTTAAACGTTCGGCAAGCTGATGTGGAACGGGTCATCGGAATCTTGCAGCAATTTGATCCGCCGGGCATTTTTGCGCGAACTCTCAGCGAATGCCTGGAGATTCAGCTGCGCCAGCAAGACCGGTTCGACCCGGCTATGGCAGCTTTGGTCGCCAATCTCGAGATGCTTGCACGGGGGGATTTTCAGGGATTGAAGCAGCGTTGCGGAGTCGACGAGGAGGATCTCCTCGACATGAGGAACGAAATCCGCGCGCTCGATCCCAAGCCTGGAGACCGGTTCCAGTCCGGGACGCCGGAAACCATCGTACCGGACGTCTGGGTAATGCCCTCGTCCGAAGGTGGATGGCGGGTGGAGCTTGATCCGGCCACGCTGCCCAAAGTGTTGATCAACCACACCTATGTCGCCGAAATCTCGCAGCTGACCAAGCAAAATCCGGAAGGCAAAGCGTTTCTCGACCATTGCCAGGAAACAGGGAACTGGCTGATCAGCAGTCTCAAGCAGCGCGCTAAGACGATCCTTAAGGTTGCGAACGAAATCGTGCGCCAGCAGGATGCCTTTTTTACACACGGCGCCGCCCATCTGCGGCCTCTCTGTCTCAAAAATGTCGCTGACGAGATCGGCATGCACCAGTCGACGGTAAGCCGGGTGGCTTCGAACAGGTACATGTTAACTCCGCGCGGGGTGTTCGAGCTGAAGTATTTTTTCGCTGCGCCAATCGCATCCTGCGAGGGCGGCGATGCGCACTCCGCCAAAGCTGTCCGCCATCGGATCAAGGCAATCATAGCCGAAGAATCGCTCGACAAGGTACATTCCGACGAAGACATCGTTGCTCAACTCAAGGAGACCGGCATCGATGTCGCTCGCCGTACCGTCACCAAATATCGCGAGGCGATGAACATCCCTTCCTCCATACGACGGCGCCGCGATAAGCGTTTGTCCGCAGCTGCGATCAAGCGAAGTGACTAACCGACATTCGTGGTCGGCGAGAGGCAACTCTCAACTTCCTCCGGGCCGAAGCAGCTTTCGAAGTCATGGCATTCCCCGCAACTGGGTGCTGTGCATGACGAAAAGCCTTCGGCCTCACACAGCTTGCGGTAAAAGTACTTTTTCCATTTCATGTTTTCTGTGTTGCCTGCCGCCAGCGCGGGAAAATGTCTGGCAAGCAGGCGGCTGAGCTCAGCGCGATTTGAGAGGCCAAGATCCCGCCAAAGATGGTCCATGCGCATCGCACGCCGGGCGATGATCTTGGCCAAGCGGGCGCTCGCCGGGTCGGCCGGCGCAGCATGCGCTAGCAGCAGCCGGCGTAGCAGTTCCTCTTCCAGTTCCGGCTCGGGCTCGCTCAACTCCTCCAAAGCGAATACGCTGCTGGAGGTAGACGGGAAAGTTGCGGCCAAGACATCACGCAATTCGACAGACGAAAGGCCTGTCCCCTCCGTCGCCAACACCTCGCCCGCCTGGACCTCCTCAAGCGAACGTGAATGTACGCAGGGCAGCACATGCTGATCGAAGCTCCTCCCTAGCTCGGACCCACGCCATTGCGCGCTGGATAGGCAGCCATCATCGTAACGGCCGGCTTCAGCTTCCGGCATGACAAAGCGCCTTGTTGACCGCAGGGATGATCTTGTCGCCCCAGAGCTCGATCTGGCGCAGCATCGTCTTTTGGTCGAAGTCGCCCAATTGAGTCTGAACTGCGATCTGGTCCGGTTTCAAGATATCGATCTCTTCCAGCAGGCGATCAATCACGCGATTTACGCTGCCAATCGGCAAATTTTTGCGCATGGTCTCGAAGGACAGATCCTGCTGGGTCGGTGTCTCCTGCAGCAGGTAGCCATCGTGGCTCTGTTGGCGGCGCTGATGCAGGGCTTCAGAAAGCCGGCGCTGGAAGCGGGCATTGTCGAGATAGCTGTTGATCTCCAACTCGTCGTGGCTGGCATAGCAGCAGCGCAGCAGCGATATCTTGACGTCGGTGACGTTCTTTTCCTCGGATGCCGCCGCCCTCTCGACTGATTCACGCAGTGTGGTCAAAGTCTCTAAGCCGTCGTGGAAGGCTGTGACAAAAAAATTGTGCCCCTCGCGGTAGGCCCGAGCCATCCGTGCGGCTCCGCCAGCGATCCAGATAGGCGGCGTCGGCTGCTGGACTGTGCGGACCGAAATCGCTGTTGGGGGGATCTTCTCATATTGGCCGTCGTGTTCGAAGACGTTTTGGTTGAGGCCCTTGAGAATGATGTCCAGGTATTCCGAAAAGACGGCCGGCGCCTCATCGATGTCCACGCCGAACCGTTCGAACTCGAACTGCTGGTATCCCAAGCCTACGCCGAGCTCGAGACGGCCGTTCGCAACGATGTCGGCGAAGCCGATCTCGGACAGCAGGCGCTGCGGTTGGTAAAGCGGCAGCACGCAGACGGCAGTGCCCAGGCGAATCGTGCTTGTCAAGCCGGCGCAGTGCGCCACCATCATCAGCGGGGATGGTATGAGGCTGTAATTGTTGAAGTGGTGCTCAGCAAACCACGCGGTGTTGAACCCAGCCTGCTCCGAAGCGACGGCCTGTTCGATGGAGTTGCGGATGACGCTTTCTGAGGATTGGTGATAGCCACGCTGGGCGGCCAGAATGAAAGTGGCAAATTCCATGATTTCTCCTCGTTATGGACACGTCAGCCGACCGGGAATGTGCTCGGCATGCGCATGCTTGGATCTCAAGCACCTCAGGTGCGTCGTGGAGCCGAGGCTTCATAATGCTCGGCCGGTCGCCCTGGGAAGGCCTGGCAATTAACCTGCGGCCTCCGCAAAACATTCGTCATAGAGCTCGCTGGCGTTTCCCGCATCACCGAACGAGGTCCAGCCGCCGTCCACGTAGAGGATCGAGCCGTTGATGTATGAGGCGTCAGACGAAGCAAGGAAGAACGATGCATCTGCGACGTCTTCTGGCCGTCCCATCCTGCCCATGGGGATGCGTCGTCCGATTGCTGTCAGGTCGATGCGGCCGGCTTTGGCCAACTGAGCAAGTGCGGGCGTGCGGATGTGGCCAGGAGCGACGGTGGCTGTCCGAATTCCGACCGGCCCGAGTTCGGCCGCCATGCAACGGGTCAGCATATCCATCCCCGCCTTGGAGGCGCCGTAGGCATGGCGCGGCGCGAACGGCAGAAAGCTGTCGATCGACCCGAGATTGAGGATCACGCCGCCCGGGCGCATAGCCTTGATCGCTTCGCGCGCGCAGGTGAAGGCGCCGGTAAGGTTGACATCCAGGACGTGTTCGAGCTGTTTCGACAGTTGCTCGATCGCAGGCACAATCCTGTCGGCGGTATCAGCACTATTGACCAGAACATCGATATACCCGAAGCGTCCCCTCAGTTCTTCGAACATCGACACCACATCGCTCTCGACGGCCACGTCCAGCGATTTCGCCAGATGCTTGCCGGGGAGCGATGTAGCCAGCTCTGCCGCTGCAGTGCCATCTTTATCAGCAATCACGACGGTGTCGCCGTTCGCGGCAAAGCGGCGAGCGACGGCCGCGCCAATGCTTTTTGCGCCACCGGTGACGAGCACGATTCGCGCATCTGTGCATTCGGCCGGACAGGAGAGCTCGGCTTGAAGCGCACCATCCACCGGCGGGTGAGCATCCCCCGGCTGGTTGAATGACATCCAGCCTCCGTCGACTGCCAGCACCGAGCCGGTGATGTAGCGCGCCTGCGTGCTGCTCAGAAAACGCACGACCCTGGCGATCTCGTCGGGGCGAGCCAAGCGCCCCATCGGCACGCGGCGGCGTATCGCCGCGAGGTCCATTTTGCCAGCGCGTGCCAGTTCTGTGACCATTGGGGTGCGGACGGAGCCCGGCGCCACCGCCGTGACGCGGATTCCTCGCATAGCCCACTCGCATGCAAGGGATTTTGTCAACGAGATCACGCCAGCTTTCGAGGCTGCGTAGGCGTTGCGCCTGGGATTGCCGACCACGCCCGCCATCGAAGCCACATTGACGATCGCACCGCCCGGCTTCATGCGCCGCGCCGCTTCCCTGGCCATAACGAATGGCCCAATAAGGTTCACTGTCACGCCGCGTCGGAAGGTATCGACAGCGGTGTCGATGATCCTATCCATCGTGGGTCCAACCGCCGCATTGTTGATGAGGACATCGATTTGCGCGAAGCGTGCTTCGACCTGGCCGAAAAGTGAGAGCATGTCCTTCTCTCGCGACACATCGCACTCCAGACCGACGTGCGGCGACCCGAGATCCCGAGCCAGTTCAACCACACCACTGCCCGGAAGGTCCACCGCAACTACAGTGTCTCCGTCCGCGGCAAGGATATCGACCAGGGCACGGCCGATCCCGCCCGCAGCGCCTGTGATGATTACGGTGCGTGCTGCCAGTTTCACGAGAGCTTCTCCACGATGACCGCTTGTGATCTCAGCCCATCAACCTTGGGCGGAATGAAGGGCCGAGCCAAATCGTTCCAGTGACCGCCAGTTGCGGCCCCACACAGATGTCGTTCCCGTAGGGCGCTCATCCTCCATTTCTACCCACTTATGCAGCTCCCAGTTGGGGACCCTCGACGCCATCTTGGTCGGTGGGGATGTGACCCTTGAGCAACTGGTAGATGGGATCGTCTGGATGTGGTGCTCCAATCGGCTGTCGCCGGCCGAACCTATCTGCCTCAAGAATCGCTGGCGGGATTTGCTCCTCAACCCAATCGTAGACGACTGTCCGTTCCGCAATTCGCCACTCGTCCTGCCTCTTCTGAAACAGATCGCAGTAACGGCCGCAAAGCAGCGTCTGACGTATTTCTTGGTCTGTATCCGGTCCGCGTTGCAGCGCGGTGAAATAGCTCTCGACCGCGGCCTCTGCTGAACTGATGAAGTCGATCAGGCTGTTCGTGATTTGATGGATGTTACGGTGCCCCGGCAGACCGAGAGCAAATTGGATGAAGTCCTCTGCCGGTCCGCAATAGGGACCGTGCCTGTCATACGCTTCGGGCCAGTATGCGCTACGCAGCGCCGCCTCATCGGCGCGGTCTATCCCGCGGCAGTACCGATACAGGCAGTTGCGGATCGCCTCTCGGTCACGCAGTTCGGTAATTTTCGCGTGGTCGACAGGGTCTGTCGCGAATTGTATGATTGTTTTGTCCTTCCCGATGCCAGTCTGCACTTTGCGTGTGTCTCTCTCTACAACTGAGTTAGCGGGGGGCTCGTCAACTTCCAGAGCTTGTTCGGGGCAGGCTCGTACCCCTTTTGAGGCAAGCAGTTGCTCCCCATCGGCAACATCAATATCACCGGGCAAGATGTAGCCGGCGTCATCAAGCTTGAAGACTCTCGGCGCCCGCGCCCAGCAGCGCGCATGACCCTGGCATCTGGCTTTATGTACGACGACACGCATAGCGAACTCCAATGTCGTTGGCTGAAACTTCAGGACCAGTCCAGGATCAGATTCTCGATCCCGAACACATGGCCGCCGAAGGTGATAGGTTCAGTCCCTGTCTTGATCCGAAAGGCTGGGATGCGCGCCAGCCACTCCTCCAGGCCAATGACAATCTCCCGCCGGGCAAGGTGTGAGCCAAGACAACGATGGGGACCATAGCCAAAGGCAGCGTGCCGGTTGTCCTCGCGCGCCAGATCGATCTCATTCGGGCATTCGAATTCCGCCGGGTCACGATTGGCAATCATCGTGGCACAGGAAACATAATCTCCCTTGCGGATCGGCGCGCCTTTGAAGTCGACATCCTTCGTTGCCACTCGGATCATCTGAATGGTCGAATAGGCGCGCAGCAATTCTTCCGCAGCGACGGCAATCCGGTCAGGTTCGCTTCGTAGCAATTCCTGATCTTTGGGGTTGCGCGCGAGATGGGCCAAGTCGAAGCATATGGCTGCTGAGACCGTGTCGAGTCCCGCGACGAACACAAGCACGCCGATGCCACGGACTTCTTCGTCACTGAGCAGACGACCCTCGACCTTTGCCTTCACGATGAAGGTCATGAAATCATCGACCGGCTCCTTGCGGCGCTCGGTGGCAAGTTCGTCGATGAAGGCCACGATCGCCCGGGCTGCGGGTGGTCGTTGCTCCTTATCGCCGTGGAGCAGATCTCTAGCCCAGCCGACAAATGTTTCTAGTCCGTCGTCCGAAAGCCCAATAAAGCGAAGGAAGATATTGACCGCGAACGGAACTGCAAAATCCTTCATGATGTCGCAGCTCGTGCCTGATGCGGCGATCCTGTCGATCAGCTTGATCGCTCGTTCCCGGACAGCCGGCTCCAATGCCATTACCCGCTTTGGCGAAAGCAGCGGATTGAGCAATGAGCGAAAAACACCGTGGAATGGCGGATCGAGCTCAAGCGGGATCATCGGCCAGCTCTCGCCGAGCACAGAGGCGAAGATGCTGCGATGGCTGGAAAACGTTTCGGTGTCCTGCAGCACCCGGCGCTGGTCGCTCGCGCGAGTGATGACCCAGGTACCCCGACCGTCGCGCGTGTTGCTGGTTGAATAAAAGATCGGAGGCCCGGCATGAACGCAAGCAACCGCTGCATGCGGATCCCCGTTAGCCGTCGGCAACATGCCGGGCGACGTAAACAGGTTGAAGTCCCTCACCATTTCGGGCGGGACATGATCTGGAACCGGCCGCGATTTAACCGCGCCAGAATCGAGAGACCGTTCATGAGATGCTGTCGTTTGCATGCAATCGTTGGTGCAAGCTCCGTGCCGAATTCGTCTTTCGATAATCCTTGCCGTTTTGCTGGGCAACAGGTGGCGCCTGTGCTGACTTACTGGTCGGGATTGCAACATTCTTGTCCAGCGTCGGACACAGAATGTAGAAAGCTAGACACCGACTTGGAGCAACTCAACTGGTGGGATCGCTAGCCGATCATGTGCCCGGGGAGCATCCAGTTCGAAAGCTTGCGCTAAGCGGCTTGGTGACTTGGCCGAGGTCACCAGGTGGAAACGACCAACACTTGGGGTGAGCCTAGTGGCGCTCCCCTCGATGATGTCTGGCGGGGTGGTTAGCCGCCTCCGTGGGACAAGATCAGTCTACACGAATGGACTATAGCCTCTCCTCGCATGCCTCATTGGCCGTCCTTCAGAGCCGGTCACACGAGCTTTTGTCTTTCAGCAGGGCGTTTTTCTCGCCAGCTACAGAGCCACACCGACGCCATTAATGAGCGTCCAGTCGACGGGTTGGATGGCCCTGTCCATCTTGCCCAGCACCTTGGCTTCGCATTTGCCGGTGCGGCGGAAGCCTTCAAGACGCAGTTCTTGACCTTCTCCAGATCAGCCTCGGACGGATATCGGCAAGGGTTCAGCTCGTCCTTTTGAACTTGCGCATCTTCGTGTTGGCCAACCCCAGGCCGCCCGACATATTTGCGGTCTATCCGGCACCTCAACTTCGAACAACCTTGCGGCAAGCTCTTGGGATAGACCACGCTCGTGCCTCCACCACCCGCTCAGCAGAGCCAGATTTGTCGTTGATGGCACGGAACTTGCGCAGTCATTCGCAGATGCGTCACGGACCGAGAGTGTCGTCCCATGAATTCGATCACCAAAAAGGCCGCCCGACGTTGCTGGGACCGCCTGCAATTACCTTATCCCAGAATTGGGAGCAACGGCTTCAAAAGGGATAACTCATCACCTCAATTTTGTCGATCGCGCGGCCATCGAACCGCAGCCATCCATCAGACTTCCGCCTCGTTGCACTCATTGCGACCGCCTTGGTGCTTGCGACAACCGCTCAATTCTGGCTGCCAGGATAACCACATATGGCGACGGAACTTCCTGCTTCAAAGCAATATAGAGATCGTCGATCATCCCCCCATCAAGGCCTCAATCGAGGACACCGCGTTCGGCTTGCTTGGTTCGCAGTGAACAGACCGCACTTCACGAATGCGATCGATGCGACCGCGCCGAGAACTCTCCCGCATTGTCGACGGTTGGGTCCGTCGGCCCTCCGATGAGGCCTCGGATGCGTCGGGCGCCGAGGCCTCGACTGATGCCGACTGGCCGCCGCCGGAAGGTCTCGCGGCTTTGATCCCCGGCGATGTAGCCACCCCTGCTGCAACACTAGCCGGAGAACTCATTCATGACCGAATCGGCGACAGATTTAGTGGACGCGGCTTTGTTCGACCGAGATCGGCTTGACCCAGAAAGTCTCTATCAACGTTCTGGCCCTGCATGGGGTGCCATCATTTCGCTTTCCTTCGGCACCTTCGGGCTTGTGACGGCAGAGTTTCTGCCCGCCAGCGTTCTGACACCGCTCGCGCATGATCTCCGTATCACCACGGGCACGGCTGGACAGGCGCTAACAGCGACCGCAATCGTCGCGGCGATCTCGGCACCGATAATCGCCTTCGTGACAAAGCGTCTGGACCGCAGGGTCGTCATCTGGGCGATGACGCTCCTGCTGATCCTGTCGAACGTTCTGGCAGAGGTTGCGGGGTCGCTGCCGGTTTTGCTGGCGGCACGCGTCGTCCTTGGCATATCGCTTGGTGGTTTTTGGTCAATTTCGGCAGCGTTGGCGATGCGGCTGGTTCCAAGTCACCTCATGCCGCGCGCCATGTCGATCATCCTCACCGGCGTTTCTGTCGCCTCCGTCTGCGCGGCTCCAATCGGCGCTTATGTCGGTGACATTTGGGGATGGCGAGCCTCGTTCAAGGTCGCCGCAATCGTGAGTGCCGTTGCGCTGCTCGTGCAACTCGTAACCATTCCGCCACTGCCTCCGATCGAAGTGCGCAGATTCCGCAGTCCGCTGGATGTCGCGAAGAATCCGGCGATGAAGGTTGCGGTGCTAGTCGTGCTATTGGTCGCTTCCGGCCATTTTGCCAGCTTCGCCTACATCCGCGCCTTTCTCGAGAGCGTTCCTGCGCTCGAAAAGAAGTCAATCCCGCTCGTGTTCCTTGCTTTTGGCACGGCCGGCGTCTTCGGCAATTTAGCCGGCGCATTCCTCACCAAACACAGTCTCAAGGCGGTCGCGGCCCTGCCGCCCCTGCTCATTGCCGTAGCCGCTGTCTCGCTCCTGACCATGGGAGCATCGGCCTTGACCTCGGCAATTGCAGTTGCCGTATGGGGCTTTGCTTTTGGCGCGGTCCCGGTCGGATTGCAGACATGGATGGTGCTACGCGCCGCTCCGAAACAGGCCGAGAGCGCTGGTGTACTGATGGTCATAACCTTCCAAGTGGCCATCGCAGCCGGCACAACTTTCGGTGGCCTATTGGTGGATCACACGGGTATTGCCAGTGTCTTTGTCTACAGCGCGGTTGCCACGTTCCTCGCTGTCTTGACAGTATTTTTGCTCGGCCCCAACCGCAAAACCTGACCGCCTGGTGGGGAGTGACGGTCGGCGGCGTTCACGCTATTGTCACCTCTGAGCTCGGCCCAAAGGCCGCGGCTTCGTCGTAACCATGCGGTCGATGGGGCAGCGCCAAATTGCTTCCTGCTCATCGCGTTGCGATAATACAGCGCGCTTATTGCGTCATCGTGTCCCCGGTCTCGGCTTCAATGCCCGGCTACTGGCTGCGGAGGCAGATGGGCGCCGGCGTCCCACCGACGACGATCGGTCTTTTCTCATGTAGCTGTCGGGGAAACGAGGCAGGTTTTCCGCCAGAACCCGCCAGTCGTCGCGCTCGCGTTCGCCTTCCTTGCGCGCACCGAACAACTGGATGATGATCTTGCCGTCGGACCCATATGCTTCGAGCGAGGTGACGTGACTGTCATTGGTCGGCTTGCGCACGGCCCAAACCTCACGGATTTGGTGGGTCCTGAGATGCAGCCGGAACGTTTCGTCCAGCACATGGATGCACGGCCCGATCTGCTTGACCGACTTGATTAAGCCGGAATGGGTCTGGATAGAACCTCGGTTGCCGACGAAGCACATGATCGGCAATTCGTCTTCGGCCGCACGCTGGAGCACGGCGCCAACTGCGGCATTGTCGAGCAGCCAAGCGTAATCCTGGCCGACCATGCGCAAAGCCTGGCAGCGGCTGAGCTTGAGCGTCTTTAGAAGGTTGACGTCAGTCAGCCGGCTCCAGTACTCGCGTAGGTCGTCCACCGTGCCGGCCCAGTCCGCAGTCCTCGCCCCCAGGTCGGCTACTCTCGCCTTAAGCGACATGGTCGGCTCCTGGTTGGCGGATACGAGCTCGGCCACCAGCTTTCGATAGGCATGAAGGTTGGAGACCGGCCTGAGATGCACCTTATGCACTGCTGCGCCGGCGGCGTCGAAGAATTGCAAACTGCGCTGGATTCCGCCGCGATGGCGCCTTTCAACAGCGAAACCATACCTCCAAGCCTGCGGGAAGACGCGAAGGTCGAATTCGTCACCAAGGACCATGGCGTGATTGTTGCCGGTTATCACTCTGTTGAAGACGCTAATCTTTTCGTGCACGGCACCTTGATTGCAGGTCAGCGCCGTCACTTCGCCCACGAATTCGAGGCCCGTCAGAAGGTGATTCATGCGCGGGTCGATGCGTGCCGCGCCGAAACCGCAATGGGCCGCGACCAGTTCCGCTTCCGAAATGGCCAATTGGGCGGCGAAATCACGCGCGGGAATGTTCGGACAGACTTCCCACGCACGCCGGATTTCGTTGGGCGACCGCTTCTTGCGCTGATCCATGTTTTTACCCCTGCCCCGTTCTTCTTTTGACGATCGATCGAAAAACGGGCCTCAGGGGTGTGCACGGCGGACGCGATCGATCGTCAGGCACATGCCAGTCGAATCCTGTCTCCGGGCGGTCAGCGGCCAATCGCCGGTAGAGAGCGATTGTTGGGTGGTCGGCGCCAATCGGCCGATCGAGCATTCGGGTACCACCGGCGGTGCTGCTTTCCCACTTAAGGCGGGTCTGATGGATCATATTGCTTTCCTTCGTTCTTCGATTGCGAGGGCAACCCAAAGGTGAATCGGCCGGCAATTTTGCCGCCGCAACGAAGGCTTCACAAAAATCGTGCCAGTTGCTCCGCGGCAAGCTCTGAACATCTTTGGCTCTGTTCATTGCTTTACGCGTGAGTGCATCGCGAACTCAGGCGCCCTTCCTGTGACGCGGACGCGACAAACCCGACAGTAAGTGTCGGTTGTCGGACGTCTCCCCAGCAATCGAGCATAAGAGACGTCGGGATGTCCTACGGTTTTTGACACGTCTTCCCTTTGGCACGGTCCATGCGAGATGATCCGCGAAAACGCCGGACCGAGGAGAAATCGAGCCATGATTACGCTCACCGACAACGCTGTTGCCGCCATCAAGGCCGCTCTTTACCGCGCCAGCGAGCCGGCGGAAGGATTTCGCATCATGGTCCATGCCGGCGGCTGCACCGGCTTCCAATACTCAATGGGCCTGGAGAGCGTCTCACGTGAGGGCGATGCGATCATCGAGCGAGATGGGCTCAAGGTGTTCATGGATAGAGGCTCCCAACCCCATGCCGCCGGCATGACCGTGGACTTCGTCACTGGGCTCGAAACATCCGGCTTTGTTTTCGATAACCCCAATGCGCGTGAGACGTGCGGCTGCGGCAAGTCCTGCAAATGATTGCGAGGGAACAGGCTATGTTCGACAATAGCGACGCCAAGGAATACTGCGTCGAACCGGTAACCGCCGGCGCTCTGGAACCGGCCGACACGCACTGTCGGCCCGGAACAATTGCGTTCGGTGATGCGCCAAATCGCGATCATCGATCGTTGCCGTGGGCAAGCAAACAAAATTGCCCGAAACAGCTGAATTCCCGGCGGATGCCGCCACCAAAGGGCAATGTCGACAGCGACCGGTCAGCAAGCCATCGCTCGCCCGGCCGCCCACCTTACCAGATACGATATGCGCCAGAGGTTCAATGGCCGCCCGCCTACCCTTGAATCATTTCAGCAGTTGAAGGATCACTCCCATGAACCCTGTCTATCTCGACAACAACGCAACGACGCGGGTTGATCCTGCAGTCGTTGGAGCGATGTTGCCTTTCTTTACGGAGCAATTTGGCAATCATTCGTCCATGCACGCCTATGGCGCATCGGTTGCTGAAGCCGTGAGAAAGGCGAGGCAACAGTTGCAAGCCCTCATCGGCGCGGGATTCGAGGACGAGATCATCTTCACCTCGGGCGGGACTGAAAGCGACAGTACAGCCATCCTTTCGGCGCTGGAGGTGATGCCCGACCGAACGGAAATAGTGACTTCCGCGGTTGAACATCCGGCCGTTCTGAAGTTGTGCGCGCACCTTGAGAAGACGCGCGGCGTCAAGGTGCACATTATCCCAGTCGATCACTACGGCCGGCTCGACCTGGACGCCTACAGAACCGCCCTCACCCCACAAGTGGCAATCGTCTCGATAATGTGGGCGAACAATGAGACCGGTACGATCTTTCCCGTGGTTAAGCTTGCCGATCTAGCCAGGGAAGTCGGCGCGCTTTTCCACACTGATGCAGTGCAGGCGGTCGGAAGGCTTCCGATTGAGCTGAAATCGACCGCGATCGACATGCTGTCGCTCTCCGCCCACAAGCTGCATGGTCCAAAGGGGATAGGCGCGCTTTATGTAAGACGTGGCGTGCGCTTCTCCTCCATGATCAAGGGTGGGCACCAAGAGCGCGACCGGCGTGCAGGCACTGAAAACACACCCGGCATAGTCGGACTGGGCATGGCGGCCGAACTCGCCTTGAAATTCATGGACGAGACAAAACGAATAAAATGGTTGCGCGACCGCCTTGAGAACGGGATCATCCAGCGCATCCCAAACACATCCATCAACGGCGATCCGCAAGAGCGATTGCCAAACACTGCAAACATTGGATTCGAAGGTATCGAAGGCGATGCAATTCCAATTGTCCTGAGCCGGCTGGGAATCGCCTGTTCCGCCGGGTCCGCCTGTGCCTCTGGCTCACTGGAACCGAGCCATGTTCTGATCGCTATGAACGCGGCATGTGGGGCAGTCCGCTTCTCCTTGTCGCGTGACAACGGCGAAGATGACGTAGACCGCGTGCTTGAGGTCCTGCCTGCGATCACCGAGAAGCTACGGGCCGTTCCCAGTGCTGGACTGTGCGGGCGAGGTGCAGAACAGCTTCATTCCGGCCCGGGTCCGAGCGGCACAATAGCCGACAAGCCGTGAGGTCTTCCTCAACGTGACGACCCTGCGCAATGGAGAGCAGTCAAACTCGGGGTCGCCTTCACCACTTCAGAAAAGCTTGAGATCGCCAAGTCTCTTGCCCAGCCGCCGTGCCAGAGGTCGGCACGCCGTCAGCAATGTCACCAATGCATCGACACCACAATTACGCGCCGGGAGAATACAATGAACTGCTCCGCTGATAGCCGCCCGATCGATCGCACCGATATCCTAGCGCGACTGAAGGGCCTGTCGGCCGCGGAGGACTTCTTCGCCTGCCTTGGCGTCTCCTATGACCCGAAAGTGATGAATGTCTCGCGGCTCCATATCATGAAGCGCGTGGGCCAATACCTTGCCGAAGAAGATTTCTCCGGTCTGCCTAACCAGGTAATCGCCGCGCGGGTGCGCGCCAAGCTGGAACGCGCCTACGAAGATTTCGCGACTTCCTCGCCGCTCACGCAACGTGTGTTCAAGGTGCTAAGGGACCACGATCCAAACATATGTCCCGCACCTGGCCGCGCCTTCGTCCCGCTCGACTCTGCACTGAAGCGGTTCGGAAAGTAATGAGCCCGACACGGCTGCGACGCGACAATGTCGAGAAGTCGACAAATCCAGTCCTCATGACGCCTCCTCGGAAGCAAACGAAGCCACCTTCTGGAATAGAGGCAGGAAGACGACTTGGCATGAACGATGCAGGCAATGAGGTGAACCGCCAAGCACGAATCCGGACTGGGAGCTTAGAGAAACCGCCAATGCATATCGTAGTCTGCATCAAGCAGGTGCCGGATTCGGCACAGATCCGCGTGCACCCGGTGACGAACACGATCATGCGTCAGGGTGTTCCGACCATCATCAATCCTTACGACCTGTTCGCCCTGGAAGAAGCGCTCAAACTGCGCGACGTTCATGGTGGCGAGGTTACTGTGCTCACAATGGGTCCGCCCATGGCGGAGGACTCGCTGCGAAAGGCGCTCGGTTACGGTGCTGACCGAGCAGTTCTCTTGACGGACCGCTATTTTGCCGGATCCGATACGCTGGCGACTTCCTTTGCTCTTTCGCAAGCAATCGCAAAAATTGGGGAGACTTTCGGCAGGCCGGACATCGTCTTCACCGGCAAGCAGACGATTGACGGCGATACCGCCCAGGTCGGACCGGGCATAGCCAAGCGCCTAGATTTATCGCAACTTACCTATGTCGCGAAGATTGCCTCCATCGACCGCGATACGCGAGAGATCGAAGTCGCGCGTCGCGCCGAAGGCGGCACCCAGTTGCTGAAGAGCAGACTCCCTTGCCTCATTACAATGCTGGAAGACACCAACGAAATCCGCCGGGGCTCGCTCCAGCAGGCTCTGTGCGCGGCGCGCAGCCAAGTCGTGAAGTGGACTGCAGCCGACGCCGGCATTGACGATCTCACCCGGTGCGGTCTGCGTGGCTCGCCTACAGTCGTCAAGCGTGTTTTCGCCCCCACCGCACGGGCAGAAAGGGCGGCGCAGATCGACACCGCGGAAAGGGGCTTGCAGGACATAGCCGATGAACTCATCGCCGATATCTTAACCCGCCGGCCGGCGCTGGAACATGAGCTGGCCTTCAACAGCGGCACGTGACGGCCAGGAGCAGAAAATGTCGACCGCAAGCCAAACTACCCCTCGCATTGCCCCCGGCCGTGCCGGTGTAAAGAAAGAACTTCCCGACCGTTTCAAAGACTACCGGCACGTGTGGGTCTTCCTCGAGCTCGAACGCGGCAATGTGCATCCTGTATCATTCGAACTGCTGGGCGAAGGCCGCAAATTAGCCGACAAGCTTGAAGTCCAGCTCGCGGGCGTCGTGCTGGGACCGCCGGGCGAGATGGTCGAGGACGCTGTTGCCGAGGCCTTCGCTTACGGGGCGGATCTTGTCTACATCGTCGATGCGCCGCCGCTCGCCGACTACCGGAACGAGCCGTTCGCCAAGGCGCTCACGGATCTGGTCAATACCCATAAACCCGAAATCCTCCTTCTCGGCGCGACCACACTGGGCAGGGATCTTGCAGGCTCGGTAGCGACGACCCTGCAGACGGGGCTCACGGCCGACTGCACCGAACTTGATGTAGATTCCGACGGTTCACTCGCCGCGACCCGTCCGACTTTTGGTGGCTCATTGTTGTGTACGATCTATACACTAAATTACCGGCCGCAAATGGCGACGGTGCGACCAAGGGTCATGCCTATGCCGCAACGGGTGGATAAGCCGGTCGGGCGTGTCATGCGGCACAAGCTGTCGCTCGTTGAGGACGATATCGTCACCAAAGTCCTCGGCTTCCTACCGGATAACCAGTCGGCAATGGCAAATCTTGCCTATGCGGATGTCGTGGTTGCGGGAGGCCTCGGTCTCGGAGCGGCGGAGAACCTTCAGCTTGTGAAGAATCTTGCCCGAGCGATCGGCGCCGAGCATGGCTGTTCGCGCCCCTTGGTCCAGAAGGGCTGGATGCCGGCTGATCGACAGATTGGACAAACTGGCAAGACCATTCGACCGAAGCTTTACATCGCGGCCGGAATTTCCGGCGCCATCCAGCACCGAGTTGGGGTCGAGGGGGCCGATCTCATCGTCGCGATCAACACCGATCCGAACGCGCCGATTTTCGAGTTCGCCCACCTCGGGATCGTCACGGATGCAATCCGCTTCCTGCCCGCACTGACGGAAGCCTTCACCCGGCGGCTGTCGCCGCACAGTCGAGACAAGCTTGCGAGTTGAGGGAGAGGACATGATTGAACAATTCGATGCCATTGTGGTCGGAGCTGGCATGTCTGGAAACGCAGCTGCTTACACTTTGGCAAGCCAGGGGCTGAAGGTACTGCAGTTGGAGCGCGGGGAATATCCGGGCTCCAAGAACGTCCAGGGTGCCATAATGTACGCGAACATGCTGGAGAAGATCATCCCGGACTTCCGCGATGATGCGCCCCTCGAGCGGCACCTGGTCGAACAGCGACTTTGGGTGATGGACGACACGTCTCACACCGGAATTCATTACCGGTCGGACGACTTCAATGAGGCGAAACCCAACCGCTACACGATCATCCGCGCCCAGTTCGACAAATGGTTTTCCCGCAAGGTGCGCGAGGCTGGCGCGACGGTCCTGTGTGAGACGACCGCGACGGAACTCGTCCGTGATGGCAATGGCAAGGTGATCGGCGTCCGCACAGACCGGGCTGGCGGAGTGGTCTTCGCGAATGTGGTCGTTCTCGCAGAAGGGGTGTCGGGATTGCTTGGCACTCGCGCAGGCCTGCGCGAGATGCCGAAGCCGGAGACCGTGGCGCTTGCCGTCAAGGAAATGCATTTCTTGCCCGAAGAGGTCATTGGCCAGCGGTTCGGTGTCAAGGGCGATGAAGGCTGCGTAATCGAGGCCGTGGGCACGATCTCTCGCAGCATGGCCGGGCTCGGCTTCCTTTACACCAATAAGGAGTCGATTTCACTCGGCATCGGCTGCCTGGTCTCGGATTTCGCCGCGACGATGGAGAGCCCGTCCGCCCTCCTGGATGCGATGAAAAACCATCCTTCGATCCGGCCGCTGATCGCTGGCTCGGAGGTGAAAGAATATGCCGCCCATCTTATCCCCGAAGGTGGTTACAGGGCCATTCCGCAGCTCTTCGGCGACGGTTGGGTCATCGTCGGCGACGCAGCGCAACTGAACAATGCCATTCACCGTGAGGGTTCGAACCTTGCCATGACCTCGGGTCGCGTCGCGGCTGAGGCGATCATCAAAGTCAAAAGCCGCAACGGTCCTATGACCAAAGCGAACCTTGCGCTCTACAAGACGATGCTGGATGACTCCTTTGTGATCAAGGATCTTAAGAAATACAAGGACATGCCAGCCTTACTCCACACCAATTCCAGCAACTTTTTTGACAGCTATCCGCGGTTGATGTCGCATGCCGCTCAGAACTTCATGCGTGTCGACGGCACGCCGAAGATCGAGAAGGAAAAGAACACCACGGCCGCCTTCATCAACGCGCGCTCGCGCTGGGGGTTGGTCAGCGACGCGGTCCGCCTGGCATTGGCATGGCGCTGAAGAGGGTACAAGATGACGATCGCAGTGACGAAGGTTCGTGTCGAGGACAAACTTTACCAGAACCGCTATCTGGTCGATTCCGGCCGCCCCCATATCATAGTGCGACCGCACGACAAGCCAAGCGCGAACTTGCTTGCCTTGACCTACGTCTGTCCGGCGAAATGCTATGAGTTGAATGACAAGGGTCAAGTCGAGATCACCGCCGACGGCTGCATGGAATGCGGCACCTGCCGGATATTGTGCGAGAAAGGCGGCGACATCGAGTGGAACTATCCGCGCGGCGGCTTTGGTGTCCTGTTCAAGTTCGGATGATCAGCCGGTGCCAAGAGCATGCCGGCAGCGAGCAACTGCGGCACACCATGAGCCTCTCCATCCACTTGCAAAGAGCTAGTGAATATTGGCCTTTCGCAATTCAAATTTCCTTGACTCGTTAGCGGTGTCCTCAGGCCACGGCGCTGCCCTGTGCGCCGGACTTATCACCGGTCACGTGGTCGAGCCCCTTTGGGACAACGCCCGGCCATCGTGCCGGATGGCAGCCACAACGGCCGGTG
The DNA here is from genome assembly GCF_042295465.1 of Mesorhizobium sp. ISC25. Lineage (NCBI taxonomy): Bacteria > Pseudomonadati > Pseudomonadota > Alphaproteobacteria > Hyphomicrobiales > Phyllobacteriaceae > Mesorhizobium > Mesorhizobium sp. ISC25. Next base: position 4,907,213 of record NZ_CP135441.1, on the reverse strand, counting down.
AGCAAGTGGAACGGCACAACCCATGGCAAAGACGTATGTGCTAGTGCATGGTGCCTGGCATGGCGGATGGTGTTGGCGGGACGTGGCTGCCAATCTTCGCAAGATGGGATGCCACGTGACCACGCCGACCAGGTGTCGGCGAACGCGCACATTTGCTGTGCAAGGACATCACGCCCGACACATTCGTGACCGACATCGTCAACCACATTGTGACGGAAGAGCTGAGCGATGTGATCCTTGTCGGTCACAGTCTAGGCGGCATCAGCATCACCGGCGCCGCCGACCGGATACCCGACCATATCAGCCATCTCGTTTATCTCGACGGCGCCATCGTCGAGAGCGGTCAAAGTGTATTCAGCACCATGCCCCCCGACATCGTCGCCGCCCGTCGAAAATTGGTTGCGGAGGAAGGACGGGGTATCTTCATGCCGACTCCGCCGCCAACAGCATTCGGCATTCCCGAGGGACACTCGCTCACGGACTGGGTGCGGCGCCGGATAACACCGCATCCGGCAGGCACCTACGAAAGCGGACTTAAGCTCGAGCACCCGCTCGGCAACGGCAGACCCCGAACCTATGTCGTCTGCACTAATCCACTCCACCCGCCGATGGCGGGAGCGCGAGAATGGGTCGCGAAGCAGGATGGCTGGGCGTGGCAGGAACTCGCCACTGGCCACGACGCAATGATCCTCGCGCCGACGGAAGTTGCTCTCCTTCTTAGCGCAGTCGGCTGAGGAACCAAGTAGGGTGAGCGGCGGCCGATTCTCAGGCCGTGGCCTTGAGCTCTGGTGCACGGATAGGCCCAACGGGTCGTTCCGGTGGCGCCACCGAAACCACTAGGCGGGAGTGGCCTGTCCTGCCGACGTCGCAAGCTTGCGAGCGTTCCGCCGCGGCCGCAGCCCGTAGCGCCGGGCAACCTCCGAGATCACCGCGTCGGCTCCAGGGTCTCGGAGATGACTCCGTGCCTTGTCGTCCATCGACCAATGCCGCCGACCAACAGCGCCGTTGATCACCCTCGAAAACGCCGAGGCTGCCGCTCAGGGTCAATCGTAAGTTCAAGTTCAGACACAAGCCGATCTCCGATCCACCTCAGAATCGGCAGGCCCACAGATCGCGGGTCCTCCTGGAAGGACACAGCGCTTACCCTTGAAATATGGAGAACCATGGCTTTGCGCCGTCGGCAGTTGAGCTGATCTCGCAATGCTATTTCCCCGGCAACGTCCGAGCCGGAGAACTGCGTGCTTGGCGTTCTCCTCTGGAAGGAACCAATCTTTCGGAACGTGGCAATGTCATCGACGAGCTCTCACGGGCCAGCACGATGCCGGTTCGGCGCATCGGCGCCCGCCTGAACACGAGATGGGCACTTGCGATTCTAACGATACGGCCGGACGGGGGCTGGGACCGCGGCGGACGGAGCGTGACGGCTGATCGACACAATGGAGAAGGCCGGCTGGGTTCAGGCTAATGCGGCTCGAATTCTCGGCCTCAAGCTGCGACAAGTCGGCTAGGCGATACGCCGGCATAGTATCGAGGTGAAGGAACTTCTAAGAGCCTGATGAGCCAATCGTCAGGCCAGTGGTCTTGCGCGCCCTGTGCGCGACAAGGAGTGCTTCGTGCTTCTGAACGGATTTGGACTTGCACTGTCGCAAGCAGGACAAAATTGTGTCGCGCCGGCCTGACACAATGCGATATCGACCCGAATAGTGAACTGAAGCCGCTTTTTTCAGTTGGTATGGCTCTTGCACCTTGAACCGCGACGTTACCAGCAACGGAGCCGTTTGATGTCCTCACCGACAGTTTCGATTGAGGGGCCGACTAGCACGACATCCGAGGGTTTTCTGGCAGCCGCGAAATCCGGTGGCTGCGCATCGTCCTCCTACGGCTCGTCGCCGACCAGCCCGGGCGAAGGGGATCCGGCTATTTGGGAAAGGATCAAGGATCACCCCTGCTTTTCGGAGGAAGCGCATCATTATTTCGCGCGTATGCATGTGGCGGTCGCGCCGGCTTGCAATGTCCAGTGCAACTATTGCAATCGCAAATACGATTGCGCCAACGAGAGCCGGCCTGGTGTTGTGTCTGAGAAGTTGACGCCCGACCAAGCGCTACGCAAGGTCATCGCCGTTGCCAACAAAGTTCCGCAGCTTTCGGTTCTTGGCATCGCTGGGCCGGGGGATGCCTGTTACGATTGGGAGAAAACGAAGGCAACGCTCGACCGCGTCATCAGGGAAATCCCCGACATAAAGCTGTGCGTCTCCACTAATGGGCTCGTGCTGCCGGACCATGTCGCCGAGCTTGCCGAAATGAATGTTGATCACGTGACGGTCACCATCAACATGGTCGACCCGGAAGTCGGCGCGAAGATCTATCCATGGATCTTTTATGAAAATCGCCGCTACTTCGGCATCGAAGCCGCTCGAATCTTGCACGCGCGGCAGATGCTGGGCCTGGAGATGCTGAGCGCGCGCGGCATCCTCACCAAAATCAACTCGGTGATGATTCCTGGAGTGAACGACCAGCACCTGTTTGAGGTGAACAAAATGGTCAGGGAGCGGGGCGCGTTTCTGCACAACGTGATGCCTCTGATTTCGGACCCGGCGCACGGTACCCACTACGGACTCATCGGGCAGCGCGGCCCAACGGCAATGGAGATGATGGCTCTTCAGGATCGACTTGAAGGTGGCGCCAAGTTGATGCGCCACTGCCGGCAGTGCCGGGCAGATGCTGTCGGCCTGCTCGGTGAAGATCGTGGCCAGGAATTCACGCTGGACGGGATTCCCGACGATGTCGCCTACGATGCTGGCAAGCGTCAGGCCTATCGGCAGGTGGTCGCACACGAGCGCCGTGATCATGAGGCGGCGAGGAGCGAGGCCATCGGTATGGTCAAGGCAACAGACTCCGAAAAGTCGCTTCTGGTTGCGGTGGCCACTAAGGGAGGTGGACGGGTCAACGAACACTTCGGCCACGCGAAGGAATTCCAGGTTTATGAAGTCTCGCCTAGAGGGATCAGCTTGGTCGGGCATCGGAAGGTCGAGCGGTATTGCCTCGGAGGCGGGGGCGAAGACGCCATCCTCGAGGGCGTCATCGCAGCGCTCGAAGGCATACACATAGTGCTATGCGCCAAGATCGGAAATCGCCCGAAGGAACAACTCTCGCGAGCTGGACTGCGCGTAACCGACGCCTATGGCCATGACTACATCGAGACCGCAGTCAGCGCACTTTACGCGGCAGAGTTTGGGATCAGACCACTAGCGGCGACGGCCTGAGCCGTCTCGTCCGATAACCAGGAGTTAGAATGGCTTTAAAGATCATCGCATCCCAATGTACCCAATGCGGGGCCTGCGAGTTCGAATGTCCTTCGGAAGCGATCAAGTTCAAGGGCGACGCCTATGTGATCGATCCAAACAAGTGCACCGAATGCAAGGAGGCCTTCGATACGCAGCAATGCGTGTCGGTCTGTCCGGTACCGAAAACCTGCGTTCCCGCTTGATTCCTACCGAAACGGTCGGGTTCGCCGCACGACGACGCCTGCAACCCGCGACCACAACAAAAGCCTCGAGAAAGGAATGGACAGCATGTGGTCCAGACGCGAACAGGAGGTCGAAATCGGCAGACCGCCACGGTTCATGCAGGGTGAGCGGGTCCGTGCGATACGCCACATAAAAAACGACGGCACCTATCCCGGCAAGGAGATCGGCGAAAACCTCGTGCGGAAGGGCGACGAAGGCTACGTGCGCGACATTGGAACCTTTCTCCAGCAATTCTTCATCTATGCGGTCGAATGGATCGATCGTGGCACGGTCGTCGGCATGCGAGCGCGCGAACTCATTAGCCTCGACAAAGTCGAGGTTCCCTGCGGAGCTGAAGGCATTTCCAACGGGGGAACAGCCGGATGAAAGTAATGATTCGCAGGACTGCTACTGGCTTGTCGGCTTATGTCCCCAAGAAGGATCTCGAAGAGCCGATCACCGAGATTGAGAACGCTGACTTATGGGGCGGGACCGTGACGCTCAGGAACGGTTGGCGGCTCATGCTGCCCGACCTTCCGCGCGACACGCGTTTGCCGATCACCGTCGAGGCGATGAAGATTTCCGACGGGGCCTGATGCCGGTGGGTTCAGTGGCGGAGAGGAAACGCGTATGAACACGATGCTGAGCTGGGACCATCTCGTCGTCGTCCGGGGCAGTTTTGCCAAAAAACTGATTGACCTGCTGAACGGCGCTCTCAAGGCCGATCGAGTGATCCCCTATCTCGGTCCTGGTCTTCTGCAGCTTAACCCACCGGAATCACCTGTACCTTGCACCCCTGAAGATGTCGCCGCGGCCCTCAACAAGCGGGCGCCTGCCCCTTCCAGGATTCGCACCAATATGTGGTCGGTCGCGCAGTTTATCGAGCAGCGCCGACATCGTCGGACTCTCCAAGCGTGGATGGCGGAGATATTCGCAGCCCCCGCCGAGCCGACCGTTCTTCACGCCTGGCTCGCAACCCTTCAACTGTCTGTCATCATCGACAGCTGGTACGATGGCGCCATGCGAGCAGCCCTTGCAGAGGCCGGCCAAACAGACGTTGTCGAGATACAAGGAACGACGCGCGCGACCGGAATCGGTAACATCTGGACGAGAACTTACGATTTGTCAGGAACAGAACTCGAGGCCGAACAAGTGGCTAGGACGGTGCTCTATGCGCCGCACGGCAGCGTCAGGCCGGCGGCAAACTTCCTCGTGGCTGATTCCGATTACGTCGAAGTCCTAACCGAAATTGATATCCAGACGCCGATCCCGGACGCGGTGAAGCAACGGCGCGTCAACCGGGGTTTTTTCTTCGTGGGCTGCCGCTTCAACGATCAGATGCTGCGCACATATGCCAGACAGCTGATGAAGCGCTCCACTGGCCCACATTTTGCGGTGATCGATTCGGCTACGCTGACCAGAAACGAACGTCGTTTCCTTGCCGAAGGCGCAATCACGGTCATCGACATGCCGATCCGCAACGCCGCGGCTCGCCTTGTCGGGGTCGATGCTAGCCAGGATTAATGGCCGGCGATTGCTGGTGAGTCGCTGCTTGCCTCCAAGGGCGAAAACTCAGTTGGGAATACATTCGTGAGTAGTAATGCTAGTGGCAGCACAACGTAGGCTCTGAATTCGTTGGGCGATGTGAAAGGGTCCGCTGCTGCGGGACGTGAGCACGTTGCGGCGGCATTACGCACATGATCTTGTGACCCCCGTGGCAAAAGAACTGAAGCGCCCGAGTCGCGACAACATATGCAGCGCTCAATGGCTTCGACAAAAATTCGGCACAGTTTCGACAGTTCGCATGCACCTCCAGGGTCAACGAGGTTGATTATGCCTGTTTATGTGGGTCGGCCACGCGAGCAGGAATTCCCACTACCTTTGCCCCGGCGGGAACATCTCGTGTGACCACGCAGCCAGCGCCTACCACTGCATTATCACCAATCGTGACGCCAGGCAGAATGATTGCTCCACCGCCGATCCAGACACGGCTGCCAATGTGAACAGGACGCCCGACCTGCAGGCCGGCCTGCCGCTGCTCGGCATCATGTGGATGATCGGCGGTATAAATCTGCACAGCAGGCCCAATTGCCGTTCCTTGCCCGATTTTGACCTCTACCACGTCAAGAATAACGCAGTTGAAGTTGATGTAGGCATTGGCTCCAATGCGGATATTGAATCCGTAGTCGCAAAAAAAGGGCGGACGGATGACCGTTCCGCGCCCAACCTCTCCCAGCCGCTCGGACAAAAGCTCATGCCAATGCCCCGTGGTCTGCCCCAGCGTATCATTGTACCGCTTGAGCCAAGCCCCGGTGGCCAACAGGTCAGCTTGGATCTCCGGATCCGCCGCATTGTAAAACTCGCCTGCGAGCATCTTTTCTTTTTGGCTACGCATCATAGTCTCCCGTCAGGTCGTGTCCCGTACAGTGATGCAGGAACGCACATCAAACTGCCTCGGCAACTTTGTAACTCGGTCTTGCCGGGCGCGCGGTCGGTCACGAGCCGGGGCGACAGTTTCGTCTCGACCAACTTCCGCGAATTTGGATATCGCAGATCAACCGGTCGCAGGGGCCAATACCTGACGAGGTCGGCAACTGTCCAGCGGTCGAACTCACTTTCATGCCCATCTCAGATTGCGTGATATCGAGCGGTAAGCCATCAGCTAATGTATCGACCAGGTCCCGCCAGCGGAGATCTGCGCGTCGCCTCTACGCATGCTGGCGTGTCACCAATAATACATCGATTATTTCTGGATCCAGGCACGTCGAATTGATTTGCCCTTGCGGTGTAGAGCGAAGTTCCTAGCCATAGGATTACTCCTTTTTAGTTTGTCAGTCGCAGAGCCCCAGTATGACTACGTGGTAGAAAGCACACGGCCGGAATCTTGGCAGCGCTGTTCACACCCACTTCGTAAGCCTGGCCGATGGGCTCGCCAGAGCACCAATGCTTGACCTGCTCCAGCTCTTGCTCGGCGGGTTGTTTCAGAGACGCTTGATCTCGATACCGCGTTTTCTCAGCACGTAGCCGATCTGGCGCGGGGTCAAACCGAGCAGGCGCGCCGCCTTTGCCTGCACCCAGCCACACTTTTCCATGGCAGCAATGACCGTATCGGCATCGGGCACCCTACCACGACTCGTGGCAGGGCCTATCGGCGCTTGCCCGTCGCCGACGGGCGGGGCGGCACAGGCGGCGGAAGGCTCGATCGTAGTCGACTTCTCTGACGTCGGCGGTCCGTTCTTCCACAGCGCCGCGGCCAAGCACTGATCCGCGTAACAGGCAAAGTCAGTTCTGAGGATTGATGGACCCGTCGCCAGAACTGCCGTCCGTTGAACGCAGTTTTCGAGCTCTCGGATGTTGCCTGGAAATTCGCAGTTCATTAGCACCTCAATCGCTTCGGGAGCGAAGGTCAGCGTGTGATCATTCTCAGTATTGAAATTCTTGAGAAACTGAGCGGCCAAGAGCGGAATATCACCTCGCCTTTCGCGCAATGCCGGCACGCGTAAAGTGACGACGTTGATGCGATAATAGAGGTCTTGCCGGAACTCCTTGCGTTGAACTGCCGTTTCCAAGTCCCTGTTCGTTGCGGCAATCACGCGAACATCAACTTTAATGGTGTGGTTGCTGCCGACGCGCTCAAACTCCTGCTCCTGCAGGACACGCAGCAGCTTAGCCTGGAACGAACCTGATATTTCGCCAATCTCGTCCAGAAACAATGTGCCTTTGTCGGCAGCCTCAAAGCGCCCCTTGCGCAAACTGCTCGCGTCGGTGAAGGCACCCTTCTCATGACCGAACAAGTCAGATTCCAGAAGCGTCTCGGTGAGCGCCGCGCAATTGACCTTGATGAAGGGCTGCTTGGCGCGAGGCGAGAGCTCGTGAATGGCTTTGGCAACCAGCTCCTTACCGGTTCCGGATTCACCTCGCAACAGGACCGTAGTCTTCGCCTTGGCCACCTTGACAAGGTGCTCACGCAGCTTGCGCAGCGCCTGACTATCGCCAAGCATCTCCTTGCTGATCTTTTTACGTTCCATTTGGCAGCCCATCCCACTCCGCCACCCGCCGGTAGAACTGCACTGGACGGTGAGCTGTGTTGTATTTCGTCATCATCATTCTCGATCTCACCTTTGTTGCTTCGAAATTTTCGGCGCGCGGACGCCCTCGGCAAATGGCAATGGCGCCTGAGCATCGTTGCCTTTCACCAGGACGAGCGTCTTCCTCCGCGCGGGCGCTCGCAATATGCGGTTTGCGCAGGCCTTTACTCGACCGGTCGCTGTTCTGTCCGGCTTCTGCCGCACCGCAGCCTGCAAACTCATCCTTGACAAGAAAGGAGGGGAGTCAACCGAGCTCTCCTTGCATTTATGCAAGGAAAATTGTCAGTTTGATAGAATTCTATCAAAACGGCAGAAACGCCCCGCCCCAGTTTGGCTGTACCTGCGGCGTTCAGCGTACGTGACGACATGTGCGGACTTGTCCCAATTGCCATCCGAGTTGTGCGGAACAGTAGCTGCTGCGCTGTTCGCTTCAACCGCGTGAGGCCGGAGACAGTAGAGACGGCGGCTCGTCGAGCGAGGTTTCATTGTTCGGCTACTAAACCGGCTGTCCTTTGGTGGGAGTTGGTTTCGCCCAAGTTCTGGGCCTGGGGGCGTCTAGCCCGTTTCGCCGCACAGGCTCCTTCCAAATCGTCGAGGCCGAGAAGGAGGGACCCCACAGCTCTCCCTGTATCACAATGCCCCGCCCCTCAAGCAGCTAGATACGACAGGTGACCTCAAATGAGGCGTCTTGCATGGCTTCTACACCTGCCTGAATGCCAGAACTGCGTTCGTACCGCCCATGGCGAAGGCGTTGCTCATGGCGACGCGCACCTTGCGCTCGCGCGGCACATTGGGTGTGATGTCGAGGTCGCAAGCGGGATCTGGCTCGCGATAGTTGGCGGTCGGCGGCACGACGTCCTCTTGGATTGCCATCACGCAGGCGATCATTTCAAGCGCGCTCGCTGCGCCGAGGCAATGCGCGTGCGTGGACTTGGTGGAAGAGATGGACATCGAATAAGCGTGGTTTCCAAACACACGCTTGATCGCCGCCGTTTCAGTCTGATCATTGCTTTTGGTACCGGTGCCGTGCGCGTTGAGGTAGTCGACGTCCTCGGCATTCAGCCCGGCATCGGCAAGGCAGGCGCGCATCGCCGACGCTGGCCCCTCGACAGATGGCGCGGCAATGTGGAAGGCATCGGCGGAAAGGCCGACGCCGGCGATCTCGGCAAGAATTGTGGCACCACGCCTCGTGGCATGCTCGTAGCTTTCCAGCACGGCCATGCCCGCACCCTCGCCCAGCACCAGGCCCTTCCTATCGGCGGAGAAGGGCCGGCAGGTATCGGGTGAAAGCACGCGCATTGCTTCCCATGCTTTCAGCACGCCCCATGCGAAGGGTGCGTCGCTGCCTCCGGAAACCATTACGTCGGCCCGGCCCAGCTTGATCTGGTCCACCGCCGAGGCGATCGCATGGTTGGCCGAGGCACATGCGGAGGTCACCCCGAAGACCGGCCCGCGCAAGCCGAGGCTCAAGCTCACCTGGGCGGCGGCGGCGCTTGGCATCGTTTTGGGTACAGCGAGGATGCCAACTCGCCTCGCGCCGTCCAAAAGGAGGGCCCGGTAAGTTTCCTCCATCACATCCCAGCCCAAGCCGCCGACGCCCACTGTCGCGCCGAAGCGATGGGCATTCCTCTCGTCGCAGGAAAGTCCGGCCTGCCGCATGGCTTCGCGCGCTGCAAGCACGGCGAGCAAGCTGAAGCGGGCCATGGAGATGAGATGCCCCCGGTTGATGTCGTGCTGGGGCAGCGCCTTGATCTCAGCGCCGGTCATGCCCTCCAGGTCATGAAGCTCGGAATTGGCGATCGGGCCGATGGCGGAGCGGCCTTCGCGCATCTCTTTCCACATAGAGGCGGCGTCGGTGCCCAGTCCGCACAGGCCGCCCACTCCGGTGATAACGACGCGCCTGTCCATTCAAGCCTCCTTCGCAAGCAAGCCGCGGACGGCTTCCACGACGTCGCCGACATTCTTGAGATTGGACCAGGCATCGGCCGTGTTCATGTCGATCTTGATGCCGTAGGCCTGCTCCACATCCCAGAGGACGTCCGCCAAACCCAGCGAATCAAACCCGAGCGCGTCCAGTTCCGTGGCGATTGTTATCTCGCCGACGAATGACGCAGGCATTCCCTCACCGCTCTCCGACTCGGCGCGTTTCTTGATCAGGGCAATGACGTCCGTTGCGAATTGATCGGCCATTCTGTTTCCTGTCTTTCTTTCCCGCGTTTCGACCTGGACGCGGCTCAGTTCCTGAGGCGCGCCGCGTCGCGAAAGCCATCACGCTTGGGCAACTGACAAAGCCCAATGCTCATAAAGCCGGATCAGGTCCGGCCGGTGTGTGGCGTAGGTGCAGTATGACGATGTGAGCCGCTACACCGTGCGCGTCTCCCAGTCTGTCCATAGACTCGGAAGAAGTCGGACCCGGTCAGTTGCAACTCCCTTTCCCAGCACTCCACTGCCCGGTAGAGCGCATGAAAAATCTCCTTTCGGGCGGTTTCTGTTCTGCCCATGCAGGATTCCAGAACATTGATGAAATCGTTTGTTTCGATGAAAGGCATCCACACTTTGGATGGTTGACACGCGTTTCAAAGATCGTGAACTACATCTCGTCGTTGTGCTCGACGCACTCCCGACAGAGCGCAACCTCATGGGCGCGGCATGCAGGATTAACCGAGCCCAGCCGGTCATGAGTGCGGCCGGCCGGGTCGGGCGATAGGCAGTCATGCCCTGCCCTTCCTGCGGGTCAAGCACTCCGAAAAAACATTTCCCCCATAAATGCTAGATCTTCCGTTGCCTTTTCGCGGGCTTCTGCGTGAGGTGAGGCACGCCATCCATGGCATGTGGCACACGCACGCGATGCCAGTGCACGGTCGTTTTCTCGGCAAGGCCGTTCTCTACCTCGACCCGCACGCGCTCGCCCTGACGGACCCGGATTTCCGGGCCTGGAACGGGCCTTCGGCGCGCAATCGAGCCCGGTTCACCCGGCCCAATGGCGTCCACTTTGGGGGCGCATGCACTGCAGACCCGCTGGACCTGATCCGGGAGAGGATGGGCGCGGCGATTGGAATAGCTATGAAAGCGCATCGGACCGTGGAACTGCGCGCGCAGACTTTCGGAGGAAGGCTCGCTTTTAAACGTTATCGTGCAACTCTGACCGTTCTTCGCCTTGGCGGGTGCCGCGGAAGAATCCCGGGTTCTGCGAGCGCTGCGAGAACACCTGCGGTCGATCCTGTACCACAATCTCGCGAAGCTCGATGCTCTCTACAAACGATGTCTTGGATTCTCACGCCCTTATTTCAGCACTTCGCTCGCTTGCCCGACTCGGCCGCGGTCAGCCTTCACCGCCAATTTTATTGGCGCAGCGACGTTCCTATCGGTTCAGGCGAAGCTTCTTGAACCTGCCGCTCTCTCGTTGCCCTGGCACGATTAATCGTCCTCTCAGTCTGTCATTGGCGGAGTCGCTCCTGAGGCGCGCGCCGGCGAGTTCGAGGAGCGCGTGGCTATCTCCTCGGTCCAGCCGGATTCCGCTGCGCGCTCAGCCAATTCCTGGAAGGCCGATTCCAAGGCGAGCTGGCATTGAAGGCCGCGGTCCGGATGGTCGACTAGCTTGGTTCCACGATCGCAATGCTTGATCGCTTCATTGCAGGCCATGGGCTCTCGCCCTCTCCTTTTGCCACACGAGGCGCCAGCTCACGTGTTGTGCGCCCCGGCAACCGCTTTCACCAGCCGCTCCAGCGATCCCGCGCGCTCCAGCTCCGCAAAGAATGATGCGGCGTGACGCTACCCAGCCGGTGCTTCTCGGCCATTTGCACACATAGGGATAGTCGACCATGAAATCGGACCGAGGCGAGGCGTTGGACGTTTCAGTCTTGGTCTGAATGCGCCGCCCACGAGCCGATCGGCCTTCTCGATGATTTGGCGCACCCTCGTTGTCGACAAGCCATGTTCCTGAGCCAGGTCGGCGAAACTCTTGCCCTTCAGAAAGCCGTCGACCAGGGCTATGTTCCTATCGACGGTCGGCTAAATCCCAGCAGGCGCGCGCAGTTTTCCGGCATCATTCCGTTTGTTCATCCGCTTGTCCGCGCCCCCTGCAAATCCTACCGGGCCAAATCGGTGCTTGGAAGACCCACTCATGTCATGGCCTCGGGAAAGTACAAGGCCGACGGTTATGTGAATACGAAAGATGCTGGCGATCACCATGATCGTTGGTGACCGCTGACCTCCCCAATGTCGGCTTCGACGGCACACCGGGAGCTCTCGGCAATGTTGAATAATTCCGTTTGAAGATGGTTGACTTCGTCGTCGAGGCTCGATCCATCAGGATCGGTATCGACGATTCTATATTTGAGAAACCCAAATTCGTTTGACTCGCGCAATTCGCTGTACGGCGTATCATCGCAAGCGCGGGATTCCGACATCCTGCGAAGTGCCCGCGTTGCTGGAATCGATTTTGCGGAAGTAAAAAGGCCCCGGCGCTGGGTCGGCGCGCAGGGCCTTCAGGCATGTACGAGCTACCAGCATGTCCAGTTATGATCGTGCGCTATCATAATGAACAAACGGTGAATGATCGCTATCCGAGGTGCAGGGCGGGCGAGATGGTGGGGCGGTGGGGGACCTGTACCGCTGCAGCGGGGCCACGAGCAGCGACTCGAGCCATGCGCCACGCTGCAGGACCTCGATTTCGGGCCAAGCCTCGAGCCCGCAACTCGCCTTGCTTCTCGGAAATCATAAGGCTTTGTGGGGCGGTTAAGCAGCGCGATATGGCCGCGGCGATACGAAGTTTTCATCTTTACCCTGTTCAGACGGTCAGGCTGCCTTCGCCGCCGGCTTGGCTGCCTTGACATGGGTTATACTGCGGCGACCGTCGACGCCGATCGGAACGTCACCGTCAACCGTAGCGCGACGCACAACCCGGTGCTGGTCGCCATAGTCGTTGACCGCATAATGCTGGTTAGCACGGTTGTCCCAGATAGCGACGTCGCCTACTTGCCAGCGCCACCGCACGGTATTTTCCGGGGCAGTGACGTAGGACTGGAACACCTCGTAGAGTTTGGCGGAATCGCTCTTGGAAAGGCCGACGAGGCGCTGCACGAAATTGCCGAGCAGCAGCGACTTCTCCCCGGTTTCCGGATGGACGCGCACGACCGGATGCTCGGTCTCGTAGATCGTCGATGTGAAAACTTCCTCGAAGTGCTTCTTCTCTTCGGCTGTGGCGCGCGGGCGCACGGCTGCGTAGTCGTAGGCATTGCTATGAATAGCCCACAGATTGTCCGCCAATATTTTGAGCGGCGCCGGCAGATTCTCGTACGCGGCGTGCGTGTTGGACCAGATCGTGTCGCCCCCCGCCGCCGGAATGACGACGCCACGTAGGACCGAGAATTTCGGATAGGCATCGACGAAAGTCACATCGGTATGCCACTGGTCTGCCCTGCCACCGCCACGGCCGGAATCGAGATTGAGGATTGAGGCCGTGCCGGCTGCCGGCCCCTGCGTGGGATGAGGTACAAGGTTACCCAGACGCCGCGCGAACAATTCCTGCTCCGCATCGTCGAGATGCTCCTGGCCGCGGAAGAAGATCACCTTGTGTTTTAGAAGAAGCTGGTTGATGGCTGCTATCGCTGCGTCCGAAAGGTCTCCACCAAGGCGAACTCCTCTGATTTCAGCTCCAACACGGCTGGTCAGCGGTACAACGTCGGAGTCAGGAATTCTCTTCGTCAAGCTCGAAAGCCAAAATCCCGGCGGATCGATCAAGGATCGCATTGCGTTGTCGATGATCGTTAATGCCGAACAGCGTGGCCAGCTCGCGCCGGGCGGTACAATCATCGAAGCGACCGCTGGCAACACAGGGCTCGGCCTGGCCTGGCGGCACGAAGCGCGTGATCGCGTGTCCAAAAGCTGACAGCGTCAGACAAATGTCAGGTTCATTACAACCAACATCTGGGCACTGACGAGGTTTTTCGAAGCAATGGGCGCTAACTGCGCGCTGAGCGCGTTGGCATGGCTTTTGAGACTGAGTGACTGTGACTGCACTTAATGGGGCAAGACGAGCGATGCGCTCCTCCCTGAACCCGTGTGCCGTCTCTGAGAGGAAACCAGCTCGTGCAGAAACCTTTGGAAATAGCTTTGGACCGCAACGTGGTATTGCAGATGGAGTCCCCGGCTCCTTCGATTAGAGTCGAGAACTGGCTGCATGGCGAGCCCCTCACGAGCTTTGAGCCCGGCAAGTGTACATAGTCGAATTTTGGGCAACTTGGTGCGGCCCATGTGTGGACGGGATGCCCCATCTGATCCAGCTGCAGGGCGTCGCCAGGCGCGCCATCTGGACAGCAGGAGCTGGACTATGGGCAAGGTAACAGGCTTTCTCGAAATCGACCGGCAGGTGCACAAGTACCAGCCGGCCTCCGACCGCATCCGGCATTTCCGTGAATTCACGCTGCCGATGTCGGACAAGGAGGTCGAGAAACAGGCCGCGCGCTGCATGGATTGCGGCATTCCGTTCTGCCACGGGCCAACGGGCTGTCCCATCCACAACCAGATCCCGGACTGGAACGACCTCGTCTACAATGGCGACTGGGACAATGCGATCCGCAACCTGCATTCGACCAACAATTTCCCGGAATTCACCGGCCGCATCTGCCCCGCACCTTGCGAGGAAGCCTGCACGCTGAACCTCGAGGACATTCCCGTCGCCATCAAGACGGTCGAGCAGGCGATCGCCGACAAGGCTTACGAGACCGGCCATATCAGGCCCTATCCGCCGGAGAAGAAGACCGGCAAGCGCGTCGCCGTCATCGGCTCCGGCCCGGCCGGCATGTCGGCTGCCCAGCAGCTCGGCCGCGCCGGCCACGACGTCCATGTCTATGAGCGCGAGAGCCGGCCCGGCGGGCTGATGCGTTACGGCATTCCCGACTTCAAGATCGAGAAGCACTATATCGACCGGCGCATCGAGCAGATGCAGGGCGAGGGCGTCACCTTCCATTGCGGCGTCAATGTCGGCGTCGACAAGCCGGTTGCCGAGCTGCTCGCCGAACATGACGCGGTGCTTTATTGCGGCGGTTCCGAAACGCCGCGCGCGGCCGGCATTCCCGGCGACGATCTCGGCGGCGTGCATGACGCGATGCCCTATCTGGTGCAGCAGAACAGGCGTGTCGGCGGCGAACCGATCCAGTCGGTGGCGTGGCCGTCGCATCCGATCCTCGCCGGCGGCCAGCATGTGGTCGTCGTCGGCGGCGGCGATACCGCGTCCGACTGCGTCGGCACCGCCTTCCGCCAGGGCGCGGTCCGCGTCACCCAGCTCGACATCCGTCCGCAGCCGCCGGAAAAGGAAGACAAGCTTTCGGTCTGGCCCTACTGGGCGACCAAGATGCGCACCTCGTCCTCGCAGGCCGAAGGCGCCGAGCGCGAGTTTCAGGTGGCGACGCTCGAGTTCATCGGCGAAGACGGCCAGCTGACCGGGGTCAAATGCTGCGAGGTCGACGAAAAGCGCAAGCCGATCGCCGGCAGCGAATTCGTCATTCGTGCCGATCTCGCGTTCATCGCCATCGGCTTTGCCGGGCCAGCCGCTCGCGGGCCGGTGTCGGAACTGGCCGGCCAGATGAAGATCGCCATTGACAGCCGCCGCTCGAAGAATGTCGAGGCCAATGACCGGGACTACAGGACCAGCGTCGAAAAGCTCTATGCGGCGGGCGACGTGCGGCGCGGCCAGTCGCTGGTCGTCTGGGCGATCCGCGAGGGCCGCCAGGCGGCGCGCGCCATCGATGAGGCGCTGATGGGATCGAGCGTGCTGCCGCGCTGAGTCCGTCTCGAGACCCTACTTGTGCGGCCACCTGAAGGCGCTTTCCGCCCTTCCGCTGCCCCGGGCAGCTTACGGACTGATCGCCGTGGTCGTTTCGGTTGTGGCCCCGGCCGCAGGCTGCCGCCTTGGCGGCCAAGAAAAATCGTCGGCGCGGCCGGGCGAAGCAGCGCTGGGTTTAAGTGCTTGGGGTGACACGGCGTGATCTCCGCCGTTGGCGGGAACAGGGCAGTGCAATAGTACTGCCCTGTTCCTTTTGATCAGAGGCCAGTGCGGATTTCTTCGGCAAGCGCCCTCAACGTCGTCTCGACGTCATCGCCGTTTGCCATCTTCTGCATCGCCACGGCCCATGCGTTCATGGCTTCGCCGAAGCCGACACGCGGTGTGAAAGCCAGCGCGGCTTGATCCTGTATCTTTTTGAAGCTGTCAACGAAGTTGTTGAACTCGGGCTGCGAAGCGTACTTAGTCTAGGTATCGTCCTGCCAGGTCGACGTGCGCGGCGGATTGACGAGCTGGCCAGCAAGGGCACCCTTGAGCGCCACCTGCTTGGAGGTGGCCCACGGGATGAACAGCCAGGCCGTGCCCTTCTTTTCGGAAGCCGCGTTCATGGCGAGAGCCTAGATCCAGATGTCAGAATCCAAGCTCGTGGCGCTCGGTGCGTGCAGCGGCGGAGCGAAGGCGATCTTGCCGGATGCCGGCTTCCCCGCAACATCGTTCCAGAAGCCGAACATTTTTGAGTCGATCGTCATCGCGGTGCGGCCGGACGAGATGCCGTCCACGACCTGGTTCCAGTTATCATTGGCGAAGGAAGGAGCCGCGCACTTCTTGATCATGTCCGAATGTAGTCGTATCCAGCATCGGTAAGCTTCGGATCACTCATGTATTTGTCCAGCAGGCGCCACTCGGAGCGAGGTCCTACGCGGGCTGAATGCCAGTGCCGAACACATCCCATGCTGGCGACTTCGTCGTCAGTTGGATCGTCATCTTGTTCCAGTAAGAATCGTCTGGGTAGAGTTCCGGCGTGACCTTGATGCCGGGTCAGCTTCTCGAACTCCGGAAAGTTGCGCAGCGAGAGCATCCGCATAGGGGTGGATGTCGTAGGCCCAAGTTATGCTGGTCCCTTCGAATTGACGCCAGTTCACGGTGTCGGCAGCGGCCGAATTAGTGAGCGATGCCGAAACGGCAAGAAACGCCAAGTCAAAAGCAAGCTGTTTGCGTAGCGACGCGCACCTGTAACGAGTACGGGGAATGAGCGACCCATGTAATCCTCCCTGGGGCATTTTGCCAATTTTTGGGTCCACTCCTCCATCCCGAGTTTGCTCATAGCCACAATAAGCGGTTTCCAACGACCTCGCTCTGAATGCACCAGGCCAACTGGGTAAAAACGGGTAACCGGCACTTAAAGGCGATGTAGTATCGCCACCAGAAATACTGCTCCGTGGTGCTGGCCTTTGCCTGGGGGCGCAACACGGCAACTACCCGCTCAAAACGGTTGGTCCTCTACCTCTTATTCACCGTCGCTTTCCTCGCGGCCTAACCCGGCCGGAATATCCGTTGCCAGAAAAAGGCCTCGCGGCCGGTTCGAGGCGCATCCCTCCTCCGAAGCAGCACGCTCAAGTATCGTCACAAGCCCCGAGCGCTTCGCGTTCGGCGATGTCCAAATTCCGACAATGTCGGATACAGTCAGATCTACTGGATTGCGTTTGAATGGTTTTCTCATTTGGCACAGTACATGCGGGTCATCCGCAAAACACGTGACCGACCAACAAGATTTCGCATGATCACCTTACCACAACATACAGCCGCCGCGGAACAATCACTTGGCCCCTGATCGCCCGCCCCGGCACCACAACCGGAGTCATCGATGTTCTGACAGGCTGCCCAAGGATACCTGCTGCAACAGGGCTTGCCCTGGTGACGACCACTCCGGCTCCGCCGGTTACCGACGAGGGCAAAGTGACGGATTTCCTGCTTTTCAACGGCATGGAGGTGGCTGTCATTCCCGACCACCGCGCCGGTCGTCACCCATATGGTCTGGTGCAGGATCGGCAGCGCGGATGAGCTGCCGGGGATATCTGCATGTCTTCGAGCATCTGATGCTCAAGGCGCCTCGTGACGAGCACGGCTCCGTCGCCTGGAGAGATTGAACCCAAAGGGAGATTCAGATGTCTGAAGCGAATCAGGAAAAGTTGGACGCATTCTTGGGGAAAATGGTCGGCGATCTCGGTGCGATCGCAACGGGCGCGGGAGTCCTGCTGGGGGACAGACTCGGCCTGTTCAAGGCATTGCGCGAAGGCGGCAAGATGACGGCCGCCGAACTTTCGACACGCACCGGCACCCAGGAACGCCTCGTAAGGGAATGGCTTTCCGGGCAGGCGGCGGCGGGTTACGTCGACTACGATGAAGCGAGCGACAAATTCTATCTCAACGCCGAGCAAGAGCTGGTGTTCGCTGATGAAGACAGCCCGGCCTTCATGGCAGGCGCATTCGAGTTCCTGTCCGCGCTGTGGCTCGATGAAGAAAAGGTGAGGCAGGCATTCCAGTCCGGCAAGGGCGTCGGGTGGCACGATCATAGCGCGTGTCTGTTTCGCGGTACGGAACGGTTCTTCCGTCCAGGCTACAATGCCAATCTGATCGACTCCTGGCTGCCGGCCTTGGAGGGCGTCGTCGAGAAGCTCGAACGCGGCGTGGACGTCGCGGATGTTGGATGCGGTCATGGTGCATCGACCGTGCTCATGGCACAGGCCTTCCCCAATTCGCGCTTCGTCGGCTTCGACTATCATGCCCCTTCGATTGAGCGCGCCCGCAAGGCGGCCGAGGTAGCCGGCGTCGGCGTTAACACGCGGTTCGACGTGGCGGCCGCCAAGAGCTATCCCGGAACCTATGACCTCGTCACATTCTTCGATTGCCTTCACGACATGGGCGACCCGACGGGCGCCGCCACCCATGTCCACGGATCGCTCAAGCCGGACGGCACGTGGATGATCGTCGAGCCGTTCGCGCATGATCATCTGGCGGCGAACCTCAATCCCGTCGGCCGCGTTTACTATGCCGCTTCCACTTTTGTGTGCACGCCCGCATCCGTGTCGCAGGAAGTCGGGCTCGCGCTTGGAGCCCAGGCCGGTGAGGCGAGGCTGCGCAAGGTTGTGACCGGCGGCGGCTTCAAGCGATTGCGTCGCGCCGCGGAGACACCGTTCAACATGGTGCTGGAGGCCCGCCCTTAGCGTGGCCGTCGCCAGAAATTGCAGCTCATCGCATTTGATGAAGATCACCGCCAAAAATCCGGACGCATCGGGCACATTTTCAAGGCGCCTGGGTTCACGCAGAGGTCGCTGCCGAGTTGTGTGCCAAGAGTCCCATACGTTGCGGCTCAGAAAGGACCCGACGCACGGCTACGAACATGCCCATAGCGATGGCCGCTATAATCACATATGCCCACCATGGCGCGTTCACAAAGCTGGTAAGCCACGTCGCACCGAACGCGCTTACGACAAAAACGAGAGCCTCGATAAAAAGACTGAGCCTGTACACATTGAGTCGTCTCATCCTCATACCACCCATCCAAGGACTGAGCTTGTTGCGCTACTGCGACAGCAGCCTAACATATTGGAGAGCGCTCACTATTTCTATGCTGAACAGTCTCGCCTGAGTATATGTTTTAGCTAGTCGCTAATTATGGAATTCTGCCAGTCTGCATTTCCCCCTGATCTGATGTAGAGCAGCTTCCAAGTGGGAATTAGTCCCCCATCGACCGGATCGGGCGACACGAACATGCGCTGAAGGCTTGGCGGAACGGCTACTGGGACCATGATGCTACTCGAATGCAAGATAGTGTCAGAACGTCCCGGGAAGGCTGCAGGCAGGGGATGTCAGGTCAATCAGCCTATAGATATGATACCGCCCATTCGCTGAGACTTCACGATGGGCATAGGAGGTGGGAATTCGTGCCTTGAGATGGACGCGGCTGTCGGAGCAGGCGAGCACGGCAGCAGCGATGGCCTGAACCTTCGGGCCGCTGACAAAAACGTTCACCACCGCACGCGAGCCGAACCCGTCGAGATACGTCTCGAAAGCATCGAGGTGGGCCATCAGCCCGAAAGCCTGGATGTCGCGAACTTCGCCATCTTCGAGCCGGTGGGTTTCACGTACCTTGGCCACCTGTTGATCGAGCAAAGCATCGATATGCGCATTCTTCTCGCTTCTTGGGACGAGGAGCGAGATCCGTTCCGGACTGACGATATCGATCAATCCGTAGAATACGTCTGCATCTCCTCCGATCCCCACGAGCAGGACTTTCTCTTCGCCCATTCCTCCGCTGCCTTGAAGATGAGGGACGGTGACGTATCGGTCCAAGCCGCTGGAAAAATCCTCTTTGCCGATCGCGTTCCCGTAGATACCTTCGGCGTACCCGAATTCGAGAGACTGAATCGACATTTTCTTGAATGCCACCGCAATCAGCCATTGGATGTAGATTCGCGGCATCGTCGAGCACTCGACGAAAACCTTCCGCAGGCTTCCTTCGTATGAGCCACATGAAGCGGCCATCTGAGTGAGCAGGTGATCGAGGAGATTGATGTTCTTCTGATACTCGATGGAAGGCTCGAGGGTGATCACAGTCACTTCGACGCCCCATCGGGTACCCATAGCGATGAGCTTTCGCCGGTTTTCTTCGACGGCTGGGACGTTCGCTTCCTTCAGAGCAAAGTCCAGAACCACGATCTTGCCGACCTTCAGGTCAAGATGGTTTTCGAACGCGGCGAAACGCGTTTCCCATCCAAGCGCGACGATCGCGATATCTGCCTTCATCGTTTCGCAGGTACCTGCATCTCTCGCCTTCTCGGTGACGGCCAGATGGCCGAAGACTCGATACTCGACAGTTGAAGCGGTCATTCGAGATCGCTCTCGAAAAGCGAGTGCTGGAATTCGGTCTTGAGTGCGGGCCGCGCGACGAGCTCCTTAAACACCGAGTCGGCCCAGTCTTCTGGGAGCCGATGCCTGGTAAAAAGCAGGTCGACCATCCGCGCCGCAGGGATTGTGTTGATTTCGTACGGGCCGCGATAGGAGAACCCGAAGTAAGGTGCAAATCGCCGATGCAATCTGATCATCATCTCCTTCGATGCGGGGTCGGCGCGGTCCACCTCAAAGTTGCCGGCGGCGGAGACCTCCCGGATAAACCCATCCCTTTCCGCCCGACGCAGGACCTCGTCCAGTTTTCCGCTGGGTTGCTCCAGTCGGTTCACCAGCGAGCGCATTTCCTTTAGATCGACCCTGAAAATGCCTCTCTCTGTCGTTCCTAGAGCATTTTCTTCGGCAAACTCTGTCTGGAGGCGAGCGGTCAGGTAACCCAACGCCCGCACCATGCGCACGCTCTCTTCTTCGTACGGATGTGAAAGCGCCTGAAGTCCATCAAGCTTCCGTTGAGAGGCGGCGTTCACAGCCTGTCTCTGCTGTTCGAGATGAATCTGTAAATCCGAGTTGATGAATTCCACCAGTTTTCGTGGATCACTGGAACTCGGAACACTGCGGCGGAAGATCTCTCCCATTATATCAAGGAAATCGCGTATACAGACGTCGCTCAATGATGTGATGATCTGGTGCCCTACGTACGGGTAGTCATGCAGACGCAGCATCTGGCACGCTTTCAGAAAAGCCCATCCCTGTTTCCGGGCGATCGACCTCTTCAGATTTGAAGCATCCGCCTTGCTCATGGGCCGGCGCTTAATTTCCGGGTTCATGAGCGCGAGCGCCAGCCCTTCGGCATAAGGGCGCGCTTTTCGATCAAGAAGGAATTGCTGCTGATCCGCCGTCCTCAAATTCACGGAGAGGAATTCACGTGCTGCATCAGCAAGTGCCACAAGCTCTTCTCTGCCCTCGGAATGACCCGATATGATAACCCGCTCGATGATGTCATTGACGGAAAGCCGCCCCAGCCGGTTTTTGAGCGAAAACGCGCTGAGCGCATCGTTGCGCTCGAGATCACTCCGCAGATGGTCAGGAAGCGCATAGTACAGCCGAAGCGACGACACGTTCTCGCACAGCGTGGCGAACTCCCTCGGATCGACTGAATCAAGATTCTCGACGTCCCGGTCAGCATTCGAGAGCGACTGGCCGGGTATGATCGTCCGGATCGTGTCGTAGAGGCCGCCGATGTAGGCGAGGACCCATTTCACGTTGCCGCGCGTCTTTCTCACCAAGGTGTTCAGGAACTGCTGTTGGAGCGGTGTCAGTGCTTCACAGTCGTCAATCAGTATCTTGAAGAAGGGCGCCCTGTCACCGGCGAAAGATGGGCCATTTAAAAGTGGAGTGATCGCGGTCGCGACCTTGTTAATGATCGCGCCAGGGTCTGTTGCTCTGAAGCCGGTCGCTCCGGCATCGGCGGCAAAGAAGAACGCGTTGAAGCATTCGTCGACGTACCGGGTTATCCCACCCCGCAGCTCATCGATGCTGAAGAAGTCGAGACGGGCAGGTTGGGGTATGAAGTGCAGCACTTCGCGATGCAGTGCCAGGGCGACGTCCCTATCTTCGGAGGCCCGGTATTTCAAGTGGCCGTCGCGTCTGAGCTGGCCGATGCTCTCGAGCAGGCGTTCGACTATCTTCAGCTCCAGATAGTGAGAGAAGATTACGAATTGCCGCGGGATCACGGCGGCCGTGTCGAAGCGTATCCGCTCCGGAATGAGGTTCAGAACGGCGTTGTCGATTAGGGGCGAGAATGTCTCATTGAGCTGGAAGAAGACGCCATACCAGGCGAGCTTGCCGACTTGGTCCGCGAGACTTTTGTCTTCAAGAATATGGACTGTGGAAAGCGAGCGAAGAATGCTGGTCTTGCCGCTGCCTCTCGTCCCTGCGACGAAGACCGGCTTGGCGGCGGCAGAAATCAACGCCGACTTCTGACTGAACCACAGTATCGGGCGGCTTTCGTACTCGATCCTGTTGGGGCCGAACGGATTCTCCATCGCTATTCGTCCCTTACCTTAATGCGCCAAGCCGAGTTTGCCTTGGTGAGGCCGTCTATCTCGATGAAGCGCGCCGCTTGGAGCATCAGAAGAGAGTCTTCCAGATCTAGCCCGAGCTCGGCGGAGGCAGCAATCTCAGTGATCTCGTCCCAGAAGAGTAACCCATTCCCGCGCCTGGTGGCATGGTCGCGCAGTCGGCGCAGCAGGTCAAACGTGTCGTTGTTCAGAAAGGCCTTGCCGTTGGACATGGTGGAAATAAAGCAATGTTCGCCTTCCATGACCGTCCCGTCGGCGACATTGGTGCGGTAGGGTATAAGTCGGATGCCGACGAGCTCTCCCTGATCGGTCGTGAAGAAGACGAGCTCATTGAAACCTGACTGTATCTCTGGTGCTGAGATGCAGATCAATTTGCCGTCCGGAAACCTTGGATCGTTGACGATCTCGACCGGATCAGCATGTATGTGTCCATGCAGGTAGACGATAGGCTTGTTGCCCTGCAGCAGCTGAGTTCTGACAAATCCGCTGTTGAGCATCTCCGCGTATGGCGTAATGCGCGGAGTCTTTTGTGGCAGCAGATTGTGATGGCCGATCATGATGCCGTAACGCATGTCGGGCTGCTGGAGCAATTCCTGTAGGCCTGCAAGCATCTCACGCGAGATGTATGGCGTGTCCATCTGACCGTAATACTCGTCGTCGGACGCCTCCTTGTCTGGATCGCTGGGAGGTGTCGCGGGCGAATGTCCCGAGATGTCCGGCGAGCCGAGATCTACAGGCTCTGTAGAAGGACTGAGTGCCTCGAGACGATCACGAAGGAACGCGGGAAGGTTTTGAAGCTCCCAACTGCCTATCGCTGTGTTGACGAGGATGAAGTTTGCGCCTGCGGATCCTGTCGGAAGTCTGAAGTGCACGGGTTGGTCCACGGGAACGGTCTGCCAACCCAAGCGGGCGGCTAAACTCGCCATTTCGCTGAATTTCTCAGTCGGTCCAAGTTCGCGCGCGTCATCACGGTTCACATCGTGATTTCCCGGTACGAATATCAACGGAAGCGCCTTTGAACTGCGTCCCTGTGCGCGGCAGAGCAACGTGAAATGCTGGAATGCCGAAGCAATGAAGGTCTTGTCGCCACGGCTCGTGAAATCCCCCATGAAGGCGATCGAATCCAAGGGCTTCGAAGTCGTCAGCCGCCGAAGTTTCGTCAAGACGGCACGCAGCGAAGACGCGCGTAGCTTCTGCGTTATTTTCGGAGCGAACTTGCTATCCTTGGCATCGATGTTGCTAGAGGAAGGATGCCAGTCCGGATAGTGAATATCGCCTACTTGAAGGATTCGCACCCGCCGCATAACTCGCCCCCCTGCCGAGAGCCATAGACTAATCCGTTCGCTTTTGCCAAGCGCGAACGATCATCCGCAGTGTCCTTAACGAGGTAGCCTGCACTTTTCGAGAATTGCCACGGCGGCTATTTTTCGGCTGTGAAGCACACGAGACCCGTGACGTGAGACCCAGTTGCTCAATGCCCAGTTGCTCAATGCCCAGTTGCTCAATGAGCTTTCTTACGAATAAGGGAGAATTTCCGCGGCCGGACTATCTCTGAGCGAGCGTGCATGACTGCCAACGGAAGGTCTTGCACGCACCCTTGCGATCTTGAGCAATGGTCGCCATGACTTTCTTCTTGCAGGCTTTTGAGTGGCCCAGCCTGCGATCACCAGACCCCACCGATTCTAAAGAGCGTGGCAGATGGGATAGTCGAGGTTGCCCGTGCACAGTCACGCTCAGGGCTTGCGCCGCCCAGAGGACACGCTGAAAAGGCAGATTGGGGCGCAAGCACGCCATTCACGAGAGGTTCGACATGAAGACCATGCAAGAAAAAGACATTCCGGCATTCGTACAAGCAGTTGTGGACGCCGGCTGCAAAATTTGCGCGATTGGCAACTTGGGATACGTCTTTGGCGATGCTGATTTCACGCCAGCGCAACGGAGGGCCGTCGAGCCACAGCTGCGTAGGATTGCTGAAATCTACGGCGAACGCGATCATCTCATGAACGAGATAGCTGTATATCTGCGGTCGATCGGACGCCATGTCGAGGTTGAGCCGAAGACAGGTATTTCCTGATGGCCGTGATCGCGAGAAGCCGTCTTCCAACCTCTGAATCCTAAAGGAGGTGACCCCCAAGGCCGTTCGTCACCTTCGACCAGAATAACCACATCCGTGACCGCCTGAGCTACTTGGTCGATACGCGCACATGGCCAATACAGTTTCTCCATCCTTCACGAAGCGAATGAGGCTTTGGCCATTCAGCCCCGGTCTACGGGGCGTGACTTGTCCCCGATGCATGCGCGAGCTCTCCGCCCGGCTGGCCGCCGGTCGTCGCCACCGGCCGAAGGCGCCCGAATGCGCTTGACAAGATAGCGTCAGCCCGTTCAACCTAAGGCATTCACCAGGGGAGTCCCGGCAAGGGGCTGAGATACTGCTGGCTTTCGCGGCGCAGTGACCCGTTGAACCTGATCCAGTTCATACTGGCGTAGGGACGGTGCAAGCGCTTTGCGGGAGTTTACGCCCGAGGTCCTGCTGCAGCAGGTCTACAGAAGCGTCTTTTCATCCTTCCGGCACAGAACTGGGTCTCCAATGCATGAGCAAAGGAGCCTCACGATGAATGCCCTCACCCCCGCCGTATCGACGGGACCACTGCCCGCCTCGCGGAAAATCCACAAGCCCGGCGTCCTCTACCCACAGATCAGGGTGCCGATGCGCGAGATTTCCGTCCATCCGACGGCCGGCGAACCGCCCGTCACCGTCTACGATCCGTCCGGCCCCTACACCGATCCATCAGTCGAAACCAGCATCGAAAAAGGCCTTGCCCGGCTTCGCCACGAATGGGTCACGGCGCGTGGCGATGTCGAAGCCTATGACGGCCGCCACGTCCGGCCGGAAGACAATGGATTCGCCACCGGCGAGCGCCTGACACCGGAATTTCCGATACGCAATCGGCCGCTCAAGGCCAAGCAGGGCAAGGCGGTGACCCAACTTGCCTATGCGCGCGCCGGCATCATCACGCCAGAAATGGAGTTCGTAGCCATCCGCGAGAATCTCGGCCGCGAGGTGATGCGCGGCAAGCTGCAACGCGACGGCGAAGCCTTCGGCGCGGCGATCCCAGATTTCGTCACACCCGAATTCGTGCGCGACGAGGTGGCGCGCGGACGCGCAATCATTCCCGCCAACATCAATCATCCCGAGAGCGAGCCGATGATCATCGGTCGCAATTTTCTGGTCAAGATCAACGCCAACATCGGTAACTCGGCTGTCACATCGTCGATGGCCGAAGAGGTCGAAAAAATGGTCTGGGCGATCCGCTGGGGCGCGGACACGGTGATGGACCTGTCGACCGGCCGCAACATCCACAACATCCGCGACTGGATCGTGCGCAATGCGCCGGTGCCGATCGGTACGGTGCCGCTCTATCAGGCGCTGGAAAAGGTCAACGGCATCGCCGAGGATCTGAACTGGGAGGTCTACCGCGACACGCTGATCGAGCAGGCCGAGCAAGGCGTCGACTATTTCACCATCCACGCCGGCGTGCGGCTGCACTACATCCCGCTGACCGTCGACCGGGTCACGGGCATCGTCTCGCGCGGCGGCTCGATCATGGCCAAATGGTGCCTGCACCATCACCGGGAGAGCTTCCTCTACGAGCATTTCGAGGAGATCTGCGACATCGCCAGAGCCTATGACGTCTCCTTCTCGCTCGGCGACGGCCTTCGTCCCGGTTCAATCGCCGATGCGAACGACGCGGCGCAATTCGCCGAACTGGAAACACTTGGAGAACTCACCAAGATTGCCTGGGCAAAGGACTGCCAGGTGATGATCGAAGGCCCGGGCCATGTCCCCATGCACAAGATCAAGCAGAACATGGACAAGCAGCTCGCAGTGTGCGGTGAGGCGCCGTTCTACACGTTGGGGCCGCTGACGACCGACATCGCGCCGGGCTATGACCACATCACCTCAGGGATAGGTGCCGCCATGATAGGCTGGTTCGGGACCGCAATGCTTTGCTACGTCACGCCGAAAGAGCATCTCGGCCTTCCCGACCGCAACGACGTCAAGATTGGCGTGATCACCTACAAGATAGCCGCCCATGCAGCCGATCTGGCGAAGGGCCATCCGGCAGCGAAAACCAGGGATGATGCCCTTTCGCGCGCGCGCTTCGAGTTCCGCTGGGAGGACCAGTTCAACCTGTCGCTCGACCCCGAAACCGCACGGTCCTTCCACGACCAGACCTTGCCCAAGGAGGCGCACAAGCTGGCACATTTTTGTTCGATGTGCGGGCCGAAATTCTGCTCCATGCGCATTTCCCACGACATCCGTGCCGAGGCCCAGAAGGAAGGCATGGCGGCAATGGCGGCAAAATACCGGGAGGGCGGCGATCTCTACATGCAGGCGGACGAGACTGGCGTACCGGTCGTGCCAGAGGCTCCCAAACCATCATGAGGGTGCTCGTCAAAGGGGCCGGCGTTGCCGGCCTCACCGTCGCTTTCGAACTCGCCGCCCGCGGCGCGACGGTCACCGTCGCCGAGATGCGGCATGGCCTTGGTGGCAACGCGTCGTGGTTCGCCGGCGGCATGCTGGCGCCATGGTGCGAGCGCGAAAGCGCGGAGCAGCCGGTGCTGGATCTCGGACGCGATGCTGCCGACTGGTGGGATGCGGTGCTGTCGGGTCAGGTGACACGGGCCGGGACATTGGTCGTGGCCGCGCCGCGTGATGCCGGTGAGCTTGACCGGTTCGCCAGTCGCACGTCAGGGCATCGGCGCGTCGATGAAAACGAAATTGCGCTCCTGGAACCCGACCTCGCCGGCCGCTTCCGGCGTGGATTGCTCTTCCCCGACGAGGCTCACCTCGACCCACGCCCGGCGATGGCGGCACTTCATGACAAGCTTGCGACCATGGGTGTCAAATTCCACTTCGGCTGCGACGCCCGGCCTGTTTCGGGATTCGCCCGTCAGATAGACTGCATGGGAATGGCAGCGGCCGATGACAGGCTGCGCGGTGTTCGCGGCGAAATGCTGATCCTTCGCACGCCTGATGTCTCGCTGTCGCGGCCGGTCCGTTTGCTTCATCCACGCTTTCCGCTTTATGCCGTGCCGCGCACCGATCACTGTTTCATGATCGGAGCGACGATGATTGAAAGCCAGAGCGCCGGACCGGTGACGGCGCGTTCCATGATGGAGCTGCTGGGCGCCGCCCATGCCCTCCATTCGGCCTTTGGTGAGGCCGAGATCGTTGAAACCGGTGTGGGTGTCCGTCCGGCATTTCCCGACAATTTGCCACGCGTCGAAACAGACGGTGAGATCATCGCGATCAACGGTCTTTATCGTCACGGTTTTCTCCTCGCCCCCGCCATGGCGCGCCAGGCTGCCGACCTGGTTTTCAGTCAAGACAGAACCAAGGAGCATGCTCATGAAACTGATGGTCAACGGCGAGGCGCGTGAGATTGCCGCCACCACGCTGGCCGAGTTGCTTGCCGCGCTCGATTATGAGGGCGATTGGCTCGCCACCGCCGTCAACAGCGACCTCGTGCACAAAGCCAACCGCGCGGAGTTCCAGTTGAGCGACGGCGACCGGATCGAAATCCTCTCGCCCATGCAGGGCGGCTAGCATGTTGGAGCTTTATGGAACCGAGCTTTCGTCGCGCCTGCTTCTCGGCACGGCTCAGTATCCTTCGCCGGCCATCCTTGCCGATGCAGTCAAGGCATCGGGCACGTCGGTGGTGACCGTCTCGTTGCGGCGTGAGATGGCGGGCGGTAGGGCCGGCGAACAATTCTGGTCGTTGATCCGCTCGCTGGGCGCCAGAATCCTGCCCAATACCGCCGGCTGCCTCTCCGTCAAGGAGGCCGTCACCACCGCGAAAATGGCGCGCGAGGTCTTCGGCACCAACTGGATCAAGCTCGAAGTGATCGGCAATCACGACACGCTACAGCCGGATGTGTTCGGTCTGGTTGAAGCCGCCCGCATCCTGTGCGAGGACGGCTTCGCGGTATTCCCCTATACCACCGACGATCTCGTTGTCGCCGAGCGGCTGCTGGAAGCGGGCTGCAAGGTCCTGATGCCGTGGTGCGCACCGATCGGTTCCGCCTTGGGACCGGTCAACATGACGGCGCTGCGCTCGATGCGCGGACATTTCCCTGGCGTCCCGCTGATTGTGGATGCGGGGCTGGGACGGCCGTCGCACGCGGCCACCGTCATGGAACTCGGCTTTGACGCCGTGCTCCTGAACACAGCGGTCGCCAAGGCGGCAGATCCGGTCGGCATGGGGCGTGCGTTCGGTAAGGCGGTCGACGCCGGTCGTGAGGCGTTCAGTTCGGGAATGCTCGAACCGCGCGACGTCGCCGTGCCATCGACACCGATGGTCGGCAGGGCCGTTTTTTCATGAAGCTCGATCCCTTTTATCTGATCGTCGACAGCGCTGCCTTGATCGAACGGCTGGTGCCGCTCGGCGTCGAGCTGGTGCAGCTTCGTATCAAGATCATGGACGAAGCCGGGTTGCGCGCCGAAATCCGGAAGGCCAAGGCCTTGTGCGCCGAGCACCAATGCAAGCTCATCGTCAACGACCATTGGCGGCTGGCGATCGAGGAAGGCTGCGACTTCGTTCATCTCGGCCAAGAGGATTTGCAGACCGCCGACCTCTTGGCGATAAAGGCAGCCGGTGTAAGGCTCGGACTCAGTACCCATGACGATATCGAACTGGAAATGGCTATGGCCGCGGGACCCGACTATATCGCGCTTGGCCCCATCTATCCAACCATCCTGAAGAAGATGAAATGGGCACCGCAAGGGCTCGGGCGGATTAACGAGTGGAAGCGCCGGGTCGCACCGGTTCCTTTGGTCGCCATTGGTGGCCTCAACCCTGACCGGCTCGACGGTGTCTTTGCGGCCGGTGCGGACAGCGCGGCGGTGGTCACCGACATCACATTGAATGCCGATCCCCAAGCGCGCACGCGAGAATGGATCGAAAAGACAGATCGATGGCGCTGAGGCGAGAACCGCATGTGCTTGTCGTCGGCGGATCCGACTCCAGCGGGGGCGCCGGAATCGTGCGCGACATCGAGACGATCTCTTCCGTTGGTGTTCGCACCTGCCTCGCTGTCACGGCGCTAACGGTGCAGACGCATGATGCTGTGATGGAAATCCAACATTCGTCACCAAGCCTGGTGGCCGATCAGATGCGCGCGGCGCTGCAGGCCAACGAGGTGGCTGCCGTTAAGATCGGCATGCTCGCGACGGCAGAGATCGTTGCTGCAGTTGCCTGCGTGCTGCGCGAAAATCCGCAAGTGCCGGCAGTACTCGACCCGGTGCTGGCCTCGACCTCAGGCCGGGCGCTGCTGGAAGCGGGCGCCATCGCCGCCATGAGGCGGAATCTGATGCCGCTTTGCCGTCTGGTCACTCCCAATCTCATCGAGTTGGCGCTCCTTGTTGGCTCAGAATTGGCGATGGATGAGGACGGCGCGGTGCTGCAAGGCCAAGAATTGCTGGCGGTCGGGTTTCACGCCTTGCTGATCAAGGGCGGCCACGCATCGGGGGCTCGATCGACCGATATTCTGTTACGCTCCGATCATGAACCCATCCACTTCGACACGCCGCGCCTTGCTATATCGATGCGCGGAACAGGTTGCATGCTGGCCAGCGCGATTGGGGCGCATCTGGCGAAGGCGAACTCGCTCGAAGATAGCGTGCGCGAAGGCAAGCTGTTTGTGTTCGAGAAGCTTCAGAAATGCCGGCTGAATAATCACAACGTTCTGCGTCCAGCCA
Organism: Mesorhizobium sp. ISC25; assembly: GCF_042295465.1. Classification (NCBI taxonomy): domain Bacteria; kingdom Pseudomonadati; phylum Pseudomonadota; class Alphaproteobacteria; order Hyphomicrobiales; family Phyllobacteriaceae; genus Mesorhizobium; species Mesorhizobium sp. ISC25. The sequence continues at coordinate 4,877,085 of NZ_CP135441.1, read as the reverse complement.
AGCAGACCCATTTTCCAGAATTTTTCCCGTAGCGAGACTAGAGAAGGGGCCTCTCTATGCCATCCTTACAACGCGTTGAGTTCCACTGTGCCGTCCAGAATTATCTGTCGTTGTCCGGAATTAACCCGGGCTTAGAACTGAAACGAACCCGCCGAAAGGTACGAGCGGCCCTCACTCGATAAGGGTTACCAAACCTATTCCTGTGGGTTACCAATCCGCGTGTGGGTGGCCTTAGGTTACCGATCAGGGCCGCAATAAGCTAATGAAGACAGCTCCTTAGCGCCAGTTCGGAATTAATTGTCGTTCGGGCACATTGGTAACCTGTTGACCGAAGGGCATCGGGAACCCCTTCGGGCGAAAAGCGGTGGGATATGAGCCACTTAACAGTCAGGCCGACGACAGATAATTCTGGACTCGTAGGCTCAACTGACGACAGATAATTTCGGCCATTATACCAGTCTGCCTATTTATGCGGCTTTTGAGGCACGAAGCGTGAACATTGACGCATAGAAGTCTGGTTTCTCACCGCCTTGAACTTCGCGCCAGAAGGGATCATTCAGCTGCGGTCCAGAGGCTTGGCGCGGGAGAAGTAAACCCAGACCCGCGCCGGCTTTTCGACGAATGACTGCCAGGGAGATCAGCACCTGACGCAGAAGTCGGCTGGGCACTCCGGACCACGAATCCAATGCCGACGGGAGATTTAAGTACCGGGCTCGGCGTCGAATGTCAGATGCGCTTCCTCGACGAAATCGAGGAAGTCGTTATCCCAAACATCCGTCTCGACGATGTACCAGCGGCCGGCAAAGGCCTTGGCGAAGCTGCGAACCTTGGCCATCAGCCGGTCTCCGCCATGAGCTTTGGCAGTCGCACCAGATTGTTAGGCAGCGGCTACGAAGGTGAGGGTCCATCCGACACGGTCGCGACCGCGGAACTGGTCTGGTGCTGGTCGGCCACGACCTTGATCCAACGCTTCCTGATGCGCTGGCTGTCGGCATAGTCGCCATGCCGCGTCGTGCGCCCGTCGATCGCGGAACTGCGGACGCCCATATTCTGCGCCACGTGCGGCGTCACCGTTATCGAGCGCAGCTCATTGACGAAGTCTTCCGCGTTGTAGGCCTTGATCGCCTGTGGCCGCTCCGGTCGAGGTTCGATCATGTGCAGTGCGGCCACCCGCTCAGCATGTCGGTCGGCCAGTGTCAGGCAGACGTCGACCAGCAGGCCGTGGCGGTTCTCCATCAAGCCATGTCCCATAAAGCACAGCTTGGCCTCCTTTCCTCTGCCCTTGCGTATTCCAGCCGTTCCATCAAAAGCCGTGCGAGCGGATCGAGTAGAGCATCGCTCGCAGCAGATTTTCCGGCGGGACCGAAGGCCGCCTCATCGGCGAATACAGCGCCGCCTAGTCCCGCTCCAACGCCGCCAGTGCCTCGTTCACAATCGCCTGAATGCGGCGCAACGGATGATCGCGCCGCACCCGAGTCTCGAGATCAACACGAGCCACTTTTTCAACAGTCTGCTGGTCATCGTCCTACTTCGCGCCGCCAGTTCCCAACAGTAACTTGGCCAAAGCAAAAATAATAGTGGCTACAGCAACGCAAAAAGCAATGATCAAAAAAATTCCCCCAGCGTTTAGATCTTCAATCCAAACGACAGCAGCCAAGCCGATCAAGAACCCAATAGCTCCGGCCGAACCGTATTGTAAGAAGTTCATCTACCCGCCCTTGGTGCCGAAAGCAGACGCAATCTCTTTGCCGTATTTATTTGATACGTCTCGTATCTTTTTCTTGAAATTATCCAAGTTCCATCCCGGTTTAAATAAATCGTTGTCACCCTGTATCTCGCCCTTCCAGGCGTTCATCGCGGCGACGAAATCACCGTATTCTTCGAACTTTGACATGTCCTCATACAAGATTATTGGCTTCTCGTCTCGTATGCTTTTCCCTGGCGCCCAAGCAATCAAAAATGGTCCTTTCCCGTCAGGCGACCACCCAGCGCGCCTAGCGGAATCGATTGCGACCGTTGACATGGACAGACCAAAATTCGAAACAACTACCTCGCAGTCTTCCTTCTTTGATCCCGCGTTGAGTTTGTCGGACATATTATCATCATTTATCGGCCAAACTGTAACCATCTGCTCGGCTGGCGGCAGATCTAAGTTGAAGGCAGAGACAAAACTATTTAGATATGCCTGGCACACCTTAAGATGTCTATCTTTGTCAAACTCAGAAGCTTTAGCAGGAAATGCTAAAATACCATATGCCCCGAAATTTTCAGGAGGGTATTCTCCCGGTCCGCTGAACATCCGACTTGCCTTAACTCCTTTGGACAGTGTATTACCTGCATCTTGCACCGCATTGGTTAATACCTGACCTATTTCTTTTATCCCCTTTAGATCCTTGAAAGGATCAGTAAACCAGTCGGCGTCAGCCCTGACTGATGAGAAGACCACGATGGGGAGGCAAAGCAGTAGAGCGGATAATTTGCGGGGCATAGTCGAAGCCTATTGTTTCGAGTATTCCTGCATAACATTATCATACTGCGGTCCTTTTCCAAAACATTAGGAGGCCACAGGGGGGTGGGTCACGCCTTGACCCGGCATGCGGGAACCGGCGGGGGGAGCACCGCGCAAGGGAACGGGCGCACGACGCGGCACGGCGGCTATGCCGTCAGCCAGCGCGTCAGGAAGCGCATGGAAGAGGCGGTAGGGCGGCGTTCCACCGGGCAGCTTTCCAGCAATTGATGCCTTACTGCCGCTTGGCAGGGATTCCTGATTCCAAGCGAGTTCCGAGATCGTCAAGGCCTGCGGCGCCGCCGTCCCAAATCCCGCGGAGCCGTAATAGAAGCCCAGAATGGTCCGCAAGACACCTAAGATGATGGCGAGCAGGTCCTTGCCTAGTTGAAAGCGACCGGGCCGGCGGACCCCACTCCCACAATTAGTGTTGCGGTTAAACATCATTGGTCATTTGCCCGCCGAAAGGCTTATTCTTCTGCAAAGACGCTCCCTTAATTCGGGCCGCAGATCTTCTCTAACACCAGTCCGAACACCACCTAAGGACTATCCGCAGGCGGGGATTCCCCGATCTCTTGCCTCTTGTCGGGAACAGGTTTCGACAGCAAACCCGTTCGACCAGATGGTAACTTGGTCACTTCCGCCTACCCCCTTGTAGCAGCTGCCGTCGACCGGCGAAGTCTTCTCTTTCAACCCAGTTGCCTGAGAGCGCCTGAAAGCCAACACCGAAGCGCAATGAAGCATGAGCTCCGTTATCATGTGATCATCAAGCTGATTGGAACTCAGAGCCTCCTTGATCCTGGAAATCTGGTCAGGGGTGCCTATGTCCTCTGCACCGACACTGACCAACGCTTGAAAATGTAGGCGTTCCTGACTCTTTGTCTTCTTGTCGTTTTTGGTACGCGACTTACTCGATCGCTTGGCTTTGTCAGCTTTCTGCGCTTCGGGAACTGTTTTCCTTGATTTTCCCATCGAACAACACCTTCACTGGAGGGGACTGACCAAGCCTCTGATCCCGGTCTGAAGCTGAGTATTGAGATGCGTAGCCTCGGCCAAAGGCGTAAGGCCCGTTGGCCTTCCCTTGACCGATTTATCAAGCGGGCCGAAAGTGAACACGAGTTCGTGGGTCCGGTCGCGATTTGTGCTGAAGAATGTTCCGGAGGGGTTCACACTCGCCCGAACGAGCTTCCAGGTCGGCGTGATCGAACCGGAAGTGACGATCTTGAAGGACACGGTTTGCGAAAGCACGTTTTTCTGTCCGGTGATCGGCACGCTGGATCCCGGGCTGTCAGCGACATTGAGTATCGTGGCGCCGATGCGGCCTTCAAGAAGTGAGGACAGCTTCAAGTCACTGTCGACAAGGAGGGAGCCTTCCTTGTTTCCACGGGGGTCGCGGCACCCTCTTTTAGTGGAATCGACGGAGAATAACTGGGGCCTGTACAAATCCGCCACAGTGAAAAAGACGTTCGTCTTTTGCAGACGGGTCGCTTCAGCGGAACCTGCTAGTCCGGCAGCCGCAGTGAATATCGATGAAGGGCCCGAAGGTGGGGTAAGAAGGACCGTCGGGTTCACCGATGTCTTTTCGACAACCGTGAGGTTGATGGCGACCTCAACGCCCCAGTTGTTGAGGAAATCGGTATAGGTCTGTTGTGTCTTTCGATATGTTGCGTCTCTTCTGTCATTCTCTATCACTTGCGTTACGGTGTAACTAAGCTCGCAGCCAACGCTTCTGATGATCGTGCTGATCATGTCGCTTTCTTTAAGCGTGTTTGCGTTGGGCCATTCGCGAGTGCTCGGAACGTACGTTCCGCAGTCGGCAAGGGCAAGGCAGAAGACAGACGTCAGCACGCAGCGCCAGAAGCACATAGATACCACCCCAATGCTCAGACTTAAAAATGTATAAGCTTTTCGGGAAGGGACATAATTCCCTCCTCGACTTACCCCCTATGCTCAGCCGCAGCCTTCTAATGATAAAACTAAATGCCGCTTCGAAGATAAAGAAGGTAAATGCGATTCCAATGAAATCCTTGTGCCTGAACGGCACTAGATGACGGAAAAGTTTATGAAGCTCCCTAGCCTCTTCTAGGCCATCATCACTCAAGTGTGTGATATTGGCAATATAGCTCCGCAGCGATTGTCGTTGCCGGGAGTTATTGTTCTAATTCTGGTCACAACTGTTGGCAGCGTCGCGGTTGGCCCGATGCGACAAAGACGACGAGCGAAATCATATTACTGCTCCTATCCACCTAAGGCCGCAGGTTCTCGAAATGATAGAAGTTGGCCGTATCAATCTTAGGGCGACAAAAGCTACTGTACCCTGGCTAAGGTTTGCGCAGGTTCCATGGCCGAGATGATTTCTGTCGGCTCGCCACTCGTGTGGAACGGCGTCATAAATTTGATCGGGGTTCCGTTGATTTCTGTTAATTGGCCGCTCCAAGCCAGTGAATAGAGCTTCTTTAGGTCGGCAGTGTCGTCTGCGGTCAACTTACTGTCCGCGCCGTAGTTCATGATGCTGAATTTCTTATGCGTCCCAAAAATGATGGAGGGCCAAGCGGTCTCACTGACCTGCGCGAAAAAATGCCTAAGGCCAAAAATGTGACCGATTTCGTGAACTAAGGTCTCAACCTGCTCTGTCGGGTCTTGTTCGAATATCTTGGGATAGATAGTCACGACGTGCCGACCGCCGTCGGGGAAGAACGCGCTGGCCAGTACGCAACCGTTGACGTCGCAGTCGTCGCTGTGTTTCACCACAATCTCGAAATCCCAGGCGTCGTCTCGCTGCGCGAACTTGATTGGCACTGCATCGCCCCAAGCAAGAATGGCCTTCGCGAACAAATCCTCAACTTGAGCCTTGACTTTGGCGGGATCTGCAAACGATTGCACGGAGCTCTCACGGAACTTCCAGCGCAGCGTTGTTCCTTTTGCCCACAAAGGAATAAAGCCTTCTGAGGCGTCGACGACGATTTCTAACGGGGATTTGCCCTTTGGGGTCTTGTGCCCGCGCTCTTCGGTGTCGCAGCGGACACCCTCCCGGATAACGTGGACAAGGGGCTTGGTATTGCGCTCGGCGGCTTTATCGTCCCGGAGTTCCGGCGAAACGCTGGCTTTGGTGGACTTCGCGGGCGATAGTGTCGTTTCTTTTGTCCGTGCCATATGAAAGTTCTCCCCCATCCGTGATGAAACGCATTCGGCGATCTTGGTCTGCCGGGTTCCCGACTTGCAGCGCCCCGCTAAACCCTTTTTAAGCTGGGACATTCTTAAACCAGCTTGCCCGCGTCCCGGGCAAAGCCTGCACGTGGTCTTCCATTGCTGAAGGCGCAGCGTCCGGTTCGGGGCCGTAAATAATCCTTAAGGCCGCTTGCATCGTCGGCACATCCAAGACCCGTCCCGAGTGACCAGGATGATTGTGCCCAGCGTGATGGGTTGGGGATGATGACGCACGCGCCCCCTCCCATGGCTCGTCGTTCTTCACCCAAGTCCCGTCGACCGCGAACCATTCCACGCCGTCAAGGGTCATTGGCTTGACCACTCCAGGTCGCAGGGCTTCGTGGGCGCGGTACCAGTCGTCGATGCGGTCATCGACCCACCCGTGCAGCCGCCAAAAAATCGGATTAATGTGCGACGAAAAAGTCTCGCCTAGATAGTCGTACTCGGGATCCAGCCATTTTTCATCGAAGTCCAGTGCGTCGCGGCCGTTGGGAAGCGGCAAACCGCGCTTGGCCACATCACCGATAGGGTCGCGGGTCACCGAGGTCCACCGCATATGCATCCAATTGTGGATGGTGAACTCAATCCGTGAACCAAGCTCGCCGAGCGACAGGGAGGCGAGGTAGTCCGCGGAGGTATAAAGCGCCTCCCATGCCTGGAATCGGCCATAAAGCGTTGAGGTTTTCCTCAATTCGAACAGCCAATTCGTCGTGTCAGGGTCACCCGGCACGACCCACGCTGGCGGCAGGGAGTATCCATCGAGATTGCCAATCTGCGACGCCTTCGTTTCGGGCGCAAACGACGAGGGGAACTGCTGCTGCGGCAGACGTCGCCAGGTCCCGACAGAGGGATCCATAGCTCGAACCTCCTTCACCATGCGCCGGTGCATGTAGAAAAAATCTTCGCCCGAACCGTTGGCGAGTCGATCGGCCGACAGACTTGCTCGCTCTTTGGTTTTTGGGCCAGGCTGCCAACCGGTTGCGCGCAGAGCCTCCTTCTTGGGGTCGCTCAGGTTGTCCCATGTGTCGCGCGAGGCGTGCCAAAGCGCATGATGGTAGCGATGCTCTGCCGAGCTCATCATGTCGATGATGCTTTTCGCTAGGGGTATCGTTTTGCGTGGTTCAAGGAAATCCGACTTGACCGCGACAAAAGAGAACACTGAACCCGCCGGCGCTCCATTATGGGCCACGGTGCGCGTCACGGTTCCTACGATCGTTGGGCGATTGCGCGGCGCGTCCGGCCACTCGGGGGATAGGTAGCCCCGGTAGTCGTAGATCCAGCCCTCATACTCGGATTGAGGCTTGCCCTTAGCACGCCAGCTAATCACCGCAGGGTTGCCAGGTATAACGGTGCCTTCAACGAGTAAGTAGGGTTCGCTACCTACACAAAGATCTGGGCGCTCCCCCAATAAACCATAGATGCGCCCGTCCTCGCTAACTTCGAGGGATAGTTCGGCTTCCCAAACTGTCAGTTTGCCAAAATCGCCAACATTCCCCGCGACATTTAGAAAGCTACGGTACGTCCAGATGCCAGGGATATCTAGATTGATACCCATCGACGCCCCCACCCCTTCATTTCCGCTTCCTTATATTAGCAATAAAGCTTGGCGAGTCGACTCCTATTTGTCGTAATGTCGAAGTGTGGCGGGTGCACCTTGAACAAATCAGCGCACTAGATTCAGTTAAGACCCCATATGAATTTTGCGAATAAGCGTCATCGAGGGTTTTCTCTGAAATCGACATGTATGAAGAGCGAGCTCCAAACGTCCGGGAGTAGCGCGAGAACAGCTGGAGCCGCCGTGTCTGCAAACGCTCAGGCGGGTGGAGGCCGTCTCGGATTCGGAAGCGGCTGTTGTGTTGCGGTCCTTGCCGACGACGACCGTCCATACCACCGTCTTCATGTTGTCATAGATGACTTGGGTCTTGATTTTCACTGGGACTCGTTCTTTAGTATGTTCGAGGGCTAATACGTTTTCTGCAGAATAAACTGCGTTCAGACCTTGCGTTTGGCGTGAGTATTATGGCGGACCGCAAGGCTTACGGGGCTCGAGCATTTATGCGCGATCGTATGCCAGGAGATGCTTAGCTGGATAGACGAGATGTCGGTCCACGAGATCGTCTAACGTTAATGTTTTTTTCAAGCAGGCGGCGATTACTGCGGCGCGCCGCGGACCGCTTTCCCAAAAAACACCTAAGCATTCGGACCTGATTTCACTGCGATGCCTATCGAAGATAGCGAATAAAACGCGTAGGCTTCAGCGTCATTCGGATCGTTCGCAGAGTCTACAACGGCTACAGAAGGTTTAAGTAGGACTTGCGAGGAGCGAAGACAGACGAGCAGTTCTTTCGGGAGCGCCAGTGGTGCGACTTTGATATCTGCCTCCAAAGTTCTACCCCCTACAACGGGAGTGGCTCTCGGGCGCAGATCTATATGGAAAATGCATTCACCGAATATTGCGCAGCCGTGACCGGCGACTGACGCACACTTACGTTCCGGGATCATGGGTGGGGAAATGGCAAGGGCTGCAGCTACAAAGAGAACCTTCGACGCACTGCCTGACACGATTGACTTCCGAGATGCAATCTTTACGCCGACACTTATCCGTGTCGCGCCCGAAAGTGATATCAGCGCCTATTATGGCCTTGGCATACCCGTCCTGGATCAGGGCCGAGAAGGTGCATGCACCGGCTTCGGTTTGGCGACGGTCGCAAACTATCTCCTGAGGGTCCGAGAAAGGAATCCGGCGGCCGACGAAGTAAGTGCCTGGATGCTTTACGCGATGGCCAAGCGTTATGATGAGTGGCCCGGGCAAAATTACGAGGGATCCAGTGCGAGGGGAGCCATGAAGGGATGGTTCAAGCACGGTCTTTGCGCTTATGCGCTCTGGAAAGAACGCGATCCCGATCCCACTGTTGAGGAAAAGCGGTCTGCGGACGCGCTTGCTCGTCCGCTCGGCGCTTATTTTCGCGTGAATCACAAAGACCTCGTCGGCATGCACGCGGCGATTAACGAAACCGGCATTTTGTATGCCACGGCGCGCGTTCACGACGGATGGCAGTCGGTCAAGCCGGAACAGGAGAATATTGAATATCGTCCCGGGCAGATTGGCGGGCACGCCTTTGCGATCGTAGGTTACAATCGCCGAGGCTTCTGGGTTCAAAACAGCTGGGGGGAAAAGTGGGGCGCAAAAGGGCTGGCAAACCTGTCCTACACGGACTGGCTCGCGAACGGCACAGACGTATGGGTCGCGTCACTCGGCGCACCCGTCGACCTGACCTCGTCGCTTGCTACCGCAAACATGAGAGCGGACGCTCCGCGCAGCTACCAAAGCCAGGTTTATGCAGACCTTCGTCCATACATCATCACGTCGAAGAACAATGGTGTCTTGGACGACAAGGGCACCTATGGCTTAACCCCTGCCGGGTTGAAAACTCTGATAACTGAGCGGATGCCGCGCGCCATGTCTTCATGGCAAACTAGGCGTGTGCTGCTCTATGCTCACGGCGGTCTGGTCGGTCAGGACGGTGCGGTGCAAACGGTTTCAAGCAATCTCGCGCCGTTGCTTCAATCGCAGGTCTATCCTCTCTCATTCATCTGGCGCTCGGACGTTTGGACGACTTTATCAAACATATTGAGGGACGCAATTGGGCGCCGGCGGGACGAAGGCCTCCTGGACAAAGCCAAAGATTTCATGCTCGACAGGCTAGACGACACTCTGGAGGTCGGCGCGCGAAACCTCGGAGGTAAAGCGCTGTGGGACGAGATGAAAGAAAACGCGCGGATGGCGACGGAAGAGAAACTTGGCTCGGCGAACTTAGTAACCGACCATCTCATCAAGCTCCACAAGGACGGTGAGATTGATGAGGTCCATCTCGTCGGACATAGCGCAGGATCGATATTTCATGCCCCGGTCGTTTCAAAATTCGCCAAGGCCAAAGTCCCCTTAAAAACTGTCAGTCTTTGGGCGCCTGCGTGCACAGTCGCGCTCTTCAATGAGACCTATTTGCCAGCGCTCAAGAAGGGAATGATCGAGAAATTCGATCTTTATACGCTTGACGACCCAACGGAGCAGGACGACGATTGCGCCGGCATCTATCATAAGTCGCTGCTTTATCTTGTCAGCAACGCGTTTGAAAAAACACCTCACATCCCTGCTCTAAAGGACGGAGTTCCTATCCTCGGCATGGAAAGATTTGCCAAAGATGCGCTGGGGACGCTATTCGACGGAACAACCAAGCAGTGGAATTTAGCTCCGGGTCCAGCCTCTAAAGCAAGGCACCACGGCGATTTCGATAACGACGAAGTGACATTACTGTCAACGCTGCATCGAGTGCTCGATGGTTCCGTAACCAAGATAGCCAAGGATCTCGCGAAGCGTAGGCCGACTGGCTCCAATATACAGAAGCGAGAATTCAGGCAGTCCCTCGACCAAAAGCTCGGCCAGCCTTCCGCAGCGAAGTGAACCCATGCTTCCTAAGTCCCGCGGGCCAGTCCGTCTACGTTGATACGCCTGGATATGTTACGGAGTTCAGAGCTCACGGAGCTTACTCTCCACGAACCGCAACACTTGGTGACCACCTGCCTGCGGCGTACGCATCCGGTGAAGACCGCAGACGTGCGTATCCGGCGGCCATGAGGACTGAGCACCGGAGTGCTGGCGTCAAGTTTTTGATGGGGAGACGCGATAATATTCTTCGAGGAGGAGTTTGAGCTCCTCGATGCCTTCATCGGTGAAGGCCAAGATCCCGTCGTCTCGTTGGGTGCCGTACACCCAGATGACGCCGTCCTCCGGCTCGAGACCGAGGGTCAGTTCGTGGATGAGCGCTTCGCTGACGCCGAGGTCGCTGGCGACACGGCCGACGGTGTAGACGTGATGCACCTTATTGCGCTGCATGATCAGGCGGCAGCTGGTTGGGTCCGCAGTTTTGCGGACCTCCAATTCCACAGCAGCAGATCATCGGCCGGATAGGCGGGCAGTCGGGCGAGGGCGTCGGCGAGCCAGGCCTGCGGGTCGATATCGTTCATCTTGGCGCCGACGATCAGGCTGTAGAGAATGGCAGCGCGCTGTCCGCCGCGATCGGAACCGCAGAACAGCCAGGACTTTCTGCCGAGAGCGAAGACTGATTCATTATGCACCCCCTCTTCAAATGGCGGGAAACAGCGATTTCTGATTATCGTCGTTGATGATACGCGGAGATTTGCGCGCCAAATCGGCCTTGATCCGTTCATCTTCAAGGTCGCTGGCGCGGATCTGGTAGGGCGCGCCGGGGCATGACCTGCTCGGCTGGCAATATGCCGTCCCTGACGAACCGGCGGATTTTGACGTGCGACACGCAAGCTTCGCGGCCGCGTCCGACATGGTAAGCCACTCGCCGTTCTTGTCGGAAGACCGATAGCCGCTGATCTTGTGCACGTGCGCAGGGATTGGACGCGTCGCGCCGTCCAGGTCTTTCCCTGACCCGTCTTCATGCCCATGCGGTTGAGTGTGGCGGCGATTTCGGCATCCGACCATCGCGTTGCCATGGATCGCATGACCGCCAGAGCCTCCTCAGGCGTACTCTGGCCATGCTCTCCGGATTTGGGCTTGCGAACCCTTACCTGGGAATGCTGGCCCCCATGCCAATGGATGGTCAGGATCACATCGCGCGCGTCGTCATCGACGTCCGCCACAATGTCCTTGATGAGCGCGCGCAGCAGTTGCTGACGGCAGCGCATATCGACACCCGGCGCATTCCAGGCGGCTTCGAGATCCTGGGCGAGGCCGGTGAAGTCAGGGATCGCGTCGACAGGCTCCATACGCTGGACTTCACTGAGCCGGGCCTCGCAGGTCTCCACGCGCCTGAGCGTAGCTTCCCAGTTCCTCTCGAGCTGGGCCGCTATAAGCCGGTTCTCCGGGTCGCAGGCGGCGTAGCGGCGCTCGGCGAGCGATGCCTCATAGCGTGCCTGCTGCAGGTCCATCTCGATCATCTGCCGCCGCCTGGCTTCGCTCTCCAGCTGCATCTGTTCAGCCTCCAACGCCGCCTCGATCGCCATCGGCGCAACCGCCTCCAAGGCTTCGCGGGCCACCGCCGCATCGGTGCGAAAGCCGTTGAACGACATGCATCGCGCCTGCGCCATCATGGTGTTCTCGCAACGATAGACCGGGTAACCTTGGCCACGTCCGGCATACGTGACAACCAGTCTTCGCCCGCATCGACCACAGGAGAGAAGACCCGGGAGCAACGCGCGACCGCCGCGGCCCGACTTGACGCCGCCGGCTTTGCCATAGGCGTTGGCGGCGAGAAGTTCCTGGTTCCGTTCGTACTCGCTCCATCCGATATAGCCTTCGTGATGCTCCTTGAGCACCACCGCCCAATCGCTGGCCGGCTTGTAATGACCATAGCTCTTGCGGACGCGGCCATCCACGATCTCGGTGCGCTTCTCGCTCTTACCATAGACATAAGCGCCGGCGTAGAACGGGTTCTTCAGGACGGAGATCACGTTGCGGTAGCGGACCGGAACCCAGGCGAAGGACACCATCTTCTTGCCGTCGGAGGGTCTGGGGAAATGCACGCCATCGTCGATCATCGAGATCAGGACCTGGCGCGCACTGCCGAGTTCGCGGAAACGCGCGAATATCAGGCGAATGGTCTCCTGCAGGCGTATATCGGGATCGAACCCGAGACCGTAATCCCGGTGCCAGACGTAGCCGAAGGGCACAGAGATGCGCTGTTCGCCGCGCTGTGCCTTGGCGCGGGCAGCTTCGTACATGCGAGCACGCAGCACCCCGAGTTCGAACTCGCTTATGCTCCCCTTCATGCCGAGCAGCAGGCGATCGTTCGGCAGTCCCGGATCGTAGACTCCGTCCAGATCGATCACCCGTGCATCGGCTTCGCCGCACAACTCGAGCAGCCGATGCCAGTCCGGTCCGTTGCGAGACAGGCGGGACGCCTCCAGGCAAAGCACAGCGCCCACATGACCGGTGCACAGATCGTCGACCAGGCGTTCGAAACCGGGACGTTCCACAGCTCCACTTGCGGTGCGTCCCAAGTCCTCGTCGATCACCTCAACCTTGCGGAATCCCCAGCGCCGCCGTCGACCAGCTCATATTGCCGACGCTGGCTCTCAAGATTGAGCTGCACTTGCGCCTGCGTGGACTGACGTACATAGACAACGGCCCTGCGCTTGAGGATGGTGGCCGGAATCAGATTACGGCTCGTCATCGCGGCTCTCCTCCGTCACGATACCGGCGGCGGCCATCAGCACATTGGCGAGCCGGGCGATCACGATCGTTCGTTGCGCTGCGCTCAGCCCGACTAGCTTGTGCGAGTCGAGCGGCATGCTGAGCTGGCGAACGATCACGAGAGATCGTGTCGGTGGCGGCAAGGTTCTCATTTTGAGTCTCCCCGATGATGAAACCATCCGGAGAGCCTCGCCGGAAACGGCGCTGGATCAAGAGCTTGTTCAGTTCAAGCAGTGCAGCAAGCGACGCGCGCGGGGAGCCCAGATCCATTGCTGCGCACGCCACGGGATCTATCATCCAGGCCGGAGCGGTAATGACATGCCCGGCACGATGACGAGATGAATGATCCGGCCGTTGGCGCGTTCTTCGCTGTTCTCGCAGCGAAGCCGGCGTCCGAAATACGGATGCCAGCGATAATGGACTTCGACCTCCTGCCCAACATGGGCAGAATGACCCCGAGATTGCGATGCCGCGCAGGGCTCGCTCGGCTGCATTGTTCGATAGGCAGATCCGCCCATCGTCGAGGAACCGGGTGAAGGATGACCACCGGCGCAGCATGTAGTTGAAGGCCTTGCTCAGGTCGTGTCCGCGCGAAATCTTGTCGCGCGTCTCGATCATCCAGCGCTCGAGCTCGGTGACTAAGCGCGCGCTCCGCTCCTGGCGCACGGCGTGGCGTTGGGCTGGCGACAGGCCGTTGATCTCGCGTTCGATATCGAACAGGGCATCGATGCGCTTCACGGCTTCGACCGCCAGCGGATAGACCAGGTTGGGCTTCTCGCTGCGCGCCTTCTTGCGCGCCGCCGCTTCGATATCGGCCAGCTCGAACACTTTGCGCCGACTGTGGGCCCAGCAGCTGGCTTCCAGAATAGGCGCCGGCTGACGGCCCGTCGCATAGAGATTGCCGTAGCCACCAAAGGCATCGGCCAGCATCAGCCGCTCAACCGCCAGGTAGCGCGCGATACATTGTGGCCCCTAGTTAATTTGTCAGGGAAACTGCATAAGATTGAAGCCAACGGACTGTGGTTGCGCAAGCTATGCTTGCCGCCGCTTTGCCGCAAGACGTTCCGACTTGTGCGTAGGTACTAGCCCATTCCAATTCAGGGGGTCATTGATGCGTCGCCTATTTGTGCTTCTGAGCCTGTTGTTTTCAAGTCTGGCGGGCGCGGCTGCCGCGCGTGATATCAGCATTGCCACCTGGAATCTGGGTTGGCACATGGATCGCGCGGCAGTCACGGACTGGATTGAAGCCTGCACCGCAACTTACGAGTTGGACCTGGCCACAAAAAGATACCGCCCATCGACACAGATCGGTGCGCAGTTCGGATGGGACATCAACGCATTCGATATAGAGGGTTGGGATGCCGCCCGCTTCCCTGTTTGCGATGTCTACGGAGCCAATAAGCAGGGATTCGGATTTGCCACCGTCCGCGTCACACGCGCCGCGTACGAGCAACGGCGCACCCAAATACAAAATTTCATCGCGAACAGCGTTCCGGCCGATATCATCGCATTTCAGGAAGTAAGCGGCAAAGAAGCTGTTCTTGAGGTTTTGCCAAACGGCGCTGCCGATTGGGAGGTCTGCTCCTTCACGACCTTCAAGGTCCAACGTCTTGCCATCGCATGGAAGAGGTCTCTGGGCAGTCAGATAGCTTGCGCGACCGAAGACCCTCTGACGCTCAAAGATGTCAGGCCACCCAAGGATCAGCCCCGGCCAGGGCTGTCCTTGGCCATCGATATCGGCGGAACGCGTCTGCAGGTCCTCAATGTGCATCTGAAATCGAGCTGCGTCTCCCCCATCGGTGGAAACCCACTGGCTGGAGATGCGTCCGCTTGCCAGATCCTGCACGATCAGATCGTCCCCCTAGAGACCTGGATCGACCGAGAGACGGCGGTCACCGACAAGACCATCCTGCTGGGCGACTTCAATCGCAACCTCTGGCACGAGCTTGAGGACTCCCGAGCGGTGCGAAGTGATGGCAGCGACCCTACAACCCCACTCCCCGCCGGCGTGCGCGTGAGCTCCCTGTTTGAGGAAGTCATCGACGGCAAGCCTGCATCGAGCGCCTTCACGATGCTCAAGGAGCTGTGTCCTCTCAATGAGGTTGGGAAGCTTCTGTGCGGGATGGGTGAGACACGAGCACTTGATACGCCAGAAGTCGATGTCTTGAGGTTTCACGCCTATCTTGGGTGCCGAAATCCCATCGGGCTCGACCACATCTTGCTGGGACGGGGCCTTGTCCCTCGAGGTGATGCGACGCATACCTCGATTGGAAGACTCGGGGGGAGTCGTCATCCCAACAAAGACAATCCCGAGCCGCTGCTCGGCATCGCAGACCATTGCCCGTTGATCGCAAGTTTTAGCTTTTAGGTCTGAGAGACTCGGTGCGTTCTTCGCTTGCGGTTTCATGGTCGCACAGATGAATAAGGACGTCTTATCCCTTGCGTTTAACGGGACCCCAATCTTTGGAACCCTGCCGCGAAGGGGTGAGGAGATGGCGTTCACCGATCCCTCGGTGTTGTATTGTTGCGTTTCACGAGTTCTACAGTAGTCTGCAACTGACTGATTTTCATGGGGCTGCGCTGGAATTCCAGGACTGTCGTCAGCGCAAGGCGGCAGTCGGGGGGGAATAGCGCATGCCGGCCAATAACTGGATCCGATTTCTTCGGAACTACGGACCCATTCCGACCAACGATAATATGTACGACGAGACCATTCAGCGGGCGTTGGCTCGTTTGAAGATGCAGCCTATCGAGCTGCCGGCTCAACATCTGGCATGGTTGGTCGGCAATTTCAGGTCAGACGAGTGCCAGTCCATCATCCTCACGGGCACCGCCGGCGACGGAAAGACGTATCACTGCCGACGCGTGTGGCTTGAGCTCGGAGGCACGATCGAAGATTGGAACGGTGGGGAGAAGATCCAGCGCCTCAGCTTGGGGTCTCGCCAGCTCATTGTCGTGAAGGACCTGAGCGAGCTCCGCTCCGATGAGAGTAAACCGCTGATCGAGCAGATGGCGTGGGATGTCGCAGACACTAATTCCCCCAGGGTCTATCTGATGGCGGCCAATCATGGCCAGCTTCTCGAAAAGATGAAGACTGCCGGAAGCGATAAGACGACAAGCGCTCTTGTTGAGGCGGTTGAGAATCTCCTGGTCGTTGGCCGGAGTGGGAACGCTGCGATTAAGCTCGATTTGAGAGACCTCAGCCGGTCTGCCGCCGCCGCGATGATCGATCAGGTAATCGATGCGGTGACGCTGCACCCGGGTTGGGACGGGTGCGCGGATTGCCCTGCGCTAAATGGAGCAACCTGTCCGATCCGTGAGAACCGCGAACGGCTGGTCGGAAACCACGACAGTAGTCTCTTTTGGCGACGGCTCGGCAATCTGGTCGAAGCCAGCGAACAGAATGGTGGTCACTTTACCATCCGGCAGGTTTTATCCCTCGTCACGAACATCATTCTTGGCCATCCCGATGCACGCGACGGACTTATGGCGTGCACTGATGTCGCCGAACTGGCAGCTGCGGGAACCGCGGAGCGAGCCAGTCCCTACCGTAATGTGTTCGGCGGCAATTTGAAACCAAGCCGAGCGGAACGAACCGAACCCTTTCGCAAGCTCAACCTGTTCGGCATAGGATCGGAAACGAGCAACAAAGTCGACAATATACTGGTCTACGGCGCCGACGATCCGGCACTGGTGGAAACGTACCGGACCCTCGTGCAAACCGATCAGGTCTACGGCGAAACGCTAGCCTATAAACGGGCGCAACAGTCCTACCTCGAGGGCGACGATCCGAGCGCCGTCTCCCGTTTTCTCGGGCTCCTACGCGGGCAGCGTCAGCGGTTGTTCTTTACAATCTCAGACGAGCTGGCAGACACGTTGGACCTCTGGGACCTGACCGTCTTTCGGTACGCTGGGCTCTATCTCGAGACCAGTCGCGCATTGGCCGAGAAACGAGCGTTACCACGGCAGGTGATGCCCATGCTCATACGCGGGCTAAACCGGGTGTTCACTGGCATGCTGATCCAGAACCAGGACGAACTGGTTCTTGCAAGTTCGGGAAGCCAATCGCAGTCGAGAACCAGCCCTCTGCTCGAGGAATTCGTGTCCGTCGCCCGCAGGGCCGGCGAGGAGGTGGCGCTGCTCGGTGACGGGGATGGAGGCATGAAACTGGTGGTTCGACTCGCACGTGACGATCCGCCTGAAGTCACGCTGCAGCTGTCCACGACCCGTTTTGAATTCTTGGGACGTGTGGCCGAGGGCGCACTGCCTACGAGTTTTTCGCTCGAGTGCCACGAGGACCTTCTAGCGTTCAAGGCACGACTGCTGAGCGCCGTCGAACGGCGGCGATTCCTTGATGGAGACGATCGTAGTGACGGGATCGTCCTCAAGTTCATCGACCTTAATTCTGACGGCCGTGCATCATCGCGTAGCGTCACGGTGAGGCTCTGATGATGGAGATCCTGAAACGCCCTATTTCCCATGAGGATCGCACAGGACCAGCGTTCTGGGTCGACGAAGCGATTTGGGGGCACCGCCTGCATGACGAACAGACGCCCTGGCTGATACTTCTCGAATTCCTTGGCGTGCTCCGATCCGAACAAGTCGCCGGGCGCGCTTTTGCGGAAGGGGAGTTCAACGCACTTTCCTATCGTCCGCAGACACAATTGCGACTGCGCAATCTCATCTTCAATAATCCCTACCTTTTGACCATCGGGGCAGAGAGGCTCTCCGACGATGCAGCCTGGACCAAATGGCTGGAGTTAATGGAACAGAACGCCGGCGGCCTCGAGAGCCGGGACTTCAGTTATCTCCGCGGCCGCTTCGACTCCTTCGATGATTTTGCCTCTGTGGTGGGATTCTTGCAGTCGTCCGCCATCGAAGGCGCCAGCAACAAACGCTGGAGTTCGAAGTTCGTTTTCCCCTTCGGTCCCAGCGCGCTGTACGAGGATGCTGCGGTGACGGCGTCTGGTGTCTCAACCGACAGGCGATTTTTTGCCCGAACCGGCGAAGTTCTCTATTTGATGCTATGCCGGTCCAAGCGGGCCACCGAGCTCAAAGAGCGACTGGTCGGAAAAATCTTCGACCAACCGACCGTCTACGATCGGCTGGTCGCTGCGCTGCAAGGCGAGCCACAACTTGCCGAGCGTGATCGGCCGGGCGCCTACCTACCCTGCTCAACCCACCCGATCTTCGATCAGCTCGCCGAGGATTGGATCGCCATTCTCGATAGCCCGATTTCGGTGTTCGACGCTCTGCCGCACATCGTAACCATCACCGGGCTCAATCTTGTTCGATACCAGCTTGACCGGGCGCGTGAGCTGCTCGACTCGGTGCCCATTACGATGATCTGCGAGATCGTGTCGCCAAAAAAGACCGTAATCCGTGACCTTGCGGCGGACTCTTTCCAAGCGAACAATGCGCTGCCCGGTCTTGCCATTGAGCATTACGTCCGCAGTGCCGAAACCTCTCATGAGTGGCAGCTCGCCGTTGCATCGGACGATGCCGTTCTCAGCGCCGCGGAGGTCCTCGGCCGCCAATTTGACTGGCCCGACCCTGACGACCTCCCGACCGGGATGAGCAATCCTGGCGACCTGATTGACGAGCTGGTCGGCAGGGCAAAAACGAGGCACGCGCAGCATGTGGGCAAGGTTCATTCGACCTGGGCGCGGCAGATCGGACTGAGCTCGCGTCGATCAAGCCGGCGCGTGCGCTACGCACCGACCGACCGCCTACTCAAGACACTTGTTGTGTGCTGCGTGAGCGAGCGGATGGAGTTCAAGGACTTCCTTGCCGCCCTCCACGATCGCTACGGCCTCGTGATCGGAGATCAACAGGCCGCGAGCATCATCGGCGCCGGGAAAGCCGATCAGGAAGACTTTTCAGACAATGCGCGGCGGCTGGAGGAAAGGTTGATTAGCCTCGGCCTGCTCAACCGGCTCTCGGACTCGGCCGCCTATGTGGAAAATCCGTTTCGCCGCGAGGTGCGAGCATGAACGCCCTCGATCTAATCGGCACAGCAGGCGCTGCGGCGCTCCAGGAGCGCCTGCAGGGCCTCGGGGCCGACAGCGGCACCGCTCGCTTCATGCTCGATCGCCTCACCGGACCGCAGGTTGCGGCGATCGTCACGCAGCTGGTTTCTGACGCTTCGATCCAGTCGCAAGTCAAGATTGCTGTTCCCCGCGCACTGGTCGATGGCCAGGGTCTGCCCGATTCCGTGATCACCGATGAAAGGACCGTCGCGTGGCGTCATGCCGAGTGCGACCGTCCCGCGCTCCTTATCGCGAACACCGACGATGATCAGGGCGCATCGTTGCACGATGTGGCGTTGATCGGTGCCAAGGAACTCAAAGAGGGACCCGCCTATTGGGTGCTCCCTGCATCCGATGGACTTGGGCTTCCGGAAGAGCACATCGAGGCATGGCACATAGCCCTCAAGGCTCTGTCCAGTGTCGATGACTGGCCCCTCGCGCAGCTCAGCAACTATGTTGCCATGACACGCGCGGCGATTGACACCATGTCACTACCCGTAGCGGACGCACTTGGCTGGGCGTTGCCGGCACTGCAATTGCCGCGCGACACAGGATACTTCCGATCGCAGCGGCCAAAGGATCTGCAGCAGCAAAGCCGATGGCGACGCCTTTACGACAAACTCATCGCTGACCGTAGACCGCTGCTTTCCAAGCAGCGGCCCAATCGCCAGCCGATCGAAGCCGACGAGCTGCGGGATCAGTTCGAGACGGTTCGAGACGAGATCGCCGCCGAGCTGCACCCGACGATCGAGGCATTCGTCGATTCGCCGACCGGGTGGCGCGAGGCGACGGAAAGGCTCGCCGAGCTCGAGTGGGAACAGGACAATATTCTTCTCATCTTTTCGGGACTCAAGCTCAAGAAGCTGAAGCTTCCGGAAGAGACCGCTCAGTTCTTCGACTACGAGCGTCCCGATCGCCTCAGCGACCCCGACAAGGCGTATCTCGGCGATCTCAAGGATCGATCCCTCAAGGAAGCCCGAGAGGACGACCGCGAGTTCTTCGAAGCTCATCGGGAGGATCTGGCGGCCAACAGGCAGTTGCGCGCCAAATGGGAGAAGTTCGTCTACGGACGCCCAATTGAGTGCACGGATTTCCTCGATGGCTTGGTCCGCAGTATCGAGCGTCTCTTTGCCCAGCTCGGCACGCTCAAGATGCCTCGGCGGATCGAGATCCGATCTTCACGCCGGACCAAGACGCAATGGCTGGACATGAATGCGGACGTGGCCCGCGCCTTCAGCCTCAAATACAAGGCCCTGCGTCAGGTTCTCCCACCGGCGGTTAGCTGGGAAACGCCGCACATTTTCGAGTTTGAGGCGCTGCTCGAAGCCGCAAGCAGGAGCCGCAAATTCCGCGAGAACGTCGCGACGTCGCGCGCAAACATTCAGATCAAGTTCGACCTCACTCTGACGGTGGGAAGCGGCCCAGGTGCGGAGAAAAACACGGTCCAGTTGATCTGGCGGGCCGAGCCAAACGCGATCGGACTGGCGTTGCCCGATGACTTGGCCCGGCTCGAAAAGAACCCATTCGGCATTGCCGAAGTGTCACGCATGCTGGTCAGCAAGAAGGGAGCGATGCAGTCGGTGTCGCTCGCCGACGTAGGCACTTTGCAACCCTCGTTCCGCCAGGATGCGGGATCGTTGGTTCCACGATCAACCAATGTCGAAGACTTAAGCAAGGCCCTGCCCAGGGCCATCAAGGCAGCCGTCGCGGGCGGTCGCATGACGCCGCCTGCCGGCGCGGACCTTGGAGAGACATGGACTGCCTTCGTCGCGGGCTACTCGGCTGCCATCGAAGATTGCCGGACGAACGGCATGGGGGGAACACTTCAGCTGGAACAGGCCGAGTTGTACGCCAGGCTGCTTGAGCAACTTCGTAGCTCGGCGCCAGGTGACCTAAACCGGCGGGACCTGTGGGAACCGATCCTGAGGATCGGCACGGTTCGGATTGCCGGTTCGACGCCGGCTGCGATCGTAGCGCCGTGGCACCCGATGCGAATGGCCGCAACGGCGGTCAAGATGCGATCGCTCTGCGGCCTGATTGATCACCTGCTCAAGGCCGAGGAAGTCAATTTCGGCGACCAGCGGCTCTTTTTTGCCGATCTCCGGTCCGAACTCGCTCACCCTTACTACCCGGAGGCAGTCCCGGGTTTCACCGGTGGCGAAGCGGTTCTGCTGACGGAGACAAGCACGCTCAACGACTACAGCTTCATGGAGCGGCCGGTTCGCGATCCCTCGGAAGCGTCCACGGATGTGGATCCGGCCGAGGCCGCGCGTGAGATCCGCGGGCTGATCGGCCGTTATCTCGACTTGCAGCCGCATGAGCGCGCCAATCTGAGCATCATGCTCTACAACTGCGATGCTGCTGGCCTGCCATTGGCCACGGTCAACGCGTTGGGGTCAGTCCACGAGGAAGAGGTCCACTGCAACGTCCTCGTCCGCCATCGAGACCGCTCCAAGCTCAACAAGGTCTATACCGATCTGCTGGATCAGTCCGGCAACGACCCCGACGCCATCGTCGTCAGTGAAACCTCGCTCAACTTCATGTCGAAGCTCAGAATTGGGGTGATGCTTGAAGGAAGCACTGGGCGTCGGGCACCGGACGAGCGCAGCGTAGACGTGGCGTTCCTGCATGATGTCGTATCGCGCCAGGCTAGAGAGGCCTGGTTTTCTGTCCCCCGCAACGACGACACGGACCCCTCGATCGCCGACCACGTGCCGCCTCGCTGGTCGTATCGCCGGGTGGTTGGAGAAGAACAACTCACCGCCACAAGCTATCTGGTTTCGCCCCGCCAACCTCGGGTCGGCTGGTCCTATCTTGACGCTCTGGCGGCTGTGATCCGCAAACAGTCCCATCGCGACAACGAGCATTACCTGCCCGCGCGTCAGATTTCGCTGCAGGACCATGGCCTGGAGGCCATGTTCAAGGATGTTCACGGCCTGGCGGAGTGGGTCGCCACTTATGACGACCTCCTCGACAAGCGGCAGCTCATGGCGCAGGGCATCAAGGTCATCCGGTATCGGCGCGAACGCACACACGGCCGAAACATGGTGGTGTCTTCGACGTCGGACTTGCGCGTCCTGCCGGTGCTTGTCCGTCGACGCCTAGATCAACTCAGCCTCGGGCTTAGCGACGACCGTCTATCGGCGCTCGCCGAGAGAATGATTGCCGATGCGACGGCCATCTCTGGCGATGTCATATTGCGTGCGGCCAAGCGCGGCGTATCAGCGGGGGAGTTGATAGGCCTGGTTCTCAGTCGTGCACTTGTTGCTGAGGAGCTTTTGAAGCGTCCGGCATCGTGGTTCCTCCTCGACGACTACGCGCAATGGCTGGGCCAGCGTGAGGAAGGAATTGCCGACATCCTTGCGCTCAGCGTGGACCCGGGGCCTGATGGGCGCCCAAGGCTTCGCGCTGTTGTAACCGAAGCGAAGTATGTCGAGACCAGTGGTCTGGCGGAAGCCAAACGTCATTCCAGCCAGCAGTTGCGACAGACAATGCGCCGGATCGAGGACGCGCTTTTCGGCGATCCAGGGCGGCTTGACCGTGACCTGTGGCTTTCGCGTCTTGCCGACATCCTGCTCGATGAACCGTCGGCTCTGACCGCGAACTTTTCGCTCGAGGAGGTGAGGAACGGGATCCGCAATGGAACGGTGGAGATCGATCTGAAGGGCTATTCCCATATTTTCGTATCGGGACCCGCAGACGCGGATGGCTCGTCCGGCGATCAGGACGAAGTGACCGAGGTTCGGGGATTGCAGGAGATCTACACGCGCGAAGGTCTGCGGCAACTGATCAAGGCCTATGAGGCCTCTGAACCGTTGATGCCGATCAGAAGCGCGCTGGGCGATCGCAGGCCGTGGGAGACATCTGAGTTTCGCGCGCCGGCACCGCGCGTTCGGTGGACGACCAGGAGTGGCCTAGCCAGTGGCAGCGGCCCCGAGCCGGACGCACCTCCGCCGAGCCCTCCGCCAACGACACCCACGCCCCTTCCGCCCGAGCCCAACGTGAGCACCGGAACAGCGGCGGTTGCTGATAGCGGCGAGGCTCAGCCTCATGCCACTGCCCGCTCCACAGCGCCCGATCGGGAGGAGCAGGAGGCGGCCGGACCGATCCCAGGGGGCAACGAGAGCTTTGCCGGCCTGGTGTCCCGGAGAGCGGGGCAGGTGCAGGAGGCGGCTGGTGAGGACGAACAATGGCTCGAGGCGACAGCCGGCCGGCTGCGAACGGCCCTTATGGGTTACAATCTACAGGCCAAGATCGCGGGGATGCGATTGACGCCAAACGCCGCCTTGGTGCGATTTGTCGGCAGCGACCGCCTGCGAGTCGAAGACATCGAGGCTAAACAATCCGCGCTTCTGACCACGCATGGCCTGCGAGTGATCTCGATCTCACCGCTGCCCGGCGAGATCGTGGTCGGCGTGGCGAGAGCAAAGCGGCAGATTGTCTCGATGTGGGATCTCTGGGAGCGCCGCACCCTGAACCGCAATGCCGCCGGTCTCAACACGAGCTTCCTTCTTGGTCTGCGCGAGCTGGACGGCGAAATTCTCTATCTCAACTTGCCATTCGCTGGCGTGTCACAACACGACCCGCATACGCTCATCGCCGGCGCGACGGGCAGCGGTAAATCGGTGCTAATCCAGGCGCTGATCCTCGACATCGCCGCGACCAATCCTAGCGCCCTAGTCCACATCCATCTGATCGATCCAAAAATGGGCGTCGACTACTCCGCAATCGAGCGGTTGCCGCATGTGAAGGGTGGGATCATCATTGACCAAGCGGCTGCGATCGAAATGATGGAAGGTCTCGTCATCGAGATGGACCGGCGGTACGAGCTGTTCAGGCAGAGCGGGGCTCGCGACATCCGATCGTTCAACATCAAGGCCGCGCCAGAAGCACGGCTGCCGATGAAGTTTCTCATACACGATGAGTTCGCCGAATGGATGCTGACCGAGGATTACAAGGGTGCCGTCACCTCGATTGTTTCCAGACTCGGGGTGAAGGCGCGAGCCGCCGGCATCCATCTGGTCTTTGCGGCACAACGGCCCGATGCCGGGGTGATGCCTGTTCAGCTGCGTGACAATCTCGGTAATCGGCTGATCCTCAAGGTCGCGAGTGTCGGAACCTCAGAGATCGCACTCGGGACGAAGGGCGCCGAGAACCTGCTCGGCCTCGGGCACCTGGCCGCGCGGCTGAGCGGCGAGGCCTCGACCGTCTTCGCACAGGCGCCGTTCCTGTCTGACGAGGACATAGAAGACGTGGTGTCGGCGATCGCGGCTCAGGACGGTTGAGCTGGCAAAACCGGAGGCGCGGGAGGACAAAACAGGGGGGCGAGGGCGTAAATGACCCCGGCGCACGAAATAGCCGCCGCGACCCACAACAGGAACTGAATGATCTTCACCGTCGAGGGCGGCCATTTCCTGTCCTTGTTCTTGAGCGAGACCGCATACTCGCCGTCGAGCTTGTTCAAATTGGTAATGTAGAGGCTGAAGGCCCGGCTGAAGCGACCCATGATGAAAACGCTTGCGATACTCACGACGGCCGCGAACAAGAAGATTGCGACGGCGATGAGCCGATCGGTCTTGAGCTGGGACGCCGCGAAGTACCACAACCCGCCGATCGCCACCGAGAACAGCGGGGGAATCTTGTAGAGAATGTCGTTCATCGCTCTGAAGTGCGCGTATTGCTCTTTGTAGATTTCCTTGACACTGACATCGTTGCCGTCGGGCATGGGGATGCGTATCTCCTGTTCCGCCAGTACTCTATCAGCAAATTGCCTGGGCCTCGACCGTGGGGCCGATTTCGAGTTTTTCCCGTCCCGGATAAGGTTGAGCTTGATCCGAAGACAGAGTCACACGCGCCCATGCCGATATATCTTGACGGTCACTCGACAACACCATTGGCGCCAGAGGCGATGGAAGCGATGGCACCTTGGTGGCATGCTCAGGTCGGAAATCCGCACTCACCTCACCTGAGCGGTATGTTGGCGTCACAGGCCGTTGAGACTGCGCGCTCGGAACTCGCGTCCCTCATCGGCTCTGATCCACAGGAACTCGTCTTCACGTCCGGGGCGACCGAGGCAAACAACATCGCGATAAGGGGCATTGCTCTCGCCGCGCTTGAACGTGGCATCGGGCGGCGTGACATTGTCGTATCGGCCATCGAGCACAAGAGTGTGCTGTCGTCCGCGAGTTCGCTGCGGAGTGCCGGCTTCCGCATCATCGAAGCGCCGGTTGATGTGAACGGCATCGTCGATATTTCAGCTCTCGAACGGTTGGTCGGCACCGAGACGCTCTTGGTGTCTGTGATGGCGGTCAACAACGAGGTGGGATCCATCCAACCGCTCGCCGATGTCGTTCGTATTGCCCGTGCGGCGGGGGCGCTCGTGCATGTCGATGCTGCACAGGGGGCCGGCAAGCTGCCTTTGGACTTTGCGGAGTTCGATTTAGCGAGCCTATCGTCGCACAAAATGTACGGTCCAATGGGCATCGGTGCGCTGTTCATATCATCTGCCGCTCCAATCCGGCCGTTGCCGGTGTTGTTCGGTGGCGGTCAGGAGGCTGGCGTTCGCCCTGGAACCGTACCGACGCCGCTCGTGGTCGGGTTTGGCGCGGCCGCCAAGGTCTCCAGGACGCGGCTCGCACCGGACGCCGCCCATTCAGGGCGGCTATCGGCTCTCTTCCTCGAAGAGTTGCGCGGGAGGCAGGTACAATTCATCGAAAATGTTTCCGCGCTGCAACGGGTACCCGGGAGCCTGAGTCTGAGATTTCCGGGCAATGAAGCAATGTCAATGATAGCGAAGGCCGGCGATCGTATCTCGATTTCCGAAGGATCAGCTTGCACGAGCGGGCAGATCACTGCATCGCACGTCCTTCTTGGGATGGGATTTACTCATCAGGAGGCTTCGGAAACTGTCCGACTGTACTTCTCCCGCTACAATACGGAAACGGAAGCCACGGACGCGGCAGTCGTGCTTTCGGAAATAGTGAGCCGCTAGGGATTGCTGCTGGCGGAGGTCTCCAGTAGCATCCGCTCCCATGTTGAACGACCTTTACGATCCGGCCACCGCGATTCGCGTTTCGGGCCACGAGACCTTCTCGCTCCGGCTTCTCTGGCTGAAGAAGGCGTTCGACCATGCATCCGGCCCGGACGGAGTCGATCGTAGAACATTTCAGGAACAGAGTGCAATCGCTACCTTCGGCGTCGGCAAGAATATGGCGCTCTCGATGCGTCATTGGGCGTTGGCAACGAAGATCCTGGCCGACGGACCCACCCATCTTCATGCCACCCCCCTCGGGCGGCTGATCTTCGCGGACGGCACCGGGCTCGACCCCTATCTCGAGCATCCATCCACCCTGTGGTTGATGCATGCCCACCTCGTGAGTGAGCCGCACGCGGCAACGACGTTCTATTACGCCTTCAACCTGCTCAATCAGATTGCCTTTACCCGAGACGATCTCGTGAAAGCCATGGCGGCCATCGTTGAAGCGCGCGCAACCGCGAGAGCAACCGCCGAGACCCTCAAGCGCGACGTGGAAGTGTTCGTGCGCAGCTACGCGCCCCGTCACTCAGACGCAGGGGAAGACGCGGCAGAACCGCTGCTCGTCGAACTCGGCCTGCTGCGCGAGCAGCGCTCGACCGGGCAGCTCGAATTCGTCCGCGGGCAGAAGCCCTCCCTGGAAGACAGCATATTTGCGCTCGTGCTGAAGCAGTTCTGGGAGCGTCATCACTCGCTGTCCCCCACCCTCTCGGTGGAGCAGGTGCAGTATGACCCCGGCTCCCCCGGGCGTGTCTTCAAGCTGGACGAGGATAGCCTGGTCGCACGCCTGATGAGCATCGGGGACGCCACCGGCGGGAAAATGGTGTGGACCGATACGGCGGGCCTCCGTCAGGTCGCTCTGGCTGGCCGTCTCGAGGAAATCGACGAGATCGACCTCGTCAAAGCCGGTTACCGTGGGCGGAGAGCGGCATGACCAAGCTCGCCGACATCGTAAAGGTCGAACGCCGGTTCGCGCTGTCCGCTCGGATCGACACCGATCTCAACGGAACGCCGCCGCTCACCGGGTACGTGTTGCAGGCGAGCGTCCGCAAGTCGCTGGTGGCCATGCTGGCGGGGATCGCCGAAGGGTCGCAGTTCGCGTTCACTTGGACCGGCCCGTACGGCGGCGGTAAATCTTGTGCGGCGCTGCTTGTTGCCAATCTGGTCGCCGGCAACAAGAAGCAGCGCGCTCTCGCCGAAGGGATAGTTGGGCAAGATTTGGCGGAGCAGTTTTCCTCCGCGTTTCCTGGGCGAGGCCGCTCGTGGGATGTGCTTGCACTGACCGGCCGGCGCACGAGCCTGGCGGGCGCCTTGGCGGACGCGGCCGCAGAGCAATTTGAATGGGCTCAGGCGACGCGGGATGCAGCGGGCGACGAACGAGCACTTATCGACCAATTGGAAGTGCGTGCTCGTCAAAAGGGAGGATTGCTGATCGTCATCGACGAGCTCGGCAAGTTCCTCGAGCATGCGACGAGTTCTGCCGGCGACGTGCATATTTTGCAGGATCTCGCCGAGCGAGCAGCACGCTCTGACGGTCGGCTGGTGGTTGTCGGCATCCTGCATCAGTCGTTTGAGCAGTATGCCAACCGGCTGAGCCGGACTGGTCGGAACGAATGGGCAAAAGTTCAGGGTCGGTACCAGAACGTGCCCTTCGTCGCGCAGGCCGACGAGGTCGCGGCGCTCATCGCTCGCGCCATTGGCGGCGACCAAGCTCCGGCAAGCGCCAAAGCGATCGCTGGCCTCACCGCGGCAGCGATTTCGCATCGTCGGCCGGTCGATGTCGCGGCGTTGACGGAAATCCTCACCCAAACATGGCCATTGCACCCGGTCTCGGCGCTGTTGCTGGGGCCGGTATCTCGGCAGCGGTTCGCACAAAATGAGCGGAGCGTTTTCGGTTTTCTGTCATCCTCGGAACCGAACGGATTTCAGGCCCACTTGGCGCGGAACGATGTCGACGGAAACGCCTGGTATGGACCGGATCAGCTTTGGGACTACCTGGTCGCCAATTTCGGCAGCGCCCTTTCCGTTGGTCCTGAAAGCAATCGGATGACGCTGGCCATGGAGGCCGTGGAGAAAGCTGCACTGTACGGCCCGCTAGTTGCCAAGCTTGCCAAGGCTGCAGCAGTCATCGAGCTGTTCAGGAACGGCTCTGGACTGGCTGTTGCCGACGACATCCTCTCTCTTTGCGCACCAGAAGCAACAAAGGCCGACGTAACGGCGGCCATAGACGAACTGGTCAACCGGGCGATCCTCATTCGGCAGCCGCGGCTTGGTGGATATGCCCTTTTTGCCGGCAGCGATTTCGATCTCGACGAGGCCATCTCCAAGGTCGCGCTGAAACTCGACGCCGATGTCCTGGCAGATTTGCCGTCACGGCTCGGCGTGGGACCGATCGCGGCGAAGAGCCACTACTTCGCGACCGGTGCATTGCGCACATTCGATGTCGTCATTCAGTTTGCCGACGAGAGCCCACAAAGTCCCGCTGCGTGGGCTAAAAGGACCGCCGCCTCGTTGGCCAAGACGAAGCGGCGGTCGGCTGGTCTTCTTGTTATGCTGTTGCCCGATGCGCGAAGCTTTGAAGCGCCGGTCAAGGTCGCTGCCAAACAGCTCAGCATCGAATTGGAAAACCTGGGCGTCTTGGCCGGCGTGGCCGCCAGCGAGCAGGTCTATCTGCTAAGGGATCATGCGAGCGACCTCTATGCCTTGGATCGCATCGAAGAGACGCATCCGCAGCTCGAGGGTGATCGGATTGCCCGCCGAGAATTGTCGGCCCGCAAATCGTTGATCGCTGAAGTCGTTCGCAGCGACTTGCTGAAGGCCTTCACTTCGGCCCGCTGGTGGGCATTCGGTGACAGCGCAAAGGATGCAGCCGGCAAGAAACTCGATGGTAGGGAACTGACCGTCTTGGCGTCGGCCCTGGCAACGGCTGCTTTCAGCAGCGCACCCGTCATCCAATCGGAACTGCTCTATCGTGATAAGCCCTCGACTGCTGCAATGGCAGGCCTGAGGACCTTGATGCATGCCATGGTTTCGAAGTCGGATGTTGCAGACCTCGGGATCGAGAACTTCCCGGTCGAGCGCGGGCTCTATCTGACGATTGTTCGGCCGTTGGGGCTGCATCGGCAGGACGATAAGGGCGTGTGGCGCTTCGCCGATCCCGCCGATGGCGGGGCGGGCAAGACACTGAGGCCTGCCTGGACGGTGCTGGGTGAGAAGCGGGTCAACCTGGCCGAACTCTTCGACACCTGGGCCGCTCGACCATATGGCATAAAGCGCGGCGTTATGCCGGTGCTGGTATTGTCCTATCTGCTGGCGCACAGAAATGCGGTCGCGGTCTATGTCGACGGCGTTTTCCAGCCCGCCATCGACGATATCGTAGCCGACCGGATTCTGCAGGACCCTGCAGCCATCGAGTTCCGCCGAATTTCGCGCTCCAAGCGGGATGACGCGTTCGTCCAGCAGCTCGCCGCACTTCTTTCGACCGGGGCAAGCCCCGTTGAAGCGAAGGCCCTTCCGGTCGCATCGGCGCTCTATCAGCGCTTTCATGCTCTTCCGCTTTGGGCGCAGCGCACTCAGACGCTGGCCGAAAAAGTTCGTAAGGTTAGGGACATTGTGTTGAAAGCCAGCGACCCTGAAGCGCTGCTGTTTTCGGACCTCGCGTCGGCCCTTGAGGGAGAGCCCGATCCGGGGGTCACCGTGGTGGCCGCCCTGAACAAGGCCGAACACGCCTATCCAAAAATGCTGGAGACACTCCGCACGAGCCTGGCCGAGCATCTTGGGGTCGACCCGAAGACATTTGAGGGAATAGGGCCACGGTCTTCTACCGCCTCGGGCGTGTCGGCCGAGTTGCGCGTCGATGCCTTCATCATGCGTGCCGGCGCTTTCGAGGGAAATGGCGGCGACATTGAAGGATTGGCCAGTCTGCTCGTTCATAAGCCGCCGCGTAACTGGTCCGACCGCGAGCAAGAACAGGCCATGTTCGAAATGGCCAAACTCTGCCTGCGCTTTCGCGAGGCAGAGACATTTGCCGCTGTTCGCGACCGCTCGCCAACCTCCCAGGCTATTTCGGTCATGGTCGGGTTGGACCCGAAGGAAAAGCCTCTCTTTCACGCTTTCCAGGTGTCAGAGCAGGAGCTTGCGGCTGCAGACATGGCGGCAGACGACCTGATGGCGCAGCTTCGCCAAAGGGGCATGAGGCCGGCCGTGGAGCTTGCCGCTCTCGCGCGCATCGTAGAACGCCTTTCCGAAGGCAAGGGATTGGAACCAGCATGACGACTGCGGTGCGTGAGCGTCATATCCTTGGGATATCGGGGGGTCGCGATAGCGCGGCCCTTGCCGTCCATATGCGGCAGACCCGGCCAGAGCTCGATCTCGAATACTTCTTCACCGACACCGGAAAGGAGCTGGCCGAGGTCTACTCATTCCTCGACAAACTCGAGGGGTTCTTAGGCAAGCCCATTACACGGCTCAATCCAGATCGGGATTTCGACTTCTGGCTCAAAGAATACAATCACTTCCTGCCCTCACCGAAAACCCGATGGTGCACACGGCAGCTAAAGCTCCGTCCGCTCGAGCACTGGCTGCGTGGGGACCTAGATGCCGGGGTTGTCGTGCATTCCTACGTGGCAATTCGGGCCGATGAACCCAGTCGCGAAGGCTATCAGGCGACCCATGGCAACATGCAGGTGCACTTCCCTCTGCGAGAGGACGGCATCAGTCGCGCCGGCGTGATTGAAACGCTCGAGAGCGCAGGCTTGGGTGAACCCGAGTACTATCGGTGGCGGACCCGTTCGGGCTGCACATTCTGCTTTTTCCAGCAAAAGATCGAGTGGGTGCGCTTGATGCGGGAGCACCCGGAAGCGTTTGACGAGGCCAAGGGATATGAGAAGACCGCCCGCGATCACGGCTCACCCTTCACCTGGAGCCAGGGAGAGGGGCTAGACGAGCTCAGCGCCCCGGCACGGGTGGACGAGATAGAGCGCGAGTTCGAACAACGCCGGGCCAGACTTATAGCCCGGCGCCGTGTGAACCCGCTCGCCGGCAATGTTGTGCCTACGATCGACGACGTCTACGGAATCGACGAGGCCGCGGCAGGTTGTGTCATCTGTCATAAGTGAGCAGTTGACCTAGGAGCAGCCTGACCAAAGGGGGTGTCAGGCATCGCTGGTACACGCCGACTATCCACGAGTGTCCCGGCTGACGGCCTGCAAAGCTCATTCTGCTCGTCGAACTAGATCAGCGAATCTTTCGGCGATGTATGGTCGAGCTCTGAGCCGCGCCTCCAAATGGCTCGGTTCCCAAAGGTCCACCCAATGGCCTTTCTGCGCCAGCCCCTCGCAGTAGTTGAACAGATCGTTCGACCACCCGGGATGCGCAAGAAGACATGGATTTGGAGGGACGGCGATGTGCTGCTTTTCGCAAGCGAACTAGCAGCCGTCTCGCGGCCTCAACCTGGTGCCTCTCAACACAAACGGGAAAAACGTCGATTGACGACCATCTTTTCCCCGACGACCGAAACGGACCCACATCGCAGTGCTCAGCGCGACGCTATCCGTGGCGCGCATTTGTGCAAGTGCAAAGTTGCTCTTTCAGACATATATAAATTAGATGTTGCTTTTATGCAACTACATTTAGCCTTTTACTTGGACAAATTGAACGTTTGCACATTTATAGATAGTAGTTTCGACATAAACTTTGTCGACGGCATTTAACAGCGCATACATGCTTCACTGTTGCCGAATTGTGTTGGTCAGGTGCGCGGCACGCCCCGACCCGCATCTGATTGAGCGACGGATGCTGCAAATGAACGTTGGAGGCGAATAGCGTTTCCTTGAGTTGGCAAAGAACAGCATCCGACCAAGGCTTGGTCACGCACAATCTGAGCATCCGCGCCGCCCAAGTACAGCCTGGCGAGACATCGTATAGGCGGAACGCGGCCGTAGGCATCCCTCACATCGCCTCCACGCACATGGCGACGCCCATGCCGCCGCCGATGCATAGGGTGGCAAGACCTTTCTTCGCACTTCCGCGGCGCATCTCGAAGACCAGCGTGTTGAAGACGCGGGCGCCGGACGCGCCGATCGGATGGCCGATGGCGATGGCGCCGCCATTGACGTTGACGATCGAAGGATCCCAGCCCATGTCCTTGTTGACGGCGCAGGCTTGCGCTGCAAAGGCTTCGTTGGCCTCGATCAGGTCGAGATCGCCGACCGACCAGCCGGCCTTTTCCAAGGCCTTGCGCGAGGCGGGAATAGGTCCGGTGCCCATGATCTGCGGATCGACGCCGGCGGTTGCCCAGGAGACGATGCGCGCCAGCGGGGTGATGCCGCGCCTTGCGGCTTCCGCTTCGCTCATCAGCAACGCGCCGGCGGCGCCGTCATTGATGCCGGAGGCGTTGGCGGCGGTCACCGTGCCATCCTTGTCGAAAGCCGGCTTCAGCTTGGTCATGGAGTCGAGCGTGGCGCCGTGGCGGATGTATTCGTCCTGGTCGACGATGGTATCGCCCTTCCTGCCCTTGAGGGTGACGGCGACGATCTCGTCCTTGAACTTGCCGGCCTTCTGCGCGGCCTCGGCCTTGTTCTGCGAGGCAAGCGCGAATTGGTCCTGGTCTTCGCGGGTGATCTGGAACTGACGCGCGACGTTCTCGGCCGTGTTGCCCATGTGATAACCGTTGAAGGCATCCCACAGTCCGTCCTTGATCATGGTGTCGATCAGCTTGAAGTCGCCCATCTTGACGCCGGCGCGCAGGTGCTGGGCATGCGTCGAAAGCGACATCGATTCCTGGCCGCCGGCGATGATCACCTTGGCGTCGCCGGCGGCGATCTGCTGCATGCCGAGCGCAATGGCGCGCAGGCCCGAGCCGCAAACCTGATTGAGGCCCCAGGCGGTGGTCTCCTTGGGCAGGCCGGCATTGATCGAGGCCTGGCGGGCCGGGTTCTGTCCCTGGGCCGCGGTCAGTACCTGGCCGAGGATGACCTCGTCGACCTCTGCGGCTTCGACACCTGCTCGCGACAAAAGTTCCTTGATGACGGCGGCGCCGAGCTCATGCGCCGGCGTTGCGGCAAACGCGCCGTTGAAGGAGCCGACGGCCGTGCGCGCGGCGCTGGCGACGACGATGGATGATGTACTCATGACGGCTGCTCCGTTGATGGTTGGATCCGACAAGGTTTCTACCTCGACTCAAAAAATGGGCCGGGTCAGTTGACGATCGTGGCTTCGGTTGCTGAGCGCAGCACGCTGTCAGTCACGCCATCGGCAAGTTCCACAAGCTTGAGCCCCCCGTCGACGACGTCGAGAACACCAAGGTTTGTGATGATCCGGTTGACGACTCCCTTTCCGGTCAGCGGCAGCGTGCAGGCCTTCAGCACTTTCGACTCGCCTGCCTTGTTGGTGTGGTCCATGACGATGACGAGGCGTTTGACGCCGGCGACCAGGTCCATTGCCCCACCCATACCCTTGACCAGCTTGCCGGGGATCATCCAGTTGGCGAGGTCACCGTTCTCGGCGACTTCCATCGCGCCAAGGATTGCCATAGCGATTTTGCCGCCGCGGATCATCGCAAAGCTTTGAGCAGAATCGAAGAAGGCCGAGTGCGGCAGCGCCGTCACCGTCTGCTTGCCGGCGTTGATCAGGTCGGCGTCAATCTTGTCTTCGGTCGGAAACGGGCCAATGCCGAGCAGGCCGTTTTCCGACTGCAGCGTCACGTGCAAACCATCGGGAATGTAATTGGCCACCAGTGTTGGAATACCGATGCCGAGATTGACGTAGGTGCCGTCTTGAAGTTCGCGGGCAGCCCGTGCTGCCATCTGGTTCCTGTCCCAGGCCATCTTGTCTCCCCCTGCCCTCAAGCCGCCGCGCGCGTCGTGCGCTGTTCGATGCGTTTTTCGTGCTGACCCTGAATGAGCCGGTGCACATAGATCCCCGGCAGATGGATTTGATCGGGATCGAGGCTGCCGGCAGGCAGGATTTCCTCGACCTCTGCCACGCAGATCTTGCCGCAGGTGGCGGCCGGCGGATTGAAGTTGCGGGCAGTCTTGCGGAAGACGAGATTGCCCGATGTGTCCGCCTTCCAGGCCTTCACGATGGAAAGATCCGCCACGATGCCGGTCTCGAGCACATATACTTGGTCGTCAAAGACCTTCAGTTCTTTGCCACTTGCAATAACAGTGCCTACGCCGGTTTTGGTGTAGAAACCGGCGATCCCCGCGCCCCCTGCCCGCATGCGCTCGGCGAGCGTGCCCTGCGGATTGAATTCAAGCTCCAATTCCCCGCTGAGATACTGCCGCGTAAATTCTGCATTCTCGCCGACGTAAGACGAAATCATCTTTCTGATCTGTCTCGTCTGTAGGAGCACGCCAAGGCCGAAGTCATCAACTCCACAATTGTTCGATGCGATAGTCAGGTCCCGGGTGCCGGCCGCACGAATCGCTTCAATCAACAGCTGCGGTATGCCGCACAAGCCAAAGCCTCCCGCGGCGATGAACATGCCGTCGAATAATACGCCCTCAAGCGCCGCATTCGCGTTTTCGTAAATCTTATTCATCGTCTCCTCATGGTTCAGGTCTGGTGACGGTCCAACACAACACGCATCTCCCGTGATCTTTTTGCCGATAGCTCTGCTTCGATCGCACCGTGGCAAGTCTGACTTGGTACATTTGCGTTTAACGTGCCAGGTGAGTGGCTTGTCCAGTTATCAGCGACATGACCGTGCGCCCTGCCGGTTTCTTGCGTTCGTCTCTTACAAGAGGAGACGACTATGCTTTTCACAGCAGTACGGACGGCGGGTCGATATCCGCTCGATCAAGGATCGCTGTCTCACCCCATTCTCTCCGAGGCGTAGCTCCCGGGGCTTGCCGGGAAGACGATGGTACGGTTGCCGTTGAGGAAGGTGCGGCAGTGGATATGGGCGTGGATGGCCCGCGCCAGCACCTGGCTCTCAACATCGCGGCCGATCGAGACATAGTCTTCGGCCGACTGTGCATGCGTGATGCGGGCGGTCTCCTGCTCGATGATCGGACCTTCGTCGAGGTCGGCGGTGACGTAGTGCGCCGTCGCCCCGATCAGCTTCACGCCGCGCTCATAGGCCTGCTTGTACGGGTTGGCGCCCTTGAACGAGGGTAGGAACGAGTGGTGGATGTTGATGATGCGGCCCGACATCTTCTTGCACATGGCATCGGAAAGAACCTGCATGTAGCGGGCAAGCACGACCAATTCGGTGCCGGTCTGCTCGACGAGGTCGAGGATCTGGGCTTCAGCCTGCAGCTTGTTCTCCTTGCTCACCTTGATGTGGTGGAAGGGAATGTCGTGGTTCACCACGACCTTCTGGTATTCGAAATGGTTGGAGACGACGCCGACGATATCGATCGGCAGTGCGCCGATCTTCCAGCGGTAGAGCAGGTCGTTGAGACAATGGCCGAAGCGCGAGACCATCAAAAGCACCTTCATGCGCTTCTTGCTGTCGTGGATCTCGACAACCATCGCAAATTTGCCGGCGACCGGCTTGAAGCCCTCCACAAGTGCCGCCTCGACCACGCGCTCTTCGGACATGAAAGAGATACGCATGAAGAACATGCCGGTATCGAGATCGTCGAACTGGCTGGAATCGACGATGTTGCAGCCCTGTTCGGCGAGATAGTTCGATACCGCCGCCACAATCCCGCGCGTCGACTTGCACGTCACTGTAAGAACATATGTTGTCATAACAAATCCACGGATTACCGCTGTGCGGTCACAGCGCCTTTTCAAGTTCCGGTAGTGCCTCGAAGAGATCGGCGACAAGGCCATAGTCGGCGACCTGGAAGATCGGCGCCTCTTCGTCCTTGTTGATGGCGACGATAAGCTTGCTATCCTTCATCCCGGCGAGGTGCTGGATCGCACCCGAGATACCGCAGGCGATATAGAGCTGCGGGGCGACCACCTTGCCCGTCTGACCGACCTGCCAGTCGTTCGGCGCATAACCGGCATCGACGGCCGCACGGCTTGCGCCAACGGCAGCGCCGAGTTTGTCGGCAACCGGCAGGATGACTTCCTTGAACTTCTCCGCCGAACCGAGTGCACGCCCGCCCGAGATGATGATCTTAGCCGAGGTCAATTCCGGACGGTCGGAAGCCGACAGCGCGTCGGAAACAAAAACGGAAAGGTTAGAAGAAAGAGCTGCCGTCGAGATCAATTCGACGGCAGCAAGTGGGCCTTGGGAGGCTTGGGAAAAAGAGGCGGTGCGTACGGTGATGACCTTCTTGGCGTCGGTCGCCTGTACTGTCTGGATGGCATTGCCGGCATAGATCGGCCGCTTGAAGGTGTCTGGTGAAACCACCTCGATGATTTCCGAAACCTGGGCGACATCGAGAAGCGCGGCCACACGCGGCATGACGTTCTTGCCGACCGAGGTGGCAGCTCCGATAATGGTGTCGTAGGAACCGGCCAGCGAAACGATCAGTGCCGCCAGCGGTTCTGCCAGATTGTTGGCAAGGCTTGAATCCTCGGCAACCAGCACCTTCGAGACGCCGGCCAGTTTTGCTGCTTGCTGTGCTGCAGCCTTGACGCCAGCGCCGGCGACCAGCACATGAACGTCGCCGCCGATCTTGGTTGCTGCCGTCAGCGCCTTGGCAGTCTGGTCGGAGAGGTGGGCATTGTCATGATCAGCCAGAAGAAGAATGGCCATGATGTCTAACTCCTCATTCGGACTGGGTTACAGGGATGCCGGCTTCGGTCTTGAGCTTTCCGACGAGCTCGGCGACCGAGCCCACCTTGACGCCCGCCTTGCGGCCGGATGGCTCTTCCGTCATCAGGACCTTCAGCCGCGGCTCGGTCGAAACGACGAAATCGGCCGGGTTCTTCTTGTCAAGCGGCTTCTTCTTCGCCTTCATGATGTTGGGCAGCGAGGCATAGCGCGGCTGGTTGAGGCGAAGATCGGTCGTCACCACGGCCGGCAGCTTGACGTCGATCGTCTGCAGGCCGCCGTCAACCTCGCGGGTCACCTGCGCCTTGCCGTCGCCGATTTCGATCTTAGAGGCAAAGGTCGCCTGCGCTGTTCCCAGCAATGCCGCCAGCATCTGGCCAGTCTGGTTCGAGTCGTCGTCGATCGCCTGCTTGCCGACGATGATGAGACCCGGCTGTTCGGCTTGCGCCACGCCCTTGAGGATCTTGGCAACCGCCAGTGGCTCGACGGCATCGTCGGTCTCGACTAGGATCGCCCGGTCGGCCCCCATGGCGAGCGCGGTCCGCAGGGTCTCCTCGGCCTTGGCAGGTCCGATCGACACGACCACCACTTCTTCGGCCTTGCCGGCCTCCTTCAGGCGCAGCGCCTCTTCGACCGAGATTTCGTCGAAAGGGTTCATCGACATCTTGACGTTGGCGAGCTCAACGCCAGTTCCATCCGGTTTAACCCGGATCTTCACGTTGTAGTCAACCACCCGTTTAACGGGAACCAGAACTTTCATGGAAAGTTTTTCCTTTGGATGAGGAGCAGCTGGGGTCGAATGTTGCAGCCAAGTTTTGCTGTGGTTCGTGCCCCCAATTTGCCGTTTCGCTCATGGGCATGGCTTTGCAGCCGTCAGTGTTTCATCCGCAAGCTCTGAGGATCGAAGAGCGGGCCGATCGTAACTGTGGCATCGTGCATTTGCCGGGCTATATCAATTTGAACGCGTTCGCCATTCCCTAGCTGCTCACGAGTGTGTCCAAGACCTACGGGTTTGCCAACGCGGAAACCGAAAGCGCAAGAGGAGGTTTGCCCTACAATACGGCCATTGAAGTAGATCGGCTCATGCCCCAAAGGAACAGCAGTTTCGTCATCAAGCGAAAGGGAGATGATGTGCGAAAGGTCTCGACGCGTGCGCCCAGCTTCCAATGCTTCTGCTCCGATAAACCCACCGCTTTTTCTGACCGCGAAGTCGAGACCAGCAGCGATCGGGCTGACGTCGCCATCCAGTTCGTGACCCATCGCACAAAAACCCTTCTCGATACGCATCGACGTTTGGGCAAACATTCCGGCTGGTCGAGCACCTGCCGCCACCAACGCCGCATAGATTTCGGGCGCATCTTCTCGTCGGCACGTCATTTCCCATCCCGCCTCTCCTACATAAGAGATGCGCGCGCCTCGCACGGGCTTTCCAATTAGTTGCGCAGTACCATGCTTAAAATAAGCGACTTCGTTGAGTGCTTGGGCACCGCATTCGCTGACAATCCTGGCCGAGTCCGGTCCCATCAGTCCAAGCACCGCATAGGCCTCGGTGACATCTGTCAATGTGACATCATAGCCATGAGAGTGCCGGTGAAGCCATGCGAGATCGCGTTTGATTGCGGTTGTGCCGACGACTAATCGATAATGATCCTCAGCGAGGCGCTGGGCGGTAAGGTCTGACTCAAAGGTACCGCGCTCGTTAAGCATGGCCGTATAGATCACCGACCCTGGAGCGCGAGCGAGGTGACCCGCACAGACGTGCAAAAGGAAACTCTCGGCATCTGGGCCCTGGACGTCAATTTTGCCGAATGGCGAAGCGTCAAAAACCGCAGCCCGCTCATGTGCAGCCATGACTTCTGCACGGACGTTTTCAAACCAGTCCGGTCGATCGAAACGCAGAACGGGTTCTTCCCGCTTGCCAAAGTAAAGGGGCCGCTCCCAGCCAAAGAATTGGCCCATGTGCGCCTTGGACTCGCGGTATTCCCTGTCTAGAGGGAGCGTTCGCAGATCCCGAGCGGTTTTCAACTGCTTCCCAGGATAGGCAATGTCATAATGCGTTCCGAGGATTTCTGGCGCCCGTGCCATCAAGTGTTCAATGTTGTTGAAAACCGGTGCGAAGCGCTTAGCGTCGGCTTCGGTTAGGTCATATGCTGTATGCCCATGCACAATGCAGTGAGCAAGGTTCATTCCTGCGCCGCCGCCGGAAGCGATGCCCACGGAGTTCATGCCGCATCCAAGAAAGAGCCCTCGGGTCTCCGCCGTTTCGCCGAGCATAAAAGTGCCGTCTGGAGTGAAACTCTCCGGTCCATTCAACAGCATCTTTACCTCTGCGCTTTCTAGCGCAGGTAAGCGGTGCAGAGCATTCATCATCATCGGCTCGAAGTGATCCCAGTCCTCAGGCAAGAGTCCGAATTCAAAGCTTTCATTCAGTACGCCCGGCGCAATTGGCTTGCCCCTGGGCTCGAAGCATCCGACCAATAGCCCACCCGAATCATCACGGATGTACAGGTGACTGTCGTGATCGGAGAGTGTCGGCGTGTTTCCTACAATCCCGTCGATTGGCTTGGTCAGTAAGTAGAAATGTTCGCAAGCAAGAGCGGGCACCTCGGCGCCTGCCATAGCCGCCACTTCACGGGACCAGAGACCAGTACAAAGGGCGATCGCGTCACACATGATCGTACCTTGGGCGGTTTCGACACCACGCACGCGACCATTTTCCGTCAAAATACCGTTGACGCCGGTACGTTCGAAGAGCTTGGCACC
This sequence comes from Mesorhizobium sp. ISC25, assembly GCF_042295465.1. NCBI lineage: Bacteria > Pseudomonadati > Pseudomonadota > Alphaproteobacteria > Hyphomicrobiales > Phyllobacteriaceae > Mesorhizobium > Mesorhizobium sp. ISC25. The sequence goes on along the minus strand of NZ_CP135441.1, from coordinate 4,837,647 downwards.
AAGACGTTTTGCTGCCTTCGCCAAAGCGGCACATACATCCGACGGAGACACGCGCCCATCTTCAGGCGACCAAACGGCACCAAGAACATCGTTAGCATTCATGAGCGGCCACCGCTCCTTCGCCTCCTCAGCAGAGATTGACCGCGCATTGATTCCATAAGCATGTGCCAGTGCTTCTTGCCGACGAATATGGGTTAGTCGGTCGGGGCTTGTCGCGATAGACAAAGATCCTTTCTGTATCCAACCTACGGACTGGCCCGTCTCCTTCTCCAGCTGCGAATAGAGTTCGACCGAATATTGAATCATTCGTGTCAAATTCCGAGAATGCCGCAAAGCCCTGACTTGTGCTGCAGAATGCCACGTCGTGCCAGATGTCAACGCGTTGCGCTCGAGCAGGACTGCGTCTGTAACGCCCATCTTTGCAAGGTGATACAGAGTTGAGCAGCCCATGATCCCACCACCAATGACGATGACAGAAGCGTGAGAAGGCAGCGGATTGGCCAATGTCTTATCCTGATGCTGAATGCAGTTGAGCGTGAGCGCACAATTTCGGTGGCATGACCTTGCACAAAAAAACGGATTTGGTAAACATGCCCAAAAAATAACAAATGTTTTGACGTTGGATGGGGATTTGGACCCGACCCAAAAAAACCGTGTCATAGCCGATCTCAAGGAGAGGCTTGGGAGCTTCCCAGGTAGGTTACGAACTGTTGCGAAGTACATCGTCGATCATCCGTCGGATTTTGGTCTCGATCCGATTCGGGAAACCGCACGAAAAGTTGGCGTCAGCACGTATACACTCGTGCGATTGGCTCAACGGCTCGGGTTCGAGGGCTATGACGAGTTGCGCGAGCCATTTAGGCACGCGCTAGTCTCAGCCTCCGCCGTGCTCGATCATCCTGAGTGGATTAAACGTTTGAGGGATGGCGGGGAACTGGGACAGGTTCAAGCCAACGCCTCGACAAACGTCCTGGCAATTGTTCAGCGGTCTCTCGAACTTCAGGCACCCGACCAATTGCAACGAGTGGTCACAATGCTTCTGGATGCGAGGGTGGTCTACCTGACTGCCGTCAGAGCGAGCTACGCCATGGCCTACTACTTCCACTACGTTGGCCGCATGGCTTTGCCGACTTTGCAATTGGTGCCGCGTCATATGAATAGCGCGATCGATGAATTACATTCCGCCAGTCCAGGCGATGTTATGATGGCGATCACCTTTAACCCCTACTCTCGAGAAACAATCGACGCTTGCAAATTTGCGAGACGCAAGGGCATGAAATTAATTCTGCTTTCTGACAGCGAACTGGTGTCCCCAGATTTCAAAGCCGACGAGACAATCATAGTTTCTGTTTTGTCGACCCACCATTTCGGCTGCTACGCTGGCGCAACAGCGGTGCTCGACATTCTCATTTCTTTGCTCGTTGCTCGGGGAGGTGAAACGGCCAAAGCGCGGATCAAGTCTTACGAAGATCTTCGCCGTGAAAATCAGGTCTACTGGGTTGCGCAAAAAAAACGATAGTTTTTTTAGTGCGGCGCCTACAGTGGTAAACCTGTTCGGCAGGAAGTGACGTCTGTGTGCGCTCACTTCGGGGCGATGGTGGCAGCCCGACAGAATCTCCAGGTGATCGGCGGCTCGGGGGGCGCCATCCATCTTTAGGGCGAGAAGAAGGAAGTTGTTACCGGAGAGCTCTTTTGGGCGCTCGGCTACTTTAAGGCGGTGTGCCGAGACAAGGAAGCCATCTGCAATGAAACAGCAACTCGGAACAAGAGTACCGCGGGCAGTTCGGCCGTACATTGAACGGTGCTTGGCAGGCGGATCGTACGTCGCCACTCAACGGCTTTCACCGGCTCACATCTTTGAAGCCCAGCTTTGCCGGGGACACCTGCTGGCCACCGCGGAGCATCAATCTACGCGAGACAGTTAAGCTAGATTGGCCGCGCTGACAATTCTTGCGCGACCGCTTCGTCGATAGGAGTGTCATAGGTCTTTAGGATAAAGCCCAGCACTGAGTAGAACCCAACTGTTGCCATCAGATCGAAGATTGCCTGCGTCCCCATTTCGGAGGATAGGGCGCTTTCGATCTCAAGACTGAGGCATTTCTCGTCGAAAAGCTCATCCACTGCTCGCACGATTAGCGCATCTTCCCCATCCGGCAGGGTTCTCATGGCCTGAATTCGCGCCTCGGAAATTCCGAGGCCACGGGCTCGGCTCACATGATGGGTCCATTCATAGGCGGAACCCATTCGATGGGCCGCCCGCAGGATTACGAGTTCCGACCGGACGGCGCCTAGAGCGCTGCAATTGACAACATGCTGGCGTAAAGGAACCCATGCCCTTAGCAGTGACGGATGGTGCGCCATGGTACGATAGACGTTTAGCGCACCGGCGAAGCCGGTCCTGAGATCCGCAATCTCCGCGGGCCAGTGCTCGTCCTTTATGGGCGGGCATGGAGGGGTCGGATTCGATGCTAAAGTCATTCCTACACCCCTCAGCTGACGACAGCGGCCTTAATAGCCGCCGCGAGCCGTTCGACAATCATGTCGATCTGTTCGGGCTGAATGATGTAAGGAGGAGCTAGCAAGACGTGGTCACCGTGCACGCCATCGATGGTGCCTCCCATCGGATAGCATAACAGCCCACGTTGCATGGCTTCCTTCTTGATCTTGGAGTGAATTTTTAGAGCTGGATCGAAAGGCTGTTTGGTGTCTTTGTTCACCACAATTTCCACCCCGCGAAACAGGCCGCGACCCCGAACATCGCCGATGTACGCGGATTGCCCAAGTGCCGCATCAAGTCCGGCCCGGAGGCGATCGCCCATCTCGATGACGTTGTCCATCATCTCGGGGCGCGTGAGAATTTCGACCACCTTGCTGGCAGCCGCCGCAGCAATTGGATGACCAATGTAGGTGTGACCGTGCTGGAAAAGACCTGAACCTTCGGCAAAGGCTCGGTAGATTTTTTCAGAAAGGAGAACTGCCCCGATTGGCTGAAAACCGCCACCCAACCCCTTCGCGAGCGTCAGCAGATCGGGAACGATTCCTTCCTGGTCCGTTGCGAATATCGTTCCAGTGCGGCCCATTCCGCACATCACCTCGTCGAGTATAAGCAAAAGTCCGTATTTGTTACAAACATGACGCACTCGCTTGAAGTAATCTGCCACGGGCGGTACAGCTCCGAGCGTGGCGCCGACCAACGGCTCAGCAACGAACGCCATGACCGTATCAGCCCCCAGTTCGAGAACCTTCGCCTCAAGTTCGTTGGCGAGCCGCTCAGCGTAAGACTCTGGTGTTTCGTCCAGTTGCATGCCACGATAAGCATAGCAAGGCGAAACATGATGGGTTTCAGGCAGTATTGGCTTGAACTGCGCGCGACGCCATTCGTTACCTCCAGTCGCTAGCGCACCAATTGTGTTTCCGTGATAACTCTGTCGGCGTGCGATGATATGGCGCCGTTGAGGTTCACCTATTTCCACGAAATACTGACGGGCCATTTTGAGGGCCGCTTCGACGGCTTCAGAGCCGCCCGAAACCAAGTAGACGTAATCGAGGCCAGCCGGTGCTAGCTTGATGAGTTGCTCGGCAAGCTGCTCAGCAACATCGGTCGTGAAGAACGATGTATGAGCATAACTGATACGTCCCATCTGCGCCCTCATCGCATCCAGCACTTCTGGGTGATTGTGGCCAAGACAACTGACAGCTGCCCCACCCGATCCGTCGATGTATCTGCGGCCTTCGCTGTCCGTGATGTAGATACCGTCTCCGGCTACGGCGCAGGGTAATTTTGCACCGATCGAACGGTGGAGAATTTTGGTCATTTTGATCTCGGCTATCTTAGGACAACCTGACTTTGGCATCCTCTCGCGATTATTTGCAGAGTTTGCCGCGAATTGCAACACATGTTTCTGTTCGCAAATGATGCTACATTTGTCCCACAAAGGGAGCGACCGATAATGCGAGGCCGAATTAAACGCTTTAGCCAGCCAGCTCTCGGCAATTAACCCGGACGAGCCTCTTGGCACGGTCCCAGGCGGATCGGTGGCGCCGTGGCGTGATCAAGCCGCTTAAGGTCATTGGTCTTTGGTCGCAGTCGAACTTTTCCGCGGGGCGTTGAGCGCTCTCCTCGGCATGGGTTTCCTTGCATGTGTGCAGGGAACTATCTGATCAGAATTCGTACGCAGGGCGGCGGCAAGCGAGAAGAGATGCCGACGGACTGCTGGGATGTAATTCTCGCGGGCCTGTCGCAAATTGTCGGTGGTGAGTGTCGATCAAGATTCTGAAGATGCGGCTGTTCATTGGCTTGTGGAGGATGAAGCGGCAGCGGGCCATGACGCCGCAGTCGGCAATGGTCCGATCGTCCGGATGACTGACCACCCTGCACCCACGGCAGCCTCTTCCGTTCTCGTCGATAATACAAACGGACGTCTAATTCATCGAACGATCGCGACCGGCATAATGGTTTGTGCTGCGCTTCGTTACTGATGCTTTTGGCTGATCACTCGGACCGCATTCTATCATCAACTCGAAGCGCAGCATTTCCAAACCGCGGAAGCATAGGTACCAAACCGATTATCTCCTATGCTCACGAGCCGATGATCGGCAGGTCGATATAGCAGCCGGTCGTACCGCGATGAAATTTGAGGAAGGGCGGCGGCCCGTCCGTGGGCACATTGGTGAATGTGGGGTGGTCGCTGCCGGAGAGAACCACCCTCAGGCGGTAACCTGCCGGGAGACGTGCGGAGATCGGGTGCAAGGTGAACGCCAGGACCGTGGCCTTGCCCGGCGTGAGCGGTTCGGCGTCGCGCTTTAGGTAGCTATGCTGCGGCCCAAGCTCGCTGAATGGTGACTCGGTCCACACCTTCCGGTGCAGGGCGCGCAGCTGGCCTTCCGTGAGATAACAAGACACCCCGTCCGGCCTTACGGCTTCCAGGTAGACAAAAAAGCTCCCGTCCTCGCGAGTCGAGATAATGTTCAGGTGGACAACAGGATGGCCGGTGATCTCGAGGTCGCGTGTGAGCGGCTCGCTGGTGTAGGCGAGGCTAGCGGCATCCAACCCTCGATGATCTCGCGCAAGATTCACGGTCGGTGCGAAATCCCACCGCGTTGGGGTTGGATCCCCCGCCTCAGGGTCGACCTGAAGCGGGTCGAACCCGATCTCGTCGGGTGATGAGCTCAGGCGGGACCCACTCCCCAAATACCAGCGATGACGGGCTGCGGGGGGCGGCCAGGAGCGTGTCGATTTCCAAGCGCCCTCGCCGAGGGTGTAGTAGTGGAGGAGCTTCCCATGCTCGCGGGCAGCCTCGCCGTTGAAGCATAATTCCGCGAAATGAACGTCAATTGCCTCCAGCGTCGGCTGCGCCGTCGCCGCACCCACTTCCCGTAGAGGGTCCCGGGCCATGGCCGAACCATGGCTCCAAGGGCCGATGATCACGTTCATTGGATTGGACTGTTGCATGAACCGGCGAATGGCCCCCTGCGCCGTACCGCCGTCGAACCAGCTCGCCCAGTTTTGGATCGGCGTGCCCGAACGAGAGACTCGGTCGGCTACCTCCATAATACTCCAGTCGAGCATGGAGTCTCCCGCCCAACTTTCGGGACGATCGTCCTTGAATGTCATGTGCTTGAAACCCTCCCACAGGGATGGCACTGTTTCGTGTTGACGGACGGCCGCGTTAAGGTCCGCCTCGCCGTCCAGGCCGACCGGACGCACGCCCGGTGCGCGCTCGGCATCGTAGACGAAGCCCATGGTGACGTACGTGGAATCCACGCTCCGTACGTTATGGTCGAGAGCTTTGTTGGCGTCGCTCCATCCTTGCCCGAAAGACGCGTTTGGGACACCGCCGGGGAAGAATTCATCTTCATAGGGATCGTAGTCGGCATACCGCGGGATGATGCCCTTCAGGGCCGGATGATTTCGCTCCGCCATCCAGTCCGACGTATTGGCGGTGTAGGACACACCACAGCCGACCACCTGGCCCGTGGACCAGGGCTGCGCCACGATCCAATCTAGCACTTCGCTGAAATCCAGGGTTTCAGAGCGTGTACGTGGATGGGGCCACACACCGAACGATGCGCCTGTGCCACGAACATCTCCGACAACGACACTATAGCCATGCGGCACAAACAGGTCCGCCCACCTATTGGACAGTTCTCCTTTAACGCCCCGCCAGTAGCGGGTCATCACCAGAATAGTGTTGCGCTTGGTTTCGGCGCTGTCCCCCATCGGGCGGACGACATCCAATGCGACTCTGGTGCCGTCGCGCACGGGCAGGTACGTCGATTCCACATGGCCAAGCTTGTGTCGGGTGGTCGCAGCGCCACCGAGATCAAAGGCAAACATTGATTTGAAGGTGTGGTGACGAAGGCTCATGCGAATCTCCACGACGACAGGTGAGCACCGGTATCCTCTCAGAGAGACATTTAGATCATTTCCTGGCAAATGCAACATTTAATTCATAGTGCCTATTCGCCGAACCCGTGAGAATTCAACGCGTGCGCTTGCAAGTGCAGCCACTGCGCTAAGGTGGAATTTTCTACCTCAAGCTGACCAGCGCGCCAGACGCTGGAGCGTATGGATGCCGCGGCCAATGACGGCAAATTTATGCCCACCGTCACCGTTCAATGCGGCGAGGCATTCGGCAAGATTTTCGCCGAGCCTGAGATCCCGGGCGACAGCGGCCTGCGCCGCAACAGCACCCACGCGTTAGTCGGCGGAAATACACCTCGCGGCGAGCCGCATTGCGGCATCCGGGTCTGTGGCATCTCTCCGGCGACTAAGGAACAGTTGACTCACATCTAACATTGTGCAACGTCTGAATCATATTTTGCATTGTGCAACGATTGAATCAACACAAAAGAAGAATGGGGACGACGAATTCTAGCGGCACATTTGGGAAGGCAGACATGCGCGTCGGAACGGCTTTATCGACCCCTCCATAATTCGGGCACAGGCGCCGTCCGCCGTGTCATCCACGGGGCCAAGAATTGAGGATAAGTGAGGGAAACAAGAAAACCATAGTTACCCGCCGATCAGGGCCAATCGTCGGGTTTAATCTGCCTTGGTGCCTTGGCGCATTGCCAGGACTGCCACGTGGGAATCCTTAGACACAGGAGAATTATATGGGCTCTGAAGCGCCAATTCATGTCCACAGCAGCATGGGCTTCGGGATTGCAACGCCCGTGCCGTCGGCGACCGCCGCGGCAAATGCTATCAGGAAACAGGGCGGCAGCGTCTTCGACATGTATCTCACCGCCCTCGCTTGCGCTTGGGTCACAGATCCTGCCAACTGCGGCCCTTTCGGCCGCATGCAGGGGGTCTTTTCCGTGGCTGGCGAGGTCGGTTGTCTAAATGCCGCGACAGCGATCCGACGCGTACCGGGATCGACTGTGCCCGTCCCGGGTAACATAGCGGCTTGGTTTTATTTTCGGCGTAGCGGCTGCTTGCGGCTTCCAGCCAGTACTCTGCTTGCGCCCGCCGTTGCGCTCGCCCAAGAGGGTTTTGCGCCCAGCGCGGACTTGAAAATTGCTCTCCAAAGCGAACACTCCGCTGCTTTGAGTGAACAGCTTAAAGCAATTTATCTGGATGAAACTGGTGCGCCTCGCAAACACGTTCGAAATCCGGAGCTCGCAAAGCTTCTTCAGGTCCTGGCCAATTCCGAAAGCGAGTGTGATTTCTGGCGCAAGCTACGGGGCGCAGACCCGGGCCAGTGGTGTCCAGAAGAAACTCTTGACAATCCCGTCCGCCAGCCGGCTCTGCGCGCCCTCGATCTCAACCTCGGTGGGCAGCATCAGCGCCTCCTTACGACCGCAGCAATTGAGACGTGGGGGACGTGGACCTTGGTCGGCGCAGCGGTGGCCGTCGAACTGCGTCGAAGCGGCGTGCTGAGCGATTTCCCGCGCGCCATGGAGGCCTACGTCTTGTCCTCTATCCTCCTCCTTGATCGGATACCTTTCGCAGTCGACACCCTCGTTCCCAAAGTTGGGCACCCTTCAGTCGACATCGATATTTCGTCAGAGGCCATTGCAATGGCTGAACGCGTAATCCGATTGCTGAATGCATCCAACGAGGCGCTGTGGAAGGACTTGCTTTCGACCTACTTCCTCGGACCGGTCAATTGCGTCCCTCACAGCAACACTAATCACTTCTCAATGGCTTCAGGCGACGATTTCTTATCTTTCACAACTTCGCTCGGTTCCTGGTGGGCTTCGAAGGTCTCCTGGTGGGGCGCACCGCTCTGCTACAGCTACGCAATGAAATCAGGCTCGTTCTTTGAACGCCAAACGCACGATGTCACAGAGATGTCGCCACTCATTTTGGAGGTTGCCGGCAGGCCTATGCTTGCCGTCGGTTCCGCAGGAAGCGAACGCATTCTGGGTTCGCTCACATACCTGCTTTTCCTAAGGTTCGGCCTGGGCATGGGCGAAGATATGGCGGATTTGCTTGCGAAGCCCCGTGTCTTTCCGAAGGACGGCAAGCTCCGCATGCATACAGACTTCTGGCCCGATGCGCGCGCACACCTTCAGGCCCGAGGCTTTGAGATCGCGCCGACTGGATACGAATCCGACTCCAGCTTGGGGCTGGTGAATCTCGTGGAGCGTCTCGACGGCCGCTTATATAAGAGCGGAGCCGACCCGTCGACCTCAGGAAGTGCGCTTTGATCACGTGTCACGGCGAACAGCATCCGCTAATGCGCATGGAGTTAGGGTGAAATGACCCGGTACCCACCACACAGCCATCTCCGAAGGAAACTTAGCTCGTCCTTCCGACCGCGAGTTCATGGAGAATGACAGACATCCGGTGCTTTGGAAACGACAGAACGACGGCCCTGCAGGCCTGTCCGGCGCCCTTCGGCCGACAGCTTGGGGCACAAATTGAAATCGTGGCCCTTGGCGACAATTTTTCCCATGACTCCCATGAAAACAACACAGATGGGGTTCGTCCTTGCGAAGTCATTCACGCTCTCGCCATTTGCCCTGTTGTGGACACCCTCAGGCTGGCGAGCGACGAAGGCGACCCGGTCTCGCGAGTACGCCGCGTTGCAAGGAGGTGCAGATTATCCTGGAAAAATGCGTTGCCCTGTCAGGCCACCGGTCGAGATGATTTGCACGCGCGGAACGTCTCCGACGTTCAGCCACGACCCGCGCAATTCCGTAAACCGGTTCATCGCTTTTGCCGTCCCGTTCGGTTCCGTCGCAAATCCGGAGCTGCGCTGGTCTCCATGACGTCGGTCGCGCGGTTTTGGCATGGCCGCTGGATGCACGAGAGATCAGGTAGGAGAGAGGAAACCCAGGGATGCTAGACTCACAGTCCACATGCCGAAGTTTTTGCTTTTACCTCCTGCCGGCCTTTTCGCTCCAGGCCTTCTCGTCGGCGGTAGAAGCGCTGAGGCTCGCCAACGAGGTGTTGGGCGGGACGTGTATAGCTGGCAAGTCATTTCGGACGACGGGCAACCTGCGACCTCGACTTGCGGATTGTTGGTTTGCGCGGATTCTTCGTTGTCCTTCGCACGTGAAAGAATGCGTAGATCGATCTCAGCACCGGCTATCGTGATCGTCCGCGGCCGCAATGCTCCTGCTCCGCACAAACAGCTTGATGCCTGGTTACGAGAATGTCGCAACCGCCGCAGCAGCCTCGTGGGGATAGGTAGCGGTACGATCGTGCTTGCTCGGGCGGGGCTTGCAGAAGGGCGGCGTTGCGCGGTTCACTGGGAGCAATTTCCTATATTCTCTGAGCGGTTCCTGGGTGTGGTAGCCACTCAAACCGCCTTCGAGCAGGACGGAGACCTATACACTTGCGCCGGGGGAGACGCCCCCTTCGACATGTTTCTGGATTTGGTTGACCACCATCATGGGACGACAATAGTCAATCGTATGTGCGAAAAAGCTATTGCGTGTAGGACCCGTTCCGCGGGTGACCGCTAACGTCTGCCTCTTCATTCTCGAGTGCAACTCAACCATCAGGCGGTCATCAAGGTAATTGGAGAGATGGAGGCAAATCTTACGGAGCCATTGCTACTGGATGACTTAGTGTATGCGCCGCCTACATCCCATTGATTTCGGCGTGTTTGTGAACATTGAGGTTTCTGCCAGAAGATTTTCGGCAAGAGCTGGAGTTTGGCATGGCAGATGGTGAGGGATTTGTTGGGCGATGCGAAGTTGTCGAGCCTCGTCGTGGAAACCGGCGATGGCCGAATGATCGGAAGGCGCGGATTGTAGCGGAGAGCCTTCAGCCCGGTGCGCGGGTTGTTGATGTTGCGCGACTTTATGATCTCGCTGCGCATCAGCTTTCGGACTGGCGACGGCAGGCGCGTCAAGGTCTTCTGACGCTGCCTGCTGAACTGATGACGGCCGTGCCGCCCTTTGAGAACGGGCCTGTCGAACCCGCCTTTGTGCCACTTGCGATTACGGCGGAGCCGAAGATGGCTACCGATGCTTTGCCGGTTCCGGAGCCGGTTGAGATCATTTCCGGGATCGTGACGGTGGAAATAGGCGCAGACCTGGTGGTGAGGGTTCCCGGCGATGTACCGGTTGATCGGGTCGCGGCCTTGGTGCGCGCGATGCGCGGGACGGCATGATCGTCGCGGGCCAACGATTACCGATCCTGATCGCTACGCGGCCGGTGGACTTCCGCTGTGGCCATCAGGCGCTGGCATTGATGGTGCAGACCGAGTTAAAGCTTGATCCGCACTCCGGGATCACTGTGATCTTCCGATCGAAGCGCGGGGATCGTCTAAAAATCCTGGTATGGGATGGCACCGGAATGGTGCTGACCTACAAAATCCTGGAACAGGGCAGCTTTGCCTGGCCCAAAGTGCAAGATGGAACGATGCGGCTGTCGCGGGGGCAGTTCGAAGCCTTGTTCGATCACACATGTTGATACCCCTCCTGTTGAGGCTGAATGATTCTCAGATCAAGGTGGCGGATGGTGTGGTTGCGGAGGTCGCGGACAGCATTGATTACGGAAGGGGAGTTTTGGAACAGATAGGCTCCGGTCGGCTGACGGTCGATCAGGAGGCGCTTCTGTCTGATTTGCACATAGATCCAATTGACGGGGATGTTCAGCCGTGCGGCCAATTGTGTGGCGCTCAGCGAAGTGGCCTTGTGGGTCCATCGGTTGCGCTGTGTCGTTATCCTGATCCCGGCGCCGAGCCGGATCCGCTGCACGGTGATCGGCAGGACCTTTTCGGCGCAATTGGGCGAGCGGTGCCCCTCCTGGGTGAGGACGGCGGCAATCTCATCATCAGGCATGCCGGCTATTGCGAGATCGAGCAGACGCGCACGCATTTCTTCACCGCGCGTGAGCTTGGCGACGGAATTGACCTTCATCTTGACCTCAAGTTCCGTGACCGCGCCGCCTCGCCAGACAATTCTGGCCACAGCAACATCGTGCTCGCCGCGATCGAGAACGACTTTTTCGACCAGACACCGCAACAGCGCCTTGCGATGCGCGTCCGTCGTGGCGTCGTCCGCCCAGATTTGCGGCAGGCGACCGGAAAGGGTGACGACCTTGCTGTTGAGGGTTTTGCCCAGCGCCATTTGCATGACGGGCTCGGCCGAAGCTTGCCGGGCAAGGGCTTCTTCGGCAGCGCGAACCTCGCTCAACGCCGCTTCCCATCGACGCTCGAGTTCGCCGGCGACAAGACGATTGTCCGGGTCGACGCGGTTGAACTGGCGCTCGGCCAACGCTGCAGTATAGCGCTTGCGCTCAAGCTCACGTTCCGCGCTGCTGCGCAGGGCCTTTTCGACCTGCTGTTGCGCCCGGCGGGCTCGCGACAGCGCATCAATCTCGGCAGGCGCCAGCGCCGCCAAGAATGCGTCGGCCACAGCGGCATCCACGCGTGAAGCGCGGATGTGCTGGCAGGCCGGCAAGCCAGTGTGGGAGCGCAGATGATCGCACACATACTCTCCGCCACCTTTGTAGCGAACGTACATCTTGTGGCCGCACCGCCCGCACCAGACGATGCCATGCAGCAGAAGCTCGCCGTTGCGGGGAGCACCTCTCGTCTTGATGCGCATGTATTCGGCTCGGTTGTCTCGCACGACGTCACGGATATTCTCATAGGTTGGCCAGTCGATGTAAGGCGGATACCGGTCCTTCACGACGATCCGCCATTCATCGATCGGCCGCGCCACCTTTGCCGGCGAACCGCCTTCGCACGCGGTGGCACTGGACCTGGTTCGTCCATAGACGAAGGCACCGGCATAAGCGGGATTCTTCAGGATTGCCGCCACCGCCGAGACCGTCGCTCGCGCCCAGCGCAGCTCGCCGTGCCGGTCGCGGCGCGGCAAAGCCAGGCTCCGATCGTTCAGCACACGCATAACTTTGGCAACGGTGCGGAACTTCAGGAATGTCTGGAACACAAGCTCAAGCCGTTCCTGAACGGCAAGATCCGGATCTTTGACAACCACCCCGCTCGGATCGCGCGTCAAGCCTACTGGCAGCATGAGGGCAAGCTCGCCGCGCTCGGCCTTGGCAAGCAGACCAGCTGTCAGACGGCTGCGGATCGTATGCAGCTCGAGCTCTGAGATCGTTCCCTTCAGGCCGAGAAGCAGGCGGCCATTGGCGCTGCCGGGATCATAAACGCCATCGCGATCGGCAATAAGGCAGCCGCGCAGGCCGCAGATATCCAGGAGCGGGTACCAATCTGAACAGTTGCGCGCCAACCGCGTCACATCGATCGATAGGATCAACCCGATCTCGCTGAGGCCAACCCGTCCGACGAGTTCCTTGAAGCCATTCCGTTTTGCAGCAGACGCTGCGCTCAAGCCGAGATCGGCATCGATGACATCGACGTCGGCATCATGCCAGCCGAGTTCTCGGGCGCGCTGACGAAGCGCGTACTGCAACCGCAGGCTCTCTTGATTGCTGACCACCTGGTGCGGCGTCGACTGCCGGACGTAAACAACCGCTCTGCGCGCCAGATGGGTTGGCTTGACCAGTTCTGACCTCACGGGACACCTCCGCCAGAACCGCGGCGACGTCGTCGAGGATTTGACGCCGCAAAGCTGGTGACAGCGTCGCCCACAGGCTCTTGGGGTCTATGGTCATGACCTTCGAGACATTCCGCCACTGCGACAAGATCCCGAACCGCCTCGACGCTCATTTAGTCTGATTCGCGTGATCTACATACTTCTGCGTTGCTGCCACCGCGATCAGAAATGTTGATCCATCACGATGCTCGACTTCATATGACGGTGGAAAGTTTCCACCTCCATGCGCCACTCGGCGGATCAGGCGGAAGGATCGCCCGTAAAGCGGATGATGTGGGTCGAGAACCTGGACCAGCTCGCCCGATGATTCGTCGGACTCACCAACAGGGATATTCCTGTAGGCCTTCGTTCGAAGGTCTTGACTGGCGACGCGTGGTGGCGCAGCGGGTAGCGCCGCCGACTGCGGCAGGGTGACTCACCTGTTCGGTTTTGGCGTTGTTTTATTGGGCTTTTTGCTTCGATTTGCTATGAAGGCGCATGTCTGCGCCCATTGATCTCAGCCGATTCCCGGACCTGCCTTCAGAGGTGGTGAACGCCTTTGCGGCCGTACAGTTCGAGCTGTCGGTCGAGCGTGCGGCCCGTCAGCATGAGCAGGCGGTGGTGGCTGAAAAGGACGCCTTCATCACCGAGTTGAAGGAACTGATCGAGAAGCTGGAGAGCCAGGTTCAGGACTACCGCCGCACGAAGTTCGGGCCGAAGTCGGAAAAGCTCGATCCGACGCAGATGGAACTGGCGCTGGAGGATCTGGAGACGGCAATTGCCGAAACACAGGCCCAGATTGCCTTCGTCGAGGAAAAGATCGCGGCCAGCACAGCCAATTGCGAAAAGACTGCTTCACGCAGGCAACGCAAGGCGCGTGCGCTACCCAAGAGCCTGCCGCGCGTCGAACAGGTGATCGAGCCTGATAGCATTGCCTGCCCCTGTGGTTGCGGGAACATGGTACGGATTGGCGAAGACCGGACGGAGCGGCTCGATCTTATCCCGGCGCGCTATCAGGTGATCGTCACGATCCGCCCGAAATACGCTTGCCCCAAGGGGCGCACGGGCGTGGTTCAGGCCAGGGCGCCGGCGCATTTGCTGGAAGGTAGCTGGCCGACCGAAGCCCTATTGGCGCAGATCGCCGTGTCCAAGCATTCCGAACACATGCCGCTGAACCGGCAGGCTACGGTCATGGCCCGACACGGAGTGCCGATCGACCGCACTGTCCTGGCCGACTGGCTGGGCCGGACGGGCGCTGTGATCGCGCCGGTGGTAGACCATATGGCCATGGTCCTGAAACAGGGTAGCTCACGACTATATGTCGACGAGACCACGGCTCCGGTGTTGGATCCCGGGCGCGGCAAGACGAAAACTGGCTATCTCTGGGCTATTCTGCGCGACGACCGCGGCTGGAGCGGATCTGCGCCGCCGGGCGTGGTGTTCCATTATCGGCCTGGGCGTAAAGGCGAATATGCCGCAGAAATCCTCGACGGCTTCAACGGCACGATCCAGGTAGATGCCTATGGCGGCTATTCCCACCTCGCCACGCCAAAACGCACGGGCGGCGATCCGTTGAGGCTGGCCTTCTGCTGGGCACATGGCCGCAGAAAACTGATCAAGTCCCAGCCGAAGAAGGGTTCGCCCATCGTCGACGAGGCGTTGTTGCGCATCGCCGCCCTCTACAAGATCGAGGACAGCATCCGAGGTTGTGATCCCGATCATCGCCGGGCTGCCCGCCAGAACCTGTCCCGCCCGCTGGTGGACGAGTTCTTCACCTGGCTGACAGCTCAGGCCGCACGCGTCTCGCGCAAGTCCGATCTCGGCGAGGCCATGGTTTATATGCTGAAACGCCAGGCCGGCTTCCAGCTGTTCCTGGACGACGGCCGCGTCGACATCGACTCCAACCTCGTCGAAAACGCGATCAGAAGTCCAGCCATGAACCGCCGCAATGCTCTCTTTGCCGGCCATGATGAAGGCGGCCGTAATTGGGCCCGTTTCGCCAGCCTGATCGGCACATGCAAGATGAACCGCGTTGAACCATACGCCTACCTGCGCGATCTCTTCATCAGCCTCGCCAATGGCCACCTCGCCAAAGACATCGAAGCCCTCATGCCTTGGGCCTATGCGCAGGGGATCAGCGCCTCACAATGAGCACGTCCGGGACTCCCCGACGTGCTCATGGGAACATCTGCAAGCGCCAGACCTGACCGTTGCGACCAAAAAATCAATGGGGCGGAGACGCCGCATACGACTTAGTGGGGTCAGCAGGCCTTTCCCGCCGTCAAATCGAGCGGCTGTTTAGGCGGGAACTGGGATGTTCTCCGAGCCGCTATTATTTGGATCTTCGTCTAGATGTGCGCACCTGCTACTCATCAACTCACGACTGCCGGTCGTTGAAATCGCGATGGCTTGCGGCTTTGTCTCTGCATCGCATTTCTCAAAAGCGTACCGCGAAACATACGGATGCGCGCCGCATCAATCACGATTACCCGTTTACCAACGAAAAAAAAGCGGTCTGACCGACCGGAGGAAAATAGAACACGGCAAATCGATCGGAGGCTCAGTGACGAAAGAATGCCTGAGATGCCACTCTCATGATTGCTGACAACGGCCTTTGGCGTAGAAATTTGCCCGCCGACCCGATCGGCGGTCGAGGCACTTGTACGGCGGATTTGGGGTGCAAGAGGGGTGCAAGAGGCGGGACTTGAACGTCGGTCGACAATCTCTCATCCGCGGGTCGGAGCCGCATGACCTTGTTTCGTTTGGGGCTGCCTCTGTCTCTTTTACCGCGACGTCCAATCCGACATAATGTTTCATGCTGCGCTTCTCCTTCTGATGCCTGTGGCTGCGGGCATGCAGACCACGCTTAACCATCAGCTCGAAGCGCAGCACCTTCAACCTATCCACCATGCATTGTCGCCCGAGCTCAGGCAGCGCGCGGCCGGCGCCGGTTCTCAATCCCTCAAGCCGCTTGCGAGATCGGGCCGCAGCGGGAGGCCCTCAACTATTCACTGGCCGACGGCAGTAAATCATTTAGCGTCTCAAAAAAGTGCCCTGCCGGTGGGGAGGTCACCGGCAGGGCGCGCCGCGCATAGTTGCGGCCAACCTACATTGTGTTCCACGGCTCGAACTTAGTACGCATACGACGAAGGCCGCATGATTGGCACGCGCGCGTGCGTGCGGCGGGCTCTATGATGGCGATGCGTGAAGGTCAGGCGGCCTGCTGATTGGCGGGCTTGTCGGCTTCGCGCAGGCGCTTCCAGTGCCAGGGCAGTAGTTCGTGCAGACGTGAGGTGGGAAGATCGGCAATGCGGGCCAGGACATCGGCGAGCCAGGCTTTCGGGTCGACGTCGTTGAGGCGTGCCGTGGTGATGAGGGTAAGCATGACGGCGGCGCGGTCGGCGCCGCGCTGGGAACCGGCGAAGGTCCAGTTGCGCCTTCCCAGAGCAATGCCGCGCAGCGCTCTTTCGGCCGCGTTGTTGCTGAGGCAGATCCTGCCGTCGTCGATGAAGCGGGCGAAGTCGGCCCAGCGCCTGAGCATGTAGTTGATCGGCTTCAGGACCTCGGAAGAGCGCGAGAGGGTATCGCGCTCGCGGAGCAACCAGACGTGCATGTCGTCGAGAAGTGGTTTGCTTTTCTCCTGCCGCACGGCATACCGCTCGTCCGCGCTGCGGCCGTTGATGGCGCGCTCGATCTCGAACAGCGCGTCGAGGCGCCTGACCGCCTCCAGCGCGATCGGTTTGCCCTTCTTGCCATCTCGGGCCTTTTTCGCGATGTCGGCCAGTTCGAAGAATCCTCGCCGCGCATGGGCGTAGCAAAAGGCGGGCGTGATCGGCTGCTCCTTCCGCTGCGGGTCGAACAGCGGCTCGAAGCCACTGTAACAGTCGCACTGAAGAATGCCGGCGAACCCGGCCAGATGCTTCTGAGGACGCTCGCCACGTCGGTCGCTCGAGGCGTAATAGATCGCCGCCGGCGGCGCAGGCCCGGCGAAGGGACGGTCATCGCGCGTATAGGTCCATATGCGCCCGGTCGCGCACTTGCCCTTCGCCAGGATGCGAATGGTGGTGTCGTCGCCATGAAGGCGCTCGGCCGCGAGCACATGGCGCTCGATCAGCTGGAAGAGCGGCATGACGGCGGAGGTTCCGTGGCCGACCTGATCGGCCAGCGTCGACAGCGGCAGGTCGATCCCCTCGGCCTTGAAGCGCGCGCTCTGGCGGTTGAGTGGAGCATGCATGCCGAACTTGTCAAACAGGATTGTCGCCAGCAGTCGGGGACCGATGAAGCCGCGCGGCGTGGCATGGAACGGCGCCGGCGGCTGGGTGATCTTCTCGCAGTCGCGGCAGGTGAACTTTTCGCGCACCGTCGCGATCAGCTTGAAGCGGCGCGGGATCTCCTCCAGCGTCTCGGTCACGTCCTCACCCAGTTTCGACAGCCGCGATCCGCCGCAGCAGGCGCAGGCAGTTGGAGGGTCGATGACGACGCGCTCGTGTTCGATGTCATCCGGCCATGGCTTGCGCACCGGTCGCTTGCGCGTGAAGGGGCGCACCGTCTGCGTCTTCGCCGCCGCGGCCTGCGCGGCAAGCTCGTCCTCGGTCGCCGAGGTGACGAGGTCTTCGAGTTCCAATTCCAACTGCTCGATCAGCCGCGCCGTGCGCTCGGAGCGCTGCCCGTACAATTCGCGTTTCAGCTTCTCGATGCGCAGCTCGAGATGCGCAATCCGCGCCGCGGTGTCGGACAGCATGGCCTGCGCGTTGGCGGCTTCAGCCTGCCAGTTGGCAGCATCCGCGACCGCCACATCGCGTTCAGCCTGCAACGCCTCACGTTCAGCCAGCAGCGCCACGTAGGCGCTGGCAAGATCCGAGGGGAGCTCAACCGGCTTCGAAGTCATATGCCGATTGAATCACATTCCATTGTATTTTCAACTAAAAAATGCTACCCAACCCGAGCTGGGCGCCAGGTTTCCTGAGGGTTCCGCCAGTCTATGCCAGACAAGAGATAACTCAGCTGTGCAGAAGATACTGTCACAGCTCCACCCTCAACTGTTGGCCATATGAAGCGGCCGAGCTCGAGTCTTTTTGTGAACAGGCATGCTCCTTGGCCATCATGCCAGATGACCTTCAACAAATTTCCGCGTTTCCCCCTGAAGCAAAACAGGTTGCCCCCAAGGGGATTATGTTTGAGGACCTCCTGCACCCGTAGCGCCAATGATGGAAAGCCACATCTCATGTCGGTGTAGCCTGTGGCTAACCACACACGCACGCCTTCTGTCGGGATCATCGCAGCATTTCCAGCCCCTGCAAGATCCGCATCAGGACACCTACGTCAACAGTGGTCAATGATCACACGCCGGCCGTTGGCCCCGACGATTTCCATCCGGCCACCGGTAGACACCGCTTGGCTGGTCGTAGCTGGTACTTCAGAGTGCGATCGCTCAGGAGCCGGCTCTTCCAGCTCTACATCGTGCAGGCTGGGACCGACAACACCCATGTCGATGAAGGCGATCGGTGGGGGCTCGGGCAGCGGGTTGGACCGGCCCAATCGCCCTTGCTGGGCTTGCTTCATCCAGATGAACAAGTGGTTCGCGTTCATGTCGTGACGCCGCGCCACAACCGACACCGGATCGCCGGACTCCTGCACCTCACGCACGACCGCCAGCTTCTGCTCGACCGTCCAGGAGCGGCGCGTCCGCTGTCGTTCCGCACCCGGCGGCAGCGGCACAGCCGCGGGCGTGCTCGCTTCCACCGTCGACGGCTGCTCCATAGCCAGATACTTCATTCGCCAAGTGTCCACTTAATCTAAGCGGACACTAACGCCTCAAGGTACGCGTCAGTAGGCGGCCTTCATCGTATGAATACCGAACTTATTCGGTCAAGCGCAATCATCGGGTCGGCGTAAGCTTTCTCGACGAAGGCGCCAAAGGTCTCGACGTCCCTGGATCAGGTTCGGCGTCGCCGCTTACCATGTAGCACTGGGGTGACCTCTTGGCCGCGCTCACCGCGCGCCGGTATTCGTCCACTAGCTCAAGACAGTCACGAACCAACGCTACGATGTGCCGGGGCCGCTTGCGGCGGCCAAGATCCTGAAGGCCGAACCCAGAAGAACTCCTCGTTGTTGGCAAGCAGGATGAGGGATCCTTAGGCGGCGATGCAGAAGCTGGCTATGATTAAGCAGGAGGCCTCGACAAGGTCCGGTAGCCTCTCCTCGATGGAGGCGACATCATTTTTGAGCCTTGGTCAAGTTGTTCCGTTCGAGGGTCATCAGACGAACGATAGTACGTGCGGCGGGAACGTAGCCAAGACCGCTTACAGCTTTTTCGGCACATCTTCGTCGGGCTTTCGCGCGACGGCGGCTGACTCATCCACGACAATAAGACGCGGAATAAAGCCGAAACACCTGTCGCGTTTTCGTCAGCTCAACGTCCGCAAGTTAGACGACGGGCATTGTCCCGCCTAGCGCATCGCGCTCGTCAGGACCGGCATGAACGCGCCATTCAATGCGATCGGGGAAAAGCGAAAAGATGCCGGTGGCAAGAGTCTGGGAAGTACCTGAACCGTTCTTATAGATCGGGACGGTCTCGTCAAACAGCACCACCTCTGCGCCCGGAGTGTGCGCGTGTTCCGCAATCATCCGGTCGGCCGCTTCCTGTCGATCGCGCGACGAAGGGGAGATCGTCTGCCCCAGACCGTCGAATTCCCGCGAAAGTAAATGGTTTGCGTGGGCAAGCGGCGAGACAGCTTCCCGAAAGACGCAACCTGAGGCCGGCGCCTCGACAGAGACGAGCCGGCCCGTCTTCGCCTCACCAAGATTGTGATGATAGCCGCTGGCGCGGTCCCTGCGTTTCAGAATTTCGATCGCGTCGTCCAACCCTCTCGCGCTTAGGATCGCGCGGCAGATGATTTCCCGCGGCACGCCAGCTTTGAAATCATCGGGCGTGACGTTGTTATTGGCTTGGACGAGCCCGGCTTCGTTCAATCCGAAGTATGTCGGCAGCACGCCGGGCGTCATGAAACCGCTCCAAGCCGGGCCCTCGTCGGGTTCAACCTCGACCCAGAGACAGGTGCCGAGAAATACCGCCGGGCCGTCTTCGTTATGGGCAATGATCGCCGGGCCATCACCGTCGGATGGGATCAGGAGCGAAGTGCAACCTGTGGTCGCGGCGTTTCTCGTCTCCAGGGAAACATTTTCGGGAAGGGGCAGGTCGGCGTCGCAGATCTTGAGAAAGATGGTTTCGAAGTCCTGCCCGGAGCCTGCGGCAATTCCCTCGATCTCGCGCACATATTGAGGATAGGCCGCGCGGGCCGCCGCTTCAAGATTCTTCACATAGTCCGATCCGCGCCAGCAAGCGTCCAGGGCCTGGTAGTACTCAGTTCGAAAGCCGTGCTCGAAGAAGGTGGAGGCGGTAGCCTGACCGATCGCTACGCCGATCGAGAAGGCATCTCCCTTCGCGCGGACGCGTTGGATGGGATTCTTGGACATTTTTTACATCTCCTCGCTTATTAGTTGATGATTGCACCGGGCCGTGCGATCCGCTGGGGTCCGACCTGATCAGCGAAGAAGGATCGCCGCGTCAAAAGCCGTATTGTGTCCGGAACATCTACGACGACCTGGAAGCCGGCCTTCTGGTATATTATTGCCAGTGCCGGCGGATGGTAGAGCTATCAAGGTTAAACGTACGGGTCGTCTCACAGCCTCCTGCCCTTGGGCTGGCTGACAACCTTTCTCGTGCGCATGTTTCCCCACGGACTTCTCCTTTTTCTTCTTCCTGCCTAACTTGACACGATGTTCCGTGTTCGTGTCAGCCGTACGCTGGAGATGTCCGATCGGATGAAGGCGTCTGTGGCCTGCCACGGGACTGAGCAGAACTAGCTGCCGCAGCGGGCTGGGTTGTGATGTCTGTGGCCGGAGCGCGTACATGACAGGCCACGACGCGCCCATCTGGCATTGGCACCAAAGGCGGCACTTCGATGCGGCACCGCTCGATTGCAAGCGGGCAGCGGGGATGGAACGCGCATCCCTTTGGCGGATTGATCGGGCTTGGAACCTCGCCCTCGACGGGCGCCTCCAGCCGAACCCGCGTCGGATCCGGCACTGGTGCCGCCGCGATCAGCGCCTCGGTGTAGGGATGGACCGGCTTCGCGAACAGCGCCTCGCTCGGGGCGAGTTCCACGATCCGCCCCAGGTACATGACGGCAACGCGATGCGCGATATGCTCCACGACGCCGAGGTCATGCGAGATGAAGACGAAGGCGATGCCCATCTGCTGCTGGAGATCCAGAAGCAGGTTCAGGATCTGCGCCTGCACGGAGACGTCAAGGGCTGACACCGCCTCGTCGGCGATGATGAGAGAGGGGTTGAGCGACAGGGCGCGTGCAATGCCGAGCCGCTGGCGCTGACCGCCCGACAATTCGGACGGGAGCCTGTGCATCATCTCGGGCGACATTCCGACTTTTTGGAGAAGGTCCGCGGCGAGCGCGTTGCGCTGCTTGCGGCTGAGGCGCTCAAAATTCTCGACGGGTTCGGTGATAATTTGCCCGGCCGTGAGGCGCGGATTCAGCGACGAGTAAGGATCCTGAAAGACCATCTGCATCCGACGGCGCCACGCGTGAAGCGCGTCCTTCTTGAGACCCGCAATATCCGTCCCGTCGATCAGCACGCGGCCGCCCGTCGGCTCGACGAGCCGCATCAGGAGCCGAGCGACAGTCGACTTGCCGCAGCCGGATTCGCCGACGATGCAAAGCGTCTCGCCCGCCTCGACGGAAAAGGATATATCTTCCACCGCCCGGATCACTGACACGCTTTTCTTGAAGATTCCTGCACCAAGCGGATAATGCTTGGTCAGATTTTCGACCTTCAGCAAAGGACCGTTCATGCGCCCATCACCTCTTCGGCGCGCCAGCAAGCCGCGCCGTGGCCCGACCCGACATCTCGCAGGGCAGGTGTCTTCTCGCGGCAAATGTCGATCGCAAACGGGCAGCGTGGTGCAAAGCTGCAGCCGACGATGGGCTCGCGCAGGCTTGGCACGATGCCGCGAATCTCCGGGAGGCGGCGCTGTCGGCCGCGCCGCGGATCCGGCACCGATCGCAAGAGGCCCTGCGTGTAGGGGTGCGCCGGATGCGCAAACAAATCTATGACGTTTGCTTGCTCGACGATCCGGCCGGCATACATCACAATTACGCGTTGGCATGTCTCGGCGACGACGCCGAGGTCGTGCGTGATGAACATCACGGCCGTTCCCGTGCGTTCTTTCAGATCGACGATCAGCCGCAGGATCTGCGCCTGGATGGTGACGTCGAGGGCCGTGGTTGGCTCGTCGGCGATCAATAGTTCTGGTGAGCAGGCGAGAGCCATTGCGATCATGGCCCGCTGGCGCATGCCGCCCGACATTTCGTGGGGATAGTTGTTGACGCGCCGTTCCGGATCAGCGATGCGGACGAGACGGAGCATCTCTTCGGCTTTCTTCATGGCCGCCGGGCGGGAAGCCTTGGTGTGGATCTGCACCGCCTCGGCGATCTGGTGGCCGACAGTATAGACCGGGTTCAGACTCGTCATCGGCTCCTGAAAGATCATGGCGATCTGGTCGCCGCGGATCTTCCGCATCTCCCGATCGGACAGTTCAAGGATGTCGCGTCCGTGAAAGCGGACCTCGCCGCCGACAGTCCTGGCGGTCAGCTTCGGCAGCAGGCGAAGGATGGAAAGAGCTGTAACGCTCTTGCCGCAGCCGGATTCACCGACGACGCCGAGCGTTTCGCCTTTCTTTACCTGGAAGCTGATGCCGCCCAGCGCGCGAGTGACGCTCTCTTCGCCGTAAAAGTGCGTCTCAAGGTCTTGGACGTCGAGAAGCACGTCATTCCCTGCGGTTTGATGCATCTGCATGTCAGCGCCTCCGCTTCGCGCGGGGGTCGAACAGGTCGCGCAGGCCATCCCCGAGCAGGTTGACTGCAAGCACCGTGACGGCAAGGCAGATACCAGGGGCGAAGATCGTCGATGGGGCGATAGCGAGATACAGTCGAGAGCTTGAGATCATGTTGCCCCAGCTGGGCGTCTCGGGCGGCACGCCCACGCCGAGGAAGCTCAGCCCCGCCTCTGTCAGAATCGCATCTGCGCAGACTATGGCGCCCTGCACCATAAGCGGTGGAATGGTGCTCGGCAGAATATGCCGCCATAGCACTTTCGGCAGGCGCGCGCCGCCGCAGAGGGCGGCTTCCACATAAGGACGCTCGCGAACGCCCAAAACCACCGAACGGACTAGCCGCGTGACGCTTGGCAGCTGGGGGATCGTGATGGCGACGATGAGAATGCCTATCCCGGGACCCGTCAGAGAAATAAGGGCGATGGCGAGCAGAATGGTCGGGATCGACATCAGGCCGTCCATGACCCGCATTACGATATTGTCGAAGCTGCGGACATAGCCGGCAATGACTCCGATAAGAAGCCCGCCTAGAGCCGCGCCCACCGCCGACGTCAATCCCACCAAAAGTGAGATCCGGGCGCCGAACACTGTTCGTGCAAAGACGTCACGGCCGAGATTGTCAGTGCCAAACCACGCCTCCGAGGAAGGCGCCTGAAGCCGTTTGAATGGATCCAAGTTCAATGGATCCCCGGCGTAAAGCGGGGCAGCGATAGCTACAACGATCAACAGAGCTAACAGGCCGCCGCCTATCACGACTAGCGGATTCCGCCTCGCCAGACGGGGAAGGTCAGATAGTCGCCAGCGTCCCGTCGGAACTGTTTCAACTGGCGCGGAGAGTATCGTCATATCAGTACCGGATCCGAGGGTCGACGAGCGTATAAGAGAGGTCGATCGCAAGATTGATAATGACGTACAGCCCGGAAACGAGGATGAGCACGCCTTGAATGATGGGATAATCGCGGTTGTTGATCGCATCGACCACCAAACGACCGACACCAGGTATGTTGAAAACCGTTTCCGTGATGACAACACCGCCAATCAGACCTGCGAAACTTAAGCCGATCACGGTGAGGATCGGGACACCTGCATTCTTCAGTGCGTGGTGGAAAAGCATAGAATAGGATGACGCGCCCTTGGCAGCGGCTGTTCGCATATAGTCTTCCGACAGCACTTCGAGCATGCTCGCCCGCGCGATCCGAGCAATAAAAGCAATGTAGGGAACGCTCAAAGTCACAGTCGGCAGGATCAGATGCACAAGCCAGGGCCCTAAGCCATGGTCGATAGGCTGGTATCCTTGGACGGGCAGCCAATGTGCTCTGATAGAGAACACGTATATGAGAAAGAAGCCGACGACAAACACCGGGACAGAAAAACCAAGTGTCGCGAATGCCGTCAGGATGCGATCAACAAGACCGCTCGCTCGCCACGCGGCAAGGATGCCGAAGGAGACCCCAATCGTCACCGAAAGGAGCATCGTCAGGATCGAAATCGAAATTGTCGGTTCCAGCCGCTGCGAGATCAGCCCGAGAACGGATCCCCCCGTGAAAATCGAGTGCCCGAGGTCGCCGCCGAGGATGCTGAGGGCCCAATTCACGAACTGGACCGGCAGCGGATCATTGAGTCCCAACTGCTCGCGGATGCCAGCAATCTGATCGGCCGTGGCCGACCTGCCGGCGATCATGGCCGCCGGGTCACCCGGTGCTAGCCTCAGCAACAAGAAGACAAAGATCCCGACCATCGCCATGACGGCGATGGTCGAGAACATCCTGCGAAGGATATAGGCAGGCATTACGCCCCGGCCTTCTGCATGTTCCACATCGGCATGCCGTATCCGCTCGTGACGTCGAGGAGCCCGGTTAGAACCTTGCGGCGCGCAATCGGCGAGACACTTTGACCCAGTTGAACGTGGCCGACGAAGTCCCACCATATGTGTTGCATCTTGCGGGCTAAAGCTTTGCGCTCTTCGAATGTTTCGACGTCCGCCCATTTGGCCCTGAGAGCCTCGTATTCATCGTTCTTCGGCCAACCAAACCAGGCCTTGTCGCCGTTCGCGAGCAAGGGAGCAGTGCTGATGGGGTTGCCGAGGCTGAAATCGGGATAGGTCGTAATGAAGATGTTCCAGCCGCCATTCTCGACCGGGCCCTTATTCGTTCGTCGCGAGGCAAGTTCTGCAAAGGCCATTGACTGAAGCTCAGCTTTGATCCCAATCTTCCGCAATGAGTCCACTAGCAGCAAGGAGGTATTGTTGCCGTCACCCCAATCCGTAGGTTGCAGAATGACGACCTTCTCGCCCGCATACCCAGCCTCATCGAAAAGTTGCTTGGCCTTTTCCGGGTTGCCCCCCTTCTTATACCATCCCGTATTTTCGTCATTTGTGTAGGGGCTGGTATTTCCAAATATCGAAGTGGCAGTGTGGCCGTATTTTGGATCCGAATTTACGACATGCAAAAAGGCCTCCTGGTCGATCAGGTGAAGCATTGCTTGACGCGCCTTCACGTTGTCGAACGGCGGCTGCAGGAAATTCATGCGCATGAAAAATAGTTGGCCAGACTT
The DNA here is from genome assembly GCF_042295465.1 of Mesorhizobium sp. ISC25. NCBI lineage: Bacteria > Pseudomonadati > Pseudomonadota > Alphaproteobacteria > Hyphomicrobiales > Phyllobacteriaceae > Mesorhizobium > Mesorhizobium sp. ISC25. The sequence goes on along the minus strand of NZ_CP135441.1, from coordinate 4,812,218 downwards.
TAGGATGACGTCAAGAGCAAGATTGGGATCGGCCTCGATTACGCTGTAAAAATCTTGGGGCGGGGTCAGGAGATCTACTTCTCCTGCCTGTAAGGCGGCGAGAGCCGTCTGGCTATCGTTAAGATGCTCCCAAACGACCCGATCGACATTGACAATCTTGCCGCCGGCCAGTCCGTCGGCCGGCTCGCTGCGCGGTACGTATTTATCATTGCGGTCGTAGGTGATGCTCGCGCCTGGCTTCGCAAGAGCCTCGTTGAACTTAAACGGCCCAGAGCCGATGTTTGAGGTCACCTGCTCGGTTGCCGGACGATCCGCGTCCTTCGCGCGCATGACAGCGAGATAAAGTCCGCCTGCCATCAATTCGCGCAGTAACCCCAGCGGCTCCTTTAAAGCGATCCTGAAGGTCTTCTCGTCGATTTTCGAGACATCCTTGGCCCTCTCCATAATCAGTTGTCCACCTGCATCGGCTTGGCCCCAGCGGCGGATCGAAGCGACACAATCGGCCGCCGTGACGGGAGTACCGTCGTGGAAACTTAGGCCATCCCGGAGCTCAAATGTGTAAGTCCTCTTGTCGTCGGAAGTGCCCCACTTCCCAACCATTTGCGGCTGCGGCACAAGTTTGGAATCGAACGAGAACAAGGTGTCGTAGACTGCCAGACCATGACTATAGACAATGTCCAGCGTCGATACGATGGGATCGTAACCACGAAGGGCCTCCGTCACCATGCGGACTGTCCGAGCGTCGGCGGGCGACGTCTGCGCCCGAAGGATCGACGGGAAAGACAAAGCGGTACCGGCCGCTATCCCAGCCTTGATAACTTCGCGTCTAGATATTGTCATGTTCCTACTCCCCTTTTTCTAGTTTTGACATCCTTGGTTGATCGATTACGTGGTCAGCGCTGGCTCACCAAGTCACGCGGCACGGGACCGTCACGAGAGCAATAACACTAGGTCAGGAGACATGCAACAAGTGTTTTGCCACTGACACGTATGATCCGTGCGTTTCGCAGGGGCCCTGACAGTGAAAGGTCGTCGAGGACTTATTTTAGGGCCACGTTTTCAGCCAAGACGATTTCATAGAGTGCGTAGCAGGATCCCCCGGCCGCGGCCTCGGGCTCTTGTGTTGGGGCTACATCATACGAAGGGTCTGAGGAAGTTTGCCGCCGGGTTACTATCACTCACGAGTTGGCCTTATTTTGCGCTGGAGGATTGGGTCAGCCCGCGCCAATGCGGGTTCGCCCGGCGTGGACGGTCTGACCTTTGCCCGGATCGAGGCTGAAGGTGTAGAGGGTAGCTGGAGGGTCTGGCCGTAGCCGGTGCGCGGGGGCGGTGAACGCCCGCTCGGCATCCCGACTATTCGGGATCGGGTGGTCCTACGGCCGCCAAGCTACCAAGCTGCCAAGCTGCCAAGCTGGTCCTGGAACCGATATCGAGGTCGACTTCGAGGATAATGCCTATGGCTATCGGCCCAAACGCAGTGGCACCGACGAGGGCGCCGATCTTGAACAGTTTGTGGCGGATGGTGCCGCAACTGGCGCTCGCGAATTGGGTGAAGCGCAGCCCGATGTGGCGCAATGCGCATAAGACAGCTCAAGTTGTCGTGTCCCGATTTTCTTGTTGTGATAAGCATCCCCTAACACGCCATCTTCGCTCGGGATTAATCAGAAGCTCATTTTGTCACAGACTTGATCGCGAATTAGGAGTGATTACTCGCGTCTCGAGTCACTATTTTCATTTCCTTGAAGAGGCAATCGGATGTTTCGAGACGAAGGACCCGATTGTGCGTGGGCATTGATATCTGAAAGGTGAGCGTCAAATTGAAGGAGGTTCTCACGCGCGACATCCGAACTCCGCCCAGCAATAAGAGCGCCGAGAACCTCGGCTACAGCGAATGCCGGAGTCATTGTATGGAAAAATGATGGACTCTTAGTTTGTACAATAACTACATCGTCTGCGATGCGCGCAAGTGGAGACACTTCACTATCGGTGACAGCAACAACGGGAATACGGTGGCGGCGCGCGTATTCTGCAATTTCTAAAGTAACGCGGGTGTATGGAGCAACACTTACTGCCAAAAGCACATCCTGTTCAGCTGCGCGGGATAAGGCATCAGATCCTGTTCCTCCGACGGCGTCGAGTAAAACCGATTTGTCTCCTATCATCGATAGTATATAGCTGAAATGCCACGCAATCGAATGACTCGACCTTAAACCAATGCAAAAGGTCAGGCGCGAAGCCGCAATGCGCCTTGCGGTTGATACAATCGCATCAAGCTGCGTGGAATCGGCCAATTGAGCAATCTCAGCGGCTTGGGCACGGAGGATTTCGCGAGCAAGCCCATGGTCACCCTTCCGTCGCTGTGCAATAGCTTGAGCGCTGGCCTTGCCGGCAAACCCGGATTCCCCGCCGCGCAGGGCGTCAGCATAAAGCGCGCGAAATTCATCATAGCCTGCGAGGCCAAGATGCTTTGCCAGCCGGGTCATTGTCGATGGCTGAACGCCGGCTATTCTCGCTTGATCGCGCATGGACAGAAGTGCGACGTCATGAGGCTGGTCGATGATGTATCGTGCCGCCAGCTTGAATTGCTCCGACATTGTATCGAAGTCTTTGATTAGTCGGTCAGATAAGGGTCCGTGAGCCATATACCGTTGATAGCTTAGCAAGCTGCGTCATGCAACAGATGTTGCGTCGCAGATCCATTCATACTCGTGTTCCCTCGCCTCTCCGGTTTCAGTCGAAGAAATTTCCTGGGCACCTAAGATCGGCTCCATCGTGCGTCGATCGATTCATGAATGGGTGTCGTGAAACACATGTTGCATTGTGGTCAAACTTTGCTATTTTGAATTTCAGTAAGCCAGTTCTGGGCCTCATTGGATGGACGGATGTCGGCTCCCAATCAATATTCCCAGGAGAAAACACGAAGTGTATGCAACGTCTCAGCTACCGATGCGGATCGGCAAAAGTCAGTCTCGACATACTTCTTCTCAAGCTGAGAGAGGTGCATGATGCAGGTTGGTTCCGCAGGCTTTCTCGAAAGCGTCGACCAGAACTTCCGACATGCCATGTCTTTCCTGGATCTGCCGGAGGGTCTCGCAGAACGGATCATCCAGTGCAACTCGACCTATACGGTCCGGTTTGGTGTTCGGCTGCGCGGCCGCATGTACAGCTTCATTGGCTGGCGTTCGGTCCACAGTGAGCACTGCGAACCGGTCAAGGGCGGCATCCGTTACGCCTCCAATGCCGATGCCGAGGAGGTCGAGGCGCTTGCTGCTTTGATGACGCTGAAGTGCTCGCTCGTCGACGTTCCCTTCGGTGGTTCCAAGGGTGCACTTAAGATCGATCCGCGCGAGTGGACAGCGCAGGAACTCGAGCGCATAACCCGCCGCTTTACCCAGGAACTCAACAAGCGCGGCTTGATCGGTCCGGGCGTCAACGTTCCGGCTCCCGACATCGGCACCGGCGAACGTGAAATGGCCTGGATGATGGACGAGTTCCGCCGAGCCAATCCGACCGACGTCGTCAACGCACGCGCCTGCGTCACCGGAAAACCCTTGTCTAAGGGCGGCATTGCCGGGCGGACGGAGGCAACCGGCAGGGGTGTGCAATTCGCCATTCAGAGCTTCCTGCGCGACACCCGCACGCCCGGTCTCGACGGCCGGCGAGATCTCAAAGGAGCCTCCGTCGTCGTCCAGGGCTTCGGCAATGTCGGCTTCCACGCTGCCAAGTTCTTGTCGGAAGAGGACGGTGCGCGCGTCACCGTCGTTGCTGAACGCGATGGCTATGTGGCCAATCCCGAGGGCTTGTCGGTTGAGGCGCTGAAGCAGCATCAAATCCGCACCGGCAGTATTCTGGGCTTCGAAGGCGCCAAGTCCTTCGCCGACAGTATGACTGGCATCGAACAACCTTGCGACGTTCTCATCCCTGCGGCGATGGAGAACGCCATCCATGCCGAGAACGCGGAGCGCATCAAGGCGCACCTCGTCGTCGAGGCCGCCAATGGGCCAGTTACCTTCGATGCTGACAAGATCCTCCGCTCCCGCGGTGTGACCATCCTTCCGGACCTCTATGTCAACGCCGGCGGGGTCGTTGTCAGCTACTTCGAGTGGGTCAAGAACCTGACCCATATTCCGTTCGGGCTGATGGAGCGGCGGCGGCGCGAGCGGCGCAACCAGACGATAGCTGCTGCACTCGAACGGATGACCGGCAAGGAGTTCCCGGCCGACATTCGAGACGAGTTTCTCGAAGGCGGCGCCGAGATCGACCTCGTCCGCTCAGGTCTCGAAGATGTTATGCGCAGCACCTGGGCCCGGATCGGGGATCTACTGGAGAAGCAACCGGAACTCGGTGACTATCGCACAGCGGCTTATGTCGCCTCCATCCGGCAGATTGCCGAGGCATATGAGGCAATTGGGATCTGACTTATGTGGTTCAAGGGGAACGAAAAGGCGCCAGGAAAGAGGCGGCCACTAAAGCCCTCTGTCGAAAGGTGACAACCGAGTTGTGAGAGACATCCATCATGCAGCGTGAGGATTCCCATTCGGCCGTCTCGGCGGTACTAGCCCCTCTTCAGAACCGTGCGTTCCGCGCGATCTGGTCGGCTACGCAAATTTCTAGCCTCGGCTGGCTGGTGCAGACCACGGCGATCAGTTGGCTCATGGCGACGATTTCAGCGTCCGATGTGATGGTCGCGCTCGTTCAGGCTTCGTCGACGCTGCCGGCATTCTTTCTGTCCATCCTGGCAGGCGCTATCGCAGACAGTTTCAGCCGACGCGGTGTGATGCTCGCCGGCCACTGCCTGATTGCACTGGCATCCGCAACGCTGGCAATCTCTGTGGCACTGGGCTTTTCCAGCCCCTGGTTAATCCTCTGCCTCGGCTTTCTGGCGGGATGCGGATTTGCGCTGAACGATCCGGCCTGGCACGCCTCCGTTGGCGACATTCTCGAAAAGCGCGATATCCCGGCAGCGGTGACGCTGATGTCAGTCGGGTACAATATCATCCGCAGCATTGGTCCGGCTCTCGGTGGCCTTATTCTCGCTTTCCTCGGACCACTTGCCGCCTTCGTCCTGGCTGCGCTGAGCGATCTGGTGCCGCTAACCGCGGTGGCCCGTTCAAAATGGCATGTTCGCGCTTCTCCGCTGCCGCGCGAGCGCATTACCACAGCCATCCATGATGGCCTACGCTTCACCGCGATATCTTCGGAGATCCGAGCGGCCATTCTCCGCGGAACCTTGTTCGGACTGGCGAGCATATCCATCCTGGCGCTGCTGCCACTCATCGTACGAGATCGCTTGGCGAGCGGGCCGATTGTTTATGGCGCACTACTGGCCGCATTCGGCATTGGCGCATTTTCCGCTGGCCTTTGCAGCAGCCACCTGAGGCGGACGATGTCTCGAGATCAACTGCTCGCAGCCGCGTCCACCGCCTGCGCCGTTTGCTGCCTGACGCTGGCTCTCACATCGTCGCTTCCTTTGGCGGCCGTGGGTTTGGCAATTGGCGGTGCAGGCTGGCTTCTTACCTGGACCGGAATTGACGTCGCGATACAATTGTCGAGCCCGCGATGGGTCGTCGGCCGCACACTATCTATCTACTATGCCTTGTCGTACGGCGGCTTGGCGGCAGGCAGTTGGATCTGGGGTACCATTGCCCAGAACTACTCCCTGACCATCGCCTTCGAAGGCGCGGCGGCGGTCCTGTTGCTCGTTGCGGCCGGTGCTTTCGCGTTGCCGATCGAGCTTTGGGAGGAATCCGAACAGGGGTCGTCAGAGTTCGTCGCACCGTCGCTAGCACTGGATCTGAAGCCCAGAAGCGGGCCGATTATCGTCAAGGCCGATTACCTGATACCCGAGCACAACGTCGACGCCTTCCTGGACTGCATGCGCGAACGGCGACGTGTTCAGAGCCGGGCCGGTGCGCGGAACTGGTCGCTGCAGCGAAGCTTGCACACGCCCACGCTTTGGACCGAGACCTACTGGACGCCGACTTGGATGGACTACCTGCGCCTGAATCATCGGCTGACCGTCGGCGACAAGGAAATCGGCGTGCGTCTGGCCGCTCTGCATGACGGCGACCTTCCGCCTGAGCCAGCGCTGTCGATAGAGCGCGGAACCGGTCCGGCTCGCAGCCGCAGCCAGCCCATAACGCGCATTTCGCGGCCTTGAGGTGAAACTGGCGATGAGGAAAGCAGTCAATCAGCCGCAGCATGCTGTCCGCACATACTTCGAGGGCAGGTTCCCGACCTGCGCACGGCTATGTCTCCGGTCTCGTCGGGCCACTCGGCTGTCGTTGCCCCTGTCTCGACGACAGCCGCTTTTTCTTCGTTGTTCGGCGATGACGATGCGACCGTGGCAACGCGGAACAGCGAGACGGTCTCTAACAAGTTCCCCCTGCCTCCCAAGGCGCGTGGCTGTCGCTGGACATGTTTCGGCGGCAGCCACATTTTTCGGAACGCCGAGGGGCTTCGTCCGTGCCGACATATAACCACCGAAACAGAACGGGGCGCTCGATGACCTCCGTAACGATCACTTCGAGCGCCTTCCGCCTTTCCGCGGTATCATTGGACAATTCGTCCGGGCGCCCGACCAATTCAGAGCGGAAACACGAACAGGCTGTCGCGATTTTCGATCTGATTGACAGCAACAGTGTTGCGCCCGTCGATCACATCGGCGGCCCCTGCCGCTCTCTCTTGCGTTGGTGGAAAGGCCTGATGGTCTCTGTCACCACCGAAAGAGCCGGGCATGTTCTTTGCCATTATCAATCGCTCACGCCGTTCCGCCACATCCTGAAGGACTATGCTCTCGTTTGCAACGTCTACGCCGATGCCAAGGCGCCGCCGTCGCTAGATAAGCTTGAAGCGATCGACATGGGCCGCCGCGCCGTCCACAATGAAGCTGCTGCACTCCTGCTGGAACGGCTCAGATCCAAGCTCGTCATGGATCAGGAGACCGCCCGTCGGTTGTTCACGCTGATCTCCCTGCTGGTCACCCGCGATTCATTCGATCGCGCGGCACCCTTTCTACGGTAGCCGGAAGCTGTCTGCGACGGCGGGCGGCGCTACCTCTCCACAAGAGAATAAACGACATGTCGTCAAACGCAGAAATCGCATCCACAGGCTTGCTGGCGCCGCTGAAGAACCCGATTTTCCGTTCGGTCTTTCTCGCGTCTCAGCTCTCAAGTCTCGGCTGGCTGATGCAGACGGTGGCGCTCAGCTGGCTGATGGCCACGGTTTCAACCTCGGACGTGATGGTTGCGCTCGTCCAAGCCTCGTCGACGTTGCCAGCCTTCTTTCTGGCGGTCTTCGTCGGCGCGATTGCCGATAACTATAGCCGTCGCATGGTCATGATCGTCGGTCGAAGCCTGATGATGGCCGCAGCCGCGATGCTGACGATCCTCATGGCGTTTGGCATTACCGATCCTTGGCTGATCCTCGCGTTCAGCTTTCTGGACGGCTGCGGCATAGCGCTCAGCGATCCCGCCTGGCGCGCCTCGCTCGGCGACATATTGGAACGCCGTCAGCTGCCGGCTGCCGTCACCCTCCTCAATGTCGGGTTCAACACGGTGCGCAGCGTCGGTCCGGCGCTTGGCGGGATCATCGTTGCCGCTTTTGGACCGCTCGTCACATTCGCGCTGACCACGCTCGGTTTTATCGCCCCTCTTACCGCCTTGTGGCGCAATAACTGGAAGGTTGAAATATCGTCCCTTCCGCGCGAGGCGCTGATGACCGCCATTTACGATGGTCTGCGCTTCACCGCCATATCCTCGGAAATTAAGTCAACGATCGTCCGCGGAACGCTGTTCGGGTTCGCAGGCACCTCAACGTTGGCACTGTTGCCACTCGTTGCACGCGATGGCGTCAAGGGCGGACCAATCGGCTACGGCATCATGATGGGCGGTTTCGGCGCCGGCGCACTTCTGGCCGGACTGATGAATCCGACGCTCCGGCGGGTGCTCACGCAGGAATGGCTGGTGGTGCTTGCCTGCATCGCTTGCGCCATTTGCCAGGTATGGCTTGCGCTGACTTCTTCGCTCGTGGTTGCAGCGATCTCCCTCGCTCTTGGAGGCGCCGGGTGGGTGACGGCATGGTCCGGGCTCGGCGTGAACGTGCAGCTGGCAAGCCCCCGCTGGATCGTTGGGCGCACGATATCGATCCACAGCGCCTTTACCTATGGCGGCATCGCTGCCGGAAGCTGGTTTTGGGGCATCATCGTCCAAAACCACTCGCTTGCCTTGGCGCTCGGCTGGTCCGGTGTCGCAACCCTTCTGGTCGCGGTGCTTGGGCTCAAACTGCCGATCAGCAATCGTTCTGAATCGGAACTCGAACCCTCTGGTGGTTTCAGCGCACCTGCGGTGGCACTCGATCTGAAACCGAGAAGCGGCCCTATCCTCATCACGACCGAGTATGTGATCTCTGACGAGCACGTAGATCGGTTTCTGGAGATCATGCAGAAGCGGCGATACGCCCAAAGCCGTGTCGGGGCACGGCAATGGACGCTTACCCGGGATGTTCAGGAGCCGTCACGCTGGTTGGAAACATTCCGGACGCCGACCTGGACGGACTATCACCGTCTTCATCACCGCCTGACCGCGGCGGATAAGGAATTGGACAACCAAATTCTGAACCTGAGCGAGGAGAGCAAGCCTCCTCGAACGAGGATTCTGGTCGAACGGCCGACCGGCGGAGCGCGTAAGTCCTATCCGCTGGTGCCCTATTTTTCGCAGAAATAGCCGCGTGGGCATCCGAGCAAAATTGATGATTTCTGGCGCCGAGACGAAAGGGACACGACATGCTTTCACCTATGAAATAATGATGCCTGCGCTGGCTGGCGGAAGGTCGGAGCATCAAGGACTTCGCTCGGCTTGAGGCAAAACGCGTGAGCGAGATCGAAGAAGGCCTGCCGGCGCTATGGTCTCGCTGAAGGTCGCTGCGATCAAGGACGCGCTAAAGGCACTTCGACGTCTGATTGATAGGGACTTGGGCAAAGCATGGGACAGTCCCGATGCATCCATCGACCCACGCAAAAAGGTCATTCGGCTGCTGATCACGGAAATCGTCGTTGAGATTGTCGACGACACATTGGCGCTCGTCATTCATTGGCAGGGTGGCGACCACACTCGGATGATGGTGAAGAAGAACAAGATCGGACTGCGAGGCAGTCGCCGGATTTGTCGATCGCAGCGATGCTGAATCGCTTCGGAAAGCGGACCGGGCATGGCGGGAGCTGGACACGAAGTCGCGTTGGCAGTCTGCGCAACATCCACGACATTCCTGTCTCTCGCGAAGGCGAACGGGCCGAACGACTCTTGATGAGGCTGCCGACTACGCCATCGCAGTCGAGCTTTCATTATTGGCTGAAACTATCGGACGATCATGAAAATCTGTGAAAGAGAGACAAAAGCATATGCTCTTGACGATGACACAGGATCAGATCGGCATTATTGAAAGGCGCCGGCGCAACGGGAATGATGTCAGCAGTCTTATAATGCATTGGGGTACCACACTTCTGAAGATGAAGATGAAAATGAACCCGCAGCGCAAGGTGAAAAAGCGTGAAGACGCTGAAGGGAACCGAACTAATGACATTTAGTTTGCGCCTCGCTCGACGACAGTTCCGTTGTGCACAATTGGGTCTTTTCGGACGATACCTCTGGGCGCCAAGCTAAAACTTCAGCGTTCTATCAGGCGTCTGAAGGCGCATTGTGCGTCAGTCGATGTTCCGCTGGGGTGGTCAACTCTGCGGCAATCAGTCGGAGAAATGCCAAATGCGGTTCTGAAGGCCTTCGAAAAGTGTGATGGAGAAATAAATCCGGTGGCCACGGCAACGTCGATAATCGGCATGGCTGAATACCTTAGAAGTTCTAGCGCCCTTTCCAAACGGAGCCTCAGGTAGAACTTCTGGGGCGACATACCCATTTCTCTTTCAAATAGCCGCTCCACCTGGCGTCTCGAGATGGGAGAAGTTTCAACCAATTCGTTGATACCAATAGGATTCGCCAGATTACTTTCCATGAGATCGACGACCTTCAGGATAGGCGAACCGAGCCGCTCGAGCTTAATGTGCATCGGAGGTTTCTGGCGATCAGTGCTACACCGCAACGATCCGTAGAGCGTCTCGCCCGCCACCCACTCCGCCGTCGTACGACCGAAGTTGGACTCGACGATTCGCAAGATGAGATCGAGAGCAGACATTTCACCCGCGCAAGTGTGAAAGGGACCGTCGATCTCGTAAAGAGTCCGGGCAAACAGCACCCTTGGGAAGCGCTCGACTGCAACCCCGAAATCCCTCCAGTGGACGGCGCACCGGCGGCCACACAAAAAGCCCGCTTCCGCAAGGAGCATCGTGGCGCGACCCACCGCGATGACTTTCGTTCCGCGCGCGAGCCCTTCCCGAATCCAAGCCGTCAACCACTGTCGAACATCAGGCTGGGTGATTTCGGAAACCAGAACGATGAAATTCGCAGGGCGGGCATCGCTGCGCCGGCCCTCGCTCGTCGTGGCCCTGTTGGTCATTACGTGTTGCAAAGCATCAGAGGTAATTACACCGCCTTCACTTGAAACGACATCCCAGGTGTAGGCTTCCGAATCGAGGACTTTGTTGACCGCACTGAGACCAGCTACGATCGCCGAATATGCGAGGGTGGGAAATCCCTCAGCGACGAAGATCTTTAGCTTCTGGTTGGTTGTCCATTTGTCCATTACTGCTCGCTCGAGAAATTTCCAAGGACCCACCTTACGCGGCAACTCGGCTTTGAAGCAGGAAGGACGCATGTGACTGGTATTGCTCGCGTCCGTGTGGACACCGAGGAATGCCCAGCGGGCTGAGCGCTGCCTGTCATGCGAATGACGTAAGCTCTCGATCGAGCATTCTTTTGGCCGACACCTCATGCGCCGCATTTCTGATGTGATCTGGCAGCGAAATTGCCTTACGCTCTGCCAGATCGAAATAGACGGATTTTATCTCGTCCGTCGCTGCCAGATCGTCGTTCGAGTCCAGCATCCTATGGCACGTAGTCAAAGATCTGGTGCCGCATTCGACAACGCTACTCACAACGCAGAAGAGGTCCCCTGACCTGAGCTCCCGCAGAAAGTTCATGTCGTGACGTACATCCGCCCAGCCCTCGTTTCTGGTTACTCGTGCTTCGATGGAATAACCCAGCGACCGAACCAGGTGCCACATCGCTTGGTCGAATGCTGCCACATAATGCTGAACATTCATGTGGCCCATTGCGTCACATTGGAATGGATAGACAACACCTGTGTACGTTCGCATCGACAGACTCCCATAACGCGCTTAGGTGAGGCAACGGGGGTGAGTTGGGGAAATCGAAGTGCGCCGATGTTCTAGAGGGCGCTACGCAGCCTCAAACAGCGCCGCCGCACCCATGCCGCCGCCCACGCACATGGTAACCACCACATGTCTGAAGTTCCTCCGCTTCGCCTCGAGCAAGGCATGTCCTGCCATGCGTGCGCCCGACATTCCATAGGGATGACCAATCGAGATGGCGCCACCGTTGACGTTGAGCCGCTCCGACGGCAGGCCGAGCCTGTCGCGGCAATAGACCGTCTGCACTGCAAAGGCTTCATTGAGCTCCCAGAGATCAATGTCATCGACCGTGAGCCCGTGACGGCTCAATAGCTTCGGCACCGCAAAAACCGGTCCGATCCCCATTTCGGCGGGTTCGCAGCCGGCAACGGCCATGCCCCGGAAGAACCCGAGCGGCTCAAGTCCCCTTCGTTCCGCCGCCCTGCCGTCCATCACCACGCAGGCCGACGCGCCGTCCGACAGCTGGCTGGCGTTGCCTGCGGTTATGCTGCCGTCCGGATTCGAGACGGATTTCAATGCGGCCAGCTGGTCGAGGGTGGTCGTGGGCCTGTTGCCCTCGTCTCTATCAAGCGTGATGTTGACCTCTGCGGTCTCGGCGCGGGTTGTGTCCCTGGTCTTCATCGTGACTTCGATCGGCACGATTTCCTCAGAGAAGCGTCCGCCAGCCTGCGCATCCGCGGTGCGCTTCTGGCTCTCTAATGCATAGAGGTCCTGGGTTTCGCGCGAAACGCCGTAGCGGACCGCGACATTCTCCGCCGTGTCGATCATCCGCATCCAGATATCGGGCTTGTGGATGGAAAGCCATTCCTCCCGTTCGCTTGCAGTATTCATAAACGGTTCGACCAGGCTGATCGATTCGACACCGCCGGCGACCATGATATCCGCCTCGCCCAGCATGACCCGGTGCGACGCGAAGGCGATTGCCTGCAGGCCCGAGCTGCAGAGCCGGTTGACCGTCGCGCCTGAAACGCTGATAGGAAGGCCTGCACGTATCGCTGCAAGCCGCGCGATATTGCGGCCCGTCGCGCCCTCCGGCATGCCACAACCGAGGATCACATCGTCGATGTCCTCGGGTGCCACACCAGCGCGTTCGACGCTGGCACGGATCGCGTGCCCAGCAAGGGTTGCGCCATGCGTAGCGTTAAAGGCACCGCGAAACGCCTTGCCGATCGGCGTGCGCGCGGTAGAAACGATGACCGCTTCCCTCATTTCTGACATCTCCATGTGCTGAGCGCGATGCGCTCGTTCATCGCCCGGCGAAGCAATGTGGCCGGCACGACGCCTGACCTGTCGAAAAGGCGCTCCATCTCGGAAACCAGGTCGGCGAGCCCGAAGCGGTCGGCCCAGAAAAGGGGTCCGCCAAGCTCCTTCGGGAAACCGAAGCCCGACGTCCAGATGACGTCGATGTCACTGCCGCGCTCGACCAACCCCTCTTCCATGATGAGGCAGGCTTCGTTGACAATGGCGTGGAGGCATCGCGCCCGGATCTCCCTCTGCGAAATCGCCCGCCTTGCGATCCCCATTTCGTCAGCCCGCCGCGCGAGCAGTTCCGAGATCTGCGTGTCGGGAAGTGGCTCGCGGCTGCCGTTTTCGTAGCGATACCAGCCGAGGCTGGATTTCTGTCCCAGCCGGCCCAGCGCGACGACGCGCTCCAGCAACGGCGTTTGGCGGCCCGCCTCCCGTGCCAGGGTAGGATTTTCCTGCGCCATTTTCAGCGCCACATCGTTTCCCGAAAGGTCGTAGACGGCGAAGGGTCCCATCGCGAAACCGAATTGATGCAGCGCAGAGTCGACATCCTGAGGCTCGGCGCCTTCCTCCAAAAGCAGCGTCGCCTGGCGCAAGTAGGCGGCGAGCATGCGGTTGGCGGCGAACCCTGGACCGACCTTGACCGTAACGGCCACCTTGCGCAGAAGCTTGGCGATCGCCATGCAGGTGGCGACAACCGCATCGTCGGTGCGTCGGCCGACGACGATTTCTACCAATCGCATCACATTCGCCGGGCTGAAGAAGTGCAAACCGACAACCCGCTCGGGATTGGGAACGTTGTCGGCTATCAGGTCGATGTCGAGGCTCGACGTGTTGCTGGCGAGGATAACGTCGCTGCTGCAGATCCTGCAGAGGTTTGTAAACAGCGCGCATTTCGCGGCCATGTTCTCAACGATGGCTTCGACGACGAAATCGGCCGCCGCCGCGGCTTCCAACTGGTGGGAGAAGGCCAGCCGCTCGTCGAATTGTTGACGAGCTTGCGCACTGAGGCGGCCCCGTCGGACGGATGTCTCGAAATGCTCGTCGAGGAGCTGCTTGGAATGCGCCAAACGCTCCGCATCCTGCTCGACGACAGTGACCCTCAGGCCTGCATCCAGGAATGCAAGGGTTATGCCCCGGCCCATGGCGCCGCCGCCAATGACGGCGACCTGGGACGGAATAGTAGGCTTGGCCGCCTCCGCGGACCTTCCCTGCCGCTCAGCCTTAAACAGGTAGATGAGGCCTTGCGCCGCCGGTGACTGCAGGCAAAGCGCAAAATTATGCGCCTCCCGCTGGAGACCCCGATCGAAATCGAGGGATCGGGCGGCCTCTATCGCATCGGTCGCCTTATTCACCGCGAAGCCGGGCTGGACGCGTCTGGATGGAACGAAATTGCCGACAGGAGTCGCCACGCTTCTATCGCTCGTGCGCGCTTTGGGCCGAGCCGTAGTTTCCCCGGCGATAAACAGTGCCCGCTCCAGGGGGGACTCATCGACTATATCGGCGAGCCCGAGTTGCGCAGCCTGCAGGCCGGTGATGGATTCGCCCGAGGTTATCAGGGCGCATGCATTGTCGATGCCGATCAATCGGGAAAGCCGCTGGGTGCCTCCGGCGCCCGGGATCAGGCCGAGCTTGATCTCCGGCAATCCCAGCGTAGCCGATTGCGCCACGACCCGGAGGTCGCAGGCCATAGCGATCTCCAGGCCGCCGCCCAGACATATCCCCTCGATTGCTGCGATGACGAATTTGCCGCACCGGCCAACCCGTTCAACGAAGGCACGGACGGAAAGCCCCGGCGGCACCTTATCCACATCGAGCATCTCAATATCCGCGCCGGCGCTGAAGTGCTTGCCGACGCCGACAATGACAATAGAATGCACCTTCGGATCTCGTTCCAACCGGTCGAGTTCGGCCGCCAGGCGCGCTATGACGGGCGTGGCAAGGACATTCAACGGAGGAGCTTCGATCAGCAGCAAGCCGACGCCCGGCATGACGGATGCAGCGCGAACTTCCTTGACGCGCGGCGGCATCAGATCTTCTTGAACCACAACGTCCTCCAGTCGCAGACCATCGCCGGCTTTTCCGAGCCTTCGAGTTCCACAGTATTTCGCGTGGTGAGCAGTTTGCTGCCGTCCCCTCGCGGCTCGACCGACAACAGGCTGGTCAGCAGGCGAATGCGCGAGCCGACGGGCACCGGCTGGGTGAACCGCACCCGGTCGAGACCGTAATTCAGGGCTAGGTCGAGGCTCGGATCGGCGACACCCATCTTGTGCCAGAACTGAGTGAGTAGCGACAGGACGAGGAAACCCTGGACGATCGTGCCCTTGTAGACCGTCTCGCTCGCGCGCTTGGGATCGATGTGCATCCAGTCGTCATCGAGGGTCGCCTTCGCGAATGTATCGACCTGCTTCTGATCGATCTCGAGCCATTTCGATGCGCCGATGCTCTTGCCGACGAAAGAATCGGCGCTCTCGAATGAGAAAGGCACGGTCTCCTGGTGAACGGTCATTTCTGTTCTCCGCGTTTCTGATGTGCCCGGTTTTCGTCGACCCCCGCGAGTTCCTCGACATTGAACATGTGGTTGGCGGCGAGGAGATTGTCTGCGAAACGAAGCCGTTCCGCTGGCGGATCCTGCGCGTAGACGGCGCGATACCAGAGCACCGACAGGACTTCGGCCGCGTGATCGTTCGAGGCGACCAAGGCCACGAGCCGGGGATCCTTGACCACGTAGATCAACCGCAACAGTTCATCGACCATGGCGGCCAGCCCGTAGCCGACCAGTTGCAGAAGCTCGCGTTCGATCTTCTTGTTCTGGCGACGCGTCATGCCGTCGGCGAATATTCGGGAGAACCGGTGGTTGGTGTCGTTCCACAGCGCCTGGAAGTCGCTGTCGATATCGCAGAGCTGCTGCAGGCAGCGGAGCAGTCCTGCATTGGAGCTGTAGACCCGCACATATTGCGTGATCTTGGCCAGCACCGTGGAGAACGGATCGGAACCGCCGATGGCCAGTCGGTTCTGGTCGTCAAGGAACGTAACCAGCTCGGTCATTAGTTCGACCGTGATGGCCTTCTTGTCCAGGAAGTACGTGTAGAAGGTCCCGACCGCCACATCCGCGCCGCGCGCGATGTCGGGAATGCGGGCGTCCAAATAGCCGATCTGCTCCAGGACGTCGATCGCACCGAGCTTTAGCCGGAGGCGTGTCCTGTCGCCTTTGGGAGCGCTGGCTGCCTCCTCGACGAGTTTGGCGACATGATCTCTAAAACGCAAAAGGCACCTCTTGTGGTTGGACCGCAGGAACCGTTGCTTCGCGGGCCCCTTGACAGCTGCTGGCAAAGACGAATAATTGAAAATGAATTCAACGTCAATTCCTAAGGACGATCTTAACGCCATGTTTCGAGTAAGCATCCCACAGCCGAATGCCGGGCCGGAGGCTCTGCGCCGCCGCGTGGAAGCGGCTCTATTGCCGAACAACCTCTTTGAGCTGCTCGAGACCTGCGCGTCGGATTCCGCCGACAGGATCGCGATGGATTTCTTCGAAGACGGTCGGCAGATCACCTATGGCGACTTTGCGGCGGATGCGAGTAAGGCGGCGCAGGGACTGAAGGGGCTAGGGGTCCGCAAGGCGAGCAGGGTCGCACTGATGACGCCCAATATCCTCGAAAACCTCGTCGCCTGGTTCGCCTTGCTCAAGCTCGGTGCCGTCACCGTGCCGATCAACCCCAACTCCACTACGCGCGAAATCGATTTCATGCTGGGCGATTCAGGTGCCGATATCCTGATCACGGTCGAGGACCTGCACGAGAAGCTGCTGGCGTGCGAATCCATGCCGAAACTCCGGGCTACGGTGACGATCGGCGCAGGCGCCCTGCCCGGCGGAGTGAGCTGGTCCGAACTACTGGTATCGGACACCGCTACCGGAATTGCCGACGAACCCGTGCAGACAGGCGATCTCGCCAATATCCAGTACACGTCGGGGACGACAGGCTTTCCGAAGGGCTGCCTGCTGACGCATGAATATTGGCTGAAGCTCGGCTGGGTTGTCGCCGAGGAAATCGAGACCTCGCTCGACAAGCTCCTGGTTCCACAACCGCTTTTCTACATGGAGCCTTTGTACGTCCTAATCATGTCCATGTTCAACCGCGCAACCTTCTGCTGCGCCCGGCGCATCAGCTCGACACGGCTGCTCGACTGGATCAAGACCCTCGGCATCAACTACTGCAATTTCCCGGAACTCGTGCTGCGGCAGCCGCAAAAGGCCGACGATCGCGAGAACGAGCTTAGACTCGTCCACGGCTTCGGCATCAATCCCGCCCGCCGCCAGGAAATCGAGGACCGGTTCGGCACCATCGCGCGGGAGGCCTATGGCACGACGGAGCTGGGCGCCGTGCTTTATGTGCCGCGTGCCGCGACCGAAAAGGCGAAGAGTGCCACCTGCGGCATTCCCGCTCCGTTTCGCGAAGTGAAGATCCTGCGTCCCGACAACCAGCCGGCTGCCGCCGGCGAACTCGGCGAGCTCTGGGTTCGCGGACCTGGCATCTCGCTCGGCTACAACAACCGGCCGGACGCAACCAAACGCGCGCATGTCGATGGCTGGTTCCGGACCGGCGACCTCTTCACCATGGACCAGGAGGGCTGGTACAGGTTCGAGGGTCGTCTCAACGACGTCATTCGCCGAAGCAGCGAGTTCATTTCGGCCTATGAGGTCGAGCATGTGATTTCGAAGCTCGAAGCGGTACGCCAGGTCGCAGTCGTCAGCGTTGCCGACGACCGGCGCGGAGAAGAAGTCAGGGCCTGCATCGTCCTCGGCGACGAAGCCGCCCCCGACGCGCTGCCGCCCGCGACGATCGCCGCGCACTGCGTCACCGCGCTGGCCCCCTTCAAGGTGCCGCGCTTCATCACCTACCTGCCAACGCTTCCGATGACAGCGAATGGCGATAAGGTCGACAAGCCCCGCTTGCAGCAGGTCATCTTGTCGACGAATCCGGCCACCTTCGATCGCGAGACCTCGCAATGGTCATGAAACGCGCCATCGACGGCAGCGCCCGCACTGCCGTTCCCAGCCTTCGCCGTAGTGGTCGCGCTGCTCGTGTGCCTACTGGCCTTCGTCCTGGCCTATTCATTCTGGATCTGGCCCAGCGCCGGCCCCGAGATCCCCGCTTTGGATTGCATGCATCCGCATGTTGTCTCGTGCCGGAGGAATAGCGCCATGACTTCATCGACTCTGGCCCTGGTTGAGGTCGACGCCCACAACTGGGAAGCCTGTGCCTGGCTCAAGGTTCAGGAGCGCCAGACGGCTTTCGTGTTCACGGCCGCCTTCTCGCTCGCCCAATGCGCCTACGTGCCGGAGCTCCTGCCCTTCGCCGTCGAGGTCGACCAGCGCGTAGTCGGCCATATCGTCCTCAAGCCGGACGACAAATCGAGCTGGATCCACCGTGTCATCATCGGGGCGGAGCACCAGGGCCACGGCTATGGACGAGCCGCCGTCGAAGCTGCGATCGCTCTTCTCGTCGAGACGACCGCCTGCCGCGAGATCATGCTGGCGGTCACGCCGGGAAACGAAATGGCCACACGCCTCTATCATTCGCTCGGTTTCGTCGCGACGGGAGAATTCAAGGACGGCGATGCCGTCTATTGCCTCGCGCTCAACCGCAAGGCCTCACAGGCAATTTCATGAAGACCGTCTATTCCGACAAACATCGGCTGCACCAGCCGCGCCACTTTCTGAACAGCCGCTTCGATGTCCCGAATCCGGAAGTGCCCGAACGCGCCGATATCCTGCTCAAGGCGGCCAGAGCTGCGGGTTGTGAAGTCGTCCCGCCGAAGGATTACGGCCCCGGCGCGCGGGAGGCTGTCCACGACGCCGACTATTTAAAATTTCTCGAGACCAGTTGGGACAGGTGGCAATATGTGGATCCCAACGCGGTCGAGATCATCCCGAATGTGCATGCGGTCGGGCGCGGGCGCGGCGCCTATCCGCAGGCGGTTGAAGGCCAAGCGGGCTTTCACCTGACCAATGCCGCCTGCCCGATCTCGGCGCATACATTCGAGGCGGCCGGCGAGAGCGCCAATGTCGCAGCCACTGCGGCCCATCTCGTTCTCGAAGGCGAGCGGTATGTCTATGCCCTTTGCCGGCCGCCGGGGCACCACGCATCGAGCAATACCGCATCTGGATTCTGCTACCTTAACAATTCGGCGATTGCAGCCGCGATCCTTCGAAGCCGATACGATCGCGTCGCCATCCTAGATATCGACCTGCATCACGGGGACGGCACGCAGGAGATCTTCTATGAGCGCGGCGATGTTATGACGATCTCCATCCATGCCGATCCGCAGCGCTTCTATCCTTTCTTTTCGGGCTATGCGTCCGAAGTCGGCCATGGCGAGGGAGAAGGCGCCAACATCAATATTCCGCTCGAACGCGGCTCGGGCGACGACGCATTCCTGCGCGCGCTCGAGATCGCGATAGGCGTAATCGATCGCTTCTCGGCATCCGCCCTGATTTTGGCCATGGGCCTCGATGCGTCGGAAGAAGACCCGTTCGGCGGGCTGAAGGTTACCGGCGGCGGATTTTCCCGGATCGGCGAGATGGTCGGCAGGGCCGGCCTGCCCACCGTGCTCGTCCAGGAGGGAGGCTATGTCTACCCCTCGCTGGGAGCAAATCTGATCCGTCTGCTGCACGGATTCGAAAAGACACAGGCCGCTCTGGGAGTGAGGGCAATATGAGCAAGAGTTATGATGCAATCATCGTGGGAGCCGGTCACAACGGCCTCGTTAACGCGTGTTATCTCGCCAAGGCGGGGTTATCGGTTCTCGTCATCGAGAAGAACGACTGGGTCGGGGGCGCGGCTACAAGCCGTTCGCATTATCCGGGGTTTGTCTATTCCAACTGCTCCTATGTGTGCAGCCTGCTACGCCCGGAAATCATTCGCGACCTCAACCTGCCGCGTCACGGCCTGCAGATCCTTCCTTTCGAAGGCGGTGCGGTCCTGACCCAGGACGGCGACGCGCTCGCGAGCTACCGGAACCACGACGCGCATCGGCGCGAACTCGAACGCTTTTCGCTGAAGGACGCCGAGGCCTACGAACGCTATGCGGCCGACTTGATCCGCCAGTGCCGTTTCATCCAGCCGATGCTGATGCGCACGCCGCCAGACCCGACTTCGTTCCGCCCGCGCGACGTTTCCGAACTGCTCTATATCGGCAAGAAGTTGCACGACCTGACCGAACGCGAAATGTGCGACATGATGCGTTTCTGGACCATGTCGATCTCGGATTTCCTCGACGAATATTTCGAGACGGAAGTGCTGAAGGCGAAGCTGTCGATTTCAGGCATCATCGGCACGGCGCTGGGGCCGATGTCACCTGGAACGGCCTATGTCCTGCTCCATCACTACATGGGCGAAGTCGACGGCACGATCGGTGCCTGGGGCTATGCCCGGGGCGGCATGGGCGCGATCACGCGGGCGCTGGCGCAATCGCTCCAGTCCTATGGCGGCGAGATCCGGCTGAACGCCGGCCTCGACAAGTTCCTGGTGCGCGGCGGCCGCGCGGTCGGCGTGGTTCTGGAAAACGGCGAGGAGGTCCGGTCCCGGATCGTCGTCTCGAACATGGACGCCAAGCGGACCTTCCTCAAGCATGTCGACGAGAAGGAACTGCCGGACACGTTCCTGAAGAAGGTGCGCAACTACAAGATCCGCGGCTCGTCGGGCAAGCTCAACATCGCGCTTGACGGCCTGCCGACATTCCGCGCCCTGCCGAAGGGATCGCCCTGCATCAAGGGCGACCTGCATTTCACCGATACGGTCGAACGCATGGAGCAGGCCTGTGACGACTGGAAGGCCGGCAAATGGTCGGCCGATCCCTTCATCGACCTGGTGATTCCCACCACCGTCGATCCGACAATGGCGCCGCCGGGAAAGCATTTCATGAGCTGCTTCGTGCAATATTGCCCGCCCAAGGTCGAGGGCCGGGACTGGACCGACGCCGATCGCGACGCCTTCGCCGAGACCGTGGTCAGCCAGATTGCCGACTATTCCGACGATTTCCGCTCGAAGATCCTGCATATGGAGGTTCGCACCCCGCGCGAGATCGAGGCCGAGGTCGGCCTGACCGAAGGCAACATCTTCCAGGGCGAACTGACCTTCGACCAGATTCTCTTCAATCGCCCGATCCCCGGCTATGCCCAGTACAGGGCGCCGATCTCCGGCCTCTATATGTGCGGATCGTCGACCCATCCCGGCGGCGGCGTCATGGGCGCCCCCGGCCGCAATGCGGCGAAAGAAATTCTCATCGACCTGAAGCGGAACACAACTGTGGTGAGCGATGCCTATGCGATCCTTTGATATCATCGTAATCGGCGCCGGCCACAACAGCCTCGCATGCGCCGCCCTGCTGGCCAAGTCGAAGCACCGGGTCCTGGTGCTCGAGGCCGGCCCCGAGATCGGCGGCGCGGCGCGAACGGCGGAGTTCGCGCCGGGCTACAAGGTCTCCCCGGTCGCGCATATCGTCAACCAGATCGACCCCGCCGTCATCGCCGCGCTCGATCTAGGACGTCATGGCCTGGAGCTTTCCCCGGCCATACTGCCGACCACACTCCTCTCGCCGGACGGCCGCAATCTGGTGATGCGGGGCGGCTTCGGCGATACGATTGACGGCGACTTGTCGAAGGCCGATCTCGCCGCATGGCGGAAGCTGCGCGCCAAGCTTCTCAAGCTGGCCGACACGCTCGGACGCATGCTGTCCGAAACGCCGCCACGCCTGAAGAACGGTGAACTCGCGGACTGGATTACGCTCGGAAAACTGGGGCTTTCGATCCGACGGCTGGGTCGCGAGAGCATGCGCGAACTGCTGCGCATGATCTTGATGAATATCGCCGACGTGCTCGAAGAAGAGATCGAGGACGATCGCTTGAAAGGCGCGCTCGCCTTCGACGCGGTGCTGGGCAACCATTTCGGGCCCCGCTCGCCGAACACGCTCCTGACGCTGCTCTATCGTCTCGCCGGCCAGGTAGGGGGCGTCCAGGGCGCCGTCGCGCTTCCCAAGGGTGGAATGGGAGCGGTCGCCAAGGCTTTTCATGCGGCCGCCACAGCCGCCGGCGTCACGGTTGAGACCAATGTCAAGGTCCACAAGATCCTGATCGAGGACCACCGTGTCGCCGGCGTGCTGACGGGCTCCGGCGAGAAGATCGCCGCGAAACTCGTAGTATCAGGCACCGATCCCCGTCAGACCCTGCTCGACCTCGTCGGTCCGAGACATCTCGACACCGAGTTCGTCCGCCGCGTCCGGAATTTCCGCGCGAGAGGCAATGTGGCGCGCGTCCACATCGCGCTGAACGGCATGCCGCGCTTCAACGGCGTGGACGGCAAGGGCATGGCCGGCCGGTTTCTTGTCGCTCCGGGCATCAACGCGCTCGAAAAGGCTTTCGATGCCTCCAAATACGGCCGCTTCTCGCCCAATCCGGCGCTGGAGATCGTCGTCCCGACCGTGACCGATCAGAGCTTTGCTCCGGCGGGGCATCACGTCCTGTCCATCAACGCCATCTATGCGCCCTATGCCTTGAAGGGCGGATGGAATGAGGAGCAGCGTGCTGGCTTCCTGGAAAGCGTTCTCGCGACGCTGGATACCGTTTCCGCCGGCCTGCGCCGGCAGATCGTCAGCACCGAAGTCCTTACCCCGGCGGATCTCGAGGCTCGCTACTGCCTGCCGGGCGGTCACTGGCATCACGGCGAACTCGCGGTGGACCAGATGTTCATGCTCCGGCCGGTACCCGAGACGGCGCAATACGAGACTCCGCTGAAGGGCCTGTGGCTCTGCGGCGCCGGCAGCCATCCCGGCGGCGGGATCAGGGGCCTCGCCGGCCTCAATGCAGCAAAGCGAATCCTCAAACAGAGGGCCGCGTGATGACAAGCGCTGATCAGATGCACAAATCCTTTCCTCGCGACCATTTCCGCAAGCCGTTGCAGGAGACCCCGTTCTACCCGCGCATCTCCGAACTCTCGACGACGCATGATTGGCACGGCTGGGCCGGCTATCTAGCCGCCGGCGTGATCGCCAATGAATCGACGGAGTATTTCTCGATCCGCAATTCGACATCGGTCTTCGACATCACGCCGATGGTGAAATACAGGATCACCGGTCCCGACGCGGCCGCCCTGCTCGATAAGATGACCCTGCGCGACATCACGAAACTCGCACCGGGACGGGTGCAATATACCGCTTGGTGCAACGACGACGGCAAGGTGATCGACGACGGGACCTTATTCCGCCGCAGCGCCGACGAATTCATTCTGTTCTGCCAGGAGCGGCATTTCGCTTGGCTTTGCGACAGCGCGGTCGGCTTCGACGTTTCGATCGGCGATGTCAGCGAGGATTTTGCCGGCCTTTCCGTCCAGGGACCGACATCCTGCACCGTCCTAAAGGAGGCTGGCTTTACCGGCATCGAGACATTGAAGCCTTTCGGCATCCGCGATTTTGTGATCGACGAAGCAGCCATTATGGTATCGCGCACGGGCTTCACCGGCGACCTTGGCTATGAACTGGTCCTGTCGCCGGACAATGCGCTTGGCCTCTGGGACAGGTTATTCGATGCCGGCGCGCTCTACGGCATCACATCCATCGGCAGCAACGCCCTTAACCTCGCGCGGCTCGAAGCCGGATTCATCGCGACGAATTCGGATTTCGTCAGCGCCGCCACGGCTATCCGGGCCGAACGGAGGCGCTCACCCTTTGAAATCGGGCTCGGGTGGATGATCGCCTTCGACAAGGCCGCGCATTTTACCGGCCGGAAAGCTCTCCTGCGCGAACGTGACAGCGGCAGCTCGCGCTATGCCCTCGTTGGTCTCGATACTGAGGGCAACGTCCCCGCCGTCGATTCCCTCGTCTACCTGAACGGCAACAAGGAAATCGGCCATGTCACGGCTGCGGCTTGGTCTCCCACCGCCAAGCGCAATATCGCGATCGCCTCGCTCCAGAGCAAGTATGTCGGCAAGGACAACGATAATCTGTGGGTCGAGATCTACACGCTTCGCGAACTGGGATGGCGCAAGCTCAAGGTCCGGACCGCGATTGTCGAGCGGCCCTTCTTCACCCACAAGCGTCGTTCGGCGACCCCACCCGCCGCCTTCTAGCTGTTTGATCCAAGGCTTTGACGGTTCATCATTGTCGTCCGAATCAAAGGATGCACTATGGGCCAGGTTCTGCATGGGAGCGCCACAACGACAGAGGCGATCCCGTCGAGCGATACAACATAGTGAAGCGAGCCTGAGGTCGCTTTCGAAGCGCTATGGCATCAACCCCAAGACGGTAGCGAAATGGAAGAAGCGGAGTTCGACCGCCGATCTGCCCGCCGGCCCCAGGGAGCCGAGATCGACGGTTCTGTCTGCCGGAGAAGAGGCCGTTATTGTGGCCTTCCGCCGCTACACGCTGCTGCCGCTCGACGATTGCCTCTACGCGTTGCAGCCGACGATCCCGCATCTGACGCGCTCTTCATTGCACCGCTGTCTGCAGCGCCACGGCATCGGCCGATTGCCGGATGTCGAGGGCGACAAGCCGGCGAAGAAGAAGTTCAAGGCCTATCCGATCGGCTTCTTCCACATTGATATCGCGGAGTTCCGAACCGAACAGGGCAAGTTACACATGTTCGTCGCCATCGACCGGACGACCTCGAAGTTCGCCTTCGTCGAACTGCACGAGAAGGCTCCGACAGCCATTTCCAAAGAGTTTCTGCTGCGGCGCGAGCGGGATTGGGAGATGCGAGCGGGGAACCGTCGAACTTCGCGTTCCCAAGCTCAGGAAGGGCTCCTACTTCCCGAGCTTCCTCGAACCGCGCCGCATGCCGAGAAGGCGCTCGCCGCCCCAGGAAGCCCTGTTCGAAGGCAGCACGGCTGCCCTCCTGCTATAGAAGCTGCTCGAGAAGATCATTCGGTATCCAGCAGGTTCTTTGCGTCGGTTATAGTGGGAATGCTTATTACCCATTAAGCCCGCCCGCACACGGAATTCCCGACAATCTCGATGCTGCATGAGCTCGCCAGATTTTGGGACCTGCCGCGCATCACTATATCGGCCTGCGGCATGTGAATGGCCGCACCTGAGACAGGCATGACACAAGTCCGCACTTGATCACACGTCCAAAGTTCAATCTCTCCTTGCAATACGGCTGGCATCCAAGTTTAACATTCCTCGCGCGTATGAGCGCCGGATAACGCTTAACCTGCCTTCGCGCTGTTAGCTGGAGTTCGCAACGGAACCGTTCGGACGCGATGAAAGTCCTTGCTCCGCGGATTGTTCCTCGCCGCCGTCGGTCGGAAATGGTGTGATTGACCAATCGATTAAGTCAACGGCAGTCTGAAGTATTGCCTCAGTCCCAGCAAGTGTGGGTGAAACGGCGATGATGGATCCGATACAGTCGCCCCAATCGCCTTTCCTGACGATCGGCGTCTTAGGTTCAATCTCCAATTTCACCTCTACGACACCTGGTACTGCAGCTGCCCGGGTGTCGCCATTGATCCAATCGAAGATGCCGTCCCGATCAGGAATCAGGCGCCGCGCGACCGCGGTGTGCGAATTCGTTCTGCGTAAATTCCATTGGTCGCCGATGACAAGCTTGATGTGCTCGGTGAAGAGATCGATACCGTATGCCAGTTGAACCAGCCGAGGATTGGGCCCACCCGGAAGGCGTGGATTGACCTCGATGACGACTGGACCACGCTTTGTCCAGCGGAATTCGATGTTCGTTGGCCCCCAGCCAAGGCCGAGAGCTCGCAAACAGCTCCGCGAAACATCGGCGATTCTTTGATACTCCTCATCAGTTAGCGGGGCCGGAAAGGTCAACTGACGAAAAACGAAATGCGGTGGGCGATCGAAGTCAACTGTCTCAACCCCGACGACTTCAGTTCCCATGATGTCAGCGCTATAGAATGGGCCATTTGCAAATTCTTCGACCATTACCCTCGGCGAGGACCGCCATATGTGCTTCCCACCAAAGAGATAGGTCGTATGTTCGGCCACCTCATCGGCGTTGCGGCACAATTTGACACCGCTGCTGCAGCTGCCCACAGCTGGCTTAAGAACTACCGGCAACCCAATCTCCGCGGCAGAGCTTCCTATGTCCGTCGCATCCGCAGCCAAGCGGTAAGCAGGCACCGGAACGCCGGCCTCCGCGAGGAGCTGACGTTGGACGAATTTGTCGCAGCATCTTTCAATGGATGCGGGGTTCGGTCCCGGCAGATCGAAATATTGGCAGAGCTTGCCAACTGTGGCATAGAACGAGTCCCCGGCGCACGTAATGCCAACAATGTCATACGTCCCATTTAGCCGGGAACATTCGCAGATCAGCGCATCGAGATTGTCTGTATCTACCCGGATCGCCTCAATGCTTTCAGTTGCAATATAGCCGTACCGACCTGGATCCGCTGACAGCATAATTGGATGAAGACTAAGACGTCGGGCCGCTCGAACATATAGTAGAGTTTCATTAACGAGGCCGTCAAGCAGGATGATCGCTCTTGTTGCCATTGGATTTTATCTCCATTGCATGTTGTGCGACGGCCTAGAATAAGTTGGCGTCAGCTTTTCGAGCCGCGCCCCGGCCTCACACGTTGTGGGGAAGGTAGCATTATTAGCAATTTGCGGTCGCAAAGATTCTATGAAGTTTATTTGAAGGATGCGTTGCTACGAGCGGTGTTCCACGTTTGGCATCAGCTGGCGTTTTGGCGCCGCCCCGTAAGAGTCCGTTTGGAAATTCACGGATGAGCGGTTCTTCGTAGGAGGTTGCCGCCCATGGCGACGAGGATCATGGCGTGAGAGACATCGATGCGCTGCTCGTAGTCGCGCACGAGGCGTCGCCATCGGGTCATCCAGCCGAAGGTGCGCTCGACGACCCAGCGGCGGGGCAGAACCTGGAAGCCCTTCTGGTCGTCGGATCGGCGGATGATGTCGATGACGAAGTCGAGATAGGCGGCCTTGTCCATGAGCTTGAGCCGATCGTAGGCGCCGTCGGCGAACAGATGCTTCACCCAAGGCCAGCGCTTGCGGATGCCGTCGAGAACGGCCTGCGCGCCAGCGCTGTCGGAGATGTCGGCTGGCGTCAGGTTGACCATCAGGAGCCGCCCGTCGGTATCGACTGCAATGTGGCGCTTGCGGCCGACGATCTTCTTGCCGGCGTCATAGCCTCTTTGCACGCCAGGGGCTGAAGCCTTCACCGACTGGCTGTCGATCACCCCCGCCGTGGGACTGGCCTCGCGCCCAGCCCGCTCGCGATCCAGCATCAGCATCACGTCGTGGATGGTCTGGAACAGAAAGCGCCGCGCCAGTTCACGGAACCAGCCATAGACCGTCTGCCAAGGCCCGAAGTGGATCGACAGCATCCGCCAGCCGCAACCGGAGCGGACCAGGTAGCGCACGGCGTTGATCACCTCCCGGAAATCAACCTCGCGCGGACGGCCCCGACGCCCGGGCTTGGGCATCAGCGGGGCGATCTGGTCCCATTCCTCGTCCGTCAAATCAGACGGGTAACGCTTGGTCTTCTTGGCGATCTGGGCCATCCGCCCACGGCTCTGTTTGGTCCACATCCACAGCTTGAACACAAATCGCCTGACCGCAAAACCCCAACCCTCGATTTTCCAAACGGCCTCTAAGAGTGCAATTTGTGGGTGATCATACGGTTTGGCTGCAGACGTTGCTCATTGCCTCGATGTGCCACACCGCGAGCCCTCCCCAGCTGACATCGGCGCGGATCAGGGAGGCGTTGACATGAACAACCTCGCCCTTGGCTATCTTTGCGTCGATGCAAGCCCTGTTCGCTCGAACATCCGGCGAGTGCGAAGCCTGCAAGCATCAGTCGACCGGCGATCGTGCATAGATCTCACGGGCCGATAAAAGCGCCCCGGTCGCGATAAACCTGCCGCCAAATCCCATCATAGGGCGGCTGGGCGCGCGGCATCCTGTCCGAGGCGCGGGTCCTGCGCATCGCTCAGCTGCACCGCATCGGCTGCCGTGGGGCTTTTCCTCCTGACACGAATGCGCAAACCGTCGTGTTGCGGTCCTTTTACGTCAGTAGCCTGATCGCGATCAAAGCAATGGGAGAGTTTGCCACGTCTGAAATCAACTGCCGCACGTTGCCTTTTCGGGCTGACCTCGCGGCTGGCAGCCGGGCTCTTCGATCGACGTTGACGGTCGCATCTCGAAGGCTGACGAAGCGGACGTGCGGCGCGCGCTCTACGAAGAGGCGTCAGGTTTGATGACGCGCTGCAAGGGCAGGGACAAGGTCAAGAGCTGGGGCCAGGAGATCGAAACGCTCCTGCCACCGCAGCTTCAAGGCCAAGCAAGAGCATCTCTCCATCAACGCGCAGTCCTGCGTAATGCAGCGCCGCGCCGGGACTGTCTGCGGGGGATACGCCTTGGTCTAGCCTAGTGCGCGTCCATAAACGGCAAGCTGCTGATATTATTGAATGAATCCTGATTTTTGGTAGGCAAGGCCCGGCGGGTTCAGATACACTTCGAGATCAAGCCACTGATTCCAAAGCGTTTCTGCCACCGCCGGAGCCGACAATGCGCCAAGAACGCACCGTCCAATCCAGTGTATTTGATCTTTTCGCCGGACACGAGATCGGCTGTGAATTGAAAGCCATGTCGCAATGGCTGGACGAGCATCGCGAGCTTTTGAGCCTGGTGACGCGGGACCTGCGCCGGCACGATCTCAAGGAGACCGGCCGCGAGGGCCTGCCGGCGGAGGCTGTGCTGCGCTGCGCGCTGCTCAGTCATCGGGCTGCGTTCAGGAGCACGCCGGCGAGCGCCGGCCGATACCCCATGACCCCATTGCCGCCAGATCGACCCCCGGCCGCAACCTCCATGCCCTTGTACCATCACGCGTCCCCAAAACATCGCTTCAGCAGGCCAAAGACCACTGAAAACTCCGGGAAAACAGCCGTTTATGGACGCGCACTAGCCTAGGAACCGATAAAGGGGAAAACACCCTTATCGTCTTCGGCGGTTGCCCACCTTCTCATTAAGATACGGTGCGTACAGTCCGGATACGACCATCGGATGGTCGTGAGGCAACGTGGCGAAACCTCCAGCTGCACCTCGGCAGTTTTCCGCCTCACAGAGACAGACTGATACCCCGAGGCACGAGAACTCTGAGGTCGCATAGTCCCATGTCACTTCGACATCAGTGAATATTTCACGGATCGCCACGAAGTCGTAGGCTCCAAATCGATTAGGAACAACTGCCAAATTGGGGTCGCAAGAATGGTTGATAATGACAGCTGGTTGCTCAAAGAGAGCATGGACATCCCGCTCCAGTTGAATGGAGTCTGTCGTTCGAGCCGTCTCCAGACGGGCAATCAGCCCAATGACAACGACCTCGCCCGGCATGAAGTCGCGAGCCGAGAACACGCCGCGCCCTTTATCTTCACTTACGTCGCGGACTTTTACATTATGGTCATTGAGTCGCCTTGCGCAGCCAACGTCGTCTAGTATGATAGAAGTGGTTTTTTTAATTTGTGGTCTCGGCATGCCAAAACTCCTTTCATGAACATGGGTCGGTTCTGCCGAGGTGCCATATTTCTGTTGAAACGGCCTCGACAAGATGGTGTTTACAAAGAACTTCCGCAGCAGCTCCCGCGCTCAATCTTTCGACATGCTCCCGGCAAACAGATTCCATAAACTCTCCTAGGAAGGCAGTGCTCATGCGCGATGCAGTGTGCCGCAGAGTCGTCTATTCAACCCGCCGCCGATCTGGCTTGAGCAGCCTGAACCGCATCGGTCAGCATGCGTTTGGCGCGCTGGGGATCTAACCACGCGGCCTGCGCATTTCGTGATAAAGATTGCAAAGGATCCGGATATATGAACAGCTGCTCCGGCCGGACAGAAGGAGCCCGGTAAACAGCAATCCCTGTCTGTCTATTATAATGCTCGAAGCTGTGAATGTCGCGTTTTCCGCCGCCCCCGGGCGTGTCGACAGCAAACAACGGGGTGTTGTACCCAGCCGTGATGCCGCGTACTGCCTTTTCTATCTGACAAGCAAGGCTGATCGAGCAGCGCATGTGCTCGAGTCCGTCGACAAGATCACAAGCGAACACGTAGTACGGCTGTATATGCAGGTGCGAGAGTTTTTTGACTAGCACTTTCATGACCAGGGGATCGTCGTTGACGCCAGCCATCAGAACCGACTGATTGCGCATCCTTATTCCGCGCTTGAAAAGAAGTTCTGCAGCCGCGATCGTGTAGTGGGTGATTTCTCGCGGGTGGTTGAAATGGGTATGAAGTGAGATGTCTACGCCCTGATTCCGGCCAGCGTCGCTAATATTGACAAGAGCATCAGTCCATTCATGATCGCTCGTGACTTTCATAGGCAGTACGGCGAGACCTTTCGTAGCGAATCTGATGTGGCGAATTGAGGAGATGGACAGAAGTCCCCTGCCAATCGCCAAAAATTTAGAAGGACTCAGTCGAAAGCAGTCCCCTCCCGAAACCACCACATCAACGATGACGGGGGTTGCACGAAGATACGCAAGGATAGCATCCCATCGGGTTTGAAATGGCGAAGCCCTTTTCTTCGACACCGATCGAGTATCTAGGCCCACGCTGTAACTTCGGGTGCAAAAACGACAATAGACCGGGCAACGATCCGTCGCGAGTAAAAGCGCCTTGTCAGGATAGCGATGCACCAATCCATCTACAGGCGAACTTTCTTGTTCATGTAGCGAATCCATTCTTATTAACGGGTGAGATGGAAGAATCTCGCTTCCGACGGGTATGAACTGCTTGCGGATTGGGTCTTGGAGGAAGTTCGACCAGTCGATTAGGTTCAGAACATAGGGTGTGATCCGCATCGCCATAGGCGCGCGCGAGAGGCCGAGTTCAACGTCTTGTATCAGGTTGCCGTTGGCGCCGCCTCCCATCAACTCGCGCAACTGGTCCACGTGAGTAACAGCACTGCGCTCCTGCCATGCGGCGTCAGCGAATTCGGGTCTTATCATCTCTTGCAGTACAGGTTTCATCGGCACTTCTCTCGGGCGGGAAAGGGGAAATTGGACGGGTTCTCCACAGTCCGTGACGCATATATGGATAACTATGCGAGAACCGTGCCGAAAGCAGATAGTTCTTTTGGAAGCAACATGTTAGCGCTAGCACTACATATTTCCGCCCTCTGAAATGTCGAAAATCCAACAAAAGATGTCTGCCTGGTATGGACGCTCCAACACGCTGCTTTCATGCCCATCTTGTCGGCGACCGCTGCCACCATCCGGGTGCGGTTGGACTGCACGCCCCCGACGGTGACCAGCGTATCGGCATCTGACGCGATCGCATCGGGAACGATGTATTCGAGCTTGCGCAGCGGCGATGTCACGTTTTCTGGCTATGAACGCGCTGAGAGCTACGGCGCTGTTGTCAGCTGACCACGGTTACGACTTTCCATTCCGCCATGGCCTGCAGGCGGTGAATATGTGTGGCGAGAGCGGAGCGTTTTGAGCGAGGTGGAACGAAGAGGTTGCGCAGAGCCGAGAAGATCGAGACGAAACGCTGCAGGCTTCCTGGCGACCGGAAGCCCTGCATCACCCGCTCTCGTTTTCGCAGCGGCACATGGGAATTCTCGGCGCGGTTGTTCAATCCTTTGTGTGACCGGTGCTCGACTGTGTGACCGGTGCTCGACGTCCGGCATCACCTGACGCTTGGCCGCCCCATACGAGCGCAGCTTGTCAGTGATCATGCGCTTCGGTGCGACGCCCTGTTTCTTCAACAGGCGCGTCAGCAATCGCTTGGCCGCCTTGGTGTTGCGGCGGTTCTGGACGATCTCGTCGAGGACCTAGCCGTCCTGATCGACGGCGCGCCATAGCCAGTGTTTTCGGCCAGCAATGGTGATGACGACTTCGTCCAGGTGCCAGATGTCATCGCGGCTCGGCTGCTTGCGGCGCAAGCGGCGAGCATAATCGGGCCCGAACTTCTTGCCCCAGCGGCGGATCGTTTCGTAGGAGACCACGATGGCGCGCTCCAGCAGCATTTCCTCGACCAGACGCAGGCTCAAGGGTAACCGGTAGTAGAGCCAGACCGCATGGGCGATGATCTGCGGCGGGAAACGATGGCGCTTGTAGCTGATGGCAGGCATTATCATGCCGCCGTCCCTATGCAGCAAATGCTGACGCACGGTTTACGTGACAACACCCCCACGCCTCATCGACAAACTCACCCGCGCGCAACTGCTCATCC
This sequence comes from Mesorhizobium sp. ISC25, assembly GCF_042295465.1. Lineage (NCBI taxonomy): Bacteria > Pseudomonadati > Pseudomonadota > Alphaproteobacteria > Hyphomicrobiales > Phyllobacteriaceae > Mesorhizobium > Mesorhizobium sp. ISC25. The sequence continues at coordinate 4,780,447 of NZ_CP135441.1, read as the reverse complement.
TCGATGACTTCGGAACTCACAGCCTCACCGACCAGAGGTCTGCTCAGGCTTCCCTCGCGTTCGGCCCGCTGGATCGCTCGACTACCCGAGGCGGCCTTTTATCATGAGGCTTCGATCCGACCAGTTACCCAGCCAAACCGCTCGTCAGCTTCCACATCAATCGACAATTCTCTGGATGGAGTCTTCCTCCACTTGCGATACTCGCCTTCGAGCCGCACCGAGAGAAGCGGGCTGGGAGCGCCGATTATGCTTGTTCCGCAACGCTGCTGCTTATTGCGGAGACGCAAGGTTAGAAAAGCAAACCTTCACAGGGTGCTCCCTGACCTGTCAGTCATTTCACAAACTTAACGAAATATTGACAATTGTTCACTTTCAACATGTCCGGTCACGTGCGAAACAAAGCGGGCGTGGAGATAGCCTCTTTCGCAGATCATGTAACCTAAACGAAGCCACCCCAGAACGGATGATTCACATGAACGATGCCACACCCCCACATTCCCTATCCGAACTTGAAACATACTTCAGTGAAGATTATTTGCATTTCGCGGACCTCGTCAATCCGCGTGAGAAAAGCGACCGGGAAGCAGGAGCAATTTGGAAGCTTCTTTCACTTGAACATGGCAGCCCAGTTCTTGAACTCGGATGCGGCTATGGCCGGATTACCAATCGGTTGGCGGAAAAAGGCGCGCGAGTAACCGGCTTGGATGCCTCGCCGACTTTGCTGAAAAAAGCGGAAGCGGATGCGGCTGAACGGACTGTGGATGTTGAGTATGTTCTTGGCGACATGCGCTCACTTCCCTGGCGGGATCGGTTTGACGCAGCCTATCTGTGGTATACTACGTTTGGCTATTTCGATGAAGCCGATAATGAGAGAGTCCTTCGTGAAGCCGCTGCTTCACTTCGAAAGGGCGGTCGTCTGCTGATCGATCAGATAAATCGCTTCTTTTTGCTGCGCGAGCAGTCGCCTAGCTGTGACGTCGTGCAACGCGACGATGATTTAAGGATTGACACAATCAACAACGACCCGCTGACCGATCGTCTAAACTGCGAAAGGATCGTCGTCCGTGGCGGTTCCGTGAGACGTATGCGTCTTTCTGTCAGACAATATGGGTATTCCGAATGCGTTCGTATGTTGCAAAATGCGGGGTTCGATTCTGTTGAAGCCTATGGACAGGAAGGCGCGGAGTTTACACCCTATGGCCCGCGTCTCGTCGTAGTCGCGTACAAGTAGATGGCTGCGAGGCCGATTTGAAGCCGAGCATTGATCGCGGGGCTCCGAGCAGCGGTCATCGGCTGGGTTGCTGACGCCAGCCTGATTCGAAGTAACCACCGTTGACGGACGATACAATGAACCTGCGCGCGCTCATGGACAAGGGCCCTGAGCCGGCGAACGCCACATGCGCAAGCCGTGGCCGCGAGTGAGCCTGAGTGCGCCGACCTGCTGGAAAAACGCGTGGCCAGATTTCAAGCGAAGTGACAACGCCTCTCCTCGCCATCGATGCCCGCGACGGCCCCGATTTTAACTTTCGATCTTGAGCGCGCTGGCCGGCCCACCGTGGTCGTTTTGGGCACAAACCGACGAGCCCACAACCAAACGCGTCGACGAATGGATGAAGAAAACATCCCATGAGTGCCGAATGACGACCGTCTTGGACGTCGGTGTATTGAGCAGTGTCGAGTGGACGACGTCAATGTTCGGAACCCGACATGCTGAGGCGCAAGTATTCCGGAAGTGCGGCGCTGAACGGAGGGTTTTGCCCTTTTGCTTGCACAACCTCTCCGGTGGCATGCCGATTGCACAGTAACATGCCGAGGAACGCGATACGACCACAACGGTTTCGCTGCCTCCGGCCAAGGAGGGCCACATGAAACTTGCCCTAACGATCCAAATCATTGCCATAGACACTGCACTCTCGAGTGAGGTCTCGCCAGTTGTAGCTTTGGCGCGTCGGTTGCGGGTGCTGCTGTCATTTCCTCAGCAGGGGGTGTGGTTATTGTGGCGTCTGGCGTGCGGTTGCGAGATCTGTCGCATCCAGATGGAGCTATCGCTTCCCGGCGAACTCGATGAGACGGCGGCCTTGGGCGTTTTGGTGGCGCATGATGAGGTGCTATGCGTCACTTTCCCGGCGAAGGACGGTCTGGCAGCGGCAGCGGACGCGGAAGTGATACTCGCGGAGCTGAAGCTCCATGGAGCACAGGCGGCCAACCATCATGTGCTGCTGATCACTATGGACCAGATGGTCGTGGACGACCGGTCGGAAAAGATCCTGGCCCGCGAACTTAGGGAGCTCTACGCCGCGGCCACGAACCGGCAGGAGCCGTTGCGAATGAGGTATGCGGACCACGCCATTTGGCAGCGCAGTTGCTCAGCGAGGGCGGGCGTTGGGCGTCAGCCGGCATACTGGTGGATACTGGCGGACACATCAAAGATGCTAGAGCTGCCGACGAACCGGCCGCGTCCGATGCAGCAGGGCTACAGGTGCTGCCACGTCGACTTCGCGCTGCGCGAGGAACTGGCCGCACAGCTGAAGACGCTGAGCCGGCGTTGCGGGGACGACGGTGTTCGTGAATCTGCCGGCGGGTTACCCGTTGACGCTGGCGCGGTTGTCGCGCGGGACTCAGCGCCGACTCACGCTTGCTAATTGTCTTTCCTTAACTCCGGCCGGAGCCCAGACTCTCATGAATTTTATCGAGCGAACGCGCGTCGTTACCGAAGGTGAGCTGCGAGCTAACGGAATTACGCGTTATCATGTCACAAAATTCTACCGTGAACAGATCACCAGCAGCGGTTACTACGATCAGCTTAAGTACATCGTGGAGCCCTCACTTAAGGAGTTCGACAGCCCCGGCAATCTGGATACGAGCGGCGAACACGACAACACGGTGGTGCGCGGACTTCAGCACAAGTATGCCCAGACGGGATTGATACTGGTGACCGCCCTTTGCGCTTCGTACTGCCGTTATTGCTTTCGCAAACGCATTGTCGGTAACGACTCGGACGAAATCGCACCTGATTTCGCACAGATTGCGCAATATATTGGTGACCATCCTGAGATGACGAACGTGCTGTTATCGGGTGGTGACCCGTTCGTGCTTAGCACCGGCAAGCTGAACGAGATCCTCGATCAACTGCTGCCGATCCCACATTTGGATTCGATTCGATTCGGCACAAAAATGCTCGCTTATGAGCCGAAGCGGTTCGAAGATCACGCTCTACCGGCCTTGATTCACCGGATTCATGAAGCGGGTAAGGCCGCAATGGTCGTCACACATTTCGACCACATCGGTGAAATCTCGGTCGATGCGGAACGCAACATTCGCTCTTTGCGCGCACAGGGCGTGCAGTTCCTCAACCAGGCCGTGCTTCTCGCGAAAGTCAACGATGATCCCGAAATCTTGGCGGCGACCTTCGCCAAGTGTCACCAAATAGGCGTCCGCCCATATTATCTTTTCCAGGGCAGGCCGGTGAAAGGCGCATCGCATTTTCAGGTCACACTGCGGCGCGGACTAGAGATTGCGCACGGCATCAACCAACGTCTCAGCGGCATCCAAAAGACATTCAAATACATCATGTCCCATTACACCGGAAAGATCGAGATCCTTGACCTCGGAGCCGATGGCCGGGTGTACATGCGCTATCACCAAAACAAGACCCCGGAAAAGATCGGAAAAATCTTTTCGCGGCCGGACCGCGAGGGCGCCTGCTGGTTGGACGATTTGCCCGAAGGATGAAAACCGAAAGGCGCGTAATGCTCAGTACCTATCCAAAGCGAGCGTCCCGCCGTTTCATGCGATTGCGCAGCGAAGCGGCGCTGGAGGCTTTACCGGTGCTGTCACATTGTAGCGCGGCAATTCCAGAATTTGCAACAACGACAGGTAAGCATGGCTATTGAAAAGGGACCGCTCGGGGAGACGCTCCTCAAGGCTTTCGACGGAATGTCGGAACAACTGCAGAACGCGGCCCGCTTTATTCTCGATCGCCCATGTGATGTCGCTCTTCTTTCGATGCGTGAACAGGCTCGGCAAGCCGGCGTACAACCTGCAACAATGACGCGTCTTGCTAAGCATCTTGGGCTGCGGGGGTTCGACGATATTCGCAACATGTACGCTGAAGCGTTGCGGGATGCAGGTGCTCGATTGCCTGGAATGGCAGGAAAACAGGTTGCGAACCGAAAGCAAAGGGACGATAACGCGCTTGCTGCAGAGATGCTCAATTCGGTCGCAAGGCACATTGCGCAGCTTGCGCAGGCGTCATCCCTTGATCGGATAGTGTCAGCGGCAGCATCTCTGGCTAAGGCCCGCACGATCTACTGTCTTGGACTGCGTTCCAGTCATCCAGTGGCTTGGCAGTTGCAATATATTCTCAGTGTCGTCGGCGAGAAATCGGTGCTGCTGGATGGGATTGCGGGCACAGGGAGCGACGCTATTAGAAACGCTTGTGAAGATGACGCTCTGCTTGTCGCAAGTGTCCACCCGCATACACGGGCGACGTTTGAGTTAGCAAAGTACGCCAACTCTGTTGGAATTTCAGTTATTGCTATTACTGATAGCGAGGTCTCCCCTTTGGCACGCATCGCAGAAACCACCGTCGTGGTTTCGACGAATAGTCCATCATTATTTCATACGATGACCCCTGCTTTTGCAATTGCCGAGATTCTGGGATCTCTCATTGCGGCCCGTGGGGGTGATAAAGTACTGGAAGCCATCGAGTGCTTCAAAAAACAACTCGCAGCACTCGACACGCATTTGAAACGAGTCAGACCCCAGTAGGCCTCGGCCAATCGCAAGGCGACAATCTGGAAGAGAGGCGCTCTCACGTTGATTGCCGCGCCGCAGCCGCAGTTCGTCCAAAGACAGGAGATCTTCCTGGTAGGTGGCCCACAGGCGCTCGATGCCTTTGCCGACACGCGTGAGGTCGCGTTCAGCAGCCCCCTGCCGTTTCTTTGTGGGCTCGCACGCGGGGCCGCATCAAGGCGACGGTCAGGCTTGGCTGCCGAGAAGACTGAGGTGGAGACGCTTCAGTGATTCTCGGAGGATCGGATGAACGTGCACAAAAATGCTCGTCTGACGCGACACCGTCGAGAGCGAATCGTCAGACAAGTCGAGAGCGGGCAAGCGCTGGAGGCCCGCAATGTACTTGTAAAGCCGGATCCGGCGGGCGTGTCGTACGCATACGACGAAGGCCGCATGATTGGCACGCGCGCGTGCGTGCGGCGGGCTCTATGATGGCGATGCGTGAAGGTCAGGCGGCCTGCTGATTGGCGGGCTTGTCGGCTTCGCGCAGGCGCTTCCAGTGCCAGGGCAGTAGTTCGTGCAGACGTGAGGTGGGAAGATCGGCAATGCGGGCCAGGACATCGGCGAGCCAGGCTTTCGGGTCGACGTCGTTGAGGCGTGCCGTGGTGATGAGGGTAAGCATGACGGCGGCGCGGTCGGCGCCGCGCTGGGAACCGGCGAAGGTCCAGTTGCGCCTTCCCAGAGCAATGCCGCGCAGCGCTCTTTCGGCCGCGTTGTTGCTGAGGCAGATCCTGCCGTCGTCGATGAAGCGGGCGAAGTCGGCCCAGCGCCTGAGCATGTAGTTGATCGGCTTCAGGACCTCGGAAGAGCGCGAGAGGGTATCGCGCTCGCGGAGCAACCAGACGTGCATGTCGTCGAGAAGTGGTTTGCTTTTCTCCTGCCGCACGGCATACCGCTCGTCCGCGCTGCGGCCGTTGATGGCGCGCTCGATCTCGAACAGCGCGTCGAGGCGCCTGACCGCCTCCAGCGCGATCGGTTTGCCCTTCTTGCCATCTCGGGCCTTTTTCGCGATGTCGGCCAGTTCGAAGAATCCTCGCCGCGCATGGGCGTAGCAAAAGGCGGGCGTGATCGGCTGCTCCTTCCGCTGCGGGTCGAACAGCGGCTCGAAGCCACTGTAACAGTCGCACTGAAGAATGCCGGCGAACCCGGCCAGATGCTTCTGAGGACGCTCGCCACGTCGGTCGCTCGAGGCGTAATAGATCGCCGCCGGCGGCGCAGGCCCGGCGAAGGGACGGTCATCGCGCGTATAGGTCCATATGCGCCCGGTCGCGCACTTGCCCTTCGCCAGGATGCGAATGGTGGTGTCGTCGCCATGAAGGCGCTCGGCCGCGAGCACATGGCGCTCGATCAGCTGGAAGAGCGGCATGACGGCGGAGGTTCCGTGGCCGACCTGATCGGCCAGCGTCGACAGCGGCAGGTCGATCCCCTCGGCCTTGAAGCGCGCGCTCTGGCGGTTGAGTGGAGCATGCATGCCGAACTTGTCAAACAGGATTGTCGCCAGCAGTCGGGGACCGATGAAGCCGCGCGGCGTGGCATGGAACGGCGCCGGCGGCTGGGTGATCTTCTCGCAGTCGCGGCAGGTGAACTTTTCGCGCACCGTCGCGATCAGCTTGAAGCGGCGCGGGATCTCCTCCAGCGTCTCGGTCACGTCCTCACCCAGTTTCGACAGCCGCGATCCGCCGCAGCAGGCGCAGGCAGTTGGAGGGTCGATGACGACGCGCTCGTGTTCGATGTCATCCGGCCATGGCTTGCGCACCGGTCGCTTGCGCGTGAAGGGGCGCACCGTCTGCGTCTTCGCCGCCGCGGCCTGCGCGGCAAGCTCGTCCTCGGTCGCCGAGGTGACGAGGTCTTCGAGTTCCAATTCCAACTGCTCGATCAGCCGCGCCGTGCGCTCGGAGCGCTGCCCGTACAATTCGCGTTTCAGCTTCTCGATGCGCAGCTCGAGATGCGCAATCCGCGCCGCGGTGTCGGACAGCATGGCCTGCGCGTTGGCGGCTTCAGCCTGCCAGTTGGCAGCATCCGCGACCGCCACATCGCGTTCAGCCTGCAACGCCTCACGTTCAGCCAGCAGCGCCACGTAGGCGCTGGCAAGATCCGAGGGGAGCTCAACCGGCTTCGAAGTCATATGCCGATTGAATCACATTCCATTGTATTTTCAACTAAAAAATGCTACCCAACCCGAGCTGGGCGCCAGGTTTCCTGAGGGTTCCGCCAGTCTATGCCAGACAAGAGATAACTCAGCTGTGCAGAAGATACTGTCACAGCTCCACCCTCAACTGTTGGCCATATGAAGCGGCCGAGCTCGAGTCTTTTTGTGAACAGGCATGCTCCTTGGCCATCATGCCAGATGACCTTCAACAAATTTCCGCGTTTCCCCCTGAAGCAAAACAGGTTGCCCCCAAGGGGATTATGTTTGAGGACCTCCTGCACCGAGACCGGTAACTTCTCTGGGGTCAGGCGGCGCGCAGGAGTGGCGGTCTGGGCTTGAATAGTGGTGGGACGTTCGGCTCTGTCTGTCGGAACGATGCCCGCAATCGATCGCGAAGCTCGCCGTTGAGATCTGCCGTGCGGACCTGCATGAGCATGTGAGCGCCGTGAAGCGACCATCGCATCTGCTGTTTCTTGACCATCCGCTTACCGACGAGTGAATTCACTGCTGACTCAGCCAAGGTCGTGGCGACGCGAAGCCCGGCTCGGTAGCGCTTGCCATAGTTGATGATCGCGCCGCGGTTCGATCGGATATAAGTCAGGAGCTGCGAGCCGAGGCTGTGAAGACGGACGACGGAGAACTCGCCGCCTCCCTGCAAATCGATCACTCTCTCCAAGAGTTGTTCCAGGTCGCGGATCGCGCGATCGACCCGCCCATGCCACAGACGCCACTTCACCGCTCTGATGTCCTGGTCGATGAGGGGAAGCGCTTCCGAGAGACCCGATGGGGATCGAGCCATATGATCGGCGATCTGCTGCATCGGCTGGATCTTCATGGCGATGTGGAACCAGTCGATGATGTGGGCCGTCGGCTTCGGCATTGCGCGGGGCAGCCGCTTCAGGATTTCGGCGCCGTCCGAAATCACGGTCACATCGCCAAAGCCGCGGTAACCTACTTCCCGAAGGGCATGAAGCGCACGATCCCGGATTGCCCGTTGGTCCGTGCTGCTGGTCACGAAATAGCGGCCGCCACCTTCGCCCCGCCCGCCGCGGCCGCATCGGGCCACGACGAGCTCGAAGTTGCGCGCTGAATTGGGATCGGCGCTGCGAACATGCGCAGTATCGATGCTGATGACGAACTCTTTGCGGCGATCGCCGGGCAGCTGCATTTCAAGCTGGCGTCGTTCGTCCGTTTGCGCCCTTGCGTGCAATTCTTCGTCAGCAACCTGGTCGTCGAGCCGTTCGCCAATCCTGATGGTTCGCTTGCGCACGGTGGCATGCGTCTCGGTCGGCTCAACAGGTAGGAATTCGGCAAGCACATCCGCTGCCCGTCGGTACGGCATCATGCTCCCCAGCCGCGCCGTCAGTTCCATCAGCTCGGATGTCGCTCGATCGGGGCAGATCTCCTTCAGCGGCGCGAAGGCAATGACCATGCCCGGGTAACAATCTCGGCACATCATCCAGCGAGGATTGCGCACCTCCACGGTGCCGAAGACGGTCCGGATCTGGCGCGTCGTGTAGTCCTTGACCGGCCGAAACCTGTGGCAATCCGGGCAGACCCGGCGAAAGAGCGAATACGTCTCCGCCTCGTGGTTCACAACCGCGCTCTGCAGCGCCGTCATGATCGTCTTACCATCCTCGATCGACAGGCCAAGGTCGCCGTCAGACAGGCGGTTCCAGCTCTTGTCGATGCGAACCGCCTTCCGGCAAACGTCACCGAACTCGTTCCTGCCCTCGATCGTGATCGTCCATTCCACCGCCATCGCATTCTCTCCGAACAAAGCGACGCTGATGGACTACGCAGGCCTAATAAACCGTATTCGACCCCAGAGAAATTACCGGTCTCCTTGTTGAAGGTGCAGGGGCGCTCCGCGGCATTATTCTGCACAAATTGATGGAAGAGCTACTCACGCAGCTCGCTGAGCCAGACCCCAACCATCTGGAAGGGCGTGCCCAAGCCCTTGCGGACCAGCTGATTGCCGCAGATGCATCAAGACCAGATCCGGCCGAGATGGCCGCGACCGCGATGCGCACTTTCGCGATTCCTAGTCTGAAGCCCTACATAGCCGACATGGTGCCCGAAATCCCCCTTTACGGCGCCCGATCTGAAACATTGCTCGTTTCTGCCCGTGCCGATGCGATAGCCTTCGACGCTGGCGTCGCTGTCGCTGCATTCGACTGGAAGAGCGACATTGCGCCATCGCCGGCCGACCGCCAGGCCTATGCGGGCCAGTTGCTGGAATATCTCGAGCTTCTGGCGCTTGATCGGGGCGCAATTGTCTTCATGACGTCAGGTGAAATCCAGTGGGTGAACTGCAAACGCACGAACGGCGACAGCGAATAGGCAGCTGGTATCGCGGCCAGAGGCCCTCGCCCAAGGACGCCGGCACTTCGCCAGGAGACGCACGGCGTTGCGTGCCCCTGTCTTTTCTCAAGTCGGGCGTTGAGCGAAGGCGGCTTCGATATGCTCGACCATGGCTTCAGCGGCCGTCTCGAGTTCGGCCAGGTCATCCTTGCTGATCGAACGCTCCTGGCCTTCATGGTCGTAGCCGTAGCGGTGGACGCAGTCATGACGAACCGGCAAAAAGGCCATCAGCGTCGCCTTGACCTGTTTGTTGGGGAAGATGGTGAAGCCCAAAGCGCCCCGGTAGTAATTATCTATCTTCACAAAGTTATGGTAGGGCAGCTCACGCAGGCGTGTGAGCACCCAGTCGCGGTATGCGGCAGGATTGGCCGCCAGTTCGGTGACCGGAATCTTTTCGCCGCTCCATTCCTTGTTGTTCTTCACCAATGCCGACATTATCGCCGTTTCATCCATGACGACTTTGATCAATCGATCGCTGAGATAGGCCTCCATTGCGGAGAAATATTGAACAAAGAGCATTCTGTTCAACGCCCGGATCGGGCTTTCCAGCTCGCTCGCGATGTAGTCGATGTCATAGGTCGCAAACTTGAAAATTGTCGCGGGATCACGGATCAACTCCTGCTTGTGATCGGCGGTGGCCTTCGCAAAATCTTGCAGGAGCTCATCAGCAGGTTTTTCAATAGCGCGCATGAGGATGCCATATGCTCAAAATACTTGTGGTCTAATGCTTAGTACTCAATCCGCATTGTTAACAAGCGTACGCTGCAATTAGGAAATATTTGACGCGACCGTAGGAAGGCGAGCGGCCAACAGGGCGGCGGCTGAGTAATGTCCCTTATGACCGCTTTGCCGTCAACGGCATGCTATATGGTCGAAATCCAGGGACAACGGCTCAAGATATTTTGTCTTCCATGACCTCGGTCACCGACCCTTCGTCGTCGTCGTGATTTTCTCTGCCCGCCAATCCTGTCAGAATATCTCCCGCCAGAAGTTTCTCCTTTGAAAGCAGGCCGGCGTCCTCGAGCGCCTCGAAATCCGGCAGCTGGCGCAGCGTGTCGAGCCCGAAGTGCGACAGGAAAGTCTTGGTCGTCACATAGGTATAGGGCGCACCCGGCTGCGGGCTGCGCGGCCCCGAGGCGATGAGGTCCTGTGCGCGCAGCACACCGATCAGATCGCGCGACACCTCCTTTCCGAAGAAGGAAGACAGCTCGCCACGCGTGATCGGCTGGAAATAGGCGATGCACATCAAAACCAGCGCCTCCGCCTGCGACAGTTCTTTTGCCCGCTCGCCCGCTGCCGTGCCGAATGCGGCGCGGATGGCGTCGCCAAAGATCTGTCTGGTCCGGTGCTGCCAGCCGCCGGCGACCGCGACCAGCTCGTAGGGGCGGCCGGCGAGCTCGGCGCGAATGTCGTCGATGATCAGCTCGAGATTGCAGTTTTTTCCCACCACCCGCGCGAGGACACCGCGTGTCACCGGTTCGCTGGCCGCAAAAATGACCGCTTCGACGCGGCCCATCCATTCGCGCCAGCGCAGCTCCGGCGGCAGGTGGGCGAGTTCGGTGTCAAGCAGCGCCGGCTGATCGTTCGGCTTGTGGCGGGCGGACGCTTCGCTCATCGCTACAGCCCGAACAGCCGGAATGTGGGGCGGCCGGAGAGCTCGCGCACGGCCTCCAGTTGCTGCAGCCGTTCGAACAGCCGCCGCGATGCAAAGCGCGACAGATTTTTCGTCGTCAGCGATCCGGAGACGGCGTCCTCACTGAGCAGCAGAAAGATTACGTCGCCGGCGCCTTTGGCGCGCAGTTTCGGCGCCACCGACAGGAGTTTTTCGGCCCGGCGCGACAGCTCGGCGGCCAACCGACAAGCGTCCGCGGCGGCCGTAACGAGCGCGACGCAAACCGCCCGCTCAAAATTCTTGTCCCCGGGCCGGATGCGCCGGCCAGCGCCGGCCTCGCCGCGAAAAGCCGGACCAAAGGCTTGCGCCATCAGCAGCGGCAGCGGCCGCGGCCAGCGCAGGCTTTGCGCCAGCACCAGGTCGGCGAGCCACCAGGCCAAAAGCTCCGCATTGGGGCGCATGGCGACGACGCGAGCGGCGATCGCCGCCGCGGCGAACGGCGCCGGCTGCTCCGAGCGCGCCAGGTCGTCGATGTGTTCACAAAGCGTGGCCAGCGCCTCGACATCCCAATGGAGGCCAAGCTGGTTGAGTATCTTCTCGAGCCGGTCAGGGGTAGCGACGGGCGGCTGCCCGGCCAACTGCCGCCAGGCGCCAAAGATGGTGCCGGCGGGACCGGGGTCGGCACCGGCCTGGCGCAGATACCAGGCGTCGCGCAAGGCGGCCGCGTCCTCGGCGCGGCCGGCGAGCAGCATGCTGGTGGCGGCGCAGCGAAGCGCCAGCCGCTGCCGCCAGGCCCCGGCCCAGGCAGGTTGCGCGCGGCCGAGCGTGTCGAGGACACCCAAGGCGGCGCCGGCCCGGAAGGCGGCGTCGCTCTCGCTCGGCGCGCTGGCAATTGTGATCGCCCAGGCCGGAACGGAGGGCGGCGCAGAAGAGCTGGCGGTCGAGGGATCAAGGCGAATCATGATCTGGAGGGTAAAGCGGCTGTGCGCTTTGCGCCATCAATTTCGCACCGAAACGCACAGCCTGTCGGATCAGCATAATGAATGATAATGTTGCATTATCAATCTCTTCACGAGTTCGTCCCTGCTAAGCCATCCGGCCAACAAGTAAGTCTCGACAGGGCACCTTTTTGCGCAGCCGGACGAAACTCCGTTCGGAAATGTGCCGGCTCGCGGCGTAGGAGCCTGCTCAGGTTCAGATGTCATGAAGGCATCTAACGCCCGATCTGCCGCGCAACTTCGGTCCCATATTCATTGCCGACGGGGTATCTGAGGGCGACGTTTTTTGCGGGTTTTTCCTGGTCGGCGCTTTGGAGGTGATGCTGGCGCCGATTGTCACAGGCTACTTCACTATCTGTTCCTTGACCGATGAGATCTTTTGCGCTGCGGCGCTCCCGTCTTTGCTGTGGGTCACCTTCTGACCCAAGCCCCAACGTACACACGCGGGAGTGTCCTACAAGCCATCGGTTTCGACAGATAGGATGGATTGGGCAGGCGAGCCCAAAAGCTGCGAGCTTAGAGCGGTTATAAATCGTAGTTGTAGCTGTGTAACAAACTGTGTAACAAAAAGCGCGAAAAGACTAGTATTTTCAGTATCATAGGAGTGAAAGGGAATCCCTCCCTCTCCGCCAGTGATCCTAATTTCATTCTCTTGATTTTTGCCTGCCTAACTCAGCCACAAATGCTCGTGAAGCCGCGGAGCTCAATTGCGGCCCGGCGTTAACCCTTGGCCCGCTAGATCGTTGACGAAGCAGCCGAGCGGTGTTGCGGAAGGTTGTCAGTTCGCAGTGTGGGTCAAGCGAGTGTCAACCGCATCGTGTATTTGGTGATCGACCAGTCGCGAACCTACCCACGACCTCATCGATCACATGGAACGGAGCAAGAAACCACTTCCGTGGTCGCACTGGATGGCGGCTGGGTTCTGTTGCGAGCAGTTGCTGATCAAAACGCGGTAACTTCGGTCTGGGGCGGCAAGTCCACCAAAATCAGCGAGCGATGCACTAACTGCTGGAGTGCGCCCCGCCTTCGACGTATAAATGGCTCTATATTCCGGGAGGAAGAGCCATGAATGCAGTGCCTCAATGGCGGCTCGCAGGCGACTGGTTCGACATCTGCAGCTGCGATATCCCTTGCCCTTGCGAGTTCGCCCAGCGGCCGACCGGCAATCACTGCCAGGGCGTGCTCGCCTGGCATGTACGCGAGGGTCAGTATGGCGACGTGAAGCTCGACGGCCTGTCGCTGGTGGCGCTCGGCGAGTTCGAAGGCAATCTATGGGCCGGCGAGGCAAAGGCCGTGATGGGCATGTACCTCGACGAGAAGGCGAACGAGCGGCAACGTGAAGCCCTGCAGGCGATCTTCGGCGGGCAGGCTGGCGGCTGGCCGGCGGGTTTTGCCGCCAACATCGGCGAGATGCGTGGCATGGAGTTCGTGCCGATCACTTTCGAGGTGGCGGGCGTCGGGCATGCGGAAGCGCTTTCAGGTCCCACGACACCACCCGGCAAGCGGGTGCAGACGATCAACCCGCCGGGCTCGGAGGTCGGCCCGGGCCAGGTTGCCACCTGGGGGCGTTCGGTCGAGGTGAGCACCAAAGGCTTCGGGCTCGACTGGACGGGCACGGCCCGCTCAAGCAAACACATTCCGTTCGACTGGACCGGCCCGAACTAGGGACGTGCCGATGCCTGACGCGTTCCCCGGGAAATCGTGGCGGCTCCGGAATTTGCGTGGCATGCCGCTCGGCCTTCTCGCATCGCTCGTCATGCTAACAGCGGCGGCGTGGGCGCTGACCCTCAGCATGGATTTGCCTATGGGCATTGCGGTGCGCGGCGGGATGGAGGGTATGGAAGGCATGGCCGGCATGGCGACGGCCGGAATTGCCGCCGACGGTTGGTCACTCGCCGGCGCCGCAGCCTTTCTTGCTGTATGGACGGTGATGATGGCCGCTATGATGCTGCCGGCGGCCGCGCCCATGATCTTTATGTTCGCGGCGGCGCAGGCTAGGCGCGAACAGCACGTCGCCATCCCGGCGTGGATATTCGTCGCGGGCTACATGCTCGTCTGGGCGGCGGCGGGCCTTCTTGTGTATGTCCTGGTCCAGCTAGGAAGCGAGTTTGCGTCGAGCCTCGATCCGCCTCAGCGTTCGAAATGGGCGCCGCTCGCGCTCGGTATGACGCTTGGCGTGGCTGGGCTCTACCAATTCACGACCCTCAAGCACATTTGCCTCAGCCATTGCCGTTCGCCGCTCGCTTTCGTTGCGCAGCATTGGCGCGACGGGCGGCTTGGCGCACTCGAGATGGGCCTGCGGCACGGACTCTATTGCTTTGGTTGCTGCTGGGCTCTGTTTGCCATGCTGGTCGCGGTGGGCGTCATGAGCATCGCCTGGATGCTGCTGTTGACGCTGGTCGTCTTCGTCGAGAAGCTGCTGCAGCGCGGCCGCCGCTTCGAAGTTGCTTTGGGCATTGCGCTGATGGCCCTCGGGATCGCTGTATCGTTCGGCGCGATCGAGATGCCTTGGATGAGCGGCTAGCCCCCAGCCGGGTGGTGAAATTCCAAACACATCGGTCTCATTTTCAGTCCTTAGGGCAAGGGTGGGTCGTTCTGTTTGGCGAACCGATACTAGCAGCTGACAGACCTCTGATCGGGTCGGTGCTGGCTCAAGATAGCGTGCTATGCAGCTTTCCGCCGCAATTGGCTCACGCTCAGCCACACCGCCGAAACCAGGAAGTAGAGGGCGCCTACTGCGGCATAGCCGGCCACGTTGGCGATGGATGGCGGCATCGGCATCCGCGCCTGCGCGATGAAAAACGTGCCTGCCAGTGCTGATTGCCCTCCGCTCAGGATCATCGCCCACTGCGCACCTGAGCTCTTCCAACGGCGGACAGCGGTGCCGAGTTGAAGCAGGCCGGACAGGATCGCCCATAGGCCAAACACCCCGAGCACCCAATTCATGCTCATCTTCAGCGCGACAACGACCGCGAGCGTTGTCGCCACACTGACCACGACGTTGATGGTCTGCGTGCGATTCCGTCCCAATCCTCCGCTGCGCGATGCGTCGACAAAATTGGCCAGGGCATCCCATGCAGGATAAACCACGAGCAACACCGCCGCGACCACCCCGGAATTCTGTCCCACCGTAAAGGCAGCCGCCACCCAGACAGCCGAGAACGCCGTCCGAGCGAAGTAATAGAGCTTAAGCCATTGTTCGTGGCTGGCGCGGGAAAGATCGCTATTGTGAACCGTCATTGGATGTCCTTTCGACTAGTAGGTAGGGGTTCTCGACGAACGTCGCGGAGCCGTTACGGCTATGGTTGGTTGAGGTCTTAGGGTTGTATCTGGAGGGAACGCGGAGCGAGCCGCTCCAGGAGCGGGCCCGTCACGACGCCGAATATCTTCGGATCGCCATAGGCCCGTGCCGAAAGCATCGCGCCGTGAACAGTCGCCATGAAGGCTTCAGCCTCGGCACGAGGGGTACTCATCAGTTGAAATTGGCCGTGCCGCGCGCCGCGCTCCAGCACGGATGTAAGCCAAGCCGACAGGGAGCGGAAATGCGCCCGGACCTCAAGGCCAACTTCCTCGGGCAGAACGGGGAGCTCGCTTGCCAACAGCGCGCAGATACAAAACGGGGCGCTGGCGTCCGCAATGCAGGCTTCCCAATACCCGGCATAGATCCGCAACTGTTCGAGCGGATCGGATTCGTGAAGTTCGACATTTGCCATCCCCGCTTCAGCTTCTTCCCGATACCGCGCAACCAGCGTTCGGACCAGATCGACCTTGCTTGGGAAATGGTGATGGATGCTCGCCTTACGGATCCCGACCACATCAGCGATGTCAGCATAACTGAAACCGTTGTAGCCGCCAGCAACGATCAGTGAACGTGCACAAGCCAGGATGTTGTCAGAGGTGGTAGACAAGTTGCTCATGCCCTTACCTACCTTCTGGTAGGATGGTAGTCAAGCCTTCTTGTAACGCAGCGCCAAAGAGAGAGTAGCGTGGAATTGGGTGGCTATGGCGTAGACGTCATTCGATCTTCATTGTTTCTCGGCCCGCCATCAATTCAGAAAGCTCCGGGTGTTTGTCGGTCGAGATAGCCATCCCACTTCGAGGACTAGGCAACACCCTCCGGCCGACCGGATCATCGCAATCGCCGCGCGGCTCTGGGCGTTTGTACCGACTGCGCTATCTCCCCATCGTTAGCCTTGTTCTATCGCTGGTTGAAGATTGGGAGGTTTCCATGGATCGGCGACTATTTTTGACAGGAATGTTTGGCATTGCCGGGGCGGCGGCCCTTGCAAGCACAGTTCGGCCAATCAACGCAGTGGCCGGCGTTCCAACTGCCAGAAGCGGCATTCTCGATGAACTCGAGGCGCCGGATGTCGAGACCTTCGACGACGACGAAACTCAAGCAGAGTTGCAACCAGTCTACCATCGCCGGTGGCACCGGCCGCGTCGCCGCCGCCGGCGTGCTTGGAGAAGGGTCTGTCGCGTTTACTGGCGAAATGGCTATCGGCGCAGGCGGTGCTTCCGCAGGCGAGTGTGGGTCTGGTTTCGATTCTAGCAACTAGCCGGCTTGAACCCTGGCCATCGAGGCCGGGTTTTTGCCTCAGGCGACCGTTAGCGCCCTTAGAGAGCTTGCCTAAGGGCGCCCGAGGAGGCTGACGGTGTTTGCAGGTTTCAGAGCCACCAGCCTACGACTGGACGATACGACCATTTTCGCAAGGGTCGGAGGCACCGGTCCGCCGCTGCTGCTTCTTCACGGTTTTCCAGAAACGCATCTGATGTGGAGGGATGTCGCCGCAGCCTTGGCGCCCCGCTTCACGGTGGTCGCCGCCGACCTTCAAGGCTATGGGCAAAGCGGATGCCCGGTTTCCTCTGCCGATCATAGCCCATACGCCAAGCGCGCCATGGCCGGCGACATGGTTCAAGCCATGAAGCAACTGGGGTTTGAGCGGTTCATGGTTGCCGGGCATGATCGTGGCGGGCGGGTTGCCTATCGCCTGGCGCTCGACCATCCCGACAAAGTCCTCAAAATCGCCGTCCTCGACATCATCCCCACCGCCGCAACATGGGATCGGGCGGATGCCAGACTGGCTCTCGGCTTCTGGCCGTGG
Organism: Mesorhizobium sp. ISC25; assembly: GCF_042295465.1. Lineage (NCBI taxonomy): Bacteria > Pseudomonadati > Pseudomonadota > Alphaproteobacteria > Hyphomicrobiales > Phyllobacteriaceae > Mesorhizobium > Mesorhizobium sp. ISC25. Next base: position 4,763,425 of record NZ_CP135441.1, on the reverse strand, counting down.
AGCCTTCTTGCCCAGCCGGAGCCCCTGCCGGAGCGTCTGATCGGCGCGGCTCCCGATGCTGTCGTCGACGATGCAATAACGCAGTGGGGATCATCGGCGAAAATGGTCTCCAAAGAGGTCAGGAACGCCTATGTTGATGCGCTTCGCGATCCCGCGCATATTCATGCCATCTGCGAAGAGTATCGCGCCGCTGCCACGATCGATCGTGAACATGACGCGCTGGACCAGGCAAACGGTCGTCGCATCGAGTGTCCGCTACTGGCGCTATGGAGTGGCGAAGGCGCCTTGGAGAACTGGTATGCGCAAGAAGACGGGCCGCTGGCCATCTGGAAGAAATGGGCCGACAGAGTGGCAGGACGCGCTGTCCAAGGCGGGCACTTTTTCCCGGAAGAGCACCCCGACAAGACGGCAGCGGCTCTCTCGGAATTCTTCGAAGACAAACAGGACGGTCGGCACAGAGTGTTGTAGGGGTCACATGCTTCAGTTACGCGAAACCTCGGGAATGCTTCGCGGCCCGAGATCGAGAACCCTCCGAAATCCGTCCGTCCGGCATCAACGTGCTCGATAAGGGAATGAAGGCGATCTCCACCGCCGCGCCTCTGATGTGCAGCCTGATGTTTGTCGGAAGTTGCGCATCGCCTTTGCCGGCATCCTTTGATGCTGCGAAATACGACAAGATGAGTTGCGTCGAGCTCAACGTGGCGATGGGCGCAGTCGCCGACGAAATGTCGGCAACGGCCATCGCTCGCGGCAAAGTCGTCCACACCAACATTCCGGGCTGGCTGTTGGGCGGGCAGCGTGTCGCCTCGACCGTGGCTGCCCGCCAGAGTGCGAAGATCGAGCGCTTGCGGCAGCAGGAGGCTGCGATTGCAGCGGCGAGACGAAGCAGGTGCTGATTGCGTCACTGAAGTGGGTCTTCAGCCCGCCACACCGGATTGATGCGCAGCGATCGCGCCGAGGAATATCTCGCCGAAATCCTTGAGCTTGGCGGCGCCGACGCCGTTGACCGCGGCGAAGGCGTCCAGATCACGCGGGCAGCGTTCGGCCATATCGATCAGTGTACGATCCGAAAAGATCACGAAGGCCGGCACTTGGCGTTCCCGGGCAAGACGCAGCCGTACAGCCTTGAGCGCGGCCAGCAGCGCCGAATCCAGACCTTCCGTACCTGCTGCGGTATCCTCAGGACGTATCTTGCCTCGCGATGACTGGCGCGCGTCCAGGCGATACCGGAATGAAGCCTCGCCCCGAGCCAGCGCACGGCCCTTCTCGGCAATGGCGAGGCCGCCATGGCCGGCTGAGTCCAATGTCAGGAACCCTCCCGCGACGAGCTGGCGGACCAGCGACAGCCACACGTTTTTCTTGTGCGCCACACCGGTGCCGAAGCTGGCAAGCCTATGGTGGTTCCTGTCCAGGACCTTCTCGGTCTCATGGCCGAGCAGGACATCGACGACATGGGCGGCGCCAAAGCGCTCGCCGGTCTGTGCGATCGCCGCCAGGATGATCCGCGCCTCCGCCTCGCCATCCGCATGCGGCGCCTGGTCGAGGCAATTGTCGCAATTGCCGCAAGGCGAAGCACTTTCGCCGAAATAACCAAGCAGGATCTGACGGCGGCACTGCGTCGTCTCGCAATAGCCGATCAGCGTATCGAGCCGGCCATGCGCGCGCCTTTTGTGCTCAGCCGGCGCGTCCTCGTCTTCGATGAAAAGCCGGCGCATGCGGATATCGCCGAGACCGAAGAGCATATGTGCCTCGGCCGCCCGCCCGTCGCGGCCCGCCCGCCCGATTTCTTGATAATAGGCCTCCAAGCTGCCCGGCAGGTCGGTGTGGAAGACATAGGCGACATCCGGCTTGTCGATCCCCATGCCGAAGGCGATGGTCGCCACCATCACCACGCCGGACAAGGTCATGAAAGCGTTTTGATTCGCTTCACGCGCGTCCTTGCTCATGCCGGCATGATAGGCGAGCGCACGTACACCGTTCCGCTCGAGGAACGCCGCCATCTCCTCGGTCTTTTTGCGTGACAGGCAATAGACGATCCCGCTGCGGCCCGCATGGCGCTGCACGAAGCCTAGCAACTGGCGCTTGCTGTCCTGCTTGGGCTCGATGCCTAGCTTGATGTTCGGCCGGTCGAAGCCGAGCACCACGGTATCGACGCGCCCGTCGAACAGCTGCGCGGCAATGTCGGTGCGCGTCGTCTCGTCCGCCGTCGCCGTCAGCGCAATGATCGGCACATCGGGGAAGATGCCGCGCAGCCGCGACAATTCTTCGTATTCGCGCCGGAACGCCGGTCCCCATTGCGAGATGCAATGCGCCTCGTCGATGGCCATCAGCCGGACATCGAGCTTGGTCAACGCCTCGAGCATTCGCACCGTCATGAGCCGCTCCGGTGCAAGATAGAGCAGGCGTGTCTGCCCTGCCGCGACGCGGCGCCATGCAGCAACATTGGCATCACGGTCGAGCGAGGAATTGATCGTATCGGCCGCCACACCGGCAAGGCGCAGTGCGGCGACCTGGTCCTGCATCAGCGCCACCAAGGGTGAAACGACAATGGTGAGCCCGCCCAGGACCAGCGCCGGGACCTGGTAGCAGAGCGACTTGCCGGCGCCGGTCGGCATGACGGCCAGCACATGACGCCTGGCCAGTAGCGCCTCCATCACGGACGCCTGGCCGAGACGAAAATCATCGAAGCCGAAGACATCCTTCAGGACGCGCCGCTTGGAATCCTCTGCCGGAATGCTCGCTGCAAGCTGCATTTACGGAACTTTCGGGGATACGACCTGCCGAAATTCCCCGGCGAATCGCCAGGTGATTGCCTGGACAGCAGATTCGAACATTTATCGACCCCTCTGGTCCCGTCCTCGGCACCGCCTGAAGCGACCTTCTCTCTCTCATTGGCCGATATCAGACTGTCGTTCCAGCCCCTATTCGCCTTGGCTGTGAATATCGCGCCGCCTCGGAGCGGTTAATGCTATCTTCACCATCATTCGGCAGATTCAGGTTCTGCGGTGATGTTTTGAGTACCGCGGCGCCACAAGCGCCCAGGCAACACGCCCGCGTCTCTCCGGAGGCGCGGGTTTTTTCGTTCCGAGAACCGGTTGCCTGATCTTCGGGCCGCAGCTCAGTCGAGGAAATCGGCGCGGGGTGGCGTAAAGCTGTCGACCAGTCGCCCCGCCTCCAGCGCCTTGACGCCATGGACAAGGTTGGACGGGACGATGAAGCTGCTGCCAGTTTCCAGGATCTCGGTCCTGCCGTCGATGGTGACTTCGAAGCGGCCTTCCGCGACATAGCTCGCTTGGACATGCGGATGCGAATGCAGTGCGCCGAGGCCGCCCTTGTCGAAGGCGAACTCGACCATCATCAGTTCATCCGTGTGCAGGAGCACGCGCCTGCGGTTGCCGTCGGGCGTCGGCGTCCAAGCACCCTCGCCGGTATGCGAGAAGATTTTGGTTCCGGTCATCGCCAAACCCTCATCGTTGCTGCTCATCGCGCCAGCCAGCCGCCATCCACCGGCATCACCGCGCCGTGCATATAGTTCGACGCCGGCGCCAGCAGGAAGACGGCTGCGTCGCCGATGTCTTCCGGCGCGCCCCAGCGCCCGGCCGGAATGCGCGCCAGGATCGACGCGCTGCGGTCGGGGTCGGCGCGCAACGCCTCGGTGTTGTTGGTCTCGATGTAACCGGGCGCAATGCCGTTGACATTGATGCCCTTTGCCGCCCACTCGCATGCCAGCAGCCGGGTAATGCCGAGCACGCCATGTTTGGAGGCGGTGTAGGAGGCGACGCGGATGCCACCCTGGAAACTCAGCACCGAGGCGATGTTGACGATCTTGCCGCGCCGCGCCGGATCGGCAAGCACGCGCCTGGCAAAACGCTGGCTGACGAAGAACACCGTCTTCAGATTGACGCCAATGACGTCGTCCCAGTCGGCTTCGGTGAGGTCGACCGCATCGGCACGCCGGATGATGCCGGCATTGTTGACCAAGCCATCGAGCGGCCCGGTATCGTCCCAGACGCGGTCAAGCATCGCTTGAGCGGCGGCATCATCGCCAAGATCGCAGCGGACCGCCTCGAAGCGTCCGCCGGCCGCCGCAATCTTCTCCGCCGTCTCGTCCATCACCGACCGGCCGACGCCGACGACCGCGCCGCCGGCGCGCGCGATCGACACGGCGATGCCCTGGCCGATGCCGGTATTGGCGCCGGTGACGAGGATACGCTTGCCGGTAAGGCTGAAGGCCGAGAGGTCGCTCATTTGAGCTCCTCCATCGCCACCAGGTCGACATCGGTATAGTCGACATTGTCGCCGGCCATCGCCCAGATGAAGGCGTAGTTCGAGGTGCCGGCGCCCGAATGGATCGACCATCCCGGCGACAGCACCGCCTCCTCGTTGCGCATGACGAGATGGCGCGTTTCGTCCGGTTCGCCCATGAAGTGAAACACCCGCGCCGCCTCCGGCAGGTCGAAATAGAGATAGGCCTCCATGCGCCGGTCATGCACATGGCACGGCATGGTGTTCCAGACCGAACCGGGGGCGAGCTGGGTCATGCCGACGACCAGCTGACAGGTCTTTACGCCGTCGGCATGGATGAACTGGAAGATCGAGCGCTCGTTGGAGGTTGCCTGGCTGCCGAGATCGAGCCGCTTGGCATCGCCGATGCGGATCAGCCGGTTGGGATGGCCCTGATGCGCCGGCGCGCTGAGCAGGTAGAACTTAGCCGGCTCAGCCGGGTTGGTCGCAGCGAACGATACCTCATCCGTGCCCATGCCGAGATAGAGCATGTCGCGCGCCTGCAGCGCGTAGGATTGACCGCCGGCTGTCACGATGCCGGCACCGGCGATGTTGACGATGATCATCTCACGGCGGTCGAGAAAATTCTTGGTTCCGGTCGGCTTGATCGCCTGCAGCGTCAGCGGTGTACCGGCGGGCATGGCGCCACCGACGATCATGCGGTCGTAATGGGTGTAGGTCAGGCTGATGCGGCCGGGCTGGAACAAGTCCTCGATCAGGAAATTGTGTCGCAGCTCGTCCGTTCCCATGGCTGCGGCAGAAACAGGATCGATGGCGAAGCGGGAGGTGAAATCGGTATGATTGTCGGTGTGATTCATTGCTGTCCCATGGGGCTGCCTCAATTGCTTATTCAGTTGCCGCGGCCTTGACCGAGTCGGCATAAAAAACCTGGCGCGCGTGCAGGCGCTCGCGATAGCGCTGCTGGCTGGCACCGAGATGCGCGCGCATTGCCTCCCGGGCCGCCTCGGCATCGCCTGCCGAGATGGCATTGAGGATCACCAGATGCTCGCGCTGCAGGCCGCGCTGATAGGCGTCCGATTGGGCGATCTCGGTCGACCAGGGCGAGGTCACATCGCAAGGGATGGCGCGGCGGCCGAGCACGTCGAGCATCTCGACATAGAATGGATTGTTGGTGGCGCTCGCGATTGCGCGGTGGAAGGCAAGGTCGGCCGGTCCTGTCGGCTCGCTGTTGAGGAGCAGCCGTTCGAATTCGAAGAAGGCTTCCTGGATCGCCGCTTCCTGCGCGGCGTTGCGGCGGATGGCAGCGAGCCCGGCGGACTCGATCTCGATCGCCAACCTGACTTCGAGCACGTTGAGGGCGATCGAGTCCTTGCTGCCCATCTCTGCTGCCAGAGCACCGAACGCTGTCGAGATATGCTCGGTGACGAAGACGCCGGCGCCTTGGCGCGGTTCGACCAGGCCGTCCGCGGCAAGCTTGGCCAGCGCCTCGCGTACTACGGTGCGGCTGACCCCGAAGGTTTCAGTCAACTGACCCTCGGTCGGCAGCTTTTGCCCCGGCTGGATCTCGCCCGCCTGCAGCTGTTTGCGGATCGCCGCGACGACGATTTCCGAAAGCTTCGGTCTTCGTTCGACGCGGAGGTCGACTGCGGTGTCCGAGGCCATGTCGCACCCCCTATTTGAAGACGCTCGGCAGCCATAGCGAAATGGCCGGAATGTAAGTGACGAGCGCAAGCACAACGAGACCTGCCGCATAGAACGGCCAGATCGAGCGCATCGATTCCCAGACGGATATCTTGCCCACTGCACACGCCACGAACTGCACTGCGCCCACCGGCGGCGTGTTCAGCCCGATGCCGAAATTGAGGATCATGATGACACCGAAATGCACCGGGTCGACGCCGTAGGCCTGCGCCACAGGCAGGAAGATCGGCGTACAAATGATGATCGTCGGCCCCATGTCCATGAACGTGCCGAGGAACAGCATCAAGAGGTTGAGCAGGAGAAGCACGACCAGCGGATCGTCCGAGATCGCGTTCATGGAGGCGATCAACGCTGCCGGCACTTTCAGGAAGGCCATCAGCCACGAGAACGCCGCCGCCATGCCGATGATGAGCAGCACCATGGCCGTGGTGCGCACGGCGCCATGGGTGGCATGAACGAACCCTTCCCAGGTCATCTGCCGGTAAACGAAGACGGTCACGAGCAACGCATAGATGACGGCGATACAGGAACTCTCGGTGGCGGTGAAGACGCCCGATCGCACGCCGCCGAAGATGATCGCGATCAGCAGCAGGCCGGGCACCGCAACGGCGAAAAGATGCGCGACGGCGGTGAAGCCCGGAAACGCCTCGGTCGGATAGCCGCGGGAGCGTGCCACGATATAGGCGGTGACCATCAGCGACAGGGCCAGTAGCAGGCCCGGGATGATACCGGCCGTGAACAGATCGGCGATGGAGATCTTTCCGCCTGCCGAGATCGAGTAGATGATCATGTTGTGCGACGGTGGCAGCAACAGCGCGATCAGCGCAGCCATCGACGTGACGTTGACGGCGTAGTCCGCTCCATATCCACGCGCCTTCATCTGCGGGATCATCAGGCCGCCTACCGCCGCTGCCTCCGCAACCGCAGAGCCGGAAATGCCGCCGAAGAGTGTAGCGGTCGCGATGTTGACCTGGCCGAGGCCGCCGCGCAAATGGCCGACGAGCGAGCCGGCGAAGGCAACGATCTTGCTGGCGATGCCGCCGCGCACCATCAAGTCGCCGGCGTAGATGAAAAACGGAATGGCCAGCAGCGAAAAGACGCTCATGCCGGAATTCAGGCGCTGGAACACGATGAGCGGCGGCAGGCCCATATAAAGGACGGTGGCGAGGCTTGCGACGCCGAGGCAGAAAGCGATCGGCGTGCCGATAAGCATCAGCAGGGTGAAGACGCCGAAGAGAATCCACAGTTCCATGGCGTCAGACCTTCACGTTGGCGGTGTCGAGTTCGGCTGCAACTTCGGCCGGCGGCAATTCATCGAGGGCATCGTCGATCGGCGCGCCGGAGAGGCGAAGCACGATGCGCTCCAGCGTGAAGAGCACGATGAGCGCGCCTCCGGCGACAAGCGGGACGTAATCCCAGCCCCCCGATATGCCGAGTGACGGCAACACGGAGCCCCACGTCAATGCGACCAGCTGGCTGCCATACCAGATCATGCCGATGCCGAAGGCGAGCGCGACGAGGTCCGAAATCATACGCAGCCAGCGCTTGCCGCCTTTCGGCAGCACGTAGAGCAGGACGTCGAAGCCAAGATGGTAGTTCTCGCGCACACCGACGGCAGCGCCGAGGAAAATGAACCAGCTCATCAGCATCACCGACCCCGGCTCGGTCCAGCTCGGCGAACGGTTCAGCACATAGCGGCCGAACACCTGCCAGGCGACGAAGGCGGTCATCAGCACCAGCCCGATGCCGGCGATCGACAGCGCCGCCGTGCTGACGCGCGACATCACTTGCGCGACGCCGGACAGGAGCGGTCTTGGTTTTGGGCTGGAAGTCACCGGTTTTCTCCCCAAGAGGATGGCGGCGCGGAATGTCCGCGCCGCCGCTTGATCACTGCACGGCCTTGATGGCTTCGACCATGGCCTTCAGCTTGTCGTCCTTGACGTGCTTCTCGTAGACCGGCCCCATCGCGTCGATGAAGGGCTGCTTGTCCGGCGTCGTGATCTGCGAACCGGCCGCCTCTACCTTGGCGCGCGATTCCTTGACCTTGGCGGTCCACAGCTCGCGCTGCTTGGCGACGCTTTCCTTGGCGGCCGCCTTGAAGATCGCCTGGTCTTCCGGCGTCAGCTTGTCCCAGCTCGACTTCGCCATGACGAAGGCTTCCGGCACCATCGTGTGCTCGTCGAGCGAATAGTACTTGGCGACTTCCGCGTGCTTGGCGGTGTCGTAGCTCGGAAAATTGTTCTCCGCGCCGTCGATGACCCCGGTCTCGATCGCCGAATACACCTCGCCATACGGCATCGGCGTCGCGTTGGCGCCGAGTGCCGCCACCATGTCGACGAAGATGTCGGACTGGATGACGCGGAACTTCATCCCGGCCATGTCGGCTACGGTGTTGATCGGCTTCTTCGAATTGTAGAAGGAGCGCGAGCCGCCGTCGTAAAAGGCGAGCAGCACCAGCCCGACCTGGTCGAACGCCGCCGCGATCTGGTCGCCGATCGCCCCGTCCATGACCTTGTGCATATGCTCTTCAGAACGGAAGATGTAGGGCAGCGAGGGCACGGTGGTCTCCGGGATGAGCCCGTTGAACGGCGCCATCGAGACGCGGTTGAGATCGATCACGCCGGTGCGCACCTGCTCGATCGTGTCCTTTTCCTCGCCGAGTTGCGCGGAAGGATAGATCTCGACCACATAGCGGCCGGCCGTGCGCTCCTTCACCAGCTCGCCGAAATATTTGACCGCCTCGACCGTCGGATAGCCGTCCGGGTGCGTGTCGGACGAGCGCAGGACCGTCTGGGCGCTTGCCGTTCCGGCCATCAGTGCGGCGGCAAGTAGCGTAGCTCCCGCCAGTCTCGAAAAATGCAGCATTGGTTTCCTCCCGTTTTGAACGATGGCGGCAAGCGCCGTTAGAGCCGGTACGCCTTTTTCGCGAGCGCATAGGCAAGTTCCTGCGCCAGCTCGTGCGCCTCGTCTTCGCCGAGCCGATGCTCGGCGACGAGACGCGCCAGATATGCGCAATCGACCCGGCGCGCCACATCATGGCGGGCCGGTATGGATGGAAACGCGCGGGTGTCGTCGTTGAAACCGACGGTGTTGTAGAAACCGGCCGTTTCGGTGGTCATCTCACGGAACCGGCGCATCCCTTCGGGGCTGTCGTGGAACCACCAGGCCGGCCCGAGCTTCAATGCCGGGTAGACGCCGGCGAGCGGCGCCAGCTCGCGCGCATAGCTGGTCTCGTCGAGGGTGAAGAGGATGATGGTGAGGTCGCGCTCCAGCCCGACACAGTCGAGCAACGGCTTCAGCGCCGTCACATAATCGGTCCGCGTCGGAATATCGAAGCCTTTGTCCCTGCCGAACCTGTGAAAGATAGCCGGCGAATGATTGCGCCAGGAGCCGGGATGGATCTGCAGGACCAGCCCGTCGTCGCGGCTCATCTTGGCCATCTCGGTCAGCATCTGGGCGCGAAACAGTTTTCGCTCCCGCTCGTCGTCCGAGCCTCGGCGGATGCGGTTGAACAACTCCTGCGCGGCGGCATCCGAGAGATTGGCGGTTTCGGCCGTTGGATGGCCGTGATCGGAGGACGTCGCACCGAAACTTTTGAAGAAGGCCCGCCGCTGGCGATGCGCATCGAGATAGCCGGTCCAGTTGCCGGTGTCGCAGCCGGTGACCTCGCCAAGCCGGTCGAGATTGGCCAAAAAGCCTTCGAAGTCGGGATCGACGATCGCATCCGGACGATAGGCGGTGACGACGCGGCCCTCCCAGCCGCTGTCGCGGATCATCTGGTGCCATCTGAGATCGTCGAGCGCGCCTTCGGTCGTCGCGATGACCTCAATGTTGAAGCGCTCGAACAGCGCTCGCGGGCGAAAATTCTCCCACTGCAGCAAGGTCGCGATCATGTCGTAATGACGGTCGGCCGTCTTGGCATTCAGCGGCTCGTCGATGCCGAACAGATGGGCAAGAACATGATCGAACCACAGCCGGGTCGGCGTGCCGCGGAACAGGTAGTAATGCTCGGCGAAGCGCCGCCAGATCGTCCTGCCGTCGGTCTCCACCGGCGAGCCGTCAAGCGTCGGCACGCCAAGCTCCTCAAGCCGAACGCCCTGGCTGAACAGCATGCGGAAAATGTAGTGGTCCGGCACGATCAGCAACTGCGCCGGATCGGGAAACGCCTCGTTGAGCGCATACCAGCGCGGGTCGGTGTGGCCGTGCGGGCTTACGATCGGCAGGTCCTTGACCGCGGCATAGAGATCGCGGGCCAGCGAAAGCGGGCGCCCCTCGGCGGCAAACAGCAAATCCGGATCCGTCAATGCGGCCACGTAAATCCTCCCGATCTGGACATCGGTAGGGTTGGAAAGAAATAATGTCAACATACAAAAACTGGGTTGTTGTATGATGACTTTTCGACGGCTATTGCCCATTGTGCGTGACCGCATCGGGTGTTACGCCGCCTGCCAGCAGTGACCCAACAATCTCGATCAGACACGTGGCGCAATGACCAATAGACGCCTTTCCAACAGCACGCTGACGGCACTGCCGGCTTCGGTCGCGGTTCCGCGCTACGACCGCGGCGGCGTCGCACCGGGCATCGTCCATCTCGGCGTCGGTGCGTTCCATCGCGCCCACCAGGCGGCCTATGTCGACGACTGCCTGGCGGCGGGAGAGGCGGACTGGGGCATTGTCGGCGTGTCCTTGCGCAGTCCAGACACGCGCGACGCACTGGCGCCGCAGGATGGCCTCTACACGCTGGCGATCAGGAGCAGCGTCGGCGAAGAGCTACGCGTCGTCGGTTCGATCCTGTCGCTGCTGGTGGCGCCGGAAGATCCGGCTGCCGTGCTCGCCGCCCTGACCGATCAGCGCACCCGCATCGTCACGCTGACGATCACCGAAAAGGCTTATCTGAGAGCGGCCGGCGGCGGTCTGGACACCACCCATCCGGACATCGTCCATGATTTGGCTAACCGGCAAATGCCACGGACGGCGCATGGTTTCCTCACAGAAGCGCTGTCGCGCCGCCGTGCCGTCGGCATCCAGCCTTTCACCGTGCTCTGCTGCGACAACCTTCCGGCCAATGGCGCCACGCTGCACCGCCTGCTGGTCGAATTCGCAGCAATGCGCGATCCCGGCCTCGCCGGGCACATCGCCGACGGCGTCGCCTTCCCGTCGAGCATGGTCGACCGCATCGTGCCGGCGACCACCGATGCCGACCGGGCGCGTATTGCCGTCGAGCTCGGCGTCGAGGATGCCTGGCCGGTGATGACCGAGCCGTTCTGCCACTGGGTGGTCGAAGACGATTTCCCGGCGGGCAGGCCGGCCTGGGAAAAGTTCGGCGTCACCATGGTCGGCGACGTCGGGCCGTTCGAAGACATGAAGCTGCGGCTGCTCAACGGTTCGCATTCGGCAATCGCCTATCTCGGCCTGCTCAGCGGCTATGACACGGTCGACCGCGCCTTTGCCGATCCGGCGATCCGGCAATTCGTCGACGGACTATGGGCCGAGGCGATCCCGACACTGCCGCAGGACGCCGGGCTCGATACGGCCGGCTACACGGCCCAGCTCGCCGAACGCTACTCGAACACCGCGCTGGCCCATCGCACGGCGCAGATCGCCAATGACGGCAGCCAGAAGCTGCCGCAGCGCATCGTCGCCTCGGCCCTCGAACGGCTGGGTGCCGGTGATCCGCCTGCGCACCTCATGCTGGTGGTGGCGGCCTGGATCGCCGCTTGCGAGGCGCGCGGGAAAACTTTGCCGGAAGCCCATTTTACCGACCCGATCGACACTCGGCTTACGGCGCTCGGCAGTCGGCTGGCTGTCGAAACGGTGACAGCGATGTTCGATCTCGCCGGCTTCGCCAAGGACCATTCACATCGCATGACACTGATCGATCTGACGGCAGCCCATCTCGAGCGCCTGCGGCGGGGCGGCCCTGCCGCTGCCTTCGCGGCGCTTGGCATAGGGAGTGAGAAGCCATGAGACAGACCTGGCGCTGGTTCGGGCCCGACGATCCGGTGACGCTCGCCCATGTCCGTCAGGCCGGCGCCGTCGGCATCGTCAGCGCGCTGCATCACCTCAATGACGGCCGCGCCTGGCCGGTGGACGAGATCGCCAGGCGCAAGGCCGAGATCGAGGCAGCAGGCCTGACCTGGGACGTGGTCGAGAGCATCGTCGTCCATGAGGACATCAAGACCCGCAGCGGCGACTGGCGGACCCTGATCGACAATTACAAGGCCTCGATCCGCGCCGTCGCCACCGCCGGCATCAACACCGTCTGCTATAATTTCATGGCGATCACCGACTGGACGCGCACCGACCTCGATTATCCGATGCCGCATGGCGGCACCGCGCTGCGCTTCGATGTCGTCGAGCTCTGCGCCTATGACGTCTTCATCCTTGAGCGAGAAGGCGCCGAGGCCGATCACCCACCGGCGCGCGTCGAGGCCGCGCGTGTGCGGCTGCAAGGCATGAGCGAAAGCGACAAGGCAAGACTGGAGCGCAACCTGATTGGCTGGGTGCCAGCGCGCGAATTCATCTTCGACCGGGCAAGCTTCCGCCGCGCCCTCGACCTCTACAAGGACGTCTCCACTGAAGGCCTGCGCGAAAACCTGTTTGCCTTCCTGCGCGAGATCGTGCCGGTGGCCGAAGAGGCCGGCGTCAGGATGGCGATCCATCCCGACGACCCGCCCTTTTCGCTGTTCGGCCTGCCGCGCATCGTTTCCAACGCCAATGATGCCCGCGCGCTGCTCGACGCCGTCGCTTCGCCGGCTAACGGGCTGACACTGTGCACCGGCTCCTACGGCGCGGGCGCGCAGAACGATCTGCCGGCAATGGCCAGGGCCTTCGCCGAAAACGTCCACTTCGCCCATCTGCGCAACGTCACCAAGGAGCCCGACGGCTCCTTCCACGAAGCCGAGCACCTCGACGGCGACACCGACATGGTGGCCGTCGTGTCGGCGCTGCTTGCCGAAGAGCGGCGGCGCAAGACGGCAGGCAGGGCGGACTGGCTGGTGCCGATGCGTCCAGATCATGGCCACGCCATCGTCGACGACATCGGCAAGAAGGTGAACCCCGGCTATTCCTGCATCGGCCGCCTGAAGGGTCTCGCCGAACTGCGCGGCGTCATGCGCACAGTGGAGGCACTGACGACCTGAGGCTACTTGCTGGCTTGGCCGTTCAGCGTCTGTCGAGATGAATAATCGGTGCCCTTGGAATTCCAGAACAACCGCACAGCCTTGCCGACCAGATTTTCGTAGGGAACAAAGCCGACAGTGAATCGGCTGTCGGAGGCATTGTCGCGGTTGTCGCCAAGGACGAAATAATGGCCTGCGGGCACCTCAAAAACGCGCGTATTGTCACCAATCGAGTTGTCGTTGAGGTCGAGGACGGAATGGGTGACGCCCCCTGGCAGAGTTTCGCGTTGAAGTTTGGCTTTCGAGAACTCTTCAGACGAAAAAGTGCCGATATCGTCGAGTCCCACCGCGACATCGTTGATGTGAAGCACCCCATCGACCATCTGGATCTTCTCGCCGGGGAGGCCGACGACCCGCTGGATGTAGTCCACCTTCGGGTCAGGCGGGAACTTGAATACCACCACGTCCCCTCTCTTGGGCTCCGCACCGAATATGCGTCCTTCAACTGAAAGCAGGTTGAACGGCACGCTGTAGCGACTGTAGCCGTATGCACTTTTGGAGACGAAGAGATAGTCGCCTTCCTGCAGTGTCGGCACCATGCTGCCAGATGGGATCGAAAATGGCTGGAACAGAAAGGAACGGATCGCAAAGGCGGCCACGGGCGAAGTGAGAAAGACGAGCACCAGCACCCAAAGCCCGTGCGCATACCATCTGTCCGGCTTAAATCGGCGCGCGAACGGCACGACGAGCGCTGCCCACAGGGTCAAGCCGATACTTGAAAGATCGGCCAGCCAGGCAAGATCGACGCCGGGCAATACCGGAAATCCGATATAGACAAGCGCGAAAACGACGGCGCCGATCACTAGCAGGCTGGCAACCGCCAGTTTGCCGCTGCCGATCCAGAGGAACCCGCCAAACGGGCCGCCAAAGGCTGACACCAGGGCCGTCGACCACAGGGATCGCGAGATAGTTTCTCGTTGCGCTGTTTCTTCCGTCACGGCCACCCCCTCAATGCCCAGGCAGCCAGACTGTCCACCAAACAAAAAAGCGGGGCAAGCCCGCTTTTTCAGTCGGTCATTTGAGCGAACCTCAAGCCGGCAGGATGGCGCCTTCCAGCGTGGTAAGCTGGTTGAGGAACTGCTCGGCCTTGCTGCGGGTCTGGTCGTCCTTGGCGTCGGCGGCGTCTTCCCTCGCTTCCTGGATGCGGCGGGCAAGGTCGGCGCGGTCGATGTCGCCGACGGCGACCGCCGATTCCGCGAGCAGCGTGCAGCCGGCCGGAACGATGTCGGCAAAGCCGCCGAACACCACATAGCGCTCTTCCTTGCCTTGCGCGGTCTTCAGCGTAACGACGCCCGGCTTGATTGTGGTCATGACCGGCGCGTGATGCGCCATCACGGTCATCTCGCCTTCGGCGCCCGGGATGACGACGGACTCGACCTGCTCGGAAACCAAGAGGCGCTCCGGCGAGACCAGTTCGAATTTGAAAGCTTCAGGCATGATCAATTTAGCGACTGGTGAATGGTGAATTGTGAATGGTCAGAAAGAATGACCTTCACTCAGCCCCGATTTCCTATCCGCTACTCCCCATTCACAATTCACTATCGACCATTCATCATCAGGCCGCTTCAGCCGCCAGGCGCTGTGCCTTCTCGACCGCTTCCTCGATGCCGCCGACCATGTAGAAGGCGGCTTCTGGCAGATGGTCGTAGTCGCCGTTGCAAAGGCCCTTGAAGCCCTTGATGGTGTCGGCGAGGTCGACCAGCTTACCCGGCGCGCCGGTGAACACTTCGGCGACGAAGAAGGGCTGCGACAGGAAGCGCTCGATCTTGCGGGCGCGGGCAACCGTCTGCTTGTCCTCTTCCGAGAGCTCGTCCATGCCCAGGATGGCGATGATGTCCTGCAGCGACTTGTAGCGCTGAAGGATCGACTGCACCTGGCGGGCGACCTGGTAGTGCTCTTCGCCGACAACCATCGGGTCGAGCATGCGCGAAGTCGAATCGAGCGGATCGACGGCCGGATAGATGCCCTTCTCCGAAATCGCGCGGTTGAGCACGGTGGTCGCGTCGAGGTGGGCGAACGAGGTCGCCGGTGCCGGGTCGGTCAGGTCGTCGGCTGGCACATAGATCGCCTGCACCGAGGTGATCGAGCCCTTGGTCGTCGTGGTGATACGCTCCTGCAGCGCGCCCATGTCGGTGGCCAGTGTCGGCTGGTAGCCCACGGCCGAAGGAATGCGGCCGAGCAGCGCCGACACTTCCGAGCCCGCCTGCGTGAAGCGGAAGATGTTGTCGACGAAGAACAGCACGTCCTGGCCCTGGTCGCGGAAATATTCGGCAACCGTCAAGCCGGTCAGGCCGACGCGGGCGCGGGCGCCCGGCGGCTCGTTCATCTGGCCATAGACGAGCGCCGCCTTGGAGCCTTCGCCGCCGCCCTTCTTGTTGACGCCGGACTCGATGAACTCGTGATAGAGGTCGTTGCCTTCGCGGGTGCGCTCGCCGACGCCGGCGAACACCGAGAAGCCGCCATGCGCCTTGGCGACGTTGTTGATCAGTTCCTGGATCAGCACCGTCTTGCCGACGCCGGCGCCGCCGAACAGGCCGATCTTACCGCCGCGGGCATAGGGCGCCAGCAGGTCGAGCACCTTGATGCCGGTGACCAGGATCTGCGCTTCCGTCGACTGCTCGACATAGGTCGGCGCCGGCTGGTGGATCGAGCGCATCTCGATGCCGTCGACCGGGCCTGCCTCGTCGACCGGCTCGCCGATGACGTTGATGATGCGGCCGAGCATGCCCGGGCCGACCGGCACGGTAATCGGTGCACCGGTGTCATAGACATCCTGGCCGCGGACCAGACCTTCGGTCGAGTCCATGGCGATGCAGCGCACGGTGTTCTCACCGAGATGCTGGGCCACCTCGAGCACCAGGCGATTGCCGACGTTGATCGTCTCAAGCGCGTTCAGGATCGCCGGCAGATGTTCGCCGAACTGGACGTCGACAACGGCGCCGATGACCTGGCGAACCTTGCCTGCCAGGCCGGTTTTCTTGATGGTAACAGCCGGCGTATTCACAGCGGCGGCCTTGGTTGCTGCCGCCTTCTTGGCCGGAGCGGCCTTTGCTGCTGCCGGAGCCTTCGCTGGTGCCGCGGCCTTAGGGGCTGCCGTCTTCGGGGTCGCTGCTTTCGCCATCGTCTTTACCCTTTTCGTCTCTTTGTTTCTCACACGCTTGAGGTCGATGACCTCCTTGTGAGCGTGCCTAGAGCGCCTCGGCGCCCGAAATGATTTCGATCAATTCCTTGGTGATCTGCGCCTGCCGCTGGCGGTTGTAGGTGATCGACAATTTGTTGATCATGTCGCCGGCGTTGCGCGTCGCATTGTCCATGGCACTCATCTTGGCGCCCATCTCGCCGGCAGCATTCTCGAGCAGCGCGCGAAAAACCTGCACGGAAATGTTGCGAGGGATGAGATCGGAGAGGATTTCCCCCGGCTCCGGCTCGTATTCGTAGACGGCGCTGCCGCCGTCCTTCACTTCCGCGGCAGCCGAAGGCGCGCCCGCCGGGACAATTTGCTGCGCCGTCGGGATCTGGCTGATCACCGACTTGAACTGCGAATAGAACAGCGTGCAGATGTCGAAGCCGCCTTCGTTGAACAGGTGGATCACCTTCTTGGCGATGGCGTCGGCATTGACGAAGCCCAGCGTCTTGACCTCGCGCAGGTCGACACGCTCGATGATCAGCGCCCCGTAGTCGCGGCGCAATATGTCGAACCCCTTCTTGCCGACACAGATGATCTTGACCTGCTTGCCGTCGGCCAGAAGCTTGCGGATGTGGTCGCGGGCAAAACGGGCGATCTGCGAATTGAAGCCGCCGCACAGACCGCGTTCGGCGGTGCAGACGACAAGCAGATGCACGTCGTCCTTGCCGGTGCCGGTCATCAGCGCCGGGGCATCGCCGCCGCCGCCGATCGCCTGGGTGATGTTGGCCAGCACCGCGCCCATGCGCTCCGAATAGGGACGCGCCGCTTCCGCCGCTTCCTGCGCGCGACGCAGCTTCGCCGCGGCGACCATCTGCATCGCCTTGGTGATCTTCTGCGTCGCCTTGACCGAGGCGATACGGTTACGAAGGTCTTTTAACGAAGGCATGCTTCAAACCTGATCCCGTCCGTCCTGCTCAAGCAAAGGTCTTGGCGAAGGCGTCGATTTCTGCCTTCAGCCTGGCGCGCAGATCGTCGGACAGCGCCTTCTCTTTGCGGATGCCGTCGAGCACGTCCTTGCCGGCCGAGCGCATATGCGACAACAGACCATGCTCGAACTTGCCGACCTGGTTGATCGCCAGCTTGTCGAGATAGCCGTTGACGCCGGCGAAGATCACCGCGACCTGCTCCTCGACTTTGAGCGGCGAGAATTGCGGCTGCTTCAACAGCTCGGTCAGGCGCGAGCCGCGGTTGAGCAGGCGTTGCGTGGCGGCATCGAGATCGGAGCCGAACTGCGCGAAAGCAGCCATTTCGCGGTACTGCGCGAGCTCGCCCTTGATCGACCCGGCAACCTGCTTCATCGCCTTGATCTGCGCCGAGGAGCCGACGCGCGACACCGACAGGCCGACATTGACCGCCGGACGGACGCCCTGGAAGAACAGATTGGTTTCCAGGAAGATCTGGCCGTCGGTGATCGAGATGACGTTGGTCGGAATATAGGCCGAAACGTCGTTGGCCTGCGTTTCGATGATCGGCAGCGCCGTCAGCGACCCACCGCCATTTTCGTCATTGAGCTTGGCGGCGCGCTCGAGCAGGCGCGAGTGCAGGTAGAAGACGTCGCCCGGATAGGCTTCGCGGCCCGGCGGACGGCGCAGCAGCAGCGACATCTGGCGATAGGCGACGGCCTGCTTCGACAGGTCGTCGTAACTGATCAGCGCGTGCATGCCGTTGTCACGGAAATATTCGCCCATGGTGCAGGCGGTGAACGGCGCCAGGAACTGCATTGGCGCCGGATCGGAGGCGGTCGCGGCGATGATGATCGAATAGTCGAGCGCGCCGCGCTCTTCCAGGACCTTGACGAACTGCGCCACCGTCGAGCGCTTCTGGCCGACGGCGACATAGACGCAGTACAGCTTTTCCTTCTCAGGGCCGTTGTCGTGCACCGATTTCTGGTTGAGCATGGTGTCGAGGATGATCGCGGTCTTGCCGGTCTGGCGGTCGCCGATGACCAGCTCGCGCTGGCCGCGGCCGACCGGGATCAGCGCGTCGATGGCTTTGAGGCCGGTCGACATCGGCTCGTTCACCGATTTGCGCGGGATGATGCCGGGTGCCTTGACGTCGACGCGCTTGCGTTCGGTGGCCTGGATCGGGCCTTTGCCATCGATCGGGTTGCCGAGCGCGTCGACGACGCGGCCGAGCAAACCCATGCCGACAGGCGCGTCGACGATGGCGCCGGTGCGCTTGACGGTGTCGCCTTCCTTGATGTCGCGGTCGGCGCCGAAGATGACGACGCCGACATTGTCGGCTTCGAGGTTGAGCGCCATGCCGCGGATGCCGCCGGGGAACTCGACCATCTCGCCGGCCTGGACATTGTCGAGGCCGTAGACGCGGGCGATACCGTCACCGACGGACAGCACCTGGCCGACTTCGGAGACCTCGGCCTCCTTGCCGAAATTCTTGATCTGATCTTTCAGAATTGCGGAAATTTCCGCGGCGCGGATGTCCATCAGCCGACCTCTTTCAGTGCAAGCTTGAGCGAATTGAGTTTGGTTTTGAGCGACGTATCGATCTGGCGCGAGCCGATCTTGACCACCAGTCCGCCGAGCAGCGACGGATCGACGGTGACGGTGATCGCCACGTCCTTGCCGGCGACGCTTTTCAGCGCCGCTTTCAGCTCGGTTTCCTGGGCAGGCGTCAGCGCATGCGCCGAGGTGACCTCGGCAGCGGTCTCGCCACGGTGTTCGGCGGCGATCTGGCGGAACGCCTTGATCATGCCGGGCACGGCAAACAGCCGGCGATTCTGGGCAACGACGCTCAGGAAATTGCCGGTGAGGCCGGTAATCCCTGCTTTGTCGGCGATCGCGGCGATCGCCTTGGCCTGGTCCTCGCTGGAGAAGACAGGGCTCCTGATCAGCCGCGAAAGGTCAGCGCTGCCTTCGAGCATCGTTTCGAACCTGTTGAGGTCGGCTTCGACGCTGGCGACCGAATTGGTCTGCAGCGCGAGTTCGAACAGCGAACCCGCATAGCGTTCTGCGACACCTGAGATTGGCGATGACGATTGGGCCACGGACCGTCTTTTCTCTTGTCTGACAGGCCGCAGATTGTTGGCGCGAGCAAAAACTCTGGCTAAATCTTTGACCTTACTGCATTTTTCCAAGCACGGAGGCGCGGCTTCCGCTATCCCCGGTCGAAAGTCGATTGCCGTCTAGCACAGGCATTTTCAGACCGCAATGCGTCGTCCGGCATGGTTTTCAGGCACTATTGTCGCATCCGCTGGCCGAGTTCAGCAACCAACCCCGGATTGATCCCTGATTCAGGGCAAAAAGCCAAAGGCGAAGGCAAGCGGCAGCGCCGCCAGCACCAGCTCGACGGCGATGGATGCCCAGTTGAACGGCGTATTGGCGCCGTCCGACATCATCGAGAGCAGCCGGCCGAAGGCGGTGAATAGCCAGGAGAAGCCGAGCGCCATGTAGAGCAGCGGCTGCGCCAGGAGGATGCAGCACAGGCTGAGGCCGAGATAGAACCCCGACATCCGGCCGCGCCCCTCCGCGATCGCCGCCGCCTTCTCGGGCTTGACCTGCAGCCGCAGGATGCGAAAGGCCAGCTGTGGAGCCAGGAACAGCAGCAGGCCGAGCAATAGGGTGGCGACCGCGCTCGACCATGCCAGCCACTCGCCCTGGCTCATCGGCCACGGAAACGCAAATTCCATCTTGTCCCCTCTTAGATGCATATTCAAAATTTCGGGCATTCTAGCGAAGCAAGAGACATACGCCAGATGGGCCGTCGGCAATTTGCAGGGCGCGCCAGCCCAACGCGAGCGCGACCGTTGCAGCGACCGGGCCAACAGGACGTTATGCAACGGGCTGTTTTTTTCTGCACAATTTCTATATTGTGACTACATGAGACCACAAGGGGTTCCGCGCATGAAGACGATGCAACTACGAGAGGCAAAGGCCAGCCTTTCCGCGCTCGTGGAGGCTGCCGAGAACGGTGAGCCCACGGTTATCACCAAGCACGGCAAGCCCGCGGTCATGGTGGTGCCAATCGGTGAGGGACGGAAACTTTATCCGCAGAACAGCCAAAAAGACTTCGTGGATTTCCTGCTTCAGTATCCAGGCGGCATCGAGCTTGAGCGAAACGAATCGCCGTCGCGGGAAGTGGAGTTTTGACCGGCTATCTGCTTGATTCGTCTTTTCTCTCGGCATTTGCACCTGGTCGGCCTCTGCTTCCGTCGCACGTGCAGAACTGGGTTGCCGAACAAGGAGAACGCGGCTCTTGGCAGCTCTCATCGATCGTCATCTTGGAGGTGGAACGAGGAATCGCGAAACTGAAGCGGGCGGGCGGGCATATGAAGGCAGAGCGCATCAATGAGTGGTTCGAAAGGTTGCTTCTAGAGTTCAACCAGCGCATCCTCCCCATCGATTTAGCAATCGCGCGAGAAGCCGGAAAACTGGAAGACGCCACTATCGCCAGAGGCGCCAATCCGGGGCCGGCGGACGTTCTGATCGCAGCTACTGCCCGTTTGCACGGCCTGTCAGTTTTGACGGCCAACACCCGGCATTTTGCGATTCTCGACGTGCCTTACCTGAACCCATTCACCGAACGCGTCTCGAAAGGGTAATTCGACACCTTACAAAAAGCTTTGCGGGTCGATATCGACCTGGACCCGCACCGAACCCCTTATCTTCGGCCCCTCGGCCAGCATGGTGCGAATGAACCCTTGCATGTCGGCGCGCCGTTCGCCCTGGATCAGCAGGCGAAAGCGATGGCGGCCGCCGATCAATGACAGCGGCGCCTCTGCCGGGCCGAGCACGAACAGGTCGGTGGCTTGCGGCGCGGCGCGACGCAGGCCACGGGCGTGCCCTTCGGCTTCGGCCCGTGTCGCCGCGCTGACGATGACGCCGGCGAGCCTGCCGAAGGGCGGTAGCCCCGCCCGCTCGCGCTCGGCGATCTCGCGCTCGTAGAAGGCCTCGGCATCGCCGGAGATGATCGCGCGCATCACCGGATGGTCCGGCTGGAAGGTCTGCAGCAGGCCGAGGCTCTTCTTGCCGGTGCGGCCGGCGCGGCCGGTCACCTGGCTGAGCAGTTGGAACGTGCGCTCGGCGGCGCGCGGATCGCCATTGGCAAGGCCGAGATCGGCATCGACCACTCCGACCAGCGTCATGTTGGGGAAATTATGGCCCTTGGCGACGAGTTGCGTGCCGATGACAATGTCGGCCTCGCCATTGGCGATGGCTTCAAGCTCGAGCCGCAGCCGGCGCACGCCACCCATCAGGTCCGACGACAGTACGATGGTGCGGGCATCGGGGAAATGCGCGACGACCTCCTCGGCGATGCGCTCGACACCCGGCCCGCAGGCGACCAGATGATCGAGCGTGCCGCATTCGGGGCAGGCCTCTGGCCGGCGTTCATTGTGCCCGCAGTGGTGGCAGACGAGCTGGCCGCGAAAGCGGTGCTCGACCAGCCAGGCCGAGCAGACCGGACAGCCAAAGCGGTGGCCGCAGACCCGGCAGAGCGTCAGCGGCGCATAGCCGCGCCGGTTGAGGAACAGCAGTGACTGTTCCTTTCTTTCCAGCGTCTGCCGCATATGGCCGAGCAGCACCGGCGACAGGAAGCCGCCGCTAGCCGGCGGCGCACGGCGCATGTCGATCGTGTTCAGATCGGGAAGCGCTGCCTCGGCAAAGCGCGCCGAAAGCACCGCCCTGCTGTAGCGGCCCTGGCTAGCATTGACCCGACTTTCGACCGACGGCGTCGCAGAGGCGAGCACGACCGGAAAGCCGCCGATATGGCCGCGCACCACGGCCATGTCGCGGGCGTTGTAAAAGACGCGATCCTCCTGCTTGTAGGCGGGATCGTGCTCTTCGTCGACGACGATCAGCCCTAGCTCCCTGAACGGCAGGAACAGCGCCGAGCGCGCGCCGGCGACGACCCGCACGCCGCCTTCGGCCACCTGCCGCCAGACCTTTTCGCGCATTCTTGGCGGCAGGTCCGAGTGCCACTCCGCCGGCTTGGCACCGAACCGCTCTTGAAAGCGTTCGAGGAAGGCGTGGGTCAGCGCGATCTCCGGCAGCAGGATCAGCACCTGCTTGCCGCGGTCGAGCGCGGCCGCGACTGCCTCGAAATAGACCTCCGTCTTGCCGGATCCGGTTACACCGTCGAGCAGGGTGACGCCGAACGTACCCGTCGTGACATTGGCGCGCAGCGTCTCGGCGGCATCGCTCTGGTCGGGCATCAGTGTCGGCACGGCGTAGCCGGGATCGGGTGCCGCGACCACCGGCCGCGGCGGGATCATCACCGTCTCGAATACGCCCTGCGCCCGCAGCCCGTCCACCACCGTCGACGACACGCCTGCCGCATGTGCCAGGCCCGACCGCGTCCAGGCCAGTCCGCCTTCGGCCGTTTCCAGCACGCGCGTCCTCGCCTCCGTCATCCGGTCGGGCTTGGCGAAGGTGCGCTGCAGTCCTTCGATCCACGGCTCCGGATCGAACGCCTCCGGTGCCCTGAGCAGCATGCGCGCCACCATGCCGGGCGGCGACAGCGTGTATTGCGCCACCCAATCGACAAAACGCCGCATCGCGCGGTCGATCGGCGGGCAGTCGAAAACCTGCTCGATCGGTCGCAATTTCTTCGCGTCGACCTTTTCGACGGCGCCGTCCCAGACGATGCCGGCGACCTGGCGGGGCCCAAGCGGAACGCGCACGATCGAGCCCGGCACCACGCGCATGCCAGCCGGCACGGCATAGGTGTAGGGGCGCTCGGCGGGCATCGGCACCAGCACCGGTGCGGCCGCGACAAAGGGCGAATCTTCGATCATGAGGCGTGACCTTGCCCCGACTTTGGTCTAGATCAAAGTCCGACCCCAAATGTGCATGACATGCGCATGAAAAATCTTCAGGAGACCGCCATGAAATTTTTTGTCGACACCGCCGATGTCAAGGAAATCCGCGAGCTGAACGATTTGGGGCTGCTCGACGGCGTAACCACCAATCCGTCGCTTATCCTGAAATCCGGCGGCAAGATCGCCGACGTCACCAGGGAGATCTGCGAGATCGTCAAGGGCCCGGTCTCGGCCGAAGTCGTTGCCACCGAATACAAGGACATGATGGCGGAGGCCAAGATCCTGGCCAGGATCGCCGACAATGTCTGCATCAAGGTGCCGCTGACGCTCGACGGCCTGAGAGCCTGCAAGGACATCCGGTCGGACGGCCGCATGGTCAACGTCACCCTGTGCTTCTCGGCCACCCAGGCGCTGCTCGCCGCCAAGGCCGGCGCCTCGTTCATCTCGCCCTTCGTCGGCCGCATCGACGACAGCGGCTGGGACGGCATGGAGCTGATTGCCGATATCCGCACCATCTACGACAATTATGATTTCCAGACCGAGATCCTGACCGCTTCTGTGCGTACCGTGAACCATGTCAAGCAGGCGGCGCTGATCGGTGCCGATGTCATCACCGCGCCGCCGGCGACGCTCAAGGCGCTGGTCAAGCACCCGCTGACCGACAAGGGCCTGGAGCTGTTCCTCGCCGACTGGGCAAAGACCGGGCAGACGATCGGCTGAAGCGACTATCCTGCGAAGAAAAAAGGCCGAGCAATCGGCCTTTTTTTGCAGATTGCGCACTCTGAAAAGACCTAGCTTGCCGCCGGCTTGCCGTGCTTGATCAGATCCTGGGCGATCGACAGCCGCAGCACATCTGCCAGTTCGCGCGCCGCACGGTTCTCGGCGTCGATCTGCGCCCGGTATGACGCGAATTCCTGGCGCGGCCTGTCGTATGATGACGGAATCGAGCGCTTGCCCCTAGCTATGACCGTGCCGGTCTTGGCATCGCTCAGCACATAGTTGGCGGTCAGCGTCACCGTGCCGGCGGTCGGCTCGTCCTCGTCGGTCGTGACCTGCTCGATTGCCGCCGATTCGACGAGTTCGGAGACGCCGAGATCAAGCGAATAGACCGGCGAAGCCGGCTCGCCGGCGCCCTGGCCCAGCGCGAAGATCAAATTGTTGCGGACCTGCTGGGCGTAGCGGGTCTTGACCGGCTTGACCGAGATAGATGCCAGTTCGGCAGCAGCACCGACCTGCGAGCCGGCGACCAGCGGCGCGCTCGAATAGAGCGGCCGCACCGTGCAGGCGGAAACCAGCGCCACCGAGGTGAGCAGCCCGCAAAGCACGATACGGCGCAGCGTCAGCTCTGTCTTTTTCGGATCAGGCAACGACATTGACGATCCTCTGCGGCACGATGATCACCTTGCGCGGCGCCTTACCTTCGAGCGCTTTCTGCACGAAGTCGAGGGCCAGAACCGCTCTTTCGACCGCACCTTGGTCCGCGTCGCGGGCAATTGTCAAATCGCCGCGCTTCTTGCCGTTGACCTGCACCGGCAGCACGATCTCGGCGTCGACGACAAGCGAGGGATCGTAGTCCGGCCAGGGCCGTTCGGCGACAAGGTCGGTGCCGCCGAGCGTCTGCCAGCACTCCTCGGCCAGATGCGGCATGACCGGCGCGATCAGGTGCACCAGGATCTCGACGGCCTCACGGCAGGCCGCTTGCAGCGCCGGACCGGCCTTGCCCTCTGCCGCCTCGTTGAGCGGCACGGTCAAGGCATTGGCGAGCTCGTAGATGCGCGCGATGGCGCGGTTGAAGGCGAGCTTTTCGATATCCTCGCCGACCGACTTCAGGATTTTGTGCGCGGCCTTGGACACTGTCCCGGCCTCGCCGTCCTTTGCCGCCTCTGGCCGAACTCCGGCGAGCGATTCGACAGCCGTCGACACCAGACGCCAGATGCGCTGGATGAAGCGGTGCGCGCCGGCCGCACCCTCGTCGGTCCATTCGACATCGCGTTCGGGCGGCGAGTCCGACAGCATGAACCAGCGCGCCGTATCGGCGCCGTAGCCGTCGGTGATCTCTTCCGGGCTCACCGTATTCTTCTTCGACTTCGACATTTTTTCGAGCGGACCGATCACCGCCTCTTCGCCGGTGGCGATTTCGAAGGCGCGGCGCTTGCCGTCGGCGTCTTCCAGCCTGACCTCGCTTGGCGCAAGCCAGCGGCCGTTCGAGGCGCCACCAACCCGATAGGTCTCGTGCACCACCATGCCTTGCGTGAACAGGCCCCTGAACGGCTCGGCGAGATCGACATGGCCGGTCTCGCGCATGGCGCGGGTGAAAAAGCGCGAATAGAGCAAATGCAGGATCGCATGCTCAATGCCGCCAATATACTGGTCGACCGGCAGCCATTCAGTCGCGGCCTTGGGATCGGTCGGATCGTTTGCCCAAGGCGCCGTGAAGCGCGCGAAATACCACGAAGAATCGACAAATGTGTCCATCGTGTCGGTTTCGCGCCGCGCATCCTTGCCGCAACGCGGGCATTTGACGTGCCGCCATGTCGGATGGCGATCGAGCGGATTGCCTGGCCGGTCGAACTCGATGTCATCCGGCAGCCTGACCGGCAGGTCGGCTTTCGGCACCGGCACCACGCCGCAATCCTCGCAATGGATCATCGGGATCGGGCAGCCCCAATAGCGCTGGCGCGAAATGCCCCAGTCGCGCAGGCGGAAATTCACCTTGCGCTCGGCCATCGGCCGGTTGCCGATGGTCTTCTGTTCGAGCAGCTTCGCCACCTCGTCGAATGCCTGATCCGGCTTCATGCCGTCGAGGAAGCGCGAATTGATCATCACGCCGTCGCCGACATAGGCCTCGTCGATGATCTGGAAGCTTCCTTGATTCTCGCCTTCCGGCATCACCACCGGAATGACCGGCAGGCCGTATTTGTTGGCGAAGTCGAGGTCGCGCTGGTCACCGGATGGGCAGCCGAAAATGGCACCGGTGCCGTAGTCCATCAGCACGAAATTGGCGACGTAGACGGGCAGCGTCCACTTCTCGTCGAACGGATGGACGACGCGGATGCCGGTATCGAAGCCCTTCTTCTCGGCCGTCTCCAATGCCGCCACCGAAGTGCCCATATGGCGGACTTCGTCGATAAACTTTGCCAGCGCCGGATTGTCTTCGGCGGCCTTTTTGGCCAGCGGATGGTCGGCCGCAATCGCCATGAAGGAGGCGCCGAATACGGTGTCGGGCCTGGTCGTATAGACTTCGAGCTCATGCTCGCCGGCGACTGGCTTGGCCAGCGGCCAGCGGATCAGCAGGCCTTCCGAACGGCCGATCCAGTTCGCCTGCATCAGCTTCACTTTTTCCGGCCAGTCGTCGAGTCGGTCGAGCGAATCCAGCAGATCCTGCGCGGAGTCGGAGATCTTGAAAAACCACTGCGTCAGCTCGCGCTGTTCCACCAGCGCGCCCGAGCGCCAGCCGCGACCGTCGATGACCTGCTCGTTGGCAAGCACCGTCATGTCCTCCGGATCCCAGTTGACCTTGGAGGATTTGCGCGTCACCAGACCCTTCTCGACGAAATCGAGGAACAGCATCTGCTGGCGGTGGTAATAGTCGACATCGCAGGTGGCGAATTCTCGCGCCCAATCGAGCGACAAGCCCATGACCTTGAGCTGCTCGCGCATGGCGGCGATGTTCTGATAGGTCCAGTCCTTGGGGTGGACCTTGTTCTGCATCGCCGCGTTTTCGGCTGGCATGCCAAAGGCGTCCCAGCCCATCGGGTGCAGCACGTTGAAACCCTTTGCCCGCTTGTAACGTGCCACCACGTCGCCCATCGTATAGTTCCGGGTATGGCCAATATGGATGCGCCCCGACGGATAGGGGAACATCTCCAGCACATAGTATTTCGGGCGCGGGTCGTCATTGTCGGCTTCGAACAGCTTCTTGGCGTCCCAGGCCTTCTGCCATTTGGGCTCTGACGCGCGCGGATTGTATCGTTCGGTTGCCATCGGGTGTTTTTCACTTAAAAGCATGCGCGAGCCGCCGGACAATGCCCGTGCGGCTCAAAATGTCGTCGCGGTGTTCACCATGGATTGCCGGACCCGTCAACTGCGGCGATCCGGCGAAAAGCCAAACACAGGCAGGATATAGGCATGGCGAGCGCCGTCGAACAGCTTTTCACCGTCAAAGCAAGGATCGCTGCCGCCGAGCGCGAGGCAGGACGCCAGGCCGGAGCGGTGACGCTTGTCGCGGTCTCGAAAACCTTCGACGCCGCCGATATCCGTCCGGTCATCGAAGCCGGCCAGCGCGTCTTCGGCGAAAACCGGGTCCAGGAAGCACAAGCCAAATGGCCGGCCCTGCGGGCGGCGTTTCCCGACATCGAGCTGCACCTGATCGGTCCGCTGCAATCGAACAAGGCAAAGGAAGCGGTCGCGCTGTTCGACGTCATCGAAACGGTCGATCGCGAAAAGATTGCCGCAGAGCTGGCCAAGGAGATCGCCAGGCAGCGCCGGTCACCAAGGCTGTATGTCCAGGTCAACACGGGCTCCGAGCCGCAAAAGGCCGGCATCGAGCCGCGCGAGGCCGTCGCCTTCGTCGCCCGCTGCCGCTCGGTTCACGCCCTCGCCATCGAAGGGCTGATGTGCATCCCGCCGGCCGACGAGAACCCCGGTCCGCATTTCGCGCTGCTGGAAAAGCTTGGGCTTGAGGCCGGCGTCGACAAGCTCTCCATGGGCATGTCCGGCGACTACGAAACCGCGATCGCCTTCGGCGCGACCAGTGTCAGGGTTGGATCGGCGATTTTCGGCGCCAGATGAGGCGCAGCCGGCCTTAGGCCACAAGCTGACATCGACTAAGCCCAGCGTATAGAAACGGAACGTTTCGTTCCTATATGGGTCGAGTTATTCTCAACCCGTCTGGAGCCACCATGCGTTACAATCAACTTGGAAATACGGGGATGTTCGTCTCCGAACTTTGCCTCGGCACGATGACGTTCGGCGCGGCCGGCGAGAATGCCCAATGGGGCCTGATCGCCAGCCTCGACCAGAAGGGCGTCGACGAGATCGTTGCCCGCTCGCTCGCCGCCGGCGTCAATTTCTTCGACACGGCGGATGTCTATTCCTTCGGCGCCTCGGAACGGCTTCTCGGCCAGTCGCTCAGGAACCTTGGCGTCAACCGACAGGACGTGATCATCGCCACCAAGGTTCATGGCGCCATGGGCGGCGGCCCGAACCAGCGCGGTTCCTCGCGCGGCCACATCATGGATTCGGTCGAGAGCAGCCTCGAGCGGCTACAGCTCGATCACATAGATCTCTACCAACTGCACGGCACCGACACAGTGACGCCGATCGACGAGACACTGCGGGCGCTCGACGACCTGGTTGCCGCCGGCAAGGTCCGCTATGTCGGCGTCTCGAACTGGCAGGCCTGGCGCATCGCCAAGGCGCTGGGTATTGCCGAGCGCAAGGGCTTTGCCCGCTTCGAGACCGTGCAATCGTATTATTCGATCGCCGGCCGCGATCTCGAGCGCGAGATCGTGCCGCTGCTCAACGAAGAGAAGCTCGGGCTGATGGTCTGGTCGCCGATGGCGGGCGGCCTGCTCTCCGGCAAATACGGACCGGGCGCCCCCGGCAATGGCGAGGGCCGCCGCGCCAGCTTCAATTTCCCGCCGGTCAATGAGGACCGTGCCTGGGCAGCAGTCGCCGTCATGCGCGAGATCGCCGCCAAGCACGGTGTCAGCGTCGCCACGGTGGCGCTCGGCTATGTCCGGGCCAAACCGTTCGTGATGAGCGTCATCATCGGCGCCAGCCGCATGGAGCAGCTGGAACAGAACCTTGCGGCCACCGAGTTGCAGCTCGATGCCGATGACCTTGTTCGGCTCGACGAAGTCAGTGCCCTGCCCGCCGAATACCCCGGCTGGATGCTGGAGCGTCAGGCGGCCGGTCGGCGTCCGGCGCCCTTTGTGCCGAAAAAGTAGTTAATCTTACCTTCGATTCGATGCTTCGGGAGCCGGCCGGCTCCCGATCGTTTTGGGCTCAGGTCAGCCGGACAGTCTCGACCAAAAAGTCCAAAAAGGCCCGCACCCGCGCCGGCAGATGCTTGCCTTGGCCGACATAGACGGCGTGGGTGAGTTCCTCGTCGCCGGGGTTGAACTCTTCCAGCAGCGGCAGGAGCCGGCCGGCGGCAATGTCGGCCTCCACGTGCCAACGTGCTAACCGGGCAATGCCCGCCCCAGAGAGCGCAATCAGCCGCATCGCCTCGCCGTCGCTGACCAGCGTATTTCCGATGATCGACAGGGTGGTCGGCTTGCCGGCCGCGTCGATAAAAGGCCAGCCCTCGAGGTGACGTACGAAACGGAAGCCCATCCGGTTGTGACGATCGAGATCGGCGGGCGTCTTGGGCGTGCCACGCGCTTCGAGATACGACGGCGCCGCAACGACGACCACCCGGCTCTGCCCGAGCTTGCGCGCCACCAACCGCGATTCGCCGAGCGGTCCGGCGCGGATGGCGACGTCAGCGCGCTCCTCCATCAGGTCGATGACATCGTCGGTCAACACCAGATCGACCGAGATTTCGGGGTAGCGTTCTAGGAAACGCGGCAAAAGCGGGATCAGCCGATGCTGCCCGAAAGGCACGTAGCTGTTGATCCGCAGCCGGCCACGCGGCGCGGCACCCGCCGCTGCCTCGCGCTCGGCCGCTGCCATGTCGGCCAGGATGCGCACGCCGCTGTCGAAGAACGCCGCCCCCTCCGGCGTCAGTTGCAGCTTGCGCGTCGAACGGCTGACCAGCCGCGCGCCAAGCCGCGCCTCCAGCCGCGCGATCAGCTTGCTCACCGCCGACGGCGTCATCCGCAACGCGCGGGCAGCGGCCGAAAAGCTGCCCACCTCGACGACGCGGACGAACACTTCGATCTCGCCGGAGCGATTGATGTCGGGCCTAGCCATTGGTGAATCTATTTCACAGACGATGTGCCCGATGCAAGGCTGGTTCACAGCACATCGCGGCACGATCTTCCGGATTGGGGCGTGGGAGGACACGGCGCCCGTCGTCAAAACCGGTCGTCATCGAAGTGGGAACCGCCATGCCCCTTGCTCTTTACGCTCTAGCCGCCGGCGCCTTTGGCATCGGCGTCACCGAATTCGTCATCATGGGCCTGCTGCTCGACGTCAGCACCGATCTCGGCGTCTCGATCTCAGCTGCCGGCCAGCTGATTTCCGGCTATGCGCTCGGCGTTGTCATCGGCGCGCCGCTGCTGACGATCGCAACCGGCCGCTGGCCGCGCAAAACCGTGCTTCTGGCGCTGATGGCAATTTTCACGCTGGGCAACCTCGCTTGTGCGCTTGCCCCAGACTACTGGACGCTGATGGGTGCGCGCGTGCTGACCGCCTTCGCCCACGGCACCTTCTTCGGCGTCGGCTCGGTCGTGGCGACCGGACTGGTGGCGCCCAACAAGAAAGCCTCGGCGATCGCCCTGATGTTCACCGGCCTGACCATCGCCAACATCCTCGGCGTGCCCTTCGGCACATGGCTCGGCCAGGCCTTCGGCTGGCGCGCGACCTTCTGGGCGGTGACGCTGGTCGGCATCGCCGCCTTCGCCATCATTCTCCTGCTGGTGCCGCGCAGCCGAACAGAACCTGAGGAGAGCAATTTGCGCGCCGATCTCGCCGTGCTCGGCCGCACGCCTGTCCTGCTTGGCTTTGCCACCACCGTGCTTGGCTATGCCGGCGTCTTCGCCGTTTTCACCTACATCGCCCCGTTGCTGACCGAGATCACCGGTTTTGACGAAGCAGCGGTGTCGCCGATCCTGCTGGTCTTCGGCGGCGGCCTCATCGCCGGCAACCTCGCCGGCGGCAAGTTCGCCGACCGCTGGCTGGTACCTTCCGTTCTCGGAAGTCTCGTCGTCCTGGCGCTGGTGCTCGGCACCATGACCTTCGCCCTGCACAGCCAGGTCATGGCCGTTATCTATGTCGGCCTGCTCGGCGCCGCCGCCTTCGCCACTGTGGCGCCGCTGCAGATGTGGGTACTGGAAAAGGCACAAGGCGCCGGCCAGAGCCTCGCCTCATCCTTCAACATCGCCGCCTTCAACCTCGGCAATGCGGCCGGCGCCTGGCTCGGCGGCGTGGTCATCGCCCATGGTCCCGGCCTCGACGCCGTCACCTGGGTCGCGGCCCTGTTGCCGCTTTCAGCGCTTGCCGTGGCGGCGTTTGCGCTGCGCCTCGACCGAGATCCTGTCCTCGCCACACCGGAAATCGCGCGGTCATAGAACAGCAAACCTCAACCAATCTTTGAAACAGCCATCCTTCCACAAGGAGCAAACCCATGGATTATCGAAATCTTGGCGCATCAGGCCTGAAGGTCCCGGCGCTCTCGTTCGGCGCTGGAACCTTCGGCGGTTCAGGCCCGCTGTTCGGCGCCTGGGGCAACAGCGATGCGACGGAAGCACGGCGGCTGGTCGATATCTGCCTTGAGGCCGGCGTCAACCTGTTCGACACCGCCGATGTCTATTCGAATGGCGCTTCCGAACAAGTGCTCGGCGCTGCCATCAAGGGCCGCCGCGACGCCGTGCTGATCTCGACCAAGACCTCGCTGCCGATGGGCGACGGTCCCAACGATGCCGGCTCGTCACGTTCACGCCTGATCAAGGTCGTCGAAGACGCGCTGAAGCGTCTTGGCACCGATTACATCGACCTGCTGCAACTGCACGCCTTCGACGCCGCAACACCGATCGAGGAGGTGCTGTCGACACTGGACAGTCTCGTGCGCGCCGGCAAGCTGCGTTATGTCGGCGTCTCCAATTTTTCCGGCTGGCAAGCGATGAAATCGCTCGGCCTGGCGGACAGATACGGCTATCCCCGATACGTCGCCCATCAGGTCTATTATTCGCTGATCGGGCGCGACTATGAATGGGAGTTGATGCCGCTCGGCCTCGACCAGGGCGTCGGTGCGCTGGTGTGGAGCCCGCTCGGCTGGGGCCGCCTGACCGGCAAGATTCGCCGCGGCGAAAAGTTGCCGGAGAAAAGCCGACTGCACGATACCGCAAGCTTCGGACCGCCCGTCGAGGACGAGCATCTCTATCGGGTGGTCGACGCGCTTGATGTTATCGCCGAGGAAACCGGCAAGACCGTACCGCAGATCGCCATCAACTGGCTGCTGCAGCGGCCGACCGTCGCCTCCGTCATCATCGGCGCGCGCAACGAGGAGCAGTTGCGCCAGAATCTCGGCGCCGTCGGATGGTCATTGACAGCCGAGCAGATGGAGAAGCTCGACACGGCAAGTGAGGTCACCGCACCCTACCCGTATTTTCCCTATCGCCGGCAGGAGGGGTTTGCCCGGCTGAACCCGCCCGCAGTCTGACGCTCCAAAAGCTGGGCGGCGGCTCCCAGGCTGCCGCCCGCCCGGCTAATGTAGCACGAACTCGCCGTCGACCTTGCGCCATTCGTTCGGCGCGATCAGCTTCTGATGCGTGTAGCTGACCGAATGCAGCGGGCCTTCGAGCTTGGCCTGCCAGAACTCGATGAAGCGGATCAGCACCGGAAATTTCGGGGCGATGTCGTAATCCTGCCAGATGAAGCTCTGCAGCAGATGCGGATGATCGGGAAAGTGATAAAGAATCTTGGCCGTGGTCAAGCCATAGCCCTTGAGCATCAGGTCCATTTCGGAATGGTCGCGCATTGCGGTCCCCTGGTTGATTCTCCTTCCTCCCAGCCTGAAATTGTGCACCCCATTTGCTTAATCGTCTATTGATATTTCTATGATCGAACCAGATTCCTCCCGCAAAAACATGTGCTTAGCAGCCACCTCACGAGAGTGCTGACACCGCCTGGTAAGGCGCCTGCGGCATCCCGCCGCGCGAATCCAACGTCTAATGTTGCCGTCGCGGCCGAACTGTTAATAATGCGCGCGAATTCGCAGCCGCATCGCTGCGATCCTGCCGGCAGTCAAGCCGGCGGTTTGGTTTTGGGGAGGAAGGTGAAGAATGTCCGATGTTCATGTCCATCGCGTCCAGCCGGCGTGGAAGAAGTACGCGCTGATTGACAATGACACCTACCTGAAATGGTACGCCGACAGCGTCAAGAGCCCGGACAAGTTTTGGGGCAAGCACGGCAAGCGCATCGACTGGTTCAAGCCGTACAGCAAGGTCAAGAACACGTCCTTCGACGGCAAGGTCTCGATCAAATGGTTCGAGGATGGCCAGACCAACGTTTCCTGGAACTGCATCGACCGGCATCTGAAGAAGCGCGGCGAACAGACCGCCATCATCTGGGAAGGCGACAATCCCTACGACGACAGGAAGATCACCTATAACGAGCTTTACGCGCATGTCTGCCGCCTCGCCAATGTGATGAAGAAGCACGGCGTCAAGAAGGGCGACCGCGTCACTATCTACATGCCGATGATCCCGGAGGCCGCTTATGCGATGCTCGCCTGCACGCGCATCGGCGCCATTCATTCGGTCGTCTTCGGCGGCTTTTCGCCGGATGCGCTGGCCGGACGCATCGACGACTGCAAGTCGACCTTCGTCATCACCGCCGACGAAGGCCTACGCGGCGGCAAGTCTATCCCGTTGAAGGACAACACCGACAAGGCGATCGAGATCGCCGCCAAGGCTGGAACGAAAGTCGAAAAGGTCTTGGTAGTACGCCGCACCGGCGGCAAGACCGGCTGGGCTGCCGGGCGCGACGTCTGGTACCATGACGAGGTCGCCACGGTTAAGGCCGAATGCAAGCCCGAGAAGATGAACGCCGAGGACCCGCTGTTCATCCTCTACACATCCGGCTCGACCGGCAAGCCGAAGGGCGTGCTGCACACCACCGCCGGCTATCTCGTCTATGTCTCGATGACCCACCAATATGTCTTCGACTATCACGACGGTGATATCTACTGGTGCACCGCCGATGTCGGCTGGGTCACCGGCCACAGCTATATCGTCTACGGGCCGCTCGCCAACGGCGCCACCACGCTGATGTTCGAAGGCGTGCCGAACTACCCGTCGCAGTCGCGTTTCTGGGACGTGATCGACAAGCACAAGGTCAACATCTTCTACACTGCGCCGACGGCGCTGCGCGCGCTGATGGGTGCTGGCGATGCCCATGTCACCAAAACGTCGCGCAAGTCGCTGCGCGTGCTCGGCACCGTCGGCGAGCCGATCAATCCGGAAGCCTGGGAGTGGTATTTCAACGTCGTCGGCAACGGCAAGGTGCCGATCGTCGACACCTGGTGGCAGACCGAGACCGGCGGCATCATGATCACGCCGGTTCCGGGCGCCACCCACCTCAAGGCGGGTTCGGCGACGCGGCCCTTCTTTGGCGTCAACCCGCAGCTGGTCGATGCCGACGGCAAGGTACTGGAAGGCGAAGCCAGCGGCAATCTTTGTATTGCCGACTCATGGCCGGGCCAGATGCGCACCGTCTATGGCGATCATGACCGCTTCGTGCAGACCTATTTCTCGACCTACAAGGGCAGGTACTTCACCGGCGACGGCTGCCGCCGCGATGCTGACGGCTACTACTGGATCACCGGCCGCGTCGACGACGTCATCA
Source organism: Mesorhizobium sp. ISC25 (assembly GCF_042295465.1). Classification (NCBI taxonomy): domain Bacteria; kingdom Pseudomonadati; phylum Pseudomonadota; class Alphaproteobacteria; order Hyphomicrobiales; family Phyllobacteriaceae; genus Mesorhizobium; species Mesorhizobium sp. ISC25. The sequence goes on along the minus strand of NZ_CP135441.1, from coordinate 4,728,822 downwards.
ACGTCTCAGGCCACCGCATGGGCACCGCCGAGGTCGAATCGGCGCTGGTTTCGCATGAGAAGGTCTCAGAGGCGGCCGTCGTCGGCTACCCGCACGATATCAAGGGCCAGGGCATCTACTGCTATGTCACGCTGATGGCCGGCGAGACGCCAAGCGAGGAATTGCGCCAGGAGCTCGTCGCCCATGTCCGCAAGGAGATCGGCGCCATCGCTTCGCCCGACAAGATCCAGTTCGCGCCCGGCCTGCCGAAGACGCGTTCCGGCAAGATCATGAGGCGCATTCTGCGCAAGATCGCCGAGGACGATTTTGCCACGCTCGGCGACACCTCGACGCTCGCCGATCCGGCGGTCGTCGACGACCTAATCGCCAATCGGCAAAACAAGAAGGGCTGATGCAGGCAGCAACCGCACAACGTGCACAAATCCCAGTGTCTACTGCTTGGTCGACCGGCCGGGCCGTGTCGGGGCGGGCGAAACGATGCGGTTCGTTTAGGCGGTGCAGAACATTTGAGATGCAGGCGGGACAGCGCCCCCCTCTGTCCTGCCGGACATCTCCCCCACTTGGGGGGAGATCGGCAGTTCGGGTGCCGCGCCCACAATACCAAGCTGGCGATTGGCGAAAGCCGCGGTGACGGCCAATCTCCCTCCTTGTGGGGGAGATGTCCGGCAGGACAGAGGGGGGCGCGAAGGATCACCGCGGAACGCAATACGTACGCTGATCATCGGTACAAATCCGCCCGCGTCGGCGGCAGCCCGCTCGGCCCACGCGCGCGCCTGGTGGCGACGGTCTGGAAAATCTGCGCCGAGGCGCGTTCGAAGGTAATCGAGCAGCCGGTGAGATAAAGCAGCCAGAGCCGCGCCTTGGCTTCGCCGACCTCGGCGATGGCTTCGTCGAAGCGTGCGTGGAGGCGCTCGGCCCACAGCCTGCAGGTGCGCGCATAGTGCTCGCGCAAATTTTCGACGTCGTAGACGAGGAAGCCGTGCGCCTCGAGATTGCCGAGCGTCATGCCGATCGTATCGAGTTCGCCGCCCGGAAAAATGTATTTGATCAGCGCCTTGAATTCCGGCCCCTTGCGCAGCGTCTTCTTCATGTTGCCCTTGTCGCGCCGAGTGATGGCGTGGTGCAGATAGATGCCGCCGGGCTTGAGCAGGCGATGGATCCTCGAGAAATAGGCCGCATGGTTGGCAAGCCCCAGATGCTCGAACATGCCGATCGACGAGATCTTGTCGAAGGAGCCGGACAGCTCGGCATAGGACTTGATCTCGATGGTGATGCGGTCCTCCAGCCCCTCGGCGCGGATGCGTTCGCGGGCGAGCTCGGTCTGTGCCTCCGACAGCGAGACGCCGTGGCCGACGACGCCATAATTCTTCACCGCATGGATGAGCATTGCTCCCCAGCCGCAGCCTATGTCGAGCAGTTTTTCGCCGGGCTTCAGCCGAAGCTTGCGGCAGATATGGTCGAGCTTGTCTCTCTGGGCCTGATCGATATCGTTGGCGAAATCCTTGAAGTAGCCGCAGCTGTAGACCATGCGCTCGTCGAGGAAGAGCCGGTAGAATGCGTTGGAAATGTCGTAGTGATGCTGGATCGCCTCCTGGCTCGAACCGCTGACGTAAGGATTGCGGCCGGAAAGATCGGTTCGCGTCGTCATCTGTTTTCGCGAAAACAGCACCGCCGGCAGGTCGCGCAGGATCGCCAGCTTCGGCAGTGTCTTGAGCTTGGTCCTGAGCTTGCCATGCGTCGGCAAGGCGTAGAAATCGAACAGTGATCCGTCTTCGACGTCGACCGCCTTGGCAATCCACATCTCGATCAGCGTCGATAAAGAGGGCCGACGTACGATCTGCCAGACGATGTCCTGATCGTTGATGGTGAGCACCGGGCCGGTAGCCGGGCCGATCCGCTCGCCTGTCCACAGCCTCACCGCGAAACCCGGCTTCAGCGTTTCGATGACCGTCCGAACAATCCGGGCCGCTCTCTCGGCTGCTTCCATCCCCGTCCTCCCTTACCCGGCAAAATAGTGGCCCGGAACAATAGCGGCTCGATCTTGCCTGCCCGATCGGCGGGCCGCAAGCCGCTTGGGCGCGCAAGCACGCTTGTTCAGGATTTTCGGGCGCCGCGCCTTGCCATTTGCCGGATGACACCCCATCATGAGGAAGTGTTCAACAAATCGAAAGGAGGTGATCCGATGTCGAGTGATTTCGTTTTCCAGAACGTGGCCTCAGCGGATTGCACTTTCGGGAAGCAGTCTTCCCGTTAAGGCGCGAGATGCGCGGCTGGCGACCAGTGTCGCCGCCAGGAGCCGCGCCATGGACGGAAACACGGAAGGCCGCCGGCTTCGCGAGAAGCGGCGGCCTTTTCCTTTTTGGGCTGTTGTCCCCTACTTGGTTACGGTCAACATCTCGACGTTGCGCGCTATATCCTGGAAAGCCTGGTTGAGTTCCGTTCCATTGGCCGCCTGATAGAAGTGCTTGATCTTGGCGGTGTCCGGGCTCGCACAATCCTGGAGCGTCACCTTGGCATTCGTTTCGTTTAGGTCAAACCCAATGGTGAATATCTCGATGCCCTTGTTGCGCATCGCAGCGCAGAGTGTCTTGGCCGCCGTGCGGGGCGGCTCCTTGCCCGCGCTATTGTAGACGTCACCGACGGTGCTGGCGTCGAAATAGGACAGGTTGAATTCGCCATCGGTCATCAGGATCGCGATCTTGGCAACCTTCTTTGGATCCATCTTGGCCGGCCGTTCCGAGGTTTTCATCACACTGCCCCAGTTTTCCGAAAGCATGTACCAGCTCCACTGCACGCCGACATGGCCGGCGGTGCCACCCGACGCGACAAAGGTCTTGATGACGTTCTTGAGCGCCGTGGCGTCCGCCGTCAGCGGTTTCAACGCGGCGGCAGGGCAGGCAGCCGTGCCGGTCTGCCAGGCGAAGGATGACAGCAGGTAGTCGCGATTGACCATGCTGACGTCGGGGCCTGCATCCGAATACTGATAGGTCCCTTTGCGCTCGGTGGCACAATTGTCCGGACGCACAAAGCCGGAGACATACTGTACGGCGCCATTGCCGGGCGCCTGCTTGCGCTGGCTGGTGGAGGTTTCGACATAGACGCTGCTGGCGGCAAGCGCGCCGGCATTCACCGAATTCGCGTAGGGCACGATGGAGACGCGCACTCGCGGGTTGGCAGGGTCCTGACCGCCCAGAAAGCTGTCGACAGCATTCGCCGCAGCCGCCCGCAGATCGATGATTTTCTGGCCGGCCATCGACCCGGTCACGTCCAGCATCATCGCGACTTCGATCTGCTTGTCCGAGTAGAGCGCCGTCGTCGATGCTGGAACGCGCTGCATGCCACCCGTGCTGAAAAGCGGGAAATAGTAGTTGACGTTGACATGGGCGTCCGCCTCGACAGTCTTGGCTGTCCTGTCGACAACCAGATTGTCGAGAACGATCTGGTTGTCCTGGAGGATACCCGCCGTGCTGTTGGCATCGAGAAAGGCCTGCACCGATTTGCTGGCGTCGGCCTCGCTGATAACGCCGGTTGTCAGGTCGCGGGCCGTCGAGGTGACCGCTGCATCGACGACGCCTTGCAGGCTCGATTTTACATTGTAGAGTTGGGATACGTTGACGGCAAAGCCGACACTCAGTGCCAGCACTGAGCCGATTATCCCAAACAGGACCGCGAAATTTCCGCTGCGATCCCCGGCAAAGCCGCCGATCGTCTGAACAAGACCCCCGAAACGCCGCATTCCTTCCGCCTCCATTCGCTACAGCCTGCAGCTGTCCGAACGTGCATTGCAGGAATCCGGCCGGATCGCGCCGCCGGGCGCGGGAAAGCGAGCGGCTCCCGCCCAGGCATTGTTTCCAAACGGTTTCGAGCGGCGGCAAGGTAAACAGCGGGTAAACGAAAGCCGCGTCGGCGCGGCTTTGTTGACAAAGCGCTTACCAAGATCAGGCGCGCAATTCAGGACGACTGGACTGCGTCCCAATCCGGTACAGACGAGATGTATCGAACCGGTTCAGCACGACCGCGGTGGCGGGAAATGGAAATACGGACTGTGAATGTGTCCCGAAAGACTAGGCCAGCATCCGTGCGCTGACGGTCTTGTCGACGCCACGATAAGGCGGCTTGAACAGATTGCCTTCCTGCTCGTGCGTCCAGATCTTGAACAGGGTGAGCCGATGCGGGCCGAAACTGTGCAGCAGCGGCACGTCGGTGGCGTCGCGGCCGCGGGCGATGACGACGCGGCCGATCCTCGGCACATTGTGGCGAGGATCGAAAGTGTACCATCTGCCGTCGAGGAACACTTCCACCCACGCCGAGAAATCCATTGGCGCCGGATCGGCGGGCACGCCGATATCGCCGAGGTAGCCGTTCACGTAACGGGCCGGGATGTTCATGCAGCGGCAGAGCGTGATCGCCAGATGGGCAAAATCGCGGCAGACGCCGACGCGTTCCTCATGCGCCTGCGCCGCCGTGCGGGTCGAGCGCGCATAGCCGTAGCCGAACGACAGCCGGTTGTGGACATAGTCGACGATCGCCTGCACCCGCGCCCAGCCCGGCGGGAGCTGGCCGAACAGTTGCCATGCCAAGTCGCCGAGATGGTCGGTCTCGCAGTAACGGCTGCCGAGCAGATAGCCGAGCACCTCGTCCGGCAATTCGGCGACCGGGACTTCCCTGGCCAGCGTGTTGACTTCGTCCCGCCCGCCGCTGTCCTCGACCACCGCGTCATAGAGGATGCGGAAGCTTCCGGCTGGCGCCGTGAAGCGGCGGCAGCTATTGCCGAAAAGATCGTGGTAGGCCCTGGTCGGGACCGACGGTGAGGTCAGCACGCGCGTCTGCCGCTTGATGTCGGCCTGGCGATCCCTGTGGATCTCGAGCAGCGAAACGACCGGCGTGGCTGCAGGGCATTCAATGGCAATTTCATAGCCGAGCCTGATCAGCATCGCCGTCCCCCTACGATCGTCATGGAAGATAGTGCTGGTCAACGCAGGAGAGTGCGCGGCGGTTCCTTGCGAACGTCGAAAACGACGCCTCGCGGCTTCCCATACGGACGCGGCAACGTTACGGTCGATCGACATGCTTCCTTCGAAATAATCCCTCCAAGATGACCCGGGAAAACCGATGTTTGCAGGCAGAAAATTCGCGGCCTTCCTGTTCGACATGGACGGCACGATTCTCAATTCGATTGCCGCGGCGGAAAGGGTCTGGGCAGCTTGGGCGCATCGGCAAGGTCTTGACGTCGCTGCATTCCTGCCGACCATCCACGGCGTGCGGGCGATCGAGACCATCGGCCGGCTGGCGCTCCCAGGCGTCGATCCTGCCCGCGAAGCCGATTCGCTTCTGCAGGCCGAGGCGGCCGATGTCGAGGGCATTCGCCCGATTACGGGCGCCGCGGCGTTCCTGGCGTCGCTTCCGCCCGGAAGCTGGGCGATCGCGACCTCGGCGCCGCGCGAGCTTGCCCTGCTGCGCCTGCAGGCCGCGGGTATTCCGGCTCCCGCCGTGATCGTTGCCGCGGAGGACGTCTCCCGCGGCAAACCGGCACCCGACTGCTTCCGGCTGGCGGCCGAACGGCTCGGCGTCGATGTGGGCAACTGCCTCGTCTTCGAGGACGCGCCGGCCGGCATTGCGGCGGCCGAAGCCGCGGGCGCCGCAATCGTGGTGATCAGCGCCACGCACCGGCATCCGTTGGAGACGCCACATGCCACCATCGCCGGCTATCAAGCGATCGGCATCGCCGTCGATGCCAGCGGCTGGATTGCCATCGAAGCGGAGCGGACCGCGCAGCCTGCGTAGTTTGGCACCCTGCTTGGGCTAAAAGTCGCTGGTCAGACCCTTGACCTCCCAGTCACCATAGCGGCCGGGCTCCTTGCCGCCGCGCCCGCCGATCTCTCTCGGTTGTGCGGCTTCCTTCTCGCGATATTTCTCCCGCCGGGACTCGGCCTCGGCCAAGGCGCGCCTGGCTGCCGGCGTCAGCGGCTTTTGCGGCGAGCCGTTAGCATGCGTTTGGCTGGTTTTGTCGATCATGCGATCTTCCGCTAGATTGAAACAGCCCCGATTGAAACGGGAACCGCTGTTTCCCATCATATAGCGATGGGCCCACAAGGATCGACCCCTTTGTTGGGCCAGAACGGAGCAGACGATGAACACTCTTCGCACCGCCATGCTTTTGGCCGCAATGACGGCCCTGTTCATGGGCGTCGGCTATCTGGTCGGCGGATCCGGCGGCATGATGATTGCCTTGCTGATCGCCGCCGGTACCAATTTGTTCAGCTATTGGAACGCCGACAAGATGGTGCTGTCGATGCACCGTGCGATCGAGGTCGACGAACGCAACGCGCCTGAATATTACGCCATCGTGAAGGGTCTCGCGCAACGTGCCGGCCTGCCGATGCCGAGAACCTATCTCATCGACAATCCGCAGCCCAATGCCTTCGCCACCGGCCGAAATCCGCAAAATGCCGCTGTCGCCGCCAGCACCGGCCTGCTCGAGCAGCTCTCGCATGAAGAAGTCGCGGCGGTGATGGCGCATGAGCTCGCCCATGTGCAGCACCGCGATACGCTGACCATGACGATCGTCGCCACCTTTGCCGGCGCAATTTCGATGCTCGGCAATTTCGCCTTCTTTTTCGGCGGCAACCGCGACAACAACAATTCCTTTGGCATCGTCGGCGTGCTGGTGGCGATGATCGTCGCGCCCCTGGCCGCCATGATCGTGCAGATGGCGGTGAGCCGCACTCGCGAATACGAGGCCGACCGGCGCGGTGCCGAAATCTGTGGACACCCGCTTTGGCTCGCCTCGGCACTTGACAAGATCGCGCGTGGCGCCGAACGCATCCGCAACCCGGATGCCGAGCGCAATCCGGCAACCGCCCATCTCTTCATCATCAATCCTCTTTCCGGCGAGCGTATGGACAGTTTGTTTTCCACTCACCCGAGCACAGAAAACCGCATCGCCGCGTTGCAGAGGATGGCGAGCGAGATGGCCGGCGCACCCGAAGCGGCCGCGACGCCAAAGCCGGCGCCGGAAGGGACCGGGCAGCAGCCGTCGGGTCCGTGGGAAAGGGCCGCCCAGCCCGAGAGGCCGGCTGAGCCGGCTAAGCCGAGACCCAATCCCTGGGGACGCAATCCGACCGGACCCAAAGGCCCGTGGTCGTGAGTTCAGCGAAGCGCCGGCACGGAATTTCAGGCGATCGTGAACACAATTCGGGCGGCGAGGCCGTAGCCGGTCTCGCCGCGCGCAAGGCGGCCGCGCGCCTGCTTGCCGCCGTCATTGACGCGAAAACGCCACTCGACGGGCTGACCGACCATGAGAACGGCCATCCGCAATACAAGGCGCTCGACCTGCGCGACCGCGCCCTGGTGCGTGCGATTCTGGTCACCGCCCTGCGCTACCGCATGACCATATCAGGCCTTTTGGCCCGCCGCCTGGAAAAGCCGCTGCCGCCCAACGCCACGGCGCTTTCGCACATCTTGCATGTGGCGGCAGCGCAGATCCTGTTCCTCGATGTTCCCGACAGCGCCGCCGTCGACCTCGCCGTGACGCACGCCAAGTCCGATCCGCGCACGGCGCGCTTTTCCGGCCTCGTCAACGGCGTGCTGCGCACGCTGGCGCGGGCCAAGCAGGACGAGCTCGCGGCCGCACTTGCCGCCACCGACGAGGCGCCAAAATGGTTTTCCGACCGTTTGAAAACGGTCTACGGCCTCGACAAGGCCAGGCAGATACTGCTCGCCCATCGCCATGAGGCGCCGGTCGATTTCTCGGTCAAGTCGGACCCGGCGCTGTGGGCCGAACGGCTCGGCGGCTTTGTCTTGGCGACCGGCACGGTGCGGGTGGAAAAGCTCAGCGCTTCCGTGACCGAACTGCCCGGTTTCGCGGAAGGCGCCTGGTGGGTTCAGGATGCGGCGGCCAGCCTGCCGGCCCGGCTGTTCGGCGACGTCAATGGTTTGCGAATCGCCGACCTCTGTGCCGCCCCCGGCGGCAAGACCGCCCAGCTGATCCTCGCCGGCGCCCACGTCACCGCGCTCGACATGTCCAAAACGCGGCTGGCACGGCTGACGCAGAACCTCGAACGGCTCGGTCTGGCCGCCGAGATCGTCCAGGCCGATCTGCTCAAATACGAGCCGAAGGACCTCTTCGACGCCGTCCTCCTCGACGCACCTTGCTCTTCGACCGGCACGGTGCGGCGGCATCCCGACGTCCCCTGGACGAAGACGGCGGCCGACGTCGAAAAACTGGCCGACCTGCAACGCCGGCTGCTTGCCCGCGCCGTCACCTTGGTCAAGCATGGTGGACGCATCGTCTTTTCCAACTGCTCGCTCGATCCGCTGGAAGGCGAAGAGCTCTATCGCGACTTTCTCGCCGGCAATGCGGAGATTGTCGACGACCCGCTTCGGCCGGGTGAGATCGCCGGCATCGACCCGTTCCTGACGCCGCAAGGCATGTTGCGCACCACGCCTGCCGATCTGGAGCTAGGCTCGCCGGGCCGCTCCGGGCTGGACGGCTTCTTCGCCGCCCGCATGCGCAGAGCCGGCTAAGGGCCGATCTTGAAGCGCCATCCGACTTCTTGGGGCGAGGAGGCATGGAAAACAGGCTGAACGGCCACGCTGCCGCGGAATTCGCCTTCGCACAAGTTCTTGAATCATATAAACTTGTGCTTGGGTGAGGACGATCAGGAGGGGTTTTGGCAATCGCTGCCGGTAACACGACGCGTCTGTGGACGCTTGTCGCGAGGGAGTTCTGGCGCAAGACGCGCCGGCGCTTGCGCGCCGGGCCACTCTATCGCTGGCGCTACTCCGGCCGCACGCCGGAGCGCGTCCTGATTGCCCCGCCGGACCTGCGCCTCGCCGATCCTCAGATCGCGCTCGAGATCTATTACGGCCGCTATCCGCTTTCGGGGCATCTGGTCGAGACCGGTGGCAAATCGCCCTTCCAGATCGACGTGCCCAATCCCGGCTGGCAAAAGACGCTGCATGGCTTTCGCTGGCTGCGCCATATGCGTGCGGCGGGTACCGAGCTCGCCGCCGCCAACGCGCGGGCGTTGGTTTCCGATTGGATTGCAATCCATGGCAGCTATATTTCCGGCGTCGCCTGGGAGCCCGGCACGACGGCCAAGCGTGTCATTGCCTGGCTGCAGCATTCCTCGATCGTGTTGCAGGGCGCCGAATTTCCGTTCTACCGCGCGTTTCTGAAATCGCTCGCCGTCCAGATCCGCTATCTGCGCGCCATGGCGCGCGAGATGCCGGACGGCAAGGACAGGCTGCGCGCGCGCATTGCGCTGGCCTTTGCCGCTTTGTCGCTGCCGGCGCCAGCCTCGGCGCTGCGCGGTGCCACCCGCAATCTCGCCGACGAGCTCGACCGGCAGATACTGCCTGACGGCGGCCATATCTCGCGCAATCCGATGGCGGTGCTTGAAATACTCGCCGACCTTCTGCCGTTGCGCCAGACATACGCCAATCAGGCCGAGACGCCGCCGGTCGCCCTGATCGGCGCCATCGACCGGATGCTGCCGGCACTGCGCTTCTTTCGCCATCAGGATGGTAGCCTTGCCCGCTTCAACGGCATGGGCGCCACCATTCACGACCGTATCGCCAGCATCCTGCATCACGACGACACCGCCGGCGCACCATTGCTGCACGCGCCGCATTCGGGTTATGAGCGCCTGTCGATGGGTGGTGCCACTGTGATCGCCGATACCGGCTCACCGCCGCCCGTCGACGTATCCAATGCCGCTCACGCCGGATGCCTCGCCTTCGAATTGTCGTCGGGCCGCCAGCACTATATCGTCAACGCCGGAATAGACACTTATGGCGCCGCCGAATTCCGGCCGCTTGCGCGCGCCACCGCCGCCCACTCGACCGCCACCATCAACGACACGTCGTCGGCGCGCTTCAACCACTCCCTGCGCGTCAACGACCTGCTCGGCACGCCTTTGATCGGCGGGCCGCAGCATGTGCCTTGCAAGCGTACCGACCAGAAGGGCAGCCAGGGCTTCATCGCCCGCCATGACGGCTATGTGGCGCGCTTCGGCTTCCTGCATGAGCGTGAGCTGAAATTATTGACCGAAGGCAATGTGCTTGCCGGCAGGGACCGCTTCCTGCGTCCGGGCGGCGCTTCTATCCGCAACAATGGCCGTGATTTCGTCACGGTGCGTTTCCATGTCCATCCCGATATAAACCTGCTCCAGGATGAGCATGACCGTCTGGTGCTGGCCGCCGACCACGCCGACACCTGGGTGTTTACCTCTACCGAAGTGGCGCCCGAGGTCGAGGAATCGATCTATTTCGCAGGGCTCGGCGGCCCGCGCCGCAGCCGCCAGATCGTGCTTGCGTTCAAGGCCTCGGAAATTTCGGAGGTCCACTGGCAATTGACGCGGACCATCATCGCCGGCCGTCCGGAAAAAGCCGAAGCCGGTGGCAACGGCAGACACTGATCAAGCCTTGCGGCTTGATTTCCGGGCCTCATATGCTACGGCCCGCGGACGCCCTCCAACCAGAACTGGAAAGGCCGCCAGCCCATGGCCGTCGCCGCCAAGAATATTCCCGCGCCCGACCTTGTACCCATCCGTCGCGCGCTGCTCTCCGTCTTCGACAAGACCGGCCTGATCGATTTCGCCAGGGCGCTGGCTTCGGCCGGCGTCGAGCTGGTCTCGACCGGCGGCACCGCAAGGGCCCTTGCCGAGGCCGGCATGGCGGTGCGCGACGTGTCCGAGCTCACCGGCTTTCCCGAGATCATGGACGGCCGCGTCAAGACGCTGCACCCGTCGGTGCACGGCGCACTGCTTGGCGTGCGCGACGATCCCGAGCACGCCGCGGCGATGCGCGATCACGGCATCGAGCCGATCGATCTCGTCGTCTCCAATCTCTATCCGTTCGAAGAGGTGCGTCGCTCCGGCGCCGACTACGCGGCGATAGTCGAGAACATCGACATCGGCGGCCCGGCGATGATCCGTGCCTCGGCCAAGAACCACGCCTATGTCGGCATCGTCACCGACCCCGATGACTATGCCTCGGTGCTCAACGCGCTGGAGATGAATTTCGGCTCGTTATCGCTGGATTTCCGCAAGAAGCTGGCAGCCAAGGCCTTTGCCCGCACCGCCACCTACGATGCGGCGATCTCGGGATGGTTCGCCGAGGCGCTTGAGATCGAGCATCCGACATGGCGCGCCTTCGGCGGCAAGCTGCAATCGGTGATGCGCTATGGCGAAAACCCGCATCAGGGCGCCGGCTTCTATGTCAATGGTGACAGGCGGCCGGGCGTCGCCACGGCGCGCCAGCTTCAGGGCAAGCAGCTTTCCTACAACAACATCAACGACACCGACGCTGCCTTCGAGCTGGTCGGCGAGTTCGATCCGTCACGCTCCGCAGCAATTGCCATTATCAAGCACGCCAACCCGTGCGGCGTCGCTGAGGACGCTTCGCTGCACGCGGCCTATGCCAAGGCGCTGGCCTGCGATCCGGTCTCGGCCTTCGGCGGCATCGTCGCCATGAACCGCATCCTCGATGCCGCAACCGCCGAAGAGATCGTCAAGACCTTTACCGAGGTGATCATCGCACCGGAGGCGTCCGAAGAAGCAATCCGCATCATTGCCGCCAAGAAGAATCTACGCCTGCTGGTCACCGGCGGCCTGCCCGACCCGCGCGCGGCGGGCCTTGGCTTAAAATCGGTTGCCGGCGGGTTGCTGGTCCAGGGCCGCGACAATGCGGTGGTGGATGATCTCGACCTGAAAATAGTGACCCGGCGCGCTCCGACGCCGGCCGAATTGGCCGATCTGAAATTCGCCTTTCGCGTGGCAAAGCACGTCAAGTCGAACGCCATCGTCTATGCCAGGGATGGCGCCACTGTCGGCATCGGCGCCGGCCAGATGAGCCGGGTCGATTCCTCACGCATCGCCGCGCGCAAGGCGCTCGACGCGGCCGAGGCTGCCGGTCTGACGGAGCCTTTGACCAAGGGCTCGGTCGTCGCCTCGGATGCCTTTTTTCCGTTCGCGGATGGGCTTTTGTCGGCAATCGAAGCCGGCGCCACCGCCGTCATCCAGCCCGGCGGCTCGATGCGCGACGACGATGTCATCGCCGCCGCCGACGCTCACGGCATTGCCATGGTCTTCACCGGAGTGAGGCACTTCCGGCATTGAACTCCCTCCCTTCCCCCTGTGGGAGAAGGGAAGAGCAGCTCACTCCGCCGGCCTATCCGCCGGATAGGGCGTGTCGATCAGGATCGCCATGCCGGCGCCGAGGAACAGCACGATCGCCGCCATGCCGAGCCGCGCCGAGCCGCTAGCCAGGGTGATCGTGGCCACCATGAAGGGTGCAGCAAAACTCGTTGCCCGACCGGCCAGCGCATAGATGCCGAAATAGCGGCCCGATTCGGCTGCGGTGACGCTGCGGGCCATGTAGGAGCGCGACGATGCCTGCACCGGCCCAAAGGCAAGCCCGATCAGCAGGCCGTAGAAAATGTAGGCTTTTTCCGCCGCCGTGCCGAACAATCCCCCGCCGTCCAGTCCGGGCATCATCCAGGCACCGAACAGCGTATAGCCCGGGCCGGTCGAGACGATGCCGATCGTGGCGATGCTCAGCATGACAAGCGAAATCATCACTATGGTCTTGGAACCCAGTGCTGTGTCGAGGCGTGCGGCAACCAGGCAGCCGACGATGGCAACGACGTTGAGGATGATGCCGAACAGGCCGATCTCGGTAATCGACCAATGGAACATTGCCGCCGCAAACGTTCCGCCCAGCGCCAGCAGTGCGTTGACGCCGTCCTGATAGATCATGCGGGCGACGAGAAAGCGAAAAATGCCGCTACGCTTGCGCACTTCGGCCAGCGTCGACTTCAGTTCCGATAGTCCCTCGCGCACCGCCGGCCCGATTGGAATGCCTTTGATCGCATCAGGCGTGAAGAAGAACATCGGCAGGATGAACAGGAAATACCAGGCCGCCGACAACGGTCCGGTGGCGCGCGCGTCCTCGCCTAGCCTGGGATCGAGGCCGAAGATCGGGTCGAGCCCAACGACGGTCTTGCCGGTTTCAGGCGAGCCGGCCATGACGGTAACGACGAAGATCAGCGCGATCATGCCGCCGAGATAGCCGAGCCCCCAGGCCATGTTCGAGATCCTGCCGATGTCGCTCTTCGGCACCAGGCGCGGCATCATCGAATCATTGAACACGGTCGAGAATTCCGCCGCGACCGACGCCAGCGAGAACAACGCCACGACCAGAAAAAGATTAGAGCCGGGCGCGGCGAACCACAGCAGGGTGAGGCAGGTGATCTTGACCGCTGCGAAGAAGGCTATCCACGGTTTGCGTGGTCCGGTCTGATCGGCGATCGAGCCGAGGACCGGCGACAAAACGGAAATGACGAGGCCGGCGGCGGCAATGCCGTAGCCCCAGGCCGCTTGCCCGGTCTCCGGATTGCTGGCCATGCGCGAGACGAAATAAGGACCGAAGATAAAGGTGGTGACGACCGTGAAAAACGGCTGTGCCGCCCAGTCGAACAGCATCCATCCCCAGATGCCGCGTCCCGATGCCCGCTGCACTGCCATCTCAGCCATGTCCCCTCCGCTGGAGCTTGCTCCCTGCCGATCGAATCGGAATGACGCTCCGTCTTCTTGTTGAGCACGATCTTGTCCAAAAGCCGATCGTCACTTTTGGGATCATGCTCCGGCGCCCCCCAAGGCAGCGCGCCATTCGCTCTATAGCGCAGTTCTTCCCGGCAATCCCGCGCGATGTGGAAGACGTCTCACAGCCCCGTCAGATCGCTCATCAGGCCGGACGCCACCGACAGCCGCGACACGGTGATGTCGCCGCCCTCGGTCAGAGCCTGCAGCCGCTCGCGGATGCGTCCGACCCGTTCGCCGCCGGCCTCCAACCATGCCGTCACTGGATCCGCCGCCTCGGCATGACTGGTGAGTGCCGCCACGGCGATGCCGCGCCTGGCCGCGCCGATCGTGTCGGTGGCGCGGGAAAGCGCCAGTTGATCGTAATAATCCGAGGGCGTGATCGAGCGCGCCGCATCTTCGACGCGCGGGATGCGGAAGACATCGCTGACTGCAAAAAACGCCTTGGCGGCAGCGACGATGCCGGCATTTGACGTCCGCGCTGTCAGCGCAATGTCGGGGATGAGTTCCGCCACATCGGTCAACGCCAGTTGCTCGGCAAGGCTCTCGGGCGCGCCGCCCTTCGACAGGCTGTGCCGCCGTTCCTCGATCCGCTCGCGCGAGAAGGCCGGCAACAGCGAAACGAGCTTCGGCTCCAGCGCCTTGCGCGCATCCTGCAACTCGGCAATCCGCTGCCCGAGCGGTGCAGTGCCGGCATCGTTCTTCAGGTACCAGCCGCTGGTCACAAAGATCAGCCGGCTGACGGCCTGATAGAGATCGAGCTGGATCTGCCCGTCGATCTGGTTGTCGAGCGCGTCGATCTGGCGATAGAGCGCCGGCAGCGCAAAGCCGTCCCGCACCACGGCGAAGGTGCGCACGACATCGGCCGCACTGCGCCCAGTCGCTTCCTGCAGCCGGTTGACGAAGGACGGGCCGCCGCGATTGACCAGATCATTGGCGACGACACGGGCGATGATCTCGCGGCGGAGGCGATGGCGGTGGATTTCCGCAGCATATTTCTTTGCCATGCGGTCGGGAAAGTAGCCCATCAGGTCGCGGTCGAAATGCGGATCGTCCGGTACGTCGCTGGCGACGATATCGGAAAACAGCACGATCTTGGCATAGGCAAGCAGCACGCCGAGCTCAGCCCGGGTCAGCGGCTCGCCGCGCGTCTCGCGCTCGGCAAGGGCCGCCGGCGACGGCAGCGTCTCGACGGCACGGTCCAGTAGTCCGCGCGCCTCCAGCGCCGCCATGAAGCGGCTCTGATGGGCGATGTCGGCGAGGCCGCGCTTACGGGCAAGGGACAGCGCCAGCGTCTGCTGGTAATTGTTGGACAGCACCAGGGCGCTGACCTCATCGGTCATCTCGGCCAGCAATCTGTTGCGCGCTGTCCGGGTCAACGATCCCTTGCGCATGGCGGAAGCCAGCGCGATCTTGATGTTGACCTCAACGTCGGAGCAGTTCACGCCGCCCGAATTGTCGATCGCATCTGAGTTGCAGCGGCCGCCATTCAATCCGAATTCGATGCGCGCCCGCTGCGTGACGCCGAGATTGGCGCCCTCACCGATGACTTTGGCACGCAGGTCGAGTGCGGTGATCCGGATCGCGTCATTGGCACGGTCGCCGACATCCTGGTTGGTCTCGCCCGATGCCCTGACATAGGTGCCTATGCCGCCGAACCACAAAAGGTCCGCCGGCGCCTTGAGGATGGCACTCATGATCTCGACCGGCGTGGCCGTTGTCTTGCCGAGGCCGATCGCTGCAGCCGCGGCCGCCGGCAAGGTGATCGACTTCTGGCTGCGCGAGACGATTATGCCACCTTCGGACAGCTTCGTCTTGTCGTAATCCTGCCAGCTTGAACGGGCGAGAGCGAACATACGCCGGCGCTCGGCCATCGAAGCCGCCATGTCGGGATCGGGATCGATGAAGATGTCGCGATGATCGAAGGCGGCTATCAGCCGGGTCTGCTCCGACAGCAGCATGCCGTTGCCGAACACGTCGCCCGACATGTCGCCGACGCCGACGACAGTGAACGGCGTGGTTTGGATGTCGCGGTTCATCTCGCGGAAATGGCGCTTGACCGCTTCCCAGGCGCCCTTCGCGGTGATGCCCATCTTCTTGTGGTCGTATCCGGCCGAACCGCCGCTTGCGAAAGCGTCATCGAGCCAGAAGCCGTGCTTTTCGCTGATGGCGTTGGCGGTGTCCGAGAAGGTCGCCGTGCCCTTGTCGGCGGCGACGACGAAATACGGATCGTCCTGGTCGCGCCGCACCACGCCGGCTGGCGGGATGACGCCGTCCAGCCCGATATTGTCGGTGATCGACAACAGGCTGGAGACGTAATTCTTGTAGGCGGCCGTGCCGGCCTCGAAAATGGCGTCGCGCCCGGCGCTCATCGGCAGCTTTTTCGGGTAGAAGCCGCCCTTGGCGCCAACCGGCACGATCACCGCATTCTTGACCTGCTGTGCCTTGACCAGGCCGAGCACCTCGGTGCGATAGTCCTGCGCACGGTCCGACCAGCGCAGGCCGCCGCGCGCGACCGGGCCGAAGCGCAGATGCACACCCTCGACCTCGGAGCCGTAGACGAAGATCTCCCGCCATGGCCGCGGCGCCGGCAGCCCGTCGACCGATTGCGAATCGAGCTTGATCGCCAGCGATTGGCCTTTCTCTTTCGTATCGGCAACGAAATGATTGCTGCGCAGCGAGGCTTCGATCAGGTTCAGATAACGGCGGATGATGGTGTCGTCGTCGATGTTGGGAACGTCTTCCAGCGCATCCGTGATCTTGGCCTTCAGATGTTTGGCCTGGACGACGCCTTCCGTTTCAGCCGTCGGGCCGAGCCGGGCGACGAACAGCGCATGCAGGCCGCGGGCGATCTCGGGATAACGGTTGAGTGCGGCGGCGATGAAATCCTGGCTCTGCGGGATACCGGCCTGCTGCAGATAGCGGCCATAGGCGCGCAGGACGGTGATCTCGCCCGACCACAGGCCGGCGGTCTGGGCAAGGCCGTTATAGCCGTCATTGTCGACATCGCCGCGCCAGACGGAAAGGAACGCATCCTCGAACAGCGCGCCGCCATTGCCGAGGTCGATCGGCGTGCCGTAGCTGTTCTCGAGTTCCATGTCGTGGATGAAGACCATGCCGGGCTGATCACCATTGATCATGCCGGATTGATTGTCGCCGACCTCGAAAGTGCGCTCGCTGATGACGCGGAAACCGATGTTTTCCAGTACGGGCACGCGCCGCGACAGCGCCACCGGGCTGCCATGGTGGTAGATCTTCAGCGCCGCCTGATGCGGCTTCTGGGCGGCGTGACGGTAATAGTCGATGGCGATCGGATTTGACGCATCGAGCTTGGCGATGCGCCCGGCGTCGGCCAGCGCCACGCCCGGCGGAAAACTGTCGCGATAACTTTCCGAAAAACGCGAGGCGATGGCCGTGAGTCTCGCATCGGCGCCGGTCTCGGTCGCGGTCTCGCGCAGTGCATCGTCCCAGGTCCGTACGATGTCGCGGATCGCCGCCTCGATCGTCGCCTGCTCGACCTTCGGCGTCTTGCCGCCGGAGCGGCCGATGATGAAATGGACGCGCGCGAGCCCGCCTTCCGGGAAGGCCGGATAATAGGCCGACAGCCGGCCTTCGAAGACGGTCTTCAGATAGGTGCCGATCTTCTCGCGCACGACGCTGTCGTAGCGGTCGCGCGGCACGAAGACGAGCACGGAGACGAAGCGGTCGAACTGGTCGACACGCACCAATGCCCTGACGCGCGGCCGCTCGATCAAGCCCAGGATGGCTTCGGCATGCTTGCGCAGGATCGGCACCGGAACCTGGAACAGCTCGTCGCGCGGATAGCTCTCCAGCACGTTGATCAAAGCTTTGCCGGAATGGTCGCTTGGATTGAAGCCGGATTTGGCAATGACGGTTTCCGCCTTCGAGCGCAGATAAGGGATTTTCATCACCGAGCGCGTATAGGCAGTCGAGGTGAACAGGCCGACGATGCGGAGCTCGCCTGAAAGCACGCCTTTGCCGGTGTAGGTCTTGATGCCGATGTAGTCGAGGTAGATGCGGCGGTGCACCGATGACTTGGCGTTGGCCTTGGTGACGATCAGCGGTTCCGGCCCATGCAGGAAGGCGCGGATTTCCGGCGTCGTGCTCACCGCTTCGGTGCCGCGCCTGAGCACCAGCACGTCGGGATCGGAAAGGATGCCGAGGCCGGGCTTTTCGGCGCGCTCGAGCATGCCGCTCGTCTCACCGCCGGTGTAGTTGAATTCGCGCATGCCGAGAAAGGTGAAATTGTCGTCGCGCAGCCATTCGAGGAAGGCGATCGCCTCGGTGACATGGGCCTTGTCGAGCGGCACCGGCGAGTAGCGGAATTCCGAGATCGCCTGGTCGAGGCGGGCAAGCATCGGCTTCCAGTCGATGACGGCGGCGCGTACCTGGCCGAGCAGCTTCGTCAGGCGTGCGGCCAAGCCTTCGGCCTGCTCGGCCGAAAGGCGGCCGATATGGACATGGATGACGCTCAGCCGGTCATGGCTGTGGTCGCCCTTGGCATAACCGCCATCGCCGAGGATTTCCTCGACGCCGTTCTTGCCGTGCCTGACGACGATGACCGGATGGGTAACCAGCAGCGGCTCGCCGGCGCTTTCTGTAATCTCGCCGAGGACGGAATCGAACAGGAACGGCATGTTGTCGTTGACGACGGTGATCACCGTCATCGGCCGGCCCTGGCGGACGACACCGGAATCGACGTCTATGGCAACGACGCAGTCGTCCTTCTTGTGCCTGGCCACGGCGCGGCCGGCGAGTTCGGCAGCACGTTCGAGATCGATGACGTCGTAGGCGGCGACATCTTCGGCCGGAGCTCGGGCCAGCAAGTAGTCGGCAAGCCTGCCGGGCTTTTCGCTACCCTTGGCCGCGCTCATCTTTTTCAACTGGCTTGCGGATTTCAGGCCGGCCATGAGCTAATTCCCTCCCGTCATGTTTTTACAACTATGGTAGCAGATGACGGGTATTTGGCGACAAAGGTTTGACGGCTTGCGACGAAATGTCGGAATTCACCGGCAGCCTGGCGAAAAACGAGGAGAAATCCGCCATGATGATGGACAAAATTACCGCGCTTGACCTCGCACCGGCGGAGCTGAGCGAAGCGACCAAGGCCTATTTCGCCAAATGCCAGGAGAAACTCGGCCTCGTCCCCAATGTGCTATTCGCCTACGCGTTCGACGAGAAGAAGTTGCGGGCTTTCACCGACATGTACAATGATTTGATGCTGGGTGAATCCGGTCTGTCGAAACTCGAGCGCGAGATGATCGCGGTGGCCGTCTCGTCGGTCAACCATTGCTACTATTGCCTGGTCGCGCATGGCGCGGCGGTCCGCCAGCTTTCCGGCGACCCGGCCTTGGGCGAGATGATGGTGATGAATTTTCGCGCCGCCAAGCTGTCGGACAGGCAACGCGCCATGCTCGAATTCGCGGTGAAGCTGACCGAACAGCCGGCAAAGATCGTCGAAGCGGACCGGGCGGCGCTGCGGCAAGTCGGCTTTTCCGACCGCGACATCTGGGACGTCGCCTCGACCGCGGCGTTCTTCAACATGTCGAACCGGCTGGCATCGGCGATCGATATGCGGCCGAACGATGAATACCACGCGATGGCGCGATAGGGCGCCGATGGTGGGATCCAACCGCACATTATATTAGCTACTTCGCATTCTCGTTGCTTGTTTGCCGGTTTGGTCCGATGATCGGCATGCGGCATGACCGCATGCCGGTTCGATGCCGCCGATCAAAGGAGGAGAACATGGCGAAATTTCTCTACGTCTATCACGGCTCGGGCAAGATGCCGACCGAGGAGGCCGAACGGAAGGCAGCGATGGATGCCTGGAACGGCTGGTACGGCAAGCTTGGCTCCGCCGTGGTCGACGGTGGCAATCCAGTCGGCATGTCGAAGACCCTGCTGCCCGGCGGCAAGGTCGAGAACAATGGCGGCAGCAATCCGACCGCCGGTTACACCATCATCGAAGCGAAAGACATCGACGATGCCGTCGGCAAAGCCAAGGATTGTCCTATCCTGACGGACCCGGGTTTCAGCGTCGAGATTGCGCCGATAATCGAAATGGGTTGACGCGCCGGCTCAGGACCGCGCGGCGATCGCCGCCGCAGCGCCGGCCATGGTACCGGCGCTGACGCGGTTGGCGATCTTCATCGCCCGCTTGCTCCTCAAGAGCTTGCGCGCCTGCGATGCGGCGAGCACCCATGTCAAATCGATGGCGACCAGGACCACGGCCATGGTCGCCGTCAGCTCGACCCAGCCGATCACGCTGACTGAACCGAGATCGATGATGGTCGGCAGCAGCGCCAGATAGAACATCATGATCTTGGGGTTGCCGAGCGTCACCGCCATGCCGGCAAAGAACAGTCTGACGGGCGAATCTTCGCGCGGCAGCGTGCCTTCCTTGGCCTCGACCGGTGCCGTCCACATCTTCCAGGCAAGCCAGGCGAGATAGACGACGCCAACCCATTTCACGACGACAAAGGCAAAGTGGAACGTCTGCGCCACCACGGCGAGGCCGAACACCGCCAGTGACAGCCAGATCGCTTCGCCGATCCACATGGCAACCAGGAACGGAAACACGTCGCGAAACCCCTTTGCGATGACCCGCGCCACAAGAGCGGCGATCGATGGGCCGGGCGAGCCGGCGGCAACAAGCAGGGCGCCGGCAAAAATCAGCAGCGATGTGAAATGCATGACGCGGATCTCGTTTGAAATTTTTGGATCGTTCAACATAACCCAACTGTTCCGGCGACGGTAGCGTCCACCGAAACAAGGCTTGTCGGCCAGGCGCCTCGCGGCTAGAAATATCGTCCCGACATCATTTCGAGCTTCATTTTGCCTACGTAACCGCCGGTCTCGTCAACTCCCCCAGCACAGAGCAGGGCGTCGCAGTCGCGGTGCCTGTTTTCACATGATCTGTTCTTCAGGGTGGCGGTTCGAGACCGGTTTGGCACTGCTGAACCGCTGTCGCGCATAGCCACCCGCGACACCTGATTTCAACTGCCGCAGTCTCTCGCCACGCCGTGCCCGCATGGGTATCTCGACATCGCCGATCTGACGAACTTCCCGACGGGAAGGGCTTTTCGGCATGCCTTCGATACTGCGTATCCGCTGGGCGATCGCGCCCAAAACCGCACCTCGACCTCACCTCAACTGCAATCGCTGCGGCGGCCTGAAAGCCTATCGCTACAGCGGCAAATTCCGCGTCAACGCCAATGGCAAACGCATTGACGCCTGGTTGATCTACCGCTGCATCGACTGCGACAATTCCTGGAATTTCGGCATTCTGGAGCGCTGCAGCCGCCGCGATATCGAACCGGCAATATTGCAGGCGCTCGAACGCAACGATCCGGTCCTGGCGCGGCGCCATGCTTTCGATGTTGCCGCATTGCGAAGCAGGATCGGGCGCGTTGAGGAGTTTCCTGAAGCCATCGTTCATAAGCAGGTGCTCGGGGACAGGCCGGAAAATACCAGCGCTCTCGAACTTCAGCTCGGCCTCGAAATGCCGACAGCCTTGCGGCTCGACCGGTTGCTGGCCAGCGAACTCGGTATCCCGCGCTCGCGGCTACAGGTTTGGGACGAGAAGCGATTGCTGGTGGTTGGTCCGGACGGGGCCAAAGCCTTGCGCAGGCCAGCCCGGGCGGAAACGGCGATCCGCATCCACCTGTCTGGCGAACCAGACCGGGACGGCATTATCGCGGCTGCCGGCGGATAAGATAAAGGGAGGAAGCACGCACGTGCTCCCTCCCTCATAATTGCTGAGAAAAGTGGCTTATGCCGCGCCGACCACTTTCGCCGACTTCTCAAAACGCTTGCGCTCGTTCGGGTCGAGATAGAGCTTGCGCAGGCGGATGGTCTTCGGCGTTACTTCGACCAGCTCGTCGTCCTGGATCCAGGCCAGCGCGCGTTCCAGCGTCATGCGGATCGGCGGCGTCAGTTTCACCGCCTCGTCCTTGCCGGCGGCGCGGATGTTGGTCAGCTTCTTGCCCTTGAGCACATTAACTTCGAGGTCGTTGTCCCTGGAATGGATACCGATGATCATGCCCTGATAGACCTTGACGCCTGGGTCGATGACCATCGGGCCGCGATCTTCCAGGTTCCACATGGCATAAGCCACCGATTCACCCTGTTCGTTGGAGATCAGCACGCCGTTGGTGCGGCCGGGCAATTCGCCCTTGTAAGGCTCATAGGCATGGAACAGCCGGTTCATCACGGCGGTGCCGCGCGTATCGGTGAGCAACTCCGACTGGTAGCCGATCAGGCCGCGCGTCGGCGCGTGGAAGACGATGCGCTGGCGATTGCCGCCCGAAGGGCGCAGCTCGACCATCTCGGCCTTGCGCTCCGACATCTTTTGCACGACGACGCCGGCATGCTCCTCGTCAACGTCGATGACGACTTCCTCGACCGGCTCCAGCAATTCGCCGTTCTCGCCCTTCTGCATGACGACGCGCGGCCGCGACACGGCGATCTCAAAACCTTCGCGGCGCATCGTCTCGATCAGCACGGCCAGCTGCAATTCGCCGCGTCCGGAGACGAAGAACGAATCCTTGTCCGGCGATTCTTCGATCTTCAGCGCGACATTGCCTTCGGCCTCGCGCAGCAGGCGGTCGCGGATGACGCGGCTGGTCACCTTGTCGCCTTCGGTGCCGGCCAGCGGTGAATCGTTGACCAGGAACGACATCGTCACCGTCGGCGGGTCGATAGGCTGCGCGTGCAGCGGCTCGGTCACCGACAGGTCGCAGAACGTGTCGGCGACGGTGCCTTTCGACAAGCCGGCGATGGCGACGATGTCGCCTGCCTGCGCTTCGTCGATGGGCTGGCGCTCGAGCCCGCGAAAAGCGAGAATCTTCGAGATGCGGCCGGTTTCGACCTGGGTGCCGTCATGGTGCAGCACCTTGACTGCCTGGTTGGATTTCAGCGTGCCGGATTCGATACGGCCGGTGATGATGCGGCCGAGGAACGGATTGGCTTCCAGAATGGTGCCGATCATGCGGAACGGGCCGGGATGAACTGTCGGCGCCGGTACGTGCTTTATGACGAGGTCGAACAGCGGCGCCAGAGCCTGGTCCTTCGGACCTTCGGGGTTTTCCGAGACCCAGCCGTCGCGGCCTGAACCGTAAAGGATCGGGAAGTCGAGCTGCTCGTCGGTCGCGTCAAGCGCCGCAAACAGGTCGAACACCTCGTTGACCACTTCGACGTGGCGGGCATCCGGCCGGTCGATCTTGTTGATGACGACGATAGGCTTCAGTCCGACCTTGAGCGCCTTGCCGACGACGAATTTGGTCTGCGGCATCGGCCCCTCGGCGGCGTCGACCAGCACGATGGCCGAATCCACCATCGACAGGATGCGCTCGACCTCGCCGCCGAAGTCGGCGTGGCCGGGCGTGTCGACGATATTGATGCGGGTATCCTTCCAGTCGACCGAGGTCGCCTTGGCCAGAATGGTGATGCCGCGTTCCTTTTCGAGATCGTTCGAATCCATGGCGCGCTCGGCGACGCGCTGGTTGTCTCGGAACGAGCCGGACTGTTTCAGAAGCTGGTCGACGAGGGTGGTTTTTCCATGGTCGACGTGCGCGATGATCGCGATATTGCGGATTTTCATGTTTTGGTCTCGGGAGCGTTGCAGGCAGCAGGCCAAAAGGCGCTGCCTCTTTCGGTTGGGCGGCTCATACAGGGTTTTTCGCAATTGCGAAAGAGGAGGCGAGCCACCAAATAAAGTCACCAAATCTTAAATGTCTTGGTGTGAAGTGGAATTATTAACCAAGGCGGAACCTTCCATGGTCCGGGCAGTTCGAATTTCATGATGGACGCAGGCATCAGACTCCGGCCGATTTTGGCATGTAGCGCACTCGCCGTCCTCCTCGCGGCAGGCGCGGCGCAGTCGGCGGCGTCGTCGTTCAAGGAGACGCGGACTGCTTTGCCGTCCGACAAGCGGTCGGCGGAGCAGCTTTTTGCCGATGCTCCCGACGGCGTCGACCCGGTGGTGACCGGGCCGGTCAGCGCTGCCTTCAAGCAAAGGCAGCAGAACGCGGGATGCGACAGCGCCGTCTGGCCCAGGATTCCCGTCGTTTGCTATCCCGATTGATACACGTCCTACCCTCGGGCTAGCCCGAGGGTAGTGGCGCAGTCGCTCACGCCGACCGCACCGGATCGAGCGTGACCTTGTAGAGTTCGCTGTCGTCGCGATCCATCAGCCGCACCGTCAACTGCTCGGTGGCGCCATCGATGTCGACGAGCCCAAAGAACTGCAGGCCGGCCGACGGCGGCAGGTTTTGACCTTGTTCGGCAGTTGGTGCCTTTATGAACTTCAGCTCCGGGCCGAATGTCATGTCGAAACCATTAGGCCCGAACGTGCCGGAATGGATCGGACCCGAAACGAATTCCCAGAACGGGTTGAAGTCCTGGAACTGCGCCTTGTCCGGATTGTAGTAATGGGCGGCTGTGTAATGCACGTCTGCGGTGAGCCAGACAGTGTTGCTGATACCCGCATTCTTTATATAGCGAAGAAGGTCGGCAATTTCCAGCTCACGCCCCTTGGCCGGGCCATTGTCGCCATTGCTGACTGCCTCGGCCCCGACCTTCTTGGTACCGTCGTTCCAGACCACGAGGCCGAGCGGCATATCGGCGGCGATGATTTTCCACGTCGCGTTGGAATTTGCCAGCTCGCGCTTCAACCACTTGATCTGCTGTTCGCCGAGGATGCGCGATTCAGGGGTCATCGTCTCCTGCATATCCGGACCGTTGGGGCCGCGGTAGGAACGCATGTCGAGGAAGAACACGTCGAGCAGCGGACCATAGGCAATCTTGCGGTAGACGCGGCCGGGCTCCGACGGTTCGTAGCGGATCGTCGTCATTTCGTGGAAGGCGCGCGCCGCACGTGCCGCCAGCACATGGATCGATTTTTCGGTGTAGCGGTCGTCGGCCGACAGATCCTTCGAGTCCGACCAGTTGTTCAGCACCTCATGGTCGTCCCACTGATAGAAAGTCGGGCAGATGGCGCTGAGCGCAAGAACGTTCTTGTCCATCATGTTGTATTTCCACTGCGCCCGGTATTCGTCCAGCGTCTCGGCAACCTTGCGCTTTTCGTCGATCAGCACTGTGTTTTTCCACTTGCCGCCATTGGGCAGGTCGACCTCGTCCTTCATCGCACCATCGGCATAGATCGTATCGCCCGAATGCAGGAAGAAGTCGGGCGTGTGCTTGGCAATCGTGGCATAGGTCTTCATGCCGGTGTCGTCGATGCCCCAGCCTTGGCCGGCGGTGTCGCCCGACCAGGCGAAACGAATGTCGCGCTTCGAGGCAGGCGCCGTGCGGAAGCGGCCGACGATCTGCTCCGAAACGGCGTTGATGTCGGCAAGATCGGCCGCGACCATGCGGTAGAAGATGTCCTGGTCGGAGGCGAGATCGGTGAGCAGCCGCTTCACGGTGTAGTCGCTGGCCGGCGAGGTATCGAGCGGCGCCAGGCGGACGGCATTGGCGAAACTTTCGGTCGACGACACTTCGAACATGACGCGCGACGGCCGATCCGTGCGCGTCCAGACCATGCCGCTGGTCGCGTCGACGTCGCCGGACTGGATACCGTGGGTAAAAGCCGGGCGCTGATTGGCGCGCGAGTAATAGGGAAGGGCGAGGCCCGAGGCGCCGACCAGGCCAACGGCGCTGGCCGACGTGACGAAAGCGCGCCGTGTCATCGAAATCTTGTTCATGGCTGTCTCCTGGATGGCATTGAACGTCGCCGCCAAGCTCCAGCTTCAATGTTTCAGGCACATTTCGAAACGATGAAGGTTTCGTTACAACCAACAAGCGGGGAGGCTGGACCGCTCGGCGGCGAAGCTGCTGATCTCCCCCTCCTGGGGGAGATGGCCGGCAGGCCAGAGGGGGCGCTGTCCCGCCGACGTACAAATCAGAAAGAAATCAGACGGAGCAGCAGAGTTTGGGGCAGAACATTTCGTAAAGTCGGAGGCTGGCGAAACTTCGCGCCCCCCTCTGCCCTGCCGGGCATCTCCCCCACGAGGGGGGAGATCGGCAATTTGGCCGACGGCATCTCTCCTGCAACGAGGAGCTACGCCGCCTGCGGTTCCGGATCAAACGCCGGGCGGGCGGTGTTGATCAGCAGCGAGATGCAGGCGGCGGCTATTGCCGTCATGCCGGCGATCAGGAAGGCAAGCTCGTAATTGCCTTGCAGCTCGCGCATGGTGCCGCCGAAAAAGGCCGCTGTCGCCGCACCGACCTGATGGCCGGCGACGATCCAGCCGAAGACGATCGGCCCGCTGCGGTCGCCGAACGCCTCGTTGGAAAGCCTGAGCGTCGGCGGCACGGTGGCAATCCAGTCCAGTCCGTAAAACACGGCGAAGATGATCAGGCTGGTCGCCGAGAAGCCGGAATAGGGCAGATAGATCAGCGACAGGCCGCGAATGCCGTAGTAGACGCCGAGCAGCTTGCGCGGGTCGAAACGGTCGGTGAGCCAGCCCGACAGCGTCGTGCCGATAAGATCGAAGATGCCCATCATCGACAGCAGGCCTGCGGCCTGCACTTCGCCGATGCCCATGTCGCCGCAAAAGGCGATCAGATGCGTGCCGACCAACCCGTTGGTGGTGAAGCCGCAAACAAAGAAGGTGGCGAACAGGTACCAGAACACGCGCGTACCGGCAGCTCGGCGCAACGTGCTCAGTGTATGCGCGAGGAAATTGCCTTGCGCGGCCGGCGGCGCCGGCGGCACGTCGTCGAGCTCGGCACCATAGCGGACCATGCCGATCGAGGCCGGGCGCTCCGGCACCAGCATGTAAACCAGCGGCACCAAGGCGGCGGTGGCCACGGCAATGGCAATGGCGACCGGCTTCCAGCCGCCCGACTGGGCGAGCGAGGCGAGCAGCGGCAGGAAGACCAGCAGCCCGGTAGCGCTGGAGGCCGACATCAGTCCCATCACCAGGCCGCGATTGGTCTTGAACCAGCGGTTGACGATGGTCGCGCCGAGCACGGTGGCGACAGCGCCCGAACTGATGCCGGAAAACACGCCCCAGGTGAGGAGCAGATGCCATGGCTTGGTCATCAGCAGGCTGAGCGCGGTCGATCCGGACATCAAAAGCAGCGCGGCAAGCAATGTGCGGCGCAGCCCGATCCGCTCCATCAGCGCTGCGGCAAAGGGCCCGGTCAGGCCATAGAGGAAGATGCCGGTGGCCGCCGCCAGCGAGACGACGTCGCGCCGCCAGCCGAAACTGTTCTCCAGCGGCAGCATCATGACTGCCGGCGCCGAACGCAGGCCCGCCGCGATGAGCAGGCAGAGGAAGATGACGGCGACCACGACGAAAGCGTAGCGCTGGCCAAACGGACGGGATTGAGCTATCATGTTACTGACCGGTACGTTGCAGGAGCGCGAAACATACGTACCGACCGGTAACATTGTCAACCAGGCAATCGGCAGACCAGGCATGAAAAGCATTGAATCAACGATCAAGGCGAATGACGCACCGCCGCCTCGCGCCGCCGAACGGATCCTCCAGGTGGCGCGCGACCTGTTCTATAGGCAAGGGATCAGGGCGATCGGCGTCGATGAAATCGTGCGGCGTGCCGGCGTCACCAAACCCAGCCTCTACCGCAGCTTTCCGTCCAAGGACGAGTTGGCCGCATCCTACCTCCGGCACTATGACCTCGAATTCTGGGAACGTTTCGACGAGGCGGTGGATGCCCATCCCGGCGATCCGCGCGCGCAGATCGTCGCCTTCCTGACGCGTGTCGGCAAGCGCACGCAAAGGCCCGACTATCGCGGCTGCGGCATGACCAATGCCGCGGTCGAATATCCCGAACATGGCCATCCGGCCCGCGTCGTGAGCGAGGCCAACAAGCAGGAATTGCGCCGGCGCCTGCGTGCCATGGCGGCGGCGATGGGCGCCGGCGACGCCGAGACGCTGGGCGACGGGCTGCTGCTCCTGATCGAAGGCGCCTATATTAGCGGCCAGCTGTTCGGTGCCGGCGGACCGGCGCAGTCGGTGGCCCGCAACGCCGATCTTCTGATCGAAGCAAGCTTGAAGAAATAGTGTTCCGTTTACCAGACCACTGTGAGCAGCCTGACTTCGTCTAGGCTGCCGCTAAATTTGACGGTACGCTGCGGCAGCCCGAACGGAGTTGTCCGCCATGCGCGCTCTTTTGATCCCATTTGCCTTTGCTGGCTTCTGCAATGCCGCCCGGGCTGGCGACATATCCAGCGTCTATACCGATCTCGTCTGGGAGAAGGACTGCGTGACCTATGCCCAGGCGGAGGAAGGCGACGGCGACTGGGCCGACCTCGCCTGTTCGGGCTATGGCGGCTACCCGGTGATGGTTTCCTACGACGATGCGCGGGAATCGCTGTTCTACGGCTTTCCACCTGGCGATATGACCACGGTCTGGGAAAGCTTTTCCGGTCTCAATTCGGCTGGACCCAAAGTCGAGTGGCGTATCGAAACCAACGGCAAAACTGTCGTCCCTTTCGCGGTCATCCATCGTCGCTCGATCAGCGATAGCGAGGGCGAGAACAAGTCGACGGAAGTCCTGATCGTCGCCAAGGTTGCCCAGCCTGACGCCCACGAAGGCTGCACGATCGCCCTTGTGCTCGCCACCGGCAATCCCGCCGCCAACGATCAGGCGCGCAAGCTTGCCGACGAGAAGGCACGCACCTTCGCCTGCGGCAAGGACAAGCGTGTGGTGATCGGCAACACGCCCGATTTCGGCCGCGTCGATAACTGATTATTTGCGCCCGTTAATTACTTGCGCTTGGCCCGCTCGATTGCCTCGACGATCATCTTCTTGGCATAGGCGGCATCGTACCAGCCCTCGATCTTGACCCATTTGCCGGGTTCGAGATCCTTGTAGTGCTCGAAAAAATGCTGCACTTGCTGGCGCGTGATGTCGGGCAACTGCGTGTATTCGTGGACGTCCTCGTAGCGCAAGGTCAGCTTGGGTGAAGGCACCGCGATCACCTTTTCGTCCTGGCCGGCATTGTCCTCCATCACCAGCACGCCGATCGGCCGCACATTGATGACACAGCCCGGCACCAGCGCGCGTGTGTTGCAGACCAGCACGTCGATCGGGTCGCCGTCGCCCGACAGCGTATGCGGTACGAAACCGTAATTGCCGGGATAGCGCATCGACGTGTGCAGGAAGCGGTCGACGAACAGCGTGCCGGCCTCCTTATCCATCTCGTACTTGATCGGCTCGCCGCCGATCGGCACCTCGATAATGACGTTGACGTCCTCAGGCGGGTTCTTTCCGCTGGCAATCGCTTCGATACGCATCGCTTTATCCCTCTCTCGATTGGAGATCGATAGCGGGCGACGGCGAATGGTGCAATGCGGCGAATGGTACGGGGAGATCGTCCGAACCGAAAACCGGCCGGATCATGCGCTGGCCGTCATTCCCAGACGAAAGCGACCTTCTTCAGCGCCTTCTGCTCGAATATCTCGACGCCCTCGGCAACATCGCGGCCACCGGCGCCGGCATAGAAGGCAAGTGCGTTCTGATTGTCTTCCAGCGCCCACACCACCATGCCTTTCAGGCCATGGTCGGCCAGCCGTGCCCGCGCGGCCGAGAACAGCCGGCTGCCGAGCCCGATGCCTTGATATTCCGGCCGCAGGTAAAGTTCGTAGATCTCGCCCTGCTGCCTGAGTTCGCGGGCGCGGTTCTTGCCGATCGTCGCATAGCCGGCAATTTTGCCGCCGATTTCGACGACCAGGACGGTGGCAGCGCGGCGAATGGCATTCGCCCACCAGTCGGCGCCGCGGCGGTTGATCATCGATGTCAGAGTGCGGTGCGGGATGATGCCCGAATAGGCGCCGCGCCAGGCCTCGAGATGCACGTCGGCAATGGCGGCTGCATCGCGCGGTTCGGCTTTCCTGATGTCGATGCTCAGCGTATTCATGGTTGGTTAACCATAAACCCGCTGCGCCCGATTGCAAGAGTCCGGTCAGCCGCCGCGATGCTTTCGCACAGCCGAACGGAGCGTCCTTGAGACGCTCCAAAACCGCTTTTAGCGAGATCAAATCTCGACTAGATGGTCGTCCAGTTCGTTGCTGTCGCCGGTCGAGACCGGAAAATGCTCGGCCAGTACCGCACCGACCGCTTCGATCGCCTTGACGAAGCCCTCGGCAAGCCGATCGTCGCCGGCATGCGCCGTAAGGTCGCGGACGACACCGTCCCAGACATGCTGGCCGACACGAGAATCGATCCCGCTGTCGGCGACCACCTCGGCATAGCGCTCCGCAATCGAGACGAACACCAGCACGCCGGTGCGCGCCGCGGTGCGGTGGACGTTGCGAGCGAGGAACTGCTTCATCGCATTGGCGTGGGCGGCCTGGTAGCGCAGCCGCCTCGGCACCAAATGGATGCGCAATGCGGGCAATGCCCACAACAGGATGAGCACACTGGCAAGCGCTAGAAGCTCGGCGATGACGAAATGCGGCAAGCGGATCGACAGCCACCAGGCTTCCAGCCCGTAACCGACGCCGAGACTGACGACGAGCATGCCGAGCATCGCCATGAAAGCGGCCGGGAAGAAATAGCCGCCGCTGGCATGCGCCACGACGCAGTAGATCTCGCCGTCGGTCTTTGATTCGGCAGCGCGGATCGCATCGGCGATGCGCTCATGATCCTCGGGGCTGATAGGTCGTGTTGCCATGATTGATGTCTCACCAGCTTCCTGAAGAACCGCCGCCGCCGGACGAACCGCCGCCGCCTGAAAACCCGCCGCCGGAACTTCCGGACGACCAACCACTGCCGGAACTTCCAGACGACCAGCCACTGCCGGACGAGGTCCCCGACGTCCAGCCACCGCCACCGGAGGGTGACGAACCTGGCCCACGGCCGTAGCGGAACGTCATGCCCAGCCATTTGTACACGCCCGGCGACAGTTTCGTGCCGAAGATCGGCGGCAGGAACGCCATTGCCAAGCCGCCGAAGAACATCGTCGCCCAGAGGACGACGAACAGCATGAAGATCGGATCGACAGGATTGTCATTCGCCGGATTGCGCTTGCCGCGCGCCTCCAGCTCTTCGGGATTGCCTTCCAGCACCATGATCATGTCGTCGACGGCCTTGCTGATGCCGCCGGAGAAATCGCCGGCGCGGAAGGCCGGCACCATGTCGTTTTCGATGATCAGCTTGGTGTGCAGGTCGGTCAGCGTGCCTTCAAGACCATAGCCGACCTCGATGCGCATCTTGCGGTCGTTCGGCGCCACCAGCAAAAGCACGCCGTTGTTCTCCTTCGCCTGGCCCAGCTTCCAGGCGCGGAACAGCCGGTTGGCGTACGGCTCGATCTCCTCGCCGTCGAGGCTGGGGATGGTCGCGACGACGATCTGGTCGGACCCTTTGGTCTCGAAATCGGCAAGCTTCTGCGTCAGCGCCGCCTTGGTCGCGGCATCGATGATGCCGGCATTGTCGACGACCCGTCCGGTCAGCGCCGGCGGCTCGGCGGCGAAGGCCGCGAAGCCGACCAGCAGCACCGCCATGGCCATAAGCACGGTGCCGATCATTTTGATGAAGCGGCCGGATTCCACCGGGCTGATGGCGTGTCTTGTCATCTCGTCACCAACTTCCCGAAGAGCCGCCGCCGCCGGACGAACCGCCGCCGCCGGAAAACCCGCCACCGCTTGAACCCGACGACCATCCCCCGCCGGAACCTCCCGACCAGCCGCCGGACGACCGCCGGCTTGGCTCGAAGGTCATGCCCAGCCAGCGATAGCGGCCGGGACCGATCTTCTGGCCGAAGATCGGCGGCAGGATGGAGGCTGCGAGGCCGCCGAAAAAGATGATTGCCCAGATGGCTATGAAGATCGTGAAGAACAGATCGTCGCTGTTGAACGGCGGCTGCTGGTTGCGCTTGCCGCGCGCCTCCAGCTCTTCGGGGTTGCCTTCCAGCACCATGATCATGTCGTCGACGGCCTTGCTGATGCCGCCGGAGAAATCGCCGGCACGGAAGGCCGGCACCATGTCGTTTTCGATGATCAGCTTGGTGTGCAGGTCGGTCAGCGTGCCTTCAAGACCATAGCCGACCTCGATGCGCATCTTGCGGTCGTTCGGCGCCACCAGAAGCAGGACGCCGTTGTTCTCCTTCGCCTGGCCCAGTTTCCAGGCGCGGAACAGCCGGTTGGCGTACGGCTCGATCTCCTCGCCGTCGAGGCTGGGGATGGTCGCGACGACGATCTGGTCCGAACCCTTGGTCTCGAAATCGGCAAGCTTCTGCGTCATCGCCGCCTTGGTTGCGGCATCGATGATGCCGGCATTGTCGACGACCCGTCCGGTCAGCGCCGGCAGTTCGGCGGCAAGAGCGGTAAGCGGGAGAAAGAGGCTAAGGCAAAGAAAGATGATCCGCAGTGATGCCAGGCTGGCGTTCCTTCGCGCCCCTCTCTGTCCTGCCCTCTTTGCCAAAACTTGGCATCTCCCCCACTTGCGGGGAGATCGACTATGGCACTGGCTTTCGCTAGCTTTGAATGTTGCAGGAGTGGACAGGACGCAGAAAACTGCCAATCTCCCCACTTGCGGGGGAGATGTCCGGCGG
The DNA here is from genome assembly GCF_042295465.1 of Mesorhizobium sp. ISC25. Lineage (NCBI taxonomy): Bacteria > Pseudomonadati > Pseudomonadota > Alphaproteobacteria > Hyphomicrobiales > Phyllobacteriaceae > Mesorhizobium > Mesorhizobium sp. ISC25. Next base: position 4,696,668 of record NZ_CP135441.1, on the reverse strand, counting down.
GACAGAGGGGGCGCGACGGAGTGCAAGGCCAGCGGGGACCGCGCTCACCAGATGTTCTTCACCCGCCCTGCTGCGTGCCGAAATCGACCTTCGGCGGCTGCATCTTATCCTCCTCGATAGTGAAATTCGCAAACGGCTGGTTGCCGCGGAACCACAAGGTCGCCCAGATCACCGACGGGAAGGTCCTTAGCGTCAGATTGTACTCTCTCACTGCCTGGATATAGTCGCGGCGGGCGACCGTGATGCGGTTCTCGGTGCCTTCGAGTTGTGCTTGCAGCGCCAGAAAGTTCTGGTTGGCCTTGAGATCGGGATAGTTCTCCACCACTGCCAGCAGGCGCGACAGCGCGCTGGTCAGGCCGGCCTGGCTGTCCTGGAATTTCTTGAAGGCTTCCGGATTGTTCAGCGTTTCCGGCGTCACGGTCACCTGCGTCGCCTTGGCGCGCGCTTCGACCACAGCATCGAGCGTGTCCTTCTCGTGCGCGGCGTAGCCCTTGACCGTGTTGACCAGATTGGGGATGAGATCGGCGCGGCGCTGGTATTGATTCAACACCTCGCTCCATGCTGCCTTGGCGTTTTCCTCAGCCGTCGGGATGGTGTTGTAGCCGCAGCCGGCAAGCAGCGGCAGCATGACGGCCATGACCAGGAACGCAGCTAAATTACGGAAGATTGGCGGCGAAGAAAGGCGCTGGGCAAGCATGATTAAGGTCCCCTCGATAGCATTTGGCACGCGAAGCATTACCACACTCCTCGCGCAAGAAAATGACTTCGGCCGAGAACGTTACTGGTTTTCTACCATTCGCCGTCGGGCCCTGTGACAGACGAGGCGAACGGGTTAAGCTCGGCATAAACGGGACATCACCATGGCGAAACGCCACGACAGCGACGCGGAATCGCGCCGCATCATCGAACGGGTGGCGCGCGAGACCGACGCGGGCGGCACCTCGTTCCTTGCACGAACCACTAAAGGCGCGCGCGACCACGTCACCGCGGCCGATGCCGACCGATCGGACCCGATCGAATATTGGGGCACCCGCATCGGTCGGGCAGCGGGCTTGCTTATTGCCATCGGTCTGTTGATCTGGCTCGTGCTTTTCGTCACCAGGGGCGGTTAGGAAAAATCAATGAGCGCCGAAAAAGCCGACGCGCCGCGCGCGGTCATCGTCGTCTCCAGCCATGTCGCACGTGGCTCGGTCGGCAACCGTGCCGCCGTCTTTGCGCTGGAGACGCTCGGCTTTCCGGTTTGGGCGGTACCGACCGTCATCCTGCCCTGGCATCCGGGCCATGGCCGGGCCACCCGCATCGTGCCGCCGCTGGACCAGTTCAAGGCGCTGATGGCCGACCTCGGGCGCGCGCCGTGGCTGGGCGAGGTCGGCGCCGTGCTGTCCGGCTATCTCGGCGAGGCTGGCCAGGCCGAAGCCGTCGCTTCGCTGGTCGGCGCGGTGAAGGCGAAGACGCCGGACGCCCTCTATATCTGCGACCCGGTGATGGGCGATTCGGGCGGGCTCTACGTACCTGAGCCGACCGCAATCGCCATGCGTGACCGGCTGATGCCGATCGCCGATATTGCCACGCCCAACCGCTACGAGCTGGAATGGATGGCCGGAGCGCCGCTGCCCGACCTGAAATCGGCAATGGCTGCAGCCCTGCAAGCCGGCCCGCCGGCCATGCTGGTCACTTCGGCGCCAGCGATGATGGCCGGCGGCACCGGCAATTTACTGCTCACCGGCAGAGAGGCGCTGCTTGCCGAACACCGGCTCATCGACAAGCCGCCGAACGGGCTCGGCGACCTGACGGCGGCCGTCTACCTGGCGCGGATCCTGTCCGGCCAGCCGGCCGCCAAGGCGCTGCAATCGACCACGGCAGCTGTCTACGAGATCCTGGCGCGCACCGCCAAGCGCGGCGGCGACGAATTGCAGCTCGAGACCGATGCCCAGAGCCTGTCGCAACCGATGGCGATGGTGCAGCTTCGCCATCTCCTGCATCCGGAACGGGACCGCCGGGCGTGAGGCAGGCCGAAGACGCCGTGCCCCAGGATGATGCGCCCAAGGATGTTGCGCTCGACCATGTTGTGCCTGGGGATGTTGCGCCCAGGGGTGTTACGCCCAGGGGTGTGGTGCTTGTCGGCGTCGACGGTTGCAAGGCCGGCTGGATAGCCGTCCGCCGCGATCCCGGTGCGGCACCGTCGACAGCCGTTTTCCCAAGCTTCGCGGCGTTGCTCGACCGACTGCCCGTCAATGCTATCGTGGCGGTCGATATGCCAATCGGCCTGCCCGATTTCTCCCAAAGAGGCGGTCGCGGCCCGGAGGCGCTGGTGCGGCCGCTGCTTGGGGCCCGGCAGTCCAGTGTCTTTGCCATCCCCTCCCGCGCCGCGCTCTACGCGGAGATCGAAGCCTTCACCACGGTCGACGCCTGGTACGCCGCACATCGCAAGGCAAGTGAGGTGGCCAAGACGACATCAGATCCGCCGCGCGGCGTCTCGATCCAGGCCTTCGGCATCTTCGCCAAGATCCGCGAGATCGATTCGCTGCTGATCGCGCGCCCCGAACTGCGCAGCCGCGTCTTCGAATCGCATCCGGAAGTTGCCTTCTGCAAACTGAACGGCGACCGGGCGATGCGCCTGCCAAAGAAGATCAGGGGCAACATCAATCCGGCCGGCATGGCCGAACGCAAGGCGCTGCTTGCCCGGCATGGTTATATCCAGGATTTTCTCGACCAGACGCCGCCGCGTGGCGCGGCCGCCGACGATTTCCTCGATGCCGCGGCGATGATGCTGATTGCCGGACGCATCGCCAGAGGCGAGGCAATGCCGTTTCCGGATCCGCCGCTCGCCGATCGTTACGGCATTCCCGTCGCCATCTGGGCCTGAGGACCAAGGCTAACATTTTGGGCAGCATGCGTCAGGAGCGTGATCTGAGCACCTCATTGAGCGACCACATATCCTTCTCCTCGGGCGCGGTCTCCAATCCGAGCACGGGAATTTGCTTGCGCAAATGGTCGTGGTGGGTGCGCACCCCATATTCGAGATCGGAAAAGTAAAAACCTCCGAAGGCTTCCGACAGCATGGATTCGTTGGACCATATCGAAAGCTGCACATCCTCAGCCAGCGTGTCACGGTCGATGCGGTAGGATAGGTAGCGGGCAGCCGCCTGCTCCCTGGTCTCGTCGCGATAGCGGTAGATGGCGCCGCGCAGCAGCGTCTCACCCGTCGACAGCGGGAACTCCTGATAGAACTGCACCGATTCCGGCATGATCGACAGCGCGTTGTTCGGGAAGATGCCGTAGTAGATCCAGGCCTTGCGCAGATGCTCCGGCAGGTGCTTCGCCTCGGGTGCGAGCTTGATGTATTGCGCGACGCTCCAGCGCCGTCCGGCATGCGGGTTGTAAGTGGCGAACGAGCGCGACACGCCGTTGACGAACGGCTCGTCGAAATAGGTCGCGCCGTAAAGATCCTGCAGCGCCGGATGCGCCATGGCGACGTGGTAGCCTTCATTGTCGACGTCGCGCACCGACTTCCAGTTGACCGGCGTCTTTTGGGTCCAGATGCCCCAGGACGGCACCATCTCGGCCACGCCGTAATGGGCAATCTCGGCTTCGATCGGCTTCAACAGCTCGGCCACCGATGGCTGCGGCCCACCCTTGCGGAAGCGGATGAAGATGAAGCCCATCCAGATTTCGAGCTCGAGCGGCATCAGGCCGAATTCGGTCTTGTCGAGGTCGGGGAAGGAACGCGGGCGGGCAGCACCGCGCAGCGTGCCGTCGAGATTGTAAACCCAGCCATGAAAGGGGCAGACCAGCGCATTCTTGCAAGTGCCCTGGCTGTCGGCAACGACGCGACTGCCGCGGTGGCGGCACATATTGTTGAAGGCGCGCACAACGCCATCCTTGCCGCGCACGATCAGCGCCCGTTCGCCGACCACATCCATCGTCAGATAGTCGCCGGCGTTCGGCACGTCGCAGACATGGCCGGCGATCTGCCAATGGTTGCGGAAGACGTGCTCTTTCTCGAGCTCGAGCAGGGCGTCGGAATGATAGCTCCAGCCCGGCAGGCCCCGCCGATCCCAATCGTTGGGGATTGCCACGTCACGCAGATGCGGGTTCATAAAAAGCTCTTTATTTATTGAATGATCGTTCAATAAAAGCATATTTTCCGTTGAAATGCAATGGCTTGTGAAAATGGGGCGAATTCTTGACGGGAAATCGAGCGGGATTTGAGAGCCGAGTCCGAACGATCGAAGCCGGGAAAATCCCGGGAATTCCAGACGTTAATCCCCTCACGCGTGTTAAACGCCCGACGCTCTGTGGGCCTGGAAAGGCGACGTGGATCTGGTGCCGTGGATAGCGGAAAGCGAGCACAGAATGCCACCGGTGCTGCCAGCTACGCCTGATCGGTTTGCCCAGGAATGGCCGCGGGCTTGGTTTCATGCCGGTTACACAATCGTTAATCCATCATCGTTGGCCGGTTACAAGGTGCGATTAAGTTCGTTTCAACAGGGAAAAGAAGAGAACCGAAGGAAACGACGATGCGTACGAAAATCCAGATCACCGATACCGACCTTCGCCAGCAGGGTCCCCAGCGTAACGACCGGCGCCCGAAGCTGGCGCCGCGCCAGCGCGCCAGTGATCATCCAATGGCGATGTTCATGCTGTTGGCGGCTGCCGCATTTGCCGGCATGACGTTGACGCCGACCGTCGGTCCGGCCTTCGCCTCACTGAACCCCCCGGCCAACCTCATCGATGGCGCGACAACCACCACCAAGACGGCGCGCCTGCCGATGCCGGAGATCGATTTTGCCTGCAAGGGGCAGGCCTGGGGCGCAGAGAGCCTGGACTGCCTGCGCGTCATCGCCGCCCAGTCGGGCAAGGCACGGCCGGTCCGCATGATCGCCAATGCCGCCCCGCTGGCCGATACGCCGAACGTTTTTTGATTTTTTGCGAGCGCCCTCCAGCACTCCAGTCAGGCTCCCGCCGCAATGTCGGCCGGGAGCCTTTTTTCTTCCGGGGAGAGATCGCGGAGTCTAGCCGCCCAGAGCGACCTGCTCGGCAATGGCCGAGAGCACGCCGCGCACATCCAGCGTGCTGAACGGCTTTTCCAAGATCGGCGGCCGCTGCGGCGCCGGCAGCGCCTCGATCTCGCCTTTCGCGCCGATCAGATCGCCGGTGACAAGCACGAAGCGCCGCGCCAGACCCGGCATTTCGGCGAGTAACTCGCGATAGGCGGCTATGCCGCTGGTGCCGGGCATGCGCAAATCGGAAAACACGATGTCCGGCGGCACATGGCCGCTCAGCGTCGCGGCGGCCGAGACCCAGGCCGGCACGATCCGCGACTTGATGCCCATCAACTCCAGAATGTCGGACAGCGACGCCGCGACATCCGGTTCATCGTCTATGATCAGCGCGTGACGCAAGCCGCTCGACCGCGACGGAGCTTCGCCGGCGGCGGCCGCGCCGACAGCGATCGCCGGCAGCTGCACGACAAAACGCACACCTCTCGGCGAAACCTCCTCGAACCAGATATTGCCATTGTGCCGCTCGATGATCGATTTCGAGATCGACAGGCCGATGCCGGTACCGACACCGACCGGCTTGGTGGTGAAATAGGATTCGAATATGCGTGAACGTATCGCTTCCGGCACGCCTGGGCCGTTGTCCTCGACCGAGAATCCGGGATTGCCGCGGTCGCTGCGAAACGTCCGGACCTTGATCCGGCGGTCGCCGGCAATGCCGGCCAAGGCGTGCTGGCTGTTGATGAGGAAGTTGGCGGCCACCTGCGTCACGTGGTCGGCATCGGCCATGGCCAGCAGCGGGCCGCCGGCGAAATCGGTGTCGATGATGATGCCGCTTGATCGCGCGCCATAGGCGGTCACTTCGAGTGCCGCGCGGATCACCTGGTTGAGGTCGGTTTCGGCCTGTGCCGTCGGGTGCAGGCGGACCATCGACAGGAAGCTTTTGACGATACGGCCGCAGCGCTCGGCAGCGGCGCGCACCTTTTCGGCGCGCACCTTGGTCTGCGGATCGGCGGCGAATTCGTGCAGCAGCGTCGACTGGGCGACGACCACGGCCAGCGGGTTGTTGAGCTCGTGCGAAACGCCCGCAAGCAGCGAGCCCATCGCCGCCATCTTCTCGTTCTGGTGCAGTTTTTCGCGCTGACGGTTGATTTCCTCCTCAGCCCGCAATCTGTCGCGCAGGTCGCGGATGGAGCCGAAGATCAGATGGCGATCGGCGACCCGCATCTCGGTTGCCGTCAGCTCGATCGGAAAAACCTCGCCGGCGGCATTCTGGGTGACCGTTTCGAGCCGCTGGCCGACCATCGGCGCGCCGCGGCCCGACATGTATTCGGCGCCCGACGCATAGCCCTTGCGGTAATATTCCGGCACGACCGTGTCGAGCAGGTCCTTGCCGAGGATATCGCTGCGTCGATAGCCGAACATCTTCTCGGCGGCCGGATTGAATTCGATGATCGAGCCGGTCTCGTCGATGACGATGATGGCGTCGAGCGAGGCCTGCAGCATGGTGCGGCGAATGACGTCGCTGGCATGCGCGTCGGAGGGCGACCGTTCGATGGCATCGCCGATGGCGAGTGCCACCATGTGCAGCGCCGCCTCTTCCTGGTCGGTCCATTCGCGTTCGTTAACGCAGTCGTTGACCGCCAGCGTGCCCCACAAATTGCCGTGCGAAAAGACCGACACCGACAGGAACGACTTGATGTTCTGCTTTTCGAAATCGGTCCGCAGAAAGCCTTCGAGATCGCGTGTGTGCCCGGCGAAGATCTTGCCTTGACGCTCGTCCTCCGCCAGCCGTTCCAGCAATGGGTCCGAATCGACGACCGACTGCATGATGACAGTCGGTGACGCCAGCTCGCCGCCAAACCGGGGGGCGATCCAATAAGCGGCGACCGACTGGGCGAAGCCCTGGCCGGGCAGTTCGCGCAGGCGAAACAGGATGCCGCGGTGACAATCCATGGCTTCGCAAAGCGTTTGGAGAATACCCTCCATCTCGCGCTGCCAGTCACCGGCTTCGCGCAGCCGGCGAACCACATGCACGGCCGCCATCGCCGCGCCCTGCCTGGCGCCCTGCATGTCCGCGCGTGTTGTTTCAGCCGTCATGGTCAGCCGTCATTTCCTGGCTGTGGCTTGCTCAAGCCGCCGGGCCTTAGTTGTTTTCACCGGCTGGCAGCGAGAAGATATAGCCTTCGCCGCGCACCGTGCGCAGGAATTTCGGATTGGCCGGATCCGCCTCGATCTTCTTTCTCAGCCGCATGATGCGGATGTCGACGGCACGGGACGATTCCGGGTCCTCGACGAAACCGATCGCCTCGGAGATCGCCGCCCGCGTCAACAGCCGGTTGGCGCGCGTCAGGAACACCTCCAGCACGTCGAACTCGCTCTTGGCCATGTCGATGACCGCACCGTTGGCGCCGGTGACGAGCCTGCCGTCGAGATCGGCGTGAAAGACGCCGAAGCTCACGGACCGGCGGCCGCCGGATGTTTCAGCCTTAGCCTTTTGTGGCTCGGTCGGCTCCGGAACGCGACGCAGCACGCTGCGCACCCTGGCTAGCACTTCGCGCAATTCGTAAGGCTTAACGATGTAATCGTCAGCGCCGAGTTCCAGTCCGACGATGCGGTCGAGCGCGGTACCGGCCGCCGTCGCATAGATGATGCCGATCGGCATTTTCGACCGCATCCAACGGCCGAGCGACAGGCCGTCCTCGCCCGGCATGGCGATGTCGAGAATGGCCAGATGGAAAGACTGGGTTTCCAAAAGGTCGCGTGCCGCCGCCGCACTTTCGGCCGTGGCCACATCATAGCCGCTGGCGCCGAGATACTCGGCGACCGCGTCCCTCAGGTCGGGCTCGTCCTCGACAATGACAATTCGTGCCCGCACGATGCTTTCGCTCCCGCTTTCAGCGGAAAGTAGATTGGGTATAAACATGATGTCCAGCACTCTTCTTGGGTTGCCGCATGCGGGGTAGAAAAACATGGCTGCACGATCCGTCATCGCGCTTGTTTCCGTCGCTGAAGTAATCGCGACCGATCTCGCCGATCATCTCGAGCGGCGCGGGCATGACGTCCGCGCGGCGCGACAGCCGTGGGAAGCCGAATCGCTGCTTTCGGAAAAGGGTATCGATGTCGTGGTTGTCGGCGACAGCGTCAGCCAGGCGGAGGGGCGCGACCTGCTCAGGCGACATGGCGGCGAAGGTGGACCGGATTTCATCCTGATCTGCCGCCCGGCCGATCTGGTCGACAAGGTTCTGGCGCTCGAACTCGGCGCCGCCGACGTCGTCGAAAGCCCGCTCAATGTCAGGGAGCTTGCCGCTCGCGTCGGCGGCCTTCTGGCTCGGCGCGGCAGGAGCGCCGGGGAACTGGTCGTGCTGGAGAACGCGACCGTCGATCTCCGATCGGCAATCGTCATGCACCGCTCGGGCACGGAAGAACAGCTGTCGCCCGGGCAGGTGGCGCTGCTCAGGCTGTTCCTGGCCAGCCCGCGCAAGGTGCTGACGCGGGACGACATCATCGCCGCCGCGCCTGCCGAAAATGCCGAAGCCTTCGACCGGTCGATCGATTCGCGCATCGTGCGGCTGCGCCGCAAGCTCGATACCGAAACCATCACTACCATACGGGGTGCGGGTTATCGGTTCGATCCGCCGACGCAATTCGTCGATTAAAGGCAGGACGGCCACCCTTTTGTCTTGAGCATCTGATTTTCCCAAAACCGGTTTTCCACTCTTGGGGTCCGATGCTCTTTCCTCAGCGCACCGCGAGAAGCGACGGGCCGGACGGCATATCACTGTTCGTGCTGACCTCGCCGGCATGGGCGCGTTCCTTCAGCAGCACGGTGGCGAGGCCGGCAATGCCGAGCAGGCCCTGCACGTAGAGCAGGGCGGAAAGCACGGAAGCGGCGAATTTCGTTTTCATCCTGTTCGTTCCTCAAAATTGGAATTTGCGGGCACTTCAGGGGAACCCCCGAAGCGCCCGCGCCGCCAGCGGAGCCCCCCGTTGCGGCGCGGGCCTTCGGTCCTCTCGGCTGCAAGTTGCCGGAGGCGCCGCGCATCCTCAACGGCCCTAAGCCGCCCCCGCCAGAGGGGCTTGAGCCGGTCGACGCGCAGGCTGGAAACTGTCCAGACAATCCAGACCGTAGCGAAAACAGTGTTGGCTTCCGATCGTTCGTTGCCCGCTGTTTTCGTTAGGTCAACTTTGCCCGTGCGCTGTATCCGGATCATGCCGCCGAGGTCGCGCTTTGTTGCAGCTCGGTTTCGGAGTCAGTTGAATTCCTCTCAAACGAAAGGCAATCGCGGATTCGTGCCGCGGTTTGGCCGATCCTCCTCACGCAAACACAACATATTCCTGACGACGTCACGCAACGGAGGGCCGATTGGCCGGACTCTTTCTGTTAACCAGGGGAAACAGAATCGAAACACAAACGAGCACCTAGCGAAATCGACTTGAAACATGACGCCCCGATAAGCCGGTCATCGAATTGAGCCGGCCCCGACCGGCAGAATAAGGGGGACATCATGTGCACTGCCATTTCCGCCAAGCTCATCAACATCGCCGCCGCCGTCATCACCGGTACTGCCTTGCTTGTCAGTGCCGGCAACGGCGCAGCCCGCGCCGCCGCCAACAAGATCGTCGCGCGTGTGTCACTGTCACAGCAGACCATGGAAATCCTGGTCGACGGCCGGCCGACATTCGCCTGGAAGGTCTCGACCGGCGACAGGACGCACGTCACGCCGACCGGTTCGTTCAAGCCGACCCGCATGCATGAAATGTGGTATTCGAAGAAATACGACAACGCCCCGATGCCGCATTCGGTGTTCTTCAGCGGCGGCTACGCCGTACATGCGACAAGCGCCATCAAGCGCCTCGGCCAGCCGGCCTCGCATGGCTGCGTGCGTCTGCATCCGGACAACGCCGCCGATTTCTACCAGCTCGTCGAGGTCTTCGGCCCGGCCAACACCAGCATCGTCATCGTCAAATGAGCGATGCCTCTCGTCGCTCTCAAAAAGGCCGGAGATCCGGCCTTCTTTATTAGCGGAATCTAATCTGGCATTACCGGCATCAGCTTCGGATCCGGCTTTTCGGCGTGATGCGGCAGGTCCTTGCTGGCGATAAAGGTGTAGAACATCGGCACCACGAACAGCGTGAACATGGTTCCGACCAGGATGCCGGTGAAGATCACCAGGCCCATCGAATAGCGTGCCGCGGCACCCGCGCCGCTGGAGATGATCAGCGGCACCACGCCGAGCGCCATCGCCGCCGTCGTCATCAGGATCGGCCGCAGCCGCACCTTGGCGGACGCGATGATCGCATCGCGCCGCCGCATGCCGTGCATTTCACGCTGCTGGTTGGCGAACTCGACCAGAAGGATGCCGTGCTTGGTGATCAGGCCGATCAGCGTGATCAAGCCGACCTGGGTATAGATGTTGAGCGTGCCGAGCCCGATATTAAGCGGCACGATCGCGCCGAAGATCGAGAGCGGCACCGCCATCATAATGATCAACGGATCGCGGAAGCTTTCGAACTGCGCCGCCAGCACCAGGTAGATGACGAGCACAGCCGCCGCGAAGGCGATGATGATCGTGTAGCCCTGTTGCTTCTCCTGCCTCGACTGGCCGGTATAGTCGATGAAGAACGTGTCGGGCAGACTTTCCCTGGCGATGTCCTCGATGGTCTTCAGCCCGTCACCGGTGGTGACGGTGGGCAATGGCAGAGCGGAAATCGTGGCGGAGTTCAACTGGTTGAACTGCTCGATGGCGGCCGGCGACGCGTTGGTCGAGATCTTCACCACCGCTGAGAGCGGCACCATCTCGCCCGACACGCTGCGCACGAAATACTCCCCCAGCTTTTCGGGATTGTCGCGGAATTGCTGCGGTACCTGCGGGATGATGTCGTAGCTGTTGGATTCGCGGTCGAATTGCGCCACCTCGGCGCCACCGACCAACAGGGTCAGCGTCCGGCCGATGTCGGCGATCGGCAGGTTGAGCGCGGCGGCGCGATCGCGGTCGATCGTCACCGTCACTTCCGGCGCGTCGTAGGACATCGAATTCTGCACGGCGAGGAAGCGACCGGAGGCCTGCGCCTTGTTCTTGATGTTCTCGGCCGCCTCGTACACCTGGGAGGCCTCGCCGGTCGAGCGCACCACCATTGTGATTGGCAGGCCGCCGCCGGAGCCGGGCAGCGTCGGCGGCGCGAAGACGAAAGCCTCGACGCCTGCCACCTTGGCAAGGCGGGCAGTGATGTCTTCCTGAAGTTCCTTCGAGCTGCGCGCGCGCTCGGCCCAGTCCTTGAACGCAAAGCCGACGAAAGCGCTGTTCGTCGGGCCTTGGAACGCGACGGCGGAGAACCGCGCCCTGGTTTCGGGGATATCATTCACCAGCCCGAGAATCTGGTTCACATAGGTCTCGGTGTAGTCCGACGTCGCATAGCGCGGCGCGTTCACAATAGACAGCAAGAAGCCCTGGTCTTCTTCCGGCGCCAGTTCGCTCGAGGTCTTGGTGAACATGAAACCGGTGGTGGCGACCAGCGCGAGGACGATCATCAGCGTCACCGGGCGATAGTTCAACGAACCGGTGACCAGCCGCTCATAGACGTGTTCGACGCGCCCGAACGTATTGTCGACAATGCGCTGGAAGCGGCTGTGCGAGCCGGACCTCAGGATACGTGCCGACATCATCGGCGTGATGGTGAGGGCGACGACACCCGAAAGCACCACCGAGCCGGCAAGCGTCACCGCGAATTCGCGAAACAGTGCGCCTGTCAGACCGCCGGTGAAGGCCAGCGGCGCGAACACCGCGGCCAGGGTTATCGTCATGGCGACGACGGCGGACGAGATCTCCCGCATGCCGTTGAAGGCCGCCTGCATCGGCGACAAGCCGTCTTCCTCCATGTGGCGGTGGATGTTTTCCACCACCACGATAGCATCGTCAACAACCAGTCCGATCGCCAGCACCATGGCCAGCAACGATAAAAGGTTGATCGAATAACCCAAAGAAAACAGCAGGAAACAGACGCCGATCAGCGACAGCGGAATGGTCACGATCGGCATCAGCACCGAGCGGAACGAGCCGAGGAAGAGCAGGATGACGACGATGACGATGGCGACCGCCTCGCCGATGGTCTTGAACACCTCCTCGATCGACGCGCTGATCTGCTCGGTTGAGTCGTAGACGATCTCCATCGTCATGCCCAGCGGCAGCGTCTCCTGGATGGTCGGCACAATCTTGTGGATCGCCGCCGCGGTGGTCAGTGGATTGGCGGCCGGCGTCGGAAAGATGGCGAGAAAGATGCCGGGCTTGCCGTTGAAGGTGACCCTGGTGTCAGTGTTCGCCGCGGCGAGTTCGACGCGGGCAACGTCGCGCAGTCTCACCACATTGCCGTCTTTCGAGCGGAGCGGAAGGGCAGCGAAAGCCTCCGGCGTCTGCAGGGTCGAGCGAACCGTGATCGAGGAAGCCACATATTCGTTTTCGGTATCGCCGGGCGCGGAGAGGAAATTCGATTCGTTGATGGCGGTCAGCACTTCCGCCGCCGTCACGCCGCGCGCTGCCAGTTTGATCGGGTCGATCCAGACACGCATCGAATATTCGGCGGCGCCGAAAATCTGCACGTCGGCAACACCTTCGACCGTCGAGATACGCGGCCGCACGACGCGCTCGATATATTCGGTGAGCTGTTCCGGCGTCATTTTCGGGTTCTGCATCGAGATGTACATCATCGCGAACTGCTGGCCGGTGCCCTTGACGATCACCGGGTCTTTGGTTTCGTCCGGCAGATCGCCGCGAACGCTCTGAACCTTCGACAAGACTTCGTTCAGCGCGACGTCGGGGTCGGAGCCGAGTTTCATCTGCACTGTCACGGTGCTGGATGACGGCCGGCTCGCGGACGTCACATAATCGATGTTTTCGGTCGAAGCGACAGCACGCGCGATCGGCGCGGAAATGAACCCCTGGATCAGGTCGGCGCTGGCGCCGGGATAGGCAGTGGTGATCGTGATGGCCGTTTCTTCAACCTCTGGATATTGCCGGATCGAAAGGTTGAAGATGCCCTGAAAACCCAGAAGCAGGATCATGCAGGCAAGCACGGTCGAAAGGACCGGGCGGCGGATGAAGAGGTCGGAAAAGCTCATTGCTGGGCTGCCTGCTGATTCCCCGGCTTGCTCGGATCGATCGTGTTGTCGACGGCAACGGACATGCCGTTGGAAAGCCGATTCTGGCCGGCGGTAACGACTTCGTCGCCGGGCGCGATGCCCTCCAGGATCTCGACCAGGCCGGCGTTGCGGCGGCCTGGCTTGACGAACACCTGGGCGAGCACGAGCTGCGGTTTCTGTTCATCCGCTGCCGGCTTGTCTTCCGCTGCCGGTTTGGCTGGGGTAGCGGCCGGCTTTTCTTCGGGTTTTGCCGCAGGTGCTTCGGTTGCGGGTTTGGCAGCATCTGCAGCCGGCTTTTCTTCCGGCTTTGCCTCGGGAGCCGCGCCGTTGGCTTCGGCGGATTTGGCCGTGCGCACCACGAAGACGAAGTCGCCGTACAGGCTGGAAGTCAGCGCCGTCTGCGGCAGCGCCAGCACGTCGTTCTCCTCGGGCAGTTGGACGCGCACCTGGACGAACTGGCCGGGCGTCAGCTTGCCTTCGGGATTGCCAACCTCCGCCCTCACCGTCACCAGCCGGCTCGTCGGGTCGATCTTCGGATCGATACCGCGGATGCTACCGGCGAACGGCATGTCGCCGCCGCCGACGCCCAGCCGCACCGTCTGTCCGATCTTCAGCTGCGGAAGCTGCTGCTCCGGCACGGTGAAATCGACACGCATCGTATCCATGTCCTGCAAGGTCACCACAGCGGTGCCGGGTGTGAGATACTGCCCAAGGTCGATTTTCGGAATACCGACGGTACCCTTGAAGGGGGCCGTCAACTGCTTTTGGTCGAGCACCGCTTGCAGCTTGTTTACCTGCGCGGCGGAGACCGATGCTGCTGCCTGCGCCGTGTCGAGCGTAGCGTCGGTGCCGACCCCGCGCTTCTGCAGCTCGAGAGCGCGCATCAGCGTCGTCTGGTCGGATGTGGCTTGCGCCTTCGACGCAACGAGATCGGCTCGCTCGACGGCATCGTCGAGCTGCAGCAGCACGGCGTTGGCGGCGACCTTCTGATTGGCATGGAACAGGATGTCCTTGACGATGCCGGCAGTTTCGACCGTGAGGTCGACACCGCGTACGGCACTGACAGTGCCGATCGCCTCGATGCCGGGCGTCCAGGACATAGGTTTGACAATGACCGTCGACACGGTCGCGGCCGGCGGCTTCATGGTGGCGAAGAACTGTTTGATTGCATTGTCGCGGAACAGGTTGAAGCCGACGATGCCGCCGCACACCAGCACGAGCAGAATGAAGGCGATGATGAAGCGCTTGATCACGAACAGTCCCCTCGGCCATGGCCCAGCATAACGGTCGGACGACCGGAACACATACCTGTGACTGGTCCCAATTTCAAATGACGGCGATCTTACTGTACCGTCTGGACGGTCTTGTCAATTCCGCCTAAGCTAATGAATGGGGAACGATTGATGAAGGCCCGCAGAGCAAATTCGCGCGAGAAGATCCTCGCCGCCGCCGCCGCCGTGGCGCGCGAGACGGGTCCTGGCAGCCTATCGCTGGATGCGGTCGCCAGCCGTGCCGGCGTGTCGAAGGGTGGTCTTCTCTACAATTTCCCGACCAAGGCGAAATTGATGCAAGCGCTGGTGGAGGATTACCTCAGCGCGTTCCAACAGGCGCTTGAGGCCGCCCGCACCAATGGCGTCAGCGGCGAGAGCCCGCTTGCGGCCTATATCAGGCTTTCGGCCGAGCATGCCGAGGCAACGAAGCCGTCGGCGTCCTGGATATTTTCGGCGATTGCCGAGGATCCCGATTTCCTGACACCGATAAAATCGTTCAGGCGGCAGGTGTTCGCACGGCTAAAGGAGGAGACTCCAAACCTTAGGGCGCTGCTGGTCTGTTATCTCGCAATCGAAGGACTTCGCAGCATGAACCTGTTCGGTTCGGACATACTCTCCGCCGAAGAGCGCCGGCTGCTGATATCGACCCTGCTGGAGATCGCGGAATAGGTCAGGAACCCCGTCCAGCAGGCTCGGCTCCGTTTCAAAGCGCCCCGCCGTCACACAGGCTTCATTGTGCGGACCTAGCGTCCTCCCATTCTTTGCTGCAATGCAAGAGGAGTGGGGAATGGTCGATATTGTTTCAAGCGAGGCAGGAATTCCAAGGCCGGAGCATCCGCTCGACCGGCCCAACGGCACCGGCAAATGGTTTTTCGCCGTCATCATTCTGGGCGGCCTTGCCTATGTCGGCTACGCGCTCGGCCAGGACCTGACCAGTACCGTCGCGGTGCCGTGGATCCTGCTTGGCCTGGCGCTGCTGATCGCGCTCGGCTTCGAATTCGTCAACGGTTTTCACGACACCGCCAATGCGGTGGCAACGGTGATCTACACGCATTCCATGCCGGCCGAGCTTGCGGTGATGTGGTCCGGCTTCTTCAACTTTCTGGGCGTGCTCACCGCCAGCGGAGCGGTCGCCTTCGGCATCATTTCACTGCTGCCGGTCGAATTGATCCTTCAGGTCGGATCGAGCTCGGGGCTGGCCATGGTCTTCGCGCTGCTGGTCGCCGCGATCCTGTGGAACCTCGGAACCTGGTATCTCGGCCTGCCGGCCTCGAGCTCGCACACGCTGATCGGCTCGATCATCGGCGTCGGCCTCGCCAACCAGTTCACCGCGCCAGCCGGCTCGATTACCAGCGGCATCGACTGGTCGCAGGCGTCCAATGTCGGCCTGTCGCTTCTGATCTCGCCGCTGGTCGGGTTCTGCCTGGCCGCGCTGCTGCTTCTGGCGATGAAGCTGCTGGTCAGAAACCGCGAGCTCTACGAGGCGCCGAAGTCGAGCGCCCCACCGCCGCTGTGGATCCGGGCGCTGCTTATCTTCACCTGCACCGGCGTCAGCTTTGCCCACGGCTCCAATGACGGGCAAAAAGGCATGGGCCTCATCATGCTCATCCTTATCGGTGTGGTGCCGACCGCCTTCGCGCTGAACCGCACGCCCGATATCAACTATCTCGAAGCCTACAAATCGGCGGCGACCCAAGTGGAAACCGTGCTCGGCAAATACGTCAAGCCCGGCGTCGCCGTGACCGACGCGGCGACCGCGGTCGGCGACGCCGTCCGTACCAAGACCTGGAAGGACGAGACGACGCCTGCCCTGCAGAGCTTCATCCACGACACCAGCGCCATGTTGTCGCCCTATCCGTCCGTGGAAAAGCTGCCGACAAATCTGGTCAGCAACGCCCGCAACAACATCTATCTTATCGGTGAAGCGCTGAAGCTGATCGACAAGAAGAAGCTGCTGCCGATGCAGGCGGACGACCTGAAGGCGGTGACGACCTATCACAAGGCGGTCGACAACGCGACGAAGTTCATCCCGCTCTGGGTCAAGGTCGCCATCGCGCTGGCGCTCGGCCTCGGCACCACGGTCGGCTGGAAACGCATCGTCGTCACCGTCGGCGAGAAGATCGGCAAAAGCCATCTGACCTACGGCCAGGGCGCGTCCGCCGAGCTTGTCGCCATGGCGACGATCGCATCGGCCGACTATCTCGGTCTGCCGGTCTCGACCACCCATGTGCTGTCCTCGGGCGTTGCCGGCACCATGGCGGCGAACGGTTCGGGCCTGCAATGGTCGACGGTGCGCAACATGCTGATGGCCTGGATACTGACCCTTCCGGTCTCCATCTGTCTGGCCTTCGTGTTGTTCGTCATCTTCCGCCAGGTGTTCTGAGCGGGGGACAGGGTTTGACCAGAATGTCGCGGCGCCGGCCCCGGCGCCGCCCGGATCACCTCAACGTGCATTGTTTCGGCGGCGGCCATGAATGACGCATCGCATCTGACATTGCTTGCCGCAGACGATCAGCATCATGCTCCCGGGCTGGTCTGGGCCTATCGTGCCGCTCCCGGCAAAGCTCCCGAACCGCTGGCGCCCCGAGACATAGAGGCCGAGCTGGCCTCAGCGGACGGCTGGGTCTGGCTGCATGTCGACCTTGTCGACCGGCGCGCCCATTCCTGGGTCAGCCATGCCTGCGCGCTGCCGGCGTCGGCTCATGCAATCCTCGAAGGACATGAGGACAGCCTGGTGCTGGCGCATGAGAATGGCGTCGTCCACGGCATTTCGGCCGATCTGCATGGCGAGATCGCCCATCAGTCGACGACCATCGGCAGATTGCATTTTGCGGTCTCGGAGCGGCTGCTGGTCACCGGCCGCCGGCATCCGCTGGCGGCGGTGGAGGAAGTGCACACTGCCCTTGCCGCGGGGCTGCGGCCAGCCACGGCATTCGAGCTGTTCGAAACGCTGGTCATGGCTTTTTGCAAGACCACCAGCCTGCGGCTCGCCGCGGCGACGAAGCGGCTGGATGCAGTCGAGGATCATCTCGTGACCGAGCGGCTTGCCGACGAAAGACGGCAGCTGAAGGATGTGCGCCGCCTTGCCGTATCCCTGCATCGGCCGATCTCGGCCCTGGCAGCGCTTTTCCAGGATGAAGACCGTTCCGCCTGGAACCTTTCCGCCGGCGCACATGAAGTTCTGCGCCGGCTTGCTGCGCGCCTTGAACGGCTCGACCGCGAGGTCGTCATGATCAACGACCGTGCAAGGCTGCTGCAGGAGGAGCTTGCGGCCGAGCTTGCCGACGAATCGAACCGCAGCCTCAAGGCGCTGGCAGTGATGAGCGCGCTGCTTTTGCCGGGCACGCTGATCGTCGGCATTTTCGGCATGAATACAGGCGGACTGCCATTTGCCGAGAGCCCCAGCGGCTTCTTCCTGGCGATGCTGCTGGCGGTTGGCGCGACCGGCCTGTTCTACTGGCTTCTGCTGCGCGCCGGCGCCAATCTGCGGTTCTGAGGCCGACTAAGGGCGGCGTTCGTTCGCCTTTGTCAAAGTACGGGCTGGCACGTCGAAACCACGCCATCCCGCCTTCCGAAAATCGGTTCCGATTTTCGGGCCGATGCGCTAGAGCCTTTCGGGATTGAACCGTGCCTTAACCCGGAAAGGCTCCCACCGCTGCCCATGCCCCACCTTCCCGAGCATCTTCTCACCGGCTACCGCAACTTCATGAGCGGTCGGTATCTCACCGAAAGCGGGCGTTATCGCGCGCTGGCGCGGGAGGGCCAGGCACCGGAAACGATGATCGTCGCCTGCTGCGATTCCCGCGCCGCGCCCGAAGCGATCTTCGATGCCGGGCCGGGCGAGTTGTTCGTGCTGCGCAATGTCGGCAATCTGGTGCCGCCCTATGCGCCCGACGATCAGTTCCACTCGACATCGGCGGCGCTCGAATTTGCCGTGCAGAGCCTCAAGGTCAAGAACATCGTGGTGATGGGTCACGGCCGCTGCGGCGGCATCCGCGCAGCACTCGACACCACGGCCGCGCCGTTGTCGCCGGGTGATTTCATCGGCAAATGGATGAGCCTGATCGCGCCGGCGGCCGAGACCGTATCGTCGAGCACCTTCATGACCGCAACCGAGCGCCAGACGGCCCTGGAGCGCATCTCGATCCGCTATTCCATCGCCAATCTGCGCACCTTCCCTTGTGTCTCGATCCTCGAAGGCAAGGGGCGACTGTCGCTGCACGGTGCCTGGTTCGATATTTCGACCGGCGAGCTTTGGGTGATGAACAAGGACACCGGCGATTTCGAGCGGCCCGACACGGAGTAGGAGGCTGGGCATGGTGCGAATTCCGATCGCGTTCGCGACGGCAGCACTGCTCTGCTCTGCAGATTTCGCCCGCGCCGACGATAGCGCGATCATCGACCGCTGGTATTCGGCACTGCTCGTCGCCGACCGCAGCGAATTGTCGGACCTGCTCGCCGATAACGTCCGCATCAAGCTCGACGACCTCGGCGTCGTGCAAAGCAAGCAGGAATTCATCGCTTCGATCGCCGAGTGGCAAGGTGCCGTCGCCGGCGCCGAAATCCGCCACCGGATCGAGAAATCGGAGGGCGGTGTCACCGCTGTGATCGCCTGTTATGATTTTCCCAGCAACGACATGCTGATGCAGGAGACCTTTGCAGTCGCCAACGACCAGATCACCGCCAGTTCGCAAGCCGCGATCGCCGAAAACTGCGACGGCTACTGACCGAGTTTTCCGCCCAAGGCTTTTTTGGTGGCGGGCGCTGGAATTGCACGCGTTATCTCGCGTCTAAAAAAGTGCACTGTTGTCGTAATTCCCGTAATTCCATCCGATATCGAAGTCCCTAAAACGATATAGACGACACGATTGCTTTGGCAACGCCCAATTCTTTCAGACAATCCGTATCATTAGCCATCCCGACGTATGTCATGAATACAACATCATTCCCATTCGACAAATACCAGGCAGATGTCAATTGATCCCCGGTCTCTGACAATACGCCAACAGAGATTATACCATCAGACTCGATGTTTGTGATATGTTCTACATCCATGGAATTATTGCGGCAAAACTGAATCATAAATGTTCTCAGAACGTTAAAGTCTACGTTTGGCTTTTCTCCGCTACGATACTTCGCGATTGAGAATTGAATCGCGCCGCAGCCGTCCGTTTCTTTGGCTAAGGTAGGTGGCGATCCCTCAGGAAGATCGCCGGCTATGTCTACCCATCCAGCAGGCAGGTCGAAGGTGAGACCATAGAATTCTACTCTCATTAAGGTTCCCTTGGATTCATTCCAGGAATTCCGGTGAACAGTGCACTTTTTGCTGGATAACTACGGTGATAGTGCACCTTTTGCTGCACGGCGCGCCAGTGGGCATCCTCAGGGTTGCATACGAGTGGAAGCCTCAGTCAAGGGAAAATGCAGGCTACAAGATAATAATCTTGGTGGGCATAAAATTCGGCTCGAATGATACCCACGGCACCATGTGGGCACGCTTCAGCGCTAACCTGGCGCTGTTGCGCGCAACCGGCCGGCGCCTTACATCGGTGACGATCCATCTCCTCCCGCCACACAGCGAAAGTTTGCCCATGCCGTCCACCGTCGACCTCGCCGCCCATCCGCTGACCGCATGGCAAGGGCCGCTCGGCCTGCCCGATTTCACGCGCATCGGCGACGGCGATTTTTCTCAGGTCTTCGACGCGGCCCTGAAGTCGCATGAAGCCGAGATCGAGGCGATTGCCGGCAACACCGGGACGCCGACTATCGAAAACACGCTTGCCGCGCTCGAGCTTGCCGGTGAGGCGCTCGACCATGTCTCCTCGATCTTCTGGTGCCGCGCCGGCGCCCACACCAATGAGGCGATCCAGGCGCTGGAGCGCGACATCTCGCCAAAGATGTCGCGGCATTTCTCGGCGATTTCGATGAATGAGCGACTGTTTGCCCGCATCGACGATCTCTATCTGCGCCGCGAGGCTTTGAAGCTCGATGCCGAAACGCTGCGGGTCTTGGAAAAGACCTGGAAAAACTTCGTCCGCTCCGGCGCCAGGCTCGATGCCGAAGGCAAGAAGCGGCTGGCCTCGATCAACGAGGAATTGTCGTCGCTCGGCACCAATTTCGGCCAGAACGTGCTTGCCGACGAGCGCGACTGGGCGCTGTTTCTCGACGAGGCTGACCTTGCCGGCCTGCCGGAATTCCTGAAAAGCTCGATGGCGGAAGCCGCCGAGATGCGCGGCCAGAAGGGCCGCTACGCCGTCACTCTGTCGCGCTCGATCTACGAGCCGTTCTCGACCTTCTCAGAGCGCCGCGATCTGCGCGAGACAGCGTTCCGCGCCTTCATCATGCGTGGTCAGAATGGCGGCGCCACCGACAACACGGAAGTGGTGCGCGACATGCTGCGCCTGCGCGCCGAGAAGGCGAAGCTGCTCGGCTATCCTTCTTACGCCGCATTGAAGCTCGACGACACCATGGCCAAGACGCCGGAGGCGGTGCACGCGCTGCTCGATCCGGTCTGGGAAAAGGCGGTGGAAAAGGCCGCAAGCGACCAGGCCGAATTGCAGCGGCTGGCGGCCGAGGCCGGCAGCAATGAGAAATTCGCCGGCTGGGACTGGCGCTTCTATCAGGAGAAGCTGCGCGCCGAGAAATTCGCCTTCGACGAGGCCGAGCTGAAGCCGTATCTGCAGCTCGACCGCATCATCGAGGCCTGTTTCGACGTTGCAACGCGATTGTTCGGCATTTCTTTCGATGAAAAGAAGGGCATTGCCACCTGGCATCCGGACGCACGTGTTTTCGTGGTGAAGAATGCCGACGGCAGCGAGCGCGGCCTGTTCCTCGCCGATTATTTCGCGCGACCCTCGAAGCGCTCCGGCGCCTGGATGAGCGCGCTGAAATCCGGCTACAAGCTTGGCGACGGCTCCAAGCCGGTCATCTACAACATCATGAATTTCGCCAAGCCGCCGGCCGGCGAGGCAGCCTTGCTGTCGGTCGACGAGGCCAAGACCCTGTTCCACGAATTCGGTCACGCGCTGCACGGCATGCTGACCGACGTTACCTGGCCATCGGTCGCTGGCACCTCGGTCAGCCGCGATTTCGTCGAGCTGCCCTCGCAGCTCTACGAACACTGGCTGACGGTACCGGCAGTGCTGGAAAAACATGCGCTGCATGTCAAGACCGGCAAGCCGATGCCAAAGGCGCTGGTCGACAAGATGCTGGCGGCGCGCACTTTCGGCGCCGGCTTCGCCACGGTCGAGTTCACCGCCTCGGCCTTGGTCGACATGGCCTACCATGCGCGACGGGACGCGCCGCAGGAGCCGCTCCGTTTCGAAACCGAAACGCTCGAATGGCTCAACATGCCCGACACCATCGCCATGCGTCACCGCACCCCGCATTTCGGCCATATCTTTGCCGGCGATGGCTATTCGGCCGGCTACTATTCCTACATGTGGTCGGAAGTTCTCGACGCCGACGCTTTCGCCGCCTTCGAGGAAACAGGCGATCCCTTCAACCCGGCGCTGGCCGAGCGGTTGCGCAAGAACATCTACGCCGCCGGCGGCTCGAAGGACCCGGAAGAACTCTACACCGCCTTCCGCGGCAAGATGCCTTCCCCGGAAGCGATGATGGCCAAGCGCGGGCTGGTGTGATGCATGCCCGCTCTTGTCACCGTTCTCTTTCCATCTGATTGATGTCGGCTGTCATGGCGTCGGGTTGCGCACCGCCTGATCCGGTTTCCGCCGGTCCCGCTCGGCCTCGTTGGCTGCGGCCGCGTCGTTGAGGTGACTGCACTTAATGCGGTCTCCATCGTTCCGGCCGAAGGAGCCGCGTTTATGGCGGCGCTACGGGCTGTGCGGGGGGTGGGCAACGACAGCTTGCCCGCTATGCTGATCGGCGCTGCCGCGTCTGGACCGAGCCTTGCGACGACCGCTACGGAAATAAATCTCTCAGTCGCGAACTGTCAGCCCCGCCAACGGAAAGGCGGGGCTGGTAAGTTGATTGTCCCGGCAAGCTTTTTGCCGGGGCGATTGGCCTAGGCAGGCACAAAGCCAAAATAGGCTTTGTAGGAAGCCCCGTCGCCGGAAATCAGGGGTGTTTCCACTTTGAACCCAATCCCATTGAATGTGGTATTGTTCGTGCGTGCCGCGAGCAACACCATCTGCTTTGCGGAGATGGTCACTGTCGTGCTCCCGATCCTGTCATCGCCCCAGTCGAAGAGATCGCTGATGGCGCCGCCGATCAATGGCATCAGGGTTCCCAAGGCCGGGCCGGCGATAGCAGCAATGATAGGTCCCGCTACCGGAATGAGGCGCAAAGCCAGCGTACCGGCCGTATGGACGCCCATGACGATCTTCTGCACCTCGTCCTTGTATTTGTTGGGATCGCCAAAATCGTTTTCCATCAGCACCGTACCGATATTGATGCCGTAGGGCTTGCCTCGATAGATTTCCATAAGGTCGGGTCTTGTATCTCCGGCGTCAACGTCGCCGTAGACCTGGCTGCGCTTGGTGTCGGCGATCTGCGGCGTTGTCACGCTAACGATGACATAAGGTTCATCCGAACTCGACCCCTGATCCCAGTCGGTCTCGCCGAAGCAATGGAGGCCGGTATAGTGGACGACGACATCTCGAAGGTCGATCGCGCCGGTGTCGGGCCACCAGTATATGCCACCGTTTTCAAACAGATTGGCACGGCCACCGTCGGCAAATTCGGTCTCGTCGGTCGTGGGATAGCCCAGATATGACTGTTCCCAGCCCAGGCTCTCCCACTTCTTGCGGATGTCACCGTACACCACGTTGGCTCCTGTGCTCGGTGTCCAGTAGATCGAGCCGGCATTGGCAAAATGGTTGTAGCGCCCGACGCCGTCGGGAGTTCCGGTTTCGTCGGTCACCGGATAGCCGAGAACCGAGCGCTCCCAGCCCATTGCTGCCCATTTGCCGCGAATTGCCCCCCAAATCGCTTGAGCACCGGTGTTCGGTGTCCAGTAGATCGAGGCGGTATTGTTGTTGAAGTGATTGTATCGGCCGACGCCGTCGGGAGTTCCGGTTTCGTCGGTGCAGGGAATGCCCCACGCGAGACCGCCAAGCGCAATCCACTTCCTGTAGATTTCGCCATGGATCTCAAAGGCGTCGTGCATGGCATCGTTGTAGCAAATGCATGAGCCGTTCTTGAGATACCAGGCTTTTCCAGTGTCCTTCGTGTCGATCTCGGCGAAGCCGGCGCCGCCAAGGGAGTTGTACTTTTGCTGTATGACAGCTTCGGGCGAGAGGAGCGACCAAGGCCCGATCCTGAGCTGGTCGGAAAGTCTTGTGGCTCCAGCGCGGATGGCGCCGGCACGCACTCTCGAAGTTGCTCTGGCAGTATACGGCATGACCTTTTTCCTTCCTGTGAGTGTTGGTATCGGGGGCTTCAGGCCTCCGGCGATCGGTTTTGATCGACGGGCTGAGGTTCCCAGACCGCGACTTACGGACGGCTTACAGAGTTCCGAGCTGCGCCAGAGCAATTCCCGGAAAAATGTGAGAAACGGTTTTCCCGGGAAAAGCGCGTAGCGTTTTCCCTAGGGAATTGCGCAAAAATAAAGAGATAGAGCGGTTCGGCGTTCCGTGAAACGATGAACCGGTCTAGAGAAGCGGGCGTACAAGCGAACGCAGCAAAGGCGAGGGCTCGTCATCGCCGGCTGAAGCGAGCGCGCGTTCATAGTGCCGGTAATCCTCGACGGCGCCGGCATGGTCGTTCCTGGAGAGGCTCTCCTGGATGAGCGCGCCATGGAGTTTGGCCGATTCCGGGTAGAAATCGAGGGCACGCCGGCAGGCCCGGCGTGCCCGGTCCACGTTGCCCTGGCTCTGCCAGTGTTTGGCGATCCGCACGGCAAGCTCCACCAGCCCGTCCCGCAGCCGGTCGGCCGCGGCGTTCGACCAAGCGGGCGCCGGGCCATTCGAGAAAAGCGGACCGAAAAAGCTTTCCAGCAGCGCTTCCTGCTCCTCGATCGTGCTGTCTCCTTGGCCCGACAGCACACGTTTCAGCCGGTCTTCCCAATCCTGCAGATCGATCCAGACCTTGTCGGCAGCGAGCCGCAAACGGCCTTCTCTCAGCGTTACGAGTTCGCCTTGCCCGAGCAATTTGCGCAGACGATGCAGCGCCTGCTCCAGAGCCGCCTTGGCCTGGTCGCCGTCGAGGTCGGGCCAGAGCCAATCCTGCGGGGTTTCCACCGAACAGACCTGATCCCTCGACAGGCAGATGATGCGCAATATGTCGAGCGCGCGGGTCGGCGGTTTGGCGCCGAGCGCGAGCTCGGCGCCGTCAATCTCGATGCGAAATCCCCCCATGAGATGGATCTTGAGCGGCCAGGGCCATTGGGCGGGCCGGCCGGCGGGCGCAACCAGAAAGCGTGCCCGGACGACGCGATGGCAGAGATCGACATCGATCTTTCGCTCCAGCGCATCGGCGATCAGCTCGGCCAGCAAGTCCGGCAGGTTGAGCAGGATCGCGGAGGGATTGACCTCGCGCAACGCCTCCATGAATGCAGCCAGACGAGCGCCATAGGACGCGCCGCCGTTCCACTTCTGCTCCAGGGCCCGGGCGGCCAGAATGCTCAGTTCGACACGCTGGCGGGGGCCGCCGCTCAGCCTTTCGGCGATCTCCTGGAGTAGCGCAATCGCCTCCGCCGGACGCCGATCGGCCAGCAGAACCTGGTATTTGGTGACGTAATGCGGCCAGCGTTCGATCATCGGCTCGTTCGCCCGCTCGATCGCATCCATGAAGGCATCGCAGTCGAGATAAGCCTTGACGAAGTCGCCGTTGCGCGTGTGCATCGCCGCGTGGCAGTCGGCGACTACAGCGACCTGGGTTGTGAACCTGCTGTCCGCGATCTCGCCCAGCCGGGAGACGAGCGCATTGAATTCCGAGAACTTGTTGTGAAGCTTCATCAGCAATTGAAGCTGATAGAGGGCGCTGAACTCGACGCCCCGCAAGGCGTGCTGCTCGCCTATCGCCGTTGCGCGTCGCAACGCATCCTCGGCCGATGCATAGACAAAACCGCGCCGCGAATAGGGGAAGTAACGGCCGCTGGCCGAGCCAAAGGACACCAGCCACATGCCGAGCACCAGC
This sequence comes from Mesorhizobium sp. ISC25, assembly GCF_042295465.1. Taxonomy (NCBI): domain Bacteria; kingdom Pseudomonadati; phylum Pseudomonadota; class Alphaproteobacteria; order Hyphomicrobiales; family Phyllobacteriaceae; genus Mesorhizobium; species Mesorhizobium sp. ISC25. The sequence goes on along the minus strand of NZ_CP135441.1, from coordinate 4,671,160 downwards.
GGCGGGATATCCGGATGTTCGAGATCGGCGGCAACGCTGTCCACGGCATTGGCAAAAATGTCGCGCTGCCCCGACGAAGTCGCGTAGTCGATGAGCGCTTCGCTTGCCAGCAGGCGCAACTCGACCGAATCCTCGATCGGCAGACGTGTCAGGCGCTGCTGGATATCATTCACGAGGCGCTTCGCGTCATGGGCGTCGAATTCGCCAGGTTCGGCGAAATCGACGGCCCGCAGGATGCCGAGCCTGACCATCATGAGTTCCTCCGGATCCAACTCCGGCAGTCCCTTGGCAAGAAGCTGTGAGGCTCGGCGCGTCCAATCCGCCAGCCCCTCATGCGTACGCCAGCTGGCGGTCTTGACCACGACCGCCCGCGCGGCCGTCAGGCATTGGCCGCGCATGTCGGTGTTCTCGAATGCTTGCCATGCCTTGGAGAAGTGCGGTTCGGCCTTCGCATCGTCCGATGCGAAGGCGACGCCCAGCCAATAATGGACCCACCCATCCATCTGGTCGGGGGGCAGCCTGTTGCACCATTCGACGAAGCTGGCCCGGCGCCCTTGCGAGAGAACGCCGTTGGCGCACACCAGAATGAGCTGGCGTGCCAGCGGCCAGGCGCCCGCCTGCAACGCCAGTACGATTGCCGCGTCGGTTTTGCCTGCCTCGTGCAGGACCTTTGCAGCCTGCTCGCGCAGCCTGGAACGGTCCGCTTCCGTCACGCGCCGGTCCAGTAGGCCGGCAAGGTATTCGCGCAACAAGTCATGCAGCTGGAAGGCGGCGCCGCCCGGACCGTCGCGCGTGATCAGCAGCTGGCGATGCTGCAGCCGCACCAGGAGGCGAGCAGCCTGCGGCGAGCCCAGGAACGCATCGGCAAGCTCCGTGCTGATCTCCGGCAGAAGGTTGAGCCTGATAAGCAGATCCTGGTCCTCCGGCGCGATGTCGCGCAGGAAATAACGTCCGACAATCTCCCGAAGGCCGGCGCCTCCGGCAAGGCCGGTCTGCGAAAGTGGGTAGTACATTCCGGCGTTGGCCAGCAGGAGAAGGCCCACCGCCCAGCCGCGCGCCTCCGAAATGTCGCTGACCTCGGACGGCGATTGCGAGCGGGCGGCGACGAGGTTGCGTGCCTCCGCAGGCGAAAACTCCAGCAGCGTTTGGTTGAGGACCGGCAACTGTCCCGACAGCACGAGGTCGGCGACATCGCCCTCGGGCAGCATCCGCGACGTGCAGATGCAGCGGATGGTGTTGGGGCGTTCGCGCAACAGGATCGCCAGCGTCCGGCGGAAGCCTGGCGCGTCGGCACGATGCAGATCGTCGAGGACCAGGATCGTGCCGGGATCAAGCCGCGAGAAATAGGTGCGGAAGAACAGCCGCGCGAAATCGTCGGAATTGTCGGCATATTCCGGACCGAAGACGGGCATGCCGGCATGCCTGCCGTCGAGCGACAGCGTCAGATAGTGGAAAAGGCGCGCAACGTCCTGGTCCTCGGTGTCGACCCGATACCAGTTGTACGCCGATTCGCCTTGCTTCAGCCCGCCGTGTTCCAGCCCGCCTTGTTCCAGAAAGTCGATCACCGCGGTGGTCTTGCCGTATCCACCAGGCGCCGCCAGCCAGCATGCACCGCTGTCGAGGGCCTGAGAAAGCAGCGCCACTACGCGCGGACGGCTGACAATTCCCACTGGCCGGGGTGCCGAGAGCTTTGCTATCTCGCGCGGCGCGTCCCGGAAGGATTTATCCATCGTAAGGATTCTCGCAGCGCAGTCGCCTCGCGAAAACAGGTAATCGGTTCGTCCGCAACAACAAATCGCCGGCCGGCGTTGTGCTCGCCTGACGTGCCGTGCTCGCCGGCAAGGTCGCGGTTATCCCTTGTGTGACATGATATGCGAAACCCCGACACTCACGTCGGCGGTGTGTCTTGCCATCACTGCGTTCATTCGCATTGCAATCTTCGCATAGCCGTTTCGTTCCTGGTCGGTAACTTCCGAGGACTTGAAGAGCCAAGGAAGGGGTGCAACCTGCGCGTCCTCGAAATTGGCCGGCAGATTCGATGGCAAGGCCTTTTTTCCCAAAGGCAGCTCTAGCCCAAGGTCACTAAATTCCTCCTCGAGACTGGCGTGCAGATGAGAAAGCACCAGATAGATCGCCAACTTGGATCTAGTCCTTTCTGTGTTGTTTTGATCGTACTCTTGAAGAACGTCATCGAACGATGGCGATACGTCGGTTTCAGCAGCGGTAGCTCGTGTTGCAACAGCACCGGCCAGGGCAGTCGCTGCCACTCCTGTAAGACCTACAAAATCACGTCTTGTCGTGCTGGTCATAGTGAATTCCCCTCGGTTTTGAAGACGGGCCAAGTCTGGCAAGGACGAGGCGCAGTGGCAATAGGCCGCATACGCTACTGGTGTAGAGGACCTTTACGTCGCCGATGTGAATCCACCCGGCGATGAGCGGGTCTTCGGCATGCAAGCAGGCAAGGGATTCGAAAAATCCGCTGGTGGAGCTGAGGAGGATCGAACTCCTGACCTCGTCATTGCGAACGACGCGCTCTCCCAGCTGAGCTACAGCCCCGTCCAGCGGATGGGGCTTTTATCGGCCGCTGCGGTTTCCTGTCAAGGCTGCGCTTGCTGCCGAAATGCCGTTCGGCCGTTCATCCGGCTTCGCCATGCGGCGGAAGGCGGCTCTTGCCGCTTTCCCCCACAGTGGCTACATGTCGGCAACAATCGGAGACCGGCATGATCGCCCTCATTCAGACCATTGTCATGGCGCTTGACCTTTACTGGTGGATCATCATCGCCTCGGCGATATTTTCCTGGCTCTACGCCTTCAACGTCGTCAACTCCCGCAACCAGTTCGTCGATACCATCAGCAACATGCTCTATCGGCTGACGGAGCCGGCGCTGCGGCCGATCCGCCGCTTCATGCCCGATCTCGGCGGCATCGACATCTCGCCGATCATCCTGCTGCTGATCCTGTTCTTCATCCGGCAGTTCCTGCTCACCACCGTGCTTTCGCTGGTCGTCTGAGTTCAGGCATCGCATGAGCGCGCCGTTCCGCACGCGCGCCGACGGCATCGACCTGTTCGTCCGGCTGACGCCCAAAGCGGCGATGGACAGGCTGGAGGGCATCGAAACATCGGCGGATGGGCGAAGCCACCTAAAAGCCCGCGTCCGCGCCGTGCCGGAAAACGGGGCCGCCAATCGAGCGCTGGAAAGGCTGGTCGCCAAGGCGCTTGGCGTGGCCACTTCAGCGGTCTCGATCGTCGCTGGCGGCACCGCGCGGTTGAAGACGCTGCGCGTGCTTGGCGATCCCGCGGCGCTAGCGAAACGCATCGATGCGCTGGGCACGCCTGCGCCATGATCTCGGCTCGCTCACCTACCCCGCAGAAAAAAGGCCGGGCTGCAAAGCCCGGCCAGATGTGAAGGTCGAAAACCTTCAGAGGGGAACGCGCCGGATGAATGGGAGGAAACATCCGACGCGCATTGCATATGGGTTGGCGTCGACGTCGTTTCAATGAGGTCGGGGAACCACCGTCGCGATCAGGCTTTAAACATCTCGATTATCTGATCAGCAGCTCGACGAGGCCGATCCGTCCTGTCGTGACCGATGCGGCAGGACACGCACCGCAACCCCGACCGGAAGGCTCAATATGACCGCTACTCGAGTTCTATTCTTCGACGTTCTGGGAACCGTCGTTGACTGGCGCAGCGGTATTGCAAGGGAGGCTGGCGTCTTCCTCGCGCGAAATGGTGCACAGCAGGTCGATCCTGGTGAATTCGCCGATGCGTGGGCGTTGCGCTATGACGCCTCGACCGAGGCGGTGCGGACAGGGCACCGGCCTTTTGTTTCACTCGACGTGATCAACCGGGAGAATCTGGACGCCACTCTCGTCCAGTTCGGGCTGACCCCATCCGCGCTGCCGGCCGCCGAACTTGAAGAACTCAACCTCGCCTGGCACCGGCTGGAGCCGTGGCCCGATTCGCTGAAAGGCCTTGCGAGGCTGAAGGAACGCTTCATCATCGCGCCCTTGTCGGGAGGCAATACCCGGCTGTTGTTGGATATGGCCAAGCGCGCCGGCCTGCCTTGGGACACCGTCCTTGGCTCGGATGTGTTCGGCACCTACAAGCCTGCGCCGCGGGCTTATCTCCGCGCAATGGAGATCCTGGAGGTGCGACCTTCGGAGGCCGTGTTAGTCGCCGCGCATAATGACGATCTGGCCGCGGCACGAAGGTGCGGTATCGGAACCGCCTTTGTTGCTCGGTCAAAAGAGCATGGCCCGGGGCAGACGACCGATCTCTCGCCTCTTGAGAGTTGGGACTTTGTGGCCGACGACCTTGTCCATCTCGCCCAAGTTCTCCCCTAGACACAGGGCAGAAAACCTAAGCGATGTCGTCGCGGATGCAGGCCTTCAGATGGCCCTCGGCTGTCGCCCTCAGCGGCGGCACAGCCCCTGCGCAAGCCTCCAGCGCAAACGGGCAACGGGTCCGGAAAACACAGCCCGACGGCGGGTTTGCCGGGCTGGGAATATCGCCCTTGAGCACCTGCCGGTCTTGCCTGGCCAGCGGATCGAGCGACGGAATGGCCGACAGCAGCGCGCGCGTATAGGGATGCTGCGGCCGGGCATAGAGCGCGGCCGCCGGTGCAACTTCCATGATGCGCCCGAGATAGAGCACGATGACCGTGTCGCAGATGTACTCGACGACGGCCAGATCATGCGAAATGAACAGCATGGTCAGGCCGAGCCGGAGCTGCAGGTCGCGCAACAAATTGATGATTTGCGCCTGAATCGAGACGTCGAGTGCCGAGACCGGCTCGTCGGCGACGATGAATTCCGGCTCGAGCGTCAGCGCCCGGGCGATGCCGATGCGCTGGCGCTGCCCGCCCGAAAATTCGTGGGCGTAGCGCTCATAGGCGTCGACCGGCAACTCGACCGCAGCAAGTGCCTTCTCCGCCCTCGCCCGCCGCTCGGATTTCTTGCCAATGGCTTGAATGTCCAGGCCTTCGGTGAGGATCTGCCCTATCGTCATACGCGGCGACAGGCTGGCGAAGGGGTCCTGGAAAATATACTGCATCTTGCGGCGCTGGCGGCGCAATTGGGCGGCACTCAGCCTGGTGATATCGGTGCCGTCATAGTTGATTTGGCCGGATGTCGGCTCGATCAGACGCAGCACCGAGCGGCCGATCGTGGTCTTGCCGGACCCGGATTCGCCGACCAGGCCGACCACCTGGCCACGCCTGATATCAAAGGAAATATCCTCCAGCGCCCTGACGACGGGTCCGCGCGAGAACGCTGTCGGCGCAAAATGCTTGGTCAGGTTTTTGACCGCGAGGAAGGGGGCGTCGGCCATCAGAGCTCCTCCCAACGCAGGCAGCGGCTTTGCTGGGTCGGCGTCGCCGCAAACAATGGCGGGACCGCGGCGCGGCAGGCAGCGATAGCCATCGGACAACGGGGCGCGAAGGAACAGCCCTTGGGCAGCAAGGCGAGCGAGGGAACATTGCCGGCAATGGTCGGCAGCGGCGTCCCCGCCATCTTCAGCGCCGTGGCCTCGCCGAGCCGCGGCACCGAGCGCATCAACCCCGCGGTATAAGGATGACGCGGACGGGTGAACACTTCGCTCACCGGACCTGTTTCGACGATACGCCCGGCATACATCACCGCTACCCGGTCGGCGATTTCGGCTACGACGCCGAGATTGTGAGTAACGAACAGGATGCCCATGCCGCGCTGAACCTGCAGCTCGGCCAAGAGATCGAGGATCTGGGCCTGGATAGTGACGTCCAACGCGGTCGTCGGCTCGTCGGCGATCAGCAAGCCTGGATCGCAGGACAAGGCCATGGCGATAGTGGCGCGCTGGCGCATCCCACCTGACAGCTCGTGCGGATACTGCCGCGCCCGCCGCTTCGGATCGGGAATGCCGACCTGCTCCAGCAGCCGCACAGCGTCTGCTTCTGCCTCGCGGTGCGATTTGCCGAGATGGATACGGATCGGTTCGGCGATCTGCTCGCCGATCGTGTAGACCGGGTTGAGGCTGGTCATCGGCTCCTGGAACACCATGCCGATCTCGTTGCCGCGTATCTTGCGCAGCGACTCGGCATCGAGGTTGGTCAGCTCGGTGACCGTGCCGTTCTTGCGCCGCAGCGCGATCGATCCCTCGGCAATATGTCCGGCCCTTTTCGGCAACAGACCGATGATCGACAGGCTGGTGACGGATTTGCCGGACCCGGATTCGCCGACGAGCGCCACCGTCTCGCCGGAGCCGATCGTCAGGTCGACATCCGCTACCGCCGCGATGTCGCGCCCCGCAATGCGGAACACCGCGCGCAGGCCGGAAATAGAGAGGATCGGCGCGACGCTCAGCGGAGCAGCCCCACATCGCGAAGGATCGCCTCGACCTTCGCGGTTTCCTCTTCATTCAAGGTGCGCTGCGGCCGCGCCATAGTGTTCGAGGCGATGATGCCGAGGCTCTTCATCGCCGCCTTAAAGGCGCCTACGCCGGCGGAGCCGGCGCTTGTCCTGCCGAGCGAGATCCAAACGATCTCGAACAGTTTCACCAATCGCTCCTGCTCCAGCCGGGCTTCGGCATACTTGCCCGCTTGCATCAGGTTCCACAGCCTGACGTAACCATGCGGGTCGACATTGGCGAGGCCTGGCACGACGCCATGCGCACCCATGGCCAGCACGCTATCGACCAGGATCTCGGAGCCGGTCATGCCGAAGAAGCCGGGGTCGTCGGCCATGTCCTTGAGCACGTAGCGCAGATTGCCGTCATCGCCGCTGGAATCCTTGATGCCGGCGATGGCGCCTTCCCTGGCGAGACCGACCGTGGTCTTGCGCTCCAACTTGACGTGAACGCAGACCGGGATGTCGTAGGCGATGACCGGAATGTCGATCGCATCCTTGATATAGCGGAAGTGGTCGCCGATCTCCGGCTGGCTGGTGCGGGTATAAAACGGCGCGGTGACGACGATGGCGTCGGCGCCGGCCGATCTGGCGATGCGGGCGTGGTTGATGACACGATCGGTCGTCGGGTCGATGACGCCGGCGAAGATCGGAACCCGGCCGTTATTGACCTTGACCGCGTGCTCGAGGATGGCCCTGCGGCCCGCCTCGTCATGGAATACCACCTCGCTGGTCGAGCCGAGCACGAACAGCCCGTGAACACCGCCGTCGAGCAGGTTCTGGATAGTGCGCGTGAACGACGGGAAGTCGATGCTGAAATCGGCATTGAGCGGGGTGACGACAGGTGGCACGACGCCGGTAAACAGGGGCATTTTGATGAACCTTTGAGGTCAGTTGAGATCGGAGCGAGGGTCGAATGCGTCGCGCAAGCCGTCGCCGATGAAGTTGATGGCGAGCACGGTGAGCACCAGTGCGGCCCCCGGGAACATCCATTGCCAGGGGTAATTTTCCAGCACGACGGTGGAGCGGGCGAGATTGAGCATGTTGCCCCAGCTGGCTTCGGGCGGTGCGATGCCGAGGCCGAGGAAGGACAGGCCGGCCTCGAGCAGGATGGCGTTGGCGATCTGCAAGGTGGCGTAGACGACCAGGATATCGATGCAATTGGGCAGGCCGTGCCGGAACAGCAGATGCGGCAGCCCCGCCCCCATGCCGCGGGCGGCGACGACGAAATCGCGCTCGCGCAGTTCGAGCAGCCTGGCACGCACCATGCGCGACAGCACCGGCCAGGAGAGCAGCGAGATCACCAGGATGGTCGGGGCGATGCCGGTGCCGGCAATGGAAGCCAGCACCAGCAGGAAGATCACCGGCGGCAGCGTCATCGCCAGATCGACCAGGCGCATAACCGCGCCGTCGACAAGACGCCCGCCAAAGCTGGCGACGGCACCGACCAGGAAGCCGATGACGGTCGAGATAGCGACCGAACAGATGGCAACCAGCAGTGAGATCCGCCCGCCTTGCAGCAACCTGGCCATGACATCGCGCCCAACGCCGTCGCTGCCCAGCCAATGAATGGCCGACGGCGCCTTGTTCATCGCCCTGAGGTCGATGGCGTTCGGGCCGAACGGCCACCACAGAGGATAGGTCGAAACCGCCAGCAGGATCGGGATGACGATCAAAAGCCCGGCGCGCGCCGCACGGTTTTCAAAAAAGCGGTCGAACGCGCGGCGAAGCGGGCCTTTGGTTTTCGGCACGGCTGTCGGGTCGACCGTTGGGTCCGGCGCGGTGATTGCCATCACGCCACCTGAATGCGCGGGTCGACGACGGCATAGACGACGTCGGTCAAGAGGTTGACCAGGATGACGCCAACGCCGATCACCAGGGTGGCGCCCATGATCACCGGGTAATCGCGGGTGCCGACGGCGTTGACCAGAAGCAGTCCCATGCCCGGCCAGTTGAACACGCTTTCCAGGAAGATGGCGCCGCCGATGGCGATGCCGACGGTCGAGCCGATCAGGGTAATGACCGGCAAAAGCGCATTGCGGGTCGCGTGCTTGATGATCACCCAGAACTCGCGCACGCCCTTGGCACGCGCCGTCCGCACGTAGTCCTGGTTGAGCACCTCCAGCAGCGAGGCGCGCATGTAACGCATGATCAGCGCAGCATGGCCGATGGACAGCAGGCAAGCGGGCAGGATGAGGTGCGCAAGCACGTCGGTCATCGAGAACGGCGCGCCTGCGGTCTGCATGCCGCCGGATGGCGCCCAGCGCAGCAGCACCGAGAAGAAATAGAGGCCAAGCAGCGCTGTCAGAAAAGCCGGGCTGGAGATACCGATAAACGACAGCACCGACAGCGCGATGTCGGATGGTTCGTTACGGCGCACCGCGCTGAAAATGCCGGCGGAAATGCCGAGCACGATGGCGATCGCCAGGCCCGTGCCCATCAGCAGCGCCGTCGGACCGATGCGTTCCATGACCAGTGGCAGCACGGCAACGCCGCTGCGCTGGATCGAAAAGCCGAAGTCACCGCTCAGCGCCGCACGCAGCCAGGCGAGATATTGCACGGGAAGCGGCCGATCGAGCCCGAGCCGTTCGCGCAGGCCCTCGAGGTCGGAAGCCGACATGGGGACCGACGGGTTGATATAGGCGTCGATCGGATCGCCCGGCGCCAGCCGCAGCAGGATGAAGATGAGGACGCTGAGCGCGACCAGCATCAGCAGTCCTGTGGCGCTGCGGCGGGCGATGAAGCTCAGCATGGGCTTTCCGTGGCGGTGGCAGGCGGCGCCAAAGTGGTCCCGCCTACTCGCTTGGTTGGGTTCTTACTGGATGTCCCAGCGCTCGGGGTGAGCTGCGTAGGGGCCGCCGCCCGGCGCCGGCGTCCAGACGAAGTCATGCAGCTTGTTGGAGGCCACGCCATAGCGGTTGGCCACCCACAACGTCGCCCAGGGCAGCTCTTTGTTCATCACCTTACAGACCTCCTGCCAGGAGGCGTCGAGCTTGGCCGGATCGGTCTGGCCGAGCGCGGCGTCCAACGCGGTGCTCAGGTCGTCGAACTCGATGCGCATGGTGTTGAAGCCTGCCGGCGGGATCTGCGACTTGTTGAGGCCGGGATTGAGGCCGGCCGGGTTGGGGCCGTTCTGCAGGCCGGCATAGACCATCGGAAAGGCGTTCCAGTCCGGCGTGCCTTGCTTGTAGACGATGCCGTTGTAGGTCGGCGTATCGACGACCCGCGGCACCACATTGATGCCGACCTCGGCCAGCATCGACTGGACAGCGGCCATCACATTGGCCGCTTGTGGCGAGCCGTAATAGGTCAGCAAGGTGATCGGCTTGTCGCCGTTGATCTTGTCCCAGCCCGCCTCGGTAAGCAGCACCTTTGCCTTTGCCGGATCGTAGGCATAGGGTTCGAGGCCTGCGGGAACGTGATGCGGCGCGACATAGCCGCAATTGGCTGGTTTGGCGGCACCGCCATACAGGCTGTCTATGATCGCGTTGCGGTCGATCGCATACATGATCGCCTGGCGGACACGGATATCCCTAAACAGGTCGACCTTCTGGTTCAGGCCGATATAGTTGACCACATAGGAGGCACCTTCGATCACCTTGAAATTGCTGTCGCTCTTGAACGATGCCGCATCGTCGGGCTCGACATAGGTGAACTGGATCTCGCCGGCGCGGAGCGCGGCGACGGCCGCCGCCGGCGACTCGAAATAGCGGTTGATGAGCACGTCTACCTTCGGCTTGCCGCCGCGATAATCGTCATCGGCTGCCAGTTCGACATATTGATCGGTCACGTAGCGCTTGAGCTTGAACGGACCGGTGCCGACCGGAGCGGTCGACCACCAGGTGCTTGTCGCCAGCGATTCCGGCGGCAGAGCGGCCAGGACATGCTCCGGCAGGATCATCAGCTGCGAGAGGATGGATAGAAACGAGCCGTTCGGTTTCGATAGCTTCACCACTGCGGTGTGGTCATCCGGTGCATCGACCGAGGCGATGTTGGCGAGGCGGGCGGCAAACAGGCTGCCGGAGGCCTTGTTCTTGGCAAGCTCGAGGGTGAACTTGACGTCCTTCGAGGTAAACGGTTTGCCGTCATGCCAGGTCTCGTTGACCAGGTTGAACGTATAGCTCAGCTGGTCGTCGCTGATCTTGTAGTCCTTGGCGAGGTCGCCTTCGATATCGGTTAGCCCGGCATTGTAGATAACCAGCGGTTCAAAATATGTGCTGAGCCAGGTGTAGCCGCCGGTCGCGACCAGCGGGTTGAAGTTCTTGGGAAAACCGCCGGGGCCGACGTCGAAGCCGCCCGCAATGGTCTTGGCGCTTTGTGCCTGGACACTGGTCAATGGGGCAATGCTGGCGAGCAGCAGCCCGGCGACTGAGAATGCGATAGTCCTGATGCGCATGGTTTCCTCCCTTGGCATAGTCAGGTTGTTCTTCAGCTTGCTCGGTTTTTGGCGATAACCTGCTGGATTCCCCGGTAATGGTCGTCGAGCCGCCCACGCGCCTGGTCGACATCCTTGGCGGCGACAGCCTCGACGATCTCGTGATGGTCGCGCCATGTCGCCAGCGGCGTCGGATTGTCGAGATTGGTGAAATTCGAGGCCTTGTTGAACGCTATCCAGAAGATGTCGATCAGCGCGCTCAGCATGTGATTGTTCTGGCAGCGGAACAGCAGCTGATGGAATTGCTGGTCCTCTTCGGCGAAGCTCTCATGGCGCTCGGCACGTTGCCGCATGCGCTCGGTCAACTGGCGCAGCGCCTCGATGTCCTCGGCACTGATCATCTCGATCGTCTTGGCGATGAGGCCGGTTTCCAGCACGCGGCGGATTTCGCGCAGCTCTTCGACATCACGCAGCGAATCCTGCAAACCGTATGCCAGGTTATCCAGCAGCGGCTTGAATGAGAACTCCTTGACGAACACGCCGATGCCGCGCCGCGTCTCCAAGATGCCGATCGATTCCAGCGCCTTGATGGCTTCCCGCACGGAGTTGCGGCCGACGCCGAGCCGCTGCGCCAGGAATGTCTCCGGCGGCAAGGGATCGCCGGCCTTGAGCTGGTTGCTTTCGATATAGGCCCTGAGGCTTTCCTGCACGGTGACGTGAAGGAGCGGCGGTCTGCTCAACGGTTCGATCGACTTCAGTTCCGCCATCCCACTGCTTTCATCATCCGCCGGATTAGCCTGCCCGCCGCTTGTCGTATAGCTACTTGTAGGATATCCTGCAAGCCCATAACAAACCTGCTGCCTCCGAATGAAGATTGCCCTCGCCGGCTCGAGCCACTGGCACGCCGAAATGCACCTCGACGCCGCACGCTTTTACGGTGCGGAGATCGCCGGTATCTGGGACGAGGATCTTGGCCAAGCGCATGCGTTCGCCGCGCACCACGACCTGCCGTTTATCGAAGATTTCGCGGAGATACTCTCCAGCCCGCCGGATGTGATCCTGTTGATGGGGCACCCTTCGATGGTGCCGGCGCGGGCACGCGCGATCATCGCGGCAGGGATACCGCTGATCCTGGAGAAGCCGGCGGCCAGCCATACGATAGAACTGATGGCGCTGCGCGAGCTTGCCAGGCAGCAGCAGGCTTTTGTCGCTGTTCCCCTGCCCAACCGTTTCGGGCCGGCCGTTGCCGGCTTTGAACGGCTGCGCCGGCAAGGTCGCGCCGGCCCGATGGCGCATTGCCAGTTCCGGCTGGTCAATGGCCCGCCGCAACGCTACATCGCCGACGGTGTCGCCTGGGTCGTCGACCCGGCGGTTGGTGGCGGCGGTGCGTTGAGGAATCTCGGCATACACGGTGTCGACGCGGCACTCAGCCTCGCAACCGGCAAGCTCGGCCTGAAAAGCGTTTCGATGGCGAACCGCATCCATCCCGGCCCGGTCGAGGACCATGCGCTGCTGGTGCTGGAAGACGAAGCCGGAGCGTTGTTCATCGTCGAGGCCGGCTACACCTTTGCTTCGATGCGCCCTGGCGGTGACTTCGAGTGGCGCATCGTCAGTGCCAATGCGACCCTGGTCGATCATGGCGACCATGCCATCTGCGCAACGCTCGACGATGCGGCAATCGTCGACTTGCCGGTCGAGCTGCCGGCAACGCGCTATCGTCTGTTCATGCGCGATACGCTTGACCGGCTGGCGAGAAACGCGCCTCCGTCCGCGTCCATCGAGGATTATGTTGCGGCGATGTCGCTGATCGACGCCGCTTATCAAAAGGCAGGACCATGATTGGAATAGGAATTATCGGCGCTGGCGATTTCGGCGCAGCCCATGCGCGGGCAATCCGTGAGGTTGGCGGCATTCGTCTCGTCGCCGCCTCTCGTGGAAATGCCGACGCGCTGCGGCAATTCACCGCCGAGCATGGCGGCCGCGGCTACGCGGACTGGCGAAGGCTGCTGGACGACAAGGAGGTCGACGCGGTCCTCATTGCCAGCCCGCATCACCTCCATGCCGAAATGGCCATCGGCGCGGCAAAGGCCGGCAAGCACATCCTGCTCGAAAAGCCGATGGCACCGACGGTGGCCGCCTGCGATGCGATCAACGCCGCCGTGGCCGAGAGCGGCGTCAAGCTGATGGTCGCCCATCTCATGCATTTCGCCCTGCCCTGCATTGCTGCCAGGCAAATTCTGGAGGAAGGCGAACTCGGCCGGCCGCTCACCGGATCGAGCTGGATCATCAAGCTGTGGATGGAGCACAATCGCCGCGACTGGCATCTGCGCAAGGCGACCGGCGGCGGCATGCTGTTGACTGCCGGCATCCACGCGCTCGACCGCCTCGTCTGGCTGATGGATGACGATGTTGTGTCGGTGAGCGGCATGCTCGGCGCCAAGTTCCATGACCAGGAAGCAGACGACAGCGCCCTGCTTGGATTGCGTTTCGCCGGCGGCGGCATCGGCCAGGTGCAGAGCGTCGGCTATCGCACCGGCGCTACCACCTACGCCATGGATCTGGTCTGCGAGCAGGGAACGCTGCGCATCGACATGGACCGAGGCACGATGCTTGGCCGCGATACGGTCTGGACCGAGTTGCCCGGTTCCTTTGAGCCGAACTGGATGCATAACGCGCTGGTGCGCGAATGGAGCGCAATGCGCGATGCCATCGCCGACGACACGCCGGTGCCGGTCGACGGCGCTTATGGGCGCAAGATGATCGCCATCATCGAGGCTGCCTTTGCCTCGAACGAAACCCGCCGCGAACGCGAGATCGCCGGTGCACGCTGATCTTAACGACCACCTAGCCCGCTTGCCCGCACACGCACCGCGCGGCGTCTGGGGTGCGGTGATGCTGGCCATCGACGATCGCGGAGCGATCGACTGGCAGGCGACGGAAGAGACGATCGCCCGGCTCTGCGCCTCAGGCGTCGACGGCGTCTATTCCAATGGCACGGCCTGCGAATTCCATTGCCAGACCGAGCCCGAATTCGACCGGCTTTGTGAGTTGGTCGCAACCATAGCCGGCCGCGCGCGCCTTCCTTTCCAGATCGGCATCAGCCAGTCCAATCCGCGCGTCGCGCTGGAGCGGCTGACGCGGGTGGCAGCACTTCGCCCGGCGGCGGTGCAGTTCACCTTGCCCGACTGGTGGCCGCCCAGCGACGACGAGGTCATGCGCTTTGCCGGCGGCCTCTGCGAGGCTGCGCCCGAAACGCCGCTGGTGCTCTACAATCCGCCGCACGCCAAGCGTCGCCTGACGCTCGACGGCATCGCCAGGCTGCGTGCGACCGTACCATCGCTGGTCGGCGCCAAGCTGCCGGGCGGCGACGCCGGCTGGTATGCCGATATGCGCCGCAAACTGGACGGATTTTCCGTCTTCGTCCCCGGCCATACGCTGGCAACGGGCTATGCTGGAGGGGCTCACGGCAGCTATTCCAACGTTGCCTGCCTCACCCCGAAGGGCGCGGTGATGTGGTGGCGGATGATCCGTACCGATATGGTCGCCGCTGCCGAGGTCGAGGCCCGCATACAGGCCTTCCTCGCCGCACATGTCCTACCGTTTCGCACCCGTTACAATGTCAGCGATGCGGCACTCGACAAGGCGATGGCGGCGGCCGGCGGCTGGGCGCCGCTCGGCCCGCGACTGCTCTGGCCTTACAGCTCCGTTCCCGATCAGGAAATCCCGACACTGGCCAGGGCCGCTCACGCGGCTTTCCCGGAATGGTGGTAGACCCGTCACCAAGGCGCGGGACGACCGAGGCTCTTCAGCAGCCGGCGCGTGCGCCCTGTGTCGCGCGTGACGCAAACGCCCCCGGCTGAGGGACATCGGCCTCGCGCCGCGCCAGCGAATTGCGCAGCAGTGCGATCGTTTCGCGGGCGGCGAACGCGATCTCGCGCGGCCTGTCGACGCCGACGATCATGAACTCCTTGATCCCCAAAGCGGCGTAGGAAAGCAGCGACAGCGCGACCTGCGCCGGCGGCCCGGCAAGTTCGACCGCCTTCTGGCAGGAAGCGGCAGGTTTGTCTTCCAAACGGATTCGGACGGGAAGCGCGAAACGCAGCTTGCCGGCCCGGCCGTGTTCGGCGGCGGCGCCGCGTACGCGCTCCATTGACTGGCGGATTTCTGCAAGCGAGCCCGGCGCCAGCTCGAACACGTCCGCATGCCTGCCCGCGACCCTGAGCGCGGTGCCCGACTGCCCGCCCATGCGGATGGTCACATCGGCACCATGCGGCCCCTTGCGCGGCACATAGCCGCCTTTGATGCTGTAAAAGGTGCCTTCATGGTCGAACGGCATGTCGTTCGACCACAACCGCTTCAGCAGCACCAGATATTCGTCGATGCGCTGCCAGACCACCGTATGGCCGGCCGGACGTGCCTCGGCATCGTCGTCGCTCAGCGGCTCGCTGAGCATCCTGAGCGACAGCCGGCCACCGCTTCTCGCGTCGAGGGCAGCGAGCTGCCGCGCCGCCACGGTTGGTTCGATCACGCCTGCCCAATGCGTCAGAACGACTTCCAGCGACGAGGTGCGGTCCAGCGTCTGGGCGGCAAGGTCCATATTGGTCAGCAGCCCGGCCTGGTCGTCGATGACGATCCTCTGGAATCCGGCATCCTCGATCAGTGACAGCTTCGTCGCGGTCTCGACAAAGTCATAGAAAAAGCTGGCGTCGGCAGCGTGGATCTTACCGGGAACATGCGTGAACTCGATCGGCATTGCCATCTCCTCCATCCCGTTGGAATCAGGGCGCGCAAAAGCGCACCGGCACTCGGTTCATCAACTCCGGAATTTCTGCAAACGGCAGGCCGCTATCCCGAGGAAGCCTCGATGATCAGAGCCTTGACAATCAGGGGATCAGCCCCAGTACCACTGCCCCGGTGAATACAAACGCAAGGGCAAAGACGAGATAGGCGAAAGCGCCGGCGTAGGCCGGCCGCCACACCTGGTCGGAACCCAGCCTTTGGCCTTTGCGGGCAGTCTGAGCGTTCTGGCTATAGGACATATCGACCTCCGTCTCGGCGCTTAATCTATAAAATCAGTAGACTTTGTCGAGTGCTATTTTCGGGCGATTCTTAGAACAATTTTCTCCAAACGGCGGACAACTTAGTGCTTTTACTGCCTAGCGCTGCCTTTTGAGGCACGCCGGGGTGACGGCAGAAAATGTCAGGTCCACGTGTCTGGCTCCTTGGCGATCCAATGGACGAAGGATAGCATCGCTGCTTCAGCGGAAAGCCGGGACGTCACGGCAAGGCAGCAGGGAGCAAAAGATGGGCACAAGACTGGCCGGCAAGGTCGCCATCATTTCGGGCGGCGCGACGGGCATGGGCGGTGCGGCCTCGGAGCTTTTCGCGGCCGAGGGCGCCAAGGTGGCGATCATCGACCGCAACGGCGAAGCGGCTGCCGCCACCTCAGCGGCAATCAGGGAACGCGGCCATGTCGCCGAGCACTGGGTCGCCGACGTATCGGATGAGGCGCAGGTCGAAGCGGCGGTGAAGGGCGCGACGGAAAAATTCGGCCCGGTCACGGTTCTGTTCAACCACGCCGGCACCATCGTCATCAAACCCTTCCTGGAGACCACGCTGCAGGAATGGGACTGGCTGCATGCCGTCAATGTGCGTTCGATGTTCCTGATGACGCGCGCCGTGCTGCCCGGCATGATCGCCGCCGGCGGCGGTTCCATCGTCTGCACCTCGTCGATCTCGGCGGTGGCGGCAACGCCGATGGAGGTGCTTTACGACACTACCAAGGGTGCCTGCCACATGTTCGCGCGTGCCATTGCCGTCGAATTCCGCGACCGCAACATCCGCTGCAACGCGGTCTGTCCAGGCTTCATCAGGACACCGCATGGCCTGCGCGAGGTCGCCGATCTCGACAAACTCGGCGTCGATGTCTCCGACGCGGCAATGGCGGCGCAACAAGGACGGATCGGCGAGCCGGAAGAGGTCGCGAAGGCAGGCCTGTTCCTGGCCAGCGACGAGGCCAGCTTCGTCAACGGCGCCCATCTGTTCGTCGACAACGGCTTCACCGCGATGTGAAGGCGAAGCGCCGCTACCGCTCTTCGCGCCGGAACGGCTTGAGCAGCGCCGACGGGGCTACCGCATTGCGCGACATCACCGCCATGGCGACGATGGTGAAGATGAACGGCAGCATCAGGAACGCCTCGTAAGGAATGTGTCCGAGCCCACTCGCTTGCATGCGCAATTGCAAGGCGTCGACGAAGGCAAACAGCAGTGCCGCGCCTGCCGATCGCCACGGATCCCAGCGACCGAAAACGACGAGCGCGATTGCCACCCAGCCACGCCCCGAAACCACGCCGAAGGTGAACGCGTTGAACTGCGCCATCGACAGGAAGGCACCGGCCAGCCCCATCAAGGCACCGCCGAGGATCACCGCCTGGAAGCGCGTAGCGATGACGCTGACGCCGGCCGAATCAGCGGCGCGCGGGTTTTCACCGACCATGCGGACCGACAGGCCCCATGGCGTGCGGTAGAGCACGAAGGCGGCCAGGGGAATAGACAGCATCGCCATGTAGACCAGCGAAAACTGGTTGAACACCGCCGGCCCAAGCACCGGAATGCCGGACAGGATCGGGATCGGCAGCGTCTCGAACCCCTTGATGTTCGGTGGCACCGATTGCTGGCCGAAGATCAGCCGGTAGAGGAAGTAGGCAAGGCCCGACGAGAACAGCGTCACGCCGATGCCGCAGACATGCTGGCTGAGGCCGAGCGCCACCGTGAACAGCGCGTGCACGGCGCCCATCAGCGCCCCGGTCAGCACCGCCGCAAGCACGCCGAGCCAAAGGCTGCCGCTGAGGCTCGCCGCGGTGAAGCCGGTCATCGCCGACAACAGCATGATGCCTTCGATGCCGAGATTGAGCACGCCGGCGCGCTCGGAAAACATTTCGCCCAGCGTCGCGAAGGCAAGCGGCGTGGCGATGCGGATGATCGCGGCCAGGAAGCCGACCTGGAAGATTTGCTCCAGTACCACGCTCATTTGGCTGTTCCCACGCGGCGGATGCGATAGGCGGTGAACAGCAACGCCACCAGCATGGCGAGCAGCGCAGTTCCCTGGATGACTTCGCTGAGGAAGGCCGGGACGCCGGTTGCCCGCGACATCGCCTCGGCGCCGGTCATGACGGCGGCAAGGAAGATCGCCGCCGGCACCACGCCAAGTGGATTGAGTCTCGCCAGCATGGCGACGACGATGCCGGAATAGCCATAGCCCGGCGAGATGTCGCTCATCACCTGGAAATGCACGCCGCCGACCTCGCCGACACCGGCAAGGCCGGCCAATGCGCCGGACAGCAGCGCCGTCGAAATCAGCACCCGCTCGACATTGATTCCACCATAGCGCGCGGCCTCGGGGTTCTCGCCGGTGACCCTGATGCGAAAGCCGAGCGTCGTACGCGCGACCACGAACCAGATCAGGGGTGCTGCGACCAGCGCCGCGACGACGCCGAGATGCAGCCGCGTGCCTTCGAGCAGCACCGGAAAATTGGCCGTATCCTCGATCGGCGGCGAGATCGGGTAGCCGCTGAAACTATCCTTCCATGGTCCCTCGATCAGCGCCATCAGTGCGTAGAAAATGACCGAATTGAGCAGCAGTGAGCTGACCACGTCATCGACCCTGAATTTCACCCGCAGTGTGGCGGGGATCAGGGCGACGGCCGCGCCGGCGGCGGCGCCCGCCAGCGCCATCAGCAACATGGCGAGCGGCCCCGGCATCGGGATTGCACCGACCGCACAGCTCGCCACCGCACCGGCCAGCAATTGCCCTTCGGCGCCGATGTTCCAGAATTTGGCGCGGAAAGCGACCGCCACGGCAAGCCCGGTGAAGATCATCGGGGTGGCACGCACCAGCGTTTCGGTGACGGCGTAGCTGTCGCCCAACGACGCCGAAAACATCACGCCATAAGCCTCGACGACGCCGGCGCCGGCCAGTGCGATAAGGCCGCTGCACAGGATGAGCGTCGCGCCGATGGCGAGCAGCGGCAGCGCCAGATTGAACCAGGCGGGCGTTGAGGTGCGGGCCTCGAGACGGAACATCAAGCCTTTCCCTCCGCCCCGGTCATCATCAACCCGAGTCTGGCAACGCTGGCATCGGCGCTGTCCAGCGTGCCGACGATGCGGCCCTCATACATCACCGCGATACGATCCGAGAGCATCAGCAACTCTTCCAGATCCTCGCCGATGACGATGATGCCGCAGCCCTTGGCGCGCATATCGAGGAATTTTTCGTGGATGAAGCGCGCGGCGCCGATATCGAGGCCGCGTGTCGGCTGCGAAACGACCAGCACTTTCGGATCGAAGGCGAGTTCGCGCGCCAGAAGCGCCTTTTGCAGATTGCCGCCGGAAAGCGCCCCGGCGCGCGTCATCGGCCCGGGGCAGCGTATGTCATAGGCCTTGATCTGTGCTTCAGCGAAGGTGCGGATCGCATCCTGTCTGAGCAGGCCGTTGCGGCTGAACGCCTCGGTGCCGATGCGCGGCAGCACCATCGAATCGGCAAGCGGCAGATTGGTGACCAGCCCGGTCGTCATGCGATCTTCCGGGATGCGGCCGAGGCCGAGCGCCTGCACTGCGCGCGGCGAGAACCGCGAAACCGTTTTGCCGGCTATCGTCATCTGTCCCGCATCGGGCGCTCGCACGCCGGAGATAACCTCGGCAAGCGCGCGCTGGCCATTGCCGGAGACGCCGGCGATGCCAAGGATCTCGCCGCCGCGAACCGCCAGCGAAATATCGCGCAGCGGCATACCGGAATGCTGCGATGTCGAGATGCCGTCGAGCGTCAGCACCACCGCACCCGGTGTCGACGGGCCCCTGGCCGGCGGCACGATCTCGTGGCCGCACATCAGCCGCGCCATCTCCGAAGACGTCGTGCTTGCCGGCGCATCGACGCGGCCGGCAACGCGCCCATGCCTGAGCACGACGCAGCGATGCGTCAGCGCCCGCACCTCGTTGAGCTTGTGCGAGATGAAGATGATGCCGAGCCCTTGTGCCGCCATCGAGCGCAGCGCCGAAAACAGCCCGTCGACCTCGGTTGGCGCCAGCACCGCCGTCGGCTCGTCGAGGATCAGCAGCCTTGCGCCGCGAAACAGTGCCTTGACGATTTCGAGCCGCTGTTGCTCGCCGACCGCCAGCGCCGAGACGGGGAGATCCGGGTCGAGCGTCAGCCCATGCTGCCGACCGATCTCGGCGAGCCGTGCCAGCCCGCCGGCGCGGTCGATCCGGCCCGATCTGCCGGGAATGCCGATCAAAAGGTTCTCCAGCACCGAAAGCCGCGATGCGAGATGAAAATGCTGGTGCACCATGCCGATGCCGGCGGCAAGCGCATCGGCCGAACTGTTGATCGTCACCGGCCGGCCCTGCACCAGGATCTCGCCGGCATCGGGCGCATAGGCACCGAACAGCACATTCATCAGCGTCGTCTTGCCGGCACCGTTTTCGCCGAGCAGCCCGAGGATTTCACCCGGCGCGACGCTGAGATCGACGGCTTCGTTCGCCTTGACGGCGCCAAAGCTCTTGGAGATGCCGCGCATTTCGATGAGAGGGGCAGGCGTTGACAAGGGTGCTCCCGATCGGAATTGGCTTTGCGATTCAGCTTTGATCGACGGGAATGCGCTGCACCCCCCTCTGGCCTGCCGGCCATCTCCCCCTCAAGGGGGGAGATCGGATGTCACTTCGGCTTTCGCAAATCGTCAGCGCTGAAGAAGAGGTGCTGTCGGCGAAGCTGCTAATCTCCCCCCTTGAGGGGGAGATGGCCGGCAGGCCAGAGGGGGGTGCGACAAGCGCCAGACCCCCAAAAGACAGCGCTCAGTCCGAGACCGGCGTATTCTCATCCACGTCGACGCGGAAATTGCCATCGAGGATCTCGGCCTTCTTCTTCTCGACCAGTTCCTTGACCTCGGCCGGCAGCGTCTTGTCGAATTTGTGGTAGGGCGCGAGGTAGGAGCCGCCCTTGGCCATGCGCGAGAAATCGCCGTAATCCTGCGCCGTGAAGACGCCGGCCTTGACCAGCTTGATCGCCTGCTCGACGGTCGGATACATATCCCAGACCGGCCCGGTGATCACCGTGTCGGGGCCGAGGCTCGACTGGTCCGACATGTTGGAGATGGCGAGGATCTTCTTCTCCGCCGCCGCTTCGATGACGCCGAAGCGCTCGGCATAGATGACGTCGACGCCGGCGTCGATCTGGGCGACGGCCGCTTCCTTTGCCTTCGGCGGATCGAAGAACGAGCCGATGAAGGCGACCTTCTTCTTGATGTTGGGATTGACCTCCCTGGCGCCGGCAAAGAAGGCGTTGACCAGCCGGTTCACTTCCGGAATGCCCATCGCCGCGACGGCGCCGATCGTGCCCGATTTCGACATCTTTCCGGCGATCATCCCGGACAGATAGGCCGGCTCGTGGATCCAGTTGTCAAAAACGCCGAAATTCGGCTCGGCCGGCCCGGCGCCGGAGCCGAACAGGAAGGCGGTTTTCGGAAACTGCTTGGCGGTCCTGCGCGATTCGCGCTCGGCGGCGAAGGCATCGCCCAGCACCAGCTCATAGCCGCCCTGCGCATATTCGCGCATGACACGGCTGAAATCGGCGGTCTGCACCTTCTCCGACCATTTGTATTCGATCCCGAGTTCCTTCTCGGCCTTCTGCAGGGCGACGTGGATCTGGTTGTCCCACGGCTCCTCGATCGGCGTGGCGAAGATCGCCGCCACTTTCAGCTTCTTGGTCTTGGCAAAGGCGCTGCCCGGCAGTATCGCCGCCGCCAAGCCGAGCGCGCCCAGCTCCAGTACGTTGCGTCGCGAAAGCCCTTGGCGTTTCGATTGGATTCTGCTCTTCCCGTTGTCCATTGCATGCCCCTCTGATTGGCGCCGTGTCGAGCCGGCTGTCTTCTCTGGAATATCGGCGAAGGAACTATGGAGCGGTGCCCGGCTTTTGTCCACATGGTCAAATTTGAGTGGGCGGAACGCGCCATTAAATGGCCCGGCAAACCCACGCTTGCTCACAATCTCTCGAGCGCCACCGCAATGCCTTGGCCGACACCGATGCACATGGTCGCGAGGCCGTAGCGGCCGCCGCGTTCGCGCAGTTCCAATGCCGCCGTGCCGGTGATGCGCGCGCCGGACATGCCGAGCGGATGGCCGAGCGCGATGGCGCCGCCATTCGGGTTGACGTGCTCCGCATCCTCGGCAATGCCGAGCTGGCGCAGCACGGCGATGCCTTGCGAGGCGAAGGCCTCGTTGAGCTCGATGACATCGAATTGCTGCGGCTTTAGACCCAGCCGGGCACACAGCTTCTGCGTAGCCGGCACCGGACCGATGCCCATGATGCGCGGCGCCACGCCGGCGGTGGCACCGCCGAGGATGCGGGCGATCGGCGTCAGTCCGTATCTCCTCGCTGCCGCTTCCGAGGCAACGATCAGCGCCGCCGCGCCGTCATTGACGCCCGATGCGTTGCCGGCGGTGACGGTGCCGCCTTGCCGGAACGGCGTCGGCAACTTGGCCAACGCTTCGATCGACGTGCCCCCGCGGGGATGCTCATCTCTGTCGACAACGACCGGATCGCCCTTGCGCTGCGCGATCGTCACCGGCGTGATTTCCTTTGCCAGACGGCCATTGGCTTGCGCGGCTACGGCCTTGTCCTGGCTGCGCACGGCAAACGCATCCTGGTCGGCGCGAGAGACAGCGAACTCTTCCGCCACGTTCTCGCCGGTCTCCGGCATCGAATCGACGCCGTATTGCTTCTTCATCAGCGGATTGATGAAGCGCCAGCCGATCGTCGTGTCGTGGATTTCGGCGTTGCGCGAAAAGGCGGTCTCCGCCTTCGGCAGCACGAACGGTGCGCGCGACATCGATTCGACGCCGCCTGATATCATCAAATCCGCCTCGCCGGCCTTGATGGCGCGGGCAGCAATCATCACTGCATCCATGCCCGAACCGCAGAGACGATTGACGGTCGAGCCGGAAACCTCCTTGGGCAGGCCGGCCAGCAACAGCGCCATGCGCGCGACATTGCGATTGTCCTCGCCGGCCTGATTGGCGCAGCCATAGACGACATCGTCGAGGGCAGCCCAGTCGATGCCTGGATTGCGCTCGACGAGCGCCCTTAGAGGGATCGCGCCGAGATCGTCGGCACGGACCGCCGACAACGACCCACCAAAGCGTCCGATCGGCGTGCGGATGTAGTCGCAGATATAGGCCTCGGCCATTATGCAGCCTTCCCTTTTGCGCTGACGATTTCTGCTCGCGGCCCAGCCATGTTGGCCGCATTCTCCTTGAGACGAAAGCACATCTCGCCGCCGGCCGTTAGGCCAAGAGCATATCTTCCGCTCCTACATGCGGGGAGCGGCGGATCAGCCGATGCTTTCGCCGCCGTCGATCACCAGCGCCTGGCCGGTCATGAAGGACGAGCGGTCGGAGACGAGGAACAGGATCGCTTCGGCGATTTCCTCCGCGCTGGCCCAGCGCTGCATGGGAATCTTGGTGCGGACATAGTTCTCGATCGCCGCCCGCCCGCCCATCTGCGTGATGAACGGCTCGTTGAAGGGCGTATCGACCCAGCCAGGGCAGAGCGCGTTGATGCGGACATTGTGTTTGGCATAGTCGAGCGACATCTGCCGTGTCATCGCCACCACTGCATGTTTTGACGTTGCGTAGGCGATCATTTCGCGGTCGTAGAACACACCCGAATTCGAGGCGGTATTCAGGATCACCCCGCCGCCTTGCGCGATCATCGACGGCATGACCAGCCTGGCCGCGAGGAACTGCGCCCGCACATTGATCCGCCAGGAGGCGTCCATGCCGTCGGCGCCGACTTCGGTCAGCGCGCCGCCGACCTGGATCCCGGCATGATTGTGCAGGATGTCGATCCGCCGATGCCGGCTCAGCGTTCCTGCAATGAGCTGCTCGACCGCCGCGTCGTCGCCGACATCGGTGGCGACGGCCTCGGCCCGACCGCCGGCCGCACGAATGTCGGAAGCGGTTGCTTCCCCCGCCGCCTGGTCCCTGTCGGCGATCACCACCAGCGCGCCTTCCCTGGCCATCATCATCGCGCCGGCACGCCCGATCCCCGACCCGGCACCCGTCACCACGGCGATGCGATCTCTCAGAATCATGTTTTTTATCTTTCAGTGTGATGGTTTTCGTTGCCGCAGTTGCCATTGGGCAAGCACCACGAGCAGAACGGAGGCGACAAGCACGATCGTCGCGATGGCATTGATCTCCGGCGTGACCCCGCGCCGGATCGAGGCAAAGACATAGATCGGCAATGTCGTCTGTGCGCCGGCGACGAAGAAAGCGACGATGAAATCGTCGAAGGAGAATGTGAAGGCGAGCAGGAAGCCGGCGATCACCGCCGGCATGATCTGCGGCAACACGATGCTGCGGAACGTCGTCAGCGGGGTGGCATAAAGGTCGCTCGAGGCCTCGACCAGGTTGCGGTCGAGGCTGCCGAGGCGCGTGCCGACAATCATCGCCACCAGCGCCATCGAAAACAGCCCGTGCGCGGCGATGATCGAGCCATAGCCAAGCGCCAGGCGCGGTGGCTGGTCGTTCGGCCACAGCGAAGCGACAAACGGGTTGACGAGCCCAAACAGCTGGACCAGCGCGACCAGTGTCGAGATGCCGATGACCACGCCCGGAACGACGATCGCAGCCCCCAGGAGGGCATCGAAGACGGCTCGTGTTCGGGCGCCAACACGCGCCAGGCCAAGCGCCGCCGCCGTGCCGCAGAGTGCCGCCAGCAAGGCGCTGGTCGTGGCGATGAACAGGCTGTTCTTCAGCGCTTCGACCAGGAAAGGGTTTGCCAGTGCCTTGCCGTACCACTGCACCGAGAAGCCGGTGAACTCGCTGGCGTGGTGGCCGGCGTTGAACGAGAACAGCACCACCAGCGCGATCGGCAGGTAGAGAAAGGCGAAGACCGCAACGACGAATGCACGCATCAGATCAGGTCCACCCGGCGGGCACCCGAAAGCCGGGTCGAAATGCGGTTCGCGGCAAGCAGCACGACCACGGAAACCGCTACAAGCGTGATGGCGATCGCCGATCCGAATGGCCAGTTGCGCGATTGCAGGAACAGATCCACCAGCGCGTTGCCGATGAAGAAGACCTTGCCGCCGCCGAGTAGCGTCGGGATCAGATATTCGCCGAGCAACAGGATCATGACCAGCGAGAAGCCGGTCATCACACCTGGCAGCGACAGCCGCAGCGTCACGCCGAGGAATGTCGAGATCGGCGTCGCGCCGAGATCGGCGGAGGCCTCCAGCAGCCGGCGATCGAGCCGCTCGAGGCTGACATAGATCGGCAGGATCATCAGCGGCAGATAACCATAGACGATGCCGAGCAGAACCGCTCCCGGCGTGTTGATCAGCCGCACGTCCTCCATCCCGACATAGGCCAGCAGAGCTGGGACGCCGCGCCCGCCAAGCACATACATCCAGGCATAGGTTCGCATCAGCAGGCTGGTCCAGAACGGGATGACGACAAGCGCCAGCAGGATCAGCCGCCACCGTTCCTGTGCGCGCAAAGCGAGGTAATAGGCGACCGGATAGGCAACGAGAAGACAGGCCAGTGCGCCCGCCGGCGCCAGCACCATGGTGTTCCAGAAGGCGGTCGCTCGCGCCGGAAGATTGGCATACTGCGCCAAGGTGAAAGCGGCCTGATAGCCGCCTTCCGGCGCCCGATCGCCGACGCTGAAAACGGCGATCGCGACGAACGGCAAAACTAGAAACACCAACAGCCACGCGATCGCTGGACCGAGCAGCAGGGCGGTCAGGAGATTGTGACGAAGGACATTGCTGCGCATTGAAAAAACCGACCCGGTGCCGGCGGACATCTGTCCGCCGGGGGAGTTGCCTGCATCGAGCCTGTGGCCCGCCCGGTTCAAGCCGACTTGAAGCGTGCCATCAATTCGGCCCGGCCCGGATCGGTTAAGGTCGCGGCTGCACCGAATTCGAGTGGCTTCAGCAGTTCCGCCGCCGGATAGAGGATCGGATTGTCCAGCACCTCCTTGGGCAGCAGCGCATTGACCCGCGCATCGGTGGAAGGCGCGCCGTTGGCCAGGTGCTCCTTGACCGCGACTTTCGGGTTCATCAAATAGTTGAGCAAGGCATAACCGGCAGGCTTGTTCGGCGCATCCTTGGGGATTGCGTAGAAGTCGGTCCAGATCTCGCCGCCTTCCTTGCCAAGCACATAGGCGATTTCGGGGATGTCGCGGTGGAGCTGCGCCCCGTCATTGGTCCAGCACATCGTCATCCAGGCGTCGCCGGCACGCATCGACGGCTGGTAGTCGCTGGAGACCGCGAACAGATGCGGCTTGACCTTCAGCAGCAATTCCTCCGCCTTGGCGAGTTCGTCCGGCTTCAGCGAGTTGAACGAGAAGCCGAAATATTTCAGCGCGTTGCCGATCGTTGTCAGCTGGTAATCATGAACCATGGTCCGGCCGTCGCCCTCCGCCATGGCCGTGTCCCAGAATTCCTTCCAGCTCGTCATCGGCTTGGTCAGTTTCTTGGTGTTGACGGCAAAGCCGGTGGTGCCCCAATTCTTCGGCACAGCGTAGGTCACGCCGTCGATGGTGCCTTCCCCAGTGAAACGCGGGTCTTCTTGCGAGCCGTCATAATTGGCAAGCTTGGCCATATCCAGCGCTTCGATGATGCCAAGCTTCTTGTAAGTCGAGATCGTGTAGTTGGTCGGAACGAAAAGGCTCCAGCCAGAGGCGCCGGCCTGCAGCTTGGCCAGCATCTCCTCGTTTGACCCGAACACGTTGACCTCGATGGCAACACCGGTCTCGGCCTTGAAATTCTCGAACGTCGCCGGGTCGTGATAATTGGGCCAGGTGGCAATCGACATGCGGTCGCCAAGCCCCTCCTGGGCGAAGGCTGGCGACGGCATGATGCCGAGTTCACGGGCCATTACCGCGGCAGCGAGACCAAGCCCGGTGAGGCCAAGGAACTCGCGGCGGCCGATGGAACCGCGCTTGAGGCGCATCAACTGGTCGACGAATTTTTCAGGGCTTATCGGCAGTCCGTCACGATACGATTTCGACATTTTTGTTTTCCCTCTGGTTGGTCCCGTTATTCTCCGGAAACGCCAGCGGCGTTCCGGCTGCAAAGCCGACGGCGACGGGTTCACCCGGCTTGAAGAGATTTCCACCGCCGACCAGATGATCGGCCTTTGCGAGCAGTGTCCCGATACCCTGGACCTCGATTGCATATTCCGCGGTCGAACCGAGAAAGATCCGGTTGCGGACAAGGCCGTCCAGCCGGCCGCTTCCGGGCGCGCCGAGGCTTAGCGATTCAGGACGCAGGCTGACCGAAACGGCTTCACCCTGAGCTAGCGGAGTCCGCTTGCGCGCTGCAATGACAGTGCCGTCGGCAAGCGCCACCTCGACGAGCTTGCCCGAGAGCCCGACGACCTTGCCGCTCAAGAGATTGGTCTTGCCGACGAAGTCGGCGACGAAGAGGTCGGCGGGTTCGTCATAGATTTCGCTCGGCTGCCCAAGCTGGACGATGCGCCCGCCATTCATGACGCAGACGAAATCGCTCATCGACAGTGCCTCTTCCTGATCGTGGGTGACCAGGACGAAGGTGATGCCGATCTCGCGCTGCAGGTTCTGCAGCTCTATCTGCATGTCGGTGCGCAGCTTCTTGTCGAGCGCCGCCAGGGGCTCGTCGAGCAGCAGCACCGCCGGCTTGTTGACCAGCGCCCGCGCCAGGGCGACACGCTGCTGCTGGCCGCCGGAAAGCTCATGGATCTTGCGGCGCCCATATCCGGCAAGCCGCACCATGGCGAGCGCCTCGCCTGTCTTCCGGCTGATCTCCCGCGACGACAGGCGCGGCCGTGCCTGGCGGAGGCCATAGGCGACGTTGTCCTCCACATCCAGATGCGGAAACAACGCATATTGCTGGAACACCATGTTGACCGGCCGCCGATAGGGCGGCGTGCCGGCCATGTCGTGGCCACGGATGAATACCGCACCTTCGCTTGGCTGTTCGAAGCCACCGATCATGCGCAAACAGGTTGTCTTGCCGCAGCCGGACGGCCCGAGCAAGGCGACAAAGGCAGACGGCGGGATGGCAAGATCGATGCCGCTGACCGCGATCACGCTGTCGTAGCGTTTGGTGACCCCGCGAAACTCGATGTCGGGCACTGCGGTCAAAGCTGCGGGCTCCAGCGGCTAGTTGATCTCGAAACGCTATCAGAGCCAATGGCGGCTAGTATATACCTCCCAGGTGGTATATTTCGTCTATTTTCTCGTCTGGAGGGGTATGAATTGGGCGTTTCGCGCAGCGATGAATACAGCCGGCTCGCTGCGCTCATCGCTGCGACGCGGGAGACGAGCGGCGAGCTTTTCGGCAAGGCAATGGTCGCCTGGCTCCGGCAGCATGTCAGCTTCGATCATTGCGTGATCTTCGGCTATCGCGGCGCCTTACGCCCGCCGCTGCTGTTCGAGACATTCTCGCCGGCCGAAAGCCACGTCTTCGTCGCGCTCTATCAGGAAGGGCCTTATCTGCTCGACCCGTTCCACCATGCGGCAGTCGAGCGCAAGGAAGGCTTTTGGCGCATGCGCGAATTGGCGCCGGATCGCTTCTATGCCAGCGAATATTACCGCTCCTATTACAGCCAGACCAGGCTTGCGGAGGAGGTCGGCTTTTTCGTGCCGCTGCCGGGAAAGGACGCGCTGGTGGTCTCGCTGATGCGATTGCGCGCTTCGGGACCTTTCGGAACCGCCGATGCGAGGTTGCTGCGCGACATGGCGCCTGCGGTGATCAACCTCATCAGGCTGCGCTGGCATGATCTTCCGGCCGACAAACCGGCAGAGACGAAGCAGGACGAAACGATTGCTCCGGTCAGCGAGTTCGAACGTGCTCACATCTGGAAGAGCCTTTCGCTCACGCCGCGCGAACAGCATGTCGTCGATCTGGTGCTTCAGGGCCATTCCACGGAATCGATTGCCAGGGCGATGCGCATCGTGCCGGGAACCGTAAAAGTCCATCGCCGCAACATTTACCGCAAGCTCAAGATCAAATCGCAGGCCGGCCTGTTCGCACGTTTCGTCGAGATCATGGACGCGCGGATTCGGTAGTCCAAGTTCAGCCGGCAGCGCCGTCCCAGGAACCGGTTTCGGCCATCTGCCTGAGCAGAGGTGCCACCCGAAAGACGTCCTTGCCGGTCTGCTGGTGCCAGTGATCCAGCCGCCGGATGATCTTGTCCACGCCTTCGAGGCTTGCCCAGAACATCGGTCCGCCCTTGCCGACCGGGAAGCCGTAGCCGTTGACCCAGACGACATCGATATCGGAGGCACGGGCGGCGATTCCCTCCTCGAGGATTTTCGCCCCCTCGTTGATCATCGGATAGAGCGTGCGTTCGATGATCTCCTTAGTGCCGATGGTGCGCGGCGCGATGCCGTTCCCGGCAGCCTTGTCGCGGATCAGCGCCTCGACCTCGGGATTGAGCAGCGGCGTGCGTGAACTGTCTTCATAGCGGTAGAAGCCGCTGCCGGTCTTCTGGCCGAAATGCCCCTGCTCGCAGAGCGTGTCTGCGATGTCAGCCGTCTGGCCGCGCGCCTTGCGGTTGCGCCAGCCTATGTCGAGGCCGGCGAGGTCGACCATCTGGAACGGCCCCATCGGCCAGCCGAAATCGGTGAACGCTTGGTCGACCTGGCGCGGCGTTGCGCCCTCGAGCAGAAGAGGCTCCAGTTCCGAACCCCGCGCCGCCAGCATGCGGTTGCCGACGAAGCCGTGGCAGACGCCGACGACGACCGGCACCTTGCCGATCCGCCGGGCCAGGTCGGCGATGGTTGCCAGCACGTCGGGCGAAGTCTTGTCGGCGCGGACGATTTCCAAAAGCTTCATGACGTTAGCCGGCGAAAAGAAATGCATGCCGAGGAGATCTTGCGGCCGCGAGGTCGAAGCGGCGATTTCGTTGACGTCGAGATAGGAGGTGTTGGTGGCGAGGATCGCGCCCGGTTTGGCTACGGCATCCAGCCTGCCGAATACCTCCTTCTTGACCGCCATCTCCTCGAACACGGCCTCGACGATCAGGTCGCAATCGGTAAGATCGGCATAGTCGGTGGAACCCTTGAACAGGGCAAGCCGCTGGCGCTTAGCGTCTTCGCTCAGCGAGCCGCGCATAGCGGAAACGGCATAATTCTTGTCGATCGTCGTCAGTCCGCGTTGCAATGCTTCCTGCGTTGTTTCCAGCAAGGTTACGGGAAGACCGCCATTGGCGAACGCCATGGCGATGCCGCCGCCCATCGTGCCGGCGCCGATGACGCCGACCCGGGCGATCTTGCGCCTGACGACGTCCTTGCCGGCAATCTTTGCCGCCTGGCGTTCAGCGAAGAACAAATGCCGCTGCGCGCGTGATTGGTCACCGGCGACAAGCTTGACGAACAGGTCACGCTCCGCCGCCAGCGCTTCGTCGAAGGGCAGCGTGAGGGCGTTGCGGACCGACTGCGCACAGGCGATCGGCGCCTCGAGACCGCGTGCTTTTTTGGAAAGCGCTGCCGCCTGCTTGTCGAAAGCCGGCAAGTTGGCCTGGTCGAGGCGATCATTGCGGTCGCGCACCGGCGTAAACGGACCGCCTTTGGCGACCATGTCGGCCGCAATACTCACCGCTTGCGCGATCAGGTCGCCATCGAAGACGGCATCCACCAGGCCGTCGGCGAGCGCCTCGGCCGCAACGATCGGCGTTCCCGAAACGATCATGCTGAGCGCCTTCAGCGGACCGACGAGACGCGGCAGGCGGACCGTGCCGCCACCGCCCGGCAGCAGGCCGAGCTTGACTTCCGGCAGGCCGAGCTTGGCGCCGGTATCGGCTACGCGGAAATGGCAACCAAGCGCCAGCTCCAGGCCGCCGCCGAGCGCGGTGCCGTGAATGGCGGCGACCGTCGGCTTGGCGATGGTTTCCAGCATGGCGACCAGGGCGCGCAGGTCCGGTTGCCGCACCGGCTTGCCGAACTCGGTGATGTCGGCGCCGGCCACGAAGGTCCGGCCAGCGCAGGTGATGGCGATTGCCGCCACCGAAGGCTCGTCGCGCAGCGAGACAAGCGCCTGCATCAGCAGCTCGCGCACATGGAAGCTCAGCGCGTTGACCGGCGGATTGTCGATGGTTACGACCGCGACGCCGTTGTTGTTGCCGATGCTGACGGAACTGGACAAGCGGAATCCTCCAAAGAGCCGATGGTTTGACCGCGGATGGGTTTACTAGGCCGCGCCGCGAATGGAAACCCGATCCACCTCTGGGACAATCATTGCGCGCGGGTTGCGGCCGATGCTCAGTCGGCATCTGGAGGCGGATACCGATTGACGCCGCCGCCTAGGGTGTAGAGAGTCTTGATGAGAAGACAAACTGGATGTTCGAACGTCGGCAGACGTTAAGCAGAATGACACAAGAAATATCGGACAAGCCCACTATCGTTCTGATGGACGACGCCAAATACGGCGACAATGACCACGCTTTGAGCTACAGGGCCGGGCAGGAGCTTCTAGAAAGATGGAGGCGAGGAGTTGATCTGGAATTTCTCATCCGTCTTATGCAGTCCGAGAAATCCAGCGATCGGCTCCGCGCGGCCTATTACCTCGGTGAAGTGGGCGAAGCGGTTGAAGGCCTGAGGGTTCCGGCGACGGAGCTTGCGAGCGACCCGCTTTCCGATTGCCAACGTGCCTTCGTGAATTACATGGCAACTTCCGGCTACTTCGATGAGCCGATTGCCAGGGGCTTGGCGAACTGCCTGCTGGACCTCGATCTTTATGTGAGAGCGGCAGCGATCAAATGGGCGGTCTCCACGACCGTCGAAAGACTGGAAGAGTTCTCTCGATTGGTTTCCTCTGGAACTGGCCGATTTGAATTGAAATTCCGCAATCCGCTCAGCAACAGTTTTTGGGGAAAAGCCCTTCGAGAACGCGGGCTACGTGGCGTCGAAATCATTCGGCGCCTGCGTGCTGGCGAAGAAGTCCAGCGCATCAGAATGGAAGTGCCGGGGGAAGACAGTTTCGTTCTCGACAACCTTCTTTTCTGGGAAACCTCTCGAGAACGCTATTTGGAGTGGCAGAAGATCAAATCGAAAGATTGATTACGCCACGTTGAAGGCCGTAGGCCGGCATCATCCGGATATCAGCGCAGCGCCTTCTGCCCGCCCGCCGCCGTGATGACGCCGACGATGATCAGCCCTGTCAGCACCAGGCGGACGCCGACGCTGACGCCGAACGTGTTGAGCATGGTCAACAGCAGCACCAGGAACAGCGCCGCGCCCCAGACCCCCGGTACATTGGCCTTGCCGCCCGCCACCGACGTGCCGCCGATGACGACGACCGCGATCGACGCCAGCAGATACTCATTGCCGATATCGACATTGGCGCCGCGGAAATAGCCGGCGAGCAGTGCGCCGTCGAGGCCGCCGAGCGCGCCCGACAGCGTGTAGGTGAGGAAGCGGGTGCGGCCGACATTGACACCGGCCAGCCAGGCGGCGCGGATGTTCTGGCCGATCGCCAGCACCGAGCGTCCGTAGATCATGCGCTGCAAAACGATGCCGGCGCCGATGGTGAACAGCACGGTCAGGATCGCCAGCACCGGGATGCCGAATACCTGCCAGTTGGTGAAATCGGCGAAGCCCGGCGGCGGCTTGATCTGCAGGCCGCGCCCATAGCTGATATCGACCGACTGGATGACGAAGCTGGCCGACAGCGTCGCGATGATCGGCGGAATGCGCAGCGCCCATATCAGGAGGTAGTTGACGGCGCCGATCGCCATGCCACAGGCAAGCGCGGCCAGCAGGCCGACCGCGATCATCGCATCATCGCCGTCCATCACCTTCATGGCGACGGCACTGGCAAGGCCGATATTGGCCGGCAGCGACAGGTCGACATTGCCCGGCCCGAGCGTGATGACGAACATCTGCCCGACGCCGACGATGACGGTGAAGACGGCAAGCGACAGCGCCGCCGTGATCATGCCGCCGCCGCCATAGCCGCCGGTGAAGGCGATCGTCGCCAGCCACACCAGCAGCGCTCCGAAGAACGACCAGATCCAGGGTCTGGCGAGCAGTGTCCGCAGCGAGGCCATGCTCACCTCTCCCTGCGGCTGATCAGCACCCGCGCCGCCAGCACGATGATCAGGATGGCGCCGTTGGCGGCGACCTGCCAGTCGGGCGGAATGTGCATGAACGTCAGCAGTGGCGAGGCGGCCAGCGCCAGCGTCAGCGCGCCGATGACGGCGCCGATCGGCGACACCCGGCCGCCGACGAATTCGCCGCCGCCGAGGATGACGCCGGCGATCGAAAGCAGGGTGTAGCCATTGCCGATATTGGCGTCGGCCGAGGTGGTGATGCCGATCAGCGCCATGCCGGACAAAACGCCGAACAGGCCGGTCAGCGCAAACAGCGCGATCTTGGTGCGGAGCAGCGACCAGCCGGCGCGCTTGAGTGCGGCTGAATTGCCGCCCGATCCGCGCAGGATGACGCCATAGGAGGTGCGCATCAGGCCAAAGTGGACGACGGCTGCGATCAGCAATGCCGCGATTATCGGGAACGGAATGAAGGGTGGCTTGAAGGCCA
Organism: Mesorhizobium sp. ISC25; assembly: GCF_042295465.1. Lineage (NCBI taxonomy): Bacteria > Pseudomonadati > Pseudomonadota > Alphaproteobacteria > Hyphomicrobiales > Phyllobacteriaceae > Mesorhizobium > Mesorhizobium sp. ISC25. The sequence goes on along the minus strand of NZ_CP135441.1, from coordinate 4,637,821 downwards.
TCAGCGCCAGCAGCCAGTCCGGCGCCTTGCCGCCGGGCTTCGGCAGGATCAGGATGGCCAGGCCCTGCCAGACGAAACTCATGCCGAGCGTCACCACGATAGAGGGCAGGTTGCGCAGATGGATCAGCGCGCCGAGCAGCGCGTAGACGCCGATCGACCCGAGCAGGATCACGACGCCGAGCAACGGCGCGTCCTTCAGCCACGTCGCCGTCACGCAGCCGACGAAGCCGACAAAGGTGCCGATCGACAGATCGAGCTCGTTGCCTGCGATGACGAACATCTGCGCGATCGTCGCCAGAGCGATCGGGATCGCCAGATTGAGCATCAGACTGAAACCGAAGTAGCTGATGGCGCGCGGGTTGAGCCAGGCGATGGCGATGAGCACCAGCGCCAGCGACAGTGCAGGCAGCAGGCTGCGCAGCATGCGCGCCCGCCTCGTGGCGCGAGCCGAAGATTTTAGCCCATTCTCGACAGATACCGCTGTCATCTCAGGCCGCGTCGCCGAACGAGGACTGGATGATCTTTTCCTCCGTCAGTTCGTCGCGGCGAAGGTTGGCGACGATCCGGCCGTTCTTGAACACATAGATGTGGTCGCAATTGTCGAGCTCTTCGGTTTCGGTGGTGTACCAGAGGAAAGTGCGGCCATGGCGAGCCTCTTCGCGCACGAGGTCGTAGACTTCGAGCTTGGTGCCGATATCGACGCCGCGCATCGGGTCGTCCATCAGCACGATCTCGGCGTCGGAGCCGAGCGCCCGCGCGAACAGCGCCTTCTGCTGGTTGCCGCCGGACAGCGAGAAGATGTTGTTGTTCATATCGGGCGTACGGATGCCGATTTTCCGCTGCCACAGCTCGGCGAGCTCGGCTTCGCGCTGCGGCGAGATCAAGAGGCCGTTGCGCAATCGCGCCAGCGAACGGATGCCGATGTTCTCGGCGATCGACCATTGCGGAAAAATGCCGTCCGACTGGCGGTCGCCGGCAACCAGCGCCACCGGCGCGGTGACCTCGATGCCGGTCCTGGCGCGGGAAGCCGCGGCAAAGATCGCCAGCAAAAGATCGGTCTGCCCATGCCCGGCAAGCCCGGCAAGCCCGATGATCTCACCGGCACGGGCGACAAGCTCGTTGCCGTCTTGCTGTCGCGCCGGACGCGCCCGGACCCGCAGCGGGCCGGGCCCCGGCTTGCCGCTCGCAATCTCTGCGGCGGCCTTCTCGCGCGCCTCCGCTCCGCCCATCGCCGTCACCAGCCTGTCGCGGTCGAATTGATCGGCCTGCCCGGCGGCGACCACTTTGCCGTCGCGCATCACGACGATGCGGTCGGCGTTTCCGAGCACTTCGCCCAGCACATGCGAGATCAGGATGCAGCTCTTGCCGGCGGCGATGAAACGGCGCACGAACGCCAGCAGCTGGCCGGCGGTATGCGCATCGAGCGAGGAGGTCGGCTCGTCGAGGATGACCAGTTCGAGCGGCTCCTGCGTGACCGTGAAGGCGCGCGCCACCTCCACCATCTGCCGGCTGGTGATGGAAAGATCGCCGACGATGTCGGATGCCGAGATGCTGTGGCCGGGGAAGATCTCGTCGAGCTTGGCGGCGATCAGATCGGTCGCCTTGCGCCGCCAGCCGAAGCCATTAAGCGACGCGTGGTTGATCCGCGTGTTTTCGGCGACGCTGAGATTGGGGCAGAGCGACAGTTCCTGGAACACGCAGCGTATGCCGAGCTGCTGCGCGCGCGGTACCGAATAACTTGCCTCGACGCCGCCGCGGACCGCGATCTGCCCGCTGTCGGGGGCAAGCGTGCCCGCCACCATATGCATGAGTGTCGATTTTCCGGCGCCGTTATGGCCGACGAGACCGACGCATTCTCCGGCACGAACACTGAAATCGACACCGGCGAGCGCCCTGACGGCGCCGAAATATTTTTCGGCTCCGTCCAGTCTTATGATGTCCAAACTGACGGCGCCGAAATGTTTTTCGGCGCCGTCAGGCCTGATGATGTCTGCACTGGCCTCGGGCATCCCTCAACGATACCCGGTTATCCGTGGCCGCAACAATAGTGTCATGCTCACTTGATGTTGGCCTTGATCGCCGCGACGGCGTCTTCCTGCGTGTATTCGTGGCTGGCGACGCCGCCCTTCGGAATCTTCGGCAACGCGGCCTCGAAATCATCCTGTGTGAAGGCAAGATAGGGCACCAGCAGGTCGTGCGGCACGTCGGTGCGGCCGTCGAGCACCTGCTGCGCCACCCAGAAGCCAAGCGTCGATACGCCCGGTGCGATCGATGCCGACCAGGTCTGGTAACCGTCCTTTTCCTTCTGCTCCTTCCACCACTGCAACTCGTCCTGGCGATTGCCCATGATGATGGTCGGGCGCGGCTTGCCGGCGGCGGCGAAAGCCTGCGCCGCGCCGTAGCCGTCACCGCCCTGGTCGACGACACCGACGACATCCGGCAGCGACGGCAGGATCGTCGCGACGGCCTTCTGTGCCGTTGTCTGGTCCCAGTCGCCGGTCACCGAGCCGACGATCTTGAACTCGGGATGGGCGGCGACGCCTTCGAGGATGCCGGCATGGATGGCATCGTCGATCGAGGTACCGGCGAGGCCGCGGATTTCCAGGAGGTTGCCGCCCTTGGGCTGGAACTTGGCCATCTGCTCGACTTCCTGCTTGCCCATGTCCTTGAAGTCGACGACGACGCGGTAGGCGCAGGGTTCGGTGACGATGCCGTCGAAGGAGACGACGACAATGCCGGCGTCGCAGGCCTGCTTGATGGCGCCGTTGAGGGCATCCGGAGACGCCGCGTTGATGACGATCGCGTCATAGCCCTGCAGGATCAGGTTCTGCACTTGGGCTGCCTGGGTCGGCACTTCCTTGTCGGCCGTCGTGAAGACGTCGGCGGCGCCGACCACCTTGTCGGCGACTGCCTTCTTGGTGACGATGCCGTAGCTGTCGAGCATCGCCTGCCGCCACGAATTGCCGGCGTAATTGTTGGAGAAGGCGATCTTCTTGCCGCTGGTGTCGGCAAGCGCGGTGCCTGCGGCAAGCATCGCCGCAAGGGCGCCCAAAACGAATATTTTCTTCATGTCATACTCCTCCCGTGAGTTGCTGTCTTACTAGTGGCTAATGGCTGGCTGGCGGCTAATGGCTGATATGCTCATAATGCTGTTTTTTATCTATTATCAGACAAATGCAGATAGGCGACAAGCTGTCAACAGCAATCCATGGCCAGCGATCAACTTGCGGTGCAATCATTGAAACCGGTTCGACTCCTGGTCTAGGGATGGCGCTGGAGACCGATCGAATGGCAGCGAACCTTGCCCCGGGTGCACCCGGCATTCCGGCGCGCTGGACGTCGAGCGCCAAGAGCGGCGTCGGCACCGCGCTCTCGCCGGCCTGCCCGATCTGGTTCACCATCAGCCACGGTATCCTCAACGAGATCTACTACCCGCGCCTCGATAGCGCCTGCACCCGCGATCTGGGGCTGATCGTTACCGGACCCGACGGCTATTTCTCGGAAGAAAAACGCGACGCCGAACACAGTATCGAACCCCTGGAGGACGGGGTGCCTGCCTACCGGCTGGTCAACACCGCAAGCGATGGAACCTACAGGATCGAAAAGCGCATCCTGACGGATCCGGAACGTCCCGTCTTGCTGCAGGAGATTATGTTCACGCCGCTCAAAGGCGCGGCCGCCGACTACCGCGTCTACGCGCTGCTGGCACCGCACCTCGTCAACGCCGGCATGGGCAACACCGCCTGGATCGACGACCATGAAGGACAGCCTGTCCTGTTTGCATCGGGACGCGGCACCTGCCTGGCGCTCGCCTCGTCGCTGCCGTGGAAGGCGTGCGCGGCCGGCTATGTCGGCGTCTCCGACGGCTGGCAGCAGCTTCGTCAAGGCGGCCGGCTCGATCCGGCCTGCCGCAGGGCCGAGGACGGCAATGTCGCGCTGATCGGCGAGATCGGCTTTTCGGCCGCGAACCCAAAAATATTGCTGGCACTGGGCTTCGGCACGACGCCGCAACAGGCGGCGGAGACTGCTTTCGCCAGCCTGAACCAAGGTTTTGAGCCCGCAGCCAGATCCTACATCGACAAATGGCGCAAATGGCAGGCCAGATTGCTGCCGCTGGACCGGCACGCGGCGTCCGGCCTCAACAGCTACCGCCTCAGCACGGCTGTGCTGGCGACGCACCACTCGTCTACCGGAGCAGCCGTTGCCAGCCTGTCGATCCCGTGGGGCTTCAACAAGGGCGACGACGACCTCGGCGGCTATCACCTGGTCTGGCCGCGCGATCTGGTCGAAACCGCCGGCGGCTTCCTCGCCGCCGGCGACCCGGCGGAAACCTTGCGCATCCTTGGCTATCTGCGCTCGATCCAGCAGCCGGACGGCCATTGGCCGCAGAACGCCTGGCTCGACGGGTCGGCCTATTGGCCGGGCATTCAGATGGACGAATGCGCCTTCCCGCTGCTGCTCGCCGACGCGCTGCGCCGTGCCGGCCATTTGCCGCCTGCCGCACTCTCCTCCTTCATGCCGATGATCGAGCGCGCTGCCGCCTATGTTGTGCGCAACGGCCCGGTCACCGGCGAGGACCGCTGGGAAGAAGACGCCGGCTACAGCCCGTTCACACTTGCGGTCGAGATCGCGGCGCTGCTTGCGGCTGCGGACATCTTCGATGCCGCCGGCAAAACAGAGCCGGCAAACTATCTGCGCGAAACCGCCGATATCTGGAACGATCAGATCGAGCGCTGGACCTACGTCGCCGGCACCACCGCATGCGACGAAGCCGGCGTCGAAGGCTACTATGTCCGCATCGCCCCGCCCGAGACGGCCGGCGCGGCATCGCCGAAGGACGGCTTTGTACCGATCAAGAACCGTCCGCCCGGCGATGCGAACCGCCCCGCCGAGGCAATCGTCAGCCCGGATGCACTGGCACTGGTCCGCTTCGGCTTGAGGGCAGCCGACGATCCGCGCATCCTCGACATGGTCAAGGTCATCGACGCGCAATTGCGCTGCGAACTGCCGCAGGGCCCGCTCTGGTACCGCTACAATGGCGACGGCTATGGCGAGCATGCCGACGGCGCACCGTTCGATGGAACCGGCCAGGGCCGGGCCTGGCCGCTGCTGGTCGGCGAGCGCGCCCATTACGAGCTGGCGGCGGGGCGCAAGGACAAAGCGGCAAGCCTGCTCGGCACGTTCGAGAACTCTGCCGGGCCGGGCGGCCTGCTGCCGGAGCAGGTCTGGGACGGTCCCGACATGCCGGAGCGCGAATTGCGGCATGGCGGGCCCTCCGGCAGCGCCAAGCCGCTGGTCTGGGCGCATTCCGAGCACATCAAGCTGCTGCGTTCGCTGCGCGACGGCGCCGTGTTCGACATGCCGCCGCAAGGCGTCAAGCGCTATGTCGAGGGCAGGACGGTGTCGCGCCTCAGGGCATGGCGCTTCAACCACAAGATCCGTACCATCCCGGCAGGCAAGGCGTTGCGCATCGAACTTCTGGCCCGGGCGGTGGTTCATTGGAGCAGCGACAATTGGGCAACCATCCATGACGCCGAGACCACCGCGAATCTTTTCGGCATCCATCTCGCGGAGTTACCGGTTGCCGACGCCGCTCCGGGCAATAGCATTGTCTTCACATTCTTCTGGTCCGATGCCGGCCATTGGGAGAATGCTGACTTTTCTGTCGGCATCGGCGATACCGGAGAGAGCATGATCCCGCAAAGTGGAGACCGGTTTTCGGAAAAGATCATGCTTCAATAACAGCGCCACTAGATCATCGATCCCTCAAGTAAGGCAGGACGAGACCATGCAGATAGGAATGATGGGACTGGGCCGGATGGGCGCCAACATGGTTCGGCGCCTGCTGCGTGATGGCCACGAATGCGTCGTCTACGATATCAACCCGGCGAGCGTCGCGGCGCTTGTGAGCGCCGGCGCGGTCGGAGCCGCCTCGATGGAGGAGTTCGTCGGCAAGCTGGCGAAGCCGCGCAGCGCCTGGCTGATGCTGCCGGCGGCGATCACCGGCCGGATCGTCGACCAGGTGGCCGCCTTGATGGAGCCGGGCGACATCATCATCGACGGCGGCAATTCCTATTACCACGAGGCCGTCGACCACGCCGCGCGCCTGGCCTTGAAAGGCTTGAGCTATGTCGATGTCGGCACCAGCGGCGGCGTCTGGGGCCTCGAGCGCGGCTATTGCCTGATGATCGGCGGCCCCGACAGCGCGGTCCAGCATCTCGATCCGGTCTTCGCGACGCTGGCGCCGGGCGCCGACGCCGCTTCGCCTGCCCCTGCCAAGGATGCCGGAACCGCTCCCTTCGGCTATCTCCACTGCGGGCCGAGCGGCGCCGGCCATTTCGTCAAGATGGTCCATAACGGCATCGAATACGGCGTCATGGCCGCCTATGCCGAGGGCATGAACATCCTGAAGTCGGCGAATGCCGGCAAGCGGCAGCGCACCGCCGACGCCGAAACCAGCCCGCTGGAAAACCCGCAATATTACCAGTTCGACATCGACATCGCTGAGGTGGCCGAGGTCTGGCGGCACGGCAGCGTCATCGGCTCGTGGCTGCTCGATTTGACGGCCGGCGTGCTGAAGGCCGATTCGTCGTTGACGCAGTTCGGCGGGCGCGTTTCGGATTCCGGCGAAGGCCGCTGGACGCTGAAGGCGGCGATCGACACCGGCGTTCCGGCGCCGGTTCTGTCGTCGGCGCTGTTCGACAGGTTCTCCTCGCAAGGCGAATCCGAATTTGCCGACAAGCTTCTGTCCGCCATGCGCTATGCCTTTGGCGGCCATGTCGAAAAACCCAAGGCCGGCTCGTGACGTGCGACAGGGAGGCACGCCCATGAGCCAGGAACGATCGGACACGCTGGTGCTTTTCGGCGCCACCGGCGATCTCGCCCACAAGAAGATCTTCCCCGCCCTTTACGCCATGGTGGCCAAGGGGACGCTGAGCGAGCCGGTGATCGGCGTCGCCTTCGATCCCTGGGACCTCGCCAAGCTGCAGGCGCGCGCCCGCGACGGCATCGTCAACGCCTTGGGCAGCATCGACGAGAAGATCTTCGCCAAGCTTGCATCGCTGCTGCGCTATGTCAGCGGCGACTATCGGGCGCCTGCGACCTTCGAGAAGCTGAAGACCGCACTCGGCAGCGCTGAGCGGCCGCTGCACTATCTGGCGGTGCCGCCGGCGATGTTCGAGGTGGTCGTCCAGGGGCTGGAGCAGTCGGGCGCCGCCCAGGGCGCGCGCCTGATGGTGGAAAAGCCATTCGGTCACGATCTGCAATCGGCGCGCTGGCTGAACCGGGTGCTGCATCTGGTCTTCGACGAGAAGTCGATCTTCCGCATCGACCATTATCTCGGCAAGGAGGCGATCCAGAACCTGCTCTATTTTCGCTTCGCCAATTCCTTCCTCGAGCCGATCTGGAACCGCAATTACGTCGAGAGCGTGCAGATCACCATGGCCGAGGATTTCGGCGTCGAGGGCCGCGGCCGCTTCTATGACGAGGTCGGCTGCATCCGCGACGTCATCGAAAACCACCTGCTCAACATCCTCTTGCTGCTCGCCATGGAGCCGCCGGTCGGCCGCTCGGCCGACGATCTGATCGACGAGAAGGTGCAGGTGCTGCGGGCGATCCGGACGCTGACCAGGGACGATGTCGTGCGCGGCCAGTTCGACGGCTATCTCAACGAGCCGGGCGTGGCGCCGAACTCGCCGGTCGAGACCTTCGCGGCGGTGCGCTTTTTCGTCGATACCTGGCGCTGGCAGGATGTGCCGTTCTTCATCCGCGCCGGCAAATCCCTGCCGGTGCACGCCACCGAGGTCATCGTGCGGCTGAAACGGCCGCCGCTCGACGTCTTCGATCCAATCACACCCGGCGACTGCAATCACGTGCGCTTCCGCATCGACCCGCAGGTGGCGATCTCGATCGGAGCCCGGCGCAAGGCGCCCGGCGACGACATGGTCGGCGAGCAGGTCGAGCTCACCGCGCTGGACGACTCGAAGGGCGACATGCCGCCTTACGAGCGGTTGATCGGCGACGCCATGAACGGCAACGGCCAGCTGTTCACCCGCCAGGACGCCAGCGAGCTCGCCTGGCGCATCGTCGGTCCGGTGCTCGGCGACACCACGCCGCCCCCTGTCTACGCGCCAAAGACGTGGGGGCCGGCCGAAGCCATGGCTGGATTCGGGCCGCCGAACGGCTGGATCAATCCAACAAAATGATTTCTGGGAGGCGAAAGCGGTGGCCAAGGCGGTGAAGCAACCGGCATCGGACGAAGAAAAGATCGTGCTTGCGATCGATATCGGCGGCTCGCACGTCAAGATCCGCACCAGCGCCGGCGGCGACGAGCGCAAGACCGGTTCCGGACCGGAGCTGACGCCGCAGCAAATGGTCGCGGCGGTGAAGACGCTGGCCGAAGGGCTGCAATACGATGTCGTCTCGATGGGCTATCCGGGTCCGGTGCACCACAACCGGCCTTTGACCGAACCCGCCAATCTCGGCAAGGGCTGGGTCGGCTGCGATTTCGCCGCTGAGTTCGGCAAGCCGGTGAAAGTCGTCAACGATGCGCTGATGCAGGCCGTCGGCAGTTATGAAGGCGGCCGCATGATGTTCCTCGGCCTCGGCACCGGCCTGGGGGCCGCGATGATTGTTGATAACGTCGCCCAGCCGATGGAGCTTGCCCATCTTCCCTACAAGAAGCGCGGCAGTTTCGAAGACTATGTCGGCGAACGCGGCCTGCAAAAGCGCGGCAAGAAGAAATGGCGCAAACACGTCTTCGACGTCGTCGACCGGCTTCGCGCCGCCATGCAGCCGGATTACGTGGTCATCGGCGGCGGCAATGTCGATGAACTCACCGGCTTGCCCGCCGATTGCAGACGCGGCGACAACACACGCGCCTTCGAGGGCGGATTTCGACTATGGCGCGACAAATCCCTGATTATCTGATATTGCTGATTGTCTGATATTATCGAGCACCGGCTCAGGGTTGTTAATCCCGCGCTGCCGTTAGTATTATTATTCAAAATAATGTGTGACGTGGTGCGGCGTCATTGCATTGCGCAGATTTGCCGACTAGGAATTTCTGCGACCCCCACGGACGGAGAAATAGATTGATCGACGACAGCAACAACGCTCGCAAAGACATCGACCTGCTCGAGCTGACCGCCCATATCGTGTCCGCATATGTCGAGAAGAACCGCTTGCCGGCTTCCGGCCTCGGGGATCTCATCGCCAGCGTCAGCGCCTCCATAGGCGGGCTGGGGCAACCGGCAGTGCCGGTCGCCGCGCCGCTGACGCCTGCCGTCAATCCCAAGAAATCGGTGGCGCCGGACTACATCATCTGTCTCGAGGACGGCAAGAAGTTCAAATCCTTGAAGCGCCATATCGGCGTCCATTTCGGGCTGACGCCCGACGCCTATCGCGCCAAATGGGGCCTGCCGTCCGACTATCCGATGGTCGCTCCTAACTACGCGGCCTCGCGTTCGCAGCTCGCCAAGGCGATCGGCCTCGGCCGCAAGGCCGCCCCGCCGGCGCCCGTCAAGGGCAGGGGCAGGAAGGCCAAGGCGACGGCTTAGGCTTCGTTGGTATTTGATCGGCCTGCAAACGGCGGCCTCTGCATCCCGTAGCAGCACCAATTGCCATCGTGGCGCTGCCCCTCATCGCCCTGCCGGGCACTTCTCCCCGTAAAGAACGGGGAGAAGGGGCTTGGCCGCGACGCTGGCGACCCCCTCTCCCCGTCCTTCACGGGGAGAGGGTAAGGGTGAGGGGCAGCGCAAACGCCCAAGATTGGCAGGGCGATGGAACACCGCCTTCGACCAGCCTGCCTCCCTTCGCCAGAACGAAATTGTTGATCCAGGCCGGATTTTTGCGCGCGCCTCCGGCCGAACTGCGCTAAAGGCTTTTTTTGGCCGGACCAGCGCCCATCGTGGAAGTGCCCCGCCGGCCGACATCGCCGCCACGGGGCCTAATCCATGACCACAGAATCCCAAGTACCGTCCGACCAGCGCTATGCCGCCTTTCGCCACCGGCCGTTCCTAAGCTACTGGGCGGCGCGCTTCCTCTCGACATTCTCCACCCAGATCGTGTCGGTCGCCGTCGGCTGGCAGATCTACGATCTCACCCGCGACCCGTTCGACCTCGGCCTTGTCGGCATCGTCCAGTTCCTGCCTTCGCTGCTGCTGGTGCTGGTCACCGGCGACGTTGCCGACCGTTTTGGACGCCGCCTGATCATGGCGCTGGCGGTGCTGGTCGAGGCGGGCTGCGCCTTGGCCCTGCTGCTGTTGACGCTGCGCGGCCTCTCCGGGCCGATGCCGGTCTTCATCGTGCTCGCCATATTCGGCATCGCGCGCGCCTTCTTCGGGCCAGCCTCGTCATCATTGTTCGCCAATCTGGTGCCGCCGGAGGATTTCGCCAACGCCATCGCCTGGAACTCGTCCGCCTGGCAGACGGCGACCATCGTCGGGCCAGTGGCCGGCGGCCTGCTCTACGGGCTTTCGGCCGAAGCCGCCTACACCACGGCGGCCGTGCTGATGCTCATCGCCGCCGTGCTGATCTTCACTATCCCGAAGCCCGCCCAGCGCAGCCGGACCGACAGGCCGACGGTGCAGACCCTGTTCGCCGGCTTCGGCTACATCTGGAGCGAAAAGATCGTGCTCGGCGCGATTTCGCTCGATCTGTTTGCGGTGCTCCTGTCCGGCGCCTCGGCGCTGCTGCCGGTCTACGCGCGCGATATCCTCGAACTCGGCCCGTGGGGGCTCGGCCTGTTGCGCTCGGCGCCCGGCGTCGGGGCCATCTGCGTCGCCATATGGCTGGCCGGACACCCGATCCGCAACCATGCCGGCCTTGTCATGCTCGGCTTCGTCGCGCTGTTCGGCGCGTTCACAGTTCTGTTCGGCCTCTCGACCATCACCTGGCTGTCGATCGCAGCCCTCGCCTTGCTCGGCGCCACCGACATGTTCAGCGTCTATATCCGCGAGACGCTGATCCAGCTGTGGACGCCGGACGACGTTCGCGGCCGCGTCAACGCCGTCAACCAGGTGTTTGTCGGCGCCTCCAATGAGCTCGGCGAATTCCGCGCCGGCACCATGGCCGCGTTGATCGGCACGGTTCCGGCCGTGGTGGTCGGCGGCGTCGGGGCGGTCGCTGTCGCCGGTCTATGGGCGGTGCTGTTCCCGCAGCTGCGCAAGGTGCGTCATCTCAGGGGGCGAAACTGATTACCGCAGCGCCGGCTTACCAAATATCATCGGCAGGAACTCGCCGAGCCAGCGCTTGAGGTGCATGTCCCAGATCAGCCGGCCGCCGAGATGGTCGCGGCCGGGCTGGGCGCCGGGCAGTTCGAAGCGGTGCGCGCCGCGCACCACCCACCGCTGCATCATCGCCCGGGTCAATTCGCCATGGAACTGGATGCCCCAGGCATTGTCGCCATAGCGGAAGGCCTGGTTGGGATAGGTTTCGGCCGTCGCCAAAAGTGTCGCGTCCTTCGGCAGCGAAAAGCCCTCGCGATGGAACTGATAGACCATCTCCGGCCAATGCATCAGCCTGCTGCCCGCTTCGGTCGCCTTCAGCGGATACCAGCCGATCTCGACCAGGCCCTCGCCATGGCCCTCGACCCTGCCGCCAAGATGCTTGACCAACATTTGCGCGCCGAGGCAGATGCCAAGCAGCGGCCGGTTTTCGTTGAGCGGAATTTTGAGCCAGTCGGTCTCGCGACGGACGAACTCGTCGCCGTCATTGGCGCTCATCGGCCCGCCGAACACCACGGCGCCGGCATGGCCATCCAGCGTCTGCGGCAAAGCCTCGCCGAGCGGCGGGCGGCGGATATCGAGATCGAAGCCTTCCTCGATAAGCATATGGCCGACCCGTCCCGGGCTCGAATGCTCCTGATGCAGCACGATCAGGATCTTTGGTCTCGGGCTTGGCTTGGGCGGCATTGGAAGGCGGGATCCTGTCTATTCGTCGCTCGACGTTCCGGCAGCACCAGGAGCCGCGGCGGCCGCCTTGAGGCGCGCCTCGACACGATCGCGACGTTCGACGCCGATCAGCTCGGCGACCCGCCAGACGGTATTGTCCTCGAGTTCGTGCAGCTCGCCATCGGCATAAACGATCTCCCACATCAGGCCGATGAAGGCCTTTCGCGCCTCGGCGTCGAGATGGCGCTTGAGCACGCTGGTGAAGGCGTAGAGGTCGATCGCCTCATTGTCGGCCCGCTCGCCGGCAGCCGCCAACGCGTCGAGTTCGTCGCCGCTGATCGAGTAGCTTTCCGCCAGCACCTTCTTGAACCGCTCCCATTCGGTATCCTGGCGCACCCCGTCGGCGTTCATCACATGGAAAAGCAGGGCGGACGCCGCAATGCGCGGATCGTCGGCGCTGGGGCTGTCGCCACCACCGGACGGTAGATCCCTTAGAAACGACAGAACGCGTTCGAACATCAAATCATTCCCAATAAGCCCGGGTCCGCTCGACCCTGATCAGAACAAACGAAACCGGCGCGCCGATTTATCCGCCGCGTCGTCGGGATCGACGCCGGGGTCGTCAGGCAGCCGCGTCAATTCCTGCGCCGGCTCGACGGCTTCGGCATCGTCCGGCACCGCGGCAAATGCCGCCGCGGTGACCGGTGTCACATGATCCTCGCCGGCACGGTTTTCCGGCCTCTCCTCGGTCGCCGCGCTCGGCGTCTCGGCAGCAACCGCTGTGGGCTCGATCGCCTCGGCTGTTTCCTCTACCGGCTTGGCTGGAGCCGCGATGGCCGGCACCGGCGCCTCCGGCGTATCCTCATGGCTGTCGATCAACTGGCCGAGCCGCTCCATCGGCGCCCGCCATTCGAATGCGTCGAGCCTGCCGGTGATCGGCGATACCGGAGTCCAGCGTTCGGAGACGACGCCGTCGGCGACCCAGGCCGGGTCGCGCGGCGCCCTCACCGCCTTCGACAGCAGCTGCCGCACCTTGCCCTGGTCGCCGCTCTCGGCCTCCTCGACGTCGGCGAGCAGCAGATAGGCGCCTTCGCGGCGATCCATTCGGATGGCGGCTTCCGCCTCCCGACGGGCGGTTGAAAAATCCTGCGCATCGAGCGCGGCGCGCGCCACGGCAAGCGAGGACTCGGCATGATTCTTCTTCAGGTCCTGCAGCTTCTTTGCCCGGTTCAGCCGGTCGAGCACGGCATCGCCCGGCCTGGCATGGGTATAGAGCTCGGCGATCTCGGGATGCGGCTCGGCCTTCCACGCCGCCTCGAGGATTTTCGAGCCCTTGCGCACGTCGTTCTGCCGAAACAGCAATTTTGCCGCGACGACCGCCGCCGGCGCGAAATCCGGCCGCAGCCGGTTGGCTTCCAGAGCCGCCGTCCGGGCGGCATTGGCATCGCTGTCGATCAACGCCTGCGCCTTGGCGGTCAGCAGCACGGCGCGGCGTCGGTTGGCCGCATCGCGCTCGATCTGCCGGGTCGACTTCTGGGCGTCGACCAGTTTCAGCGCACCGTCCCAATCGCCGCGGCCGGTCAGGTCTTCCAGCGTCGATTCGGCCGCCCATGCCAGTTGCGGCGCCACTGCCGCGGCACGACCCGCGTAGTGGCGCGCCGCATTGCGGTCGCCGAGCCGCTCGGCCTCGAGATAAAGCCCACGCAGGCCGAGCAGCCGCATTTCGGGATCGTCGAGCATGGTCTCGAATTTTTCACGGGCGCCCTCATGGTCGCCTTCGAGCAGCGAGGCCTGCGCGTCGAGCAGCTGGATCAGCGGCTCCTGGTCGGAACGAATCAGCTTTGCCGCCTCTTTAGTCTTCTTGCGGGCGAGCGCGCCATCACCGGCACCAGCCGCGATCATCCCGGTCGACAGCGCCTGATAGCCGCGGTCGCGGCGACGCACGCGGAAATAGCGCGAGATCGTATAGGGGCTGTTCCACAGCGCCTTGACCAGCCACCAGACGATCATCACCGCGGCAACCACGGCAACGACCGCCACCGCCGCGACCATCAGGCTGACCTGGTATTGATAGCCGTTGAAGGTGACGAGCATTTCACCCGGCCGGTCGGCCAGCCAGGCGAAGCCGAGCCCGAGCGCAAAGACGACGGCGAGGAAGGCGAGGATGCGGATCATTGGGTTCCTCACGCCTTCATCGCGCCGGCGATGAGCGAATCGATCTGCGTCTCCACCTCCATCCGCGCTTTCAGCTTGCCGGCAAAGTCGGCGCCGGCGGCCTTGGCCGCGTCAGGCAGGGTTTCGTATTCGCTGAGCGCCTTGGCGTAGTCCCCCTGGTTGACCGCGACCTCCATGCGGGCGACGGTTTTCGGGACGCCGGTGCCTTCGACGGCGCCAATCGGCCTGACCTTGACCAGCGATTCGGCGCTCGACAGCAGCTTTTGCAGGATGCCGGCATTCTGGTCGACGGGCGTCGCGGCAGCGACCATGGCGTTGGCGGCGGCGTCCTCGTCGGCGGCGATCTCGGCCCGCGTCGGGACGCCCTTTTCGGCATAGGCGCGCAGCGTCGCGATCTCGGGCGCATCGGGGGAGATCGCGGCAAAGGTTTCGAGCTCGGCGGCGAACGGCGCACCACGGTCGAGCGCTGCCTTGAGCGCCGAGGCGGCAATGGCCAGCGCGATCTTCGGCTGCGAAGCCTGTGCATCGACCTTGCCCGAGAGCTGTGAAACCGACTGTTCCAGCGCCGCAAGCCGGCCTTCCTGCGCCTTTGCCGTGTCGCCGGCGGATTTCACCAGCGCGTCGAGCGCGGCCAGCCTTTCGTTGAGCGGGCCGAGATCGACGGGCGCCGTGCCGCCGGCCTTGCCGAGGGCCGCGACCGCCGTCTCGATCTGCCTGACCTTGTCGCCAAGTGCTGCCACCCCGGCATTGTCGCCGGCGCCGCCTTGTTCGACCGTCGATTTCAACGCCGCGACGTCCGCCCTGACCTGGTCCAGCGCCGATGACAGCCCGTCCACCTTGGCCGATGCGTCATTGTTGGCGCCGGCCTGTCTGAGGTCCGCGACCTCGCGTTTCAGCGAAACGATCTCACCATTGACGGCGTCGAGCGACACGGGGCCCGACCCCGGCGCACCGAGCAGACCGGCAAATTGCAGCCCGCCGGCCGCGGCGAGCGCGATGACGCCGCCGACAATACCGGCGACGATGCCGTTGATGCCGCTCCGCTTCGGCTGCGCTGCCAAGTGGTCGTCCCTCGTCTCGGCTGGGTTCTCGCCGGAGCTCGGGGTCCCCGGTCCGCTGGCCCTGGTTCCGCTGGATGCATCTTCGAAACTGTAGTCGGAAGCCGTGGAGCGCCCGGCCGGCGCATCCGAACCGGCGGGGTAAGGGGTTTCCGTTTCCCTGGTAGAATCGGCGCCGGCATCCGCCGGCTCTCGCGTGCCGGCCGGCGCGGCTGCGTCGGCATGTTCCCATGGCTCGAGATCGGTCTGGTCGGCATGCACCGGCTCTTCAGGCGGCTCCGGCTGCGAGGCGTTCGCCGCTTCTTCGGCCCGCGCCTCGTCGGTCTGCGAGGTCGCGACATCTTGTTCGTCGGCGACTCGCGAGACGGCGCCGGGCTCGAGCTCGATGGTCACCGGCTCGCGGCGGCTCTTGGAATGCCGCATCTTCGGCGTCTTGACCATGCTCGGGCTCCGCAAAATTCGCTTCGGGATGGTTTGAAGGGTCTAGCACATCACCAAGCGGTGAAAAGGGGCGGCGTGATGACGCCACGGCTTGGAGTTCAGTTTTGGCAAAACGCCGCAGCGTTTGGGAGATGCCATGCAGGACCAGAAACGAAAAACCCGCCTCGGCGGCGGGTCGTTGGGGCGAATCAGCACCATGAGTGCTTTTCTAGCATAGCTGCCGGCACAAAGCAAGAACAAAATGTGGCTCGAGGGCAATCGTCCATGTTGGCGCTGCCACGAGTGCCGGTCAGCGTGACGCCTGCAAAAGCCCCAGCAAGGCATCCTCGCTGGGCTCAGGCGCAATCCGGAGCCTTTCGCCGGCGACATGGTCCAAGGCCGCGGCAATGCGCCCCGACAAGGCGAAAAACCGCGTGTCCTGAAAAAGGTCACGCAGCACCGGCCGGCCAGCCAGGGCCTGCATCGCCATGGCCGCCTTGGCCGAATAGAGCAGCACCGCCTCGACCGGCCGGGTGGACAGGCGCGCAAGCACGGCCTCGTCGGAATAATCCAGCGCAAAAGTGTCGTAGGTCTCGACGGCGCGAACCTGAACGCCTGACGCCAACAGCCGCTCCTCGAAGTCCGGAAACCGCACCCGCCCGCAGAGATAGACCATCGTCTGCCCGGCAAAACCACCAGCAAGTGCATCGGCCAGCGCCTCGGCATTGCCCGGCCCTTCGCCGACCGACAGAAACCCGGCAGCCCGGGCGGCTTCCGCCGTCTTCCTGCCGACGGCGTGGCAGGGCAAGCCGGCGAGCGCCGCGATGACCTCTTTCGGCGCATGCCGAATCGCATTGGCGCTGGTGACCGCGACCGCCGCGGCGCCATCGGTGACCGCGCCGGCGTCGACCGGCAGCGCCACGGTTCCGGTCAATGGCAGCAGGATCGGCTGAAAGCCGGCATCCGCAAGCCGGCGCGCCGTGCGCGAGGCGCCCGGTTCAGGCCTCGTCACCAAGACGCGGAGCATGTCAGGTCCAGCCGTCGAAGAATGTTTCGCCGGCTTTGGCCCGAACGGTCGCGGCGGCTTCCGCGCCAATGCGCGCCGCCTCCTGCGCCGGCCCTTGCAGCCTGACTTCATGCGACTGCGTGCCATCGGGCGAGATGATCAGCCCGGCAAAGGAAATCGTCCCGCCCGATATCGTCGCATGGCCGGCGATCGGTGTACGGCAGGAGCCGTCGAGCGCCGCCAGGAAGGCGCGCTCGCAGGCCAGCGCCTCACCGGTCGGCCCGTCGTGGATCGCCGCCAGCATCTGTTCCACGTCGCGGTCGCCGATGCGGCTTTCGATGCAGATCGCGCCTTGCCCCGGCGCTGGCGGAAAGACCTCGAGCGGCATCAGGTCGGTGACGACATCTTCGAGCCCGAGCCGCTTCAGCCCGGCATAGGCGAGGATGGTGCCGTCGGCGATGCCTTCGTCGAGCTTACGCAGCCGCGTCTGCACATTGCCGCGAAACATCACGACGTCGATGTCCGGCCGCATCCGCCGGATCAGCGCCTGGCGCCGCAGCGACGACGAACCGACCTTGGCGCGTTGCGGCAGGCCGGCAATCGTTCGCGCCGCCTTGCCGATGAAGGCATCGCGCGCGTCCTCGCGCGGCAGGAAGGCGGACAGTTCCAGCCCCTCGGGCAACAGGGTCGGCATGTCCTTCGACGAATGCACGGCGATGTCGATGCGGCGCGCCAGCAGCGCCTCCTCGATCTCCTTGGTGAACAGGCCCTTGCCGCCGGCTTCCGACAGCGGCCGGTCCTGGATGCGGTCGCCGCTGGTCGAGATGACGACCACCTCGAAAGCTTCCCCCGGCATGCCGTGCGCGGCCATCAGCCGCGCCTGCGTTTCATGCGCCTGCGCCAGCGCCAGCGGGCTGCCGCGTGTTCCGATTTTCAAGGTTGTTTGCATGACGCGCCGTCCGTGATAACCCCCGGCAGATCGAGGCCGTTTTCCGGCTTTCTCCTATCGGGGAAAGGCCGGTTGCACAATCATCGAGGACAGCGACGAATTGATCCGCGTTCTGGGCATCGAGACGAGTTGCGACGAGACCGCCGCCAGCGTGGTGGCGCTGGACGGTCGCAGCGCGCCGCAAATCCTGTCGAACATCGTGCTCAGCCAGATCGAGGAGCATGCCGCTTTCGGCGGCGTCGTGCCGGAGATCGCCGCGCGCGCCCATGTCGAGGCGCTCGACGGCATCATCGAGGCAGCGCTGGCCGATTCCGGCGTCGACCTCGCCGACATCGATGCGATTGCCGCCACCGCCGGTCCCGGTCTTGTCGGCGGGCTGATCGTCGGCCTGATGACTGCAAAGGCGATTGCCGCGGCAGCCAAAAAACCGCTGATCGCCATCAACCATCTCGAAGGCCACGCACTGACCGCCAGGCTGACCGACGGGCTCGACTTTCCCTACCTCTTGCTGCTGGTCTCCGGCGGCCATACCCAGATCGTCGCCGTACGCGGCGTCGGCGACTACCAGCGCTGGGCAACGACGATCGACGACGCGCTTGGCGAGGCCTTCGACAAGACGGCCAAGATGCTCGGCCTGCCCTACCCGGGCGGACCGAATGTCGAGAAGGCGGCTGCAACCGGCGATGCGGCCCGTTTTGCCTTTCCGCGCCCGATGAAGGGTTCGGTGCAGCCCGATTTTTCCTTCTCCGGTCTCAAGACCGCGGTGCGCCAGGCGGCAACGGCGATCGCCCCGCTGAGCGACCAGGATGTTGCCGATATCTGCGCCTCGTTCCAGGCGGCGGTGGCGGATGCGCTGGGCGACCGGGTTGCGCGGGCGCTGACCAGGTTCCGTCAGCAATTCCCGGACAAGGTCGAGCCTGCGCTGGTTGTCGCCGGCGGCGTCGCCGCCAACCGGACCATCAAGACGACATTGCAGGGCCTGTGCGAGCAGGCCGGGTTCAGCTTCGTCGCGCCACCGCTTAACCTCTGCACCGACAATGCGGCGATGATCGCCTGGGCCGGCATCGAGCGGCTGCGCGCCGGCATATCAGGTGAAAACGCCGCCGATTTCGTGCCGCGCTCACGCTGGCCGCTGGACAGCGTCTCGGCCCCGATGGTCGGCTCGGGCCGGCGTGGGGCCAAGGCATGACCGGCAGCGAGCACAAGGCGCCAAGCGGCTGGCGCGTCGCCGTGCTCGGCGGCGGCGCCTGGGGCACGGCGCTGGCGCTGGCCATGCTGCGCGCCGGTCATTTCGTCCGCCTCTATGCGCGCGACCCGGAGACCGTCGCGGCGCTCGACCGTGGCGAAAATCCGCGCTATCTGCCGGGCATCGCACTCGATCCTGGCATCGTGGCGACGAGCGACATCGAGGCGGCGCTCGACGGCGCCGACTGCGTGCTGGCGGTGGCGCCGGCGCAATCGTTGCGCGCCATGCTGACGGCCGCATCCAGCCATATGCCGAAAGGCGTCCCGCTGGTCCTCTGCGCCAAGGGCATCGAGCGCGACACCGGCGCGCTGCTGTCGTCCATTGCCGAGGAAATCCTGCCGGCAAATCCGGTCGCCGCTTTGTCGGGCCCAAGCTTTGCCACCGACGTCGCCAAAGGCCTGCCCACGGCCGTCGTGGTCGCCGCCCGCGACGAGGCTCTGGCCACCGACCTTGCCGCCCGTTTCTCGGCTGAAAACCTGCGCTGTTATTCGAGCGACGACCTGATCGGCGTCGAGATCGGCGGCGCACTGAAGAACGTCTTTGCCATTGCCGCGGGTGCCGTCACCGGCGCCGGGCTCGGTGCCAGCGCCCAGGCGGCGATGGTGACGCGCGGCTTCGTCGAATTGCGCCGCATCGGTGCCGCCTTTGGTGCAAAGCCGGAGACGCTGATGGGGCTTTCCGGCCTTGGCGACCTGCTGCTCACCTGCTCGTCCGCGCAGTCGCGCAATTTCGCTTATGGGCTGGCGCTTGGGCGAGGCAAGCCGCTTGCCGGCTTGCCCCTGGCTGAAGGCGTGCCGACGGCGGCAATCGCCGCCCGCATCGCCGGCGAGCGCCGGATCGACGCGCCGATCATCGCCGCCGTCGCCGCCATACTGGACGGCACCATAACCATAGACCAGGCTGTGACGGCGTTGATGACCAGGCCGCTCAAAACCGAAACCGACATGTAATCCAGAACGATACCGGAGCTGAAAAGATGCTGTTTGCGTTGATTTGCAAGGACAAGCCAGGAAGCCTGCAGGTGCGGCTCGATACGCGGCCCAAGCACCTTGCTTTCCTGGAAGGGCTGAACGGCGACAAGAAATTGGCCTTCGCCGGCCCGTTCCTCGACGCAGACGGCAAGCCGAACGGCACTCTCGCCGTTGTCGAGGCCCCCGATCTGGCTGCGGCAGAAGCCCTATCGGCGGCCGATCCCTATACCAAGGCAGGGCTGTTCGAAAGCGTCGAAATCCGGCAGTGGAACTGGAGCTTCAACAAACCTGTGAGTGAATGATCGTTCGTTCGCGCTGCCCCTCATCCGCCTGCCGGCACCTTCTCCCCGTGAAGAACGGGGAGAAGGGAGAAGCTCCAGCGCTGGCGACCCCTCTCCCCGTCCTTACGGGGAGAGGGTAAGGGTGAGGGGCAGCGCCAACGCTGGATAGTGACAAACCGACAACGGCAACGGGACAACTGAGATGAACTACTGGCTGTTCAAATCCGAACCCTCGGTCTTCTCCTTCGAAATGCTGAAGGCCAAGGGCAAGGCCGGCACGCAGTGGGACGGCGTGCGCAATTATGCGGCGCGCAACAACATGAAGGCGATGCAGATCGGCGATCTCGGCTTCTTCTACCATTCCAATGATGGACTCGACATAGTCGGCATCGCCGAGGTCTGCGCTCTGGCCCATCAGGACAGCACCACCGACGACCCCCGCTGGGAATGCGTCGATATCCGCGCCTTCAAGGACATGCCGAAGCCGGTGACGCTGGAACAGGCCAAGGCCAATCCAAAGCTGGCCGACATGGCGCTGGTGCGGCTCGGGCGGCTGTCCGTGCAGCCGGTGACGCCGGCCGAATGGCAAGAGGTTTGCCGCATGGGCGGCCTGACGCCGGCGCCATGACGGCGCTGACGCCGGACAGCGCCAGGAAATTCATCCTCGACAACACGGCGCTGACGGCGCCGCCGCATGTGCCGGAGATCCGCCTGCACCTGGCCGACGAGGCGCATGACCTGTGGCAGCGGACAGAGGATGAGCTGACCGAAATCGGCCTGCCGCCGCCCTTCTGGGCTTTTGCCTGGGCCGGCGGCCAAGGCCTTGCCCGCTACATCCTCGACAATCCGGCGGCGGTGCGCGACAGGCGCGTGCTCGACTTCGCCTCCGGCTCCGGCCTTGTCGCCATTGCCGCAGTGAAGGCCGGAGCTGCCGAGGTGATCGCCGCCGACATCGACCCGTTCTGCGCGACCGCGATCCGCCTCAATGCCGAGGCCAACGGGGCCGAGATAAAATTCCTCATCGGCGACTGCATCGATACTGATGCCGGCTGGGACGTGGTGCTGGCCGGCGACGTCTTCTACGACAAAACTTTCGCTGACAGGCTGATGCCGTGGTTCGCCCGGCTGAAGGCGCGCGGCGGCGACATTCTCGTCGGCGATCCCGGCCGCTCCTATCTGCCGAAGGCGGGGCTGGAACCGCTTGCCGTCTACGAAGTGGCGGTGACGCGGGCGCTGGAGGACGCCGAGGTCAAGCGCACCACCGTCTGGCGTCTTGCTTGACGGCATCGCCGAACAGGCGTTCCATCGCGCAATCGACCGGAGGGAACCATGGATTTTTCAGCAATCAATTGGCTGGCGGTAATCGTCGCCGCCGTCGTGGCGTGGCTGTTCGGCGCGGCCTGGTATATGGGCTTGAGCAAGCCGTGGCTGAAGGCCGCCAAGCTTGATCCGGCGACGATGAGCAAATCGATGCTGCCCTTCGTCGTCTCCTTTGTCGCGGAGCTCGTCATGGCGCTGGTCATGTCGCTGATCATCGGCGCCGTGACCGGCGGCGAACCGAGCCTGCTTGCCGGGGTGATCTTCGGCTTCGTTCTCTGGCTGGGGTTCGTCGCCACCACGCTTTCGGTCAACCATCGCTACGAAGGTTTCGGCTGGGATCTGACGCTCATCGATGTCGGCCATTGGCTTGGCGTGATGCTTCTCATCGGCGCGGTGATCGGCTGGTTCGGCGCGGCGGCGGCCTGACCGTCAGGTCGGGGTCTTGGCGATTTCCTCGAGAAGCCAATCGCGAAAGGCGATGACGCGCGGATCATTCGCCGTACTTTCGGGATAGACCAGGAAATAGGCGAATTCCGGCGCGACCTTGATGCCGAGTTCGAACGGCCGGATCAGCCGACCTTCGGACAGGTCGTTTGCCACCATGGCGAAATCGGCGAGCGCGACCGCGTTGCCGTCGAGCGCGGCCTGGACGGCATCCGTCGAGTTGCCGAACACGATGGTCCGGCTGTCGTCGAAATCATCGACGCCCGCCGCCGCCATCCATATGCTCCAATTCGGCCAGGTGACGCCTTGGCGCGACCACTCGATATGGGCCAGCGTATGATGGAACAGGTCGCGCGGTTCCTTGAGCGGCGGCCCTGACCGCAGCAAGGCCGGACTGCAGACGGGAATAATGACGTTTTCAAACAGCCGGTGCGAGCGAAGCCCCGGATACTTGCCGGTGCCGAAACGGATGCCGAGATCGACGTCGTCGCGATCGAAGTCGCGCACCTCGTAGCTGATGTCGAAACGCAGCTCGATCGCCGGATGCTGCTTGCGAAAATCGTCGACGCGCCGCATCAGCCACTTCGTCGCGAATTGCGCATCGAGGGTGACCTTCAGCAGCGCCGATCCACGCGCCGTCTTCTGCGCCCGTGAGACGGCCCGGCCAAGCAGGTCGAGCGCATCGGTCGAAGCTTCGAACAGTACCGCGCCCGCCTCGGTCAGCCGGATCGTGCGGCTGGTGCGTGTGAACAGCACGATGCCGAGCTGATCCTCGATTTCCTTGATCTGGTGGCTGACCGCTGCCGGCGTCAGGCCGAGCTCGTCGGCGGCGCGGGTGAAATTGAGGTGCCGGGCCGCTGCCTCCAGCGTCCGCAGCGCACGGGTTCCAGGCAGCAGGCGCGCCATCAGTGCCAGACGAGGAGGGTTCGGTCGAGCATTCCAATCCTCAAACAAAACTTGAAGATGTAGAAAAAACTACTCGTTTCCCGTTTAAATTTCAATCCACCATGATCCGAGCATCGAAGAAACATCAAACCGGATTTGATGTCCGGAGAAGCGGATTGCACCATGTCTGACATCACCTTGCGCCCTGTAACCCTCCGCCCGGCCTGGCTGCGCGCCGTGCTTGCCTGGCTTCGGCATGCAAAAATCGCGATCAGTCTTCCCCACGAGAATGTCGAGAACCTCTCCGATCGCCAGCTGCGCGACATTGGCGGCGAACGCAAGGACGTCGCACGCGCCATGGACCGCGAACTCGGCCGGCTCGGTCTTCTCGACATAGGGTGGCAAAGGAGTAGGGGAGTAGGGGAGTAGGGGAGTAGGGGAGTAGGGGAGTAGGGGAGTAGGAAAAGCTAAGCGGCGCGCCCGCGCCTGTCTTACCCCTTACTGCCTTACTGCCTTACTGCCCTATTCCCCTACTCCCTTATTCCCCTACTCCCTTACCTCACCACCCTTACCACCGTCCGCTCCGAGAGCAGCGGCAGCAGCCGCGCCATGGTGCGGGCTGTTACCGCGACGCAGCCTTGCGTTGGCGTGAAGCCGGCGCGCGCCAGGTGGAAGAAGATGGCGCTGCCGCGCCCGCGCCGGCGCGGCACAATGTTCCAGTCAAGCACCAGGCAGGCGTCATAGAGGTCGTCGGTGCGCAGCATCCGCTCATGGCTGGCGCCATAGGGGATTTTGACCGGGCGGTTGTAGTTGCGGTCCTCGGGCACTTCGCACCAGCCGAGGTCGCGGCCGATCGGCGTCATCGCCAGCCGCGTCCGGCGGCCGCCGGCAAAACGGTCGCCACGAAAATATCCCGACAATATCCGCATCGAGGCGAGCGGCGTGGCGCCGTCGCCCTCGCGCTTGCCGGCCGAGATGCCGCCATGCCCCAGCGCACATGGAAACACGAGTTTGCCGGCCTGCAGAAAGCCTTGGCTGGGCTGGCCAGGCCGCGCGCGCACCGTAAGCACGGTGAGCCCTTTCGGCAAAATTGCGCCGACTGCATTGCGATCTTGTTTTTTCTTGTATGATCGTGCCACGGAACAAATCACTGTGAACGGCTGTTGTGCCGGTCAGCTTCCGCATAAACAGGCAGCGGTCAACTGAAATCTCTTTTCAAAACAACGGATTGATCCATGACTTCACGCACCATTCTGATCGTCGACGACGATGACGACCTGCGCGGCACCCTTGTCGAGCAATTGTCGCTTTATGAGGAATTCGACGTCCTGCAGGAAGCGACCGCCGCCAAAGGCATCGCCACGGCGCGCGGCGGGCTCATCGACCTGCTCATCATGGATGTCGGCCTGCCCGACATGGATGGCCGCGAGGCGGTAAAGATATTGCGCAAGGGCGGCTACAAGGCGCCGATCATCATGCTGACCGGCCATGACACCGATTCCGACACCATCCTTGGCCTCGAGGCCGGCGCCAACGACTATGTGACGAAGCCGTTTCGCTTTGCCGTGCTGCTGGCCCGCATCCGCGCCCAGCTGCGCCAGCACGAACAGAGCGAGGACGCCACTTTCTCGGTCGGCCCCTACACGTTCAAGCCCAGCCAGAAGCTTCTGATCGACCCGCGCGGCGCCAAGGTTCGGCTGACCGAAAAGGAAGCCTCGATCATCAAATATCTCTACCGCGCCGACCAGAAGGTGGTGACCCGCGACGTGCTGCTGGAGGAAGTCTGGGGTTACAATTCCGGCGTCACCACGCATACTCTGGAAACTCATGTCTACCGGCTGCGCCAGAAGATCGAGCGCGATCCTTCCAACGCGGAAATTCTCGTGACAGAAAGCGGCGGCTACAAGCTGGTTCCTTAAACATTTCATTATTCAAATAAGCGATCCGGGCGGGGCGCTTTTCGGGTACGGTCCTGAGGCTGGAGGTGGTTGTGGATCGGCCTCGTAGGGGAGGAGTCGGACTGACGGTTCGGGGACATAGCTAGATGGCGCTGGATGACGATATCCGCATCCTGTCCACCGTGAGGCTCTTCGAGGGCTTTACGCAGGAACAGCTGCGTCTGCTCGCCTTCGGCGCCGAAACCACCAAGTTGCAAGCCGACCACAAGCTTTACCGCGAGGACGACGAGGCTGATTGCGCCTATATCGTGATCAGCGGCCGCATCGTCCTCTACCGCGAGCACGACGGCGAGCGCATTCCGATCGGCACCGCCGGCCCCGGCACCATGCTCAGCGAGCTGGCGCTGATCGCCGATACCAACCGGCTGACCAGCGCCTCCGCCGAAATCGATTCGGAAGTGCTGCGGCTCAGCCGCAAGATGTTCCGCCGCATCCTCGAGGAATACCCGGAGCTGGCGGTTCACCTGCACCAGCGCATCTCGGAGGATTTCCAGGCGATGATCCGCCGCATCGAGGAACTTGGGCCGCGTTTTGCCGGCTAGAGCAATTCCAGGAAAAGTGTGAAACGGTTTTCCGTCCGGAATTGCGTCAAAACAGAGAGATAGACCGGTTCTGCGTTTCCGTGAAACGACGAACCGGTCTAATGTAGCGCCTCTGGCCTAGCCAGATCGGAACCGCGAGGGCTCAAGGCCGGTGCGTTGCGGAAACAAGCTCGGCCTTGCGCCGCGCCGTCTCCAGTCCGAGCGCAATGAAGCGGCGCGCATGTTTGGCCAGCTCCATATTGTCGGTCCACAGATTGCGCCAGATCGCGGTTTTCCGCGACAGGTTCTCGTCGACGATTTCCGAGGAGAAGGATTCGAAGCTGAGGTCGTCGCTGTAGCCGATGGCGGTCAGCGCATCGAATATCGCGGCAAAATCGATATTGCCGGTGCCGAGGAAGCCGCGATTGCTCTCGCCGATATGGACATAGCCGATCTTCCTTGCGGCGTTGCGAACAGCCAAGCCGACATCGGCCTCCTCGATGTTCATATGGAAGCTGTCGAGATGCAGGAAGATGTTGTCGGATCCGCTGTCCGCGATGAAGGCCATGCCTTGCGCGGCGGTGTTGAGCAGATTGCTTTCGAAGCGATTCACGATTTCGAGGTTGAGGGTGACGCCGGCTGACTTTGCCGTCTCCGCCACCTCGGCAAGCGTGCCGGCGCTGCGGTCCCACTGGTCGCGCGTCGGCGCCTCGCTTTGCAAGCCGTGGCTGGTGCTGAGGATGCCGGCAACCTTCTGGCCGCCGAGATCGCGGGTCAGCGCGATCGTATGTTTCAGGATTTCGACGCCGTGCGCGGCAATCGTTTTGTCGGCGCTCGAAATATCGCCGTCGGCGGGCAGTCCAATGCTGATCGCGACGCCGAGGCCGAAATCGGCGATCCGCTTGGCCAAGCCGTCAATGTCGACATTGGCGGGGTCGAGATAGGAGAATTCGATCAGGTCGAAGCCGGCCTCCCTGGTGTTGGCCAGCGTCCGCTCGAGGTCGCCCTGCGCCGAGCTCGCCGACCAGACGAATGAATGGATTCCGATGCGCGACATGATCGTCTCCGTTATTCCAGCGGACCCAATGCCAAAGCGGTTTTGGCAATCCGATGCTCGGACAAAAAAGGTGCGGCCGGTCATCCCGGCCGCACCAGGCTTGGGAGGCTTAGCGAGCTGCGGTCCAGCCCTTGTAATCCTTCAAATTGTCGGCCGTGATCAGCTTCGGGTCGAGCAGCACCGTCGGCTCAGCCGGCTTCTTGCCGGCAAGCAGGTCAGCCGCCATCGTCAGCGACTGGCCGGCCATCACATAGGGATCCTGCGAGGCCGAGGCCTTGATCATCGACGTGCCGGAAGCGAGTTCCTTCTCGATATCCGGCGCGCCGTCGACCGCGGTGAAGAGGAACTCCGAGCGGTTGAGCTGCTTGGCCGCAAGCTGGGCGCCAATCGCCGTCGGATCGTTGATGGCGAAGACCGCGTCGATCTTATCGAAACGGGTCAGCAGCGACTGGAACACTTTCAGGCCGCCGTCACGTGAGCCTTCGGCGTTCTGGTCGTCGGAAAGGATCTTGATGTCGGGGTGTTTTGCCAGCACGTCCTTGCAGCCCTTGACCCGCTCCAGGATCGACGAGGAGGCCGGGCCGTTGAGGATGACGTAGTCGCCCTTGCCGCCGGTATGGTCGACCAGATACTGGCACGCCTCTTCGCCGGCCTTGACATTGTTGGTCATCACGGTGACGTCGGCGCCTGGCGCCGAAACGTCGAAGGCGGCAACGACGATGCCGGCCGCCTGCGCCTTCTTCACTGCCGGCGCGATCGCCTTGGCGTCGACGGCGTTGAGCATGATGACATCGACGCCGGCGGCGATGAAGGAATCGACCTGCGAAACCTGCTTGTTGAGGTCGTAGTCGGCCGATACCGACGTCACCTGCACATTCGGGTTGATCTTCTTGGCCGCGTCCTCGATGCCCTTGATGGTGGCGACGAAGAACGGGTTGCCGAGCAGGCCGACCGAGATGCCGACCTTGTTCAGATCCTTGGCCGATGCCGGCGCGATGACGGCGGCCGCAAGGGCAACGCTGCAGAGCAGTTTAGCGATGGTCTTCATTGTTTTATTTTCCTCCTGATGCCCCGCGCCTCTCACGGTGCGTTACACATGAAACCGGCTCGTTGGATGCCGGCGACTAAGGGCCATCACGTTCTTGCTCCTGCCTGGAGCCGGTAACGGTCGAGGGCGACCGCCACGATGATGACCAATCCCTTGATGATGTACTGCCAGATGTCCGAAACACCGGCGAGGATGAGCCCGTTGGACAGCACGGCGATGATCAGGCCGCCGATCAGCGTGCCCCAGATCGAGCCGACGCCGCCGACGAAGCTGGTGCCGCCGAGGATGACCGCGGCAATAGCGTCGAGTTCGTAGGACTGGCCGAGCTGCAGCCCGTTGGCGGCATAGAGCCGGGCCGCCGACATGGCGCCGCCAAGGCCAGCCAGAAGGCCGGAAACGCCGTAGACGAAGAGCAGCACCAGCGGCACCTTGATGCCGGTCAGCCTGGCGGCCTCGGCGTTACCGCCGACGGCGTAGATCCAGGTGCCGAGCACGGTGCGCTTGAGCACCAGCCAGGACAGAACGACGACCGCCAGCGCAATGATGACCAGCCAGGGAATGCCGAACAGCGAACCGTTGCCGATGAAGTCGAACGGCAGGTCCGCGTTGAACACCGTGGTGTCCTGGCCAAGCAGGCGGGCGACGCCGCGCACGGCGGTCAGCGACCCCAGCGTGACGATGAAGGGCGGCAGTCTGATATAGGCGATCAGCAGCCCGTTGATGACGCCGAAACCGAGGCCGACGAGAATGGCCGCCGGCACGCCCAGCAGTCCCCAATCGGGCACCAGCGACACCATCACCGCCACCATCGCCGAGGCGGCAAGGATCGAGCCGACGGACAGGTCGATGCCGCCGGTCAGGATGACGAAGGTCATGCCGGCGGCCAGCACGATATTGATCGACGATTGCTGCATGACGATCAGCAGATTGGTCTGGGTGAAAAAGCGCGGATTGATGAACTGGAAACCGACCGCCAGCAGGATCAGGATCGGCAGCATGCCGAGTGCGGCGATGGCGGTGCGCCACCTCGTACTTCTGCCGATCGCCCGGTCGTCCGCTTTCATCGTGTCGGCCACCTTGTCGGTCATCGCTGAGCCGCTCCCGTTGCAAGTTCCATGATCGCTTCCTGCCGCAGCGGCTCGCCCTCCGACGCCGTCACCTCGCCGGCAATGGTGCCGTCGCGCATCACCAGCACGCGGTCGGCGATGCCGATCACCTCCGGCAGTTCGCTGGAGATCATCAGGATTGCGATGCCTTTCTTGGCCAGATTGTCGATCAGCCGATAGATTTCCGACTTCGCCCCGACATCGACGCCGCGGGTCGGCTCGTCGAGGATGACGACCTGCGGCTCTGTTTCCAGCAGGCGGGCGAGCAGCACCTTCTGCTGGTTGCCGCCCGACAGCGAGCCGGCATTGGCCTGCACCGAGCTGGTGCGGATGGAGAGGTCTGACACCGCCTTGGCGGCGCGCTTTTCGGCAGCCGTGAAGTCGCGCAGACCGCCGGCCTTCGCGTCCCTTGCCAGCACACCCATGCTGATGTTGTCGGAGATCGACATGTCGAGAAACAGGCCAAGTTGCTTGCGGTCCTCGGTCAGGTAGGCGATGCCGGCATCGAGCGCCTCGCTTGGCGAACCGATGGATATCGGTTTGCCGCCGAGCTCCAGCGTGCCCCATGTGTGCCTGTCGGCGCCGAAGATCAGCCGTGCCAGTTCGGTGCGGCCCGAGCCGACCAGGCCGGCCAGTGCCAGCACCTCGCCCTTGTGGAGGTCGAAGGAACAATTCTTTATGAGATTGCCGTCCGACATGCCGCGCACCGACAGCGCGACGGCGCGCTTGCTGTCCGGCGGGCGGTGATCCTTCTTGTAGAAGGTCGACAGATCGCGCCCGACCATCATCGATACCAGGCGCGAGGCGTTCAGGTCGGCGCGGTCGAGCGTGCCGACATAGCCGCTGTCGCGCAGCACACTGACGCGGTCGGCGAGCTGGTAGACCTCTTCCATGCGGTGGCTGATGTAGATGATGGCGATGCCGTGCGACTTCAGCGTCGCGATCACCTCGAACAGCCGGTCGGTCTCACGCGAGGTCAGTGACGTCGTCGGCTCGTCCATGACGATGATGCGCGCATTGGTCGACAGCGCGCGGGCGATTTCCACCAGCTGGCGCTCGCCGAGCGACAGGCTTGCGACCGGAGTGCGCGCTGAAAAAGTCACGTCGAGCCGCGCGATGATCTCGCTGGCGCGCCGGTTGCACTGCTCACGGTCGACGATGCCGAACCGTCGCGGCTCGTTGCCGAGAAAAATGTTCTGCGCCACCGACAGATTTGGCGCCAGCGATAGCTCCTGATAGATGACCGCAATGCCGGCGGCGCGCGCCTTGATCGGGTCGCCGGTGGCGGCCGGCGCGCCGTCGATCAGTATTTCGCCGCCGGGGTCCGGCCGGTAGGCGCCGGACAGCACCTTCATCAGCGTCGACTTGCCGGCACCGTTCTCGCCCATCAGCGCGTGCAGCTCGCCGGCATGGACGGTCAGCGACACATCGTGCAATGCGCGGATCGCACCGAATGTCTTCGAGATGTGGCGCATCTCCAGCACGGGCTGGCGGACCGTCTCGCTCCGGGCGACGGCGCTCATCGGCCACCTCCCGAGGTTGCGCTGGCCATACTCCGGTCGGCGGCAAGGCCGCGCCAGTCGTTGCGGTAGCCGGCAAGGCCGCTGAAGCTTGCCGCATGCACCGCCTCCGGCGCCTCGGTGGCAAACTCGCGTCCGACGCTTTCGAAGGCAAGTGCGGCGGCACCGGTGGCGCTGCCCTCCAGTGTTGCGCCCTGCAGGAAGGCCTGCCCGGGCCGCAACTGCGCCAGCAACGCGGCAAGCAGCCCGCCATTGTTCAGGCCGCCGTCGACGATCACCGTATTGTCCGAATGGATCAGCTCGAGACACAGATCGAGCATCAGCGCGACATAGAGCAGCGCCATGGCCGCGCGCTCCTCGGCATTGGGCGTACGCCCGACCAGTTCGCCGCGGCGGTGCGGCATCGGGCCGCCGGGCGCGAAGCTCGGCAGCGCCATGATGCCGCCGTCGATCACCCGCTGTATCGATGACGGCGCAATTGCGCCCTGCCAGCCGGCGCTGATCGTGGCGAATTCGCGGCCGCCCATGAAGCGGATGGTCGGCACCGGGCCGCCGTCGACATCGACATTGACCAGCATGTCGCGCTCGCCATCGAGTGCATCGAGCGGACAGTCCGGATTGAGCACGACCACCCAGGTGCCGGTCGAGACCACGGTCACCGGCCCGAGCTGCTGCCGGCGGTAGGCATGGAGCGCGGCATTGCTGTCGTGGACGCCATTATGGATGGCGACCGGCTTCGCGGCCTGGCCGAAGCGCTGCTCGCCGATCACCGCGCCGGCACGCTCGAAGGCCGGCATCTGGCCGCGCCAGCCCTCGGCATCGACCAGCGAGCTGAAATCGCGTTTGCGCGGCGCCCACAGATGCGAATGGCAGCCGAGATACGAAACTTCCGACACCGGCCGCCCGCCAAACCGCCAGCTCCAATATTGGGGGTACCCAAGGATCGATTCCGCTGCGGCGAAAGCCCCAGGCTCCACCTCCTTCAGCCACAACATGTGGCGGCCGTAGTTGAAGCCAAGCGGCAGGCGCGGTGAGAAGGTCTCGGCAAAATCCGGAATGCGGCGGTCGATCTGCGCGGCGATTTCGGCTGGCGGTTCCTGCTCGTAGTCGAGGATCGGATGCGTCAGCGCGGCGTCATCGACCAGCGCGAAAGTGCAGCCATGGCCGGATACCATCAGCCCTTCAATGCCATGCCTGTCGACGGCGTCATCGATGGCGCGAGCCGCCCAGTCGTGCAGCGCTGGCTCGTCGAGCACGCTGAAGCCGCGTTTGCGGATCCAGCTTGGTTGGGTGCGGCGCTCGTCGAGAATCTGTCCGTCCTGGCCGAAGACGAACAACTTCGAATTGGTCTTGCCGAAATCGAGGACGGCGATGTTCACTGGGCGCCTCCCGAGGAAGCGGCGATCCGCACCATGACGCCGGCATCTTCGAGCATGCGCGCATCGGCGTCGGACAAGCCGTCATCGGTGACCAGCGTGCCGATCCGCGACAGCGGCAGCGCCACGTTGCGCGCGTGGATCGAGAGTTTGCGGCTGTCGGCCAGCACGACGATCTGGTCGGCGCAGAGGCTGAGCTCGACGATCGAGCGGACCAGCAGCGGATGCGATTCCAGAAGGCCTTCCTGGCCGATGCCTTGCGCGCCGAGAAAAAACTTCGAGGCGTAGAACGGCACCGTCTGGGTCAGCGAATGGATGATGCCCGGCTCGCGGTGCAGTTCGCCGCCGGCGACGGTGAGGCTGCAATGGCCGTGGTCGCTGAGATAGGCCGCAAGCGGCATCGAGTTTGTGTAGAGCCGGATGTTGCGGTCGGCGAGCTTGACGCCGAGATGGAAGCAGGTTGAACCGCCATGCACGATCACCGCGTCGCCGTCGCGCACCATGGTGGCGGCGAGAGCGGCGATCTGCCGCTTGGCCTCGACGGCGAGGTCGCGGTTCTCGTCATAGGGCCTGGCATAGGCGACGCCGGCTTGCGAAGCGCCATCGAGCGCCGAGATGCCGCCATAGACCTTGCGCGCTTCTCCGGCCTCGTCGATCTTGTCGATGTCGCGCCGCACCGTCGCCGCCGACACGCCAAGCCGCTCCTGCAGCTCGCGCACCGATGCGAAAGGCCGGTCCCGCAAAAGCTCGACAATCTGACGCTGGCGGCCGGAGTCGCTCAACCCTTACCTCCCAATGCGCTTGCCTCCCAAGCATTTTGCACGGCATTGCCATTTTGCACGGCAATTGGTGCAACTTACTCAACATGCCTCGGATTGCAAGTGCGATTTGACGCGATAACATCACTGTTGACGTAACTTACTCGCATCTGCGATACCAGCGTCGGGTCTTTGTCCCGGCAACGGGACGTCCAAAGCCGTGGCCACGCGGCCGGTTTGTGGAGGAATTTCGATGACGATCAGTGCGGATGCGCAGGAAATGGCAGCGCTGCGGTCGCTTTCGGCCGAGATCGGCAGCGACCCGCATCTGACCCAGGCCGCCGGCGGCAACACCTCGCTGAAAGCCGGTGACACGCTCTGGATCAAGGCCTCCGGCACCTGGCTGAAGGACGCGTTCACCGCGGACATCATGGTGCCGGTCAGCATCCCGCCATTGCTCGACGCCATCGAACGGCGCGACCCAGCCGCCGAACAGCCACAGGCCTTCGCCATCGGCGCCCTCAATCCACGCGGCTTGCGCCCGTCGATCGAGACCACGGTGCATGCGCTGATGCCGCAGCGCATCGTTCTGCATGTCCACTGCGTCGAGACCATTTCGCTGGCCGTGCAGGCCGACTGCGAGGCCGAGGCCGCCAGGCGGCTTGACGGCCACCAATGGGCGTATGTTCCCTATCGCCGGCCGGGACTGCCGCTCGCCCAGGGCATCGCTGAGCGCCTGCGGCCAGGCGTGGATGTCCTGATCCTCGGCAATCACGGCCTGGTCGTTGCAGCCGAGACCGTCGCCGAGGCCGACATGCTGCTGCGGCGCGTGACACGGCTCTTGGCGCGGCCGCCACGCCAGATGGCGGAGCCGGACACCACGGCATTGATGGCGCGCGCGGGCGACAGTGACTACAGATTGCCGGCCGACGTCGAGGCGCATGCGGTGGCGATCGACCCCGAAAGCTGCCGCATGGCTTCGGGTGGCAGCCTCTACCCCGACCACGTCATCTTTCTCGGCGAAGGCTCGGTCGTGGCGAGACCGGGCGAGGATGTGAAGCGCGTTATCGAGCGCTGCGGCGCCGCACCCGTGGCGATCCTGTTTCCCGGCCTCGGCGTGCTGATGCGCGGCGACGCCGGCG
Source organism: Mesorhizobium sp. ISC25 (assembly GCF_042295465.1). Lineage (NCBI taxonomy): Bacteria > Pseudomonadati > Pseudomonadota > Alphaproteobacteria > Hyphomicrobiales > Phyllobacteriaceae > Mesorhizobium > Mesorhizobium sp. ISC25. Next base: position 4,604,689 of record NZ_CP135441.1, on the reverse strand, counting down.
CCGGTGCCGACGCAATGCAGCGCTGCCTCGCCGACGTGACGGCGCGGGTCGATGTCGCGGCCAAGCTGAATTATCTGACAGCGGCGGAGAATAACGAACTGATCAACTGGGACGCCGAAAAATATCGCCAGAAACTCAATGCCGGGGGCAGCTGACATGCCGCGTTCGTCAAGCCCGCTATCAACTGGCCCGCTTGCCATCGGCATTGACATCGGCACATCCGGCGCGCGCGCCGTCGCCATGCGCCCGGACTTTTCCATTGCCGCGCAGTCCGCTATTGCCCTTGAGCGATTTGGGCTGAACGGCCGCGACCCCGCCATATGGTGGGAGGCGGTCGGCGCGACGTTGGCGGAACTGCTCAAATGCATCGATCGCGCGGCAGTGCGCTCGATCGCCGTCGACGGTACGTCGGGCACGCTGCTGCCGGTCGACGGCGCCGGGCGGCCGCTGGCCGAACCGCTGATGTACAACGACAAGGTCGCTGACGACACTCTTCTGACTGCAATAGCCGGCGTGGCACCGGCAACGAGCGCTGCACTCGGGGCGACGTCCGGTCTCGCCAAGGCGCTGTCTTTCCAGCACCTGCCCGGCGTCGCCACTGTGCTGCACCAGGCCGACTGGATCGCCGGACAGTTTTCCGGCCGCTTCGATGTCAGCGACGAGAACAACGCCCTGAAGACCGGTTACGACGTCGAGGCCCGGCGCTGGCCGGACTGGATCGCGGCGACCGGCATGCGTGTGGATCTTCTGCCCCGAGTCGTGCGACCGGGCGATGTCACGGGCACGCTCACCGCCAGCGCCGCGAAAATGTTCGGCCTGCCGCGTGACCTGGTCGTGGTCGCCGGCACCACCGACGGTTGTGCGTCGTTCCTGGCCACCGGTGCGAGTGCCGCGGGCGACGGCGTCACTGCGCTCGGCTCATCGCTAACCATCAAGATCCTCTCCGGCCGGCCGATCTCGGCGCCGCAATTCGGCATCTACAGCCACAGGCTGGGTGACACCTACCTGGCGGGCGGCGCCTCGAACTCCGGCGGCAAGGTTCTGGCCCAGCATTTCCCCGTCGCCCGCATTGTCGAACTCAGCAAAAAGATCGACCCGGCAACCGAGACCGGCCTCGATTATTACCCGCTGCCAGCGCCGGGCGAACGCTTCCCCATAGCCGATCCGGCGCTGCCGCCCCGCCTCGAGCCGCGGCCCGCCGACGACGCCGATTATCTGAAAGCGATGTTCGAGGGTATTGCGGCGATAGAAGCGCTCGGCTATCGCCGGCTTGCCGAACTCGGCGCACCCCGGCTGACATCGGTCAGGAGCGTCGGCGGCGGTGCGGCCAATCCGGCCTGGACAGCGATCCGGCAGCGCAAGCTTGGCGTCGCTCTCGTACCGGCTCTTTCGGAGGAGGCCGCTGCCGGCACGGCGCGGCTGGCGCTGATGGGCGCAAGCGCAGCGGGGCTTTTATGACGACCAAGGCAATTCAACACCTCGATGGCATCGCCGCGCTGATCGACCGCTATCAGGTGTTCCTGCTCGACCAGTTTGGTGTGCTGCACGACGGCACCAGCGCCTATCCAGGTGCTGTCGAAGCCTTGTCGGCGCTCAAGCGCGCCGGCAAGACCATCGTGCTGATCTCGAATTCCGGCAAGCGGGCGCAACCCAATGAGCGCCGCCTGCTGAAGCTCGGCTTCGAACCGGGAAGCTGGGATCACTTTGTCTCCTCCGGCGAGGTGGCGTGGCGCTCCTTCCATCAAATGGCGGCATCCGGAGCCCTGCGCCCGCAGACAAAATGCCTGCTGATCCGCCGCGACAATGACCGTTCGGCTGTCGACGGCCTGCCCTTCGTCCTGGCCAGGGACGGCGACGATGCAGAACTGGTGCTGATTTCCGCCAGCGAGGGCGATCGTTACGACCTCGACCATTACCGCCGGCTTCTTGGTCCGGCGGCGGCGCGGCGGGTGCCATGCTTCTGCACCAATCCCGACAAGATCATGCTGACTGCCGTCGGCCCTCGCTTCGGCGCCGGCCGGCTCGCCGATCTCTATGAGAGCCTCGGCGGCAGCGTGGCGCGCATTGGCAAGCCCAATCCGCAGATATTCGAGGCAGCGCTGGCACTGGCGGGCCACCCGGAGCGCGACAGCGTGGTCTGCGTCGGCGACAGCGTCGAGCACGACATCGCCGGCGGCAACGGCGTCGGCGTCGCGACGACGCTGGTCCTGTCGGGCATATTGGCGGGGGTGCCTGACCTGGAGGACGTTTTCGCCACGCTGAACGCCCGTCCCGACTACATCGCGGATAGCTTCAGGTTTCGCTGAGTTGTTAAGGCGAGACAAAGCTAATCGAGGTTGAAACGCCCTATCACCGGCACATGGTCCGAGGGCCGTTCCCAGCCGCGCGCCGGCCGCAGGATTTCATAGCCGGCAAAATGCGACACCAGGTTTGGCGACGACCAGATATGGTCGAGGCGGCGGCCGCGATTTGAGGCCTGCCAATCCTGGGCGCGATAGCTCCACCAGGTGTAGAGTTTCTCCTCGTAAGGCACATTGAGCCGCATCAGGTCGATCCAGTCGCCGGCGAGCCGCATCGCCTCGAAGTTTTCCGTCTCGACCGGCGTATGGCTGACGACGTTGAGGAGCTGCTTGTGCGACCAGACATCGTGCTCGAGCGGCGCGATGTTGAGGTCGCCGACCAAGATCGAGCCGGAAACCTCGTCATGCTCGGCGCGCACGGCGTTCATCTCGGCAACGAAATCGAGCTTGTGCTTGAACTTGCCGTTGACGGCCGGGTCGGGCTCGTCGCCGCCGGCCGGAACGTAGAAATTGTGCAGCAGGATCGCCTTGCCGCCGGCCTTGACGGTGACCGACAGATGCCGGCTGTCGTCGATGTCGCAGAAGCGGCGCTTTTCGACCACCTCGATCGGCCGCCGCGCTATGGTCGCAACACCGTGATAGCCCTTCTGGCCATGGAAGGCGATGTGCTCGTAGCCGAGCTTGCGGAACGCCTTCTCCGGAAACAATTCGTCCGGAACCTTGGTTTCCTGCAGGCAGAGCACGTCCGGCGCCTGCTCGACCAGCAGGCGCTCGACGATCGGCATACGCAGCCGGACGGAGTTGATATTCCAGGTAGCGACGGAAAACGGCATGTGGGGTTCCGGACAACGCAAGATCCGCCGGATGGCTCCGACGAAAAGTCAATCGCGGAAACTACTGCCAGCCGCGCACCGCAAAGACAAGCCGCCCGCACCAACGCGGAAGGCCATCCCGCAGCGGTAGAAAGTTACCGCGTCTTGGTGTTCAGCTCGCGGTTCGCCGTATAGTCGATGGCGAAGGTGTCGGGGGCGAAGCTGACGCCCTCCTTGGTGTTGAAGATCATCACCGTTGTGTCCTTGCCTTGCGCATCGGTGATGGTCCACTGCCGCAATTCATAGGATTTCGGATCGAACATCATGGTGATCTTCGAATTGCCGAACACCGATTTGTCGGCAAGCTGGATGGTGGTGAGATCGTCCTCTTCCTTGACGCTTCTGACGCGCCCGCCCGAGAGATCGATCTTGTCGTCGAGCAGCAGCTTCAGCGGCGTCTTCGACAGCGGGTAGAGGTCGGAGGTCCGCAGCTTCTTGTTGAGGATGACCACCGACTTGCCGTCGGAAATCACCCTGAAATTCGAGGCGCCGTCATAATTGAAGCGGATCTTGCCCGGCCGTTCCAGAAAGAACTTGCCGCCGGTCTGCTCGCCCTTGGGCCCGAACTGCACGAACTCGCCGCTCATCGATTTGACCGAGGAGAAATGATCGGCGATCTTCTGCGCCGTCGCCGGAACCGCTGCTTGCGCCGACGCCAGCAACTGGAAGCCGGGCACGAGGTTGGCGGCCGCCGCACCGGCCAGGACCAGACCGAGGCCGAGCACCTGCCGGCGGGTTGGGGCGAAATCCCTGCTTGGGGCGAAAGTTGCGTTTTTCATGCCGGTCACCATCATCTGATTGCTTGCTCGTTATATTGGTCTGCCCCCCCAGTTGGGCTTAAGTTTGGCAGGCCGCACGGCGCTCATCCGTTGCAACGCGCCGAGAGGTTCAAAGTTGCCGGCGCGGATGGGCTCTAGAACTTGTCGTCCTCCGTGGGCACCAGGATTTCGCGTTTTCCGGCATGATTGGCCGGGCCGACAATGCCTTCCTTCTCCATCTTCTCAATGATCGAGGCGGCGCGGTTGTAGCCGATGCCGAGCCGGCGCTGGATGTAGCTGGTCGAGGCCTTGCCGTCGCGCAGCACCACCGCGACCGCCTGGTCGTAGGGGTCGTCGGAATCCTCGAAATTGCCGCCGTCGCCGCCGCCACCGCCTTTGCCCGTCGGCTCATCGTCATCCCTGTCGTCGTCCTCGGTGATGGCGTCGAGATATTCCGGCACGCCCTGCAGCTTCAGATGCGCGACGATCTTCTCCACCTCGTCGTCGGAGACGAAGGGACCGTGTACGCGCTGGATGCGGCCGCCGCCGGCCATGTAGAGCATATCGCCCATGCCGAGCAGCTGTTCGGCGCCCTGCTCGCCCAGGATGGTGCGGCTGTCGATCTTCGATGTCACCTGGAACGAGATACGGGTCGGGAAATTCGCCTTGATGGTGCCGGTGATGACGTCGACCGACGGCCGCTGCGTCGCCATGATGACATGGATGCCGGCGGCGCGCGCCATCTGCGCCAGGCGTTGCACCGCGCCTTCGATGTCCTTGCCGGCGACCATCATCAAATCGGCCATCTCGTCGATGATGACGACGATGTAGGGCATCGGCTCGAGGTCGAGGTTCTCCGTCTCGTAGATCGCTTCGCCGGTCTGGCGGTCGAAGCCGGTCTGCACGGTGCGCGAGATCCTTTCGCCTTTTTTCTCGGCCTGCTGCACGCGCGCATTGAAGCCGTCGATATTGCGGACGCCGACCTTGGACATCTTGCGGTAGCGATCCTCCATCTCGCGCACGGTCCATTTCAGCGCCACCACCGCCTTCTTCGGATCGGTGACCACCGGCGTCAGAAGATGCGGAATGCCGTCATAGACCGAGAGCTCCAGCATCTTTGGATCGATCATGATCAGCCGGCAGTCCTGCGGCGTCAGCCGGTAGAGCAGCGACAGGATCATGGTGTTGATGGCGACGGACTTGCCCGAGCCGGTGGTGCCGGCGACCAGCACGTGCGGCATTTTGGCGATGTCGACGATCACCGCCTCGCCATTGATGGTCTTGCCGAGCGCCAGCGCTAGCTTGGACTTTGTCGTTTCGAAATCGCGGCTGGCGAGTATCTCCCTGAGATAGACGGTCTCGCGTTTGGCGTTCGGCAGCTCGATGCCGATGGCGTTGCGGCCTGGCACCACGGCGACACGGCAGGCGATCGCGCTCATCGAGCGGGCGATGTCGTCGGAAAGGCCGATGACCCGCGACGATTTGATGCCGGGCGCCGGCTCCAGTTCATAAAGCGTGACGACCGGGCCGGGACGCACATGGATGATCTCGCCCTTGACGCCGAAATCCTCCAGCACGCCCTCGAGCAGGCGGGCATTCTGCTCCAGCGCGTCCTTGGACAGGCTGGCATCGCGCACGACATTCTTCGGCTCGGACAGGAAATGCAGCGACGGCATTTCAAACCTTTCCGAGCCGATCAGTGTGGTCTGCGCTTCGCGCTGGACGCGGGCGCCCGGAGCCGGGCGGGGTGCCGGCGCTGCGACGCGCGTGGCCGCATCGGATCGGAAATTCTGAACCTGCGCTGTCGGGGCGCTGCGCCGTTGGCCCACGGGCTCCGGTGCAAAATCCATGTCATCGTCATCGTCGAAGACGTCGGCATCGTCGGGGTCGATCGAGGCACTGCGGTCATTGACCATGGCGGCGAAGAATTCCGGCTCGACGCGAGCGCGCCCGCCCGGGCTCATCCGCGCCTCGGCGAACTCGGCCGATTCGACCCTTTCGGCCGCCCGCCGCCAGGCGCTGGGGCGCGGCTCCATCTCCGGCTCGAAATCGTCGCGCTCGCGCCGGCGCGCGGCGCGGCGGCGCAAATAGGCCCGCAACGACAGCCACCAATGGGTGATGGCGCCAAGCGCCAATATGCCTTCGTCGCCCTCGTCCTCTTCATTGTCGAAAAGCAGGTCGTCCTGCGGGTCGGGCACGGCAGGCTGTTCGAGGACGGCGAAGCCGTTCTTGCGTGAGATCAGCGCCGAGCCATACAAGAATACCCACAGCGCCGGCGCTGCCAGGAGCACGGCGAGCACGCTGGCGACGAGGCCGGTCGGATAGCCGCCGATGACTAGGCCGGGAATGTTGAGCACCATGTCGCCGAACACGCCGCCGAGGCCGGTCGGCAGCGGCCAGGTCTTGGGGGGCACCACGCAGCCGGCAATTGCGGCGCCAAGCAGCGAAAACCCGAACCAGGCCAGCGCCCGTTTCGGCAGCCGGTCGACGCCGCGCGCGGTAAACAGCAGAAATCCCCAGATCACCGCCGGCACCAGCGCCGCAACGGCGGCAAGTCCGAAGAACTGCATGGCAATGTCGGAAAAGACGGCGCCCGCATAACCCATTGCATTGGTGACGATATTGTCGGTGGCGTGCGAAAAGCTCGGATCGGCGACGTTCCAGGTGGCAAGGGCGGCGACGCCGAAGCCAACCAGAGCAAACAGCCCGGCACCAACCAGCCGCCCGACCTGGCGCCTCGCGAACGACCGGATGCGGTGCTCCGTATCGGCGAGCGCAAGCGGTGCTGAAGCCCCTGAACGCATGCTCTTCCTCGTCTGTCGTTGCCCGGCCGGGGCGCGGACGCGCAACACGGCAGATTCGGCTGTCAGACTAGCGGCGGGAAGGTTAAGGGCGCATTAACCATGGGCAATCTGCGTCGCCGGAACGGGCGCAAGATGTCATCCCGGACTTCCTCGCCGAACACGGCGTCGACCCCACGACAGGCATTGGATGCCGCCCGGCTCGGCGGTAATGCCGGGCACGCGTGTCCGCCATTATCTGCATCGTGGTGACGAACATCAGGCTGCAGCCTGATCGGGATTGTCAGTTGGCGCCGCCGAGCGCCTGCACATTGGCGCAGAATTCGGCATGCGGCTTGCTCATCGCCGCATCGTTGCACCTTGATCAAGCGATTGTGATCGAGCCATAACGGCCGCCTGCACACAAAAAAGAGGCCCGGAGATCTTCCGGGCCTCAAAGCGTGAGCCCTTTCGGGAGCATCACGACGGGATATTCCCGGCACCGGCAAAACGCCGGTGCCAGCCAATAAACCTTACGGCACCACTTCGCCGTGCTGGCTGATGTCGAGCCCTTCGACCTCTTCCTGGGTGGAAGGACGCAGGCCGACCAGCGCCTTGACGATGTAGAGGATCACGAAGCTCGCGATCGCCGTCCACAGGATGGTGAAGACGATACCGTAGAGCTGCTTGCCGACAGAGGCACCCGAGCCGAGGCTGTTGATCGCCGGATCGGCGAGCACGCCGGTCAGCAATGCGCCGATGATGCCACCGATGCCGTGCACGCCGAATGCATCGAGCGAGTCGTCATAGCCGAACGCGTGCTTGAGCTTGACGGCCGAGACGTAGCACAGCACGCCGGCGACGATGCCGACGATGAAGGCGCCGGTCGGATTGACGAAGCCGGAAGCCGGTGTCACCGCAACCAGGCCGGCGACGGCGCCCGAGATGATGCCGAGAATGCTCGGCTTCTTGGCGACGATCCATTCGGCGAACATCCAGGCGAGCGCCGCAGCGGCAGCGGCAACCTGGGTGTTCAGCATCGCAGCACCGGCAAGACCGTCGGCAGCCAGTTCCGAACCGGCGTTGAAGCCGAACCAGCCGACCCACAGCAGTGAAGCGCCGATGACGGAGTAGACGAGGTTGTGCGGCGCCATGTTGGTGGTGCCGTAGCCTTCACGTTTGCCGAGAACCAGCGCGCAGACCAGGCCGGCAACACCGGCATTGATGTGAACGACCGTGCCGCCGGCGAAATCGAGAACGCCGGCTGTGCCGAGGAAGCCGCCGCCCCACACCCAGTGCGCGATCGGGGCATAGACCACCAGCAGCCACGCTCCCATGAAGATGAGCAGCGCCGAGAACTTCATGCGTTCGGCGAAGGCCCCGGCAATCAGCGCCGGCGTGATGATGGCGAAGGTCATCTGGAACATCGAGAAGACGAACTCAGGAATGTTCGCCACGCCCGGCAGCCACAGCGAGGAGGTGGTGATGCCGTTGTGGAAGAACTTCGAGAAGCCGCCGAGATAGGCATTCATGCCGCCGCCATCCGAGAAAGCCAGCGAGTAGCCGAACATGAACCACAGCACCGTCACCAGGCAGGTGATGGCAAAGCTCTGCATGATCGTGGCGAGCACGTTCTTCTTGCGCACCATGCCGCCATAAAACAGCGCCAGGCCCGGTATGGTCATCATCAGCACCAGCGCCGTCGAGGTCAGCATCCAGGCGGTGTTGCCGGTGTCGAGCGCGGGCGCAGGGGCAGCCGGTGCTGCCGGAGCCGCTTCCTGCGCGAACGCAGCAACCGTGCCCAGTGCAGCGAGAGCGAGCGAGCCCAAAACGGCCGCGCGTCCCGTTATCTTCAAGGTGGAAGGAATATTCATTGAACTCTCCATTGGAATACGTATCCGCAGCTCAAAGCGCGTCGGTGTCTGTTTCGCCGGTGCGAATTCGCACCGCCTGGTCGATGCCGAAAACGAAGATCTTGCCGTCGCCGATCTGGCCGGTCTTGGCCGCCGCGGTGATGGCATCGACGGCCTTGTCGACCATGTCGACAGCGACCGCGACTTCGATCTTGATCTTCGGCAGGAAGCTGACCGCGTATTCCGCCCCGCGATAGATTTCCGTGTGCCCCTTCTGACGTCCGTAGCCTTTTACTTCGGTGACGGTCAGGCCCTGGATGCCGACTGCGGTGAGCGCCTCGCGCACCTCGTCGAGCTTGAACGGCTTTATGATTGCCATCACGATCTTCATAAGGTTTCACCCTTTGCTGTTGCGGGTCCCCGCGTTTGCACGACTTCGCCGATCCCCATGAGAGCCGGAGAGTGCCCGCTAGGATTCAAGCTCCGTGCCAATTGCCGAAGCAGGGTGTTAAGCTGTTGTTAAACAACGAAATCGGGAAGGTTTGCCGACTGCCTGTTCACAGGCGCGGCAGTGCATATGATTAAAAAATAGGCAAATTTCGAAAAATGCCTACTCCGCAGGCGGCCGCTTCAGCCGGATGAGTCCTTCTTGCGCAACCGAGGCGATCAACGTGCCGTCGCGGGCAAATAGCGAGCCGCGGGTAAAGCCTCGCGATCCTTGCGTCGACGGGCTGTCTTGCGTGTACAGCATCCAGTCGTCGAGCGGATGGCTGCGATGGAACCACATGGCGTGGTCGAGGCTCGCCGCCTGGATATCACGATCGAAAATGGCGCGGCCATGGGCAAAGGTCGAGGTGTCGAGCAGCGTCATGTCGGAGAGGTAAGCGAGCACGGCCGCCTGCGTGGCGCGGTCGGCCGGCACCGGGCCGGTGGTGCGGATCCAGATGTTCTGCTTCGGCTCGAGCTTTTCCCGGCTGGTATAATGCTTCAGCATCACCGGCTTCATCTCGATCGGCCGGTCGCGCTCCCAATAGCGCTTGATGCCGTCGGGCACAGCTTCGCCGAACTTGCCCAGCAATTCGCGCTGCGACAGCAATGTGTCGGGCGCCGGCACGTCCTGCGGCATCGGCACCTGATGTTCGAGGCCGACCTCATCCTGCTGGAACGAGGCTTCCAGCGAAAAGATCGCCTGGCCGTGCTGGATCGCCACGACGCGGCGCGTAGTAAAGGAGCCGCCGTCGCGGATGCGGTCGACCTCGTAGATGATCGGCACCTTGGTGTCGCCCGGCCGCATGAAATAGCCATGCAGCGAATGCACGTGGCGCTCGGGCTCGACCGTTCGCTGCGCGGCGACCAGCGCCTGGGCGATGGTCTGGCCGCCGAAGATGCGCTGCCAGTCGAGCTTGGGGCTGCGACCACGATACAGGTTGTGTTCCAGCTGCTCGAGGTCGAGAATGCCGAGAAGCTCGTCCATGGCTGCCGTCATCTTGACCTCGCCGCAAAATTACCATGGCGGTTTCCGACAGGAACAGCGGGCAGTCAAGGGCGGAATGCCCGGCGACAGTCAGGCTGCGAAAGGAATTGCCATGGTCGACAGCAAGAATTCGCTCGACGTTCTGGTCGCCGGCGCCGGTTATGTCGGCTTGGCCGTCGCCGTGTCGCTGAAGCAGGCGCGGCCGAGCCTTGCGGTCGCCGTCGTAGATGCCGCACCGGCCGGCGTCTGGCGGAAGGACGGCCGCGCCTCGGCGATTGCCGCCGCCGCGTGCCGCATGCTCGACCAGCTCGGCGTCTGGAACGAGATCGCGCCGGAGGCGCAGGCGATCACCGAAATGATCGTCACCGATTCGCGCACATCCGATCCGGTCCGCCCCGTGTTCCTCACCTTCGACGGCGAGGTCGCGCCCGGCGAACCCTTCGCGCATATGGTCGCGAACAAGGATTTGAACGGCGCCTTGCGCCGGCGTGCCGAACAACTCGGCATCGGCATCATCGAAGGCGTGGCGGTCAGCGCCTTCGATACCAACGGTGCCGGCACCACCGTGCATCTTGCCGACGGCGCGACGCTGAAGGCGCGGCTGCTGGTTGCCGCCGACGGCGTCAACTCGAAGCTGCGCGACATGGCCGGCATCAAGACGGTGAAATGGGAGTATGGCCAGTCCGGCATCGTCTGCACGGTGGCGCATGAGCGGCCGCACAACGGCCGCGCCGAAGAGCATTTCCTTCCCGCAGGCCCGTTTGCCACGCTGCCACTCAAGCCGGGCAAGGACGGCACCAACCGCTCGTCGATCGTCTGGGTCGAACGGTCGCAGGATGCCGAAAAACTGGTCAGTGGCGACACCCTGGTCTTGGAATATGAGCTCGAGCACCGCTTTGGCCTGAAACTCGGCGAAATCCATATCGCCGACAAGCCGCGTGCCTGGCCGCTCGGGCTGATCATTGCGCGCGCCTTCGTCGCGCCGCGCATCGCCTTGGCCGGCGACGCCGCCCACGGCATCCACCCGATCGCCGGCCAGGGTCTCAATCTCGGCTTCAAGGACGTGGCTGCGCTGGCCGAAGTGGTGGTCGAGGCCGACCGGCTTGGCCAAGACATCGGCGCGCTGGACGTGCTCGAGCGCTACCAGCAATGGCGGCGTTTCGACACGGTGCAGATGGGCATCACCACCGATGTGCTGAACCGGATGTTTTCCAACGATTTCGGCCCGCTGCGCACTTTGCGCGACGTCGGCCTCGGCCTTGTCGAACGCATGCCGCGCCTGAAGGGGTTCTTCATCCGCCAGGCGTCGGGTCTGTCCGGCGACACGCCGAAACTGTTGAAGGGCGAACCGCTCTAGGCCGGGGCAAGCGCGCGCGTTTTACTGGCGTTCGGTCAGTTGACCTCGAAGCCCAATTTCTGGCGCAGCCGCAGCATTCGCTGGTCGGAAATCTGCAGGCTTTGCCCGTCGGCTTCCGCCGCCCGGCTGACCATCTGCAGCAGATCGCTCCTTTCGGCCGCGTCGAGCCGTTCGCGCAGGAACGGCGCCAGCTTGTCGATGACGACCGTGGCGTCGTCGATTTGCGATGCCGCCCATTTGGCGTAGATCACCGCTTCATCGGTCTGCTTTTTGTCGGCAATCTCCGAGATCACCGATCGAATGGCAGCTTCGCGTTGCGGCAGAACAGGGCCGTGTTCCGAAATGATCGCGGTGATCAGCGTCGCGGCGGCCACGACCGGATCGTCGATCGCCGTCAGCGGCGAGAGCGCCGCCTGCTTGCGCAGTTTCTTGCGGCGGATATTGCCCTGGACGCGGCCAACGACGTCGGCAACCTCACGCGCCGCGTCGTTCATGGTCTTCAGCCGGTACCACCAGAACGCCGCTGCCCCCAGCAGGCCGATTGCAGCAATCAATATGTGCATGCCCCAAGATCCCCCAATCTCGGGTGACGATAGGAGAAGTATTGCTTCGCTTCAACACGCAAAAGTTGCGTGCAACCAAGAAAACGACGGTCGGCCCGCGCCGTTGGCCGCCAACTGCCGAGACACCTTCATGACCCCGGCACGTTGTAGATTGCCCGCACCTCGATCGTGCCGATTTCGGCCAGCGGAATGCCGCCGGCGATCTCCAGTGCCTCGTCGATATCCCCGGCTTCGATCATCAGGAAGCCGAGCAACTGCTCCTTGGTTTCGGCGAAGGGGCCGTCGGTGACCAGCCGCTTGCCCTGGCGCCGGCGCACGGTCTTCGACGTCTTCACCGATTGCAGCGCCTGCGCTATGACCAGCCGTCCCCTTTGCGCCACCGACCTGTCATAGGCCAGCGAATCGGCGTCGAGCTTGGCCAGTCTCGCAGGCGTCATTGCGTAGAGATCTTTTTCTTCACCGTAGACCAGGCAAACGTATTTCATCTTTACCTCCATTCCTGGGTTGGACCGTAGGATGAGGCTACGGAAACATTGGCCGGGCCTTTGGCCGCTGCATAATCGAGAAAAGACACCGCAATGCCGATGATGGCAATCGCCGCAAGCAGCCGGCCGAAGCCGGAAGGCGGCACGCGCGACCAGTCGGCTTGTTGTTCACCGGCCCTGTGGCTGGTGCTTGTCCGGTGAGCAGAAAACAGATTGTTCATGTGGTCCTCCATCCGGCCACCAATTCCATGGCCGCCCGCAGGACGGCCGGGACAGATGGAAGTCGACATTTTTGCACGCATATTTTTTCGCGAATTTTTTGACCGAGCGATTTTGCCCGACCATGCTGCTGTCGATACGAAAGCGCGGGTGGCCTTCGCTCCCGCGCGCGCTATAGTCGACTGGATGCCGATCACGGGCTCAGCCACGACAATCAAGGAGGAATTGATGGACCGCACCGCCAACGCCGTTTGGAAAGGCAGTTTCAAGGAAGGCAAAGGCACACTCGAAACCCAGAGCGGGGTGCTAAAGGGCACGCCCTATTCGGCCAAGATGCGTTTCGAGGACGAAAGCGGCAAATCCGGCACCAACCCGGAAGAGCTGATCGCCGCCGCCCACGCCGGCTGCTACGCCATGCAGCTTTCGCATTTTCTCGCCGAGAACGGCACGCCGGCTGCCGAGCTCGACGCCAAGGCCGTGGTAACGCTGGTCCCCGGCACCGGCATCACCGGCAGCGCGATCACGCTGGTCGGCAAGGTGCCGGGCATCGATGCCGCCAAGTTCAAGGAATTGGCCGAGAAGGCCAAGGCCGAATGCCCAGTCTCGAAAGCGCTCGGCGCCATCAAAGTATCGCTCGACGCCAGGCTCGGGTGAGCAGACCACTTTGCCAGGAAAACGCCGGCCCAGAGCCGGCGTTTTGCATTTCCAGAGGCTGGCGATCCGTCGCGCCCCCCTCTGTCCTGCCGGACATCTCCCCCACGAGGGGGGAGATTGGCAGCTTCGCCGTCCCGCAATCTTTCAACGTTTGAGATTGGCGAAGGCCGACGTGACATCCAATCTCCCCCCATGTGGGGGAGATGTCCGGCAGGACAGAGGGGGCGCTGTCCCGCCGACATTCGAATGACTATTTAGTGCCTTTGCCGGCCAGCGCGTCAAACTTCGCGCGCAGCACCGCGACCTCCTCTTCGAGGAGCCGAACACGCTCTTCAAGATCCGAGGCCGGCGAGGACGATTGCAGGGGCGCTGCGGCGGCGGCCGACAGCTGGACCGGCCCGCCGAGCAGATGGACATAGCGATCCTCGCGCTGGCCGGGGCCGCGATCGATCTGCTGCACCAGCGGTGGCCGGCGGCCGATCAGTAGATCGAGGTTGCCGCGAAGCTCGTCGATCGACGGCAGCCGCGCCATGCGCTCGCTTCGTGCCAGCAATTCATAGCCCGTCTGCGGGCCGCGCAGGAGCAACAGGCCGAGCAGCGCGATCTGCGCCGAGGTCAGTGAAAAGCGCTGTGCCACGACATGCTCATAGCGCTCGACGCGCGACGCGAACACCTGCCTGACCAGGCCCTTCTGCTCAAGCTGGCCAAGCGCCCTTCTGACCTCGCCAAGCTCGACCGACATCACCGGCTCGCGCGCCGTTTTCTGGTTGGCCGCCGCAAGTGCTGCATTGAGCGTCAGTGGATAGACGTCCGGCGTCAGCTCCTTCTTCTCGATCAGGCAACCGAGCACGCGGGCTTCGATGGGAGAGAGGATGGGAAGGTCGGAGTCGGTCATAGATGGTATCCATTTGAAGTCGGCGGGACAGCGCCTCTCTCTGTCCTGCCGGACATCTCCCCTTCAGGGGGGAGATTGGCAACATAGCCGATTTCGCCAATCTCCAGCGTTGCCGAATAAAGCCCCGCGCCGAAACTGCCGATCTCCCCACTAGAGGGGGAGATGTCCGGCAGGACAGAGGGAGGCGCGAAGGATCGCGACGGACGAGACGATCTCGGCTGCAACCGCCCGCAACCCTATACCCGTCGCTCCACCATCATCTTCTTGATCTCGGCGATCGCCTTGGCCGGGTTGAGCCCCTTGGGGCAGGTCTGGGCGCAGTTCATGATGGTGTGGCAGCGATAGAGCCGGAACGGGTCTTCGAGATTGTCGAGCCGCTCGCCCGTCGCCTCGTCCCTGGAATCGATCAGCCAGCGATAGGCCTGCAGCAGCGTTGCCGGACCGAGATAGCGCTCGCCGTTCCACCAGTAGCTCGGGCAGGAGGTCGAACAGCAGGCGCATAATATGCACTCGTAGAGCCCGTCGAGCTTTTCGCGGTCCTCATGGCTCTGCAGCCATTCCTTGGCCGGCTCGGGCGATACCGTCTTCAGCCACGGCTCGATCGAGGCGTGCTGGGCGTAGAAATTGGTGAGGTCGGGCACCAGGTCCTTGACCACGGCCATATGCGGCAGCGGATAGACCTTGATCGCGCCGGAAATGTCGTCACAGCCCTTGGTGCAGGCCAGCGTGTTCGACCCGTCGATGTTCATGGCGCAGGAGCCGCAAATGCCTTCGCGGCAGGAGCGGCGCAGCGTCAGCGTCGGGTCGATCTTGTTCTTGATCCAGAGCAGCGCGTCGAGCACCATCGGCCCGCAATCGTCCATGTCGACGAAATACGTATCCATGCGCGGGTTCTCGTCATCGTCCGGCGACCAGCGGTAGATGCGGTACTCGCGCAGATTGGTCGCGCCCTCCGGCTTCGGCCAGGTTTTTCCGGCCATGATCTTCGAGTTTTTCGGAAGCGTGAGTTCGACCATTACCTCAGGTCCTTTCGGATGACGAGCTTCAGCCCGGACCATATCTCATTCACGGCGGCGACCTTGACGTCGACGAGGTCGAGCTTCAGCGCCTCGGCGCGGACAACGTCCTCGGTGACGTCGGTCGGCACTTTCGAAGCCTTTTTCGGCCACGACACCCAGACCATGCCGTCCCGCTTGATCGCCGCTTCGATGTCGCCAAGACGGTCCTCGATCTCGACGCGCTGCCGGGTGAAAGCGTGCACGGCATCGTATTTCTCATGAACGCCCGAAATCGCCGACCAGTCAGCCAGCCGGTCGAGCTCGGCAAAATCCACGGCTTCGGCAAGGTCGTCCAGTTCGGGCGGCAAGGCGACGAAAGCGGCAATCATCCCGTCCTTCAGGCCGAGCTTGGCCGGAAGAGGCGTGCCGGAATATCCAGCTGCCGCCAGCGCCATGATCAATACACCCTGGCCTTTGGCGCGATCTTGGCCGGGTTGATGCCGCCGTCTGCCTCCTTGAGCAGCGTCTCGGTGTGCACGGGCCGGTAGGTGAGCGCCACCTCGCCGGCTTCGTTGAGCCGGGCCAGCGTATGCTTGCGCCAGTTCGCGTCGTCGCGGGCCGAAAAGTCCTCCCGCGCGTGCGCGCCGCGGCTTTCCTTGCGCGCCTCGGCGCCGTAGACGGTGGTGATGGCGTTGGCCATCAGGTTTTCCAGCTCCAGCGTCTCGACCAGATCGGAGTTCCAGATCATCGAGCGATCGAACACTTTTACGTCCTTGAGCTCGCCCCACAGCTGAGAAATGCGCTTGCAGCCGCTTTCCAGCGATTCCTGGGTGCGGAACACCGCTGCGTCCTCCTGCATCGCCTTCTGCATCTTTTCGCGCAAAACCGCTGTCGGGGTCGAGCCGTTGGCGTGGCGCAGCCGGTCGAAGCGGTCCATGATTTTTTCGACGGCGGCCTCGTTGGGCGAGGGGATCGCCGATGTGCGGTCGATCACCTGGCCGGCCCGGATCGCCGCCGCGCGGCCGAACACCACCAGGTCGATCAGCGAATTCGAACCCAAGCGGTTGGCGCCGTGCACCGAGGCGCAGCCGGCCTCGCCGACCGCCATCAGCCCGGGTGACACCTGGTCCGGGTTCAAGGCGGTCGGGTTGAGCACCTCGCCCCAGTAATTGGTCGGCACGCCGCCCATATTGTAGTGGACCGTCGGCAGCACCGGGATCGGTTCCTTGGTCAGGTCGACGCCGGCAAAGATCTTTGCCGATTCCGAAATACCGGGAAGCCTCTCGTGCAGAACGGCCGGATCGAGATGGTCGAGATGCAGGAAGATGTGATCCTTCTTCGGGCCGACGCCGCGGCCCTCGCGGATCTCGAGCGTCATGCAGCGCGAGACCACATCGCGCGAAGCCAGATCCTTGGCTGACGGCGCATAACGCTCCATGAAGCGCTCGCCTTCGGAATTGACGAGATAGCCGCCCTCGCCGCGCGCGCCCTCGGTGATCAGGCAGCCGGCGCCGTAGATGCCGGTCGGGTGGAACTGCACGAACTCCATATCCTGCAGCGGCAGGCCTGCGCGTGCGGCCATGCCGCCGCCATCGCCGGTGCAGGTATGCGCCGAGGTGGCCGAGAAATAGGCGCGACCATAGCCGCCGGTCGCCAGCACCACCATTTTGGTCGAAAAACGGTGGATGGTGCCGTCGTCGAGGTTCCAGGCGACGACGCCGGTGCAGGTGCCGTCCGGCTCCATGATGAGGTCGAGCGCGAAATACTCGATGAAGAACTGCGCATTGTGCTTCAGCGACTGGCCGTAGAGCGTGTGCAGCATGGCGTGGCCGGTGCGGTCGGCGGCGGCGCAGGTGCGCTGCACCGGCGGCCCCTCGCCGAAATTCATCATCATGCCGCCGAACGGCCGCTGGTAGATTTTCCCGTCCTCGGTGCGGCTGAAGGGAACGCCGTAATGCTCGAGCTCGTAGACCGCCGCCGGCGCTTCGCGCACCATGTATTCCTGAGCGTCGGTGTCGCCCAGCCAATCCGAGCCCTTGACCGTGTCGAAGAGATGCCACTGCCAGTTGTCTGGCCCCATATTGGCGAGCGAGGCGGCAATGCCGCCCTGCGCCGCCACCGTATGCGAGCGCGTCGGGAACACTTTGGTGATGCAGGCGGTGCGCAGGCCCTGTTCGGCCATGCCCAGCGTGGCGCGCAGGCCGGCGCCGCCGGCGCCGACGACTACGACGTCGAATTTGTGATCGACATAGCTATAGGCGGAAGCCGTGTTGGCGTTCTTCGCGTCCTTGGCCAAAACTCAGCCTCCAAATGCCAGTTTAAGCAGGGCGAAGACCGAGGCGACGCCGACGACTACGGGAAAGAATGTGTTGAGGGCGAGCAGCGCCAGCCTGGTGCCCTCGCCATGCACATAGTCTTCGATGATCGCCTGCATGCCGAGCCGCATGTGGTAGAGCACCGACAACAGCACCAGCGCCAGCACCAGTGCCACGAACGGATTGGCAAGTGCGGCGCGCACCTCGAGATAGCTGGCGCCGTTGAGTGCAATCAGGAAGCCGACGAAGAACAGGACCAGCGGGATATTGGAAATCGCCGTCAGCCGCTGGCGCCAGAAATGGCCGGTGCCCTCGCGGGCGGAACCGAGGCCGCGGACCTTGGCCAGCGGCGTGCGCATGTCGGTGTTCTTGCCGTTCATATCAGGCTCCCCGCGCCATGTAGCCGGCGATCCAGATCAGCAGCGTCAGCGTGACCGAGCCGGCCAGTGTCGCCCAGGCGATCCTCGAGGCCGTATGCTTTTCCAGCCCTGCCCCAGTGTCCCAGATAAGATGCCGGACGCCGCCCAGCATGTGGTGCATCAGCGCCCAGCTGTAGCCGAACAGCACCAGCCTTCCCAGCCACGAGCCGAAGGCCCAGTTGACGGCATTGAAGGTCGCCTCCGAGCTCGCCGCCGCCATCAGCCACAGCGCGACCAGCAGCGTGCCGAAATAGAGCGCCCCGCCGGTGATGCGGTGGACGATCGACATCGTCATGGTGATCGGCGGCCGATAGACGGTCAGGTGCGGCGAAAGCGGCCGTTCACGTCTGGCAAATTCGCGGGTGGCTGGTGATTTGCTCATGGCTCCCCCAGTTCGGCGTCTCTGGAGCCTCAGGTGGAAATGCGGCATTGCCGCTTCCGGTTGCGACTTCGGACAGCCGGTTTCTAATGCTCTTTTTGCACCGCGTCAAAGCCGGAAAACCGTTTTGAAAACGTAATTTAGTCTGATGAAAGCGGAGGTTTCAGCTTCAATCGATTAGGGCTGTGGCCTTAAGCCGGCACAATGTCGCTGCACTGCAAAATATGGCTGCCGCAAGGGGGCGGATCAGCGCTTGCAGGCCAGCGGTGATGCACCGCCCTTCATCACCAGCGCGTCACGCCCGTCGATCACGATTGCGTCATGCGCCTCGCCGTAGCGGCTTGTCTGATTGGCCGGTGAGGCCGGCAGCTCGGAGCTGGTGCCGTCGGGGCCGAGCACGCGCACCGACGTGCCGAGGTTCTCGATGGTCATCACGCTACCGTCGGCGCATTTGTAGGTTGCAGTGCGCGGCTGCCGTGCCGTCGGTTCGCTAGCGGCGGGAGCAAGCGACACGGAAGCGGCGGGCGTATTGCCGAGCTTGGGCGCGCTTGTCTGCGGCGCGCAGGCGGCGGCAGCCAGCAGCGGCGGAATGGCCAGCGCCATCCGAAACGTGCGGCATAATCTCATATGCTGCTTTCTCCCGCGCGCATCGAGCCCGCCGCGATCCTTCCGCAGGCCACCGGATTTCATGCTTTTTGAGTCGCGCTCGATGCCGGCGATGGTGGGAACAAGGCATGGCCGAATGATGGCCGGTGGGCGATCGAGTATTAACCATGTTTTCCGAGACCTCGCCCCGGCTGCGGTTGCCCTCTTAACAAAGGTTAATAAAAGGTTAATTTCTGATTCGAGGAGGCTCGCCTCTCAGCAATGGAGCAGCACGCCATGCATTCGAATTCAGCAGGATCGCGCCTTCCCTGGTTCCTAGTGGCGGCGCTCGCCCTCGGCATCGCCGCACCGGCATTCGCCGGGACGCGCCACCACGACCGCGTCTATGCCGATTCCTTCGGCAATCTGGTCATCGAAAGCGCCGCCGGCTACAAGCGTATCCTCGTCGGCGAGGGCAAGCTGGCCAAGGAATTGTCCGCCTACACCAGCGCCGGCCAGCCCGACGTGATCTACGAAAACGAATCGGACGATGTCCGCGGCGGCGACTGCTACAGGCCGCCGGTTTTCGTCAAGGGCCGCAGCTATATGTACGGCCTCTCCGACGGCGAAATGCCGGAGCTCAGCCCCTGCCGCTGACGGCCACGCCGCCTTTTGTCGACGGCGCCGGCTGGGCAGCGGCCGGCCCCACCGAGACACGCACGCAATCGCGGCCGCTGCCCTTCGCCTGATAGAGCGCTTTGTCGGCGCGCCGCAAAAGGTTGGAAAAGCTTTCGCCCGGACCAAGTTCGGCAACGCCGAAGCTGGCGCTGCAGCGATGATCCGCCGGCAGGCAGTCGATCGGCGTGGCACCGAAGGCTGTACGCGTGCCCTCGGCAAAGAGCCGGGCGGCGGCTAGATTGGTCCCCGGCAGGAAAATAGCGAATTCCTCGCCGCCGATGCGGCCGGCGACATGATGGTCGGCCGCGGCCTCGCGGAGGAAACCGGAAAAGGTCTCGATGACCCGATCGCCGGACGCGTGGCCGTAAGTATCGTTGATGCGCTTGAAATGGTCGAGATCGGCAATGACCAGTGCCGCCGGAACGGCGCGCCGCATGGCATCGCGCAGTGCGATCTCGGCATGGCGCTCGAAGCCGCCACGGTTGAGCAGCCGCGAAAGCGTGTCGGTTTCCGACTTCGACGTCGCCTCGGCGAGCACGTCGCGGACCAGGATAGCCAACGTCACCAGCGCAAGCGCCAGGCCGAACACGGTGCCGATCGACTGCGACACCAACGCGTAGCTGGTCTGCGCATAAGATTGCGGGTTGGCACCCCAGCCGCCGAGCGCATGGGCGATGAAGGGTTTGCTGGCGAACTGCAAGGTGCTGGCCGCCAGGACAGCCATCAGCATATAGTCGAGCCGCTCGCGTCGTTGCCTGGACGACAAGACGATCGCCAGCCCGGTGAATTGCATGGCCGCATAGGGAAGCTGGTAGGCCGCCATTCGCACAAAGGATTGGCGTGGCAGGTCCTGGACGAAGTAGACCGCGAGGGTGGCGAAGACCAGGAAGAACAGCATCGGCGGCCAAGGCGGCGAAACGCGGTATTTATGGGCAAGCCCGCCATTGAAGGCGACGGTAGCGCCAAGGAAAGCGGCAAAGGCGGCGACAACCACGGGGCGCGCATTGTCGAAGGCAGGGATGCTGAACTCAATCGCGAAATAGGCCATGCCTAGCGCATAGCCGAACGCCAGCCAGCGCGCCGATACACGTCCGGCGTCATAGACCGCTATCGTCATGAACGCCGCCGCCAGCAGCCCGGCGACGAACAGGTTGATCACCAGGATAAAATTAGCGCTGCCCATGGCGTTTTGGCACTCCCCCCGAACAGCAAATCACCGACGCGCGAAAAAGACGTTAATTCGAAGCCGCCGCTGACGCTCAGCCGGCACTGGTCCGATTGGGAAGGACGACCGTTTCAGGCCGCTGATAGGACAGGCATACGCTGTCGCGGCCACTCCTTTTGGCTTTATAGAGCGCTTCGTCGGCGCGACGCATCAGCGGGTCCAGCCCTTCGTCGCTGGTGCGGGCGGCCACGCCGAAGCTCGCGGTCACTCTTGTGTCGGGCGGAAGCCCGTCGATTCTGCCCGCCGAATAGAGCGTGCGAATGGCTTCGGCAAACAGTCTTGCCGCGCCGAGGTCGCTGAGCGGCAACAGCACGGCGAACTCTTCGCCGCCGATGCGGCCGGCAACGCCGCCCGTGCCTGCAGCCGATAGAAGCTTGGCAGCGAAGTCGGCGATGACGCGATCCCCGGCTGCGTGGCCATGCTGATCGTTGAGTGCCTTGAAATGATCGAGATCGGCCAGCACCAGCGCAACCGGCAACCGCGCCGTGGCACAGTGCTGCAGGACCAGCGTGGCACGCTCCTCGAAACCGCGGCGGTTGAGCAGGCCCGACAGCGGGTCTGTCAGGGTTTCGGTCTTCAGGGCCTTCATCACATCGAGCGCCGCGGCGCCGAACAGGCAAAGCGCAATAAGCAGCGACAGCAGTGCGTGCGACAGCAGCGCCGTCGTCCAGTAAGACGAGGTGTAAAGCCCTTCATAGCTGGTGAACGGCCCATGCGCGATGACGACGGCAAGGGTCCGCACCAGGAAGTTCAGGCCGGAAAGCAGCGACAGCACGAACAGGATCATTTCTGTCGGGCCGTTGTTGCGCACCACGCGCAACTCGGCGGCGACAACCAGGCTGATGCCGCCGAAGCTGAAATTGATGGCAAGGATGCGCCAGGTGAGATCCGGCCGGGCAAAAAGAAACCATGAGAACGCGGCCAGGCCGCCGCAGGCCAGAATGCCGACCGCCGGGTAAGGCACACGCCGCCCATAGCGCGCAATGACTGCGCCGGCGAGACAGCAGGTGGCAAAGGTGAAGCACAGGATCGAGATGAGCTTGGTGGGCGCCATACCGACCGGCAACGTGAAATACTGGAGCAGGAAGCCTGCGGCCGAGGCCGAGTAGCCCGCCGCCAGCACGGCCAGATAGGGACGGTGGCGCTGATAGAACCACAGCACGAGAAATGCCGCGCCGAGTGTGAGCGCGATGCCTGGATTGAGCAGCGCTATGAGCAGGCCGGTGTCCAAGCGCTGTGAGTTCCCCTCGCTTCCCCTTGGAGGACCTTAGAGCTGAAGCCCAAACAAGCGGTTAAGCGAAAGCGAATATACGACCAATGCGTCGACAAAGCCGCTGGGCGGAACCGCGAACGGCGGGCGGCGTTTCACGACGGCAACCAGGAGACACTCCGATGGCCGACACGATCATGCTGACCGATCACGATGCAATTCGCTCATGGGCCGCGGCGCGCGCAGGCTTTCCGGCGATCGTCGACGTGTCGCCGGAAGCCGGAACGCAGCCCATGCTGAGGCTGGTCTTCGGCCAGCATGCCTATCAGGACCAGGATGAGGCCGAACGCCCGGTCAATGCCGGCGGCTACGAACTGGTCGAATGGGACGAATGGTTCAAGCTCTTCGACGAGCGCCAACTGGCGCTGGTCGTCGCAAAGGATCAACCCGGCCGCCGTGAGGGATTTCACGAATTCGTCAGACGGCCCGGCTGAAGAATGCCCGAACCGCATTGCGGCTCGGGCACCTCACATCCGACTGCGCGCGCCCTGCGCTATTTCCACTCGCGGATGTCGACGAAATGGCCGGCAATCGCCGCCGCCGCCGCCATTGCCGGCGACACCAGATGAGTGCGGCCCTTGAAGCCCTGGCGCCCTTCGAAATTGCGGTTCGAGGTCGAGGCGCAGCGTTCATGCGGCTTCAGCCGGTCGTCGTTCATGGCAAGGCACATCGAGCAGCCCGGCTCGCGCCAGTCAAAGCCGGCGGCGACAAAGATCTTGTCGAGGCCTTCGGCCTCGGCCTGTTCCTTGACCAGACCGGAGCCCGGCACGATCATCGCACTGACCCGCGGATTGACCTTCTTGCCTTCGATCACCTTGGCGGCGGCGCGCAGATCCTCGATGCGGCCATTGGTGCAGGAGCCGATGAAGACGCGGTCAAGTTCGATATCGGTGATCTTGGTGCCCGGCGTCAGGCCCATATAGTCGAGTGCGCGTTGCTTGGACGTGCGCTTGTTCTCATCAGTGATGTCGTCCGGGTTCGGCACGATGCCTTGCACCGAGACAACGTCTTCGGGCGAGGAGCCCCAGGAGACGATCGGCGGCAGTTTTGCCGCGTCGAGCACGACCACCTTGTCGAAATGCGCGCCTTCGTCGGACTGCAGCGTCTTCCAGTAGGCGAGCGCGGCATCCCAGGCTTCGCCCTTGGGGGCGCGCGGCTTGTCCTTGACATAGGCGAAGGTGGTCTCGTCGGGCGCGATCAGGCCGGCGCGCGCGCCGGCTTCGATCGACATGTTGCAGATCGTCATGCGGCCTTCCATCGACAGCGCACGGATTGCCTCGCCGGCATATTCGATGACATAGCCGGTGCCGCCGGCCGTGCCGATCTCGCCGATGATGGCGAGGATGATGTCCTTGGCGGTGACGCCTTCCGGCAGTGCGCCGTCGACGCGCACCAGCATGTTCTTGGCCTTGCGCTGGATCAGCGTCTGCGTCGCCAGCACATGCTCGACTTCCGAGGTGCCGATGCCATGCGCCAGCGCGCCGAACGCGCCATGCGTCGAGGTGTGGCTGTCGCCGCAGACGATGGTCATGCCGGGCAGCGTAAAGCCTTGCTCGGGACCGATGATGTGGACGATGCCCTGGCGGATGTCCTTCTCGGAATAATACTCGACGCCAAAATCCTTGGCGTTCTTGGCCAGCGCCTCGACCTGGATGCGGCTTTCCTCGTTCTTGATGCCGAACTTGCGCTCCGGCGAGGTCGACACATTGTGATCGACCACGGCCAGCGTCTTTTCCGGATGCCGAACCTTGCGGCCGGTCATGCGCAGGCCTTCGAAAGCCTGCGGGCTGGTCACTTCGTGGACGAGGTGGCGGTCGATGTAGAGCAGGCAGGTGCCGTCATCCTGGCGGTCGACGACATGGTCGTCGAAAATCTTGTCGTAGAGGGTGCGCGGTGCGCTCATGTGCGTAAATCCGTCGATTTTAAAAAGGGAAAAGGACACCGGTCGGACCGGCGAAACAGCCTGGCGAGTCCGACCTAGCTAAGTCGGCTGGTCAGCGCCCCGCAGACGCGCGCGGAAAATCGCGACGGCAGGCGTTTTCTGTCCTGCAGCACGAAACCCTTATAGGCCGGATCGCCAAAAAGCTCTTCCATGGCGCTGCTCATATCAATGTTTTGGCTTTTCAGCAATCGCGTCTGCCTTCGCAGGCGCTTCACAGCACCTCGAACACGAAGGTCTTCACCAGCGCGTCGGGCTCGGCGATTGCGTAGCAGCGGAACCACGGGCTCTCCTCGACCGGCCGCCATTTTTTCGCCTGCTCCAGTTCGTCAAACACGGCTTGAAATCCGCCGCTTTCAAAAACCTGGTCGCGAACTGTGAAGATGGCGTGGCCGCCCGTCCTGGTGATGCGCACCAGCTCATGCAGGCCCGACGCCGGCGCGTGGCTGATGGTGAACACGCCGGTCGAGAAGAAGGCGCGGAAATATCCGTCCGGCCAGGGCAAGGGCCAGCCGAGCATCGCCTGTTTCAGCTCGCTGTAGGCCTGCCGGCTGCCGGCGATTTTCAGCATGTCTTGCGACAGGTCGAGCCCGGCAATATCGTGGTAGCCGAGCGCCTTGAGCGACGGTCCCGACAGCCCGGTGCCGCAGCCGGCGTCGAGTAGCGGCCCTTCGCCCGGCGGCACGTGGCGCGCCACCCAGGCGGTGATCAGGAACGGCAGGAGATAGCCGAGCGCCGCGGTTTCGCTGTCATAGGTCGCGGCCCATTGCGCATAGGCCTTGGCGAGCGCCTCAGGCGTGTCGGCCGTGTAGACCGCTTCCAGCGCCGCATTGGCCTTGTCGATGATCATGGGCCCTCCCCGGTCGCGTCCGCTCGATGGTAGCGCCGATTTCGCCTGCCTTCTATTCCTCATGCTGGTGGCGCAGCCGCTTCTCCAGCGCCCGCAAGGCCAGCGACAGGCCGACGGTCAGGATGAGATAGATATAGGCGACGATCGAATAGGTTTCGAAGAAGCGGAACGAGCCGGCGGCGTAGATCTTGCCCATCTGGGTGATGTCGGCGACGCCGAGCACCGAGACCAGCGAGGAATCCTTGACCATGGCGACGAAATCATTGCCGAGCGGCGGCAGGATGGTGCGGATCGCCTGCGGAAAGATGACCAGCCGGAAGCGCTGCGTGCGCGTCAGCCCGAGCGCCTTCGCCGCCTCGATCTGGCCCTTCTCGACCGCCTGGATACCGGCGCGGAAGACCTCCGAGATGAAGGCGGAATAGCCGATGGTCAGCGCCATGACGGCGCGCCATAAAAGCGAGACGTCGCGTACCAGCAGCTCACCGAAGAGGCCGGCGCTTTGCAGCGGCGCCGTCAGCGCGTTCCATGCCGCGACGAAGGCCGGCGCGCCGGCAAAGGCGATCCAGAACAACAGCACCAGCATCGGCACGCCGCGGATGATCTCGACGTAGAAGCGGCCGATCTGGCTGAGCCAGCGTGAGCCCGACAGGCCCATCAGCGCGACGCCGAGCCCGATCGCGCAAGCCAGCGCGAAGGCGACCACAGTGACGAAGATGGTAACGCCGATGCCCTTGGCGACGGTAGCGAAGACCTGGGCATAGAGGTCGCTGGCCGCGATGAAGATGGCGGCGGCCAAGGCGATCGCCACGGCCACGGCAAGCCACCAGGGGAAGTCGGATTTGGTGGTGGATGGGGGCGGCATCAGGCGACGCCTGCCAAGAGAACGTCGTGGGCACGGCGCTCTAGGGCGCCCCCCTCTGTCCTGCCGGACATCTCCCCCACAAGGGGGGAGATCGCTTGTTGCGACTGCTTCCACCAATCTGCGACGGTGAAAAGGGAGCGTCTTCGTAGAAGCTGCCGATCTCCCCCCTCGTGGGGGAGATGTCCGGCAGGACAGAGGGGGGCGCGAAGGAACGAAGTCAGTGCTAATTTCTGCCCATGACCGTCAAGCAAGACGAGCTCACTGCCCCATCTTGTAATCAAGGAACCATTTCTTGTTGAGCGCGTCGAGCGTGCCGTCGGCCTTGAGCGCGGCGATTGCCGCGTTGACCGGCTTCACCAGGTCGGAGCCCTTGGGGAAGATGAAGCCGAAGTCCTCGGTGCCGAGCGGCCCGCCGATCAGCTTCAGCCCGCCATTGGACGCATCGACATAGCCCTTGCCGGCAGTGCCGTCGGTGAGCACGACGTCGACGTCGCCGGCCTTCAGCGCCTGCACCGTCGCGCCGAATGTCTCAAACAGCTTGATGCGCGGGTTCTGCTCATTGCCGTCGAGCACGCTGTAGACGGCGGTGTAGAAGGGCGTGGTGCCGGCCTGCGCGCCGATCAGCCCGTCCTTGAAGGCGGCGAACGTCTTGGCATCGCTGAAGCGCTTCTCGTCGCCGCGCACCAGCATGAACTGCTCCGAACGCATATAGGGGTCGGAGAAGTCGACCTTCTGCTTGCGGTCGTCCTTGATGGTGATGCCGGTCATGCCGATGTTGTACTGGTTGTCCGAAACCGCCTGGATCATCGCGTCCCAGGAGGTATTCTGGTACTCGACCTTGAAATTCAGCCGTTTGGCGATCTCGTTCATCGCGTCATATTCCCAACCGATCTGCTTGCCGGTCTTGGCATCGATGAACTGCAGCGGCGGATAGGCATTTTCGGTGACCACCACCACCTTCTTGCCGCCGAGGTCGGGCAGCGCCTGCGCCAGAGCCGCGACAGGCACGAGAAGGCAAGCCAGCAGGCCGGCCAGCAGCAGTTTCGAATTGATCATGACTATGCTCCCCAGGAACTGAACCGCCTCGATCGGCCGAGGCATGCAGGAAATCCGGCGCCGACTTTAGCTTTCCGCCGGCGCCTTGCAAGCCGCTCCGATGCGGCGTTCGGCACGAAAATGGATTCCAATGCTTTCAACGGCGCCATTACGGAACGATCCGTTTCGATAGGGGACCGAGGCGGCCCGGCAAAATAGAATCCCCCTCGCGAAACAAAAAGGCGGCCGAAGCCGCCTTTCCGAAAATGCGTTTGACGAGCCTTATTCGGCGGCAGCTGCTTCGGCGGCCTTGGCTGCCTCGTCGGCGGCCTTCTTCTCGGCGGCGTCCTGCGCCGCCTTCTCGGCGGCCAGCGCCTGGGCGGCGGCCACTTTCTCGGCCTCGATGCGCGCCTTCTCGGCGTTCAGCGCATCACGCTCCTCGTCGTTGAGCTTGCGGGCGCGCACGCCGGTGTTTTCCGAAATGCGGGCCGACTTGCCGCGACGGTCACGCAGATAGTACAGCTTGGCGCGACGCACCTTGCCGCGGCGCACGATCTCGACGCCCTCGACCATTGGCGAATAGACCGGGAACACACGCTCCACGCCTTCGCCGTAGGAGATCTTGCGGACGGTGAAGCTCTCCTGGAAACCGGCGCCGGCGCGGGCGATGACGACGCCCTCATACGCCTGGACGCGGGTGCGGGTGCCTTCGGTCACGCGGACCTGGACGCGCACGGTGTCGCCGGGCTGGAATTCGGGGAGCTTGCGCTTGGCTTCGATCTTGGCGGCCTGCTCGGCCTCGAGCTGACGGAGGATGTCCATCTCAATAATCCACTTCTTGTTCTTCCGACAGTCAGAGCGTCCGACACTCGCCTTGCAGTCGCATCGACCGCTCGACTATGCCCTTCGTTCGAGAACGTCTGTTCGAGAACATCGGGCAGGGGCGACTACACCGTCATTGTTGACGGGCCAGAAGATCGCTCTTGGCAAATTTTCTTCCGGTTCGGCGCGCACATACAGCTATTTCGGCGATTTGTCACGCCTTCGCTGTTTCTTTTTTGGCGCTGCTTCGTTTTGGCTGGCGCCCGCTGTGGCAATCCCGTGATCGCTTGTGGTCCAGGGGGTTGCGCCCGCGCGTCAAGCTTTCTAAGCCGGAAGATAAGCATTTTCCTCCAGCGACGACACCCCTCATGCCAATCTTGGACGCGGTCCTGCTCTTTCTCGCCGGCTTTCTATCAGGCGCGGTCAACGCCGTTGCCGGCGGCGGCACGTTCATAACCTTTGGCGCCATGACCCTGGCCGGCCTGCCGCCGATCGTCGCCAATGCGACATCATCGGTGACGCAATTTCCTGGCTATATCACTTCGACGCTCGCCTATTGGCACGACATCAAGCATTTCTGGCGCGGCGCACTGCTGCTCAGCCTCATTTCTGCTCTTGGTGCGCTGTCTGGCGCGCTCATCCTCCTAGGGCTCGACAACCCGGCGTTCCGCGCCTTGGTGCCGTGGCTGCTGCTGGCGGCAACCGCGTTGTTCGCTGCCGGGCCATGGCTGAAGCCGGCGCCCAAGCCGGAGCATGAGGCCGCGGTGGGGTCGCTGGTCGGGTCGCTGGCGCAGTTCGCCACCGCCGTCTATGGCGGCTTCTTCGGCGCCGGCATGGGCGTCATGATGCTGGCGACGCTCGGTCTCACCCAGTCCGGCGACTATCATCGGCTGAACGCACTGAAGAACATGCTGGCCGTGGTCATCGCTGCGGTTGCCATCCTCGTCTTCGTCTCGGGCGGCGTCATCGCCTGGCTGCAGGCGATCATCATGATCCCGGGTGGCGCGCTCGGCGGCTATGCCGGCGTCTGGATCGCCAGGCGCGTGCCGCAGAACGCGGTGCGCGGCTTCGTCATCGCCGTCGGCCTGTTCCTGGCCTTCTACTATTTCGACAAGGGCTGAGCGGCTAAAAGATCGGGCCTTCGCTCTTTCGTCAGCCTCTCCGCTTCGGCCCGCCGCCACGCCGCGATCTTCCTGTGATTGCCCGAAATCAGCACTTCGGGAATCGGCCGGCCCTCGAACTCCTGCGGCCGCGTATAATGCGGATGTTCGAGCAGGCCGTTTTCAAAGCTCTCTTCGTCGCCCGATACCGCATTGCCCATGACGCCGGGCAGCAGGCGCACCACGGCATCGAGCAGCACAAGTGCCGCCGGCTCGCCGCCGGACAGGATGAAATCGCCGATCGAAACTTCCTCGAGGCCGCGCGCTTCGATGACCCGCTGGTCGACGCCTTCGAAGCGGCCGCAGACGATCACCGCACCCGGCCCGCCGGCGAGCTCGCGCACACGGCGCTGCGTCAGCGGCTTGCCGCGCGGGCTCATTAGCAGTTTCGGACGTGGATCGCCTGCCGGCGAGGCATGGTCGATGGCGCTGGCCAGCACGTCTGCCCGCATCACCATGCCGGCGCCACCGCCGGCCGGTGTGTCATCGACGGTACGGTGACGATCGCTGGCAAAGTCGCGGATCTGGATCGTTTCGAGTGACCAGATGCCGGTCTCGAGCGCGCGTCCGGCCAGCGACAGGCCGAGCGCGCCGGGAAACATCTCGGGATAGAGCGTCAGCACCGAAGCGGAAAAACTCACCGGTTGCCTCCGGCGTCCCTCGGCCCGCGCGGCCTGCCCTTCGGGTCGAAACCGTCGTCACCGGCAGGCTCGCCGCCCTCGTCCTCGACCAACCCTGCGGCGGCTGGATCGATGCGGACAAAGCCGCCGGCGATCGACACTTCCGGAACGGCGGCCTGCGTGAAAGGGATGAGCACGCCTTTGCGCCCGGCAAGCGTCACGTCGAGAATGTCGCCGCCGCCGAAATTGTGCACGGCGACGACCTTGCCGACGATCGCGCCGGTGTCGTCCTTGACCTCCAGTCCGACGAGGTCGGCATGGTAGAATTCATCCTCTTCGCCCTCATCCGGCAACACCGAACGATCTACGAACAATTCGGTGCCGGCGAGCGCCTCGGCGGCATTGCGGTCGTTGACGCCTTTGAACCGCACCACCACCACGGTGTTGGCGGGCCTGATATCGACGATCTGGAAGGCGCGGCCATCCCTGGCGTAGAGCGGACCGTAATCGGCCAGAGCCAGCGGGTCGCCGGTAAAGCTCTTGACCCGCAATTCGCCCTTGACGCCATGCGCGGCACCGATCACGGCCATCTGGACGGGGTTTTGCGGCTTGCTCATCTGCGGAAAATCCTTTGCCTTGCTCTAACCCCAGCCCGTCGTCATTTCAATGACGCCGCTCTTCACCGCTTCCTAACCCGAGTGCCGGAAGATGGCTGGGAATTGGAAGAGCGCAATGCAGGAATTCCTCATACCGGCAAAACCCGATCTGCAGGCGGCGCGCGAGGCCTGGCTGAAGATGCTGGCGCGCGAACGCCGGCTGTCGCCCGAAACCGTCGAGGCCTATGAGCGCGACACGCGCCAGTTCCTGCATTTCCTGACCGGCCATTGCGGCGGCTCGCCCGGCATTTCCGACATCGCCGATCTGCGCCCCGCCGATTTGCGCGGCTTTCTCGCTGCCCGCCGTGCCGCGGGCGCCGGCGCCCGCACGCTCGGGCGCGGACTGGCCGGCATCCGCTCGCTGCTGCGTTTCCTGGAACGGCGCGGCCTCGCCAATGCGGCGGGTGCGGCAGCCTTGCGCGCGCCGCGGCAGCCGAAATCGCTGCCCAAGCCGCTGACCGCAAGCGATGCAAAACACGTTGTCTCGGTAGAAGGCCAGCTGGCGGAGGAGCCGTGGATCGCCGCCCGCAACGCCGCCGTGCTGACCCTGCTCTATGGGTCGGGCCTGCGCATTTCCGAGGCGCTCGGGCTGTCGGGCGCCGATCTGTCCTCGCCTGGTGAGACCGTGCTGCGCGTCACCGGCAAGGGCGGCAAGACGCGGCTGGTGCCGGTGCTGCCGGTGGCGCTGCGGGCGATTGCCGAATATCGCCGCTTGTGTCCCTATCATCTCGATCCCAAGGGCCTGCTGTTTCGCGGTGCCCGCGGCGGTCCGCTCAACCCGGCGATCGTCCAGCGCGACATGGCCAAGCTGCGCTCGGCGCTCAACCTGCCCGACACGGCGACGCCGCATGCGCTGCGCCATTCCTTTGCCACGCATCTGCTTGGGCGCGGCGGCGACCTGCGCACCATCCAGGAGTTGCTCGGCCACGCCAGCCTGTCGACAACCCAGATATACACCGGCGTCGACACCGCGAGGCTGCTCGAGATTTACGAAGCAGCTCATCCTCGCGCGTGATGGACGCTTGAATCGGTGGCCATCTCGCAACAATTTTGATGCGCCGATTAACCGTTTTGCCGCTTTTTGCGCCTAGAACCGCAGCATGAAACGCCTCATCGCCATCGCCGACCGCGCAACCCATGTGTCGCTGAAGCTGCTTGTCGCGCTCAACGCCCTGTTTTTCCTCTCCTTCCTCATCATCGCGCTGCTCGCCGCGGGCAAGGCACGCGCCGAGACCCCGGTCTGTGCCGGTACCGATATGCTGAGCGCGCTGCTCAAGGACGACCCGGCCACCTACCGCAAGATCGAGGCGGACGCGGCAGCGACGCCGAACGGCAAGGGCCTGCTGTGGAAGCTCGAAAAATCGGGCGAAAAACCGTCCTTCCTGTTCGGCACCATGCACGTTACCGACCCGCGCGTCACCACGCTGCCACCCGCCGCGCAGAAGGCATTCGATGCGGCTGGCACCGTCATCATCGAGACCACCGAAGTGCTCGACAAGCAGAAGATGATGGCAGCACTGCTGAAAGAGCCGGATCTGATGATGTTCACCGACAAGACGACGCTTTCGTCGCTGCTGTCGCCGGACGATGCGGCGGTGGTCAACAAGGCGCTCGATGCGCGTGGCATCCCGCCAGCGACCGTCGCCAAGATGAAACCCTGGTTGCTGTCGGCGATGGTGGCGCTGCCTGCATGCGAAGTCGCCCGCCAGGCTGGCGGCGCGCCGGTGCTCGACGTCAAGCTTGCCAAGGACGCCGAGGCTGCGGGCAAATCAGTCGAGGGGCTTGAGACAATCGCCGACCAGCTGCGCGCCATGGCTTCGCTGCCGATCGCCTTTCACCTGAAGGGGCTGGTCGATACGCTGAAGCTTGGCGACAAGGTGAACGACGTCAACGAAACCATGATCGTGCTTTACCGGCGTGGCGACACTGGCATGTACGTACCGCTGTTTCGGACCGTCATTCCCGAACAGGTCGATGACCAATCGGGTTACGCCGAATTCGAGCAGACCATGATCACCAGCCGCAACAAGGTGATGGTCGATCGTGCCGCGCCGATCCTCGCCCAGGGCAATGTCTTCATGGCGGTCGGCGCCATGCACCTTCCCGGCGCGCAAGGCTTGGTCGAAGGTTTCCGCAAGGCCGGCTATACCGTGACCGTCGTCAACTGAACAACACGGCGGAGTTGGACACCGAATCATTGCCAAGGCGGGATCAGCCCTTACTCGTGGCGCGACGGCGGACCGGCCGCGCTTCGTGCCAAGAACTGAAAAAGGTTCGGTTTGGCTCGATCGAACCCATTTTGCGGTGGAAATGCATGCCTGCAAGCGATTCCGGATCAGAATTGCCCTGTTTTCGGCGTTTTCAACGCCTAATGTGAAACCGATTCAACGATTGTACGTTGATGGCTATTACTTGATGTTTTTCATCCACGGAGGACACTTTTATGGCGAACACACCCAATCCGAACGGCCCATTCACCTCGCCGGGCACCGCACGGCCACGCGGCGGCGGCAGCGGCTGGCTGATTGCCCTGGTCGTCGTTATCCTGGCAATTGTCGCCTATTATGTTTTTGGAAGACGTAGCGAGGCACCTGCGCCTGCCGAACCGCCCGCAGCCAGCACACCGGCTCCGGCTCCAGCACCTGCCGAGCCGATGAAGCCAGCCGAACCGGCTCCTGCGCCAGCTCCGGCAACACCCGCTCCGGCTCCCGCTCCGGCAGAACCTGCACCCGCTCCGGCCCCTGCGCCAGCCCCGGCCCCGGCCCCAGCACCAGCACCGGCCCCTCAGTAATCAGACTGCTGATTTAATATATGAACGGCCCGCTGAAAGGCGGGCCGTTTTGTTTTTGGGAGTAATCGCGGATGTTTCAGCCAATCTCCAAGGTTTGCGATTCACCGCGTTTGCTCAGATATGGATCGGCTTGAAGAACGTCGCCAGTGCCGCCTCCTTTACCGCCTCCGACATTGTCGGATGGGCGTGACAGGTGCGGGCTAGGTCTTCCGACGAGCCGCCAAATTCCATCAGCACGGCCGCCTCGTGGATCATCTCGCCGGCGCCGAAGCCGACGATGTGGACGCCGAGCACGCGGTCGCTGGCCTTGTCGGCCAGGATTTTCACAAAGCCGTCGGTGTGCAGCATGGCGCGCGCCCGGCCATTGGCGCTGAACGGAAATTTTCCGGCCTTGTAGTCGATGCCGGCCTTCTTCAATTCTTCTTCGGTCTTGCCGACCGAGGCGATTTCCGGCGTGGTGTAGACGACGCTCGGAATCACCTCATAGTTCATATGACCGGCCTGGCCGGCGATGGTTTCGGCCACCGCCACGCCCTCGTCTTCGGCCTTGTGGGCAAGCATCGGCCCGGCGATGACATCGCCGATGGCGTAGATGCCGGGCACGTTGGTTCTGAGATGGCCGTCGGTCTTGACCCGGCCGCGCTCATCGACGTCGACGCCGGCCTCCTTCAGCCCGAGAGTGTCCGAATAGGCCCGTCGTCCCGTCGCAATCAGCACCGCGTCCGCCTCGATCGTCTCGGCCGCTCCGCCTTTGACCGGCTCGAAGGTGACCGTCGCCCCCTTCTTGGCCTTGGCGACGCCGGTCACCTTGGCGCCCAGCCTGAACTCAAAGCCCTGCTTCGACAGCAGGCGCTGGAACTGCTTGGAGACCTCGCCATCCATGCCGCCCAGGATGGTGTCGAGGAACTCGACCACGGTGACCTTGGCGCCGAGCCGCGCCCATACCGAGCCGAGCTCCAGACCGATGACACCACCGCCGACCACCACCAGATGGCCCGGCACCTTGTCCAGCGACAGCGCGCCGGTCGACGAGATGATCACCTTCTCGTCGAAATCGACCTTGACGCCGGGAATGCCGGTGACGTCGGAGCCGGTGGCGATGACGATGTTCTTGGTCTCGATCTCCTCGACCTTGCCGTCATCGGAGGTCACCGACACCTTGCCGGCCGCAACCACCTTGCCGGTGCCACGGAAGCTGTCGATCTTGTTCTTCTTGAACAGGAAGGCGACGCCATTGACGTTGGCCGTCACCGTCGCATCCTTGTGCGCCATCATCTTGCCGAGATTAAGCTTGGGCGCGCCGATTTCGACACCGAGCGTGTCGAAGGAATGGCCGGCCTCGGCAAACATCTCGGACGCATGCAGCAGCGCCTTTGACGGGATGCAGCCGATGTTGAGGCAGGTACCGCCGAAGGTCGGGTCCTTTTCGACCACCGCCGTCTTCAGGCCGAGTTGCGCCGCCTTGATGGCGCAGACATAGCCGCCCGGTCCCGATCCGATGATAACGACGTCATAGGCCATGATACTGTCCCTTTTGCTTTAGCGGCCGCCGCCGATTTCCAGATTGGCGCCTGTTGTGTAGGACGCCTCGTCCGACAGCAGCCAGAGAATTGCGGCTGCGACTTCCTCGGCGGTGCCGACGCGCTGCATGGGCACCACCTTGCGCATTCTCTCGACACGATCCGGCTGCCCGCCGGAGGCATGAATTTCTGTGTCGATGATGCCCGGGCTGACCGCGTTGACACGAATGCCTTCGCCGGCCACTTCGCGGGCAAGCCCGATGGTGAAGGAATCGACCGCGCCCTTCGAGGCGGCGTAGTCGACATATTGACCCGGCCCGCCAAGCCTTGCCGCGATCGAAGAAACATTGACGATCGCGCCGCCCTTGCCGCCATGCCTGGTCGACATGCGCTTCACCGCCTCGCGGGCGCAAAGCATCGGCGCTATCACATTGATGCGCATCATCCGCTCCAGCCTTGCAGCGCTCAGCTCGTCGACGCGCGCGCTCTGGTCGACCACGCCGGCATTGTTGATGAGCGCGTCGAGCCGACCGAAACGGGCATCGACAGCCTCGAACATGGCCAACACGTCGGTCTCGCTGCCGACATCGGCCTTGACTGCGAAGGCTTCTCCGCCAGCGGCCTCGATGTCGGCGACCACCGTTTCGGCTGCTTTTGCATTCGACGCGTAATTGACCGCAATGCGGTAGCCGCGCTTGGCGGCAAGCCTGCATGTAGCGGCGCCGATGCCGCGGCTGCCGCCGGTCACCAGCAGGATTTTTCCGCTTGCGCTCATTCCTGACATCCCTTCAGGGCAAAGACGCCCCAGGGCACCTTGGAAAAGCCGTTGGCGCCATAGGCCGCCGACATCTGCAACGACGCTCCCAAGTCGGGAAGGATCAGCTTCTTCGGCGCATCCTTTCCTTCGCCCGGCAGCAACGCGATATTGCCCTGGTCGTCGGCGCTGTAGATGACGCCCTCCCACACGGTGCAGGCGGCGAGCTCGTCGCCGGTGACGTCGCCGGTCGGGCATTTGTACATCGGCGAGC
Organism: Mesorhizobium sp. ISC25; assembly: GCF_042295465.1. Taxonomy (NCBI): domain Bacteria; kingdom Pseudomonadati; phylum Pseudomonadota; class Alphaproteobacteria; order Hyphomicrobiales; family Phyllobacteriaceae; genus Mesorhizobium; species Mesorhizobium sp. ISC25. The sequence continues at coordinate 4,569,327 of NZ_CP135441.1, read as the reverse complement.
CATGCGGCCGCGCCACGCCCTCGGTCCACATGACGATGCCGTCGAGCACGACGCCCTTGTCGAGCACCATCTTGAAGGTGTTGGTGACGGCAGCCGACTCGTCGGTTGGCCTGAAATAGATCTCGGCGGCGTTTTCAGTGTCGCCATAGACGGCGAGTTCCAGCGGACAGGCAGCGAAGGCGGCGGAGACCGTCTGCACGCCGAGTGCGCAGATCGTGACGAACAAACTGGACCGGAAACGAGGGGAATTCATCCGGCGGCGCAGATCCATGCTCCGGCTCACGTGAGCCGCCCCCTAGAGGTCGAGCACCAGCCGCTCAGGATCCTCCAGGCTTTCCTTGACCCGCACCAGGAACGTCACCGCTTCCTTGCCGTCGACGATGCGGTGGTCGTAGGACAGCGCCAGATACATCATCGGCCGGATGACGATCTGGCCGCCGACCACCATCGGCCGCTCCTGGATCTTGTGCATGCCCAAAATGCCCGACTGCGGCGCATTGAGGATCGGCGTCGACATCAGCGACCCGTAAACGCCACCGTTGGAAATCGTGAACGTGCCGCCTTGCATATCCGCAACCGACAGCTTGCCGTCGCGCGCCGCAAGCCCCAGCCTGCCGATGTCCTTCTCGATTTCGGCGATGGACATCTGGTCGGCATTGCGCACAACCGGCACGACGAGGCCTTTTTCGGTGCCGACGGCAACGCCGATATGAGCGTAGTTCTTGAAGATGATGTCGGTGCCGTCGATCTCGGCATTGACCGACGGTATCTCCTTCAGCGCATGGGTGACCGCCTTGGTGAAGAAGCCCATGAAGCCGAGCTTCACGCCGTGCTTCTTCTCGAACACGTCCTTGTATTTGCCCCTCAGCGCCATCACCGCGCTCATGTCGACCTCGTTGAAGGTGGTCAGCATGGCGGCGGTCGATTGCGCTTCCTTGAGGCGGCGCGCGATGGTCTGGCGCAGCTTGGTCATGCGCACGCGCTCCTCGCGCGACGCATCGTCGGCCGGGGACGGCGCGCGCGCGGCGACAGGTGCCGGTACAGGCGCTGCCTTTGGCATTTCGGCCGGCTGCGACGGCGCGCCCCTGGCGATCAAGTCGAGCACGTCGCCTTTCAGCACCTGGCCACGCTTGCCCGAGCCCGACACCTGGTCGACTGCGAGATTATGCTCGGCCAGCAGCTTTGCCGCCGACGGCGCTGGCGGCATGGTGCGTGTCTCGATCGCGCCGGCGTCGCCGGCGATCTTGGCCGTCTCGGCCGCGGCCTGCTTGACGCTCGAGGCCGCAGTCGGAGCCGAGGCCTGCGACACCGCCTCCTGCTTCGTTGCCGGGGCGGCGGCAGCATCGGCTGCTCCGCCTGCCGAAATCGTGCCGAGCAGTGCGCCGACGCCGACTGTCTCGCCTTCCTTGACGGCGATCTCGCTGAGCGTGCCCGCGGCGGCGGCCGGCACTTCCACCGTCACCTTGTCGGTTTCGAGCTCGACCAGCGGCTCATCGGCGGTGATCGCGTCACCGACCTTCTTGAACCATTTGCCGATGGTCGCCTCGGTGACGGATTCACCAAGTGTCGGGACGCGGATTTCGGTTGCCATTGTGCGTGTCCGTTTCTTTCGGTTCTGTTTTATCCGCCCAGTTCTGTTTTATTCACCGAGCGCGTCGTCGAGCAAGGCGGCAAGCTGGGCGAGATGCTTCGACATCAATCCGGTCGCCGGCGAAGCGGCAGCCGGCCGGCCGGTATAGCGCACCCGCTGATGCTTGGCGTCGATATGCGCCAGCACCCATTCGAGATACGGATCGATGAACGACCAGGCGCCCATGTTCTTGGGCTCCTCCTGGCACCACACCATCTCGGCATTGCGGAAGCGCGACAGTTCGGTGATCAGCGCCTTGGCCGGGAACGGATAGAGCTGCTCGACGCGCAGCAAATAGATGTCGTTGATGCCGCGCTTCTCGCGCTCCTCGTAGAGGTCGTAATAGACCTTGCCCGAACAGAGCACGACACGGCGGATCTTCGAATCCTTGGTGAGCTTGATGGCCTGTCCAGACAATAGCTGGGCATCGTCCCACAACAGCCGGTGAAAGGCACTTTCGCCCGACATCTCCGGCAGCGTCGATACCGCCCGTTTGTGGCGCAGCAGCGACTTCGGCGTCATCAGGATCAGCGGCTTACGGAAGTCCCGCTTCAATTGCCGGCGCAAGATGTGGAAGTAATTGGCCGGCGTCGTGACGTTGGCGACCTGCATGTTGTCTTCGGCGCAAAGCTGCAGGAAGCGCTCGAGCCGGGCCGACGAATGCTCAGGCCCCTGGCCTTCATAGCCGTGCGGCAGCAGGCAGACCAGGCCCGACATTCTGAGCCATTTGCGCTCGCCCGACGAGATGAACTGGTCGAACACCACCTGGGCGCCGTTGGCGAAGTCGCCGAACTGCGCTTCCCACAGCGTCAGCGCCTTCGGCTCGGCCAGCGAGTAGCCATATTCGAAGCCGAGCACGGCCTCTTCCGACAGCATCGAGTTGATGACCTCGAAACCGGCCTGCGCCGCCGACAGATTGTTGAGCGGGATGTAGCGTGTCTCGTCGCGCTGGTCATAGAGCACGGAATGGCGCTGCGAAAAGGTGCCGCGCTCCGAATCCTGTCCGGACAGCCGGATCGGATTGCCGTCGAGCAGGATAGCGCCAAAGGCCAGCGCCTCGGCCGTCGACCAATCGATGCCTTCGCCGGACTCGATCGCCTGGCGGCGGTTGTCGAGGAAGCGGATGATCGTCCTGTGCGCCTCGAAATCCTTCGGCACCTCGGTCAGTTTCTTGCCGATCTCCTTCAGCGTCTTGACCGGCACGGCGGTCTTGCCGCGCCGCTGTTCGTCCTGGTTGTCGGCCGAGCGCAGGCCGGACCACGCGCCGTCCAGCCAATCCGCCTTGTTCGGCTTGTAATGCTGGCCGACCTCGAATTCCTGCTCGAGATGCGCCCGCCAATCGGCCTTCATCTTTTCGAACTCGACCTGGGTGATGTGGCTTTCGGAAATCAGCCGGTCGGCATAGATCTGCACCGTCGTCTTCTGGTTGCGGATCTTGCGATACATGATCGGCTGGGTGAAGGCAGGCTCGTCGCCCTCATTGTGGCCGAAGCGGCGGTAACAGAACATGTCCACCACGACAGGCTTGTGGAACTTCATGCGGAATTCGATCGCCACCTTGGTCGCATGGACCACAGCTTCCGGATCGTCGCCATTGACGTGAAAGATAGGCGCCTCGATCATCTTGGCCACATCGGACGGATAGGGCGACGAGCGCGAAAAGCGCGGGTTGGTGGTGAAGCCGATCTGGTTGTTGATGATGAAATGCAGCGTGCCGGCGACGCGGTGGCCGCGCAGGCCCGACAGGCCGAGGATTTCGGCAATCACGCCCTGGCCGGCAAAGGCGGCGTCGCCATGCAACAGCAGCGGCAGCACCTTGGCGCGCTCTTCCAGCGGCACGATCTCTTCGCGGCTGCGGCCGAACAGATAGTCCTGCTTGGCGCGCGCCTTGCCCATCACCACCGGGTCGACGATTTCCAGATGCGAGGGATTTGCGGTCAGCGACAGATGCACCTTGTTGCCGTCGAACTCGCGATCCGACGAGGCACCGAGATGGTACTTCACGTCGCCCGAGCCTTCGACCTCGTCGGGCGCGGCCGAGCCGCCCTTGAACTCATGGAAAATGGCGCGGTGCGGCTTGGCCATCACCTGCGACAGCACGTTCAGCCGGCCGCGATGCGCCATGCCGAGCACGATCTCCTTCATGCCCAGCTGGCCGCCGCGCTTGATGATCTGCTCCAGCGCCGGGATCAGCGACTCGCCGCCATCGAGGCCGAAGCGCTTGGTGCCCTTATACTTGACGTCGATGAACTGCTCGAAGCCTTCCGCCTCGACCAGCTTCTGCAGGATCGCCTTCTTGCCGACTGCGGTGAAGGAGATCTCCTTGTCGGTGCCCTCGATGCGCGCCTGGATCCAGGCCTTCTCCTCGGGATCGGAAATATGCATGAATTCGACGCCGAGCGTCGAGCAATAGGTCCGGGTCAGGATGTCGAGCATCTGCCGGATGGTGCCGAATTCCAGCCCGAGTACGTTGTCGAGGAAGATCGGCCGGTCGTAATCGGCTTCGGTGAAGCCGTAATTCTCCGGCGACAGCTCGTTATAATCCTCGAGCGGCTTGGCAATGCCGAGCGGATCGAGATTGGCATGCAGGTGGCCGCGCATGCGGAAGGCGCGGATCATCATGATGGCGCGCACGGAATCGCGCGTCGCCTGATGCACGTCGGCGTCGGAAAGCGCTGCGCCGTTGCCGGCTGCCCTGTCCTTGACCTTCTTTTCGATGTGCTTTTCGACCAGGCCCCAATTGCCGTCCAGCGCCGAGACCAGCTCACCATTGGCCTGCATCGGCCAGGAGGGCTTGGCCCATGACGCGCCCTTGGCATTCTTACGCACGTCGCCGGCGTCGTCCTTCAGTGCCGCGAAGAAGTCCTGCCACTCGGGATCGACCGACGCGGGATCGTCCTCATAGGCGGCATAGAGCGCATCGATATAGTCGGCATTGCCGCCATAGAGGAAAGAGGTAAGCGAAAACTGGTCGTTGGCCTGATCTTGTCTTGCCATTTTTGTCCGCGGAGCCGCGCTCCGTCTCCTGTTTTTTGGAGGGGAGTAGGGCAGTAGGGGAGTAAGGCAGTAGGGAAAGCTGGCGATTGCCGCGCTCGGTCCCGTTCTTCCTATTCCCTACTGCCATACTGCCCTACTCCCTTACTGCCTTATCCTTTGATCGCCTCGACCAGCGTCGTGCCGAGCCGGGCCGGCGATGGCGAAACCTTGATGCCGGCCGATTCCATCGCCGCGATCTTGTCTTCCGCGCCGCCCTTGCCGCCGGAGATGACCGCGCCCGCATGGCCCATGGTGCGGCCCGCCGGCGCGGTGCGCCCGGCGATGAAGCCGGCCATCGGCTTGCTGCGGCCGCGCTTTGCCTCGTCTTTGAGGAACTGCGCGGCATCTTCCTCGGCCGAACCGCCGATCTCACCGATCATGATGATCGACTTGGTCTCGTCGTCGGCGAGGAACATCTCCAGCACGTCGATGAACTCCGTGCCTTTGACCGGATCGCCGCCGATGCCGACGGCGGTGGTCTGGCCGAGGCCGACATTGGTGGTCTGGAACACCGCCTCATAGGTAAGCGTTCCCGAGCGCGAAACAACGCCGACCGAGCCCTTGCGGAAGATGTTGCCGGGCATGATGCCGATCTTGCATTGGTCGGGGGTCAGCACGCCGGGACAGTTCGGCCCGATCAGCCGCGATGTCGAGCGGTCGAGCCGTGCCTTGACCTTGATCATGTCCATCACCGGTATGCCCTCGGTGATGCAGACGATCAGCGGGATCTCGGCCTCGATCGCTTCCAGGATCGCGTCGGCGGCACCCGCCGGCGGCACGTAGACGACCGAAGCGTTGGCCCCGGTCTTGGCCTTGCCTTCGGCTACGGTTGCGAAGATCGGCAGTGCCTCGCCCTTGGCGCCGGTCCAGGTCTCGCCGCCTTTCTTGGGGTGGATGCCGCCGACCATCTTGGTGCCGTGGTAGGCCAGCGCTTGCTCGGTGTGGAACGTGCCGGTCTTGCCGGTCAGGCCCTGCACCAGCACCTTGGTGTTCTTGTCGACGAGAATGGACATCGGAGCCCTTTTCTAAAAACCGTTGATCGAGGAAGGCGAGACGCGCCGGTAGACGCCGCTCACCATGTCTTGCCAGCTATCGCTGCCGGCAGGTTTGAAATGCAGTCGCATGCGGTAAGTGTCGGCATCGTCAAAAATATACGTCACGCGCGCCGCGCCACGCGGCGACGACCGATCCAGAACCAACTCGCTGCCGTTCCAAGTGCCGGTGGCGGGCGATGCCGGCACGAACCCCATCGAGTCGAACTGATGCATGGTGACGAGGCTGTTCTGCTGATCGAAGCCGAACACATTGTGCGAGCCGAACGAGACCGTGCCGTCGCGGCGCTGGCGATAGCGCTGCACCACGAACAGGCCGCCGAATTGCGCCTCGGCCAGCACTTCCGAAGTCGCCGTGCCGGCATCGGCCCACTGAGTGCCCGAAATCTCCTCCTCGCCACGCCAGGCACCGACCAGCGCCTGCAGGCGCTGGTGGTCGGCCGAGAGGGAGGAGAACGGTGCCGCGTTCATGGTCAGAGCCGCTTCAGCTCGGTGACGGTGAGGTCGCTCTTGGCGTTGCCTGTATTGAGCGTCGTCGCCGGTTCGAACATCAGTACGACAGGTTCTTCGCTCAGCGAACGCGGCCGGTGTTCCACGGCGCGCGGCACGACGATGAAATCGCCGCTGCCAAGCTCCACCGTGCCGTCGCGGAAATCGATGGCAATGCGGCCGCGCAGCACCAGGAAGGCCTCGTCTTCATTGCCATGCGCGTGCCAGTCGAAGGCGTCGCCGAACTTGGCGATCTTGACCTGGCTGTCATTCACGTCGCCGGCAATATGGGGATCGAAAACCTTCTTGATCTTCGCATCCGCCGCCTCGACCAGATTTATCTTGTGCGGAGGCATCGCCTAGCGACCCCGACCATGAAGTTCAGTTTTCAAGCTGGGCATTTTTGGTTTCCGTGAACGACAGCACCGATCCATTGGCCACCGGCGCGCCGCGTCGTTACGACCTGCACCGATAGATTGCCGCCAGACGTTCTCAATTTCCCAAGGGACTTGGGATCATCATCGGCCTGGAACTTGCTGCCGTATTTGGTCAGAAGCCTTCTCAGGATCATGTTGGCAGCCCGCTTTGGATCGTTGGTGCCGAAGGAGACAAGGCAGTCGCAGCGACCGCTCCAATTTTTGATCGAGGCAACGATCTCTGTAGCCTTGTAGATTTGGAGTCCGTCGGATCCGGCCTTGAACCCGCTCTCACGGGCAACGGCGTCGAACCTGCCGAAGCTGGGTGCTGTCGCCGGACATAAATTCATGAAGAGATTGACCCTCTTGCCGACCCAGGCGGGCGACGTCGAACCATCCGCGGCCTCAGCCGCGCTGGCCCAAAAAGCCATGCCGCAGAGCGCTATGGCCAGCAACCGCTGCATCAGCCGCCCTTCACCGCCGCCACGATCTTCTTGGCTGCGTCATCGAGGTCATCGGCCGACACCACGTTCAGCCCGCTGTCGTTGATGATTTTCTTGCCGAGCTCGGCATTGGTGCCTTCCAGCCGCACCACCAGCGGCACTTGCAGGCCGACTTCCTTGACGGCGGCTATGACGCCCTCGGCGATGATGTCGCACTTCATGATGCCGCCGAAGATGTTGATCAGGATGCCTTTGACCGCCGGATCCTTGGTGATGATCTTGAACGCTGCCGTCACCTTCTCTTTCGACGCGCCGCCGCCGACATCGAGGAAGTTGGCGGGCTCGGCGCCATAAAGCTTGATGATGTCCATCGTTGCCATGGCGAGGCCAGCGCCGTTGACCATGCAGCCGATATTGCCGTCGAGCGCGACATAGGCGAGGTCGTATTTCGACGCCTCGATCTCCTTCTCGTCCTCTTCGGTGGTGTCGCGCAATTCGAGCACGTCCGGGTGACGGAACAGCGCGTTGTTGTCGAACGACACTTTTGCGTCGAGCACGCGCAGCCGGCCGCTCTTCATGACGATCAGCGGATTGACCTCGAGCAGGCTCATGTCCTTCTCGACAAACGCCTTGTAGAGGATCGGAAACAGCGTGCCACCATCCTTGGCGGCGTCGCCGTCGAGCTTCAGCGCGGCGTTGAGCTTCTTCACATCGTCGGCCGTCACGCCCTTTTCCGGGTCGATGGCGACGGTAATGATCTTTTCCGGCGTGTCGTGCGCGACCGCCTCGATGTCCATGCCGCCTTCGGTCGAGACGACGAAGGCGACGCGTCCGACCGAGCGGTCGACCAGGATCGACAGATAGAGCTCGCGCTCGATGTCGGCGCCGTCCTCGATATAGAGCCAGTTGACCTGCTTGCCGGCCGGGCCGGTCTGCTTGGTGACCAGCGTATGGCCGAGCATCTCCTTGGCATTGGCGACGACCTCGGCCACCGACTTCGCCAGCCTGACGCCGCCCTTGGCATCCGGGCCGAGCTCCCTGAACTTGCCCTTGCCGCGGCCGCCGGCATGGATCTGGCTCTTGACCACATAGAGCGGGCCGGGCAGCGCCTTGGCGGCGGCTTCCGCCTCACTCGCCTTGAACACCGGCACGCCCTCGGCCACCGGTGCGCCAAAACCTTTCAGCAGCGCCTTGCCCTGATACTCATGGATGTTCATGCGCTATGTCTCCAGCTTGCTTGGCGGGCTTGGTTGCCGGCTTATTTGGCCGCGAGATGCGGAGCGATCTTGACGCAGGCGTCGCACAGGCCCTGCACCGCCGCGACCGAACTGTCGAACATCTTCTGCTCGCCCTTCGCGAGCTCGATCTCGATGATACGCTCGACGCCGCCGGCGCCGATCACCACGGGAACGCCGACATAGGTGTTCTTGACGCCATATTGGCCGGAGAGGTACGCCGCACAGGGCAGCACCCGCTTCTTGTCCTTGAGATAGGCTTCGGCCATGGCGATGGCCGAGGCGGCCGGCGCATAAAAGGCAGAGCCGGTCTTGAGCAGGCCGACGATCTCGGCGCCGCCGTCGCGGGTGCGCTGCACGATCTGGTCGAGCCGCTCCTTCGAGGTCCAGCCCATCTTGATGAGGTCGGGCAACGGGATGCCGGCAACCGTCGAATAGCGGATCATCGGCACCATGGAATCGCCGTGGCCGCCGAGCACGAAGGCGGTGACGTCCTCGACCGAGACCTTGAATTCCTCGGCCAGGAAATAGCGAAAGCGCGAACTGTCGAGCACGCCGGCCATGCCGACGACATGGCTCTTCGGCAGGCCGGAAAACTTCTGCAGCGCCCAGACCATGGCATCGAGCGGATTGGTGATGCAGATGACGAAGGCTTTCGGCGCGTATTTCTTGAGGCCGGCGCCGACCTGCTCCATCACCTTCAGATTGATGCCCAGAAGATCGTCGCGGCTCATGCCGGGCTTGCGCGGCACGCCGGCGGTGACGATGCAGACGTCGGCGCCCTCGATGCCGGCATAGTCGTTGACGCCGGTCAGCCTGGAGTCGAACCCATCGACCGGCGACGACTGCGCGATGTCCAGCCCCTTGCCTTGCGGGATGCCTTCGGCGATATCGAACAGCACGACGTCGCCGAGATCCTTGAGGCCGACCATGTGGGCGAGGGTGCCGCCGATCATGCCCGAGCCGATGAGCGCTATCTTGTTGCGTGCCATGTCAGGATGTTTTCCCTTTGACTAGACGGCGCCCAAATCCTTGACGATTTGATGACGGCGTCGGAGGAAGAGGCCGGAATGCTGCGGAACCGCGAAATTCGCCGCACGCAATAGCCCCGGCCGCACAAAAATTCAAACGATTATTTTGGAGTGAGTAATTTCAATCGGTTAGAAACAATGGGACTTACGTAAACGTAAAAGTTCTGAAGCCGACTAGAGGAATTCTACACAATGGCACTGGAAATCAGAAGGCTGTTTCCTGGCCATGACGACCTTGTGATGCGGGTTGCCGACGAAGTCTTCGACGAGCCGGTCAGGCCGGATCGGCTCTCCGCCTATCTCGCGGAGCCCGGTCATTTCATGGTCGTGGCCCTCGCCGACGGCATTGTCGTTGGCCAATGCGCAGCCGTCATCCACCGCCACCCGGACAAGGTGAGCGAACTCTACATAGACGAGGTCGGCGTGGCGCCGGCCTTTCAACGCCAGGGCATTGCGACGAGGATGCTCGGCGCCATGTTCGCACTCGGTCGCGAGCATGGCTGTGAGGAGGTGTGGGTCGGCACCGAGCCGGACAATGTCGCTGCTCGCGCACTTTACGAGTCGCGAGAAGAGCCGCATGGGCCGGCGGAGGGGTTCGTCATGTATGTTTATCGATTATAGGCGCCGGCAGCGGCGCCCCCTTCTGTACTATCCCTCACGCCTGAGCCTGCCGTGCCTCGGTCGATGGTCCCTGCGTCTGTCTCTCCGCCCAGTCCTCCAGCCAGTCGTGGCTCTGCATCTCGATCAGCCGCGATGCGGTGCGCTCGAACTCGAAGACTTCGTTGCCGCGTTTGGCCGTATAGAGCTGCGCCGGCGGTGCCGCGGCGCTCATCACCAGCCGTACATGATGATCGTAGAGCGTATCGACCAGCAGGATGAAGCGCTTGGCTTCGTTGCGCTTGCCATCGCCGAGCACCGGCACACGGTCGATGAAGATGGTCGAGAAACGGCTGGCAATGGCAAGATAGTCGCGGGCGCCGAGCGGCCTCTCGCAGAGATCGGCGAAGGAAAACCGCGCCGCCTCGCCGGCAGCACGCGGCACCACGACGTGCCGGCCCTTCACCGTCAGCATCGCCTCGGCCGTCGGCCTGCCATGCGTCATCACCGCCCACGCCTCGTCGAGCGCATGGTCGGCGGCGGCATCGGCCGGGGTGACGTAGACCGGCATGCGGCTAAGCTTGTCGAGGCGGTAATCCTTGTCGGCGTCAAGCGCCAGCACCTGCGCGTGGCGCTCCAGGATAGCGACAAACGGCAAGAACAACTGGCGGTTCAGGCCGTCGCGGTAGAGATCCTGCGGCGCGACATTGGAAGTGGCAACCAGCACCACGCCATTGGCAAACAACGCCGAAAACAACCTGGACAGGATCATCGCATCGGCGATGTCGGTGACAGAGAACTCGTCGAAGCACAGCACCCAGGCTTGCTCGGCCAGCGCGCGCGCCACCGGCGGGACCGGGTCGTCCTCCTTGGCCGTGCCGTTCTTGCGAGCCTGCCGGTGCTTCTGGATGCGGTCCTGCACGTCGGCCATGAAGTCGTTGAAATGCACCCGGCGCTTGCGCCGCGCCGGCAGCAGCTCGAAGAACATGTCCATCAGCATGGTCTTGCCGCGGCCGACGCCGCCATGGATGTAGAGGCCCTTGACCCACTCGTGCACTTCGCGCTTGCGGGCGAACAGCCACCCAAGCGCGCTTGATTTATGCGCCAGCCGCTTTGCCGATATTTCGTCGATCAGCCGGTCGAGCGCAGCGGCGATCCGCTCCTGCGCCGGGTCGCGTCCGATGGCGCCCGTCTCGACCAGATGGTCGTAGCGCTGCTTGACGGTCGCATGGGTCTGAAGGCCGTCACGCAGATGCATCGGTCACGTCGCTCCGGAGCAATTCCAGGAAAAGTGTGTAGCGGTTTTCCGTCCGGAATTGCGTAACAATGGGGGCGGTTCGCTTACCTTGTAAGCGAGATCGGCAGGCCGTTGGAAGTCTGGCCGTCGAATTTCTCGCCACCCGAGGAATAGAGCCGTGCCAGTGTGCCGCCATTCTCGTCATAGAGCGTCAGCTGTTTGCCGGCGACGTTCCAGGATTTGATGCCGTCGAGCGGCGCCGGGCAATGCAGCGGTCCGGCGCGATAGCCCGAGCCGAATTTGGTCTGCGGCGTCGCCACCTGACAGCTCTGGCCGGATACGCTTGCCTTCCATACGCCGGCGACCCCGGAGGCGGTAAGGTCGGCCGCGCCAGCCGGCGCCGTCCCGTCCGGCGGCAGCGAGGCGACCTGCGTGTTCTGCGGCGCGGTCGGGAATTTCGATGGATCGGCCGGGCCGGGTGTCGCCGGCGGCGGCAGCTGGTTTGCGGTCACCTTGCCGGCGGGCGCGGCTTCCAGCGGTGCTGGTTGCTGCTCGTCCATCGATGAGAACCGTGAAGTTGAACAGCCGCTCGCAACGAGCGCGGCCAGCGATACGGCCAGCAGGCCGGTTTTCGAAAATTTCATTCTTCAACCTCCGTCGGATCGGGCCGGGGATGCCGTCCGCGCAATGTCCCCCCTCACCAAGATGGAGAAGGTGGCGAAATTTCAACCCGATATGGTTAAAATACGGTTTGCGCCGCTAATGTTGCAAATTTGTCGCAAAATGCACATTGCCTGAATTGCGTTACGCCTTGGCCGGCACCTCCGGTTGATGCGATACGGCGGGCTGGCGCCAAATGCTTGTGCGGGCCGGCTCCGGCATTATCTCTTGGCGATCAGCAAACTGCAGGGAGCCGATTTCTTGGCCGCGAGAAAGAGAGCCGCCAACCGCTACTACAGCGGGCCGCCCAGCGATCATTTCGACGGCACCTTGTTCTTCAATCCCGACGGCCGGCCGCCGGGTCGCTTTGCCGATCTGTTGAAATGGCAATTGAGCCGCGAGCGCTCGAAATGGCCTGCGGCGGATCCGAGCCCGTTTCCACCGGCAAGACCGGTCGAGCGCATCGATGGTTCTGCGCTGCGCCTCACCATGGTCGGTCATTCCTCGCTGCTCGTCCAGACAGCCGGCCTGAACATCCTGACCGACCCGGTCTGGTCGCGACGCGTCTCGCCGCTCTCCTTCGCCGGTCCGAAACGCGTCAATCCGCCGGGCATCGCCTTTTCGCATTTGCCGCCGATCGACCTCGTGCTGGTCAGCCACAACCATTACGACCATCTCGACCTCGCCACGCTGAAGCGCCTGAAGACAAGACACGACCCGCTGCTGCTGACGCCGCTTGGCAACGACACAATCATCGGCGCTGCCGTGCCCCGTATGCGGCTTTCGGCGCATGACTGGGGCGACCGGGTCGATATCGGCGATGGCGCCGCCGTCTATGTCGAGCCGGTGCACCACTGGTCGGCCCGTGGCACTCGCGACCGGCGCATGGCGCTGTGGGCGGGTTTCGTCGTCGAGACGCCCGACGCAAAGATCTATTTCGCCGGCGACACCGGCTTCCACGGCGGCATCAATTACCGGCTGATGGCGCAAAAGCACGGCGGCTTCCGCCTCGCCATCCTGCCGATCGGCGCCTACGAGCCGCGCTGGTTCATGGCGCCTCATCACCAGGATCCGGAAGAGGCCGTGCAAGGTATGCTTTTGTGCAACGCCGCCTATGCCGCCGGCTGTCACTGGGGCACGTTCCGGCTCACCAACGAGCCGATCGACGAGCCGCCCAGAAAGCTCGGCGAAGCGCTCGACGCTGCCGGCCTGCCGCGGCAACGTTTTCGCGCCTTGCGGCCGGGCGAAGTCTGGGACGTGCCGGCGGTCTGACCGCCTGCATTGCCCGTTTACGTCGTCAGGATTTTCGCAGATGGTCTCCCCAAGGCAAAAAAGGGGTGGTCTCGATGAAATCGATCCTGGCAGGTCTGCTGGCGTTGGCAATCTCGGTACCGGCAGCCTTCGCCGGGGAAATCGGCGACCGGGCAGCGGAGGCCGAAAAGCTGCTACAGTCAGGCGACACGGCTGGCGCATTGGAGAAGTTCCGCGGCGCCGAGGACGCGCTGTGGCAAGCGATGCCGCTCGCCATCCTGAACGTCCACCAGGTGGAAACGGCTGAGGGCTTCGGTATCTACACCGAACGCGCCAGCCACGCCTACAAACCGGGTGACGAGATCATCCTCTACATGGAACCGGTCGGTTATGGTTATGGTTCGGACGGGCTCGGCAACAAGGTTATCGAGCTTTCCGTCGATTTCACCATTTTTTCCGAATCGGGCGAGAAACTCGGCACGATCGATAAGGTCAGCCGGGTCCAGGTCGCATCGCGCTCACGCAACCGTGAGCTGTTCTTCAAACTGAACCTTTCGCTCAACGCTGATGGGCTGCCTCCCGGAAAATACCGCGCCGACTTCATCATGCATGATGAGAATTCCGGCAAGAAGGCGCCCTTCACCACGGATTTCGAAGTCGCCGGCTAGGCGTGCGCTGGTTGTATCGGCCTCGCGGCCACGGAACCCAACGCATCGCAGAAGCGTTTGTAGGTGTTCAAACCTGTCGGCTGCGAGGTTCTCTCATGATCAGGTGGATCATCATTCTTTTGATTATCGCGGCCGCGGCGAGCCTGCTCGGCATGCCGGCACTGGCCGGAGCCGCCGCCACCGGCGCGCGCATCCTCATCGGCATCGTGCTGATCATCTTCCTGCTGATCGTGCTTGGCGTCTTCGCGGTGACTTGAAAATCACGCCGCGCTGGTAATTTCTGCCGCTATCCGCCATATAGGCGCCAAACCGGCAAGAGACCTTTCGATCGATGGCAAGCGCGGCCCCTTTCGCCAAGATGAACGGCATCGGCAACGAGATTATCGTTGCAGATATGCGCGGTCGCGCCGATCGGGTGACGCCTGCGGCAGCCGTCGCGCTTAATGCCGATGCCGCGACCAGGTTCGACCAGGTCATGGCGATCCATGACGCCAGGACGCCGGGCACCGCCTTTTTCATCGACATCTTGAATTCGGACGGAACCAGCGCGCAAGCCTGCGGCAACGGTATGCGCTGTGTCGTCCAGGCGCTCGCCGCCGAGACCGGCCAGAAGACATTTGCGTTTGAAACAGTCGCCGGCATCCTCAATGCCGAGGAACATGCCGACGGAATGATCTCGGTCGACATGGGCAGGCCGCGCTTTGGCTGGCAGGACATCCCGCTGGCCGAGGAATTTCGCGACACCCGCATGATCGAGCTGCAGATCGGCCCGATCGATGCCCCGGTGCTGCATTCGCCGTCGGTCGTCTCGATGGGAAATCCGCACGCCATCTTCTGGGTCGACCGCGACGTCTGGTCGTACGAGCTCGAGCGCTTCGGCCCGCTGCTCGAAAACCACCCGATCTTCCCCGAGCGCGCCAACATCACCATCGCACAGGTGACTTCGCCTGAGACCATGGTCATCCGTACCTGGGAGCGCGGCGCCGGCCTGACCAAGGCCTGCGGCTCGGCCGCTTGCGCCGCCGTGGTCGCTGCGGCCCGCACCCGACGCACCGGCCGCAGCGTCACGCTGACGACGCCCGGCGGCGGCTCGCTGCATGTTTTGTGGCGCGACGACGACCACGTCATCCTGACCGGTGCCGCCGAATGGGAATTTTCCGGCAACTTCGATCCGTCGACCGGGGCGTGGGCGCGCGACACCGAAAGCGCCGCCTGATGGCTCCTCGTGGCAACAAGGGTATCGATGTCGTCACCTTCGGCTGCCGGCTGAACACCTATGAATCGGAGGTGATGCGGCGCGAAGCCGAAAGCGCGGGTCTCGGCGGGCTCGAAGGCGGCGCCATCATCTTCAACACCTGCGCCGTCACCGGCGAGGCGGTGCGCCAGGCCAAGCAGTCGATCAGAAAAGCCCGCCGTGAGAACCCGGCCGCCCGCATCATCGTTACCGGCTGCGCTGCGCAGACCGGCCCGCAGGATTTCGTCGCCATGGACGAGGTCGATCTGGTCCTCGGCAATGAGGAGAAGCTCAGGGCGCATTCCTATCGCGCGCTGCCGGATTTCGGCGTCAACGACACTGAGAAGGCGCGCGTCAACGATATCTTTTCGGTGCGCGAGACGGCCGCCCACATGGTCGACGCCATCGAGGGCCGGGCGCGCGCTTTCGTCCAGGTGCAGAACGGCTGCGACCACCGCTGCACCTTCTGCATCATTCCTTACGGTCGCGGCAATTCGCGCTCTGTGCCGATGGGCGCCGTGGTCGAGCAGGTCAAGCGACTCGTCGGCAATGGTTATGCCGAGATCGTGCTGACCGGCGTCGACATGACCAGTTTTGGCGCCGATCTGCCGGGCGCACCGAAGCTCGGCAAATTGGTCAAGACCATCCTGAAGCAGGTGCCAGACGTGAAACGCCTGCGGCTTTCCTCCATCGATTCGATCGAGGCCGACGACGATCTGCTGGACGCCATCGCCACCGAGCCGAGGCTGATGCCGCATCTGCATCTGTCGCTGCAATCGGGTGACGACATGATACTGAAGCGGATGAAGCGCCGGCACAGCCGCGACCAGTCGATCCGCTTTTGCGAGGATGTGCGCAAACTGCGCCCCGGCATCGTTTTCGGCGCCGACATCATCGCCGGCTTTCCGACCGAGACGGATGCCATGTTCGAAAACTCGCTGGAAATCGTCGAGGAATGCGGCCTGACGCATCTCCATGTCTTCCCGTTTTCGCCGCGCCAGGGCACGCCCGCCGCGCGCATGCCTCAGCTCCGCCGCGACGTCGTCAAGCAACGCGCGGCACGCCTGCGCGCCGCCGGCGAGGCCGCCTATCGCCGCCATCTTGCCTCGCTCGCTGGAACGCGTCAGTCGATCCTGGTCGAGCGCGACGGGCTCGGCCGCACCGAAGGGTTTACCTTGGCCGTGTTGTCAGCCGGCGCGCCGGGCGACATCGTCGAGGCTGATATCGCCGGTCATGACGGTATCAGACTGATCGCCGCGCCGCTTGCCGCCCGCGCCGCCTGAGAGCGCAAGACATGGCTGGGTTTTTCAAGAAGATATTTTCGTTCGGCAAGAAGGAAGTCGTCGAGGAGCGGCCCGACGAGGCCGCACCGCTGCCGCCGATCAAATGGGATGAACTGGAAGCGCTGAAGCCGGCCGCCGAGCAGGCCGTCCCGGAGTTTTTGAAACGCGAAGAGCCGCGGCCCGAGGCCGAGGCCGCAGCTCCGCCGCCAGTCGAACCAGAGTTGCCTCCGGCATCGCAACCGGCGCCCGCGGAAGAGCCGAAGCCTGAACCGCCGCCGACCATTCCACCCAAGCCAGACATCCAGCCGAAGCCGGAAACGCGTGCTGAAGAGCCGGAGGAAATTCGGGCCGGACCCGTCGCTCCCGAGCCAGTTCTTGAGCCCGAGCAGCCGGAGATCGCTCAGCCCGAGCCCCCGTCCACCGAACGTGGCGCTGCCCCTCATCCGCCTGCCGGCACCTTCTCCCCGTATAGTGACGGGGAGAAGGGGGCTGATCGGCAGGCCGAGCCTCCTTTTGAAGCCGGCGAAGAAGAAGCTGCAACGCTAACGCCCCCCTCTCCCCGTCCTTCACGGGGAGAGGGTAAGGGTGAGGGGCAGCGCAAACCTTCGGAAGGTTTGGCGGCAGAGTCTGCTCCGCCGGCCGAAATCCAGCCCCCCATTCGCCAGCCGGCGCCGGTCGAGACACAGCCGGTCCGTGCCGAAATCGCGCCCGAAACTGAAGCCATACCAGCGCCCCACCCTCCCATCGAGGGGGAGGTAAAGCGCGAGCCCGTCCCACAACCCGCACCCGAGCCAACGCCCGCCCCCGGCAAAGTCACCGTAACCAAGAAGGTCGAGCAGAAAGCCGAGCCGCAGAAGGCGCCCGAACCGGCGCCGAGGCGCTCCTGGTTCCAGCGCATGCGAGACGGGCTTGCCCGCTCTTCCAGGGAGTTGTCCGGCAACATCGCCGGCGTCTTCACCAAGCGCAAGCTTGACGAGGACACGCTGCAGGACCTGGAGGATGTGCTGATCCGCGCCGATCTCGGCATGGAGACGGCTTTGCGCGTCACCGACGCGCTCTCCGCCAGCCGCTACGGCAAGGACGTCTCCGACACCGAAGTCCGCGCCATCATGGCGGCCGAAGTGGAAAAGGTGCTGACCCACGTCGCCATGCCGCTGGAGCTGGACCTCAGCCACAAGCCGCATGTCATCCTGGTCGTCGGCGTCAACGGCACCGGCAAGACCACGACCATCGGCAAGCTGGCGGCAAAGCTGACCGACGGCGGCCTCTCGGTGATGCTCGCCGCCGGCGACACTTTCCGCGCAGCCGCGATCGAGCAGTTGAAGATCTGGGGCGAGCGCACCAACTCGCCGGTCATTGCCTCGAAGCTCGGCGCCGACGCCGCCGGCCTCGCCTACGACGCATTCGAGCGCGCGAAGGAGGCCGGCTCCGACGTGCTGATCATCGACACCGCCGGGCGGCTGCAGAACAAGACCGAGCTGATGGCGGAACTGGAAAAGATCGTCCGGGTGCTGGGCAAGCTCGATCCGGAAGCGCCGCACACCGTGCTGCAGACGGTCGATGCCACCACCGGCCAGAATGCGCTCAACCAGGTCGAGATCTTCCGCAATGTCGCCGGCGTCAACGGCCTGGTGATGACCAAGCTGGACGGCACGGCGCGCGGCGGTATTCTGGTGGCGATCGCGGCAAAGCACAAATTGCCGGTCTATTTCATCGGCGTCGGCGAACAGGTCGACGACCTCGAACCCTTTTCCGCAAGCGAATTCGCCAGGGCGATCGCTGGCGTGGCTTGACGAGCATGATCCCAAAAAGTTGCAGGCTTTTTGGATTGGATCATGCGTAAGAAGGACCCTATGAACCCACCCATCCTCGAAGGCGACCCGTCCGATCCGCGACGCAAGGCGTTGAACCCGGGCCTGAAATTCCTGCTCGAACTCGGGCCTGGCCTGGTGTTCTTTTTCACCACCATCCGCGGCGCGTGGCTTGTCGGGAAGTTTCCGATCCTCAGCCATATCGGCGAGCCTATCCTGATTGCCACAGCGTTCTTTATGGTGGCGACGGCGCTATCGCTCAGCGTTTCGTGGATTTTGACGCGCAGCTGGCCGATCATGCCGTTGGTCTCGGCCATCGTGGTGTTTGTGTTTGGCGCGCTGGCGCTGTGGCTGCAGGACAAGACCTTCGCTTTCATGAAGCCGACAATCATCAACAGCCTGTTCGGCATCACGCTGCTTGGCGGGTTGGCGTTTGGCAGATCGCTGTTGGGCTATGTCTTTGATTCCGCCTTCAACCTCGACGCCGAAGGCTGGCGCAAGCTCACTTTCCGATGGGGGCTCTTCTTCCTTTTTCTGGCTGCGCTGAACGAGGTTGTGTGGCGCAACTTTTCTGAGGAAGCCTGGCTTTATTTCAAGGTCTGGGGCACGATTCCCATTACACTTGTCTTCACGTTAAGCCAAATGCCGTTGATCCTGCGGCATTCACTCGATGACAAGGCCGGCAAGGAAGAGAAGGCCGGCAAATAGAGCAATTCCAGGAAAGTGTGTAGCGGTTTTCCCGGGAAAAGCGCGTAGCGCTTTCCCTAGGGAATTGCGTCAGAATAAGAGGAGAGGGGCATGGAATTCATCGCCACGCGCGACGAGTTGAGGACGATCTACAAGACGCCTCGGCCGACTGACGGCTCGATCCGCAAGGAGCTGAAGGCCCTGGATGGCCACTGCCGTTCCTTCATCGGCAAGAGCCCTTTCGTGCTGATCGGCTCGTCCGACGGCGCCGGCAATGCCGATGTGACGCCGAAGGGCGACAGACCGGGCTTCGTAACAGTGCTCGACGAGAAGACCATCGCCATCCCCGACCGGCCTGGCAACAACCGGCTCGACACGCTGGAGAACATCCTTCTCAATCCCTCGGTCGGGCTGCTCTTCCTCATTCCCGGCATGAACGAAACGCTACGTGTCAATGGCGATGCCCGCATCACCGTCGATGCGGCATTGCGTGAGCGGCTGGCGGTCGACGGCAAGGCACCGCAAAGCGTCGTCGTGGTGACGGTCAAGGCTGCCTACATGCATTGCGCCAAGGCCTTCATGCGCTCCGAACTGTGGAAGCCGGAGAGCTGGTACGACCGCGCGACGCTGCCAACGCTCGGCCAGATCCTGCGCGACCAGTTGGCGCTCGCCGATTCGGCCGAGGCGACCGACCGCTGGCTGGACGAGGAATACAGGGAAACCATGTGGTAGCGTGCCCGGCAACGAATCGCCCAGGCCGGTCTCCATTCCTTTGCTCAACATCCTCGCCATCTCGGGCAGCCTGCGCGCCGCCTCGACCAATTCCGCCCTGCTCGCGGCACTCGCGCAAAACGCGCCGCCGGACTGTCACGTCTCCGTCTACGATGGGCTTGGCCGACTGCCGATTTTCAACCCCGACGATGAAGGCGAGCGGACGCCGCCGCAAGCAGCGGCGCTGATCGATGCGGTCACCGCCGCTGACGGCGTCATCGTCTCCTGCCCGGAATATGCCCACGGTGTGCCAGGCGGCCTGAAGAACGTGCTCGACTGGCTGGTGTCGCGCGATGCAGCCGTCGGCAAGCCGGCCATGCTGGTCCACGCCTCGCCGCGCTCGCTGTTTGCCCGCGCCGCATTGGTCGAGATCATGCGGACAATGTCTTTCGCGCTCTATGAGGAAGCAGCGCTCGAAATCGCGCTGCTCGGCAAGAGACCGCCGGAGGTAGAGAAAATTCTGGCGGAACCGGCAAGTAGGCAGACAATGCGCGATACCCTATCCGCCTTCGCGGAGTTCATCCGCTCGCGGTGAACGCCGGACCGTGCTTTCGTCATCCTAGGGCGGAGCAAGGAGCGAAGCGACGCGGCGCAGACCCTAGGATCCATGCCGTGACATTCGTCGGAGATGCAGCGGTTCGGGAAGGCCGCCAGAGGCCTGACGTTGGACATTACACCGGCGCGCTGCACAACAGAATCGCACCGCTGTTCTACTGGTAGGTCACGGCATGGATCCCAGGGTCTCCGCGACGGAGCTTCGCTCCTGCTCCGCCCTGGGATGACGACGCTAGGGGCTGCGGCCAATCTGTGCCGGGAACTATCCCTTGCCCCTCCGCGTCTCGACGTCGGTCTCACCGACGAACCAGTCGCGTGCGGCGACCTCCTCGAAGACCACCCAGACATCGTTGTTGGTCAGGCCGGTGACGCCGGTGATGGCTGCCGTCACCTGGGCGGCGATCGCGGCCTTTTTGCCGGCCGGGTCATCGGCAATCACCTCCTTGACTAGGCGGATATTCACGAATGGCATGGCGTCCCTCCCCTGGGTCTCGTCTGCTCAATAAGTCTTGGCGCCGTTGACCATGAGCCGGACCATATAGAGCGATGTGGTGCCGGCGATGTAGAGGCAGTTCAGCTTGTTGCCGCCGAACACGCAATTGGCGACGACTTCCGGTACCTTGACCTTGCCGATCAGCGTCCCGTCTGGATCGTAGCAATGGACCCCGTCGGCGGCACTGGTCCAGATGCGGCCGTCCGCATCCAGCCTGAAACCGTCGAACAGGCCGGCGGTGCAGTCGGCAAAGACCTTTTCGCCTGAGACCGTCTTGCCGCCCTGGCCGATATTGAACACCCGGATGTGCGCCGGGTTTTGCGCACCATGCGTGCGGCCGGTATCTGCGACATAGAGCTTGCTCTCGTCGAGCGAGAAGGCGAGCCCGTTGGGCCTGACCATGTCGGTGATCACCGCCTCGGTCTCGCCGGTGGCGGGATCGACCCGGTAGACATGGCAGGCGCCGATCTCGCTTTCGGCCTTGTCGCCCTCGTAATCGGTATCGATGCCGTAGCTCGGATCGGTGAACCAGATCGAGCCATCGGACTTGACCACCGCGTCATTGGGCGAGTTCAGCCGCTTGCCGCGCCATTTGTCGGTGATGGTGATGACCGAGCCGTCATGTTCGGTCCGGCTGACGCGGCGGCCGGAATGTTCGCAAGTGACCAGCCGGCCTTGCCGGTCGACGGTGTTGCCGTTGGAATTGCCGGACGGCTGACGGAACACGCTGACGCTGCCGTCGGTCTCGTCGTAACGCAGCATGCGATTGTTCGGGATGTCGGACCAGACCACATAGCGCCCGGCCGCAAACCAGGCCGGTCCTTCCGCCCATCGGCAGCCGGTAAACAGCCTGTCGACCTGTGCATTGCCGTTGAACAGCCGCGAAAAGCGCGGATCGAGGACTTCGTAGAATTCGCTGGCCATGGTTCCTCCCGGTAGCAGTCGCTTGGCGAGGCGCGATCAAGCCAGCCTGCGATCGATATGGCAAGATCGATGATGCGTCGGAAGCATTATGGAATGCGAATGCTGGCCCGGGCGGCAGGTCACAACCGGCTATGCGCCCAGCGCAATGGTGCATTGCAACATCTTATTTTTGCAACGCACCATAACTATGTCATGCTCCGTATCGATCAAGGGAGGAACAACTGGCCGCGAAATGCGGCGCAAAAGGAAACTCGCTATGATCATCGACAGCCTCATGAGCCGCGCTCGCGCCAGCATCGCCAAGCGCCGGCATTACAACCGCCTCGTCGCCGAAATCGACAGCTTCAGCAGCCGCGACCTCGCCGACATGCGCGCCGACCGCTCAGAAATGCTCTACCAGGTCCACAAGCAGATCTACGGCTGAGTCTTCGGTCGACCTATCACGAAACGGGGGCCATCAGCCCGGCGCGGCCAGCGCCTTCTCGATCTCCGGCAACAGCAGCGTCCGCGCCGAGTCCGGCGTCAGCGGCCCTACATGCTTGTAGGCGATCTTGCCGTCCTTGCCGATGACGAAGGTCTCCGGCACGCCGTAGACACCCCAGTCGATCGCCGTGCGCCCGGCTTGGTCGACGCCGATCGCCTGGAACGGATTGCCGAGATCGCCAAGGAACCGACGGGCGTTTTCCGGCTGGTCCTTGTAGTTCAGCGCGGCCATGACGAAGCGTCTGTCCTGCGACAGCGCCAGCAGCACCGGATGCTCTTCGCGGCACGGCGCGCACCAGGACGCAAAGACGTTGACCAGCGTCACCTTGCCGGCGAACTGTCTTGAATCGAGGCCCGGTAAATTGGTGCCCTCGAGCGCCGGCAGGTTGGTCTGCGGCGCCGGCAGGCCGATCAGCGCCGACGGCACTTCCGACACGTCGCGCCCGGACAAGAGCTGCGCCAGGAACAATCCCGCCAGCCCGAGAAAGACCAGCAGCGGCACCAGCACGATCAGGCGGCGGCGCACCGGTGTTTCCGTTTCCGTGCTCATGATTTTGCTGCCTTATCGGAGCGCCTGCGCAAGCCGGACGCCTCCAGCTCGGCGAGCTCTCGCCTGCGGCCGCGCTGGTCGAGCAGGATCCAGCCGATCAGCCCGCCCAGCACCACGGCCGTGATCGCATAGGCGGCGGTGACATAAAGCGCGTGTACGCTCATGCTTTTCGCTCCGCGGCGCTTTCCAACCGGTCCGTCTCGCCTTGTTCCGACATGTCTTCTCTTAACGCCGCGCCATCGGCTCCGCAATTGTTCGCCGCGCCGCAGGCATGAGCCGAAGCCAACACATCAATCCGTTCCGTGCCGCAGCGCCAGCGCCGCCGCCACCGGCCCGAGCACGGCAAGGAACAGGGTCAGCGCGGCAAGAATGAGGAAGGGCTGCAGGAAGGGATCGGGGTCCGCCACCGCGCCATAGCTGGCCGATACGCCGAAGATCAGCACGGGAATGGTCAGCGGCAGCACCAGCACCGAGATCAGCAGTCCGCCGCGCGGCAACGCCACTGCCACCGCTGCACCGGCAGCACCGATGAAGGTGATCGCCGGCGTGCCGACCAGAAGCGTCAGCGCCGTGGCGCCGATGCCGGCCGGCTCCATGTTCATGAACAGGCCGAGCAGGGGAGCGGCGATGACCAGCGGCAGCACGCTTCCCGTCCAATGCGCCAGGCATTTCGTCAGGACGGTCAAGGCCAGCATGTGCCGATCGTTGCCAAGCACCAGAAGATCGAGCGAGCCGTCCTCGCGGTCGGCCTGGAACAGCCGGTCGAGGCCGAGCAGGCAGGCCAGCAAGGCGGCAATCCACAGGATCGCCGGGCCGATGCGGGCCAGCAGCCTCAGGTCGGGACCGACGCCGAAAGGGATGGTCGCGATGACGGCGAGAAAGAAAATCACGCCGGTCAACGCCCCGCCGCCCGCGCGGATACTCAGGCGGATGTCTCGGAGGAAGAGGGACCACATTACGATGCAGTCCCTATGTATGAGTGAAAGCCAAGCAAAGGATGGAGTTCCGTCGCGCCCCCCTCTGTCCTGCCGGACATCTCCCCCACTTGGGGGGAGATGGGCTGTCGCCTCCGCTTTCGCGAATTTTCAACATTGCAAATTGGGCGGCGACGCCGAAGCTGCCAATCTCCCCCCTCGTGGGGGAGATGTCCGGCAGGACAGAGGGGGGCGCCGTAGAGCACCAACATCAAGCGGCCTCGCCCATCACCAGCCCTTGTGCCCGCTCGATCCCCAGCGGCAAGTGCGTGGCCGCAACCACGATCCCCCCACCATCGAGATGCTTCCGCATTAGCCCGCCGAATCTCTCCGCCGAAGCCTTGTCCAGCCCTGCAGTCGGCTCGTCCAGCAGCCACAATGGCCGGTGGCTGACCAGCAGTTTTGCAATCGCCGCGCGCCGGCGCTGCCCGGTCGAGAGATAGCCGAACGGCAGATGGCCGATGCCGCCCAGCCCGACGGTCTCCAGCGCCTCTTCAACACCCCTGGAACCTGCGCCCGAAAAATCGCGCCAGAAGCACAGGTTCTCCTTAACGCTCAGTGCCGTCTTCATCGCGTCGAGGTGGCCAAGATAGTGACAGGCCGAGGCGGCCGACGGAAAGTCTTCGCCACCACCTTCGAACCGCACACGGCCTGCCGCCACCGGCAACAGTCCGGCGATGATCCTGAGCAGCGTCGATTTGCCGGCGCCGTTGGGCCCGGTGACGACCAGCGCCTGGCTTTCCCCCAGCGCGAATTCGATGCCGGAAAATACCGTCTCGCCGCCGCGTTCGCCGCCCAGATTTTCGGCGATCAGCCGCATCCGTTCCCCTTCGCCGAAAGTTCAGGTGCGGCTTCGGTGCGCCGCAGCAAAAATGGCAATTCCGTGTCTAGAACTATTCCAGAAAATTCTCTATATCCGCATCATCCGTGCCAGCGGTCGGCACGGGAACCGAATTTGCGCCGAACCAGCGCGCGTGCCGCCTTGAACGGCCCGGACGCTTGGGAACGGATAGCGGAAATGGCCGTACCCGCACCTTTGCGCGTGATTTGCATGCCCACTGGCGTCCGTTCCCTCCCGGCAACCGACAGTTAGGGATCGCACGTGTCCAAATCACTCGACAGCTTCAATTGCCGCCGCACGCTGACCGCCGGCGGCACCGAGTACATCTACTATGACCTTGTCGAGGCCGAAAAGAACGGCCTCGCCGGCATTGCCCAATTGCCCTATTCGATGAAGGTGCTGCTGGAGAACCTGCTGCGCAACGAGGACGGCCGTTCCGTCACCAAGGGGAGCATCCAGGCGGTCGCCGGCTGGCTGACCGACCGGGGCACCGCCGGCGTTGAGATCGCCTATCGCCCGGCTCGCGTGCTGATGCAGGATTTCACCGGCGTTCCGGCCGTGGTCGACCTTGCCGCCATGCGCGACGCCATGGCCTCGCTCGGCGGCGACCCGCAAAAGATCAATCCGCTGGTGCCGGTCGATCTGGTCATCGACCACTCGGTCATCGTCGATGAGTTCGGCACGCCGATGGCTTTCGCCCGCAATGTCGAGCTTGAGTATGAGCGCAATGAGGAACGCTACAAATTCCTGAAATGGGGCCAGCAGGCCTTCCGCAATTTCCGCGTCGTGCCGCCCGGCACTGGCATCTGCCATCAGGTCAATCTCGAATATCTCGGCCAGGTCGTGTGGACCAACAGCGAAGACGGCGAGACCACCGCCTATCCCGACACCTGCGTCGGCACCGATTCGCATACCACGATGATCAACGGCCTCGGCGTGCTCGGCTGGGGCGTCGGCGGTATCGAGGCGGAGGCCGCGATGCTCGGCCAGCCGGTTTCCATGCTGCTGCCAGAAGTCATCGGCTTCCGGCTCACCGGCAGGCTGAGGGAAGGCGTCACCGCCACCGACCTGGTGCTAACAGTCACCCAGATGCTGCGCAAGAAGGGCGTCGTCGGCAAGTTCGTCGAATTCTTCGGTCCGGGCCTGTCCAATATGACGCTGGCCGACCGCGCCACCATCGGCAACATGGCGCCCGAGTATGGCGCCACCTGCGGCTTTTTCCCCGTCGACAGCGAAACCATCCGCTATCTCACAATGTCCGGTCGCGACGAAGGCCGCATCGCCCTGGTCGAGGCTTATTCGAAGGCGCAAGGGTTGTGGCGCGATGCCGGCTCGGCCGATCCGGTCTTCACCGACCTGCTCGAGCTTGATCTCGGCAGTGTCGTCCCGTCGATGGCCGGTCCGAAGCGGCCGGAAGGCCGGGTCGCACTTGAAGACATTCCGGCCGGCTTCGCCAAGGCCATGGAGACCGAATACAAGAAGGCCGCCGAAATCGACAAGCGCTATGCCGTCGAAGGCACGGACTACGATCTTGGCCATGGCGATGTCGTCATCGCCGCCATCACCTCCTGCACCAACACCTCGAACCCGAGCGTGCTGATCGGCGCCGGGCTGTTGGCGCGCAACGCCAACCGGCTCGGCCTCAAGCAGAAGCCGTGGGTCAAGACCTCCTTGGCGCCGGGCAGCCAGGTCGTCGCCGAATATCTCGAGAAATCCGGCCTGCAGAAGGAGCTCGACCAGATCGGCTTCAACCTGGTCGGCTTCGGCTGCACCACCTGCATCGGCAATTCCGGCCCGCTGCCGGCGCCGATCTCAAAGACCATCAACGATAAGGGCTTGATTGCTGCGGCAGTCTTGTCCGGCAACCGCAATTTCGAAGGCCGCGTCTCGCCCGACGTGCAGGCGAACTATCTCGCCTCGCCGCCGCTAGTCGTCGCCCACGCGCTGGCCGGGACCGTGACCAAGGATTTGACCACCGAGCCGCTCGGCGACGATCGCAACGGCAATCCGGTCTATCTCAAGGACATCTGGCCGAGTTCGGTCGAGATCCAGGAATTCATCGAGAAGAACGTCACGCGCGAATTGTTCGCCCGCAAATATGCCGACGTCTTCAAGGGCGACGAGTACTGGCAGAACGTCAAGGCGCCGGAAGGCCAGACCTATGCCTGGGACGACAATTCGACCTATGTGCAGAACCCGCCCTATTTCGCCGGCATGACGTCAGGCTTCGGCAAGATCGGCGATATCAAGGGCGCGCGTGTGCTCGGCCTGTTCGGCGACAAGATCACAACCGACCACATTTCGCCGGCCGGTTCGATCAAGGCGGCATCGCCGGCCGGCAAGTACCTCACCGACCACGGCGTCGGCGTCGCCGATTTCAACCAATACGGCACGCGCCGGGGCAACCACGAGGTGATGATGCGCGGCACCTTCGCCAATATCCGCATCCGCAACCATATGCTGGGCGAGAACGGCCGCGAGGGCGGCTACACCATCCACTACCCGTCGAAGGAAGAGGAATCGATCTACGACGCCGCCATGCACTACAAGAAGGAGGGCGTGCCGCTGGTCATCTTTGCCGGCGTCGAATATGGCAACGGCTCGTCGCGTGACTGGGCGGCCAAGGGCACCAATTTGCTGGGCGTCCGCGCGGTCATCGCCCAGTCCTTCGAGCGCATCCACCGCTCCAACTTGGTCGGCATGGGCGTCATCCCCTTCGTCTTCGAGGAAGGCACCTCATGGGCCTCGCTCAACCTCAAGGGCGACGAGCTGGTCGAGATCGACGGACTGAGCAACATCAAGCCGCGGCAGAAGATGATTGCCGGGATCACCTATGGCGACGGCAGCGTCAAAGAGGTTCCGATCATCTGCCGCATCGATACGCTGGACGAGCTCGACTACTTCAAGAATGGCGGCATCCTGCAATACGTGCTGCGCGATCTGGCAGCATAGAGGGGAGTAGGGCTGTAAGGGAGTAGGGAACGCTTCCCTATTCCCCTATTCCCCTATTCCCGGCTTTCCAAACCGCGCTGTCGCCGCCAGCAGCACGCCGAGCATCAGCCCGTTGAATATGTGCCACAGGAAATGCGTGCCGAGCGGAAAGCCGCCGCAGACCAGCGGATCGATCATCCTGCAGATGACCGATACGACGAAGATCGCCGAACCCGCCAGATTGTACCAGCCGGCGCGATTGCCGCTGGCCGCCACCCAGGCGCCGAAGAAGGCAAGCGCCAGGAAGGGCGGCAGATAGCCGGTCGTCCCGTTCGACGCCTGGCGCAGCCAGTCCGGCACGGCAAAGGTCACCAGCCCGGCAACCGCGTAAAAGGCGACGAAGATGGCGATCGCCTTGCCCCATTTCATGCCGAGAAAACGTCGCAGGTTGAACAGCGTGTAGGCCAGCGTGAACCCTGCAATGGGCACCACGTCGGCCAGGATCATTGCCCTTGTGGCAAAGGTGTGGAACAGCGACGAGCCGACGCCGATCGCCACCACCCACCAGGCCAACACTTCGGCGAAGGCGCCGGTGCCGCGCTTGCGCACCTGCCAGACACCCCATAGCCCGGCGGCAAAAAAAGCCAGATTGCTCAGCGCATTGAGCGGTTCGGCCCAGAATTCCGGCCCCGTCCGTTCGCAATAGAG
This sequence comes from Mesorhizobium sp. ISC25, assembly GCF_042295465.1. Classification (NCBI taxonomy): domain Bacteria; kingdom Pseudomonadati; phylum Pseudomonadota; class Alphaproteobacteria; order Hyphomicrobiales; family Phyllobacteriaceae; genus Mesorhizobium; species Mesorhizobium sp. ISC25. Next base: position 4,541,337 of record NZ_CP135441.1, on the reverse strand, counting down.
GTCGACCGGCGCCAGGAGAGATTGCCACATGCTGATTGCCGCCCGAATCGCTTCCATCGTGAAGTGCAAGTCCACCTATTGCGCCCTTGCCAGCGGTTGCAACGGCAAAATTTCACCGCAACGTGACTTCCCGTTGACTGCCGCTTCTGCCACATATTTCGACAATCAGAACAAAGCCGGCGTCACCGGCGGGATCGGAACGGCCATGTCATCTCGAAGACCAATGCGGCTTGCGGCCCTTGCGCTGGCCCTCTCGGCGTTTGCCGGCAGGGCGCTTGCCGAGCAAGCCGATAAGCCATTAGGCGTCGTCGAGCTCTTCACCAGCCAGGGATGTAATTCCTGTCCGCCGGCCGACGAATTCTTCGCCGAGCTTGCCGCTAAGGAGGACATCGTCGCGCTCGCCTATCATGTCGATTATTGGGATTACCTCGGCTGGCAGGACACGCTGAGCCGCAAGGAAAATACCGAGCGGCAATATGAGTATATGCGCGCCTTCGGCAGCCGTTCCGTCTACACCCCGCAAGCCGTCATAAACGGCCGCAGCCATGTCAACGGCGCCAGCCGCAAGGAAGTCGACGGCACGCTGGCACGCATGGAGAGGGTCGGCGAAGGCATGCGCGTCGGCATCAAGGTCAGCCGGACCAGCGATCGCGTCATGATCGATGCCGGCGCCGCCGTGACCGGCCCCGCCGACGCGCATGTCGTCATCGTCTATTTCAACCCGCCGCAGACGATCAAGATCGGCAAGGGTGAAAACAGCGGCCGCAGCATGACCTACTGGAACGCCGTCTCCAGCATCCAGACCGCCGGCATGTGGCACGGCAAGGCGCAGCGCTACGAACTGCCGATGAGCGAGATCGCCAAGAAGGGCGGCTGCGCCGTGCTGCTGCAGTCAGTCGGCAAGGACGGCATGCCCGGTCCGATCCTGGGTGCAGCCTTTATCCGCAAGCCTTGAACTGAAACGTCGCGCTGCCCCTCATCCGCCTGCCGGCACCTTCTCCCGTATAGTGACGGGGAGAAGGGAACTGGCCGCGGCATCGGCGTTCTTTGTGCAACGCTGGTGATTGGCAAAACCGTGGCCGACTGCGTCTTTCTCCCCGTCGCTATACGGGGAGAAATGCCGGCAGGGCAATGAGGGGCTGCGCAGAGAGACGGTCATAACGCAATTAGGGGCCCTCGTATGGCCGTCTTAACGTGCCCCGCTTTCGGAGGCGATCCCAGCGGCCGGCCAATAAAAAACCGGCGTCAGCTTGCTTCTGACGCCGGTCATTTAGGTTTTGGGATCGTCGCACCCGATCTTTCCAAGGAAAAACCGAGGTTGGTTCGATCCGACGCAGACCCGTGGGCGGGGGGCTTGGGGTTTACGAGCCGGTGCCGGACCGAACCGTCTCAGGCAACGCCGGTAAATTCGTCGGACATTGGGGCATGAGCACGGATAAAAAAAGGCAGGATTGTGGCGAAGCATCACCAATTCCAACAGGCGTTTCGCAAACGTGACTGGACGCTGGAGAAACGGCGCGGCGCTGCCCTTGCCCGACCGGGCCTTGCAATTCGGCAACGAAAGCGCCAACTTTGGTCGGCGTACGATTCATTGCGAGGACCAGGCATGACTGATCGCAGCAGCGGGACGGAGGATGGGGACGCATCCGCAATATTGATCCCGCTGCACGAGGCAAGACGCGAGCGCCTCGACCAGCCGGTGCGGTTCGACCGGCGCGAACTGGACCAGATACTCAGGCTCTACGGCCGTATGGTCGCCGCCAATGAATGGCGCGACTATGCCATCGACCATCTCGCCGACCGCGCCGTTTTTTCCGTCTTCCGCCGCACCAGCGAAGTGCCGCTTTTCCAGATCGTCAAGGATCCGAAGCTGGCGCGCCGGCAAGGCGCGTTCGCCGTCATCGCCGCCGGCGGGCGCATCCTCAAGCGCGGCCAGGAGCTCGGCCGGGTGCTTGGTGTGTTCGACCGAACGCTGAAGTTGGTCGAGGCGTAACCTCTTATTTTTGTTCGCGGAACTTCCGCTCGGGCAGCGATTGCGGATCGGGCGGGATGGACGCCCCGCCATTGATCGGCAACTGCATGAACACCGTGTCCAGCCAGCGTCCGTGCTTATAGCCTGAGCCTTCCAGGCGGCCGGAATGACGAAAGCCGAGCTTCTCGTGCAACCGTACCGAGGCGCTGTCGGGCCGGCCGTCGCCGATCACCGCGATGATCTGGCGAAAACCCGCCGCCTTGGCCGCTTCGATCAGCCCTTGCATCAAGAGCAGCCCGACGCCTTGCCCTTTGGCCTCGGGCGCGACATAGACGGAATCCTCGACGACGAAGCGGTACGCCGGGCGCGGCCGGAACGCCCCGGCATAGGCATAGCCGAGCACGCCGCCGGCCTTTTCCGCAACGAGATAGGGAAAGCCGCCCGCCATCAGGTTGTCGAAGCGCGCGCCCATCTCGGTTCGGCTTGGTGGCTCGAGTTCATAGCTCGCTGTGCCATTCGTCACCGCGTCGGCATAGATTTCCGTGATCCGGTCGAGATCGGCCGACATTGCGGCCCGTAACGTGATGCTGCTCATAATTTATGCAAGTCGTTCATCTGCCTTATATCAAAGCAAAAGCCAGCACAAAACAAAGGGCGGCTGTTGGGCCGCCCTTTCCAAACTCGCTGGTCCAGTCAGACCATGATCCCGAAAAGTGGAAACCGGTTTTCGGAAAAGATCATAGTCAACAAAGAACGCCGTACTAGCGACGGTCGCCCATGAACTGCAGCAGGAACATGAACAGGTTGATGAAGTCGAGATAGAGCCTCAATGCGCCCATAATCGCCTTGCGGCCGGCGACATCAGTCTCGTCACCCTCGAAATACATCTCCTTGATGTTCTGCGTGTCGTAGGCGGTGAGGCCTGCGAAGATCAGCACGCCGATCGCCGAAACGGCGAAAGAAAGCGCCGACGACTGCAGAAAGATGTTGATCACCATCGCGATGATCAGGCCGACCACGCCCATGACCAGGAACGACCCGAACGCCGAGAGATCGCGCTTGGTCGTGTAGCCGTAGAGCGACAGCCCGCCAAAGGCGGCGGCGGTGGCGAAGAAGGTCTGCGAGATACTGGCGGTGGTGTAGACTAGGAAGATCGACGACAGCGACAGGCCGACGAGGCCGGCATAGACCCAGAACGTCGTCTGCGCGGCCGAAACGCTCATCGACTGGACGCGGAACGACAGGAACATCACCGCTGCCAGCGGGGCAAAGATCACCAGCCATTTCAGCGGCGAACCAAAGATCGCGTAGCCGAACGAGGTCAGCATTTCGCCGCTTGGCAACGTCGCGACGGCCGAGGCGGGATCGCTGGTGGTGGCCAGCATGATTGTGCCGACCGCGGCAAGGCCGGTGATGAGGAGGCCAAGCCCCATCAGATTGTAGACTTTGATCATATAGGCGCGCAGGCCCTGGTCGATGGCAGCATCGACGCCGGCGCCGGGCACGGCGCGCGTCTGATAATTGCGAACGGGATCAGCCATGGAAATCCTCATATTGCTTCTGCCCCGTCCGGTGTCAGGTCCTTTGAACCCAGGCGCCGCTGGCGGGGCTCCAGCATGCCTGCGCCGAAATATGATGGTTCTTGGCGTAAAGGACAAGACCGTAACCGGACGTAATGCTCCGTGAAGTGCGGGAGATCCGGTTTTATTGGCCTTCCCGGCCGAAACATTAACGAGATTTAATCGAAACCGGCTCTGGCTCAAAGATTCCGCAGCACCGGCGCCGCCTTGTGGCCCAGCACCCGCCACGTGCCGGCGAGGCCGATACCGACCGTGACCACCAGTGAAAAGCCGATGGTCGCCACCGCCACCTCGGGCATGAAGTGCGATGGCAGCGTCATGATGCGCGCGACGACGAACCATGCCGCCACACCGCCCGCCGCCAGCGCGAACATCGCAGTGGCAAGGCCGATCAGCATGTATTCAAGTGAAAAGGCGGCGATCAGTGTTCTCCTGGTCGCTCCCAGCGTCTTCAGCACCACCGCGTCGTGGATGCGGGCCCGGTTGCCGGCGGCGAGCGCCCCGGCCAGCACCAGCACCGAGGCGATCAGCGCCACGCCGGCCGCTGCCCTGATTGCCGTGCCGAGCTGCGCCACCAGCCGGTTGACGATTTCGAGCGCGTCCTTGACCCTGACCGTCGTCACTGCTGGAAAAGCCCGGGTGACGGCGTTGAGAAGACGCGCATCGTCGGCCGCCGACGCATTCGTCTCGGTCAGCGTCGCCAACCAGCCATGCGGCGCCCCGGCAAATGTGTTGGGCGAGAACACCATGACGAAATTGATGCCCATGGTTTCCCATTCGACCTGGCGGAAATTGGCGATCTTCGCCGTGATGTTGCGGCCGAGCACGTTGACGGTGATGGTGTCGCCGAGCTTCAGCCCGATCTCTTTGCCTTCCTCGGCGGAAAACGAGACCAGCGGCTCGCCGGCATAGTTCTCCGGCCACCAGCTGCCCTCGGTCAGCGTCGCATTCTCCGGCAGCTTTGCGTCATAGGTCAGGCCGCGATCGCCGCGCAGTACCCAGGCGCCTTCGGCCGGAACCTTGACCTTGTCGACGGCGACGCCGTTGAGCGCCATCACCCGGCCGCGCAGCATCGGCACCTTGATCAGCCTCCCTTGTGGTGCCTCTTTGCCGACCAGCGCAGAGAAAGCATCGACGTCGCCGCTCTGGATATCGACGAAGAAGAAGTTCGGCGCCCGTTCCGGCAGGCTGCCCGAGATCTGCCGCCTGAGATTGCCGTCGATCAGCGCCAACGTCACCAGCAGCGTCAGCCCGAGGCCAAGCGACAGAACCACGGATGGCGTCAAGGCGCCTGGCCGATGGATGTTGCCGATGGCGAGCCTGAGCGCGGTCGAGCGCACGCGCGGGCTTTTCTTCGCCGCCCACTGCACCAGCGTGCCGACGACACGCAGCACCAGGAACGACAAGACCGTGGCGCCGACGAAGATCGAGGCAATATGGCGGTCGCCGGAAAACAGGATCGCCAGTACCGCCAGGAGCAGGGCGATACCCAATGCCGCGGCGATATAGAGCGGGCGGGGAAAACCCCGGCCCTCGAAACCCATTTCGCGAAACAGCGCCGTTGCCGGCACGTCGCGGGCGCGGCCGAGCGGCAGCAGGGCGAAAGCCAGCGTCACCAGCAGCCCGAACAGCGCTGCCATGCCGAGGGCGCCGGGATAGAACCCACCTTCCGCCGGTACCGGAATAACCGATTGGAGTGCCGCGCTGGCCGCGAACGGCATCAGCGCGCCAAGCACAAGGCCTAGCGTGATGCCGAGGGCGGCGATCATCAGGATCTGCACCAGGTAGACGGCAAAGACGAACCCTCCCGAAGCCCCCAGGCTCTTGAAGGTGGCGATGACGCCGCGCTTGCCGTCGAGATAGGCACGCACGGCATTGGCCACGCCGACGCCCCCGACCACCAGCGCCGTCAGCCCGACCAGCGTCAGGAATTGCGAAAACCGCTCGATGTTCGAGGACAGCGCCGGCGCTGCGTTGCTGCGCGTGCGGATCGACCAGCCGGCCTGCGGGAACTCTTTTGCCGCCTGCTCCTGGATCGCCTTGATCTGTGTCTCAGTGGTGCCTCCGGGCAGGCGAACCTTATAGGCGTTCTCGACCAGGCTGCCCGGCTGGATCAGGCCGGAAGCGGCAAGCCCGTCGGTCGACACCATCAGCCGCGGCGCAAAGCCGAAGCCATCCGACACCGCATCCGGCTCGTTGACCAGCCTGGCGCGCAGCTCGAAGGTCGCGCTGCCGAGCTTCAGCCGGTCACCGATGCCAAGGTTCAGCCGCTCGAACAAAAGGTCCGGCGCCGCGGCGCCGAAGACTCCGGATTTTTGGTCGAACAGATCCTCTCGCGACAGCACCGGCTCGGTCTCCAGCGCGCCATAGAGCGGATAGGCGCCGTCGACCGCCTTGGCCTCGACCAGCGCTTGGTCGGAGCCGTCCTCTAGCCTGGCCATCGAGCGCATGTTGGCGCTGTGCGAAACGGTGCCTAGCCGGTCGAGGAAGCTGCGTTCGGCTCTGGTAGGATCGCGCTGGTTGAGCTGGAAGCGGAGATCGCCGCCAAGCAGCGTCTGGCCCTGGTCGGCAACACCGGCGGAAATCGCCTGCGCCACCGAATTGACGCCGCCGATTGCCGCGACGCCGAGCGCGATGCAGGCAAGGAAGATCAGGAAGCCGGACAGCCCGCCACGCATTTCTCGCAGCGAAAACCGAAAGGCGAGCCTCAGCGTTTGCGACAGCGGCATCAGGCGGTCACCTTGCCGGCCCTGGTGGCCGGCTCAGGCGCGTCCTCGATCAGCCCCGACCGCATCGACACCTGGCGCGAGCAGCGCGCCGCGAGCACCGGGTCATGCGTGACCAGCACCAGCGTCATGCCGCGTTCGGCCGCCTTGGCAAACAGCAGGTCGGCGACGTGCCGCCCCGTCGCCTGGTCGAGATTGCCGGTCGGCTCGTCGGCGATCAGGATGCGTGGCGACGGCGCCAGCGCCCGGGCGATCGCCACACGCTGCTGCTCGCCGCCAGACAATTCGCCGGGGTAATGGGTGACGCGATCGCTGAGACCGACCGCCGCCAGCTCGCGCGCCGCCACGCCGAATGGATCGACATGACCGGCAAGCTCCAGCGGGACCGCGACGTTTTCCAGCGCCGTCATATTGGGGATGAGATGGAAAGACTGGAACACGATACCGATGTTTCGTCCCCGAAACGATGCGATCTGATCTTCGCTTTTGCCGTTGAGCAGCTCGCCGGCAATTCGTACCGCTCCCGAATCGACCCTTTCAAGCCCAGCCAAAACCATCAGCAATGTCGACTTTCCCGAACCTGAAGGTCCAACGATGCCTGTTGCTTCGCCGCCTGCCACATCGAGACTGACGCCCTTCAGCACATGGACCGAGGATGCGCCTTCGCCGAGCGTCAGCGATACGTCTTTCAGCGAAATGACGGCTTCTTCCAAAATCAAATCGTCCTATATGGGAAAATGAAGGTTAGATGCTCGACAAAGATGGAACCCGCCTTCGCCAAAAACTGTTCCTGGTCATATGGGGCCTGCCGCATGGCTTTCAAACACACCTTTGCCGCAGCCTTCGCCCTTTTCCTCGCGATTTGCGGCGCCATTCCGTCGGCACGCGCCGAGCCCTTCACCATTGTCGGTTTCGGCGACAGCTTGATGGCAGGCTTTGGGCTCGGGCCAGGGGAAGGCTTTACCGAAAAGCTGCAGGCCGCGCTGCGCGCCAAGGGCTACGATGTCACGGTCACCAATGCCGGCGTCTCCGGCGATACGACGAGCGGCGGCCTGTCGCGGCTCGACTGGTCGGTGCCGGACGGCACGCAACTGGTCATCCTGGAGCTCGGCGCCAACGACATGCTGCGCGGCGTTTCGCCCGCCATAGCGGAAAAGAACCTGGATGCCATGCTGGCAAAGCTGAAGCAGCGCAAGATCGCTGTGTTGCTGGCCGGAATGCGCGCGGCGCCCAATCTCGGCGCCGATTACCAGAACGCCTTCGACGCGACCTTTCCGAGACTGGCTGAAAAATACGGCGTGCCGCTCTATCCTTTCTTTCTCGAGGGCATCGCCGGCCAATCCGTCCTGCAGCTCGAAGACGGTCTTCATCCAAACGCCCGAGGCGTCGACCGCATCGTCGAGGGTATCCTGCCCAGCGTGGAGAAGACCATTGAAGCGGTCCGAGGCAATTCCTGAAGGCGAGGGTTCGCCGCCGCAACACCTTCCGCTGGGGAAGCTTTTAGGCAGGCCTGCGACCAACAAACCCCTTGCCCCGTTTGAATATCGATGATTCGCTAGGGCAAGAGTTCGATTCGAGGACAGGAGGCTTCCCATGCCGCGTCTTTTTACCGCCCTCGAAATACCGCGTGATGCCGCTCTTTCGTTGTCCCTGCTCAGGGGCGGCCTGCCTGGAGCCCGCTGGATCGACGTCGAAAACTATCATCTGACGCTGCGCTTCATCGGCGATGTCGAGGGCCATGTCGCCGACGAGATCGCCAACGCGCTCGACCGCGTTCACCGCCCGTCCTTCCCGCTGACGCTGTCCGGCGTCGGCGCCTTCGGCCAGAAGAAGCCGCATGCGGTGTGGGCCGGGGTCGCCGCTTCGCCCGATCTTTCCGCATTGCAGGCCGAGATCGAGCGCATCTGCCAGCGGCTCGGCATCCCGGCCGACCCGCGCAAGTTCATGCCGCATGTGACGCTGGCCCGCCTGCGCAATTCGAGCCCGCTCGATGTCGCCCAGTATCTGTCGGCGCGCGGCAATTTTTCGACGCTGCCGTTTCGGGTCGGCCGCTTCGTGCTGATGTCGTCGCGCGACTCGGTCGGCGGCGGGCCTTACGTCGTCGAGGAAGCTTGGCCGCTTTCGGGTGCCGACAGCCGGGCCGCCAGCCGGTTGGTCGGTGCCGCCGACGCTTCGCGGATCATGCGGTAGACGGACATGGCCAGAGAGAAACTTGCAAAGGAAGCGATCCGCGCCGAACTTGCCGGCCTCGACGGCTGGTCGCTGGCCAAGGACGGTGGCTCGATCACGCGCACCTTCACCTTCAAGAATTTCTCCGAAGCCTTTGCCTTCATGACCCGCGTCGCCCTGGCGGCGGAGAAGATGGACCACCATCCCGACTGGTCGAACGTCTACAAGACGGTAAACGTGACCCTCAACACGCACGACGCCGGCGGCCTGACGGCGCTGGATTTCGATCTGGCCAGGAAGATGAACCGCTATTTCGGCGGCTGAGCCTATCTGCACCTTGCAGCGAGGTTCAGCTTTCACCACATCTTGCCTCGCAGTCACGCGTGAAGTCACGCGACGGCGGCAAGGAGAGATTGATGGCGCAAAAATCCGGTTTTGATTTCTTCGGCCTCGGCAGCAAGCCAGGCAATGAGAGCGAAGTGCGCGAAAAGTTCTGGCGTACGGCGAAGAAGGCCGCCCGGCAGATCCCGTTCATGGAAGAGGTGGTCGCCGCCTATTACTGCGCCATGGACAAGAGGACGCCGCTGCGCGCCAAGGGCACATTGCTGGCTGCGCTCGGTTATTTTGTGCTGCCGACGGACGTCATCCCCGATTTCGTCCTTGGGCTAGGCTTCACCGACGACATCGCAGTGCTGACCGCCGCGATTACCGCCGTCAGCGCCCACATCACGCCGGCGCACCGGCTCGCCGCCAAGCAGGCCATCGCCGACAAGAGCTGAGCCGGTGCGACGCAAAAAATCGCGCGAGATCCGACTTTCCGGCCGTCAAACCCACCGCCGCACCCGCGCCTTGTAGGCGCGATAGACATCTCCGAACTTCCGCTCGAGGTAGCGCTCTTCCGGCTCAATGACGCCGGTATTGATCACCCACAGCAGGGGGATGACGAGCGCGATAGCCCAAAGACTTCCGGCCGCGACGCCGAGGCCGAGATAGATGAGGGCCGCTCCCAGATAGAACGGGTTCCTGGTCCGCCGATAGACCCCGTCGACGACCAGCGCGGTCGTTGGCAAGGTCGGTGGTATGTTGGTTCCAGCGGCCTGAAAGCGGCCCGCCGCCATAAAGATGAGCACGAAGCCGCACACCGCGAGCACAGCGCCGGCCAGATAGCGGGCGAGGGCCTGCCCGGCCATGACCGGGAGCGGCGCGAGCACATCGAGCACGGTTGCCGCCGCCAGGAAGCCGAGGAAGATCAAAGGCGGCAGCGCAATGACCCCGGGCACGTCGGGCGCGCCCGATCCGCCTGCCACCTCTCCGCCATCCGACCGGGGCACCGCGCCGCTGGCCGCCGCGCGGACGGCGACACGAATGCCGAACACGATCGCCAGGACGACTGTGCCGCCCGCCAGGATCAGAACTGTCTCGGAAATGGCCATGACCAAATCTCCCGTAAGCCGCCAAGGAGGGCACCCTGGCCGAGTGCCGTGGCGGCGAACGCAGACATGGTACCGCCTGCAGGGAAATTCGTCACGCACCTCAAAAAAGCAAGAATCGCCGCAAGACCTAGCTGCTTGAAAAGTCAAACTCTTGCCGTTTTCGTGGCCTCCAAGTCGCGGCAGGGACATTGCGCCAGCCGCTTTTTCGAGCGGCAGCGCGAAGACGGCGGCGGTTTCCTGGCGTGAACATCCTTTTCTCAGGGGAAATTCACCGTTTGGTAACCCAGATTAAATCAAAATGAAGCGACGGGCAGGACGCCGGGCCGGCCTGCCGCCGCACCAGTGGAATACGGGAAAAGCGATGCGCGGATTGATTGCTATAGTTTCCAGCCTGGCCCTGGTGGCCTTGACGGTGCCCGCGCTGGCGCAGTCGGCAACCAAGATCGGCCAGCACAATGCCTGGGGCACCTACAGTTATCAGGCGTCGGGCGGCGGCAAGGTCTGCTATGTCCTGACGGTGCCAACCGACAAGCAGCCGCCGACGCTCGATCACGGCGATATGTTCTTCTTCGTCAGCCAGCGGCCGGGGCAGCAAGTGTCCTACGAGCCGCAATTCATCGCCGGCTATACCTTCCAGGAGGGTTCCAAGGCCACCGTCACCATCGACAAGAAGTCTTTCTCGATGTTCACGCGCGGCAAGTCGGCCTGGGTCGAGAACGCCGCCGAGGAGCCGGTGCTGATCGCCGCGATGAAGACCGGCACCGACATGAAGGTGTCGGCCAAGTCCGGGCGCGGCAACACCACCACCTACGTCTTCTCGCTGAAGGGCATCTCGGCGGCGCTGGCCTCGATCGCCAAGTGCAAGTAGAATCCTCGTCCGGGATGTTCACTACCTAACACAGCAGCGTAAAGGACCCAGCGGTCGTGCGGTCTTTCCTTCTCCCTTGCGGGAGAAGGGAGAACCCGGCATGACTCCGCCGCTAACCTGTGCTATGCGCCGCGCTTCATTTCGGGCACGATGCTGTATTCGGCCGCAAATCGCTTATATTGGCGCAACAATGACCCTTTCATTCGATCTTACCACCGAAGGCGCGCGTGACGCGTTGCGCACCCGCACGACGCCCGAAAAGCCCTCGCTGATCGGCTTGACGCGCGCCGAACTTGGGGCTGCCCTTGTCGCTGCCGGCATCGTGCCGGAGCGCCAGGCGAAAATGCGCGCCCAGCAGCTCTGGCATTGGATCTATGTGCGCGGCGTTTCCGATTTTGCCGGCATGTTCAACATCTCCAAGGATCTGCGCGCCGCGCTCGACAGGCATTTCACCGTTGCCAGGCCCGAGATCGTCGAGGAGCAGATTTCCACCGACGGCACGCGCAAATGGCTGTTCCGCTTTCCACCGCGCGGCGCCGGCCGGCCGGTCGAGATCGAGACCGTCTACATTCCCGAAGAAGGCCGCGGCACGCTCTGCATCTCTTCGCAGGTCGGCTGCACCCTGACCTGCTCCTTCTGCCACACCGGCACGCAGAAACTGGTGCGCAACCTGACGGCGGAGGAAATCCTCGCCCAACTTTTGACCGCCCGGGATCGGCTCGGCGATTTCCCCGACCGCGACACGCCCGACGGCGCCATCGTGCCGGCCGAGGGCCGGAAAGTGTCCAACGTCGTCATGATGGGCATGGGCGAGCCGCTCTACAATTTCGAGGCGGTGAAGAAGGCGCTGCTGATCGCATCCGACGGCGACGGGCTTTCCCTGTCGAAGAGGCGCATCACGCTCTCGACATCGGGCGTCGTGCCCGAGATCTTCCGCACCGGTGAGGAGATCGGCGTCATGCTGGCGATCTCGCTGCACGCCACCAATGACGATCTGCGCGACCTTTTGGTGCCGATCAACAAGAAGTATCCGCTCAACGAGCTGATCGCAGCCTGCCGCGCCTATCCCGGCCTGTCCAACGCCAAGCGGATCACCTTCGAATATGTCATGCTGAAGGACGTCAACGATTCGATCGAGGACGCCAAGGCGCTGGTCAAGCTGCTCAAGGGCATTCCGGCCAAGATCAATCTGATCCCGTTCAATCCGTGGCCGGGCACCAATTACCAGTGCTCGGACTGGGAGACGATCGAGAAATTCGCCGACTACATCAACAATGCCGGCTACGCCTCGCCGATCCGCACGCCGCGCGGCCGCGACATCCTCGCCGCCTGCGGCCAGCTCAAGTCGGACTCCGAGCGCATGCGCAAGGTCGACCGGCTGGCGCTGGAAGCGATGATGATCGCGGGGCACGGCGAGGCGTGAATCGCCTGGTCGCCTATCTGATCCGCTTCGCCGTCATCCTGATCGGCTATGGTGTTGCTTCGCTGGCGGCAAGCGCCTTCCTTAACGTCATGTTCCTGGCATCGCTTGGGCTGATGACGGACGAAACGCAACCGGCGGCGCAGGCGTCGCTGTGGTTTTCAATCCCCTTCGTCGCGCTGTTCGTCGCCTATTTCGCCTTCATGCCGGCCGCCATCGCCATCCTCGTCTCCGAGATCCTTGGCCGGCGTGACTGGCTGTTCTATGCGCTGGCGGGTGCTGTGGTCTCGGCGGTCTTCCTTGGCTTCGTCCACCAGACGGCCGATGCCAATTTCGAGGTTACCAATACCAGCGTCATGCTGGCGGTGATCGGCTGCGGCATGGTCGGCGGTATTTTCTACTGGCTGAGCGCCGGGCGCACGGCCGGAAGCTGGCGCCAGATCAGCGCATGACCCCGAACCAAAGGTTCGGAAAGGATCATGCGCAAAATGAAAGTACCTATTTCGCCTGGGCCGTCAGGATCTTGAGCGCGAAGGCCGAAAAAACTCCGGCAAAGAGATAGTCGACGACGCGCGTCACGCGCGGGCTGGATTTCATCGCGGCCGAGAACTTTTCCGCCGCCAGCACCATCGGCGCCGTCACCGGGATCGCCAGCACGACGAACATCGCGCCGAGGAAGAACAGCTTTCCCGGTGCGTTGGGATCATGCGCGGAGACGAATTGCGGCAGGAAGGTCATGAAAAACAGGATGATCTTCGGGTTGAGCAGATTGACCCCGAGCCCCGCCGCCCAGCTGCGGAACAGCGAGATCTGCGGCCCGCTCTTCGCGTTCTCCGGTGAAAACGCCGACCCTTTTGTGATCGCCTGCCATGCCAGGAAGACCAGGTACCCGGCGCCGAAAATCTTCAGCACGAAGAACGCCATCGGCGAAGCGACGATCAGCGCCGAGACGCCGACCACCACCAGCGTGGTGTGGATCAGCGTGCCGCACAAGGCGCCGGCCATTGAGGCAAAGCCGGTGGCGCGGCCCTGGCTCAGCGTGCGCGACACGAACAGCGTCATATCAGGCCCAGGCGTGATCGCCAGGATGAAGGTGGCGATGGAGAACTGGATAAGCGTCGTACTGTCGGGGATGAAGGACATGGTTCGTCTCGGTGCGGCAAAGACGGCGCAGCCATAGCGCAAGAGCCGTGTCCTCGCCAGCCTCTGGGCGATACAGCATCTGGTCCAGGCATCGTTCGTCCCTTGCGCTGGCCTAAAACGGCGTGATACCTCGCCCGCGAAAGAACCCCTGTCGCGGAACCGCCCACCATGTCGAAAGCAAAAGCCGTCAAGAAAGTCGTGCTCGCCTATTCCGGCGGCCTTGACACCTCGATCATCCTGAAATGGCTGCAGACCGAGCTCGGTGCCGAGGTCGTGACCTTCACGGCCGATCTAGGCCAGGGTGGCGAACTCGAGCCGGCCAGGCGCAAGGCCGAGATGATGGGCATCAAGGATATCCGCATCGTCGATGTCCGCGAGGAGTTCGTATCCGATTTCGTCTTCCCGATGTTCCGCGCCAACGCTGTTTATGAAGGCACGTATCTGCTCGGCACCTCGATCGCCCGGCCACTGATCTCGAAACATCTTGTCGAGATCGCCAGGGAGACCGGCGCCGATGCGATCGCCCATGGCGCCACCGGCAAGGGCAACGACCAGGTGCGTTTCGAGCTCTCGGCCTATGCGCTCAACCCCGACATCAAGGTCATCGCGCCCTGGCGCGACTGGTCGTTCAAGTCGCGCACGGACCTCATCAATTTCGCCGAGCAGCACCAGATCCCGGTGCCGAAGGATAAAAAGGGCGACGCACCCTTCTCGGTCGACGCTAACCTGCTGCATTCCTCCTCCGAGGGCAAGGTGCTGGAGGACCCTTGGAGCGAGCCGCCGGAATTCGTCCACCAGCGCACCATCTCGCCTATGGATGCGCCCGATGAGGTCACCGAGATCGAGATCGAATTCCTCAAGGGCGACCCGGTTGCGCTCAACGGCAAGAAACTGTCGCCGGCAACGATGCTGGCGGCGCTGAACGATCTCGGCCGCGACAACGGCATCGGCCGGCTCGACCTGGTCGAGAACCGTTTCGTCGGCATGAAATCGCGCGGCGTCTACGAGACCCCCGGCGGCACCATCCTGATATCGGCCCACCGGGCGATCGAATCGATCACGCTCGACCGCGGAGCCGCCCATCTCAAGGACGAGTTCATGCCGCGCTACGCCGAGCTCATTTACAACGGCTTCTGGTTCGCGCCCGAGCGGCTGATGCTGCAGGCGATGATCGACAAGAGCCAGGAAGACGTCGAAGGCACCGTGCGGCTAAAACTCTACAAGGGCAACGTCATGATCACCGGCCGCAAGTCGAGGAAGACGCTCTATTCCGATGCGCTGGTCACCTTCGAGGACGACCGCGGCGCCTACGATCAGAAGGACGCCGAAGGCTTCATCCGCCTCAATGCGCTCAGGCTGCGGACGCTGGCAGCGCGCAACCGCAAGGGCTGATATTCTAACAGGCCATATGCTTAGACGAATTAGGAACCGGCGAATACACCGGGTTTTATTTGGCGTCCCTAATATATCGAGGCCGCGCTCTCAGATCGTTTCCTGTTTGACCTTTCGATGGTTTAACCTTACTTGTCTTGCGGGTCGGAGGGTTTTGACAAGTGAAAAATAGAATTTTTCTTCTGCTTGCGGCCGTGGCCGTCTTTACCGGGTGTCAATCCACGCCACCCCCGTCGGGGCAAACATCCAAATTCCATACCTGCAAAAGTTTTGACGGCCCCTTCCAGATTCCCGCTTCCCAGCAATGCCCGTTGAGCGGCTACGCGCAGGGTCCCCGAGTCCCGACAGTCATCGGGGGCAAGCCAAAGGCGGCTACCCCGGCCCCGCTGAACTCCAAATTCCGTACCTGCAAAAGTTTTAACGGCCCCTTCCAGATTCCCGTTTCCCAGCAATGCCCGTTGAGCGGCTACGCGCAGGATTCCGGAGTCCCGGTAGTCATCGAGGGCAAGCCAAAAGCGGCCACCCCGGCGCCATGACGCTCAAGTTTCGCACCTGAACACGGTGTTGATGGCACCTTCCAGGCTCCCGTTTCACAGAAATGCCCCTCGAGCGGCTACGCGCATTATTGAGCGTGATATGCCCAGGCGCTTGGCCACTCTTGGAGCCGGTTTCCTGCCCGCGTTGGCTGTTCTCGCGAACTTGGCTGTCGCCAAAAGCCACCGACTATGACCCCGCCTCGCTCGACCTCGCCGCGCTGATCAAGTGCAGGGCTGACGTTTCGACGTATGCTGGTTTTGCCCTTTGGCTGAGCGACCGCCCCGATGCGCCCGCAAAACTCGGCTGGAAGGACGTTCCTGCCGGCAATCCTTTCCTCAAGCAATATGAAATTGCCGGCCCCGCTTCCCGTGTTCGGGCGCGAAACGGCATCCGTCGTCCTTACCGCGACCGGGCCGATAGCGGTGTTGACGATGTTTCCGCGCCCGATCTCGCCCGAGAGCTCGGCGTCACAGCGCAAATCTCGACGCCGGAAAAATTCCTCGGCGAGAAAATCGTCGTCGAAAGCAGCGAGGAAGCGGACGGCATGACATTTTCCACGCGCATTGCGCTCAATGTCTCAACCGTTAAATCACATCCCGGCAAGGTGCTCGCCGGCTGCTCCTACGCGCTCGACGTGAAATAGAAAGCCCGGCGCGTGGCCGGACTTTCGGTCGAATAGAGCAATTCCAGGGAAAGTGTGAAACGGTTTTCCGTCCGGAATTGCGTTAAAACAGAGCTCTAGAGTTTTCTGTCAGTCGGCATCGATCGCCGTGGCCATGCGGGCGATGGCCTGTTGATAGACGCTCGCCGAATTCCAGCCAGCAATTGCGCCGATATTCGCCTGCGCGCTGGCGCCCGGCCGCCAACCATGACCCTTGAGGAAGTTGGCGGTGGAAGCCAACGCAGTGCTCTTGTCGCGCAGATTTTTGTTGCCTACGCCATACGTCAACACATTTCCGGGCAGGAACTGCGTGTGGCCAATCTCGCCATGCGCGGCACCGACCGACGAGGCGCTCAGCGCTCCGCGATCAACCAGCTTCAGGGCTGCAATGGCATGCGGATAGAAGAACTCCGGACGGCGGCAATCATAGGCAAGCGTTAAAATGGCAGAGACCGTATTCTGGTTGCCCATGGCGGAACCGAAGCCCGTCTCCATACCCCAGATGGCGAGCAACACACCCGGCGACACGCCGTAGGTCCCTTCGATCTTGTCGAACAGCGCAGCATTGGCCTTCTTCAGCGCACGGCCCCTGGCAATGATCGCGGACGCGCCACGGCGCTTCATGAAAGCTTCCACCGAGCCGCTGAAAGCCTTATGGATGGCGCGGTCGACGGAGATCGTCTTTGTCGCGTAGGTTGCGCGAGCCAGAGCGGCCAGACCCTTCGAGCCGACACCGTCGGCCTTGGCCTCCGCGGCAAACTCCGGTTTCCACGCCTCGAAGCCGGCGCCGTTTTTGCCACAACTGGCCGCCGCCTGCGCGCCCGTCGCCAGCGCAAGCACCGCCACCACCGTGGCCACTACAAACATCTTCCCCTTGGCAAGAAATGCCATGCTGCTCTCCTGGTTGCCTGAATCACGTTCCCAATTGCGAATTTGCCAGCGAAACACCTGCTTGTCACTGTCCCGGCGCTGCGCCGATGCACTCAATACAGCAGGAACTTCAAATCCACCACACTGGCGGATGTCCGGGAATTTGCCTACGATCAAGTAATTATTGTGGCGGGGACAGAATAAGCATGGAAGACGTTGATGTCGTGATCATCGGCGCCGGTTCGGCCGGACTTTCGGCTGCCAAGACCCTGCGCGCCGCCGGTTTTTCCTTCAAATTGTTGGAAGCGATGAACCGCATCGGCGGCCGCGCCTGGACCAGCGACCAGCATTTCGGCGTGCCGTTCGACATCGGCTGCGCCTGGCTGCATGCCGCGGACCGCAACCCTTACTTTCCCGAGGCGAAAGCCGCTGCCTGGACGCTTCATCACCACGACATGAATGTCGATCATCTCTATTACCGCGAGCGAAAGGCAAGCGAAGCCGAGGAGGCGGCGATGAAGGTGGCCGACGCAAGGCTGTTCGAACTGGTGGCGGCACATCAGGTGAGGGAAGGCGACGACGACCGCCTTTCGGCATTGCTCGCCAAGGGACACGCGCCGCGCGCCGCCGCAACCTTCGCCGGGCCGATGGATTTCGGCGCCGACGAGGACGAGATATCGATCCGCGACTTTCAGGCCGCCGCCGATCTCGATCCGAACTATTTCACCAGGGAAGGCTTCGGTACGCTGGTTGCCCGCTTCGGTGCCGATGTGCCGGTGGAACTGTCGACGCCGGTGCGCAAGATCGTCTGGGATGGGCCGGGCGTAGCCTGCGTCACCGATCGCGGTACCATCCGCGCCAAGGCTATCGTCGTCACCGCCTCGCCGGCAGTGCTCGCCTTCGAGGAGATTGCGTTCTCGCCTGCACTCCCCGATGCGCATTTCGCCGCCTTCTTCGACCTGCCGATGGGCATGCTGACCAAGCTGCCGGTCGAAATATCCGGTACAAGGCTCGGCCTGGAGCCGTTCGACGATTTGCTGATCGAGCGGCTGGCCAGGCACGACATCTACTTCCTCTGCTTTCCCTTCGACCTCGATCTGATGGTCGGTTTCGTCGGCGGCGATTTCGCCTGGGAGATGTCTGCGGCGGGCGAGGCGGCCGGCATCGACTTCGTCGTCGACCGGCTCTGCGGCATCTTCGGCGGCGACGTGCGAACACATGTCGGACGCGCAATGATGACCAATTGGGGCGCTGAGCGGTTCGTGCGCGGCGCCTATGCGGCGGCGCGGCCCGGCCGCTCGCAAGCGCGCGCCACGCTGATGCAGCCGGTGGCGGAAAAGATCTTCTTCGCCGGCGAGCATTTGGCCGGTCCGCTGATGCAGACCTGCGGCGGCGCCAGATTGTCGGGCGAGGCAGTGGCCAAGGAGGTCGTCGCCCAGCTTGCGGCAAAATAGCATCGGCCGGCAGGAACGCGGGCAGCCGACAGGCGTTTGGCGTTCTCCTGCTCGCATCGTCCTCCGCATTTCGAATGATTTGAGACGCCAATGAAGCTTTTCGACTGCCCGCATTGTGGCCACCGTCTCTATTTCGAGAACGCGCAATGCCTGAACTGCGCCAGCCTCGTGCTCTACGATCCCGAGCATGCGCGCTTCGCGCTGTCCGGCGCCGATGCCTTTCACTGCACCAACGCCGACGAATCCGCCTGCAACTGGATGGCGGAGCCCGGCCACGCCTTCTGCCGCGCCTGTGCGCTGAACCAGTTGATCCCGGATCTGTCGGTCGACGGCAATCGCCGCCGCTGGATCCGTGTCGAGGCGGCAAAGAAGCGTGCCGTCTATTCGCTGCTCGCCTTCGGCCTGCCGGTCGCACCCAAGCAGAACCCTAGCGACGAGATCGGCCTTGCGTTCGATTTTCTTGCCGATCCGATCGGTGGCGGTCCCGGCGGCGAGCGTATCCTGACCGGTCATGACAACGGGCGGATCACGCTCAACGTCGCCGAGGCGGATTCGGCCGAGCGCGAAAGGCGGCGCGTCGAGATGGGCGAGAACTACCGCACGCTGCTCGGCCATTTCCGCCATGAGCTCGGCCATTATTACTGGGACCGCCTGATCCGTGACGATCCGCAGAAGCTTGCCGGTTTTCGCGCCTTGTTCGGCGACGAACGCGCCGACTACGAACAAGCGCTGAAAACCTATTATGCCGATGGCGCGCCGCCCGACTGGCAGCAGCAGCATATTTCGGCCTATGCGACGTCGCACCCATGGGAGGACTGGGCCGAGACATGGGCGCATCACATGCACATCACCGACACACTGGAGATGGTGCATGCACTGAATTTCCCGCTCGGCCGGCTGGAGACCGTTGAAGCCAACGAGTTGCCGCGCGCCGATACCGGCGGCGAGCTGCAGCCGGCACCATCGGAACCCGCCGCCAGGCCGGAGCCTTTCGAAAGGATTCTCGACCGCTGGCTGGTGCTGTCGGAGGCGTCCAACTCGATCAACCGCTGCATGGGCCTGCCCGATCTCTATCCCTTCGTCATCTCGGACGTGGCGGCGCAAAAACTTGCTTTTGTTCACGAGCTTTTGACCGACCTGCCGAAAACTACTGGAACAAATCGTGAGCCGGCCGCAGCCTTTTAGCCGGAACGCATGCGGCTTTGCTTCGTTTTCCGTCCCAAGGGACTGTGAAACGGAGAGAAAACCATGAAACGCATATTGTTTCCGGCGGTGGCCGGAGCGCTCATAGCGATGTCGGGCTCTGCTTTGGCCGACACCGCCGTCTCGGCCATCACCGATCTCAATGTACGCGCCGGCCCCGGGCCGCAGTATCCGGTCATCGGCGTGCTCGCCGCCGGCCAGTCGGCGACGCTCGACGGCTGCATCGCCAATAGCAAATGGTGCACCATCGCCGAGGCCAACGGCCAGGGCTGGGTCTATTCCGACTATGTGACGGCCGATTTCGGCGGCAGCCGTGTGGTTCTGACACAGCGTCCGGCCAGCGCCGACATTGCCGTGGTGACACCGCCGGCCGATAGCGCCGAATATTCCGACACCTATACCGGAGCGATCGTTGCCGGCGAGGCGATCGAGCCCATCCGGCGGCCGCCGGCGGAAATCCGCACCTATGTCGAAACGAACCGGCTCGATCCGGTTTATCTCGAAGGCGAGGTGGTGACCGGCGCGACTTTGCCCGACACCGTCGAGCTGCGCGAGATACCCGATTATGATTATCGCTACGTCTATGTGAACGGCCAGCCGGCGCTGGTCGATCCGAGCAGCCGGCGTATCGTGTACGTCGTGCGCTGACGTCGCAAAACAGGGCGGTCGCCCTGTAACGGCGGCCGCTCGCACTACTGACATTGCCGCAAACCCGTATTGCTGCTGCAATACCGGTTTCCACATTGGGGCCGATGTTCTAGACCTTGCGAGCCGAAGCACCAGCCAGCGACCCCGCGTGATCATCGACCCCACCGCCTTCCAACAGTACCGGCACACCGCCAACGACAAGACCACCTTGCCGCGCCTTGTGCTTGGAACTGTGGTCGTCGTCCTGTTCTGGCTCGGAACCACTGCCGCCGTGCTGTTCGGCGGCACCTATGCCTTTGCCGTGTGGCAGGCGTCGTCAGGCACCGCCCCGCCAGGGGTGGTGCAGGATTTCATGGCCTCTCCCGCGGGCATCCTCGCGACGCTGGCTTCATTTGCCGGAATCTGGCTCGGCCTTTGGGCTGCCATGCGCTGGATCCATCGCGAGAAGCTGACGGTCCTGATCGGCGTCAGCCGGCGCATTTCATGGTCGGGGTTCCTGAAAGGGTTGGCCGCGGTGCTGATCACCTCGCTGCTTTCCGAGATCCTGCTCTATGGCCTGCAGCCCGACATCGCGCGCGGCGCGATCGGCCTGTCCTCGTGGCTTTTGTTCCTGATCCCGATCGCCGCCCTGACCTTTCTGCAGACCTCGTCGGAGGAGATGCTGTTTCGCGGTTACCTGCTCAGAGGTCTGGCAAGCCGATTCCAGAACCCATTCATCTGGGCGCTGCTGCCGGGATTGCTGTTCACCTCGCTGCACTGGAGCCCAGGCTCGAGCGTAGCGATCAATGCCTGCGTGCTGGCCTCGATCGCCGCCTTTGCGCTGTTGCTGACGCTTCTGGTCTACGCAACCGGCAATCTCGGTGCCGGCTTTGGCGCCCATCTCGGCAACAATCTGACCGGCTTCCTGCTGATTTCGCATCAGCAAAGCTATAATTCTTTCGCCCTGTTCAACGCCAAGCCGCTCGAAGCCGCCGGCTGGACGACTTTGGATGCCGCCCTCATCGCTGCGATCGGCATCGTCAGCAGCCTGTTGACCGTTCTGCTGCTTTTGCATCCGCGCTCGCCGCTGAAGGTCGAGCCGGATGTGGCGCGCGCCGGCAGCGTGCGCTGATGCGCCTTGCCTGGTCGTCCTGAGCATATTTGGCGCAAAGCTTGACCAAAGCTTGACTCTGCGGCCGATTTCCTGTCTACACGCCGCGAATTCCGCGACGAGTATTCCTCCGAGCAAACCGACCGGGACGCCGAAACCTCTTTGAGGTGAAGTGCTGTAAATCGATCCCGGAGGCCAACACCCGGCAGCGCTGTGCGCCCCCGGGTGCTTTTTGGCTTTGGGCTTTGCCCGGACCGGCTTTTGCTTGGACGGTTGGCGCGAACGCATTACCTCTCGGGCATCATCCGGGTGCCAGGGAAAAGGAAAAAGAATGTTTGAATCGCTACAGGAACGCACAAGAGGCGTGGAGGGCCATCGGCCCGACAGGGATCAAAATGAATCCAAGGCGCTGTCGCGCGGTGGGTTGACCAATGTTTGAGTCCCTGCAAGAGCGCCTTGGTTCGATCCTGAACGGCCTCACCGGCCGCGGCGCCTTGTCGGAGGCTGATGTCTCGGCGGCGCTGCGCGAGGTGCGCCGTGCGTTGCTCGAGGCCGACGTGGCGCTGGAAGTGGTGCGTTCCTTCACCGACAAGGTCCGCGAGAAGGCCGTCGGCGCCGCCGTGGTCAAGTCGATCAAGCCCGGCCAGATGGTCGTCAAGATCGTCCATGACGAGCTGGTCGAGATGCTCGGCGCCGAGGGCGTCGCCATCGACCTCAACGCACCGGCTCCGGTCGTCATCATGACGGTCGGCCTGCAGGGTTCCGGCAAGACGACGACCTCAGCCAAGATCGCCAGGCGCCTCACCGACCGTCAAAACAAGAAGGTCTTGATGGCCTCGCTCGACACGCGGCGTCCCGCCGCGCAAGAGCAGCTCCGCCAGCTCGGCGAGCAGGTCAAGGTCGCAACATTGCCGATCGTCGCCGGCCAGACGCCGGTCGATATCGCCCGCCGCGCCGTGCAGGCGGCCAAGCTCGGCGGCCATGACGTCGTCATCCTCGACACTGCCGGCCGCACCCATATCGACGAGCCGTTGATGGTCGAGATGGCCGACATCAAGAAGATGTCGTCGCCGCACGAGATCCTGCTGGTCGCCGATTCGCTGACCGGCCAGGACGCCGTCAATCTGGCAAAAAGCTTCGACGAGCGCGTCGGCATCACCGGCCTCGTGCTGACCCGTATGGACGGCGACGGTCGCGGTGGTGCAGCGCTCTCGATGCGCGCGGTCACCGGCAAGCCGATCAAGCTGATCGGCACCGGCGAAAAAATGGACGCGCTGGAGGAATTCCACCCCAAGCGCATCGCCGACCGCATCCTCGGCATGGGCGACATCGTCAGCCTCGTCGAAAAGGCGGCCGAGAACATCGACGCCGAGCAGGCGGCGGCGATGGCCAAGAAGATGCAGTCGGGCAAGTTCGACCTGAACGACCTCGCCGGCCAGCTTCAGCAAATGTCGAAAATGGGCGGCATGGGCGGCATCATGAGCATGATGCCCGGCATGGGCAAGATGAAGGACCAGATGGCCGCCGCCGGTCTCGACGACAAGATGTTCGGCCGCCAGCTTGCCATCATCTCGTCGATGACCAAGGCCGAGCGCGCCAACCCCGATATTCTGAAGCACTCGCGTAAGAAGCGCATCGCCGCCGGCTCGGGTACCGACGCCGCCGAAATCAACAAACTGTTGAAGATGCATCGCGGCATGGCCGACATGATGAAGGCGATGGGCGGCAAGGGCAAAGGCGGCGGCCTGATGCGCGGCATGATGGGCGGGCTTGCTTCCAAGATGGGGCTCGGCGGCATGATGCCTGGCGGCGCAGGCGGCATGATGGGCGGCGGCATGCCGGACCTCTCCAAGATGGACCCCAGGCAGCTCGAAGCCTTGCAGAAGCAGGCGCAGGCGGCCGGGCTCGGTGGCATGAAGGGCCTGCCCGGTGGTCTTCCCGGTGGCGGTGGCCTGCCTGGGCTGCCCGGTGGCATGAAACTTCCCGGCCTGCCGGGCGGTGGCGGGCTGCCTGGCCTCGGCAAGAAGAAGTGAGGGCGCCATGAACGAAGAGAAAGACATGGCGGACGCGCGTGCGGCGCTGGCCAATTATCGCGCCTCGATCGACAACATCGACGCGGCGCTGATCCACATGCTGGCCGAGCGCTTCCGCTGCACCAAGGCAGTCGGCGTGCTGAAGGCGGAACATGGCCTGCCGCCTGCCGACCCGGCGCGCGAGCAGGAGCAGATCGCCCGTCTTCGCCAGCTGGCGAAGGACGCCCATCTCGACCCGGATTTCGCGGAGAAATTCCTGAACTTCGTCGTCCGCGAAGTGATCCGCCATCACGAGCAGATCGCCGCATCCAACGGCGTGACGAAAACCGGCTGAGGACCAGCCGCCAACCGATCAACCAAATCAGAGCTTTTAGGAGAAAAGAAATGCCACTGAAAATCCGATTGGCCCGTGCGGGCTCGAAGAAGCGTCCCTATTACCATGTCGTCGTCGCCGACGCGCGTTCGCCGCGCGACGGTCGTTTCATCGAGTCGCTCGGCTCGTGGAATCCGCTGCTGCCCAAGGACGGCGAACGCGTCAAGGTCGACGCCGAGCGCGTCAAGCATTGGCTGTCGCATGGCGCCCAGCCGACCGACCGCGTGCTGCGCTTCCTCGATGAAGCCGGCATCGCCAAGCGCGAAGCCCGCTCCAACCCGAAGAAGGCCGAGCCCGGCAAGAAGGCGCAGGAGCGCGCAGCCTTGCTGAAGAAGGCGCAGGAAGATGCCGCCGCGGCCGTTGCCGCCGCTGCAGCCGCGCCGGCCGAGGCGGAAGCCGCCAGCGCCGAATAAATCATCTCCACAACCACGAAACGGCGGGCCTTGCCCGCCGTTTTGCTATTGCATCCATATGATGCGGCCCGATCAATAGCCTTCCGGGCAGCTCGCAACGTAGACACGACCGTTGCGATCGCGATAACGGCATTGGCCACTTTCGCTGGCACGGCCGATCAGCGCACCGGCCAAGGCGCCGGCCGCACCGCCGATCACCGCGCCCTGGGTCGGGTTGCCGGCCACCGCAGCGCCGACCGCCGCACCGCCCAGGCCACCAACTGCCGCGCCTTGCTCGGTACGGGAGCAGGCACCGAGCGGCACCAGCAAGGCCATCAAGATCATCACCTTTTTCATTGTCGTTCCTCTCCAACAGGGTGCCGTCCTCGCCGCTGCACCCCCTAACTCGCAACCAGGCGATTTGATCCAAAGAAGAAGATCGTCTGCCACCCGGCGGCGCTCGATTTGATCCAAAGAGTAGAAAGGCTGCGGCAGACCGCGCCCTCTCTGGCGGCGTGGCCACCATCGAACGGCTTTCGAAGTCGCCGCTATTGGCTGAACGGGAATAACGCGCGCACCCTTGGATCGCGCAGATACAGGCCGCCCCAGAGGATGGCGGCGAGATAGACGCCGAACAGTATGTGCGAGAACAAAGGGCTGCCTATACGCACATGCGTGGCGACGGCGCCGCCGAGATAGGCGGTGAGCAGGATGGCGCCGAGCACCGAGGTGCGCGGCAGCGCGTAAAGCGCTGTCGAGACCAATCCAATGATGCCGAGCATGCGCGAGACATTGGCATCGGCCGGCCAGCCGAGCTCCACCATGGTCTGGGTGACGATTTCGAGCGGTGGTAGCTTGATGACGCCGTCGAAGATCATGAACAGCACGATGACGGCGCTGAGCATGCGACCGGCCCACAGGGCGCGCGGTGAGACGGGTACTGCCTGAGACATGGTCATCGATGTTCCCTCCGGTCGTTGTGAGCACTGGCTCCTTCGCCAGCTCGAACCAAGGACGCGGCCCATGACGGCGATCCGACATGCCTCCAGTTCTTTTTCACTCCGGGGGACGGCGACCTCGGATGTGCAAGTTCAGCCGGCAACGAGCCTGGCCAAGTCCACCTTGCGGGGTGAGGTGGAGGGCGTTATTGAAAATCCGTAGGGATGTCTTCCGAGGGCTCGACGGCAGCCGCCGCCACATCGCACAACGAAAGCAACCGATGGCCGGAGAGACCGACCTGAAACAGTTGCTGGCGGCAATGACGCCGGAATTGCTTGCCGGCGTTCATGTCTTCACCACGTTGCCACCCGATGCGCCCGTTCCCGACAGGCTCCACCTGGTGATGCTGTTTCGCGAGCGCGAGGGCATGACGCTAATCGTGCTTGAAGACCATGCCAAGGCCGCTGGACTGAAAACCGTGTTCCGCTGCCGGATGCTGACGCTGAACATCCATTCGTCGCTGGAAGCGGTCGGCTTCCTCGCCGCCATCACCGCACGACTGGCCGCGGCCGGCATCGGCGTCAATCCGGTCTCGGCCTTCTACCACGATCACCTGTTCGTGCCCGCCGACCGGGCGGAGGAGGCGCTGAAGTTGCTGATGGACCTAGCGGAGGAGAACCGGCTGTGACGCCGTCGCCTTGCTGCCTATTTGAGACGCCTGTGCTGCCCCTCTTCCGCCTGCCGGCACCTTCTCCCCGTGAACGGGGAGAAGGGAGCTAACGGCCGAAGGCCGAGCCTGCGACTGCGGGCCGCCGGCCGTCCGGCGCCCCGCGGAGGGCCAGCCGCGAAGCGGCGATGCGGCCCGTGAGCGAAACAACGGCCGAAGGCCGAGCCCGCGACTGCGGGCCGCCGGTTATCCGGCGCCCCTGCGGAGGCCAGCCGTGTAGCGGCGATACGGCCGTGAGCGAAAAAGTTATGCCGCTTTCTTCTTCGGCTGGATCAGCCCGCGCTCGACCAGCAGCTCGGCGATCTGCACCGCATTGAGTGCCGCGCCCTTGCGCAGATTGTCGGAGACGATCCACATCGACAGGCCGTTGTCGATGGTCGAATCCTCGCGGATGCGCGAGATGAAGGTGGCGTCCTCGCCGGCCGATTCCAGCGGCGTGATGTAGCCGCCGTCCTCGCGCTTGTCGATGACCTGGCAGCCCGGCGCCTCGCGCAGGATCTCGCGCGCCTCATCGGCGGTGATCGGCTTTTCGAACTCGATGTTGACTGCTTCCGAATGGCCGATGAACACCGGTACGCGCACGCAGGTCGCCGTCAGCTTGATTTTGGGGTCGAGCATCTTCTTGGTCTCGGCCACCATCTTCCACTCTTCCTTGGTGAAGCCGTCGTCGAGGAAGACGTCGATATGCGGGATGACGTTGAAGGCGATACGCTTGGTGAACTTCTTGACGTCGACCTGGTCGGCGACGAACACCGCGCGCGTCTGCGTGAACAATTCGTCCATGCCTTCCTTGCCGGCGCCGGAGACCGACTGGTAGGTGGCGACGACGACGCGCTTGATGGTGGCGGCGTCATGCAGCGGCTTCAGCGCCACGACAAGCTGCGCCGTCGAGCAGTTCGGGTTGGCAATGATGTTCTTGCGCGTGAACAGCGAAATCGCATCCGGGTTCACTTCCGGAACGATCAGCGGCACGTCCTGGTCGTAGCGGAAGGCCGACGAATTATCGATGACGACGCAGCCCTGCTTGCCGATCTTCGGCGACCATTCCTTGGAGACGTTGCCGCCGGCCGACATAATGCAGATGTCGGTGTCGGAAAAATCATATTGGTCGAGCGCCCTGATCTTCAGCGTGCGGTCGCCGAACGACACTTCGGTGCCCTGGCTGCGCCGCGAGGCCAGCGCCACCACCTCGCTCACCGGAAAGCCGCGCTCTTCCAGTATGTTGAGCATTTCCCGGCCCACATTGCCCGTGGCGCCGACGATCGCAACCTTGAAACTCATCGAAATCTCCTGTCCCTCTCCGCTCGTTTTCTGGAGAAAACCCGCCGGCCGATGCGGGTTTCAACCCCCGGGCCGGACCCGGGAGAGGGTGGTTAGGCCAAGGGAATCAGACCGTTTTGGTGGTCGTTTTGCCGGTTTTTTTGAACGTGATTTTGCTGGAACGGAAAGACGCGCCGAAGCATCCGGCCCAATGGTTCGCATTGGGGCCGGGAATGTCGAAGGCAAGAAGCGCCATCAAAAGGCCGCGCATCGAAAACTATCCCGTTCGGTGCCGGCTTTTACGCGGTTTGCGTCCAGAGTCAATCGCAACCAGGCCGACCCGCCCGCCCTGTACAATGACGGCGGCACCAAGTACGAACGAGCATCGTCTGGCTCGTGGCGCCCGTCCGTGGCGTTTGCCGACATTTGACCCGTCGCCGGGTATTCAGAATCCGAATTTCGAAAGAGTAAGATGTCCAATTTCGAAGCTATTGTCCCCGCGCTGGCAAAGGCGCTGGAAAAACGCGGCTACGTCGAGCTGACGCCGGTGCAACAGGCCGTTCTCGAGCTTGGCCAGGCCGATGCGCTGGTTTCGGCCCAGACCGGCTCCGGCAAGACCGTCGCCTTCGGTCTGGCTTTGGCGCCGACGCTTCTCGATGGTGCCGAGCGCTTTTCCCATGCCGCGGCACCCCTGGCGCTGGCTGTGGCGCCGACGCGGGAACTAGCCTTGCAGGTGACGCGCGAGCTGGAATGGCTCTATGAGCTGACCGGGGCAGCGATAGCGTCCTGCGTCGGCGGCATGGACATGCGCACCGAGCGGCGCGCGCTGGAGCGCGGCGCTCATATCGTCGTCGGCACGCCCGGCCGCCTGCGCGACCACATCACCCGCAATTCGCTCGACATGTCGGCGCTCAAGGCAGTGGTGCTCGACGAGGCCGACGAGATGCTCGATCTCGGCTTTCGCGAGGACCTGGAATTCATCCTCGACGCGGCACCCGCCGATCGCCGCACGCTGATGTTTTCCGCCACTGTGCCGCGCTCCATCGCCACGCTGGCCAAGGGCTACCAGCGCGATGCCGTGCGCATCTCGGCCTCCGGCGAGGAAAAGCAGCATCTCGACATCGAATACCGGGCGCTGAGCGTCGCCCAGGCGGACCGCGAAAACGCCATCATCAACGTGCTGCGCTTTTACGAAGCCAAGAACGCGCTGGTGTTCTGCAACACGCGCGCCGCCGTCAACCATTTGACGGCGCGCTTCAACAACCGCAACTTTTCCGTCGTGGCGCTGTCCGGCGAGCTTAGCCAGAACGAGCGCAGTCATGCGCTGCAGGCGATGCGCGACGGACGCGCCAAGGTCTGCATCGCCACCGACGTCGCGGCGCGCGGCATCGACCTGCCCAATCTCGAGCTGGTGATCCATGCCGACCTGCCGACCAACCCGGAGACGCTCCTGCACCGAAGCGGGCGGACAGGACGGGCGGGACGCAAAGGCGTCAGCGCGCTGATCGTGCCCAATAATGCCCGCAGGCGCACCGAGCGGCTGCTGCAAAGTGCTGGCCTGGCGGCAACCTGGGCGAGCCCGCCGTCGGCAGACGACGTGATACGGCGCGACGACGAGCGCATTCTCGCTGATCCGGTCTTCAGCGAGCCTGTGAAGGATGAGGAGCGCGGCTTCGTCCAGGCGCTTCTCGATCAGCACGGACCCGACCAGGTCGCCGCCGCCTTCGTGCGGATGTGCCGCTCCAGCCGCTCGGCGCCGGAGGACCTTCTCGACGTGGCGCCGTTCACGCCGTCGGGCGAAAAATTTGCGCGCCGGGACGAGGCGCCGAGCCGCCGCGACGATTTCGGCGACAGCGTCTGGTTCTCGCTGTCTGTCGGACGCCGACAGAATGCCGAGCCGCGCTGGCTGATCCCGATGCTGTGCCGGACAGGCGGCATTTCCAAGCGTGAGATCGGCGCCATCAAGATGCAGCCGGAGGAAACCTTCGTGCAGATCGCGGCGGACTGGGCCGAGCGCTTCCTTGCTGCGATCGGTCCCGACCACAAGCTGCAGGGCAACATTGCGGTCAAGCGGCTGGACGGCACGCCGGATTTGTCGCGGGCCGGCTATCAGGAACCACGGCCCGACAAGAAGCCGCACCGCGGCAAGCGCACCTTCGATCAGAACGCGCCCAAATTCGAGAAGCGCGCACCGGCCGACCAGCGCCCGGCATTCGAGGCAAAGCCCTGGGCCGGGAAACCGGCCAAGGCGAAGTTCGAAGGCGGACCGGCGAAACACAAGAAATCGAAGAAACGGCCGGGGTAAATAGCCGGCACTCTCCATTTCCGCACGCCCCTTGCGGTCTGCCCGAACTTTGCACAGTCTGGGTCGGGGCAATCGGGGGCAAGGCATGCGCGGCGAAGTTCTTCATTACGACGAAGACCAGGGTTTCGGTTTCATCACCGGAGCCGACGGCAACCGCTACACTTTGGCGCGCGAAGATTTGCGCCGCGAAGCATCGGTTGCCGGAGGCACGACTGTCGAATTCCAGCCGGCTGGCGGACGGGCCCGCGATGTTTTTTTGATCCGCGCCCAACCTGCCAGTGCGCCCGCCGACGCCTCCGCTGCAACCGCCGCGCCGTCTCAGGCCGGCAATGCGCCAGCGGCAGGTCAGCCGCAACATTTCGGCCGTTCCGCTGAACAAAGTCCGGCCGAATCCGCCGGGCTGTGGAACTATTTCCGGCTGGGTCTGACCGAGAATTACTTCAACTTCGCCGGCCGTGCCCGCCGCAAGGAATATTGGGGCTATTGCCTGTTCTGGACGATTGCGCTGATCGTGGTCATAGGGCTCGGCGTCTTCATCGACGACGCCATGGGCAATCTCGACAACAGTGAATTGCCGGCAGTGACGGTCGGCCTCTGCGGCCTCTTCCTGCTGGCGACAGCCCTGCCGTGGTTCGGGCTCAACGTGCGTCGCCTGCACGATATCGGCCTGACCGGCTGGCTCTTCCTGCTTTTCCTGATCCCGACCTTCGGCGGCCTGATCATCCTGATCTTTGCGCTGATCCCGACCCAGTCGCGCGAAAACCAATGGGGTTCGGTGCCGGCGGGTGTCGGGGTTTAACTTTAACGCGCATCTTGCAATTGTATGCAACTTTAAATAGCATAGCTGCGACGCAATCCAGGGGGGCAGGCAATGCGCGGCGCAGTGTTTCACTACGACGAGGATCAGGACTACGGCTACATCAACGGAGCGGACGGCAAGCGCTATATCTTCGCGCGTGAGGATGTGAGCCAGGGAGTGTCGCTTGCTAGGGGCGCGCTTGTCGAGTTCCGAGCGGATGACAGGACGGCGCACGATATCGTCGCCATAACGGCAGCAGCGAGCGATACCTCGCCGTCACGCGCGGCACAACCGCAACGGCCTGGCCGTGCCGCCGAAAATCAGCCGGCCCAATCCATGGGCTTATGGGCCTATTTCCGGCGCGCGCTAGTTGACGACTATCGCAATTTCACCGGCCGCGCCCGCCGCAAGGAGTTCTGGGGGTTCTATATCTGCTCGATCGTCGTGCTCGTCGCGCTGTCCGGGTTCGGCATTCTCCTCAACCTGGCGATAAGCGGTTTCGGTGACGGCCCAAGGACGTCGCTCGGCTACCTTCCTGCTTTGTTTTTCGTACTGGCAATGATGCTGCCGTTAATCGCGCTTATCGTGCGCCGTCTGCACGACATTGGGCTAACCGGATGGCTTGCCTTGCTTTGCTTCACTCCGGCTGGCGTGACCTTTCTCATCCTCGGATTGGTTCCGTCTCAAGTTGGCGAAAATCGCTGGGGCGCGATGCCGGCCGGCGTCACGGTTTAGCGACCGCCTTCAGCGCCTCGCTCGAAAGCCTGAGGAAGACTTTCTGGCCATGCCGCTCGGCGCCGAGTCCGTCGTAGAAGCGCAGCGCACCCGCGTTCCAGTCCTCGGTGGTCAGGTCGATGCGGCCGATGCCCTCGCGCAGGCAATGGCCGGCGAGGAATGCCATCAGCGCTCGACCGACACCGCCATTGCGGGCATCATCGCGCACGAACAGGTCCTTGAGGAACAGCAGCCGCTCGAGATCGATGCCGGGATGCGCGATCGCAACCGAAGCCAACCCGCAAACTTCGCCATCGACGAAGGCGAGCGCAAAATGCGGATAGGCCGGGCTTTCGTCGCCAAGCCATTTCTGCGCCGCCGACAAAGCCTGGCTGGCGTCGAGTGGCGGCTGCCGGTAATGCACCGCCATTTCGCAAAGCATGGTGGCGAGTGCCCCGGCATCCCCGGTCGTCGCCCAGCGGACGTCGACCGACATGGGATCAGCCCAGGAACTTGGCGATGATCGCGTCGCCCATCTCAGCGGTGCCGACCTCGGTCATCCCCGGTGAATGAATATCCCTGGTGCGCAAGCCCTGATCGAGAACGGCGGCGATCGCGCCTTCCAGCCGGTCGGCCTCTTCAACCATGCCGAAGGAATAGCGCATGCACATGGCGAAGGAGGCGATCATGGCGATCGGATTGGCGATGCCCTTGCCGGCGATGTCGGGCGCCGAGCCGTGCACCGGCTCGTAGAGCGCCTTGCGCTTTTTTGTCTTCGCATCCGGCGCGCCGAGCGAGGCCGACGGCAGCATGCCGATCGAGCCGGTCAGCATGGCGGCGATGTCGGACAGCATGTCGCCGAACAGATTGTCGGTGACGATGACGTCGAACTGCTTCGGCCTGCGCACCAGCTGCATGCCGCCGGCATCGGCCAACATGTGATCGAGCTTGACGTCGGCATACCTGGCCTTGTGCGTCTGGGTGACGACCTCGTTCCACAACACGCCTGATTTCATCACATTGCGCTTTTCCATCGAGGTGACGTGGTTCTTGCGCGTGCGCGCCAATTCGAAGGCAACGCCCGAAATGCGCTCGATCTCGAACGTATCGTAAACTTGGGTGTCGATGCCGCGCTTCTGACCGTTGCCGAGATCGATGATCTGCTTCGGCTCGCCGAAATAGACGCCGCCGGTGAGCTCGCGCACGATGAGGATATCGAGCCCCTCGACCACCTCCTGCTTGAGCGAGGAGGACGCCGCCAGCGCGGGATAGCAGATGGCGGGTCGAAGATTAGCGAACAGTTCCATGTCCTTGCGCAGCCGCAGCAACCCGGCTTCCGGGCGCACCTCGTAAGGCACGGCATCCCATTTCGGTCCGCCGACGGCGCCGAACAACACCGCGTCCGCGGCCATTGCCTTGGCCATGTCGGCATCGGAAATCGCCGCGCCATGTGCGTCGTAAGCGCAACCGCCGACAAGGCCCTCATCGGTGACGAAATCGCTGCCGAACCTGTCGTTCATGGCGGCGATCAATTTCTTCACCTCGGCCATCGCCTCGGGGCCGATGCCGTCGCCGGCAAGCAGGAGAAGATTTTTCGAAGCCATGGGAACCGTCCTGATTGTATTGTCAGCCCGCGGCCTTGCTAAACGCCAACCGGCCGGCGCGCAAGCCCGCGGTTCAGAGCGTCGGACCCAAAAGTGGAAACCGGTTTTGGGGATCCGATGCTTAAGCCAAAACGCCTACAGATGCGAAAGGATATTGACCAGCCCCCCGAACGGGTCGCGTACGAAGAAGCGCCGCACGCCCCAGGGTTCGTTCGCCGGACCGTATTCGATGGCAAAGCCGGCCGTCCTCATGCTTTCAAGCGCGGCATCGACGTCGTCGACCTCGATAGAGATGTCCGGCACCGGCGTTCCTGATCCCCCTTCGGCCATGAAACTGACCTGTACGGACATCGTCTCTTGCGAGCCATAGGTAGCGATCCAGCCCATATCCATCTTGAGATCGAGGCCAAGCACATCCTGATAGAAGGGTTTTGCCGCCGCGATATCCTGCGTGTCTATGTTTGCAACGATGCGTCTGACCTTCACCATGGGCCGATCCTCGTTCTAACCGTGTCGTTGTCGCAACCGTGACAGGCATCAGGCTGTGCGCCGCAGCGCCGTCACCTCGATCTCGATCTTCATTTCCGGCTTGTTGAGCTGGCACACGATCATCGTTGCTGCCGGCCTGATGTCGCCAAACGCCTCGCCGAGGATCGGGAACACCACGTCCACGAAAGCCGCATCGGTGATATAATAATGTGCCCGCACCACGTCAGCCATTTCGAAGCCGCCATCTCGCAACGCCTTGGTGATCGTCGCCAGGCAATTGCGCGTTTGTGCCTCGACGGTCTCCGGCATCGACATGGTCGCATAATCGTAGCCGGTCGTTCCGGACACGAAACACCAGTCGCCCTGCACCACGGCGCGCGAATAGCCGGCGGTCTTCTCGAAGGGCGAACCGGTGGAGATCAGTTTTCGCATGGTGTCCTCCTTTTTTCAGCGTGGGCCGTTTGGTGAAAGCGGCGGTGACGGCCGATCTCCCCCCAAGTGGGGGAGATGTCCGGCAGGACAGAGGGGGGCGCGAAGGATCGCGGCAGAACGATTTCTAATTCGGCGACCCCAGCGCCTTGTCCAGCGCTTCCTTGATCTCGGCCGGCCATGTACTCACCGCTGGCCACGCGTCCGGCTCGGGCTTGTCGCCGCGGCGGGCGAAATAGAGCTTGTGCTTGACCGGGTCGGCCGCCATGAAGCCGTCATTGCCGCCGCAATCATGCGGCACGCAGCCGCTGGCAAAAAAGGCGCCCGAAGCGGTCTTCTCAGTACCGCCGCCGACCAGCAGGCTGGTCGCCATGTCGGGCATGTCCTTGCCGAGCAGCGTCTCGGCTAGCCTGTAGACCGCTTCATTGTGAAAGGCGTCGATGATGTTGTCGTATTTCGACGGATCGACGTCTTTCCAGTCGGTGCCCGGCTCCGGCATGTAGGTCAGATTGCCGGACGTCGTCAGTCCGGCCGTCGGCGACCATTGCAGCGCCGGCTTGGAATCGCCCGGCAGCAGATAGGGCACGAAATAGATCGCGCTGTCGGAGATCGCAGCCGGCGGTGCGCCGCATTCATCCTGCTCGACCGTGGTCGTCTGGATCGCGCCGCCTTCCGGCTTCCACACGATCACCTTGGCCGGACCGCACTGGTTGCCGCCGTCGCCGACATCGACCAGCGCCACCTTGACGCCGCCGACCTCGACGATCTTGTCGAAGAAGACGTCGTAATTGCGCGCCAGTTCCTCGCCGTCGAAGGCGAGCACCCGTTCCCCGTACTCTTCCTCCTGGGTGATGGTCAGTTGGCCGCCCTCGAACGGGATCGGCGCCTGTTTGTCATCGTCGGCTAGGGCTGCATTGCTCAACGCGCCCTGGTCGGCGGCCGTGCCGGGCGCATCGTCAGCCGGCACGAGCACCGTGTCGGTCTGTGCATGCGCGCCAGCCATCGTCATCAGAATCCACGCCAGCGCGCAGGCGCCGGCAAGAAGCGAACGTGTCATGACTGTCCCTCCGTTCAGCCTCCACGAACCCGGCCTGTCGCGGCCGGGTCATCGTACCGCTCAGGCCCAGGGCCGCAGCTCGGCGTTCTTCTTCTCGAACGAAGCGATGGCGCCGGCCTTCTCCATGGTCAGGCCGATATCGTCGAGGCCGTTCAAGAGGCAGTGGCGCTTGAACTCGTCGAGGTCGAACTTGACGACGCCGCCGTCCGGCCCGCGGATTTCCTTGGCCTCGAGATCGACCGACAGCGTCGCGTTGGAACCACGCGACGCGTCGTCCATCAGCTTCTCCAGGTCTTCCGGGCTGACGGTGATCGGCAAGATGCCGTTCTTGAAGCAGTTGTTGTAGAAAATGTCGGCGAACGAGGTCGAGATGACGCAGCGGATGCCGAAATCGAGCAGCGCCCACGGCGCGTGTTCCCGGCTCGAACCGCAGCCGAAATTGTCGCCGGCGACCAGGATCTGCGCCTTGCGGTAGGCCGGCTTGTTGAGCACGAAGTCCGGGTTTTCCGAACCGTCGTCCTTGTAGCGCATTTCGGCGAACAAGCCGGTGCCGAGCCCGGTGCGCTTGATCGTCTTGAGATAATCCTTGGGGATGATCATGTCGGTGTCGACATTGACGATCGGCATCGGCGCGGCGACACCGGTGAGCTTGGTGAATTTTTCCATGGTTCTTGCCCGTCTTCTTCTCGTTGCGGGGAATTGCTGGCGCCCGGTTTACACAATGCCGCGGGCAAATAAAAGACGGCTGTTTTTGGACTTCCGTCGTCGATCGAAACACAAGATCGGTACAAAACAGCTTCAAAATCACCGGCCCATGGTGCACTTTTATCGACATGACAACGCGATCCAAGGTCCTCTACGCCAGCGAACCGGGCCTCGGCACCGCCGAGTTCCGCCGCGTGCTGGTGGAATCCGGCCTCGGCGCCAACCGCCCCGTCGATGACGACACCCGATTGAAGGCGATGCTGTCAGCGGCCAATTTGGTGCTCACCGCGCGTCTCGACACAGAAGACAACCCGCTGGTCGGCGTTGCCCGCGGTGTCACCGATTTCTCGTGGGTCTGTTACGTTTCCGAGCTCGCCGTTTGCAAAGCGGCGCAAGGGCTCGGCATCGGCAAGGGCCTTCTCGATGAAGCGCGGCGACAACTCGGGCCGTCCGTCGCCATCAGCCTGATCTCCATGCCCGACGCGGTCGGCTTCTACGAACGGATCGGCATGGAGCGCGTGTCCGACGCGTTCTGGTTCGGCCGCAAGCGCTGACGCGTTGCCTTGCCAGCTAGTGGTCGAAATCTGACGCTTGGTAACGGGGCCGTAAGCCCGTTCGGAGTGGAAAGCGGACGCTACCATGTGCTTTTTGGCAAAGCGCTCAGTGCGCGCGTGACGCAAGGTGAATTTCAAGCGGCTTTGAGATGAGGCCTTTATCAACGATGGCTTCAAGCGTCTGCTTCGTCAGACTGATATCGTCATATTGCTGCGGAACCGACAAAATTAACCCTCCCTCTTCGGGCGTGGCATAAAACACTACATAGCCATTCGCCTCACCGGCGAGAGGGAAGGCGATAGTATTGATTTCAGTATCCATTACTCGCTTGCCAAAAAAATAATTGGCACGATTATTCTGCTGACGTAATTCAAACTCCTGATACTGGAGAACAGAGTATATACGTTTGTTCTCCGGTGACTCAGGGTCGTTGCTGCATCCAGAGAATGGGACAATTGCGAACATCAACACTGAAAGGGCCTTCCAACTAGTGGAGATCATGTCAAATTCCTGCTTTCCATGGCTCTTTAAGTATCTGCCCTAGATGTCCGAAATGGGCCGGCAGCGGTATTCCGTTTCGGGTACCAGGCGTCAGGTTTTGACCGCTAGCGGTGCGGACTTTTGATGTCGGCGGGACAGCACCCCCTCTGTCCTGCCGGACAGAGGGGGGTGGGCGGGAACTCGACAGAGCGGCTTATTCTGCGCGGCCTTCCCTCAAATCACGTTCAATTCCCGAAACGCCCGCCCTTCGGCGACCCGGCTGTACCCAAAGGCAGAGCAATCGACCGTGCGGTAGCCGCCATGCACGATCAGTTCGGCCAGCGCTTTGCCGACCGCCGGCGCCTGCTGCAGGCCGTGGCCGGAGAAACCGTTGGCGAAGAGGAAATTACCGACCTCGGGATGCGGGCCGATCACCGCGTTCTGGTCGAGCGTGTTGTAGTCGTAATGGCCGACCCAGGCGCGCGTTGGCTTGATCGCCTCGAAGGCCGGAATGCGGGTCGCCAGCACCGGCCAGATCACCTCTTCGAACAGCGGCCAGTCGGGGTCGAAGTCGGCGGGATCGGCTGGTCCTTCGCCCTCTTCCGGCTCGGCGCCGCCGGTGATGTAGACCGAGCCCTCCGGCCGGACATAGATGCCGCTCGGGTCGACCAGCAGCGGCATGTCGTCATATTTTTCGCGCGCCTCGAAGACGAAGACGTTGCGCTTGCGCGGCTCCACCGGCAGCGCCAGCCCGGCCATCGCTGCCACCTTGCCGGCATTCGGCCCGGCGGCGTTGACGACGGTACCAGCCTCGAGCCGCTCGCCATTGTCCAGAAATACACCAGTGACCCGGCCGCCTAGCCGCTCGATACCCATCACCGACGCCGTGATGAAATCGACGTTCTTCGTCCGCAGTGCCTTGCGGAACAGCATCAGCATCGCATGCGCGTCGAACCAGCCTTCGCCGCTGCGGCCATAGGCGCCGGCGGAAATGCCCTCGACCGACAGCCACGGAAAGCGGCGGACGAGCGCCTCGGCATCCTCGAGCACGATGTCGGCGCCCTCGGCCATCTGCGCCTCGTAGTTGGCCCGCAGGATCGGCAGCCCGTTCTCGCCGGCAAGGATGAGATAGCCGCCTTCGCGAAAGCCGATATCGGCGTCCGCGCCAAACTCTTCCTTCAACCGCCGGAACAGTTTCAGCGTGAACTGCGACAGCCGGATGTTTTCCGGGATCGAGAACTGCTGGCGGATAGAGGCGCAGGACAGCGTGGTCGCGGCGCGGGAAAATTGCGGGTCGCGCTCGACAAGCGCGATCGAGCCCGAAAACCCTTCCTCGCGCAGATAATAGGCGACCGAGGAGCCGACGATGGCTCCGCCGATGATGACGATGTCGTAATGCACCTTTTCGCCCTTCCGATCTGAACCGCCGAGTCACGCCGCCGGCAGGATGATCTCGAAGCGCGTGCCGCTCGCCGAGTCAACCAGCCGGATCGTGCCATCATGCGCTTTCAGGAGGGCCAGCACGATGCCGAGGCCCATGCCGGTGCCACCGGAATCGCGGCGCGTGGTGAAGAACGGCTCGAAGATGCGGCCTCGGTTGCTGGGCGAAATGCCGGCGCCGTCATCGTCCAGCACAATGGTGGCCTTGCCGTCCGCGCTTGCTGCCGTGACCGATACCAGCGTCGCGCCGTGCCGCGCCGAATTGTCGATAAGGTTGGCCAGCGCGATCGCGGCGTTTTCGGCCGATATGCGCAGCCCGATCTCGGCGCCCGCCTCGAGGCGCACCGCCAGCCTGTCATCGGCCGGCAGCAGCGCCAGTGCCGCACCAAGCGACGTCTTTTCGCCGCTGGGCTCGAGATTTTCGGCGCGCGCCAGGTCGAGCAGGCGACGCACCAGCAGATTGAGCCGGCCGGCATCGGTGACGATATTGTCCGAGAAACGCCGCCGCTCGGCCTCGTCCATCGCGCTGCCCGAATCGCGCAGCAGTTCGGCCGCACCCTGGATCGCCGTCAGTGGCGATTTGAGCTCGTGCGAGACGTGGGTGGCAAAGGTCTGGATGCTGTCGGAGCGTGCGTGCAGCTTTTCGGCCATGTCGAGGAAAGCAGCGGAGAGCGCCGCCATTTCGCGCGTGCCGTGGTGATCGAGCGGCCTGATCGCCGCGCGGTCGCCGGCGGCGATGCGATTCGTGCGTTCCATCAGCGCATAGATCGGCCGGCTGACGGTGCGCAGGAAGACCAGCCCGATCAGCAGCGTGCCGCCTAGAATGGCGATTGCCGCCAGCGCCACCTTGCCGCGCTCGCCATAGAGATGCTTGACGATATTGTTGGGCGTCCGCGACAGATAGATCACACCGGCGACCTTGCCTTCGACGGCAACCGGCATGGCGACAAAGACGCGAACTTTGGTGCCGCGGCTGACCGAATAGAGCGGCGGCGACGGCTGGTCGGGAACCCGCAGCCTGAGCGCGCTGGCGTAGCGGCCGGCAAGCGCTGCGCGAACCTCGTCGACAGCCGCGAGCGACAGGCCGGCCTCCTCACGGCCGGCGATGACCACGCCTCTGGGGTCGAGCAGCCGGAAGCCGGCTAGCGTGGTCTTCTGCGTCTCGGCAAGTATGCCCGACAGCCGCGCGCCGATCGCCGCGAAGGCAGGATCGACGCTGGCCGCGGTGGCTGCGGGCCGGGTCGGCAGGATCCTGTCGGACGCAAGATCGAGGCGCGGCTCGATCGGCAGGTAGCGAGAAGCCCGATCGCCCGTATCGGGTGGAGGCATGGGTGTGCCGAGCTTTTCCGGGGCAAGGTCGGCCTCACGGACCTCTTGCGCATAGATCGCGGCAAGGGCGGCACCTTGTGCGATCAGCTCGGCCTCGGTCTGGCGGATCAGCTGGTTTTCGTAGAGCCGGAAGAAGAACAGGCCGGCCAGCGGCAGTGCCATCACCATGATCAGGATGGCAATGACGACCGTGGCGAGCCGAGGCCGCCATTTGCTGCCAACCCATTTTTGGGCGCTCAACTCCCGCATTTACCCAGCCGGAAGCCGACGCCGTGCACGGTCTCGATCGCATCAAGGCAGCCGACCGCTGCCAGCTTGGCGCGGATGTTGCGGATATGGCTGTCGACGGTGCGGTCTGCGACATGGATGTTGGCGGCATAGGCATTGGCCATCACCATGTCGCGGCCAAGCACATGCGCCGGCCGCGCCAGAAATCCTTTCAGGATCGCGAATTCGATCGAGGTCAGCGCCAACGGCTTGCCGTCGAAGCTGGCTGTATGGCTTGCCGGAACCAGCAACAATCTGCCATGCGAGAATTGCCGGTCGTCGGCGGGTTCCGGCGTGGGCCGGGCGCGGCGCAGGATGACATTGACGCGGGCGACCAGCTCGCGCGGGCTGAACGGCTTGGTGACATAATCGTCGCCGCCCATTTCCAGCCCGAGGATGCGGTCGATCTCTTCATCCCGCGCGGACAGGAACAGCACCGGCACGTCGGATGTGTGGCGAAGCCGCCGGCACACTTCCAGCCCCTCCATTTCCGGCATGCCGATGTCGAGCACGACGAGATCGGGCGCACGGCGTTCGATCGACTGCAAGGCAGCCGCGCCGTCCGGCACCGCCAGCGTTTTCATGCCGGCCTTTTCCAGTGCGAAGCAGATGATTTCGCGAATGTGCGGATCGTCGTCTGCGACCAGTATGTGGTGCGGCATCAAATCAGCGGCCCGGCATGAAGGGTTCGGACATCGGAGGAACCACAAACGGGCCACGCCTGTCGAGGGTGCGATCGAGCCGCCAATTGCGAAAGCTCCACGCGCGCCAGTTTTCCTGGCCGGCGCGGAAGCGTGCTTCGTCCTGTGCATACCAGCTTGCGAGTTCGCGGATGGAGGCATCCTCCGCAGAAACCGTCCTGCTCTGGTGCTGGACGAAGCGATCGAGCGCCGGCAAGGCGCCGGGCCCGAGCGAGCGCAGGTACCAGACGTCGAGCTGGGTGCCTTGGCCGGTCATTTCGAAGCAGTGGTCGACATTGTAGTTGGCGATCAGCGCGGCAAAGTTGATGAACGAGCAGGCATAGAGCGTCGCTGATAGCGTCAGAAGATTGGCGGAAAGCAGCCATTCGTTGGACTTTTCGCGCGCGATGCGGGCTATGATCAGGACAAGGCCCGCCGCCACCAGCCCCATCCAGACGAAGGCGGCGACACGCCAATAGGTCAGCGCATAGATGCCGACATAGAGATCGAGCCGCAGGATCGACGAGATGACCAGGACGATGTTCTGCGCCACCCAGACATAAACCAGCCGGCGGATGAGCGGATCGCCGGAGGTCTCACTTCCCGGCCTCAGCGCCGCCAGCACGAAGCCGGCCGCCAGCAGCGCCGTGACGATCAGCGGGTAGGCGCCGCGATGCGCGTAGGCGGCATAGGTCAGCCCGTCGGGAAGCGCGATGCCGCCCCACAGATAGGTGGCGTCGAGTAAGCTCTGCACCGCGAACAGGATGTTGAAGACGACAAGCGCGCGGAGAATGGCGGCCTTGCCGAAGACGATGTCTTCGATCGTGGGACTTATGGCTGGCTTTGCCGGTGCGCTGGCAGGCGTTCCCAACCGCGGAATGCGGCGGCGAAAGCGCGACAGGCGCGGCCGCAGAAAGGCCCAGACGCCGGCAAGCACGAACAGCCAGAAGGCGAGACGTGGCAGCTGGATGAGGTCGAGCAGTGCCATCAGGTCGATCAGCGAGAACCAGTATTCGATGACCGGATTGGCGGCGCCGAACAAGGCGAGGAACACCGCGCCGAGGCTCAGCGGCATGACCCAGACGGCGATCGCCGCAAGGCGCACGCGCCGCCGGCCAAGCCGCCGCGCCGCCTTGCGCCAGCGGAAGAAATCCAGGACGAGCCGAAATGGCGTTGCTAGCAGGAACAGCGAAAGTTGGCCGGCAATGCGGGCAAGGCCGGACTGCAACCGTCCGGCCAGTGAAAGCGCGAAGATGGCCGTCGCCGCCAGCGCGATCGAGACGGACAGTGCGCTGACATTTTCCACAAGCGGCAGCAGCGCCATAAGCAGCGCAACCGGCTTGAACCAGAACCTGCCATCGTTGAAGATGCCGAGAGGATGGAGAGCCATGCTCGCCGCGGCAATCGCAACGCCGAACAGGAAAAGCGTGATGCCCGCCGGTTGGCCATAGAAAAAAAAATCGGCCAGCGCGACGAGCAGGACGGCAATGCCAAAGCGGCTGCAATAGCTCGGCGCCGCCGAGAGGAATACTGTCATGATCGGGCTTTCTCGGCGGCTTTGATGCGGCCGGTAGGCAGGGATTTGCGGACGAAAGGGAGGAGGTTTGCCGAAGCCCGGGGCGGATCGACGAGCCACCAGCTTTCGCGGCGAAGCCGGTACGGCAGGGACCAACGGGAGTTCGTTTGCTCTTGCATACCGCCCCTGTCGCATTCTGTCGGGCGGCAAGCGGGGCGGAGACGAGGAGATTTTCCGAAATTGCGTGCAGTTTTTATGCACGGCTTGCCTCGGCCGGTTGCAGGCGGCATAGATCGGAGATGACTGCCGAACCCTCCCGCCCGCGCCGCTCGGTGCTTTACGTCCCGGCTTCGAACGACAAGGCACTGGCCAAAATCCCGTCGCTGGCCTGCGATGCCGTCGTCATCGATCTTGAGGACGCCGTCGCCCCGGCCGACAAGCCTTCCGCGCGCGAAAAGCTGGCGGGGATTTTCGCCGGCCGTTCCGATCGCCGCTGCGAGATGGTCGTGCGCATCAACGCGCTGTCGAGCGAATGGGGCGCCGACGATCTGCTGGCCGCGGCAAGATGCACGCCCGACGCCATCCTGCTGCCGAAGGTCGACACGCCGCGCGACATCCTCGAGGCCGGCGACGTACTCGACGACAATTTTATCGCCGACGAGGTCAAGCTGTGGGCGATGCTCGAGACGCCCAAGGCGCTGCTCAACATCGGGCCGATCGCCGAGCTCGCCCGCGACCCGGCCTCTCGACTGGTTTGTTTCGTTGCCGGAACGAACGACCTGGTCAAGGAAACGGGCATTCTCGCCACGCCCGATCGGCGCTATCTCGTGCCGTGGCTGATGCAGATGGTGCTCGCGGCGCGTGCCGGCAGCCTCGACCTGCTCGACGGCGTCTTCAATGATTTTCGCCATATGGACGGCTTTGCGCGCGAGTGCACGGAAGCGGCCGCCATGGGTTTTGACGGCAAGTCGCTGATCCATCCAGCCCAGATCGAGGCCGCGAACCGCGCCTTTGCGCCGTCGCCCGAAGCAATAGCCGAGGCGCGCGCCGTCAAGGAAGCCTTCGCGCTCGCCGAAAATGCCGGCAAGGCGGTGATCGCGCTGAACGGCAAGATGGTCGAGCGGCTGCATCTGGCACAGGCCGAAAAACTGCTGGCGAAGGCCGCCGCTGTTCGCGCATGATTATCGTAACTGACGACAGGATTGAAAATGAAACTCTACCGCTTTTTGTCCGGCCCGGACGACGCCAGCTTCTGCCACAAGGTGACGGCGGCGCTCAACAAGGGCTGGCATCTGTTCGGCTCGCCGATCTATGCCTATGACAAGAAAGCCAAGACCATGCGCTGCGGCCAGGCGGTGGTGAAGGACGTCGAGGGCCAGGAATACGGCCCCGACACCAAACTCAGCGACTGGTAGCGCTGACATCGCTTTGGGTGCCCGCGAATGCGGGACACTTCTGGACGCTGGCGGGACAGCGCCCCCCTCTGTCCTGCCGGACATCTCCCCACACGGGGGGAGATCGGCCGTCATCCCAGGCTTTCGCCAATCTCCAAGGTTGCAGGACCGAGCGAAGCGTTAAAGCTGCCAATCTCCCCCCTCGTGGGGGAGATGTCCGGCAGGACAGAGGGGAGCGCGAAGGAACGCTGCGGTCTCCAGTCAAACGACGTCACTCCGCTGCCTCTTCGATCTTCTCCATATCATCGTCCGACAGGCCGAAATGGTGGCCGATCTCGTGGATCAGCACATGGGTGACGATGTCGCCCAGCGTTTCCTCGTTCTCGGCCCAGTAGTCGAGGATGGCGCGGCGGTAGAGCGTGATGCGGTTCGGGCCTTCGCCGGTCTGCGGATTCCAGCGCTCGGCGATGCCGCGCCCCTCGAACAGGCCGAGCAGGTCGAAGGGCGTTTCCAGAGAAAGGTCGTCCATGATCTCGTCGGTCGGGAATTCGGCGATCTGAATGACGATCTCGCCGGTCAGCTTGCGAAACTCCTCCGGCAGATGGGCATAGGCCTCCAGCGCCAGGAGCTCGATTTCCTCCATCGTTGGCGAAAGCTGGTCGTGCCAGATGCGTGTTTGGTAGATGCGAGCCATGCTTTGTCCTTTGATCCCGGCATATAGGCTTTCGGGCCAGACTCGGCAAATGGTCGGGCTGGAGTGCCCGTGTCATGCCATCAAGGCAGGAATAAATTCCCCATGACTCCGCTTGACTCTTCGGGCGGCCTCTGGAATCTATAGGGAACATAACAGGAACAATTGTGAGTGGAAGCTGACCGTCATGGCGACAAGCGCCGTGGCGCGGGACACTGTTTTTGCCCTGCGCCGCCAGATCGCGAAGATCGAAGGGACCTTGCCCGAGCGCCTGGAGGCGCCGGCCGGTTCGTCGTTTGACGCGGATGTCCCTCGTCAGAGTCTGACACCCTCTCGGCATCCGACACCCGCTCGGAATCTGACCATTGTCCGGCGCGGTCTTGCCGTGGCGCCGCCCGATGCATTTTTGCGCACCGGCGCCGAGCGCCTCGATGCTGCGCTGAGCGGCGGCCTGCCGAAGGCGGCGCTGAGCGAGTTTCATGGCGCCG
The DNA here is from genome assembly GCF_042295465.1 of Mesorhizobium sp. ISC25. NCBI lineage: Bacteria > Pseudomonadati > Pseudomonadota > Alphaproteobacteria > Hyphomicrobiales > Phyllobacteriaceae > Mesorhizobium > Mesorhizobium sp. ISC25. The sequence continues at coordinate 4,497,505 of NZ_CP135441.1, read as the reverse complement.
CGACCCGCGATGCCGGGGCCGTCGCCGGTTTTGCCTTGTCGCTCGTCAGCCTGATCCTCAGCCAGGGGCCGCGACTGCCGGTGCTGTGGATCGGCACATCCGAGGTTTTCCGCGAGGCCGGCTTTCCCTATGCCCGGGGGCTTCACGCCTTTTTCGGCATCGAGCCGGAGCAATTGCTGTTTTCCGAGGCGCCAAGGCTGCTCGATGCGCTGTGGGTCGCCGAGGAGGCTGCCAGGATGACGGCGCTGGCCGCTGTCATCCTCGAAATCCGCGGCAGCCCGCAGCGGCTTGACCTCACCGCGACGCGGCGGCTGCACGCCCGGGCGCAGAGTGCGGGCCGGCCGCTGTTCCTGCTGCGCCAGGCCGGCGAGCCCGAGCCGACGGCAGCGCCCGTCCGCCTCATCCTGTCGGCGGCACCGGCGGCAACGCGTAAAACGCTTGCCGGGCCGCTCGCCGGCTCGATCGGCCGGCCCGCCTTCACCGTCGCCATCGGCAAGAGCCGCACGGCCTTGCCCGGAAAATTCACACTGGAGTGGAACCCCGATGAACGCATATTCGAAGAAAGACGGGGCGAGCAAGGAAGGTCTCAGGAATGGGCCCCAGAACGGCCAAAGAATCCTATCCCTGTGGTTTCCGCATCTCGCCGCCGAGAGGATCCTGCGGCAGCGTCTGGGGCGGTCCTGGCGTTCCCGGCCGTCGGATCACCTGCCGCTGGTGATCAGCCATCGCCAAGGGAACACCCAGCGCATCGCCGCCCTCGACGAGCGGGGCGAGGCGCTTAATCTGAAGCGCGGCATGGGCATAGCCGACGCACGCGCCATGCATCCGTCGATCGACATCGTGGAGGCCGATCCGGAGGCCGACCGGCGCCTGCTCGAAGGCCTCGCCGACTGGTGCGACCGCTATACCCCGCTTGTGGCGCTCGACGGGACCGACGGCCTCTATCTCGACGTCACCGGCTGCACTCATCTTTTCGGCGGCGAACGCTCGATGCTGGACGATATCCTGTCGCGTTTTTTTCATCAGGGCTTCGATGTCCGCGCCGGGCTTGCCGCCACGCCTGGTGCTGCCTGGGCGGCGGCGCGGTTTGCCGGCGACCGCATCGTTCCCGATGGCGAGGAGGAAGCACTTCTCGCGCCCTTGCCGCTGGCGGCGCTGCGCATCGGCCCGGAGGTCCGCGCCAGCCTCGAAAGCGTCGGCCTGCGCACGGCGGGCGCCGTCATGGCGGCACCGCGCGCGCCGCTGGCCCGCCGCTTCGGCGCATCGCTGCTCTTGCGCCTCGACCAGGCGCTTGGCCGCCTCGAGGAGGCCGTGTCGCCGCGCCTGCCGGTGGCGCCGCTTTCGGTCGAGCGTCACCTTGCCGAACCGATCATGCTGACCGAGGACATCGAGCGGCTGACAGGCATGCTGGCGACCACCTTGAAGAGCGACCTCGAGCGTCGCGGCGAGGGCGCAAGGCGGCTGGCGCTGCTGCTTTTCCGCGTCGATGGCGGCGTCAGCCGCATCGCCGTCGGCACCTCGCGGCCTCTGCGCGAGCCGCGGCTGATCCAGAAATTGTTCCACGAAAGGCTTGCCGCGCTCGAACAGGATATCGACGCCGGCTATGGCTTCGATCTCGTGCGCCTTTCGGTGCTGACCGCCGCCGCCTTCGACATGCAGCAGGCAGACCTTGCCGGCGAGACGAGCGACGACGGTGCCGATATCGCGCTTTTTGCCGACCGCATTCGCGCCCGGCTCGGCGAAGGCGCGGTCTTGAAGCCGGTCGCCGTCGAGAGCCATTTGCCGGAGCGCGCCGTCGCCACCCTTCCCTTCACGGAGGCGCCGCAGAGAAGCTCGCCGCCGAAGCAGCCCGACAAGGCGAAGGACGCTCCCACGACCGTCTTCCAGCCGGAACGGCCGATCCGGCTTTTCCGTTCGCCCGAGCCGATCGAGGTGCCGGCCACCGAAATGCCGGAAGGCCCGCCTTTGAACTTCCGCTGGCGGCGCGCGCTCTACCGGGTCGCGCGCGCCGAAGGGCCGGAGCGCATCGCGCCGGAATGGTGGCGAGAGGCGGCGGGACGAGAAGATGCCCCGACCCGGGATTATTTCCGCATCGAGGATGCCGACGGCCGCCGTTACTGGCTCTATCGCCAGGGCCTTTACGGCGCCTCGCAGCCCTCGCCGCGCTGGTTCATGCATGGGATCTTCGCATGAATGCGCTGACGGCCATCCCCTATGCCGAATTCGGCATCCAGTCGAACTTCTCGTTCCTGCGCGGCGCCTCGAAACCGGAGGAGCTGGTGGTCGCGGCAAAATTCATGGGATTTTCGGCGATCGGGCTCGCCGACCGCAACACGGTGGCGGGCGTCGTGCGCGCCTGGCAGCAGGCCAAGGTGGAGGGTGTTTCCTATCATCCCGGCTGCCGCCTGGTTTTTTGCGACGGCACGCCGGACATTCTCGCCTACCCGCGGGACCGCAAGGGCTGGGGGCATCTCTGCCGCATGCTGACGCAGGCCAATTTGCGTGACGAGAACGAAAAGGGGGCAACGCTTCTCAAACAGAGCGATCTTCTCGAATGGGGCGATCTCCTGTCGCTGGCCATCCTGCCGGATCTGTCGGCGGGGGCGAGCGATAGCCTCGCTTTGATTAGCCGGCTCAGGGATCGCTTCGGCGAAAACCTGAGGCTTGCGGTTTCGCCGGATTATTGCGGCAATGACCGCTTCCGTATCGAGCAGGCCGCGGCGATGGCGGAGCTGGCCGGCATCCCGCTGATGGCGACCAACGATGTTCTCTACCATACGTCGGAACGGCGCCCGCTGCAGGACGTGCTGACGGCGATCCGCCTCAATGTGCCCGTCGCCGAGGTGGGGCTGGAACTGGCGGCCAATGCCGAGCGCCACTTAAAGCTGCCGCTGGAGATGGCACGGCTTTTCCGCAGGCATCCGCAAGCGCTGGCGGAAACGCTGCGTTTTGCCGGCGAGCTGACCTTCTCGCTCAGTGACCTGCAATACAACTATCCCGATGAGCCGACGGAATCGGGCCTCGGGCCGCAGGCCGAACTGGAAAGGCTGGCCAAGGAGGGGGCCGCCATCCGCTACCCCTCGGGCGTACCTGCTTTTGTGACGCAGCGCATCGAGGAGGAGCTCGCTCTGATCGAGCGCCTGAACTACGCGCGCTATTTCCTGACCGTCCACGACATCGTCAAATTCGCCCGCAGCCAGAACATTCTCTGCCAGGGGCGCGGCTCCGCCGCCAACTCGATCGTCTGCTTCTGCATCGGCATCACCGAAGTTGGCCCGGACAAGATCGACACGCTTTTCGAGCGCTTCATTTCCGAGGAAAGAAACGAGCCGCCCGACATCGACGTCGATTTCGAGCATGAAAAGCGCGAGGAGGTCATCCAGTACATCTATTCCAAATACAGCACCAAGCGCACTGCGCTGGCCGCCGCCGTCGTCAGCTACCGAGGCCGCTCGGCGATGCGCGAAGTGGCCAAGGCGATGGGCCTGTCGGACGACGTCCGGAGCGCACTGTCCAGCTCGATCTGGGGCTGGTCAACCTCGGAGCTCGGCGAAAAGGAGACAAAGGCCGGCGGCCTCGATCAGACCGATCCATCGACAAGGCATGTGATCGAATGCGCCAACGAGATCATGGGCTTTCCCCGTCATTTGTCGCAACATGTCGGCGGTTTCGTCATCACCAGGGACCGACTCGACGAGATCGTGCCCATCGTCAAGACGGCGATGGACGAGCGCAAGATGGTCGAGTGGGACAAGGATGATCTAGACGCGGTGAAAATCCTTAAAGTGGACGTGCTGGCGCTCGGCATGCTGACCTGCCTGCAGCGCGCCTTCACCCTGCTCCAGGATCACTATCCGAACGCGCGGGATGAGTACGGCCAGCCCTATGTGTTGGCCACTCTCCCGGCCGAGGACAAACATGTCTACGACATGATCTGCCGCGCCGACACGATCGGCGTCTTCCAGATCGAATCCCGCGCGCAGATGTCGATGCTGCCGCGGCTGCGGCCGAAAAACTTCTACGACCTCGTCATCGAGGTGGCGATCGTGCGGCCCGGCCCGATCCAGGGCGACATGGTCCACCCCTATCTGCGCCGCCGGCAAGGCAAGGAAAAACCCGAATATCCCAAGCCGGAACTGGAAAAAATACTCGGCAGGACGCTGGGCGTGCCGCTGTTCCAGGAGCAGGCGATGAAGATCGCCATCGTCGCCGGCGGCTTCAGGCCGGGCGAGGCCGATGAACTGCGCCGCGCCATGGCGACATTCAAGCGCACTGGCACCATCGGCAATTATCGCAAGAGAATGGTCGACGGCATGGTCGCCAAGGGCTACGAAAAAGACTTCGCCGAACGCTGCTTCAAGCAGATCGAGGGTTTTGGCGAGTATGGCTTTCCCGAAAGCCACGCCGCCTCCTTCGCCCTGCTGGTCTATGCCTCCTGCTGGTTCAAGACCTTCTATCCCGACGTGTTCTGCGCCGCGATCCTGAATTCCCAGCCGATGGGATTTTACCAGCCGGCCCAGCTTGTCCGCGACGCGCATGACCACGGCGTCGAGATCCGCGAGGTCGACGTCAATTTTTCCGGCTGGGATTGCGCCTTGGAGCAATCGCCTTTCGATCCGGATCGTATCCTTGATCGCCATGCCCAGATGCGCGGCGTCATCCGGACCAGCCATGCCGTCCGGCTTGGCTTTCGCCAGGTCAAGGGCCTGTCGAAGGAGCGCATGGAAGCGTTTGTATCAAGGCGCGGCGCCGGCTACGCATCCGTGCGCGACGTCTGGCTGCGCTCGGGCCTCAACGTCGACGAGATCGAAAAACTGGCGCAGGCCGACGCTTTCCGCTCGCTTGGATTGAACCGCCGTGACGCTCTATGGGCGGTCCGCGCGCTCGACGGCAAGAGTGCCGCCGAAAAGCTGCCGCTGTTCGACCAGCCGGCGATCCGCTTGCGCGATCTGGAGCCCGAAACCAGGCTCCCGACAATGCCGCTCGGCGAGCACGTCGTCCACGACTACCGCTCGCTTGGCCTGTCGCTGAAGGCGCACCCGGTCGCTTTCCTGCGTCAAAGACTGGATCGGTCCGGCGTCACGCCCAATGCGCGCCTCGGCCAGGTGCGGGACGGCCGGCGCGTTTCGGTCGCCGGCCTCGTGCTGGTGCGGCAGCGGCCAGGCAATGGCAAGGCGATTTTCCTGACGCTGGAAGACGAGAATGCGGTCGCCAACATCATTTTCTGGGAAAGGACTTTCGACCGCTTCCGCCCCATCGTCATGGGCGCGCGTCTCATCCGCGTCACCGGCAAGCTGCAATCGGAATCGGACGTCATCCATATCGTCGCCGAGAAGGTCGAGGATCTGACGCCGTGGCTGTCGGTGCTGCTGGAAGAGGCAAGACCTGCGGATGAGCCTTCGAGCAGTGCAGACGAGGTTCGGCCGGGCAGCATCGCGCAAACGGAACTATTGGGAAAGGCAGAGAAGGTCATGCCCAAGGGGCGCAATTTTCAATAGGCCTCATCCTTCGTCAGAGCGCTGCTGCGGTGCCGAACTTTGATGCCGGCGGGACAGAGGGAGGCGCGAAAGATCACCACAGATCGGCCTTATCCTGAGCCACCCAGGCGCGGCGGCGGTGGCATGGCATCATCTATGGCGATGACGCGCGCCTCCGATGGCAGCATGATCGGAATGCCGTCCCGCACCGGATAGGCAAGCTTTGCCACCCGCGAGATAAGCTCGCCGCGCTCCGGATCCCAGGCAAGCGGCCCCTTGGTCAGCGGGCAGGCCAGCAGTTCCAGCAGCTTGGGATCGACAGTCCTGTTCCCGTCTCGTCCGTCCGCCATTCGATCCATCCTTCCACAAGGCAATCGGTTAAGGTTTCGAGCGCGGCCGTCCTTCTCCCCTTGTGGGAGAAGGAGGGCCAACCTACTGCAAACTCGAACCGAAATCCTCATTCTCGCGCGCCAGCGCCATTTCGGTGATGGCGATCAGCGTTTCGGCGCGTGTCTTCAGATCGGCCGCTTCGAGCAGCGCCTGTTTCTCGGCCGGTCCGTAAGGCGCCATCATCGACAGCGCGTTGACCAGCATGGCGTTTTCGGCGCGGCTGACGCTTTCCCAGTCGGCCTCCAGATCGTTGGCCTGCAGATAGGCGCGAAACGCTTTGAGCAGCGCCGGCCGGTCGATCTCGGCTTCTGCCTGGTCGTCGTCGAGATCGGTGAGAAAGGGTGCCAACCGGCACTGGCGGAACGGCGTCTTGACCGTGAGTTCCTGGACAATGCGGAACCGGCACACGCCCTGCAGCGAAATCAGGTAACGGCCGTCGCCGCTCTCGGACAGCGCAATGATGCGCCCGGCACAGCCGACATTGCAGAGCTCCGGCTCGCCGTCGGGACGTAGCGCGCCGTCGAGGCTGGGCTGGATCATGCCGATCAGCCGCGGCCCGGCTATCGCCTCGTCGACCATCTGCAGATAGCGCGGCTCGAAGATGTTGAGCGGCATGCGGCCTCCAGGCAGCAGCAATGCGCCCTCAAGCGGAAAGATCGGCATGGTCGACGGCAAGTCCGCAGCGAGCCGGTAATGCGCGTTTCCCGCCTGCACCTCAATCCTCCGATCGCTTTGTCAGGAAGCGCACAAAATCCGTCTCCTCCCGGCCGGCACAAGGCGCAACACCGGAAACCTGAAATCGAACGCCGTCCGAAAACCTAATCTGGCGCAGCCGCCGCCCACCGCAAGCCCGCGCGACAAAACAGTCTGCGCCGGCTCAGGAAAACAGCAGCGACGACAGTTTGCGCCGTGCCGACAGCGTTGCTTCGTCGGTCATGCCCCATGCCTCGAAGAGCTGCAGCAACTGGGTTCTGGCGCCGTCGTCGTTCCACGAGCGGTCGGCCTTGATGATCGCCAGCAGATTGTCGGCCGCCGCCATGCGATCACCCTTGGCGTTCTGGATCATGGCAAGCTCGAACCGTGCCTGGTGATCCCTGGGATTTTCGGCCAGTCGCCGTTCCAGTTCCGCCGGATTGCCGAGTACCGCGGCTTGCGCTGCGAGCGCCATCTTGGCCCGCAGCGCGGCGAGCTGGGGCGCATCCTTCTTCGCTTCCGGCGCCCGCGCCAGCACCGCCTCGGCACCTTCGGCATCGCCGGCCTCGAACAGCAGATCGCCCAAGCCGGCGATCGCCTCGATCGTCTCCGGCGCCTGTTCCAGGATGGCATCGTAAATGTCGGCCGCGGTCTGCACATCCCCGGCGTCGCGCGCTTCGGCGGCCGCGGCCAGCGCCTCGGCCACTTGCGGCGCGCCACCGTTCTTGCCGCCGACCTTCTGGATAAATTGCGTGATCTGGCTCTCGGGAATGGCGCCCATGAAGCCGTCGACCGGTTGGCCGTCCTTGAAGGCAATGACCGCCGGTATCGACTGGATGCCAAGCTGGCCGGCGATCGATGGATGGTCGTCGATATTCATCTTGACCAGCTTGACCTTGCCGCCGGCGGCTTTCACCGCCTTCTCCAGCAGCGGCGTCAATTGCTTGCAGGGGCCGCACCATGGCGCCCAGAAATCGACCAGCACCGGTTGGCGGCGCGATTCCTGGATTACGTCGGCGGCAAATCCAGCGGTCGTTGTGTCCTTGATGACGTCGGCCGGCGCCTCCGCAAGCGCGACCTTCTCACGCGCGGCATCGGTGCCGCCATATTGCACAGTGGTGGCATACTGGCCGCCATTGCTGCCAAATGGGCCGCCAAAGGGCTTGCTATCGCTCATCTCGTCGCCTTTCGGTCGCGCCGCCGGCCAAGGGACGGGCGCAACATCCTTTTTTAGAACCCGGTTTCAGTCACCCATGTGGCGATCATGCCGAGACTTTCAAGATAACAGCATCATGTCCGGTTGCCTCGACGAATTTGACCAGGTCCGCCGCAGCGATGGAAGTCGTCGCTTCGTTGGTCAGCGGGTGGGCATTGACCACCGCATGGCTCATCAGCTCCTCGTCCAAAACGACCTTGACCCTTCGCTCGGTGTCGTTGATCAGCCCGAACACCGTGACCGCGCCCGGGACGACGCCGAGAAGCTCCATCAGCATCTCCGGCCGGCCGAAAGACACGCGCCCCGCAGCACCGATCAGATGATGGATTTGCTTGAGATCGACCACCGCCTCCTCGTCGACGCTGACCAGGAAGAAATTGTCCTTCTTGTCCTTGAGGAACAGGTTCTTGGTGTGGCCGCCGGCAATCCCGCCGCGCAGCGCCTGCGAATCGGCGACCGTGAACAGCGGCGGATGCCGCCTCGTCGATACCTCGATCCCGAGTCCGGCAAGAAAGGCGAAAAGTTCGGCTTCGGTCTTCGGCATCGGTCTTTCTTCTGATGGCCCGCTTTTCAACGGCTTGTTCGGCTAACGCCGTTTACGGCCAATAATGCGGCCAAGACAAGCCCGTCGCGCAATGCGGGGGTGATTGCCGTGCGACGTCTCGCGGGACGGCTCGTCCGCATTGCCGGCGGAGCAAAAAGCCTGCGAATTCCCTGTTGCAATCGCCGCGCTCTTCAGCCATATAGGCGCGGCTTGCGGCCCGAAAGCCGCGCGAGCGGGTGTAGCTCAGGGGTAGAGCACAACCTTGCCAAGGTTGGGGTCGAGCGTTCGAATCGCTTCACCCGCTCCAATTTCTCTCAAGGGAAATCAAGCATCGAAAAGCCGCGGTTCGCCGCGGCTTTTTCGCATTTGGACTGCACAACACACACTGGCCGGCAGGCGCTGCGGTCGCGAAGTACACTACCGATAGAATTCAGGACTTTTGCGTGTCGATTTCGGACCAAGGTCCGTCTTGTGGAATCCTGTATTTGAACAAAGCTAGGTAAACGGCGGACTTTCACATTGGAAGTCCTGACGTTTCTCATCTGGAACCCATCCTGGCGGGAGGGCGACTCGAAGGAGGAACTATGAAAACGCGCACCTGTCTATTCGCGACTGTAGCCGCTCTCACCCTTGTCGCGTCTCCGGTCCTCGCTGCTCCCGGCGGCAATGGCAATGGCAATGGCAATGGCGGCAGCAACGGTAACGGCGGAAACTCGGCCGGGGCCGGCTCGCAGGGACACGGAGCCGCCACCTCGGCCGCGGCCAAGGACAAGTCGACGCACGGAGTTGCTCACGCAATGGCGGTCGTTGCGACAACACCGGCCTCACCGCGGGCTACGCTGGGCTTGCAGGCAGCGCTGGATAGGAAGGCCGCGAAAGACGCGGCAGACACAGCCGACGACACCTCTGAGGAAACCGAGTAAGCATTCGAAATAGACAACTTGTCGCGTTGAAAAGCCGCGGTTCGCCGCGGCTTTTTCGTTTCCCGTCCTGGCGTCGAACTCTCCAGGTGAACAGCGCTTCCAGAAAACAGCTGCTCCACCGCGGCACTGAAGCTACGCTGAGGCCAAATGCCGCCGCGTCGGCATCGAATTCGATCGCACTGGAGGGAACCCATGACCGGCTTTGTCGACCGCGAGCGCGCAACTGACCTGATGCAGCGCGCCGGCATCGAGGCGCTGGTGCTTTGCGAGCCCGAGGCCTTCCAATATGCCACCGGTGCCTGGATCGGCCCGGCCGGCCTGTTCCGGCGGGCCGGCGCCGGTTTCGTGGTCATCCCGAGGCGAGGCGACCTGCCGGTCGGCATCGTGGTGGCGGATTTCCAGGCTGCCCAGCTCCGGGTGGCGGCGCCGGACGCCGTGGTGCGCACGCATCCGATCTGGATCGAATCGGCGTCGCTTGAGCCGGCGACGGCCGACCGGCCCGTTGCACAGCGCATCGAGGCGGGCCTGGTTGGCCGCGCGCCCGGTTTTTCACGTCCGGCGACCTTCGAGCTTGCCCGCTCCGTCCGCGAGCTGAAAACGATCCTCGCAGAATTCCGGCTGGAGCGTGCAACGCTCGGCATCGAGCTGGATTTTGTCCCGGCCAGTGATTTTTCCGCGATGCAGGCGATGTTGGCGGGCACTGCCCTGGTCAATGGCTCGCCGATTATCGACAGGCTGCGGGCAGTCAAATCGCAGAGCGAGATCGACCTCCTGCAGCAAGGCATCGTCCTGTCGGAAGCCGGCCTGTCGCGGCTGCAGCAGCATGCGGCGACCGGCATGCGTCAGTCGGAGCTGATCGCGCTCTACCGGCAAGGCGTCGCCGATGCAGCCGCCGGGTCATCGCAGCAAATCTCGACGGCGGAATACGTCACGCTGGGCGCTCGCCCCAAAGGCGCCGATGCGGTCGCCGCCGCCGGCGATCCGCTCAAGACCGACATGGTGTGCAGCGTGAACGGCTATGCCTCGGACATGTCGCGGAATTTCACCTTCGGGCCACCGTCGCCCGAACAGGCCGAATTGCATGCGATAGCCGAACGCGCCTTCGCCGACGGGCTTGCCGCGCTTATGCCCGGAAAGCCGTTCGCCGGCGTGCATCGCGCCGCCAGCGAAAGCCTGGCGCGCCAGGGCCTGCGTTCCTATCGCCGCGGCCATTTCGGCCACAGCGTCGGCCATTCCGTGTTTTCCGAGCAATGGCCGTTCATTTCGGCCGACAGCGATGTCGTGATCGAAGCCGGCATGGTGCTGGCATTCGAGATCCCGCTCTACATCGACGGTCTCGCCAGCTTCAATCTCGAGGACCAGTTCCTGATCACCGCCAACGGGCCGCTGCCAATGAACCGCCTGCCGAGAAGCCTGTTACTTTCGGCTGAATCCAGCCGTCACCTGGCGCCCGCCACGCCCCTGCGGAAATCCGACGGCGACATGCCGGCAAGCTTGCGGAACGACTTGTTGAAGGCGCTGAGCGAACCGAAGCCCGATTCCATGGCGACGCGCAGCACATTGGCATCCTGATGCATCAGCAGCGCCTGCGCGTAGCTGAGGCGCAGCAAATTCACATATTCGTTGAGCGTCATGCCGGTCGATTTCTTGAAGATGCTCATGGCGTATTTGGGATGGATATCGGCCGCCGCGGCGATATCGACGCAATCGATCTCGTAGAGGAAATTCTCGGCGATGAAGTCGCACATGCGCCCGACATTGCGCAACGATTGCTGATCGAAGGGACTGCCTATCGCCTGTTCGACCGGGGTTTCGGGCACGAGCCGGTAAGGCTCGAAGCGCACCCGCTCCAGCCGCAGCAAAAGCTCGTTGACGGCATGCTCGGCCTTGACCGGGTCGCCGGAGCGGGCATAGCGGTTCCAGCGTTCGAAATTGTGGTCGTCCGACCGGTCGGTGGCGTCGGTCACCAGCGTCGCCCCCGTCATCAGCCTGTTGCGGACATCGACGGGCAAATGCAGCCGGAAGAAATGCACCAGCGGCAGATGCGCGCCGGCATAGATGGCATCGTCGGAGGCTTCGTCCATCTGGTGCGGCAGGCCGCCCCAGAACAGGCACATGTCGCCCGCAGAGAGGGAAAGCCCGTGTCCGTCCATGCGGTAGTGCACGGCGCCGCGCACGATGAAATTCACCTCAACCTGGGCGTGCCAATGTGGCTTGAGCATCACCAGGGGCTGGGTGTGGAACATCTGCAGCAGCAGCGGCAGGCCCTCCACGCTGCTGGCGCCGGGCTGGTAAAACGGCCTTTCCGGCATCTTACTTTCCGCTCATTTCTTATTCCCTTTGTCGCGGACAAGGCGTTCCCGAGGCCTAGTCTAGCCACGCTCGCAAACAGAGAGCAACTGAAATGGGAGGATTTCGATGCGCATAAAATTGACCTGCGCCGCGCTCGCGCTTGCCTTGGGCTCCAGCCCGGCCTTTGCGCAGTCCGGTGAAATCACGATCTGGAGCTGGAATATCGCCGCTTCGTCGCTGAAGGCCACCATAGCGGGCTTCAACAAGCAGTTTCCCGACATCAAGGTCACGGTCGAGGACCTCGGCAACCAGCCGACCTACGACAAGTCGATCGCCGGCTGTGCGGCCGGCGGCGAGGGGCTGCCGGACATCGTGACGATCGAGAACGGCGAAGCGGAAAACTACTGGAGCCAGTTCCCGGATTGCTTCGTCGACCTGCACACGCTCGGCTACACCGCGGAAGACCAGGCAAAATTCCCCGACTTCAAGCGCACCGAGCTCGAGGTTGACGACAAGGCCTATGCGATGCCGTGGGATTCCGGTCCAGTGGCGATGTTCTACCGCCGCGACTTCTACGAGAAGGCCGGCGTCGATCCGTCCTCGATCAAGACCTGGGACGATTTCATCGCCGCCGCCAAGAAGATCCAGGCCGCCAATCCCGGCGTCACGATGACCAACGCCGATTTCAACGGCGATTCCGAATTCTTCCGCATGATCTCCAACGAGCAGGGCTGCGCCTACTTCTCCGCCGACGGGCAATCGATCACCGTCAACCAGCCCAAATGCGTCGATGCCATGACCAAGATCAAGGAGATGAAGGACGCCGGCATCATTTCCTCTGCCGACTGGAGCACCAAGATCACCAACAACACCGCCGGCAAGGTCGCCACGCAGATGTATGGCGGCTGGTATGAAGGCACCGTGCGCACCGAATCGCCCGATGGGGCAGGCAAATGGGGCGTCTATTTGATGCCGAGCCTGACCGCCGACGGTCCGCGCGCCGCCAATCTCGGCGGCTCCTCGCTCGCCATCACCTCGGTGTCGAAGAACAAGGAAGCCGCCTACGCCTATCTGAAATACACGCTTGCGACGAATGAAGGCCAGATCACCATGCTGAAAGGCTTCGGCCTGGTGCCGTCGCTGATTTCGGCGCTCAACGACCCTTATGTCTCCGAAGGCCTGCCCTATTGGGGCGGCCAAGCCGTGTGGAAGGACATCCTCGGCACCTTGCCGAAGGTCGTACCCAGCCGCGGCACGCCGTTCCAGAGCGACGCCGAAATCATCATCCGCGCGGTGCAGACCAAATATCTGGCCGGCGGCTATCCCGACGCCAAGGCAGCGCTCGACGATGCCGCAAGCCAGATCGCCGCGGCGACCGGCCTGCCGGTCAAGTCGTGATCTGAAGGAGGCGGCTCCGAGCGCACGGCTCCCCTTCTCCCCTTGTGGGAGAAGGGGTCGCCGAAGGCGACGGATGAGGGGTGCTCCAGCTTGGCGCCGGCGGCACTCCGGCCATCACCCCTCAACCGTCTCGGCGCTACGCGCCGACCCACCTTCTCCCACAAGGGGAGAAGGCAAGAGACTTGAAAAGCAGAAAGGAGGAAAACGATGCGCTACCAGAACGCCACGGCGTATCGCTTTCTCGCGCCTTATCTGCTGATCTTCTCGATCTTCTGGCTGTGGCCGATCATCGATTCCTTCCTGATCTCGTTCCAGGCGACGCGCACCGTGCCGTGGCGGTTTGCGCCGACCTTCAACTGGGGCCGGCTGATCGGCGATCCGGCCTTCTTCAATGCCTTGAAGAACACATTGCTTATCCTTGTCATCCAGGTGCCGGTGATGATTTCGCTGGCGATTGTGATGGCGGTGCTTTTGAACTCGCCGCTGCTCAAGGCGCGTGGCCTTTTCCGCTTTGCCTTCTTCGCGCCGGTCGTGGTCGGCGAAGTCGCCTATTCGGCGGTTTTCCGGCTGATGTTCAATCTCGACTACGGCATCATCAACAAATTGCTGAACAGCATCGGCCTGCCCAGTGTCGACTGGTTTACCAACGTCACCCCGGCGATGGCGGTGATCATGATGGCGGTGACGTGGCGCTGGGCCGGCTACAACGCCATCATCCTGCTCGCCGGCCTGCAGTCGATTCCCGAGGATGTTTACGAGGCGGCGACCCTGGACCGGGTCAGCAAGGTCAAACAGTTCTTCTACATCACGCTGCCGCTGCTCAAGCCGATCATCGTGTTCTGCGCCGTGCTGTCGATCATCGGCACCATGCAGCTGTTCACCGAGCCCTTCCTGATCACCGAGCGCGGCGGGCCGGGCGGCGGCACCGAAACGCTCGGGCTGCTGCTTTACCGCCAGGGCTTCCGGTCGCTCAATTTCGGCTACGCTTCGGCCATCGCCTACACCATGGCCGGGCTGGCGATCGCCATTTCGCTGGTACAGATATGGCTGACGAGGGAACCGAAATGACCTCGCGTTCCCCAATAGGCCATTCCCGGATCAGCCGTTCCCAGGCCAGATTGGGTCGCAGCATCGCGCTGCATCTGTTCCTGACGCCGCTGGCGCTGGTCTGGCTGTTTCCGCTGTGGATGATGGTGGTCTTTTCGACGATGCCCGACAACGGCATCTTCAGCCCCGACATCGAGCTTTTGCCGCACGGCAATTTCCTCGACAATGTCAGCAATCTGCAGCGCGGCACCAATTTCATCGGCGCCATCGGCATCTCCGTCTCGGTGGCGGTGACCTATACCTTCCTGTCGGTGATGCTGACCTCGATGGCCGGCTGGGCGCTGGCGCGTTACAACTTCTTCGGCAAAGGCGTGGTCGTCGCCATCATCTTCGGCACCATCACGCTGCCCTATGCGGTCGTGCTGATCCCGCAATTCATCATGGTGGCGCGCGACTTCAAGCTCGCCAACACCTGGGTAGCGCTGATCGTGCCGCCGCTGTTCAATTCGCTGGGCGTGCTCTTCATGCGGCAGAGTTTTTCGATGATGCCGCACGAGCTGTTCGACGCCGCCAAGGTCGAGGGCGTCAAGGAATGGCGGATATTCCTGTTCGTCGCCCTGCCTCTGGCGCGGCCGATGCTGGCGGCGCTCGCCATCATCCTCTTCCTTGCCTCCTGGAACAATTATCTCTGGCCGCTGCTGATCAATTCCAAGCCGGGCGCAATGACCGCGCCCGTGGCGCTCGGCACGCTGATCGGTCTCACAAAAGTGTCCTGGGGCGGCATCATGGCGGGCGCGGTGATGCTGACAGCGCCAATGCTCGTCGTGTTCGTGCTTCTGCAGCGCCATTTCGTCGCCGGCATCGCCGCCGGCGCTATCAAGTAAGGATCAGCATGGCGGCAGTCACACTCAAGAACGTCATCAAGCGCTTCGGCGTCTTCGAGATCGTCCATGGCGCCAACATCGACATCGACGACGGCGAATTCGTCGTCTTCGTCGGCCCTTCCGGCTGCGGCAAGTCCACGCTGCTCCGGATGATCGCCGGGCTCGAGGACATCAGCGACGGCGAGATCGCCATTGGCGGCAAGGTGGTGAACGACGTCGAGGCGGCCGATCGCGGCATCGCCATGGTGTTCCAGTCCTACGCGCTCTATCCGCACATGACGGTCGAGCAGAATCTGAGCTTCGGCCTGAGAATGACCGGCAACCCCAAGGCAGATACCGAGCGGCGGGTGAAGCGGGCTTCCGAGATCCTGCGCATCGCCGAGCTGATGAAGCGGCGGCCGCGGCAATTGTCGGGCGGCCAGCGCCAGCGCGTCGCCATCGGCCGCGCCATCGTGCGTGAGCCGCAAGTGTTCCTGTTCGACGAACCGCTCAGCAATCTCGACGCCGAGCTCAGGGTGCAGATGCGCGTCGAGATATCGCGCCTCCATAAGGAGCTCGGCGTTACCATGGTCTATGTGACGCACGACCAGACCGAGGCGATGACGCTGGCCGACAGGATCGTCGTGCTCAACGCCGGCAATATCGAACAGATCGGCGCGCCGCTCGATCTCTACGACGACCCGGCCAACCGCTTCGTTGCCGGCTTCGTCGGCTCGCCGAAGATGAACTTTCTGGCGGCGAAAATGGTCGGGACGGACAACGGCGCTGCGGTCGTCGAACTGGTCAACCATCGCGACGCGCGACTGCGCAAGCCGCTTTCGGATGCCTTGCCTGCGATAGGCGGCGATGTCGTGCTTGGCGTGCGGCCGGAGCATTTCTTCGACGCCGGCCAGGGCGATTGCGACCTTACCCTCAAGGCCGACGTCGCCGAGCACTTGGGATCGGTGAGCTATGTCTATGCCAATTCCGGGACCGGGGGCGGGCGCGAGGAACTGATCATCGAGCGCGAGGCATCGCGGCATCGCGCGAACGGCGACGACCTGGTGGTGTCGATCAAGGCCGACCGCTCGCTTCTCTTCGACGCCACTGGCGCACGCATTCGCTAGCCCATCTTTCTTTTGTCCGATCGCGATTGCTCGCGGCCACCCCACGGAGATTTGACATGACTTCCAAACCAGAAAAAGTTCGCTGGGGCATTCTCGGGCCCGGCAACATCGCCAAGGCTTTTGCCGGCGGCCTCGCCCATTCGCGCACCGGCACATTGGTCGCCATCGGCGCGCGCAATCCCGGCAAGGCCGGGCTCACCGAGGCTTTCCCCGGCGCCCGCATCCTCGACGGCTACGAGGCATTGCTTGGCGATCCGGATGTCGACGCGATCTATATTTCGACGCCGCATCCGAGCCATGCCGAATGGGCGATCAAGGCGGCCGAGGCCGGAAAGCATGTGCTTTGCGAAAAGCCGCTTGGCCTGACCGCCTTCGAGGCCGACGCGATGATCCATGCCGCGCGCAAGGCCGGCACCTTTCTCGGCGAAGCCTTCATGTACCGGCTGCATCCGCAGACGGCCAAGCTGGTCGAGCTGATCAGGGCCGGCGCGATCGGCGAGATCAAGATGATCAAATCCAGTTTCGGCTTCGCCATGCCGGGCTTCATGCCGGAGCACCGTCTCTACGCCAAGGATCTCGCCGGCGGCGGCATTCTCGATGTCGGCGGCTATCCCGTGTCGATGGCGCGGCTGATTGCCGGCGCCGCGGCGGGAATGCCCTTCGCCGAGCCGGACAAAGTGGTCGGCGCTGCGCATTTCGGCCAATCCGGCGTCGACGAATGGGCGTCGGCGCTGTTGCATTTTCCGGGCGGCATCGTCGCGGAAGTGTCCTGCAGCATCTCGCTCGCGCAGGACAATGTCTTGCGTATTCTCGGCAGCAAGGGCCGCATCGAGGTCGCGGATTTCTGGTTTGCCGGCGGCCAGCAAGGCGGCACCGGCGAAATCCGCATCATCCGTCCGGGTGACACCGAGGTGGTCGAGGTCAAGGAGGACGGCTGGCTTTACGCGTTCGAGGTCGACGCCGCCGGCGAGGCCATTCTCGGCGGGAAGCAGGAGTTCGCCTGGCCCGGCATGGGCTGGGCCGACAGTCTCGGCAATCTGCGTGTGCTCGATAAATGGCGAGCCGCAATCGGGCTCGAATACGACATCGAGAAACCGGCAAAGCGCGTCAACACCATCTCCGGACGGAAGTTGCGCTCCGGCGGGACCGCCATCCCCAAGCGCAGCATTCCGGGCCTGCCGCGGCCCGCCTCGTGCCTGGCGCTCGGCTTCGAGGATTTCCGCACCTTTTCGTCGGGCGCCATCCTGCTCGATGCCTATTTCGAGGCCGGCGGCAATCTGTTCGACACCGCCTTCGTCTACGGTTCCGGCTATACCGAGACGCTGCTCGGCCAATGGCTGAAGAACCGTGGCGTGCGCGAGCAGTCGGTGGTCATCGGCAAGGGTGCGCACTCGCCGCTCTGCTATCCCGACGTCATCGGCAAGCAGCTCACCCAGTCGCTCGAGCGGCTGCAGACCGACCATATCGACGTCTATTTCATGCATCGCGACAATCCTGACGTGCCGGTCGACGAATTCGTCGATGCGATGGACCGCGAGGTCAAGGCCGGCCGCATTCGCGGTCCGTTCGGCGGCTCGAACTGGACAATGGAACGCATGGACGAGGCGATTGCCTATGCCGAGCGCAGCGGCAAGCAGAAGCCCGGCGCGCTTTCCAACAATTTCTCATTGGCCGAGATGCTGGAGCCGATCTGGGCAGGCTGCGTCACCTCCTCCAGCGATGAATGGAAGGCCTGGCTTAGCGCTCGGCAGATGCCGAATTTCGCCTGGTCGAGCCAGGGCCGCGGCTTCTTCACCGATCGCGCCGGCCGCGACCGGCGCGACAATGAGGAGTTGGTCCGCGTCTGGTACTCGGACAAGAATTTCGGCCGCCGCGACCGCGCCATCGAGCTCGCCAAACGGTTGGGCAAGAGCCCGATCCACGTCGCGCTCGCCTACGTCCTGGCGCAGCCCTTCCCGTCCGTCCCGCTGATCGGGCCGCGCTCGCTCGATGAACTTGAAGACAGCCTCCAGGCGCTCGACATCTCACTTTCGCCGGCCGATCTTGCATGGCTGGATAGCGGTTCGGATCAGGCCCGCGCGCGGGCCTGACCGCAGCGGCAGTCGCTTCAGCCTTACGCTGCGCCCTTAGCTTCCGGACCGTTTGCGCTGCCCTCACCCTCTCCCGCAAAGAACCGGGACAGGGTAAGAATGAGGGCAGCGCCACCGTCTCTGGAAGTTAGGGAAGACAGATGCTCGACATCGCACCATCGAAACAGGCTGCCACCTGGCTCGGTTCCTTTGCCAGGGCGCTCGAAGCGGGCGACGTCAAGGCCGCAATCAACCTGTTCGTCGAGGACTGCTACTGGCGCGATCTTTTGACCTTCACCTGGAACATCAAGACGATGGAAGGCCGCGCCGCGATCCGCGACATGCTGACGGCGACGCTGGCAACCACGAAGCCTGCCCAGTGGCAGCTCAGCGGCGAAGCGACTTCGGACGAAGGCACCATCGAAGCCTGGTTTTCTTTCGAGACGTCATCGGCATGGGGGCAAGGCATCATGCGCCTCAGGGACGGCAAATGCCGGACGCTGTTTACGGCAATGAGCGATCTCAAGGGGTTTGAGGAGCGCAAGGGCCCGGCGCGGCCTCTGGGCGTCCGCCACAAGGCCGATCCGGAGCGCGAAACCTGGCTGGAGGCGAGGCGCCGCGAGGCGCGTGACCTCGGCGTTAGCCGGCAGCCCTATTGCCTGGTCATCGGCGGCGGCCAGGGCGGCATCATGCTGGGGGCGCGGCTCAGGCAATTGGGCGTGCCGGCCATTGTCATCGAGAAGAACGCCCGGGCCGGCGATTCCTGGCGCAATCGCTACCGCTCGCTCGTGCTGCACGACCCGGTCTGGTACGATCACCTGCCCTACATCCCGTTTCCCGAGAACTGGCCGGTGTTCACGCCCAAGGACAAGATGGGCGACTGGCTGGAGATGTATACGCGCGTCATGGAGCTCAACTACTGGACCTCCACGACATGCGTGAGCGCCTCCTACGACGAGACCGAAAAGGTCTGGACGGTCGAGCTCGACCGCGCCGGCGAGCGCATCACACTGAACCCGAAGCACATCGTCTTTGCAACCGGCGCCTATGGCCCGCCCAGGCCGATCGACCTGCCGGGTGCCGAGGTCTTCCAGGGCGAGATCCTGCATTCCAGCCAGTATTCCAGCGGCGAAAAATTCCGCGGCAAAAAGGTCGCCGTTATCGGCGCGGCAAGTTCCGGCCATGACGTCGGCGTCGACCTCTGGGAGAGCGGCGCCGAGGTGACGATGGTCCAGCGCTCGCCGACGACGGTGGTCAAGTCGGACACGCTGATGGAGATCGGTTTCGAGATATTCTCGGAAAAGGCCCTGGCCCGCGGCATCACCACTGAGAAGGCCGACATGATCGTCGCCTCGACGCCGTTCGCGTTGCTGCCGCAAGGCCAGCGGGCGCTTTACGACATCATCAAAGCGCGCGACGCGGCCTTCTACGATCGCTTGCGCGGCGCCGGCTTCGCCATCGATTTCGGCGACGACGAGACTGGGCTCCTGATGAAGGCCTACCGCACCGGCTCGGGCTTCTACATCGACGTCGGCGCCTGCGACCTGATCATCGACGGCGAGATCGGCATCCGCAGCGGCGTCGGGATCAAGTCGCTGACGCCGACAGGCATCCTCTTCGACGACGGCACCGAACTGGCAGCCGACGCGATCATCGCCTGCACCGGCTATCTCTCGATGAACGAGACAGTGGCGGCGATCGTTTCGCGCGAAGTCGCCGACAAGGTCGGGCCGTGCTGGGGGATTGGCTCGGGCGTGAAAGGCGACCCGGGTCCGTGGCAAGGCGAATTGCGCAACATGTGGAAGCCGACGGCGCAGGAAGCGCTGTGGTTCCACGGCGGCAATCTGGCGCTGTCGCGCTTCTACTCGAAGTACGTCGCGCTGCAGATCAAGGCGAGGATGGAAGGCATTACGACGCCGGTTTATGGAGCCCCGGGGTGATAGGCCGAGCTATCCGTTCCAGTGGAGGATGGTCGCGGCCCGGCCCAGCCGCTTGCAACTCACCGTTGGCGCTGTTCTTCCTCTTCCTCCGACAGGTCAAGCGTACGGCCTGCGTAGAGAATACGCAGGATCACCACCCTGCTCCCGACGATCTCGAATGCGATTGTCGCCCGCCGTCGCCAGCCCACGGTACGCAGTCCAGGCGCGATATCGTCGTGGCGCGTACCGCGTTCGGGGAAGGTCTCGAAGCTGAGGCAATAATCGATGATCCGGTTGACAAACCGCAGCGCGGTGGCGGCGCCGGCCTTGGGCGCAAGTTCCGCCGCCAGCTCGGCAATATCCCGTTCGGCTGCAGCATGAAACCTGACCTCATATTTCATGTCCCGGAGCGGGATTTGGCAGTGACGGCATCGGTACGGTTGGACAGGTTCTTGCGCAACTGGTCCGCGGTCAACAGACGTTCAGGATGTGCGCGTGCATCCTCGAGGGTCGGGGCGACCTCTTCGCGCAGCCAACGCTCGATGGCCGCATCGCGGGCAGCCAAAGTCCGCAGGCCGTCACGGATGACCTCGCTTTCGGTGGCATACTCGCCCGATGAGACTTTGTCCTTCACCATCTGCGCCATGTCGAGCGGCAGGGTGATGGTCAGAGGTTGAGTGGTTCGCATGGTCGTCTCCTCGTTGCCCCTTCATAATATGGGATATGACTTAATCATACGCCACCTCAATCGTGGCTACGCCCGAAATGCCGGCTCGCCACCTCGACATGCGTGTCGTGCGCATGCGCTTCGAAGCGTTCGGTCTCGCCGAGATCGTCCACCGCCTTGTTCGGCCACCACGTGCCGCCGACCACGATGCCGTCCGAGACCAGCCTTTGCTCGGCGACCAGCGAGGCGCCGACCGAATCGACAAAGGTGAAGCGCCCCGTGCGCAGCCGCAGCACCGCGATGTCGCCGACCGCACCAACCGCAAGCCTGCCGAGATCGGGCCTGGCGATCGCTTTGGCCGGCCGCTGTGTCGCGGCGCGCAGCACTTCGACCAGCGGCATGCCGAGCGCCAGCAGCTTCGACATGCAAACCAGAATGTCGAAGGCCGGCCCGTCGACGCAGTAGAGATGCACGTCGCTGCTGATCACGTCCGGCGCCAGACCTTCGCTCAGCATCGCTTTGGCCACCTCGAAATCGAACGAGCCCATGCCGTGGCCGATATCGAAGATGACGCCGCGCTCGCGCGCCAGCCGCATATCTGGCCGCACCGCCCCCGAGGCGAAGACCGGCGCGTTGGGAAACGGCCGGAAGCAATGGGTGAGAATGTCGCCCTTGCGCAGCCGCGGCAGCACTTCCGAGCGGCCGGGCGGCGGCTCGTCTATATGCGCCATCAGCGGCAGGCCGGCTTTGTCGGCGGCCTCGAGCGCGAGATCGACCGGCGCGATGCCGCTGGTGCCGCCGGCATGGCGACCCGAGCGAACCTTGACGCCGACAACCACGTCCGCGTGCTCGCGCGCCGCCGCTACCGTTTCGCGCGGTTCGCAGAGCCTGAGATCGCTGCATTCGCCGACCGCCACAGTCTGCGAAAAGCCGAAAATGCCGGCAAACGAAATGTTGACATAGGCCAGGATGCGGACTTTCGAGCGCTCGATGACGTGGCGGCGAAAGCCGAGGAAATTGCCGGCGCCGGCACTTCCAGCATCGATGAAGGTGGTGGTGCCGCTTTTTGCGGCGAGCCGGTCGGCATCGACGCCGAGCGAGGTGCCGCCCCAATAGACGTGACTGTGCAGGTCGATCAGGCCCGGCGCGACGATGGAGCCCGTGGCGTCGATGACGTGGGCGGCACGTTCGAAGGGGATTTCGGCGTCGATCGCGGCGATACGGCCGTCGGCAATCGCCAGATCGCGTTGCGCGTCGAGGCCGGATGCCGGATCGATGAGGCGGCCGCCTTTTATCAGCAGATCGAATTGCATCGCGCCTGTCTCCGCTTTCCTGTCAGGCTGGCCTGTAGGCAACTGCCTCGACCTCGATCTTGATGTCGATCATCAGCCGCGACTCCACCGTCGTGCGCGCCGGCGGGTCTTTCGGGAAATGCCTGGCATAGACGGTGTTGAAAATGCCGAAATCGCGGGCGTCCTCGAGCCAGACCGTCGTCTTGACCACGTCGTCGAGCGTGCAGCCGGCCAGCGCCAGTGCTGCCTTTACGTTCGACAGCACCTGTTCGGTCTGTTCGGCGATGCCGCCCTTGACCACCAGCCCGTCGCTGCCGACCGGCACCTGGCCTGAGACATAGACGAAGTCGCCGGCCCTGACCGCCGGCGACAACGGCACATGGGATTTTCCAAAACACTGCTTGGGCAAGGGGGCCTCCTCTAGAACTCTTTGCGTGACCGCCCTTATGCCTGCCACAGCGATTTTCATCCAGCGCTTTGCTACAGGAGTGTCAGCTTAGTCACCACGCTCGGTGATTCTTCGCGCCCCCTCTGTCCTGCCGGACATCTCCCCCACAAGAGGGAGATTGGCCATCATCACTGATTTCGCCAACCACCAACCTTGCAAGAGGGGCGCTGTCAGCGAAGCTGCCGATCTCCCCCCAAGTGGGGGAGATGTCCGGCAGGACAGAGGGGGGCGCTGTCCCTCCGGCGCGTAAAAAGGTTCTGCACAGCAGCGGCACGTCGACTAGGAGCGCTAGGTACTATGCTCCACCGCTCAGCGGTCGATCCGCGTCGACAGGATGATCGACGACGACGTCCGCTCGACCCCGTCCATGGCGCCGATCTGGTCGAGGAGCGTGTCGAGATCCCTGATCGACGGCGCCTCGACGATGACGATCATGTCGAAATTGCCGCTGACCGAGTGCAGCGTGCGAACCGGTGCCAGCGCCTGCAGGCTGCGCACCACCTTGTCGGCAAGCTTGGGGGTGACGGTGAGCAGGACATGCGCCCTGACCAGTCCCTGTTCGTAGTCCGGTGAAAGCCGGACGCCATAGCCGGCAATGATGCCGCGCTGTTCCAACCGCTCGATCCGACTTTGCACCGTCGTTCGTGAGACGCCGAGCCGCCGCGCCAGTTCGGCCGTCGAGGCGCGCGCATTGATGCGCAGTAGAGAAAGCAGAGCCTGGTCGGCATCGCTAAGCATTTCGACGAACCTTACCGGCATATTGCGCAAGAAGAGACTGCGTTTCGTACAATCCCACGCTTCCTTTCGACAGGCAAGCTGCGATTCTAGCCGTCAATTTAACGTTGGTGCGAGGGACCGGTCATGAAGGAAATCATCGTCGTCGGCGCCGGCAAGATCGGCTCGACCATTGCCGAGATGCTGGCTTCCACGGGCAACTACCATATCACGCTCGTCGACCGCTCGGCGGCGCAGCTTGGCGCGGCCGAACTGCCTGAAACGGTCGAGACGCTGGAACTCGACATCGAGGCCGCCGGCACCCTCGAAGCGGCCCTGGCCGGCAAGTTCGCCGTGCTCAGCGCCGCGCCCTTCCATCTGACCACGCGCATCGCCGAAGCGGCGGCCAGCGCCGGCGTGCATTATCTCGATCTGACAGAGGATGTCGTCAGCACCAGGCGGGTCAAGGAGCTGGCGCGCTCCGGCAACAGCGCCTTCATTCCGCAATGCGGGCTGGCGCCGGGCTTCATCTCGATCGTTGCCAACGATCTCGCCAGCCGCTTCGACACGCTGGAAAGCGTGCGCATGCGGGTCGGCGCGCTGCCGCAATACCCGTCGAATGCGCTGAACTACAATCTGACCTGGAGCACCGACGGCGTCATCAACGAATATTGCGAGCCTTGTGAGGCGATCGTCGAAGGCGAGCTGGTCGAAGTGCCGCCGCTGGAGGAGCGCGAGGAGTTCTCGCTTGACGGCGTGACCTACGAAGCGTTCAACACCTCGGGCGGGCTGGGCACGCTGGCCGAAACGCTGAAAGGCAAGGTGCGCACGCTGAACTACCGCACCATCCGCTATCCCGGCCATGCCGCGATCATGAAGGCGCTGCTCAACGATCTCGGCCTGCGCCACCGCCGTGACGTGCTGAAGGACATCTTTGAAAGCGCCCTGCCGGCGACGCTGCAGGACGTGGTTATCGTCTTCGTCACCGTCAGCGGCCGCAAGAACGGCCGCCTGCTGCAGGAGACCTACGCCAACAAGATCTACGCCAGGCGCGTCGGCGATACGGTGCGCAGTGCCATCCAGGTCACCACCGCCTCCGCCATCTGCGCGGTGCTCGACATGCTCGCCGACGGCACCTTGCCGGCAAGAGGTTTCATCAAGCAGGAGGACATCGCGCTCGACGCGTTCCTGGCCAACCGCTTCGGCCGCGCCTATGCGCAGCACGAGATGGTTAGCCGGCTTGCGGGGTGAGCTGCGTAGTCTCCCCCCTTGAGGGGGAGATGTCGCCGAAGGCGACAGAGGGGGTCGCCTCGCGTAAAGCGCTAAACCTCCTCTGTCGCAAGGGAGGTCGCATCCAGTCGAACCGCCCCCCTCTGGCCTGCCGGCCATCTCCCCCTCAAGGGGGGAGATCACCTGCCCTCAGACATGCAGCGCATGCCCCAGCGCCTTCAGCGCCGCTTCCTGAAAACCCTCGCCCTGTGTCGGGTGGGCATGGATGGTGCCGGCGATATCCTCCAGCGTCGCGCCCATCTCCAGCGCCAGCCCAAACGCGGTCGACAATTCCGACACGCCCTGGCCGACTGCCTGGATGCCGAGCACCAGATGGTTGTCGGCGCGGGCAACGACCCGGACGAAGCCGTCCTCGCCCAACTTCGTCATCGCCCGGCCATTGGCGGTGAAGGGAAACAGTCCGACCTTGATCTCGCCACGGGCCTTGGCCTCCTCCGGCGACAGGCCCGCGGTGACCAGCTCCGGATCGGTGAAACAGACAGCCGGGATCGCTCGTCTGTCCCAGCTGCGCCTATGGCCGGCGACGATCTCGGCGACCATTTCACCCTGCGCCATCGCCCGGTGCGCCAGCATCGGCTCGCCGGTGACGTCGCCAATGGCAAAGATACCGCGCATCGAGCTGCGGCACTGGTCGTCGATGCGGATGAAGGGTCCGGCCATGTCGAGGTCGATCTGCTCCAACCCCCAGCCTTCGGTCACCGGCTTCCGACCGACCGTGACCAGGACCTTGTCGGCAGCAATCTTGCCGTTCTTGCCGCCATTCGTCTCGACCAGCAGCGCGTCGCGCTTGGTGGACAGCCCCTTGGCCTTGGCGTTCACGAGCACCTCGATGCCGAGTTCGGCCAGCCGCTTCACCACCGGCCGGGTCAGTTCCGCATCGTATTGCGCCAGCACGCGCGGCAAGGCCTCGACCACGGTCACCTTGGCGCCCAGCTTGGCAAAGGCGATGCCGAGTTCCAGCCCGATATAGCCGCCGCCGACCACCGCCAGCCTCTCCGGAACTTCGCTCAGCGCCAGCGCCTCGGTCGACGAAATGACCGGCCCACCGAACGGCAGCGATGGCAGTTCGACCGGCGCCGAGCCGGTCGCGATCACCACCGTTTCGGCGCGGATCACCTGCACGCCGATCTCGGTCTCGACGGCAACGGTCTTGCCGTCGCGAAATGTCGCCCAGCCATGCACCGTCTTCACGCCAGCTTTCTTCAGCAGGCCGGCAACACCGTTGTTCAGCCGGCTAACGATGCCGTCTTTCCAGGCAATGGTCGCGGCGAGATCAAGCGATGGTGTTGCGACCGCTATCCCGAGCGGGCTTTTGCCACCGGCCATGTGCGAGAGCTTCTCGAACTCCTCGGCCGCGTGGATCAGCGCCTTGGACGGGATGCAGCCGACATTGAGGCAAGTGCCGCCGGGCTTGCCGGCCTCGACGATCACCGTGTCGATGCCAAGCTGCCCGGCACGGATGGCGCAGACATAGCCGCCCGGACCGGCGCCGATGACCAGCAGCTTGCAGGAGATTTCCTTCATCATGTCGCTCTAGCTCCTCGGCAAGCTGGAGGGACAGCACCCCCCTCTGCCCTGCCGGGCATCTCCCCCACAATGGGGGAGATTGGCTGCCTTCCCGGCCTTCGCCAATCTCCAATGGCGCAGGAGTAAGCGGGGCGTCGAAGCTGCTGATCTCCCCCCTTGCGGGGGAGATGCCCGGTAGGGCAGAGGGGGGTGGGAAGGATCGCTACTGTTCTCATTCTGCGCTGCTGCCCATTACCTCAATCCACAAAAATCAGCGCTGGCGTTTCCAGCAACGCCTTGATCCGTTGAATGAACACCGCCGCGTCCCAGCCGTCGACGACGCGGTGGTCGAAGCTGGAGGACAGGTTCATCATCTTGCGCGGGATGAACTGGGTGCCGTCCCATACCGGCCGCACCATCATCTTGTTGACGCCGATGATCGCCACTTCCGGATGATTGATCACCGGCGTCGTCGCAACGCCGCCCATGGCGCCGAGTGAAGTGATGGTGATGGTCGAGCCGGAAAGCTCGTCGCGCGTCGCCGTGCCGGATTTTGCCGCCTCGGCCAGCCTGACAACCTCGGCCGCACAGTCCCAGATGTCGCGCGCCTCGGCGTGCTTGACCACCGGCACCATCAGCCCCGAAGCCGTCTGCGCGGCGATGCCGATATGGACGCCGCCATGCTGGTGGACGATGCCGGCTTCGTCGTCGAACAGCGCGTTGACATTGGGCTGGTCGGCGATTGCCTTGACCATCGCCCGCATCAGGAACGGCAGCAGCGTCAGCTTCGGCCGGTCCGCGCCCGGCCGCTTCTCCTTGTTGAGCGCGGCGCGCAGATCCTCGAGCGCGGTGACGTCGATCTCCTCGACATAGGTGATGTGCGGGATGCGCGACTTGGCCAGCGTCATCTTCTCGGCGATCTTTCGCCTGAGCCCGACTATCTTGATGTCCTCGACCGCCTCGTTGCGGGCCAGGCCAGGGGCCTTCGCGAGCTGCGGTCCGCGTGCCAGGAACGCTTCGATGTCCTCGTGCTGGATGCGGCCGGCCGGGCCGGTTCCCGGGATCTGCCGAAGGTCGATGCCGGCCTCTTTCGCCCTGAGGCGGACGGCCGGCGAGGCCAGTGGCTTTTCGCCCTCGGGGCGCGGCGCTCCGGAGGTCGGCGCAGTACCCCCACCCCTAACCGCTCCCCGCAAGGGGGAGGGGGATTCTGTCCGCGCCACACCTGCGTTCCCGTTTCTTGGAGCAAGCTCAGGCGAGAGCGAGGGGGGCGGGGCATCGGCTTTGGCGGCCGTGACGCGTCCCCCTCCCCCTTGTGGGGAGGGGTCAGGGGTGGGGGTACTCTTGGCGCCGGCCTCAACGGCCTGCGCCGCCGCATCCTTCACGTTACCCTCGCCCGCCACCTTCAGCCTGACGATCGGCGAGCCGATCGCCACCGTGTCGCCGATCTCGGCACCCAGCCAAAGGATCTCGCCATCGACGGGCGAAGGAATTTCGACCGTCGCCTTGTCGGTCATGACAGCGGCAAGCACGGCATCCTCGCGCACGAGATCGCCGACCTTGACCTGCCATTCGACGAGCTCGGCCTCGGCGACGCCTTCGCCGACATCGGGCAGCTTGATGACATATTCGCCCATCGTTCCCCCTTCAGGCTTCCATCGTTTCGACGAGCGCGCGGCCTAGCCGGGCAGGACCGGGAAAATAGTCCCACTCCTGCGCATGCGGATAGGGCGTGTCCCAGCCGGTGACCCGCGTCACAGGCGCTTCCAGATGGTAGAAGCAGTTCTCCTGCACCAGCGCCGAAAGTTCGGCGCCGAAGCCGGATGTTAGCGTCGCCTCATGCACGATCACGCAGCGCCCGGTCTTGTTGACCGAGGCGACGATCGTCTCGAGATCCAGCGGCAGCAGCGTCCTCAGATCGATGATCTCGGCATCGATGCCGGTCTCCTCGGCGGCCGCCTGGGCGACATAGACCATCGTGCCATAGGCAAGCACGGTGACCGCAGCGCCCGGCCGCCGGATCACCGCCTTGCCGAGCGGCACGGTGTAATGGCCATCGGCGACTTCGCCGAGCTCATGTTTCGACCATGGCGTTACCGGCCGCTCGTGATGACCATCGAAGGGGCCGTTGTAGAGCCGCTTCGGTTCCAGGAAGATCACCGGGTCGGGATCCTCGATCGCCGCGATCAGCAGGCCCTTGGCGTCGTGCGGATTGGACGGAACCACGACTTTCAGCCCAGAGACGTGGGTGAACAGCGCCTCCGGGCTCTGGCTGTGGGTCTGGCCGCCGAAGATACCGCCGCCGGTCGGCATTCTCACGACCATCGGGCAGGTGAAATCACCGTTCGATCGATAGCGCAGCCGCGCCGCTTCCGAGACGATCTGGTCATAGGCCGGATAAACATAGTCGGCAAACTGCACCTCGACGCAAGGCTTCAGCCCGTAGGCCGCCATGCCGATCGCCGCGCCGACAATCCCGGATTCGCTGATCGGCGCATCGAAGCAGCGGCTCTTGCCGTATTTCGCCTGCAGGCCTTGCGTGCAGCGGAAAACGCCGCCGAAGAAACCGACATCCTCGCCGAACACGATGACGCGTTCATCGCGCGCCATCGACACGTCCATGGCGTCGCGGATCGCCTCGATCATGGTCCGCCGCGGCATGGTCAGACCCCGGCCTGTTGGCGCTGGCGCCGGAGATGCGGCGGCATCTCGGCATAGACGCCCTCGAACATGTCGCGGGCCGAGGGCTTGCCGCCGGCATGCAGCGTGCCATGGCGCTCGGCCTCCCGCTGCGCCGAAATCACCGTGTCGAGGATTTCCGCCTCGGCCTGGGCGTGGCGTTCATCCGACCAGACGCCGCGCTGGATGAGATGGTTCTTCAGCCTGACGATCGGGTCGCCGAGCGGCCAGGCATCGGACTCTGCCTTCGGCCGGTAAGCGGACGGGTCGTCGGAGCTCGAATGGGCGCCGACGCGGTAGGTGACGTATTCGATCAGCGTCGGCCCGAGATTGCTGCGCGCCCGTTCCGCGGCCCATTTGGCCACCGCGTGGACGGCGAGATAGTCGTTGCCGTCGACGCGCAGCGACGGAATGCCGAAGCCGAGCCCGCGCGCGGCGAACGTGCCGGAGCCGCCGCGGGCGATGCCCTGGAACGTCGAAATCGCCCACTGGTTGTTGACGACATTGAGCACGACCGGCGCCTTGTAGGTCGAGGCGAAGACCAGCGCCGAATGGAAGTCGGACTCGGCGGTCGAGCCGTCGCCGATCCAGGCGGCGGCGATCTTTGAATCGTTGCTGATTGCCGAGGCCATCGCCCAGCCGACCGCCTGGATATACTGCGTCGCCAGATTGCCGGAGATCGAGAAGAAGCCGTGCTCCTTCGACGAATACATGATCGGCAATTGCCGCCCTTTCAGCGGATCGGCCTCGTTCGAATAGATCTGGTTCATCATCGTGACCATCGGGTAGCCGTCGGCGATGAGCAGGCCGGCCTGCCGATAGGTCGGAAAATTCATGTCGCCCCGCGACAGCGCCTTGCGGAAGGCGCAGCTCACCGCCTCTTCGCCGAGATGCTGCATGTAGAAGGAGGTCTTGCCCTGGCGCTGCGCCATCTGCATGCGCGCATCGAAGCTGCGCAGCGTCACCATATGACGTAGCCCCTCCAGCAGCTCTTCATCGGAAAGCAGGCCGGCCCATGGCCCGACGGCCTCGCCAGCGCGGTTCAGCACGCGAATGATCGAGAACGCCAGATCGCGGATGGTACGCGGATCGACGTCGATCTCGGGACGCGGCACTGAGCCAGCTTTTGGAATGCTCACATTGGAGAAATCCGGCGTCCCGCCCGGCCGCACTTCCGGTTCCGGAACATGGAAGCGCAGCATTCCGGCATCGGCCATGATCTCGGTCCTCCACTGTTGCCCGGCCAAGATATTTGCACACCGCCAGACCAGTGCCAATTCGTCGGGCGAGGCTTGTCTGCCGCTGGCTACTGTCCGCGGCAGACAAGATGGAGATATGTCGGCGAAATTTCTTGTCGATCTTCCGCAGCAGCGCGCAATTTGGGGAAAGGTCGCGCCGGGTTTCTCGCCAGATAAGGCAATGCGTCGGGTTGGGCGGCGCGAGCACCTCCTTCTCCCCTTGTGGAAGAAGGTGGCCGAGCGAAGCTCGGTCGGATGAGGGGTGTTCCAGCTTGGCAAGGACAGCACTCCGGCCAACACCCCTCAACCGTCTTGGCGCTACGCGCCAATCCACCTTCTCCCATAAGGGGAGAAGGAAAGGAGGGCGGCACCGTTCACCCCGCGCCCGCGTCATGCTAATCAGCGCCCATGGCACAGAAGAAAGCATACGAGGTCGATGCATGGCTCGCGAAGCCGGATCCGCGCGTCTCGATCGTGCTGCTTTACGGTCCCGATCGCGGGCTGGTTGCCGAGCGGGCAAAGGCCTTTGCCGGCAAGACCGGCCTGCCGCTTGACGATCCGTTCTCAGTGGTCAGGCTGGACGGTTCGGAGGTCGATCGCGACGAGGGCCGCCTGCTCGACGAGGCCCGCACCGTGCCGATGTTTTCGGAGCGGCGCCTGCTTTGGGTGCGCAATGCCGGCGCCCAGAAGGCGCTTGCCGACGACGTCAAGGCGCTGACCGCCGAGCCGCCGCGCGACGCGATCATCCTCATCGAGGCCGGCGACCTGAAGAAGGGCGTCGGCCTGCGCGCCGTCGTGGAGGCGGCCGACAATGCCATGGCATTGCCTTGCTATGCCGATGAAGCCAGGGATATCGATACGGTCATCGACGACGAATTGCGCAAGGCCGGCATGTCGATGACACTGGAGGCGCGGCAGGCGCTACGCCGCAATCTCGGCGGCGACCGGCTGGCCTCGCGCGGCGAGATCGAAAAGCTGGTGCTTTATGCGCATGGCCAGCCCGAAATCGGCCTCGACGACGTCAAGGCGACGTCTGGCGATGTCTCCGGCCTCTCCTTCGATGCGGCGGTCGACGCCCTGCTCGAAGGCAGGATCGCCGACTTCGACACCGCCTTTACCCGCCATTGCCAGTCCGGCGGCCAGCCCTTCCTGGTGCTTTCATCGGCGATGCGGCAGCTGCAGACGATCCAGGCGATGCGTGGCCAGATGGACGCCGGCGGCCGCAATGCCGCTTCGGTCGTTGCCGCGGCGCGCCCGCCGGTTTTTTTCTCGCGGCGCAAGCTGGTGGAGAAAGCCATCGAACGGTGGAGCAGCGAAGCGCTCGGCCGCGCACTCAACCGCCTGCAGACGGCGGTCCTGCAGACCCGCCGGCGGCCGGATCTGTCGATCGCGCTGGCACGCCAGGCGCTGCTCGGCATTGCCGTGGAGAGCGCAAGGCTGGCGCAGCGGTAAGCGCGCTCGAGCAGATGGTGGCTTCAACTCAGTCGGACACGACCAATCATTGAGGCTGGCGCCGCGCCTCATTGCCCTGCCGAGCATTTCTCCCCTAGGGGAGAAAGAAGCCGGCCGCAACGCCGGCACCCTTCTTGCAACGCTGGTGATGGGCGAAAGCGTCGATGACAGTGCCCCTCTCCCCGTCCCTATACGGGAGAGGATGCCGGCAGGCAGGTGAGGGGCGGCGCCGACACCCCGAACAGGAGTGAATTCTTGTCGGAGCAGCAGCAGCCGATTCACGAGTAGTTTGCCGGCTAAGGTACCGGGTCCACTACTCCCGCTTCAGCCTTCGGCAAAGCTCGTCGAGCTGCTCCAGCGTGCGATAGGCGACGCTGATCACGCCGCCGCGCTGGTTGTGCTCGATCGTGACGATCATGCCGATAGTATTGGTCATCAGCTTTTCCAGCGCCAGCGTGTCGGCATCCTTTTGCGGCGGTGCTGCGGGCTGGCGCTTTGCCGCCGGCGCGCCGACCGGCATCTGCGCCAAAGCTTCGGCCTGGCGCACCGAAAGCCCCTCGTCGATGATCCGCTTGGCAAGCCCGGCCGGGTCGTCGGCCGTCACCAGGGTGCGGGCATGGCCGGCCGAGAGCGCGCCGTCGACCAGCATGTCGCGAATGACGTCGGGCAGCTTGAGCAGTCTCAGTGTATTGGCGACATGGCTGCGGCTCTTGCCGATCACCTGGCCGAGATCGGCCTGCGTATAGCCGTGGTCGTCGATCAGCTGCTGGTAGCCCAATGCTTCCTCGACCGGGTTGAGGTCGGTGCGCTGGACGTTTTCGATGATCGCCAGCTCTAGCGCCGTGCGATCGTTGACGTCGCGTACGATGATCGGGATTTCGGTCAGCCCGGCGCGTTGCGCCGCGCGCCAACGACGCTCGCCGGCGATGATCTCGTAGCGGCCCGACTGCGTTTTCGATGGCCGCGCCACCACCGGCTGCACCACGCCATGTTCGCGGATCGACTGGGCGAGGTCGGTCAGGTCGGCGTCACCAAAATGCCGGCGCGGGTTTTTCGGATTGGGGCTGAGAAACTCGATCGGCACCTTGCCGTCGGCCGCCAGCCCGGGCTTTTCCGGAGCCGCCGGGCGATCGATTTCGCCGATCAGCGCCGCCAGTCCCCGTCCCAGTCTTTTTCTCGAAGGGTCTTCGTTCATCGTCAGTCCAGATCGTTTCGGTGTCGAATCAGCTTATCGTTCAGGCGGCCCGCAATTTGCGCTCGCGACGGATCACTTCCGAAGCAAGCTGCAGATAGGCCTGGCTGCCCGAGCATTTGAGGTCGTAGAGAATCGCCGGCTTGCCATAGGACGGCGCCTCGGAAACACGGACATTGCGCGGGATGACGGTCTGGTAGACCTTGTCGCCCATATGCGCCCGGACATCCTGCACCACCTGGTTGGCGAGATTGTTGCGCCCGTCGAACATGGTCAGCACGATGCCCTGGATCGTCAGGTCGGGGTTGATCGAACGGCGCACCTGCTCGACCGTCTCCAAAAGCTGGCTCAGGCCCTCCAGCGCGAAAAACTCGCACTGCAGCGGCACCAGCACCGAATCTGCCGCAGCCATCGAATTCAGTGTCAACAGGTTGAGCGAGGGCGGGCAGTCGATCAGCACATAGCCGAATTTGGCCGAGCGCTCGGCCGAAGCCCGCAGCGCGTTGCGCAGCCGCAGAACCCGATCCGGCGCCGAGGCGATTTCCATCTCGATGCCGAGCAGGTCGAGCGTCGACGGCACGATCGACAGGCCTGGAACCGCCGTCGGGATCGCGGCTGCTTCGAGATCGAGCTCGCCGGTCAGCACATCATAGGAGGATACGGTGCGGTCGCGCCGGTCGATGCCAAGCCCGGTGCTGGCATTGCCCTGCGGGTCGAGATCGACGATCAGCACCTGTTCGCCTATGGCTGCCAGCGCGGTGGCCAGATTGATGGCGGTTGTCGTCTTGCCGACGCCGCCCTTCTGGTTGGCGACGGTGATGATTCGGGGGCCGTTCTTCATCATGAGTCTATGCCAGAAATTCATTTGGGTCGCCGGTCACAAGCCAGGGAGCTGTCGCAAGTCGGATACTTCGAGAATGACGCCCTGCGCGTCGGTTGCACTGGCATGTTCTACCAGATCGAAAGACCATCGTTGAGTGCTTTCTGCCACTTCGGCGCGGTAATCCCGGCCTTTGTGAAACAGGCCGCGCGACCCCTTGGTCAGCCACGGTGCCGCCAGGTCGAGCAAGGCCGGCAGCGAGGCGAGTGCCCTGGCTGTGACGATTTGCGGTGCAGGAACAAGAGGATAGCTGTCGTCAATGCGGCGCGCGATGACCTTGGCGGGCAGATTGAACTGGCCGACGACCGCTTGCAGGAACGATGCTTTTTTGCGGTTGCTCTCAACCAGGTCGATGCCAGCGCCTTCCCGCTCGGCAAGCAAAAAGGCCAGCACGAGGCCGGGAAACCCGCCGCCGGAGCCGAGATCGACCCAGCGCTTCGCCTCTGGTTTGATTCGCGCCAGCTGCGCGCTGTCGAGGATGTGGCGGCCCCAGACATCGTCCTGCGTCGATTGCGCGGCCAGATTGATCCGGCGATTCCATTTCTGGAAGACGGCCTCGAACTCGACCAGACGATCGAATGTTTCACGTGAAACCGGGCCCGCTGCCGCTTGCAGGCTCGCCCAGGACGCAGCGCTCACGCGACCTGCTTTCGCGCGGCCGCCTCGGCATTGCGCACATGCGCGACAATAATCGCCAGCGCCGCCGGCGTCATGCCTTCCATGCGTTGCGCGTCGGCAATGGAGCGAGGCTGGCGTGCCAGCATCTTCTGCTTCAACTCGTTCGACAGGCCGGGAACAGAAGCAAAGTCGAGCGACTCCGGAATAAGCCGGCTCTCCTCATGCCTGATCTGCGATACGTCGGCCTGCTGGCGGTCGAGATAGACAGAATATTTGGCTTCCGTTTCAAGACGTTCGGCCGTTTTGCTGTCGATCGCGGCGAAAGCCGGTTCGATGCGCGCCAGCCAGGCGATGTCGACGCCGGGATAGGCCAGCAACTCATAGGCCGAGCGACGGACGCCGTCCCGGTTGATCTCGAGCCCATGGCGCGCCGCCGCATTGGGGGTCATCGTGATGCCGAGGGCGAGCTGTCGCGCCTTCTCAAGGTCTTGCATGACATTGTTGAACCGCTGCATTCGCTCGGGCGAGGCGATCCCCAGTCTCATCGCCAGCGGCGTTAGCCGCTCATCGGCATTGTCGGCCCGCAACGACAGCCGGAACTCGGCCCGCGAGGTGAACATGCGGTAGGGTTCGGCGATGCCGCGGCTGGTCAAATCGTCGACCATCACGCCGATATAGGCTTCGGTGCGGCTCAGCACGATTTCATCGCTCGCCGACGCCTTGCGCGCTGCATTCAAGCCGGCAAGCAGCCCTTGTGCGCCGGCCTCCTCATAGCCGGTTGTGCCGTTGATCTGGCCGGCGAGGAAAAGCCCGACTATCCGCCTGGTTTCCAACGTTGGCTTGAGCTCGCGCGGGTCGACATGGTCATATTCGATGGCATAGCCCGGCTGCAACATGGTTGCCCGCTCCAGCCCCGGAATGGTCTTCAGGATGTCCAGTTGCACATCTTCCGGCAGCGAGGTCGAGATGCCGTTCGGGTAGACCGTGTCGTCGTCCAGCCCTTCCGGCTCCAGAAAAATCTGGTGGCCCTCGCGGTCGCCGAACTTGACGATCTTGTCTTCGATCGACGGGCAATAACGCGGCCCCACGCCTTCGATCGACCCCGAATACATGGCCGAGCGGCCGAGATTGGCGCGAATCAGCTCATGCGTGGCATTGGTCGTTCGGGTAATGCCGCAATGGATCTGCGGGTTTTCGATGCGGTCGGTCAGCAGCGAGAACGGCACGGGATCCTCGTCCGCCGCCTGGCTCTCCAGCGACGCCCAATCGATTGTCCTGCCATCCAGCCGCGGCGGCGTGCCGGTCTTCAGCCGCCGGAGCCTGAAGCCGGCGCGGCTCATCGTCGCCGAGAGACCGATACTCGCCTGCTCGTTCATGCGGCCGGCGACGATCTTCTTTTCGCCGATATGGATCAGCCCGCGCAAAAAAGTGCCGGTCGTCAGCACCACGGCGCCGCAGGCGAGCCGGCTTCCGTCCGCCAGCAGCACCGCCGCGATGCGCCCATCGTCGATTTCCCCGTCATCGATTTCGAAATCCAGCACCTCGCCTTCGACAACCTCGAGACCGGCCTGTTGGCGAATCGCCGCTTGCATGGCGAGCCGATAGAGCTTTCTGTCGGCTTGCGTGCGGGGACCACGCACCGCCGGCCCCTTGCGGCGGTTGAGCAGCCTGAACTGGATGCCGGCGGCATCGGCGACGCGCCCCATCAGCCCGTCCATGGCATCGATCTCACGAACCAGATGGCCCTTGCCGAGGCCGCCAATCGCCGGATTGCAGGACATCACGCCGATCGTGTCGAAGCGCAGCGTCACAAGCGCCGTCCTGGCGCCAACCCGCGCAGCGGCGCTGGCCGCCTCGCACCCAGCATGACCGCCGCCCACCACAACCACATCATAGTGATTGGTCATTTCAGAATCCCGAATTCAAGTGGACCGACACATGTCCCCGGAGGCACGCGCTGTCAAGGACAGGGGACTGTTCGTTTCACGTGAAACAATGCCATCTGCGTGGGTTGGGAGTAGTTTCACGTGAATCACTGCCCCGGTTCCTTCGCCAGAGGATCCGATTTTGTCCGAACCTTTAGAAGAATGGCGGCGTTGGTTGCCAGCTTTACTTCACCGAAGCGAAGCGGAGCGCAGTCCCTGCGATCTGCGGCGCGAGGAACCTAGCAGACGTTGGAGGGACAGCGCCAGCGTTCCGTCTCCATCGCTGTGTGCTCCTTCCCCAGTGTTTCACGTGAGTCACTTGCCGATACAGAACTGCGAAAAAATCACATCGAGCATGTCTTCGACATCGACCGCCCCGACGATTCGTCCGAGCCGATCCGCCGCCAGGCGCAGTTCCTCGGCCCGCAGCTCCTGCCCGCGCTCGCCCCCCGTGACAGCCGCAACCAGGAAGCGTTTCGTCTCATTGAGCAGTTCGACGTGCCGCAGCCGAGACGGCAGGATATCGCCGGCCTTGCCGATCTGCGCTGCGGCACGACGACCGATCTCGTCCAGCAGTTCGGCCAACCCCGTGCCGTCCCGCGTCGAAATAGCGAAATCATAGTGCGCCGCGGGCGAGGGTGACTTGCCCCTCAGCAGATCACTTTTTGTTCCGACCCTCAGCGCCGGAATGTCGCTCGTCAGCACACCGATCGCCATTGGATCCGCCAGATCCTCCAGCAGCAACAGCAGATCAGCGCTGTGCGCCTTGGTCCTGGCCTTCTCGATGCCGATCGCCTCGATCATACCAGGCGCCTCGCGCAGACCTGCAGTGTCAGTTACCCTGACCCGCACCCCTTCCAGGTCCAGCACCACCTCGAGCAGGTCGCGGGTCGTGCCCGGCTCATCGGTCACGATCGCCGCTTCGCGCCGCGCCAAGGCGTTGAACAGGCTGGACTTGCCGGCATTCGGCGCGCCGAGGATCACGACTTCGAACCCATCGCGAATAATTTCGGCAGCGCGGAAGCCGGCGACATGGCGCTCTATTTCCTCGGTCATGGCCCGGACGTCCGACCAGACCGTATCGGCGACCGAGCCCGGCACGTCATCCTCGTCGGCAAAGTCGATCTCGGCCTCGATCATCGCGCGGGCGTGGATCAGCCGTCGGCGCCAGCCCAGATAGAGTTCGCTCTGCACGCCTTCGGCGTTGTGCACGGCAAAGCGCCGCTGCGCCTCTGTCTCGGCGTTGATGAGATCGGCCAGCGCCTCGGTCTCGACCAGGTCGAGCTTGCCGTTGAGAAAGGCGCGGCGGGTGAATTCGCCAGGCTCCGCATGCCTGACGCCGTCGAAGGAGGCGATGGTTTCCAGCATCCTCGCCACGACGGCGCGCCCGCCATGCACATGGAACTCTGCAACGTCCTCGCCGGTAAAACTGTCGGGACCGGCAAAGAAGACGACCAGGCCGCTGTCCAGCACCGATCCGTCGGGCGCCCGGAGCTTGCGATAGGTGGCAACGCGGTTCGGCACCGACGACCCGGCAATCGTTTCGATGGCGAATCGACTCTGCGGCCCTGAAATCCGGATCACTGCAATGCCGGCCGGCAGGCGCCCGCTCGACAGCGCCACGATGGAATCTTTTGAAATCATTTGCCCGCTCTGCCGAAGCGCCCTAGCTATGCCTGTTCAATCCGCCATCGAGTAGCGCCGTTGACATTGCCTGCACAAAACCTGCTCGCCGAAGAGGCCAGCCCCTATCTGCAGCAGCACAGCGGCAATCCGGTGCACTGGCGGCCATGGTCGCCCGCCGCTTTGGCCGAAGCAAAGGCGCTGCAGCGTCCGATCCTGCTCTCTGTCGGCTACGCCGCCTGCCACTGGTGCCACGTCATGGCGCATGAGAGCTTCGAGAACGACGACGTCGCCGCCGTCATGAACCGTCTCTTCGTCAATATCAAGGTCGACCGCGAGGAGCGCCCCGACATCGACCAGATCTACATGGCGGCCCTGTCCTCGATGGGCGAGCAGGGCGGCTGGCCGCTGACCATGTTCCTGACCCCGGACGGCAAGCCGTTCTGGGGCGGCACTTACTTTCCGCGCGAGGCCCGCTACGGCCGGCCGGGCTTCGTCCAGGTGCTGGAGGCGGTAGACAAGGCTTGGCGGGAGAAGAAAGAAAGCCTTAACCAAAGTGCCGACGGTTTGACTACGCATGTCGAGACGCGGCTGGCGGGCAGCCATGCCAAGGCCGTGCTCGACCGCGGCATGCTGGCAAAGCTCGCCAACGGCATTGACGGCATGATCGACCGCGATTTGGGCGGCCTGCGCGGCGCGCCGAAATTCCCCAACGCGCCGTTCATGCAGAGCCTCTGGCTGTCGTGGCTGCGCGACGGCACCGCATCCCACCGCGACGCCGTTCTCCTCAGCCTCGAAAAGATGCTGGCCGGCGGCATCTACGACCATATTGGCGGCGGCCTCAGCCGCTACTCGACCGACGCCGAATGGCTGGTGCCGCATTTCGAAAAAATGCTCTACGACAATGCCCAGCTCGTCCGGCTATGCAACTGGGTCCATGCGGCGACCGGCAACGAATTATTCCGGCTGCGAATCGAAGAGACGATTGCCTGGCTGTTGCGCGAAATGCGTGTCGAGGGCGGTGCCTTTGCCGCCAGCCTCGATGCCGATAGCGAGGGCGAGGAGGGGCTGTTCTACACCTGGAGCAGCGATGAGCTCGAAGCAGCCCTCGGCGACGATTCAGCCTTGTTTTTCCAGTACTTAACGCTTGCCGACCCGCATGGCTGGGAAGGCAAGCCGATCATCCGCCAGACGGAAGCCCAGCAGACGCAAAGTGTGATCGACCGCCAACAGCTCGTCCCGCTGAAAGAAAAATTGCTCGCGGCGAGGGCACAGCGCATCCGGCCGGGGCGTGACGGCAAGGCCCTGACCGACTGGAACGGCTTGATGATCGCAGCCCTTGCCGAGGCCGGACGGTCGCTTGGCCGATCCGACTGGATCGAAGCGGCAGCAACGGCCTTTGCCGCAATTGCGGCTACCGGACGTGACGGACGCCTGCCGCATTCGATGCTCGGCGCAAAGAAGCTGTTTCCGGCTCTGTCGAGCGACTATGCGGCCATGGCCAACGCCGCCATCTCACTGTTCGAGGCGACCGGCAATCCCGACTATATCGATCGCGCCGGGAACTTCATTGAGCAACTCGATCTCTGGCACCGGGACAGCGACAAGACCGGCTACTATCTGACCGCATCGGACAGCGCGGATGTGCCGATCCGCATCCGCGGCGATGTCGACGAAGCCATTCCTTCCGCTACCGGACAGATCATCGAAGCCCTGGTCCGATTGTCGTCGCTTTCGGGCGATCTCGATCTCTGGGAAAAAGCCTGGACAGTCGCAGAGCACGCGGGCGGGCGGGCGGAGCACCAGGGCTATGGCCAGGCGGGTATAGTCAATGCCTGTGCCTTGGCGCTTGAACCGCTGAAACTGGTGATCGTGGATAGACCCGAAAATCCAAGGCTTGTTCCGGTTGCGAATCGAAATCCGGACCCACGTCGGGTGGACATCGTCGTGCCTGTTGGCGCGGCGACAAATCTGCCGGCCTTGCCGGGCGGCGTCCTGCCGCCAACGGCCGAGCCCGGCGCCTGGCTGTGCACGGGGCAGGTCTGCCTGCCGGTGATAGCGGAAGCTGAAGAGCTGGAAGGGTTATTGCGGCGAAGATAGGATTCGTCATCCTATGGCGAAGCGACGCAGCGCAGACCGTAGGATCCATGCCGTGACTTTCGCGCGCTGCAACGGCGCAGATTTTGCTCCGCTGCTTTCTCCGGTAGACCTCACGGCATGGATCCTCGGGTCAAGCCCGAGGATGACGAAGGCAACGGCCAGCCCACAACCTTACGTATTCATCGAATCGAAGAAATCCGCGTTGGTCTTGGTCTGCTTGAGCTTGTCGATGAGGAACTCGATGGCGTCGGTCGTTCCCATAGGCGCCAGGATGCGGCGCAGCACGAAGATCTTCTGCAGGTCCTGGCGCGGAA
The DNA here is from genome assembly GCF_042295465.1 of Mesorhizobium sp. ISC25. Lineage (NCBI taxonomy): Bacteria > Pseudomonadati > Pseudomonadota > Alphaproteobacteria > Hyphomicrobiales > Phyllobacteriaceae > Mesorhizobium > Mesorhizobium sp. ISC25. The sequence continues at coordinate 4,457,612 of NZ_CP135441.1, read as the reverse complement.
CCAGCAGGTCTTCCTTGCGGGTGCCGGACTTGAGGATGTCCATGGCCGGATAGATGCGCTTGTCCGCCACCTTGCGGTCAAGCACGATTTCCGAATTGCCGGTGCCCTTGAACTCTTCGAAGATGACTTCGTCCATGCGGCTGCCGGTGTCGATCAGCGCCGTGGCGATGATGGTCAGCGAACCGCCTTCCTCGATATTGCGGGCAGCACCGAAGAAGCGCTTCGGCCGCTGCAGCGCGTTGGCGTCGACACCACCGGTCAGCACCTTGCCGGATGACGGCACGACGGTGTTGTAGGCGCGGCCTAGGCGGGTGATCGAATCCAGCAGGATGACGACGTCGCGGCCGTGCTCGACCAGGCGCTTGGCTTTTTCGATGACCATTTCGGCAACCTGGACGTGGCGCACCGCCGGCTCGTCGAAGGTCGAGGAGACAACCTCGCCCTTCACCGAGCGCTGCATGTCGGTGACTTCCTCCGGCCGCTCGTCGATCAGAAGCACGATCAGGTAGCATTCCGGATGGTTGGTGGTAATCGAATGGGCGATGTTCTGCAGCAGCACCGTCTTGCCGGTGCGCGGCTGCGCCACGATCAGCGCGCGCTGGCCCTTGCCGAGCGGCGCCACCAGGTCGATGACGCGCGCCGAAATGTCCTTGGAGGTCGGAACCTCCATTTCCATCTTCAGCCGCGAGGTCGGATAAAGCGGCGTCAGATTGTCGAAATGGATCTTGTGGCGGATTTTTTCCGGGTCGTCGAAATTGATCGTGTTGACCTTGAGCAGCGCGAAATAGCGCTCGCCCTCTTTCGGGCTGCGGATCGGGCCTTCGACCGTATCGCCGGTCTTCAGCGAGAACCGCCGGATCTGCGAGGGTGAAATATAGATGTCGTCGGGACCTGGCAAATAGTTGGCATTGGCAGAGCGCAGGAAGCCAAAACCATCCTGCAGCACTTCGACGACGCCGTCGCCGATGATCTCGATATCCTGGGTCGCCAGCCTCTTCAGGATCGCGAACATCAGCTCCTGCTTGCGCATGACGCTGGCGTTCTCGACCTCGAGCGATTCCGCATAAGCGATCAGCTCAGGTGGCTTCTTGTTCTTGAACTCTGTGAGTTTCATTTCTTGCATCATTAGACGGACTCTGAGTAAGCTTTGGGAAAAATATCGGCGGGATGCGACAAATGCCGGGCGCGGCCGAAGCGATAAATGGGCGGCGCATGACGGGAAGGAAGACCCGTCTTTTATCGTCGGTCGGTTGAAAGAGCAAGCCGCCTTTTGCGGGCAACCGAAGACGTCAGAACGGTTTCACGATAACCAGGACGACGATGACGATCAGCAGCAATGTAGGGATCTCATTGACGATCCGCCAGTGCCTTGCCGATTTTTCATTGCGGTCTTCGGCAAATTTCCGGACGGCGCCGGCGAGATAGCCATGCACGGCCGACAGACCAACCACCGCAGCGATCTTGGCATGCAGCCAGCCGCCTTGAAAACCAAAGCCTTTCCAGGCGAGCCACAGGCCGAATGCCCAGGTGATCACCATTGCCGGATTGATGATGCCGCGCAGCAGGCGGCGCTCCATCACCTTGAAGGTCTCCGACTGGACGGAGCCTTTTTCGGCACCGGCATGATAAACCAGCAAGCGCGGCAGATAGAGCATGCCCGCCATCCAGGAGATGACGGCAATCACATGGATCGCCTTCGCCCAGGGATAGAAATCATCGGGCCCGAAGAGAAACAGCAGCCCAGCCAGCACAAGGAAGATGGCGATCGCAATTGCTGCGCGGCGCATCGCACCCTTGCCGGTGTTGGTGCCGTTCGCATTGTCTGCGCCCATCATCGTCACGACGCGCTCCGCACCAGTTTGACCATCTGCTCGACATGCGCGAGCGGCGTCTCCGGTGTTATGCCGTGGCCGAGGTTGAAGATCAGCGGCCCGTCGCCCAGCGCCTTCAGGATCGCCGCTACGCCGTCGGCAAGCGCCTTGCCGCCGGCTACCAGCCGCAGCGGATCGAGATTGCCCTGCACGGCGCCGTCACGCTGCAATTCCTTCGCGGTCGACAATGGCACGGTCCAGTCGAGGCCCAGCCCGGTCACGCCGGTCTTCTGGCGATAGCTCCGGTAGTGATCGCCGGCACCCTTGGGAAAGCCGATGATCGGAACGTTGGGATGGGCAGCCTTCACTTGCCGGACGATCTCGGCCACCGGCTCGACGCAGAACAATTCGAAAGACGCTTCGTCGAGCACGCCGGACCACGAATCAAAGATCTGCACCACATCGGCGCCGGCTTCGACCTGCCGGATCAGATAGGCAGCCGAATGATCGGCGAGCACCTTCAGCAGCCGAAGAAAGGCCGCCGGCTCGCGATAGGCGAACAGTCTGGCCGGCGACTGGTCGGGCGTGCCATGGCCGGCGATCATATAGGTCGCCACCGTCCAGGGCGCACCGCAGAAGCCGATCAGCGTCGTTTCATCAGGCAGTCTGGCGCGCAATCGCCGCACCGTCTCGTAGACCGGCTCGAGATTCACGTGAAACGTTTCGCCGTCGAGAGCCGCAATTTCCGCAGCCGAGATCGGCGTCAACAGCGGGCCGCGGCCTTCCTCGAACCGCACGTCGCGGCCGAGCGCATGCGGCACCACAAGGATATCGGAAAACAGGATCGATGCGTCGAAGCCGAAGCGTTCGATCGGCTGCAACGTCACTTCGACGGCGAGATCCGGGTCGTAGCAAAGATCGAGGAATGATCCGGCCCGTCTCCTCGTCTCCCGGTATTCCGGCAGATAGCGGCCAGCCTGGCGCATCATCCAGAGCGGCGGCGGAAACGCCGCCTTGCCTCTCAACACGTCCAGCACGATCCGGTCTTGAGGCATTGAGCGCTCGCCTTTCCAGGCTTCCCTATAATTAAATATTCTATTTTTAGGAATCTTATGATTCTAAGAGTCTGTTGGTTGTGGTGGTTGTCTCCTGTCCCGCTTTGCCCTCGAAAAGACCAGCCAGCATATTGTCGCGCGCTTCTCCAAAGGGATTGCAGGACTTTGTGGAAAGTCGGGAATTTACGACTGGAGTCAATGCGTTGCCGCCAGGCCGGGGAAATTGCCCCTGTGGATGACGCGAAGGCAAAACGCTCCGTCCCCGGACTTGTCCCCAACCGCCCTGAGAAGCCGACAGCACATCGAATTGTGGACAAACCGGCATCTGATACAGTCGCTTCGCGGTGGCCGAGTTTTCCGCCCGGCTTATCCACATCGGCCCACAGCCTGGAATGTATCCTGTGAACAAACCGCAGAGCTTCTTTCACCTTCACCTGATTTCCGACGCCACCGGCGAAACGCTGCTGGCCGCCGGCCGCGCGGCTTCCGCGCAATACAAGGATGCGCGCGCCATCGAACATATCTATCCGCTCATCCGCACCGAAAAGCAGGTGACGAAGGTGTTCGAGGACATCGAGGAGGAGCCGGGCATCATCCTCTACACGGTGGTCGACCAGAAGCTTGCCCGTGGCATCGACGAACGCTGCGCGGCGATGGGCCTGCCTTGCGTCTCGGTGCTGGAGCCGGTGCTGACGGTGTTCCAGTCTTATCTCGGCACGCCGGCCGGCCGCCGCGTCGGCGCCCAGCATGTGCTGGACGCTGAATATTTTCGCCGCATCGACGCGCTCAATTTCACCATGGAGCATGATGACGGCCAGCTGCCGGCCAATATGGACGATGCCGACATCGTGCTTGTCGGCATCTCCCGCACCTCGAAGACGCCGACCAGCATCTATCTCGCCAATCGCGGCATCAAGACCGCCAACATTCCGATCGTGCTCGGCGTGCCCGTGCCCGAAAGCCTGATCGATGCCAGGAGGCCGCTGATCGTCGGCCTGGTCGCCACCGCCGAACGCATATCGCAAGTCCGGCAGAACCGCATTCTCGGCACCAGCGCCTATGAGCCGACCGATTATGTCGACCGCGCCGCGATCGCCGAAGAGCTCGCCTATGCCCGCCAGATATGCACGCGGCATGGCTGGCCGATGATCGACGTCAGCCGCCGTTCGATCGAGGAGACCGCGGCGGCGATCGTTGCCCTGCGCGGCAAGACGCGCTAGGGCATGTCGATATTCAGGTGATGCCGGCCTGCGAACGGCGGTTTCCTGCGCTTCCGGTACTCACGGACCCAAATGTCCGCTCCGTTCCGGTTCTCGGAACCCACCATTCTCGACTCGGCCTGACCTGAATCTCGACACACCCTAGCGAGCGCCAGGAAACGGGCGAAAAAAATGGCCGAAAAAATCATCCTTGCCTCGGGCAGTCCGTTCCGCAAGGCGCTGCTCGTCAATGCCGGCGTTACGGTCGAAGCGGTTCCGGCTTCCGTCGACGAACGCGCGCTCGAGGCGCCGCTGCAAAATAGTGGCGTGTCGCCGGAGGATGTCGCCCTGGTGCTTGCCGAAGCCAAGGCCACCGAGGTCAGCGAGCGCAAGCCCGGCGCCCTGGTGCTCGGCTGCGACCAGACGCTGTCGCTCAGCGACCAACTATTCCACAAGCCGGCCGACATGGAAGGTGCGCGCCGTCATCTGCTGGCGCTGTCGGGCAAGACGCATCAGCTCAACAGCGCCGTCGTGCTGGCCCGTGACGGCCAGGTTCTGTGGCGGCATGTTGGCATCGCCAACCTGACCATGCGCAAGCTCGATCCGGCCTTCATCGGCCGCCATCTGGCGCGCGTCGGCGCCAAGGCGTTGTCCAGCGTCGGCGCCTACCAGATCGAAGGCGAGGGCATCCAGCTGTTCGAAAAAATCGAAGGCGACTATTTTACCATTGTCGGCCTGCCGCTTTTGCCGGTGCTGGCCAAGCTGCGCGAGCTCGGGGCGATCGATGGCTGAGGCCGCGAAAAAAGCCTTCGTCACCGGCCACCCGATCGCGCATTCCAGATCCCCGAAGATCCACGGCTACTGGCTGGCGAAATACGGCATCGACGGCCTCTATCAGGCCATCGACGTTGCACCGGAAGCGTTTGCGGAATTCCTGCGAACGCTGCAGGCACAAGACTATCGCGGCGGCAACGTCACCATCCCGCACAAGGAAGCCGCCTTCGCTTTGGCCAAGCGGCGCGACGCCGACGCCGAACAGATCGGTGCGGTCAACACACTGTGGTTCGAGGATGGCGAATTGTGCGGCGGCAATACCGATGCCCATGGCTTTGCCGCCAATCTGGACGAGTATGCACCGGGCTGGGCGGCCAACGGCCCCGCCGTGGTGCTCGGTGCCGGCGGCGCCGCTCGCGCGGTCATCCATGCGCTGAAGCAGCGCGGCGTCAGCGACATCCGCATCGTAAACCGGACGCTTGCGAGGGCGCAGGAACTGCGCGACCGCTTCGGTGGAGGCGTCTCCGCCCACAACATCGCGGCGACCGGCGAATTGCTCGAGGATGCCGGCCTGCTGGTCAACACGTCAGCGCTCGGCATGCATGGCAATGAAGGCCTGTCCGCCGATCCGGGCAGACTGCCGGACCGCGCCATCGTCACCGACATCGTTTACGTGCCGCTGGAGACGCCGCTGCTTGCCGCGGCCAAGGCGCGCGGCCTGAGAACCGTCGATGGGCTCGGCATGCTGCTGCACCAGGCGGTGCCCGGTTTCGAGCGCTGGTTCGGCATCAGGCCAGAAGTCACCGCCGAACTGCGGCAAATGATCATTGCCGATATCGGTGCGATAAAATGATCGTGCTCGGCCTTACCGGATCGATCGGGATGGGCAAGTCGACCACGGCCAAGATGTTTGCCGAAGCCGGCGTGCCGGTCCATGATTCCGACGAGGCGGTGCATCGGCTTTATGCCGGCAAGGCCGCGCCCTTGGTCGAGGCGGCCTTTCCCGGGACCACCAGATCCGGTGCGGTCGACCGCGCGGCACTTGCCGAGCGGGTGCTCGGCGACACCGCCGCGCTGAAACGGCTGGAAGCGATCATCCATCCGCTGGTCCGAGCCGACGCCGATGCGTTCCTGGCTGAAAATCGTGCCGCCGGCGCGCCGCTTGCCGTGCTCGATATACCGCTGCTGTTCGAGACCGGCGGCCGCGATCGCGTCGACAAGGTCGTGGTCGTCACCGCGCCGCCTGAAGTCCAGCGCGCCCGCGTGCTGGCGCGCCCGGGCATGAACAAGGAGAAACTGGCGTCGATCCTGGCCAGGCAGGTTCCCGACGCCGAAAAGCGCCGGCGCGCCGACTTCGTCATCGACACCGGCCAGGGCTTTGACGCCGCTCGCGCGGCCGTCAAGGCTATCATCGCCGAACTAGTCGTGGATAAGGCAGCCAAGCCTGGTTAAGACGCTTGCAGGCCACATTACTTGTTGCCATTTTGTTCCGGGCGTGATTCGGCTAGAATGATGCCGGAACCAGTGGACTGATTCGATGCGTGAGATCATCTTCGATACGGAAACCACCGGCCTCGACACGCGCGAGGACCGCGTCATCGAGCTTGGCGGCGTCGAGTTGGTCAACCGCTTCCCGACCGGCCGAACCTTCCACAAATACATCAACCCGCAAGGCCGCCAGATCCATCACGAGGCGCAGGCCGTGCACGGCATCAGCGCCGCCGATCTTCAGGGCAAGCCGACTTTCATGGAGATCGCCGAGGAGTTTCTGGCCTTCATCGACGGCGCCAAGCTGGTCGCGCACAATGCCGGCTTCGACATCGGCTTCCTCAATCTCGAATTCGGCCGGCTTGGTCATCCGGCCATCGATCCGGGACGGATCGTCGACACGCTGGCGCTGGCGCGCCGCAAGCATCCGATCGGCCCCAATTCGCTCGACGCGCTCTGCCGCCGCTACGGCATCGACAACGGCCGCCGCACCAAGCACGGCGCGCTGCTCGATTCGGAATTGCTGGCCGAGGTCTATATCGAGCTTATCGGCGGCAAGCAGGCCAGCCTTATCCTCGACAGCATCCTGACTCCGGCGGGCGGGAGGCAGAATGTCGACGACATCGACATTTCGATCGGTGTGCGGCCGATCGCCTTGCCCCCGCGCCTGACCGATGCCGAGCGCACAGCACACGCAAGCATGGTTGGCAGCCTCGGCGAAAAAGCGCTTTGGTTGCGCGTCCCCCCGGAAGCGAGTTCCGCCGCATAGTGATTTTGACGGTAGCGTTCGTTCGCGCCCCCCTCTGTCCTGCTGGACATCTCCCCCTCTTGGGGGGAGATTGGATTTCACACCGGCTTTCGCCAATTACCAACGTTGCAGGAATATACGGAGCGCTGAAGCTGCCGATCTCCCCCCAAGAGGGGGAGATGTCCGGCAGGACAGAGGGGGCGCTGCCCCGCCGGCGTCTCAAACAAAAAACCCGGCGCGAGGCCGGGTTTTCCAGAACTTCACAACAGCAGGTTCAGCTCACCTTGACCTTGGCGGCGGCAGCCTGGTCCTCGGCCAGCTTCTGCTGGAACATCTGCGCGAAATCGATCGGGTCGAGCATCAGCGGCGGGAAGCCGCCATTGCGTGTTGCCTCGGCAATGATCTGCCGGGCGAACGGGAACAGCAGCCGCGGGCATTCGATGAACAGGATCGGCAGCATGTGCTCCTGCGGGAAGCCGCTGATGGCGAAGACGCCGCCATAGACCAGCTCGACGTTGAACAGCACTTCCTGGTCGAACGACGCTTTTGCGTTCAGCGTCAAATTGACGTCGAACTGCTTGTCCGAAAGCGGGTTGGCGTTGACGTTGACATTGATGGCGATGCCGGGGGCCTTGTCGCGGCCGCGCAACGAGTTCGGTGCGCCGGGGCTTTCGAAGGAAAGGTCCTTCACATATTGCGCAAGCACGTTGAGCGAAGGCTGCGCCGCATTTCCATTACCGTTGGCTGCGCCGGTCGGCGCGTCGTCGTTGCTGGCCATAAGCTGTGGTCCTTTTGCCTGGGCAGCGTTGCTGACCGGATTGAAATTCGGGCGTTCGCTATCATGGCCGGCACGACAAGACAAGTTTGCAAAAGACGCCGGTTGCCTTGCGGCTACTCGTCCTTGAGGCGGCGCCAGGGAGAATCCGGTCCGCGCGTATGATCGTCGGCGCGCGAATAGTCGCCGTCATCGAGATCGATGGTCTTGCCGCGTTGCCTTGCCCGCAAACCACCGCCGAAATCGGTTGCCAGCACGATGCGGCCTTTCAGCATCCGCCAGGCAAGATCGCGCACTGGCGGCAGGAACAGCAGAATGCCGAAAATATCCGAGATGAAGCCGGGGATGATCAAAAGGATCGCGGCCAGCACGATCATGGCGCCATGCGCAAGCTGGGTGCTCGGATCACGCCCGGCGTCCATTTCGGCACGCACCCTGGCCATGACGCCAAAACCCTGGTGTCGAAGGAGCAAGGCGCCGGCTATGCTCGAGGCCAGCACCAGCCCAACCGTCGCCAGCGCGCCGATCTGGCGGCCGACAATGACGAAACCGGCTATCTCCAGCAGCGGAAGCGCGAGAACAAACAGGGGAAGCAGCGAAATACGCAAATCTTGACCGATCGTTTCGATGTTTTGCCGGCCGGCGAGCAATCGCCGCTGGCACCAAAGCTGTTAGATAGGTATGGCTGCCTTTGATTTGAATGATTGCGGCATGCGTTCTATATGCTTTGGATACCGAACGCTATGTGATCGCGGCCCTTGCTTGGCCGCTGGTCCGGCCAAAGCAGGGATTGATTGGCGCAAGATATGGGCTTTTTCGACTTCGGCACGATTTTCTTTCTGATTGCGGCGGTGGTGATCTTCTTCCAGCTGCGCAACGTGCTTGGCCGACGCACGGGCAACGAACGCCCGCCCTTCGATCCATATACGGCAGCGCGCAAAAACGACAAGGATGCCGCCCAGAAACCCGAGAACGTGGTTTCGCTGCCGCGCAAGCGGCTGGCGGGAGAGCCGGCGGCCGACACCTATGTGGCGATCGATGCCTTTGCCAAGCCCGACACCGATCTCAACCGGGGCCTGCGGGCGATCAAGGACAATGATCCGACCTTCGACCCGAAGACCTTCGTCGACGGCGCCAAGATGGCTTATGAGATGATCGTCATGGCCTACGCCGATGGCGACCGCAAAACCTTGAAGAACCTTTTGTCGCGCGAGGTCTATGACGGCTTCGTCGCGGCCATCGGCGACCGTGAGGCGAAAGCCGAGAAGATCCAGTCCTCCTTCGTCGGCATCGACAAGGCCGACATCGTTTCGGCCGAAATGAAGGGCAGCGAGGCGCATATCACGCTGCGCATCGTCAGCGAGCTGATTTCGGCGACCCGCGACAAGGCCGGCGCTGTCATCGACGGCGATCCGGAGACCGTCGCCGAGGTCAAGGACGTCTGGACCTTCGCCCGCGACGCGCGCTCGCGCGATCCGAACTGGAAGCTCGTCGCCACCGAAGAAGAAGACTGAACTGGACGGCGGCGGGGGCTGTCGTGTCGCTTTCTAGAGCCTTCAGCAAAAAATCCTTTGGCGAATTGCCGGGCTGGGGCGAGGACGACCATCTCCCTGCCTTTGACGCCTTTCGCCGCTCGGCCTTTCATATCCTGACCAAACCCTACCGCTCCGGCGCGCTCGGCGTCGATTACAATGGCTTTGCCGATGCCTATGCCGAAGCGCGTACCGTTTCGCCGGCGAATCGGTTGGAGGCCCGAAGCTTTTTCGAGCGCCATTTCGTTCCGGCCCGTATCGATGCCGAAGATGGTGGTCCCGGCCTGGTAACCGGCTTTTATGAACCGGAGGTCGAAGCCTCGCAGGTGCGCACGCAACGATTTTCGGTGCCGTTGCTGTCGCGCCCGGCCGACCTTGTCGACGTCGACGACGGCAATCGTCCTTTCGGCTTGGATCCTTATCTCGCCTTCGCTCGTGCGGCGCCGAACGGCCCGGTCGAATATTTCGACCGCGGCGAGATCGAACGCGGCGCGCTTGCCGGAAAAGGGCTGGAAATCGCCTGGCTCGCCGACAAGGTCGACGCCTTCTTCATCCACGTGCAGGGCGCGGCACGGCTCAACATGACCGACGGCAGGCTTCGCCGCATCACCTACGCCGCCAAATCCGGCCAGCGCTTTACCGGACCGGGCACGATCCTGAGCGACGAAGGCGAGATCCCGCTCGAGAAAGTGACGATGCAGTCGATCCGTGCCTGGTTCAAGGCGCATCCGGAGCGCGTCGACGAGATCCTTTGGCGCAACCGCTCCTATATCTTCTTCCGCGAGATGGGCGTCGACGACCCAGAGCTCGGCCCGATCGCTGCCGCCAAGGTACCGCTGACACCCGGCCGCTCGATCGCCGTCGACCGGCTGCTGCACACATTCGGCACGCCCTTCCATATCGATGCGCCGCCGCTGACCGCCTTCGACGGAAAACCGTTCCGGCGGCTGATGATCGCGCAGGACACCGGCTCGGCGATCACCGGGCCGGCCCGCGGCGATCTGTTTGCCGGGTCGGGCAATGCGGCCGGCGAGATCGCCGGCGTTATCCGCAACGCCGCCGATTTTTATGCGCTGATCCCCCGGTCGCTCGTTTCAGGAGCAGGCCGATGACCCGGCGCATCGACAGGCTGAGCGAGGACGACCGGGTGCTGTGGAACCTGGTGGCGCGCACGGCAAAGCCGCTGAAGGGCAAAATCGCCGTCGACATTCCTGACATTGGGCCGGAGATCGACCAAACCAGGCAGCCGCCGCCGGCACAGGTCGCGGGCAATCCTGCCACGGCCGCAAAGCCGAAGGCGCAGCATGTTTCCCACGCACTCGACGAACCGACGCTGGACAAGCTGTCGAAGGGCCGGCTGCCGATCGAGGGCCGTGTCGACCTGCATGGCCTGACCCAGGACGAAGCCTATTCGCTGCTGTTTTCCTTCCTGCGCCGGGCGCATGCCGGCGGCATCCGCTATGTCCTGGTGATCACCGGCAAGGGTTCCTCGTCGGGCGGCGATGGCGTCTTGCGGCGCGCCGTGCCGTCATGGCTGTCGACACCCGCCTTCCGGCCCCTCGTCTCCAGCCACGACCATGCCGCCCGCAACCATGGCGGCTCGGGCGCGCTCTACGTCCGCTTGCGGCGTGCGCGCTCATGAGGATGTGCCCATGAGGATGTGCTTGTGACCCCGTTCGGCGAAAGGCTCAGGGTGCTGCGAAGCGAGCGCGGCGTCAGCCAGAAAGACATGGCCAAGGCGATCGGCGTCAGCGCAGCCTATCTCTCGGCGCTGGAGCACGGCCGCCGCGGTGCGCCGAGCTGGACGCTGATCCAGAAGATCATCGGCTATTTCAACATCATTTGGGACGACGCCGAGGAACTGGCGCGATTGGCCGAAACCTCGCATCCGCGTGTCAAGCTCGACACGTCGGGCCTTAGCCCGGCGGCGACCGAGCTTGCCAATCTCCTGGCTGACAACATCGAAAAGCTCGACGAAGCCGAGCTTCGCCGCATCATTGCGTCGCTCCGCGCCGCGCTGAACCGGCCGAAATGAGTTGCTTTGTTACTGGACCGAGCCGACCAGAACCTGCTGGCCGCCGCGGATCGAGACCCAGCGGCCGGTATTGTCGATCGCCTGCCGCTTGAGGAAACGATAGCCCGTCTGGTCCCAGGAACGGACCTGGTCCGTCAGATTGTCGAGGATGTAGTCGCCCTTGTCGGTGCGCACCGTCAACACGGCGTGGCCTTCGCCATCCGGCTTGCGGACGACGGTCATCAGCAGGTCGGCAAACGAGACGCCCAGCCGGTTCAGCTCACGGCGCTTTTCCAGGACATAGTCCTCGCAATCGCCAACGCCCTTGTCGGGATAGGCCCAGACCTCGTCCTTGCCGTAGATGTCGAAGTCGCTCTCCGGCTTGACGGCGGCGTTGACCTTTGTCGTGACGCTGAGCAGCTTGCGCCACAGCGAGCCGGTCAGGCTGGCGGGCGACAGATCCTTCGGGCGGATCGAGCATTCGGACGCGTAGCCCTTGCAGAAATCATAATGGCCGATCGGCTGCGAGGTCGGGCCACCTGTTATCATCGGGCTGGCTGCCGAGGCCGAACTGGCCCAACCTGCCGCCACAGTAAGTCCAGCCAGCGCGCACAGGCGCAGCGTTCTCGCCATTGGTGAGGAAATCATTGTCCCCGCTTGTCCCTTGTTATTAACGAAACGTTAAGGGGTATTTACAGTCCGTGTCAATTATGAGGATGGATTGATTTTTGCGGGATGGTTACCCGCGTGGCGCCAACGCGACTATTGTGCAACAGGTCGACCGGCCGCACGGCCCCGCGAACCGATGATTTTGGCATTGACAGACCTGATGCGGATTGACGGGCATCATCGCTGGTCGCCTATTTCTTGCCGGTCCTGACCAGCTTGGGCTTCACCGCAACCCGGTTCTGACGGCCGTAGCTGGTAATGAAATCGACGATGCGCGGCACGATTTCGGAGCGGAAGCGCGAGCCGTTGAACACACCATAGTGGCCGACCGCCGGCTGCATGTAATGGGCGTGCCTGTCGGCCGGGATATTGATGCAAAGATCGTGCGCGGCCTTGGTCTGGCCGAGGCCGGAGATATCGTCGTTCTCGCCCTCGACCGTGAACAGGGCGACATTGCGGATCGCCGAAGGGTCGACCGCCACGCCGCGATGCGTCATCGTGCCATTGGGCAAGGCCTGGCGGACAAACACGGTGTCGACGGTCTGCAGGTAGAATTCCGCCGTCAGATCCATCACCGCCAGATATTCGTCGTAGAACTCGCGGTGCTTCTCGGCATTGTCGCCGTCATGCTTCACCAGGTGCATGAAGAAGTCCTTGTGGGCGATGATGTGGCGGTCGAGGTTCATGCTCATGAACCCCGAAAGCTGCAGGAAGCCGGGATAGACCTCGCGGCCGAAGCCCGGCACCGGCCAGGGCGCGCGCATGATGACGTTGTCGCGGAACCAGTCGATGCCCTTTTCCTGGGCCAGCAGATTGACCGCCGTCGGGCTGCGGCGGGTGTCGATCGGGCCGCCCATCAGCGTCATCGTCGAGGGCACGAACGGATCACCCTTGGCTTCCATCAGTGCCACCGCTGCCAGCACCGGTACCGAAGGCTGGCACACCGCCATCACATGGGTGTCGGGGCCCAGCGCATGCAGCATGTCGACGATGTAGTCGATATAGTCGTCAAGATCGAAGCTGCCGTCGGCCAGCGGCACCATGCGGGCGTCGACCCAGTCGGTGATATGCACGTCGGCATAGGGCAGCATCGCCTCCACCGTGCCGCGCAACAGCGTCGCGTAGTGGCCCGACATCGGCGCGACAATCAACAGCTTCGGATCCGGCCGGCGCCCGGCCGGAACTGCGCGCTCGAAACGAACCAGGTTGCAGAATGGCCGCGACCAGACGGTGCGTTCGCTGACCTCGACGTTTTTCCAGTCGACCACGGTCTTGGTCAGGCCGAATTGCGGCTTGCCGTAGCGGCGCGTCGTGCGCTCGAACAGTTCGGCCGTTGCCGCAACCGAGCGGCCCCAGGACGTGTGTGAGACCGGATTGAGCGGATTGGAGTAGAACAGGCGCACCGCATCGGCATAGAGGCGCGCCGGCTGCAAGGCGGCGTGGTTCAGTTCGTAGAGCTGGTAGAACATCGAGAACCCCGCTGCCGACTGCGATCGAAGGGCCGACGAGCAGCGCCGAGCCTTGAATGCCTTGCGGGGAAGTTAGCAACAATCTGCTGCGATGCAATACGTCAACTTGCGTGATTTATGCTCGTTCTTTCGTCCAAGGCGTTGAGAATCCGCCTGGAACGGCAACAGCCGGCTCAATGTGCACCTGCGAAGGCTATCGGGACGATCGTTGGACGAGGTGTCCGGCCGCGGCGACGCGCCGAGCAGTTAGACCCGCGCCATGCAGACAGCGGTATGGCCCGAGCTGATGAAGCCGAGCTGGCTGGCGGCGCCCTTCGACAGATCGAGCATCCGGCCCCTGATAAACGGGCCGCGGTCGTTGATACGCACGACGACGCTGCGGCCATTGTTGCGGTTGGTCACCTTCAGCTTGGTGCCGAACGGCAGGCTGCGATGCGCTGCGGTCAGCGCCGACGGGTTCATGCGTTCGCCGGAAGCGGTTCTGGAGTGCAATGCGTACCAAGAGGCACGGCCGCATTGGGCGGCGGCGTTGGCACTGGACGCGCCGACCATCAGGCCAGCCGCGATCGTGGCCGCGACAAGCGCGGTCCGGTTGCTTTTGTTCATGTGTTGGGGACTGGCTCCGTTGACAGACCCGCAGCGGTTAGGGACGAATGAGGCAGCAAATGCGGCAATGATCTGTCGGTTCCATGGCAATGTTACACGTTTGGAGTCGACGCGAAACAATTTGTCAGAGATTTCCCGCAGAGCGGCACAGCTTCCTTGATGATGTTTACACCGATCTCCACATGTCTTGCGCAGGATCAGAGGTTAGCATCTAAGTAGAAGTTGGTGTATTCGAGCGGCTTCTTTTCGCTGTTCCATTCCGGCCGGAGCCGGGCTGATGATCGACTTGGAAAGGAGTCTTGGCAATGAGATTGATCAAAAATCTGCTGGCCTTGATTGTGCTCGCCATCGGCGTGCTGTGGACGTTGCAAGGCATCGGCTTCATCCGCGGCAGCTTCATGACCGGCCAGTCGCAATGGCTCTATGTCGGCATCGTGACGGTGCTGGTCGGCTTGGGCGGCCTGGCCTGGGCGAACCGTTCGCGCGTTTGAGCAGGCGTCGATCCTCAGGCTCCCGCCAGAGCAGCGCACAGCGGACCCGTGGCGGCCGGTCACCGCGACCAGTATTGCCAGCCCCAGTAGAAACTTTCGTCGCGCGGCGGCAGGCGGTTGCGCTCCGCGTCCAGATGCATCGGCGTCGGCGTTTTGCGTTCGCCGTCAGGCGGCTGTTTGTCTCCGGCCTTGATCAGGCGGAGCCAATGGCCGAAACGCGCAAACAGTACAGCAGTGAAATGGGGCATCGTCACGTCTCCGGTCTGGTCACTCCCGCCCTGCCCACGGGACGAGCACCCGCTCGATCCTGCGGATGATGAATTCAAGCACGAAGGCAATGGCCGCGATCACCAGTATACCCATCACCACCACGTCGGTGACGAGGAACTGGGCAGCGGACTGGATCATGAAGCCGAGCCCGCGCGTCGCTGCCACCAGCTCGGCGGCAACCAGCGTCGACCAACCGGCGCCAAGCGCGATGCGCAGACCGGTAAGAATCGAGGGCAGCGCGCTGGGCAGGATAACGTGCCTGATCACTTGGCGCTGCGTGGCGCCAAGCGAGCGCGCTGCATTGATGCGTTCCTGCGAGACGCCGCGAACACCCGATGCCGTCGACAGCGCGACCGGCGCCAGCATGGCAATGGCAATCACCAGGATCTTGGACGGCTCGCCAATGCCGAACCAGATAATGATCAGCGGCAGATAGGCGAGCGGCGGGATCGGCCGCAGGAATTCGAGCAGCGGATCGAAGATGCCGCGCCCGATCGTGCTGATGCCGATAGCCAGCCCGATGGGAACGCCGACGAAAACGGCCGCGATCAGCGCTGCAAACACCCGCCACAGACTGGCGGCGATATGCTGGAGCAGCGTCGCGTCGACAAAGCCGTCACGGGCGACGACGACAAATTTGTTCCAGACTGCCACAGGCGACGGTAGGAAAACCGGCGACACCAATTGCAGGCGGGCTGAGGCCGTCCACGCCGCCAGCACCATCAGAATGGTGATCGCGCTGACCATGCGGGCCGAAACGCGGCTGCGTCTCGGCCGCGACCGCGACCATGGCACCGACAGCGCGTCGGCTCCGTCGTCGGCCTTGGAGCGCTGCGGCCGCTCGGTATAGGAGGTAACGGTCATGCTGCCTCCCCTTCGAAGATCGCATCGGTCAGCTCGCCGCGCGCCGCGGCGAAGGCCGGATCGGCCTTGATGCTGCGAATGGCCTCGCCGGCTGCATAGCGCCGGCTGAAGCCGGCCTCGAAACTCCGCACCACCCGGCCAGGGCCGGGAGCGAGCACAATGATACGGGTGGCGAGAACCAGCGCTTCGTCGATGCCGTGCGTGACCATCAGCACGCCGACCTGGCTTGCCGTCCACAGATCGAGCAGCGTTGTCTGCATGCGTTCGCGTGTCAGCGCGTCGAGTGCGCCCAGCGGTTCGTCGAGCAGCAGGAATTGCGGCTCGGCCGCCAGCGCCCTGGCCAGGCCGACCCGCTGGCGCATGCCGCCGGAAAGCTCCCAGATGCGCTTGTCGCCGGCGCCGTCGAGCTTCACCAGCGCCAGAAGGTTGTCCGCAGTCCGCGCCCGTTCGGCGGCCCTGACACCGCGCAGCCTGAGAGCAAAGGCGACATTTTCCCGCGCGGTCAGCCACGGAAACAGCGCGTCGTTCTGGAACACGACTGCGCGGTCCGAGCCTGGCGCTGTGATCGGCCTGCCGCCAATCGTGGCGCGTCCACGCACAGGCTGGACCAGGCCCGCAGCGACATTGAGCAGCGAGGTCTTGCCGCAGCCGGAGCGGCCGACCAGGACAACGAAGTCGTCCTTGGCGATGTCAATCGACACGCGTTCGACGGCCGGCGCCGGCTGGCCGTCATAGTGAATCGAGACTTGGTCGAGCACGAGATGCGTCATGTGGGGTCGCCGATATTCTGAACCTGCCTGCCCCGAAGCCGTTCCTCGTCAGCGGCTCCGGGGCAGGCATCGCGCGCTCAGGGAAGGGAGGACGCGCGCATTGAGCCGCTAATTCGAGGCCAGCGCCTCGCCGACATATTTCGCCGACACGTATTTCGAATAATCCGGCAACACGGCGTCAATCTTGCCCTGCTCCTTGAGGAAGGCCGATGTCGCCTCGACCGCCTTGACCGTGCCGCCACCGAGGAACTTGTCCGAGGCTTGCTCCTCGAGTGTCGGGAAGACATAGCCCCTCAGCAATTGCGGCACGTCTTCGAGCTTGGCCCCGGTGATCCTGGCGATCTTGGCCGCTTGCGGCGAGGACACCGACCATTGATCCGGCTTGGCCAGGAAGTCGGCATAGGCAGCGCCCGTTACTTTGACGAAGTCGCGCACCGCTTCCGGGTTCCTTTCGGCGAAGTCGGTGCGCACGATCCAGGCGTCGAAGGTCGGCGCACCCCAGACGGCGACCTGCGAGGAATCCAGCACGACCTTGCCCGTCGTCTTGATCTGGCCGAGTGCCGGATCCCAGACATAGGCGGCGTCGATGTCGCCGCGCGCCCATGCCGCGGCGATCTCCGGTGGCCGCAGATTGAGAATGTCGACCGACTTCGGGTCGACACCCTGATGCTTCAGCGCGGCAAGCAGGCTGTAATGCGTCGTCGAAACGAAGGGCACCGCCACCTTCTTGCCGGCAAGGTCGGCAGTTTTCTCGATGCCGGCGCCGTTGCGGGCGACAAGGGCCTCGGATTCGCCGATCAGCCCGACAATGAAGATTGTCTGGATTGGAAGCTCGCGGCTCGCCGCCGCCGCCAGCGGGCTCGAGCCGACATAACCGATGTCGACCGAACCGGAAGCGATGGCGGCGATCACGTCGGCGCCGGAATCGAATTTCCGCCAGTCGATTGCTGCCTTGGTCGCGCTCTCATAGGCGCCGTCGGCCTGCGGCACCTTCGAGGGTTCGACGACCGTCTGGTAGCCGATAGTGATCTTGAGGTCCTGCGCATCGGCTGGGCCGAGAAAGGCGGCACCAGCCAAGGCCGCCGAGGACAAGAGAACGATACGTCGCGAAATGGTGGACATGAAAGGCTCCTTGGAAACGAGAAAAACCGGATTGCGTTTCATAGTCACCTAACTCTATCGTTCTTGTAGAGTTAAATCGTTCCAATCGATTCGGTCTTGTTAGAAAAAGTCATCTGGCTATGGCGGTTGCCCATTCGCACGCTTCTGCGATGGCCTGGGTAAGAACCATCGTCAGTGCCCCAGAACCTCTTTCACGTTCCCACGCTCAACAAGAATTTCCCGTTTTCGCCCCTGCATCGGCAAACCCATGCTGTGGATAGCCAAGAAATTGGAAATAAGTTCCCTGTGTTCGCCGTTAAGTCTAGTATCCTTATCGACATTGAAGATTGGAGAGGACGATGAACGACGCCACCCTCCTTGTTGCCGCGCGCGGCATGCTTTGGCCTTCAAATTCAGGGGCAGAAGCTGCTGTCGGCATTCTCGCCGGTCGGGACATTTCTGTCGCCGGCCAGTTTGGCGGTGTGCCATTGGCGGCGGCTTCTGTGCCCCCGAGGGCACAAGCCCCGGCCAAAATGGCCATTGCGGCTTGAAAACGAAGCAAAATCAACGTTTCTCGGCTTGTATATCATGTCACTAGAATTTATCTGTAGTGACAGCTTGGACGCGGCGGGGAGGCACGCCAGGCGTTTCGCAACCGGTGGCCATGCGCCATCGCATGACAGAGAAACGTTCGGGTTATGCTCACGAAAAAAGGTAAATACGGCCTCAAGGCGCTCGTCCATCTGGCGCGCCTGCCGGCTGGACAGCTCGCATTCGTCAACGACATCGCCACAGGAAACAATATTCCGAAGAAGTTCCTCGATGCCATCCTTGGCGAATTGCGCAATGCCGGGTTCGTCCAGAGCCGCAAGGGCAAGGACGGCGGCTACCGGCTGGCGCGCCCAGCGGACGAGATCAAGGTCGGCCACGTCGTGCGGGTGCTCGACGGGCCGCTTGCCCCCATTCCTTGCGCCAGCCGCACGCAGTATCAGCGCTGCGAAGATTGCAACGAGGCGACATGCCAAGTCCGACACCTGATGCTGGAGGTCCGGCAGGCCATCGCCGAGGTGCTGGATCAGCGCAGCCTCGCCGAAATGCGCGATATCGCCGGCGACGCGGACCTTTCGGCGGCGTTGAAAATCCAGGCCTGAACCACTCTCCCCTGAGCCGGCGGCGATCGCCAGGACAGCTGGTGTGCGCATGACCGGGCGCGCTACGCTAAGTTCCATCATCATTGTCGGTGGCGGCGCCAGCGGCGTCGTGCTTGCCGCGCATCTGCTGAAGTCGGCCAATCCAGATCTCCGCGTCAGTCTGATCGAAAAACGCCCGCATTTCGGGCAAGGCATGGCCTATTCAACGCTGCTGTCGGCGCATGTGCTGAATGTCAGCGCGGCCGGCATGAGCGCCTATGCCGACGATCCCGGCAATTTCTCCCGCTGGCTGCTTGGACGCGGCCTGGCTACGCCAGAGCAGGCGCCGGTCTACGCGCCGCGAAGCGTCTACGCCCGCTACCTCAAGGAGCTGCTCGACGAGATCGAGGCGCGCGAACAGCAAACCGGGCGCCTGCGCCTGATCCGCGAGGAGAGCCTGTCGATCTCGCCGACCGCGTCAGGCGTCGAAGTGGCGCTGGCCAACGGCACCAGCGTGGTTGCGCACCTTGCCGTGCTGGCGACAGGCCATGACGAGGAGCCGGGCGCCGGTCAGGGCCGCGCGATCAGGATGGGCTCGGAGGCCGACACCGAGCTCGACCCCGAAGCCCCAGTCCTGGTGCTGGGCACCGGCTTGAGCATGGTCGATGCCTTCCTGTCGCTCGAGCAGCGCGGTCATCGCGGCGCGATCGTCGCGGTGTCGCGGCGCGGCCTGCTGCCTTCGCCGCATCGCAAGGGCAATCCGATCAAGCTCGACGTCGCCGACATTCCGCTCGGCACCCAGCTTTCCTATTTCGTCGGCTGGTTCCGCGACCTGATCCGGGAAAACCAGAAGGCCGGCATCGACTGGCGCGACGTGGTCGACGGTCTGAGACCCTTCAACCAGAAGATCTGGCAGAACTGGCCGTCCTCGGCCAAGCGCCGCTTCGTCGAACACACCAAGGCGTGGTGGGACATCCACCGCCATCGCATGGCGCCTGAAGTCTACGCCCGCGTTGCCGAGGCGGTGCAAGCGGGCCGCATCCGCCTTGTCGCCGGGCGCGTCGTTGACATCGCCGCCGGCGACGGCTTCAGCGTCCAGGTCCAGTCGCGTCACACGCAGCAGCTCGAAAGGTTCGACGTCGTGCGCATCTATGATTGCACAGGCATCGCCAGGGACATCTCGACCACCTCGAACAGCGTGGTACGGTCGCTGGTCGACCGTGGGCTGGCAAGGCCGGATCCGCTGCGCCTCGGCCTCGACGTGACCGCGAATTGCGAGGTCATCGCCGGCGACGGCACGGTATCGGCCAAGATCCTCGCCGTCGGACCGCTGACGCGCGGCACATTCTTCGAGATCGACGCCATTCCGGATATTCGCGTGCAGTGTGCGCGGCTAAGCAAGCGATTGCTCGGATGAGGATCTAGTTGTCTTGACGCAATTCCGGATGCAACACCGCCGCCGTTGGGTGAAAAGACCTCGACCGCATAACCGCGTTTCGGCTGTTTCGCGTTGACCGGATTGGCGTCGCGTACGCTCATCTTCGTTCTCCTTCATGGATTTTGTAGGCGGCCTGGAAGCGAGCCGCGACCCTGGCCAGATGACCGGGCAAATTCTGCTTCCGTCGCCACCGTGCCTTGCCTACGATGGGCGCATGACGCAACGCGGAAGACTCTACGGCTGCCCGGTCGAGTTCGCGCTCGACGCGCTCGGCGGCAAATGGAAGACGGTGATCCTGGCGCGCATCAAGGAACAGCCGATGCGCTATTCCGAATTGCGCCGGCTGATCCCTTCGCTCTCGGACAAGATGCTGACGCGGCGCCTGGCCGAGCTTGTCGAGATCGGCTTCGTCACGCTCGAGACGTCGCCCGACGGCAAGGGGCGCTACGCCTTGACCGGGCGCGGTGAAGATCTCGCCGCCGCGCTCCAGGCGCTCTACGACTGGGGCAGCGTGCATGGCCGCGCCGAGGGTGTGCGTTTTCGCACCGATAGCGCAGCCATCACCTAGATCAATTCCGGGAAAAGCGCGGTTTTTCCATCTGCAATTGCCTGAAAACAAAGGCATAGAGCGGTTCGGCGTTCCCGTGAAATGGTGGGTCGCGCCGGGAAGCCGACTGCCCTCAACCCGCGCCGGCCAGCGCGCTGCAGAAGCTTGCGACATCGGTGACGACGGCTTCGCCGAGGAAGCGTAGCGTCGCCATCGAGCGATCGCGCGCTTCGCGGTTGCCGAAGCCGCAGGCGTCCTCGATTACCACGGCGACAAAGCCATTGTCGGTCGCCTGGCGAACGGTCGGCTCGATGCCGACCTCCATGGCGATGCCAGCGAGCGCTACCGCGCGCACGCCGCAATCGCGCAAGGCAAAGCCGAGCGCGGTGGAATCGAAGGCCGACATCGTGAGCTTGTCGAACACCGCCTCGTCATCGCGGGGTTCCAGCTCGGGCACGATCCGCGTCGCTTCGGCGTCGCGCGGGAACCACGGCTCAACCGTGTCGGGGCTGTCGCGCCGCTGCCAGGCCATGGCGGTGCGCAGCTGCGTCGCGCCCGTCCATTTGCGCGGCAGCGACAGATGGCGCGTGAACGCCACCCGCATTCCGGCCACGCGCGCCGCTTCCAGCACCGTGCCGGTGCGCTCGACGATGGTGGCGGCGCCGGCCACCTGGCGGCAGATGCCGACCTGCATGTCGTAGACCACCAACGCCGTGCGGCGCGGATCGCACCACTCAGCCAGGTTGGTCGGGATTTCAACCCCGTCGCTCGACCGGATCATGCCGCCGTCCGGTCCCACGGCTTGGCGATATCGACGGTCGGGTCGAACAGGAATTCCAGCGGCAATGGCGCGTCGAAGGCGATGAAGTGCCATTCCAGCAGCCCGGCCTTGGACAGCGGAAAGTCCTCGGTGTAGCGCCGCGCTTCCTCGACGCTGTCGAGCTCGAAGACGATGATGACGCCGCCAATATCGCCGCGCGCATAATTCTCGCGCACAATCCCCGCCTTCCAGAGCCGCCAGACGTTCGACACTTCGTCGCGCAGATAAGGCCGTAGGTCGTCGAGCGTGACGCCGGGCCTGAAATTGTCATAGGCAAGAATCTTCATCGGCCGTTCCTTGCATTGCTGTTCACCCAGCGCCGGGTAGCATAGCGGAATCGGCGGCCGCAACGAACGAGATGGTGCGTTGAAACGGCCGCACGATTGCCGTCCTGTGCCGCGCGATCCTACGTGCGGCCGGGCGCGGGATAGTCTTCGTTGAGGAGGAAAAGTGCGGTGACCATCAAAAGGCTGAATCCAGAGGGCATGCACAGCAATCCGGCCTATTCGCAAGGCGTGTCTGTGCCGGCATCTGCGCGCATCGTGCTGGTCGGCGGCCAGAATGGTGTCGACGCGCAAGGCCGGATCGTCGCCAGGGACGATCTCGCTGCGCAGACCACTCAGGCGCTCTCCAACCTGGCAAAGGTGCTCGAAGCCGGTGGGGCAAAGCCTGAAGACCTCGTCAGCCTCTCGGTCTATATCGCCGGCGACCTGAACATAGGGCCGGCCTTCGGCGCCTGGATGGCCTTCTGGGCAAACCGTGGCGCGCCGCCGATCATCAAGGTGCTGCGCGTCGCCGGCCTCGGCAATCCGGATTTTCTGATCGAGATCGAAGCCCAGGCCGCGATCGCCTGAACCCCTAGCAGGTTCTGAAAATCTTGCCCTGCGTGGAGGCCGGCGAAGCTGTCGCGAAATTCCATTCCCCTGCTGGCGGCCGGATTGGCACGATCTATCTTCTTTCCAACTGCAAACGGCTGGAAAAGACGGTAGGTTGCCGTCTTCCAGGGCGGTTGCTCATTCTGGCAACGGAGCATCTGACATGAGCAAGCACAAGATCGTGGCACCGGACGATGCATCGTCCCGCCTGCGCCCGCCCTATGCCTCGGTTCTCGACCTGATCGGGCAGACGCCGGTCGTCGAGCTGACCAAATTCGACATCGGCAAGTGCCGGCTGTTCATCAAGCTCGAAAGCCAGAATCCCGGCGGCTCGATCAAGGACCGCATCGCGCTGTCGATGATTGCCGCCGCCGAAAAACAGGGCAAACTGAAGCCCGGCGGCACCATCGTCGAGGCGACCGCCGGCAATACCGGTCTTGGTCTCGCCCAGGTCGGCATCCCCAAAGGCTACCGCATCATCCTGGTCGTGCCCGACAAGATGTCGCGCGAAAAGATCCAGCATCTGCGGGCGCTCGGCGCTGAAGTGCGCATGACGCGTTCCGACGTCGGTAAGGGACATGCCGAATATTATCAGGACATGGCCGAAAAGATCGCCGCCGAGCTGCCCGGCGCCTTCTACGCCAACCAGTTTGCCAACCCGGCCAATCCGCTGGCCCACGAAACCACGACCGGGCCGGAAATCTTTCAACAGCTCGGAGGCGATGTCGATGCGGTGGTCGTCGGCGTCGGCTCCGGCGGCACGCTGACCGGGCTCGGCCGCTATTTCGCGAAAGTCTCGCCGAAGACTGAGATGATTCTCGCCGATCCGGTCGGCTCGGTGCTGGCGCCGCTGATCAAGACCGGCAAGATGGTCGAGGCCGGAAGCTGGACCGTCGAAGGCATCGGCGAGGATTTCGTGCCGCCCAATGCCGATCTGTCGCTGGTCAGGAAGGCCTATTCCATCCCCGACAAGCAGAGCATGCTTGCGGTGCGCGACCTGCTTTCGAAGGAAGGCATCCTCGCCGGCTCGTCCTCCGGTACGCTGCTTTCGGCAGCGCTTCGCTATTGCCGCGAGCAGACTGTGCCGAAGCGCGTCGTTACCTTCGTCTGCGACAGCGGCAACAAGTACCTGTCGAAAGTCTTCGACGATTTCTGGCTGGTCGAGCAGGGCCTTGCCGAGCAGGAGCAGCATGGCGATCTGCGCGACCTGGTCATGCGCACGCTCCGCACCGGCGATGTCGTGTCCGTCGGCCCCGACGAAAGCCTGCTCAACGCCTATGGCCGCATGCGCCGCTCGGATGTCTCGCAACTGCCGGTGCTGGACGAGGGCAAGCTCGTCGGCATCATCGACGAAAGCGATATCCTCGCCAAGGTCGAAGGCCCCTATGACAGCCGCTGGGATCGCTTCAAGGCCCCGGTCAGTACGGCCATGACCTCTTCCCTGCACACGCTGCAGGCCGGCCAGACGCTGGATGCGCTGCTGCCGGTGTTCGACCGCAACGAGGTCGCCATCGTCTTCGATGGCGACGAGTTCATCGGCCTGATAACCCGCATCGACCTGATCAACCATCTGAGGCGCGCCCGATGACCCCCAAAGCCACCGTATCGGGCAAAAACCGCCTCGCCTTCTCGACGCGCACCATCCATGGCGGCCAGAGCCACGACCCGACGACGGGCGCGGTGATGGTACCGATCTATGCCACCTCGACTTACGGTCAGCAGAGCCCGGGCGTGCACAAGGGTTTTGAATATGCCCGCAGCCAGAACCCGACCCGCTTCGCCTTCGAGCGCGCGGTGGCCGACCTCGAAAGCGGCGCAGCCGCCTTCGCCTTCGCTTCGGGGCTGGCGGCGATCGCAACCATTTTCGAACTGCTCGATTCAGGCGCGCATATCGTCGCCACCGACGACATCTATGGCGGGACGTTCCGGCTGCTGGAACGGGTGCGCAAGCGCTCGGCCAATTTGCAGGTCGACTTCGTCGACTTCACCGATCTTGCCGCGGTTGAGGCGGCGATCCGCCCGGAAACCAAAATGCTCTGGGTCGAGACGCCGACCAATCCGCTGCTGCGTGTCGTCGACCTCGAAGGTGTCGCAGCACTGGCCAGGCGCAAAGGCGTGCTCTCAGTCGCCGACAACACCTTCTGCAGCCCCTATCTGCAGCGGCCGCTAGAGCTCGGTATCGACATCGTGGTCCACTCGACGACGAAATACCTCAACGGCCATTCCGACATGGTCGGCGGCGTCGCCGTGGTCGGCGACAACAAGGATCTCGCCGACCGGTTGAAATTCCTGCAGAACGCCATCGGCGCCATTTCAGGGCCGTTCGACAGTTTCCTGGCGCTGCGCGGACTGAAGACGCTGGCGCTGAGGATGGAACGTCATTCGTCGAACGGCCAGAAGATCGCGCACTGGCTGGAAAGCCGCCCCGACATCCGCCGTGTCATCTATCCCGGCCTGCCCAGCCACCCGCAGCACGCCATCGCCAGGCGGCAGATGCACGCCTTCGGCGGTATGATCACCGTCGAGCTCGACCGCGACCTCGCCGGCACCAAACGCTTCCTCGAGCACACGCAACTGTTCACGCTGGCCGAAAGCCTCGGCGGCGTCGAAAGCCTGATCGAGCACCCGGCGCTGATGACGCACGGCTCGATCCCGGCGAAAAAACGCGCCGAGATCGGGATTTCCGATTCGCTGGTGCGCTTGTCGGCGGGGATCGAGGATGGCGACGATCTGATCGCGGATCTGGATCAGGCGTTGGCGAGTTGAGCCCGATAGCGAGACGTGGGCGGGACAGCGCCCCCCTCTGCCCTACCGGGCATCTCCCCCACGAGGGGGGAGATTGGCCGTCATCTTGCGCTTTCGCCAACCTCCAACGCTGAAACACGGGCGGGACGGCGACGCTGCCGATCTCCCTCCTTGTGGGCGAGATGTCCGGCAGGACAGAGGGGGGCGTGAAGGATCACCAAAGATCGGCGCTTACGCTGCTCCGTTGACCTTGGCGCCATCTGGCGAGATGGTAGTCTCCCTATGAACAACCGACAACGCAACCAACCAACGGCAAGCGACACCCCGCTCACCTTCGCCATCCTGGTCTTCCCCGGCTTTCCGATGATGGCGTTCAGTTCGGTGATCGAGCCGTTGCGTGCGGCGAATGTGCTGGCGAAGCGGGACTGCTATCGCTGGATCATCGTCGGTGCCACCGAAGGTCCGGTGGAGGCCTCGAACGGCGTCGTCATCCAGCCCGGCTTTGCCGCCCATGACGCGCCGAAGGTCGATCGCATCGTCGTCTGCTCGGGCGGCGATGCCGATCATCTCGTCGCGCACGATGCCGTGAGCTGGATCCGCAAGAACCTGCGCGGCGGCGCCCATATCGGTGCGGTGGCTGACGCGGCGTTCTTCCTCGCCCGCGCGGGCCTGCTCGACGGCCATGCCTGCACCTTGCACTGGACCAGCCAGGCGGCTTTCACCGAAGCGTTTCCGGATATCGAGCTGAGGCGCGATCTCTATGTCATCGACCGCAAGCGCTTCACTTCGGCCGGCGGCGTTGGCAGTCTCGACATGATGCTGGAAATCATCACCAACGACTATGGCGCCGAACTCGCGGCCGGCGTCGCCGAATGGTTCGTGCACAGCCCGCTGCGCTCCAGCGTCGACCGCAAGCTGATGCCGCTGCGCTTGCGCACCGGCGTGCAGAACGAACTGGTGCTGTCGGCCATCGCCATCATGGAGGATGCGGTCGAAGAGCGGCTCGGCATGGCGGAACTGGCGGGGCGGCTTGGTGTCTCCTCCGATAAGCTCGAACGCAATTTCCGCTCCGAACTCAGCATCTCGCCCAACGGCTATTATCGCCGCCTGCGGCTGAAGCGCGCCGCCGACCTCTTGGCGCACTCCAAGCTGATGGTGCGCGACGTGGCGCTCGCCTGCGGTTTTGCTTCGATGTCGAGTTTCGCCCGGGCGTTTCGGGAAGAGCATGGGCATGCGCCGAAGCTGATGCGGCGGCATTAGGGACTGCGCGCTGACGCGGCGCAACGACGGCGGGACAGCGCCCCCCTCTGGCCTGCCGGCCATCTCCCCCACTTGGGGGGAGATCGGCTCTCACCGCTGATTTCGCCAATTGCCAACGTTGCAAGAATGAGCGGAACGCCGAAGCCGCCAATCTCCCTCCTTGTGGGGGAGATGTCCGGCAGGACAGAGGGGGGCGCCGTAGAGCGCTACGGAAAGACTTCAAGCGGCGTCTGGCACAACGCTTGCGGGATTCCGCACAGCCTCCGCGCGATGCATGGCCCATCTTCCCCGCTTCCAGGAGGCACTCATGAGCATCGTCGTTTTTGACCCCGACAGCACCGAGGATGTCGACTTCAAGGACCGCATGCGCCATCCGGCGGCGGCGGACCCGGCCGGCGGCATGTGGCTGTCGGACACCGAGCCGTCCTTCATCGACGCCGACGCGCTGCGCAAGGGCCGGCTGGCCAGGCTGCGCGCCTGGATGCGCGAGGCCGGCTATGGCGGCGTGGTGCTGTTCGATCCCTACAACCAGCGCTACGCCACCGGCTCGCGCAACATGTTCGGCTATTTCCTGCGCAACTCGACGCGCTACTTCTTCATCCCGACAGAAGGGCCGATCGTGCTGTTCGAATATCCGCAGAGCTACCATGTCTCGATGGTGCTCGACACGATCGACGAGGCGCGTCCGTCCAAGCTGGTCTGGTCTTCGGTTTCGGGCCGTGACGACGAAACCGCCGGTCCGTTCGCCGACGAGATCGCCGAATTGCTCAAGTCGCATGGCGGCGGCTCGATGAAGCTCGGCCTCGACCGCTGCAGCCATCTGCAGGCGCTCGCGCTGGAAAAGCGCGGCTGCGATGTCCGCGATTGCCAGGGCGAGATTTTGGCGGTGCGCTCGGTCAAGACGCCCGAGGAAGTAAAATGCCTGCAGGTGTCGATGGCCGGCGCCGAAGCCGCGGTCTACGCGGTGCGCGAGGCAATCAAGCCCGGCGTTTCCGAAAACGAGCTGTTCGCCATCATGTATGGCGAGGTGATCCGGCAGGGCGGCGAGTTCATCGAAACCCGGCTGCTGACCTCGGGCCAGCGCACCAATCCATGGTTCAACGAGGCGAGCGGCCGTAAGATCAGGCCTGGCGAACTTTTGGCACTCGATACCGATACGATCGGCTGCTACGGCTATTATTCGGACTTTTCCCGCACCTTCCGCTGCGGCCCGGGCAAGCCGACGGATTATCAGAAGTCGCTCTACCGCATGGCGCACGACCAGGTTCAGCACAATATCGGGGTCGTCAGGCCCGGTATGGCGTTTCGCGAGATTGCCGATAAGGCCTGGAAAATCCCGGACCGCTTCGTCGACCAGCGTTATACCTCGGTCATGCACGGCGTCGGCATGCATGGCGAGACGCCGTTCATCGCGCATGCCATGGATTACGAGACCTATGGCCGCGACGGTGTCATCGTGCCCGGCATGGTGGTCAGCGTCGAAAGCTATATCGGCGAGAAAGGCGGCCGCGAGGGCGTCAAGCTGGAGGACGAAATCCTGATCACCGAGACCGGCACCGAGCTCCTGTCGCGCTTCCCCTATGAGGACGATTTCCTTGACAGGCACGTTTGAGTGCTGACAGGCAGTTTTGCATGAAAAGCCCGATCTCGATCAAGCGCGGCAAGGTGGCGGCGGTGTTCATCGATCTCCAGGAGGAGCATCGCCGGGACAAGCGCTATCTGGTCGAAGGCTATGGCGACATCCTCGCCAATGTCCAGCGGCTGCAGGAGGCGGCGCGGGCCAACAATGTGCCCCTTTACCACTGGGCCTATATCGTCGATCTCGCCACGGCGCGGCCGTTTCATCCGGTCGAGGCCAACGGCAAGTCGGCTTTCTCCGACAAGGACGATCCGCTGACCGCGATCTGTCCAGAGGTCGGCCCGGTGCCAGGCGAGACGATGCTGATCAAGACCGATGCCAGCGCCTTCCGCGCGGGGCCTGCCGCCGAGCGGCTGAAGGCCGACGGCATTGAGTGGCTGGTCGTTGCCGGCGTCTGGACCGAGGCCTGCATCGATGCCACCGTCAAGGATGCGGTGGCGCTCGGGTTTCGCGTGCTGCTGGTCAAGGATGCCTGCGGCAGCGGCAGCACGGCGATGCACCAGACGGCCATTCTCAATCTCGCCAACCGGCTCTATGGCGGCGCCGTCACCACCACTGACGGCGCCTGCCGGCTGCTGGCCGGCGAGACGGTCGAAGCCTGGCAGGTCGAGGGCTCGGTGCCGCTGCGCTTCAGCTATGAAAATGCCGCCCGCCTCTACGCCGAGCTCTGAGCGGGATCGCGCAGCGATGATCACCGAGGCCGAGCGACCCGAAACGAGAGAGCGCGGAAAGTACCAAACGCTGCTCGATCCGGAACTGTGGGCCTATATCGACCGGGTCAACGAGTGGTATCCGCCCGAAATCGTCTACATGCCGATCGAGCGGCAGCGAGCGGTCTATGATGCCATGTGCCGGGCGTTCCGCGAGCCCTATCCGTCCGGTGTCAGGGCCAGCGACAGCGCGGTTCCTGCCGGCGACCGTGCGATCCCGGTCCGGCGTTATCAGGTGGCAGGAACGGCGCCGCAAGCGATGGTTGTCTATTATCACGGCGGCGGCTTCGTCCTTGGCGGGCTCGACAGCCATGATGACATCTGCGCAGAGATTTGCGCCGGCACTGGCTTTGCCGTTCTGTCCGCCGACTACCGGCTGGCGCCCGAGCATCTGCATCCGGCGGCCTTCGACGATGCGTTGGCGGTATTCGAATGGGCTGCGACGACGACGGAACTGCCCATCGTGCTCTGCGGCGAAAGCGCCGGCGGCAACCTGGCCGCTGCGGTGGCACAGGCGACACGCCGCCATCCTCGCCATGCGATCGGCCAGGTGCTGATCTATCCCGAGCTCGGCGGTGACGAGCCAGACGGCCCCGAGCTGGACAGAAAAGAACGCACCGGCTCCTATTTCGAGCACGCCGAGGCGCCACTGCTGACATTGCGCGATGTCGAATTCTATCGGCATGTCCGCGCAGGCCCGGCGCAGTCGCCGGACGACCCGACATTTTCGCCGCTCGGCGATAGCGACTTCTCCGGCCTGCCGCCGACGGTCATCGTCACTGCCGAATGCGACCCGCTGTCGTCGGACGGCCAAGCCTATCGCGACCGCATCCTTGCCGTCGGCGGCAAGGCATGGTGGCGCGAAGAGCCGCGGCTGGTGCACAGTTTCCTGCGCGCCCGCAAGACCGTGCCGCGCGCCGGCGAGGCCTTTGATCGCATCGTGGCGGCAATAGCCGCGCTGGGCGGGGGTGACTGGCCGGAGTGACGCGGATCGTCCTCCAAGCTTCACTGTCGCGGAACAGCGCACAACACCTGCGGAAACCCGAACACTGCTTCGGTCAGGCCAGCCCTATCATCACACTACGTAGCCCGCATCCGCGATGCGCCGGCCCGACAGGGAGGATTTACGATGAAGTTCATGCTGACCGACCGGAAATTGCATCCGCAGGCCGAGCCCGTCGCCGACGGCTTCAAGAAAGGCCAGATGAACCGGCGCGAATATCTCGCCACCATGGCTGCGCTCGGCGTCAGCGCTGCCGGCGCACTGGCGCTGGGCGGGCTTGCGCCGTCACCGGCCAGGGCCGAGGAGCCGAAGCGCGGCGGCATCTTGCGTGTCGCCATGAACGTCAAGGGCTGGAAGGATCCGCGCACCTTCGACGGCGTCGAGATGTCCAACGTCGCCCGCCAGTGCAACGAATATTTGGTGCGCTGGAAGCGCGACTTCACCTTCGAGCCGTGGCTGCTCGAAAGCTGGGAGACCAGCGACGACGCACGCGTGCTGACCCTGCATGTCCGCAAGGGCGTCACCTGGTCGAACGGCGACACCTTCAACGCCGACGATGTCATCCATAATCTGACGCGCTGGTGCGATGCGTCCGTCGCCGGCAATTCGGTCGCCGCGCGCATGGGCGCACTGGTCAACGTCGATACCAAGAAGGTCGTCGACGGCGGCATCGAGCGCGTCGACGATTTCACCGTCCGGCTCAATTTGCCTAAGCCCGACATCTCGCTGATTGCCGGCATGGCCGATTATCCGGCGCTGATCATGCATCGCAGCTATGAAGGCGACGGCGATCCGCTGAAGGCATTGGCGATCACCACCGGGCCTTGCGAACTCGTCGCATGGGATGCCGAGGTCGGCGCCGAAGTCCGCCGCAAGGACAAGCCATGGTGGAAGGGCGAGTTCTATCTCGACGGCATCAAATGGGTCGACTACGGCTCCGATCCCAATGCCATGCTGTCGGCATTCGAATCGGGCGAGGTCGACACCGACCACGAAACCGCCTCCGACACGGTTTCGCAGACCGACTCCATGGGCCTGAGCAATTCGGAAATCGCCACCGGCTCGACCATCGTCGCGCGTTTCAATATCGGCAACCCGCCCTATGACAACATCAAGGTGCGGCGCGCCGCACAACTGGCCGTCGACAACGGCGCGGTGCTGAAGATCGGCATGGACAACCGCGGCAAGCCTGCCGAGAACCATCATGTCGGGCCGATGCATCCCGAATATGCCGATATCGGCCCGGCCGTCCGCAACACCGATCAAGCGAAGGCCCTGCTCGCCGAGGCCGGCAAAGCCGACCACGAATACGAACTCATCTCGGTCGACGTCGACTGGCAGAAGAGCACCGGCGACGCCATCGCCGCGCAGATGCGCGAGGCAGGGCTGAAGATCAAACGCACAGTGCTGCCGGCCGCGACCTTCTGGAACGACTGGAGCAAATATCCTTTCTCCTGCACGGAATGGCTCGGCCGGCCGCTCGGCGTCCAGGTGCTGGCGCTCGCTTATAAGTCTGGCGCCGCCTGGAACGAGAGCGCCTATGCCAATCCGGAATTCGATATTCTGCTCGACAAGGCGCTGGCAATGCCCGATCCCGGCGCCCGCAAGGAGCTCATGGCCAAGATCGAACAGAATTTGCGCGATTCCGGCATCATCATCCAACCCTACTGGCGCTCGGTCTACCGCACCTACCGCAAGGGCGTGCATGGCTGCGAGCAACACCAGTCGCTCGAGCAGCATTTCGAGAAGGTCTGGCTTGATGCCTAGTCTCGCCGCTCGACAGAAAGGCCGGCGTTAGCCGGCCACGCCCGTCCCTGAAATCTCCCGTCCAAGCCGAACCGTCTCCCGCACCAGCAGGTCCAGATCGTCGCGCCGGGTGCGGTGGTTGTTGATCGCCACCCTGAGGCAATGCTGGCCATGCACCGTCGTGTCGGAGATGGCGGCGATGCCTTCTTCCTGCAGCCTCAGCATGACCTCGGTATTGAGCGCTTTCAGTCGCTCAGCGTCCAACCCATCGGCGCGATAGCGAAAGCAGACGATGTTGATGTTCGCCGGCGCCACCAGTTCGAGCGCCGGTTCGGCCTCGATCAGCGCACCGAGATAATGCCCTTGCGCGATGTTCTGGTCGATCAGCCGGCCGAATTTTTCGATGCCGTGCTCTCGCAGCGCCATCCACACCTTCAGCGCCCGGAAGCCGCGCGTCGTCTGCAGGCCGTAATCGTGCAGCCATTGGCCGGACGCCAGGCCGCGCGGCGTCGGTTCCAGATATTCCGGCGTCACCGCGAACGTGCCGCGATGCGCGGAGGCATCCCGGATCAGCGCGCAGCCGACCTCGAAGGGCGCGTGCAGCCATTTATGCGGATCGAGCGCGATTGAGTGGGCGTGCTCGATGCCGGCAACGCGATGCGAATTGTCCGGGGCAATCGCAAGCAAGGCGCCGATGCAGCCGTCGACGTGAAACCACAGATCGTCTTGTGCCGCCAGGTCAGCTAGCGCCTGCAGATCGTCGATTGCGCCGGTGTTCACCGTGCCGGCCGTACCGATTACGCAGGCCGGCTTGAAACCGGCGTCACGGTCCTCGGCAATCGCCGCCCGCAACGCAGCGATGTCGATCCGCAGCCCGGTATCGCTCGGGATGCGACGCAGCGCCCGGTTGCCGAGGCCGAGCGCTTCCATCGCCTTGCGGTGGCAGGAGTGAAGCTGGTCGGAGCCGTAGAAACGCAGCGGCTTGTCGATGCCGGCAACGCCGTGCTCGCGTATGTCGATGCCGGCCTTGGCGTTGCGCGCCACGGTCAGCCCGATGATGTTGGCCATCGAGCCGCCGCTGACCAGCGTGCCGCTGGCCGATTGCGGAAAGCCCATCATTTCCTTGCACCAGTCGACGACCTGGTTGTCCATCAACGCGGCGGCATGGTTGCCGCCGCCGAGGTTGGAGCCCTGGATCGCGGCCAGGAAATCGCCGAGCGCGCCGGTGAAATTGCTCGAGCCCATATACCAGGACCAGAAGCGCGGATGGATGTTGCCCATCGGATAGGGCATCAAGCTCCTGGTTACTTCGCCATACACCTCGGCTAGCGGAGCCGGCGAACGCGGCAGGGGCGCCGTGAAGAAAGCCCTCACATCAACCGGCATCTCCTGCCACACCGGACGCTCTCTGACATCGCGCAGGTAAGCGACGGCATCATCCACGATCCGATGCGACAAGACCTGCACGTCGGCCCAGTTCGAGGGGTCAAGCGTTTCCTCGGTGGCCGTGACGGCCA
Organism: Mesorhizobium sp. ISC25; assembly: GCF_042295465.1. Classification (NCBI taxonomy): domain Bacteria; kingdom Pseudomonadati; phylum Pseudomonadota; class Alphaproteobacteria; order Hyphomicrobiales; family Phyllobacteriaceae; genus Mesorhizobium; species Mesorhizobium sp. ISC25. The sequence continues at coordinate 4,424,546 of NZ_CP135441.1, read as the reverse complement.
GTCCAGGCTTCGTGTCCATGCAGGCCGCTCCCGATGTGCCGCCGTCACGCCGGAAACTGGCAGCCGGGCGTCGACTGCGAAAGCGCAGTCTCCTCGGCGTCCATCTCCGCCTCGATACCGTCGAACAGCGGCGTCGTCATGTAGCGTTCGCCGGTGTCGGGAAGCATGCACAGGATCACCGAGCCGGGCGCCGCCTTTTCCGCGATCTGCCGCGCCACAGCGAAGGTCGCTCCGCCGGAGATGCCGGTGAAAATGCCTTCCTTCTGCGCCAGCGCCTTGGCCCATTTCGTACCCTCGGGCCCGGCAATAGGCACCACCTCGTCATAGAGGCCGGCGTCGATCGCCTCCTGCAGCACGTCCGGAATGAAGTCGGGCGTCCAGCCCTGGATCGGATGCGGCTCGAACGCCGGATGGCTGGCGGCAGGCGCGCCGCCGGCGCCGCGCTGCTGCGGCTTGCCGCTGCCGATAAGCTGGGCATTGGCCGGTTCGGCGAGCACGATCCGGGTCTCCGGCCGCTCGCGGCGCAGCACGCGTCCGACGCCGGCGACGGTGCCGCCCGTGCCGTAGCCGGTGACGAAGCAGTCGAGCCGGGCGCCGGCGAAATCGTTGATGATCTCGCGCGCCGTCGTCGCTTCGTGAATGGCGGCATTGGCCTTGGTCTCGAACTGGCGGGCAAGGAACCAGCCATTGGCTTCGGCGAGCTCCACCGCCTTCTTGTACATGCCGAAGCCTTTCTGGGCGCGCGGCGTCAGCACCACCTTGGCGCCCAGCATGCGCATCAACTTGCGCCGTTCGACGGAAAAACTGTCGGCCATCGTCACCACCAGCGGATAACCCTTCTGCGCGCAGACCATGGCCAGCCCGATGCCGGTGTTGCCGCTGGTTGCCTCGACGATGGTCTGCCCCGGCTTCAGCGCGCCGCTGCGCTCACCCTCCTCGATGATGTTGAGCGCCAGCCGGTCCTTCACCGAAGCCGCCGGATTGAAGAATTCGGCCTTCACATAGATCGTCGCATGGGCCGGGCCGAGATTGTTGATCCGGATCACCGGCGTATCGCCGACCGTGTCGAGAATGCTGTCGAACAGGCGGCCGCGCCCGGCGGTGGTCCTGATTTTCTGTTGATGCAACATGTTGATCTCCTCGATCTGGTCATCATTGCTTGTGGTCACGCGCCGGTTACAGACCGGCGGATTGGGCGGCGAGGTTTCGAGACCTGGTCGCGCTACACTTGCCTCCCGGCAATGCCAGCATCCGGCGCGGGAATTCGCTGTCGGATGCGCCGTGTCGCGTTTGGTGATAAAACAAAGGCCGACTGGCCAGCGTGGGAGCAGGCGTGGAAACTTACGTGGAATCCGCCCGATCGAGCCTCGGCGGCGAGATGGCCGGTCTTTCCGTGCGTCTGCTCGGACCGCTGACGATCGCACGCAACGGCATCATCATCCAGCTCCCAAAATCGCGCAAGCTGTGTGCGCTACTCGCCTATCTGGCGCTGGCGCCGCATCCGGTCGGCCGCAGCCGCCTCTGCGAGCTTTTGTGGGATGTGCCGAACGACCCGCGCGGCGAGCTTCGCTGGTGCCTGAGCAAGCTTAGAGGCATCCTCGATGAACCGCATCATCGCAGGGTCGAGACACCAGGCGACACGATCGCGCTTAATCTGAGAGGTGCTTCCGTCGACGCTGTCGACATAGCCTCGGCCGCCGCCAAGGGCGTTGAGACGCTCGGTCTAGAGCGGCTGCAGGCTCTTTCGGGAATGTTCGCCGGCGATTTTCTCGATGGGCTGGAGATCGACCGCAGCCCGCATTTCAACAGTTGGCTGATCGCTCAGCGCCGCCGCTTCGGCTTTTGGCACGCCGCAATCCTGGAACATCTCGTCAACAAGCTTCCCGCGGATGCCGACGAAATGTCTTCGCATCTGGACAAGTGGCTGGAACTCGCTCCATTCGACGGGCGCGCGCATGTGGCTCTTCTGACCAGGCTGGCGCAGCGCGGCCAGTTTGGCGCGGGCGAGGAACATCTCGCTTCCGCGGCGCAGCTGTTTGCTTCGGAGGATCTGGATTTCGGACCCGTTCGTGAGGCATGGCGGACCATCCGCGGCGAACGACCCGCAGCGACGCTCTGGGCGCGACCTCCACTCGTACCCGCGGCTCCCCACGCGTCAATTATGCTTCCCCATTCCGATGCTGCTGCACCGCGGAAAGCTTCGCTTGCGGTGATGCCGTTCGTCGAGGGAGCCGATTGTCCTGGCGGCCCGCGCGGTGGATTGGCCGACGGCCTGACCCACGACATCATCACCCGCCTGGCCAAGCTCAGGGACTTTTTCGTCATCGCGCGCGGCTCGGTGTTTGCGCTCGCCGAAAAAAAAATTGCGCCGGAAGATGCCGGCCGGCGGCTCAACGTCGACTATGTCGCCACCGGCACCGTGCGCTGCCAGGCCGGCCGCGTCACCGTCGCGGTCGAACTGGTCGAAGTGCGCACGGCCAGGATCGTCTGGGCCGAGACGTTCGAGCGCAGGCCGGACGACATCTTTGCCGTGCTCGACGATATCGGCAACAGCATCGTCTCGTCGATCTCGGCCGAGATCGAGACGGTCGAGCGCAACCGCGCCATGCTGAAGGCGCCCAATTCGCTGAACGCCTGGGAAGCCTACCACCGGGGCCTCTGGCACATGTATCGCTTCACCCGCACGGAAAACGAGCAGGCCCGGCATTTCTTCGACATAGCCTTGAAGCTCGATCCGACCTTCGCCCGCGCCTATGCCGGGCTCTCCTTCACCCATTGGCAAAATGCCTTCCAGCGCTGGGGCGACCGCGACCAGGAAAGCGCCCTGGCCTTCGAGGCAGCCGGCCAGAGCCTGCTCGTCGACGATCACAATCCGGCCGCTCACTGGGCCATGGGGCGGGCGCTGTGGCTGCGCGGCGAGCAGGACGGCTCCCTCATCGAGCTGGAACGCGCCGTCGACCTCAGCCCTAATTTCGCGCTCGGCCACTATGCGCTGTCTTTCGTCCACTCGCAGTCGGGCGACCCGCAGGCCGCGATCGGCTCGTCCGACCATTCCAGGCATCTGAGCCCCTTCGATCCGCTGCTGTTCGGCATGCTGGGCGCCAGGGCGATGTCGCATGTCCGGCTCGGCCAGTTCGACGAGGCCGCCGAATGGGCACTGAAAGCAGCCGCGCGTCCCAACGCGCATGCCATCATCCTGGCGATTGCCGCGCATTGCCTTGCGCTGGCGGGGCGGCTGGACGAGGCACGAAGTTTCGCCGCTGCGCTGCGCAAGATGCTGCCGAACTACAGCGCCGACGATTTCATCGGCACCTTCCGCTTCGAGCCGGACGCCGAGGCGCTGTTCCGGCAAGGTGCCAGGGGGATCGGGCTGGGGTGAGGCAAGGCGCGCGGTTAACCAGGCCTCCGAACCGCTCATCGCGGCTGGCCGCTCCAAACATCGTCATGTCAGCAGCCAAGGCGCGCCGTCAGATTGGTTGCGAATTCGTCGACCAGAGCGGATCAGACGGGCTCAACCGATTTGACGTTGCCGTCGGTGTCCACGAGGCAGCACCAGCCCCATCTTCCGACTGGCGACTGCTGAAGGTGCAGCACTGCGTTCGTCAAAGAGAGCACCTTCACGTGCCGCCCTACCAGGCTACTTGATGACAATCCGGCTGGGAAGATGCTCACAACGCGGCCGCGGCGCCCCCCACTGCGCCTCCATGCGGCTCGCCGCAGCGTTGAAAAAACTCGAATAAGTGAGCAGCGTTTCTTTCGACCTGCGCAACTGGGTGGGCTCGGTCAAAAAAAGATACCGACAATAGATCAGGATACAGGCAATCGTATAAGAAGCGATTTCGCCATTGGCTTTTTTCGATCTGCGTAAATGCATAACAACGTGGTATATTACTTGTAACAACATACAGCCAATGGAATAAAGTCGATTTTCTGTGCTGGTACATTGCTGTGAAGAGAATTTCAGTATCTGCTAAGATAGCCGGCATTGGTTCTGAATTATTAAGCATTTGCAAAATTCAACCCGCGATACTGCAATTTTTCCTTGCCATACGCCGACTTCGGATGCAACTTTCTGGCAACAGCAGCCGCGTTAGTTGGTTGCTGGCATGCTTGGGCGGACGGGCGCGAAGCATGGAGAGGGAAATCGATATTCGCTAATGCGGCCCCCCGTGGGGAGCGTTTCCCCTCGACGTAAGAGATCACGACAGCCAGCGACGAAGTCTTCGAATGCATGGGCCACGGTCTGGCTCTTTCGAGGCCGGCGAAGCTCTGTCCTCCGCGGATGGCACCAATCAGCAATCAGATCAGGAAAGAGCGATGAGGAAATCAACCTTGGCAATCGTGCTCGCGGGCACTTTCGCGCTTACGGCGTGCCAGTCGTCATCCAACCCGGAAGTTCAGGCGCGCAACAGCGAGTTCGGCTGTATCGCCGGTACTGTCGGTGGCGCGATCGTGGGCGGCCTGATCGGCAGCACCATTGGTGGTGGAACCGGACGTGTGATCGGTTCCGCGATTGGCATCGGCGGTGGTGGCTACCTCGGCAATCATCTTGCCTGCGGCTGAGACGAGAAGAAAGGGACAAGACAATGAAATCCATAATCGCGACCACAGCTTCCTTGCTCCTGCTTTGCGCCGGCGCGGCCACGGCACAGCAGTCCATGTACGAGGGTCACCAAGACCAACTTGATACCGATGACAACGGCGCGGTGAACCGACAGGAGTATCAGGCCTTCATGACCAGGGCCTTCGAAAAGCTGGACGCCGATAATAACGGCGCTCTCAGCCAAGCCGAAACCGCCGACGTCCTGAACGCCGATCAGTTCGCAGCGACCGATGCGAACGGGAACGGCCGTGTCAGTCGGGACGAATTCATGAAGCGGGTGATGAAGGACTTCGCGGCGGCCGATAAGAGCGGGGACCGCCGCCTGCAATAGTCTTCGGATACGAACGATCCCCCAGCCGCCAGGCAGTCGGAGGAATGAACCATGAAATTCGTAATCTATGCGACCCTGGCCACTGCTTTGATGGCGATCGCCGGATGTACCGCCGACGACGGCTACGATGGCTGCCGCGGGTCGGGCTGCCTGGTTGATCGGCCTCATAAACGGGACCGAAAGATTGATGACCGGCCGCAGTTCGACAGGAATGGCAATCCCAACTTCGATACGCGGGGCCGTTACATCGGCTGCCGTGGGCTGGGGTGTAAAGTCGACGATCCTGATGACGGGGATCAAAGCATCGACGACAGACCGCAGTACGACAAGGAAGGCAATCCCAACTTCGATACCCAAGGCAACTACCAGGGCTGCCGCGGCATCGGCTGCGAGGTCGATGCGCCAGACGATGACAGGTCATCGGACGACGATAGTTCATCGGGCGATGACGATTCCGATTGATGGCCCCTGCAACGAACAAGGAAGAGGATAGCCACTCATGTCTGAATTGAACGGTCTCATCCGTCGGCGTGCCAAAATCGTCATGGTCGGCCTTGCGGGGCTGGGAATGACGCTGACGTCCGCTTTCGCCGCGAATAGCGCCTGTGACGGTGTAAAGGTCGAAGTGACGAAGGCGCGCAAGCAGGAGTATGCCCCTCTCGTCGTCTCGGCGTTGGACAAAAAGGTTCAAGCCCGCTCAGGCGAAGTTCATCACGATCATGGAGAGCGGCAGTTGGAGTGCCGCCTACGTCTCCACGCCGGTGAGCGATGACGGCGTGATGTTCTTCCAGACAGTCAACGGAAAGAAGCAGTTTCGCGACGTATGGGGCGGCTATGCCGACCCATCGGAAAGCCTGAACTCGTATCCTGGGCAAAGAAACTCGGAGCGCCGCAAGACCTGGCAAAGTGTTTTGCCGACGAAGTTACGGAATGACGGTGATGATCGCTGGCGATCGCCGCGGTGGCGCCAGCATACCAGATGGCATCGAAAAGGCATGGATCAGCAGATCAAGGACTGCATGACGCCAAGGGTTCACACAATAAGGAGGTTCGAACAATGGCCAGAAGACGCGCTTTTCTGTTTGCGTTGGGGCTGATCTCAGCAATCGGTGCCGGTTCAGCGTCCGCTCAATCGGCTGCGGAGGTGAACGGCAATCTGGACACGCTGTTCGGAAGTCATGCGCCGTACCAGACCTTCTTCGACAAGTTGAAAAAAGCGGTCGGTTCCGATGACAAGGCGACCGTTGCCGCAATGGTCGCCTACCCGTTCCAGGCCCGCATCAAGGGAAAGGCCCTGAAGATCAAGGATCAGAAGCAGTTCTTGACCGATTACGACCAGATTATCACCCCGAAGGTGAAGGCTGCTGTGACCAAGCAAACCTACGCGACGCTTTTTGCGAACTGGCAGGGCGTTTCCATCGGCGATGGAGAAATCTGGTTCAGCGGCATTTGCAGCAACCAAGCCTGCGAACAGCAGACGATCAGGATCACCGCCATTAACGACTGATGTCGATAGAGGAAGGAAGGCCGGTGTTCATTTCCCGCAACAGGGTTCAGCCCTTCACGACGATCAGAAAAGCGGGGCCTCGATCTCGACATGACTGAGACCGCAGCCTTGGGCGTCTCCTATCGGGGCCAGTTCGGGCGTCCACGAGAACGGCTTCAACCCAAGCTCGACGTCTTGTTCTAGCTACCGGCGCCTGCGGAAGGATGTAGAAAAATGCTCGCTCTTCGAAAATCCAGACTGATCGTGCAGTTCGCCCGTGCGTTGGGAACTTCAGTGAAAATGGTGGCTGTCGTCAGCGTTGCCGTCCCGCAGACGATCAATATTGCCTATGCCAGCAAGTATGATCTGCCGAAACCCTATGTCTCCAGGGCTCTTGATGCGGTTCTGATACCGATCGATCATGCCTCTCGCCACCGCTACCAGATCCCGCCCAAACTTCGCGGGGTGTATGTTTTGGCCGTTTCACCGCACGGCGTCGCCGCACGGCAAGGCATCCGGCCGGGTGACGTGCTTGCCACAGTGCGGCATCAACCGATTTCGACGCCGACCGATGTCGACAGACTCGTTTGGGCCGCTCTTGCCGTGAGCGCCACCAGTTTCCTGTTTGGCGTGAACCGCGGCACAGAAGTCGCCGATGTCGTCGAGGTCAACACCAACATCACCGTCAACAATTTCAACACCAACGTCTCGGTCAACAACATCTCGCAATGGACGAGCGTCGACAACCATGAGGAGTGGACGCAGATCGTCGATCAGTATGACGACGAGATGGAGACAAGTCTCAATGACACGAGCTATCGCGAAGACGACTCGCAGCCCGGCGACAGCAGTCCAGACGCCAACGCGACTTCCGATGCGGATGACGATTCCGACGATAACGACGCGGATACCGATGGCGATAGCTCGGACGACAGCACCGACGACGACAGTTCCAATGATCAGGACGATTCGAGCGATCAGAATGACGATGATGGCGATGACGACAACAACACCGACGACGATAGCTCGGATGACAATACCGACGACAATAATTCCGGTAATCAGGACGATTCGACCGATCAGAACGACGACGAAGACTCAACGGGCGATGACCAGGACAGCACCGACACCGACGACGATAGCACGAATGACGATGCGTCGGATGACAATACCGGCGACGCTGACGGATCGGACGATGACGATGCCAACTAGCAGCCGACCGGGCCGGCGGTTCTAAACAGGGGGCAACCGATGAAGACCGTGATGCTGACCGCTGCCATGGTTCTGGCCATGCCGGGTTTCGCATTTGCCCAGGACAAGTGCGCCGCCAAGGATCAGGCCGCCCCGAACGCGTGCGCCGATGCCGCGTCCAGGAAATCCGACTACAAGCTCAACGAGCTTTACCAGCAGATCGAAGCCCGCCTGAAGGACGATGCGGATACCAAGGCGCTTCTCGTTCAAGCACAGCGCGATTGGGTCAAATTTCGCGACGCGGAGTGCAGTTTCCAGACCGCGGGAGCGGCTGGAGGAAGCGTAGCTCCAACGCTCATTGCGAGTTGCTTGGACAGCCTGACGCAATCCCGGGTCAAGGACTTCGAGGCTTACCTGAAATGCCAGGAAGGCGATCCGAGCTGCCCCGGTCCGGCAGCGAACACATCACCTGCCGTACCTGCCGTGGCCGATGAGAACGGCCAGACCGGCCTTGCCCAGGCTGCCGACCCGATACCCATTCCATTGCAACATGTCAGGGACTACGGAACCGACAGTGATGAAGTCATCTATCACAAACTCGGGATCGTGGTGGGCATCAATGGTGCCAAGCCTCGTCTGTACGAATTCGACACCGGGTCGGATGAGTTCAACGCGGAGATCGATTCGAGTGTCCCCGGCATAAAGCCGGTGCCCGGCAGCAAGCCTGAAATGTACCCCTATGGAGACGGCACCTATGGCGATTGGGTACAACAGGCCCGTTTCGACAGCCTGTCCTATTACGATCCGGATGATCCCTCAAAACCTGTCGTAACCCTCGACGGCGGCTTTGGCGCTGCTCGGGTGGTGGATTACGTCTACACCAAGGGTTTCGGCGACCTCGAGGATTTGAAATTGACGCAAAAGCCCGTGGGCTACCATGGCGACACGCCGGTCTATGCGGATCTTAATGCTCGCGAGAGCATGCAGAACGGCGAACCCGGTGGTTCGACGACGTTTTACGGCATCTTTGGAGCTGGCGATTTTATCTTTGCAGGAGACCAGACCACTGCCCCCGGCAGTCAAACCCAAAGCGGCTATGTGGTCTCCGCCAATGCAAATCTTGGAAAAAAGAAGACCACACCGGGCTGCGTTCCCTGCCTAACGCTGAATTTGTCCCCCAGTCTGAGGTCTCAGTTCACGGCCCTGACCCCGTGGGGCAAGCTGGACTACAAAGACGCTCAGAGGAAATTTCCACGATCAGGCGCGAACGCATCCAATGAGTTAGAAGGGTCTTACCGTTATACAATTTCTTTTGATCATAAGGGAAAGAAGCAATCGGTTGATTTCAGTGGGCCTGTTTTATTGGATACAGGAACGTCGACCTTTGTCTCCATTACCTCAGAAGAAGGTTTAAATAAGCTTCGATCGAGAGGATTCGAGCTTAATGAATATAATTCAACTATAAGCAATTTTAAGTTTTTGGGATTTGAAGATAGTTTCAACAACAATGAATACAGTGACATCGTTATCGATCGCCAAAGCAATGAGGGTGACGGCAATGGAGTTACTGTCGGCATACCCTTCTTTCAGTCCAACTCCGTAATGTATGATCTGGAAAACAGGACGACCGCATATTCACCCTATTTTGTCAGCGCTGCTAACTTCACGACAGACGCGGCTGCCGAGGATCAAGTGCAGCTGAATCGCGCGACCAGCGCTGCTGGAAGCAAAGGATGGCTCGGACTAGCCGGCATCATCTCCGGCGCCGGCGACTTCACGATCGAGAAGGACGCCGACGTGCGCATGACCGGGGCCAATACCTACACCGGCACAACCCATATCGCGGCCGATGGGTATCTTACTCTGGCCGGGCCGGGCAGCATTGAGCATTCCTCGCGCGTCATGGTCGACGGTGTGCTCAACATCGATCAGAAAGGAAACCACCTGAAGCCCTGGGGCGTGGCGCACTCCACGAACGATACGGCCATTCGCAACCTTAGCGGTAAAGGCAATGTCTATCTGGGTGCGGGCAGACTGATCCTGACAGAAGCCAACGGGCAATTTGATGGCACCATAGCGGACTTTGATGACGCCGGCGGCATGAGCGGCGGCCTCGTTGTCGCCGGCGGCAAGCTGACGCTGAGCGGCAGGAACAACTATTCCGGCGTGACGGAAGTCGCGTCAGGGGCGCAGTTGCGCGTGACCGGCTCGTTGACCGGTGACATTTCCGTCTCGGGATTGCTTGTCGTTGACGGGGAGGTCTCCGGCAAAGTCACGGTCAAGGAAGGCGGCAGGCTGACCGGCTTAGGAAAGCTCGGCAGCGTCATGGTCGCCGAAGGTGGCAAAGCTGATCCAATGAAAACCAGATAATCGGGAAAGGGAAATCGATGAAAACCGCAATTCTGACTGCTGCCGTGGTTCTGGCCATGCCGACTTTCGCCTTTGCCCAGGACAAGTGCTACGCCGCTGCCAAGGATCAGGCCTCCCTGAACGCGTGCGCCGATGCCGCGTTCAAGAAATCCGACAAGAAGCTGAATGAGCTTTACCAACAGATCGAAGCCCGCCTGAAGGGTGACGCGGATACCAAGAAGCTTCTCGTCCAGGCACAACGGGATTGGGACAAATTTCGCGACGCCGAGTGCAGTTTCCAGACCGCGGGAGCTGCCGGAGGAAGCGTAATGCCGATGCTCACCGCGCAGTGCATGGACAGCCTGGCGCAATACCGGGTCAAAGCCTTCGAGGGTTACCTGAAATGCGGCAAGCAGGGCGATCCGATGAGTTGTCCCGTCCCGGCCGCGAATTGACACGTCGGTGTCGGGATGAAGACCTTCATCGTATCTGGAGCGCACTTGATAGCCGGGCTCTTGCTGGCGGCAATTGTTACGGCCGCAGGTGCCGCTGAGATCCCCAACGGGGACTATTACATCGTCGCGAAGCATTCCTACAAAGCGCTCACCGCCTTTGAAGACAGGCATGGCGAGATCGTGCTTGGTCAGTCCGCTCGCAAACCCAAGGATGGTCCCGCGCAGCTGTGGACCATCACCAGGGCGACCGGAGAAACGAACGGCGCAACCTATCAAATCCGGTCTCGACGATACGGAACGTATCTTGCCGGGGGCGACGAAGACGAAAACGGGAATACGAGTGTCGTCCTCAAGGACGAGCAGTCCGCTGAGGGGCAGGCATGGCGCTTCAAGCCGCATCTGAACAGCTACGGCATCGAGCTGGATGACAGCGGCACGACGCTCAACGTCAGGGCCAATGAACGTGCGGACGACGCTCGGATCATCGTCTATGACGCCAGCCTGGACGACAATGCCCAGTGGTTGCTTTATCCGGCCGGCAATGGCGACCGACCGGCAACGGCGTCGGCAGCGGTGTCGGAATTCGACAACCTGAACAAACGCTATCGCCTCGCTCCGATGCCTGCAGCCACACCCGAGGCCAATAGGCTGAGACGCACGAAGCTGATGGACGATCAGCCAAGCGGTGTGTTCGTGAAAAAGGGAGAGGCAGTATCGGTTACGGCCGAAGGCCTGCCGCCTTCCCCCGACGGCTTGATGATCATGATCGGCCCGATTAACAGCTTCTATGACGAAAGACCCCAGGATGACCCGCAATTGGTCATTGCCAAGGAAGGGCGCACCGACTTCACGGCGAAGCGCGACGGGCTGATCTATTTCCGCTACGCCTACAGCGGCTTCAGTGCGGCTCTTCCTCCGATCGACGTGGCAATCGTGCGCGGCGGCAGTTCGATCCCCCTCTACGTCAAGGGAAAAACAAGCTTCGAAGACTGGCGTAAAATGCTCACCGACATGCCCGGTGCGCCATTCGTCGAGATGATAAGCGAGCGTGTTGCCATCACCGCGACCCGCAAAGTCTATATGAGGGCGCCTCAGGACGACCCTGCGGAAATTCTCGACACCCTCGAGCAAATTCTAGGCTGGTACGATGCGCTATCCGGCCTCGACGGTTCCTCCAAACTTCATCGGGCATCCCGTTTGCGCATGCACTATCAGCAGGACACGGTGACACCGGCGAAGGTCTTCGACGACGGCATATACATGTACGCAGGCAACTATTTTATAGGTGTCCCCGGCAGCAACATGGGTGATTTGCTGGACGTGAATAAGCTGCGGCAAGCGTGGTCGATCTGGCATGAAACCGGCCATATGTACCAGCAGCAAGATTGGACCTGGGGCGAGATTGTAGAAACTACGGTCAATATCTACTCGCTCAACGCCCAGGCACATTTTGGCCATCCGTCCCGCTTGAAAGAGCGCGATGACTCTACTGGCAAGACGCCGCTGGATCTGGCGGCGCGATATCTGGCGCGGAAGACGCGCGATTTCGACAATGAAAAACAGATGCGTATCAGCGCGGATGACGACGATGAGCTTTGGGCGCGGCTGGTCATGTTCGATCAATTGCGCCGGGGTCTCGGCGAGGATTTCTATCCGAAGCTTCACCGATATTATCGCGAGCATCCACTGGATGATGCCAATGAGCAGGATGCGGTCAAGGTACAAACCTTCATCCTGCGTGCCAGTACGGTCGCAAATCAGGACCTGACCCGGTTCTTTTCCGATTGGGGGCTGCACATCGAGCAGGAAACCGCCGACAGATTAAAGCGTTTGAACCTGCCTCCAGCAGATTCTCAACTGTCGCGCGTTGCTCTGAATGTTGCATCGCGAGGAAATTGAATGATTCAGCCGGCGGCGAGCGCGATGTCGGCATCTGATATGAAGCATGCGCGGGGCATCATCATTGAATGAGGGACCCGAAGGAGGTGGATTGTGAAACGCTACAGATCACTGCCCGCAGTAACGATTGCAGCATCTGCGCTGTTGGCATGTGCTGTGCCGGCGACAGCCCAGGGCGACCTTGGCTTCGACGTCAACGTCACGCTGTCCAAAAAAGCAGCCGCCAAGCTCGCGGCTGAAAAGGAAGGGATCGTTGTCCTCGCCTCCTATTACGGCGACCCGAAGCGAAGCGCCGAGAAGCATGCCAACGAAGTCGGCCAGATCGATCTCACGCCGCAGGACGAAGAGGTCGAGATAGCGGGCACAGCGGGCCACGCCCGCATCAGCGGCACAAAGGTAGACACGAAGCGTCTCGACTGGCTTGCCGGCCCTCCCGAGGTCAACGTCAACGTTGCGTCGGCGCGCAAGAGCAGTCCGGACAATCTGCTCAGCTGCGATTTCATCGACGGTCCACTTAGCGACGTCCAAAAGCAGCCTGTGACGCTTCATTGCGGATTGATCGAAGAAAATGTGGACACGAAGTTGAGGCCATAAGGCTTGCAAAATCATGCCGCCTCGTTACCGGCGCCGACGCAGATTATCGGCGGCATGACCTGCTTTACTCAAGGGAGGTGAAGGTTCTCATGCGCCCATTGTTCGCAATCTGTTTCTGCCTGGCCACCATGTCCTTGCCTGCTGCCGCCCATGCCGAGCGCCGTTGTGGCTGGTACTCCAGCCCGACACCCGGCAACCTCGTCCTGACCGACAGTGACGGGGATTGGTGGATCCAGATGCAGGGACGGCCGGATCCCAAAGGCATCGACAATGTGCCGGCCTTTGACGAGCGGCAATTCGTCGAGACCAATGTGCCTGGTTCGGGCCACGGCTACGGATGCGCGTGCATGACCGTCGTAACCAACGCCAACCAACAGAAGATCACCAGAGTGATCTCGGGCCGAATCCTTCCGCTGGTGCGCTGTCGCAACGACAGATCGCTGCCTAACCCGGACGAATAATCATTGGATATCTTGTGGATGCCAAGGGCGACGGCGGACAGCCCAGGACATCAGGTCAAGAAAAAACCCGGCAAAACCGGGCTTTTTCTTGGGTCTCCGAACCCTGTCAAAAAGTTCGAAACGGGAATTTGGTGCCCAGAAGAGGACTCGAACCTCCACTCCTTGCGGAACACGGACCTGAACCGTGCGCGTCTACCAATTCCGCCATCTGGGCTGGTGCGCGCTCATTAAGCGGGCAAGGGATGAGTGTCAACGCGCTTTTTTGAAAGCCGCGTTCCTTCTCCGGCTCAATGCTCCAGCACTTCCTTCGACGCCACCGTGGAATCGGCGTTGAGCGTGTAGATGATCGGCACGCCGGTGCCGAGTTCGAGCTTGACGATCTCCTCGCCCGATTTGCCGTCCAGCGCCATGATCAGCGCGCGCAGCGAATTGCCGTGCGCCGCCACCAGCACGGTGCCGCCGCGCAGCACATGCGGCTGCAGATCGTGCAGGTAATAGGGCCAGACGCGCGCGCCGGTATCCTTCAGGCTCTCCCCGCCGGGCGGCGCCACGTCGTAGGAGCGGCGCCATATATGCACCTGCTCCTCGCCCCATTTCTTGCGCGCATCATCCTTGTTGAGGCCGGAGAGATCGCCATAGTCGCGCTCGTTCAGCGCCTGGTCGCGAATGGTCTCGAGGTCGCTCTGGCCGACGGCGTCAAGAATATGCTGGCAGGTCTTCTGCGCCCGGATCAGCGACGACGTGAAGGCGATGTCGAATTTCATGCCACGCGCCTTCAGTTTGGCGCCGGCTTGCTTGGCCTCGGCATGGCCCAATTCGGTCAGGTCGACGTCGCGCCAGCCGGTAAAAAGGTTCTTCAGGTTCCATTCGCTCTGGCCGTGGCGCACGAGCACGAGAGTTCTCGACATATTTGCTCCTTCAAATTTTGTGGATCAGCCAAATCTGTGGATCAGCCAAGTCTGTGGATCAGCTTGTCAGGCCGAGCACGTCCCGCATCGAATACAGGCCTGGCTTGCGGCCGCGCGCCCACAGGGCTGCCTTGACCGCGCCGCGGGCAAAGATCGCCCGGTCTTCGGCGTGGTGGGCGAGCGTGATGCGCTCGCCGATACCGGCCAGCACCACACTGTGGTCGCCGACCACCGAGCCGCCACGCAGGCTGGCGAAACCGATCGACCCTGCCTTGCGCACGCCGGTGTGGCCGTCGCGCACGCGAACATCGTTGCCGGCAAGTGCTACGCCGCGCCCGGCAGCGGCGGCTTCGCCGAGCAGCAGCGCCGTGCCCGACGGCGCATCGACCTTGTGCCGGTGGTGCATTTCGAGGATCTCGATGTCGAAATCGTCGGCATCGAGCGCGCGCGCCGCCTGCTCAACCAGCACCGCCAGCAGATTGACGCCGAGGCTCATATTGCCTGACTTGACGATCGTCGCGTGCCGCGCCGCCGCCGCGATCCTGGCATTGTCTTCGGCCGAGCAGCCGGTGGTGCCGATGACATGGGCGATGCGCGCCTGCGCCGCATAGCCGGCGAATTCGACGGTCGCTGCCGGCGTGGTGAAATCGAGCACGCCGTCGGCCTTGGCGAAGGCCGGCAGCGGATCGTCGCCGATCGCCACCTCGAGCCTGCCGACGCCGGCCAGCTCGCCGGCATCCTTGCCGATATGGGGCGAACCGGCCCGCTCGATGGCGCCGGCGACGCGGGCGCCCGGTATCGTGTGGATGGCGCGGATCAGCGCCTGGCCCATGCGGCCGGCCGCGCCCACCACCACCAGGCCCATTTCACTAACGGTCGAAGTGTCACTCATGAATGTCTCCCGGCCGCCTTTTTCGCGTGACCATTTTGCGCCGCAGTCTGGATTGGCTTGCCGTCATCGACAAGCCCCAGCCCTTTCCTGCCCTGCACCCGGTGGAACCGGGCATAGACGCTGTGCGGGTCGGCCATCAACGAGGCATGCGTGCCCTGTTCGACCAGCCGGCCCTGCTCCAGGACGATGATATGGTCGGCATTGACCACCGTCGACAGCCGGTGCGCGATGACGATGGTGGTGCGCCCTTCCATGACATGGGTCAGCGCCTGCTGGACGCGGGCCTCGGCCTCGTTGTCGAGCGCCGAGGTGGCTTCGTCGAGCAGCAGGATCGGCGCCTGCCGCACGATGGCGCGGGCAATCGATACGCGCTGGCGCTGGCCGCCCGACAGCGTCACGCCGTTCTCGCCGACGGGCGTGTCGTAGCCTTGCGGCTGCTGGCGGATGAAATCGTCGGCCGCGGCCTGTTGCGCGGCGCGTTCAATCTCGGCGTCGGTGGCGCTCAGCCTGCCGTAGCGGATGTTGTCGCGGATGGTGCCTTCGAACAGATAAGGCTGCTGCGAAACATAGGCGATCGAGCCGCGCAGCGAATGCTTGGTGACCTTTGAAATGTCCTGGCCGTCGATTTTGATGCTGCCCGACTCGACGTCGTAGAAGCGCTGCAGCAGCGCAACCAGTGTCGTCTTGCCGGCGCCCGAGGCGCCGACGATGGCGGTCACCTTGCCGGCGGCAGCGACAAAGCTCAGATCCTGCAGGACCGGTGCCTCCTCGACATAGCGGAAGGACACGTTGTTGAAGCGCACTTCGCCAGAGGTGAATTTCGCCTCGGCGGCTGCCGGCACGTCACCCTGCTGCGGCTCAAGGTCGAGAAGCTCGTAGATCATGCGCGCATTGACCAGCGATTTTTCCATGCCAACCTGCATACGCGCCAACCGCCTCGCCGGATCATAGGCAAGAAGCAGGGCGGTGATGAAGGCAAACACCGCGCCCGGCGGCTGGCCGCCGACGGTCGCCCGGTAGCCAGAATAGGCGATGACGCCGGCGACGGCGAAGCCGGCCAGCATTTCGGAGATCGGCGTCAGCCGTTCCGAGACGCGGGCGATCTTGTTTGCCCGCTGCTCGGCGCCCGCGACGAGGCCGCCGATGCGGCGCGACAGCTCGTCTTCCAGGGTGAAGGCCTTGACGATAGCGATGCCTTGCGTCGCTTCCTGCATCGCGCCGATCAGCCGCGAGTTGATCTGCACCGATTCACGGGTGATGCGACGCACCCGGCGCATCAGATAGGTGACACTGTAGATCAAAGGCGGGCCGATCAGCAGCGACATCGCCGAGAGCATCGGGTCCTGCCAGATCATGACGCCGACCAGCGCGACAAGCGATACGGCATCGCGCGCCAGCGATGTCAGCGTCATCGACAGGAGATCGCGGATGCCGTTGACGTTCTCATTGATCTGCGCGGCGAGCCGGCCCGAGCGGGTGTCGTTGAAGAAGCTGACGCCGAGCTTCATCAGATGGTCGAAGATGCGGCGTTGATAGCGCGCCACCAGATTGTTGCCGATTTTGGCCAGCGTCACTGCCTGGCCGTAGCTGGCCAGCCCGCGCAGCATGAAGGCGGCCAGGATCGACACGCTGATCAGCGCGATAAGATCGCCGCGCTGTTGGTAGAAGATCTGATCGATGACATCCTTCATGATCCAGGCTGTGAAGGCGGTCGTCGCCGCGATCGTCACCAGGCACAGCACGGCAAGAGCATAGTACCAGCGATAATCGCGGCTGTTCTCGGCGATGATGCGGCGGATCACCGCCACGATCTCGCTGGGACGGACTTTCCCTTTGGTTGGTGCTGGAAGTGTCAAGTTGGAGCGCTTTGTGGTTTCGGTTCGGCCGGGCTGCAATTCGGCAACCTCTTAACGCTGCAATGGCGGCTTGCCTATGGCCGGGGACGGCGAAACTTCGTCGCGGCGCAGCTTATGTCCTAGACCCGCCAGCGCCGCCCCGCCGTCTGCACGCCGAACAGCGACGGATTTCTGGCATAGGCGGCCAGTCCTAAAAGCGCCGCCAGCGGATGGGTGATGACATAGACCGGCATGCTGCGCATCAGGGCGCTGTGCGGCGCCTTGTCCTCAAAGGCGGCGCGGAAATTACCGGTGCGCAGTGCCGGCAGGATTTTTTGCGCGATGCCGCCGGTGAGAAACACGCCGCCGCGGCTCATGAACACCAGAGCGAGGTCGCCGGCGGTGCGCCCCAGGCAAGTGACGAAGATCGACAGCGCTTCTTCGGCCACCGGATCGTTCTTTGCCAGCGCCGCGGCGGTGACCTCGGCAGGCGTGGTGAAGGGCGACGGCTTGCCGTCCGCCTTGGCCACCGCCCGGTAGGCATTGACCAGGCCGCGCCCGGACAGGATCTGTTCGCCGGAGATGCGGCCCTCGAGCTTCTCGATATGCGGAAACACCTGGAAATCGCGCGGCGAGCGCGGGCCGATATCCATATGGCCGCCCTCGCCGGGTACCGGTATCCAGTGATGCAGCGCATAGACCAGCCCGGCGACGCCGAGCCCCGTTCCCGGGCCGAGCACCACCCGCCCGGAATTCGGTTCCGGCCCGTCACCGCCGATCTTCTCCATATGCTCTTCGCCGAGCGCGACGACAGCCAGCGCCTGTGCCTCGAAGTCGTTGAGCACCACGACGTCGCTGAGACCGAGACTGGCAAACATCTGTCTCGGCTTGACGATCCATGGGCAATTGGTAAGCGGGATCTCGTCGCTTTCGACAGGACCGGCTACCGCCAGCACAGCTGAATTCGGCCGGACCGACGAGCGGTCGAGCACGGCCGACTGGATCGCCTCGTCTATCGTATTGAAGTTGGCGGTCTGGACGATCGTCGGCTCGCCGGCTTCGGAATTCGCGTCAAGCACGATCGAGAAGCGCGCATTGGTGCCGCCTATGTCGCCGATCAGGATCGGAAATCGCAACAGAGTGTCGTCGTCGCTTACGCCTGGCATGCTCTCGTCCGTTCCCGACGCGTATCGCCGTTCTCTCGTTGACTAGCGCATGACCGCAAAAAGGGAAATCGGTTTTCGAAGTGGAGATGCACGGATGCAGACAGCGAACGCGCTGCCCGCATCAGTGCCCCGGTCGTGGCCGCGGCAGCGGAATGCCGATCTCGGGGGTCGCCACAAAGGCGTTCGCCGAGGCTGGAAGCGCTGCCGCGCCGGCTGCGACCGTCGGCGGCGGAGAAGCTTCTGCCGCGAGTGCGGGTTCGGCCGAAATCGGTACGCCGTCGCCGTAGTAGGTGACTGCTTCCGCCGAGGCCGGAGCCGGCGCGTCGAGCACGAACTGGCATTGCCTGGGCAGGTTCGCCATCGTCATCACGTCGCGTGCCTTCGGCTTGTCCGGATTCTTGTTGGGGCGCCACGGCTCCTCGGTGAACCACCAGGCCAGCGCCTGGTCGCAGCCATCGCCCGACGCCGTCGCTTCCTGCGCCTTGCAGTCGGGTGACCCAGGCTGGCAGCCGATGCGAATGTGGAAGTGGTAATCGTGGCCCCAGAACGGCCTGACCTTGCGCAACCAGCTGCGGTCGCCTTTGACCGTGTCGCAGAGCTTCTTCTTGATCCCAGGATTGACCAGGATGCGCTCTACTTCGGGATAGCTCGCGGCGAGCTTCAACAGCCGCGTATGCATCGGCGTCCACAGCCCGTCCTTTACCAGATGGGTCTTTTCATCGACCATCAAGGTAGCGCTGATGTTTTCGCGCTCTTCGGTCGAAAGCTTGCGGTCGGGCATCGGCGTCAGCCAGATGTCGGCGTCGAGGCCGATCTGGTGCGAGGCATGGCCGCTCAGCATCGGCCCGCCGCGCGGTTGCGAGATGTCGCCGATCAACAGGCCCGGCCAGCCGTCGGCCGCGGCATCGCGCGATAGTTTCTCGATCATCGCGATCATCGCCGGATGGCCCCAGCGGCGGTTGCGCGACGGCCGCATCACCTCCCAATGCCGGCCGTCCAGGGGCAGGGCGACGCCGCCGGAAAAACAGCCTTTGGAATAAAAGCCAATCGATTGCGCTGCTGCGAGTGCCGGCAGCTTTTTGGCGCCGAACAGGTCTTTTGCTCGTTCCTCGGCGCTCGTCGTCTGCGCTGCAAGCGCCGTCAAGCCGGCGACCGCCAGTGCTGCCGAAAGCAGCAGCGTTTTGCCGGGCAACGCTCGCTTTAACGTCTTCCCCAAGCTGGACCCCTCCGCGATTTGAACCGCATCATACCACGCCCCGCGCAACGTATCGATCACGACCGTTTCATCGGGCTGCGCGCCTCGCCGTCGCGCCAGTCGCCGCTTGCCCACATGGCATCGAGAGCCGAGCGGTAGTCAGGGAAGCGAAAGCCATAGCCGGCCGCCTTGATCGCTGCGTTGGTGACACGTTTGTTCTCGCCATAGAAAGATCGCGCCATGGGCGAAAGTTGGGCGGTCTCGAACGGAATTTCGGGCGGCGGCTCGATGCCCATCAATCGGGCGGCATAGGCGACGACATCCTGCGGCGGCGCCGGCAGGTCGTCGGTGACGTTGAAGATGCCGCCGCGATTGCCTTCGGCGAGATGCCAGAGCGTGCCGGCAATATCGTCGCAATGGATGCGGTTGAACACCTGGCCCGGCTTGACCAACCGCCGGGCGGTGCCGTTTTCCAGATTGACCAGGGCATTGCGGCCTGGCCCATAAATGCCGGAAAGCCGCAGGATCGCCACCGGCCGGCCGACGTCGTGGCCCAGTTTCAACCAATCCTGCTCGGCGGCAACCCTCATCACTGATCGCTTCGATACTGGCCGGCATTCGGCGGCTTCGTCCACCCAATGGCCGCCATGGTCGCCATAGACGCCGACGGTGGAGAGATAGGCGATCCATTCGAGCTCCGGAATGTTGGCCGCGATCACCTCGCGTGCCGCGCCCAGCACCGGGTCGCCGGCCTCGTCCGGCGCGACCGAGACGACGAGATGGGTTGTCTTCCCAAGCGCATCGCCGATTTCGGAGGTCAGCGTGCCATCGAAACGCAGCGGCACGATACCGGCTTGCCGCAGCGCCGCGAATTTTTCCAGCGACCGTGTTGTACCGAAGATCGTTGTGTCGGCATCCCTGTTGGCGCGGGCGAAGGCCCTGCCCGAATAACCGGCGCCGAAGATGAAAATCTGCTGTTTTGTCATGTATGCGCCTCGATCGGCTTTGGTAGGGCCAGAAGCCATTCGCCTCTCACAGCCTCGTCATCTTCTGCTTGCAAAGCGGTTGCGGCACGTTCGGCAAATTCCCGACCCGGCACCAGCCGCGACAGCGCCCATACCGCGGCTCCGCGAACCAGGGGCGAGGCGTCGTCGAGCAGCGCCTGAACGGCGCCGGCCAGCGACAAGTCCTGGGAATTGCCGGCCGCGATCAGCACGTTGCGGATAAAACGGTCGCGGCCGATGCGCTTGACCGGCGAGCCCGAAAAAAGCGCGCGGAAGGCAGTGTCGTCGAGGCGCAGCAGATCCGCGATCGGCGGTTCGCGCAAGTCCGCGCGGGCGGCAAGCTTTGCCTCCGAAGCAGCTTGGGCGAACTTGTTCCACGGACAGGCGGCCAGGCAGTCGTCGCAGCCATAGATGCGATTGCCGATCTTTTCCCGGAACTCATGTGGGATCGGCCCTTTGTTCTCGATGGTGAGGTAGGAAATGCAGCGCCGCGCATCGAGCCGATAGGGCGCCGGAAAGGCATCGGTCGGGCAGGCGTCGAGGCAGGCCCGGCAGGAGCCGCAATGATCGTCCTCCGCCGCGTCCGGCACCAGTTCGGCCGTCGTGAAGATGGTGCCGAGGAACAGCCAGGAGCCATGCGCGCGGCTGACCAGGTTGGTGTGCTTGCCTTGCCAGCCGAGGCCGGCCGACTCGGCCAGCGGCTTTTCCATCACCGGCGCGGTGTCGACAAACACTTTCACGTCACCGCCGGCGCGCGCCACGATCTTGCCGGCTATCTCCTTCAGCCGGCCTTTCATCACGTCATGATAGTCGCGGTTCTGCGCATAGGCCGAGATCGCGCCGCGGTCGCGCTTTGCCAGCACCTCGCGTGGGTCGTGGTCGGGGCCGTAATTCATCGCCAGCACGATGATCGAGCGGACCTCTGGCCAAAGCGCCGCTGGTTTGCCTCGCCGCTCGAGCGTTTCGGCAATCCAGCCCATCGAGCCGTGAAAGCCGTCGGCAACGAATTCGGCCAGCCGTTCCGGCGCCTGCGGAATCGCATCGGGCGTGGTGACGGCAACGGCGTCAAAGCCGGCGTTCCGCGCCTCGCGGTCGATCAGCGCGCGCAGCTTTGCCGTATCAGAAATCGAGGTCCGCATAGTGTGACACCGGCGACAGGCCACGCACCCGGTCGGACAGAAGCGGCCGGAACGAAGGCCGTGATTTCACCCTTGTATACCATTCGCGTGCGGCGCTGTGTTCGCGCCAGTCGATCTCGCCGAGATAGTCGAGCACCGACAGTGCTGCTGCCGCCGCGAGATCGGCATAGGTGACCTTGTTGCCGGCCAGCCAATGACGGGTGCCGGCCAGCCAGTTGGTGTATTTCATGTGCTGGCGGATATTGGCGCGGGCGGCGCGGATCGCCGCCGAATCGGGCGATCCGCCGCCTGCCGTTTCCGGCATGACCGGCTTCAGGACGCGCTCGCGCACCAGATGCCGGGTAACCTCGCTTTCCGCCTTGTTGAGGTACCAGTCGGTCAGCCGGCGGATTTCGGCGCGCTCCATCGGATCCTCGGCGAATAGCCGCTTGTCGCGCTTGAGTACGCCGCGCGTCTCGTCGAGATATTCGGCAATGACCACTGCGCCGACGATCGGCACGTCGCCTTCGGCGAGCAGGATCGGCAACGTGCCGGCCGGGTTCAGCGCCAGGAACTCCTTGCGCCGCGTCCACGGCTTCTCTTCGATCAGCGCCAGTTCCTCGCCATACTCGCCAAAGGCGAGGCGGACGAAGCGGCAGCTGGCGAACATCGGATGGTGGAAAAGCGTCAGCATGGTCCCGCGATAATAAAGCGCACTGGCAAATCGCCGGCTGCGCCGGTAAGTCTTGGCCGCCCGATTCTAGGGGCTGTCAGGGTGCTGCGACCTATAGGGGGAGTTCCGTGCCGTGACAAGCAAGCCGTTTCTCAAGCTCTCACTCCAACGCCGAGGTTGCCATGGAAAGCCAGACCGTCGTCGAAGCGCTGCTGCTCGGCCTGCTCGAGGGCTTGACCGAGTTCATTCCGGTATCTTCGACCGGTCACATCCTTCTTGCCGGCCATTTCCTCGGCTTTCATTCGACCGGAAAGGCCTTCGAAATCCTGATCCAGCTCGGCGCCATATTGGCGATCCTCAGCGTCTACTTCCGCCGTCTCTGGAAGATGCTGCTCGAACTGCCCTACGACCGGCTGACGCGGCATTTCGTCCTTGGCATCCTCATCGCATTCCTGCCTGCGGCAATCATAGGCGCGCTGGCGCATGATTTCATCAAGACGGTGCTATTCGAATCGCCGCGGCTGATCTGCACCATGCTGATCATCGGCGGTGTCATCCTGCTGTTGGTCGATCGCATGAAGCCGAAGCCGTATTACCACGATGTCGAGCGGTTTCCGACCAGGCTTTATCTGCAGATCGGGCTGTTTCAGTGCTTGTCGCTAATCCCCGGCACGTCGCGCTCCGGCTCGACAATCGTCGGCGCGCTGCTGCTCGGTGTCGACAAGCGGGCGGCGGCGGAATTCTCGTTCTTCCTTGCCATCCCGACGATGGTCGGCGCCTTCGCCTTCGACCTGTTCAAGAACCGCAATGTGCTGAGCAGTGCCGACCTGCCCATAATCACCGTCGGCTTCGTCGCCGCCTTCGTCACCGCGCTAATCGTCGTGCGGTTCCTGCTCGACTACGTCTCGCGCCATGGCTATGCGCTGTTCGGCTGGTGGCGGCTGGTCGTCGGCATCGTCGGCCTGACGGGGCTGGCCATCTGGGGATGAGCCGGCGCGGATAACGCAATCCCAGCCGGAACTCTATTCTTGCCCCAAGCCGAGCCATACGATCTTGTGGACGTATGGTTGGCAGGGGGAATGCATGAGCGAAGTTCTTGACGCCCTCGTTATTGGCGCCGGGCCGGCGGGGCTCGGCGTCAGCTATTTCTTGAAACGGCGGGGCCGCGACCACCGTGTGCTCGATCGGGGCCGGATCGGCGAAACGTGGCGAACGCAGCGATGGAACTCGTTTCGACTGAATTCGCCGACCATTCGCTCCATCTTACCCGGTGATTCCTACGAGGGGCCCGAACCGTGGGGCGCGATAACCCACCACGAGTTTGTCGCGTATCTCGAAGGCTATGCCGAGCGGCACCGCCTGCCGGTAAGCACCCAAACTCCAGTACATGAGCTGACGAGAGACGATGGGATCTTTCGCATCACCACGACGGACGGGGCGTTTCTGGCGCGCAATGTGGTGATCGCCACTGGCGACCAAAATCGGCAGGTTCGGCCACCAGGATCGACTGACTTGCCAACCGCAATTCGCCAAGTCGATTCCTCGGCTTATCGCAACCCGGCCGAGTTCGAGAGTGGCGCGGTGCTGGTGGTAGGCAGCGGCCAGTCGGGCGGCCAGATCGCCGAGGATCTGGCGCTGGCCGGACGTGTGGTCTTTTTGGCGACCAGCCGCAACGGCCGTTGGGTGCGGCGCTACCGCGGGGGCAACATACTTAAATGGCTGACGCTGTCCGGGTTTCTCGACGTCCCGCGCAAGGAACTCGTCCTTCCCTCCGGCAAGCTGCAGGCCCGCGCGCTGGTCGGCGCGACCCACACGATCAGCCTGCAATCGCTGAGCGCGCAGGGCGTGGTGCTGCTCGGCCGCTTCAGGGGTGTGGAGAATGGCAACCTCGTATTCGGCGACGAGCTCGACGACCATATGCGATTTGCCGACGAGGTTTCGGCGGATGCCAAGCGCCTGGTTGACGAGTACATAGCGCGCGCCGGCCTCGATGCGCCACTGGCCGAGGACGATCCGGGTGAGACGATTGAACCGCGCTTGCCCGATCCGCCGATCCGCTCCCTCGACTGGACGGCGAGCGGCATCAGATCGGTGGTCTGGTGCACGGGCTTCACCGGCGATTTCTCATGGGTCCGGCTTCCCGGCGCCCTCGATGCGGCCGGCCAGCCCGTCCACGAGGATGGCGTCGGCGCTGTTCCAGGTCTCTTTTTCGCCGGCCTCGATTTCGGATCGACGCGGAAGTCGGGCACCATACCGGCCATTCCAGAGGAGGCGGCCGCCGTCGTGGAGCGACTTGTCCAAAGCGGGAGCCGACTTGCCACGGAATGACGTCTAAACGAGCCGTCGCCTAGTTCCGCCCGTAGAAAACGTTCTTGACATGCACCGGCCAGCGCCACGGCAGCACCGCCACCATGTCAAAGCGCACCGACAATTTTCCGTGGTCCGATTGGCGCGACAGCCAGAAATCGGCGGCGCCTTCGATACGGCGCTCCGATTCGCGGCCGACTGCATCCATTGCCTCCATCAGCGTGCGGCGGCCTTGACCTCGGCGCGTCTTGACCTCGGCTGGTCGTCGTCGGGCTGACAACACTGGCCATATGGGGGTGAGCCGGCGCAGTCATTCGGAATGCTCGCCATGGAGACGCCAAAGGAGGTGCATCAAGGCGCGCGATCGGTCAGCGCGCTCGCACCTTCCTCCGCGGCGCAATGTGCGCAGCAGTAGATGATGTCATCCTGTTCGACGCCATGTCCGATGATCCGGCATCCGCAATGCGGACACGTCGGAGCAAGTTTCTGGACCGCACATTCGAAGCTATCGAATGTGTAGGTCTCGTCGGCCATCGTCACTTTGAAAGCCTTGTCGTAGTCATTCCCGCATTGATCGCATCTGGCCATAGTTCGTTTCCTTCTTTCATTGGCTTCAAGCTCGACCAACCTGTCGCGCGGCGATAGGTTCCCGCCGGGATCAGGGGGCCGTCCTAAGGCGGAGACGAGCGCGAGCCTACACCACGGCGCTGTTCGATCACGCGGATCACCTCGTCGATATCCCGCGGCTCGATGTCGAGTTCCTTCAGGCCCGGCGCGTCATTTGCTGCCACATTATCCTGACGCATAAGATCGATCTGGTTGCGCGTGATGGGGGCAGCCGGGAGGAGTTCCGCGACGCCAGCCAAGGCGTTCCATACCGCAAACGGCACCGGCATCAGCTTGACGTGCGTATCGAGCTGTCGGGCGATCTCCCGAAGCAGTTCCTTATAGGTATAGATACGCGGGCCACCGAATTCGAATATGGATGAACCCATGTGGCTCCGCCCGTCGATCAGCCGGCTCACTGCTTCTGCGACGTCTGCCACATAGACCGGCTGAAGCCGTGTGCCACCATCGCCGAACAGCGGATAGACCGGCAGGAGGCGTATCATCCTCACAATGGTCGTGAGGAAAGCGTCGTCAGGTCCTGTCATGACGGCGGGGCGCACAATGAAAGCGCCGGGAAATGCGCTTTCCACGGCAACTTCTCCGCGCCCACGTGCCCTTATATAATTCGAATCCGATTGAGGATCGGAGCCGATCCCTGAAATCTGGACGAACTGATCGATCTCGCCGTTGCGCGACGCGGCGGCGAGATCGGCCGCGGCTTTCACATGGACGCGTTCAAAGGTCTGGACGCCCTGCTCGACGTAAAGACTGACAGCATTCACGATCGCCTGTGATCCGATAATGGCCGACCCGATCGAGGACGCATCCAATATATCCGCCTCGACTGCCTCGGGCATCCTTGTACTCGAGGAAAAGACTAGGGCCACGCGAGCCGGATGGCGAGATGCGGCACGGACCGTGAAACCCCTTTCCAGGAGCCGCTTCACGATCCTGCGCCCGAGAAAGCCAGTTCCGCCGAACACGGTGACGATCCGTTCCGGGTTGAGATCGTCAGGATCCATTTGCCTCGCCATCCCTTGTCCTCGCATAGCTGCCGCGAGGACTGCCCTGGCTGGCATTTGAACCAGCCCGTCGAACATCAGGACGATTGGAGAACAACGCAGGAACGCTTTTGTTCCAGTCAGGTAGACAAACCGAACGATTGAGCGAACGCAGGTGAGCGCCGGCACATGATCGAGGCTGCCGACGAAAAACCCCGAATGCCTCCTACCGGACGTCCGCTTTTGCGCGGCGCATCGAAGGTCAGCAAATGGCGCGACTTCCTTGTTCCCATCGACGAGACGACAGGCAACATAATCTGAACCGGAGATCGCAGCAAAACCGACCCCACTTCGGGAATAGCCTAGCTCCGCCCGTAGAAAACGTTCTCGACATGCACCGGCCAGCGCCACGGCAGTACCGCCACCATGTCGAAGCGCACCGATAATTTTCCGTAGTCGGATTGGCGCGACAGCCAGAAATCGGCGGCGCCTTCGATGCGGCGCTCCGATTCGCGGCCGACTGCTTCCATTGCCTCCATCAGGGTGCGGCGCGCCTTGACCTCGACGATCAGCACCAGATCGCCGCGCCGCGCGATCAGGTCGATCTCACCGAACCTGGTGCGGTGGCGGCGGGCAAGAATTCGGTAGCCTTTCAGCATCAGCGCCGCCGCCGCCAGCCATTCACCATGATGGCCGCGCCGGTAGGCCTTTTGCCGGCTGGCGCTCGGCCGTTCAGCCATCGCGGTTTCCGTTATCCCTGAGTTCGAGCAGGCGCCGGTAGAGCGCCTGTTTCTGGCCACCCGTCATCTTGGCGGCTTCCGCCGCTGCCTTGGAGGCCGGCATCTCGGCGGCGAGCGAAAGCAGAAGCCGGTCGATGTCTTCAGGCTCATCAGCGACCACATCCGCCGGGCCGACGCAGATGACGATTTCGCCTTTCGGCGTATCAGCTGCGGCGTAATGGCTGGCGAGCGACTGGAGGGTGCCGGTCCGCATCTCCTCGAAAGTCTTGGTCAGCTCGCGGCCGATCGCCGCCTTGCGGGCACCGCCCAGTGCCTCGACCATGGCATTGAGCGTCTCGGCCAGCCGGCGCGGCGATTCGAAGAAGATCAACGTTGCCGGCACCGCCTTCAACGCTTCCAGCCGCGTCAGCCGCTGCCCGGTCTTCACCGGCAGGAAGCCGGCAAACAGAAAGGCGTCCGAAGGCAGGCCGGATGCCGTCAGAGCGGCAAGTGGCGCCGACGGTCCGGGGATCGGCACGACACGAATGCCGCGTTCCAGCGCCTCGCCGACCAGCCGGTAGCCGGGGTCGGAGATGAGCGGCGTGCCGGCATCCGAGATCAGCGCTACGCTCTGCCCGGCCTCGAGTGCCGCGATCAGCTTCGGCCCGGCCTCGCCGGCATTGTGCTCGTGGTAGGCGGTGGTACGGCGGCGGATGCCGTAGCGGTCGAGCAGCACGCGGCTGACACGTGTGTCCTCGCAGGCGACGATATCAGCGGCGGCGAGCGTTTCCAGCGCGCGCAGCGTGATGTCGGCGAGATTGCCGATCGGCGTCGCCACCAGATAGAGCGCCGGCTCGAGCGGCCGGGCGGCAATCTCGATCTGCCCGACCACATAACTGCGTTTGGCCAATTCGCCGGACACCTGCACAACTCCGTTCGACCCTGTTTGGCACGGCTTACGCTTGGTTGCAAAAGCTTGGGTTGCAAAGCCCGGGTTCCAAAAGGGATGCCGACGTGAACCAGCCGCCATGCCTTCGCCATAGTAGGGAACGAAACCGTTGCCGGCGAATTTTACCCCTGATCTCGGGAGGAGCAGGATGGACAGCCTGACGATACAGGACGTTTTCGAACCCTACTATGCCGGCCGCAAGCGCTTCGCCGCGCCATGCGACAAGAGCCTGCCTGCCGAAGCCGCAGATGGCAGAGCCAAGAAGCCGCTTGCCCGCCAGCGATCGGCAGAGAGCAAGCCCGCAACCGAAACCGACCGCACGATGGAGCACTGACCGGACGATGCCCAATCGCTTCGACATTTTCATCACCCGCCTCGAAACAAAAAGCGCCCGCGATGGCGCAGCATCACATCCCACAGCCGACCAGCACCGTGCCTCGCGCGACAAAAGCGAGATCAAGCCGGCGCGCTCCGGAGAGACCAGCGAAAAAGATCGCGCCAAACACCGCCACAAGCACGAGGCTTGACCACCGCAGACCTTCGCGATTGGTCGAGACAGCGCTCGAAAGCGCGGTTGCGCATGCTCCGCGATGTATCGTTCAGCCCAGATACTTCGAGACGCGCGCCTCCAGCAGGCCCACCAGAGCCGGGTCCATGAATTCATAGTCGTCGGGAATATCGAGGCAGATTACTCGAGCCTTTTTCAGGCTTGTCTTGAATTTCTGCTGCAGTTTGGCGCGGTGCGGTTTTTCCATCACGAAGATGATGTCTGCCCAGGCGACGAGTTCATGCGTCAACGGAGTGTCGGCATCGTGATTGGTGCCCGCTGATGCGACCTCGATGTCCCGCCGCTTGGAAAACAGCTGCTCCGCCGTCGGGCTGCGCAAGCGATTCTGGCTGCAGACGAAGAGAACGTTCTTCAACGTGCTATCTGGCCAGATCCGCCACGACCGCATCGAGCACGATCATGCCGGCCGGCGTGGCGCGCAGGCGGGCATTGCCGATCGGCGCCACCAGGCCTTCGTCCTGCAGCACCGACAGCCGTGCCGTCGACAGGCCGCGCCCTGAAAATGCCTCGTAGCGGGAAAGGTCGATGCCTTCCGCCAGCCTCAGCCCCATCAGCAGGAACTCGTCGGCCTCTTCCGACCGCGTCAGGATTTCGCCGCCGGCAACGCCATGGCCCTTGGCCTCGACCAGATTGGCCCAGGTCTCCGGCATTTTCTCCGCGATCGTCACCACGCGCCGCCCGCTCTCGACGAAGCGGCCATGCGCACCAGGACCGACGCCGACATATTCGCCATAGCGCCAATAGGTGAGATTGTGCCGGCTTTCGGCGCCGGGCCTGGCGTGGTTGGAAATTTCGTAGGCCGGCAGTCCGCGTGCGGCGGTGATCTCCTGCGTCAACGCGTAGAGATCGGCGGCAACCTCATTGTCTGGAATGATGAATTTCCTTGCCGCATGCAGTGCATGGAACGGCGTGCCTTCCTCGATGGTCAGCTGATAGAGAGACAGATGGTCTGCGGCGTGGCCGATCGCCTGCTCGAGTTCCGTCTGCCACGCTTCAGGCGTCTGGTCCGGCCGCGCGTAGATCAGGTCGAAGGACAACCGTGGGAAAATCTCGCGCGCCAGGCCGATCGCATGCAGGGCCTCATCGACATTGTGCAAACGGCCGAGAAAGCGCAGATCCTTGTCGTTCAGCGCCTGCACGCCAAGCGACACCCGGTTGACGCCCGCCGCGCGATAGCCGCGAAAGCGCTCGGCCTCGACGGAGGAAGGATTGGCCTCCAGCGTCACCTCGATGCCATCAGGCACCGTCCAGTTCTTCGCCACTGCATCCAGCACCGCCGCCACGGTCTGCGGCTTCATCAGCGACGGCGTGCCGCCGCCAAGAAAGATGCTTGTCACCTCGCGCGGTCCCGTGCGGCCGCGCATGGTCGCCAGCTCGGTCTCGAAGGCGCGGGCAAAACGCTCCTGGTCGACCGGCTGGTGGCGGACATGGCTGTTGAAGTCGCAATAGGGGCATTTGGCCGCGCAGAACGGCCAGTGGACGTAGACGCCGAAACCAGGGCTGCGGTCGAGCAGCATGGTCATGCGGCGGCCAATCGGGCGTGGGCGAATTTTTGAAAGGCGCGGGCACGGTGTGACAATGCGGTTTGCTGGCCGGGCTTCCAGCCATGCTTTTCCTCCGCGCTCATCTCGCCGAAGGTCTTTTCGAATCCGTTGGGCAAGAACACCGGATCGTAGCCGAAGCCGAGCTCGCCGCGCGGCGGCCATACCAGCATGCCCTCGACCTCGCCGCGAAAATATTCCGCCTGGCCGTCGGGAAAGGCCAGGCAGATCACCGCGACAAAGCGGCCCTTGCGCTGAGCAGGCGTGATCGCGCCAACTTCCTGCAAAGCCACTTCCGTGCGCTGCATGGCCATGCCGAAGTCGCGGGAGCCGTCCGGCGTCTCGGCCCAGTTGGCGGTGTAGACGCCGGGTGCGCCGTCGAGCGCATCGACACATAGGCCGGAATCGTCCGACAGCGCCGGCAATCCAGTGGCCTTGGCGGCGGCCAAGGCTTTTATGAGGGCGTTCTCCTCGAAAGTGCTGCCGGTCTCGTCCGGTTCCGGCAAGCCGTATTCCTTTGCGGACTTCGCTTCTATGCCGAACGGCGCCATCAGATCGGCGAATTCCCGCAATTTGCCGGCGTTATGGCTGGCGACGACGATCTTATGCCCGTCAAGCGAGTGAACAGTTGGCGAATGCATCAGATGCCCCAGATTCTTGGCTCGGCGAATTCGATCGAATTGCCCGACGGGTCGCGAATATAGATCGAGCGGCCGCCCTGCGGCCATTCGAACTCGCTTTCGATGGCGATTTTCTTCGCCTCAAGATGGGCTTTCCAGCGCGGGATTTCATCCGCGCTTGCGGCGAAGCAAAGATGCCCCTCGCCGACGGCGCCATGCGGCGGCACTTTGAGCTTGGCATCGGACGCCGGCGGCACCTTGGTCGCCTCGGCATTGAAGATAAGCAGCACGCCGTCGCCGCAGCGGAAGAAGAGATGCCTGCCGTCGACTTTGCCGAGCGGATCGAGCCCGAGCACGCCCGAATAGAACCGTTCCGCGGCAGCAAGATCCGTCACGTAGAGTGCTGATTCCAGGATTGCGGAAGGGGTCACAGGATCGTCAACCTCATCGTCATAAACTGAAGATCAGTCCACGGCCATCTGCTGCAGGCTGACCAGGCGCTGAATGCCCTTCTTGGCCAATACCATCAGCGCCGCGAACTGCTCTTCCGAGAACGGCTCGCCCTCGGCCGTGCCCTGGATCTCGACGATACCGCCCTTGCCGGTCATGACGAAATTGGCGTCGGTGCCGGCCGAGGAATCCTCGATGTAGTCGAGATCGATGACCGGCTGGCCATCATGGATGCCGCAGGAGATCGCCGCAACGTGATCCTTCAGCACCTTGCCAAGGCTCGCCATCTGGCGGACTTCCATCCAGCGCAGGCAATCGTAAAGCGCCACCCAGCCGCCGGTGATCGAAGCGGTGCGCGTGCCGCCGTCGGCCTGGATCACGTCGCAGTCGACGGTGATCTGCTGCTCGCCGAGCGCCTGCAGATCGACCACGGCGCGCAGGGAGCGGCCGATCAGCCGCTGGATCTCCAGCGTGCGGCCGCCTTGTTTGCCGGCCGAAGCCTCGCGGCGCATGCGCTCGCCGGTCGAACGCGGCAGCATGCCGTATTCCGCCGTCACCCAGCCCTTGCCGGAGTTGCGCATCCAGCCCGGCACCTTTTCCTCCAGGCTGGCCGTACACAGCACATGGGTGTCGCCGAACTTCACCAGGCAGGAGCCTTCCGCGTGCTTGGAGACGCCGCGCTCGAAGGAGATGGGGCGCATTTCGTCGAATTGGCGTTTGGAAGGGCGCATTCAGGCTTCTTTCTTTCTTCGGGATCTTGGCCGGCTTGTAGCCGCACGGGGCGTGAGGCGCAAAGGAAAATGGACCGGTTGCGCCGCCGCCGCGGAAGTCTATATCTTCGGGGCGGAGGTTTTTGGCTCGAAATGACAAAGGCAGTCGATCCCGGTTCGCAATCGCACGTGCTTCCGTCGCACGCGCTGCAATCGCCCGCGCTTCAATCGCTCGACATGCGTTCGCGCGACATCTTTCGGCGCATCGTCGATTCCTATTTGAGGGATGGCGAGCCGGTCGGTTCGCGCAGCCTGTCGCGCATCCTGCCGTCGTCGCTGTCGCCGGCCACCATCCGCAACGTGATGAGCGACCTTGAGCATCTCGGCCTGATCTATGCGCCGCATATTTCGGCTGGCCGGCTGCCGACCCAGGCCGGCCTGCGTTTCTTCGTCGATGCTTTCATGGAACTCGGTGACCTCTCCGACGAGGAGCGCCGCACCATCGAGGCGCAGGTGCGCGCCTCCGGCTCGGGCGCGACGCTGGAGCATATGCTGACCGAGGCCAGCCAGATGCTGTCCGGCATGTCGCGCGGCGCCGGCCTCGTGCTCGCCGCCAAGAACGAGGTGGCGCTGAAGCACATCGAATTCATCCAGCTCGAGCCGACCAAGGCGCTGGCCGTGCTGGTCTCGCAGAACGGCGACGTCGAAAATCGCGTCATCGATCTGCCCGCCGGCATCACCGTCTCGCAGTTGCACGAAGCCTCCAACTTCCTCAACGCCCATATCCGCGGCCGCACCCTGGCTGAGGCGCGGGTCGAGATCGCCCGCATCAAGGAAGAGACCAGGGCAGCCCTCGACACGCTGTCGCAGGATCTGGTCGAGAAGGGCCTGGCGGTCTGGGCAGGCGCCGAAAGCGGCGTGCCTGGGCGGCTTATCGTGCGCGGCCGCGCCAATCTCCTGGAAAACGTCACCGCCCAGGCCGACATAGAATTGCTGCGGCATCTGTTCGAGGATCTGGAGACGCAGGATGGGCTGATCCAGCTCCTCGACCTCGCCGAGGAAGGTCCGGGGGTGCGCATCTTCATCGGTTCGGAAAACAAGCTGTTTTCGCTGTCTGGCTCCTCGCTGGTGGTGGCACCCTATCGCGACAAGGACGCGCGCGTCGTCGGTGCGCTCGGCGTCATCGGGCCGACGCGGCTGAACTATGCCCGCATAGTACCGATGGTCGACTATACCGCGCAGCTGATTTCGCGCATGCTGCGCTAGGAGCCGCCGCGGCCTGCCGCAAGGAGAAAAAGAATGGCGCTGGAATCGTTCAAGGCCCAGATTAGCCTGCTGCTCGAGGAAATGGTCAATCAGCCTGAGGATCAGCACGAGGTGCAAGAGCAGTTGCGTGAGAAGCTGCAAGAGATGCGGGCCATGGGCCTGCCGCTGCCGGCCGATCTGGTCGCGCTGGAAAAGCGCCTTGATGACGATTTCTACGCCTCTGGCAACTGAAGGGGTTCGGCTTCAAATCCTCGTGTTCCGGACGACCGCTTGGAACGACCAATGCCTCATTCCGTTTGCCCTCTTCGAGGCGAATCCCGGAGGACGTTGATGACCCGATCTGGCGGCTTTGCGGCCATTGCCGCTGCTCTCCTTGTCGCGACACCGGCATCCGCCCAGCAGTCGGATCAGAAGGTGCTCAAAGGCGAAGCGGCTTTTGGCGATTGGCACGCCGACAGGCCTGGCGTCCGCCGCCTGATCGGGCCGCAAGACATGCCGGCAGCCGACCCCGCTCAATCCGCTTCGAACGGCGCCGGCGTGGCGGAGCGGCCCGAAAGCGCCAAGCCAGAATTGCCTCCGGGCTTTTCGGCCGAAATGATCGCCTCCGGACTCTATAATCCGCGCGTCGTTCGCGCCGCTCCGAACGGCGACCTGTTCATCGCCAACGGCCATGCCGACCAAATACGCGTCTACCGTCTGGCCGAGGGCCGTGCCAAACCCATCGAGAAAGCGATTTTCGCCAAGGGCCTCAACTATCCATATGGCATCGCCTTCTATCCGCCAGGGGACAAGCCGCAATGGGTCTATGTCGCAAACAGCGACAGCATCGTCCGCTTCCCCTATCGCGACGGTGACCTAAAGGCGTCCGCTAAACCAGAAACCATTGTCGCCAAAATTCCGTCGGGTGGTCACTCGACCCGTGACATCGCCTTCTCGCCTGACGGCAAGACGCTTTTTTTATCGGTTGGATCGGACTCGAATGTCGCCGAGGACATGGACAAGCAGCCCGATGGCGGCCTCGACGCGTGGGCGAAATCAAAGCCGCTCGGTGCAACGTGGGGCTCCGAGGAAGGCCGTGCCGATGTGCTCGCCTTTGACCCGGATGGGAAAAATCCCCGAACTGTCGCCACCGGCCTGCGCAACTGCACGGGCATGACGGTGCAGCCCGCCACCGGCGCATTGTGGTGCGTCGTCAATGAGCGGGACGAACTCGGCGACAACGTGCCGTTCGAATTTGCAACTGCGGTCAAGGACGGCGGATTCTATGGTTGGCCTTGGTACTACATCGGCAATAACGAGGATCCGCGCCATCAGGGCGAGCGGCCAGACCTCGCCGGCAAGGCCACTGTCCCCGATGTATTGATGCAGGCGCATTCGGCGCCGATGAACATAGCCTTCTACGACGGCAAGAACTTTCCGGCGGATTACCAGGGTGACGCTTTCGTCACCATGCATGGTTCGTGGAACCGTGGCGCCAGGACCGGCTACAAGGTGGTGAGGCTCAAATTCAGGGATGGCAAGCCGACCGGCGAGTATGAGGACTTCATGACCGGCTTCGTCATCTCGAACGACGCCGTCTGGGGCCGCCCGGTGGGTGTCGCGATGGCCAAGGACGGCTCGCTGATCGTCACAGAGGACGGTAACGGCACCATCTGGCGCGTTACCTACGAAGACGGCCGCTCCTGAACGGCGGTGTCGCCTGCTACGCTGGCGCAATCGAATCCGGCCCGAGGGAATTCACCCAACTTCAACATTGTGCGACAAGCGCGAATCATGACGCTCACCGGGTTCCTCGCCTACAGCGCCGCCCTCGGCATCGCCGCAGCCATCCCCGGCCCAGGCGTCACCGCGCTCGTTGCGCGTGCACTGGGCTCCGGCTTCCGCTCGTCGCTGGCCATGTCCTTCGGGCTGATGCTCGGCGACCTGACCTATTTGACTGCTGTGGTGCTCGGCCTCGCTTTCGTCGCACAAACTTTCGGCATGGTCTTCCTGGCCATCAAATGGCTGGGCGTCGCCTACCTCGCTTTTCTTGGCTGGCGTTTCTGGACGAGCGGCATCACGCCCGAAACGGTGGAGGCAAAGAAAGGCAAGGGCGGCTTGGCATCCAGCTTTGTAGCCGGTCTCGCCGTCACACTCGGCAATCCGAAGACGATGATCTTCTATCTTGCCATTACCCCGACCATCGTTGATCTGAAGGCGATCACGCTGGTCGACTACGGCATCCTTGTCGCGCTCACCATCGTCGTCCTGCTCGTGGTGCTGGTGCCCTATCTGGCGCTGGCGGCCAAGGCGCGCTGGTTCCTGAAGTCGCCGCGGGCGCTGAGGGCACTCAACCGCACCGCCGCCGGATTCATGGTCGGTGCGGCGGCGGCAATTGCCGCCCGCCAATAGACCTCTTTCGCCAATCCGCCCAGGGATTGTCACGCCATTCCAAGGGCGGTGGTATTCAGCACGAACTTCACTCGGATATTTTCGATCGACAGCCTATCTTGCGCGGTGGATGGCTCTATCCTATGCCCGCCCCGACTCTTGCCGCTTGACCTTTGGGAGGAAAATCAATGAACAAGCCCGCCACCCCCACACACGTGCCCGGCCGCGGCCGCATCTACAATTCGATCACCGAGACGATCGGCGACACGCCGCTGGTGCGGCTGGATAAATTCGCCAGAGAGAAGGGTGTCGTCGCCAATCTGCTGGCCAAGCTCGAATTCTTCAACCCGATCGCCTCGGTCAAGGACCGCATCGGCGTGTCGATGATCGAGGCATTGGAGGCTTCGGGCAGGATTACGCCCGGCAAGACCACGCTGATCGAGCCGACCTCGGGCAATACCGGCATCGCGCTCGCCTTTGCCGCCGCCGCCAAGGGCTACAAGCTGATCCTGACCATGCCGGAAACCATGTCCGTCGAACGCCGCAAGATGCTGGCGTTGCTCGGTGCCGAACTGGTGCTGACCGAAGGGCCGAAAGGCATGAAGGGCGCCATCGCCAAGGCGGACGAGCTGGCGGCAACGTTGCCCGACGCTGTCATTCCGCAGCAATTCGAGAACCCGGCCAATCCGGAAATCCATCGCCGCACCACGGCCGAGGAAATCTGGAACGACACCCATGGCGAAGTCGATATCTTCGTTGCCGGCATCGGAACCGGCGGCACCATCACCGGCGTCGGCCAGGTGCTGAAGAAGCGCAAGCCCTCGGTGCATGTCGTCGCGGTCGAACCGGAAGCCTCGCCGGTGCTGTCGGGCGGCCAGCCAGGCCCGCACAAGATCCAGGGCATTGGCGCCGGCTTCGCGCCAAAAATCCTCGACACGACGATCTATGACGAGATCGTCAAGGTCTCGAACGAGGATTCGGTTGCCAATGCGCGGCTCGTCGCTCGGCTCGAAGGTGTGCCGGTCGGCATCTCGTCGGGTGCCGCCCTGCAAGCGGCAATCGTCGTCGGCTCGCGGCCCGAGAACAAGGGCAAGAACCTCGTCGTCGTCATCCCCTCGTTCGCCGAGCGCTATCTCTCGACGATCCTGTTCGAGGGATTGGGCGCTTAGACACGAGAGTTTTTGACCGGTTCGTAGCGATCCTTCGCGCTGCCCCTCCGGCACCAACGTTTTATATCAACGCTTCGGCGTGGACCGCTTAAAAACCACCTGTGGCGGGCGTCGTTCGCTTGAGCGGCGAGTCACTTCCGTATCAAATCGTCGCTGCCCGGCTGGCGGAGGACTTCATGTACAAGCTCTATACGCGTGCCAATACCGGCGGCTTTGTCGTCGAGGCGGCGCTCGCTTTGGGGGGTGTGCCTTTCGACCAGATCGACGTTCCGAAGGGCCGACTCGATCAGGCCTTTCTGGACATCAGCCCCTTGAACCAGGTGCCGGTTTTGATCTTGCCGGACGGACGCTCGATGACCGAATCGGCGGCGATCTGCATCCTGCTGGCCGAGCGCCACCCGGAAGCAGGACTGGCGCCCGCAGCAAGTTCGCCTGACCGTGCCGACTTCCTGCGCTGGATGTTTTTCATGTCCTCCGTCACCTATTCGGCTGACCTGCGGTTCTTCTACGCTCATCGCTACACGACCGATCCCCGCGGCGTGGACGCTGTCAAACAGGCGGCGGTCTCGGAAATGGATCGCAGCTTCGCCATTCTCGATGCCGCCCTCGAAGGCCGTGACTGGCTGGCCGGCGACCGGCTCTCGCTGGCCGACATCTATCTCGTCATGTTGCTGGCCTGGCATCCGGAGGTCGCGAAGGTTCCAACCGCTTGGCCGAATATTGAACGCCTGTGGGCCAATTTGCGGGAACATCGGGTGATGAAGAGGCTGAATGCTTCCCACGACATGTGGCCGGCCTAAGCACTCCGCCTTGTCTCAGTGTCTTTCCGCGCGGCCGAGCCCTGCCCGTCGTTCCTGCAGGAACCGACGCACGGCCGGATCGCGTTCGAGGCCGATAGCCCGGTCATAGGCCTCGCTCGCCTCCCGAATGTTGCCGAGTCTGGCCAGCAGGCCCGCGCGGGCGGCCCAGTAAGGTTGATAGTCATACAGCCGCTTGTCGCCGCTGAGTTGATCAAGGGCGCCCAATCCTGCCGAAGCACCTTCGGCCTCGGCAATCGCCACCGCACGGTTGATCGACACCACCGGCGAGCCGGCAATCACCGACAGCGCGTCGTAGAGCTCCTTGATCGCGACCCAGTCGGTACAACCGGTCAGCCGCCGTGTCGTATGGGCGGACTGCACGGCGGCCTCGAGCTGGTAGCGACCGACAACACCCTCGGCCGCCGCGCGCACGAGCAGCGCCTCCGCGTCATCGATCATTGTGTCGTCCCACAACGCAAGATCCTGCTCGGCCAGCGGCACATAGTCACCCGCCGCATTGCGCCGGGCTGCACGCCGCGCCTCGGCGAACAGCATCAGCGCCAGCAGGCCGAGTGCTTCCGGCTCGTCCGGCATCAGCGAGGCGACCAGCCGACCGAGCCAGATGCCTTCGGTCGCGAGATTGCGGCGCCGCGTTTCGGTGCCGGCCGGGTCGGACCAACCTTCGGCAAACGCCGCATAGATTGCTTCCAGAACGGTGCCCAGCCGCTCGCCGAGCTCGGCCCGCTCCGGCACGCGGAACGGAATGCCTGTCTCGCGAATTCGCATTTTGGCGCGCACCAGGCGCTGGCTCATCGTGGCTGGCGAGACAAGAAAAGCCGAGGCGATCGTCGCTGCGTCGAAGCCCAGGACCGTCTGCAGGATCAGCGGTGCTCGCACGCCGGCCTCGATTGCCGGGTGGGCACAGGCAAACATCAGCCTGAGCCGCTCGTCCGGCAGGTCTTCGTCGGCCACGCGTGCCTCCATCTCCTCGGCGATCAGCCTAAGGTGATCGCGGGCCGCCTCGCTTGTCAGTCGCCGTCTGACAGCGTCGACGCGGCGCTTGCGTGCCACCGCCAGCAGCCAGGCTTCCGGCTTGTCGGGCACGCCCGCCTGTGGCCAACGCTCGAGCGCCGCTGCAAAGGCATCAGCCAAGGCGTCCTCGGCAGCGGCCACGTCGCGTGTGCGCGCGGCGAGATAGGCGACCAGCTTGCCGTAGCTTTGCCGGGCGGCCGCTTCCGCCGCCGCCCGCGCGGTATCGGGCAGTTCCGGCATCACATGGTGAGTTCCCAGATCGGCCGCACCTCTACGGTGCCGGTGCTGGCGCCCGGGCAGCGCGCCGCCCAGGCAATGGCCGCGTCGACGTCCTCCGCTTCGATCATATAGAAGCCGGCAAGCTGCTCCTTGGTGTCGGCATAGGGGCCGTCGAGCACGTTGGTCTTGCCATTGGCCATCCGCACCGAGGTAGCGGATTGCGTCGGCTTCAGCCGGTCGCCGGCGAGCCAGGCGCCGGATTTCTTCAACGCTTCCGTATAGGCGACATAGGCGCTCGACATCTGTGTCACCGCGTCTGCCGGCGCGGCTGCCATCCCCGCTTCGTTTCCGTAGATCAAAAGCATATATCGCATGGTCTTCTCCCGTTTCTAAGGCCGCATCGTTGCGAGCCGGACGTATGTCGCGCGGCCCTGGCCGATTTCGACAGGCGCTGGAAAAATCTTTCGGCCGTGATGCGACCTCGCGCAAGCGACGATGTGCTGGGGCACTGCTTAGCCGTTCGTCTAATCGCTGCTATTGCGGGTTGGCATTTCCCGCCCGCTGTCTAAACTCGCCTCGCTTCGTGCCGCAGAGGAGGGCACGGGCCGAATTTTCAGGGAGGAAATCGCATGCTCAATTTCAGGACGAAATTTGTTGCAGCCGGCGTTCTGGCGCTGTCACTTGGCCTTGGCGCGGCATCGGTCAAGGCACAGGAATTCATCAACGTGCTGACCGGCGGCACGTCCGGCGTCTACTATCCGCTCGGCGTCGCGCTGTCGGAAATCTACGGCAAGGGCATCGAAGGCGCGCGCACCCAGGTGCAGGCGACGAAAGCGTCGGTCGAGAACCTCAATCTGCTGCAGCAGGGCAAGGGCGAGATCGCCTTTGCGCTCGGCGATTCCGTCAAGCTGGCCGCCGAAGGCAACACCGAAGCCGGTTTCCCAGGCAAGCTCGATAAGCTGCGCGGCATCGCCGCCATCTATCCCAACTACATCCAGATCGTCGCCAGCAAGGAGTCCGGTATCAAGACGCTCGCCGATCTCAAGGGCAAGAGCCTTTCGGTCGGCGCGCCGGCCTCAGGCACCGAGCTCAACGCCCGCACCATTTTCGCCGCTGCCGGCCTGAAATACGAAGACCTCGGGCGGATCGAATATCTGCCCTTCGCCGAATCGGTGGAACTGATCAAGAACCGCCAGCTCGACGCCACGCTGCAATCGGCTGGCCTTGGGGTCGCGTCGATCCGTGACCTCGCCACCTCGGTGCCGGTGAACATCGTTGCCGTGCCGGCGGAGGACGTCGCCAAGATCGGCTCGCCCTATCTTTCCGTGGTCATCCCCAAGGGCACCTATGAGGGCCAGACCGAGGATGTCGCGACGGCCGCCGTCGGCAATTTCCTGATCACCAGCGCCGATGTCTCCGACGAGACCGCCTACCAGATGACCAAACTGCTGTTCGAGCATCTCGACCAGCTCACCGCTGCCCACGCCGCCGCCAAGGCGATCGACCCAGCCAAGGCGCTCGACGGCATGCCGGTGCCGCTGCATCCAGGCGCCGAGAGGTATTACAAAGAAAAGGGATTGGTGAAGTAAGGAGCCATCCCTCCCCCTTGAGGAGAAGGTGGACAGCCGCCGAAGGCGGATGGACGGGTGGGGTCGGTTGAGGCCGCGCACTGCCGCACCGACCCCACCCTCCTCGCTTCGCTCGGCACCCTCCCTCGAGGGGGAGGGAGCGCCCCGCCAGGAACCCCGCTAATGACCGCAACCCCGACCGTTCTTTCCCCCACAGCGGAAGCTCCTGTCGAAGGATTGCCGCCCGGCTTCGGCGAAGGCATCGCCGGCAAGGCGGCGTTTTTTATCGCCATCGCGTTCTCTATCTTCCAGATCTACATCGCCGCCTATGGCAGCCTGCCGAGCCAGGTCGTACGCGCCATGCATGTCGGCTTCCTGCTGCTGCTCGGCTTTGCCCTAATCGCCAATCTGCGCGCCAAAGGCCTCCCGGCGAAAGCAGTGTTCTGGACGCTCGGCGTGCTTGGCTTCGCCACCGGTCTGTACAATTGGGTGTTCTATGCCGACCTCATCCGCCGCTCCGGCTTTCTCACCACGCCTGACCTGATCGTCGGCGCGGTGCTGGTCGTGCTGGTCTTCGAGGCGGCGCGGCGATTGATGGGGCTGCCGCTCGCCGTCATTGCCTTCATCTTTCTCGCCTACGCATTTGCCGGCAATCATCTGCCGCCGCCTTTCATCCATCGCGGCTATGATTTCGCCCAGCTCGTCGACACCTTCGCCTATGGCACCGAAGGCATCTACGGCACGCCGATCTATGTCTCGGCCGCCTACATCTTCATCTTCGTCGTCTTCGCCGCCTTTCTTGAGCGCGCCGGCATGATCGCGCTGTTCAACGATTTTGCGCTTGGCCTGGTCGGCTCATGGCGCGGCGGCCCGGCGCAGGTCTGCGTGCTGTCCTCCGCGCTGATGGGCACCATTTCCGGTTCCGGCGTCGCCAATGTGGTGGCCAGCGGCCAGTTCACCATCCCGCTGATGAAGCGCTTCGGCTTCCGCTCGGCCTTCGCCGGCGCCGTCGAGGCGACCTCGTCGATGGGCGGCCAGATCATGCCACCGGTGATGGGAGCGGTTGCCTTTATCATGGCCGAGACGCTGAACATCCCCTATGCCGCGGTGGTCAAGGCGGCGATCATTCCGGCGCTGCTCTATTTCGGCGCGTGTTTCTGGCAGGTGCACCTGGAAGCCGGCAAGGCCGGCCTGCACGGCATGGCCAAGGCCGACCTGCCCAATCCGTGGGATGCAGTGAGACAACATTGGCCGCTGGTACTGCCTCTCGCCGCACTGATCTACCTGCTGTTTGCCGGCTACACACCGGTCTTCGCCGGCACCATGGGCCTGGCGTTGACCATTGTGCTCATCCTCGGCACGCCGCTGGCAGCATCGATCGGGCCGCTCGCCTTCCGCGTCGTCTTCTGGCTGGCGCTCGGGCTTGCCGCGGCTTCCTTCATGAAATTCGGCGTCAACATCCTCAGCGTGGTCATCGCCGTGCTGGTCGTCGCCTGCCTCACCTTCAAGGGCGGGCGCGAGACGCTGCGCATATGCGTGGATTCCCTTGCCGAGGGAGCAAAGAACGCGCTGCCGGTCGGCATTGCCTGCGCCATTGTCGGCATCGTCATCGGCACGTTGACGCTTACCGGCATCGCCTCGACCTTCATCGGCTGGATCATCTCGATCGGCGAGAACAATCTGTTCCTGTCGCTGCTTTTGACCATGCTCACCTGCCTGGTGCTCGGCATGGGCATACCGACCATTCCCAACTACATCATCACTTCGTCGCTGGCCGGGCCAGCGCTGCTGTCGCTCGGCGTGCCGTTGGTGGTCAGCCATATGTTCGTCTTCTACTTCGGCATCATGGCCGATCTCACTCCGCCGGTCGCGCTGGCCGCCTTCGCCGCCGCACCCATGGCCAAGGAAAGCGGCCTCAAGATCGGCATCCAGGCCACCAAGCTTGCCATTGCCGGCTTCGTGGTGCCGTTCATGGCGGTCTATACCCCGGCGCTGATGCTGCAGGATCCCGGCCCGATCGCCGCCCAGTTCGGCTATCCCGTCGAGGTCGCTTATATCGTCATCAAAGCCTGCATGGGTATCGTGCTCTGGGGCGCCGCGGCCGTCGGATTTTTCGCCCGGCGCATGGCCTGGTGGGAACGCCTCGTCGCGTTCGCCGCCGGCGTGCTGCTGGTTGCGGCGCTGCCGCTCACCGACGAGGCGGGCTGGGCGCTGTCCCTTGCCTGGATCGGCTGGCACTGCTGGCGCGCGCGGCAGGCTTCGCTGGCCAATTCAGCATGAGCCTCTGCATCGTCGCGGCTGGCAAGACGGTGACGCTCGCGGTCGCTGCCTTCACGCTCTCCTGGATGCATTCGGTGGAGAAGACTCAGTGGCAGGAAGACTGGAAGGTGCTGCCGTCCGGCCTGGAGCTGGTCGAGGCCCGCATCAAGGGATCGGGCGCCGGGATGGAGCCGCCGCAAGGCTCGGCACTGCGCGACGGCTGGTGGGTCTATGCGCCCAAGCTCAGGCCACAGCGGCGCCTGGTGCTCGCCGCCTCGGGCGCTACGGGTCAGGGCTGGACCCTGTGCACGGCG
Organism: Mesorhizobium sp. ISC25; assembly: GCF_042295465.1. Lineage (NCBI taxonomy): Bacteria > Pseudomonadati > Pseudomonadota > Alphaproteobacteria > Hyphomicrobiales > Phyllobacteriaceae > Mesorhizobium > Mesorhizobium sp. ISC25. Next base: position 4,381,915 of record NZ_CP135441.1, on the reverse strand, counting down.
CAGGACTGCCGCGAACTGGCCAAGCTGGCAGGCGACACGATCTCGCTGGAGCCGTGCGGGCCGGAGGGCTCCAGCCAGCCGCGGTAGCGGGCGATCATGCCGGCAAGCGGATGCGAGATCTCGACATGGAAGCGGAAGCGGCCATCTTCCACCGTTTCGTAGGAAGTCGAGCGTGGACCGAGCCACATCGGAAGCGGCAGGCCAAAAAAGCTCCAGCGGCGCAAGACCAGCATCAGCCGGCTGTCCTCGGTAACCAGCGCCATCGCGAAGGTCAGCGGGCCGAAGCGTTCGCACAGCAGGCGCTGCGATCGACCGCGGCCTGCGAACTGCAGGCTCGAAAAACTGTGCTTGCCGAATGTCCGCGTCCAGGTCTCGCCGTCCTTGTCGGTGTCGAAGCGGACATGAACCGGGATGTCCTCGCTTGCCCCGGGGAAGCCGACCATCCAGGCCATTAGCCGGCCAAGAACATTGCGCCCGCGTTCGACGCGCGCGCGGCCTGCGGCCGTGATCGTACGGTCATGCATTGACCGTATTGCCTCGGGAAGGCCTTGCCAGGCGGCACCGAGCAGCTCGGCATAAAGCGGCTTGTCCTCGTCCGCGGCCCCGTTCCCGAAGCCGGTGTAGATCGTCCGCCCGGCGAACAGGGCCTCATAATCCCGGAGCTCCAAATCGCGCACCGCCGCCCGTGCACCCGGCGCGGGCTGATGTCCGGCCAGCGCTTTGCGGACCAGCGCTTCGACCGCCATAGACGGGATCAGCGGCCCATCATTGCCCTCGGCCAAGAGATGCCACGAGCGCTTGACGATGGCGCCCGCCCGGTCCGATCCCTCCACCTCGACGAACATGCCGCCGCGATGCTCGCCCCAGCGCAGCCGGTTCGTTGCCTGATGCATCAGCGGCGCCAGCGGCAAAAGCGAACCGATCAATCCGGCACGCACCAGCCAGGCGAGGCAGATCAGGGCGCGGTGCAGCACCTCGGGTGCCGGCCCAGCTCCCATCCAGATGGTCTTCGCCTCCGGCCAAAGCGCGGCCAGAGCACGCAGATCCGGAACGTCGACGAGCGAAAACAGCGTGTTTCGAAGCGGCAGCCGGCCCGGCGGCGCGATAGTATAGCGCAGCTGCTCGGTAAACGGACGGCCTTGTTCGGGACGGCCATTACGAACAAGGCGCACCGGTTGACCGGTGTAACCGGCGATAGCGCGAATGACGTTTCCGCCGACACCGGCGAAGGGCGACGGCGCGATGCCGCCGCGAATGCCGTCAACCCGCGTCAGGTCCGAAGACAGGCGACGCACCACCGCCGCCGTCAGCACCGGAAAGCTCGAGACGCCGGACAGCACGAAGACGCCGGCGTTTCGCGCCGCCTCGTCGAACGCAGAGACACCGGCGACGAAATCCGAGCCGTCGGCTAGATCGAGATAGTTGATGCGCCGGGCGATGCATGCCTCGATCAGGCGATAGCGTCCCTCGCCATAGGCCTGGAACGGGCCGCTCGCGTCGACTACGACATCGGGCTCAAATGCAGCGAGTTGCGCAGCGAGATCGCCGTCACGGTCGAACAGTGCCGGCACCAGCTGGGCTGCTGTCGGGGCGCGCTTCTTGCAATGCGCGTCAGCCTTGGCGAGCGAGCGCCCGGCGACGATCAGGATCAGACGCGGCTCGCCCTCCAAAAGCTCGACGGTGCGACCGCCAAAGGTACCATAGCCGCCGACGACAAGAACCTTCATCCGCAATTCCCCCAAAATGCCCCGCGCCGCTCCCGGCCACGGCAATGCGCCTTAGCCGATCAATCTTGCCCTCACCTCGGCGGAAGGTATTTCACAATTGTCCTTCTTGCCGAACAGGGCGTAGCGGTTCTTTGCGATGCGGTCGTAGAGCCAGTCGCGAAGCGGGCGCGGCAACAGCAGCAGGATCCGCGCCGCCCGCCACGGCCAGCCGAGTTCGGCCATGACGGCAACGAAACTGTCCAGGCGGGTGAAAGCGGCGCCATCGACGATGACGAGATTGGTCTCGTAGCGATCCGTCCGCAGCCCGAATTTCTTGAACAGCATCTCGCCGAAGGGCGACTGCGCCGCTACGAAATGGAAGCGGCCCTTGCGGTCGAGCTTCACCACCATGCGCACAAAGCCCGAGCACAACACGCAAATACCGTCGAACACGATCAGCGGGCGACTCGATTCGAATTCTGGCGGCTCAGGAGAATGGTTCGGCTTGACGATCACGTGGCGCGCCCGGCAGCTGGTGTCAGGCGACACTAAGCCTGCCGGCGGCTGGATCAAAGCCCGGAATGCTAGAGGCTTGGCGTGGTCGCACACCGTCTGTCGGTCAGCGCCGGGCGCTCGGCGCGATAGGTCGTTGACCGATTGTCGGCGTCGGGCCGGCAGATACGGCTGTCGTGACGGCTCTCCATGCTCATCATCAGTGCACGCTGATCCCAAGCGTGTTGCCACGGCGCGCGCAGGCGGGGCCTGGGCCGCGCATGTAATAGCGCTCGGGTCGATAGGTCGGCGCGACGAATTCGCGGATGGCGGCGGCATAGCCGGCGATTTGATTCCAGAAGCTCATTTTACTCGGTCCCTGTCCCGTTTCGGATGTCCCTTCCGAATTGCGGGGATCATAGCGTCCAGGCGTGAATAGTCGGTGAACGCGATGTTAATCTCTGGTCGAAAATGCCTTTGTTCATGGCTGGAATGCGGCTGATTCGCGGTGTTTCCATGCAGTCCGTCGGCATTTCGTCCAGTGTGACTTTTGCATCACATATGTTTCGCCTGAATGTCGCAGAGGCGCGGTTTTGTTTCAGGTTTTTGCTGGACCGCGAAATTTCCGTGCACGCGGCCGGAAAACCAGGAACCTGCCCGTCAGCCGCACGTTGATTTCCCAGTGCCGGGACGAACCGGTTCCGCAGCTGTGGTGCTCGGGTTGAGCCGCAGCCAAAAATCCGAAACTGCAAGAGCAATGGAAAGGCAAAGGCCATGGGCTTCTTTTCGAAGGATATCAAAACACTCGACGACCTCTTCGTGCACACGCTGCGCGACATTTACTACGCTGAAAAACAGATCGAGAAATCGCTGCCGAAGATGATCGACAAGGCGAGTGATCCGCAGCTGAAAGCCGGCTTCGAGAAACATCTCGCCCAGACCAAGGGTCATATCCAGCGTGTCGAGCAGGTGTTCGAACTGCACGGCGTGAAGGCCAAGCAGGTCGACTGCCCGGCCATCGACGGCATTCTCGAAGAGGCCGACGACGTCAGCGGCGACATCGCCGACAAGGAGGTCCTCGACGCTGCGCTGATCGCCTCCGCCCAGGCGGTCGAGCATTATGAGATGACCCGTTACGGCACCTTGATTGCCTGGGCCAAGCAACTGGGCCGCAGCGACTGCGCCAATGTGCTGGCCAACAATCTCAAGGAGGAACAGGCGACCGACCGCAAGCTTACCGAGATGGCGGAAAGCAAGATCAACCTGCAAGCCGCCGAGTAGGGCCGCGATCGAGAATGGAGTTCAAGGCAAGGCTGGGCTGAAAGTCCGGACTTGCCTTTGCGCCGCCGGAACCGGAACGGACTTTGCCCGTTCTCGGTTGAACATTGTCGCGCAGGGAGTTTGTCATGGCGCCGCGCCCGGCCTGGAGAGGGTATCTCAAGCTTTCGCTGGTCACTTGCGCCGTCGAACTGACCAATGTCGTCACCCAGGCCGAGAAGGTCTCGTTCCGCGTGCTCAACCGCAAGACCGGCAACACTGTCAGGCGCGTCTATGTCGATTCGGCAAGCGGCAAGCCGCTCGATGAAGGCGACGAGATCAAGGGCTACGAGATCGGCGACGACGACTTCGTCCAAATCGAGGAGGAGGAGATCGAAGCCGTGCAGATCGAATCCTCGCATACAATGAGCCTCGATGGGTTCATCGAAAAATCCTCGATCCAGCAGATCTATCTCGATACGCCCTATTATGTGACGCCCGCTGACGAGGTCTCGGAAGAGGCCTTCGCCGTCATCCGCGATGCCATGGCCGCCAAGAAGACGGCGGGGCTAGCCCGCATCGTGCTCTATCGCCGCGAACGTCCGGTGGTCATCGAGCCGTTGGGCAAGGGTCTGCTGCTGACGACCCTGCGCTATGGCGATACGGTTCGCAGGCCCGAGATGGTGTTCGGCGACATCAAGCCGGTGAAGACCGACGCCGAGATGATCAGGCTGGCCGAACACATCGTCAATGAGAAACAGGCGAAGTTCGATCCTTCCGAATTCGAGGACAAATACGAAAACGCGCTGATCGAGCTGGTCCGAGCCAAGAAGGCCGGCAAGAAGGCACCGAAGACAAAGGCAGAACCACGGCCCTCCAACGTCGTCAATCTCTTCGATGCACTGAAGAAGAGCCTTTCGTCGGAAGCCGGTGCGCCGACAAAGACCGGACGCCCGGCAAAAGGCGCCAAGCCCAAAGCAGCTCGGCGCAAATCTGCTTAGGATCAGACCATGGCCAGCCTCGAGCAGTATCACGCCAAGCGCAATTTCAAGAAGACCGCCGAACCAGCCGGCAAGCTCTCACGCGGCAAGAAAGCCGAGCCGGGCGGCATTTTCGTCATACACAAGCATGCCGCCACCCGGCTCCACTACGACCTGCGCCTTGAGCATGGCGGTGTGCTGTGGAGCTGGGCGGTGACACGAGGCCCGAGCCTCGACCCGCACGAAAAGCGGCTCGCCGTCCACGTCGAGGACCACCCGATCGACTATGCGCCGTTTGAAGGCACTATCCCCAAGGGCCAATATGGCGGCGGCTCGGTCATCGTCTGGGACGAGGGAACTTGGGTCCCCGATGGCGACCCGGCAAAGGCAATGAAGAAAGGCCACATCAACTTCGAATTGCACGGCCACAAATTGCATGGCGCCTGGCATCTGGTGCGGCTGAAGCCGCGTCCGGGCGAAAAGCGTGACAACTGGTTGCTGATCAAATCCGACGATGCCGCCGCGCGTCCGGGCGAGGACATTTTGCAGGAGGCGCCGCAATCGGTGAAATCCGGCCTGACCATCGAGGAGGTCGGCGAAGGCAAGACCGCCGACGGCAAGAAGCCAAGGGTCTGGCAGTCCGACAGGCCGGCTACCGGCAAGAAGGCAGTCGCGGCAAGGCGGCTCGAATTCATCGAACCGGCGCTCGCAACGCTGGAGCGGGAGGCTCCGCCCGGCAAGGACTGGCTGCATGAGGTGAAGTTCGACGGCTATCGCATGCAGGCGCAGCTTGCCGGCACCGAGGTGCGGCTTTTGACACGCACCGGCCTCGACTGGACCGACAAATTCGGTGGCGCAATTGTCGCGGCACTTGGCGGCCTGAAATGCACCGATGCGATCATCGACGGCGAAATCGTCGTGCTGGCGGATAACGGTGTCTCGTCATTCTCGCTGCTGCAGCAAGATCTGTCGGCGGGCCGTACGGACCGTTTCATCTACTATGTCTTCGACCTGTTGCGTCTCAACGGTGAGGATATCCGTTCGGAGCCGCTGGTCGAGCGCAAGGAAAGGCTGCGCACCTTGCTCGCCGGACAGGCCGAGGATCAGGCCGTGCGCTTCAGCGACCACTTTGCCGAGCCCGGCAAGATCATGCTGGAGCACGCTTGCCGCCTGGGCCTCGAAGGCGTCGTCTCCAAGCGCGCCGATGCGCCCTACCGCAGCGGCCGTGTTCCCTCGTGGGTGAAGTCGAAATGCACGGCGCGCCAGGAATTCGTCATCGGCGGCTACATGCCGTCGGACAAGACCGGGCGCGGCCTGCGCTCGCTGCTGGTCGGCTATCACGAGCGCGGCAAGCTGCGCTATGCCGGCCGCGTCGGCACCGGCTTCACGGCCAAAAGCACCAACGAACTGAAGAAGAGGCTTGATGCGCTGAAGGCGACAACCTCGCCCTTCGACAGGGCGGTGCCAAGGGGCAAGGGGCTGGTCTGGGTCAAGCCCGAACTTGTCGGCGAAGTGGAGTTTCGCAGTTGGACGTCGGACCGTATAATACGCCACGCGTCGTTCCAGGGATTGCGCGAGGACAAGCCGGCGGAGGAAGTCGTGCAGGAGAAACCGAAAGCACGCTCAGCCACGGCAGAGCCGAAGCCAAAGCCCGCCAAACCCGCAGGCGCGGCGAAAACCTCGGTTACGCTGTCCCGCCCCGATAAGCTTCTGTGGCCCGAGGAGAACGTATCGAAGCAGGATCTGGTCGATCACTACGCGCTGGTCTGGCCGCGCATGAAGCAATTCGTCATCAACCGGCCACTCAGCCTCGTGCGGGCGCCGGACGGCGTTGGCGGCCAACGGTTCTTCCAAAAACATGCCTCGGCCGGCATGCACGACAAGATCGCCGTGATGAAGGATCCCACCGACGGCGAGGAGATATTGTTCATCCGCGATTTCGACGGTGTCGTGGCCCTGGTGCAGCTCGGCGTCGTCGAGATCCACATCTGGGGCTGCACCACTGACGAACTGGAAAAACCCGACCAGATCATCTTCGATCTCGATCCCGACGAGGGTGTCGACGTGAAGGCGGTGCGTGCCGCGGCGCTCGATATCCGCAGCCGGCTCGACGACCTGTCCCTGCCGAATTTCGTCAAGACCTCGGGCGGCAAGGGCTATCACGTCCTCGTGCCGCTGAAGCCGTCGGCGGACTGGGACGAGGTCAAAGGCTTCGCCCATGAGTTCGCCCGAGCGCTCGAACAGGCGGCACCCGACCGCTACACGGCGACGCTGTCGAAGAAGGCGCGCACGGGCAAGATTTTCGTCGATTATCTACGCAATGGCCGCGGCGCCACCACGGTTGCGCCTTATTCGTCGCGCGCCAAAAAAGGCGCCACGGTATCGATGCCGGCGACCTGGGCGGAAATCGAGGCCGGATTGCCGCCGAACGCCTTTCCGATCGGCGACAAGACGACGCTGAAGCGGCTAGGGCAAGCCGATCCCTGGGCTGATTTCTTCAAGCAAGCCAAGCCGCTCAAGCGCGGCTAATGCATGTCGCGCAAAAGTGTGCAGCGGTTTTGCGATAACGACATGCATCAAAACAAGAACCTGAAGCGCATCGCACGAGGTCGGTCGAACGCGACGCACTTTAGAGCAATTCCAGGAAAAGTATGAAAAGGTTTTCCGTCCGGAATTGCGTCGAAACAAAAAAGCTAGAGCGGTTCGGCGTTTCCTTGAAACGACGAACGCGTTCTAGCGCATCGAAGGGCGCCGTCAGGCGAGAAACGTCTTCTCGAAGGCCTGCTTGCCTACCGGTGAAAAGATCACAGCACGGCTGTCCTTCTCGCGCCGCGCCCATTTCTCGGTGAGGATCTTGCCTAGAATGGCGGCGCCCAGCGTGCCGGCAAGGTGCGAACGCCGCACGCTCCAGTCGAGGCAGGCCCGACACACCGGTCGCCGCGCTTTGGTATGGATGTCGATGCCGATCGCGGCGAAATGCGAGGCGGCCGACGGCCCAAGCTGAATCTCCTCGTCATCGCGCAGGAGCACTTGTCGAGCGACAAGACGGTCCAGCATCGCCACCGCCTGCTCGCCGGCGAGGTGGTCGTAGCAGACCCGTGCCACGCGCATGGCCGCGTCGCGAGGGCCAGGTCGCACCCGCTGCGGCCCGACAGCAGCAGCGACGCCGGTGATCGCCTCGATCATTCCAGCCACCTGCGGGCCGGCGAGGCCGTAATAGCGGTGCCGTCCCTGGCTCGCCAGCGTCAGCAGCCCACCTTCCATCAGCTTCGACAGATGCGAGCTCGCTGTCGGAAGCGACACGCCGGCTTCGAGTGCCAGTTCGCTCGCCGTCAGTGCCGTGCCGCCCATCAGTGCGGACAGCATGTTTGCCCGCGCCGGATCGCCCACCAGGCTGGCAATGCGGGCTATGTCAGGTCCTTCGCGCATAGTTCGTTCCTCATCGAAGCATCCTCGTCAGATAAAGCATTAATCTCGATGCAAATCAAGGAGACGACGATGCCTGCAAGGACCATTCTCAGCGCCGCGCCTGCTCGCCGGCCGTTCCCGTTCTTTGTCTTGCGCCGCTTGCGGCTGCGGCTCCTGAAGCGGTGGTACGACCGTTATTCGCAGCGTCTCGACCTCGCCGAGATCGACGATCATCTGCTGCGTGACCTTGGTCTGACACCCGAAGACGTCCACCGCGAATGCGCGAAATCGTTCTGGCAGGCATGATCAGCGAGGGATTTGCCTAGCATATCCATCTTCGGAACGTTTCGACCCCGCTCGAACCGTGACCGCAAGAAAGTATCCACCGCCAAGGAGGCGAAAATGACCATCACCTGCTTCATCCGCTACGAGATCGATCCGTTCGGCAAGGCTGCGTTCGAGGAATATGCCCGCAATTGGGGGCAGGCGATCCCGCGCTGCGGCGCCGATCTGATCGGCTATTTCGCGCCGCACGAAGGCTCGGCCACCACGGCTTATGCCGCCTACAACATCGACAATCTTGCGGCCTACGAAGCCTACCGCGCCCGGCTCGCCGCCGATCCCGCCGGCAAGGCGAATTACGAGTTCGCCCGGCGGGAAAAATTCATCCTGAAGGAGGACCGCATCTTCCTCAAGCTGGCCTCTGGGCCGCATGCTCCTTTGGTGAAGCCATGATCGCCGTCATCTTCGAGGTTGAGCCGGCGGCGGGCATGCGCGATGCCTATCTCGGCATCGCCGCCGACCTGCGCCCATTGCTCGACGGCATCGACGGTTTCCTGTCGATCGAGCGCTTCAAGAGCCTTGCCGATCCGAACCGCATCCTGTCGCTGTCCTTCTGGCGCGACGAGGACGCGGTGAAGGCCTGGCGCAACACGCAGGAACATCGGCAGGCGCAGAAGGCCGGGCGCGGCGGTATCTTTGCGGACTATCGTTTGCGCATCGCCCATGTCGTGCGCGACTACGGCCTGACCGAACGCGCCGAGGCGCCAGCAGATAGCCGGGTGGTGAACGGATAGGGACCGCTATGCATTCCCGATCAGCACCCCTGCCGCAAACACCAGCGCGCCGCCCAGCACCACCTGGAAGGCGGCGCGCCAGAATGGCGTCTGCATGTAGCGGTTCTGCACGAAGGCGATCGCCCACAGCTCGAAGAAAACCACCACGGCGGCGACAATGGTCGCCGTCCAGAAAAGCGGGATGAGATAGGGCAGCGCATGGCCGAGCCCGCCCAGCGTCGTCATGACGCCGACGGTCAGCCCGCGTTTTGCCGGCGAGCCGCGGCCCGACAACTTCCCGTCGTCGGAAGCCACCTCGGTGAAACCCATCGAGATGCCGGCGCCGATCGAGGCGGCAAGTCCGACCAGAAAGGTCTGGAACGTATCATGCGTGGCAAAGGCGGCGGCAAAGATCGGCGCCAGCGTCGACACCGACCCATCCATCAGCCCGGCCAGCCCCGGTTGCACATAGGTCAGGATGAACTGGCGCTGCTCGGCTGCCGCCTCTTCGTCCTTGACCGCGCCCGGCACATGCTTTTGCTCCAGCCGCTGCGCCAGTGTCTCGTGGCCCTGTTCTGCAATCGCCAGGTCGTCGAGCAGCTTTCGCGTCGACGCATCGCCTGTGCGTTTGGCCGCCTCGATATAGAACAGGTAGGCCTGCCGCTCCATGGCCTCGGCTTGGCTGCGCACATGATCGATGCCGAGCGGCCTCACCAGCCAGTCCGGCTTGCGCTCGTAATAGCCCTTCACATGTTCGCGTCGGATCAATGGTATGCGCTCGCCGAAACGCTTGCGGTAAAGCTCGATCAGCGAATCGCGATGGCCGTCCTCCTCCTCCGCCATCTCCTCGAACACCTTGGCCGATTGCGGAAAGCTCTCCGCCAGCCCGTCGGCATAGGCGCGATAGATACGCCCGTCATCCTCCTCGGACGAGATGGCGAGCGCCAGGATCTCCTGTTCCGAGAGGGATTCAAAGGGACGGCGGCCGATGCCGAAAACGCGGGAAAGCATGAGAAATTCACCCTAGTTTAGAATAGTTCTAAACTATGATCTTGCACGTCGCCGGTCAATCGTGTGCGCTCCACTCATGCTCAAAAGGTACGGCTTCAAAATCCCGAACAGGTTGCCGTTTGCTATCGGCAAACGTTCACTTATATAACGGAATCTCAACCAAGAGAAAGGAACCCGCAGATGCCGGAAAAACAGCAGCCGTTTGATCCCAAACCGGTTCTCGACCTGATCACTAATATTGAGGCGGATCTGCAGCGCCTGAAAGGCCTGGTCGAGCAGCAGGTCGAAAAATTCGATCCCGCCAATCCGCACAACAAGGCTCCCGACGGCAAGTTGACCGAGGAGGGCGTCGAGTGCTGCTACCGGCTGTTCGACGAGGGCAAGTCGCGCTATTCGGTCGCCCAGCAGATGAAGATCTCCTTCGCCGCCGCCACCCACCGCTTCAACACCTGGCGCAAGATGGGCGGCCCTAAACGGCAAAAGACGCTGTTGGGGTGAGGAGCGGCCGGCCGAGCCGGTCGATCGGCAACGATTTGTCGATTGAAGCGACGAACGCATGGCGGAGGGTCGAGGAGGCAGTGGGTGACAGTCACGCCCTACTCCTGCCTCCAGGACGAATTGTAACCGTCACATTTTTTCATTGGTGCGCGGCCTCCCTTTCCGTGCACCATAGGCGGTCTCATCTCTTGCAGGACTTAGCCATGACCACCCCTCCCGGCATCGCCGATATTCACAGCGCAGCGGTGCGATTGTCCGGACTGATCGTCGAAACGCCGCTGATCGAATCGCCGGAGTTAAACAAGCGCTTCGGCGCCAGGATCCTGTTCAAGCCGGAGACGTTGCAGCGCACCGGCTCGTTCAAGTTCCGCGGTGCATACAACAAGCTCTCCTCGCTCTCGGCGGAAGAACGCGCCCGCGGCGTCGTCGCCTTCTCCTCGGGTAATCACGCGCAAGGCGTTGCCGCCGCAGCGGCGATGTTCGGCGTCAAGGCGGTCATCGCCATGCCCACCGATGCGCCGGCGATGAAAGTCGGCAATGTCAGGAAGATGGGCGCGGAAGTGATCACCTTCGACCGGGTCCGCGACGATCGCACTGCCGTCGTCCGTTCTTACGTGGAAAAGGGCATGGTCCTGGTGCCGCCCTACGACGATCCGGCCATCATCGCCGGCCAAGGCACGATCGGCCTCGAATTGATGCGCCAAGCAACAGCGCTTGGCGTCAGCCTCGATGCGGTAGTGGTTCCCTGCGGCGGCGGCGGATTGAGCAGCGGCATTTCGATCGCGGTCAAAGACGCCTCGCCGGGCACCGCCGTCTGGGCCGTGGAACCCGAGCATTTCGATGACACACGCCGCTCGCTGATCAAAGGCGCCAGGGTGTCGAACGAGCCTGGCCATAAATCGATCTGCGATGCCCTTCTCGTCGCCGAGCCGGGCGCGATCACTTTCGAGATTAACCGCAAGAATCTCGCCGGCGCCATCGCCGTTTCCGACAAGGCGGTGGCACAGGCGATGCGCGATGCGATGGCTTGCCTGAAGCTGGTCATCGAACCTGGCGGTTGCGTCGGCTTGGCCGCGCTGTCGTCAGCCGAGATCGACCTTGCCGGGAAATCCATTGCCGTGGTGCTCTCCGGCGGCAATGTCGATCTCAGCACCTATGCCGAGATCATTGCTGCCGGCTAAGATAGCGACCAGTTCCAGGTCATGTGCCGATTCGAGGTGCTTGAGCGTCCGTTGCGCCCGGTCGAACCGGTACCCTCCAAAGACTGAGATCGATGAAACTGTTCTTCAGCCGCAATCCCAATCCTCGCCTCGCGGTCGCGGTGGCACGGTATCTCAACGCCAAGGTCGAGTTTGAATTCGCCTCTCCCTTCGCTCCGGGGCAGGCCGAGCGATTTCGGCCGCTCAATCCAAATCTTTCATTGCCCATCCTTGTAGGTTCGGGAAAAAGCCTCTGGGAGGCCGACGCCATAGCCTGCCGGCTTTCACGCGACATGCATTCAGATTTCTGGCGCGCTGGCGACGACGAGCCCGAGATGATCCGATGGCTGAGTTGGGGGAAAGAGAACTTCGCAAGAGCCTGCGATGTCGTGCATTTCGAACGCGGGACCAAACAGCGCTATGGGCTCGGCCCGATCGATCAGGCGCGGGTTGAGGAGGGCCTGAGGGACTTCAGTACCGCCGCTGTAATACTTGATTCCGAGCTTTCCCAGCGAGAATGGCTGGTCGGAAATTCGGTCTCCTACGCCGACTTTCGAATGGCGACGTTTCTGCCCTTCAACGACGTCGCTCGATTGCCTCTCGATGATTATCCTTCTGTCGGCCGCTGGTATCGGCAGCTTGAAGAAATCGACGCCTGGCGCGATCCCTTCGAAGGGCTCAATGCACCGGAATTGACACCGGTCCCGGGCCAGGCCAAGGCCGTGTGAATCTCGATCATTTGACCCTAATCCAGCGTCCGGCGGAACCGCACCAGCGCAATGCCGGCGAACAGCGCCACGAACACCACCAGCCAGCCGATCTCCGTTGCCACCGCCGGCAGCTCGGCGCCCTTCAGCATTACCGCGCGGATGATGCGCAGGAAATGCGTCAGCGGCAGCACCTCGCCGAAGACCTGCGCCCAGTCCGGCATGCCGCGATAGGGGAACATGAAGCCGGACAGCATGATCGACGGCAGGAAGAAGAAGAAGGTGAGCTGCAGGGCCTGCATTTGCGTGCGGGCGATCGTCGAGATCGTGTAGCCGAGCAGCACCAGCGCCAAGACGAAGATCAGGACGGCGGTTAACAGCAGCGACATCGACCCGGTGAAGGGGATGGCAAACAGAAGCTTCGAGGCCGCCAGCACCACCAGTACCTGCACGGCGCCGACCGCCAGATAGGGCAGCACCTTGCCCAGCATGATCTCGAGCGGGCTGGACGGCATCGCCAGAAGGTTCTCCATCGTGCCGCGCTCGGTCTCGCGCGTCAGCGCGATCGAGGTCATCATCACCATCGTCATCTGCAGGATGACGCCCAGCAGGCCGGGCACGATGTTGTATTGCGAGACGGCTTCCGGATTGTAGCGCCGGTGCACCACCACCTGGAGCTGGCCCCGGGCAGCTTCTGCCGCCGTCTCCTGCATGCCGCGTGCCCTGAGCAGCGCCTGGTTGGCAACGGTGCCGAGCGTCGAGATGGCGCCGCTGGCGACGGCCGGGTCGGTCGCATCCGCCTCGATCAGGATCTGCGGACTATCGCCGCGCTCGACCCGTCGGGCAAAATCGGCGGGAATGGTGACGACGAAGGCGACGTCGCCGCGCGCCATCAGGAATTCGGCTTCGGCGGCACTTTGCGCGACATGGTCGAAGCGGTAATAGCCGGTGGTCTGCAGCGCCGAAACCATGGCCCGCGTGTAAGGATCGCTGCTCATCACCACCAGCGCTGCCGGCAGGCTCTTCGGGTCGTTGTTGATGGCATAGCCGAACAGCACCAGCTGCATCAGCGGCACCCCCAGCATCATGGCGAAGGTGATGCGGTCGCGCCGCATCTGGATGAACTCCTTGATCAGCAGCGCGCCGAGCCTGGCAAAGGAAAAGACGCTGTTTATCCCATTTTTCATCCCATGTTGTCCTTCGAACCGGACATGAACTGGATGAACACATCCTCAAGGCTGGTCTCGCCAGGCGATACCGTGACACCCTTGTGCTCTTTCTCGACATCGGCGAGCGCTGCCTGAAGCGCCTTCCTGTCGGAGCCGACGACATGCAGCGTCGCGCCGAACGGCGCCACTTGATCGACGCCGGGGCGGCCACTGAGTGCGGTCGCGACCTGGTCGAGGCGCGGCCCTTGCAGGACGAAGGTGGTCAGGCCAGCGTTCCTCACCACGTCCTCGACCGTGCCGGTAGCCAGCATCTTGCCATAGGAGATGTAGCTGATGCGATGGCAGCGCTCGGCCTCGTCCATGTAATGGGTGGAGACCAGCACGGTCAGGCCGCCGCTCGCCAGCCGGTGGATCTCGTCCCAGAATTCGCGTCGCGCTTTCGGATCGACGCCCGCCGTCGGTTCGTCGAGCAGCAGCAGTTTCGGCTTGTGCATGATGCAGGCGGCCAGCGCCAGCCGCTGCTTCCAGCCGCCGGACAATGTGCCGGCCAGCTGGTTCCTGCGCGATGTCAGGCCGAGCTCCTCAAGCGTCTTAGCCACATGCTCGTCGAGCGGCTTCAGCCGGTAGAGCCGCGCCACGAATTCGAGATTCTCGCCAATCGTCAGGTCTTCGTAGAACGAGAATCTCTGCGTCATGTAGCCGACTTCGCGCTTGATCCGCAGGCTGTCGGTGCGGATGTCGAAGCCCAGAACCGTGCCTTCACCCTCATCCGGCGTCAGCAAGCCGCACATGATGCGGATGGTCGTCGTCTTGCCTGAGCCGTTCGGCCCGAGGAAGCCGACGATCTCGCCCTCGGCCACCGTCATCGTCACATGGTCGACAACGGTCTTGTCGCCGAAGCGTTTGACCAGGCCGTGCACGTCGATGACGTTCATTTTCCGATGCCCGCCAGATCGACGTCGACGATCTGCCCGGGCTGCAATGCGCTGGCGTCGCCCTCCGGCCGCGCTTCGACCAGATAGACCAGCTTTTGCCGGGTCTCGAGCGAGTAGATCACCGGCGGCGTGAATTCCGGATCCGGCGACACATAGCTGACGCGAGCCTTCACGCCCGATCCGCAACCGTCGCAATGGACGTTGAGTAGCGTGCCGACCTCGACCGACGAGAACGCGCTTTCCGGCACATAGACGCTAAGCTTCACCGCGCCGTCCGGCAGCATGGAGATGACCGGCGCGGTCGGACCGGCCGTGTCGCCTGGATAGCGGATGACATCGTTGACCCGGCCGGGCGAGGGCGCCGTCAGCACACGCTTCGACAGCCGCCATTGCGCTTGCTCCAGGGCCGATTGCGCCTGCCTGACCTGATTGTCGGCGGCCTTGATCGTCTCCGGCCGTGCCGGCAGGCCGCCGACGGCGAGATTGGCCTCCGCCTGACCGACCTGTGCGTTGGCCGTCTCCAGCGTCGCGGAAGCCGTATCATAGTCGGCCTGTGTGCCGGTGCCGCGTTTGAACAGATCGCTGGCGCGGATGTATCGGCGTTTGGCATCGGCGGCTTGCGCCTTGGCCATGTCGACCTGCGCCTTGAGCACCGCGATCTCTTCCGGCCGTTTGCCGACCTGTAGGTCGGCAAGTTGCGCCTGGGCCTGCGCAAGGGCCGCCTCGGCTTGTGCGATGGCGATCTTGGCGTCGGCGTTTTCCAGCGTCACCACCGGCGTGCCGGGCGCGACGCGGTCGCCGCGCTTGACCGCAATCGTCTCGACCTGCGCCACCTCGATCGGCGCCAGCAGCACATAATCGCCCTCGACGTAGCCGACGGCGAGCGGTGCTGCCGGCGCGCAGGCGCTGAAAAGCTGGGCGGCAAGCGGCAAAGAACAGAGCAGGCTCATGATCCACGATCCTTCCGTACAGCCAAATCGCGCCGAGCTAAAATCGCGCTGAGATTGTCGGTTACTGTTGCCGCGATCTTGCCGGCCTCGTCATCGCCGATCTCGCGCCAGCCCATCCGGCGCATAACCGCCTCGCGACCGATGCGGAAGTAGACGACCTGGCCGATCAGCGTGAATACCGTGAGTTTTGTGCGCTCGCTCTCGGCCGGCTCGCCCGTCGCCTGTTCCCAGATCAGGCAGAGCCGGTGATGCGCCGGTTCGAACACGCCATCATAGATACGGTCGAGCGCGGCGGTTGGATGCGACAGCTCACGCAGGACGAACTGCACAATCTCGCCGGCTTCCGGCCTTGCCGCGATGAAGGCGACCATCCGCTCCAGCGCGACGGCTAAATGTGCCCGCGCGGCCTCGGTATCCGCCAATGCCGCGGGCGGCGCCTGCAGATTGCCGATCGCCTGGCCGGCAACGGTCTGGATGGTGTCGACGATGTAGTCGGCCGCCGCGTTGCGGAGCCCTTCCTTGCCGCCGAAATGATAGGCGATCGAGCCGATATTGGCCTTGGCCTCAGCCGCGATCTGGCGCGTCGACGTGCCGTCGAAACCCTGGCGTCCGAACAGCTTCAGCGCCGCGCGCACGAGTGCCGTCCGCGTCATATCTGCGGCGGTCTTGGGCGCCTCATGAGGAAGGCCGCTGGCGTTGGGCGATTTGATCATGGCCGGCAATTTAATCAATCGAATGATTAAAGTCAAGTGCGGTCAAGCGGCTTGCCAACTCTGGCCGTGCGCGCTTTAGTGCCTGACCATGGGCAAGGAAATCGAGCGTAAATTCCTGGTCTCAGGTGAGGAATGGCGAGCAATCGTCGAGGCGGACATTCATATCCGTCAATTCTATCTTGTCGCCGAACCCAGCCGCACGGTGCGTGTGCGCATCAGCGATGACGCCGCCGCCAAGCTGACGCTCAAGTTCGGCAGCCAGGCACGCGAGCGCGATGAATTCGAATATCCGGTGCCTTTGGCGGAGGCGCAGGAGATGCAGGCCTTTGCCATCGGACATGTCATCGAGAAGACACGCCACCATGTTAGACACCGCGGCTATCGCTACGAAGTCGATGTCTTCGGCGGGACGCTTGCGGGGTTGGTGATCGCCGAGCTCGAGACGCCGGAGGATGTACCAGACGAAATGCTGCCAGATTGGCTCGGCCGCGAGGTCACCGGCGAGCCGAGATTTTACAACGCGTCGCTCGCCCTTGGGGGGATTCCGGAGATCGTCGCATGAGCTTTCGTATCGATCCGCGCATGTCGCTGACCGGAGAGGTCCGGCGCATCCTCGCCGAGGAGATCGGCAAGGCGCTCGACCATCTGAACGCGGCGCGTGACAGGCCCGAACAGGGGCTGCACAAATGCCGCAAACGGCTGAAGAACGTCCGCGCCTTGCTGCGCCTTGTCCGTTCCGGAGACGAAACATTCTGCGTGACCGAGAACCAGTGCTACCGCCAGGTGGCGGCCCTGCTTGCCGGTCCGCGTGAGGCGACCGCACTGGTGGAAACAATCGACCGGCTAGCGGCAAGCTTTCCCGAGCAAAGTGCCGGCGGCGGTCTCGAGGCCGTGCGTGACAGGCTTGTCGCGCGCCAGCATGAACTGCATGGCGGAGCAGGCCTCGATGCTGCGATAGGCGCGGCGATCGCCGCTTGCGAGGAAGGTGTCGTCCGGATCGACAAGCTCGCTCTGCCCGACCAGCCGGAGCAGGCTGCCGACGTGCTTGCCGAAGGCGCGCGCGCCACTTTGCGCCGCGCCAGGAAAGCGCTGGACAAGGCGGCTTCGCGCGGCGAAGCCGATGACTTTCACGATCTGCGCAAGGCGGCCAAGACGCATGCCATGCACCTGTCGCTGCTCGGCCGGCTGTGGCCGATGCCGATCAAGACGCGGCGCAAGGCCGTCGACGAATTGGGCGAGCGGCTTGGCGAACTGCACGATGTGTTCGTCATGCGCGCGCTTCTCGATGCCGAGGACCAGCCGCTTGGCCCCCCTGAGGAGACGCGGTTGCTTGCCAAGCTGCTGAAGCGCTCGGAAAAGAGCCTGAAAAAGACCTGCCTCGCCGAGGCGGCCGGGCTTTTCGGCGACAGTCCGAAGCGCTCGACGAGGGAGCTTGCCCGCAAGGTGCGCGACGATCTCACAGCGGTACCGCAGCACGAAAACGCCGGCGCGCCTGGTATGGGCTGATCATGGTCTAATTTGCCGCCCCGTGGTAATCGCCGTCTGGCATGACCGAGCCCGGCGACACGCTTCTGGACCGACTTGGCCGCTGGCTTGCCGGCCGGCTGCAGGAGGAATCGTCCGGCTACGAGCCTTACACGCCGTCGGACGCCGAAACGCTGCGCCGCACGCTCGAACCCGGCGACATCCTGCTTATCGAGGGCAACCAGAAGATCTCGGCGGCAATCAAATACCTCACCCAGTCGACCTGGTCGCATGCCGCCTTCTATGTCGGCGATGCATTGCCGGAGCCGGAGGACGGCTCGGAGCGGCGGCGCCTGATCGAGGTCACGCTCCGTGATGGTTGCATCGCCGTGCCGCTGTCGCGCTATCGCAGCTACAACACCCGCATCTGCCGGGCGAGTGGCCTGGCTCCGGACGATCGCGAAGCGGTCGTCGCCTTCATGATCGGCAGGCTCGGTCTCAGATACGATCTCAAGAACATATTCGACATGCTGCGCTACTTCTTGCCGACGCCGCCGGTGCCGGTGCGTTGGCGTCGCCGCATGCTGGCTTTCGGTTCCGGCGACCCGACGCGCGCCATCTGCTCGTCGCTGATCGCGGAGGCTTACGGCCGGATCCGCTACCCGATCCTACCCGAGATTACCCGGGCGCCCGGCCGTGCTTCGGCCCAGTCGAGCTATTCGCGCAAGGAAATTCTGCACATCCGCCACCACTCGCTCTACACGCCGCGCGACTTCGACCTCTCGCCCTATTTCCGCATCGTCAAGCCGACGCTGGAATACGGCTTCGACTACCGGCAGATGGTCTGGGATGACAAGGTGGCGGCGAACAAGACCGCCGAATAGCCGCTCGATCTTGTGGTTGAGCATGGGACGCTCTGACAACCGGTTTGCGGCCGATACTCAGGAGTAAGAAGCTCAGTCAGACTGGCTGCCGCCAACAGCCCGAACTCGGTCGTTCAGTGATTGTGTTTTGACCTAGGCCGGCAGACGCCGTCCATTTGCGGCGGCCGCAACTCGATCGTCCGTCCGCGCGCCTGCGTCGCGCGGATGCGGCCCGATCGGCATGATCACCGGGAACGGCGTTGCGCCGAACGCAAACGTCCATTTGTAGCCGACCAGGCCGTCTTCGGGCGTCGTGTGCTGGTCGTGATGAGCAAGCAATTTGGCGCGCTCCGCCAATTCCTCCGCCTCGCGCCTGACCATTTCCGCCGTTTCCGGCCGCATCCGCCTGGAGAAGCTGACGAATGTCGCCTCGCGCTCAAGATGGGTGATGGCCCAGCCGATAAAATTCTTGTTGGTCATCTCGAACAGCGGCCGCAATGGCCCGTCGAAGTTCCACTGGATCGGCGCCTCGACCAGCAGCCTTGCCAACAGGCCGCGACCGAGCGCAACCAGGCCGAGTTCCTCGAGGTCGCGCAGATAGAGGAACATCGAAGCCTCGCTCAATCCTTGTGAGCGCATGATGCCTTCGGGCGTGAATTTCTCGGAAAGCATGACAAAGACGAACAGCAGTGCCGGCCGCCCGGCGAGCTTGCGCTCGATCTCCGGCGCGATCTGGTTGGCGGGTCCTGGTCCTCTGGTCATTGAGCCGAGCACGTTTTCCAACTCCACGCCGGCGGCAGCGCAGATCTCCACCAGCCGGTCGAGCTTGCAGTTGCGCTCGTGGAAGATGCGCTTCACCGTCGGCTCGGAAACGCCCATCCGCTCGGCAAGGACGCGGTAGGTCACGCCCTTGGCCTTAAGCGTCCGCTTCAGCGCCTCGAAGATCAGGCCGTTCATGGGATGCACCTCTTCTGCGCGATTTGGTATCAGCCTTCGGTACTAGTCCTGATACATCTTCCCGAAAAGTATCGAAGGGCCTAGCTCTCCGCCAGTCCATTACAGGAGACTAGCCATGAAGAGCCTCTTCACACCGATACTTCTCGCCATCGTCGGCATCGCGACTGCGCCGGCAGTTCAGGCCGCTGAACTCTGGCGCGCCGGCGGCCTCGAGCAACCGGAATCGGCGCTGTTCGACGCCGCCGGCCAGCGCGTTATCGTCTCGAACATTGTCGGCAATCCCGGCGAAGCCGACGGCAACGGCTATCTGTCGGTCCTATCGATGGACGGCAAGCTAATCACGCAACGTTGGACCGACGGCATGGACGCGCCCAAGGGCATGGCGATTGCCGATGGCAAACTCTACGTCGCCGACATCACTCATGTGCGCGTCGTCGATCTCCAAAGCGGCAAGCTAACATCGACGATCGACGTGCCGAACGCCGTCTTCCTCAACGACATGACCGCCGATGCATCCGGCAAGGTCTACGTCACCGATATGCTGGCCGATACGATCTATCTTATCGACGGCGACCGGCCCGAACTGTTCGTCAAGGATGCGGCGCTTGCTTCGCCGAATGGCATCTTCGCCGATGGCGGCCGGCTGATCGTCGCTTCCTGGGGCAAGGGCATCAAGCCCGACTTCAGCACCGCGGAGCCGGGCGGCCTGCTCTCGGTCGATCTTGCTACCAAGGCCGTTTCGCCACTGCCCGGCGCGGAAAAATTCGCCAACCTCGATGGCGTGGTCGCCACCGGTGGCAGCATCTACGCCACCGCCTATATGACCGGCACGCTCTACCGCTACAAAGCCGGCGGCACGCCGCAGGTGGTTGCGACGTTCAAGCCGGGTAGCGCCGACATCGGCACCGACGGCAGGTCGACCCTCTTCGTGCCGCTGATGAATGAGGGCGAAGTCGCAGCGTTGGGCCTCGACTAAGCCAGCCATCAGCTCAGGCGGCAGGCGCGGCTTTCTTCAGCTGCGCCCGCGCATCCGTGATCGAGGCGGCATAAGTCACCAGCGGCCGCTTGACGCCATGGTTGATCAGCATGCGGCGTATCTGCGGTGAAGCGCCTGATATAATGAACCGAACGCCGGCGCGGCTCGCCTTGTGGGCCGCGCCCTCGATGACATTGGCCGCCGTCGAATCGAAGAACGGCACCGCCGAGCAGTCGAGGATGAAGTTCTTGCGCTGGTCGGCGATGCGGTCCAGCACGGTGCCGACGGTCGAGGCGGCGCCGAAGAAGAAGGCGCCCGATATCCGGTAGACGACGGTGTCGGCATCGCTCGCTTCGCTGGAATCATAAGCACTGGCGCGGTCGGCGACGTCTTCCTGCACCAAGGATTGATGGTCCGCCTCCATCGCGATGCTCTTGGCCATGCGGTCGATGAACAGGATCGAGCCAAGCACGAAGCCGACGACGATGCCTTCAGTCAGGTCGCGGAAGATGACGATCAGGAACGTCGCCATCAGCACTAGCGCATCGCCGCGCGAGGCGCGCAGCAAGGTTGCGAAGGCCTGTTTCTCGAACATGTTCCAGCACACCACCGCCAGCACGCCGGCAAGTGCTGCAAGCGGGATATAGCTGGCCAGCGGTGCCGCCACCAGCATCAGCGCAAGCAGGATGGCCGAGTGCATCATGCCTGAGACCGGTCCATGCGCGCCGGCCCGCACATTGGTCGCGGTGCGGGCAATGGTTCCGGTAGTGCAGATGCCGCCGAACAGAGCGGAGGCGACATTGGCGAAGCCTTGCGCCACCAACTCGCAATTGGAGCGATGCCGCCTTCCGGTCATGCCGTCGGCGACGACGGCCGACAGCAGCGATTCGATCGCCCCGAGCAGCGCAAAGGCGATGGCGTCCGGCAGCACGTCGATTATCCTGTCGAGGCTAAGCGGCGGGAAGGCCGGCCATTGCAGGCTGCGCGGGATGCCGCCGAAGCGCGTGCCGATCGTCTCGGCTGGCATGGCGAGCAATGCCACGACGAGGGATGCCAGTCCGATGGCAATCAGCATAGCTGGCCACTTCGGCCGAAACCGCTTCAACAGCGCAATGGTGATGATGGTCAATGCCGCCACCGCGGTTGCAGCGAGATTGATCGTTCCGGCCGCCTCGCCGATGGCCATCAGCTTCGGCACCAGCGGCCCCGGTTCCTTGCCGGCGAGCTTCAGCCCGAACAGTTCGACGATCTGGCCGGAGAAGATGATGACGGCGATGCCGGCGGTGAAGCCGACGGTCACCGGATAGGGGATGAACTTGATGTAGGTGCCAAGCCTGAGATAGCCGATGGCAAGCAGGAACAGGCCGGCCATCATCGTCGCCAGCAGCAAGCCATCGACGCCAACCCGCGCCACCGTCGCCGCCACAAGCACAATGAAGGCGCCGGCCGGGCCGCCGATCTGAAAGCGGCTGCCACCAAGCGCCGAAACCAGGAAGCCACCAATGATCGAGGTGTAGAGCCCGCGCTCCGGCGTCACGCCTGAAGCAATGGCAATTGCCATCGACAGCGGCAATGCGACGATGGCGACGGTCAGCCCGGCGATGGCATCCGCCTTGAAATGCGCGAGCGTATAGCCCTCGCGCAGCACCGTCACCAGCTTCGGCGTGAACAGTTCGGAAAATGTTGGCCGTGCCGGTTGATGCGCTGCCCGCCGGGTCTGATCCATCGAGTGCCTTCCGCATGAAACCAAGGAGGCGGCGGGATCGTCGGCAGGACTGTCGGCGGTCGCCGTCGCGACTTGGAGCGGCGTGCGTCCAAAAGGGCGCACAGATACGCTCCAACACTTTTGAACGGCGCATCGGACTATCCGAAAATCGAATTTGATTTTCGGCGATGCGGCAGTACCGTCAGCCTTGCGGGTTCTGCGGCGTGACAGGCCTGAGGCGAACGCCCCTGCCGCCACGCTCGCTCGCCTGGTTCTCGCCGATCAGCTCGACCCCGGCCTCTTCAAGTGCCTGGATGACCTTCATCAGCGTATCGACCACGCCCCGGACCACGCCGTCGCTCGCTTCCATGCGCTGAATGGTTGGAAGCGAAACCCCGGCGCGCTCGGCGAGCGTCTTCTGATCGATGCCGGCCAGCGCCCTCGCGGCACGCATCTGCGCGGCAGTGATCATCGGCCAAAACCCCCGTCTGAGTCTGCGGTATCACGTATATTACCTTCATTATGATGGTTCAAGCATCATCTTGCATATGTGAAACATGCAGCACTCTTTGCCAGCCGATGCGCTAGCATGCTACGGCATCGGTTGGCGGGACATCCATTGCGATACCGATTTCACAGGCACGACTTCAAAAAGGATGAGCACGTGAAGATATTCAAAGCGCTGGCGACCTCGACAGCCTTGCTGTCGATGATTTTCCTGTTGGCAGGCTGCGGCCATGGCCTGATCAACAGGCTGATTTGACCGCAAATGGACTGACATGAGTCAGGTGCCGCCGGCCCGCCCAAGCCATCGCTGCAGGAACCGCGCCGCAAGCCAGCACAGCATCGCCCAGGCAAAGCCGGCACACCAGCCGGCCAATACGTCGGACGGCCAGTGGACGCCGAGATAGATGCGGCTGATGCCGACCACCACCGTCGTCAGCACCGCCAGCCCGAGCACATAGATCTTCGTTGTCCGCCCGGGCAAAAACCGCGCCGCCATGCTGCCCAGCGTCAAATATGTCACCGCCGACAGCATGGCGTGGCCGCTCGGAAACGAAAGCGATGCCACGTCGGCGAGATGCGAGACCAGATCGGGGCGCGGCCGGTCTATATCGAACTTGAGCACGCTTGACAGGACCTGGCCGCCCGCTACCGCGACGAACATGAGAAGCGCAGCGCCTGGCCTGCGTATGAGGAGCAGATAGACGATCATTGCCGCGGTAATCAGGACCAACACGCTGGCGCTGCCGAGGCTGGTGATGTCGCGCATCGCTCCTTCCAACCACGCCGGTCCGATCGGATTGTCGGGCTGGCCGGCCTTGCGGAAGGCGAGCAGGATTTCGGTATCGAAGGCATGCGGCGTGGTGGCCCGCGCCATCTCCATTAGCTCCTCGAACCCCCACAGCCCGCCGGCAATGATCAGCCCGGCCAGCAGAACCGGGAACTCCAGCCAGTTGCGCAGTCTGCTTGCGGTCTTCTTCATCGGCCCGATCGCAGTTACAGCCTTTGCAGATAGGGCCCGAGCGTGATCAGCGCCACAGCTGCGATGGCAAGCACAATGCCGGTCGCCTGCAAGGCATTGACGCGCTCGCCGAAGAAGACCAGCGCCACCACATTCACCGACACCAGCTGGATCACCGCTGACAGGCTGAACGACACCGACATGCCGAATTCGCGGATCAGCCTCAGCATGATCAGATTGCCGAGCGAATAGAGCGCCAACGTCAGCACGATCTTGCCGAGGCTCGGCGCCAGTCCCCATTGCTTCGCCGCCGTCGCCGCCAGCAGGAAGATCACCGTCGAAACGCAGAGCTGCCCAAGTCCCCAGAAACTCACTTTTTGTTCCTCCCGATGCGGTCCTTACGCGCCTGCCGCAGCTCTTGTTTCCGAAGCGCCGGTCGCGGTCAAGCGGGGCCGATGCTGGATACAAAATCGCAGTGGTAATTAGCCGGCATGTCATCAAACTGTGACCTGCCGGCGATACCGGACTGGCCAGGCAACACGCTCCAGCAATCCATCCAGCCAGAGGCATGCCCCTATGACCGAACATCGCTCCCCTGACGCCCATTTCCGCACCAGCCTGCTCGAGGAAAACGACGGGCCAGGAGCCAATCCCACCGACAACCGCACCATGGGTGAAATCATCGCCGCACGGTTCTCGCGGCGCGGCTTCCTCAAGGGCTCGCTTGCCGTCTCGGCCATAGCCGCTACCGTCAGCCCTCTGGCGCTGATCACCGCCGACAACGCCCGCGCCGCCGAAGGCTCCGCCTTCGCTTTCGACGAGCTCGAGGCCGGCATCGACGACAAGCATCACGTCGCACCCGGCTATGACGCCGATGTACTGCTGCGCTGGGGCGATCCGCTGTTCGCCGATTCGCCGGAATTCGATCCGACAAAACAGTCGGCGGAGGCCCAGGCCAGACAATTCGGCTACAACAACGACTATGTCGGCTATATCCCGATCGACGGCTCGGCCGAGCACGGCCTGCTGGTGGTCAACCACGAATACACCAATCCGCACCTGATGTTTCCGGGCCTCGTCACCATCGTCGACGGCAAAGCCAAGCAGGCGCCTCTCAGCAAGGAACAAGTCGACGTCGAGATGACCGCGCATGGCGGCACCATTGTCGAGATCCGCAAGGTATCAGGCAAATGGCAGGTCATTCGCGACGGCAAGCTCAACCGCCGCATCACCGCCAACACCGAGATCGCGCTCTCCGGCCCCGTCGCCGGCCACGACCGCGTCAAGACCAGCGCCGACCCGAGCGGCACCAAAGTCATCGGCACTGTCAACAACTGCGCCGGCGGCGTCACGCCATGGGGCACCTATGTCATGGCTGAGGAGAACATCCACGGCTATTTCTCGGGCGAGCTGCCGCAGGGCCATAGGGAAGCCGCCAATTACAAGCGCCTCGGCATTCCCGAAGGTGCCTATGAATGGGCAGCGCATTACGACCATTTCGACATCGGCAAGGAGCCGAACGAGCCGAACCGCTTCGGCTGGATCGTCGAGGTCGACGTCCAGGATCCGACTTCGGTGCCGAGGAAGCGCACCGCGATGGGCCGCTTCAAGCATGAGGGCGCTGAATCGATCGTCGCCAAGGATGGCCGTGTCGTCTTCTATCTCGGCGACGACGAGCGCTTCGACTACGTCTATAAGTTCGTCACCACAGGCAAGTTCAACCCGGACGATCGCCCCGCCAACATGGATTTGCTCGACGACGGCACCTTGCATGTCGCCAAGTTTGCCGACGACGGTTCGCTCGAATGGTTGCCGATCGTCTTCGGCCAAGGGCCGCTGACGGCGGAGAACGGCTTTGCCAGCCAGGCCGACGTGCTGATCGAGACGCGCCGCGCCGCCGACCTGCTCGGCGCCACCAAGATGGACCGTCCGGAAGACATCCAGCCCAATGTCGCCAACGGCAAGGTCTATGTCATGCTGACCAACAATTCGAAGCGCAAGGCCGATCAGGTCGACGCCGCCAACCCGCGTGCCGAAAATGCCTTTGGCCACATCATCGAGATCGTCGAGGACGGCGGCGATTTTGCCGCCACCAACGGCAAGTGGGAGGTGCTCTTGAAATGCGGTGATCCCTCGGTTGCGGCTGTCGGTGCCACCTTCTCGACCGCAACCACGGCCAATGGCTGGTTCGGCATGCCGGACAATTGCGCGGTCGATTCGGCCGGCCGCCTCTGGGTTGCTACCGACGGCCAGGGCCCGAAGGCCACTGGCCGCACCGACGGTCTGTGGGCGGTCGACACGGAAGGGCCGGCAAGGGCGACATCAAAGCTGTTCTTCCGTGTGCCGATCGGCGCCGAAATGTGCGGCCCGCTGTTTGCGCCGGACGACCAGACCGCCTTCGTTGCCGTCCAGCATCCAGGCGACGGCGGCGAGGACTGGAAGGCTTTCGGCCGTCCATCCTATTATGAGGATTTGTCGACCCGCTGGCCCGACTTCAAGCCGGACATGCCGGTGCGCCCGGCGGTCGTTGCGATCACCAGGCAAGGTGGCGGCAAGATCGCGGTCTGACACGCAGGAAGGTCCTGCAGTCTCAAGGAAGGATTTCGGCGATACGAAATCCTTCCTTTCCGGATACAGGATGCATCCATGCTGCGCATCATGCGCCGACGAATTATTCGGTGCGCTGAACCACGGCGACATTCATTGTGCTTCGCAACGTGAAGCCAATGGACTCGTATAGTCTAATGGCCGTGGCGTTGCTGGCATAGGCATGGAGATAGGGAACTTCGCCGCGCGCCACTATCCGGTTTGCCACGAACAGGGACAGCAGCTTGCCCAGGCCGCCGCCCCGAAATTCCGGATGTGAGCACACCCCGCTGAGTTCGGTATAGCCGGGTTGCTTCATGCGCTCGCCGGCCATCGCCGCAAGCCTGCCGTCGATTTTCACACCCCAAAAATCACCCAGGCTCAAGGCTTCGAGCGTGAATGGGCCAGGCTTGGTGAGCAATGCCAGGGCGAGCATCTCAGCGGCATCGTCTCGCGTCAGAGACTGCACGCGCGGGTCGGAGACGATCTGCAATGGCTGCTCGGCAATCATTTGAACCCCGGCTGCGGTCGAAGTCGCGGAAAGCCCCGCGGGCAGAGCAATGGCGTCCGACTGAAGCAGGATGACACTCTCGCCTGGGGAGACAAGCTTTCCGAGCGCCTGCAGGCTATCCGCGTCGTCCGCCCCGGTGGCGGCGAAAGGGACGACCGACTGCCGGTATCGCATGGCGAGGTTGTCACCCTCCGCGAAGGCCCGATGTCGCGTCTGAAGCGCGCTCCAGATAGGGCGGTCAAGCAGGTGCCTCATTGTACCGCATCCTTCGGCTTTTTTACTCGATGATCGAGGGGAGCCGCGGCGAGGCCGTCCTCGATGGCAGCCAGCTGATCGAGAAGAGGCCCCGAAAGATCCGCGCACAGATCCGCGACGGCGTTCTCGATGCAAGGCCAGACGTCGCGCTTTGCGACATCGACCAGCCGCCGGCCGCCCCAGGTGAGGGAGACAATCCTGCGCCGCTGGTCATCGGTCGACGGACTGACCTCGAGCAGTCCCAATTCGGCCAGAAGCGAGACGCTTCGCGTTACGCCTGGCTGCGCGATGCCAAGGGATTGCGCCAGTTCCCCGACTGGTAGCGGGCCCAGCCTGTCGAGCGCGGCCAACAGCGGGTACTGGCTCGCCTGAACCGGGACATCCAGCCGGTCGAGCAGGCGCTGCGCCTCCGCTTGCAGTTGCTCGCCCATACGCTTCAGCCTGCTGCCCAGGCACAGGAAGCCAAGCGATCGTATGACGTCTTCCATAGGTCACTTCATCTCATGCGAAAATCGATAACATGATATATAACAATGCATAAAAAGCAAGCTTGAACGTTCAAGCGCCGGCTCCAGGCACGGGCGCAGGCCTATATCGCCTTCGGAAAGGAAACGTTGACCGATAAGGCTGCTTTGCCTGGCACGGCCAGTCGATCAGTTGCGCAGCCGGTAGCCGGTCCTGAAGATCCAGGCGACGATCGCTATGCAGACAAGCAGGAAGACCACCGTCATACCGAGGCTGACGCCGACCGAAACGTCGGACTTGCCGTAGAAGCTCCAGCGGAAGCCGCTGACCAGGTAGACCACCGGGTTGAACAGCGTCACCGTGCGCCAGATGCCGGGCAGCATGTTGATCGAATAGAAGCTGCCGCCGAGAAAGGTCAGCGGCGTGATGATCAGCAGCGGCACCAGCTGCAGCTGCTCGAAGCTCTTTGCCCAGATGCCGATGATGAAGCCGAACAGGCTGAAGGTCACCGCCGTCAGCACCAGGAAGGCGAGCATCCAGAACGGATGCTCGATCGTCAGCGGTACGAACAGCGAGGCCGTCGCCAGGATGATCAGGCCAAGCACGATCGACTTTGTCGCCGCACCCCCGACATAGGCGATGACGATCTCCAGGTAGGACACCGGCGCCGACAGCAATTCGTAGATCGAGCCGACGAATTTCGGAAAGTATATGGCGAAAGACGCGTTGGAGATCGACTGCGTCAGCAGCGACAGCATGATCAGCCCCGGCACGATGAAGGCTCCGTAGCTGATGCCGTCGATCTCGGTGATGCGTGAGCCGATCGCCGAGCCGAAGACGACAAAATAGAGCGAGGTCGAAATGACCGGTGAAACGATGCTCTGCAGCACGGTGCGAAGAGCGCGCGCCATCTCCACCCGATAGATCGCCCATACCGCATGAAGATTCATGACCGCGCGCGGGTTCATGCCTGTTTCCTCACCAGATTGACGAAGATCTCCTCGAGCGAGCTGTTTTCCGTGTCGATGTCGCGGAACTGGATGCCGGCCGCCTCGAGCTCGCGGATCAGCGAGGCGACGCCCGGCCGTTCGCTCTGGTTGTCATAGGTATAGGTCAGCTGCCCGCCATCCGGCGAAAGCTCCAGCGCGTAGCGCGAAAATGCGTCGGGAACGGTGGCCAGCGGGCTGCGCAGTTCCAGCACAAGCCGCTTGCGGCCGAGCTTGCGCATCAGCTCGGCCTTGTCCTCGACCAGCACGATCTCGCCACGGTTGATGACGCCGACGCGGTCGGCCATCGCCTCGGCTTCTTCGATGTAGTGCGTGGTCAGGATGATGGTGACGCCGTCTTCGCGCAGCCGGCGCACCATCGCCCACATGTCCTGGCGCAGCTCGACATCGACGCCGGCGGTCGGTTCGTCGAGGAACAGGATGCGCGGCTCATGCGACAGCGCCTTGGCGATCATCAGCCGGCGCTTCATGCCGCCGGACAGCGTGATCGCCTTGGCATCCTTCTTGTCCCAGAGCGACAGGTCGCGCAGCACCTTTTCGACGAACGCCTTGTCCGCCGGCTTGCCGAACAGCCCGCGGCTGTAATTGACCGTCGCCCACACGCTCTCGAAGGCGTCGATGGTCAGTTCCTGTGGCACCAGCCCGATCAGACTGCGCGCGGCGCGGTAGTCGCGGTTGATGTCATGGCCGTCGACTGTGACGCTGCCCGACGAGCGGTTGACGATGCCGCAGACGATCGAGATCAGCGTCGTCTTGCCGGCGCCGTTCGGCCCGAGCAGCGCAAATATCTCGCCGCGCACAATATCGAGATTGATCTCCTTCAGCGCCTGGAAGCCGGTGGCGTAGGTCTTGGTGACCCCGGAAATCGAGATGATCGGCTGCATGGCTGAAAACGGCTGCTTGAAACAGAGTTGTTGATTTAATCCGCTGAATGTCGGTTCGCAAATCCGGATGTCAATGCCGCTCCTGACAGTTCTGGACATCGAGGTTCGCCGGAATAGGCAACACCTGCCCGGTCGTCCAGCCAAATTCCACGCAAAAGCAGATTAACCGGCACTGCGGCGTTCCGCCTCGCGGCGGGACGCCGCTTTGACCGTGCGGTGCATCAAGCCTATCCTTCTACGAACAAGCAGCAGCCGGAGCCGCCATGGACCCGCTCATTCTGTCGCGCATACAGTTCGGCGCGAACATCTCGTTCCACATCCTGTTCCCGGCGATCACCATCGCGCTCGGCTGGGTGCTGCTGTTCTTCAAGGTCCGCTACAACGCGACGGGCGATTCCGCCTGGATGCGCGCTTATTTCACCTGGGTTAAGGTATTCGCGCTGTCCTTCGCCATGGGCGTGGTTTCCGGCGTCACCATGAGTTTTCAGTTCGGCACCAACTGGCCGGGCTATATGGAGACGGTCGGCAACATCGCCGGCCCGCTGCTGGCCTACGAGATCCTCACGGCCTTCTTCCTCGAGGCAGCGTTCCTCGGCATCATGCTGTTCGGCTTCCGCCGCGTCTCAAACCGCGTCCATACGCTGGCGACGGTGCTGGTGGCCGGCGGCACCACCTTGTCCGCCTTCTGGATCATCGCGCTCAATTCGTGGATGCAGACGCCGGCCGGCTTCGAGATGCGCGATGGTGTGGCGCACGCCACCGACTGGTGGGCCGTTGTCTTCAATCCGTCCATGCCCTACCGGCTCGTTCATATGCTGCTTGCTTCGGGGCTGACGGTCTCGTTCCTGATCGCCGGCCTGTCGGCGCTGCGCTATGTCTACGGCGATCGCTCGGAATCGATGTGGAAGGCCCTACGCACCGGCGTCTTCACCGCCGCGATCCTGATCCCGATCCAGATCTTTGCCGGCGACCAGCACGGCCTCAACACCCTTGAACATCAGCCGCAGAAGATCGCTGCCATGGAGGCCAACTGGAACACCGGTCCCAACGTGCCGCTGGTATTGTTTGCGTTTCCCGATGAAGCGGCCAAGGAGAACAGGTTCGAGCTCACCATTCCCGACGGCGCCAGTCTCATCCTCAGGCATAGCGCCGGCGGCATCGTGCCGGGGCTGAACGATTATGCCGGCAACCATCCCCCGGTATTTCCGGTGTTCTGGGGCTTTCGCATCATGGTCGGCACCGGGCTCCTGATGCTCGCTGTCTCCTGGTCGGCGGCCTTCTTCCTCAAGCGCCGCGACAGCCTGCCTAAGCCGCTGGCGCTTGTCATGGTGCCGATGACGCTGTCCGGCTGGCTGGCGACGCTGGCCGGCTGGTACACCACCGAGATCGGCCGCCAGCCCTGGTTGGTCACCGGCGTGCTGCGTACCGCCGATGCCGTCGGCCCGGTCGCCGGCAGCCATGTCGCGCTGTCGCTCGCGGTCTATCTCATCCTCTACGCGCTGCTGCTGATCGCCTATCTCGGCGTGCTGGTGCATCTGGCATTGAAGGCGGCGAAGGATGGTGACACCTCGCCGCTGCCGGGCGTCATGGACAGGCCGCTGTCGCAGCCGGTTGCGCAACCGGGAGAAACGTCATGAGCTTCGACTGGCCGACCCTGCTGCCTCTGATCTTCGCCGGCCTGATGGGCCTCGCCATCCTGATCTACGTTATCCTCGATGGCTTCGATCTCGGCATCGGCATCCTGTTCGCCGCAGCCGAAGACACCGAACAGGATACGATGATCGCCGCCATCGGCCCGTTCTGGGACGCAAACGAGACCTGGCTGGTGCTGGCGGTCGGCTTGCTGCTGGTCGCCTTCCCATTGGCGCACGGCACCATCCTGACGGCGCTCTACATTCCGGTTTTCGTGCTGCTGGTCGGCTTGATCCTGCGCGGCGTCGCCTTCGATTTCCGCGCCAAGGTGCCGGCAGGCAGGAAGCACCGCTGGAACCGCATTTTCTTCCTCGGCTCTGTCATCGCTTCGCTGGCGCAGGGCTATATGCTCGGCGTCTATGTGCTCGGCCTCGACGTCGGCCCTGGCGGCATCGCTTTCGGCGCGCTGGTGGCGCTCTGCCTTGCCGCGGCCTACGCGGCGATGGGCGCGGCCTGGGTCATCTACAAGACGGAAGGCGACCTGCAGAGGAAGGCGGTGCTGTGGCTGCGCACGGCGCTGGTGCTGACCGCGCTCGGCATGGTCGCGGTATCGCTGGCGACGCCCTTTGCCAGCGCGCGCATCTTCGACAAATGGTTCGTCTGGCCGGCCATGCTCTATTTGTCGCCACTGCCGATCCTGTCGGCAGTGCTGTTCCTGTGGCTATGGCGCCAGACCTTCCGTCTGCCGAAGCCCGGCGACCGCCACGCGCTGCTCCCGTTCCTGACATTGGCCGCGATCTTCACGCTCGGCTTTGCCGGCCTCGCCTGGTCGTTCTACCCTTTCGTGGTGCCCGACCGGCTGACCATCTGGCAGGCTGCTTCGGCACCCGAAAGCCTGGCCGTCATCCTGGTCGGGACGGTCGTCGTGCTGCCGATCATCATCTTCTATTCGTTCTTTGCCTACCGGGTGTTCGCCGGCAAGGCGACGGATCTGACCTATGACTGACCGGCATCGCCGTCGCCGCCTGAAACAGAATATTCATCTTCAAGCGGAATAACCTTCTCTGGCCGGCCCAGCAGAATCGCCGGCAGAAGAAGGGCAACAGAATGACCCCCTTTTTTGCGGCAAGGCAGGATCGGCTGTTGCTTCTGCTGATCCGGACGGTCGCGCTGATCGGCGCACTCGCGCTTGCCGGCCTGCTGCCGGCCATGCCGCAAGCGCATGCCCAGGACGCGGCCAACTGGACCGGTGTCTGGGACACGAAATGGCGCGGCGGCGGCGCCCAGATCAAGTTCGAGCAGACCGGCACCGACGTAAAGGGCGTCTACCCGCTTTATAACGGCCGCATCGAGGCCAAGGCCGAAGGCGACAAGCTTGTCGGCCACTGGTTCGAAGGCGACCGCCAGGGCGCCTTCACCTTCGTCCAGTCGCCCGACGGCGGCAGCTTCATGGGCCGCTTCGATGCCGCCACCGCCGAATGGTGGACAGGGGTGCGCGTCAGCGCCGTCGAGGACGTCCGTGTCGACCAGTCGAGCCCGATGAGCACCATGCGCTCGTTCCTGCAGACGATGAACGAGAGCGGCGCCGACAACGTGCCGCGCGCCACCGGCGGCGGCATGGGTCTTGCCGGTCTGGCAGCGGGTCTCGTCGACGTTACCGAGGCCGACCGCGGCGGCCTCAACATGCCCGATTATACCAAGCTCCTGTTCACCGTCGTCGACAACGCGACGTTCCGTCTGTGGCGCCTGCCGCATGACACGATTGCCGGCGACGAGGTGACGGCGACGCTGCCGCAATACGGCACCAGGATTTCCTTCGACGTCACCTTTCGCCGCAAGAATGGCGACTGGTTCATCGTCGGGCCGCCACTTGCCCAGCTCCAGGCAAAGCTCGCCGAATTCCAGGAAGCGCGTGGCGAAGCCGTCGACATGGTCGACGATCCGAGCAAGCTGGCCTCGCCGCGCGATACGTTCAAGGTACTGTTGAGTGGCCTCACCGAAGCCGGCGACCCGGCACAAGCGGCGCTCGACCTGCGCAACTACAGTCCGGCGGTGCGCGGCGACGAGGCGTTCCTGCTCGAACGCTATCTCAAAAAGGTCATCGACCGCATCGGCTATGTCTATTGGCAGGAGATCCCTGACGATCCGAAGAGCAACACCCCCTTCGTCTATTTCGAGCATCCCGCCGGCAACATCGTCATCGGCCCGGTCGAGACCGAGAAGCGCAAGATCTGGCAGTTTACGCCCGAGACGCTCGCCCACATCCGCGCGCTCTACGCCGACGTCGAAGACGTGCCGGTGGCGCCGGAATTCGCCGCCTTCGCCAGCACCGACCCGTTCTTCATCGCCCGTGGCCTCGCCCGCGAGATCAGCCCCGGCCTGCTCACCCGCGCCGGCCCGATGGAGCACTGGCAATGGTGGATGCTCGGCCTTGCCGCACTGGCCGGCATTGTCTTCGGCTTCATCGCCAATGCGCTGATTTCCTTGTTTGTGCGAAGGACGGACAGCTCGGCCTTCTTCCGCATTGTCGAATGGGCGGTGCGCTCGATCGTGCTTGGCTTCTTCCTGCTGTTGACGCTGCGCCCGCTCGGTCTGCCGCAAGTGGTCGCCGCCCCGGTCAAGGCAATCGCCTGGAGCCTGATCGTGATCGGCGCCGTGCCAGTGGTCTGGCACCTGATCGGCAAGATCGCCGAACACTATCGCGGACTGTGGCAGGTGCCCGGCTATCACGACACGCTGATTTCGCTGTCCACCGGCGTCGCGCGCGTCGCTGTGCTGGTCGTCGCCTTCCTGCTGTTGGCCGAAGTGCTCGCCATCCCCTACGAAGGCGTCATTGCCGGTCTCGGCATCGGCGGTCTGGCGGTGGCGCTGGCCGCGCAGCCGACGCTGCAGAACTTCCTCTCCGGCCTGACGCTTTATGCCGACCGGCCGGTCAGCGTCGGCGACTTCTGCAAGTTCGGCGACCAGTCCGGCACGATCGAGCATATCGGCATGCGCTCGACGCGCATCCGGTCGCTCGACCGCACGATCATCTCGGTGCCCAACTCGGATTTCGCCGGCATGCAGATCGAGAACTACGCGCATCGCGACCGCACCCGGTTCGCGACGACGCTGCAGCTGCGCTACGAGACGACGCCCGATCAGCTGCGCTACGTCCTGGCCGAGCTGCGCAAGCTGCTGATCGCCCATCCGCGCGTCATCGACGAGCCGTGCCGCGTGCGCTTTGCCGGCTTCGGCGCCTATTCGCTCGACATCGACGTGTTCACTTACGTCAAAACCGCCGACGTTGCCGAATTTCAAGCCATCCGCGAGGACATCCTGTTGTCCATGATCAACATCATGGATGATGCCGGTGCGCAGTTCGCCTTCCCTTCGTCACTGGAATACAGGGCCACCGACCTTCCGGTCGACGACGAAAAACGCATCGCCGCGGAGAAAAGGGTCAGCGATTGGCGCGAGGGGCAAAATCTGCCTTTCCCCGACTTCAGCCAGATCGACAAATTCGCCCTCAACAACACGCTTGCCTACCCGCCTGAGGGCTCGGCGCATTATCGCGAGACAGAGCCCGACCCGGATTCGGCCGAGGCAAAGGCGACGCTGGAGAAAGTGCGCTGGAGCCTGCCCTGGAAAAAGGGTGTGTAGGGTCGCTTGTACAGAGGCGTAGGCGATCCTTCGCGCCCCCCTCTGGCCTGCCGGCCATCTCCCCCACTTGGGGGGAGATTGGATGTCCCGCGGCTTTCGCCAATCACCGATGTTGGAAGAAGGGAGCCGGCGCCGAAGCTGCAATCTCCCTCCTTGTGGGGGAGATGGCCGGCAGGCCAGAGGGGGGCGCTGTCCCGCCGACGCTTCCAATTTAGGCAGCTCCCCAAAAACTCAGCTCTTGTTGGCAGCCAGCACCAGAACCGGCTTTTCGCTGTAGAGGTTGGGGAACAGCCGCTTCAGATTCTCGACCTTGGGCAGATCATTGTAGACGATATAGGGATAGGTCGGGTTGAGCGTCAGAAAGTCCTGGTGATAGTCCTCGGCCGGATAGAAGGTCTTGCCTGTCTCCAGCGTCGTCACGATCGGCTTGGGAAACACCTTGGCCTTGTCTAGCTGGGCGATGTAGCTTTCGGCGATCTTTTTCTGCGCGTCGTTTTCGGCAAAGATCGTCGAACGGTACTGGGTGCCGCTGTCCGGCCCCTGGTAGTTCAGTTGCGTCGGATTGTGCGCCACCGAGAAATACACCTGCAGCAGCTGACCGTAGGTCACCTTGGATGGCTCGTAGGTGATCTCGACGGATTCGGCATGGCCCGTCCGGCTGGTGCCGACCATTTCATAGACGGCCGTGTCCTTGTCGCCGCCCGCATAGCCGGAAACGGCGCTGGTGACGCCCTTGACGTGCTGGAACACGCCTTGCACGCCCCAGAAGCAGCCGCCGGCGAAGACCGCCTTCTCGGTGCCGGCGGTGGCCTTCTCGTCCATTGCCGGCGGCGGGATCACCACCGCGTCTTCGGCCGAGACTGCCGGCGTCTGCCAGAACACGGCCGCGGCGGCCGTGAGGATGAGCGCGGCAAGTGCTGCTTTTGCGAAAATCGACGAGCGTTTCACGGCTGCGGTCATGTCTGATCTCCCATGATGCTGGTGTGGATTATACGACGGATAGGTTCGCCGGGCTCTCACATTGCTGTGCGCATCGCCTATTTGGCCGGAGCCATGGCATCGCAGGCCTTGGTCGCTTCGGCTTTCTTCATGGCGTTCGTTTCGGCGGCTGCCTTGTTCATGCAGTCGGCCTTCATCGGATCGCCCGCCTTCATCGCGGTCGTGGCCATCGCGTCAGACGCTATGGCGCCGGCCGGCTTCATGGCGTCTGTTGCCGGTTTCATCGCATCTTCGGCCCGCGCGGCGCCTCCTGCGAACAGCACCGTCGAGCAAAGTGCGAAGGCGAGTGCCGCCAGGGTCGGGCGATTGGTCAAACGATTGGTCATGATGATCTCCTAGGGTTGGCAGGGGTTGACGGCATGCGGCGGCGCCGCTGCGCGTTGGGGAAATTTCGCGAGAGGGTTTCTAGTTCGTGGCGGCAGCAAGGATCGGCCCGCCGCCCGGCACCTGCACCAGCACCGCGGTGCTGAGGCCGCTTGCAGCAGCCGGCAGCGGCAGCGCGGTGGCGTCGCCGGTCCAGTGTCCCAGCCTGGTCAGCGAATGCACGACATTGGCGTGCGGCAGCGTGCGGCCGGTGTTTTCTCCGCGCGCCACCGGCACCTCGACGACGCCCTTGTCGTAACGCACCAGCCAGACGTCGGCCTTGCCGCCGGGCACCGGGCCGGCGTCAATGCTGACCTTCCCGCCGGCGAGCGACAGCGAAGGTCCGTCGGCGTGGCCGCCGCTCGAAATCAGCTGCTCGATCTCGCCCGGCTTGGCGCCGACCGCATCGGCCTTGCCGTTGACCACCACTTGTGGCGTGAACGGGCCGGAACGGCCGAGCGATGGTTCATAGCGGACCTGGCGCTGCGTGAATTCTTCTTTGCCGAATGTGTCCTTCCAACCGAGATAGTCCCAGTAGGTGACGTTGAAGGACAGCGCCAGCACGCCGGGCCGGTCCTTGACCTTGATCAGATTGGCGTTGGCCGGCGGGCAAGACGAGCAGCCCTGGCTGGTGAACAGCTCGACGACGGTCAGCGTCTGGCCGGCAGCCGCGCTGGTTACCGACAGCACAGTCGCCGAAAACAGTGCCGCGGCGAGCCCCATCAGGGCTGTGTTCGCTGTCGATCCAGGCATCGCGTTTCTCCTGCGCAGACATCGTTTCATGTCCACACTTCGCCGCCGACGCACGGTTCGTTACAACATCACCGCTTCGTGATCGTTCGCTGCTCTCCCTTCTCCCCTTGTGGGAGAAGGTGGATCGGCGCGTAGCGCCGAGACGGTTGAGGGGTGCTGGAAGAAATGAGGCGTTGGCGTTCCCTGGAACACCCCTCATCCGACCGAGCTTCGCTCGGCCACCTTCTTCCACAGGGGGAGAAGGGAAGACGGTCGTTCGCAACCAAAAACGCCACCCGGTGGTGACCAGGCGGCGTTGTGACGAGTTCTGGGGCGGGCAGGTGGCACTCAGCCGCCGCCCGGCTATTGTGTAAGCACGGTTTCCGAAGGCCGCTTGTTGAACGCGCACTTGCCGGTCACGAAATAGGAAAAATCGGCGTCGTCTATGGTGTTGTTGGTAAGTGATCCGCCGTCTTCCCACGCTTGACTGCTGGTGATGCCGCACGGCACGGCCGTAAAGATGTCGACAGTCGTATTGGCTAGCGTCTTGACCTTGTCGATGAACAATCGGTCGGAAGTTACCGGATCGTCCGATCGCAGGGTTGTTTTCGTGCCTGAGGCCAGATAGCCGCCGCCAAGACCAGGATTGGGATTGGGAATCTTCATCTCCAGCGACAGGTTATCCATGTCCTTCACGTCGATCACCGCACCGGCGCCGGTCGCGGGATACATCGTGTTGACGCAGGTGGTTGCGTATTTCCGGGTGCCGCTGATCTGAGTGATTGTGCCGGTGGGCAAGCCGTAGAAGCTGAGCACCGTGGTGGTCGTGCATACTTGTTTCTGGACCAGCGTCTCCGTCGTTCCGTTGATCGTATATACAGAGGACGTTCCGTAGCCTTTCGGATCGCCAAACCTGTTGTAGGCGTAGGAAATCCTCATCAGCTTGTTGGCCACCGTGTCCCCGGATTTCGTGCCGTAGAGCGTCACCGTCTTGTCCCACCAGCCAGACACCTTGTCGACCTTGAACGTGGCCTCCACCAATGCCGGCCGCTTTGTCACTGCCGACGCAACGCCGACCTGCACCGTGTTGATCTTGGCGATCTGCATGAAAGCCGTCGGCATGGCAAAGCCGGCCGAAGCCTTGATGCTGGCGGCGCCGTCGGTGGCGACGACGAAGCTGTCGAGCTTTGCCGTGCCTTGTCCGCCATTGGCCAGGTAGGCCTCCTGCAGCTTCACCTGGCGGTCTGCCAGTGACGTGGTCGTCTCCAGCGTCGTGATCGACAGCGACGCTGCATCGAGGGCGTTCTGCATCGATGCCCTGGTTGAAACCGCCGAGGTATAGTCGATGGAAAAACCCAATGCGGCAACCATCGGAATAAGCAAGATGGCGAGCATCGGCGCGAACGAGCCGCTCACCGATGTGAGAAATTTGCGTGCTGACAGCGGCATTCCGATCCCCCGAACGGCGATAGACCGGTGGGCTATCACGCCGGGCGCAAACTATGCTCTAATCTCATGGATCAAAGTTTAACGACTTTGCCTCGCCGCCGCCGCCGCCGCCGCACCCGCGCCCCGCCGCTTGCCGATGTACCGTGCCCCTGCTAAAGCGCGCCGCATGACCACGCCGATCAAGAACATCCGCAACTTCTCCATCGTTGCCCATATCGACCATGGCAAATCCACGCTTGCCGACCGGCTGATCCAGTCGACCGGTGGGCTGGAGCTGCGCGACATGAAGGAGCAGGTGCTGGACTCGATGGACATCGAGCGCGAGCGCGGCATCACCATCAAGGCGCAGACGGTGCGGCTGAAGTACCGCGCCAACAATGGACAGGACTATATCCTCAACCTGATCGACACGCCCGGCCATGTCGACTTTGCCTATGAAGTGTCGCGCTCGCTGGCCGCCTGCGAGGGTTCGCTGCTTGTCGTCGATGCCTCGCAAGGGGTCGAGGCGCAGACGCTGGCCAATGTCTACCAGGCGATCGACAACAACCACGAGATCGTCGTGGTGCTGAACAAGGTCGACCTGCCCGCCGCCGAGCCCGAGCGCATCCGCGAGCAGGTCGAGGAGGTGATCGGCATCGACGCCTCCAACGCCGTGCTGATCTCGGCCAAGACCGGCCTCG
Organism: Mesorhizobium sp. ISC25; assembly: GCF_042295465.1. NCBI lineage: Bacteria > Pseudomonadati > Pseudomonadota > Alphaproteobacteria > Hyphomicrobiales > Phyllobacteriaceae > Mesorhizobium > Mesorhizobium sp. ISC25. The sequence continues at coordinate 4,343,200 of NZ_CP135441.1, read as the reverse complement.
GCATTCCCGATGTGCTCGAAGCCATTGTCAACGATTTGCCGCCGCCGCGCGAGGGCGACATAGCGGCTCCATTGAAGGCGATGCTGGTCGACTCCTGGTACGACGCCTATCTCGGCGTCATCGTGCTGGTGCGCATCATCGACGGCGTGCTGAAGAAGGACCAGACCATCCGCATGATGGGCACCGGCGCCAGATACCTGGTCGAGCGCACCGGCGTCTTCACGCCCGCCCGCATCAATGTCGACGAGCTCGGCCCCGGCGAATTCGGCTTCTTCACCGGCTCGATCAAGGAAGTCGCCGACACCCGCGTCGGCGACACCATCACCGAGGACAAGCGCCCGACGGCACAGGCCCTGCCCGGCTTCAAGCCGGCGCAGCCGGTGGTGTTCTGCGGCCTGTTCCCGGTTGACGCCGCCGATTTCGAGGATCTGCGCGCTGCGGTCGGCAAGCTGCGCCTCAACGACGCCTCCTTCTCCTTTGAAATGGAAACCAGCGCCGCACTCGGCTTCGGCTATCGCTGCGGCTTCCTTGGCCTGCTGCATCTCGAAATCATCCAGGAGCGGCTGGAGCGCGAGTTCAACCTCGACCTCATCGCCACCGCGCCGAGCGTCGTCTACCGCCTGCTGTTGAACGACGGCACGGTCAAGGAACTGCACAACCCGGCCGACATGCCCGACGTGGTCAAGATCTCGGCCATCGAGGAGCCCTGGATCCGCGCCACCATCCTCACCCCCGACGACTATCTCGGCGGCATCCTGAAGCTCTGCCAGGACCGCCGCGGCATCCAGGCGGACCTCTCCTATGTCGGCAAGCGCGCCATGCTGATCTACGATTTGCCGCTCAACGAGGTCGTCTTCGATTTTTATGACCGCCTGAAGTCGATCTCCAAGGGCTATGCCTCCTTCGACTATCACCTGACCGACTATCGCGAGGGCGACCTGGTTAAGATGTCGATCCTGGTCAACGAGGAGCCGGTCGACGCGCTGTCGATGCTGGTCCACCGCACGGCGGCGGAAAAGCGCGGCCGCCAGATGTGCGAGAAGCTGAAGGAACTGATCCCGCACCATCTGTTCAAGATCCCGATCCAGGCGGCGATCGGCGGCAAGGTCATCGCCCGCGAGACGATCTCGGCGCTGCGCAAGGACGTCACCGCCAAATGCTACGGCGGCGATGTCTCGCGCAAGCGCAAGCTGCTCGACAAGCAGAAAGAGGGCAAGAAGCGGATGCGGCAGTTTGGTAAGGTGGATATTCCCCAGGAGGCGTTTATCCAGGCGCTGAAGATGGGCGATTGAGCCGGGCCGTTCCCGATTTCGAGCTGACCGAACCGCCTCCCGATGCGATCAAATACGCGCCGGCCAATGCCCTTCGCACTAGGCAGCGGGCCGCCATTGGAGAACGTCCCGTCTTGAAGTATCCTTGAGCTTGGAAAGGGAGGTCTCGATGCGTCCCGCCAGCCCTGCTATCTCCGACACCATCGCCGCGATCGGCCTTGCCATCGGCGGCGCTCTGGGCCTCGCCGGCACCTTTGTCGAGAGCGCCGCCCTTCGCGAAACGCTCTGGACGATCGACGGCGTGGCGCTCGTGGTGGCGACCGCGCTGTTGACGATGAAGTATCAGCGGCAAGGCAACGACTGCGTAGCGGCCGGATTTCTGACCTTTCTCGCCGGCGAGAGCCTGCTGCTCGCCGGCAATGCGGCGGGCCTTGAGGCCAGCGTGCCCTCCTATGTCGGCGGTATCTCGCTTTGGGCGGCGGCGCTGGTCATGGTCAGTGCGCCGAAAACCTTCGCCCTTTGGATACGGCTCACGGCTGTCGTGGCGGCTTTGCTGTTTGTCGTCTCGGTGGGCCTGATCCTGTGGGGTGCGCCTTTGCTGCCGACCTCGGCGCCGTTGCCAGCTGCCGGATATCCGTTCCTGGTGCTCACATTCATCGGCTGGATCTGGACGCTGCTGAAGCGTTGAGCCCGGTCGGACCGCCCCCTCTCCGGCCGCTTCGCGGCCACCTCTCCCCCACTTGTGGGGGCGAGGAAACGCCAATTGCCGAAGCTGCATCCTTGCAAGACTTGGGTTCCTCGACCCACGAAGTCGGGAGAGGTGCTTTGCGAAGCAAACCGGAGAGGGGTCTTCCTTGGCAACGCTGCGCCTTTCGCGATGCAAATGCCGCAATCGCCTCTTCCACCCGTTTAGTCGCCATGCCATGTTCCCCTCGCGGCCGGGCAGGCCGTTTCATTCCGGGGGGAATCATCATGTTGTCTTACGCTTTCGCGCGCCGCGCCGTCGCGGCGCTTTGCCTTGCCGCTTTGTTTGCGCCCGTCGCGCATGCCGGCGATGTCACTTTCGAGATCAAGAACAGCCATCCCAATGCCATGCGCGTCGAACTCTACAGCCAGGAGCGCGACCATGTCTGGCCGGGCAACAATCAGGATTATTATCTCAATGACGGCGAGACCAAGTCGATCCCGCTGTCCTGCAATGACGGCGAATCGATCTGCTACGGCGCCTGGGTCGACGGTGACGAGAATACCTATTGGGGTGTCGGCCCCGGCAACACGGAAAAATGCGACGATTGCTGCTACACCTGCAGCGGCGGCGAGACCGAGGAAATCGATCTGGTTCCGTGACGTGGCAGATCTCCCCCTTGAGGGCAGGGCTATCGGTCATATGCGATAGCCCTGCCCTTGAGGGGGAGATGTCGCCAAAGGCGACAGAGGGGGTCGCCGCGCATAGAGCGCCAACCTGTTCTTCAGCAGTAGGCCGAGCCCGGTCGTGCCGACCCCCTCTGGCCGCTGCGCGGCCATCTCCCCCTCGAGGGGGGAGCGCGCTGTCCCGCCAATGTCGGGCCGGCAACACCGGAATTCAAAGCTGAAACAAAAAACCCGCCTGGGCGGGCGGGTCGTTGGAGCCAATTGGCACCATACCGAAATTAGTAGCATAGCTGCCGGCACAAAGCAAGAACAAAATGTGGTGCAGCGAGCACAAAATGCGAATTCGCTTCCCTGCCGCGCTCGAGGTCGGTCTCAAGAGGCGGAGAATGCTGCCTTGACGTCGTCCTGACCGTGGCCATAGCGTAGTCCGACAGGAGATGCACCCATGGCAGTGGTTGAAGGCGAAAAAATCGATATCGGCTTTTCCGGGCGCCGCTGCATGCATTCGCGCAATTGCGTGCTTGGCGATCCGCGTGTCTTCGTGCCCAATGCGCCCGGCCAGTGGATCCACCCCGAGGCGGCCAGCGTCGAGAAGATCGTGGCGCTCGCCGAAGCCTGTCCGTCCGGCGCCATCACCTATGTCCGCAAGGATGGCGGGCCGCAGGAACAGCCGCCGGTGGTCAACACCGTGCGCATCAGGGAAAACGGCCCGCTGGCGCTGCATGCCGAGATCGTGCTGGGCGGCGAAACGTTTTGCCGCGCCACGCTCTGCCGCTGCGGCGCTTCGGAAAACAAGCCGTTCTGCGACGGCAGCCACGCCAAGGCGGGCTTCACCGCCACCGGCGAGCCGCCGCTGAAGGATACGCCGGCGCTGGAAGTGCGGGATGGCCCGCTCACCGTCACGCCGACGACCAACGGCCCGCTCAAGCTTGAGGGCAATGTCGAAATCGTCACCGGCACCGGCCACACGGTCGACCGTACGCAACGCGCCTTCCTCTGCCGCTGCGGCCATTCGGCCAACAAGCCGTTTTGTGATGGGTCGCACAAGCGAGTGGGGTTTGTCGGGTAGGAGGGCTGTGCGGCCAAGCTGCCAATCTCGGCCTTCGACAATTGCGCCCGGTTGATGTTAGATCTTTGCTACCGGTGCGTGCATGTGCCGGAGTGGCTTCGTCGGGCTTGGGGGATTTCAAATTGCGCAAATATGTCTTGCTGTTTCTCAGCCTTTGTATCGATTACGTTTGGATAAATGCGGCCGTCGTCCTGGCCGACCGGCTGTTTCCCGGCATTGCCGAGACCGTTCTTGGCCAGCCGGCGTCATGGGCGGCCCGGCAGGTCCTTTCGCTGATCCTGCTCAGCCTTGTACGGGTGGCAAACGTCTCGGTGGGCGAATGGCTGCTATCCTATGCGCAGATGGAGCAGCCGGCCGGCCAGCGACAATGGGCCAATCTGTTGCTTGGCCAGCTTGGTGTCCTGTCCGGGATTTGGTACCTGCTGCGCCTCACCGGACCAGACGACGGCGCGCCGTTCCTTTTCATGGTGGAGGACACGCCGCTGAAGACCGCGGCCATTGCGCTTTAGAGTGCCCTATACAGTTGGTGTGGCGTGATGCTGTTGCGGTTCGAACCCAAGGCGAAGCTCTGCAATGCCCTGCTGTTCGCCTCGGTCCTGCCATTGACCGCGATAAACCTGATCTTCTCCCGCGACGCGCTGGTTGCCTCGATGGTGGCGCGCGCCGCCAGCCAGGGCCGCTCGTTCCCGGTGGAAAAGGCGGAGCTCTATGCCCGACTGTCGATCTACTACGCCACCCTGCTTGTCGCGGTGATGCTGACGATCTTGTATTTCTGCCGCGAACGGCCCACCGCTTCTGTCGGCAGGCCGCTCGAAGGCTCGCCGGGCAGCCGGGCGTAGCCCTATTCGGCCAACAAGCCTTTCTTGTGGGGTAGGCGGCCAAGCTGCGAATCTCTCCCCTCGAGGGGGAGATGGCCGGCAGGCCAGAGGGGGTCGCTGCGCGTGGAGCGCCATCGTCCTCCGTCGGCGACAGGAGGGTCGCGTCCGGACGTACCGACCCCCTCTGTCGCCTTCGGCGACATCTCCCCTCGAGGGGGGAGATTCGCAGCTTGGCCCAGCCATCACGGCTTTATCGATCGGCCGGTATCCGCTAAGGGGCGGAGACGAATTCTCCGGACCCAAATATGACCGCCAAGACCAAATCGCCACCCCTGTTCCTCGGTATCGACACCGGCGGCACCTACACCGACGCGGTGCTGTGGTCGGAGGCCGGCGGCCCCGGCGGAAAAGTGCTGGCCAAGGCCAAGGCGCTGACCACCCGTCACGACCTGGCGGTCGGCATATCGGGCGCGGTCGATGCGGTGCTGCAAGAGGCCGGCACCGACCCGACTGCGATAAAACTGGTGTCGATGTCGACGACGCTAGCAACCAATGCGCTGGTCGAAGGCCAGGGCGGGCGCGTAGCACTTGTGATGATCGGCTTTGCCGAGGGCGATCTGGCCCGCGACGGACTGAAGGCGGCGCTCGGCTCCGACCCGGTGGTGTTCTGCCCCGGCGGCCACGATGTCCATGGCAATGCGGCAAAGCTCGACCTTTCCGGGCTGGAGGCGGCGCTTCCGGAATTGGAAAAATCGGTGTCCGGCTTTGCCGTCTGCGCCTATTTCGCCACCCGCAATCCGGCGCACGAGCTGGCTGCCCGCGATCTGATCCGCGACAGGACCGGCCTGCCGGTCACCGCCAGCCACGAGCTGTCGGCCAAGCTCGGCGGCCCGCGCCGGGCGCTGACGACATTGCTCAACGCCAGGCTGATCTCGATGATCGACCGGCTGGTGGCGGCGACCGAAGGCTTTTTGGCCGCGCGCAACATTGCCGCCCCGCTGATGGTGGTGCGCGGCGACGGTGCTTTGGTCTCGGCCGCCTTCGCCCGCCAGCGGCCGATCGAGACGATCCTGTCCGGCCCGGCCGCCAGCCTGGTCGGCGCCCGCCACATGACGGGGCTCGACGATGCCGTCGTCTCCGATATCGGCGGCACCACCACCGACGTCGCCGTGCTCGACCAGGGCCGGCCGCGGCTCGATCCGGAAGGCGCCACCGTCGGCGGCTTCCGCACCATGGTCGAGGCGGTCGCCATGCGCACCTTTGGGCTGGGCGGCGATTCCGAAGTGGCGCTGGAGGATGGCGCGCTCAGCCCGAGGATCCTGCTCGGGCCGCGCCGCCTGGTGCCGCTGGCGCTGGCCGGCTTGATGCATGGCGAGGTCGTCACGGCGGAGCTCGAACGCCAGCTGCGCGCGCCCAATCCCGGCCGCATGGATGGCCGCCTCGCGGTGCGCACCGGGGTGCCGGAGCGGCTGGCGGCTGGCCTGACCGGCGCAGAGGCCAAGCTTTACGAGCTGATCGGTGCCGTGCCGCAGGCTCTCGACAGGTTGCTGACCTCGAATGCCCAGAACGCCACCTTGAATCGGCTGGTGTCGCGCGGGCTGGTGCATGTCGCCGGCTTCACGCCGTCGGATGCCGCGCATGTGCTGGGCAGGCAGGCCAATTGGGATCCGGCCGCCGCGCGTCTGGGTGCCGAGCTGTTCGCGCGCAGGCGTGACGGCCGCGGCCAGTTTATCGCCGCCTCGCCGGAGGCGATCTCGGAACGGGTGCTGACCGCGCTGACCCGCCTGTCGGCCGAAGTCATCCTCGAAACCGCCTTTGCCGAGGATGGGCTGGATGGCGCCGCGACCGTCGCTCATGCCCTGGTCCAGCGCGCCGTCGATGCGCATCCTGGCATCGCTCGCCTCAGCGTCGCGCTCGACCGTCCGGTCATCGGCCTCGGCGCCTCGGCGCCGCTGCATTATGCCGGGCTGGCCGAGCTGGTCGGCAATAACTGCGTGGTGCCCGAGGATACTGACGTCGCCAACGCGCTCGGCGCCGTCGTCGGCCAGGTCCGGGTCTCGGCCGAGGCGCGGGTCAGCCAGCCCAAGGAAGGGCTGTTCCGCGTCGCTTCAGGCGAAAGCGTGCGCGACTTCAACGACGAGGCCGCGGCGATCGCCGCGGCGGAGAAAGACGTGCGGGCGATTGCCGCCGGGCGGGCGAAGGACGCCGGCACCGACAGCGCCGAGATCGAAATCGCCAGCGAGTTCCGCGTCTCCACCGTAGAGGGCCAGCGCATGTTCATCGAGGCGCATGTCGTGGCGGTGGCGTCGGGACGGCCAAGGATTGCGGTGTGAGCGCGTAATCTCCCCCTCGAGGGGGGAGATCGGCAGCGAAAACGCCCTACCTTCACCTATGCCGAATTGACCCTGCAACCGTGACATGTCAAAGGCCCGGCCTAGCCTTTCGTCTGGAGAAGCCCTGATGACCGATCGCGTCGAGATCGCCGGATTGCGGATTGCCCGCGAGCTTCATGATTTCGTCGCGAACGAGGCGCTGCCGGGCACCGGCATTGAAGCTGAGGCATTCTGGGGCGGCTTTTCGGCGATCGTCCATGATCTCTCGCCAAAAAACCGGGCGATGCTCGAAAAGCGCGATGCCATGCAGGACAAGCTCGACCGCTGGTACCGCGACAATGGCGCGCCCGTCGACATGGAGGCCTACAAGAACTTTCTCCGCGAGATCGGCTATCTCCTGCCCGAGGGGCCGGCGTTCAGCGTGACCACCGAAAATGTCGACCCGGAAATCGCGCTGGTTGCTGGGCCGCAGCTGGTGGTGCCGGTGATGAATGCGCGTTATGCGCTGAATGCCGCCAATGCGCGCTGGGGCTCGCTGTACGATGCGCTCTACGGCACCGATGCCATCCCGGAGACGGACGGCGCCGAGAGGGGCAACAAATTCAATCCGGCGCGCGGCGCCAAGGTCGTCGCCTGGGTGAAAAGCTTCTTCGACGAGGCGGTGCCGCTCACGACAGGCAAATGGGCCGGCGTCAACGGGCTCTCGGTCGCCAACGGCATGTTGCGGCTGGGCGAGGGTGCCGGCGCCACCACGCTCGCCGACCTCAAACAGTTTGCCGGCTATCGCGGCGATGCCGCCGACCCCGAAGCCGTCCTGCTGGTCAAGAACGGCCTGCACATCGAAATCGTTGTCGACCACAGCAACCAGATCGGCCGCACCGATCCGGCCGGCATTGCCGATGTCGTGCTGGAATCGGCGCTGACCACCATCCAGGACTGCGAGGATTCGGTGGCCGCCGTCGATGCCGAGGATAAGGTGCTGGTCTACCGCAACTGGCTCGGCCTGATGAAGGGCGACTTGGCCGAGGAGATCACCAAGGCCGGCAAGAGCTTTGTCCGGAGGCTCAACCCCGACCGCGCCCATACCGCGCCCGATGGCGGCACGCTGACCTTGCCCGGCCGCTCGCTGATGCTGGTCAGGAACGTCGGCCACCTCATGACCAATCCGGCGATCCTCGACCACGACGGCAACGAGGTGCCGGAAGGCATCATGGATGCGGCGCTGACGGCGCTGATCGCGCTGCATGACATCGGTCCGAATGGGCGCCGCGCCAATTCTCGCGCGGGCTCGATGTACATCGTGAAGCCCAAGATGCACGGGCCCGACGAAGTTGCCTTCGCCGTCGAGATTTTCGACCGCGTCGAAGCGCTGCTCGGCATGGCGAAAAACACCATCAAGATGGGCATCATGGACGAGGAGCGGCGCACCACCGTCAACCTCAAGGAGGCGATCCGCGCCGCCAGGGACCGGGTCGTCTTCATCAACACCGGCTTCCTCGACCGCACCGGTGACGAAATCCACACCTCGATGGAAGCCGGCCCGATGATCCGCAAGGGCGACATGAAGCAGGCCGCCTGGATTGCCGCCTACGAAGCCTGGAACGTCGATACCGGCCTGGAATGCGGGCTGGCCGGCCACGCCCAGATCGGCAAGGGCATGTGGGCGATGCCCGACCTGATGGCGGCGATGCTCAACGAGAAAATCGCGCATCCCAAGGCCGGGGCCAACACCGCCTGGGTGCCGTCGCCGACGGCGGCGACGCTGCACGCCACGCACTACCACAAGGTCGATGTCCACGCCGTCCAAGTGGCGCTGAAGAGCCGGCCCAAGGCAAAGCTCGACGACATCCTGTCGGTGCCGGTAGCAAGGCGGCCGAACTGGTCGCCGCAAGACATCCAGAAGGAGCTCGACAACAACGCGCAAGGCATTCTGGGCTATGTCGTGCGCTGGATCGACCAGGGCGTCGGCTGCTCGAAAGTGCCAGACATAAACGACGTTGGCCTCATGGAGGACCGCGCCACGCTGCGCATCTCCTCGCAGCACATCGCCAACTGGCTGCATCACGGCGTCTGCACGCCCGAGCAGGTGATGGAAACGATGAAGCGCATGGCTGATATCGTCGACCGGCAGAACGAAGGCGATCCACTCTACCGGCCGATGGCGCCGGATTTCGACAGCTCCGTCGCCTTCCTCGCCGCCTGCGATCTCGTCTTCAAAGGCCGCGTCCAGCCCAATGGCTACACCGAGCCGGTGCTGCACGCGCGGCGGCTGGAATTGAAGGCGAAGCAAGGTGCTTGAAGCGAAGGCGCGGGAGCCGGCGTCCCCCTCCCCCTTGAGGGGAGGGTGGCCCGAAGGGCCGGGAGGGGTCCTGCATGAAGTGCGCCGACTCCCATTCCGGCGACAAGAACGGGAACGAGGATTGTCTTAGCGACCGATACTCGGTGCCATCTTGATCGGCCGCATATGCGCAGACGCCGCATGTGGCGCAGACGTTAAAGGCAGAGCACGTCACCGGCGACCCCACCCGGCCGCTTCGCGGCCACCCTCCCCTCGAGGGGGAGGGAAACCTACGCCGCTTGTGCCATCCGTTCCGAGCTCATGCGGTAGGAAATCGCTTCGGCCAGATGGATGCGGCCGACCGTCTCGCTGGCCTCGAGATCGGCCAGCGTCCGCGCCACCTTCAAGACGCGGTGATAGGCTCGTGCGGAAAAGCCGAGCTTTTCGCTGGCATCCCTGAGCAGCGACAGGCCGGCGGCATCGGGCATGGCGATCTCCTCGATGACGGAGGGCGAGCAATGCGCGTTGGTGGTGGCGGAGGTCGCGCCGAGCCGTTCGAAACGCTCACGCTGGATCGTCCGCGCCCGTGCTACGCGAAGTGCCACGGCTGCACTCTTCTCCGCCCGGTCCGGCCGGATCAAATCGCTGGCCGAGACCGCCGGCACCTCGATCCTGAGATCGATGCGATCGAGCAGCGGGCCGGAAATGCGCGCCTGGTAGTCGGTGCGGCAGCGGTCGCCGCGCAGGCAGCGATAGCCCGGCTCGCCGGCCATGCCGCAACGGCACGGGTTCATCGCCGCGACCAGCTGAATGCGTGCCGGATAGGTGACGCGGTGGTTGGCGCGCGCGATCATGCAGTCGCCGGTCTCCAGCGGCTGGCGCAGCGCATCGAGCGCCTGCGGCGAGAATTCGGGAAACTCGTCGAGGAACAGCACGCCGTGATGGGCAAGCGAGGCCTCGCCCGGCCGCACGCGCAACCCGCCGCCGACCATCGCCGCCATCGAGGCAGAATGGTGCGGCGCGCGAAACGGCCGCCGGTCTGTCAGTTTTCCTTCGCCGAGCTCGCCGGCCACCGACGCGATCATCGAGACTTCGAGCAATTCCCTGGGCGCAAGCGGCGGCAGGATCGACGGCAGCCGCTGCGCCAGCATCGACTTTCCCGATCCCGGCGGGCCGACCATCAGTATATTGTAGTGTATTAAAAAATTTAATGGGACACATCCTCAAGATAGTGAGTGATATTAAAGTCGACTGCGGCGGTTGAAAATTGACAACACTGTAGGGTATTAATCCGCCAATCTGGAGGTTTCCCCCTGACAAAGCCGCTCGCCTATTCATACGTCCGCATGTCGACCGACATCCAGCTGAAGGGCGACAGTTTGCGACGGCAAACGGAGCGGTCGAAGAAATATGCCGAGGATCACGATCTCCAACTCGTCGAGGACTTCGGACTAGAAGACATTGGCGTCTCAGCATTCAAGGGTGACAACGTATCATCAGGCGCGCTTGGCAAGTTTCTGGACGCGGTCAAAGCAGGCAGGATACCGAAGGGCTCGTATCTCCTGGTTGAGTCGTTTGACCGACTGTCACGCCAAAAACTGAATGCCTCGGTGGCGCTGTTCTTCGCCATCATCTCAAACGGGATCAATCTCGTCACACTGTCGGACAACCAGTTGTACAAGGCCGGAGAAGCCGAATTTACGCAGCTGATATTGTCGATCGTTGTGATGGCTCGTGCAAACGAGGAATCTGAAATCAAAAGCCAGCGTTTGTCGGCTGCGTGGGGCGCCAAACGAAGGCTAATCGGCGACAAGAAACTGACCGGACTGTGCCCCGCTTGGATGGAATTATCGGACGACCGAAAGAGCTTTCATGTGATCGAGGATCGTGCGCGGATTGTCGCGCGCATGTTCGAAGACAGCGCAAGCGGCCAAGGGTCGTTTATCATCACGCGACGATTGAACGATTTAGGCACCCCAGCCTTTGGCAGGTCGAACGGCTGGGTGCAGTCATATGTCACTAAGATCCTTCAGACGCGTGCCGTATTGGGAGAGTTTCAGCCTCACACCAAGCAGAATGGAAAACGGATACCGTTTGGCGATCCTATTCCTGGCTACTATCCGCAAATCGTCGACGAAGAACTATTTCTTCGAGCGCAATTCGCCAGGGGTAAACGCCGGATAGAAGGCGGGGGGCGTAAGGGAGAAGCGCTGCGCAACCTGTTCACCCACCTGGCTAAGTGCGGGTACTGCGGTTCGTCTATGCATTTCCTCAACAAGGGGTTTGGGCCGGGAGGCGGAACATACCTGAAATGCAGTCAGGCATTACGTGGACTGGATTGCGTTTCAACCCCATGGCGCTACCAGGATTTTGAGAGGTCGTTCTTTCTGTACGTCAAGGAGGTCGATCTAGGCGAAATACTTGCCGCATCAGCCACGAAATCTGATGCAATCGCCTTGGGCAATCGACTGACTTCGCTGAAGGAGAAACGTAATCAGTTGGAGGTTCAACGGGAGCGATCCTACGCTCTTATAAGTCACGCGATTTCGATCGATTTCGTGTCGGCGAAACTGAAGGAATGCGAAAACGATCTAGCCGGAGTCGACGTGCAGATCACCGACGTCGAGCTACAGCTGTCTGCAATCCGCGAACAGCAGTCGATTTCGCCTGATGAGCTGCACCGTTTGATCGACCAGCTTCAATTGACAGAAGGTCCCGACGCGTTCGCGCAAAGGACAATGCTTGCCGGCCGCTTGCGCGAAATCGTCAGCGACCTGCGATTAGATGTTGAAGGCACCAAACCCCGGTTGAAGAAGGCGGAAGCGCTCTTCGATCAGGCAGGGACCCATCCGTTAGAGCGCCAGAGCATTCTTGAAGTGATCGAACGAACCAACGTTGAGGCAAACCGATATGGCCGCAGCTTTACCATCGTCCTAGCCGACGGAATTTCGCGTAGAATCGTGCTGAACAATGACGACCCAACGGACTTCGTCGCTGAGGTTCTCATTGACGGCAGCGGGGCAATTTCAGGCAGCGATCGTGGGAAGGCCTTGGAAACACTTTTTGGGTAACTGCCCGCGTAGGTATGTCGTTTTTCAAGTCGGCGAACGACGCGATTTGAGTTTATGAGCAGCCTACGCCGGGATTAGCTTTTGGACTTCGAATTCTGCCGAAACTGGCATATCATCCGCTTCATATTTACGGACCTTTGCGACGATGTCCTTCGCACGATTGATCTTGTCATTGCGCCATTGAGCCGTTTCATTGGCAGACAGGTTGTCGAACACCTTGAAAAGGTAGTCTTTCTGGGCATGGCAGCCGTAGAAACCCAGCCCGACAATCCATTTTTCCAGGCCATACGAGTCGAAAACGTAGCCAGCCTCAGCGTTCCAGAATTTCACAAGCCGAACAGTTGGTTTGATCAGATACGAATGATTACCGTTGGCGGTCTCTAGCGCACTGTTGAAATCGTTCGGGTTCGTGGTCTGCCACTCATGCGGACCTTTGGGGATCTGGTACGATGTCCCCCATGAGGCCAACGCCGGCACCAGGTCGAACTTTATATGGTTCAGTTCGAGCACAACGGTGGGGCTCGATTGATAAAGTTCTGAGCTGGCATATTTCTTCTCGGCAAATTTGCGCAGCCGATCGAGGTAGGTCTGCGGCTTGAGGCCGCCTTTCTCGAAAACGATCATGTAGTCGACGTCCGAGTGCGCATCCATTTTGCGTGGAAGGATCGTGCCCCGGGTATGCGAGCCAAACCGGAAATGCGACGTTAGCCCATCGCCTTCGACTGTGAAGTAGCTGTCCAGGCGCGAGCTCAGGGTCGAGATAGATGTCGCGATCGAGGCCTTCTCGTCGGCGGAAAGCACCGTGTTGCTCGCTCGGGCTACGAGATAGCTGTTTACCGTCATGCTTGATGAGCCTTGTCAACTGCGTGCTTGGCCTCGCCGGCGTCGATACCGTCGCGGGCCTTTTTGAAGTCGCCATCGGAAAAAGAAGGGCTTGCTTGATTGAGTTCATCGCGCCGTGTGGTGAAGCCCTTCAGCGCCGTGAGTACGGTTTCTGCGTCGGGCGTGTTGTCGAGCTCAACTTCACGGAAGACCCGGGAGTTGTTCCGCAACGCCAGATACTGATCCCCAGAGCTTTTGTGATCGGCTGACTTCTCACCAGGTTTCAGGAAAGTCATGAGCGACGTAAGCACAGCAACGCAAAGTGCCATCGAGCCTGCAACAACAGGATAGTCTTTGAAAAAAGCGGCCCCGGCGGCCGTGCTGAGGATCACGGAAGGGATGCCAAAGACATAATTCCAAACCGCCCAGCGCGCTGAAGCGTTGAAGTGCGCTTTCCCGGAATGGATACAATCCTCTTCCATGCGGAGAAGCTCATCTCTTACGCGTTCTCGCGTCACGTCAGACATATCATTTTCCTCTGGAAAGAGGCTTAGCACGCCCAAAATTGTCTAGGCTGCGGAATTCCTGATTAACCACTTCTTTCGGCTGGTCTTGCGTAAAACGTTTCAAGAAGAGAGCGCAAATTGCGTGCCGATCGGGAGATTCGATTGCGAACCGCATAAATACCTTTGGCAATCCGCAGCACCGTCATTCCCTAAGAACCAATTTACCCTTCAGATCCTCCCCCGTTTTCTCAGTTCCAATCGGTCCTTGAGCCGTGCAGACGGCTATCCTCGCACGGCTTCAACACCTAGACGCAATCTCAACCCGTCGATTTGATGGGATTATATCCCTATGAAAAAAGACCAACTCACATGCTCCAAAGCCACCCACACACCTCTGCTCACTCCATCTCATCTCAATATGCATCGTGGTTCGATGACAGGATCGAGCAGTTCATCGAAGCTCACAAAAGCAGATTCGAGCCACCCTCATTTTTCAAACGACGGAACGGGTTTTTCATCACGATCTCATTCGATCACGTCAGTCGCAAACAGCGGCAGAAGGATTCCGAACGGATCGACGGGCCAGATACGAAATCGGAGATGGACACGTTCACCGATCTGTACAACTTAATCTGCCGTGACCTGGTTGGACGGAACTACCACCGACCAGCATTCCACGACCTCAAACCTATAACTATCGGTTGTCTGGATATGAACGGATCGAGATACTGGAGATCGATGGGAGAGCTAGAGAACGCCCACATCCATTCGATCTGGATTTTCACCGATAAAACTAGAGATGGATTTCACACGTTATTAGCCGACAAAGAACGGCTCACATCCATCAAAGAACGGTTTTCGATTCGAGAACTGGATGTCCAACAGCTGGATTATGACCATCGAAATTCGACGGGTGAGAGTCGTGCATCCTCGTACATGGCGAAATTCATGGTGCACAATAATCATGAGCTGAAAGTCGCTGACGATTTCAGGGTGCTACCGTTTCAAGTCGAGAAAACGGTGAACTGAAACGGGTTTTAGGCAGGGTGCCGGCAGTTGGGAGGTCGGATCACTGTGCTTAGGATCGAGTGTGACCCCCCTATCAGGAATCCGCGTTGGCCTGGCGATCACCCTGCCAGGATTTACAGAGCTAAGAAATTCTCGGTAAACCCGGCGTGTGTGCCTTGGTGTGGTTTTCATTGAGAATGAGGTTGCAAAGCAAGGAAATGACTTATTGCCATCGGGCGGTCTGTCTTCAGGAATGCGTGGTCATCGATCGGAAAGAAGATGCCCCACCCCCTAACAGAGAGGGGACAGGGCATGTGTTGATATAGCTAAATGAGTGCCAGTCCCCTCAAGCAGCGAGTTTGGGACGTTCGGAGCCCTCCCGGATTTGACGGCATGAAGAAATCTCCATCATCCGATCCAAACTGAGTTGACTGATCCGATACGGAATGACCGCCGAACCGCCAGCACGAGTCTTGGGAAGCTTTTGCAGATCGAGTCCAACCATCGCCAGAAGTGGTCGAAGTTGGGTAATCGGATTGTCCTCGATGCCCTTGTGGATGGCGATGTTGAACTGCTGTTGTATCGCAATCCGTTGGCTTTTCATCCAATCGATGAACGGCGTAAGATCGGTCTTGCTAAACTTGGCCTCGGGATTGAACGCGAAGTCCTGATAAACCGGGGTCGTGGAAAGCGTCTCCATTAGCAAAATGCGTGACACTCCAGCATTCGGGATCAACATCGCCCTCTGGTTACGGCGTTCGGGATCCCAAATTCCACCGTGAAGCGACAGAGCAGTCGTTTGATCAAGCATCATCTCAAAGCTGCTCACGCACGAACGGAACCGACCTCTGTTATCGAGTGTGATGATCTCATCAGAGATCGCTCTGTTGTAGAATGCTTCGATCGCAGATCGCTCGTAGCGAGCGAGGTCACGGCCGCTGGCAAACTCATAGTTCTTGATCCGTCGATTGATTCGCTCGAACTCATCCGGCGTGAGTGGCTCCGCATGCATGAGACGATCGACTTGGAACTGCGAACGGCGTTCCTTGCCGGCACCTAGAATGCCACCGCCCACGTGAATGAGTTCGGCATCTAGGCCGACATGCTCAATTTGCCAGCCCTGCTGCTTCTTGTAGTGCAGGAAATTGCGCCACAACTCGTTCTTCGAAGCGCGCTGATGGGAGATGATTGCCGCAGCGATGTCTGTTAGCGGGTCAGCGCGATAGATGGCTTGGGGATTAAGGTCGTTGGTGTAGCCCTCGATAGTCGCATCCATGAGGTACGTCTTGAGAACGTCCCGACTGACAACACCGAGGTTGGTTTCGAACGCACCCTTGGCTGGCGATACGAAGACCTTCACATGTTTCGGATGGCGAACTCGTCCCAACTGCTGGTCGCACTCGAAATGTGTCAGCACCTGAGGCACGAACAAGCCATAGACAACGTCGTAGAAGCGTTCGTCACCGTCGAACGTGATATCAACGCCCGAGCTGATCGACGGTGAGCACAAGATCGCCTGATACTTCTTCGCCTCGACAGCGGGGGTCTTGATGAACTCTGCTGCTGCGGGGTCTTTCACGGCCGTCTCTTCAGAGGTTATCACCAGAATCGGGGTGTCTGGGCATTCCTCCCTGACTTGGGTAGCGATCTCCTGGATTCGTTCCTTGGAATTTGCGGTGAAGAAGCATCGCTTACCCGATTTCAGTGAGGTGACAAAGTCGCCGATCAAGTGCTCTTCGGACGTAAAGACCTCGATCTTGCCCTTTGTCGACACGTGTTCATTGATGATGATTTGAGTGTGCCCTCGGCCATTCAGCCGTTCAGCCCATTGGTTGTGACCTTGCCCCTCTGATCTAATCCGGTTTGAAGTTCGTTCTGGCCCATCGAGAGGACCAGGATATGAAACGCAGCCGCTTCTCTGAAGAGCAGATCATCGGAATTTTGAAGGAACACGAGGCCGGGGTATCGGTTGCCGATCTGTGCCGCAAGCACGGGGTCAGCGACGCCTCGATCTACAACTGGAAGGCCCGCTTCGGCGGGATGGATGTGTCCGAGGCTCGGCGACTGAAGGCGCTGGAGGACGAGAACACGCGGCTGAAGCGGCTTCTGGCCGACGCCATGCTCGACAATGCCGCGTTGAAGGATCTTGTGGGAAAGAAATGGTGACGCCCGCGGCCAAGCGGAAAGCTGTCGCTCGCCTGAAGGAAGGCTTCGGGATGAGCGAACGGCGGGCGTGTAAAGCCATCGGCTGTTGCCGCATGACGGTTCGCTACGAGACCAGCAGGCCGGACGACCGCGAGGTTCGCGAGCGGATGAAGGCGATCGCGCAAGAGCGTCGCCGGTTCGGCTACCGGCGTCTTCTCGTGATGCTGAGGCGGGAGGGCCTGGTCGTGAACCACAAGAAGCTGTTCCGGCTCTATCGGGAGGAGAAGCTCGCCGTTCGCCGCCGTGGCGGCCGCAAGCGGGCGATCGGGACCAGGGCGCCGATGCTGGTGCCGCTGAGGCCCGACGAGCGCTGGTCGCTTGACTTCGTATCGGACCAGCTCACCGACGGGCGCCGCTTCCGCATCCTGGCCGTCGTCGACGACTGCACGAGAGAGTGCCTGGCACTCATCGTTGATACGTCTCTCTCGGGCATGCGGGTTGCCCGCGAATTGGACCGGCTCATCACCGAGCGGGGCCGGCCGAGGATGATCGTCAGCGACAATGGCAGCGAGTTCACCTCGAACGCCATCCTCGCCTGGGCGGATCAGAATCGCGTCGAATGGCATTACATTGCGCCCGGCAAGCCGATGCAGAATGGCTTCATCGAGAGCTTCAACGGCCGACTGCGCGATGAACTGCTCAACGAGACGCTGTTTACCTCGCTGGCTCAGGCGCGCGTCGCCATCGCCCTGTGGCACGCCGACTACAACACCGCGCGGCCGCACTCCCAAATCGCCTGGCAGACCCCGGCCGAGTTCGCCAGCACCTTCAATCCGCGACCGTCGCTCGCGCTGCGCTATGCCAAAGGCTCCGCGCCAGCGCCCGTCGCTTCACCCGCCCAGCAGGGCACAACCCACGCCGGAAACGAACTCAAAACTGGATAGAAACTGGGGGCAACGTCACTGTCGTTTGGATATAGCTTTCTGCGTGAGTTCGAGCGCTTGCATACGGCCGGCGGAAAGTTTCCGGCGGCGCCGGATTTTATTAGCCAAGCCATCGAAGCAACCAAAGGCTATGACGTGAAGGTGCTCAAGAATAGCACGCCAGTCTATTTCCAGTTCAAGCGGTCATTCGTACTGACGACCGGAAATGCAAAAGAGATAAAGAACGGCGATTTCAGTTCGACGCCTCTCTATCGGATGCATCTTCGGGAAAGGGACGGATTCCGTCAACACAAGGCGCTTCAAAGTCTTGAAACTAGCGGCGAAGCCGTATTTTACGTTACCAGCCAGATAGAGGGCCCGGACGATTTATCTCGCTGCTACCGCAAGGGAGACATTCTCGCAAAGGCGACAGCGGTCATCGCGCCGAATGAGATCGTGCTTCCCGATACCACCGAGAAGCACCACGTCACTTTCAAGGCAGACGGCAACACGTTCAAGCTATACTCCGAAGAAGGCGAAGCGTTTGAGCGAAAGGTTCCGAACTGGAGCCGGCTGGTAGAGATTTTGTCAAGCCGGCGTCGCAATGCGGCCACTAACCGCCAAGCCCTGGGGCAAACAGGGGAATTTCTTGCATCGAGGAGCCACTATGCCAGAGAAGTGGCCGATCAGTTTAAGGACCCTATTGTGAAAGCCTCGATACTCGCTTTCCTCGTGCTTGACGCTCAGCTTATCTTTTTTAAGGGGTAGAACTACGAGCGAATGAACAGCGCGATACCAAAGAGCAACGCTCGGCGGCGGTCAACCGGGCCTCGATCAGTCGCATCATGGAGCGCCACCGGGATTCCCGATCGGTGGATGACCTATGTACGCCGCGCCGATCGCTACAATGATCACGCTGGGGACGGCTTCCTCTGATGGCCAAGGTTGATTTGCCTATACCCACCATCCAACAAGTCGCTCGGATGGCGCCCGAATTGAACGCTTGGACCTCCATGGCCGCTCGAGCTTTTGGCCTCTATGCCGGCGTCAACGAGGCGTTGAAGATGTCGCGGGGCAAGAGTGCTGTCGCCAAGAATCGCGCGGACGAAGTTCGCCAGGAAATGATCATGATGACCCTGATCCGGCTGTTTGCAGTCATGGATCGGCAATCGGAAGTCTCACTGCAATCTGCATACCGATTTATCAAACAGCCGACGGCCCGACATTACTCAGGTGGCCATGATCCATCACCAGGCGCACTGGCTACTTGTTCGAAAGCGCGGACGAAGTTCCTGTCAGTTTATAGCCAGGTCGACTTCGCAGCGTTCGGAAGAATTCAGTCGTTCCGAAACGGCCAGATCGCACACATTGCCTGGCCCGATGCTGAAAAAGCCAAGATCACCTATTCCGAGGTGGAAGTGGTGGTCCGTGCATGCTGCGAGATGGCGGGCCAACTGACCCTTATGATCTCTGGCAACAACGACGAGCCTGAGGAGCATCTCAACGAGGCGCACCATGACGCCTATGAGTTCTGGCTCGCCGCCATCTCGGCAGATGCAGAGGGACGGCTAGACACACCACCTCAGTGACCTGTCCTGTCCGTACGGAGCCACGACCAGCATGGTTTTGATTTCGATTAATTGTTTTCAAACGCTAATGCTCTTGCTCAGGCGCTTGTGCCAGCGTTGCGATGGTGATCTGCTTCCCGCCTGATTTGCCTCGTGACCGACCGACCAAATGACCGCTACGGCCCGCGGATAGTGCACCAGCCGCGGCTTTTAGATTTCGCTCTGATTGTACTTCAAAAGACTTGATGCGGTTGATGAAAGGGGAAGGGGGGAGTGAGATGGCTGACAAGCCCTACACGAAAATGTCGTTGATTGAGCGCAGCGCGCTTACCTTCGAATCGTTCCTGAGCCGGGACTTTGGAAACAGGTTCTACCAGCCCGAATTTCTCGACGGGATAAGTGCACGACGGCTCGAAGTGATATCCCGTATCGGCAAAGGATCGAGCCAAGCATTCATATTCGCCACGATCTTAGCATTCTTCGATTTGATATCAGGAAGCAGTTTTACCTACGGCGGGCTGACGCTTCAGATAACGAAAGATCTAACTCCGATAATATCCCTACTCACTGCCGGAGCATTGCTCAACACCACGTTCGCGTTCATCGACGACCAAATATTGTTTCGCATCCTTCTTAAACTCGGCGGCCACATCAAGATCCAGAATTTTCAGTTACTGCTGGTCGATAAGATGGCGCACAACCTTTGGGGAGATGCCATTGTGCCCAGGGTATTTGGCCCGAAATCTGGCAGAGGCCAGACGATGGCTGTTCGCCTATTGAGCGTTGTGGTTCTCGTGATTTCGGCCGCGATGTACCTTTATCCGCCTTTTATGATCGCTCGTGTGTTCCTTGATCTCATATCGTCTGATGCGAGATGGATCGCTAAAGCAATTGCCTCGCTGGCAGTGGTGGTTGCGATCTGGGCTTTGCTTCTCGGCGTCATCTTCATGATCAAGTTCAAGTTCTTTCCTGCTGATTGGCACGAATCCACAGACCAGCCGACGGAAGAATTTATCAGACGCATGCAAAGCGAGATCGCCAGAGGCGATGGCCCCGCAGCGAGCGAAGCATGATCGTTCGTCGATCTGCGATGGTTGATTTGCCCCGGGTCTTTGACGTTTTAGCGCCTCGGCTCTCAGACGAATATCTAACTGCAGAACGCTATCAGCGCTATGCCCAAGCAACCTTTGAAGACGCGTTCCGAAAAGCCAAAAACGGATTCCGAAAAGCCATTCGTGAAAATCGAGCAGACACCCTTCTCCAAAATGATGCACCCTTGGCAATCGTTAGATGGCAGATTCAACATGGTGAAGCTCATACTGGCTTTGCCTCACCAGAGATTTTCTTCGCAGCCCGACACGTGCGGTTCATGGCTGCCTACGTTAGGGGGCTACAGAAGCGGCTCGGCAACGTGCCCCTCGTGGCCTCCAACTGGTCCGGCCGGGCAGACGTCCAACGATGGTTTGAAGTTTTGGGCTATGAATTTGCGATGGAGCTTGGGCCGGCAAAGGTTTTTTTGTTGAGGCCGCTGTGACACGCCAGCGCTCAGGGCCGGATATTCGAGCGCGCGTTGTGAAAGCTCCTCGTAAGTTTCACCTGACAATGCCTGCTGACGCTACACTCCGCTCTGTCTTGGAATCGCTTGCCTCGCCGCTAGAGTACGTACGCCAGGCACTTGGTCATATGACCGGCTACGGAAAGGATATTCAGATCCGAGTTGGCGTGTGCGGCAATCCAAAATTCCCCAACTACGTCTTGGAGCAACTGTTCTTCGACAACGATGAACCCGAGCACCCTGGATGCCCGGTGACGATGGCAATATACAATGGCCGAACGCAGAAGGAATTCGATTACAATCAACTGGGTGAATACTCGGAGTCGTGGTCTAGCGCCGCAATGACGTTTGTCGAAGTCCAGGCGCTGATCGGCGAACTGAGAGCGCCGAGGATCGCGGTCAAGCCGCGCGCGCCAACCGCATAGCCTTTAGCGCCGTCTCGTAGGTCATCGGCTGGTCAACCAGCCAGCGGCCGAACTCGCCATGTGACAATGACGCCTTGGCGGCGAGCAGGCGCTTTCCGATCTCGAGGAGCTCCACAGTGCGGCGCTGACGCTTGGTGGGCTTGCCACGGCCCTTCTCGGCTTCGCTAGTGCTCGCGGAGGCCTCTCGGCGCCGAGACGGCCCCTTGGCCGCGGGAAGGCCATTCCTGAGGCTGCGCAGGTGCAGGTAGAGCATTCCCGCCAGCGCGTCCCGTTGCTTCACCTTGCCGGCCAGCTCGTTCGCTATGGCCATGTGCGGGCCGAGCGGCACACGATCGAACATGTCGAGCATTTCCGACATGCTCGTCTCAACGAGGTCAGGACAGGCCACCAGCAGGTCGCTGATAGCCCACAGGCTCGTTCCGTCGATCAGCGCGTGATTGCCCTTCCCTTCGGCCAGGATGCACATGACGAGGCGCGCATGCTCGGCGCCGTGCTTGTCGATCAGCCGGCGGATAGAGGCCACGGCGCGGTCTGGCCTTCCTCTGGATAGCGGCCCATGGGGAATGATCTCGACTGCGAACTCGGCACAGAGCGCGGCAACGCGCGGATCGACGTCGAGGGGAGATCCGCGGCTCCAGCCTTTTCGCGCAAGCATCAAGCGTCTCCGACTTACAGACGCCTGATGTTTGCACCACAAAGCGAAATTTCGCAAGGATCGCACGTTGTAAGCCTACTTTTCACGTTTTGCCGTTGGAGAGGACTCTCAGCCTCATGCTGCGCATTACTCAGCTTGCCCTTGATGGTTTTCGGTGATCTGGTCAGCGGATCAATGAGGGAGAGAAACAATGTTCACAGTTGGCGCCAGATATCAGTTTAGAATGCTCGAAGACGGGGATGAGGTCAGTTTTAGCGGCGTAGTCGAAAGCTATGAGCCTCCGCTCATCAAACTTGCCGACAGCGCACCGTTGCAGGTGCGGCGTTCGATCCAAGAGACTGGCGAGACCGTGAAAACCACTGATGTGCCTAGGCATCCGGGGAGGATTATCAACACCGCTTCGCCGAACTTCATCTCGGCACTACAAAGGGCCTAAGCCGCCTTCGTGGGAGGGGGCCTTGGGCGATGCTTTTGAAGCGGCCGGCGCACCGGGGGCGGGAAGGCGTGCAGGATAATTAGCGCCACTCGCCACCATCGAGGTGAATGTTCACTGGACCGTTCTTGACGCCTGGTGGCCAACACTTCCGTATCGACAGGGAGAGCCGTCGGCGACGCTCTTGGCGACCTCATCACGTGGACTGTAGGACGTGACGGCAATCGTCTCCAGCTTGCCGGCCTTGCTTATTACCACCTGAAAATCAGCTTTGAATCCCAGAATATCCGGGATGGCCGCCGGCAACACCAAACATTTCGAGATTTGCCGTTCGAGCCGGCTCGCTTCATCCGCACGAGCGGTGACTGCGCACATGATCAAAGCCAACGTCACGAAAGCCCGCATTCTCGTCCCCTCCGGTTTGGTCGAAGTTAACGGGAACAATCAGGGTGCGCAAACTTGTCGTGCAAGGCGGGCCAGGTAGCGAGAACCGTCTTTCTCGCTAATGAGCGGCCGCCCATTCTTTAGCGTCCTCAACTGGTCGACCACTGTTGGCGAGCAGATCGATGAGTTCTCCGACGGCCCGCATAAGGTCGACCGTGCTGCCACGCCCAAGCTTTTCATCAACAACCGCCGGCTCCATTGTGAGCCCAAGCGCGATAGGCTCGTCCAACGTGTGCTGAAGCCCAATCGTCCGGATGGACTTTGGCAGCACAAAAAGGTCAGACGATTTTACGATCCTGCAGCCTAAGCAGTCGAGTGGCGAAGCTCTTAACTGTTTGCGCATGGAACTGCTTGCCTGTCGGGCTTGTCGCGCCGATCTGATTTAGCCGGCGAGCAAGCTCGGAATAGGACATTGTCGACCATTGTGGAGGCAGGAATTTTTCAATTTGCTCAGCGAAGGCAATGGCACCGTCTCGATTTGCTTTTGCCAGAACAGCTCCATTCCGACCGAGGATGGTTCCTCTGCGTTTTGCCTGGGCAAGAGCCGCCTTGGTTCGCTCTGATATCAGCCTCCGCTCCTCTTGTGCCAGCGCTGCAAAAATATGCAGCTGAAAGTCGGTTGCATGGGGCATTTCAGCGACGACAAGCTGAACTCCCTTCTCCATCATTGCTGCAATGAAGCTGACACGTCGTGAAAAACGGTCGAGGCGGGCGATTAACAGCGATGCTCCTGCCTTTTTTGACGCTATCATCGCTTTTGCCAGCTCAGATCTTTGATCGATCCTGCCTGATTCCACCTCGACGAACTCTGCGACCAGTGGGCCATTGGTCGCGGCAAACTGCCGGACCATCTGCTGCTGAGCCTCTAATCCTAGGCCGGATCGAGCCTGCTTTTTGGTCGAGACGCGATAATAGCCGACGTATTTCATAGATGACGGCGTCTGGCATTATTCGCTCCAGAACAACGGCCGCGGAGCGACACACGCTCCATCAGCGCTCAAGTCAGCCGTAGGTCGCAGTAGCTAAGCTAATCCTGGCGTCAGCGCTCTTGCGCGTTCTAGAGCGTTCTGACGATGCATCTCCAAATAGATGGCGTGGCGTTCTGTGAGTCCCGAGACTGGGTAACGCTCCATGTTGGCTAACCCCGCTCGCTCCAGTTGCTCAGCCGACAAGTTCGCGGCGTTTAACCAAGTTCCATCTGCGTGCAAGCTGATAAGGCCTTTATCGAATGCGGCCTCGAAAGCTGGTGACAACAGCAGACCGTTGAATGGGTCTAGCTTCTCGACATCGCTCGCCGCGGCCCATGGGTGGATGTGAGACGCCGTGAGCAGGTCCAGAACATCCAACCCAGTTGCGCTGCACTTTCCGCCCCATAGGTCTACCAGGCTCTTGCGGAATTGCCCCTGGCCCACACGAGCCTGAACTATTGCGGCCCGCGACGTCGCTGCAGGTGAACCGGCCCCAACAGGGCCTTGGTCCTCCAACGCCCCCTCAATCCCTCGTTCCAGCCATCCCGGTTGCTCAACGTCGAGGAGCGCTGCAATTCGCTCGAACAGTGCGACGCCGTCGATATCCCGTATACGCGTCAGATAAATTTGTGCTCCTCGACCCTTCCCGTCGAGCTGATTCAAGAGAGGGCTATATTTAACCTGCTCCAGAAACAGCCCAGCGGTTAGCTCATCCCGGGACCTGGACCGGCTGAATAAGATGAACGTGGTTGGCAATAACCATCCCAGACTGTGCCACTTGCCGTCCGGAAATCCTGCCGGCTTTGGGCTGTCAGGGATCGCGGTGTGTCGGACGATGCCAACCCCTTCGATGCTTCCGTCACGCGCGAGAACGACAAACTCACCCGCTCGAACATCTTGGATGATGGACCAATGCCATTGAGGAGCTGCGAGAGATCCGTCACTGAGAACCGTTTTGTTGGGGCACCACAATGCTCGGGCCGCTCGTTGTTCAGCGAACCTCTCGCCGAGATTGACCCACCAGACGCTCATGACAGCCTCCCCAAAGCCGTAAAAAATCGCAATGTGACTTCAAAACATGCCTATCCTATCCCCTGCAAGCCCTACAATCACGATTTGCGAAGGGAACTAAAACGGTGGGCTCTTGAGTCCATCGTCAAACATAAACGCTGGTTTATGTTTGCGGGCATCCAAAATCTGGCAGGTCAGGACAACGGAATTTCGATAGGCTCGACCCACAGCCCTCTGAAGGAGGTCACAGGTTAGAATCCTGTCGGGTGCGCCGATTATTTCAAAGACTTACGTGATATTTTGGCTGCCTTAGTAGCTGCGTCCCACACGCCACTCCCACATAGCGGCCGTTGAGCCCGCCTTTTGCTCAGCGAAACGGAAATTTCATAACCCCAGATTAACCATGATGGCGAACTAGGAGCATCGTCCTATGGCTGAAACTTCGATCGAATGGACCGACGCGACGTGGAACCCAGTCGCAGGCTGCACTATCCTGACCGCTGGCTGCACTAATTGCTATGCAATGCGCATGTCAGCTCGGCTTGAGGCGATGGGCGTGGAGAAATACCAAGGCCTGACGCGTAAGACCGGGGGCCGTGCCAAGTGGACGGGCAAGGTGACGACGGACTCTAAATCTCTGGCGACGCCCGCAACATGGAAGAAACCTCGCCGGGTCTTCGTCAATTCGATGTCCGACCTGTTTCATATCGACGTGCCTGCCGATTTCATCCGACAGGTCTGGACCGCGATGGCAGAAACGCCGTGGCATACCTATCAGATCCTCACGAAGCGGCCGGAGCGCATGGCGGAAGTTCTGGCACGCGGAGATTTTCCGGTGCTGTCGAATACCTGGCTTGGCACAAGCGTCGAGGACAATCGCGTTCTCGATCGTTTGGACGAGTTGCGAAAAGTGCCAGCGGCCATCAGGTTTGTTTCGCTCGAGCCTCTAATCGGCTCAGTGGCCGGCGCCGATCTAACCAATATTGATTGGGCGATCGTGGGCGGCGAATCCGGGCCGGGCTCGCGATACATGGATCCGCGCTGGGTCGATGAAATCGAAACCATGTGTCGGCGTTCCGGCACGGCGTTTTTCTTTAAGCAATGGGGCGGTCGCAACAAGAAGGCGACTGGCCGCACACTCAACGGCCGGACCTATGACGAGATGCCGAGTCTGTCGATTTGAGAATGTCAGCGCCGAAAGACTTGGCGAGCTTGATCGCTCGTTCGGAGGGATTCGATATCGCGCAGAAGAGCGAGAAACGCTGAGGCTTTTCAAGAACTGGAAGGGGGTAGGGGTCTAAGACCTCAGCGAAGATCGTCTTTAGCCGCTGCCTCACATACTGCTGCAGCCCGCCGACGTCGGCGTTGCGTTGGAGCGTTTCAGAGTCATCAAGATAGCCAAGCAGATCAACTGTCGGCGGCGCCTTCGCCTTCGAATAGAGTTCGCCTTTCCATTCGTCAGTCCCAAGCATGCGAGTTATGGCCGCTTCCTTGACTGCGTCGATCTTCGACATGTCCCTGGCGGCCTGTCGATACAAGCCAGCCAAAGGAAAGAGATACCAGACATCGATCGCCTTGGTGTCAGCGATCTTCTTCAACGTCTCCCATTCGACCTCCATGCCATAAGGATCGAGGAACATTACTGCTCTGGTTTTCTTCCAGCCGTCCCACTCGATTTCACTCTGTATCAGACTGTTCGCGTCACCCTTCAAAACTGAAATGTCGCGATGAGGGTTTGCGGCCTTCAAGCCCTCCAGCGCTGCTACGTGTTTTCGGCGAGTGTCCATGAAAACCAGGCGGTCGAACGGCGGGGTGATGTCGATCGCAATTTGGGCCGAACCTCGGCGCTTTTCGACTTGCTCCGGCGCGGGTTCCTCTAAAAGGTCACCAGCCCGAGCCTTCACACGAACAGTACGTCTACCTGTGCCAGCAAATGCGTCGATGTACCAGACGTGATCGCACCAATTGTGCAGAGCGGCCGAATAGCGTTTCAGGTATGCCTCAACCATCGCGAGCTTTATCTCAGTGTGTTGTCCGCCGAATTCGTGGTCGTCCCCCGCCATTTCCGGCCCCTCCCAAGACGTTGTGACAATCTCCCAACCGGAATTCATAAGCAACCATGGCGCGCGGTTCGCTTCGTGCGCTTTGCTTTTCTTGGCGGCTTGCCACGATGCCGCGTCTCCACACTGGCGCGAGATTGCGATGCTGAAACCTTTGCTTGACCCTGACGTCGCCGACGAGGCGCCCACATCTCCAGTCTTGACTGGCTACAACGAAGAGCGTCTGCTCACCTATATCCGCCTGCTCGACGCGGCGGCTGAAGACGCGGACTGGCGCGAAGTAGCCAGGATCGTCCTGCATATCGACCCGGAGAAGGAGTTGGAGAGGGCGTTTCGGGCTTGGGAGACGCATCTCGCCCGCGCTCGCTGGATGACCACCACCGGGTATAAGTACCTCCTGGCTGGCGGCGCGCCGCACTGACGATCGCATTGCGTCTGTGGTTTTTGATCGTCACCGAACAGTGTTCGATAGACCTTCAGCGTACCGAACGGCTTCGGCGTCCCGAGCCCACATTCATAGTCCGATCGCCCTATGGTCGGATCGTTGTTTGCGTATGCCGCCGCCCTAACCCATTGTTGGCACGCCTGGAGGTTTTTCAAGCCGTCCTGCTCTTGCACCAGATACAGGTTGTTGCGGTCGGGGTAGAAAATGCATCCACAGTCTCCCAGGGCGCCGAAGTCTCTGCCACCACCAACCCGCTACGGTGCGCGGCGGATCGCCGAAGGCGAACCATGCGCCGAGCGTAATAATCACTAGCAAGGCACCGCCGTTATTCTCCATCGGACCCTTACAAAGAAGCTAGCTTCCTAGCACAGCGTTTCGCATGCAATTCCATCGCCATCGCGGTCCAGCTTTCCGCCCCAGGCGCAATTGCTGCGATACCATTGCGCCTCCTCGCAGGAGCTGATCTGCGAACACGTTCGCCGCGGCTGGCACGAGTAGCTTTGCGCTACCTGCCGGCTGATGATGCCGATAGGTTGGCTTGCGAACGCCTGCGTATTTTCAGTGTGCTCCGCGCGCCAATCCCAAGGCGCCTGAACCGTTCCGCTCCACAGGCCGAGCTTGGCGGCTTCCGCCTTTGCTTGCTGCCCTGCATAGGCACCGTGGCTGTAGCGGGGCCAATCCAGCGCCTGGCCGTGTTCGACCATCCATGTGGCGACGTTGGCGCCGTCGGCGCGCCGACAGTCGCCTACAAAGCGGCCGTAACGGTCCCAGGTGACGAACGTGCATTGCACCGGCCTCGATGCGGCCAGGAATTTGTCCAGCACTTCGGCCGATCGCCGGCCGCATGGATAGTCATCGCCCTTGGCGTCGTTGCAGTGCTGCCCGCTCTCTGGCGCATCGATGCCGTTGAGACGGATGCGCTGCCCGTGGATCTCGATCGTGTCGCCGTCGACTATGGAGGCTGCGCCGGTAAGCGACAGGGCTTGCCCTCGCACCGCCTTTGGTGGGCTGACGACCGATACATCATCGCTGCGCTGCGCGCCCGACGGCGCCAGGAAAGCAGTCCCTGCCGCCACCGCCAAAAGGCCGAGCATTATCCGCCCGCTGGCGACTTGGCGCCGCCACAGCTTTGCGCCGGTGGGTCTCTGCCACCGATTGGATCGATATTTCCGGTACCGCGTGCTCATCCGCTACGCGGACCAGCCGGGCCATGCGCTGTCGACCATTGGCATGCCAGCGCAGTAGCCGTCATCAACGAACCGCCCCGTAGACCGGTCTCGACATCGCCAGATCACACTGTAGTTCTGGCCGTAGAATTGATCCCAGGCCACACCGTAAACCGGAGGTGGACGATAATATCCGCCACCGCCATAGCCGTTGGCGGCGACCCCGACGGCTGCGCCACCTACAGCCGCCACCGCTATTCCAGTCGCTACAGCGTTGTCAGCTTGTACAAGCCTGACGCATTTCTCTGCCGTTGCGCCCCGGCGCACTAGAAGAGCTGCCACTCGGCTTCGATATTGCTCGTCGGTGCTGCTGACCAGAACGTGACAGAGCGTCACGGTATTCATTGCTGTGAGATCGCCGTCAGATACGGCGGGCCTCGTAGAGCAGCCGCTGATGCTCAGCACTGCACTCACAAAAAGCGATGATTTTTTCATTTGATTTCCCCCGGGCAAATAGTGGGGCGAATTCGTCACGCGAGTCTAGAGTTTTTGTTTCTTCCAACCGCCTTTTTATTTTGCGCGGGTCAACGCTTCAGATTCACCGATGTTCTTACAGTCGCTTTAACACGCCGCATCCACTCATCGCGCGTGGCGTTTGTATCAGCGCCAGCTTGACAAATTCAGATCAGCAAAAGCATGTCTGGCCCGAACGATCGGGCGTTTGGGGAAACCTTATGAAGAAGACATATGAACGGCCGACGTTGGTGAAGCGCGAAACGCTGGCAAAAATCTTGGCGGTTGTCGGATCGCCGCCTCTTACTAACCTAGGCGGTTCAGTCTGAGTATTCGCCCGCTGGCACTCGCCGGCGGGCTTTTTCGTTTGACCTCGGAACTTCGATAGCCTCGCTCTGTCGATGGCCAACGGCGGGTTCTTCATCGGTCCCTGCCGCTATTTTCCGGTGGGCGCCTTGCAGCGCGCGCGTCCTGGTCAATGGTGAACCTATGGGTGGACGAATTGCGATTGCAGCAGGGCTTGTCTTCAGCCGAGCTAGAAATTCTTAAACGGGCAGTTCGTCAAAGGAACGTCCGCAACGTCAAGCCCTTTTGCGTGCGCGAATTCGAATGAATTTGCGCCGCTTGCTAAATTTATGCAGCTTCCACGCGGCCAGCCCGCCCAGTAACAGGACTCCTCCATCGCCTATCATTTGCCCAAAAGACATTCCGATGCGGTATTCGGTGATGAACCTGAAAGATTCTAGGATCGTCATGAAGTACACCGTGTAGAACAGATTAGTGACGCTATAGACGATGTCTTCTCCGAAGCGATTCTTGGAAATCACGCGTGCTGCCCGAAAGCAGTTAAGGCCAAAAGCCAGTTTGTGAAAATTGCCGTGGACGTCGTTCAGGTCGGCGAGCCACTGCTCGGCGTACCGAGCGCGCTTTTTAGCTGGAACGCCCTTCGCAGCCGCTGCCACCAGCTTCCACGTCCACAAGGGGACCCGGTCGTAGATTTCGCTAGCGATTAAGTTGACAGTCACCGCTCCGATGAGGGTCAAGATGCTATAGAGCGCCCAATTTGCTATATCTGCCATCCCACCGCTCCGTTCGGCATCTGGTACGGCGCCAGCGCCTCGTTCGCCGCGTTGTAGCCCTCGCCGGTGATTGTATAGTAGCGTCGACGTGGTCGTCCGACCTCCGCCGGATCGACGTTTTCCCATGCGCTAGCGAACCAACCCGCGTCTTCCAGACGGTCCAAAATCGGGTACAAAGTGCCCGATGCGATACCTGACTCGCGCGAAATCTCGATGCCGGATCTAGGCTTACGGGGGGCATCGATAAAAATCTTCAGGACCTTCAGCGAGACGCTCGTCAGCCTGACATTTTTGTTGGCCATTGCCTCTCAACCCTTCCGACCCGAGCGGGCTATACAGAATGTCTACATAGGGTAGGCTGTTTCGGCCGTGTGGGCAATACCTCTTCGCAAGGTTCGCATTTCGGAACCATTTCACATGCTAATTGAACCGGCGGGTGAGCCGGGCCTGGTGGCCACCGTGAAGCACCTTCGCGGCGAGGAAGACCTTCGCCATGCTTCCTTGCAAGACGTTCGTGAAGCAAAATAATGGCGCGACATGGGCACAGCGTTAAAGAGCCTCAGTTCGTCGTCGTGTCCGACGTTGGCCCGCAGCACTTACACCTGACCTGCTTAATGCTCTGAGACCATGACCCGTTTGGCGTATCCCGTGAAGTCGAGGCTTCGACCGGCCCGTCGACGTTTTGGTACGCGGGCGTCTAGTTTCCGCCAGTCATTCGCCCTGCGGCCATCACCATCTCTGGCAGCTGAAATTGAACACTCGGCGCGTCGGTATTAACTCCCCTATCACTTCCCCACTCTGAGCTAACAGTGTTGTAGGCGTAACGTTGTACGCGGTCCATCTCGCCATTGGCAACATTCATCATATTCTTCAATATCTTCGTATTTGTATAAAAAATGTTCATAAAATTCGCTACGTTAAACTCAACAGGCTTATTTCCTCTCCACTGTTCAGAACCAGTTTCAACGGAGAAATTTATGTTATTGTATTTTGCAGAGAAAGAAGTTTGCCATGAACAATTGCCAGTTTTGTCAAACTCGAATGCTAAAGCGAAAAGCGAAACTAGTTCGATCTTGCTTTCTGCGTTCCACGCGGCAGAAACACTCCTTATTGTGTCCAAAACATCTTTTATCTGTCGAATTTCCATTTTGTAGACGCTGCATGCGAATTTCAGGTACGCGACAGGCGTTTCGAGCGGTGATGTCACCCGGTCCAGAAACATCGTTTTGGCTTCGGCTTCGACGATGTCTTCGGTCGATGGCGTCTTAAGTCGATAAGTCGTGTCAAAGAACCTTTTGAGATAGCGAAATCCGTCGAAACCGGTGCCGTAGGCGCCAGCAATGCTGTGCTGCAGCTGCTCGCTGTTGGTGGCAAAAACGAACACCAGGTTTTTCGCGTCAAAGAGATGCTTAACTCGCTCGAGGAGTGCCACGGCGTAGGATGGTCGACAGCGATCGAGCTCGTCAATGATTACGAACAGAGGCGTCCTTTTGACTGTCAGAGCTCCAATTGCCGCCTCAAGCCTGGTCTTGAAGTCGGACGACGCTGCATTTTTGGCATTGAAGCTGTCAATCAGGTGCTGAGCTTGAGCATCGACTACCTTGTCGATCTCGGTAACGATCTCATCAGCGGCGGCTTCGGCCGCATTTTTCACTATTTCTGCATCGATCTTGATTGCAGTCGGAAGCTCAGTCATAGCGTCCGAAATAACATTGGCTATGTCACCTACGATCTCCTTAGAAATGGCTTTCTGAAGGAGGTTTTTGCCAACACCGGCTATTCCCTTAACAACGATTGGAGCTGCATTCTTTTTAACTGCGGTCCAAAGCCTCGCTGTCTTCTTTTCCTTCTTCAGGTAAGGCTTCAATGCCTCATCGATGGCGGCTAAAATTGCAATGAACGGGTCATCCATATGGTCGTCTCGCCAGGCATTGACTTGCGCAACGACGTGGCGAATTCCAAGCTGCTTGGCCATTCTGTCGAGGAAGAACGTCTTTCCAGACCCCCACTCGGCATCGATGTTGAGCACATAGGCGCCTGGTTTCTTTGAAAGAGCTCTGTCCGTTGCTCTACTCGTCAAAAACTGGTGTAAAAATTCAGCTTCAGCTTTGCGGCAATTTAGAAGGTCGTCGGCCCAAATTTTCTCGATGAGTTGCCGAGCGTCTTCTGTCATCTCACCCCTCCAAAACCCGTCACGCAAACGCGTCATACCTGTCACCGCCGGTGATAGGTTCTGCGCTAAATTATTGAAACTGTCATGTGACAGGTTTGGCCTTGCCCCAACCGCACGCTCGCAGGAATGGTTTTCAATCGAGCCGCGAGACTGAGGCGGCTCCCACCCTTTGGCAGGGGATGACGGTCTCTTCGCTCATCATGGATAGATTCCACAAACCGTTTTGACGAGCAAGGAAAATGTTCCTCCTTTGTTCGCATCGCCAGGACAGCGCTAAAACTAGCCAGTTCGAAGAAAAAAAATTGGCCGACGCTGCACATTGGGAGGAGAGAGGCGGCTCCGGCCAGGCGGGATCCCGCGCCAAGCGGGGCTGAGTCGTTACGCTGCGTCATGGCTCTGTGGCGTTCTCTTTGCGGCTGTATGCCCAAAGCCTGCACGACCCCGGCATTGACTTGCTCTCCTCGTCGCTCCGTAATGTATCTAGGTAGGGGAGGCACAGACAATGCATTTTCGGCCGTTCGCACGTCGTCTCTATTCTCTAAAAGCTGCCGCGAAATCCCGACGCACGACAAGCGAGTTAACGATCTGGTTTTTTTTGTTCTTGCTGGTCGGTATGCTCATCGGGGCCGCAAATGCCGCAGAGCTAGCTAAGGGGCATGGGAAGGGTTGCCTGATCAACCTGTCGGGCGAAATCGTACCGGGCGATTTTAAGGCGTTGCAAGCCCTTGCCACCTCGTCTGGTTTGACGGCGCCAGGCAATAGCGGGGAAGAGTCGAATAGCACGGACGCGGCAATCTGCCTCGACAGTCCCGGAGGAAACTATGTTGAAGGCCGGTTAATCGCCGGGTTTGTTCACGACTATGGTATCACAACACGTATACCGGCGGGAGCTTCCTGCTATTCGTCCTGTGCTTTCCTATTCATGGCTGGGAGGGCACACGGGGCTGAAACGGACGGGCCTAGCCGGTATCTAAATGTCTCAGGACATCTCGGATTTCATGCTCCCTATTTCACATTGGCTGAAGGCGACAAATTTAGCGGCAAGGATGTGTCTGAAATGCTCACGCTGAGTGAGAAGGTGATTGCCGAATTCATCAAATTCGGTTCGTTCTCATCGGAATTCGACGCCAAACCGATGTTTTCGCTTTCCCTGCTCGCTGAAACGTTGAATTCAGGACCGAAAGAGATCGCCGAGGTTAATACGGTTGAGAAGGCGGTGCGGTGGGGAATTTTTCTGGAAGGAACCAAACCGGGAGCGATCATCGGTCACAAAGCCGCGGTTCAGACCTGCCTGAATTTTCAAGCATGGATGCTGGATAAGAGCACGGATCAATCTGGAATTGGGTATTATGAGACCCAGCCGCTAGAAACCGCAAAGGCGGAGCTTTGGGGAGAAACTCGTACATTTGCGAAAATTGATACGGGAGGGATGGAGGCAAAATATTGCTACGTCGAAGTTTCTCAACAGCCGACAGCCGGAATGGCAGTCTGTAGCCGCGACGAATACAATGGGGTCTCTTTTGGCGATTGCCTCAACGACATGGCGATTTGGGTACCCTGGTATCAGTCCCTTCCTCCCGCCACCCCTATCACAGCCCTTGGAGACCAATAGCACGCTAACACAATGCCAGGACAATCTGTCCATTCCTAGAGAGCAGTTACGTTACAGCCTTCGCCTGCGTCATTTGATTTGAATACAGATACCAGTTGCAATCAGCGCACGACTAAAAGGGGGAAAATGCTCGATCGAACACTGAAACACACTTGGAGACTTGGAGCCGTGCAGAAATCGGCTGCTTACCACAGCGGCGGTTTTGGCATTCTGCCTTCTCGGTGACAGCCGTGGCGCTCTGGGGCACTGGGTGACCGGTTCGAGCGAAAAGCATCTCTCCCGCACCTATGACGTCCTGAAGCTGCGGCTAAGATCGCAGCCCCTCATCCATGGTGACGAGACCACGGTCCAGGTGCTGAAGGAAAAGGACAGAGAGGCCGCCAGCACCTCGTATATGTGGGCATACCGGAGCGGCGCGGACAGTGACCAGCCGATCGTGCTGCTCGATTATCAGCCGGGCCGCGGCCAGATACACCCGCAGACCTTCTTGGGCGATTACCGCGGCGTAGTGATGAGCGACGGCTATTCCGCGTGGCGCACGCTGGAAGGGGCAACGCATCTTGGATGCATGGCCCATTTGAGGCGGCGCTTCGTCGATGCCCTAAAGGCGAGGAAGAAAGGCGGCGGGCCGCCGGAACAGGCGCTCCGGTTCTTCGAACAGCTCTATCGGGTTGAAAGGCCGGCCCGGAACGAAATCCCCGATGAAGGCGAAACGCAAGATAACTGCATCCGCCGCTTCCGCCTGCAACATAGTGTCCCCATCCTCCATGCTCTCAAGGGATGGCTCGACGACATCGCCCCAAAGGTCTTGCCTGACAGCAAGCTCGGCGACGCCGTCTCTTACACCCTGAACCAATGGGAATATCTGACTCGTTACACCGAGGACGGCAGCATGCCGATCGACAATAATCTTCTCGAGCGTGACATCAGACTCTTTGCCACTGGCCGGAAAAGTTGGCTCTTCAGCGATACCGTCGACGGAGCCAAGGCCAGCGCCATCGTCTACAGCTTGGTGCTGACCTGCCGCGCCTGTGGCGTCGAGCCGTTAGCGTGGCTGCGCCACGTCCTCACCGAATTGCCTCAACGCAACGCGGACGCTGATATCGACGATCTGCTACCCTTCAACTTCGCCAAAACCGCTGCAGCCTGATCCGCCGAACGCGTCCGTCTGAAAGCGACCGTCGTTTTGAATAGCCGGCGAAAATCACCCACATGCGCGGCGACACTGGCGATAACCGTTCTTATCGCTGACGCTCCACCGTTCTATCGACTTGGATAATTGCCTGTGCTTCTATCGCAAGACGATGGGGGAAACTGAATGGGCAGGGGGAGAATAATCGCGGCTTTGACCGCAGCACTGGCGATCACCGGCTGTCAGAATACCGGATACCTCCTGAAGACATACGACGCTTCAGTCGCACCTAAGCACGTCGTCCAGACCGCAGGCGGTTCATTCTGGGTTTTCGATCGGCCGGACCTTAGCAAGATCATGACAACGCCATCGCCAGGGACAATCGCCGCGCCGGCGATCGTCAGCGGAGCAACGATCGGTCTGGTGAAGCTCGATCCTGTCGTTGCAGCGCACCAAGCGGTGGCGTTCCAGTATTTTACTCAGACTGGCCGGACGTGCGAGATCAAGACCAGTATCGAAATTTGGCGCCCGGAATTTGAACACACCTACGTCTGCCTGAAAAATTGACGCGCCCTTGGAGGCGGCTGGCGTCATCTTCGTCGACGAGAATGCCCAGGCGCCAAGCGTACGGGTTGTCGGGCCGGGAAAGCCGGTGTCCGGATAAAAAGGCGTGCAAGATGCGAACTTACGTCGGGATTTTAGCAGGTGTGATCACTTTCGTAGGGATCGCTTGGTTCTCGGCTGATCTGGTCCGGGGCTTGGGCGGCAGCAGTGGTGAAATCTCAACGCTCTCCATAATGATATTGATGGTTTTTGCGCTGGTGGCTTCTCTCCAGGTCGGAAGCCTTCTCGCAAGCGGACGTTGGCTTGAAGATGCTACCTTTCCAAAACAGCGCTCGTGGATGGTCATGAGCGCGGCTATTGTGCTGTTCATCCTTTCAATCGTCTCGTGGTGAATCCGATGAAGAGTCTTCATGGAGCGACTGAAAGCGAGGAGAGCGTTAACCAAGAAGCTGAGATCCTCGTACAAGCCGAGAAGCGGCAGCGGACCTCCAGGCACCAGGATCACCGGCGGTGCCCAGTTGAACTCTGGGTTTAAACTCCTTGTGGGGGGAGGCATCATGCACAAGGAATTTCGCGCCCAGTGGACCGATGCAGGCTATGACAGCCATATGGGTAGCGCGGAAGTGGTCCAGCCACCGCCGGCTGGCCGGTTGCGGGCCTACTATCTGACCTCAGCAGAATATGCGATCAGCAACATTGCTCTAGGTAGAATTAAGGTTTCGAGATTTTCTGACCTGAATGACCCCTTCGAACTTCTGGCACTCCGGGGAAGCGACAGGCACGTCAGAGATTTTGGCCGCATTCTTCGGGAGCAATACGATCAGTCCACCGGACTGATATGCTTCAGCAAGAATTGGATTTCACCGACATTGTGGAGCCACTACGCGGCGAAGCATCGGGGAATTTGCCTCGGCTTCGATATCGATCGGAACACCTTGCTCGACGTCATTTATGCCGATGATCGGGTGTTGGACCCCCTGCCCGACAAGTCAGCACCACCTGCGGTGTCTGATGAACTCCTAGCCAAGCTCTCACGGACTAAGTTTAGCCACTGGAAATATGAGGGCGAAACACGCATGATGTTTCCGTTGACGACAGCCTCCAAGGAAGGCGGCCTCCACTTCAAACAATTTGGTCCCGATCTTTCCTTGGCTGAGGTAATACTTGGCCCGCTTTGCGACCTGCCGCTCGATCGAATCAGGGCTCTGGTTTTATCTGTCAGACCTGGCGCGGTCGCGTTCAGATCCCGATTGGCTTGGAACAGCTTTTCCGTCGTGCCTATGGAGAGCTCCGTGACCTGGTAGGGAGCAGATTACTGCTAGCCGGACCGCCAGGCTTTCAGGGCGTTACATCGAGGTTCTTTGCCCAGCGGAGAACCGCGTTTAATCGGCCACAATGTTAGCAAGCACAGGCCGCTAGAGTCCCGCAGGCTCCCGTACCCGGTTTAGAATCCGGGCCGCCAGACGTTCAGAGCGCGGCAATTGGCCAGGCAAATTCAGCAGGAGCGCCGACCGCCTTTCTTTTTGTCAGCTTCTACAGCCGGGGCAAGGAGCTCGTCTCCATAACTAAGACTAACTGCGTCATTCGGAACAAACGAAGATTCCTTTCCCAACAGCTCCGTCTTCCTCAGTTCGGTGCCTACAAGCGCATCGGAATCGGCGCATACACTAGTTGTAACCTGGATGTCGCTCGGGCCTGTCGGGATACTGTCGGCCCGGTCATAGTACAGCACCCCAACCTGCCAAACCCCTTTTTCAGGCTGGTTAAGCCGGAGGACATAGGTCCGCTTACCCGACTGTCGACTTTCTGTGTCTTCTGCACCGGCGGCAAACCCCATGAGCAGATACGAAGAAACCCCTGCGAGCCCATCGGCACTCACGGTCTCACCGTCAAAATTCTTGAGGTCGATGAAGCGAGGGTCGCCGCCTGAACTGCTGGGAGATCTTATCGAGAGTCGTAGTAACGCGGCCGGATCGGAAATCGTCCATTCGTAGCGTATGAATCCGCCCGCCGCCTGTGCGCGGCCAGCAACGCTGACCGGCGTCGACGCTAGTATCACGAACAGCAGGACGGCCGCGCCGAGCGCGCTTGCCAACACATCAATGAAACTCAGCGCGGTATTGGCGCCAGTCACATCACGTCGCGGGGCTTTCATGACCTGACCTTTTCGTTCTAACTATGCGGCTTCCAGTTGCATGCGCTGCGCAACACAGCATGTTTTAGGTCGAACCCCTGAATGATCGCGTAAGGCCCCTTGCTATGATGGCACTCGAAATCAAAGGCGGAATCGGTGCCAGACCGGAAAATGTGGATCACTCCCTTGAAAGGCACCGGACCCTGCCAAGTTAGGTTGAAGTCGATGTCACCATGATTGGCCTGGACTCCGTTCGGTGTGCTGAAGCCCCCTCGGAGTTCACGCACGAAGACTGTTTTGCCTTCCAGCGCATTCACGACTCTGTGGTCGGCCGATGACTGGGATCGCCAAGGGCTATTTCCAGCAATAGCGGACGTCGGACCTCGGACTTCAACAATGATATCGACCGGCTCTCTGGTCAGATCGCTGGGCACCTTCGTCACCGTGCCATGTCCAGCTTGTCCACCAAGGGAACTTGTCGAAACCGAAATGTTTACACCAAAAATGATGAAGAGCAGCAGAGTCGCCGCGAGGCCACAACTGATCCCGTCGACCAAGCTGATGGATAACGTGGCCTCCCCTTCGTCTTCGTTCATGGTATGCCCTCAGCTGGAAGCGCATCTGTCTGCGGCCGTCTGTGCCGGGTGCCCGGCACCGTCTCTCGCTCAGCAAGGTCAATCTTCTCGATGAGCGTCTCCTCATATGCGAGGAGAGCAAGACGTTCCCGAGCGGTCTCCCAATCGATGAGGTATCCTGTGATCAGTCCGCCAACGAGAGCGATGAAGGTGTGCGAGAACGCGAAGGCCAATGGCCCTGTTACTGCGGCCATCGCCGATACACGCTCGGCCTGTGTCGACGCGCGGACGATGCCGTCGGCCCCATTGAGTGCGAGCAGGATCCCCAAGATAGTCCCGACAAAGCCTAGCGCCGGGAGTGCTCGCGCGAGATACCGCAACAACCATGCGGATTCATCGACCATGGCACGACGCGCTGCGCAGAATTCTCGGAAAAGCTCGGGCTGGGCCTCCCCCACGATCAGGCGCCTGATCGCTTTCTCAGCCATGAGGATGACAAGCGAATCTATTCGGACGGAGCCGGGGTCGGGGTATTGGTTTGGCGGCCGGCCGGTATGTTGCATCCTTTCAAGTTGTATTGCCATTTGGAGGGCGCGGCTTGAGCGCTGATCCGGGTCGGGTTCCTTGAGCTTTTCCTCAGCAGCTCCCAGCCATCCTTTCACGCTTTCGATTTCGCGGCGCATCTTCCAAAACAGCAACATCCGACCGAATACGAAGGCTGTGAGCATGACGATGCACCAGTTTAGAATGAACTGCGGCAGGCCCACCAGCATGTCGAGCCAGATCTTTGCACCCCGGACGTCCGAGGTGGTCATCGTCGCGCCAATGAGTTGTCGCGCAAACTGCTCCGCCAAGACTGTAGTAGCTGGGACAACACGATCGAATTCGCTGACAGTGCTAAGGGATACGGTTTGATTGAGCAACGTATCGATGGGGACGTCGCTGGGATGGCTATCTACAAGCGCGCCCATTCCTTCGAGCAGAGCACGAGCGAGATCGGCTTCATTGGGAATCTCGGTCGAGAAGACATCCGCATAGTGAAGCATCCAAGGTTGCTCTGCGAATTTGCCACCATCTGTCCAGGCGCAAGCAGTCTCGTGGTCGCTTGCGAGGCCCTGTTTGCTGGCAGCAGTGGGTGCCGGGAGCGGCTGGCGGCTTTCTCGCATGGCGTTGGCGAGCGCTGCCCAACGGCCGGGGAATCCAGCCATCACTTGCGACATCGCAGCAGACCAGCAATCCGGCGATGACGCGGAGCCGTTCGTGATTCCCGCGCCTTTGAGTTGCACTGACAGGTTCGTAAGCAGTGGCAAAGGTCTGATCTGGACAAGCGACTTTCCCTTCGCTGCTACCTGCAGCTTGTTGATCAGGTCCTGTGTTGCAAAGTCTTCGTCGCCCTCGGCCTTTTCACCAACGAAATCTTTGATCGAACGGTCGGGTTCCACAAGCCCCAGGCGTTTGAGAACCTCGAGCCATTGCGTTGGCGTGACCGCGTACTGGTCTGCGTAGTCGGGAATTGGCTGGTCTCCCGGTTTAGAGACCGTCGCCCAGGAAACCGCGCTACCCGGCAAGGGCATGAGTGGCTCGCCGAGCGAAGGATCCAAGATGTCACGGACAATGGGTGTTGTCTCAATTCTCGAATGCAGTGAGCTCTGAAAGTCGGACATGAACCCAGCGTATAGGAACGAGCTGAATGCCAGCGAAGCCGTCGCGAGCACCCACGATGCTCGCATTGAGAGCGCGACATGGACTCGGCCATCTTCGACCGATGTTACACGCAGTCGTCTTCGCATAATGGTCCGGAAACCCAGCCGACTACGACGAAGCAAACTGGTGATGTGTGGCGTCAACCAGGCCTGCAAGGCAACCCAATTGCCGCGAAGGGTATCGGTAATCGATGTTACTTGGTCTGATTTGCCGTCGTTGGACATGGTTTGCCATCGGAAGGGTTGGAGTAAGCCTTACGGAAAAGGCCAAGCGGGTTGACAAAGAAATTTTGAGACCAAACGTCGGTTGAGCCGGACAGGCTCGCAAGCATGTCAGCGCGCGCTCCAATGTCTCCCCAGTTCAGGATCGACGGGTTGCGGACAACGGCCGACTTATCCGGAAAAAGCGCCTTCAAGTTCGCTTCGGTAACGCACGCAAAGTCGCCTGCCGTTCCAGGAGGTTTTGCGATAGTAGTTAGCCACCACAGGCCCGACTGCGATCGATCCTCCTTGTCCGTAGTTCGGCCAGTGATCACCGCTTGTGAATGAGCCGCGTCGACCGGCTGGTCGGGAGCAATCCTGAGATCGGTATGCGCACCCAAAGAAACGAGACGTCCACACTGCGAATCGAGCCAGCCATTCATAGCCTGCGACCAAGATGCCCAGTCGACAAGTCTGGTAATGCTCAATCCCGCATCCCCGAACGCCAAGGCGTAACGGGAGGAGACCTGACGATCATCGATCAGGATCAACTGGCAAGCTGGATCGATTTTTGGGCGAACTATGAGAGGCGGTGGATTGTTGCTAAGAAGTTGGAGTGGGTGGAAACCCGCCGCGAGTTGGGCAAGTGTTCCCATTGGTTCGGCTTTCAGTAGGCTGTAAAGGTCGGAGTCGGGTGTCAATATGACGCTGTCGCTCTCAAGCGCTCCGGTTAGCTCGATTTGATCTTGGCCATCCTTGGTCTCCTCGATCAGACTGACCGGCTTAGCTTCCCAGCCTGGGATGATAGGTATCTGGGGCACCGCGTGCACCGCCTTAATTTTCACTCCCGCGTCGAGCTGGGCCAATACGATCTTCCGAAGCAGGCGGTGCCCGAACGGAGTTCCCTCCCAAGCAGCCACGCCTGCAAGGCCCCTGTCGCCAAAAATCGCGGTTTCTGCGCCAGTCGGCAGCGCGATCTCAACTGCTGCTGATCCCTTGACGAACTCCAGTGCAAGCACTTTGTTGAAACCGTCACGCGGCACTAGCACCGCAACTAGATCACTTCGGATATCGGCGTAGCTTCCGTCGCTGAATTTGAAGTGGACAGGTTGATGTGGAGAGTCGGGTCGCCTGAAACAGGCAACCACAACGCTACTATTAAGGATGTTTTTCATTGCATCGGATATGACGCGGGCGTCGTCCGAAATAAGGATGACATTTCCAGCGTGGTCGCCCTCGATGCTATTTCCCGCTCCGATTTGGGGCTCCTTGGCCCAAACGCGAGTTGTTCCCTTCTCCGGCATTCTCTGCGGGCAACTGTCAGGCACGACCGCTTCGGTCGAACTGACCGTTCCGCCGGCCAGTCCGCCATGTTTTTCCTCTGCCGTCTTAATGCCCTGCCCATCACCATTATTACCACCCGGAGCATCGCCCTCGCCATATGAGCCGGTCTTGTTGCCATTCTTGTCGAGAAGATTGACGACGATATCCATGTTCTTGAGCTGGTCAAAACTGAACTTGAAATCGAACAGAGATTCGATAAGGCGCTTGATTAGATCTGGCGTGACGCTACCGACATTCGGAGCGATCACCGTCAGTCCAATGCCTTTCCATTTGAAGCCCAGTTTTACGTGGCCGGTGTCGATATCGAAATCGCTGCTGACACCTATGAACCCCAACTGGGCGTGACCGCCCGCTGAGGGATGGTGGAATTCGGTCGTCGTCCTCAGGGAGAGATCGGCCTTAACGCCCAGCGATTTCCAATCGGCTGAACCGGTAACAACTACAAGCTTGTCGTCGCCTAGATGAATGACGAGCCCACCGGTTGTCTTGAGTCCCAGCAGCGACAGATCGGAAGTGGCAGTGATGTTCTTCGCCTTGCCGTCGATCTTGGCGACAGTTTTCATCGCTAGGATCGCGGATAATGGCGGC
This sequence comes from Mesorhizobium sp. ISC25, assembly GCF_042295465.1. NCBI lineage: Bacteria > Pseudomonadati > Pseudomonadota > Alphaproteobacteria > Hyphomicrobiales > Phyllobacteriaceae > Mesorhizobium > Mesorhizobium sp. ISC25. Next base: position 4,301,237 of record NZ_CP135441.1, on the reverse strand, counting down.
AGCGTTTCAGCATCCAACGATAAAATTTGCGCGCGAAAATCCGCGAGTCCGTGGGCTTTGAAAAGCGGAATAGTGAAGATTCGCAAGCTGCCGTCAACTTCGATCGTCTGCGCAGGACCATTTCCTGTAACTGCAGCAATAATCTGCAGGATAAACCCGTCGGGATCGACAATCAGGACCACAGTGGCGCCTACACGAAACTTGCCTGGTGGGTGTACCCAGACGCTGCCGTCGATCTGGCCGATGGCAAGGTAGGGCGGAATCGGAATGTACTCTTTGATAGTGACCGAGAAGCTATCGGGTAGGCTGAGTCCGCGACTTTCGATCACGATGCCTCCCAGTTTAACACCGATCATGTCCGCAAGTTTGACCCCGGCGTCTAAGGTGACACCGTATCGGCGATGCTCATTGTCAATTAGCGGCTGGATGTTTCCAATGCCGTTGTCGTCGATGGTCAGGTTTCCTATGGCTTGTGAAAGAAAGCCAAGCGCGCCGCTAACCATCGTGGAAGTGAAGTCGCCTTCTGCTTTGACCTCGAACGTTGGTATCAACTGCACCAAGAACGGCAGTGTGACGTTGTCGATAGGCTCGATCTCGACATGGAACACCAGTGCCAGTTTCCTGATGAGCGACGACTTGCTGACATCGAGTTGGATCGATTTTAGTTTGCCAAGCGATGCGAGCTCTTGCTCGAAACTGACTGCTTGATGGTCGACTGCTTCGAGCGCTGCGTGCTCCAGTACATCAAGTATCGCATCTTTCGTCTCAGACAGGTCGACGACGAGCCCATCGAGTTCGATCTGCTCGGCAATTCCCGGAATAGCGAGCGACCCATATAGAGTGAGTTGTACCCATCCGGTGAAGACCGCAGACGTCCGTATCTGGTGGCCATGAGGACCTGAGCACCGGAGTGCTGGGTCAAGCTTTCGATGGGGAGACGCGATGATATTCTTCGAGGAGGAGTTTGACCTCCTCGAAGCCTTCATCGGTGAAGGCCAAGATCTCGTCGTCATCGTTGGCGCCGTACACCCAGATGACGCCGTCCTCGGGCTCGAGACCGAGGGTCAGTTCCTGGATGAGCGCTTCGCTGACGCCGAGGTCCCTGGCGACACGTTCGACGGTGTAGACGTGATGCACCTTATTGCGCTGCATGATCAGGCCGCCGCTGGTTGGGTCCGCAATTTTGCGGATCTCCAATTCCACGGCAGCAAATCATCGATCCGATGGGCCGGATAGGCGGGCAGTCGGGCGAGGACGTCGGCGAGCCAGGCCTGCGGGTCGATATCGTTCATCTTGGCGCTGACGATCAGGCTGTAGAGAACGGCCGCGCGCTGTCCGCCGCGATCGGAACCGCAGAACAGCCAGGACTTTCTGCCGAGAGCGATGCCGCGCAGGGCTCGCTCGGCAGCATTGTTGGATAGGCAGATCCGCCCATCCTCGAGGAACCGGGTGAAGGATGACCAGCGGCGCAGCATGTAGTTGAACGCCTTGGTCAGGTCGTGCCCGCGCGAGAGCTTGTCGCGCGTCTCGATCATCCAGCGCTCGAGCTCGGTGACCAGCGGCGCGCTCCGCTCTTGGCGCCCGGCGTGGCGTTGGGCCGGCGACAGGCCGTTGATCGCGCGCTCGATATCGAACAGGGCATCCATGCGCTTCACGGCTTCAACCGCTAGCGGATAGACCAGGTTGGGCTTCTCGCCGTGCGCCTTCTTGCGCGCCGCCGCTTCGACATCGGCCAGCTCAAACACTTTGCGCCGGCTGTGGGCCCAGCAGCTGGCTTCCAGAACAGGCGCCGGCTGACGACCCGTCGCATAGAGATCGCCATAACCGCCAAAGGCATCGGCCTGCAGAATGCCGCTCCAGCCGGCGAGATGCGCCGCGGGATGTTCGCCTCGACGATCGCGGGAATAGTAGAACACTGCCGCCGGCGGATCGGCGCCGCCGAACGGTCGGTCATCGCGCACATAGGTCCATAATCGGCCGGTATCGGTCTTGCCCTTGGCCAGGACCGGCACCGTCGTGTCGTCGCCGTGCAGACGTGAAGCGGCCAGCACATGGGCTTCGAGCCGCTTGAACAGCGGCATCAGCGCCGCGGCGCCGGCGCCGACCTGATCGGCGAGCGTCGACAGGCTGAGCGGCACACCTTCGCGGGCATAGCGTTCGGCCTGGCGGTTGAGCGGCTGATGCTGGCCGAACTTCTCGAACAGGATCATCGCCAGCAGGCCGGGACCGGCCCAGCCGCGCGGGGTGGCGTGGAACGGCGCCGGAGCCTGGCTGATCGTCTCGCAGTCGCGGCAGGTGAACTTCTCCCGCACGTGCTGGATCACCTTCCATTGCCGCGGCACCACCTCCAGCGTCTCGGTGATATCCTCACCCAGCTTGCGCAGCCGATGACCGCCGCAGCAATGGCAAGCGGTCGGCGCCGGCTCGACCACGCGTTCGCGCGGCAGATGCTCGGGAAATGGCTGGCGCGCCGGTCGTTTGCGCACATAAGGCGCCACCTCGGTGGTCCGGGCCGCGGCCTGTTCGGCGGCGATCTCGTCTTGCGTCGCGGTGCTCTCGAGTTCCTCGAAGGTGAGCTCCATCTGATCGTGCAGGCGGGCTGAGCGTTCAGAACTCTGACCATGCAGCGCCCGCTGCAGCTTGCGGATCGTCAGATGCTGATGCGCGATCAGCGCCGCATCATCCGATGCCTTGGCCCTGGCGACCGCCAGTTCGGCCTCGACCAGCGCAGCGCGCGCAGCCTCGTCTTCGGCTCTGGCCAGCGCCGCGGTCAGCGCTGCTCTCAGCGCGCCGATATCGTCCGGAACAGCATCCTGGGCGGTGGCAACCATGCCCTGGAGTGAATCATAAAACGCGTCCGCTGACTCGCGGAAAATGGCGCAAACTCAAAGAAAAACTCAGCCCGCGCGCTGCGGGCGGAAGGTGTGAACCGGGTTGCGCCAATCGATCCCGTCGAGCATGTAGGCGAGCTGCGCCGGCGATATGGAAACCATGCCGTCCGCCGGCGACGGCCATAGAAACCGGCCCTTCTCGAGCCGTTTTGCATACAGCGACATGCCGAGCCCATCATGCCAGATAATCTTGATCAGATTGCCGCTGCGGCCGCGGAAGACATAAATATCGCCGGCATGCGGATCCCGGCCCAACGTCTCCTGAACCTGCAGAGCGAGGCCTTGCATCCCACGACGCATATCGGTCCGGCCGACCGCCAACCAGATCCGCACCTGGCTCGGGACCGGGATCATGAAACGCCCAGCGCCTTCACCATCGCCGCCGCCAGTGTCGGCGGCGTGGTCAGCGGAATCCGCAGCCGCACCTTGCCGGCGACCTCCAGCTCGATCACCGCTGGGGATGCCGCCGGCCGCGAAACGGCGACAGGCTCGTCGGGAGCCACGACAACTTCGGCAAAGCCCGTCTCGCGGGCTCTCATCGTGCGGCGCCACTTGTAGATCAGGCTGGTCGCGACATCGTACTGACGCGCCACCGCCGCCACCGTGGCCCCGGGCGCGAATGCCGCGGCCAGTATCCGGCACTGATCCGCTTCACTCCAACGGCGCCGCCGCTCCGGCCCGGTCAATAACGTCACATGGCTCATGCTGTGCTGCTAACTACGCTCGTAAGGACGACCTTAAGAGCGCAGCCTCGCTACCGTGCCATCCTCCCGCAAGGCGGCCTTCGCCGGAGGCGTACAGTGAGTTTGCCCTTAGCGAAGGCGATCTGCCGTATCGAGGTCCATTCGGCGAGAGTCGGATTGAGAACCGCCAGCAGTCGCTTCACGGTGCTTGCTGGCAGGCTTACTCCCTCGACGCTAATTGACGCGAGCGGAAGATCCTCCCCAACCTTCCATTTTCCATCAATGCTGATACCTATGATGCGCAGGGATTCGTCAGCTGTAGACACGAGATCTGCTTTGAGTAGTACTTTCCCCGCCGAGTTGGTAAATGTGACGTTTTGGAACGAGAATTGTTGGCCGGCGACGCTGACAGTCTTCGTCTTAAGTGCGTTTACCGCATCGCTCGCCGCCGCGTTCGTCATCGCGAGGACCTGCCGTGCGATACACTCCTGCACAGGCTTACCCTTCACCAGCACCCCGATCTGGTCGGCAATAGCTCCGAAGGGGTTCGAGGTATCAAGCGAGACCGATGTAACCGTTTCCCCATCTTGTGTGATTGTGGCAGAAAGACCAAGGTTTCCATTCGGGAGCTGGGTGAGCGAAAGCCCTGTAACGCCAAGGCACTGAGACGCGGCAATATCGATGCTCGGCAGCTTGCTCAGGAATTGGCGTTTGGCATCTTCCAATACTCCATCGGGCCAGTGTGCCTCGATCAGCTTAGGATGGGTCGGATCGGCGAACGGAATGGAAAGCGTAACCGATGTCTCGACCGTGCTGCCACCGCCATTGAGGGTGAACCCTCCGAGCGGCAACCGCATCACCCCATGGATGACCGCGTTGCCACCGATCATATCGACCTCGACGGCACCTACGGTGACCGCGAAATCAGAACTTTCAAAATGCAGAGGTGGGAGGCTTCTCTGAAGCTCGGCCGAGACGTCTGCTAGGAGAATCTTCTCAATCGTCACAAACTGCGGCTCGACCGCAACCGAGGTTCCGTTCTTCATCAGATCTAAGGTGATCGTCTTGGTGTACAACTTCCCAAGGACAACATAGAGCGACAAACTCATATTCTGGAGGGTTTGGTCGACCCCAATGAGTTGGGCATCGACGACGGAGACGCCGTTAGGTAGCCCGAGCTTGCGCAATGTTTCGACCAGTGCTTTCACATCGACGACGGGGATGTTGGGGAGCATAGGGTCAGTGCCGATGACTAAATGATCATCAACTACCGTCACGTGATTAATGGTGATGCCGAGCGGCCACTGCACCGTGAATTTCGTATTGCTGGCATCGTTCGAAATGACTGCCTGAAGCTCGACAGAGTAGCGGCTCCCATCGTCGGCAAAGGGGATGAAAGCGAGCTTGGCACGGTCCGGCGACGCCGACACCTGGTCATCGGCCGGCGGAACGACTCGTGGGGCAACCTTTTGAGGCGTCGGCACCGGGGGAGCCACGACGTTTGCGACGGGTAGCGCGCAGCCTTTGGCCCAGCTTTCCACTTGCGTCGCGATCAACTTCGCGACACTACGGTTTGCCTCTAGATCCTTAGGGCTCTTGGCCTGCGTTGCGTTTGCTGAACAGATCTTGAAAGAATCGGCAGACGCATGGCGTAGCGTACTCGCAAGAGCGGTTAGCCGAGCGGACGATGGTGGCCAGGGCTCACTGGTCGACCAGTCGCCTGGTTTGAGGACGGGCAGTGCACCGGACGAAAGATCCTGGCTGAAGAGATCAATCTCGGCGGCGAGTCGGTCATCAGAAACGACCTGCTCCACCACCCGGTGTACGTCGTTTAGCGCCTCTTCAGGGCCAGGGCTGTTTAGAATGGTGGAGGCGAGAGCCGGAAGGTAAGGCGCAATCGCTGCCGCTACCTCGCGCGCCTCGACCAACTCTACCGGCACGTCGATCTGGTTGCTACCGTTTCCGAAACTGCCAAGCTGTGCGCAGAACTTTTTTGTATCTTCGCCCGCCAGCAAAGCCCCCTCGAGTACGGTGGGCTTCTGGAGCGCTTCTTTTAGCGCTTCCGTGCTTTGCGTCGCTAGTTTGCGAGCGATCCGTTCCCAGCCTTCTTGCGCAAAGACAGTTGGCGAGTTCAAAGGGGGCGTCTCGGTCAAGTCTTGGATCTGTCGCGCCAGCGCCCAATGCTGATCCGCATTTGGGGAGCCGCAGCTTGAGAAGTCATCACCCAGCACTGAGCTCGATGAGGCCAGCAGAACACTAATCGCCCCAATCCTGGACGTGGCGAATAGCGATTGAACCCAACCATCCAGCACAGACACCCCCCTTGAAGTTGCACAGCAACTCTGTTGATCGTCGACGTTGTGGCTGGCAGGCCTCCCGCAGTCATTCTTTAAGGAAATTGCGTCGTCACAAGCGGTGTGTCGGCCAGATATCGCCTACGCCCATGCGCTGTTGTTTGCGCACCTAAATGCGGTGTCACGGAATCCCAATCGGTATCGGGTTAAGCAAGTCGCCGATCCCAGGAGGCGGATCCATTTCATCATCGCCAGCGCCCTCTTCAGCGTCGCCCCCAACTAACACCGAGACACGAACTATCTCGCAGCGGTTGAACGTTGTGTTGTTTCCGGCATTGCCGATCGCCTGTATCAGCTTAGCCATATCGTCGTTTGAGAGCCGCAAGCATCCATGAGTGGCACGCAGCTTTCCGCCACCTCCAAGGTCGCCGCCATGGATAAGCAGTCCTATCCGATTGTTGGCGTCCGCCTGCTTTGCTTGGCCACTTTCTGGCTTCAAGACTATCGCCCCATTGGGTCCATAGCTGTGGGTGCTGTAGTTCGTCCCATCACCGGTAGCCGTTAGTCGAGGAACGGAGTAGGTGCCCTCCGGAGTATCTCCGAAAGGCAGGGTGGGCTCCCGATTCACGTTCCCCACCGAAATCGCCTTTTGGTTATCCGCCTTACCAAGCACGTCAAGGTCGGAGACCAGGAGGCTCCCATCAGCTGCCTCGAGGGAGAGGGTGCCTGTCTTCGTTCTATCGAGGGGGAGGTTCACCTTAATAACTAAGTCAGCGCCACTAGTAGGGGCAGACTTTGTCGTTGCAAAGAAACCTAAGGCCCCAAGTCCAATCGTTACGTCGCGCCGATGGATCACATGCCCCTCCCGCCTAATACCAATCAACTGGCATGTAAGACGATACTCAAATTCACTTGGATAACCGTGAACTGAGTCGTCTGTCGTACAGCACCCCAGAAATACTCGGTTAATGCCGGTGAAATGAAATAACACTCGCCACGAAATCGTAGCGATTCCCGTCGCTTTCCTTAAGTCGAACCTAATGTATACACCTAATGAAAAAATTGGCAAGTAATAGATGGGACGGTAAACTAACCAATAGCAGGGCTTTGCCGGAATGTCCTCATCGACTTTGAATTCTTGGAGCCGACTTGCGTTGCGACTAAGTCGAGATCTCGCGGCGTCGCCTGTGATCAAAGCCCCCTAGTGGCACCGTTGCGAGCTTTCCGGTGCATAAGCCTGGAACGCGTTGCCGCGACGGGAGTTTGTGACCTTTCCAGCAGGCCATTTAATTAGCCACAATGTCAGTAGATTGTGGCCGCCGGCCGCCGCCACCTCGAGCGCCCGCTTGGCGGTCTCCTGGCCCTTGATGTCGGCAAGGTCGGGCAGGTCGCGCGCCGAAGCATGGATGCCGGCTTCCGGCCGTGACAGGACCTGCGTGCCGCGAAAATGATTGGCGATGGCAATCAGGCTGCGCGGCGCCAGTATGTCGAAATCCTTGCCGGCCCACGCCGCTTCCGGCCCGCAGGCGAACGGGCAGATCAGGCCCTTGCCTTCGGCATTGGCGCCGATCGCCGCCGGCAGAGCGCCGGCCACCGCGGCAATGGTGCCGTCGAGCGACAATTCGCCAAGCACGACATAGCCGGCCAGCATGTCGCCAGGAACGGCGCCGAGCGCTGCCATCAGCCCGAGCGCGATCGGCAGGTCGTAATGGCTGCCTTCCTTTGGCAGGTCAGCAGGCGCCAGATTGACGGTGACCTTCTTCGACGGCATCGACAGGCCGGATGCATGCAGTGCTGCCTGCACCCGCTCGCGGCTTTCGGCTACAGCCTTGTCGGCCAGGCCGACGATGTGCATGTTGACCTTGCCCGGCGCGATCATCACCTGCACGTCGACCGGCACGGCCTCGATGCCCTGGAAAGCAACCGTGCGAACCCGCGCCACCATGTCTTCACCCCGATGCAGGCTTTGCCCCAAGCCTTTGCGATCATGCCGCGAACGGCGTCACCGGAGACAACCACAGATTTCCGGCGAAGGCAAGAACATTTGGGGAACAGCTGAACGCAGCGGCTGCAATGGTTTGCAAGGCGGCCGCTCCGAAGCGAGACTAGTTACGCTTCTCCTCCACGGCATCCCAGAACAGGCTGGCGATGTCGGCGCCGCCGAAGCGCTGCACTTCGCGTATGCCGGTCGGTGAGGTCACGTTGATCTCGGTCATATAGTCTCCGATGACGTCGATGCCGACAAGGATGAAGCCGCGCTCCTTCAGCGAGGGGCCGATGCGGGCGCAGATCTCGCGTTCGCGTTCCGTCAGCTCGGTTTTTTCGGCGCGGCCGCCGACATGCATGTTGGAGCGCGAATCATGCTCGGCCGGCACGCGGTTGATGGCGCCGACCGGCTCGCCGTCGATCAGGATGATGCGCTTGTCGCCAGCCCGCACCTCCTTGAGATAGCGCTGCACGATGTACGGTTCGCGGAACATCTGGCCGAACATTTCGAGCAGCGAGGCGAGGTTGCGGTCGGCCTCGTGCAGATGGAAGATGCCGGCGCCGCCATTGCCGTAGAGCGGCTTGACGATGATATCGCCGAACTCCTTGCGAAAGGCGGCGACCTCGAGCGGGTCCTTGGTGATCAACGTGTCGGGCATCAGGTCGGGAAATTCGGTGACGAAGATCTTTTCCGGGCTGTTGCGCACCCAGGCCGGATCGTTGACCACCAGCGTCTTCGGATGGATGCACTCGAGGATATGCGTGGTGGTGATGTAGTTCATGTCGAAGGGCGGATCCTGACGCAAAAGGATGACGTCCATCTCCGATAGGTCGGTGCGGTCTTCTTCGCCCAGCGAGTAATGATTGCCCTTCTCGTCGCGGACCTGCATCGCCTCGATGCGGGCAAACACCTTGCCGTCGCGCAGCGACAGCCGGTCGGGCGTGTAGTGGAACAGCTGGTGCCCGCGCCGCTGCGCTTCCAGCGACAGCGCAAACGACGTGTCGCCGGCAATCGACACGGTGGAGATGTGGTCCATCTGGACGGCGACTTTCAGGGGCATGGGTGCTCTCCGACGCACTTGAAGCGACGTGCGTCCACCTGGACGCACATACGCTCCAAACACTTTTGAATCCATGCATCGTACTGCCCGAAAATCGATTCCGATTTTTCAGGCCGATGCATCGACGACAGCGATATAAGGAAATCGGCGGCTTCTGCCAATCGGCCAAGGTCATGATGAGGCTGCGCTTCGCTTGGCGCAGACCCCAATGCGATGTGCCTTCTAGCGGTCGAAGACCAGCTTGGAATAGCCGAGGAAGGACAGCGCCATGGCAATCAGCGAGGCGACCGCAAGGGCAATGAGCGGCGACACCATCGGCAGCGCGAACAGCATGGCGCAATAGACGAGATAATTGACGACGCTGGTGGCAATACCGACGCCGCCGTAGCGTGCGCCCTCTCGCGCGACGCCGCGGCTGGAAGGCGAGAAGGTCAGATGGCGGTTGATCAGCCAGGTGACGGACAGGGCAAAACCGATCGAGATGATGCGAGCCGCGAAAGGTCCGAGCGGCGCTATCGTCAGCACCAGCCAAAGCGCCGCCGCGTCGGCGACGAAGCCGATGCCGCCGGCGACAATGAAGCGGGCGAGGCGTCCCATTTGGGGCTCTAAGCCGCCCGTGGGGTCTTGCGCGGTCCGGCCTTCAAAGTCGCGAGCGCGCTTGCGCGTTCGCGTTCGACGCGGCCGGAAGGCATCGATAGATAGAAGATGCGCTTCTGCTCGGCCCGGCCGCGCGACACCGAATCGAGGATTACCCCGGTCACCGCCGCCAGCATCGACAGCAGCAGCAGCCCGACCGATAGTACCCAGGTCGGCATGCGCGGCACAAGTCCGGTTTCGGCGAACTCGATCAGCACCGGCGCCATCAGAAACAGGCTCGATGCCAGGAAAAACACCGAAAACGCGCCGAAGAAACGCAACGGCTGCGTCTCCTTCATCAGCATGGCGAACATCCACAGGATCTTCGCGCCGTCGCGAAAGGTCGACAGCTTCGACGAGGAGCCTTCCGGCCGGCGGCCATAGTCGAGTCCGATCTCGCTGACCGGCAATTTGAGCTGCGAGGCGTGCACCGACATTTCGGTCTCGATCTCGAAGCCGCCGGAAACGGCGGGAAAACTCTTGACGAAGCGCCTGGTGAAGGCGCGGTAACCCGAGAAGATATCGGTAAAGTCCGAGCCGAACAGCCGCTTGTAGAGGCTGTTGAAGATGCGGTTGCCGAAGGCGTGGCCTGTCCTGCCGGCATCGTCGGCGACCCCGCGCCTCGTGCCCACCACCATGTCGGAGCGCTCGGTCAACAGAGTGTTGATCAGTTGCGGCGCGTCCTCCGGCGCATAGGTGCCGTCGCCGTCGGCCATCAGGTAGATGTCGGCCTCGATGTCGGCGAACATGCGGCGCACGACATTGCCTTTGCCCTGGCGCGGCTCGCGCACCACGATGGCGCCGGCGGCGCGGGCTCGGAGCGCCGTCAGATCGCGCGAATTGTTGTCGTAGACATAGATCGCGGCGGCAGGCAGCGTTTCGCGAAAGCGCCGCACCACTTCGCCGATCGTCAGCTCCTCATTGTAGCAAGGCAGCAGCACGGCGATGCTCGGCTCATGGCGCACTTCTTGTGGCATTTTCGTCTCCGGATGCCCTGTGATGCCCCTGACCGCTCAAACGCCGGCCTCGCTCGGGCGGCTTTACTATTTATTGAAGCTGTTAAGGCTAGGTTTAAACCGCCCCTTATTCCTTCCAAAGGTCCTGATATGAGCACAGCCGACGATGGCGCCTCCAATTGGAGGTCCGATATCGCGCTGGCGCTGCTTGCCACATTGCTGGCACTTGCTGTCAATGCCCTTGCCGGCTTCCCGGAATTGACCAATGCCGGCGGCGACAACGACAATCTGCTGCGCCTTGTCGAAGTTCGCGACATGCTGGCCGGCCAGGGCTGGTTCGATCTTCACCAGTACAGGATGGGCCTGGAAGGCGGCTTCGTTATGCATTGGTCGCGGCTGGTCGATGCGCCGATCGCCGCGATCATCATGGCCGTCTCGGCCCTGACCGGCAGCGCGGCCCTTGCCGAGCATGTCGCCCAAGTGCTGTGGCCGGCGCTGCTCTTTTGCCTGACCGTATTTTTCACCGCTCGCGCCGCACGCAGTTTTGCCGGTGACGCCGCCGTGCTGCCGGCTGTCGTCGTCGGCGCCGCCGCACTGCATTTCCTCGGCATTTTTTCGCCTGGCGCGCTCGATCACCACAATGTCCAGCTGATGCTGAGCATGGCCAGCCTGAGGCTGTTGCTTGAAGCGCCATTGCGCAAGCCGGCGGCATTGCTCTCCGGCCTGTGCGCCGGGCTGATGCTGGCCATCGGTATGGAGACCGCGCCTTACGTTGCCACCATCGGCGCCTCTGTCGCCATGCTGTTTGCCCTCGACGTCAATGGCGAGAGGTCGATCACCAGGGATTTCGGCCTCGGCTTTGCCGGCGTCTCCGCCCTCGTCTTTGTCGTCACCATTCCGTGGTCCGCCTGGGGTCAGGCGCAATGCGACGCCTTCTCGGCCGTGCAGTTCGTCGTCGCAGCGATTGCCGGAACCGGCCTTGCAGCCATAGCGTCGATCGAGCCGGCAGGCCGCACGCGCCAACGGCGTATCGCCTCACTTGGCCTGCTTGCCCTGATATTGGGCGCTGTCGTCGTCTTGTTGTTCCCACAATGCCTGACAGCGCCCTATGCCAATCTCGATCCGCGCCTCAAGGAGCTATGGCTTGATCACATCGACGAGGCGCAATCGCTGTTCAAGCTGCTCGCTGAAGATCCGGCCAGGGTGGTGGCGCGCTATGCCACGCCGTTCATTGCGCTCGTGCTGATGGCGCTTCGCCTTGGCCGCGGCGACTGGAGGCGGCAGGACAGCCTTGTCGGCGCGCTGCTTGGCGTGGCCTTCATCGTTAGCGCCTGGCAGGTGCGCGGTTCGACATTCTCGATCGCCTTCGCTGTCATCCCGCTTGCCGCCTGGATTGCCAAATGGCGTCAACGGGCCGAGGCCAGCCCGTCGCGCGGTGTGGCGCTGCGTATGGCTGCCGTCTGGCTGGTTTCGGTGAATGCGGTCTGGACTGGGGCTGCCGCGGCGACCTCGGTAGCCTTCGACGACAGCAACACCGCCGCCGATAATGGCGACGGCACGGATGTCGCTTGCCAGCGCATGGCCTCCTTTGCAGCACTCGGCCGCCTGCCCGGCACCACCGTGCTGGCAATTTCCAATCTCGGATCGCCGATCCTGGCCTATTCCGGACATCGCGTCTTCGCCGGGCCCTATCATCGCAACGTCGCCGGCAACCTGCTGGCGCTCGATGCCTTCCGTGGGTCCGATGCCGATGCCAGGACGATCCTGGCGGACCATCACGTCAGCCTCGTCGCGCTGTGCCCCGGCAGCGCCGAAAGCAAGCTCCTCGCCGCCAAGGCGCCGGCAGGCTTTCTTGCCGGGCTGATGCGCGGCAGCGTGCCGGAATGGCTTGAGCCGGTTGCCGGGACCAGCGGAGCCGCCGTCGAATTGTACCGCGTCCGGCTGGGCAGTTGATCGATCGGCGGCCCGTGCGGCCTTTGTCGGACATAAGTCCTGACAATCCACTCGTTCGCCCTTGCCCGCCCGACACGGCTGGATAGGATGCGCGCCGGCCGACCGAGATCATTGGACCGGGAGAGAATTCATGATGCCATCGGCACGCTTTGCCGACCTCGAAGGCGCTTCGGTGCTGATCACCGGCGGCGGCTCCGGCATTGGTGCTGCCTTGACCGAAGGTTTTGTCCGCCAGGGGGCAAAGGTCGCCTTCATCGATATAGCGGACCGTCCGAGCCTGGCGCTGGCCGATCGGCTAGACAAGGAGCTCGGCCGGCGGCCGCTCTACCTCAAGACCGACATACGCGACATCGAGGCCTTGCGGCTATCAGTCGCCAAGGCCGCCGAGGCGCATGGTGACGTCACCGTGCTGGTCAACAATGCCGCTCAGGATGACCGTCATGCCGTCGAAGACGTCACGGTGGAGTTCTGGGACAACAACCATGCCATCAATCTGCGTCCGCATTTCTTCAGCGCACAGGCGGTGGCGCCGGGCATGAAGCGGGCCGGCGGCGGCTCGATCATCAACTTCACCTCGACGTCGTTTCTCATCAACCATCCCGATATGCCGGCCTACACCGCCGCCAAGGCTGGCATCGTCGGCCTCACCAAGGGTCTTGCCGGCAAGCTCGGCGTCGACGGCATCCGTGTCAACGCGATCGCGCCCGGCTGGGTGATCACCGAGCGGCAGAGAAAGCTCTGGGTCACCGAACAGGCGCTCGCCGCCCATGTCGCCAAGCAGTGCATCAAAGAGGTGATGCAACCTGAAGACATTGTCGGCACCGTGCTGTTCCTGGCGTCGGATGCTTCACGCATGCTGACCGCGCAGATGCTGATTGTCGACGGGGGGTTCCTGTGATCTCGCCGAGCAAGGCGGCGTCTGTCGCGGCTGTCGACTGGGGCACCACCCGCATGAGGGTATGGCTGCTCGACGGCACCGGCAAGGTTCTCGCCGAGCGGCGCGCCGATGACGGACTGATCACCGCCCAGGCTAAAGGATTTTCGTCCATTCTCGAAGGGCATCTGGCCGCCATGGGTGCAGCCGAGGCGCTGCCGGTCATCATTTGCGGCATGGCCGGTTCGCGCCAGGGCTGGCTGGAGGCGCCCTATGTCAGCGTGCCGGCGCCGATTGGCGCTATCCTCGCCGGCGCTGCCCACATCCCTGGCCAGCGCCGTGATATCCGCATCGTGCCTGGCCTTGCCCAACGCCTCGCCGATGCACCTGACGTCATGCGCGGCGAGGAAACCCAGCTTGCCGGCGCCGGTTTGCCGGCAAAGGGACGCCACCTCGTCTGCATGCCTGGCACCCATTCGAAATGGGTACTGGTCGAGGACGGCTCCGTTGCCGGCTTCGGCACATGGCCGACCGGCGAGCTGTTTTCTGTGCTCGCCGCGCACTCGATCTTGCGCCATTCGCTGGGCGAGCCGCCGAAGCCGGTTGCCACCGAAAGTCCGTTTTTCCGGGGCTGGTGCCTGAAGGCGTTGGCCGAGGGCGGTGACATCGTTTCAAGACTGTTCTCGATCCGCGCCGCCAGCCTGTTGCAGGACCTGAAGCCCGAGGATGCCGCCGCCTGCCTGTCCGGCCTGCTGATCGGCGGCGAGATCGCTTCGGCAAATCGCCGTTATGGAGCAAGTGCTGTGCCCGCCGTGCTGATCGCGTCGGGCGCACTTGGCGCGCTCTATGCCGAGGCGCTCGGCCTTGCCGGGCTCGCTTTCAGGGCGGTCGACGCCGACGAGGCGGTGCGTGCCGGGCTTGCCGAAGCCGCGCGCGAAAATGGCATGATCGCCGGAAATGGAGTTGCCGCATGACAGAGACCGCACCTTTTCCAAAGCTCGAGCGCGGTCTGGTCGCGATCCTGCGTGGCCTCAAGCCAAGCGAGGCGGTGGCGATCTGCCAGGCGATCTTCGGCGCCGGCATCGAAGCGATCGAGGTGCCGCTCAATTCGCCCGAGCCCTTTGTTTCAATCGCCAGCATTGTCGAAGCGCTTCCTCCAACAGCCCTGGTCGGCGCCGGCACGGTGCTCACCACCGCCGATGTCGACGGTCTGCACAAGGCCGGCGGGCGGCTGCTGGTCAGCCCCAATATCGATGCCGAGGTCATGGGCCGTGCCATGCAGTACGGCATGGTGACAATGCCCGGCGTGTTCACGCCGACCGAGGCATTCCAGGCCATTCGGCTCGGCGCATCAGCGCTGAAATTCTTCCCAGCGAGCGTACTTGGCGCGGCGGGCATTTCGGCGATGCGCGCGGTGCTGCCGGCCAGTGTGCTGGTCGGCGCCGTCGGCGGCGTTTCGGACAAGGATTTTGCCGGCTACAAGGCGGCCGGCGTCAGCGTCTTCGGTCTGGGCTCCAGCCTGTTCAAGCCGGGCATGAACGTCGACGAAGTGGCAGCACGGGCGAAAGCCGCAGTTCAGGCCTGGGACGCGGCGTTTGGAGTGGCATGATGAGTGAGACCATCGTTTCGGTTTTTTCCGACCATGTCTGCCAATTGGGCGAGGGGCCAAGCTATGACCCCGCTACCGACACGCTCTACTGGTTCGACATCGTAAATGGCCAGCTCCTGGAACAGCGTCTGTCGGGCGGTGCCGTCAAAATCCACGAGCTCGGTCAGATGGCCAGCGCCGTCGCCATCGTCGACGACCGGCGCCAGTTGATCGCCACCGAGACCGGCCTGCATGTCCGCGACGTCGCGACCGGCAAGCTGACGTTGCACACGCCGATCGAGGCCGACAATGCGGTCACCCGCTCGAACGATTCACGCGTTCACCCTTGCGGCGCGCTCTGGGTCGGCACCATGGGCAAGGGCGAGGAGAAGGGCGCCGGTTCGATCTACTGGTTCTTCAAGGGCGAGCTGCGCCGGCTTTATGCCGACATTACCGTGCCCAACTCGATCTGCTTTTCCGAGGATGGGACCATTGCCTATTACACCGACACCAGCACCGGCCTGTTGATGCGCGTCGGTTGCGATCCGGCGACCGGCCTGCCGGTTGGCGAACCGAAGGTTTTCGTCGACCACCGCTCGGCCAGGGGCTATATCGATGGTTCGGTGCTCGACCGCGACGGCATATTGTGGAACGCCTGCTGGGGCGGCGGCGTCGTCGAAGCCTATGGACCCGACGGCAAGCTTGTCCGTTCGGTGGCGATGCCGGTCACGCAACCGTCCTGTCCGGCTTTTGTCGGCGGGAATGCCGACCGGATCGCGGTCACCTCCGCCTGGTCGGGCAAGAGCGAGAAGCAGCACCTGCTCGACCCGCAAGCCGGCATGACGTTTATGCTCGACATTCCGGTCAATGGTCGCTTCGAGCCACGCGTGCTGATTGGCTGACCATGATCCTGAACCTTTGGTTCGGGAAAGGTCATGGTCAAACGAGAACATGGTGCACTTGCTGTCGTGCAGGCGTCCGATCGGCGTCGGTTCCGCGCAAGCCGAATGCGTTCGCCGTGCGATGGTAGGCAATCGTGCCGCCAGGAGCCGTCCCACCCATGTCGACCCGCAAGCCGAAACTGATCCTGGTTTATGAGCCGGAAAAGGCCTGCTTCGATCGGCTGGTCGCCGATAACCACGTGCCGAAGCGCGCCGCCGAAATCGCCTCCTATCTGGCGCAATCGACCGACATCGCTGCTGAATTCGACGCACTTGCCATCGCTTGCCAGACGCGCGGCCTGTCGTTCGCCCCACTGGCGCTCGACGATGCCGTGACCGTTCTCGCCAGCGAAGTTCCGAAGACCACGCTTGTCTGGACGCTGACCGACGGCATCGCCTATTTCCGTGGCGGCGCGGCACCGGCTCTGGCGCGGCTGAACGGCCTGAAGACGATCGGCGCCGACGATGCGCTTTTCGCGCTCTGTCAGGACAAGTTCCGTTCGGGCGCCGTGCTCGGCGCGCTCGGCCTGCCGGTGCCGCAGGCGGGGTTTGCCCGTGACGGCGCCTGGCTGGTCGCGCCACCGGCCTCGCCCGCCGGCTGGTTCGTCAAGCCGAACCGGCTCGGCGCCAAGATCGGCATCTGGCCGGATTCGCGCTGCGACGATCTCGGCCGTGCGCTGGAGCTTAGCCGGCGCGTCTTCGCCGCCTATCGCGACGATGTCGTGGTCCAGCCCTATGTCGCCGGGCGCAACGCGCGGGCCAGTTTTCTCGGATTGAAGCCGGATACCGGCGTCGAGGCGTTGGGCATCGCCTTTGTCGATTCAGGCGACGATTTCCAGACCATGCAGGACAGCCTGGCGCTTTACGGCGATACCGGCGCAGTGGCGAAAGCGTCGGGAACATACACAGAGCCGGCGCTGCTGCCGATCGCCGACAGCCAGCCTCGAGCGGATGCAACTATTCGCCGAATAGCCGGAAACCTGATGGTCGGGCTTGGCCTGCGGGACGTCTTTTCCATCGACTTCCGGGTCGAAGCCGACGACAGCGTGCACCTCATCGAGTTCGAGGTCTGCCCCGGTCTGCCCTGCTTCGATTTCCGCGATTACTGTCGCCGGCAATGGGGCCTGAGCCTCGCCGATGCGATGGCCGAGGCAGCGGCGAACCGGCTTCTCGCCTAAATCCCTTCGACCAGAACGATTTCGCCGTCAGCCACCTTCTGGCGGATTGCGATGGCGCGCTGGTATTCGGGCGAGTGGTAGCAGTCATGCGCCGCCGCAAGCGACGGAAACTCGATGATCACGTTGCGGTCGCGGCCCGGCCCCTCTGCCTTCTCATGCGCGCCGCCGCGCGCCAGGAACTTGGCGCCGAAGCGGTCGAAGGCCAGCTTGGCAGCTGCGACATAGTCCTTGTAGCCTTCCGCATCGCGCACATCGACGCGGGCGATCCAGTATCCCTTGGGCATGGCTTTTCTCCGGGTTAATTCCTGGCGTCAGGCCGAGCGCATTTCATGCAGGATCGCTTCCGCCGCCGCCCGCCTGTCGGCCGCGCCGACGATCGGCCGGCCGACGACGAGATGGCTGGAGCCGTTGCGGATCGCCTGCGCCGGCGTCACCACGCGTTTCTGGTCGCCATGGTCGCTGCCCTTCGGCCGAATTCCCGGCGTCACCACGGCCAGGTCGGGGCCGACGATGCGGCGCACCGCCTCCGCTTCCTCGGCCGAGCAGACGATGCCGCCCATGCCGGCATGCAGCGCCTGCTCGGAGCGCCTCAGCACCAGCGTATGCGGATCATATTCATAGCCGGCGTCAATCACGTCCTGCTCGTCCATCGAGGTCAGCACAGTGACCCCTAGCAGGCAAAGGTCGCTGCCCTTCGCAGCCTCGACCGCCGCCTTCATCGTCTTCGGATAGGCATGGATGGTCAGCATGCTCACGCCCATTCTGACGATGTTGTCAACCCCCTTGGCTACCGCGTTGTCGATGTCGAGCAGCTTCATGTCGAGGAAGACCCTGGTGCCGCCGCTGGCCAGCTCGCGGGCGAAGTCGAGCCCACCGGCAAAGGCGAGCTGGTAGCCGATCTTGTAGAAGGAGACGATTCCGTCGAGCTCGCGCACCGCCTTCTCGGCCTCCTTCAGCGTCGGCAGGTCGAGGCCGACGATCAGCCTTTCCTGCATTGTGTCGGCATGCGCGGCGTCCGGGATCATGCCTCGATCCGCGTCGACAGCATGCGCGAGGTCTCGATCAGCGTGCGGCATAGGTGCTCCATCGATTGGTGTAGTCTCTCATCCCTGAAGTTGCCCTCGTCGTCGAAAGCGTTGCCCCCCTCCGGGACCGAACACTCCGGTGTCACCACCTCCATCCGGCAGCGCACCAGCACGGCGCGCAGATGGTTGATGCAGCGTATCCCGCCGAAGGGTCCGTTGGAAGACGAGCAGAGGCCGGCGACCTTGCCGGCAAGCGGCCTGAACGTCCGGCTGCCATCCTTGCGCAGCTGGCTCACCCAGTCGATGGTGTTCTTGAGCAGTGGCGGAATGGAGCCGTTATATTCGGGCGTCGCGATCAGCAGCCCGTCTTGGGCGGCGATCATCCGGCCGAGCTTGACGGCGTTTTCGGGAATGCTTTCGTCCTTTTCCAAATCCTGGTCGAGGATCGGCAGCGGATAGTCGGCGAGCGAGATGCGGGTCACCTCGGCGCCCTGCATGGCAAGTTCCTTCTGTGCCACGTCGGCGGTCCTGCCGCTATAGGCGCCGCTGCGCACCGAACCGGCGACGACGAGAATTTTCGGGATCACAGCCATGGGTCTGCCTTGTCACCCGATGGGTATAAGACAAGTGCTATTCAAACCCAACGCTTCAATTCATGCGGCCCCGCGTCGGTAGATCCAAAGCTGCGTCGGAGGAATG
This sequence comes from Mesorhizobium sp. ISC25, assembly GCF_042295465.1. Classification (NCBI taxonomy): domain Bacteria; kingdom Pseudomonadati; phylum Pseudomonadota; class Alphaproteobacteria; order Hyphomicrobiales; family Phyllobacteriaceae; genus Mesorhizobium; species Mesorhizobium sp. ISC25. Next base: position 4,282,472 of record NZ_CP135441.1, on the reverse strand, counting down.
TTGCGGATGACGAAATGGAAATGCTCGACCGTATAGTTGCCGCGGCCCGGCGGGATCGGCGACAGCGGCCCGTAAGTCAGCTGCACGATCGGCCGGCCCGCCGGGATACGGTCGAGCAGGCTCTCGACATAGGCGATGCGCTGGGCGACAGGGAAATTGAGCAGCGGCACGCCCGATATCACAGAATCGAAGATCAGGTCGCGCTTGTCGCCAAGCGTCGCGTCGAGATTGAAGGCGTCGCCCTCGATGACGTTGACGCCTGGATAAAGCTGGCGCAGATGGCGCACGAAATCAGAGGAATATTCGACCGCGTAGAGATTCTCAGGCTTTATGCCCTGGGCGAGGATGGCGCGTGTGATGACGCCTGTACCGGGCCCGACCTCGAGCACCGGCAGGCCGGATGTCGGATCGACGATCGAGGCCATCTTGCCCGCGGTGATGGAACTGGTCGGGACGATCGAACCGACCGCCTTCGGCTTGTCGATCCAGCCCTTGAAGAACTTCAACTCGTCGTCGAACTTTTCTGCCAGCGTCTTTCGCAGTCCGGGACTACGCGTCATCGAAAGTCCTCCTCAACGCCCCCTCGCACGCTACTTAGCAGTTACGAGGTGCAAGACAAGGCGAATCCCCGGATAAGGTGTTGATGACGCTCGGGAAGCGTTTCCAGGGATCAGCTTCAGTGCTCGCCGAACGTTTCGAAAAAGTCCTTCATGCGTGCGAAAAATCCGCTCGACTGAGGCGAATTGTCCTTTGAGGAAAGCTGCTCGAATTCCTCCAGCAATTCGCGCTGACGGCGCGAAAGGTTCTGCGGCGTCTCAACCACGGTCTGGATGTAGAGGTCGCCGATGTTGGGCTGGCGCAGCACCGGCATGCCCTTGCCCTTGAGGCGGAACTGGCGACCGTTCTGGGTGCCTTCCGGCACCTTCACCTTCGTCTGGGTACCGTCCAGTGTCGTCACCTCGAACGAGCCGCCAAGCGCTGCCGTCGTCATCGAGATCGGCACCTTGCAATAAAGATCGGCGCCGTCGCGCTGGAAGAACTCGTGCGGCTTGACCGCGAGGAAGATATAGAGATCGCCCGACGGGCCGCCGCGCAGGCCGGCCTCGCCCTCATTGGCCAGCCGGATGCGGGTGCCGTCCTCAATGCCGGCAGGGATGTTTACCGACAGCGAGCGCTCCTCGGTGACACGGCCCTGGCCGGCGCATTTCGGGCACGGATCCTTGATGGTCTGGCCGCGCCCCTGGCATTGCGGGCAGGTGCGCTCGATCGAGAAGAAGCCTTGCGTGGCGCGCACCTTGCCGTGGCCGTTGCACATCGAGCAGGTCACTGGCTGGGTGCCCGGCTTGGCGCCGCTGCCCGAGCATTCCGAGCAGGAGATCGAGGCCGGCACGCGAATCTGCGCGGTCTTGCCGGAAAATGCCTCTTCCAGCGTGATTTCCATATTATAGCGCAGATCAGCGCCGCGCTCGCGGCCGCCGGATGAGCGGCGCTGGCGCCCGCCCATCATATCGCCGAAAATGTCCTCGAAAATGTCGGCGAAGCCGCCGGCGCCAAAGCCTTGCGCCCCGCCATTCATGCCGCCGTGCTCGAAGGCGGCGTGGCCGAAGCGATCATAGGCGGCGCGCTTCTGCGGGTCCTTCAGTGTCTCGTAGGCTTCGTTGATTTCCTTGAACTTGTGCTCGCAGGCATGGTCGCCTGGGTTGCGGTCGGGATGGAACTGCATGGCGAGCTTGCGAAAAGCGCTCTTGAGCTCCTTCTCGTCGGCGCCCTTTTGCACGCCCAGCGTTTCGTAAAAATCAGCTTTCATGTTCTCCCGCAGTCCGGATATTCAACGTCTTGAAGCATCGTTGCGTCGTTTGCCGGCACGCTGTTCCGATTTAGGTGTGATGGAGCCGGGATGCCAGTGTCTACGAGGCTTTGTCCGCATTTTTTCGGGCAGTTCCGCGTTTTTCCGGTAAAGGGTTGCAAAAAAGCCCGGCTGCGCGCCGGGCTTTTTCCTCACCTGTACCGTCAGGCGGTTCAGGCCGACTTCTTCTTCTCGTCGTCTTCGTCGATTTCCTCGAAATCGGCATCGACGACGTCACTGTCCTTGGCAGCATCAGCCTTGGCGTCGGCCTCGGCGGCTTCCTTCTGCGAAGCCTCATACATGGCCTGGCCGAGCTTCATCGAGACTTCGGCGAGCGTCTGCGTCTTGGCCTCGATCTCGGTCACGTCGTCGCCTTCGGCAGCGGTCTTCAGCGCCGCGATCGCATCGGCAATCGCCGTGCGGTCGGCCTCGGAAACCTTCCCGCCATATTCCTTCAGCGATTTCTCCGAGGAATGCACCAGCGCCTCGGCCTGGTTGCGGGCCTCGACCAGCGCGCGCCGCTTCTTGTCGGCTTCGGCATTGGCCTCGGCGTCCTTGACCATCTTCTCGATGTCGGCGTCCGAAAGGCCGCCGGACGCCTGGATGCGGATCTGGTGCTCCTTGCCGGTGCCCTTGTCCTTGGCCGAGACGTTGACGATGCCGTTGGCGTCGATGTCGAAGGTGACCTCGATCTGCGGCACGCCGCGCGGCGCAGGCGGGATGCCGACCAGATCGAACTGGCCGAGCGCCTTGTTGTCGGCGGCCATTTCACGCTCGCCCTGGAAGACGCGGATGGTCACCGCCGACTGCGAATCCTCGGCCGTGGAGAACACCTGGCTCTTCTTCGTCGGAATCGTCGTGTTGCGTTCGATCAGCCGCGTGAACACGCCGCCCAGCGTCTCGATGCCGAGCGACAGCGGCGTCACGTCGAGCAGCAGCACGTCCTTGACGTCGCCCTGCAGCACGCCGGCCTGGATAGCGGCGCCCAACGCGACGACCTCATCCGGGTTGACGCCCTTGTGCGGCTCCTTGCCGAAGAACTGTTTCACGATCTCCTGAATCTTGGGCATGCGGGTCATGCCACCGACCAGGACGACTTCGTCGATTTCGCCGGCCTTCAGGCCGGCATCCTTGAGCGCGGCTTTGCAGGGATCGATCGTGCGCTGGACGAGATCCTCGACCAGGCTCTCGAACTTCGCCCGCGTCAGCTTCAGCGTCAGGTGCTTGGGGCCGGTGGCATCGGCGGTGATGAAGGGCAGGTTGATCTCGGTCTGCGTGGTGGACGACAGCTCGATCTTGGCCTTTTCAGCCGCTTCCTTGAGGCGCTGAAGGGCGAGCTTGTCGTTCCGCAGGTCGATGCCCTGTTCCTTCTTGAACTCGGCCGCCAGATATTCGACCAGACGCATGTCGAAATCCTCGCCGCCGAGGAAGGTGTCGCCATTGGTCGACTTCACTTCGAACACGCCGTCGCCGATTTCGAGCACCGAAATGTCAAACGTGCCGCCGCCAAGGTCATAGACGGCAATCGTCTTGCCTTCCTTCTTGTCGAGACCATAGGCAAGCGCGGCCGCTGTCGGCTCGTTGATGATGCGCAGCACTTCGAGGCCGGCGATCTTGCCGGCATCCTTGGTCGCCTGGCGCTGGGCGTCGTTGAAATAGGCCGGAACGGTGATGACCGCCTTCTCGACCTTCTCGCCGAGATAGGCCTCCGCCGTTTCCTTCATCTTCTGCAGGATCATCGCCGAGATCTGGCTGGGCGACTGCTTCTTGCCGCCGGCCTCGACCCAGGCGTCGCCATTGTCGCCCTTGACGATCTTGTAGGGGACAAGCTTCTTGTCCTTCTCCGTCACCGGATCGTCGTAGCGGCGGCCGATCAGGCGCTTGACCGCGAAAATGGTGTTTTCAGGATTGGTAACCGCCTGGCGCTTGGCCGGCTGGCCGACGAGGCGCTCGCCGTCGCTGTTGATGGCGACGATGGAAGGGGTCGTGCGCGCGCCTTCCGCATTCTCAATGACCTTGGATTCCTTGCCATCCATGATGGCGACACAGGAGTTGGTTGTTCCCAGATCGATACCGATTACTTTTGCCATTGTTCTAATCTCTCCGCTAAGCAGGCTCTCAGGACCCGTACAGGCGTTCCGACGAAAGCCCCTGTTCACAAGAAATTCCGCTCCGGCAACCGGCATTCGGCGCTGGACGGCTTGGCGCGTATATAAGAACACGCTGCGTGGCGCGCAAGCATTCTGCGCAAGGCGTTCACCATTCATCGCGGTTGATCCGATTCGGGACCGGCAGGCCCGTATTTTCCGGCGATGACCCGGCCCGGCCCCCGGCCCATGAACCTTTCCGCCTCACCCCGCGACTGACGCTCAGGTGCCGCGTGGTGCGGCCCCGGAAAGGAAAGCCCCATGACCACAGATCCAGAGGCTCCATGGTCTCCGGGAACAGCAGGAGCTCAGCGCGACCATCGCCTTCGGGACCGGGTCGATGCGCTGGGCTTTTCGCTGGTTCCGTTGACCCTGCGCGGACGCAGGCGTATCGTGACGTTGAGGAAAGCAGACAATTCGATCAGGGATGAACGTGCCGGAACGCCGCGCCTTGCCCTGATTTGCGCGCCGGGACCGGATGTTTCTCCCATGACCTGTGGGGGGAGATCCATGTCTTGCGACCACGGCGCGTTCGTGCGCTCTCGTGCCGGCCGTTTGCGCCGCGCCATCCAGGCTGCCAGCGGCCAGGCTGCCAGCGGATTGTCGATCTTGGCGCTCGCCGCTGGGCTCTGGCTCGGCGGCTCGGCCCAGGCTCAGGAAACCCAGATCATCTATCCCGGCTCGATGGCAGTGACCGGATTCTCCGGCACCATCATTCCCAATTTCGAGGAAGGCCTGCCGCCGGGCGTCGATCCCGTCGACGAAACCTTCATCGACACGGCGCGCGCGACCTTGCGCGTCTTCGACGTCTCAAGGCTGGGCGGGCCGGCGTCTGGCCAATTGGTCTTCACCCCGCCACCGTTCGAGGTCACGGCCGGACAAATCGGCCAGGTGTTCGGCATCGCCTATGACGACGGCGTGCGCGACGGCGTTCCCTCGGCCATTCCAAACCTCTATGCCGGCGCCACGTCGCTGCACGGCATCCGCATCGTCACACCAGACGGCGACGCCGACGGCCGGCCGGAGCGGCAGCGCCGCGGCACGGCTGACGCGGTCTTCATGGACGGCCAGTTCGGCACCGAAAACGGCGGCGGCCCCGGAACGATCTGGAAGATCGACGGCATCACCGGCGCCGTCTCGAAATTCGCCGATATCGACGCCAACAGCGGTCCCGGCATCGGCGACGTCACTTTCGACAATATCCACCGCCAGTTCTTCGCCAGCGATCTCGACACCGGCCTCATCCACCGCATCGACGCCAATGGCGCGCTGCTCGACACGTTCGACCACGGCATAGCCGGCCGCCCGGCGCACGGGCTTGCCGCCCTTGCCGACGACGGCTCGGTGATGGACATCCAGGGTGCTGCCTTCGATAGCGAGGATCCCGATAGCTGGGGCTACACGCAGGACGAGCGCCGCGTCTGGTCGATCGCCTATCGTGGCGGCCGGCTCTATTATTCGGTCGGGGAAAAGGCGGAGATCTGGTCGGTGGGCATTGCCGGCGACGGCAGTTTCGCCGGCGACCCGCGCTGGGAACTGACGGTCAAGGCCGACAAGGATTACGCCGTCACCGACATCGCCTTCGATAACAAGGGCTTCATGTATCTGGCCCAGCGCGGCCCGGTGGAGAACCGCTACGACTACAGCCAGTTCGCCGATTCCGGCAAGGGTGAGGTCCTCCGCTACTGGCGCGAAAATCCGGACGATCCGGCGACGGAATCGGCCTGGGTGGAAGTGCCGCAGGAATATGCGGTCGGCTTCCCGCAAGACAACCGGCAGTCGGCCGGCGGCCTCGACCTGCAATATGGCTACGATGCCGAAGGCAATCTCGATACCGGCGTCTGCACCGACACGCTGGTCGACACCGGCGACAAGTTGCGCGACAACCCGGAGTTCGCCGAACGGCTCGCTGACGGCGGGCCGCTCGCCGTGCACGGCGTGCAGATCACGCCGACGGCGCTGGTCAAGCCGGCCAACGTGCCGCCTTTCGGCTCGTGGTTCGTCGACTTCGACACTTATTTCGAAGACCCGGAAGTCGAGGGCCATGTCGGCGACGTCGAGGTCTGGCGCCCCTGCGAAGGCCGTGCCGGTTATTATGAGCAGGTGCCGGGCGGCTATCTGCCTCCGTTCTATCCGCCGGACTTCCCGCCTCCCGGCAATCTGCCTCCTTGCCTCGATGTCGAGGATGTCAGGTATTTCTGCACGCCCTCCGGCCTCGAGGCCGATCTCTATCTCCATGACCATGCCGGCTTCGGCGGCGATTCGATCAAGGCTCTGTCCAGGACGCCTGGCGTCGGGGTGACTTCACCCCTGTCGCATGCGCCCGGCGCGCCATTCACGATCGGCATCACCGGCCATTATCCTGGCGACAGGGTCGATGTCGGGCTCTGCTTCTACAGGCAGTCCGACCGCGACAAGGGTGGCTACTACCCTTGCTGCAAGATGACCTTGCCGCTCAGAACCCCAGCCGTCAGCTGCGAACCGTGAGGAAGGGAAGATGAGCAATCTTGCACTTTTCCCGCCTGCGACGAGCAGACAATCAACCGGCAAACAATCATTCGTCATGGAGACCATCATGAAACCCCTGTCACACGCCAGGCGCGGCGCGCGCTGGCTGATGGCGGCCGGTATCGCGGTCGCCATGCTGAGTCCGCTGCAGGGCTTCGCTGAAGACCTTGCTCCGGCCAAGACCAAGCCTGCCGATGCGGTCACTGTCATTCCCGATACCAAGCTCGATTTCGACAATCCTCGTATCGTCAATCCGGAGCCGGGCCGGATCGTGCCCTTCTTCACCAAGAAAGGCACCCAGCGAGGCTGCGACTATGTCGTATATTCGCTGAGCTTTGGCTTGCGCGGCAATCCGCAGGGTTTTGCCAGCCCGGGCCTCGCGGCCATGCTGAAAAAGGTCAGGCTCGATTTCAGGGACCAGCTCCCGCACGGCCTGCGCATCGTCGGCGTACATGTGACCGGCGACGGCACCGATGCGTCCGGCGGACCGCTGCCCGGCGCTACGATCAGCAGTTCGGCTGGCCCGGACGATACGGCGACGGTGTCCGATTTCCGGATTTCAGCCAGCGACCTCGACGGCATCGGCGCTGCGAACGAGCGCGTCATCACCTTCCAGATCACCGCCAAGATTGACCATGCGGAGTTTCCGTCACCGGCGATCGTTAACAACCAGGGCATGGTCAAGGTGAGCCGCGAACGCGGCGCCGGCATCGAAATCCCGTCGCAGGACCCGGGCAAGCCGGACGACGGCAATTACCGCACGGGTGCAAAGACCTCGATCAAGATCGACGTCACCAGGTGCAACCCGCCGCCTCCACCTCCCGGCAAGGAATGCTTCAAGGTGGAGCGCGGCACGGTCGATTGCGTGCCCGGCGGCGGCGCCTTCATCTACCACATGCCGGTCGGCCCAGAGATGGCTGGCAAATGGGTGCAGCTTTCGACGACGACACCCGGCATCACCATCATTCCCGACACGCAATTGGTGCCGGCGGGCGGCGGTGTGCTCAATTGGAAGATCGTCGGCGCTTCACCTGGCGACGTCATCCACATCATCGTCACCGGTATCGAAACCTATGCCGGCCCGAAGGAGGGCTGGGGTCTGTGCTGCACGCAAACGATCGATATCGTCATCCCGCGAGACCAGAGGTGTCCGCCGAAGGACAAGGAACCGGATCTGAAAGTCGAAAAGCGCGCCGACGTGCAACGTTGCACGATGGGCGGCGGCTGCGACTTCACCATCAGGGTCACCAATGTCGGCGATGCACCCTGCCACGGCAAGATCGTGCTCGACGAAGTCACCCTGCCGGCCGGCTCCACCCTCGATTCAGGGCCGAACTCGCCCTGGGTCTGCGCGCCTGGAACCACCCCGATGATTTGCACTCATCCGGTGACCACGCTCAATCCGGGTGCCTCTGTCGACCTCGAGCTCGGCTTCAAGCCGGCCGCAGGCTGGCGAGGCAGTGTCTTGCGCAATTGCGCCACTTACAATTACGGCGCCAGCGGCAAGCCGCTTTTCGGCAGCCAGCAAAACGATCGCGGCTGTGCTTCGATCCCAATCTGCCGGCGTGGCGATCGTGACCGCGACTGCCGGCCGCCGGTGGAGAAGAAGGTCGACCTGATCCTGAAGAAGCGCGCCCGCACCGAATTCTGTTCGGCCGATGGCGTCTGCACCTTCGTGATCGACATCATCAACAATGGCAGCGTCCCCTATAATGGGCCGCTGACGGTCGTCGATACCTATCCGGGCGGCGTGCCGGCATCCTCGACCTTCGGCCCGACGCCGCCATGGACGTGCGGGCCGAACGGCCCCGGCAAGTTCCGCTGCGACAATGCCGGCATCGTGCTGTTGCCTGGCGCCTCCACGCCGATCTTCGTCAGGGCGGTGATGCCGGCCAACTACCGGCCCGACAGTGTCGAGAACTGCGCCGAGGTGAAGGCTATTCCCGGTGAGAACGACATCACCAACAACAGGGCCTGCGCCAAGGAACGCATCCGTCATCCGAATGGCGGGCAGCCGGCCCTGCGCATCACCAAGGTGTGCAATGGTTCGCTGGCCGGCGCTGCGGTCGTTTCCTGCCGCATTACCGTCATCAGCCTCGGCACCACTGCCCCGACCGGTCCGGTGCGGGTCAACGATGCCGCGACGCTGATAGCCGGTGGAGCGCCGGTCCAGATCCAGACCGTCACCCCAGACGGTGCGGAATGGGCTTGCGGACCGGTTCCGGCCAACACACTGTCCTGCCAGATTCCCGGCGCTGTTATGACGCCTGGAACCAGCCGCCATTTCGACGTGACGGTTGCCGCGAACGGCGAATTCGAAAACTGCGCACGCGGCTCCTACGGCCCGGCTCCGGGAGACGACATCGTCTATCCGATCGGCCAGGCCTGCGCCAAGGGCGGCGGCGCCTCGACCATCCGCGTCGAGAAGACCGGCGACCCCGAGTGCAAGCCCGGCCAGCCCTGCTCGTTCGAGATCACCATCACGAACGATGGCGCGAGCGCCTTCTCCGGCCCGGTTCGCATCGGCGATGCCATCGGCGTCGAAGGCCTCGGCCGGCTGGAGGGCGTTGCGATCACCTCGATCGATCCGCCCTTCGGCTGCTCGCCGGAGCCGGCAACCTTGCCGCTATCCTGCATCGCCAACTTGACGCTCGGCGCCGGGGAAAGCCACGTGCACAATGTGACCGTGACCATTCCCGACGACGGCCGCCTGGCCAATCTGCAGGGCACCGTCAACGGCCAGAACTGCATCGGCGTGCTGTCTCCCAACACGCCGGTGCAAGGCGGTGGCGACGTGTTGTCCCGCGGTGCGGCCAACGTGCAGGGCGATCGCGGCAAGGCCTATGCCTGTCATCCCTTCGCCATCAGGAATGAGGTGAAGAAGGAATGCTCGGCAGGCTTCGTCATGAACGACGCCGGCAACTGCGTCTGCCCGCCAGGCACGACCTTCCGCAATGGCCAATGCTCGTCCGGCGGCGGCACGGTCATCGTGCCGAAGCCAAAGCCTTGCGTTCTGCTCAGAGGCCAGATCCGTACCGAAGACGGACGCTGCGTCTGCCCGCGCGGAACCGAACTGGAAAACGGCGCTTGCGTGGGGAACGAGCCGAAGCCCGAGCAGTGCACGATCCGTGGCCAGATCCACGACGCCGGTGGCGATTGCGTCTGCCCGCGGGGCACCGAAGTCAGAGGCAATGCCTGCCGGCCAATCCAGCCGAAGCCCGAGCAGTGCACCATCCGCGGTCAGATCCACGACGCTGCCGGCGATTGCGTCTGCCCGCGGGGCACCGAAGTCAGAGGCAATGCCTGCCGGCCAATCCAGCCGAAACCCGAGCAGTGCACGATCCGCGGTCAGATCCACAACGCCGCTGGTGATTGTGTCTGCCCGCGGGGCACGGAAGTCAGGGGTAGTGCCTGCCGGCCAGTCCAGCCGAAGCCGGAGCAGTGCACCATCCGCGGCCAGATCCACGACGCCGAGGGCAATTGCGTCTGCCCGAAAGGCACGGAAGTGCAAGGCAATGCCTGCAGGCGCAAGAAGCCTGTTGTGGTGGAGTGCCCGATACCTGGTCAGATCCACAACAAGCGGGGCGTCTGCGTCTGCCCGCGCGGGACAGAGCTGCGCGACGGCGCCTGCCGCAAACCACGGCTGGAATGCGCACCGGGCGCGCGGCCGATCAATGGTCAGTGCCAGCCGATCCGCAACCCGAACCTGTTGCTGAATCCAAAGGTTCTTCAGCAGGTCGTGCCGAGGCGCAAGCCGCAGCTCGAGCAATAGGATCGCGCGCGGAATTTCAAACGGTGATGGTTCGCGTCACCCAAACCCGCCGGAGCGATCCGGCGGGTTTTTTCTTTGGCGGCAGATGAGAAGGCAGCGCAAACCTGAAGCCGCTGCTCGGCGGAAGGACAAACCGGCTTCCACTTTCCGGACTCATGGTCTAGGCAGTCGATACAGACAGAGGGTCCGTAAACCGGGGCGTTCGGGAAGGCCGCATCATGAGCAAAAAAACCCTGATCGCGCCATCGGTGCTGGCTTCCGATTTCTCGAAGCTCGGCGACGAGGTCGAGGCGGTGGCCGCCGCCGGCGCCGACTGGATACATCTCGACGTCATGGACGGGCATTTCGTCCCCAACATCACCTTCGGGCCGCCGGTGATCAAGGCGATCCGCAACCGCACCAAGGCGTTTTTCGACTGCCATCTGATGATCGCGCCGGCCGATCCGTATCTGGAGGCCTTCGCCGAGGCCGGCTGCGACGGCATCACGGTGCACGCCGAAGCCGGACCGCATCTCGACCGCTCGCTGCAGACGATCAAAAACCTCGGCAAGAAGGCCGGCGTGTCGCTCAACCCGGCGACACCGGAGACGATGATCGAATACGTGCTCGACCGGCTTGATCTGATCCTGATCATGACGGTCAATCCGGGGTTCGGCGGCCAGGCCTTCATTCCAGCGATCGTCGATAAGGTGAAGCGGGTGAAGGCGCTGATCGGTGACAGGCCGATCCGGATCGAGATCGACGGCGGCATTTCGCCTGAAACTGCGCCCCTGGTCACCGCCGCCGGCGCCAGCGTGCTGGTCGCCGGTGCGGCCATTTTCAAGGGCGGCAGCGTCGAGGCCTACCGGGAAAATATCGAGGCAATCAGGGCGGCGGCGGACAAGGCGGCCGGCTGACCGCTGCCGTCCGGCCCGGAAACCGCCGCTCGGGGGACTTATGAGCAACCATCTGTTCGATGCTTTCCGTGCCCGGATGCCCGCGCCCGAACGCCTTTTGATGGAGACAGAGGATGGGCGCTCGATCAGCTATGGCGAGACGCTGGCGCGCTCCGCTCAACTGGCGCATGCGCTGTCGCAGCTGGGCGTCGAAGCCGGCGACCGCGTCGCCGTTCAGGTCGAGAAGAGCCCGGAGGCCATTTTCCTTTATCTCGCCTGCCTGCGTGCCGGCGCGATCTTCCTGCCGCTCAATACCGCCTATACGCTCACCGAGCTCGACTATTTCTTTCGCGATGCCGAGCCGCGACTGGTCGTCTGCGACCCGGCGCGAGTGACCGAGATCGGCGCTTTGGCACAGGCCTCGGGCGCTGCGGTCGCGACACTCGGCAGCAAGGGTGAGGGTTCGTTGACCGACCGCGCCTCTGAGGCGGCCGTGGACTTCCACGATGTGGCGCGCGGACCAGACGACCTTGCTGCGATCCTCTACACGTCCGGCACCACCGGCCGTTCGAAAGGCGCCATGCTCAGCCACGAAAACCTTGCCTCGAATGCGCGGGTGCTGGTCGACCTCTGGCGCTTCACTGCCGCAGACGTGCTGATTCACGCGCTGCCGGTTTTCCACACGCATGGCCTTTTCGTCGCCACGAATGTCGTCCTGATGGCCGGCGCCTCGATGCTGTTCGAAACTAAATTCGACCCGGCCCGCATCGTCTCGCTGCTGCCGTGCGCCACCGTCCTGATGGGCGTGCCGACATTCTACGTCCGCCTGCTGCAGCAGGACGGTTTGAACCGGCAAGCGGCGAAAAACATCCGCCTGTTCATTTCCGGCTCGGCGCCGCTTTTGGCCGAGACGCACAGAGCCTGGCGAGAGCGCACCGGCCACGCCATCCTCGAGCGCTACGGCATGACCGAGACCAACATGAACACGTCGAACCCTTATGATGGCGAGCGGCGTGCCGGCACGGTCGGGTTTCCCCTGCCCGGCGTTTCCCTGCGCATCGCCGATCCCGATGGCGAAACACTTGCCCGGGGCGAGGTCGGCATGATCGAGGTCAAGGGCCCGAACGTCTTTTGCGGCTACTGGCATATGCCGGAAAAGACCAGGGCTGAATTCCGTGACGACGGTTTCTTCATCACCGGCGATCTCGGGCTGATCGATCCCGACGGCTATGTCCACATCGTCGGCCGCGGCAAGGACCTGATCATTTCCGGCGGCTACAATATCTATCCAAAGGAAGTCGAGAGCGAGATCGACGCGCTGTCTGGCGTCGCCGAAAGCGCTGTCATCGGCGTTGCCCATCCGGATTTCGGCGAAGGCGTCACCGCTATCGTGGTGAGGACGCCGGGCTCGGCCATCAGCGCCGCAGGGATCGTAGAGGCCATCGCCGGGCGCCTCGCCAGGTACAAGCATCCGAAACGGGTGATCTTCGTGGACGAACTGCCGCGCAACACAATGGGCAAGGTGCAGAAGAACCTGCTGCGCGAAACCTACAAGGACCTCTATACGTCCAAAGCCGGCTAAGCCGGAGGGATGGCGTTGGCTGCAAAAACCATGGCACCGTCGATCCAGACGCTTTTAATGTCCACATCGTCCGACAGCGAAACGATGTTGGCAGCAGTTCCCTTGGCGAAGCGCCCGAGCCGGTGCGACTGGCCGATCGCTTGCGCCGGATAGAGCGAGGCCATGCGCAAGGCTTCGTCGAGGCTGAGGCCGACGACGCGGTGCACGAAGCGCACCGCGGAAATCATGTCGAGATCCGCGCCCGCCAGCGTGCCGTCGGCAAGCGTCAGCCTGCCATCCTTGCGGTGGATGGTGCGGCCGTTCAGCGTAAACGAGGTCATGTCTGTGCCGATCGTCGCCATGGCGTCGGTGACGAGCAGGATCTTGCCCGGCCCCTGCTTGGCGCGCAAGGCGATGGCCATGGTGGCCGGATCGACGTGGATGCCGTCGGCGATGATGCCGGCATAGAATGTGCCGGTATCGATTGCCGCGCCCGCCAGCCCCGCCTCGCGATTGCCGATCTGGCTCATCGCATTGAACAGATGGGTGACCACCGTTGCGCCGGCCTCGGCAAAGGCGCGAGCCGCGGCATAGCCGGTATCGGAATGGCCGATGCTGACGACAATGCCGGCCTTGCTAAGCGCCGACACCTGGCCGGGCTCGACGGATTCGGGCGCCACCGTCGTCAGCAGCACAGGCACGGTTTTCCGCGCCACAATCAGCATCGCCTGGTCGAGGTCTAGCATCGGCCGGATCAGGGCCGGGTCATGCGCGCCCTTGCGGGCGATCGACAGATGCGGCCCTTCGAGATGCAGGCCCAGGAACCCCGGCACCTTCCTCCGTGCCGCCTCGGCTCCGGCCGCAACCGCCGCGGCGGTGATCTCGGATGTGTCGGTGATCAGCGTCGGCAACAGCGCCGTCGTGCCGAAGGGCGCGTGCGCCCGGCAGATGGTCTCGATCGAGGCGACGTCGGGATGGTCGTTGAGCATGACGCCGCCGCCGCCATTGACCTGCAGATCGACGAAGCCAGGCGCCAGCATGCCGCCGCCGGTCTCGATACGCGCAACACCGGGTGGAACGGCCCCGGCGGCAACGATGGCCTCAACGAGGCTGTCGCGCACGAGAAGCGCCGCATTGTCGTGCCAGTCGTCGCCATCGAAAATCCGGGCGCCAGTCAGGGCAAAGCGATCGGTCATAGGGTTTCGGTCACCTTGCGCAGATTGGGCGGCGTGTCGGGGTCGAGGCCGCGATGGCGGGCAAAAGCCTCGACGAAACCATAGAACGACACGATCAGCGTCAGCGGGTCGGTCAACGGATGACCGGTTGCGACATGCGGCAGCGGCCGCGCGCCCTTTGCCTTGTTCGACGTCACAAAGACGGCGGCGCCCTTGCCGGCCAGGCTGTCGGCGGCCTCGGCAACCGAAGGCTCGGAGGCGTCGCGAGCAGCCAGAGCCAGCACCGGGAAGCCGGGACCGACCAGCGCCAGCGGGCCGTGCATGACTTCGGCGGCACTATAGGCCTCGGCATGCATGGCGCAGGTTTCCTTGAATTTGAGCGCCGCCTCGTTGGCGATAGCCGCCGACGGGCCCCGGCCAAGGATGAACAGCGATTTCGGCGTCTCAAGTGCCCCGGCCAGCGCCATCCAGTCGCAAGCGATTGCCTTGCGAAAATGCTCCGGCAGGCGGGCGAGTGCTGCCAGGAGTTTGTCGTCGCCGGTGCAATGCGCCATCAAGGCGAGCCCTGCGACGGCCGAATTGACGAAGGTCTTCGTCGCCGCAACGCTGCGCTCCGGTCCGGCCAGGATGTCGATCGCGTAGTCGCAGGCGCGCGCCAGCGGCGAATCGGCGGTGTTGGTGATGGCGACGGTCAGCGAACCGCCGGCCCGCGCCGCTTGCGCCATTGCAACGATGTCCGGGCTCTTGCCGGACTGCGAGATCGCCAGGCAGGCCGAGCCGCCCAGCTTCAGCTTAGCGCCATAGATCGAGGCGATCGACGGGCCGACCGATGCAACCGCCAGGCCCGCGGTCAGCTCCACGGCATATTTCATGAAGGTCGCGGCATGGTCGGACGAGCCACGCGCCACTGTGACGATGAAATTCGGATCGCGCTCGCGAATACCGCGCCCGGCTTCCGTCAGCACCGCGGCCGAGCCGTCGAGCAGGCGGGCGGTGGCCTCCGGGATCTCCTCGATCTCGCGCCGCATATGGGTCGTTGTTGCGGTCATGGCCGGCCCTCTTCGCCCGGCCCGCTCAGCCGGAGTTCGGCGACAAAATCATAGGCGTCGCCCCTGTAAATGGAGCGGGTGAACTCGATCACCTTGCCGCTCGCCAGATAGGAGATACGCTCGATATGCAGGCCGGCAATGCCCGGCGGCACTTCCAGCAGATGCGCGTCGCCATCGCCGAGATTGGTGGCGGAAATGCGCTGCACCGCCCGCACCGGCCTGTTGCCGGTCTTTTCCAGCGCCGCGTAGAGCGACGAACCGATCGCCGCCGGATCGGGCAGCACGCTTGTCGATAGCGAGGCGCGCTCGATCGCCAGCGGCGTGTCGTTGGCGATGCGAAGGCGCGCGACGCGCGCCACCAATTCGTTCGACGCCAGGCCGAGCACCATCATCTCGTCGGGCGACGGCGGATAGAGGCCGCGGTCGAGCCAGGCCGAACGCACCGCCATGCCGCGCCGCGCCATGTCCTCGGTAAACGAGGTCAGCATCGACAGCGACTGCTCGACACGCTCCATGCGCGGCGCAACGAAGGTGCCGGAACCATGGCGCTGGACGAGGATGCCGCCCTTGACCAGGTCCTGCACCGCCTTGCGCACGGTGACGCGCGAAATGTCGGCCTTGCTGGCGATGTCGCGCTCGGACGGCAGCGCATCGCCCGGTCCGATCAGCCCGCGTTTGACCGCATCCTCGATGCTCTTCCTGAGCTGCAGATAGAGCGGCGCGCCGCTCTGCGACGATTGTTTAAGCGCCGCGAATATCTGGTCGGCGGCCTCACTCATCGCGCTGCCTCCGCCGCGGTCGCGAAAATCCGAACCGCCATCTGAACCGCGCCGCCCAGCGCGTTGTCGAGCGGCGGTTTCAGCAGCGCCCGGTAGCGGGCCGACAGGCGCGGCGCATAAAGCGGCGCCAGCCCGCCGAGCAGGCAGAGCGGATCGTCGCCGCCGAGGTCGAGCACGCCAAGTGCTGCCTCGACATCGGCGACCGCCTTGTCGAGGATCCAGATAGCGACGGTATCGCCCTTTTCGGCATGTTCGAACACCTTGGGCGCGAAGCCGCCGAAGTCTCCGGGCTTGGCGTTGGTGGTGAACTCGACCACATCCTCGGGATTGTTGCGGAAGATGGCGAGCATGGCCTCTGTCAGCGGCGATCCCTGGCGGATGCCATCATAGGCGAGCAGCGTCTGCTCGAGCAGGTCGCGGCCGATGCGAGCGCCGCTGCCCTGGTCGCCGACCTGGAACCCCCAGCCGCCGATGGCGCGCGACTTGCCTTGTTTGCGTGCCATATAGGCGGTGCCGGTGCCGAGGATGGCCATGGCGCCGTCGCCGGAGCCGACCGCGCCTTCCAGCGCGATCTCCGCGTCGGTCTCGACACGGCTGATGCGGAACGGCAGGATCGCTTCAAGCTGCTGCCTGTAGGTGCCGACATTGGCGCCGGCAAGGCCGAGAACGGCCGGAGTTTGCGGGATCAGTGCGGGATCTCTGCCCGCAGCGACAAAGGCCTGCTGCGCTGCGTCGACGATGTTTGTCCTGGCGCCGGTGAGATCGGTGCGGATGTTGGCGGCACCGCTTTTGGCGCGGCCGAGGAGGCTGCCGTCGGCCGTTGCAAGGGCCGCCCTGCAGCTGGTGCCGCCGCCATCGATGCCGAGCACGAATTTCACGCGATTTCTCCTCCGGGCGGATAATACCAATAAAATACCAATAGCCAAGGATTAATTTCTGTTTCAAAAAAGTAAGGCGTAGTTTGTTGGAAAATCAGTCGATTTCGTCCGCAAGCCTATCCCGGCGCAGGGATTTCATTAATGCGTGTGGACAAGTGGTATTTTTTTGGTATGGTTTTCTCGATTGGAGGAAAGCGGATGGCCGAAATGCGCACCGAAGCGCTTCACCAGAATGCCGAGGGACTGGATATCCAGGCCCCGGACGCCGTCCTTTCCTCTTTGGCCAACGCACAGATCGAGGCCGCCAAGGCTGTGCACGGCGCCATTCCTGCCATTGCCGCGGCAGCCGAAATCATCGCAAGCAGACTGAAAAGCGGCGGCAAGCTCGCCTATGCGGCTGCCGGCAGCTCGGGCCTGATGGCACTGGCCGATGCGCTGGAGCTGCCGGGCACTTTCGGCATCCAGCGCGACCGCATCGCCATCCTGATCGCCGGCGGCGAAGAGGCCTTCAAGACACTGGCCGGCGGGCCGGAGGACGACACCGAGGAAGCTTCGGCAGCGGTTGCCGCCGCCCGCATCGGCAAGGGCGACTGCCTGATCGCCGTCTCGGCCAGCGGCTCGACACCTTATGCAGTCAGGGCGATCGAGGACGCCAGGCGCCGCGGTGCGGCGACCATTGCCATCGCCAACAACCGGGATGCGCCGCTGCTGCGGCTGGCCGACATCGCCATCCTGCTCGAAACGCCGCCGGAGCTGATCGCCGGCTCGACGCGCATGGGCGCAGGCACCGCCCAGAAGATCGCGCTCAACATGCTGTCGACGCTGGCCGCCATCCATCTCGGCCATGTCCATGACGGCTACATGGTCAACCTCATGGCCGACAACATCAAGCTGCGCGACCGCGCGGCACGTATCGTTGCCGCCGTAAGCGGACGCGACAAGGACGAGGCGGCGCGCCTGCTCGAAAGGAGCGGCGGCGTCGTCAAGACTGCCATTCTGCTCGCCGCCGGCGCCGCCAGCGCCGATGCGGCCGAGAAGATACTGGAAGGGACTGGCCACAAGCTGCGGCCAGCCCTTTCCGCGATCGAGGGGAGCAAGGGGCGCAATGCCTCTGTTCTCATCAAAACCGAACCTGAAAAAGGTCAACAGGGAGACTGAGCATGACAACGAAGCTACTGACGGCACTTCTTCTCGGCACCAGCATTCTCGGCTCCGCCGGGGTGGCTTATGCCGACGACGTAACGCTCAACATCGAAAGCTGGCGCGGCGATGACCTTGCCATCTGGAAGGACAAGTTGATTCCGGCCTTCGAAGCCAAGAACCCGGGCATCAAGGTGGTGTTCGCGCCGTCGGCGCCGACCGAATATGACGCCGCCCTCGGCGCCAAACTCGCCGCCGGCTCGGCCGGCGACCTGATCACCTGCCGCCCGTTCGACAAGTCGCTGGAGCTTTTCAAGAAGGGCAACCTCGCCGATATCTCGACGCTGCCCGGCATGGAGAACTTCTCCGATGTTGCCAAGGCCGCCTGGCAGACCGACGACGGCAAGTCGAGCTTCTGCGTGCCGATGGCCTCGGTCATCCACGGCTTCATCTACAACAAGGACGCCTTCGACAAGCTCGGCATCAAGGTGCCGACGACCAATGAGGAGTTCTACGCCGCGCTGGACAAGATCAAGGCCGACGGCACCTACATCCCGATGGCGATGGGCACCAAGGACCTCTGGGAAGCGGCGACCATGGGCTACCAGAACATCGGCCCGAACTACTGGAAGGGCGAGGAAGGCCGCCTGGCGCTGATCAAGGGCGAGCAGAAGCTGACCGACCCGCAGTGGGTCGAGCCCTACAAGGAATTGGCCAAGTGGAAGGACTATCTCGGCGACGGCTTCGAGGCGCAGACCTATCCGGACAGCCAGAACCTGTTCACGCTCGGCCGCGCCGCCATCTACCCGGCCGGTTCGTGGGAAATCGGCCTGTTCAACACGCAGGCGCAGTTCAAGATGGGCGCGTTCCCGCCGCCGGTACAGAAGGCCGGCGACACCTGCTACATCTCCGACCACACCGACATCGGCATGGGCCTCAATGCGGCCTCGAAGAACGCGGATGCGGCCAAGACCTTCCTGTCCTGGGTGGCCTCGCCGGACTTCGCCACCATCTACGCCAACGCGCTGCCGGGCTTCTTCAGCCTGAACAACACCCCGGTGAAGATGGAAGACCCGCTGGCCCAGGAATTCGTCTCCTGGCGTGGCAAGTGCAAGTCGACGATCCGCTCGACCTACCAGATCCTGTCGCGCGGCACGCCGAACCTCGAGAACGAGACGTGGGTTGAATCGGCCAACGTCATCAACGGCACCGACACGCCGGAGGCTGCCGCCAAGAAGCTGCAGGACGGCCTCGACAGCTGGTACAAGCCGGCGAAGTAAGAGCGCGGCGAAGCGTTGTCTCCCCTCGAGGGGGAGATGTCGCCGAAGGCGACAGAGGGGGTCGGTCGAGGCAGGCCGCGGCTTGATCGTTGCTGAAAGGCGCGGTCGAACGACGATGGCGCGCTGCCTCTGCCGACCCCACCCGCCTCGCTTCGCGAGGCACCCCTCCCCTCGAGGGCGAGGGAGGCGCCGTGCCCTTTGACGGCAATCGCAAGACCTGATCGGCGGGGACTGAACGCATGGCCGCAGCACCGAAAAGACCGTTCCGCTGGCATATCGGCGTTTTCCTGGCGCCGGCGTTGCTGGTCTATACGGCGATCATGATCCTGCCGCTGGCCGGCACGCTGCAGCTTTCCTTGTTCCGCAACATCAACCAGTCGCAGGTGTTCGTCGGACTGGAAAACTTCCGCATGCTGTTCGGTGATCCCAACTGGTCAGTCAATTTCTGGAACGCGCTGCGGAACAATGTCTGGTTCTTCATAATCCACATGCTGGTGCAGAACCCGATCGGCGTCCTTTTGGCAGCACTTTTGTCCAGCCCCAGGCTGCGGTTTTCCGCCTTCTACCGCACGGCGATCTTCGTGCCGACGATCCTGTCCTTCGTCATCGTCGGGTTCGCCTGGAAGCTGATCCTGTCGCCGCTATGGGGCGTGGCGCCGCATATGATGGACCTTGTCGGCCTGAAAAGCCTGTTCACGCCCTGGCTCGGCAAGGCGCAATATGCGCTGACCGCGCTCAGCCTGATCTCGGTGTGGCAGTTCGTCGGCATCCCGATGATGCTGATCTACGCGGCACTGCTGTCCATCCCTGAAGAGGTGATCGAGGCCGCCGAATGCGATGGGATCACCGGGATGGCGCAGTTCTGGAAGATCAAGCTGCCGCTGATCCTGCCGTCGATCGGCATCATCTCGATCCTGACCTTCGTCGGCAATTTCAACGCTTTCGACCTGATCTACACCGCGCAAGGCGCGTTGGCCGGGCCGAACTATTCAACGGATATTCTCGGCACCTTCCTCTACCGCGCCTTCTTCGGCTTCCAGCTGCAGGTTGGCGACCCCAATATGGGCGCTGCGATCGCCACGATGATGTTCCTGATCATCCTCGGCGGCGTCTGCGTCTATCTGTTCCTCGTGCAGACGCGCTTGCGTCGCTACCAGTTTTAGGGGAGCGCGATCATGAGCACCGCAACCCGTTCGCTGCACCGCACCATCGGCGCGCATGCGATCCTTCTGACCTACACGGCGATCGCGCTGTTTCCGGTCATCCTCGTCATCATGAATTCGTTCAAATCACGTGCCGGTATCTTCGGCGCGCCGCTGACGCCGCCGACGCCAGGGACCTTCGACCTGATCGGCTACACCACGGTGATCGGTCAGGGCGACTTCATCCACTATTTCCAGAACAGCCTTGTCGTCACCGTCGCCTCGCTGTTATTCGTGCTTCTGTTCGGCGCCATGGCGGCTTTCGCGCTGTCCGAATACCGCTTTCGCGGCAATTCGCTGACGGGGCTTTATCTGGCGCTCGGCATCATGATTCCGATCCGCCTCGGCACCGTCGCCATCCTGCAGTTGATGGTGGCGAGCGGGCTGGTCAACACGCTGACGGCGCTGATCCTGGTCTACACGGCGCAGGGCCTGCCGCTCGCCGTCTTCATCCTGTCGGAATTCATGAAGCAGGTCTCCGATGACCTGAAGAATGCGGGCCGCATCGACGGCCTGTCCGAGTACACCATCTTCTTCCGGCTGGTGCTGCCGCTTGTGCGCCCATCGATGGCGACGGTGGCGGTCTTCACCATGATCCCGATCTGGAACGATCTATGGTTCCCGTTGATCCTGGCGCCGTCGGAGGAGACCAAGACAGTGACGCTCGGCGCGCAACTGTTCCTCGGCCAGTTCGTCACCAACTGGAACGCCATTCTGGCGGCACTTTCGCTGGCGATCATGCCGGTGCTGATCCTCTACGTCATTTTTTCGCGGCAGCTGATCCGCGGCATTACTTCGGGAGCGGTCAAGTGAGTTCGCACCAACCTCTTCGCGTTGTCGTCGCCGGTCTCGGCAATATGGGCCGCAGCCATGCGCTGGCCTATCACACCAATCCAGGCTTCGAGATCGCCGCGCTGGTCAACCGCTCCGATGTGCCGCTGCCGGAAGGGCTTTCGACCTACGGCATCCGGCGCTCCTTCGACGAGGCGCTGCGCGACGAACGGCCCGACGTCGCGTGCATCGCCACCTATTCCGACAGCCATGCCGACTATGCCGTCAAGGCATTCGAGGCCGGCTGCCATGTCTTCCTCGAAAAGCCGCTGGCAACGACGGTTGCCGATGCAGAACACGTCGTCGCAGCAGCCAAGGCCAACGGCAAGAAACTGGTGATCGGCTATATCCTGCGCCACCACCCGTCCTGGATCAGGCTGATCGCCGAGGCGCGGAAGCTCGGCGGCCCTTACGTGTTCCGCATGAACCTCAACCAGCAATCCTCCGGCCACACCTGGGAGACGCACAAGCAGCTGATGCAGACGACGTCGCCGATCGTCGATTGCGGCGTGCATTATCTCGACGTGATGCTGCAGATCACCGACGCCAGGCCGGTCGAGGTGCGCGGCATGGGACTGCGGCTGAGCGACGAGATTGCGCCGTCGATGTACAATTACGGGCACCTGCAGGTGCTGTTCGACGACGGTTCGGTCGGATGGTACGAGGCCGGCTGGGGGCCGATGATTTCGGAGACGGCTTTCTTCGTGAAAGACGTGATCTCGCCCAATGGCTGCGTGTCGATCGTCATGAAAGAGGGCGTCAGGTCCGACGACATCGATACCCACACCAAGACCTCGACCATCCGCCTGCACAGTGCGGCAACCGGAGTGGACGGCAAATTCGCCAAACCGGATGAGATGCTGTCGATGCAAGGCGAGCCCGGCCATCAGGACCTTTGCGACCTGGAACAGGCGTTTGTGCTGAAGGCGATCCGCGAGGATCTGGACTTGACCCGACACATGGACGACGCGGTGAAGTCGCTCGCCGTCTGCCTTGCCGCCGACGAGAGCGTGCGCAGCGGCCTCGCCGTGAAACTCTAGAACAGGGACGACGCCGTGGGCTCGCTGAACATCGAGAACGTGAAAAAGGCCTTCGGGCCGGTCGAGGTGCTGAAGGGCATCAACCTCGAAGTGACGGATGGCGAGTTCGTCGTCTTCGTCGGTCCATCCGGCTGCGGGAAGTCGACGCTGCTCAGGGTTATTGCCGGGCTGGAGGACTCGACCTCAGGCCGCGTGGTAATCGACGGTGCGGACGTCTCCGCAACGCCGCCGGCCAAGCGCGGCATCGCCATGGTGTTCCAGACCTATGCGCTCTACCCGCATCTGACGGTGAAGAACAATATGGGCCTCGGCCTCAAGCAGGCAGGCACGCCGGCGGCCGAGATCGACCGCCGCATCGGCATCGCCTCATCGATGCTGTCACTGGAGCCCTATCTCGAAAGGCGCCCGGCTGAATTGTCCGGCGGCCAGCGCCAGCGTGTCGCCATCGGCCGCGCCGTGGTGCGTGAGCCCAAGCTTTTTCTGTTCGACGAGCCGTTGTCGAACCTCGATGCTGCACTGCGCGTCAACACCAGGCTGGAGATCGCGCAATTGCACCGCCGGCTGAAGGCGACGATGATCTATGTCACCCACGACCAGGTCGAGGCGATGACGCTGGCCGACAAGATCGTTGTGCTGAATGCAGGCAAAATCGAGCAGATCGGCGGACCGATGGAGCTTTACAATTCGCCGGCAAATGAATTCGTCGCCGGCTTCATCGGCTCACCGAAGATGAATTTCGTCGACGGTGCCAGGCTTGGCGAAACGGCAAAGACCATCGGCGTCCGTCCCGAACATTTGACTGTCGATCCCAAATCCGGCGCCTGGAAAGGCACGGTCGTCCATGCCGAGCATCTCGGCGCCGACACCAACCTCTATCTCGACTGCGAAAAGGCCGGCCTGATCACCGTGCGTATTTTCGGCGTCTACAACGCCGAACCGGGAGCCACGCTCTACGCGACGCCGGATCCGGCGAAGACATACCGGTTTGGAGCCGATGGCAAGGTGCTGAAGTAGCGCAGGCGCCGATCCACCTTCTCCCACAAGGGGAGAAGGCAAAGCGCCGCCTACAAATCCGCCTTGAACGTCTGCTTCTGTATGCCTAGCCCTTCGATACCGAGCTCGACCACATCGCCGGGCTTCAGGAACACCGGCGGCTTCATGCCGAGGCCGACGCCGGGCGGCGTGCCGGTCGAGATGATGTCGCCCGGGTGCAGCGACATGAACTGGCTGAGATAGGAGACGAGATAAGCGACGCCGAAGACCATGGTCTTGGTCGAGCCGTTCTGCATCGTCTTGCCGTTGACCGTCAGCCACATCGGGATGTTCTGCGGGTCCTTGACCTCGTCCTTGGTTACCAGCCACGGACCGATCGGCCCGAACGTGTCGCAGCTCTTGCCCTTGGTCCACTGGCCCTGGCGCTCGGCCTGGAAGGCGCGCTCGGAGACGTCATGCGCGACGCAGTAACCGGCGACATAGTCCAGCGCCTCGGCCTCGGTGACATATTTTGCGGTCTTGCCGATGACCACGCCGAGCTCAACTTCCCAGTCGGTCTTGACTGAGCCGCGCGGGATCAGCACGTCGTCGTTCGGCCCGACAATGGCCGAGCTTGCCTTCATGAAGATGATCGGCTCCGGCGGCACGGTTGCGCCGGTTTCGGCGGCGTGGTCGGAATAGTTGAGGCCGATGCAGATGAATTTGCCGGTACCGGCGACGCAGGCGCCGATCCGCGGCTTGCCGGAAACCGCCGGCAGCGATTTCGGATCGAGCTTCGACAATGTCTCAAGCGATGCCGGATCAAGCGTCTTGCCGGCAATGTCGGTGACATGGGCGGAGAGGTCGCGGATCGTTCCATCGGCATCGAGCAGGCCGGGGCGTTCGCTCCCCGCCTCGCCATAGCGCAGCAGTTTCATGCAGTTTTCTCCCAGTTGCGACCAGAGGCCGTTTGCAAACTCGCTCCGCTGCGGCGAATGGCGTGGGTTTCGAGAACCGGAGCGGAGCGTACTTAAAGTACGTGGGCACCGGAAGCGCAGAAAGCCGCGTCAGGCGCCCGGCGGAGTAGGGTTTTTCAAATGGCCTCTTAGATCGACCAGCCACCGTCGATATTATAAGCCTGCCCCGACGTATAGGTGGCACCGGCGAGATAGACGGCGAGGTCGGCGATTTCCTCGGGCGTGCCGAGGCGGCCCATCGGCTGGCGGGCGATGAAGGCGGCGCGGGCTGCGTCGTAGTCGCCCTGCGCATGCATGCGGTCCTGGAGGGACGGGCTTTCGACCGTACCCGGGCAGATCGCATTGCAGCGTACGCCCTTGCCGACATAGTCGGCGGCGACCGACTTGGTCAGGCCGATGACGGCTGCCTTGGTCAGGCCATAGACGAAGCGGTTCGGCACACCCTTGGTCGAACTGGCCAGCGATGCCATGTTGATGATCGAGCCGTCGCCGCGCTCCAGCATGCCGGGCAGCACGGCGCGGATGGTGCGGATCATCGAGCGGACATTGAGGTCATAGGCAAAGTCGAGATCGCCGTCCTTCATCTCGAGGATCGAGCCGGAATGCACGAAGCCGGCGCAGTTGAACAGCACGTCGACGGCGCCGATCTCGGCAAAAGCGGCGTTCACCGCCTCGTCGTTCAGCACATCCAGCTTGCGGGTCTTGATACCGGGCGTCTTGCCGAGGTCGGCGAGCACCACCTCGTTGATGTCGGTGGCATGGATGACGGCGCCTGCCTTGGCGAAAGCCAGCGCACTTGCCCGGCCGATGCCTTGCGCCGCCGCCGTGACGACAATGATTTTGCCTGTCAGATCCGCCATGCTTTTCTCCTCGCCCGTCTGTGATCGTTCGGCTTTTTACCGGCACAAGGCAGGGGCGCAATGTGCCAGGCGGGCACTACCATCCCGCCTGTTTCGATATTCGCCTGCCAGCCAAATGTTTTTTCTCGGTAAAGAACATCTTTTGGCCCGTCAAGCCCGGACGTCCCTCCGGGACACTCAGTCGCCGTAGGGCACCCAGACGTTCTTGACCTCGATCGCACGGCGCAGCAGGGTATCGCCGGCGGCTTCGTTCGACGCCCAGTCGAGGCTGTGGCCGTTGCCGGTCCAGACGCGTTTGAGATTGCCGATGGACTCAGCCTCGGCCTTGGCGCAAGTCTCGGCATCGGCGAACACCCAGAGCCCGTCGACATCGTCATGCTTGGCCAGGACGCCGGCGAGTTCGGCGCTGCGGCCGGTGACGATATTGATGGCGCCGGCCGGAACGTCGGAATATTCGATGACCTGGTAGAGGTCGGTGGCAAGCAGCGGGTATCTTTCGGATGGTACCGCGACCACGGTGTTGCCCATGGCGAGCGCCGGCGCAACCAGCGAGATCAGGCCGAGCAAAGGCGCATTGTCCGGCGCGACGATTCCGACGACGCCGACCGGTTCATGCAGCGCCAGCGTGACGGCGCGGGCCGGCGGCTGATGGACGCGGCCCTCGAATTTGTCGGCCAAGCCGGCATAGAGGAACAGGCGCTCGATCGACAGCTCGACCTCTTCGCGCGCCGCCTTGGCGGTCGCGCCGGTGAGCTGGATCAAACGGGCGGCAAACTCGTCGGCGCGGCCGGAAAGGTTTTCGGCCAGGTAGTAGAGCACCTGGCTGCGGTTGTAGGCGGTCGCCTCCGGCCAGGCCTTGCATGCACGCGCGGCCGCGACGGCGTCACGGATATCCTTGCGGTTGCCGAGACCGACCTCGCCGGCAAGCTTGCCCTTGGCGGTGGCGACGGCAAGGGAATAATTGCCGTCCGGCCGGACCTGCTTGCCGCCGATGAACAGCTTTGCCGTGCGGTCGATGGCATCGCCCTCCGGGCGCTCGATGGGCTGAGCGGTGGCCACAACCGGTTTGATGCCCGGGCCGAGGGGCAGCTTTGCCGTGAGATATTCGAACATGCCCTCGCGCCCGCCTTCGCGGCCAAAGCCGCTCTCGCGATAGCCGCCGAAGCCGCAGGCAGCGTCGAACATATTGGTGCCATTGACCCAGACGACGCCGGCCTTCAGTTGCGGCGCGACGTGCAGGGCAAGATTGATGTTCTCGCTCCACACCGAAGCGGCCAGGCCATAGCGTGTGTTGTTGGCGAGGTCGATCGCTTCCTCGGTGTTGCGGAAGGTCATGGTGGCGAGCACCGGCCCGAACACCTCTTCCTGTGCCAGAATGTTAGCCGGCGAAACACCTGTCGCCAGCGTTGGCAGATGGTAATAGCCCGAGGCGGGCAGCGCCGAGTCGGGCTGCCAGCAGACCGCGCCCTGTTTGGCGCCTTCGGCGATCAGGCCCTTGACGCGATCGAGCTGGGTCAAATCGACCAGCGGGCCGATATCGGTGTTCTTGTCGAGCGGGCTGCCGACGCGCAGCCGGCTCATCCGCGTCTTGACCTTGGCGATGAAGGCGTCGGCGATGCCTTCCTGCACCAGAAGGCGCGAGCCGGCACAGCACACCTGGCCCTGGTTGAACCAGATGCCGTCGACGAGACCTTCGACGGCGCTGTCGAGATCGGCATCCTCGAAAACGACAAAGGCCGACTTGCCGCCAAGCTCCAGCGACAGTTTCTTGCCCGAGCCGGCAGTGGCCTTGCGGATGATCTTGCCGACCTCGGACGAACCGGTGAAGGCAATCTTCTGGACGCCGGGATGATTGACGATGGCCGCGCCCGCCTCCGGCCCGCCCTGGACGATGTTGACGACGCCCTTCGGCACGCCGGCGCGTTCACAGACCTCGGCAAAGAGGATGGCGGTGAGCGGCGTGAATTCCGCGGGCTTCAGCACCACGGTGCACCCCGCGGCGAGCGCCGGCGCGATCTTCCAGGCCAGCATCAAGAGCGGGAAGTTCCACGGGATGATCTGGCCGACGACGCCGACGCCCTTCTGGCCTGGAAAATCCCTGTCCAGCGCCTGCGCCCAGCCGGCATGATGGATGAAATGGCGGATCGCCAGCGGCACATCAATGTCGCGGCTTTCGCGGATCGGCTTGCCGTTGTCGATCGATTCCAGCACTGCGAACAGCCGCTGGTGACGCTGCATGGCGCGGCCGATGGCATAGAGCACTTTGGCTCGGCTGTAGCCGGTGCTGGCGCTCCATTTCGGCAGCGCTTTTGTGGCGGCCGAAACCGCCGCGTCGATATCGGTGGCACCAGCGTCCGACACCTTGGCCAGCAATTTGCCGGAGGCGGGATCGCTGGTGTCGAAGGTCTTGCCATTTGCAGCTGCTTTCCAGTCGCCGCCGATGAACAACGCTTTCGAGAAATCACGGGTCGCCAGCCAGGCATCGGCCTCGTTGCGGGCTTCCGGCGCCGGGCCGTAATCCATGGCGTGATAGCGTTCGAGAATGTTCATGAAGCGCTCCGAATCACGCCATCGCGTGGCGATGATTGGCCGAGTAGTGGCCGGTCAGATGATGCTCGAGCTGGCGCTCGATGTCGGTCAAAAGGCTCGATGCTCCGAAGCGGAACAGCTCCGGCTCCAGCCACGGCCGGCCCAGCTCTTCCTTCATCAGCACCAGCCAATCGAGCGAGGCTTTTGCCGTGGAAATGCCGCCGGCCGGCTTGAAGCCGATGAGATAGCCGGTTTCGTCGAAATAGGTGCGGATGGCGCGCACCATGGCAAGGCCGACTGGCAGCGTCGCGTTGACGCTTTCCTTGCCGGTCGAGGTCTTGATGAAATCCGCACCCGCCATCATTGCCACCATCGAGGCGAGCATGACGTTGCGCAGCGTGGCGAGGTCGCCGGTGCCGAGGATCACCTTCAGATGCGCCTCGCCGCAAGCGGCGCGCATCGAGACGATCTCGTTATAGAGCTCCTGCCATTTCGCCCCGAATACCAGGCCGCGCGGGATGACGACGTCGATCTCGTCAGCGCCGTCCCGGACCGATGCTTCGATCTCCTGCAGACGTGTCGAAAGCGGTGCAAGGCCATGCGGGAATGCCGTGGAAACGGCGGCGACATGGACGCCGCTGCCGCGCAGCGCCTCGACGGCAGTGGCGACGAAGGGATGATAGACGCAGACCGCCGCCGGACGGATCTTTTCACCGGCAATGCCGAGCCCCTCGGCAATGTCGCGGCGGAACGGGTTGACTGCCTTGGCACAGAGCCGGCGCACGCGCTCTTCCGTGTCGTTCGAGTTCAGCGTCGTCAGGTCCATGCAGGCGACGGCGCGCAGCAGCCAGGCGGCCTGGTTATCGGCCTTGATCGAGCGTCGTTTGGTCAGGCTGGCGACGCGGCGTTCCAGCGCCGAACGGTTGACGCTGCGCATCGATTCCATGAAGCCGAGATCGAGCCTCATGCCGGGATTGCGAGCAATGCCATGGACTTGCGGCATCGACGCATTGGCCGCGGTGCGCGCCGGCAGCGGCGTGATCTTGGACGTGCCGAGATCGGTTTCGCGGATTGTGCTGCTCATCTCCTGCCCCTTGTTCAGCGACTTATGCCGATGATAGACCGTGAAGCAGCGCTTCACGAGTCCTTCAAGCGGTCATAGCTGAAAAAGGCTGCAAAGACAGCTGATTTTGACCATATGGTCAAAATCACAATCTAGGAAATCGGGCATTGAAGCATCGCGGCATTAGCCGACGAAGGCGCGCTCGACGACGAAGCTTGCCGGATGATGCAGTGAACCTTCCTGAAAACCGAGGCTTTCAGCCAGCTCCTTGACGTCCTTCAGCATATGCATCGAGCCGCAGATCATGATGCGGTCGGTCTCGGGATTGAGCTTGTCGATGCCGAGATCGGTGTAGAATTTGCCCGAGCCGATCAGCGCGGTAATGCGGCCCATTCGCTCGGAGGTCTCACGCGTCGTTGAATTGTAGAGCGTGACGCGGCCACCAGTCAGCTCGCCGATCAGCGGGTCGTTCTCCAGCGCGGCCACCAACTCCTGGCCGTAGGTAAGCTCGGCATTGTCGCGGCAGGTATGGGTCAGGATAACCTGCTTGAACTTCTCATAGGTATCGGGATCGCGCAGCAGGCTGGCGAAGGGCGCAATGCCGGTACCGGTCGAGATCATGAACAGGCGCTTGGCCGGCGTCAGCGCGTCGACCACCAGCGTGCCGGTCGACTTCTGCCGCATAATGACGGTGTCGCCGACCTCAATCTTCTGCAACTCCGAAGTGAGCGGGCCGTCCGGCACCTTGATCGAGAAAAATTCGAGTTCGTCGTCCCAGGCAGGGCTGGCGATCGAATAGGCGCGGAACACCGGCTTCTCGGCATTTGGCAGGCCGATCATGACGAACTCGCCGGAGCGGAAGCGCAGTGATTGCGGCCGGGTGATGCGGAACGAAAACAGCCGGTCGGTATAGTGCTTCACCGAGACCACGGTTTCGGCATAGACATTGGCCGGTATCGGGAACTGCAACGGCCGGGCGCCGGCAGTGTTGAACGCGGATGTGGTGTTCATCAAACCTAACCTTCTGGGCCAGCTCAGCGCCCGCGCCAAATCTTCACCTGCGCGCCCGAACCGGTCAGGTTCCAGCGTGCCGTTTGCACACTCCGAAGCGGTAAGCTCTTGTGTCCGGAATTTATTAGTATACAAACGATATTTGCGTCAAGACGCCGCCGTAAAACAGCTTTCCAAACTGAGGCATGTAAGCAGTTCGGGCATTTCGGGTTTCGACAATGGAACAGAATTTTTCGGCGCAAGCTCTGGATTCGGCGGGCAGTGTCGTCGCCGGTATCGATGTCGGCGGCACCTTTACCGACCTGCTTCTGATCGACGGCCGCGACGGTGGCCGGGTGCATATCGCCAAGACCCCGACCACGGTCGACAACCAGGCCTTCGGCGTCGTTGCAGCGCTTGGTGCCACCGGCTTTCCGATCGACGGCATCGACCTTATCGTGCACGGCACGACGACCACAACCAACGCGGTGCTGGAGCGCCGGCTGGCCAAAACCGGCATGATCACAACGCGGGGCTTTCGCGACGTGATCGAGCTGGGCCGGCGGACACGGCCGCAAGCCTATGGCATGACAGGCACTTTCGTGCCGATCATTCCGCGCAATCTGAGGCTCGAAGTTTCGGAGCGGGTCGAAGCCTCGGGCGCGGTGCGCATCGCGCTCGACGAGGCCGAGATGCGGGCAGCGATTTCACAACTGATCGTCGCCGGCTGCGAATCCCTCGTCATCCATTTCCTGCATTCCTATGCCAATCCGGCGCATGAGCGGCGCGCCGCCGAGCTCGCAGGGGAGCTTTGGCCGAACGGCTACGTCACGACAGGCCATGCGCTGCTTTCGGAAGCGCGCGAATTCGAGCGCGGCGTCACCGCTTCGGTCAACGCTTCGGTGCAACCGATCCTCGAACGCTATGTCGAAAGGCTGCGCAAGGAGCTGGCGTCAAAAGGCTACGCCCGCGACTTCCTGATCATGAACGGCAATGGCGGCATGATCTCGGCCCGCTTTGTCACACGTGAATCGGCCAAGACCGTCATGTCCGGCCCCGCCTCCGGAGTCATTGCCGCCGCCTATACCGGCAAGCGCGCCGGCTTCGAAAACCTGGTCACCTACGACATGGGCGGCACCTCGACCGATGTGGCGCTGATCCGCAACGCCGAGCCGGCGGTGTCGAACGAGATCGAGATCGAATATGCCATGCCGATCCATGTGCCGATGGTGGCGGTGCATACGGTCGGCGCCGGCGGCGGCTCGATCGCCCGCGTCGATGCGGCCGGCCTGATCCAGATCGGCCCGGAAAGCGCTGGCGCCAATCCCGGGCCGATCTGCTACGGACGCGGCGGCTTGGAGCCGACCATCACCGACGCTAATCTGGTGCTCGGTCGGCTGGCGCCGAAAAAGCTGCTTGCGGTGGAAAACCCGGTCACCGTCGAACGCGTCACCAGCATATTCGAGGACAGGATCGGCCGCGCCACCGGCCTGTCCGGCGTCGAGGCGGCGGGTGCGGTGCTGCGGCTCGGCAACGTGAAGATGGCCGGCGCCATCCGCATGGTGTCGGTGTCACGCGGCCACGACCCGCGCGATTTCGCGCTGTTCGCCTTCGGCGGCGCCGGGCCGCTGCATGCGACGGCATTGGCGCGCGAGCTCGGCCTGCCCAAGGTGCTGGTGCCGGCGCGGCCGGGCATTACCAATGCGCTCGGCTGCGTCGTCGCCGATCTGCGCCATGATTTCGTTAATACAGTCAACCAGCCGGTGGCCAGTCTCGATGAAACCCAACTCCACGAGACATTGGAACGGCACCGAAACGAAGGCGAAGAGCTGATCGGCAAGGAAGCGGTGAAGCCGGAAATGATCCGCGTCACGCATTCCGCCGACATGCAGTTTGTCGGCCAGACGCATATCATCAACGTGCCGCTGCCGTCGTCTGCGGTGACACGCGAGGTCCTGCAGCAACTGTTCGAGAAGGCCTATTTCGCCCGCTTCAAGGTCCAGCTGCCGGAAATCCGCGCCAATCTGGTCAACCTCAACACCTCGGTGACCGGCATGCGGCCGGCGATTGACCTGTCGCGGCTCATCGACCCGGCTGGGCGCGCCAAAACGCTTGACGAGGCGCGGCGCGAGATCCGGCCGGTCTGGTATGGCGGGCGCTGGTACGACACGCCGGTCTACAGCAGAGAGAAGTTGCCGCTCGACGCAACAATCGAAGGTCCGGCGATCCTCGAACAGATGGACGCGACGACTGTGCTGGAGCCCGGCGACCGGGCGCGATCGGATGCCGACGGCAACATCATCATCAATATCGGTGAGGCCTGAGATGGAAAAGCTCGACGCCATTACCCTTTCGGTCATCCAGGCGGCGCTGCAGCAGGTCTGCGACGAAATGGACCTGACGTTTTCGCGCGCCGCGTTCTCGCCTGTTATCGCCGAGGCCAATGACCGCTCCGACGGTATCTATTCGGCGCTCGACGGTTCGCTCATCGCGCAAGGCAGCCAGGGCCTGCCGGTGTTCGTCGGCGTCATGCAGTATTCGACCAAAACGGTGATCGAGATGATCGCCGACGGTCGCTGCCTGCCGCCCGAGCCAGGCGATATCTACATCGTCAACGATCCCTATCTCGGCGGCACCCATCTGATGGATGTGCGCTTCGCCATGCCGGTCTACCGGGACGGCAAGATATTCTGCTGGCTTTCGAACACCGGCCACTGGCCCGACATCGGCGGTTCGGTGCCGGGCGGCTTCTCCGCCTCGGCAACGGCGGTCGAGCAGGAAGGCTTGCGGCTGCCGCCGGTGAAGCTGTTCAAGAAGGGCGTGCTCGATCGCGAAATCTACGCCATTATCTGCTCGAACATCAGGGTTGCCGACCAGCGCATCGGCGACATCCGCGCGCAAGCGGCGGCACTGCTGATCGGCCAGGACCGGCTCAACGGCATTTTAGATCGTTACGGAGATGAAACGGTTGTCGATGCGATCGCCGAATTGCGGCGCCGCGCCGCTGAACAGATGCGCGTCAACATATCGGCCATTCCCGACGGCATTTACCGGTCGCAGGCTTTTGTTGATTCCGACGGCGTGGTGAACGAGCCGCTGACTATCGCGCTGGCGGTCGAAAAACAGGGCGATACGCTCAGCTTCGACTTCTCGGGCTCGTCAGAGCCCTGCGCTGGGCCGATGAACAGCGTGCTGGCGACTACCTTGTCCTCGGTCTATCTCGCCATGCGCCATATTTTCCCCGACGTGCCGATTAGCGCCGGCGCCTTCGAGCCGCTGATCGTCAAGCGGCCGGAAGGCACGTTCCTCGACGCCAAATATCCGCGGCCGGTATCGGGCTGCGCGGCCGAGGTTTCGCAGCGCATCGCCGAGGCGGTGTTCGCGGCGATGGTGCAGGCGCTGCCGGACAAGGTGACGGCGGCTCCCGCCGGCTCCAGCGGCAATTTCGCGCTCGGCGGCAACGACCCGGCGCGCGGCCGCGATTATGTCATGTACCAGATCTCCGGCGGCGGCTATGGCGGCAATGCCGGTCACGACGGCCTGACCAATGGCTGCTCGACCATAGGCATCTCCAAGTCGCCGCCGGTCGAAATCATGGAGCAGGCCTTCCCGGTGCTCTACCGCCACTATGCCTTGCGCGAAGGCTCGGGCGGCGCCGGGAAGCATCGCGGCGGTTTCGGGCTTGCCTATGAGGTGGAAATCCTGCGCGGCGACGCCCGCGCCTCCTTCGTCATGGATCACGGCCGGTTCGGCCCGCAAGGCGCGCTCGGCGGCAAGGACGGCGCGGTCAACACGGTGACCGTGTTCCGCGACGGCAAGGAACATGTGCCGCCGCACCTCTCCAAGGAACAGGACATCGCACTGAAGGCAGGCGACCGCGTGCGCGTCGGCACGCCGGGCGGCGGCGGCTATGGCGATCCCCTGCAGCGCGAT
Source organism: Mesorhizobium sp. ISC25 (assembly GCF_042295465.1). Lineage (NCBI taxonomy): Bacteria > Pseudomonadati > Pseudomonadota > Alphaproteobacteria > Hyphomicrobiales > Phyllobacteriaceae > Mesorhizobium > Mesorhizobium sp. ISC25. The sequence continues at coordinate 4,249,065 of NZ_CP135441.1, read as the reverse complement.
TCGGAACTGGTCGCTCGGGATGTCAAGCTCGGCTACTATACGGCAGAGCAAGCCAGAGACCTGTTCGGAGTCGCAACGGATGACCAACTCAAATCCCCTGGAGGCTGATCTCTCGTCCGAACTGGCGCATGCGGTCGAGCGCGTCTATGCCGCTTTCGCGTCTTATCCATCGCCTCGCCACCTGCATGGCTCGCCGTACAAGGATTTGGAATCGATCTTTCGGGGAGTATCCAGTGGTCCGCTTCGGGAGCTCAGCGGTGAAAACCTCGGCGCCTATGCCGGATCGGCCATATGGACGGTCGGCGACGTCGATGACTACCGGCACTTTCTGCCGAGAGTGCTTGAACTTGCCACCCAAGGCGAACCTTGGATCGGGTTCGACGCCAATGTGATTGCCGCAAAGCTCGAAAGGACCTCCTGGCGCGATTGGCCGTTGGAAGAACAGCAGGCTGTCGAGGCGCTGTTTCAGGTTGCCTGGCGAAAAGCGATGACCTTGCATCCCGATGAAGGGAACGCGGTTTCCTGGCTGGAGGGCATGGTGCTTGCCGGAATGGATGTAGCAGCTGCATTAGCGGCATGGCGTGAAAGCCCTTACCCCGAGGCCATGTTGCACTGTGCGGACTTGATTACCGGCAACATCAAGACACTCGACAATGGGCACGTGATCTTCAGCGAACAGGTCACCACATGGCTTCTATCCGAAAGCCTCGCCCGGCACTTGTTCACCGTCGCGGTCGAGGCTCCCCTGCGCTCAGACGATCGCGAAAAACTCGCTTGGGCGAACGAGACCATCGAGAACAATTTGAACTTTCCCGGAAATCAAAGGCATTGATTGACCGCGTTTCGCCGGTCATGCCCTGTGATCCAGCCTCGCGACCAGCCGGTCGCCGGCCCACTGGATGCCGCAGACCAGGATGATCAACACAAGGACAACGGCGATCATGACGGACGTCTCGAAGCGCTGGTAGCCGTAGCGGATGGCGAGGTCGCCGAGCCCGCCGGCGCCGATGGCGCCGGCCATGGCCGAGGCGCCGATAAGCGTCACCAGCGTCACCGTGAAGCCGGCGACGATGCCGGGCAACGCTTCCGGCACCAGCACCTCGCGAATGATCATCCAGCGGTTGCCGCCCATGGCGCGCGCCGCTTCGATCAGCCCGTGGTCGACCTCGCGCAGCGACACTTCGGCGATCCGGGCGTAGTAGGGCGTCGCCGCGATCGACAGCGGCACAATCGCTGCCCAGGTGCCGATCGAGGTGCCGACGATCAGCCGCGTCACCGGGATCAGCGCAACCAGCAGGATGATGAAAGGCACCGAGCGGAAGCCGTTGATGACAGCGCCAAGCGCGCGGTTCACCCACAGGTTTTCGGCGATGCCGCCGCGGTCGGTGGCGACCAGCGCCAGACCGAGCGGCAGCCCGAAAATCAGCGAGATGAGGCCGGAGGCGGCCGTCATCAGGATCGTTTCCCAGATGGATCGAAGCAGGAGTTCAAACAGAATTGGCGACATGGCCAAGCACCTCCACCCGCGCATTGCGGGCTTTCAAGAACGCGATCACCTCTGCCAGGTGATCTTCATTGCTGCCGGCGACCGCCACGAACAGTGTCCCGACGGGCTGCTGCTGGACGTGATCGATGCCGCCATGCACGAGGCGGAACCAGCCGGGAACTGCCGAGGCAAGATCGGACAAAAGCGGGCTTCGCGCGGCCTCACCCGCCACGTCGATCCTGAGGATCGCCTCCACGCCGGCGTTCTGCGTTAGCCGGCTTGCGATCTCCGCCGGCAATTGCGGCCTGATGCCGCCGAGCAGGCTTTGCGTGATCGCCGACTTCGGATCGGCAAACACCGACCACACCGGCCCTTGCTCGACGATTCGTCCGGCATCGATCACCGCGACCCGGTCGGCGATCGAACGGATCACCTCCATTTCATGGGTGATGAGCAGGATGGTCAGGCCGAGCTGCCGGTTGATGTCTCTGAGCAAGGCAAGGATGGAGCGCGTCGTCTCCGGGTCCAACGCCGAGGTCGCTTCGTCCGACAGCAGCAGCGCCGGGCGCGCCGCAAGCGCCCGGGCAATGCCGACGCGCTGCTTCTGCCCGCCCGAAAGCGACGCCGGATAGGCTTTCGCCTTCTCCGACAGGCCGACGAGCTCGAGCAGCTCGGCAGCGCGCGCCAGGCGCTCGGCCCTGGGCCGGCCTTCGATCTTGAGAGGCAGCGCTACATTGACTTCGACCGTCTTGGCGGACAGCAGGTTGAAATGCTGGAAGATCATGCCGATGCGCCGGCGCAGCGGCTGCAATTCGCGCTCGCCGAGCCGGCTGATGTCGCGGCCTTCGATGAAGACCTGTCCTGAATCCGGCCGCTCCAGGCCGTTCAGGCAGCGTATCAGCGTCGACTTGCCGGCGCCGCTGCGGCCGATGATGCCGAGGATCTCGCCCTGGCGCACGCTGAGCGATACGCCGTCCAGCGCCGCTGTCGCGCCGAAGCGGCGCTTCAGCTCGATGAGGCGCACGACATCGTCCGGTCCGGCGGAACGGCTGCCGATGGGATGCATGATTTCGGTGACCGAGGCGAAATGCTGGTTCATGAAAGTTCCTGTATTGGTGCCGCAAACGCGATCGCGGTCCGCGTTGGAGCGCGGACCGCTTTATCATGCCGGGCTTCAGCGCCAAGTGGAGCTCGGTATCAATAAGCGCTGATGCCGGTTCCCTTGTAGACCCGGTCGAATTCGGCCTTCACTTTTTCGTTCTGGTAGGAGGCGACCAAGGTCTTTACCCAGGGCTGGTTTTCATTGCCGGCCTTGACCGCGATGAAGTTGCGGTAGGGATTGTCGGCCACCGCCTCCTGGGCGATGCGGTTCTCCGGTGTGAGGCCGCTTTTAAGCGCCCAATCCGTGTTGACCACGGCCCCGTCGAGGTCTTCCACCGAGCGCCCGACAATGCCTGCGTCCAGCTCCTTGACGACCAATTTCTTCGGGTTTTCGGCGATGTCGGTGGTCGTAGCCAGAATGCCGGTGCCTTCCCTGAGCGTGATCAGACCTTCGCTCTGCAGAACGCGCAGGGCGCGGCCCTCATTGGACGGGTCGTTCGGCACGCCAATGACGGCGCCTTCGGGCAGGTCGGCAATCTTCGCGTACTTCTTGGAATAGAGGCCGATCGGCCAGACGCCGGTATAGCCGACCGGGACGATGTGATAGCCCTGCGTCTTGATCTGGTTGTCGAGATAGGGCTTGTGCTGGAAGGCGTTGGCGTCGATTTCGCCACGCTCGAGTGCTTCATTCGGCTGGGTGTAGTCGTTGAACACCACGGTCTCGATCGTCAGCCCCCTCTCCGCCGCCTGGGCGGTGACGACGCGCCAGACGTCCTCGTCCTCGCCGCTCATGATGCCGACCTTGACCGCCGTCTTGTCTTCGGCGAACGACGGCGCAGGAAGGCCGACAATCGCAACCGCCGACGCGAAAAGTACAGCCAGACCGGCGCGCCGGTTTATACTTGCGGAGAGAAATGAGAGCAAAGTGTCGGTGTTCCCAGACATGATCTATCCCGTCGGTTCTGAAGTCGTTGCGGCCAGGCGGAGTGCCAAGCCTTGCCGGCATCATCGGGAATGCTGACCGTCGGATCAAAGCACCGTATTTCCCGCGAAATGCGAAGCCAGGAATATTCTCTCAAAGTTTCGGGCCTGGCGAGCACAGGGCGTGCTCGGATCATGCGTTCTAAGCCAATGCTGGTTCAGAAATTGTCCGGACGTCGTCTCCGCCACGAGGCCCGCCGTGCTTCGAAACGGCGGGCCTTTCTGCGTCCGAATGCCCAACACGGGCAGCAGTTTGGGATGTCGACAATGCTGGACGCGCCGCATGTCCCTTCAAAGCGACGCGCTTGCTCACTCGATGACCTTTACAATCCTGCGCGTGCCAGGATCGACCAGGACGGTCCGATGGTCGACGACGACATAGCGGTATTTGACGTCGGGAACCTCATGAAGCTCGACGGTATCGGGCAGGGTCGAGCCGACATTGAGCTCCACGCCGGGAAGCTGGACGGACGCCAGAGGCTGCTTTTTCACATACTCGCGTACGATCGTCTCCTGCTGCGGTTCGATGACCACGTCCTGAGCGGCAGCGGCGCCAATACCCGCAAGCAGCAAGAACCCAGCCGCGGCTGCCGAAAGATGCATTCTCATGATCGTCTCCTTTCGTCGTGAGCCACCTCTGCGCTGCGCCGCGTCATGCCGTTCGCAGCGGGGTCGCTATAGGCCGGTAACGTCATCAGGTGGAGCTTGTTCCGCCACTCGGATCGCTTGCCGTTTCGCTCCATTGGTTTGGAACAAAATTTTTTAGCCGCAGTTTTACGCGGTGAAGGGACGCATTTTCCAAGGAGATCTCGTATGAAAGGCGTTCTGATCACCAGCATGCTGGCAATTGGCGTCAGCTGCGGAGCTGCACTTGCCCAGTCGCAGCAGTCGACCGACGACCAGTCCGGCGCCAATTGTGCAGCCGGCACTGCCAATTGCCAGAATGGCGCCAAGATGGACGAGCAGGCTCAGGGCAAGGCCGGCGCTGCGACTGATCAACAGGCGCAGGGCAAACCGAAGCTGAAGACCGACGAGCAGGCCCAGGGCAAGGCCGGCGCTACGACTGATCAACAGGCGCAGGGCAACAAGAAGCTGAAGACCGAAGAGCAGGCCCAGGGCAAGGCCGGCGCCACGACCGACCAGCAGGCCACGGGCAACACCAAGATGAAGACCGACGAGCAAGCCCAAGGCAAGGTCGGAACCACCACTACCGAGCAGGCCCAAGGCAACACGAAAATGAAGACCGAGGAGCAGGCTCAGGGCAAGACTGGGACCACGACCACCGAGCAGACTCAGGGCAATGCCTCGACGCAGACGCAAGACCAGAGTTCGACCGCTTCCATCAGCAATGTGACCGTTGAACAGAAGACGGAGATCACTCAGGTCATCAAGGAGACGAACGTCCAACCCGTTTCCAGCGTCGATTTCGAAATCTCTGTCGGCATCGAGGTTCCGCGGAAGAAAGTCCGGCTGCATCGTCTGCCGGCGCGCATCGTCAAGATCGTTCCGGCTTACGAAGGCTATGAGTATTTCGTGCTCGCCGATGGCCGGATCGTCATCGTCGACCCGAATACCTACAAGATCGTGATTATCCTGACTTAGTTGTGGCCAGACGGTTTGATTGAACCAAGGGTCCGTCGCGCAGGTCGCGTGGCGGGCCTTTCCGCATCTCCTCGCTCCGCGTCTGCTGCAAATCGCAAATCAAGGTCCGTCCTCGGGGCGAGGAGTGAGCACGGTGTGATCCATGGTGTCGGGCAGGCAGGGACTGGGCACGCAGCTTGTTCGGACTGACGCGGTGGTCATGGCATCGATATCCGTAACCAGCACCATTCTCGCATAGTGCCGCGGCCACAGCGGTTCTCCAAACAGGACGAAGACGCCGCCAATCATCAAGGCCAGCAACATGAGTGCCGTAACATTTGCAAATATCTCGCCGTAGCGCATGAAGGCAGCCTGTCCCGTTCGGAAAGCGATTTCAGCCTGTGACAGCGGCGACAAGGACGGCGCCGAAAGCCGGCGCTACTATCCTTGAGGCCTCGCGAATGCCGCCTTCCATTGGATCCTCCCCGAACTAGCCGGATAAATAACGGCACTCTCGGTGCTTTGTTCCCGGCCGTGTGGCCGGACGACAGCCGCTTCGCACAGGCCGTGTGTGGGGCGGCCTTTCGTTTGCAAAAGGCACTCCTCGCTCTCATTGATGCGCGGCAGCGAGGTCCTTGACATGACGTTCGTGCATTTGCAGCACCGGCAGCGTCTTCTTGGCAAACTCCTTCATCGCCGGATCGTCGCCGGAATTTGCGTAAGCGGAAAACAGCGCCACCGCTTCCTTATGCGCCTGGGTCTGCATGTCGATATATTTCGATTGGAAGCTGTCACCGCTGGCCTCCTTGAGTTGGTCGAGCAGCGCCTGGTGCTTGGTGTCCAGCGACGGGCCGGCTGGCGCGGTGGCCGAAGTCGTCTGACCCCTGCTGAGCGCCGCCTTGAAGTCCTCCCCGGCCTTGGTGTGGTCCGTGACCATTTGCGCCGCGAATGCCTTCACGTCGTCGGCAGTCGCCTGCGTCTGCGCAAGTCGGCTCGATTCGATTTCGAATGTATTGGCGATGGGCACGGTCTTGACGAACGTCGCGGTGTCAACCTTGCTCATGGTGTCGGTCGTTAGAGGCGTCAGCGTCGCCGATTGAGCAAAAGCAGCCAAAGGCGCGCCGGCCATCAGCGCTGCCGCAGTGATGGATAGAAGGGTTTTCATGGGGGTTCTCCGAGGCTGGTGTCCCTCCGATGGCTCAACGCGGAAGCTGCGGCGAGGTTGCCTGGTCGCGGCGGCCAGAGCCGCCGCGACGCCAAATAATGGTTTGGAAACGCAAAACAAAAGACGCCGGCTGCGTCCTGCAAAGTGCAACGCAAGCCGCGAGATCGTACGGAATCGTACAAGCTCTTTCGCTTTGCCGCAGTCTTGCTATCGTTGGCTGGGAGAGATGGGTGGAGGCTTCCGTGGGGCAGATCAAGTCGCCGCTTGGAATCGGTATTGATACCGACAAAGCGGTCCATACCGTCATGGCCGACTATCATTCGGGCGATATTCTCTCGACCACCGTCGTCATAGCCGATTTGCGCAAACGCTTTCCCTGGTTCCCACAAACCGACGAGGAGCTGGTTGGCTTCATCGTTCGGGCGCTGGACGGTCGGGATATCGCGGTCAGCTTCGACCACCGCGGCCGTTAGGCTGATTTTACGGCAAAACCAGCCGGCCGCGGAGCCTATGCTCCGCGGCCTCGTCAGGCTGTGATGACCGGGCGCTTACTTGCCGCAGTGGTTGTCGTTCACCGTCGGCGCCATCGTGCCCGGAGCCTTGCCGGTCGCATCGGGCAGAGCCCCCTGCGGGCCCAGCGGGCAATTCCGGTCGGCATTCGAATTCGTCGTTGAGAAATCGCGAATGCTGTTGGTGATGGTCGAATCCGTGCCGGTGTCAGGGCCGCCATTATCCGGGACTACGACCGTCCGCCCGCTACCGTCGGCAGCGGCTCCGGAGGGGTCGCCGACGTTCTGGGCCATCGCTGACGTGGCCAGACCGATCGTAAGCGCCGAAGCTGCGAGAATTTTCGTGAGCATGATGCTTCTCCTTTTTACGAGGGTCGTCGCGTTGCGACTACGAAAACAACCGTTCGGGCGGGCGAAGGTTCCGACAAATTTCCTATGAAATTCAGCATGTTCTCAGGTGTTCAAGGTGGCCGGCATGCCATTCTCCGCGGGCACGCATCTATGGACTTTTCTAACGGCACAGCCCGGCATTTTGCTCGCCGCATGAGCGTACGCCTTACCGCCCGCCGGAACAGGAATGCTCTTTGCGAGTTCATACCTTTGTACGTTCATACCTTTGTACAATGCGACGCGCTGATGCGAATGGCGGCAGCGCAAACAAGGAGAGCAGACATCATGGGCCTTGGAACCATTCTTATCATCATCTTGGTCCTTGCCTTGCTTGGCGGCTTCAGCGGCTTGGGCGGCGGACCGTTCTATGGAACGGGCTATTACGGTGGTGGCGGCCTCGGCCTGGTGCTGCTTATCGTCATCATCCTGGTCCTGCTTGGGCGCATTTGATGCATGTCGCGCAAAAGCATGCCCTCGGGCTTGACCCCAGGGTGTGCAGCGGTTTTGTGATAACGACATGCATAAAACAGGAACCTAATGCCATCGCATGAGGGCCGGTCAAACGCGACGCGCTTTAGTTTCACGCTCGCGACAAAAACGCCTGCCGCTTGGTAATAAGCGCCGGGCGTTTTGTCGTGAAAAGACAAGATTTCCAAGATCCTTTGCCAACCAGGACCCTGGCTAAAAAAGGCGCTCCGGTGCCGAACCTTTCGGCACCGAGGATACCACCATAGCAGCAGCTTAGTGTTGGCGATCGGCGGCCAGCGCTTCTTTCAGATCGGCGCTGAGCACACCCTCGTTGAACAGCGACATGATACGGGCGGCCAACCGCTCGCGGACAGGACTGTCGTCCGCAACACCCAACTCGCGGCAGCAGTCGTCGAGCGCTTTTTTCAGCACGCTCAGTTCGGCTGGAGTTGCTGCACCTTGCATCGACATGCCATCCTCCCTTGAAAAGGGCGAAAGCGCGAAGCGTCTTTCAAGCGTCCACTCGCCATGTCTGTGTGGACGACTCCAATTCAATTAGCGCCGCTCTCTTCCAAACTCAATGTACGGAAATTACCAAGCAGACAGTTTGGGAACGACTGCCTTCCACCTGCATTGTTGCTGCGATCCAACCCACCCCTCATTTGGATCACTGGGCGTAGCCCACGACGCCCGAATGGAGCCCGTTGCATCCCTCGCGACGGGCTCTTTCGCGCCCGGATGATCTCAATTGTCGTTTTCGTACCAAACTGTCTTTGGTACGTTTCCAACTCTAACTTTCAGTCGGATGTTTTCGTAGGCAAGCGGCAGGAGAAACTGCCGTGCATCGATTCATTTTTTTATTTAGTAGGCTCCATACCTTTCAGTGCTTATATGAGCGTTATCGTCCGCAGGTTATACCGGGCGCGGACGGCTGGGAGATAAAAAAGCTCTTGCCCTGTTTTGGGGCTAGCTATGTCTGATCCAGCAATTTCCAATAAAAATCTATACAAAAACAAGCTGTTGCGCCGGATGAGCGCCGGCGATTTCGCATCTCTCGAGCCGCACATCGAGCGCTGTTCGCTGGAGTTACGGCAATCGCTCGAAGTGTCCGGATCGCCGATCGAGGCCATTTATTTCCTCGAGGACGGCATCGGTTCGGTGGTTGCGAAAATGCCGAACGGCAGCGATGCGGAAGTTGGCCTTGTCGGCTTGGAAGGTATGACCGGCTCGGCCCTGATAATGGGCGACGACCGTACGGTCCATGATTGCTATGTGCAGCTGGCGGGAGAAGCCGCCAGGATTGACGCCGAGCCGTTCAAGTCGGCGCTGACGCAAAGCCCGACGCTGCGGCTGTTCTTGCTGCGCTACGTGCAATATCTGCATGTCCAGACTGGCTATACCGCGCTGGTCAACGCGCGATCGAAACTTGAAGACCGGCTGGCGCGCTGGCTGCTCATGTGTGACGATCGGGTGGACGGCGGCCGGTTGACGATCACTCACGAATTCCTGTCGATCATGCTTGGCGTAAGGCGCCCGGGCGTTACGGTCGCGTTGCAGCTGCTTGAGGGGCGAGGGCTCATCCGGTCCCGCCGCGGCGAAATTATCATTCGCGATCGCGATGGTCTCGTCGCACTGGCGGATGGCGGCTACGGCCTGGCCGAGGCCGAATACACCCGCCTGGTCGAGCATATCGGCGAGCGCTGACGGCGCTTTCCTGGCCGATTGCTGCCGCAGGTCGAGGCCCCTTGCGACACTACACGGCGGGTCGGAAAAATTTTCAAAGCTCCCGGACCGTCAGGGAACTTGTTTCCCGTCGGTGGGTTATCGGACGCCTCTATTTTGAGAGGCGGCCACCAACCTTCGGGAGAGGATCATGGCGACTACGAAAAAGGCCGCGAAGGCGGCAAGCAAGGGCCTTGAGGATCTGTTCCTCGACGGGCTCAAAGACCTCTACTACGCCGAGAAGAAGATACTGAAAGCGCTGCCTAAAATGGCCAAGGGCGCAGAGTCGGAAGAAGTGACCGCCGCCTTCGAGAAACACCGCATGGAAACCGAAGGACATGTCGACCGCCTGGAAGAGGTGTTCGAGAAATTCGGCAAGCCGGCTCGCAGCAAAACCTGTCCGGCGATTGACGGAATCATCGAAGAGGGCTCGGAAATGCTCGAGGAGTATAACGGTGCTCCCGCGCTCGACGCCGGACTTGTCGGTGCGGCGCAAGCTGTCGAACATTACGAGATCGCTCGCTACGGCACTTTGATCGCGTGGGCGGAAGAACTTGGCAAGAGCGACGTTGTCGAACTGCTCAGGGCAACTCTCAAGGAAGAGGTCGCGACCGACGAAGCGCTTTCCAAGCTCGGCGAAAGCGGTGTCAACGAACGCGCAATGCAAGAAGCCGCTTGATCTACCAGATCGCCTCCGAGCCTCGGCAATGGATTGCGAGGCTCGGCTAGTGCGGCGAACCAGCGAATTCTGCATTGGTTCCGTGGTCGGCGGCAGGACGGGACACCAAGAGCGCCTTGAAGCGGAGCCTCGGGACGGACCTACTCGATCTGCTCGAACGTACACTGCCGGGGCGGCTTGTCCGGCCGCCAGCGCAACAGCTTGGTTCCATGCCGGAACCGGTCGCCTGTCACATGGTCGAAACGAACCTCGACCACCAGTTCAGGCTTTATCGGTTCCCATTGTCCGCTGCGCTCCGTGCTCCAGCGGCTTGGTCCGCCCGGCGCCTTGCCGGTGAAACCCGGTTTGGCCCGCAGTTTTTCCAGCCGTCTGGTCAGCGCCGCCCTGTCGTCCTTGCCGATGGTCGAGGTGAACCCGACATGGTCGAGCCTGCCTTCGTTGTTGTAGAGGCCGAGCAGCAGGGATCCGACTTCGTTGCTGCCGGCGAGATAGCGAAAGCCGCCGACCACGCAATCCGCAGTGCTCAGCCGCTTGACCTTGACCATGGCGCGCTCGCCGGGCCGGTATGGCCCGGCGATCAGTTTTGCAACGACACCGTCGGTCGAGCCGTGGCCGGCGCCCTGCAGCCAGCGCTCGGCGGTGGCGGCGTCGTGCGTATATTTGGACAGGTGCAGTTCGGGCCGTGCCGCCGACGCGACAAAGGTCTCAATCGCCTGCCTCCTGGTGGTGAGAGGCTCTTCGGTGATGATCCTGCCGCCGGGTTCGGCCAGCATGTCGAACAGGACCAGCATGGCAGGCGTCTCCAGGCTCAACTTGCGGATCCTGCTTTCGGCTGGATGAAGGCGCATTTGCAGGGCCTCGAATGACGACGATCCGTCGACCTCGATGACGATCTCGCCGTCGGCAACAAACCGTCGCGACCTCACATCGCGCAGCACCGCGACCAGTTCGGGAAAATAGCGGCCAAGCGGCTTGCCCGATTTTGCACGCAGATCGACGGCATCGTCGCCCTTGAACACGAGGCAGCGAAACCCGTCCCATTTCGGTTCGTACTGCCAAAGCCCGTCACCGCCAGGAATTGCATCGGCGGCCTTGGCTTCCATCGGACGAAGGTCGAGCGGCAACGGAAATGCGGTCATGGCTGGTCCGCGCCGCCGCTGAGGCATTCGCTACCGCCGTCGGCCATTCCCCTGCGCCCCGCTTTCCCGCCTCGGCACCTTGCGGCCGGTTTGGTCGGGTGAAGGCGACCGCGGATCGGCCTCGTCGGACCCACTGATCTCCTTGGTGATGCGATAGGCCAGATAAGCGACGGCTCCGGCAAGCAGCAAGCGGACCATGACTGCAAATCCTTCGTTGGCGTGAACCCACCAACCCACAGGCCGAAGGTTTTGTTCCGCCGCTGCCCGTCGCCGGGGTGAATCGTCGGCGGCGCAACCAAAATCCAAGCGCGTCGTTTGTTGCTTATCGACGAAAAGAATTTGCGATGAAGACGCTCTTGCCCTTGTTCACTTTGACCCTGGCGCTATTCCTGGCCAGCAGCGCTTGGCCTGACGGGTGACCGCGATGCTCCTCGTTGTTCCGGTCTGGCAGGACATCGCGGCACGACTGCTTCTGACCGCGCTCGCCGGCCTGTTGATAGGTCTCAACCGCGAGGCGCGCGGGCACGCGGCGGGGCTACGCACCACCGTGCTGGTCGGATTGGCTGCCGCCATCACAATGATCCAGGCCAGTATTCTGCTCGAGACCGTTGGCAAGCACCCGGATTCGTTTGCATCGATGGACGTCTTGCGCTTTCCGCTGGGCGTGTTGACCGGCGTCGGCTTTATCGGCGGTGGCGCCATTCTTCGCCGCGGCAATCTTGTCAGCGGGGTCACCACGGCGGCCACGTTGTGGGTGATGACGGCGATCGGATTGGCTTTCGGTGGTGGCCAATACGGCTTGGGCGCGGCCGGCACGGCGCTGACGCTGGCCACTTTGCTGGTCCTGAAATGGGTGGACCTTCGAATGTCGCGCGAACACCATGCCCAGTTGGCACTGACGTGGAAGGCCGCGGCTCGACATGAGCTCGATGCGCTCATCGGGCCGCTTGGCTACCAGGCACGCCTCGTCGCAATAGAGAGGCGCCCAGATCTCAAGGACCCTGTGTTCTCGTTCGAGATCAGTTGGAGGCGGCCCGACACTGGCGCACCGCCAGTGGATCTGCTGGCATCGGTGGGCGAGCATTGCGAGATCCAAAAGTTTGATCTCCTCAGCGAGCCTGCCCGCTAGAGCGGCTCATCGTTTCACGGAAACGCCGAACCGCTCTATCTCTTTGTTTCTGCGCAATCCCGGACGGAAAACCGTTTCACACTTTTCCTGGAATTACTCTAGCGGCTGGCAATGATCGCGGCCTGAATCAGGCCATCGCTTCTTCGCGGCGCTTTGGATACCTATCTGTGGAGGCAGGACTCGAGGAGCAAGCAAAAGAGCGTGGCACAGCGATCGGGAAGTGCTGATCTTCCACTTCACGGCGGACGCGTGCCGAAATGGCTCGGCGACCGCATGACGCGGCTTGGCGCGGTCATGTGCGAGGCGATCATCCACCATTACGGCCGCGATGAATTGCTGCGCCGGCTGGCGCATCCGTTCTGGTTCCAGTCCTTTGGCGCCGTGATGGGGATGGACTGGCACTCTTCCGGCATCACCACCAGCGTCGTCGGTGCGTTGAAGCGCGGCCTGTCGCCGCTTTCCGGCGAGCTCGGCATTCACGTTTGCGGCGGCCGCGGCGCGCATTCGCGCAAGACCCCGCACGAGCTTGCCTTGATCGGCGAACGTGTCGGCCTCGACGGGGAAGGCCTGGCGACTGCCAGCCGGCTTGTCGCCAAGGTGGACAGCGCCGCAGTCCAGGACGGTTTCGATCTCTATCTGCACGGCTTTATCGTCACCGATGACGGCAAGTGGGTGGTGGTGCAGCAAGGCATGAACGGCGACAGCAAGGTGGCGCGCCGCTATCACTGGCTGTCCGAGGGCCTGAAGAGCTTTGTCGACCAGCCGCATGCTGCCATCGAGGGCGCCAACCAGGGCGAGATCGTCAACCTGACCGACCGCCGCGCCGAAGCGTCGCGCCAGGGACAACTGGACCTTCTGCACGACCTTGGACCGGATCGCATCGTGAGGGAGCTTGCCGCTTTGGAGCGGGGTTCGGCGCCAGCGCCGGAGCCGGCACAGAAGCTGCTGCCGCATCTGGTGATGCCGGCGCACCACGATGTACGTGAAAGCGATGTCGTCATGCGCCGCCTGCACGGCAACATCGCGGCGGCGGCCGAGCGCGGCCCGAAAGATTTCGCCGGGCTTCTCCTGGTGCCCAATGTCGGCGCGCGCACGGTGCGGGCGCTGGCGCTGGTCGCCGAAGTCATGCATGGCGCGCCGTGCCGTTTTTCCGATCCAGGGCGTTTCTCGCTGGCGCATGGCGGCAAGGACAGGCACCCGTTCCCCGTGCCGCTGAAGGTCTATGACGAGACGATCGGCGTGCTGAAGTCGGCTGTCCAGAAGGCCAGGCTCGGCCGTGAGGAAGAGATCGGTGCGTTGCGGCGGCTGGACGACCAGTCGCGGCAGGTCGAGCGCTATGTCACCGGTCCAAGCCTGAAGGAAATCGTCGCCGGGGAGTTCGAGCAATCGCATCTGCTCGGCGGCCGTAGCGTCTTCGGTTGGGAAGGCGCCCCCGAGACAGCCGCAGTCAAATCAACGAAGTGATCGGGTCGGGATCAAGCCTCCAGCTCGATCAAGGCGACACCGAGTTCGGGGCGGTGCCTGCGGCGCAGATGGCCAGGCGTCTCCACCAATGTGACCTCGAGCGTCGGCCGCACGATGCCGTCCAGCAGATGACCGCCCCTCGTGGTGCCATCACTCAATCCAAGGACTGCGTGGACGTGCAAGCTGGGCCTGCCGTCGTCGCCGATGGCAACATCGCCGATCGCGCTCAGCACTTCGCACTGTTCCTGGACGGGGATTTTCCGGTAGGTCCTTTCTCCAGGGTCGAACCAGCCGACGGTTGCCCTTTCGAAAGCGCCGAGCGCGGTCAGCGACGCACTGCCGACGCCACGGTCGACCGCAAACGACGTCAGCTGCGCAAACGCCTCTTCGCCGGGATCAAGCACAACGACGAACGTTCTCTGTCCGGCGCTTTCGGCAACAAGCTGTGATTTCATGATTTCGCTCCAGCCGTCAGGAATTCAAATCCACCACACCAGCAATGCCAGCAAGACGAGACCCACCAGGCCGGCGATGAAAATGATCCGGCGCGCTCGCGTCCGCAGGATGATCTCGCCCTGCCGCGCCTGCTCCGCCGAAAAGACAGGACCATTCTTGTCCCGGTCGTTGCTCATCCATCGTCTCCTTCCGGGCAATTATTCAGCATTGAATGGATCTGGCGCCCGATAGAAGACAATCTCGTTTGGCGGATGAGGTTCCACGGTGGACCATCGACGATTGGAACCGGCTGGGACTCAGTCTTCTGCCGGCTCGGGACGGAGATCGACCACGAGGTGAACCCAGCCGGCTTGGGACCGGCTGGGCGCTGTTTGCACCTATTCCTTCGGCGCGGTCGCGGGCGCGGTATAGCGGCGGCGCACGGCGTCGAGGACGTGGTTGCGGCTCTCCTGCGCCGAAAGTGTGCCGTCCTTCTCCGCTTCGGCGGTTTCGCGCGCCAGTTCCTTGTCCCTGATCTGGTGGCGAAACCATTCGGAATAGTCGCCGGCGCGCAAATGATGTTCCCAGGTCTTGTCGTCGATGCCCTCGGCGATCTGGGCGAAAATCATCAGATTATGGGCGCGGAGGTTCATCGCATTGTCGGGGCCGCGGAAATAGAAGCTGCCCTTCTCGTCGAGCTGGCCCTCGGCATATTTGCGGCTGTGGCGCTTGAGCGACTGTCGCGGTTCGATCGGCTCGACCATGGCAGGTTTCTTGCGCGCCTGCGGCCGCCAGAACAGCACGCGCTCGTCTTTTGGAGAGTTCAGGTCCTTGTCCTTTGGCGGTTCGGTGCCGGTCTCGTGACAGAACGTCTTGATGACCTTTTTCGCCTTGGGGCCGAGTGCGATGACGGCGGTGACCAGCCGCAATGCCTCGGTTGAGATCGCGTCCGGATGAACCGTGATCAGGATCGTGCCCGGCAATTCCATGGCCAGCACCATTGGCGTGTCGTCGCGCCGCTTCGGCAAGAGGTGATGCGCCTCGTCTATGATCAGCCAGTGTGGTCGTGCCGTGCGGAAGCGAACGCTGCCAAGGCCCGGCAGCAGGTCGGCAAAGAAGTCCGGCCGCTCGTTGACGCGCAGCGCCAGGCCGTTGACGACCAGGTTGTTGTCCGGCTTCTCCAGGAGATCGAGCAGCTCCGTCTTCGTCGGCGCATTCGAGCCGTCGCCCAGCCGGACGGCGCCTTCGAGGCCGTCATAGTCGCCTTCCGGATCGAAGATGCAGAACTGGAACTTTCTCTCGACGAAGCGCTCCGTCAGTGCGGTCGCCAAGGTCGATTTGCCGATACCCGAACTGCCGGCGATCAGCACCGTATCGGTTGGCGACAGATGCACCTCCTTGCCGTCATCCGAGCCAAGCAGAATGCCGTCGCGGCTCGGAACAAGCTCGCGATCGCGCTCGACAAGTTTGTCGATCAGCTCCTCGACGCCCTTTCCGCGCGCGCCGCGTGTCACGAGATCCGCAGTATCCTTGACCGCCGCCAGTGCGTTGTCGACGGCGATGCTGAGGCCGCAAGCGCGGAGGAAGGCGTGGTCGTTTTCGGCGTCGCCGACACCGACGACGTTGTGCGGCGACAATCTGAGGTCCTGAAGCGCGGCTGTCAGCCCGGTCGCCTTGTTGATGCCGCTGGGCAGGATCATAACCGCGCCCTTGTTGAAGATGATTTCCAGCTCCAGCCCCAATTTCTTGATGACCTCGAGCGCGGTAGCCTGATGCGGTTCCCAGGTTGCGACGATAGAGCGTCCGACCGAAAGCGGTTTGACACCGCGTTTCCTGAGTTTGGCGATGAACTCGGGCGCGGGCGGCGAAGATATCGCCCGCTCCTCCTCGCTGGCCGGCGTGTAGATCAGCGCGCCATTTTCCGCGACGACCTTGTCGAAGATCGCGACTTCGGGAAAGACGCGTTTCAGGTCGGGCAGCTCGCGCCCGGTGACGAGAATGAGCTTGCGGCCGCTCTTCTTGAAGCGCTCAAGCGCCGCAAGCGTCTTCTCGGCAACGACCCCTTCATGCGCCAGCGTGCCGTCATAGTCAGTGGCCAGGGCTATGAAATACATGTCGTCAGTAGCCGCCGATGATCGGCAATATCTCGCCGGTGATGTAGCTCGAGCAGTGAGGCGAGGCGAGGAACACGTAGGCCGGCGCGATCTCCTCCGGCTGGGCCGGCCGTTTCATCGGCGTGTCGGCGCCAAATTTCGAAACATCGCCGGCTTCCTTGTCCGAGGGGTTGAGCGGCGTCCAAACCGGGCCTGGCGCCACGGCGTTGACCCTTATGCCCTTCTCGACAAGGTTGCCCGAGAGCGCGCGGGTGAAGGCATGAATGCCGCCCTTGGTCATGGAGTAATCGACCAGTTGCTTCGAGCCCTCGATGCCGGTCACTGAACCGGTATTGATGATCGCCGAACCGGGTTTCATGTGCGGCACGGCCTCCTGCGCCATGTGGAAATAGCCGTAGAGGTTGGTCTTCAGTGTCGTGTCGAAATGCTCCTCGGTCAGCTCGCTGAAATCGCTGGAGTGGATCTGGAAAGCGGCGTTGTTGACCAGCACGTCGATCCGCCCAAACTCCTGCACGATCTCAGCCACCGCGTTGTGGCAGTGGTCGCGTTCGCTGACATCCGCCTTGATCAGGATGCAGCGCCGGCCTTCCGCTTCGACGGCCCTTTTGGTATCTTTGGCGTCCCTATCCTCCGAGAGATAGATGATCGCCACATCGGCGCCTTCACGCGCATAGAGCACGGCCACCGCACGGCCGATGCCTGAGTCGCCGCCGGTAATGACGGCCACTTTGCCGTCGAGCTTTTTCGATCCGATATAAAATGGCGCATCGTAAAGCGGCGCCGGCTCGATCGCCCATTCATGCCCCGGCTTCGGCTGGTGCTGCTCGGGGAAGGGCGGCTCGGGATATTTGCGGGCACCGGCCTGCATGGCGCCTTTTTGCTTGCCATTGGATTTGGACTTGTCCTTCTCGTCGATACGGCGCTGGATGTGCCGCTGCTTGGCGGCCTCGCCGGCGATTTCCGATTTCATCTGCATGGTCATCTCCCTGGCTTGAAACCCAACAACGCGTGTCCGGCGAAAAGGTTTATGCGATGGCGTCATTCGTTCAGCCCGGGCGGATCGTGCGAAGTCTGACCCACGGCACCGGCTGCAGTAAGGACCCCCTGAAAGCCTAGGAGATTGCGGCTCCCTCAGCGGCGCATTCGTTCGGCCGCCCTGAGTCACAGATTGTTCTGCAGGGTCGCCGGCCCGTTGGCTCCATCCGTCCTATTCATGTCGCGCCACTTGCCATTGAGTTGCCCGGCCTCGTCCTCGGCTGCGTCTTCAAGCTTGGCGACGAGCAGATCCTTGAGGTCGCCAACCTCTTCCTCGATGTCTTCTATGGAGACGCCGGCGTCTGCCGCCTCTTCCTTGCATTCCCTGGCAAGGATTTCCGCCTCCTTTTCAAGCTTGATCGGAGGCGGCGGTAGATGAATGTTTTCGTGGATCCAGTCCTGCAAGAATTCTATCGCACTAGCACTCATGGCGCTCACCTATAGCGGCAACCTGTAGTCACATTAACGTACGTGCTGCAAAATGGATGCTTGGTAACGCCGGATTTCGAATTGCGACCCTTGACGATAGCGTGATCGGCGAGGAGCCAGAGCTTTTGCAGTCAAGTGGAATCATTTGGCGCCGCAGAAATGCGGCTAACCAAACAGTTGGAGCGGGATCTAATTTGAAGACATCCCGCCCTAGGACGTGTTGCCCCGTCGCGCCGGTGTTGCGCGATTCGGATCGCCTGACGGCCGAACATCGTCATCCGCAGCGGCCGGTCGTGTTGGCCACTCGGCGGCGCGGTCGGCGCGCATTTTGCGTTTATGCGCCATCCAGAACGGCAAGAGCTCAGCAAGAAAACTGTATATCGTGGTCTTCATCGGCATGCTCCGGACAACGGTTACAACTCGTGATCCCGGAGTTCCGTTCCGACAAAGAGTTGCGTTCGGACAAATCCGTCGCCTCTACAATTGCGATTCGATCGGCAGGCACCCGACCAGCGCTGCAACGATGCGCCGATAGAGACTGGCCTCGGGCTCACGCGAATATTGCCGCATCTCGCCATCCGCTATGCCGAGCCACCGCAAGGCGCCTTTGTCCAGGACCAGCTGGTAGCTGGTCTGCGGCGATTTTTCGCGCTCGAACCGCCGGCGCAACTCCATCACCAGATTGGTATCGTGGAAAAGCACGCCCATTTCCGCATTCAACGACACCGAACGCGGATCGAAATTGAAGGAACCGACAAACCCCAGCGTGTCGTCGACCGTAAAGGCCTTGGTGTGAAGGCTGGCCCCCTTTGAGCCGAAAACGGAGATGTTGGCCTGGCGGTTGAAGGGCTGCAATTCGAACAGCCGGATGCCCTTTCTAAGCAGTTTGCGGCGGTATTTGGCATAGGCGCCGTGCACGGCGGCGACGTCCGTCGCGGCGAGCGAGTTGGTCAGGATTGCAACCTTGGCGCCACGGTCCACCAGATTCGACAGGATGGCCAACCCGGTGCGGCTGGGGATGAAATAGGGCGAGACGATTTCGAGGCGCTGCCTGGTCGCCGCGATAGCGGGAAGCAGCTCCTTGGTCAGCCAGTTCCTGCGCCTTTTGCCGCGAACCTTTTCCGGCGGATCGGAAATGACGCGAACGCCTTTCGTCCAGCAGACGTCGCTGTGCGCTGCAATGAACTCCGTGATCGTGCGCCAGGCACTGAGGCTGTTCAAAAGCTGGCCGTCCGCAGTCGCGTCGAGATTGTCGAGGAAATCGGCGCGCGAGCCCGCCGCAGCCGGGTTGAGCAGCTGGATCGGCTTTGCCGCCTCGCAATTCCAGAACGCCTCGAAGATCTGCATCGTCTGCCCTACGGCAGGACCGAGAAGCAACAGGTCGAGATCGCGGAAATTCGTCTCCGCAGCGTCGAAATAGGCATCGCCGATATTTCTTCCGCCGACGATGGCCAAGCTCTCATCGGCGATCCAGGCCTTGTTGTGCATGCGGCGGGTCATCGCAAACAGCCGGGCGACCATCTCCAGCGAGCGAAAGATGCTGCCGTTCCTCATGCCGCTGGGGTTGAACAGCCTCAGCTCGATGTTCTTGTAGCTGTTGAGCGCCAGGTAAGCAGCGTCGCTGTTGCGCGGATTTATATCGTCCAGCAGCATGCGGACGCGGACACCGCGCTCCGCCGCCTTGACGACCTCCTGCATAAGCAGCCGGCCGCTGTGGTCGTCATGCCAGAGATAGTACATCAGGTCGAGACTGCTGGTAGCACTGCGCGCGGCGAGGATTCGCGCGGCAAACGCGTCGTAATTGTCGGCGATCAGCAGCAGCCCGCTATTGCCGGCCGCGATCTTGTCCTGGGCAAACCGTGAAATGGCTGTATCCATGAAGTGCACCGGCAATATCAGCGAACCGAACAACCTGAAATCTGACTAACAACCTTTCAGGTTCATTCTGGTTGCAGTCGCGGCTGCCTTATGGCGTCCAGGTTCAGCCGCGCCTTGATCGGCAGATGGTCGGAGGCGCGCTGCGCCAGCGGCGTTTTGTGTACCTCGATGCTGGAAATCAGGTGTGGCGGCCTGGCCAGGATGCGGTCGAGCGCAAACAGCGGAAAGCGCGACGGAAAGCTCGGCAGAACCGCATCGATCGGACCGAAATGCGGCAGCAGGGCCAGCAGCGAAGACCTGTTGCGGACGCGCCATTCGTTGAGGTCGCCGAGCAGGATTGTTGGCCGCAGAACCGGATGCGTGGCTTCGACAAGTGCGTTGGCTTGCTGCGAGCGCGAGCGCCGCAGCAAGCCAAAATGTGCGGCTATGATCCTGAGGGAGACGCCCTTCAGTTCCAGGTCCACGATGACCGCACCGCGCGGCTCGAGGCCGGGCAGCCGGATCTGGTTCACGCTTTCGACCACGCCGCGGCGTGCCAGGATCAGATTTCCATGCCAGCCATGGCTGCGGCGGTTTTCCGGGATATGTGTGGGGACGAGGTCGCTGTCCCGCTCGAGCGCCGCGAGATCCAGCAATCCCTGCCTGCTTCCGGTTCTTTCGTCGGCCTCCTGCAAAGCAATGATATCGGCGTCGAGTTCCCTAACCACGGCTGCGACCCGCTCCGGATCGAACCTGCCGTCGGTGCCGACGCATTTATGCACATTGTAGGATGCGACCGTGGTGCACGAAATTTCATTGCCGGGTACCGTAAACCGCGGCACTTCCCTTCTTAGCGCAGCGCCAAGCGACCTTGGAAGGGTAGGCGATCGATCCAGCATGTGATCCATTTGCTGTTGAGTCGGCGAGTGGCGGCCATTGCGATTATGGCGCGTGCGGAGGTCTGAAACAACGACGACCTTGCAAAACCGTTCCGTCGGTCTTCTTCCATCGGGAACAGGGGTGAGGTTCCATTGGCAGTCTGCCTCTCTCATGGAACAATCGCAGCCGCGCGAGGTTCAGCAAACTTGCGCCGAAGACGATCTGACGCCATTCGGCGTGATCGAAACGGGATGGCCGGATCCATGGAAACACCCGCCTTCTGCACCACGCCCTTACTGCGCATCGCGTACATCGCCGGTGGCCCTGAGGCCAGCGCGCCCGTTCTGCTTCTCCACGGCTGGCCGGACGACGCAACCACCTTCACGCGCATTGCGCCTGTCCTGCATCGTGCCGGCTTCCGCACCTTTGCGCCGTGGCTGCGTGGGTTCGGCAACACCGCCTTCCTGTCGGACGACACCATGCGATCCGGTGAAATTGCCGCCATGGCCCAGGATGCGATCGATTTCGCCGACGCACTTGGCCTCGGACATTTTGCGGTCGTCGGCCACGATTGGGGCGCTCGTATCGCTTACCTGCTCGCCTCGGTATTTCCCGAAAGGATACGGTGCTGCTCGGCATTGTCGCTTGGCTGGCAGCCGGGCGAACTCGCGACGCCGCCGCTGGGCCAGGTCAGGGCATTCTGGTACCAATGGTTCATGGCAACGGATCGCGGCGCCGAGATTGTTCGCCAGCAAGGCAAGGCGTTCGCGCATTTCCAATGGGAAAGCTGGAGCCCGCCCGGCTGGTTCGAGGAAGAGCTTTTTGACAGCGTTGCCGCTTCCTTCGAAAATCCCGATTGGGCCGACGTGACATTGCACTCCTACAGGGTTCGCTGGGGTGAAGCCGATCCCGATCCGCGCTACACCGATCTTGCCCGGCGCCAGATTTCCGCCAAGTCTATTCCCGCGCCTACTCTGACGATCCACGGCGATGCCGACCGCGTTGTCCTGCCGCAATCGTCCGAAGGCAAGGAACGGCACTTCACGGCCCATTACGAGCGCCAGCTTCTGGCTGGCATCGGCCACTTTCCGACGCGCGAAGCACCCGAGCGCGTTGCCGATCACCTTGCCGGGTTCCTCGACAGGATCGGAAGAGGAGAGGCGTAGAGCTGGAACTCTGACGGGCAACAGCACGTTTCGGGAGGGCAGCGCAGTCAACGGAGAAGTCGAATGCAGTCCTTAGCCGCAAATTCCGCCCCCCGCCCAGGCCCGCTCAGCATTGTCCCGTTCGATGGAACCGTAACCGTTCGGTTCTCCGACGCCATCATTGCGTCGAGCGAGCGGGCAAAGCTGCTCTACGAAGACGGTCATGATCCTGTCTTCTACATACCCTTCGAGGACATCTATTTCGACCTTCTGGAGAAGACGAACACAACGAGCCACAGCCCGCTGAAAGGCACGGCAAGCTATTGGCGTGTTCATGCGGTCGGTTCGTCGGCAGAAGACTTCATGTGGGCCTACGAGACGCCCGACACCCCGGCATTGGCGATCGCCCGCCACGGCGCGTTCGATCCCGGCCGGGCGCGGATCGAGGCCGATCCCGCGGAGGACAAGCGGCACACGCCGCACGTCACCGAGTAAACCCATATCGGCGACAGGCGCCAGCTTTCCGTCAGCTCGCGAATTCTTCTCTGAGAATGCGCAGGCCGTCTTCGTATTTCGCTGTCGAGGCCCCGATCTGCCGTGCCTGCCATAGATTGTCGGCAAGATCGGCGCGCTTGACAGGCAACGCCAACGGATTGGCAGCGGCTCTGCGAACGAAAGCGGCATCGTCCTCGTTCGGCAGCCGCGTCATGGCATCGACGGCAGATACGATGGACGGTCCAAACCCGGCCGCCTCAAGCCGGTCGCGGTTCCAGCCATCGCCTTTTTCGATGACGTCGTGAAGATAGGCGATGGCTTTCTGATCAAGCGTTTCGACGGCATCGACGACCCGGCGGCAATGTTCGATATAAGGCCGCCCTGTCTTGTCCGTCTGCCCGGCATGGGCCTGTTCGGCGATTTTCGCTGCGCGATAAAGCACGCTCATTGGTTCGGCCCCGTAACGAACACACATGTCCTGGCGCACCAACGCGCCATCGTCAGTGCGAGTTCCTGTGCACTGCGGGACTCCTGCTGCCTCACTCGCGAGCTGAATGCCCGCGACAGTCAGGAGACGCGTTCAAAACTGTCGAGGCTGGTTCCAAAAGCGCGCCAGGCGGGGAGTTTCCTGGCTCGGGCCGGGGCCCCTTCCTTTTCAGCCGACAAAGCGGCATCCGCAACGGTGTGCCACAGCATCTCCAGCTTCCCATCCCTGAGGATGCCAGTATAGCTCACCGCCGCGGCTCCGACCCGCCCTTCGGCCGCGCAGGTGAATCCGATGACGTCTCCATGGCAGGCTCCGAACAGCGGCACGGTCATGCCGAAGAAGGCGCTGTCCTCCAGCGCCGTCCTGAAGGTTCCGCTGATCCGTCCGCCCTCTTCGCTGGTCAGTTCGACGACCGACCCGTATTGGTTCCGCCAGGTGCCCAGCCAACTCATCGCTGCTCCTCCTGATTGCTGCCATAGGATTGCGTTGCCACACGGCCGCCAAGCCGCGGCCTACGTAGCGGCCTTCAATCAACCGCAATGCCGGCCATCGACATCTGAACGAAGCGCAGCGGCGCTTCCAGCGTCCAGGTGATGCCATGCCTCTCAAATTCCAGGCGGCCGGCGCCGCTGAGCGCCTGCGGGGTGACGCGTTTGAGCACGACCGTTCCGAAACCGCGTCGCGTGTTTTCATCGACCAATGGTCCGTCCAGTTCCCGCCAGACAAGGCGGAAGCCATCGCTGCCATCGGCGGCTGGCGTCACGGTCCATTCGACCTCGACCCGTCCGTCAAGGCGCGACAGCGCTCCGTGCTTTACCGAATTGGTGGCCAGCTCGTGAAAGGCAATGCCGAGATATTGCACCGCGTTCGGCTGCAGCATGATCATCGGCCCGCTCATCGACAGCCTGGCCTGTGTCGCGAAGGCCTTGGTCTGGGCATGGATTAATTCGCCGATAGTCGCGCCACGCCATTCGGCATCGACTAGCAGATCGTGTGATTCCGAAAGTGCCATGATGCGTTCCCGGACCTGGGAAAGGAAAGCCTCTGGGGTACCCGCCAGCTTGCTGGTCTCGCGGATCATCGAGACGATCACCGAATATTGGTTTTTGACGCGATGATTGACTTCGCGCATGAGGGTGCGGATGCGCCGTTCACTCTCCTTGTGCGGGCTGATGTCGCGCGCGATCTTGGAGGCGCCGATGATACGCCCGATGCCGTCGCGTATCGGCGAGATGGTGAGCGAAACCGGAACCAGTGTGCCGTCCTTGCGCTGCCGGATCGTCTCGTAAGAAGGAATCCGTTCGCCGGCGCGAATGCGGCTGATGATCATGGCTTCCTCATCCAGGTGGTCGGGCGGGATGAGGATCGTCACCGGGCGCCCGATCGCCTCGGCGGGCGTGTAGCCGAACAGGCGTTGTGCCGCGTCGTTCCAACTGGTGATAGTGCCGTTCAGGTCTTTCGACACGATCGCGTCCATCGAGGATTCGACGATGGCAGCGAGCCTTATGCCGGCGTCGTCAGCCAGCGCCTGGGTGCGCAGGTCGAGCAAGGTGTTGATGGCGCCGACGACCTCGCCGCGCACATTGCGAAGCAGGACCGGGTGCGCGCTGAACGGGATGAACTGACCGTCCGGCCGCTCGGCGATCGCCCGGCCCCCACGAACCTCCCGCTCCTCCAGCAAGGCAACGGCCATCGGACATTCGTCATGCGCCATCGGTCGCCCATCAAGATGGCGAAGCTTCCATGATCCGCACCAGCGGTCCTGGCCAAGCATCGGACGATGTCCCCAGAGATCGGCAGCGGCTTCGTTGAAGAAGGTGATGTAGCCTTGTTTGTCGGTGGTGTAGACAGCGACAGGCAACGCCTGCATCAGATCGGCGGAGGAAACTTGCGGGATTCCGCCAGTCCTTAGTTCAACGACGTCCACCAGTCCCCCGCTCCGCTTGGCTTGCCGACGGATTGCTACGTCATCTAAATGCGCGCGAGTGTTTTCGGTTCCGTTCGATCTGCTTTCGGACATTCAGGCCGATTTGCGTTTCGCCGTCGCCCTCGGACTCTTGTTCGGCGCCTTGCCGCCTTCCTGCGCCAGGCTCTTGCGCAAAACATCGGCGAGATTGACGACGTTCGTCCTCGGCTCGGGTGCCGGCTTGGGCGGTTTCTTGCCCTTGCGCTTGGCTTCGATCATCGAAACCAGCGCCTGTTCATAAGTGTCTTCGAACTTCGACGGGTCGAATTTGGCCGGCTTCTTGTCGATCAGCAATTGCGCGATTTCCAGCATCTCGGGATCGACCTTGCGAGCCTTCAGCCCTTCGAACACCGCGTCCGCCGCGACCACTTCATTGTGGTTGCGTAGTTCAGTCATCACCATGCCCTTGCCCAGCGGCTGGATCAGCACCTCTCGGCCACGCTGGTACAGCACGACGCAGGAGCGGGCTGCCACTTTCTTCCTGGCCATGGCGTCCCGGATCACCGCGAAAGCCTCCGTGGAGGGCACATCGGCCGGGACCAGATAATAGGGCTTTTCGAGGTAGCGTGCGTCGATTTCGGCGGTGGGCACAAACTCGCCGATCTCGAGCGTGTGCTGCGACACCATCTTCAGTTTCTTGATTTCGTCCGGCTCAATGCGGATGAACTCGCCCTTTTCGACCTCGTAGCCCTTTACCTGCTCGGCCGCCTCGACCGTGTCGCCGGTCTCCTCGTCTATATAGGCGCTCTTGACCGGGAGACCGTCTTTGCGGTTCAGGATCCTGAAATGTACTTTCTCGGCCTCGCTGACGGCGCCGATGATCTTGACGCCACAGGAAACCGATCCGACTTTCATAAAGCCCTTCCAGGCAGCTCGCGGCGTCGCCATGTCAATCACTCATTTGCCGAACGGACGGAACGGCTGCGAGCGGAAATCGTTCCGCCGTGGCAGGCTGCTCCATACGCTGGCCCGGACGAGAACGTTCGTTTCATTTTCGTCAGGGGAATAGCGGAATGGCCAAACGCAGCGCAGGGTTGCTCATTTATCGCCAAAGCAGAGGTTCACTTCAGGTGTTGCTGGTGCATCCGGGCGGCCCATTCTGGGCGAAGAAGGACGACGGCGCATGGTCGATCCCGAAGGGCTTGGTCGACGAGAACGAGGACGAGCTGGCGGCGGCCAAACGCGAGGCAGAAGAGGAGCTCGGCATCGCCATCGATGGAGTTTTCGGACACCTTGGCAGCTACCGGCAGCCGGGTGGCAAGCTCGTCATCGCATGGTGCGTCGAAGCGGACTTCGACAGCGACGCCATCAGCAGCAACACCTTCGTCATGGAATGGCCGCCAAGGTCCGGCTCGATGAAGGAATTTCCCGAAGTCGACAGAGCGGGCTGGTTCTCCCTGCCTGAAGCCAACCTCAAGATCCTGAAGGGCCAGCGCGCCATGCTGGCGGATTTGGCCGGTCGGCATGGCGACGGATGAATTTGTTTCAGCCCAGTTCTTAAGGGCAGCGCTCGGGCTTCCTCACCGCTCTGCTTTAAGCGCGTTACGGCCGCAGCGTGCGCAACGTGATCGAATAGCGGTGCTCGGCAACCGGCGGAATGCTGTGCTCCCATTCGTTGCGCGCAGCACCCGTCATCAGATAGGCCGATCTTGGCTCGACGGTGACCGTCTTGCGATCCCATCGCGTGCCGTTTTTCCGGCGCAGGCGAAAGCTGCAGGCGGCCAGCAGCGAAACGCCGGCGACCGCCTCGAAATGAGGCTTGTCGCGGTGCCAGCCGATACCGGCGCCCGGCCGGTACTCGTTGATCAGCACCTGCACGAAGGTTTCGGCCGGCAGGCGGGCAAAGGCTGCAACCTTTCCCCTGAGCGGCAGCAGAAAGCCGGGTATCGGCGGTGCCTCGACGACTTCGAGCCGATCGTAGTCGTAACGCAGCCCGAAGCCGACCACCCGACGGTTTGCCAGATGGCCGTGAAAGTCGAAGGCCTGAAAAGGCAGGGTTGCGAGCTGGCTTGCCAACGCTGCTTCTTCGTCCGGCGTGATCAGTTCAGGCTGGTAGTGAAATCCTTCCGGCAGGTCGTCGGTGGCGGCAAAGAGATCGCCCTGGCGGGCTGCAGCCGATGTCTTGAGCGGTGGCATCAACCGTATTTGGTGAAGCCGGCCCGTAGCGGCAAGGCTGCTTCGGCAGGAAGGAACCTCGCTCTCCGTGCAGGGTTATTCACACGATTGCCTGGATTGGAGCACTGCCGAGCATTGGACCTGTCGAGATGCCTTCAACTGCGATCAGAAGCATCGATTACCAGCCGGTGACGAGGGTCCTCTCCGTATGGTTCGTCCCGAGCGGAAACCGCTATGACTACGAGGACGTGCCGCCGCAGGTCCACGCGGCATTCCGCAAAGCCTCGTCGAAGGGCCGGTTCTTCAACACGCATATTCGCGACCGGTATAAATACCATCTGGTCGAGCAGAGCCATTCGAGCTGAGCCTTCAGGCGCTTCCCAACCATCATCTCGGCTCTCCGCCATGCGTGGCCGCGCCGGGACTTCGCAGTTGGCGAGTGACCTCAATGAGCTTTTGACGAACGCGCTGAAGCACGCCTTTCTGGGTCGCGAAGGCGGCACGATCACGCTGCGCAGCGTCGTCGATGGCGACGGTTTTCGCATCGTAGTCGGCGATGATGGCATCGGCCTGCCCGAAGGCGAGACCTGGCCGAGACCCGGCAAGCTCGGAGCGCTGATCGCTCAATCGCTGACCGAAAATGCCAAAGCGCGGTTCGAGGTGGATTCGACCCCTGGCAACGGAACGCGGGTGACCATTGTGTTCAACAGATCGGCCGCCCTCGCGACGTAGCCGGTCGAGCAAGGCCATCCGCATCAGCCGGGCTCCTCCATGACCTTGCGCGTATGGTGGGCGATGACCCCTTCTTCGTCGGTCGCGACGACGCGGACTTCGACCTTGCTGTCCGCCCGGCTGATGAGCGCGGCATGGGAGCTGTTGGCCGTCTTGTCGATCGCCACGCCGAGCCAGCCAAGCCTGCCGCAAATCGCTTTGCGGGCCGGGGCAGAGTGCTCGCCGATGCCGCCGGTGAACACCAGGCATTCCAGCCCGCCCAGCGTGTTGGCGAGCGCGGCAATTTCCCTGGCGGCGCGGAAGGCGAAAAGCTCCACCGCTTCGCGAGCCCGGCGGTCGTCGCTGGCCTCCAGCGTGCGCATGTCGCCGGAAATGCCGGACACGCCGAGCAGGCCGGATTCCTCGTAGAGCATGTCTTGCAGCGCCTCTCTCGAAACGCCTCTTTCCAGCAACAGGTACAAAAGCACGCCCGGATCGATGGCGCCGCAGCGTGTGCCCATGACCAGGCCGTCAAGCGCTGAAAAGCCCATCGTCGTATCGACGCTTCGCCCGTCGCGCATGGCGCACAGGCTCGCCCCGTTGCCGAGATGGGCGACGATGGTTCTTTTCGCCGCCAGATCGGGCGATATCTGCTTGAGCCGGCCGGCGACATATTCGTAGGAAAGCCCGTGAAAGCCGTAGCGGTGGATGCCGTCTGCCTCATAGCGGCGCGGCAGCGCGAAACGGCTGACCAGAGGCTCGATGGTCCGATGAAAGGCCGTGTCGAAACATCCGACCTGCGGCAGGTCCGGCCGCAGCGCAGCAAGCGCCCGGATTGGTGCGAGACTGCGCGGCTGGTGCAGTGGCGCAAGCGGGGTCAGCCTGTCGAGAGCCTCGATAACTGTCGGCGTCAGGCGGACAGGTTCGACGAACTCGCGTCCGCCATGGACGATGCGATGGCCCGCGGCGATCAGTTTCCTTCCGCCAAGTTCGTTCTCGATCCATTGCAGCATCTGGCCGATGCCCATGTCGCGTGAGGCGTCTGCGGCAAGTGGCCGATCGCACTGCAGCTCCCCATCGGCGGTTTTCGCGGTCAGCCTTGGCGCATCGCCCAGATCAAGCGAACCGCGCGAGGCAAGATCCAGCTCGGCGGACGCTGCAAGGTCGTAAAGTCTGAACTTGATGCTCGACGAGCCGGCATTCAACGCAAGGATCGATCGTCGCATCAATCGCCGGCCCTCGTCGCGCCGTCCTGCGGCCAGGACCATTTCTGGACCTCAGGCATGTCCTCGCCATGTTCGCGGACATAGGCCGTGTGCTCAGCCAATTTCCCATGCAGCGCCGCGGCAAGATCCTTCGCCCGCTCGGCCAGCCCCGGCACGCGGGCGATCGCGGCGAGCGCCAGATGATAGCGGTCGAGCTGGTTGAGCACCACCATGTCGAACGGTGTCGTCGTCGTGCCTTCCTCGCGAAAGCCATGCACATGCATGTTGTCGTGGTTGGCGCGCCGGTAGGTCAGACGGTGAATGAGATAGGGATAGCCGTGATAGGCGAAGATGACCGGCTTGGCCCTGGTGAACAGTGCGTCGAATCTGTCGTCGGCAAAGCCATGCGGATGCTCGGAATTCGACTGCAAAATCATCAGGTCGACGACATTGACGACGCGGATCTTCAGGTCCGGAATGCCCGAGCGCAGGATGTCGGCTGCGGCAAGCGTCTCCAGTGTCGGCACGTCGCCGGCGCAAGCCAGGATCACATCCGGATCTTCGCCCTTGGCAACCGTCCCGGCCCATTCCCAGATGCCCGCGCCGACCCTGCAGTGCGCTTCCGCGTCTTCGGCGGACAGCCATTGCGGCGCCGGCTGCTTGCCGGCGACGATGACGTTGATGCGGTTGTAGGTTTTCAGGCAATGGTCGGTGATCCACAGCAGCGTGTTGGCATCCGGCGGGAAATAGAGCCTTACCGTGTCGGCCTTCTTGTTGGCGACGAAATCGGCAAAGCCCGGATCCTGATGGCTGAAGCCGTTGTGATCCTGCCGCCAGACATGCGAGGTCAGCAGGTAGTTGAGCGAGGCGATCGGCTTGCGCCAGGCAAGTTCGCCGGAGGTCTTCAGCCATTTGGCGTGCTGGTTGACCATGGAATCGACAATGTGGACGAACGCCTCGTAGCACGAGAACAGGCCGTGGCGGCCGGTCAGCAGATAGCCCTCCAGCCAGCCTTGGCAAAGGTGCTCGCTGAGCACTTCCATGACGCGGCCGTCGCGGGAAAGATGGACGTCGTAAGGCTCGATCCGCTCCATCCAGACGCGGTCCGTAACCTCGAACACGTCGTCAAGGCGGTTGGAGGATGTCTCGTCCGGCCCCATCAGCCGGAAATTCCTGGCCTCGGTGTTCAAGCGGGTCACGTCGCGAAGATAGCTTCCCACGGTCCGCGTCGCCTCCCCAACAGTGCCGCCCGGACGCGGTACGTCGAGCGCGAGGCCTTTCCAATCGGGAAGCACGAGGTCTTGTTTCAGCAGGCCGCCATTGGCGTAGGGGATTGCGCCCATGCGTCTTGACCCTGTGGGTGCCAGCGCCGCGAGCTCCGCCAGGAGATGCCCGCCTTCGTCGAACAGCGTCTTCGGTTCGTAGCCGCGCATCCAGTCTTCGAGGATCTGTCGGTGCGCCGCATCGCCGCGTGCGTTCGACACCGGGACCTGGTGCGAGCGCCAGAAATCCTCGACCTTCTTGCCGTCGACCTCTTTCGGCCCGGTCCAACCCTTTGGGCTGCGCAGCACGATCATCGGCCACAGCGGCCGCTCTCCCTTCCAGCCCGCGGCTCTTGCAGGCTCCTGGATGGAGTGGATCCGGTCGAGCACGGTATCGAGCGTGCGGGCCATCTCCCGATGCATCGCAGCAGGTTCATGACCTTCCACGAAGAAGGTTTCGTAGCCATAGCCGAGGAACAGGCTGCGCAACGCCTCGTCTTCCATGCGGCCGAGGATCGTCGGGTTGGCGATCTTGTAGCCATTGAGATGCAGGATCGGCAGGACGGCACCGTCGGATGCCGGGTTCAGGAACTTGTTGGAGTGCCAGGCCGCGGCGAGCGGGCCGGTCTCGGCTTCACCGTCGCCGACGACGCAGGCAACGACAAGGTTCGGATTGTCGAAGGCGGCGCCGAAGGCATGAACCAGCGCATAGCCGAGTTCTCCGCCTTCGTGGATCGAGCCGGGCGTCTCCGGAGCCGCGTGGCTCGGCACTCCGCCGGGAAACGAGAACTGCCGGAACAGCTTTCGCAGGCCGTCTTCGTCCCCGCCGACCTCGGGATAAATCTCGCTGTAGGTGCCCTCAAGCCAGGTGTTCGCGACCATTGCCGGGCCGCCGTGACCCGGCCCGCAGATGAACAGAACATCGAGGCCACGTTCACGGATGGTCCGGTTCAGATGCACATAGATGAAGTTGAGGCCGGGCGTCGTGCCCCAATGGCCGAGCAGCCGCGGCTTGATGTGCTCGGGCCGCAAAGGCTCGCGCAAGAGCGGATTGTCGAGCAGATAGATCTGGCCAACCGAGATGTAGTTCGCGGCGCGCCAGTAGCGGTCCATCAGATCGACCTGGTCAAGGCCGATTGTTTGCGCAGTGGTGCGGGCCTCGTCGTTCATGAAATGCCTCCGGAATACCCGCGTCCGTCGTTATCTGGGGCGGCGTCGCGCCGGAGAAAGGATTTGCCTCGAAATAAGTTTGGGAGGCGCGGCCAGCTCCCGCTTGCCGATCCTGCAACCCGCCTCGCCCGACAAAAAGCGGGTCGGTCTTTTGGGGAACCTCGGGGCTCGCCAACGGTTAGGAAGATGCACCGCATTGTATGAATCCAAGCGGACTGCGGAGGCCTCGGGGACATGGTCCGGCCAAAGTGCCGTTTGAGCAGCTTGGGCGATTGTGGCGGAGGCCCGTAGGAGGAGCAAAGAAATGC
The DNA here is from genome assembly GCF_042295465.1 of Mesorhizobium sp. ISC25. Classification (NCBI taxonomy): domain Bacteria; kingdom Pseudomonadati; phylum Pseudomonadota; class Alphaproteobacteria; order Hyphomicrobiales; family Phyllobacteriaceae; genus Mesorhizobium; species Mesorhizobium sp. ISC25. The sequence continues at coordinate 4,217,638 of NZ_CP135441.1, read as the reverse complement.
TCGATCTCTCCCATGCCCGCAACCAGATGGTCGACATTCACTTAAGCCGCCGTGGCATTCGCGACCGCAATGTCCTTCAGGCGATGCGCGAGGTGCCGCGCGAGGCTTTCGTCGAGCCTGGTTTTGAAGAATTTGCCTATGAGGATGGGCCGCTGCCGATCGCTGAAGGTCAGACGATATCGCAGCCCTATATCGTTGCGTTGATGATCGAAATGGCGGAGATCGGAGCCGGTGACCATGTTCTCGAAGTCGGCACTGGCTCCGGCTATGCGGCTGCCGTAATGAGCCGGATCGTCGAACGCGTCTACACGATCGAGCGCCACGCCGCGTTGGCTGAAACGGCAAGGCAGCGGTTTAGAAAGCTTGGCTACGACAATATCGAAGTCCGCACCGGCGACGGCACCAAGGGCTGGCCCGGGGCGGCACCCTTCGATGCGATCCTGGTTGCCGCCGCTGGACCCGGCGCACCGCTCGCTCTGCAAGAACAGCTCGACGTCGCCGGCCGGCTTGTCATCCCGGTCGGCGACGAATTCGACGCGCAGCGCCTGCTCAAGGTCACCCGGACTGGCGCAGCAACTTATACCGAGGAGGATTTCGGTGGCGTGCGGTTTGTTCCGCTGATCGGCGAGCAAGGCTGGGGCGAGCCAGGCAGCGACAGCCAAATAGCGGCCGATCTTCCGCACCGGCATCAGCGCAGGAGCAGCCTGCCGCAGATGATCGCGGCCGCCGCCGAACCGCTTCCGGATTTCGACGATCCGGCCTTCGGTGCGCTGTTCGACCGGTTTGCCGACCGCCGCGTCGTCTTGCTAGGCGAAGCCAGTCACGGTACGTCGGAGTTCTACCGTGCGCGCGCCGCGATCACTCGCAGGCTGATCGAGAAGCATGGCTTCACCATCGTCGCGGTCGAGGCCGACTGGCCCGATGCCGCGGCGATCGACCGCTACGTCCGCCATCGGCCGCCGCGGCCGGGCGCCGCGCCGCCGTTCCAGCGCTTTCCCACCTGGATGTGGCGCAACACCGACGTCGCGACGTTCGTCGACTGGATGCGAGAGCATAATGAGCGGATCAGGATATCCTCCCGGCGGGCCGGATTCTATGGCCTCGACATCTACAATATGGGCGGATCGATTGCGGCGGTCCTGCAATATCTCGACCGGGTCGATCCGCTGGCGGCGAGGATCGCGCGCGAACGCTATGGCTGCCTGACGCCGTGGCAGAACGACCCGGCCACCTATGGCCGTGTCGCACTCACCTCCGGTTACCAGAAATGCGAGAAGGCCGTGCTCGAGCAATGCCGGGAACTGCTTTCCAGAGAGCTCGACTATGCGCAGCAGGACGGTATCGATTTCCTCGACGCCACCCAGAACGCCCGCCTGGTCGCCTCCGCCGAGCGTTATTACCGCACCATGTATTATGGCGGCGCGCAATCCTGGAACCTGCGCGACACCCACATGTTCGAAACGCTGGAGCACCTGCTGCAGGCCCGCGGCCCGAATGCCAAGGCGGTGGTGTGGGCACATAATTCCCATATCGGCGATGCTCGCTACACCGAGATGGGGATCGTCAGGGACGAAGTGAACATCGGCCAGCTCTGCCGCCAGCGTCTTGGCGACGAGGTTGGCTTGATTGGGCTCAGTACGCATTCCGGGACGGTGGCCGCCGCCACCGACTGGGACGGCGACATGGAAGTGAAACTGGTGCGGCCTTCCCACAACGACAGCTATGAGCGGCTTTGCCACGACAGCGGCGTCTCGCCTTTCCTTCTCGATTTCGAGCGCGACGACACGCTGCGCCAACGGCTTCTCGAGCGCCGGCTGGAACGCTTTATCGGCGTCATCTACCGGCCCGAGACCGAGTTGCACAGCCACTATGCGGATGCCTCGCTCGCCCGCCAGTTCGATGCTTTCGTCTGGTTCGATGAAACCAGTGCCGTGACGCCGCTTGGGCCGGAACATGCGGGGACAGGCCTTCCCGAGACCTATCCTTTCGGGCTTTAGCAGCTTGGGAAGCGGAAAATGGAAAGAAGGAGGTCACCGATGGCCGGAAAAAAGACTCATGAGCAGCAGTTGCGCATCATCGAGGAGCGCGAGAACACGAAAAACGCCGGCAAGGATTTCGACACCGAAGCGGATTTGAAAAAGACCAGGCAAGAGCGCGAGGCGTTCCGGCGCGGTGCCGAGCTCAGATCGGACCCGAAGGATATTGCCGATCCCGACGATCGCAACATCAACCGCGGCGAGCACCAGGAAAGCGCCCACAACAAGCATCGCGCCAACCGCTGAACGGCCGGATCGCTTGACGTCAAGACAATACGGCGCCGGGTCCGTTGCCTGATCTGACGGATGCAGCGTTCGTAGCCGCAATTGGCGGACAAGGGCGCCGTCTTGATCTCCTCGGCGCTATTCGGCAAAAAATGTCGCGGCGACAGCAATTGAGACGAGGCTCAGCATCGCTAGGCCTGCCCTTGCGACATGCGAAGCCTCCCAGACGTTGCGCAAATCTCTCCAGTCGCCGGTCTGCTTTCGAGAGAACATAGAAAAAAACGTCGCGGCTGATTTCGGCATGGCAGTGTCTTGCACCCAGAAATTATTGACGGGATGCGTGACCAACCAATAGGTCGCATGCTCCGCCAGCAAGAAGACAAGCGCCGCCAGGGTCCACAAGAATCGGGCGCTTGGATAGGGCGTCAGGTAAAGCAGGACGGCGAGTGCAATGATGCCGCCGATCTCGGCGAACCCGCCGATCGTGAAGCCGGGATAGTAGATCGCCTGCGCTGATCTGTAGGTGGCCTCCTTGAGGCGCAACTTGCCGGGCAATTCCAGTGCGTGCGCGAGCGAGAGCGCCATGGAGACGGCGACCAGAAGAAGGGTGACAATCATCAATGCGCGCATGTTCCTGCTCCCGACCATGCCAAGATGCGCGCGTAGATAGGGTCGTTGGTGATCCGGTAAAGGCGATGACACCCGACGTCGCCGGCAAGCCGGTCGGGTCATTCCCCGATCTGGCTGGTAGACCGTTCGTGGAGCGTGGCGCCGGTCTGCGCGTCGACCGCGACCATGCTGACCTCGTAGCCCCAGAGCTTGCGGATGTGGCGCAGCGTGGCGTCGCGGCTGCCGCCCTCCAGCACGATGCCGTCCTTGACCTTGTGCTGCAGGCGCAAATGCCGGTCGCCGAGCAGGTCCACATCCACCACCTGGATATCCGGGCGGCTGGCGCCGATGTCGTAGCTGTGGGCGAGTGCTGCGCGGACGCTCTGGTAGCCGCGCTCATTGTGTATCGAGGCGACTTCGTAATGGGGGTCGTTGGCAGCATCGGCAAGCACGAAGAACCGCCATTTCCGTATCAGGGTAGGGCTCAGATATTGGCGGATGAAGGACTCGTCGCGATGGTTGGCCCAGGCGTCAAGCAAGGTCTGGCGCCAGTCGCCGTTGCCGGCGATATCGGGGAACCAGTCGCGGTCCTCGGCCGTCGGCGCGGTCGAGATGCGCTGGATGTCCTGCATCATGTCGAGACCCAGCGCGTAAGGGTTGATACCGGAAAAGCGCGGATCGTCGAACCCTGGCTGGAAGATCACGTTCGAATGGTTGCGCAGGATTTCCAGCATGGCACCTTCGCCGATCAGGCCGCGATCGAACAAAAGGTTCATCAGCGTGTAATGCACGAAGGTGGCGCAGCCCTCGTTCATCACCTGCGTTTGCCGCTGGGGATAGAAATACTGCGCGATCACGCGGACGATCCGGATGACCTCACGCTGCCACGGTTCCAGGATCAGGCTGTTCTTCTCCAGGAAATAAAGCAGGTTCTCCTCGGGCAGCTTGAGCGATTTCTTGCGCTCCGCCATGGTGTCCGTCTCGCGGACCTTGGTGCCGTCCTTGGACGGCGGCAGCGTGCGCCACAGATCGTTGTAGGAACGCTCCTCGTATTCCAGGCGCTCGCGAAGGCCCTCGCGCTGCTTTTCCGACGACAGCTTCGGCGGCCGGTGATATCTGAACACGCCCTGTTCCATCAGCGCATGTGCGGCATCGAGGATCTCTTCCACCGCATCGACGCCGTGCCGCTCTTCGCAGCGGGCAATATAGCCCTTGGCGAAGTCGAGATAGCTGAGGATGGCGCCGGCGTCCGTCCACTGCCGGAAAAGATAATTGTTCTTGAAGAAATGGTTGTGGCCGAGTGCCGCGTGCGCCGTCACCAGGGCCTGCAGGGCCATGGTGTTTTCTTCCATCAGATAGACGATGCAGGGATTGGAATTGATGACGAGTTCATAGGCCAGCCCCCGTCCGCCTTTGCGATACAGCAATTCCTGGTAGAGGTAGTGCTTGCCGAAGGACCAGTGCCGGTACATCAGCGGCATGCCGACCGAGGAATAGGCGTCGAGCATCTGTTCGGACGAGATGATCTCCATCTGCACCGGATAGACATCGAGGTGGAGCTCTTCGGTGGCGATCGCCTCGATGGTCTCGTAGGCGCGCGACAGCGTCCTGAAATCCCAGTCGGAACCGGAAAACAGCAGCCCGGATATGCTCGCCATCAGCCCCCTCTTTCACCGCTCTTTTGATAGCCCGGCTGTCTGGCGAAGAGCCGGCGGAAAACCGGATAGATGTCGGCCGGGGTCGCGATGCGGCTCATCTGGAAGTTCGACCATCTCAGCTTGACCGCACTGTAGGCACGCCATAGCGACGTGCCGTTGTCGGTAGCGCCGAAGATATGGCTCTCGCGCTCGTCGAGGATCTCGACATAGGCGAAATACTGGCAGAGCCGCATGATCTGTTCATCGAGAAGTGCGATGCAGCGCTCGGAATCGGTGACGAAATTGTCGCCGTCCGAGGCCTGGGCGACATAGATGTTCCATTCGCGGCTGGGATAGCGTTGCTCGACGATGCGGTGCATCTCCTCGAGCGCCGTGGAAACCACCGTACCGCCGCTCTGGGTGTTGTAGAAGAAGGTTTCCTCGTCGACCTCCTGCGCCTCGTGCGTGTGGCGGATGAAGACCACCTCGGTCCGGTCGTAGCGCCGTTTCAGGAACAGGTGCAGCAGCACGAAGAAGCGCTTGGCCAGATCCTTCTCGCGTTCGCCCATCGAACCGGACACGTCCATGAGGCAGAACATCACCGCGTTGGCATTCGGCACCGGCTGCGCGTCGAAGCGGTTGAAGCGGATATCGACTGGATCGACAAAGGCGATCCGCTTGCGGCGGCGCTCCAGCCGATCGAACTCTTCCTGAAGCGCCACGATGCGCTGGCGCATCTCGGCGTTTTGCGGCTTCGCCTCCAGCGACGCAATCTCCTGCGCGATCGCGTCGAGTTCCTCGTGCTTGGGGCGCCTGAGCGCTATGCGGCGGCCGTGGCTGTTGCGCATCGTGCGCCCGACATTGATGTTGGTCGGCGAGCCGGTCGCGGCGAAGCCGGCCCGGCGCGGCTTGAAGGCGAGGATCTCCTTCAGGTTGAGCTTGACCATATCAGGCAGTTCGAGGTCTTCGAAAAAGAGGTCGAGCACCTCTTCGCGCGACAGCACGAAACGGAAATCGTCCTCCGATTCGGTTCTCCCCGGGGCTGATCCCATGCCGCCGCCCTGGCCGGGCTTGGGCAGCCGGTCGCCTGGAGCAAAATGCTTGTTGCCGGGCAGGACGTGCCGGCGGCTGCCGCTGTTCCTGGCATCGTTGAAGCTCGGCTCGCCGGTGCCCCGCGCCGGCATCGAAACGGCATGCTCGGCATCCACGTCGGCGATCTTGCCGGTGCGGATCTGATCGCGGATGGTGCGCTTCAACTCTTCGCGAGCCCGCCGCAGGAAACGCTGCCGGTTGCCGAGGCTTTTGTCCTTCGGGTTCAGTCGGCGATCGATGAAGATCGGCATATGTTACCCCGGGCTGGCTTCAACCCGCCTTGTTCACCCGCATGTACCAGTCCACCAGCCGGCGGACCTGGCGCTCGGTGTAACCGCGCTGGATCATCCGCTGCACGAATTCGGTATGCCGCTTCTCCGTCACGCTGTCCTGCTTGGAGCCGAAACTGATCACCGGCAGCAGATCCTCGACCTGCCCGAACATCCGCTTCTCGATGACCTCGCGCAGCTTTTCATAGCTTGTCCATGACGGGTTGCGGCCATGGTTTCTGGCCCGCGCGCGCAGCGTGAACTTCACCACTTCGTTGCGGAAGTCCTTGGGATTGGCGATGCCGGCCGGTTTTTCGACCTGCGACAGTTCGTTGTCCAAAACCTCGCGATTGAGGATCTGGCCGGTATCGGTATCCTTGTAGTCCTGATCCTCGATCCAGGCATCGGCATAGGCGATATAGCGGTCGAACAGATTCTGGCCGTATTCGCTGTAGGATTCCAGATAGGCCTTCTGGATCTCGTGGCCGATGAACTCGGCATAACGGGTGGCCAGCTCCGATTTGATGAAATCGAGATAGTCCGCCTCTGTTTCCTTCGGGAACTGCTCGCGCTTGATCGCCTCTTCCAGGATGTACATCAGATGCACCGGATCGGCGGCGACCTCTTCGGTGTCGTAGTTGAAGGTCTGCGACAGGATCTTGAAGGCGAAGCGGGTGCTGACGCCGGTCATGCCTTCATCGACACCGGCCGCGTTTCGGTACTCCTGGACCGACTTCGCCTTGGGATCGGTTTCTTTGAGGTTCTCGCCGTCATAGACGCGCATCTTGGTGTAGAGCGGCGAATTATCGTGTTCGGCCAGGCGGGTCGAGACGGTGAACCGGCTGAGGATATCGAGCACTTCCGGAGCGCAGGGGCTGTTAGCCAGTTCGCTTTCGCGCAACAGCTTCTCGTAGATCTGCCGCTCTTCGGTGACGCGCAGGCAATACGGCACCTTGACCACCAGAATGCGGTCGAGGAACGCCTCGTTGTTCTTGTTGTTCTTGAACTGCAGCCATTCCGATTCGTTGGAATGGGCAACGATGATGCCCTGATAGGGGAAAGCGCCGAAATTCTCGGTGCCGTTGTAGCTGCCTTCCTGGGTGGCGGTCAGCAGCGGATGCAGCACCTTGATCGGCGCCTTGAACATCTCGACGAATTCGAGCAACCCTTGCGTCGTCCGGTTCAGCCCGCCGCTATAGGAGTAGGCGTCCGGATCGGACTGGCTGAAGTTTTCCAGCTGCCTGATGTCGACCTTGCCGACCAGGGCCGACACGTCCTGGTTGTTCTCGTCGCCCGGCTCGGTCTTGGCGATGCCGATCTGGCGCAGCCTGGACGGGATCAGCTTGACGACGCTGAATTTGGAGATGTCGCCGGACAATTCGTCGAGGCGCTTGGCCGCCCAGGGCGAGATCAGGCCGTTCAGCCGCCGCCGGGCGATGCCATATTTGTCCTCCAAAAGGTCGCCCATGCGGTCGGGATCGAACAGCCCGAGCGGCGATTCGAAGACCGGGCTGACCTGGCCGCCGACCTTCAGCGTATAGATCGGACGCTGCTCCATCAGCCTTTTCAGCTGCTCCGCAAGCGAGGACTTGCCGCCGCCGACCGGGCCGAGGAGATAGAGGATCTGCTTGCGTTCCTCGAGCCCTTGCGAGGCATAGCGGAAATAACCGGCGATACGCTCGATCGTATCCTCCATGCCGTAAAAGTCGGCGAAGGTTGGATAGATCTTGATCGTCCGGTTCGAAAAAATACGGCCGAGCCGCTCGTCCTTGCTGGTATCGACAAAGGTCGGCTCGCCGATCGCCTCGACCATCCGTTCGGGTGCCGAGGCGTACATCGACTTGTCCTCGCGGCATGCAAGCAGATATTGCTGGAGGCTAATCTCCTCCTGCGCCGCATTCTTGTAGACCTCGGAAAACAGATCGAAGACGTCGGATTGATTCTCACGCATGGTATTCCTCGCCCCGGAGCCGGTGTGGCTGCACGTTTGTCTCTTGAACAACCAAATGTTGGAAAGCCCTTGTGGTTCCCTTCACTTCGCAGAGAGTGCATGTGACCGAATGATAAGAGTCTAGATAAGTGCATCCTGAGTGCAGACAAGGCGTGGAACGTCCTGCCCGAGGCACAAAATCCTGAATCGCACCACGTCCTGCGGGCGACATCCAACAAGACGGAGGAACGGTTCGGGTCCTTCCCGGTTGTGAGGGAAAGGAGACGGTCGATGTCTGGGAATAGTTTATGGTTGCTCGTTGTTGCAGGCGGTCCACTGCTTCTGGCAATTCTGATCGCCTACGCCCTGCTCACGCAGCGCCGTCGCGGCCCGGCAGAGCGCAGGGAAAGCGAGCGTGCGACCGAGCGCCTGTATCAGGAAAAGAAGGACTGACCGACGGGATCGCAGCTCAGCTGCCGGCAACCGCCAGCCCGGTCGCTTTTTCGGCGCGCAGCAGCATGCCAAACAGGTCGTGCGGCTCATCGGGATCGGCCAGAAGGTCTAGTTCCTCGTAAAGGCCGGTCCGCTGAAGCTGATCGCGGACGTAGCGCAGCGCGGAAAAATCCTCGATCGCAAAGCCGACGGAGTCAAACAATGTGATCTGTCGGGCATCTGTCCGGCCTGCTGCCTTTCCTGTCATCACCTGCCACAATTCGGTGATCGGATGATCCGCATCGAGCTGCTGGCTCTCGCCTTCGATGCGCGTCTGCGGCGGATATTCGACGAAAATGTCCGAGCGCAGCAGTATGTCGCGATGCAGCTCGGTCTTGCCCGGGCAGTCGCCGCCCACCGCGTTGATGTGCACGCCGGATCCAACCATGTTGTCGGTCAGGATTGTTGCCGACCGTTTGTCGGCGGTAACCGTGGTGATGATCTCTGCACCTTCAACGGCTTCCTGCGCCGACGCGCAGAGCTTGATGTCGAAACCCTTGCCGGCAAGGTTCTTCATGCATTTCGCCGAGGCCGCCGGGTCGATATCGTAGAGCCGCAGCCTGTCGACGCCAAGCAGCGCCTTGAACGCAATCGCCTGGAATTCCGATTGCGCGCCATTGCCGATGATCGCCATGCACCTGGCGGCCTCGGGAGCGAGGTATTTCGCCGCGACGGCCGAGCTTGCGGCGGTTCTGAGCGCGGTCAGGATGGTCATTTCCGAAAGCAGCATCGGATAGCCGTTGCCGACATCGGCAAGCACGCCGAAAGCGGTCACGGTCTGGCGACCGTCACGCGTATTCTTCGGATGCCCGTTGACGTATTTGAACCCGTAGAGCTGCCCGTCGCTGGTCGGCATCAGCTCGATGACGCCGTCAACGCTGTGCGAGGCGACGCGCGGCGTCTTGTCGAACAGCTCCCAGCGCCTGAAATCCTCTTCGATATAGGCGGCAAGCTCGACCAGGAAGCGCTCGATGCCGATGGCAAGCACCAGCTTCATCATGCGGTCGACGCTGACGAACGGCACTATGTTCAAATTGACGGTCATGGCTCAGAACCCCCTCGTCGGGCGATCCATGATCCGCCGGCCCATCAGGCTCGCGGTCAGGTCGACCAAAAGCGTGGCAGTGCGGCCGCGTTCGTCGAGAAAAGGGTTGAGCTCGACCAGGTCCAGACTGGTGACGAGGCCGCTGTCATGCAGCATTTCCATCGCCAGATGCGCCTCGCGGAAGGTGGCGCCGCCGGGAACGGTGGTGCCGACCGCCGGGGCGATCGACGGGTCGAGAAAATCGACGTCGAGGCTGACGTGCAGCATGCCGTTGGCGGCGCTCACCCGTTCGAGAAAGGCGCGAAGCAGTTGCGCAATGCCGTGCTCGTCGATCGAACGCATGTCATGGACTGTCACGCCGGCTCTGCGCAACGCTTCCCGTTCCGCCAGGTCCACGCTGCGGATCCCCAGCGCGCATATGCGAGCCGGATCCACCTGCGCTGCAAGGCGGGGGAAATAGCCCTCGAAGCCGGGCTGCCCGCTGGCATAGGCCAGAGGCACACCATGCAAATTGCCGCTGGTGGTCGTGTCGAGCGTATGAAAATCGGGGTGGGCGTCGAGCCACAGCACGAAGAGCGGCCGGCCGGCATTCGCCGCCCGGCGGGCAATGCCGGCGAGCGTGCCGGCCGACATGCTGTGGTCGCCGCCGAGAAAGATCGGCATCGCATCGGCGCTTGCCGCATAGGCCGTTTCGCTGATCGCCGCCGTCCAGGCGGCAATTTCCGGCAGCGCCTTCACCGCCGCGTTGCCGTGTACGACAGGGTACATGTCGGCAGGGATAATCGTTCCGAGGTCGGTCAGTGTATGGCCGAGTTCGGTCAGTGCGCTGGCCAGACCGGCCGTGCGCAGCGCGCTCGGCCCCATCTCGCAGCCCATGCGGCCCGAACCCGCCTGGATCGGCGCCCCAACGATCGTGCAATGCATGCTCATATCCCACCGAATTACGATGCCTTTATTGAAGCCGGCATCGCTGGCAGAATGAACATGTCAAATTGGCAAATTTGTCGAAGTGCCTTACCATTGTGGAATCATCTACTTCCGTTGTGAGCAATCATGGACCAGCTCGACGAGCAGATCATCACCTCCTTGCGGCACGACGCCCGGCGCAGCATTTCCGATCTTGCCATCAGCCTGGGTGTCTCCCGGGCAACGGTAAGGTCCCGGATCGAGCGACTTGAAAGGGACGGCGTCATCGTCGGCTACACGGTCATTCTGCGCGCCGACGCAGTCGATCAGCGCGTGCGTGGCATCATGATGATCGAGATCGAAGGCCACGCCGCCGATCGCGTCATCCGGGCGCTGGGCGGCTTCTCCGAGGTCTCGACCATCCACACCACCAATGGCCGCTGGGACCTGGTGATAGAACTCGGAACCCAGACCCTGAGCGAGTTCGACGCGGTGCTGAGACGTATCCGCCTGATCCCCGGAATTACCGGCAGCGAAACAAGCCTGCTCCTGGCAACGCCGCGCACCACCAAGGCGCGGCTGTGATCTTCGCCCGTGACCTGTAGCGGCAACGAAATCCGAAGCCACGAAACCTTCAATTGCCGCCGCGCTTAGAGCAATTCCAGAAAAAGTGTGGAACGCCATTGGCGGATGTTCCCTGCCAAAGGCGTGTTTCACTTCGACCTAAAATGACGATCGGCTGGCTTCCCGACCGGTCCTCGGATCGCCTGGGTGACGACGGTGTAACGTGTGATTTGACCCTCCTCGGGGTCCTCCCCGTGGAAATGGATTTCTGCGTTCAGCGGCAGCGGCGCAGTGCTGCCGAACTGCTTGACGGCGGAGACATGCATGATCTGCATGTCGGGGTCGCGCTTCATGGCGTCCATTGCTGCCAGCTCGGCGCTGCTGCTGCCACCGATCCGCCAGCTGGCTTCCAGCACACCCGATCGCCAGATGCCCAAGGAATCGACACCTTGGCCGATGTCGTAGTTGCGTCGCGAGGCGAAGAATCCGGGATAACCGTCCATCGCTGCGTCATAGGTTCTCGCCTGCGCCACGGCCAAACCCAGCGCCGGAGATAGCCGCAGCTCATCCAGCGCCTCCCATCCGCCGCGCACGACAACCAGATCGGATCCGCCGTAAACGGGCTGTCCGTCGTTGTCGGTCGTCGTCCGCTGGGTGCCGTAATAGCTGATCGACATTTCGTCGATCGTGGTTCTGCCAACGCTCAGCGTAGCGATGTCGCGAAGCTGCGTTTCGAGAACAAGGCCGTATTCGCTTAGGTCAGAAGATGGATATTGGTCCAGCAGCCTTTCGACATCGCCGACCGTCGCGGCGGTGTGCTGGTCGCGGCCCCGCGAAGCGCGCGGTGGCTTGAACCGGACCAGCCCGAGCTCCAGCAGACGTTGCGCTGCGCGCAGCGCGTCATGGCGTGAAAATGCAGTGTAGCCGGGCAGTACGGCCGCGGCGACGGCGCTGCCGAAGCCGGCGGGCCATTCTTTTGGCCGTGCCGCCGACCCGTCCACCAGCTCGTGGGTTATGGCCTTGGTGGTTGCGAGGCGCCAGGGCACCACGCCGCCGAAGAGGTCGTCGGGCCCGTTGATGCCCAGTTGGGCCGCATCGGCAGCAAGCAGGCTGTCGTCCGGCACGAAATACAGCCCGCCGCTGTCACCGCCGCCATCACGAAGGCCCTGGCGGAAGGAAAATCCCTTCAACGCTGCAATCGTGCGCGCGACGGCAACGACGGTTTTCCATTCGTGCGCGTAGATGGTCTCGCCGCCCGGCGCGGAGAATACGACCACAACACCTTTCGCCCCGCCTGGTTGCTTACCGCTTAGCCCGGTCATGTCGCACCCTTCGTCCATTGCCGAGCCCATTGCCGTTATTCCGCGGCGATGCATCCGAACCGAAAAACCCGCTTCCTCGGCGAATGTTCCGGGCAACGGCGCGCTATCCGGTTTGGCCGAGTTGCGGCGCGGCTCATGGTTTTTATGCGGGAGCCTCAGACAGGGAGATGGATGTGCTCAAGGAGGCCGCGCCGCGCGCCCTGGGAGAGGCCGAGGTCGTCGGCACATTCGAACGGGCTTGAGACCGAGCTCGCTGTCGCATGAACTGCGGCCAACGGCCGGTATAATCCCTAGCGGTTCACGTGCATGTTCGCGTTCATCGGCATCAAATTGTGGTCGAGATTGGCCATGATCCAGATCGAGCCGCCGATCACCAGGACTACGATCAGCACGCCGAAGGCAAGCGCCAGGGAGTTGTTCGTGTTGTCCGGTCCCGTCGTGATGTGCAGGAAGAAGACGAGATGCACGCCCATCTGGGCGATCGCAAGCACGACCAGCGCCACAGGAATGCCGGGTGCCCATATCAGGTTCGTTCCGGGCAACCAGAACGAGGCGATGGTCAACAGCGTTGCCAGCCCAAGGCCGATCACATAACCGCGTAACCCGGATCCGACTTCGGTGTCGCCGAGGTATTCGTCACCCGGCGCCGTATCGATGTCGTAGCGCTCCAGGCCATCGATGTCGCGCCGTTGCGCGTGGCGATCGTCCGCATTGCTCATCGACTTGCTCCCAGGAGATAGACCACCGTGAACAGGGCGACCCAGATGATGTCGAGGGCGTGCCAGAACAGGCTGAAGCACATGAAACGCCGAAGAATATCGTCGCGGAATCCCTTGGCGAAGATCTGCGCCATCATCGTGAGCAGCCACAGCAGCCCCGCCGTGACGTGAAGGCCGTGGCATCCCACCAGCGTGAAGAACGCCGACAGGAAAGCGCTGCGTGTCGGTCCGGCACCGCTGGCAACCATATGCGCGAACTCGCGCAACTCGAGCAGGATGAAGGTGGCGCCGAGCACGAAGGTGACAGCCATCGCGACATAGAACCAGGAGCTTCGCCGCGCTGTCACGGCGAGGCTGGCGAGACCGCAGGTAAAGCTCGACAAAAGCAAAGCGGCCGTCTCGATCGCGACGTTGCGCAGGTCGAACAGCTCGGCTCCGCTTGGTCCGCCCGCCGTCTTGCCCGCCAGCACGGCGTAGGCCGCGAAGAAGGCCGAGAACATCACGATGTCGCTCAGAAGGAAGATCCAGAAGCCGTAGCCCACGACGATCCGGATCGGTGCCGGGCCGCTGCCGCCGTGGCCGGGTGCATGGCCGTGGCTGCGATGGCCGAGGCGGTAGGGGTCACGCTCTCGAACGTCGATCGCGGTCATGGCCTTGGCCCCGTATGAGTGGCCAGCGCCTCGCGGCGGGCACTTCGGTTGGCGCGGTCGATCCGGGCCACTTCGGCGGCAGGAATGACGTATTCGGGGATGTCGCGCCACGCGAATACGACGAAGGTGGCGAAAGCGCCGAGCACGCCGAGCGCCACCATCCACCAGATGTGCCAGATGAGGGCGAAGCCCATCACGGTCGCAAAGAAGGCGCAGATGAACCCGGTGGGACTGTTGCGCGGCATCTCGATCGGCTCGTATTCAGGCTCGTCGCGCAGCCGGTTTTGCTCGCGTGCCCGCTGCTTGATGTTCCAGTAGGGCTCTTCGCCCTCGACATGCGGAAGCGCGGCGAAGTTGAAGACCGGCGGCGGCGAGGGCGTGGCCCATTCCAGCGAGCGCCCGTCCCAGGGATCCCCGGTGGCATCTCGAAGCGCCGCACGCTGCCGGATGCTGACGACGAGTTGTATGATCTGCGCGACCACGCCGGCGGTGGTGATTAACATGCCGGCGCCGGCAACCAGCACCCAGGGATACCAGGCCGGCACGTCGAAATGCTGCATGCGGCGGGTCATGCCAAGCAGGCCGACAGCGTAGAGCGGCACGAAGGTGGCGTAGAACCCGATCAGCGTCAGCCAGAAGGCCAGCTTGCCCCAGCCCTCGTGCAGCCGGAAGCCGAATGCCTTGGGAAACCAGTAGGTATATCCCGCGAAGGCGCCGAACAGCACACCGCCGATGATGACGTTATGGAAATGCGCCACCAGGAACAGGCTGTTGTGGAGCAGGAAATCGGCCGGTGGCACGGCCAGCAACACGCCCGTCATGCCGCCGATGACGAACGTCACCATGAAGCCCAGCGACCACAGCATTGGCGTCGCGAAGCGGATGCGGCCGCCATACATGGTGAACATCCAGTTGTAGATCTTCACGCCGGTACCGACAGCGATAATGCTGGTGGCGATGCCGAACGCGGCGTTGACGTCGGCGCCGGCTCCCATGGTGAAGAAGTGGTGCAGCCACACCATGAAGGAGACGATGCAGATGAAGAGCGTCGCGGCCACCATCGAGCGGTAGCCGAACAGCGGCTTGCTGGAGAAGGTGGAGATGACCTCCGAGAAGATGCCGAACGCCGGCAGGACGAGGATGTAGACCTCGGGATGGCCCCAGGCCCAGATCAGGTTCACGAACATCAGCATGTTGCCGCCGGCTTCATTGGTGAAGAAATGAAAGCCGAAATAGCGGTCGAGCGTCAGCATCGCGAGCGTCGCGGTGAGGACCGGGAACGCGGCGACGATGAGCAGGCTGGCGGCGAGTGAGGTCCAGCAGAACATCGACATCCTGAGGTAACTCATGCCGGGCGCCCGCATCTTCAGGATCGTGGTGACGAAATTGATGCCGGTGAGCAGCGTTCCGACGCCCGCTATCTGCACTGCCCACAGATAATAATCGACGCCGACGCCCGGCGAGTAGGCGGTCTCGCTGAGCGGCGGATAGGGCAGCCATCCGGTACGCGCGAATTCGCCGATCACCAGCGAGATGTTGACCAGCAGCGCACCGGTGGCGGTGAGCCAGAAACTCACCGAGTTGAGCGTTGGAAAGGCAACGTCGCGGACGCCGAGCTGCAGCGGCACGATCAGGTTCATCAGGCCGATGACGAACGGCATCGCCCCGAAAAAGATCATGATGGTGCCGTGGGCGGAAAAGACCTGGTTGAAGTGGTCGGGCGGCAGATAGCCGGGCGCCTGGAAGGCGAGGGCCTGCTGGGACCGCATCATGATGGCGTCGCTGAAGCCGCGCAGCAGCATCAGCAACGCCAGCAGCGTGTACATCACGCCAATCCGCTTGTGATCGACGCTGGTGATCCATTCGCGCCACAGATAGGGGAAATGGCCGGCCAGGAAGACCCAGGCCAGCACGCCGAGGATTGCCAGGGCGACGACCGCCGAGGCGATCATCGGCAGAGGCTGATCGAACGGAATGACGTCCCAGCTCAATTTTCCGAGCATTGTCAGCCTCCTGTCTTGGGCAATACGCTCGGCTCGGGGCGACCGGCCTGGGGGCCGGGCGCGGGCGGAACGCCCTGCGTCGCGATTTCATGGAAAAGGTCCGGCTCGACCGAGCGATAGGTCGAAGGCGGCACGTCCAGGCTCTGTCTGGCCAGTTCCTGGTAGCTGGCCTTGTCGAGTGCCTGTCCCTGGTTTCGCGCCGAATTGACGAATGCATCGAAGGCGTCCGCCGCGACGGCATGCAGCACGAATTGCATGCCTGGAAAACCGTCGCCGCTGAAATGGGCCGACCGCCCATAGAATTCGCCCGGCTGATCCGCCTGCAGGTGAAGCTGCGTTGTCATGCCGTTCATCGTGTAGATCATGCCACCGAGCTGAGGCACGAAGAACGCATTCATGACGCTTGCCGAGGTGAGCGAGAAATGCACCGGCCTGCCCGCCGGCACCACAAGCTGGTTGATGCTCGCGATATTCTGCTCGGGGTAGATGAACAGCCATTTCCAGTCGAGCGAGACGACCTGCACCTCAAGCGGCTTTTGCTGGGAATCCAGCGGCTTCATTGGATCGAGGTCATGCGACCCGATCCAGATGATGCCGCTCAGAAACAGGATGACGAGGATTGGGATCGACCAGACCACCAGTTCGATGCGTCCGGAATAGGCCCATTCCGGCAGATACCGCGCCCTTGTGTTGGTCTCCCGGAACCACCAGGCAAAACCGAGCGTCGCCACGATCGTCGGGACGACGATGGCCAGCATGATGGCGACCGAATTGAGCAGGATCGTGCGCTGCGCCGCGCCGACTGGCCCTTGCGGGTCGAGCACGCCGCCCTGGCAGCCGGCAAGCAGCCCGGCAAGTAGCATCGTCGCGCCGACGCGGCCAGGACGGATGACGGCACAATTTCGAACGATCGCCCTTAGCAACATGAGATCTCGCCGTTTCCCGAAAACCGATTGGAACGTTGCAGGCAGCGTGGCTGCCAACCCCGAATGCGCGCGCCGGTATGCTCCTGGCGACAGTTTCTTCACGCAGGCGGCTCCGGCCGGCAGAACCACATGCGGCGGACGTCATCGTTAAGCGGTCGACCTGTCGAGAACCCTCCAAACCCTAAGAAACCAGAGGCAAATCCTAGCAAACCAGAGCCAAATCTTAAGAAACCAGAAACAGTACCCAGATCGAAGTTATCGCCAGAAACGTGGCGAATGCCAAGGCGGTGAACCGGTTCATGGCCGCGCCCACAGTTGGTCCATTTAGTCCGCTCCCTGCGACTCGTCGCTGAATCCAGTGACGCTGCCCAACGACGCTGCTCTGAATGGTTGCGCCAACCGAACGTATGTTCGTCGCGAAGGTTCCAAAAAGCCAGATCCAACGCAGCCTTTGGTTGCAGTCCGGCGGCCACGCGATGCGCATCAGGGCCGCATGGGCGGCTCTCCTGCCTAGCGGAAGCCGAGGCCGGCGTTGCGTATGTAAAAATTACTTGTCCAGGTGAAAATAGTTGCTACTAATCGGCTGGGCCGACGCATGGCCGGTTCAGGAGGAATTTCGGCATGACAAGACTGCGCGGTCTCGCGTGGGATCACCGACGCTGCTGGGGTCCGCTCGACGCCAGCATCGGGCCGTATTGTGCCGCCAATCCCGGTCTTGAGATCGAATGGGACCGCCGCAGCCTTTACGAGTTCGGCGAGGGCGCGCTTGGTCCGGTGCTCGACGCCTATGATCTCGTCGTGTTCGACCATCCGTTCATCGGCGATATTGCCGAAGGCGGGCTGATGGTGCCGTTCGATTTGTCGGCTGAGCAGCGCCGCGGCTTCGAACAGGATTCAGTTGGCGCATCCTGGCAATCCTACGCAAGGGACGGGCGCCAATGGGCGTTGCCGATCGATGCTGCCTGTCAGGTTGCCTCGTATCGCCCCGATCTCGTGGAGCGCTACGGACCGCTGCCGCGCAGCCATGACGAGGTGCTGGAGCTCGGCCGGCGCGCCTTGAAGGACGGCAAATGGCTTGGGCTGCCGTTGGTGCCGACTGACGCCATGTGCTTGCTTTTGACGCTCGGTGAGCCCCGGGAAGACGGCGACGAGTTCATCGCCAGGGAAAAAATCGAGCAGGCCGTCGGGCAATTGCGCCAGCTTGCGGCGCTGTCACATCCGAACTCGCCGAAATGGAACCCGATCCGCTGCTACGATCATATGATCGCACATGACGACGTGGTCTACGTGCCGTTCGCCTTCGGCTATGTGAACTATGCCTCCAAGGCAGACAGGCCGTATCTGCGCTTCGCCGACGTGCCGACGCCGCGATCCGCCGGCGCCTTGCTCGGTGGCGCCGGCATCGGCGTCAGCGCCCAATCGAAACACAAGCAGGCAGCCATCGATTACGCGCTGTTTCTGTGCTCGCCCGGCTATCAGCGCGGCGACTACGTGAAATCCGGCGGACAGCCGGGATCGCTGGCGGCGTGGCAAGATGCCGAAGTCAACGGTCTCTCAGGCGGCTTCTTCGCCTCGACGCTGGCGACGATCGAAGCCTCCTATCTGCGCCCGACCCATCCGGGTTTCATCAGCTTCTTCCGCCAATGCGCCCCTCATGCTGCGGCGGCCATCGCCGGCGAATTGCCGGCGGCCGAGCTGGCAGATCGGCTGAACCGGCTCTATCGCGAGACCAGGCATGGCCAGCCGCAACGGAGCGTCGCGTAATGGCCGCCGATATTGCCCAGATCGTCGACGAAGGCGAAAGCGGCCGCAACGGCTACCGCGTGCCTGCGGTGGAGAAGGCGCTCGACATCCTGGAATTCATGGCTGCCAGTGGCGAGCCGCTGACCCAGACCGAGATCGCCACCGGAATGGGGCGCTCCATTCACGAGATCTACCGCATCCTGCTGCTGCTGGAGAAGCGCGGCTACATTTTCCGGACGCAATCGGACCGCTTTCGCCTGTCGCTGAAGCTGTTCGAACTGGCGCATATGCATCCGCCGGTAAACCGCCTGGTCGAATGCGCGCTGCCGGTGATGCGCGGCCTTGCCGCCAATGCCGACCAGAGCTGCCATCTGGTCGTGCGCGAAGGCGAGAGCGCACTGGTCGTGCTGCAGATCGATTCGCCTTTGCCGATGCGATATTCGGTTGCCCTCGGCTCGCATTTCCCGATCCTCGAAACGAGCTCCGGCGCGGTGCTGCTGGCGCATTCGAGCGGCGCCGAGCGCGACCGCATCGTCGAGCGGATCGTCGCTGCAGGCGAAGGCCAAGGCAGCCGGGCGGAAATCGAAGCGCGCCTGAACGAAGTCGCAAGGCTCGGCTATGAAATGCGCGCCTCGCTGGCTGTCGAGGGCTGCACCAACATCTCGATGCCGGTGCGCGACCATACCGGCGCCGTCATCGCCGCGCTCACCGTCCCGTTCCTGCCGCAGAAGGCCGCGCGCTTCGATCGCAAGACCGTCTTCGAACGAACCAAGGCGGCGGCCGAGACGATATCGGCGGCGCTGGGCGCGGGCGAAGCTGCCGCCTCTTCACGTGCCGACCCGGAACGGCGGGACTATCCGTTCAGCAACTGACAAGAAATACAGGGAGAAGAAACATGAACTGGTCCAAATCGATGCTGTTTGCCTCGGCGGCCGCGCTGGCTCTGAGCGCCGCCGCGGCACACGCCGAAAACATGCCTAAGCGCATCGGCTACGTCACCAATTACGCCACGCACGAGTGGTATCAGAACGTCATCAAGGGCATGCAGGCCCGCGCCAAGGAACTCGGCATCGAGCTCGAGGTGCAGGACGCCAATCTCGACATCGCTAAGGAGGTTTCCGCCGCCGAAGATTTCATGGCCAAAGGCGTCGACGTCCTGATTGTCACGCCCGTCAACGAGGAGGGCGTCGTGCCGCTGCTGCGCCAGGCGAAATCCAACAACGTTCCGGTCGTGCTCGAAGGCAATCCGGTCAAGGGCATGACCACCATGGTCGCGATCTGCGACTACGACACCGGCTACACCGCCGGCGTCGAAGCCGGCAAATACGCCAAGGAGAAGCTCGAAGGCAAAGCCAAGGTGATGAATGTCGGCCTGCCGCTGCTGTCCGCCACGGTGCTGCGGTCGCAGGGTTTCATGGACGGCCTGAAGACCATCATCCCCGACGCGGTCATGGTCCACGACCTCGACGGCGGCGGCAATCCCGACCGCGCGCTCGAGGTCTCTTCGGCGGCACTTGCCAAGAACGCCGACATCAACATCATCTACGGCATCAACGATTCCTCGTCGCTCGGCGGCCTTCAGGCCTGGAAAGCGGCCGGCAAGTCGCAGGACAGCCTGTTGACGGTCGGCACCGGCGGCGAAGGCCTCGCCTTCATCAATGCAATGCAGAACGAGCCGTCCTACCGCATCGAAGCCGCGATGTTCCCGGAAAAGGAAGGCTACACCGCCATCGATGCAGCGGTTAAGCTCTTCAACGGCGAAGAGGTGCCGGAACACATCGTCAGCCCGACCGCGCCGATGAACGGCGACGACTGGAAGAAGTTCTACGACTACGATGGCACCACCCGCAAAATCAAATGGGATGCCGTCAATGCGCTTCAGCCACCGGAAAAATGCATGAAAACCTCGGCTGACCTGAAGAAGTAAGGATTCCGGTTAGCCCTTCCGGCACGGCGGGAAGGGCATCGGATCGGATGCCAACGGCAAAACAGGTCAACCGTCCTGTTTTGACCCGGCAGGTTTCCGAGCGGCGACGGCACCGATACGGGCCCGGAAATGAAATGGACATGAGCGAGCTTACGCAATCCTCCGCGCCAAGGCGTTTCATCGGCGGCCAGCTGCTGGGCAGCAGTCAGCTGGTGCTCGGCGTGATCCTGGCTGTGCTCTGCATCGCCATTTCGATTGCGGCGCCGCAATTCTATTCCGAGGCCAATATCATCGCCATCCTGCGCCAATGCGCGCTGGTGCTGATCGTTGCCTCCGGCATGACGATGCTGATCATCACCGCGGAAGTCGACCTGTCGGTCGGTGCATCGCTGGCTTTTGTCGGCTGCATCGGCATGGCCGTGCTCAATTCAACGCACAGCCTGACGCTCGGCCTGTTGGCGGCGCTCGCCTTTTCCGGTGCGGTCGGCCTGTTCAACGGGCTCGTTGTCACCAGGCTCAAGGTGAACTCGCTGATCGCCACCATCGGCACCATGATGATGCTGCAGGGCGGCGTCTACCTGTTCACGCGCGAGGCGGTGCAGAACCACCACCGGCTTGCAGGCTTCACCGATCTCGGCGCCGGCTATATCGGCGCGATTCCGCTGCCCGTGGTCATTGCCGCGCTGATTTTCGCGCTGGCCGCGGCAACGCTGCGCTTCACCACGCTCGGCCGCTATCTCTACGCGGTCGGCGCCAACGAGCGGGCGGTTCGCCTCTCCGGCGTGCGCTCGCAACGCCTGAAGCTGTTCGCCTTCGTCGTCACCGGCCTTTGCGTCGGCATCGCCGGCATGATCCTGTCGTCGCTGATGAATGCCGGCCAGCCGACCGCCGGCCGCGGCTTCGAGCTGACCGTGATTGCCGCGGTCATCCTCGGCGGCACCAGCCTGCTTGGCGGCCGCGGCTCGCTGCTCGGCACGTTGCTTGGAGTGCTGGTGCTGAAGGTCATCGACAATGGCATCATCATCCTCGGCTGGAACCAGGACCTGCAGATGGTGGTGCCTGGAATCGTCATCATCCTGGCGACCTATCTCGACATCGTGCGGAACAGAGCCAATGTCGGTTGATTTCCTTCACCCCACCGAAACTGTGGCTGTCGACAAAAGCGTGCCGGCGCTGGAGATGCGCGGCATCGGCAAGCGCTTTCCCGGCGTCGTGGCGCTGGACAATGTCGATCTGACCCTGGAACCCGGCAAAATCCACGCTTTGATGGGCGAGAACGGCGCCGGCAAGTCGACCCTGATCAAGATCATGGCAGGGGTCTACGGCAAGGATGCCGGCACCATCCGCCTGCGCGGCCGCGAGGCCGACATCAAGTCGCCGCGCGATAGCCTGAAGGAAGGCATCAAGGTGGTGTTCCAGGAGATCGCGCTGATCGCCGAATTCAGCGTCGCCGAAAACATCTTCCTCGAAGGCTATCCGACCGGCAAAGGCGGCTCGATCGACTGGAAGAAGATCCGTGCCGATGCGGCCGCTTTGTTCAAGCGCATCGGCTTCAATGTCGACCCGGCGGCGCGCACGGGATCGCTGCCGGTCAGCCAGCAGCAGATGGTCGAGATCGCCCGCGCACTCGCCCATGAGGCCCGCGTCGTGGTGATGGACGAGCCGACCTCCTCGCTGACGCCGAACGAGGTCTCGCTGCTGTTCACCGTCATTCGCCGGCTCGCCGCGCTCGGCATCGCCGTGCTCTATGTCAGCCACAAGCTCGACGAGGTCTTCGAGATCGCCGACACGGTGACCGTCCTGCGCGACGGCCGCCACGTCTCGACCAGGCCGATCGGCGAACACACCAACGACACGCTGATCCAGGACATGATCGGCCGGCGGATCGAAAACCTGTTCCCGCGCAAGCGCGGTGCGCCGGGCAGCAAAATCGCACTCTCCGTTGAAGGGCTCAGCACCGCCAAGAAGCTGAAGGACGTGTCGTTCGAGGCGCATGCCGGCGAGGTTCTCGGCTTCTTCGGCCTGATGGGGGCCGGCCGGACCGAGCTCGCCAAGGCCATCGTCGGCTGCGACCCGGTCACTTCCGGCGCCATTTCGGTCGATGGCAGGCGGCTGCTGCCGCACGACACCCATACGGGCGTCCGGCTCGGCATCGGGCTGCTCACCGAGGATCGCAAGAGCGAAGGGCTGATGGGCGAGCTGCCGGTCTACCAGAATGCCAGCCTCGCCTCGCTCGGTGCCTTCGCCAGAATGGGCTTCGTCGACAAGGCCAGCGAACGCAAGGCGGTGCAGGACTATGTTGACCGTTTTCGCATCAGGACGACCAGCCTGTTCCAGCAGGTCAAGAACCTGTCCGGCGGCAATCAGCAGAAGGTGCTGATCTCGCGCTGGCTGATGCGAGGTCTCAAGGTGATCGTCGTCGACGAGCCGACCCGCGGCATCGACGTCGGCGCCAAGTCGGAGATTTTCGCGCTCATCGACCGGCTCGCCGGCGAAGGCCTGGCGGTCGTCATGATGACGTCCGAAATGCCCGAGCTGCTGGGGCTTGCCGACCGCATCGCGGTGATATGCGAAGGCCGCCTCACCGCGATCATGCCTCGCGACAAGGCCACGCAGGAGAACATCCTCAATGCGGCGATCGGATAGATGATGCTTCGCGACAGCATTCCCTGTCATTCGGCCGACGCTTTGCAAAGGGACCAAGCGATGAGCCTGGCAAGCACCGACACCATGAAAGCTGGGCCGTCCATGCTGGCGCGGCTCTTCGCGCGGCAGGAATTGGCATTGCTCCTCTGCCTCATCCTGGTGATCGCGTTCTTTTCCTTCACCGCCGAGAACTTCTTCTCGGTGCGCAACATCACCAATGTGCTCGGTCAGGCTTCGCTGGCGCTCACCGCCGGCATCGGCTGCGCCATCGTCTTCATGTCCGGCGAGGTCGACATCTCGATCGGCTCGCTGCTGGCGACCATCGCGCTGCCGCTGATCATCATCATGAACGACACGAATTCGCTTGTGCTCGGCATCAGCGGCGCATTGCTGTTCGGGCTGATCATCGGCGTTGTGAACGGCTATCTGACTGCCTATGCCGGCATCAACTCGCTGATCGTGACCCTGGGCACGATGTTCATCATGCGCGGCGGCGTTTATCTCTATACCGGCCAGCGCGCCATTCCAGACGATGCCGCGCTCGACAGCTTCATCGCGCTGTCGGACGGCCGCCTGTTCAATGTCATTCCCTATTCGGCGGTTATCGCAATCGTCCTGCTCGCCGTCTTCGCCTACATGATGCAGCACCGGCCGTTCGGACGGCAGATCTATGCCGTCGGCGGCAATCCGGAAGTGGCACGGCTGGCAGGCTACGACGTGCGCCGCGTCAAATTCACCTGCTTCATCATCAGCGCGCTGCTGGCGACGGTTGCCGGCATCATCCTGGCCGCCCGTGTCGGCTCGGCACAGCATACGGCCGGGCTGAATTTCGAGTTCCAGGTCGTCGCCGCCACCGTGCTCGGCGGGGTGAGCCTTGCCGGCGGCATAGGCAGCCTGACCGGCATGGCGCTCGGCGTGCTGATCCTGCAGTTCCTGTCCAACGGGCTGCGCGGTCTCGGCCTGCCGACCGAGTGGCAACTGGTCATCACCGGCATGATCATCATTGCCGCCGTCGCCTTCGACGAAGCAAAGCGCCGGCGCGCCATTGGAGGCTGATATGGATCGTCTCAAAGGGAAAACCGCAATCGTCACCGGCGCCGCCGACGGCATCGGCCATGCGATCAGCGAGGCGATGGCAAGGGAAGGCGCGCACGTCTTCCTCGGCGACATCGCCGACGAGAAGGGTGAAAAATTCGCCGCGGAACTGCGCGCCGCCGGCCACCGCGCCGACTACGTCCATTGCGACGTGGCGGAGGAGGCCGATATCGCCGCCCTGATCGACGCAGCCGTCGGCAAGACCGGCCATCTCGATATTCTGGTCAACAATGCCGCCATCGCCATCGGCGGCATGCCGGTTCACGAAATGACCGACGAGCAGTGGCACCGGCTGATCGCGGTCAACCTCACCAGCGTGTTCCGCGGCTGCAAATATGCGCTGCCGCACATGATCGCGCAGAAATCCGGCTCGATCATCAACATGGCCTCGGCACAAGGGCATATCGGGCTCGATGGGTGGACCGCCTATGCCGGCGCCAAGGGCGCGGTGATGGCGATGACGCGCCAGATGGCGGTCGAGTTCGGCCCGCTCAACATCCGCGTCAACTCGATCTCGCCCGGCACCATCAACACGCCGATGAACGACAAGCTGGTCAAGGAGATCGGCGGCAATCTCGCCAAGGCCTGGGTCAAGATGCATCCGCTCGGCCGCATCGGCAAACCGTCCGAGGTGGCCGAAGCCGCCGTCTATCTCGCTTCCGACGCCGCCGGCTTCACCACCGGCACCGACCTGCGCGTCGACGGCGGCCTCACCGCGGCACCCCGCTACGTACCCGACCTGCTTTGACGACAAACGAGACAAAAATGAACAAGGCCCTCGAAGGCGTCCGCATCCTCGATTTCAGCCATCTGCTGCAAGGGCCGTTCGCCACGCAGCTGCTCGGCGACATGGGCGCCGACATCATCAAGATCGAGCGTGCCGGAGCCGGCGACATGTTCCGCGGCATGACCTTCTTCGCCAAATGGGTCGGCGGCTCCGAAAGCCCGAACTTCCTCGCCTGGAACCGCAACAAGCGCTCCATCGCGCTCAATCTGAAAAGCCGCAAGGTGCATGCCATCATCATGGACATGGTCAAGAAGGCGGATGTGGTGGTGCAGAATTTCCGGCCCGGCGTGCTCGCCAGGCTCGGCTATGGCTACGAGGATTTCAGGGCGGTCAATCCCGCCATTATCTATTGCTCGGGCTCCGGCTATGGCGAGGAAGGCCCCTATGTCGAGCGCCCCGGCCAGGACATGCTGATCCAGGGACTGTCCGGGCTGATTTCCAACACCGGCCGCGGCGACCAGGCGCCTGTTCCGGCCGGCGCCGGCCTGGCCGACCAGATCGGCGCCATGAACATGGTCTACGGCATCCTGTCGGCGCTCTACTATCGCGAGAAGACCGGCAAGGGCCAGAAGATCGAGGTCAATCTGCTCGCCGGCATGCTGGCGCATCTCAACCAGGAATATGTCGCCGTGCTCAATCTCGGCGAGGATTTCGTGCGCCCGAATTCCGGCATCGGCCACCCCGGCATGCAGGCGCCGTTCGGTATCTACGAAGCGAAGGACGGCGGCTATGTGTCGATCGCCATGAGCCCGTTCAAGACGCTGTATGAAGTGCTGGAGGCGCCGCAGCTTGCTGTCTACGATGATCTGAAGACGCTGTTCGACAAGCGCGACGAGGTGTTCGACAAGGTCAACGCCGAAACCAGGAAGTTTGCCACGCAGGACCTGCTGGCGCGGCTGCTCGCAGCCGACATCTGGTGTGCCGAGGTGAAGGACATAAGGCGCGCAGCCGAGGATCCGCAGGTCAGGCACATGGGCATGATCACCAGCTACGAGCATCCGCGCGGCGGCAAGGTCAGGGTGGTCGCGCCGGCGGTCAAGATGAGCGAGACGCCGGCTACCATAGAGCGGCCGGCGCCGCTGGTCGGCCAGCATGGCCGCGAGATACTGGCCGAGTTCGGCCTCTCCAGCGGCGAGATTGCAGCACTTGAGGCGTCCGGCGACATGACCGTGGATGCTGCCTGACGATGAGCGTTTACCAGACACTCACCTTGGAAATATCAGGGCGCGTCGCAGTCGTCACCTTCCGGCGCGCCGATCAGCTCAACGCCATGAACCGGCTGATGCAAAGCGAGATCACCGAGGTTTTCGAGGTGTTGTCGAAGGATGACGGGGTCGGCGCGATCGTGGTAACCGGCGAGGGGCGCGGCTTTATGGCCGGCGCCGACATCAAGGAATACGCCGCCCAGACAGCTATCGAGTTCGACGCCTTCCAGGCCGCCGGCACGCGCATGTATGCGGCGGTCGAGCAGAACCGCCAGCCAGTCATCGCGGCGGTCAACGGCTTTGCGCTCGGCGGCGGCATGGAGCTGGTGCTGTGCTGCGACATCGTCATCGCCAACCAGTTCGCGAAGCTCGGCCTGCCCGAGATCAAGCTCGGGCTGATCCCCGGCGGCGGCGGCACGCAGCGCAGCGTCCAAAAGCTCGGCCGCAACCGCGCCAATCTGCTGCTGATGACCGGCGCCATAGTGCCGGCTTCCGAGTTCGTCGGCGCCGGGCTGGTCAACGAGATCGTCGATGCCGAAAGGCTGATGCCGCGGGCGCTGGAACTCGCCGAGATGATCGCCGCCGAACCGGCCGCAGCGATCGAGGGGCTGAAAGCGCTGACAGCGCATGCCGTGTCGGGCGATCTGGCCGGCGGCCTTGCCATGGAACGCGATGTCCTGGGTGGCCTGTACCGCAGCGAGATCGGCCAGCGGCGCGTCAAGGAATTTGCTGAAAAGAGTGCGGCAAGGGCCAAGGCTGCGAAATGACGTCCCTGGTCAAGCAAAACCGGCCGCGCTTCACCGATGTCGAGGGCCTGGCCGGGATGGTCGGCGGCGGCGACGTCTTCGGTGTCGGTGGCCATCATTTTGCCCGGCTGCCGATCGCCTTGTTGCGGGCCATCGCCCGCTCGGGCGTCAAGCACCTTCGCTATGTCTGCTGGGCCGGCGGCCTGCCACTCGAACTGCTTCTCGAAGCGAATGCCGTGGCGGAGGTCGATATCTGCTTTTCCAGCCTCGATATTTTTGGCTTGCCGCCGCGCTTCCGCGCGGCTGCCGAGACCAATGCCGTGCCGGTCCGCGACTGGACGGCGCTGGCCATGATCCAGGCGTTGCGGGCGGCGCAGCAGAACCTGCCGTCGATGCCGTTTCAGCTTCCGGAGAGTTCGGACATGCTGGCGCGCGTGCCCGGCGCGATCGCCGCGCCCGATCCGATCGCGGGAATCACGACCGGGATCATCCCGGCCTTGCGGCTCGATACGTTCGTCGTCCATGCCCAGCGTGCCGACGAGAGCGGCAATGTCCAGATCATCGGACCACGAGCGCTGGATTTCGCCATGGCCAGCGCGGCGCGCCAGGTGCTGGTCACGGTTGAGGAGATCGTCCCGGTCGGAGCGCTGCGGCATGACGGCCGGCAGAGCATTTTGACCCGCAACCAGGTGTCGGCCATCGCGCTGGCGCCAGGCGGCGCCTATCCCGGCTCCTGCCTGCCATTCTATGTGACGGATTATCAAGCGTTGGCGAGGGCGTTCGCGGCCAAGGAAATACCTTTGTCGGACAGCCTGAGTATGCCTTCGGAAGGCGTGCCGGAGCGGGTTCAAGACGCTGCAAAAGTCCGCGCTGAAACAGTCCTCGCAATGCCCGGGCTCGTGCACGGCGAAAAGGAGCCGTCCATCGACGAGATCATCGCCGCCCGCATCGCCGCCGAGCTCGACAATGAGAGCTTTGCCAGTGCCGGCGCGGTGTCGCCGCTGGCCAATGTCGCCTACCGGCTGGCCAAAGCGACGCACGCGCCGGACATGATCATCGCCACCATGAGTTGCGGCCATCTCGACATAGCGCCGAGCCCGATGATCCTGTCGCTGATCGAAAGCCTCGATTGCGAGACGGCGGTGGCCCATGCCGGCGGCGATGACACCTATTCGACCTACTACCAGGCCGGCGCGGTGACGCATGAGATCGTCGGTGCCGCGCAGGTCGATCGAGGCGGGCGCGTCAACACCATTGCGCTGCGCAAGCGCGACGGCAGCCTCATCCGGCTGCCCGGGCAAGGCGGCATGGCCGATGTCGCCAACATGCACCGCGATTATCTGCTCTACGTCCCCCGCCATTCCGTGCAGTCGCTGGTCGAGACGGTCGAGATTGCCAGCTCGGCGCGCGGCCTGCTGACTGAGGCCGAACGCGAGCCGATGGGCTATCGGACCGGCGCGGCGCTGGTGTTCACCGACCTTTGCGTCTTTCGTCTCGACCCGGAGAGCCGGCAATTGGTCGTCGTCGAGACCATGCCGGGCGTGACCCGCCGGCAGGTCCAGGATGCCACCGGCTTTGCCCTGACATTCGATGCCGATTGCCGCGAAGTTGCGCTACCCTCGAACGAGATGCTCGACATCCTGCGAAACCGCATCGACCCGCTCGGCCTGCGGCGCCTCGAATTCGTCAGCGCCAAGGAGCGTGGTGCGCTCATCGCCGAGATCCTTGCGGCCGACCGGCTGATGGTCGAGCGCTGTATTGCCGCGCAGCGGTCGCATACCGTAACAGGCTGAAGAGGGGGCGGCGCATGGCAAAGCCGTTGCTCGAAATGTCGGCCGCGAAGGTCTTCTTCGACGGCATCTTCACCAGCCCGCGCGTCGCGCATCCGGAAGGCGTGGCCATCCATCGCGACGGCTCGATCTGGTGCGGCACCGAAACCGGCGACCTGCTGCGCCTCGCCGCCGATGGCAGCTCGGTCGAACGCATGGGCGGCACGGATGGCTTTCTGCTCGCTATAGCCTTCGATAGCGCGGGAAACTGTTTTGCCTGCGATTTGAGACATTCGGCGATCTTTCGCTGGAATGCCGCGACGGCTGATATGACGCGCTTCGCTTCGGCCGGCATTCGCGTGCCGAACTATCCCGTGATCGACGAGGCGCGCGGCTGGCTCTACGTTTCCGACAGCGTAGGCGAAGACAACCGCTCCGGCATCTTCCGCTATGATTTGAAGACCGGCGAAGGCGGCCTGTGGTGCAGCGAGGCGATGGCCTTCGCCAACGGCATGGCGATGGCGCCGGATGGGAGCGGGCTTTATGTGGTGGAAAGCCATGCGGCCTGCGTCAGCTATGTGCCGATCCGTGCGGACGGCACGGCAGGACCTCGCCAGCTCGTCGTGGACGGCGTGAACAACGTTCCCGATGGCGTCGCCTTCGCGCCGGACGGTTCGCTGTTCATCTCGTGCTACGAGCCGAGCCGCATCTATCGTTGGCGACAGGATAGCGGGCTCGAGGTGCTGATCGAGGATCCCGCGGCAACGACGCTCGCCCATCCCACGAACATCGCCTTCAAGGGCGACAAGCTCTACACCGCAAATCTCGGCCGCTGGCATATCACCGAAATCGATTTGAGGGCGATTTCCTAGATCGGGCCGAACCGGGCAGCGCTCCCCATGGGCTATTGCAGGCGACCGTGGCTGGAGCGGATGCGCAACACCTGCACCGCAGACGGCAGCTCGATCAGGAACTCTTCGTCCCGCTCCAGATGGTGGATTTTTGTCGGATCGCCGCCGGTGAACGCCGCCATCGCCTCAACGTTTTCCCAATAGGAAATCGTCACGAATTCCGAATGGGTAGGCGTATCCTCGCGAAAGGTCTGCACGCCCAGCGCCTTCTCGATCAGCGGCTTGATACCGGCTTCGTAATTGTAACTGTCATAGGCATCCGCCTTTTCAGGCACGGTCCTGCCGCGCCAGATACGAGCGATGGTAGGGGTTTTCTCAGTAGTTCTCTCTGTCATGGCCAACGAATCCCTGCTGGTCTGATTGGTCCGCCGGCGTTCGAGGGCCAGCCAAGGAACGCATCTCCCCGGCTGGCAGCCTGGTATCCAGTTGCCAGCGCTTTTCACCCTCCCCGGCCGACAGGCCTCCTGCCGACCCGCAGGGATTTACTCCTGATCCTCGGCATCTGCTCCGTGGAAGAAGGATCGGATTTCCTGCATGTCGACGCTGCCGTCACCGTCCTCATCGACGGCGTTGAATATCCGCCCGACGAAATCCTGGACTTCGCTTTGAGAAAGCGCGCCATCGCCGTCCGCATCTACTATGGCGAACATCATTCGCATCCTCGCGCCATGCATCCCGCGTGCAATGCCGCCGCGCTCTCCCATCTCCCACCCTCGCTCAGGCGGGCCCATCCTGTGGTCACGCTGCCAATGACCTCGCCGTTCTCTCCAGGGCGCGCGATCTTCTTGCATTCTCTCTTCCAGCATTTCGGTCATCATCTGGCGCATCATATCGCGCATGGCGTCCTGCCCGTTCGCTGCGGGCGACTGTTCGGCGCCATGCCCCGGCGCCGGCGCTGCGGGCGGGCTCGTCTGGCCGAATGCCGGCGCGGCCAACATGGCCAGCGCCGCGGCAGCTACAGTGGTTTTGCTTGCGAGCGTCATCGTAATCTCCATCGGTATGAATTGGTGGCTGCTGCATCCAAGCCAAACCGGCTGCTCGCCTCATGGTTCCTGGTCAGTCGGAACGACGGCGCAAAAGTCCGCCTGGTCGCGGCAACGAAAGCCGCTTGCCCACGTTGCCATTGATGCGAAGCTCCACCAGGAGGAAAAAATGGCTGACGATAAGAGCAAGCGAGATTTCCGCGACCGCGATCGCGTTGCTGCGGAAGACGACCGCGAGGTCGAGTATTTTGCCCAACAGAACGGGATCACCGCCGACCAGGTCCGCCAGCTGATCAAGAGCTTCGGCAATGATCGTGGGCGCCTGATCGAAGCCGCGAAGGCGTTGCGAGGGATTTCACCTGCCGGAGCCGACGAGGTGACCAGCGAAGCCCGCCAACAGAGAACGCCTATGCATCTCGGCAAACCCGACGAGTGATGCCAGGCAGCTGCTCTGCCGCTGCCGCAGGCGTCAGAACCTGCGGCTCAAATAATCCGACCCGCGAAGGCCGAACCGCCACTCCGCATCGGCAGCCTTGGAAATGCCGATCCGGCGGCCTGTAAGAATGGCGCTGGCGTCGCCCGGCTGCCTGAATTCGAATGGCGGCACGTCCAGCGGCAGCCCGTCATGGGATTTGTCGATTGCCAGCGCCTGGCAAACGCGACCCGGTCCCGAACAAAGCAGCCGGGCATCGTCAACGCCGCGATTGGCCCGCATCACGTCCAGCCCGGATTGCGGTTCGATTGCGCGAATAAGCACGGCACTGCCGGGCAGGCAGACGGCATTGAGGCACCAATGCAGGCCATAGGAGCGATAGACATACGCGCTGCCTGGGGCGCCGAACATTGCGCCGTTGCGCACCGTCCTGCCACCGAAAGCATGCGAAGCCGGGTCATCCGGGCGATAGGCCTCGGTCTCGACGATGATGCCGCCAACGCCGTGCAAGAGCAGCGAGGCGCCAATCATGTCGCGCGCCACGATGGTGGCGTCACGGGCAAAGAATTGATGGGTCGTGGTCACTGTGCAGCAGACTCGTTCACGCCTGAACCTGGTGCGTCAGCAAGTTCCCGACCGGACACAAAATGTCCAGCCACAGCTCTCGGATAGGCGGCATTCAGCGCAGCATGGCTGCGCCGATGAAAACCGCCGCGGCCAGCACGACGATGGCGGCAATCACCAGGACCGGCCCGTATCTGCGCGGTTGGACGTCCGGCTCGTCCTTCAACGGGCGCATCGCATTGGCATAGCTTGCCTGGTTGGTGAACTCCGACGTTTCATGGCGCGCGGCAGGGTTCTTCGGCGGAGCGCTGCCGGCGGATTCCGCGTCCGTTTCCATGGGAGCCGCAGCCGGATCGATGCCCGGGGTCTTGTCCCCTTCGCGTCCGGCGTCGATATCGCCTCGCGCCTGAGCCGGGCTTCGCGCAAGAGGTGCTGCGTCGGTCATCGTCGAGGTCCTTTCAGAGCATCGGCGTCAAGCACCCTAACCTGCGTCTCATTTCAAAGTTCCCCCGTTTCAAAGTTCGCCCTTTTTAAAGTTCCCCCTTTTTAAAGTTCCGGCGAGCGGAAACCGCCCAGGCTTGCTTACAGGAACAACCGGCGATCGAGCGGGTTGAGCAGGCATCGGGGAGAGCGAGATGGACTTGGTGCGCCACGCGCCCAGATCGGCAGTTCGAAACAGGCTCCAGCGCATGATCTACTTCACCGCCGACACGCATTTCAGCGACCCGCGCATTTTGCGCATCGACCGCCGCCCGTTCGGCTCGCTGGCGGAACATGACCGGGCGCTCATTGCGTTCTGGAACGAGACTGTCGGGCCAGACGACGAGGTCTGGCATCTCGGCGATTTCGCCAGGGGATCGGCCGCATTCGTGTCGTCGCTTCTGTCGTCTCTTCATGGCAGCAAGCATCTGATCATCGGCAACAACGATGCTGCGGCCACCATCGACGCCACGGGTTGGGCGAGCACGCAGCACTACAAGGAGCTGACGCTCGACGGCAGTCTGCTGATCCTTTGCCACTACCCTTTTCGCACCTGGAACCAGATCGGCAGGAAATCGATCGACCTGCATGGCCATTCCCACGGCCGGCTGACCCCGGTCACGCGTCAGTATGATGTCGGCGTCGACAGCTGGGATTTTCGTCCGGTCACGCTAACCACCATCCTTGCCAGCCGCGGCCGAAGGGCGGCCCGGCAAAGCTTTCGAGGCCAATGATCGAAGAGGGCGAGTGATCGAAAGTGCCGGCCGTGCGTTGAGGGATTTCAACGCCAGGGAGCACGCCATGAACAGACGTGAACCGATCGACGCCGATGGCGGCAGGTGAAACGACGAACCGTTCCAGCGCGGATCAGATCGCCGGCACCCACTTCCAGAACACGCCCTCCTTGCGTTCCGGGTAGTGCTTGAAATCGCATTCGAAACGCCAGCCGTAGTTCTTGGCGGCGGCAAGCGCCTCCTTGCTGACCGGGTTCATGCCGGTTCCCGGCGCAAACCAGTCCTCCAGCAAGTCATCGGGGATATAGGCGCCGATCCTCAAGGGCAGCTGTTCGAGAACGACATCCATTTCGGGTGGTGCAGGCACGGGGGCGCTCCCTTCGAAATTAACTCACGAAGAAGTTGTTCAACGCCAGGCCGGTTCATTCTTCTGTTCATAGTCCTGGAACGCCTTCTGGAGGCCGCCGATCACCTCGGCGGACGTCTCGAACATCGCCTTCAGCTGCGGCTCATCGACCTTCTCGATGTCCTCGCGAAGGTGCTGCTTCACCTCCTCCAACTTTTTCTGCATTTTCTGCGTGTGGTGGCGCGGATCGCGGTCGGCAGCGCTTGTCATGATCAAATCTCCAATTTGGTTCTCTGGAGAACTCGCCCGGCTCTGAGGATCGCCAGGCGGGGTTTGCAGCGTAAACGGCTTGCCGACAGCTGTGGTTCCCGACTGTGGAGCGCTCTTCGTACCCCTCCGCGCGCCGTTCTCTTTCTCAGCCGTCCGGTAGAGGCGGCGACAGGGCAAGCCGGAGAGGTCGCTTCCAACGAATTCCAGACGCGAGTAGTCCAAACGAGCATAGATGAAACTGAGAACTGATGGCGTCTCTGGCCAAGGACGGCAATCCACCACCTACAGCCTACGCCTCGTCCGCGATCCATTCGAGCGAGGCGCCATGCGGGTCAGTCCAAGCTACAGGGGAGCCGTTCGCAGACAGGAGGAAGCGGCCGGGCGGCCAGCTTGTTCCGGCGCGTGTGGCGATGGACGGGAAGACGCGAGGGAACTCGTTCGATACCCAATAAGGCGAGAGACGCATCGCCTGCTCGGCGAAAGCTTCTCTGTCACCAGGGTCGGAGACATAGTCGAGGACGGCTGTGTGAAAGATGACGAGTGTAGCGTCCTTTGGTGCTTCGTTGCAGAGTTGCACGAGGTCGCTCCCGCGCAGGTCGCCCTTCACCACCCGAGGCTTGACTGTGGCAGCGATCTTCAGGGCCGCCCGCAGATTGGCGAGCCGTGCTGTCTGTTCCGGCCAGACCAGTGTCTCAAGCCATGCGACTTGCGAGTCGTCCGAAGCATCTATCGGGCTCAGGTCCAATCCCGCCCGCCAGACGACTTGCGGTAAGGCCGTCGGCAACGGCGTTGTTTCGCTGGCGAGGCATCGGAAGACAGGCGGCTCCAAGGCCATCGCGGGTGCGCGGATCACCTTGCGTCCGTAGTCATAGCCGTAGAGGTCGGGCATGAGGCAGAGCCCTGCGGAGGTCCCGACCTCGATGAGGGCCAGCGGCTGCGGCAAACGCGCCAGGACGGGGAGCAGGGTGGCGCACCTCCCCGGCTCGTTGGTTTGCGTTGAGCGCTCGAGCATGAGCGAGCGGATAGCGTCGGGATTGGCCTGAAGCGCCTGGCGAAACTCGGTCCACCCTGTCGGCGTGCCGAACAGGTGACGCACCGCTGCAAGTAGAAGGTTCGGTTGCCGCTTTAGGTCCGGAAGGGTCGACAGGAAACCGAGCGCCCCCCGATCCCCAGCGACTGCCCGAGCCAACTCCTCGTAGAGCGGCGAGCGACCGCGAGCTTCCGTATCGGCGAAGCGAATATATCGGGCTGAGATCTCGGCCAAGCCCTCCTCGTCCATATCCGCTGATCCTCGGTCCCGACGTCTCATCACAGTATACGATCCACGGATCTGATTGGAGCCAGGCCCGGCGTTTTTACACAAGCTTGACCCCTGCGGGACTTCCCGCGGTCGCCTACCTAACCGTTGCGTTATGATGCCGTGCGCAATCCAAAATCTGGGAAACCGTCGCTAATTGGTGTCTCACCCAGGGATGCGGTCCACCATGTCTCCGGTATAAACCGTAACCTATGTGTCCAGAATGGACCGTTTGAGATTTGGCGCACCCGACAGGATTCGAACCTGTGACCTCTGCCTTCGGAGGGCGAGCAACGCGGATCGAAGGGACGTCGCTAGAGTTCGCTAAAGTGCGACAATACCGTTGTAGTACAGTAAGTTAGTGAAATTACGGTTCTCAGCGATACGCTGTCTTACTCCAATGCTCGCCGCTTTGTGATGAGTTTGTGGTGAGTTTGTGGTGAGTAAGGAGCGTCTGTGCCAAAGCTGACTAAGACGGTTATCGACAACGCCACACCGCGCCCTCGCCCGGTTCCGACATTTGGATTTGGCTCACTTTCTAACCAAGCCGTGACGTACACGGGCGGCAAGCACTCCGTTTCCGTCAGGTCGGACGGATTGTGCGGCCGAACTCAGAAGCCGCGATCCTGGAGCGATCGTATGCGTGAGGCGTAGCCACTACATGCTGAATCAGCGGGCAAGCGGAGCATTGCGCTCGCCTAGGGTTCGCTCGATAGAGCATTTCGTGCGGCGTAGAGCTCGGCAATGAAGTCGGTGATCAATGTCGAGTTGATGCCATCCGGCGGGCGCAGGAGCAGTGCGCGGAAGTGAACGGCCGGCTCGAATGGCTTTGCAACGATTCCGCCGATCATGCGGTCGGCAATGACCGACGGATTAACTAGGCCAATCCCCATGCCTTTCGCCGCGAGGATAGCGATCGTCAGGCCGTAAGGCGTTTCGATCAGGATACGCGGCCGCACGGCATGCGAGGCTAGGATCTTGTCCATGGCGAGCCTCACCGTGTCTTCCGGCGACAATGCCAAGAAAGCCTCATCGGCAAGATCGGCCGGCGTGATCATCTGCTTGCGCGCCAGACGGTGGCCCTTCGGCATCACGCAGACGGCGCGCGGCGTGTTGAATACGCTGTGCAGCACGCCGCTTGTGTCGACCTCGTCGGCCGCCAGCCCAATATCGAAACTGCCAGATGCCACCAGGTCGCGCACGATATTGGAGGTCCGGACCTGATAGCTGATGCGTACTTGCGGATGCCGGCCGGAGAAGGCGGCGATGGCGCGTGGCACCAGGCCATGCCCAAGCGCCGACAAGCTGGCTACGCGGACCGTTCCGGTACCCACCTCCTTGATCTGGGCCGCGCGCAGTTTGAGCCGGTCGAGCCCAACCAAGCTAGCTTTCACTTCGGCGTGGAACAGCTCCCCTTCGCGTGTCGGCACCAGCCTGCCGCGAATGCGGTCGAAGAGCCTGAAGCCGAGCTCGGCTTCCAGCTTGGCCAGCGAACGGCTGATGGCCGGCTGCGAGGTATCGAGCAGCGCTGCCGCCGCGCCGGCGCCGCGCGTGATCATGATCGCGTTGAAGACGTCGATGTCACGCAGGTTCATGGGAGGCCCATATCAAAAACGAATTAACTTTATCGCTGCGGTCATAGATGGCAATGGGTGAGCCAGCTAAGGTGCACCATGACCCGACGCGACGACACCGCCCATGTCCATCCTCCCAAGCGCTCCGAGGAACCATTCCAGGCGGTGACGATGCGGGTCGAGCGGGCCTCGACCGTGGTCTTTGACGATCTGGAATCGTTCGAGAGTCGCATCGAGCGTCTGTACGACGGTTTCAGCTACGGACTTTACGGCACGCCGACCAGCCGGCAGCTCGAAGATCACATCGCCGTGCTGGAAGGCGGATCGCGGGCTCTCGTCGTTCCGTCGGGCATGGCGGCCATGACGCTGGCAACCATGGCTATCTGCCGTGGCGCCGAAAGGGTTCTGATCCCGGAGACGCTCTATGGCCCGGCGCGCGACATGGCCGAGCGTTTTCTCGGCCCCCTTGGGATCGAGGCGGTTTCCTACGATCCACGGCTGGACGCAAGTATCGGGGCTATGATCGACGGCAGAACGCGGCTGGTCTGGGTAGAATCGCCTGGCTCAGCCACCTTCGAAGTTCAGGATGTGCCAGCCATCACGGCCGCGGCCCACAGGGCCGGTGCGCTCGTTGCGGCCGACAACACCTGGGCCTCTCATCTGCTGTTCAAGCCGCTCGCTCATGGCGTCGACATCTCGATGCAGGCGCTTTCCAAACACGCCGGCGGCCATGGAGATCTTCTAATGGGCTCGGTGGCGGTCAACGACGTAGCCCTTTTTCGGCAGCTGAAGGATACGGCCCGCTTCCTCGGCTATGGCGTCTCACCGGAGGATTGTGCGCTGTGCGAGCGTGGTCTGATGACTATGCCGGTGCGCATGCGTCATGCGGACGGCACCGCGCGCAAGATCCTCGCCTGGCTGTCGGGGCGCCCGGAAGTCGCGCAGATCTTGCATCCCGCGGAGCCTGGCCATCCCGGGCACGCGGTCTGGAAGCGTGACTTCGCCGGATCGGCGGGCGTGTTCTCCTTCGTGCTGCGGCCGGAACTGGCGCCACTGCAATCCGATGTTCTGCGTAGCCTGCGGCTGTTCAGGCTCGGCGCAAGCTGGGGCGGCGTGCATTCGCTGATTGCCGTCAGCGATCCGCGCAAGGGCCGCGCCAGCCTCGACTGGCTGAAGCCCGGCCCGGTCTGGCGCCTGTCGATCGGCCTCGAGGCGCTCGACGATCTTCTGGCCGACCTTTCCCGGGCCTTCGAACTCTTTGCTGAAGCCCGGCGCAACGGAACCGCCGCGGCCGACGCCAAGGCCGCCGAATGATGACAATCTCAACGACAAGGGAAATAACTATGGAACATCGAGGTCTGAAATGGCTCACGGGTCTGGCGATAGGATTGGCCAGCCTGAGTTCGGGCGCCGTGGACGCCAGCGCGCAGGCGGTGATCAACAAGATCAAGGAGCGCGGCTATGTCAGCTGCGGCGCCAGCCAGGGCGTGCCCGGTCTCTCGCGGCCGGACGAGAAGGGGTATTATCGCGGCTTTGATTCCGACATCTGCCGCACTTTCGCGGTCGCCCTCCTCGGCGACAGAGACAAGATCCGTTACGTGCCGCTTAACGCAGGCCAGCGTTTTCCTGCGCTGCAGACTGGGGAAATCGACGTTCTGTCGCGCACATCCACCATCACCTACAGTCGCGATACGGTTGTCCGCTTCGTCTGGATCAATCTCTACGACACGGACGGCATGCTCGTGCGCAAGGCCGATAAGATTACCGAGCCCAAACTGCTCGACGGAAAGACCGTCTGCCTGCAAGGCGGTGGCAGCCTGACCGAGAAAGCGATCGAGGAAACCGAGGAAGAGTTCGGGATCGCGATGGAGAAAGTCTATTACGACTCGACCGTTCAAGCGCGCGACGCCTTCTTTGGCGGCCGCTGCGATTCCTACGTCACCGACGGCACCGCGGCAGCCGGACAGCGTGCCTCGGTGGCCAAGAACCCGGACGACTACGACATCATCCGGGTCGGCAGGGCCGCCGAACCCAATGGAGTCGCGGTCGCCCGCGGTGACGATCAGCTTTTCGACGTCGTGCGTTGGACACTCAATGCGCTGTTCTGGGCCGAAGCCAACGGCATCACCTCGCAAAACATCGACGAAAAGCTTGCCTCGGGCAGTCCGGAAGTCAAACGCGTGCTGGGCGAGGAGCCCGGTTTCGGCAAGCCGCTCGGATTGGACGACAAGTGGGCCTACAACGTCATCAAGCAAATGGGCAACTACGCCGAGATCTGGGATCGCAATCTCGGCAAGGACAGCCCGCTGAAGGTCGAGCGCGGCCTGAACGCATTGTGGAAGGACGGCGGCCTCAACTATCCTTTCCCCTGGGATTGAGCCGCACATGAAGGGGACGCACCCGCCGTTCCCTTTCCCTGCCAACGCCGCGAACCGTCGAGGTCGAAATGCTGAGCGACGCCAGGACCAGATCGATCATCATCCAGTGTGCCCTGGTGGCCGTGGCTGCCGCCTTCGCTGCCCTGCTCGTCAGCACGACTTTCGCCAATCTCAGGGCACGCGGCATCCCGATCGGCTTCGATTTCCTGACGATGCCGTCAAGGATCGTCATCTCGGAAGCAATCCTCACTTACAAGTCGCGGGACCCCTATTACTGGGCGATCGCGACCGGGCTCGCCAATACGGTCTTCGTCTCCGCCGTCGTCATCGTCTTTTCATCCGCGCTCGGCCTCGTCGTCGGCATCACCCGGCTGAGCAGCAATCCCCTGGCGGCGGGCACCTGCCGCGTATGGGTGGAGGTTGCACGCAATTCACCGCCGATCGTGCTTCTGATCTTTCTCTATTCGCTGTGGTGGAAGGTGCTGCCGCCGGTCGGCGAAGCGCTCAATCCGCTGCCAGGCGTTTATGCCTCCATGCGCGGCTTCGTGGTGCCGGCTGTCAGCATGGACGTCGCCACCGCGGGATTGCTCGTCATTGCTCTCGCCCTGGCACTGGCGGCCGCCGGCTGGGCGGCGGCGAGAAGAGGATGGCTGCCACCGCTGGCCGCGCCGACGATCCTCGCGGTTGGCATTGCCGGGCTCTGGCTTGCCGATGCGAAGTTCTCCGTCGACTGGCCGACCTTCACCGGGTCGAACTTCAAAGGCGGCAAGGACCTGACGCCCGAACTCAGCACCATCCTCATCGGGCTGACCATCTACACCACCGGCTTCGTCGCCGAGATCGTGCGCGGCGGCGTGCTTTCGGTCGGCCGCGGTCAGTGGGACGCAGGTCATTCGCTCGGCCTGCCGCGCAGCAAAATATTGCGTCTGATCATCATCCCGCAGATGCTGCGGGTGATCATCCCGCCGCTCAACAGCCAATACATCAACGTCGTGAAGAATTCGACGCTGGCGATCGCGGTCGGCTATCCGGACTTCCT
Source organism: Mesorhizobium sp. ISC25 (assembly GCF_042295465.1). Classification (NCBI taxonomy): domain Bacteria; kingdom Pseudomonadati; phylum Pseudomonadota; class Alphaproteobacteria; order Hyphomicrobiales; family Phyllobacteriaceae; genus Mesorhizobium; species Mesorhizobium sp. ISC25. The sequence continues at coordinate 4,178,286 of NZ_CP135441.1, read as the reverse complement.
TGCAGTCATGAACACCATCATCAGCAAGTCCAGCCATTCGATCGAGGGCGTATTCATCATCCTCGGCGTCTATCTCGCCCTCAACCTGAGCCTCTCGAGCGCGGCCAATTGGTACAACCGTCGCATCGCCATCGTGGAGCGCTGAACCATGAAGGCCCTGTCTCTTCCCCTTCCGGCCGAGCCAATGCCAGGACAGATCCGCTTCGGCGCTTTGCGGCGGTCAGCCATTCTCCTGTTCGGCACGCCGCTCAATGCCGTCCTGACGCTGTTGTTCGGCGTTCTGCTCGTCACGACGGTGCCGCCGATGCTGCACTGGCTGGTAATCGACGCCGTGCTGTTCGACCCCAGTCCACGCGCGTGCCGGGTGGCCACCGGAGCGTGCTGGAGCTTCATCTACGCCAAGTCCGGGCAGTTGCTGTTCGGCATCTATCCGCTCGACGAACGCTGGCGCCCCGCCATCGTCTGCGTGCTCATCCTGGCGCTGCTTGCCTGGTCGGTGCGGCCCGCCAGCTGGGCTCCGCGGCTGGCAGCGCTCTGGGTGGCGGCGCTCGTGTTGATCTTCTGGCTGATGGCCGGCGGTTTCGGCCTAGCCGAGGTTCCGACCTCGTCCTGGGGCGGCCTGCCGGTGACACTCATCCTCACCGTCGTTGCCATCGGCGTCGCCTTCCCCGTCGGCATCCTCCTGGCGCTGGCCAGGCGCTCGACCATGCCCACGATACGCATCGGCGCTGTAGTCCTGATAGAATCGGTGCGCGGACTACCGCTCCTCTCAATCCTGTTCGTAGCGTCGATCATGATGCCGCTGTTCCTGCCCGAGGCCCTCTTGCCTGACAAGTTCGTGCGCGCGCTGGTCGCGCTCACCATTTTCGCCGCGGCTTATCTCGCCGAGGTGATCCGCGGCGGCCTGCAGGCCATTCCGAATGGCCAGTACGAGGCCGCGGCTGCGGTTGGCCTGCCCTTCTGGCGCACGCAATATCTGGTGATCCTGCCGCAGGCGATCCGGGTGGCCATCCCGGCGCTCGCCAACACCATCATCGTCATGATCAAGAACACCAGCCTTGTCCTGGTGGTCGGTCTGTTCGACCTGATCAGCTCCGGTAAAGCGGCGCTGGCCGACCCGGACTGGCCATCGCCAGCGGCCGAGACGTTCCTGTTTATCGGGGCGATCTTCTTCGCACTCTCGTTCTCATTCGCCCGCTTCGCCGACTTCCTGGAGCGGCGCGGCCCCACCGCTCACTAGGAAATGTTGTGATGTTATCGTCCGCCGCCAAGCGCGTTCCGCCCATCCCCGATCCCAATGATCCGCCGGCAATCGAAATGACCGGGATGAACAAGTGGTACGGGAACTTCCATGTGCTGAAGGATATCAACTTGACAGTCCTTCGCGGCGAAAAGCTGGTGATCTGCGGGCCCTCGGGCTCGGGCAAGTCGACCATCATCCGTTGCATCAACCGGCTGGAGGAGCACCAGCAGGGACAGATCGTCGTCGACGGCGTCGAACTCACCAATGATTTGAAGAAGATAGACCTAATTCGCCGCGACATCGGCATGGTGTTCCAGCATTTCAACCTGTTCCCGCACCTGACCATTCTGGAGAACCTGACGCTGGCGCCGATCTGGGTGCGCAGGATGCGGCGCGCGCAAGCCGAGCAGACCGCCATGCATTATCTGGAACGGGTGAAGATTCCGGACCAGGCGCACAAATATCCCGGCCAGCTTTCAGGCGGTCAGCAGCAGCGGGTTGCGATCGCGCGCGCGCTCTGTATGAGCCCGAAAATCATGCTCTTCGACGAGCCGACGTCGGCACTCGATCCGGAAATGGTCAAAGAAGTGCTCGACACCATGATCGCGCTGGCTGGGGATGGCATGACCGTGCTGTGTGTCACACACGAGATGGGATTTGCCCGCCAGATCGCCGACCGCGTCGTCTTCATGGACCAGGGCGAGATCGTTGAGATGAACACGCCCTCGGAATTCTTCTCGCATCCGCGTCACCAGCGCAGCAAACTGTTCCTTACCCAGATCCTGAACTAGCTCGATCTCATAGAGAGAGTTCATCAGCTACGGATCAATGAGCCACCTCTCTGAGATCCCGCACCAAAATGCCCGTGGCAGGGGACCGGCAATGGATCGCCCGCCCTCTGACCATGCCCTGGCAATCTCGAGCACATCCAGAGCCTGGCTCGGCCCGGCAGAACTCACTTCGAGCGAAATTGGAGAAAGCGTGTGGCGTGTTTCACCTGCCTTTCGCCGGGAACAATTTGATGTCGCAAAGTGTTCCCGCGTGAAGAAGGCGAAGGACCGTGAACATGCGCGCAGTCATCATTGGCGCAGGAATCGCCGGACTTGCAGTTGCCAAGGGACTGCGACTCCTCGGATGGGAGACCGAGATTTACGAGCAGGCGAGCGAACTAAAGCCTCTGGGTGCGGGCCTCAGTCTTAGCGCTAATGCGCTTCGTGCCCTTCGTGTACTCGGGCTCTACGAAACGGTTGTTGCCGAGGCGCAGCCGATACACAGACTCGATCTTCTCGACGACGAAGGACAAGTCCTTCAATCGACGGATTTTCAGCGCTTCAGCCAGCGATATGGTCACCTCAGTATGGCCGTGCTGCACCGCGGCGATCTCCATCGGGCGCTTCTTACGGAGCTGCCGCGCTCTATTATTCGCACCGACATGGAATGCGTGGATGCCCGCCAGGTCGGCGACAAAATCGTCCTGCACTTCGCGGATGGGGAGATAGTGGAAAGCGAGCTGGTGCTCGCTTGCGATGGCATTCACTCCGCTGTTCGTAGGGCACTCTTTCCAGAGTCGCGCGAGCATTTCGCCCGCTACGCCTGTTGGCGCGCCATCTCGCCCGGTCTCCCCCAGGGAATGGACCCTGCGCGTCTTACCGAGAGCTGGGGGGCCGGCAAACGCATCGGGCTGGCCGCGATTCCCGGCGAAAGGGTCTACTGGTTTGCGTGCTGCGGCGCCGAGCGCCTACACGACCCCAAGCTGGCTCAGGCCGATCTTGCCGGAGTGAAGGCGATGTTTTCCGGCTTTCACGATCCCGTCCCTGAGGTCCTCGATCGGACACCGGCGGACTCGCTGATCTGGACGGATATACTCGATCTCGATCCGATGCCCTCGTTTACGCGCGGAAATGCGGTTTTGCTTGGCGACGCCGCGCATGCCGTGACACCCGATCTAGGGCAAGGAGCTGGACTTGCCATGGAAGACGCGGCAGTTCTTACAGCGTTGTTCGGTCGGCTTCCAGCCGACGAGGCCCTCCGCGAATATGACAAGCGTCGTCTCGACAGGGCGCATAGGGTCGCGGCTGAATCGCGCCTCTATGCCAAAGTCGCGCAATGGCAGAACCCGCTTGTCGTCCCCCTTCGCAACTTGCTGGTAAAGAGCGTACCGGAGCGTTTCATGGACCGGCAGCTCGACGCGGTTCTCGATGTCGCGTTCGAACCCGTTAGGTCCGTCGCCTAACGCGGGCGATTTGGCTTGAGCATGTCGCTCGGGCAGTCTTCGGCATGCGCCGCCTGGCCGCGCCTATCCGTCAACCGACACGATCAGGATGAAGGTCGGTGAAACTCTGAAAGTGCGCTTCATTGGCACCAATGATGGGTTTATCCACCCGATGCACATCCACGGCGGTCCCTTCGAAGTTGTCGCCCGCGACGGCGGGACTATCCCGGAGTCGGCACGATTCCTTGCCGACACGGTCAACGTCGGACCAGGGCAACCCTACGATGTAGTCTGGCAGGCACGTCGGCCCGGAAAATGGTTGATCCATTGCCATATCGGGCATCATACAACCAACAACAACGTCGAAGAGAAGGGCGGCGGCGGACTGATGGTCGTAATCGATGTGCAACCCTGACGCCTACTCCGCAAAGCGACGAGTAGATGGAAGTCTTTGCCGTACACGGCGGTCTGTTTGCTGTTGCCTTCGCCGCGGCGACCATCCTTCCGGCACAATCGGAGGCCGCGCTTGCGGTATTCCTCGTTACCGGTTCCTTCTCGCCCGCAACGCTGGTTTTTGTCGCCAGCATGGGCAACGTCCTGGGTGCGCCGGCAAACTGGGGTCTTGGTCGAGGGATTGAACGCTTGCGGGACAGTCTGGTTTCTCTGCGTCCTGCGACGCTCAACCGGGCAACGAACTGGTATTGCCGTTATCGAAGATGGTCGCTCTTGTTGAGCTGGATGCCGATCATCGGCGGTCCGCTGACCATGGTGGCTGGGGTTATGCGCGAGCCGCTGTGGAGCTTTGTCGCTCTCGCGAAGGTTTCGCGTTATTTGCTTGTTGCCGGAGCGGTGCTGAGCCTGACCTAAGCCGAATCGCGGAATTGCAGCACAGTCGCGTTCATTTGGGCATGAGCCATAAACGGGCCATACAAAAATGTATGAAAAATTTTGTGGCGCATGGCGGCTTCGAGCCATACCGTCCGTGCAACCATCTTCACTTTTGGTTGCACTGCAGCAAACTCGTCGAAGGCGGCCTTGACAACTCAGCCGAACAATTGTGGGAAGGGCCGATGAGGACTGTTGGTCGAATCGCGATCCTAGGAAGCGTACCGCTCCGCGCTCTGCTGGCGGTCGTATTCCTAGTCATGTCGGCTCTCCAGCCTGGCTTGTTTGCCACGGCCAATGCCACGGGTTTTCACGCCAGCGCGGATCTCCAGGGCGAGACACCTGCACACGACATGGGCCATCACGGCGCCACCGGGAATGACGCGGACACGTCTGAGCATCAGCACGGCGACAAGCAATCCGCCGACAAGAGCTGTGAAGTCCATTGCGCGCCAGCACATGCGGTGCCAGTCGATTGTCCCGAGTTGGAGCATGTGGTCTCCCGCTGCTTTGCGCCCGTCATTGCCGTCACTTTGCCGCTCGGCGAATATAAAGCGCTCATAAGACCCCCCAGACACATCTGAACTGACGCCGCCCTTTCGGGCGTTCGCGCGCAGCGCCGGGAATCCGTTTCCGCGCGGCCAAACGCATACGTCAAACTTCAGGTCTATAATGAAAATCGCAAGCTCCGCGATGCTCGCATCGCTATTGGTTGCTGGATGCGCGGCAACCACGCCGCCGGACGTCCTTCCTGCCTTCAATCCGGCCGATCCCGTAATGGGCGTCCGTGATGCGCACTACCACCCGGTCATCGCCGACTATCGCCACCGCGAGCCGGTGGACCCGCAGAATTGGCGGCGTCTCAATGACGAGCTTTCTCCGACAAACAACGGAGTTGGCTCATGAGCGGCCGAATTAGAAAGCTGCTCGCGATCGGTTTGCTGCCGCTCGTGGTTGCCGGATGCACGACCACAGCGTCAGTGGATGGCATTTCCAGTCCAATGGCAGGCTTTGCCAGCATGGCCGCGCGGACCGGATCTGTGACTGGAAAGAAAACCGTTTGGGTGCAGTCCAGCGAGGAAGCGCGGACGGTGTCTCAGCGCGTGAAGGGTCTTGTCCAGAAAAAGACGATCGATCCGGACACAGCGGCGCAGGTCGCGCTGTTCAATAACAAGGGCCTGCAGGCGGCCTATGCTGAAATCGGACTGTCGGCTGCTGACGTCTGGCAGGAAACGATGCTCGTCAATCCGACGATCTCGGTCGGCATGATCGGCGTCGATCCCGTGCGGACGATTGAAGGAGCGGTGGTCGGCAACATCCTTGCGCTAACGACCCGTCATCGGCGCGTCGCAGTCGCGGATGCGCGTTTTCGTCAGGCCCAACTCCGCGCCGCCGAAGAAACCCTACGGCTGGCAGCCGACACACGGCGGGCGTGGATCAATGCTGTATCGGCCCAGGAAAGCGTCTCCTATCTCAGCCAGGCGCAAGCCGCCGCCGACGCTGCGTCCGAACTCGCTCAAAAACTGGGGGAGACCGGCGCTTTCACAAAAACCGGCCAGGCCCGCGAGCATGTCTTTTATGCCGAGATCGTGGGCCAGGCAGCGGAGGCTCGTCTCGCGGCCCGGACTGCCAAGGAAGAGCTCACCCGCCTGATGGGCCTTTGGGGACCAGATATCGATTATTCCGTTCCCAATAAGCTTCCGGCTTTGCCGAAGGGCGCTAAGGCCAAACGCGCAATCGAGGCGGAGGCACTAAAAAATCGTGTCGACCTTGAGATCGCGAAGCTCGAGCTGGAAGCGTTGGCGAAATCCTACGGCCTGACCGAGGCGACGCGCTACGTCAGCGACCTGGAACTCCTGTCTGGCGTGGAGGTGGAACGCGAAGAGTCAGAGGAGGGCGGCGAAACCGAGACGAGTGTCTCGCCCACTCTGGAGCTCGAATTCGTCATTCCGATTTTCGATACCGGCAAGGCACGCATGCGCAAGGCCGAGCTTGCCTACATGCAAGCCGCAAACCGGATGGCGGAGAAGGCTGTCAACGTCCGGTCGGAAGCCAGGTCGGCTTATGACGCTTACCGTTCGACCTACGACATTGCTCGGCACTATCGGAACAGTGTCGTGCCGCTGCGAACAAAGATCGAGGCGGAATCGGTCCTCACCTACAATGGCATGATTACCAACACGTTCGAGCTGCTGGCGGACACGCGCGCGAAAATCGGCTCGATCATGCTTTCCCTCAACGCCAAGCGCAATTTCTGGCTGGCCGACGTCAATCTCGGAACAGCCATCCATGGTGGCGGCACAAGCTCATCTGGAGGTGGCGACGCACCGGCCGCAGCCGAAGCAGGCGCCGAAGGCCACTGACACTCAAGGAGAACAAAATGCTTTCAAGACGTCAATTGCTAGGCGCGGGAGCCCTGCTCGCCGGCGCCACGGCGTGGACCAAAACGTCCGCGATGGGGTTGCCTGATGCTGCGATCATGGAATCCCCCGACATGCAGCCTCCGATCTTCCCGAGCAACGGGCCGGACTACCAGCCGGTGGTTACTCTCAACGGCTGGACACTGCCGCATCGCATGAACAACGGCGTGAAGGAGTTCCATCTGATCGCCGAGCCGGTTGAGCGGGAGATGGCGCCTGGCATGACTGCCTATCTTTGGGGCTACAACGGCCAGTCGCCCGGCCCGACTATTGAGGCGGTCGAGGGCGACAGGGTCCGCATCTTCGTGACCAACAAGCTTGCAGAACACACCACCATCCACTGGCACGGCATGATCCTGCCCAACGGCATGGACGGCGTCGGTGGCCTCACCCAGCCGCACATTCAGCCCGGCAAGACCTTCGTCTATGAGTTCGATCTCGTGAAGAGCGGGACGTTCATGTACCACCCACATGCCGACGAGATGGTCCAGATGGCCATGGGCATGATGGGCTTCTTCGTGATCCATCCTAAAGACCCGAAATACATGCGGGTCGACCGGGACTTCGTCTTCCTGCTGAACGCCTACGACATTGAACCGGGATCCTATGTCCCGAAGGTCATGGAGATGACTGACTTCAACCTGTGGTGCTGGAATAGCCGCATTTTTCCAGGCGTAAGCCCCCTGGTTGTATCGAAGAACGACAAAGTGCGCGTCAGGGTCGGCAATCTGACAATGACCAACCACCCGATCCACATGCACGGCTACGACTTCGAGGTGACCTGCACCGATGGCGGCTGGGTCCGCCCGGAGGCGCGTTGGCCGGAGGTCTCGATCGACATTCCCGTCGGCGCCATGCGGGCCTACGAGTTCAACGCCAAATACGAGGGCGACTGGGCAATCCACTGCCATAAATCGCACCACACCATGAATGCCATGGGCCACGACGTGCCCACGTTCATTGGCGTCGATAAGACAAGACTTGCCGAGAAGATCCGAAAAGTTCAGCCCGAATATATGCCGATGGGCAATCGCGGCATGGCCGACATGGGCGAAATGGAAATGCCGCTGCCCGATAACACCATCAAGATGATGGATGGCTGGGGGCAATTCGGCCCGATCGAGATGGGCTCCATGTTCTCAGTCGTAAAGGTTCGCGAGGGCCTTGCATCGAACGATTACGCCGATCCGGGATGGTACCAGCACCCGGAGGGAACCGTTGCCTACGAGTGGAAAGGGGGTGTCCCCGCTCCGACAAAGTCAGGCGACGCAAGAACGATGGCCCCGGCAGCGCACGGCGGTCACGGCAAACAGGGATGAGAAACCGACACCCTCAACCGCAACAATGAGAGAATGTGCAGCATGAAACATATTATCGCAGCGGCCGTTTTGATGGCGCTCAGTTCCGGAGCAGCTCTGGCCAGTGGAAGCCACGCCGGAGGCCATGGAGACAAAGCCGCCACCATGCCGATCGGCACTCCTGGCGAGGCGAGCAAGGCAAAGCGGACTATCAACATCTCCATGTCGGAGAAGGACGATGGAAAAATGTTGTTCCAGCCGGCGGTCCTCAAGGTGAGGAAGGGCGAGACCGTTCGCCTGAAGTTCGTCAACAAAGGCCAAGTCGACCACGAGTTCGTCATGGACGCCCATGACGGGATCATGGAGCACAAGGCGTTGATGGAGAAGTTCCCCGACATGGAGCACGCCGATCCCAACGCGATCCGGCTGGCGCCCGGCGCCAGAGGCGAGATCATCTGGACGTTCGCCAATGCCGGCGATTTCGGTTTCGGCTGCCTTGTGCCGGGTCACTACGATTCCGGCATGAAGGGCGACATCAGCGTCGCCAACTGACCCCAAACGCAAAGGAAGCAATCATGACACTATTGGTAAAGACACTCTCGACACTGGCGCTCGCGCTCGCCATCGGCGGGAGCGCGCTTGCGCAGGAATACGTGAAGGGCGAAGTCATCAAGGTCGACGCCAAACAGCAGAAGCTGACGATCAAGCATGGGCCGCTGACCAATCTCGACATGCCCGCAATGACGATGGTGTTCGTCGTCGCGGAGCAGGGCCTGCTCGACAAGGCCAAAAAGGGTCAGGCGATCGAGTTCACTGCCGACCGCGTCAATGGACGCATCACGGTCACCGGCATCAAGTGACCCGGACCAGCGCCGCGGGTTGAAAATCAATCCGCAGCCCAACTGACTGCTCTCGCAAGCGATCCCGGCGCGATCGCTTGCGAGGTGATGAGCGCCGCGGATCAGCCTTTGCTGGACTTGTGGCACAATGAAGGGATACGCCAAAATGACGCTACAAGTGGTCAATATTCGTGAAAGCTGCAAGGCGCTTTCGCTTGCAAACCGTGTTGTCGATCCAGTCTATGGATGTTGAGACAGCAAAACCCAGTACCTGGCTGATGGAAAAACTGCGTCACCGACCAATGGCGCCGAGCCAGGCAAAGCCCCACTGAGATATCGCTTCGTCCGCATCGCTGACAGAAGCAACGGATAAAAGGTCATCAACGCTTGGCGCGCCAGGCCAGATGAGAGATTGCTATTATGAAAATTCTTCTAGTCGAAGACGACGAACAAATCAGCCGTTACATCGAAAATGGACTGAGCTCTTCCGGCCATGTGATCGATGTCCTGACAGACGGGCGCGATGCTTTGCTTGTCGGACTGCGCGAACCCTATGACGTCGCAATTGTGGATCGGATGCTCCCTGGCCTCGATGGCTTGTCGCTCGTGCGGGGTCTTCGAGGCGCTGGCGGAAAGGTGCCAGTGATCTTCCTAACGGCCGTAGGCGGTGTCAACGATCGAGTTGAAGGATTGGAGGCAGGTGCGGACGATTACTTGATCAAGCCCTTTGCATTCTCCGAACTCCTGGCTCGGATCAATGCTCTGCAAAGGCGCCCTCCGATCACCGCCGAAAAGGCAAAGCTGAAGGTGGCTGATCTGGAACTGGATCTCTTCAGCCGCCTCGCCACCCGAGGCGGAAAGACGATCGAATTGCTCCCTCGAGAATTCGCGCTGCTTGAACTGCTGATGCGTAACGAAGGCCGAATACTGACGAAGACCATGCTCCTTGAGCGGATCTGGAACTTCAACTTCGACCCGCAAAGCACCGTGGTGGAAACCCATATCAGCCGACTGCGGGCGAAGATCGACAAACCATTCGATGTTCCGCTCCTGCGCAATACACGCAATACCGGCTACACCATTCATGGCCAACGCTAGTATCGCCAGAAGCACGTCAATCCGACTTGCCGCGTTCTACATCTCCCTGTTTCTGTTCTCGTTCCTGGGAGCCAATTTCGTCGCTTACAACATGATCGCCGCCTATCTTTACGAGCGGCTGGATTCCCATGTGATGGAGCGGTTCCGGGAGATTTCTTCCACCTATGAAGCGAGCGGTGTCGACGGCGCTGCCGCCATGATCCGAAGCCACGGTCCCGCAATCAGGGGACAGGAGACGCTTTACGCACTGAAGGATCCCGAAGGCGACTTCCTGGCTGGCAACATTGATGTTTCCACCGTGCCGCCGGGATTTTCCACGCGCGCACCGACAAGCCACGAGGCGGCGCCCAATAACTACCGGCTCTACCGCAAGAACCTGGATGGCTACGACCTGACCGTCGGGGTAAGCTATGACGACACCAATCGCTTGCGCAGCATTGCGCTTATCAGCTTCGGCTGGGCAACGGCGATCGTGCTTGCTGGAGGTCTCGGCGCGGGCGCAGTTTTGGCGTTTCGCACGCGACGGCGCATCGCCAGACTCTCTGATGCGATGAAGTCCGTTGGCGCCGGCGATCTCGCTACCCGCCTGCCGGTCTCCTTGCGCACCGATGACATCGACGTGCTGGCGACTGAGGTCAATATCGCGCTGGCACAGCTACAGGCTAGTGTCGCGGCGATGACGCAGGTAACGACCGACATCGCTCACGACCTCAAGACGCCGGTAGGCCGGCTGTTTCTAACGCTTGAGGCTGCTTCCGAAAGCAAAGACCAAACGGCCACGAGATCCCTTATCGAAAAAGCGATGAGCGAAGTCTCGCATATAGCCGGCACGTTCGAGGGCTTGCTGCGCATCTCGCAGATCGAGTCCGGCGCACGCCGTTCCCGATTTGCGAAGGTGAACATTTCGGAACTGGTCGCCGAAATCTACGATATCTATAGTCACATCGTGGAAGACGCCGAGCGTTCGCTGGTTCTGTCCAATGACAGCCGAAACACGGCCTCATTCATATGGGGCGATGCCGATCTGCTGAAGCAGATGTGCGTGAACCTTATCGTCAACGCAATGCGCCACACGCAACGAGGGTCTCGGATTGCGATCGGTGTCACGACGCAGGCGAAGCGCTGCGCAATCGTCGTCAGCGACAACGGACCGGGCATCCCGGCGGCGGAGCGGCAAAAGGTGTTCAAACGCTTCTATCGCTTAGAAAAGAGCCGGACCACCGAAGGGACAGGGCTCGGTCTCAGTCTGGTCAAGGCGATATCGGACATTCATGGCGCGACAATTTCCGTGAAGGACAATAGGCCCGGCTTAATCGTGGAAACAGAGTTCCCGCGTAAACAGTAATTTGAGGTCAATCACTTAGACGGATGGTTCATATCGCTCGAGCGAAAGGGCAAACCAGCCGGCAGTGCTTCCGGTTGGTTTGCCCTGCCCTGGCTCCGTGGGAAGATGCGGAGCTGCGGTGTTGGTCTTGCTACCGGCCCGCCCAGCTGGCGCGCTGGCGGGGGCTCCCGCCCTGCCACGATGAGGGGCTCACAGCTTCGACTCGGTTATAGGGGGAATCGGTCTTCTCGTCATTGTCGAGCACTTGGGAAGATATTTCAGGGTTGGATGCCGATTTCGTGGTTTCGCCCGTCGATCCATGACTGTGCAAGACCTCGCCGATGCGAGGGCTTGTCGAGTTCGTGCCGCTGTTGGCGGCACCGGTCATTGCCGCGAAGACAATCAAAGCATATCCGATGGTGTGTTTCATGGTTCAGTCCTTTTGTCGAAATTGAGCGTTCGGACGCTCAGCAACAACAGGCTACCGGGTCGAAGTCACGGGCACCTTCCCTCGGATTTACATTTTTGTGATTCTCATGCGTGGCCTTGCCGCACAGCGGTTAGTCGGTCGTCCGCTCACTATGCCTCTATGATCGACTTATTTTGTAGGGGTCAAAAGCGCGACGACCCCGCGGCGGTCGATTGTTGGAAGTGACGTCGGCAGCGAGACGCCACCGCTACAAAGCTAGCTTCACTGGGCCATGTGTTGTCCAATTAGTTCGTCGACGATCGGGCAATCCGAGCCGAAACTACGCCAGCGCTTGCTAGTATATGGTGAGTTTGGGTTGCCCGATTATGGCGAGACGATAGCGTAAGTCTTTGATGCCCTTCCCGAGAGATGGGTGACAGTTCATTCCGGGCACATGGGTTACACAATCGGGCTTTTTGCGGGAGAGCAAAATGCCCTGGAAGGAGTGTAACCCGATGGATGAGCGTCTCAAGTTCGTCGCCCGCCTACTGGACGGCGAGAAGATGGCACAGCTATGCCGTGAGTTCGGCATCTCACGCAAGACCGGCTACAAGATTCTTGGCCGCTACAATGACTGTGGGCTGGAAGGGCTGACGGATCGCTCGCGCCGACCTTACCGGCACGCCAATCAGCTTCCTTTCCAAATCGAGAAGCTGATTGTGCGTGCCAAGCAGGACAAGCCGAGCTGGGGCGCGCCGAAGATCAGGGAGCGGCTGGCTCGGCTCTACCCGGATGTCCACACGCCGGCGATCTCGACGGTGCACGCGGTGCTCGACCGCCATAGCCTGGTCAAACGCCGCAAGCGGCGCCGCAACAGGGCGCAAGGGACGGCGCTCTCGCATGGCTGCCAGCCCAACGACCTGTGGTGCGCCGATTATAAGGGCGAGTTTATGCTGGCCGACCGGCGTTACTGCTATCCGCTGACGATCAGCGACTTCGCCAGTCGTTATCTGTTGGCCTGCGAGGCGCTTCACACCACCAAGGAGGCCTATGCCTTCACCGTGTTCGAGAGAGTTTTCAAGGAGTTCGGCCTGCCCAGCGCGATCAGGACCGACAACGGTGTGCCTTTCGCCAGCCCCAATGCCCTCTTCAACCTGTCCAGGTTGTCGGTCTGGTGGCTGAGGCTCGGCATCGAGATCGAGCGCATCAAGCCCGGCAATCCCCAGCAGAACGGCCGCCATGAACGCATGCATCTGACGCTCAAGCTCGAAACCACCAAGCCGGCCGGAAGCAACTTCCTGCAGCAGCAGGCCAGGTTCGATGACTTCGTTCAGGAATTCAACACCGAACGCCCGCACCAGGCGCTCGATATGGCTTGCCCAGCCGAGCGCTACAGCGCCTCACCACGGCCCTATCGCGGACTACCCGATCTCGAGTATCCCTTCCACGACAAGGCCGTCACCGTCACCACCTGCGGCCGCATCTGCTTCGACCGTAAGAAGATCAATCTCAGCCTCGTCTTCGCTGGCCAAAAAGTCGGCATCAAACAGGTCGACGACCGAATCTGGCTGGCTAGCTTCATGGATTATGATTTGGGATACTTCGACGATGAGACATGCAGGCTCGAACCACTTCAAAACCCCTTCGGGCCAAAAGTGTTACCCATGTCTCCGGTATAAACCGTAACCTATGTGTCCAGAATGGACCCCCCTGAAACTTTGGCGCACCCGACAGGATTCGAACCTGTGACCTCTGCCTTCGGAGGGCAGCGCTCTATCCAGCTGAGCTACGGGTGCCTTCAGGATCGGCGATCCCAAAAACGAACCAGCCGGTAAACCGGCCAGCCACGGCTTCTTAGCGGAAGCCGGGCCGGGCTTCAACGGGCAATCGCGGATGGGCTCAAGTTGCCGTAGCAGCCCTGGGGGAGCCAGACACTGTCCCGTCCGGCGCCACCGACTGCTCATTCCGTAATGGTAAGCACTGCCTTGCCGCTGATGCTGCGTTGCCGCAGCGCGTCCAGGGCCTGGCCGACGTCCCGCCACGGCACGGTCAGGACCACGCGCGTTTCGAGCCGGCCGGCTGCGATCAGCGCGAGCAGCGAGGCGATGTCGGCGCCTACCTGCGGACCGGAAGCGTAGTAGGCGAAGGTCTGCAGCCGCGCGCCTTCGTGACCCGGCACGAACTGGCGGAACCCGATGGGCGTGAGTTCGCCGCTGCTCGAGCCGAACATGACGATGGTCCCGCCGGGCGCGACCCGTTCGATGGCGTGGGCGAGGCTTTCGCCGCCGACCGACTCGGTAATCAGCGAGAACAGTCCTTCGGCCAGCTCGATCGTTTCGACGACCCGCTCGGCTCCCAGGCCGCGGAGATCGCCGGCATGCCGGGCGGCGGCGACCGCCACCACCGACGCGCCCTGCTGGCGGGCGATCTGGACCTGGAAACGGCCGACGGCGCCGCTTGCGCCGGTAATCAGGACCCGCTGGCCGGCCAGGTCGCCGCCGTGGCGCAGCGTCCGCAGCGCGGTCGTGCCCGCGACCGGAACGGTGGCGGCGGCGACGAAGCTGACGTCGTCCGGCAGCACGGCGAGGTGGTCGGTTGGAACGGCGACACGTTCGGCCCACCCGGCCTCGTCGACCAAAGCCGCAACCCGGGCGCCGACGGCCGGCCCGGAGCCGTCGGCCGCCGCGCGCTCGACAATTCCGGCGACGTCCTGGCCAGGCACCCAGCCGTTCGGGCGGATGTTGAGCAGGCGCAGTTCGCCGCGGTTCAGCGAGACTGCCCGGACCGAAACCAGCGCCTCGTTTGGGGTGGGCTCGGGCTCGCCAAGCTCGGCGAGCCTCAACCCGGTGGCGCTATCGAGAGATTTGATTAAGCCGAGCATGGTTCGTACCTTCCTGCTGCTGGCGGACGCCAGCCTGTTTTCGTGCGCGGGCTTGTTGGTCCGACGTTCAGAACGCAAGCAGGGCACTGAAAGCCCGCCCTGTCGGCTCCTGAGTTCCTCATCCGGTGGCCTAAATTATCGACTTTCCTGTTTGAGTAATTCAGATATCTTGGCATTTAATCGCTAAAATTAGTCAATATGAGACAACCGCTCCGCTACCCCTGGCCTTTCGATCCGGATGACGTGCTGGCCCCGGCAATCGCCGTGCGCGTTGACGTTACCGAGACCAGGGCGGAGGTGCCGGACCACCGCCACCGCAAAGGCCAACTCGTCTTCGCACTCGGCGGTGGCGTCACATGTCGCGTTCCCAGCGGCCTGTGGATGGTGCCGCCGCATTGCGCGGTGTGGATTCCAGGCGACATGGAGCACAGCAATCTCGCGACCGCCAATGCCCGGATTTTCTTCGTCTATATCGAGCCGGGAGCCGCCGACCTGCCGGACCGGTGCTGCACGCTGTCGATCTCGCCGTTGCTGCGCGAGCTCATCATCGAGCTGGCGGATCGCGGTGAGGACGATGAGGCGAGGGGCGAGCTCCTGACCAGGGTACTGCTAACCGAACTGCCGCGCATGCCTGTCCAGCAGCTACATCTGCCGGTCTCGTCCGAGCCGCGCTTGAGGCGCATCGCGGCGGCGTTGGCGCAAGACCCTGCCGACCGCAGCACCCTGGCGGAATGGGCCAGTCGCGTCGCGCTCAGCGAGAGCAGTCTCGCCCGTCTCGTGGTAAAGGAGACAGGGCTGACCTTTGGGCGCTGGCGCCAGCAATTGCATTTGATCGTCGCATTGCGCGAGCTGGCCTCCGGCGCCAGCGTGCAGCAGGTTTCGGCCGATCTCGGCTACGAATCGGTCACCGCCTTCATCACCATGTTCAAGAAAGCGCTTGGCAAGCCGCCGGCAAAGTATCTCAGCAGTGTCGCACAAAACGGCGGTTCAGCGTTTGTCGCCTGATGAGCCCGGCATGCGGCAGACTGAAGTTGTCCATCCCAGTGAATGAACGCCGATCCGGACCGTGGTTGGCAACTCCCCGATCCGTCACTGCTCCTCGGCGTACAGCAGCCGCGTCTTTGCCTCCGAGGTCGGCAACAGGCTGCGCTGGATCAGCGCCTCGACGTGGTCGTTGCGCTGGCGGGCGCTGTCGGCGCCCATCACCACGATGATCAGCCTGTGCCCGTCCGCATTATAGGAGGTAACGATGTTGAAGCCGGAAGCCCGGATGTAGCCGGTCTTGATGCCGTCGACGCCGCGCACCCGGCCGAGCATGTCGTTGTGGCCGCGCACCAGCCTGCCGCGAAACATGAAGTCGCTTTCGGAGAAATAGTGGAAATGCTGCGGGAAGCGGACGTGCAGCGCCATGCCGAGCACCGCCATGTCGCGCGCGCTGGTGTGCTGGTCGCCGTCCGGCAGGCCCGAGGCATTGCGGAAAACGGTGCTGCTCATGCCGATCTGGCGCGCCTTGGCGGTCATCATGCCGGCGAACGCCTCTTCGCTGCCGCCGAGATATTCGGCGACGGCGACCGCCACGTCATTGGCCGATTTGACGACGATGGCGCGGATCGCCGAATCGACGTCGATGGTCTCGCCGCGCCTGAACCGCAGCTTGGTCGGCGGCTGCCGGGCGGCATTGTCCGACACCGGAATTTGCGCCTCTTTGCTGATGCGGCCCTGGTCCAGCGCCTCGAACAGAAGGTAGAGCGTCATCATCTTGGTCAGTGACGCCGGATAGCGCGGCGCCGTCGAATTGACCTCGAACAGCGTCTTGCCGGTGCCGGCATCGATGACCATGGCAGCATATTTCTGCGGCGGCGCCGGTACCGCCAGCACGCTGTCGGGCGGCGTGACAGTCGTGCAGCCGGCAGCAAACAGCAGCAGCGCCAGCACCGCGACGTAATTGTGGATGAGCGAAAAGAAGCGGAAGGCGGACAAGTCAGTTCCGAAGGCAGGCTGTTTCTGAGACGAGGCGAAGCTATCTTAACGCAAAGGCACAGTCCATTTGGTTAATATCGGTCGGGGCCTGGTTTGGTGCCCTGTCCACAGGCGGACCTGGCGCCGTCTGATGGGAATTGCCGGCCACCGCGCTTGCGCAACCGGCGGCGAGTGGGCTTTGCTGGCGCCGCCAGAATCGGGCTGGCAGAATCGGGCCGGGAGGATCGGTAGGTGCACATGGATACGGTCACGATCGCGGCAAAGGGCATTTCGGTATCGGTCGATCTGGCCGTCGGCCATCTCGCCGACATGGCGATCGATATCGATGGCCGCCGGCTGAAGCCGCTGCATCGCGCATCCTGGGTCGGCGAGCCGCGCGAGACGCTGCCGAAAGACCTGCCTGAAGGGACGGTCCACCTGTCGGGCGATTTCCTCTGCGCGCCGTTCTCGACCAGCGACGTCGAAGCGGCACCTTTGCATGGCTGGCCGGCCAATAGTCGCTGGAACGTCGTCGACAGCGCCGCGACGGCCGATGGCTGGCGCGCCGTCTTGCGTCTGCAGCGCCCGGTCATGGGCGCAACCGTCGACAAGATTCTGACCTTGCGCGACGATCATCCCTTTCTCTATCAGGAGCACGTCTTTTCCGACGGTGCCGGCGCCATTCCCGTCGCCCATCACCCGATGACGGTAATGACGGCCGGCGGCAGGCTGGCCTTCTCGCCGAAGCGCCTTGCCGCGACGCCTAGCGAGGCGCCGGAGCCCGATCCGGCCCGCGGGCGCTCGTTGCTTGCCTACCCGGCGCGTAGCACCGACCTGACGCGCTTTCCCGCCGCCGATGGCGGCGCGATCGACCTGACCACCTATCGCATGGACCAGGAGCGTGAGGACTTCGTCACGCTGGTCGAGGCGGATCATGGCGGGCCGGGCTGGACCGCGCTGGCGCGCCAGGCGGAAGCCGATCTCGTGCTGGTGCTGAAGAACCCGGCCGAATTGCCGGTCACCATGCTGTGGGTCAGCAATGGCGGGCGCGATTATGCGCCATGGAGCGGCCGCCACCGCGGCGTGCTCGGCATCGAGGACGGCCGCACGGCCGTTGGCCACGCCGCCTCGCTCGGCGACAACTGGCTGAAGCGCGAAGGCGTGGCGACCGCCTTTGCCCTTTCTGAAGGGCGCAGCTTTTCGTTCCGCCATGTCATCGGCGCACTGCCATGGCCATCCGGCGAGCCGCCGCGCGACGTCACGACCTCGCCGGGCCGCATGCGCGTCCTGGCGGCTGACGACGCCGTGCGCGACATTGTCTTCGACAGCGATTTCCTGCGGATCGGGCAATCCGTTGCGGCCTAATTGGCGCTTCAGATTTCGGAGCGTTTGCGCTGCCCCTCACCTGCCTGCCGGCATCCTCTCCCCGTACAGTGACGGGGAGAGGGGCGCTCTCATCGACGGTTTCGCCAATCACCAGCGTCATAGGAAGGGCGCCAACATTTCGGCCAGCCCTTTCTCCCCGTCACTATACGGGGAGAAATGCCCGGCAGGGCAATGAGGGGCGGCGCGGATGTCGACAATTGGTACGGATTTGAAATTCCCCCGAACTGCCGCCAAGATAGGCCCGAAAAATTGTAGCGCGGAATCACTCATGTCCGAGATCGCCCATATCGCTGCTGCCATTTTCAAGCGCGCCGGCAAGGCACCGCGCTTCGTCGTTGCCATTGCCGGTCCGCCCGGCGCCGGCAAATCGACATTGTCGGCAGGCTTGCACGACCTGCTGCCGGAAGGCACGACGGAAGTCGTGCCGATGGACGGGTTCCATTACGACGATGTCGTGCTCGAGCGGCGCGGCCTCCGCCAGCGAAAGGGTGCCCCGGAAACCTTTGATTTTGCCGGCTTCGAAACGCTGCTGAAGCGCATCCGCGCCGGCGAGCCGGATGTCGCCATCCCGGTCTTCGACCGCAGCATGGAGCTGTCGCGCGCCGCCGCTGCGATCATCGCCGCCGAGACCAAATTCATCCTGGTCGAAGGCAATTATCTGCTGCTCGACGAAGAGCCATGGACGCGGCTGGCGCCGCTGTTCGACTTCTCGATCTTTGTCGATGTGCCGCGCGCCGAGCTCGAGCGCCGACTGCTGGAGCGATGGCACGAGCACGGCCGGTCCGACGAGGACGCGCGCGCCTGGATCGCTTCCAACGACATGCCGAACATCGATCGGGTGCTTGCCCGTCGGCGGCCCGCCGACCTGGTGGTCGGTGAGCAGGCCTGATCTGTAAGGACTGTTCGGCCGGAACCTTAAAACTTTCAGGCCGTTATCCCGGACACGGTAATTGTGTCGCATGAGGGAACAGTCGATGGAAACCATGGCAAGAAAGCCTGCGCCCGCCAAGGGCAGGGCAACACGATCAAAAGCAACCCGAGCGAAAACCAGCGCCGGCCCGGCAGCGGCGACGCGTTCCAAGGATGCGGCCAAGCCCAGCTTTGGCAAGGCAGCGCCGAAAAAGGTGATGCCCGCTGCGGCCAAGGCCGCAACTCCCAAAGCCGCCAGCCCTAAAAAGCCGGCAGGCAGCAGAGGATCGATCGCCGGCAGCGCAATGCGCACCGTCAAAACGACGGCCAACGTCGCCGCTGGTGCCGTGCTTGCGACCGCCAAAGGTGCGGCGTCGCTTGCCGCTTCCGTAGTCGGCAAGGGCTCGAAACGCCGGACCAAGGCAAAATAGCCGGGCCAGTCAGGGTTTTGATCAGGCTCTGGCCGGAATGGTGAGGCCCCTCTGTACCGCCGGCCGGGCAAGGCCGCGCTCCAGCCATGCGCCCACGCTGGGGAAGTCGTCGAAACCGACGAGTTCCCGTGCCTCGTAAAAGCCGATCAGATTGCGCACCCATCCAAGCATCGAAATGTCGGCGATGGTGTAGT
Source organism: Mesorhizobium sp. ISC25 (assembly GCF_042295465.1). Classification (NCBI taxonomy): domain Bacteria; kingdom Pseudomonadati; phylum Pseudomonadota; class Alphaproteobacteria; order Hyphomicrobiales; family Phyllobacteriaceae; genus Mesorhizobium; species Mesorhizobium sp. ISC25. Next base: position 4,158,798 of record NZ_CP135441.1, on the reverse strand, counting down.
CGTCGTCCATGATCCAGCTGCGGCCCTTGAGCCTCGTTTCGAGGACGCCGATCAGCCGTCGCGACTCGTAGCGATAACGTTCCAGCGGGCGCTTGTCGGCGATTTCGCGCCCGGCGAATTTGTGGAAGAAACCGACTTGGCCGAACATCGGGCCAATCGAAGCCATCTGGAAGAACACCCACTGGATCGTCTCGTAACGCAGCGTTGCGTCTGCCGGGACCAGCTTGCCGGTCTTGTCGCTGAGGTAGAGCAGGATGGCGCCGGATTCGAACAGGCCGATCGGCTTTCCGCCCGGGCCGTCCGGATCGATCATCGCCGGTATCTTGCCGTTCGGGTTCAAAGACAGGAATTCCGGGGTCCAGCTCTCGTTCTTGCCGATGTCGATGGCATGCGGATCGTACGGCAGGCCAAGTTCCTCCAGCGCGATCGATATCTTCACTCCGTTCGGCGTCGGAAACGAATAGAGCTGGATGCGGTCGGGGTGGCTCGCCGGCCAGCGCCTGGCGATCGGAAACGCGGACAGATCGGTCATCGAAACTCCTGGTCGGGGACCGCGCCGAGCGGCATGGTCATGGCGGGTCGCAGAGAGTTAGGCGCGACGCTTAGCGCGATCAATATGCGCATGGAAGGTTTCGCCGGCCCCGGTGAAGGGCCCGCAAGGCGTGCGGTCACACGGCCTTGACCGCCAGCACCGCATTGGTGCCGCCGAAGGCGAAGCTGTTGCTGATCGCGGTGCGCACGGTGCGTTCGCGCGCCACGTTCGGCGTGATGTCGAGATCGCAGTCGGCGTCGGCTTCCCGATAATTGGCGGTCGGCGGCACGATGCCTTCGCGGATCGCCATCACGCAGGCGATCATTTCCAGCGCGCCGGACGCGCCGAGACAGTGGGCATGCATCGATTTGGTCGAGGAGATAGAAAGCTTGTAGGCATGGCCGCCGAAGACACGCTTGATTGCCGCCGTCTCGATCTGGTCGTTGGCCTTGGTGCCGGTGCCATGCGCGTTGAGATAGTCGACGTCCTCCGGATTGAGCCCGGCATCGACGAGGCAGAAGCGCATCGCCGCCTCAGGCCCTTCGATAGTTGGCGCGACGATGTCGGAGGCGTCGGCGGAAAGGCCGACGCCGGCGATTTCGGCAAGGATGGCGGCGCCGCGCGCCATGGCATGCTCATATGTTTCCAGCACCACCATGCCGGCGCCTTCGCCGAGCACGAGCCCTTGGCGATCGGCCGAAAACGGCCGGCAGGTGTCAGGCGACAATACCCGCAGGGCCTCCCAGCCCTTGAGGATGCCCCAGACCAGCGGCGCATCGGTACCGCCGGCGACCATGACGTCGGCCCGGCCGAGCCTGATCTGGTCGACCGCCGAGGCAATGGCGTGGTTGGATGACGAGCAGGCAGAGGTGATGCCGAACACCGGTCCGCGCAGACCAAGATTCATGCTGACATGGCCGGCGGCTGCGCCCGGCATTACTTTCGGTACGGTGAAGATGCCGGCGCGGTTCTTGCCTTCGAGCAGGATGGCGCGATAGTTCTCTTCGATAGCCTCCCAGCCGCAGACGCCGACGCCGACGATGGTGCCCATCCGGTAGGTGTTGGCCGCGTGCGGGTTCAATCCCGCCTGCTGTGCCGCCTCCCGCGCGGCGATCGTCGCCAGAAGGCTGAAGCGGTCCATCGACACGACCTGCTTGCGGTCGATGCCGTGCTCGGGAAGCGCCTTGATTTCGCAGCCGACCTTGACCTTCAGATCATGCAGCAGCGGATTGTCGATCGCGCCGATTGCCGAACGGCCGGCGCGCATCTCATTCCAGATTGCCGGTGCATTGGTGCCGAGGCCGCATAATCCGCCGATGCCCGTGATGACGATGCGCTTGTGCATTCAGTCAGGCTTTTTTCGCGATCAGCGCGCGAACCGCCTCGACCATGTCGCCGACATTCTTCAGATTGCTCCAGGCATCGACCGTGTTCATCTCGATTTCGATGCCATACTCTTCCTCGAGATCGAAGATGATTTCCGTCAGTTCCAGCGAATGGATGCCAAGGGCGGTCAGTTCGGTACTGGTGGTGATTTCCTCGCCGCCCGGCTCGGCATGAGCCTTGATCTTGGCGATGATATCGTTTGCCAGCTGGTCAGCCATTCGGTTTCTTCCCCAACTCTGTCGTTTCCCGACGCCAACTGATCAGCGCCCCTTTTGTCCTCGATTACGTCGTCATCGTCGCCTTTTACCCCCGCCAAGCGCCGGTGACCGTACCAAGGTGGCTCCCTCTATAGAAACCGAAACGCTGTCAAGCAACAAGCTATATATCGACAAAGCCGCCGCAGTGCTTAACGTTGGTGTCGTGGATACGATCGCATATAGCTTGACCTCAGTGCCGCCGGCCCAGCGCGTTGCCGGCGTTGCGCGGCTTGGCTGCGACTGGAACGGAGGCCGCACGCGTCTTCGGCGCCTGTACCAGGACGGTTCGGCCAAGATCCGCATGCCGGCGGTCTCGGCCGATCCGCTCGAAGCTGTCCTGATCAACACCGCCGGTGGGCTGACCGGTGGCGACCGTCTCGCCTGGGAGGTCGATGTCGGTGCCGGCGCCTCCGCAACCATAACAACGCAGGCCTGCGAGAAAATCTACCGCGCCGCATCCGACCGTGCCGAAGTGCGGGTGCAGCTGACCGTCGGCGAAGGCGGCCACATTGCCTGGCTGCCGCAGGAAACCATCGTCTTCGACCGCTCGGCCTTTGCCCGCACGCTTGACGTGGAGCTTGCCGCCGGAGCCGAGGCGCTGATCCTGGAGGCTACCGTCTTCGGCCGCCTGGCCATGGGTGAACGGGCTTCGCAAGGCCAATTCCATGACCGCTGGCGCGTCCGCCAGGAGACGGCGCTGATTCACGCCGAGGAGTTCCGCATCGGGCCGGACATTGCGGCCACCTTGAACCACACGGCAGCGGCCGGCGGTGCCGTCGCCGTGGCGACGCTGCTGATGGTGTCGCCGCGGGCAGAGGCTTTGCTCGAGCCGGCCCGGGGCATGGTCGGCGGCCAGGGCGGCGTGAGTTTCTGGAATGTACGGAAATCTGGCAAGCTTCTTGCGAGACTGTTCGCCGAGGACGGCTACCAGCTCCGCAAGCGGCTGGTGCCGCTTGTCGAATTGCTCAACGGACGGGCGGGCCTGCCCAAATTATGGTCACTTTGATTTTGATTATACCACCGCAGGAAAACGCATGAATCTAACGCCGAGGGAGAAAGACAAGCTGCTGATCGCCATGGCGGCGATCGTGGCCCGCAAGCGGCTCGAACGCGGCGTCAAGCTCAACCACCCGGAAGCGATCGCGCTGATAACCGATTTCGTCGTCGAGGGTGCCCGTGACGGCCGCGCGGTCGCCGAGCTAATGGAGGCCGGCGCGCATGTCGTCACCCGGGCCCAGGTGATGGAAGGCATTGCCGAAATGATCCACGATGTGCAGGTCGAGGCGACGTTTCCCGACGGCACCAAGCTGGTGACCGTGCACGAGCCGATCAGATAACACCGCCAGGGAGAGGAAAATGCTTGAGCTGCGTCCCAACTGCGAGTGCTGCGACAAAGATCTGCCGGCCGATGCGACGGATGCGGTGATCTGCACCTTCGAATGCACCTTCTGCGCCGACTGCGCACAAAACGTGCTCGGCGGCGCCTGTCCGAATTGCGGCGGCAACTTCTCGGCCCGGCCGATCCGTCCGGCAGCGCTGCTGACGAAATATCCGGCCTCCACCAGACGTGTGCTGAAGGCTGAAGGCTGCGACCCCCCGCAAGGCCGCCTGATCCGGCGACCGTGAAACGGAAGGCAATCAATGATCCCCGGCGAAATCATCACGGCAAGCGGCGAGATAGAGCTGAACAAGGGACTGGCGACGGTCACCTTGAAGGTAGCCAACAGCGGCGACCGGCCGATCCAGGTCGGCAGCCATTACCACTTCTTCGAGACCAATGAGGGACTGAGATTCGATCGCGACAAGGCCCGCGGCATGCGCCTCGACATCGCTGCCGGCACAGCCATGCGCTTCGAGCCTGGCCAGGAGCGCGACGTTACCCTGGTGCCGCTCGGCGGCAAGCGCGAGGTCTACGGGTTTCAGCAGAAGATCATGGGCGCGCTGTGAGATCGAAGGCGTCGAGCAGGTTCGGCTCAGCCGGGCGGCTTGGCCGCCGCGTAAATGACGACCTTTCCCGGATCGTCGAATTCTACCGCCAGAACGTCCTCGGTCTGCACTCGCCGCGAGTCGATGGCGTTGAACAGCAATGCGTTCGCCTCGATCTCCTTGCGCAGCTCGGCAATGTCGTCCCGATGTTGCCTGACCTTGTTCTCGATCGCCGGCGGCGGGCCGCCTTCGGTGCGCGCGGCATCGGTAAGAAACACGATATCGACCTTGTCGAGCTTGGATGTCTTTCGCACGGCAGCGATGTTCTCACGCGTGCGGTCGATCGCCGAACTGACCTTGCCGGCTTCCGCATTTGTCTTGGTCTCTTCCTGGCCGACCTCCGAGCCGACGATCCGGTTGACGGTCTCGGCGCTGTCCAGGCTTTGCGCGTTCAGCGCGGCGTGCGGAATGCTGGCTGCCAGAAACGCGGTCGTGGCAATCCCATGCAGCCATCTGGTGTCGGAGAAGGTGGTGATCGCCATTGCTCGTTCTCAGGCTCCTTTTCGAGGCTTGTGTCAGGGCGACAGGACCGAAACGTAACGTCCCCCGTGAAGGTTCCCTTTGCGATGCGGCGGGCTGACCGGGCGCCGGCCCGCCGCTTCGTCTCGTCAGCTCGCTTTCTTGGTGATCAGCGTCAGCGCGCCATTGGTGCTCATGCTGGCGGCGATCACCTGCGCCGAGGTGAGCCCCTTGGCTTCGAGCGCGGATTTGACCTGCGGTGTCGCGTCGATCGAGCCGCGCAGTTTCTGCAGGTCGGCATCGCTGCGCTTTGCGATCACCTCGTTGACCTTGGCTTGAGTGTCCGCCGGCAGATCCTTGATATCGACGACGTTGATGGCCTGGATGGTGGGCGCCTGTGGCTGCGCCCCGGGCGCGGCAGGAGCAGGCGCGGCCGGCGCCGGACTGGGCTGCTGAGCAGGCTGTTGCTGGGCGCTGGCGGCGGTTGCGAGCACCAGCGTGGCGGCGGCTGCCAGAAGAGTCGTTTTGCGCATGGATGTTCCTTTCCATCGATTGGCAAATGGTCGTTTTGGGGTGGCCCGGCCACCTCAAACGCTAAATGGGATCGGAAAGTGTCGCTCAGCGGGTCATTGCGTGACCATAGGATGGCGGCAATGTGGGGCCCGGCTTCGACAAGCGGTATTTTCGGGCTGTATTTCGGGAGCAATTGCTGATGGCTAAAATCACCCGCGCCGCCTATGCGCAGATGTACGGCCCGACCGTTGGCGACAAGGTCCGGCTCGCCGACACCGAGCTGTTCATCGAGGTCGAAAAGGATCTCACCCTTTACGGTGAGGAGGTGAAATTCGGCGGCGGCAAGGTCATCCGCGATGGCATGGGCCAGAGCCAGGTTTCGCGCGCGCAAGGCGCGGTCGACACCGTCATCACCAATGCGCTGGTTGTCGATGCCACCGCCGGTATTGTCAAGGCGGATATCGGCCTCAGGGACGGCCGCATCGCCGCGATCGGCAAGGCCGGCAATCCGGATACTCAAGGCGGCGTCACCATCATCATCGGCCCCGGCACCGAGATCATCGCCGGCGAGGGCAAGATCCTGACCGCCGGCGGCTTTGATGCGCATATCCACTTCATCTGCCCGCAGCAGATCGAGGAAGCGCTGATGTCGGGCATCACCACCATGCTCGGCGGCGGCACCGGCCCGGCGCACGGTACGCTGGCGACCACCTGCACGCCGGGGCCGTGGCATCTGGCGCGCATGATCCAGTCTTTCGACGCCTTCCCGATGAATATCGGCCTGTCGGGCAAGGGCAACGCGTCGCTGCCTGCCGCGCTCGAGGAGATGGTGCTCGCCGGCGCCTGCTCGCTGAAGCTGCACGAGGACTGGGGCACAACGCCGGCTGCAATCGACTGCTGCCTGTCGGTCGCCGACGATTACGACGTGCAGGTGATGATCCACACCGACACGCTGAACGAGTCCGGCTTCGTCGAAAACACGGTCGCAGCGATCAAGGGCCGCACCATTCACGCCTTCCACACCGAAGGCGCCGGCGGCGGCCACGCGCCTGATATCATCAAGGTCTGCGGCCTGCCCAACGTCATTCCGTCCTCGACCAATCCGACCCGCCCCTACACGGTCAACACGCTGGCCGAACACCTCGACATGCTGATGGTCTGTCATCACCTGTCGCCGTCGATCCCCGAAGACATCGCCTTTGCCGAGAGCCGCATCCGCAAGGAAACCATCGCCGCCGAAGACATTCTGCACGACATCGGCGCCTTCTCGATCATCTCATCGGACAGCCAGGCCATGGGCCGTGTCGGCGAAGTGGCGATCCGCACCTGGCAGACCGCCGACAAGATGAAGCGCCAGCGCGGTTCGCTGCCTCAGGAGACCGGCGACAACGACAATTTCCGCGTCCGCCGCTACATCGCCAAATACACCATCAATCCGGCCATCGCGCATGGACTGTCGAAGGACATCGGCTCGGTGGCGGTCGGAAAACGCGCCGATCTTGTGCTGTGGAACCCGGCCTTCTTCGGCGTCAAGCCGGACATGGTGCTGATCGGCGGCATGATCGCCGCCGCCCCGATGGGCGATCCCAACGCCTCGATCCCGACGCCGCAGCCGATGCACTATCGGCCGATGTTCGGCGCCTATGGCAAGGCGATGACCAATTCGTCGGTGACCTTCGTTTCGAAGGCGGCCCTCGATTCCGGCCTGCGCGGCAGGCTGGGCGTCGACAAGCAGATGGTGGCGGTCGAGAACACCCGCGGCGGCATCGGCAAGCACTCGATGGTGCTCAACGACGCCACGCCGCATGTCGAGGTCGACCCCGAAACCTACGAGGTCCGCGCCGACGGTGAACTCCTGACCTGCGAGCCGGCCACCGTGCTGCCGATGGCGCAACGCTACTTCCTGTTCTGAACCATAGGCGCTAGAACGACCTATGTAGAACATGCCGCGCCAGGCCTATGGACCAGCAACTCCCCTACGCCCACGACATTTTCCCGCATATCCGCATTGTCCTGGGCATGGTGATCGGCCTTGGCGTCACCCGGCTTTTGTCGGGGCTTGCCCGCATCGTCCAGCATCCCGGCCAGTACCGGCTCTATCCCGTGCACCTCGCCTGGGTTGCGTCGGTGCTTTTGATGCTGGTGCATTTCTGGTGGTGGGAGTTCGGCCTGTTCCAGATCGAGAGCTGGACCTTCGGCAAATACCTGTTCATCATCTTCTACGCCGTCACGCTGTTCCTGCTCTGCGCGCTGCTGTTTCCGGATTCGATGCTGGACTACACCAGCTATGAGGATTTCTTCTATTCGCGCCGCGCCTGGTTCTTCGGCTTGCTGGCGGCGACCTATCTGCTGGACGTGGTCGATACGCTGCTGAAAGGGCCGGCGCACTTCGCCCATTTTGGCGTCGAATATCTGATCCGCACGCCGGTTTTCGTCGCGCTTTGCGTCATTGCGATCCTGCTGCGCGACCGCCGTTTCCACATCGCCTTTGTCGCCGGCGCGCTCGTCTATCAGATATCGTTCATCCTGCGGCTCTTCCACACGATCGTCTGAGCGCCATTGGGGCGGCGGACCGGATAGTCTAGGCTTTTTGCGAAAGGCAGTCTTACATGAAGCTCGATATCCGCACTGACTTCACCAAATTCCCGCGCGCCGTCTCCGTCCTGGCCGCAGGCGAAGCCGGAACCACCGCGCCATACGACAGTGCGGTGCTTGCCCATGACGAGCGGCATCTGCGCCGGCGCGCCATCGAAACGGCCCGTAGCGACAAGGTGCTGGTCGACCTGCCCGAACCGGTGACCTTGAACCATGGCGACCGGCTGGTGCTGGAAGATGGCCGCCACATCGAGATCATCGCGGCCGAGGAGCCGCTCTACGACGTCCGGGCCAGCGACCCTGTCCATCTGGCCGAGCTTGCCTGGCACATCGGCAACCGCCACCTCGCCGCCGCCGTCGAAGCTGGGCGCATCCTCATCCTGCGCGACCATGTCATCAAGGCGATGCTGGAGGGATTGGGCGCCACGGTGAGCGACGTCTCCGAACCGTTCAAGCCTGTGCGCGGCGCCTATTCCGGGCATGGCGGGCACGGCCATGCTCATGCCGAGGCGCATGCGCACAGCCACGCCGAAGCGCATTCCCATAGCCACAGCGAATCGCATTCCCACAGCCATTCGCACGACCATGACCATGACTGACCAGCCTTCCAACGTTGCCCAGCCTTACAACATCGCTTTGTTGCGGCTGATGGCGTGGCTGTCGCCTTCCTTCCCGGTCGGCGGCTTTTCCTACAGCCATGGTCTGGAACAAGCCGTGCATGCCGGGCTGGTTGCCGACAGCAAAGACCTCGCCGCGTGGCTGGAGACGCTAGTCGAGATGGGTTCCGGTTGGAACGATGCGGTGCTGTTTGCCGAAAGCTGGCGCCGGGCGCGCGAAGCCGGCGATCTCGCCGAAATCGCAGCACTCGCCGAGGCCTTGGCCGGCTCACGCGAGCGTCATACCGAGACGATGCTGCAGGGCGCCGCCTTCCTGAAGGCGGCCTCGGCTTGGCCATGCCAGGTGTTGGATCGCCTGCCGGCCGAATGTGCCTATTGCGTCGCCGTCGGTGCCGTCGCCGGCGGCCACGGAATTATGCTGCGGGATGCGCTGGCCGGCTTCCTGCAGGCCTTCTTTTCCAACCTCGTCCAGGCCGCGATCCGGCTTGGTGTCGTTGGCCAGACCGGAGCGACCGCGCTGCTCGCCGGCTTCGAGCCGCTGGCCTTGGCGACTGCAGCCCGCGCTGCCGGCTCGACCCTCGACGATCTCGGCGGCTGCGCTTTTATCTCCGATATCATGGCGATGAAGCACGAGACCCAGTATTCGCGGCTGTTCCGCTCATGATCATCCTAGCCTCCGCGCTCTCCTCGGTCCTGCTGCTGATCACCGCGCTGCATGTCTATTGGGGCATTGGCGGCATCTGGCCGGGCAGGGATGCCGCGTCCTGCGCCCGCGCCGTCATCGGCTTTCGCGGCGTCGACGAAATGCCGGCACCCTTCGCCAGCTTCGCCGTCGCCGCATGTCTCGGCCTGGCGACACTGTGGCCGATGGCGCTCGAGGGCATCGTTGCCACGCCGTTTCCCAAGGCTGGGCTTGCCGCCACGTCACTGCTCATCGCGCTGGTTTTCCTGGCGCGTGGCATTGCCGGCTTCACGCCCTGGTGGCGCCGGCTGACGCCCGAACAGCCTTTCGCGCGGCTCGATCTGCGTCATTATTCGCCGCTGTGCCTGCTGATCGGGCTTGGCTTTGCTGTTCTTGCCCTCATGGAGTTCCCCGGATGATATCGCCCAACGGTCCTCTTCGCATCGGCATTGGCGGTCCGGTCGGCTCGGGCAAGACGACGCTCACCGAAAAGCTCTGCAAGGCGCTACGTGACGAGTTCTCGATCGCCGTCGTCACCAACGACATCTACACCAAGGAAGACGCCATGATGCTGGCCCGGCTGCAGGCGCTGCCCGAGGATCGCATCGTCGGCGTCGAGACCGGCGGCTGCCCGCACACCGCCATCCGCGAGGACGCCTCGATCAATCTGCAGGCGATCGCCGAGATGACCAAGAAATTCCCGGATCTCGACATCGTCTTCATCGAATCGGGCGGCGACAACCTCGCCGCCACCTTCTCGCCGGACCTTGCCGACCTGACGCTTTATGTCATCTCGGTTTGCCAGGGCGAGGAGATCCCGAGAAAGGGCGGCCCGGCGATCACCCGATCCGACTTCCTGGTCATCAACAAGAGCGACCTTGCGCCCTATGTGAACGTCAATCTCGACATCATGGAAAGCGACGCTGCCCGCATGCGCGGCAAGCGGCCGTTCGGCTTCACAGACCTGTCGCGCGGCAAGGGACTGCAGGAAGTGATAGATTTCATCGTCGAGCATGGCGGGCTGAGAGCCGGCGCGGCCACCAGCACGGCGGCATAACGGCGCTCGCCTGCACCAAACGAAACCGGTTGCGCCTGTTCCAGCCGCGCGGCATGCTCGCTCCATTCACGGAGGTCTACGATGAGCATCACGCGCCTGCAGAAGGAAGTGCTGACCAACCTGCCGTTCTATGAGGAGCGCGTCGATCTGGCCTGCGCCTTCCGCTGGACGGCGCGGCTTAACATGCATGAGGCGGTGGCCAATCATTTTTCGCTGGCGGTCAACGACGATGGCTCGCAATTCCTGATGAACCCTAACCAGGTGCATTTCTCGCGCATCAAGGCGAGCGACCTGCTTCTGATCGACGCCAATGATCCCGACACGCTGGTCGGCCCGAATGCGCCCGATCCGACGGCGTGGGGCCTGCATGGTGCCATCCATCGCAACGTGCGTCATGCGCGCTGCGTCATGCATGTCCACTCGATCCACGCCACCGTGCTTGCCTCGCTTGCCGACTCGACGCTGCCGCCGATCGACCAGAACTCGGCGATCTTCTTCAACCGCCATGTCGTCGACGCTCATTATGGTGGGTTGGCCTTCGAGGAAGAGGGCGAGCGCTGCTCGCAGCTTCTTGTCGACCCGAAGGTCAAGGTGATGGTGATGGGCAATCATGGCGTGCTGGTCATCGGCGACAGCGTCGCCGACACCTTCAACCGCATGTTCTATTTCGAGCGCGCCGCCGAAACCTATATCAAGGCGCTGTGGACCGGCCGGCCGTTGCGGGTATTGTCGGACGAGATCGCGGAGAAAGCGGCAAGGGAACAGGAAGACTATCCCGGCCAGGCCGAACGCCACCTTTCCGAACTGAAGGCGATCCTCGACGAGCAGGAGCCCGCCTACCGGAACTGAGCGCGGTCCAACCCGGCCCGGCTTAAAGCCCGAACTCCGCCCGCAATTCGTCGGCGCTGTTGATGACAATCGCCCCCGGCGGCCCTTCCATGGGCACCTCCGGCCAGAAGATCGTCTTCATTCCCGCTGCCAGCCCCGCCGTGGCGCCGGTCACGCTGTCGTCGACCGCAACGGCCTCGGCGGGATCGACGTCGGCCAGCCAGGCGGCGCGCAGGAAAGGTTCGGCATGCGGCTTGCCTTCGCGCACGTCGTTGCGGCTGACCGTCTTCATGCCGGGATAGACGAGGCCTACGGCGCGCAGATTGGCATCGACGATCAGCCTGTCCGAGTTAGACACCACCGCTTGCGGCACGCCAAGCTCCCGCAGCTCATTGAAAATCTCGATCGCGCCGCTGCGTGGCATCAGCGTTTCGGCCATCGGCAGATAGTGATCGTATTTGCGCACGATCCAGTCGTCGAAAGGCAGGTCGAGGCCGAACTCGTCGCGCAGCATTTCGTAGACCGGCCATGCGGCGATGCCGAGCACCCGCTCGTGCAGGTTGGCCGGCGGTGCGATGCCGACGCTGTGCAGCGCCGCAATCAGCGCTGCCTCGTGCAGCGGCTCGCTGTCGACCAGCGTGCCGTCCATATCCCAGAAAACCGCTTTCGGCGTCATGCAAGGCTCCATTCTCAAAAAATCCCTTAAAGCGTTTAGCGCGGGAGATAAACCGCCGCGTCCCCGCTAATGCATGTCGCTCAGAAATTTGGAGCGGTTTTGCGATGACGACATGCATAGAAAAGAACCTAAAACGCGTCGCATGAGGCCGATCGAATGCGACGCGCTTTAGAACCGAAATTGGTGCGACCTCGACAGCCTTGCTGTTGCAACGAGACTGGGTCGACCCGTCACTTCGCTCCAAACACCAAGTTTCAGCCCTAAGCAATTGCTCTTACAATAGGCAATTGCGCGCACGTTCATTCCCTGCGAAACTATGGTCCTCCGCCTCTTATGCTCGGCGGGTTGGGAGGCAGGAACTTGAATTCGCGGCAGGATAGCGGCGGCAACAGGCTGGACGACGCGGCGCGCGCCGGCTGGCTCTATTACGTTGCCGGCAACACCCAGGACCAGATCGCCGCAACGCTTGGCATCTCGCGGCAGACGGCGCAGCGGCTGGTGTCGCTCGCAGTCTCCGAAGGGCTGATCAAGGTGCGCGTCGACCATCCGATCGCCAATTGCCTCGACCTTGCGGCACGGCTGAAATCGCGCTTTGCCCTTGATCTGGTCGAGGTGGTGCCGAGCGACCCGTCTTCGTCCTCCACCGTCATCGGCGTCGCCGAGGCGGCGGCGGCCGAGATCGAACGGCGGCTGCGCTCGCCCACACCAATCGTCATGGCGATCGGCACCGGCCGCACGCTGAAGGCCGCGATCGAGCAACTGCCGCCGATGGAATGCCCGCAGCACAAGGTGGTGTCGCTGACCGGCAATATCTCGCCGGACGGCTCGGCGGCCTTCTACAACGTCATCTTCACCATGGCCGACAGGGTCAAGGCGCGCTCGTTTCCGATGCCTTTGCCGGTCATCGCTTCCTCTCCCGAGGAGCGCGAGATGCTGCTCAGCCAGCCGATGATCCAGCCGACGCTGGCGCTTGCGGCTGAGGCCGACGTCACCTTTGTCGGCATCGGCGACCTCGGCCCGAAGGCGCCGCTTTACGAGGACGGCTTCATTTCGGAGGGTGAATTAAAGGCGCTGCAGAAGGCCGGCGGCGTCGCCGAGATCGTCGGCTGGGTGTTCGACCGCGACGGCCGCATGATCGAGGGCATCACCAATGATCGGGTCTCGTCGGCACCGCTGCCGTCGCGCGAAAAGTCGCTGGTGATCGCGCTTGCCATGGGCGACCGCAAGCTGCCGGGCATCTTCGCCGCCGTCAACCGGCGGCTGGTCAACGGCCTGATCACCGATGAGCGGACCGCCGCCGCCTTGCTGGATGGCGCATGATCTCCGAGCCCCTGGTGGTCGGAAACGATCATGTGAAATCGAAACGCATCTGAACCCCCGATAAAACGAGCGACACTACTGGCGACGTCCGCAAGGATCATTGCCGTCGAGGAAGCCCATGTCGCGCTGCAGATGCGGCGGCAGTTCCCGGACGTCGAGATAGGCCCGTTTCCGCGCCGCGTGCCTTGCCGGTCCCCGCGCCAGCCGTGAAAACCAGCCGTGGGCTGGAGCAAGAAGCAGCTTTTCCTGTATTGTGGTCATGATCGTCAGCCTTCGCTATCTCTAGGCGTAATTGATCTTCAACACGGAATATCGGTAGGACCGGCTGGTGCCGCCAATCAAACGTCGATCACTGCCCATAAGGAGGGCTTATGCCGGAGCTCAATTCACGACAGCTGGTTTCGCAGCTTCCTCCGCTTCAGGCGATCCGGGTGTTCGAGGCGGTGGCGCGGCATCTCTCCTTCACCAAGGCCGCCCAGGAGCTTGGAATGACGCAGGCGGCGGCAAGCTATCAGATCAAGCTTCTGGAGGAGCGCATCGGCGCGCCTCTGTTCCTGCGCCAGCCAAAACAGATCGTGCTGACCGAACCCGGCCAGCGCCTGGCGCCCGCGGTCAGCGAAGCGTTCGCGCTGTTGAGCGGCGCCTATGCCGCCGCGCGCACTGGCGCCGATGGCGTGCTTTGCGTTTCGACGCTGCTGACCTTTGCCTCCAATTGGCTGGCGCAGCATCTCGGTTCCTTCCAGGTCGCGCATCCGTCGGTGGCGGTGCGCGTCGATACTTCGAACAGGGTTGTCGACTTTGCCAGAGAGGATATCGACATCGCCATCCGCTCCGGCGGCGGCAACTGGCCGGGCGTCGAGACCCATATGCTTTTCAGGGCCGATTTCACGCCGGTTCTCAGCCCAAAGCTCGCGGCCAGCATCGGCGGCGTCAGCGAGCCGGCCGACCTGTTGCGGCTGCCGATCCTCGATCCGGGCGACATCTGGTGGCGGGACTGGTTTGCCGCCGCCGGCCTGCCGGTCGAGGAACTGGCCAAGCGCCCCGGCACCAGCATGGGCGCGCAGGCCTACGAGGCCAATGCCGCGATTGCCGGCCATGGCGTGGCGATCGTCACCAAGGCGCTGTTCAAGACCGAACTTGCCGACGGCCGCCTGATCCAGCCCTTTGATCTGGTTGGTGACGACGGCCATGCCTATTGGCTGGTCTATCCGACGGCCCGGCGCAACGTGCCGAAGATCCGCGCCTTCCGTGATTGGATCCTGAGCGAGATCGCTTGCCAATAGGCTGAATCCCAGCAAGCCCGACAGCAAAGCTCCGGGCCCAATTAGCACGATCCTTGGTCAGACATGCCGCAAACGTCCCAGGCTTGTCGCTGCACGAGACCGGCGTGCTGCGCTGCAGCAACGAATCCGTCTTGACATAATTCAGCGCAAGTGAGTAATTGCTCACAACCAAGGCAAATGCTCATCTTGGTTTATGGGAGGAATTTTGATGAAACTTCGCACGTTCACCCTAGGCCTGTTCTCGGCGAGCGCCCTCGCTTTCGCCGCGCATGCCGAATCCATCACCATCGCCACGGTCAACAATGGCGACATGGTCCGCATGCAGAAGCTGACCGACGACTTCACCGCAACGAATCCCGACATTCAGCTGCAGTGGGTCACGCTCGAGGAAAACGTCCTGCGCGAGCGCGTCACCACCGACATCGCCACCAAGGGTGGCCAGTACGACGTGATGACCATCGGCACCTACGAGGTGCCGATCTGGGCCAAGCAGAGCTGGCTCTTGCCTCTCGACAAGCTCGGCGACGATTACGACGTCAAGGACATCATCCCGGCCATAGCCGGCGGCCTGTCGGTCGACGGCAAGCTCTACGCAGCGCCGTTCTACGGCGAAAGCTCCTTCGTCATGTACCGCAAGGATCTGATGGAAAAGGCCGGGCTCAAGATGCCCGATGCACCGACCTGGGACTTCATCAAGCAGGCCGCCGACAAGATGACCGACCGCGCCAACGGCGTGAACGGCGTCTGCCTGCGCGGCAAGGCAGGCTGGGGCGAGAACATGGCCTTCCTGACCGCCATGTCGAACTCGTTCGGCGCGCGCTGGTTCGACGAGAACTGGAAGCCGCAATTCGACCAGCCCGAATGGAAGAACACGCTGCAATTCTATGTCGACCTGATGAAGGCCGACGGCCCCGAGGGCGCGTCGTCCAACGGCTTCAACGAAAACTTGGCGCTGTTCCAGCAGGGCAAATGCGGCATGTGGATCGACGCCACCGTCGCTGCCTCCTTCGTCTCCGACCCGAAGAACTCCACCGTCGCCGACAAGGTCGGCTATGCGCTGGCACCGGACAATGGCCTCGGCAAGCGCGGCAATTGGCTGTGGGCGTGGTCGCTGGCCATCCCCGCCGGCACCCAGAAGGCCGACGCCGCTCAAAAGTTCGTATCCTGGGCAACCAGCAAGCACTATGCCGAGCTCGTCGCCTCGAAGGAAGGCTGGGCCAACGTTCCGCCGGGAACGCGCTCCTCGCTCTATGCCAATCCCGAGTACCAGAAGGCAGCGCCTTTCGCCAAGATGACGCTGGACTCGATCAACTCCGCCGATCCGACGCACCCGACCGTCAAGCCGGTGCCTTATGTCGGCGTCCAGTTCGTCGCCATTCCGGAGTTCCAGGGCCTCGGCACCACCGTCGGCCAGCTCTTTTCGGCGGCACTTGCCGGCCAGTCGAGCGTCGACGATGCCTTGAAGCAGGCGCAGGATGCCGCCACCGCGACGATGACCGAGGGTGGTTACATCAAGTAAGGCTCCTCCCGGTGCCGGTTGCCAATAGCAATCGGCACCGGCCGCCCGAATCCCAGTTCGGGCGGCCAGCTTTCACACCGCTGAAAAAACTTGGCTGACCTCGAAGGGTGACCGTCATGGCTACTCAGCAGACCCGTTCGCTTGCCCGTTTCATGATGGCGCCATCCGTGGTGCTGCTGCTGGTTTGGATGATTGTGCCGCTGGCATTCACGCTGTGGTTCTCCTTCCAGCAGTACAATCCGCTCAATCCGATGCGCGACGGCTTCGTCGGCTTTTCGAACTACGCGCTGTTCTATTCCAACCCGGCATTCCTGCAGTCGATCCTCAACACGCTCACCATCGTCGTCAGCGTGCTTTTGATCACGGTGATCGGCGGTATCCTGCTGGCCCTTCTGCTCGATCAGCCGATGTGGGGACAGGGCATCGTCCGCATCCTCGTCATCTCGCCGTTCTTCGTCATGCCGCCGGTGGCAGCACTGGTCTGGAAGAACATGATCATGCACCCGCAATACGGTGTCTTCGCCGATATTGCGCGCTTCTTAGGCGGGCAGCCGATCGACTGGTTCGGGCAGCACCCGCTCCTGGCGATCATCATCATCGTTGCCTGGCAGTGGCTGCCGTTTGCGACGCTGATCCTGTTGACCGCGCTTCAGTCGCTCGACGGCGAGCAGAAGGAAGCCGCCGAAATGGACGGCGCCGGCTTCATCAGCCGCTTCATCTATTTGACGCTGCCGCATATGTCGCGCGCCATAACCGTCGTCATCCTGATCCAGACGATCTTCCTTCTCTCGGTCTATGCCGAGATCCTCGTCACCACCAATGGCGGCCCGGGTTATGCCTCCACCAACCTGCCCTTCCTCGTCTACCAGAAGGCATTGCTGGAGTTCAAAATCGGCCAGGCGTCCGCCGGCGGCATCATCGCCGTCATTCTCGCCAACATCGTCGCCTTCTTCGCCATGCGCGCCGTCGGCAAGAACTTGGACAAATAAGGGAGGCTAAGATGGCACGTGCAGTCACCACCCAGCACAAGACGATTGCGACCGCGGCCGCCTGGATCGTCGCGCTGCTGATCTTTTTCCCGATCCTCTATACGATCATCACCTCGTTCAAGTCGGAGCAGGAGGCCATCCAGGGCTTCAACCTGTTCCCGTCAGGAACCACGGAGAGCTATTCCGAGGTCCAGGCGCAGAACGGTTATTTCAAGTTCTTCCTGAACTCGGTGTTCCTGTCGGTCGGCTCGACCGTGTTGGCTCTGCTCGTCGCCATACCGGCGGCATGGTCGATGGCGTTTTCGCCAGGCAAACGCACCAAGGACATCCTGATGTGGATGCTTTCCACCAAGATGATGCCGGCCGTCGCCGTGCTGTTTCCGATCTATCTGATCTTCCGCGACACCGGACTGCTCGACAGCCGCATCGGCCTGATGGTCATGCTGATGCTGATCAACCTGCCGATCGTGGTCTGGATGCTCTACACCTATTTTCGCGAGATCCCGGGCGAGATCCTGGAAGCGGCGCGCATGGACGGCGCATCGCTCTGGAACGAGATCATCTACGTGCTGACGCCGATGGCTGTGCCGGGCATCGCCTCGACCATGCTGCTCAACATCATTCTCGCCTGGAACGAGGCGTTCTGGACGATCCGGCTGACCACCACCGAGGCCGCGCCGCTCACCGCTTTCATCAGCTCCTTCTCCAGCCCGCAGGGGCTGTTCTGGGCCAAGCTTTCGGCCGCCTCGACGCTGGCGATCGCGCCGATCCTGATCATGGGCTGGTTCAGCCAGAAGCAGCTGGTCCGCGGCCTGACATTTGGGGCAGTAAAGTAACGGAAACTGCCTGACGCAAAACGACGAAATAGCCCTTCGGGGGAGGAAATCATGGGAAACATCACGCTCAAGAACGTCTCCAAATCCTTCGGGGCGACATCCATCATTCCCGGTCTCGACCTGGTCATCGAGAACGGCGAGTTCGTCGTCTTCGTCGGCCCGTCAGGCTGCGGCAAGTCAACGCTGTTGCGTCTGATCGCTGGCCTGGAGGATACCAGCGGCGGCACCATCAATATCGATGGCCGCGACGTCACCGGTGAGGCGCCGGCCAAGCGCAAGCTGGCCATGGTGTTCCAGTCCTATGCGCTCTACCCGCACATGACGGTGGCCAAGAACATCGCTTTCCCGCTGAAGATGGCGGGCGAGGACAAAGCCACCATCGACAAGAAGGTGAAGGACGCCGCCCGCATCTTGAACCTCACCAACTACCTCGACCGCCGCCCCGGTCAGCTCTCCGGCGGCCAGCGGCAGCGCGTCGCCATCGGCCGCGCCATCGTGCGCCAACCTTCGGCCTTCCTGTTCGACGAGCCTTTGTCCAATCTCGACGCGGCGCTGCGCGGCACCATGCGGCTGGAGATCAGCGAGCTGCACCACCAGCTCAAGACAACCATGGTCTACGTCACCCACGACCAGATCGAGGCGATGACCATGGCCGACAAGATCGTCGTGCTCAATGCCGGCAATATCGAGCAGGTCGGCTCGCCGATGGAGCTCTACAAGACGCCGAAGAACCTGTTCGTCGCCGGTTTCATAGGTTCGCCGAAGATGAACCTGATCGAAGGCGCGCCGGCCGCCAAATATGGCGCCAACACAGTCGGCATCCGCCCGGAGCATATGAACATTTCGAAGACGTCAGGCGACTGGAAGGCGACGGTCGGCGTTGCCGAGCATCTCGGCTCCGATACGTTCTTGCATGTCCAGGCGGATGGCGTCGGGCAGTTGACGGTGCGTGCCGACGGCGAACTGCCCGCCCATCACGGCGACACGATCTACCTGACGCCGGACAAGGCCAAGCTGCATCGTTTCGGCGCCGATGGGAAGGCGATGCTGCAATGAGGCTCCGGGGTAAATCGGCGCTGATCACCGGATCGGCGCGCGGTATCGGCAGGGCGTTTGCCGAAACCTATATGCGCGAAGGGGCGACGGTCGCGATTGGCGACATCAATCTCGAAGCCGCCGAGAAGACAGCTTCGGAAATCGGCGGCAACGCCTACGCGGTGAAGCTGGACGTCACCGATCTCGCGTCTATCGATGCGGCCGTCAAGGCGGTCGAAACCAGAGCCGGCGGCCTCGATATCTTGATCAACAACGCTGCCTTGTTCGACCTGGCGCCGATCGTCGAGATCACCAGGGCAAGCTACGACAAATTGTTCTTGGTCAATGTCGCCGGCACGCTGTTTACGCTGCAGGCCGCCGCCCGTTCGATGATTGCCCGCGGCAAGGGCGGCAAGATCATCAATATGGCAAGCCAGGCCGGGCGCCGCGGCGAGGCGCTGGTCGCCGTCTACTGCGCCACCAAGGCGGCGGTCATCTCGCTCACCCAGTCGGCAGGGCTCGACCTGATCAAGCACCGCATCAACGTCAATGCCATCGCCCCGGGTGTCGTCGACGGCGAGCACTGGGACCATGTCGATGCCTTGTTCGCAAAGTTCGAGAACCGGCCGAGGGGCGAGAAGAAGAGGCTGGTCGGCGAAGCCGTGCCTTATGGCCGTATGGGCACGGCGCAAGACCTCACCGGCATGGCGGTGTTCCTGGCCAGCGACGAGGCCGAATACATCGTTGCCCAGACCTATAATGTCGATGGCGGCCAGTGGATGAGTTGAGGGGGCGAAGGCGCTCTTCTCCCCGTCTCCTCCACGGGGGGAAGAGCCGTCCCGCTAAAGGGTAAAAGCAGATGTCCGTGAAACTCTCTTCTTCCATCCTCGCCAAGCTGCCGCCCAAGGTCGCCGGCCCGAAATACGATCGCGCCGCGCTCAAGGCCGGGATCGTGCATTTCGGCGTCGGCAATTTCCATCGCTCGCACCAGGCCGTCTATCTCGACGACCTGTTCAATTCGGGCGTCGGCCACGACTGGGCCATTGTTGGCGCCGGCGTCTTCGAGGGCGAGAAGGTCGGCCGCGGCAAGCTGCAGGAGCAGGACTGGCTGACCACCGTGGTCGAGCAGGACAGCGGCCATATGAGCGCGCGCGTCATCGGCGTCATGATCGATTTCCTGATGCCGGGCGACGCGGCCGCAATCGTCGAGCAGCTTGCCGATCCGGCGATCAAGATCGTTTCCCTGACCATCACCGAGGGCGGCTATTTCATCGATCCGGCTTCCGGCGTCTTCAATCCGACGCATCCCGACATCGTTGCCGACGCGCAACCCGGGGCGACACCGAAGACCGTTTTTGGGCTCATCCTCGCCGGGCTGCTGCGTCGCCGCGCCGACGGCATCGTGCCTTTCACAGTCATGTCCTGCGACAACATCCCCCATAACGGCCATGTCACCTCAGACGGCGTCATCGGCCTGGCGCGGCTGATCGACGAGGATCTGGCCAACTGGGTGAGCGAAAACGTCGCCTTTCCCAATGGCATGGTCGACCGCATCACGCCGGCGACCACCGACCGCGAGCGCGGCATTCTCTCCAGCGAGTTCGGCCTCGACGACAATTGGCCGGTGTTTTGCGAGCCGTTCAAGCAATGGGTGCTGGAGGACCGTTTCACCGATGGCCGCCCGCCGCTGGAACAGGTCGGCGTGCAGTTCGTCAGCGACGTCGCGCCCTATGAGCTGATGAAGATCCGCATCCTCAATGGCGGCCATGCGACCATCGCCTATCCGGCCGGGCTGATGGACATCCATTTCGTTCATGAGGCGATGCAGGAGCCGCTGGTACGCGGCTTCCTCGACAAGCTCGAGCATGACGAGATCATCCCGACCGTGCCGCCGGTGCCGGACACCGACCTCGAAGATTACTACCAGCTCATCGAGCACCGATTCTCCAATCCGAAGATCGGCGACACTATACGGCGGCTTTGCCTCGACGGCTCCAACCGCCAGCCGAAATTCATCATTCCGACGATCGCCGACCGGCTGAAGGCCGGCAAAAGCGTCACCGGCCTGGCGCTGGAATCTGCGCTCTGGTGTCGCTACTGCTTCGGCGCGACGGATTCCGGTGCCGTCACCGACCCCAACGACCCGAACTGGGGCCGGTTGCAGGCGACAGCCAAGGCGGCCAGGGGCATGCCTGCCGCCTGGCTTGCCATGGAGGACATCTATGGCGACGTCGGACGCTCGGCGCCGTTCGCCGAAGCGTTCGCCCATGCGCTCAAATCGCTGTGGGCGGACGGCGCGCGCGCGACACTGACGCGCTATCTCGCCAGCGACCTCTGAAGCCGATCCAGCGCGATGACGCCTGAACTGGTCATTTTCGACTGTGACGGCGTGCTGGTGGACAGTGAGATGCTGTCCGTCTCGGCATTGCTGGAGATGATCGCGCTTGCCGGCGGCAACGTCAGCGAGGACATTGCCTACGAGCGCTTCCTCGGCAAGAGCATGAAGAGCGTCCGCGAAATCCTCGCAAGCGACTTCGGGCTCGATCTGACCGACCAGCATCTGACCAAGATGCGCTCCGAACTGATGCGCAAGTTCCGCGAGCAGCTGAAACCGATGCCAGGCATCGCACAGGTCCTGCCGAAGCTCGGCGTGCCGTGCTGCGTCGCCTCCTCCGGCACGCTGGAGCGGATCCGCAATGCGCTCCAGGTTACGGGGTTGCTTGGGCTGCTGGAGCCGCATTTGTTCAGCGCTGCCATGGTGGCGCGGGGCAAACCGGCGCCCGATCTCTTTCTCCATGCAGCCGATAAAATGAGAGCGGCCCCACGAAACTGCCTCGTCGTCGAGGACAGCCCGGCCGGCATCGAAGCGGCGCGGGCGGCCGGCATGCGCGTCCTTGCCTTCACCGGCGGCTCGCACACCGGCAACCCGGCATTGAAAGCGCGGCTTGCGTCGAGTGAGCCGGACTTTATATTCGCTGACATGCTGCAATTGCCCGATCTGATTGCAGGCCTGGGAGCGAGAGCAAGAACACCTTGACCAACAGTTTCGTTTGCGCGGTCGATGTCGGCACCGGAAGCGCCCGTGCCGGCATTCTCGACACCGGTGGCGCCTTGCTCGGCCGCGCCGAGCACCCGATCGCCATGCAACAGCCGAAGGCCGACCACGCCGAGCACGATTCGCAGGATATCTGGTCGGCGGTGTGCATTGCCGTGCGCGCTGCCCGCGAAAAGGCGGGCGTGAAGGCTGAGGATATCGTCGGCATCTCTTTTGACGCCACCTGCTCGCTGGTGGTGCGGGACCGGCATGGCGGCCAGCTGAGCGTGTCCGTCACTGGCGAAAGGCGCTGGGACACCATCGTCTGGCTCGACCATCGTGCCATTGCCGAGGCCGACGAATGCACCGAAAGCGGCCATGCCGTGCTCGACTATATCGGCGGCGTCATGTCGCCGGAAATGGAGACGCCCAAGCTGATGTGGCTGAAGCGCAATCTACCCGGAACATGGAACGAAGCCGGCTACCTATTCGACCTCACCGACTTCCTCACTTGGAAGGCGACCGGCTCTCTCGCCCGTTCACAATGCACGCTGACCGCCAAATGGACCTATCTGGCCCATGAAGAGACCGGCTGGCGGCGCGACTTCTTCGAAGCGGTCGGGCTCGGCGACCTTTTCGAGCACGGCAATCTGCCGGGAAAGGCAAGCCCGGTCGGTGCCGATATCGGTCCGCTCGGCGCACAAGCCGCGGCGGAGCTTGGCCTCACCGAAAAATGCCGGGTCGGCGCCGGCGTCATCGATGCCTATGCCGGCGCGCTTGGCGTGCTCGGCGGCTTCGCCGGTGACGCGAAGGACATCGGCCGCCATCTGGCCCTGATCGCCGGCACGTCGAGTTGCGTCATGGCGATGTCGCCCGACCCGCAGCCTTTCGCCGGTGTCTGGGGGCCGTATTATGGCGCCGCCCTTCCCGGTCTGTGGCTGTCGGAAGGCGGCCAGTCGGCCACCGGCGCGCTGCTCGATCACATCATCCGCTGGCACGGCGCCGGCGGCGAACCGGATGCCGCCATGCATGCCAGGATCGCCCGCCGCGTCGCCGAGCTGCGCGCCGCCGAAGGAGACAACCTCGCCGCCAGGCTGCACGTGCTGCCCGATTTTCACGGCAACCGTTCGCCGCTCGCCGACCCGCATGCCGTCGGCGTCATCAGCGGGCTGACGCTGGATTCCTCCTTCGACAGCCTGTGCAAGCTCTACTGGCGCACCGCCGTCAGCATCGCGCTTGGCGTCCGCCATGTGCTGGAAGCGCTGAACGAAAACGGCTATCTGATCGACACGCTGCACGTCACCGGCGGCCACACCAAGAACCCGCTGTTGATGGAGCTCTATGCCGACGCCACCGGCTGCACGGTGGTCGAGCCGCTGGCGGACGAGGCGGTACTGCTCGGCACCGGCATGATTGCTGCCACCGCCGCCAGACTCTTTCCCGACTTGAACGCTGCCTGCGTCGCCATGCAGCAGGGCGGCAGGACGCGCGAGCCCAATCCGGCGGCGACCGGCCGGTTCGATCGCGACTATCGCGTGTTTCTCGAAATGCACCGGCAAAGGCGGGCGCTGGACGCGATCCGATAGACCGGGATCGGCCGCTATCTCTGGTTCCAGCGCCGGACGACCGGCTCGTCAAGATCGTGCTCATAACCGAGCACGCTCACGCTGGCGGTATCCAGCACGAAAAGCGCGCCGTCTTGCGGCGGCAGGCCAAGCCAGCGTGCGGCCAGCACCCGCAGGAAATGCGAGCTTGAGAAGATTAGGACGTTGCTGCCGGCCTCGCGCAACTGGCTGACGATCCGGTCCGCCCTCGAGCCGACATCCTTAGCGGACTCGCCACGCGGGCAGCCGTCGCGAAAAAGCCGCCAGCCGGGACGCTCGGCGAGGATTTGCTTGGTGGTCAATCCCTCATAGGCACCATAATCCCACTCCGCCAGATCGTCCTTCTTCACGCCTGACGAGCCGAAGCCGGCCAGCGCACAGGTGTTGAAGGCGCGCTGCGACGGGCTCGACCACACCGCCGAGAAGGACAGGCCCTTTAGCCGCTCAGCGACGCGCCTCGCCGCGTCCTCGCCGGCTGGCGTCAGCGGTATGTCGGTACGGCCGGTATGTTTCCCGGACGCACTCCATTCCGTCTCGCCATGCCGAACCACGTGTATTTCGGGAAACGCGCTCATCAGGGGGCCTTTCAAATGGATCTGCCGTGACCATAGCTGCTTCCATAGCCTCTCCAATAGCGTGCATTGAGTTGACTGGCTTAACCCTTCCGCAAGTCAGCCTCTTGCCACCGGTGCCCATTTGATAGACAAACCCGTCGTAATGCGGAATCCGGCCGATATTGGCCATTTTCCGCGCTGAGACGCGGCTTCCGGCTCTTGCCGACGTGCCGCAATCGGATAGGCGGAAAACTAGAATGTCTGCGATCGAAGCCGACGCTCGCGCGCCGGAAAACCTTTGGCGTCGGGAAATCAGGGCGATGCTGGCGCTCGCCTGGCCGATGGTGCTGACCAATCTCGGCCAGACCGCGATGACCGCCACCGACGTCATGATGATGGGGCGGTTGGGGCCGGACACGCTGGCCAGCGGTGCGCTTGGCGCCAACCTCTATTTCATGCCGCTGATCTTCGGGCTCGGCTTGATGCTGGCGACCTCGCCGATGATGGCGACCGAGCTCGGCCGTCGCCGCCACTCGGTGCGCGACCTGCGCCGCACCGTGCGCCAGGGTCTGTGGCTGGCGATCCTCATCTGCCTCCCGATATGGGTCCTTCTCTGGCACGGCGAGGCCGTATTGCTGGCCATGGGTCAGGAACCGGCACTGGCGCATCAGGCCGGCATCTATCTGCGCTGGCTCGAATGGGCGGTGCTGCCCTTTTTCGGCTACATCGTCCTGCGCTCGTTTATTTCGGCGCTGGAGCGGCCGGGCTGGGCACTGATCATCGTTTTCGTTGCCGTCGCCTGCAACGCCTTTTTCAACTGGCTGTTCATGTTCGGCAATCTCGGCATCCAATCGATGGGCATCGCCGGCTCCGGCCTTGCCACGACTCTGTCCAGCACACTTATGTTCGCCGGCATGGCGGCGGTGGTGATGCTTGAGAAGAAATTCCGGCGCTATCGTCTGTTCGGACGCTTCTGGCGCGCTGACTGGCCGCGCTTCAAGGGCCTGCTGCGGCTCGGCCTACCGATCGCCGGCCTGCTGGCCTTCGAGGTGACGATCTTCAACGCGGCGGCCTTTCTCATGGGCCTGATCGATGCGGCTTCGCTTGCCGCCCATGCGATCGCCATCCAGATCGCCTCGATCACCTTCATGGTGCCGCTCGGCCTCAACCAGGCCGTGACGGTGCGCGTCGGACTTGCCCACGGCTCCGGCAATCCGGAAGGTGTCAGCCGGGCTGGCTGGACCGCCTATGTCGTCGGTGTCTCCTTCATGGCGCTGATGGGGCTGGTGATGATCCTGTGGCCGCATCTCCTGATCGGCGCCTTCATCGACCTGGGCAATCCGGCGAATGCCGAGGTGGTGGCGCTTGCCGTGTCGTTCCTCGCCTTTGCCGCGCTGTTCCAGGTTTTTGACGGTGCGCAGGCGGTCGCCAGCGGCATGCTGCGCGGCCTGCACGACACCAAGGTGCCGATGATCTATGCCGCGATCGGCTATTGGGGCATCGGCCTGCCGCTCGGCGTACTGCTGGCCTTCCGTTTCGGCTTCAATGGCGTCGGCATCTGGATCGGCCTGTCGTCGGGACTGGCGGTGGTGGCGGCGCTCTTGCTGGGGCGCTGGCTGCGGCGCGACCGTATAGCGCCGCCTCTGGTGTTTGGGCGTTGAATTCGGATGGGCGCCGGTTGTCCGGTGGTCATCATCTCCTGACATTGTGGCTGATTAACCGACGCCTCCAGATCGGCGCACGAAACGTCCGATAAGGGCCCATGAGCGGACGCTTGGCACCGAGGCAACGAACGTCTCAATATGGGCCGCAAGGGGACAGGCAGCTTCAGGCTGCGGTTCCTCAAGAGCGGACATTCAGGTTGCGCGGGCATCGTCTCGGCCACGGCCCAAGCCTGCCAAGCGCAAAGTTGCTCCGCGCAGTTTCTGTTGACGTGTCTTAGGTCCCCGTCAATGCGCCATGGACGAGTGCGCGCAGCTCTTTGCGCACCGGAATGGCACTCGAAGGCAGCAGTTGCGTGAAGAGAATGACAACCAGGTCGTCGACCGGACTCACCCAGAAGAAGGTGCCTGCCGCCCCGCCCCAGCCATAGTCGCCCACTTGCGCCGAAATTTGTGCCTTGGCCGGATCGAGGACGACCGAGCCCAACAGACCGAACCCGACGCCGTCAAACTGGGTTTCGGCCCAAACTTCGGTTGCCATCGAGGCAAGATCTCCCGGTAGGTAATTGCACGCCGCCAATCTCAAAGTGCGGGGACTGAGGATGCGTTCGCCGTTGAGTTCACCTCCAGCCCGCAGCATTTCGGTGAACCGCCAATAGTCGTCGATGGTTCCAACGAGCCCGCCTCCACCGCAGAACGTATCAACCTTGCCTTGCCGCCACGCCGAAACCTGCGGCGCTTCGTGCAATGCCATGCCGCCAGCTGTAGCCTCATAGAGCGGGGGAAAACGGCCGATCTCAGCCTCCGGTACAGAGAAGCCGGTGTCGGTCATGCCGAGGGGCTCGAAGATCCGCGTCGCGAAGTACTTGTCGAGCGTCACTCCAGAAACGACTTCCACGATGCGGCCGATGACATCGGACCCGGTGCTGTATTGCCATTTCGTGCCCGGCTCCCATTCCAATGGCAGCTCGGCTATCCTGCGCACCATCTTGTCGAGCCCACCGTAAGCAAGGGCGAGGCCGAGTTTTTCCTTGGCATAAGCTTCACCGAGCAGTCGAGGGTTCGTGAAAAGGCTTAGGCCGGATGTGTGAGTCAGCAGATGGTGGATCGTCATCTTCGTTTTGACGGGCACCGTTTGGTCGAGCGACGTTGCGCCCGGTATCAGAACTTGCCTATTTTTGAATTCCGGCAGGTAAGCTTCGACCGGATCGTCGAGATGCAGGCGCGCCTCCTCGTACAGCATCATCAGCGCGACGGCGGTGACAGGCTTGGTCATCGAGTAGATGCGGGCGATGAGGTCGCGCTGCCAAGGCCGCTTGGCTTCGACGTCTGCGTGCCCGGCGCAGTCGAAAAAGGCGAGTTCTCCATGGCGCGCGATGAGCACCGCACCGCCCGGCCAGCGCCCGGTGTCGGCATATCGCTGCATCCACCGTTTCAGTCGCGCCAGCCGCGCCTTGTCGAAGCCGAGGTCCGCAGGATCACGAATCGGTTCGCTACCAAATTGACTCATCGCGCAAATGCCCTGTCGCAAACGAAGGCCCTTTGGACAATCCTGCGCTCTCCCCGCATTATTGCCAATAGTCGCCTGCTTGACCTCCAGTGAAGCTGCAGACGACGTCTGCTCTCAGGAATCCCAAATGCGGTCCCCTTCGGCAGACTTGCTGCGCAAAGCAGTCATGCGCGCCTTCACCTTTGAGAGTCTGCTCGGGGTCAAAGCTGACGAAGTCTAACGTCGTCAAATGACCCAAACAAAATGCGCCCGGCTCAGCGGGCCGCCGCCCGCTGCTCGAGCGAACGTGCGTATTGCGTCAGCGGAAAGCACATGACGAAGAAGATCAGCGCTACCAGCCCATAGACTTTGAACGGTTCAAAGGTCGCATTGTTGATCGCGTTGGATGTCCTCACCAGCTCCTCGAAACCGATGATCGAGGTCAATGCGGTCGACTTGATCAGCTGCACCAGAAAGCCGACGGTCGGCGCACGGGTGATCGAAAATGCCTGCGGCAGGATGATCAGCCTCAGTTCCTGCAGATAGTGCAGGCCGAGGCTGGCGCCGGCATCCCACTGGCCGCGCGGCAGTGCATCGACGCCGCCGCGCCAGATCTCGGCCAGATAGGCGCTGGCAAAGAAGGTCAGGCCAAGCACCGCCGCGGTCCACGGCTCGATGCGCAGGCCCAGCATCGGCAAGCCGAAGAACATCAGGAAGAGCTGCATCAGCAGCGGCGTGCCCTGGAAAAGCGCGATGTAGCCGGAGGCAAACCGGCGCGCCCATTTATTCTTGGCGATCCGGAAGAACAGCACGATCATGCCGACCACGGCGCCGCCGACAAAGGCAGCCAACGACAAGAGCACCGTCCAGCGCGCCGCCAGCAGCAGGTTGCGCAGAATGTCCCAGAAGGTGAATTCGATCATGACACGCCGGCTCCAAGAAGCCGGCGCCCGCCGCCGACCAGCAGCCGGCGCAGCCCAATCGACAGGACGAGATAGACCATCGTCACCACGAAATAGGTCTCGAAAGCCCGGAACGTGCGCGCCTGCAGCATGTCGGCTTCATAGGTCAGCTCGCGCACCGCGATCTGCGACACCACGGCGGATTCCAGCATCATGATGACGATCTGGCTGGTCAGCGCCGGATAGATCACCTTGAGCGCCTGCGGCAGCACGATCTTGACGAAGACCTGGCGCGGCCTGAGGCCAAGCGCCAGTGCCGCTTCCGTCTGCCCGGGCGGCACCGCGTCGAGCCCGGCGCCGACGATCTCGATCGTGTAGGCCGCCATGTTGAGCGTCATCGCCAGCATGGCCGCCAGCACCGGATCGAGCCTGACGCCGATGCTGGGCAGCCCGAAGAAGATGAAGAACAGCTGCACCAGGAAAGGCGTGTTGCGGATCACCTCGACATAGACGCCGATCGCCCGCTTGAGCAGGAGCGGGCCGTTCCGCCGCCCTGCGGCGCCGAGGATGCTGAGCAACGTTCCCGCCAGCGTGGTCACGGCGATCAACAGGATCGTCGTGGCCGCGCCGCGCGCGATCGCCCCTGTCGCCCCGGCAAGCCAGCCGAAGTCGAGGCTATAGGTCACCGGCCGTCAATCCTTGAGATTGGCGGGATCGAGCGGTGTCTTCAGCCAGGTCTTCGAGCTTTCGTCCAGTCTGCCGTCGGCCAGCATCTTGGCAACCGCATCGTTGACCGCTTGCTTGAGGCGGTCTTCCTTCTTGTTGAGGCCGATATGCGAGGGCGAGGTGAGAAGCTGGAATTTCTGTTCCGGCTTCAGCGCCTCCTGACGGGCGAGCACCTGGGCGCCGACATCGTTGCCCACGACCATCAACTGGGTCTGGCCCGAGATGAACGCCTGGATGACGGAATTGTAGTTGTCGAAACGGCGGATGTCGGCCGAGGCCGGTGCTGCCTCGGTCAGCGAGGTGTCCTCCAGCGTGCCGCGATTGACGGCGATCGACTTGTCGGCAAGGTCTTCCTTGCCTTTGACCGCAAGTGCTGCCGGGCCGATGACGGCGATGTAGTAGGGTGCGTAGGCGGCGGCGAAATCGATCACCTGCTCACGCTCCTTGGAGTAGCCGACGCTCATCAGCAGGTCGACGCGCTTGTCGGTCAGGTACGGAATGCGATTCTGGCCGGTCACGCTGACCAGATTGAGCTTGACCTTGAGCTGGTCGGCGATGGATTGCGCCACGTCGATGTCGTAGCCCTTGATGCTCATGTCGGCGCTGGCCGAGGAGAAGGGCGGGAAATCGGAAAAAATGCCGACATTGATGGCGCCGGCCTTGGCGATGTCGTCGATCGCGTCGGCATTGGCGGCCTGGGTCGTGAAACCAAGGCCGGTCGCGCCGAGCATCAGCACGGCGGCGATGGATGATTTGAGTTTCATGTGAAGTGTCATTTTTATTCCCCTGCTGGAAGCTTGTTTGTTTGAGTGCAACCGCCGGCTCCAGCGCGGCGGTCGCCTTTGGATTCTCTAGTGGACCATGATCTTCTCCGAAAACCGGTTCCCACTTTTTGGGATCATGGTCGAGCGTGTCAGCCCGCCTTGCCGGTGATTGCCGGGCTGAAGACCATCAGGCTGAGGATCTCGAACAGCACCTGCGCGCCGGCGTGCGCCGTGTTGGTGGTCGCGTCGTACTGCGGTGCCACCTCGACGACGTCGCCGCCGACGATGTTGAGTCCCTTCAGGCCGCGCAGCAGCTCGAGCACTTCGCGCGTCGTCAGCCCGCCGACTTCCGGTGTGCCGGTGCCCGGCGCGAAGGCCGGATCGATGCTGTCGATGTCGAACGAGACATAGGTCGGGCCGTCGCCGACTATCCTGCGCGCCTTCTCGATAATTGCGGGAATGCCGAGGCCGGTCACCTCTTCGGCATGCACGACGGTCATGCCGGACTCATAGGTGAACTCCCACAGATACTCGGCCGAGCCGCGAATGCCGATCTGGATGGTGCGGCTCGGGTCGAGCACGCCGTCCAGCACCGCGTTGCGGAACGGCCCGCCATGGTGGAACTTGGTCATGTCGAACAGGCCGCTGGTATCGCAGTGCGCGTCGATATGGATCATGCCCACCGGCGCCTTCTTGCCGACAGCCTTCAGGATCGGGTGGCTGATCGAATGGTCGCCGCCGACAGACAAGGGCAGGACGCCGGCGTCGACGATCTGGTTGGTGCGGCGTTCGATGTCGTCATGGCTGGTCTCCAGCCGGTAGCGGCTCTGGAATGGCACGTCGCCAATGTCGGCGACCTTCAGCTGATGCGTCGGCGCGCATTCCAGCACATGATTGTAGGGGCCGATGCGCTCGATGGCGCGCAGCGCCCTTGGCCCGAAACGGGCGCCCGGCCGGTTGGTGACGCCCAGATCCATAGGCACACCGATCATCGCCACCTGAAGATCGCCGAAATCCGGATTGTCGGCGGCGATTTCACGATAGGGCGCCGCGAGGAAGGTCGGGATGCCGGAATAAGGCGCCAGCCGCGTCCCGGTCTTGGAGAAGATCTTGTCGGCGACACGCTGGAATTTCGGATCGAACATTTCGCCGCCATGGCTCTCGCCATATTTGCGGCGCAACGCTTCGAGCTTGCCGCGGTCGTAACCCATGTCGGTCCTCCATGGCTGGTGCAGCGCGCGGACGGCGGCCTCGATAGCCGCAGCCGTCGGCTGCCTGCAGATTTCACGTCTTGATGCAATGCCTAGGCAAAGTGTCCTGTAGCTGCATTGAAAAATCAATTGATATTGTTAGGGTGTTCGCTGTGAGAAAATCTCACAGAACCTAGGTTCCAAATGGCCAAGCGTTTGCCCCCGCTCAACCCGCTGCGCGCCTTCGAGGCGACGGCGCGCCATGCCTCGCTGACCAAGGCGGCGGCTGAGCTCAACGTCACTCATGGCGCCATCAGCCATCAGATCAAAGCGCTCGAGCAATCGTTGGGTGTCAAGCTGTTCGAGCGTGCCGGCCAGCGGGTGAAGCTCACGCCGCACGGCGCCGAATTGCTGCCGGCGGTGTCGACCGCCTTCGACGGCATTGCCGCCGCCACGCAGCGCATGACGAGGCCGGCCAGCACCGGCGCGCTGTCGGTATCCTGCGTGCCGGCGCTGCTGTTGCTATGGATGATCCCGCGGCTGGGCAGCTTCACCTCGCAATATCCGGATATCAGGCTGACGCTGATCCCATCCAATGACGCCAAGGACGTCCGCGCCCCGTATATCGATGTCTGCGTGCACTATGGCGACGGCAGCTGGACCGATTGCTGGATGCGCAAATGGTCGGGTCTCGAACTGTTCCCGGTGGTCAGTCCGACGCTGATCAACAACCGCCCGATCCGGACGGTCCGCGACCTCGCCGATCACGTCTTCCTGCATGGCGACGATGGCCGCGAATGGCACACCTGGCTGGCCGCCGCTGACGCGCTGGACCTGGAGCGCGGCCGCCGCCACCATCTTGGCGACGCGCGCATGGCGACCGAGGCCGCGGTCCACGGCCATGGCGTGGCGCTCGGCGACACGGTGACCGCGAGCGGACTGCTCGCCAGGGGTCTGCTCGTCGCCCCGTTCAGCCTTTCCGTGCCGGCGGTCGACGATTTCTATGTCGTCTGCCGCAACGAGATGCGGTCGGCGCCGATCGTGCAATTGTTCATCGACTGGCTGTTTGCCGAGAAAGAGCAGGCCGACCGCCGCGCCGATGCGCCGGTGGCAGGCCGCATCGGCATTCGCCGCAAGCGTCCGGCGCTCAAGGTGGTCGGCGCCAAGACCGCATCCTGAGGTCGACACTACCGCGGGCGCCGGTTGCCGCAGGGGCTTCTTTTTGTCGGGCCAGTCCGCAAAGCGGGAGGCGCTTTCAAAAATTCAATGCTAAGAGGCATTTGGAGCAATTCCAGGAAAAGTGCGCAGCGGTTTTCCGTCCGGAATTGCGCTAGACAAAAAGCTAGAGCGAGCAGCGAAGGCGGCATTGAGCGATGGCAAAGACCGATATAGCGCGGCGCGTCTACAACCACACCTGGAAGCTCGACCCGATCGTCCGCAGCCTGCTGGACACCGATTTCTACAAGCTTCTGATGCTGCAGATGATCTGGGGCATGTATCCCAAGGTCGACACCACCTTCTCGCTGATCAACCGGACCACCTCGGTCCGCCTTGCCGAGGAGATTGACGAGACGGAGCTGCGCGAGCAACTCGACCATGCCCGTACGCTGCGTTTCTCGAAGAAAGAGATGATCTGGCTCGGCGGCAACACCTTCTATGGCCGCAAGCAGATCTTCGAACCGGAATTCCTCGCCTGGCTGGAAAATTTCCGGCTGCCCGAATACGAGCTTTCCAAGCGCGACGGCCAATACGAACTCGCCTTCAGCGGTCCGTGGATGTACACGACGCTGTGGGAGATCCCGGCGCTGGCAATTGTCAATGAACTTCGATCTCGCGCGGCCATGCGGGCGTTCGGACCGTTCGCGCTCGACGTGCTCTATGCCCGCGCCAAGGCCAAGATGTGGGCCAAGACCGAGCGGCTGAAGGCGCTGCCCGGCATCCGCATCTCGGATTTCGGCACCCGCCGCCGCCATTCCTTCCTGTGGCAGCGCTGGTGCGTCGAAGCGTTGAAGGAGGGCATCGGCGAGGCCTTCACCGGCACCTCGAACGTGCTGCTCGCCATGGACAACGACCTCGAAGCGCTCGGCACCAACGCGCATGAACTACCGATGGTATTCGCCGCGCTCACCAATTCGGAAAAGGAATTGAAACAGTCGCCCTATAAGGTGCTGCAGGACTGGCAGCGCTACTACGGCGGCAATTTGCTGATCGTGCTGCCGGACACCTTCGGCACCGCGGCGTTCCTGCGCGATGCGCCGGACTGGGTCGCCGACTGGACCGGTTTCCGCCCCGACAGCGCGCCGCCGATCGAGGGCGGCGAGAAGATCATTTCCTGGTGGCGCGAAAAGGGTAAGGACCCCAAGCAGAAGCTGCTCATCTTCTCCGACGGGCTGGAGGTCGAGACCATCGAGGAGACCTACCGCCACTTCCGCGGCAAGGTGCGCATGTCCTTCGGCTGGGGCACCAACCTGACCAACGACTTCGAAGGCTGTGCACCGACGGAGACCAACCGGCTCGACGCCGTCTCGCTCGTCTGCAAGGTCACAGAAGCCAACGGCAGGCCGGCGGTCAAGCTTTCCGACAATCCGGCCAAGTCGACAGGCGACGAGAAAGAGATCGAGCGCTATCTGCGGATATTCGGCCAGAAGGATCGCGTGGAGCAACTGGTGAAGGTGTGAGGGCCGACAAGAAGTATTTCTTGGAAAGCATGAGTTCCCGCCCACCCCCCGCTGTCCTGCCGGACATCTCCCCCTCAAGGGGGGAGATTGGCTCTCATCTCCGCTTTGGCCAACCCTCAACAAGGCAAGAAAAGCGCCGGCCGATTCAACCGCCAATCTCCCCCCTTGAGGGGGAGATGTCCGGCAGGACAGAGGGGGGTGCCGTAGAGCGCTGTCGTTCGTCAGTCTTTCCCGGCCTCGTCGCTTCCTTGGCATTCCTGCCCACGCCCGCCTTCGCCCACGCCTCCGACCGCGGCCACGTCCTGCTCCTTCCCACCGGCTACTACGTCGCCGGCGGCGCGCTCGCCGTTGCCGCCAGCTTCCTGATCCTGGCTCTACTGCCGCCGGACTCCCTCGACCGCTTCTGGCGCAAACGCCTGCCGCTTTTCACCTTCGGCGACGGCGCGCGCGCAATCGTCAGCCTGACATCCTTTGCCGGCTTTGCAATTCTGATCGCCGCCGGCCTGTTCGGCAGCCGCGACCCACTTTCCAACCCGCTGCCGCTGACGATCTGGACGCTGCTTTGGGTTGGCCTGGCTCTGCTGCAGGGGCTCGCCGGCGATCTCTGGTCGTGGGCCAACCCGTGGTACGGGCCGTGCCGCATCGTCTCGCGCCAATCCGGCAGAACGCAGCCGCAGCTGCTCCCCCAGTGGCTCGGCTATTGGCCGGCTTTCGTGCTGTTCTTCGCCTTCGCCTGGTTCGAGCTTATCGACCCGGCGCCCGACGATCCGGCGCGGCTGGCCTGGGCCGCCGGCGTCTACTCGCTGCTGAGCTTCGCCGCCATGCAGGTCTTCGGCTACCGCGACTGGAGCCTGCGCGGTGAGTTCCTGACCGTGTTCTTTTCCATGGTAGCGCACTTTGCCATCGTCGAGCGTAACGAGGACGGCCGGCTCAAACTCTGCTGGCCGGGCGCCAAGCTGCTTGGTGCCGCGCCGCTACCGCTCAGCGGCGTCGCTTTCCTGCTGCTTGCGCTGTCGTCGGTGTCCTTCGACGGCCTGTCGAAAACCTTCTTCTGGCTAGGCTGGTTCGGCATCAATCCGCTGGAGTTTCCTGGACGCACCGCCTTGATCGGCATCGGCAGTTTCGGCCTTGTGCTGAGCTTTGTCGTGCTTGCGGCCGTGTTCGCGCTTGCTGTCTTTCTTGGCCACCATCTGGCCGGCAGCAAGCATTCGCTCGGTCACGCCGCCGGGCTTTTGGTCTGGTCGATTGTGCCGATCGCGCTCGCCTACCACTTCGCGCACTATCTGACGGCGCTGCTGGTCGACGGCCAATATGCGATTGCCGCTCTCTCCGACCCGTTTGCGCTGGGCTGGAACCTGTTCGGTACCGCCGACATGCCAATCGAAGCCGGCGTTGTCGCCGGCGCCGGTTCGGCGTGGTGGCTGTGGAACCTCCAGGCCGGCGTCATCATTGCCGGCCACATGTTTGCCGTGCTTGTCGCCCATGGCTTGGCCTGGCGGCTGCATCCCGTTCCCGCTCGCGCCGCGCTCAGCCAGTTCCCGCTCACCGTGCTGATGATCGCCTATACCGTCCTCGGCCTATGGCTGCTTGCGACGCCGAGCGCCGGATGAACGAGGTGCGATGGCCGTCAATCGAACCTTGGGGAAAGCTGGCTTGCCACGTCAGAGCTTTGGTGATTTAGTTTGTACACATGCAATTTTCGGCCCTCTTAACAAGAGCGGCCCGCCTCGCTACAGCCATTGGTCAAAGCTCAAAAACAAGGGGAACTGCCGTGACTGACAAGAATGGGTTTTTCGATCTCTCCAGATCCGCTCTCACCCGCCGCACGGCGCTGAAGGGCCTTGCCGCCGGCGCCGGTCTTGCCGTCGCGCCGGGTTTCGTGCGTTACAGCCAGGCGCAGAGCTCGGCGCCGATCAAGATCGGCTTCCAGTCGCACCGCACCGGCATCGGCGCCGCCTATGGCCGCTGGTACGAGAAGACCACGGCGGCTGCCATCAAGGCGATCAACGATGCCGGCGGCATCAACGGCCGGCCGGTCGAGGTGATCATCGAGGATGACGGCACCGATCCCGGCCGGGGCGCCGAAGTCGTCGGCAAGTTCGCCTCCCAGCACAAGACCGACATCGTCTACGGCACGCTGTTTTCGCATGTCGTCATCGGCTCGGCGCCGGCCGCCGGAGAGGCCAAGATGCCCTATTTCGTCGTTAGCGAAGGCCACCACGTCGCCTCGACCAAGTTGAACCGCTACGTCTTCCAGCCCGGCATCACCGACGTGAAGAGCCAGATCCAGTCGATGGCGCCGTGGATTGCCGCCAACGCCGGCAAGAAGGTGACGCAGATATTCCCCGATTTCGCCTTCGGCTACGATCATCGCGACTACCTTCCGCCGGCGCTGAAGGCGCAAGGCGCCGAGGTTATCGCCCAGATCGCCATTCCGCCGACGGAATCCTCCTTCACCAAATATTTCCCGCAGATCCCCGCAGAGACCGAGGTGATCTACCACGTCATGGTCGGCCCGGCGGTGCTCACCTTCGTCAAGGAGCTCGGCGAGTTCTACGGCTCCAATCGGCCGCAGCTGTTCGGGTTCATCGATTCGCTCGAAGCCACCGACATCAACAGCCCCGGCCTCGAATTCCTCGACGGCAGCCATTTCTGGGAAGGTTCGCCGCGTTATGCGCAGCCCGATGACTCCCCTGCGCAGAAGGCCTACCGCGCCGCTGTCGGCATCGACGACAATGGTGCCGCCGTCGGCGATCCCAAGGACGTCTCCACCGCCGCGCATATGTTCGGCTGCTGGGAAACGCTCTACGTCGTCAAGAAGGCGATGGAGGATGCCGGCTACAAGGGCCCGGAAGACCGCGCCAAGCTGGTCGAGGCGACCGAGGCGTTGACCGAGTTCGCCGAGGGGCCTGAGCATCCGCAGGGACCGAAAACCTTCAACGGCAAGATCCACCAGTGTTTTGGTATCCAGAACATCTCCAAGGTTGAAGGCGGCCGGCTGAATGTCGTCCACAAGACCAAGATCGAGGACGGCCTCTACGAGCCGGAAGGGGATTACACCACGCAGGCGCTGTGAGCTTGGCTGCTGCAGCAAGCGTGAGCGCCAAGACACCCCCCTCTGGCCAGAGGGGGGTGCTTCGCGCATCCGCCGGTGCTTAGCCGATGCACTTCGGACCTCACCTGCTCCTCGCCGCCCTCGAAGGCCTCGTCACCTCCGCCGTCCTGGCGCTGACGGCGCTTGGCCTGTCGCTGGTGTTCGGCGTCATGCGCATCGTCAATGTCGCGCATGGCGAGTTCTTCATGCTGGGCGCGGTGCTTGCCTGGGCGATCTCTACGGCGATATCCGGCCATCCGGCGCTCGGCTTCCTGGCCGCCCTGGTGCTGGCGCCGCTGATCGTCGGCCTGATCGCATTGCTCGCCGAACGGCTGGTCCTGCGCCGGCTCAACTACAATCCGGAAGCCACCATCGTCGCCACCATCGGCATGCTCTACATCATCCAGCAACTGGCGCTGACCTTCTACGGCCCGGAGGCGCGGCCGGTGGAGCCGCCGTTCAGCTACCGCATCCTCCTGCCGTGGTTCGGCTATTCCGGCTACAAGCTGTCGATCATCGCCGCGTCGGCGCTGCTGCTGGTCGCGACCTGGCTGGTGCTGACGCGCACGAAAATCGGCCTCATCATGCGCGCCACGCAATATGACAGCGAGACGGCGCAGGCCTTCGGCATTCCGGTGATCACTGTCTATGCCGGCGTCTTCGCGCTCGGCGCCATGCTGGCTTCTGTGGCCGCGGTGCTGATCGTGCCGATCAGCCAGGCGCATTATCTGATGGGGCAGGATCCGCTGCTGCTCTCGTTCATCGTCGTCATCATCGGCGGCCTTGGTTCGTTGCGCGGCACGGTGGTCGCCGCGGTGCTGATCGGCCTTTCCGACGGCATCATCTCGGTGTTCTTCTCACCGACGCTGGCCAAGATCATCGCCACCTTGCTCGTCGCCATGGTGCTGGTGTTCCGGCCGCAGGGCCTGTTCGGGACGACGTCGCGATGAAGGATGCTTCGCCGGCAAAGCCATATGCGCTGCATCTCGGCGTCATCGCCCTGCTTTTCGGGCTTAGCTTCATCCTGCCGGAATACCATCACGGCCTGCTCGCCCGCATCATGGTGCTGGCGGTCTTCGCCATGGGCTACAATCTGCTGTTCGGCTATGTCGGGCTGCTCAGCCTCGGCCATGCCATGTTCTTTTCAGCCGGGCTCTATGGCGCCGGCCTTGCCGTCATCCATCTCGGCTGGAGCGTGCCGGCCGCCTTCGCAGCCGGGTTTGCCTGCGGCGCGCTGCTTGCGCTGGTGATCGGGCTGCTGGCGCTGCGCACCTCCGGCGTCGCCTTCATGATCGTCACCATGATGTTCGCGCAGGTATTCTATCTCGTCATCCTCTATCTCGCTGCCTGGACCGGTGGCGACCAGGGCATGGTCGTACCGCAGGCGATGCGGGTCCTTGTCCTGGGCGGCACGTCGCTCGACCTCACCAACCCGACCGTGCGCTATATGAGCGCGCTGGGACTGTTCTCGATCGTGTTGCTTATAAGCCTGGCGATAGTCCGCTCCGGCTACGGTCGCGTGCTGGTCGCCATCCGCGAGAACGAAGAGCGGACCAAGATGCTCGGCTACGATACATTTTCCAACAAGCTCGCGGCCGTCGTCATCTCAGGCAGCATCTGCGCGGCTTCCGGCGCGGCCTATGCGCTGCTGTTCGGCTATGTCGGCTCGAGCTTCGCCTCGGTGCAATATTCCATCCTGCCGCTACTCTGGGTGCTGCTGGGCGGCGCCGCCACCACGCTCGGGCCGCTGATCGGCACGCTGTTCATGTATTACGTCATCGACGTCGCCAGCGGCTACACCTCGGCCTATCTGCTGATCGTCGGCATTGCGCTGATCCTGCTGGTGCTGTTCTTCCCTAGGGGCATTCTCGGCAGCATCCGCCAGCGCTGGCTCGGGTGGTTGCCATGATGCCGCTTTTGACGACCAAAGGCCTGTCCCGCAGTTTCGGCGGCTTGCGCGCCGTCGACGGCGTCGACTTCGCGCTGATGCCGGGCGAGATCCGCGCCGTCATCGGCCCGAACGGTGCCGGCAAGACCACCTTCGTCAGCCTGGTCAGCGGCCGCATCCAGCCCTCGTCGGGCACGATCGTCTTCGACGGCGCCGACATCACCAATCTGCCGGCCTACGCCAGAGTTCGCCTTGGCATCGCCTACACCTTCCAGATCACCAGCGTCTTTGCCAATCTCAGCGCCTACGACAATATTGCCCTGCCGGTGCAGCGCACGCTGACCGACGGCCGCTCGAAGGGTGCTGTTCACGTCGGCGTCATGGCGGCGCTCGAGCGCACCGGCCTTGCCGATCGGGCGCAAATACCGGCCGGGCAATTGTCCTACGGTCACCAGCGGTTGCTGGAAGTGGCGATGGGGCTGGCACTGAAGCCGCGGCTGCTGATCCTCGACGAACCGACGCAAGGGCTGGCCGACAGCGAGATCGACAATTTCATCGAGCTGGTGCGCGAGATCGCCGATAGCGCCACCGTGCTTTTGATCGAGCACAACATGCCGGTGGTCATGCAGCTCGCCGACCGCATCACCGTCTTCAACGCCGGCAGGATTTTAGCTGAAGGCACCCCCGAGCAGATCCGCGCCAATGCCGCGGTGCAGGACGCCTATCTGGGGACCACCCATGGCTGAGGCCCAGTCCAAGGCACTGACGATCTCCGGGCTTGATTGCTTCTATGGCGAGGTCCAGGTGCTCTATGGCCTCGATCTCGTGTTGAACGAGGGCGAGGTGCTCTGCCTGTTCGGCCGCAACGGCGCCGGCAAGACGACGACGCTGAAGGCGATCATGGGCCTGGTGCCGGCAAGCGCCGGCTCGATACGGCTCGAAGGGCGGGAATTGACCGGCCTGCCGGCGCACGAGGTGCCCAAGGCCGGCGTCGCCTACGTGCCGCAGGGCCGGCGGCTGTTCGCCGAGATGACGGTGGCTGAAAACATCGAGATCGGCCTGATGGCGCGCGACAAGGGCAGGGCGACCCGCGAAAACGTGCTCGATCTTTTCCCGCTGCTGCGCCAGCGCCTCAGGCAGCGTTCCGGCACGCTGTCCGGCGGCGAGCAGCAGATGCTGGCCATGGCCCGCGCCCTGTGTCTGGAACCGCAGGTGCTCCTGCTCGACGAGCCGACCGAAGGGCTGATGCCGTCGATGATCGCCAAGATCCGCGAAACCGTGTCGAAACTGCGTGCGCTTGGCGTGTCGACGATTCTTGTCGAGCAGCGCGTCGATGCTGTTCTGTCGGTTGCAGACCGCGTTTGCTTCATCGAAAACGGCCGCAACCGCGAGACGGTCGATGTCGAGGAACTGCGTGCCGATCCCTCCGCGGTCCGTCGCTATGTCGGCGTCGGCTGATCAGGCAAAGAACAGCAAGCCGGCGAGCAGGAAAGTCGGGATCAGCACGGCGCCTGACCACGCCATGTAGCCAAAGAAGCTCGGCATCTTGATGCCGCGATGCCGGGCAATGGCATAGACCATGAAATTCGGCGCATTGCCGACATAGGTGTTGGCGCCCATGAATACCGCGCCGGCCGAGATCGCCGCCAGCGTCGAGGCGAGCTCGGTCATCAGATGCTGCGCATCGCCGCCCGCTAGCTCGAAGAACACCAGATAGGTCGGCGCATTGTCGAGGAAGGACGACAGCGCCCCGGTCAGCCAGAAATAGGCAAGGTTGTCGGGCGCGCCGGTCGGCGAACTGACCAGCAGCACCAACGGCGCCAGCGCGCCGTCGAGGCCGGCCCGCAATATGGCGACGACCGGCACGATGCTGATGAAGATGCTGGCGAACAGTTTCGCCACCTCGGCGATCGGCCCCCAGTTGAAGGCGTTTGCGCCGCGAAACTCCTTCGGCGAGACGACAAGCGACGTGAAGGCCAGTATCAGGATGGCGGCGTCGCGCACCAGATTCTGCAGCTCGAGGCTGACGCCCTGAAAAGAGAAACTCACTCCCGGCTTCCAGGCAGCGGAAATCAGGATCGCGGCGATCACCCCTGCCAGTAGCGGGATGTTGGCCAGGCCGCGAATGCGCACCTTGCTGTCGGGCGTCGGATCCTTGATCTTCGGCGCGCCTTCCTCCCGGTGATGCATGATGATGTCGATCGCCAGGAAAACCACCAGCACCACGCAGGCGACGAACAGCGTCTCGGGCAACAGGTGAACTGTCGTCCAGAAGAAATCGACGCCGCGCAGAAAGCCGACGAACAGCGGCGGATCGCCCAGCGGCGTCAGCGACCCCCCGATGTTGGACACCAGGAAGATGAAGAAGATGACGACATGGGCGTTGAAGCGCCGGTTGTCGTTTGCGCGGATGAGCGGCCGGATCAGGATCATCGAGGCGCCGGTTGTGCCAATGATCGAGGCAAGCACAGCCCCGCCCAGCAACAGCCCGGCATTGACCAGCGGCGTGCCGTGTATGTTGCCGGCAACGAAGATGCCGCCCGAAATGGTGAACAGCGCAAACAGCAGGATGATGAACGACATGTATTCGGTGAGCAGCGCATGGAGCACCGCCTGCGTGGCCGACGGGATGCCGAAGGCGAGCGCCAGCGGCCCGATCACCAACGCTGCCCAGAAGGCAGCGATCTTGCCGTAATGGTGCTCCCAGGCATGATGGAAGAGCAACGGGCCGGTCGCGATGCAAAGCAACAGCCCGGCAAACGGCAGCACCCACCACAGCGACATGGCGGCGCCCGGCAATTCGTGCGCTTCGGCCGCAAGAACCGCTCCCGGA
The DNA here is from genome assembly GCF_042295465.1 of Mesorhizobium sp. ISC25. Taxonomy (NCBI): domain Bacteria; kingdom Pseudomonadati; phylum Pseudomonadota; class Alphaproteobacteria; order Hyphomicrobiales; family Phyllobacteriaceae; genus Mesorhizobium; species Mesorhizobium sp. ISC25. The sequence goes on along the minus strand of NZ_CP135441.1, from coordinate 4,117,811 downwards.
GAAAGGATTGCGGCAATAAGTGCAGCACTTGCCGTCAACGCCGCAAACCGCATGAAGCCCCTCAAAAGTCTGTCAGCTTCGGCTGGATGACGTTCAAATCAGTGCCACGCCGGCATCGCGCATCCGGCCCAGCATCCTCTCCACGGAGCCGTTGAGATCGATGCCGCGGCAGGCGTCGAGCCGCACGGACGTCTCAAAACCGAGCTTGACCGCGTCTAGCGCCGAAAAGGCGACGCAGAAATCCGTCGCCAGGCCGACCAGGGTCAGCGTCTCGATGTTCCGATCCCGGAGATAGCCGGCAAGGCCGGTCGGCGTCGTCCGGTCGTTCTCGAAGAATGCCGAATAGCTGTCGATCGCAGGCCGGAACCCCTTGCGGATCACCAGCTCGGCCTTGCTCCAGGCGAGGCCCGAATGGAAATCCGATCCCAGGCTACCCTGGATGCAGTGATCCGGCCACAGCGTCTGGTGGCCATAAGGCACATCGATCGTTTCGAACGGTTGCTTGCCGGGGTGGCTGGAGGCAAAGCTCGAATGGCCGGCAGGGTGCCAGTCCTGCGTCAGCAGGACGTGCTCGGTCCGCCGGATTAGGTCATTGACCAACGGCACGATTTCGTCGCCACCGGCCACTTCCAGGGCGCCACCCGGGCAGAAATCGTTCTGCAGGTCGATGACGACAAGCGCTTCGTCGGCCATGGAGCCTCCTTATTTTCTTGGTCTTGAGCTTAGGCTCCAATGAAAACGCGACCGGACGCAGAAACTTGACCAGATGGCCGGCTGCGTCAACCTCTCACGGCATAACAAATGCGTTCCGGGCGCATCGGTGCCAACAGTCGTGCAAACTCTGGCTTTGACAATTCCTGCCGGCTTGATATCATTTGCATACGAATGAATTTCCTGCCTTGAATGCTCGGGAAAGTCTTTCGGCAGGATCCCCTCTCGGGAAGCCCATTCTGGGAAGGCAAAGCGTGATCCGTTACGCAAAACCCACCACGGTCGACGACGCCCTCGCTTTGCTGGGCGAAGGGCAATGGCGCATCCTCGCCGGCGGCACCGACTTCTATCCGGCACAGGGCAGCAAGCCTTTCCGCGACAATGTCCTCGATATCAATGGCTTGGCGGCATTGCGCGGCGTTGCCGAAGCCGAAAACCATTGGCTCGTCGGCGCGCGCACCACCTGGACCGATCTCGTCCGCCATCCGCTGCCGGCGGCTTTCGACGCGCTGAAGCAGGCGGCGCGGGAAGTCGGCTCGGTGCAGATCCAGAACACTGCCTCGATTGCCGGCAATCTCTGCAATGCCTCGCCGGCCGCCGACGGTGTGCCGGCGCTGCTGGTGCTCGATGCCGAAGTGGAACTGCGTTCCGCGGTGGCGACCCGGCATCTGCCCCTTGCAGAATTCATCCTCGGCAACCGTCGCACCGCTCTGCTGTCCGGCGAAATGGTGACGGCAATCCGTATTCCAAAACCTGCGACCGCCGGTGGCTCCGCCTTCGTGAAACTCGGCGCGCGGCGTTATCTCGTCATCTCCATCGCCATGGCCGCCGCACGCCTGGCCGTCGAAGATGGTATCGTCAGGAACGCGGCCGTCGCCGTCGGGTCCTGCTCGGTCGTCGCCAGGCGCCTGGCGGGTGTCGAGGCGGCGCTGCGCGGCCGGCCCGTCGGCCAAGCGTTGGCCACTGCAATCCAATCCGCGCCAATGGACGAGCTGTCGCCGATTGCCGATGTGCGCGGCAGCGCCGAATACCGGCTGGATGCGGCGCGCGAGATCGTCGCCCGCGCCGTGCTTGGTGCGGTGGGCGCTATTCCCGACGAAAGGGCGGCAGCCTGATGGGCATGGAGCGCGCCGACATCGCCTTCGAGGTCAACGGCGCCGCCGTTAGCGTTTGCGTGCCGCCGGTGCGACGGCTGTCCGCGGTGCTGCGCGACGAGCTGCGGCTGACCGGCACCAAGATCGGCTGCGATGCCGGCGATTGCGGCGCCTGCACGGTGCTGGTCGACGGTGAGCCGGTCTGCGCTTGCCTGATGCCCGCCGCTTCCGCCTCCGGCACCGTGGTGACGACCGTCGAAGGTCTCGGCAATGGCCGGCTGTCGGCGCTGCAGGCCTCGTTCCTCAGCCATGGCGCAGCACAATGCGGCGCCTGCACGCCCGGCCTGCTGGTCGCGGCAACGGCGCTCCTGGACAGGACGCCTTGCCCGAGCGAGGCCGAAACGCAGGATGCGCTGGGCGGCGTGCTCTGCCGCTGTACCGGCTACCGCAAGATCGTCGCCGCGGTGATGGATGCTTGGCGCTATGCCGATGGTCTCGATCAGCGCATGCCATTGTCCGGCCATGCCGTCGGCTCCTCTCCGATCCGCCTCGATGGCGTGCCGAAAGTCACCGGCAGCGAAAAGTTCGGCGGCGATTCCTTCCCCATGGATGCATTGTCGGTGCTGGTGGTCCGCTCGCCGCATTATCATGCGGCCTTCAGCTTCGGCGATCTCGATGGCTGGGTGAAATCCCGTCCCGGCATTGCCGGCGTCTTCACCGCCGCCGATATTCCGGGAAAGAATTGTTTCGGCGTCATCGCGCCCTTCGCCGACCAGCCGGCGCTGGCTGAAGGGTTTTCGCGCTTTCGCGGCGAGGCGGTGGCGCTGGTTGCCGGCGAATGCGAGGCTATCCTCGATCTCGACCTTGCCGATTTTCCGGTCAGTTGGACCGAATTGCCGCATTTTCTGGAAACTGGCGAAGCACGGGCCGGCGGTGCGCCACTGGTCCATGAAAACCGGCCGTCGAACCTGCTCACCTCCGGCTTCGTCGAGCGTGGCGACCCGGAGGCCGCGCTTGCCGGTGCGGCTTTCGTCGTTTCCGGCGCCATCGACACCTCTTATGTCGAGCACGCCTATATCGAACCGGAAGCCGGCTATGCCTTCATGGACGGCGACACGCTGGTCGTCGTCGCCTGCACGCAGGCGCCCTATATGGACCGTGACGACACGGCAAAAGTGCTCGGCCTTGCCCCGGAAAAGGTGCGCATCGTACCGACCGCCACCGGCGGCGGCTTCGGCTCCAAGCTCGACGTCTCGCTGCAACCGCTCATCGGCCTCATCGCCATGAAAACCGGCCGGCCGGCGGCGCTCGCCTACAGCCGCAACGAATCGATGATCTCGACCACCAAGCGCCATCCCGCTCGGATGAGAGCGAGCATCGGCGCCGATGCCGACGGCCGCATCACCGGCATGGTCTTCACCGGCGATTTCAACACCGGCGCCTATGCCAGCTGGGGCCCGACGGTCGCCAATCGCGTGCCGGTGCACGCCTCCGGCCCCTATGCGACGCCGAACTATCGCGCCGAAGGCCGCGCCATCCACACCAATGGCCCGATTGCCGGCGCCTTTCGCGGCTTCGGGGTGCCGCAGGCGACGATCATGCAGGAGACCCTCTATGACGAATTGGCCGACAAGCTCGGCATGGACCGGCTCGACTTTCGCCTGAACAACTGCCTTCGGAACGGATCCGAAACAGTTACCGGGCAGCGGCTCGAGTCGGGCGTCGGCATCGCCGACTGCCTGGAGGCCCTCCGCCCACAGTGGCAGCGTGCCCTTCGCGATGCCGAAGCGTTCAATGCCGGTAACAGCATCAAAAAACGCGGCGTCGGCGTGGCCTCTTGCTGGTACGGCTGCGGCAACACCTCGCTGCCCAATCCATCGACCATCAAGGTCGGCATCTCGGTATCGGGCGAAGTCGTCCTGCATCAGGGCGCCGTCGATATCGGGCAAGGTTCGAACACTGTCATCGCGCAGATCTGCGCCGACGCGTTGGGTCTTCCGCTTGAAAAGCTCCGGCTGAAAGGCGCCGACACGGCGATCACCCCCGACGCCGGCAAGACCTCGGCCTCGCGCCAGACCTTCGTCACCGGCAAGGCCGCCGAAAAGGCCGGCCGTGCCTTGCGCGAGGAGATCTTGCGTTTCGCCAATGTCTCGGAAAAGGCGGCGATTGCGCTGGATGGCACAAGCCTGAGCATCGGGGAAGGCGAAGCGACGCGCCGCATCGATCTTTCCTCGCTGAAGGCAGACGCCGATGGCTTCGTCTTCCGCGCCGAGGAAAGCTACGACCCGCCGACGCAGCCGCTCGATGCAAAAGGTCAGGGCAAGCCTTACGCCGTCTATGGCTATGGCGCCCAGATCGCCGAACTAGAGGTCGACCTCAGGCTCGGCACGGTGAAGCTGATAAAAATCACCGCCGCGCACGATGTCGGCAAGGCCATCAACCCTTTGCTGGCAGAGGGCCAGATCGAGGGTGGCATCGCCCAGGGCATCGGCATGGCGCTGATGGAAGAATACATCCCCGGCCGCACCGAAAACCTGCACGATTATCTGATCCCGACGATCGGCGACGTGCCACCGATCGAGACGATCCTGATAGAAGTTCCGGACCCGGAAGGACCCTTCGGGGCCAAGGGTTTGGGCGAGCATGTGCTGATCCCGACGGCGCCGGCGATCCTCAACGCCATACGCCATGCCGCCGGTGTGGTGGTCACCAAAATTCCGGCGACGCCGACCCGCATCCGCGCCGCCATCCTCGACAAGGAGGCGCGCCGATGAGCGAGCTTGCCGAACGCTTCGAGACACACGATCCCGGCGAGAAGCTGGTGGCGGAGAAGATCCGCTGCGATGCCTGTCCGGTCATGTGCTACATCGCCGATGGCCGCACCGGCGCCTGCGATCGCTACGGCAATGTCGACGGCAGGATCGTACGGATGGATCCGCTGACCATCCTCGACCACGCGGCCGAGACAGGCGGCGCGGTCGTGCCCTTTGCCGAGGAAGGCAAGGGCTGGGACGGGGAACTGGTCAACACCGGCCGCCGCTTCGTCACCGCCATCGGCGCCGGCACCACCTATCCCGATTACAAGCCGGCGCCCTTCATCGTCAGCCAGGAGGTTGAAGGCGTCGATCTGGTCACCGTCGTCACCGAGGGCATCTTCTCCTATTGCGGCGTCAAGGTGAAGATCGACACCGACCGTCATATCGGCCCCGAAACGGCAACGGTCCGTGCCCAAGGCGAAGCGATCGGCCATGTTACCACCGGCGAATACGGCTCGCAGATGCTGTCGCTGGGCGGCGTGCATCATTTGACCGGCGGCTCGAAGGCTGAAGGGCGCGCCACCTGTGACGCCATGCTCAGCCTGTGCAACCGCAATCCGGTCGAGCTCGTCATCGACGGCGGCGCCACCGTCATCGTCGAAGCCGGCAAGCCGCCGGTCATCGACGGCAAACTCGAGCAGCGCATGCGCGTCGGCTGCGGTTCGGCCACCATAGGCATGTTCGCCACCCAATGGCGCGGCCTTGTCGACGAGGTGGTGGTGGTCGACGACCACATCACCGGCGTCGTCTCCGAGCATCAGGCCGGCAAGGTGCTTGGCTGGCAGGACACCGGCATCAAGATCATCGGCCGCCGTTCTACACCGGGCCGTTATTTCAAGGTATCGGAGCCCGGCCTCGGCTGGGGCGGCACCAGCATTTCCGACCCGCTGTCGATCCTTGGTGAATGGAACGCCAAAAAGGGTGCGCGCCCCGGCATGTCGCTGCTGATGGTCTCGACCACCGGCGAGCAATTCGCCTATTACGAGCTCGACGATGAATTGAAGCCGGTGCAGAAACCCTTCCCGGAGCGGCTGCGGAAGTCGGTTGAACTGATCGAGGACAATTGCGAGCCGGCGCTCAGCACCGTGCTTTTCGTCGGCGGCGCCGGCGGCTCGCTGCGCGCCGGCGTCACCGAGAACCCGGTCAATCTGACCCGCTCGGTGCAGGGCCTCAAGACCTATGTGACGGTCGGCGGCGCGCCGGTCTATGTCTGGCCGGGCGGCGGCATCACGCTGATGGTCGACGTCACCCGCGTGCCGGAAGGCGCCTTCGGCTATGTGCCGACGCCGGCGCTGGTGGCGCCGATCGAGTTCACCATGCGCCGCGACGATTATGTCAGGCTCGGCGGCTACGAAGCCGAAATCCGCAGCGTCGATGATATCCTGGCTAAGGGCGGCGAGTATCTCAACCCGCGCCGCGGCACGGCCGCACCCGGCGACAATCCCTGGCCGCCGCTGGCGCAGTTGCGTCGCGCGGCCGTAAACGGGGCCGGGTGATGAACGGCCCGCAGGCGCATTGGCTCGAGGACGGCCGGCGGCTTCACCTCAATCATGGGCCGATCGATCTGATCGTCGAGGCCTTCGGCGAGGCAAGCGAATGCCGCGCCGCCTATCGCCAGACAGTGGCGCGCTTCCAGACGATCCTGCCCGAGCTGGTCGAAGAGTTGCCCGAACTGCGCTGCCCGGCCGCCTCGCGGCCACGGGCTTTCGCTGGCCCGACGGCGCGCCGCATGGAAGCGGCGGTCGTTCCGCTAGCGAAACAATTCATCACACCAATGGCGGCCGTCGCCGGCTCGGTAGCCGACGAAGTGCTTGGCGCGCTGCTTGCCGGCCGCCGGCTCGATCGCGCCTATGTCAACAATGGCGGCGACAGCGCGATCCATCTGGGCAACGGCCAGTCGATGACGCTTGCCATTGCCGGGACAGGTCATGGGTTGGCGGATCGTCTCACGATCCGCGCCGAAGACGGGATCCGCGGCGTCGCGACCAGCGGCTGGCGCGGCCGCTCCTTTTCGCTGGGCATCGCCGACGCCGTCACGGTGCTGGCGCGAACGGGTGCTGAAGCCGATGCCGCCGCGACCTTGATCGCCAACGCCGTCGACCTGCCCGATCATCCGGCCGTTAGGCGCGTACGGGCGCGCGATCTCGCACCTGACAGCGATCTCGGCGACCGTTTGGTGACGCAGGGCGTGGGGCCGCTTTCCGCCGCTGAAATCGCTATTGCGCTGGAAGGCGGATTTGCCGTTGCCGAGGAGTTTCGGCGGCGCGGCCTGATTGCCGCCGCGGCGCTTTTCCTCGGCGGTCAGGCGCGCATCGCAGGTCCGATGGCGCTCGCCAATAAAGCTTTAGAGAGGGAAATTGCTCATGCCTGAGTTTCCGATCCGCAAGATCGCCGTGCTGACCGAAGAGATTTTTCACGAAGGTGGGCCGGTGGCGAAGGTGCCGCGGCGCCGCGCCGCGGCCATGGCTGTGATGAAGAACCCGTTCGCCGGCCGTTACGTCGAGGAACTGCAGAGTGCCATGGAGGATCTGAAGCCGCTCGGGCTGCTGCTCTCCGACAGGCTCATTGCCGCACTGGGCGGCGACGTCAAACAGATCGACGGCTACGGCAAGGGCGCCATCGTCGGCATGGCGGGCGAGCTGGAGCATGGCGCGCTGTGGCATGTGCCGGGCGGCTATGCCATGCGCGAGCGGCTCGGCGATGCCAAGGCGATCGTGCCGTCGGCAAAGAAGGTCGGCGCCTTCGGCGCGCGGCTCGATGTGCCGCTCGGCCACATCAACGCCGCCTATGTGCGCAGCCATTTCGACGCCATGGAAATCGGCATCAGCGATGGTCCGCGTCCCGACGAGATCCTGTTTTGCCTCGCCATGACCTGCGGCCCGCGCGTGCACGACCGCATGGGCGGGCTGGCGGCCAAGGACATCAAGGCATGGGATGGGCTGCGGTGAGCGCCGAGGACAATCTGCTCAAGCTGGTCGAGGCCGAGGAGCCTGACGAAAACGACTATCGCTTGCAGGAGCAGGTCGGCTTCATCCTGCGCAAGGCGCATCAGCGCCATGTCTCGATCTTCGCCGCACACATCGCCGATCTGACGCCGCCGCAATTTGCCGCTCTGGCCAAATTGCGCGACGTCGGCGAGACCTCGCAGAACCAGCTTGGCAGCCTGATCGCCATGGATGCGGCGACGGTGAAGGGCGTCATCGACCGGCTGAAAGCGCGTGGCTTTGTCGAACTTAGCAAACACGAAGTCGACAAACGGCGCCTGCTGGTCAGTCTGACGGCCGAGGGGCGCGACGCGATCGAGCGGCTGATTCCGCTTGCCCGCGAGATTACGCAGGAAACGCTGGCGCCGCTTTCCGCCAAGGAGGCGGCCATTTTCATGAAGCTGCTGGCCAAGCTGGCTTAATCTGCTGCCTGCCGGCGTTTGGTTGTTGTTCCTGCCGGGCGCTCAACGCCCGGCAGGAAAGCCTCCTCTCAGAGGCCGTTGTCCTTCAGGATCTGGGCGGCATTTTCCTTGGTGATCTTCTGCGCCGGCAGGGTGATGGTCTTTTCCACCTTCTCCCCGTTCAGGAACTTGATCGCCTGCCGCAGCCCTTCGGCGCCCGGCGTCACATAAGTGAACGTCGCCGTCAGCTCGCCATTGGCGACCAGCTGCACGCCTTCATTGGGCAGGCCGTCGATGCCGATGAACTTGATGTCCTTCTCACGTCCGGCGTCCTTGGCGGCAAGATAGGCGCCATAGGCCATCGGATCATTGTGGCCGTAGACAAGATCGATCTTCTCGTTGTTGCGCAACGCGGTCGCCATGATGTTGTAGGCCTGGTCCTGCTTCCAGTCGCCCGACTGCTGGTCGAGCAGGTATTTTATGCCTGGCTCCTTGTCGGTGAATTCATGGAAGCCGTCATGGCGATCGTGTGCCGGCTGGGTGCCCATGCCGCCCCAGATCTCGACGACGTTGCCGGCGGCCTTGCCCTTGCCGCCAAGCAGCTCGACGGCATATTCACCAGCAGCCCGGCCGATCAGCTTGTTGTCGCCGCCGACGAACTGCGTGTAGTCATTAGTTTCGACGTTGCGGTCGAGCACGAAGACCGGGATCTTGGCATCGATCGCCTGCTGCACGACACCGGTCAGGCCGGCGGATTCCTTCGGTGATACCAAGAGCGCATCGACCTCCTGACGGATCAGGTTCTCGACATCGGCGACCTGCTTCTCGGTCTTGTCCTCGCCGTCGGTGATGATCAGCTCGACTTCCGGATGCTTGGCCGCTTCGGCCAGGATGTCCTTGTTGAACTGGGCGCGCCAGGGTTCAATGGTCGTCACCTGCGAGAAGCCGATCTTCCACTTCTTGTCCTGCGCATGGGCGCCGCCGGCAAGCATGGCGGTCGTGGTCAGGAGTGCCGCTGTCAGCCCGGCGAGCTTCAACAATTCACGTCGTTTCATTTCTTGTTTCCTCCAATATTCAGAGACGCGGTCTCTTGCGACGGCCGCTTTGCCGCGGCCGTTTCCTTGTGCGCTTGCCCACCGGGCAGTCGCAGATAGAAGAGAAGATCACCGGCATTGCGCTCCTGTACGAGCACGGTACCGATGATGATCATCCCCTTCAGCACCAGCTGAAGGTTCGAATTGATGTTGTGCAGCTGCAGGATGTTGGAGAGCAGCCCGAAGATCAGCACGCCGCAGAACGTCCCGGTGAGGCTGCCGCGTCCGCCCATCAGGCTGGTGCCGCCGATGACCACGGCGGCAATCGCGTCGAGCTCCAGCCCGGCGCCGGCGTCCGGTTTGCCTTGCCGGTACTGCGCGACGTAGAGCACCGCCGCGATGCCGGCCAGCAGCCCTGACACGGCATAGGTGGCGATCTTCACGCGGCCTGCGGCGATGCCCGACAGCCGCGCCGCCTCCTCATTGCCGCCGATTGCGTAGACATAGCGGCCGAACGGGGTGAAGCGCAGCACCGCGCCGTAGATCAGGATGGCGCCGAGGAAGAACAGGCCCGGCATCGGGATCACGCCGAACACCAGCGAGCGCAGCATTTCGAAATCGGCCGTGGCGTTCGACCCGGTATAGACCGGCAGCACCGCATTGTTCTGGCCGGCTGTCAGCCGGGCGATGCCGAGCGCAGTAACCATCATCGCCAGCGTCACGATGAAGGGCTGCAGGCGCCCGGCGACGATGATGAAGCCGTTGAGCGCGCCGAACAGCAGGCCGACGCAAGGCGCCACCAGCAACACGCCGAGCACGCCGAATTTTGAGCCTACCTGCGGCAGCAGGAACCACAGCACCAGGCTGCACAGGATCACCCCGACAATGCCGGGCGTCACCAGCCCGCGAACGCTGTCCAACCTGATGTCGTGCGTGGCCTGCGCGCCGGCGCGGGATTTTTCGATGTTCAGCAGGATGAAACGAGTGACGAGAATGCCGAGGCAAAGGGCTGCTACGGCAACTGTCGGCACCCCCAGCACCACCGCCGGCGTCACGCCTGGGACCGTCAGCAGCATGGCACAGACAACCGTGCAGATCGCCATCAGCGAGCCGACGGAAAGGTCGATACCGCCGGTGATGATCACCGCCGTCATGCCGGTGGCAATGAGTCCGGTGGTCGACACCTGGCGCAGCACATCGAGCAGGTTGCCGTAGGACAGGAAGATGTTGTTGCCTTTGGAGCTGATCGGCGAGCCGAGCACGCCGATCAGGAAAATGGCGATCAGGCCCCAATAGAGTTTCGTCCGGGACAGGATATGCAAAATGCTCATGCGGCAGGCCTCGTCATGGTTCGTCGCGGCGCCGCAAGCCGCATGATGGCCTCCTCGCTGGCTTGCGCACGGGACAGCATCCCCGTCTGGCGGCCGTCGGCCATGACCAGGATACGGTCGGAAAGATGCAGCAGCTCCGGTAATTCCGAGCTGATGACGGCGATCGCCAGCCCGTCTCGCGCCAGCTTGAAGATGAGATCGTAGATTTCCCGCTTGGCGCCGACATCGATGCCGCGCGTCGGCTCGTCTAGCAGCAGCACCCGCGGCCTCGTCGCCAACCATTTGCCTATGACGACCTTCTGCTGGTTGCCGCCGGACAGCGTGCCGGCCGGCTGCTCGACGGTCTCGCAGCGAATGCCGAGCGCCTTGACGGCGTTCCGTGCCAGCACTTGCTCGCCGGCCAGCGAGCGCAGGCCGAACCGCGCCAGTGCGCCGACCAGCGGCAGCGCGACATTGTCGGTGATCGAGGCCTCGAGATGCAGGCCTTGGGTCTTGCGGTCTTCTGTGACCAGGGCGATGCCGAGCCGGCGCGCATCGCGCGGCGAACGGATTTCTACAGCCTCGCCATCGAGCCTGATCTCACCGCCGGCACGTCCGCCGCTGGACCCGAAGATCGTTTCCAGGATTTCGGTACGGCCCGAGCCCAGCAGCCCGCCGATACCGAGGATTTCTCCTGCGGCAAGATCGAAGCTGACGCCATCGAGCACGGTGCGCCAGCCATGGCGATTGGGCTTCGACAGCGACAGCTCGCTTACGGAAAGGACCGTGTTGCCACCGGGGATGCGGTGCTCCTGGGGGGAAGCAAGCAGGTTTCGCCCGACCATCGCTGAAATTATGGCGTCTTCGTCGAGCTTGTCCATCGCCTGCGTCAAGACGTGGCGTCCATCGCGAAACACCGTGACCCGGCTGGCCAGATGCATGACCTCGTCGATGCGGTGTGAAATGTAGACGATCGCCACGCCGCTATCTGCGAGCTGGCGGATGATGCGGAACAGCCGCTGGCATTCGGCCGGCGAAAGCGCCGAGGTCGGCTCGTCCATGATCAGAATGCGCGCCGACATCGACAGCGCCTTGGCGATCTCGACCAGCTGCTGTTCGCCGACGCGCAAGGCACCGACGCGCGCATCCGGGTCGAGCTCGATGCCGAGCCTTTTCAAGAGCGCGCCGGCGGCGCGGCTGCTCGCCTTGCGGTCGACGATCAATCCGGCGATCAGCTTCTCGCGGCCGAGAAAGATATTGTCGGCGACGCTGAGTTGGGGGACGAGGTTCAGCTCCTGGTGGATGATGGCGATACCGGCACGCTCGGCTTCGCGGACGCCGGCAAAGCGCACCGCATGGCCATCGATACTGACCGTTCCGTTATAGTCCGTATAGACGCCGGACAGGATCTTCATCAGCGTCGACTTGCCGGCGCCGTTCTCGCCCATCAGCGCATGGACCTCGCCGCGCCGCAGCTCGAAGCCGACATCGACAAGCGCGGCGATGCCGCCGAAGGACTTGGAGATGTGCTCGGCGCTCAGCACGACAGCCGAGCCGTCCGCCGTAACGCCTTGTGCAGGGATGGAATTGCCGTGCTGCATGACAAGGACGGCCTCCCTCCGTCGTCACCGAACACCTCAAACGCTAATCTAAACGTTTCGATCATGTCAAGCCAATATCTGGGGCCTGAGATTGTTCCATTTCAATTCTTGCGCAAAACCATAAGATTCCGTAGGTATTGCTGCCGCGGAGTGGTGAAACGTTTCGAAAATGACAGCGTCAGGGCGAAAAAGGCAGCGTAAATCCACTGCACCGACCATGCTTCATGTGGCCGAGGCCGCGCGTGTTTCCGTGGCCACCGTATCGGCGCTGATCAACGGCACCGCGACCGTCAGCCCCGAGCTCAGCCAGCGCATCGAACAGGCGATCCGCGACATCGGCTACAAGCGCAACGCCATCGCCCGCAGCCTCAAGATGGGCACCACACGCACCATCGGGCTCACCGTCCCCCACATCACCAATCCGTTCTTCACCGACGTGGTTTCGGTGATCCAGCAGGCTTTCGACAGAGCCGGCTACGCCGTCATGCTGTGCTGCACCGACGAGCACCTGAACACCCAGGACGACCAGATCAGGCTGCTGCTCGACCGGATGGTCGACGGACTGATCGTCGCGCGTGTCGGCGACGGCGCGATCCTCAAACGGATTGTCGACGACGCCAATGTGCCGGTCGTGCTGCTCGACCGTGTTTGCCAGGGTGTCGACACCGATGCCGTCGTTCTCGACAATCAGCGCGCGGTGTTCGACGCAATCACCTACCTGATCGATCTCGGCCATCGGCGCATCGGCTACATCTCCGGCTCTTTCGATATCTCGCCGATGCATGACCGCATGGCGGGATATCGCGAGGCCCTCCAGGCCGCCGGCCTGCCGGCCGAGCCCGAGCTCGTCCGTTTCGGCAACTTCCATGAAGTCGACGGCTACAACGCCACCATGCAGCTGCTTTCGCTGCACGACCGGCCGAGCGCCATCTTTTCGGCCAACAACCCGATGGTGATCGGCACCATGAAGGCCATTCGCGATATCGGCCTGTCCTGTCCGGAGGATATTTCGGTCGCCTGCTTCGACGATTTTCCGTGGTCGGATGTGTTCCGGCCGCAATTGACCACGGTCGCACAGCCGGTGCAGGCGATTGGCGAACAGGCGGCCAATCTGCTGCTCGACCGGCTCGCCGGAAACAGGGATGCTCTGCCGCGCAAGCTGACGCTCAAGGGACGCTTGATGATCCGCAATTCATGCCGTCCGCTAGGTGCGACTGCGCAGAGCGTCAGCGCGTAGCGCTTGGGCACAGTTCAGAAACTTTGTAATGCCCTCTTCCTGCCGACCTCGGCCCTTCGCAGCCGCTACGGGCGTTCGTCGTTCGAAAAACCGAGCAATTGAAGGACGCGGCGCCGATCGAGCCAAGTGGCCAACAATCAGCCCCCGACAAGCAGGAAAATCTTGGCAATTGAAGCATGTCGGATTAGGAATATGACGAGATGCGGCTGATCGCCCACACGGGCGCCGGCTTGAGTCATGCGCGTGAAATCGATCCTAATCGGGCTGGTACTTGCTGGGATGGTCGCATTCTTCGGCTGCACCACCGGCGGCGCATTAAAGACTTTCCCCTCGGCCTATGGCGGCCTCACCGACGCCGGTTTTCGCGTTCCGCCGGTTCCGATCTACAAGGTTGACCAGAAGTTCCTTCGGCAGACAGTGCCTTATGCGACTGAAGAGGCGCCTGGCACCATCATTGTCGATACAGGAGCGAAGTTCCTCTACTACGTGTTGGGAGACGGTCAGGCGCTGCGCTACGGAATCGGCGTCGGCAAGGCGGGCTTCGAGTGGCATGGCACCGCTCACGTTGCGAGGAAGCGCGAATGGCCGGATTGGAGCGCGCCGTCTGCGATGATCGTGCGCGAGCAGAAGCGAGGCCGCATCATACCGGCCCATATGGAGGGCGGACTCATGAACCCGCTCGGGGCGCGGGCGCTCTATCTTTTCAACGAGAAAGGCGACACTGGATATCGGCTGCACGGTAGCCCTGAATGGTGGTCCATCGGCAAAGCTGTGTCGGCTGGCTGCATCCGCCTCATGAATCAGGACATCATCGATCTCTATAACCGCGCCACAATCGGCACCAAGGTGATCGTCATTTAGTGGATGCCGCGTTTCCGTCTCTAACGGACGAGCATGACGGATCGAAAACCTCCGCGTAAAACGCGCGAACTGTTCGCGATGTCTTCGCACACCTCGCGATGTTCCCTGCCTAAGGCCGGCCTTGACCGCAACAGTGCCAAGTGGCGAACCAACTCTCAGGCCGCTTCCGACAGCGACTTGTGAACCTCGGCCAGAATCTCGAACGAGCGCACCCGCGCCGCATGGTCGAAAATCTGCGCCGTGACCATCAGTTCGTCGGCCCCTGTGCGGCGCACAAACGCCTCGATGCCTTGCCTGACCGTTTCGGGAGAGCCGACGATGGCGCAGGAAAGCGCCTGGCTGAGCATCATTTTGGCCATCGGGTCGAGGTCGTGCTCATATCCTTCGACCGGCGGCGGCAATCGGCCGGGCCGGCCGGTGCGCAGATTCACGAAGGCCTGCTGCAGCGAGGTGAACAACAGCCGCGCCTCTGCATCGGAAGGCGCAGCGAACACATTGAGACCGGGCATCACGTAAGGCTTGTCGAGCTGCTCCGACGGCTGGAAGCGCGAGCGGTAGATCTCCAGCGCATGGTCGAGCTCGGCCGGCGCAAAATGCGAAGCGAAGGCGTAGGGCAGGCCGAGCATGGCGGCAAGCTGCGCGCCGTAGAGGCTGGAGCCCAGGATCCAGATCGGCACCTTTTCGCCTTCGCCGGGCACGGCGCGGATACGTTGGCCTTCTTCGGCCGGCTGGAAGTAACCGATCAGCTCGACGACGTCCTGCGGGAAATTGTCGGCGCCGGCGTCGAGGTTGCGGCGCAGCGCCCGTGCCGTGCCCATGTCGGTGCCGGGCGCCCGGCCGAGGCCGAGATCGATGCGACCGGGATGCAGAGCGTTGAGCGTGCCGAACTGCTCGGCGATGACAAGCGGCGAATGATTGGGCAGCATGATGCCGCCGGCGCCGAGGCGTATCGTCTTGGTGCCGCCGGCGACATGGGCAATGACGACGGAGGTGGCGGCGCTGGCGATGCCCGGCATGTTGTGATGCTCAGCCAGCCAGTAGCGCTTATATCCCAGCCGCTCGGCATGACGGGCGAGATCGAGCGAATTGGCGAGTGACTGTGAAGCGTTGCTGCCTTCGACGATCGGCGACAGGTCGAGAACGGAAAGAACGGTCATCGGCGCGGGTTTCCTGTGGGCCGAAGGGATGTAGGAAGCGGTTGCCGAGGCGGCAAATTCAAAATGTTGATGGAGCGCTGAGGGCACAACGGACGTGCGACCGATGCAAGGTCGTGATCTGCCCCATCGGGGGACGCTTTTGACCCTTTAAGCCGCTACTTTTTCACCTCGGGAATCTCTTCGTCCTCGAGCACCGTCGTGTGTTGCGCCGCCAGGAAATTGCCGACATGGCTGAGACCGTCGAAATGATCGCAGAACACCTTGATGACGACCAGCAGCGGCACCGCCAGCAACGCGCCGACGAAACCCCACAGCCAGGACCAGAAGGCGATGGCGATGAGGATCGCCACTGCGTTGATCTCGAGACGGCGGCCGACCACCGTCGGCGTCACGAACTGGCCTTCGACGACATCGCACATAAGGACGAAGGCCGGCGCCAGCAGCGCATAGGAAATCGTGTCGAAGCTTATCAGCGCGATGATCGTAACCAGCGTGATGGTGGTCAGCGCCCCGATATAGGGCAGGAAATTGAGCAGAGCCGCTGCCGCGCCCCAGACCTGCGCGTTGGGCACGCCGAGCGCCCACAGGCCGAGCCCGATGACCACGCCGAGACATGTATTGATGACAGTGACAGTAAGCAGATAATGCGAGATTTCACGTTCTACGTCGTAGACGACGCGTAGCGCCCGCTTCTTTTCGCTGAGACTGGGGAAGGACTGGACGATCTTTTCATAGAACATCGTGCCCGAGGCGAGCAGGAACAGCGACAGGACGAAGACGATGGTAACGCTGGCGCCGGCCGACAGCACATTGCCGGCGGCCTGCGAGAGAATACCGGATGGCGCCATCGCCACCCTCTGAACGCCCGGCTCCTGGGATGTCTGTGTCAGGCCCTCGATCTGGCGTGAAATCTCCACGATCCTTTCGAACGGACGGCGCAGTTGTGCCAGACGTTCGGTAAGCTGCTGGCCGATCGTCGAGGTGTTGTTGATGAGATCGATGACCGGGCCGCTGAGCAGATATCCCGCGACGGCGACGAGGCAGAACGAAAGCAGCACCAGCAGTGTCGCCGAAATGACATCGGGCATGCCATGCTTGCGCAGGAAGCGAACGATCGGCGTCAGCGTCAGCGCCAGCAGGAAAGCCAAAATGACCGGCATGAAGAAGGCGCGGGCGAAGTAAAGCGCGTAGATCGCCATGAGGATGAAGATGCCGACGAGCAGCGAACGCATCAGATGCGCATCCGCCCGCGCCTCGACGCGCGGATTCGGGCTTTCGGCAGCGCTTGCGCCCGAAGCGGCGGGTTCGGCTTTCATTCTGACCCTCGGCGGTACACCGCGATTGGTGTAGACCGTTGGCGAAAACGCCTCTGTCGCTTCAAGGTTCCGTTTGCCGGCGTCACCAGCAAGGCCGCCTCGCGGCCTTGCTGGTGAATCAGGCAACCGGCGCCGCCACGGCGGGAACGGCCTTCGCAGTTTCCCGGCGCACGATCGGCGCCACCTTGGTGCCGTAGAGTTCGATGGCCTTCATCACCTTGGCGTGCGGCATGGTGCCGATCGCCATTTGCAGCAGGAAGCGGTCGTTGCCGAATATCCTGTGCTGGGCAATGATCTTCTCGGCCACCTGTTCTGGATTGCCGACGAACAGCGCGCCGTTTGGGCCGCGCGATTGGTCGAAATGCGCCCGCGATGTCGGCCCCCAGCCGCGCTCGCGGCCGATGCGGTTCATCACCTCGGCCTGCGGCCCGTAGAAGTCGTCGGCTGCCTGGTCCGTGGTCTCGGCAATGAAGCCGTGCACGTTGAGGCTGGTGGCAAGGCTCGCCGGATCGTTGCCGGCCCGCCTGGCTGCATCCCTAAAGATGTCGAACAGCGGTGCGAACCGCGCCGGCTCGCCGCCGATGATCGCCAGCGCCAGCGGCAGCCCGAGCACGCCCGCGCGGGCAACGGATTGCGGTGTTCCACCGACGGCGATCCAGATCGGCAGTTTGTCCTGCAAGGGCCGGGGATAGACGCCGCGATCGTTGATCGGCGCGCGCAGACTGCCCGACCAGGTCACCTTGACATGATCGCGGATGGCGAGCAGCAGGTCGAGCTTCTCGGCGAAGAGCTCGTCATAATCTTCGAGATTGTAGCCGAACAGCGGAAAGGATTCGATGAACGAGCCGCGCCCGGCCATGATCTCGGCCCGGCCGCCGGACAGAAGATCGAGGGTGGCAAACTGCTGGAAGACGCGCACCGGATCATCGGAGGACAACACGGTGACAGCGCTGGTCAGCTTTATGCGCTTGGTTCGTTCGGCCGCCGCCGCCAGTGCCACCACCGGAGCGGAGGCAGCGTAGTCGGGACGGTGGTGCTCGCCGAGACCAAAGACGTCCAGCCCGACCTGGTCGGCAAGCTGGATCTCCTCGATCAGGTTGCGCAGCCGCTCATGCGCACCGATCGCACCGGGACCCGGTTCCGGGCTGACGTCGGCGAAGGTGTAGAGACCGAGTTCCATAAGTGTGTCATCCCAGCGTTTGTCTTGGCGCTACAGGTAGCGATCAGTCCGTCGCCCCGCCAGAGGCCTGGATGGTGAACAGTGCGGGTGGCTTTCAGTCGAATTCAATCGAAATGGCGTCTCCCGGTTGCAACAGATCAGAATTTCATGGCTGGCATACCGTTTTGGCGCTTGAACTCTCGGTTTTCACGCGTATGTAAGCCTCGCAAATTGACTCCAGGGAAGTGGACTTGGCTATCTACAGGGAAAAAGACGTTTTCGAGCGGCGTAATGCCGCAAACGAGGCAAAGAAGGCGCTTCTGGAGCGCTTTAAGGCAAAGCCGGCGGCAGATGATCCAGCGGTGCTGGCACGACAGGCGGAGCGCAAGGCGATCCTCGAGGCCCGCGCGATACGCGAGGCCGAAAAGGCCAGGCTGAAGCAGGAAAAGCTGGCGCGCGAAGCAGCAGAAAAGGCCGAGCGCGAGGCAGCTGCCGAAGCGGCACGCATTGCCGCGGAAGAAGCCGCACAGGCCGAAGCGAAGATCCGGGAAGCTGAAGAGAACGAGCGCATCGCCCGTTTTCTTGCCGACGAGGCCGAACGCAAGGCCAAGCGTGATGCGCGCTATGCCGCGCGCAAGCAGCGCACTGGCAGGACGCCGCCCGGCTTCTCCGCCCGATAGCGCCTTCCGGCGCTGATCAGCCGAATTCAAGAATCAGGGCCGCCTTGCAGCGGCCCCGAACGCGTTCGTCTGTCAGAATCGGCTAAGCCGCGAGCTTCAGTCCCATGATGCCGCAGACGATGAGCGCGATGCAGGCCAGCCTGATCGCCGTCGCCGGTTCCCCGAGCAGCCATATCCCCAACAGCGCCGTGCTGACGGTGCCGATGCCGGTCCACACCGCATAAGCGGTGCCGACCGGCAATGCCTTCAGCGCCAGGCCGAGCAAGGGGGATGTGCGTGCGCTTGATGAACAATCATACCGGCCGTGTTTGCGGCCGGTCGAAATAAGCCGAAACGGTAGCTGCGGCCCTACTTGTCCTTCAGCTTCATCGCCTTCACCGGCGGTGCCTTCAGGGCCGGCGCCGGAGCGGGTTTCTTCGCGTCCTTCTTCGGCTTGCGGGCTTCCTTGCCTGCCTTCATCGCACCCTTAGCCATGATTCGTTCCTCCAGTTGATGTCTGGCGAAGTGAAACAAGAGAAAACGCTCGACTGCAAGAGGCCGCTGCCGTGCAGTCGCCCTGGCCGATGGCTGTCAACCGGTTTCTAATTCCCTCGTAAACCGCAGCGGTCCGTGCCATGGTCTTCTTCGCACTGCAGCATCAGCCCTTGCGTTTCGCCGGCTGATGATCAGGCAGGCCGGTCAGGACGACAATGCGGATCAACATCGGTTGCCAGATGAGCTTCGACTTCCCGCAGGAAACACCGCTGATCGCGATGCTAAATGTCCACTATTCGCGCGCATCCGATCTTGAGCGGCCGGACTTCCTGACGTCGAACCCGCCGGTGCCGATCGAAAGCTACCGCGACAGTTTCGGCAATTGGTGCAACCGTTTCGTTGCGCCGCCCGGGCGCTTTGCGTTCGGCACGGACGCGGTGATCCGCGACCCCGGCTCCTTCGAGACGCGCGAGCTGACGACGTGGCAGCACGAGGTGCGCGATCTGCCGTCGGAGACGCTGCTGTTCCTGCTGCCCAGCCGTTATTGCGAGAGCGACGTGCTGGCGAATGAAGCGTGGCGGCTGTTCGGCAGCACCCCGCTCGGCATTCCGCGCGTCCAGGCGGTCTGCGACTTCGTCCATAACCACATCGTCTTCAACTATTTCAATGCGCGCCCGACGCGCACCGCCGCCGAGGCCTATCGCGAGCAGAGTGGTGTGTGCCGCGACTTTGCCCACCTAGCTGTTGCCTTCTGCCGCGCCCTGAACATTCCGACCCGCTACTGCACCGGCTATATCAGTGATATCGGGCTGCCAAAGCCGTGGTCGGACATGGATTTCGCCGCTTGGATGGAGGTCTATCTCGGCGGCCGCTGGCACGCGTTCGACCCGCGCAACAACGCGCCGCGCATCGGCCGCATCCTGATTGCCTCCGGACGCGATGCCGCCGATGTGCCGCTGACCCACATTTTTGGGCCCGGCGCGCTGGCTGGCTTCAAGGTCTGGACGGACGAGGTCATCGAATAGCCCCGCGCCGCCCTTTTGAACAACTCGACACTTCGGGCGTTGTGGGAACTGTGGAGCGTGGGCGGGCGCTCCGCCAATCTCGAGTGCATCACCAAGGCAGCACACCATGGCGGCGCATGGCGGGTCGAAAAAAGTGATCTATGCGGCACTCGCCGGAAATCTTGCGATCGCACTGACCAAATTCGCCGCTGCCTTGTTCACGGGCAGCTCGGCAATGCTCTCGGAAGGCGTCCACTCGCTCGTCGATACTGGCAATGGCAGCCTGCTGCTTTACGGCATGCACCGTGCCGCCCGGCCGGCCGACCGCACGCATCCGCTCGGCCATGGCCGCGAGCTGTACTTCTGGAGCTTCATCGTCGCGCTCCTAGTCTTTGCACTGGGCGCCGGCATATCGTTCTACGAAGGCGTGACGCACATCATGGCGCCGGAGCCGATCGCCAACGCCAAGGTGAACTACGCTGTCCTTGGCCTTTCCTTCCTCTTCGAAGGCACCTCTTGGCTGGTGGCGCTGAAGGAATTCCGCCACCAAAAAGGCAGCCACGGCTGGCTCGAGGCGGTGCAGCTCAGCAAGGATCCGAGTGTCTACACCATACTCTTCGAGGACAGCGCGGCACTTCTCGGCCTCGTTGTCGCCTTCGCCGGCATATTGGCGGCGGCACGGCTGGACATGCCGAAGCTCGACGGCGCCGCGTCGATCGGCATCGCGCTCATCCTGGGCGCGACCGCGATCTTCCTGGCGCGCGAAAGCAAAAGCCTGCTGCTCGGCGAGCCGGCCTCGCCCGAGGTGCAAACAAAGGTGCTGGCCATCGTCCAGCAGGACCCGGCGGTGCAACGCGCGAATGGCGTGCTGACGCTGCATATGGGCCCGCAGGAGATCGTCGCCGCTTTGAGCATCGAGTTCGAGGATCATTTGTCGGCGCCGGAGATGGAGACCTGCGTCGAGCGCCTCGAGACGCGGCTGAAGGCGGAGATGCCGGAGGTGACGCGGCTCTTCGTCAAGCCGCAGACCACCGGCACCTGGGAACGCCGGAGCAAGGCCTTGGCGGCGTCCGGAGGGGAACCGGCCTGAGGAAAATGGCTGCGCCATCGGGCAGTCCCGGTTATGATTGCGGGCAAAAGCTCCAGGAGGAACGAAGATGAAAATCGACGGCGGGTGTCATTGCGGCGCCATCACTTACGAGGCCGAAGTCGATCCGGAAAAGACCACCATTTGTCACTGCATCGATTGTCAGAAGCTAACCGGAACGGCCTTTCGCGTCACCGTGCCGGCGTCCGAGGACAATTACAGGATCACCAAGGGCACGCCGAAAATCTACATCAAGACCGGTTCGAGTGGCGCCAAGCGCGCCCAGGCATTTTGCGGTGAGTGCGGCTCGCATCTCTACGCCACGTCGGCGGGCGCGGGACCGAAGGTTTACGGCATCAGGGTCGGCACGGCACGGCAGCGCGATCAACTGGTGCCGAGAAAGCAGATCTGGCATCGCTCGGCGCTGCATTGGCTGCCGGAATTCGAAGGCACAACCATCATCGAGGAGCAGTAGCGCCGGACCGGGCGAAGCCTCGGCCCCGGTTCCGGCGTAGCTCTCAATCGTCGCCTTCGACGACCCTTAGCCTCAACTGCCCGGTTTTCGAATCGGCAACACGCGCGCTGCTTTCCGCTTTTGCTCCGCTGCCATTCGAACCAGCGGTGTCCTCCGCCGGCTGCACCCCAAACTCCAGCGCCTCGATCTTTTGTCCGCGCCTGGTCACCTTGGATGTCGAGACCAGAATGTCGTCGATATCCTTGGCCGATTGGCCGAAATGCGTCTGCAATTTGCGCACCCGCTCGTCGAGCCGAGAGACGTCTTCCATCAGCCGGATAACCTCGCCCTGGATCAGGTGCGCCTGCTCGCGCATGCGGGCATCCTTGAGGATCGCCTGGATGACCTGGATCGACAGCATCAAAAGCGACGGCGAGACGATGACGATCCGCGATCGATGCGCCTTTTGGACAACGGCCTCGAAATTCTCATGGATTTCGGCGAACACCGATTCCGAGGGCACGAACATGAAGGCGGTATCCTGCGTCTCGCCCTGGATCAGGTATTTTTCGGAAATATCCCGGACATGCACCTCGATGTCGCGGCGGAAAGCCTGTGCGGCGGACTTCTGCAGGTCGGCGCCTTCGGCGGCCCGGATGGCATTCCACGCCTCGAGCGGAAACTTTGCATCGATGGCAAGCGACGGTGCGCCGTTCGGCATCTTCACCAGGCAGTCGGGCCGGCTGCCATTCGACAAGGTCGCTTGGAATTCATAGGCGCCGTGCGGCAATCCGTCGGCGACGATGGCTTCCATACGCGACTGGCCGAAGGCGCCGCGCGTCTGCTTGTTGGAAAGGATCGCCTGCAATTGCACGACCTGGCCGGCCAGCGACTGGATGTTGCCTTGCGCGATATCGATGACCGCCAGCCGCTCCTGCAGCTTGGCGAGGCTCTCATGCGTCGATCTCGTCTGCTCGGTCATGGTCTGGCCGAGGCGGCCGGTCATGGCGTCGAGGCGCTGGCCGATCGACTGGGTCAGTTCGGCCTGGCGCGCCCCGAACACTTCGGCGATGGCGCCCATACGGCCCTGCATTTCCGCCTGGCTTGCCAAGATGCCGGCCATCCGCACCTCGGCGTCGCGGGCGTGGTCGGCGGCTTCGGCGGCCGCCACCGCACGCGCCTTGGCCGATCGCCAGAGCGCAACCACGAGCGCCACGAACAGTCCGAGGAACAGCATTGCGCCGAAACCCAGGGCATGGCCGAGCGTGATCGTGGTGGCGCCGAGCCGGGCGACAGGTTCGGACAGGATGGTGGCCAGATCGTTCATGCCGACAGCATAGATGATTCGGTCTGCCGGCACAGATCAAAACGTGAACGAGCCGAAGGCGCCCCGGTTGACGCTTTTCCTGCGAGGTCTTAGGTGAGACACCATGTCGATCAAGCCGCTTATCATCCTTCCCGATCCCGTCCTGCGCCAGGTTTCAAAACCGGTCGAGCGTGTCGACGGCGATTTGCGCAAACTCGCCGGCGACATGCTGGACACCATGTATGACGCGCCCGGCATTGGCCTCGCTGCGATCCAGGTCGGCGAACGCTTGCGCATGCTGGTCATCGACCTCGCCAAAGAGGACGAAACGCCGGCACCGCACGTCTTCATCAATCCCGAAATCCTCGAAAGCTCCGACCAGCATTCGGTCTATGAGGAAGGCTGCCTGTCGATCCCGGACTACTACGCCGAGGTCGAGCGGCCGGCGGCGGTGCGGGTGAAGTATCTCGATCGCGACGGCAAGCTGCAGGAGATCGAGGCCGAAGGGCTGATGGCGACCTGCCTGCAGCACGAGATCGACCATCTCAACGGCGTGCTGTTCATCGATCACATCTCCAAGCTGAAGCGCGACATGGTGGTCAAAAAGTTCAAGAAGCTCGCCAGGGACAAGGCGCCGGGCAAGATGGTGGGATAGGGGTCGACGAATGCCCCTGCGTGTCATCTTCATGGGTACGCCTGAATTCTCCGTGCCGACCTTGCGGGCGATTGCCCGGGCCGGGCATGAATTGGCAGCCGTCTACACGCAGCCGCCGCGCGCCGGCGGCCGGCGCGGGCTCGAGCTGACGCCATCGCCGGTGCAGCGCGAGGCGGATCGGTTGGGCGTCGAGGTTCGCACGCCGGTGTCGCTGAAGAGCGAGGCGGAGCAGGAAGCGTTCCGCGCCTTGGGTGCCGACGTCGCCGTGGTCGTCGCCTACGGGCTGCTTCTGCCCAAACCCATTCTCGAGGCGCCAAGGCTCGGTTGCCTCAATGGCCACGCATCGCTGTTGCCGCGCTGGCGCGGCGCCGCCCCTATCCAGCGCGCCATCATGGCCGGCGACACCGAGGCGGGCATGATGGTGATGCGGATGGAGGAAGGCCTCGACACCGGGCCGGTGGCAATGGTTGAAAAATGCGCCGTTGGACCCGACATGACGGCCGGCGATCTGCACGACCGGCTGATGGTGTTGGGTGCGGCTCTGATGGTGCAGGCGCTCGAACGGCTGGAACGGAATACGCTGACATTTACCACACAGGCCGAGGTGGGGGTGACCTACGCCAAGAAAATCGATAAATCGGAGACTCGCATAGACTGGCTGCGACCTGCCGGCGACGTGCACAACCAGATTCGCGGCCTGTCGCCCTTTCCCGGTGCATGGTGCGAGGCCGAAATCGGCGGCCGCATGGAGCGGCTGAAACTGCTTCGCTCGACGCTCTTGCAAGGCGCCGGGGAACCGGGAGGAATTCTCGACGATCGGCTGACGGTCGCCTGCGGGTCAGGCGCGATCAGGCTGGTCGAAGTTCAACGTGCGGGCGGAAGGCCCATTGCCGCGCAGGAGTTTCTGCGCGGGGCCAAGCTCGAAAAAGGAATGAAATTGTCATGAGCATGATATCCATACGCGCGGCGACGCCGCGGGACCGCGAGGCGATCCGCCTTGTCGAAGAACACGCATTCGGCCAGCAGGCGGAGGCCGGACTGGTCGACGCGCTGGTCACCGGCGGTGATGCCGTCGTCGAACTGGTGGCGGACGAAGACGGGCAAGTGGTCGGCCATATCCTGTTTTCACGGCTCTTCGTGCAGAATGGCGGCAAGAGCTTCCCGGCGGTGGCTTTGGCGCCTCTGGCGGTCGAGCCGTCGTTCCACGGCACCGGCATCGGCGGTGCGCTGGTCCGCGAGGCGCATATCCGCCTGAAGGCTGCCGGCGAGACGCTCGCCGTGGTGCTCGGCGATCCGGCTTACTATGGACGTTTCGGCTACAGCCGCGCCCGTGCAGCGAAATTCGAGAGCGATTACCAAGGCGAGGCTTTGCAGGCACTTGCATGGGGCGAGGCGCCGGAGACCGGCAGGCTGGTCTACGCGTCGG
The DNA here is from genome assembly GCF_042295465.1 of Mesorhizobium sp. ISC25. Classification (NCBI taxonomy): domain Bacteria; kingdom Pseudomonadati; phylum Pseudomonadota; class Alphaproteobacteria; order Hyphomicrobiales; family Phyllobacteriaceae; genus Mesorhizobium; species Mesorhizobium sp. ISC25. The sequence continues at coordinate 4,093,044 of NZ_CP135441.1, read as the reverse complement.
CCTTCGGCTCAGCCCTCGCCGCCTGATTTCGCCTCGATCCGGGAATGCCGCGTTTTCGCCTCGACATCGAATATGACGGCAGTCTCTTCGCCGGCTGGCAGCGCCAGGCCAACCAGCCTTCGGTGCAGCAGGCGATCGAGCAGGCGATCGAGAAGTTCTGTGGTGAGCAGGTTTCGCTGCGCGCAGCCGGCCGCACCGATGCCGGCGTCCATGCGAGCGCTCAGGTGGCGCATGTGGATCTGATCAAAGCATGGCCCGGCGACAAAGTGCGCGACGCCGTCAACGCGCATCTGCAAGCGGCCAAGGTGCGCATCGCCATCCTGAAGGCCGCCGTCGTGCCGGATAGCTTCGATGCGCGTTTCTCGGCGATCGGCCGCCATTACCTCTACCGCATCGTCAACCGCCGCGCGCCGGCGGCGCTCGACAAGGGCAAGATCTGGTGGGTACCGAAGCAGCTCGATGCCGGTGCCATGCACGAAGCGGCAAAGGTGCTGCTTGGCCGGCATGATTTCACCACCTTTCGCTCAACCCAGTGCCAGGCCACCAGCCCGGTCCGCACGCTCGACCGGCTGGATGTCAGCCGGGCGGGCGATTTCATTGAAGTCCGCGCTTCGGCGCGGTCATTCCTGCACAATCAGGTGCGCTCGATGGTCGGCTCGCTCAAACGTGTCGGCGAAGGCGGCTGGACCATTGCCGACCTCAAGGCGGCGCTCGAGGCGCGCGACCGTGCGGCCTGCGGCCAGGTGGCGCCGCCCGACGGGCTGTTTCTCGTCGGCGTCGATTATCCTACGCCTGGCTGATCCGGCACGCTGATACCGAGCAGCGCCTGCAGACCGAACAGGACGATCAGCGACGCCACGAACATACCGGCAAAAACAGCGCTGCCGACAGCCGCACCCCTGCCGATCGCGACGTTGGTCATCCGCCAGGTCAATACCATCGACAGCGCGAACAGCAGCAGCGACACCAGTCCGGAGACTTCGTTGGCCGACGTCAGGAAAAGCCGGATCAACGCTGATGGCAGCATCATCCAGGCGATGATCGCCGAGGCCCAGTTGCTGGCCACGACATAATGGACGAAACGGCCGCCGACGCCGACCCGCGGCGCCACCAGGGCGAGGCCTATGAGCGGCAGCACCCAGGCGCCGATATCGACGGTGGCCAGGCGGATCAACATGCTGAAACGGCCGACGAATGCGTTGGGATCGCCGATCTCGTTGGCAATACCGACCCAGCCGACGATCAGTGCCGGCGCCGCGACGACGATGGCAAAAAAGGAGTTCCAGAAACCGTCCGCCGAAAGGTCGAGCAGGCGAAATCCGTCGGCCTTGCCGAGCATCAGCCGCCAGGCACCGGCAAGCGAAGCGTAGGTTTCATCCGCTGAAAGCATCACTAGGATATGTCCCGCGCAAACCAGTCTTCAACGAAGCGCAGATAAATCTGCGTCAGCGTCTCGAGGTCGGCAATCGCCACGCGTTCGTCGACCATGTGCATGGTCTTGCCGACAAGGCCGAATTCGACCACCGGACAATAATCCTTGATGAAGCGGGCATCGGAGGTGCCGCCGGAGGTGGAGAGCACCGGCTTCCTGCCGGTCACCGCCTTGACCGAACCGCCAAGCGTCTCGATCAACCTGTCGTCGCGTGTCAGGAAAACATGGCTCGGCCCGTCGCGCCAAGCGATCTCGTAGTCGACCGGCGTCTTCTTGCCGGCGCGGTATTTCTTGCGTTTCGCCGCCCGGTCGAGGCGATTGTGGATCTCGGCCTGGATCGTCTCGGCGGTCCATGTGTCGTTGAAGCGGATATTGAAGGTAGCTGCTGCCTTCGCCGGGATGACGTTTGTGGCAGGATTGCCGACATCGATGGAAGTGACCTCAAGATTGGTCGGCTGGAAATCCCTTGTTCCGTCGTCGAAGACGGGATGCAGCAAGGCGTCGACCAGCGTCACCAGGCCGCGCACCGGATTGTCGGCTAGCTGCGGGTAGGCGGCGTGGCCCTGGCGGCCGTTGACGGTGACCGTGCCCGACAGCGAGCCGCGCCGGCCGATCTTGATCATATCGCCGAGCGCGTCGGGATTGGTCGGCTCGCCGACGATCGCAGCATGCCATTTCTCGCCCTTGGCAGCCGCCCATTCGAGCAGCTTCGTCGTGCCGTTGATCGCCGGCCCTTCCTCATCGCCGGTTATCAGCAGCGAGACCGACCCCTTCGGGCCGCCCTTCTGCGCGATATGTCGCGCTACCGCCGCGACGAAACAAGCAATGCCGCCCTTCATGTCGACGGCGCCGCGGCCGAACATCTCGCCATTGGTGATTTCTGCGCCAAAGGGCGGGTGCGTCCAAGCTGTTTCATCGCCCACCGGCACCACATCGGTATGGCCGGCAAACATCAGATGCGGGCCGTTGCCGGAACGCCGCGCGTAAAGGTTCTCGATGTCCGGTGTGCCGGATTCGGAAAACACCGGGCGCTCGACGGCAAAGCCGAGCGGCTTCAACATTTCTTCCAGCGCGCTCAGCGCACCGCCTTCGGCGGGCGTCACGGAAGCGCAGCGGATGAGAGCAGCCAGATTTCTAGCCGGATCGGTAGGCAGCGTCATGGGCAAAAGCGATAGTCGAAAGCGCAAGGCCTGTCACGGCCAGACATAAGGGCCAGCCATGCCGCCGACATTATGGTTTTCATGTCGTATAATTGCGGCAAGGCTTCTCGACCAGGACAGGGCCATCGCATGGTCACGCGTGGCAAGACGATCGTAATCGCCGGTGCCGGCAGTATCGGCTGCTACGCCGGCGGCTGCCTGATACTTGCCGGGCGAAAGGTGGTTCTGCTGGCGCGACCGCGCATCGAGCAGGTGCTGCAAAAAGGTGGATTGCGCATCACCGACCGTGATGGCCGCGACCGTTCCGTCAAGTCGGAGGCATTGTCGGTCACCGCCGATCCGGCCGCGGCATTCCCCCGTGCCGATGTCATCCTGGTAACGGTCAAGAGCGGCGCGACGCAAGACATGGCCGGGCGTATTGCCGCCCATGCCCGACCGGATGCGGTGATACTCAGTCTGCAGAACGGCGTCGACAACGCCGATAAATTGCGAGCCCATCTCACCGCCCGGCCGGTGCTCGCGGGCATGGTGCCGTTCAACGTGGTCCAATCGCTGGAGGGCGAATTGCCGCTTCGCCTGCACCGCGCCAGCGGCGGCAAGGTAATGATCGAACAGGGCGCGACAGGTCTTGACGAACTGCTTGACGTCGAGGGGTTTGCCGTCGCCACTGATGGTGACATCGGAGCGGTGCTATGGGGCAAGCTGCTGCTCAACCTCAACAACGCGCTGGTGGCGCTTTCCGGCCCGCCGCTGGCGGCAGAGCTTGCCGATCGCCACTGGCGGCTGATCCTGGCCGCCCAGATCGACGAAGCGTTGGCGGCAATGCTGGCGACAGGCATCGAACCCGCTCGCATCGCCGGCCTGCGTCCCGCACTGCTGCCGAAAGTGCTTCGCCTGCCCGACTGGCTGTTCAAGCTCTTGGCGCGGCGGATGCTTGCCATCGATCCGGCCGCACGTTCGTCGATGTGGGATGACCTGCAGCGCCGCCGGCCGACGGAGATCGGCGAACTACAAGGCGCGGCCCTGCGTTTGGCCGAAAAGGCCGGCACGCCGGCACCTTTGCTGAAGCGTGTGACTGCACTGGTGCGCGCGGCCGAGCAGGAGAGGCGCGGATCGCCCTGCCTGACGCCGGAAGCCGTCGCTGCGACCGTCAGATCGTAGCCCGCACAGGCGCCCAGTAACGGCCCTTGCCGGTGCGCTTGGCTTCGTAGAGCGCATGGTCGGAGCAGGTGAGCAGGATTTCCGGATCGCCGCCGTCGGCGGGTGCGAATGCGCTGCCGACACTCAAGCCGACATGGATGGCGGAACCGACCCCGAGGTCGAAAGGCACCGAGACCTTTTCGATGGCCCGCTTTGCCAGGTAGGTGGCCTCGATCTCCGAGGTTGCGGGCAAAAGGATGACAAATTCATCGCCGCCGATGCGGAAGACCACGTCCCCGGGCCGGAAGCCGCGCTTCAATCGTTCGGCCACCTTGCGCAGCAGCACGTCGCCGACGGCGTGGCCAAAACGGTCGTTGACCTGTTTGAAGCCGTCGAGATCCATGCTGAGCACTGCAAACGGCTTGCCGCCATTGGCGGCAGGCGCCGCAAGGTCGCGGCACATGTCGCGCAATTTCTCCTGCAGGAAGATGCGGTTTGGCAGGCCGGTCAGCGCGTCCTTGATCGCCAGGTCGCGATTGTCCAGCTCGGCGCGGATCATGCGGGCGTTGATCGCGTGGTTCTGAAGCAGCACGATGATGACGCCGGCAACATAGAACGGCGTCTGAATTCCGACGATCGGCATTCCGGGCGCCGCAGAAAACAATGCACCGACCACGTAAGGCAGGCTTACGGCCAACATGACGAATATGGCGAAGCGCGGGGTCGCCGCATTGCGTGACGACACCACGCCAACGACACCTGCGACATTCAAGGCAGCCAGTACGGACAGCGCCATATTCCCGCTGGCAACACAGCCATAGCAGCCGAGGCCGAAAACGACCGACCAGACGCCGCTGGCTGCCATCAGGCCTGCCAGCGGCCCTTTCGAGCCGCGCCTGCGGGCCCGCTCGCATTCCCGCATCAGCAGAACGCGGACGACGAAAAGCATCAGGTCGGCTGCGATCCAGGCGTAGGGCCACCAATCCTTGGTGGCAAGTGCGGCGCTGACCGCAACCACCAGAACGCTGATGGTGCCGAACAGGACTGCGAATTTGCGGTCGAAAGTGGTGTCGAGCAGCCGGGCGCGGACGGCTTCCGGTTCCAATCTCATCGGCGAAGAGAACCAGGCAAACAGGCGAGCGCCGGCGGTCCACGTTTTGCGCGGCTCCTTGGTGGTCAGAGATAGGTCGCTTGTCAGTCGAGCGCTCCGTGCCGGTCGACACAGTCTTCGCCGGCATGCTGGGCGAGGGTGATTAACATTCGCTTAGAGCATCCGGCGCAAAACCGGGGTTTCGGAACTCCCCGCTCTGCCGCTCTCGCGGATCTGCCGCCGGCTCGCGGGTTCTAGCTTGCCGGCCCCGGTTGTTTGCGGACCGCAGGCCGACGCGGCGGACCCGGCTCGGGATCGGTCTTCGCCGCACGTGCCGGCTGCCCATGAGGGGTTTCGATCAGCGTGATCTTCTGCCAGATCTTTCGCGACAGGTTCGAAGCCAGGTTCTCGATGTCATTGACGCCGTCGATCACCACGGCGTCGTTCACCGATTGCGCGAACAGGGCGGCGATCTTGCCGGTGATCGACAGCATTTCGGAGCAATAGTCGAGATAGCGGGCAAGGTCGGCGGCGTTGGTGATGCGGGCTGGCGAATGCGCAGTCGGCTTGAAACTGGCTGAAAGCGCTGCCGGATCCTTGGTCAGCTGGTGCATGTCAATGACGTGGATCAGCGACCGCAGCCCGTGGAGTTGGCGAAACACCCGCTTGCGCTTGATCCGCTCCTCGGAGCGGATCAAGGCTAGGAAGCCCAGCACGGCGAGGATGATCATGTTGAGTGAAGCTTCGATGCCTTGCACCGACTGGAAGGCATCGTGGTTTCCAGAAATGCGGCCAAGCGGCAGGATTGTGCCGACGAACAGGAACATCAGCGCTCCGACGACGAAGGCGGCGATTATGAGGCCGCGCAGCCACCAGATCGGCGCCTCCAGCGCCTTGGCCGCCTTTGCCAGATCGCGCGACAGCGACACGAGCTCGGCGGCGACGCCGCGCAAGCCTGCATCGGGAAAGCGCTCGGCGACACGGCCTTCCAGCCGTTCGGCGGTTTCGAGGATCAGTTTCGGATCAAGCGTGCGGTAGCGCATGACGAAATGTCCGATCGGCGCTCAGGGTTCGGCCGGTGCGTTGGTGCGCTTGCCGTAGCGGTTGGGGCCGGGTTGCCCCGGAAACAGGCAAAGCACGAGGAAAGCGATGATCGAGACAACCGGCACGAACAGCACCAGCGCCGCAACGCCCGGCTTGTCGAGGTCGTGCAATCGCTTCACTGCCAGCACCACGTTCGACCAAAGCGAGGCAATGAAGGCGATGAAGAAAATGAACGACCACATGTTGCTCTCGGTGGTGCCTTCCGGCACCAGCGTGAAACGGTAGAGCGGGAAGGCCTGTATGATGGCCACCAGCAGTCCTCCAAGAAAATAGGCCGCGCGGCTGACGCGGCCCGAAGCTTTGAAGAAAAGCCAGATAAGGTCAGATCCGTCAGGCAAGCGAATTCCATCCGTATTCGTTGAGAAAGATCAATCGCGAAGCAATTCGTTGATCGAGGTCTTGGAACGGGTCCTGGCGTCGACCCGCTTGACGATGACGGCGCAGTAGAGGCTGGGGCCGGGCTCGTTGTTTGGAAAAGGCTTGCCCGGCAGCGAGCCGGCGACGACGACAGAATTGGCCGGCACTTCGCCGTAGAAGATCTCGCCGGTGGCGCGGTCGACGATCTTGGTCGACTGGCCGATGAAGACGCCCATGCCGAGCACCGAGCCTTCGCGAACGATGCAGCCTTCGACCACTTCGGAACGGGCGCCGATGAAGCAATTGTCCTCGATGATGGTTGGGCCGGCCTGCATCGGCTCCAGCACGCCGCCGATGCCGACGCCGCCCGACAGATGCACATTCTTGCCGATCTGGGCACAGGAGCCGACCGAAGCCCAGGTGTCGACCATGGTGCCGCTGTCGACATAGGCGCCGACGTTGACGAAGGACGGCATCAGCACGGCGCCGGGCGCGACATAGGCGGAGCGGCGCACGATTGACGACGGCACGGCGCGGAAGCCCGCCTTCTCGAAATCGACGGCGCTCCAGCCGTCGAATTTCGAGGGCACCTTGTCCCACCATACCGCCTGACCGGGACCGCCCTTTATGATCTCCATCGGGGTGAGCCGGAAGGACAGCAGCACCGCCTTCTTCAGCCACTGGTTGACGTGCCATTTGCCGTCGGCCTGCCGCTCGGCGACGCGGGCGACGCCCCGGTCGAGCAGGTCGAGCGCCGATTGGATGGCCTCGCGCGTCTCGCCGCGGGTTGCGGTCGAAATCGTGTCGCGTTCCTCGAAGGCGTTCTCGATAATCTGCTCGAGACTCGCGAGATCGGGCTTCGACATGAATTCGCTCCATTACCAAGCTGTTAAGGGCCGGCGCCTTAACCTGTTTGAAAGTCGCGCGGACCCTATGTGAAGGCTTGGGGAGGGTCAATCGCGGCAGCGTCACGGGACGGCGCAAGTGAATGATTGGACGGGTAAAGCAAATATGACTCCCATGGAAAAGGCGGGATGGACGCCGCTACCGCATTCGGACGAGGATCTGGAGCGGTCGAGAAGCGTGCCGGACACGCCGCAAACGCGCGCGGAGACATATCGGCTGGCCTGGAACGATCCCGATTTCATGACGCGGCGCGAGTTGCGCGCGGTCAGGCTGCAGCTCGAACTGCTGAAACCGGAGATGATCCTGGCCGAGCGCGGCATCCAATCGACCGTCATCCTGTTCGGCGGCGCCCGCATCCCCGAGCCCGGCGGCGAAGCCTGGGCGGCCAAGAACGAGACGCAGAAGAAGAACCTCGAGCAAAACAGCAAATATTACGAGGAGGCGCGCAAATTCGCCCGCCTCTGCTCACAGCAGTCGGCCACCTCGTACTATCGCGAATTCGTCGTGGTGACCGGCGGCGGGCCGGGTGTCATGGAGGCCGGCAATCGCGGCGCCGACGATGTTGGCGCGCCGTCGATCGGTCTCAACATCGTGCTGCCGCACGAGCAGGCGCCAAACGCCTACGTGACGCCGGAACTCTGCTTCAACTTCCACTATTTCGCGGTCCGCAAGATGCATTTCGTTATGCGGGCCAAGGCCGTTGCGGTATTTCCAGGCGGCTTCGGCACGATGGACGAGTTCTTCGAAACGCTGACCCTGATCCAGACCGGCCGCATGGAACGCGTGCCGGTCATTCTGTTCGGCAAGGCTTTCTGGGCAAGGGCAATCGACCTCGATTTCCTCGCCGAGCAAGGCACGATCACGCCCGGCGACCAGGATATCATCGATTTCGTCGACACCGCCGACGAGGCCTGGGGGATCATTAGCCGCTTCTATAAACTTTGACATGCGAGCAAGGACTTGAAGCGCGCCGGCTGCCTCAAGCAGGGACTTCGACGATCGCCGTGAGAAAGCCGGCGAGATCGTCGGTGACGAAGTCCACATCGTCCTCGTTGGCCGGGTCGCGTTCCCAGATTTCCGAGAAGGTCGGCTCGAAATTGCGTGGCACCACCAGCACCGTGGTCATGCCCAGCGATTTCGGTACCGACAGGTTGCGGGCGAGATCTTCGAACATCACCGCATTTTGCCCGGTAACGGCGTGGAGTTCGGCAAATTTCTCGTAGGATTGCCGCGCCGGCTTGGGGTTCAGTCCGGCTGCGACGATATCGAAAATATCGTCGAAATGCTCAAGAATGCCCAACTGCCGCGCGGTGCGTTCGGCATGCCGGCGATCCCCGTTGGTGAAGATGAATTTACGGCCGGGAAGCTGGCGTATGGCGGTGCCGAGGACGGGATCTGGAACCAGCCAGGAATAATCGATGTCGTGGACCTTCTCGAGAAAATCATCGGGGTCGATGCCGTGGCGCGTCATCAGTCCGTTCAGTGTCGTGCCGTATTCGCGGTAGAGCTCCTTTTGCAGCTTGCGTGCTTCCTCGCGCGGCAGCGTCAGCAATTCTCCGACGTAGGCGGTCATCTTCACATCGATCTGCGAGAACAGATTCGAATGATGCGGATAAAGCGTGTTGTCGAGATCGAACACCCAGTCGGTGACATGGGCAAAGCGGGCGGGGTCGGGAAGTGTGGTCATACGGTCCTTATGGCACGAAACGATCTTTCTAACAGGAGGTTTATCCACAACCTATGCGCGTCCTGGGTGATGAAAATGGCACTATGATTAAAATCTTAAGCATCACCGAAAGGGGACATTCAGCGCTTTGCTGGAACCAACACGGGCCAGTGGGAGCAAGCGATGAATCGCATAATTCTAAAGTCTGCCGCCATCGCTTTCGCCTCCGTCGCCGTCTCGCTTTTGCTGACGCTGATCGTCGTGCCGGCAATGGGTTTTCCGATCAATCGCACCATCTGGTTGACTTCCACCGTCTGCCCGCTGGCCCTTGCCTGGGGCGTCGGCGCCTATACGTTCTGGCAGGGCGAAAGGTTGCAGACCGCGCATCGCGAGCTCGCCCGTGCCCATGCCCAACTCGCCGCCGCGCACAGGCGCTTGGCGGAAAAGGCGAGCCGCGACGACATGACCGGCATGCTCAACCGCGAAAGCTTCTTTGCCGCGCTCGACGGCTCCCGGCGTAAATTCGATCGCGGGGCATTGCTGATCATCGATGCCGACCATTTCAAGACCATCAACGACAGCTACGGCCATCTGATCGGCGACGATGCGCTGCTCCTCATCGCAAACGCAATAGAGCGTGGCGTGCGCAGCGGCGACGTGCTTGGCCGCATTGGCGGCGAGGAATTCTGCGCCCTTCTGATTGGTGCCACCGAACACGAGGCCAGGCGCGTCGCTGAGCGCATCCGCCGTGAAGTCGAGCGCATCCGTTTCCGGCCCGTCGATGAACGAACGGTTGCGCTGACAGTCAGTATTGGCGGCATCACCTGCGGCAAGGACGCCGCAGTGTCGGAGCTGATGCGCGCCGCCGACCAGCGGCTCTACGAGGCCAAGCATCGCGGCCGCAATCTGTCGATCATCGACCGCGATATTTCCGAAGCCGCCTGAGCCTTGGCGGTCGCTAACAAGCACTAACCTTTCAGACCTTTGCCGGATCGAGCGCCGGCTCGCCTTTGCGGCGCGCCACGATCGCCGCAAGATCGGCGGTCTCGAAAGCATCACGCAGGGCGTCGAATGACGGCAGCACGAAATAGGCACGCTGAAACTTGTCGATCTCGTAGCCGGTGCGCATTACGGTTTCCAGGTCGAAGGCGACATGGTGCGCCTCGCCGCCTTCGACCGCGAACTGAAGCTCCGTGAAGGATGACATCAGCCCGGCGCCGAACGCCTTCAGCGGCTGGCCGGGTTCGCGCATCAGCCCGTATTCGACGGTGTACCAGTAAAGCCTGGTGATCATCTCGTCGCCGCCGAGCGCAATCACGCTGTCGGCCTTCTTGCCATACATCTGCATGAAGTCGGCAAAGACCGGTTGCGTCAGGATCGGCACGTGACCGAAGAAATCGTGGAACATGTCGGGCTCGACAATATAGTCGAGCTCCTTTTGGGTTCGCAGCCAGTTGGTGACCGGGAAGCGGCGGTTGGCGAGGTGGTCGAAGAACGGCTGGGCGGGAATGAGCCCCGGCACGGCGACGATCTCCCAGCCGGTGAGCTTGCGCAGCTTCTCGCTGACCTCACCGAAATCCGGGATCTTGTCGAGAAGGCCGAGCGCCGCAACGCCGTCGAGATAGGAATGATGGGCGAGCTTCCTGGTCAGCTTCGTCTGGCGGTCGCACAGCGTGCGCCACACCGCCTGTTCTTCGTCGCTATAATTGTAGCCCTGCGCCACGGTGAAATCGGCACGGCAGACCGAATAATCGCCGCGAAGGCCTCGCGCGGCGCATTCGCGGGCATAGTCGGCAACGTTCATGGTCATGGCTGCTCTCCCTGGAAATCATGATCAGCGGATTGTCGGAAATCTTAGCCGGATCGCGCGAGGCAAATCAGCTTTGATGGTGGCTCAAATGCGGGGTTGGAGGTAAAAGACTCCACGATCGAGCTTTGGGAGAGTGAAAATGCCTCAGTTTGACGAATTCGAGATCAAGATGCTCGACATCCTGCAGCGCGACGGGCGCAAGCCGGTATCCGAACTGGCGCAGCAGATCGGCCTGTCGACGACACCTTGCGCGCGGCGCTTTGAGGCTCTTCAGCAGGCGGGCATCATCAAGCGCTTCGCCGCGGTGCTCAGCCGTCGCGCCATCGGGCTGATGGTCGAGGTGTTCATCCAGGTGCGCCTGACCAGCCACAGCGACGGCTCGCCCGAAAGCTTCATCGCCGCCGTCCAGCGCATGGACGAGGTGTCCTCATGCTGGACCATGACCGGCGACCATGATTTCCTGCTGCACGTGATGGTGCCGTCGGTCGACGAGCTCAATGCCTTCGTCATGCACCGTCTGATGCGGCTCGAGGGCGTGCGCGACGTACACACGCAGCTTGTGCTGCAGAACATCAAGGGGCCTGGCCATGTCCCGCTTGCACATCTCAGACGATAGGCATTTCTGCGGAAAAGCTGCACACAAACTGCTGAAGCTGGCCAATCTCCAGAGCTAGATCGCCGACTACGACATGCGGACCGCCATAAGGCCCGCCATGAAAATCGTCCTGATCAACCCGCCGCATACCGCCATCGGCAGCCGTGTGCCGGACGACCATCTGCCGCCGCTCGGTTTGCTGGCACTGGGCGGTCCGCTGATCGACGCGGGACATCAAGTGCGGCTTGTGGACGCCGAATTCGGGCCGATGGCGCTTGCCACGCTGGTCCGGGACGCTTTGAGCGACCATCCCGACTGCATTATGATCGGCCATTCCGGCTCGACCTCTGCGCATCCGACAGCCCTGCTGATCGCCGGCATGGTCAAGGACATCGAGCCAGCGACAATCCTGATCTATGGCGGCGTGTTTCCGACCTATCATTGGCGCGACATACTGGCTGAAACGGATGTCTTCGACTTCATCGTGCGCGGCGAGGGCGAGGCGACCATCGTCGCGCTGGTCGAAGCGCTGGAAAAACGCAAGCCGCTGTCGGATGTGACAGGCATCGCGTTTCCTGATGATTTGCGCCGTCCTTTTGCCACCCGGCCGGCAAGGACGATCGCCAATTTCGACGATTACCGCATCGGCTGGGAACTGATCGACTTCAGTCGCTACAGCTATTGGGGAGGCAAGCGCGCGGTGGTCATGCAGTTCTCGCGAGGCTGTCCGCATCTGTGCAACTATTGCGGCCAGCGCGGCTTCTGGACGCGCTGGCGGCACCGCGACCCCGTGAAGTTCGCGCGGGAGATTGCCTGGCTATACCGCGAGCATGGCGTCGAGCTGATCAACCTTGCCGACGAGAACCCGACCTCGTCCAAAAAAGCCTGGCGCGCCTTTCTCGATGCGATGATCGCCGAGAACGTGCCGGTGCTGATCGTCGGCTCCACCCGCGCCGACGACATCGTCCGTGACGCCGACAGCCTGCATCTCTATCGCAAGGCCGGCGTCATCCGCTGGCTGCTTGGCATGGAAAACACCGACGAGCAGACGCTCCAGTTGATCCGCAAGGGCGGCAGCACCTCATCCGACCGCGAGGCGATAAGGCTGCTGCGCCTCAACGGCATCTTGTCGATGGCAACGTGGGTGGCCGGTTTTGAGGACGAAAGCTTTCGCGACCTCTGGCGCGGCTTCCGCCAGCTGATCGCTTATGACCCCGACCAGATCCAGGCGCTCTATGTGACGCCGCATCGCTGGACGCCGTTCTTCAGGATTGCCAGGGACCGCAAGGTGATCCAGCTGGACGCCCGCCTGTGGGACTACAAGCACCAGGTGCTGCGGATGACCCGCCTGAAGCCGTGGATGCTATTCTTCGCCGTCAAGCTGATCGAACTGGCCGTGCAGTCGCGGCCCAAGGCCCTGGTGCGTATCCTGTTCCACAAGGATCCGGAGCAACGGCATTCGATGCGCTGGTACACCAAAATGGGCCGCCGCGTCTGGTTCCGCGAAGTCTGGGGCTTTCTGGTCCGCGACCGCCGCCTGAAAAATGGCCCGACGCTCACCGAATTCTGGGGCGCGCCGCAAGACGAGGAAGAGGAATCGATGGTTGTCGAACGCCTGTCGCGTAAGTCCGTGACCGCTATTTCGCCAATCGCTTGAGCCCCTCAGACACCCGGCCTCACGGCACGATCAGCGTGCCGGCGCCGTGTTCGGTGAACAGCTCGAGCAGCACCGCATGCGGCGTCTTCCCGTTGAGGATGACGACGCCTGCGACGCCGCGCTCGATTGCCTCGATGCAGGTCTCGACTTTGGGGATCATGCCGCCCGAGACCGTGCCGTCCTTGATCAGGGCCTTGGCCTCGGCCACGGTCAACTCGTCGATCAGCTTCTTGTCCTTGTCGAGCACGCCGGGCACGTCGGTGAGGAACAGCAGGCGCGTCGCCTGGCAGGCGCCGGCGATGGCGCCGGCAAAAGTGTCGGCGTTGATGTTGTAGGTATGGCCGTCGCGGCCGGGCGCCACCGGCGCCAGCACCGGGATCATTTCGGACCGCGCCAGGAGGTCGAGCAATGTGCGGTCGACCTCGACAGGCTCACCAACGAAGCCTAGGTCGAGCACCCGCTCGATGTTGGAATCCGGATCGATCATGGTCTTGCGCGCCTTTTCGGCAAACACCATGTTGCCGTCCTTGCCGCACAGGCCGATCGCCCACTCGCCCTCGGCATTGATCAGCGCGACGATCTCCTTGTTGATCGATCCGGCCAGCACCATCTCGACAATCTCGACGGTCTTCTGGTCGGTGACACGCAAGCCGCCCTCGAATTTGGATTCGATGCCCATCTTGCTGAGCATGGCGCCGATCTGCGGCCCTCCGCCATGCACGACGATCGGGTTGACGCCGGATTGTTTCAAAAGCGCGATATCGCGGGCGAAAGCCTTGCCGAGCGCGATGTCGCCCATCGCGTGGCCGCCATATTTCACCACGACCGTCTTGTTCTCGTAGCGTTGCATATAGGGCAGCGCCCTTGAAAGCAGCGCTGCCTGCATTTCGGCGGTGGCGGCGACATCCGTCATCGGCGTGGTTCCCAGCTTGGTATGAACGGCGGCGTCTTAGCGGGAATTGGACGAGGGGGCAAACGGCTTTGCTGTCACGATCGATCAAATCGGTACTACTATTTGTTTGACCATGACCTTGTCCGAAAACCGGTTCCCACCTTTCGGGATCATGGTCTATGCCGGCACCTGCAGCGGCGCCCGCCGGCCCAGCCATCCCGAGATCTTTTCCATCTGCGCGGCGAACGACAAAAGCGTCTCCTCGTCGCCGGGGCGGCCGGCGGCTTGGACGCCGAGCGGCAGGCCGGCATCGGTCACGTAAACCGGAAGCGTGATCGACGGTTGCCCGCTGACGTTCTGGATCGCCGGCCAGTGGGTGAACCAAAGGCTCTTGTCCATCAGCTGGCCGAATAGCGGCTTGAACTTCAGCAGGCCGGCGAGGCGCAGTCTGTCCAGGACATTCTCGATGAATTCGTCGGCGCCTTTCGGGTCCATGGTGCCACAGGCGAGCGGCGGGTGCGCGATGACAGGCATCAGCACTGCATCATAATGCGCGGTTTCGGTGATAAGCCGACGCGAGGTTGCGTGCAGCCGCTGCAGGCCGGCATAGATTTCGCCGGCCGAGAGGATTTCACCGAACCGGCTCATCACGCGCGTGGCGCGTTCGATGTCGCCTGAGATGGAGCGGCCGACGCGCAAGGCCTCGCCACGCATCGTGCCGGCCACCGCCGCGGCGACGGTTCTGGAGAAATCGGCGATGAAATCGCGATCGATATAGGGCAGGTCGATCTCCTCGACGCTGTGTCCGCCTTCGCGCGCCAACGCAATTGCCGCATCCAGAGCTTTCAAGGTTTCTTCCGAAATCGGCAGGCCGAGCGGCGATTTTCGGTAGAAGGCGAGCTTGAGCTTGCCCGGATCGCGCCCGGCGGCCGCAGTGAAACTGCCGTTAGGCGAGGGTGCCGCGTAGGGCGACAGCGGGTCGGGCCCGTGGGTCAGGTCGAGCAGCAGGGCCGTATCGCGCACCGAACGGGCCAACGCATGGTCGACGACGAAGCCGTACCAGCTTTCGGTGACGAGCGGCGTCAAGGGCACGCGGCCGCGCGAGGTTTTCAGCCCGACCAGCCCGGTGCAAGCGGCAGGCACCCTGATCGAGCCGCCGCCATCCGAGGCATGCGCCACCGGCACGACGCCGGCCGCGATCAGCGCAGCCGCACCGCCTGAGGAACCGCCGGTCGTGTGCGCGGTGTCCCATGGATTGCGGGTGACGCCGTAAGCCACGGACTCGGTCACCAGCCTCAGCCCGTGTTCCGGTGCGGTGCTGGTGGCGATCGGGACCAGGCCAGCGGCCAGATAGCGTTCCGTCATGACCGAGTTGAAATCGGGGGTGTAGGCTGGGATGCGGCTGCCGCCATGCGTCGGCACGCCCTTCATGGCGATGCCGAGGTCCTTCAGCGCAAAGGGCACTCCGGCAAGCGGCAGCTTGTGGTCGACGGTTTTCGCTCGCGCCCGCGCCGCCTCAAAAAGCGGTTCGGCGATGGCGTTGATCTCCGGCTGGGTGGCCTCGGCCCGGGCGATCGCCGCATCGACGAGATCTTGCGGTGTGATCTCTCCCTCGTGCACGAGTGCGGCCTGGCCGGTTGCGTCATGCTCCCACAGAACCCGCTCGATCGACATGGTCGCCCTCCCGCTCATGGCAAGCTAGCGGGCGGCGATTTCCTTGGCAATCGACGCTGGCGCTGCCAGTGCGCAAGACCATTTCAGTCGTTGCAAATACATTGCAATCGCCTAATTTGGCGGCCGATGACGCCGCAGGACATCAGCAACCTGATTGTCCGGACTTCGATGAAGGACCGGGCTGCGTTCGATCTGCTGTACCGGCAGACCAGCGCGAAACTTTTCGGCGTCTGCCTTCGTGTATTGAAGGATCGGGGAGATGCAGAAGAGGCGCTTCAAGAGGTCTTCGTCAAGATATGGACGAAGGCGGACCGTTTCGCCGTTTCGGATCTGAGCCCGATCTCCTGGCTGGTGGCCATTGCGCGCAATCATGCGATCGATCGGATCAGGGCGCGGCGAGAGCCTGCCGCCTATATCGATGCCGCGCTCGACGTGGCCGATCCGGCGCCGGGGCCGGAGGCCATGGCCGTGGCGGGCGGTGAGTCCGAACGCATCTACCATTGTCTCGAGGAATTGGACAAGGACCGGGCGGCGGCCGTCCGGGGCGCCTATCTGGATGGCAAAAGCTACGCCGAGCTGGCGGAGCGCTATCGCGTGCCGCTG
Source organism: Mesorhizobium sp. ISC25 (assembly GCF_042295465.1). Classification (NCBI taxonomy): domain Bacteria; kingdom Pseudomonadati; phylum Pseudomonadota; class Alphaproteobacteria; order Hyphomicrobiales; family Phyllobacteriaceae; genus Mesorhizobium; species Mesorhizobium sp. ISC25. The sequence continues at coordinate 4,076,958 of NZ_CP135441.1, read as the reverse complement.
AACACAATGCGGACCTGGCTGCGGCGCAGCCTGTTGAAACTGAGAGAATGCCTGGAAAGATGACGCTGGCTGACGACAACGGACCGGAACGTGGGGGCGACGACCTGTTCGCCGCCGAATACGTTCTTGGCGTGCTGGCCGCCGACGAACGCGAGATCGCGTCGCGCCGCATCGATGCGGACGCCGCCTTCGCGCGCCTTGTCGATAGCTGGGAGGCGCATCTTTCGCCGATGGCCGCCGCCTATCCGGAGACAGAGCCTCCGATCAGGGTCAAGGAAGCATTGGACCGCCGGCTGTTCGCTGCAGAGCCGCGCGCCGGCCTGTGGTCGAGCCTTGGCTTCTGGCGCGGTCTTGCCGCCGCCGCCATTGCGGCGCTGGCGATCTACATCGCCGTGCCTTACTTTCGCCCGCCCACCGAACCGCCGCAGACGCGGCTTGTCGCCTCGCTGGCGGCCGAAGGCAGCGACGTCAAATATCTCGTCGTCTACGATGCCGCCCGTCACGAGATCGGTCTTTCCCACGTTTCCGGCGAGCGGGCCGCCGGCAAGGACTTCGAACTGTGGATGATCGAAGGCAAGAATGCGCCGGTATCGATGGGCGTCATCCCGGCCGGTGCCACCGCGCATTTGGCCATCCCGCCCGCCGTCCAGGAAAAGTTGGCGCAAGGCGCCGTGCTTGCGGTCAGCGTCGAGCCTGCCGGCGGTTCGCCGACCGGCCAGCCGACTGGACCGGTGGTCGCAGCGGGCGATCTGAAGAGCGTCTGATCGCTTCTTGCCTCTGGAAGCAGACCTGAAATCTATCTCCCACGATTTAAACGCCTGCAAGCTTGTTGGCGGCTGTCGATCCGCGCCGGGGCAAATTGCAGCGACACAATATTTTTTTGCGGAGAGGGCGAAACTCAGGCGTTTCTGTCGCGTATCTCCTTGCGTTCCCGAATGAGGGGAACGATAGCCCGAGGAGATTGAAATCATGCGTAAATTCGCCACCCTTTTGCTTGCCGGAACGGTCGCCATTTCTGGGCTCGCCACCATTGCCTATGCCCAAAATCCGATGGTCGGCGGCGCCGCCATGTATGCCCAGAAAAACATCGTCGAAAATGCTGTCAACTCGAAGGACCACACGACGCTGGTCGCTGCCGTCAAGGCAGGCGGCCTGGTCGATACGCTGCAGAGCGCCGGCCCCTTCACCGTGTTCGCGCCGACCAACGAGGCCTTTGCGGCGCTTCCAGCCGGCACGGTGGAGACGCTGCTCAGGCCTGAAAACAAGGACAAGCTCGTCAAGATCCTGACTTGCCATGTCATCGGCGCCAAGGCGATGGCCGCCGACGTCGCCAAGATGGTCAAGGATGACGGCGGCACCCACAAGGTCAAGACGGTCGGTGGTTGCGAACTGTCGCTCAAGACCGACGGCGGCAAGGTCACCGTGACCGACGAGAACGGCAATGTCGCCAATGTGACGATCGCCGATGTCGAGCAGTCCAACGGCGTCATCCACGTCGTCGACAAGGTTCTCCTGCCGAAAATGTAACAAACGCACGCTGCCGGCGAAGATATCGCTAAGGGCCTCCCTGCGCACACTCCGCGCCGTTCACGCAAGATGTGGATAGGCGCGGAGTCCCGCTTTGAGGACAGCGATCGTCACCGGCTTTTGATTTCCGTGTGGCGGTCGAATTTGGCACAAGCAATGACAGGAGGAATGGCCATGAACCGTCGCGAGCTTCTTTTGAGTGGTGCGGCAGCCCTTGGCGTTGTCGCAGGCGCCACCGCGCTGCGCATGGGCGGAGCCCAGGATGCACGCGCGGCCGAGACTTTCGAGGTTACCAAGACCGAGGCCGAATGGCGCGCCATCCTGTCCGACGCGGCCTTCAATGTGCTGCGCAAGGAGGGCACGGAATACCCGGGCACCAGTCCGCTGCTCAACGAGCACCGCAAAGGCATCTTCGCTTGCGCCGGCTGCGACCTGCCGGTCTATTCGTCAGAGACCAAGTTCGATTCCGGCACAGGCTGGCCGAGCTTCTGGCAGGAAATCCCGAATTCCGTCGGCAAGACCGTGGACAGGTCGTTGGGCATGACCCGCACCGAGGTCCACTGTCGCCGCTGCGGCGGCCATCTCGGCCACGTCTTCGACGACGGTCCGCCGCCGACCGGGTTGCGGCATTGCATCAACGGCGTCGCCTTGACCTTCAAGCCGGCGACAGCCTGAGGATGGCTGCGCCCCCTGACTTTGTCGGAGCGCGCGAGGACTTCGTAATGGTTGATTTTGCGCATGACCCCGAAAATCGCTTTTCGGGGTCATGCGCGAGGGCGCCAGGCGGGGGATCCAGCGCGCCTCAATGGCCTCCGCCACCGCCGCCCTGAGCGGCTGGCTTGCGGATCACCAGGGTGAAGAGCCCAAGCGTCGCGAACAAAACCGTCAGCACGAAGAATACGTCCATGAACGACAGCAGCGACGCCTGCTGCTGGACCATGCCTGACAGTTTGGAGATGGCCGCCTTGGAGGCGTCGAGCCCGGCGGTCTGCTCGAAGTTGAGCGTCATGTTCTGCAGCTTCTGCTGCGCAGCGGCACTTCCCCATTGCACGTGCTCGGAGAGCCTGGCGTAGTGGAAGGCATTGCGGTCGATCAGCACGGTGTTGATGACGGCCAGGCCGACGGCGCCGCCGAGATTGCGGGTCAGGTTGAACAGGCCAGACGCATTCTTCAGCCGCTCCGGCGGCAAGGTTCCGAGCGCAATGTTGTTGATCGGCACCATGCAAAGCATCATCGAGCAGCCGCGCAGGATCTGCGGGATCAGCAGTTCATAGAAATCCCAGTCGGCGGTGAGATGCGTCATCCACCAGGTCCCGGTGGCGAAGCCGAAGAAGCCGATCATCATCATGATGCGCGGGTCCATCTTGTTCGACAGGATGCCGGAGATCGGCGCGGTGAAGAACATGGCCAGGCCGCTGACGAACAGCGCCTCGCCGATCATCATCGAATCGTAGCCGCGGATGCGCCCCAGGAACACGGGATAAAGATAGGTCAGACCGTAGAGGCCGATGCCGACGACGAAGGAGAACAGCGAGCCGAAGGCAAAATTGATATTGCTGAAGGCCCTCAGATCGACAATCGGCTCCTCGGCGGTGAACACGCGCCAGAAGAACAGCACCGCGCCGAAGGTCATGATGACGGCGCAGATGAACACCGCCTGATCCTGCAGCCAGTCGTTGTTGGGACCTTCCTCCAGCACATATTCCATGCAGCCCAGGAAGGCGGCCATGCCGGCAAGCCCCCACCAGTCGAACTTGCTGAACAGCTTGAGATTGGGTTTGTCGAAGTCGATCAGCGACCAGGCGGCCGTCGTCACCAGAATGCCGGGCACGACGTTGACCAGGAACAGCCAGTGCCAGGACATGGCATGGCTGATATAGCCGCCGACGGTCGGGCCGATGGTTGGCGCCAGCGTCGCCACCAGGCCGATCATCGGCGAGACGATGGCGCGACGCGACGGCGGGAAGATGGTGAAGGCGGCTGCAAAGACGCTCGGGATCATGCCGCCGCCGATGAAGCCCTGCACGGCACGGTAGACGATCATCTGGTCGATATTGGTTGCGGTCGCCGCCAGCGCGCTGGCCGCGGTGAAGCCTGCTGCCGAGATCGTGAACAGCACCCGCGTCGACAGCATCCGGCTGAGGAAGCCCGACAGCGGGATCATCACCACCTCGGCAATCAGGTAGGCCGTCTGCACCCACGGGATCTCGTCCGAACTGGCGCTCAGGCCCGCCTGGATCTCGGCCAGCGAGGCCGAGACGATCTGGATGTCCAGGATGGCCATGAACATGCCGAACACCATCGCCAGGAAGGCGATGACGCGGCGTGTCGAGATGTGGTCGACCGGCACCGGCATGGCTGGCGCCGGCGCCGATCCTGCAGTCAGGGTTGCGGTCGTCATGACCTTTGCTCCCGCTTCCGCTTTACTTCGATGCCGAAGGCGCCGTGCGGCTGTCGACAGCGACGACGACGCTCAGGCCGGCGCGCAGCTTGCCCGTCTTCAACACATCCGCGGGCACGTCGATGCGAACCGGAACGCGCTGCACCACCTTGGTGAAATTGCCTGTGGCGTTCTCCGGCGGCAGCAGCGAGAACACTGCTCCCGAAGCCGGCGCCAGCGACGACACGGTACCCTCGATGTCCTGGCCGTCGATCGCGTCGACCGACACTCTGACCTTTTCACCAGGCACCAGCCGGGCAAGCTGCGTCTCCTTGAAGTTGGCGACGACGTAGAGCTTGTCCATTGGCACGATGACGGCAAGCTTCTGTCCGGGGCTGATCAGGTCGCCCTGCTCGACCGAGCGGTTGCCGACCACGCCGTCGTAGGGTGCGCGCAGCACGGTGAAGGATAGATCCCGCACCGCCTTGTCGTGGGCAAGCTGCAGCGAGGCCAGCGTGCTGGCCGATTCCGCGCGCTGCGCCTGGAGCACGCCGATATTGGCCTGAGCCGCCGCGATCTGCGCGTCGGCGCCGGCTAGTGCGGCATTGGCTTGCTCGACCGCCGTCTGGGCATCGTCCAACTGGGCCTGGGTGCCGACGCGGGTCTTGAGCAACTGGGCGGCCCGCGCTTGGACGCGCTTGGCATTATCGGCCGCGGCCTGGGCGGCGGTCTTCTGCGCCTGCGCCTGCTTGAGCGAGGCGCGCGCCGCCTCGGTCTGGGCATCGATGCGGTCGAGCGTCTTGCTCAACGTGGCGATCTGCGCCTCGGCCTGGGAAACGGCTATCTTGTAGTCACCGTCATCGACGATCAGCAGCGGGTCGCCGGCCTTTACTTGCTGGTTCTCGGTCACTTTGACCTGATCGACATAGCCCGAGATTTTTGGCGAGATGAACGCCGTGTCGGCCTGGACATAGGCGTCGTCGGTCGTGATCATAAAGCGCCCGTCGGTCCAGTAATCATAGCCATACCAGGCGCCGGCGCCCAGCAGAGCCAAGCCGATGATGGGCAACAACATCGAGCGCATCGAGCGCTTCTTCTTGGCGGGCGCCAGCGGGGTGACGTCGGCGGGCTTGGGAGGGGCTTCCGGCGCTTCGATCGCAGGCTGGACCTTGGCATTGGGGAAAGGGCGGACTTCGGCACTGGTGGGCGCGTTCGAGGACATGATATCTCTCTAAATTAACTGGCGCTGAACTTCATCAGACTGAACCGTTCGGTTCGATCTCGACGTTGACTTAGCGCTTAAAGAGGACCATATCAAGAGCAATCGAACCGGATGGTTCGAATTATTTTACGAGGTGTGACATTATGGCCGAAGCCCCCAAGGCCGCTCCTTTGCCTGATTCAGGCCCATTGCCCAGCGCTGGCAAGGACCAGTGCGATCTGCTGGACAGTCTGCCGCGCGGCCGCCCGGCCGCGGGGCAAGACCCGGTCAAGCGCAGCCAGATCATCGATGGTGCGCGCCGTGTCTTCATCGACAAGGGCTTCGAAGCCGCGTCGATGAACGACATTACGCGCGAGGCCGGCGTGTCCAAGGGCACCATCTATGTCTACTTCGCCAACAAGGAAGAGCTGTTCGAAGCGCTGATCGAGGAAGAACGCGGCACGATCTTCAAGAACATGTACGAAGTGCTGGACCAGATCGGCGACCTTCGCCAGACGCTGGTGAAATTCGGCATCGTGCTGTCCATGAAGATCACTTCGGCGAGGGTCATCCTGGCGCAGCGGACGGTGATCGGCGCGTCGGAACGCATTCCGGAGCTTGGCGCGCGATTTTACGAACGCGGCCCGAAGCGCGGCCATGACAGGGTTGTCGTTTTCCTCAACATGGCTGTCGAACGCGGCCTGCTGAAGATCGACGACGTCGAGCTTGCCGCCTATCAGTTCACCGAGCTGTGTCTGGCCGGTCTTTTCCGCCAGTGCATTTTCGCCTATCGCACCAAGGCGCCAAGTGCGGCCGAGATCGAACATATCGTCAGGTCGGGCGTCGACGTGTTCCTGAAGGCCTACGGCACCGAACAGCTTGCAGAGCAGGAACGGGCCTCCAGCCCCGCCTGACCAGCCGTCGGAGTCCGTTGCCCTATCCGCCATTGGCGGCGAGCACGATCGCCGCGCGCAATTCCTCGAGACCCTCGCTCTTTTCCGATGACGTGGCGAGCACGAAGGGAAAGGCCGCCGGGCGTTTCTTGATCTTCTGGAGCGTTTCCTCGATCAGCCGCGGTACCCCCGCCGCCTTGATCTTGTCGGTCTTGGTCAGCACGATCTGATACGAGACCGCCGCCTTGTCGAGCAGCGACAGCACCTCGTCGTCCTTGGCCTTGATGCCATGACGGGCATCGATCAGCACGTAGACGCGCTTCAGCGTCACCCGGCCCTTGAGATAGTCGAACACGAGCTTCGTCCACTCTTCGACCTTTTCCTTCGGCGCCGTGGCGTAGCCATAGCCCGGCATGTCGACCAGGGCCATCGGCGGCAGATCGGCGCCTTCTCCCGAAAATCCGCCCGGCACGAAATAGTTGAGCTCCTGCGTCCGGCCCGGCGTGTTGGAGGTGCGCGCCAGCCCCTTCTGGTTGACCAGCGCGTTGATCAGTGACGATTTGCCGACGTTGGAGCGGCCGGCAAAGGCGATCTCGGGTGGACCCTCCGGCGGCAGGAATTTCATCGCCGGCACGCCGCGGATGAAGATCCAGGCTCGCGTGAACAATTCGATGCCGATCGTGGTCTTGTTCAACGCGTTCAAACCGCTGCCTCCAGAAGAAAAATGTTGCTGCCACGAATGGCATCGAGATTGCGGCTGATCTTTTCCACCGGCCAGTTCCACCACGCCAGCGCCAGCAGCTGCCGGATGGTCCTGTCATCGAAGCGCATCTTTACCACCTTGGCCGGATTACCGGCGACGATCGCATAGGCCGGTACATCGTGCGTCACCACCGACTTTGCCGCGACGATAGCACCGTCGCCAATCTTCACGCCCGGCAGCATCACCGCTTCCATGCCGATCCAGACGTCGTTGCCGACGATTGTGTCGCCACGCACCTCCTTCGACCATGTCGCCGGGTCGAAACCTTCCTCCCAGCCGTGGCCAAAGATGTTGAACGGATAGGTCGAAAAGCCGGACATGGCGTGATTGGCGCCGTTCATGATGAAGCGCGCGCCTTCGGCAATGGCGCAGAACTTGCCGATGACCAGCCTGTCGCCGATGAACGGATAATGATGCAGCACGCATTTTTCGGCGAATTTGTCGGGTCCGTCCGGGTCGTCGTAATAGGTGAAGTCGCCGATTTCGATATTCGGCGCCGTCACCAGCGGTTTCAGAAAGCCGACGCGCGTGTGCAACGGGATCGGATGCTTGATCGATGGATTGGGTCCGGTCATATCGAGCTCCGTCGAGCAACTGCCAGCCAGGTCAAAATAGCTCGATCCGTCCCGCAGTACCAATCGCTTAATCCATGCCGGCAGCTTGTGCAAAAAGCCCCGGACGAACCGGGGCTTTCTGGTTTCGCATTATCGGAGCGCCGGCTATTCCGCCGGCGACGGTTTCTTGCGGAACAGCGCGACCAGATTGTCCCACAATTCGATCTTGGCGCCCTGCCGCTTCATGATCACGCCCTGCTGGAGGATCGACAGCGTGTTGTTCCAGGCCCAGTAGATGACCAGGCCGGCCGGAAAACCCGCCATCATGAAGGTGAAGATCACAGGCATCCAGGTGAAGATCGCAGCCTGCGTGGGGTCCGGCGGCGTCGGGTTCATGCGCATCTGCAGGAACATTGTCACGCCCATGATCAGCGGCCAGACGCCGATCATCAGCATGTGCGGCAAGGTAACGGGGATCAGCCCGAACAGGTTGAAAATCGATGTCGGGTCCGGCGCCGCCAGATCCTGGATCCAGCCGAAGAACGGCGCGTGCCGCATCTCGATGGTGATGTAGAGCACCTTATAAAGCGAGAAGAACACCGGGATCTGCAACGCCACCGGCCAGCAGCCGGCGAGCGGATTGATCTTCTCGGTCTTGTAGAGCTCCATCATCGCCTGCTGCTGCTTCATCTTGTCGTCCGCGTATTTCTCGCGGATCTCGAGCATCTTTGGCTGCACCTTCTTCATGTTCGCCATCGACGCGTAGGATTTGTTGGCGAGCGGGAAGAACAGCGCCTTGACGATGACGGTGGTGGCGAGGATCGCCAGGCCGAAATTGCCGAAGAATTTGTACAGCGTGTCGATCAGCCAGAACATCGGCTTGGTGATGAAATAGAACCAGCCCCAGTCGATCAGCAGGTCGAACTGGCGAATATGACGGTCCTTTTCATAGGCGTTGATCGTCGAAACTTCCTTGGCGCCGGCGAATATCTCCGACTCCACGGTCGTCGACTGCCCGGGAGCGATCGTGACCGGGTCGGACAGGAAATCGGACTGGTAGCTGTGCGGATGGGGCCCGCTTTTGAACTCGAAATAAGAGAATTTGGGCTGAAATTCGCGGCCGCTAGGCGGCACGAGGGTCACCGCCCAATACTTATCGGTGATGCCCAGCCAGCCGTCGGTCGACTTGCCTGGCTTGTATTCCTTGTCAGATTCGACGCTGGAGTATTTGTATTCCTGCAGGCCCTCGCTTCCGGTAACGCCGATCAGGCCCTCGTGCAGCACATAGGTGCTGGCGATAGCCGGCTTGTCGAAACGCGTAACGCGGCCATAGTTCGACAACGTCGCCGGCGCCGAGCCGCCGTTCTGAACCGTGTCGGACACGGTGAACATATATTGGCTGTCGACGGAGAAGGTGCGCTTGAAGGTCAGGCCCTTGTCGTTGGTGAAGGTCAGCGTGACCGGCGTCGCCGGTGTCAGCGTCGCATTGCCGTCGGTCTGCCAGACCGTGTCGGGGCCGGGCAGCGTGCCCACATCCGGCGCGCCAGAAAAGCCGATCTCGGCGAAATAGCCGTTCGGCAGGGACGCCGGGTTGAGCAACGCGATCTCGGGCGAGGTCTTGTCGACCGTCTCCCTGTAATGCTTGAGCCGGAGGTCATCGAGGCGCGCACCGGTGAGGTTGATCGAGCCTTCGAGGCTCGGCGTGTCGATCTTGACGCGGCTGGTCGAGGCAATCGCCTGGTCGCGGCCGGCCGGCGTCACCGCGTCGCCGCCAGGCGCGCTCGGAATGGCGCCGGGCTGTACCGGTGTTTCGCTGGCGCCCGGACTGGTGCCTTGGGCGGCCTTCTTCTGCTCCGCCACGCGCTGCTCTTCGATGCGGGCGGCCTCGCGCTGCATCTCGCTGCGCGGCATCACATAGAAATATTGCCAAAGCGCCAGGATCAGCACCGACAGTGCGATGGTGATGAAGAAGTTGCGGTTGTTTTCCATCGAAGCCCTTGGCCTATCGTGTTCCACGCAATCTGCGGGAGAGTTCGGCCTTCAACTGGCCGAACGGAGTGGTAAGCACGTCTTCGCGCCCGACGATGACATAATCATTGCCCGGCGCCATGTCATCCGCGGCATGCGTGCGCACGGCCTCTCTGAGCCGCCGCCGGATGCGGTTGCGAACGACGGCGTTGCCGACCTTCCTGGTGACGGTATAACCGACGCGCGGCGCTTCGCTATCGCCGCGGCCCAGGACCTCGACGAGGAAAAGCCGCCCGCGGCGCTTTTCGCCACGGCGGACGGCCAGGAATTCCGCGCGGTTCAGAAGCCGCTTGGGATGGGCACCCGTTGGCTTGCCGGTTGCGGGCAACGATCTTGTCTCTCGCTTGGTGCTCAGGCGCTGAGACGCTTGCGGCCGCGGTTGCGGCGGGCTGCGACGACGCCGCGGCCACCTTTGGTGGCCATGCGGGCGCGGAAACCGTGCCTGCGTTTGCGGACGAGTTTGGACGGCTGGTAAGTACGCTTCATTTGTTTAAATACCGCGGGGTGCGGCCCTTCTTGATTCTGTCACTTTGTAACAGGAGCTTTGCTGGGCCGGTTTTGGCGCGATCGAAACCGCGCCGGGACGAATGGCCCGAGCGTGAGCGGGCTTATAGAAAGAAGGGTTTTGGAAGTCAATCCAGCGCGTCGGGCCGGCGTTGCCGGACCGGCAGGGAAGTCTTGCGGCCCTTTGTCCGGCTTCGACCAAAGGATGAATTTGGCAAAAAAGCCGCAATCGCCTAATCTCACCCGATCAAGCGATCGTGAAGACGAGCAGTCCCTAAGACAAGCAGCCGTGATGACAGGCAGCCGTGACGACGAGCATGAGTGAAGTCCCAGCAAACGACGAAAGCATCGCCCAGGCGAAGGCGGCCACCCGCAGGGTGCCGCTGGCGCGCGGCCTGTCAACCAAATTGCTGCTGCTCACCATCGTCTTCGTGCTCTTGGCCGAAATCCTCATCTTCGTCCCCTGGATCGCCAGCTACAGGCTGAGCTGGCTGAAGGAGAGGCTGAGCACGGCCGCCGCGGTTTCAATCGTCCTGGTGCAGGGCGAACCTGCCTCGCTGTCGCGTGCCGCCCAGAACGACGTGCTGATGGCGATCGGCGCCAAGGCGATCGCCGTGCGCGACGGCGGCGTCTCGCGGCTGCTGGTCGTGGCCGAAATGCCGCCACAGGTCGACGAGCATATCGATATCGCCAATGTCGGCATGATCAAGGGCATGACCGGCGCGCTGGACACGCTGTTTTTCGGCGGCAAGAGGATGCTGCGCGTTTTCGGGCCGGTCGGCGACAGCGACAAGGAGTTCGAGCTGATCATGCCCGACCACCGCCTGCGCAATGCCATGCTGATCTATTCGCGCAACGTCGCCTTCGTCTCGCTGCTGATCTCGCTGTTCACCGCCATGCTGGTCTACGCCGCGATAGACCTGATCATGATCGGCCCGATCAGGACGATGACACGCTCGATGCTGTCCTTTTCCGAGGCGCCCGACGATCCCGGTCGCATCATTCGCCCCGCCGCGCGGGCCGACGAGATCGGCGTCGCCGAACGCGAGCTGTCGCAGATGCAGGAGCGGCTGCAAAAGATGCTGACCGAGCAGAAGCACCTGGCCGATCTCGGCCTGGCCGTGTCGAAGATCAACCACGACATGCGCAACATCCTCGCCTCGGCGCAGCTGATGTCGGACCGCCTGCGCCAGGTCAAGGACCCGACCGTGCAGGCGTTCGCGCCAAAATTGCTGCGCGCGCTCGACCGCGCCGTGTCCTATTCGGAGGGCGTGCTTGCCTACGGCCGCACCCAGGAGCCGCCGCCGTCGCGCCGCAGGCTGCGGCTGCGCCAGCTGGTCGAAGACGTCCAGGGCCTGCTCGACATCGAATGCGGCATCGAATTCGTCAATGCCGTCGATCCGGTGCTCGAGGTCGATGCCGATTCCGACCAGCTGTTCCGCGTGCTCACCAATCTTAGCCGCAACGCCGTGCAGGCGATGGCCGCGGACACCGAGAGCGCCGTGGTGCGCCGCCTGACCATATCGGCCGAGCGCATCGGCAGCGTCAGCCGCATCGTCGTCACCGACACCGGCCCCGGCCTGCCGCCGAAGGCGCGAGAAAACCTGTTCGCGGCATTTCGCGGCTCGGCCCGCAGCGGCGGCACCGGCCTTGGCCTGGCGATCGCCCATGAATTGATCCGCGCCCATGGCGGCACGGTGGAGCTGGTCGAAAGCATCGGCGGCCGCACCACATTCGCCGTCACCATCCCCGACCAGCCGGTCCGGCTCGACCAGGCCCGCAACGGTCTGCGCCGCCCGGCGTAACGAACCGTTTCGTTACGGGCCGTTTCAATTCGCAAATGGTTGGTCCGAGACTACGAGCCATCGGCTCGGCCGCCGTGTGGCGTGAGCTCGCCTTCGCCGGCGGGCGCGTGACGGCAAAACGTGGCGGCAAAACTTTTGGCCAGGATCGGCTTGCTTTTCGCAAATTCAGTCGCTAGGGAACACGTCACATCGCGGCCGGTCGCCAGGATCGGATTGCGGGGCTATGCAAAGCATGGCCTGTTGCGCGCCCGTAGCTCAGCTGGATAGAGCACCAGACTACGAATCTGGGGGTCAGGAGTTCGAATCTCTTCGGGCGCGCCATCAATCCAATGCACGGCCCGCCTCATGGGGCCTCTCGGGCGCGGTGAGCTCATAGCCGTCCGACTATGACCGTGACCGGCGCCGGTGGTCGGAAGGTGGCGAGACGTGAGCGCTATCCATGCCAAAAAGGGGATCGTCAGCTGATGCTGCTCAGTCGGCCTGCTTAATCTCCGGACCCGGTTCAGTCGGCGGAGCTGGCGTGCAATCCTGGCCAGTGCATTCCTGCACGGGATCTTTCGCCGGCGGGAGACAATTTTGGCCTTCACAATGAACGGGCGGCTGCGCTGTTGCGGCTTTATTGTTCTGCGGCACAGGCCGATCCTCAGCGCGAACGGCCGGCATTCCAAGGTCGATCATGGCCGTGCACAAGAGCGCAATCCGAAGCAAGTTCATTTTCGCCTCCGCAACTGACAGCGAGACGCAGATTATACCTTCGAACTGCGGCCAACATCCTGTCACCCGCGAACGGTGTTAACAGCGCGTTTCATTACCGGTCGGAAGGGCGTACCGATTGAGATCGAGCGTCGTCCTCTTCCTGGCAAAATAGCGCAGAAACGGGGCATTCGGCCGGAGGTGACTGAAGCCAACCTTCCGATTTTCCTGTACACGTGTTCGAAGGGTTTGAGTGCCTTAGGGCTTTCGCATATTCGAGCTTCTTCAGGTCTTTCACGGGGGAACGTACATGACGGCGTTCAACAGCGTCCGCTTCCAGGTCAAGCCGGGTAGTGAAGACGAATTCGTCGAACTGTTCAGCAGCGCTCCGCGCAATTTCGAGGGATTGCGAAAAATGGCTCTCATCAAATCGGGAGATGGCGCCTTCTTCTCGATTGGAGAGTGGGACACTTTCCAGCACATGGTCGATGCCAGGCCCAAAATGCTACGCAATCTTGATCGGTTCCGGCATACATTGCAGCGGCTTGAGGGCGGATATACGGATGCTGTTTCCGGCGAGGCCGTCTTCGACACGGACGGCAGGAGCGGCGTCCGGTCGGCATAGTGTTCGCACTTCGAAAAGCTTATGCCGTGCGCCACTTCCCGGCTGCCTCACCTAAACCGCACATTCCCCCTGGAAAGCTCTGCCACCGACCTGCATCCCATCAGCCGCATGTCGCGTTCGATCTCGGTTCGCATCAGGCCGAGCGCCCGTTCGACGCCGGCCTGTCCGGCGGCTGCCAGCGGGAAGAGATAGTAGCGCCCGACACCGACGGCCTTGGCACCCAACGACAGGGCTTTCAGCACATGCGTGCCGCGCTGGACGCCGCTGTCGATGATCACGTCTATCTTGTCGCCCACCGCGTCGACGATCTCCGACAGCTGGTCGAACGGGCTGCGCGAGCCGTCCAGCTGCCTACCGCCATGATTTGACAGAACGATGCCGGTGCAGCCGATGTCGACGGCCTTTCTGGCATCGGCGACGCTCATGATCCCCTTCAGGCAAAACTGGCCGTTCCAGAAGCGGACCATATCTTCGACGTCCTTCCAATCCAGCGATGGATCGAGGATCTCCGTGAAATAGCGGCTGATGGAAAGCGCTCCGCCGCCGAGATCGATATGGCCGTCCAATTGCGGCAGGCTGAACTTTTCGTGCGTCAAATAGTCGATGGCCCATCTCGGCTTGATCGCGAACTGCATCACGCCGCCGACCGTAAGCCGAAAGGGGATGGAAAAGCCGGTCCGCAGGTCACGCTCGCGGTTTCCGCCGGTGACGCTGTCGACCGTCAGCATCATCACCTCGACGCCGGACGCCTTGGCGCGCTCCATCATGGCGCGGTTCAGGCCGCGATCCTTATGGAAATAGAACTGATAGACCTGCGGCGTCCTGTGCTTGCGAACTTCCTCTAGGCTGACCGTCCCAAGCGACGAGACGCCGAACATCGTGCCGAACTTCTCCGCCGCCGCGGCAACGGCGCGCTCGCCGCTATGGTGAAACAGCCGCTGGAGAGCCGTCGGCGAACAATAGACCGGCATCGCCAGCTTCTGGCCCATGACGGTGACCGACATGTCGACCTGTCCGACGCCGGCAAGGACGTTGGGGACGAGATCGCAGTCCTCGAACGCCGCCGTGTTGCGCCGCAGCGTCGTCTCGTCGTCCGCGCCGCCATCGATATAGTTGAAGATCGGGCCTGGCAGGCGCTGTTTTGCCAGCCGGCGAAAGTCCTGAAAATTATAGCAGCTTTGCAATCTCATGAAGTCAATCGGGTATATGCCGGGGCTGATGTCAAGCCTGTGCCATTGTCGATCGCCGCCCGCTTCGCCTCAGCCCGGCATAGCGCCAACCGACTCCCGCTCCACCAGCGGGCATTCGAGCTTGGTGATGGGATAGCGGCCGCGACCGGGTGGGGCGGGGACTTCCAGCTGCTCGATCGCCCATTGCCCCATCGCCATATGCGGCAGGATCGATGTCGTAAGCGGCGGGAACAGATGCCGCGCGATCTCCTCATCGTCATAACCGACCACCGAAATATCCTGGGGGATGTGCAGGCCGGCCTCCTTCAGCGCCTCGTAGCAGCCGATCGCGGTGCGGTCGTTCTGGCAGAAGATGGCGGTCGGCCGGTCCTTCAGCCCCAAGAGCTTGACGGTCGCGGCATAGCCGGCGCTCGCCGACCAATCGCCTTCGACGACCAGCGCCGGGTCGAACGGGATGTCGGCTGTCGCCAGCGCCCGGCGGTAGCCCTTCAACCGGTCCTGCGCCGCCTGCATCCAGGGCTCGCCGGTAATGGTGGCGATACGCCTGTGGCCATGGCTGATCAGGTGCCGGGTCGAGCTCTGCCCGCCGGCGATCTCGCTCGGCACCACGGCGGGGAAGGCATAGTCGGCGGTGTAGCAGTTGAGCAGGATGACCGGAATGTCGAGGCCGTAGAGATAATCCGGCGCGACGATCTCGCGGGTGAAGATGGTCATGTAGATCAGCGCCGAAATGCCCCGCTTGGTCAGCGCCGCGATGGCGCGGGGCTCCATCACCTCGTCGCCCATGGTCTGCGCCACCAGCAGCACATTGCCGGCGTTCCACGAGGCTTGCCGCGCCCCTTCAATGGCGACGACCGCCTCCGGGCTGGTCGCCAGTTGGTCGACGGCGAAGCCGATCACGCCATCCAGCCCGTCGAATGCGGCAACCGGGGCTCGCAAGGCAGAAAACACCGGCGGCGAATAGCCCAGCGTTCGCGCGGTCTCGATCACCCGCTCTCGGGTTTGCTGCGACAGCCTGATGCCCGGCGTGTTGTTGAGCACGAACGAAACCGTCGCCTGCGAACAGCCTGCGGCCCTGGCGATGTCGGTCATGGTAACGCGGCCCTTGGGGTTTTTCCCGGACAGCTTGCGCCGCCTGGTACCCTCAAGGACGGGATCACGCAGGGGTTCGTTCATGTCATTGGTCCCTCGAATCTCGCATTTATAGGGCGAAGCGATACTAATAGATATAATCGACCCTCTTAAGCCGATTTAGTCCCCGATCCGAAACGGTAGCGACTGGGGAGGCCTCTCTCCTTTGTGGCGAGAATCCCGACCAACTAATACTCTTTACTAATATCTGGCATCCCTATAACGTCAATCCATCATGCCGGACGACATCGGACCGCGCATGTTCGGAACGCAAGCCAGCCTGGTTCCCGTCAGCCGAAGCTTGCCTGCCGCTCCGGGAAATGTCAGACAAATCGGACTATTTACGAACGGCGAATGAGTCTCTAAAGTCGACGATTGCGGCTGGAATGGCGTCGTTCTTCGCTGCCGGAAACCCTTGAGGAGGAGGGCGTCCAAGCCGCGCCGGCAAGTTCACCATCAGCGAAAATTATTGAGTCAAATGGGAGGTTGAATATGAAATCTGCGATACGAAATGCGTCCGTCGCCGCTGCAGCCCTGCTGCTCGGCCTGTCCGCCAGCGCAATTGCGCGGGCCGACGACAAGCCGACACTGGCCTTCGTCGTCAACGGCGCTTCCGATTTCTGGAAGGCGGCCGAAGCCGGCGTCAAGAAGGCTCAAGGCGAACTGCCCAATTACAATCTGGAACTCAAATATCCGGAGCAGTCCTCAGTCGCCATCCAGCAGCGCCTGATGGACGATCTGGTGACGGCCGGCGTGAAGGCGATCATGGTCTCGGCCGTCGATCCCAAGACGTCGACCGACGGGCTGAACAAGATCGCCTCGGAAACGGCGCTGTTCACCACCGACAGCGACGCGCCGCAGACCAAGCGTGTCGCCTATATCGGCTCGTCCAATGTCGATGCCGGCAAGCAGGCGGCAGAGATCGCCAAGAAGGCAATGCCTGACGGCGGCAAGTGCCTCGGCTTCGTCGGCCTGCTCGGCGCCGACAACGCCAAGGAACGTATCCAGGGCATGAAGGACGGCCTCGCCGGCACCAAAATCGAATTGGTCGACGTGCGTGGCGACGACATCGATCAGGCTCGCGCCAAGAAGAACGTCGAGGACGCGCTGGTCGCCAGCCCCGACGTCACCTGCATGGTCGGCTTCTATTCCTACAACACGCCTCGCATCTATGAAGCACTGCGCGATGCCGGCAAGCTCGGCCAGATCACTGTCGTCGGCTTCGACGACGATCCGATCACGCTGGGCGGCGTCAAGGAAGGCACCGTCGCCGCCACCGTCGTGCAGCAGCCCTTCGAATGGGCCTATCAGGGCATGAAGCTGATGGCCGCCTATCTCGAAGGCGACAAGTCGGGCATTCCCGCCGATGGACTGATCATCATCCCGACCAAGATCATCGGCAAGGACGATGTCGACGCCTACGCCGCCAGCCTCAAGGCGATGTCTGGAAACTGAGCGAATTAGTTGCGCCGGCTCAAGGTTCGCCTTGAGCCGGCGTTCTATTGACGGGCCTCGCGAGGCTCGTCAGTCTGAGGCCAAACGGCTCACCGGCTGCTGTCAGGCGTGATGAATTATTCCGACCCATCCATCGTTGCATCCACGG
The DNA here is from genome assembly GCF_042295465.1 of Mesorhizobium sp. ISC25. Classification (NCBI taxonomy): domain Bacteria; kingdom Pseudomonadati; phylum Pseudomonadota; class Alphaproteobacteria; order Hyphomicrobiales; family Phyllobacteriaceae; genus Mesorhizobium; species Mesorhizobium sp. ISC25. The sequence goes on along the minus strand of NZ_CP135441.1, from coordinate 4,060,061 downwards.
ACGCTCCGTTCCTGAGCCTCGACGGTGTGCGCAAGACCTATCCCGGCGTCGTCGCGCTGGACGGATTCTCGATGGACGTAAGGCCCGGCGAGGTCATCGGCCTGGTCGGCGAAAACGGCGCCGGCAAATCGACGCTGATGAAGATCCTCGGTGGCGTCACCAGGCCGGACACCGGCACCATCACCGTCGATGGCGTCACCCATGACGGGCTGACCGTCGAGGCCAGCATCGGCTCGGGCATCGCTTTCGTCCACCAGGAACTCAACCTGTTCGAAAACCTCGACGTGGCCGCCAATATCTTCTTCGGCCGCGAACCGCTGCGCGCCGGGCCGCTCAAGCTCGTCGACCGCGCCAGGCTGCGAGCGCAGGCGGCGCCGCTGCTCAAACGCGTGGGCGCCAATTTCTCGGCCGATACGCCGGTGTCGGCGCTGTCGCTGGCGCAGCAGCAAATGGTCGAGATCGCCAAGGCGCTGTCGATCGAGGCGAGACTGGTTATCCTCGACGAACCGACGTCCAGCCTGCCGATCGCCGAAACCGACAAGCTCCTCGGTGTCATCAAGGCGCTGAAGGCAGACGGCATCAGTGTCATTTTTATCTCGCACCGCCTTCACGAGGTCGAGCGCGTCGCCGACCGCGTCGTCGTGCTCAGGGACGGCATGCTCGCCGGAACCTTGCCGAAGAGCGCCATCAATCACGACCAGATGGTCAAGCTGATGATCGGCCGCATGCTGAAGGAGCGCGAGAAGGCCGCAGAATCGGCGCGCCCGCCGGGCTCTGTCGCGCTTTCGGTCAAGGCCATTCGCACCGCCGCCTATCCTGACCGGCCCGTCGACCTCGACGTCAGGCATGGCGAGATCCTCGGCCTGGCCGGCCTCGTCGGCTCCGGCCGGACGGAACTGGCGCGCGTGCTGTTCGGCATCGACAGGAGCTTTGGCGGCTCGTTCCAGCTTGACGGAAAAGATCTGGTTCTTGGTTCGGCCGCGGATGCAGTGGCCAATGGTATCTTCCTCGTCCCCGAGGATCGCAAGCTGACCGGCATCCTGCTCGATCTGTCGATTGCCCAGAATATCTCGCTGCCCAATCTGCCGGCGCATTCGCGGCGCTCGCTGGTCTCGGCCAGCGCCGAGGCCGCCACCGCCGAGAAGCAGAAGACCGATCTCGGCATCAGGGCGCCCTCCGTCCAGACGCGAACCGGCACGCTGTCGGGCGGCAACCAGCAAAAGGTCGTGCTGGCCAAATGGCTGGCGATGAAGCCGAAGGTGATGATCCTCGACGAGCCGACGCGCGGTATCGATATCGGCGCCAAGGCCGAGATCTACGGGCTGATGCGGGCGCTGGCCGATGCCGGCGTCGCCGTGCTGATGATCTCCAGCGACATGGAGGAGGTGATCGGCGTTTCCGACCGCATTGCCGTTATGCATGAGGGCCAGATCTCCGGCATTCTCGACAAGGACCGGTTCAGCCAGGAAAACGTGCTGCTGCTGGCGGTCGGCAAGCAGCCGAAATAATTCGCAGGCATTGGGAGAAGACGATGAGCAAGAAAGATCTCGGCCTGCTGATCCTGATCCTGGTGGTCGGCGCGGTGGTGGCGATCATCAACCCGCGCTTCCTGCTGCCCATCAATCTCGCCAACACCTCGAACCTGATCGGGCTGTTCGGCATCCTGTCGATCGGCCAGGCCTTCGTCATCATCACCGGCGGCATCGAATTGTCAGTCGGCTCGGTGGTTGCGCTACTCGGTACGCTGTTCATCGATTTCATCGCCGTGCGGGAGATGGAGTGGCCGCTGGCCTTCGTGCTGATCATCGCGCTCGGCGCCATCATCGGCCTGATGCATGGCTGGCTGATCACCCGGCTGAAGTTGCAGCCGTTTGTCGTCACCCTCTGCGGCCTGTTGATCTATCGCGGCGTGGCGCGCTTCTACACCGCCGACGGCACCGCCGGCTTTGCCTTTGGGCAGAACTTCCCGGAACTCGAATTCCTGACGGCCGGGCGGTCTTGGGGCGTGCCGAACAGTTTCATCGCGCTGATCGTCATCGCCGTCGTCATGTGGGTGGTGCTGCACCGGTCTGTGTTCGGGCGCTATCTCTACGCCATCGGCAAGAACGAGGAAGCGGCAAAATATTCCGGCATCCGCACTGGCCGCATCGTCATGGCCGCCTATGTCATCTGCGGCGTGCTGACGGCGCTGTCGGCTATCTATTTCGCCATGTACACACGTTCGATCTCGCCGGCGAGCCACGGCCAGTTCTACGAACTCTACGCCATCGCGGCAGCGGTGCTCGGCGGCTTCTCGCTGCGTGGCGGCGAAGGTTCGCTGATCGGCGTCCTCCTGGGCACGGTGCTGCTGCAGGAGCTGCAGAACCTGGTCAACCTGCTCGGCATCCCGTCCTCGCTCAACTTCGCCGTCATGGGCGGGGTGATCCTCATCGGCGTGCTGGTCGACCAGCAATGGGGCGTGTTCAGGGCGCGGCGGCGGATGCTGGAAGCTACCCGTAAGGGCGTGGCGGGTGCTGCCGCGGAATGACGCAAAAATAACTGGATAAAATACGCTGGCTGCCATTGGCAGGTAGTGGGAAAAAGTCAGCCTGAGCTTCGCAACAGCAGTTCAGGTTAATCTCTATTTGGAACGAAACCCGTATCTAAGCGTTTATTTAAGCTTTGCTACGCGGAGGCGTCCCATGCCCACGAATCCAGTAAGTACCGCAAAGGTAGGAACTCACCCCCTCCACCCGATGCTGATACCTTTTCCTGTCGCGTTTCTTGTCGGTGCGTTTGTCACCGACATGGTTTTCTGGGGGACTGCCGATGCCTTCTGGGCACGGGCATCGATGTGGCTGATCGGGGCAGCCATAGTAATGGCCCTTCTCGCTGCGACAGCCGGTTTTATCGACTTCCTCAACGAGCCGCGCATTCGCGCCTTGGCCGACGCCTGGTATCACATGCTGGGCAATCTGACCGCGGTCGTTGTGGCACTGGTGAATTTTTATCTTCGCTATGCGCAAGGCGCCGAAGCCGCGGTCCGACCATGGGGCGCGCTGTTGTCGTTCATAGTGGTCTGCATACTGCTGTTTACCGGCTGGAAGGGCTGGGAAATGGTGTATCGCCATCACGTTGCAGTTCTGGACACACCAGCGGATGCGCCGGCGAAGCCTTCGACAACCACTGGCACAGATACTCATCACGCTGGTCGGGACCGGCACGCCGCATGAGGCCATAATCCCGAAAAGTGGATACCGGTTTCCAAAAAATATGGTTAGACAAGTAGCACCCATCCCGGGATGGGCGCGCTTTAGATAAGGCCCGACATATCGGAGAAGGCCATGGCCTTGCGCAGCACCTCGGCGAAGCGCTCGCCGGCGGCTTCACGAGGACCGCTATTGTCGATCGAGGTGACACCCGGTCCGGACAGCGCCACATTGGCACTGCGCGCCAGCCGTGCCAGCACTTCGCCGCGCGACTCGCGACCGCGCAATGCCAGCCGCTCGGCCAGGATCTGCGGTGTAGCCGTGATCTCGACGACAGCCAGATTGGCGTAGCGGTCCCGCAGGGCCGGGATGATCGCGCGCGAGACGTTGGCGATCGCGACACGGCCGTTGGAGACCGACCAGTCGACTTCGGCCGGGATGCCGTAGCGCAGGCCATGCGCCTCCCAGGAAATCGCGAAGGCGCCATCCGCTTCGGCCTCGACGAAGGCAGCGTCGGCTAGGGTATCGTGATCCTCGGTGGCCGCATCGCTCGGCCGGGTGATCACCCGGCGCACGAACTCCAGCCGGCCCTCGTCGGCAAACACGGCGCGCGCATAGCCGATCACCGTGTCCTTGCCGGCACCGCTCGGCCCGACGACGGCGACGAAGACGCCGTCCCGGATCGGAAATCCCGCTGCGGACAATTCACGCTCGACCGATGCCGACACCATCATGCGACCCGGCGTCCCTGCCGCCAGACTGTGCGGACGACCGGGACATGGTCGTCGACACGCACGCGAACCAGATCGGCGCGCCGGCCGGGCTCGATGATGCCGCGGTCGGTGAGGCCGACCGCCTCGGCCGGGTTCTTCGAGACCATCGCCACCGCCTGTGGCAAGGAAATGCCCTCGACCACGTCGCCGAGGAAGAAGGCCGACTGGATCAGGCTGAACGGAATGTAGTCCGATGACAGGATATCGAGCAGGCCGTCGCCGGCCAGCGTGCGGGCCGAGACATTGCCCGAATGCGAGGCGCCGCGCATGACGTTCGGCGCGCCCATCAATACGCCGAGCCCTGCCTCTTTTGAAGCCCGTGCCGCCTCCTCGGTGGTCGGGAACTCGGCGACGCGCACACCTTGCTCGATCGCTTCGTCGACATGGCCGACGGTTGCGTCGTCATGGCTGGCGAGCACGATGCCGCGCTCCTGGCAGGCAGCGGCGATGAAGCTGCGATTCGGGCTTGAGTTCCTCGCCGATTCCGCCATCCGCTTTTCGCAGAATTTCTGGAAATCGCGATCGGTCAGCTTCAGCTTGCGCTGGTAGTAATAGGCGTAGGTTTCCAAATTGACGAACTGGCGCTGTCCCGGCGCATGGTCCATCAGCGACGCCAGCCTGACCCGCTCGTCGCCGTCGAAATTGGCGAAGGCTGTGAGGCAGTCCGGCGCCGAAACCTCGCAGCGCAGATGGAGGAAATGGTCGGCCCTGAGCCGGTCCTGCTGCACGCTGTCTTCGATCGCGTCGGCCAGCTTGCGTATGTCGGCGGCCGTCAGGTCGGCATCCTCGTCCATGCCGACGCGCAAGGCGTCGAGCACGGTGGTGATGCCGGCGGTCGCCACCTGCGCGTCATGGGCGAGCACAGCTGCGATCGGGTTCCAGCGCACTTTCGGCCGCGGCGCGTAATGGCCTTCGAGATGGTCGGTGTGGAGCTCGACCAAGCCGGGGATGATGAAGTCGCCGCCCATGTCCTCGCCGCTCCGGCCGGGGCCGGCATCGATGCTGGCGATCATGCCGTCGCGAAGTACGATCGACCCTTCGACGATCTGGTCGGCAAGCACGATGCGGGCATTGTCAAGAACGGTCTCGGCGGTCATTTCAGGCAGTCCTCGGAGCATTGCAGCCAATTGAAAATGAATTGGCGTCGTACCATGCGGTTGAAGCAAATAGTCACTTAGGCAGTTCTTCTGGTCAGGCAGTTCTTCTGGCCGGGCGGCGCCCGAGCGCGTGATGCGACAGCCCCATGAACGGCGCACCCGGTTCAGTTTCCACAAACAGCGTCAGCGCGTCCACCGGCACCGGCCGTTGCAGCACGTCCGCAAACAGGCTGTCGATTGCTAGGCGAAGACGAGGACTTTCCTGTGACGAGACCCGGCCGGACAGCGTCATATGGAAGCGAAACGTCTCGAAGACATAGGGGTAGCCCCACTGGCAGAGATTGCGGAACTCGTCGGGCTTCAGCGAATCGGGGCTGCGCCGCTCGATCTCGGCTTCGGTTAACGGCGCGCGAAAGCGGTCGAAGTCGTGCACCACGTCGTCGGCGAAGCGGTTGAGCGCCGGCAGCGGCGCTTCCGGCACCAGCGCGAAAAAGCCGTCGATCTGGCTGACGATCAGGCGCGGGATGGTCACCACCGGCGTCGCCTCGGCAAAATCGTCGAGTGCTGCGCGAAGCGAGGCTTCCGTCTCGTTGGAAGCCAAGCGGAAAGGCGCCTTCAGCGTCGCATGAAAGCCATAGCGGCGCGCCGAGGCGGTATGGAAGGCAACTTCTGCCGCCGACAACTCGCCCGCAGCCTCGACCGGCTTTGTGGCGGCACCGAATGGGTCGCGACCGAGCCAGTTGGCGGCGATCCGTGCCAGCGGTTCGTCCTGTCGGGGGGTGAAATAGATAGCGTAGCGCATCGAAAGTCCTCGTCAGCCCCGCTGCCATAGGTGATTTCCATGACGAATTGACGAAGCTTTGCGGCGTTTTCGGTAACAAAACCACACGGCCGGGTCGTTAGCCGACGATTTTTCGCTTGGACCAGCGTTGGGGCGAAGGGGAAGTGGTTAGGCCTTCATCAGCCATTCATGCTCGGGCGCGTCGTGGAATTTCCACGTCCGCTTCGGTCCGGCCATGACGTTGAGGTAATAGAGATCATAGCCGTGGCAGGCGGCGCAGGGGTGATAACCCCTGGGTACCAGCACGACGTCGCCGTCCTCGACCGCCATCGCCTCGTCGAGCGAACGAGCACCGCTCTCGTCGGCATCGGTGTAGACGCGCTGGAAAGCAAAGCCCTGTGGCGGGTTGAGGCGGTGATAATAGGTTTCCTCGAGATAGGATTCAGCCGGCAGATTGTCCTGGTCGTGCTTGTGCGGCGGATAGCTCGATGTGTGGCCGCCGGGCGTGATGACCTCGACCACCAGCAGGGAATCGGCCGGCTTGCCTTCCGGCAGGATGTTGGTGACGTAGCGCGTGTTGGTGCCTTTGCCGCGAACCTCCTGGCCGAGATCGTCAGGTCCGATGACACGGACCGGCAGACCGCCGCCCAGTCCTGGCGCCGAACAGACGGCAAGTTCGAGATCGGTATCGGCGCTCACCGACCACTCCGACCCCTGCGGCACATAGACCGACCACGGCTTGCCTTCGAAGGGCGACATGCGCTCGCCGAGCAGGCCGAGTTCCTTGCCGCCGGCCTTGGCCTTACCCTTGCCGGTGACGAACACAAGGCAGACCTCACGATCCGCGGTTTGCCCGGAAGCGCTCTCGCCGGGCCGCAGCCGGTGCAGATCGAAGCCGACATAGGTCCAGCCGGCGCTCTGCGGCGTCACATGGGCGACGCGGCCGTGGCCCTTATTGGCTTTGACGAGCAGCTTAGACATGGTCATTCCTTCGGTTTGGCGTCCGCCGATGGCTTGTCCTCGTCAGCCGGCTTGTAGAGATAGAAGAATTGCCAGACGGCATAGCCGGCGAAGCCGAGCGCGATCACGCCCCAGAACGGTGTGCCGGTAGCGAATTCGATCACCGACCAGACCAGGCAGACCGCGACAACGGCAACGCGCCGCCACAGCGGCCGGAAAAACGGGTGCTCGGAGTCTTTCATCGGATCACCCCCGGGCATCGGATCAGCCCTTCCTCGCGAGCCTCAAGCATTGGGAAAGCCCTGTGTCTCCACCGTGTAGCCCGCCGCCATCATCACCCGCATCAATTCCTTGTAGCCGACCTGCGCCATCTTGAGCGGCGGGTTCTTCTTCGGATCCTGCTCGGCCTCGACCACGAACCAGCCTTCATAGCCATGGTCAGCTAGCCTCTGGACGATGGCGCCAAAATCCAGCGAACCATCTCCCGGCACGGTGAATGCGCCAAGTGCCACCGCATCGAGGAAGGATTGCTTCTCGCGATCCAGTCCCGCGATCACCTCCATGCGCACGTCTTTCACATGCACGTGGTTGATGCGCCGGTGGTGGTTGTCTATCGCGCGCAGCACATCGCCGCCGGCAAAGGCCAGGTGACCCGCGTCGAGCAGCAATGGAATGCCTTCTCCCGAATAGCGCATGAAGGCGTCGAGCTCTGGCTCGGTCTCCACTACTGCGGCCATATGATGATGATAGGAGAGCGGCATGCCTTGTTCGGCACACCATTCCCCGAACTGCGTGAGCCGCTTCGCATAGGCTTTCATCTCCTCGTCCGAAAGCCTGGGCTTGCTGGCAAGCGGTTTCGAGCGGTCGCCCTGGATGGAGCGGCCGACTTCACCATAGACGATGCAGGGCGCATTCACCGCCTTGAACAGATCGATCATCGGCTGGATGCGATCCTTGTTTTTCGCCATGTCTTCGTCGACCAGCGTTCCCGAAAACCAGCCGCCGCAAAGCGTCACGTCGGCCTGCCTGAGGATCGGCAGCATGATTTTCGGATCGTTGGGAAAGCGGCGGCCCATTTCCATGCCGGTAAAGCCGGCCGAACGCGACTGGCGCAGGCATTCCTCCAGCGACACATCATCGCTGATTTCCGCAAGATCGTCGTTCCACCATGCAATGGGGGACATGCCCAGTTTGGCTTTCAAGTCGTCACTCCAGTTTCTGACATTCGAGGCGTTGGCGGGCGCTAAAATCGCCGCCCGCTCAGCGCTTCCTCATATTTCTTGCGCGCCGCATTCACTTGCGGCCGTGCCGAGACTTCCGGCACTGCGACATCCCACCAGCTTCCACCGGCCTCGGTCGAAACCAGTGGGTCGGTGTCGATGACCAGCACGGTCGTTCGCGTATTCTTCTTCGCTTGCGCCAGCGCAGTTTCCAGCCCGGCGATCGACGCGACTTTTTCGGCAATCGCACCCATGCTCGCAGCATGCGCGGCGAAGTCGATCTCGGGCAAGGTCTCGTGACGAGCGTCCTTCAACAGATTGTTGAAGTTGGCGCCGCCGGTCGCGACCTGCAACCGGTTGATGCAGCCATAGCCGCGGTTGTCGAGCAGCACGATGGTCAGCTTGAGCCCAAGCATCACCGACGTCGCGATCTCGGAATTGAGCATCAGGTAGGAGCCGTCGCCGATCATCACGACTACCTCTTCGTCCGGCTTGGCCATCTTGACGCCAAGCCCGCCGGCGATTTCATAGCCCATTGTCGAGAAGCCGTATTCTGCGTGGTAGGAGCCGGGCGCGCCCGCCTGCCATAGCTTGTGCAATTCGCCGGGCAAGCCGCCGGCGGCATGGAGCAGTATCACGCCGGAGCCCATGGCGCGCTGTACGGCGCCGATCACCTGCGCGTCGGATGGATAGGCGGCATTGGTTGACGTCGTCACTTTGCCGGCATCCGCCTGCCAGTCCTTCTTGCCCGTGATCGCATTGTCGGTCCAGCCTGAAGGGGCTTTCCAGCCTTTCAGCGCGGCAGCCAATTCGGCGAGCCCTTCCGCCGCATCGGCGACCAGCGGCAGCGCCTGGTGCTTTCCGGCGTCAAAGGGCTGCACGTTGAGCCCGATGATGGTCCTGCCGGCATGCTTGAACAATGCCCAGGAGCCGGTGGTGAAATCCTGCAGTCTGGTGCCGACGGCAAGCACGACGTCCGCCTCTTCGGCCAGCCCGTTGGCCGCCGAAGTGCCGGTGACGCCGACCGCGCCCATGTTCAACGGATGATCGTCGGGGAGCGAGGATTTGCCGCCTTGCGTCTCACAAACCGGAATGCCGGCGCCTTGCACCAGTTTTGCCAGTTCCTCGGACGCCTGCGAATAGAGTACGCCACCGCCCGCAATCACCAATGGCTTCTTCGCGCTCTTCAGCGCGGTCACTGCAGCTGCTAGCTCTTGGCGGTCCGGGCGCAGCCGGCGCTGGGTCCAGAGTCGCTCGGCAAAGAAGCTCTCGGGGTAGTCATAGGCCTCGGCCTGTACATCCTGGCACAGCGCCAGGGTCACCGGGCCGCATTCGGCGGGATCAGTCAGCACCTGCATGGCGCGGTTGAGCGCCGGCATGATCTGCTCAGGCCGCGTGATGCGGTCGAAATAGCGCGACACCGGCCGGAGGCAGTCATTGACCGTCGCCGTGCCGTCGGAAAAATCCTCGGCCTGCTGCAGCACTGGGTCGGGAATGCGATTGGCGAAGATGTCGCCGGGGAGAAACAGGACAGGCAACCTGTTTACGTGCGCAAGTGCAGCCGCCGTCACCATGTTGAGCGCACCGGGGCCGATCGAACTTGTCGCCGCCATGAAGCGGCGGCGGAAATTGGCCTTGGCGTAGGCGATCGCTGCATGTGCCATTGCCTGCTCGTTATGGGCACGGAAGGTCGGCAGCTCGTCGCGAACCTGGTAGAGCGCCTCGCCGACGCCGGCGACATTGCCGTGGCCGAAGATCGCCCAGACGCCGCCGAAGATCGGCACTTTCTTCCCCTCCACCTCGGTCATCTGCCGGGCAAGAAAGCGGGTCAGCGCCTGCGCCATCGTCAGGCGGATTGTCTTGGTCATGTCGGTTCCTCCGCAGTCCTTATGCCGCGCCTTCTTATGCTGCTTTGCGGCCGCGCGCCGCAAGCCATGCCTCGGTCAGTCGCTCGAAGCGAGCTGCCATGTCGGCAACCGCTTCATCGTCCGACATCTTGCCGGCAAGCCATTGTTCGGCCGCGTTGATGAAGATAGTGCGGCCGACTGCAAAGCCCTTGACGATGGGCGCCTTGGCGGTCGCGGCGAAGGCCGCTTCCAGTTCGTCCTGCGGCGCTTCCAAACCGAGCAGCACAATCCCGCGGCACCACGGATCGTGCTTCACGATCACCGCCTCGATCTTTGCCCATGCGCCGGCCGATGCCTGCGGCTCGAGCTTCCACCAGTCGGGCTTGATGCCGAGTGCGTAGAGTTCCTCGAGCGCGCGCGGGATGGTCATGTCGTCGAGCTTGCCGTGCTTGCCGGCGATGATCTCGACCAGAAGTTCTCTGCCCACTTTCCGCGCGGCCTCGAACAAAGCGCGCAGCTTCTGCTGCTGTTCGGCTTTCAGCTCCGCCGGATCATCGGGATGATAGAAGCACAGGCACTTGATGCAGTGGTCGACCGGCCATTCGGTCAGTTGCGAACCTATGTCCTGCGAGAACTCGAAGCGAAGCGGCCGCGAACCCGGCAGCTCGACCGGCCGGCCGAGCCAGGCGAAGGAATGGTGGGCGAATTCGAACATCGCCTCGCGTCCGTATTTTTCGTCGAGCAGCATGCCATAGCCGCCGCGGCCGGCCGCGGCCTTGGCCGCAGCCTTGACCGTCAGCACCTTGAAAGCTGGGATTCGCGACGGATCGGCGCCGGCTTTTGCCGCGACATCCTCGAGCTGGACGCGGTGGTCGCAGGCGAACGCCATCAGCGAGGGGATGTCGCGCCGGCGCGTGGTCGCCCAATGGATGTGGTTGATCGCCTCGTCCTTGCGCAGCGCCAGGTGCTTGCTGCCGTTTTTCAGGAAGAACTGCAATTCCTCGAAGGTCGGGTATTCCGGCGCGCAGAGCAGCCGCGATACGGCAAAGGCGCCGCAGGCATTGGCCCAGGTCGCCGCCGTCGCCAGGCTTTCCTCGCCGAGCCAGCCGCGCAGGAAGCCCGACATGAAGGCGTCGCCGGCGCCGAGCACATTGTAGACCTCGATCGGAAACCCCTTGCCGACGACACCGTCCTCGAGGTCGTCACTGATCGGCCCGTCATAGACGATGCAACCCATGGCGCCGCGTTTCAGCACGATGGTTGCCGCCGACAGCGAGCGGATGGTTTTCAGCGCACTCAGGCAATCGTCTGCGCCGGAGGCGATCATGATTTCCTCTTCGGTGCCGACGATGAGATCGCAATCGGGCAGCACCGTCTTCAACTGTGCCGAGACGCGGTCGGATTTCACATAGCGCTCGAAGCCTTCGGCGTGGCCGGCGAGGCCCCATAGGTTGGGGCGGTAGTCGATGTCGAACACCACCTTGCCGCCCTTGGCTTTCATGACACGGATCGCCTTGCGCTGGGCGGCGTCGCTGTTGGGCCGCGAAAAATGCGTGCCGGTGACGACGACGGCGCGTGCCGAAGCGATGAACGCCTCATCGATGTCGTCTTCCGAAAGCGCCATGTCGGCGCAATCGCTGCGATAGAAGATCATCGGCGAGACGCCTTCATCCTCGACCGACAGCAGCACCAGGGCGGTCAGCCGCTCTGGGTCGGTCTTGAGGCCTTGGACCGAAACGCCCTCGCGGGTCAGCTGCTCGCGGATGAAGCGGCCCATCTGCTCATTGCCGACGCGGGTGAGCAGCGCCGAGCGCAGGCCGAGCCTGGCAGTACCGACCGCGATGTTGGCCGGACAGCCGCCGACCGACTTGGCAAAGGAAGTAATGTCCTCGAGGCGCGAGCCGATCTGCTGACCATAGAGATCGACGGAAGCGCGGCCGATCGTGATGATGTCGAGCGGCGCATGTCTCGCTTCCACGGCTTCGCCCATTCGAACCTCCCATCGGCTTGTTGTCTTGGGTAACACGCGCGAGCGGCAGCGTGGCGCCGGCAATATGAAATAATAATTCCAATCCATAGTCAATATGGAACGAGCATTCCCAAGGCTGAAAAGTGCTGTGCAAGGCTCGCGCGTTCAGAAACTTTGAGGTCAGACGAACGTCAAGGGTCTACCACTGAAACCAGCTGATTTACCAAGGAAGCGGGCCATCATCGTTGAAGTACCCGGCGGTCGGGCCATCGGCGTCCAAGGTCGCCAGGTGAATGACGATTTCGGCCGCCTGCTGCACCGTGCGGTGACCTTTATACCCGTTGAGATCGGTGGCGGTGTAGCCGGGCGCCGCGGCGTTGACCTTGATGCCTTGGGGCGCGAGTTCCCTGGCGAAAGCCACGGTGATGGCGTTCAAGGCTGTCTTGGAGCTGCCGTAGCCCATCATGTTGACTGCGTGGTTCGCAGTGGCGGGATCGAGCGCCCGGCCGATGGACCCGGTGGAGCTGCTCACCATCACCATCCGGGCAGCAGGTGCTGCCAGCAGCAGCGGCAGGAATGCCTGGGTCACGCGGATCGGGCCGAAGACATTGACGTCGTAGGTGGCCTGGATGTCGGCGATCCGCTGCTGGCTCGGCGGCAGGTCGTAATTGATGGCGACGCCGGCGTTGTTCACCAGCACGTCGAGGCAGGGGCTGGCCTGCCCGAGTGCCTTGGCTGCCGCCGCAACACTGTCATCCCGCGTGACGTCGAGTTCAAGCCACTCTGCGTCGAGGCCTTCCGCGCGCAATGCCTGCGCCGCCGCCATGCCGCGTTCGGCGCTCCTGGCGCCGAGCCAGACCTTGAAGCCCATGGTCGCCAGTCGCCGGGCGATTTCGCGGCCTATACCCTTGTTGGCGCCGGTCACCAGCGCGGTCTTCGAAGTCGTCATTTCGGTGTCTCCATTTTTCTTGTGGAAGACCACAAATGGCGCGAGGCAGCGGGCGCCGCGCGCCGGAAATTCTCAGGCTCTTGCCTAATCCTCTCACGCTGTTGCGCGGCCGGTGCGAATGCGCGATGCTGGCGCAATGAGCGAGGCGCTGCAGGAGTTGATCGAGATCGCCGGCCGCCATGCGCGCGGGCGACGAACAAGAACGGCGGTTCCCCGCGTTTCGATCGGCCGCAGCGAAGTTGCCACGCCGCCATTGCCAGGGGTGTGGGGGTCGGGGATCTTATTCGTATTGCAGGGCGCGAAAACGGTTCTGATCGGCGATCGGGCTCTTCGTTACAAGCCGGCCAGCTATTTCATCTACACTGTCGAGACGCCCACCATCAGCCAGATAGTCGAAGCGAGCGCGGCACGTCCTTATCTGGCCATTGGCTTGACCCTTGACCTGCAAGCCGTCGCCGCGCTCCTCGTCGAGCACGCGCCAGCCCTCGGCGGCGACAGTTTCTTCTCCACCTCTCCCGTTGATGACGACCTGCTCGACGCGTTGCGTCGAATGCTGCGGCTGCTTGACCGGCCAGCGGAGATTCCCGTGCTCGCGACCATGCTCGAGCGGGAGATGCTGTTTCGGCTCCTGCAAGGCCGACAAGGCGGAAAGCTTCGTGAACTTGCGCATGCCGATGGCCATCTGTCCCGGATTGGCCAGGCGATCGCCTGGATCCGTTCGCATTCCCGTCATCCGGTCCGGGTCGGCGATCTGGCCGAAATCGCCCATATGAGCAGCGCTGCGTTTTATCGTCACTTCAAGGCGGCGACGGCCATGAGCCCAATCCAGTATCAAAAGCAAATCCGCTTGCTGGAAGCCCGCCATTTGCTGATTGCCCAGCCGGGCAACGTGGCGCGTGTCGCCTTCGCTGTCGGCTATGAGAGTGCTTCCCAGTTCAGCCGGGAGTATGCCCGCCAGTTCGGATCGCCGCCCGCCCGCGACGCAGCGCGGCTTTTGACAGGAGGCGAAACGGCAATAGAGGTGATCTAAGGCGTGCGCTTCTTGCCGCTGTCGCGCCGCTTCTCGCCGACTGCCACGGTCAGCGCCATGGCCAAAGCCATCGTCGCCGACAGCGAGCGGAAGCCGGCGAAATCGGCTTCGGCGACCTCGAACCAGACCCTGGCGAACTGGGCGAGCGGCGAAAAGGAGCTGTCAGTAATCGCCACGATCGGCACGCCTTGCTCCGAAATGACGCGCGCCTCTTCGATGGTGGCCGGGGCATAGGGTGAAAAGCTGATGGCGATGACAGCGTCCCTTGGAGAGGCAAAGCCGATCATCTCTGCATTGAGCCCGGCGGCCGATTCGATCAGTTGATTACGGATCTTGAGCTTACCCAGTGCATAGGCGATGTAGGAGGCGACCGGGTAGGAGCGCCGCTTGGCCAGCACATAAATGGTTTCCGCCTTGGCCAGCACGGCGATCGCATCTTCGAAATGGTCTTCATTCAGCGTGCGCGAAATGTCGTTGAGCGAGGTGCTGGCTGCGGCGACAAAACCGTCGAAAATCGCGCGGTGGCCGGCGCCTTCCTCGGCCTTGGCGCGCAATGCCGCCAGCCTTTCATCGTAGGATGAGTTGCGCTCGCGCAGGCGCTCGCGAAACACCAGCTGCAGGCTGGTGAAACCATCAAAGCCAAGCTGCTGGGCAAAGCGGATCAGGGTCGAAGGCTGGACACCGGCGGAGGCGGCGATGCTGGCAGCGGTGCCGAAGGCTATATCGTCGGGGTTGTCGAGCGCATAGGCGGCGATCTGGGCGATACGTTTCGGCAGACTCTGACGCCGCTCCAGGATCGTCGTCCGCAGCGTTTCGAAATCGCGAGGCACCCGTTCGTCCATCGTCGCTCCGCCCAGGCTCATCGTTAGTTCCCTCTGTGCCCCATCATAGCGGGCCCGTGCAAGAACACCATAAAAAATGAGGCAAGCGTTCCATTTGCAAACAAAATGGACTAATTCATCCACATAAGTTTGCACACAGGGAGGCAAGGCAGATGGTCAGGGTAGGTCTTATCGGCACGGGCTTCATGGGCAAGTGCCACGCCATTGCCTGGAACGCGGTCGGCACCGTCTTTCCCGATGTCGACAAGCCAAGGCTGGTCCATCTGGGCGAGGTCAACGAGGACCTTGCCAAACGCCGCGCCAGCGAATTCGGCTTCGCCAAGGCATCCGGCGACTGGCGTGCGGTGGTCGATGATCCAGATGTCGATGTCATCTCGCTGACCACGCCGAACCAGTTCCACCCGGAAATGGCCATCGCCATCCTCGAAGCCGGCAAGCATCTGTGGTGTGAAAAACCGATGGCGCCAAGTTTTGCGGAGGCGCAAGCAATGGCTGCGGCGGCCCAAAAGTCCGGCAAGGTGGCCGCGCTTGGCTATAACTATATTCAGAACCCAGCGATCCGCCATATCGGCGCGCTGCTCGACGAGAAGATCATCGGCGAGGTTAACCATCTGCGTATCGAGATGGACGAGGACTTCATGGCCGATCCGGAGGCGCTGTTCTTCTGGAAGCACGAGGCGGCGTCCGGTTACGGCGCGCTCGACGATTTCGCCGTACATCCGCTGTCGCTCATCGCCGTGCTGTTCGGTCGCGTTGCCCGCGTCATGTGCGACATGGCCAAACCCTATGCCGACCGCCGCGTCGCCTCGGGCGGGCGCCGCGCGGTCGAGACTTACGACATCGCCAGCATCCTGATGCATCTCGAAAACGGCATTGCGGGCACGTTGCTGGTCAACCGTTCGGCCTGGGGCCGCAAGGGCCGGATCGCCATCCAGATTTTTGGTTCGAAGGGCTCGATCCTGTACGACCAGGAGCGGATGAATGAGTTCCAACTCTATCTGACAGCCGACCGGCCGACCGAGCAAGGCTATCGCACCATCCTGGTGGCCCCGCACCATAGGCCTTACGATGCCTTCCTGCCGGCGCCCGGCCACGGCCTTGGCTTTAATGACCTCAAGATTATCGAATGCCGGGAACTGTTGACGCGGCTTGCCGGCAAGCCGGCGCGGATCATCGACTTCGACGAAGGCCTGGAGATCGAGCGCACCGTGCACGCGATGGCGCGCTCGTTCGCGGAACAGCGCTGGATCGCGGTGCGGTAATTGCTGGGCGCCGGTTCCCCTTCTCCCACAACAAGGGAGAAGGGGCATTGGCTGCCTCAGGCGGCTCCCGGACGGCCGGCGATCATGGCGCGTCGTGCTGACCGGCGCCGCTCGACGGCGTCGGCAAGGCCGTATAGCACCGTCTCGGTGGCTGCCCAGTCGATGCAGCCATCGGTGATGCTCTGGCCATAGACGAGCGGCTTGCCGGGCATGACGTCCTGCCGGCCGGCGACCAGATTGCTCTCTATCATGACGCCGATAATGCGTTCGTCGCCTGCCGCGACCTGGCCAGCCACGTCGGCCGCCACCCCTGGCTGGTTTTCCGGCTTCTTGCTGCTGTTGGCGTGGCTGACATCGATCATCAGCCGCGGCGCCACGCCGATCCGGCCGAGTTCCGCGCCGGCAGCAGCAATGCTGGCCGCGTCATAATTCGGCACAATACCGCCGCGCAGGATGACGTGGCAGTCCTCGTTGCCGGTGGTCGTCGCGATGGCGCTGCGCCCGCCCTTCGTCACCGCCATGAAATGATGCGGCTGGGCGGCGGATTTCACGGCCTCGGCCGCGATCCGCAAATTGCCGTCGGTGCCGTTCTTGAAGCCGACCGGGCAGGACAGGCCTGATGCGAGTTCGCGGTGGATCTGGCTCTCCGTCGTGCGCGCGCCGATCGCGCCCCAGGCGACGAGGTCGGCGATATATTGCGGAGTGGCCATGTCGAGGAATTCGGTCGCCGCCGGCAGACCGAGATTGTTGACGGCGGCGAGCACGTTGCGGGCCATCCGCAGCCCCTTGTCGATGTTGAAGCTGCCGTCGAGGTCGGGATCGTTGATCAGGCCCTTCCAGCCGACCGTCGTGCGCGGTTTCTCGAAATAGACGCGCATCACGATCTCCAGCCGATCCGACAGGTTTTCACGCAGCGATGCCAAGCGGCTGGCATAGTCTACGGCAGCGGCCGGATCGTGGATCGAACAAGGGCCGACGACGACCACCAGCCGATCGTCGGTGCCGGTCAGCACGGCGTGGATCGCGTTGCGTGACGCGGCAACGGTGCGCGTCGCAGTCAACGTGCGCGGTATCTCCCGCATCACCTCGTCCGGCGTGCTCAATTCCCTTATTTCTTTGACCCGAAGATCGTCTGTGGTCGTCAACACGGCATTCTGCTCCTGATTGGGAGACCTGCCGGCTGAAACAAAAAAGCCGCCAGGTCTGGCGGCTGTTCGGATGTTGTTGCTGCAATCTTCAGATCGAGCGCAATCCTCCCGCCGCCAGCGAGCTCATAAAGTACCAATAGGTGGCGGTCAGGTTGATCATGAGGGCTGATATAGTCGATGTGGAGGCGCTTGTCACGTGCCCGATGAGGAGGTCTACTGCAGCCCATTCGCGATTGGCCGAAGCCCCCGAACTTCGTCATCGTAGGGCAGGAGCGAAGCTCCGTCGCGGAGACCCTGGGATCCATTCCGTGAACCTAGCCGAAGACCGCAGCGGAGCGGAATTCTGCACCGCGGCAACGGGTTGAAGTCGCGGCGTGGATCCTCGGGTCTGCGCTGCGTCGCTACGCTCCTTGCTCCGCCCGTGGATGACGAAGTGATGGGCGTTTCGCTAATCGCGAAGGCAATGCGATGTGTGAGCACACGCAACTCAGACCTGTCGCGAGCCGAGAAACCAGTGTCAGTCTGAAATGTACTCCTGTCCCTGGGGATACCAGATGCCCCGGCGAAACCAGTTGGCCGCCCCCAGATTGGGCACGACGTGGTTCTGGTCGAGATCGTTCATGTCCTTGATGATCTCGATGCTGACAACCTTCTCGACGGACCCGAAGACAAGCGAGAAAAGCTTGAGGGCATCGACCTCCGAGCGGGCGGTGACGCCGACACCAGGGTGACCGCTTATCGTTATCCAGTACTGGGTGCATCGAGACGTTCTCTTGTGACGAGGGCACATCGGTCGCTTACGAGGCTGAACATGCAGTTCCGAGCGGTCATGCAGTCCAGGGATCGACGAGTTCAATTCCAAAACCTTCGAAATCCTTCATATTGTGCGTTGCCAAGGTGAGCTCCTGCGCAATCGCCGTGGCTGCAATCAGGCCGTTCATCGACGACAGACCGCGACCGCGGCGCTTCGCAAGGCCCATCAGGTCGCCCCACGCCAAGGCAACCGGTTCGTCCACCGGAAGAACCCTCTGCTCGAAGCGCTGCGGCAGGTCCCGCGCGAGCCATTCGGCCAGTGCCTCGCGTTTCCGCCCTTCATCCATGAGGGCGACGCCGCGCCGGATCTCCGCGATCGACACGACGCTAATGAATGAGCGGTCTTCATCAAGCCCGTCCAGCCACTCCAGAACGCGTGCGTCCGGCGTCGGCCTTGTAACCTCGGACAGGATATTCGTATCGAGCAGTAGCCTCACAGCGGCAGATCACGCGGTTCGTCTCGCTGACGCTCAAGGTCGAGATCGGCGCCGCGCAGCGGCGACTCCAGCAGGAACTCCGCAAGCGTACCCTTGCGCGCGGTCTTTCGCTGCCATTCCTCGGCCGAGACGACAACCACGCTTGGTTTGCCGTTTCTGGTGATCGTCTGCGGCGAAGACTGCGCGCGCTCGATAACCTCCGAGAGCCGGGCCTTTGCCCCGGCGACCGTCCAGTTGGTATCCTCTCTGGGCGCAGACGGCATTTCGGCCTCCCATGACCATTCTGACTATCGTGACTATATGGGAATGGCGATGTAGCGGCAACAGGGAAGGAGAGGGTTTCAGAGCCCCTTCCCGGTGAGTTTGGTCGGAACCGATCACGCCCGCGTTGATATTCCGGGTATCTCGGCCGACGCATGGCCGAGCTGCTTCTGAACGTGATGCTACTCGGCCGATCCTATTCCGGCGACGACCCTGCGATGTTCTGATCGTAGTCGACAAGCGACCCGGTCATGACGCCGGACTGCGGGCTGATCATGTAGCTGATCAGTCGGGCAAGCTGCGCCGGCTTCACCAATTGGCCCATCGGCTGCGCGGCCTCGGCCTTCTCCAGCCAGTCGTCCGGCGCGTCGTGCCATTTCTTCTGCACGATCGCCTCGCCCTCGGTATCCATCCAGCCAGGCAGCACCGCATTGCAGCGGATGCGATTGCCGCGATAGGCATTGGCGACATTCTTGGTCAGCGTCGCCAGCGCTCCCTTGCTCGACGAATAGGGTGCCAGGAACGACTGGCCGCAATGCGCCGACATTGACAGCACGTTGACCATCGAGCCCGGTGCCTGGCACGCCAGCAAATGCGTCACCACGCCCTGCATCAGAAAGAACGGGCCGCGCACATTGGTCTGAAATATCTGGTCGAACAGATCCTCGGAGGTCTCGACCAGCGAGCCGCGGGCCGAGGTGGCGGCGGCGTTGACCAGCGCGTTGATGGTGCCGAAATGGCCAATCGCGGTTTGGATGGCGCGCTTGCAGTCGGCCACCTCTGAGACGTCGGCGCTGATGAAGATGGCATCGACGCCTGCCTCTTTGAGGATGGCGACAGCCTTGTCGCCCTTCTCCTGCGAGCGGCCGATCAGCGCCAGCGCCTGGCAGCCCTCATCGGCCAGCGCTTCGGCGACGGCAAAGCCGATGCCTTGTGCGCCGCCGGTGACGATGGCGCGTGTTTCGGAATTGCGACCGGCTGAACCGTTCATCGCCTTGCTCCTGTGCTTGATAGTCAGATTGTTTTGTCGAGGCGGACGGTCTTGCCTTCCTTGGCCGATTTCAGCGCCGCATCTGCCAGCCTGAGCGCCACCAGCCCATCCTTGCCGCTCGGCGCCGCCTTCTTGCCTGACGTCGCTGCCGCGATGAAAGCAGTGATCTCGTTGGCATATGCGTCGAGATAACGGGTCATGAAGAAATCGTGCAGCGGCGGCCGCGTATAGCCCTTTTCATTGGCCAGTTCGATCGACACCGGCCGCTGATTCTCGGCCGCAATCATGCCTTTCGAGCCATGCACCTCGATGCGTTGGTCGTAGCCATAGGTGGCGCGGCGCGAGTTGGAGATGACGCATTGCTTGCCGGAGGCAGTTTCGAGGATGACGCTGACGCTGTCGAAGTCGCCGGCCTCGCCGATCTTTTTGTCGACCAGCACCGAAGCGTGCGCGCTGACCGCCACCGGCTCCTCGCCGAGCAGGAAGCGCGCCATGTCGAAATCATGAATGGTCATGTCGCGGAAAATGCCGCCCGAGCGGCCGATATAGTCGAGCGGCGGAGGACCGGGATCGCGCGAGGTGATGGTCACCATCTCGACAGTGCCGATGGCGCCGTCGTCGATCGCCTTGCGCACGGCGGCAAAATGCGGATCGAAGCGGCGGTTGAACCCGACCATCAGGGTCGCGCCGGCCTTGTCGACGACGGCCAGGCATTGTTCCACCCTGCCGGCGTCGAGGTCGATCGGCTTCTCGCAGAAAATCGCCTTGCCCGCTTTGGCGAAGCGTTCAATCAGATCGGCATGGGTGTCGGTCGGCGTGCAGATGACGACCGCATCGATATCGCCGGCCTTCTCGATGGCATCGATGCTGCGCACTTCGGCGCCATAGGCTGAGGCCAGATCGGTCGCCGCCTTCTCGAAGGCGTCGGCAACCGCAACCAGTCTGGCCTGCGGATTGGAACCAACGGCGCGAGCATGGACCTTGCCGATACGGCCGGCACCGAGAAGAGCAAAGCGAAGAGGCATGAAGAATTTTCCTTTGAGGATGGTTCGAAAGGGAGGGCGTGTCAGCGCCTGTGGCTCGGTGTTGGCCGTTACGCCGCAAGTTCTGCCTGCCCGGTCTTGGCACCGGTGATGTAGGAGACGATATCGTTGCCGTCGGTGTCCTGCTTGCGCAAATTGGCGACGATGCGGCCGCGCCGGAAAACGACGATACGGTCGACCAGATCGAACACCTGGCGCATGTTGTGAGAGATCAGGATCAGCGGTTCGCCATTCTCCTTCAGCGTGCGGATGATGTTTTCGACCTGCATCGTCTCCTGCACTCCGAGTGCCGCCGTCGGCTCATCCATGATGATGAGCTTGGAAGCAAAGGTCGCGGTTCTGGCGATCGCTACGCACTGGCGCTGGCCACCCGACATATGGCGGATGGTGTTGGAAAGATTGGGAATCTTGACTGCGGTGCGGACCAAGGCTGCCTCGGTCGCCTTGCGCATGAATTTGCGATCGAGGATCGAGAAGGGTCCGAGATTGAACAGCACTCGCTCGCGGCCGAGGAATAGGTTCGACGGTACGTCGAGGTCGTCGGCGAGCGCCAGGTTCTGGAACACCGTCTCGATGCCCGCCTCGCGGGCTTCGATAGGTCCGGCGAAATTCACTTCCTTGCCGTCGAACCACATCCTGCCGCTGGTGCGCTGCTCTACGCCGGTAATCTGGCGCACGAAGGTCGATTTGCCGGCACCGTTGTCGCCCATGATGGCGACATGCTCGCCCTTGCGCAGCTCGAAGTTGGCACCTTCCAGCGCATGGACGCCGCCATAATACTTGGTCAGGTTTTCGGTCTTCAGGACGATGTCCGACATGATCAAGCCCTCATTGCCCGCAGGCGTTGGCGCCACTGGTCGAGTACGACTGCGCCGACGATGATCACGCCCTTGACCATCTCCTGATAATAGGCGTCGAGGCGCAGAAAGGTGAAGCCGGAGATGATGACGCCGAAGATCAGCGAGCCGATCACTGTCCCGATAATCGAGCCGCGACCGCCCGACAGCGACACGCCGCCGATAACTGCCATGGCGATCGCGTCGAGCTCGTACATTACACCCATGCCGGCCTGGGCGGTGAGATTTTTCGAGCTCAGCACCACGGCGGCGAGCGCGGCGAGGACGCCGGCAATGACGTAGACGAGGATCTTGTGATTGGCGATGTTGATGCCGGACATGCGCGCGGCGTCCTCATTGGAGCCGATTGCATAGCAGTGCTTGCCATATTTGGTGTAGCTCAGGATCAGCTGGAACAGCACCGCGAGTGATATGAAAATGATGACCGGCATCAGCCCCTTGCCGATGGAGGCGAAACTCTCGGTCGGAAACGAGATCGGCTGCCCCTTCGACCACCATTTGGCGATGCCGCGCGCGGTGACCATCATGCCGAGCGTGGCGATGAACGGCGGAATGCGCGTGTAGGCGATCAATGCACCGTTGACCAGGCCGGCCAGCAGGCCGCAGCCGATCGCGACCAGCACCGGCACGATCACCGGCAGGTCGGTCCAGCCCTGGGCGATGAACATTGCCTTGGGGTTCGGGTTGCCGTTGACCGTCGCCACCTGGGCGAAGCTCATGGCGATCATCGCCGTGGCGCCGACAATCGAACCCGAGGACAGATCGATGCCGCCGGTAATGATCACCTGCGTCACGCCGATAGCGATGATGCCGACGATCGACACCTGCAGGATAATGATCTGCAGGCGCGCCTCGTTGAAGATTGCGTCGATATTGTCGCGGGTATTGAACAGGAAGCTGTCGCCAAGGAAAACCCGGCCGATCAGTTCGAAAGCGCCGACCAGGATGACAAGCGCCAGGAAGACGTTGAATTCGGCCGGCCATGCGCGCCGCTTCGCATCATAGCTGAGCCCGCCGACGCCGTGAGATGTCTGTGCCAATCGTGCTTCCTCCGTCAGCCACGGTCTCCACTCGGCGCTGTTCAGGCCGAGAGGGAAAAAGCGGAGCGGCGCTGTCTTACTTTGGCGCGCCGCTCCGTATCGGACAGGTCCGCCTCAGTTCTTCTTCAGGAACTTGTCGATGTTTGCCGGCGTGACCAGCTGGAACGGGATGTAGACCTTGTGCTCGACCTTCTCGCCCTTCGCCAGCTTGAGCGCTGCGTCAAGCGCGCCGGCGCCCTGGCCGGCTGCGTCCTGGAATACCGTCGCATCGAGGTCGCCCGCCTGCATCGCCGCAAGCGCGTCCTGGGTAGCGTCGACGCCGCCGACGACAACCGACTTCATGTCGATGTTGGCGGCCTTCATCGCCTGGATGGCGCCGATGGCGCTTTCGTCATTATTGGCGATGACGCCGTCGAACGGCTTGCCGGTCGACAGCCAGTTGGTCATCAGGTTCTGCGCTTCTTCGCGCTTCCAGTTCGACGTCTGCTTGTCGATGATCTTGATGAAACTGCACTCCGGCGTGGCGATCACGTCGTCAATGTCCTTGGTGCGCTGCACCGCGGCCTGGTTCGACAGCTCGCCCATGATCACATAGACGTTGGCTTCAGTCTTGCCGGCCTCCTTGAACAGGCGGCAGACCTCCTTGGTCTCGAGCGTGCCGGAATCGGCTTCGTTCGACGCGACGAAGGCCTGGTTTTCGGGCAGCGTGTCGACGTTGACCGGCTCGCGATTGACATAGACCAGTGGAATCTTGGCAGCGGCGGCTGCGTCCGACATCGCCTGGGTGGCCGAGGTGTCGACCGGGTTGACGATGATGGCGTCGACGCCCGAGGCGGCGAAGTTCTTGATCTGGTCGAGTTGCTTGGCGACGTCGTTCTGCGCATCCTCCACCTGCAGCTCGACGCCGTCCATGCCCTTGGCCTGCTCAATCATGCCATTGCGCAGCACGGTGAGAAAATTGTCGTCGAACAACGCCATCGACACGCCGATCTTGGCAGCAAAGGCGGACGAACTCATCAGCGCCGCGAACGCGACGCCCAAAAGCAGTTTTTTCATTTTATCTCTCCTCCACATTGGTGTCCGGCTGCACCGATCTACCCGGAATCCCCGATCTCGCAGGGAATTCTCTCCCGATTGCCATTTTCAGTTCCGGAAGGCATTTGCCTGAAACAGATCTTCCGGAACGAAAGAACCAAAATGCTCAGTTGGTGAAATATTTATTCCATTTCGCGTGGGCGTCAAGCGAGATTTCGCTATGAGGAATGGATTTTCGGCATTTCGAGCGCTTTTAGACGGACGCTAACGCAAGCCAGGCCTGAAAGCGTTCTGATAGATTACATCATGTCTGCCGCCGATGACCGCGACGTCAGATGTTTTCCGGCAGATAAATGTCGAAGGGCAGAAAGGTCTGGCCCGGCGCATTCGCAGCGCCGGTCTCGATGGCATGCGCCATCAGCCCGACAAGCTCGCGGCAAAGCGCTGCCAGTGGCGTTGAGATCACCATCGTCAGGAAATTGTCTGCCAGCGCCGCGCGGGAGTCGGGCGTGATCTCGTTGCAGACGACCGCCGGCATCTCAGCCGGCTTTGCCTCTCTCAGCGCCGAGATCGCGCCTTCCATGCCGCCACCGGCGACATAGCAACCGGCGAGATCGGGGTGGCCGGCCAGAAGCTCGATCATTGCATCATGCGTGATCTGGTTCGCTTCCAGATTGACCAACGTCTCGAGGAGAGTGAATTCCGGCGCCTGCTCGCGAAAGAAGGAGCGAAAACCGATCTCGCGAAGCTCATGGCCATGGAAGCGATGGCTGCCGACGAAGAGGGCGACCCTGCCAGGTCTCTTCGCGGCCTTCGAGATCATCCAGGCAGCGGTGCGGCCGACCTTGCGATTGTCCAGGCCGACATAGCCCTCGCGAATACCGGACGCAAAGTCGGAAAGCAGGGAGAATACCGGCACGCCATTGGCTTTGAGAGCCTCGACGGCGACCGTCAGCGTCGGGTGATCAGGCCCGACCAGGGCGACGGCCCTGGATTTGGCGGCCAGCTTGCGCATCCGCTCGACGATCTCGTCCGGCGCCAGCGAAGCGGCGAAGTCGATGGTCGCCACGCCGCGAAAGCGCGGCGACTGCGATACCGCCAGTTCAAGCTCGCGGGCAAATTCACTGTAGAAGACATCCTCCCGCCGCAACAGCAGGAACCCGAGCCGGTATTCGGGCAATTCATGGCGCATCCGCTGCTTGATCAATCCGGCTGCGTGATAGCCGATGCTGGTCGCGGCCTCGTAGACGCGGCGCGCGGTTTCCTCGCGCACCGGCAAGCGGTTGTTCAGCACCCGGTCGACGGTGGCAACGCTGACCCCCGAAATGCGTGCCAGGTCGGTGATCGTGGGCCGTTTCGCCATCGCTGCCTCGCTCTACTGTTCGGCTCCTTTTACACCATTCTGATGGAAAATGATAGAAACTATCTTTGTGATATTGAGCCTATCAGGGCTCGGCGTTATTTTGAGCGTGGCAGAACACAATCGAGGCCTCCGCCATGGTGGATATTGGACTCCGAACCGGGAACACGACCTCCGCAGCGGCGTCCCGACGCGACTACAGCCTGATCGGCCGCGACGCGAAGCTCGCCGTCGAGAGCGGGCTGGCGGCGGCCGAGTGGTATCACACCGACGTGCCGCGCAAGCAGATGAAGGAGCTGATGCAGCGCTCCGACGGCCCGGCGATCCGCGATACCATCATCTGGCTCGGCGCCATGATCCTCAGCGGCGCCGGCGCCGCCTGGTTCTGGGGCAGTTGGTGGTGCGTGCCGTTCTTCTTCGTCTATGGCGTCCTCTACGGCTCCTCCACCGATTCACGCTGGCACGAATGTGGCCACGGCACCGCTTTCAGGACGCAGTGGATGAACGACGTGGTCTATCAGGTCGCCTGCTTCATGATCATGCGCAACCCGGTGACCTGGCGCTGGAGCCACACGCGCCATCATACCGATACCATCATCGTCGGCCGCGATCCGGAGATATCGGTGATGCGTCCGCCCGATCTGCTGCGCGTCGTTCTCAACTTCGTCGGCATTCTCGACGCCTGGCATGCGATGAGCGACATGCTTCGCAATGCAGCCGGTATCATTAGTCCGGCCGAAAGAACCTTCATTCCCGACCAGGAACAGCCGAAGGCAATTCGCATTGCCCGCATCTGGACGACAATCTATGCCGCGACCATTGCGCTGGCGCTCTACACGGGCTCGTTCCTGCCGCTGATGCTGGTCGGTCTGCCCAGGCTTTACGGTGCCTGGCATCATGTCATGGTCGGCCTGCTGCAGCATGGCGGCCTGGCTGAAAACGTCACCGATCACCGGCTCAACAGCCGCACCGTCTACATGAACCCGATAAGCCGCTTCATCTACTGGAACATGAATTACCACGTCGAACATCACATGTTTCCCATGGTGCCCTATCATGCGCTGCCCAGGCTGCATGAACTGATCAAGCACGATCTGCCGGCGCCGACGCCGTCCATCCTGGCCGGCTACCGCGAGATGATACCGGCTTTCCTGCGCCAGCTGCGCAATGAGGATTATTTCATCAAGCGCGAACTGCCGCCGATGGCGAGGCCCTATTGCGAGGATTTCCACAACGATAACGCTGCCGCTGCTGTGGCTGCCGAATGACAAGCCCATGCCGAGGGCGCCAAGAATTGGGGGGAGGCGTAAATGAGCGACTGGGTCGAGGCCTGTGACGCCGGGGACATAGACGAAGAGGACGTGATGCGCTTCGACCATGGCGGCCGCACCTTCGCCGTCTACCGCAGCCCCGACGACGAGTATTTCGCCACCGACGGGCTTTGCACGCATGAGAAGGTGCATCTGGCGGACGGGCTGGTGATGGACGATATCATCGAATGCCCGAAGCATAATGGCCGCTTCAACTACAAGACAGGGGCTGCCAGGGGCGCGCCGGTCTGCGTCGATCTAAGAACTTATCCGGTCAAAGTCGACGCCGGCAAAGTCCTTGTCCGGATCGGTTGATGATGACGAAGGGAATGGTCATCATCGGCGCCGGCGAATGCGGCGGGCGCGCTGCCCTTGCGCTGCGCGAACTCGACTATGATGGCCCGGTGACGCTGGTCGGCGACGAGCCGCATCTTCCCTATGAGCGGCCGCCGCTGTCGAAAGACGCGATGGTCGCCGACGCGCCCCTGATCAAGGCGATCGCCAGTGAGGCGGTCCTGGCCGAAAGATCGATCAGGCATATCCATTCGCTTCAGGCTGTGGCGATCGACCGCGCGGCGCATGTCGTGCGCCTCTCCGACGGTTCCGTCCTGACCTATGACAAGCTCCTGCTGGCGACCGGTTCGGTGCCGCGCAAGCTGCCGATGCCGGGCCTTGACGGGCGCTGCGTCTATCTGCGGACCTTCAACGACGCGCTGGCCATTCGCGCCCATCTCAGCGCCGGAAATCGCATCGCCATCATTGGCGGCGGCTTCATCGGGCTTGAGCTTGCCGCGGCGGCACGCAGACTGGGTGCGGCGGTCACAGTTATCGAGGCGCAGCCGCGCATTCTGATGCGCGGCGTGCCGGCCGAGATCGCCGAGATCATCCATCAGGCGCATGAAGCCGAAGGCGTCAAAATCCTGTGCGGCGAGGGCATCGCCGCCATTGCCGATAATGGCGCCGAAGTGCGCATCGCGCTTGCCGGTGGACACGACATTGTCGCCGATCTTGCCCTGATCGGCATCGGCGCCGCGCCGGTGACCGGACTTGCCGCGGAGGCGGGGCTGACCATCGACAATGGCATCGCCGTCGACGCCGAGCTTCGCACCAGCGACCCGGACATCTTTGCCGCCGGCGATTGCTGTTCGTTTCCGCTCGCCATCTATGGCGGCCGGCGCGTGCGGCTCGAAGCTTGGCGCAATGCGCAGGAGCAGGGCGCGCTCGCCGCAAGGAACATGCTTGGCGCCGGCGAGGCTCATGCGGCGGTGCCGTGGTTCTGGTCGGATCAGTACGGCCTGACCTTGCAGATCGCCGGCCTGTCGGACGAAGGCCGCAGCATTGTGCGTCGCGAGCTCGGCGACGGCGCCTTCATCCTGTTCCATCTCGCCGAGGACGGCAGGCTGGTTGCGGCAAGCGGCATCGGCCCCGGCAACGCGGTCGCCCGCGACATAAGGCTGGCCGAGATGCTGATTGCAAAGCAGGCAAAGCCGGCGCCGGAAGCGCTAGGCTCGCAAACGATCAAGCTGAAGTCGCTGCTGGCGGCTTGATCCGCCGCGTGGATAGTTGGCCGAACGCGTTCGGCTAAAACAGCGCTTCCAGCTCCGGCAGCTTGTCGTTGACCAGCCAGCCATAGTAATTTTCCTCCGGCAGCTTTTCCGGCTCGCCCGCGGCGCGGCGCTTGTCGTTCTCGGCTTTCAGCGCATAGGCACGCTGTTCGGGATTGCCGACATTGTAGAGCGTCGACGTGATGCCGGGATTGCCTGAGATGTCGAAGCCGGCAATGCTTTCATAGGCGTCGATCGACTTCCGGATTGTCGCCGCGACATAAGGCAGGGTCAGGTCAGGGTCCATGATGGTCTTGTAGACCGCGTTCGGGTCGCCGACGTCGAGTTCCGGCAGGCCGGAAACCTTGTGCACGAGATCGCTCATCTGCAGCGCCGTCAGCGGATTGAGCTGGCCAAGGCCAAAAGTCTGGCCGGCATAATAAGGTTGGAAGAAAGTGGCGCCGAAGCGGTCGTTGGGAAAGCTCTCGCCGTTGACGGTTTTGCCGCGGAACGACCGGTTCCACACCTGTTCGCGGCACTCCCAAAGATCGTAGCTGTCGGACTTCCCATCGCATTTCGCAAATTGGGGCCGTCGCATGAAATCGGTGATGTCCTCGCCATCATAGGCAAAGGAGAGCTTGCTCGACAGATACGAGATCGCCTTGACGTAATAGGTCTGCAGCCGGTCATAGGCATCGACATTATAGGTATGCTCGCCGACGACGGCTCCAACGATATGCATTGGGTCGATGCCATAGGCCGCGGCTGCCTGCTTGATCTTGCCGCGCAGTTCGGCATCGTTCTGGAGCAGCGCAAAGACTTTTCGGTATTTCGCCTGGAACGTGGTGTTGGTCGCCTGGGTGCGCCGGCTCGATGCGCCCGGTATGTCGGGCTGCTCGGTGTTGCGGTTGCCCGGCGGCACCATCGTTGCCGCTTGCGCGGCGAACATGGCTGCCGCCAGCGTCAGCCCCAAAATGACGAGGATCAGTTTTTTCATGCGCCGCCGCCCAAATAATCGCCGGCAAACTAGGTAATGCTCCACCGGGAGTCGAGAGACGCCTGCACCGGACGGGACGAAAGCTTGCCGGATGCTTCCATTTGGCCACACATCGGGGAGGCCGGGCCGACTTAGGCGGAGACCGGGAGCAATTCCCCCGCCTCTTCGAGGATGGAGCGTCTCCTACAGGATGAAACGCGACAAATCCGTGTTTCTGGAGAGGTCGCCGACGTGCTTCTCGACATAGGCGGCATCGATGGTCACCGAGGTGCCGTTGCGGTCCGGCGCGTCATAGGAGATATCGTCCAGTACCCGCTCCATCACCGTCTGCAGCCGCCTGGCGCCAATGTTCTCGACGCTGGCGTTGAGGTCCACGGCGATGCCGGCCAACGAATCGATCGCGTCATCGGTGAAGACCAGGTCGACGCCTTCGGTCTTCATCAGCGCGATATACTGCTTGATCAGGCTGGCTTCGGTCTCGGTGAGGATACGGACGAAATCGTCCTTCTCAAGCGCCCGCAGCTCGACGCGGATCGGCAGGCGGCCCTGCAATTCCGGCAGCAGGTCGGAGGGCTTGGCGACGTGGAACGCGCCCGAGGCGATGAACAGGATATGGTCGGTCTTCACCGGTCCGTATTTGGTCGCAACCGTGGTGCCTTCGACCAGCGGCAGCAGGTCGCGCTGCACGCCTTCACGCGAAACACCGGCACCGATGCCGCCTTCGCGCGAGGCGATTTTGTCGATCTCGTCAAGAAAGACGATGCCGTCATTCTCGGTCGATTCGAGTGCCCTGCGCACCACTTCGTCCTGATCGAGCAGCTTGTCGGACTCGTCGCCGATCAACAGCCCGTAGGACTCCTTGACCGTCGTCTTGCGCAACTTGGTCTTCTTGCCGCCCATCGCTTTCGACAGCATGTCGTTGATATTGAGCACGCCGATATTGGCGCCCGGCATGCCGGGGATCTCGAAGCCGGGCATGCCGCCATTGCCGGTATCGGCCACTTCGATCTCGATCTCCTTGTTGTCGAGTTCGCCGTCGCGCAGCTTCTTGCGGAAACTGTCGCGGGTGGCCGGGCTTGCCGTCTTGCCGACGAGGGCTTCGAGCACCCTTTCCTCGGCGTTGATGTGGGCACGCGCCTTGACGTCCTCGCGCATCTTCTCGCGCACCAGCCCGATGGCGATCTCGACCAGATCGCGGATGATCTGCTCGACATCGCGGCCGACATAGCCGACCTCCGTAAACTTGGTGGCTTCGACCTTGACGAAAGGCGCACCGGCAAGGCGCGCCAGGCGGCGCGATATCTCGGTCTTGCCGACACCGGTCGGGCCGATCATCAGGATGTTCTTCGGCATCACCTCTTCGCGCATCTGGCCCTCGAGCTGCTGGCGGCGCCAGCGGTTGCGCAAGGCAATCGCCACGGCGCGCTTGGCGTCTTTCTGGCCGATGATGAAGCGGTCGAGTTCCGAAACGATTTCGCGGGGAGAGAAGGTGCTCATGTCACTAAATTCCACTTTGCCACTGCCGAATGGACTCGAACGGATGCAGCAGCATGATCACGTTGAGTGTCAGATTGTCCCGGATGAGATAGCCGACACCGAATTCGAAGATGAGGGCGAGGGTTACGATCACCCATATAGGAAGCCTTCGCGCCATGACAAACCCCAGCACCATGGCCAACGTGTCGGACACCGAATTGATGATGCTGTCGCCATAATAGTCGAGCGAGATCGTGCCGGCGCGGTAGCGATCGATGATGAAAGGGCTGTTCTCAAGCAGTTCCCAGCCGCCCTCCACCACCACCGCAAAGGCCAGCCTGAGCCCGATCGGCGAGCGCGGGAAAAGGCACCACGCCAGCGCATAGAACAGGAAGCCGTGAATGATGTGCGAGAAGCTGTACCAGTCGGAAATATGCTGGGAATTTTCCGAGCTCTGCACGATGCCATGCCACAGCTTGACGTAGCCGCAGGTGCAAATCGGCGTCCGCCCCATGCCGTAGAGGACCCCTGCCTGGAAGATGACCAGGCCGAGAACCAGCAGAAGCCCCATTCGCAAGCTGTCTTCGTAGGCCGAGACGGTTTTGTCGCTGGATACGCTCATGCTGCTATTGCCCCTCTTCTGCGTTACCCTGTTCGGCATCACCCTGTCCGGCATCACCCTCTGGGGCATCAATCGCCATCAGCACGGCATCGCCATATTCCGACTTCCTGCGATCGATAGCCGTGAAACCGGCCTTTTCATAGGCACGGATAGCCCGTGCATTGGCGGGATCCGGGTCGATGATGACGCGCGGCGCACCTTCCTCGAAAAGCTGTTTGACGAACTGCCGGACGATCGCCGAGCCGTGGCCGATCCCGACAAGCCCCGGCACGCCGATCGACAGATCGATGCCGAGCGTGCCGAACGGCTGGTCTCTATAGGGATGGCCGTCCTCCAGATGCGGATCGTAGCTCTGCAAATAGCCGATGGGCTTTCCGTCGAGCTCGATAATCAGCGGCTCGACCGAAATGCTGTCGATATGTTCGCGGATCTCCGCGATCTCGGCCTCTGGATCGTTCCACCATTCGGCGACATGCGGCTCGGCAAGCCAGCCGGCGATCATCGGCAGGTCCCTCTCGGTCACCGGCCGAAAACCATAGCGGAGGCTCCGCTCAGGCGGCATCGAGGGTTTCGACGACGAAGCTGTTGTTGGTGTAGACGCAAATGTCTGACGCGATCTGCATCGCCTTGCGGGCGATCTCCTCTGCGCCCTTGTCGCTATCTATCAGCGCGCGTGCCGCTGCCAGCGCGTAATTGCCGCCCGAGCCGATCGCCATGACGCCAAATTCGGGCTCCAGCACGTCGCCGGTGCCGGTCAGCGCCAGCGACACCGACTTGTCGGCCACCAGCATCATCGCTTCCAGCCGCCGCAAATAGCGGTCGGTGCGCCAGTCCTTGGCGAGCTCGACGCAGGCGCGTGTCAGCTGGTCGGGATATTGTTCGAGCTTGGCTTCGAGCCGCTCGAGCAGAGTGAAGGCATCGGCGGTGGCGCCGGCGAAGCCGGCGATGACGTTGCCGCCCTTGCCGATGCGGCGTACCTTCTTGGCGTTGCCTTTCATGATGGTCTGGCCGAGGCTGACCTGGCCGTCGCCCGCGATCACCACCTTGCCGCCCTTGCGCACGGTCAGGATGGTCGTGGCATGCATGGTCAGTTCATTCGACATTTTCTGCTCCGATAAGCACCGATCCCATCGAGGCGATCGGCGCGTTACGAGTGACTTGATCGGCCATATGTATGCATAGGCCGGACGATTGCAAACCGGCCATCCGCCGGGCCGGATAGTGCTCCGCAGCGGTAACTGGCAATCGCCGGATCATGCTGCTAGAAGGCTTTCGTTTTCAGGCATGTGAACGCCTGAATCGTGCAAATCTGAGACAAGGATGAGGTCATGGCGCCCCGTTCCGCCGAGATAAGCCGCAAGACCAAGGAAACCGACATCTCCGTGTCGGTTCAGGTCGACGGCTCGGGCAAATCCGACATTTCGACGGGCGTCGGCTTCTTCGACCATATGCTGGACCAGTTGTCGCGCCATTCGCTGATCGACATGACGGTGAAGGCCAAGGGCGACCTGCACATAGACGACCACCACACGGTCGAGGATACTGGTATCGCGCTTGGGCAGGCGCTGGCCACGGCATTGGGCGAGCGGCGCGGCATCATGCGCTACGCGTCGATCGATCTTGCCATGGACGAGACACTGACGCGGGCGGCGATCGACGTCTCCGGCCGGCCTTTTCTGGTCTGGAATGTTTCCTTCTCGTCGCCGAAGATCGGTACGTTCGACACCGAGCTGGTGCGCGAATTCTTTCACGCATTGGCGCAGAATGCCGGCATCACGCTGCATGTCACCAATCATTACGGCGCCAACAACCACCACATCGCCGAGACCTGCTTCAAGGCCGTGGCGCGTGTGTTGCGTTCGGCGCTTGAGCGCGACCGGCGCCAGCCGGACGCGGTTCCCTCCACCAAGGGATCCCTGAAAGGGTAGCGCCATGGCCATCTATGTCGTGATGGAGCCGCCAGGCCGCAGTGAAAGCGTGGACGCCACCTTTGTGCGCGATGGCTTTGCCTGGCTCGGCTTCCTGGTACCCCCGCTGTGGCTGGCCTGGCACCGGCTGTGGGTCGAGGCGGCATTGGCCTTTGTCGCCATGGGGCTGCTGTCGATGCTGGGCGAAAGGCTGGGCCAGGAAACAGCCGGCTCGCTTTTATCCCTGCTTGTCATGCTCTTTGTCGGACTGGAAGGGCAGGGCTTGCGGATCGCAGCCCTGCGCCGTCGCGGCTGGCATGAATGGGGCGTGGTCGAGGCCGACAGGCTCGACGACGCCGACATCCGCTATGCATTGGAAGCCGAAGCCCAGTCGGATGAACAACCGCCGGTGCAACGCATCGTTCCGGACGCAGCACTTGCCCGGCCGGCGCAGATGGGCATGGCGCTGGGGCTGAACCATATTCCGGGAAAGCCCTGAGATGCGGGTCGCGATCATCGACTACGGGTCGGGCAATCTGCGCTCGGCCACCAAGGCCTTCGAGCGCGCCGCGCATGAAGCCGGCATTGCCGCCGCGATCGAACTCACCGCCGATGCCGAGCGGGTCAGGACCGCCGACCGCATCGTCCTGCCAGGCGTCGGTGCCTATGCCGATTGCGCCGCTGGGCTGCGTGCGGTCGCCGGCATGTGGGAAGCGGTCGAGGAGGTGGCGATCGCCAAGGCTCGGCCGTTCCTCGGTATCTGCGTCGGCATGCAGCTGATGTCGGAGCGAGGCTTGGAAAAGACCGTCACAAAGGGCTTTGGCTGGATCGCCGGCGACGTCAAGGAGATCACGCCGGCGGATCCGACACTGAAAATCCCGCAGATCGGCTGGAACACGATTGACCTGAAGCGCAAGCATCCGCTGTTTTCCGGCATTGCGACGGGCGGCAAGGGACTGCACGCCTATTTCGTCCACTCCTACCATCTCGATGCACGGAAGGAGGATGAGGTGCTGGCGGTTGCCGACTATGCCGGCCCGGTAACGGCCGCTGTCGCCCGCGACAACCTAGCCGGAACGCAATTCCATCCCGAGAAGAGCCAGGCGCTGGGCCTGGCGCTGATCACCAATTTCCTAGGCTGGAGGCCCTGAACCATGAGCAAGAAGGGCTATTGGATGGCAATGGTCGATGTCCACGATCCCGAGATCTACAAGCAGTACATCGAGGCCAATGCCGCGGCTTTCGCGAAATACGGCGCGACGTTCCCGGTGCGCGCCGGGCGGTATACCAGCCCGGAAGGGCCGACAGGCAATCGCCACGTGCTGGTGGAATTCGAATCCTATGAAAAGGCGATGGAATGCTACGGCTCGCCTGAATACCGGGCAGCCTTGAAGTACAGGCTCGCCGGCTCGACCGGCCACTTTGTCATCGTCGAAGGCGCCTGAAGGTGTTTCTGTTTCCGGCGATAGACCTCAAGGACGGCAAATGCGTGCGCCTCAGGCATGGCGACATGGCGACCGCGACGATCTACAATGACGATCCGGCGGCTCAGGCGCGCGCCTTCGAAGAGCAGGGCTTCGAATGGCTGCACGTCGTCGACCTCAACGGCGCCTTCAAGGGCCAGAGCGTCAACAGCGCGGC
Organism: Mesorhizobium sp. ISC25; assembly: GCF_042295465.1. Lineage (NCBI taxonomy): Bacteria > Pseudomonadati > Pseudomonadota > Alphaproteobacteria > Hyphomicrobiales > Phyllobacteriaceae > Mesorhizobium > Mesorhizobium sp. ISC25. The sequence continues at coordinate 4,025,661 of NZ_CP135441.1, read as the reverse complement.
GGTCGGCGCCATCCTCAAGGCGACGAACAATCCGGTGCAGCTCGGCGGCGGCATCCGCACCCTGGCGCAAATCGAGGACTGGCTCGACCGTGGGCTGGCCCGCGTCATTCTTGGCACGGTGGCGGTGCGCGATCCGGATCTGGTCAGGCAGGCGTGCAAGGCGTTCCCGGGCAAGATCGCCGTCGGCATCGATGCCAAGGGCGGCAAGGTCGCGGTCGAAGGCTGGGCCGAGGCCTCGAGCCTCGGCGTCATCGAACTGGCGAGGAAATTCGAAGGCGCCGGCGTCGCCGCCATCATCTACACCGACATCGATCGCGACGGTGTGCTGACCGGCATCAACTGGGACGCCACCATCGATCTCGCCGAGGCGGTGTCGATCCCGGTCATCGCCTCGGGCGGGCTCGCCTCGATCGCCGACATCGTGCGCATGACCATGCCCGATGCGCAGAAGCTCGAAGGCGCGATCTCCGGCCGCGCGCTCTACGACGGCCGCATCGATCCGGCCGAGGCACTGGCGATCCTGCGCGGCAAGCCGATGGCAGGGACGTCATCATGAAAGTCTCGATTATCCTCGCCCCCTATGACAGCGGGCACTATCACGAGGGGTGCGGCGAGGGGCCGGACGCCATCATCGGCGGTGGGCTCCTCGAAGCCCTGACCGTGGCTGGCCATGACGTCGCCGTCGAAGATATCGGCAAGGTCGGAGACGATCAGGGGCGCGAAATTGCAACCGGCTTCGCCGTCTGCAACGCCGTCGCGACCAAGGTTAACCTCGCCCGCGATGGAGGACGCTTCCCAATTATCCTTGCTGGAAATTGCCTGACCGCCGCCGGTGCGGTTGCCGGTGAAGCCGCGGATTCGATCATCTGGATCGATCAGCATGGCGATCTCAACACGCCGGAGACGTCGGCCTACGGCTTTCTCGACGGCATGGCGCTGGCGGCGACGCTCGGGCTCTGCTGGCGTCCGATGGCGGCAGCGATTCCGGGGTTCCGGCCGATAGACCCGGCGCGCTGCATGCTGGTCGATGCCCGCGACCTCGATCCCGACGAAAAGCGCCTGCTGGAAACCTTGCCGATCGTGCGCAGCGAATGTGCCGGTGCACTCGATAGAGTCGGAAAGCTCACAGCGGCAGGGGCTGTGCGGGCACATCTGCATCTCGACCTGGATGTCCTCGATCCAGATGTGTTGCAGGTGAACCGCTACGCGCATCCGGGCGGCCCGAGCCCGGAACAGCTACGGCAGCTTGCCTGCGGACTGGCCAGGTCAATCCCGATCGTCGGCGTGACGCTCTCGGCCTACGACCCGGCCTTTGATTCCCAGGCCGAGGTTCCGCCCATCGTCGGCCAGCTGCTTGTCGATTTTCTTGCGGCGATCGAGAGGATCTGATGCTGAAAGCCCGCGTCATCCCCTGTCTCGACGTCAAGAACGGCCGCGTCGTCAAGGGCGTCAATTTCGTCGACCTGGTCGATGCCGGCGATCCCGTCGAAGCAGCAAAAGCCTATGATGCGGCCGGCGCCGACGAGCTCTGCTTTCTCGACATCACCGCCTCGTCGGAAAACCGCGAGACCATTTTCGATGTCATCGCCCGCACCGCCGAACAATGTTTCATGCCGCTGACCGTTGGCGGTGGCGTCCGTCAGGTCGCCGACATCAGGAAGCTGCTTTTGGCCGGCGCCGACAAGGTGTCGATCAATACGGCGGCGGTGAAGACCCCAGATTTTGTCGCCGAGGCTGCCGACAAATTCGGCAACCAGTGCATCGTCGTCGCCATCGATGCCAAGAAAGTGTCCGCTGCGAGCGAGGCTGATCGCTGGGAGATATTCACCCATGGCGGCCGCGAGAAGACCGGCATCGATGCCGTCGAGTTCGCTCGGCGAGTGGTCGATCTCGGCGCCGGCGAGATCCTGCTGACATCCATGGACCGCGACGGCACCAAGGCCGGCTACGACATAGCCCTAACCCGCGCGGTCGCCGACGCCGTACGCGTGCCGGTTATCGCTTCCGGCGGCGTCGGCACGCTCGACCACCTGGTCGAAGGCATTCGCGATGGCCATGCCGGCGCGGTGCTGGCGGCGTCGATCTTCCATTTCGGCACCTACAGCATCGCCGAGGCCAAGCTGCATATGGCTCAGGCCGGACTGCCGATGCGGCTGGACTCGCCGGGTAATCGGTCCTAGAGCCTTTCCGGCTAAGAAGAGGCTGTAAACGCCGTCATGACTGAGTTCTCGCTCTCCGATCTGGAGAAGATCATTGGCGAACGCGCACGTTCCGGCGATCCGGATTCGTGGACGGCCAAGCTCTTTCAGCGCGGCATGAGCAAGGCAGCGCAGAAACTCGGCGAAGAGGCGGTCGAAACGGTGATCGCAGCCGTCAGCGCCGACAGGGCCGCGCTTGTTTCGGAAAGCGCCGATCTCATTTATCATTGGCTTGTCGTTCTTGGCGTAGCGGGCATTCCGCTGAGCGATGTGCTCAACGAGCTTGAACGCCGCACCGGTCGTTCGGGCATCGCCGAAAAGGCGTCTCGGCTGGACCGGGGCTGATCGCTGCGGAGGAACTCGATGGACCAGCTCGCTCCTACCGAGAAGTATTCACCCTATCGTTTCTTCTCGGCCGAGCAATGGTCGCGGTTCCGCGCCGATACGCCGATGACGCTGACCGCAGACGAGATCCATCGTCTGCGGTCGCTGAACGATCCGGTCGATCTCCACGAGGTCGAGCGCATTTACCTTTCGATGTCACGGCTGTTGTCGGCCCATGTCGAAGCCAGTCAACTCCTGTTCAGGCAACGCCAGGTCTTCTTCAACGCGCTGGACGTGGCCAAGACACCGTTCATCATCGGCATTGCCGGTTCCGTGGCGGTCGGCAAATCGACCACGGCGCGCGTCCTAAAGGAGCTGCTGGCGCGCTGGCCGTCGAGTCCCAAGGTCGACCTGGTCACCACCGACGGTTTCCTGCTGCCGAACGAAGTACTGCGCCGCAACAATCTGATGGAGCGCAAGGGCTTTCCCGACAGCTACGACGTCGGCGCGCTGCTGCGCTTCCTGTCCGGCATCAAATCGGCGCAGCGTAACGTCCTCGCGCCAGTCTATTCGCACCTGACCTATGACGTCATTCCGGGCGAGTTCCAGACCATTGACCGGCCGGACATCCTGATTTTCGAAGGCATCAATGTCCTGCAGCCGGGCAAGCTGCCGAAGGACGGCAAGATCGTGCCTTTCCTGTCGGATTTCTTCGATTTCGCCATCTATATCGATGCCGAGGAGGTGCTGATCCATCACTGGTATATCGCCCGCTTCATGCGGCTGCGCGAAACCGCCTTCCGCGACCCGGCTTCCTTCTTCCATCGCTATTCGCAACTTTCCGAGGATGCGGCCCGCGCCATCGCCGAGGGCCTGTGGACCAACATCAATCTGAAGAATTTGCGCGAGAATATATTGCCGACCCGCGCCCGAGCCGATCTCATCCTGCGCAAGGGCGCCAACCATCTGGTCGAGGAAGTGGCGCTCCGAAAACTTTGAAATCCTGAGGCATTCCTTAAAGTCATCTTAACCCAGTCTTCCTATTGTCGGGCTTGATCTGCGGGCTCGGCAAACAATGAATGCGCCATTCCTAAATATTGATCGGCCGGCAGCTGGCCGCGCCGCACGTCCGGGCAGCGGCGCCGCAACGATTGCCCTGATCGTGCCGGTCCACAATGAGGAAGGCGCGATTGCCCCCTTCCTGAAGGCCGTGTGTGAAAGCACTGCTCCGCTGAAGGACAAAGGCGTTGCCCTCGAGTTCATCTTCGTCAACGACGGCAGCAGCGATACGACGCTCGAAAAGCTGATCGAAGCTCAACAAACCGATCCACGCATCCACGTAATCGACCTTTCGCGCAATTTCGGCAAGGAAGCGGCGATGACCGCGGGTCTCGACAGCTGCGATGCCGATGCAGCGATTCCGATGGATGTCGATATGCAGGATCCGCCGCATGTCATTCCGCTGCTTGTGGAAAAGTGGCGCGAGGGTTTCGAGGTCGTTCTGGCCAAGCGAGCCAACCGGTCGAGCGACAGTTTTCTCAAGCAGCGCTCCGCCTCGATGTTCTACCGCGTTCACAACTGGATCGCGCAGCAGAAGATCCCGCACGATGTCGGCGACTTCCGTTTGATCGACCGTCAGGTCATCCAGGCGCTGCGGTCTTTGCCCGAACGCCGTCGTTTCATGAAGGGCCTGTTCGCCTGGGTCGGGTTCCGCACCGCAAGCGTCGAATATGTCCGCGATCAGCGCATCGCCGGCCAGTCGAAATTCTCCGGCTGGAAGCTGTGGAACTTCGCGCTCGAAGGCATTACCAGCTTCTCCACCGCTCCGCTTGAAATCTGGACCTATGTCGGCGCAACGATTTCCGCACTGTCGTTCCTCTACGGCCTGCTGATCGTCGCCAAGACAATGATCTTTGGCGTTGATGTTCCCGGCTACGCCTCGCTGCTGGTCAGTGTTCTTTTCCTTGGCGGCATCCAGTTACTCGGCATCGGCATCATCGGACAGTACCTCGGCAGGGTCTACGCGGAGATCAAGCAGCGTCCGATCTACATTGTGCGCCGCAAATATGAGGGAATGAGCTGATGGAGCTCGACGCCTACCGACAGATGGCCGCCACCGAAGACGAGCATTGGTGGTTCTGCGGGCGTCGCGCCATCGCAGAGGCGGTCATTCGCAGCATCGACCTGCCCGAAAAGGCGCGCATCGTCGAGATCGGCGCCGGCACCGGCGGCAACATCAGGATGCTGGAGCAGTTCGGCGCCGTGACGGCAGTCGAGATGAGCGATCTCGCGCGCAGGATTGCCTGGGAAAAGACCGGCCGCGACTTCCTTGCCGGACATCTGCCGGACAACATTCCTGTCGCGCCGCAAAGCTGCGACCTGGTTTGCCTGTTCGACGTGCTGGAACATGTCGCCGAAGACGAGGCGTCGCTTGCGGCGATCCGCCAGATGCTGAAACCAGCCGGCAGCGTCATCCTTACGGTGCCCGCACACCAATGGTTGTGGAGCACGCATGATGTGGGGCTGCATCATATGCGGCGCTATTCACGCAATCTGCTGCGTGAACGAATTGAAAGGGCTGGTTTCACGATCGACCGGCTGAGCTACACAAATGCCGCACTCTTTCCTGTAGCGGCGCTGGCACGGCTGGTGGACAGGTTGCGCAAGTCGGCCTTGCCAGCCGGCCATGCCACGCCGCCGAAACCACTGAATGCGGCGATGAAGGCAGTGTTTTCGGCGGAAGGCCGCATCATACCAAATGCAAGCCTGCCCTTCGGTGTTTCGCTGCTGGCGGTATTCCGCAAGGACGACGCGTCGAAACCGGTCGCCTCGACGAGAAATTGGCAGCTTGACCGCGTAATGGGCACCGGCTCGTATCGTCGACTATCGCGCTTTGCGCTAATTGGCATTGCGTCGACGCTGATCTATGCCGTTTGTGCTTTCCTACTGTCGCGTGGGCAGGCAACGGCGGCCCTGCCGGCGGCGCTCACATCGTTTGCGGCCTACGCCGTTGCCGCGCTGTTCTCCTACACCGGACATAAATATTTCACCTTCACCTCGGGCGGCAGCCACGCGATGGAACTGCCCCGCTTTCTCCTGCTCACCGCTTCCGGCCTCGCTGTCGCGATCGCCCTGCCGGGGCTTTTGACCCAGATGCTCGGCGTCCCTGCCGCAGTCCCGATCCTGCTTACCTGCATTGCCGTGCCGGTCATCAACTATGTCGTCCTCGGGCGCTGGGTGTTTCGTGGTTTCTAGCGCGCGATCGCTCAGTGAACTGCTGGCCGGCGCCAACCGCTTCGCGCCGTTTGCGGGCGTAGCGGGTGCTCCGTTGCTGCTGGCCAGCCTGGTCGTCACATACGCCGTCTGGCTATCGACCGTTGCAATTCCGGCCAATGTCGACGTGTCGTGGCTTCTGGTCGTCTGCGACCGCCTGCTTGGCGGGGAGCGGCTCAACACGGACATCGTGGAGACCAACCCACCTTTCTCGATCTGGCTCTACATGCCGTTCATGCTGCTGGAAAAGCTCACTGGCATACGTGCGGAATTCTGGCTGACGCTTGGCGTCGTTTGCCTGAGCCTGGCCAGTCTTTTCGTTTTCGTCCGCATTCTCGCGCGCGATGAACCGGTCTACCGGCAGCCCCATGCGCTGTGGGCGGCAGCGGCGGCCCTGTTTTTGATCCTCTGTTTCATGCCGGATCAATTCGGCCAACGCGAGCACTTCGCATTGATTGCCATTTTGCCTTGGCTGGCGTTGCAATGCACACGTCAGCGGACCCCGGATTTCAGCGCGGGCTCGCGCCTGGAGCACATGGTCGCGGGCTTCGGCGCGGCGGTCGTGGTCATCGTCAAGCCGCCCCATTTTGCGCTGGCCTTCATGTTGCCGTCACTCTGTCTTGCGGTTGAAAGGCGGTCGCTGAAACCGCTCTTCGTCGTGGAGAACGTGCTTGGCGCTGCGATCGTGGCCGCCTATGTCGCGTCCATCGCGCTCTTCGACCGCGCTTACGTCTACGACGTCCTGCCCTTGGTCAGGGAGGTCTATCTTCCGTTGAGGGCCTCTTCCGCCGATATGCTGGCAAACTGGCCAAAAGTGGTGCTGCTTCTGGCCGCCGCCACCGTGCTTGTGGCCGGCGGCCTGAGACAGACGAGCTGGGACGTCAGGATTCCGCTTCTGACCGCACTGGGGTTCATTCCGGCCTTCATCATCATGGGCAAGGGTTGGCCCAATCACGCGTTGCCGATGGTCGTTGTTGCAGCACTTGCATTTGGCATCCAGCTTGTGCGGTTCGGCACATTCCGCAGTGCAGGCTTCGTTCGTAAGGCCGCCCTGATCTTCGGTTGCGTGCTGGTGCTGCAAATAGCGGTCAGGGCACAGTACGCGGCGCTGACGACGGACGACGGCCCGATCGCCCGGTCTGTCGCCGCGATCCGCTCGACGGTCGAAACCCCGACCATCATGTCGATTGCCGACCAGATGCAGGTTGCCCATCCCCTCGCCAGGCTGGTCGGCGGCAGGTTCATATCACGCCATCCGAGCGCCTGGACGGTCTCCAACGCGGACACGCTCGCCCGCGTCACCAGCGATCTCGAACGGAGACGGGAACTTGAAAGCATCCGCGATCGGGTGATCGGCGAATACGCCGCCGAGGTATCAGCGAAGAAGCCCGATATCGTGCTGTCAGGCTCGCCCGCGTGGACTGCCCTGATGCTGCAGGACAAGCGGATCCAGGCCGCCTTGGCCGGCTATCGTCTGCTGCACGCCGAGCCGGAAATTACTGTCTATCTTCGTTACGCGGCGCCCGCGCCGCTCCAGACCGATTGAGCAGAGGCTTTCGGAAACCATGGCAGGGCTGGATCCAATCGCTCCGCTCGACGACATATGGCTCGATCTCGAGAGCGTCGGTGCAACATCATGAGCGTCTCGAACGACATTGGCGGCTTGAGCCGCTGGCGCGGCCGGGATATCGCAGCGTCGCTGCTTCCTAGCCGCAATGTCCTAGCCATTGCCGCCGTCACCGTCTTCTCGATCGTCTGGCAGCGGCGTTGGGGGACTGTTTCCGATACTAGCTGGCTGATCACGGTCTGCGAGCGGATGCTGTCCGGTGAGCGGCTTTACTCGCAAATCTACGAGACCAATCCCCCATTCAGCGTCTGGCTCTATCTGCCGCCAGTGGCTGCGGCCAGATTGCTGGGCGCCGCGCCGGAAATCCTGGTTGAGGCCTGGACATACCTTGCCGTGCTTATCGGACTTTCGCTCTCGGGCGTGATCGTCAAGCGTGCGGGTTTCACCGAAACTGCATCATTGTTTGCACTGGGGCCGGCGTTTTGCGCAATGTTGGTGATCTTCCCCGGCAACGCCTTCAGCGAGCGGGAGCATATCGGCATGGCGCTTTTCATCCCGCTGCTGGCGCTTCATGCCTGGCGCGCGCGCAGAGATGCAGCTGCCCAACCAGGCCCGCGGCTTGCCTTACTCGCCGGCCTGTCGGGCAGCATTCTGCTGCTGGTCAAGCCCTACTATGCGATCATGGTGTTGGCGCCGGCGCTGGTCGTTGCAGTGCGCCGGCGCAGTCTGAAATCGATCTTCGCCCTGGAACACTGGGTCATTGGCGGCATCTGCGTTGTCTATCTCAGCACGGTCACGCTGATCCATCCGGAATTCATGCGCGATATCTATCCCCTCTTGGCCGATGTTTATGGAAAGATCGGCATCTTTTGGCCGATTGTGATCGGCTACGGTTTCTCGTGGTGTTTCCTTGTCTTCCTGATCTGGCGGCTGTGGCCTGCCATGCGGTTTCCAGAGCTGGCGGCGGTAGCGTTGGCGGCATCGATCGCCGGCATGTTTCCCCTGTTCTACCAAGCGAAAGGCTGGTCTTATCACGCCTATCCCGCGATCTTTTGCGCTGTGGCAGCTATTTTCTGCCTGCTGGCGGTGCCCAGGATCGTGCAGCAGCCGTCGAAGCTGTTGGCGTTCGTGACGGCTCCTTTGCGAGCTTGGGCCCTGGCGGCGGTGGCAATCGCTTTCTTGCCGTACTGGAGCACCCAGAAACCAGGGCCGGCGCTGGTTGCCGCCATTCGCGCCGCCACCGATCGGCCGACCGTGGCGTTGGTCAGTTCGGACATTTCCTCGGGACATCCCTTGAACCGTATGATCGATGGGCATTTCGTTTCGACCCACGTCAGCGATTGGCTTGGAGCGTTCGCACTTTCCCTGTCCCGGCAGGCAGCTCTCTCGGGTGACACCGCCGAAGCCATGCGTTACCAAGCCATCATGGCGCGCTACGTCGAAAGCAAACGCGAAGAGTTCGCGCGTCTGCGCCCGGATATCGTCGTTTTCAAGAAAAACAACACAATGTGGACAAGCCAACTGATGGGGCGTTTTGGCTTTGACGCCGTCCTGGCGCACTACCGCATTCTCGTCGAGGACGAGACCGAGCGCATCTATCTGCGCGACGATTATGTCCGCCCGGGCCACCGGCCACCCGAACAGCCTATTTCGGCATCGTCACCCGTCGCAGCGTCAGATTGATGCGGCCGCCACTCCTGAGCAATGCCGACGTCGACGGGTAGATACGGTCGACGCCGTGAAAGCAGAGCCGCCCTTCGCCGCCAAGCACGACGACGTCGCCGCTCTTCAATCTGAACGATTTGGTGGCGCCGTCGCGCGTCGTCTGGCCGACCCGGAACAGGCAGTCGTCACCGAGCGACACCGACACGACAGGCGCGGAGAAATCGCTCTCGTCGCGGTCCTGGTGAAGACCCATCTTGGCATCCTGCGAATAGAAATTGACCAGGCACGCCTCTGGCGGGTGCGCATAGGCAGCTACGTCCCGCCACAGTTCGAGCAGCATCTCCGGGATCGGCGGCCACGGCCTTCCGGTCACGGGGTGAGTCGGCTGGTAGCGATAGCCCTGCTCCTTGTCTGTGACCCAGCCAAGCGGGCCGCAATTGGTCATGCGCACGCTCATCTCCTTGCCGGTGCGCGGCATCGCCGGCACGAACAGTGGGGCCTCCTGCACGACCTGCCTGATGTCTTCCACCAGCACTTCCTGCATGGCGCGCGACAGGTAGCCGGGCATATGGCGGACGCCTTTGGGCAGTACGAGCATCGCGTCGCTTGATCCGTTGGTCTGGAGAAATCAGAATGCCACCGTCAAACGAAAACGGTGACCCCGAAAGCCGCCTCCGACGGTGGCTGCGCGCTTTAACCGGCGATCTGGAATCCGAAGCCGCTTCGGCTGTCAGTCATCCCCGACCCGGCCGCGCAGTTTCTTGATCGAACCGCGCCCGGCCTTGGTCTTCAGCCGTCTTTCGACCGCGCCCTTGGACGGCCTTGTCTTCTTGCGCGGCGGTGGTGGTGGTTCGGCGGCCTTGGCGACCAGTGCCGTCAGCCGCGCCCGGGCGTCCGCCCGGTTCTGCTCCTGGGTGCGGAAGCGTCCGGCTTCGATGACGATGACGCCGTCCTTGGTGGCGCGCTGGCCGGCGAGCTTGATGGTCCGTTCGCGCACACGCTCCGACAGGCCTGGAGCATTGGCGGCATCGAATCGCAATTGCACCGCCGTCGCCACCTTGTTGACGTTCTGGCCGCCCGGGCCCGACGAACGGATGAAGTCCTCGTGCAGGTCGCCCGGATTAATCACCGCATCGTCGGTGATGATGATCTTGTCGTCGGCGTTCATGCCGCAGTCATGGCGCGGCAGGCGAAAAAAGAAAAGGCCCGATCGAAGCCGGGCCTTGAAGCATCACCAGGGGCGACGGCTATTCAGCCGCTACCTGCATGCGTGGTGCAGCGCCGAGCACGGTGGCGTCGACATGGGCCTCGAACTTTTCGAAATTGTCGACGAACATGCCGACCAGCCTTGCCGCCTGCCGGTCATAGGCGGGCTTGTCGATCCAGGTCGATCTCGGGTCGAGAATGGCGCGGTCGACGCCGGCAACCGTCACCGGTACGTCGAAACCGAAATTGGCGTCGGTCCGGAAGTCGGCCGCTTTCAGCGAGCCGTCGAGCGCTGCCGCAAGCAGCGCCCGCGTTGCCTTGATCGGCATCCGCTTGCCGGTGCCGTAGGCGCCGCCGGTCCAGCCGGTATTGACCAGCCAGCAATCGACACCGTGGTGTGCGATGAGCTCGCGCAGCAGATTGCCGTATTCCGATGGATGCCGCGGCATGAACGGTGCGCCGAAGCATGTCGAAAATGTCGCTTCGGGTTCGGTAACGCCCTTCTCGGTCCCCGCCACCTTGGCGGTATAGCCGGAGAGGAAATGGTACATAGCCTGCGCCGGGGTCAGCCGCGCGATCGGCGGCATCACACCGAATGCATCGGCGGTCAGCATGATGATGTTTTTCGGGTGGCTGGCGCGCCCCGTCTTGCTGGCGTTGGGGATGAAGTGGAGCGGGTAGGCGCAGCGCGTGTTTTCGGTCAGCCCGCCGTCGTCGAAATCCGGCACGCGACCGGCGTCGAGCGCCACATTCTCCAGCACCGTGCCGAAGCGCTGGGTGGTGGCGAAGATCTCCGGCTCGGCTTCGGCCGAAAGCTTGATCGTCTTGGCATAGCAGCCGCCTTCGAAATTGAAGATGCCGTGCGGTCCCCAGCCATGCTCGTCATCGCCGACCAGCGTGCGCGACGGATCGGCCGACAACGTCGTCTTGCCGGTCCCGGAAAGGCCGAAGAAAACGGCCGCGTCGCCGGCCGGCCCTTCATTGGCCGAGCAATGCATCGGCATCACGCCTTTTGTCGGCAGCAGATAGTTGAGCACGGTGAACACCGACTTCTTCATCTCGCCGGCATAGGAGGTACCGCCAATCAACACGATCATGCGCGAAAGATCGACGGCAATCACCGTTTCGCCGCGCGTGCCGTGGCGGGCGGGATCGGCGCGGAACGACGGCAGGTCGATGATCGTCAAATCGGGCATGAAATGCTCGAGTTCGGCGGCTGCCGGTCGAATGAGCAGATTGCGGATGAACAAGGAGTGCCAGGCAAGCTCCGTGATCACCCTGGTTGGCAGCTTCAGCTCCTCGTCGGCACCGCCGATCAGGTCCTGCACATAAAGGTCCTTTTCAGCCGCATGGGCGCGAAAATCGGCAAGCAGCGTATCGAACTGTCCTGGCGAAATCGCCTTGTTGTTGTCCCACCATACATGCGGCGCCGTGCTTTCGTCGTGCACCACGAATTTGTCCCTGGGCGAGCGGCCGGTGTGCTGCCCGGTCTCGGCGGCAAGCGCGCCATGCGCGGTGAGTCGGGCCTCGCCACGGCGGATTGCCTCTTCGTAGAGCGCGGCCGCGCCGAAATTATAGCGCGCCACGCCGGTGGTTCTCAGGCCGATCCGATCGATTGCACATGCAGGATTGCGTTTGCCGGCTTCCGACATGGGTGTCCCCTCTTCGATTTACCGCGTCTTTACCGGCGAATTCCGGAACCCCCATTGCAGGAGCTAAAAACGTCAAAACCAGAAAAGGCGAATGATATCAAATCATTAATCGATTTAAATATTTTGAAAGTTGTTTAAATCGTTTATATGTGCAAAAACACCGATGGTTGCCCAAAGGATTGGCGATGTTCATTCGTCCAATCCATATCGAGGTACAATTGTGGCCGCCGGCATGCCGCGCGTGACAGCGGATAGAACCTATGCCACATTTTGTACCTAATTTGTCCTGCAAAAGCCCCTTCTCGACGAAAGAAGGGACAGCTCATGAGGGAGCCGCTTGAAATGGCAACAATCGCGCTTGTCGACGACGATCGCAACATTCTGACTTCGGTTTCGATCGCCCTCGAATCCGAGGGTTATCGGGTCGAAACCTACACGGATGGGGCGTCGGCGCTGGAGGGACTGGCGGCGCGCCCGCCGAACCTCGCCATCCTCGACATCAAGATGCCGCGCATGGACGGCATGGAGCTGCTGCGCCGGATGCGTCAGAAATCCGACCTGCCGGTAATCTTCCTGACCTCCAAGGACGATGAGATCGATGAACTGTTCGGCCTCAAGATGGGCGCCGACGACTTCATCCGCAAACCCTTCTCGCAGCGTCTTCTGGTCGAACGCGTCCGCGCCGTGCTGCGCCGCGCCAGCACCCGCGAGGCGGCGGCCAAGGCGCCCAACCAGCAGGCTCGGTCGCTTGAGCGCGGCCAGCTTGTCATGGACCAGGAGCGCCACACCTGCACCTGGAAGGGCGAGCCGGTGACGCTTACCGTCACCGAGTTCCTCATCCTGCATTCGCTGGCCCAACGTCCGGGCGTCGTAAAAAGCCGTGATGCGCTGATGGATTCGGCTTATGATGAGCAGGTGTATGTCGATGATCGCACCATCGACAGTCACATCAAGCGGCTGCGCAAAAAGTTCAAGGCCGTCGATGATGACTTCGAAATGATCGAAACCCTTTACGGAGTCGGGTATCGGTTCCGCGAAGCATGAGTTAATGCATGTCGCCCAAAAGTGGTCCCGGTTTTTGGGACAACGACATGCATCAAAACGCTAATGCATGTCGCCCAAAAGTGGTCCCGGTTTTGGGGCAACGGCATGCATCAAACTAAAGACTGAGCGGGGGCTGCTATTCGATGGCAGTGCAAGTTGAGCGAGTGAGACGGTCGGGCGCCGCCAGGCGCCCGCCGCGGATTCTGCCCGCCTTCGTGTCGAAAATTACGGTGCCGATGCGCCGGTTTCTCGGCCATCACATCTTTTCCAGCTTGACGCGGCGCATCCTCTTTCTCAACCTTGCCGGCCTTGCGGTCCTGGTCACCGGCATTCTCTATCTCAACACCTTTCGCGACGGGCTGATCGACGCCCGTGTCGAGAGCCTGATGACTCAAGGCGAGATCATCGCCGGCGCGATCGCCGCCTCGGCGACGGTCGAGACCGATTCGATCAGCATCGATCCGGAGAAGCTGCTCGAGTTGCAGGCCGGCGAAAGCCTCGGCCCCGGCTCCGACCAGCTCGACAACCTCGATTTCCCGATCAATCCGGAGCGCGTGGCGCCGGTGCTCAGGCGATTGATCTCGCCGACGCGCACACGCGCCCGCATTTACGACCGCGACGCCAACCTGCTGCTCGATTCCCGCCATCTCTATTCGCGCGGCCAGATCCTTCGCTACGACCTGCCGCCGGTCGAAGAGGAGCAGCCGGACCTTCTGGAGCGCATCCAGAAATTCGTCTTTGATTTCTTCCGCAACAAGCAGCTGCCGGTCTATCGCGAGCAGCCGGGTGGCAACGGTGCCGCGTTTCCGGAAGTGGTCAAGGCGCTTACCGGCAGTCCGTCGACGATCGTGCGGATCTCGGAGCAGGGCGAGCAGATCGTTTCAGTGGCGGTGCCGATCCAGCGCTTCCGTGCCGTTCTCGGCGTGCTGATGCTGTCGACCGAAGGCGGCGACATCGACAAGATCGTCGCGGCCGAGCGCAAGGCGATCCTGCGCGTGTTCGGCATTGCCGCCCTGGTTACCGCCATCCTGTCGATGCTGCTGGCCTCCACCATCGCCAACCCGCTGCGCCGGCTTTCGGCGGCGGCGGTCAGGGTTCGCCGCGGCGTCAAGAACCGTGAGGAAATCCCCGACTTCTCCGACCGCCAGGACGAGATCGGCAATCTGTCGATCGCCGTGCGCGACATGACCAATGCACTCTACGCCCGCATCGAGGCGATCGAAAGTTTTGCCGCGGATGTCTCGCACGAGTTGAAGAACCCGCTCACCTCGCTGCGCAGCGCGGTGGAAACATTGCCGCTGGCCAGGAACGACAATTCGCGTAGCCGGCTGATGGATATCATCCAGCACGATGTGAGGCGGCTTGACCGCTTGATCACCGATATTTCCGATGCCTCCCGTCTCGATGCCGAACTGGCGCGGGAAGACGCGGGAACCGTCGATCTGAAGAAGTTCATCACCGATCTGGTCGCCGTCTCGCGCGAGGCCACGCGCAACAAGAAGGCGGTCGAGATCGAATTCAAGGTCGCCAAACTGCCGCAGGGCGTGAAAGGCTACTTCGTCGTCGGCCATGATCTGAGGATCGGCCAGGTGATCACCAACCTGATCGAGAATGCCCGCTCTTTCGTCCCCGAAGAACGTGGCCACATCACCATATCGCTGGCGCGCGCCGGCAAGTTCAACATCGTCACCGTCGACGACAATGGGCCCGGCATCCGGGCCGATAACATCGATCGCATTTTCGAGCGGTTCTATACCGATCGGCCGGCCGGCGAGGCGTTCGGTCAGAACTCGGGCCTTGGCCTGTCGATATCCAGGCAGATCGTCGAAGCCCATGGCGGCACGCTGAGCGCCGAGAACATTCCGGGCACCAAGCCCGGCGAGATCAAGGGCGCGCGCTTCGTGGTGACGCTGCCGGCCGAAGGCTGACGGATGAATTCCAATCACGCCTGGTCCTATTGTGCAGCCTGAAAATATTCACGGCACCGCGATCCTGATAGGTGATCGCGGCATTCTCATCACCGGACCGTCCGGCTTGGGCAAGACGACGCTGGCGCTCGCCTTGATCGATCATTGCAGCCAGCGCGGGCTGTTTTCCCGGCTGATCGGCGATGACCAGCTCTATGCCGCCGATTGCGAGGGGCGGCTGGTCTGCCGCGCACCAGCCAGCATAGCCGGCCTCGTCGAGGTGCCGGGATTCGGCCCCAAGCCGATACAGTTCGAGCCAAGCTGCGTGATCGACCTCGTTATCCGGCTGGTGCCAGCCGGCAAAATGGCCCGCTTCCAGGAAGACTGCAGCGAACCCGTTTTCGGCGTACCAGTGCCGCGCATCGATCTTGCCGGGCGCAATGTCGCGGCGGCCTTGCCGGCAGTGATGTCGCGCCTGTCGATTGCGCCTTTCCTGTGATCCGATTTCGATTTTTTGCTGCAATGCGTCAAATTGGCCTGGGCCGGCGCAATTTTGGGCTTGTCAACGGGCCTTGCGTCGACAAGATAGCGCTCCCGCCACCTGGAACGGTCGGCGAGCATAAAATGCGCCTGTGAAGCGGCCATGACGGGAGCCACCAAAGAATGATCGGACTCGTGCTTGTAACGCACGGTCAACTGGCCGCCGAGTTCCGCAATGCGGTGGAACATGTCGTTGGGCCACAAGACAATTTCGAGACCGTGGCGATCGGTGCCGACGACGATATGGAACAGCGCCGCCGCGACATTATCGACGCAGTCGGCCGCGTCGATACGGGATCAGGCGTCATCGTTTTGACCGACATGTTCGGCGGCACGCCCTCCAACCTCGCCATTTCAGTGATGGAATCCGGCCGTATCGAGGTCATTGCCGGCATGAACCTGCCGATGCTGATCAAGCTGTCCAGCGTTCGCAAAGGCGACAACATGACGGCCGCGCTGGATGAGGCGCAGGCTGCCGGCCGCAAATACATCAACGTCGCCAGTCAGCTCCTGAGCAGTAAATGAGTGCGCTGTTGCCGGAAAAGGACAAGATCGTTCGCGACTTTCCGATCGTCAACCAGCGCGGCCTGCACGCGCGCGCCTCTGCCAAGTTCGTTCAAATTGCCAGCGGCTTCAACGCCACGGTCCAGGTCGAGAAGGACGGGGTCAAGGTCGGCGGCACCTCGATCATGGGCCTGATGATGCTGGCGGCGAGCCCCGGTTATTCGATCCGCGTCACCGCCACCGGCCCGGAGGCCGAAGAGGTCATCGATGCGCTGGAGCAACTGGTTGCTTCCCGTTTTGGCGAGGAATGCTGACGTGTTGGTCGCCGCTTAAGACATGCACGGATAAAGATTTCTTTATATCCCATTGTCGTCCGACTCTCGATCTGCTAGTCAGGCCGGCAACTCGCGCCCTCCGGCACGCCTTCGGGGCGGGCGCGTCCCGCAATCAATTCGCATCGGAGCACTGCCATGACGGGTAGCAAGGACTATGTGGTCGCAGACATCGCGCTTGCCGGCTGGGGCCGCAAGGAGATCGAGATCGCCGAAACCGAAATGCCGGGCCTGATGGCCTGCCGCGAGGAATTCGGTGACAAAAAGCCGCTCAAGGGCGCGCGCATCACCGGCTCGCTGCACATGACCATCCAGACGGCGGTGCTGATCGAAACGCTTAAGGCGCTCGGCGCCGATATCCGCTGGGCTTCCTGCAACATCTTCTCGACCCAGGACCACGCTGCCGCGGCCATTGCCGAGGCCGGAATTCCGGTGTTTGCCGTCAAGGGCGAGACGCTGGAGGATTATTGGGTCTACACCGACAAGATCTTCCAGTGGGCCGATGGCGGCACCTCCAACATGATCCTCGACGACGGTGGCGATGCCACCATGTACATCCTGATCGGCGCCCGCGCCGAGGCCGGCGAGGATGTGCTGTCCAATCCGGGCAGCGAAGAGGAAGAAATCCTGTTTGCCCAGATCAAGAAGCGCATGCAGGCATCGCCCGGCTTCTTCACCAAGCAGAAGGAAGCGATCCGCGGCGTCACCGAAGAGACGACGACCGGCGTCAACCGGCTCTATCAGTTGCAGAAAAAAGGCCTGCTGCCGTTCCCGGCGATCAACGTCAATGATTCCGTCACCAAGTCGAAATTCGACAACAAATATGGCTGCAAGGAATCGCTTGTCGACGGCATTCGCCGCGGCACCGACACGATGATGGCCGGCAAGGTCGCGGTCGTCTGCGGCTATGGCGACGTCGGCAAGGGCTCGTCGGCTTCGCTCAAGGGCGCCGGCGCCCGCGTCAAGGTCACCGAGGTCGATCCGATCTGCGCGCTGCAGGCGGCGATGGATGGTTTCGAGGTGGTCACGCTCGAAGACGCGGCACCGACGGCCGACATCGTCATCACCACCACCGGCAACAAGGACGTCGTTACCCTCGACCACATGCGCCTGATGAAGGACATGGTGATCGTCGGCAACATCGGTCACTTCGACAACGAGATCCAGGTGGCGTCGCTGCGCAACCTGAAATGGACCAACATCAAGCCGCAGGTGGATATGATCACCTTCCCGGACGGCAAGCGGATGATCCTTTTGTCGGAAGGCCGTCTGCTCAACCTCGGCAACGCCACCGGCCACCCGAGCTTCGTCATGTCGGCGTCCTTCACCAACCAGGTGTTGGCCCAGATCGAGCTGTACACCAAGCCCGGTCAGTACGAAAACCAGGTCTATGTCCTGCCGAAGCATCTCGACGAAAAGGTCGCGCGCCTGCATCTCGACAAGCTCGGTGCCCGCCTGACCGAACTGTCCGGCGAACAGGCCGCCTATATCGGCGTCACTCCGCAGGGACCGTTCAAGCCGGAACACTACCGCTATTAACCACGGCGAAACTTGCTACTAGATATTGGAGCCGGGCGATTGACTTTTCGCCCGGCTTTATTTTTGCGCTGATTGATTCTTCACGCCGATTCGCGCAAGCGCTATGGTGCTGATTCGCGGTCCGGGGACGAGGCCCGGGCGCACGCATCAGGGCGGTCTTGCATTCAGGCGGCGAAGAGGACCAAGACATGCCGGGGGATAACCCGCCTTGCGCGGGACAGGCCGTTTCCGGCGGCCATAACGATTCGATCACGGGCTCCGCTGCCAGAGGCGGCAGCCTTTTATGGCGTGCCGGCAGCCGTGTCGGGGTGCTGCTTGCTTCTTCCGCGCTGGTTGGTCCGCTGCTTGGCTTTACTGCACATGCCCAAACCCGCGTGGCGCAAAAGGCCGGGCTGTCGGTAAGCACGGTCGAGGTCATGCAACTCGCCATGTTCGTCGGCGTCATGGGGGCGGCATTGCTGTCGGCCATCTTTCTGATCCGCGAAAGGGCGCGCACCTCGGCGGAAAATGCCGAGCTCAGGACCCGCATCGCCGACGTCAATGCCGCGCTGCAGCGGTCGGAGGCGCTGCTCCATTCCCGCGATCAGCGCGTGGTGGTATGGGCGGCCGAGAACAAGAAACCAGAGCTTGTCGGGACATTGCCGATCGAGAGCGGCGCGCCGGAGGACCGGGCGGCCTTCCTGGCTTTCGGACGCTGGCTGATGCCGCGTTCGGCGGCCGCACTCGAACATGCCGTCGCAGCGCTGCGGGACAAGGCAAAGGCCTTCGATCTGGTCATCGAATCGCAGGCCGGCCAGCCGCTCGAGGTTCACGGCCGCAAGAGTGCGGCGCATGTATTGGTTCGCTTCGTCTCGCTGTCGGAGACACAGCGAAGCCAAGCCAGGCTGAAGATCGAGAACCAGCGCTTAGCCGCCGACCATGAGACGCTGATCGGCCTTCTGGATGCGCTCAAGATGCCATCATGGCTGCGCACCGTCGACGGGCGGCTGAAATGGGTCAACCGGGCCTATGCCGAAGCGGTCGAGGCCGAGAATGCCGAAGCGGCGGTCCGTGACGGCAAGGAATTCCTCGGCGGCCAGGCGCGCGACACGATCGCTGCGCAGCACAAGTCGCACCCCGTCTTCGAACAGGCGCTCTCCACGGTGATCGAAGGCGACCGGCGTATGTTTGCCGTGACCGACTTTGCCGGGGCGGATGGTTCGGCTGGTCTTGCCTGCGACATCAGCGCCATCGAGGCCATTCGCGGCGAGTATGAGCGGACCGTGCAGAGCCACGCCGATACGCTCGATCAGCTCAACACTGCTGTGGCGATTTTCGATACCGACGAGAAATTGCGGTTTTTCAATCAGGCGTTCCAGAAACTATGGGGCCTCGACAGCGGCTTCCTGCACAGCGCGCCGGACAACGCCTTGCTGCTCGATCGCCTGCGCAGCGAAGGCAAGATTGCCGAGCAGCCCGAATGGCGGCGCTGGAAAGAGAGCTTGCTCGGCGCTTACCGCGCGGTTGAATCGCAGGAGCATTGGTGGCATCTGCCGGACGGCAAGACCATTCGCGTCGTCGCCAACCCGCAGCCCAAGGGCGGCGTGACCTGGGTGTTCGAGAATTTGACCGAGAAGATGGACCTTGAAAGCCGCTACCAGACCGCCGTCCGGGTTCAGGGTGAGACGCTCGACAACCTTGCCGAAGGCGTCGCTGTGTTCGGTCCCGACGGCAGGCTGAGATTGTCCAACCCGGCCTTCGCGGCACTTTGGGGGCTGGATGCCGATGCCTCAAAACCCAACGTCCATGTCTCGACGATCCGCGACCTTTGCGACCGCCGTGCCGTCGACAGTCCGTGGGGCGGGTTCGTTGCCGCCATCACCGGCTTCGACGACGAGCGCCGCGACCGCCACGGCCAAACCGAATTGAACAACGGCACTGTTTTGCGCTACGCCGTCATCCCTTTGCCCAACGGCCAGGTGATGATGACCTTCGTCGACGTTACCGACAGCGTCAATGTCGAGCGGGCGCTGAAGGACAAGAATGAGGCGCTGCAAAAGTCCGACCAGATCAAGAATGAATTCGTGCAGCACGTCTCATATGAGCTGCGCTCGCCACTAACCAACATCATCGGCTTTACCGAGCTTCTTTCACTGCCGTCGACTGGTCCGCTGAACCAGAAGCAACGCGAATATATCGGGCATGTCGGCTCGTCCTCCTCGGTCCTTCTCACCATCGTCAACGACATCCTCGATCTGGCGACGGTGGATGCCGGCATCATGGAACTCGACATTTCCGAAGTTCACATCGATCGAACCATTACGGCCGCCGCCGAACTGGTCGCCGACCGGCTGGAGGAACATGCGATCAAGCTTAGGATCGACGCGGCTGCCGCGCCGAAAACCTTCCATGGCGACGAGATCCGCGTCCGTCAGATACTCTACAATCTGCTTAGCAATGCCGCCAATTACGCGCCGGAGGCGAGCACCATAACGCTCGCCTGCCGCCAGCTTGCCAACGGCGTGGAATTTTCCGTTCACGATGACGGTCCCGGCATGCCGCCGGACCTGCTTGACTCCGTGTTCCGGCGCTTCGAGCCGCGCACCAATGGCGGCCGCCGCCGTGGCGCCGGGCTCGGCCTGTCGATCGTCAAGAGCTTTGTCGAACTGCATGGCGGCAGCGTCCGCATCGAGACCGGCAGGGATAAGGGCACCACGGTTGTTTGCGCCTTTCCCGACACGCCGTCCGGCATCCGCGCGGCGGCCGAGTAGCGCGTTCGATGGCGGTATTGGTGCTGGAGCGTCTTCTCGCCGACGAGGCTGCGACGGCAAGGCTCGGCGAGGATCTCGCCATGTCGCTGCGCATCGGCGACGTGCTCGCTCTCAAGGGCGATCTCGGCGCCGGCAAATCGACCTTGGCACGGGCGCTGATCAGGGCATTGGCCGACGATGCCGGCCTCGACGTGCCGAGCCCGACCTTCACCCTGGTCCAGAGCTACGACGCGCGTGTGCCGGTCCATCATTTCGATCTCTACCGCCTGGGCACGGCATCCGAGCTGGACGAGATGGGCTTCGACGAGGCGCTGACGCAAGGGGCTGCACTGGTCGAATGGCCGGAGCGGGCAGAGGCATATTTGCCGAAAACCTCGGTGCTGGTCGAACTTCTCCAGCAGGGCGACGGCCGACTGGCGAGACTGTCGGGAGAGGGCGCCGCCTTCGAGCGCGCGGCGCGATCGCTGGCGATGCGCGATTTTCTCGGCCAGGCCGGTTGGGGCGAGGCGCAGCGGCGATATTTCATCGGCGATGCCTCGGCTCGCTCCTACGAGATCGTCACGCTTGCCGGCTTTCCGCCGCGCGTGCTGATGAACTCGCCAAGGCTGGTGCTCGGACCGCCAGTCCGCGACGGCAAACCCTATGCCGAGATCGCCCACACCGCGCAATCCGTTTCGGCTTTCGTGGCCATCGACCGGGCCTTGCGGGCCGGCGGTGTCAGCGTCCCGGAAATCCATGACCAGGACCTCGACCAGGGTTTTCTCCTGCTGGAACATCTCGGTTCCCAAGGGTTTCTGGACAAGCGCGGCCTGCCGGTGGCCGAGCGTTATGCGGCGGCGGCCGAACTGCTTGCCATGATGCACGGCAAAACATGGCCGGCCCGCATGCCGGCCGGCCCCGGCGTCTTCCACGAGGTGCCGCCTTTCGACCGCGACGCCATGATGATCGAGGCCGAATTGCTGGTCGACTGGTATGTCCCGGCGATATCAGGCGCTCCGCCAAGCGAGGCGCTGCGCGCCGGTTACCGCAGCGAATGGAATGCGGTGCTCGATCGGCTCGAAGGGCGCGAATACACGCTTATGTTGCGCGACTTCCATTCGCCCAACCTGATCTGGCGCGCTGACCGTTCCGGTCACGATCGCCTCGGCGTCGTCGATGTCCAGGACGCGCTGATCGGACCGTCCGCCTACGACGTCGCGTCGCTCGCCATGGACGCGCGCGTCACCATTTCACCCGAAATCGAAAAGCACACGCTCGCCGCCTACATCGCCGCGCGCCGCGCCGCCGGCGCCTTCGACGAGAACGAATTCCGCGAAACCTATGCAATCATGGCCGCACAGCGCAATTCCAAGATCCTCGGCATTTTCGTGCGGCTCGAAAAACGTGACGGCAAGCCTTATTATCTGAAGCATCTGCCGCGTATCCGCGATTATCTTCGCCGGGCGCTGGCGCATCCGGCGCTGGCCGGGCTGCAGGATTTCTACATCGCCCACGGGTTGCTGGAGGAACGCTCGATTTGACGGCTACGGATTTGGGCCTGAAGGCGTCGGATGAGCAGCCGATGCCGACGACCGCCATGGTGCTCGCCGCCGGGCTCGGCAAGCGCATGCGGCCGATCACCGACACCATGCCGAAGCCGCTGGTCAAGATCGCCGGCAAGACATTGCTCGACTGGGGGCTGGACTGCCTAGCCGAAGCCGGCGTCGCCAAGGCCGTCGTTAACGTCCATTACCTGCCGCAACAGATCGTGGACCATGTAGCCCGCCGCAGTGCGCCGAGAATCGTCATCTCGGATGAGAGCAGCGGCTTGCTCGACTCTGCCGGCGGTATCGTCAAGGCATTGCCCAGCTTGGGGGCGCCCTTCTATGTGCTTAACGCGGACACCTTCTGGATCGACAGCGGCGTTTCAAATCTCAGGCGACTTGCCCTTGCATGGGAGGGCGCGACAATGGACATTCTGCTGATGCTTGCGGATCTCCAGTCGGCAACCGGGCATAGCGGCGGCACCGATTTCCTGATGGCGTCGGATGGCGCCTTGCGGCGTGCGAACAACGATCCGGCCGGCGTGATCTATGCCGGCGCCGCAATCATCCATCCGCGCATCTTCAAGGATGCGCCGGCCGGTCCACACTCTCTCAACGCCTATTTCGATGCGGCAATCGCCGCCGGCCGCCTGTTCGGCATGACGATGCAGGGTCACTGGATCACTGTCGGCACACCCGACGCGATCCCGCGGGCGGAAGCAGCGGTCGCCGCTGCGCTTGCCGGCACGCCCGATGCTGTTGCTGAGGCACCCGGCGCTCTTACCGAGTCGAAATGAGCGGCTCCCGCCGCGTTTTCTCGATCCCGCCCGGAGCGCCGTTCCTGCCGACGCTGGCCGAGGCGCTGCTTGCAGGGCGCCTGGTTCCCGGCTTTGCCTATGATGGCGATCCGCTGGTGCTGGCCGATCTCACCATCTATGTGCCGACGCGCCGTGCGGCGCGGGCGCTTCGCGGCGTCTTCGTCGATGCTCTCTCGCGCTCGGGAAGCCGCTCGGCGATCCTGCCGGTCATCCGCCCACTTGGCGAGTTCGATGAAGATGAAGCCGCCTTCGAGGCAGGAGCTTCGGCCGCCATCGACCTTGCGCCGCCGATCGCTGCGGTAGAGCGTCTTCTGCTGCTTGCGCCGCTGGTGCGGGCGTGGAAACGCCGCCTGCCGGCACATGTCGCGGCATTGTTCGATGAGGAGATAGTCATCCCGGCCTCCGCCGCCGATGCCATCTGGCTGGCGCGCGACCTTGCACGCCTGATGGATGAGATCGAGACCGAAGGCACGGATTGGGCAAGGCTCGCCGACCTTGTAACCGGCAATCTTGCAGGCTGGTGGCAGGTGACGCTCGATTTCCTGAGCATCGTGACCGAGAACTGGCCAAAGCTGCTCGAGGAACGCCATCGCTCCAATCCGGCCGCGCATCGTAATGCCCTGATAAGGCTGGAGGCGGCGCGGCTGAAGCGTAGTCCTCCGGCCGGACCGGTGATCGCCGCTGGTTCCACCGGCTCCATTCCCGCTACGGCCGAGCTGCTTGCCGTGATCGCCGGTCTGCCCAATGGCGCCGTTGTGCTGCCCGGGCTCGACCGGGCGCTGGACGAGCCGTCCTTTACCGCGATCACCACACCGGGCGCGCGCCCGGCCCTGCTTGGCCACCCGCAATACGGCCTGGCAAAGTTGATCGGCAAGATCGGCGTGCCGCGCGCCGATGTCGAGGAGATCGCTGTTGCGCCGCGACCGCTTGCGCTGCGCGCCGCACTTGTCGGCGAAGCGCTGCGCCCGGCGGAGACCACCGAGCTCTGGGCCGAGACGCGCGCCCGCTTTACGGCCGGCGATATTGCCGAGGCCTTCGCCGATGTGACGCTTCTCGAAGCGGCCAGTGAACGCGACGAAGCCGTGGCGATCGCCGTCGCGCTCAAACAGGCCGTCGAGCGGCCCAGCCAGCGCGCCGCACTCGTCACCGGCGACCGCGCTCTGGCGCGGCGCGTCTCGGTCGAGCTGTTGCGCTTCGGCGTTGCCGCCGACGATTCCGGCGGCACGCCGCTCATCAACACGCCAGCCGCCAGCCTGCTCAGGCTGGCGCTTCAGGCAGCCTTCCGCCCGGGCGACCCGGTCGCCCTGCTGTCGCTGCTCAAGCATCCCCTGCTTGGCCTCGGCCTGGAGCGGGCGAGCGTGCGCCATGCGGCCGAGATAGTCGAACTCGTGGCACTGCGCGGCGGCACCGGTCGCCCGGGCGTGGCGTCGCTGCCGCAACTCTTCGATGCCCGGCTTACCGAATTCGACTACGGTGGCAATCGCCGCCCACCCTTCTGGTGGCCGCGGCTTTCGGTCAGGCGCATTGACCAGGCCCGCGACCTGCTGATCCGGCTAACGGCCGCGCTGGCGCCGCTGGTTGCTTTTCGCGGCGAGGAGAATGCCGATCTTGCCACGCTTGTGCGTGCCAGTGTCGGCGTGCTCGAAAGCCTCGGACGCGCCGCCGACGGCAGCCTGAGCGAACTCTATGCCGGCGATGCCGGCGAAAAGCTTGCCGAGCTCTTGCGCGGTCTGGTCGCGGCCTCGGTGTCGTTCTCCTTCGCCGCTGACGAATGGCCTGACGTGATGGAGGCGCTGATCGCGCCCGAGACGGTCAAGCCGGCGCAGGGCACCGACAGGAACATCGCCATCTGGGGTGTGCTGGAAGCGCGGCTTCAGGACGTCGATACGCTGGTCGTCGGCGGGCTCAACGAAGGCGTGTGGCCGCGCAAGCCGGAGAGCGACCGCTTCATGTCGCGGCTGATGAAGACCGGCATCGATCTCGAACCGCCGGAGCGGCGCATCGGCCTTGCCGCCCATGATTTCCAGATGGCCATGGGCGCCAAAAAAGTGGTGCTGGCTCGCTCCGCCCGTTCCGGCGACGCTCCGTCGGTGCCGTCGCGCTGGCTGCAGCGTATCCTTACCTTCGTCGGCGAGGACCATTCTGCGGCACTTCGCCGGCGCGGCGATGAACTGCTTGCCTGGGCGCGTGCGCTCGATGCCGGCGAAAAGCAGGACTTTGCGCCGCGGCCGCAGCCGAAACCGCCGCTCGCCGCACGGCCGCACCACTTCTCGGTCACCGAGATCGAAACGCTACGTCGCGATCCCTATGCGGTCTATGCCAGAAGGATACTCGGCCTGATGCCGCTCGATCCGGTCATTCGCGATCCGGGCGCCGCCGAGCGCGGCACGCTGTTTCACGCCATTCTGCACCTCTTCTCGGCGAGGGTTGCCGATCCGCGCGCGCCGGAGGCGCTGGACGGGCTCATCGCCGCCGGCCGCTCCTGCTTTGCCGAGGCGGCCCTGCCGGCCGATGTCGAGGCGGTGTGGTGGCCACGCTTCGAAAAGCTTGCCGCCGGCATCATCGAATGGGAGCGCGGCCGGGCCGCAGCAGTGGCACGGCGGCACGCCGAGGAACGCGCCGAAAAGTCCGGTGTCGGCCGATCCGGCGTGACCCTGTCCGGCTATGCCGATCGCATCGATCTGCTGGCTGGCGGAATGGCCGACATTCTCGATTACAAGACCGGCTCGTCGCCATCCAAAGCACAGGCGCACACGCTGCTCGCGCCGCAACTGGCGCTGGAGGGCGCGCTACTCAGGCGCGGCGCTTTTGCGGAGCTTGGCGCGCGCGAGCCGTCGCAACTGGCCTTCGTGCGGCTGAAGCCGAATGGCGAGGTGTTCGAGGAATCCATCCTCGAATACAACCGCAAGCCGCGAACCGCCGCCGATCTCGCCGAAGAAGCGTGGGCGCGGCTGGAAAAACTGCTGATTCACTACGCCGACCCGGCGACCGGCTATCTGTCGCGGGCGTTGCCGTTCCGCGAGGGTGAGACCGACGGCGACTACGACCATCTCGCCCGCGTGCTCGAATGGTCGGCCGGCGGCGATGCCGACGACGAGGGAGGGGAGGTATGAAAAAGGCCTATCCCATCCCGAGCGACACTGCCGCCAGTCAGGAAAGCGCCTCCGACCCACGCAATTCCGCCTGGGTCTCGGCCAATGCCGGATCCGGCAAGACCCATGTGCTCGCCCAGCGCGTCATCCGGCTTCTGCTGCGCGGCACCGATCCGTCCAAGATCCTGTGCCTGACCTATACGCGTGCCGCCGCCGCCAACATGGCGAACCGGGTGTTTTCGACCCTATCGCAATGGACGGCCCTGGGCGATGCCGAGCTCTCGACACGGATAGAGGCGCTGGACGGCCGCCAGCCCGACCGCGAAACCATGCGCCGGGCGCGGCGGTTGTTTGCCGAGGCGCTGGAAACACCGGGCGGGCTGAAGATCCAGACCATCCACGCCTTCTGCGAATCGGTGCTGCATCAGTTCCCGCTCGAAGCCAATATCCCGGCGCATTTCGAAATGCTCGATCCGCAGATGGAGGCTTCGCTGTTCGCCGCCGCCCGCCGCGACATGATTTCGGGCGGCGTTGCAGGCGATGTGGCATTGGCCGAAGCTTTTGCCACCGTGCTGGAGCGCGGTGGCGAACATGGGCTCGACGCACTGCTGGCCGAGATCGTGCGCAAGCGCGATGGTTTGCGTGCGTTCATCTCCGCGGCCGGCGGTGATGGATTTCAGGCGCTGTTCGACGAGTTTCAGTTTCGCGCCGGCCAGACCGCCGAAGGCATAGCCGCCTCCGTCTGGCCGCTGCCCGGCTTCCTGCCGGATTATCTCGTCACCTTTTCACGGGCGGCTGAGGCCGCTGATGCGCGCATCGTGCTGAACAATCTGCTGCCATACGCCCGTCTTGCCTTCGCCGAGGAGCATCCGGTCCGTCGCCTGAATTTGCTCTCCAAGGCTTTCCTGAGGGCCGACGGCGAGCCTTACGATCCGGCAAAGACGTTTAAAAGGGCATTGCTTGACCGGCTGCCCGATCTTGCCGAACGTTATCTGGCGGCGGTCGACGCCATTCTCGAAATCTCCGACCGGCTGGCCTTGTTCAGGATGCTGGAAGGCACGCGTGCCGCGCTGACCATCGCCGACTGGCTGATCGCCCGCTACGAGCAATTGAAGCGCGCCCGCGGCTTCCTCGACTTCAACGACCTGATCACCCGCACGGTCAATCTACTGGCGCGGCCCGACGCCGGCCCATGGGTGCAGTACAAGCTCGACCAGGGCATCGACCACATCCTGCTCGACGAGGCGCAGGACACCAGTCCCGACCAGTGGGAGGTGGTCAAGCGGCTGGCGGAGGAGTTCTTTGCCGGGCTCGGCGCACGCGACGCCGTCCACCGCACCATCTTTGCTGTCGGCGACGAAAAGCAGTCGATCTATTCCTTCCAGGGAGCCGCCCCGGATTCCTTTGCCGACAGCCGACTTTTGTTTGCCGGCAAAGTTAGATCTGCCGCCGCCGCCTTCGCCGATCTCAAGCTGACCTGGTCGTTCCGCTCGACCGAAGATGTTCTTGCCGCCGTCGACCGGGTCTTTGCCGACCCGTACGTGCGGCGCGGCATCAGCCACGATCCCGATCCGCTCGACCATAAGGCGATCCGTACCGATGCGCCGGGTTATGTCGAGGTCTGGCCGTCGATCGGCGCCGACGTCGTCGACGAACCCGACGATTGGACGCAAGCGGTGGATCATGCCCACGCGCCGGCAGTCCGCGTCGCTGAAAACGTCGCAGCGACCATTGCCGGCTGGATCGGCGGCGGCGAGGTCATCGAAGGGCGTGGCAAGAAACTCCGCCCCGGCGACGTGCTGGTGCTGGTGCGCAAACGCGATCGCTTCGTCCATGCGCTGACGCGGGCGCTGAAGCGCCGCGACATTCCGGTGGCCGGCGCCGACCGGCTCAGCCTGCCCGGCCACATCGCGGTGAAAGACCTGATCGCACTTGGCCATTTTCTCATCCAGCCCGAGGACGATCTGTCGCTGGCCGTCGTGCTGCGCAGCCCGATCTTCGATGTCTCGGAAGAGCAGCTTTTCGCGCTTGCTGCTGAGAGGCCGTCGGGCGTCTCGCTGATCGCCTCGCTGCGCCGGCATGCCGGCGAAAGCGATGCGTTGGCCGCCGTCGTCAGCCGGCTCGACACATGGTCGAACGAAGCCGCATTCAAGCCGGTGTTCGAATTCTATGCCGCGGCTCTCGCCCGCGACGGCCTGCGCAAGACGATGATCGCGCGGCTCGGGCCGGAGGCCGGCGATATCCTCGACGAATTTCTGAATTTCTGCCTGGCCGAGGAGCGAACCGGCCTGCCAGGGCTGGAATCCTTCCTGTCGACGCTGGAAAACGCCGGCCCCGAGATCAAGCGCGAAATGGACCAGACCCGCGACGAGGTTCGCGTCATGACCGTGCATGCCGCCAAAGGCCTGGAAGCGCCGGTGGTATTCCTCGTCGATGGCGGTTCCGCGCCGTTCAGCGACCAGCATCTGCCGAGATTGATGCCGTTCGAAGGCTCGGGCGACTGCTGGGAGGGCAAGGGCTATCTCTGGCGCTCGGCCGGCGATGTCGCCAATGGATTTTCACGCGCCGCATCGGCCCGCGCCCGCGAGCTCGCCGAAGACGAATACCGCCGGCTGCTCTATGTCGGCATGACCCGCGCCGAGGATCGGCTGATCGTCTGCGGCTACCATGGCAAGCGGGCGCCGAATACCGGCACCTGGCATTCGATCGTCAGCCGCGCACTGGTCGGTGCCGCGGAGAGCGAAGAACGCCGGCATCGCGCCACTGGCGAGACCGTGCATCGTTTCCAGGTGACGAAGCTGCCGCCCATGCCACTGGCGGCAGTGGATGAGGCACGACAGGCGGAACGCTTTGCGCCACTGCCTGAAACCCTGTTCCGGCCTCTGCCGCCCTTCGAGGAATTGCCGCGGCCGCTCTCGCCGTCCGGCGCCTCGGTGCTGATCGACGAGGCGCGGCAAGCGGTGGCCGACACGCGTTCGCCGGTACTGGATGCCGACGCCGAGCCCGGCTTTGCCGTCATGCGCGGGCTGGCGCTGCACAAATTGCTGCAGATGCTGCCCGGGATCGCCGAGGGAGAACGCCGGGATGCCGCCGAACGCTATCTGGCAAGAGCCGGCGCGGAATGGCCCGACGACGAGCGCGACAAGGCCTTGGCTGGCGTTTTCAGAATTCTTGCCGACAGCCGCTTTGCGCCGCTGTTTGCACCAAACTCGCGCGCTGAAGTTGCCATCATGGGCAGCCTGGGAGTGAGGGGCAAACTGCGCTCGATTTCCGGCAAGATCGACCGGCTGGCAGTGACGCCGGACAAGGTTTCGATCGTCGACTACAAGACCAATCGGCCAGCGCCGGCTACGCTCGCCGAAGTGCCGCAAGCCTATGTTTTGCAGCTCGCACTCTATCGCGCGCTGCTTCAGCCGCTCTATCCGGGACGCGAGGTCTCGGCGGCGCTGCTGTTTACCGAGGCGCCGCGGCTGATCGAGCTGCCGGCAGGGGCCATGGACGACGCGCTTGCTAGACTCACGGGAGCGTGACACAACACTTGCTTGAAGACGGACGCGATCACCACCACATTTGGTGCGACGAACAAATCGAAAGGATCTCAGCATGGCTACCGTCAAGGTCGACAAGAGCAATTTCCAGGCCGACGTGCTCAACGCCAAGGAGCCGGTCGTGGTCGATTTCTGGGCGGAGTGGTGCGGCCCGTGCAAGATGATCGCCCCGGCGCTCGAGGACATTGCCATCGAACTCGGCAGCAAGATAAAGATCGCCAAGCTCAACATCGACGAGAATCCTGAGCTGGCCGCGCAGTTCGGCGTGCGCTCGATCCCGACACTGATGATCTTCAAGGGCGGCGAAGTCGCCGACATGAAGGTCGGTGCTGCGCCGAAAACGGCATTGTCGCACTGGATCAACGGCAGTCTCGCCTGATCCGATCAAAATTTTGCAGAAAAGCTCGGCCTCGCGCCGGGCTTTCTTGTGGCGTCACCGATCCGCAGATCTGGCACTCGCCACTTGCCGTCTCATGCTCTTGTCTGGCTTAAAGCAGGAGAAGCGATATGACCGGATCCGCCAAGGCCACCGTCTTCATCGACAATGAGCGCGTCATCGTCACCGAATACCGCTTCGCCCCGGGCGACAACACCGGCTGGCACCGCCATGGCCACGACTATGTGGTCGTGCCGCTGACGGACGGCAAGGTGAAGCTCCTGACCAAGGATGGCGAATCCTTCGCCGAGATGAAGAAGGGCGCGCCGTATTTCCGCAACGAGGGCGTCGAACATGACGTCATCAGCGCAAACGATGGCGAATTCGCCTTCATCGAGGTCGAGCTGAAGTAGTCCACCAACCATCGGCTGCGCCGCTACAATTGTCCGGCGAGGCGCGATCACCAATCCGCGATACGATCGCCGCCGACGAATTGTGCGCTTTTCTCAGTATATTCGAACAGTTCGATCTTCACGCCGTTGGGGTCGCGGATCCAGGCCTGGTAGGTGTCATCGCACGCGCGTTTCTTTGAGGTGATATCAACGCCCTTTGACCTCAGATGGGCGATCGCGGCGTCGATGTTTTCCACTTCGAGGCAGAAGTGGTTGATCTGGTTCAAGTCGCTATAGCTGGCGCCGTCTTTCTGGAACACCTCGACATGGCTACGGCTGCCGCAATTGAGGTAGAAGCCGAAAATCTTCCCGTCGCGCAGGAAATTGAACTGGGTGTCCATGCCGAGGACGTCCCGATAGAAGCTTCGCGTCATCTCCAGGTCATTCGCGAAAATGCAAACGTGAGCGAGCTGCTTTACCTTGATCATGATTGGCTCCTCGCGGTGGTCTGATAGGTGTGGCGTTATCGTGGCCAGGCTGAAGCACGCCTCAAACCGGCGGCGTGCCGTTTTCGGCCAATACCGCGCCGGCCAGGTAAAGTGACCCGCCGATCAGGATGCGCGGCGGCGGTCCGTCCCATGTGTCGCGCAGCAGCATCAGCGCATTGGCGACGGAACTAACCGGTTCGGCCGACAGGCCGGCCTCGATGGCGCGCGTCGCCAGTTCATCGTTCGGCACGCCGGCGTCGCTCAGGCTCACCGGCACGGTGTAGACATGCCGGACCAGCCCTTTGAAGGCGCGGAAATAGCCGCTCTGGTCCTTGGTGTTGATCATGCCAGAGATCAGGAACAGGGGCCGCGGGTTCTTTTCCTCCTGCTCGGCCAGCGCCTCGGCGACGACCACGCCGGCGCCGGGATTGTGGCCGCCGTCGAGCCAGATGTCGGCGCCCTTTGGCGCCAGTTCGCTCAGCCGGCCCTGAGGCAGCTTCTGCATCCGGCCCGGCCAGGCAACATTGGCCATCGCCTTCTCGGCGGCGCGGTGGCTGATCTCGAAACCCGCCGCCTTGACCGCCGCGATCGCCGCCGCCGCATTGGCGAATTGGTGGCGTCCCGGCAGGCGCGGCGGCGGCAGGTCCATCAATCCGTCTTCGTCCTGATAGACCATGCGGCCGTTTTCCTCATAGGCAAGGAAGTCCTGGCCATAGAGGAAGGCGGGGCAGTCGAGCCGCTCGGCGGTTTCGATGAGCACCTGCTGGGCCGTCTCGCTTTCCTGCGCGCCGATGACGACCGGGCATCCGCGCTTGATGATGCCGGCCTTTTCGGCGGCGATCAGCTCGACGCGGTCGCCGAGATATGCTTCGTGGTCGAGCGACACCGGCAGGATCACCGACACGGCCGGCTCGGCGATGACATTGGTGGCGTCGAAGCGGCCGCCAAGGCCGACCTCGAGGATGACGGCATCGGCCGGATGTTCGGAAAACAGCAGGAAGGTGACGGCGGTGAGGATTTCGAAGACGGTGATCTTCTGGCCTTGATTGGCTTTGGCGACGCGGGCGATGGCTTCGGCGAAGACCTTGTCGTCCACCAGCTTGCCGCCGCCATCGGCGGCCAGCCGGTAGCGCTCGTGCCAGTTCACCAGATGTGGCGAGGTGTGGACGTGGACGCGGTAGCCGGCGGCTTCGAGCAGCGCCCGTGAAAAGGCGGCACAGGAGCCCTTGCCGTTGGTGCCGGCGATGTGGATGACCCGCGGCAGCTGGTCCTGCGGATTGCCGAGCCGCTCGAGCAGCCGCGAAATGCGGTCGAGCGAAAGGTCGAAGCCCTTCGGGTGAAGCGCCATCAGGCTTTCGATTTCGCGGTCGGCGGCAAGCGTGGTCATGGAAGAATCCTAGGCGCGTGCGCAACGGCACACAACAGCCGCTCGCGCCGCGTGATGTCGCGTCAGGCGTGCGGCCGGGCTTCGGCCGGAATCACCGACGGCGGCAGGATTTCCGGCTCCTGCGGTTTTTGCTCTTCTGGCAGCTTGAGCAGCATTCTCAGCAGCCGTGCAATCGTCTGACGCATCTCCAGCCGTGACACCACCATGTCGACCATGCCGTGTTCCATCAGATATTCGGCGCGCTGGAAGCCGTCGGGCAGCTTTTCGCGGATGGTCTGCTCGATGACACGCGGTCCGGCAAAGCCGATCAGCGCGCCTGGCTCGGCAATATGCACGTCGCCCAGCATGGCATAGGAAGCGGTGACGCCGCCGGTCGTCGGGTTGGTCAGGACGACGATGTAGGGAAGGCCAGCTTCCTTCAGCCGGTCGACGCCGACCGTGGTCCGCGGCAACTGCATCAGCGACAGGATGCCTTCCTGCATACGGGCGCCGCCGGAGGCCGCAAACAGGATCAGCGGCCGCTTGCGCTGCAAGGCGACCTCGAAACCATGCACGATGGCGTCACCGGCCGCCATGCCGAGTGAGCCGCCCATGAAGGCAAAATCCTGCACCGTCACCACCACCGGCAGTCCTTCGACAGTGCCCAGCGCATTGATGATGGCGTCTTCCATGCCGGTCTTGGCCTTGGCATCCTTCAGCCGGTCTAGGTAGCGCTTCTCATCGCGGAACTTGAGCGGATCCTGAACGACCTTGGGGTTTTCCAGCGTCTCGTATTTGCCGTCGTCGAGGAAGAATTTCAGCCGTTCCTTGGCCGATATCTTCATATGGTGGCCGGAGGACGGGATGACGAACTGGTTCTGCTCCAGATCCTTGTGGAACACCATTTCGCCGGTCTCGGGATCCTTGATCCACAGGTTTTCCGGCATGTCGGTGCGGCGGCCGAGCATCGAATTGATCTTCGGGCGGACGTAATTGGTGATCCAGTTCATCGCTTCGGCTCCTGTCCTTACGAAGAGTTAGACCATGATCCCGAAAAGTGGAAACCGGTTTTCGGCAAAGATCATGGCCAACCAGAAGATCAAGATTATTCGGCGGCAGCAAGGCGTGCCGCGCGAACCCCTTGTGAAAGTCCGCTGACCAGCGTGGCGACGGCCTCGGCCGGATCGGCGGTCTTTTCGCCCTTCGGCCCGAGCACGTTGGCGACGGCATTGACAATCGCGGTGCCGACGACGACGCCGTCGGCCGACGCGCCGATGGTGCGCGCCTGCTCGGCGGTCTTGACGCCGAAGCCGACGCAGACCGGCAGGTGGGTATGGCTCTTGATGCGCTTGACCGCCGCCGCCACCTTGCCGGTGTCGGCCAGCGCCGAACCGGTGATACCGGTCATCGAAACATAATAGACGAAGCCGGAGGTGTTCTGCAGCACCTTGGACAGGCGCTTGTCGTCGGTGGTCGGCGTCGCCAGCCGGATGAAATTGATGCCGGCCTTGAGTGCCGGGATACAAAGTTCCTCGTCCATCTCAGGCGGCAGGTCGACGACGATCAGCCCGTCTATCCCGCTGGCCAGCGCATCCCTGAGGAAGCGCTCGACGCCGTAGATGTAGATCGGATTGTAATAGCCCATCAAGACGATCGGCGTTTCATTGTCGCCGGCGCGGAATTCCGAGGCCATCTTCAGCGTTTTGACCAGTGTCTGGCCGCCCTTCAGCGCCCGCAGGCCGGCCGCCTGGATCGCTGGGCCGTCGGCCATTGGATCCGAAAACGGCATGCCGAGCTCGATGATGTCGCTGCCGGCGCCGGGCAGCGCCTTCATGATCGACAGGGACGTGTCGTAGTCCGGGTCGCCGCCCATGAAATAGGTAACGAGTGCCGGTCGACCTTCGGCCTTCAGCTTTGCCATGCGGCGGTCGATACGGGTGGCCATGATCAGATCTCCATGCCCAGCATATTGGCCACCGTATGCACGTCCTTGTCGCCGCGGCCGGACAGGTTGACGATGACGATCTGGTCCTTGTCCATATCGGGCACGATCTTCACCGCCTGTGCGATGGCATGGGCCGATTCAAGCGCAGGAATGATGCCCTCGACGCGTGTCGTCAACTGGAACGCCTCCAGCGCCTCTTCGTCGAGGATCGGCACATAGTCGACGCGGCCGGAATCGCGCAGCCATGAGTGCTCCGGCCCGACGCCGGGATAGTCGAGGCCGGCCGAGATCGAGTGGCCGTCCATGATCTGGCCGTCGGCGTTCTGCAGGAGGTAGGTACGGTTGCCATGCAGCACGCCGGGCGCGCCGGCACTCATCGAGGCGCAATGCTCGATGCCGTCGAGGCCGCGGCCGCCGGCTTCGACGCCGATGATGCGCACCTGCCTGTCGTCGAGGAAGGGATGAAACAGGCCGATGGCGTTGGAACCGCCGCCGACACAAGCGATGATGGTGTCCGGCAGCCGGCCTTCCTGCTCGAGGATCTGGGCGCGCGCCTCGGTGCCGATCACCGACTGGAAGTCGCGCACCAGCTCCGGATAGGGGTGCGGGCCGGCGGCGGTGCCGATCAGGTAATAGGTATCCTCGACATTGGTCACCCAGTCGCGCAGCGCCTCGTTCATGGCGTCCTTCAGCGTGCCGTGGCCGGCGGTCACCGGCCGCACCTCGGCGCCCAGAAGCTTCATGCGAAACACGTTGGGGCTTTGCCGGGCGACATCGGTTGCACCCATATAGACTATGCAGGGAAGCCCGAAGCGCGCCGCCACTGTAGCGGAAGCGACGCCATGCTGGCCGGCACCGGTCTCGGCGATGATCCGCGTCTTGCCCATGCGCTTGGCGAGCAGGATCTGGCCGAGGCAGTTGTTGATCTTGTGCGAGCCGGTGTGGTTCAGGTCCTCGCGCTTGAAATAGACCTTTGCGCCGCCCCCGAGGCCCTTAGCCGCGGAAACCCCGCGAAGATGCCGGGTAAGGCCTTCGGCGAAATAGAGCTTCGAAGGCCGCCCGGCATAGTGCGTCGAGAGATCGGTCAGTTCTGCCTTGAAATCCGGGTCGTTCTTCACCTCGTTCCAGTGCCGCTCCAGCTCGAGGATCAGCGGCATCAGCGTTTCGGCAACGAAACGACCGCCAAAAATGCCGAACATGCCCTGCTCGTCGGGGCCGGTGCGGAAGGAATTGGGTGTCGCCGGCCTGTCCATCGCCGATCTCCTGGTCTGTGGTTTGAAGCGCGGTCAGGCGGCGCGGTTGTCGCGTGCTGTCCCGACGGCCCGGAAAAATTGTTCGATCAGCGCCGGTTCCTTGACGCCCGGCGCGCTCTCCACGCCTGAGGAAACATCTATTCCTGGCGGGTTCGCCAGCCGAAGGGCGTCGCCGATATTGCCGGCATTGAGCCCACCGGAAAGCATGTAATCGACGCCGGCGTCAAGGCCAGCCAGAACGCGCCAGTCGAAGGCGAGACCGTTGCCGCCCGGCAATTCCGAACCCTTAGGCGGCTTGGCATCGAACAGGAAACGGTCGGCAATGCCGATGAAGGGTTTGACCCGCTCGAGATCGGCAGCCTCGCTGACCGGCAGCGCCTTCATCACCGGCAAGCCGTAGCGGGCCTTCACCTCGGCCACCCGCCCGGGCGTTTCGGCGCCGTGAAGCTGCAGCATGTCGGGCTGCATCTTTTCGACGATCTCATCCAGGAACACGTCGCTGGCGTCGACCGTCACCGCAACCGCCTTAGCCTTGGTGCGCGCCGCTTCGCGCAGGCGGCCGGCTTCCGCCGGCTCGACATAGCGCGGGCTTTTGGCAAAGAAAATGAAGCCGACATGGCTGGCGCCGCCGGCCAATGCCGCAGCCAGTGCCTTGTCGGTCTTCAACCCGCATATCTTGATGTCGAGCGCCATGACGCGGGATTGGCACGAAACGGCCAAAGAGTCGAGAAAAAGCATCCTGTTTGCCGCCAGCGCGGAACGCGCTACCTTGCTAATGTAAGAGCGGAACGCGCCACCTTGCTAATACAAGAGCGCAACGCGCTACTTGCTCAGGCACAAAGGCGGGAGAACAAAGACCATGCCGGAAAAGACCGTCGCGGAACTCAGGCACAAGCTGGCGCAGGCCCATGAGGTCATCGCTCATTTGATGGACAAGGCCGCTTTCAACGGCGCCGAGGCGCACCGGGCGCTGGCCTATTTCAGCAACGACACCTTCGAGCAGGATTTCCTGCCCTGGCCGCGCCATGTCGATGAGGGGTTGCGGCCGGAGGAGTTGAACGCGGCGAATGACGATTGATCGGACAACTACTCGAACGTGATCGCCTGCAGCGCGCCGCCATTGCGCTTGAGCCAGTCCTTGCAGCGGTCAGTGTCCGGGCAAAGCTGCTCGCATAATTTCCAGAATTTCGGGCCGTGGTTCATCTCCTTGAGATGCGCCACCTCATGCGCGACGAGGTAGTTTATCACCGGCCGCGGCGCCATCATGATGCGCCAGGAAAACGACAGATTGCCCTCCGACGTGCACGATCCCCAGCGGCTCGACGTATCCTTGAAGCGGATCGCCTTGGCGCGCTTGCCGACCGCAGCACTGTGCTTGGTCACCAGCGCCTCGATCTCGCGCTTGGCTTCGCGCTTGAGGAAATCGGCGATGCGGCGCGGCAGATGCACGCGTTCGCCATGCACGATCATCAGCGGCCCGCGCTCGTCGCGGGACAGCGTGACGGTGCCGCGTTTCGACGGTTCATGGACGATGCGATGCGGCACGCCGCGCATCGGTATCTTGATGCCGGGCCGCACCTGCGGCCGATTAGGCACTTTGGCCAGCCTTTGCTCCAGCCAGTCCTGATGGCGGTCGAGGAATTTTTCGACCTCGCCGCGGCGCAGCCCCGGCGGCACGGTGATGCGCAGGCCGCGGCCGCCGGAATCGATGCGCAGCGTCAGGCGCCGCGCCCGGTCGTTCTCGACGATCTTGAGCGGCAGAGTGCGGCCGGCAACACAATGCTCGCGCTCCACGACGGGCGTGGGCTTGGGTTTCGTCGGGGTGCGAAAGAAGCCGAAGGACATTCCGGGACGATACGTGATTCGAGGGAAACGACTAGAACAAAAAAGAAACGGCGCCGCTGACGCGACGCCGTTGGATTATCTATCTGCGCACGGGACCTTACTCGTCGAGCAGGCCTGGCGCGCCGCTGGATTTGTTGTTCGTCGTCGACCCGGTGGTGGGTGACGTCGACTTGTTGCGGTTGGCCATGAAGCGGTCGAACTCGTCCTGGTCCTTGGCGCGGCGCAATTCGCGGGCATATTCGTCGAACTCGCTCAGCATCTCGTCGAGCTTGCGGCGTTCCTCGGCAAGCCGCTCGAGTTCCTTTTCGCGCCAGTCGTCGAAAGCGACGTTGCCGGTGCGGGCGGAGCCATGACCCCAGCGCGCGGCCTTGTCGGAACCGCGGCGGCAGCCGGCGAAGATGCCGTCGGTGGCGCGGTTGACGTCACGCTTGAAGCCGTCGAGCCGATCGCCCCAGATGATGTAGGCGAGCATGGCTAAGCCGAGCGGCCAGAACACCATGAACCCGATCACCATCAACGCGATGGTCGCCGGCGTCCAGGCCGGACGGATCAATGCAGATGTGTTCATTTCTCCCAATCCTTCAGTTGGAGACAGCCAAATCCGGCTGCGTTGAATCGAAATGGGATGGAGAAAACGACGATTCAAGACAGCAACCGCCAAAACCGGACAAGCGGCTGAAATGATTGTCGCTTTTTGGGCTTTCCGAGGAAAAGCACGACCAATCCGGCGATCAGGCCCCAGAACGCCGCACCGACGCCGAACAGCGTCAGCCCCGATGCGGTGACGGCGAAGGTGACGGTGGCGGCCATCCGCTCGTCCTCGTCTTTCAAGGCGATCGACAGCGCATTGGCGAGCGGCGCCATCAGCGCCAGGCCGGCGACCAGCGCGATCAGGCTCTGCGGCAATACGGCGAAGATCGCCACGAGCGAGGCGC
The DNA here is from genome assembly GCF_042295465.1 of Mesorhizobium sp. ISC25. Classification (NCBI taxonomy): domain Bacteria; kingdom Pseudomonadati; phylum Pseudomonadota; class Alphaproteobacteria; order Hyphomicrobiales; family Phyllobacteriaceae; genus Mesorhizobium; species Mesorhizobium sp. ISC25. The sequence goes on along the minus strand of NZ_CP135441.1, from coordinate 3,987,579 downwards.
CGAACAGGGCAAAGACGAGGTAGGCCAGCGCGTAGAACGGCCCGGTCTTCCAGCGCTCGGCTGGATCGGGATGCACGTCGGGTCCGGTGCAGATCGCCGCCGAGATCGCCGCCAGATTGGTGGTCGAGGCGCCGAACGGCGCCGTCAGCAGCGAAAACAGGCCGGTGACGCCGATCAGCGGCCCGGGTTCGGGATGATAGCCGGCTGCCCTCAGCACGGCGAGGCCGGACAGGTTCTGCGAGGCCATGGTGACGAGGTAGAGCGGCAAAGCGAGGCCGATGATCGCGGTGGCGGTGAACTGCGGCATCACCAGCGTCAAACTCGAGAGTTCCGGTGCCGGCAGACCGCCGACCCGGCCGGTGAGGAAGGCGGCGAGACCGCCGCCGATCAGCACCAACAGCACCGACAGCGCTGGGTTGAACAGGCGGATGACGAAGAACGCCGCAACCAGCGGCAGGATCAGCCACGGGTCGACGGGAACGGTTTTCACCGCATTGATGGCGAAGGTGACGACGATGCCGGCCAGCATTCCGGACGCGACCGAAGCCGGTATCCTGGCGATCAGCTTGGTCAAGGGCCGGAACATGCCTGTGGCGATCAGCAGGACCGCGGTGACGATGAAGGCGCCAACCGCCTCGCCCATCGAAAAGCCGGTCGATGCAGCGATCAGCGCCACGCCCGGCGTCGACCAGGCGGTGATGACCGGCATTTTTGTGCGCCAGGACAGCCACAGGCTCTCGATCGCCATCGCCAGGCAAAGCGCCGTCGCCCAGCTTGCGGTCTCAACCTGCGTTGCGCCGACCGCCTTGGCGGCGGCGATGACGATGGCCAGCGTACCGCCGAAGCCGACGATCGCCGCCACAAAGGCAGACATCGGAATGGAAATGCGCATGTCCTTATCCCGCCTGCCGCACCATCGCGTCCACCGCCCGCACCAGCATGTCGAGATCCTGAGGCCGCGACAGACGGTGGTCGCCGTCCGGAATGAGCGACAGCGTGACGTCGTCGGCCGGCAGCAGGCTGACCAGCTTCAGCGCATGGCTCGACGGCACGTCGGGATCGGCCAGTCCTTGCAGGATGTGGACCGGGCAGTGCGTGTCGATCGGCCCGGTCATCACCCGGTTGCTGCGGCCGTCCTCGATCAGAGCGCGCGTGTAGATGTAAGGCTCGGCTGAATAATCCGACGGCTCTTCGAAAAAACCCTTTTTTCTGAGGTCGCGCTTCTGCGCCCCGGTCAGCACCGGCTCCACCAGTTCGAACGTGAAATCAGGCGCCGGGGCCAGCAGCACAAGGCCGGCGACACTGTTCTCGCCCGCCTTGCGCAATTCCTGCACCATACGCAGCGCGATCCAGGCACCCATCGACGAGCCGACCAGGATTTGCCTGCCCTGGGTGAAGCGACGGTAAACGGCCAGGCTCTCGTCCAGCCATTTCGAGATGGTGCCGTCGGCAAAGGCGCCGCCTGACTCGCCATGGCCGGAATAATCGTGGCGCAGGAAGGCCCGGCCTTCTTTGCGCGTCCATTCCGACAGGGCTTCGGCCTTGGTGCCCAGCATGTCGGATTTGTAGCCGCCAAGCCAGACGATGCCGGGCTCGGCACCTGCCGCATGCCTGACGGCGATGCTCGTCCCGTCGACGTCCAGGAAGATCGGGGTGGTGGTCATGGTGTATTCCCTCACGCCGGTCTTTTGGCACAGCAAGGCATTCAACGAAAAGTGCTCTGCTACTTTCTTCGCTTGGTGCAGAGGAGCATTCATCGAGCAGGTGATTTCCTGAGAATGCTGTGCTATTGACTCCGACCGCGCGCTCACCACATTGCGCGTTCGCAATTCTGAACTGAAGAACCCCTTAACGAAACGGCTCAAGGAGACCACGACCATTCGCAGACCTTTCAAAGCAGCGGCGCCCACCAAGGAAGGCCCGCGCTCCAACCGTGACATCCGGGTTCCCCGGGTCCAGCTAATCGACGCCGAAGGCCAGAACCGCGGCGATGTCTCCATCAACGACGCATTGCTGCTCGCCGAAGAGGCTGGGCTCGATCTGGTCGAGATATCGCCCAATGCAGTGCCGCCCGTCGTAAAGATCCTCGATCTCGGCAAGCTGAAATACGCCAACCAGAAGAAGGCGGCCGAGGCGCGCAAGAACCAGAAGGTCATCGAGATCAAGGAGATCAAGATGCGCCCGAACATCGACAGCCACGACTATGAGACCAAGATGAAGGCCGTCCGGCGCTTTTTCGAGGAAGGCGACAAGGTCAAGCTGACATTGCGCTTCCGCGGTCGCGAGATGGCGCATATGGAACTCGGCATGCAGCTTCTGAACAAGGTTCGCGAGGAAGTGGCGCCCATCGCCAAGGTCGAAGCCGAACCGAAGCTCGAAGGCCGCCAGATGATGATGGTGCTGGCGCCCCGCTAAGGCGCGTTGCGCTTTAGTTCTGTGCATGTCGTTGTCCCAAAACCGCGGCGCACTTTTGGGCGACATGCATTAAATCCGCCTGAATCATGTTGCAAGGCGTCCCGGCGATCGGCGGGGCGCCTGTTTTCTTGGCCAGACGCTGCTATCGCCGGCGAGAGCAAAGACGCTCTGGTTCCCTCGACGATCGGATTCCCGGCATGGTCAATGACGTCAAGCATTCGGAAGCCAAATACGGGCTGGGCAGCTACCAGCACACGCGCAGGATGGTGCTTGCCGTCGTCGTCGTCGTCCTGTTCGCGATGCTTTTGTTCGGGCAGTCGATTTTTCCGCCCGATACGCCAGTGCATGAGACGATCGAAATGCTCGGCATCCTGCTGATCTTTCTCGGCATCGTCGGGCGCTTGTGGTCGACGCTCTATATCGGCGGCCGCAAATCCTCCGAAGTGGTGACCGGCGGACCCTATTCGATCACCCGCAACCCGCTCTATGTCTTCTCTACTTTAGCTGCTGCCGGTGTTGGCGCACAGATCGGCTCCATCACCGCCACGATCGGCTTCGGAGCGCTCTGCGCGGGTGCCTTTTACATCGTTATCCTGCGCGAGGAGAAATTCCTCAAGGAGGTTCTCGGCGCGCCATACCAGGCCTACCTGGCGGAAGTGCCGCGCTTCTTTCCGAAGCTGTCGCTATATCAGGAAGGCGACACCGGCGGCTTCAAGCCGCGCCTGCTGCGGACCACGCTGCTGGACGGTCTGGTCTTCCTGGTTGCCTTGCCGGCTTTCGAACTGATCGACGGCGCCCAGCAGTCCGGCATATTGCCGGTGCTGTTCCGTTTCCCGTGAGTACAGTGTTGCTGAGTACAGCGTTGCTGAGCACGGGGTGTTGCGCGCGCCCCCGCTTTGACGTATAGGACCGCCGTTCCCAAAAAACCGCCCGGCAGGGCATGCCGTGGCGGTTTCATTTGCTTTTCGGGCTTTGGTCGGCCTGAAGCGAACAAAAAGCGCATTGGTGCGCATATAAACGGAGTAGCAAAATGCCCAAGATGAAGACCAAATCGGCCGCCAAGAAGCGGTTCAAGATCACAGGTACGGGTAAAGTTCTGTCGGCTGCGGCCGGCAAGCGTCACGGCATGATCAAGCGTTCCAACAAGTTCATTCGAAATGCCCGCGGCACGATGGTTCTGGCTGAACCGGATGGCAAGAAGGTCATCAAGAATTTTCTGCCGAACGGCCTCTAGGGCATGATGCCAAAAAGTTGCAGACTTTTTGGAAACATCATGCGCCAAAATAAGAGCATTCGGTCTGGACACGCATTTGTTTTACGCAATTCCGAACGGAAAACCGCTAGGCACTTTTCCTGGAATTGCTTTTAAGGAGATCATGACATGGCACGCGTAAAGAGAGGCGTCACCTCGCACGCCAAGCACAAGAAGGTCCTGAAAGCCGCCAAGGGTTTCTACGGCCGCCGCAAGAACACCATCCGCATCGCCAAGCAGGCGGTGGAAAAGTCGATGCAGTACGCCTATCGCGACCGCAAGAACCGCAAGCGTTCGTTCCGCGCGCTGTGGATCCAGCGCATCAACGCGGCGACGCATGAGCATGGCCTGACCTATGGCCGCTTCATCGACGGTCTCAACAAGGCCGGCATCGAGATCGACCGCAAGATCCTGTCGGACATGGCCATCCACGAGCCGCAGGCCTTCGCCGCACTCGTGGCCAAGGCCAAGGTTGCGCTCGAATACCTCAAGAATACCACGCCGAATGCTTTTGAAAGCGCTGTCGCTTAAGACCAGCGCTTCCCAAGCTATTCGACACTTGATTTGGGAAACCCGCGCTGGCAGGGCTGGCGCGGGTTTTTCTTTGCTTCCAATCGGATCTGGAACATGAGTGACATGGAAACTCTCGAAAATTCCCTGATGGCCGAGATTGCCTCGGCCGCCGATGAGCAGGCGATCGAGGCGGTGCGTGTCTCGGCACTCGGCAAGAAGGGCTCGGTTTCCGAGATACTGAAGACACTCGGCTCGATGAGCGCCGAGGAGCGCCAGGTCAAAGGCCCGGCAATCAACGGCCTCAAGAACCGCGTCACCGAGGCACTTTCTGTTCGCCGCGCCGAGCTGAAGGACGCGGCGATTACGGCCCGTCTCGCCGCCGAGAAGGTCGACGTGACGCTGCCGGTCAGGCAATCGCCGGCCGAGCGCGGCCGCATCCATCCGATCAGCCAGGTTATCGACGAGATCGCGGCGATCTTCGGCGATCTCGGCTTTGCCATCGCCGAAGGTCCCGACATCGAGACCGACTATTACAATTTCACCTCGCTGAACTTCCCGGAAGGCCATCCGGCGCGCGAGATGCACGACACCTTCTTCTTCCAGCCGGACGAGCAGGGCGAGCGCAAGCTTTTGCGCACCCACACCTCGCCGGTGCAGATCCGCACCATGGAGATGCAGGGGCCGCCGATCCGCATCGTCATTCCTGGCAAGACCTACCGGCAGGATTCCGATGCCACCCACTCACCGATGTTCCATCAGGTCGAGGGGCTGGTGATCGACAAATCGGCCAACGTCGCCAACATGAAATGGGTGCTGGAGGAGTTCTGCAAGGCCTTCTTCGAGGTGCCGAGCGTCAAGATGCGCTTCCGGCCGTCCTTCTTCCCGTTCACCGAGCCCAGCCTCGAGGTCGACATCCAGTGCGACCGTTCGCGGCCGGGCGAAGTGCGCTTCGGCGAGGGCTCAGACTGGATGGAGATCCTCGGCTGCGGCATGGTCCATCCCAATGTGCTCCGTTACGGCGGCCTCGATCCCGACGAATATCAGGGCTTTGCCTGGGGCATGGGCATCGACCGCATCGCCATGCTGAAATACGGCATGCCAGATCTGCGCGCCTTCTTCGACGCGGATGTGCGCTGGCTGTCGCATTACGGTTTTAGGCCGCTCGACATGCCGACGCTGTTCGGGGGCTTGAGCGCGTGACAACCGGGCCGCAGCAAATCCGCGGGCAGCTCGCCTTCCTGCACATGTCCGACGCGCGGCCGCATAGCTTCAAGTGCAGCGTGCCCAGACCAGACGGAACACAGTCATGAAACTTACCCTCTCCTGGCTCAAGGATCACCTCGAGACCGACGCCTCGCTGGCGGAAATCGTCGAGCGTCTCACCTCGATCGGCCTCGAGGTCGAGCATGTCGACGACCGGGCGAGCCTGGCCCCCTTCGTCATCGCCAAGGTGGTGACGGCGGTCCAGCATCCCGACGCCGACCGGCTGCGCGTGCTGACCGTCGACACCGGCGACGGCAGGGCGCCGGTGCAGGTTGTGTGTGGAGCGCCGAACGCCCGCGCCGGCCTGATCGGCGCCTTTGCAGCACCGGGCACCTATATTCCCGGCATCGACGTGACGCTGACCGTCGGCAAGATCCGCGGCGTTGAAAGCCACGGCATGATGTGCTCCGAGCGCGAGCTCGAATTGTCAGAAGAGCATGACGGCATCATCGACCTGCCGGCCGATGCGCCGGTCGGCACCAGCTTCGCAGCCTATGCCCATCTCGACGACCCGCTGATCGAGATCAATTTGACGCCGAACCGGCCGGATGCGACCAGCGTCCATGGCATCGCCCGCGATCTGGCGGCGAGCGGGCTCGGCACGCTGAAGAGCGCGCCGATAGAGCCGGTCCCCGGCAAGGGCGAGACGCCGGTCAAGGTGACGATCGAAGCGCCGGAGCTCTGTCCCGGTTTTGCGCTGCGCCTGGTGCGCGGCGTCAAGAACGGCCCGTCGCCGAAATGGCTGCAGCAAAGGCTTCTCGCCATCGGCTTGAGGCCGATCAGCGCGCTCGTCGATATCACCAATTACGTCACCTTCGACCGCGGCCGGCCGCTGCATGTCTTCGACGCTAGGAAGGTCACCGGCAATCTCGCCGTGCGCCGGGCGCGTGACGGCGAAAAGGTGCTGGCGCTCGACGGCCGCGAATACACGCTTACGCCGGAGATGTGCGTGATCGCCGACCAGGACGGCATCGAATCGATCGCCGGCATCATGGGCGGCGAGCATTCCGGCTGCGACGAGAACACCACCGACGTGCTGATCGAGTCGGCGCTTTGGGACCCGATCGCGACCGCCCGCACTGGCCGCACGCTCGGCATCATCACCGATGCACGCTATCGGTTCGAGCGTGGCGTCGACCCGGAAATGATGATTCCCGGCGTGGAGCTGGCGACGAAGCTGGTGCTCGATTTCTGCGGCGGCACGCCGGCGCAAACTGAAGTCGTCGGCTATGCCGGCCATCAGCCGAAGATCGTCTCGTTTCCGTTGTCGGAAGTGAAGCGGCTGACCGGCATCGAAGTGCCGCGCTCGACGAGCCTCGACATTCTTGCCCGCCTCGGCTTCGAGCCGGAGGGCACGGGCGATGTCGTCAATGTGGCGGTCCCGTCCTGGCGGCCGGATGTCGCCGGCAAGGCCGACCTGGTCGAGGAGGTCATGCGCATCCACGGCGTCGACAATATCGCGCCGCAGCCGCTCGGCAGCCACGACGCGGTCAACGCCAAGATCCTGACTGTGCTGCAGATCCGCACCCGCGCCGCCAAACGGGCACTTGCCGTGCGCGGCATGATGGAGGCCGTCACCTGGTCGTTCATTCCGGCAAAACACGCCGAATTGTTCGGCGGCGGCCAGCAGGCGCTGAAGCTTGCCAACCCGATCGCCGCCGATATGTCCGACATGCGGCCATCACTGCTGCCGGGGCTGATCGCGGCAGCGCAACGCAATGCCGACAAGGGCATCGGCGATGTCGCGCTGTTCGAAGTGTCGGGCACTTACGAGGGCGACGGCGCCGACCAGCAGCGGCGTGTTGCCGCCGGCGTGCGGCGCGGCACCGCCAAGCTCGAGGGCTCCGGCCGCCATTGGGCCGGCAACGCCGGCGCCGTCGGCGTCTTCGATGCCAAGGCCGATGCGATCGCAGCACTCGAAGCCTGCGGCGCGCCGGTCGAGCGGCTGCAGATCGAGGCCGGCGGCCCGGCCTGGTATCATCCCGGCCGCTCCGGCACGATCAAACTCGGGCCGAAGGTCGTGCTCGGCACCTTCGGCGAATTCCATCCGAAGACGCTGGAGGGACTAGACGTCTCCGGCCCGCTCTGCGGTTTCGAAGTGTTCATCGATGCCGTGCCCGAGCCGAAGGCCAAGCCGACGCGGACAAAGCCAAGGCTCGATCTGTCCGCCTTCCAGGCGGTCAAGCGCGACTTCGCCTTCGTCGTCGACAAGGCGGTCGAAGCCGGCACACTCGTTCGCGCTGCCCTTGCCGCCGACCGGAAGCTGATTTCCGGTGTCTCGGTGTTCGATGTTTTCGAGGGTGCAGCGCTCGGCGCGGCGAAGAAATCGATCGCCATCGAAGTGTCGATCCAGCCGGTCGAAAAGACGCTGACCGACGAGGATTTCGAGGCATTGGCCAAGCGCATCGTCGAGAATGTCGGCAAACAGACCGGCGGCGTGCTGCGCGGCTGAGCTTGCGGACACATGGCGAATCGCCCTCCAAAGGGCGATGAACCATTTGCGCTATTCGGGGCTGCCCTTCGAGGAACAGCGTGCAGCCTTTCTCGATATCGTCTCAACCGATCCGCTGGTCGGCGAGACGCTGTCGCGGGTACGGGTGCTGGGCCTCCCCGACTGGCTGGTCGTGTCCGGCGCGCTTTACAACAGCGTCTGGAATCATCTGACCGGCAAGCCCTCGGGGTACGGCATCAGGGATGTCGACCTGTTCTATTTCGATGAGAGCGATCTGTCCTATGAGGCCGAGGACACGGTCATCCGCCGGGCGGCGGAGCATTTCGAAGGGCTGGCGTTGCCGGTCGAAGTGCGCAACCAGGCGCGGGTGCATCTGTGGTTTGAGGCGCGCTTTGGCGGTTCCTTTCCCAGACTGTCGTCGTCCGCCGAGGCGCTTTGCTATTTCGCGTCGAAGACGCATGCGGTCAGCGTCCGCTTCGGCAACCACGGCCAGCTGGAGCTCGTCGCGCCGTTCGGGCTCGACGACATCTTTTCATTTCGAATTACGCCGAACCGGGCACTGGACAATCGGCAGACGCACGAGACGAAGGGCGCTCGCGCAAGGGAGAACTGGCCGGAGATCAGTGTCGTGCCTTGGTAGGAAATGTCGGCGCGAGGCACCCCCTCTGTCCTGCCGGACATCTCCCCCTCAAGGGGGGAGATCGGCAGCTTCGCCGTCCTACCCCTCTTTCAACGTTGGTGATTGGCGAAAATCGAAGTGACATCCAATCTCCCCCCTTGAGGGGGAGATGTCCGGCAGGACAGAGGGGGGTGCCTCGCGCCGAGGTCTCACAACACTTTGCGTCGCGTGTTACTCGCAAACAGGGCGCCGAAACGCCCCGTTTCGATTGCGCTGTCGATTGCCGTTCACCCATTGACCAGCGCCAGCAGCTCTTCGGTGTAGCGCTTGCCCACCACCTTCTCCGGCGACAGGGCGTCGCCGATGGACGCCACTTCGGCCTGGCTCAGCACGATATCGGCTGCCGCCGTATTCTGCTCCAGATGGCGGATTTTTCGCGCACCAGGGATCGGCACAATGAAATCGCCCTGGTGCAGCACCCAGGCGAGCGCCAGCTGCGCCGGCGTCACGCCCTTCTCGGCGGCCATCTTTTCCAGCACGGCGACGACCGCCGCATTGGCCGCCATGGCGTCGGCCTGGAAGCGCGGCAACCCGCGGCGCCAGTCGTCGGCGCCGAGAACATCGGGCTTGGCGATCGTGCCGGTGAGCAGGCCGCGGCCGAGCGGGCTATAGGGGACAAAGCCGATGCCGAGCTCGCGGCAGACGGCCAAGACCTCTTCCTCCGGATCGCGGGTCCACAGCGAATATTCGCTCTGCACGGCGGCGATCGGATGCACGGCATGCGCCCGGCGGATGGTCGCCGCACTCGCCTCCGACAGGCCGAGCGCCCGCACCGTGCCCTCGCGCACCAGCTCGGCCATGGCGCCGACCGTATCCTCGATCGGCACGTTGGGATCGACGCGGTGCTGGTAGTAGAGGTCGATAACCTCCGTATCCAGCCGCTTCAACGACGCTTCGGCAACCGCCTTGACGTGTTCGGGACGGCTGTCGACGCCGGCCATGCGCTCCATGCCGCTGCCTTCTTCGAGGATCTTGAAGCCGAATTTGGTTGCGATCGTCACCTTGTCACGCACCGGCTTCAGCGCCTTGCCGACCAGGACCTCGTTCTCGTAGGGGCCATAGACTTCGGCCGTGTCGAAGAAATTGACGCCGATCTCGACGGCGTGGCGCAGCGTGGCAATCGCCTCCGCCTCCGGCTGGCCGCCATAGGCAAAGCTCATCCCCATGCAGCCGAGGCCGACCGGGTAGACGTCGAGTTCATTGCCAAGCTTGCGGGTTTGCATCACGTGTCTCCTTGTTGTGATGGTTGTGATGCGGCAGAGATAGCGTCTTGCGCTGCGTTCGATAATCGGCTCTCATCTGCACGGGCTGTTCCAAGAAATAGATCAATGAAGCGAACCCATCTTTCACAGCTCGCTGTGCTGGCAACGGTCGCCCAATGCGGCAGTTTTCGCGGTGCCGCCAAGGAGCTGGCAATCGCGCCATCCGCGGTCAGTCATGCGGTTTCCAGCCTCGAAGCGCGCCTCGGCGTCCGCCTTCTGGCGCGCAGCACGCGCAGCGTCGCGCCGACCGAGGAGGGCGCGCAGCTGCTCGAGCGTCTCAGGCCGGCGCTGTCGGAGATCGACCTGGCGCTGGAATCGGCGATCGAGGCACGCGACCGGCCGGCCGGCAATCTCAGGCTGACCGTGCCGCGCACCGCGGCCCACCTGGCGCTGACGCCAAGGCTCGGCGCCTTTGCCGCCGCCTATCCGGACATCGTGCTGGAGATCGTCATCGAGGACCGCTTCACCGATATGGTCGAGGGCGGCTTCGATGCCGGCGTGCGGCTGGGCGAGAGCCTGCAGCGCGACATGATCGCCGTGCGCATCGGGCCGAACCTCCGCGGCGCCGTGGTCGGCGCGCCGTCCTATTTCAAGACCAGGCCCAGGCCGCTGCATCCGCACGATCTTGCCGCTCACCGCTGCATCCGTTTCCGCTTCTCCAGCGGCATTCTCTACCGATGGGAATTCGAGAAAAACGGCGAGGAGATGGAGATGGCGGTACAGGGGCCGCTGATCCTCGACGAGGACCATCTGATTGCCAACGCCGCGGTAGATGGCGCCGGGCTTGCCTTCGTGTTCGAGGATTATGTCCGCGATGCGCTCACCACCGGCAAGCTCATGCGCGTGCTGGAGGACTGGTGCCCGCCTTTCGACGGCTTCTTCGTCTATTATCCCAGCAGCCGCCAGATGCGGCCGGTGCTCAGGGCCTTTGTCGATTTCTTCAAGGTCGGCGAGTAAGCCAACCCTCCCCACAAGGGAGAGGTGGAAGAAAGCCGACCTGGCATTCGTTCACCGAACATGTCAGCACTGCCCAAAAACCAGCCGACCGGCTACGGCTGGACGGCGATCATCCTTCACTGGCTGATCGCGGCGCTCTTTATCGGCCAGTTCCTGCTCGGCTTCGTCATGGTGCGGCTCGCCAGCCAGCGCACCGCCTTCGAGCTGATCCAGCTGCATAAATCCTTCGGCTTCTTGCTGCTTGGGCTGGTCATCCTGCGCATCGCCTGGCGCCTTGGCAGACCGGCCCCGCCGCTGCCGCGCTCGGTCGGCCCTTTCGAGCGCCGCACGGCGCCGCTGGTCCATCTCGCGCTTTATGCGTTTCAGCTCGCTCTGCCGCTGTCCGGCTGGGCGCTGGTCTCGGTCTCGGTGCTGGAGATCCCGAGCGTGCCGTTCAATCTGTTTGTTATGCCCAATCTGCCGCTTGGCGAATCGGACGTGGCTGAAAGCTTCTGGGCAGCGACGCACTGGTATCTCGCCTATGCCGGCATCGGCCTTGTCGCTTTGCATCTGGCCGCAGCGCTGCGCCACCATTTCTGGCTGAGGGATACCGTGCTGACGCGCATGATCACGGCTTCGTCACATCGCGACACGGAATAGAGCGGGCGGCTCATTCGTTGATGGGGCGAGCACGCAAGAAAGCGTTGCCTGCCAAGAGGACCATTTCCATGTACGCGCGCATCTTCGGATTTGCGGCTACCGCCGCTTGTTTTGCCATGCCTGTTTTCGCCGCCGTTGCCCTTGGCGACGCGGCCGGCAGCTACACCATCAGTCCGGGGAGTTCCAGCATCCACTTCTCCATCGCCAAGCTCGGCGGCGGCGGGCTCGACGGTGCTTTCTCCCGCTTCAAGGGCAGTATCCTCATCGACAACAGCGCAGTCGGCCGCTCCCAAGTCAATTTCACTATCTTCCCCGAAAGCGTCGGTACCGGCCAAAGCCGCATCGATGCCTTTCTCCGCTCGGACGCAGTCTTCGACGCGGCCAACAATCCGGAGATCCAGTTCCGTTCGACCAGCGTCAAACGGACCGGCGACACGTCAGCCCTTGTCACCGGCCGGCTGACGGCGCGCGGCAAGACCTTTCAGGAAAAATTCACGGCCGAGCTTGGCGGCCTCAAGGCGGGCACGATAAAATTCCACGTCACCGGCAAGGTGTTGCGGTCGCGCTATGGCATGGATGTCGGCACGCCGATTTATTCCAACGTCGTCGACTTCGACATGACGCTGACGGGTAGAAGGGGATAGCCTTTGCAGAACCTGGGTTCCTCGCCCCCGCAAAGCGGGGGAGAGGTGGCCCGGCGAAGCCGGGACGGAGAGGGGGACGACGGCCGCCAAGCCAGAATCCTGCAGGGGCAGGGCGCGGACTGATTATGGTGCGAAGCCCATAACGGGCGCGTGAACAGCCAATTCGGCCGCCGCAAGGCCCCTCTCCGTCTCGGGCTTCGCCCGAGCCACCTCTCCCCACTTCGTGGGGCGAGGAACCCAGGTTCCGCAAGGGCGCCGGCATCCGGACAAGCCGCAGACGATCGCCCTGTTCGCCGCCATGCTCCCGCATTGGCTTTTCTCTTGAATTAGGGCAAACCTCCAGGCCTGCAATCGAGAGGAGAAAGCTGATGTTCCGATGGGGTGTTTTGTCGACGGCCAAGATCGGCCGCGAGCAGCTTTTGCCGGCAATCGTCGAGGCGGAAAATGGCGTGCTGTCGGCGATCGCCAGCCGCGATCTGTCGAAAGCCCGGGCACTCGGTGAACGCTTCGGCGCGCGCCACGCTTTCGGCTCCTATGAGGAGCTGCTCGCCTCCAGCGACATCGACGGCGTCTACATTCCGCTGCCGACCTCGCAGCATGTCGAATGGACGGCCAAGGCGATCGAGGCCGGCAAGCATGTTCTGGTCGAAAAGCCGCTGGCGCTCGATGCCAAGGACATTCCGCCGCTGATCAAGCTGCGCGATGCCAGGAAGGTTCTGGTCTGCGAAGCCTTCATGGTCGTCTACCATCCGCAATGGATCAAGGTGCGCGAGCTGATCGCCAACGGCGCCATCGGCCGGCTGCGCCATGTCCAGGGCGCGTTCTCCTATTACAATGTCGATCCCAACAACATGCGCAACAAGCTCGATCTCGGCGGTGGCGCGCTGCCCGACATCGGCGTCTATCCGACGGTGTCGACACGCTTTTCGACCGGCAAGGAACCGCTGCGCGTCGAGGCGACGATCGAGCGCGACAAGACATTCGGCACCGACATCTATTCCTCGATCCGCGCCGATTTCGGCGACTTCGAGCTGTCCTTCTACCTGTCGACGCAGATGGCGGCGCGGCAGGTGATGGTGTTCCACGGCGAGAAGGGCTTCATCGAGGTGTTCTCACCGTTCAACGCCGGGCTCTACGACCATCACCGCGTCGAGCTGCACAACCAGAACCACAGCGAGGCGCAGGTGTTCCGCTTTCCCGGCACGCAGCAGTACCGGCTGGAAGTCGAGGCCTTCGCGCGGGCTGCGCAGGGCGGCAAGGACCGAGTCTTCACCCTGGAAGAATCGGTGCTCAACCAGAAGGTCATCGATGCCGTCTTCCGCGCCGGCGAGAAGGAAGGCTGGGAGGCAGTCTAGGCCGGCCGTGATCCCACAACGGGACCGGTTTTTGGACGAGATCATGGCCAAATAAAATGCCCGACGACGCGGATGTGATCATTGTCGGCGCCGGCCTTGCCGGTCTTGTCGCGGCGGCCGAACTGACTGCGGCCGGCAAGAAGGCCATCATCGTCGAGCAGGAGCCGGAACAGTCGCTTGGCGGCCAGGCATTCTGGTCGCTCGGCGGCATCTTCCTTGTCGATTCGCCCGAACAGCGGCGCATGCGCATCCGGGATTCGTATGAGCTGGCGCTCGAGGACTGGCTGGGCACCGCAGCCTTCGATCGCGCGGAAGATCTCTGGCCCCGCCGCTGGGCCGAGGCCTATGTCGGCTTCGCCGCCGGCGAGAAGCGTTCCTGGCTCATGCAGCGCGGCCTGAAATTCTTTCCGGTGGTCGGCTGGGCCGAACGCGGCGGCGGCAATGCCGTCGGCCACGGCAATTCGGTGCCGCGCTTCCACATCACCTGGGGCACCGGGCCTGGCGTGCTCGAACCGTTCGTGCAGCGCGTGCGCGAGGCCGTCAAGCGTGGGCTGATCCGCTTCAAATTCCGTCACCGGGTCAACGAATTGACCCGGACGGGCGGCGTCGTCAACGGCGTGCGTGGCGACCTATTGGCGGCGAGCGATGCCGAGCGCGGCCGCAAGAGCTCGCGCGAGATCGCCGGCGATTTCGAGCTGAAGGCGCAGGCCGTCATCGTCGCCTCCGGCGGCATCGGCGCCAATCACCAGCTGGTTCGGGAGAATTGGCCGCAGCGGCTGGGTGCGCCGCCGAAACGCATGATCACCGGCGTTCCCGATTATGTCGATGGCCGCATGCTGGCGATCGCCGAGGCTGCCGGCGGCAGGCTCATCAACCGCGACCGCATGTGGCACTATGTCGAGGGCGTCAGGAACTGGGCACCGATCTGGACCGATCATGCGATCCGCATCCTGCCCGGCCCGTCATCGCTGTGGCTCGATGCGCGCGGCAAACGCCTGCCGGTGCCGCTCTATCCCGGCTTCGATACGCTGGCGACGCTCAGCCGTATCATGAGCACCGGATACGACTATTCCTGGTTCATCCTGACCAAAAAGATCATCCAGAAGGAGTTCGCGCTGTCGGGCTCCGAGCAGAACCCCGATCTGACGGGGAAAAGCTGGCGCCAGGTGCTTGGCCGCGCCACCAGCGGCGTGCCCGCGCCGGTCAGGGCGTTCATGGAGAAGGGCGATGATTTCATCGTCGAGCCCGAGCTGCCGGCGCTGGTCGCCCGCATGAACGCATTGGCCGGCGGCGAGCCGCTGCTCGAACTGGGGCAGGTCGAGCGCGAAATCCGCGCCCGCGACCGGCAGCTCGACAATCCGTTCTCCAAGGACATGCAGATCACCGCGCTGCGCGGTGCGCGCGCCTATCTCGGCGACCGGCTCATCCGCACCGCAAGGCCGCACAAGCTGCTCGATCCCGCCAATGGCCCGCTGATTGCCGTCAGGCTCAGCATTCTGACCCGCAAGACGCTCGGCGGGCTTGAGACGGACCTCGACAGCCGCGTGCTGGGCGCCGGCGGCCAACCGGTCGAGGGGCTGTACGCGGTGGGCGAGGCCGCCGGTTTCGGCGGCGGCGGCATGCACGGCTATGCAGCGCTCGAAGGCACGTTTCTCGGCGGCTGCATCTTTTCCGGCCGCAGCGCTGGACGGGCGGCGGCACGCGCGGTGGGGTGAAACAAGGCCCGCCGGCGGCCGTTGCGCCAAGGTGGCGGTCGCACCGAATGGCCAACTTCCCTTAGGCGAAGGGCTGCAAATTGACGTCCTGAAGTTTGGAACCGGCAAGCAAAGCCTCGAGCACCTGCTTCTTGAGATACAGGCACTGCGAACGGGCAAGTTTGACGATGCCGGAAACGTCGCCTGCCTCGCAGGCAAGAACCAGTTCCTTTTGCTGGGCGATGATCAACTGGGTGAAGTCGCGCGACTTGAACCCGAGGTGGAGAACCCGCGCCGACTGGTCGAGTATCTGGTCCAGCAGATGCGCCAGCCGCAGATTTCCCGAGAGCTCCGCAAGGGCCAGACGAAAGGCACGATCGGCCGCAAGGAACGCAATTTGACTGCGTAGCGTCTCCGGCTTCAGCACTTTTTTTGCTGCCAGCCTGATGTCCTCCAGCCCGCGCTCGGTCATGTTCGATGCCGCCACCCTGAACACTTCCGGTTCGATCAAGCTACGGACATCGAAGATCTCGTTGACATCGCGCAGGCTGAGCGTCGCGACGACGTAGCCACGGCGCGGCTCGCTCCTGACCAGCCCTTCCTGCATCAGGCGGGCCAGCGCGGCGCGGATGGTCGCCTTTTTGATCAGGTATCGATCGCCGATCTGTTTCTCAGTCAGCGCTTCGCCGGGGCGCAGCACGCAGGCAATGATGTCGTTCCTCAGCTGCTCATATGCCTGTTCCCTGCGAAGGACGTCGGCGGCTGACAGTGCTGTCGCCTCGACCGTGGCCGGCCTTGCCGGTTCGGCGGTCAACTTCGTCGTTTTCATATTTTGTCCGTCTGGCTGTCCGGTTGACGCTGGCATCGGCATTCGCTAGCGTGAGCATCTCAGATTGAAAATATGAGCATCTCAGGGAGGATAACTGATATGCCTTTGCCCGCCAACTCGCCTCTCTACGCCGTTGCCGACGATATCGTCAATGCCGCGAAGGGGCCAAATCCCCTCGAAGCGGTAAGGACGGTCCTGGGCGACTACACCAACCGTTTTCACGCATCGGGAACACTCGCTCACGAAGAAGACGACGACGAGGTTCTTTTGTATGCGAGCCTGAACCTGACGATCTATCACATCACGCTGTCGCCCGGCCTGCAGTACCCGCCCCATAACCACCTGATGGATGCCTTGATCGGCATCTACAAGGGCAGCGAGACGAACCTCATCTATCCCGTTGCCGGCAGCGAACTCGATGTTCCCGAAAGGCAGGACATCGCAGCGCCTGCCGTGGTGCATCTGGCGTCAAATACCGTGCATGCGGTTGCGAATACCGGCAGCGCGCGATCGGGTGCCCTGCATGTCTACCTCGGCGATCTCACACGAACCCACCGCCAGCTGTGGAGCCCGGAAAGCAACCAGGCCGAACCGTTTGACAATGACCGCTACCTCGCCGGCGCTCGGCCTATTCAGCAGTCCGGGCACGAATGAGCGCGGGGGCGCCGCGGCGGCAAAGTCGGCAGTGATCAGCGAACCCGTCGGAATCGCGTCACACTTGTCACTCTCGCCAATCCGCTATCGCCCCTATCCTGGCTCACGACCCAACACGTCGCGCCTGCGGCGACAAACCAGCAAGGGAGATGCATAATGACGGCACATCAGAATGGCACAGGCGAGCAGACGACGCGGCTCGCGATGAAGACACCACCGGTCGTTTCGCCTGACGCGTGGGAAGCCGCGCGCCAGCAACTGCTCGTGAAGGAGAAGACGGTGACCCGGGCTCGCGACGCACTGGCCGCCGAGCGCCGGCGGATGCCGTGGATGGCGGTGGAGAAGACCTATACGTTCGAAGGGCCCGACGGAAAGGTGAGCCTGCTCGACCTGTTCGAGGGCCGCCGCCAGCTGATCGTCTACCGCGCCTTCTTCGAGCCCGGCGTATTCGGCTGGCCCGACCACGCTTGCCGCGGCTGCTCGCTGGGGGCCGATCAGGTCGGCAACCTCGCCCATCTGAACGCCCGCGACACCACGCTTGCCTACGCCTCGCGCGCACCGCAGGCCGACATTGCGCGGCTGAAGGCGCGGATGGACTGGAAGATGCCCTGGTACACCATCACCGACAGCTTCGATGCCGATTTCGGCGTTGACGAGTGGCACGGCCATAACGTGTTCATCCGCGACGGTGATCGCGTGTTCCGTACCTACTTCATCAACAACCGCGGCGACGAGGCGATGGGGACCGTATGGAGCTATCTCGACCTGTCGCCGCTCGGCCGCCAGGAGGTTTGGGAAGATTCGCCCGAGGGCTATCCCCAGACGCCGACGTACAAGTGGTGGAACTGGCACGACAATTACGGCGCCGAGGCCGTTCCCGACAAAAAGTGGGTCGAGGTGTCGGACGCCGGAGAGGCCGCGTTCCGGAACCGCACCGAATAGAACGTCTTTGGCGTCGCGGAAATATGGCTAGGACAAACGGAGGAGCGGGATGCACGGTTCAATTCGACCGCATCCCGCTCACTACCAGGGACAACGGACATGAGCGAGATTCATGCGGGCGGATCCGCCGGCGATCCGAGCCCGGCCGGCCATGGCGTAGCCGATTGGCTGTCCTTTGCGGCCGCGCCGACCTTCGCAACCATGGCGCTGCTGACGCTTCTCGGCGGAGCGCCGGATATGATGTGCTCGACCGGCCAAGAGGCGTCACCGCTGGGCGGCATGGTCCCGATGTACCTGCTGATGAGCGCCTTTCATTTGGGACCTTGGCTGAAGCGGGTTTCCGGCCGGCGACGCCGCCGCAAATAGAGCTGTACCGGCCGACAAAGGCCCGTTCTGGTCGGGAAGACATCCCTCACCAGATCCACTCGCCCCTTCCCAAAACCGCTACCGCATCGACAATCCGGGTAAAGCTCGAGCGGGCGCGGCCGGCCGTGTGCCTGGCGCGCAAATAGCCGTGCACCAGTCCCGGCTCCTCGAACCACCAGGCGCGCCCGCCTGCAGCAACGATGCGGTCGCGATAGGCTTCGCCGTCCGACGACAGCGGGTCGCATTCGGCGGTGATCACGACGGTAGGCGGCAGATTGGCAAAGTCGGCGTCGGCGAGCGGCGACAAGGTGAGATCGCCGGTCCGGTCCTCGCCACCGGTCCTGATGTCCTTGTAGAAAACGAGGTCGCGCACGTTAAGCATCGGCGCTTCCGCGTGGCTGACATAGGAACCGGCGGAGCTGTCGCCGCCAAGGCCGGGATAGACCAGGATCTGGCCGATCGGCTTGCGCGCATGGCCGCGAGTCGCGTGGCTGACGGACGCGGCGAGATTACCGCCGGCACTGTCGCCGCACAGCAGGATAGGCCGCTCGTAAGTGGTCGACGCCCATTCGAAGGCGCTGATGGCATCGTCGAAGGCGGCCGGATGAAGGTGTTCCGGCGCCAGCCGGTAGTCGACCGAAACCACTTCATAGCCGGTGCGGCTGCAAAGCTCGGCACAGAGGTCGTCATGGCTGTCGAGCCCGCCGAGCATAAAACCGCCGCCATGGAAATAAAGCACCATCGCCGCCGCTTCTGGGGCCGGGGCGCGGTAGATGCGGATTGGAACCTGATGCCACGGCGTGGCAATGGCGGTGGTTTCCGCCGTGACGCCTTGGGGATAGCCGGCAAAGAACTCGCGGCACATCCGGTTATAGATCTCGCGCTGCTCGGCGATGGTGTAGTCGATCGTATCGGGCGGATAATAGGAATTGGTCCGCTCGATGAAGGCCCAGGTCTCGGCGTCGATGAGTTTCTTGTAGTCAGTCATGGGCGCTGAATGGATTGCAATGAATCCGCCTGAACACCTTTGAGGGGGAGATGTCCGGCAGGACAGAGGGGGTGAGCGCCATCATTCCCGCAATACCACTACTTCCCCTTCCACACCGGATCGCGTTTTTCGGCAAAGGCGCGAAAGCCCTCGAGATTGTCCTCCGAGCCGTAGAGCGCGTCAACCGTCGGCAGTTGCCGGCGCGTCACCCGGTTCATGGCGTCCTGGAAGGTCAGCGATTCTGCGACCCGGGCCGTTTCCTTGATCGCAGCGAAGACCAGCGGCGGGCCGCTGGCAAGCAGCCGGGCGATCTCCCAAACGCGGTCCTCCAGCCTGTCCTTGGGCAGTACTTCGTTGACCAGTCCCCAGCGATACGCCTCGGCGACATCCATCCAGCGGCCGGTGAGCAAAAGGTCCATGGCTACATGGTAGGGGATACGCTTCGGCAGCTTGATCGTCGCCGCATCGGCCAGCGTGCCGGCCCGGATTTCGGGCAGGGCGAAGGAGGAATGATCCGACGCATAGATGAGGTCGCAGGACAGCGCCAGCTCGAAGCCGCCGCCGACAGCCATGCCGTTGACGCAGGCGATCACAGGTTTGTTGAGATCGCGCAGTTCCTGCAAGCCGCCGAACCCGCCGACGCCATAATCGCCGTCGACCGCATCGCCGCCGGCCGCGGCCTTCAGATCCCATCCGGCGCAGAAGAACTTGTCGCCTGCGGTCTTGACGATGGCGACGCGCAAATCCGGATCGTCGCGAAACGCCTTGAACGTCTCGCCCATCAGCCGCGACGTCTTCAGGTCGATGGCGTTGGCCTTGGGCCGGTCGAGCGTCACTTCGAGGATCGTGCCCTCGCGGCGGGTGGTGATGATTTCAACCATTCTTCTTGTCTCCAAGCACCAGCAGCGCATCGGCGATCCAGGCGCCCTTGCCCTCGGTGCAGACGATCAATGGATTGATGTCGAGCTCCTCGATCTCGCCGGCGTTTTGCTGCACGAAAGCGGCAATGCCTGATATCGCATCGATTGCCGCTGCGACATCGGCCTTCGGCCGACCGCGATAACCGTCGAGCAGCGGGAACAGTTTCAGCCCGCGCAAAGCGGCCTCGATATCGTCGCGGGTCGCCGGCAGCATCAGCGTGACGCTGTCGCGCAACAGCTCGACCAGCACGCCGCCGGTGCCGAGCGTCATCACGGCGCCGAACATCGGGTCGCGAGTGAAGCCGACGAGCAGCTCGGCGACGCCGTCGCGCACCATGCGCTCGACATAAAGCCCGGTACCGAGCGGGCCGAGGTCATGGGCGGCGGTGCTGACCGATTCGGCATCCCTCAAATTGAGCCGGACCGCATCGAGCTCGGACTTGTGGATGACGCCAAGAGCCTTCAACGCCACCGGGAAGCCGAGCGCCATCGAGGAGATGACAGCTTCGACCGCGTTGCCGGCGCGCTCGCCCTTCGGCACGGAGAGCCCGGCCTCGATGAGCCGCGCCTTCGCCTCGGCCTCGTCGGGCGTGACATGGTCGCCGGCCGGCGCGCCGGACGCCGAGGTGTCGATCGGCTGCGCCTGCGGCTCGCGCCACGCCCAGCCGATGAAGGCTGCCGCCTGGGCGGCGTCCATGGCCTCGGAAATGCCGAATAGCGGCACCATGCCGCGCGCCATCAGGCCGGCAGTATATTCCTCGGGCAAGTTCTCCGGCAGCGAGGACACGATCGCGCCTTGCGCCTTGTTGGTCTTCAGTGCCGCTTCGAAGGCGCGCAGCGTCGCCCACCAGTCGGTGTCCGAACAGCGGTCGGGGCGGGGGAAATCGAGCACCAGCATGTTGAGGTCGAAGCCGCCCGACACCATGGCGGTGAAGGTGGCGGTCATCGCCGGCTCGTTGTTCCAGATGAAGGTGTGGTAATCGAGCGGGTTGGCCACCGCGACCAACGGCCCGAGCGTCGATTTGACATGCGCGCGGTGCTCGGCGGTGAGAGGCGGAAGCGTCACCCAGCGGCCTTCGGCGCTGTCCGCCATCACCGATGCCTCGCCACCCGAACAGCTCATCGACGACAGCCGGTAGCCGGGCAGGGGACCGGTGACGTGCAGCAGCTTCAGCGCCTCGATGAAGGCCGGGATCGAATCGACGCGGGCGATGCCGAGCCGCTTCAGGAACGCGCCGGACGCCGCGTCCGAGCCGGCCAGCGACGCGGTATGCGAGACTGTCGCCTGCCGCGCCTGCTCGGAGCGGCCGACCTTCATGGCGATGACAGGCTTCTTCAGCTCGCGCGCCCGTGCCGCCAGCCTTTCGAAGTCGGCTACCGAATCGAAGGCCTCGATATGCAGGCCGAGCGCGGTAACGCGCTCGTCCTCGATCAGGCCGAGCGCCATTTCGGAAAGCCCGGTCTGCGCCTGGTTGCCGGCGGTCATCAGAAAGGCGATCGGCAGGCCGCGCTTCTGCATCGTCATATTGATGGCGATGTTCGACGACTGGGTGATGATGGCAACGCCGCGGCCGCCTTCTGGCAGCCTGATGCCGCCATGCTGGTCGGGCCACAAAAGCGCGCCGTCGGCGTAATTGATCAGCCCATAGCAGTTCGGCCCGATGATTGGCATCCGGCCCGCCGCCGCGACCAGCTCGGCCTGCAGCCGCTCGCCGTCCTCGTCATAGGCCTCGGTTTCGAGGAAACCGGCGGCAAAGCAGACCGCACCGCCGGCGCCGCGTTCGGCCAGCGCCTTGACCACTTCGATGGTCAAGTGCCGGTTGACGCCGATGAAAGCGGCATCCGGCGCACCGGGCAATTCGGCCACCGAGCGATAGGCCTTGCGGCCGGCGACCTCGGCCTTGCTCGGATGCACCGGCCAGATCTCGCCGGCAAAGCCCATCTTGATCGATTGTGCGACGACGGCGGCGGCCTGCGCACCACCGAAGACAGCTATCGATTTCGGCCGCAGAAGACGTTCAAGCCTGTGCATTGTCATCTTTTCGTTGGAGCATGATCTTTTCCAAAAACCAGATTCGACTTTTTGGGATCATGCTCTAGGCCCCGAACGGGCGCAGCAGCGCCCGCGAGATGATGTGGCGCTGGATTTCCGAGGTGCCTTCCCAGATGCGCTCGACGCGGGCGTCGCGCCAGATGCGTTCCAGCGGCAGATCGTCCATCAGCCCCATCCCGCCATGGATCTGGATCGCCTCGTCGGCGACGAAGGCAAGCATCTCGGTGGCCTTCAGCTTGGCCATGGCCATGTCCTGGTCGGTAACGCTGCCCTGATCGTACTTCCAGCCCGCTTCGAACACCATCAGGTCGGCGGCCTTCAGCTCGGTCGCCATGTCGGCGAGCTTGAATGACACGCCCTGGAACTTGCCGATCGGCTGGCCGAACTGCTGGCGCTGCGCGGCGTATTCGATGGCATGGCCAAGCGCCCGCTCGGCGCGGCCGAGGCAGGTGGCGCCGACCTGCAAGCGCGTTGCGCCGAGCCATGAATTGGCGACGTCGAAGCCTTTGTGCACCTCGCCGAGAACCTGACTGGCCGCCAACCGGCAATCGTCGAATTCGAGGATGGCATTGGTGTAGCCGCGATGCGAGACGTTGCGGTAGCCGTCGCGCACGGTGAAACCCTTGGTGCCCTTGTCGACGAAGAAGGCGGTGATCTTCTTGCGTTTTCCACGCGAAGACTCTTCCTCCCCCGAGGCCATGAAGACGATGGCGAAATCGGCAATGTCAGCGTGGCTTATGAAATGCTTGGTCCCGTTCAGCACCCAGTCGTCGCCGTCTTGCACGGCGGTTGCCTTCATGCCGCGCAAATCGGAGCCGGCGCCCGGCTCGGTCATTGCCAGGCAATCCCATTTTTCGCCGCGAATGCACGGGAACAGATACTTCTCGCGCTGCTCCGGCGTGCCGGCAAGAAGGATGTTCGAAGGCCGCGCCACGCAGGTCCAATGCAGCGCGTAATTGGCGCGGCCGAGTTCCTTTTCATAGAGCAGCCAAGTCACCGTATCGAGCCCGGCGCCGCCGACATCGGCCGGCATGTTGGCGGCATAGAGGCCGGCTTCGATCGCCTTGGCCTTGATCTCCTCGATCAGCTCGCGGCGCAGCACGCCGGTACGCTCGACCTCGCGCTCATGCGGGTAGAGCTCGTTCTCGACGAAGGCCCGCGTCGTCTCGACGATGAGCTTCTGCTCCTCCGAAAGCCCAAAATCCATGGTCTCAGCCTTTCTTCTTTTTCTTCGGCTTTTCAGCCTTGGCCTTTTCGGCCGCCTTGGAGGCAACGGGCTTCTTCGCCGCAAGCTTGGCCAGCTGCCTGGTGTAGTCCTTATGCAGGGCGCCGGCACCCCAGCCTTTGCCTTTGTTCTGCTTCGACAGTGCCTCCATGATGGCGACCAGATTGTCGTCGCGGATCTTTTCGAGCTCGCGGATCGACAGACCGTGCGCCTGATCGTCCGACTGGGTGGCGATCAGCTCGACCAGCTCGTCGTTGAACTCCGGCACATCCATCAGCTTGGTCCACGGCCATTTCAGGCACGGGCCGAACTGCGCCATGAAGTGGCGCATGCCGGCCTCGCCGCCGGCGACGCGATAGACCTGGAACATGCCCATCTGCGCCCAGCGCAGGCCGAAGCCATAGCGCATGATGTCGTCAAGCTCCTCGACCGTGCAGATGCCGTCCTTGATCAGCCACAGCGCCTCGCGCCAGGCCGCTTCGAGCAGGCGGTCGCCGACGAAAGCCTCGATCTCCTTGCGGATCACCACCGGCTTCATGCCGATCGAGGCGTACATCTCCTTGGCGACCTCGATCGCCTCGGGAAAGGTCTGTTCGCCGCCGACGATCTCGACCAGCGGCAGCAGATAGACGGGGTTGAACGGATGGCCGACGACCAGCCGCTCCGGATGCTTCTTCATCGCCACCTGCATGTCGGTCGGCTTGATGCCGGAGGTGGAGGAGCCGACAATTGCGTTGGCCGGCGCATAGAGGTCGATCTCGGCCAGAACGCGGTGCTTCAGGTCGAGCCGCTCAGGCACGCTTTCCTGGATGAAGTCGGCGTCTGCCACCGCCTCGGCGATCGTCTTAGCGAAGGTAAGCCTGCCCTCTTTCGGCAGGCCGCCGGGCAGCATCTGCTTGTAGGCGCGTCGCGCTCCCTTCATCACCTCGCCGACCTTGCGTGACGCCTCGGGATCTGGATCGAAGATCGACACGTCGATGCCGTTGAGCAGCAGCCGCGCCACCCAGCCGGCGCCGATGACGCCGCCGCCGATGGCGGCCGCCTTGTTAATGATGCTCATGCGGAGGCTCCGGTTCTTGTGCTGGCTGTTGCGGGGTCGGTGAGGGCGACACGCTCGCCGGCACGGATCAAGGACGCGTCATAGGCCTTGCGCGCGAACACTTCGAGCACGAAGGGCCGGAAGAAATCGATCGACAATGTCTCGTAATCCGGGTCGAAGCTCGACTGGTCCCAGCGCTCGCAAAACTCATCGCAATCGTCGAAATAGATGTGCCCGGCGAAACGGTCGCGGGCGTGCGGATTGCCGCCGAGGTGATGGGCGTAATAGAGACGCTGGAAGTCGCCGTGCTTCTCCACCACCCAGGTGCATTGCTCGCGCACAAAAGGCTTCAGGATCGACGCCGCATATTCGTCGTGATTATAGGGCGCGTAGATGTCGCCGATGTCGTGCAGCAGCGCGCAGGCAATCCAGTCGGTGTCGGCGCCGTCGCGCCAGGCCCGTGTTGCCGCTTGCAGCGAATGGCCGAGCCGGGTGATCTTGTAGCCCGACAGGCCCGCATCAAGCTGGACGAGCGCGTCGAGCAACCGTTCGCCGGTCTTTGCCGCATAGT
Organism: Mesorhizobium sp. ISC25; assembly: GCF_042295465.1. Lineage (NCBI taxonomy): Bacteria > Pseudomonadati > Pseudomonadota > Alphaproteobacteria > Hyphomicrobiales > Phyllobacteriaceae > Mesorhizobium > Mesorhizobium sp. ISC25. The sequence continues at coordinate 3,962,867 of NZ_CP135441.1, read as the reverse complement.
CGATCTCGTGCTCGGTGAGGAAGGCATAATCCTCGCGGTCGCCGTCCTTCATGGCGGTGAATTTCACGGTCTTCATCGGCGGCTCCTCCCAACCGGCTACCGGCTTTTCAAAGCGGTGCGCGCTTCGTCAGGTTCAGCTTCTTGCGCACCTCATCGGGGCCGATGACCCTTGCGCCCATATTCGACACGATGCTGACCGCCCGCTCGACCAGCTGCGCATTGGTCGCCAGCACGCCCTTGTCGAGCCAGAGATTATCCTCCAGCCCGACGCGGACATTGCCGCCGGCTAGCACCGCGGCCGCGACATAGGCCATCTGGTTGCGGCCGATGGCAAAGGCCGACCAGTTCCAGGTCGACGGTACATTGTTGACCATGGCCATGAAGGTGTTGAGGTCGTCCGGCGCGCCCCACGGCACGCCCATGCACAATTGCACCAGCGCGTCCGGCTTCAGCACTTCTTCCTCGACCAATTGCTTGGCGAACCACAGATGCCCGGTGTCGAAGGCCTCGATCTCCGGCTTGACGCCGAGCGCCGTCATCATGCCGCCCATGGCGCGCAGCATGCCGGGCGTGTTGGTCATGACATAGTCGGCCTCGGCGAAATTCATGGTGCCGCAGTCGAGCGTGCAGATTTCCGGCAGGCACTGGCGCACATGCTCCATGCGGTTGCTGGCACCGCCCATGTCGGTGGCTTTTTCGTTCAGCGGCAGCGGCTTCTCCGGCGGGCCGAATACCATGTCGCCGCCCATGCCGGCGGTCAGGTTCAAAACGACATCGACGTCTGCCGCGCGGATGCGCTCGGTTACTTCGCGATAGAGATGCACGTCGCGCCTAGCCTTGCCGGTCTCGGGATCGCGCACATGGCAGTGCACGATCGCAGCCCCTGCCTTTGCCGCCTCAATGGCCGAATCGGCGATCTGCTTGGGCGAGCGCGGCACATACGGGCTGCGGTCCTGCGAACCGCCGGACCCGGTCACGGCACAGGTAATGAAAACCTCTCGGTTCATCGCTAACGGCATCGGACTCTCTCCCAATAGAACGTAGGGCAAGAATGCCTGACTTGCCGCAAACTGTTTTGCGTTTTACGAAGATCGTGTGACCAAAACCGAAAAACCGACGATCTTTCGTGCCGAACGTTTGCCGCTCAAGGTGACGCTGCTGGTATTCTCCGGCTCGTCGATCATGTGCGTCGCGTCGGCCGTCGATCCGTTGCGCGCCGCCAACCGTATTGCCGGTGAGACGCTGTTCGATTTCAGGCTGGTCTCGGTCACAGGCGAGGCGCCGGTCACCACATGCAGCCTGCCGGTGGCGGTCAGCGGCCGCTTCGATGCGGCTGACACAACCGACATGCTGGTCGTCGTCGCCGGCTTTGGCACGCAGAACTATGCCACGTCGGCCTTGCTGTCCGGCCTGCGCCGGGCGGCGCGCGCGGCACGCGCCTGCGGCGGCGTCGAGGCGGGTACGTGGCTGGTGGCGCGCGCGGGCTTGCTGGAAGGGCGCAGCGCCACCACCCACTGGGAGGACATGGAGGATTTTTCGTCGGCCTTTCCCGGCGTCGACGTGCGCCCCGACCGCTACGTCATCGATGGCCCGGTGTTCACCTCCGGCGGTGCCTCGCCGACCTTCGACCTGATGCTGCATCTGATTCGCACGCGGCTCGGCATGGCCGTGGCGCTCGATGTCGCGAGCGTCTTCATCTACGACCAGGCGCGCGCCGCGACCGACGCGCAGCCGCTGGTCTCGCTCGGCCGTCTCGACGGCTACGATCCCAGGCTGGCGCAAGCCATCCGGCTGATGGAAGCCCATGTCGACCAGCCGCTGGCCATTGCCGCGGTGGCAAAGCGCGCCGGAGTGACGGCGCGAACGCTGGAAAGCATTTTTCGCAAGTCGATCGGCGAAACGCCGGGCGCCTATTATCTCAGGCTGCGGCTGGGTGCGGCGCGCCGGCTGGTGGTCGATACGCGCGTGGCCATGGCCGATATTGCCGGGCGGACAGGATTCTCGTCCGCCGCGGCATTTTCCAGGGCGTTTTCAAGAGCGTTCGGCGAAGCGCCGGTCAGGCTGCGCCAGAGATAATGCATGTCGCCCAAAAGTGCGTAGCGGTTTTGGGGTAACGACATGCATAGACAAAGGTGGATCAGGCAGCGTCCTGGCGGACGCTGTTGCCGTCGATCTGCGAGCGCATCTGTCTCGCAAGATGGGTCTCGAAGCGGCTGGCGACCGCGCGATCCCATTCGTTTGCGCTCAACGCACCTTGCTTCGGGTGCGGCAGCGCCATCAGCCGGTCGATGATCGATCCGGCCTCGCCAGATGAGAGCAGGGCGTCGATTTCGCGTTCGTGCTGCATATCGTTTCGCCTCCTTCTTTCTGTTCCCGCCACGAACCACATATACGAGATTCGTGACGGCTGTTTGAAGGCAAGAGCGAGGCGATTGAGGGGCGGCGCGAGGCAAAACCTTGTCGTCGGTTCCGCCCTCGCGCAAAGCTGTTCCGGACCGGCGGGTCGGTCAAAAGACCCGCCGGTGCGACACCTCAGACGTACCGGTTGACGATATTCTCGAGCAGTTCCTGGCGGCCGGATCTGGGCTGCGGCTCGATCTCTTCCTTGACGACGCGCTCGGCGATCTCCTCGAGAGTGCGCTTGCCGGCAAGCATCGCCTTGGCCTCGGCCGCATCCCAGCCGGCATAGCGTTCGGCGAGCGGGGCGGACAGCGCCTTGTCCTCGACCATGCGCGCTGCCGCTTTGAGGCCGCGAGCGCAGCAATCCATGCCGCCGATATGGCCGATCAGCAGATCCTGCGGATCGAGCGACTGGCGCCTGAGCTTGGCGTCGAAATTGGTGCCGCCGGTCTTGAAGCCGCCGGCCTGCAGCACCTGGTAGTAGGCCAGTGCCATCTCCGGCACATTGTTGGGGAACTGGTCGGTATCCCAGCCCGACTGGTAGTCGTTGCGGTTCATGTCGATCGAGCCGAAAATGCCGAGCGCATTGGCCAGCGCCAGTTCATGCTCGAACGAATGGCCGGCCAGGATGGCGTGGCCCTGCTCGATGTTGAGCTTGACCTCATTCTCCAGTCCGAAACGCTTGAGGAAGCCATAGACGGTGGCGACGTCGTAATCGTATTGGTGCTTGGTTGGCTCCTGCGGCTTCGGCTCGATCAGGATGGTGCCTTCGAAGCCGATCCTGTGCTTGTAGTCGACGACCAGGTTGAGGAAGCGGCCGGCCTGTTCCTGCTCGCGGCCAAGGTCGGTGTTGAGCAGCGTCTCATAGCCCTCGCGGCCGCCCCACAACACGTAGTTCTCGCCGTTCAGCCGCTTGGTGACGTCGATGCAGTGTTTCACCGTCGCCGCCGAATAGGCAAAGACGTCCGGATCGGGATTGGTCGCGGCGCCCGACATGAAGCGGCGGTTGGAGAACAGGTTCGCCGTGCCCCAAAGCAGCTTGACGCCGGTCTGCTTCATCTTTCCCGAGAAATAGTCGGCGATCTCGTCGAGCCGCGCCGCACTTTCGGAAAAGTCCCGGCCCTCCGGCCGCACATCGGCATCGTGGAAGCAGAAATAAGGCGCGCCCAGCAACGAAAACATCTCGAAGGCGACGTCGGCCTTGAGCTTGGCCAACTCCATCGTGTCGGTGCCGCCTGCCTTTGGGAACCACGGCCGCTCAAACGTCTGGCCGCCGAACGGATCCCCGCCCGGCCAGGCAAAGGAATGCCAATAGGCGACGGCAAAGCGCAGATGGTCTTCAAGCCGCTTGCCGGCGACAATCTCGTCGGGATTGTAGAACCGGTAGGCCAGCGGATTGGTCGAATCCGGTCCCTCGTATTTGATCTGCTGGATGTCGCCGAAAAAACCGCTGGTCATGTTCTTTTCCTCTCGCATGGTTCGGCCTGATTACCTCAGGCGTAATTGGTTTCGCGCTGGCGCTGGGTGAAAAGGCTCATGTCAAAGCCACTCAACGAAGGAGACAGACCATGACCGACCTCAACACCATTGCCGAAAACTACATCGCCGCCTGGAACGAGAGCGACGCCGTGCGCAGGAAAGCCTTGCTCGAGGCGACCTTCACCGAGGACATCGGCTACCGCGATCCGATCATGCAGGGCGACGGCCATGACGGCATCGCGGCGCTGATCGACGGCGTGCAGCAGCGCTTTGCCGGCTTCAGCTTCTCGCTGAAAGGCAAGCCGGACGGCTTCGCCGATACCATCCGCTTCTCGTGGAACCTCGGGCCGGACGGCGTCGAGTCCATCATCGAAGGCACTGATATCGGCGTCATCGAAAATGGCCGGCTGAAAAGCGTCACCGGCTTTCTCGACAAGGTGCCGGCGTAGTGAGGCCTTTTCGGCAGGCCGCGGCGAGGGCGGGAATCCGCTCACGCCGTGGCGCTCCTGATTGCCGGGTAAAGCTGGCGGTAGCGCTGATAAGCATCCGCGTAGGCATCGCCGAGGGCGGCGACCGGCTCGACCGTGGCGTCGGTCGCCGGCGCCGTGCACACGGCGCGCGGATCGGCACCGGTCGCCGCGATCAGGCCAAGCCGGGCCGCACCGAAGGCGGCGCCGAAATCGCCGTCGGCTGGAATATCGACTGGCAGGCCAAGCGCGGTGGCGATGGCCTTCAGCCAGTAGCGCGAACGCGAGCCGCCGCCGATCGCCGTCACCCGGGTCAGCGTCGTGCCGGCCTTGGCCAGGGCTTCGAGGCTGTCGCGGAAGGCGAAGGCGACGCCTTCGAGCACGGCCTGGGTCAGCGCCACGCGGCCGGACTCGTGTGCAAGCCCGGTAAACGCGCCACGAATGGCCGAATCATTGTGAGGCGTCCGCTCGCCTGAGAGGTACGGCAGGAAGGAGACGCCGGTCGGCGCCTGCAGCGCATCGCCGAGTTCGGCGGTCAGTTCGCTGGCGCTTTTTCCAGCGATCCCCGACAGCCAGTTGAGCGAATCGGTCGCAGACAGGATGACGCCCATCTGGTGCCAGGTGCCGGGCAGCGCGTGGCAGAAGGTGTGTACCGCACTTTCCGGATTGGGCAGATAGGACGCGTTGGCGGCAAAAAGCACACCGGACGTGCCGAGCGAGACGAAAGCCTGGCCGGCGCCGACCGTGCCCATGCCGCAGGCCGAGGCCGCGTTGTCGCCGGCGCCGCCGGCGATCGGGATGCCCGTCTGCATGCCCCATTTCGCAGCCAGTTCGCTGCGCAAGGCACCGGCCTTTGCCGTGCCTTCGACCAATGACGGCATCTGCCTTTCGTCGAGCGACGTGGCGGCGAGCAGTTCGGCGGACCAGGCTCGTTTGCCGACATCGAGCCACGACGTGCCAGCCGAATCCGACATTTCCGAAATATGCTCGCCGGTGAGCCAGAGCCGCAAAAAGTCCTTCGGCAGCAGGACCTTTGCCACCTTGGCGAAAACAGCCGGTTCGTTGTTTTTCACCCAGGCCAGCTTCGGCGCGGTGAAGCCGGGAAAGACGATGTTGCCGGTCAGCTTGCGAAAGCGCGGGTCGGCATCGAGTACAGCCGCCTCGGCGTGGCTGCGTGTGTCGTTCCACAGGATGCAGGGGCGCAGCACCTGGTCGGCGGCATCGAGCAGGGTGGCGCCATGCATATGGCCGGAAAGGCCGATGCCTTTGACCGCCGCGAGTTCCTTCGCATGCGTGGACCTCAGCTCGGCGATCGCCGCTTCGCAGGCGCGGATCCAGTCGGCCGGGTTCTGTTCGGACCAGCCGGGATGCGGGCGCGACACGTCGAGCTGCGCATGGCCGGAACCGACGATGCTCTGCCGGGCATCGACCAGCAGCGCCTTGACGCCCGACGTGCCGAGATCGAGGCCGAGATACATGTTTCCTCCCATGTCCGTCATACCTGGCGGCGACGGTCTTCCTTGCTTCCCCGCCCAGTCCTGCGACACGGGCGGCGAAGATATCCCGGCAATCGTGCCGCCGGACAAGCGCTCCGGTCAACACGCGAAGATTTTTTCGACGCTCGAAAAAATCTGGCCGGGGCAGTTTTTAAGGCAAGATGTGGCCTTGGTCAATTCGCCGCGAGAGCGGTTGCGCGCCGTGAAAACAGTGCCGACAACGGGCTGTCCGGCCGTGCCAGTGCACGTTCCGCCGCAAGCGCCCTCGCCAGTGCGCCATCACCGGAACGCAATGCCGCTTCGATCAGCGTCAGGTCGATGACGTCGCGTTGTGCGTGGCTGCCGCCGAAGCGATGGGCGATTGCCCGGATCGGCCGGATCAGGCGTATCGTCTCGGCATGATTGCCCTCGCCGAATGCCTTGATGGCGAGCGTCAGCGGATGGCCGACATCCCGGGTGAAAGCAGCGTTGTCGTCTTTACCCTGCATCGCCTCGCGCTGCGCCTCGAGCAAGCCGCGGGCCGGCGCGTCGAGGCCGGCGCCGACGAACGCCATCATCGCGTGGGCGTCGTTGAAGGCATAATGGCCGGCGCTGGCCTTGGGCAACCAGTTGGCGGCGAGTGCCGTCCAGCGCTCGCCGACATCGACGCCGCCGAGATGCAGCCGCCACAGGATAGCCGAGGCATCGACCATGTTGAGCGCCAGCGTCGAGCGCTCGCCATAGATCGGCCCGTCGTAGAGCGCCAGCACCTCGCCGGTCTCGCCGAGATCATAATGGAACAGGGCCAGATGCCACCAATTGTGCACCTGCAGGAAGCTTTCCCGCGTCCACGCTTCGGGATTGGCGCGCATCCACAGAATGCCGTCCTTCTGCCGGCTCTGCATCTCCATGACATGGGCCACCGCATGCTGGGCCCAGCCGTCGCGCGGCTCGAGATCCACCGCCGTGCGGCCAAGCCTTTCGGCGCGCGCGTAGTCGCCCATTTCCTCCAGCCCAAAGGCCTGCATGCCGAGTATGGCGTGATAGCCCGGCATGCCGCTCTGCCAGGACGGCAGCGCGCGGCCGATGCGGTCGCGCAGCATGCGCGCATTGCCGGTGAAGAAGTCGATCTGGTGGCCGGTCTGCAGCGCCAGCGCATCGAGCGGAAACTCGATGGCGATGTCCTCCAGCACGCGGGCGGCCTCGTGCCAGCGGCCCTCCGCAAGGTGGCCAAGGGCGGCGACATGCGCCTGCTCGCGTGTCGTCGCGGCAAGCGGCAGCGCCGCCTCGTGACATGCCTTGGCCACCGCCGTCGCTTCGCGCTCTGTGGCGAGGCCAAAGAGATAACCCTTGAACACATGCGCCATGACGAAGCCGGGATCTTCGGCGATTGCCCGGTCAACGGAACCGACAGGATCGCCGATGAAACACTGCAATTCGCGCACGGCCCGGCTGTAGGACGAGAGCCCGGCCTCCGTCGCGCCGGACAGTGTCAGGCCGAATGCATCGCTGACCGCCATGGTCTGTCCTCAGTTGCCCGATCGCATCGCCACCGTCGCGATCCCGGCGCCGACCAGCAGCGTGCCGCCGGTGCGATTGAAGATGCGGATCGCCTTTGGGTTGCGCACCACGTCGCGCGCCCTTGCCGCGATCAGCGCATAACCGAAGGCATTGGCGAAGGCGAGCGCCAGGAAGGTCGTCTCGAAGATCAGCATCTGTGTCCAGAAATCCGCGTGCCGGTCGAGGAACTGCGGCAGGAAGGCGACGAAAAAGGTGATGCTTTTCGGATTGAGCGCGGTAACCAGCCAGACATGCGCCGTCATCTTGGCCGATGACACCGCATCGGTGCGTGGTTCGGCCCTGAGCGCACCGCCGGCGCGAAACAGCTTGATGCCGAGATAGATCAGATAGAAGGCGCCGATCACCTTCAGCACGGTGAATACGGTGGCCGACGCCGCCAGCAGCGCGCCGATGCCCAGCATCGACAGTGTCATCGCGGTGAAGTCGCCGAGCGCCACGCCGACTGCCACCGGCAGCGCGATGCGCCAGCCCTGGCCGAGCGCATAGGACACCACCAGCAGGATGGTCGGGCCCGGAATGACCAGAAGGACTGTCGAAGCGGCGGCAAACGCGGCCCAGTTTTCGAAGGACATTTTCTTCTCCTTGAGCTCAAAGAAGAGGATAAATCCTCGGCCCCGCGAAGATGTAAAGAGGCAAAAATCGAAAAAGCCCTCGTTAACGCCAGGCGGCCGACCTTCACGCTTTTTCAACCATGATTGGTGAAAATGCCTGCTATCCGGCCGGACCGTGTTTCCCGCCGATAGCGTAGGGTTTGGGTAAATGCGTGAGTTGCCGCAAGGTCTGTCGCTGCCGCGTAATGGCGACGCAATCGAAACCGAAATACAGCTTTCCCGCCGCACGGTGCTGTCCGGCGGCGGCGCACTGGCGCTGCTCGGCGTCGCCGGCTGCAATCAGACGCTGGATCTGCCGTCGCTCCAGCTCGACGATGTCACCACCGGCTCGATCCGGCCGATCCGTCCGAGCATCAGCGTCGACAAGAACATCACCAGCCCCGACGTGATGTACGCTTCGCTCACCGACGGTGGCTTCAATGTGCCGGAAGTGCCCTATCTCAAGGTCAAGCCGGAGTTCCGCCGCCAGATCGTCGTCGATCCGACCGGCGAGCAACCCGGCACCATCGTCGTCCACTCGCAGGAACGGCTGCTCTATCTGGTGCAGCCCGGCGGCGAGGCGATCCGTTACGGCGTCGGCATCGGCAAGGACGGGTTCCGCTGGTCCGGCCGCGCCAACATCCAGTACGGCAAGGAATGGCCGGTCTGGACCCCGCCGCCCGAGATGATCGCCCGCAGGCCGGAGCTGGTAAAATGGCAAAGCGGACAGCCGGGCGGCCTCGACAATCCGCTCGGCGCGCGCGCCCTCTACATCTATCAGAACGGCAGCGACACCGGCTATCGCATCCACGGCTCGCCCGAATGGTGGAGCATCGGACAGGCGATGTCGTCGGGCTGCGTGCGCCTGATCAACCAGGACATCATCGATCTCTACAGCCGCGTCTCCAAGAAAAACCCGGTCGTCGTCGTCTGAACGGCGGCTTCGCTTTCAACGATCACTCTGCCGTTGCGCGATGCCGCAAGACAGGCGAATGTGCCTGCGATTTTCATCGCCCCGGGAGACGTGAACAATGGCCGGAACTTTTGTCATCGCGCAAGGCGGCGGCCCGACCGCCGTCATCAACCAGACCGTGGTGGGCGCCACGCTCGAAATCCGCAAGCGGCATCCCGGCGCCAAGGTCCTTGGTTCCATCCACGGCGTGCGCGGCATTCGTGACGGCAATTACGTCGATCTTTCAGCCATCCCCGAGGACCGCCTGCGGCTGATCGCGGCGACACCGAGCGCCGCGCTTGGTTCGACGCGCGACAAGCCGGATGCCGCCTATTGCGACCTCGTCCTCAACGGCTTGAAGAAAGCCGGTGCCGACGCCTTCATCTATATCGGCGGCAACGACACCTCGGGCACACAGCACATCCTGACCGACGCCGCCGGCGGCAAGATCGCCTTCGTCCATGCGCCGAAAACCATCGACAACGATCTCGAGGACAACGACCACACGCCCGGCTTCATGTCGGCGGCCGAGTTCGTCGCCGGGGCATTCCTTTCGGTCGATCTCGATTTCCGCGCTCTGCCCGGCATCTATGTCGGCATCGTCATGGGGCGGCATGCCGGTTTCCTGACGGCCGCATCCGCGGCATGGCAGCTCGACCAGGACAGCGGCCCGCATCTCGTCTACGTGCCGGAGCGGCCGTTCTCGGCGGCCGGCTTCATCGACGACGTGCGCGCCACGCTCGACCGCCACAAGCGCTGCATCGTTGCCGTCTCCGAGGGCGTCAGCACTGCCGACGGCAAGGCGCTGGTCGAAAGCCTGGTGCCGCCGGAAAGGCTGGAGCGCGACCAGCACGGCAACGTCAAGCTGTCGGGCAGCGACCTGCCGGCAGCCTTGGAGCGTGCGCTCGCCGAAGGATTGCCGGGCAAGCGGGCGCGCGTCGATGCGCTCGGTTACATGCCGCGCGGCTATGTCGGCGCCATCAGCGCGGTGGACGCGCAGGAGGCCTTCGATGCCGGCGCCTTCGCGGTCACCGTGGCCGACGAGGGCGGCGGTTCGGTGGCGCTGCAATATGACGGCAAGAAAACCGTGCTGAAGAAGGTGCCGCTGAAGAACGTCGCCGGCAAGACGCGCCATATGCCGGATGATTTCATGCTGCCCGACGTCAACCGGCTGTCCGATACGGGCATGGCCTATCTGAAGCGGCTGGTTCCGCAAAAGTACAAGGTCGGCAAGCCGTTCGTCTGATGCCGGCTTTCGTCTGATGGACAGCTGGTTCAGCAAAACCATCGTCGATGCCAAGACGACGATGCTGACCGAGCCCTTCGTGCATGAATTCGTGCGCGCCAACATCTGGCATTTGCGCGGCCGCGATGTCGACCTGCTGGTCGACACCGGCATGGGGATCTGCCCGCTGGCGCCGCAGATCGATATGCCGGCCGGCAAGCCGCTGCTCGTCGTCGCCACGCATATCCATCTCGATCATGTCGGCTCGCTGCACGAGTTTCCGTTGCGGGCAGGGCCGCGCCACAGCGCCGCGCAGTTCGACAGCATGGATGAAGCGGTGACCTACACCTACATGTTCCATGATCTGGAAGGCGCCGTCTCCAGGCTGCCGGCGGAGGGCTGGAAAGCGGCCGATTACAGGATTCAGCCGGCGCCGCTGACTAGGACCCTGGACGAGGGCGATTGGATCGACCTCGGCGACCGTCAATTCCGCGTCCTGCATCTGCCCGGCCACTCTCCGGATTCGATCGCGCTGTTCGACGAGGCAGACGGCCTGTTCTTCGCCGGCGACGCCATCTACGACGCCATGCTGATCGACGACCTGCCGGATTCGGATCGTGCCGCCTATCGCCGCACCATGCAGCGCCTGCTCGAGCTGCCGATCCGCATCGGCCATGGCGGTCATGGACCGAGCTTCGACGGCAGGCGAATGCGCGAGATCGCCACCGCCTATCTCCGCCGGACCGACGGGAAAGGCGAATAGGAGGCCTCTGCTGAGGCGGCGCAAATCTGAAGCGATTTGTCTTGCTCAGCTATTTTGTTCTTGCTTTGTGCCGGCAGCTATGCTAGTAATTTGGGTATGGTGCTGATTCGCCCCAACGACCCGCCGCAAGGCGGGTTTTTGTTTTCGGGTTTCGGCGCCAGCCCGGCAGGGCGGTTGCCAGCCGGAAATTAAATCTTCGTAATATTATCTGGAAACCACGATCGGCGCCCTAGATGCGGGGCTGTCGATCCGGTCGGCCGCCGTGCCAGGCGAGACAGGCAAGGCCGACACGTCGATAAAGCGTTCCGGTGATGGAAAGCTGCGGCGCCCGATCAATCTCTCGCCCGGACAACGGCCATGTCACCAATCAAGACCCTTCGCAGACATCGCGTCGCCGCTCTGCTGGGCGCCGCACTGATCGTCAGCCCCTTTGCCTTGCCCCTCGCTCCCAGGCTGAATGATGTCCTGGCGGCAACGGTGACCCCTCCCGTCACCGGCATGACCGCTCCCAGCGGTTCGTTCGCGCCGGTCGTGGCGGCCGACAAACCGGCGGTGGTGACCATCACGACGGTCATGGAAGCACAACAGCCGGACACCACGAGCGACGCCTCTCCCTTTGGCGGAACCTCCCCTTTCGACGACTATTTCCGCCATTTCTTCGATGACCAGGGACAGCCCGCCCCCAAGACACCGCCGGAGCAGGCGCCGCGCGCCGAGGCCCTCGGTTCAGGCTTCGTCGTCGGCGCCGACGGCACCATCGTCACCAACAATCACGTCGTCGACGGCGCCCAATCGATCAGGGTGACGCTCGACGACGGCACCGAGCTTCCCGCCAAATTGATCGGCCATGACGCCAAGAACGATCTTGCCGTGCTCAGGGTCAAGGCCGGCAAGCCCTTGCCGACCGTCAAATGGGGCGATTCCGACAAGCTCATGCCGGGCGACCAGGTGCTCGCCTTCGGCAATCCTTTCGGCCTTGGCACCACGGTCACGGCCGGCATCGTCTCGGCCCGCGGCCGCGACCTGCACAGCGGGCCGTTTGACGACTTCATCCAGATCGACGCACCGATCAACCGGGGCAATTCCGGCGGCCCGCTGACGGATGTGAACGGCAATGTCGTCGGCATCAACACGGCGATCTTTTCACCGAATGGCGGCAGCGTCGGCGTCGGCTTCGCCATTCCCTCAGACCAGGCACAAAAGGTCGTCGCCAAGCTGATGAAGGGCGGCTCCATCCAGTACGGCTATCTCGGCGTCCAGATCCAGCCGGTGACGCCTGACATGGCGAGCGCCATCGGCCTCGATCACCCCGCCGGCGTGCTGGTCGCGCAGGTCAGCGACGGATCGCCGGCCGCCAAGGCCGGCATCGAGACCGGCGATGTCATTACCAGCTTCGCTGGCCAGGACATAAAGGATCCAAGGGGCCTGTCGCGCGCCGTCGCCGACGTTGCACCCGGCACGACGGAAACCCTCGATGTCTGGCGCAAGGGGCAAAGCCAGCAGATCTCCGTCGAGGTCGGGCGCAACGAAGACGACATGGCGACGGGATCGGTGACCGGCGATCAGCATCAGCCGTCGACGGAGCAGGGCCTTCGCGCACCGGCGCTCGGTCTCGGCCTGATGGATGTTACCCCGGATGTGCGGCAGGCAATGAACCTGGCAGGCAACCAGCACGGCGCACTGGTCGAGCGCGTCGACCCGAACAAGGCGGCATCGGCTTCCGGCATCCAGCCCGGCGACATCATCGTCACCGTCGACCAGCATCCGGTGAGGAGCGCCAGGCAGGCTAACCAGGCGATTGTGCAGGCTGCCAAGTCCGGCAAGAAATCGGTGCTGCTGCTTGTCGAGCGTGGCGACGCCCAGATGTTTGTCGCCGTGCCCTTCGCCAGTGGCTGAAGCAGACGGCGCGCTGCCAAGGTCGATGTAGAGCATTGCCGCCAGGCCGGAGCCAAGATTTCGGTTGCCCGCGGGCGCGTCTTCGAGAAAACTGACAAAGGTCGATTGGACCTTGCGCAAACGGATATTCTCGATGGTTACCCGAGGCTTCTCTTCCGGACGAAAGCCGCCGACGGATACGGATGCACGTATCCCGCCGGGGCAATATCTCGAGCAAGGTTTCCCGGTCCTGTCGGCCGGCCCGACGCCGCATGTGCGCACCGTGGATTGGTCGTTCACGCTTAAGCACGGGCCGCGGCCGATCAAGAAGTGGAACTGGGCCGAGTTCAACGCGCTGCCCTTGACCAAGATGACGCGCGACATCCATTGCGTCACCGCATGGACCAAGTTCGACACGGCGTGGCAGGGCGTGCTGGTCGACGACATCCTTGCCGACGCCGGCATCGAGCCGCCCACCGCCTTCACGCTGGCGCTGGGTTTCGACGGCTATTCCACCAACGTGCCGACGAAGGATCTCACCGGCGGCAAGGCGATGGTGGCGCTGCTTTACGAGGGCAAGCCGATCACCCCCGACCATGGCGGCCCGGCACGGCTGCTCGTTCCGCATCTCTATTTCTGGAAATCGGCCAAATGGCTGAACGGGCTGCAGTTCACCGAGCGTGACGAGCCGGGTTTCTGGGAGTTGCGAGGCTATCATATCTATGGCGACCCGTGGCGCGAGCAGCGCTACACGAACGATCCATGAGCGACGCACCGGCGGCGCAGTCGCCCTGGCAGACGGTCACCATCACCCGCATCCAAAAGCGCACGCCGCGCGTCACCAGCTTTTTCCTGCAGCCATCGCGGCCCTTCGCTTACCGTGCCGGACAGCATGTCGATGTCAGGCTGACGGCGCCTGACGGCTATCAGGCGCGGCGCTCCTATTCCATCGCCTCGGCACCGGAGACCGGCGAGACCATCGAACTGGCGATTGAAAAACTCGAGGACGGCGAGGTCTCGCCGTTCTTTCACGAGATCGCGGCAGTGGGCGACGAGGTCGAATTGCGCGGGCCGCTCGGCGGCCATTTCGTTTGGTCCGACGGCGATGGCGGCCCGCTCCTGCTCGTCGGCGGCGGGTCGGGCGTGGTGCCGCTGATGTCGATGGTCCGTCACCGGGCGATACGGGGGTCGCTGGTCGCCGCCGCCCTGGTGTTTTCCGCGCGAGTTTGGGACGAGGTGATCTTTCGCGACGAGTTGATCGACCTCGCCGAGCGCCGGGATGGCTTCGACCTGGTGCTGACGCTGACGCGCGAGCCGGCCCGCCGTCCGGCGGATTATGCGCGGCGGATCGATGCCGCGATGATGGTGCAAGCCATGACGAGGCTGCCTGCGCCACCGAAGCTCGCCTTCGTCTGCGGCTCGAACGCATTCGTGACGGCCGCCGCCGAGGCACTGATCGATGCCAGCGTGCCGGCGGCACTCATCCGCACCGAACGCTACGGGGTCTGACCCGGTTCTGCTTGCCCGGTTGCTGCCTTCGCTGCCCGGCATAAACGGGCCAAAAACAGGCAGAACGGCGAGGCCGCGTTTGGCTGAAATGGTTAACGATTCGACAAACAACCTCGGTTGCGACTTTTATCGGTTTAGAAAATCGAACCGAACGGTTCGTTTCTGTTGACAATGCGTGCAGGACATTGTGAACGCTGCCTCTCCAAGTCACCTTGCAGCCAGACCGACGCTATGAGTTATCTATTTGATATCAAATACTAAAATTGTGGCGGAGGGAATCCGTGGCACAATTTCAAGGTGTAGATTCTTGGTCCACACCAAACAACTTCGTGATTGGAAACTGGCCATTGGCTTTCCCACATCGGGGCTGTCCGAACGACGCGAATTCCTCCCAAGACACGCCGCTAGACGGACGGAAAACTAAGATACTGGAGTACTAAAATGAAAAAGATCGCTCTTGCCGCCGTCGCCGTTTTGGCCATCACCGGCAGCGCCTTCGCTGGCAGCGACAACTTTGGTTCCAAGGGTGCGAACCAGCCTGCCGTTTCGGTCGACAGCTCGTACACGGCCTCCATTCAGAAGCCGGCTCATGCTGACCAGCAGCCTGTCCAGGGCGCCGACCGTAACCTCTTCGGCAACAACTAACAGCCGATCCCAGCATCAGGGCGGCGGGCATTATCCGCCGTCCGGGGGATCTGAAAAATTCAGGAGTATTAAGATGAAAAAGATCGTTCTTGCTGCCGCCGCCGTTTTGGCCATCACCGGCAGCGCCTTCGCTGGCAGCGACAACTTTGGTTCCAACGGAGCCAACCAGCCTGCTGTCTCGGTCGATAGCTCCTACACGGCTTCTGTCAAGACGTCGGACCAGGCTGAAAAGCAGCCGGTTGTCGAGGGCGCCGACCGTAACCTCTTCGGCAACAACTAACAGCCGATCCCACCATCCAGGCGGCGGCATGCCCGCCGCCTGGATCCGAGAAATCCAGGAGTACCCAAAATGAAAAAGATTGTTCTTGCTGCCGCCGCTCTCTTGATTGCCGCCGGCAGCGCTTATGCCCGCAACGACAATGTTGGCGGGACCGACATCAACAAGCAGACGACCGCCAATGTCGACAACACGCAGACGTTTTCGGTGCGTGACAGCAACTCGCCGATCTACAAGCTGCTGAATTCGTCTGGCGATGTGCCTAAGTCCGCGCCTCAGGGCGCCGACCGCAACCTCTTCGGCAACAACTAACAGCCGAACTGGAATTAAAAACAAGAGCGGCGGGCCATGCCCGCCGCTCTTGTCTTTTGCATGGCGGAAAAACGCCTGCTTCAAGCCGCCTTTGCTTCTGCTTCATGGAGCGCGAAAGAGCGCCCGTCCGCGTCGAAAATATGCAGGTCTCCGGCGTCCGCCGTCAGCCGCAGCGTCGCTCCGCGCTTGATCTCGACATTGCCCGGCAGCTTGGTCACCAGCGGCAGGTCGGCGCGGCCGATGTCGACATAGACGAGCTGGACCTCGCCGAGCTGCTCGACATAATCAACCGTCCCTTCGAACAAATAGTCGGCGCCGGTGGCGATCATCAGATCCTCCGGCCGCACCCCGAAGCTCACCGCAGCGCCTTTCGCCGACGCAGGCGTTGCGATCGGCACCGTTGCCTTGCGGCCGCCGACATGGCTGACGACCGTCGGGTTGCCGGTCCTGTCGATCGTCGCCGGCAGGATGTTCATCGCCGGCGAGCCGATGAACTGGGCGACGAACAGATTGCCGGGCCGCTTGTAGAGCTCCATCGGCGTGCCGACCTGTTCGATATGGCCTTCCTTCAGCACCACGATGCGGTCGGCCAGCGTCATCGCCTCGACCTGGTCGTGGGTGACGTAGATCATCGTTGTGGCCGGCATCGATTCCTTGAGCTTGGCGATCTCGATGCGGGTGGCGACGCGCAGCGCCGCGTCGAGGTTGGATAGCGGTTCGTCGAACAGAAAAACCTTGGGATTGCGCACGATGGCGCGGCCGATGGCGACGCGCTGGCGCTGGCCGCCCGACATCGCCTTGGGCAGGCGGTCGAGATATTTGGTCAGCTGCAGGATCTCGGCCGCCTGGCGCACCCGCTTGTCGATCTCGGCCTTGCTTTCCTTGCCGATCTTCATCGAGAACGCCATGTTGTCGTAGACCGTCATGTGCGGATAGAGCGCATAGGACTGGAACACCATGGCGATGCCGCGCTTTGACGGCGGCACGTCGTTGACGATCTCGCCGTCGATCTTGAGCTCGCCGGAGGTGATCTCCTCCAGCCCGGCGATGCAGCGCAGCAAGGTCGACTTGCCGCAACCCGAGGGGCCGACGAAGACGATGAATTCGCCCGACTTTATGTCGAGGTCGACGCCGTGCAGAATGTTGAGATTGCCGTATGATTTCTTCACTTGCCTTAGCGTGACATCGGCCATGGTACCCTCCAGTTCTTCCTTGAATTCAGTCGATACGCCCGAACCAGGCGCCGTAGCCGCCGAGGCGGATTGTGCCGGCGCCAGTCTCTCCCGAAAACCCGTGTCCCGGCAAGGGCTGCAGTGAGCGGCCGCCAAGATCGACTTCGGCCGGCTTTGCTCCGAGATTGAAGGCGCAGACGATCTGCTCGTTGCCTTCGCGGCGCGTGAATGCGACGGTGTCACCGTCGCTTTCGATGAACTCGATATCGCCCTTGGCCAGTGCCGGATGAGCGCGGCGGAAAGCCAGGAAGCGCCGGTAGTGCTCGAGCAGCGAGCCGTCGTCGCCTTGCTGCACATTGACGGCTTGCGCAAGGTGCTTGCTGGGCACCGGCAGCCAGGGCTTTGCCGTCGAGAAGCCGCCATTGCGGGCAGCGCCGTCCCAAACCATCGGCGTGCGGCAGCCATCGCGGCCCTTGAATTCCGGCCAGAAGCGGATGCCGTATGGGTCCTGCAGATCCTCGAAGCTAAGTTCGGCCTCGCTGAGCCCGAGCTCCTCGCCCTGATAGATGCAGACCGAGCCGCGCAACGACATCAGCAGCGCCGAGATGACCTTGAGATAGGCGGTCGGGTCGGGCTCGCCGGCTGCCCAGCGCGAGGCAGGGCGCATCACGTCATGGTTGGAAAAGGCCCAGCACGACCAGCCGTCGCTGGCCACCTTGCCGAAGGTTTCCAGCACCGAGCGCACCTTTGCCGCGCTGATCTTCTCCGGCGCCAGGAAGTCGAAGGAGTAACACATATGCACGCGCTTGCCGCCGGCCGTATAGGCCGCCACCACTTCCAGCCCACGCTGCGAATCGCCGACCTCGCCAACCGCGGCCGTCGCCGGATATTCGTCGAGCAAGGCGCGGAAGCGTTCGAGGAAGCCGAGGTTTTCAGGCCGGCTCTTGTCATAGAGATGGTCCTGGTAGTTGTAGGGGTTGACGGCCGGCGCCGTCTGGTCGTTGCGCTGTTCGGGCGGCAGCGGCGGATTGTCTTCCAGGCCTTGGCTGTGGAAGTAGAAATTGATGGTATCGAGGCGGAAGCCATCGACGCCGCGCTCCAGCCAGAAGCGGGTAACATCGAGCAGCGCGTCCTGGACCGCGCGGCTGTGGAAATTGAGGTCGGGCTGCTCGGCCAGGAAATTATGCAGGTAATATTGCTGGCGGCTGGTGTCCCACTGCCAGGCCGAGCCACCGAAGATCGACAGCCAGTTATTGGGCGGCGTGCCGTCCGGCTTGGCATCGGCCCAGACGTACCAGTCGGCTTTTGGATTGCTGCGGCTCGACCGGCTTTCCTTGAACCAGGGATGGATGTCGGCGGTGTGCGAGAGCACCTCGTCGATCATCACCTTGAGGCCAAGCCGATGCGCCTCTGCGGTCAACGCGTCGAAGTCGGCCAGCGTGCCGAACATCGGATCGACATCGCAATAATCCGACACGTCGTAGCCAAAGTCTTTCATCGGCGATTTGAAGAATGGCGAGATCCAGATGGCATCGACGCCGAGCGAGGCGATATAGGGCAGCCGCTGGATGATGCCCCTGAGGTCGCCGATGCCGTCGCCGTTCGAATCCTGGTAGCTGCGCGGGTAGATCTGGTAGATCACGGCACCTCGCCACCAGTCGCGATCGATAGCGAGATCGGGCTTCGGGGTGGCCTTCAAAGCGGATTGCATGATCTCAACCTCCTTTCACCGAGCCGGCAAGCAGCCCGCGGACGAAATAGCGCTGCAGCGAGAAGAACACGATCAGCGGCACGATGATGGTGACGAAGGCCGATGTCGTCAGGATCTCCCAGTCGCCGCCGCGGGAGCCGAGCAACGCATTGAGCTTGGCGGTCAGCACGATCTGGTCGCCCTCGGTACCAAGAAAAACCATCGCCACCAGCAGATCGTTCCACACCCAGAGAAACTGGAAGATGGCGAACGAGGCCAGCACCGGGAACGACAATGGCAGCACGATCTTGACGAAGATCTCGAAATCGCTGGCGCCGTCGATGCGCGCCGATTCCATGATCTCGCGTGGCAGGCCGGCAATATAGCTCCTCAGAAGATAGATGGCGAAAGGCAGGCCGAAGCCGGTATGCGCCAGCCAGATGCCGAGATAGGTCTTCGACGGCACGCCGAAGAAGCTGCCGACACCGTTATAGAGCTTCAACAGCGGAATCAGCGACATCTGCAGCGGCACGACCAGGAGGCCGATGATGACGGCGATGAGCAGGGCCCGGCCGGGAAAGCGCATCCAGGCCAGCGCGTAGGCGGCGAACGCGGCGATCAGGATCGGGATGACGGTGGCCGGAATGGTGACGGTCAGCGAGTTCATGAAGGAGCGGCCGATGCCTTCCGAAAACAGCACCGTGTCGTAATTGTCGGTGGTGAATTTCGGCGGTGCCGACGAGGCGTAATAGACGCGCTGGCCGCGTTCGCTTTCGAAAGCCTTCGGCGAGGTCATGACGAAACTGCCGTCGGCATTGAGCTGCAGGGTCACGTCGTCGCCGAGATCGGCTGTCGTGCCGGCGGGATATTGCGTCGGCGCTGCCGACTTGACGCCGAAGGCGCTGATGTTGCGGGCCGGGCCGTCGCCGAAGATATTGCCTTGCAGGACGAACTTGCCGTCCTTCTCGACCTGCGCCGAGGCGGGCGGCAGCCGTCCGGCTTCCGTCTGGCTGGAACTGGTGAACGAGTTCCACCAGCCCGAAGCGATGATCTGGTCCTTGTCGCGCAGCGACGAGACCAGAATGCCGAGCGTCGGGATCGTCCAGATCGCAACGAAGATGAAGACGGCGATATGGACGCCGAAACGGCTGACAAAGGACTTTCCGGTCGACGCGGCCATCTCAATGTCCTTCCGTCTCTTTGTTCGCCTGGCGGATGTTCCAGACCATGATCGGAATGACCGCGATCATGATGATGATGGCGATGGTGGCGCCGCGGCCGAAATCGCCGCCGCCGCGGAACATCCAGTCGAACATCAGATTGGCCAGCACCTGGCTGTTCCACTGGCCGTTGGTCATGGTCAGCACAATGTCGAAAACCTTCAGCACCAGGATGGTGATGGTGGTCCAGACGACGGCGATCGTCCCCCAGATCTGCGGCACCATGATCTTCCAGAAGATCTGGAAAGGGTTGGCGCCGTCGATGACGGCGGCTTCCAGTGTCTCTTCCGGAATGCCGCGCAAGGCCGACGACAGGATGACCATGGCAAAGCCGGTCTGGATCCAGATCAGGATGACCATCAGGAAGAAATTGTTCCAGAACGGCAGCGAGATCCAGACCTGCGGCTGGCCGCCGAAATACTGGATGATGGCGTTGAGCAGACCGATCTGCGTCTGCCCGTCGCCGCGATACTCGTAGATGAATTTCCAGATGACGCTGGCGCCGACGAAGGAGATCGCCAGCGGCAGGAAGATCAGGCTCTTGGCGATGGTGCCCCACCAGATCTTGTCGGTGAGCACGGCGATGATCAGCCCGAGGAAGGTGCAGGCGGCCGGCACCACCGCCAGCCAGATGATGTTGTTGAGGATGGAGTTGCGGAACTCGCGGTCGCCGAACGCCCATTGATAGTTGGCCAAGCCGACGAAATGGCCGCCGCCGCGATCGAGGAACGACAGCCTCAGCGTCTCCACCACCGGGTAAATCAGATAGATGGTGAGGATGATCATCGCCGGGCCGACGAACAGCCAGGGTCGGATCACCCCCTGCCGGCGCAGATTGTTAATCGCCGCCTTGCCGGAAACGCCGCGTGCCGGAAAGATCGTGTCGAGTGCCTTGTTGGCGCCCCAGAAATAGGCGACGCAGCCGCCCACGCCGATGATGATGACGAATATCGCCGAAAAAATCTGAGCCGCCATGGGTCCCTCCCCCTGCGCACGGATCCGCCAGTCGAGAATGGCTTTGGCGACGGGATCATGCGCCGATTCAGTTGTCTGGAGCGCGACCAGCCGGTAAGCAGGTCACTGGGCGCGCGTCATGCCGGAATGCGTTGTGCTCACGACAATCGACGCGACGCCAAGCACCGGATAGGATCCGGGCCGTTTGAGGCCCGGATCGCATCAGATTGGGAACTCAAGCCGGCCGCTTACTTGATCGCGTCCCAGCTTTTCTGGATGTCGGTGGCGACGTCCTGGGCGGACTTGCCGCCGACCAGGTCGATCATGCCGGTCCAGAACGCACCGGCGCCGATCTTGCCCGGCATCAGGTCGGACCCGTCGAAGCGGAAGGTCGAGGCGTTGGCCAGGATCTCGCCCTGCTTCTTCAGCGCGTCGCTGGCATAGGCGTCCTTGTTGACCGACTTGAACGGCGTCACGAAGCCGCCCTGTGCCATCCAGATCTCATGAGCGAGCGGCAGCTTCAGGAATTCGATGAAGGCGCGCGCTGCCTTGGAGTCCTTGGTGATCATGGCCAGCGTGCCGGCGCCGAGCACCGGAGTGCCGAGCTCGGGCTTGGAGGCGTAGGGCGGGTAATAGAAGAAGTCGGCATCCTCGCCGATCTTGGTGCCTTGCGGGAAGAAGGTCGGGATGAACGATGCCTGGTGGTGCAGATAGCATTTCGGCGGCACCGAGAAGAGGCCCTTCGGGCTGTCGCGGAAATCGGTCGCCGCAACCGCCTTGGCGCCGCCCTCGACCATCTTGTCGTCGGTCGCGATCTTGCCGAAAATGTCGATGGCGTTGACCACGGCCGGATCGTTGAACGGAATTTCGTTCTTCACCCATTTGTCGTAGGTCTCGGGCGTCTGGGTGCGCAGCATGATGTCTTCGACCCAGTCGGTCGCCGGCCAGCCAGTGGCGCCGCCCGAACCAAGCCCGATGCACCATGGCGTGCCACCGTCGGCGATGATCTTCTTCTCGAGCTCGGCAAGCTCTTCCTGCGTCTTCGGCACCTTGTAGCCGGCTTCCTCGAAATTGTCCGGCGAGTACCAGACCAGCGATTTCACGTCGGCCTTGTAGGGGAAGGCGAAGAAACCGGGCTTGCCGTCCTTGTCCTTGAAGGTGCCGAGGTCGACCCAGGATTGGCCGGCGCCGTAATTGTCCTTGACCCAGTTGGCGGTGTCGTCGCCGAGCGGCGTCAAAAGGCCCTTCGATGCCAGATCCTGGATCAGCCCCGGCTGCGGCAGCACGGCGATGTTGGGCGGGCTGCCGGCCTGCGTGTCGATGACGATCTGCTGCTCGTAATTCTCCGACGAGGAGTACTTGATCTCGGCGCCGGTGGCTTCGGAGAAGTAATCGAGAACGGTGCGGACAAGTCCTTCGTCCTCGCCGCGCCACGGTCCGAAGATCGTCAGCGTCTCGCCCTTGAGGTCGACCTTCTTGAGCTCTTCGTAGTTGGCCCAGTTGAAACGGGGATCTTCGCCCGGCTTGAACTTCAGTTCGGCTTGCGCGGGCATGGCCAGGGCGAGCGTGGCAAACGCAGCGCCCAGCAGAAGCATTTTCTTCATCGGTATTCCCTCCCAGTGGTGACAAACACCGAACGAAACCTCCATTCCGTCCGCCGGCGCTGCAGGACTGTGACTCAGTCGGAAAGGAACTGCAACCTTTTCGTAGAGTCTTCCAAAGCGCTTTGGTCATTTTGATCTCGCCACTGAATTGATCGGGAGTCAAGAGGAAGCCGGCTTAATCGATTTAATTTCTGCGGTCGAGTGCCGGCGGAAGTGCGCTGCAGCACAGTTTTCTGGCGGTGCAGCAGCAAATTCGGCTTCAAACCGGTCCGAACCGTGCGTATGGTCATCGCGCTCGGCAACGCGGTTCGTAGCGGCCACATCGATTCAGATTAAAAGCGCTTTGAGGTTTGGAGGCCTCCGGTGAACCTCAAGCAGCTCTCCCACATGCTGGCGCTTTCGCAGACCACGGTCAGCCGCGCATTGAACGGCTACCCCGAAGTCAACGAGGAAACGCGCCGGCGGGTGGTCGATGCCGCCAAGCGTCACGGCTATCGCCCCAATCCGAGCGCGCGCCGGCTGGCGACCGGCAAGACCGGCATGATCGGCTATGTGCTGCCCACGGGAACGACCGTCGATATCGACCCGCATTTCGTCGAGTTCCTGTCCGGCCTCGGCGACTATGCGCGTTCGCACGAGCTCGACCTGGTGCTGTCACCGGCCGATGCCGACGACCAGGAGACGACCTACCGCCGCATTGTCGCCAACCGGCAGGTCGACGCGGTCTATATCTCCTCGCCGAGGCCGGCCGACCGGCGGGTGGCACTCGTCAATACGCTCGGCATTCCCTTCATCGTCCATGGCCGCAGCGAAGGCTTCGATTTCGACTACCCCTTCACCGACATCGACAATGAGGGCGCCTTCCACGAGGCGGCGCGGCTACTCGTGCAACTCGGGCACAGGCGGCTGGCGCTGATCAATGGCGACGATCGCGAGACCTTCGCCATCCATCGCGAGCGCGGCGTGCGGCGCGCGCTTGCGGCAAGCGGCCTGGTGCTTCGCGATCAGCATGTCTGTTCCCTCACCATGACCGAGGAGAACGGCTACCGCGCCGCCAGGCGCCTGCTGGAACAAAGCGACGCGCCAACCGCGATCGCCTGCTCCAGCCTGATCATGGCGCTCGGCGTGGTGCGCGCGGTGCGCGATCTCGGCCTGACCATTCCGGGCGACCTGTCGCTGATCGCCCATGACGACGTCTTTCCCTGGCTGAAGCCGGAAAACTTTTCGGTGCCGCTGTCGACGACACGTTCGTCGATCCGCCTGGCCGGCGCACGCATCGCCGAACGGCTGGCGGCGCGGATTTCCGGCCTGGAGGAGGGCGCTCGCGGCGAGGTGTGGCCGGTCGACCTGGTGGTCAGGGGATCGGTCGCCGGCGCGCCTGCCTAGGGGCATAACTCAATCACTCTGAACGACCAAAGTCGACCTTGGCGGCTGTTGCTCAGCGTCAGCGAGTGCGTCCTGGTCTCAGGCCGCGGATTTGAGGTGATCGATGAAGGCGCGCAGCTTCGGCAGGACTTGGCGCTTGCCAGGATGATAGAGGAAGACACCCGGCGTCGTCGTGGCGATGCTGTCCAGCACCGACTTGAGTTTTCCTTCTTCTATCAGACCTTCGGCGAGTGGTCGTGGCGTCTGCGCCAGCCCAACGCCCCGCATCGCAGCCCCGACCAATGTCGAATAGTCGTGCGCGATCAGCGGGCCTGAGACGACCGCTTCGATTGCACCATTGCCGTCGATGAACGACCAGGGCGCGATGGCGCCGTTCGAACGGCGCAAACGCAAGCAGGCGTGGTAGCGCAAGTCGTCGACACGCTCGGGACGGCCGTGGCGCTCGAGATAGTCAGGGCTGCCGACGACCACGAACGAGAACGGCGCTGTTAGCCGCACCGCGACCATGTCGGCGGCGATGAGCTGGCCGAGGCGGATGCCGGCATCGAACCCGCCGGTCGCGAGGTCGACCATCTGGTCGCTCACGGCGATCTCCAGTTCGATCTCAGGATAGGCTTGGCAGAACGACGCGAGCACCGGCTCCAACATCAGCGGCACGATGGCGCGCGGCACAGACAGGCGTAGCAGACCGGTCGGCCGCCGGCCGATATCGCGGGCAGCCTCGCCAGCCGCGACGAGCTCCTCGAAGGCAGGGCCGGCCCGCTCGAGGAAGCGCTGGCCGGCCTCGGTCAGACCGACGCTCCGCGTCGTGCGGACGAACAGCGCTGTGCCCATGCGGGCTTCCAGCGTGCGCACCGCCTGGCTCACGGCGGACGGCGTCACGCCGAGATCGGCGGCGGCACGGCGGAAATTGCGGTGCCTGGCGACAGCCAGGAACACCTCGACGCCCTCCAGTGCACCACGCCGGATTGTGTAGTCCTGCTTCATAGGTTGTTCTGATTACAGCGGATAGTCGGATTATGGAAGCGGGCTTAGGTAAGAGCTGCAAGCCAGGAGACATCTTGCCCAGGAGATATATTGCAATGACCGATGAACTTGATGGCGTGCGCGACCATTATCGCGCGACCGGCCTGACCGAGCGGCTGACCACGGTACTGGCTGCCCTCGGCCCGGAGGATCAGCTTCTTACGCCCCAGCAATTGGGCACCCTCGACCAGTTTCACACCCGTGGGCTTGCCTCGACCGCCGAGATTGCCCAATTGGCGGGGATCGCGGCCGGCACGTCGGTTCTGGACGTCGGCTCGGGCGTCGGCGGGCCGGCGCGCTTTCTGGCTGCGACCTATGGCTGCCGGGTTACCGGCGTGGACCTCAGCGAGCCTTTCGTGGATGCTGCGCGCTATCTGACCGAGCGCACGGGACAAAGCGGGCAGCTGTCGTTTCAGACCGCCAGCGCATTGGAGCTTCCATTCGATGATAGCCGTTTCGACGTCGTGCTGCTGCAGCATGTGGCGATGAACATCTCCGACCGGGCGCGGCTCTACGGCGAGATCCGGCGCGTGCTGAAACCAGGCGGCAGGTTTGCCACCTTCGACGTCGTCTCGGCCATTGGCGAGCCGCACTATCCGCTGCCTTGGGCGCGAACGCCGGCGACGAGCTTCCTCCTCACAGCCGAAGCGACGGGCGAGGCGATCGAACCGGCCGGCTTCCGCGTGCTGGCGTGGCAAGACGACACCGAGACCGCCAAGGCCTGGTTCGCGCAACTGCGCGCATCCGGGCCGCCGCCTTCACCAAATCTCGGCGTGGTGATGGGACCGGACTTCGCTCAGCTTTCGACCAACCTGGGACGAAATCTCATGCAAGGCCGGCTCGGCGTCCTGACCGCGGTGTTCGAGGCCGTGTGAACCAACTGTTGAGAGGACGTCAGATGTCCACGGAAGTGCTGTTTCAAACCCATCTTGTTCTGGGCTATGTCGCGTGGCTGCTCTGCTTCGGTGCGTATGTCTGGCCGTGGCTGAAGTCGATGGACCGGATCGCGGCGCAACGGGCCATTGCCACCCTGCACAGTTTCCGTTTCTTCGGGCTCGTCTTCATGGTTCCAGGCGTCGTAAGCCCCAATCTGCCCGCCAATTTCGCCGTGTTCGCCGCCTATGGCGATTTCGCGACTGGCGTGCTGGCCATGCTGGCGCTGCTCACGGTGAGGATACGCCCGCTCTTCTGGCCGTTGGTCGTCGCCTTCAATGTCGTAGGGACGGTCGACCTCATCGTCGACTATTATCACGCCATTCAGATCGGGCTTCCTGCACGCGCGGGGGAACTGGGCGCAACCTACGCGATCCCGATCATCTACGTACCGCTGCTGATGATCACGCACATCGCCGCGTTCTATTTTCTGGCACGTCCTCGGCAAAACGCGACTTGAGCGGGCTATTCTTTGGCGGCCTCGGCCGCCTTGGTGTCCAGCAAGCCAAAGCCGAAATCATTGTCCTGAAGCCGGAAAATTTTTCGGTGCCGCTGTCGACCACACGTTCGTCGATCCGCCTGGCGGGCGCACGCATCGCCGAACGGCTGGCGGCGCGCATTTCCGGCCTGGAGGAGGGGGCTCGCGGCGAGGTCTGGCCGGTCGACCTGGTGGTCAGGGGATCGGTCGCCGGCGCGCCTGCCTAAAGGTCAAAACCCGATCACTCCGGGCGACCGAGTTCGACCCAGAGCGGCCGTCCGACCCTGCGAGCCCGATGACGCGGGCCAACCCTTAGCAGAGAACGGACTGAAGAATAGCCGCGCTGCAGCAACAAAGGAGGATCGATCGCTTCCCCCATACCACAACCGCTATCGGCGGAGTACCGAATCGGCCGGCTGAGCCGTCGTTATCGGATCGGCATGACGATGCACAATCTTCCACAGACCATCTTCTGGGCGAAAGACGCTCGTCGCGCGTAACGCAAGAGGCGTGACATCGCTCCGACCGCCAACCTTGGACCTGAGCCGCTCCACTTCGACGATGTATGCCAGCTCAGACGTCACACACTTCGCTATGTTCTCGAAGCCGGTAGCGTCGCCGTCCCTGTAGTTCGATGCCGCTTGCTCCATCGTCTCAACGACCTGTTTCCATCCATGCGCGAAAGGGCCAAACGGATTGCCCAGTGTTACATCGTCTCGTTGGGAAAAGAGCTTCTTCGCTGGCGCGGGGTTTCCTTTCATGAACTCATCCAGAGCCAGGTGGTATTCTTCAACTGCTTGATCGAAGTCACTGGCGTCGAGGGACACGTCATCCTCCCTGTCGTTTTTATTTCTGATCAGGACTGGCGACCACAGGTCTACATTCTGTGTGCCCGCGGTGAAGCATTTTCCCTACTGCGGCGTAGTGCAGGTTGGCTTGGTCATTATAGCACGGCGTGAGACAAGTTTCGCGACAGCGTTGTGAGACGGCTCGGTAAATGGCCGCTCTCCACCGAGGCCGGTGGAAACCCGTCGCGATATCCTGAGCGTAGAATTCTGTTCTCGAATAATGCTGCTGCCCTTGAGAGCGTCGGCCAGAGTCGAGCTTTTACACGGCCTCCACCTTTCTCGGCCATTTGCGACAACCAACTGATTGAGCTTTGATAAGGCAGAAGCTTCAAACAAAAGACTTAGTCCTTCGCCGCCTCGGCCGCCTTGGTGTTCAGAAGGCCAAAGCCGAAATCATTGTCGCGCCCCGTGGGGCCGAGATCCTTTGCCGTGGCGGCCAGAGCTTTCTCGACCCAGTCGGCGGAGCGGTCGGGCGCGGCATGCAACAGATTGGCGATCGCGCCGGTCACGATCGCCGCTGCAAAGGAAGTCCCGGTCACCACGTCCGAGCCGGCGCCGCTCGGCGCCACCATCTCGACGCCGGGAGCGGAAATGAAGACGTAGGCGCCGCGATTGGCCTGCGGCATCAGCCCGTCCTTGGCATCGGTGGCCGTCACCGCGATCACGCCGTCGAAGGCGGCCGGATAACCATAGGGCGCCTTCGGTCCGTTATTGCCGGCGGCCGCGACCAGCACGATGCCAAGCGCGCGTGCATTGCGGCAGGCGATGCCGAGCAGCTCGTTCTTCGGACCGACGAAGCTCATGTTGATGATGCGGACATCCTGCTCCGCCGCCCAGTCGAGCGCCGAAAGGATCACGTCCATGGTCGACTTGCCGCCCTCGAAGGCGCGGGCGTGATAGATCCTGGCGCCCGGCGCCATGCCTTTGAACGCGCCGGTGCCGGCGATCAGGCCGTCCACCGAAGTGCCGTGGTCGCGCGCCTTGATCGGCACGTCGGGCATGGCATCGAACTGCCCGGCAATAACGCCGGAAAGCGCCGGGTTGCTGTCGTCGATGCCGGTGTCGATGACGCCGACGCGGACATTCTCGCCGCTGGCTTCATTGGCGTCGAGCGCGATGCGCTCGAACGCATAAATGACGATGCTGGCCGCCTGCTGCAGCGCATAGACGTGGTTGGCCTCACGCCGCAAAGTGCGGCCGTCGGCGGCAAGTTGCGCCAGCACGACGCCGACCGGGCGGCCATCGGGTATGCCGAAGCGCACCAGTGTGTTGCCGAGCAGCCGCGACTGCCGCTGCGAGCGTATCTCGAGGCCGAACGAGGCGGCGATCTGCTGGACCGCGTTGGCATCGCCATTGACGGTGACCAGCACCTCGTCGGGCACGAAATCGCCGATCACGGCGCGCGGCGGCTCGGTTGCGACAAGATCGGTGGGTGCTACGACCGGACCACCCGGCGCGGCAGCCTGTATTGCCGGCGCGCCCGAAGGCGGAGCGGACGGCGGCGCCGCAGTATTGCCAGGAGGTATCGGCGCCTCGGTGACTACGGCAGGATTGGGGAACAGGTCGACAATCAAGGCCGGAAGAAACACCGCGCCCGTCGTTCCAGGAGCCGGCGCTTTGCCGCCATCCTTCACGCCGCCGCCACCTTTGGCGCAGTCGGCGTTGGCAGCACTTCCCCGGTTCAGGCAGTAGATCTCCGCCTGGGTGAGGTTCGGGTCGTTGGTCTGCGCCATTGCGGACGCGGCGAAGATTGTCATCGCCGCCGTCAATCGAATGACCGCCTTAGCCGCCATCAGCCGGTTTCCTTCCCTCCAGGGCAGCTTCGGTGAAAGGCTGGGCGGCAATAAGGTCAAGCAGGTTCTGATAGTCCGCGGCGGTCTTGGCCGGAACGCCGAGGCGGAAGACGCCGTCGGCGGTAGGCCCGCCGGCGATCTTCAACTGGTTCTGGTCGAGAAAAGCGACGATGTCGGACAGCTTCGCATCCGGTTTGAACTTCACCAGTGCAAACGGCATTTTGGCCAGATCGTCCTCCGATCCGGCAATCTCGAAATCGCCACCTCTGTTGCCGGTCTGCACAAAGGATTGCGCGACGACCAGAGCCAGCAGCACCGCGGTCGCCGCCCAGGCGACGCCGGCGGGCACCGCCATGAAGCGGCTCCAGGCCTGCGCCAGCCAGGACGATGCCGCAGGCGCGCGGGCCGGGCCGGTCTCGGCGTCGAGCGCCCTGGCAAAGCGGCTGAGCGCATCGGCCGGCGGGCGGATTGCCTCGTTTGCGGCAGCGGTGCTGGAGAATTCGGCCTCGGCCTCGCCTAGTGCGGCCATCGCCGCCGGGTCGCTCGCCAGCCATTCTTCGATGGCTTCGAGCTCGGTGCCCTCCAGCGAGCCGTTCAGATAAAACGGCAGCAGCATTTCCATTTTGTCGCGGCGCGACATTTTTTCAGCGGCGCTCATGGCCACCCCCTGTCGTAACCGGCGGCCTTGAGGGCTTCGCCGAGTTTCTTGCGGGCGTAGAACATCCTGGTCTTGACCGTGGCGACCGGGATGCCGAGCACCTCGCCGATCTCGCTCACCGATTGCCCGTGATAATAGGCAAGGTCGATCACCGTGCGGTGCTCTTCCGGCATGGCATCGATGAAACGTCGCAAGGCAGCGGCCTTGTCTTCCTTCATCGTCACGACTTCCGGCGTGTCGGCGCCGTCGGCGACCTGGGCCGCGTCATCGTCGTCGATCCAGTCTTCCTTCTTCTTGCGCAGCAGGGACAGCGCCTTGAAGCGGGCAATGCCGAGCAGCCATGTCGACACCTCCGAGCGCCCCTCGAAGGCCGGCGCCTGCCGCCAGAGCTCGAGGAATACCTCGTTCGCGATATCGTCGGCCATCAGTTCCGATCCCGTCTGGCGTGCCACGAAGCGGTAGACCCGCGCGTGGTGGCGCATGAACAGGAGCCGCACGGCGGTACGGTCGCCGTTCGCGACCCGCTCGACGAGCGCGCGATCGGTCTCTGCGACCGTCATCGCCGGTCGAGCCGCCTGGCTCCTGCCTGCTCTGTCGCTGATCGGCCCAAAAAGGTTCACCGCCTCCGCCCGCATATTTGCGGAGGCTAACTGAAGAGGGGGAGCGTTGCCAGAGTGTACCGTTCTCCCCCCTTTAGGGATACTGTCTCAGCCAGTGGCGCCAAGCAGAAGGCGGCCGCCAGCTCGCAATGACGGCGGCCACGAGGTGGCTCATACCCATCGGGCAAGGTGCAGTCGTTCGGCCTCGGGCGGAGCGTAATTGGACGACATCGCCGTGCAGGGATTCCCGACAGTTTTGTAACTCAACGGTCCGCTGCTGGGCGACTAAGGTCCCGATCGCAAACGGCAACCCAGCCTGAAGAGGCGAATGTCATGACCAACAACAGCTTTGCGGCCGCGATTTTCGTGGATCAGTCGCCGGTGGCGGTGTTCGACGCGGTCAAGCGTCCACGCGAGTGGTGGGGCGCATGAAGCCTTGCGCGGTCGGAAGGAGCTTTCCATGAGACTGATTAGGCTGAAAGCGCCGGGAGGCTTGGAAAATCTCAAGCTGGTCGAGGAAGATTGCCCGGAACCAGGGCCGGGTGAGTTGCTTGTCAGGATACGCGCGTGTGGTTTGAATTTCCACGACAGCATGGTGGCGCTGGGCAGGAAACCGTGCGCCGATGGCCGTATCCCGCTGTCCGATGGCGCCGGAGAGGTGGTTGCGGTCTCAGACGATGTCCAAGAATTCAAGGCCGGCGATGCCGTCGTCAGCACCTATTGGCCCCATTGGCTGGCAGGCGAACCGACGCCAGCCAATAAGAGGGGCGAATTGGGAGATGATGTTGACGGCTATGCCCGCGAGTATGTGTGCATGCCCTGGCATGCCTTCACAAGGGCACCGGCAGACTTCACGCATGTGGAGGCGGCAACGCTTACCTGTGCCGGCGTCACCGCCTGGAAAGCCCTGATGGTGTGCGGCCAGGTGAAGCCCGGTGATACGGTGCTGGTCCTTGGCACGGGAAGTGTATCGCTGTTCGCGCTGCAATTCGCAAAGATTGCCGGCGCTCGGGTTATTGCCACCTCCTCATCGGAGGAGAAGCTGGAAAAGCTAAAGCGGTTTGGGGCCGACATTGTCGTCAATTACAAGGCGGTGCCGGATTGGGGCCAGGAGGTAAGGGTATTGACGGACGGACGCGGCGTCGATCATGTGATCGAGGTTGGCGGGCCAGGCACGCTGGCGCAGTCGATAACAGCATGCAGGATGGGCGGCCACATCGCACTGATCGGTGTCTTGACTGGTTTTGCCGCACAAGTTTCGATCCCGGCGCTGTTTTCCAATCAGATTAGGGTCAGCGGAATCTCGATTGGCAGCAGGGCAGACCAGGCCGACATGATTCGTGCCATAGAGGCCAACCGTTTGAAGCCTGCTATCGACCGCGGTTTTCCGCTGCAGGAGATCGCCAGTGCCTTCAAGTACTACGAGTCCCAAAAGCATTTTGGCAAGGTCTGTCTCGAACTTTGACTCCTGTATCTGGTCTCCATTTGGCGTCGCTCATTTCGGCCCGGCTTCATATTCTCCGCAAGCAAAGCAGGCCAGGCACCAATCAGTCGAGAAATGGCTCGGCCTTCATTGTCGCCGGCACCGGCACGCCGAGGCGCGCAAGCACCGTCGGCGCGAGCTGCAGCTGATCGAGCAGCGTATTGGCTTCCGGACCCTCGCCTGATCCGAAGTAGTAAAGTGCGAAATCCTGCATCTCCTCGTCGTGGCCGCCATGATGACCGCGATTGGTCTGGCCATGATCGGCGGTGACGATCACCTCGTAGCCGGCCTCCCGCCAGCGCGGCAGGAAGCCGGCGAGCATGGCGTCCATTGCATAGACGGCATGATCCATCTCGTGGCAGTCATGGCCGAAGCGGTGGCCCATCGAGTCCAGCGTGCAGCTGTGCAGGATGCCGTAGTCGATGCCGTAGCGCCTGGTCAGCATGGTCAACGTCGCGAACAGGTCGACGTCGCTCGGCGTCATCTGGTTGATGTCATTGTAGCCGGTCATGGTGTGGAACCGGCCATGGCTGATCGGCCCGCCCGGCTCGTCGAACTCCATGTCCTCGACCAGGTCGAAAGGATAGGCCCGGAAGAATTCGGACCAGTAGGAATGGGTGACCGCACCCGTCTTGCCGCCGGCCCTGCTGATTTCGGAGAAGATGTCCGGCTGTTCGACGCGAAACCGGTTTTCGTTGGACAGGATGCCGTGCACTTGAGGCGGCACGCCTGTGTGGATGGAGGCATAGCAGGATGCCGAGGTCGACGGCAGCACGGAGCGCATCTTCCACACGCGCGCGTCGCCGGATTGCACCCAGCCTTCGAGATTGCCCATCAGCCGCCGCCAGTTCCGGTAAGGCATGCCGTCGAGGATGATGAGCAATAGTTTTGTCTTGAGCGCCATAGGCGGCTCCATGCAGTTTAATCGGATAAGTCAGGGCGTACGTCTGGGGCCTGCCGTTCGATCCACGCCCGGATCGGATCGTCGGGCGCAATGGCCGGCCCGCTAGTTCCCCGCGCTGGCCATGCGCCGTCCCTTGATCGCCTTTTCCAGCCAGCCGATCTCCATTTCTGGCACCGACGACAGCAAAAGATCGGTGTAGGCATCGAAGGGTGGCGTCAGCACGGTGCTCTTGGCGCCGTAGCGCACCACTTCGCCGCGATACATCACGGCGATTGAATCGGCGATCGACTTGACCGTGGCCAGGTCGTGGGTGATGAACAGATAGGCGACGTTTTCCTCTTTCTGCAACCCGAGCAGCAGCTCCAGTATGCCGTGGGCCACCAGCGGATCGAGTGCCGAGGTCACCTCGTCGCAGATGATCAGCTTCGGCTTGGCGGCGAGCGAACGGGCGATGCAGACACGCTGCTTCTGGCCGCCGGAAAGCTCGGCCGGATAGCGGTCGACATAGCCCTTGCCCATTTCGATCTTGTCGAGCAGTTCGGCGACGCGTTTGTCGCGCTCACGCCCGCGCATCCCAAAATAGAATTCCAGCGGCCGGCCGATGATGGTGCCGACCGTCTGGCGCGGGTTCATCGCCACGTCGGCCATCTGGTAGATCATCTGCAGTTGGCGAAGATCCTCTTTCGGCCGGTCGGCAAGCCGGTTGGCGAGCGGACGCCCGTCGAAGGTGACGGTGCCTTGTTCGGGCGGCAAGAGGCCGGTGATGGCGCGCGCAAGTGTCGATTTGCCGGAGCCGGACTCGCCGACCACCGCCAGCGTCTGGCCGGGGAAAATATCGACCGAGACGTTCTTCAGCACCTTTATGTGACTGCGGCCATAAGCGGCGGTGATATTCTTGACCGACAGGAACGGGCTCGTGCCGGGCTTTTGCTCCTGGTGTTCGATCTCATGCACCGAAACCAGCGCGTTGGTGTACTCCTGGCGCGGCTCCTTGATGATCTGGCGGGTGCCGCCCCATTCGACCAGCCGGCCGTGGCGCAGCACCATGATCTCGTCCGAGACCTGGGCGACGACGGCAAGGTCGTGAGTGATGTAGAGCGCCGCGACATGCGTGTCGCGGATGGCATCCTTGATCGCCGCCAAGACGTCGATCTGCGTCGTCACGTCGAGCGCCGTGGTCGGCTCGTCGAAGACGATCAGGTCGGGTTCCGAGCACAGCGCCATTGCCGTCATCACGCGCTGCAGCTGACCGCCCGACACCTGGTGGGGGAAGCGCTCGCCGATGCTTTCGGGGTTCGGCAGGCTGAGCTTCTTGAACAGCGCCACGGCGCGCTTTTCGGCTTCGGCCCGCGTCGCCGTGCCGTGCAGGAGTGCTGCCTCGACCACCTGGTCCATCAGCCTGTGCGCCGGATTGAAGGCCGCTGCCGCCGATTGCGCGACATAGCAGACCTCGCGGCCGCGCAATTTGCGGAACCCTTCGTTGCCGCCCTTCAGGATGTCGCGGCCATTGAGGATGACCTCGCCGCCGGTAATGCGCACGCCACCGCGGCCGTAGCCCATCGACGACAGGCCGATGGTCGATTTGCCGGCGCCGGACTCGCCGATCAATCCGAGCACCTTGCCCTTTTCGAGCGTCAGCGAGACATCGTGCACCAACACGATGTTCTTCGGCGCCTCGCCCGGCGGATATACGGTGGCCTCGATGCGCAGATTGCGGATGTCGAGCAGCACGCCGGACTTCGGTTGCCCGGGCTTCGGTTGCCCGGGCTTCGGTTGCTTGTCAGCCATTACCCGCGTCCTCCCTTCAGGCTTGTCGTGCGGTTGAGTACCCAGTCGGCGACGAGATTGACGGAAATCGCCAGCGCTGCGATCGCCGCCGCCGGAATGAGGGCGGCGCCTATGCCGAAGACGATGCCATCCTTGTTTTCCTTGACCATACCGCCCCAATCGGCGTCCGGCGGCTGCACGCCAAGACCGAGGAAGGACAGCGTCGACAGGAACAGCACGGCATAGATGAAGCGCAGGCCGAGTTCCGAAACCAGCGGCGACAGCGCATTGGGCAGGATTTCGCGGAAGATGATCCAGCCGCTGCCTTCGCCGCGCAATTTGGCCGCCTCGACGTAATCCATGACATTGATGTCGACGGCGACCGCCCTCGACAGGCGGTAGACGCGGGTCGAATCCAGAACGCCCATGACCAGGATCAACGTCACCAGATTGGATGGCAGCACCGACAGCACGACAAGCGCCATGATCAGTGTCGGGATCGACATCAGGAGATCGACGAGACGCGACAGCAGCGTGTCGAACCAGCCGCCGAAAACCGCTGCCGAGAAGCCGAGGATGGCGCCGAGCGAGAACGACAGCGCGGTCGCCAGCACCGCGATGAACAGGGTGATGCGGGCGCCATAGATCATGCGCGACAACAGATCGCGGCCGAGATTGTCGGTGCCCAGCCAATGCGCCGCCGACATCGGTTCCCAAGGGACGTCGCTGACGATCTCGGCATTGCCGTGCGGCGCGATCCACGGCGCAAAAATTGCTGCCAGCACGAACAGCGCCGTCAGCACGATTCCGACCAATGCCGGGATGGGGATGCGTTTGATGACGAGCATACCCGCCCCCCTCATTTCGGATGTCTGAGGCGCGGATTGGCGACGATAGCCGCTATGTCCGCGATGATGTTCAGGCTGATATAGACGGCGGCGAAGATCAGCCCGACCGCCTGCACCACAGGCACGTCACGCTTGGTGACGTGGTCGACGAGGTATTGGCCCATCCCCGGATAGACGAAAATGACTTCGACCACGACGACGCCGACGATGAGGTAGGCGAGATTGAGCATGACGACGTTGATGATCGGCGCAATCGCATTGGGGAAGGCATGCCTGCGGATAACCGCGAAGGCCGAAAGCCCCTTGAGTTCGGCGGTTTCGACATAGGCCGACTGCATGACGTTGAGGATCGCGGCGCGCGTCATGCGCATCATATGGGCGAGCACCACCAGGGTCAGCGCCGCCGCCGGCAATGCGATGGCCTGGATGCGTTCGCCGAAAGGCATTCCGTCATAGACGGTGGAAATGGCGGGAAACCATTGATGTTGCACCGCAAAGAAAAAGACGAGCACATAGCCGACGAAGAATTCCGGAAAGGACGTCGAGGCCAGCGCCAGTCCCGAGATCAGCTTGTCGACCCAGCCATTGCGGTAGCGCACCGCGATCAGCCCGAGGATGATCGCCAGCGGCACCGCCACGATCGCCGCCCAGAAGGCGAGGAACAGCGTGTTCCACAGCCTTCCCTTGATTGAGGTTGCGATATCCTGACCGCTCGACATAGCCGTACCGAGATCACCGGTCAGGATGCCGCCGAGCCAACGAAAATAACGGATGTAAGCCGGATCATTGAGGCCGAGCTGCTCGCGCAGATTGGCGAGCGACTCCGGTGTCGCTGACTGTCCGAGAATGGCTTGCGCGACGTCGCCGGGCAGGATCTGGGTGCCGGCGAAGATCAGGACCGAAACGGCCAATAGAAGGATGACGCCCAGCGCAATGCGCTGGGCCACCAGTTTCACGATGGGTGAGGACATATCCGCAAGGCCGGGCTCAGGCTTCGAGCCAGCACTTCGCGAGAGCATATCCGTTCATCAACTCCTGATGCGGATCATCCACCCAGCCGGCAACCTTGGCGCCCGTCGCGTCGATGAACTGATTGAACATCGGCAGGATCAGGCCGCCCTCGTCGCGCACCATCACAGCCATGTCGTGGTACATTGCCTTGCGCTTGGCCTCGTCGAGCTCGGCGCGAGCCGCCAGCACCATCTTGTCGAAATCCGGACGCTTGAACCGTGTGTCGTTCCAGTCGGCCGTCGACAGATAGGCGGTAGAGTACATCTGGTCCTGCGTCGACCGGCCGCCCCAGTAGGAGGCGCAGAAGGGCTGCTTGTTCCAGACTTCCGACCAGTAGCCGTCGCCCGGTTCGCGCTTGATCTCCAGCTTGATGCCGGCCTTGGCCGCGCTTTGCTGGAACAGCTGTGCCGCGTCGACGGCACCGGGGAAGGCGACGTCCGACGTCCGCAGCAGGACGGCACCGTCATGGCCCGATTTCTTGTAGTGGAACTTGGCCTTGTCGGGATCGTATTTGCGCTGCTCGATCTCGGTGAATAGCGGGTACGATGCATTGATCGGGAAGTCGTTGCCGAGCGAGCCGTAGCCGCGCAGCACCTTCTTCAGCATTTCCTCGCGGTCGATTGCCAGCTTCAACGCCATCCGCAAGTCGTTGTTATCGAACGGCGCGGTGTCGCAGTGCATGATGAAGACGTAGTGGCCGGGTCCAGAATGGTTGCGGATGGTGACGCCGGGCACGCGCTTGATCAGATCGACGATCTTCGGCTCGACGCGGTTGATCATGTGGACCTGGCCGCCCTGCAGGGCCGCCGTGCGCGCCGTGGCGTCGTTGATGACGATGATCTCTATCTGGTCGGCATGGCCCATCTTGTCGCCCTGCCAGTAATTGGCGAAGCGCTCGCCGCCATGGCGCACGCCGGGCTCGTTGGTGGTGACCTTGTAAGGACCCGCCGAGATACCGGCATCGGCCTTGTCCTTGCCGCCATTCGGCTGAATGATCAGG
Organism: Mesorhizobium sp. ISC25; assembly: GCF_042295465.1. NCBI lineage: Bacteria > Pseudomonadati > Pseudomonadota > Alphaproteobacteria > Hyphomicrobiales > Phyllobacteriaceae > Mesorhizobium > Mesorhizobium sp. ISC25. Next base: position 3,925,943 of record NZ_CP135441.1, on the reverse strand, counting down.
TGATAGTCGCTAAGCAGGTAGGGCAGGTCGGCATTCGGCTCCTTCAGCGTCAGCACCACTCCCTTGCCGCTGGCCTTGATGCTCTCGATGCCTTTCATGTAACCGAGCGCGCCGGACTTCGACTTCTCGTCCGAATGACGTTCGAGGGTGGCTGCCACGTCCTCTGCGGTCACCTTCTTGCCGTTGTGGAACTCGACGCCATCGCGGATCTTCAGCGTCCAGGTCTTGGCGTCGTCCGACGAGCCGATCTCCTCGGCAATGCGGTTCTCGAGCTTGCCTTCGGGAGACAGCTCGACGATCAGTTCGCCCCACATCTTGCCGAAGGCGAACGGCACCTGCGTCATGAACAGCGCCGGATCGAGGCTGTTGGTGGATTCACCGCCGACCAGGCCGGCCTTGAGCGTGCCGCCCTTGACCGGACCCGCCGCGCGGGAAGCGCTGGAAAGCAGCGAATTGGCGAAGGTTGCGGTGACGCCGAGCGCTGCCGCCCGGCCGAGAAAATCGCGACGGCTCAGCTTGCCGGACGCAACGCGCCGGCTCAGATATTCCAGTTCGTTCGACATGTTGAGTTCCTCACTCTGTTGGTCCGACCTTATGGTCGTTTTTTCTCATTTCGATCGGGAGAATAATGACCGTAAGGGAAAGCGGTAAGCAAGACCGAATGCGACATGCCGTGGCGTAAATCGTGCGTCGCAATTGGACCAATCGCTATAAGCGCTCAAAGCAGTGCGCGCGGGATTTTCTCCTCGAAGTTGCGCTCGAAGACCAGTTTCTCGCCTTCATAGGCTTCAATTCTGGCGCTAACCATGAAGCTTTGCGCGTCGGAGCGCATTTCGGCGAAGGTTTCGGTGCGCACCGACCATTCATTTCGCGACAGCGTCTGGGTCCAATGCGTTTTGCCCGACGCTGACAGCGGATTGTCGGGATGGATCGCCCATGTCTCTCTGGCGACGCTGCCGTTGGCGAGGCCATGCTCCAGGTCGCGCACCTCGCCAAAATCATCGACGATGGAAAGCGTGATCATTCCGGTCTTTTCGTCGCGGTCGACATGACGCTCGGAATTGGCGGCGCGGACCGTTTCGGTTGCCCAGGGCGTGGCGCCTTCGGGGGCGGGGAAGGTGACCTCGTCGCCTGTCGCCGGCGGGCGCAGCGGCAGCATCAACGCCGCGGCCGACAATTCCAGCCGGACCGGTTCCGGCGACGGCCAGATCATCGGCCAATAGCTGTTGGAGATGGCAACACGCAAGCGGTGGCCGGCCGGCACGCTATAGGCGCATTGATCGAGCACCACCCGGGCGCTGACGGTTTCGCCGGGCACCAGCGCTTCGGGAAATTCATGCGAGTTGCGATGCGTCAGGTTGAGCACGCCGTAGGAGATCAGCTCCGACGCTCCGTCCGGATGGACGTCGCACAGCCGAACCGCGATGTTCGCCTGGCGCCGGTCCGACGAGACCCTGACCACAACTTCGGGAGCACCGACGATGTCAACCACTTCGGTCAGCACCGGCTGGTCGAAACACACCGACAGCGCGTCGTCGGGACGCTGGTCACCCGGCAGTTCCGGTCCAAAGGTGAAGGGGAAATATTCGCCGCCGGCAAGGCCGCAGCTTTGCGGCGAAGCGACGATAGCGTGCTTGCCTTCAGCGATAAGCTCAACCTCTTGCGTCTTGATGTTGGGTGACGGCCATTCTGATTCAGCGACCCAGCGGCCCGGCCGCTCGGGATGCCAGCGCGCCGGACGCACGCTGTCCATGACATAGGTGCGGTAGGCGGGGTCGGTCTCGACGCCGGTGTCAATGTCCTTCAACCAGCGATCCCACCAGCGCAAGGCCTCCTGCAGGAAACCAATGCGCGGTTCGGGCGCGGCATAATGCGGGTATTTGTGGATCCAGGGGCCGACGATGCCCTTGACGGGCGCCTCGATATTGGCGGCGAGATAGGAAATCGTATTGCGATAGCCATCATGCCAGCCGCCGATCGACAGCACCGCGGCATGGATGGCGGAATAGTCCTCGCAGATCGAGCCGCGCTTCCAATAGGTATCGCGATGCTGGTGCTTCAGCCACAGCGGCGCCAGGAAGGGCTGGTTCTCCAGCCGGGTCAGCCACAGGTCGCGCCATCTGTTGTCGCCGGCCAGCAACGGATCCGGCGGCCGCGACGAATAGGACAGCATGGTCGAGGCCCAGCCGAAATTCTCGATCAGCAGGCAGCCGCCCTTGTAGTGGATGTCGTCGGCATAGCGGTCGACCGTCGAACAGAGACTGATGACCGCCTTCAGCGCCACCGGCTGCTTGGCTGCTACCTGCAGGCAGTTGAAGCCGCCCCACGAAATGCCCATCATGCCGACATTGCCGTTGCACCAGGGCTGGGCCGCCGCCCAGGCGATGACATCGCAGGCGTCCTGCAGCTCTTGCTCGGAATATTCGTCGTCCATCAGCCCTTCGGAATCGCCATTGCCGCGCATGTCGACGCGGATCGAGGCGTAGCCATGGCCGGCGAAATAGGGATGCGTCAGCTTATCGCGATAGATCGTGCCGTCACGTTTTCGATACGGCAGGTGCTCGAGGATTGCCGGCACGGGATCGTCGGCAGCATCGGCCGGCATCCATACCCGCGCCGACAGGCGGCAGCCGTCCGGCATGACGATCGCCATGTCCGGAAATTCGACAACCTTGCGGGGAAATTCAGTGACGGTTTTCATGCGGCCACATGATGGAGCCGCTGCCGATGCGTCGTGGGCCAGCCAACGAATTCGGCTGGTCAATCCGCGTCAACTCAGCGGAATGTCGTTTTCGTCCTTGCTCGCCTGATAGGCGCCGGACAGTTCGTCGTAGCGGGCGGAGATTGTGCCGATCCGTGCTTCCAGCCGCTTGCGTTCGGGCTCGGGCAGCGATCGTACGAGTCTGCGAATCGAAAAGCTCTTCCAGTAGGCATTCTCGGCATTGTAGCCGCCGGGATCGAGGGTGAAGACCTCCTTCAGGATATTCAGATCGTGCGGGATGTCGAAGCTGTCGCGCGAGTCCTCATGGCTGAACAGATAGTAGAAATTGTCGAAGCCGGTCCAGGTGATAGCCGACAGGCAGAGCGAGCAGGGCTCGTGCGTGGCAAGAAAGATCGCGTCCTTGGTATCGACGCGCTCCGCCTTCGGCATTTCGTAGAAGCGCTTCAGGCAGTGCACCTCGCCGTGCCAGAGCGGGTTTTCCGTCTCGTTGTTGGTTTCGGCAAGCACCAGCGAGCTGTCGTCCTTGCGCAGGATCGCCGCGCCGAACAGCTTGTTGCCATGCGCGACGCCTTCGGCGGTCTTCGGCACGATGTCGTGCTCGATGACGTCGAGCAGACGGTCGATCAGCGAAATGTCAGCCATCACCGGCTCCCATCGGGAAGATGAATCTCATAGGCGTGCGAGAAGTGGCACTCTTCGAGGTTGGAGCCGTCGCCGCCACGGTCGACGACCAGGAAGTCCTGGGGCTCGCCGATCGGCGTCAGCACGCCGTGCCACAAATTGCGCGGATAGTTGATGCCTTGCCCCGGCGAGGTGATGAACGCATGCGGTTCGCCCGGGCCTTCATCGCCATCATGGCAGACGACGACCAGGAACGGCCGTGGCGACAGCGGGATGAAGGCCTGGCTGCCAAACGGATGGCGCTCCACCATGGTAAGCTTCAACGGCAGCTCATAGGGCGTGCCACGCACCATCGAGATCAGCACGCGCGCATTCGGCCCTCGTGCTTCCACGGTGGCGAGATCGTGATACCGCTCGGCCTTGCCGCCATTGATCGGATAATGGTTGTCGCCGCCCATATCGATGACGTCGCCGAATTCGGCGAAATTCTCGCGGGTCAGCGGCCGCGCGACGATGCGGGTCATGGTGTAGGTCTCGCCACGCCGGCGCTACCAAGCTTGGCGTGGCGGTTGACGTCCTTGTAGAGGAGATAGCGGAATTTGCCTGGCCCGCCGGCATAGCAGGCCTGCGGGCAGAAGGCGCGCAGCCACATATAGTCGCCGGCCTCGACTTCGACCCAGTCCTGGTTGAGACGGTAGACCGCCTTGCCCTCCAGCACATAGAGCCCGTGCTCCATGACATGCGTCTCGGCGAAGGGAATGACCGCACCAGGCTCGAGCGTGACGATGGTGACATGCATGTCGTGCCGCATGTCGGCCGGATCGACGAAGCGCGTCGTCGCCCATCGGCCTTCGGTACCCGGCATCGGCGTCGGCGCGATGTCCTGTTCGTTGGCGAAGAACGCTTGCGGCGCGTCGATGCCGTCGACTGCATCATAAGTCTTGCGGATCCAGTGGAAGCGGACGGCGCCGCCGCCTTCATTGCGCACCGTCCACCCGCTCGCCGGCGGCAGGAAGGCAAAGCCGCCCGGCCTTAAGCTATGCTTCTTGCCGGCAAGCGAAACGCTTAGCTCGCCTTCGACCACGAACAGCGCACCTTCGGCGGCGGCGTCAAGCTCAGGGCGGTCGCTGCCGCCGCCGGGCGCGAGCTCGACGATATATTGCGAAAACGTCTCGGCAAAACCCGACAGCGGCCGCGACAGCACCCAGACGCGTGTCCCATCCCAGAACGGCAAAGCGCTGGTGACGATGTCCTGCATCACGCCTTTGGGGATGACGGCATAGGCCTGTGTGAATACAGCGCGGCCGGTCAGCAATTCAGTCTGGCCGGGATGTCCGCCCTGCGGCGCATAATAGGTTCGCTCGGCCATTTTCATCATATCCATAAATTCAAGCCTGTTGCGGAAGCCAGGGCCTATCGCGGCAGCCAAAGCCTATTGCGGAAGCATGTCCTTGAGACGAAGCAGCGCGATGCGCTCGACCTGTCTGCAGGCGGTTTCGAATTCGACATCGTGGCTGTTGCCGATACGCGCCTCGAACTCGGCCAGGATCTCCTCCTTGGTCTTGCCTTTCACCGCAATAATGAAGGGGAAACCGAAACTGGTGACGTAGGCGGCATTGAGTTTTGCGAACAGCTCGCGCTCCTTGTCGGTCAGCGCGTCGAGGCCGGCCGAAGCCTGTTCCCTCGACGATTCCGCCGTCAGCCGCTTGGCCTGCGCCAGTTTTCCGGCAAGGTCGGGGTGGGCGTTGAGAACTGAAAGCCGCTCGGCCTCGCTCGCCGCGCGAAAGGCGCGGCAGAGCGCATTGTGCAGCCCGCCGGCACTGTCATGCGCCGGGCCGAGCTCCAGCTCATAGGCGCGCTCGGCAATCCAAGGCGAATGCTCGAAGACGCCGCCGAATGTGTGGACGAAGGCCTCGAATTCCATTTTCGACGGGCGCAGCGCCGGCAGCCGGAACGGATGCGTCTCCTGCCAATGTCTTGCAATGTCGATGCGCCGTGCCAGCCAGACCTTGTCGTGTGATTTGACGTAGTCGATGAAGCGCTTCAGTGCCGCGACCCGGCCCGGCCTCCCAACCAGGCGGCAGTGCAGGCCGATATTCATCATACGCGGCCGCCCTGCCTTGCCCTCGGCATAGAGCGTGTCGAAGCTATCCCTGAGATATGCAAAGAACTGGTCGCCGGAGTTGAAGCCCTGCGGCGTGGCAAAGCGCATGTCGTTGGCGTCGAGCGTATAGGGGATGACCAGCTGCGGCTTCGCCGACCCGTCCGGTGTCACATGCTCGAACCAGTAAGGCAATTCGTCGTCATAGGTGTCCGACACATAGTCGAAACCGCCTTCTTCCGCTGCCAGACGCACGGTGTTGATCGAGGTGCGGCCGGTGTACCAGCCGGTCGGCCGCGCCCCTGTGACCTCATAATGCAGCCGGATCGCGGCTTCCATATCGCGGCGCTCGTCTTCTGGCGCGTGGTCGCGGTAGTCGATCCATTTCAGCCCGTGCGAGGCGATCTCCCAGCCGGCCTCCTGCATCGCCGCGACCTGGTCGGGCGAACGCGCCAGGGCCGTGGCGACGCCGTAGCAGGTGATCGGCACCTGTGCCTCGCCGAACAGGCGCAGCAATCGCCAGAAGCCGGCACGGGCGCCGTATTCGTAGATCGATTCCATGTTCCAGTGGCGCTGGCCGGGCCAGGGCGCGGCGCCGACGATCTCCGACAGGAAAGCCTCCGAAGCCTTGTCGCCGTGGAGGACGCAATTCTCGCCGCCCTCTTCGTAGTTGACGACGAACTGCACCGCGACATGCGCCCCGCCGGGCCATTTCGGATCCGGCGGATTGGCTCCGTAGCCGCGCATGTCTCGTTCGTAACGCATTCTCGCTCCTGCCGGAAAGTGTGATCAGAATAGTCGAAAGGAGTGCCTGCGCATTCCCCCGAAATTTTTGAAAGTGTTTTTGTCGCGCTCCGCTCGACCGGGACTTATGCATCGCCTTTAATTGGCGCACAATTCATGAATAGTGTTCGACCGTGCAAGGAATGGAGCAGCCAGTGGCGGAAACGTCGAAAGCCGAAGGCGGGCGCCTGACGACCCATGTCCTCGACACTGCGGCCGGCAAGCCGGCGGCCGGTCTGTCGATCGAGCTCTATCATCTTGACGGCCAGGCCCGGACGCATCTGAAGACGGTCGTCACCAATGATGACGGCCGCTGCGATGCTCCGCTGCTTGCCGGCGCGGAATTCCGTACCGGCGAATACGAGCTGATCTTTGCGGCCGGCGATTATCTGCGCCGGCAAGGGACAAAACTGCCGGAACCGGCCTTCCTCGACCATGTGCCGATCCGCTTCGGCATGGCCGAGCCGGTGCACTATCATGTGCCGCTGCTCCTGTCGCCTTTCGGCTATTCGACCTATCGGGGAAGCTGAGATGGCTGGGATCAAGACACGCAACGAAATCCGCTTCATCCTCAATGGCGAGGACGTCGCGCTCGACACGGTTGCACCCGACCAGACACTGCTCGATTGGCTGCGGCTCGACCGCTCGCTGCGCGGCACCAAGGAAGGTTGCGCCGAGGGCGACTGCGGCGCCTGCACGGTGCTGGTCGGCAGGCTCTCCGGTGGAACACTGGTCTATGAAAGCGTCAATGCCTGCATCCGCTTCCTTGGCTCGCAAGACGGCACGCATGTCGTGACCGTCGAGCATCTGCGCGGCGACGCAGGAAAACTGCACCCCGTGCAGCAGGCGATGGTGGATTTCCACGGCTCGCAATGCGGCTTCTGCACGCCGGGTTTCGTCATGTCGCTTTATGCTCTGTGGATGCGGTCGCCGGAGCCGTCGGACGCCGCCATCGAAAAGGCGCTGCAGGGCAATCTCTGCCGCTGCACCGGCTACGAGGCGATCATGCGCGCCGCACGTGCCATCTCCAGCTACGGCAAGGCGGCAAAGGATCCGCTGGCGGCGGAGCGCAAGGCAGTCACGGCCAAGCTCGAAGCGATGAAGGACGGTTCGCGCATCGAGATCGGCTCGGGCAACAAGCAGCTGATCGTGCCGGCCAATGCCGACGATCTGGCCAGCGTGCTGGTCAAGGAGCCGAGCGCCACTATCGTTGCGGGTTCGACCGATGTCGGCCTTTGGGTTACCAAGCACATGCGCGATATTGCGCCGGCGGTTTTCATCGGGAACCTCGATGGTCTGTGCGGGATGTCCGAGGACAAGGGCGTCATCTCGATCGGCGCCGGTGTCACCTATAGCGAAGCCTTCGCGACGCTGGCGAAGCGCATCCCGGCGCTAGGCCCGCTGTTCGACCGCATCGGCGGCGACCAGGTGCGCAACATGGGCACAATCGGCGGCAATATCGCCAACGGTTCGCCGATCGGCGACACGCCGCCGCCGCTGATCGCACTCGGTGCCCGCCTGACGCTGCGCCGCGGCGACAAGCGGCGGACGATCCCACTCGAGGATTTTTTCATCGCTTATGGCCGACAGGACCGGCAGCCCGGCGAATTCGTCGAGGCCGTGCATGTTCCGGTGCCGGGCAGCGAGACGAAATTTGCCGTCTACAAGATCACCAAGCGCCGCGACGAAGACATTACGGCAGCGCTAGGCGCGTTTTTCCTGAAGCTCGCCGAGCATGGCACGGTGGCGGATGTGCGCATCGCCTATGGCGGCATGGCGGCAACGCCGAAGCGAGCCTTTGGCGTCGAAAAGGCATTGCTTGGCAAGCCCTGGACGGAAGCGACGGTCGAGGCGGCGATGGCCGCGTACGCCGGCGATTTCACCCCGCTAACCGACATGCGGGCAAGCGCCGAATACCGGGCGCTGGCGGCGCGCAACCTGCTGCTGCGCTTCTTTGCCGAAACCACCGGCACCCGGGCGCCGATCCAGGTATCACGGCACGAGGCGGCATGATGAACAAGCACGCCACCCCAAACCTGAAAGCGCAAAAAATCGCCGGCGGCGTCGCCACCGACCAGCGCCATGATTCCGCGCACAAGCATGTCAGTGGCACGGCCGTCTATATCGACGACATGCCGGAACCGGCCGGCACGCTGCACGGCTGCCTTGGGCTTTCGACGGCGACGCATGCCACCATCACCAGCATGGACCTTTCGGCGGTGCGCGCCGCACCCGGCGTCATCGATGTGCTGACCGCGAGCGACGTGCCAGGCGAGAACGACATTTCGCCGACCGGCCGTCACGACGAGCCGGTGCTGGCCGACGGCAAGGTGCAATTTTTCGGTCAGCCGATCTTCTGCGTCATCGCCGAAACCCGCGAGCAGGCGCGCCGCGCGACGAGGCTGGCCAAGGTCGAATACAAGGAATTGCCGTTCGTCGCCGATGTCAGTGAGCTCGATCCCCGGAAAGACAAGCTGGTCACGCCGCCGCTGACGCTGAAGCGCGGTGATGCAGCGGCGGCGATCAACGCGGCGCCGCGCCGGCTGAAGGGAAAAATGCGCATCGGCGGCCAGGAGCATTTCTATCTCGAAGGCCATATCGCCTTGGCCATCCCTGGCGAGGACCGCGACGTCACCATCTATTCCTCGACCCAGCACCCGAGCGAAATCCAGCACATGGTCAGCCATGCGCTCGGTATTCCGAGCCACGCGGTGACGGTGGAAATCCGCCGGATGGGCGGCGCTTTCGGCGGTAAGGAAACGCAAGGCAATCAGTTTGCGGCATTGGCTGCTATCGCCGCGAAGAAACATCATCGGGCCGTGAAAATCCGGCCCGACCGCGACGACGACATGATCGCCACCGGCAAACGCCACGATTTCCTCGTCGACTACGAGGTCGGCTTCGACGACGAGGGCAATATTCTGGGCGTAGATTTCATGTTCGCGGCGCGCTGCGGCTTCTCGGCCGACCTCTCCGGCCCGGTCACCGACCGCGCCCTGTTCCATTGCGACAACACCTATTTCTGGCCGGCGGTGCACGCGCAATCGGCGCCGCTCTACACCAATACGGTATCGAACACCGCCTTTCGCGGCTTCGGCGGTCCGCAAGGCATGGTCGGCGCCGAGCGCGTCATCGACGAAGTCGCGTTTGCCGTCGGCAAGGACCCGCTCGAAATCCGCAAGAAGAATTTCTACGGCACCAGCGACCGCAACATCACGCCCTACCACCAGACGGTCGAGGACAACATCATCCACCGCATCGTCGCCGAGCTGGAGGCGAGTTCCGACTATGCGAGGCGCCGCCGCACCATCGATGCTTTCAATGCCAACAGCCGCTTCATCAAGCGCGGACTGGCGCTGACGCCGGTCAAGTTCGGCATCTCGTTCACCGCCACCCATTACAACCAGGCCGGCGCGCTGGTGCATGTCTATACCGATGGTTCGGTTCATCTGAACCACGGCGGCACTGAGATGGGGCAGGGCCTCTACGTCAAGGTGGCGCAGGTTGTGGCGGAAGAGTTCCAGATCGACCTCGATCAGGTCAAGATCACCGCGACGACGACCGGCAAGGTGCCGAACACCTCGGCCACCGCCGCGTCTTCCGGCTCCGATCTCAACGGCATGGCGGCGCAGAACGCCGCCCGCCAGATCAAGGACCGGCTGACCAATTTCGCCGCCGAGAAATACCAGGTGCCGCGCGACCAGGTGCTGTTCCTGCCCAACCGCGTGCGCATCGGCAACCAGGAGATCGCCTTCGCGGATCTCGTCAGGCAGGCCTATATGGCGCGCATCCAGCTTTCGGCGGCGGGTTTCTACAAGACGCCGAAAATCCATTGGGACCGCGACAAGGGCGAGGGCCACCCCTTCTACTATTTCGCCTATGGCGCCGCGTGCTCGGAAGTCTCGGTCGATACGCTGACCGGCGAATATATCGTCGAGCGCACCGACATCCTGCACGAAACCGGCCGCTCGCTGAACCGCGCCATCGATCTCGGCCAGATCGAGGGCGGCTTCATCCAGGGCATGGGCTGGCTGACGACGGAGGAACTGTGGTGGGACGACAAGGGGCGGCTGCGCACCCATGCGCCATCGACCTACAAGATCCCGCTCGCGTCGGACCGGCCGAAGATTTTTAATGTGACTTTGGCTGACTGGGCGCAAGCAGGCGAGCCGACGGTGCACCGCTCTAAGGCGGTCGGCGAGCCGCCCTTTCCGCTCGCAATGTCGGTGCTGCATGCGCTGTCGGACGCAGTGGCGAGCGTTGCCAGCCATAAGATCTGCCCGCGCCTCGACCCGCCGGCCACGCCGGAGCGTGTGCTGATGGCGATCGAACGGCTGAAGCGGGAAGCCAAGACCGGCACTTGAATCCCGGAAAACGTGCAATTCAGGCCGAAAAACTCTATATTTCCCAATAGGGAACGCGAATGATGGACGCGAAAGTGCAGAGTCTGAAGGCCTTTCTTGCCGGTGCCGGCCGGGTCGCCTTGGTTGAGGTGGCCGGGACAAAAGGTTCGACGCCGCGCGAAACGGGTGCCTTCATGCTCGTCTCAGGATCGGCCACTTTCGGCACGATCGGCGGCGGCCAGCTCGAATATATGGCGATCGACAAAGCGCGGCAGATGCTTTTCTCCCCCCTTGAAGGGGGTGAGGAGCGGTCGGCCAATGGCCGAGAAAAAGCCAACGATTTGGCTTTTTCAGCGACGAACGCCCGGAGCCATAGCGAAGGGCAGGCCGCGGAGCGGCCAGAGGGGGTCGTCTCAGAAGGTACCGCCAGAGCGTCGAGCACTGCCGCGGCGACCCCACCCGACGGCTTCGCCGCCACCCTCCCCTCAAGGGGGAGGGATATCCGCGCCACCCTCGACATCGCGCTGGGCCCGGAGATCGGCCAATGCTGCGGCGGCAGGGTCGAGCTGCTGATCCGGCTGGTCGACGCCGCGCTTGAAGCCAAGCTTGTTGCGGCGGCGGCGGCCGAGGAGGCGCAGCTGCCGCATGTCTACATCTTCGGCGGCGGCCATGTCGGCCATGCGCTGGCCTCGGCGGTGGCTTTGCTGCCGGTGCATGTCGTCGTTGTCGAGACGCGAGCCGAGGCGCTGGAGGGCATGCCGGATACGGTCGAAACCAAGCTGACGCCGATGCCTGAGGCAATGGTGCGCGAAGCCCCGGCTGGATCCGCCTTCGTCGTCCTTACCCACGACCATGCGCTGGACTTCCTGATCGTCGCCGAGGCGCTGAAACGCCGGGATGCCGCCTATGTCGGCATGATCGGTTCCAGAACCAAGAAGGCGACGTTCCGGAACTGGTTCCTCAAATCGGCGGACGGAAACGAGGCGGAATTTGCCCGCCTCGTCTCGCCGATCGGCGGCGGTGCCGTCAAGGACAAGCGCCCGCAAGTGATCGCCGCACTCGCCGCGGCCGAAATCATGACGGCGTTGGCCGCTCACGCGATAGCACCGGCAGCGCCGTCCAAAGCCCGTCGCGGCAAGGCGATGGCGGGCTGACGTTTCCTGCTATTCCTTCTCCTGCGTGTGAGCCTCCAGGAACCACAGTAATTTGTCGAGCGAGCGCGAATAGGCGGTGAAGATGTCGGCTGTGTCGGCGTCACCCGCGCCAGCCGCTTCGTCGATTGCCGCGCGTGCCCGCTTGGCGGTTGCGGCATACCGGTCGATCAGCGCCGCCAGGTGATCCCGGGTCTTGTGGATGTCGGTCGGATAGGCCTCGAGCATAGTCGCCTTCGAGACCTCCTGCGAGGTGCCGAGCGCCGTGCCGCCGAGCTGTACGGCGCGCTCGGCAATGGTGTCGACATGGCCGTCGATCTCCTCGCGGAACGTGTCGAGCATCTCGTGAATGGCGATGAATTGCGGTCCCTTGACGTTCCAGTGCGCCTGCTTGGTGATCAAGGCCAGATCGATGGCGTCGGCGAGGCGGGCATTGAGAAGGTCGATACACTCTTTCTTGGCATTGGATTGCAGGTCGTTGCGGGTGGCGATGGCATCCATGATCGGCTCCTGTGGCGGTAGCGTCCGCGTGGTTTGAAGAGGGCGAAGTTTGGGATGGTCAAATCGAATATGCGCGCAGACGCCCTCATCGCCGCGCGGCACAGCATCCCAAAACGGCGATCTCCGACTTTCGTTCCGCTCGTCGTTTACGCCGGCCTTTTCAAGCCCAGATGGTCGCGCAGCGTGCTGCCTTCATAGTCCGTGCGAAACAGCCCGCGCCGCTGCAATTCCGGCACGACTAGCGTGGCAAAGGCATTGAGTTCGCCGGGAAAATAGGACGGCATGATGTTGAAACCGTCTGCCGCGCCACCGTCGAAGCGTGCCTCGAGCTCGTCGGCGATCTGGGCCGGCGTTCCGACGACGCGCCAATGGCCGCGCGCGCCGGCGAAATGACGGGCAAGCTGGCGAATGGACAGGTTGTCGCGGCGCGATTGTTCGATGACCAGCGCTTGCCGGCTCTGCATGCCTTCGCTGGCCGGCAGCTGCGGCAGCGGTCCGTCAATGGGATAGCGCGAGAGATCGGATATGCTGAGATAGCTGGAAAGCAGCGCGACGCCGACATCGTCCGGTATCAGCTCCTGCAGTTCATCATGTTTTGCCCGGGCTTCCGCTTCGCTTGCCGCGACGACCGGCGCGACGCCGGGCATGATCTTGATGTCGTCCGGCTTGCGCCCATGGGCCGCGAGCCGTCCCTTGAGGTCGTCGTAGAAGGCCTTCGCTTCCTCGAATGTCTGCGCCGCCGTAAAGACCACGTCGGCGGTCCGGGCGGCGAGGTCGCGACCCTCGTCCGACGCTCCCGCTTGCACCATGACCGGTGCACCTTGTGGCGAGCGCGGCAGATCGAGCGGGTCACGCACCGAAAAACTTCTGCCTTCGTATCCACCCTGGCCTCGCCAAAGGCCGGCAACCACCGCAGCGAATTCGCGCGCCCGCCCGTAACGGTCCGCATGCGGGCGCAGACCGGTCGAGCCGAAATTGGCGGCCTCGATATGGCTGGCCGAGGTGACAAGGTTCCAGCCCGCACGCCCGCCGCTCAGATGATCGAGCGACAGGAAGGTCCGCGCCAGCCCGTAAGGCTCGTTATAGCTCGTCGACGCCGTAGAGACGAGGCCGACGCGCTCCGTCTGCACCGCGAGCGCCGCAAGCAGGCTGATCGGCTCGAAGCCGATCGAGCGCGACGTTTGGCTGGCGATGTTGACATTGGCCTCGCGCACGCCGGCGGCGTCCTCGCAGAAGATCATGTCGAACTTCGCCGCCTCCGCCGTCCGCGCCAGCTGGATGTGATGGTCGATGTCGATGCCGGCCGTGACATGCGCCTGCGGATGGCGCCAGGCGGCGATGTGGTGGCCTGTCGCCCACAGGAAGGCGCCGAGCTTCATCTGGCCTCGACCGGCGCTCATTGCCGATCCTCCCCTGCAAGCCCGAGATGGGCGCGCAGTGTCGCCGCGCTGTAGCCGGACCGGACAAGGCCGCGGCGGCGAAGCTCCGGCAGCACGAGACCGATGAAATCGTCGAGCGCCGACGTGAGCGGCGTGTCGATGTTGAAACCGTCGCAGGCTTTCGAGCGAAAGCACTCTTCGAGCCTGTCCGCAAACATGTCCGGCGCGGCGGTTATTTCGGCGCTGACGGTAACGTTCATCAGCACCTTCAGCGCCTCCGGCCTGCGCCCGAAGGCAAGCGCACGGCGCTTCAGATCGCCAGCCCAGTCGATCGATCGCTCATCCAGCAGGACGACATCGGCGGTGCGGGCGGCGATATCCATGGCGGGCTCGGACAGGCCGGACATGACCAGCACCGGCGTGTCCTGCGGCGACCGCGCCACGTTGAGCGGCCCGCGCACGGAAAAATATTCACCCTTGTGGTCGAGAAGGTGCATCTTCTCGGGATCGAAGAAGCGCCCGCCAAACTTGTCGAACAGCAGCGCGTCTTCGTCCCAGCCTTTCCACAAGCCCTGCACAATGCCGATGAATTCCTCGGCGCGCAGGCGGAAATCGTCGCCGGAAAACCCGTCCGGTCGGCTGAAATTGGCCGCCTCGCGCGGGTCGGGCATCATGCTCGCGTTCCAGCCGGCGCGGCCATGGCTGATAATATCGAGCGAGGCGAAACGGCGCGCGAGATTGTAGGGCTGGTGGGCGACCGTCGAGGCCGCGGCGACGAGGCCGATCCTGCTTGTCACCGTCGCCAGGGCCGCCACCAAGGTCGTTGCTTCGAAGCGCATTTGCCGGTTCAGCCCGCCTGCAACCGGCGCGGAATCGCCGAGCAACACCATGTCCAGACCGGCCGCTTCGGCTTCTTGCACGAACCGCGTCAGCAGACTGAAGTCCGGGCCGGCGTCGGGCGGATGGGAAGGGGCGGCTTCCGGAGACAGTGAAACGGCGAGACACATTGTGGCGCCGTTGGCCATCGCTTTTCCCTGTTGAGCGAGATTCCTTGGGAATTATCTCGTCGGCTGGACGGAAAGCAACCGGCCAGCGGGCGATCATTTGCCGGCCAGAATATCCCTGATCAGCCGCTGGCAGCGCTCGGCCATGAAATCGAGCAGCAGCCGCACCTTCGGATCCTGCAGCTTCTTGTGCGGGTAGACGGCGGCAAACTGCACCGGCGTCGGCGGCGTGTTACTCAGGATCACCTTCAGCCGCTGGTCGCGGATAAACGGCTCGACCTCGAAGCGCGGCTTGTTGATGATGCCGCGGCCGGACAGCGCCCAGCCGGTCAGCACGTCGCCATCATCGGTATCGTAGGGGCCGTGCACCTCGAACTTTTGCGGGCCGTTCGGCGTCTGCAACGTCCAGACATATTCGCGCGCGCCCGAATAGCGCAGCATCAGGCAATCGTGTTTCTTGCCAATCAACTCCTGCGGCTCGGTCGGCTCGCCGCGCACGTCCAGATATTCCGGGGCCGCTACCAGCACGCGCTCGCATTCCATGATGCCGCGCATCCTGAGGCTGGAATCCTCGATGATGCCCAGCCGGAACGCAACGTCGATGCCTTCCTTCATGATATCGACATTGTGATCGGAAAGCCGGAGCCGCACCTCGATATCTGGGTACCTGTCGTGGAAATCCGGGATGCCGGATGCCACCAGCCGCCGCCCGAGGCCGAGCGGCGCTGTCACCTTTATGGTGCCGCGCGGCTGGCCGGATAACGCGCTGACCGCCGCTTCCGCCTCGGTGACCGCCTCCAGCACCTGCTTGGCGCCGGAGTAGAACACCGTGCCGTGCTCGGTCGGCATCAATTGCCGCGTCGTACGGTTGAACAGCCTGACGCCCAGGTGCTTCTCGAGCTCCTTGATCCGGTTGGAAGCGACCGCCGGCGAAATGCGCATGTCGCGCCCAGCCGCCGACAAATTGCCGAGCTCGACGACGCGGACAAAAACGGCGATATTATCGAGATAGGCCATGCGGCTTTCGTCGCTCTCATGTGGCTGCGTATGATCAGCCTAGTATTTTCCAATTTTTTTTGAAAGTCATCGTGCGCCTCGGCCCTTTCCGTTTGCGCTCCAGTCCGTAAAGTCAGTGGATCGGCAGGGACGATTTTTCATGATGGATTTCGCGATATTCTGGGATTGGCTGAGTTTCGCCGTGCGCTGGCTGCACGTCGTTACCGGCATCGCCTGGATTGGATCGTCCTTTTATTTCGTCGCGCTCGACCTCGGCCTGCGCCAGCGTCCGGGCATGCCTGCCGGAGCCTTCGGCGAGGAATGGCAGGTGCATGGCGGCGGCTTCTACCATGTGCAGAAATATCTGGTGGCACCGACAGAGATGCCCGAGCACCTGACTTGGTTCAAATGGGAATCCTACGCCACCTGGCTGTCGGGCTTCGCCATGTTGTGCGTCGTCTACTATGCCGGGGCGGACCTGTTCCTGATCGATCCAAATGTGCTTGCGATGTCGGTGCCTACAGGCATCTTGCTGTCGCTGGCGACGATTGGCGTCGGCTGGGTGGTCTACGATCTCTTGTGCCGTTCGCCGCTCGGCAACAGCGACACTGGCCTTATGCTGGTGCTCTACGGCGTGCTGGTATTCATCGCCTGGGGACTGACCCACCTGTTCACCGGGCGCGCCGCCTTCCTGCATCTTGGCGCCATCACCGCGACGATCATGTCGGCCAACGTTTTCATGGTCATCATCCCCAACCAGAAGATCGTCGTCGCCGACCTGATCGCCGGCCGTAAGCCCGATCCGAAATACGGCAAGATCGCCAAGCAGCGCTCGCTGCACAACAATTACCTGACGCTGCCGGTTTTGTTCCTGATGCTGTCGAACCATTATCCGCTGGCGTTCGGGACAGAGTTCAACTGGGTCATCGCCTCGCTGGTGTTTATTATCGGCGTGCTGATCCGGCACTATTTCAACACCAGGCATGCGCGCAAAGGCAATCCGACCTGGACCTGGCTGGCGGCCGCCGTCCTGTTCGTCGTCATCATATGGCTGTCGACGGCACCGAAGCTGCTGACCGGCGAGGCGAAGGCGTCGTCGGCGGCCCAGGTCTATGTCGCCTCGGCGCACTTTCCTGCGGTGCGTGATACGGTGCTTGGCCGCTGTTCGATGTGCCACGCGGCGGAGCCGTCCTACGAGGGCATTTACCACGCGCCGAAGGGCGTGATGCTCGATACCGATGCCGGCATCGCCGAGCACGCCGGCGAGATCTACCTGCAGGCCGGACGCAGCCACGCTATGCCGCCCGCCAACGTCACCCAGATCACCGATAAGGAACGGGCGCTGTTGGTGGCATGGTTCGAAGGCGCAAGGAAATGACCAGCACGCTGCTGCGCGGCCGCACGCTGTCGTTCTTGCGCTGGCCCGAAACTGTCGACGACCATTCCGCCTGGCGTTACGAGCAAGATGGCGGCTTGCTGCTCCGCGACGGCAGGATCGTTGCCGCGGGCGCCTATGCCGAGGTCGAGAAAAAGGCGGGCGAGGGAACAAAAAAGATCGACCACAGGCCGCATCTGCTGCTGCCCGGGTTCATCGATGCGCATGCGCATTTTCCACAGATGCAGGTCATCGCTTCCTTCGGCGCCGAGCTGCTCGACTGGCTGAACACCTACACTTTTCCGGAAGAGACCAAATTCCAGAACGCCCAGCATGGCCGCCGTATCGCCAGGCTGTTCCTGGATGAAGTATTGCGTCACGGCACGACGACTGTCGCAGCCTATTGCTCGGTACACAAGGAATCTGCCGAAGCGTTCTTTGCCGAGTCGCACGACCGCAACATGCTCAACATCGCCGGCAAGGTGATGATGGACCGCAACGCTCCGGAGGGCGTGCTCGACACGCCGCAATCGGGTTATGACGACAGCAAGGCGTTGATCGAGGAGTGGCACGGCAAGGGGCGCCAGCACTATGCCATCACCCCGCGCTTCGCCATCACTTCGTCGCCCGAGCAATTGGAGATGGCGGGCGCGCTCTGCCGCGAATATCCTGATCTGCACATGCAGACGCATCTGTCGGAAAACCACGCCGAGATCGCCTTCACGCAGCAGCTCCATCCGCAGGCGCGCGACTATACTGATGTCTATGAGCATTACGGGCTGCTCGGGCGCAGAAGCCTGTTCGGCCATTGCATCCATCTGTCGGAACGCGAGGCGGATGCGCTTTCCGATAGCGGCTCGGTGGCGGTGTTCTGCCCGACCTCCAACCTGTTTCTCGGCTCGGGCCTCTTCGATTATCAGCGGTATCGCCGCCGCGAGAAGCCGCTCCGCATCGCCGCCGCTACCGATGTTGGCGGTGGCACCAACTATTCGATGCTGCGCACCATGGACGAGGGCTACAAGGTGGTCGCGCTGAACGGCGAGAAGCTCAATCCGTTCCAGTCGTTCTGGCAACTGACCCGCGGCAATGCCGAGGCGCTGTCGCTTGTGGAAAAGATCGGCACCCTGGAGGAAGGCAGCGACGCCGATATCATCGTGCTCGACGCCCGCGCCACGCCGGCGATGCGGCTGCGGGTAGAGACGGCGGACACGCTCGCCGAGGAATTGTTTCTGCTGCAGACGCTCGGCGATGACCGCGCCGTGCGCGAGGTCTATGTCGCCGGCCGCGCGGCCAAGACGGATATGGCGGTTTAGCCGTCGTATGCGGCCGGCTTGACCGGGCGGCAGCCATCCGCCAAAGCAACAGGCGAGATTGACAGGGGAACGACATGGCCGTTGCGGACGACATCGCTCTGATCAAGAAGCAGGAAGCCACGCTTGTTTTCTCCGCCTTCGATGAAGTTGTCGCTTTCGAGATCGGTTCGGCGATCCGCGATCGGGCTCTCAAGGAAAACCTGCCGATCATCGTCGATATCAGAACCTTCGACCGGCCGCTGTTCTATGCGGCAATGCCCGGCTCGAACGCTTCCAATCCGGACTGGGCGCGGCGCAAGATCAACGTGGTGCGGCGGTTCCTGAAAAGCACCTACCGCGTGGTGCTGGAGCAGCAGCGCCCCGACCGCAGCTTCAAGCCCGGCGAGGGGCTGGACGTTGCCGACTACGTGCTGGCCGGTGGCGGCTTTCCCATCACTGTCAAGGGCGCCGGCGTCATCGGCGTGATCGCCGTCTCGGGCCTGCCGGAGCGTGAGGACCATGGCGTGGTCGTCGATACGCTGTGTGAGTATCTCGGCATCAATGCGCGCGAGCTGGCATTGCCGGCGGAAGCAAAATGACAGAGGTAGACCCCAAGCCCTTTCTGATTTCGATCTTCAACGCCGCCGTTGCCGCCGCCGATCCCCAGAGGACGATCAAGGATCATTTGCCGGCAAGGCCGAAGGGCCGCACGATCGTCATCGGTGCAGGAAAAGGCTCGGCGCAGATGGCAGCGGCTTTCGAGAAAGTGTGGGACGGGCCGATCGAAGGGCTGGTCGTCACACGCTACGGCTATGGCGCGGCCTGCCGGCGCATCGAGATCATCGAGGCGGCGCATCCAGTGCCGGATGCCGCGGGGCTCGAAGCCTCGCGACGGCTGCTCGAAAAAGTCCAGGGACTGACTGCGGACGACCTCGTCGTGGCGCTCATTTCGGGCGGCGGCTCGGCGCTGCTGCCGTCACCTGCCGAAGGTCTGACGATGGCCGATGAGATCGCCGTCAACGAGGTGCTGCTCGCCTCCGGCGCGCCGATCGCCGCGATGAACACCATCCGCAAACATCTTTCCTCGATCAAGGGCGGCAGGCTGGCGGCCGCCGCATATCCTGCCAAGGTGGTCTCGCTGGTTGTTTCTGATATTCCGGGCGACGATCCGGCTCTGGTCGCTTCTGGTCCGACCGTGCCGGATGTAGGCAGCCGTGAGGACGCATTGGCATCGATCGCTGCCTATGGCATGAACCTGCCGGTTTCGGTCATGGCGCATATCAATTCGCCGGCGGCCGATGCGCCACGTCCGGACGACCCGCGTTTTATCCGCAACGAGGTGCATCTGATCGCTTCCGCCGGCGTCTCGCTGGAAGCCGCAGCGGCCGAAGCGAAGCGCCAAGGCATTCAGGCGGTCATTCTCTCCGATTCCATCGAGGGCGAGGCGCGTGAGGTCGGCGGCGTCCACGCCGCGATCGCGCGCGAAGTGGCGACGCGCAACCGGCCATTCGCAAAGCCGGTGCTAATCCTGTCGGGCGGCGAGACGACGGTGACCTTGCGCGCGAAAGGCAAAGGCGGCCGTAACTCGGAATTCCTGCTCGCCTTCGCCATTGGGATCAGCGGCATGGCCGGCGTCCACGCACTGGCCGCCGACACCGACGGCATAGACGGTTCGGAAGACAATGCCGGCGCCTTCGCCGACGGCTCGACGGTGTCGCGGATGCGTATGGCGGGCGTCGATGCCAAGGCCATGCTTGCCGGCAACAATGCGTGGACCGCGTTTAACGCCGTCGGCGATCTTTTCGCGCCCGGACCGACTGGGACGAACGTCAATGATTTGAGGGCGATCCTGATCAGATAGGTTCAGGCCGCAATCAGCCTTTTCACCGCTCTCATATCCTGCAGGAACCGCTCGCGTTCGGCCTGCTTGTCCGCCGGCTCGCGAATGCGCAGGATGAAGGACGGGTGGATGGTGACGAAGACACGCAAGCCGTCGTCGCGCTCCACGACCGCCCCGCGCATCTTCATGATCGGCACCACCTTGCCGAGCAGCGCCTGCGCCGCCGTTGCGCCGAGCGCTACCGCCAGATTAGGCTTGATCAGATCGATCTCCTTGTCGAGCCACCAGCGGCAAGCCTGCACCTCGCCGGCGTTCGGCTTGGAGTGGATGCGCCGCTTGCCGCGCGGCTCGAACTTGAAATGCTTGACCGCGTTGGTGACGTAGACTTTCAGCCGATCGACGCCGGCATCGTCCAGGATCGCATCGAACACCTTGCCGGCCGGACCGACGAAAGGCTTGCCCGCCAGATCCTCCTGGTCGCCCGGCTGTTCGCCGACGAAGATCACCTTGGCTTTATCAGGGCCCTCACCGAACACGGTCTGCGTGGCGTCGTGCCATAGCGGACAGCGGCGGCAGATCTTGGCCGTTTCGCGCAGTTCGGGAATCGTCCTGGCGTCGATTTCTGTCGTTTCCGGGGATTTGCCGGTCGGCAAGCCTCTCGGCTGCACCTTGGCATGGTGCGACGTGGGGGTCGTCTGCATCCTGGCGATCATGGCTGATGCGGCCTTGTCCGCTCCTGCAATCAGAACCGGAATGAGCGAAGCCCACCGAAGGTTCCGTTGAATTTATTCGGCGTGGCCAACGTGATGCCTACACCTCGTGCAGATAGAGGTGATAATCCAGTTCGCTGACCGTGCGCGCCACGCGCAGATATTCCGACTGCTTGATCGCCACGAACGTCCGGTGCAGGTCTTCGCCCAATGCACCCTTGAGGAAGGCCGACGCCCTTGCCGCCTCGATCGCGGCACGCCAGTCGACCGGCATCGTCGTGCGCGTGACGGCCGATTCGTAGCCATTGCCGGTGGTTTCGGGACCGGGATCGAGGCCCTCGTCAAGGCCTTTGACGATGCCTGCCAGCACCGTTGCTGCCACCAGGTAAGGATTCGCGTCGACGCCCGATGGCCGGTGCTCGATGCGGCGGTTCTTGGCATCGCCGGCCGGCACACGCAGTGCCACCGAACGGTTGTTGACGCCCCAGGTCGGTGCCACCGGCGCATAGGATTGCGATACGAAGCGCCGCCATGAGTTGGCGTGCGGCGCAAAGACCAGCATCGATTCCGCCATCGTCTGGATCAGTCCGCCGAGCCCGCGCAGCAGCGGCAGCGACCAGCTTTCGCCGCCGGTTTCGGCAAAGACATTCTTGCCGGCATCGTCCAGCAGCGAGACATGAAAATGCATGCCCGAGCCGGCATACTTCTCGATCGGCTTGGCCATGAAGCAAGCGGTGACGCCATGACGGCGCGCCTGCGCCCGCACCAGCCGCTTGAGCATCACGAGATCGTCGGCCGCCCGCATCACGTCCTTGCGGTAGTTGAGCGTCAGCTCGTACTGGCCGGGCGCATATTCCGAGATGACCGTCTCGGCCGGGATGCCTTGCACCTTGGCTGCGGCGTAGATGTCGGAAAACAGCGGCTCCATGCCGTGCAGATGGTCCACGGAATAGACCTCCGTCTTGGCCGAGCGGCGTCCGTCAAGCACCGCGTGCGCCGGCTGCACCTTACCTTCGGCATCGCGCTCGTTGGCGAGCAGGAAGAATTCGAGCTCGAAGGCGCCGGCCGGATGCAGGCCCTTGGCCGCGAGGATGTCTACCTGGCGGGCGAGTGCCAGCCGCGGGTCGGAAGACATCGGCTGGCCATCGAGATGGTACATCGCCATCAGCACCTGGCCGCGCGGCGGCTGGGTGCCGAACAGCGGCACCAGTGTGCCGGGGATCGGCCACGCCCGCAGGTCGCCGTCGCCCGTCGTCCAGATCAGCCCGGTCTCGTGAACATCCTCGCCGGTGATGTCGAGGCCGAGGATCGAGATCGGCATGTGCCGGCCACCCTCGAAGATGCTCATCAACTCGTGCCGGCGCACGATCTTGCCGCGCCCGACGCCATTGGCGTCGGTCAGCACAATGTCGAACGCTTCGATCTCGGGATGAGCGTCGAGAAAGGCCTGCGCCTCGGCAGGCGTCGAGCCCGAAGGGGATGCCGTGACCAGGTTCAAACTTTGCTTGGGCGCTTGTTTCATGCCGCAAGCTTGTCTCACGCCGTAAGCTTTGCCGCAACCGCGCCGAAGGCGGTGATCAGCCGGTTCACCTGGGCGGCGCTGGTTGCAGGAGAGATCAGCATCATGTTGTGGAAGGGTGCGATCAGCACGCCGCGATTGACCAGCGCGACATGGATTGCCGCTTCGAGCTCCGGCGCATGCGCAGCTTCCGCTTCGCCGCCGTTCCTCAGCGGGCCCGGCGCGCAGATGAACTCGACACGGGCACCGACGCGAGCAACATGCCAAGGCAGACGATAGCGATCGATGACGGCAGTCAGCCCGGCGTCGAGCCGCCGCGCCAGATGGTCCATATGGCTGTAGTTCTCGTCGGTCATGACGTGTTCGAGCGTGGCGCGCATCGCTGCGAATTGCAGCGGATTGGCCGACAGCGTTGTCCCCATGCCGGAGTAGCCGGGCTCTTTCCGGCTGATATAAGCGGCATAGCGCGCCGCAACGTCTTCGCTCATGCCCCAGACGCTCGCCGGTACGCCGCCGGCAATCGGCTTGCCCAGCACGAACAGGTCCGGTTCCAGCCCGTATTTGCTTGTATAGCCGCCGGGACCGGTCGAGATTGTATGCGTCTCGTCGATTAGAAGCAGCGTGCCGGTCGCACGGGTGAGACGCCGCAAGCCATCATGAAAGCCGGCTTCGGGCAGCACCATGCAGGAATTGGTCAGCACCGGCTCGGCGATGACGCAGGCGACATCGTTGCCCCGGAGTGCCGCGTCGAGCGCCGGCAGATCGTTGAACTCGACGACATCAGTCGCACGCGTCAGGTCGCGGAACTCGCCGGCCAGTCCCGGTCGATTCACCGCTTTCCCGGCGACCAGCCGCACCATCGTCTCGTCGACCGAGCCATGATAACAGCCGTTGAAGACCAGTATCTTCTCCCGGCCGGTAACGGCGCGGGCAACGCGCAGCGCGAAGCGGTTGGCATCGGTCGCCGTCGTCGCGATCTGCCACAACGGCAAACCGAAACGCTGCTGCAGCAGCGGCCCGATGGCGAGCGCGTCCTCGGCAGGCAGCATGTAGGTCAGGCCGCGTCCGGCCTGCCGGCGGATGGCGCGTGCGACCGACGGCGGCGAATGACCGAACATCGAACCGGTGTCGCCAAGGCAGAAATCGTTGAGCCGGTTGCCGTCGATATCTCTGATGATGGCGCCCCTGGCACTATCGACGAGGATCGGGAACGGCGTCGGCCAGTCGTTCATCCAATGCATCGGCACGCCGCCGAAGAAGCAGGGCAGGCCATGGCCGATTTTCGCCATCGATTTTGGCCGCGCCCGGCGGAAGACTTCTGCCTCGGTCGCGCGCAACTCGGCGATCCGGGCCGGGCCGATGCCGCCGATGGAAGTCTTTGAATGGTTGATGACGTTCATGGAGGCCCTCTCAGTCGCACTTTAGACAATCGGCATCCGCCATCGCAATTGGCCGGGCGGCTGCCCTGTGTTGGGTCAGCGGTCATTTGAATGAAAACGGGCGCTTGACCGCGAGCCGCCTTCGGGCGCCAATGGTACTTCGGCTGGAGGGGACAAGATGGTGCGGGCGATCGTCTGCGCAGCAACGCTGCTGTCGTCGGTTGGTGCGGCTCTGGCGTCCGGCGGCATCTGGTGTTCCGCCGAGGATGCAGCCGTCAAATTTCAGGTCGGTGCCGGGGTCACCAGAGGCATGGGCGGGCCGACCTTCAATTTTAGCGGCGAGCTCGAAATTCTGGGCAGGCCGGCTGACGACAGTCTGCGTAAGACGGTATTCGGGGATCAGAACCTCACGCAATATTGGCTCGACAACAAGGAATTGCGGCTGCTCGTCTACCATGAACGGCAGGTCGAAAACGCCTACGGCTATGTCGAACTGGCGATCCTGACCAAGGCCAGCGATGAAGGCGTCTATGACGGCCGCTATTTGCTCTCGATCTATGATGTCACGGCCGATGCCGAAAAGGACGGCAAACCGGCTGAATTGACCGGCAAAGTATCTTGCGGAGCCGAGTAAGTAACAGGCTACGCCGAAATATCGATGACGCCGCAGTCGCCCGCCGCGCTGCCGAAGGCGACGCGGCGCTCTTCCTTGTCCCACATCATCGAGGTGACGGCGCCCTTGCCCGGCCTGCGCAACAGCACTTCCCTGGCGTCCGCGAAGCGCACCGCCATCACCATGCCGTCATCATAGCCGATAGCAACAACATCCTGGCTCGGGTGACAGGCGACGGAGGTGACCATCGCATTGCCGCGCGTGCCGAGTTCCAGGGGCGCCTTGCCCATCGGCCCGTCCTTGCCGGAAAACGGCCAGACGATCGCTGCCGGCGCGCCGGAACTCGCCAGCCATTTGCCCTTGGCGCTCCACGACAGGCTTTTGACCTTGCCGGGGTAGCCGGACATCCGCATGTGCTTGCCGTCGGCGAGCTTCCAGCCATGCAGCGCGTTTTCCTGCATGGTGGTGACGACGAAGCCGCCGTCCGGCGAGAAGGTGATGCCGGTGTGGGCACCGGCCCATTCGAGTTCGACCGGCTTGCCGTCGGCGGCCGGGAAATGCAGCGTCGCGCCATTGTAGCGGGCAACGCCGAAGCGCATGCCCTTGGGCGAGAAGGCAAGCCCCTCGACCGAGCGCGGATGCGAGAATTCCCTGGTTTTGCCGTCGGCAAAGCGCGCATAGGCAATCTTGCCCGAAGCATAGGCAATAGCGCCTTGCGGCCCGGCGGCGACGCTGGTTATCCATTTTTTGCCTGCGGTCGCCAATTCCGCTGTATTGCCGTCTGCGGTCACGGCAAAGATCTTGCCGTCCTCACCACCGGTGATCAGCCGGTCGTTCGCCGCATCATGGAAGGCGGCGAGCAGCCCGTCATTGGCCTGCCCCGTCTTGTGGCCATGGTCGAGCCGATGGATTGTGCCGTCAGCCAGCGCAAAATGCGGCACGTCGCCGAGGAACACGGCGGCGAGGCAGTGGCCTTCGAGATCGAGCGGGGCAACTGTGGGCATGAGAGACAATTCCGTTCGAGATTTCTGCTGCCTCACCCTTAAGGGGTTGAGTTGCGGGTCTCAACCCGTGCTTTTGGATCGTCGTGAGGAGAGACCGCCAGCGTTGCGGGCTGCCCCTTCTCCCCTTGTGGAGAAGGTGCTCGAGCAAGCTCGGTCGGATGAGGGGTGCTCCAGCTTGACGCCGACAGCGCTCCGTCCAACACCCTCAACCGTCTTGGGGCTACGCGCTGATCCACCTTCTCCCACAAGGGAGAAGGAAGAAGGGGCAGCTAAATCAAGCGGCCTGGCAGGCCTCGAAGCTTGTCTTCAGCCGCTCGGCGTCGAGTTCGCGGCCGATGAACACCAGCCGGCTCTCGTGCTTCTCGCCGTCCTTCCAGGCGCGCTGGTGGTCGCCCTCGATGATCATGTGCACGCCCTGGATGACATAGCGCTCGTCATCGCCTTTCAGCGCGATGATCCCTTTCAGCCGCAGGATGTTCGGGCCTTCCATCTGGGTGACCTTCTCGATCCACGGGAAGAACTTTTTCGCGTCCATCTCGCCGCCGCGCAGCGACACCGACTGCACGGTCACGTCATGGATGTCGGAAGGGTGCGCATGATGATGATGCCCGTCATGATCGTGGTGATCATGGCCGTCATGATCATGGTGATGGTGGTCATGATCATGATGGTCGTGATCGTCATGCGCCTCGAGGAAGTGCGGATCGTTCTCCAGCGCCCGGGACAGGTCGAACGCACCGCGATCGAGCACCTCGGACAGCGCCACGCTGGCGCGCGTGGTGCGATGGATTCGTGCCGCCGGGTTGATGGCGCGGATCGTTGCCTCCACCTTGCTCAGCTCTTCGGGGGTGACCAGGTCGGTCTTGTTGAGCACGACGACATCGGCAAAGGCGATCTGGTCCTCGGCCTCGCGAGAATCCTTGAGGCGCAGCGGCAGGTGCTTGGCGTCGACCAGTGCCACCACCGCATCGAGCCTGGTCTTGGAACGCACGTCGTCGTCCATGAAGAAGGTTTGTGCTACCGGCACGGGATCGGCGAGGCCAGTGGTCTCGACGACGATGGCGTCGAAGCGGCCGGGCCTGCGCATCAGGCCTTCGACGACGCGGATCAGGTCGCCGCGCACGGTGCAGCAGACGCAGCCATTGTTCATCTCGTAGATTTCCTCGTCGGATTCCACGATCAGCTCGTTGTCGATGCCGATCTCGCCGAATTCATTGACGATGACGGCGTAGCGCTTGCCGTGGTTTTCCGAAAGGATGCGGTTGAGCAGTGTCGTCTTGCCGGCGCCGAGATAGCCGGTGAGGACAGTTACGGGGATCTGCGTCTGTGCGTCGCTCATATTGTGCCTCGAATAGGGATTGTCGGCTCCATATAGGACGTGTGCTCGGCTTTTGCACGAGGCAAACCGGTGGGCCAAAGAGAGGCCGGTATTGCCGAACTTTCCTCACATTGCCGAACTTTCATTGGCGCGGGCTGGCGGTAGGGCCTAGATAGGCCGAGGATCATTTACGGGGGCTGTTCGCACTGAAGAGGCGCCAGATGTCCGACAAGTCCTTGCCACTAAGCCGTCGGCAGGCGCTCGGTCTCGTTGCGGTCACCGCCGGCGGCATATTCCTGCCCGCCGGCGCAAGGGCCGGGCAGGTTTCGCCCTATGCCGGGCTTGCCTTGTTCGAAGCCGGTGCCGGCGTCTGCGCCATCACGCCCGAGGTCACCGAAGGGCCGTTCTATTTCGACCCGAAGCTCGAACGCGCCAATATCACCGAGGGCAAGAAGGGCATCGCCCTCAATGTGCGGCTGCAAATCGTCGACGCCGACTGCCGGCCGCTTCCCGGCGCTCGCGTCGATATTTGGCATTGCGACGCCCAGGGCGCCTATTCCGGCTATCCCGGACAGGGCGACGGTCAGGATGTCGACACGTCCGGCCAGAGCTTTCTCCGGGGCTGGCAGGGAACCGATGGAAGCGGCATTGCTTCTTTCGCCACCATCTATCCCGGCTGGTATCGCGGCCGCACCACTCACATCCATTTCAAGATCTTCCCCGACGACCGCTCGGTGATGACCGGCCAGATGTTTTTCCCCGACAGCCTCAGCGAGCAGATATTCGCCACCGTCGCGCCCTATAACGACCGTCCCGGCAAACGCGACACATCGAACGCGCGGGATGGCATTGCGCGGCAGGCCGGGCCGCTGTCGCAGGCAGCGCTGCGAGAAACGGCGGACGCCTATCAGGCCTTGATGGTGGTCGCGGTGAAGGCCGGTTGAGAACGCCTCGCCACGTGCCATCCAGCCGTCACGGAAAGTCGTTTGTCATCTAACTGAAATAAACATCTGGCATTAGCCACGGCGAACATCGCGATGCTTGCCGGCAAAGCTATTTTCCGAGCCGGAATGTTTTCGATCGTCATTGCCAATCGGCGGCCTGCTTCTATGCTGCCCGCACCGGTTCGGCCGAGGAGGGGATGAGCATGGCCAAGGCGGACAAGACTGCAACAATGAGCCGGCTGCATTCGGCGGCGCGGCTGGCGCGCACGGCGCTCGCCGCCCGGCTTCTGGCGCATGGTTTCTATGCCGGCCAGGACCAGATCATGCTGGCGCTCGACCGCGACGACGGGCAGACGCCCGGCAACCTTGCCGGCCGCCTCGGCGTGCGTCCGCCGACCATCACCAAGACCATCAACCGGCTGCAGGCGCAGGGTTTTCTGGAAAAGCGCGCCTCCTCCGCCGATGCCCGCCAGGCGCATATTTTCCTCACCGACACCGGCCGCGAAATCATCCACGCCATCGAGAAATCGGTGAAGAAGACCGAAAAGCAGGCATTGAAGGGTCTCGACAAGAAGGATCAGAAAGCGCTGTTCAAGCTGCTTGCGCGTGTCGAGGCGAACCTGTCGAACGGCGAAATGGTGCTCCCGGATGACGAACTGGATATCGAGGACAAAATCCTTGAATAAGGTCACACGTTCGCCGCTGACGGCCGTCGCGTCAGTGCCGACCAGCGTCCCGGCGTGACGCCGAACGCCTTCTTGAAATGCCGATTGAAATGGCTTTGGTCGCTGAAGCCGGCCGCGATGGCGATCTCTGCCAGCGGTTCGTTGGCTTCGATCATACGGCGGGCTCGCTGAAGCCGGCGCATCAACAGGAACCGGTGCGGGCTGGTCGAGAAAGTGGCGCGGAAGTGCCGCGACAGGGCATAACGGTCCAATCCGGTTATCGCCTCCAATTCATCCGAATGTACAATCCGCGCGACATTTTCCTCCAGATAGTCGCGCGCCAGGCTGGCGGCGCGCCACGCAGTTTTCGCTACCGGTTTCGCCGGCTGACCGGCGTGCTGGGCCAGGCTTTGCATAAGCTGCGTCATGAAATCGACGACAAACAACTCGTCCAGTTCCTGATCCAGCGGCCCGAGCGCCGAAAGCAGCGTCGCGCGGAGATCGCGGTCCGTCACCACGGCATCCCCGACGAAAGGCAGTGACCCGCCGCCGAGACAATCGAGCATCAGGGACGGCTCCAAATAGAGCATTCTGTATCGCAAGCCATCTTCGGTGCCGGCACCGCCATCGTGCAGTTCGTCGGGATGAAGGATAATGATCTGGCCAGCCAAGCTCTGATGCGTTTGGCCGCGATAGCGGAAGCGCTGCACGCCATAAAGCGTCACCCCAATCGCATAGGTGTCGTGGCGATGGAGATCGAAGGCATTGCCGTGGAACCGGGCCTCGATGCGCTCCATGCCGGCAGCACGGGGTGCCGGTACGATGCAGTTCTCGGCTGCATCCACGCACAAACGTCCAAGACCCTGAAAGGCTTCCCCGTCTAGACCGTGCGGCATAGCTTCACTCGCAGCCTCGGATTGGCCCTCTTTTGGATTGGAAACTGTCGCATGTTCGATACGAAATTTGCAATCGTGCTCAAGGATGATCTTCCCGTCTGGCAAAAGCTCAACGTCACCGCCTTTCTGACCAGTGGCATCGTCGCGCAGTTTCCCGACATCATCGGCGACCCCTACCGTGATCGCGCCGGCAACATCTACAACCCGCTGTCGATCCAGCCAGTCATCGTGCTTTCGGCGGACGGCCAGACGCTCGGCGCGATCCACCGGCGGGCGCTGGAGCGTGGTGTGACGGTCTCGCTCTATGTCGAGGAAATGTTTTCGACTGGGTATGATCTGGCCAACCGTGCCGTCTTTGCCGAATTTGCGCCGGAGGATGCCAAGGTGGTCGGCATCGCGCTTCGCGCCGAAAAGAAGCTCGTCGACAAGATCACCAAGGGTGCCCGCATGCACACCTGACTCTTCGGCCACCAGGGACAAAAACTGAGCCTGGTCGGCGGCTGTCGTTGTACCAGCCTGTTTTGGCTTGCGGGCAGGCGACAATTGCCGCATTGGTGAAGGACTGCCTTGCTTCCCGTCCGGCCTGAAATTGAATACTTCCCCAAGACATGACGAAAGCGCGACGTCGCCGGCGGCGATCCTGTGCATGCTTTCCGTCTACGTGTTTTTCACCTTTCTCGACACCAGCAGCAAATACCTTGTCCTGGCCGGCGTCTCGGCGCTGATCGTCGCCTGGACCCGCTTCGCGGTCCATGTCCTGATCGTCGGCGTCTTTCTGCGCGGATGGCGTGAGCCGTTGCGCTTTCGTCCCGCCAACCTGCCGGCGCATCTCACGCGCGGTCTCCTCCTGTTCGGATCGACGATATGCAACATTCTGGCGCTGCGGACGCTGCAGCTGGCGGAAACCACCTCGATCTACTTCTTCGGCCCGATGGTGATCACCGCGCTTGCCGGTCCGTTGCTAGGGGAATGGGCCGGCTGGCGGCGTTGGCTGGCGATCATGAGCGGCTTTGTCGGCGTCCTCATTATTACCCGGCCGGGCATCGGGGTTTTTGGCGTCGGCCATCTCTTTGCGCTCGGCTCGATGCTATCGAACAGTTTTTACGTCATCATGACGCGCCGCATGTCCGCGACGGAAACCTCGGAAAGCCTGATCCTGTTTTCGGCGTTGGCGCCGGCCGTGCTGCTGCTGCCGACACTGCCGTTTTCGCTTTCGCTGCCGCAGGATGGCTGGCACTGGTTCATATTGCTGATGCTTGGCGTTTTCGGCGCCCTTGGCCATTGGCTTCTTGTGCAGGCCTATCGCCTTGCCACCACCACGGCCCTGGCCCCCTATCCATATTCGCAGATGATCTGGATGATCGTCTCCGGCTTGATCGTCTTCAACCAGTTTCCCGATCGCTGGACGCTGGCCGGTGCCACAGTCATCGTCGCCAGCGGCCTCTACATCGTCCACCGCGAGCACCGGCTTCGCTTGCGCAACCGCGCGACGCTGGACGCGGAGGCGGAAGCGCTGGCAAAAAAACTTTGATTTGCTCGGGATCGATGGCATAAGAGCCGGCCTTTAAACAGTTTAAATTGCTTCAGGAGCGCAGGGCGCTGGCACAGAAGATCAAGCTTTCGACCATCGCGGATGCGCTCGGCGTGTCCACGGCCACGGTCTCGCTGGCCTTGCGCGACAGCCCGCTGGTCGCCGGCGGCACCCGCGACCGCATCAAGGAACATGCCCGCGCCATCGGCTATATCTACAACCGCCGCGCTGCCAGCCTGCGCACCTCGCGCTCGGGCATAGTCGGCGTCGTCGTCCACGACATCATGAACCCGTTCTTTGCGGAGATATTGCGTTCGATCGAGAGCGAGCTCGACCGCAGCCGGCAAACCTTCATCCTGTCGAACCACTACGACCAACTCGAGAAACAACGCACCTTCATCGACACGCTTCTGCAGCTGGGCGCTGACGGCGTCATCATGTCGCCGGCCATCGGCACGCCGCCCGAAGACATAATCATGGCCGAGGAGAACGGTCTCCCGGCAGTGCTGATTGCACGCACCGTCGAAGGTGCCGACGTGCCGGTGTTTCGCGGCGACGATGCCTATGGCACCGGGCTTGCCACCAATCATCTGATCTCGCTTGGCCACAAGCGCATCGCAATGATCGGCGGTACCGATCAGACGTCGACCGGCCGCGACCGCTATCAGGGATATGTCAACGCCATGGAAGCGGCGGGGCTTGAGGTCAGGCCGTCCTGGCGCATCGCCGGTCCGCGCACCAAGCAAGCGGGCTTCGAGGCTGCCGGGCAGTTCCTGGCGCTAAAGGACAGGCCGACCGCGGCGTGCTGCTGGAACGACCTCGTCGCCATCGGCCTGATGAACGGCATTGCGCGCGCCGGTCTGGTGCCGGGCATCGACATCTCCGTTACCGGCTATGACGACCTCGAGGAGGCGGCGATCGCGACGCCGGCGCTAACCACGGTCTGGAACGGCCAGCGCGAGGTTGGCCGCCGCGCCGCCAGCGCGCTGCTCGACAAACTCAACGGACAGACGGTGCGACCGTCGCAGGAACTGATCAAGCCGGAACTGCATGTGCGCCAGTCGACCGGCAAACCGGTGGAACGTGCATGACAAAAACCGAACAGCAAGCTGTCGCCATTCTGGTGCCGGGCCAGTTCAACGATCATGCGGTCGGCCGCATTGACGGGGCGTTCAGCCGCGTTCGGATCGAACGCGCCGATCCCTCGCTGGTCACCGACGAGATGCGCCTTACGGTGCGCGGCATAGCCGCCTTTGGCGGCATAAGCGCCGCGTTGATGGACGCGCTGCCAAAGCTCGAGATCATCGCCAATTTCGGCGTCGGCTATGATTCTGTCGATGTCCACCACGCCGCACAGCGCGGCATCATGGTCACCAACACACCGGATGTGCTGACCGAGGAGGTCGCCGATACGGCGCTCGGCCTGCTGATCAATACCGTCCGCGAACTGCCGCGCGCCGAGGCCTGGCTGCGCGACGGAAATTGGCTGCGCAACGGCAATTATCCGCTGAGCCGGCTGACCTTGCGCGGTCGCCATGTCGGCATCTTCGGCATGGGCCGCATCGGCCTCGCCATTGCCCGCCGGCTCGACGCTTTCGGGCTGCCCATTGCCTATCACAACCGGCGCCGCGTCGAAGGCCTATCCTATGACTATCACCCGACGCTGAAAGGTCTCGCCGAGGCGGTCGACACGCTGATCTCGGTGGCGCCCGGCGGGGCTTCGACGGAAAAGGCAGTCAATGCCGAAATCCTCTTGGCCCTTGGGCCGAACGGCGTTTTCGTCAACATCGGCCGGGGCAGCACGGTCGACGAATCAGCCCTTGCCGTCGCACTTGCCAGCGGCAGCATCGCCGCTGCAGGGCTAGACGTCTTTGCCGACGAGCCGAATGTGCCAGCGGCGTTGCTTGCCGCGCCCAACACCTCGCTTTTGCCACATGTCGGCTCGGCCTCGCAGCACACCCGCCGCGCCATGGCGGACCTGTGCGTCGAAAATCTGGTCTCGTGGTTTTCGCAGCGCAAGGCGCTGACGCCGGTGCCGGAGACGGCAAATGTCAAGGCAAGGCCGTAAGCGGGCTGCCATATCTATTAACTTCAGCTTAACCCTTCGGAATCATTCTGGTCCCTTCCTAGTGTCTGTCCGCCTGACAGCACATGACAGCAAGATGAAGCGCGCCTCCTGATCTCTTCGAACGCGGCGCGCTTGAAATGCGCGGAGAAACAGGATGAAAACGCTTCCTGCATTGATGGCGGTTGCTGTGCTGTTCGGCAGCGTCCAGCTGTTTTACGCCGGTAGCGGTGAAAGCCGTGCAGCCAGTGAGTCGCCACCTTCATCCGGCAACTACCGGCTGGTCGCCCATGGTGACGAGGCGTCTTGTGCGGTCAGCCGTGGCGCCGAGATTTCGCAAGGCTTGTCGCTGTTGACGGTCGCCGCGAATTGCCGCCGGGTGTTGCCCGGCGTCGAGCAGGCGAAGTTCTGGCGAGAGCAGGATGACGGCACGGTCACCTTCAGCGCCAACGGCACCGATCCGATCGTCATGTTCTCAGTCGCCGACGGCGATGGTTACGAATCCTACGCGCCGGCGCTGCCGCTGCTGACGCTGGCGTCGTCCGGCGACTGACGAGCGCGGCGGGATTATTCCGCCGCGGCGCGCGCGCCCGATTTCGCCGCCTGATGCAGGCGCACCGCATCGCCGAATGCGCGAAATATCTTTACCGAGATGCTGTCCGATTTGACCCAGTATTCGGGATGCCACTGGACGCCGACGGCGAAAGCCCGTGCATCGCGCACCGAAACCGCCTCGACAGTGCCGTCGGCGGCGACCGCTTCGACCTGCAGCTTCGGGCCAAGCCGGTCGATGGCCTGGCGATGCACCGAATTGACCATGATGTCGCCGGCGCCGAAGACCCCGGCCAGGCAGCTGCCGGATTTTATCGACACGCTCTGGCGGATGGCGAAACGTTCGTCCTGATTGTCGCTTGCCGGCGCACGATGATCGAGCGAACCGGCGCGTTCCTGGATTTCGGTGGCCAGCGTGCCACCCAGCGCCACATTCATCTCCTGGATGCCGCGGCAGATGGCAAGCAACGGCACCCCGCGCTCCACCGCCCGGTGGATCAGCGGCAGCGTGGTGGCGTCGCGGGCGGGGTCGTAGGGACCATTGGCTTCGCTGGCGTCACCGCCATAGAGCGAGGGATGAACGTTCGACTTGGAACCGGTGACCATGACGCCGTCGACGGCGGAAAGCAGTTCGTCGAAGTCGAGCCGGTCGCCGAAGGACGGCACCAGCAGCGGGAACACGCCTGCCCCCGAAAGCGCCGCTTCAAGATATTGCTGCGGCGCGGCATGCCAGGTGTAATTGTCGAACTGGCGGACGTCGGTCGATATGGCGACGAGCGGCTGGTGCATTTGGTTCGAATCCCATCGGGTGCAACGAATTGTCTGCCTGCAAAATAGGCGATCCGAAGGCGCATTTCCATGGCAAGTTTCGGCGTGTCGCGTAGGCCAGTTAATCGACCTTAGACTATAGTTGCAAGATCTGCCCCAACGCCGTGAATTTCCCCGAAATGCGCCACTCAAACCGGGCTGCCGCGCTGGACTCGACTCCTTGCCTGTGTATTGTCGGGCTCGAAGCCGATCCGGGCGCCGAAGCGTCCCGAATGTCGGTCAGTTGATCCAAAAGGGAGGAACTTCATGGATCGTCGTTCGTTCATCCGCAAGGCCGGCACCGCCGGCGTTGGCGCCGCGGCCGCTGCCGCGACACTTGCCGCGCCGGCCATCGCCCAGTCCAATCCGAAAGTGACCTGGCGGCTGGCGTCGTCCTTCCCGAAGTCGCTCGATACGATCTATGGTGGCGCCGAAGTGTTTTCCAAGATGCTGTCGGAGGCGACCGACGGCAACTTCCAGGTCCAGGTCTTCGCCGCCGGCGAACTCGTTCCCGGCCTGCAGGCCGCCGACGCCACCACTGCCGGCACCGTCGAGGCCTGCCATACCGTGGCATACTATTACTGGGGCAAGGACCCGACGTGGGCGCTGGGAGCGGCGGTTCCGTTTTCGCTCAATGCGCGCGGCATCAACGCCTGGCACTATCATGGCGGCGGCATCGATCTGTTCAACGAGTTCTTGGCGACGCAGGGTCTGTTCGGGCTGCCGGGCGGCAATACCGGCGTGCAGATGGGTGGCTGGTTCCGCAAGGAGATCAAAACGGTCGCCGACCTTTCCGGCCTCAAGATGCGTATCGGTGGTTTTGCCGGCAAAGTGGTGCAAAGGCTCGGCGTGGTTCCGCAGCAGATCGCCGGTGGCGACATTTATCCGGCGCTGGAAAAAGGCACGATCGATGCCGCCGAATGGGTCGGCCCCTACGACGACGAGAAGCTCGGCTTCTACAAGGTTGCGCCCTATTACTACTATCCCGGCTGGTGGGAAGGTGGACCGACTGTCCACCTGATGTTCAACAAGGCGAAATACGACGAACTTTCGCCGGCTTACAAGTCGCTGGTGCATACTGCCGCTCAAGCGGCCGACGCCAACATGCTGCAGAAATACGACTATCTCAATCCGGCGGCGGTTAAGCGGCTGGTTGCCGGCGGGGCCAAGTTGAGCCCGTTCAGCCAAGAGATCATGGCCGCCTGTTTCGAAAAAGCCAACGAAGTCTATGCCGAGATGGAAACCTCGAACGCGCCGTTCAAGAAGATCTGGGACTCGATCAAGGCGTTCCGCAAGGAGCATTATCTCTGGGCGCAGGTGGCCGAGTACAACTACGACACCTTCATGATGGTCCAGCAGCGCAACAGCAAGCTCTAGAACATTTTGCTACGCCGAGTGGCTCCACTCGGCGTCGCAGAAAAATGGCTAAAACAAAGCGGATGCCCGGTTTGGTTCGAATGCATTCCGCTCCAGGCGTTTGATGGATCTTGTCAAAGGACCGCGGGCCACCCCGCGGTCCTTCCCTGTCAGCCTTCGGACGCACTGACTTCCACCAGTATCCCACCCGGCGCATGGCAATAGAAAGCAGTCGACTTGATGCGGCCACGCATCAGTTGCTGGACCTCACCCGGTTGCAGGCCGGCGTCGGCATAGGTGGCGGGGTCGCCTTTCCCCGGCTTCATCAGCCCGGCTTCATCGGATTGAGGATGAAGCCATCGATGCCACGCAGAACCGCGAAACCCGCCGGTGGCAAACCGGCCCGATGGATCAGCCCTGAGGCACTACCAGGACCTTGACCTCGCCGGGCGCCGATGGGTTGGCAATGATCGCCACCGCCTCGTCGAGGCTGACTTGTCGCGATATCAGCCGGTCTACCTCGATCGCCCCCGAGGCGATAAGATCGGCGGCCCGGCGATGGGTAAAGGGATTGAGGAAGGAGCCCAGGACCTTCAACTCGCGGAACAGCAGGTCGAACGGTTCGAACGCCGCTTTCATGCCTTGCGGCATAACGCCGACGACGACAATTGTGCCGCCCGCCTTCGCCAGCCGCATCGCCTGCTCGACGGTGTCTTTCACGCCGGCGCATTCGAACACCACGTCGACGCCGCCCGGCATCAAACCCGACCGGCCGACGATCGCGTCGGTGACGTCGGAAGCACTGGGATCGACCGTCGCCGTTGCGCCCAGTTCCTCGGCGAGAGCCCGCCGCGAGGCCTGACGCGTCGACAGGATGATCGTCGTCGCACCAGCGAGCTTTGCCAGCTGAACGGTGAGCAGGCCAATCACGCCGCCGCCAAGCACCGCGACCGACGAGCCTGGTTTGATCGCGGCAAGGTCCACGCCATGCAGGCAGCAACCGAGCGGCTCACAGAAAGCACCATGCGTCGGCTTCAGATCGCCTGGCAAGACGAAGGCCTGTTTCTGTGGCAAGGCAAGATATTCGGCAAAGCCGCCATCGCGATGGATGCCGATGGCGCGTAGATTGCCGCAGAGATTGACCCGGCCGGTCTGGCAATGCTCGCATCGGCCACAGGCAATGTTGGGATCGCCGGTGACGCGGTCGCCGACGGAAAAGCCGGATACGGCAGGTCCGATCGCCTCGACGATGCCGGAGAATTCATGCCCGAGCGTCACCGGCGGCGTGCACGGGAATTCACCATGGAAAAGATGCCTGTCGGTGCCGCAGACGCCGCACGCCTCGATGCGCACCAACAGATCGTCCGGCCCGGCGGTCGGTTTCTCGACCTCGCACACAGCGAGGCCACCCACTCGCTCCAACCGCACCGCCTTCATGGCTACCGGGCCTTCCTCAGTTGAAACTCGGTGGTTGCGACAGATCGATTGCCGGTGCCATCGGTTTCGCGGGCGGCTTTTCGTCGAAGCTCGGCGGCTGCGACAAATCCGGTGTGGAAGGTGAGGCCGGGGCAGTGCCGCCGTTGGCCGGCGGCGTGCCAAGCGGCGACAAGC
Source organism: Mesorhizobium sp. ISC25 (assembly GCF_042295465.1). Lineage (NCBI taxonomy): Bacteria > Pseudomonadati > Pseudomonadota > Alphaproteobacteria > Hyphomicrobiales > Phyllobacteriaceae > Mesorhizobium > Mesorhizobium sp. ISC25. Next base: position 3,888,865 of record NZ_CP135441.1, on the reverse strand, counting down.
CGATGCCAGGCGTTTCAGGCACCTGGTAGTTGATGGTGCCCGGATCGACGACGGTGCCTTTATAGTGCATCACCATCTGCGGGAAGGCGATGGTCAGGCCGATCATGATCACCTGGATGCAGACGAAGGGCACCGCGCCCCAATAGATCTGTCCTGTGGTGACCGGCGCGATCTGCTTGCCGCTGAGCCGGTCGAGATAGGGCACGCGCGCGGCGACCGAGCGCAGATAAAACAGCGCGAAGCCGAAGGGCGGATGCATGAAGGAGGTCTGCATGTTGACGCCCAAAAGCACGCCGAACCAGATCAGGTCGATGCCGAGCTTGTCAGCCGCTGGCGCCAAAAGCGGCACGATGATGAAGGCAAGCTCGAAAAAGTCCAGGAAGAAGGCGAGCACGAAGACGAGGATATTGACGCCAATCAGGAAACCGACTTCACCGCCCGGCAACGACGTCAACAGGTGCTCGACCCAGATGTGGCCATTGACGCCGTAAAAGGTCAGCGAGAACACCCGCGCGCCGATCAGGATGAACAGGACGAAGGACGACAGCCTGGTTGTCGAGGCCAGCGCCTGCTTGATCACGTCGAGCGAGAGCCGCCCCTTCATCGCCGCCATCGCCAGCGCGCCGACGGCGCCCATGGCGCCGCCTTCCGTCGGCGTGGCGATGCCGAGGAAGATGGTGCCCAGCACCAGGAAGATCAGCGCCAGTGGCGGGATCAGCACGATGATCACCTGCTGCGCCAGCCTGGACATCAGGTTGATCTTCAGGCGCTGGTCGACGATCGCCACGACATAGATGAAGATGACGCCAATACTGGCGCCGAGGATATCGGCGTTGCCGCCATGGTTCGGGGCGAGGTAGCGATACGCCGCATAGGAAACCACCACCGCCGCCAGCAAGGCCGCCAGCAGCGACAGCACGCCGTGGCCGAGCGTGCGGGCCTCCAGCGGCAGGGCCGGCATCGACTTCGGCCGGAAGATCGACATAAGCAGGATGTAGAGCATGTAGATGCCGGTCAAAATGAGCCCGGGGATCAGCGCTCCCTTGTACATATCGCCGACTGAGCGGCCGAGCTGGTCGGCCAGGACGATCAGCACCAGTGACGGCGGGATGATCTGGGCAAGCGTCCCGGACGCGGCAATGACGCCGGATGCCAGCCGCCGGTCGTAGCCGTAGCGCAGCATGATCGGCAGCGAAATCAGACCCATGGCGATGACGGAAGCTGCCACCACGCCGGTCGTCGCGGCCAGCAGCGCGCCGACGAAAATCACGGCATAGGCCAGGCCACCACGGACCGGTCCGAACAACTGGCCGATCGTGTCGAGCAGGTCTTCGGCCATGCCGGATCGTTCGAGCACGATGCCCATGAAGGTGAAGAACGGGATCGCCAGCAGCGTATCGTTCGACATCACCCGGCTGCCATAGAAATTATCCGGCAACGCGTGCAGCAACGGCCAGGCGAGATTGATCGAGCCGCCCGAATAGGGCGACAGCAGCACGCCGATGAAGAAGAACATCAGGCCGTTGGCGGCGAGCGAGAAAGCGACGGGGTAGCCGATCAGCAGGAAGACGACCAGCGAGGCGAACATGATCGGCGCCATGTTCTGGGCGATGAACTCGATCACGAGCGCACCTCTTCGACGAGCGCCTTGGCCTCTAGCTCGGCCTGCTCATGCACCGATATGAACGGAGTGGGATCGTCCATCTGACCACGCATGATGGCGATTTTCTTGATGATTTCGGAAATGCCCTGCAGCGCGAGCAGAAAAAAGCCGACCAGCAGGATCGCCTTCGCCGGCCAGATGATCAGCCCGCCGGAATTGTTCGACATCTCGCCGCTGCGATACGACAGCGACACATAGGGAACGAAATAGACCACCATCAGCGTCACGAACGGCATCAGGAAGAAGACGTGACCGAAAAGGTCGATCCAGTGCTGCACGCGGCGCGAGAACATGCCGTAGACGATATCGATGCGGATATGGTCGTTCTGCTTCAGCGTGTAGGCGGCGGCCAGCATGAAGGCGGCGCCGAACAGATACCATTGCAATTCCAGCCAGGCGTTCGAGGACATGTCGAACACCTTGCGGATGACGGCGTTGGCGGCGCTTACCAGGATTGCCAGCAGGATCAACCACGAAACCCATTTGCCGATGAATTCGTTCAAACGATCAATGGCTCTGGAAAGAGCGAGAAGCCCTGCCATGCATTCCTCCCTTGTGTCAGAGCGCGGCGGTTCCGTGTCCGTCGCATCGCTGTGGACCAACGGTATGCAGTGCGTGGTTCGGCGGGTCAACATGGGACAGCCCGCATAAACACGGTTGTGAGGTGATGCCCGGCAAAATGCTGCCGCGTCCTATGCATCTCCAAGGACACGCTGCTCTTTCATCCAACCAAAGTCGGATGCGGCTCAGGCGATCTTCTGTTGGTCGCGGCCGGCGCCGATCAGCACAAGCATGGCGACGAGGAACAGGTACATCCAGCCGTCCCGCCATTCGAGCGGGAAATAGCCGGCCCATAGCGATTCGGCCATGCCGAAAGCGGCGGCGCCCAGTGCCGCCCGCAAAGGCGAAAGATAGCCGCCCACTGCGGTCACGAACAGGATTTTCAACCCGTAGACCAACCCTGTGCCGAAGCTGATGTTACCGTAGTAGAAGGCGGCGAGCACGCCAGCCAGTGCCGCGCAAAGGCCGCCGAATAGCACCGCACGCCGAAACACCGCGCGGACATCGACACCGCACATCGCAGCGGCCTTGGGATCGTCGGATACGGCACGCCAGCTTCGGCCGAAGCTGGAATGTGTGAACCCCCACGCAGCCAGCGCAATAGCCGCCAGCACGGCGGCGCAATCGAGCAATTGGATCAGCGTCAACGTCGCCTTGAAGCTGGCATTCTGCGCGAAGACGATGGTCTGGGCCAGCATTGGCGGCAACCATAGGTCATGGGTATCGGCGGCGATGCGGCTGGCTTCCGACAAGACCAGCAATATGCCGAGTGTCGTCACCACGATGGCGTTGGGCGAGCGGTCGGCCAGCGGTTCGAAGATGCTTCGCGACAGGACATGGCTGAGCAGCGCCGCATAAAGGAATGCCGCCGCTACGCCGAGCGCGACCGATGCAAACAGCGTCAGCCACAGCGCCTGATAGCCGAACGCCGCGGTGAGGATCATCGTATGCCCGCAAAATGCGAACAGCGCGCCATAGGCAAGATTGGTGCGGTGCAGGATGCCGTTGGTCAGCACGTAGCCGAAGGCAAGCAATGCGTAGAGCGCGCCCGAATGCAGGCCGTTCAGAACCTGCTGGAAGAAATAGAGCATGCAAGACCCTCGATGCATGCCCCGCAATCGGGGCAGAGGTTTGGGACGAACGACATTCTCAATACGGCGATCACTCAGTGAGGAGCGTTGCACCCGGAATCTAACTTGTCAAACGCGATTTATCGGTTAGATTTCGCCGTATGACAGTATCCTGGACTCCGCACCGCTTCACCGGTGGCATGCTTGCGCTCGACACGGCGAATACCGTAGTTTTGCGGAACGATCCGGAGAAAACCTTCGACCGTTTCGACGATCCGGCCGAGATCGCCCGCTTTGCCGAAGCGGCGAGCGGCTTTCGCGCCGCCGAGCTCGGCGGCAGGCGGCTCGTGGCGCCGGCGCCTGAAAAGATCGCACCGGTGGTGCTGTCGATCCGGGAGACGACCGATCGGCTATTTCGCGGCGCGGTGTCGAAAGATGCGATCGCGACCGGCGATATGCCGAAATTCCTGGAAGCCTGCGCCGATGGCCTCGCCCATAGCCGCACCGAAATCGGCACGCCCGGAAAACCGTTCGGCGACCCGGCAACGCCGATTGCCTTCGAGGCGGCGCTCGCGGTCTCGGCGCTGTCGCTGCTGCGCGGCGACACAATCGCCAGGCTGAGGATATGTCCCAACTGCAGCTGGCTGTTTGTCGACCGAAGCCGCAATTCCAGCCGCCTCTGGTGCGACATGGCGGTGTGCGGCAACCGACAGAAGGCAAACCGATACTATCGCCGCCGGACCGCGGCCAGGGAGGTCACCAATGTCTAAAAGATTCTCGCGCGCGATGATTGTCGTCGCGGCGTTGTTCGCGGCGGCCGCGCTCGGCGCCTGCCGTGATTCCGGCAAGGACCAGCTGTTCGCCATTTCCGGGAAGCTGTTCGAGTTCAATTACCGGCTGGGTATCGCCACCTATGTCATCACCCTCAATCCGCTGCGGCCGGTGGGTGAGGGACAGGTCGCCGTGGTCTCCTTCCAGAACCCGGCCGGTGGTGATCCGATCATCGTCACCCAGAAAATATGGCCGAAGCTGCCGCATGTGACGCTCACCAGTCCGCCACTCACTTGTGTCGTCAAGGACAAGCCCTATGCGGTGTCGATCCGCATCGAGGATTCCAGCGGCAAGTTGCTGCAGAGTTTCGAGACCACTCTGACGTCCTCGCTCGACCAGTCGGTCCTGCCCGATCGGCCTCTGGTGGTCGGGCCAGTCTACGAGCTCAACAAGGACCTGGCCGGCCATGTCGACGGCAAGCTGCCCGGCGAACCGAAGCCCAGTTGCCCAAAGGCTGCATGATGCGTCACCAGCGGCACCGACCGCCGCCGGAATTTTCGTGCTCGGCCATCCTCCCCGACAGGCGTTTCGTGGCGCCACACGGCCGCGCACGGATCGTTTGTTGCGGACCGCCTGGCACCTTCGATTTTGTTTGACCTCCCCGGCAAGGGAAGAAAGACTGTGGGCACTCGACTCCGACGTTGGCCGCGCACCTCCAGGCGCGGCCTCCGCACAGGAAATGCCTGATGACGCTGCACAATGTCGCGCTCGACGACAAGTTCGACCTGGCAAAGGAGCGCATCTTCCTGTCGGGTGCCCAAGCAGTCATCCGCATGCTTCTGATGCAGCGCGAGCGTGACCGCCGGGCTGGCCTGAACACCGCCGGTTTCGTCTCCGGTTATCGCGGCTCGCCGCTCGGCGGCCTCGACATGCAGCTGTGGAAGGCCAGGAACCAGCTCGCGCAGTCGGACATCGTCTTCCAGCCCGGTCTCAACGAGGAGCTCGCCGCCACCGCCTGCTGGGGCTCGCAGCAGGCCGAATTGCTGGGCGAGGGCACCCATGACGGCGTTTTTTCGGTCTGGTACGGCAAGGGTCCGGGCGTCGACCGCTCCGGCGACGTGTTCCGCCACGCCAATCTCGCCGGTTCGTCGAAACATGGCGGCGTGCTGGCCCTGATGGGTGACGACCACATGGCCGAATCCTCAACCAACGCGCATGCCACCGAGTTCCTGTTCGTCGACACCATGGTGCCGATCCTCAATCCGGCCGGCGTCCAGGAGATCATCGACTACGGCCTCTACGGCTTTGCCATGTCCCGCTTTGCCGGCACTTGGGCGGCGATGAAATGCGTCAAGGACAACATCGAATCGACGGCCTCGGTCGATGCCGCGCTCGACCGGCTAGATATCGTCATCCCGGACTTCGACATGCCGCCCGGCGGCCTCAACATCCGTAACGATATCGATATGCTCGGTCAGGAAGAGCGGTTGCATGAATACAAGCGCGCCGCCGCTTCGGCCTTCATCCACGCCAATGGGCTGAACCGGATCGTCTATTCGGGCGGCAGCAGCCCGAAGCTTGGCATCGTCACCATCGGCAAAAGTTATCTCGACGTTCGCCAGGCACTGGAAGACATCGGCATCGACGAAGCGGCCGCCAGTCGTATCGGTATCAGGCTTTTCAAGGTCGGCTGCCCGTGGCCGCTCGACCTGCAGCACATCGCCGACTTTGCTCGCGGCCTCGATACCATCGTCGTCGTCGAGGAGAAACGCTCGCTTATCGAGGTGCAACTGCGCGAGAACCTTTACGGCACCGCGACGCAGCCGGTCATCGTCGGCAAGAGAGACGAACGCGGCGACTGGCTGTTCCCGGCCAAGGGCGCGCTCGACCCCAACGATATTGCCATCGCGCTCGGCGAGAGGATTTTGCGAACGATCGGCCCGTCGGAAGAAATCGCTGCGCGGGTGGCGAAGTTGCGCCAGTTCCAGGCGATGCTGGCCGACACGTCAGACATCGCCTCGCGCACGCCCTTCTTCTGCTCCGGCTGCCCGCATAATTCCTCGACCAAGGTGCCGGACGGCTCGCTCGCCGCCGCCGGAATCGGTTGTCATTTCATGGCGTTATGGATGGACCGCAACACCGTAGGCTTCACCGCCATGGGCGGCGAGGGCGCGCAGTGGGTCGGCCAGGCGCCGTTCTCGAAGCGCGAGCACATCTTCCAGAATCTGGGCGATGGCACCTACAACCACTCGGGTGTGCTGGCGATCCGCTTCGCGCTGTCGACCGACGCCAACATCACCTACAAGATCCTCTACAATGACGCCGTCGCGATGACGGGCGGGCAGCCGCACGAGGGCGGCCTGACGGTGGACATGATCGCCAGGCAGGTGCGCGCCGAGGGCGTCGAGCGCATCGCCATCGTCACCGACGAGCCGGACAAATATACCGGCAAGGTGGAATTTCCGGCCGGCGCCACCATCCACCACCGCGACGATCTCGATCTCGTCCAGCGCGAGTTGCGTTCGGTCAAAGGCGTCTCGGTGCTGCTCTACGACCAGACCTGCGCCGCCGAGAAGCGCCGTCGGCGCAAGCGCGGCACCTTCCCCGATCCCGACAAGCGCATCTTCATCAACGAACTGGTCTGCGAAGGCTGCGGCGATTGCGGCGTGCAGTCGAATTGCGTCTCGATCCAGCCGGTCGAGACCGAATTCGGCCGCAAGCGCAAGATCGACCAGTCGAGCTGCAACAAGGACTTCTCTTGCGTCAACGGTTTCTGCCCCTCCTTCGTCACCGTCCACGGCGCCAAAATCAGGAAAGCTGAAGGCATAGCCGGCGCGGCCGACCCGCTCGCGGGGGTGCCGGCGCCGGCGCAATTTACGCTCGGTGAACAAGGCTGGGCGGCGATCATAGACGGTGTCGGCGGTACCGGCGTCGTCACCATAGGTGCAGTGCTCGGCATGGCCGCGCACCTGGAAGGCAAGGGCTGCGGCATGATCGACATGGCCGGCCTCGCCCAGAAGGGCGGCTCCGTGTTCACCCATGTCCGCATCGCCCGCACGCCGGACGACATCCACGCCATTCGCGTATCGGCCGGCAAGGCCGACCTCGTGCTCGGCTGCGATCTCGTCGTTTCGGGTGCCAAGAAGGTGCTGGCCGCGGTGCGCGAAGGCCATACCATCTTCCTCGCCAATACCGCCGAGATCATGCCGGGCGAGTTCGCCCGTTCGGCCGATTTCACGCTGCCCGTCGAGCGGCTGAAGAAAGCGATAAGAACTGCCGCGGGCGACGACAGGGCGCATTTCTTCGACGCCACCCGCACCGCCACCGCGCTGTTCGGCAGCTCGCTTGGCGCCAACATGTTCATGCTCGGCTTCGCCTTCCAGCACGGCGGCTTGCCGCTGTCGGCGGAGGCGGTCGAGAAGGCGATCGAGCTCAACGGCGAGGCGGTAGCGATGAATGTCGCAGCATTTCGCTGGGGCCGCCGCGCCGCCCACCAGCCGAATTTCGTCCGCAGCCTTCTCGCCCAGCCGGGCAAGGCCACGCAGCATGCCGCCACCGCCGAGACGCTGGACGATATAATTGCTCGCCGCGTCGCCTTCCTGACCGCCTATCAGAACGCCGCCTATGGCAAGCGCTATGCCGACAGACTGGCGACGCTGCGCAAGGCCGAAACCAATGCTGTGCCCGGTTCGACCGTGGTGACCGAGGCTGCCGCAAAGAACCTGTTCAAGCTGATGGCGATCAAGGACGAATACGAGGTGGCGCGGCTTTATACGGACGGCTCCTTTGCCGCAGAGCTCGCAAAGCAGTTCCAGAGCTACGACAAGCTCGAATTCCATCTCGCACCGCCGATCATGGGCAGGCGCGGCAGTGACGGCAGCCCGAGGAAATCGAGCTTTGGTCCGTGGATGATGAACGGGTTCCGCCTGCTGGCGGCGATGAAGGGGCTGCGCGGTACTGCTTTCGACCTGTTCGGCTACAGCACCGAGAGGCGCATGGAGCGGCAGCTTCTTGCCCTCTATGAAGCCGACCTGGAGCTTGTCGCCGGCGCGCTGGCGCCGGGCAACATCAAGGCCGCTGCCGCGCTTGTCTCGGTGCCGGCGCTCATCCGCGGCTTTGGCCACGTCAAGCAGGCCAGTGCCGAAAAAGCCGCCGGCGAACGCCAGCGCCTGCTCGACCGCCTTTCGACGGCGCCGCTGCGGCCGCAGCTTCAAGCCGCCGAATGATTTAGCACCGTGATACGCCTTGTTTACCTGAACTGTAGTTTCCCTGTTTCCGCAACGTCAGCGATGGACGCCGGCAGGGCTCGAACCGCCGCTCTAAAGCTTTCTTAAGGCCAATGTGACACTGCTGGGTTCCCAGGGTTGGGATCCAGGCGTGAATCTGAGACGAAAAAACGAGATTCCGGTCGACGTTTACATTCCGTTCGTGGAAACTCTGTTTCGCGACGGCGTGACGCTTTCGATCGGCATTGTCGCGCAGACCTTCCTGATCGGCCTTGTCTGGTGGAAAAGCGGCGACCCGCTTTATCTGCTTGTCGCGATCGCGATGGTTCTCGTCGGTATCTTCCGCATGAGAAACTTCCGCAAATACAACAGCTTGCCCCCGCCGACGACCTGGGAAGAGGCGCACAAGCGCGAGAACGACTACATCCTCTATGGCTCCTTGCACGGGCTCACGCTTGGCGCCTTCTGCCTGCTTGGCATCTATTTTGCGCGCGACAGTTTCGCTGAGATCGCCTCCGTCTGCCTGACTCTGGCCACGGCCACCTCCATTGCCGGGCGCAACTATGGCTCCCCGCGCATGGTCACCATCCTGACGCTTGCCTTGACGTGGCCGATCTCGTTGGGGTTCCTTTTACGTGGCGATATCTACCACATCCTTCTCGGGCTCCTGTCCGCGCCATTCCTGTTTGCGATTCGCAAATTCGCCGACACGGTCCGCGACGTGCTTTTTGCCGCCGTCTCGGAGGAAAAAAAGGCGAACCGCATCGCACAGCGTTTCAACCGCGCCCTCAACACCATGTCGCATGGTCTTGTCATGCTCGGTCCGGACGGCCGGGTAGCGGTGGCCAATGCCGAAGCCGCGCACCTGATGTCGCTCAAATCGCCCGATGCCTTGCTCGGACGCTCGATCCACGGTCTGCTGATGCGCGGCGTTGCCGGCGGCATGCTGGCGCCGAAGGATTGCCGCTACATCGAAGCCCAACTGACGCGCGCCCTGCGCGAGGGCCGCGACCGCAAGGTTCTGGTCTCGCTAGCCAACGGCCAGCACTATGAATTTTCTGCCCGGGAAGGCAGCCAGGAACTGGGCGTCGTCACTTTCGAGGATGTGACCGCCCGCGTCGAGGCCGAGGACAAAATACGCTTCATGGCCCGTTACGACAGTCTCACCGGCCTGCCCAACCGCGCGTATTTCCATGAACTGGTGGTGGAAGCCATGGCCTCGGGAGATCCAGACCGTCTCTGCGGACTGGTCGTCCTCGACCTCGATGATTTCAAGAGCGTCAACGACACGCTTGGTCATCCGGTCGGCGACGGATTGATTTACGCCGTTGCTGAGCGGCTGGCGGCAATTGCCGGCCCAGGTATCACCGTCAGCCGCTTCGGCGGCGACGAGTTCATGATCTTCTTCGAACGCATCGAAGATGAAAGCCATCTGACCGGCCAGGTTGATGAGATCTTTGTCAATCTACAGGGCGAGGTCGATGTCGCCGGCCACGGATTGCGCATCCAGGCCAGCGGAGGTGCGGCGCTCTCGCGGGTCAAGGATACCGACGTCGATGCCATGATCGTCAAGGCGGACCTTGCACTCTACAAGGCAAAGGAGCTTGGCAAGAACGGCTGGCGGCTGTTCGAGGCCTCCATGGACGCTGCGTTCCGCAGCCGTCAGCTGATGAAGGCGGACCTGCGCAGCGCTGTGGAAAACAACGAATTGCGGGTTGTCTATCAGCCGATCGTGGCGATGAGCACGATGCGTATCGCCAGTTGCGAGGCGCTGTGCCGCTGGGATCATCCCGATCTCGGGCCGATCTCTCCCGGTATCTTCATTCCTCTGGCCGAGGAAATGGGCATCATTTCCGAAATCAGCACCTTCGTCCTGCATGCGGCCTGCACGGAATGCGCCAAATGGCCGGCCCAGACCAGCGTGTCGGTCAATCTCTCGGCCAAGGATTTCCGCAATCGTGATGTCATCCAGAAGGTTCGCGATGCGCTGGCCGGTTCCGGTCTGCCGGCCGACCGCCTCGAGATCGAGGTCACCGAGACGGCGCTGCTCGACGACAAGTCGCTGACACGCCAATATATCGAGGAATTGAAGCGGCTCGGCGTGCGTATTGCGCTCGACGATTTCGGCACCGGCTATTCGAGCCTGAGCTATCTCCATAAACTGCCGCTCGACAAGATCAAGATCGACCGCTCGTTCCTGATGGATGTCACTCAGAACAGACGGTCGCTCGAATTGCTCAAGGGCATCGTCAACCTGTCGCGGCCGCTGGGACTTTCGGTCACCGTTGAAGGCGTCGAGACTTTCGAACAGCTCAAGATATTGGCCCTGCAGGTCAAGCCCGACATGGTCCAGGGCTTTCTGTTCGGATCGGCACTCAGCGCGTCCGGCATCGAGACGATGTCGAGCACCGTCTGGCCCTTCGCCAAGGATATCCAGACCGCAAGGAAGGCGCCGCGGCGCTGATTTTGCGCTGAGAAAACCACGTATTTTAGTATAATTTTATTAATTGTTAACCTTAACGAGCGGTAAACGAGCTCCTACTTATTTTCATCTTTACATCTCATGACCCGTCCGTAGTGTCGGCTGGTGGCGGTAATCGCGGGGAATAGAGTTCATGTGTGCCCAGTTGAGTTCGCTCGGCCATGCGGCGGGCGCTGGTGGGGAAAGTGCGCCCGAAATGTCCAGCTTCGCCAGGAATGTTTCGGCGATGCTGGAACGGACGGAATATCGCCGTTGCGACAAGGGCGAGGATCTCGAGGACATCTATCGCCTACGCTACAAGTCGTACCGTTCCAACGATATGGTTCCCGATAACGAGAACCACACCATTCACGACGAACTCGACGAGGCGCCTAACGTCTTCCGGTTCGGTGTCTACATCGACCAGGAACTCGTCAGCACGCTGCGTATTCATCACGTCACGCTGTCGACGCCAAGATCGCCTTCCACCAAGGCTTTCGGTGATATCGTCATGCCGATGCTGAGGGAGGGCATGAGCTTCGTCTGCCCCAGTCGGTTCGCCTCCGACCCGGAATGGTCACGCGTGTATCCGCAGATACCTTATCTCACGCTGCGGCTCGCCGGTATGGCATGCTTTCACTTCAACGCGCCCTATTGCCTTTCGACCATCCGCGAGGATCACGCCGGCTTTTACAAGCGGATCTACTACGCCGAGAAGATCAGTGAGCCGCGTGCCTATCCTGGCGTCTACAACAAGGTCGTGCTCTACCGTGCTGATGTTGGCGCTATTCGCGAACGGTCGCTGTCGCGCTTTCCGTTCTTCCGTTCGACGCCGATGGAGCAGCGCATGTTGTTCGATACGCCCAGTGCCGGCGAACTCGCCCCACTGACCATCCTGCCCACCGCCAAGTATTTTCGCGAAGCCGCCTGAACGAGCCCATGGAGCTTTCCGGTCACGTTGGCGTTCTGGGCAAGGGTGCTGGTGGTAGGTTGGCATGGCCGACATCCGCCACGCATCGCTTCGACAGCGATCCGATCAAAGGAACCGATATGACCATTTCGACGCTCGCCCTTACCCCGCTTATCTCGCTGATTGCAGGCGTGCTGATCCTGGTGATGCCGCGGCTGCTCAACTATATCGTCGCCCTTTATCTGATCGTTGTCGGCCTGCTCGGGCTGTTCCCGCATCTCGCCGGCTAACGACATCGGCAATGGCGGACCTGCCATCCTTTGGGATTGGTACCGCGCTCCGCGCAGCGATTTCAAGTTTTGCTTGAGATTGTTGGCTGCGGCGATGCGGCAATAGCGCCATTGCCCTTAACGCGGCTTTTCGCTATGTGCCTGAAAGATGTCTTCGAAGGGGTATTCCTATGGCTGAACACACGCCGACCGGTCCTGTCGAACTGGGCGCGAAGATGGACTATGCCGAGCACGACCGCACCTATGCCGGCTTCCTCAGGCTCGCGAAATACGGATCGCTCTTTTGCCTCGCCGTGCTTCTGGCAATGGCTTTCGGCTTTTTTGCGGGAGGCTTCTTCTCAGGAACTATACTGTTCGTTCTGATCCTGGCCGTCGGCGCCTTTATTCTCCGATAACTCCTCCAATTTTTTGTCGAGGACGCCGCCGGGGGCCGGCCGGCGTCTTGCGGTAACGGGTTTCGGCCGAAAGGATCATGCGGTGGGACAGACGGTTTTCATCCCTCGTGAGCTCGATGCGAACGAGCCGCGCGTCGGGGCCTCGCCCGACACGGTGAAGCGGCTGGCGGCACTGGGTTTAGACGTGATTGTCGAAACCGGCGCCGGCACGGCGTCGCGCATTCCCGACGAGGAGTTCGCCAGGGTCGGTGCCACGATCGGCAAGGCCGGCGATGCAGCCAGGGCCGATGTGGTGCTGAAGGTGCGCCGCCCCACGGACGCCGAGCTGAAGGGCTACAAGTCCGGCGCCGCTGTCATCGCGATCATGGATCCCTACGGCAACGATGCTGCCGTCGCAGCCCTTGCCAGGGCCGGTATTACTGCCTTCTCCATGGAGTTCATGCCGCGCATCACCCGCGCCCAGTCGATGGACGTTCTATCCAGCCAGGCCAACCTCGCCGGCTATCAGGCGGTGATCGATGCGGCTGCCGAATATGACCGGGCGTTGCCGATGATGATGACGGCGGCGGGCACCGTACCGGCTGCGAAGGCGTTCGTCATGGGCGTCGGGGTCGCCGGTCTGCAGGCCATCGCCACCGCGCGTCGCCTCGGTGCCGTGGTCACCGCCACCGATGTACGCCCGGCCGCCAAGGAGCAGGTTGCCTCGCTCGGCGCAAAATTCCTGGCCGTCGAGGACGAGGAGTTCAAGGCGGCCGAGACGGCCGGCGGCTACGCCAAGGAAATGTCGAAGGAGTACCAGGCCAAGCAGGCGGCGTTGACCGCCGAGCACATCGCCAAGCAGGATATCGTCATCACCACGGCGCTAATCCCCGGCCGACCGGCGCCGAAGCTGGTTTCGGCGGCGATGGTCGCCTCGATGAAGCCGGGCTCGGTGATCGTCGACCTTGCGGTCGAGCGCGGCGGCAATGTCGAGGGCGCCGAAGCCGGCAAGGTGGTGACCACGGCCAACGGGGTAAAGATCGTCGGCCACCTTAACGTGCCGGGCCGCGTCGCGGCATCCGCCTCGCTGCTTTATGCGAGAAACCTCTATGCCTTCCTCGAGACGCTGGTCGACAAGGCGACGAAGACGCTTGCCATCAACCGCGACGACGAACTGGTCAAGGCAACCATGCTGACCGATGCCGGCAAGGTCGTGCATCCCGCCTTCGTCAGGGCTGAGCAGGAGCCGTCAAAGGGCCAACATGTCGAACCGCCGGCCATTCCGGCCAGGACGATGGTTGCCGAGGCTTCGGCGAAGCCGGCTGCGAAGAGGCCGGCCGCTTCGAGGAAGCCCAAGACCACCGGAGGGATCGCGTGATGGATCAGACCCTGCAGAAAGCCCTCGACCAGCTCGACCAGGCCACAGCTGCCGTGCGGCTCGCCGTGCAGAACCTTGCCGTCGCTCCCGGCACTGAGGCGACCGGCGACGCCGCGCACGCGCTGTCAGGCGGCGCCATCGATCCCTTCGTCTTCCGCTTCGCCATTTTTGTCCTGGCGATCTTCGTCGGCTACTACGTCGTCTGGTCGGTGACGCCGGCGCTGCATACGCCATTGATGGCGGTCACCAACGCCATTTCGTCGGTTATCGTGGTCGGCGCGCTGCTGGCCGTCGGCATCTCGGCCTCGGGCGTCGCCACCGGCTTCGGCTTCGTTGCGCTGATGCTTGTATCGGTCAACATCTTCGGCGGCTTCCTCGTCACCCAGCGCATGCTGGCTATGTACAAGAAGAAGGAAAAGTAGGCCGCTATGAACGCCAACTTCGCCTCCTTCCTCTATCTGGTCTCCGGCATCCTGTTCATCCTGGCATTGCGCGGCCTGTCGCACCCGACCACGAGCCGCCAGGGCAATATGTACGGCATGATCGGCATGGGCATCGCCATCGCCACGACGCTGGCGCTGGCCACCCCTTCCGCCGGCCGCTTCGCGCTGATCGTGCTCGGGCTGCTGATCGGCGGCTCGGTCGGCGCGGTCACGGCACGGCGCATTGCCATGACCTCGATGCCGCAGCTGGTCGCGGCCTTCCACTCGCTGGTTGGTCTTGCCGCGGTCATGGTGGCGGCCGCCGCCATCTATGCACCGGAAAGCTTCGGCATCGGCACCGTCGCCGATATTCATGCCCAGGCACTGATCGAGATGAGCCTCGGCGTTGCCATAGGTGCCATCACCTTCACCGGCTCGGTCATCGCCTTCTTGAAGCTCGACGGCCGCATGTCGGGCAAGCCGATCATGATCGGTGGCCGCCACTTCATCAACGCGGCCCTGGGCATTGCGCTGATCGTGCTGATCGTGCTGCTCGTCACCACCGAGTCCAAGTTGGTGTTCTGGCTGATCGTTGCCGCCTCGCTGGTGCTCGGCATCCTGCTCATCATCCCGATTGGTGGCGCCGATATGCCGGTGGTCGTGTCGATGCTGAATTCCTATTCGGGCTGGGCCGCGGCGGCACTCGGTTTCACGCTCGGCAATCTGGCGCTGATCATCACCGGTGCGCTGGTCGGCTCGTCGGGCGCCATCCTGTCCTACATCATGTGCAAAGGCATGAACCGGAGCTTCATCTCGGTCATCCTCGGCGGCTTCGGCGGCGAGATATCAGCCATTGCCAACGACGGCATCGAGCGCACGGTCAAGCAGGGCTCGGCCGAGGACGCCGCCTATCTGATGATGAATGCGCAAAAGGTCATCATCGTGCCGGGCTACGGCATGGCCGTCGCCCAGGCGCAGCACGCGCTGCGCGAAATGGCCGACAAGCTCAAGGCCAACGGCGTCGACGTCAAATACGCCATCCATCCGGTGGCCGGCCGCATGCCCGGCCACATGAATGTGCTCCTGGCCGAAGCCAACGTGCCTTATGACGAAGTGTTCGAACTGGAGGACATCAACTCTGAGTTCGCGCAGGCCGACGTCGCCTATGTCATCGGCGCCAACGACGTCACCAATCCCTCGGCTCGTGACGACAAGTCCTCACCTATCTATGGCATGCCGATCCTCGACGTCGACAAGGCCCGCACCTGCCTGTTCGTCAAGCGCTCGCTCGGCTCCGGCTACGCTGGCATCGACAACACGCTGTTCTACAAGGACGGCACCATGATGCTGCTCGGCGACGCCAAGAAGATGACCGAGGAGATCGTCAAGGCGATGGATCACTGAAACGGCGTCGTTGCCAACTCAGTGCCGATCGTCGAATACAGCCCGGCTCCGCGCCGGGCTTTTTCTTGGCTGTTACCGGTTCTGAAGATACGATGCCGACCCGTCGTCTTGCTAACGGCGTCATCGTGGAGGTGCTGGTGCCCGACTCTGGTTCTGCTGCATCGCCGGCCGCCGATCTGACCGCAGCAGAGAAGGCGCCACGCAAGCGCGGCCAGGCGGTGGTGGTCGTGCACGGCATGGGCGAACAGCGGCCCATGGACACGTTGAGGGGGTTTGTCCAGGCCGTATGGAGCCACGATCCGGCCCGTGCTCCGTTCTATGCCCATGTCGCCGATCCGGCCGACCCGATGGGTGCGAAGATCAACCAGAGCTGGATCACGCCCGACAGCCGGACCAATTCGCACGAACTCCGCCGGATCACTACGCCCTATGATGTCGATGGCCGCCGCACCGATTTCTACGAGCTTTACTGGGCCGACATCACCCAGGGCACGACCCGGAGCCGCCTTGCTGCCTGGGTGGCGACCCTGCTCTGGCGCAAGCCCGCCGATATTCCGCACGATGTGCGCAAACTCTACGCCGTCACGCTTTTGGCCACCATCGTCGTCCTCGGCGCGGCGCTGGCGCTCGCAACGTCGGCCTGGCAAGGCTACATCTCGTGGACGACCGGCGCGCTTGTCACCGTCGTGGCATCATTCGTCATCTGGTCGGTGGACCAGTTTGGCCTGCCCTATTTCGGCGATGTCGCCGCCTATGTCCGGGCCGAAGCGGCAACGGTCGAGAAGCGCGCCCTGGTCCGCGAGCGTGGCCTCAAGCTGCTGAAGCGTCTTATGATGGACGACGCCTATGACCGCATCGTGCTGGTCTCGCACAGCCTGGGGTCGATCATCGCCTATGATCTGTTGCAGATATTGTGGGCCGATTTCAGGCCTAGAAAGTTGGAAGCCATTCGCGACAAAGCGAGGCTGAAGGCGATCCACGCCGTCGACAAGGCGACGCTGGCCGCCGATGCCTCCGCCTGGCCCGACAGCCTCGACGACCTCCCTGCATTCCGGCGCAGCCAATGGGAGCTCTACCGGCATCTTCGCGTCGGCGACGCCGATCATCCGCTGCCGTGGAAGATCAGCGATTTCGTCACGCTCGGCAGCCCGCTGACCCACAGCGAGTTTTTGGTGACCTACAACCTCGCCGAATTCAGGCGCGACATCGCCGAGCGGCTGTTCTCGGCGTGCCCGCCGATCGCCGACAGGGTGGCGGGCGGGACCATGCTCTACCAGGAAGGGCGCAGCCATTCGGGCAAGCCGCAGCGGGCCGTGCATCATGGCGCGATGTTTGCCGCGACGCGCTGGACCAACATTTTCGACAGGGGCAATGGCTGGCTGACGGGCGATCCGATTTCCGGGCCGATGACGGAGAACTTCGGTCCGGGCGTGGAAAACATTCAGGTCGAGCTGCGCGGCTCGCGCGGCCGCGTCTTCACGCACAGGCTCTACTGGTCGCTGGCGGCGAGCGGTGTCGAGATCAACGCGCCGGCCGGCGCACAGCCGCGCTCGCACCTAGCCGTGCTGCGCGATGCGGTCGATCTCGGCCGCAAGCTGGGGGACTGAGCTATCGAGGGGGCAGCGCACGACAATGCTGCGCCGGCAGTTCAAAGCAAGGTCCCCTTCGAGGGTATCTTCCCGAAGCGGACCGAGTTCGCTTAGTCACCGATCAACGATTGGTCAGGAAAATCGCTTCCTCTTCGTCGCGCTGCCTGCCGCCAAGTGCTGCAGCCGCGCTGGCAATGAAGGCCCCGACGACCAGCGACAGCGCGCCAATCAGCGAGAAGGTGGCGCCGGCCTTTCTGGCGGTGTCGGCCGCCTGCTGGGCCTTGACCTTGGCGTCCTGCGCTCTGGCGATTACCGCATCGACGCGAGCGGTGGCATCCGCTTCGGACAGGCCTGTGCGGGCGGCCACCAGCCTTGACAGATAGGTCTTGTCGTCGGCCGATATTTCGCCTGCTGCGGCACTCGCGATCAGAATGCGCGATGCCTGCGCCGTTGCCGCAGCGTCGCTCTCCGGATTGGCGGCAGCGAGCCTTGCCGGATCGGCCGGGCGGAACAGCGTATCGACGAAATACGATGTGGCGTCGTTAGTCGAGGCGCTACCAGCGTTTGCAGCAGCACCTGCCGAAGCGCCCATTGCCGCGCCCGATGCCACAGTCGAAGCAGCCTGGACACCGGTACCTATCGCGGCCGAAAGCGCCGTGCCGAGCACGCCGGCGACGAGCAGCGTCGCCAGCGCCCAGGCCAGGAAGCCGTGAGCGGTATCGCGGAAGAAGACTTCATCGGTGTGGATGCCGACCCATTTGGTGCGCAGGCGTCCGGCGAGGTAGCCGCCCAGGGCCGACGACAGCCACTGCACGACGATCAGCCAGACGGCGGTGGAAACGGCGAAAGTGGTGACTGACGCACCCGAGCCGGACCATGGCGACACCATGCTCAGCCCAAGCCCGGAGCCGAGCAGCATCAGAATGAAGGTAAGTGTCGAGGCAGCAAAGGCCCCGGCGACGATTGGCCCCCAGCTGACGGCGGGGGAAGAGGATTCCGTCGGTGCGGAAACGTCGACAGTCGTTAGGGTTGACGGCATCGAAGCCCCCTACCGTGCGAACAGCATGATCAGAATAATGATTGGAATCGGGACTCCGAGAAGCCAGAGCAAAATGCCACGTCCCATGGATGCCTCCTGCGGCGATTGTGATCAACTACAATGCCTTGAAAGACTTTCCGTTCCCGGCGATCCGTGGTGGTCTCTATTGCAATGCAGCAGACAACATTGGTGCGCCGACGCGCACCAATGCACATCATATCTGCCGATCGGGCTCTGGATCGCGGCTCAGATATCCAGATTGGCCACAGACAACGCGTTTTCCTGGATGAATTCGCGCCTTGGCTCGACCTCGTCGCCCATCAGCCGTGAAAACAAGCTGTCCGCATCAGTCGCGTCATTGACCTTGACCTGTAAGAGCGAGCGCACATTCGGGTCGAGCGTCGTTTCCCAGAGCTGCTCGGCGTTCATTTCACCAAGGCCCTTGTAGCGCTGCATGGTCAGGCCCTTGCGGCCGGTGGCAAACACGGCATTGAGCAGTGCCAGCGGCCCCGAAATGGTTTCCGAGACATCCTTGCGGCGCAGCACCGGCGGCTCGCCGTAGATTTCCGCCAGGCGCGGCGCATAGCGGTCGAGCTGGCGTGCGTCGGCGGAATTGATCAGCGCCAGGTCGAGATGTGCGAACTCCTTGACGCTGCGCACCGTTCGCTCGAAGACGTAGCCGCCGATGCCCTCGTTCGAGGTCGACATGCGGCCGATCCAGCCGCGTTCGGTATCCTCGGCAATAATATCGAGACGGCGCGCTACACGCTCGGCCGTCTCGTTGGCGCGGCCGAGGTCGGTGAAAATCTCCGGGTTGAGCGCGCCGGCGATCGCTGCCTGCTCGACCACGCCTCTGTTATAGCGCGTGTGCAATCCGTTGATGAGCTGGCGGACAGCTAGGGCGTCGTCGATGGCACTGCGCAGGTCCTGTCCGGCCCGCACCTCGCCTGTGCTAAGCGCAAGCGACGCTTCTTCCAGCCCCGAGCCGATCAGGAATTCCTCGAAGGCGGCTTCGTCCTTGATGTATTGCGAGCTCTTCCCGCGCGTCACCTTGTAGAGCGGCGGCTGCGCGATGTAGAGATGACCGCGTTCGATCAGTTCCGGCATCTGGCGGAAGAAGAAGGTCAGCAGCAAGGTTCGGATGTGGGCGCCGTCGACATCGGCGTCGGTCATCAGGATGATCTTGTGGTAGCGCAGCTTGTCGGCGTTGAACTCGTCCTTGCCGATCGAGGTGCCGAGCGCGGTGATCAGCGTGCCGATCATGTCGGAGCCGAGCATGCGGTCGAAGCGGGCGCGCTCGACATTGAGGATCTTGCCGCGCAGCGGAAGAATGGCCTGGTTCTGGCGCGAACGGCCGCCCTTGGCCGAGCCGCCGGCGCTGTCGCCCTCGACAATGAAGATCTCGGATTTCGCCGGATCGCGCTCCTGGCAATCGGCTAGCTTGCCGGGCAACGAGGTGACGCCGAGCGAACTCTTGCGGGTGATGTCGCGTGCCTTGCGCGCGGCTTCACGCGCGGCAGCGGCCTGGATAACCTTCTCGATGACCGCCTTGCCCTCGGTCGGGTGCTCCTCGAGCCAGGTGCCGAGCGCTTCGTTGACAAGCCCTTCGACCACTGGGCGGACTTCGGACGACACCAGCTTGTCCTTGGTCTGCGAGGAGAATTTCGGGTCGGGAACCTTAACCGACAGCACCGCGGTCAGCCCTTCGCGGCAATCGTCGCCGATCAGCGCCACTTTTTCCTTCTTGGTCAGGCCCGAGGAGTCGCCATAGCCTGTTATCTGGCGTGTCAGCGCACCGCGAAAGCCTGCCAGATGCGTGCCGCCGTCGCGTTGCGGGATGTTGTTGGTGAACGCCAGCACGTTTTCATGGTAGCTGTCGTTCCACCACATGGCGACTTCGACCGTGATGCCGTCGCGCTCGGCGCGGATCGAGATCGGCTTGTCGAGCAACGGCTTCTTCGTCCGGTCGAGATATCGGACGAACTCTTCCAGCCCGCCATCGTAATGCAGTTCATGGCGCACGATGTCGGCATGGCGGGCATCGGTCAAAACGATGCGCACGCCGGAGTTCAGGAAGGCGAGCTCGCGCAGCCGGTGCTCCAGCGTACCGTAGTCGAACTCGACCATGGTGAAGGTCTCGGACGACGGCAAAAACGTGATTTCGCTGCCGCTGCGTCCTTCATAGGTGCCGGCGACCTTTTGTTGTTCATAAGTGCCGGTGACCTGCAATGGCGCGTCAGCGTCGCCATGCGTGAAGCTCATTTCGTAGATCTGGCCGTTGCGCCGGATTTTCAGTTTCAGCCAGGCCGATAGCGCATTGACGACTGACACGCCGACGCCGTGCAGGCCACCCGACACCTTGTAGGAGTTCTGGTCGAACTTGCCGCCGGCATGCAGCTGCGTCATGATCACTTCGGCCGCAGAAATGCCTTCGCCGGTGTGGATATCGGTCGGAATGCCGCGGCCATTGTCGATGACCGTCACCGATCCGTCCGGGTTGAGCGTCACCGTCACCAGGTCGGCATGGCCGGCCAGTGCTTCGTCGATGGCGTTGTCGACGACTTCATAGACCATGTGGTGCAGGCCCGAGCCGTCGTCGGTGTCGCCGATATACATGCCTGGCCGCTTGCGAACGGCATCCAAGCCCTTCAAAACCTTGATGGAATCGGCGCCGTATTCGGCTTCAACGCCGTTGGCGATGTCGGTCTGTTCGCTCATGAAAACCTGTCTGATTGATGCCGTGTGCAGAGCGCGAAAAATCGGCGTCGAATCGCGCATTTCTAATGTCGTAGATATAGGCGCAAAAGGCGGTTTTTCCAAGGTTTGCAGGCGTTTCCGAACGGAATGACCGTCGCGTTGGCCGGCTACCGGCGCTTGACTTCGATCCTGGCCAGCCGCTCACGCAGGAACTTGACCATGAACTTGTATCGCGGCGCCAGCCGACCGCTTCGGTCGAGCTCGAGCGTCATGTCGAGCGCCTTGGAAAGCACGGCTTTAGGGTCCTTTGCGACTTGCGCGTAGTCGATATAGGCGACCACCAGATCGCGTTGCCAGGTGGCGTTGTCCGGATCGGACCGGGCAAGTTTCTCTCGAATGGCCAGGCTGTCCTGAAAGGCTTGCCGGGCTCCCCTGACGTCGCGCTGCCTGAGGCGCAGCGTGGCGACTTCGGACAGCGTTATCGATAAGTCCCGCTGCCAGTCGGAATTGGCGGGATCGAGCTTGGCCAGCCGCTGCGCAATCGCATAACTGTCCAGATAGGCTTTCAGTGCGCCTTTGTGGTCGCCCTGTATCGCCAGGACGCCGGCGACTTTCTCGAGGCAAACGGACAGGTCGCGTTGCCAATCGGTGTTGCTCGGGTCGCCGGCGGCGAGCGCGCTGGCTTGTGAAAGTGCCTCACGATAAGCCGAAAGTGCCGCCGGCCAATTCTGCTGGTCGCTCAGCGCGTTGCCGATCTTGGCGTTGCCGACCGACAGGTCGCGTTTCAGTTCGGTGTCGTCCGGATCGCGTTTCGCCAGTTGCTTGACGATCACCAGGCCTTCCTTGTAGGCCGCCAGCGCCCCGGCGGCGTCACCGCGTTCGCGCAGCAGGTCGCCTATCGTATCGTGGCTGACCGAGACGTCACGCTGCCGGTTGGCGTCTCCCGGTCTGTCCGCCGCCAGCGCCAGCCGCACCTTCAGGCTCTCTTCATAGGCCGCCTGTGCGTTGTCCAGTTGGCCCGCGACATGGGCAAGGTGACCGATCTCGTCGTAGGTGATGGTCAGGTCGCGCTGCAGTTCGGCACGGTCGGGCTCTCTCGCAGCGAGCTGTTTCTTGATCGACAGGCTTTCCTGGTAGACCTCTGCGGCACCGGCCAGATCGCCTTGCGTCGCCAGTACGTTGCCGATCTTGTCGTCGGCCATGGCGAGGTCGCCGAACCACTCCAGATTGTCCGGTTCTGCCTCGGTCAGGCCCTGCAGAATGGTCCTGGCGGTCTCATAATTCTGCAGCGCTGACGGCAGATTGCCTTGCGCCATCCGCACATTGCCGAGCTTGACGTGGCTGACGGCGAAGTCGCGCTTCACGTTGGGATCGGTTTCATGATGCGACCGCCGCTCGAGATCGGCTTGCAGCGCCTCGAAGGCGCGGCCGGCCGCATCGATATTGCCGACCGTGGTATAGAGCTTGCCGAGCTCGTCCAGCGTGCGGATCAAGCGGTCGGCGTCGTCCAGCGACAGCACCACCTGCCCGGCTTCGCCATAAAGCGCGAGCACGGATTGATAATCCTTGATGGCTGTGGCGTAGTCGAGGTCGGCGCGCGCCGCCCCGCCGGACAGATAGCGCGTTGCGGCCTCGGAGAGCGTGCGGCTGACGAAATTGGCCTTCAGCGTGTTGCGCGAGACATTGTCGATCTCCGCTGCCTCGGCAAGCTTTTTGCGGGCCGCATCGAACGCTCCCAGCGAAAGCTGCTCTTCGGCCTGCCGGCGCAACGCCGCCACTCTGAGATCGTCGGAGCCAAGCGTCTGCATTTCGCTCCGCACCTTGACGAAGGCATCGGCTGCCTCACGCAGCTTGGCGTTCAGACTGTCCGCGGAGAGGTGGCCGGCATCGGAACTGATCAACGCGCCATAGAGCGGTGCCAGCGGCATGTCGGCGTCGCTGGCGATCTTCTCCACTTCGCCGCGCATCTCGGGCGTTACCTCGGCCATGGCCAGCAGCAGGCGTTCGCGTTCCGGCAATTTCTCCTTGGCCGAGGCGGCAAAGAACAGCTGCGGCAGGCCGCTCTCGACATAGGGCAATTGCCTGCCGCGCGAGAGGTCGTAGACCTCCTGCTGCACGAGCGTCAGCACCGAGCGGATCTCGAGACCTTCGGTGCCGAGGTATTTCGTCAGCGCCGCGGTAAACGGCGAATTCTGGCCGGTCCCATCCGCTGCGGTCTCGCCGGGCGCCGCCGAGAAGGCAAACAGGATGTTTTCTGCCCGCCCGATGCGGCCAAGACCCGGCCGGATCTTGTCGCTGACCTCTTTTACCAGCGCCATTGCGCCGCGGCCTTCGCCGCCCGTAGCCGCGAATGGATCGCTGCGGCAGGCATCGAGCACGATCAGTCCGACCTTGCTGGTGGCGGCGACGGTCGCGCGGATCTCCTCCAGCGGCAGGCTGGTCCTTTGCAGCGTAGCGAGCGACGACGCGTCTGCATCGACCGGCAGGAGCCGATTCTCGCCGGCTATCTCGACGCCGTGGCCGGAGAAGAACACCAGTGCCACGTCGGCGCCTTTGGCATCCTCGCGGAAATCGTCGAGCGCCCGGCGCATGCGCCGCAGGTCGCGGTTGGTTTCAAGGAAGACCTCGAAACCGAGCTTCCTCAGCACCGTTTCCATGATCTCGCCGTCATTGACGGGATTGGCGAGCGGCCGGATCAGCCGGTAGTCGTTCTCGGCGATGACCAGCGCAGCGCGCCGCTCCGCCACGGCAGCGGAGGCCGTCGAGAGGATCAGCAGCAAGGCAAACAGAAGACGCAAATCGAACCGCCCCGGCCCGGTCATTTGCCGGAGCATTCCATCTCTTTATGGCATGAGCAAGTTATGGCATCGGCGAGCTCGGGCGTTCGCGTTGTTGGCTGGCGCGCATCGGCCTCAGCGCTTCGCTCCAGCGGAACAGCTCGTCCAGCATGGTCCTGGCCCCGCCGAGCACCTGCTCGCTGGGCAGGAAGGCGCCGGTCTCGTCGAGCAGCTTCTGATACATCGGCAGCGCCACGCCCTCCGGAATAGGCATGACGCCGACGGCGGTCAGCAACGGTTTGACCGCCTGCGCCGCTCGTAAGCCGCCGGAGACACCGCCGTAGCTGAGGATGGCGGCCGGCTTGTATCGCCATTCCCTGAGCAGGTAGTCGACCGCGTTGACGATCGCGGGGGCTGCGAAATAATTGTATTCCGGCGCCACGAAGACGAATGCGTCGGCGGCGTCGATTGCCTTCGACCAGGCTTTGGTGTGGCTGTTTTCGTATTTGCCGAGTCTCGGATGATGCGGCTCGTCCAGTACCGGCAGGTTGAAGGCGGCGATGTCGGTGAGCACCGGCTCGATTTTCCCGTGTTCGCGCGCAAAGCTCTCCAGCCACTTTGCGAAAACCGGCCCGGCGCGGCCCGGCCGCGTGCTGCCGATGATGACGTTCAACTGGTGCTTCAAGACAGGCTCCCGCCGGTTAGTGGCATCTGTGGTGCTGCCACCTAAGACACGCAGCCGGACACAGCAAGCAGGCACTTTCCGGTGCCCCGGTCACATTCCAGAGAGCGGATGCTTCGCCTTGTCGTCCGGTCACATGGACGCCTGCCTTGCCCGCCACTACATTGGGGTGTCAGCGGAGCAAGTCATGGACAGTCAGCCCGTCCCCTTCGTCCCGCCAGCGCCGAAGCCGCGCACCGCGCCGCCCTCGACGCTGGAGATGATCCGCATCGTCTATCGCAATCCGCTCGAACTGTGGGGGGAGCCGACCTACAACGAGCCCTGGATTTCGGTGACCGGCATCGGCGGGCCGCTGGTCATCGCCAACGACCCCGGTCTCATCCGCCACGTGCTGGTCGATAACGCCAAGAACTATAAGATGGCGACGGTTCGCCAGCTGATCCTGCGGCCGATCCTGCGCGACGGCCTGCTGACCGCCGAGGGCGAGGTGTGGCGGCGTTCGCGCAAGGCGATGTCGCCGGTGTTCACGCCGCGCCATATCTTCGGTTTTGCCGAGCCGATGCTGAGGCGCACCCTCGAATTCGTCACCCGTTACGAGCAAGGTGGCACGTCGGATATCGCCCACGACATGACGCTGCTCACCTTCGACATCCTGGCCGAGACACTGTTTTCGGGCGAGATATCGGGCGAGCCGGGCAGCTTCGCCAAGGAGATCGACCGCCTGTTCGAGACGATGGGTCGGGTCGATCCGCTCGACCTGTTGCGGGCACCCGATTGGCTGCCGCGCCTGACCCGCATCCGCGGCCGCAAGACCATGGCCTACTTCCGCAAGATCGTCACCGACACGGTGCAGATGCGCGAGGCGCGGCTGAGGCGCGCTCCGGACACGGTGCCGCAGGATTTTCTCACGCTGCTGTTGAAGGCGGAAGGGCCGGGCGGGCTGACCCGGGCCGAGGTCGAGGACAACATCATCACCTTCATCGGCGCCGGCCACGAGACTACGGCCAGGGCGCTCGGCTGGACGCTCTACTGCCTTGCCGAAGCGCCGTGGGAGCGCGAAAAGATCGAGCACGAGATCGATGCGGTGTTGGCGCTTGAGCCCGACCCGACGAAATGGCTCGACGCCATGCCGCTCACCCGCGCCGCCTTCGAAGAGGCGCTCAGGCTCTATCCGCCGGCGCCGTCGATCAACCGCGAACCGATCGAGCCCGAAACCTGGAACGGCCTCTACATACCGCGACGTGCCGCAGTGCTGGTGATGCCGTGGGTCGTCCACCGCCATCGAAAATTGTGGGACCGGCCCGACGCTTTCATGCCGGAGCGCTTTCATCCGGGGAATCGCGAAAAGATCGATCGTTTCCAGTATTTGCCGTTCGGCGCCGGGCCTCGCGTCTGCATCGGCGCCAGCTTTGCCATGCAGGAGGCAATCATCGCGTTGGCGATCATGCTTTCGCGCTATCGTTTCGACACCACCGCGCAAACCCGCCCCTGGCCGGTGCAGAAGCTGACGACGCAGCCGCAAGGCGGGCTGCCGATGCAGGTTACCAGGCGCGCGGCGTAGGCAACCGGACGTCCGTTCGCGCCGGTATTATGCGGCGGACTTGCGTTGGAACTGGCCGGCGGCGCGGTAGCGCCAGAGATAGCTGGGCAGGATGGTTCCGATCGACCGCGGCTGGATCCCGAGGCCGGCGAGCGTCCTGTTGTCTTTGACGGCGGCTTCCGACACGACATTGTGCTGGCGCAACAGCAGGACCTGGTCCTTGGTCAACAACGGATTGGGCAGCAGCCCGAGAATTGATGCCTGGAGGTTCGCCAGCCACCATGGCACGGGCAGCAAAAACCGCTTGCGTTCGATGATGACAAGCAGCTCTTGCATGCATTCCTTGAAGGTAAGCACTTGCGGCCCACCGAGTTCATAGATCCGGCCGCCCTGGACCTTGCCGTCGACCGAGTGCGCCACCGCTTCGGCGACGTCGCCGACATAGACCGGCTGGAATTTCGTCTGCCCGCCGCCGATCAGCGGCAGCACTGGGGAAAAGCGGGCCATGTTGGCAAAGCGGTTGAAGAAACCGTCCTCCGGCCCGAAATTGATCGATGGCCGCAAGATCACGGCGTCTTGGACCGTCTCCAGAACGGCCTTTTCGCCGAGCGCCTTGGTACGCGCATGGTCCGATTGCGCGTGGAGATCCGCTCCCAGAGCCGAGATATGGGTAAGGCCGGCGCCGACGGCGCGCGCCGCTTCGGCGACAGCGCGCGCGCCGAACTCGTGGACAGCAGTAAATTTCTGCCGGCCGGCCTCATGCGCGATTGCCACCAGATTGACGACGTGGTCGGCGCCTTGCACGGCGCGGTCGACCGACCAGCGCACCCGGACATTGGCCTGCACCGGCTGGATCTGCCCGACATTGCCAAGCGGTTGCAAATGACCGGCGAGATCGGGCCGGCGGCAGGCGACCCGGATGCGGTAGCCGCGCTTGGCCAGCGCCCGCACGACATGACGACCGACAAAGCCGGAGCCGCCGAACACGACGACGAGCTTTGGGGTCTGCAGGATTTCGGTCATGGCTGGCTCCGGCGGGCTATCCAGATGGCTTGGTTGAAGCCGTTTCATAGTCGGTTTCGCGCCAAAGGCAAAGGGTGACCATAGGTCGCCCGGCATTGTTGAAGCATGATTTCCGGTATCCGTTCGAAACGGCAGAAAACCCGCCGACGCCCGGCTTTAGGGTAACTCCATTAGGAACAGGAACCTTTGTTCGGTCGCCGGTTTTAGATGTATGGTTTGATTCCGAATGGAGGATATTGCCGATGACGACAAAACGCGTTGCGCTCTTCGCTCTGGCTTTCGCAACAGGCTGCAGCATTGGTGCCTCGGCATTCGCGGCAAACCGGCATCACCACCAAGCTCAACCCGAACGCTACGTTCCGGCCAACGGCGACATCATCGACATTCTGTTCGGTGGCCCGCGCTACTATGACAACCACCTGTTCACGACGGCCGCCGAACCCTGCTCCTACAACAGGGTAGGACCGGACGCGAATGCGGCGAACGTCATCAACGATCATTATTGCGGGAAGTAGGCTCGCGCTGCCGGATCGGCCGGCCTCGTCAGCCGCTCATCGGATAAACGAATTTCTTCAGGACGAATAGCGGGCGGCGAATTCGGAAATGCGCTGCACGACGGCTTTCGGAGCGCTTATGCCGCGCGCCGCCGCCTTCTCCGCGGCCTCGGCCCGGGCACGCCCCGGCACATGCACGCCATAGCGCCGCCGCAGCCGGTCGAGCTGATCCTTCATCCGCTTTTCGAAGTCCGGATCGAGCAGCTTGGGCTCGACGGCAAGCACGAACAGGCCGGTCCCCGGACTGTCCGGCCCGCCGCTGAACCATGGCGCATCGAGCGACCAGTTGGCACCAGACAGGCCGGCCGCGAGCACCTCGACCATCAACGCGATGTTGGCGCCGCGCTGGCCGCCGAAGGCAAGCATGGCGCCTTTCATGGCGGCTGCCGGATCCGTGGTCGGATTGCCGCTGACATCCAGTGCCCAGCCTTCGGGGATCTTCTCGCCGTCCTCGGCCGCCTTGCGGATGTTGACGAAGGCGGTGGCGCTCGACGACTGGTCGATGACTAGCGGCGCCCCGTCCGCGGCGGGCGCCGCAAAGGACATCGGGTTGGTGCAGTAGACCGGCTTGACCGAGCCCGAGCCAGCAAGCACGGCCGGGCCGTTGGTGGCGGCGAACGACACCAATCCCTGCGCGGCCAGCCGTCCGGTGAAATAGCCGAGCGCGCCGCACGTATAGGCATTCTTCTGCGAAAAGATGGCGACGCCGAACAGCCGCGCCGCCTTGGCGAGGTCATCGATCGTGCGGTCGAAACCGGTATGCGCCAAGCCGCTGCGCGCATCGGAGAGATAGACCGCGAGCGCCGGCCTGGTGATCACCGGATCGGCGTTGCCGTCTATGCGGCCGGCTTCCAGCGCTTCAAGATAATCGATGAAGTGCGACAGCCCGACGGTCGACAGTCCTTCCGCCTCGGCCGCGACGATCGAGGCAGCCAGCGACTGCGCCGCCTCTTCATTGGCGCCAGCGCCAAGTGCGGCCATCCGGCACAGCCCGGTCGCCTGGTCGAGACTGAGTTGCATTGTGATTGCCATGGATATCCGAGGGAATGGTGATGGTGAATAGTGAATAGTGATGAATGGGACTTAGCCGGTACCACTACGGGCTACTCACTACTGACTATTCACCATTTCACCTAACCAATCTTGTTCGGAATCCGCGTCTCGATCTTGCCTAGCGTGAAGACGAGGATGCCGGTGATCGCCATATAGATCAACGCGAGGAGCAGCAAGGGTTCATAGGTGAGGTAGGTATCCTGACGCACCTTTGAAGAGACGGCGAATATATCGATCACGCTGATGGTCGCCACCAGCGGCGTCGATTTCAGCTGCAGCACGGTTTCGCCGGTCAGTGTCGGCAGCGCGCGATAGAAGGCCTGCGGTAGCCAGATTCGCTGGAAAATCTTCCAGCGGCTCATGCCGAAGGCGCGGGCGGCTTCCAATTGGCCTTTCGGCACGCCGGCAAAAGCGCCTCGCATCACCTCGCCCTCATAACCGGCGAAGGACAGCGTCAGCCCGAGGACGCCATAGGGCCATGCCTGCCTCAGATAGGGCCACATCCAAGACTCGCGAATCCATGGATATTGTGGAAACAGCGAGCCCAGCCCGTAATAGAGCAACCAGAGTTGCAGCAGCAGCGGCGTCCCTCTGATGACGGTGCAGAAGACCTTGGCGGGTGCCGCGAACCAGAACGAGCCGGCAGCCTGCGCCAGCCCGAGCGGCACGGCGAGCAGGAAGCCCAGCGTGCAGGTGACGGCAAGAATCCACAGCGCGCGCCAGATGCCGAGCAGTCCTAGCCCGTAATATTTAGGCAGCCAGTCCCAGCGCATGAAGACAGCCGCCGCCAAAACCAGTCCCAGCGCGATCAGGATCAGCACGATACGATGCGGCTTCAGCCACAGCGAAGCGCGTGCGGCTATCTCGACGGCCGCCGCTTCGCCACTCATCGCCGGGTCAGCCATCACCGGGCCTCCTTGAGCGAGGGCATGCCGCGGCGGGCCCAGCTCTCGATGCGGCCGATGATCAGATTCGAAACCAGCGTCAACAGAAGGTAGATCGCGCCGGCGGCGACAAAGAATGTCAGATAGGCTTTGGTTACGCCGGCCGCCTGCCGTGTCGCCAATGTCAGCTCGAAAAAGCCGACGACCGCCAGCAGGGCGGTGTCCTTGGTGGCGATCAGCCAGAGATTGGCAAGGCCGGGTATGGCGAACGGCAGCATCGCTGGCAGCGTGATGCGCCGCAGCAGCAGGCCGGGAGACATGCCATAGGCGCGCGCGGCTTCGATCTGGCCCTGCGGAATGGCGAGGATCGCGCCGCGGATCACCTCGGTGGAATAGGCGCCCTGGACGAAGCCGAGCACGGCAATGCCGGCCGCCAGCCCGCTAATGTCCATGCGCTGATAGCCCATTGCCGTCAGCATCTGATTGATCAGGTCGGTGCCGGCGTAATAGAGCAGAAGGATCAGCACCAGCTCCGGCACGGCGCGCACGACGGTCGTATAGACCGCCAGGAGATCGCGCACCACCGGACCACCATACAGCTTGCCGGAGGCGCCGCCGATGCCGATCAAAAGGCCGAGACAGGTGGCGCCGACCGCGATCTCGATCGTATGGAGCAGCCCAACGATGAGCGTTCCACCCCAGCCCGGCGGCACAGGCGAGAGAAGCGCGATGGCAGAGGCGGCCCAAGCCGGAACAAATGCGTCGATCAGCGTCGCCCTCGAATTGCTGGTGCTAAAACCGCCGGCGATCTCCGCCCGCGGAAGCTCGCGTCGATGGATTTCGACGAACCACGCGGCTCTATCGGGGCCGCGTGGTTAATCGCTCATGGATGAGGTCGTCAGTTCGACTGCGTGTCGGCGCCGTAAATGTCGAAGTCGAAGTACTTCTTCGAAATCTCGTCATATTTGCCGTTGGCGCGGATGGCCTTGATGCCGGCGTTGATCTTTTCCTTCAACTCGGTGTCTTCCTTGCGGACGCCGGCGCCGACGCCGGGCCCGAGAATGGCCAGATCCGGCGCGACCATGCCTTTCAGATCGCAGCATTGCTTGCCCTGGTCGGATTTCAGGAAGGCGTCGAGGGCGATGGAATCGGCCTGCACCGCGTCGACCCGGCCGGCGGCAAGATCCTGGTTGGCCTCGTCCTGGGTCTGGTATTCCTTGATTTCCGCAGCGTCAGCGAAGTGCTTCTTGGCGTAGTCGGCGTGTACGGTCGAGACCTGGACGCCAATGATCTTGCCCTTGAGGTCCTCCGGTGTCGAGCCGAACTTCTGGTCCTTCGGCCCGATGATCGCAGTCGGGGTGTTGTAATATTTGTCGGAGAAGTCGATCGTCTTCTTGCGTTCGTCCGTGATCGACATCGAGCTGGCGATGACGTCGATCTTCTTGGTCGTCAACGCCGGGATGATGCCGTCCCAGGCGACCGGCGTGATGACGCAGTCGAGCTTCTCCTCGGCGCAGACAGCGTCGATGAATTCGATTTCCCAACCGACCCATTTGCCGGACGCATCCGGCGATGTGAACGGCGGGTAGGGCTCGGCAGCGACACCGATCTTGACCGGATCGGCCTTGGCCACGCCCATGGCGGTAACGCCAAGCAGCAGCGCTGCGGCAACGGTTTTGAGAATAATCTTCATCGTCATGACTCCCAGTTTTGTTGTTGTTCCCGGTTTTCGTCCGCCCACGGTTTAACTGATGTTGCGGATGAACTGCTTCAGCCTTTCGGATTTTGGTGCGCCGAAGATCTGTTCCGGCGGCCCTTCTTCCTCGACCAGCCCGTTATGGAGGTAGACGACATGCGTCGCGACCTCGCGGGCGAACTTCATCTCATGGGTGACCAGCACCATGGTGCGGCCTTCGCGCGCCAGGTCGCCGATCACCTTCAGCACCTCGCCGACCAGCTCCGGGTCGAGCGCCGAGGTCGGCTCATCGAACAGCATGACGCGCGGATTGATGGCCAGCGCCCTGGCGATCGCGGCGCGCTGCTGTTGGCCGCCCGACAGATAGGCGGGATAGACGTCGCGTTTTTCGGCCAGGCCGACGCGGGCGAGCAATTTTTCCGCCTCGCCGATCGCCACATCGCGCTTGACGCCGAGTACATGCACGGGAACCTCGATGACGTTCTCGATCAACGTCATGTGACTCCACAGATTGAAGTTCTGGAAGACCATGCCGAGTTTGGAGCGGATGCGTTCGATCTGCTTGCGGTCGGCGGGCACGGTGTGGCCGTAGCTGTCGGCCTTCAGCTTAATCTCTTCGCCATTGACCCGGATCATGCCGCTGGTCGGGTTCTCCAGGCAGTTGATGCAGCGCAGCAGCGTCGACTTGCCCGAGCCGCTGCCGCCGATGATGGCGATCACCTCGCCATCGCGCGCCGACAGCGAAACGCCCTTCAATACATGCAGTTTGCCGAAATTCTTGTGCAGGTTCTCGACGTGGATGGCTTCGGCAGCGCCGTTCTGCGCCGTATGCTTCAGGGCGGTGGCCGGCGCTGTCATCGTCGCGGTGCCCCGCGGAGCAGCCGAGGCAGTTCTTGCTGGAATTTTTTACCCATTACCCGTCACTGGACAGCGTTCCGATTCTCAAGATGGACTGTTCCGCTTGCCTCCGTCAACCGCAGTTTTTGGACCATTGATCACGGCCAGCCGAGTGGCTATTGGCAGGAGGGGCGCGTTTCAGGAGAATTTAGTGGGCAAAGCATACGGGTCGCAGTCGATGGCCGGGCCGCTGCAGCGTGTGCTGATGCGCCCCGCCGCCAGCGCCATGCATCGAGCCAAAGCACTGGATTGGCACTACGGTCCCGGCTTCGACCCGCAAAAAGCGGCGGTCCAGTATGAAGCGTTGGCCAGGCTGATTTCGGCCTCAGGCGCCGAAATCGAATGGCTGAACGACGCCGATGACGGGCTTGCCGATTCGGTCTTTACCCACGATCCCT
The DNA here is from genome assembly GCF_042295465.1 of Mesorhizobium sp. ISC25. Classification (NCBI taxonomy): domain Bacteria; kingdom Pseudomonadati; phylum Pseudomonadota; class Alphaproteobacteria; order Hyphomicrobiales; family Phyllobacteriaceae; genus Mesorhizobium; species Mesorhizobium sp. ISC25. The sequence goes on along the minus strand of NZ_CP135441.1, from coordinate 3,856,506 downwards.
CGCTGATGACCGATCATGGCGCGGTCATCCTTGCCATGGGCAAGGCGCTGCGCCGGCCCGAGCCCGGCCTGCACGAGGCAGCCTACGGGCGCATGGGCATCCCCGTCCTCGGCCGTATCGAGGCTCCCGGCCAGGTCGAGGGCGGCGACTGCGTGTGGGTGGATGCAAACACGCTGGCCGTCGGCCGCGGCGTGCGCACCAATCAGCACGGCATCCAGCAGCTCTCCAACCTGCTTTCACCCAAGGGCATCCAGGTCTACGGCTTCGACCTGCCGCTCTGGCAAGGCGAGGAGGCCTGCCTGCACTTGATGTCGGTGATCAGCCCGCTCGCCGACGATCTGGCGCTGGTCTATGCGCCGCTCCTGCCGGTCGCCTTCCATCAGATGCTGCGCGAACGTGGCATTCGGCTGGTCGAGGGCGATGCCGACGAATTCTTCGCCTCGAACGGGCTCAGCCTGAACGTCCTGCCGACCGCGCCGCGCCAGGTCATCGCCGTTGCCGGTTTTCCGAAGACGGCGGCTGCCATGCAGGCCGCTGGCTGTACGGTCTCGACATTCGAGGCCGATGCGCTGTGCATTGCCTGCGAGGGCGGCCCGACTTGCCTCACACGCCCGGTGTTAAGACAATGACGACCATCGGCGAAGCGCTCATCACCTTGCTCGAAGCGCACGGCGTCGACATCGTCTTCGGCATTCCGGGCGTACACACGGTCGAGCTCTACCGCGGGCTGGCGCGGTCGAAGATCCGTCACGTCACGCCGCGCCACGAGCAGGGCGCCGGCTTCATGGCCGACGGCTATGCGCGCGCCAGCGGCAAGCCGGGCATCGCCTTCGTCATCACCGGGCCGGGGCTGACTAACACCATCACCGCCATGGGCCAGGCGCGCGCCGATTCGGTGCCGATTCTGGTAATCTCGGGCGTCAACGCCACACCGACGCTGGGCAAAGGCCTTGGCCATCTGCATGAACTGCCGGACCAGCGCGGCATGATGGAGAAGGTGGCGCTGTTTTCGCACCGTGTCACCGAGGCCGGCGAACTGCCCGGCGTGCTCGCCCGTGCCTTTGCGCTGTTTTCATCCTCGCGTCCGGGTCCGGTGCACATCGAGATCCCGACCGATGTCATGAGCCTGCCTGCCAACGGCATCGTGCCGCTGCTGCGGAATTCAGCGCCGCCCGAGCCGGATGTGGCGGCGATTGCAGAGGCGGCAAGGCTATGCGCGTCTGCCCGCCGGCCGCTTATCCTGGCCGGCGGCGGCGCCAAAGCTGCCGAAGCGCCGTTGCAGCGCCTGGCCGAGAGGTTGGGAGCGCCGGTCGTCCAGACCGCCAATGCGCGCGGCCTGCTCTATCGCCATCCGCTTGGCGTGCCGGCCAGCCCCAGCCTGAAGGCGGTGCGTGCGCTAATGGCCGATGCCGACCTGGTCATTGCCGCCGGCACCGAATTCGGTCCGACCGACTATGATGGCTATGGCGACGGCGGTTTTGTCCTGCCCGCCAATCTGATCCGCATCGACATCGGCGCCGACCAGCTAGCCCGCCGGCCTGCGCGGATTTCGATCCAGGCCGATTGCGGAGCGGCGCTCGAGGCGCTGCATGCCGAACTCGGCACGGGCGAGGCGCAATCGGGCGACGGCGCCGCTCGCGCCGCCGCGACGCGGCAAGCGGCCTTTGCCGAGATTGGCCCGGCTATGCAGGCGCAATTGCGCGCCGTCGAGACGATCCGTGATGCACTGCCTGGCGCGATCATCGTCGGCGATTCGACCCAGCCGGTCTACGCCGCCAACCTCTACTACGATCACGACCGGCCGGGCGGCTGGTTCAACGCCGCCACCGGCTTCGGCGCGCTCGGCTATGGCCCGCCGGCGGCGATCGGTGCCGTCCTTGCCAGGCCTGAGGCGCCGGTCGTTTGCCTCACCGGCGATGGCGGCTTCCAGTTCACCCTGCCGGAACTGGGCGCCGCGCTCGACGCGGCGGCGCCGGTGATCTTCGCCGTCTGGAACAATCGCGGCTACCGCGAGATCGAAACCTCGATGCTCGACGTCGGTGTCGAGCCGGTCGGCGTCTCCCCGGCCCCGCCGGATTTCTGCAAATTGGCCGAAGCCTATGGCATTGCCGCAGAGCGGATTTCCGGCGCCGGCGGCTTAGCGGACGCGCTTGGGCGCGCGCGGGCGACTGGACGACCTTACGTCATCGAGATTTCGGTTGAGTGATCGCGCGAAAGGCGCGACCTTCCGCATCGGCGGCGCGCAATGACGGAGCGGTCGAATATGACGGAAACACTGGACGGCAGACATATCGTGGTGACCGGCGGCACCGGTGCGCTTGGCGGCGCGGTCGTAGGAAAACTGCTGGAGCAGGGCGCGATCTGCCATGTGCCCAATGCCCACGCTGCCGCGCCTGCGCATTTTCCCTTCCCGGCGCATGACCGCGTCAGGCTGGCGCATAATGTCGACCTTGCCGACCCTGCCAAGGTCGACGCCTTCTATTCCAGCGTTCCGGATTTATGGGCATCGGTGCATCTGGCCGGCGGCTTCACCGCCGCGCCGGTCGAGAAGATCGAGCCCGCCTCCTTCGCCGAGATGATGGACACCAACGCCCGCACCACCTTCCTGTGCTGCCGCGCGGCGATACGCTCGATGCTGGAATCTTCCGTGCCGGGCCGCATCGTCAATGTCACCGCTCGAGCCGGGCTCGATCCGCGGCGCGGCTCCGGCAAGGTGGCCTACGCTGCGGCCAAGGCGGCGGTCGCCGCGATGACCGTGGCGATGGCCGAAGAGCTGAAGGGCAACGGTATCCTGGTCAACGCCGTGGCGCCCTCGACGCTCGACACGCCGGCCAACCGTGCTGACATGCCGAACGCAGATTTCAGCAGATGGGTCAGCCTTGAAGCGGCGGCCGAGGCCATTGCCTACCTTGCCTCGCCGGCCAACATGGCCATCAGCGGCACGCTGGTGCCACTCTACGGCCGGGCCTGAGCCTGCGGTCCGTCACAAGCAAAAGGTCACAAGCAAAAGCCCCGCCGGATCGTTCCGGCGGGGCTTTTTGTTTCGTTTATAACCCGCGCGAGGCGCGGTATTGGCTTAGCTGCCCTGCTTCTTCAGCGCGGCACCCAGGATGTCGCCCAGCGAAGCGCCGGAGTCGGTCGAACCGTATTGGGCGACCGCTTCCTTCTCTTCGGCGATTTCCAGCGCCTTGATCGAGACCTGCAGCTTGCGGGTCTTCTTGTCGAAGGCGATGACGCGGGCGTCGACCTTCTGGCCGACGGTGAAGCGCTCGGGGCGCTGCTCGTCGCGGTCGCGGCTTAGATCGGAGCGCTTGATGAAGGTCTCGATGCCGCTGTCGACCAGCCGCACTTCCAGACCGCCATCCTTGACGCCGATAACCTCGCAGGTGACGACCGCGTTCTTGCGCAGTTCGCCCGAAGTTGCCGCTTCGCCGACCGTGTCCTTGGCCAGTTGCTTGATGCCGAGCGAGATGCGCTCCTTGTCGATGTCGACGTCGAGCACCTGCGCCTTGACCATGTCGCCGCGATTGTACTCTTCGATGACCTGCTCGCCCGGACGGGTCCAGTCGAGGTCGGAGAGGTGCACCATGCCGTCCACGTCGCCTTCGAGGCCCATAAACAGGCCGAACTCGGTCTTGTTCTTGACCTCGCCCTCGACCTGGCTGCCGACCGGATGGCTGCTGGCGAAAGCCTGCCACGGGTTCTCCAGCGTCTGCTTGAGGCCGAGGGAGATACGGCGCTTGGCCGGATCGACTTCGAGCACCACCACGTCAACTTCCTGCGTTGTCGACAGGATCTTGCCGGGATGCACGTTCTTCTTGGTCCACGACATTTCCGAAACGTGGATGAGGCCTTCGATACCCGGCTCCAGCTCGACGAATGCGCCGTAGTCGGTGATGTTGGTAACGGTACCCTTGATCTTCTTGCCGATCGGGAACTTGGTGCCGATCTCGGACCACGGATCGCTCTCGAGCTGCTTCATGCCGAGCGAGATGCGGTGGGTTTCCTGGTTGATGCGGATGATCTGCACCTTGACCGTCTGGCCGATATTGAGGATTTCGGTCGGATGGTTGACGCGGCGCCATGCCATGTCGGTGACGTGCAGCAGGCCGTCGATGCCGCCGAGGTCGACGAACGCACCATAGTCGGTGATGTTCTTGACGACGCCTTCGACCACCTGGCCTTCTTCGAGGTTCTGTACGATTTCCGAACGCTGTTCGGCGCGGCTCTCCTCGAGCACGGTGCGGCGCGACACCACGATGTTGCCGCGGCGGCGATCCATCTTGAGGATCTCGAAGGGCTGCGGGTTGTGCATCAGCGGTGAGACGTCGCGGATCGGGCGGATATCGACCTGGCTGCGCGGCAGGAACGCCACGGCGCCGTCGAGGTCGACGGTGAAGCCGCCCTTGACCTGGTTGAAGATGACGCCTTCGACGCGTTCGCCCTTGGTGAACTTCTCTTCGAGGCGGACCCAGCTCTCTTCGCGGCGAGCCTTTTCGCGCGACAGCATGGCTTCGCCAAGCGCGTTCTCGATACGCTCGACATAGACCTCGACCGTGTCGCCGACCTTGAGCGTCGTGTCCTTGCCCTTGACGCCGAATTCCTTCAGCGGCACGCGGCCTTCGACCTTGAGGCCGACGTCGATGATAGCCATGTCCTTCTCAATGGCAGTGATGATGCCCTTGACGACCTGGCCTTCGCCGGAATGGCCGGCGGAAAATGATTCTTCGAGCAGGCTCGCGAAATCATCGCGAGTGGGATTTGCAACTGACATAGTTTCTCCTGGAATGCCCCGCAATCTGTCGCGGGGCGGGCGCCGTGGGTTAGCGTTGCGTTGGCCTGCCGGCGTTCCGGGCAAAAAGCCCTTGGCCGCCCTTGAGCGGCAATTCCGGCGCATGAAGAATGCTGGCAGGCTGGTTCACGCCCAATATGGGAATTCTTTTGTCGCCGGCAATCGGCGGCGGCAGGAAAACCCGGCTCAGGCTTCGTTTCTCTTGGCCAAGACATCGTCGACGATCGCCTGAGCTGCCAGAAACGCGGCCTCTATAGCCATTTCCGACGTGTCGAGCAAGTGCGCATCGGCGGCCGGCTTCAAGGGCGAGTCCATGCGGCCCATGTCGCGCTCGTCGCGGCGCACGATATCGGCAAGGATTTCATCGAAATTGGCAGTGCCGCCGATGCTCTCGATTTCGTCCAGCCGCCGCTTTGCCCGCACCTCGGCACTGGCCGTGACATAGAGTTTCACGTCGGCATCGGGACAGACGACAGTGCCTATGTCGCGGCCGTCGAGCACCGCACCCGGTGGGGTTTTTGCGAAGGCGCGCTGCTTGTCGACCAGGATGCGCCGCACCGACGGGATGACAGCCACTTTCGAGGCAGCCTCTCCGACGGCGTGTGCCGAAAGCACGGCGCGGTCGAGCTTTGCCAGATCGACCTGACGAGCTGCCGTTTCAGCGGCCGAGACATTGTCGAGCGGCAGGCCGAGCCGGAGCAGCGAATGCGCCACCGCGCGATAGGTAAGGCCGGTGTCGAGCAGGTTCAGCCGGTAGTGATCGGCCAGCCGCCGGGCGAGAGTGCCTTTGCCGGCGCCGGCAGGGCCGTCGATGGCGATGGTGAAGGTTGAGGTCATTGGCCGCCCACCGGATTCGAAAAGCGCAATGATCCAGATTGGCGTGGCGATCCTTCGCGCCCCCCTCTGTCCTGCCGGACATCTCCCCCACTTGGGGGGAGATCGGCGGCCATCGCGGCTTTCGCCAATTGTCTACGTCGGAGGATTGAGCGGAGCGCCGAAGCTGCCAATCTCCCTCCTTGTGGGGGAGATGTCCGGCAGGACAGAGGGGGGCGCTGTCCCGCCGACGTTCCAGTTTGGCCCCAACGCCCAAGGCTATTGATTGCCATCAAGCTACTCGATCTCCGCGCCCAGCCCCTTCATGAGCCCCATGAATTCCGGAAAGCTCGTTGCGATCATAGCCTGATCGTCGATGGTTACCGGTTTTTCCGTCGCCAGCCCCATCACCAGAAAGCTCATGGCGATGCGGTGGTCGAGATGGGTCTGGACGATGGTGCCCTGTCCGTTGGGGTGTTGGCCGAGGCCCTTGCCGCCGGGTTTTCCGCGCACGGCCAGCGTGGCCTCGCCCTCGCTGCAATCGACGCCGTTGAGCTTCAGACCGTTGGCGACCGCCGACAGCCGGTCGGATTCCTTCACGCGCAGCTCTTCCAGGCCAAGCATCAGCGTTTCGCCCTCGGCGAAGCTGGCCGCCACGGCAAGCACCGGATACTCATCGATCATCGTCGGCGCCCGTTCGGGCGGTACGGTGACGCCTTTCAGCTCGGAGTAACGCACGCGCAGGTCGGCGACGTCTTCGCCGCCTTCATTGCGGCGGTCGAGAATGTCGATCCGGGCGCCCATTTCCTGCAGCGTCAGCAGAAGGCCTGTGCGGGTCGGGTTCATCAGCACGTTTTCGATGGTAATGTCCGAACCCGGCACGATCAGCGCCGCCACCAGCGGAAAGCCGGCCGAGGAGGGGTCGCCAGGCACTGCGATCGTCTGCCCCGTGAGCTTGCCCTGGCCTTCGATGAAAATGTGGCGCACGCCGCGCTCGTCGGTCTCGACCGACAGATTGGCGCCGAACCCCTTGAGCATCTTTTCGGTGTGGTCGCGCGTCATAACCGGCTCGATGACGGTGGTGATGCCAGGCGTGTTCAGCCCAGCCAGCAGCACCGCCGACTTGACTTGTGCCGATGCCATCGGCACGCGGTAGGTGATCGGCGCAGCGTGCTTGGGCCCGTGCAGCGTGATCGGCATGCGGTCGCCAGGCGTCGCCTTCAGCACCTGCACGCCCATCTGGCGGAGCGGTTCGAGCACGCGGCCCATCGGCCGGCCGGACAGCGAGGTGTCGCCGATGAAGGTGGTTTCCATGTCATAGGTGCCGACCAGGCCCATGGTGAGGCGTGAGCCCGTGCCGGCATTGCCGAAATCGAGCGGGCCTTCCGGCTGCAGCAGCGCGCCGTTGCCGGTACCGCGGATCACCCACTCAGCGCCATGCTTCTCGATATGGGCGCCCATGGCCTTCATGGCGGCGCCCGTACGCATTACGTCCTCGCCTTCCAGCAGCCCGGTGATGCGGGTTTCGCCGGAGGCCAGGCCACCGAACATGAACGAGCGGTGCGAGATCGACTTGTCGCCCGGCACCCGTGCCGCGCCTGAAAGGCCAGATGATTTGCGGGCGGTGGCCTGCTTCGGGGCGGCAGTGTGCGACATGGTTCTTTCCTGGAAACGCCGGCGGCCGGCCATTTTCTGCTGGTTTGCGGGGTCTCCTATCATGGCGTACCGAAATGGTCATCCCCTTGGTATGAAGGCCTTCGAATTCAAGCTTTTTGGGACGCCGGCTTTTCGCTTTGACAGCGCCGTAAACTCTGGTTAAGGGGACCAAACTTTCATCGACGAGGCTTGCTGTGGCAAAACCCGAACTTGGCACCAAACGCATCGACCCGGAGACGGGTCGAAAATTCTATGACTTGAACAAGGACCCGATCGTCTCGCCCTATACGGGCAAGAGCTATCCGCGCTCCTATTTCGAAGAAGGCAAGATCGCCCCCCTCGAGGAGGAAGAGGAAGTTGCCGAGAAGGAAGTGGACGCCGAGGAGGAAGAGGGCGTCGAGGTCGTCTCGCTCGAAGAGGCGGACGAGGACGCGAAGGCCGACGAACTTCCCGATCTCGGCGACGATGAGGACGACGTCGATCTTGGCGATGACGAGCATGATACGTTTCTCGCCGACGAGGAGGAAGAAGATGATGACGTTGCCGACATGATCGGTGTCGGCGAAGACGACGACGAAGTCTGAGCGAACCGCATTCGCCGGCTTTCGCCGTGCCGCCTGGAAAAAGCGGTTCTTGAAGGCTTGATATTGACTGAAGGCGGGGTTAGAAGCCGCCAGCACTAACGGCGCGGTCTAGAACCCGCGCCGGATCTCTTCGCCGGAAACGGCGCCGGCGAACTGCCGGAGTGGGGCCATAGCTCAGTTGGGAGAGCGCTTGAATGGCATTCAAGAGGTCGTCGGTTCGATTCCGATTGGCTCCACCAGTTCTCTCCGCGAAAGTCAGCGGAACGGCCGCCGGTCCTAGGCTGGCCGCCGCCGCCTATCGCGGAACCTGGCTGAGATTGGTGTGATCGGCCGTCCGGCCTGGGCTCCCCAAATATGGTGAGCCCGTGCCCGGTCAGCACATGTCTCAACAGGCCTGATTTGTGGTTTGAACCCCGAGCACCGGGACTCGACCAGCCGCGGGCTGAAATGACCGCTCCGTTACTTGTTGCAGTTCTGCATATCCGACGTCATAGCCCCGCTGGGGGTGTTGTTGTCGGCATCGTTGCCCGCCGTATCCTTGCAGCGGTCCTCCATACCGTTTGTCTGCGGCGTGGTGGCATTCGTTGCGTTCGGATCGATCGTGTTCGGGGTAGTTGCGCTGCCAGTCCCGGTGTTGCCGCCGGAAGTGCCTGTGTTGACGCCGGTATTGGGGCCGTTACCCGTTCCGCCGGTCCCGGAGCCCATCGATTGTGCCATGGCAGATGTAGCCAGGCCGATAGCAAGTAGGGATGCAGAGAGAATTTTGATCATCTTAGTGTCTCCATCGAGTTGCATCGCGCTATCGCGATCTATACCCAACGAGAGTTTTTTCGAGATGTTCCGTTGGACAGAAATAGTGATCGATACAATCACTATGGACCTTTGTTGCTCGTCGTTTCATGAATGCGACGCCGAAATTCCTGCCGCATAGCGGCAATTTCGTCTGGAACCAAATCGAGCATGCCGCGTTGTTGCGCTTGCGGGGAGTTGTGTCGGCCGCAGGGGACAGTTTCACCAGGACATTCAAGAAATCCGTGAGCTGGGAGGGGCGCTGTGAGCGTGCTTGCATCCACAAGGCAATTGGATCGCCGTCAAATACTGAACGCACTGAAGGCTTTTCGGAGCGGTGATTTCTCCGTTCGCATCGACAATGTCTACGCCGGCCTCGATTCTGAGATCGCCGATACCTTCAACGAAATCGTAGAACTCAACGATCAGGTCACGCGCGAGTTCGAACGCCTCAGCAAGGTCGTCGGCAAGGATGGCCGGATCGGCGAACGCGGCCGTGTCCGCAACGCCACCGGCAGTTGGGAATCGAGCGTCCGTTCCGTCAACGATCTGATCGAAGACATGGTTCAGCCGACGGCCGAAGTGGCGCGCGTCATCGGCGCGGTCGCCAAGGGCGACCTGTCGCAGACGATGATGGTCGAAATCGACGGCCGGCAGTTGCGCGGCGAATTCCTGCGCATCGGCAAGATCGTCAACACCATGGTCGGGCAACTGGCCTCCTTCGCCTCGGAAGTGACGCGCGTGGCGCGCGAGGTCGGCACCGAAGGCAAGCTCGGCGGCCAGGCGCGCGTGAAGGGTGTGGCCGGGACCTGGAAGGACCTGACCGACAACGTCAACGCCATGGCGACGAACCTGACCGGACAGGTGCGCAACATCGCCGAGGTGACGACCGCCGTCGCTTCCGGCGACCTGTCGAAGAAGATCACCGTCGATGTGAAGGGCGAAATCCTCGAGCTCAAGAACACCATCAATACGATGGTCGACCAGCTCAATTCCTTCGCCTCGGAAGTGACGCGCGTTGCGCGCGAGGTCGGTACAGAAGGCAAGCTCGGCGGCCAGGCGCGCGTGGAAGGTGTCGGCGGCACCTGGAAGGACCTGACCGACAACGTCAACCTGATGGCCGAAAACCTGACCGGCCAGGTGCGCAACATCGCCGAGGTGACCACGGCTGTGGCGCTTGGCGACCTGTCGAAGAAAATCACGGTCGACGTCAAGGGCGAGATCCTAGAGCTGAAATCGACGATCAACACCATGGTCGACCAGCTGAACTCCTTTGCCGGCGAAGTGACGCGCGTCGCCCGCGAAGTCGGCACCGAGGGCAAGCTCGGCGGCCAGGCTCAGGTGCGCGGCGTTGCCGGCACCTGGAAGGACTTGACCGACAACGTCAATTCGATGGCCGAGAACCTGACCGGCCAGGTCCGCAACATCGCCGAGGTGACGACCGCCGTCGCTTCGGGCGACTTGTCGAAGAAGATCACCGTCGCGGTGCAAGGCGAAATCCTCGAGCTCAAGGACACCATCAACACGATGGTCGATCAATTGAACTCCTTCGCGTCCGAAGTGACGCGCGTGGCGCGCGAGGTCGGCACCGAAGGCAAGCTCGGCGGCCAGGCCGAGGTGAAGGGGGTCGGCGGCACCTGGAAAGACCTGACCGATAACGTCAACCTGATGGCCGCCAACCTGACCGGCCAGGTGCGCAACATCGCCGAGGTCACCACCGCAGTGGCGCGCGGCGACCTGTCGAAGAAGATCACCGTCGACGTCAAAGGCGAAATCCTGGAGCTCAAGGACACCGTCAACACGATGGTCGACCAGCTGAACTCCTTCGCCTCGGAAGTGACGCGTGTGGCGCGCGAAGTGGGATCGGAAGGCAAGCTCGGCGGCCAGGCGCATGTCGAGGGTGTCGGCGGCACCTGGAAGGACCTGACCGACAACGTCAACGCCATGGCCGGCAATCTGACCGTGCAGTTGCGCGACGTCTCCAAGGTGGCGACGGCAATTGCGACCGGCGACCTGACCCAGAAGATCACGGTCGATGCGCTGGGCGAGATCCTGCAGATCAAGGACGTCATCAACACGATGGTCGACCAGCTGAATTCCTTCGCCTCCGAGGTGACGCGCGTGGCGCGCGAGGTCGGTTCCGACGGCAAGCTCGGCGGCCAGGCGCAGGTGCGCGGCGTTGCCGGCACCTGGAAGGACCTGACCGACAACGTCAATGCGATGGCCGCCAACCTGACCGGCCAGGTGCGCAACATCGCCGAGGTGACGACTGCAGTGGCGCTTGGCGACCTGTCGAAGAAGATCACCGTCGATGTGCGCGGCGAAATCCTCGAGCTGAAGGACACCATCAATACTATGGTCGACCAGCTCAATTCCTTTGCCTCGGAGGTGACGCGCGTGGCCCGCGAGGTCGGCACCGAAGGCAAGCTCGGCGGCCAGGCGCAGGTGCGCGGCGTTGCCGGCACCTGGAAGGATCTGACCGACAATGTGAATTCGATGGCCGAGAACCTAACCGGCCAGGTCCGCAACATCGCCGAGGTGACGACGGCTGTGGCGCGCGGCGACCTGTCGAAGAAGATCACCGTCGACGTCAAGGGCGAGATCCTGGAGCTGAAATCGACGATCAACACCATGGTCGACCAGCTGAACTCCTTTGCCGGCGAAGTGACGCGTGTCGCCCGCGAGGTCGGCACCGAGGGCAAGCTCGGCGGCCAGGCGCGGGTCGAGGGCGTCGCCGGCACCTGGAAGGACCTGACCGACAACGTCAACCTGATGGCGACGAACCTGACCAACCAGGTGCGCGGCATCGCCGATGTCGTGACCGCGGTCGCGCAAGGCAATCTCAAGCGCAAGCTGACGGTGGATGCCAAGGGCGAGATCGCCTCGCTCGCCGACACCATCAACGGCATGATCGAGACGCTCGCGACCTTCGCCGACCAGGTGACCAACGTCGCCCGCGAGGTGGGCATCGAAGGCAAGCTCGGCGGCCAGGCCCGCGTGCCCGGCGCTGCCGGCCTTTGGCGCGACCTGACAGACAACGTCAATCAGCTCGCGGCCAACCTGACCACCCAGGTGCGCGCCATCGCCGAGGTGTCGACGGCGGTGACCAAGGGCGATCTGACCCGCTCGATCAGCGTCCAGGCCTCCGGCGAGGTCGCGGCGCTGAAAGACAACATCAACGAGATGATCCGCAATCTGAAGGACCAGACGCTGAAGAATGCCGAGCAGGACTGGCTGAAGACCAATCTCGCCCGCTTCTCGCGCATGCTGCAGGGCGAGCGCGACCTGGCCACGGTCTCGCGTCTCATCATGTCCGAACTCGCCCCGCTGGTGAATGCGCAATATGGTGTGTTCTACGTGACCAACCGCGACGAGGATGAATTCTATCTGGAGCTCGCCGCCTCCTATGGCGCCGAAAGCAAAGCGGAGATCAAGCAACGCCTCGATCTGCGCGAAGGCCTTGTCGGGCAGAGTGCCGCCGACAAGCGCGCCATCATGCTGGACAATGTGCCGCCGAATTTCCTGCGCGTCACGTCGGGTCTCGGCAATGCCGCGCCGGCGAACGTGATCATTCTTCCGGCTCTGTTCGAGGACGAGGTGAAGGCCGTCATCGAACTCGCCTCGTTCAGTGAATTCCGCGACACGCACCAGTCGTTCCTCAACCAGCTGATGGAATCCGTCGGCATCGTTCTCAACACCATCGCCGCCACCATGCGCACCGAAGGCCTGCTCAAGCAGTCGCAGCTGCTGACCTCGGAGCTGCAGGCGCGTCAGACCGAGCTGACCAAAAAGCAGGAAGAGCTGCACGCCACCAATGAGGAGCTGCAGGAAAAGGCGCAGCTGCTCGAGAACGAAAAGAAGCAGGTGGAGAATAAGAACCTCGAAATCGAGATGGCGCGGCGGGCGCTGGAGGAGAAGGCCGAGCAGCTGGCGCTTACCTCGAAATACAAGTCGGAATTCCTCGCCAATATGAGCCACGAACTCCGCACGCCTCTGAACTCGCTGCTCATCCTTTCAAACCTGCTCGCAACCAACCAGCAGGGCAATCTCAATGACAAGCAAGTCGAGTTCGCGCGCACCATCAATTCGGCCGGCACCGACCTTTTGAGCCTCATCAACGACATCCTCGATCTGTCGAAGATCGAATCGGGCACCGTCTCGATCGACATCAATGACATGCCGGTGGTGCATCTTCGCCAGCATATGGAGCGAACCTTCCGGCAGCTGGCGACCGACAAGGGACTTGGCTTCACCATCAATGTCGACCCCGAGCTTCCGGAGACCGTTCGCACCGACGAGAAGCGATTGCAGCAAATTGTGCTCAACCTTTTGTCGAACGCGTTCAAATTCACCTCGCAAGGCGAGGTCCGCTTGAATTTCCGGGCCGAAAAGACGGGCCGTCACAACGGTTCGGCGCAACCGATGGAGGCGCTCGCGATCGTGGTCAGCGATACCGGCATCGGTATTCCGCAAGACAAGCAGAAGCTGATTTTCGAAGCCTTCCAGCAGGCCGACGGCACCACCAGCCGCAAATATGGCGGCACCGGGCTTGGGCTCTCGATCAGCCGGGAGATTGCCCGGCTGCTCGGCGGCGAATTGCGGGTCGAGAGCACGCCGGGCAAGGGTTCGACGTTCACGCTGGTCATTCCATTCGATGGGCCGCGGATGGCCTTGGCCCCGCAAGCGGCGTTGCTGCCGGCGATGGAGGTGGCCGCGACGACAGCGCAGCCGAGCCCGCCATCCTCCGAATTGCTCGATGACCGCGACACGATCTCGCCGGAAGATCGGGTCGTGCTGATCGTCGAGGACGACCCGACCTTCGGCGGTTTGCTGCTCGGCCTCGCACGTTCGGCCGGGCTGAAAGGCGTCCTGTCGACCGCGGGCTCCGGCACGTTGGCTTTGGCCCGCAAGCTGGTCCCCGACGCGATCACGCTCGATCTCGGACTATCGGATATCGACGGCTGGGTGTTGTTCGATCTGCTTCGCCATGACCCGAAGACCAAGGACATTCCCGTCCATGTCATTTCGGGCGCCGAAGATATCGAGGTGCTTGCCCGCAAGGGCGCATCCAGCATTTCAACCAAGCCCGTGTCGTCGGACGAACTGATGAAGGTCTTCCATGACATTCATTCCAGACAGCTCCGCGTCCAGCGCCGCGTCCTGATTGCCGATACCGATCCCGAGCGCCGCCTTTCGCTGATCGACGCGATCCGCGACGGCGTCACCTCGGTTACGGCGATCGGCCGCGTCGCGGCGAATGCGGACGATATCGGCATCGCCAACTACGATGCCGTTGTGCTCGGCTTTGGCCGCTCGGCCAGGGACAACGCCCAGATGCTGGATGAGATTGCCGTCCTGTTCGGACAATCGGTGTCGCGACTGCTGTTCTTTGCGCCTCATCCGGAAGCGCTGCAACAGTCGCTCGCCTTGCATCCGGCATTGGCAGATGTTCCGCGGGCGGAGAATTTCGCTCAGCTGGCTCTCCTGATATCAGCGACGCTCCCGGGGCGAGGCCACGAAAACGATGGTGCGGCAGCCGAACAGCCGGACAAGTTCGACCTCGCCGGCGCAAAGGTCCTCATCGTCGACGACGACATCCGCAACATCTATTCGCTCACCAGCGTTCTCGAAACCTATGACATCCAGGTGCTGCATGCGGAGCGCGGTCGGGAAGGTATTGCGCTTCTGGAGCAGAGCCCGGACATCGACGCCGCATTGATAGACATCATGATGCCGGAGATGGATGGCTACGAGACGATGCGGCAGATCCGCAGCATGCCGGCGATCGCCCATATCCCGTTGATCTCGGTTACCGCCAAGGCAATGAAGGGCGACCGGCAGAAGTGCCTCGACGCCGGCGCCTCCGACTACATCGCCAAGCCTGTCGACCTCGATCTGCTGCTGGCATTGCTGCGTGTCTGGATCGGCCGCTCGCGATCCCGTGTCCATGGTCCGGAAAAGACGCTCATGGCAGTGAACTGACGGCCGCTCGATGCAGAAACTGTCGAGGCACGGAGCAAGAAAGCTGGAGGTCATGGCGCCGGCAGCGGGGCCGGCAAAGGCGCGCATCCTGGCCGTGGATGACGACGAGCGCAATCTGCTGGCGATCGGCGAGGTTCTGGCCCCTATCGGCGAAGTCGTCTGCGTGCAGTCGGGCGAAGAGGCGCTGCGCGCACTGCTGAAGGAGGATTTCGCCGTCATTCTGCTGGATGTGCTGATGCCCCGGCTGGACGGCTACGAGACGGCGGGCTTGATCCGCCAGCGCGAGCAATCCAGGCGAACGCCGATAATTTTTCTCACCGCCATCAACAAGGAAGACGCCCACATGCTGCGCGGCTATGACGCCGGCGCGGTGGATTACGTGTTCAAGCCCTTCGACCCGGCCATGCTGCGTTCCAAGGTCGCCGTGTTCGTCGAGCTTCATGAGAAGACGCTGGAAATCCAGCAAAAGGCGGCTGCCGAGCAAGGGCTGCTGGCCCAGGCACTGCAGGCGCAGAAGGAAAAGCTCGAGGCCGAGCGGGCGCTGCGCAGCGCCCAGGAGCGGCAGCATGCCATTTTGAGCTCTCTTCCGGTCTGCTTCCATGCGCGGGCGGCGGAGCCGCCGTTCGGCGCCAGCTTTGTCACCGAAGGGGTCGAACGCCTGACCGGCTTTCCTGCCGAACGGTTGACCTCCGATCCAGGCTTCGGCCTGAGCCGGGTTCATCCCGACGATCTGTCGAGAGTGAGGGAGGTCCTGCTCGCGGCCAAGGCTACCGGCTCCTACACCTGCGAATTCCGCTGGCAATGCGCCGACGGCAATTACCGGATTTTTCTCGACCAGGGCGTCCTGTCGAACGGCTCCGACGGCCAAAAGCCAGAGATCCTCGGCACATTGCTGGACATTACCGAGCGGCGCGAGCTTGAGAACCAGCTGCTGCAATCGCAGCGCATCGACGCGATCGGCAAGCTTACCGGCGGCCTGGCGCATGATTTCAACAATCTGCTTGCCGCAATTCTCAGCGGATTGGGATTGCTCGAGCGCCACGCCGAGTTCGACGGACAGGCCAGGCAGGTTCTGGAACTGACACGCCGGTCGGCAAAACAAGGCGCCGAACTCGTCAACCGCATGCTTGCGTTCTCGCGCCGCCAGACACTGAGGCCGCAGGCCGTGCGCCTCGCCGCGCTCGGCGACACCATGAACGGGTTGGTGGCCCCGGTCCTGGGAGGCCTGATCCGTTTCGATTGGCTTGTCGACGACACCGTGTGGCCGGCGCATGTCGATGCCAGCCAGTTGGAGCTCGCGCTGATGAACCTGGTCTTCAACGCACGCGATGCCATGCCGTCAGGCGGCACGATAATCGTGGAGGCGCAAAATCGAACGCTAGGCAGTGCAGCCGAGGATATTTTGGCGGGCGACTATGTCGTGGTCACCGTCAAGGACACCGGGTCGGGCATACCGGCCGACATTCTCGCCAAGGTCGTCGAACCGTTCTTCACCACAAAACCGGTCGGCAAAGGCACTGGCCTCGGTCTGAGCACGGTGCATGGTTTCGTCAAGCAATCCGGCGGCACGCTCCGCATCGAGAGCACCGTCGGCAGTGGAACATCCGTCCAGCTGTGGCTGCCGCGTTCAATCGAGCGTCCGGTCGAAATCGCCGACAAGTCCGATGCCGACGACACCGTCGTGAATGCCGGCGAGGACTATCCATCGGTCCTGCTGATCGACGACAGCAACGTACTTCGGGAACTGACGGCGCAATCCCTTCGCCAACACGGCTTTGCGGTGACCTGTGCCGGGGGCGGTGCGGAAGCGCTGGCGATGATCGAGCGGGCGCCGTACGATTTCGACGTCATCGTCACCGATTTTGCCATGCCGCTCGTCTCGGGCCTGGAGGTCATTCGGTTCGCCCGCAATCTGCGGGCCGATTGGCCGGCGGTGATGATAACGGGATATGCTGATGCAGACGCCATAGCCGACCGGCCCCCCGACGTGCCGCTGCTCGGCAAACCGCTGCGCGAAAAGGACCTGATGGAGAGCATTCTTGCAGCCGCCGCGCGCGCCGGCTCGCAGAGGGCCAGGCAGGCCCAGCCGGCGAAGAAGCGGACCATTGGAACCTGACGTACAGGTTGTCATTGGATAGGTCGCTGGCTGCGTTAGGATCGGAGGAAAGACTGATGGCGACAGCGGACTGGCCTCTTCCTGAACGCTTCACCTTTCAGGGAACTCGATCGCCTGGGGCGCGATGGGCGAGGGCTCACCCGCGGTATTGCTCCATGGCACGCCTTTCTCATCGTCGGCATGGCGTAGAATTGCGCCTTTGCTCGCCCAACAGAGGCGAATCTATTGCTTTGACATGCTCGGCTATGGTCGATCCGACAAACCCGACAGCGACGTGTCCCGTGGCATGCAGAACGAGCTTTTCGCGGCCCTTTACGATCATTGGGGCCTGCGTGACCCCGATATCGTTGCGCATGATCTCGGCGGCTCAACAGCGTTGCGCGGTCATTTGCTCAACGGGCTCGACTACCGGTCGCTGGTTCTGATCGATCCGGTCGCAATCAGCCCGCAAGGCTCACCACTTGTTCAGGCCGCCAAGAAACACGAGACGGTCTTTTCCGGCCTCCCGCACTACATTCACGAAGCGATCCTGCGCGCCTACATCGGCGGCGCCGTAGCGAATGCGCTACGCGAGGAAGAGATGGCGCTTTACCTCGCGCCGTGGCTGGGAGCCGAAGGCCAAAAAGCCTTCTGGCGCCAGGTCGCTCAGATGGATGACAAATACTCGCAAGAGGTCGAGTGGCGATACGGTGAGATTCGTTGCCCCGTTGCCATCCTGTGGGGCGAGGACGACCAGTGGATTCCCATCGCCGACGGTCGCGAGCTCGCGCGCCGCATTTCGAGCGCTTCCTTCCACGTCGTGCCGAACGCGAAGCATCTTATGCAGGAGGACGCGCCGGAAGCGATCGTGGCGACAGTGCTTGGCTTCTGGCGAGACCTGGAGGAGCGGGCAAATGCCCGCAAAAAATCGGCTTCGGCCGCTCGATCTCCACCGCGTCAATGACCGCGTCGGGCGCCTCTATCCGGTAGCCGATGCGAAGGACAGGAATCCACTCCTTAGTGGCAGTCTTGAATCGAAACGGTACGTTTCGTATCGTTGACCAGGCAGCATCCAGCCTGTGCGCAACACCGAGCGCCGGCCATGGCGCGCTCGACGGGCTGTGATGCGGTTGATAAGCCCTCTCCCCAAGGAGAGTCGAAGATATGACCGTTGCGATCGAGATGGGCCAGACGAGCGCAGGCGCCCCGGCGGCGCTGGATCTTGAGGAGCTGCTGGCGACGCGCCTTCTGGTGCAGGGCAATTCGGGCTCCGGCAAATCCCATCTGCTGCGCCGGCTCTTGGAGCAGAGTGCACCTTGGGTGCAGCAGACCATCATCGACCCCGAAGGCGACTTCGTGTCGCTGGGCGACCGTTTCGGCCATCTGGTGATCGATGCCGAGGAGCACACCGAGCGCGGCCTGCAGAGCGCCGGCGAGCGGGCGCGCATCCACCGCGTCTCCACGGTGCTCAATCTCGAAGGGCTCGACGCCGAGAACCAGATGCGCCGCGCCGCCGCCTTCCTCGGCGGGCTGTTCGAGGTCGCCCGCGACCACTGGTACCCGATGCTGGTGGTGGTGGACGAGGCGCAGCTGTTCGCGCCGGCGGTTGCCGGCGAGGTTTCGGACGAGGCGCGCAAGCTCTCGCTCGGCGCCATGACCAATTTGATGTGCCGTGGCCGCAAACGCGGGCTGGCCGGCATCATCGCCACCCAGCGGCTGGCCAAGCTCGCCAAGAACGTCGCCGCCGAGGCTTCCAATTTCCTCATGGGCCGGACCTTTCTTGATATCGACATGGCGCGCGCCGCCGACCTACTTGGCATGGAGCGGCGCCAGGCTGAGGCTTTCCGCGACCTCGAGCGCGGGCAATTCATGGCGCTCGGCCCGGCGCTGTCGCGCCGTCCGCTCGGCCTGCGCATCGGCCCGACCGATACAAGTCCGCGCAACGCGACCCCGCGCCTGATGCCGCTGCCGGAAGCGGCACTGGAGGACGCGCGCGCGATCATCCTGGCGGCCCCGCCGCCGGAAACCGTCCGGCCGCAGCGCCGCTCGTCGCCGGACCTGCTCGATCAGCTGATGGCGGCAAAATCGGCGGCGCTGGAAATCCGCCCCGAACCGGCGGAACCGCCGATCAGCGCCGAGGATCTGGCGGAGCGGCGCGAGCGCGTCGACCGGGTGCTGCGCGCCGTGCTGGCGCAACCCGATGCCGGCTTCCGCGTCATCGGCGTGCTCTATCAGGAGTTCGTGGTCCGCTGCCGCATCGAGGGCCTCGCCTCGGTCGTGCCCGACCTGCCCGAGTTCCGCCGCATGCTGACCCGCGCCCGCGCCGGCCTCGGCTCCGACATGGCCGGCGACGACGCCTGGCAGGACGTCTCGGCGCGCGCCTCGCTGCTGCCCGAGGACATGCAGGGCGTGTTCATGATGATCGCCCGCGCCGCCAAGGAAGGCTGGCCCTGCCCGAGCGACGCGGCGATCGCCCGCGCCTACGGCTCGCACTCGCTGCGCCGCGCCCGGCGCCTGCTGAGCTATATCGAGGAGCAGGGGCTGATCGTGTGCCAGCTCGACGGGGTCGGACGGCGGACGGTGACGCTGGTGGAACTGGCCTGGGCGACGGCGCCGGGCGATCCCGGTGCCGCGGAGGCGGAGCAGGGGAGTTTGGCTGTGTGATGGGGGCAGGGCGGTTTGGGCGAAAGCTGACGTCGCTCAAGATCAGCAAAGCGCCGATATCGTTGAAAAAGTCGGCCGCGTCTCGGCCACGACATCGACTGATGTTAGGTCGTGAGCAGACGTCTTCCGCCTCATGCCGGTTTCGGCATCGGCACCGGAATCAGCTTGGCGAGTTTCCGGAGGTTCTGGGCAGTGGCTGCCAGATGGAACTCGTCTCGAGCACCGTTTGGTCCTCGTAGTCGCAAGCGATCCAGCTTCAGGATGCGCTTGAGGTGGGCAAACAGCATCTCGACCTTCTTCCTCTCGCGACGCGAGGTGACATAGGCGTCGGTGGCGGCAATATCGCGGGCCATGTCCCGCGCACCCTCGTGGATAGAGCGTAGGATCTTGCGGGCTGGACCGTTCGGACAGCATCGAGGCTTGAGGGCGCAGACGTCGCAGTCGAGCTTGCTGGCGCGGTAGCGCATGAAGCCCTCGTCGTCGACACCGTCGCGGGGTGAAGCGAACCGCCGACGATACTGCCTGAGCTCCTTGCCGCCTGGACAGGTGTAGAGATCGCGCTCGCGATCATAGCTGAACTCTGCCCGCTCGAAGGTCCATCGCGACGCTCCGACTTGTCGAAGACCGGGATATGCGGCTCGATGCCGCGCTCGTGCACCAACCAGCCCAACATCTCGGCCGAGCCGTACGCGCTGTCGGCGGCCAGGCGTTCCGGATAGAGGCCGAAGCGATCCTGGGCGCGATCGATCATGGTGCGTGCCGCGCCGACTTCCGCCTGGCGTATGGCCCGGCTTGCCTCGACGTCCACGATGACGGCGTGATCCAGGTCGATCAGATAGTTGGTGGCGTAGGCGAAGAAGGCATGCCCCTTCATCGCTCCCGTCCACTGAGCCGCCGGGTCGGACCTCGATATGAACTTCGGCTTCACCTCGCTCGCTGCACCCCACGCGGCATCGTCCAACGTGTCGAGATACTCCTGTACCGAGCGGCGCGTTGCCGCCATCGTCTCCCAGTCGACCTGCTCCGATCCCTCGGCAGAGCGCTGCTTGTTCGCGTCCGCCCTGATGAGGCTGGCATCGACGGCGAAGCCCTCGTTGCCGACGAGACCTTCTTCGATGCAACGGCGCACCGTCGTCTCGAAGAGTTCGCGCAGCAGATCGCTGTCGCGAAAGCGGCCGTGCCGGTTCTTCGAGAAGGTGGAATGATCGGGGACATCACCCTCCAGGCCAAGCCGGCAAAACCAGCGATAGGCGAGATTCAGATGCACTTCCTCGCAAAGCCGGCGCTCGGAACGGATGCCGAAGCAGTAGCCGACGATTAGCATCCGGATCATCAGCTCCGGATCGATCGAGGGCCTACCGATCTCGCTGTAGAACGGCCGCAGATGCGAGCGTAGCCCCGACAGGTCGACGAAGCGGA
Source organism: Mesorhizobium sp. ISC25 (assembly GCF_042295465.1). Lineage (NCBI taxonomy): Bacteria > Pseudomonadati > Pseudomonadota > Alphaproteobacteria > Hyphomicrobiales > Phyllobacteriaceae > Mesorhizobium > Mesorhizobium sp. ISC25. The sequence continues at coordinate 3,835,712 of NZ_CP135441.1, read as the reverse complement.
CGATCGAGCGCAACAGATGGTCAGCAGGGACGTGACGCTCGATGCTGAACTCGTAGAACAGCGCCTCCTGCATCACCGTCGGTTCGCCCATCATCGACTCAATCTCCTTTACCAAGGAGATTGAATCAGTGCTTCAGAGCTGCTTCAAGCCGGAGTTTTTCAACACAATCCGCCAAGAGCGCTCATTGCCGAACCACTACTCAGACGTCGCGTTTTGAGCTGAGCACCCGACGCCTCCACCCCTACCTCTGAAAATGCCCCAACCCGTTCTCATTCAGATAGTCCACCGTCATCACCCGCGCGTGAATGCTGCCGGGGGAACCGACGAACGTCACCGATGACAGCGAGCCGATCGGCGCGTTCTCGCCGCGGGGGGTGAGGGCATAGGTGTCGCCGTCCCAGTGTTCGAGCGTGAATCGCATGGGCTTGGGGCCGAGTTCGAGCACCAGCTTTTCGCCATCAGCCAGCACGTTGGCGGTGTCGAAATAGTTGCTCGTATATTCGCCGGCGTAGAAGGATGGACTGCGCGCCTTGGCGGGGTTCGTCGGCTTGTCCTTGCCGGCGAGGTCGCCCACTGGCTTGTAGTAGCCCATGAACCGCGGCTTGATGTAGGGATACCAGTCGCGGGTCACCTGGCCATATTGCACGATGTCCATAAAGCTGGCGGCGACCGCCTCGGCGGCGCCGACGGGGGAGCCGTTGGTGAGCACGACGATACCGACATCGGCCGAGGGCAAGACCTGGAAGGTGGTGCCGGCGCCGAGCAGGAAGGCGCCGGAATGGCCCATGGTGGTGCGGCCATTGGCGTTCACCCCCACATTGAAGCCATAGCCATAGGAGCTGGCCCGCGTATCGGGCGTCTCGCCGCGGTAGGTCACGATCTGCGGTGTGATGGCCGGCTGCAGGATCTTCGGGTCGATCATGGGCTGGCCGTTATACGCGCCGTCGGCAAGCAGCAGGATCATCCACTTGGCAAGATCCTGGGCGCTGGAGGAGACGCCGCCCGCCGGCGCCTGCTGGTCGGGATCGCGGTCGTAGAGCGGCTTGAAGACATTGTCCGCCACGCGCGCATGCAACAGGGCGCGGTCGTTGCCGGCGGCAATGAAGTCCTTGTGCAGGTAGCTGCTCGAACGCATGCCTAGCGGATCGAACAGCAGGCTCTTGGCCAGCGGCTCCCAAGGCTGTTTCTCGGCATGGGCCACCGCCTCGGCGCCGATCGTCGTGCCGAAGTTGGCGTAGTGATAGGAGATGCGGAAGAGATCGAGCGGCACCATCCATAGGCTGCCGACGATCTGCTTGCGTTGGAAGCCGAGATCCTCGAGCTCGTCGCCCGCCGCCATCGGCAAGCCCGAGCGATGGGCGAAGAAATCGCCGATGGTGGCGTTGCCCGAGACATAGTCGAGATTGAGGCGGAAGCCATCCCAGATCTTGCCGACCGGGGTATCCCAGTCGAAGCTGTGGTCCTTCGTCATGGCGATGGCGGCCACCGTGGCCGAGATCGACTTCGACACCGAGGCGACCTGGAAGATGGTGGTGCTGCTGACCTTAGAGGTGTCGTCCCGGTTGTCGCGAAGGCCATAGCCTTCGTCAAAGATCATCTTGCCGCCATGCACCACCGCCACGGCGAAGCCGGGAACGTTGGATGCGTCCGCGACTTTCTTGACGATGTCCGGCAGGGCGGCCACCGCCTTCTCGACGCCGTCGGGATACAGCTGCATAGCATCCTGCGGCGGCGATGGCCCAAGCTCCGGCACGTAGGACTGCGCGGCTGCCATGGCGGGCAGCATGGTAACGAGAGAAAGTACCAGGAGAGCAGCGACTTTCTTCATTGCATGTCCTCAAACTTGCACCGATGATCGGACCATACGCGGCAAGATGAAAGATGGTTACGGCTATTTTCTACCGATATGTTTAAGTTCCAAAGATCAGACAGAGACGGCGGCTGCGCGTCATGTGATTTCGGGACCTGGTGAAGTATCCGCGTTACCTACGCGGGCGGCAATTGGACGGCGGGAGAACGTCAACATTCCAAGCCCGGGCGGCATCCAATCAGGAGTTGTTCGCCAACGGGCTGGCGGCCAACCAGAAAGTCATCGAAAGCCAATTACATGGCCCATCGCGAGGTCTACGGCCTGCTGCATGGGGTCCTGATGGTCAAGGGGCCGGGACGCTTCGTCTTGACCGATCTTGCTTGCGGCAAGTGGGCCGAAAGCTGCCCTTCCGCTTTCGGGACGAACGCCTGATTCAGATCCAAACTATTGCACCAAGCCACTCCCGCCCTGCTGCTACTTCTTGCTTAATCAGAGATCTGACCGTGCCCGCATAAGGTTTTGTGCGTTGTCCCATTGCCACGATGAGTTCTAGATTCTCCTTGTAGCTGAGGCGGGCAAAGTTAGCCGCTTTCACCTCGCCCTCGGCCTCCGCAGTATTAAACCGTCGATACCAAGCTTCGCAGCGCTCGACCAATTGTACAAGTTGTGCACAGATTTGAGAACGTGCTCGCACTAGGCGGGGCTGTTCGAGGTCGCCCGCGACCACTGGTACCCGATGCTGGTGGTGGTGGACGAGGCGCAGCTGTTCGCGCCGGCGGTTGCCGGCGAGGTTTCGGACGAGGCGCGCAAGCTCTCGCTCGGCGCCATGACCGATTTGATGTGCCGTGGCCGCAAGCGCGGGCTGGCCGGCATCATCGCCACCCAGCGGCTGGCCAAGCTTGCCAAGAATGTCGCCGCCGAGGCGTCCAATTTCCTCATGGGCCGGACCTTTCTTGATATCGACATGGCGCGCGCGGCCGACCTTCTCGGCATGGAGCGGCGCCAGGCCGAGGCTTTTCGCGACCTCGAGCGCGGGCAGTTCATGGCGCTCGGCCCGGCGCTGTCGCGCCGTCCGCTCGGCTTGCGCATCGGCCCGACCGATACAAGTCCGCGCAACGCGACCCCGCGCCTGATGCCGCTGCCGGAATCGGCATTGGAGGATGCCCGCGCCATCATCCTGGCGGCCCCGCCGCCCGAAACCGTCCGGCCGCAGCGCCGCTCGAGGAGCAGGGGCTGATCGTCTGCCAGCTTGACGGGGTCGGAAGGCGGACGGTGACGCTGGTGGAGCTGGCCTGGGCGACTGCGCCGGGCGATCCGAATGCGGACGAGGCGGAGCAGGGGAGCGCGGTGGGGTGAGGGGGGCGGGTGCGCGCACCAAGAAAGCGCCGCTGGATCAGGCCGGTGAAGTCTGCTTTGCGCCCAATGTTGGAAGTTGAAGTAAGCATCGCGTTGCCTGAAAGCAGACATCGTTGGTGAGTACGCTGGAGGTCGCGGTGCAACACCAAACAGTCATTCCGTGCCGCGATTAGATCGCTACTTTGGCTGGTTCGATGGGATCGGTGGTGGAGATCGGTCCCGCTACAGGGGCGCAACACGCATCAAAACTTGCGATAAAACAGCCCTGAAAGGAGCGCGTGCAACAACGCGACGAACATAGCGACATAGGCTACGGCCCAAGGAATGTTGCCAAGAAAGTACCCATCCGGTGAAGACCGCAGACGTCCGTATCTGGTGGCCATGAGGACCTGAGCACCGGAGTGCTGGGTCAAGCTTTCGATGGGGAGACGCGATGATATTCTTCGAGGAGGAGTTTGACCTCCTCGAAGCCTTCATCGGTGAAGGCCAAGATCTCGTCGTCATCGTTGGCGCCGTACACCCAGATGACGCCGTCCTCGGGCTCGAGACCGAGGGTCAGTTCCTGGATGAGCGCTTCGCTGACGCCGAGGTCCCTGGCGACACGTTCGACGGTGTAGACGTGATGCACCTTATTGCGCTGCATGATCAGGCCGCCGCTGGTTGGGTCCGCAATTTTGCGGATCTCCAATTCCACGGCAGCAAATCATCGATCCGATGGGCCGGATAGGCGGGCAGTCGGGCGAGGACGTCGGCGAGCCAGGCCTGCGGGTCGATATCGTTCATCTTGGCGCTGACGATCAGGCTGTAGAGAACGGCCGCGCGCTGTCCGCCGCGATCGGAACCGCAGAACAGCCAGGACTTTCTGCCGAGAGCGATGCCGCGCAGGGCTCGCTCGGCAGCATTGTTGGATAGGCAGATCCGCCCATCCTCGAGGAACCGGGTGAAGGATGACCAGCGGCGCAGCATGTAGTTGAACGCCTTGGTCAGGTCGTGCCCGCGCGAGAGCTTGTCGCGCGTCTCGATCATCCAGCGCTCGAGCTCGGTGACCAGCGGCGCGCTCCGCTCTTGGCGCCCGGCGTGGCGTTGGGCCGGCGACAGGCCGTTGATCGCGCGCTCGATATCGAACAGGGCATCCATGCGCTTCACGGCTTCAACCGCTAGCGGATAGACCAGGTTGGGCTTCTCGCCGTGCGCCTTCTTGCGCGCCGCCGCTTCGACATCGGCCAGCTCAAACACTTTGCGCCGGCTGTGGGCCCAGCAGCTGGCTTCCAGAACAGGCGCCGGCTGACGACCCGTCGCATAGAGATCGCCATAACCGCCAAAGGCATCGGCCTGCAGAATGCCGCTCCAGCCGGCGAGATGCGCCGCGGGATGTTCGCCTCGACGATCGCGGGAATAGTAGAACACTGCCGCCGGCGGATCGGCGCCGCCGAACGGTCGGTCATCGCGCACATAGGTCCATAATCGGCCGGTATCGGTCTTGCCCTTGGCCAGGACCGGCACCGTCGTGTCGTCGCCGTGCAGACGTGAAGCGGCCAGCACATGGGCTTCGAGCCGCTTGAACAGCGGCATCAGCGCCGCGGCGCCGGCGCCGACCTGATCGGCGAGCGTCGACAGGCTGAGCGGCACACCTTCGCGGGCATAGCGTTCGGCCTGGCGGTTGAGCGGCTGATGCTGGCCGAACTTCTCGAACAGGATCATCGCCAGCAGGCCGGGACCGGCCCAGCCGCGCGGGGTGGCGTGGAACGGCGCCGGAGCCTGGCTGATCGTCTCGCAGTCGCGGCAGGTGAACTTCTCCCGCACGTGCTGGATCACCTTCCATTGCCGCGGCACCACCTCCAGCGTCTCGGTGATATCCTCACCCAGCTTGCGCAGCCGATGACCGCCGCAGCAATGGCAAGCGGTCGGCGCCGGCTCGACCACGCGTTCGCGCGGCAGATGCTCGGGAAATGGCTGGCGCGCCGGTCGTTTGCGCACATAAGGCGCCACCTCGGTGGTCCGGGCCGCGGCCTGTTCGGCGGCGATCTCGTCTTGCGTCGCGGTGCTCTCGAGTTCCTCGAAGGTGAGCTCCATCTGATCGTGCAGGCGGGCTGAGCGTTCAGAACTCTGACCATGCAGCGCCCGCTGCAGCTTGCGGATCGTCAGATGCTGATGCGCGATCAGCGCCGCATCATCCGATGCCTTGGCCCTGGCGACCGCCAGTTCGGCCTCGACCAGCGCAGCGCGCGCAGCCTCGTCTTCGGCTCTGGCCAGCGCCGCGGTCAGCGCTGCTCTCAGCGCGCCGATATCGTCCGGAACAGCATCCTGGGCGGTGGCAACCATGCCCTGGAGTGAATCATAAAACGCGTCCGCTGACTCGCGGAAAATGGCGCAAACTCAAAGAAAAACTCAGCCCGCGCGCTGCGGGCGGAAGGTGTGAACCGGGTTGCGCCAATCGATCCCGTCGAGCATGTAGGCGAGCTGCGCCGGCGATATGGAAACCATGCCGTCCGCCGGCGACGGCCATAGAAACCGGCCCTTCTCGAGCCGTTTTGCATACAGCGACATGCCGAGCCCATCATGCCAGATAATCTTGATCAGATTGCCGCTGCGGCCGCGGAAGACATAAATATCGCCGGCATGCGGATCCCGGCCCAACGTCTCCTGAACCTGCAGAGCGAGGCCTTGCATCCCACGACGCATATCGGTCCGGCCGACCGCCAACCAGATCCGCACCTGGCTCGGGACCGGGATCATGAAACGCCCAGCGCCTTCACCATCGCCGCCGCCAGTGTCGGCGGCGTGGTCAGCGGAATCCGCAGCCGCACCTTGCCGGCGACCTCCAGCTCGATCACCGCTGGGGATGCCGCCGGCCGCGAAACGGCGACAGGCTCGTCGGGAGCCACGACAACTTCGGCAAAGCCCGTCTCGCGGGCTCTCATCGTGCGGCGCCACTTGTAGATCAGGCTGGTCGCGACATCGTACTGACGCGCCACCGCCGCCACCGTGGCCCCGGGCGCGAATGCCGCGGCCAGTATCCGGCACTGATCCGCTTCACTCCAACGGCGCCGCCGCTCCGGCCCGGTCAATAACGTCACATGGCTCATGCTGTGCTGCTAACTACGCTCGTAAGGACGACCTTAAGAGCGCAGCCTCGCTACCGTGCCATCCTCCCGCAAGGCGGCCTTCGCCGGAGGCGTACCCAAGAAACAGCCAATCAGGGTCGAAAAGATAGATTAGGTAGTGCTTCATCAGATAGCAAAATAGAGCTAGGAGCGAAGTGAGTGCGACGGCCCATTTGAATGATGATCCAAACAGGCTCCTGTCTCTTTCGAAGAAGCCGCGTCCACTTAGATAGAGAAGGTAAAGGGCTACTACGACGCTCGCGACACCGTCTATAGTTGGCGACCATTCTGAATTGATCCAACCCAATTCTTTAAATGGACCGAACCACGGTGCGATCAGCGGTGGCAGCGTCGCTAGATAGCTCTGCCCGTACTTGAGAGCATCAAGAGGCGAGGCCATTTCAATTCTCTGCTGGCAGCATGTAAGAGATCGGCACAGTCGCGATGGGACGGCCGTCTTGATCAAGCAGTGTCATCTCGTGGTCTATAAAATCAGCTTGATCGGCGATCTTCGCCGTCGCTTGGAAGGACAACTCGTCTTTGCCTCTCGACAGGGACCACTGAGTGTCGGCAAGCTTCTCCAGTCGAGAGATTTCTTCCCCTTTGAATTGAACAGAGAGACCGGTCTCCGCGTACTGCGGCGACAATGCTTGCTTGGAGTAGCTGAGGCTGTAGGTGAAGGTTTGGCCGTCGAAGGAAGACTTGAATAGGAGGTCGATGTCCGCGACGCTCTCGTCATCCCCATAAACGAGTGGGGCCGAAAACGAATAGATACTCTCCAAAACAAACGACCCAGCCGACCTGATTGCGGTTGAGATCTTCTCCCGATAGGTCGTTTCCCTCTTCTCAGGCGTTGTCCCGTTCGGCTCGCTTTTATGTCGCTTATAGATCGCATCAAAGCTGTCGTCGGAGTTCCCGTAGTGAAGCTTCGCAACGCCGTTCTCGCTAGCTTTGTCGATGTAGTCCTGCCCGCCCGTGGTGGGCCGATCCTTTGTGGCTATGGCCTGGGGAAGAACGCCCTCCCAATGGTTGCGCAGCTTTGTGGTGGGATCGAGCACCTTGATGCAGCGACCATACATGAAAGCATTGGCCCTGGCCCTAACCCAGCTTTCAACAGAGAACTGGTAGTGACCATCATTAATCGGCACAGCATCCTTTCCCACGCACCAGTCCTCTGCGAAAGCAGGGAGGGAACTGGCGAACAGGAAAGATAGAGCAGCATATTGAAGTATTCGCCGTTGCAATAGCGGCGCGTATGCGATGTTAATCCTCAAGACCCACTCCCAAGACCCCATCTTCTCGAAGATGGGAACCTTAGCGGCACGCCCGGCCTTCGGAAAGGTCAATAACTAAGCTCCAACTTCGCACGGCGAAGATAACAACACAATTGAGGCCCATTTGCTGCTACTTCTGTGGCGCATTGTCTGGTGCACCCTGCATTAGGCGCCACATCACCGGGTTCTTCTCTTGGCAAGCGGTCTGTTCGCATATGAAATATGCCATCGTATTAAGAGGTAGCTCAAGCGCGGGACGCTCTGCAATGCCAGTGGGATGGCCGCAACGTCTGCAATTGACGGCGATGGTGCGGCGCTGGAAATTAATGCTGTCGTCCTCGAAGACAGCATCCCACCGTTCGGTGCACTCTGGATTGATGCAATTAATTGTCTGACCGGATTTAAGAAGAGCTGCGCGACGCTTGTTAAACGTTCCGCAATTGCACTCGAAATTTACGGTCTCACCAACACCGCTTGATATAAGGGTTCCTGAGGCAAGTCGCTCAAGTTCGTCGATAGCCTCTGAGATCTTGCGCCCTATGGCCTCAGGGTTCCCGTAAGCTTCAACACTATGTCTCGCCGAGCGCGGAGCTGTGACGTGTAAAAAAGACGAGAGTGCATTCCATAATTTGCCGATCTTATTGGCATCAAAACCGATCTGCGTGCCTACAGGGACGTAATCGTACCTATCGAAGTCTGCTTGCGTCATTTCATCGGCGGTTTCGTCGGCCGGCCTTGTTGAAATGGAAAGCGTGAAAGTGCTGGCAATGTTGGCATCAACGTCCTGGATGAGTTTTTTGACGACATCCTTTGGCTGCCATTTTTTTAGATCGTCGTGCGAAATATAATCGTGAGCTACCTTTAGCCGATCGTAACAGACTAGTTCGATTGCTAAGCGACACTCCAAGGCAGCATAGGTTAGGCTCGCGACTGTGTTTGCTTCAACGAGACTTTTAATTTTTTCGATGTGAGATCGAAGCCAGATCATTGTTGGCCAGGGTCCTTTTCGTCGTTTGGCTGCTCCTCTGGCGAGTGTAGCACTCTCATCGTGAAGATTGGGGGCTTGTCCAGCAGTTCGATAGGTGTGGCGCCGCCATCAACAATGAATGGCACCACAAAGTCTCTGAACCTTACGGAGGCCTCGAAAATCGGATCGAAATTGAAGGAGTGTTGGGCTACAGTGAGGCAGACTTTGCTAACCCACGCTTTGTTTAATCGGTCGTACACGCATCCGGCAAAGGTGGTGTCACCCATCATTGCCCCGAAAAGGGCCACATGCGACTTCTGATCATCATACTCGTCCACCCATGCAATAGAGCCCCAAACCGGGAACGTGTGTGGAGCTTTCGAAAGTTCGCTACTGAGATGCTGAATGTAATGGCGGAAAGTCTCGGCAAGGTCCGTGGCCTTTAAAAAGGCTCTTATCTCAGCTCCCTTTTGACTAAGCGTCGGCAGCGCAAGAACGATCGATCTGATCCGATGCAGCGTGTCCACAAAGCCCCAACAATGGGCCAGAGCCGGAACCACGTTCGAAGTTCCCTCTGGGATTTTGCTGCAGATCGAGTGAAGACTTTGGTGAAAATAGGTCAATAGCTCGAACGAGTAGTGCAAACCGTCGAGGCAACGAGTTGTCCGGATCTGCAGCGGGGTAAGCATTATTCCTCCGGGATAACCACAGCTCCGCGCGGCAACTTGCGCAACCAATATAAAAAGGTCAGTCGTACTTGTTTGCCGGCCCAAATGACCGTGCCGGCTACAGGACGTTCCCGCGCCTGCGCGGCGCCGATCACCCTCGCTCAGACTGACGGCAAACCTGCCCGAGTAAGCACTTTGTTGAGATCTCGGACGCACCGGCTGCGCAGGTCGTCAAGATGGCTAGCAAGGGCCGGATCGCCGAAGTCGAGGAAGCCGTTCACATGACGAATTCGCTCGTCCTTACGCCCTTGCTCGACTTGCGCGCGCAATTCTCGGAGATGCCTATCGACGCGCCTGAGGCCATCTCGAGAGTCGAGATCATTGAGTTCGCGCCAGCCTCCCACGGCCTTGCGTATCACGTGTCGACTTTCACGGTCGAGAAGTTCGCCTGTGCGTACAGCGCGTTGTGTGTCTGACAATGCATTGAGAAACTCCTCCGGGCTTTCGCAATGAAGTGGCACCTCAAAGGCCGGCCTCGAGAAGGCCATGGCAATCGTGCTCAGGATCACTTCGTCGAGATCTTCAGCGCCGCGGACCTTGATGACGTCGTGATAGTACCAGCGCTGCAACTCGGGAAAGCTATTGAGATAGGCGACGCACTCGTCCCAGGTCCAGACCACTGCGCGACGATTACGCCCTTCGTCTTCCCAATCCTCGTTGAGCTCGTTGGTCCAACCTTGGACCGCAGTGTCGCGCCTGGCAGTGGGTCGCTAGGATCCATAGCGAAAGCTGGGGCTTGAATAAGAGTGCTTCCTTTGCCGCATCGCGCAGGAACTTCCGGCTAATCGGGCCGCCCGGATATGGGTTGCCCTTTGAATCGAGGTCGGCGAGGCGCTTACACTGAACACCGATCATTCCATAGCGCTTCGAGCGCCCATAGACATCGACCCCATGTTGCGCCTGGCCAGGACGGCCGAACTGCTGCGCGTCGGGAATGTTATAGACCTCGCCTAGCATTCCATGCGCGAGATCTTCAAACTGCTGCCAGTAGAGCGGCGGCTGAAAAGACTGCGAAACCGTTGGCACCTGCTTCCCCTACGTGCAACATCCACAGCGTGCTTCTTGGCAGAATGAGGCAAGCAAGTCAGCTCCAATTAGTGGCGTTACAACACAATGCCATTGCGAAGCTTAGTCATCCGTCAGCTTCCGTGTTTGGGTAGAATCGAACAATGTTGTACAGCAGACATGGGTTTTTGTGAGCGGAACGAGACCGCTTTCTGTCGAATTCGCCCCCGAAAGCGGACCGCCTCTCCTCCATCCGCAAATACGCCGCCGTCACAAACAGCACGATCAGCCCAAACAAAATCCGCCGTACCCCTTCCGGCATCTGCAAAATAATCAGCAGCATCGTCAGCACGGTGAGGATCAGCGCGCCGATGATGTGCCGGTGTAGCCGCCGCGGTCGCCGGAGATCGAGGTGCCGCCGATCACGCGGCTGCCGCCGAAGGCAGCACCAGCGGCGAGCGACAGCGCCTTGATCAGGCCGATGTAGAGCAGTGTCGGCGAGTAGGCTCGAGATGGCGTAGAGTGCGGTGATCACCTGCCAGTAGCGGACGCCGGACAGGCGCGTTGCCCGTTCGTTGTCCCCGCCCGCGACGCTGGCTGTCGCATCCAGTTCCTCCGTCGGCGCGCGGCTTCGTTTCCATAAATCTCGCCATGCCGCATTGCACAATCGTCTCACCTGCGCAAAATGCGGGCATGATCCGCAAATCCCTCACTGTCCTGGTGATCGATGAAAACCACATCCGTGCTTCGATAATCGAAGCGGGACTGCGGGAGGCCGGTCATCAGCAGGTCACGGTTATCCACGACGTCACCGGCATAGCGCGGCGGATCGCCGAGATCGAACCCGACGTGATCGTCATCGATCTCGAAAATCCCAACCGCGACATGCTCGAAAACATGTTCCAGCTTTCGCGCGTGGTGAAGCGGCCGATCGCCATGTTCGTCGACCGCTCGGACCAGGCGTCGATCGAAGCCGCGGTGGAAGCCGGGGTGTCGGCCTATGTCGTCGATGGGCTGCGCCAGGAGCGGGTCAAGCCGATCCTCGACATGGCGATCAGCCGCTTCAACGCGTTTTCGCGCATGGCGCGCGAACTGGAAGAGGCCCGCTGCGAATTGGAAAGCCGCAAGGTGATCGATCGTGCCAAGGGCATACTGATGAAGTCGCGTGGCCTGTCGGAGGACGCGGCCTATACGCTGCTGCGCAAGACCGCCATGAACCAGAACCGCAAGATCGCCGAAATCGCCCAGAGCCTGGTGACGGCGGCAGGCCTTCTGGATCCCGAGGAGAGTTGACGATGGCCGCCGAGCACCGGATCAATGCTGGCTTCATGCCGCTCTTCGACAGCGCTGTCCTTGTCGCAGCGAAGGAAATCGGCTTCGCCCTGCGCGAAGGCGTCGATCTGACGCTCAACCGGGAAACGTCCTGGGCCAACATCCGCGACCGCATCGCTATCGGCCATTTCGATCTCGCGCATATGCTGGGGCCGATGCCGATCGCCTGCAATCTCGGGCTGACGCCGCTCGCCTCCGACACGGTAGTGCCGTTCTCGCTCGGCCTCGGCGGCAATTGTGTCACGGTTTCGAACGCCGTCTGGGCGGGCATGGCCGCGCACGGCGCCCGACCCGACCTCGATCCGGCGCGGGCCGGCAGGGCGTTGGGGGCGCTGATCCGCGAACGGGCGAATGCCGGCGGCGATCCGCTTCGCTTCGCCGTCGTCCATCCGCACTCCGGGCACAATTACGAACTGCGCTACTGGCTCGCCGCCTGCGGCATCGACCCGTCGCATGAAATCGAAATCGTCATCGTGCCGCCCCCCTTCATGGCCGACGCGCTCGCCGCCGGCAGGATCGACGGCTACTGCGTCGGCGAACCCTGGAACAGTGCTGCGGTCGTCGCCGGCACCGGCCGCATCGCCACGGTCAAGGCGGCCATCTGGAAGACCAGCCCGGAGAAAGTCGTCGGCGTGCGCAAGGCATGGGCCGAAAAACAGCCGGACGCGCTTTCGGCCCTGCTGCGCGCGCTGCATCATGCGGCGCGCTGGTGCCAGGATCCGGCAAACCGCGGAGAACTCGCGGCCCTGATGGCGCAGCCGGCCTTCCTTGGCCTTGCGCCGGCGCTGCAGATGCCGATCCTCAGCGGCCATCTTGCGCTCGGCGGCGGCGCCGAACTCAGCGTCGGCGACTTCTTTCTGCCCTTCGACAAGGCGGCGAACTTCCCGTGGAAGAGCCATGCGCTGTGGTTCTACACGCAGATGGTGCGCTGGGGGCAGGTCAAGCACAGCGCCGCCAATATGGCGCTGGCACGCGAGACCTATAGGCCCGACCTCTATCGCGCGGCGCTGAAGCCGCTCGGCGTCGCTCTGCCGGGTGCCAATGCCAAGGTCGAGGGAGCGCTTACCGTTGCCACGCCGGTCGGCTCGGCTGGTGCCAGCCTGGTTCTTGGCCCGGACGGTTTCTTCGATGGTCAGATCTTCGATCCCGACGAGATCGACGCCTACATTGCCGGCCAGAAATTGGCGCGCGCCGAAGCCTGATCATTTCCGCGCCATTCTTGTGCACTGCACAAAAAATGTGCGTGCAAATGCGCTAATGAACAATCTTTGGCTTGCTCGCCCGGCGGGCCGGGGCGCCGAAGATTGTGGCATGTCGTTGATCTCATTGATGTTTGCCGTCCATTCCGAAACTGGCACGGTTCCTGCCTTGTAATAGGCAGACTCTTCTCGGAGTCACGGAATGCGCGTCCAATGGCGGGCGCTACAGGCAAAGCTGCCGCTCAGGTCAACACGCGATCCCGGATGGACGGACGCGCGAGGCCTGGCCGGCGGCTTTTTTGTTTTCACGCAATCGACGGCGCCGATCCCAAGCCGCGCCCAACCGGAGATGACGATGACGAAACGCATCAAGAGCTATTCCGCCCAAACGGCGATCAGCCGCCGCGATTTCCTGAGGATCAGCGCGGCCACCGCGGCAACGCTGGCCGCGGCGCGTGCGCTGCTGCCCTCCGGCGCCTATGCGGCACCCGCCGTACCGGAAGTCACCGGTGCCAAGCTCGGCTTCATCGCATTGACTGATGCGGCGCCGCTGATGATTGCCAAGGAAAAAGGCCTGTTCGAGAAATTCGGCATGCCCGATGTCGAGGTGCTCAAGCAGGCCTCCTGGGGGGCAACGCGCGACAATCTGGTGCTCGGCGGCGAAGCCAACGGCATTGACGGCGCCCATATCCTGACGCCGATGCCTTATCTGATGCACACCGGCAAGGTGACGCAGAACAACCAGCCGCTGCCGATGGCGATCGTGGCCCGGCTCAACTACGACTGCCAGGGCATTTCTGTCGCCCAGGAATATGCCGGCACCGGCGTCGGCCGCGACGCCTCCAAGCTGAAGGACGCCTTCGCCGCCAAGAAGGCGTCGGGCAAGAAGGTCAAGGCCGCCATGACCTTCCCGGGCGGCACGCACGATCTTTGGCTGCGCTACTGGCTGGCCGCCGGCGGCATCGATCCCGACAAGGACGTCTCGACCATCGTCGTGCCGCCACCGCAGATGGTCGCCAACATGAAGGTCGGCAACATGGACGTGTTCTGCGTCGGCGAGCCGTGGAACGAGCAGCTCGTCCATCAGGGCGTCGGCTTCACCGCCGCCACCACGGGCGAACTGTGGAAGGGCCATCCGGAAAAGGCGCTCGGCCTGCGCGCCGCCTTCATCGACAAATACCCGAACGCCACCAAGGCGATCCTGATGGCTGTCATGGAAGCCCAGCAATGGTGCGAAGCAAAAGAAAACAAGGACGAGATGGCCGCCATCATCGGCAAGCGGCAATGGATGAACGTGCCGACCGCCGACATCATCGGCCGCCTCAAGGGCGACATCAACTACGGCAATGGCCGCGTCGCCAACGGAACCGATCTCTACATGAAGTTCTGGCAGGGCGGCGTGTCCTATCCCTTCAAGAGCCACGACAGCTGGTTCCTCGCCGAGAATATCCGCTGGGGCAAGTTCGCGCCGACCACCGACATCAAGGCGTTGGTTGCGCAGGTCAATCGCGAGGATCTGTGGCGCGAGGCGGCCAAGGATCTTGGTGTCGCCGCGGCCGATATCCCGGCCTCGTCATCGCGCGGCCCCGAAACCTTCTTCGACGGCAAAATCTTCGATCCGGAGAACCCGTCCGCCTATCTCGACAGCCTGAAGATCAAGGTGTCGGCCTGAGCCTGACATAGATGCGGGGCAGGCGGTGGCAGCGCCGCCTGCCTTGCACGTGCTGCCAAGGAGTTTTTCGAAAAAATGTCTATCCAAGCCATCGAGGACAGCAAGGTGAAGCCGTTCCCCGCGCCGGCCAAGCCCGCCGAGGTCATCGCTTTCACAGCCAGGGCGCGGCGCCGCTTCGACCCGGCCGCGATCGCCGCCAAGCTGGCAAGCACGCTGGTGCCGCCGGTCATTGTCATCACCATCATGCTCGTCGTCTGGCAGGTCGCCTGTTCGTCGCCCACAGCCAGCCTGCCACCGCCAAGCCAGGTGTGGAACGAGGCCTATGACCTGATCGCCCATCCGTTCTTCGACAACGGCCCGCAGGATATCGGGCTCGCCTGGCGGGTGCTGATGTCGCTGCAGCGCGTCGCCATGGGCTTCGGCCTTGCGGCGATCGTCGGCGTGGCGCTCGGCGCCCTCGTCGGCCAGTCGATCTGGGCGATGCGCGGCCTCGATCCGGTCTTCCAGATCCTGCGTACGGTGCCGCCGCTCGCCTGGCTGCCGCTGTCGCTGGCGGCGTTCCGCGATTCCAGCCCGTCGGCGATCTTCGTCATCTTCATCACCTCGATCTGGCCCATCATCATCAACACCGCGGTCGGTGTCCGCAACATCCCCGAGGACTACCGCAACGTCGCCCGTATCCTCCGGCTCAACCAGTTCGATTTCTTCGTGAAGATCATGGTGCCGGCGGCCGCGCCTTACATCTTCACTGGATTGCGGATCGGCATCGGCCTGTCGTGGCTGGCCATCGTCGCCGCCGAAATGCTGACCGGCGGCGTCGGCATCGGCTTCTTCATCTGGGACGCGTGGAACTCGTCGCGGCTGCCCGACATCATCGTCGCGCTCGCCTATATCGGCGTCACCGGCTTCTGCCTCGACCGCCTGGTCGCGGCGGTCGGCGCCTTCGTCACCCGCGGCACAACGGCAAAGTGAGGAGGGCACCATGACGGCCTATCTGAAGCTCGACCACATCGACAAATCCTTCGCCCGCGGCACCCAGGTCAGCGACGTCCTGAAGGACATCCGCCTGACCATCGACAAGGGCGAATTCGTCTCGATCATCGGCCATTCGGGCTGCGGCAAGTCGACCTTGCTCAACCTGATCGCCGGCCTGACCAAGGTCTCGGCCGGCGCGGTTCTGCTCGAAGACAAGGAAGTCGACAGCCCCGGCCCCGAACGCGCCGTGGTGTTCCAGAACCACAGCCTGCTGCCATGGCTGACCGTTTACGAAAACATCAATTTGGCAGTCACGAAGGTCTTTGGCCGGAGCAAGAGCCGGGCCGAGCGGCATGACTGGATCATGCGCAATCTCGATCTCGTGCAGATGGCGCATGCCAAGGACAAACGTCCGGCCGAGATATCGGGCGGCATGAAGCAGCGCGTCGGCATTGCCCGGGCGCTGGCCATGGAGCCGAAGATCCTGCTGCTCGACGAACCCTTCGGCGCGCTCGACGCGCTGACGCGCGCCCATCTTCAGGACGCGGTGATGGATATCCATTCGAGGCTCGGCTCGACGACGATCATGATCACCCACGATGTCGACGAGGCGGTGCTGTTGTCCGATCGCATCGTCATGATGACCAACGGCCCGGCGGCCACTATCGGCGAGGTTCTTGCCGTGCCGCTGGCCCGGCCGCGCCGGCGCATCGAGCTTTCCTCCGACCGCACCTTCCTGCGCTGCCGCGAGGCGGTGCTGAAATTCCTCTACGAACGCCACCGCTTCGTCGAAGCCGCGGAGTAAGGCAATAACCTGAAAACTCGTCATCATCATTGGCAATCTGCATCGGCAACGGGCAATCTACCGCATTGCACAAATATTATGCTGCCGTGCAAGGCATTCTGACTAATCTTTGATCCGCTGCCGAGCTTGGTCAAAAGTCGCGCGGCTGCGGTTCACATTGGTTTCATTCGATAATTCAGAGCGCTGTCGAATTGGCACGCTTCCTGCTTTTCAAAATGTGGGTCCGCAAGGGCCAAGTGACACGGCGTCCAATGGCGGGCGCCACAGGCAAAGCTGCCGCTCAGGTCCACACGCGCTCCCGGAACTCTGGACGCGAAGACCTGGCCGGCGGCTTTTTTGTTTTGACGCAATCGACGGCGCTGGTCCCAAGCGGCGCCCACCCGGAGACGACGATGACGAAACGGATCGGAACTGGCGCGTCCCTCGCGGACTTCACACGCCGCGATTTTCTGGCCGTCAGCGCGCTGACCGCGGCGCCGCGCCGCTGACAGTCGCGAACGAACAGACAAGGGCGGTGCCTCCCACGCCGCAAACCGGAGCCAGAAAATGACCGCAAATCTCCCAGCAGCGCCCAGCCAGGACAGTGCTCCCCGGCAGGCGCTTGCCATGTCCACCATCGCCTTCACCGTCTGCTTCGCGGTGTGGACGATCTTTTCAATCATCGGCGTGCGCATAAAGCAGGAGCTGGGCCTGAACGAGACGGAGTTCGGCCTGCTCGTCGGCACGCCGATCCTCACCGGCTCGCTCGTGCGTATGGTGCTCGGTGTCTGGACCGACCGTTTTGGCGGACGGCTGGTATACACCGCTACCATGCTTGCGGCGGCGGTCGCGACTTTCCTGCTCGCTTTTGCGCACACCTACGGGCAGATGCTGGTCGCTGCGCTAGGCGTTGGGCTCGCCGGCGGTTCCTTCGCCGTCGGTGTCGCCTATGTCTCGCGCTTCTTCCCGGCCGGCAAGCAGGGTACGGCGCTTGGCATTTTCGGTGTCGGCAATGTCGGCGCCGCGGTCACCAAGTTCCTGGCACCGTTCGTGCTTCTCTCCTGGGGCTGGCAGTCGGTCGCGCTGATCTGGGCGGCAGCACTCGTTGTCATGGCCGCCGTCTTCTGGTTCACGACCGGCGACGATCCGGTCATTCGCGAGCGTCGCGCCGGCAAGGCTGCACCCGCGGGAAGCTTCTTGCAGGAATTCGCGCCGCTCAAGAACCTGCAGGTCTGGCGTTTCGCCTTCTATTATTTCTTCGCCTTCGGTGCATTCGTGGCGCTGTCGCTGTGGCTGCCCCGCTACCTGATCGGCGTCTACGGCTTCGGGCTTGCGACCGCCGGCATGATCGGCGCGGCCTATTCAATTCCGGCAAGTATTTTCCGCGCCTATGGCGGCGTGCTTTCCGACCGGATCGGCGCCCGCACCGTGCTCTACTGGACCTTCGCTGTCAGTGCCGCCGCGACTCTCGTTCTGTCTCTCCCCTCGGCAGACTACGTCGTGCGCGGTGTCAGCGGGCCGATCGCCTTCCATTTCGAGGTCGGCCCGCTCGCCTTCATAGCCGTTGTCTGTGTGCTCGGCTTCTTCATGAGCCTTGGCAAGGCTGCCGTCTACAAGCACATCCCGGCTTACTATCCGCAGAGTGTCGGCGCGGTCGGCGGCGTTGTCGGCATGATTGGCGGGCTCGGCGGCTTTATCCTGCCAATCGTCTTCGGCGCGCTCAACGACCTCACCGGCGTCTGGTCGAGCTGCTTCATGCTGCTCTTCGTCATCGTCGCCACCTGCTTTGCCTGGATGCATTTTTCCATCCGGCGGATGGAGCGCACGGCGTCTGACGAAGCTTCAGGCCTTTCCTACGCGGCTGAGTGAGACCGGAGTGGATCAGGACATGACCGAGAAACTCGTTATCATCGGCAACGGCATGGCCCCTGGGCGCATGCTGGAGCACCTCCTGGAAAAGGCGCCTGGGCGCTACCAGGTCACCATCTTCAACGCCGAGCCGCGCGTGAACTACGACCGCATCATGCTGTCGCCGGTTCTGTCGGGCGAAAAGGCCTATGAGGAGATCATCATCCACGGCGACGGCTGGTACATCAAGCACGGCATCACCCTCTACAAGGGCCACAAGATCGTCGCCATCGACCGGCAGGCAAAGACCGTCACCTCCGATCATGGCGTGACCGAGCCCTACGACAAGCTGGTCATCGCCACCGGCTCGGTGCCGTTTATCATTCCGGTGCCAGGCCATGATCTGCCCGGCGTACTCACGTATCGCGATCTCGATGACGTCCGGGCGATGATGCTTGCCGCCCAGTCGCGGGCCAAGGCGGTGGTCATCGGCGGCGGCCTGCTCGGCCTGGAGGCGGCTGCGGGCTTGAACGCGCAAGGTATGGACGTCACCGTGCTGCACGTCATGCCGACGCTGATGGAGCGTCAGCTCGATCCGGCCGCCGGCTATCTCCTGCAGCGCGCCGTCGAGCAGCGCGGCATCAAGGTCATCACCAAGGCCAACACCCAGGCGATCATCGGCAACGGCAAGGTCGAGCGGGTGGAGCTTGCCGACGGCACCGTCATTCCCGCAACGCTTGTCGTCATGGCGGTGGGCATCAGGCCGAATGCGGCGCTGGCGAAGGAAGCCGGCATTGCCGTCAATCGCGGCATCGTCGTCGACGCCGGCATGCGCAGCAACGATCCCGATATCTACGCAATTGGCGAATGCGCCGAGGTCAACGGCCAGGTCTACGGGCTGGTCGCGCCGCTCTACGACATGGCGCGCGTCGCCGCCAGCCATCTGGCCGGCAATGAGGCGGCGGCTTTCGTCCACATGGACACGCCGACCAAGCTCAAGGTCACCGGCATCGAGCTGTTCTCTCTCGGCGACTTCGCCGAGGGCGATGACCGCCAGGAGATCGTGCTGCGCGATGCCGCGGCCGGCGTCTACAAGCGCCTGGTGCTCAAGGACGACCGCATCATCGGCACCGTGCTCTATGGCGAGACGGCGGACGGCGCCTGGTTCAACGACCTCAAGAAGAAGCAGACCGACATATCCGAGATGCGCGATACGCTCATCTTCGGCCAGTCCTACCAGGGAGGCGCCCCCCTGGACCCTATGGCGGCCGTTGCAGCCTTGCCGGATGATGCGGAAATCTGCGGTTGCAACGGCGTATGCAAGGGAAAGATCACCGGCGCGATCACTGGCAAGAGCCTGACCTCGCTCGACGACGTGCGCGCCCACACCAAGGCGTCGGCCTCCTGCGGCTCCTGCACCGGGTTGGTCGAAAAGCTGATGGTGTTGACCATCGGCGACAAATACAACCCCGCGGCGGTCCAGCCGATGTGCAGTTGCACCACGCTCGGCCATGACGAGGTCCGCAGGCTGATCAAGGCCAAGGGCCTGAAGACCATTCCCGCCGTCATGCAGGAATTGGAGTGGAAGACCTCCTGCGGCTGCGCCAAATGCCGGCCGGCGCTCAACTATTATCTCGTCTGCGACTGGCCCGACGAATACGCCGACGATTACCAGTCGCGCTTCATCAACGAGCGCGTCCACGCCAACATCCAGAAGGACGGCACCTATTCGGTGGTGCCGCGCATGTGGGGTGGCGTCACCAACGCCGCCGAATTGCGCGCCATCGCCGACGTCGTAGACAAGTTCGAGATCCCGATGGTCAAGGTCACCGGCGGCCAGCGCATCGACATGCTCGGCATCCGCAAGGAAGACCTGCCGGCGGTATGGGCCGATCTCGGCCAGGCTGGCTTCGTCTCCGGCCACGCCTATGCCAAGGGACTGCGCACGGTGAAGACCTGCGTCGGCTCGGACTGGTGCCGCTTCGGCACGCAGGATTCGACCGGCTTGGGCATCCGTATCGAAAAATTCATGTGGGGCTCGTGGACCCCGGCCAAGGTCAAAATGGCAGTGTCGGGCTGTCCCCGAAACTGTGCCGAGGCGACCTGCAAGGATGTCGGCGTGATCTGCGTCGACAGTGGCTACGAAATCCATTTCGCCGGCGCCGCCGGCCTCGACATCAAGGGCACCGAAGTGCTCGGCCTGGTCAAGACCGAGGACGATGCGCTGGAGCATATCGTGGCGTTGACGCAGATGTATCGCGAGCAGGGCCGCTATCTCGAGCGCATCTACAAATGGGCCAAGCGCGTCGGCATCGCCGAGATCAAGCGCCAGATCATGGACGATGGCGAGAAGCGCAAGACCTATTTCGACCGCTTCGTCTTTTCGCAGAAATTCGCCCAGGTCGATCCGTGGTCGGAACGTGCTTCCGGCAAGGACAAGCATGAATTCCGGCCGATGGCTTCGGTCGGTTTCGCGCAGGCGGCGGAGTAGGCGCGTGTTCCCGAAAAGTGGAATGCGGTTTTCGGACAAGAACACGCGCAAAAGAGGAATAGCCACATGAACTGGGTATCTATCGGCTCGATGTCAGACATTCCGCGCCGCGGCGCCCGCTGCGTCGCAACGCCTCAAGGTAAGATCGCCGTCTTCCGCACGGCGGACGATCAGGTCTTCGCCATCGAGGACCATTGCCCGCACAAGGGTGGGCCACTCAGCCAGGGCATCGTCCATGGCACGGCGGTGACCTGTCCCTTGCACAATTGGGTGATCTCGCTGGAAACCGGCAAGGCGCTCGGCGCGGACGAGGGCGTGGTGCGCACCATTGCGGTCCGGATCGACGGCGAGCGGCTGTTCATTGCGCCGGAAGCGCTGGCCAGCCGCGCGGCGTGAACCATGAAGATTGATGAAGCGCGCGAGGTGAGGACCACCTGCCCCTATTGCGGGGTGGGTTGCGGCGTGCTGGCGAAGGTCGCCGCGGACGGCGAAATAACCGTTCGTGGCGACCCGGACCACCCGGCGAATTTCGGCCGGCTCTGCTCCAAGGGCTCGGCGCTGGCCGAGACCACCGACCTCGACGGCAGGTTGCTATATCCGGAGATCCACGGTCGCCGCACCGACTGGGACGAAGCGCTCGACCTTGTCGCTTCGACCTTCTCGCAAACCATTGCCGAGCACGGCCCTGACGCGGTCGCTTTCTACGTCTCCGGCCAGTTGCTGACCGAGGACTATTACGTCGCCAACAAGCTGATGAAAGGCTTCATCGGCTCGGCCAATATCGACACCAATTCGCGCCTGTGCATGGCCTCGTCGGTCGCCGGCCACCGTCGCGCCTTTGGCTCGGACACCGTTCCGGGAAATTACGAGGATCTGGAACTTGCCGACCTGATCGTGCTGGTCGGCTCCAATCTCGCCTGGTGCCATCCGGTGCTCTACCAGCGCATTGCCGCCGCCCGGGAAAAGCGGCCCGAGTTGAAGGTGGTGCTGATCGACCCACGCCGCACCATGACATCGGATATCGCGGACATGCATCTGGCGATCGCGCCCGATGGCGACGTCGCTTTGTTCACCGGCCTGCTCGCCTATCTCGGCCAGCACAACGCGCTGGACCGCACCTATATCACGGCGCACACGACCGGCTTCGGGCAAGCGCTTTTCGCTGCCTCGGCGCTCGACCTTGCCGGCATCGCAGCGGCCACGGGCCTTGGCGAGGATGAACTGGCCCGCTTCTACGGCCTGTTTGCCGCGACAGCGAAGACGGTGACCGTCTACAGCCAGGGCGTGAACCAGTCGTCTTCGGGCACCGACAAGGTCAACGCCATCATCAACTGCCATCTGGCCACCGGCCGCATCGGCAAGCCCGGCGCCGGGCCGTTTTCGGTGACCGGCCAGCCCAACGCCATGGGCGGCCGCGAGGTCGGCGGCATGGCCAACATGCTGGCCGCCCATATGGAGATCGAAAACCCCGAGCACCGCGAACGCGTGCAGCGCTTCTGGAATGCCCCAACCGTCGCCGAAAAACCCGGCCTGAAAGCGGTCGAGATGTTCGAGGCGGTGGCCGACGGACGCATCAAGGCGCTGTGGATCATGGCGACCAATCCGGTCGATTCGATGCCGGATGCCGATGCGGTCGAAGCGGCGATCAAGGCCTGTCCGTTTGTCGTGGTCTCGGACGTGCTGGGCGAGACCGACACGGTCCGCCATGCTCATGTCCGGCTGCCGGCCACCGCATGGGGTGAAAAGGATGGCGCCGTCACCAATTCGGAGCGCCGCATCTCGCGCCAGCGGGCGTTTTTGGCCACGCCCGGGGAGGCAAGGCCAGATTGGTGGATCATCGCTGAAGTCGCCAAGCGGATGGGGTTTGGTGAGGCTTTTTCGCATGTGTCGCCGGCCGACATCTTCGCCGAGCATGCGGCGCTGTCGACATTCGAGAATGACGGGGCACGCGATTTCGACATCGGCGCGTATGGCGATATCGGTGCAGAGACCTATGAGGATCTTCTGCCGTTCCAATGGCCAGCGCCGGCCTCACCCTCCCCTTTGAGGGGAGGGTCGGCACGCGCGTTGAGCGAAGCGAAACAAGCGGGACGGGGTGGGGTCGGTGAAGCCTCTCCAACGCCATTCCGTCCCAACGAGGTGGAGCCCGGTCGTGCCGACCCCCTCTGGCCTGCCGGCCATCTCCCCCTCGAGGGGGGAGATCCGCCGCCACCACGGCCTTCGCCAATTTCCAGCGTTGCAGCGTCAAAACTGCCAATCTCCCCCCTTGAGGGGGAGATGGCCGGCAGGCCAGAGGGGGGTGCCTGGCGCCAGCCGGAGGACAAAAGTACCCGCTTCTTCGCCAACGGCAACTTCTACACGCCCGACGGCAAGGCACGCTTCATTGCTATCCGCCCAGCCGCACAAACCCGCACCAACCCGGACTACCGGCTCGTCCTCAACACCGGGCGCGTCCGCGACCACTGGCACACCATGACGCGGACCGGCAAGAGCCCGCGCCTGTCGCAGCACATGGCCGAACCGTTCGTCGAAATCCACCCGGCGGATGCGCAGCACTATGGCATCGGCGATGCCGACATCGTCCGCGTCTCGACTGCCCATGGCGAGGTGCTGGTCCGCGCGCTGGTGACGGTGCGGCAACGCCAGGGCTCTGTATTCGTACCGATGCACTGGACCGATCAGTTCTCCGCCCGCGCGCGCGTCGATGCACTCGTCGCGCCGACGACCGATGCGATTTCAGGCCAGCCGGCCTCGAAGAACGTTGCCGCCCGCATCGAGCGGTTCGCCGCCACGGCCTTCGGATTCGCCGTGCTTGCCGAACGGCCAGCATCCATCGACGCCGATTATTGGAGCCTCGCCCGCTGCCCCGCCGGCTGGCGCCTTGAAATTGCGCTGCAGGACAGCCGCGACTGGACCGGGTTTGCCGCCTCCCTGTTAGGCATGGAAGGGGAAACACTCGCCTATCACGACATCGCCGGCGGGCACCATCGCTTCGCCCGTTTCGCGGGCAGTCGGCTGGTCGGCGCGCTCTATCTTGCGCCTACCCCGGTAGCGGTGTCGCGCGGCTGGGCGGTCGAACAACTGGGTGCCGACCATGCCGATCGGCAGGCGCGGTTGGCGATTGTCGCCGGCAGGCCTGGCGGCAAGAGCGTCGACCGCGGTGCCATCGTCTGCGCCTGTTTCGGGGTCGGTGCCAACCAGATCGCGGAAGCGGTGCGCGGCGGCTGCACCAGCGTCGCGGCAATCGGCGCCGCGCTTCACGCCGGCACCAATTGCGGCTCCTGCCGCGCCGAGATCAAGACCATTATCGACGGGCGGCGTCTACAAGCTGCGGAGTGAATGCGCCGAGGAACTCTGCCGCGCCGCTGCACGATGCTTACTAGCAATTTACAAACCATGGGCTACCAACGTTCTGACTTCGATTCGCTCGGAACGGGAACCCTATGAGCAAAGCCCTGACCTCATTCGCGCTTGCCGCCGTGCTGACGGCCTTGCTGATGGCGCTCAGCCTGACGGTGGCCAGGCATGGCTATCCCTATGGCGCGATCGGCGCCAAGCGCTTGAGCGACGTCGCCGATGCGGGGACGTTCATTCCGCTCGCGGCGATCTATTTTTTCAGCGCACTGCTGATGATGGTTCTGCCGATCAGGCTCGCTGGCATCGTCCTGACACATGCCGCCGATGCGATCTTCTGGACGGTCATCGTGTTGTTTGCGGTCATCGTTGGATGTCTCGCCGCGAGACTTGCTTTCGGTCAGCGCGATGTGCTCTCGGCGCTGCTGAACTGGCGGTTCCTGTTTGTCGCAGCCGTCGTCGGATGCCATCTCTTCATCAACGAGCTGCGCCGCAACATCCTGTTGAGAAGCCTGTTCTTCGTCGTCTTTGCCGCAGCGACACTGGCCTGCCTGTTTTGGTCCTTCACCGTCTGAGCATGTGCGACCGTCGGCAGACGGCTTAATTCTTGTCGACCGGTTTTGAACGCATTCGCGAAACGGTCTCACGCTCGGCCCGCTTCGAACGCATCGGCGGCAGGCCGCGGTCGATCAGGTCCATGTCTTCCAGCACCATGTCGCCCATCCGCTTGAAGGCGATGTCGAGCGCACCGGCCCGGTGGGCGGAGCGCAGGAATCCCGGCAATGTGCGGACCGGGTCATCCTGGGCCAGCGGTTCCTCAGGAAAAACATCGCTGGCGGCGACGATATGGCCGCTGCGGACGGCGTCCATCAGTGCCGGAAAATCGACCACGCCGGCTCGGCTGAGCAGGATGAAAGCGGCTCCCTTGCGCATCCTGGCAAACGCCTCGGCAGCAAGGAAACCCTGGTTTTCGCTAGTCACCGAAGCGACGACGAAGATGAAATCGTTGTTCGACAGTACGTCGTCGAGAGAGGCCGGCTCGACGCCGTTTTCGATCAGGATCGACGGCGGCAGCCACGGGTCGAAGACTTTTGTCTGCGTGCGAAAGCCCGACAGCAGCCGGTTGAGCGCACGGCCAAGATCGCCGAAGCCGATGATGCCGACATCCGCACCGGAAAGAAGCCGCGCCGTCCGGTTGCCGTCGCCGCCCCACAGCTCCTTGCCCTGACGAAAAGCGAGGTCGGCATCGACGATGCCGCGGGCAAGGTTGAGCGCCATGGCAAGGCCGAGCTCGGCCACCGGTTCGGCAAAGACCAGCCCGGTGGTGACGACATGGATGCCGCGCGAAAACAGCGTCTCATACGGCATGTTGTTGATGAGGTTGCTCTCGACATTGAAGATGCAGCGCAGCGCCTTCATTTTTTCCAGCGTCTCCGGCGGGATAGGTGGCTGGCCGACGATGTAGCGGGCTTCGGCAAGGATATCGGCAGGCAGGGCTCTGACATCTTCGGGCGATGTTTCAACGATGCGGTATTTCGATCGAAATTTCGCCAGCGCAGCCGGCGTGAAGATCAGGTCGAGCGTGCGCGGTTCGGGTGCGCTGATCACCAGCGGCAAGGCGCTGTCGGACATGATACCTTTCCTCCCGTGCGATCCGCGTCGCACCGCACTAGAATCGTCTTTCCCGCCCCGACACCTATCACATGCCTGTCGAGGAGGAGAAGTTTGCCTGCCTTCGGCCTTGCGGTGCGGCGGTCGGTGGTCCAGATAGACGGCGATCGAAGGACGACAAGGAAGACAGCGACATGATCCCGTTTCGAAAGAACCTCATCGATGGCGAGTGGGTAGGCGATGCCGGCTCCCGCAACATCAACCCGTCCAATCTCGATGACGTGGTCGGCGAATATGCGTCGGGGGGCGCCGAGCACGCCCGGCAGGCCATCGCTGCGGCGAAGGCGGCATTTCCGGCATGGTCCCGATCGGGCCTGCTGGCACGCCATGCGGTGCTGAGGAAGGCGTCGGACGAGATCACCGCGCGGAAAGATGAAATCGGCCGGGCCTTGGCGCGCGAGGAAGGCAAGACGCTGGTCGAGGGCATCGGCGAGACTGTCCGCGCCGCCCAGATATTCGACTTCTTCGCCGGCGAGACGCTACGCCTGTCGGGCGAGCTGGTGCCAAGCGTGCGGCCCGGCGTCGGCGTCGAGATCACCCGCGAAGCGGTCGGCGTCGTCGGCATCATCACGCCGTGGAATTTCCCGATCGCCATCCCGGCCTGGAAAATCGCTCCGGCGCTGGCCTACGGCAACACCATCGTCTTCAAGCCGGCGGAACTCGTTCCGGAGAGCGCCTGGACAATTGTCGACATCCTGCACCGCGCCGGGCTGCCCAAGGGCGTGCTCAACCTGGTGATGGGCAAAGGTTCGGTGGTTGGCCAGGCCATGCTCGACAGCCCTGACCTCAACGCCATCACCTTCACCGGCTCTGTCGGCACCGGCAAGCGCGTCGCCGCCGCCAGCGTCGAGCACATGCGCAAGTTCCAGCTCGAAATGGGCGGCAAGAACCCGCTCGTCGTGCTCGACGATGCCGACCTTGCCGTCGCCGTCGACTGCGCGGTCAACGGCGCCTACTTCTCGACCGGCCAGCGCTGCACGGCGTCGTCCCGCCTGGTGGTGACGGACGGCATCCATGACCGCTTCGTCGAGGCGATGAAAGATCGCCTGGGCAAGCTGGTCATCGGCGACGCTCTCGATGCCAAGACCCAGATCGGACCGGTTGTCGACCAGAGCCAGTTGAAACAGGACGAAGACTATATCGCCATCGGCCGTCAGGAAGGCGCGGACCTTGCCTTCGGCGGCGAGCGGCTCGATCGTGAAACCCGCGGCTTCTATTTGCAGCCGGCGCTGTTCACCGAAACCACCAACGCCATGCGCATCTCGCGCGAGGAGATTTTCGGACCGGTCGCCAACGTCATCCGCGTCAAGGATTATGACGAGGCGCTGGCCGTGGCCAACGACACGCCGTTCGGCCTGACATCCGGCATCTGCACCTCGAGCCTCAAGCACGCCACGCATTTCAAGCGCAATTCGGAAGCCGGCATGGTCATGGTCAACCTGCCGACGGCCGGCGTCGACTTCCACGTGCCTTTCGGCGGGCGCAAGGGGTCGAGCTACGGCCCGCGCGAGCAGGGCCGCTATGCCGCAGAGTTCTACACCACGGTGAAGACCGCTTACACGTTTGCCGGCTAAGAAAGGGCGGCGGACCAGCCAGGCAGGCGAGCAAATCGATGACATCTGAGAATACCGACCTGACCTGGCTCAATCCGCCGCCGCACCACGCCTTCGGCAACAATACGGTGGATGTGCGAACCGGCAAGGAGACCGACTTCTGGCGCGAGACGTTCTACGGCTTCTGGCGTGACAATGGCCATTTCCTCTATCGTGAGGTCGAGGGCGATTTCAGCGCCGAAGTCGCGGTCAAGGGGCACTATGAGGTGCTTTACGATCAGGCCGGGCTTATGGTCCGCCTGAGCGAGACGCACTGGATCAAGGCCGGCATCGAATACACAGACGGGCTGATGTATTTTTCCGTCGTCGTCACCAACGATGCCTCTGACTGGTCGCTGGCCAGCATTCCGGCGGATCCGGACGGGGTCAGGATCCGCCTGACCCGCCATGCCGAGACGATCCGCGTCCAGTATCTGGACGCGACCGACAAGCACTGGAAACCGGTGCGGCTTGCCTATTTCCCGCCGTCGAAAACGGTCGATGTCGGCATGATGTGCTGTTCGCCGCAGCGCGAGGGTTTCGAAGTGACATTCAGCGATTTTTCCATCGGCCCGCCGATCTCGCGAGAGCTTCACGACTGAGGCGCCGCGATCCGGTCGGGCGGTTTGCGTCCGGCCTGCCTCAGTAGGTCGCCCGGCCGCCGGAGACGTCGAAGACGGCAGCCGTCGTGAACGAGCATTCCTCGGACGCGATCCAGCAAATCAGCGCCGCCACCTCCTCGACCTCGCCGAACCGCGCCATCGGTATTTTGGACAGCATGAAGTCGATGTGCTGCTGGCTCATCTGCTGGAAGATCGCGGTGCGCACAGCCGCCGGCGTGACGCAGTTCACCGTCACCTTGGTCTTGGCCAGTTCCTTGCCGAGCGATTTGGTCATGCCGATCACCGCCGCCTTGGAGGTGCTGTAGGCCGAGGCGTTCGGGTTACCTTCCTTGCCGGCAATCGAGGCGATGTTGACGATCCTGCCGTAATTGCGTTCGAGCATATGCGGGACCAGCGCTTTGTTGCAGAAGAAGACGCCGTTGATGTTGATGTCGATGACCCGGCGCCAATCCTCCACCGAATACTCCCAGGCCGTCATGTTCGGTCCGGTGATGGCAGCGCTGGTGACAAGCACATCGACTACGCCAAGCGCTTCGATCGTCTCTCCGGCGGCGGCTTCGACCGCTATGGGGTCGGCGACGTCGAGGGTCACGCTGTGCAGGCCTGGAACACTGGCCTTGGCCTGCTCGATCTGAGCGGCATCGCGATCCCAGACCGAAACACGCCCGCCTTCGTCAGTGATCCTTTGCGCGACCGCCAGGCCGATGCCTGAGGCGCCGCCGGTGATAACAGCAGATCGTCCGGCAAATCGTCCCGCGAAACTCATCGGCATGTGGTCTTCCTCCCAATTGGCGGCGAATGTGAAGTCAACGGCCGACAAGTTCAAGCGCGGACTTGCAACCTCAGAACAGCTTGTGATGGGCCAGCACCGCGCAATTGGACGCCCAGTTGGCATCCGGGTGACAGGCGGCGCCGGATGGGTTATATTGCACTGCACAATGCGAGCGCCTGCAGGCGAGCCTCCCATCGATCCGATGAATCGGCCCATGAGCGGCCCATGAAATCGGCATTGAGCTGCAAGGACGGAAAACCGCTACCGAGATGAAGATTCCAAAATCTCTGTTGATCGATCCGGACAAGAACACGGTCTATGGCAGCTTTGCCGTTGCCGTCTCTATCTGGGCGTTCTCCTACTCGACCATTTTCGGCCAGGCTATGATCCTGGCCTACTATGCAGTCTGGCTGCCGCTCATCCTGGTCGACTACCGGAAGATATTAAGGCACGCTTCCAGCGCCTGGCTTCCGCTGGCCTTTGCAACCTATGTCTGCTTCTCGGTGTTCTGGTCGGCAGCCCCCGGCACGACGGCAAGGACGGCCGTCCAATATTGCTCCCATATCGCCTGCGCCTACATTGCCGCGCGCACCGTCAGCGTCCGGACCTTGACCATAGGCGCCCTGATCGGGATTTTCGTCGTCCTGCTCTACTCGCTCAAGGTCGCGAGTTATTCCTATGACGTTCTCGATGGCACGTATAATTTCGTCGGCGCGTTCAGCTCCAAGAACCAGATCGGCTTTGTCGCATCGCTTGGCATCTATTTCTGCGTTGGCTACCTCGCCTTTCTCAGGCGCGGCAGGATAAGCTTTTTGTTGATCGTACCGATTGTCCTTCTGTCGGGCTATCTGCTGGTCGTGTCGCATTCGGCCACTTCGATGGCATCGACCCCGGCGGTTCTGGCTCTGGTCGCCCTGCTTTCCATCGGCAAGCTGCTTTCGCTCCGACATCGCCGGGTGATTTTCATGATCGGTGCGGGCGCGCTGGTCGCCTGTACCGTGATTGCGCTGAATCTCGGGCTGATGGACTTTGTCCTTGGCCTTTTCGGCAAGGATTCGACGCTCACCGGACGAACCTACCTCTGGCAACAGGGCTGGAATGCCGCGCAGCAATCGCCCATCCTCGGCGTCGGCTACGCGGCCTATTGGGTGCAGGGCTTCTCCGAGGCCGAGCGGCTGTGGAACGAATTCTACATCGCCGCGCGAAGCGGCTTCCACTTCCACAACACCTACATCGAGACCTTGGTGGAACTCGGCTTCGTCGGTGCGACACTGCTTTCGCTGATCATCCTGCGCACGCTCTGGGGGCACGTCTCGGCGCTGATATTCAGGACATGGCAAGCCGACTCGGTGATTCTTGCCGGCGTCATGGTGCTTCTGTTCATCCGCTCCTTCGTCGAGGTCGAGACCCTCAATCCCTACATCATGGGATCGTTCCTGCTGTATTACAGCTACTTCAAGCTGGTGAGGGTGCCGGCCGTCGCTCCTTCCCGGTGGAACGCCGTGAACCATATCGAGGAACCGGACGCCGTGCGAGGGTAGAGCGGGCGGATCCAGGCGGTTCGTTGCCCGAAGGCTGCCTTGTTTTCTGATCCATAAGATACCAAGCCCAAAAACCCGCAGACCGCTGCCTGCGGGGTTGGTGCTTCGCTCCGGTGGAAAGAAGCTACTGGATGGCCAGGGGCGCCGGTTTGACCTTGATCACGTCCCCTGGCAGCACCGGTGTGTCTTCATCGGCGGTGATTTCGCTGGTCTTCCCGTCGACCACCCGCACCAGGGAAAATGACAAGGCCGCTGGTTCGTTGTTGCCGTAGAATTGCGGCATGGGGCTGCCCGACAAGGCTTCGGACATCAAGGCCTTTTCCATATTCAGCTTCAGCGTCACCTCGTTGAGATCGGCTTCCGTCTGTTGCCGGTCGGTCGCGAGGCTGGAGTTCTGGGTGTTCTCCAGATCGATGGCGTCCTGGGTGGCCTTGCTGATCGACTGCTTGGCCGTGAGAATCGCCGTCTCGTAATCCAGGATCTGGCCTTCAAGGTCGGCGATGGTTTGCTGCGAGTTCAAAACCCGCGTGTTGACGACCAGGCCTTTTTGCGCCAGCGAGCCGATGCCGTTGAGCTGCTCCTTCGCCAGATCGACCTGCTTCTGCTGGTTGACGATCTTTTTCTGCAGCGAATCGATCTCGCTCTGCAGCAGCGCCTTCAAATCGTCGAGCGCCTGCAAGCGCAGCTTGAGTTTCTTCTGGTCGGCCGCCAGGATCGCCGTCTCATCGGCAACGATGCTGGGCAGCTTTGGATCGTCGGCCACCTCTTTCGGCACCGCGAATGTCGGCTTGTCCGCCAGTTCCGCTTCGACGCGGGCGCGCTTGACGGTCAGCCTGACCAATTGGTCTTGTAGTACGTCGAAATTGCCTTTGGCATTGATTAGGTCGCGGTCGAAGCGCTGCCCGCTCTCCGGGTTCCGCCGGGCTCCGCCGGCAATGCTCATCGCTTTCAGCACGGACAACCCAGGCACACAAGGGTACTGGCCGGGCGATTGCACCTCGCCAGAGATGTAGAATGGCCGGTACTGCGCCATTTCGACGGAAGCCTCCGGCTTGTCGGCCAGAGCGAGCTTGCGCTGCAGCGCCTCGCCGAGCGATGCCGCGATCTCCGAAGTCGTCTTGCCGGATGCGGGCATCTCACCGACGAACGGCACCGACAAGGTTCCAGCGGGGCCGACTGTGTATTCTCCATTGATGGCCGACCAGTCACGGAACGTGCCTTCGACGGTCTGCCATTCCGCCACGCGGATGGTCAGCTTGTCCTGTGCTCCTAGCCGATAGTCGTCGGCGAAGGCAAACTGTGGCAGGGCTAGCGACAGCGTCAGGCCGGTCGCCATTGTGAGGCAAGTCGTCAAAAGCCGTACTCGCCGCATGCGTCTGGAGAGAATGCCGGTGCAAAAGATATCGATTATATCTGCTTTCAACTGAGCGTTTCCGATCTGGTTTGCCCCGCCCGATGAGCTGCCGATGCCTGAGTTAGGGGCCCGAGTTCTAGGCCCGAATTCTGGACAGTCGCTCCTCGATGCACGGCCAGCAAGCGGCCGTCAGTAGCAGCCTCGCGACATCCAGACCGCAGGTACGGTCTTGATGATGATGCGAATGTCTTCGAACATCGACCAGTTCTCGACATAGTGCCTGTCGAATGCGACGCGGCTGTCGTAGGAAACATCGTTGCGTCCGCTGACCTGCCAGAGCCCGGTCAGGCCGGGGCGCGATTTCAGGTAATAGACGGCCGAATTGCCATAGATCTCCAGCTCATCGCGCACCACGGGACGGGGCCCCACCAGGCTCATATCCCCCTGCAGGATGTTGATGATCTGCGGCAGCTCATCGAGGCTGAGCTTCCTCAGCACCGCTCCGACGCGCGTGATCCGCGGGTCGTTCTTCAACTTGCGGGTCGCTATCCATTCGGCGTTGGCCTCCGGATTCGAGGCGAGATAGGCAGCAAGCACCCGCTCGCCGTCTGGAACCATGGTGCGGAACTTGAGGCACGGAAAAATCCGTCCTCCGCGGCCGATCCGGCTGTGGCCATAGAAAATCGGCCCGCCATCGGAAAACCTGACAAGCAGCGCTATCATCACGAACAGCGGGCTGAGAGCGATCAGGCCGATCAGCGAACCGGCAATATCGAAGCTGCGTTTGAGCAGGCCGCCGATCGGTGGCGGAAAATCGACGCCGGCCTGCGAAAAATCCGCATCGGCCGGCTTGGCTACGTCCCTCATGCGTAAACTCCATACGTTGAACGGATGGTTTACCGCACGATACCAAAAAAATGTTGCAGCGCAACACACAATTTCCCAGACGGCTGTAATAGTCGCGTCATGAACTGACTAAATAATAAACTCGTCCTGCACAAAATTTCGCCTTTATGTCGCAAAAGAGACAGATTATGGGCAATTTTGGAAAAGCTAGTCCAATTTTGGGGCTGATTTTAGGCGAATCGCTCTTTATACCCTGCTGTGGAGCTTTGCCATCATTTAGAATTTCAAAATATCGACTGATGTTATGCTAAAATACTGGCCAATATTATAAATCTTACTGGAGCGAGTCGATATCCGGCAATCAGTGGTGATGCCGACGTGTGCATTGCACCATGGCAGAGTCGATCCCGAGGATTCGTTTAAAATTATTCCGCAGCTGCCCTTGCCGCCTATTGCGCGGGTCAATAGAGTTGCAAATTGTTGCTGTCGGACTATGGACAGATTGGGCTAGGCCGGAAGCAACCGGCCAGATGCGGGCAACCTAAATAAGCTCGCAGAGTTTAAGGGAGGTGCTCGGGGTGGGCTTGTCGACATTTTTTCCCGAGCCGGTTGATGGGCTATCGGGTATGTCACTGCCAAAGTTCATTATCGGAATGTGTTTTGCGCTGGCGATCGTGATCGTCTGGTCGTATTTGGGCGGCGCCTCGCTCGGTACGACGCTTTTTCGTGTCATCGGCTGCGCTATAGTCATCCAACTGGGTTATTTTCTGCTGGTCTTTGCCATGATCGCCAGAAATGCCCCGACCCCGGCCGACAAAATTCGCGACGCTGAACGAAAGCTGAGTTCGAACGAAGCGGCCGAAGGCGAGAAATTCAGCGCCAGAAGGGGCCTTCACTGATTTCAGGCATGGCCGCGGTCTGCGATGTCCATGTGACCTGTGGCTAAGCTTGCCGGTCCTCTGACGGATTGCTCGCCTCAACAACACCGGCTGTCGGCATTCCTGTCCTTTCAATTGCTTGACACTGCCGGCCTCGACGCGCTCGCTCTGCGTCACCGCCATCCGGTCGGCGAGGACCAGCAACTGGTTTCCGCCAGTCGAACGCTCTGATGGAGCGTGCAGGAACGGCTCTGCCAAGCGCCGCATTTCTGGAGCCATCCCGATTGAGGCTCGCCGCCTGCGCAACCGGGCCATGACACCCAGCGAAATGAAAAACTGGACGGCGCCGATGATTTTGGCGATGCTGCTTCGCAATTGCAGCATAGGCATTTGGGCCGATGCATTTCAGATGGGCGGTGGGGCATTGAGCGGACGAGGCGAGGAAATCCGCAACGACTTCTGCAATCGAGAGGCATGTCCATGACATCATCCCAGGTCTGCGTGATCATCGCCGCGCGCAATGCGGCGCGGACAATCCCGGCTGCCATTGCATCGGCATTACGCGAGCCGGAGGTTGCGGAAGTTGTCGTCGTCGACGACGCGTCCACCGACGATACCGCGAAAGTCGCCCACGCAGCCGACGACGGCACGGGCCGCCTTTCCGTCATCCGCTTCGACGTCAATCGCGGCCCCTCCTTTGCCCGCAACGCCGCGATAGCCGGTTCCAGGTCGCCGTTCATCAGCATTCTGGACGCTGATGATTTCTTTTTCGAAGGCAGGTTTCACAGACTGTTCGCCAGCACCGATTGGGATTTCGCTGCAGACAACATCATGCTTGTCAGGGATGACGCGGCAACCGACGTTTCGAAAATCGTTGCTCCACCGTTCTCTCCCGAACCGGAATTCCTCGATTTCGAGGGTTTCATCGACGCCAACATCTCCAGGCGCCGTGTGCAACGAGGGGAACTGGGCTTCCTCAAGCCAGTGATCAGCCGCGCCTTCCTCGATCGGCATGGGCTGCGCTACGACGAGAAGCTGCGCCTGGGTGAAGACTATGAACTCTATGCGCGCGCGGTTGCCCACGGCGCGCGCTTCAAGGTCATCAAATCCTGTGGCTACGGCGCGATCGTGCGCGCCGATTCGCTGAGTGGACGGCACAAGACCCAGGACCTGAAGCATCTGGCCGATGCCGACCTGGCACTGCTTGCGATCGACAGTTTGCCGGAGGCATCGAAGGCTGCGCTGAGAAGGCACGAGCGGCACATCCGCGACAAATACCGGTTGCGGAAGTTTTTAGACGTGAAGGCTGAGCGCGGGCTGGCGTCGGCCGCGGCCTACGCCTTGGCCGGCTCGTCCAACCTCACGGCGATCGTCCGCGGCGTTGCCTCCGACAAGCTGGATGCGCTGTTTCGCCGCGCTGGCCTCGCCGCGAAGCGTCAGCATGTGCCGCCGCTGCGCTTCCTCATGGCCGGAACCAGCACGGCCAGCGAAAGCTAGGCCCGTCAACGTGCGATCGCGGTAGCCGCGCCCTTACCCTTCGGTCGGCTCGCACCATTTCAACGAGATTCATGAGTTTACGATCTAGGTGGTTGCCTATGCGCGCAGGGAATGGCAATCTATGTTGCGGTGCAGCAATTTTGGACGGCCAACCGAACTGGCCCGAGACATCCCCTGTCGGAGGAGCTGGACGATGCAAGAAATGTCTTTTGAATGTGGATTGGCGCCAAGGCCGGTCACCAGCTCGACGATGATGGGGCGCTGACTACATGGCCTCGATCTTTCGCTTCCGATCGAGAGATCCGGCGCGCGACACGCAGACCGACACCTCGCGCCTCGATCGGTTGGCAAAGCTGCTGGACCAGATCGCGGCCGAAGTCGAGGCGGAGAAGAGCGGACTTGAGAACCGCTACAGGACGACGGCTACCAATGCCGCCTTTCTGGTCGAGGCCATGGAGAACGGAGCGGTCTCCTCTCGCAGGTCTTCCGAAGTCGGCGAACTGACCAGGTCGATCCTGAATTGCGAGCGGCGGATCGCAGCGCTGTCGCGCCAGATGCAGATGATGAAGGATCTCCGTCATTCGCTGGATGAAATCTTCGAGGAGAAGCGGCAGAACGGTCCCGACATAAGGACCGATTTTGTGAAGCCCGCCGATTCCGGCAAAGGCTGAGCGAACACCCCGGGTCGGCGCAATGGTTTTAGGCACAACACGGAGCTTAGGAGCGACAGAGGTCAAGATCAGGTTGTTTCGTCACGGTTCGAACGATCGCTTTGGGGGGCGCACAGCACAAGGTGAGTTTGATATGAACGCAGATCCTAAAAGCACGTCCGCCCCGGCAACCCGCGGCACCCCGTTCACGCGCCCGATGCCGGGCAAGCTGCGGCGGTTCTGTTCAGATAGCGCGTTTCTGCTGCTCGTTCTCGTCAGCCTGGTTGCGGGCCTGGTGCCCGTCCGCGCCCAGGATCTCCCAACCGCGCCGTCCTTTGTCGATGATTTCACCAGCCTCAGTCGCGCGCGCTGGTATGTTTCCGACGGCTGGACGAACGGCAAGCATCAGAACTGTACCTGGTCCAAAAGCCTGATCGGGCTTTCCGACGGCATGCTGACGCTCGGTTTCGAGAAGCGCAAGCTGAAGGATCGCGAATTCGCCTGCGCCGAGATCCAGACCAAGCAGCGCTTCGGCTACGGCACCTACGAGGCGCGGATGAAGACCGACACGGGCTCCGGCGTCAACGCGGCATTCTTCAGCTTCGTCGGCGATGCCGACAAGCAGCCGCATGATGAAATCGACTTCGAGGTGCTGACCAAGGACACGTCCAAGGTCCAAGTCAACGCTTACATAGCCGGCAAAGGCAAGAACGAGAAACTGGTCGACGTCGCCGGCGGCACCGACAAGGCCTTCAACGACTACGCCTTCGTCTGGGAAAAGGACCGGCTGCGCTGGTACGTCAACGGCAAGCTTGTCCACGAGATCACCGATCCGGCGAAGCTGCCCACCCATTCGCAAAGGATCTATTTCAGCCTGTGGGGCAGCGATACGATGAAGGGCTGGATGGGGCCGTTCTCGGATCCCGGCCGCAAGCTCACCATGCAGGTGGATCGCGTTGCGTTCACCGCACTCGGCCAGCCCTGCCAATTCCCGGAATCGCTGGCATGCAACACGAACTAGAAGCGCATCTGAACCGGCCGGGCCGAAGGTGGTCGGAAAACCGAAGCTCGAACAGGCCCGAAGCCTTGAACAGGAATGAAACCGAATGAATTTGACTGTCTTTGGAATCGGCTATGTCGGTCTTGTACAGGCGGCGGTGCTTGCCGAAGTCGGCCATCAGGTGGTCTGCGTCGACATCGATGCAAAAAAGGTCGAGCGGCTCAACCAGGGTCATGTCCCGATCTTCGAGCCTGGGCTCGAAAACATGGTCAAGGAGAACCATGCCGCCGGCCGCATCAAGTTCACCACCGACGCCGCCGCGGCGATCAAGCATGGCCAGATTCAGATGATCGCCGTCGGCACGCCTCCGGGCGAGGATGGTTCGGCAGACCTCAAATATGTGCTGGCCGTCGCCGAGGCCATCGGTCGTGAGATGGACACGCCCAAGATCGTCGTCGGCAAGTCGACCGTGCCGGTCGGCACCTGCGAAAGGATAAAGGCAAGGATCGCCGAGACGCTGAAGGCGCGCGGGCGCGAGGATCTGGCTTTCGACGTCGCCTCCAATCCGGAATTTCTCAAGGAAGGGTCCGCTGTGAGCGACTGCATGAAGCCCGACCGCATCATCGTCGGCACCAGCAACGAGGACACCGAGGCGGTGATGCGCGAGCTCTACGCGCCGTTCAACCGCAACCACGAAAAGATGATCGTGATGGACGTGCGCAGTGCCGAGTTCACCAAATACGCGGCCAATTGCATGCTGGCCACCAAGATCAGCTTCATGAACGAAATGGCCAACCTCGCCGAGCAACTGGGTGCCGACATCGAGGAGGTCCGCAAGGGCATCGGCAGCGACCCGCGGATCGGCTACCACTTCATCTATCCGGGCCTCGGCTATGGCGGCTCGTGCTTCCCGAAGGATGTGCGCGCCCTGATCAAGACCGCCGAGGCCGTCAAGTTCGACGCCAAGCTGCTGCGCGCCGTCGAGGAGCGCAACAACCAGCAGAAGTCGGTCCTGTTCGAGAAGGTGGACCGCTATTTCAAGGGCAATCTCAAGGGCAAGACCTTTGCGCTGTGGGGCCTGGCCTTCAAGCCCAATACCGACGACATGCGCGAGGCCCCGTCCCGCACGCTGATGGAGGCGCTCTGGGCCGCCGGGGCCAATGTTCAGGCCTACGATCCCGAGGCGATGCAGGAATGCCAGGCGATCTACGGGCTGCGCGACGACCTGCAGCTGTGCGGCACCAAGGAGGCTGCGCTGCGAGGCGCCGACGCGCTTTTGATCGTAACCGAGTGGAAAAGCTTCAGCGCGCCGTCCTTCGATGCGCTGAAGAACGCGTTGACCACGCCCGTCATCTTCGACGGACGCAATATCTACGACCCCAAGGTCATCGCCCGCCACGGCATTGAATACCACAGCATCGGCAGAATGGCGGCGTGACGCCAGGGCGGTCCAGCAAGGAGCCAGGTCCATGAAAGTTCTGTTTGCGGGCGGCAACGGCTACACGCCGCAGTTCAGCGGTGGCGTTCAGTCGAGCACGCATCATCTGGTCGAGCAACTGCGCGAGCACGGTCATGACGCCTCGGTTCTGGCGGCGCTGTTCGGTGACGGCATGTTCGGTTTCAAGGCGCGTGCCAAGATGAAGCTGCTTCGCCAGCGTGCGGTCATCGACAGCTATCCTGGCTATCCGGTCGTGCGGGCATGGTTTCCCTGGGAGGCTGCGCACTTCGCGGTCGAACGGCTCGATCCCGATGTCGCCGTCGTGCAGTGCCACAAATCGGTGCCGATCGGAAAGGCGCTGCAGGCGCTCGGCGTGCCGCTGGTGGTCTATCTGCGGAACGTCGAATTCCACGAATTGGCCGGCGACCTGCGCGAATTGCATTCGGCACTTTATATCGCCAACTCCGAATTCACCGCGCTCACCTATAAGGAAAAGTTCGGCATCGATTCGACCGTGATCCCGCCGACCATCAATCCCGGGCTCTACAGCACGCCGACGACCGGTGAATTCGTCACACTGATCAATCCTTACAATGAAAAAGGGTTCGAACTCGCCGTGCGCATCGCCGGCCAATGCCCCGAAATTCCGTTCCTGTTCGTCGAAAGCTGGAAGCTCGACGACGACCACCGGGCGCAGATCGAACGGATCATCTCGCCGCTGCGCAACGTCAGGCTGGAAAGCCGCACCAGCGACATGAAGACCGTCTATGGCCGCACCAAGATCCTGCTGGCGCCCAGCAAATGGGAAGAAGCTTGGGGGCGGGTGGCATCCGAGGCCCATTGCAGCGGTATTCCGGTCGTCGGGTCCCGCCGCGGCGGCCTGCCGGAAGCGATTGGCACCGGCGGCATTGTGCTCGACTACGACGCACCGGTCGACGACTGGGTCGCCGCGGTCAGGCGGCTATGGAGCGACAAGGCCGAGTACGACCGGCTGTCGGCGGCGGCGCAGCTGTTTTCGGAGCGGCCGCAGATGAATCCCGACATTCAGTTCGCGACCTTCCTCGGCGTTCTCGACAACGCCAGGCAAGGCGCACTGGAGCGTGCCGCCTGATGCATTTCGCCCAAAGCCGTGCATGTCGCCCAAAAGCCAGCCTTCGCGCCTGACCCGAGGGGATGGCTTGGGACAACATCGCGCACAACACCGGACGCTTGAAGCGCCTCGCACTACGGCGACTGGCGTCAGCCCTCATCCGCGCGAGCAGATCGCCGACCGGCCTCGAAAGATCGTCCATTCGATGAAGATTTGCTTCGTAGTTGATAAGTTCCCCTCTTTGTCGGAGACCTTCGTCCTCGATCAGATAGAAGGGTGCCTCGAGCGCGGCATGCAGGTCGGCGTCATCTGCAACGAGACGTCCTTCGGCAAGGACAGCAACATCGACGATCGCCGCTGGCAGGCGCTACCTGGCAAGGTCGTCTGCTGGTGGGGCGGGCTGGGGCGCTTTCGCCCGACGCTCAGGAGATGGTCGGGCAGGTTCTGGGATAAGCTCTCGACCGCTATCGACATCGCCTTTGCGCGCAAATTGCAGAACGCCGATGTGATCGTCGCGCATTTCGGCAATAACGGCATGCGCGTCGCCCGCGCCATGAAACGAGGCCGGATTTCCGCTCCGCTGGTGACCATATTCCACGGCCGCGATGTCGGCGAACCGCTGCATGACAACACGCTCACGCGCTACAAGGTTGTCTTCGACAAGGGCGTTCTCCAGCTCCCGGTGAACGCGTTTTTCCGCGATGCCCTGATCGGCGTCGGCGCACCTTCCGCGCAGGTCATGGTTCACCATATGGGCGTGCGGCCCGATGAGATCGGCTACCATTGGCGTTCCTGGGACCGGGACACGCTGTCCTTCATCTCGGTCTGCCGGCTGACCGAGAAGAAGGGCATCGAATTCGCCCTTCGGGCGCTCGCCAGCCTGCCGCGGCGCGATTGGGTCTATACGGTGATTGGCGGCGGCGAATTGCTGGAAGAGTTGAAGAAGCTCGCCGCAAAGCTCGGCATTGCCGACCGGGTGACTTTCCTCGGGCCGCGCCCGCACGCCGAGGTCAAGCAGCGCCTGCGCGATGCCCACGTATTCCTGCTGCCAAGCGTTGCCGCGCGAGACGGCGATCTCGAGGGTATTCCGGTGGCGCTGATGGAGGCCATGGCCGCCGGACTGGTCGTGGTCAGCACCTATCACTCGGGCATTCCCGAGTTGATCGAGGATCAGGAGACAGGCTTCCTCGCACCGGAGCGAGACGTTGCGGCGTTGGCCCGCAAGCTTGTCTGGGTGGCCGAGAACCCGGACAAATGCGAGCGCATCGCACGTGCGGCGCGCCGCAAGATCGAGCAGGATTTCAACGCGGACGTACTCAACGAACGTTTTGCGCAGATCGTTGCCCAGCTGGCCGAAGCCAGGCACCCGGCATGAACGCCAACCCGCCCCCCCAGTTCGGTCGCGTCGCCCTGCGCGGCGGCGTGGTGACGATCGGCGCGCAAGGCTTCAAGATGGCGATCCAGTTTCTCTCGGTCATCGTGCTTGCCCGTCTGCTCGTGCCCGAGGATTTCGGCTTGGTGGCTTCCGTCGGGCCGATCGTGGCCTTTGTCGGACTGCTTCAAAACCTTGGCCTGCAACAGGCTGTGGTCCAGCGCAAGGACATCAGCACCGAGCAGCTCAACCAGGTATTCTGGATCAGTGCGCTGGTGGGGCTGGGCAGTGCCGTGGTGGTTGCATGCCTGGCGCCCGCCATCGCTGCCTTCTACGGCGATCAACGCATGGTCGGGATCACCATCGGCTCTGCCTTGCCGCTGCTTCTTGGCAGTCTCGCCGCGGTGCCGCTGGCGCTGATGAACCGCCATTTGCGCTTTGGCCAGCTCGCACTGAACGATGTGATTACCGCCGCTGCCGGACTTGCGACTACCGCAATCGCCGCCTATGCGGGACTGGGCTACTGGTCGCTGGTCATCGGCCCGGCGGTTTCGGCCGTTGTCGCGCTGGCTGCGGCGTGGCAGGTGGCGCGCTGGACGCCGTCGCGGCCGGACCTGAAGGTCGATACCGACATATTGTCCTTCGGCGCCAATCTGACCGGCTTCAATCTGGCCAACTTCTTCTCGCGCAATCTCGACAACATCCTGATCGGAAAATATTCGGGCGCGATCGAACTCGGCTACTATGACCGCGCCTATAAGCTCCTGCTGTTTCCGCTGCAGAACATCAACCAGCCGCTGACACGCGTGATGGTGCCGCTGCTGAGCCGCATCCATGAGGACAAGGCGCGGTTTCGCGACATCTATGTGCGAACCAATTGGATGCTGGCGGCCATCACCATGCCCGGCATCGCGGCGCTGACGCTGACGTCGGACCAGGTCGTCGGGCTTCTCTTCGGCGAGCGCTGGGCGGCGGTGGCGCCGATCTTCGCCTGGCTGGGCATCGCCAGCCTGATCCAGTCCGTCTCGAGCACTACCGGATGGATCTTCATCTGCCAGGGCAAGACCAAGACCATGTTCCACTGGGGCATCTACTCGTCGCTGACGACGGTCGCCGCCTTCATCATCGGCTTGCACTGGGGCGCCGTCGGCGTTGCCGCGGCCTACGCGATCAGCGGCTATGTGCTGCGCGTCCCGGTACTTGCCGTTCTTGTCCACCGGGTCGGCCCGGTGACCGCAG
Organism: Mesorhizobium sp. ISC25; assembly: GCF_042295465.1. Taxonomy (NCBI): domain Bacteria; kingdom Pseudomonadati; phylum Pseudomonadota; class Alphaproteobacteria; order Hyphomicrobiales; family Phyllobacteriaceae; genus Mesorhizobium; species Mesorhizobium sp. ISC25. Next base: position 3,794,249 of record NZ_CP135441.1, on the reverse strand, counting down.
CCGACTTCCTGGTCATGCAGGGGCTTTTTATCGCGTCGTCGCTGCTTGCCTGGTCCGTGTACCGGGAGTTGCCGGCATCGCTGACCGGCCAGTCAGACCTGCTCGCGGTGGTCTTGGCGGTTGCCCTCAATTATTCGATCGGACTGGTCCTCATGCTTGCCCTTCGCCAGTCGCGCAGCGCCCTGTTCACCACGCTTTCCAGCGCCATGCGCAACGCCCGCTAGGCCGGCAATCACCGGCCTCAAAAGCTCACCTGCCGACATCGCCGACGCATGCTCCTCAAGCACTGCCTGAAGGCTCGTCCTGCGATAGAGGTCGAGATTGGCGGTAAGTTTGCCGAGCTTCTCGCTCGCTTCCTCGGGCGTCACCGTGTCGATGTCGAGCAGCAGGTCGGCGACGCCGATCCGCTTGGCAAGTTCCTTGGTCTTGAATTCATAGGCGATCGGCAGCACCGGCGTGCCGACGCAGAGCGACATGATCATCATGTGCATGCGCGTTGCGACAACGAAGTCGAAGCCTTTCACCAGTTCCATCAGTTGCTCCGGCGTGTGGAACGAAGCGTCCACGCTGACATGCTTGGCGATCTCCGGATCGAGTTCGGCAACGATCGTCCGCGCCGTCTTGGAATCGTCATGGGCGTATTCCGGCACGCCCTGGCAGGTGGAGACGAAGGTGACCTCCTTGGCGTGGTCCCTGACCAGGATGGTCGCGATCTCGCGGATCGAGTCGATGTAGCGGCGCATGCCGCCCTCGCCGTCGCTAACATAGTTCCAGTGACGGACGGAAATGGCGACGCGGCCGGTGACGGTCGCCGACTGGCCAGAGGCCAGAATTTTTCCGATCCTGTCGGTGTCGGCCAGGGCAAAGACGGCGTCGGCCACGACGTGGCATTTGCCGAGGTCTTTCACCATGTCCACAATGTGGCCTCTCGAACGTTCGTCGCGCAGCAGGATAAGCGGGCTCCGATCGAAGATCGGGCTCAACTCCCGGCGATTGTAACTTTTGTTGAACGGGCCAAGCGATTGCGTGAAGAAGACGGGGTCCTTGCCCAGAAGCGCGTCGATCCTGAATTGATTGAGGCGCCGCTCCAGATTGTAGGTCTCGACGAGATAGGTTCCGCCTGTCGTGACCACGAGGTCGGCATCTTTGTAGACCTCGAGACCACGGCGATTGCTTGAGCCGAACAAACGCCCGAGAACGCCACGGATGCCGAACCGCCGCAGGGCATTGAGGACGAGCCAATTGTAGATCGGCTTGAACAGGTTCTTCAGGCCGCTGCCGTATTTGTAGCGGAACAGCGATTCCGACAGCAGCTTGTGGAATTCGAGATCAGGATAGTCCTTCTTCGTGTAGAGCCTCGCCGCTACCTCCGGCTGGCTGTCGAAGACGTAGAACTGGATGTCGTCCCGGACGATCGTCTTGAAAACATGGCGGATCGCCAGGAGAATCGCTGCATCCCCGGTATTCAAGCAGACGGTGTTTTCAACCGCGATCTTCATGGAATGACCTCATTTCGTGAGTAGTCCCGCGGTTCGGTCGACGGATGCCGAGGGGGCGGGTTGGCCGAAAATGCTGCACGCCAGGATGGTCCTCGCGTCTTGATTATTGGCGCGCAGCCCGATGGCAGGCCAACGCGCGGTCCATGCGGCCCAAGCAGAGCGAGATTAACCCATCGATTTTGCAGTGCAACAAAAAATGTGGAACTTTGCTACGCTGCAACCAAAAATGTTGCGATGCAGCAAGAGCTGTACTAGCATCGTCGCGGGCGGGCCAACAGCGGTCGAGTTTTCATGCTGCATGTCTTGTACTTGGTACACGACGTCTCCGACCCGGCAGTGCGCCGGCGGATCATAATGCTCAAGGCAGGCGGCGCCCAGGTTACGCTGGCGGGCTTTCGCCGTACGGCAAGCGCAGTTGCTGATGTCGAGGGCTTGCAGCCGATCGATCTCGGCCCGACTCGTGACGGCCGATTCGCCCAGCGTCTGGCGGCGATCATGAAGGCGGTGGTCTCGACCGGTTCGAAGCTGGGCTCAATGCGACGGCCCGACCTCATTATCGCGCGCAATCTGGAAATGCTGGCGCTTGCCCGCCGGGCCAGGTCGGCCTTCCAGGCAACAGTGCCGATCGTCTACGAGTGCCTGGACATCCATCGCCTGCTGCTTCGCGACGATCCGCTGGGCTGGGCGATGCGCGGCGCAGAACGCTTCCTGGCCAGGGATGTGAAGCTTCTGGTGACGAGCTCTCCGGCCTTCATCGCTAACTATTTCAAGCCGTTCGGACAGATTGCCGCGCCGGTCGAGCTGCTCGAAAACAAGTATTTCGAGCCGGCCGCGGCTTCGCTGGATGACCGCATTACGGCGGAGAATCCCGTTGCGCCGCCATGGCGGATCGGCTGGTTCGGTGCGCTCCGCTGCCGCCGATCCCTGGAGCTTCTGGCCGAATTTACGCGCCGTCTCGACGGCCGCTTTGAAATCGTCCTCAGGGGCCGGCCGGCGTTGTCCGAATTTCCTGATTTCCATGGTTTTGTTGAATCGGAACCCTGGCTGTCGTTTGGCGGGCCCTACCGCAATCCCGAGGACATGGCGGCGATCTACCGCGAGGTTCACTTTTCCTGGGCAATCGACTTTTTTGAGCAGGGCCTGAATTCCGAATGGCTGCTGCCCAACCGGCTATATGAGGGCTGCCGCTTCGGAGCCGTGCCGATTTCAATGGGTAACACCGAAACCGGCCGGTTCCTTGACCGACAAGGCATCGGCGTTCTTTTGCCAGAAGCCACGCCCGAGGCGCTTGAAGCTGCCGTCGGCACGATGGAGCAGCATCGGTTCGAGACATTGAGGGCGCGTGTTCTCGCCCGCAATCCGCGCACCTGGAGCCACGACCGCGCCGATTGCCGGGCGCTCGTCGAAAAACTCCGCGGCCTGGTCGCGGCTCCCGGTCCATATGCTGCCGAAGCATTGGCATAGAAGGACTGCCGATGACGCAAACCGAAACGCTCCCATCCTCCATGATAGTGGTTCCGTGCCTGAACGAAGCGGCCCATATCGGCGCGTTGCTTCGAGAGCTTCGCCCTGCGGCCGAGAGGCTGGGCGCCGTGATCATCGTTGCCGATGGCGGCAGTACGGACGGCACCAGGACGATCGTCGCAGACATCGCCGCAAAAGATCGGCGGGTGATCCTGCTCCACAATGAAAAGCGCTTGCAGAGCGCGGCGATCAATCTCGCCGTCGCCAGATTCGGGGATGGCGTCGACTATCTCATTCGCATCGACGCGCATGGCGGCTATCCCGTGGATTATTGCGACCGGCTGGTCGAAGAAGCGCAGGCCACCCACGCGGATTCGGTCGTCGTCTCGATGCTGACCAGTGGCAGCGGCATGGTGCAGAAAGCAGCGGCAGCGGCGCAGAACTCCAGGCTCGGCACCGGCGGCTCCAAGCACCGGCACCTTTCGGCCGGGGAGTGGGTCGATCATGGCCACCACGCAATGATGCGGATCTCGGCCTTCACCGCAGTCGGCGGCTATGACGAAACGTTCAGCCACAATGAGGATGCCGAGCTCGATTATCGGCTCCGCCAGGCCGGTTACCGCATCTGGATGACCGGCAAGACGCAAATGGTCTACTACCCGCGCTCCTCGCTGAAGGGTCTCTATTTTCAGTACCTCGGCTATGGCCGTGGCCGGGCGAAGAACGTTCTCAAGCACCGCATGATCCCGAAGATCCGGCAGATGGTGCCGCTTCTGGTGTTCCCCGTGGTTCTTCTCGCCGCCTTTTCCTTCGTCCACTGGCTGGCGGCCGTGCCGCTTTTGCTATGGGCGTCGGTCTGCCTCGGCTACGGCTTTTGGACCGCCCTCAGTCAGCGCAAACCCGACATTGCACTTGCTGGGGTCTCGGCAATGGTCATGCATTTCGGTTGGTCGGTCGGTTTCTGGCTGCAACTGCTCGCACCGCGACCGCAGCGCGGGGTAGCGTGATGGACCCGGTCAGGAAAAATCTAAGCATCGATATCTGCGTCTGCACATTTCGCCGGCCGGAGCTTGCCGACACGCTTCGCTCCGTAGCAGCCATGGATATGCCTGCGGGATACAATGTCGGTATCGTCATTGCCGACAACGACGATACGCCGACGGCCGAACCGCTGGTCGCCAAGCTGGCAGGGGAGCTGAGGCTGCCGGTGACCTACCGGCACGCCCCGGCCCGCAACATCTCGATCGCGCGCAACGCTTGCCTCGATGCCAGTGCGTCGGATTTCGTCGCTTTTATCGACGACGACGAGACGGCAACCGCTGGCTGGCTTGCCGAACTGGTTGCGACGGCGGAGGCAACTGGTGCTGCGGCGGTGCTTGGGCCGGTGCAAGCCCGGTACCGGCCGGAGGCGCCCGCCTGGATGCGCAAAGGCGATTTCCACTCGACCTCGCCGGTCTGGGTGCGCGGCGAAATCCGCACCGGCTACACCTGCAACGTCCTGCTCAGGATTGGCGCTGAGAGCCTGCGCGGCCGGCGCTTCAGCCTGGCACGTGGCCAGACCGGCGGCGAAGATACGGAATTCTTCGACCAGATGGTCAAGGCCGGCGGCCGCATCGCCTTTTCGCCGGAGGCTTGGGTCGACGAAGCGGTGCCACCTGCCAGGGCGGCATTCGACTGGCTCGGCCGCCGCCGGTTCCGCGTCGGGCAGACGCACGGTCACCTTCTGGGGCGCAACGCACACGGCCTTGCCCGGCTCAAGCAGGTCGGCATTGCCACGGCAAAGGCCACCTACAGTTTCCTGTCGGCAATTCCGGTCGCCATCGACCCCGTACGCCGGAACCGCAGCGTGCTTCGCGGCATTATGCATGCCGGCGTCGTCAGCGGCCTCGTCGGGGTTCGTGAAATCCGCCAATACGGCCTGTCTTCGCCGCAGCAAGGGGGCAAGCGTGCAGCCTGACGTGAGCTTCGTGATTGCCGCCTACAATGCCGAGGCGACCATCGATCGGGCGATTGCCAGCGCCGTCGCCCAGCGCAATGTCAGCGTCGAGGTCGTCGTCGTCGACGACAAGTCGCGCGACCGGACGCTCGACCTGGCGAGATCCTACCCCGAAGACATCGTGCGCGTTGTCGCGCTTGAGCAAAACCGTGGCCCCGGAGGCGCACGGAATGCCGGCCTTGAGCTTGCCCGCGGCAGGTGGGTCGCGGTCCTCGATTCGGACGACGCGGTCTATCCCGGGCGAATCTGCACCATGATCGAACGCGCGGAGAAAGCGGGCGCCGAGATCGCGGTCGATAATCTGCAGGTCGTTCGCGAGGATGGCGTTGCCGAAGAGACGATGTTCCCGGCCGACTATCTGGAAGGCCTCGGTGAAATCTCGCTGGCGGATTTCATCGGCGGCAATGTCCTCTTCGAATCGAGGTTCAATCTCGGCTACCTCAAGCCGATCTTCCAGCGCCGGTTCCTGAACGAGAACGGGCTTCGTTACGATGAAAGCCTGATCATTGGCGAAGACTATATCCTCCTGGCCAGTGCTCTGGCCAAAGGCGGCAAATGCGTGGTCGAGCCGACGACGGGCTATATCTACCACATTCGCACCGGTTCCATCTCCCGGGTGCTCGAACTTCACCACGTCGAGGCGATGCGCAGGGCCGATGCCAGCTTCGCCGCGACCCATTCCATGGATGCTCCGGCCGCGGCGGCCTTCGCCAGGCGCGCTCGCAGCCTGCGGCGGGCGGTATCATTCCTGTCGCTGGTCCAGCACATCAAGGCGCGGTCCCCGCTCAAGGCGATATGGACGGCGCTCAGCGATCCGGCGGCGGTTCGGCATATGAGCATGCCGATCGCCGTCCGGCTGCGAAGGGTAGCGGCACAGTTTGCCGTGGTGGCGGGGAGGTGAAGGGCTGCAGGCGAATGAATGAAGACAGTTTTCGCCGCCTGCGACAGGTTGAAATCGATCTCCTCAGAAGGAACATGCAATGAAAAAAGTCAGGAAGGCAGTCATACCGGTGGCGGGGCTTGGAACGCGGTTCCTGCCGGCGACCAAGTCCATGCCGAAGGAAATGCTGCCAGTGGTCGACAGGCCTGTCGTGCAATATGCGGTTGACGAGGCGTTCGAGGCCGGCATCGAGCACATCGTCTTCGTCACCGGCCGCAACAAGGCCGTGATCGAGGACTATTTCGACCTGCATCCTGAACTGATCGGAACCCTGGAGCAGAGCGGCAAGAAGGCGCAACTCGAATCGCTTGAAAGCCTGCTTCCCGTCGCCGGCGCGACGAGCTTCATCCGCCAGCAGTCGCCGCAAGGCCTCGGCCATGCCGTCTGGTGCGCGCGCGAAGTCATCGGTGACGAGCCCTTCGCATTGCTTTTGCCGGACATGGTGTCCTTCGGCGGGCGCGGGTGTCTCGCCGAGGTCGCCGATCTTTATGCGCAAACTGGCGCAAACGTTATCGCCGTCGAGCGTTGCGATCCGACCGAGACCAGCAAATACGGCATTGTCGGGCGCGGCGCGGATGTCGGCACGGGCTTCGAGGTGACGGCCATGGTCGAAAAGCCGGCTCCTGCCAACGCACCGTCGAACTTCTACATCAACGGCCGCTACATCCTGCAGCCCGAGATATTCTCGCTGCTGGCCAGCCAGCAGCGCGGCGCCGGCAACGAGATCCAGCTGACCGACGCAATGGTGCGCCTGGCACAGACGCAGGCCTTCTTTGCCCAGCCTTTCAACGGCCGCATGTTCGACTGCGGTTCGAAAGAGGGCTTCATCCAGGCCAATGTCGCTTTCGCGCTGGCGCGAGAGGATATGAAGGGCCCGATCTTCGAGATGCTGCAGGAATTCGTCCAGTCGCATCAGCGTCGGGAAGAAGCCGCATAATGTCCATTTTTTCGAGGCATTGTGGGTGCGGCTGATGACGCAGGACAGGCCGTTGCGCTGCGCGCAACGCGCACTGTCCGGCGCAAGGTTTGCACCCTATGTCCCGATCTTCGAGGCGGTAGCGCCTGCAAACTAGAATTGGACCGAAGATGAACTATGCCAATTTTCCTGTCGACAAGAGGACGCAATTGCCGGCTTCAAATGCGGCAAACGCCGAAGACTTCATCGACATCGAGCGCCTGCTTGGCATGGCCGCGCGGCAGGCGAAAGTGGTTGCCGCCTGCGCCGTCATCGGTCTCTTTCTCGGCGTGCTCTATTTGCAGACCACGCCTCCTACCTATGTGGCGACGAGCAGCGTGCTGATCGACGAAGGATTGAACAAGGTCGTCGACGACATTTCGGCGGCGTCGGTCAGCATGCAGACCGACTCCGCCGTTCTAAGCCAGATCGAAATTTTGCAGTCGGCCAGGCTGGCGGGGGTAGTCGTCGATAAGTTGAAGCTCGATCAGAACGACGCTTTCATGAATCCTCCGACATCGGCCCTGTCGAAGGTCGCAAGCTTTGTGCGCGGTGTCATCCAGTCTGTCCGCCCCAAGCGCGCCGCTAGCACATCCGATGTCACTCAGCTTGATGCTGCGACGCGTGATGCGATCACCGCATCGTCGTCGCCCCGCGACTACGCAATCTTCAAACTGCAGAACCAACTCGACGCCGAGCGGATCGGACGAAGCTTTGTCATCAGCATCTCCTTCCAAGCGACGGATCCGGCGCTTGCGACCGCCATCACCAAGGCCTATGCCGACGCGTATCTCGCCGATCAGCTCGATGCCAGCTTCGACGCGACCGAGCGGGCGGCGGTCTGGCTGCAAGGCCGGCTGACCGAGCTCCGCGAGAGCTCCCAGGCGGCTGCACTGGCGGTCGAAAAGTTCAGGGCCGAACATGGACTGGCCGTCAATGACGGCCAGCTGATCAGCGACAAGCAATTGTCCGATCTCAACACCCAGCTGATCGTCGCGCAGGCCGATACCGCACGTGCCGGCGCCCGCTATCAGCAGTACAAGTCGATCGTCGAAAGCGGCTCGGATAATGCGTTCAAGGACGCAGCGATATCGAACGACCAGCCGAGCAGCTCCGTCATCACGACGCTGAAGAACCGCTATCTCACCGTCGCCAAGCGGCAGCAGGACGTCGAAGCGAATTTCGGCCCGCAACACCCGCAGGCCGTCGCGCTCGCCAAGGAGAAGGCCGACATATCGGCGCAGATTTTCGGCGAGCTGAAGCAACTGACCGAAAGCTACCGAAACGAATACGAGGTCGCTCTGGCGCGCGAAACCGCGCTCCGCGCAAATGTCGCCTTGGCGGCTGGCAAGAGCTCCATCGACAACCAGTCGCAGGTCAAGCTGCGTGAGCTGGACCAGAAGGCGACGGCGCTGTCGACGCTCTACCAGACGTTCCTGAACCGCTACGAGGAGGCCGCCCAGCAGCAATCCTTCCCGGTCGGCAAGATCCGGGTCATCTCGGACGCGACGATGCCGCAGTCGGCCGCAACCCCGCGAACGGCCATCGTGCTGGGGCTTTCGCTGGCGCTTGGCATAATGATGGGGGCCGGGGTTGGTGGTCTGAATGAATTCAGGGAACGCTTCTTCAGGACCGGCGAGGATGTGCGCGACCGTGTCGGCCTCAAATTCCTCGGCTATCTCCCGGTCATCGGCAAGGCTGGCAAGGATGAGCAACGCAATGGCGGTCAGCCTGACGTCAAAGTCGTTGAATCCAAGACCGCCACGTCCTCCAAATCCCAGCCCTCCAAAACCTTGTCGGCAGCCGAAAAACGTGCGCGGATGCGGGTAACCGTCGATGCACCGGCATCGATGTTCTCCGAGACGCTGCGCAACGCAAAGATCGCCTTCGACGTCGTCATGGAGGGCCAGGGCAGCCGGGTCATCGGCGTGGTCTCGGTGCTTCCCGGCGAAGGCAAGTCGACGGTGGCGGCCAATCTTGCCGGGCTGCTTGCCGTCAACGGATCTAAAACGCTGCTGATCGACGGCGACCTGCGAAATCCCGGCCTCAGCCGCAGCCTCGGTATGGAGGCCGAGCAGGGCCTGATGGAAGCTGTGGTGAGCGGGCAGACGTGGCAGTCGGTCGGCAAGATCGACCGGCAGACTAAGCTGGCGATCATCCCGGCCGTCCTGCGTGGCCAGTTTTCGCATACCAGCGAGCTTCTGTCTTCAGCCGGCATGCGGCGTTTCATCGATAACGCCAAGGAAACCTTCGAATACATTATCGTCGATCTGCCGCCGCTCGGGCCTGTCGTCGACGCCAAGGCCTTCGCTCCGCTTGTCGACGGCTTCGTGCTGGTCACCGAGTGGGGACGCACGCCGCGTGCGATGGTGCAATCCGTGCTCAGCTCGGAGCCCTACATCGCCAAGAAGATCATTGGCGCGGTGCTGAACAAGGTCGAACTGAAGAAGCTGGCCAAGTATGGCGCGATCGGCGGCTCGGAAAAATTCTTCGACAAATATTCGAGCTACTATCTGGAAAAATCGGAAGCGCGTACTAAGGCAGCCGCCTGAGCGACGATATCGCGCTCAGGAAAATATCAACCTGGCGCGGTTGTCCACGATCCTGAGGGCGGTGAGCTGGCCGCTTTGGAAGGCGCCGGTGTCTATGCCAAGCCGGCGTCCCTCGAGCTTCGGAAACTCGACCGGCGTATGTCCGTGCACGACATAGCGGTCGAGAAGATGCGCAGCGTCGAAGAAGTCCGAACGGATATTCAGCAGGTCGTCCTCGTCCTGCGCGGCGAGGTCGATGCCGGGCCTGATGCCGGCATGAACGAACACGAATTTCGCCGAACAGACCATGACCGGCAGCGCGCGCATGAAGCTAATGTGGTCGGCTGGAATGACTTCCCGAATGCGCTTGTCGACCTCCTCGCTTGAACCGTAGAGATCGGCCATGCGCGACGGATCCACGCCGTAGGAAAACAGCGTTTGCAGGCCACCTATCGCCAGCCACGACTCTCTCGAAATGATCCCGTCGAGATAGTTCAGCATCACGACTTCGTGATTGCCGGCAAGGCAGATGCGCTGGAAACCATGGAGCGGCGGCGCCAGCAGATGATCGAGCACACGCGCCGACTGGGGTCCACGATCGACATAGTCGCCAAGCATGATGATGAGCTTGCGCCCTTCGAAGGGCGCCGAATCGAGCAGGATCTTCTGCTCCAGGGCGCGGAGTTCCTTGTAGCAGCCATGCACGTCGCCGATCGCATAGACGACTGTGCCCCGCATATCGATCTCCAGCCGCTGGCGCGCCGCGGCCTGGGGCTTTCTCGATCGCTGGAACAGGGTCACGTATGGCATCTCGCATGGCTGTGGGTGCGCCTCGATTTCGGAACAACATGGCGACACACCGCGTGGATACCATGTCCGGCGCCGGTCGTTCCATACCGGAGCTTCGGACGCAACTCGGCTTCGGCGTCCCTACAGGCCGATGCCGCGGCGGTTCAGCGCGGCGGTGATCTCGTCGAGGATGGCCGGGTCGTCGATCGTTGCCGGCATGGCCCATTCCTCCTTGTCGGCAATCTTCTGCATGGTGCCGCGCAGGATCTTGCCGGAGCGCGTCTTCGGCAGGCGCTTGATCGTCACCACCGTCTTGAAGGCAGCGACCGGGCCGATCCGTTCGCGCACCAGCGTGACCGCCTCGTTTTCGATGATGCCGGCGTCGCGGTCGACGCCGGCATTCAGCACGACGAAGCCGAGTGGAACCTGGCCTTTCATAGCATCGGCAATACCGACGACGGCGCATTCGGCAACGTCGGGATGCGCGGCCAGCACCTCCTCCATGGCGCCGGTCGACAGCCGGTGGCCGGCGACATTGATGATGTCGTCGGTGCGGGCCATGACATAGAGATAATCGTCATCGTCCATCATGCCGGCATCCGCGGTTTTGTAGAAGCCGGGGAACTCCTCGAGATAGGCTTGGCGAAACCGCTCGTCGGCATTCCACAGCGTCGGCAGGCAGCCGGGGGGCAACGGCAATTTCACCACGACATTGCCAAGCGTACCACGCTTGACCTCATGCCCGGCATCGTCCAGCACACGGATATCGTAGCCGGGCATCGGCACGCCGGGCGAGCCGTATTTGACCGGCAACAGGCCCAGTCCGGCGGGGTTGATGGTCATCGGCGAGCCGGTCTCCGTCTGCCACCAATGATCGATCACCGGCACGTTCAATTTCTGCTCCGCCCATTTGATGGTTTCCGGATCGGCGCGCTCGCCGGCGAGGAACAGCGTGCGGAATTTGGACAGATCGTATTTCGGGACGAATTCGCCCTTCGGATCCTGTCCCTTGATGGCGCGGAAGGCGGTTGGCGCGGTGAACAGCGCGACGACCCCATGCTCGGCGATCACACGCCAATAGGTGCCGGCATCGGGCGTGCCGATCGGCTTGCCCTCGAACAGGATCGTTGTGCAGCCATGCAGCAGCGGGCCATAGACGATATAGGAATGGCCGACTACCCAGCCGACATCGGAAGCCGCCCAGAACACTTCGCCCGGCTTGACGCCGAACTCGTTTTCCATCGACCATTTCAGCGCGACCATATGGCCGCCATTGTCGCGCACGATGCCCTTCGGCTGGCCGGTCGTGCCCGACGTGTAGATGATGTAGAGCGGATCGGTGGCAAGCACCGGAACACAGTCGACATTGGCGCCGGCGGCCCGCTCGCGCGCCACGGCGTCGGCATAGTCGATGTCGTAGTTTTCCCTGAGCTCGCAGCGCAGTTGATCGCGCTGCAGGATGAGGCAGCTTTCGGGCTTGTGTCGCGACATCTCGATCGCCTTGTCGAGCAGCGGCTTATAGGCAACGACGCGCCCTGGCTCCAGGCCGCAGGACGCCGAGATGATCAGCTTCGGCTTGGCATCGTCGATGCGGGTGGCGAGCTCATGCGAGGCAAAGCCGCCGAAGACCACCGAGTGCACTGCGCCGATCCGCGCGCAGGCGAGCATGGCGAAGGCTGCTTCCGGCACCATCGGCATGTAGATGATGACGCGATCGCCCTTCTTAATGCCGCGATTCTTGAGCACCGAGGTCAGCGCGACCACCTCCCGCTTCAGCTCGGCATAGGTGAATTTCGTGATTGTGCCGGAAATCGCGCTGTCATGGATCAACGCGATCTGGTCGGCGCGACCGCCCGTCACATGACGATCGACGGCATTGAAGCAGGTGTTGCACGAGGCGCCATTGAACCATCGGCCATAGACGCCGGCATTCGCGTCGAACACGGTCTCGAAGGGCGAGAACCAGTCGATTGCACTCGCCGCATCGGCCCAGAATTTTTCCGGGTCGCGTTTCCAGTCGTCATAGACCTCATGGTAGCGTGACGCCATCCAGCTTCCTCCCCAGGAATGTTTGCTGTCCTTGAAATAGCGTATGCTGCTTTCTGTAACCATGTATTTGTGCTTTTCGTTTGCCGTCGTTCTAATTCGGCCGCAAACGCAGGGTCGTCGTGGTCTGCGGGGCTGATATCGGCCGAATTTTCGACATTGGGGGCAGGGCGCGATGAAACTGCGATACGGGCTTGAATTTGCCGCGGTTGCGACGCTGGCGTTGGTGCTCGCTTCAGCTGCTCAGGCCGGCGACGCGGCGGCCCGGCGTGTCATCGGCTTTTCGCCAGACGGCAACTACTTCGCCTTCGAACAGTACGGCACGCTCGATGCCGGTGCTTCGGATTCGGGCTGGTCGGAGATCGACATCATCGACACGCGCACCGATGAGTTCGTCGGCGGTAAGCCGATCGTCATCGTCGACGAGACGGAGGATGCGACACTGACGCTTGCGCAGGCGCGGGAGCGTGCCGCGGCGCAGGCGGCGCCCTTGCTGGCCAAATACGCCATAGCGCCGCGCGGCGAGCGGACGGGCTTAGACAAATTCACCTTTCCCGACGACTTGGTCGCCTACAACGACATTGCGCGCCTCGAGCAGGTTTCGCAGAAATGGCTTTCGCCGGCTTATGACGAGCTTGGCATTTCGACCATCCAGCTCGAGCAGATCCTTGCCGATAGTACTGCGGATTGTTCAGCGAGTTTCGACGGGACGCAGCAAGGCGAGACGATCGGCAAGGCGCTCGGCTTTCGCCTGACGCTGCAGGGTCAGGACGGCAAGCCGATCAAGCTGCTCCATGAGGACAAGGCGGTGCCCGGTTCGAGGAATTGCCCGACTTCCTACAGCCTGTCGGAATCTTACGCATTCACCCCGGATGGAAAACCGGGCGTGCTTGTCGTGCTCGTGCAGCGCTTCAGTCAGGGATTTGAAGGGCGCGACCGCCGTTTCATCGCCGTGACTGGCCAGGCGCGCTGAGGCAACGCGCTGAGAAGTAGTCCGCTACCCGAGTTGTTGTCCCTAGAGCGGGAGGGCAGCGAGCATAAGGCCGACCCCACCGGCGATCAGCAAGGCGGCTGCCAGCATCTTTCCGTGGCGCTCGAAACCCGTCGGCGCCCGATCCCAATTGTAACGCATGCTCCACTCCCCAAACCCGCCGATTCTTTATCTTACGCAGGGTGAGGAGGGCAACAGTCTGGCTAGAGTCTTTCACGTTTTGACGGAAGCGTAGCCGGCGTTTGCGAAGTAGTTGTTGCATTCGGTTGCCTCGATCGTTTCAACGAGGTGGCCGATGTGGCGCCAAGTGTCCTCGAGGGTGCGCTTCTGGGCTTGGCGCATCCAGTGCTTGATCTTGGCAAAGGCCTGCTCGATCGGGTTGAGGTCGGGAGAGTAGGGCGGCAAATACCAAAGCCTAGCGCCGGCGGCCTTGATCATCTGTCTGATGGCGGCCGACTTATGGCTTCCCAGGTTATCCATGATGACGATATCGCCGGGTTTCAGGACGCTGATGAGCTGTTGCTCGACATAAGCGCGGAAGCATTGGCCGTTGATCGGGCCGTCGAAGACGCAAGGTGCCGCGAGCCGATCCCAGCGCAGCGCGCCAAGGAAAGTCAGCGTGCGCCAGTGGCCGTGCGGAGCCAAGCCGCGCAGCCGCTTGCCCTTCGGCCCCCAACCGCGCAGCGGAGCCATGTTGGTCTTGATCCAGGTCTCATCGATGAAGACCAGATGCTGCGGATCGAGGCCGGCCTGCCAGGAGCGCCATCGCTGACGCCTGCGGGCAATATCGGCGCGTGCCTGCTCAAGGGCGAACAGCGTTTTTTTTGAAGCTCAGCCCCTCGCGGCGCAGGAATTGCCACACCGCGTTGTGCGAGACCTTGACCCCGCGTGCGGCCAACTCATCCTTCAAACCGTGCAGCGTCAGATGCGGTGTCTCACGTATACGCGCCTCGATGAAGGCACGGTGCGGCTCCAGCACCCTCTTGCGATGTCCGCCCATCTTGCCAGGCGCAACTGAGCCGGTCGCCCGATGGCGCTGCAACAACTTCACCGCCGCCGAAAGCGAAATGCCGAACCGTTTCGCGGCCGACCGGCGGCTCTCGCCACCCAAAACCGCCGCTACAACACGTTCGCGAAGATCATCCGAAAGAGGTCGCGTCATCAGATGCTGGCCTCCACTCCAGCCAGCATCTTGAATCACAAAACCGACTGATCCGGAATCCCTCTCGATTCCGTCAAATCAGGAACCGCTTGTCTTATGACTTTCGGTTGTTTCGAGGCCAAAGTGGGTTGCCGCCTGCGGGCCTTCACCACCCGCAGGCGGCGGGAGGGGTGGGATCGATGAACCGCCGGTCGTGATGGACCGAGCTAGAGGATGATCGCCCCTCTCTTTTCCATGAGGCCTGAACGGATAGCCGGGTTTCCAGGCCCGGATGACAAGCACGGGACGGAAAAGATGACCGCAATCATAGCACGCACGCTCGGAATCGACATCTCGAAAGATCGCCTAGACGTCCATCTCCTGCCGGAAGGGACGGAGCGGCGATATGCCAACGACGCTAATGGCCTGCGCGAGCTGATCCGCTGGCTGGCGCAACTGACGCCCACCCGTATCGTCTATGAAGCAACCGGCGCCTACCACCGGCTGCTCGAGCGCACCTTGGGTGCCAAGGGCCTGCCATTGGTCAAGATGAACCCGCAGCACACGCGCGCCTTCGCAAAGGCCGCCGGCCAGTTGTCCAAGACCGACCGGATCGACGCCGCTATGCTGGCTCGCTTCGGAGCGCTGATGACGCCGCAGATCCGACCGATCCGCAACGAGACCCTTGATACGCTTTGCGAACTGGTCGCCACCCGGCGAGCGCTGATCAAGGACCGCACCGCCACATTGAACCGACAAAAGTCGTTGACCATCCCGCTTTTGAAGCGCCAGGCCGAGCAACGGTTGAAACAGATCGCCGCCCAGATCGCGGCGATCGACGCCGAATGCCGTATCCGGATCGCCAGCGAAGCTGATCTCAGCCGCCGCTTCGACATTCTCATCAGCATTCCGGGGCTCGGCGAGGCGACCGCCTTCGCCCTCGTCGCTGACATGCCGGAGTTGGGAACCCTTGCCAACAAGCAGGCTGCAAGTCTCGCAGGCCTCGCACCGGTTGATCGCCAATCCGGCCAATGGAAGGGTAAGAGCTTCATCCAGGGCGGCCGGCAAACCCTCAGGCAGGCACTCTATATGCCGGCCCTCGTCGCCACCCGCTTCAACGAACCACTCAAGGTAAAATACGAAAGCCTCAGAGCCGGCGGCAAACCACCAAAAGTCGCCATTACCGCTATCATGCGAAAGCTCATCGTCCTCGCAAACACTCTAATCAGCGACGACCGAAAATGGGCCCCATCGAGTCCTTGACCAAGACGGATACTCTAGGCACCACGCTGCTGCTGTCGGTCTTATCACCGACTATTTCTGGGGCATTCTCCGCCGCTACATGCCCCAGCGCAGCGCGGCGGTGTGCACAGGCGCATCCCACCAAACAGCCGCCTCGTCGTCGAGCATGCTCAGCGTGATCGAACAGCCGGCCATGTCGAGCGAGGTCACATAGGACCCGACCAGCGACCGGGCCACCGTCACGCCGTGCTTCTCGAAGATTTTGCGGGCGCTATTGTACATCAGATAAAGCTCCATCAACGGCGTGCCGCCAAAGCCATTGACGAAGAGCAGCGCCTGGCCTCTGGCACCGTCGCCCAGGTCACCCAGGATTGCGGTACAGATCTCCTCGGCGATAGCATCGGCGCTCTTCAAGGTGTCGCGCCGCTTCCCAGGCTCGCCGTGGATGCCGACCCCGAACTCCATCTCGCCGTCGCCGATGTCGAAGGTCGGCTTGCCCGCCGCCGGCACGGTGCAACTGGTCAGCGCCACGCCCATCGAACGCGTCGCGCCGTTGACGCGCTCGCCCAACGCCTTCAAAGACTCCAGTGGCATGCCTTGTTCGGCTGCCGCGCCGACGATTTTCTCGACCACCAGCGTACCGGCGACGCCGCGCCGGCCGGTGGTGTAGGACGAGTTTTCGACCGCGACGTCGTCATTGGTCACGATTTGCATCACGCCTGCCGTCATTTCAGCGGCCATGTCGAAATTCATCACGTCGCCCTCGTAGTTCTTGACGATGAACAGGCAGCCGGCGCCCGTATTGACGGCTTCAGCCGCCGCCATCATCTGGTCAGGCGTCGGCGAGGTGAATACCTGGCCGGGGCAGGCGGCATCCAGCATGCCGTGCCCGACGAACCCGCCATGCAGCGGTTCGTGACCCGAGCCGCCGCCGGAGATCAGCGCCACCTTGCCCGGCTTGAGCACCCTACGGCGGACAAATTTGTGCTCCTCGCCGAGCGCCAGGATGTCGGCATGCGCGGCAACGAAGCCGTCGAGGCTCTCGGTCAGCACCGTATCGACGGAATTCAGAAATTTCTTCATGGCTGTCCTCCCGAAATAGCCCAGCGTCAGCTGCCCTTGCCGGCGATGCTGGTGATCTTCTGGATGAAATCGTTGACCGCCCGGTCGAGCGCCGCGTTCTGCTTGTCGTCGCCGAAATCGGGAACGATCAGCGAGACATGGCGTGTCTTGCGCATGCCTGCGGCCAGCGACATCTTTCCCGGATGCGCCCGATGGTAGGCTTCAAGGAAATGATCGCGTTCGGCCGGGCTGAAATGGCAGACGGAGAAGATAGCCGGCAAATGCTTTGACGGAATTGGTGTCGAATACGCTGGGCTGGAAATCTGCGTGACGAAGCTGCGATGCTTGCCCAGCGCATCAGCGAGGCGCTGGCGCATGCCGGACGGGCGCTGGTCGATCACCTTCGACAGGATCGTCTTGTAGCCGCGGATCGCCTCTTCGGGGCCGGATTGCGACGCCTTGTCTGCCATGCCGGGGCCTAGATCGAAACGTCCGCGATGGCCGCCTTGGCCATCGCGAGTTGGGCGGGAGCGACGGAGAGGTCACGCAGGCCGGTTTCGAGCAGGGCCGGGATCGAGGCGGGGTCGCCGCCGGCATCGCCACACAGGCTGACCGGCATATTATGCTCACGGCCGAAGGCAGCAACCGAGGCGATCAGCCGGAGCACGGCCGGGTGCCTGACGGAATTCAGATGTGCGACCGAAATGTTGTCGCGAGCGGCAGCCATTACGTATTGGGTCAAATCATTCGAACCGATCGAGAAGAAGGCGGCCTTGGCGAATGCCTCCGGCGCAATCGCCACCGAAGGCACCTCGACCATGATGCCAAGCGGCGGCATTTTTTGCGCGATGCCGCGCGCCAAAAGGTCAGCCCGCTCCTCTGCGAACAGCGCGGTGGCGCGTTCATACTCTTCCGGAACGGCGATCATCGGGAACATCACCTTCAGATTGCCGTGCATGGCGGCGCGTAGCAAGGCGCGGATCTGCACGCGAAAGACCTCTGGGCGCGCCAGCGACAGCCTGATCCCGCGCAGGCCAAGGAATGGATTACCTTCCTCGACGGTCAGGCCCGGCACAGGCTTATCGCCGCCTGCATCGACGGTACGGATCGTCACCGGCCTGTCGCCTGCCCATTCCAGCACTTTGCGGTAGGCGCGATACTGCGTCTCCTCGTCCGGCAGCGTCTTGCCGAACAGAAATTCGGTCCGCATCAGCCCGACGCCGTCGCACGTCGCGACATCGATGCCGTCGACATCGGACGGATCGGCGATATTCACCTGCACCCGGATCGCTATGCCGGTCTTCGTCGCCGCCGGTCTTGTAAGATAGGCTGCCGCTTTGCCGCGATGCGCTGCGAAAGACAACGACGATCGCCGGAATATGGCGATCTCCGCTTTTGAAGGCGCCAACACGATGCCGCCATGTTCGGCATCGAGCAGAGCGATTTCGGCAAGGTGAGCCGACGAAGCACCAGGCCCGGCCACCCCACGCGCCACGAGCCCAAGCCCCACCACCATTGGCACGCCGCGTGAGCGTGCCAGCATTGCGACATGACTTGCAGCACTTCCGGCCGTGAGTGCTATGCCGCCGCCGGCACTCCAGTCGGTTTCGAGGAAGCGCGTCGGTGCGATATCCTCGCCGTAGAAGATCGCACCCGCCGGTGCGGCAATGTCGCCGCCCCCGGTCAGCGCGCGTAGCACCTGGTCGCGTATATCGCGCATGTCGGCCGCGCGCGCCCGGAAATAGTCCTGGTCGGATGTTTCGTAGCCGGCGATCTCGGCGTCGAGCGCTGTTCGCCAAGCCACATCAGCAGCCATGCCCTCGGCGATGTGCGAAAAAGCCGGGCCGGTCAGCGCGTCGTCCTCCAGCATGGCGAGCTGGAATTCGAGGATCCCGGCCGCCTCGCTGTCGCTGGTTTCGATCAATGTCGCGAGCCGGCCTGCGGCAATGGAGATGGCGGCCTCAAGCGCCGCTTTCTCGTCCGCGGCAGTCGCCTTGCGGACATAACGCACAGCAGCCTGGTCCAGATCGAACAGCGGCCCCTCGGCATAGCCGGCCGATGCCGAAATGCCCTGCAGCCTAAGCGGTTCGGGCATGGTCCTTGCCTTCGTCGAAATCGCGCCGCACCAGCTCGACCAGCGCGCCGACCGCCTCACCGGCGCCGTCCCCTCTGGCTCTGATATGCAGGACAGTACCTTTCGGCGCTTTCGCAGCCATTACCTTGACGATGCTCTTGGCGTCGAGCCACGGCCCGTTGGCCGCGAGCGCAATCTCGACGTCGGCCGAAAACGTCTTGGCAAGCTTGGTGAACTTCACCGAAGGACGCGCATGCAGTCCCACCTCATGGGTGATCAGGACGCTGGCTTCGGCTGCTGCGGACATGCTTGTCAAAATTCCCGTTCATTCACGACGGCGACAGTTCGTGCGCCGTCGCCACCACTTCCCTGAGCGAGGCGCCGCCGGAAGCCTCGGTCGCCGCCATCACCGCGCCTTCGACAATTGGCGCATTGCAGACGATGATCTTCTGGGCGCGTGGTTCGCCGATCATCTCGACCGCCATCTCGCTATTGGTCTCGGCACCGCCGAGATCGACGAGGATCGCGACACCCGCCTCCGACCAGGCCTTGTCGATGGCGCCCATGATCGCCTCGACATTGGTTCCCAGCCCGCCATGGCCGTTTCCGCCGCACCATGCAAGCGGCACTTCGTTGCCGACCATCTGCCGCACCATGTCGGCGGTGCCTTCGGCGACCAGCGGCGAATGCGATACGATGACGATTCCGACATTGCTCATGCGCGCCTCTCGATTGCTTCGGCTACGGCCCGCACCAGAAGCGCGGTCGAGCGTGCGCCGGCATCCATATGACCGATCGAACGGTCGCCAAGGAACGAGGCGCGCCCGCGCAGCGCCTTCATCGGCACGGTCGCCTCGGCTGCACTGTCGGCAATGTTGACGATGTCCGCTGCCGTCTTTCCCTGCAGCAGGGCCTCATGCACCGGCTGCAGCACGTCGAACATGGTCTTTTGTCCGGCCTGCGACTTGCCTCTGGCGGCCACCGCTTCGATAGCCTTGCCGAAGGCCGCCGCCAGATTGGCGCGATCCGGCGCGGCGGAAATCTCCTTGCCGAGCGCCATGAACAGCGTGCCGAACAAGGGACCGGAGGCTCCGCCGACCGTCATCACCAGCTTGGTGCCGATCGCCTTCAGCGCCTCGGGCAATGGCTTTGCCGCGAACGCGCCGGCCTCGGCCCGCACTGCCTCGAAGCCGCGTTTCATGTTGAGCCCATGGTCGCCGTCGCCGATCGCCTGGTCGAGCCCGGTCAGCTCTTCGGCATGGGCGGCGATGGTGTTTGCCGCCGCCTCGATCAGCCTGGAAAGATCCGCTGCCGCCATATCGCCCATGCTCCTGGCCCCTGCGCTGCCGGCAGTACGAGAAAATTGCATATCCGGCAATTGAAGCATTCTTTTCCCCAGTCAAGCGGGTTCGAGCAACGCAGCGAGGGCAGTGAAGACCTCGGCGACGGCAAAGGCGCCGGGGTCGACCACGCCGTCGAGCTGGCTGCCAATATAGGCGGACCGCCCGGCCTTGGCCTTGCGCATGGCAGCGGTGGCCTCGGCTCCGCGTTGAGCCGCGACCGCCGCATCTTCCAGACCCCCCCTATCCAGCGCCCTCAAGGCGGGTTCCAGGGCATCGATCATCGTGCGATCGCCGATCCTCGCTCCACCATAGAAGGACATCCGATCCAGGCCAGCGAGAAGCGCCTTGGGAAGCGTTTCGCCAGACTCCAGCACCTGCGCGGCGGTGGTGAAGAAGATCGACAACAGCACGCCGCTAGAGCCGCCCATGCTGGCGCTCAGGATGTCGCCGACGGCGGCGAGCGTTGCGGCAGGGTCAGCGAGCGGCAGTGTCGCAATGCGGCCAAGCACGCTGCGCGCACCGGCCGCCACAGTCGATCCGGTGTCGCCGTCTCCCGCCTTGGCGTCCAGTCCGTTCAACGCGCCTTCAAGCGAGATCAGCCGTTCGCAGACCGCGACAACCAACCGGTCGGTGCGTGCGTCCTGGCTGGCTTTCGACGCGTTGTTCGGGCCGGCGGCTTTGGCCATCGGCACGACGCTGGCTTGGCGAACGGCTCTTGCCGGCAGCCAGGCGTGAGGCCCTACCGGCGCCCGCAAGGCTACTTCGCGCGGCGCATCGAGCCGGATCAGCGACAGGGAAAAGCCGTTCATGTTGAGCGCGGTCATAAGCTGCCCGGGCCCGATCGTCAGCGTCACCTTTTGTGCCAGCGGTGAAGCCAATACCGCATTGGCGACAAGTAACATTTCCAACGGCGGCACCGAACCGAGATTGTTGATCAGCAAGGCGTAGTCACTGGCGGGATCGAGCCGCGCGGCAAGGCGCTCCGACATGATCGCGACCAGTCTTTCGGCACTTTGCACCGCAATCCGCTCAACGCCCGGTTCGCCATGGATGCCGAGGCCGAGCTCAGCGTCGTCGGCGCCAAATCTTTCGTCATGGCTCTGGCCGGGGATCGAGCAGGATGACAGCGATATGCCGAGGGAAACGATTTCCACCGCCGCGGCCCGCGCCGCCGCGGCAACCGTCGCCAGATCGACGCCGGCTTCCGACAGATGGCCGGCGATCTTGTGCACGAACAAGGTGCCGGCAACGCCACGCGGCTGGGCAATGTCAGGCAGGGCAATGTCGTCGGCGACAATCACCATCTCGACGCGGAAGCCTTCGGCGCGCGCCTTCTCGGCGGCCAAGCCGAAATTGAGGCGATCGCCGGTATAGTTCTTGACGATCAGCAGGCACCCGGCGGGACCGGTCACCGCGCGGATGGCGGCCAATACCGCTTCCACGCTCGGCGAAGCAAAGATCTCGCCTGATACTGCCGCCGTCAGCATGCCCACGCCGACGAAGCCGGCATGCGCGGGTTCGTGCCCGGCCCCGCCGCCGGAGATGATGCTGACCTTGCTCTTATCCCAGTCCGCACGGAGGACGACCTTGATTTCGGGATAGCCGTCGAGGCGAGCGAGATCGCCGGCGCCGGTCGTGCCAAGAAAGCCGTCCAGGGCCTCAGTTACGATCGTATCCCTGCGATTGAAAAAATGCTTCATCGAATTGGTCCAGTCCGGTGCCCGAAATTGCCGGTTGAAAGGTGCCAGGAAAACACTCGCGCAGCGCTCACATCAGCCGTCGCCCATCGGCGCCGAAATACAGCGGCGAGCGATAGCGGATCATGATCTTGTCGCCCTGCGCCAGGTCGGTGTCGGGGTCGGTCAGCGTCACCAGCTTCCTGCCCCCGACCGTCACGTGCAGATGGTTCTGGTCGCCGAGATGCTCGACCCAATCGACGACGCCGTCGGCATGGCCGTTCGCCGCCTTCTCGATTGAAAGATGTTCGGTGCGCGCTCCGATCGTCTTTGTTCCCGCCGGCGCGCCGCCATCCGGCAGCAGTCCGACCGGCAACAAATTGATTGCCGGTTGGCCGAGCCTTGCCGCGACGTGAAGGTTTGCCGGCTCAGAATAGATCGCCCGCGGCGAACCGATCTGCACCAGTACGCCGTCGGCGAGGATGCCGATGCGGTCGGCCATGGTCATCGCTTCGATCTGGTCGTGTGTGACGTAGAGCATTGTGGCGCCGAGTTCGGCCTGGATGCGCTTCAGCTCGAGCCTGAGATCGGCGCGCAGCTTGGCGTCGAGCGACGACAGCGGCTCGTCCATCAGGTAGATCGACGGTTTGCGCACCAGAGCGCGGCCGATGGCGACGCGCTGCATCTCGCCGCCCGACAGTTTGGTCGAGCGATTATTCAGCTTGTGGTGGATGCGCACCATCTTGGCCACGTCCTCGACGCGGCGGCGGATCTGGTCCTCCGGCATTTTCCGCGCCGGTGAGCGCAGCGGAAAGGCGAGGTTGTCGTAGACCGACAGATGCGGATAGAGCGAATATTGCTGGAAGACGAAAGCGGTGTCGCGCTCGGCCGGCGACAGCGTCGTCGTGTCGTGGCCGGCAATATGGATCGAGCCCGCTTCCGGCCGCTCCAGCCCGGCGATCAGCCTGAGCGTCGTCGTCTTGCCGGCACCGGTCGGCCCGAGCAGCACGACGAATTCGCCGTCGGCGATATGCAGGTCGAGATTGTCGACGGCGACATGCTCGCCAAAAACCTTGGTCACGCCTTTGATGTGAACATCAGCCATGATGCGCTCTCCCCTGGGAGGCCGAGTCATGGATTTCGGTGCGCACCGCACGGCCGGATCCTTTTGCGAACAGCGACAGCCGCGCGCTGCTCAGCGCCAGGCCCACATGGTCGCCCGGATTGAGCCGGATTTCGGCCGGCACCCTGGCCTTGATGATGCCGTCTGCCGTCTCCACTGCCACAATCTGCGTGGTGCCGAGATATTCGGCGCCATAAATGGCGCCGCGCAGCTTTGAAGCATCATCGAAACGGATGTGCTCCGGCCGGATGCCAAGCGCCATCTCGGCCGGCGCAATATCCTCGCGCACCTCCGGCACGGCCACCTTCGCGCCTTGCACAACAATTTCCCTGGTGCCCTTTGAAAGCCCGCCGCCGAAGCCGAGGAAATTCATCGGCGGCGAGCCGATGAAGTCGGCGACAAACATCGTCGCCGGCCGGTCGTAGATCTCACGCGGCGTGCCGAATTGTTCGATGACGCCATGGTTCATCACCGCGATCTTGTCGGCCATCGACATCGCTTCCATCTGGTCGTGCGTGACATAGACGGTGGTGGCGTGGATGCGGTTGTGCAGTTCGCGCAGCTCATGGACCATCAAATCGCGGAATTCGGTGTCGAGCGTGCCGAGCGGCTCGTCCATCAGGAAACACTTTGGCCGCCGCACGATGGCGCGGCCGAGCGCAACGCGCTGGCGGTCGCCGCCGGCAAGCCCGGAGACGGATTTGTTAAGCAGATGGTCGATCCGCAAAAGCTTCGCCGTCTCTTCCACTCGGCTCCGGATTTCAGCGCCTGGCATGCCTTGCGCCAGCAGCGGAAAGCCGATGTTCTTCCTCACATTCATGTGCGGATAGAGCGCGAACAGCTGGAATACGAAGGCAATGTCGCGCTCGCGGGCACGCCGCATGGTGACGTCCTCGCCGCCAAGCAGGATCTTGCCGCCGGTCGGCAGTTCGAGCCCGGCGATCATACGAAGCGTCGTCGTCTTGCCGCAGCCCGACGGCCCCAGCATGACGAAGAATTCGCCGTCCTCGACGACGAAGTTGGAATCCTGCACGGCGACGAAATCGCCGAATGCCTTCCTCAGATGTTCGACCCTGATCTCGGCCATCGTCTACTCCGGAAATTTCGAGACGATGATGAACATCGCCGTGCCGGCAAGCATGGTGATGAAGGAATAGGTGTAGAGCGCCAGTGCGAAGGGCTGGAACAGCATCAGGAAGCCGATCGCGATGATCGCGGTGGCGACGTTTTCCATCAGCCCGCGCCTGGCCCAAACGGGCCAGCGCGATTTGCGTTTTGCGGTCAGGTTCATTTGCGCACCGCGCCAAAGGTGATGCCGCGCAGCAATTGCTTGCGAAGCAGGATGGTGAAGACCAGGATCGGCACCAGGAAGATCGACGTGCCGGCAGCGACCGCCGGCCAGTCCTGGCCGCCTTCGCCGATGATGGTCGGGATGAAGGGCGGCGCGGTCTGCGCCGTGCCCGAAGTCAGCAGCGCGGCGAAGGCATATTCGTTCCAGGCAAAGATCAGGCAGAATATGGCGGTTGCGGCAATGCCGGTGGTCGCCTGCGGCAGCACGGTGCGCCAGAACGCCTGCAGCCGCGTATAGCCGTCGATCATCGCCGCTTCTTCATATTCGCGCGGGATCTCGTCGATAAAGCCTTTCAGCAGCCACACCGCCAAGGACACGTTGACCGCCGTATAAAGCAGGATCATGCCGAGCGCCGTGTCCGACAGGCCAAGCTCCCGGTACATCAGGTAGATGGGAATCGCGACGGCGATCGGTGGCATCATCCGCGTCGACAGGATGAAGAACAGAAGGTCGTCGGCGAGCGGCACCTTGAAGCGCGAAAAACCATAGGCCGACAGGGTGCCGAGGAACACCGCGCAGAAGGTCGAGCCGAAGGCGATGATCAGCGAATTGACGAAGCGCGGCATGAAGTTCGACGGGCCGGCGATCACCATGTTGCGCTTGCGCACCGTCTCGTCGCAAAGGCCCGTCGCCGGCCCCAGCGAGTTGATGTATTCCGGCGTCTGCCTTGTCCGCGTCGTGAACAGGTTGCAGTAGCCCTCAACGCTGGGCTGGAACAGGATCTTCGGTGGGTAAGCGATGGAATCGGGCGGCGTCTTGAAGCTGGTGGCGAAGATCCACAGCAGCGGCACGATCGAGATCAGCGCGTAGGCGACGATGATCGTGCCGGCGACGCGCTTCGACGTGGCCGACGGCGCGACAACGGAATGGGCTGACGTCAGGCTCATCTCTGCTTCACCTTGTTGAGCGCCTTGACGTAGATGTTGGCCAGCCCGAACACCGCGACGAACAGGATGATGGCGAAGGCCGAGGAATAGCCCGTCCGCCAGCTTTCGAAGGCCTGCCGCTTCAGCGTGATCGAGGCCACTTCGGTGGTCGATCCCGGCCCGCCGCCGGTGAGCAAATTGACCATGTCGAACATCTTGAAGTTCTCGATGCCGCGAAACAGCACCGCCAGCATGATGAAGGGTAGCGCCATCGGCAGTGTGATCGACCAGAACTGCCGCCAGTTGGAGGCGCGGTCGACCTCGGCCGCTTCGTAGATGTACTCGGGGATCGAGCGCAGGCCGGCGAGGCAGATCAGCATCACGTAAGGCGTCCACATCCAGGTGTCGACGATGATGATCGACCATGGCGCCAGCGACACGTTGGAGAGCATGCTGATTTCGGTTGCTGGTATGCCGGTGACGAACGAAACGGCGTAGGCGAACAGCCCGATCTGCGGCTCGTAGAGGAAGCGCCAGAAATTGCCGACCACCGCCGGCGACAGCATCATCGGCACCAGGATGATGGTCGTCCAGAAGGCGTGGCCGCGAAACTTGCGGTCGATCAGCCAGGCCAGCGTGAAGCCGATCAACGTCTGCAGCAGGATGGTCCAGAACACGAAATGCGCCGTCGTCTGCATGGCGATCCAGATGTCCTGGTCGGCGAGGATGCGCTTGTAATTCGCCAGCCCGAGGTTCTTCACCACCTCGTTGGGGCGATTGGCGCGAAAGTTTGTGAAGGACAGATAGATCGCCCAGAACAGCGGGAAGATATTGATGGCGAGAAGCAACAGGATCGTCGGCGAGATGAACAGCCAGGCGAGGCCCTTGTCGCTGATGCCCCGGACCTTGCGGGCCAACGGCTCGGGCGTAGCCCGGGCAACGCTGTCCGCCGTCCGATTGAGCATGGTCAGTCCTGCTTCGGTCACTTGGCTCGTCTCGACAATGGAATTTATCTGAACTGTGTCCCGTGCCAAGGGTGGCACGGGACGGTTCGGTCATGGGCTCGGGAGGAGCCGGTTACATTTTGCCGTCGTCCTGGAAGACCTCGGTCCAGTCCTTGACGAGGCCGTCGAGAGCATCCTTGGCCGAGCCTTGCCCGGCAACGACATAGTCGTGGAAGCGCTTCTGCGATGCCTGCAGCAGCGGCGCATAGCTCGGCTCGGCCCAGAAGTCCTTCACGATGGCCATCGAGTCGAGGAAGGTCTGCGCGTAGGGCTGGCTGGCCGGGAAGGCCGGGTCCTTGACGACCGCGTTGAGGCAGGAATAGCCGCCGAGCGACCACCATTTGGACTGCACGTCCTTGTTGGCGAACCATTTGATGTATTTGAGCGCGGCTTCCTGCTTGTCGGAATAGGAGACCACCGAGATGCCCTGGCCGCCGAGCTGGGCGAACTGGTCGCCGTCCGGACCTTTGGGATTGACGAAATAGCCGATCTTGTCGCCGCCGACATTCTCGTCCTTCTGCAGGCCTGGCCAGGTGAAGGCGAAGTTCATGTGCATTGCCACCTGGCCGGATTTGAAGGCATCGACGCCTTCGCCCATGTAGCTGTTCGAGGCGCCGGGAGGGGTGCAGCAATCGTAGAGCGCCTTGTAGAATTCCAGGCCCTTTACCGATTTATCGGAGTTGACGAAGCCTTCCATTTCGTAGGGCTTTTTCGGGTTTTCGTACTGGAAGCCGAAGCTGTAGAGTACGTCCATGGCACCCATTGTGATGCCTTCCGAGCCGCGCTCGGTGTAGATCGACGCGCCATAGACGGTCTTGCCGTCGATCTCGCGCTTCTGGAAAAATTCGGCGATCTGCTTCAGCTGGTCGAAGGTCGTCGGCGGGCCGAGATCCCAGCCGTACTTTTCCTTGAATTCCTTCTGCAGCTCCGGCTTGGAGAACCAGTCCTTGCGGTAAGTCCAACCGACAACGTCGCCCATGGCCGGCAGCGCCCAGTAATTCGGCGAGTTCTTCGGCCATTCCGAGTAGCCGACGACGGTCGCCGGCACGAAATCGTCCATGCTGATCTTCTCCTTGTCGAAGAAGTCGTTCAGCTTGACGTAGTGGCCGTTCTCGGCGGCACCGCCGATCCACTGGCTGTCGCCGATGATCAGGTCGCACAGCTTGCCGTGCGAATTCAGCTCGTTGAGAAAGCGGTCGGCATAGTTGGTCCACGGCACGAATTCGAATTTCATGCCGATGCCGGTTTCCTTGGTGAAGTCCTTGGACAATTCCACAAGCGCGTTGGCCGGGTCCCAGGCTGCCCAGCAAAGCGTCAGATCTTCTGCGTGCGCGACGTTCGAAACGGCTGTCGACGCAAAGAGTGTCGAGGCCAGTCCCAACGTCAGTTTCAAGGTCGATTTCATGCCTTCCTCCCATTTGCGAAACGCGTCCGGATGACGGTTTCAAGAGCCCGCTAAACCCCTCCTCCGGGGCCCAAACACAACGACGCGACGGCGCACCGGATGTTTAGTAATTTGTTTAGTGATGCAATTTTTACTAAACAAGGCAAGCGAATTCGTTGCTGCATCGCAGCATGCTGGATAGGAAAGCAACGTGAGAGGTTGCGGCGACCTGCCTAGGTCACCGTCTTGTTGCTGACCGCCACCGGACGGATCACTGGGGCCGGCGGCAGCAGCGCGCGGATATCGGCGAAGGGGAAGACCGGCTCGAAGCGGAAGGCCTCGGCGAACGATCCGGCTGGGCCGTTGCACTGGCCGGCGCGAAAGGCGTTCTGCGTGCGCGCCGCATCGACGAAACGCTCGGGATCCTGCGACTGGTGCGCCCGGATCGCCTCCGCCTTGAGATCGAAATGCCTGGAGGTATCGACATAGTGCGTTGGCGAAAACCCGGTGCCGCCGAACGTGTCGGCGTGCAGCACCGGCACAGAGAATGACGCGGCTATGCGCACGCCGTCCGACAGCGCGCGATGGTCGCCGTGATAATCGTTCGGCGCATGGGTGATCGCCAGATCCGGCCCTATCTCGCCGATCAACGCTTTCAGCGCCCCGATCAGCGCGGCATCCGCCACCAGCGCCCCATCGGGAAAGTCGAGGAAGCGCGGCGTCACGCCAAGCAGGCCGGCCGCCGCCGTCGCCTCCCTGCGGCGCGCGCGGGCAAGCGCGGCCGGATCGCCGTAGCCGCCCCTGGCGCCATCCGTGGCTATGGCAAAAAAGAGTTCTGCGCCTTGCGCGGCATAGGCCGCCATCGTACCGAACATGAAGATCTCGATGTCGTCCGGATGCGCGCCAAGCGCCAGTATCTTCACTCTCATCTCTCCCGGAAACGGAAAAACGTGCCCAACGGAATTCTGCTCGCTCTCATCGCCTATGCAAGCTATTCGTGCAGCGACGCCGTTGTCAAAAGCCTGGGCGGGCAGTTCAACGTCTTCGAGATCGGCTTCTTCTCGACATTGTTTGCCGGCTGCTTTCTGCTCTTTGCCAGGCCGCCAAGCGAGCGCTGGCGCGATTTCTGGCGCACGACCCGGCCCTGGGCGGTACAGGCCCGCGCCTGGGCCGGCATCGCCTCCGGCGTGCTCAGCGTCTACGCCTTCACCACCATCCCGCTGGCAGAAGTCTATGCGCTCATCTTCCTGGCGCCGCTATTCGTCACCATCCTGGCCACGCTGGTCCTCAAGGAGAAGGTCGGCCCATGGCGGTGGCTGGCGGTGGTCGCCGGCTTTGCCGGGGTCATGCTGGTCGTCAGGCCTGGGTTTCGCGAGTTGCATCTTGGTCATCTGGCGGCGTTCATCATCGCCTTCCTGGCCGCCACCAACGTCATCCTGATGCGTTCGCTCGCCGCGCAGGAAAAGCGCACGACGATGCTCGGCGTGCTGATCGGCTACGGCCTGCTCTTCAACGGCGTCGGTGCGGCGGCCACCTCGTTCTCGCTGCCGGATGGCAGGCAATGGGCGTGGCTGGTGCTCGCCGGCGCCTCCACCGCCGGCGGCCAGCTGCTGCATCTGCTGGCGGTCAAATACGCACCGGCCAACCGCATCGCGCCAACGCATTACTCGCAAATCGTCTGGGCCGTGGTCCTGGGCGCGCTGTTCTTCAGGGAATACCCGGATTTTCTGTCGCTGGTCGGCTTGGCCGTGGTCGGCGGTTCCGGTCTGCTGACGATGGTGCGCGAGGAGGTGCGGCTCGGCACCGTGCGCTGGAACCCGTTTTCGCGGACCAGGCTTTGAGTCGGCGCCGAGGTTGCGCCGCGACCACCACCGCTGATATGCGGTCGCTGCCAACTGGCTGCACCTTGGGACAATGACCACAAAACCTTTGCCGGAACTGCCGGTCTCCGCTGTCTTGCCGGCGCTCAATGAAGCGCTCGGCCATGGTAACAGCGCCGTGCTGGTGGCGCCGCCCGGTGCCGGCAAGACGACGCTGGTTCCACTGGCGCTGCTCGACGCTGAATGGCTCGGCGCCGGAAAGATCATTCTGCTCGAGCCTCGCCGCCTCGCCGCCCGCGCTGCCGCCCGCCGCATGGCCGAATTGCTTGGCCAAGAGCCCGGCGAAACCGTCGGCTATGCCATGCGCATGGAAAACCGCACTTCCGCAAAGACCAGGATTCTCGTCGTCACCGAAGGCGTGCTGTCTCGCATGATCCTCGACGATCCCGAGCTGCCCGGTGTCGCGGCGGTGTTGTTCGACGAGTTCCACGAACGCTCGCTCGACGGCGATTTCGGGCTGGCGCTGGCGCTCGACGTGCAAAGTGCGCTGAGGCCCGAACTCAGATTGCTGGTGATGTCGGCGACGCTCGACGGTGCGCGTGTCGCAAAATTGCTGTCCGGCGCGCCGCTGATCGAGAGCGCAGGCCGCGCCTTCCCGGTCGACATCCGCTATGACGAGCGGCTGGCCGGCGTCACCATCGAGGATGCGATGGCCAGGGCGATCCGCTCGGCGCTTGCCGGGGAGGAGGGCAGCGTGCTCGCTTTCCTGCCCGGCCAGCGCGAGATCGAGCGCACCGCCGATCGGCTGGCGGGCAAGGTCGGCGCCGACACCGACATCGTGCCGCTCTACGGCATGCTCGACAACAAGGCGCAGGACGCGGCGATCAAGCCGGCGCCGCCCGGCCGCCGCAAGGTGGTGGTGGCGACGTCGATCGCCGAAACCTCCATCACCATCGACGGCGTGCGCGTCGTCATCGATTCCGGCCTATCGCGGCTGCCGCGCTACGAGCCGGCGAGCGGCCTGACGCGGTTGGAGACGGTACGTGCTTCCCGCGCTTCCGCCGACCAGCGCGCCGGCCGTGCCGGGCGCACGCAGCCCGGTGTCGCCATCCGGTTGTGGCGGGCCGAGCAGACGGCGGCACTGCCGGCCTTCACGCCGCCGGAAATCCTCGAAGCCGATCTTTCCGGCCTGTTGCTCGATTGCGCCGCGTTCGGCGTCGCCGATCCGACCAGCCTGTCCTTCCTCGACCCCCCGCCGGCTCCGGCGCTCACCGAGGCGAGGGCACTGCTGCGCGCGCTCGATGCTGTCGATGCGGCAGGACGCCTGACGGAGGCCGGTGCCGCGATGCGCAGGCTGGTGTTACCGGTTCGGCTCGCCCACATGGTCGCCGAGGCGGCAAGGACCGGACAGGCGCTCGAGGCGGCGATGCTCGCCGTGCTATTGACCGAGCGCGGCCTTGGCGGCGACGGTGCCGATCTCGAACGGCGGCTGATGCGCTTTCACGCCGAAAGATCGCCGCGTGCCACCGCTGCCCGCCAGCTTGCAGAGAGGTTGGCAAAGCAGGCTTCACCCTCCCCCTTGAGGGGAGGGTCGGCGAGCGAGCTAAGCGTAGCGAAGCGAGGGAGACGGGGTGGGGTCGCCGATGGCGTGCCCGACCCGACCCCACCCCGATCCGCTACGCGGATCGACGCGCCGGGGCGAGCCGCGGGTCTCGCCCGTCCTTCGGACCCCCTCAAGGGGGAGGGCAGCACCGCCGGCGCTCTCCTCATCCATGCCTGGCCGGATCGGGTCGCCAGGGCGCGCGGCGAGCGTGGCCGCTTCGTGCTTGCCAACGGCTCGGGCGCCATGCTCGACGCCTCCGATCCGCTGGCCGGCGAGACCTGGCTCGTCGTCGCCGACCTGCAGGGCAAGGCACAGAACGCCCGCATCACCGCGGCGGCAGCCATCGATGAGACCGATATTCGTACCGCGCTGGCGGAGAAGATCGAGACCCGCCGCGAGGTAAGCTTCGACCGCGACAGGCGCGCGGTGCGGGTGCGCGAAGCGGTTCGCCTCGGCGCCATCACGCTGTCCGAACGCATGCTGCCGGCGCCGACCGGTGCCGACGCGGATCGCGCCATCCTCGACGCCTTGCGCGAACACGGCCTGTCGCTGTTGCCGTGGAACAGGGAGGCGGAGACGTTGCGACAGCGGCTCGGCTGGCTGCATCGCGGCCTCGGCGCGCCATGGCCCGATGTCTCCGATGCCGCGCTCGTCGAGCGCCTCGACGACTGGCTGCTGCCGTTCCTTTCCGGTGCCGCATCCTTTGCGGCGATTGATCCCAGCATGCTTTCGCAAGGCCTGATGACGCTGGTACCGCACGAATTGCAGCGCAAGATAGACACATTGGCGCCGACCCATTTCGACGCGCCGTCGGGCAGCCGGCTACCGATCCGCTATGACGGCGAATGGCCGGTGCTGGCGATCCGCGTGCAGGAACTGTTCGGCCTCGACCGGCATCCCGCGATAGCCAACGGCACTGTGCCGCTGACGCTCGAATTGCTGTCGCCGGCGCATCGGCCGATCCAGACGACGCGCGACCTTCCCGGGTTCTGGCGCGGCTCCTGGGCCGATGTGCGGGCAGACATGCGCGGCCGCTATCCCAGGCATGTCTGGCCGGAGAACCCGCTTCTCGCCGCCGCCACCAGCCGCGCCAAGCCGCGCGGTACCTGATGCTTCTAGGCTGTCATCCCGAACCGAAGGCCAACTTCGGCGGTTTTTCGGAAAAGACCTCCGGATGTTTCCCCTCTATAATCATTGGTCATGATAAACATCCTGCACGCACCCGACTTCCAGCAAAGCCAGCGGCTGCGCCTCAACACGCTGATCAGGTTGCGCTGGCTTGCCATCGTCGGCCAGAGCCTGACCGTGCTTGTCGTCGCTTACGGGCTGAAATTTCCGCTGCCGGTCAGCATGTGTTTTGCGCTGATCGCCTGTTCGGCCTGGATGAACCTTTTGCTGACCTTCCGCTATCCGGCGGCGCATCGGCTTACCCCGTTCTCGGCCTTTGCCATCCTGACCTTCGACAGCCTGCAGCTTGCCGGCCTGCTCTACATGACCGGCGGCCTCACCAATCCGTTTTCGCTGCTGATGACCGTGCCCGTCGTCGTCTCGGCGACGTCGCTGCCGCTGCGGCTGACCGCCATGCTCGGCGCGCTGGTGATCGTGGCGGCGACGCTGCTGGTCTTTTACCACCTGCCGCTGCCCTGGCATGAGGGCGCGCCATTGGCGATGCCGTTCGTCTATGTGGCCGGCATATGGATGGCGGTGTTCTGCTCCATCGCCTTTACCGCGATCTATGCCTTCCGGGTGGCCGAGGAGGCGCGGCTGCTTGCCAACGCGCTTGCCGCCACCGAACTGGTGCTGCAGCGAGAGCAGCATCTCTCGGCCCTCGACGGCCTCGCCGCGGCCGCCGCGCACGAGCTCGGCACGCCGCTCGCCACCATCACGCTTGTCGCCAAGGAGATGGAGAAGGCGCTTGGCGAAGATCCGAAATACGGCGAGGACGTGAAGCTGCTGCGTTCGCAGAGCGAGCGCTGCCGCGAAATCCTGAAGCGCCTGACCAGCCTTTCCTCCGAGAGCGAGGTGCACCTCTCGCGTCTGCCACTGACCTCGCTGGTCGAGGAGGTGACGGCGCCGCACCGCGATTTCGGCATTTCGATCAAGCTTCGGCCGGGCGAGCGCATCGGCCCGGAACCCGTGGGCCGGCGCAATCCCGGCGTCATCTACGGCCTCGGCAATCTGGTCGAGAACGCCGTCGACTTCGCCCGCAAAAGCGTGACAGTGCGCTGGAACTGGAACGAGGCCGCCGTCAGCTTCTCGATCATCGACGACGGGCCGGGCTTTCCGCCGGAGATCATCGACCGCATCGGCGAACCTTATATGTCGACGCGCCAGGGCACCGAAGCCGGCGGCGGCCTCGGCCTGGGTCTATTCATCGCCAAGACCTTGCTCGAACGCTCCGGCGCGACGCTCGATTTCCGCAATTCAAGCGAGCCCGGCGAGGGCGCCATCGTGCAGATATCGTGGCCGCGCAGCGTCTTCCTCAATCCCGAGCAGGCTTCGGCCACCATGTTCGACACGGCCTAAATTGGACAATAGCGTTGCGAAACTATATTTGCGTAAAAATCAGGCAGCAGGATTTTCAGCACGATGAGTACTGACGAAACGATTGGCGCAATGGTCGAAGGCGAGGACACCTCGCTGCTGATCGTCGACGACGACAAGCCGTTCCTGACGCGGCTTGCCCGCGCCATGGAAACCAGGGGTTTCGTGGTCGAGACGGCCGAGAGCGTCGAGGAAGCGGTTGCAAAGGCGCGCGCCAATCCGCCGGCCTATGCGGTGGTCGACATGCGGCTGGCCGACGGCAACGGCCTCGACGTCGTCGCCGCGATCCGCGAGAAGCGCGACGATGCCCGCGCCATCATCCTCACCGGCTACGGCAACATCGCCACTGCGGTGACGGCGGTGAAGCTCGGCGCCATCGACTATCTGTCGAAGCCGGCCGACGCCGACGATATCTTTGCAGCCCTGACCCGCACGGCGGGCGAACGCGCGGCGCCGCCCGAAAATCCGATGTCGGCCGACCGGGTACGCTGGGAGCACATCCAGCGCGTCTACGAAATGTGCGACCGCAACGTCTCGGAAACCGCACGCCGCCTGAACATGCATCGCCGCACACTGCAGCGCATCCTCGCCAAGCGGGCGCCGCGCTAAAAGGCTCTGACTACAGGCTTGCCCGGCCAGCACTGTTTGCGCATCATCGCTTGGCGGTGTCGGACCTTGCCGCTGATACGACGGAGGCGACATGCAGGACGAAAAGCGGCTGGTCTCCATGCTGCGCGAATTCCTCGACAGCGAGGCGGCCGGTGGCCTCATCCTCATGGCTGCGGCGGCCCTTGCCCTGATCGTCGCCAATTCGCCGCTGGGCGAGGCTTATTTCTCCGCCCTCCATGCCTATCTCGGACCGCTCAGCGTCTCGCACTGGATCAATGACGGCCTGATGGCAGTGTTCTTCCTGCTGGTCGGCCTCGAGATCAAGCGCGAGATGCTCGACGGCCAGCTCTCGACCTGGCCGCGCCGCGTGCTGCCCGGCATCGCCGCCGCCGGCGGCATGGCAGTACCGGCACTGGTCTATGTGGCCGTCAACCGCAACAATCCAGCCGCTCTGTCCGGCTGGGCGATTCCGACCGCCACTGACATCGCCTTTGCGCTCGGCGTGCTGTCGCTGCTCGGCAGCCGCGTGCCGGGCTCGCTGAAGATATTCCTCACCGCGCTCGCCATCATCGACGATCTCGGCGCCGTGCTCATCATCGCGGTGTTTTATACCAGCGGCCTGTCGCTCGCCTATCTCGGCGCCGCCTTTGCCGTCATCGCGCTGCTGGTGGTGCTCAACCGCATGCGGGTGCTGACGCTGCTGCCGTACATCTTGCTCGGCATCGTTCTGTGGGTTTTGGTGCTCAAATCGGGCGTCCATGCGACGCTCGCCGGCGTCGCGCTGGCCCTCGCCATACCGCTGAAAATCTCGCCCGGCAGCGGCCATGATCTCGACCATTCGCCGCTGCACCGGCTCGAACACGGCCTGCACAAAGTCGTCGCCTTCTTCGTCATCCCGATTTTCGGCTTTGCCAATGCCGGCGTCTCGCTCGGCGGTCTCAGCGCTGCCGCCCTGGCCGAGCCGCTGACGCTCGGCGTCGCCGCCGGTCTCGTCGCCGGCAAGCTGGTCGGCGTGTTCGGGTCTTCCGCACTCGCCATCCGGCTTGGCTTCGCCGATCTGCCGATCAATGCCGGGTGGCTGCACATGATCGGCATTTCGCTGCTCTGCGGCATCGGTTTCACCATGAGCCTGTTCATCGGCCTGCTCGCCTTCGCCAGCGACGTCGCTCTGCAGGACGCGGTCAAGGTCGGCATCCTCGCCGGCTCCTTTATTGCCGCGCTCCTCGGCGCCGCTGTGCTGCTCGTGGCGCCGGCCGCAGGCGAGGCGGAGGAGGCGGAAGAATAGGCCCCGTCTCCTCGCGGGGCGCTACCCGTGCGCAACCATGACGTGGCGGACGGCGGTGTAGTCCTCCAGCGCGTAGAGCGACATGTCCTTGCCGTAGCCGGATTGTTTCAGTCCGCCATGCGGCATCTCGTTGGTCAGCATGAAATGGGTGTTGATCCAGGTGCAGCCATATTGCAGGCGGGCGGCCGTCGCCATGGCGCGCGAAACGTCCGTGGTCCACACCGACGATGCCAGGCCATAGTCAGAATCATTGGCCCAGTTCACCGCTTCGTCGACTTCGGAAAAACGGGTGACCGAGACCACCGGGCCGAACACTTCGCGGCGCACGATCTCGTCTTCCTGAAGGGCGCCGGCGACGACAGTCGGCTGGTAGAAGAAGCCGGAGCCCTCGCCAGGCTTGCCGCCCGTGGTGATCTCGATGTGCTTGAGCTCGGAGGCGCGCTCGACGAAGCTCGAGACGCGGTCGCGCTGGCGGCGCGAGATCAGCGGCCCGATTTCGTTCTCGGTATCGTCGGGGCGATCATACTTGATGGTCGAGACCGCAGCGGAGAGGTCGGCGACGAGCTTGTCGTAGATCTTCTTGCCGGCATAGATGCGGCAGGCGGCGGTGCAGTCCTGGCCGGCATTGTAATAGCCGAAGGCGCGCAGGCCGTTGACCACCGCACCGAGATCGGCGTCATCGAAGACGATGACCGGCGCCTTGCCGCCGAGCTCGAGATGCGTGCGCTTGACCGATTTGGCGGCGGCCTGCAGCACCTTCTTGCCGGTGGCGACGTCGCCGGTGATCGAGATCATGTTGACCTTCGGATGGTTGATCAGCGTGTTGCCGACGCTGTCGCCGCGGCCGAGCACGACGTTGACGACGCCTTCCGGCAGGATCTCGGAAAGGATTTTTGCCAGCTTCAGCGCAGTCAGCGGCGTCTGCTCCGACGGCTTGAAGACGACGGTGTTGCCGCCGGCAATCGCCGGCGCCAGCTTCCAGGCCATCATCATCAGCGGATAATTCCACGGCGCAATCGACGCCACGACGCCGATGGCGTCGCGGCGGACCATCGAGGTATGACCGGGAATGTATTCGCCGGCGACCTGTCCAGGCATCGAGCGGACCGCGCCGGCAAAGAAGCGGTAGCAGTCGACGATCGCCGGGATCTCGTCATTGAGCACGGCATTGATCGGCTTGCCACAGTTCAGCGCCTCGAGCGCCGCGAAATCCTGTGCAGCAGCCTCGATGCGATCGGCGATCTTCAGGAGATAGCCGGCGCGCTGCGCCGGTGTTGTGCGGGACCAGGTGACGAAGGCTTTTTCGGCGGCAAGCACTGCCGCCTCGATCTGCGCCGGGCTGGCCTCGGGCAGATTGAGGATGGTCGCCCCGGTCTTCGGGTTGAGGATCGGTTCCTCGGTCTCGGCGCCTTTCTCGAATCTCGAGCCGATCAGCATCTGCGTGTCCATGGAAATCTCTCCCTTATGAACTGAAGTCATTTGCCCGAACCGGCGATCTGGTCGCCGTCGCGGGTCAGGTAATAGGCAGCGAGGATGGGAAGCAGCGTCACCAGCACCACGACCATCGCCACGACATTGGTGACCGGACGCTGGCGCGGACGGATCAACTCTTCGAGCATCCAGATCGGCACCGTCTGCTGCTGGCCGGCGGTGAAGGTGGTGACGATGACCTCGTCGAAGGACAGCGCAAAGGCCAGCATGCCGCCGGCCAGCAGCGCGGTTGCGATGTTGGGCAGCACGACATGCCGAAAGGTCTGGAAACCATCGGCGCCGAGATCCATCGACGCCTCGATCATCGAGCCGGACGTGCGGCGGAAACGGGCGACGGCATTGTTGTAGACGACGACCACGCAGAAGGTGGCGTGGCCGAGCACGATCGTCCAGAACGAGAACGGGATTTCGGCCAGCGCGAAGGCCGAGCGCAGCGCGATGCCGGTGATGATGCCGGGCAGCGCGATCGGCAGGATGACCAGCAGCGAGATGGTTTCGCGGCCGAAGAATTTTGTGCGGGACACGGCCGCGGCGCACAGCGTGCCGAGGACGAGCGCGATGGCGGTCGAGATCGCCGCGACGCGCACCGACAACGACAGCGCCTGCCAGACGTCAGGCCGGTTCCAGGTGACGGCGAACCATTGCGTGGTCAGGCCCGGCGGCGGCCAGACGAAGCTCTTCTCCTCGGTGGTGAAGGCATAGACGAAGATCAGCAGGATCGGCAGGTGCAGGAAGAGCAGGCCGCCGGTGGCAGCGAGCTTCAGGCCGATCGGCGCGGATGGGCCACGGTCAGAGCGCATCGAAAGCCCCCATGCGCTTGGCGCCCCAGAGATAGAAGCCCATGATGACAATCGGCACCACGGTAAAGGCGGCGGCGAGCGGGATGTTGCCGGCAGTGCCTTGCTGCGAATAGACGGCCTGGCCGATGAACAGCCGCGACGTGCCGATGATCTGCGGGATGATGTAGTCGCCGAGCGTCAGCGAGAAGGTGAAGATCGAGCCGGCGACGATGCCAGGCAGCGCCAGCGGGAACAGCACGTTGCGGAAGGTCTGGCGGGGCGAGGCGCCGAGATCGGACGAGGCTTCGACCAAATTGCCCGGCACGCGCTCGAGGGCGGCCTGCACCGGCAAGATCATGAAGGGCAGCCAGACATAGACGAAGACGATGAAGGTGCCGGTTGAGGAGACCGACAGCGAGTTGCCGCCGACGACCGGCAGCGATAGCCAGGCATCAAGCAGCCACAGAAGATGCAATTTGGCCAGCAGCCACGTCAGGATGCCTTCCTTGGCGAGGATCAGCTTCCAGGCATAGATCTTGACCAGGTAGCTCGACCACAGCGGCAGCATGACGCCGAGATAAAACAACGCTTTCCAACGGCCACGCGCATAGCGCGCCGCGTAATAGGCGATGGGAAAGGCGATGACCGCCGACGCGAGCGTCACCAGCGCCGCCATCGTCACCGTGCGCAGGATGATGTCGAGATTGGCGGCCTGCAGCAGGTCGCCGTAAGTCTTCAGCGTGAACTCGCGGTTGATCAGGCCGGAGAACTCGTCGATCGAAAAGAAGCTCTGCAGGAGCAGTGCGACCAGCGAGCCGATATAGACGATGCCGAGCCACAGAACCGGCGGCAGCAGCATGAGCAGAAGCAGCAGTTGCGGCCGGCGCCAGAAGAGGTCGGAGAGCGCGCCGCGTACGCCGCCGCTGCCCGGCAGGATGGCGGGGGCCGTGGCCCGCGGCATGGCAGCGTCAAGGCTCATCCCAGCTCGTCCATCAAATGCAAATGCTCGCGGTTGAAGGTGAGCACCACCGCCTCGCCTTCCCGGGGCAAGGCAGCACCCGCCGGCACGATGGCATGTAGCCGCAAGCCCTCTGCATCGAGCGCCAGTCTTGTCGTGGCGCCGAGATAGTTGGTCGAGACAAGACGAGCGGCAACGCCGTCGCCTTTGGCGGCACGACCGATGCGGATGGATTCGGGCCGCAGGCTGCCCCAGCGATGCTGGCCGGCATAGCGCTGGACGAAATCCGGCGGCAGCACGTTGGACGAGCCGACGAAATCGGCGACGAAGCGGGTCTTGGGGCGCTGGTAGATGTCTTCCGGCGTGCCGATCTGCATGATCTTGCCGTCATTGAAGACGGCGACGCGGTCGGCCATCGACAGCGCTTCGCCCTGGTCGTGGGTGACGAACACGAAGGTGATGCCGAGCGCCTTCTGCAGCGATTTCAACTCCTCCTGCATGTTTTCGCGCAGCTTGAGGTCGAGCGCGCCGAGCGGCTCGTCGAGCAACAGCACCTTGGGCTGGTTGACCAGCGCACGGGCGAGCGCGACGCGCTGGCGCTGGCCGCCGGAAAGTTGGCCAGGGCGACGCGCGCCGTAGCCGGGAAGCCGCACCAGCGCAAGCGCCTCTTCCGCCGCCTTTTGCCGCTCCGGTCTGCCGATGCCCTTGACCATCAGCCCATAGGCGACGTTGTCGAGCACGTTGAGATGCGGGAACAGCGCATAATCCTGGAACACGGTGTTGACGTTGCGGCGATAGGGCGGCACGCCCTCGGCGCGTTCGCCGAAGATCGAGATCGACCCAGCCGTCGGCTGCTCGAAGCCGGCGATGAGGCGCAGGCACGTCGTCTTGCCCGAGCCGGAAGGCCCGAGCATGGCGAAGAACTCGCCCGGCACGATGTCGAGATCGACCGCGTCGACGGCACGCACGGTGCCGAAATGGCGGGAGACGTTTTGGAAGGAAACGGCGGAGGTCATGGGGCTGTCCTGATCTGTCAGGCTCATCAAATTTCAGACGGTTGCGCCGCCCCTCATCCGCCTGCCGGCACCTTCTCCCCGTATAGTGGACGGGGAGAAGGGAGGCGCTCCAACGCTGGCGACCCCCCGTTCTTCACGGGGAGAGGGTAAGGGTGAGGGGCAGCGCCGAGCTTGGTAGGTGAGGCGAACTCACCGCCCGCCGATGACGCCGATATAGTCCGACACCCAGCGGTAATAGGGCACGCACTGGTCGTTCTGGGTGGCGCATTTCGACACCGGCGTCTTCCAGAACTTGATCTTGTCGAAATTGTCGTAGCCGTTGGTCTTGCAGCCCTCTTCGCCGAGCAGTTCGTTGCCCTTGCAGGCGGCGGGCACCACCGGCAGCGACCCGAACCAGGCGGAGACGTCGCCCTGCACTTTCGGCGACAGCGAATGCTCCATCCACATGTAGGCGCAGTTCGGGTGGGCCGCATCGGCCTCCATCATCGTGGTGTCGGCCCAGCCGGTGACGCCCTCCTCGGGGATGGTCGAGGCGACCGGCTTCTTGGCCGCGATCAGCGTGTTGACCTGGTAGGGCCAAGAACCGGAGGCGACGACGCCTTCGTTCTGGAAATCGTCAACCTGGATGGCGGCGTCATGCCAATAGCGTCCGACCAGTGTACGCTGGACCCGCAGCAGGTCGAGCGCGGCCTTGTACTGATCCTCGGTCAGTTCGTACGGATCCTTGATGCCGAGCTCCGGCTTGTGAGCCATCAGGTAATTGGCGGCGTCGGCGATGTGGATCGGCCCGTCATAGGCCTGGACGCGGCCCTTGTTCGACTTGCCGTCGGGCAGCTTCATTTCCTCGAACACGATGCTCCAGCTCTTCGGCGCCTCCTTGAACACTTCGGTGTTGTACATCAGCACGTTCGGCCCCCATTGGTACGGTACGCCGTAATGGACACCGCCGACGGTGAACCAGGGCGCATCCTTCAGCCGGTCGTCGACGGTCTTCCAGCTCGGGATGAGGTCGGTGTTGATCGGCTGGACGCGCTTGCCGGCGACGAGGCGCAGCGAGGCGTCCCCTGAGGCGGTGACAAGGTCGAAACCGCCTTCGTTCATCAACGAGACCATCTCGTCGGAAGTGTTGGCGGTCTTGACGTTGACCTTGCAGCCGGTTTCCTTTTCGAACGAAGTGACCCAGTCGTAGCCCTTGTCGGTTTCGCCGCGCTCGATATAGCCCGGCCAGGCGACGATATTGACCTCGCCTTCGCCCTTGCCGAGCTCCTTGACCTGGGCGATGGCCTGGCCGGAGAAGGTCAGCGCGACCGTCAAGGCAGTGCATGATTTCAGCAATGAATTCATCGTCGATCTCCCATTTTGCATGACCCTGAAACCGGTTTCGGCTTTCGGAAAAGGTCATGCGACCGTTTAAAAACGTTAGATGCGCGGCTCTGAAGGGCCGTGCTCCGGCGGCAGCTTTGTTCCCTGACCGAAAAGTGCTGCGAAATTTCCGGTTTCGCAAATTCATTTATCAGAAAGCCGATATCGGTTTTTCCGATACATCAGCGGCCGATCTTCTCGGGCCGTTGGCGCACCATGCGCTGCGACTGGGCAAGCCCGATGAAGTCGCGCGCCGCCTGCGGCAGACCGGAGCCGCGCCGCCAGACCATGCCGACCTGGACGACCGGCAACGACCCCGAAATATCGCGCGATTCGATGCGATCGCCTTCCAGCGACCATGGCCGGTAGACGAGGTCGGGCAGTAGCGCCACGCCGGCGCCGGTGGCGACGAGGCTGCGCACCGCTTCGACCGAGCGGGTGCGGAAGGCGACATGCGGCTTGGCGCCGATCGCCGTCAGCAGCTTTCCGGTGTTCTCCTCGATCTCGTCGACGGTCAGCATGATCAACGGTTCCGAGGCGATGTCACCGATGCCGATAATGTCGGCGCCGGCCAAGGGATGGCCGAGCGGCAGCCACAGCCGGTAGGCCGAGACTTCGAGGATTTCGGACTGCAGCGCGGTGCGGTCGCGCAGGTTCGAGGTGACCATGACGGCAATGTCGAGCTTGCCGCCGATCAACAGGTGCTCGAGATAATCGCCATTGTCCTCGATCGCCGAGACCTCGACACCCGGATAGGCGCGGCGGTAGCGGGCAAGAAGATCGGACAGCACATAGCCGGCGACCAGCGAGGTGACGCCAAGTTGCAGCCGCCCGCTTGCCGCGATCTGTTCGCCGAAGAAGGCGCGTCGCGCATCGGAAACGTCGGCCAGGATCTTCCTCGCATGGCGCAGGAACTGGTGGCCTTTGTGGGTGATGTTCAAGCCGCGCGGGTGGCGCTCGAACAACTCGACGCCGAGATCGTGCTCCAACTCCTTGATCGCCTCGGTGACCGAGGATTGCGAGATCGACAGGTTCTGGGCGGCGCCCGACACCGTGCCTTGCTCGGCGACGGCGATGAAGAACTGCAATTGGCGGATGGTAAAGGCCATGGCCGGACTAAACACGGCGGAAGCGGCGCTGGGAAGTGGGGCGACCGACAACACTTGACGGCCGAAAGACTCGTAACTAAATAAGTTACATGAAACGAAACAGCAGACTCTCGTCGACCCTGCACATTCTCGTCCACATGGCCGAAACGCAGGAGCACGCGCTGACCTCCGAGCAACTCGCCACATTCATCCACACGAACCCGGTCGTCGTCCGCCGGACCGTCGCCGGCTTGCGTAAAGCTGGCATCGTCACCTCTTCGCGCGGGCATGGCGGCGGCTGGCAACTTGGCCGTGCGCCCGAGCAAATCTCGCTGGCCGAGATCAGCGACGCGCTCGGCGAACCGCTGCTGCCGTTCGGCACCGAGCCGGAGAGCCCCGGCTGCCTTGTCGAACAAGCGGTGATAGCGGCGCTCGATGATTTTCGCGTTGAGGCCGAGAAGCTGCTGGCGGAAAAACTCAGCCGCATCACGCTTGCCGACCTCGCCGCCGATTTCCACCGCCGTTACGAGCTGATTGGAGTGACCAGCCATGCAGTATGATCTGATTGTTGTGGGCGGCAGCTTTGCCGGCCTGTCGGCTGCCATCCAGGTGGCACGAGCCCGGCGCAACGTCCTGGTGATCGACGCAGGCCAGCCGCGCAATCGTTTTGCCGAACACTCGCACGGCTTCCTCGGGCAGGACGGGCGCGCGCCCGGCGCAACCCTGGACGACGCAAGGCAGCAAGTGCTGGCCTATCCGACAGCCAAGGTCATCGCCGGGTTGGCGGACAAGGCCGCTGCCGCCGGTTCCGGCTTCGAGGTCACGACGGATCGCGGCGAGGCATTCGGTGCCGCGCGGCTGGTGCTTGCCACCGGCGTGCGCGATATCCTGCCGGATGTCCCCGGGCTTGCCGAGCATTGGGGAAAGAGCGTGCTGCATTGTCCTTATTGCCATGGCTATGAGGTGGACGGCGGACCGCTTGGCGTACTCGCAACCGGCCCGATGGCGGTGCATCAGGCGCAATTGATCGCCGACTGGGGCGACGTCACGCTGTTCGCAAACGGCATGTTCGAACCCGACGCGGAACAGATGCTTGCGCTGGAAAGGCGAAACGTGCGGTTCGAACCGGCCGGCGTGGCGGAGCTGGAAAAAGATGGTGCGGGCGGGCTGGTCGTCAGTCTCGAAGACGGCCGCAAAGCCGGCGTCAGGGCGCTGTTCACAGCACCGCGCAACACCATGGCGAGCCCGCTGGCCGAGCAGCTCGGCTGCACCTTCACGGAAGGCTTTCTCGGTCCGGTGATCACCGTCGACGACCGGCAGCAGACGACCGTGCCCGGCGTCTATGCCGCCGGAGATGCAGCACGATCGATGCACAACATCGCCTTCGCCGTATCAGGTGGCGCCTTCGCGGGCATATGCGCCCACCAATCGCTGGTCTTCGACTAGAACCCGCTTTCGCCGCCGGCAATGCTGAGCCGCGCGCCCGCCTGGGCAAGCGCCGCGGCAATGTCGCGCGGCGGCGGCCGCTCGGTGGCGAGTTCGGAAAAGCCGTCGAAGCCGCAGACCTGAACCAGGCCCTGGCGGCCGAATTTGCTGTGGTCGGTGACGACAAGCGAACGCTGGCCGCGCGACAGCACCATGCGGGCGAACTCGGCCTCTTCCAAGTCATAGTCCATGACGCCGGTGACGGCATCGACCGCACCGGTCGATATCACCGCATGGCTGACGGAAAAGCGGCTGACAAATTCGATGGCCGAGACGCCAAAGGCAGCACCGGAATCGCTGCGCAGCTCGCCGCCGGCCATATAGACCTTGTTGCCGTTGACGGTGGCCAGCGTGCGGGCGATGTCGGAGGAGTTGGTGACGACCGTCAGCCGCCGGTGGCCGAGCAGTTCCCGCGCCAGGAAAGAGGTGGTGGTGCCGGTGTCGAGCATGATCGATTCGCCGTCGCGGATGGTGGCGGCGACCATGCGCGCTATTGCCCGCTTGGCGTCGGCGTTCTCGCGCATGCGCCGCTCGAACGGCGCTTCGCCGGCAATCGACGGCAGGCCGACGGCGCCGTGCATCTTGAGGATGGAACCGTCGTTGGTCAGTGGCTTGACGTCGCGGCGTACCGTCTCCAGCGAGACGCCCAGCCGGTCGGCCAGGCTGGCAATGGTGACAGTGCCTTCCTCCTTGAGGAGGCGCAGGATTTCGCCATGCCGCTTCGAGTGGACCATCGGTTTCCATCCGGTCGGATTGTTGCACTGC
Source organism: Mesorhizobium sp. ISC25 (assembly GCF_042295465.1). Taxonomy (NCBI): domain Bacteria; kingdom Pseudomonadati; phylum Pseudomonadota; class Alphaproteobacteria; order Hyphomicrobiales; family Phyllobacteriaceae; genus Mesorhizobium; species Mesorhizobium sp. ISC25. The sequence continues at coordinate 3,749,967 of NZ_CP135441.1, read as the reverse complement.
TGACCGTTTCTACGGCATAAATGCCACTAACTCCAAGGAATTTAGCAAAATTCGGGCGAAAAACCAGAAAACACCACAATTTCGCGTTGACAACGTCTCCAGCGTGGCGCGACATTATCGCTGTGACAGGCTCGGAACGGAGGACGGGGCTGAGCCGCACGAAAAATCGCCTGCCCGAACGCCCGGGAAACTGTCGGGTACAAGGGTGCCGAAATTCAGGATCCGCGGGGGCGGATGCCGGCGTCGAAGAACCCGGCACAAAGGGGCTCGTCGGTGCGGTGCGGGATACCGATCCCGAGATCTGCACCGACGAGATCTTCGCGTTGCCTCCATTCCTCCGTCCGATTGTCATCGCTGGCCAGCCGTGACATGCGTGGAAAATTGACCCAATGTTGGACGAGATCGTGACTGTCGAAGACCGCATCCGCGCGCTGCCTTGCTGGACCGGCAGCATCGACATTGCGCCGCTGCCGGGCGGGCTGAGCAATGCCAATTATCTGGTTAAGGACGCGGTCGGGCGGCACGTCGTGCGGATCGGCCAGGATTATCCGTTCCACCATGTCTTTCGCGAGCGCGAGATGATGACCGCGCGAGCAGCGCACGCGGCAGGCTTCGCTCCGGCCGTCCACTACACCGGACCCGGCGTCATGGTGACGGAGTATCTCGGCGCCAAGGCCTATGTCGCACAGGACGTGCGCGCCGATCTCGGCCGCGTTGCCGCGTTGCTGCGCGGCTTCCACCGGGAAATGCCCGGTCATGTCTCCGGCGCCGGCTTCATGTTCTGGGTATTCCATGTCATTCGCGACTATGCGCGCACGCTGGAGGAAGGCGGCAGCCGCAAGCTGGGCGAACTGCCGCGCCTGTTGACGCTGGCGGACGAGCTCGAGCGCGCGCAAAAACTGCTGCCGATCGTCTTCGGCCACAACGACCTTTTGCCGGCTAATATAATCGACGACGGTCACAGGCTTTGGCTCATCGATTTCGAATATGCCGGCTTCAACACCGCGATGTTCGACCTTGCCGGCGCGGCGTCGAATGCCGGCATGAGCGATGAGGAATCCTTCGCCTTTCTGACCGCCTATTTCATGAAGGAGCCGGACCCGGCAATACGGCGCTCGCACGCCGCCATGCAATGCGCGTCGCTGCTGCGCGAGGCGATGTGGGGCATGGTTTCCGAGCTCTACCTCGACGCGCCCGGCATCGACTACGCCGCCTACGCCGACGAAAACCTGGCGCGGCTCGAAACCGCCCTGGAGAACTACAGGACAAAATACGGGACGCGGACATGACCCTGCCCGCCCAGGCCGAGATCGTCGTCATCGGCGGTGGCATCATCGGCTGTTCGACGGCCTATCATCTGGCGCGCGACCATAAGGCCGATGTCGTGCTGCTCGAGCAGGGCAAACTGACCTCGGGCTCGACGTGGCATGCTGCCGGGCTGGTCGGCCAGTTGCGCTCGTCGGCGTCGATTACGCGGGTGCTCAAATATTCGGTCGATCTTTATAAGGGGCTGGAAGCCGAAACCGGCCTCGCCACCGGCTGGAAGATGACCGGCTGCCTGCGGCTAGGCACCAATGCCGACCGCTGGACCGAGTATAAGCGGCTGGCAACGACGGCAAAGAGCTTCGGCATGGATATGCATTTGCTGTCGCCGGCCGAGGTCAAGGAAATGTGGCCGCTGCTGGAAACCGGCGACCTCGTCGGCGCGTCCTGGCTGCCGACCGACGGTCAGGCAAGCCCTTCCGACATCACCCAGTCGCTGGCCAGGGGCGCGCGCATGCACGGCGCAAAATTGTTCGAGGAGGTGCGGGTCACCGGCTTCGAAATGAGAGACGGCCGCATCACCGCGGTGAAGACCAGCAAGGGCGATATCGCCTGCGACAAGGTGGTGAACTGCGCCGGGCAATGGGCGCGGCAGGTGGGTGCGCTGGCTGGCATCAACGTGCCGCTGCAGCCGGTGAAGCACCAGTACATCATCACCGAAAAGATCGATGGCTTGGCGACCGACGCGCCGACGATTCGCGACCCCGATCGCCGCACCTATTTCAAGGAGGAGGTCGGCGGGTTGGTGATGGGCGGCTACGAGCCGAACCCGCAGGCCTGGACGACCGGTCTGCCTGGCGGTGATGTGCCGGAGGATTGGGAGTTCCGGCTGTTCGACGATGATTACGATCATTTCGAGCAGCATATGAGCCAGGCGATCGAGCGTGTCCCGGCGCTCGCCAATGCCAGCGTCAAGCAGATGATCAACGGCCCGGAGAGCTTTACGCCGGACGGCAATTTCATCCTCGGCGTGGCGCCGGAATGCGCCAATATGTTCGTTGGCGCCGGCTTCAATGCCTTCGGCATCGCGTCCGGCGGCGGCGCCGGCTGGGTGCTGGCGCAATGGGTCGTCGACGGCGAGGCGCCGCTCGATTTGTGGGTGGTCGACATCCGCCGCTTCTCCGATCTGCACCGCGACCGGCAATGGGTCGGCGACCGCACATTGGAAGCCTACGGCAAGCACTACGCGATCGGCTTCCCGCATGAGGAATATGTCAGCGGCCGGCCGCGCATCGTCTCGCCTTTGTACGAGCGGCTGCAAAAACATCGCGCCGTGTTCGGCTCGAAACTTGGCTGGGAGCGGCCTAACTGGTTCGCGCCGGAAGGCATCGAGCCGAAGGACGTCTATTCGATGGGCCGGCAGAACTGGTTCTCGGCGGTTGGCGACGAGCACCGCCACGTGCGCGAAAAGATCGGTATTTTCGACCAGTCGTCTTTCGCCAAATACGAAATGACCGGAGCGGACGCGCTGAAGGCGCTGGACTGGATCTGCGCCAATGACGTCGCCAAGCCGGTCGGCCGGCTGACCTACACGCAGCTCCTCAACACGCGCGGCGGCATCGAGGCGGATTTGACCGTGGCGAGGCTCGGCGAGGAGAAATTCTATCTCGTCACCGGTACCGGTTTCCGCACGCATGATTTCTCCTGGATTGCCGATCATATCGGCAGGGAGTTCGACGTGACGCTGACCGACGTCACCGAGGAGTTCGGCACATTGTCGCTGATGGGGCCGCGCGCCCGTGACGTGCTGTCAGCGGTGACCGATGCTGACGTCTCGAACGCCGCCTTTCCGTTTGGCCATGTTCGCGAGATCGCCATTGCCGGCCATCCGGTTCGGGCGCTGCGCGTCACCTATGTCGGCGAGCTCGGCTGGGAACTGCATGCGCCGATCGCGGCAACGGGCGACGTTTTCGACGCACTGATGGCGGCGGGCACCGTCCACGACATCCGCCCGGTCGGCTACCGGGCGCTGGAATCGCTGCGGCTGGAAAAAGGCTACCGCGCCTGGGGCGCCGACATCACACCCAGCGACATGCCGCAGGAGGCCGGCCTCGGCTGGGCGGTGAAGCTCAGGAAGAACACCGATTTCCTCGGCCGGCGGGCGCTTGAAAAGCTCGATGGCTCGGCGCTCAGGAAACGTTTTGCCGGCTTCACTGTCGATGATCCGGATGTCGTGCTGCTCGGGCGCGAGACCATCCTGCGCAACGGCGACGCCGTCGGTTATCTCACCAGCGGCGGCTATGGCTACACCATCGGCAAGAACATCGGCTACGGCTATGTGCGCAATGCCGATGGCGTCAGCGATGATTTCCTCACCTCTGGCGACTACGAGCTGGTGGTAGCAATGGAACGGACGCTGGCTAAGATCCATCTCGAGCCACTTTACGACCCGATGGGGGCAAAGGTGAAGGCCTAGAGCCTTCCGGTTTCAGCCTCAGTTCACGATGAGCACGAGCCCCCGGCTCGGCACCGTATCGGCCTCGCCCGGCATCGAGACATAGGGCGGCGTCTCTTCGGCGCGGGTGACGGTGCCTTGCGCCTCGAGCTCGGCGATCCGGGCGGCAAACCCGGCATCCCACAGCGTGTTCTTCACCGTCAGCACGATCACCCCGCCCGGACGGCAGACGCGGATCAGCTCGTCCAGCCCCTCGGCTCCGACATGGCCCGACGTGAAGACGCCGGCGGAGATGATCCCAGCATAGGCATCGTCCACGAAGGGCAGCGGTCCGCCAAGCGCCAGGCAGTGCAGCGCAGAATAGACGCCCTTGCGCGAGGCTTGCGCCAGCATGCCTTCCGAAATGTCGAGCGCTTCGACCTGCGGATAACCGGTGATGGCAAGCCATTCGCCGATGAGCCCGGTGCCTGCCCCGGCATCGAGCAGAGGTGCGGCGCCGCGCGGCAGATGGCGGGCCAGCAAGGCAAGGCAGATGGTGGGATGGCGATAGCCGGCCGCCGACATGTCGGCGTCATAAGTGCCGGCCCAGCTGTCGTAGAGCGCCGCGACGTCTTCCGGTCGCTTCGCCGCATAGGCTGCGGCGAGCGCGCTCTGCTGTTTGCTGTCCGTCATCGCTTTCCGTCGCCTGGTATCGATCTGCAACGCGATCATAGCCAAACGGCGAAAACTGTGGAACCGTCATCGTCGCAATAACACGGGGAAAGGAGCGAAAGCCATGGCGGATGACCAGGCACGCGCCGCACTTGCGGCCATTCCGATGCTGGCCGGCTATGACGGCCCGCTGGAACGGCTCGGCGGTCTCACCAACCTCGTCTTCAGGGGGAAAGATTTCTGCCTGCGCATCCCCGGCAAGGGCACCGAGGAATATATCAACCGCGCCAACGAGGCAGTGGCGGCGCGGCAGGCGGCAAAAGCCGGCGTCAGTCCGGATGTGCTGCATGTCGATGCCGAGACCGGCGTGTTGGTGACCCGCTTCGTTGCCGGTGCCGAGACGATGTCGCCGGAAAAGTTCAAGACCCGACCGGGCAGCCCGGCACGCGCCGGCAAGGCCTTTCGCAAGCTGCACACATCCGGCGCGGTGTTCCCCTTCCGCTTCGAGCTGTTTGCGATGATCGACGACTATCTGCAGGTGCTGTCGACCAAGGATGTCGCTCTGCCTTCCGGCTATCACGATGTGGTCCGCGAGGCGGAGGCAGTGCGCGCGGCGCTTGCGGCTCATCCTCTGCCGATCGTCGCCTGCCACTGCGATCCGCTATGCGAAAACTTTCTCGATACCGGCGACAGGATGTGGATCGTCGACTGGGAATATTCCGGCATGAACGATCCGCTCTGGGATCTCGGCGACCTCAGCGTCGAAGGGCAATTCGACGCCGCGCAGGACGAGGAAATGACGCTGGCCTATTTCGGCGGCGAGCCGAGACCGGCGGAGCGCGGCCGCATCGTCATTTACAAGGCGATGTGCGACCTGTTGTGGACGCTGTGGGGCTTGATCCAGCTTGCCAACAACAATCCGGCCGACGACTTTCGCGCCTATGCCGACGGCCGGTTTGCGCGCTGCAAGACGCTGATGGAGACGCCGGAGTTTTCAAGGCATCTGGCGGCGGTGCATGCGGGCTAGAGCAATTCCCTATGAGAGCGGTCCAGAGCTCCAGCGATCCAGTAAAAGGCTTGAATGCTCTAAAAGCGCATTATGATTGAGCAGGTCAGGCGACATGACTTGGAGCAAAGCGCTGGACGTCAGCCTCTATTGGAAAACCCGCTCTATTTCACTCATCGTCAACGTATCGTCAGACTTTTTGCAGTACCAGACGATCAGCGCGATGGTGCCGATGGGGAATAATCCCGCAAGGAGCTGATGCCAACCGCTTCTGTTGATGTCATGCAGTCGGCGAGTGGTCATGGCAAGTGTCGGCAGAAGGACGGCAAGATTCCAAAGAGATGAGATAATTTCATTATTCACAACAGCATCAGCTATCACCGCAACGACAGAGACAATGAAAATGAAAAGGTAGGAATACCAGAACTCCGAGCGACTGGCTCTGCCCGAAAAAGTCACATAATTTCCGAAAAAGCTTGAAATAGCTTCCGTAAAATTCATCGGGGGCGGTATGTCTCCGAAGCGATTGGAGCCAGCTGGCGCTGGTCTTAAAACAAATACCAATGGCAGGCCGATTAAGACCAAAACTATCAGCCAGTGCCATATAGAGAAACTACCCATTATTCCCCCCAATCACAGTTTCCCCGAAGATATTAGTCTTCGGCCTATCCCCGCCAAGAATCAATCCAGGATTGCGCCCGACAGGAAATTTACACCGCAAAATATCGATGTAAATACCGAACTTTTGGCTGAACACTCCAGTAATTCCGAGCGATAATCATATAATCAACAGATGTTAAAACGCTTCGCTTCAAAACGGTACCATGCGACGCGCTTTACGCTTTGTTGCTTCAGTTCACACCCTTCGGCACATTTTCTGGCGGCACGGTGTCGACCACCTTCTGGCGGTGGAAGATGAACAGGCCGGCCAGCACGACGATGGCCGAGCCGATCAGGATGCGCGGCCCAGGCACATCGCCGAAGAAGGCGAGGCCGAAGACCACTGCCCACAACAGCAGGCTGTAATGCAGCGGCGCCAAGGTCGAGGCCGGCGCCAGCTTCAATGCCCTGGTGATCATCAGATGCGCGCCGCAGGAGACGATGCCGAGAAGCAGCATGGCGCCGAAATCGAGCAAGGACGGCGTCTTCCAACTGCCGATGGTCAGCGCCGCGCCGATCAGCAGGGTGCCGATGGTTTGCCAGGTGACAAGCGAAGTGTCGCTGGTGCCGCGCAGCCGCCGATTGAGGATGATGGCGAAGGCGAATGAAATGCTGCCGGCGAGCGCGAACATCGACGACAGCGAGAACGCGGCCGAAGACGGCTTCAGCATGATCAGCACGCCGCAGAAACCGACCAGGATAGCCGCCCAGCGGCGCCAGCCGACCCTTTCGCCGAGCAGGAAGTGCGACAGCGCCGCCACATAGATCGGCCCGGCCATGTAAAAGCTCATCACGTCGGCGAGCGGCAGATAGACGACCGCCGCGTAGAACAGCGCCGTGTCGAGCGTCGTCATCACCACGCGCAGCAGCTGCAGCTCCGGCCGCTCCATGCGAAACAGCTTGGCCGCACCCTGATGAGCAATCATCGGCCCGAGTATGAAAAACGCGCCGATCGAGCGGATCAGCACGACCTGGCCGACGGAAAAACTGGCGACCAGCCACTTGCCCATAGCGTCGTTCAGCGCAAACAGGAAATCGCCGGCGAGCATCAGCAGGATACCGGCCAGCAGCACGTTCCTGATCGTTGAGTTCTGGGCTGCGGGCTGCGCCATTCCGTTACCGGTTCCTCGCCGTGGGTACGGTGACCCGCGTCGTAGTCGCTAGCAGCGGCCGTGACGAGGCAGAAATCGAGAATTCGGTAAGACCAGCGCCGGAAATCGGCTGGACTAAGCGTGGCGCCGGTTCACCGTGCCCGGCCTTCCGGCGATCGAAAGCCGAGTGTCCTGCCGGCTCCGCTCGGCCACCACCTTGCCCCTGGCAATGACGCAGAGACGCTCGGGGCGCAGGCGCAGCGCCTCGACCGGATTGCCGGCATCGAGAACGACCAGGCTGGCGCGCTTGCCGACGGCAAGGCCAAGGTGGTCGAGGCCCATGATGGCGGCATTGACGTTGGTGACCATGTCGAAACAGCGCGCCATCTCGGCCGGGCTCGACATCTGCGCGACATGCAGGCCCATAAAGGCGACGTCGAGCATGTCTGCCGTGCCCAGCGAATACCAGGGGTCGAGCACGCAATCCTGGCCCCAGCCGACGCGGATCCCGTGCGCCAGCATTTCGTTGACCCGCGTCAGGCCGCGGCGCTTGGGAAAGGTGTCGTGGCGGCCCTGCAGCATGATGTTGATCAGCGGATTGGGGATCGCCGAAACGCCGGCCTCGGCAATCAGCGGCAACAGCTTCGAGACGTAGTAATTATCCATCGAATGCATCGAGGTCAGGTGCGAGCCGGCCACTCTGCCCTGCAATCCCAGACGTTGCGTCTCATAGGCAAGCTGCTCGATGTGGCGCGACAGCGGATCGTCAGTCTCGTCGCAATGCAGGTCGACCATCAGGCCGCGCTCGGCCGCGATCTCGCAGAGCTCGGTGACGGAGCGCGTGCCGTCGGCCATGGTGCGTTCGAAATGCGGGATGCCGCCGACGACATCGACGCCCAGGTTGAGCGCGCGGACGGTGTTCTGGTGCGCTGTCGGCGAGCGATAGAGCCCGTCCTGTGGGAAGGCGACCAGCTGCAGGTCGATATAAGGGGCAACGGTCTTTTTCACGTCGAGCAGCGCTTCGACCGCCAACAGGCGGTCATCGCAAACATCGACATGGGTGCGGATGGCGAGCAGGCCCATCGACACCGCCCAGTCGCAATAGGCAAGCGCGCGGTCGCGCACTGCCTCGTGGGTCAGAAGCGGCTTCAGCTCGCCCCACAGCGAAATGCCTTCAAGCAGCGTGCCCGAGACATTGATGCGCGGAATGCCGAGCGAAAGCGTGGCGTCCATATGGAAATGCGGATCGACGAAGGGCGGCGAGACCAGATTGCCATGGGCATCGATCGCCGTGCCGGCGCTGACGTTCAGCTCGGGTTCTATCGCTGTGATCGTTTCGCCGACGATACCGATATCGGCAATCCTGCCGTCGGGCAGCGTACCCCCGCGCACCACAAGGTCGAAATCCATCTATCGCCACCTCGTTGAAGAATGATGCCTATTCCGGCACGTACCGCACCGCCCCCTTGGCGGCACTTGTCGCCATCGCCGCATAGGCGCGCAAGGCCGTCGTTACCTTGCGCTTGCGCTTTTCCTCGGGCTTCCAGGCGGCCGTTCCCCTGGCCTCCATCGCCGCGCGGCGGGCGGCGAGTTCGGCGTCGTCGACGGCCAGCCGGATGGTGCGGTTGGGGATATCAATCTCGATCGTGTCGCCTTCCATGACCAGCCCGATCAGCCCGCCTTCAGCCGCTTCCGGCGAGACGTGGCCGATCGACAGGCCGGAGGTGCCGCCGGAAAAACGCCCGTCGGTGATCAGTGCGCAGGCTTTGCCGAGGCCCTTCGATTTGAGATAGCTGGTCGGATAGAGCATTTCCTGCATGCCGGGGCCGCCGCGTGGCCCTTCATAGCGGATGACGACGACATCGCCGGCATTGATCTCGTTCGACAGGATTGCCTTGACGCTGGCCTCCTGGCTTTCGAACACTCTTGCCGGACCGGTGAATTTCAGGATCGATTCATCGACGCCGGCGGTCTTCACGATGCAGCCGTCGAGCGCCAGATTGCCTTTCAGTACGGCAAGGCCGCCATCCCTTGAGAAAGGATGTTCGGCCGAGCGGATAGCACCTTTCTCGCGGTCGAGATCAAGATCGTCCCAGCGGCGGTCCTGGCTGAAGGCGACCTGCGTCGGCACGCCGCCGGGTGCCGCGAGGAAGAAATCGCGGACGTTTTGGCTGGTGGTGCGCGAAATATCCCAATGGTCGAGTGCTTCGGCGAGGCTCGCGGTATGCACCGTCGGCAGGTCGCGGTTGATCAGCCCGGCGCTATCCAACTGGCCGAGGATCGCCATGATGCCGCCGGCGCGATGGACGTCCTCCATATGGACGTCGGCCTTGGCCGGAGCCACCTTGCAAAGCACCGGCACCCGCCGCGACAGCCGGTCGATGTCTTCCATGGTGAAGTCGACCTCGCCCTCATGCGCTGCGGCAAGGATATGCAGCACCGTGTTGGTCGAGCCGCCCATGGCGATGTCGAGCGTCATGGCGTTCTCGAAGGCGCCCTTCGAGGCGATGCTGCGCGGCAGCGCCGTGTCGTCGTCCTGCTCGTAATAGCGCTGGGCAAGATCGACGATCAGGTGGCCGGCCTCGACGAACAGGCGCTTGCGGTCGGCATGCGTCGCCAGCGTCGAGCCGTTGCCGGGCAGCGACAGGCCGAGCGCCTCGGTCAGGCAGTTCATCGAATTGGCGGTAAACATGCCCGAGCAGGAGCCGCAGGTCGGGCAGGCCGAGCGCTCGATGGTTTTAACGTCCTCGTCGGAGATCTTGTCGTCGGCGGCCGCCACCATGGCGTCGACCAGATCAAGCGCCTGGGGCTTGCCGGCGAGCACCACCTTGCCGGCTTCCATCGGCCCGCCGGAGACGAAGACGGTCGGGATGTTGAGGCGCAGCGACGCCATCAGCATGCCCGGCGTGATCTTGTCGCAATTCGAGATGCAGACCATCCCATCGGCGCAATGCGCGTTGACCATGTATTCGACCGAGTCGGCGATCAATTCGCGCGACGGCAGCGAATAGAGCATGCCATCATGGCCCATGGCGATGCCGTCATCAACGGCGATGGTGTTGAACTCCTTGGCGACGCCGCCGGCTTTTTCGATCTCGCGGGCAACCAGCTGGCCGAGATCCTTCAAATGGACATGGCCCGGCACGAACTGGGTGAAGGAATTGACCACGGCGATGATCGGCTTGCCGAAATCCGAATCCTTCATCCCGGTGGCGCGCCACAGGCCGCGGGCGCCGGCCATGTTGCGGCCATGGGTGGTGGTGCGGGAACGGTAGGCGGGCATTGAACTGTCCTTGCTGTCTGCGTCGCGCCAAAGGCGCGGAAAACCGGAATTGAGCCGCAGGCCTTATAGACGCCACGCTCAGGTCTGGCCACAATTTTGCGCTGCGCCAGGGAGCGGAACGAGCGGCCAGCCAAAGACGCAGCTAGTCCAGGCGTAAAAAAGTCAGAAGTGCTGTCGGATCGTGTTTTGCTCGAGCGTCCTTGGGCAGACGGCAGGGAGGGGCATCAATCGCCAGCCAGCCGTTTCACGAGTGAAAGCAAAACAAAACCAGCCCGAGGAGCAAGAGAATGCAAAAGATCACCACCTGCCTGTGGTTCGACGACCAGGCCGAGGAGGCCATGAACCATTACGTCTCCATCTTCAAGAACTCGAAGGTGCTGAGCGTGATGCGCTGGCCCAAGGGCAGCGGCGATCGTGAGGGCAAGGTGCTGATGGTCTCATTCGAGCTCGACGGCGTTCAGTTCCAGGCGCTCAACGGCGGCCCGCAATTCAAGTTCACCCAGGCAGTCTCGCTCTCCATCGACTGCAAGACGCAGGAAGAGGTCGACTATTTCTGGGACAGGCTTATCGCGGGCGGTGGCGAGCCCAGCCAGTGCAGCTGGCTGAAGGACAAATTCGGCCTCTCCTGGCAGGTCGTTCCCGAGCAGCTGCCCAAGCTGCTGCTGGACCCCGACAGGGAAAAGGCCGGCCGCGTGATGCAGGCGATGATGCAGATGACCAAGATCGACATCGCCAAGATCGAAGAGGCAGCCAAGGGGTGAACAATTGCCCAAGTCAGCGCCGCCCCTCATCGCCCTGCCGGGCACTTCTCCCCGTATAGTGACGGGGAGAAGGGGACCGTCCACAACCTCAGCGTGCATCCTGCAGCGCTGGGCATTGGCGAAACCATCGATGAGAGCCCCCCTTCTCCCCGTCGCTATACGGGGAGAGGATGCCGGCAGGCAGGTGAGGGGCAGCACTGACGCCGGACTGTTTAGGGACGAAATTCAACCTTTAAGCGATTGCCTTGGAGATACTGCATCAAGCCGCTCTGTCGCGGACCTGATAATCCTTGACCGCCGCGAAGCGGATCGCCTTCCAGCGCTCGGCCTCGTAGTTGAGCGAGAAGGCGTGCTGGGCGAGGAACACCGGATCGTTGTCGAGGTCGCGGGCAATGTCGCCGCGATGCGCCTCGATGAAGCGCTGGAGCTCGGCCCTGTCGTCGGCCGATATCCAGCGGCAGACGGAAAAGCGCGACAGCTCGAAATCGACCGGCAGTGTGTATTCGAAGTTCAGCCGCTCTTTCAGGACGTCGAGCTGCAGGGCGCCGACGACGCCGACGATGGCCGGCGAGCCGTCCTCCGGCGAGAACAATTGCACGACGCCTTCCTCGGCCATCTGGTGCAGCGCTTCCTTGAGCTTCTTGGCCTTCATCGCGTCGCCGAGGCGAACGCGACGCAGGATTTCCGGCGCGAAATTCGGCACGCCGCGAAACAGGATCTCCTCGCCCTCGGTCAGCGTGTCGCCGATGCGCAGCGTGCCGTGGTTGGGGATGCCGACGACATCGCCGGCGAATGCCTCGTCGGCGGTGACGCGGGTGCGGGCGAAGAAGAATTGCGGCGCCGACAGGCTCATCGGCTTTCCCGTGCGCACCAGCTTGGCCTTCATGCCGCGCTCGAGCTTGCCAGAGCAGACGCGGACGAAGGCGATGCGGTCGCGGTGGTTGGGGTCCATATTGGCCTGGATCTTGAAGACGAAGGAGGTCATCTTGTCCTCAGTCGCCTCGACCTTGCGGCTGTCGGCCTCCTGCGCGCGCGGCGGCGGCCCATAGGCGCCGAGCGCCTCGATCAGGTCGCGCACGCCGTAATTGCGCAGCGCCGAGCCGAAATAGACCGGGGTCAGATGGCCTTCGCGAAAAGCTTCCAGGTCGAGCGGGCGGCAGGCCTCGCGCGCCAGCTCCAGCTCCTCGATGAAAGCCTCGCGCTCGTTCTCCGGCAACAGGCCGGCAACGCGGTTGGAATCGGGACCGTTGACCGGGGTGCGCTCCTTCTCGGCGTCGCCCTTGCGCACCGCGTTCAGCGCCAGATGGTAGGTGCCGGAAAAGGTCTTGCCGCGGCCGATCGGCCAGGTGATCGGTGCGGTGTCGAGCGCCAGCTTCTGCTCGATCTCGTCGAGGATGTCGAACGGATCACGGCTTTCGCGGTCCATCTTGTTGACGAAGGTGATGATCGGGATATCGCGCAGCCGGCAGACCTCGAACAGTTTTAGCGTACGCGGTTCGATGCCTTTTGCTGCGTCGATGACCATGACGGCGCTGTCGACCGCCGACAGCGTGCGATAGGTGTCGTCGGCGAAATCCTCGTGGCCGGGCGTGTCGAGCAGGTTGAAGACGGTGTCCTCATATTCGAAGGTCATCACCGAGGTGACCACCGAAATGCCGCGCTCGCGCTCGATCTTCATCCAGTCCGACCGGGTCTGGATGCGGTCCTTCTTGGCTTTGACCTCGCCGGCAAGCTGGATGGCGCCGCCGAACAAAAGCAGCTTTTCGGTGAGCGTGGTCTTGCCGGCGTCGGGGTGGGCAATGATCGCGAAAGTGCGGCGGCGCGATACCGCTTCTGTAATCATTTCGGACATTTTTCAGGATTTCCGTGTGAGGCCGGGCTTCTAGCAGCGGAGTGCAGTGCTGTCGACCTCTCCGGCCGCCGCAGCCGCCGGTTCACGTCCCGTCAGGCCGGTTCGGCCGCATGGCTCTGGGAGGCCACCTCGGGAATCCACTCGGCAATTGCGGCGCCGATCCTGTCGGCATGGTCCTCCTGCAGATAGTGCGCGCCGGGTCCGAGATCGATCAACCGGCAGTTCTTCAGGCCCGCCGCGAATTCCCGTGCCGCCTGCGGCGAGACGAGGGCGCCAGGATCGCCTGAGAAAAGCAGCTTCGGGTAGGAGGAAAGCCGGAGCGCCCGATGGTCGTTCTCGCTGATGGCGGCGACATCGGCGGGCTGGCCTTCGATCGGGAGTTCGCGCGGCAGCCGCAGGATCGGCTTGCGCGATTGCCGCGTCGAGAATGGCGCCCGGTACGCGGCCATTTCTTCATCGCTCATGGTGCGCAGCACAGCGGCCGGCAGCACTTTTTCGATGAAGACGTTGTCTTCCAGGACAAGCTTCTCACCGACGCCAGGCGTGCGCATTGCCTTGAACAATTCGCGCGCCTGCGGACGCTGGTGGAAATCGTCCCAGCTCTCGAAGGGGCGGATGAATTCCATGAAGGCGAGGCCGAGGGTCCGCTGCGGCCGCCGTGCGGCGAGATGGAAGGCGAGCGCGGTGCCCCAGTCCTGCGCGACGACCACCATGTCGGTGATGCCAAGTGTCTCGATGAAAGCGTCGAGATAGCGGACGTGGTCGAAGAAGCGATAGTCGATGTCCGGCTTGCCGGATTGGCCATAGCCGATCAGGTCGGGCGCGATGCAGCGGCCGCACGGCGCCACATGCGGGATGATGTTGCGCCAGATGTAGGACGACGTCGGGTTGCCGTGCAGGAAGAGCACAGTCGGACCGGCCGTGCCTGCCTCGACATAGGAGATGGTGGAATCGAGTACCGCGACTTGCGAGCGCGGCAACATTGTGCGGGATTGCTGCTTTTCGAGTTTAGGGTTCATCGGATCAGCTCCTTTTTGCGAAGACTGTTTTGAAAACGATGTTCTTGAAACGCTCGAGCGGTTCGGGACTGCGCTCCACCTTCATGCGCAGCATCGCGCCTTGCCAGGAACTCAAAAGGAAATCGGCGAGATCCTCGGCATCGAACGCGTCGGTGATATCGCCGGCCGCCTGGCCCTCGGCGATGCACTCGGCGAAGGGCTTGCGCCAGCGTTCGAAAATGGCGACGAGTTGCAGCCTCAGCGCCTCGCTGTGAGCCGCCGTCTCGAGGCTGAGATTGCCGATCATGCAGCCCCGTGCCCAATCATGCGCCTCCAGTTTCGACGTGATGATTTCGAGATAGCGGCGCAAGCGCCCGACCGGGGGCGTGCCGTCCCGGGCGAGGGCCTGCTCCACCAAACCGCTCACATAGGCGAAATAGCGATCCAGCACCTCGCCGGTGAACGCCTCCTTGGATGCAAAATGATTGGTGAAGGACCCCGGGCGGGCATCGGCCGCGGCGACGATGTCGCGCACACCGGCGGCCGAATAGCCGGAATTCCAGATGGTTTTGAAACCGGCGTCGAGAAGTTTTTCGCGAAGTGAATGTCTGGCCATATCGAAACAATACGTACGTACGTATTAAAGTCAAGAGGCATATTTGATACCGCGCGCTCTTGGCAGAACCCACGGGCAATGGCATCGCAGTGGTGGCGCTGGAACGAGGAGTGAAGCATGACAGCGGCGAAAGAAGTCATCGTCATCGGCGCCGGCATCATCGGCGCCTCCATCGCCTGGCACCTGACGAGGGCCGGAGCAAAGGTGACGGTCATTGCCGGCAGCGGCGCCGGCGGCGTCGCGACACCGAATTCCTTTGCCTGGATCAATGCCAGCTGGGGCAATCCGGAGGTCTATTTCCGCCTGCGCATTCGGTCGATGGCCGAATGGACGCGATTGGCGAACGAGGTGCCCGGCATCCCGTTGCAATGGTGCGGTGGTTTGTGCTGGGACCTGCCCACAGCCGAACTCGAGGCCTATGCCGCCGAACACTCCTCATGGGGCTATGGCATCGAGCGTGTCGATCGCGCCGGGGCGGCGCGCATCGAGCCTAGCGTAGTCGAACTTCCCGCTTTCGCCCTTTACATCGCCGAGGAAGGTGTCGCCGAGCCGGTCGCCGCCACGCAAGCACTGCTGACCGACGCCGAACGGCGCGGCGCGCGGCTGCTGACGGGAGTCACCGCGACCTCGCTTGTGCAGGGCAACGGCAGGATGGCCGGCGTCGATACATCCGGCGGGCGGATTGCTGCCGACGAGGTGGTGATCGCGGCCGGAGCCGGCTCTCCGGCACTAGCGGCAACAGCCGGGATAGAACTGCCGATCGAGACGCCACCCGGCCTGATCGTGCATTCGCGCCCTTACGAAAAGCTGCTCAACGGGCTGGTGATCGGCGACCGCCTGCATATGCGCCAGACGGCGGAAGGCCGCATCATCGCCGGCTCGGATTTCGGCGGCGCCGATCCCGGCATGGATGCCGCGGCCACCGCCCACGACCTGTTTGCGGCGATGAAGGCGATGCTGCGCGGCGCGGACGAGCTGGAACTCGATTTCCACACCATTGGCTACCGGCCGACGCCGGTCGATGGCTTTCCAATCATCGGCCGCGCCGAAGGCGTGCGCGGCGTCTACGTCGCGGTCATGCATTCCGGCATCACGCTGGCCCCGGCCGTCGGTCTGTTCGCCGCCCGCGAAGTCCTCGACGGCGAGCGCGATCCGCTGCTTGATCCCTACGGACCGGGGCGGTTTACTCAATAACCGGGCGGGCGGCGAAAGCCGCCGGTTAGCGGCTCGATTGCCCTGCCGATCCCGAGCAGGCGCGACTCCGACCAGCGTTTGCCAACAAGCTGTAGTCCGATGGGCAGGCCATTACTGTCCTGTCCGCAGGGCAGCGACAGTGCCGGATGGCCGCTGTAATTGAACACCGCACCATAGGCCGGCAGCATCCAGTAGCTTTGCTCGCTGCCGTCGACCTCGATCGGCGTTCCCGGCTCGCAATGCGGAAAGGCGGTGACCATGGCGACGGGGCACAGCAAGGCGTCGCAGCCGTCGAAGAACCGTTCCCACGCCAGGATGGAGCGGTCGCGGCGGGCGAGCGCCTCGAACCAGCGCGAGACCGGGGTCGGCTTTTCCGGCGGTTCGGGCTGCGCCGCCTCCAGCATCATGCCGATCAGGACGCCGCCCTGCTTCAGGTCGTCGTGCAGGTCGAACTCCGGCAATTTAGCTTCCTCGACGATGGCGCCCGCGGCCTGAAGCTCTTTTGCCAGGCTTTCGACCGCCGCGCTGATCTCGCCGGCCACCGGCAAGCCTGGAAAGGACGGCGCGACGGCAATACGCAAATTCCTGAGATCCAGCTCCGGCGTGGTTTCGACCGGTACCGGCGCAAGGTCGGTATCGCTTCCATCCGGCCCGGCAATGAGGCCGTAGATCAGCGCCAGGTCCTCGACGCTGCGCGCCATCGGTCCGAGGCAGGAGATCAGCCGTACGCTGCGCGGCGCCCCGCCTGGATCGGGGAAGGCGCCGGCGAGCGAGACGCGGTGCTCGGTTGGCTTGAGGCCGTAGACGCCGCAAAAGGCAGCGGGCAGCCGGATCGAATCCTGCATGTCGGTGCCGACCTCGAAAGACGTCATTCCGGTGCTGAGCGCCGCCGCCGCACCGCCACTGGAGCCGCCGGCGGTGCGCTGGAGATTCCAGGGATTGCCGGTGCGGCCGAACAGCGGATTGCTCGACTGCCAGTCACCTAGCATTGTCGCCACGTTCGTCTTGCCCACCAGTATGCCGCCTGCCGCCTTCAGCCGGGCAACGACCGGACTGTCTGCCCTAGGGGCATAGTCGGCGAAGGCCGGGAAGCCGACGGTGGTTCTCATGCCAGCGGTTTCGTGCGTGTCCTTCAGTGTGAACGGCAGGCCATGCAGCGGCCCAAGTGCCTGGCCGCGCGCCTGTGCTTCGTCGGCCTTGCCGGCGCGTTGCCGCGCACAGTCCCGATCGAGGATTACGACGGCGTTAACCGCCTCATTGTGCCTGTCGATCTGCGCCAGGTGCTCGTTCAGCACCTCTATTGCGGAAACCGTACGGTCGCGGATGGCCGCGGCCAGTTTGGTGGTCGAGGAAAAGACGATATCCATGGTGAATGCTCCGGGCTATCGCGCCGCGCTCCTCAAAATGGCGGATTGCGGCGCGGCTTCAAGCCTGGCTCGGCATTTCGACGACGGCGGCGCTTGATCGGGATTGCGCTGCCGGGATCCGTTGAGGGTCGGCGCTGTCCAGCGGCCTCGCCGCGATCGGCACCTCCACGGCTTACCGTCCCCTGTTATGCGTCCGCTCGTAAAGCTCACGGATGATGCCGCTTGCCGTGGTCTCGAACAGAAACGGCAAGAAAGCATGAATGAGCGCGGCAAAGGCCGCCATGAACAATCGCGACGAGAACCATGCGGCGAAAGCCATATGGCCGAAATAGCTCTCGCCGACCGCGGCCGGGTGAGAGGTGAAAAGTCTTGCGAGCCGTGCTGTCATGTCGATCCCTCCTGCCGGCATGAAGAGCCGGCAATGAATATCCTGCCACGGCTATTCGGTTGATCGGTCTCAAATTGTCCTTGTCTCAAGCCAAGTTTTGGGACAAACATCCCACATGCTGCCGGAAATCGACGAAATAGACCGGAGACTGCTGGCCGAGCTGCAACGCGACGGCACGCTGTCCGTCGACCAGCTCTCGGCAAGAATATCGCTGTCGCGCAATGCCTGCTGGCGCCGGGTCAAGCGGCTGGAGGAGGACGGCGTCATCACCGGCCGGGTGGCGCTGGTCGATGCCGACAAGCTTGGGCTCGGCCTTTCCGTGTTCATCCTGATCCGCACCTCGAACCACGATCCGGACTGGCTGCAAAGATTCCGGGCGGCGGTGACCGGCTTTGCCGAGATCACCGGCGCCTACCGCATGTCCGGCGATCTTGACTATGTCCTGCGCGCCCGCGTCGCCGACGTCAAAGCCTACGACCGGCTCTATCAGCGGCTAATCGCCAAGGTGGCGCTATCGGACGTTTCGGCCTCCTTCGTCATGGAGGAGATCAAGGAGACCACGGTCGTTCCGATGGAACTGCGCTGAAGCGGAACTGTGCTGAAAGAAAGCCGTTGATAGCATTGCCGCCGAGTTGACTGAACCGGCGTTCGCGACGATAGGATCAGCCTCATGCGCGCAGCACTTTATCCTACCTCCGTGATCGGTCCGGCTGTCGGCTTCGTCAGGCTGCCGCATGGCGAGGGATTGCCGCTTCCTGCCTATGAGAGCTCGGGCGCCGCCGGCATGGACCTGCGCGCCGCCGTCCCGGATGACAGGCCGCTCTTGATTCTGCCGGGAAAGCGCGCGCTGGTGCCGACCGGGCTGGTCCTGGAAATTCCCGAGGGCGTCGAAGGCCAGGTCCGGCCGCGTTCCGGTCTTGCCTTCAAGCACGGGCTCACCTGCCTCAATACGCCGGGCACCATCGACAGCGACTACCGCGGCGAGGTCAAGGTGCTGCTGATCAATCTCGGCGACGAGGATTTCGCGGTAACGCGCGGCATGCGGATCGCCCAGATCGTCTTCGCCCCGGTGACGCGGGCGACCGTCGAGGAGCGCACATTGGCCGGCGGTACAACGCGCGGCTCGGGCGGCTTCGGATCGACCGGCACGGCCTGATGAAAATCCCCAAGCTCGTCATCTTCGATTGCGACGGGGTTCTGGTCGATACCGAGAACCTGGCCAATCGGCGCCTCGCCGAGTGGCTGACCGCGGCCGGCTTTCCGGCCAGCTTCGAATATTGCCGCAAGAATTTTTCCGGCCGCAGCATGGTCTCGGTGCAGAAGGAAGTCGAGGCGACCGGCGTCAGCCTCGGCGCCGATTTCGTCGAGCGCTGGAACGCCGGCCTGCCGGACCTGTTCGTGCATGGCGTCGAGGCCATCCCGTACGTTCGCGAGTTTATCGAAACCGTACACGCCGCCGGCATCGCCACCTGCGTCGCCTCGTCGGCACGGGTGTCCAAAATGCACATCACGCTCGGCCAGACCGGGCTGCTGCCGCTGTTCGAGCATGCGCTGTTCAGCTCGACGATGGTGTCGCGCGGCAAGCCGTTCCCCGATCTCTTCCTGCATGCGGCAGCGACGATGGGCTTCGCGCCCGCCGACTGCATCGTCATCGAGGACAGCGTCGCCGGCACGGCAGCCGGCATCGCCGCCGGCATGCGCGTCTATTCCTACCACGGCGACCCGCTTTCCGACCGTGACGGACTGAGCGAAGCCGGCGGCATCCTGTTCGACGACATGCGCGAACTGGCCGGGCTGGTGCCGATCCACTGATCGCCTTTGCGCAGGCTGCATGCGCACCCGGTCTCAGACCGGGCGTGGGGCTCCAAGTACTCGGTCGACCGTGTCGCGTATGAGACTGCGCAGATTGGCCGGCCTGTCGAGATGACTGACGACAAGGAGGCCGTCCGCCGCCACCGTTAGCGCGTCCGCGGTGCGGTCCGGATCAGGATTTGCGTCCGCGATCAGCAACTCCTTGAGAATGCCCCACTTCCAGTGACGATGCTGGTCGATCGCCTCGCGAACCGGGCTCCTCGGGTCGGGATATTCGGCAGCGGCGTTCTGAAACGGGCAGCCGCGATAGCCCGGCTGATCCGCCGCATCGGCGATGAGATCGAATGTGGCAAGCATCATCTGGCGAGGTGGCCGCCGGCCAAGTCTCGCGATTGCCGCCCGTCCCCCCTTGCTGAGCTCCTCGATGTAGGCGCGGACGAGATCGTCCTTGGCCGCGAAGTGATGATAGAACGTCGCCTTGGCAACGCCGGCCTCGGCGATGATGCGGTCGATGCCGACTGCGCGCACCCCCTCCAGAGAAAACAGCGCGGTCGCCGTATCGAGGATGCGACGGCGCGCAAGACTTTCGGGACGATCGTTGATTCGGGCTGCGGACATGCCTTGACTGTATAGCAGACAGGTCTGTATACATCCACATGTAGACAGACAGGTCTACCTACAAATCGAGGAAAAGCGAACATGGCTTCGATATTCAGGGAAATCATCGTAGATGCTTCACCGGAAAGCGTATGGGCGACGGTGGGCGACTTCGCCGGCGGCGCCCAACGGATAGCCCCAGGCGTTTTTGTCGACTGCCGCGTGGATGAGGGCGACGTACGGGCCCTTACTTTCGCCGACGGCAAGATCGTGCGAGAGCGGCTCATCGCGCGCGACGAGCGGAACCGGCGGATCGTGTGGGGATGGCTCGGCGACGAAGTTACCCATGATAATACCTCCATGCAGGTCTTTGCCGCGGGCGAGGGCCGGAGCCGCCTGGTCTGGATCCACGACACCCTGCCCGACGAACTCGGCGCGTGGCTCGCAGCCGCCATGGATCAGCTGGTGACGGTTTTCCAGCAGAACCTGGCGACCGAAGCCAAACCAACATAGTGACGCAACGCCAGGTGTTTCCTCTTGGCCGCAAAATGCTCTAGCTTGCGCGCCCGAGATAACGAGCGTGCGCATGACCTTCCCCCTGCTTCGTTTCCTCCTTGCCTGCCTGCTGCTCCCTTGTCTCTGGACGACGGCCAGCGCAGAGGCCGTCAGCTTCCCGGAGCTCGGCAGCGCTGTCCCCGGCCACGGCGATGTCACCTATCTCGATCTTGCCAGGATGGTCATTCCCGATCTGGCCGCGGACAAGGACGGCTTTTTCCGGGGTTCGATGCCGATCGAGATGCGTCACATCGCTGGACCGGATTACGGCGGCTCGCCGCCGGCGACGTCGGGTCTTTCCAATGCCGGCGTGCTCGGCATCAAGGCCGGCGGCAAGGAGCGGCTGGCCATGCTGTTCGACCTTGGCGACTCGCCTGACAGTGCCGAGGGCTATGCCGTGCTGGCGCTCTACGACATCATCGGCAAGCCGGCGCTGCTCGACGCGGTCAATGTCGCCGTCGACCGCATCACCTATCTTCGCGATCCGGGCAAGCTGCCGATCGGGCCTGGTGACGACGCCATCATCAGCATGAGCATGCATTTCAATTCGAGCCAGGGCTATGGGATCACGCCGCTGATCATGGTCCGTAACGACAGGTTCGAGCTGATCGACATGATCTATACGTTCGACGAAAACCTCTGCACTCATAGGAGGACGCAAAATGCGGCCTTCCAGGCGATCGCCGACGGCCAGCCCTATGCAGCCATCAAGGTCACGGTGACCGACGCGACGCTGCCGGGAGAAGAAAGCTGCGACGGCCAGCCGCCGCCAGAGGCGTCTTCGCGCGACATTTCCGTCACCTACCATTGGGACAAAAACGCTTCGCGCTACGTCAAGGATTCCGACGCGCTGGACCGATTGGCAGATGAGAACGCCAAACGCTTCTGAGCCAACCGCATTTGTTTGCCCGGCGCCTTCCGCCGGGCTAGAATTTGCCTCACATTCTGCACTGGAGGGGAGCATCCATGGACAAGGGCAAGATTTTTCGCGACCTGCATGCCTCGATCTTCGTCATGGCCAATTCCTGGGACGTCGGCACGACCAAGCTTTTGGCCTCGTTCGGCTTCAAGGCGCTGGCCACGACCAGCGCCGGCTTTGCCTTTTCGCGTGGCCTGCCCGATGGCGCGGTGACGTTCGAGGCAATGATCCATCATTGCCGTGAAGTGTCGGCGGCGACCGGGTTGCCGGTTTCGGCCGACCTCGAAAAGGGCAAGGGCGACAGCGCGACAAGTGCCGGCGAAACCATCTTCGCCGCCGAGGCGGCAGGCCTCGCCGGCTGCTCGATCGAGGACCATACCGGCGAGCCCGACAAGCCGATCTATGATTTTGCGCATGCCGTCGAGCGCGTCGCGGCGGCGGCGGAAGCGGCACGGGCGCTGAAACGCGATTTCGTCTTCACCGCGCGGGCCGAGAATTTCCTGTGGGGCAAGCCCGACCTCGACGATACGATCAAGCGGCTGCAGGCCTTCGAGAAAGCCGGCGCCGACGTGCTCTATGCACCGGGGCTGGGCGACATCGAGATGGTTCGAACCGTCTGCTCCGCGCTGACCAAGCCGGTCAACGTCATGGCCAAGCCCGGCTTCACCATCGCCGATCTGGCCATGGCGGGGGTAAAACGCGTCTCGCTCGGCCCATGGCTCACCAATTTCGCCTTTGGCATGCTGGAGACCGCGGCGCGCGAGATCCAGCAGGACGGCACCTTCGGCTTCACCCGCGCCGCCATGCCGTTCGGCAAGCTGCAGGCGCTATTTGCCAAGCCCGGCGAATGACCCTCACCGTCGTGGACATGCACACCGGCGGCGAGCCGCTGCGGATCGTCACCGGCGGCTATCCCAATATTCCCAAGGGCACGATCCTCGAAAAGCGTGCCTATGTGCGCGACCATCTCGATCATCTCAGAAAGATCCTGATGTTCGAGCCGCGCGGCCATTACGACATGTATGGCGCGCTGCTGGTGGAGCCCGACCTGCCGGGCGCCGACCTCGCGGTGCTGTTCATGCACAATGAGGGCTATTCGACGATGTGCGGCCACGCCATCGTCGCGCTCGGCCGCTACGCCGTCGACGAGCGGCTGGTGGCGCCACGCGAGCCGCTGACGACCGTCAATATCGAGGCGCCATGCGGGCTGGTCTCCGCTTCTGTCGAAGTAAGGAATGGCAAGGCCGGTGCGGTGTCCTTCGAAAGCGTGCCGGCGTTTCTGTTCGCCCGCGACCAGCGGATCGAACTGCCGGGCTATGGTGCGGTCGGCTTTGACATCGCCTATGGCGGCGCCTTCTATGCGCTCGCCGACTGCCGCCAGTTCGGGCTGGAATTCGGCAGGAATCGGGTGCGCGATTTCGTCGATGCAGCGACGGCGCTGACCAATAGGCTCAAGGCCGAATTTCCGCTGTCGCATCCCGACCATGCCGATCTCGCCTTTCTCTACGGCACAATCCTGACCGACGGACAGGATGCGTTCTCCGATACGCCGACCAAAAACATTTGCGTTTTCGCCGAGGCCGAGGTCGACCGTTCGCCGACCGGCTCGGGCGTCACCGCGCGGCTGGCGGCCATGCATGCCAAGGGCGACATCGCGATCGGGCAGGCACGGACCTTCGAGAGCATCGCCGGCTCGCGCTTTTCCGGTGCGATCGTACGCACGGCCACAGCCGGGCCGCATGACGCCATCATCGCCCGCGTCGGCGGCCGCGCCTATTACTCAGGGCGAGCCGAATTCATCGTCGAGGACGACGACGAGCTGGGGCGCGGCTTTCTGCTGCGCTAGCTCCTTTCCCGCGCCGAGATCGCCTTGTGCAGATGCACCATCATGGCGGCGGCGAATAGCGGCGTCAAAAGGTTGAGCAGCGGCACGGCGAGGAAGGCCGCGACGACCAGCCCGGCCAGGAACACGGTGACCGCGTGCTTTCTGCGCAGCGCCTTGGCCTCGGCCTCCGGGCGAAAGCGCATGGCGGCGAACTCGAAGAACTCGCGCCCGAGCAGATAGCCGTTGACGATGAAGAAAGCGGCGATGTTGATGCCCGGCACCAGCAGAAGCAGCAGGGCGACGATATTGCCGAGGATGACGACGCCGAAGAAGCGGATCGCCAGCACCAGCGAGCGCAGCGCCGGCACGGCGCGGCCGGGCGGATCGTTGGGATAGTCGGTGCGCTCGACCGTCTCGGCGACGTCGTCGAGGAACAGGCCGGCAATGATCGCCGTCACCGGCGCGATAAAAAGCGCCAGCCCCAGTGCAAGGCCGATGCCGGCGACGACGGCGCCCACCCATCCGGCCCAGGAGGGAAGGGCGGGCAGCCATGCATCGATCCACGGCCAGGCCAGCCATTCGAACAGCCCCTTGATCCCGAACCACAGCGCCGCCAGCGCCAGCAAGGTCAGCCCCAGCGTCTTCACGAACACGGAACGGAATTCGGGCGAGAACAGCCGGCTCAAGGCGGCGCGGGCGGCATCGAGGATCACGGCGTTTCCAATTCCCTGTCAAACATGCCCGTGGCTGATATCTCCGGAATAGGCGGAGACAGGGCAGGCCGCAAGCGCCCTAGCGCGCGACCTTCGCCTGGGGAATGGTCATGGCCGCCACGCCGATGACGACCAGGGCCATTCCCCACCACGCGTTCGGGGCAAGGCTTTCGCCAAGGAACACGGCTCCGATAGCGACGCCGATCGGCACCCGCAGATAGGCCTGCGAGGTGGTGCCGACGGAGCCTAGTGTGTGCAGGAGGCGGAAATAGATTGAGAAGGCCAGCGCGGTCGAAAACACCGAAAGCCCGAGCAGCGCAAGGACCGAAGCTGTCGATGGCGCCAGGGTCCATGGCCTGTCGAACGCAAGGCTCAACGGGATCAGCATCGCGGCGCCGCAGAGCATCGAACCGGCGGCCGGCACCATCGGGTCGAGCCCCCTGAAGCCGCGGCCGAAAACGGCAGCGCCTGCATAGCAGATCGTCGCCGCGACCACGGCAAGTTGCGGCAACAATTGCTGTCCGAGGCCGCCTAGCGCCGGGGCGCCGACAACGAGGCATATTCCGGCTATTCCCGCCGCGACGCCGAACAGCTTGCGCATGGTCGCCGGTTCGTGGCGGGTGATGAGGGCGGTCAGCAGAAAGGTGAAGATCGGCGAGGTCGCATTGAGGATCGTGGCCAGCCCGGCGTCCAGCGAGCGCTCGGCCGAAGCGATCAGCGTGAACGGCACGACGCTGTTGAGGCATGCCTGGAATGCAAACCGGCGCCAGCTTGCGGCGTCACCCGGCAAGGCCAGCCCGCGCCAGCGGATCAGGGCGAACAGGATGCCACCCGCGATCAGGGTTCGCGCGGCGATCAGCGTCACCGGCGGGATCGTCGCGACGCCGATCTTGATGAAGCTGTAGGATGCGCCCCACAGCACCGCCAATACGACGAGCAGCACCAGCTCGATCCTCGTGTCGGTTTTCATGGACATGGCCGGCGGGAACCTCTGGGCATCGCTCATCTCGGCCCTGCTTGTAAGCCAGGCACGCGGGAAATGCTTCGGCCGCCATCCAACGATGGTCGCTATGCCGACATTCGTCGGATCGCCGCATTGGCGACTAGGCAAAGCCGCATCAAACCGCTAGACCCGCCCGCGCCCGGCGTGGCAGAAAGCCGGTGGTTTTTTGGCGGAGACATGAATTGATGCCGGACTATGACGTGCTTTGTATCGGAAATGCCATCGTCGACATCATCGCCCAGTGCGACGAGGCGTTCCTGGAGACCAACGGCATCATCAAGGGGGCGATGAATTTGATCGACACGAGGCGCGCCGAACTGCTCTACAGCCGCATGGGCCCGGCCATTGAAGCCTCGGGCGGCAGCGCCGGCAACACGGCGGCGGGCGTCGCCTCCTTCGGCGGTCGCGCCGCCTTCTTCGGCAAGGTCTCCAACGACGCGCTCGGCGAAATCTATGCGCATGACATCCATGCCCAGGGCGTCGCCTTCGACACCAGGCCGCTCAACGGCGAACCGCCGACGGCGCGCTCGATGATCTTCGTCACGCCGGACGGCGAGCGCTCGATGAACACCTATCTCGGCGCTTGCATCGAGCTCGGCCCGGAGGACGTCGAGGCCGACAAGGCGTCGGGCGCCGCGGTCACCTATTTCGAGGGCTATCTATGGGACCCGCCGCGCGCCAAGGAAGCGATCCGGCAGACGGCCAAGCTCGCCCACGCCGCCGGGCGCGAAGTGTCGATGACATTGTCGGACTCGTTCTGCGTCGACCGCTACCGCGACGAGTTCCTCGACCTGATGCGCTCCGGCACCGTCGATATCGTCTTTGCCAACAGCCACGAGATCAAGTCGCTCTACCAGACCGCGTCCTTCGACGAGGCGCTGGCGCAGATCCGCAAGGATTGCAAGATCGCCGCCGTCACCCGCTCGGAAAAGGGCTCGGTCATCGTCCGCGGCGACGAGACCGTCACCATCGAGGCGACCAGGATCCGCGAACTGGTCGACACGACCGGCGCCGGCGACCTCTACGCCGCCGGCTTCCTTTACGGCTACACGCAAGGCCGCAGCCTGAAGCAGTGCGGCGATCTCGGCTCGCTAGCGGCCGGACTGGTCATCCAGCAAATCGGCCCAAGGCCAAGGCAGAATCTGCGCCGCGAGGCCGAACAGGCGGGATTGCTGTAGCAGCACCTCTTTCCTTCTCCCCTTGTGGGAGAAGGTGGATCGGCGTGCAGCGCCGAGACGGTTGAGGGGTGTTGGACGGAGTGCCGCCGGGCTAAGCTGGAACACCCTCATCCGACCGAGCTTCGCTCGGCCACCTTCTCCCACAAGGGGAGAAGGAAAGGGCGCTGCCGTAGACCGCTCCTCAAGCCCCCGCGCTATACGCCGCAATCGCCGCCATATTCACGATATCCGAATCCTTGGCGTTCAGCGAGACGATCTGAACCGGCTTGTTCAGGCCGACCAGCAGCGGGCCGATGACGGTCGAGCCGCCGAGCTCCTGCAGCATCTTGGTCGAGATCGAGGCCGAGTGGAAGGCCGGCATGACTAGCACGTTGGCCGGGCCGGTCAGCCTGATGAACGGGTACTGCGCCATGGCGCGGGCGTTGAGTGCCACGTCGGCGGCCATCTCGCCGTCATACTCGAAATCGACGCGGCGCTTGTCGAGGATGCGCACCGCTTCCTGGACGCGCTCGGAGCGTTCACCCTGCGGATGGCCGAAGGTCGAATAGGCGAGCATGGCGAGCCTCGGCTCGTAGCCCATGCGGCGGGCGAAGCCGGCGGCCTCCTCGGCGATGTCGGCGATCTGTTCGGCATTCGGCATGTCGTGCACGGCGGTGTCGGCGACAAGCACGGTGCGACCCCGCGCGAGCACGATCGATACGCCGATGACGCAGTGGCCGGGCCTTGCGTCGATGACGCGGCGGATATCGTCGAGCGCCGTCGAATAGTTGCGGGTGACGCCGGTGACGATGCCGTCGGCATCGCCCAGCGCCACCATGCAGGCGGCGAAATGGTTGCGGTCGTTGTTGATCAGCCGCTGGCAGTCGCGGAACAGGAAGCCTTTGCGCTGCATGCGCTCGTAGAGATAGTCGGTGTAGACGGAGTTGCGCCGCGACAGCCGCGCATTGATGATCTCGATGCCTTGCTTGCCGAGGTCGATGCCGGCGTTCCTGGCGTTTTCCTTGATGATGTCGTCGCGGCCGAGCAGGATGGCGGTGCCGAGCCGCTGGTTCACATAGGAGACGGCGGCGCGCATCACCTGCTCCTCCTCGCCCTCGGCAAAGACGATGCGCTTGGGCTGGCGGCGCACCCGGTCGTAGATGCGCTGCAGCGTCGAAGCGATCGGGTCGCGGCGGGCGGAAAGCTCCTGCGCGTAGCGATCGAGATCGAGGATCGGCTTGCGCGCGACGCCGGAGTCCATCGCCGCCTTGGCGACCGCGATCGGGATCGCCGATATCAGCCGCGGATCGAACGGCACCGGGATGATGTAGTTGGGGCCGAATTTCGGCCGGTTGCCCTGGTAGGCGGCGGCGACGTCGTCGGGCACGTCCTGGCGCGCCAGCTCCGCCAGCGCCCGGGCGGCGGCGATCTTCATGTCGTCGTTGATGGTGGTCGCCCGCACATCGAGCGCGCCGCGGAAGATGTAGGGGAAGCCAAGCACGTTGTTGACCTGGTTCGGGTAGTCGGACCGTCCCGTCGCCATGATGGCGTCGGTGCGGATCTCGGCGACCTCCTCCGGCGTGATCTCGGGGTCGGGATTGGCCATGGCGAAGATGATCGGGTTTTTGGCCATCGACTGCACCATCCTGGTGGTCAGCGTGCCCTTGGCCGAGAGGCCGAGGAACACGTCGGCGCCGTCCAGCGCCTCGGCCAGCGAGCGCGCGCCGGTTTTCACGGCGTGCGCCGACTTCCACTGGTTCATGCCTTCGGTGCGGCCCTGGAAGACGACGCCCTTGGTGTCGCAAAGGATGATATTTTCGGGCGCAAAGCCCATCGCCTTCATCAATTCGATGCAGGCGATGCCGGCAGCACCGGCGCCGTTGCAGACCATTTTCGTGGTCTTCATGTCGCGGCCGGTGATTTCCAGCGCGTTGATCAGGCCGGCGGCCGAGATGATGGCGGTGCCGTGCTGGTCGTCATGGAAGACCGGGATGTCCATCAGCTCGCGCAGCCGCTGCTCGATGATGAAGCATTCCGGCGCCTTGATGTCCTCGAGGTTGATGCCGCCGAAAGAGGGCCCGAGAAAGCGCACGCAGTTGATGAATTCTTCGGCATCCTCGGTGTCGACCTCGAGGTCGATGGAATCGACATCAGCGAAGCGCTTGAACAGCACCGCCTTGCCTTCCATCACCGGTTTCGAGGCCAGCGCGCCGAGGTTGCCGAGGCCGAGGATGGCGGTGCCGTTGGAGATGACGGCGACCATGTTGCCGCGAACCGTGTAGTCGAAGGCGCGGCTCGGGTCCTCGGCGATGGCGAGAACCGGCACGGCGACGCCCGGCGAATAGGCAAGGCTGAGATCGCGCTGCGTCGCCATTGGTTTTGTAGCGACGATCTCCAGCTTGCCGGGGCGGCCCATGGCATGGAATTCCAATGCCTCCTGGGCGCTGACGGAAGGCCCGTTGCTTTCGGTTTTCTTGGCCATGGTACTTTTGGTTTCCTCGCCCGTACGGCCCCGCTTGAGATGGGTGCGCATGCTTTCTTTTGTGGAAGGTTCGGGATTAAGGCTACACTTCGCCGCTGTAAACCGCCAAGCATGGCTTGCAAAATTTTGGAAGCAGCTTCTTGAACGACGAGACGCCCATTCGAAGCGACAACGCCACCCCGGCCTTCGCGCCGGCGACGCCGATGATGGAGCAGTATATCGAGATCAAGGCGGCGAACCCGGATTCGCTGCTGTTCTATCGCATGGGCGATTTCTACGAGCTGTTCTTCGACGATGCCGAGAAGGCAAGCCGGGCGCTCGGCATCGTGCTGACCAAGCGCGGCAAGCACCAGGGGCTCGACATCCCGATGTGCGGCGTGCCGGTGCACGCCGCCGACGATTATCTGCAGAAGCTGATCGGCCAGGGGTTCCGCGTCGCCGTCTGCGAGCAGATCGAGGATCCGGCCGAGGCCAAGAAGCGCGGCGGCAAATCGGTGGTGCGCCGCGACGTGGTGCGGCTGGTCACCCCCGGCACCATCACCGAAGACAAACTGCTGGCGCCATCGGAATCGAGTTTTCTGATGGCGCTGGGACGGGTCAAGGGCGGCGCCGAGCATTCCTTTGCCTTGGCCTGGATCGAGATCTCGACCGGTGTCTTCCGCGTCGCCGAGACCACCGCCGACCGGCTGCTCGCCGATGTCTTCCGTGTCGATCCGCGCGAGCTGATCGTCGCCGAACCGGTGTTTTACGACCCGGAGCTGAAACCGGTGTTCGACGTGCTCGGCCGCGTCGCCAGCCCGCAGCCGCCGTCGCTGTTCGATTCGGCTTCAGCCGCTGGCCGCATCGCCCGCTTCTTCGAGGTGGCGACGCCGGATAGTTTCGGCACGTTTTCGCGCGCCGAGCTGTCGGCGATCTCGGGCATCATCGCCTATGTCGAGAAGACGCAGAAGGCCGAGCGGCCGCCGCTGTCGCGGCCGCAGCGCGAGGAGCAGGGCTCGACGCTGTTCATCGACCCCGCGACGCGCGCCAATCTGGAGCTGCTGCGCACGCTGTCCGGCAGCCGCGAAGGGTCGCTGTTCAAGGCGATCGACCGCACGGTGACCGGTGGCGGCGCAAGGCTGCTCGCCGACCGGCTGATGGCGCCGCTGACCGACCCGGCGGCAATCGCAGCAAGGCTGGACTCGGTGTCGTTCTTCCGCTCCGAAACGCGCCTCTGCCAGGCGGTGCGGGCAAGCCTGAAGAGCGTCGCCGACATGCCGCGCGCGCTGTCCAGGCTTGCGCTCAACCGCGGCGGCCCGCGCGACCTCGGCGCGCTGCGCGCCGGTTTCGAAGCGGCCGGCGCCATCGCCGAACTGTTCGGCCAAACCGCCTTGCCGGGCGAACTGACCGCGGCGTTGGGAGCTATCAAGGCACTGCCCGGCGCACTGGCGGCGCATCTGGCGCAGGCGCTCAGCGACGAGCTGCCGTTGCTCAAGCGCGACGGCGGCTTCGTCCGTTCCGGCTACCACGCCGAACTCGACGAGATGCGGGCACTGCGCGACGAGTCGCGAAAAGTGATCGCCGGGCTGGAGCGCTCGCTGATCGACGAGACCGGCATCCGCTCGCTGAAGATCAGGCACAACAATGTGCTCGGCTATTACATCGAGGTCACCGCCAACCACCATGCGCTGATGACCGGCAGCGACGGCGCCAAGGCGCGCTTCATCCATCGCCAGACCATGGCCAACGCCATGCGCTTCACCACCACGGAACTCGCAGAACTGGAAACCAAGATCGCCAACGCCGCCGACCGGGCGCTGGCGATCGAGCTTGCCGCTTTCGAGGCGCTGACGGCGGAAGTGGTCGGCCAGGCCGACGCGATCCGTGCCGGCGCCGAAGCGCTCGCCGTGCTCGACGTTTCGGCCGCACTTGCCTTGCTTTCCGGAAGCGAGGCCTGGTGCCGGCCGCTGGTCGATGGGAGCCTTGCCTTCGAGATTGCCGGCGGACGCCATCCGGTGGTCGAACAGGCGCGGCGGCGTTCCGGCGAAGGCCCGTTCGTCGCCAATGATTGCGATCTGTCGCCGCAAGGCGATGCCAAGGCCGGCGCGATCTGGCTGCTGACCGGCCCCAATATGGGCGGCAAGTCGACCTTCCTCAGGCAGAACGCGTTGATTGCCATCCTCGCCCAGACCGGCTCCTTCGTGCCGGCCGCATCAGCCCATATCGGCGTCGTCGACCGGCTGTTTTCGCGGGTTGGCGCCTCCGACGACCTGGCGCGCGGCCGCTCGACCTTCATGGTCGAGATGGTCGAGACGGCGGCGATCCTCAACCAGGCCGGCGAACGCGCACTGGTCATCCTCGACGAGATCGGCCGCGGCACCGCCACCTTCGACGGCCTGTCGATCGCCTGGGCGGCGGTCGAATATTTGCACGAGAAAAACCGCTGCCGGGCGATCTTCGCCACGCATTTCCACGAGATGACGGCGCTGGCCGGAAAACTGCCGCGGCTCTCCAACGTCACCATGCGGGTCAAGGAATGGGAGGGCGACGTGGTCTTTCTGCACGAGGTCGGCAAGGGTGCCGCCGACCGTTCCTACGGCGTCCAGGTAGCGCGGCTGGCCGGCCTGCCGGAAGCCGTCGTCGGCCGGGCCAAGGAAGTGCTGCACCAGCTTGAAGCAGGCGAGGTCTCGGGCAAGGCCAACCGCCTGGTCGACGACCTGCCGCTGTTTTCCGTGGCGGCGAAGCGGGAAGCGTTGAAGCCGGCGAAGAGTGATGGGCTGGGCGCGGCGCTGAGCGCGATCAACCCCGACGAGATGACGCCACGCGAGGCGCTGGAGGCGCTGTACCGGTTGAAGGGGATGCTGGGGAAGTAGTGCTCGTCCGATAGCGCTCTACGGCGCCCCCCTCTGTCCTGCCGGACATCTCCCCCTCAAGGGGGGAGATTGGCAGTTTCGCTTACAGCGCTTTTTCCTTCGACGTTCGAAGTTGGCGAAAGCCGATGCGAGATCCAATCTCCCCCCTTGAGGGGGAGATGTCCGGCAGGACAGAGGGGGGTGTGACGGAACGCTGCTTTGGCTTGCCTTCCGCCCACCCCTCAAATCATCGCCAAGCCCGATTTCCGCCTCGGCGGCGGGAAGGCGCGGTCAATTTCGGCGAAATCTTCGCTCGTGAGCTCGATGTCCAACGCCGCGACATTCTGCCGGACATGCTCCGCGCGGCTAGCTTTGGGAATCGCGATCACCCCGTCCTGCGCCATCACCCAGGCAAGCGCGATCTGCGCCGGCGTCGCACCGTGGCGAGCGGCGATGGCATCGAGCCTGGCTTTGCGCGCCAATACCCCCTGATCGACCGGCGAATAGGCCATCAGCGGCATGCCGCGTTGCCGGCTCCACGGGGCGAGGTCGAACTCGACGCCGCGCTGCGACAGATTGTAGAGCACCTGATTGGTCTGGACGTTGCCGCCGGCCGGCAATCGGACCAGCTCTTCCATCTCGCCGGTATCGAAATTGCTGACGCCCCAATGGCGGATCTTGCCGGCTGCCTTCAACGCTTCGAACGCCTCTGCCGTTTCCATCAAAGGCACGCTGCCCGGCCAATGCAGCAGATAAAGATCGATGCGGTCGGTAGCGAGATGCCTCAGGCTATTCTCGCAGGCCCGTTTCACGCCGGTGCGCGAGGCATTGGACGGCAGCACCTTGGAGACGAGGAACACTTCGTCGCGGCGACCGGCGATGGCCTCGGCCACCACCTCCTCGGCACCGCCGCTGGCATACATTTCGGCGGTGTCGATCAGCGTCATGCCGAGATCCAGCCCGAGCTTCAGGGCATTGGCCTCGTCGCCACGGCGGCGCCCGTCTTCGCCCATCTTCCAGGTGCCCTGGCCGAGCACCGGCACGGCTTCGCCGCAGGGCAGGGTGGTCGTTCTTATCGTCGATGGCATGGCATGCTCCAGTCAGGCGGCATCATAGCCGCGCAAGGGAATCCAGGTGAAGCCTCTTCCCCGGATTCGCTCTGATAGCGTGAACCGCTACTTCACCGGATGGGCGGCCAGCCAGTCCTGCATCTGCTTGATCTCGGCTTGCTGCGCGGCGATCACCGCTTCGGCCAGCTTGCGGATTTCCGGATCCTTGCCATTGGCGAGCTCGATCTTGGCCATGTCGATGGCCGCCTGGTGGTGCGGGATCATGCCGCGGGCGAAATCGACATCTGCATTGCCGGAATATTCGATTGCCATCATGTCGGTGTGCATCTTGTCCATCGCCGCCTTGTAGCCCTCGGTCGAGGGGCTCTGCGCGCCCATTGCGCCCATGTCGTGCTTCATCTCCTCGGCTTGTGCCGGAACGCTTTCGAGGAAAACGGCAAGCAGCATTCCCGCCGCCATCATCAGCAGCACGATCTTCTTGGCCAAGGTCATTCATCGTCTCCTTTTTTGAACAGGGTCTATCTGGAAGGTTTACTCAGAGTTTCAACGTCCTGAGCCGCAATGCGTTGGCTATCACCGAAACCGAAGACAGGCTCATCGCCGCCGCCGCAATCATCGGCGACAACAGCGTGCCGGTAAGCGGATAAAGCACGCCGGCAGCAACCGGCACGCCAAGCACATTGTAGAGGAAAGCGAAAAACAGGTTCTGGCGGATGTTGCGGATCGTCGCGCGGGCCAGCGTCCTCGCCCTGACGATGCCGTTGAGATCGCCTTTGACCAGGGTAATCCCGGCACTTTCGACCGCAACATCGGCGCCTGTGCCCATGGCGATGCCGACATCTGCGGCGGCAAGTGCCGGCGCATCGTTGACGCCGTCGCCGGCCATGGCGACGCCGGCACCGCCGGCGCGCAACTCCTCGACCAGCGCGTTCTTCTGTTCGGGCAAAAGCCCCGCACGCACCGCGTCGATGCCGAGCTTGGCTGCGATGGCCTTGGCGGTGCGCTCATTGTCGCCCGTCGCCATGACGATCTTCAGCCCGCTGTCATGCAGCGCCTTGATCGCCTCGGCGGTCGTCGCCTTGATCGGATCGGCGACGGCAACGAGGCCGGCGAGCTTGCCTGCGACAGCGACGAACATCGCGGTCTTGCCGTCGGCCTGTAGCGCCTCGGCACTGGCCAGGACCGAAGCCGTATCGATGCCGAGATCGGCCATCATCGCGGCATTGCCGAGCGCCACCTTCTGTCCCGAAACCGTGCCGGAAACACCCTTACCGGTGATAGCCTCGAAACCGCTCGCGTCGGAGACCTTCACGCCGCGTTCGCGGGCGCCTTCGACGATAGCCTCGGCCAGCGGATGCTCCGAGCCTTTTTCCAGCCCGGCGGCGAGCGCCAGCAGATCGTCTTGCGCCATGCCTTCGGCGGCAACGACGTCGGTCAGTCGCGGCCGGCCTTCAGTCAGCGTTCCCGTCTTGTCGACGATCAGCGTATCGACCGAGGCAAAGCGCTCGAGCGCCGCCGCTTCCTTGATCAGCACGCCGGCATGCGCGCCGCGCCCGGTGGCGGTCATAATCGACATCGGCGTGGCAAGGCCGAGTGCACACGGACAGGCGATAATCAGCACCGAGACCGCCGAGACGATGGCAAAGACCAGGCTGGGTTCCGGTCCGACAGTCGCCCAGGCGATAAACGCAATGATCGCGACCAGAACGACGGACGGGACGAAGTAGAACGAGACGCGGTCGGCCAACCCCTGGATCGGCGCGCGCGAGCGCTGCGCCTTGGCGACCAGCTCGACGATGCGCGCCAGCGTCGTCTCGGCGCCGATCTTTTCGGCGCGCATGACCAGCGAACCGTTCTTGTTGAGCGTGCCGCCGGTTAGGTTGTCGCCGTCGGTCTTTTCGACCGGCAGCGGCTCGCCCGTGATCATCGATTCGTCGACGGAAGAACGTCCTTCGAGCACAATGCCGTCGACCGGCACTGCGTCACCGGGGCGGATGCGCAAGCGGTCGCCGGCTTTGACCGTATCGAGCGGCACGTCGTTTTCGGAACCGTCCGCGCCGATCAGCCGCGCCGTCTTCGGCGCCAGGTCGAGCAGCGCACGGATCGCCGAGCCGGTTTTCTCGCGGGCACGCAATTCCAGCACCTGGCCGAGGAACACCAGCGCGACGATTACCGCCGCCGCCTCGAAATAGACCGGCACGGTGCCGTCATGGCCACGGAACTGGTGCGGAAAGAGGCCTGGAAACAGCGTGGCGACGACGCTGTAGAAATAGGCGGCACCGACGCCGAGCGAAATCAGCGTCCACATATTGGGGCTGCGATTGAGGATCGAATCCCAGCCGCGGTGGAAGAACGGGAATGCCGCCCACAGCACAACGGGGCTGGCCAGCGCCAGTTCCAGCCAGACCTTCGCGCGATCGTCGATGAAGGCCTCGAACGTCAGGCCGAGCATCGGTGCCATGGCGATGACCAGCAACGGCACGGACAGCACCGCGCTCACCCAGAGGCGCCTGGTGAAGTCGACCAGTTCCGGGTTCGGCCCCTCGTCGCCGGTCGGCACCCCCATTGGCTCCAGCGCCATGCCGCAGATCGGGCAAGAGCCGGGTTTGTCGCGGACGATTTCCGGATGCATCGGGCAGGTGTATTGCGTGCCTTTCGGCATCGCCTGCAGCGCCGGCCCGTCGCCGAGATACTTTGCCGGCTCGGCCTCGAATTTCGCCTTGCAGCCGGCGGAACAGAAATAGAAACCCTGGCCCTCGTGCCGCAAAAAGTGCCTGGCCGTGGCGCGGTCGACACTCATGCCGCAGACGGGGTCGGTGGCCGTCAGGTATTTTTCCGGCTCTGCAACGAATTTCGAACGGCAGCTTTCGCTGCAGAAATGATAGCGATGGCCGCCATGCTCGGTCGTCGGCTTGCCGGCGGCCGGATCGACGGTCATGCCGCAGACCGGATCGCGGACGACGGCGTCCGCAGCAGAGGAGGCGCCCTTTGCCGAGCAACAGCTGCCATGGGCGTGATGATGGTGATCGGAATGCGTCATGCCGAAAGCCCCTGTA
Source organism: Mesorhizobium sp. ISC25 (assembly GCF_042295465.1). NCBI lineage: Bacteria > Pseudomonadati > Pseudomonadota > Alphaproteobacteria > Hyphomicrobiales > Phyllobacteriaceae > Mesorhizobium > Mesorhizobium sp. ISC25. The sequence goes on along the minus strand of NZ_CP135441.1, from coordinate 3,714,362 downwards.
TTTCGATGTTACGGCGGAGGTAGTGCTTCCAGTAACTGGAAGGTCAAGGGCCGATTTCGATTTTTGGCGGCCAAGCCCAAACCCAACAGGCTGCGGGCACCCGACGATCGTCCTGTCGGCGGCCGTGGAGAACGCGTCCGTCCGCCCCATACCCAGCGCCGCGAAAACGCGCTATAGACGCCGCCAAAACGGCGAGGCCGAACGGCATTTATGGCAAGAATATCCCTGAAGCTCGAGGAACTGATCGACGGCGAAGCCTTGCGCCGCGAGATGACCGAACTGACCGCGGCCACCGCAGGCGACGGTACCGGCAAGGCCGCGCGCAGCGGCGTTCTCAAGCTTCTCAAAAGCCGGCTCGCCGACGGCCGCACGGTCGCCGAACGCATGCTGATGGACGATGGCAGCGGCACCGCCTGCGCCGCCCGGCTGTCGCATCTGATGGATGAGATCATCCGCGCGCTCTACGATTTCGCCGCCACCCATGTCTATCGCGTGAAAAACCCGTCATCGGCCGAGCGCATGGCGGTCGTCGCCGTCGGCGGCTATGGCCGCGGCACGCTGGCGCCGGGGTCCGACATCGACCTGCTGTTCCTGCTGCCCTACAAGCAGACGCCGTGGGGCGAGCAGATCGTCGAATACATGCTCTACATGCTGTGGGACCTCGGCCTGAAGGTCGGCCACGCGACGCGCAACATCGACGAATGCCTCAGGCTGTCGCGCACCGACATCACCATCCGCACCTCGATCCTGGAAGCGCGCTTCCTGTGGGGCGAGCAAAAGCTCTATGACGAGCTTCTGCAGCGCTTCGACCACGAAGTGGTGCGCACCACCGGCCCCGAATATGTCCAGGCCAAGCTAGCCGAACGCGACGAGCGCCACGCCAAGGCCGGCGAGAGCCGCTATCTGGTCGAACCCAACGTCAAGGACGGCAAGGGCGGCCTGCGCGACCTGCAGACGCTGTTCTGGATCGCCAAATATTTCTACCGGGTGCGCACCGGCGAGGAACTGGTCGACAAGGGCGTCTTCACCGACGCCGAATACAGGGAATTCCAGAAGGCTGAGGACTTCCTGTGGGCGGTGCGCTGCCACATGCATTTCCTCACCGGCAAGGCCGAGGAGCGGCTGCATTTCGACATCCAGCGCGATATTGCCGAGCGGCTCGGCTACACCACCCATCCCGGCCTCTCGGCAGTCGAGCGCTTCATGAAGCACTACTTCCTCGTCGCCAAGGATGTCGGCGACCTGACCCGCATCTTCTGTGCCGCGCTGGAAGAGGAGCAGGCCAAGCATGTGCCGGGCTTCAACCGCATCTTTCTCACCTTCTCGCGCCGCAAGCGCAAGCTCGCCGGCACGGCCGATTTCATCGTCGACAACCACCGCATCAACATCGCCGACGACGAAGTGTTCGAGCGCGACCCGGTCAACTTGCTCAGGCTGTTCTGGTTCGCCGACAAGCACGGCCTGGAATTCCACCCCGATGCGCTGAAGCTTTTGACCCGCTCGCTCGGCCTCGTCGGCAAGGCGCTCAGGCGCGACGAGGAGGCCAACCGGCTGTTCCTCGATATCTTGACCTCGGACCGTAACGCCGAGCTCAATCTGCGGCGCATGAACGAGGCCGGACTGCTGGCAAAGCTGATCCCGGATTTCGGCAAGATCGTCGCCATGATGCAGTTCTCGATGTACCACCACTACACCGTGGACGAGCATTTGATCCGCTGCATCGGCGTGCTGGCCGAGATCGAACGCGGCGACGGCGAAAAGGTCCATCCGCTTTCCCACGCGCTGATGCCGGGGCTGAAGAAGAGCCGCGAGGCGCTTTATGTCGCCGTGCTGCTGCACGACATCGCCAAGGGCAGGCCGGAGGACCATTCGCAAGCCGGCGCCAGGATCGCCCGGCGCATCTGCCCGCATATGGGGCTTTCGCCGGCCGACACCGAAACGGTCGCCTGGCTGGTCGAGAACCACCTCGTCATGTCGATGACGGCGCAGACCCGCGATCTCAACGACCGCAAGACGATCGAGGATTTTGCCGCCATCGTGCAGTCGGTCGAACGGCTGAAGATGCTGCTTGTGCTTACCGTCTGCGATATCCGCGGTGTTGGGCCTGGTGTCTGGAACGGCTGGAAGGGCCAGTTGCTGCGTACGCTCTACTACGAGACCGAGCTTTTGTTGACCGGCGGGTTTTCGGAGGTGTCGCGCGCCAAGCGGACGGCGGCGGCGCGCGAACAATTGGCCGAGGCGCTTGCCGACTGGCCGGAAAAGGCCCGCAAGCGTTATGTCGGCCAGCACTACGAGAACTATCTGCTGGCGGTCGATCTTCCCGACCAGGTGCGCCATGCCGAATTCATCCGCGAGGCCGACCATGCCGGCAAGAAGCTGGCCACAATGGTCAAGACCCACCAGTTCGAGGCGGTGACCGAGATCACGGTGCTGGCGCAGGACCATCCACGCCTGCTCTCGGTGATTGCCGGCGCCTGTGCTGCGGCCGGCGGCAACATCGTCGACGCGCAGATCTTCACCACTTCGGATGGTCGGGCGCTCGACACCATCCTGATCTCGAGGGAGTTCGACCGCGACGAGGACGAGCGCCGCCGTGCCGAGCGCGTCGGCCGGCTGATCGAGGACGTGCTGTCGGGCAAGAGCTGGCTGCCCGAAATGATCGAGAAACGAACCAAGCCGCGGCGCGGCGCCAAGGTCTTCCGCATCCCGCCACGCGCCGAGATCCGCAACACCCTGTCGAACCGTTTCTCGGTGATCGAGGTCGAGGGGCTGGACAGGCCGGGCCTTCTGTCGGAGATCACCGGCATGTTGTCGGACCTGTCGCTCGACATCGCCTCGGCCCACATCACCACCTTCGGCGAAAAAGTCATCGACACGTTCTACGTCACCGATCTCACCGGCCAGAAGATCGACAGCCCGTCGCGTACGGCGACCATCCGCAACAGGCTGATCGCGGTGCTCGAGGGCACGGCGTCCGAGCGCGGCAAGACCAAAACGGCCGCCGAGTGACTGTTACCTTCCATTTGCCCCAATCGCACAGGCAGTCTTCAAGCGCATGAGCCTTGTCAAGAAATTCGCCACGGTCGCTTCCGGCACGCTGATGAGCCGGGCCCTCGGCTTCGGCCGCGAGATGCTGATGGCTGCCGCACTCGGCACCGGGCCGATCGCCGACGCCTTCAACGCCGCCTTCCAGTTCCCCAACACCTTTCGCCGGCTGTTCGCCGAAGGCGCCTTCAATGCCGCCTTCGTGCCGCTGTTCGCCAAGGAGATCGAGACACACGGCACCGACGGCGCCAAGCGCTTTTCCGAAGAGGTGTTCGGCGTCTTGTTCACGGCGCTTCTGGCGCTGACCATCGCCATGGAACTGGCGATGCCGCTGATCGTGCGCTACCTGGTGGCGCCGGGCTTTGCCGACACGCCGGGAAAATTCGAGACGACGGTGGCGCTGGCGACCGTCATGTTCCCATACCTGATCTGCATGTCGCTCGGCGCCATGATGGCCGGCATGCTGAATTCGCTGCGCCGCTATTTCGCCGCCGCGGTTGCGCCGGTGTTCCTCAACGTCATCCTCATCGCCGTGCTTGCCTATGCTTGGTACAAGGGTTCGGACGCCCGCACCGTCGGTTTCGGGCTGGCCTGGGGCGTGCTGGCGGCCGGCTTGGTGCAGCTGGCGATCGTCTGGGCGGCGGTGCGCCATGCCGGCATCTCGATCGGCTTCCGGCGGCCGAAGATGACGCCGAACGTCAAGCGGCTGCTGATCCTGGCGCTGCCGGCGGCGATCACCGGCGGCATCACCCAGATCAACCAGCTGATCGGCACGGCGATCGCGTCGGCGCAGGACAGCGCAGTGTCGTCGCTGGCCTATGCCGACCGCGTTTACCAGCTGCCGCTGGGCGTCGTCGGCGTCGCCGTCGCCATCGTGCTTTTGCCGGAACTGTCGCGGGCGCTGAAATCAGGCAATCTGGTCGAGGCCGCCAATCTGCAGAACCGCTCGGTCGAGTTTACCCTGTTCATGACCTTGCCGGCGGCGGCCGCCCTGCTGGTCATGTCCGAGCCGATCGTGCGGCTGGTCTATGAGCGCGGCGCCTTCGCCGCCAACAATTCGACGCCGACGGTCGCGGCAATCCTGGCGATTTTCGGCCTCGGCCTGCCGGCCTTCGTGCTGATCAAGGCGTTCACTCCCGGCTATTTCGCCCGCGAGGACACGCGCACGCCGATGATTTTTGCCGCCATCTCGGTGGCGGTTAACATTACGACGGCGCTGACGCTGTTTCCGACCATGGGCGCGCCCGGCATTGCCGTTGCCTCCGCCGTCGCAGGCTGGGTCAATGCGTTCATGCTGCTCGCCGTGCTGATCCGGCGCGGCCATTGGGGCCGCGACGTGCCGCTCTTGAAACGCATCCCGCGGCTGGTGCTGTCGGCGGCGGTGATGGCCGCGGCGCTCTATTTTGCCGAGCACTGGTTCGCCGCAAGGCTGGCTTCCGGCTCGCCTCTGGTGATCAAGACGGTAACCCTGCTTGCGCTGGTCGCCGGCGGGGCGCTGCTTTATTTCGTCACCGCCTTCGCCACAGGCGGCGCGGATTTCGGCATGATCCGCCGCAATATCGGGCGGAAGGGATCCCAGCCGGTCAAGCAACAGTCTCCAGATCCGTAAAGCGGAATTCGTCCGCCGTCGAAAGCATCGGAACGGCGTAGTAGCGCGCACAGGCGTAGTGGAAACAGTCGGCCATGTTCAGTCGGCCAGCGTTGTTGCGAAACCGCGACGCTGCCTCGACAGACAGAGATGCTGCGTCAGAGGGAGGCGGAAGCTCCCGCAAGGTGATTCCACGCTCTTCGAGAAAACGACTGACTATCTCCAGGCTTGTGGCGACCGGGATGGCTAGCTTTTCCGATCGCGAAAGCGCCATCGCGGCTTCCCAAACCGCGATGGCCGACGTGAACGGAGCCGACGCTTTCATGACCGCCTGCGCGCAGCGCTGGGCTTCGGTCTCGTTGCTCAGTATTGCAACGATAGCGGCTGCATCGATGAACATCAGTCTTCACCGGACAATTCGTCGTAGACCGAGCGCGGCAACGGCTTGCGCGCCTGCTCGCTCAGCTCAATACCGAATTCAGCCCGGAGCCGTGCCGCCGTCTCCAGCGGCGTCTCGCGATTGCGGCGGCGCTCCAGAGCTTCGCGCATGGCGATCACGATTGCCTCGGTGATGCCGACACCTTCAAGCCTGGCAAAAGCCCGCGTCAGGCTGTCAGCTTCCTTGTTGTTGATGTTGATCGTCATTGTTTTGCTTCCGCGGTGTAGCAAATTCTATGTAGCTATCTACATCAGTCCGTCAATGTGGCCTAGCCAAATCGAAGCGATTGCCAAGGCGAGCTATTTTGTTCTTGCTTTGTGCCGGCAGCTATGCTACTAATTTTGGTATGGTGCTAATTGGCTCCAACGACCCGCCTGCCGAGGCGGGTTTTTGTTTCTGATCGGCGCCATCCCCTCAAACAGCCTTCTGTTCGGCCGAAGCCAAAGCCCCGTGCCCTGGCCAACGCCCCCTCTTGATCGTCTCCTCGCTCTCGTCCATAAGCGCGCCGTCGCAAGACTTTCGCCGCGCGCGAAACGGCCCTCCACAAGCCAGGGAAACACCATGACCGACCTCAACCAGCCCGCCTTCAAGCCACTCGTCTTTTCCGGCGTCCAGCCAACCGGCAATCTGCATCTCGGCAATTATCTCGGCGCCATCAAGAAATTCGTCGCCCTGCAGGACACCTCCGACTGCATCTATTGCGTCGTCGACCTGCATTCGCTGACCGCGCAGCTCGTCTATGAGGATCTTCAGGACCAGACGCGTTCGATCACCGCGGCGTTTCTCGCCTCGGGCATCGATCCGACCAAGCACATCGTCTTCAACCAGTCGCGGGTGATGCAGCACGCCGAGCTTGCCTGGATCTTCAACTGCGTGGCGCGCATCGGCTGGATGAACCGCATGACGCAGTTCAAGGACAAGGCCGGCAAGGACCGCGAGAACGCCTCGCTCGGCCTGCTCGCCTATCCCTCCCTGATGGCCGCCGACATCCTCGTCTACCGCGCCACCCACGTGCCGGTCGGCGACGACCAGAAGCAGCATCTGGAGCTGACCCGCGACATTGCGCAGAAATTCAACAACGACTTTTCGGACCGCATCGCAGCGCTTGGCGTCGGCGTCGAGATGCAGGTCGGCGAGGAGACGGTGAACGGCTATTTCCCGCTGACCGAGCCGGTCATCGGCGGCCCGGCGGCGCGCATCATGTCGCTGCGCGACGGTTCGAAAAAGATGTCGAAGTCGGACCCGTCGGACCTGTCGCGCATCAACCTGACCGACGATGCCGATGCCATCTCGAAGAAGATCCGCAAGGCCAAGACCGACCCGGAGGCTTTGCCCGGCGAACTGGACGGGCTTGCCGGCCGGCCGGAAGCGGAAAACCTCGTCGGCATCTATGCCGGCCTCGCCGAACTCTCGAAAGAGGCCGTGCTGAAGGAATTCGGCGGCCAGCAGTTTTCGGTGTTCAAACCGGCGCTGGCCGATCTCGCCGTGGAAAAGCTGGCGCCGATCGCCGGCGAGATGCGCCGCATCTCCGATGACCGCGCCTATGTCGACGCGGTGTTGCGGGATGGCGGCGAGCGTGCCGGCACATTGGCCGAAGCGACGATGAAGACCGTGCGCGACATTATCGGCCTGCTGCAAGGCTGAATTGCGAATGACTAATTCTCGACGATGGCGCCGCCCCTCATCGCCCTGCCGGGCACTTCTCCCCGTATAGTGACGGGGAGAAGGACGCCTTCGCAAAAGATTTCACCAATCTCCAGCATTGCAGAAAGGGAGCCGAGTCTGCGGCCAGCCCCTTCTCCCCGTCACTATACGGGGAGAAGATGCCGGCAGGCAGATGAGGGGCAGCGCCAACCTGAAACGGCTGCACCAGCATTGCCACAGCCGCCGGTCGCTTGCGGGCGGGCTGCGGCGGTGGCAGATTGCGATCGAAACCATCGAACAGGGTGAATATGGTCTCCAAACGCCTCAGCCGCGAAGCCGGTCATCGCCGCAAGTTCCTGGCGATCATCGACGACACGCCCGAATGCGAGCGCGCCGTCGCCTACGCCTCGAAGCGGGCGCAAAGCACGAGCGGCGTGCTGGTGCTGCTCTATGTCATCGAGCCGGATGATTTCCAGCACTGGCTGGGCGTCGAGAAGATCATGCGCGAGGAGGCGACCGCCACGGCGCGCGCGGCACTGGACAGCTACGCCAACAAGGTGCGCCAGAAGCTCGGCATCGAGCCGGAGCTGGTGGTGCGCGAAGGCAAGCCGACCGAAGAGATCCACAAGCTGATCGAGGAAGACCAGGACATCGCCATCCTGGTGCTGGCGGCAGGCGCCGGCAAGGAAGGGCCTGGGCCGCTGGTCGGCGCGGTCGCCGGCAAGGGCGCCGCCTTTCCTATCCCGGTCACGGTGGTGCCGCAGAACCTGTCGGACGAGGAGATCGACAGCTTGGCCTAGGGTACGTTCAGCGGGCCTGCGACGAACCGATCGGGCCAATGTTGCGGGGCCAAAAAGGACCCTGTCGTTCAGCGCCGCGACGCTCGAAGGTCACGGCATGGATCCCAGGGTCTCCGCTACGTCGCTTCGCTCCTGCTTCGCCCTGGGATGACGAAGGCGTGGTGGCTTATGGCTAACGCAGGCGTCAGAGATACGGCTCTCGGGTGGGCCGATGGCAAGTCGCAGGCGTTCAAAATGAGCCGGAGCGTCCCTCCTTTCGTCATCCCAGGGCGGAGCAAGGAGCGAAGCGACGCGGCGCAGACCCTGGGATCCATGCCGTTACAGTGGTCCAAGAACGCAGCGATGCAGTGGTTGCTTACGGCCGGTGAGTATCATCCATGAACGGCATCGTTGGCGCTTCAGGAAGACGCACGGCGCTACAGAAGAAAATTCATTCCACCAGCCAGCCGTTCCCCGCGATGCCTTTCGCTTGAATGTCGGGCGGATAAAGCCTAATTAGAATTATTCCAAACTAGCTGCCCGAAACGGGCACGGAGACGGCCATGTTCATCCAGACCGAGTCGACGCCAAACCCGGCGACGCTGAAATTCCTGCCCGGCAAGGAAGTGCTGCAAGAAGGCACCGCCGATTTCCGCGATGCCGATAGCGCCGCGACGGCTTCGCCGCTTGCCGGCCGGCTGTTCGAGATCCCCGGCGTCACCGGCGTCTTCTTCGGCTATGATTTCATCACCGTGACCAAAGACGGCCCCGACTGGCAGCATCTGAAGCCGGCTATCCTCGGCGCCATCATGGAGCATTTCATGTCCGGCGCCCCGGTGATGGCCAAGGCCGGCCCCGCCGCCGAGACCAGCCAGACCGGCGAATTCTACGACAAGGCCGACGAGGAGCTGGTCGTCACCATCAAGGAGCTGCTCGACACGCGGGTGCGCCCGGCCGTCGCCCAGGATGGCGGCGACATCACTTTCCGCGGTTTCGAGAACGGCACCGTGTTCCTGCACATGAAGGGCGCCTGCGCCGGCTGCCCGTCCTCGACCGCGACGCTGAAGCACGGCATCCAGAACCTGCTCCGGCACTTTGTGCCGGAAGTGCAGCATGTCGAACAGGTTTCCTGACGCGCCGTTCCATCTTCAACTTCCGCAGGCAACAAAAAACCGGGCTCAAGTGGCCCGGTTTTCTGTTTGCGACGTCTGTGTTGTTGCCTAGACGGTCCGCGTATGAGGGCTTTATATTACAATGACCTTGGCGCCGACCGAGGTGCGGTCGTAGAGGTCGATAATGTCCTGGTTCATCAGCCGGATGCAGCCCGACGACATCGCCTTGCCGATCGAATTCCATTCCGGGCTGCCATGCAGGCGATAGCCCATATCGCCGCCCTTGTTGAACAGGTACATGGCGCGGGCGCCGAGCGGATTCTTCAACCCCGGCTCCATGCCGCCGGCAAACTTGGCCAGCTCCGGCTGCCGCCTGATCATCTGCGACGGCGGCGTCCAGGTCGGCCATTCGCGCTTCAGCGCGATATGGGCGGTGCCGTGCCATTCGAAACCCTCACGGCCGACGCCGATGCCGTAACGCATCGCCTCGCCGTCGCCCATGACGAAATAGAGGAATTTGTTCTGCGTATCGACGATGATGGTGCCCGGCTTTTCCCTGGTGTCGTAGTCGACGATCTGCCGGCGGTATTTGAACGGCACCTTTTCGATCGTGATGCGCGGCAGGTGATAGCCGGCATCGGTCACCGCGCCGTAGTTGTTGGTGAAGATCTGCGAGCCGATGGTGCTGCAACCGGCGACAGCCGTCGACAGCGCCAGGGCCGCGACGATTGCAAGTGACTTCATGCGCATGAAAAGGTCCGATGCCCTGCCCAAACAACAGCGGCTCGAGTCGGCCGCTTTTTCATCTTCATTCATGCTGGCATTTGCTTTGCTTGCCAAGCGGGCGATGCCTATATCCTTGGGCTTGCGTGCTGGTAAACCTGCGACTATGGCATTTCGGCAACAGCCCCCGCAGGATTATGCTGCAAAATCAATGGGCCAAGAACAGGAACCGGAAGACAAGGAAATCACCATGAATGTCGGTGACGCTGCCCAGCGCTCTGGCCTGCCGGCCAAGACCATCCGTTCCTACGAGGAGATCGGCCTGAGACGCGGCCGCTGCAGGAGATAATCCTGACGGGCCGGGTTCAATAAAGGACGCCGCGAAGCACGGTCCAAGCCAGAAGCCCGAACGTGCCGATCACCACCAATGCACCAAGGACCGTGCCGATCTTTTCAGGCAGTCCATCGGGGCGACCAGGATCGTCGGCCATTCAACTATCGATCATGACGTAGGCGGCGCCAAACACGGCGACGATGATTGCCCCAAGCACCGCCCAGCCTCTGATGGCCGAGCGGATTTCCTCCGGCGTCGCCGATTTCCGGTCGTCATCTTCCGTCCATGGTGTGCTCCTCGTAAAAAATCCCGTGGCCGACATTGAAAGCGCAAGCTGCCGGCGCTGCCAAGAGGGTGCAGCGGACATTTTTTGCGCAAAAGTGTAGGAACGGGCGCCGTTCGAGAGCAAGCGTTCCCCAGCCTTCGACACTCCGCAAAGCAGGGGCGGCCGTCACGATCCCGGTGGGCGATAGCGGATCGACTTCGCTTTCCCAAGCGCGTCCATCGTCTCTTCGACACTTAACAGCACGGTGGTCTCGTACGAGCTGAGCGCGCCTCCCGCACCGATTGCGAGCATGACGGATGCCATCGACACATTGTCCGGCGCCTCCCACAGGTTCCAGCCATCGTACTCTCCGAAGGCATACCAGAACCCGTGCAGCTTTCCGCCCACCGACTCGATGTAGGAACGGGCAGCCTCGCGTCTATCCTCGGGATTGTCCATCAAGCGCGCCCAGGTTTCGGGCCTGTAGCTGAATCGCGTGAGATACATCGGCATGGTTCGTCTCCTCCCAGAGCTGCCCCCACCAAGACAGTTAAGCGCCGCAATCCGGGAGAACGCGAGTCGTTTCCGAGGCGTAGTACCGCTGGCTTAGTTGCGGGACCGCTAATAGACCTGTTTCAATTGCCTTTCCCAAGGGGAGTAAGGTCAATGGCCGCATATCTCATTGCTGACGTAGACATAACCGACGCCGCCGTTTTCGAGGAATACCGCCGGGACGTGCCTGCAACCGAAGCCCGCTACGGGGGTAGGTACATCGCTCGCGGCGGAGCCACCAAAGTGCTGGAAGGCGATTGGGAACCTCATCGCCTTGTCATTGTCGAATTCCCCGACATGGCTTCCCTCCTGGCATGGTACGACTCTCCAGAATACGGCCGGCTCAAGGCCATCCGCGAACGCTGCGCAAAGACCAGGATCATTGCTCTCGAGGGCATGATGCCGGTTAGTTGAGGCCTGTTCGATGACAATGGCAAATCTGAGTTGCCATATCTGGTGCGGCCCGGCGACAGGACAGGAGCATTTTGATATGAATCAGCAAGCTTCAAACTTGCGGCCGGGAATGACGGCCAACGATGGGAGGATGACGCCGGAAGCGCTCATTGAATGGGACCTACATATCAATATGACCCAACACCGGATCGGCAGGCGGTGTTACAGTGTGACCTAGGGTTGTGTCATGGCGTTGAAAATGCCGGCGCCAACTATCGCACATAAGGCTGCGGCCCCAAGCCCTCCCACAATGATGCACCACCAGGCGCGGCCATTTCCCCGAAGCATGGGATTCATTTTTATCATCCGTCGCGCCAGAAGCCCCTGGTAGAGTGCATAAGAAGACCCGAAACCGGCGAGCCAAATAACGGAAAATACGACGCCCCGCGTGAGCATCCTATTGAGCCTAGTCTGGTCGACCGTCAAACTTGCAATCTCAGTAACCATGCTTCGCCACCTTTTTGATTATGCTGCGACCACTATCGGGCCTGCAGCGGTGAATATTAGATCAACCGCGACGCCTCGCGAAAACATAGCTCCCCTCACCAGTAAGAACCGCATTCATAACGCGAGCGGCCCGCCTTGTGGAAGGGCGGGCCTTGTAGCGCTCGCTCCACAGTATTTTGCAGATTAGGTTTGTCAGCCAGATAATCGCCAGCAAAAACCGGGTTCAAACCGTGAACAAAATCTGGCATGGTGCGGCCATGCCGATCATCTCACCTCTACCCCTCAACCCGCTCATCGACGGTCGCCAGTCGGAACGCGCCATGCTGGTCAGGCGTGGCGTGCAGCGGCTGCTCAAACAGATGGGCGCGCATGTCTTGCCCGAACTGTCGCTGGCCACCGGCCGCCGCGCCGACCTCGTGGCGCTGACCCGCCAGGGCGACATCTGGATCATCGAGATCAAATCCTCGATCGAGGATTTCAGGGTCGACCGCAAATGGCCGGACTACCGGCTGCACTCCGACCGCTTCTTCTTCGCCACCCATCCCGGCGTGCCTTCCGAGATCTTTCCGCAGGAGTGCGGCTTCATCCTCTCCGACGGCTACGGCGCCGAGATTTTGCGCGATGCGCCCGAGCACCGCATAGCGGCGGCGACGCGCAAGGCGCTGATGCTGAGGATCGCGCGCGCCGGTGCTGCGCGGCTGCTGGCAGCGGAGCTTGCCGGTGTGTCGGTGCCGGCGCTGGAGGGTGAGAGCGAGTAGGGGTTTTTCGCTTCGTAATCTTGGAGGCTTGCGCTGCCCCGGCTGCCGCCACCTTGCATAAGAGATGATGTATGACTGCGGTGTTCCGCAAGGAACGCCAACAGCCGGGTGTAGCCCTCGTTTTCCCAGTGCAGGTCGAGATTGGAAATGAAACCCGGCACGAACACCAGATCGAGCGATCCCTGGCCGACCACCTGATAGGCGATCCGCACGTCGCCGCTAAGCGCGTATCGAGTTTCGATCGGCCTCACGAGGTTTGTCCGCCCGACCCGACGATTTCTTATCGCCGGATCATAGCAGAGGCGCACAGCTTGCGGCAGATGAAACTACAGAGAGTGTGAATGTAGGCCGCCGCCGGCTATTTCTGTGACGCGGCGGCAGTCTCGGTGTTCGCTCCGCCGACGCTAAAACCTGCGCCCTCCGGCGCGCCCGGCCGCTTGATGTGTGGCGCGGCCGCGACGACAAGCTCGTTGAAGCCTTCGCCGCCGCTGTCGAGCATCTCGAACAATTGCCGGCGCATCCGCGGCTCCCAGAATTTGTTGATGTGCTCGGCGACGCCTGCAATGCCTTGCTCGCGCGGCTTGGAGTGGAAAAAGGCAGCGATCTGGTTGGCCATGCGAACCAGCTTTTCGCTGGTGCTCATGAGGTGGCCCTCGTCATGCGACATGCTTGGCAACTCCGGAAACCACGCGGTCAGGATGGGTGAAAATATCGAAATCATCGCCGCGCACCAGCGCCACCAGCGTCATGCCGGCGTCGTCTGCGGTGCGGATGGCAAGTGCCGTCGGTGCCGAGACGGCGATGATGACGGCAGCACCGATCGCCGCGGTCTTCTGCACCATCTCGACCGAAACGCGCGACGTCACGACGACGGCCCCCGACCTGCCGTCGATACCGGCTTTGGCCAGCGCGCCGGCCAGCTTGTCCAGCGCATTGTGACGGCCGACATCCTCGCGCGCCATGACGATGCCCTTGCCGGGCATATAGAAGCCGGCGGCGTGGACCGCGCCGGTCTCGGCGTGCAGCGGCTGCACTTTCGACAAAAGCTTGACCGAGCGAACGATGTCGTCGGCCTGAAGCGTAAGTGTTGACGCGCCGACCGGATCGACCGAGCGCATTGCTTCCTCGATCGATTCGATGCCGCACAGCCCGCAGCCGACCGGGCCGGCCAGCCGTCTGCGACGCGCCTCGAAGCGGGTGTTGGCGCTGTCCTTCAGCCTGATCTGGATATCGATGCCGGCGCCGTGATCCTCGACCTCGATCGCTTCGATTTCATCTGGCGAGGCAATGATGCCTTCGGTCAGCGAGAAGCCGAGCGCGAAATCCTCGAAATCAGCCGGGCTTGCCATCATCACCGCATGCGTGGTGCCGGCAAAGGAGAATGCTACCGGCGTCTCTTCCGGCACCATGCGGTTGGCGGCCGCGGTGCCGCCGGCGCGGCGCGCCAGCCGCGAGATCTGCGCAATGGCTTTGCGGCGCGCGGTCAAGGACTACTCCGCCGCTTCCAACTTCGCGATGCGGCGGCTTTGCTTCGCCTGCTCGTCATAGTCGCGCTGCCATTCCGACGGGCCGTTGGATGCACCCACCTGCACCGCGGTCACCTTGTATTCCGGGCAGTTGGTCGCCCAGTCGGAGAAGTCGGTGGTGATGACGTTTGCCTGGGTGTCGGGATGGTGGAAGGTCGTATAGACGACGCCCGGCGACACCCGCTCGGTGATCAGCGCGCGCAGCGTCGTCTCGCCCGAGCGGCTGGTCAGCCGCACCCAGTCGCCGTCGCGCAGGCCGCGATTTTCGGCGTCATGCGGATGGATCTCGAGCCGGTCCTCGCTATGCCAAACGACGTTCTCCGTGCGCCTGGTCTGCGCGCCGACATTGTATTGCGACAGGATGCGGCCGGTGGTCAGCAGCAGCGGGAAGCGCGGTCCGGTCCTTTCGTCGGTCGCCACGTATTCGGTGCGGATGAACTTGCCCTTGCCGCGCACGAAGCCGCCAATATGCATGATCGGCGTGCCTTCCGGCGACTTCTCGTTGCAGGGCCACTGCACCGAGCCCACCCGGTCGAGAAGGTCGAAGGAAACGCCGGCGAAACTCGGCGTCGTCTTGGCGATCTCGTCCATGATCTGCGACGGATGCGTGTAGTTCCAGCCGAGGCCGAGCGCCTTGGCGAGCTCCTGCGTCGTCTCCCAGTCGGCATAGCCGCATTTCGGCTCCATCACCTTGCGCACCATGTTGATGCGGCGCTCGGCATTGGTGAAGGTGCCGTCCTTCTCGAGGAAGGTCGAGCCGGGCAGGAAGACATGCGCGTAGTTGGCCGTTTCGTTGAGGAAGAGGTCGTGCACGACCACACATTCCATCGCGGCGAGACCCGCGGCGACATGCTTGGTGTCGGGGTCCGACTGCAGGATGTCCTCGCCCTGCACATAGAGGCCCTTGAACGAGCCGTCGACGGCTGCGTCCAACATGTTGGGGATGCGCAGGCCGGGCTCTTCGTCGAGCTTGACGCCCCACAGGCTCTCATAGATAGCGCGCACGGCGTCGCCTGAGATGTGGCGATAGCCGGGAAGCTCGTGCGGGAACGAGCCCATGTCGCAGGAGCCCTGCACATTGTTCTGGCCGCGCAGCGGGTTCACGCCGACGCCCGGCCGGCCGATATTGCCGGTCGCCATTGCGAGGTTGGCAATGGCGATGACGGTGGTCGAGCCTTGGCTGTGCTCGGTCACGCCGAGGCCGTAATAGATCGCGCCGTTGCCGCCGCGGGCATAGAGCCGGGCTGCACCGCGTATGTCGTCGGGATCGACATTGGCAAGCTCGCCGACGACCTCCGGGCTGTTTTCCGGCAGTGCCACGAACGATGCCCAATCCTGGAACTCGTCCCAGTCGCAGCGCTCGCGGATGAAGGCCTCGTCGAACAGGCCTTCGGTGACGATGACATGGGCGAGCGCTGTCAGCATGGCGACGTTGGTGCCCGGCTTCAGCGGCAGATGGAATTGCGCCTCGACATGGGCCGAGCGCACGATATCGGTACGGCGCGGATCGAGCACGATCAGCTTGGCGCCTTGGCGCATGCGCTTTTTCATGCGCGAGGCGAACACCGGATGCGCATCCGTTGGATTGGCGCCGATCAGCAGGATGACATCCGTCTGCTCGATCGAATCGAAATCCTGCGTGCCGGCGGAGGTGCCGAAGGTCTGGCCGAGGCCATAGCCGGTCGGCGAATGGCAGACGCGGGCGCAGGTATCGACATTGTTGTTGCGGAAGCCCTGCCGGACCAGCTTCTGGACGAGGTAGGTCTCCTCGTTGGTGCAGCGCGACGAGGTGATGCCGCCGATCGAGGTGCGGCCGTACTGGTATTGGATGCGACGGAATTCATTCGCGGTATGCGTGAGCGCCTCTTCCCATGACACTTCGCGCCACGGATCGCTGACCTTCTCGCGGATCATCGGCTTCAGGATCCGGTCCTTGTGCGTCGCATAGCCATAGGCGAAGCGGCCCTTGACGCAGGAGTGGCCGTGGTTGGCCTTGCCTGCCTTGTAGGGCATCATGCGGATGACCTCGTCGCCCTTGACCTCGGCCTTGAACGAACAGCCGACGCCGCAATAGGCGCAGGTGGTGACGGTCGAGCGCTCGGGCACGCCTTTCGCCAGCACGGTCTTTTCCCTCAGCGCATCGGTCGGGCAGGCCTGCACACAGGCCCCGCACGACACGCATTCGGAATCGACGAACGCCTCGTGCATGCCGGCCGAGACCCTGGATTCGAAGCCGCGGCCCTCGATGGTCAGCGCAAACGTGCCTTGTACCTCTTCACAAGCGCGCACGCAGCGCGAGCAGACGATGCACTGCGCCGGATCGTAGGTGAAATAGGGGTTCGATTCATCGCGGGCGATATAGTCGATGGTCAGCGAGCCATGGCCGGGCGCCACGCCGTTTTCCTGCTGGACGTGGTTGCGGCCGTCCACGCCATAGCGGTTCTCGGTCAGGCCGACCGTCCTGGCGACCTTGTCGAACTCGCTGGCGCCGGTGCCGGCCTTCTCGCCCCACGCCGCCGGGTGGTCGGAGACATAGAGTTCCATCACGCCGCGGCGGATGGCGTCTAGCCGGTCGCTCTGTGTATGCACGACCATGCCTTCGCCGACCGGCGTCGTGCACGAGGCCGGCGTGCCGCCGCGCCCATCGATCTCGACGAGGCAGACCCGGCAGGAGCCGAACGAGTCCAGCATGTCGGTCGCGCACAATTTCGGGATTTCGACGCCCGCTTCCATCGAAGCGCGCATGATCGACGTACCCGCCGGCACCGTCACCGACTTGCCGTCGACGGTCAGCGTCACCTGCTGTTCCGCTTCCGAAGCGGGTGTGCCGTAGTCGATTTCCTGGACCAGCGATTTGATGTCGAATGCCGCGTTCATGCCTGTCCGCTCCTATTCCGCTGCTTCGGCGACCGGCGTCGGCCGAAAGTCGTCCGGGAAATGGTTGAGTGCACTCATCACTGGATATGGGGTGAAGCCGCCGAGAGCGCAAAGCGAGCCGAACTTCATCGTGTTGCAAAGGTCGGTGACCAGCGCGATCTGCTTTTCCGGTTCGACGTTCTGGGCGAGTCGGTCCAGCACCTCGACGCCGCGCGTCGAGCCGATGCGGCACGGCGTGCACTTGCCGCAGCTTTCGATAGCGCAGAATTCCATGGCAAAGCGTGCCTGCTTCAGCATGTCGGCGCTGTCGTCGAAAACGACGATGCCGGCATGGCCGATCAGCCCGTCCTTGGCGGCAAACGCCTCGTAGTCGAACGGCGTATCGAACAGGGCGCGCGGGAAATAGGCGCCGAGCGGGCCACCCACTTGCACCGCCTTGACCGGACGCCCCGTCGCCGTGCCGCCGCCGATATCGTCGACGATCTCACCCAGCGTCATGCCGAACGCCGCCTCGTAGAGGCCGGGATACTTGACGTTGCCGGCAATCTGGATCGGGATGGTGCCGCGCGAACGGCCCGTGCCGAAATCCTTGTAGAAGGCGGCGCCCTTGTCCATGATCACCGGCACCGAGGCCAGCGAGATGACGTTGTTGATCACCGTCGGCTTGCCGAACAGGCCCTTGTGCGCCGGCAGCGGCGGCTTGGCCCGCACCTGTCCGCGCTTGCCTTCGAGGCTGTCGAGCAGCGCGGTCTCCTCGCCGCAGACATAGGCGCCGGCACCGACGCGGACTTCCATGTCGAATGAATTGGGCGAGCCGAGCACATTGACGCCGAGCACGCCGGCCTTGCGGGCGATCTCGACGGCCTTCTGCATCACCGCCACCGCATGCGGGTATTCGGAGCGGATATAGATGAAGCCCTTGGTCGCGCCGGTGGCTATGCCGGCGATCGCCATGCCTTCGATCAGCACGAAGGGGTCGCCTTCCATGATCATGCGGTCGGCGAACGTGCCGGAATCGCCTTCATCGGCATTGCAGACGATGTATTTGCGGTCGGCCGACGTGTCGAGCACCGTCTTCCACTTGATGCCGGTCGGGAAGCCGGCGCCGCCACGACCGCGCAGCCCGGACTCGGTCACCTGTTTGACGATGTCCGCCGGCGTTATCGCCACTGCATTCTGCAGGCCCTTCAGGCCGCCATGCGCCTTGTAATGATCGAGCGACAGCGGATCGGTGACGCCGCAGCGCGCAAAGGTCAGCCGCGTCTGCCTGGCCAGGAACGGGATCTTGTCCGGCGCGCCCAGCCAGCGCTTGTGGTGGCCGCCGGTGAGGAAGCCGCAGTCGAACAGGCTTTTGACGTCGGAGGGCTTCACCGGCCCGTAGGCGACGCGGCCAGTGGCTGTTGCCACTTCGACCGTCGGCTCGAGGAAATAGGCACCGCGCGAGCCGTTGCGCACGATCTTGGCCTCGATGCCGCGCTCGGCCAATTCCGCCCGAACCGCCTTGGCGACCTTTTCCGCGCCGAGCGCCAGCGCGCCGGAATCGCCGGGAATATAGATGCGCGGGATCATGAGCGCACCTCGGCTACGATTTCATTGAGCTTTTCGTCGTCGAGCCGCCCGATCACCTCGCCGTCCAGCATCGCCGACGGCGAGCAGGCGCAAAGGCCGAGGCAATAGACCGGCTCCAGCGTCACCGACCCGTCGCGGGTTGTCTCGTGGAAACCGATGCCCAGCAATGATTTGAGCTTGGCGGCAATCGCATCCGAACCCATCGACTGACAGGCTTCCGCCTGGCAGAGCTTCAGCACATGCCTGCCGGCCGGTTGGCTGCGGTAATCGTGATAGAAGGTGACGACGCCATGCACCTCGGCCCTGGAGATGTTCAGCGCCTCGGCGATGACCGGCAGCGCGTCCTGCGGTACATAGCCGAACTCTTCCTGTATGCCGTGCAGTATCGGCAACAGCGGGCCTTCGAGGCCTTTCAGCTCCTGGATGATCGCCGCCGTGCGAGATGCGATCTCGGTACTTGCAGGCTGCATCGTCATGCAGCGCCCTCCCTGGTCGTGGCGGTCTTCCGCTAAGTGCTTAGGAAATCAGAGGAAACCCGCCAAATCAATAAAGCCGATCCGTTGCTCGATAGAAATTTTCTATCGTTCGCGGTCACCTGTATTTTCTAGCCTAGCGACGGGCGCGGAAATCGTCCGCCAGCGCCATTGCCTCGTCCAACAGCGCCGAGACCAGTGGCGTGTGCGGTTCGCGCGGCGCCGCCACCAGCCCGACGGTGTGGCTGGCATCCGGCTCGACGATCGGGATAGCCCGGATCGGCTCGGAAAAGCCGAACGTTTCCGCAAGGTTAAGCGGCATGATCGACGACCATTTGCCGGTGCGGATATGCGAAAACAGCACGATCATCGAGTTAGATTCCAAAGTCGGCCGCACCTGCACGCCGGCTTCGGCCAGATGCTGGTCGATGATGCGGCGGTTCTGCATGTCCGGTGTCAGCAGGCAGAGCGGCAGCTGGCTGAGTTCCGCCCATGTCACTTTGTCGCGGTCGAAATAGGGGTTCCCGACGGCGGTGATCAGCTGGTAGCGCTCGTCGTAGAGCGGCACGCTGGTGACGCGTCCGAGCGGCTCGTTGTCGAGATAGGTGATGCCGGCGTCGATGTCGAAATTGCCGAGCAGCGACAGCACCTCGATCGATGTCCGCGACAGCACCGAGAAGGTGACGCCGGGGTGCTTTGCCCGAAACGGCGTCGTCAATCGCGCCACCATGGCCAGCGCCGTCGGGATCGCCGCGATGCGGATGCGCCCTGACAGGCCGTGGCGCGCCGCCCGCATCTCCTCGCGCATGGTCCTGCTATCGCCGACGATGCGGCGCGCCCACACCAGCACCTGCTTGCCTTCCGGAGTCAGCCCCTGGAAGCGGGAGCCGCGCAGCACCAGCATCACGCCGAGCTGGCCCTCCAGCTGCTTGATGCCGGCCGAAAGCGTCGGTTGGGTGACGCCGCACACCTCGGCCGCCCGGCCGAAATGTTCTTCCCTGGCAAGTGCTATGAAGAATTCCAGCTTGTCGATCATGCCGTCGGGAGCCTGTCACGGACGCTGTGTCCGATCGTAGCGCGCAAGGTCGGGGAAATCGCCTTCGGCTGCAAGCCGCCTGTGCAATCGCCCGCATCCACATCTTTCAGCCGGCTTACTGTTTCCCGCAATGGCATGCAGCGCTATGTGGATGGGACGGGGTCGTGGAGGGGACGGGGGTCGTGGACTGGACACGACGGGAGACCGAACATGCTGGGCTGGTTCCGCAAGCTTTTGCCGCGCGAAGATCGCTTCTTCGACCTGTTCGAGCGGCATTCCCGCACCGTGGTCGCTGGCGCCGAGGCACTGCAGCAGCTTTTGCAGGGCAACGACATCGACCGCTGGGGTCAGACGATCATCGATCTCGAGGACGAAGCCGATCAGATCACCGCGGAAGTGCTGCTGGCCGTGCGCCGCTCCTTTATCACGCCCTTCGACCGCGGCGACATCAAGGACCTGATCCAGTCGATGGATGATGCCATCGACATGATGCACAAGACCGTCAAGACGGTAAGGCTGTTCGAAAAGAAGGAATTCGACCCGCTGATGCAGGAAATGGGGGGCGTCATCGTCGAGGCCGCCAAGTTGGTGGCCGAGGCGATCCCGCTGCTCGGCGAGGTCGGGGCGCATACGGTGCGCCTCAACGCCATCGCCGAGGAGGTCATGCGCGCGGAAGGCCGGGCCGACGACCTGCACGAGCAGGGCCTGAAGGACCTGTTCAAGCGGCACGGCCGCAGCGATCCGATGGCCTATCTGATCGGCAGCGAGATCTACGGCGAGCTGGAAAAGGTGGTCGATCGCTTCGAGGAGGTCGCCAACGAAATCAGCGGCATCGTCATCGAGAACGTATAGTGGAAGCCGCAATAGCCTTTCCCGTGCTGGTCGGCCTTGTCGTCGTCGCGCTGTTCTTCGATTTCCTTAACGGCCTGCACGATGCCGCCAACTCCATCGCCACCATCGTCTCCACCCGGGTGCTGCGGCCGCATTATGCGGTGTTCTGGGCGGCCTTCTTCAATTTCATCGCCTTCATGTTCTTCGGTCTCCACGTGGCGGAGACGCTGGGAACCGGCATCATCGACGCCAGCATCGTCACACCGGCAGTGATCTTCGCAGCACTTGTCGGCGCCATCGTCTGGAATATCGTCACCTGGCTCATCGGCATCCCGTCCAGCAGCTCACACGCACTGATCGGCGGTTTGGTCGGCGCCGGCGTTGCCAAGGCAGGCACCGGCGCTATCGTCTGGGCCGGATTGGGCAAGACCACGGCAGCCATCGTACTATCGCCGGCGGCGGGATTTCTGCTGGCGCTCATCTTGATCCTTGCGGTTTCCTGGCTGTTCGTGCGGCAGACACCGTTCGCAGTCGACAGCACGTTCCGCGTCATGCAGTTCTTTTCCGCCTCGCTCTATTCGCTCGGCCATGGCGGCAACGACGCGCAGAAGACCATGGGCATCATCGCCGTGCTGCTCTATTCGCAAGGCATGCTCGGCGCGAATTTTTACGTGCCGCTGTGGGTCGTCATCACCTGTCAGTCGGCGCTGGCGCTGGGCACGTTGCTCGGCGGTTGGCGCATCGTCCACACAATGGGCTCGAAGATCACCCGGCTGAACCCGATGCAGGGTTTCTGCGCCGAGACCGGCGGAGCGATCACCCTGTTCGCCGCCACCTGGCTCGGAATTCCGGTATCGACCACGCACACGATCACCGGCGCCATCATTGGCGTCGGCGCCGCCCGCCGCGTCTCCGCCGTTCGCTGGGGCATTGCCGGCAACATCGTGGTGGCATGGATCGTCACCCTGCCGGCAACCGCGGCGATCGCGGCTCTCACCTACCTCGCGGTCGGCCTGGCATGGTGACAGCACCGCAGCACTGCGCGGCAGGCGATGCGCCGTATCTACCTATCCACGAGGTTCAGGATGTTGCCGTCCGGATCCTTGAACCATGCGACCTTCATGCCCTGACCGACATGAACGTCACCCTCCAGCGTCAGGCCCGGCATGTCGTAATGCTCGAAGGTCACGCCCTTCAATTTCAATGCCTCGACGATTTTGCCGAGTTCATCGCCGACCGTCCAGGTCACAGCCGTCGCCTTGTTGGTCCCAGCGAAGTTCGAACGGTACACGTTGATGGCGGTATCGCCGCTTTCATAGACGATCAGTTCGCCACCCTCATTGTGCACCTCTTTGAGGCCGAGCGTCCCTTCGTAGAAAGCCCTGGCCTTGGCCAGGTCCTTCACAGCGAGATTGGCCGTTGCGTTGCTGTTTGCGAGCATGATTCGTCTCCTTCCCTGACGGTCATTCCATGTCCATTGAAATAGGCTGCGTTGACGATTTGGCGACGGCTACTCCCACTGGAAATGCCGTCATATGTTCGCTGCCTCCCCGGTACGCCGCTGCAACTGTTGGTCCATCGCTTGGTTCTATTCCGGAACTGCATTATCTGGAGCGGAAAAGTAGAGGAAAAACTCATGCCCGCCGCCCATGAAAACGTGACCAAGGAAATCGTTATCGAGCGCCTGAAAACGGTCAATGGGCCGGATTTCACCGGCAATATCGTCGACCTCGGCCTGGTGTCCGAGATTTTCATTGCCGATGCCAAGGTGTTCTTCTCGATCACCGTTCCCGCTGCCCGTGCCCAGGAGATGGAGCCGCTGCGTGCGGCGGCCGAACGTGTCGTCAAGGCGATCCCCGGTGTCGCCGGCGCCGTGGTCGCGCTGACGGCGGAAAAGAAGGGCGGCGGCATGGAGGCGCCGGTTCCGCAAAGACCGGCTCAGAGGCCCGCTCCACCGGCCGCACCTGCGCGTCCCATGCCCCAGGCGCCGGCCTCACACAGCCAGGGCAAGCGCGGCGTACCCGGCATCGAGGCGATCATCGCTGTTGCTTCCGGCAAGGGCGGCGTCGGCAAGTCGACTACCGCCGTCAATATCGCCCTTGGGCTTGCCGCCAACGGGTTGCGGGTCGGCGTGCTCGATGCCGATATTTATGGCCCCTCCATGCCGCGTCTGCTCAACATTCGTGGCAGGCCGCAGACCGTCGACGGCAAGATCCTGAAACCGATGCAGAATTATGGCCTCAAGGTCATGTCGATGGGCTTCCTCGTCGATGAGGAGACGCCGATGATCTGGCGCGGGCCGATGGTGATGTCGGCATTGACGCAGATGCTGCGCGAGGTGGAATGGGGACCGCTCGATGTGCTCGTCGTCGACATGCCGCCCGGCACCGGCGACGCCCAGCTGACCATGGCCCAACAGGTGCCGCTGGCCGGCGCCGTCATCGTCTCGACGCCACAGGACCTGGCCCTGATCGATGCGCGCAAAGGCCTCAACATGTTCAGAAAGGTCGACGTGCCGCTATTGGGTATCGTCGAAAACATGAGCTATTTTCTCGCCCCCGATACGGGAAAACGCTACGACATCTTCGGCCATGGCGGCGCGCGCCGCGAGGCCGAGCGTCTCGGTGTCACCTTCCTTGGTGAAGTGCCGCTCGAGATGGGCATCCGCGAAAGCTCCGATGCCGGCACGCCGGTGGTGGTCTCCAAGCCGGATGGCGCTGAGGCGAAAATCTATCGCGACATCGCCGCCAAGGTCTGGGACCGCGTCAATGAAGAGCGCGGCGCGGCCGAGGCTGCAGTGCCGAGCATCGTATTCGAGTGAGGCGGATGTCCCTCCCCCAAGTGGGCCCCTTGAGGGGGAGGGTGGCCGGAAGGGTCAGGTAGGGTCCGCGGCGACACGCTCCAACTTTTCCGGGATAGCGGGCTGAGAAACCGCGATCCCATCTAGCGTGGGGGGCAGATGTATGTCTATCGCACCAAAGTGCGGATTCGGATGGCGCGTGCCCCTTGCCTGCTTCCGCGCGTTGTCATATCGATTTGTCATACAAATACGGAGACCACGATGGCAGGCGCCCCCACCCACAAGAAAAAATTTCGCTCGCAGGAGTGGTTCGACAATCCCGACAATCCGGGCATGACGGCACTCTATCTGGAACGCTACCTGAACTACGGGCTGACGCGGGCCGAACTGATGTCCGGGAAGCCGCTGATCGGCATCGCCCAGACCGGCTCGGACCTGTCGCCCTGCAACCGCCATCACATCGAACTGGCCAAGCGCGTGCGCGAAGGCATCGTCTCGATGGGTGGCATTCCTTTCGAGTTCCCTTGCCACCCGATCCAGGAAACCGGCAAGCGGCCGACGGCTGCACTTGACCGCAACCTTGCCTATCTCAGCCTAGTAGAGGTGCTCTACGGCTATCCGCTCGACGGCGTGGTGCTCACCATCGGCTGCGACAAGACGACGCCGGCCATGCTGATGGCCGCGGCCACCGTCAACATTCCGGCTATCGCGCTTTCGGTCGGCCCGATGCTCAACGGCTGGCACAAGGGCAAGCGCACCGGCTCCGGCACCATCGTCTGGGAATCGCGCCAGCGCCTGTCGGCCGGCGAGATTGGCTATGACGAGTTCATGGATATCGTTGCCTCCTCGGCGCCGTCGACCGGCTATTGCAACACGATGGGTACCGCCACCACGATGAATTCGCTGGCCGAGGCGCTCGGCATGCAATTGCCGGGCTCGGCCGCTATCCCCGCCCCCTATCGCGAGCGCGGCCAGATCGCCTACGAGACCGGAAAGCGCATCGTCGACATGGTGCATGAGGATCTGAAGCCCTCCGACATCATGACCCGTAAGGCCTTCGAGAACGCCATCGTCGTCAACTCGGCGATCGGCGGCTCGACCAATGCGCCGATCCACCTCAACGCCATCGCCCGCCATCTCGGCGTGCCGCTCGACAATGACGATTGGCAGAAGGTCGGCCTCAACATACCGCTCATCGTCAATCTGCAGCCGACGGGCGAATATCTCGGCGAAGACTATCACCATGCCGGCGGCGTGCCGGCCGTGGTCGCCGAACTGATGAAGGGCGGCCTGCTGCCCTATCCGGAAGCCATGACGGCTAATGGCAAGACCATCGGCGACAATTGTAGCGGCGCCGTCAACGAGAACCTCGACGTCATCCGCACGGTTGCCGAGCCGCTGAAAGCCAATGCCGGCTTCATCAACCTCAAGGGCAATCTGTTCGATTCGGCGATCATGAAGACCAGCGGCATCTCGCCCGAATTCCGCGAGCGCTATCTGTCGAACCCGAAGGACCCCGAAGCTTTCGAGGGCAACGCCATGGTCTTCGACGGCCCCGAGGACTATCACGCCCGCATCGACGACCCGGCACAGGGCATCGACGAGCACACCATCCTGTTCATGCGTGGCGCCGGCCCGATCGGCTATCCCGGCGGCGCCGAAGTCGTCAACATGCAGCCGCCTGCATATCTGATCAAAAAGGGCATCCACGCGCTAGCCTGTATCGGCGACGGTCGCCAGTCGGGCACGTCGGGCTCGCCATCGATCCTCAACGCCTCGCCGGAAGCCGCCATCGGCGGCGGCCTGGCGCTGCTGAAGACCGGCGACCGCGTCCGCATCGACCTGCGCAAGGGCACCGCCGACATCCTCGTCAGCGACGACGAGATCACGCGGCGCCGCGCCGAGCTGCAGAGCAATGGTGGTTATCACTATCCGAAGCACCAGACGCCCTGGCAGGAAATCCAGCGCGGCATGGTCGACCAGTTTTCCGAAGGCATGGTGCTGAAGCCGGCGGTGAAATACCAGGATGTGGCTCATACAAGCGGCGTGCCGAGGGACAATCACTGACCAGAGTCCGTCGCATGAGGCGGCCGTCAGGTCGCCAATTTTGCGGTCACCTCATTTCTCCCCGTTAACAGCCCGCTAACGGGGAGAAATGCCCGCCACAGAGTTGGATGCGGTCATTTGTCAAAAGCGATTGCCCTGCGACAGCAGGGACAAATGCTTGACAAGCGGGCGTGACAAATCCACGATCATCGCAAGGGGTGCATCGCGACGACCCCGTGAGGCGTCAGCCCAACGTTCGCGTCCAAGCTTCTCTTTCAAGGAGGTGGACGCCATGCCGTCAACAACCGCTATCACTGTATCGCAACTGTCCCGTCTGATTGGGCTGCCGGGTGCACCCGCAATCATCGACGTCCGCATCGATGATGACTACAACGCCGATCCGCGCCTGCTGCCGGGGTCGGATCGTCGTGATTTCAGGACTGTCTCGAACTGGGCTGCCGACTTCGCCGGCAGGCAAGTGACAGTCGTCTGCCAGCAGGGAAAAAAGCTCTCGCAAGGCGTGGCCGCATGGCTGCGGCAGGACGGCATTGCCGCCGAATCGCTCGACGGCGGGTTTGAAGCATGGCGCGATGCCAAGGGCATTCTCGTTCACGCCGACAAGATACCGCCCGCCGATGCCAAGGGCCGCACCGTTTGGGTGACGCGTACGCGCCCGAAGGTCGATCGCATCGCCTGCCCCTGGCTGATCCGGCGCTTCATCGATCCTCATGCAGTCTTTCTCTTCGTCGAGCCGGCCGAAGTGGCGGCCGTCGCCGATCGCTTTCAGGCCGTGCCTTTCGACATCGAGAACGTGTTCTGGAGCCATCGCGGCGAACGCTGTACTTTCGACACCATGATCGAGGAGTTCGGGCTTAAATCCGAAGCGCTCGATCGCCTGGCCACGATCATACGCGCTGCCGATACTGCGAGCCTCGATCTTGTTCCACAGGCGGCCGGGTTCCTGGCCGCCTCGCTTGGCCTGTCACGGATGTTTCGCGATGATCTGGAGCAGCTCGAGGCCGGCATGCTGCTTTACGATGCGTTCTTCCGCTGGTGCCGCGATGCCACCGAGGAGACGCATAACTGGCCGGCCGCCGGCGCAGTCAGTCTCGGCGCAGGCAAACCATCGTGAGCGCCGTCCTCTCGAAGAAGCCGCCGGAGATCCAGGAGCCGGTTGTGCCGAGCTTCCGGCAGGCCGTGAAGGTCTGGGCGAAAATCGGCGTGCTCAGCTTTGGCGGCCCGGCCGGGCAGATCGCGCTCATGCACAAGGAACTGGTCGAGGAACGGCGCTGGATCGGCGAACAGCGTTTCCTGCATGCGTTGAACTACTGCATGCTGCTGCCTGGCCCCGAGGCCCAGCAGCTCGCCATCTATATCGGCTGGTTGCTGCACAAAACGGTCGGCGGCCTTGTTGCCGGCATTCTCTTCGTCGTGCCGGGCGCGCTTGTCATGTTCGTCCTGAGCAGCCTCTATGCGCTCTATGGCGATGTACCACTCGTCGCGGCGCTGTTTTTCGGAGTCAAGGCGACCGTGCTCGCCATTGTCATCGAGGCGGTGATCCGGATCGGCAGACGCGCGCTGAAAAACCCGGTCATGGTGTCGATCGCACTCGCCGCCTTCATCGCCATCTACGCGTTGAACGTGCCGTTTCCGCTGATCGTGCTGCTTGCCGGCCTGGCAGGCTGGATCGGCAACCATAGTGCGCCGGTATTTTTTTCCGGCGCGTCGCACGGCAAGGGCGATGTTCCCGACATAAAGGGCGTGGTCGATCTGATGTTCGAGCGCGGCGAACTGACCCACGTCAGGCCGACGCGATGGCATGCGCCGCGCACTTTGGCGATCTGGCTGCCGATCTGGCTGGGGCCTGTTCTGCTGGTCTGGGCTGTCACCGGCCCTGCCAGCGTTTGGACGCAAATCGGTGGCTTCTTCAGTGTCATGGCGGTCGTCACCTTTGGCGGCGCCTACGCCGTGCTTGCCTATGTTGCGCAGGCAGCGGTCGAGTCCTTCGGCTGGCTGGCACCCGGTGAAATGGTCGACGGCCTTGGGCTTGCCGAAACCACGCCGGGTCCGCTCATCCTGGTCTTGCAGTTCGTCGGCTTCGTTGCCGCGTTCCGCCAGCCGGGCTTGCTTGCGCCGCTGCTTGCGGGATTGTTTGGCGGGCTGTTCACGCTGTGGGCGACGTTTACCCCATGTTTCCTATGGATATTCCTTGGCGCGCCTTACATCGAAGCGCTGCGCGGCAACAAGGCGCTGTCGGCGGCGCTTGGTGCGATCACCGCCGCCGTCGTCGGCGTCATCATGAATCTCGCTCTATGGTTTGGCTTGCACGTCATCTTCGGCGAAGTGCGCAATGTCGGGCTTGGAATGGACGTGCCGGTGCTTTCATCGATAGACTGGCGCGCGGCGCTGCTTTCCTGTGCCTCGATGATCGCCATTCTGAAGCTGAAGATCGGTATGCTGCCGACGCTTGCCGGATCGGCGCTGGCCGGTGTCTTGTTGCTGGCGGCGAGCGGGTAACGCTCAGCCGCCCATTCTGCCGCGCGGCAGCTTGATCATATCGCCGAAGCGGGCGCGCAATTTGTCGTCGACCGGCTTTGGCACGTGGCGCGGGAAGCGTTCGGCAAGCACGCGTTTCTTCTCGATAATCGCCCGCTGCAGGATATCGGGCCTGCCTTTCTCATTCCATTCCTTCGGCGAAAAGCGGTCGCCGACGGCCGGATAGAAATATTCGGTCTGCATCAGCCGCAGCGTCTGCTCGTTGCCGAGATAATGGCCCGGGCCCTTCAGGCAGACATCGGCAATGGTGTCGATCGACAGCGATTCGTCCGTCACTTCGATGCCGCGCACGCAGCGCAGGCAGTGGCCGAGCATGTCGTTGTCGATGATCAGGCTCTCAAGGCAAAAGCCGAGCAGCGAGGCGTGCATGCCGGCCGATTCATAAACGAGGTTGAGGCCGGCAAGACCGGCCATCACGTCGGTTATGCCCTTTTCGTAGCCGGACTGAATGTCAGGCAGTTTCGAATCTGTCATGCCGGCGGCCGAACCGCCCGGCAGGTCGTAAAATTGCGCCATCTGCGCGCAGGCCGCGGTCAGCACCGCCTGCTCGGCCGAACCGCCCGACATGGCGCCGGTCCGGAGATCCGAGACGAACGGCCAGGTACCGAAAATCGCTGGATGGCCTGGCTTGATGGCGTTGACGTAGATGAGGCCGACGAGCACTTCGGCGACCGCCTGCACCACGGCGCCGGCAATCGCCGCCGGTGCCGTCGCACCCGCCTGTCCTGCCGACAGCAGCAGGATCGGAATGCCGCCCTCGACGCAGGCTTCGAGCACGCCGCAGGCGTCTTCTGCAAACTTCATCGGCGGCACGACGAAGCAGTTGGAATTGGAGACGAAAGGCCGGGCGCGAAAATTCTCTTCGCCGCCGGCGATCGCATAGAGCATGTCGAGCGCCGGCTTGACGTTCTCACGCACGGTAAACGAGGTGCCGACATGCTTCGACGTGCCCATGACGCAGGCGTAGAGCGTGTTGAAATCCATATCGAGCGGGTCGGGAATGTCGCGCGGCACCATCGGCCGCTGGAAGAAATGGATGTTGTCGAGCCCTTCGACCAAGCGCGCGGCATCGTAAATGTCCTGCAGCAGCGACTCGCGATACTCACGCTTTTCGACATCGACAAGATGCACCGCAGCGCCGGCCGTGCCGTAATGCACACGCTTGCCCTGGATCACCATGTCATGCTTCGGATCCTGGCCGTGCAGGGTGAAATGCCGTGCCGCTTTCTTGATGGTGTCGAGCACGAGACCGCGGGGAAAGCGCAGGCGGCCGTCCTCACTGAGGGTCGCGCCGGCCTTGGTCAGTGCCTCGATGCAGGAGGGGATGGCGTTGGCGAAACCGACTGTCTCCAAAAGAGTAAGCACGGCCTCGTGGATACGTTCGCAATCATTGCCGCTGAGCGGGCTGTAGCTTCCGCCTTCGAGGCCGGCGCGCACCGGCTTGACGTCGTCGGCGAGCGGTGCCGCCCGCATGGCGCGGCGCGCCTCGCGCCCGCCGGACCGCCGCGAACGCTGGTCTGCGGACACGTCCTGCTTCTCATGGGCCACTGGCATGAAGGCACTCCAACTTTAGCTGCGGAGCGGGCGCGGGGTTGGTCCACCATCAGCCTGCTTCGTCCCCTATACTCCGACTATGCCGCCGGCATTGGCACAGCCTATGTGCCAGCCGGTCCCGTCGCATATGCCAAGGAGCTAAAGAACCGGAGCCGCACTACATGCACCAGGCTCCGGTCGGGAGGGTGATCAAGCCGCTGCCGGCCTGCGTCCAGCTGCCGTCGCCAGTTCGCGGATGCCGGGTTCGATGTGCTGCAACGCGATCGAGGAAATGCCCAAGCGCATGAAACGCGATGGCTTTTCGGTGCGGTCGAAGAAGCGGTCGCCAGGCTCGATGATGACGCTGCGCGAGGCTGCGGCCTCCGCCAGCCCGCGCGAATCGGTGCCGCGCGGCCCCTCGAGCCAGAGCGACGTGCCGCCGGCCGAATCGGTCGAGCGCCACTCCGGCAGGAAGGCGGAAATCGCATGGACCAGACGCTTGCGCCTCTCATCAAAGGCGCTCGACAGCCGCCGCACCAGCGCCTCGTGATGGCCGAGCGACAGGAACAATGCGACGGCGCGCTGGTTGTTCGCCGGCGGATGGCGCAGCATGAAACGGCGTAGCGCCCGAAGCTCGGAGATCAGCCCGGCCGAGGCGACGATGTAGCCGAGCCTGAGGCCGGGAGCCAGCGTCTTCGACATCGAGCCGACGTAGACGACGCGGCCGGACCGATCGAGGCTCTTCAGCGCCTGCTGCGGCGCCTCGTCCAGGAGCTGGCTGTCATAGCCGTCCTCGATGATGATCTGGTTGTAGCGGTTGGCGCGCGCCAGAAGATCCTGCCGCCGCTCCGCCGATAGCGGCACCATGGTGGGGCAATGGTGGCTGGGCGTGACGAAGACGAAGCCGGAATCATTGGGAATGGCCGAGGTTACGATGCCGGAGTGGTCGACCGGAACCGGCTGGATGTCGGCGCCGGCCAGCCGGAAGATCGAACGTGCATCGGGATAGCCCGGGTCCTCCATCGCCACCTTCGAGCCCTTGGTCATCAACAGCGTCGCCAGCATGTAAAGCGCGTTCTGCGCGCCCAGCGTCACGATGATCTCGTCCGGATTGGCGAAGATGCCGCGTCGCGGCAGCAGCCGTGCCTGGATCTGCTCGATCAGGAGCGGATCGTCGCGGTCGACCATGTCGGACGCCCAGTTGCGGATTTCGAGCACCGCCAGCGCCATGCGGTTGCACTCGCGCCATTCGGCGGTCGGGAACAGCGCCGGGTCGAACTGGCCATAGACGAAGGGGTAGGACGACTTGATCCAGTTGTCGTGCTTGGCCGGCGGTGGCATGTCGCTCGCCGCGATCTGCCGGCGGGCCTTCCAGTCGATCTCATTGGCCTGGTCGGGCGCCTTCTGGTGCGGTTTGGCCGGCGTCGCCAGCACTTCGGGATTGACAAAATGGCCGCGGCGCTCGCGCGCCACCAGGAAGCCCTGGTCGACCAGCTGCTGGAAGGCCAGCACCACGGTGCCGCGCGCTACGCCGAGTTTTTCGGCAAGAATCCGGCAGGAGGGAAGCGGCATCGAAGCCGCGATCTGCCGGTCGAGGATGGCGGCGACGATCGCCTGGCGGATCTGCGCCTGCAGGGTCTGACCGGATTCCGCCGAAATCCGGAACAGGCCGGACCATATGGCCGTGTCGTTTCGCTGTGGCATGGGAGATGTTCCTCGATGGCCAGCTTTTTTCACTTGGCTGGACCAGTCGAATGTACCGGTGGCACAAGGTGTTGCGCCAATCAATTTTTCTGATCGCTGGGATTTATGCCAGTGATCCTTTGAGCCGGCCCACGCTGCGCTGCGGCATCGCTGCGCATTGAAACAGATGGAATTCGACCCGATAGTTTGCCGCGACGACACGCGCCGGAAACATCCGGCCTGATAAGATGCATCTCAAGAGACCGGAGCGAAGCAGTGGATCAATCGTCCTTTCAAAAGCAGCTCGACGCATTGCGCGATCATCGTGCGGCCAAATCGGGCTCGATGCGCGAGGCTTTCGCTGCCGATCCGCAGCGCTTCGAGAAATTCTCCGCCAGCGACGGCGACCTGCTGCTCGACTGGTCGAAATGCGCGGTCGATGCGCGGACGATGGAGTTGCTGGAGAAGCTGGCTGAGGCCGCCGACCTCGAAGGCCGGCGCGACGCGATGTTTGCTGGCAAGAAGATCAACGTCACCGAAGGCCGCGCCGTGCTGCACACGGCGCTGCGCAACCTGACCGGCAAGGGCATCGTGCTCGACGGCCAGGACGTGAAGGCGGAAGTCCTTGCCGTACTCGACGCGATGGGTGCCTTCGCGGACGCGGTGCGTTCCGGCAAGGCGGCCGGCGCGACCGGCAAGAAGATCACCGACATCGTAAACATCGGCATCGGCGGCTCCGATCTCGGCCCGGCCATGGCGACGCTGGCGCTGGCGCCCTATCATGACGGGCCGCGCTCGCATTACGTATCCAATATCGACGGTGCCCATATTCACGACACACTGAAGGGTCTTTCCGCCGAAACCACCCTGTTCATCATCGCCTCCAAGACCTTCACCACGGTCGAGACGATGACCAATGCCGAGACCGCGCGCGGATGGGTCGAGAAGACGCTCGGCAAGGAAGCAGTCGGCAAGCATTTCGCCGCTGTCTCGACGGCGCTCGACCTGGTCGCCAAATTCGGCATCGCGCCCGACCGCGTCTTCGGCTTCTGGGACTGGGTCGGCGGCCGTTATTCCGTCTGGGGTGCGATCGGCCTGCCGGTGATGATCGCCATCGGCCCGAAGGATTTTCGCGCCTTTCTCGACGGCGCCCATGAGATGGACGAGCATTTCCGCACTGCGCCGCTGGCGAAGAACCTGCCGGCGCTGATGGGGCTAATTGGCTGGTGGCACCGCGTGATCTGCAAATACCCCGCTCGCGCCGTCATCCCCTACGATCAGCGTCTGTCCAGGCTGCCGGCCTATCTGCAGCAGCTCGACATGGAATCGAACGGCAAGAGCGTCACCCTGGACGGCGGCGCTGTAACGATGCCGACCGGCCCGCTGGTCTGGGGCGAGCCCGGCACCAATGGCCAGCATGCCTTCTTCCAGCTTCTGCATCAGGGCACCGATTTCATTCCGGTCGAATTCCTTGCCGCTGCCGTCGGCCACGAGCCGGAACTGAAGCATCACCACGACCTTCTGCTCGCCAATTGCCTGGCGCAGTCGGAAGCCTTCATGAAGGGTCGCACGCTGGAGGAAGCCCGAGCACAGATGCTGGCGAAAGGCATGAAGCCCGCCGATGTCGACAGGATTGCTCCGCATCGCGTCTTCTCCGGCGACCGCCCCTCGGTGACGATCCTCTACAGGAAACTCGACCCCCACACGTTCGGACGGCTGATTGCACTCTACGAGCACCGCGTCTTCGTCGAAGGCACGCTGTTCAACATCAACTCCTTCGACCAGTGGGGCGTCGAGCTCGGCAAGGAACTGGCGACCGGCCTGCTGCCCGTCGTTGAAGGCAAGGAGAATGCCGCAAAGCGGGATGCCTCGACTGCCGGACTGGTGGAATACATTCACCGCTTGCGCGGCCCGGAGTGAAAAGCTTGGCGGACATCAAGGGAATATTGTTCGACAAGGACGGCACGCTTGTCGATTTCAACGCGACATGGCTGGGCATCGCCGACTTCATGGCGATGGATGCGGCCGAAGGCGATCGCTGGAAAGCAGACAGGCTGCTTGCGGCGGCGGGCTTCGACTTCGCCACCAAGCGCTTCAAGCCGGATTCGATTTTTGCCTCCGGCACCAACATGGACGTCGTCGAGCTGTGGTTTCCGCGGCTGTCCGACGAGGACCAGATGCTTGCCGTCGCCCGCTTCAACGCCATCACCTCGGCGCAAGGATCGGCAATGGCGGTGGCGCTGCCGGGTGTGGTCGAGACGCTTGGGCTGCTTCACAGAAAATCCTACCGGCTTGGCGTCGCCACCAACGACTCGACCAGCGGCGCGGAAAAGACCCTGGTCACACTGGGCGTCGCGCAGCTTTTCGAAGCCGCCTATGGTTACGACGCGGTGGCCAATCCAAAACCGGCGCCGGATACGATCCTTGCCTTCTCGGATCTGACAGGACTCAGGCCAACGGCGATCGCCGTCGTCGGCGACAATCGCCACGATCTGGAAATGGCGCGCGCCGGCGGCTGCGGCCTGGCGATCGGCGTGCTGTCCGGCACCGGTACACGTGAATCGCTGTCGCAGATCGCCGATATCATTCTGGATTCGGTTGCCGATCTGCCCGATTTTCTTGCGGCCCGAGTCAGCGAGACGGTCTAGACTCGCAGCTAGCTGGTCCGAACGAGAACACGCCGCTCGGTTTCATCGCCGCATTCCTGCCTTCGCCGACATCCGGCACCTCGTATTCGGCCAGCAGGCGAAGCCGCGAGCGGGGCAGATAGGCGCGGCCAGGATCGCCGATCAGCACGGCGATGCCGGCTCCAAGGCAGCGTTCGAGGAAGGGAACGACCCGGCCGGCGAGATCGTGGGCGTAAAACAGGTCGCCGACCACCACGATGTCCACCGGTGGCGGCGGACCGCCGGTGATGTCTTCGCCAATGATCATGATAGCGACGCCGTTCGCGGTCGCATTGAGGCCGAGAGCGGCCACGCCATTGCGATCGATTTCGGCCGCGACGACCTCGCTGGCTCCGGCTTTCGCCGCCGCGATGCCGACAAGGCCCGAGCCGGCGCCGAGATCGAGCACGCGACGCCCGGCCACGGTCTCCGGCCGGTCGAATATGTAGCGGGCGAGCACCGCGCCGCCGGCCCAGACATAGGCCCAGTACGGTGGTTCCGGTTCAGGTCCGTCTTCCTCGATGCCGTGTTGGTTCCCCTCGACAAGCCGCCTGAGCCCGCTTCCGGGATGGGCAGTGTAAAGCCGGATTTCGGGAATCGCAGGCACTGCGGCGATCCGCATGTTCGCCTGGATGAACTCTGCCGGGTCTGGACGCGTACCCGTATCCACGGCGTGGGCGTCGGCGATGCAATGTCTCAAGCTGCGCCTAGCCCCGCAACGCCCGGCGCAGGATTTTGCCGACCGGCGTCTTCGGCAGCTCGGTGCGGAACTCGATGTATCTGGGGCGCTTGTAGCCGGTCAGGTTCTCCTTGCAATAAGCCACCAGCGCTTCGGCGGTCAGTGCCGGGTCCTTCTTGACGACGAACAGCTTTGGCACTTCACCCGAGTGCTCGTCCGGCACGCCGATCGCCGCCACTTCGAGCACGCCCGGATGCTGCGCCACCACCTCTTCGAGTTCGTTCGGATAGACGTTGAAGCCGGAAACCAGAATCATGTCCTTCTTACGGTCGACGATCTTGGTGTAGCCGCGCTCGTCCATGAAGCCCATGTCGCCCGACTTGAAGAAGCCGTCCTTGGTCATCACCTTGGCGGTCTCGTCCGGCCGGTTCCAGTAGCCGGCCATCACCTGCGGTCCGCGGATGCAGATTTCGCCGACTTCGCCGAGCGGCAAATTGTTGCCGTCGTCGTCGCGGATGGCGATCTCGGTCGAGGGCAGCGGCAGGCCGATCGTGCCGGTGTAGACTCCGTCGCTGAATTTGTTGGCGGTCGCCCCCGGCGAAGTTTCGGAGAGTCCGTAGGCCTCGCTGATCGGGCAGCCGGTCAGCGCCTTCCAACGCTCGGCGATGCCCTTCTGCACCGCCATGCCGCCACCCAGCGTCAGGATCAGCGGCTTGAAGTCGAGCTTGCGAAAATCCTCATTGTTGAGCAGCGCGTTGAACAGCGTATTGAGGCCCGGGAAGATGTGGATCGGGTATTTCTGCAGCTCCTTGACGAAGCCGGGAATGTCGCGCGGGTTGGGGATGAGCACGTTCTGTGCGCCCTGCTGCATTCCCATCATCGCGTTCACGGTGAGCGCAAAGATATGGTAGAGCGGCAGCGCGCAGAGGAAGTTCATATGCGCCGGTTTCGGTTTGACCGTGTAGGCGTCTTCGACCCAGAGCGCGTTCTGCGCGACGTTCGCCAAGACATTGCTGTGCAAAAGCATCGCGCCCTTGGAGATGCCGGTCGTACCGCCTGTATATTGCAGGAAGGCGATGTCGTCGGCCACGACCTCGGCGGGTTTGAAGGTCACGCCGGAGCCGGCCTTCAATGCGGCGTTGAATTTGACATGGCCGGGCAGTGACCATGCCGGCACCATCTTCTTGACGCGGCGTACAACGAAGTTGACGATCGTTCCCTTGAGCCCACCGAGCATGTCGCCCATCGTGGCGACCACGACATGCTTGACCGCGGTCCTGGCGATCACCGCCTGCAAGGTGCAGGCGAAATTTTCGAGGATGACAATGGCTTGAGCGCCGGAATCCTTGAGCTGGTGCTCCAGTTCGCGCGGCGTGTAGAGCGGATTGATGTTCACCACGACATAGCCGGCGCGGAGCACTGCCATCATCGCCACTGGATATTGCAGCACATTCGGCATCATCACCGCGACGCGCGCGCCCTTCTGCAGCCCCTTTGATTGCAGATAGGCGCCGAAGGCCGCCGATTGTCGCTCGAGGTCGGCATAGGTGATCGATTTGCCCATGCAGACGAAGGCCGGCCGATTCGCAAACTGCTTGCAGGCGGCGACGAGAAAGTCACCGATCGAGCTGGAGGGCAGGTTGCCGATCTCAGCCGGCACGATCTTTGGGTAACTCTTGAGCCACGGTTTTTCCGGCAGGCCGGCGGCCAGCGACGTGATCGCCTTCGGTAATCTCTTGGCTGGACCTGCCGCCTGTTTGGGCGCTGTCGGCACTGCCTTCGCCGCCGGCTTGGCGGCGGCGGACTTTGCGGCAGGCGCCGTCTTGCCGGCTGTCGGCTTGGCAGCCTTTCCAGCCGCGGTTTTCGCCGCCGGCCTGGCGGTAGCCTTCGGTTTGGTTGCGGCTGCTTTTGGCTTGACCACTTTCGATGTTGCCTCGGCCTTTGCTTTCGCCGCGGTCGTTGTCTTTGCCGGTTTTGCCACCTGTCGCTCCCTCAATCGTTCTTATTGTTTCGGCACGCTTGAGCGCCACCGCCGCCCCTGACGAACAAAGGTATCCACGTTTGCCGCAATGTCCTGAACCTGGGAAATCCAGCACGCCGTCCATCTATCTATGTATTGCCACTAGCGGCGGCCGTGCAAGCCTCGCCCACCTGGCAGTGCGGCAAGACTTGCCGTCAAACCTCTCCGCCGCGCCCGGTTTTCGGACAGGCATCTTTTTGGTACCGGTGGCGAACCGAACGGCTCGAATCTGCGAGTTTGCTGTGTCGTCGATCAATAAAAAATTGAGGTCGTTAACAAACCCGTGATCTGCGGATTCGGCTAGTTTTTTCCACAATTTGCCGCATGTCGGAATTTTTTTCTGCTTCCCGTGGGTTAGGCAAACGAGGAGTTCCAAAGCTAGAAAAACGGTGCTTATATGCGCGCTTCGCGAGCCTGACAGAGGGGCTTGGAAGAACATCAGGGAGTGCTCAATGAAAAAGAAACTGACTTTTGCAGCCGCGTTGCTGGCTGCAAGCGTCCTCGGCGGCATGGCCAATGCAAAACAACTGGTCTATTGCTCGGAGGCATCGCCGGCCGGCTTCGACCCGTCACCATGGAGCGGCGGCAACGACTTCGACGCCTCGTCGCGCACCATCTATTCGCGCCTGGTCGAGTTCGAGCATGGCAAGACCACCATCTCGCCCGGCCTCGCCGAGAGCTGGACGGTTTCCGACGACGGTCTCGAATACACGTTCAAGCTTCGCCCGGGTGTGAAATTCCAGACGACCGACTATTTCACGCCGACGCGCGACCTTAACGCCGACGACGTGATCTTTTCTTTCGAACGCCAGTGGAAGAAGGAAAGCCCGTGGTTTAGCTATCTGGAAGGTACCGGCTGGGAATATTTTGCCGGCATGGGCTTCCCGGAACTTCTGAAGGAAATCGTCAAGGTCGACGATCTGACCGTGAAATTCGTGCTGAACAAGCCCGAGGTTGCCTTCCTGCCGGATCTCGGCATGGATTTCGCCTCGATCGTCTCCAAGGAATATGCCGACCAGCTCGACAAGGCCGGCACTCGGCAGCAGTTCACCCAGAAACCGATCGGCACCGGTCCGTTCCAGTTCGTCGACTATCAGGTCGATGCGGTCATCCGCTACGCGGCATGGGACGGCTACTATGGCGGCCGCCAGAAGATCGACGATCTGATCTTCGCCATCACGCCCGATCCGGCCGTGCGCGCGCAGAAGCTCAAGGCCGGCGAGTGCGATATCATGTCGTACCCGGCGCCGGCCGACATCGCCGGACTGCAGGCCGACACGAACCTCAAGGTTGACGAGCAGGAAGGCCTGAATATCGGCTACATGGCTTACAACACGACGCAGCCGCCCTTCGACAAGGTCGAGGTCCGCAAGGCTCTCAACATGGCGGTGAACAAGAAGGCGATCATCGACGCGGTCTATCAGGGCGCCGGCGCGCCGGCCATCAACCCGATCCCGCCGACCATGTGGTCCTACAACAAGGACATCAAGGACGATCCCTATGATCCAGAGGCGGCCAAGAAGATGCTGGCCGACGCGGGCGTCAAGGATCTGTCGATGAAGATCTGGGCTATGCCAGTCAGCCGTCCCTACAACCCGAACGCCCAGCGCGTCGCCGAGTTGATCCAGGCCGACTATGCCGCCGTCGGCGTCAAGGCGGAGATCGTCAGCTACGAATGGACCGAGTACCGCCAGCGCGGCAAGGCTAAGGATCGCGACGGCGCCTTCCAGCTGGGCTGGACCGGTGACAATGGCGATCCGGACAACTTCTTTTTCCTGCTCGGTTGCGATGCCATCGGCCAGTCCAACTATGCAATCTGGTGCAATCAGGAGTTCGAAGGCCTGCTGAAGAAGGGCAAGGCGACGACCGACGTCGCCGAGCGCACCAAGATCTACGAGGAAGCTCAGGCCGTGTTCAAGCGTGAGGCCCCGTGGCTGACCATCGCCCACTCCAAGGTCTTCATGCCGATGAACAAGAAAGTGACGGGCTTCGTTATGGACCCGCTCGGCATTCATCGGTTTGACGGCGTCGACGTCACCGAATAAGCCCTGAGAAATTGAATGGCGGCGCTGGACTTCCCGCGCCGCCGTTCTATGAAGCAAGATGCTCCGTTATCTCCTCCACAAGCTCGCTTTGATCATCCCGACCGTGTTCGGCATATCGCTGGCGGCGTTCGCTTTCGTCCGGCTTCTGCCTGGCGATCCCATCCTGGCCCTGGCCGGCGAGCGTGGCGTCAGCCCCGAACGCTATGCCCAGCTCATCGAGCAGTTTGGCTACAACCGGCCCTATGTCATCCAGTACCTCGAATATATCGGCAGGGTCCTGACCGGCGATTTCGGCATATCCATTGCCACCAAGCGGCCAGTGCTCGGCGAATTCCAGGCGCTGTTTCCGGCCACGCTGGAACTGGCGACGGTGGCGTTGATCATCGCCATTCTGCTTGGCATCCCCGCCGGCATTTTCGCTGCGGTCAAGCGCGGCTCGTGGTTCGACCAGGCGACGATGGGTGTCGCGCTGACCGGCTATTCAATGCCGATCTTCTGGTGGGGATTGCTGCTGATCATCTTTTTCTCAGGCTATCTCGGCTGGACGCCGGTTTCCGGCCGCATCGGCCTGCAGTATTTCTTCAAGCCGACAACGGGGTTCATGCTGATCGACAGCCTGATCTCCGGCAAGAGCGGCGCTTTCAGATCCGCCGTCAGCCATTTGATCCTGCCGTCGATCGTCCTGGCGACGATCCCGCTTGCCGTCATAGCGCGCCAGACGCGCTCGGCGATGCTCGAGGTGCTGGGCGAGGACTATGTGCGCACCGCGCGCGCCAAGGGCTTGGCGCCGCGCCGCGTCATCGGGCTGCACGCTTTTCGCAACGCGCTGATCCCGGTGGTCACCACCATTGGCTTGCAGGTCGGCACGTTGATGGCGGGCGCCATTCTGACCGAAACCATTTTTTCCTGGCCAGGCATTGGCAAATGGATGATCGACGCCATCGGCAAGCGCGACTATGTCGTCGTCCAGAGCGGATTGCTGATCATCGCGCTGATCGTCATGGCGGTGAACCTGATCGTCGACGTGCTCTACGCCGTCATCAATCCGCGCATCCGGGTGCAGTGAGATGACCGACGAATCCGCCGCCGAAGCCACCGCTGCCTCCATCCCGACAGGCGGCAGGCAAAGGGCGTTTGCCGAGTTCTGGCACTACTTCTCGATGAACACCGGGGCCGTCATCGGCCTTGTCGTGTTTTCGGCGCTGGTGCTGGTGGCGATCTTTGCGCCGTTCGTCGCGCCGCATTCGCCCGACGAGCAGTTTCGCGATGCGCTGCTGGCACCTCCTGCCTGGCAGGAAGGCGGCAAATCGATGTTCCTGCTCGGCACCGATGCGGTCGGCCGCGACATGCTTTCACGGTTGATCTTCGGGGCGCGTTTCTCGCTGTTCATCGGCTTGGTGGTCGTCGTCTTCTCGCTTACCAGCGGCATCGTGCTTGGCGTGCTCGCCGGCTATTTCCGCGGCTGGGTCGACACGCTGATCATGCGCATCATGGATATCATCCTGGCCTTCCCGTCGCTGCTTCTGGCGCTGGTGCTGGTGGCGATCCTCGGCCCCGGCCTGTTCAACGCCATGCTGGCGATCGCGCTGGTGCTGCAGCCGCATTTCGCGCGTCTCACCCGCGCCGCCGTGATGGCCGAAAAGAACCGCGAATATGTGATCTCCGCCAAGGTGGCCGGCGCCGGTCATCTTCGCTTGATGGTGAGGACGATCCTGCCGAACTGCCTGGCGCCGCTGATCGTACAGGCGACGTTGTCCTTCTCCAACGCCATTCTCGAGGCTGCGGCGCTCGGCTTCCTCGGTGTCGGTGCGCAGCCGCCGACGCCGGAATGGGGCACGATGCTCGCCTCGGCGCGCGAGTTCATCCTGCGCGCGCCTTGGGTGGTGACCTTCCCCGGCCTTGCCATCCTGATCACTGTGCTTGCAATCAATCTGATCGGCGACGGCTTGCGCGATGCCTTCGATCCCAAACTGAAGAGGTCATAATCCAATGCCTCTTCTCGAGATCAAGAACCTGACCGTTTCCTTCGACACCGCCGCCGGACCATTCATGGCGGTACAAGGTATCGACCTGTCGGTCGAACCGCGCGAGGTGCTGGCGATCGTCGGCGAATCCGGTTCCGGCAAATCGGTGGCGATGCTGGCGGTGATGGGGCTTTTGCCCAACACCGCCACAGTGAGGGCCGACCGCATGGCCTTCGACGGCATCGACCTGCTCAAGCTCGGCCCATCCGAGCGGCGCAAGATCGTCGGCAAGGACATTTCGATGATCTTCCAGGAACCAGTCGCCAGCCTCAACCCGTGCTTCACCGTCGGCTTCCAGATCGAGGAGGTGCTGCGCTTCCACATGGGCATGGACCGCGCCCAGCGCCGGGCGCGCGCCATCGAGTTGATGAAGCTCGTCGGCATCGCCGACCCCGAGGAACGGCTGGGCTCCTTCCCGCACCAGATGTCGGGCGGCCAGTGCCAGCGCGTCATGATCGCCATTGCCATCGCCTGCAATCCGAAGCTTTTGATCGCCGACGAGCCAACCACGGCCCTCGACGTCACCATCCAGAAGCAGATCCTCGATCTGCTGGTCGGCCTGCAGGCCAAATATGGCATGGGCCTGATCATGATCACCCACAATATGGGAGTGGTTGCCGAGACCGCCGACCGTGTCATCGTCCAGTACAAGGGCCGCAAGATGGAAGAGGCCGACGTGCTGTCGCTGTTCGAGTCCCCCAAGAGCAACTACACGCGCGCGCTCCTGTCGGCGCTGCCGGAAAATGCCGTCGGCGACCGGTTGCCTACTGTTTCCGACATGCTGTTCGAGCCGGCCCCATCTGTAGTCGCAGCCCGATCCGCAGGAGGAACCGCCTCATGAGCGTGACGGTAGTCGAAGGCAAGAACATCGTGCGCGACTATCATGTCGGCGGCGGGCTTTTCCGCCCCTCCCGTACGGTTCATGCGGTCAAGGGTGTTTCGTTCAGCGTCGACAAGGGCAAGACGCTGGCCATCGTCGGCGAGAGCGGCTGCGGCAAGTCAACACTCGCTCGCATAATCACACTGATCGATCCGGCGACCTCCGGCGAGCTTTTCATCGACGGCAAGAAGGTAGACATAGCCAGGGACGGCCTGTCGAAGGAAATGCGCCGCAAGGTGCAGATCGTCTTCCAGAACCCCTATGGTTCGCTCAATCCACGCCAGAAGATCGGCGACGTGCTTGGCGAGCCGCTGCTCATCAACACCGACAGCACGGCCGACGAGCGGCGCGATCTTGCCATGAAGATGCTGAAGAAGGTCGGTCTCGGCCCCGAGCACTACAATCGCTACCCGCATATGTTTTCGGGCGGCCAGCGCCAGCGGATCGCCATTGCGCGCGCGCTGATGCTCAACCCCAGCCTCCTGGTGCTGGACGAGCCGGTCTCGGCACTTGATCTTTCGGTGCAGGCGCAGGTGCTGAACCTGCTCGCCGACCTGCAGGACGAATTTCAGCTGACCTATGTTTTCATTAGCCACGACCTGTCGGTGGTGCGCTACATCGCCGACGACGTGATGGTAATGTACTTCGGCGAAGCGGTCGAATACGGCTCGCGCGACGAGGTATTCGCCGACCCCAAGCACAGCTACACCAGGACGCTGTTCGCGGCGACGCCGCGTGCCGACGTTGCCAGCATCAAGGCAAGGTTGGCGAAGAAGAAGGCCGCCTGATCCGGCAAGGTTTGCCGGCCGGCTACCGCTTCTCAATCCCCGGAATGCCGGAGATCTGCTCGGCGAGAAAGTCGACCAGCAGCCGCACCCGGGCAATGCCCGCACGCTCCGGAACGATCAGCATGCTCAGCGGGACGGGAGGCGGAAAATAGCCCGGCAGGACCACTTCCAGCCGGCCGGCCGCCAGAAGATCGTCGACAAGCCAGTGGTGGGCGGGTGCGATACCGCGCCCGGCGACAAGGGCTTCGCGCGCAGCCAGCCCATGATCGACCCGAAACCGGCCAGCGAAAGGCACTGCGTGGCGTTCGCCGCCTGGCCCCTGCAGGGCGAGCATGTCGCTTCCCGCGATGTTCGACATCCGGATGCCTTCATGGCC
This sequence comes from Mesorhizobium sp. ISC25, assembly GCF_042295465.1. Lineage (NCBI taxonomy): Bacteria > Pseudomonadati > Pseudomonadota > Alphaproteobacteria > Hyphomicrobiales > Phyllobacteriaceae > Mesorhizobium > Mesorhizobium sp. ISC25. The sequence continues at coordinate 3,671,815 of NZ_CP135441.1, read as the reverse complement.
AGGCAGATCCTGCGGGACAGCCGGTCTGCCCCGCGCCGCCAGATAGGCCGGCGCCGCCACCAGCAAACGCCGGGACTGGCCGAGCGCCCGCAGTTTCATTGAGCTGTCGGTGAGCGGGCCAAGGCGAAGCGCGATGTCGACGCCCTCCCGCACAAGATCTATGCGCTCGTCGGTGAGGCTGAGATCGATCCCGATGTCGGGATAGCTGTCTTGAAAGCCGAAGATCAGCCGGCTGACATGCAAGACCCCGAGCGCCGCCGTGCAGGATATCCGGATCGTGCCGGCCGACGCGCCGCGCGTGCCCCGTGCCTCGTCGCCGGCCTGCTCAACGAGGCGCAGGATTTGGACGCTGTCGGCATAGTAACGGCTGCCTTCATCGGTCATCGTGACGCGCCGGGTGGTCCTGCTGAGCAAGGGCACGCCGACGGCCTCCTCGAGTTCTCGCAAATGCCGTGTGACCGTCGACTGCCCAACTCCGAGCTCGCGCGCCACCGCCGAGAGGCTGCCGCGCTCGGCGACGCGAACGAAGGTGCACATGCGCTCGAGAGTGACGTCAGATCTATCCATTATTCGGCATTATCTTATACATTTCCTACATATAGTGGAGCAGCCCACGGCTGGCTACCTTTGGTGTCTATCGTCCTTCTTCGGAGTAGACCCATGAAAGTCCTGCTTATTTTTGCTCATCCTGAACCGCGTTCGCTCAACGGCGCGTTGCGTGACGTCGCCATCAGGGAACTCGAGGCCCAGGGCCACGAGGTGCGGGTGTCTGACCTCTACGCCGATGGCTGGAAAGCCGAGGTGGACCGTGCCGACTTTCCGTCGTGGCCGCCCGAAGCGCGCTTCCTGCCGGCCGGCGCCTCCAAAAAGGCCTTTGCGACCAACACTCTGACCGATGACGTCAAAGCCGAGATCGACAAGCTGCTATGGGCCGACACCCTGATCCTCCAGTTCCCGCTGTGGTGGTACGCCATGCCGGCGATCCTCAAGGGCTGGGTCGATCGGGTGTACGCCTACGGCTTCGCCTATGGCGTTGGCGAGCACAGCGACAAGCGGTGGGGTGACCGCTTTGGTGAGGGAACGCTCGCCGGCAAGCGCGCAATGCTGATCGTGACCACCGGCGGCTGGGAGGAGCATTATTCCGCCCGCGGCGTCAACGGCCCGATCGACGACCTGCTGTTCCCGATCAATCACGGGATTCTCTACTATCCGGGCTACGACGTGCTTCCGCCGTTCGTGGTCTACAGGGTGGACCGTTTCGGGGAGGCCGATTTCGAGCCTGTCGCGGAGCGACTGCGCGAGAGGATGCGGACGCTCGAGACAATCCGGCCCATTCCCTATCGGCAGCAGAATGGCGGCGATTACTTGATCCCAAGCATGCAATTGCGCCCCGGCTTGGAGAACCCGGGTGCGACGGCCTTCGCGCTCCACGAGAATCGCGCCGGCGCCGCCGGCCAGCCCGATCAGGACAGGCGGGCGATGATGGTGCGCAGCGCCTCGCCGAAGCGCCGGACTTCCTCGATCGTATTGTAATGCACCAGCGAGGCACGCACGGCGCCGCTGTCCATGCTGAGATTGAGCCGCTTCATCAGGCGCGGCGCATACATGTGGCCGTCGCGGATGCCGATCTGCATCTCGGCCATCTCCTCGACGATCCTCTGCGGCGACAGCGTGCCGATGTTGAAGCAGAAAGTCGGCACGCGCTCGCTGAGGCGTGCCTCTTCGGCCACGCCGTAGATCGTCGCGCCGCAATCTTTGAGCACCGCCAGCATTTCGCGCGCCAGCACCTGCTCGTAGTCGCGGATGGCATTCATACCGGCGACGATGTTGTCGCGGCGCGACCGGTTATTGGCTGGAGCGAAATTGCGGCCGATCGATTCGAGGTAGCGCACCGCGGCATCCATGCCGGAGACGTTCTCGTAGATGAAGGTACCGGCCTCGATCTTGTAAGGCGGCTCGTCGGGGATGAAATCCTCGCGGAAGGTCGGCAGGCGCTTCAACGTTTCGAAGCGGCCCCACAGGAAGCCCATATGCGGCGAGAAATTCTTGTAGCCGGAGCAGACCAGATAGTCGCAGTCCCAGGCCTGCACATCGATCAATCCGTGCGGCCCATAATGCACGCAGTCGAGGAACACTTCGGCGCCAGCCGCATGTGCGATCCCAGCCGCGGAGGCAACGTCGACAATCGAGCCGATCGAATGCGCCGTCACCGTGCAGGCGACGAGCCGGGTGCGCTCGGAGACCAGCGGGCGCAAATCATCGGCATGCAGATTGCCGTCATCGCGCATCCGCCACCATTTGAACTTGGCGCCGGCGGGCGCCAGCGCCAGCCACGTCGCGATATTGGCGTCGTGATCCATGTCGGTGATGACGATCTCGTCACGGTCCCCGTTTGGGCGCTCAGAAAGCATCTGGCCGATGCCGAGGCTGACCAGGCGGATGAACGAAGTGGCGTTCATGCCGAAACAGATCTCCGCCGGGTTGGCGGCGTTGATCAGCAAGGCCACGCTTTCGCGCGCGCCGGCGACGGCTTGGTCGACGGTGACGCTGCGGCCATAGCGGCCGCCGCGCTGCACATTATGCGCGACCAAATGGTTGGTGACCGCATCGAGCACGCTTTGCGGGATCTGCGCGCCGGCGGCGTTGTCCATGAAGACGAAGTCGCCCGCCTTCTGCAAGGCGGGAAACATCGCGCGGATCGTCTCGACCGGGAACGCTGCGGCATCGCCGGTTTTCGAAATCTGATGCTGGTTCAAGGTCGTCTCCTGCGAAGTGCCTAACGGATAGGAAAGTTGATATTTAGGAGAATTGGCCGATGGAAATCGTTCGCGCCCTCAGCGGGTCTTTTCGGTCTGGAAGCGGCGTTCCAGGAGGCTGACGAGACGGACCATCGGCCAGAGAAAGATCAGGTAGACCAGCGCCGCGCCGATCAGCGGTGAAGGATTGGCATAGAGCGATTGCGCATTGGTCGCTTCCTTCAGCAGTTCAGGCAATGCTACCGTGGAGGCGAGCGAGGTGTCCTTGAACATCGAAACGCAATTGCTGGTCATCGGTGGAATGACGACGCGGATCGCCTGCGGCAGTACCACCTTGCGCAGGGTCAGCAAGAACGGCAGGCCGAGTGCCTGCGCCGCCTCGAACTGGCCGCGCGGAATGCTTTCTATGCCGGAGCGGAACACCTCGGCCGAATAGGCCGCCATGATGATGGCGAAGGCCATCACCGCGGACGTCCACGATGACAGGCGAATGCCGAGGAACGGCAGCGCATAGTAGATCAGGATCAGCACGACCAGCACCGGCATCGCCCGGAAAATGTCGATGTAGCCGACAGCCAGCAGCCGAAGCGGCTTTGGCGCATAGAGCCGCACCAGGCTGACCGCGAGGCCGACGGGAATACCGATGCCGATGCTCATGATTCCGAGCAGCAGCGTGTTCAGGAAGCCGCGCAGCAGCGCCGGCAGGCTGGAGACCATGACGTCGGCGTTGAAGAAGGTGTCCAGCAGCGACATCGCAGCATTCCCGAAACGTTTGGCGTCCCGCGACGCTCGAGCCCGAGCCCGAAATCCGAAATCGTGCCGGCACGAAAGCCGGCACGACATTTAAGCGCGAACTGCCGTTCAGGCCTTCGGCATAGGCATTTCCTTGACGGTCGAGGAATCGGCCGGTGCGTCGCTGCCGAACCACTTCTTGTGGATCGCGGCCAGCGTGCCGTCCGTCTTCATCGCGGTCAGCGCGTCGTTCAGCTTGCCGAGCAGCGGGTGGTCCTTGGTCATCATCAGGCCGTACTGCTCGCCGGTCTTGATGCGCTCTTTTACCGCCAGATCCTTCATCTTGGTGAAGGAATATTCCAGGCCCGGAATATCGCTGACCACCGCATCGACGCGGCCTGACCCGAGATCGAGCAGCAAATTCTGCTGGGTGTCGTAGCCCTTGACGTCACTGAACCCGTCCGCTTCCTGGTGCGCCTTGACCCAGGCTTCGCCGGTCGAGCCGGACAGCACGCCGACGATCTTGCCCTTGAGGTCGGCCTCGGCCTTGATTGGGCTGTCGGCCTTCGCGGCGATGCCCATGTCGGAATCATAGTAGGGCTGCGTGAACGACTGCGACTTCAGCCGCTCCGGCGTGATGGTGATCGACGAGATGGCGACGTCGATGCGCTTCGAGGTGGTGGCGGCGAACAGCGCCTGGAAACCGAGGTCGGCGATATCAGTGGTCATGCCGATACGCTTTGCCGCTTCGTTGATGATGTCGACTTCGAAACCCTCGAATGTGCCGCTCTCGTTCTTGTATTCAAAAGGCGGATTGGTCGGATAGGCGCCGACATTCAGCGTGCCTTCGGCATAGGCCGGGCCGCCGGCGATGCCGATAGCGGCAGCAACAAGAAGCAGGTTGCGACGGGTGAAGTTCATTTTCGTTCCCTCTGGTTGTGATCGGGCGGGTTTGGCCCCGCACGGTTTTGATGCGCCAAGTGACCGGACTGCCGGAAAGCCCTCCCGGCACGGCAGTCGCAAGACATCGGATGCTATCCAAAGTACCGCGCTTTTCAAGGCGAAAGTTTTAAGCTTAAAAAATTGCGCATGTTGCCGTCAGTCCGGAATAACCGCCGTGGCCTGGATCTCAACCTTGGCGCGATCCTCGACCAGCGCCATCACCTGCATGGCGGCCATCGCCGGAAAATGCCGGCCGATCACCTCGCGATAGACCTCGCCGATCCCCCTGAGATTGGCCAAATATTCTGCCTTGTCGGTAAAGTACCAGGTCATCGAGGTGATATGCTCCGGCTTGGCGCCGGCCTCGGCGAGCACAGCAACAATATTGGCCAGCGTCTGCCGCACCTGGCCGACAAAATCATCTGTCTCGAAGCGGCCCTGCCCGTTCCAGCCGACCTGCCCGCCGACGAAGACAAGCTGCCCACGCGCGGCGACGCCATTGGCGTAGCCGACGGGTTTCGCCCAGCCTTCCGGCTGCAGGATGGTGTGCATATCAAAGCCTCCCAATGCTCAAATCCGGTCGCTCAAAACTCGAAGACAATCAATTCTTCCACATAAACTCCGGTCTCAGGCCGCTCCCAATACCTGTCGCGCAATCACCACCTTCTGCACGTCCGACGCCCCCTCGTAGATGCGCAGCGCCCGGATCTCGCGATACAGGCTTTCAACGATATGGCCCCTGCGGACGCCGTCGCCGCCATGCAGCTGCACAGCCTTGTCGATCACCGCTTGCGCTTTGTCGGTAGCGAACAGCTTGGCCATGGCGGCTTCGCGGGTAACCCGAGCGGCCCCCATGTCCTTGGTCCAAGCGGCGCGGTAGACCAGCAAGGCGGCGGCATCGACATCCAGCGCCATGTCGGCGATGTGGCCCTGCACCATCTGCAGCTCGGCCATCGGCGCACCGAACAGCCTGCGCTCGGCCACTCTTTTGATGCTTTCGTCCAGCGCGCGCCGGGCAAAGCCGAGCGCCGCTGCGCCGACAGTCGAACGGAACACATCGAGCACGGACATGGCGATGCGAAAACCGTCACCGGGTTTGCCGACCAGCGCCGAGGCTGGAACGCGTGCGTTGTCAAAGGATAGCCGGGCGAGCGGGTGCGGCGCGATCACTTCCAGCCGCTCGGCGACGATCAGTCCCTCGGTTTCGGAAGGCACGACAAAGGCGGAAAGCCCCTTGGCGCCGGGCACCTCGCCGGTACGGGCAAAGACAACATAAAAGTCAGCGATACCGCCGTTGGAGATCCAGGTCTTTTCGCCGGACAAGAGATAGCTGTCGCGGTCACGCGTGGCTGTCATTTCCATGTTGGCAACGTCCGAGCCAGAACGCGGCTCCGACAGCGCGAAAGCCGAAATCGCCTTGCCAGCCCGTGTCTTCGCCAGCCAGCGCTGCTGGTCTTGCGTGCCGAACAGGCTGAGCGCACCGGTGCCGAGCCCTTGCATGGCGAAGGCGAAATCGGCCAGCCCGTCATGCCGGGCCAGCGTCTCGCGTGTGAGGCAGAGCGTGCGCACGTCGAGCGGTGAGGGGTTGTCGGTGTCGAGCGCCGTCGGCTTCAGCCAGCCGTCCTTGCCGAGCTTGGCCACCAGCTCGCGGCAGGCCGCGTCGACATCGTCATGCGCGACCGGCAGGTTCTTGGCGCACCATGCCTCCAGCCGCTCTGCCAGCTCGCGGTGATTGTCCTCGAAGAACGGCCAGGAGAGGAAGGAACGGTCAGGCATTGCTGCCTCCACAGTTCTCCGGCCCTGGCGCTCCACGGCGCCCCCCTCTGTCCTGCCGGACATCTCCCCCTCTAGGGGGGAAATTGGCAGCTCCGGCGTCGGCTCCCATCTTGCGGCGGTGGCGATTGGCGAAGGCCGCAGCGACATTCGATCTCCCCCCTTGAGGGGGAGATGGCCGGCAGGCCAGAGGGGGGCGCTGTCCCGCCAACGTCTCCACGGAAACGATCATCCTCAATCCCCCTCGAACACCGGCTTCTCCTTGGCCACGAAAGCCGTGTACGCCCGCTCGAAGTCACGGGTCTGCATGCAGATCGCCTGCGCCTGCGCTTCCGCTTCGATCGCCTGGTCAAGCCCCATCGACCATTCCTGGTTCAGCTGCGTCTTGGTCATGCCATGGGCGAAGGTCGGGCCGGAAACGATGCGCGCAGCCATGTCGAGCGCGTCGGCCTCGAGCGTTGCGGCATCGACCAGCCGGTTGTAGAAGCCCCAGCGCTCGCCTTCCTCGGCGCTCATCGTGCGGCCGGTATAGAGCAGCTCGGCGGCGCGACCCTGGCCAATGATGCGTGGCAGGATCGCGCAGGCGCCCATGTCACAGCCGGCAAGGCCGACGCGGGTGAACAGGAATGCCGTCTTGGCTTGAGGTGTGGCGATGCGGATATCGGAAGCCATGGCGATAATCGCGCCGGCGCCAACCGCCACGCCGTCGACCGCCGCGATAATCGGCTTGCCGCAATTCAGCATCGCCTTGACGAAATCGCCGGTCATGCGGGTGAAGGCGAGCAGCGCCTTCATATCCATCTCGACCAGCGGGCCGATGATGTCGTGGACATCGCCGCCCGAGCAGAAATTGCCGCCATTGGGAAGGAACACCACCGCATCGACATCGTCGGCATAGACGAGATCGCGAAAAATGTCGCGCAATTCGGCATAGCTGTCGAAGGTCAACGGGTTCTTGCGCTCCGGCCGATCGAGCCGGATCTTTGCGACCTTGCCTTCGACCTGCCAGAGGAAATGCTTCGGCTTGCGGCCAGCCATCTTCGTCATTCCCGTCCCTCCCAATTGCTGCGGAAGGAGGTCAGCATGCCGGTCAGCCGGCGCGCCTCGTCCTCGCTCACATTGCCCAGCAATTCGCCGACCCATTTCTCATGCGCGGCGGCGATCACGGCGAAAGTCTTCGACCCTTCTTCGGTCAGCCGCACCATCGAGGTGCGGCGGTCGCCATTGCGTCGGGCTCGCATCACCAACCCTTCCGAGACCAGCCGGTCGATGATGCCGGTGACATTGCCGTTGGACACCAACAGGAAGCGCGAAAGATCGCTCATCAGCATGCCCTCCGGCGCCCTGTAGAGCGCGGCCATCACGTCGAAGCGTGGCAGCGTTGTGTTGAACTCTTGCCGCAGGCGTTCGCGCAGCTCGGCCTCGATGGTGCGCGAGGCGCGCAGCAGGCGTATCCACAGCCGCAGGCGGTCCTTGCCGGGTCCGGACGGGGCGGGCAGGGGACCGGCTACCATGTCTCACCTCCGGAGATCGAAATCGTCTGCCCGGTGATCGACCGGGCGGCGTCGCTACACAGATAAAGTACCGCGGCCGCAATTTCTTCCGGCTGGATGAAGCGGCCTTGCGGGTTGCTCGCGGCTAGGCTTGTCCGTGCCTGCTCGGACGAGCGGCCGGTCGTTTGGACGATGCGCTGGACGGCGCTCTCCAGCATCTCGGTTTCGACAAACCCTGGGCACACGGCATTCACTGTTATGCCGGACTTGGCGGTCTCGACGGCGAGTGCCCGCATCAGGCCGACGACGCCATGCTTGGCGGCAACGTAAGCTGCGACATAGGGATAACCTTTCAGTCCGGCGGTGGAAGCGACGAAGATGAGACGGCCAGCCTTGCGCACCGCCATGCCGGCCAACGCCGGCTTCATCGTCAGGAACGCACCGGTCAGGTTGACGTCGAGCGTGCGCTGCCAGTCTGCCAGCGAGGTCCGCTGCGCCGGGGCACTGCCGGACATGCCGGCATTGGCGACGACGATGTCGAACGCTCCGCGTGCCGCTTCCGCGGCCTCGTAGAGCGACGCCATCGATGCCTCGTCGGTGACGTCGGCGGAAACGGCGAAGATGCGGTTGTTCTCGGCGGCGACCTCGGCAAGCGGTTCTTCACGCCGGCCGCAGATGGTCACGTCGATACCGGCGCCGGCCAGTGCCAGCGCGATTGCGCGGCCGACGCCGGAGCCGCCGCCGGTGACCAGCGCATGCCGCCCCGAAATCGTCGCCGCGGCACTCATACTTTCAACCCCGCTGCCGCTTCGCGCTCGGCCAGCCGGAAGAGCTGGTCGCGGCCGGGCAGATAGGGATCCGGCCATTTGGCGCCGCGATCGCCAAGCGTGACGGCCGCGTGCAGCGTCCAATAGGGATCGGCAAGATGCGGCCTAGCCAGTGCGACGAGATCGGCGCGGCCCGCCATCAGGATCGAGTTGACGTGGTCCAGCTCATAGATATTGCCGACCGCCATCGTCGCCATGCCGACCTCGTTGCGGATGCGATCGGAAAACGGCGTCTGGAACATGCGGCCATAGACCGGTCTTGCCACGGCCGAAGTCTGGCCGGCCGATACGTCGCAGATGTCTACGCCGGCCTCATGCAGCAGCCGCGCGATCTCTACGGCATCGGCCGGCGTCACGCCTTCGATGCCCAGCCAGTCATTGGCGGAGATGCGCATCGAGATCGGCTTCTCGGCCGGCCACGCGGCGCGCACCGCATGAAAGATTTCCAAGGGATAGCGCATGCGGTTTTCCAGCGAGCCGCCATAGGTGTCGGTGCGCCGGTTGGTCAGGGGCGTGATGAAGGAGGACAGGAGATAGCCGTGCGCGGCGTGGATTTCGAGCATGTCGAAGCCGCAGCGCGCCGCCATCTGGGCCGAGGCGACAAACTGGTCGCGCACCATATCCATGTCGGCGCGGTCCATCGCCTTCGGCACCTGGTTCTCCGGCGACCACGGCACGGAAGACGCTGCCATGACCGGCCAATTGCCTGAGGGCAGTGGCACGTCGGTTCCCTGCCAGCCGACCCTGGTCGACCCCTTGGCACCGGAATGGCCGATCTGGGCGCAGATCTTGGCCTCGGTCTCGGCATGGACGAACTCCACCAGTCGCTTCCAGGCGACCTCATGCTCGGGTGCATAAAAACCGGGGCAGCCAGGCGTGATGCGGCCCTCCGGACTGACGCAGGTCATCTCGATGTAGAGGAGGCCGGCGCCGCCCTTGGCCCGTTCGGCGTAATGGGCGAAATGCCAGTCGGTCGGACAGCCGTCGACCGCTTTGTATTGTGCCATCGGCGAGACGACGACGCGGTTCTGCAGCGCCATGTCGCGCAGCCGGAACGGCGCGAACATCGGTGCGCGACGCAGATTGTTGCCCCCGGCGCCGGCCTGGCGCTGGAACCACTCCTCGGCGCCGGCCAGCCACTCGGCATCGCGCAGCCGCAAATTCTCGTGACTGATGCGCTGCGAACGCGTCAGCAGCGAATAGTTGAACTGCACCGGATCGAGGCCGAGATAGCGCTCGACCTCCTCGAACCATTCGAGCGAATTGCGCGCCGCCGACTGCAGCTTCAGCACTTCGGTGCGGCGGGCGTCCTCATATTTGCTGAAGGCTGCCTCGAGGTCCGGCTCGGACTCGACATAGTCGGCCAGCGCCACCGCGCTTTCCAGCGCCAGCTTGGTGCCGGAGCCGATCGAGAAATGCGCGCTCGCCGCCGCGTCGCCCATCAGTGCCAGGTTCTTGTAGGACCAGCGTTCGCACAAGACACGCGGGAAATTGATCCAGGCCGAGCCGCGGATATGATTTGCGTTGGTCATCAGCGCGTGGCCGCCGAGATGGCGGGCAAAGATGCGCTCGCAGACGGCAATCGATTCCTGCTGCGACATCGCGCCGAAGCCGAAGCGCTGCCAGGTCGGCTCGCTGCATTCGACGATGAAGGTCGCGGTATCGCTGTCGAACTGGTAGGCATGCGCCCACACCCAGCCATGCTCGGTCTTTTCGAAGATGAAGGTGAAGGCGTCGTCGAATTTCTGGTGGGTGCCGAGCCAGACGAACTTGCATCTACGAATGTCGATATCGGGCTTGAACACGTCGACGAAGGCGCTCCGCGCTTTCGAGTTCAGCCCATCGGCGGCGACGACCAGGTCGTGCGTCTCCATATATGGCTTGGGATCGGCGATATCGGTCTCGAACACCAGCTTGACGCCGAGTTCGCGCGCCCGCCGCTGCAGCAGGGTGAGCAGCCGCTTGCGGCCGATGCCGCAAAAGCCGTGACCGGTCGAAACCGTTCGCACGCCGTCATGGATGACGGCGATATCGTCCCAATAGGCGAAATGCTTGCGGATCCAGACGGCGCTGACCGGGTCGTTCCTGGCCAGGTTCTCCAGCGTTTCGGCCGACAGCACGACGCCCCAGCCAAACGTATCGTCGGCACGGTTGCGCTCGAACACCGTCACCTCATGCGCCGCATCTCGGAGCTTCATCGAGATGGCAAAGTAGAGGCCGGCTGGTCCGCCGCCGAGAACCGCAACTTTCATCGTGCGATCTCCTCTTCGTTTCTGTTTGTCGAGTTTACGCCTGAGGACGATTAATTCAAGCTTGAAGTTTCAAGATTGAAGCAATCAGCCCCAGATAACCCGTCTTGCCGGCAAACGGCTCCGCAGGCCAGGGACTCCCGGGCTATTTTCCCGGGTTCTTCGGGCTCCACAGCACCGTTTCTGCATCCTTTTCATAGGCCATGCCATTGGGATAGCTGATCGCTTCCAACTGCAAGCCCCAAGGGGCCTGGAAGTAAAGGACGGTCTGGCCGGCGGCCGGGCCTTCGGTAACCGGCAGCGGCCCCATTCGCGTCTTGACGCCCTTGCCGTCAAGATAGGCTTTTGCGGCGGCGATGTCGTCGACATAGAAGGCGATATGGAAGCCGCCTATGTCGCTATTGCGAGGCGTCAGGTCCTTCTGGTCCGGCGCGGTGTATTTGAACAGCTCGATGTTCGACCCGTGTCCGCAGCGGACCAGGGTGATCTCCTCGATCACCGCCTTGGGATCGACGCCCAGCAGATCCTGCATGAATGTGCCCTTGTCGTCGGCGAACGGGCCGAACGACATCGCCTTCCTGCAGCCAACCACTTCGGTGAAGAAATCGACCGCCTGCTGCATGTCGGGGACGGTGACGCCGGTGTGATCGTGGCCACACATGCCGGGTATGGAACTGGCGTAAGCCGTGCCGATGCTTCCCAGCACGGTGGCGGTGAGCACTGCGTAGCGGATTGCATTCTTCATGTCAGTAATCCTCCATCGCGGGACATCTTGCCGGGCGCACGCCCGAGGCCCGCTCTTCGGCGTGCGAATAGGATTGTGCTTCATGCCGGCGCCTTTGCGGCGGGAAGTAGCCAGCCGTCATCGATCTCGGGCAGCGGAATGGCGGCGAGGAGGTCGCGCGTGTAGGCCTGCTGCGGGTGCTCGAACAAAGTATCCGTCGCGCTGGCTTCGACGATCGCGCCTTCGCGCATGACGATCACTTGACGGCACAGCCGCCGGATCACCGACAGATCATGGCTGATGAAGGCAACGGTCAGGCCCATTTCGGCGGCGAGTTTTTCGAGCAGCGTCAGGATCTGCGCCTGCGTCGACACGTCGAGGCCGGAGACGATTTCGTCGGCCAGCACGAATTTCGGCGACAGCGCCAGCGCCCGGGCAATTCCGACGCGCTGGCGCTGGCCGCCCGACAGTTCGTGGCGGTAGCGGCTGGCAAAGCTTTGCGGCAGGCCGACGCGCTGCAATGCCTCTGCGACACGCCCCTTGAGATTGTCGCCAAATCCGTTCTGCTTGAGCGGTGCTGCGATGATGCTGAAGATGGTGCGGCGCGGATTGAGCGACGACATCGGATCCTGGAAGATCATCTGCAGATTACGGCGCAGCGGCCGGAGCTCGGCCTCAGGCAGATGTGTGATGTCGCGGCCGTCGAAGGTGACGGTGCCGGCACTGGGCTCCAGAAGCCGCACCAACGCGCGGCCAAGCGTCGATTTGCCGGAGCCGGATTCGCCGACGATGCCGGTCACCGAGCCCCTGGGCAGGTCGAAATCGAGGCCTTTCAGGATCTCGGCCAGCGGCGCCCGGCCGATCAGCGGCTTACGCGTCATGTCGGGCAGCGCAACCTTCAACCCGCGCACGGAAAACAGCGGCTCAGCCATGCGGCGGCCTCCAGGCCTGGTCGGCGGCGGCGATCTCCGAGGCCAGCCCGGCCAGTACTTTATCGTCGACCGGTTTTAGCGACGCGAACGGATCGGTGTAGCGCGGCGTCGCCGCCATCAGTGCCCGCGTATAAGGATGCTGCGGTGAAGCGAAGAGCGCTGCCGTCTCGGCCTCCTCCACCACCTTGCCGGCATAGAGCACGGAAACTTTCTGGCTGATCTTGGCGACGACGCCGAGATCGTGGGTGACGAACAGGATCGCCGTGCCGTGCTCGCGCTGCAATTGCGCGATCAGCCGCAAGATCTGCTTCTGCACAGTCACGTCGAGCGCCGTGGTCGGCTCGTCGGCGACGATCAGCCTTGGTTCGGCTGCGAACGCCGCGGCGATCAGCACGCGCTGGCGCATGCCGCCGGACAGCTCGTGCGGATAGCATTTGAGGACACGCTCGGGGTCGCGGATCCGCACCTCGTCCAGCAATTGGCGGATGCGTGCATCGGCCTTCTCACCGCTCCAGCCGAGGATGCGCACCAGGCGGTCGGTCATCTGCGGGTCGATGCGCCGTGACGGATTGAGCGCCGTCAGCGGGTCCTGCGGGATCAGCGCCGTGCGCGCGCCGATCAGCGTGCGCCTTGCCCTGGGCTGGAGCCGGCCGAGGTCCTCGCCCTCGAGCAGCATATCGCCTTCGACGATGCGCACGCTGGGTGGCAGCACGCCGAGCACCGCCTTGCCGATCATCGTCTTGCCGGCGCCGCTCTCCCCGACCAGCGCGCGGACCTCCCCGGGCTGAACGGAGAGCGATACCGAGCGCAGCACGCGCAAGCCATTGGGCAGCACTGCGCTAAGGTCGCGTATGTCGAGGCAGGATTTCGCCAGCGCGTTCATCGCAGCACCGGATCGAAACGCGCCCTGAGACCTTCGCCGAACTGGCTGAACGACAGCACCGTCAGGATCAGGGTGACCAGCGGGAACACCAGCACCCACCAGGCCTGATGGATCGACAGGCGGCCCTCGGCGATGATGCCGCCCCAGGTCGGGTCGTCGGTCGAGATCGACAGATTGACGAAGGACAGGATCGCCTCGACGATGACGGCAATGCCCATCTCCAGCGACAGCAGTGCCACGATCGACGGCACCACATTGGGCAGCACCTCGCGCAGCATGATGCCGATGCGGCCATAGCCGGCGATGCGGGCGTTCTCGACATAATCCATGCGCGACTGGCCCATCGTCTCGGCGCGGATCACCCGGCAGAAGCGCGTCCAGTCGATGACGGCGATGGCGATGATGACCGAGCTCAAGCCGGTGCCGAGCACGGCAACCAAAAGGATGGCAAACAGCACCGGCGGAAACGCCATCCAGACATCGACAACGCGGGAGATGATGCGGTCGGCCCAGCCGCCGAAATAGCCGGCGATCAGGCCGAGCGCCGAGCCGACCAGGCAGGCGGCGATGGCGGCGGCGAAGGCGACGATGAAGGCGATGCGGGCACCGAAGATCAGCCGCGACAGGAGATCGCGGCCGAGGCTGTCGGTGCCGAGCCAGTAGCCGGGCTCAGCACCGCTCAGCCAGAACGGCGGCAGGCGTTCGAACATCAGGTCCTGCGCCAGTGGGTCCTGTGGTGCGACCAGCGGCGCGAAGATCGCGGCAAGGAGCGCGAGCAATAGCCAGCCGCCAGCCAGCCACAGGCGTGCCCGCGACCCATGTCTTGAAATGCGGGCCTCATCCATGGCGCAGCCTCGGATTGAGCAGCGCATACATCATGTCGACGGCAAGGTTGATCAGCACGAACAGCAGCGCGAACACCAGCACAATGCCCTGGATCAGCGGCAGGTCGCGATTGATGACGGCGTCGATCGCCATATTGCCGAGGCCTTCATAGGAAAACAGCCGTTCGACGATGACCGTGCCGCCGATCAGGAAGGTGAACTGCACGCCGACCAGCGTCAGCGTCGGCAGCGCCGCGTTCTTCAGCGCCTCGCGCAGGATGACCTGCGTTTCCGAAAAGCCCTTTACCCGCGCCAGCACGACATAGTCGAGGTCGAGCACTTCTTTCAGCGACTGTTTCAGCAGCTGCGAGATGATCGCGGCCAGCGGCAGCGCCAGCGCCATCGCCGGCATCAGCATGTGTGCCAGCAGGTCCCTGGTCAGGTCGAAGCGCAGCCGTACGATGCTTTCGAACAGATAGAATTGCGTGGCGAAGGGCAGGTCGAGCTGCGGCGACACCCGGCCGGAAATGTCGAAAATAGGCACCAGCACGCCGAACAGAAGGATCAGTACTAGGCCCCACAGGAAATCGGGAATCGAGAGCGCCGCACCGCTGGCAATGTCGATGCCGGCTTCGACCGCGGTGCCGCGCTCGCGCGCGCCGAGGATCGCCGTCGTGCCGCCGATCGCCAGCGCCATCAAAAGCGCGGCGATCGCGAGTTCCAGTGTCGCCGGGAGGCGATTGAACACCAGCCCCAGCACATCCTGCCGCAGCGAAATCGACGTGCCGAAATCACCCCTGACGACACCGGCCAGCCAGATGAAGAATTGCTGGACGATGGTCTTGTCGAGCCCGTAAAGCGCGCGCAACCGCGCGACGTCGGCATCGGTCGCGCCGGGCGGCAGCATCATCGCGATCGGATCGCCGGGCGCGACGCGGATGACGACGAAGACGACGACGGCCACGCCGAACAGCGTGATCGCCATCGTCAGAAGACGGATCAGGAATCTTTGCAGCAGCATGGGCGCCCGTGGCGGAAAATGCGCGTCGTCATTCCGGACGGCGCGCGGCAAGCCGAAGACTGTTTCAGGCCGGGCTCATCAGCGCCGGCAGAAGTGCGCCGGACACATGCTGCACGACATTGACGCCCTTGGCATGCACGATTGGTTGCGCATACTGGATCAGCGGCAGCACATAGGCCTGTTCGGCGATGTATTTGTCGACGGCCTTCCAGCCGGCAATGCGCTTGGCCTCGTCCTTCTCGCCCCACAATGGATTGATCATGTCGATCAGATCCTGGCTGTCCCACACCGAATGCGGGCTTGGGCCATACATGGCAAAGCCGGTCGACGTCGTGGGGTCGCCGATGGCGTTGCCCCAATTGTAGAAGGCTGCCGGCGCCAGCTTGTCGGCGGCGCGCAGCTCATAGTGCTTGGCGATCTCGTAGACCTCGATCGTTGCCTCGATGCCGACCTTGCGCCACATGCCGACGATCGCCTGGATCATCTCGTAGTCCTTGGGCTTGAAGCCCTTGGTCGTCTGTATCGTGAACTTGACCGGCTTTTCCGGCGAATAGCCGGATGCGGCCAGCAATTCCTTGGCCTTTTCCAGGTTGTGCTCGACCTTGATCGACGCATCGTAGGCGGCGTATTCCTGCGTCTCCAGCGTATCGATGGGCTGGCCGTAGCCGCGCAGCAACCGATCGACCAGCAGCTTCTTGTCGACCGCCATCACCGCCGCCTGGCGGACGTTCTTGTCCAGCATCACGTCGATGTCGTTGAAGAAGATCATGCCGATGTCGGAAACATTCTTGCATGAGCCGGCAAGCCCGTCCTTGGCGATCAGGCGGTCATATTCCTCATAAGGAATTTCCAGCGTCACCTGCGAGGAACCGGACTCGATCTCGGCGACGCGGCTCGCCGCATCGGTGACAAACTTGATCGTCACGTTTTCGAAGGCCGGCTTGCCGCCCCAGTAGTTCGGGTTGGCCTTGAGCCGCAGGAAGGCGTTGCGCTCGAATTTGTCGACCATATAGGGCCCGGTGCCGATCGGAGCTTTCTCGAAGCCTTCGGCGCCGACCTTTTCGTAATAGGCCTTTGGCATGATGTAGCCGGTGAGGAACGACATCCACTTGAAATACACTGGGTCGAATTGCACGACGTCGCCGGTGATCTTGTTGCCGTCGATCTTGAAGTTGTTGACGTTCTTCCAGACGAACTGGATCGGGTTGCCGGTCTTCTCGTCGCCCGCCCGCTGCAGCGACCAGACCACGTCTTCGGCCGTAAATGGCGAGCCGTCATGCCAGGTGACGCCCTCGCGCACCGTCATCGTGATCTTGCTGCGATCTTCGTTCCAGCCCCATTCGGTGAGCAGGCCGGGCGCGAAGGAAAGGTCCGGCTTCTGCGGGATGAACTGGTCGAACACCGATTGGTAAAGGCCCTGGATGGTCGGGTTGACTGCCGAAGGCCCGGTGGTCGGATCCCAGGACGGCAGGTTGACATTGTAGGCGATGGTCAGTTCGCCGGCTGCCTTGGCCTGTTGCGGCAGGCCGAGCGCCGTGGCGCCAAGTGCGGCCGCGCCATATCCGAGCAATTCTCGTCTGTTGATTGTCATGGTCGTTCCCCTGTTGCTTTTATGCGCGGTGTCGTTGTCAATCGGTGGGTTCAGGCTCCTTGGGCAACCGCGCCTTCTCCTCCTTCACCCTAGTTGAAAATTACGGCTTTACCTCCCGCCAAGTTGTTGCGCGAGCATGAAGCCCGACGCCGCCCCGGTGCCGGCGCCCGGCCATGTTGCCGCCCCGGTCAGGTGCAGATTGCCGACCGGCGTGTTCCAGCGGGCGTAACCGCGCGCCGGCCGGAACAGGAAATTCTGCGCCAGATGATGGCTGCCGCAGATCTGGTCGCCGCCGACAAGGTTCGGGTTCTCGCGTTCGAGGTCGATGGGCGAGAACACGGCACGGCCGAGGATCTTCCGGCGAAGGCCGGGCGCATAGCGCTCGATAATGTCGAGGACGCGCTCGGCGTAGCGCTCCTTGACCTCGTCCCAGTGAGCCGCTGCGATCGTGCCCGCCGCATCGCCCACAATCTCGGCCGGCAGCATGCGCACTTGCATCCAAAGAACGTGCTTGCCGTCGGGCGCGCGCGATGCGTCCACCGCCGTCGGCTGACCGACGACCAGCACCGGTTCATCCGGCAGCATGCCTGCCATCGCCTGCTGGTAGGTCCGCGACATGGCGTCGAGCGACGGCGAAAGGTGCACATAGGCGAACTGCCGAAGCTCGGCGCCGGCGCGCCAGTCCGGCAGATCGTCGAGCGCCAGATGGATCATCATCGTCCCCGGCGCGTGGCGAAAGTTTTTCATGGCCGTGTCGAAGCCGGCGTCGCCCGATCCATTACGCAAAAGCTTCCCGGTCAGCGCCTTTGGCGCGACACCGGCGATGACGGCCTTGGTGGCGGTGTGGGTGTCGCCTGAAGCAAGCCGCACGCCGGTTGCTTTGCCGGCCGAAATCGTGATTTCGGCGACGTCAGCCCCAGTGACGATCTTGCCGCCGGCGGCCGTGAGCATGCCCGACAAAGCGCGGATGATGGTGTCGGCGCCGCCCTTGCCGAGCACCATGCCGAAGCACTGGTTGGCCATGGATTCGAGGTAAGGGAACACCGCGCCGCCGGCGATATCGGGGGCAAAGTCGAGATGCATGCCCCAGGTGGCGAGCGTCGCCCTGACATGCGGTGACTGGAAAGTCTCCTCGAGCCACGCGCGGGGTGAGGAAAGCAGCAACCGCCCGGTATCGAGCGCGCCAGCAAAACCCTGCTTGCGCCACAGGTTCCAGGCGGTGCCGGCGAGTGCTCGGCCGCTCATCGGCGAGCCCAGCAGCCGGAACAGATGCTCGGCTTGCGTCGGGAATGCCGCAACCAGACCACGCCATGTCTGTGCGTCGGCCTCCGAAAAAGCGGCTATCCGTCCAGTGGTCTTCTCCAGGTCGCTGCTGACGCCGAACCAGCGACCGTCGGGGAAGGCGCTGGCAAAACAGTCGGCCACCGGCACAAATTCCAGCCCGTGGGTTTTCAATTCATTTGCATATTTCTTGTGAAAGGCCGAGCCGGCGAACAGGCCCAGATTCATTGCGCCGAAATCGTGCCGGAAGCCCGGAAGCGTGAATTCGCGCGTCTGGACGGCGCCGCCGATCGTTGGATTGCGTTCGAAAATCGCTGTTTTCCAGCCTTTGAGCGCCAGATGCGCGGCGCATGCCAGACTGTTGTGGCCTGCCCCGACAAATATGGCGTCGAACTCACTCACGCCCCGTCCCATTTCCTTTATGCTTAAAGATAATTGCAGATGCATATGTTTTCGTCTAGTAGGATATTAAGGGCCGCGAGAGCCTTCAGCACCATCGAGAAAGAGGGAACAGAGACCATGGACACACAACAACTTCTAGGCGAAGTCGCCGGCCAGCTGCTTTCTGGCGCCATCCAGGTGGTCGACCTGACGGCGCCGCTCGGGCCGGACACGCCGCTGATCAAGCTGCCGCCGGAACTGGCGGTCGACACGCCGAAGATCGAGATCCACGCCATCTCCGCCTATGACAAGAATGGCCCGTGGTGGGCGTGGAACTGGCTCAAGCTCGGCGAGCATTCGGGCACGCATTTCGACGCGCCCAACCACTGGATTACCGGCAAGGATTATCCGGACGGCGCTACCGACACCATTCCGGCGCACAACTTCGTCGGCCCGGTCAACGTCATCGACTGTTCGAAGCAAGCGGCAGCCGATCACGACTTCCTGCTCACCGTCGATCACATCAAGGCATGGGAAGCCGAACATGGCGCTATCAACGCGGGCGAGTGGGTGGTGATGCGCACCGACTGGTACAAGCGCAACGGCTCGGAAGCCGAGTTCCTCAACGCCAATGAGACCGGCCCGCACACGCCTGGCCCGACCGCCGAAGCCATCCAGTATCTGATCGGCAAGGACATCAAGGGCTGGGGCAGCGAGACGATCGGCACCGATGCCGGCAAGGCCGGCGGCATGGAGCCGCCATTCCCGGCGCACAGCCTGATGCACAAGGCCAACCGCTACGGCCTCGCCAGCCTTTGCAACCTCGACCGGCTGCCGCCGAAGGGCGCGATCCTGATCGCGGCGCCGCTCAAGATCGAGCACGGTACCGGCAGCCCGATCCGCGCGTTGGCGTTGGTGCCAAGGCAATAGGGTAGCTGCGGTCTTCGGGAGAAGATCATGTGCGCAGGCAATATCGTGATGATGGGTAGAGGGTGGCAGCTTGGCAAGGCTGCCGCTCTACGGCGCCCCCCTCTGTCCTGCCGTACATCTCCCCCTCTAGGGGGGAGATCGGCCGTCGATACTGCCTTCGCCAATCTTCAACGTTGTAGGAATGAGCGGAGCGCCGAAGCCGCTAATCTCCCCCCTAGAGGGGGAGATGTCCGGCAGGACAGAGGGGGGCGCGCAGGAACGCCAGCCCGCGCAAATGACTTCCACCTTCCGCTCACCGGGAGCAACCCTCGATGAGCGCTATCGATCACATCATCGTCGGCAGCGGCATCAACGCGCTGGTTTGCGCGGCGATGCTTGGCGGCAAGGGGGCGAAGGTGCTGGTGCTCGAGCGCAACGACCGCATCGGAGGGTGCATGCGCACGGAGGAGATCACCGCGCCCGGCTTCATCCACGACGTGATGGCGACGACCTTCGTCCTGTTAATCACCTCGCCGGCCTATGCCGCGCTGGGCAAGGATCTGGCGCGGCACGGCCTGGAGTTTTGCAACACCTCCACGCCGACCGGCGTGCTGCGCCCGGACGGCAGCCATGCCGTCCTGCGCACCGACCGTATCGCCAATGTAGCGGCGATCAATGCAATCGCCGCGGGTGACGGCGACCGGCACGGCAGCGATGTCGGCGAGATCGAGCGCAATGCCGGTCTGCTGTTCGGGCTGCTCGGCGGCAGCCTGTGGTCCTACCCGACGGCCAGGCTGCTGGCGGGCGAAGCCTGGCGGCGCGGCCCGCGTGGCCTTGCCGCCTTTCTCGGCGACGCGCTGGTGCCGGCGCGCGGCTGGCTGGAAAGCACCTACCAGTCGGAAACCATGCGCGCGCTCTGGGCGCCTTGGGTGCTGCATACCGGCCTCGGGCCTGAAGACGCGTTCTCCGGCCAGATCGCTAGGGTCATCGCCTTCGCGCTTGAGGCGGCCGGCGCGCCGATCGTCAAGGGCGGTGCCAGGAACCTGCTGTCCGCCTTCGAAGCCCTGATCAGGGAACGTGGCGGCGAAATCCGCACCGTCGCCGACGTCGCCGCCATCGTCCAAAGCGGAGGCCGCGCCACCGGTGTGCGGCTGACTTCGGGCGAGACGGTCACGGCGAACAAGAGCGTCATCTGCTCGGTCACCCCGACCCAGCTTTACGGGCGGCTGCTCGGCGGCGCGGTTTCGGAAGCCGATGTCGAAGCAGCGCAAAAATACCGCTACGGCAAGGGCAATTTCCAGATCCATTATGCCTTGGACAAGCCGCCGGCATGGCGCGGCGAAGGCCTTGACAAGGTCGCGCTGCTGCATCTGACGCCGGGGCTCGACGGCGTATCGAAGGCCTGCAACGAGGCCGTGCGCGGCATGCTGCCGGAGGTGCCGACCATCTGTGTCGGCCAGCCGCACGCGCTCGACCCATCGCGCTGCCCGGATGGCAAGGCGGTCCTGTGGCTGCAATTGCCCGAGGCGCCACGGCATATCAAGGGCGATGCCGCCGGCAAACTGCAGACACCGGCCGACGGCCGCTGGACCGAGGCATTGCGCGAAGCCTATGCCGATCGTGCCGAAGCCATCCTCGCCAGCCATATCGGCGGGTTCAAGGACAGCGTCATCGCACGCCGTGCCTATTCTCCGGCTGATCTCGAAGCGATGAACATCAACCTGGTCGGCGGCGACCCCTATGGCGGCTCCTCGACCATCGACCAGTCGTTCCTGTGGCGGCCGTTCAAGACGAGCCGCAATCACGCCACCGAGGTCAAGGGACTCTACCACATCGGTGCCTCGACCCATCCCGGCGCCGGGCTGGGCGGCGGCTCCGGCTTTCTCCTGGCGGGGAGGCTGTGATGGAACAGAAGGTTGAAAGGCGCCAGCGCATCTCGACTTTGGGCCAGATCGGCCTGCAGCAATTCGCGCCCTATCTGATGAACCGCATCATGGGCCGCTACAACGCCACCTTGCGCGACAATTTCCGCAGGCAGGGCCTGACCATTCCGCAGGTGCGCACGCTGGCCGTCCTGTCGGTCACCGATGGCGTCACCGTCAACGATCTCTCGGTCTTTACCGTCATCGAGCAGTCGACCTTGAGCCGCACGCTCGACACGCTGGAGGGACAAGGGTTTGTGCGGCGCGAGCAGGGGGTCACCGACAGCCGTATCCGCCATGTGTTCCTGACCGACGATGGCCGCGCCGAATTCGCGCGCGCCTGGCCAGCCATGCACGACGCATTCGAGGCAATGTTCGACGACATCGACGATGCCGAATACGCGGCGCTGATCGCGACATTGCAGAAGATGCTGAAGAACATTCGCAAGCACGACATCTGACGATCTTACGCGCCGCCATCGGGGCGGTAACGGAAGGAGCCCAAAATGGCCGAACGGTCTTTTGCCAAGGAAGTCGAAAAGCTCAGGCTCGGCGCCGGCGAGGAATTTTCCGGCGAGGGCATTCTGGCCATCACCAAGGCGCTGCTGCAATGCGGCGTCGGCTATGTCGGCGGCTATCAGGGCGCGCCGATCAGCCATTTGATGGACGTGCTGGCCGACGCGCAGGACATTCTGGGCGAGCTCGGCGTGCATTTCGAGGCAAGCGCCTCGGAAGCGACCGCCACCGCCATGCTGGCGGCATCCGTGCATTATCCGATCCGCGGTGCGGCGACCTTCAAGTCGACGGTCGGCACCAACGTCGCGTCGGACGCGCTCGCCAATCTCGCCTCGGGCGGCGTCACCGGCGGCGCGCTGATCATCGTCGGCGAGGATTATGGCGAGGGCTCCTCGATCATGCAGGAGCGCAGCCATGCCTTCGCCATGAAGAGCCAGGTCTGGCTGCTCGACCCGCGGCCGAACCTGCCGTCGATCGTCAAGGCGGTCGAGGACGGCTTCGAGTTGTCGGAGATTTCCAACACGCCTGTGATGCTGCAGGTCCGCATCCGCTGCTGTCATGTCCATGGCCATTTCGTCGCCAAGGACAACAAGCGGCCGGCGATGACGGTGGCAGACGCGCTCGACGCGCCGCGCCGCGACACCGGCCGCATCGTGCTGCCGCCCGCTTCCTTCCTGCACGAGAAGGAGAAGGTGCAGAAACGCTGGCCGGCGGCGGTCGATTTCATCCGCGAGAACAAGATCAACGAGTTCTTCGGTCCGGAGCACGGCTCGGTCGGCATCGTCATGCAGGGCGGCATGTACAATTCGGTCATCCGGGCGCTGCAGCGCCTCGGCCTTGCCGACACTTATGGCGAGACCGACGTGCCGCTTTATGTGCTCAATGCCGTCTATCCCCTGGTCGACGACGAGTTCCTGTCCTTCTGCGAGGGCAAGGACGCCGTACTCGTCGTCGAGGAAGGCCAGCCCAATTATATCGAGCAGGCTTTTGCCTCGATGCTGCACAAGGCCGGGCGCGGCACAAAACTTGTCGGCAAGGAGCATCTGCCGATGGCCGGCGAATACACCGGCCAGGTGATGCTCGATGGCATCGGATCATTCTTGCGCACCACCATCCCGCATCTGCTACCGGGCGAGGTCCGTGCGCCAAACAAAATCGGTGACGGGCTCGATACCGCCGACCTGATCAATGTCGTTCCGGGCCGCCCGCCCGGCTTCTGCGTCGGCTGCCCGGAAAGGCCGATCTTCGCCGCGACCAAGCTGGTCGAGCAGGAGTTGGGCAAGCACCACATCGCCTCCGATATTGGCTGCCACCTGTTCTCGATCATGCCGCCTTTCGAGCTCGGCGCCACCACCATGGGCTACGGGCTGGGGCCAGCCTCGGCTTCGGCGTTCAATTCGCCCGATGCCAAGCGCCGCTCGATCTCCTTCGTCGGCGACGGCGGCTTCTGGCACAACGGCCTGACCTCGTCGGTCGGCAATGCCGTGTTCAACAAGAACGATGGCGTCATCGTCATCGTCGACAATTTCTATTCGGCCGCGACCGGAGGGCAGGACATCCTGTCATCCCGCGCCGGCAACAAGACCAAGTCGACCAAGCACCCGATCACCGAGGCGGTGAAGGGCATGGGCGTCAAATGGCTGCGCCACATCGACCGCACCTACGACGTAACCAAAATGCAGGACACGCTGCGCGAGGCGCTGACGACGGACGAAAAGGGCCCGAAAGTCATTGTCGCCTCGTCCGAATGCATGCTCAACCGGCAGCGTCGCGAAAAGCCGCTGGTCGACAAGGCGATCAAGGGCGGGACAAGGATGGTCAAGCCGAAATTCGGCGTCGACGAGGACATCTGCACCGGCGATCATGCCTGCATGCGGCTTTCCGGCTGCCCGTCGCTGTCGGTGAAGTCGCTGGATGATCCGCTGCGCGACGATCCGGTGGCGCATATCGACCAAAGCTGCGTCGGTTGCGGCAATTGCGGCGAGGTCGCCGACGCGGCGGTGCTCTGCCCGTCCTTCTACCGCGCCGACGTGGTGCACAATCCGAGCCGCTGGGACCGTTTCCTTGAAACCGCTCGCCGCGCCACGATCGGCCTCTTGCAGCGCCGCCGTGAAAGCCGGCGCCTGACATTCGCCGATGCTTGACGCTGTCCCATCAACCCGTTCCAAGGCCGGCGCGCCGGACGACGAGCGCGTCATCAAGCTTGCCGTACTGGCGGTCGGCGGCCAGGGCGGCGGCGTGCTGGCCGACTGGATCACCGACGTTGCCGAGCGCAACGGCTACGTAGCACAATCGACCTCGGTCGCCGGCGTCGCCCAGCGCACCGGCGCCACCATCTATTACGTCGAGATGTGCCGCGACACCGGCCGCCTGCCGGTCTTCGCGCTGTCGCCGTCGCAGGGCGACGTCGATATATTGATCGCCGCCGAACTGATGGAAGCCGGCCGCGCCATCATCCGCGGCTTCGTCACGCCCGAGCGCACCACGCTGATCGCCTCGTCACACCGCATCGCCGCGGTCTCGGAGAAGGTCGAGCCCGGCGACGGCCGCGCCTCATCCTCCAAGGTGCACGCCACGGCGGAAGCAGCGGCCAAGCGCTTCATTGCCTTCGACATGGAGAAGATCGCCGCCGACAATGGCTCGATGATCTCGGCCAGCCTGCTCGGCGCGCTGGCCGGCTCCGATGCCTTGTCGTTCACACGCGAGAGCTACGAGCAGGCGGTCAGTGCCGGCGGCCGCGGCGTCAATGCCAGCCTCGCCGCCTTCGGCGCCGCCTATGATCGGGCGCGCGGCATCGCGAGTGCGCCTTCGAGCGACAAGACTGCAGAACCGGCGGCCGCTGAAACCGGCTCGGGCGCGGCGACAGAAGTCAGCGGTCCGGAAAGGCTGTTGAAGGGCTGGCAACAATTGGCGGCGCGCGTCGCCGCGCTGCCTGTGCCCGTGCGCGACATGGCGCTTCGCGGCCTCAGGAAAGTGGTCGACTATCAGGACATCGCCTATGGCGGCGAGTATCTCGACCGGCTCGACCGGGCCGTCGCTCTGGACGATGCCGAACACGCCTACGCGCTGTCGATCGCCGCCGCCAAGCATCTGGCCAACGCCATGTGCTACGACGACATGATCCGCGTCGCCGACCTGAAGACGCGCTCGAGCCGCGACCGACGCGTACGCCGCGAGGTCGGCGTCAAGGACGGCTCGGTCCTGCAGGTGACCGAATATTTCCATCCGCGCATCGAGGAATTCTGCGGCACGCTGCCGGCGGGGCTCGGCAGCTACATCGAGGCGCGACCGAAGCTCGCTGCCTTCCTCGACCGCCGCATCAACCGCGGCCGCCATATCCGCACCGACAGTTTTGCCGGCTTTGCCGCATTGTGGTTCATCGGCGGCCTGCGCCGCTGGCGCCGCCGCCTGCTGCGCCACAAGGTCGAGACCGCGCATCTCGAGCGCTGGTATGGGCTGGCGCTGGGCCATGTCGGCCAGGACTACGCGCTTGGCACGGAGATCCTGAATTGCCGCCGCCTGATCAAGGGCTACAGCGACACCCACGCCCGCGCGCAGTCGAAATTCGACCGGGTGCTGTCGGCGCTCGACCTGCTCAAGGGCCGCCCGGACGCCGCCGACTGGATCCGGCGCCTGCGCGAAGCCGCGCTGAAGGACGAAAAGGGCGACATGCTCGACGGCGCGCTGAAGACCGTGGCGTCGCTGGGCGATACCTCGCCGAGCTGAGGCGCTCGTTCAACCCCGGCTGCAACTCAGTCTGTCGCCGAGACGGGTTGCGGCTAGCCCTGCGTCGGAGCAGCGCGTCGCGCACAGGCGGCGGTTGTTCGAGACATCTGAAGTCGGACAGCCCGGGCCAGCGCAGCGTGCCGGGCCCAAACCTGTTTGGCGCTGGATGCGCTGCGGGGAAGCAATTCTAAACGCTGGGAAATTGTTGGTGCCGCTTGCGTGACTCGAACACGCGACCCCATCATTACGAATGATGTGCTCTACCAACTGAGCTAAAGCGGCCCGGGAAGCCGAGCTTCCAAGATGGGCTGCGTGATAGACGCAACCGGCCGCGAATTCAAGATGGCAGCCGCGATTTCAGGACGAGGCAATTCGTGCCGCCTCCGGCCAGGCGCAAGGGCAGCCGCCGCGCGGATCTACCATAGGCCGCGTGACGCCGCATCGGCAGGCCGCGCGACCGCCACGTTGGCGGTGACCAGAAAATCAGCGAAAAAATGTTGATTCCTTTACCGAAAACCGCCGAAATCGGTTTTGTACCCCTCGGCAAGGCAGAATGCGGCCGCTCGCTTGTTGATTGATTGGTCGCCTGCGGCTAACGATCATGACAATGTGAGTGAAATTGCAGAGGGAATTCGCTTGGACGCGATCGAAAAAGCGATCCGCAACGCCTTCGAGAAAGGCAGTGCCGACGACCGGGCGTTTCGCGAGCGGGTCTATCGATCGGCTTTCGCGGCACTCGACCGTGCCCTGCAGGCCAATCCAAACGTCACCGTGGAAGTCGCCATCAAGCGCCGCAAGGCGGTCCAGGCGAAGATCACCGAAATCGAATCGGAATTCCTGCCGGCGGTTGCCGACGTCGCCGCGCCGACCGACAGTTTGGAGACAGCACCGGCGGTGGAGCCTCCGGCTGAAACCGAAGCTGAAGCCGAGCCCGCGCCGTCGCCTGACATCGTCGTTGACGGTCCGGCGCAGTCGCCCGAATCCGATGCGCCCCGGTCACGCGTCCTGCCGGTCGTCCCCGACATCATGCCCGACGCGCCTGTTCCCGAGGCGCCGGTGATCGACATGGGGGCCTCGGCTCCGACCGAAGCCGAAATCGACGACGCGGAAGTGACGCCCGACCGCGACGACCGGCGGGCGAGGCGGCGGCGCCTGCCTTTGACCGCGATCTTCTTCGGTGTGACGCTGCTCGCAGCCGCCGGCATCGGCCTCTATTTTGCCAACCAGACCGGCGTCTTCAAATCGGCGACCGAGCTCGACACGGCGCCGCCGGAAGCGCCGCCAACGGTCGATGGCGATGATTTCACGCCGGACGACACCGCTTCGCCGCCGAAGCAGGGCGAGCAGGACCAGGCGCGCGACTGGATCAACGTTTTTTCGCCGGGCGACCCGACGCAGGTCAATGCACCGTCGGACGCCAAGGCCGACGTCATCCAGGACGAAAGCGGTTCCTTCCTGCGCATCCGTTCGGGTGCATCCGGCTCGGCCATCAGCTTCGACGTCGGGCAAGGCGTGCTGGAAAAGCTCGCCGGCAAGCATGCCACATTCGACATCATCGCACGCTCCGAGGAGGGCCAGGAGACGCAGATTTCCGTCGACTGCAATTTCGGCGAACTCGGCGACTGCGGCCGCAAGCGCTATGCGGTCGGTCGCGAGCGCAATGAATATCTGTTCGACGTGCGCTTTCCCGACAAGCGTCCGGGTGCTGCCGGCACCATCGCCATCAATTCCGACTTCGACAAGCAAGGCAAGTCGGTCGACATCTACGAGATCCGCGTTTCAGTCGTTCCCTAACTATCGAGCAGCGCCTGCAGCGTCTCGATGCGGTCGGCTTCGGCCGCCGGCTTGTCCCAGCGCAGTCGTGAAATACGTGGAAAGCGCATGGCAACGCCGGATTTGTGCCGCGTCGAGCGGTTGAGCCCTTCGAACGCCACCTCCAGCACCAGCCCGTTCCTGCGGTCGGCACGCACGGAGCGCACCGGGCCAAAGCGCTCGATCGTGTTGTCGCGGACATATTTGTCGATTTGCCTCAGTTCCTCGTCGGTGAAGCCGAAATAGGCTTTTCCCACCGGCACCAGCTCCTCCGATCCTTCCGGCCCGGACCAGACGCCGAATGTGTAGTCGGAATAGAAGCTCGAGCGTTTGCCGTGGCCGCGCTGGGCATACATCAGCACCGCGTCGACCGTGTGCGGATCGCGCTTCCATTTGAACCACGGGCCCTTCGGCCGCCCGGCCACATAGGGCGAATGCCAGCGCTTCAGCATGACGCCTTCGATGACCGGATGCAGCGGCTTGCGGCGCAGTTCCTCGAGTGCCTGCCAGTTGGTGAATTCGACCAGCGGCGACAGATCGAAGCGGCTCGGATCGAGCGTCCTCACGAAGGCCTCGAGCCGGCCGCGCCGTTCGCGGAAGGAAAGTCCGCGCACATCCTCGTCACCAATCTGCAGCGCATCATAGCAACGCATGAAGGCCGGGTATTGCTGCTGGATCTTGGGTGACACGCTCTTGCGGTTCAGCCGCTGCTGCAGGTCCGAGAACGTGCCCGTCGCCTGCCGGGGGTCACCGACCAGAAGCTCGCCGTCGAGGGCGCCTGAAAAATCCATCGCCTCGGCAAGATCCGGAAAGGCGCCGGAGACATCGTCGCCGGTGCGCGAATAGAGCCGGCGAATGCCGCCTTCGCAAACCGCCTGGACGCGGATACCGTCCCATTTCCATTCGGCCGCGTAGTCGACCGGGTCGAGCTTTTCGAGGTCGCCGTCACCGACGGCATTCGACAGCATCACCGGCCTGAACAGCGCCAGCGCCGTCTTCCTGGGTTTTTCCGCCTTGCCCTCCAGCCAGGCGAACAACGCCGTATAAGGCGGCGTCAGTCCGTGCCAGAGTTCCTCGATCTCAGCGACATCGACCTTGCCGAAATCGGCCAGCGCCTGCTTGGCGAGCCGCGCCGAGACGCCGATGCGCAGGCCGCCGGTGACCAGCTTTATGATGGCAAAGCGCGCCGACGTGCTAGCGCTGTCGAGCAGCCGGGCCAGCACCTGCGGCCCATCGGAACGGCTCGCCGCCTGCAGCTTGGCCACCACTTCGGCCAGGGTCGGCTCGTGGTTCGCAATGTCGACTGGCGCTTGCGGCCAGACCAGCGACACGGTCTCGGCCAGGTCGCCGACATAGTCGTAGGAATAGCCGAACAGCACCGGATCCATGCGCTCGATCACCAGCGTGCGCAGCATCGCCGGCTTGACCGCGGCGATGGACAGATCGCCGGTGATGGCCGCCAGCGCCAGCCCGCGATCCGGATCCTCGACGCTGCGGAAATAGTCGGTCAAAAGCGTCAGTTTGCCGTTGCGCGACGGGGTCAGCACCAGCCGGTCGAGAAGCTCGGCGAAGCGGTTCATTGGAGGGGCGCCGATGGGGGAAGCTTGCGATCCTTCACGCCCCCCTCTGTCCTGCCGGCCATCTCCCCCACGAGGGGGGAGATTGGCAGTTTCGTCCTTGCCACCCGTCCAGCGACGTTGGTGGTTGGCAAAAGTCGGCGCGACATCCAATCTCCCCCCAAGTGGGGGAGATGGCCGGCAGGCCAGAGGGGGGCGCGACAGAACGCTATACCGGCGATTTCCACCATTAATCGCCCTCGTCCTCATAGCCGACAAGATGCAGCGGCCTGGCGGCGATGCCTTCGAGTTCGCACCAGCGCACCAGCGCCTCCTCGCGGCCATGCGTCACCCAGATTTCTTCCGCACCGGTTTCCTTGATCGTCGCCGTCAGCTCGTCCCAGTCGGAGTGATCGGAGATGATCAGCGGCAGCTCGACGCCACCCTGCTTCGCGCGCTGGCGGATGCGCATCCAACCCGAGGCGAAGCACGACATCGGATCGGGAAAACGCCGCGCCCAGCGATCGGCGAAGGCGGATGGCGGGCCGACGACGATGGCACCGGCAAAGTCGCTTTTCGCGCCGGTCTCGACGGTCGCCGGTTCCAATGTGCCGAGATCGATGTTCTGGCTCTGGTAATACTCGCTGAGCTTGGCCAGAGCACCATGGATGTAGATCGGCTTTTCGTAGCTGGCATCGCGCAGCAGGCGCATGACGCGCTGCGCCTTGCCGAGTGCATAGGCGCCGACCAGATGCGTGCGCTCGGGAAACTGCTCGGTCGATTTCAGCAGCCGCGCGATCTCTTCGCTATCGGGCGGATGCCGGAACACCGGCAGGCCGAACGTCGCCTCGGTGATGAAGACATCGCATTTGAGCGGCTCGAACGGCTCGCAGGTCGCATCTTTCTGGCGTTTATAGTCGCCGGACGCGACGATGCATGTGCCCTGATGCGCGACCTTGATCTGCGCCGAGCCCAGCACATGGCCGGCCGGGTGAAAGCTGACGGTGACACCGCCAAGCGCAATCGTCTCGCCGAGCACGGCGGCCTGCGTCGTTCCGGCAAAACCTTCGCCGTAGCGCAGCGCCATAATGTCGAGCGTCTGCTGCGTCGCCATCACCGAGCGGTGGCCGGAGCGGGCATGGTCGGAATGGCCATGTGTGATCAGCGCCCGGCTGACCGGCCGCACCGGGTCGATGAAGAAATCGCCGGGCGGGCAATACAGTCCTTCCGGCCGGGGATGAAGCAGGTCGCTGGCGCGCATGGCCCCAAGATAGCCGCTAATTCCGGCGCGGGAAGCCTGTTGTAAGTCACTGCTGACTCCAGCATAGAGCGCAAGCCGGCTGCAAACACCCGGCGGAACCCGATCGCCATGAAACCGCTCCAGACCTCGTCCGGCGATTTGACCGCCGACCGCCGCGCCGACTATGCCGAAATGCTCTATGCAGCCGGCGATCATGCGGCAGCGGCGGAATTGCTGCTCGGCGCGCTCGAACTGGCGCCGCACTGGGCGGCCGGCTGGTTCCGCCTCGGCGAGATGCAGGAAGCAGCGGGCGCGCCCGATCTCGCCGCGCAGGCCTGGACGACGGCACTGCGGCTCGACCCGGCGGACAGGCTCGGCGCGGTGCTCAAGCTGCAATTGATCGGCAGGGCAGCGGCGGCCCAGGCGCCGCCCAGCGCCTTTGTCGAGACGCTCTACGACCACTATGCCGGGAGCTTCGAGGCTGAGCTGGTCGACAGGCTCGGCTATCGTCTGCCCGAATGCCTCGACCGCGCCATCCGGGCAGCACGGCCGGGCCGGTTTTCGCTGGTGCTCGATCTCGGCTGCGGCACCGGCCTCATGGGCCAGAAGCTGCGGCCGATAGCGGATCGGCTGCAGGGTTACGACATCTCGGCCGGCATGCTGAGGCAGGCGCGCGCCAAAGGCGTCTACGATCTGCTCGTCAAGGCGGACCTGCAGGAGTTTTGCTATTCTGGCCCGAAAGCCGATCTGGTTACGGCGGCCGATGTGTTCATCTATGTTGGCGCACTCGACAAGGTGGTGAACAAGATTGCCGGAATGCTTGCCGGCGGTGGTCTGTTTGCGTTCTCCGTCGAGACGCTCGCCGGCGGCGACTCGTCTGGCAGCGGCGATTTCGCCTTGCAGCCGTCCCGCCGCTACGCGCATTCGCAAAGCTATGTAGAGCGGGTTCTCGACGCCGACGGCTTTTCGGTCCTGTCGCTGCAGGCAACGATTATTCGGCAGGATCGCCGCGAACCGGTCGAAGGGCTGGCCGTAGTGGCAAGCTTGCTTTCCGGCAGCGTAAAATCTGGCTAAGACTCCTGCCGCTGCGCAGGAGCGCGGCAGCTGCGAAAGACAAGGAGCACGTTCATGCGCTGGAACATGATGGTCTTGGCGTCTTGCCTGGCGATGGCCGGCTGCGTCGGCAATTCGATGTCCGAACGGCAGGACGAAAACGTCCAGTCCTCGCTGCTATATGACAAGGTGCCTTGCGATCAATTGCTGGCGCAACGAAACGGCCTGGCACAGCAATATCATTTGCCGGTGGACGCCAAGCCGTCCTTCTCCAACCCGGCGACGGGCTTTGGCCCGTTCACGCCGGACATGCGCTCAAAAGCCAGGCGTGACGCCGACCAGGCAAGCGGCAAGATCGACGCCATGAACCGGTCGATCAGCCGCCGCGAATGCGGCAAGCCGGCCAAGCAGAGCAAGCTCGGCCTGACCTGACCGGGTCCTAATCCGCCACCTTCCATTGCTCGCGCGAGGCGCTGGCGGGGTAGACGCCGAGGATGCGCATTTCGCGCGAGAAAAAGCGCAACTCGTCGAGTGCCAGCTTCACCAGCGGATCGTCGGGATGGCCCTCTATGTCGGCGTAGAACAGCGTCGCCGTAAACGCACCGAGTTGGTAGCTTTCCAGCTTGGTCATGTTGATGCCGTTGGTGGCGAACCCGCCCATCGCCTTGTAGAGCGCCGCCGGCACGTTGCGGACGCGGAAGATGAAGGTCGTCATCATCCTGGCGTCGGCGGAGGGGCGTTCGGCCCATTGCTTGTTCTTGGTCAGCACGACGAAGCGGGTGACGTTGCTGTCGGTGTCCTCGACATTCTCCTCGATGATGTCGAGCCCGTAGAGGGTCGAGGCCAGCTCCGGCGCCAGCGCGGCCATGGTGCGGTCCTTCATCGCGGCGACCATCTTGGCGGCGCCCGCGGTGTCGCCGGCAACCGTCGCCTTCCAGCCGTTCTTGCGGATGTATTTGCGGCATTGGCCGAGCGCGTGGATGTGGCTGTGCACGGTCCTAATCTCGTCGCGGCTGACGCCGGGCAGCACCATGAGCTGGAAGTGGATCGGCAGAAAGTATTCGCCGACGATGTGCAGCTTCGATTCCGGCAAGAGGTGATGGATGTCGGCGACGCGGCCGGCAATGGTGTTCTCGATCGGGATCATGGCCAGATCGGCCTTGCCGGTCTCGACCGCGTTGAAGGCGTCCTCGAAGGTCGGGCACGGCAACGGCTCCATCGACGGGAACATGTTGCGGCAGGCGGTGTCGGAATTGGCGCCCGGCTCGCCCTGGAAGGATATTTTGTTGGTCTTTTCAGGCATGCGCGGAGTCTCGGGGATTGGGGGAAGAATTTCTTAGTTGGAAAGGAGCGCCCTGGCGCGTTCGAGATCGTCCGGCGTATCGACGCCAAGCGGCACCGATTGCACGATCTCCGCATCGATGCGCATACCGGCCTCCAGTGCCCGCAACTGCTCCAGCCGCTCGCGGCGCTCCAGCGGCGACGGCTTCAGCGCAACGAAGCGCTCGAGTGCGGCTCGGCGATAGGCGTAGAGGCCGATATGATGGTAGAGCGGGCCTGCGCCCCAGGGTGCGGTGGCGCGGGTGAAATAGAGCGCCCTGAGCCGTGTCGCCGAGAGTGGCGAGCCGACCAGCTTGACGACGTTCGGATTGGTCTTTTCCTCGTCGCGGACGATCTCGACGCAGAGCGTGGCGATGTCGACCGCTGCGTTATCGAAAGGCTTCAGCGCGGCGCCGATAACACGGGGGTCGATGGTCGGCAGATCGCCCTGCACATTGACGATGGTCTCGACCGTCTTGCCAGGGTCGAGAATGGTCAGCGCTTCGAAGATGCGGTCGGAACCGGTTTCGTGGTCCGACCGCGTCATCACCGCCTCGAAATCATGCGCGCGCACCGCCTCCGCAACGCCCTGCGTATCGGTGGCGACGACCACCCGGCCGAGCCCCGCCTCGGCGGCGCGGCGGGCGACGTGGACGATCATCGGAGTGCCGGCAATGTCGGCCAGCGGCTTGCCCGGCAGGCGCGTCGAGGCCATGCGGGCCGGGATCAGGATGAGGGTGGACATGAGGCGGGCAGGGGCTCGAAAAAGAGGAGGACGAAAGTGGCAAAAGGTCTCACTGGCAGCGCCCTTATAGGTGTTGCAACGCCGGAGCAAAAGACCTAGTTTCCGCGCGATTTGACCGCCCCGCAGGGTGGTTCACGATACCGACGGACGGAGTGGACGGATCGGTCCGCCGGAAAAGGGAGCCTGGGGCGTATGGATTCCACCGAAGTCAACAAGCTGCTCGCCGCTTTCCTCGGCACGGTGTTCATCGTCTTTTCCGTTGGCATCGTGTCCGACGCGCTGTTTGCCTCGCCGGCGCCCGAAAAGCCCGGCTTCGCCATCGAGGCGACCGAGCCCGCCGAAGGCGGCCCGGCCGCTCCCGCCGCGGAAGCCAAGCCGATTGCCGAGCTGCTGGCCACCGCCAACGCCGAAGCAGGCGCCGCCATCTTCAAGAAATGCCAGGCCTGCCATTCCGGCGAAAAGGGCGGCCCCAACAAGGTCGGCCCCGATCTGTGGGACATTATCGACCGTCCGGTCGCCGAGCATGAGGGCTTTGCCTATTCGGCCGGCATGAAGGAGTTCTCCAAGGGCGGCAGCGAGAAGTGGACCTACGACAATCTCAACCACTTCATCACCTCGCCGAAGAAGTTCGTGAAGGGCACGGCGATGGGCTTCGCCGGCCTGCCGAAAGATGAGGACCGCGCCAACGTCATCGCCTATCTGCGCACGCTGTCGGACAATCCGAAGCCGCTGCCGGCGCCCGGCGCCTCGGCCGAAAACGCGCCCGCCAAGCCGGCCGAAGGTGCAGCCCCTGCCAAGCCGGCAGAAGGCGCGGCGCCAGCCGCTCCGGCCGCACCCGCAAAATGACAAAAACGTAATGACATAATCCTTGAAAAAGCCGGGTTCAGCCCGGCTTTTTCGTTAGGAAATGTGCATATGCGACGACAAAGCCGCTCGGCTGCGGTTTTCAGCGCCGCCAAATGATCTAGATTGCGCCCAGACGCTATGGTGACGGCGCTATATCGCGAAGAGGAGAACGCATGACGGTTGGCCGAACGCGGACGCTTCTGAAATCGGTGCTGATGCTGGCTGCTTTTGCCGGCGGCCTGCAGGCGGCCTTAGCGGACGAATGGCGCACGACCTCGTCGCTGATCGGCGAATCCAAATATGGCGACAACTTCCAGCACTACGATTACGTCAATCCGGATGCACCAAAGGGCGGCACGCTGAATTCGGTGGTGCCCGGCACGTTTGACAGCTTCAATCCCTACATCGTCCAGGGTTCTGCCGCCGCTGGCTTCGCCCCTTTTGGCGGCGGTCTACTCTACGACACGCTGATGGAGCAGGCGACCGACGAGGGCAGCACCAGCCATCCGCTGATCGCCGATGCCTATAAATATCCGGCCGACTATTCCTCGGCGACCTATCGGCTCGATCCGCGGGCGAAATGGCATGACGGCCAGCCGATCACCACGGACGATGTGATCTGGTCGTTCAAGGTGCTGAAGGCCAACAGTCCGCAATACAGCCGCTATTTCGAAAATGTCACCGACGCCGTCGCGATTTCCGATCGCGAGGTCGAGTTCCATTTCAGCCAGAAGGGCAACCGGGAGCTGCCGAAGATCCTCGGAGACCTCGTCGTATTGCCCAAGCACTGGTGGGAAGGCACCGACGCCAAAGGCAAGAAGCGCGACATCACCAGGTCGACGCAGGAGCCGCCGCTCGGCTCGGCCGCCTACAAGATCGCCAGCTTCAAGCCGGGTTCGGAAATCGTCTGGCAGCGCGTGCCCGACTACTGGGCGGCCAAGCTGCCGGTGAAGATCGGCCGTGAGAATTTCGACAGGCAGCGTTTCAGCTATTTTCTCGACGACAATGCCTCCTGGCAGGCCTTCACCAAGGGCGGATTTCAGGATATTCGCTTTGAGTCACGTGCCCAGCGATGGGCCGTCGAGTATACTTTTCCGGCCATCAAGGCGGGGGACGTCACAAAAGCGGAATATCCTACGACGTCCCCAGAACCAATGCAGGCCTACGTCATGAATACGCGCCGGCCGCTTTTTCAGGACGTGCGCGTGCGGCAGGCTCTGACCTACGCCTATGATTTCGAGAGCATGAACCGCACCATCTTTTTCGACGCCTATACGCGCACGGACAGTTACTTCGAAGGTGGTGATTTGGCGTCAAGCGGCTTGCCGCAGGGGAAGGAATTGGAAATCCTGCAACAATATCGCGACAAGCTGCCGCCCGAACTATTCACCCAGGAGTTCAAGCTGCCGGTCTACAATACGCCTCAGTCAGGGCGTGAAAATCTTCGGAAAGCCTATGAGCTTTTGAAGCAAGCGGGATGGGTCAATCGAGGCGGCAGGCTGGTCAATGAGAAGACCGGCGACCCGTTCAGGATAGAGTTTCTGGGCAACGATCCGGTTGACGAACGCGTCGCCTCGCCTTTGATCGACAATCTCAAACGTCTCGGCATCGACGCCACGCTGCGTATCGTTGACGACAGCCAGTACACAAACCGGACCCGCGCCTTCGACTTCGATATGCTGGCGCTGGCGGGCTTCCAGCAATCCAACTCGCCGGGCAACGAACAGCGGGATTTTTTCAGTTCCACTGCAGCCGACACCTCCGGATCACGCAATTTGGCGGGGATCAAGAACCCGGTCGTCGACGCGCTTATCGACCGAGTGATCTTCGCCACCGATCGGGATGATCTTATAGCGGCCACCCATGCGCTGGATCGGGTGTTGCTCTGGAACTACTACATGATCCCACAGTGGCACCTGGGGAAAGTTCGGATCGCTTACTGGAACAAGTTCGGCATACCAGCAAAACAGCCAAGCTACCAAGGCGTCGATATATCCTCTTGGTGGATCGATCCGGTCAAGGAAAAGGCGCTGGCGGCCAAATACAAGAGTGGCAATTGATGGCGGCGCTGCCCCGCCGCGACTTCCTCGCCCTGGGCGGTGCCGCCGCGGCCGCGGCGCTGCTGCCCGGCCGGGCTTTCGCCGCGATCCCGACCGGCGTGAAACTGCACGGCCTATCGGCTTTCGGCGACCTGAAATATCCTGCGGATTTCAAGCATTTCGACTATGTCAATCCGGACGCTCCAACCGGCGGTACCTTCAATTTCTCCCCACCCAATTGGGGCTACAACCAGAACCCGCTGACCTTCAACACGCTGAACTCCTTCACGCCGAAGGGGGATGCGCCGCCGCGAATGGAAATGTGCTTCGACGCGCTGATGGTCAGGGCGTTGGACGAGCCGGACGCCGTCTATGGCCAGCTCGCCGACGGCGTTACGATTTCGCAGGACCGCAACAGCTTCGAGTTTTCGATGCGCCCGCAAGCGCGCTTTCACGACGGCGCTCCGGTGACTGCCGAGGACGCTGCTTTCACTTTCAAGCTCTACAAAGAAAAGGGTCATCCCGATCTGTCGGTGACCTTGATGCATCTGCAGGACGCGGTCGCCCTGGATAGGCACACGCTGCGGCTAAGCTTTTCCGGCAAGCAGTCCGCCCGCACCATCCTCAACGTCGTCCAGTTCCCGATCCTGTCGAAGGCATTCTATACGGCTAACCCGTTCGATTCCTCACAACTGAACCCGCCGCTCGGCTCCGGCACCTACAAGGTCGGGCGCTCTTCGGCCGGGGCATGGATCGAATATGAGCGGGTCGCCGACTATTGGGGCCGCGACCTTCCGGTCAATCGCGGCCAGAACAATTTCGAGCGCCTCCGCGTTGAGTTCTACCAGGACCGAACGGCAGGCTTCGAGGCCTTCAAGAAGGGCGAGATCGTCTACCGGGAGGAATTCACCTCACGCGTGTGGGCGACGGCCTACGATTTTCCGGCATTCACCGCCGGCAAGGTGGTCAAGCACGAATTCCCGACGGAAAAACTGCCCTCCATGCAGGCTACCGCCGTTAACCAGCGGCGCGAACATTTTCGCGACGCACGGGTGCGGCAGGCAATCGGGCTGTGCTTCGATTTCGAGTGGACGCGGCGCAATTTCTTCTACGGCTCCTATGAGCGCTCGCAATCGTGCTTCGAGAAATCGGAATTTCGCGCCGAAGGCCTGCCGTCGCCGGCGGAACTCGCCTTGCTGGAGCCGCTGCGCGACCAACTGCCGGCCGAAGCCTTCGGCGAAGCGGTGACGCAGCCTGCCTCCGACGGCTCCGGCCGCGACCGCAAAAAGCTTGGGGCGGCGGCGAAGCTGCTCAACGAGGCCGGCTGGAAGCGGACCGGCGATTTCGCCGTCAATGGAAAGGGCGAGCGGCTTTCGGCCGAATTCCTGGTCGACGACGATGTCTTCGTGCAGGTGTTCTCGCCCTGGGTCGCCAACATGAAGGCGGTCGGCATCGACGCCACCATCCGCCTGGTCGATTCGGCGCAATATCAGCTGCGGCAGGCGACATTCGATTTCGACCTGATCACAGCTGCCTTCAACTTCAACGCCACGCCCACCCGCGACGATCTCGAAATCTTCTTCCACTCGCGCACCGCGACCGTGTCGGGGTCGCGAAATCTGCCGGGCATTGCGAGCCCGGCCATCGACGTGCTGATCGATGCCGTCGGCGCCGCAAAGGATCGCGAAGGCCTGACCGTGGCGATGCGGGCACTCGACCGGGCCTTGCGCGCGCGCCGCGATTGGATTCCTAGTTGGTTCCTGGCGAATCACCGAGCGGCCTATTGGGACATGTTCGGCTTTCCCGCTCAGAAGCCGGATTACGGCTTTCCGGTCGAGACGTTGTGGTGGTTCGACAAAGACAAGGCGACAAAGATTGGCAAAGCCTGACATTTTCCAACAAGCGAGGCAGGGAGCCTGATGGGCGCCTACATACTGCGCCGCATCCTGTTGATGATCCCGACGCTGTTCGGCATCATGGCGGTGTCCTTTGCCGTCATCCAGTTCGCCCCGGGCGGGCCGGTCGAGCAGGTCATCGCCAGACTGACCAACCAGGGCGGCAGCGATCGCCTCGGCGGCGGCGGTGGTGATGCCGGCGGCGCCAATTTCGATGTCGCCGGTGACGTCGGCTCGAAATACCGCGGCGCCCAAGGGCTCGACCCGGAATTCATCAAGAAGCTTGAGAAGCAGTTCGGCTTCGACAAGCCGCCGCTCGAGCGCTTCGGCATGATGTTGTGGAACTATCTCCGCTTCGATTTCGGCGACAGCTATTTCCGCGACATATCGGTGCTTGACCTGATCCTGGAAAAGATGCCGGTGTCGATCTCGATCGGGCTGTGGATCACGCTTTTGTCCTACCTGATCTCGATCCCGCTCGGCATCCGCAAGGCGGTCAAGGATGGCTCCACTTTCGATGTCTGGACCAGTGGCGTCGTCATCGTCGGTTACGCCATTCCGGGCTTCCTGTTCGGCATATTGCTGATGGTGCTGTTTGCCGGCGGCTCGTTCTGGGACTGGTTTCCGTTGCGCGGAATCACCTCGGACAATTGGGACCAGCTGTCCTGGCCGCAGCGCATCGTCGACTATTTCTGGCACATGACCTTGCCGCTGACGGCGCTGGTGCTGTCGGCCTTCGCCACGACGACGCTTTTGACCAAGAATTCCTTCCTCGAGGAAATCCGCAAGCAATATGTCGTCACCGCCCGCGCCAAGGGCCTGTCGGAACGGCGGGTGCTCTACGGTCACGTCTTCCGCAACGCCATGCTGATCGTCATCGCCGGTTTTCCCGGCGCCTTCATCTCGGCCTTCTTCACCGGTTCGCTGCTGATCGAGAACATCTTTTCGCTCGATGGGCTCGGCCTGCTCGGCTTCAACTCGGTGGTGCAGCGCGACTATCCGGTGGTCTTCGCCAATCTCTACATCTTCTCGCTGCTTGGCCTGTTCGTCGGGCTTTTGTCCGACCTGATCTATACCTGGGTCGACCCGCGCATCGATTTTGAGCGGAGAGACGTCTGATGGCGCAGGCCACAGCCGAAACGGCGCCGGCACGGATCGCGCGGCCCTTTCTGTCGCCGCTCAACCAGCGGCGCCTCCAGAACTTCAAGTCCAACCGGCGCGGCTACTGGTCGTTGTGGATCTTCCTGTTCCTGTTCGTGCTGTCGCTGGGTTCGGAACTGGTCGCCAACGACAAGCCGATCATCGCCTCCTACAAGGGCGAGATCCTGTTTCCCGTCCTGGTCGCCTATCCCGAGGAGAAGTTCGGCGGCTTCTATGCGGTCACCGACTACCGCGACCCGGTCATCCAGGACGAGATCAATGCCAATGGCTGGATGATCTGGCCGCCGGTGCGCTACTCCTACCAGACCGTCAACAACGCCATTCCAGAGGCAGCACCGACCAAGCCGTCCTGGCTCTACGACAAGAAAACGCGCTGCAACCAGTATCCGAAAGGCGAGGCGGACCCCAATTGCATCGTCGGCAACTGGAACTGGCTCGGCACCGACGACCAGGCCCGCGACGTGCTGGCGCGCGTCATCTACGGGTTCAGGGTCTCGGTGCTGTTCGGCCTGATCCTGACCGCCGGCTCGGCGCTAATCGGCGTGGCGGCCGGCGCTCTGCAGGGCTATTTCGGCGGCTGGACTGACCTTCTGTTCCAGCGCTTCATCGAGATATGGTCGGCAATACCGGTGCTGTATCTGCTCCTGATCGTCGCTGCCATCCTGCCGCCCGGCTTCTTCATCCTGCTCGGGCTGATGCTGCTGTTTTCCTGGGTGGCACTGGTCGGCGTGGTGCGGGCCGAGTTCCTGCGCGCCCGTAACTTCGAATATGTCAATGCGGCGCGCGCGCTCGGCGTGTCCAACGTCACCATCATGTTCCGGCATCTGCTGCCCAACGCCATGGTGGCGACGCTGACCTTCCTGCCCTTCCTGCTCAGCGGCTCGATCTCGACGCTGACCTCGCTCGACTATCTCGGCTTCGGCCTGCCGCCCGGCGCCGCCTCGCTCGGCGAGCTGTTGAAGCAGGCGCAGCGCAACCTCAATGCCCCCTGGCTCGGCATTTC
Source organism: Mesorhizobium sp. ISC25 (assembly GCF_042295465.1). Classification (NCBI taxonomy): domain Bacteria; kingdom Pseudomonadati; phylum Pseudomonadota; class Alphaproteobacteria; order Hyphomicrobiales; family Phyllobacteriaceae; genus Mesorhizobium; species Mesorhizobium sp. ISC25. The sequence goes on along the minus strand of NZ_CP135441.1, from coordinate 3,631,663 downwards.
CGGCTTCGTCGTCATCTCGCTGATGCTGTCGCTGCTGGTCTTCGTCGGCGAGGCAACGCGCGACGCCTTCGATCCGCGCAAGACGTTCAGATGAGAGCGATGCGGGCTGGCATTCGGCATGTTATATTCTGGCAGATATCGATTGAACCCGGATCCATGACGGTGTTGGCGTCTGTTCAGTCCGTCAATCGGCACGTTGGGGAAGGAAAGGGTTATGAATAGGGTCATCCTTGAACACTACCCGGCATCGAAGCTCCCGGATGAACTGCGAAGAGGCATAGCTCCGAGCGCCTCGGTCAAAGTGACAGTGGAAGAGGAAGCCAACAGGCCTCTTGGCCGCGAACAATTGCTTGAACTCATGCGGAATGCTCAGGCCAACGCGCCGGGAACAAGCCTCGACGAGGCTGTCGCGCGTGTTCGTGCCCTCCGCGATGAGTGGGAGGATTGATGGCTGCAGTCCGGCTTTATGTCGACACCAACATTTTCATCTATGCCTTTGAAAACAACGATGCGCTTGCAAAAAAACTGCTTCAGCTCATTTCACTGAATGACGGCAGAAAGCAACTTTTCCTGGCGACGAGTGAGATCGTGCTCGCAGAGTTGATGGTCGATCCCTTGAGAAAGAACAATGATCGACTGATCGAACTCTACGACAATATTTCAATCGGCAATGCCTTCATCTCAATTGGGGCGATAACTCGCGAGGTTCTCTGGCACGCAGCACAGTTGCGTTCGGAATTCCTTTCCTTGAGATTACCGGACGCGATCCATCTTTCCACAGCGATGCACTTCGGCTGCACACAATTTCTGACCGCGGATACGAGATTGAAAGAGACCTATTCTATCGCACCAAATCGTCTCGTCCCCCCTCAAATGGCAGCCAAAATTTCGATCATACGACCGGAAATTTCCGCCTTGGACAGGGTTGTCGCGGAAATTGAGCCATGACCGCCTCTCTCCTTTCCGTACAAGACCTCAGCGTCGCCTTCACGCAAGGCGGCGACCAGTCGATCGCCGTCGACCATATCTCCTTCGACCTCGCCAAGGGCGAGACGGTCGCGCTGGTCGGCGAGTCCGGCTCCGGCAAGTCGGTCACCGCGCTGTCGGTGCTGAAGTTGCTGCCCTATCCGACCGCCAGCCACCCGTCGGGAAAGATCCTGTTCCTCGGCGCCGACCTGCTTGCCGCCGACGAGAAGGACCTGCGCCGGGTGCGTGGCAACAAGATCACCATGATCTTCCAGGAACCGATGACGTCGCTCAACCCGCTGCATACGATCGAGCAGCAGATCGTCGAGGTGCTAAAGCTGCACCAGGGCCTGGGGGACCGCAAAGCCAAGGCGCGCACGCTGGAACTTCTGCACGAGGTCGGCATCCGCGAGCCGGAGAAACGGCTCGACGCCTATCCGCACCAGCTTTCCGGTGGCCAGCGCCAGCGCGTCATGATCGCCATGGCGCTGGCCAACGAGCCTGAACTCTTGATCGCCGACGAGCCGACGACGGCGCTCGACGTCACCGTCCAGGCGCAGATCCTCGAACTGCTCGCCGGCCTGAAAAGCCGCAAGAACATGTCGATGCTGTTCATCACCCACGATCTCGGCATCGTCAGGAAGATCGCCGACCGGGTCTGCGTGATGACCAAGGGCAAGATCGTCGAGACCGGCCCGACCAAGGAGATATTCGCCAATCCGCAGCACGCCTATACGCGGCATCTGCTTGCCGCCGAGCCGAAGGGCAAGCCGCCGGCGGCCAACCAAGCGGCCAAGCCGGTGATGGTCGGCAAGGACGTCAAGGTCTGGTTCCCGATCAAGAAGGGCTTCTTCCGGCGCACCGTCGACAATGTGAAGGCGGTCGACGGCATCGACGTCACCGTGCGGGCCGGTCAGACGCTCGGCGTCGTCGGCGAATCCGGCTCAGGCAAGACGACGCTCGGCCTGGCGCTGGCCAGGATGATCTCGTCGACCGGGGCCATCCAGTTCAACGGACGCGGCATCGATCAGATGTCCTTCAATGAAATGCGGCCGCTGCGGCGCGAGCTGCAGATCGTCTTCCAGGATCCGTTCGGCTCGCTCAGCCCGCGCATGTCGGTCGCCGAGATCATCGAGGAAGGGTTGAAGATCCACGAGCCGAAACTGTCCCCCGATGCGCGCGACGAGCGTGTCGTCGACGTGCTGAAGGAAGTCGGCCTCGATCCGGAGACGCGCAACCGCTATCCGCACGAATTCTCCGGCGGCCAGCGCCAGCGCGTCGCAATCGCGCGCGCCATGGTGCTCAACCCGCGCTTCGTCATGCTGGACGAGCCGACCTCGGCGCTCGACATGAGCGTGCAGGCGCAGGTCGTCGACCTCTTGCGCAGCCTGCAGGCCAAGCACGACCTCGCCTACCTCTTCATCAGCCACGATCTGAGGGTCATCCGCGCGCTCGCCAACGAAGTCATCGTCATGCGCAATGGCAGGATCGTCGAGGCCGGCCCTTCCGAACAGATTTTTGGCAACCCGCGGACCGACTATACAAAGGCGTTGATCTCGGCCGCCTTCAAGATCGAAACGGCGCCGGTCGGCATCGTCAGCGAGTAGATTTTCGCCAGAGATCATGCACAAAATCAAAACGCTGCCGCGCCCTTGCACGTTGGGACGCGAACGCTGTTGGTAAAAAGGGATAAACAATCCGCAATGGAAAAAGGCCGCATCCTGCTTGCCCTCACCGGTATTCATCCGCTGCGCTGGCGCGAACTGCTGTCGGCGGAGCGCGAAGTGGTGCTCGAGCCGAATGGTGCCGGCGATCCCTCGATCACCTATGCGGTGGTGTGGAAACAGCGGCCGAACCTCTTGTCGTCGCTGCCCAATCTGCGCGCCATCTTCTCGATTGGCGCCGGCGTCGACCACATCTTCGCCGATCCCACCTTGCCCGATGTACCGGTCGTCAAGGTGGTGGCCGATAACCTTACCCAGTACATGACCGAATACGTCGTCTGGCGGGTGCTCGACCACCATCGCCAGGGCATGCTCTACCGCGCCCAGCAGCAGAAGAAGATCTGGCACGAGCCGCAGCAGCGGCCGGCCGGCGACATCTCGGTCGGCATTATGGGGCTCGGCACGCTTGGCCGCGCGGCGGCATCGGTGCTGTTGTCGCTCGGCTTTCCGGTCAATGGCTGGTCGCGCAGCGACCGGCCGATGCAAGGTGTCTCGACTTACGCGGGCGAGGCCGGCCTGATCCCGTTCCTAAACGCCACCGACATCCTGGTGGTGCTGCTGCCGCTGACGCCACAGACGCACGGCATCATCAACCACGGCGTGCTGAAGGAGCTGCGCAAGCGCAACGGCCTCGGCGGCTCGGTGCTGATCAATGCCGGCCGCGGCAGGCTGCAGAAGGACGCCGACATTTTGCGCGCACTGGACGACGGCACGCTAAAGGAAGCCAGCCTCGACGTGTTCGAGGTCGAGCCGCTGCCGAAGACCAGCCCGCTATGGAGCCACCCGAAAGTGTTCGTGACGCCGCACGCGGCGGCAACCTCCGATCCGGTCCACCTGGCGCCGATCATGCTGCGCCAGATGGATGCTTTCGAGCGCGGCGAAGCGCTGGAAAATGTGGTGGACCGCGACGCGGGGTATTGATTTTGAGCACCGCTTTCCGGTCTCAGCCCCAGCCGAGCGGGACGTAGTCGATCTCCATAAACGCCGCGACCTCCGGGATCCAGCGGTCGCGGACGAAGGCGACGTGGTCGGGATGGTCGTTATAGCCGGAGTAGGCCCGCTGATCGGCGAACTCCATCGAGAAGCCAAAGCGGTAGTCGTTCTTGGGGCTGACCTGCCGCAACTGCTCGAAATGCGTGACGCCCCTTATCGGCGTGAGGATCCTCTTGGCGTCGGCGAGGAACCTTTTTTCCTCGAGCGAATGCGGCGGGTGTTTCAGCGTGAACACGACGGTGTGACGGATCATTTTCTGCTCCTGCGATGTCGATCCTGCTATGCGCTGTCGGCCCAGGCGCGGATCAGGTTATAGGCGATCGCCCCCTTTGGCGGCGTCACCAGGCCGCCCGGATGCTCGCGGGCCAGCATCGAGAGCACCTCGTCGCGAAAGAACCAGCGGCAATCTTCCAGCTCGTTGAGGTCGGGCTGGATATCGTCGTTGAGCGGTTCGCCGAAGCAGCCGATCATCAGCGAATAGGGGAACGGCCAGGGCTGGCTGGCGTGGTAGACCACGCGGCCGAGCCGGATGCCGGCTTCCTCCAGCGTTTCGCGGCGTACCGCCGCCTCGATCGTCTCGCCCGGCTCAATGAAACCGGCGAGCGCCGAATACATGCCGGGCCCGAAATGCCGGCCGCGGCCGAGCAGGCATTTTTCGGGCGTTGCCGTCAGCATGATCGCCACCGGGTCGGTGCGCGGAAAGTGCTCTGTGCCGCAGGCCGGGCAATGCCGCTTGTAACCGCCCGCCCGCATCTCGGCTTCGGTGCCGCATTTGCTACAGAAGCGATGGCTGGCATGCCAGGCGAGCAGCGCCGCCCCTTGCGCCAGCGCGCCGGCCGCCGCTTCGTCGATCAGCCCCTGCATATAGACCGAGCGATAGTCGATCGCCTTGATCGTCTCGGGAAGCTGCTCGGGCTCGACTCCGGCCGGCACCGCCAGCACCGGGCCGCTTTCGGAAAAACCGAGCAGGACGCCGTTTTCGAGCGATGCTTCGAGCGGCCGGCATTCGGCCACGCCGAACCAGGGGTCGAATGCGTCTTGCGCAAGCTTCAAATAGAGCCGGCCGCCACGCATCAGCAAAAGCCGCGCCGAGGGATCAGTGAGCGCCTTTTCGACGGAATCGTCGGCGCGGTTTTCGGACTGCCGGTCGATAATGTTGCCGGCGAAGCCGACGAACTGGCTCGGCTCGCGCAAGGGCGCGTCAAACAGGCGAAAGCTCATGCAGACTCGGGAAGGTTCAAGGTGGACACGGGAGAGGCTTATAGCCCTGCCTTGATCTTTTCCGCAAACTTGCGAAGGTCGGAGCGCTGGTAGGGCTCGCGCAGGCCGTGCCCCCACACCGGGCCGGGCCAGCCGGGATCGCCTTCCGAGCGCGCAATGACGTGTATATGCAACTGGCGCACGATGTTGCCGAGTGCGCCGGTGTTGATCTTGGTGCAGCCGGTCACCCGCTTCAGCGCCAGCGCCACCATGTTGGTCTCGAAGGTCAGCATCGCCTGATCGAGCGGCGTCATATCGTGGATTTCCTCGATGCCCGGCCGCTGCGGCACCAGCAGCAGCCATGGCCAGCGGCGGTCGTTCATGACGCGCAATTCGCATAGGCCGAGCCACATCAGCTGTTCGCTGTCGGCTTCCAGCTGGGCGTCAAGCGTGAATCCGGCCTTGAGGCCCGGCAGCATCGGCGTTTCCCTCACTTTTTGACGTTTTTTGAACTCCATCGACGCTAGAGCGGCTTCCGAAGGGCCGCAAGGGGCAGCAAGCAACATTGGCCGTCGTGGCGCTGATTGTGCGCGAAAAAGTGAGGGCCCGGGCAAAAATTGCATCAGGTTGGCGCTGCCCCGCCGAGGTCGACAATTTTGATCACGGCCACATTTTGTTCTTGCTTTGTGCCGGCAGCTATGCTACTAATCTCGTTATGGTGATTATTCGCCCCAACGACCCGCCCGCCAAGGCGGGTTTTTGGTTTCAGCTGTCGCCGTCGCTCAAGACCCCTATCATCCGCACTTGCATTTCATCGCCGGATTGCCGATATGGAGGCTGGGAGGTTGGTGGTGGACGGTCCACTCGCCAACCGGGTCAGGTCCGGAAGGAAGCAGCCCTAACGAGCCCGGAACGGGTCATTGTTCCAGCCTCCCGCCTCTTCGCCTTTTGCCCCGACATTGACGGCGCCAAGCCGTGCGGGCGAAACTATGCGCAGGAATCGGCCGCCTCCAGTGGCAGCCCTTGGAGCTTAACGGGCGAATGAGCGAAGCCGGAAACGAGGCCGGGAAATTGGACAAGCCTGCCGCCTATCGCGTGCTGGCGCGCAAATACCGACCGTCGAATTTCTCCGAGCTGATCGGCCAGGAGCCGATGGTCCGCACGTTGACCAATGCCTTTGCCACCGGCCGCATCGCCCAGGCCTGGATGCTGACCGGCGTGCGCGGCGTCGGCAAGACGACGACCGCGCGCATCCTCGCGCGGGCCCTGAACTACAAAACATCGACGGTCGACCAGCCTTCTGTCGACCTTACCTTGCTCGGCGAGCATTGCCAGGCGATCATGGAAGGCCGCCATGTCGACGTCATCGAGATGGACGCCGCCTCGCATACCGGCATCGACGATATCAGGGACATCATCGAGCGTGTGCGCTACGCCCCGGTGTCGGCGCGCTACAAGGTCTACATCATCGACGAAGTGCACATGCTTTCAAACCAGGCCTTCAACGGCCTGCTGAAGACGCTGGAAGAGCCGCCGCCGCACGTCAAGTTCATCTTCGCCACCACCGAAATCCGCAAGGTGCCGATCACCGTCCTGTCGCGCTGCCAGCGTTTCGACCTCAGGCGCATCGATGCGGCAATGATCAAGGCCGACCTTGCCAGGATAGCCGGTCTGGAGGGCATCGAAGTCGAAGACGATGCGCTGGCGATGATCGCGCGCGCGGCCGAAGGCTCGATGCGCGATGCGCAGTCGATCCTCGACCAGGCGATCGCCCATGGCGGCGGCGCGGTCAGCGCCGAAGCGGTGCGGGCCATGCTCGGCCTCGCCGACCGTGCCCGCATCGTCGACCTGTTCGAACACATCATGAAGGGCGACGTCGCCGCGGCACTTGCCGAATTCCGTGCCCAGTACGATACCGGCGCCGATCCTGCCGCGGTGCTGACCGACCTTGCCGAATTCAGCCATCTGGTCACCCGTCTGCGTTTCGTGCCGGCTGCCGTCGACGACGCCTCGCTGTCCGAGGACGAGCGCCGGCGCGGCGCCGATTTCGCCAGCACACTGTCGGTCAAGGTGCTGTCGCGGACATGGCAGATGCTCTTGAAAGGCATTCCCGAGGTGCAGACCTCCAACCGCCCGGTCAGCGCCGCCGAGATGGTGCTGATCCGGCTGGCCCATGCCGCTGACCTGCCGACGCTAGACGAGGCGCTGAAATCGCTGGAGAACGGTGCTTCCCTGCCGGGCGCCGCGCCGCGCGTGAATGGCACGCCGGCAAGCCCCGGCCCAGCAAACCATGCGCCTGCAAGCGGTGGTGCCGGCGCCGTGGCGCAGACGCGGATGCCGACGGCCAATGGCGGCGCGCAGACGATGCGCCTGGTCGAGGCCGAGCCGGTGCCGACGAACTTCGTTGCTCCGCCGGAGCCGGTGGTCGAGGCGCCGCCGGTGCCGGTGAAATCGCTGGCCGACATTGTCGCCCTTGCCGACGCCCAGCGCGACATGGCCTTCAAGGTGCTGGTGAAACGTTGTGTGCGCCTGGTGCGCATCGAGCCCGGCCGTATCGATGTCAGCCTGACCGACGATGCGCCGAAGATGCTGCTCAATGATTTGACCGCCAAGCTGCGCGCCTGGACCGGCCGCAACTGGCTGGTGTCGCTGTCGAAGGAAGAGGGCGGCCAGACCTTGGCAGAGATGGAATCGACAAAGCGCGAAAACGCCTTCCTCGATGCCAAGAGCGACCCGACGGTCGCCGCCATCCTGGCGCGCTTTCCCGGCGCCAAGATCATCGACGTGCGCATTCCCGACGCGCCAGAAGCCGATGCGGCCGAGGCCGAAATGCCGGTCGAGCCGCCGGCTGACGACGACGAAACCTGAACAACCAGCACCAACTGCAAAGGACCGTGCGATGAAAGATCTTCTCGGCCTGATGGGCAAGGCAAAGGAAATGCAGGCCAAGTTCCAGGCCATGCAGGATGAGATCGCCACGCTGGAAGCCACCGGGCAGGCCGGCGGCGGCCTGGTCAGCGTGACGCTGACCGGCAAATTCGAGATGAAGTCGCTGAAGATCGACCCGTCGCTGTTCAAGGAGGACGAGGTCGAGATTCTCGAGGATCTGCTCCTCGCTGCCCACAACGACGCCAGGACCAAGGTCGAGCAGACCATGCAGGAAAAGACCAAGGCGCTGACCGCAGGACTGCCGATCCCGCCGGGAATGAAGCTGCCGTTCTAAGGTGTGTTGATATTCAGGTGATGCCGGCCTGCAAACGGCGGCTTCCTGCACTTCCGGTGCTCACGTACGAAAAGTACGCTCCGCTCCGGTTCTCCGAAGCCACCATTTTCGGCTCGGCCTGACCTGAATATCAACACACCTCGAGCTGTGTTTACAGTTTACCGCGTCGACTGAACCAATCTCTCCGGGCTTGGGCAAGCCCTCCTGCGGAGATTGCGGCGCCCCAAGGTCACGGCATGAATCCTTGGAACCATGCCGGCACCTGACCGAAGAGGGCAGCGATCCAACGCTCTTCGCCCGCCAACTGTGTCTATTGGGCAACTCCCCACACTTAATAACGCTTTAGCCATCTTTTTGCCCGAAAGTGTCTCATTCTTGCCGCAACCAGGGGCGGGCTGGCAGCAGAATGAGGGGACGCCTGTTTGATCTCTACCCGATGGAAGACGCCGTTGCGGCTCGGCGTCGTTGTCTCGCCGCTGTTTTTGGCCGCTTGCAGTCAGACCGCCTCGCACGGCATGTCCAGCCTGACCGATGCCATTACGCCGGGTTTCCTGAGCTCGCGCTCCTACAATTCCACGCCCAAGGAGAAGGAGTGCCTGGAACGGGCGATGTTCTTCGAATCCAACCGCTCGAGCCGTGACGGCATGATTGCGGTCGGCACGGTGGTGATGAACCGGCTGCGGTCCGGCAAGCACGGCAACACCATCTGCGAAGTGGTTGGCGAGCGCGGGCAGTTCGCGCCGGGCGTCATGACACGGCCGATGAATTCGAAGGCGATGCCCGATGTCGAGGAAGCCGCCGCGGCGGTGCTCAAGGGCGAGCGCAAAGCCAAGCTGAAGAACACAATGTATTTCCACACCGCCGGCCTGCGCTTCCCCTACAAGAACATGCACTACACCATGGTCGCCGGCGGCAATGCCTTTTATGAAAAGCGCGGCCGCAACTGGCAGCCACTGCCGGACGAGCCCGTGGTTGCCGTTGCCCAGGCCAAGCCGCAAGCGCCTGCCGCTCAGGCCATACTTGTCGCCTCGGCGGAGCCGGCACGCGAGGCCAAGCCGACATTCGCCAAGGCAACCTATGTGACCGCCGCTGCATCGCTGCCGGCAAAGCAGACCAGGGTGACTGCCGGAATGGCGACCTCGGAGAGGGCGACGGCGGAGAAGCCGATGCTTGTGGCGCTGCAAGAACCAATGCAGGAACCGGATGCGGCCCGTTTTGGCGGGACCGTGAGCGCCCGCCCTGTCACCTCCTTCCAGGCCGCGCCGGCGGAGCCGACAATGTCGTTCGAGGCGACGCCCGAGAACACCGACGCCATCGGCGCGATGATCGCCGGCCAGACCCGGCCGCTGGAAGAAAACTGAGGCGGTCGATCGTTGAGGGCGCGGGCGCCCCTCATCTGGCTGCCGCCATCTTCTCCCCGTATAGTGACGGGGAGAAGGACGCTGTTGCCAAGGATTTCGCCAATTTCCGGCGCCGCAAAAAAGGTGCCGAGGTTGCGGTCAGCCCTTTCTCCCCGTCATTATACGGGGAGAAATGCCCGGCAGGGCAATGAGGGGCGGCGCAAAGCCGGGCAATTGGCTCTTTGCGCGCTGAACAGCGCGCGCCTCAGCAGTGTTCCAAAACCCGTTGAAAAATCCTAGAGCCTGATCCCTTCCGATAGATCGGAATGGGGCTCTATCGTCTTGTTTGACCATGATCTTTTCCGAAAACCGGTTTCCACTTTTCGGGATCATGGTCTAAACCGGTGCGATGTCGAAGCGAATCGCCGGTCCCGAGATCGAACGCCTGATCCAGCTGCTGGCCAAGGTGCCGGGGCTCGGTCCGCGTTCGGCACGCCGCGCCGCGCTCCACCTCATCAAGAAGAAGGAGCAGCTGCTGGCGCCGCTTGCCGCCGCCATGGGCGAGGCGGTCGACAAGGTGCGCATCTGCTCGACCTGCGGCAATGTCGATACCTCAGATCCATGCATAATCTGCACCGACCCGCGCCGCGACCCCACTACGCTCATCGTTGTCGAGGACGTGGCCGACCTTTGGGCGCTGGAGCGGGCGACCGCAATGAACGTGCGTTATCATGTGCTCGGCGGTACGCTGTCGCCGCTCGACGGCATTGGCCCCGATGAGCTCAACATCCGTTCGCTGGTCGATCGCGTCGCCGGCGGCGAGGTCAAGGAAGTGATCCTCGCCGTCAACGCCACGGTCGAGGGCCAGACCACCGCGCACTACCTCACCGACCAGCTTTCCGGCTTCGACATCAAGGTGACGCGGCTGGCGCACGGTGTTCCGGTCGGTGGCGAACTCGATTATCTCGACGAAGGCACGCTGGCCGCCGCACTGCGCTCGCGGACGGTGTTTTGAGGCGCGTTGCAGGGAGGGTGCAGATCATGGCTGCTACGCATTCTTTAAGGCGGGCACTCTGTCACACCCCCCTCTGTCCTGCCGGACATCTCCCCCGCAAGGGGGGAGATCGGCAGCGTCAATCTCGCCGCCAATTTTTCAACGTCGAAAATTGGCGGAAGCAGAGGCGACAGCCAATCTCCCCCCTTGCGGGGGAGATGTCCGGCAGGACAGAGGGGGGTGGGACGGATCGCTGCTTTCACAAAATAGCCGTCGCGTTTCTTCTCGCAGCCCTTGCCGCCTTCCTCGTCGCCACCCCGGCCTCCGCGGCAAAGATCGACGACCAGTTCCGCGCCTGGCTTGGCAACGACCTCTGGCCCGAAGCCAAGGCCAAAGGCATCTCCAGGAAAACCTTCGATGCCGCCTTCGACGGCGTCAAGCCGAACCTCAAGCTGCCCGATGTGGTGAAGCCGGGCGAGAAGGCGACGACGCCGCAGAAACAGCATCAGGCCGAATTCGGTTCGCCCGGCGCCTATTTCGCCGAAAAGATAGTCCGTACGGTGACCGCCGGCGGCCGCACCCGCGAGGCGGCCAACGCCAGCACGCTTGCCGCAATTGAGAAACGGTATGGCGTGCCCGGCGAAGTGCTGCTGGCGATCTGGGGCCGCGAGAGCGGCTTCGGCGCGGCAAAGCTGCCCTATGACGCCTTCGAGGTGCTGGGCACCAAGGCGTTCATGTCGACGAAGAAGGCGTTCTTCCGCACCGAGCTGCTGGCGGCGCTCGAGATTGTCGAGCGCGGCCTTGCTCCGGTCGACGCGATGAAATCGTCCTGGGCCGGCGCGCTTGGCCAGCCGCAGTTCATGCCGACATCGTTTCTGAAGCATGCCGTCGATTTCGACGGCGACGGCCGCACCGACATCTGGAATTCGACGCCCGACATACTGGCATCGATCGCCAATTACCTCGTGCATTATGGCTGGATCAGGGGCCGCGGCTGGGGCTTCGAGGTGACGGTGCCGGACAGCGTCTCGTGCTCCCTCGAAGGTCCCGACCAGGGCAGGAAGATTTCGCAATGGGCTGATATGGGCATCAAGCGCGTGTCGGGCAAACCGTTCCCGGCGAGCGAACTGAAAGCCGAGGGCTTTCTTTTGATGCCGGCCGGGCGTAGCGGCCCGGCCTTCATTGTCACCCCCAATTTCTATGTGCTGAAGCAGTACAACACCAGCGATCTCTATGCTCTGTTCATCGGCCATGGCGCCGATCGCATCGCCCATGGCGACAGCAATTTCTCGGGCAATTGGGGCGCGGTCGGCGGGCTCTACCGCTCCGACATCGCCGCCCTGCAGCGGGCGCTGGAGGCAAAGGGTTATGATGTCGGCAGCGCCGACGGCCTGCCCGGCTTCAAGACGCGCCGCTCGATCGGCAAATGGCAGGCCAGCAACGGCCGTTCCGCTACCTGCTTTCCCGACGCCGACCTGGTTACCGCGCTGAAATAGCCGGGTTTTCGCACCGCCGGTCTGGCCCAATCAACCGTTCTGCAAATGCTCGTTGCCGCGCTCGAAACCGCCGGATATGGTGAGCCGGAACTGCACAAAAAATTGCCTAGACAACGGTCCGGGGATCACCGTTCGACGCGGCAAGAAATGCCACAACCCTGAGCCGGGAACTCAGGTCAACAAAAACAGGGAACAGTTAAAATGATGATGGAAAAGTTTGCTCTACGCTCCCGCTTCTTGCTCGCGGGCGCGGCAATGTCCGCGCTGCTTCTGGCCGGTGCGCCTGCCTTCGCGGTCACGCCCGCCGACACGCTGGTCGAGGGTTTCGCCATCGACGACATCATCTCCATGGATCCGGGCGAGGCATTCGAATTGTCGACCGCCGAAGTCACCGGCAACACCTATGATCTTCTGGTGCGCCTCGACCTCAGCGACACCTCCAAAGTCAAGGGCGATCTCGCGGAAAGCTGGAGCGTCTCCGACGATGGCCTGACCTACACATTCAAGCTCAAGCCCGGCCTCAAATTCGCTTCCGGCAATTCGATCACGGCGGCGGACGTCGCCTATTCGTTCGAGCGCGCCATCAAGCTCGACAAGAGCCCGGCCTTTATTATCGGCCAGTTCGGCATCGATGGCGGCAACGTCACCGAGAAGGCCAAGGCTGTTGATGATACGACGTTCCAGTTCACCGTCGACAAGGCCTATGCGCCGAGCTTCGTGCTGAACTGCCTGTCGGCGACGGTCGCCTCGGTCGTCGACGCCAAGCTGGTCAAGGAGCATGTCGCCGCGGTCACGCCGAGCGCCGACTACAAATGGGACAATGATTTCGGCAATGCCTGGCTGAAGACCGGCTATGCCGGCTCCGGTGCCTTCAAGCTGCGCGAATGGCGCGCCAACGAGGCCGTCGTCCTCGAGCGCAACGACAATTACAACGGTGAAAAGGCCAAGCTTGCCCGCGTCATCTATCGCAACATGAAGGAAAGCTCCGGCCAGCGTCTGGCGCTGGAAGCCGGCGACATCGACGTTGCCCGCAATCTCGAGCCGAACGACCTCGATGCGATCGCCAAGAATGCCGACCTCACCACCACCAGCGCACCGAAGGGCACGGTCTTTTATATCAGCCTCAACCAGAAGAACCCGAATCTCGCCAAGCCCGAGGTTCGCCAGGCCTTCAAATATCTGGTCGACTACGACGCCTTGAGCTCGACCATCCTCAAGGGGATCGGCGAGATCCACCAGACCTTCCTGCCCAAGGGCGTGCTCGGCGAACTGGACGAGAACCCGTTCAAGTTGGACGTCGCCAAGGCCAAGGAACTGCTTGCCAAGGCGGGTCTCGCCGACGGCTTCAGCGTCACCATGGACGTGCGCACCGGGCAGCCGACGACGGGCATGGCGGAATCCATCCAGCAGACGCTGGGACAGGCCGGCATCAAGCTGGAGATCATCCCCGGCGACGGCAAGCAGACGCTGACCAAATACCGCGCCCGCAACCACGACATCTATATCGGCCAGTGGGGCCAGGACTATTTCGACCCGAACTCCAACGCCCAGACCTTTGCCAGCAACCCCGACAATTCGGATGAAGGCAAGACCAAGACGCTGGCCTGGCGCAACGCCTGGGACATTCCGGACCTGACCAAGCAGACCGAAGCGGCTCTGCTCGAGAAGGACGCGGCCAAGCGCGCCGCAATGTACCAGGATCTCGAGAAGAAGATCCTCGATACCAGCCCGTTCGTCATCATCCACCAGCAGCTGGAAGTGGCCGGCCTGCGCAAGAACCTCAAGAGCTTTGCCCTCGGCCCGAGCTTCGACACCAACTTCGTCGGCCCCGTCTCGAAGGAGTGACGGCGGCGGACGCGCCGTATGAGTGTGGCTGAAAGCGAAGCGATGGCAGGGCGCGGCGGCGCCCGCGCCGTTGCCGTGGCCTCATCGATCGCCAGGTTCCTGGTCATCGCGATAACGACCTATCTCGGTCTGCTCGCGGTGACCTTCTTCATCGGCCGCGTGATCCCGATCGACCCGGTGCTGGCGGTGCTCGGCGACCGGGCGCCGGCCAACGTCGTCGAACGCACGCGCCGCGAGATGGGCCTCGACCTGCCGCTGGTCGAGCAGTTCTACATCTATGTCAAACATGCCCTGAACGGTGATTTCGGCACCTCGGTGCTGACCACCAATCCGGTGATGACCGATATTCGCCGCGCCTTTCCCGCGACGCTCGAACTGGCGACGCTGGGGACACTGATCGGTTCGGTGATCGGCGTGCCGCTCGGCGTGCTCGCCGCGGTGCGGCGCGGCAGCATCATCGACCAGGTCGTGCGCATCATCGGCCTTGTCGGCTATTCCGTGCCGATCTTCTGGCTGGGACTGCTGGCGCTGGTGCTGTTCTACGCCAAGCTGCAATGGGTCGCCTTTCCCGGCCGCCTCGATGTCGTCTACGAATACACGTTCACGCCGGTTACCGGCTTTTACCTGCTGGATGCACTCTGGCAGCGGCAGTGGGACGTATTTGCCGATGCCTTCCGCCACATCATCCTGCCGGCCTCGCTGCTCGGCTATTTCTCGCTCGCCTATATCAGCCGCATGACCCGCTCCTTCATGCTGAACGAACTCACCCAGGAATACATCGTCGCGGCGCGCGCCAAGGGCCTGTCGGAAACGCGCATCATCTGGGGTCACGCGCTGCGCAACGCTGCGGTGCCGATGGTTACGGTGATCGCTCTGTCCTATGCCGGGCTGCTCGAAGGCTCGGTGCTGACCGAGACGGTGTTTTCGTGGCCGGGCATCGGCCTCTACATCACCAACTCGCTGCAGAACGCCGACATGAATGCCGTGCTTGGCGGCACCATCATCATCGGCTCGGTCTTCATCGCCATCAACCTATTCTCCGACCTGCTCTACCGGGTGCTTGACCCAAGGACCAAGGCGGGATGAGCACCGAAGCGATTCAAACCCGCCGCGACTGGCTGCTCAGCGAGCGGCCGGCGTCGCGCGTGCAGGCAAGGCTCGGCCGCGCCTATGTGGCCTGGCGGCGCTTCTCCGCCAACCGGCTGGCGTTTGCCGGCCTGCTCATCATCATCGCCCTGCTGGTGGTCGCGGCATTCGCCGATGTGCTGGCGCCCTATTCGCCGACGTTCGGCGACCTCAAGGGCTCGCGGCTGCTGGCGCCGAGTGCCGCGCACTGGTTCGGCACCGACGATCTCGGCCGCGATATCTATTCGCGCATCATCTTCGGCTCGCGCTGGACGCTGTACGTCGTCATTCTGGTTGCCATCATCGCCGCGCCGATCGGCTTGCTGGTCGGCACCGTTGCCGGCTATGCCGGCGGCTGGACCGATGCGATCCTGATGCGCATCACCGACATCTTTCTCGCCTTTCCGAAGCTGATCCTGGCGCTGGCCTTCGTCGCCGCGCTCGGCCCCGGCATCGAAAATGCCGTGCTTGCCATCGCCATCACCTCGTGGCCGCCCTATGCCCGCATCGCGCGCGCCGAAACGCTCACGGTGCGCAATTCGGACTACATCAAGGCCGTGCAGCTGATGGGCGCCTCGCCGTTCCGCATCGTGCTTCGCCACATCATGCCGCTCTGCATCTCCTCGCTGATCATCCGGGTGACGCTCGACATGGCCGGCATCATCCTGACCGCCGCCGGCCTCGGCTTCCTCGGCCTCGGCGCGCAGCCGCCGCTGCCGGAATGGGGGGCGATGATCGCATCGGGCCGCCGCTTCGTGCTCGACCAGTGGTGGGTTGCGGGAGCGCCGGGCTTTGCCATCCTCATCGTCAGCCTCGGCTTCAACCTGCTCGGCGACGGCCTGCGCGACGCACTCGACCCCCGAAGCGTTGACCAATGAGCACGCTTCTCGACGTCGACGACCTGCGCGTCACCTTCCCGACGCGCACCGGCCTGATCGAGGCGGTGCGCGGCGTTTCCTTCTCGCTCGGCCGCGAGCGGCTCGGCATCGTCGGCGAGAGCGGTTCGGGCAAGTCGCAGACCGGCCGCGCCATCATGGGCGTCACCCCGCCGCAGGCCGAGGTGACCGCGAAGACGCTCGCTTTTGACGGCATCGACCTGCTGGTCGCCTCGCCGCGCGAGCGCCGCGCGCTCCGCGGCAAGCGTATCGCCATGATCCTGCAGGATCCGAAATATTCGCTCGACCCGGTGATGAGCATTGGCCGCCAGATCGTCGAGACGCTGCGCACGCATGAGAAGGTCTCCAAGGCCGAAGCTCGAGACCGCGCGCTTGCCATGCTGGAGGCTGTGCAGATCCGCGATCCGGCCCGTGTCTTCGACCTGCATCCGCATGAGGTCTCCGGCGGCATGGGCCAGCGTGCCATGATCGCCATGATGCTGATCGCCGGGCCGGAAATGATGATCGCCGACGAGCCGACCTCGGCACTCGACGTCACCGTGCAGCTCGACGTGCTCGGCATCCTCGACCGGCTGGTCAGCGAGCGCGGCATGGGGCTGATCTTCATCTCGCACGATCTGCGCCTGGTCTCGTCTTTCTGCGATCGTGTCATCGTCATGTATGCCGGCAAGGTGGTCGAACAGCTCAAGGCCTCGGAACTCGGCCGCGCCCAGCATCCCTATACGCGCGGCCTGCTCAACTGCATGCCCAAGATCGGCGCCGACCGCCACCCGCTGCCGGTACTCGACCGCAAGCCGGAGTGGGCGGCATGACGGCAGCCCTTTCCGTCGACAGGCTGGAGGTGATGTTCGACCGCTTCCGCGCGCTGAAAGGCGTCAGTCTCGAAGTCGAATCCGGTGAATCCTTCGGCCTCGTCGGCGAGTCCGGCTCCGGCAAGTCGACGCTGCTCAGGGCAATCGCCGGCCTGGCGCCGGCCGCATCAGGCACCATGACCGTCAACGGCAAAACGCTCGGCGCGCGCCGCGACAAGGCGTTTTATCGCGAGGTGCAGATGGTGTTCCAGGACCCGTACGGCTCGCTGCACCCACGCCAGACCGTCGACCGCCTGCTGCAGGAGCCACTCGCCATTCACGGCTTCGCCGACGGCGAAAAGCGCATCCAGCGGGCACTCGACGAGGTCGGCCTGGGCACCGGCTTCCGCTTCCGTTATTCGCATCAATTGTCGGGCGGCCAGCGCCAGCGCGTGGCGATCGCGCGCGCCCTGATTCTGGAACCGTCGATCCTGCTGCTCGACGAGCCGACCTCGGCGCTCGACGCTTCGGTGCAGGCGGAGGTGCTGAACCTGCTGGAAGAGATCAGGCGGCGGCGCAAGCTGACCTTCCTGATGGTCAGCCACGACCTCGCCATCATCACTCACATGTGCGAGCGGCTGATGGTGATGCAGAACGGCGAGGCGATGGAGAATCTGACCGCGGACGATCTTGTCGAACGCCGTGTCACCAAGGATTATACGCGCAATTTGCTGAGGGCAAGCGAGGGGTTCGTGAGGGCTTAGCGGTATCTTTCTATTCCACGTGCTGCGACTCAATTCGCAACCGTGCGGTCAGGCCACGCTGCCTATAGGAACCTCGTCGCCACCGTTTGCGCTCTCCTCGTTTTCAGGCGTTCCTTTCGGCTCCTTGATCCGAAACCACGTCACATAGAGCGCTGGCAGGAACAGCAGTGTGATCGCCGTGCCGGCGATGATGCCGCCCATCATGGCATAGGCCATCGGCCCCCAGAACACTTCGCGTGCGATCGGGATCAGCGCCAGGCTCGCGGCCGCCGCCGTCAGCGCGATCGGCCGCATGCGATGCTCGGTCGCCTCGATGACGGCGGCCCAGCGGTCCTTGCCCTCGTTCACAAGATCCTCGATCTGGACGATCAGGATGACAGAATTGCGGATCAGGATGCCGATCAGCGCCAGCACGCCGAGGATGGCAACGAAGCCGAGCGGTGCCCCGCTCGGCACCAGCGCGGCCACCACGCCGATCAGGCCGAGCGGCGCCACCGCCACGACCAGGAACAAGCGCTGGAAGCTCTGCAACTGCACCATCAGGATGGTCGCCATGATGAACAGCATCAGCGGCACCACGGCGGCTATCGGCCCCTGGCTGTTGGCGCTTTCCTCGACCGAGCCGGCGGTGGCGATCGAATAGCCCGGTGGCAATTTGGCGATGAAGGCGTCGACCGACGGTTTCACCTCGTTGACCACGGTGGCGGGCAGCACGTCGCCGACCAGCCCGGCGCGCACGGTGATGGTCGGGATGCGGTCGCGGCGCCACACCGTCGGCTGTTCGAGCTCGTAGCGGAAGTTTGCCACAGCGGCCAGCGGGATCGCCTCGCCGGTTCCGGTTGGCAATTGCATGTTCTGCAGTGTGCCGATCGAACCCCGTTCGGCCTCGCGCGAACGGGCCACCACATTGATCAGATAGGTCGCGTCTCGCACCTGGGTGATGGTGGAGCCGCCAACCGTGCTGTTCAGCGCGCTGGCGATATCCGAAGAAGTGATACCGAGTTGCCGCGCCTTGTCCTGCAGCACGTCGACCCTCAGCACGCGCTCGGGTTCGTTCCAGTCGAAAGTGGGTGCGGCCAGCTGCGGATTGGCGGAAATGATGCCGGCGAATTCCTGCGCCAGTCTCCGTACCGTCTGGACGTCAGGACCGCCGACGCGGTACTGCACCGGCCGCCCGACCGGCGGCCCGAGTTCGAGCGGCTTGACGAAGGCGTCGGTGCCGACGAACTCGTCGCGCAGCAGCTTTTCGAGTGCCGGCTTGACCCGATTGCGCGCCTCGATGCTCTTGGTGACGATGACGGTCTGGCCGAAATAGGGATTGGCCGGTTGCACGTCATAGGCCAGCACGAAGCGAACCGCGCCCTGGCCGATATAGGAGCTGAAGTGGTCGATATCGGGATTGCCGACCAGCGCCCGCTGTTCGAACCGCTCCATCTGGTCCCGGGTCTCGGCAATTGAGGAGTTCTGCGGCAGATTCCAGTCGACGATCAGTTCGGGACGGTCGGATGGTGGAAAGAACTGCTGCTGGACGAGGCCAAAGCCGGCCAGCGACGCCGCGAACAACAGCACCGTGGCGATGATGGTCAGCCAGTGATGGCGCACCGAGCCGACGAGGACGCGCCGGAACAGCGCGGTGAAGCGGCCGGGCTTTTCATGGTGCTGCTTCATCGTCGCCGGCAGGATGGTGACGCCGAGCAGCGGCGCAAACAGCACCGCGACGATCCATGACACCAGGAGCGACACGGCGATGACGACGAACAGCGTGAAAGTGTATTCGCCGGCGGCGCTGTTGTTGAGGCCGATCGGGATGAAGCCCGCGACCGTCACCAGCGTGCCGGTCAGCATCGGAAAGGCGGTCGAGGTGTAGACATAGGTCGCCGCCTTGCGCAGATTGTCACCGACCTCCAGCCGAGCCACCATCATCTCCACCGCGATCATGGCGTCATCGACAAGAAGGCCGAGCGAGATGATCAGTGCGCCGAGCGAAATGCGCTGCAGCGATATGCCGAGATAGGCCATGACAGTGAAGGTGATGGCCAGCACCAGCGGGATCGACAGCGCCACGACGAAGCCGGCGCGCATGCCGAGGCTGATGAAGGACACGGCAAGCACGATGGCCACCGCCTCGAACAGGGCGCGCGTGAAACCGGAAACCGCCTCCTCGACGATGACAGGCTGGTCGGCGACCAGATGCACGCCGACGCCGACCGGCAGGTCGGCCAGCACCTTGTTCATCTCCTCGTGCAGGGCCTCGCCGAACTCCAGCAGATTGGCATTAGGCTTCATGCCGATGGCGAGGCCGATCGCGTCCTGCCCGTTGAAGCGGAACAACGCCGTCGGCGGGTCGACATAGCCGCGCGAAATCGTCGCCACGTCGCTCAGCCGGAAGAAGCGATCGTTGACGCGCAAATTGATGGCGCGAAGGCTCTCTTCCGAGGTGAACTGGCCGCTGACGCGCACGCTGATGCGCTCCGGCCCGGACTGGATGACGCCGGATGGGGTGATTGCGTTCTGCGCCTGCAGGCTGGCCACGATCGCTTGCTGGTTGAGGCCGAGGGCCGCGATCTGGCGGGTCGAGAATTCGAGGTAGATCACTTCGTCCTGGGCACCGACCAGATCGACCTTGCCGGCATTCGGCACGGTCAGGATCTTTGTCCTGACATCCTCGACATAGTCGCGCAACTGGCGCGGCGTCAGCCCGTCGGCGGTGAAGGCATAGATGTTGCCGTAGACGTCGCCGAAGCGGTCGTTGAAGAATGGTCCCTGCACGCCTTGGGGAAACTGCGCCCAGATGTCGTTGACCATGTTGCGCACCTGCAGCCAGGTCGGCACGACATTGCGCGCCTTGGTCGTCGGCTTCAGGTTGACGAAGATGACGGTCTTGCCGGCAGAGGTGACGGATTTGGTATAGTCGAGGCTGTCGAGCTCTTCGAGCTTCTTCTCGATGCGATCGGTCACTTGCCGCACCGTCTCGTTGACCGATGCGCCCGGCCAGTTGGCCTGGATGACCATGGTCTTGATGGTGAAGGCGGGGTCTTCCTCGCGGCCGAGATTGAGATAGGCAAAGACGCCGGCCACGACGAAGACCAGCATGAAATACCACACCAGCGAGCGATGGCTGAGCGCCCAGTCGGAGAGGTTGAAGCCCTTCATATGGCCTCTCCCTCAGAGATCTTGACCTTCTGTCCCTCGGTCAGGCTGTGGACGCCGGCGGTGACGACGCGCATGCCTGTATTGAGGCCCTCGGCGACGGTGAAAGTGGCGGCACCCTTGGCGGCAATTTTGATGTCGCGGGCACGCACGCTCGACGTCTGCTGGTCGACGATCCAGACCTTTTCTCTGCCGTTCTTCTCCAGCAGCGCCGACAGCGGCAACTCGATCGTCGGCGTGATCTTGGCAATGCGGGTCGCCGTCACAGTCGAACCAAGCCTGAATGCCGGCGGCGGATCGATGAGCGTCAGCCGGACGCGGCGCGTGCGGGTCGAACCTTCGGCCTGCGGGGCGATCTCGCGCAGCTTGGCGTCGCTGCGTATCGTCGGCAGCGATTGCAGGATGATCTGGAAGGGGGTGCCGAAGGCGAGATCGCGGGTCAACTGGTCGGGAATGTCGACGACTGCTTCACGCGGGTCAGAGCGCGCCACCGTGACGACGGTCTGGCCGGGCGAGACCGTCTGGCCGACCTCGGCGCCGACGGCGGTGACCACGCCATCGAAGTCCGAGAACAACCTGGTATAGCCAAGCTGTTCCTGCGATTTGGCCAGCGCCGCATTGGCCCGCTCGACACCGGCCGCGGCGGCCTGCCTGGCTTGCCGCGCGGCGTCGAAGACGGCCTGCGAGGTGTTAGCGGCGACAAGCAACTGGCGCTGGCGCTCCTCGCTGGCAGCGGCATTGGCAAATTGCGCCTGCGCGTTGGAGAGTTCTGCCTTCGCCGCCTGCACGGCAAGCTCCAGCGCCGTCGGATCGAGCGCCGCGATCGTCGTGCCCCTGGTGACGATATCGCCGACCTTGAGATCGCGGGCGACGACCCGGCCAAGCAGGCGGAAGGCAAGGTCGGCGCTGAACTGCGGTTCGACAGATCCGGCGAATCCGAAGGTCTCTACGGTGCGGGGCTCGACCACCATCGACAGCACCGGCCGGATGATCTCGGGCGGCTTCTCTTCCGATTGCGAGCAGGCGCCGAGCACGAGCCCAAACAGGGCAGGAACAAGCGGGGCAGGGCTGCGCACGAGCCGGTTCATTGCTCCGCTCCCGCTATCTCGACGGTCTGGCCGGGGCTGAGCAACTGGCCGCCGGCAGTGACGACCGTTTGGCCTGCCTCGAGCCCCCTGTCGATGATGACCGAGCCGGATCCGAAGGCCAGCACCTCCACCTGTCTCGCTGCCACCGCCTTGGTCGCTTGATCGACGACCCAGACGGCCGGCTTGCCCGCGCTCAAGGTCAATGCCTGCCACGGCACGATGACGGCCTTCGACGGCTGGGCGCTGACCGACCCGATGACGGCCGCGCCGAGCGGCATGCCCGCGGGCGTGTCGGGAATGGCGACCTTGACCCGGATCGAGCCTGAAGTCGGATCGACCGCCGGCGAGATTTCACGCACCTTGCCCATCGCCTTGATCTGCGGATCCGACAACAGCGTGATTGTCACCGCGGGTGCTGCCGGCGTCTTTGCTACCATCGTTTCCTCTACGTTGAAGACCGCATCGCGGTCACCGTCCTCGGCAAGGGTGAAGACGGTCTGCGCCGCCTGCACCACCTGCCCGGCTTCGACCTGGCGCACTGTGATCACGCCTGCCGCACCCGACTTGAGTTCGGTGAAGGAAAGGTCCTCTTTTGCATTGGCGAGCGCGCTCTGAGCGGCATCGACGCTGCCTCGCGCCACCTTCGACGCCTGCTCGGCCGCATCATAGTCGCGCCTCGTGGTGTAGCCCTGGGCAAGCAGTGTCTTTTGCCGTTCGAAGGCGGCGGCGGCCTGGGTCAATTGCGCCTGCGCGGCGTCGAGATCGGCCTGCGCCGAGCGCAAGTCGAATTCCTGTTCCTGCGGATCGATGCGGGCGAGCACGGTACCTTGATCGACATGCTTCCCGACGTCGACAAGCCGTTCGGCGACGCGGCCGCCGACCCGGAACGAAAGATTGTTTAGCGTGCGCGCCGCGATCACACCGGTGAGCGAAGTCCTTGGCGCATAGTTGGCGATCGCCACGGTCTCGGTGAGGACCATGACTGGCAGTTTCTTCGCGGCGGCCTCCTGCTTCTGGCAACCGGCCAAAAGCAAAGGCAGCATTGCCATTGCGCAGGCTAGAATTGTGGAGGCAGGAAAAGACAAATGGCTGGGGGTTTTGACCGACGGCGGCGAGACGGACAATGTCGCGTTCCTGCTCATAACTCCCTCAACCGCGTGGACCGCCCTCTGTAGCAAGACGGCGCGGACAATGGCGAGGATAATTGATCCCCGCAAAAAGGAAACCTCTTCTCGTACGCGTATAGGCGGTTGGGTTAGGCTCGCCAGTTAACGCATCGGCGGCAGGCCCAATCGCCCGCCGCCAGTGCCAACTTGAGGAAAGCGTGAAATAAGGTCAGAAGAGTCTCAACAGCCATCAAACGAGAGCGGGCGCCGGCCCGGTGAGGGGTACGATGACAAATTCAGCCATTTCCGAACGCAAGAGCCAGTCGATTTCGCGCGGCGTCGGCATGACCACTCAGATCTATGCCGATCGCGCCGAAAACTCGGAAATCTGGGATGTGGAAGGCCGCCGCTACATCGATTTCTCGTCCGGCATCGCCGTCGTCAACACCGGCCACCGTCACCCCAGGGTGATCGAAGCGGTCAAGGCGCAGCTCGACCGCTTCACCCACACCTGCTACCAGGTCGTGCCCTATGAGAGCTATATCCGGCTGGCCGAACGGCTGAACGGTATGCTGCCCGGCAAGTTCGACAAGAAGACGATTTTCGTCACCACCGGCGCCGAGGCGGTGGAGAATGCCATCAAGATCGCCCGCAACGCCACCGGCCGGCCGGCGGTCATCGCTTTTTCCGGCGGCTTCCACGGCCGCACCTTCATGGGCATGGCGCTGACCGGCAAGGTCGTGCCCTACAAGGTCGGCTTCGGCGCCATGCCGGCCGATGTCTTCCATGCGCCGTTCCCGGTTGCGTTGCACGGCGTGTCGGTCGCCGATTCGTTGGCGGCGCTCGACCGGCTGTTCAAGGCCGATGTCGATCCGGCCCGCGTCGCCGCCATCATCGTCGAGCCGGTGCAGGGCGAGGGCGGCTTCTACGAGGCGCCGCGCGACTTCATGGCCGCATTGCGCAAGATCTGCGACCAGCACGGCATGCTGCTGATCGCCGACGAGGTGCAGACCGGCTTTGCCCG
Organism: Mesorhizobium sp. ISC25; assembly: GCF_042295465.1. Taxonomy (NCBI): domain Bacteria; kingdom Pseudomonadati; phylum Pseudomonadota; class Alphaproteobacteria; order Hyphomicrobiales; family Phyllobacteriaceae; genus Mesorhizobium; species Mesorhizobium sp. ISC25. Next base: position 3,607,938 of record NZ_CP135441.1, on the reverse strand, counting down.
CACCGGCAAGATGTTCGCCATGGACCACCATGAGGTGGCAGCCGACATCACCACCATGGCCAAGAGCCTGGCCGGCGGCTTCCCGTTGGCGGCGGTCACCGGGCGTGCCGAGATTATGGATGCGCCGAATCCCGGCGGGCTCGGCGGCACCTATGGCGGCAGCCCGATCGGCGTCGCCGCGGCGCATGCCGTGCTCGACGTCATCGATGAGGAGAAGCTCTGCTACCGCGCCAACACGCTAGGCAACCGTCTGAAGCAGCGCCTGCAATCGATCCGCGACGAAGCGCCTGAGATCGTCGATATCCGAGGACCCGGCTTCATGAACGCGGTCGAGTTCAACGATGTGACGAAGGGCCTGCCGTCGCCGGAACTCGCCAATGCGGTCCGGCTGAAGGCGCTCGACAAGGGCCTGATCCTGCTGACCTGCGGCGTCTACGGCAACGTCATCCGCTTCCTCGCGCCGATCACCATCCAGGACGCCGTCATGAACGAGGCGCTCGATATCGTGGAAAGCTCGATCCGCGCCGCCCGCGCCGCCTGAACTATCCGGCCACTCTTGCCGGCTCTGACTGCTGGAATGCGGCGAGCGCCGCCTTCAGTCCATCAGGCCCGGTCGCGACAATCTGCGGCGACGGCGAAAAGCCGGCGCCGAGCATCTTGCGGCCAAGCATGTGGTCGCCCGGCCGGTTGACCGATTCGATGCCGAGCAGCCGGCTTCCGGCATAGTGGTAGATGGAGAATTTGTTCTCGGCCACGTCGCCCAGCACGACATGGCTGTCGCCGCCCGAAATCAGGCCGACCATCTGCAGCTTCATGTCGCCGATATCGGACCAGAACCACGGCACCGCCGAGTAATTGTCGGCGTGGCCGACGATCGTGCGCGCGGCGAGCCGCGCCTGGTCTGTGGCGTTCTGCACCGATTCCAGCCGCACATCGCCGCCGGTGAACCAGTGCCGGTAGGAGGCGGCATCGCCGATGGCGAGGATTTCCGGCACGGACGTGCGCATCTGCTGGTCGACGCGGATGCCGTTGGCGATGGCAATGCCGGCGGCTTCGGCCAATTCGACATTGGGCACGACGCCGATGCCGATGACGACCATCTGCGCCGGCAATCTTTCGTCGGATGAGGTGATAGCAACCGAAACACGGCCGTTCTCGTCCTCCAGCCGTTCGATGGTGGTGCCGGTAAGGATGCGCACACCGGTGGCCTCCAGCCGCTGGCGCACATGGCGGGCGATGACCGGTGCCACGGCGCGGCCGAGCAGCCGGTCGACGGCTTCGACCACCGCAACCTTGCGGCCGGCCGCGGTGAGCGTTGCGGCAATCTCCAGGCCGATGAAGCCGCCGCCGAGGATGACGACCTCCTCGCTCTGCGCGCTCAATTCGCGGATCAGGCGGGCATCGCCGAGCGAGCGCAGCGACACAACGCCGGAAAGCTCCGAACCCGGCAGCGGCAACAGGCGCGGCCGCGCGCCGGTGGCGAGGACAAGCCGGTCGAACGGCAGCACGCCGCCGCCCGATATCTCCAGCCGGCGGCCGCCTACGTCGATCCGCTCGATCCGGATGCCTGGCCGGAAGTCGATGGTGCTGCCGGTATAAAAAGCCTCGCCGCGCAACGGCTGCGGCTTTGCTTGCTGATCCTTGATGAAGGTCTTCGACAGCGGCGGCTTATGGTAGGGCAATTCGTTTTCGTCGCCGATCAGGATCACCGACCCGTCATAGCCTTCTTCGCGCAGGCTGGCGGCCGCTTGCACGCCCGCATGACCCGCACCGACAATGACGACCCCGTTCTTCATAACAGCCCGATTCCTCATCCAAATCTAGGACGTCCCGCCAGGTGGCGATTGTCCGGCGCCGCCGCAAGAGCGCCGATCCGGGTCGCACCCGGAACGGCCGCCTGTCAACTGCGTCATGCGCCGGCATTCCTGATACGTCGGCGTTAAAGTTGACAGTTCTAGTTTAGAATAATTCTAAACTGTTGTTTCAATTGAATTTTTTCTACGCCACCAGTTGACATCCGGCGTCTTCGCCGTTTTATGGAAGCTCGCGCGTCAGCGCATCCCTTTGATGTCTGGGCCTTGAACCCTTTCGATTGGAGGCATCTCGGTGTCTTTCTTCCGCGAACCGCGCGATGGCGCGGCCCTTCTGCCCGCTGGCAACTGCCCGCCGCGGCGCCGGCATTTCATTGATTCCCGAGGAGAGACAGTCATGAGAACGATGATCACGGCGCGGTATGGCGGCAGGCTTGCGGCGATCGGCGCCACCGCGATGCTTACAGCGGCGGTGTTCGTGTTGCCGGCCAAGGCGCAAACCGATGCCAAGGCGGTCATCAAGACTTATTCCGACATCGCGCTCGCCAAATACGAGGATTCGCTGATCACGGCCGAGGCTCTCGACAAGGCTGTCGATGCGCTGCTCGCCAAGCCATCGGCCGAAACGCTGAACGCCGCCCGCGATGCCTGGAAGGCATCGCGCGTTCCCTATCAGCAGACCGAGGTCTATCGCTTCGGCAATGCCATCGTCGACGACTGGGAAGGCAAGGTGAACTCCTGGCCGCTCGACGAAGGCTTGATCGACTATGTTGCCAAGAGCTACGGCACCGAGTCGGACGCCAACGCGCTCTACACCGCCAATGTGATCGCCAACAAGTCGATCGAGATCAACGGCAAGAAGGTCGACGCCACCAATCTGACGCCGGAGTTCCTCTCCGGCACCCTGCAGGAGGCCGGCGGTATCGAGTCCAATGTGGCGACCGGCTATCACGCCATCGAATTCCTGCTTTGGGGGCAAGACCTGCACGGCACCGGTCCGGGCGCCGGCGAGCGGCCCTACACCGATTACGACCTCGCCAATTGCACCGGCGGCAATTGCGACCGCCGTGCGCAATACCTGAAGTCGGCGAGCGACCTTCTGGTTTCCGATCTCAAGAATATGGTTGACGACTGGAAGGAAGGCGGCGCCGCCCGCAGGAACCTTGTCGATGGCGAGCAGAATGCCGCCATTTCGATCATCTTCACCGGCATGGGCTCGCTGTCCTACGGCGAGCTCGCCGGCGAGCGGATGAAGCTCGGCCTCTTGCTGCACGATCCGGAAGAGGAGCACGATTGCTTCTCCGACAACACCTACAACTCCCATCTCTATGACGCGATCGGCATCCGTGACGCCTATCACGGCAGCTACACGCGGCTTGACGGCACTGTCGTCGAGGGGCCGTCGGTGGCCGACATGGTCAAGCAGGCCCATCCGGCGATCGACAAGGAATTGTCGGCTAAGCTGGATGTCACCATCGCCAAGATGGAGGACATCAAGGCGCGGGTGCTCGCCGGCGAGGCCTATGACCAGCAGATCGGAGAGGGCAACGCCGAAGGCAACGCCAACGTGCAGGCGGCGATCGACGCGCTGGTCGATCAGACCAAGTCGATCGAACGCGCCGTCGGTACCCTGAAGCTCAATGCCATAGCCTTCGAGGGCTCGGACAGCCTCGATTCACCGGACAAGGTGTTCCAGTAAACTTCGAAACCACCAGCCACGCGGCGCAACGAAGCGCCGTTAGCCAGAGCGACAAATGCTGATCTGCCATTGCAACATCATCACCGAAAAGGAGATAGAGCAGACGATCGTCGGACTGCTGGATGAGGACCCCTGGCAGCTGATCGTGCCGGCGAAGGTCTATCATACCATGCACAAGCGCGGTCGCTGTTGCGGCTGCTTCCCAAATGTGGTCGAAACGATCATTCGGGTCACCGAAAATTACCACGCCCGCTCGGCGGCGAGCGGCGTGGACATCGTTTCACACCTGGATCGCGTCAGAGGCCTGCGCATCCAATACGGGAGCAGAACCCATGAAAGGCGAACAGCAGATCATAGAGCGGCTTAACGAGGCTCTGTTTCTGGAACTTGGGGCGGTCAATCAATACTGGGTGCATTTCCGGCTGCTGGAAGACTGGGGATACGCCAAGCTGGCGAAGAAGGAACGCGCTGAATCGATCGAGGAAATGCACCATGCCGACCGGCTCGTGGCGCGCATCATCTTCCTCGAGGGCCATCCGAACCTGCAGTCCGTGGCGCCGCTGCGCATCGGGCAGAATGTCAAGGAAGTGCTCGAATCCGATCTTGCCGGCGAATATGACGCGCGCACCGCCTACAAGCGTTCGCGCGAGGTTTGCAACGAAGCAGGCGACTACGTGACGATGAAGCTGTTCGAGGAATTGCTGGCTGACGAGGAAGGTCATATCGACTTCCTCGAGACACAACTCGACCTGCTCGCCTCGATCGGCGAGGAAAAGTACGGCCAGCTCAACGCGGCGTCGGCCGACGAGGCGGAATAAGGATATGCCGGAATGCGGCGCCCCCTAGATTTCATGCGCCGCTTACGGCCGGCCGAGCATTGCGGCCTGCCGCCTCAGAAGAAGCCGCGATACGGTATCCTTCGCGGCGCCTTTCTTGCCGTGGTGGCGACGCTCACGGCCTCGGCGCTGGCCGGGGCGCCGCAACCGGCGGGGCTTGCCACCAGCCGCACCGATCTGACACCGAAGGATCTGGCGCGCGTCATCGCCATCACCAAGCCGACCGGCGATTTCTCCAAGCCCGAGCAATTCGAGCTGATGCAGGGCGGCGCCGGCACCTCGAAGAAGGACGTCAACAAGGACGCCTTCTCGCAATCCTCTGCCAACATCAGCTTCGAGGAAGAGGGTACCTTCAAGCTCGGCAACGCCATTTTCCGCAAGAACTGGGTGTCGTCGCCATCCTCGACGCAGGCCTCGGATGGGCTCGGTCCGCTGTTCAACGAGCGCGCCTGCCAGAACTGTCATCTGAAGGACGGTCGCGGCCATCCGCCCGAAGGCGACAGCGGCACCACCTCGATGTTCCTGCGCCTGGCAAGGGAAGCCAGTAGCGAGGAGGAGAAGGCCGCGCTCGCCGATCACAAGGTGCTCAACTTCCCCGACCCGGTCTATGGCGCACAACTTCAGGAGCTGGCCGTTCCCGGCTTGCAGGGCGAAGGCAGGATGCATGTCGATTATCAGGAGCAAAAAGTAAAACTGGCAGACGGCAGCACCGTGTGGCTGCGCAAGCCGAGCTATTCGGTCGAGGGTCTCGCCTACGGGCCGCTCGATCCACACACCACGCTGTCGCCGCGCATGACACCGCCGATGATCGGCCTTGGCCTGGTCGAGCGGATCGCTCCTGCCGACATCCTTGCGCGTGCCGATGCGGCCGACCGCGATGGTGACGGGATTTCCGGCAGGCCCAACATAATACGCGACGGCAGCAGCGGTGAACTGACGCTCGGCCGTTTCGGCTGGAAGGCGCAGGCGGCATCGATCCGCCAGCAATCGGCGGACGCTTTTGCCGGCGATATCGGCATTTCGACGCCTGAGGTGCCGAAGCACTGGGGCGATTGCACCGCCGCAGAAAAGACCTGCCTTGCCCTACCCAACGGTGTGAAGGAGCGCCTCGGTCCGGTCGAAGCTCCACCGCCGGTCATGGACCTCGTTACCTTCTATTCGCAAAACCTTGCCGTGCCGGCCCGGCGCGATCTCGACAGACCGGATGTGCTCGCCGGCAAAAAACTGTTCTACGATATGGGCTGCATCTCCTGCCATACGCCGAAATTCGTCACCCGTCGCGGCACCCCGAACAAGGCGCAGGCCTTCCAGCTGATCTGGCCTTATTCCGATTTCCTGCTGCATGACATGGGACCCGGCCTTGCCGACGGACAGGCGGTGGGCGAGGCCACGGGAAGCGAATGGCGCACGCCGCCGCTGTGGGGCATCGGGCTCACCCAGACCGTCAGCGGCAACATCTTCTTCCTGCATGACGGGCGCGCGCGCAGCCTGGCCGAGGCAATCCTGTGGCATGGCGGCGAGGGCCAGAAGGCGCGTGACCGCTTCGCCGCTGCCGATGCGGCCGACCGCGCCGCGCTGATCAAGTTTCTGGAGTCGCTCTGATGCGGAAGCGTCTTGCACTCGCTCTGATGCTGGTCCTCGCCGGTGCGCTGCCGGCATCCGCCGCGGTGAAGGCTTCGATGTGATCCAGCGGGCGATCGACGGCTTCGTCCGCCCGGCCTATGCCAGGCTGCATGACCATGCGGACAGCTTGACCGAGGCAATGCACACGCTTTGCCAGGCGCCCTCGCAAGACAATCTCGATGCGGCGCGCGCAGAATTCTCGGGTGTCGTGGATGCCTGGTCGGTGGTGGAAATCGTCCGTTTCGGCCCGATCTCCGAAAACAACCGGCTCGAGCGCATGCTGTTTTGGCCGGACCGCAAGAGCATCGGCCTGAAGCAGGTGCAGGCAGGACTTGCCGGCAAGGATCCGACAGCCGCCGATCCGGCCCAGCTGGCGACAAAGAGCGTCGCCATGCAAGGGCTCGGCGCACTGGAATTCGTGCTCCATGGCGACGGCGCCGGTCAATTGGCCGGTAGGGACGACGCTTATCGCTGCGCCTATGGCGCGGCCATTGCCGGCAATATCGAGGCAATCGCCGGCGAGGTCGGCGATGCCTGGACCAAGCCCGACGGCTTTGCCGCGCTCTGGGCCAATCCGGGTCCGCAGAACACGCTCTACCACGACGGCACCGAAGCGGTGACCGAACTGGTCGGCGTCTTCATCAACGAGTTGGAAATGGTCCGCGACGTACGTCTGAAGGGCTTCCTGGGCGCCAAGCCGGAGGCCGACAAACCGAAACAGGCGATCTATTGGCGCTCGCAAAACACCGCCCGCTCGCTGACCGGGAATCTGGCGGGCATGGACGCGCTGTTCCAGGCCTCGCAGCTTGGTGACGCGCTGCCGCCCGATGCGCGCTGGATAGCGGAATCGGTCCACATCCAGCTCACCAACGGGATTGAGGCGGCCAAGTCGATCAGGGGTCCGATTAACAAGGCACTTGCCGATCCGGCGCTGCGCCGCAAGCTCGACTATTTCTCCCTGGTGACATCCAGCCTGACGACCCTGATCGGCACCAGGCTGACCGCCGAATTCGGCCTGACCGCCGGGTTCTCGTCACTGGATGGCGACTGATCATGAGGACGCCGCTGATCGATCGGCGCGATTTCCTGAGGGCCGCAGGCGCTGGTTTCGTCGCGGCGATGGCGCCGTCGGCCTGGGCAAAGACACTCGACGCCGACGCGGTCTTCGCCACCGCTTTCGTCAAGCGCGACGGCAGCTCTGGCGCGGCCGTCCTGTCCGAGGCCGGCAAGTTGTTGCACATGATCGATCTGCCCGATCGGGGCCACGACGTTACCTTCGACCCGGTGTCTAAGCGTTCGGTGGTGTTTGCCAGGCAGCCGGGCACCTTTGCTGTCGTCTTCGACCATACCGGCCGCGGTGAACCGCACACCATTGCCAGCGTTGCCGGCCGGCACTTCTTCGGCCATGGCGTGTTCTCGGCCGACGGTGCGCTGCTCTACGCCACCGAGAACGATTTCGACAATGCCGCCGGCGTCGTCGGCATCTATGACGCGCATGCGAAATTCAAGCGCATCGGCGAGTTCCCGACCTATGGCACAGGCCCGCACGAGCTTTTGCTGCTTTCCGACGGCAGGACGATTGCTGTGGCCAATGGCGGCATCGAGACGCATCCGGATTATGGCCGCGCCGAGCTCAATATCGCAACGATGAAGCCGTCCTATGTTCTGGTCGACCGCCTTACCGGCGATCTCACCGAAAAGCACGAATTGCCGCCCGTGCTGCATCAACTGTCGATCCGCCATATGGATGCCGACCGCTCCGGCACCGTCTGGTTCGGCTGTCAGTACAGGGGGCCGGGCACCGATTGCCCCCCGCTGGTCGGCCGCGCGGCGCGTGGCAAGGACTTGCAATTGCTCGACATGTCGCAGGACGTGCTCTCGGCCTTCAGGAACTATATCGGCTCGGTCGCCGCCAACCCTGCCGCCGGCACTATCGCCGTGTCTTCGCCTGAGGGCAATTCGCTTGCCGTGATCGACGCGGCCAGCGGCCGCATCGTCGACACCAAGGCGCTGGTCGAGGTCTGTGGCGTGGCGCCCGATGGGGAGAGCTTCATGGCGACGACCGGCGCCGGCGAAATCGTCGAGGCCGGTGGCTCGATCCGTTCCGAGCCGGACTATGTCTGGGACAATCACGTGCTGCGTATCGAGCAGGTCGGCTAGTCCCGATACCTATTGTGGCGATTGTGTGCGTCGAAACTTACGTTCTTGGACCCGCGCCGAAGCCAAGTCGCCTGACGATTTATCCATTATTCCCTTGCGGGGATCAGCCCTGGCGGGCAGAGGGAAGCTGTTTTCGAAACTGTCTCAACCGGCCGCTTCATGAAATTGCTTGCCATCGACTGTGCCGCCAATCTCTGCGCCGCCTGCGTCTACGATGCGGCGGCCGGGAAAGAACTCGGCCGTTCGGTGCTCGATCTCGGCAAGGGTCATGCCGAGCATCTGATGGGTGTCATCGAAGAGGCGTTGGGGACCAGCAGAACCGACTATTCCGGCCTCGGCGCCATTGCCGTTTCCACCGGTCCGGGCTCCTTCACCGGTCTGCGCGTCGGCGTCTCGGCGGCGCGCGGCCTTGCACTGGCGCTGAAAGTCCCGGCGATCGGCGTGACGACTCTGGAAGCACTGGCGGCGCAAGCGAGAGTAACGTTTCCCGGCCGCGCCGTTCTCGCCGCGCTCGATGCAGGGCGCGAGGAAATCCATGCGGCACTTTACGATGAAGCATCCGTTTTGATTTACGGTCCCTCGGTGACCACGCTTTCGCAAGCCGCCGCCATCGCGGTTGACTGCTCCGCGGTTCTTGCCGGCACCGCGACGTCGCAAATTGCCGCCTCGGTCGGGCGCGCTTTTGACACCGGCCCGATCGGGGCCACCGCCGACATCGCCGTCTATGCCCGGCTGGCGACTGCTAAAGACGATGGTGAAAAGCCGAAGCCGTTGTATTTGCGCGGCGCGGACGCCAAGCCGCAGGCCGGCTTTATTCTATCAAGGCAAAAAAACTGATGCGCATTCCCTTCCTCCAGCCGCGTCGCAGGGACTATGCGCTCGAGCCGCTGACGATTGCCGACAGCGCGGCCATGTCGGTGCTGCATCGCGAGGATTTCGCGCGGCCGTGGACCGACGACGAATTCGCCGCGCTGCTGGAGCAGGACACCGTGTTCGGCTATGCCGCGCGCGAGACCGGACAGGGCGCCAAGCCGCCGGTCGGCTTCGTGCTGGCGCGGCTGGCGGCCGGCGAGGGGGAGGTCCTGACGGTCGCGGTGGCACGCTCGCATCGGCGGCGGGGGCTCGGCTGGCAATTGATGGATGCGGTGCTGCGTGAACTGCACGCACAGCGCGCCGAGGCACTTTTCCTCGAGGTCGACGAGACCAATGTCGCCGCGATCGCGCTCTATCGGCGGCTCGGCTTCCGCGAGGTCGGCAAGCGCGCCAACTATTACAAGTCGCCGGAGCACGGCCCGACCGGCGCGCTTGTCATGCGCCGCGATCTTCGCTAGCCAAACGCCGGGGTGGTGCGAATGATCGGAAAAATCAGGATTTTCCTGGCGCTGGGGCTGGTTGTTGTCGGCTCATTGGTGCTTGTGCCGCTGCAGATCCTGTCGATGAAGACCGGACTCTGGCGCGAGACCTTCATCCTGAAGATCTGGCACAGGATGATCATCAGGGCGCTGGGGCTGCGCATCCATGTCAAGGGAGCGCTGTCCGGCCAGCGCCCATTGCTGATTGCTGCCAACCACATCTCCTGGACCGACATCATGGTGCTGGGGTCGATGGTCGACGTGACGTTCATCGCCAGGGCCGACATGGCCGGCTGGCCGCTGATCGGCATGCTGTCCAAGCTGCAGCGCACCGTCTTCATCGAACGTGAGCGCAAACGTTCGTCGGGCGACCAGGCGAGCGAGATCGCCGGCCGCATGGCCAAGGGCGACGCCATGGTGCTGTTCGCCGAAGGCTCGACCGGCGACGGCAACATGATCCTGCCGTTCAAGAGCACGCTGTTCGGCGCCGCTACAATGGCGATTGCGGAAGGGGCGGCCGAACAGGTCTTCATCCAGCCGGTGGCCATCGTCTATACGCGCCTGCATGGTGTGCCGCTCGGCCGCCGGCATCGGCCGGTAGCCGCCTGGATCGGCGATGAGGAGCTGATGCCGCACCTCAAGGTGCTGATGGCCGAGGGCGCCCTCGACGTCGAGGTGCATTTTGGCGAGGCGATCGCTTTCTCCAAGGGCTCCAGCCGCAAGGAGACGGCAAAGCAGATGGAACGCCAGGTGCGCGAGATGGTGCAGGCGGCGCTCGCCGAACCGCGCCCAAGCCGGTAGGCTGCGCGGGTTTCGGGCAGATTCGTCTGTTTTTTGTCAGGGAAAGGCGCTAGAAGCCGCGAAATGGAATTGAACACGATAGAACGCGACGACACCGGCGCTGCCGCCGAAGGCCTGGTCGTTCCGCCTGCCGCGACCAGGAAGGTCTTCGTCAAGACCTATGGCTGCCAGATGAACGTCTACGATTCGCAGCGCATGACCGATGCTCTGGCGGCCGACGGCTATGCCGCGACCGATGCCATTGGCGAGGCCGATCTGGTGCTGCTCAACACCTGCCACATCCGCGAGAAAGCGGCGGAAAAGGTCTATTCCGAACTTGGGCGCATCCGTGAGTTGAAGGCGGAACGTGCCAAGGCCGGGCGCGAAATGCTGGTCGGCGTCGCCGGCTGCGTGGCGCAGGCCGAGGGCGCCGAGATCATCCGCCGCTCGCCGGCCGTCGATCTGGTCATCGGTCCGCAGACCTACCACCGGCTGCCCGGTGTGCTGGCGAGGGCGCGTGGCGGCGAAAAGATCGTCGAAACCGACTATGCCATCGAGGACAAGTTCGAGCATCTGCCGCAGCCAAAGCGCGCCGAACTGATCAGGCGCGGCGTGACGGCGTTCTTGACCGTTCAGGAAGGCTGCGACAAGTTCTGCACCTTCTGTGTCGTGCCCTATACGCGCGGCTCGGAAGTCTCGCGGCCGGTGGCACAGATCGTCGCCGAGGCCGAGCGCCTGGCGGATGCCGGCGTGCGCGAGGTGACGCTGCTCGGCCAGAACGTCAATGCCTGGCACGGAAGAGGCGAAAACGGCGAGGAATGGGGCCTTGGCCGGCTGCTGTTCAGGCTGGCAGAGATTCCAGGTCTGGCGCGGCTGCGCTACACGACCAGCCATCCGCGCGACATGGACGATGAATTGATCGCCGCCCATCGTGATTTGCCTGCGCTGATGCCCTATCTACATTTACCGGTGCAATCCGGCTCCGACCGCATACTCAAGGCGATGAACCGCAGGCATATGGCCAAGGACTATCTGAGGTTGATCGACCGCATCCGTGCCGCACGGAACGACATCGCACTGTCCGGCGATTTTATCGTCGGCTTTCCCGGTGAGACGGAAGCGGATTTCGAGGCGACCATGCAGTTGGTGGAAGACGTCAACTATGCCTCGGCCTTCTCGTTCAAATATTCTCCGCGCCCCGGCACGCCGGGCGCGGAGATGAGCGATCACGTGCCGGAGGCCGTCAAGGACGAGCGCCTGCAGCGGCTGCAGGCGCTGCTTCTGAAACAGCAGCAGGATTTCGGCGCAAGCCTGGTCGGCAGGACTATCGACACGCTGATCGAAAAGCCGGGCCGCCAGGCCGGCCAGAAGGTTGGCCGCTCGCCCTGGCTGCAGCCGGTTATTGTTGATGAAAAGGCCGGCGAAATCGGTGACATTATCCAGGTGCGAATCACGAAGACGGGCTACAACAGCCTGTTCGCCGAATTGGCCTGAAGGCCTCGGCAGATGAGGAGAGACGGTTGAGCGCTGCTGAAGTCAAGAATCTGCCCCAGAATCTACCCTCCGGGGCCTCGGATATGGCGCACATCGTACTGACTTTCGACAATAACAAGCTTGCCAGCGCCCTTTACGGCCAGTTCGACGAGAATCTGGCCAGGCTCGAGCAGAAGCTCGGCGTCGACATCCGCTCGCGCGGCAATCAATTGACCATCAAGGGCTCTTCCTCGGCCGCCGAGCAGGCACGCCGCGCCTTGGACAATCTTTACGGCATTCTGCAGAAAGGCACCGATATCGGCCAGTCCGATGTCGACGGCGCCGTGCGCATGGCGATCGCCACCGACGACCAGCTGACGCTGCCGACGCTGGAGCGCAAGGGCAAGGTGTCCGCCGCCCAGATATCGACGCGCAAGAAGACCATCTATGCCCGCTCGCTCAACCAGGACGCCTACATGCGCGCGCTGGAGCGGTCGGAACTCGTCTTCGGCATCGGCCCGGCCGGCACCGGAAAGACCTATCTGGCGGTGGCGCATGCGGCAATGCTGCTCGAACGCGGCATGGTCGAACGCATCGTGCTGTCGCGCCCCGCGGTCGAGGCCGGTGAACGGCTTGGCTTTCTGCCGGGTGACATGAAGGAGAAGGTCGATCCCTATCTGCGGCCGCTCTATGATGCGCTCTACGACATGATGCCGGCCGACAAGGTCGAGCGGGCGATTGCCGCCGAGGTCATCGAGATTGCGCCGCTGGCATTCATGCGCGGCCGTACGCTGGCGCACGCTGCCGTCATCCTCGACGAGGCGCAGAACACCACGCCGATGCAGATGAAGATGTTCCTGACCCGGCTCGGCGAGAACTCGCGCATGATCGTCACCGGCGATCCGACCCAGATCGATCTGCCGCCAAACACCAAGTCCGGCCTGGTCGAGGCGCTGAGAATCCTCGACGGCGTCACCGGCATGGTGACCGTACGCTTCAATGAAGGCGACGTCGTCAGGCATCCGCTGGTCGCCGAGATCGTCAAGGCCTACGACCGTGACGGCAAGCTGGCCAGGGGCTTGGGTGTCGAAAGCTGATATGATTATGCGGCCGCATGGCTGAGGAGCAAAAGGCGGGGGGGCCGCTTCCCGTCGAAATCGATGTGGCGATCGAGGCGGGCGACTGGCCCGACGAGGCGGTGCTGATGCGGCTTGTCGACCGCGCCGTCTCGGCCGCCTTTGCCGAAACCGGTGCAGACGGCCGTTCCGAGCTCAGCATCGTCTTTTCCGACGATGCCCATATCCGTACGCTCAATGCCGGCTGGCGCGGCAAGGACAAGCCGACCAACGTCCTGTCTTTCCCGGCTTTTCCGTTTGCCAGGGGCGGGCCTCTGCCGCCGATGCTCGGCGACATCGTGCTGGCCGCCGAGACTGTCGTGCGCGAGGCGGCACTGGAAGACAAGCCCGTCGAGGACCATATCTCCCATCTCGTCATCCATGGCCTGCTGCATTTGCTCGGCTATGATCACGAAACCGATGCCGAAGCGGAACTGATGGAAGCGACAGAGCGCGCAGCACTTGCGAGGCTTGCCATTCCCGATCCCTACACGTAATTACAAAAGACCAATTGACCGGACGATGATGAACGACAAACCAGAGACTGCCGCCCGCTCCGACGCCGGCAGTGCGATCAAGCCTTCCGAAACGACGGAAGAGGGCTCGAGTCCGAGTACCACGACCGGCAGCTTCGCCAGCGAGGCATCGCCTGCCGGTCCTTCCCTGTTCGATCGCGTGCTCGGGCTTTTCAGGCACCGCAACGGCACCAGCCTGCGCGAGGAGATTGCCGGTGCGCTCGCCGAAACGGCGAGCGATGCAGAATCCTTCTCGCCCGGCGAACGCGCCATGCTCAACAACATCCTGCGCCTGCGGGAAGTGCGGGTCGAGGACGTCATGGTGCCGCGCGCCGACATCGAGGCGGTCGAGATCACGACGAAGCTCGGCGATCTTCTGGGGCTGTTCGAACAGTCTGGCCACTCCCGCATGCCGGTCTATTCGGAGACGCTCGACGACCCGCGCGGCATGGTTCATATCCGCGACGTGCTGGCGCACATCACCAAGGTCGCCCGCGTCAGAAAGGGCAGGACGACCAGGAAAACCCCGGTCGCGACGGTTCTCGATCTCGCCCAGGTCGATCTGGCGCGCACCATCGGCGATCTCAACCTGATCCGACCGGTGCTGTTCGTGCCGCCGTCGATGCTCGCCTCCGACCTGATGGGGCGAATGCAGACGACGCGCACTCAGATGGCGCTGGTCATCGACGAATATGGCGGCACCGACGGTCTCGTCTCGCTCGAGGATATCGTCGAGATGGTGGTCGGCGACATCGAGGACGAGCACGACGAGGACGAGCCGATGATTACCCAGGCCGGCGAAGGCGTCTTCATCGTCGACGGCAAGGCCGAGATCGATGACGTCGCCAAGATGATCGGCGAGGATTTCGCCGCCGGCGAGCACGGCGAATATGTCGACACGATCGGCGGCATGATCTTCAACACGCTTGGTCGGGTGCCGGCGCGCGGCGAAGTGGTGCAGGCCATACCCGGCTTCGAGTTCCATGTGCTCGACGCCGATCCGCGCCGCGTCAAGCGCGTGCGCATCGTCGAGACCTTGAAGGGCGAGCGGCGGCGCCGCGCCGTCCGCACCGAGCAGGCTTAGGGTTCATTTGGAACCGGGGCTCCGGCCTGATAAATCTTGCTTCCTGATTCGCACGACTCGGAAGCATAGATGGAGCGCCAGGCCGGCCGGATAATTCTGCTTTGGGGCTGGCGGCGCGCGCTCGTGGCGTTTCTTGCCGGGGCGCTGGCGGTTCTCGCCCAGGCGCCTTACGATTTCTTCGCCGTCTGTTTCGTTTCGTTCCCGCTGCTGGTGTGGCTCCTCGACGGCGCGACCGGCGAAGCCTCGGACGGTTTTCTGCGGCGCTTGCGGCCGGCTTTCGCCACCGGCTGGTGGTTCGGTTTCGGTTACTTTCTTGCCGGTCTCTGGTGGGTCGGCTCGGCGCTGCTGGTCGAGGCCGACAGCTTTGCCTGGGCCTTGCCGTTCGCGGTGGTCGGCATCCCCCTCGCGCTGGCCTTCTTTTACGGTTTCGCTGCCGTGGTTGCCCGGCTGTTGTGGAGCAACGACATTGGCCGCATCGCCGCGCTCGCCTTCGGTTTTGCGCTGGCGGAATGGCTGCGCGGCTTCCTGTTCACCGGCTTTCCGTGGAATGCCGTCGGCTATGCGGCGATGCCGGTGCCTTTGCTGATGCAGAGCGTATCGGTGACCGGCATGGTCGGCATGAACGCCCTTGCGGTCTTCGTCTTCGCGCTGCCGGCCCTGCTTGCGGCGCGCCAGCATCTTCGCCTCGGCGCGGCATTGCTTGTCGTTCTCGTCGCCGCCGATGCCGGCTTCGGTTATATCAGGCTCGCCGCCCCCGAAAAGCCGGCGGCCCGCAGCCTCGACGTCCGTATCGTGCAGCCTGCCGTCGACCTCACGGAAAAATGGGATGCCTCGGTGCGTGACCGCATCTTCGCCACCATGATGGGCCTTTCGGCCAAGGCGCCGGAACCCGGCCATGACAGGCCGCAATTGATCCTGTGGCCGGAGACCTCCGTGCCGTTTCTGTTCACCGATCGTCCGGATGCCCTGCCTGCCATCGGAGAGATGCTTGGCGATGGCCAGATGCTGGTTGCCGGCGTCGTTCGCGAGGAAGGCGGCTCGGCGACCGGGAGCCGTTACTACAACTCGGTAGTGGCGATCGACGAAAGGGGCGAAATCGTCGATGCCGTGGACAAGGTCCATCTGGTACCCTTTGGCGAATATCTACCTTTCGCCGATCTGCTCGGCCGCTTCGGGCTTGAGCAGCTTGTTGCCGGCCCGATGACCTTCGCGGCCGGCAATGAGCGGCACCCGATCGCGCTGCCCGGCGGCATCGGGGCGCTGCCGTTTATTTGCTATGAGGTCATCTTTCCTGATCTGGTCGCAGTTGACGCAACGTCAGCCGAGCTTATTGTGAACGTCACCAATGACGCCTGGTTCGGCGACACGCCGGGGCCGTACCAGCACTTCAGGCAGGCGCAGATCCGGGCGGTGGAGAATGGGGTGCCCCTGTTGCGCGCGGCTAATAACGGCATTTCGGCCGTTGTCGACCCGCGCGGTCGCATCGTCGACGCGCTGGCAATCGATGCACGCGGTGCCATCGATGTGCGTGTGCCGATCTCCAACCAAGCCATCGTTTCCTCCGGCCAACGACGCATTAATGGAATGCTGATCATGTTTTTGCTTGCCGTTGCGGCATGCATTTTGAACGTAAGGCAAAGGCTACGGGCGAATTGACAGCCGACACATTAGAAACTCATACTGTAAGCGCCTGAAAAATTATCGAAGTCGATAGGTCGTTTTGTTGGGGCACGGGCCGCCGTCTTCGTTTGGGCAGCAAAATAGAAAAAGCCGGAAAAATTCGGCGAGGAAAAAATGACAGAAGAAAACAAGAAAAAGCCGAATCCGATCGACATCCACGTCGGAAGCCGCATTCGGCTTCGCCGCAATATGCTGGGAATGAGCCAGGAAAAACTGGGCGAAAACCTCGGCATAACGTTCCAGCAGATCCAAAAGTACGAAAAGGGCACCAATCGCGTCGGCGCCAGCCGTCTGCAGGCAATCGCCTCCATACTCGGCGTCCCCGTCGCCTTCTTCTTCGAGGATGCGCCCGGTCAGGAGCCCGTGGGCACCCGCGGATTTGCCGAGGATGCGTCGATGACCTCCGCCGTCGAATTCTGCGGCAGCCCGGAAGGCCTCCAGCTGAACCGCGCCTTCGTCAAGATCGCCGACGTGAAAGTGCGCCGCAAGATCATTGAGCTAGTGAAGTCGCTCTCCGCCGACGAGGTCGATTGACTGGCCCGTGAAGAGTTCAAAGAGGAAGAGGTCGTCGTAGCTGGGATGTAATTTCTCGCGGCTGTGCGCATCGAGGGATGTGCATTCCGCAGATGCGCTAAAGCGCGGATCGATTTTGCTCGACACGCTTCCTCGAAGCCGTTTTCCTCAGTCTGTTGGTGCAAGGGCTGATGGCAGTGCGCCCTGCCGCCGTCTCGGGATGCAAAGATAATGACGTCAAAATTCATGCCAGAACGGCTGCACGGCTTGACGAGCGGCGCCCGGCACCGTTAACAACTGGCGCGCCAAAATCGGCGGCCTGCCGATATTTTTTCAAGAGGGGACACCCGTGACGCGGCACAATTACTTCTTCACCTCGGAATCCGTTGCCGAGGGCCATCCCGACAAGGTCTGCGACCGTATCTCCGACGAGATTGTCGATCTCGTCTATCGCGAAGCCAGAAAGACCGGCATGGACCCGTGGAAGGTCCGCGTTGCCTGCGAGACGCTTGCGACGACCAATCGCGTTGTCATCGCCGGCGAGGTGCGCGTCCCCGAGACGCTGCTCAAGAAGGACAAGGAGGGCAACGTCCTGAAGGACGCGGCCGGCCATCCGATTGTCAACCCGGCCAAGTTCAAGTCGGTCGCCCGCAAGGCAATCCGCGAAATCGGCTACGAGCAGGCCGGCTTCCACTGGAAGACGGCCAAGATCGAGGTTCTGCTGCACGGCCAGTCGCCGGATATCGGCCAAGGCGTCGACAACGCCTCCGACCGGCAAGGCGAGGAAGGAGCCGGCGACCAGGGCATTATGTTCGGCTATGCCTGCCGCGAGACACCGGACCTGATGCCGGCGCCGATCTACTATAGCCATAAGATCCTCGAACTGCTGGCCGCTGCGCGCCATGAAGGCAGCGGTGATGCAGGCAGGCTCGGGCCGGATGCCAAGAGCCAGGTTACAGTCCGCTATGTCGACGGCAAAGCGGCGGAAGTGACGCAGATCGTGCTGTCGACCCAGCATCTCGATGAGACGTGGGATTCGAAGAAGGTGCGCAACGTCGTCGAACCCTATATTCGCGAAGCACTGGGCGACCTGAAGATCGCCGACAATTGCAACTGGTACATCAACCCAACCGGCAAGTTCGTCATCGGCGGGCCCGATGGCGACGCCGGCCTGACCGGCCGCAAGATCATCGTCGACACTTATGGTGGGGCTGCGCCTCATGGCGGCGGCGCTTTTTCCGGCAAGGACACCACCAAGGTCGACCGCTCGGCGGCCTATGCGGCGCGCTATCTCGCCAAGAACGTGGTTGCCGCGAAGCTTGCCGATCGTTGCACTATCCAGCTTTCCTATGCGATCGGTGTCGCCCAGCCGCTGTCGATCTACGTCGACCTGCACGGCACCGGCAAGGTCGACGAGGCAAAGCTCGAGCGTGCACTGCGCACCGTGATGGACCTGTCGCCGTCCGGTATCCGCCGCCACCTCGATCTCAACAAGCCGATCTATGCCAAGACGTCGTCCTATGGCCATTTTGGCCGCAAGGCCGGCCGCGACGGATCCTTCTCCTGGGAGAAGACCGATCTCGCCAAGGCGCTCAAGGACGCTCTCGCCGAACCAGTCGCCGAAGCGGTCGCCGCCTAACCGCGGCGCCTATGGACCCGAAGGACCGGCCTAGCCGTGCGACCGAGGCATTTTTCGGTCGCCGGCGCGGCAAGACCATCCGACCGCAGCAGGCGGCGGCGCTGGAGAGCGGCTTCGCCGTCTACAGGCTCGATCTGACGGTCGAACCGCCGGCCGATCTGCGCAGCCTTTTCGAAGCCGAAGTTTCGGCTGTCCAGCTCGAAATCGGTTTTGGCGGCGGCGAACATCTTCTGCACCGTGCCACGGCCAGCCAGGCGACCGGCTTTATCGGCGTCGAGCCCTTCGTCAACGGCATGGCCAAGATGATGATGGCGGTCCGGGAGCGGCCGCTTGCCAATCTGCGCGTCTATGACGACGACGCCACACGCCTGCTGGACTGGCTGCCGCAGGCTTCGCTTGACGGCATCGATCTTCTCTACCCGGATCCGTGGCCGAAGAAGAAGCACTGGAAGCGGCGCTTCGTCAGCCCGGTCAATCTCGACCGCTTCGCGCGCGTCCTGAAGCACGGCGGAAAGTTCCACTTTGCGTCCGACATCGACAGCTATGTGAACTGGACGCTCCTGCATTGCCGGGCGCACGGCGCCTTCACATGGCACGCAAGCGAAGCAGCCGACTGGCACGGGCCCTATGATGGGTGGCCGGGGACGCGCTATGAGGCCAAGGCCATTCGTGAAGGCCGACGGCCCGCCTATCTCACCTTCGTGCGGAAATAAGCAGGAAATCCGAGCTGAGCAAAAGGCGAGCGGGCCGAAGGCTCTCGTCGCTCACTTGGCTCAGAAGCGACGGATCTTGTCGAAGGCGGCCGGCTCCATGCCGAGATTGCGCAAATCATGCGCATGCGGCTTGCGACCGTTTTCCACAGCCCGCGACGCTGCTACGGCGCTGCCGAACACGCTAAAGACATCGCCTATGGCTGAAAAAAATCCACGGTTGTTCATGATCGAATCCTTTCGAGCGCAGTGAGCGCTCCGATTGTGCAATGCAACATAGATAGTCGTGCGCCGCCGGTGCTCAAAGGGGGATCACTGCATGGGCGCCATGCATTTGGCGCAGCGCTGCGGACTCGGAGCCCTGCCGTCATGCAGGACGGGCTTGAAACGAGGACCATGATCGTCTATATCAGTTTCAAATTCTTGGTCGGTATGACGAAGAGTGGGTCCACCCGGTCCCGCTCTTTTTTATTACCTGCCGACCAAACAGGAATCGAGTGACAGAGACCGAATGACAATGACGTCAAGCGAAGGCGACGACCGCATCATCCGCGAAAGCGGCATCGATGCGCGCATCGCGCTGATCGTTCAGCCGGTACTGCGCGCCATCGGCTTCCGCTTGGTGCGTGTGCACCTGTCGGGCCAGAACGGGCTGACGCTGCAGATCATGGCCGAGCGCGAGGACGGCACCATGACGGTCGAGGATTGTGAAGAGGTCAGCCGGGCGGTGTCGCCGGCGCTCGATGTCGATGATCCGATCGAGAAGGCTTATCATCTCGAAGTGTCGTCGCCGGGCATCGACCGGCCGCTGGTCCGCAAATCGGACTTTGCAGCCTGGACCGGCCATCTGGTGAAGATGGAAACGTCGGTTCTCGTCGCCGACCGCAAGCGCTTCAAGGGCAAGATCGCCGAAAGCGACGCGGACGGTGTGCTGATCGAGCGCGACAAGGCCGCTTACGGCGAGGAGCCTACGGTGCGTGTCCCCTACGATGCGATTGCCGAAGCGCGGCTGATTCTGACCGACGACCTTATCCGCGATGCCCTGTCGAAGGACAATCGGGCGCGCAAGGAAGCCAGGAAACGCCGCGGCGAACCCGAAGATGCACCAGAGGGTGCGGAAGACGAAACCGAACAGGAAATGTGATTGGGCTGCCGGCCGTAAAGGTCGGCAACAAGCTCGGGAGAAAGAAGATGGTTGTAAGCGCCAACAGGCTTGAACTGCTGCAGATCGCCGATGCGGTCGCGCGTGAAAAGTCGATCGACAAGTCGATCGTCATCGCCGCCATGGCTGACGCGATCCAGAAGGCCGCGCGCTCGCGCTACGGCCAGGAAACCAATATCCGCGCCGACATCAACGCCAACACCGGCGAGATGAAGCTGCAGCGGCTGATGGAAGTGGTCGAGAAGGTCGATGACTACGCGACGCAGATTGCCATTTCCTCGGCGCGCGAGCGCAATCCGGACGCCCAGCTCGGCGATTTCATCGCCGAACAGCTGCCGCCGATGGATTTCGGTCGCATCGCCGCCCAGTCGGCCAAGCAGGTTATCGTGCAGAAGGTGCGCGAGGCCGAGCGCGACCGGCAATATGACGAATACAAGGACCGAATCGGCGAGATCGTCAACGGCACCGTCAAGCGCGTCGAATACGGCAACGTCATCGTCGATCTCGGCCGCGGCGAGGCGATCATCCGCCGCGACGAGCTGATCCCGCGCGAAAACTACAAGTATGGCGATCGCGTCCGCGCCTATGTCTATGACGTGCGCCGCGAACAGCGCGGCCCGCAGATCTTCCTGTCGCGCACCCATCCGCAGTTCATGGCGAAGCTGTTCACCATGGAAGTGCCGGAAATCTACGACGGCATCATCGAGATCAAGTCGGTCGCCCGCGATCCGGGTTCGCGCGCCAAGATCGCTGTCATCTCGCGCGACAGCTCCATCGATCCGGTCGGCGCCTGCGTCGGCATGCGCGGCAGCCGCGTCCAGGCGGTCGTCGGCGAATTGCAGGGCGAGAAGATCGACATCATTCCGTGGTCGCCTTCGGCCGCGTCCTTCATCGTCAATGCATTGCAGCCGGCGGAAGTCGCCAAGGTCGTGCTCGATGAGGATGCCGAGCGCATCGAGGTCGTCGTCCCCGACGATCAGCTGTCGCTGGCCATCGGCCGCCGCGGCCAGAACGTCCGTCTTGCCTCGCAGCTCACCGGCTGGGACATCGACATCCTGACCGAGCAGGAAGAGAGCGAACGGCGCCAGAAGGAATTCGTCGAACGGTCGTCGCTGTTCATGGAAGCCCTCGACGTCGACGAGATGGTCGGCCAGGTGCTCGCTTCCGAAGGCTTCACCAGCGTCGAGGAAGTCGCGTATGTCGATTCCGGCGAAATCGCGTCGATCGACGGCTTCGACGAGGACACGGCTTCGGAAATCCAGACCCGCGCCCGCGAATATCTGGAGAAGATCGAAGCCGAGCATGACGAGAAGCGCAAGGCGCTCGGCGTCAAGGACGAGCTGCGCGAGATTCCCGGCATCACCACCGCCATGATGGTGACGCTCGGCGAGGACGGCGTGAAGACGATCGAGGATTTCGCCGGCTACGCCGCCGACGACCTGACCGGTTGGAAGGAACGCAAGGACGGCGAGACGAAGGTATTCCCGGGTGTGCTCGCCAACCACGGCGTGTCGCGCGCCGATGCCGAGCAAATGGTCTTGGCCGCTCGCCTGAAGGCTGGCTGGATCACCGAAGATGAGCTTGCCGCCGAGGGCGTGCCGGCTGACGAAACCGTCGGTGCGTGAGGTGAAACCGCATCGCACCGAACCCGCCCTTGGACGAGATGAACGATCGCACCTGCATCGTCACCCGCAGGCAAGCCGAACCGGATGAGCTGATCCGTTTCGTCGTCGGCCCGGATTCGGCCGTCGTTCCGGACATCAAGAGAAACCTGCCCGGTCGCGGTTGCTGGGTGACCGCCGACCGCCTACATATAGACAAGGCAGCGGCGAAGAACCTGTTTGCCCGTGCTTTTAAGGCGCAGGTGACCGTGCCAGCCGATCTTGGCGGCATGGTCGACGCGCTGCTTTCCAGGTCCGCTCTGGGCATGCTTGGCCTGGCCCGCAAGGCGGGCGCCATGGCGCTCGGAGCGACCAAGGTCGAGAGCGCCGTGCGCGGCGGACTTGCACTTTTCGTGCTCCACGCGACCGAGGCTTCCGACGATGGCGTCCGCAAGATAAGCCAGGCGCGACGGGCAACCGTCCACCTCGGCGGGCCTGCGATCCGCGCTTACAAACTTTTCTCCGAGGCCGAGTTGAGCTTGGCATTGGGGGGTACAAATGTGATACATGCTGCCGTTCTCGCGGGAGACGCGGGCAGGGCGGTCCAGAAGCGTATGGTTGCGCTCGACCGATATCGGGGCGGTTCCCCGGACGATCTGGCAATGCTTGCGGCCGTTGCTGACGAAGATGATGCCGCAGAGGATATGGAATGAGCGATACGAAATCGGGCGACGACAAGACGCTGAGTGTTACGCCGAAGAAGACCTTGACGCTGAAGCGCCCCGGTATGGAACAGGGCACTGTGCGCCAGAACTTCTCGCACGGCCGCACCAAGTCGGTGGTTGTCGAGACCAAGAAGCGCAAGTTCTCGCTGCCCGGCGACAAGCCGGAGCCGGCGGCAGCGCCTGTGTCCGTCTTCACGCCGAAGCCGGTCGCGGCAGCGCCTGCCGTGCAGGAATCTCCCAAGGCGGCGCCGCCTCCGCCGCCAGTCGAACGCAGCGGCATGGTGCTGAACGAATTATCGCGCCAGGAAATGGAAGCACGCCGCCGGGCTCTCGAAGGCTCGAAGGTGCGCGACGTCGAGGATCGCCAACGCGCCATCGAGGAGGCCAAGCGCCGCAGCGAGGACGAAGAGCGCCGCCGCCGCGAGCGCGAGGAATCGGCCCGCCGTCAGGCCGAAGAAGAGGCGCGGCTGCAAGCCGAGGCCGAATCCCGCCGCCGTGCCGAGGAAGAGGCACGCCGCCGTGCGCCCCTGGCCGCCGAACTGGCGACAGTCGATGACGAGGAAGAGGTCAAGCCGAAGCGGACGGGTGCCGGTGCACCAGTGCGCCGTCTGGTCACGCCCGAAGTGGCGCGTCCAGCCAAGCCGACCAAGGGCGAGGAAGACCGCCGCCGCGGCAAGCTGACGCTGAATTCGGCTCTCTCCGACGAGGATGCGCGCGCCCGCTCGCTGTCGTCGATGCGCCGCCGTCAGGAGAAATTCAAGCGCGCGTTGCATAACGAGCCACGCGAGAAAGTCATGCGTGAAGTGATCCTGCCCGAAACCATCACCATCCAGGAGCTGGCGCAGCGCATGTCCGAGCGCGCTGTCGACGTGGTCAAGTTCTTCATGAAGCAGGGCCAGATCCTGAAGCCTGGCGACGTCATCGACGCCGACACGGCCGAACTGGTCGCGACCGAATTTGGCCACACGGTCCGTCGCGTCGCCGAGTCCGACATCGAAGAGGGCTTGTTCAATATCGCCGATCGTCCCGAGGACCTGCAGCCGCGTCCGCCGGTGGTAACGATCATGGGCCATGTCGATCACGGCAAGACCTCGTTGCTCGATGCAATCCGAAATGCCAATGTGGTGTCCGGCGAAGCCGGTGGCATTACCCAGCATATCGGCGCCTATCAGGTCGAGAAGAACGACAACAAAATTACCTTCATCGACACGCCCGGCCACGCCGCCTTCACGGCGATGCGTGCCCGCGGCGCCCAGGCGACCGATATTGCCATTCTCGTGGTGGCGGCCGACGACAGCGTGATGCCGCAGACGATCGAATCGATCAATCACGCCAAGGCGGCCGGCGTTCCGATCATCGTGGCGATCAACAAGATCGATAAGCACGACGCCGACCCGCAGAAGGTGCGCTCGGAACTGCTGCGCCATGAGGTGTTCGTCGAATCCATGGGCGGCGAGGTGCTGGATGTCGAGGTGTCGGCGACTAAGGGCATCAATCTCGACAAGTTGCTCGAAGCGATCCTGCTGCAGGCCGAAATCCTTGACCTGAAGGCCAATCCGGACCGCACCGCCGAAGGCGTTGTCATCGAAGCCCAACTCGACAAGGGCCGCGGCCCAGTCGCAACCGTGCTGGTGCAGACCGGCACGTTGATGCCGGGCGACATTCTCGTCGCCGGCAACGAGTGGGGCCGGGTACGCGCGCTGGTCAACGATCGCGGCGAGCAGGTCAAGGAAGCGCCGCCGGCAATGCCGGTGGAAGTCCTCGGTCTGCAAGGTACGCCGCTGGCCGGCGACCGCTTCGCCGTTGTCAACAACGAGGCCCGCGCCCGCGAGATCACTGAATATCGCCAGCGCCTGGCGCGCGAGAAGGCGGTGGCTAGGCATGCCGGCCAGCGCGGCTCGCTTGAACAGATGATGTCGCAATTGCAGACCAGCGGATTGAAGGAATTCCCGCTGGTCATCAAGGGCGACGTGCAGGGCTCGATCGAGGCGATCAACGCGGCGCTCGACAATCTCGGCACCGACGAGGTACGCGCCCGGATCGTCCATGCGGGGGCTGGCGGTATTACCGAAAGCGACGTGTCGCTGGCGGAAACCTCCGGGGCTGCGATCATCGGCTTCAACGTTCGCGCCAATGCGCAGGCCCGCGCGGCCGCGGCTGCGGCAGGCATCGAGATCCGCTACTATTCGATCATCTACAATCTGGTCGACGATGTGAAAGCGGCTCTTTCCGGCCTGCTCTCCCCGGAGCGTCGCGAGACCTTCATTGGCAATGCCGAGATCCTCGAGATCTTCGACATTACCAAGGTCGGCAAGATCGCCGGCTGCCGTGTCACCGAAGGCAAGGTCGAGCGTGGTGCGGGCGTGCGCCTGATCCGCGACAATGTCGTCATCCACGAAGGCACGCTGAAGACCCTGAAGCGCTTCAAGGACGAGGTTTCGGAAGTCCCGGGCGGCCAGGAATGCGGCATGGCCTTCCAGAACTACGAGGACATGCGCGTCGGTGACGTCATCGAGTGCTTCCGCGTCGAGATGGTGACCAGGACGCTATAAAAGGGTTCGGTTTGCCGATGGAGATTGGCTTCACGCCGAACTATGAGGACTCGATCATTGCGGGTCGCGCAGCGGCCCGCAATGCGTTTAGCTTTTGGCAGAGATACTGGTGCTGGCCTGTTTATCTGCTTCTGGGTCTAGCCGTTGGCTGGTTCTTAGGCTGGTCGTGGGCCCATTGGGGCCGTTCTCTGGGCAGGGTGGGCGGACTCGCGGCTTCCGCATCGATAGCATTTTTACTCTATTTCGCAGGCGCCAAGCTCGTAATGAGGCTTGCCCGGCGTCTGGGTATTCGCTGGATAAGACAACGAAGAACTGAAACAGCGGTTGTTTTTTCCATCGAAGCCGACGGGTTGCAGTGGAAAGGTGCCCACAGTCTTATGAAATTGGGTTTTCCGGACATCGACCAGATATACGAGACGGAGAGACTGGTGGGGTTTGTTTCAGCTGGATCAGCACACTATGTGCCCAAACGCGCGTTCGGCTCATCTGACGAAAGTCGAACGTTTGTAAGAGATGTTTTCCAACGTCTCTCCGACGACGCAAAGCAGCGTTCACTCAAGCAAAACTCAGTACGCGTTCTCGTATCCTGATAAGTCGGCGCATCAACCCGATCTCGGCGCGACAGTCTGGAAAGAAAAAATGATAGCATCCACCAAAGGCCCATCCCAGCGCATGCTGCGCGTCGGCGAGCAGGTGCGCCATGCGCTGTCCCAGACCTTGCAGCGCGGCGAGATCCTCGATCCGCTGATCGAGAACACTGTGGTTTCGGTCTCGGAAGTGCGCATGTCGCCCGATTTGAAGATCGCCACCGCCTTCGTCTCGCCGCTTGGCGCCAAGGATGCCGGTGTGGTGGTCGAAGCGCTCAACAAACATGCGAAGTTTGTTCGCGGCCGCGTTTCCGGCGCGCTGCGGCAGATGAAGTACATGCCGGAATTTCGCTTCCGGCTCGACACCAGCTACGACAATTTCCAGAAGATCAACGAATTGCTGCATTCCCCCGAAGTGGCACGCGATCTCAGTGCCGACGACAAAGACAAAGACGACCGGAAGGACAGCGAATAGTGGCGCGTCGCGGCAAGAAGAAAGGCCGGCCGATCTCGGGCTGGTTAATACTGGACAAGCCGGTCGGGATGGGCTCGACCGAAGCCGTCTCCAAGATCAAATGGCTGTTCCAGGCGGAAAAGGCCGGCCATGCCGGCACGCTCGACCCGCTGGCGTCGGGCATGCTGCCGATCGCGCTCGGCGAAGCGACCAAGACCGTGCCTTACGTCCAGGACGGCGCCAAGATCTACCGCTTCACCGTCGCCTGGGGCGAGGAGCGTTCGACCGACGACCTCGAAGGCCCGGCGACCAAAAGCTCAGACCGCCGTCCGGCGGAAGCCGACGTGCTGGCACTGCTTTCGAAATATACCGGCGTCATCATGCAGACGCCGCCGCAATTTTCGGCGATCAAGATCGCCGGCGAGCGCGCCTACGACCTTGCCCGCGATGGCGAGACGATCGACATTCCGGCACGCGAGGTCGAGATCGGCCGGCTCGACCTGGTCGAGCATATGGCCGATCGCACCATCTTCGAGGTCGAATGCGGCAAGGGCACCTATGTCCGGTCGCTGGCGCGCGACATGGGCCGCGACCTCGGCTGCTTCGGCCACATCGCCGAGTTGCGGCGGGTCGAGGTCGAGCCGTTCACGCAGGAAGATTTCGTCACCTTAGCCGAGCTGGAAGCCGCCCGCTTCGGCGAACAGAGCGAGGAAGGTTCGCTCGCAGCGGACGCGCCGATCGACTTCGGTGCCATCGATGCGCTTCTGGTCGATACCGCCGCTGCGCTTGAATGCTTGCCGCAGGTTGCGATCAGCGATGATGCGGCAACCAAAATCCGCCTCGGCAATCCGGTCATCATTCGCGGCCGTGACGCGCCGGTAGAAGCTGAGGAGGCCTGCGCCACCGCGCGCGGCAAGCTGGTCGCCATCGGCGCCATCGAGCAAGGCATGTTCAAGCCAAAACGGGTCTTTATCGGGTAACAGCTGCCTCTCGGCACATGATCTCCAAACCGGATTCTATTTTGGGAAAGGATCATGCGCTAAATCAACGGGGCTACGGCGTCGTTTGCCGTCCGAAGGGATGCGCTGCGCAGTAGTGCCGTTCGACGCTGCACTCGAGGGGGTACATGGCAAAGGCTGAGACGGGCAAGAAGCGGGCGGTGCTTAACACACGGCGGCCGCCGGTCGGGGCTTCGCCCGGCACACTGATCGCCGACCCGGCGGCACGCCGCTCCGAGCTCAGGCTGACATTGATCTCGCCTGAAAAGTTCAAGACGATCGACAATGCCAGCATCGACGACGTCAACACCCATTGCCACAATTGGCCGATCATCTGGCTCGACTGCACAGGCCTAGCCAACATCCAGCTGATCGAGGAGATCGGCCGGATATTCAACCTGCATCCGCTGGCGCTGGAAGATGTCGTCAACACCGGTCAGCGGCCCAAGGTGGATTTCTTCGAGGACCACGCCTTTGTCGTCGTCAGGATGATCGACGACATCACCGCGCACCGTTACGAACAGATCGCCGTCTTCTTCGGCAAGAACTTCGTCGTCACCTTCCAGGAGCGCGAAGGCGACCCGTTCGATCCCGTGCGCAAGCGGATCGCAAGCTCGGTGCCCAACCGCTTGCGCTCGCGCGGCGCCGACTATCTCGCCTATGCTTTGATCGACGCCATCGTCGACAGCTATTTCCCGCCAATCGAGGCTGCCGGCGAATTGGTCGACAGCATCGAGGACCAGATGCTGAACCAGGCGCACAAGCACCAGATGCGGCAGCTTCACGAATTGCGGCGCGACGCCAATGTGCTGAAGGGCGTGCTTTGGCCGATGCGCGACGCGCTGGCGACCATGATCCGCAACGACGTCTCTTATGTGAAGGCCGAAACCAAATTATTTCTCAATGACACGCTGGATCATTCGCTGCGATTGATCGAATTGGTCGAAACCCAGCGCGACATGCTGACCGGCCTGATCGAGATGCACCTGTCGCTCAGTCAGGCGCGCACCAACGACGTCATCAGCTATCTGACGATCGTCTCGGTGATTTTCATGCCGCTCACCTTTCTTGTCGGCGTGTGGGGCATGAATTTCGATCCCGACACCTCGCCCTGGAACATGCCGGAGCTAAAAGCCTATTACGGCTATCCTTTGTCGCTCGCCTTCATGGCGCTTGTTGCGGTCGGGCTCTTCGCGTACTTCAAATGGAAGAAATGGCTCTGACTGAGCGGAAGTGCCCGTTTATGCAGCAAAAAGCCGGCTTGTGAATTGGGCTGGCCTTTTTGCCGGAATTGCACTATATGCGCCGCAGCTTCGCGCTTTGACGCGTTGCTTGCACCGGCCCCTGCTGGACGACATCCCGGCTGTGGGCGTCCCGTTTCCTCAAACAGACAAGGAAAAACACGATGTCGATTACTGCCGAACGCAAGAAGGAATTGATGGGCGAATTCGCAACCGCCAAGGGCGATACCGGGTCTCCGGAAGTCCAGGTGGCTATCCTTTCGGAGCGCATCAAGAACCTGACCGACCATTTCAAGGACCACAAGAAGGATAACCATTCCCGCCGTGGTCTGCTCGCTCTCGTTTCCCAGCGCCGCAGCCTGCTTGATTATCTCAAGCGCAAGGACGACGCGCGTTATCAGACGCTGATCGAGAAGCTCGGTCTGCGCCGTTGACGAATTGACCGGCGGGTTCTTTCGAGAGCCCGCCGGTCGCGCATTGGAGCATCGGGTCATCCAAGGCTCCAATGAAGAAAGTAGAGCGCCGCGCATCGGTTTGGATGCGCAAAGGACGCTCTGAAGTTTAGATTTGCGCAGGGTACTTTCCGAAAACCTGGTTTTCGGGTTCACGCGCAAGGCCAGTCGGATCGATTGGCCAACCCGGTTTCGAAACAGCAGAGGGCCACTCGAAACCGCCCATGGACGGTCATGGGGCAGGATTGCAGGACGCTCGTGCGGCACCGCGCCGAATAGCCGAGCCTCCCGTTGTCTTGCCCGTGGCTGCCCGAGAAAGGAAGCCAAGGGAAAGGGGCATCCGCGCACGCTGAACGGCGCGGCCCTTTCCGCATACGAAGGACAAGACATGTTCAATTACCACAAAGTGGAAATCGAATGGGGCGGCCGCCCGCTCATTCTCGAAACCGGCAAGATCGCGCGTCAGGCCGATGGCGCGGTGCTGGCCACCTACGGCGAAACCAAGGTTCTCGCCACCGTCGTCTCGATGAAAGAGCCGAAACCCGGCCTCGATTTCTTCCCGCTGACGGTCAACTACCAGGAGAAGACTTACGCCGCCGGCAAGATCCCGGGTGGCTATTTCAAGCGTGAAGGCCGTCCGAGCGAGAAGGAAACGCTGGTTTCCCGCCTGATCGACCGCCCGATCCGCCCGCTCTTCGCCGAAGGCTACAAGAACGACACCCAGATCGTCGTCACCGTCGTCCAGCACGATCTCGAAAATGACCCGGACATCCTGTCGATCGTCGCCACCTCCGCCGCCTTGACCTTGTCCGGCGTGCCGTTCATGGGCCCGGTTGGCGGCGCCCGCGTCGGCTACATCAACGGCGAATACGTGCTCAATCCGCATGTCGACGAGATGCAGGAATCGAAGCTCGACCTGGTCGTCGCCGGCACCGCAGACGCCGTGCTGATGGTCGAGTCCGAAGCCAAGGAACTCGGCGAGGATCTGATGCTCGGCGCCGTCATGTTCGGCCACAGGGGCTTCCAGCCGGTGATCGACGCGATCATCAAGCTGGCTGAAGTCGCGGCCAAGGACCCGCGCGACTTCACCGCGCCGGACTATTCCGCACTTGAAGCCGAGATGCTGAAGATCGTCGAAGGCGAGCTTCGCGACGCCTACAAGATCACCGACAAGCAGAAGCGCTATGCCGCCGTCGACGCCGTCAAGGCGAAGGTCAAGGCCGCGTTCGCGCCGGCAGAAGGCGAAGAGGCCAAATACACGTCCGAACAGATCGGCACCGTGTTCAAGGAACTCCAGGCCAAGGTCGTGCGCTGGAACATCCTCGACACCGGCTCGCGCATCGACGGCCGCGACCTGAAGACGGTCCGCAAGATCGTCTCGGAAGTCGGCGTCCTGCCACGCACGCACGGCTCGGCGCTGTTCACCCGTGGCGAGACCCAGGCGCTGGTCGTCGCCACGCTCGGCACCGGCGAGGACGAGCAGTATGTCGATTCGCTGACCGGCATGTACAAGGAGAAGTTCCTCCTGCACTACAACTTCCCTCCCTATTCGGTCGGTGAAACCGGCCGCATGGGTTCGCCGGGCCGCCGCGAAATCGGCCACGGCAAGCTCGCCTGGCGCGCCATCCGGCCAATGCTGCCGACCGCCGACCAGTTCCCCTATACGTTGCGCGTCGTTTCGGAGATCACCGAGTCCAACGGCTCGTCCTCGATGGCTACCGTCTGCGGCACCTCGCTGGCGCTGATGGACGCGGGCGTGCCGCTTGCCAAGCCGGTCGCCGGCATTGCGATGGGCCTGATCAAGGAAGGCGAGCGCTTCGCCGTGCTCTCCGACATCCTCGGCGACGAGGACCACCTCGGTGACATGGACTTCAAGGTTGCCGGCACCGCCTACGGCATCACCTCGCTGCAGATGGACATCAAGATCGAGGGCATCACCGAGGAGATCATGAAGATCGCCCTCGACCAGGCCAAGGATGGCCGTCAGCACATTCTCGGCGAAATGGCCCATGCGCTGTCCGGCGCACGTGCCGAGCTCGGCGAGTTCGCGCCGCGCATCGAGGTCATGCACATCCCGACCGACAAGATCCGCGACGTGATCGGCTCGGGCGGCAAGGTCATCCGCGAGATCGTCGAAAAGACCGGCGCCAAGATCAACATCGAGGACGACGGCACGGTCAAGATCGCTTCGGCCAATGCCAAGGAGATCGAGGCGGCGAAGAAGTGGATACACACCATCGTCGCCGAGCCGGAAGTCGGCGAAATCTACGAAGGCACGGTCGTCAAGACCGCCGACTTCGGCGCTTTCGTCAACTTCTTCGGCCCGCGTGACGGCCTCGTCCACATTTCGCAGCTCGCCAATGACCGCGTCGCCAAGACTTCCGATGTGGTCAAGGAAGGCGACAAGGTCTGGGTCAAGCTGATGGGCTTCGACGAGCGCGGCAAGGTCCGCCTGTCGATGAAGGTTGTCGACCAGGCCACCGGCAAGGAAATCGTCCGCGACAAGAAGAGCGAAGGCGAAGAGAACGCCGCCTAGGCGGGGTTGCGTTCCGTCGAACGCATAGAGCAATCGAAGCGGGCGCGCCGGAAGGTCGCGCCCGTTTGCGTTTCAACAACAGCCTTGCAGTTCAAGAGTGGTGAATGTCCGCCGAGCCGCTGAAAACGCTTTTCCATCCGTTCGAGGCCGGTGCTGTTTCCCTGCCACGAAAGGATGAACGCATACTCTTTCTCGGTGCCGAGCCCGGCTTCCGCTTGCCCGAAGGCTTGGATGCCAAGCTTCATCTCGTCCAAGGCTTCAGGCCGCACTTTTGCGCCTTGCAGGCGTCCGGCTTCGCGGTCACGCCGCAGGTCGAAGGCGACGCTTTCGACGCGGCATTTGTTCTCGCTGGCCGCCATCGCGGCCAAAACGAGTTGCGCGTTGCCGAAGCGGTCAAACGCGCAGCACCAGGCGGGTTGATCGTCGTCGCCGGCGGCAAGGACGATGGTATCGCCAGCCTGCGCAAGCATGTCGGCGCCCTTGTGCCGCTCGAAGGCCACCTGCCGAAGCATCACGGCATTGCCTTCTGGTTTCGCCGGCCGGCCGATACCGTTGCCGCGGCAACGCTTCGCGCCGCCAATCCGGACTTGGTGGTCGAGGACCGCTTCCGCACGGCCCCAGGCATGTTTTCGTTCGACAAGATCGATGCGGGATCGAAGCTGCTGGTCGAAAATCTGCCCAACGATCTGCGTGGCAGCGTTGCGGATTTCTGTGCCGGTTGGGGCTATGTCGCCGCCGAAGTCGCCGCCCGCTCACCCGGCATATCGGCGCTTGACCTTTACGAAGCGGATTTCGAGGCGCTGGAGGCGGCGAAGGCCAATGTCGGCAACACCGGCGTGGAGCCACGTTTCTTCTGGATAGATCTTTTGAGCGAACCGGTCGAGCGCCGCTATGACGCGGTCGTCATGAACCCGCCCTTTCACCGCAGCCGGGCGACTGAGCCGGAGATCGGTGCCGGCATGATCCGCGCGGCAGGCAAGGCGCTGAAGCCGGGCGGCCGGCTGTTCATGGTGGCGAACCGTCAGCTTCCCTACGAGGCGGTGCTGGCGGCCGCCTTCTCCAGCCATGCGGAGCTCGCCCGCGACGGCATGTTCAAGGTCTTCGCGGCGCGGCGCTGAAACGCTGCGGGGCAAGCAGGCGACACGTCGCTCGCGCTATTCCCGGCCGCCGTCGGTCTGCTTCAACTCGTCAAGCGTCGGCATGGACACGATGTGATAGCCGGAATCGACATAGTGGATTTCGCCGGTGACGCCGGAGGACAGATCGGACAGCAAATAGAGCGCGGAACCGCCGACTTCGTCGATGGTCACCGTGCGGCGCAGCGGCGAGTTGCGCTGCTGATAGGAAAACATGTGGCGTGCGTCGGAAATCCCGGCGCCCGCAAGCGTCCGTACCGGTCCCGCCGATATGCCGTTCACCCTGATGCCGCGCGGGCCGTAGTCGTTGGCTAGATAGCGGACGCTGGCCTCCAGCCCGGCCTTGGCGACGCCCATAACGTTGTAATTCGGCATGACGCGGACCGAACCGGCATAGGTCAGCGTGATCATCGAACCGCTATCCTTCATCAACGTGGCGGCGTGACGGGCGACCTCGGTGAAGGAGTAGCAGGAGATCACCATGGTGCGGATGAAGTTGTCGCGGCTGGTGTCGGCGTAGAGGCCTTTCAGCTCGTTCTTGTCGGAAAAGCCGATGGCATGGACGACGAAGTCCAGCCCGCCCCACGCTTTGCCAAGGGTCTCGAAGGTGGCAGCGACCGATGCGCTGTCCTCTACGTCGCAAGGCACGACCAGCGATGCGCCCAGTCTCTCGGCGAGAGGCCTGACCCGGCGCCCGAAGGCCTCACCCTGATAGGTGAAGGCGAGTTCCGCGCCATGTTCGGACAGTTTGCGGGCGATACCCCAGGCGATCGAATGATCGTTGGCGACACCCATGACAAGCCCGCGCTTGTCCTTCATCAATCCGTCCATGGTCGGCAAATCCTTATGCGGAATAGCGCTGGAAAATCAGCGTAGCGTTGGTGCCACCGAAACCGAACGAATTGGACAAAACGGTGTCGATCCTGGCTTCGTCGATGCGCTTGCGCACGATCGGCATGCCTTCGAATTCCGGATCGAGGTTGTCAATGTGGGCGCTCTCGCCGATGAAGCCGCCTTGCATCATCAGGATCGAGTAGATCGATTCCTGCACGCCGGCCGCACCCAGCGAATGGCCGGTCAGCGATTTGGTCGACGTGATGAAAGGCATCTTCTCGCCGAACACCTCGCGGATGGCGCCCATTTCCTTGGAGTCGCCGACCGGCGTCGAAGTGCCGTGCGTATTGATGTAGTCGACCGGCGAGGACACCGTTGCGAGCGCCTGCTTCATGCAGCGCGCTGCGCCTTCGCCCGACGGCGCCACCATGTCGTAGCCGTCCGAGGTCGCGCCATAGCCGACGATCTCAGCATAGATCTTGGCGCCGCGTGCCTTGGCATGCTCGAGTTCTTCAAGAATCAGCACGCCGGCGCCGCCGGCAATGACGAAACCGTCGCGATCGACGTCGTAGGCGCGGGAGGCGACCGATGCCCTGTCATTGAACTTGGACGACATGGCGCCCATGGCGTCGAACAGGTCCGACATCGTCCAGTCGAGGTCCTCATGGCCGCCGGCGAAGACGATGTCCTGCTTGCCCCACTGGATCAACTCGTAGCCATTGCCGATGCAATGCGCAGACGTCGAGCAGGCCGATGAGATGGAGTAGTTGACGCCGTGGATCTTGAACCAGGTGGCAAGCGTCGCCGAAGCGGTCGACGACATCGCTTTTGGCACCGCGAATGGCCCGATCCGCTTGGGGCTGCCGTTTTTGATCGTGGTCTCGGCCGCCTCGACGATTGCACGGGTCGACGGTCCGCCGGAGCCCATCACGATGCCGGTGCGCTCGTTGGTGATGTCGGTCTCGTCGAGGCCGGCGTCTGCGATCGCCTGGTCCATTGCGACATGGTTCCAGGCAGCACCCTGCGACAGGAAGCGCATGGCGCGACGGTCGATCATGCCCGATGGATCCAGCGTCGGCGCGCCCCACACCCGGCAACGGAAGCCATGCTCGGCGAAAGAGTCGGAGAAACTGATGCCGGATCTGGCATCGTGCAGCGAGGTCTGCACCTCGTTGGCATCGTTACCGATCGACGACACGATTCCGAGACCTGTGACTACGACCCGTCTCATTCGCAACTCCTTCCAGCGCGGACCCCGAACCTGAATCAATTTCCGGAACGGAACCATGCGCAAAATTAAAGTGCTACAGCGTCCATCAGACGTCCAAGACGTCGTACTGTAGGGTCTTCGTTCAGGCGGCGGCCGATTGCTTGGACAGACCGACCTTCAGATCCGTTGCCGCATATATGGGCTCGCCATCTGCCTTCAGCCAACCATCGGCGATACCAAGCACAAGCCGACCGCGCATCACTCGCTTGAAGTCGACGCCGTACTCCACCTTCTTGACCGAAGGCGTGACCATCCCTTTGAATCTCACCTCACCGGTCGACAGCGCCATCCCCTTGCCGGGTTCGCCGAGCCATCCAAGATAGAACCCCGTCAACTGCCACATGGCGTCCAGGCCCAGGCATCCCGGCATGATCGGATTGCCGATAAAATGGCAGGCGAAGAACCACAAATCCGGCTTGATATCGAATTCCGCGCGGATGAAACCCTTGTCGAACGCACCGCCAGTTTCGCTGATTTCGGTGATGCGGTCGAACATCAGCATCGGCGGATAGGGCAGCTGCGCATTTCCCGGTCCGAACAGCTCGCCGCGGGCGCAGGCAAGCAATTCCTCGTAACCGTAACTGGACTTCGAACCCGCCATCAATCTCGTCCCCGTGATCGTCCCGGGCGATAGGCGCCCTTGTCGGTGGTTTCCTAACACAATCTGTTTCAGGCCGGAAACCGGCGTTTGCGCTTAACCTGCCCATCTGCCCGGGTCAATGCGCGCTATTGATCGCATTCGGCCGACAGAATATATGTCAGGACACGTTCAGTTTCGGCAGATGCTCTATTTCTGCCATTTTGGACGTGTCTGAGGCGGAACTGTGAGCGCGACGGATAGATGGATCTGGGTTGCCGGAAGGATAATGTCGCTGTGGACAAGCGGGTTCGCGAGGCCGGTCTGAGGCCGACACGCCAGCGCATCGCGCTGGCCGATCTGCTTTTCGCCAAGGGCGACCGTCATCTTTCGGCCGAGGAGTTGCACGAGGAAGCGCTTGCCGCCGGCGTGCCGGTGTCTCTGGCCACCGTCTACAATGCTCTGCACCAGTTCACCCAGGCTGGCCTTTTGCGCATCCTCGCCGTCGAGGGATCGAAGACCTATTTCGACACCAACACCTCCGATCACCATCATTTCTATATCGAGGGCGAAAACAGGATCTTCGATATCGACAGCGGCCCGGTGACGGTTTCCAACCTGCCGGAACCGCCGGAAGGCATGGAGATCGCCAATGTCGATATCGTGGTGAGACTGCGTCCGAAACGCTGCGACTGACCGGCGCCTTATGAAATTCCTGGATTTGACGCTCCGGCTCGAATGGGTCGCCGTCGCGGGCGCGGCTCTTGTCTTCTATGCAATCGCCGGTGCTTCCTGGTGGCTATTTGCAGTGCTCATTCTGGCACCCGACCTGTCGATGCTGGGTTACATGGCCGGGCCGCGCGTCGGGGCCGTCGCCTACAACGCCTTGCACATACTGATCTTGCCAGTTCTGCTGGCGCTTGTCGGCAGCGTCTTTGACAATGCAATGGCGATAGCTGTTGCGCTGATCTGGATCGCCCACATCGCCATCGACCGCGCTCTGGGCTATGGCTTGAAGCTGTCGAGCAGTTTCCAGGATACCCATCTCGGCCGCATCGGCCGCTAGACCATCTCCGAACCGAAGATCAGCGAAACAAAATGCCGGATCCGGTGCTTGCAGCGCTGGCCTAACCTCCGGTTCGGAAAGGTCAGTTCTTGACCTTTTCGCCGGGATAGGCACCCCAGACGAGCGACTGGGCGAGCCAGCCGGTATGGCCGTCGAAGGTCATTTCGCACCACTGGCCATCGCAGGACTTGATCGTGCCCATCACCCCCGGTTCGAGGATCGCGATGACGCCTGCATCTTTTGCCGGGTCGTCGAGGAGGTTGACGCGAGCGTCCTTGCCGCGCTGCCAGGGGGCGACGATCGCCGTGCGGCGGCCCGAAAGCAGCGACTGATTGATCCAGCCTTCCGAGCCGTCGGCATCGCGCACCCGGCGCCACGTATCGAACTCCTGGATGATCTCCATCGGCAAGCCTGGCTTCATATACATCCAGTCGACGGAATAGTTGACGCCCGGCCCGACGCGCGAGTTGACGCGGCCGGATTTCAGGCTGACAAAGCGCGGCAGCGGCAAGCCGCTTGGTCCGAGCGTGACGCTCTGGGCGGGTGCCGCCGCACTTTGCGCCATCACCAGTGGGCTATGGATGAGAGCGCCGAGAAATGCTGCACTGAGGGTCAGGCGGAGCGACGCGAAACCAGACACTTTCGTTCCTTTCGGCGCCGGCCCATCGGCCTTCGCGCCCCTTTTTCTTTGTCTTCGGCGGAACCTCTTGTTACATGGATGACCGGTACCGCGATCGGCTCTCAGTTTCGCCGTTCTTGGTTAAAGAGGTCTCAACGAGATCGGGTTCGAGGAAACAATGGCAGGCAAAAAGAAGCCCCTCGTCGTCATCACGCGCAAGTTGCCCGACCCGGTCGAGACCCGCATGCGCGAGTTGTTCGACGCCCGCTTGAATGTCGAGGACAGGCCGATGACGCAGCCGGAATTAGTGGCGGCGGTCAAGGAGGCCGACGTGCTGGTGCCGACCGTGACCGACAATGTCGATGCGGCGCTGATTGCCCAGGCTGGCGACAACCTCAAGCTGATCGCCAATTTCGGCAATGGCGTCGACAAGATCGACGTTGCGGCAGCGGCCAAGAAAGGCATCACCGTCACCAACACGCCGAACGTGTTGACCGAAGATACGGCCGACATGACCATGGCACTGATGCTGGCCGTGCCGCGGCGGCTGGCCGAAGGCGCCAACGTGCTGACCGGCGATAGGAAATGGGCGGGCTGGTCGCCGACCTGGATGCTCGGCCGGCGTATCTGGGGCAAACGGCTCGGCATTGTCGGCATGGGTCGCATCGGCACCGCCGTCGCCAGGCGCGCCAAGGCCTTTGGCCTCTCGATCCACTACCACAACCGCCATCGCGTGCTGCCGGCAATCGAGGACGAGTTGGAAGCGACGTATTGGGAAAGCCTCGACCAGATGCTCGCCCGCATGGACATTATCTCGGTCAATTGCCCATCGACACCGGCAACTTTTCATCTGCTGTCGGCACGGCGGCTGGCGCTTCTGCAACCGTCAGCTTACATAGTCAACACCGCGCGCGGTGATATCATCGATGAGGAATCGCTAGTCAAGCTCATCCATGACGGCAAGATCGCCGGCGCCGGCCTCGACGTCTACGAGCACGAGCCGGCGCTGAACAGCAAGCTGCTGAAGCTCGCCCACAAAGGCAAGGTCGTGCTGTTGCCGCATATGGGTTCGGCGACGCTCGAAGGCCGTATCGACATGGGCGAGAAGGTGATCATCAACATCCGCGCCTTCTTCGACGGTCATCGCCCGCCCGACCGCGTGCTGCCGCTGCGGGCGTGACCTGCCATCATGCCGGCATGGTCTTGCCGCGGCAACCACGCGTTCGTCTTTTGGATAATGTTGGCTTACGAAAGCACCTTGCGCATGGTGATTGAGGTCGGCCGGTCGTAGCCCTTGTGCGCTGTCTGTTCGGTTTCACGAAAACCGAGGCGGGCAAAGGCTGCGTGATTTCCGATCAGCTCGATCCGGGTCTGGAGCTCGATGGCGGTCCTGTTGTGGCTACGGGCAAGATCTTCGACGGCCTGCATCAGCCGTTTTCCAACGCCTTGTCCCTGAAGAGCCGGCTCGACCGCGAGCTTTCCAATATAGAGGTCGTCTGCGCGCTTCAGGACGAAGACGCAACCGACGATCTCGCTTTGCTTCAGCGCCAGGAATGCTGTCTCCTCGATCGCTTTAGCCCTGAGATTTTCGACGGTGAGCCGATGCGCCGAGGACGGCGGGTCAATAACCCCGTCCATGAAGGCGAAGGCGCGCAGGACAAGTGCCAAGACCTCGTCCCAACGGTCGAAATCGGCCGCAAGCTGCACGATGGAAACGTCGGCAGGCAGGCTCACCGGTTGGTTCGCTTGTAGCGGATCGTGTCGAAGCGTGCCGCCAGCGCATCGTAGAGCAGCAGTCGTCCGACCAGCGGCTCGCCAATCCCGGTGATCAGCTTGATCGCTTCCATTGCCTGCAGCGTGCCAATGACCCCGGTCAGCGCGCCGACAATGCCGGCCACCGCGCAGGACGGCACCAGTCCCGGCGGCGGCGCCTCGGGAAAGAGATCGCGGTAGCTTGGGTTCAACGTGCCGTCCGGGCCGCTTTCGAACGGCTTCAGCACCGTGACCGAGCCGTCGAAGCGGCCAACGGCGGCATGCACGAGCGGCCGGCTCTCGGCGGCGCAGGCGTCGGCTACCGCGTAGCGCGTCTCGAAATTGTCGGAGCCGTCAGCGACGATGTCATAACGGGCGATGAGAGCAGGGGCGTTGTCCACGGTCAGCCTGAAATTGTGCTCTTCCACGACGACGTTTGGATTGATGCGGATGATCGCCGCTCTGGCGCTGTCGGTTTTCGCCATGCCGACATCGCCCGTGGCGTGGATCACTTGTCGTTGCAGGTTGGAAAGCGAAACGATGTCGTCGTCGACGATACCGAGGGTGCCAATCCCTGCGGCGGCGAGATATTCGAGCACCGGCGCTCCCAATCCGCCGGCGCCGATGACCAGCACCCGTGCCCGCTTCAGCCGCTGCTGGCCGGCGCCGCCGATCTCGGGCAGCACGATGTGGCGGGCGTAGCGTTCGAGCTCTTCATCGGTAAGGGCGGCTGTGATCATCGCCGGACCATATAGCGGAGGAGAAAGCTTGTCAGGCATCAATGCATGCTGCGCAGAAGTGCGGCATGAACCAAGTTCAAGTGGTCGGCCTGACCTTACCGTGATCGACGGTCAGGAATTGCGCGCGTCCCTTGAGGCTGTCAAACAACGCGGCATCGGTCCCGGTCATGAAGGCCTGGCAGTTCAGTTCCTCCAGGATCGAGAACAAGGCCGCCCGTCGACCGCCGTCGAGATGGGCGGCAATCTCGTCGAGCAGCAGGATCGGCGTCATGCCCGACATCTCGCCGGTTAGCCGCGTATGCGACAAGACAATGCCGACCAGCAGCGCCTTCTGCTCGCCGGTCGAACAGAGCTCGGCCGGCATCGCCTTGGGCCGGTGGCGCACCACGAGGTCGGAACGGTGCGGGCCGTCGAGCGTGCGTCCGGCGGTGCGGTCGCGGTCGCGCCCCTGGGCAAGCGCGCGACGGAACCGTTCCTCTAGGTCGACGGCCGGCAAAATACCGATTTCGCCTTCCAGTTCGCCCGAGATGCCGATGTCGGCTTGCGGAAACGGTCCGTCGCCGGGCAGCCGGTCGATCATGGCGGCGAGCAGGCGCACCAGTTCGGCACGCGCCGCGGCAATTGCCACGCCGGTCTCGGCCATTTGCATCTCGATCGCATCGAACCAGGCACCGTCGCGCGAACCGTCGGCGAGCAGTCTGTTGCGGCCGCGCATTGCCTTTTCGTAGTCAAGCGCGCGCTGGCCGTGGCTGGGATCGATCGCCAGTACCAGCCGGTCGAGGAAGCGCCGACGATCGGCCGCCGGCCCGGGGAACAGGCCGTCCATGGCCGGTGTCAGCCAGACCACGCGCAGCCATTCCAGCATGTCTTCGGCTGAGCGTGCCGCCGCGCCGTTGATCCGCACCCGCCTGCCGCCTTCGCCGTCGCTGCCCGGTATCCCGGTACCGATCTCGACCTGGCCTTCCGGCCCGTCAAGCCGAGCATGCAGCGCGAAGCCACCGTCGCCGCCTTCGCGCGCCACCTCGGCATAGGGTGCGCGGCGCAGGCCGCGGCCTGGCGTGAGCAGCGAGATCGCTTCAAGCAGATTGGTCTTGCCGGCGCCATTGTCGCCGGAGAAAACCACAGCGCCGGGATCAAGGTCGATTGCCAACGCCGCATAGTTGCGGAAATTCGTAAGTGTGAGCTTACTTATGTAGGTCTGCTGCGGTTTTGCAGATCTGGTCACGACAGCAAGATGGCCCCGTTCGGGCCCTACACCCGCATCGGCATCAGCACGTAGAGCGCGGTCTCGTCGGCCATGTCGTGGATCAGCGTCGGGGAACCGGCATCCGCCAGCATGAACTTCGCCTCCGTGCCGGTCAGTTGCGCGGCAACGTCGAGCAGGTATTTGGCGTTGAAGCCGATCTCGATCGGATCAGACGAATAGTCGGCCGCCAGTTCCTCGGTGGCACTGCCCGAATCCGGGTTGTTGACCGCAAGCGTGACCTGCCCTTCGGCGATCGAAAGCTTCACCGCCCGGCCGCGTTCGGACGAAATGGTCGAAACGCGATCGACGGCAGCGGCGAAACTCTGACGATCGATAATCAGCTTCTTGTCGTTGCCGGTTGGAATGACGCGCTGGTAGTCCGGGAAAGTGCCGTCGATCAGCTTGGAGGTCAAGATGACGCTGCCGATGGTGAAACGGATCTTGGTGTCCGACAGCTCGGTGGTCACTGCAACATCGGGATCGTCGACCAGCTTTTGCAGCTCGCTGACCGTCTTTCGCGGGATGATGACGCCAGGCATGCCCTCAGAGCCTGCCGGCGCATCGATCTCGGCGCGCGCCAGCCGGTGGCCGTCGGTCGCGACCGAGCGCAGCTTCAGCTTGCCGCCGGCCTCGTGCGTGTGCAGATAGATGCCGTTCAGATAATAGCGCGTCTCCTCGGTCGAGATGGCGAACTGGGTCTTTTCGATGAGGCCCTTTAGTCCGACGGAATCGAGCCGGAAAATATGCGAGAACGACCCGGCTGAAAGTTCGGGAAAGTCGGACTGCGGCAGGCACTGCAGGCGGAAGCTCGAGCGCCCCGACGTCACCGTCATGGCGTTGCCGTCTTCGTCGGTCTTCAGCGCCACCTCCGCGCCGTCGGCAAGCTTGCGCACGATGTCGTAGAGCAGATGCGCCGGGACCGTCGTCGCCCCGCCACGCTCGACCTTTGCCGGCGTTGCTTCGGTCACCTCCAGGTCGAGGTCGGTCGCCTTCATTTCAAGGCTGGCCCCCTCAGCGCTGAGCAGCACGTTCGACAGGATCGGAATGGTATTGCGCCGCTCGACCACGCGGTGAACATGGTTGAGCGACTTCAGCAGATTTGACCGTTCCAGGATAACACGCATGACGAAACAGGCTCGCTTGAATGAATGAACGGGTCTCCGGCAAGCGGCGCCCCGCGAAAGGTCTGAACAGGCTCAGAATCTGCGTAAACTGACAGGAAAAACCCGGCAAACGCAAGCCCGCGCCACCGGTTCGGACCGGCTGCACGGGCTTTCTGGGGATAAAAAGGCCGAAGTCCGCGAGCCGACGTTTTTCGGGCCGTCAGGCCTGGTCGTTGATCAGCCTTCTCAGCAATTCGAGTTCCTGCGCCAGTGTGTTGTCGGCACCGGAAAGATCCTCGATCTTGCGCACCGCATGCAGCACGGTCGTATGGTCACGACCGCCGAACCGCCGCCCGATCTCCGGCAGCGAGCGCGGCGTCATCACCTTCGACAGATACATGGCGACTTGCCGTGGCTTGACAATGGTGCGTGTGCGCCGGTTAGACAGAAGTTCGGTCTTCGACACGTTGTAGTGGCGCGCGACGATGCGCTGGATGTCCTCGATACGCACCCGCTTGGGTTCGCCCGAACGATAGATGTGGCCGAGGATCTCGTCGATGCGGTCGATGGTGATCTGCGGTTCGAAGGATTGGCGAAACAAAAGCTGGTTGAAGGCACCTTCGAGCTCGCGCCCGCTGCCGGTCACCGTGCGGGCGACGTGGTTGAGGATCTCTTCGGAAATATCGAGCGACGCATCGTCGAGCTTGGCGGTGGCCAGCCTGAGCTTGAGCATACCGATGCGCATGGCGAAATCCGGGGCTGACATTTCCAACGCGACGCCGCCATTGAGGCGCGAGCGGACGCGTGGCTCCAGCGACTCCAATTCCGACGGCGGCCGGTCGGCAGCGACCACCACTTGCTTGGCGCTGTCGAGCAGCATGTTGATCAAATGGCAGAATTCGTGCTGGATCGACTTGCCCTGCAGGAATTGCATGTCGTCGATGATGAGGAGGTCGATGTCGCGCAGCTGTTCTTTCAGCGTCAGTGCGTTGTTGTCGCGGATCGCGGTGGCGAACCGCCACATGAAATACTCAGCCGTCAGATAGACGACCCGCGATTTCGGATTCTGCTTCAGCGATTCTGCGGCGATGGCCTGCAACAGATGCGTTTTGCCCAGCCCGAC
Organism: Mesorhizobium sp. ISC25; assembly: GCF_042295465.1. Lineage (NCBI taxonomy): Bacteria > Pseudomonadati > Pseudomonadota > Alphaproteobacteria > Hyphomicrobiales > Phyllobacteriaceae > Mesorhizobium > Mesorhizobium sp. ISC25. Next base: position 3,565,174 of record NZ_CP135441.1, on the reverse strand, counting down.
CGTCGCGTGAAGAAAGAGCGGATTGAAACGCACCGCGCTCGACTGCGATTCCGCGACCGCCTTGGCGGCGGCAAAAGCCACTCGGTTCGATGGTCCTTCGATGAAGGAGGTGAAAGTGTAGCGTGGATCGAGTGGCGAACCGAGAACATTGTGCCGGAACTCGGTTTCTGCCGGCATCCCCGGGCGGGGTGCCGGGACCCGTTCGACCCTGCTGGGGCTCGCCGTGCCGGCGGAGAGCGCGGTTTGCGTCTGCCTGGTCATCTTGCGCGCCGGGGCCACTTCTGGCTCGACGCTGTTGCGGCCCTGGCGTGTGGCAGTACGAACGACGATCTCGATCTTGAGGATCTCCGGATCCTCGTGCTTCCACAACTCGGTGATGAGATCGAGATAGTGGCCGTTGATCCATGAACGCAGGAATGCGGTTGGCACCGAGATGCGAACAATGCCCTTGGAGGATTCAGCGACCTTCATGCGCCCGAACCAGCTCGAATAGACCTCGGTTCCCAGACGCGCCTTCAGCTGGGCCTTGACCCGATCGAACTTCTGTTCAGCTTCATTGGAAGCCGCCATGTCGTTCCTTCCGATTAACGTTCCAGGAAATGGGAGGTCGCCTGTAAGCTCCCTTTCGATGCCGCCGCTCTGCATGATCGAGTTCCTTGTCTCTTGTACCTGTTTTCCGCCGGGGATGCGCCTCCTGCATCCATGTTTCCGGCGACCGTGTCTTCGCTGCGACACCATCGCCGCCGCCGGCTGATGAATCGCCTCGTTGTCGGTCCGGCGCCGAAGAGCCGATCCGCTTTGGTCATGTCAGGGCAACAAAATGCCGTCCGGCGAAAAACCGCCGGCGCACCGTCGACCTGCCATGTACAATTACGCCAGTCCCCTACCGTATCGAAAAGACAAACCAACCCCGTCCGCGGAGTTGAATCCGCGCTGTAAACTCTGCCAATTTGAGCTGGCCGGTTTCAGGCTGGTCAAGGGCCAAGGGCCCGTCCCTTCGATGGACAGACATTACCGAAATCGCTGTGGATAGGGCAAGGCCACCCCTAACGGATTTTTAAGGAATCTGACTAGCAAGGGACGTTTCGAACGCCATGCTGCAACAGTTGATTTTGACAAAGCCATTGTGATTCAAACCCTTTTCCGGCGAATATGAAAAAGGCCACACAACGCGAAATTTTCTGAAATAATTCACTTGACAGCCAATTGTCGCCTATCGGCCGCAGCTGATGTGAACAAGCTGTGGATCACCATCGGTAAGCTTCTGAAAAGAAACGGTAATCTGTGACGCTCGGAAATTTTCGTATTGGCGGTTTCGGAGGCTCCGAATATGAGCGGGCATGTATATGCCGGCAAAGCATTTCGAACTTTGAAATGCTCGCGGACGCCGTTTTGCGGGCTTTCTTTTAAGTACTTGCCGGCAAACGAAAAAACCCGGCGCGATCGGCCGGGTTTGAACAAGCGCAGTTCACGAAAAGGTATATTAGGCTGACAGCACCTTGACCCGTTGGGCCAGCCGCGACACCTTGCGCGATGCCGTGTTCTTGTGCACCACGCCCTTGGTCGCGGCGCGCATCAATTCCGGCTCGGCTACCTTGAAGGCAGCCTGTGCGGCCGCCTTGTCGCCAGCCGCCAGCGCCTCTTCGACCTGGCGGATGTAGGTCCGGACGCGGGAGCGGCGGTTCTTGTTGATCGCTGCGCGACGGGCGATCTTGCGCGTTGCCTTTTTGGCCGAGGAGGTATTGGCCATGGTGCCTCTCTTCTGATCTGGTGGGCGCTTGCGGGATACCGCAGGGCGCAAAAAACAAACGGGCAGCCACAGGGCCGCCTCGGTTGGTGCGGCTTATAGTTCAGCTTTTCCGGCGCGTCAACGCTGCAGCGCTTTCTTTTTGACCGACGCCTTCGTCATCTCATCGGTTCGTGAAATTCGGCTTCCGCTTGCCGGTGAAGGCCGCCATGCCTTCCTTCTGGTCATCCAGCGCAAACAGCGAATGAAACAGCCGGCGCTCGAACCGCAGACCCTCGGTGAGCGTCGTCTCATAGGCGCGGTTGACGGCCTCCTTTGCCATCATCACCGACGGCAAGGAAAAACTAGCGATCTTGGCCGCTGCCTTAAGCGCTTCCTCGATCAACTCGCCGGCTGGCACCACGCGCGAGACCAGGCCGGAACGCTCGGCCTCGGCTGCGTCCATCATTCGCCCCGTCAGGCACATATCCATCGCCTTCGACTTGCCGACGAAGCGGGTCAGGCGCTGCGATCCGCCCATGCCAGGCATGACGCCCAGCGTAATCTCGGGTTGGCCAAACTTGGCGGTGTCGGCGGCGATGATGAAATCGCACATCATCGCCAGTTCGCAGCCGCCGCCCAGCGCATAGCCCGCCACCGCCGCGATGATCGGCTTTCGTGCCCGCGTAAATTCTTCCCAGCCGACGAAGAAATCCTGCAGATAGGCATCCACATAGGAGATCGACTGCATTTCCTTGATATCGGCACCTGCCGCGAAAGCCTTTTCCGAACCAGTGACGACCATGGCGCCGATGTCGGCATTTGCGCCCATGCTGTTCACCGACGCGACCAGTTCCGCCAGCACTTGTGAATTCAGCGCATTGAGCGCCTGCGGCCGGTTCAGCGTAATCAGCCCGACCTTGCCGCGGGTTTCGACGATGATGGTTTCGTAGCCCATGCTTTGCTCCTCCTCCTCGCTTCTGGTTCAAGCCTGACAGGTCCGGCAGTGGAAAGTCGAGCGACCGCTTTGCACGATACGCTCGATGTGGCCGCGACAACCAGGCTTGGAACAGGCTTCGCCCTCGCGGTCGTACACCGCGAAAGAATGCTGGAAGTAGCCCAAGGATCCATCTGTCTGCATATAATCGCGCAACGACGAGCCGCCGGCGGCGATCGCATCGGCGACGACCGAGCGGATTGCTTCGGCCAGGCTTTCGCTCTGCTCTTTGGCTTTCTTGCCGGCTCTCGCGAGGGTGCCCGCTTCGCGCAGCGGCGACAGGCCGGCCCGCCAAAGCGCTTCCGAGACGTAGATATTGCCTAGCCCGGCGATCAGCCGTTGGTCCAGAAGTGCCGCTTTCAGCGGTGACTTGCGACCTTTCAGCAACGAAGCGAGCAGCGCGCCATCCAGTGCATTGCCCGTAGGCTCGACGCCCAATCCCGCCAGCATCGGATGCAAGTCGGGCTCCCCTTCCGAAAACAGCATAAACCCGAAGCGGCGCGGGTCGTTGAAGATCACGCGAGAGCGGACGCCGGCAGGTGATACGATATCGAAGACGACGTGATCGTGAGCGGTGTTTTTCGAACGTTCGTAGTGGAACGCGCCGGGCGTTGCGCTCTCGTTGGCCGTTTCGATGCGAAACGACCCCGACATGCCGAGATGGCAGATCAGAACCGGGCCGTTGTCCACGTGCATCGTCAGATATTTGGCACGGCGGCCGAGCGCCGCAATCGTCTTGCCGGTCAGCCGCTCCGAAAATCTCTCGGGGAACGGAAACCGCAAATCCGGCCGGCGTGCCTCGACACCGACAATACGGGCACCTTCAAGGGCCGGCTGCAGACCGCGCCTGACTGTCTCGACCTCCGGCAGCTCAGGCATGGCCACCTATCGTGGCATGGAAGGAGGTGCCGTGACGGCCGCGCGCCAGCCCGAGATGTTCGGCCACGGTTTCGCCGATGTCGGCAAATGTTGTCCTCAGTCCGATGTCTGCGCCTTTGAAACCTGGCCGTGTCCCGATAACCGGAATACGCTCGCGCGTGTGGTCGGTGCCGCGCCACGTCGGATCGTTGCCGTGATCGGCGGTCAAAATGAGCAGATCGCCTGGCCTCAGCCGTGCGAATGCCTCGGGCAGGCGCCGGTCGAAAGCTTCGAGTGCGGCGGCATACCCCGCAACGTCGCGCCGATGCCCGAACTCGGTGTCGAAGTCGACAAAGTTCGCGAAGACGAGGTCGCCGTCGCGGGCGTCTTCCATGGCACCAAGCGCTTTGTCGAACATCGCCATGTTGCCGGCAGCCTTGCGGACTTCCGAGATCCCCCGATGGGCGAAAATGTCGCCGATCTTGCCGACCGCGATTACCCGGCTGCCGCGCGCCGTCAGCCGGTCGAGCAGCGTCGGTTCCGGCGGCGGTACGGCATAGTCGCGACGATTATGCGTTCGCTCGAACGTGGCGGCGGTTTCACCGATAAACGGCCGTGCGATGACGCGTCCGATATTCAGCGGATCGACGAGCCTGCGCACCACTTTGCAGAACTCGTAAAGCCGTTCCAGGCCGAAATGGACCTCATGCGCGGCGATCTGCAGGACGGAGTCGATCGAGGTGTAACAGATCGGTTTGCCGGTGCGAATATGGTCTTCACCGAACCGTTCGATGATCTCGGTGCCCGGAGCATGGCAATTGCCGAGAATGCCGGGCACCTTCCCTTCACGCACCATTGCTTCGGTCAACTCGGCCGGAAAGGCGGGAATCGTGTCCGGGAAGTAACCCCAGTCGAAACGGACCGGCAGGCCGGCTATTTCCCAATGCCCCGATGGCGTGTCCTTGCCGCTCGAAACCTCTTGGGCCGCGCCGTGAAAGGCGGCGGCAAGCGGGGCACTGCCGCCATTCTCGAACCTGAAATCCGTCGCCGTTGCCGCGGCCTGGCCGAGGCCGAGCGCGAGCATGTTTGGTACGAGAAGGGGTCCGTCACGCAAGCCTTCGCGATCGGCGCGGCCTTCCGCGCAGGCCCGCGCGATGTGTGCGAACGTGTTGGAGCCGGTGTCGCCATAGCGTTCGGCATCGGCCGCGCCGCCGATGCCGAAAGAGTCAAGGACAAAAAGGAAGGCGCGTGCCATCGAAAGGTTCATCATTGCCTGTGTGTTGGCTCAGACATAGGGTTCCGCGCCACCATTGGCAATTCGGAAACCCAAACAGCACGGCTTGGCGTGCTGGTCCGGGAGAGACGAATCGCGGCATGGTCGATCTGCCGATGGAAATGCGCGGCGTGGAGCTCGCATGAGGCCTGCCCCGAACGCATTCGCCGCCGTACTGGCTTTGCTGCTGGATGCGTCTTGCGCAAACCTGTCGCGCGCCGATTGGCGCGATGTTATCGGAACGTTCCGTATCGGTATCGTCGCCGAACAGTTGCTGGTCAGAGGGACTATGTGCTGGCTGCGGTCATCGTACGCCTTGTCTCGGCCCGCGGTCGCAAGCAATAGCGAGAGCCCGGTTAGTGGGCTTCAGGCGTCAGCAATCGCTGCACGGAATGGTCGGGCTCCTGCGCGGCCGCAGATAATAAGTTTCCGCCATCGATATCGAATTGAAGACCGAGCTCAATCCGAACCGGCTTTGGCCGTCCGCCGACCAGGTGATGATTGGCTTGTAGGCGAGATCGCTTTCGACCCGAATGAGGAAAGTGCCTTTGATTTTAAGCGCGCTCGGGACCGTTGTGGTGGAATCCTTGACCGCGTCGACGCTAGAGACGCCATCGACCAGTTTGCGCGACCACACGACCAGGACTTTCGGCGTCGTCTCGTTCGTCACCTGTATCGCCGTGATAATGATCTTCGGTTTCGACCGGTTGTAGGGCTGCAGCGTGGAACTGCCGATCGCCATGATGGCATCGACATCGGCCGCCTTGACGGTCTGCTGCTGCGTGACGAGATCCGCTACCATGCTGCCGATGCGGCTGACCTTTTTGCTGGTCTCGATGGCTTGCGAGGCCTCCATTGTCATAAAGTACATGATCAACAGGACAGGCACGATGAGGGCAAACTCGACAGCCGCAATACCGCGGCGGTCCGAGCAAAGCCGGACTGCTCTTGTACAAATCCCTGCGATGCCCAGCTGTGCCCCCGCACGAATCATGGCTTTGCCCTTTTCAAGCGACTACGTGGTTCAGTTGTCGAACGGCTCGTTCTGCCAAGTGATCGAAGCAAAATGCAGCGTTTTGCCGTCCTTCAGGTTGGCCATCGATTTGGCCATGAAGTCGGTCATCACCGGCCATTTGTAAAAAACCCGCAGCATGTTTCTCGACTCCGCCAGGCCAGGTGCGACGGTGAAGGTCTGTGTGCTCGTGCCCTTGGTCAGCACGACATCGCCATCCTGGATCTTGAAACCGGACAGCGCCGCATCGGCGAATGTCGAATATTCGCGCAAATCCACCAGCAATCCAGGACAGGTGCTGGCGACCATGATCTCCAATTTGGTGCAGATCATATCCCGCAGCTTGGTCCCGGACACATCGGCCGGTCTTAGCTGGCCGGTACGCAGTTGGCGCGCGATGTCGTCTGTGGCGTTTGCCATCACTTCTTGTGCGGCAAATGAAATGCAGCTCTCCAGGATGGCGAAGACCAGAAGCGCGAATGGAATTGCAAGCATGGCGAATTCGATCGCCGTGCTTCCGCGTCGGTCGCCCAAAAACCGTCCGGGAAAACCTGCTCGTCCTGCCTTGCTCATGTTCTCTACACGCCGATGCCGGTTCTATATCGGATCCACCCTTAGTCGGAACCGATTGAAGTCCGGTTGGAATGACCGTTAAATTCAGCGGAAAGGCCTTAACCCGGCGATAACCGAAGCACGTTCCCGCAAAAGGCGGAGAAGTCGGCTAGCTAATGCCCGGCGCTCATCTCGGCTTCAGAGGCCTTCTCGGCATCGCTCTTATACGAGCTTTCGCAATACGGCGCGCAGGACATGGTCTGTACTTCGGAACGCCGATAGATGCGCACCGACGATGCTGCCTGGCGCACGACGGTTATTTGCTCATCGACGATCGGGTTACCCTCCTGGTCGAGGACGACGAGATTGGTGACGCCAAATCCCTTGCCGGTCAGTACGATCGTCGATGCGTCCTGCACGGAGGCGTCGGCGATCGCCGGATTGCCGACGACAATTGTATCGGCGGCGCGCGACAATTTGATAATCTTTGCCTGGTTCATCGTCACCTCGATGCCGGCCCCCGCCTTGGCTGGAACGGCGAAAGCCGCTGCGGCAAAAAGCACGGCAACTGGAAATGATGATCTCGGCCCGGCCATCGAGGCGCCCCCTGGCAAACTGTTCAACGGAACATGAACGAGATTGGTGAACCAACCGTTAAGCGGCTGGAGTTCAGGATTAAGCCGGAACCGGCATTGGGCCAAGCCGGCACGGCTGGCACGTCCTTGCCGAATTGCGGCTTTTGCGCCTTTTGTCAGCCCGTAGGCCCAGCGGCGGGTATTTTAGTTCTGGGTTAACCACGCAATGTCGTCGAAGCGGGAAAGGAATCGGTAAGCCTGTTTATTAAGCCGATTGAAACAGCTTCTCCTTAGATTCGCAGTATCCGATCAGCCACCAAGAGAAGTTGACGGAAGTGCTGTAACAATTGGAGTAGGAGCTCGAATGTCTAACCTCATCGCACGTTTTGTGAAGGACGAATCCGGCGCGACCGCTATCGAATACGGTCTGATCGCCGCCCTTATCGCGCTCGCCATCATGGTCGGCGCCGGCTCGCTCGGCAACGCGCTGAACGCCAAGTTCACCACCATCTCCACTAAGGTGAGCGGTAGCTGATCGTAACAGGTTCGCTTGTTCTCCAAATAAGGGCCGCCGCACTGGCGGCCCTTATTTAGTCTTTAGCCCCAGCACGATTTGAAATTCGGGCCTCATCAATCGTTAAGCGAATGTGACTAGGCTGAGGGCCAGATGCAATTTGACCACAGGCGCGCCGATGCTTGAAGCCGTGATCTTTGTCGTGTTTCCGTTCTGCATGCTGTTTGCCGCAATCTCCGACATGCTGTCGATGACTATCGCCAATCGCGTGCCAGTGTTGCTTGTGGTTGTCTTCGCCTTGGTTGCGCCTTTGGCCGGCATGGACTGGGCCACCTATGGCTGGCATTTCGCCGCCGCCGGCCTGGTGCTCGCGGTGACGTTCGGCCTGTTCGCGCTCGGCGGTATGGGCGGCGGCGACGCCAAGCTGCTGGCCGCCACTGCGATGTGGATGGGACTGAACATCCATCTCATCGAATACCTCGTCGCCTCGACATTCATCGGCGGTCTGCTGACGCTTGCCATCCTCGCCTATCGGAAATCGCCGCTTGCCGCCGTCACAAGCCACAATCCGTTCCTGCGCCATTTCGCCGATGAGGCGACCGGCGTTCCGTACGGCATCGCGCTTGGCATTGGCGGTCTGCTCACCTATTCCGACTCGCCATTGATGGCCTGGGCACTTACCAGGCTGGCGGGCTAAATTTCGCTTTACGCCGTTGGCGCCGAGCAGGCGAGTTGGCCACGTTTTCCTTCGGGCCGGGCTTGTCGGTCTAATTTATGTAAAGGTTAAATTAATCACGATCGTAAGTATAGCATTAACCTTGTTTTGACGATTGCCGCTGCAAAGTCCCGCTTGGCTACGTGGTTTGCCAAGGCGAGGTTCGGACAGATGCCAGCATCCCGATTGATTATTCTGAGCGTGGCGATAGCCGCGGCCGGTGGTGCAGGCTATGTCGCGAAGAACATGGTCGTGGCTCCGCCGCCTCCGGTTGTCGATTCCGGTCCTCAGGCGCCGGCGATCGCGCTGCAGGATGTGCTTGTTCTTTCCGGCGACGTTCCGATGGGCAGTCCGCTTGAAAACAACATTTCCTGGGAGTCATGGCCGTCCGCAGGCATCAACGCAAATTTCATCACCCGCGCCGCCGAGCCTGAAGCGCTGGACAAGCTGAAGGGCGCCGTCGCCCGCGTGGCGCTCTACGCCGGCGAACCGCTGCGCCGCTCGAAGCTGATCGGTGAAGGGCAAAGCTTCATGTCGTCGATCCTGCCCTCCGGCATGCGGGCTGTCGCCACAAGCATCTCGGCGGACACCTCGGCCGGCGGCTTTATTCTTCCCAACGATTTCGTCGACGTCATCATGACCCGCAGAGCCGATCCCGCCAATGGCGGTGGTCCGGGCTTCACGACCGAAACTATCCTCAAGAACATTCGCGTCCTGGCGATCGACCAGACCATTCAGGAGGACGAGGAAGGCAAGAAGACCAGGGTTGGCCAGACCGCCACCCTGGAACTGACGCCGCAGCAGTCCGAGATCATCACCGTCGCACAGCAGATGGCGGATCGCCTGACTCTGGCGCTGCGCTCGATCAAGGACAGCCAGGACAAGAATGTGGGCGAGGCCGATTACCTGGTTTCCGGCAATGGCCGGCGCGGAACCGTGCGGTTGATCAAGTCGGGCGAAGTTTCCGAAGTGGGGGCAAGGAAATGAGGCTAAAAACCAAACTGCCGCTCATCCTGGCTGCGGCGATCGGCCTGTTTCTCCTTGGAACGAATGCATATGGCATTCTCGATGCCAGTGCGGCGGGCAATGCCAGGGTTACGGCTTCGACCGCCACCCAGCGGGTCAAGCTTGGACTGAACAAGTCGGTGGTCATCGACCTGCCGAGTGATGCCTACGACATTCTCGTCGCCAACCCTGCGGTAGCCGACGCGGTGACCCGTACCGCCCGCCGTATCTATCTGTTCGGAAAGGCGGTCGGCGAGACCAACATCTTCGTCTTTGGACCGAATGGCGAGCAGATCGTCAGCCTCGATCTGGCGGTCGAACGCGATGTTGCCGGGCTGGAGGATTATATCAAGCGCTTCATCCCGTCGTCGGAGGTCAAGATCGAGTTGCTGAACGACAACGTCGTTCTGACCGGAACCGTGGACACTCCTCTGGACGCCAAGCGCGCGGCCGATCTGGCAAACATCTTCGTGTCCGGCGGCGAGGCGACCACGGGTCAATATTCGCAGACCGCTGCCGGCGGTTCGGCTGAAGCTGGCGTCGCCATCGACAACCCGGATGCCGAGCGCCGCGTCAGCAAGATCGTCAACCTGCTGCAGATTATCGGCGACGACCAGGTGACGCTGAAGGTGACGGTCGCGGAAGTCAGCCGCTCGGTGATGAAGCAGCTCGGCGTCAACATGGTCGGCAACGGCAGCAGCAACGGCATTAGTTGGAAGTCGTTCAGCACCCCCGCATATGGATTAGGAAAACCACTGTCGCAATTTTCGGGGGCCTCGATCGGCACCTCGACGCTCCAAGCGTACATAAACGCCATGGAGCAAAGCGGTGTCATGAAGACGCTGGCCGAGCCGACTCTCACCGCCGTCTCCGGCGAGAAGGCGACCTTCAAGGTCGGCGGCGAATTCAATATCATCACCGGCCGAACAAGCAACGTTTCAAACGATAATCAAACTGGCCAGATTACCTACGAACACGAACGCCTTGAATATGGAATTGGGCTCGAATTCCAGCCGGTCGTGCTCTCGGCGGGCCGCATCAGCCTAAAAGTGAGGACGTCGGTTTCGGAACCTACGACGGAAGGCGCGGTAGCGCTCGAAGGGCTTGGTGACTTGCCCGGCACCACTTTTCTGTCGATCCGCAAACGCCTGGCCGACACCACAGTGGAATTGCCCTCCGGCGGTTCCATGATGATCGCGGGCCTTGTCCGCGACGACATCAGGCAGGCGGTTGCCGGGTTGCCCGGCCTGACCAAAATACCGGTGCTAGGCACGCTGTTCCGCAGTAGGGATTTCGTCCGCAACGAGACCGAACTCGTCATCATCATCACGCCCTATCTGGTGAAGCCGGTGGCGCGCAACGATCTTGCCAAACCGGATGACAATTTCAACGCAGCCAGCGATGGCGCCGGCATGTTCCTTGGCCGCGTCAACCGTGTCTACGGCACCATGCAGACCGACAAGCCCAACGGCCGCTATCACGGCGTTGTCGGCTTCATCTACAAGTAAGCGGGGAAGTGGACATGTCTCAGTCAGTATCGAAGGCAAGGGCGGTCACCGCGATACAGTCCGTCCATTCGCGAATCTGGCGGCCGGCCGTTCCCATCATGGCGATCGCGGTGGCGGCATCACTGGCCGGCTGCGCCAATCGCGACAGCGTCACGGTCGGTGCCATACCGGACGATTATCGCACCACCCATCCGATCGTCATCGCCGAGAAGGTTCAGAAGATCGATCTTCCGGTCGGCGCCGGCGACCGCGGCATGACCAGATCGCAGCGCGACACGCTCCTGGGCTTTCTCAACGGATACGATAGGAGCGCAGCTCCGGTGCTGACCATCGAGATTCCGAGTGGCTCGGCCAACGAAATCGCAGCGGCCGCGGCCGGCCGCGATTTCGCCAGGCTTGCCATAGCCAGTGGCATCAGCCGGAAGCGGATCGCCATGCGGTCCTATCAGTCTGTTTCGGCCGAAGCGTCCGCACCGGTCCGTGTTGCTTACGTCTCGGTGAAGGCTCAGACGGATAAATGCGGGCGCTGGCCCGAAGACCTGCTGGAGACTTCGGAAAACAAGCACTATGCCGATTTCGGCTGTTCGTATCAGAACAACCTGGCTGCCCAGATGGCCAATCCGTCCGATCTGATCGGGCCACGCAAGCCGACGCCGATCGACGCGGAAAATCGCGGCGCGGTGATCGACGTCTATCGTGACAGAGGTATTTCGGACGAATTCCTCGGCAATTCGGAAGTCGAATATTAACGAGTGTTGAGGCTCAACAAACCCTAGGCCGCGCAAGTCACGGAAAGTGATGACAATGAGCAATCTTGCCTATGACACAGAGGTACCGGGCGGCGAAATCTCGGAGCAGGATATTGCCGCGATGCAGGCGTTGCGGCCGATCCCGCGCATTTCGATCCAGGCATTTTGCGAGACCGAAGGCGTAGCCAATCCGGTCGAGCGCGCCGGCGAGGATCGCCGCATGGCCAAGGCCCATCTGAAGGTGCATATGGGGGGCATCTCCACCGCTATCGAATTCTATCAGTCGGCGCCGACACCAAACCTGATCCTGCTTGAATCGCGCAGCGAGCCGAAGCTGTTGCTGGAACAACTCGCCCAGCTTTCCGAGCATTGTGATCCGACCTCCAAGGTGGTGGTTGTCGGCCACTACAACGATGTCGGCCTGTACCGCGAACTCATCCGTTCGGGCATTTCCGAATATGTCATCGCGCCCGTATCGATGGCCGACATCGTCAGCGTGGTGTCTTCGATCTTCGTTGATCCGGAAGCTGAGCCGATCGGCCGCTCGATTGCCTTCATCGGCGCCAAGGGCGGCGTCGGCTCCTCGACCATAGCCCATAATGTGGCCTGGGCCATGTCGTCCCTTTTCAAATCCGAAGTGGTTGTCGCCGATCTCGACCTCGCCTTTGGAACGGCCAATATCAATTTCGACCAGGACCCGGCACAAGGCATTGCCGAGGCGGTCTTCTCGCCGGAACGCGTCGACGAGGTCTATCTCGACCGGCTGCTCGCCCAATGCGCCGAGCACCTGTCGCTGCTTGCGGCACCTTCGACCCTGGAACGGGTCTACGATTTCGATCCCGACGCCTTCACCCAGCTTATCGACATAGCCCAGCGTAGCGCGCCGCTCCTCGTGCTCGATGTTCCCCACGTGTGGGCCGGCTGGACCAAGAACACGCTGCTCAAGGCCGACGAGATCGTCATCACGGCAACGCCCGAACTGGCCAATCTGCGCAACACAAAGAACCTGGTCGACATGCTGAAGCGGCTTCGTCCGAACGATCCTGCACCAAAGCTTGTAATCAACCAGGCCGGCGTGCCGAAACGTCCCGAGATTACGCCGTCCGACTTCTCCGAATCACTCGGCCTTTCGCCGATGTCGGTCATCCCGTTCGAGCCGCTTTTGTTCGGAAATGCTGCCAATAATGGACGTATGCTCGGTGAAATGGATGCCAAGAGTCCGGTCGTCGCCACGATCAACGAGATCGCCCATGTGCTGACAGGGCGCAGCGAAATCAAGGTGAAGAAAAAGGCTGGCCTCGGCAACCTGATCGGCAAGCTTTCGCGCAACAAGAAGTGATGCCTCAGCGGTGGAATTGGTAAGCGATCATGTTTGGTAAAAGAGGCAGCGACGACGGCAACCGGACCATTCCGGAATTCCGTCAGCCAGCACCTGCTGCGCCGGCGGCCGCGAACCCTGTGGAAGCTGCGATAGCTGCCAGGCCAGCGGCGCTGCCGCCATCCGGCGCGCCTGCCACGCCGGCGGTTCGCCGTGCGGTCGAGCCGCCGCCATTGGCCCCGGAGCCGAAAACTATCCAGCGCCAAAAGAGCGAAACCTACTACGACACCAAAAGCCAGGTCTTCGCCGCACTCATCGATACGATAGATCTGTCGCAGCTCGCCAAACTCGATCCCGAAAGCGCGCGCGAGGAAATCCGCGACATTGTCAACGACATCATCGCGATCAAGAATTTCGCGATGTCCATCGCCGAGCAGGAAGAGCTTCTCGAGGATATCTGCAACGACGTTTTGGGCTACGGGCCGCTGGAGCCACTGCTTGCCCGCGACGATATTGCCGACATCATGGTCAATGGCTCCAAGAACGTCTACATCGAAGTCAACGGCAAGGTCGAGCAGACCGGCATCCGTTTCCGCGACAACCAGCAGCTCCTCAACATCTGCCAGCGTATCGTCAGTCAGGTTGGCCGCCGCGTCGATGAATCAAGCCCGATCTGCGATGCGCGTCTTCCTGATGGCTCCCGTGTCAACGTCATCGCACCGCCCCTGGCTATCGACGGCACCGCACTTACCATCCGCAAGTTCAAGAAGGACAAGCTGACGCTCGACCAGCTGGTCAAGTTCGGCTCGATTTCACCGCAAGGGGCCGAGATTCTCAAGATCATCGGCCGCGTCCGTTGCAACATCGTCATCTCGGGCGGTACCGGCTCGGGCAAGACGACGCTGCTCAATTGCCTGACCAACTATATCGACCGCGAGGAACGCGTCATCACCTGCGAGGACTCGGCTGAGCTGCAATTGCAGCAGCCGCATGTGGTGCGTCTCGAAACCCGTCCGCCCAACCTCGAAGGCGAGGGCGAAGTGACCATGCGCGACCTGGTCAAGAACTGTCTGCGCATGCGCCCCGAACGCATTATCGTCGGCGAAGTGCGCGGACCCGAAGTGTTCGACCTGCTGCAGGCGATGAACACCGGCCATGACGGCTCGATGGGAACGATCCACTCGAACAGCCCGCGCGAATGCCTCAACCGTATAGAGTCGATGATCGCCATGGGCGGCTACACGCTGCCGCAAAAAACCGTGCGCGAAATCGTCGTCGGCTCCGTCGACGTGATCATACAGGCTGCACGCCTGCGCGACGGATCGCGGCGTATCACCCACATCACCGAGGTGATCGGCATGGAAGGCGACGTCATCATCACCCAGGACATCGTTCTCTATAACATCAAGGGCGAGGACGCGAACGGCAGGCTGCTGGGCGAGCACGTGTCGACTGGCATCGGCCGTCCGCATTTCTGGGAGCGCGCCCGCTATTACGGTGAGGAGCAGCGCCTCGCGGTTGCGCTCGAGGCGATGGAGAAACGCGCTGACTGATCCGTCTGGAAGCGTGGGGGCCAGGGTCGATGTTCGGAATTGACGGCACTGTATTGGCATTCGTCGTGCTCGCCGGCTTCAGCGCCGGCGCTGTGGCCTATGCTTTCCTGTTCAACCGGATCAGCACCGAGAAGCAGGTCGGCAAGCGGCTTGAATCGATCAAGACCGCCGAGACGGATCGTTCCGTCGTCAAGGCTTCGCGCGATCGCGTGGCGGAAGCGGCCAAGCGTCGCAAGTCCGTCCAGGATTCGCTGAAGGATCTCGATCAAAAGCAAAAGTCCAATCAGAGCCTGGTCAAGAAACCACCGCTGAAGATCCAAATCCGTCAGGCCGGCATGAAGATTTCGCTTGAGCGCTTCTATGTCTACTCGGCGGTCTGCGGCATCGTCTTGACGGCTCTTGTCTATTTCATCGGCGCACCGTTGCTGGTCTTGCCGGCTGCGCTGCTGGTCGGCGTCTTGGGTCTGCCCCGCTGGTTCGTCTCGTTTCGCCGCGCGCGCCGCGTCAAGGCGTTCCTCAACGAATTTCCGAACGCGCTCGATATCATCGTGCGTGCGGTAAAATCCGGCCTGCCGCTGAACGATGCCGTGCGCCTGATCGCCAACGAATCCCCCGAGCCGGTCAAGACCGAGTTCCGCCGCATAGTCGATTCGCAGCAAATGGGTTTGTCGATCCCCGACGCGGCCATGCGCATGCCCGAAACGATGCCGTGCACCGAGGCGAGCTTCTTCGGCATCGTCATCCAGATCCAGTCTCAGGCCGGCGGCAATCTTTCCGAAGCGCTGGGCAATCTTTCGCGCGTGCTTCGCGACCGCAAGAAAATGAAAGCCAAGGTCCAGGCGTTGTCCATGGAAGCCAAGGCATCCGCCGTGATCATCGGCGCGTTGCCTTTCGTCGTCGCCTTTCTCGTCTATTTGACGAGCCCGAACTACATCATGCCCCTCTTCACCACCAGCACCGGCCATCTGATCCTCGGTTGTTCCGGCATCTGGATGTCGATGGGCGTCCTGGTAATGCGCAAGATGATGAACTTCGAAGTCTAGGACTCGCGCGTATGACCGATCACGTCATCAGAACTCTCACCGACCCATCCCTGCTGATTGCACTGCTGGTCGGCATCGCGGTGTTTGCGACCGTCTTCACGCTGCTGCCCGCCTTTGGCGGGAACCAGCTCAAGGCGCGCATGAAATCCGTGGCGCTGGAGCGCGATGAGCTGCGCGCCAAGCAGCGCGCGCGGCTGGCAGTCGAAGCCGACCGCCGCCGCAAGGGCCTGCGCGAAGAACAGTCGGTCGGCATGCGCAATATTGTCGATCGCCTGGATCTCAGGCGTGCGCTGGCGGATGAAGGTACCTTGCAGAAATTGAAAGTGGCGGGTTTTCGCGGGCAAAATCCGCTGACGCGCTTCCTTTTCTTCCGTCTCGTCCTGCCCTTCATCGGCTTTGCATTGGCGGCGATGTATCTGTTCGTGCTCGGAGGATTGCCGGAGCAGCCGATTTTCGTGAAGCTGTTCGTGTGCATCGTGGTTGCCTATGCGGGGTTCTACGCGCCGGTGCTCTACGTCAACAACCGCGCTACCAAGCGCAAGCAGTCGATCCAGATGGCGTGGCCGGACGCGCTCGACCTTTTGCTGATATGCGTCGAGTCCGGCATGTCGGTGGAAGCAGCGCTTCGCAAGGTCGCCGATGAGATCGGCGCGCAATCGGTGGCATTGGCGGAAGAATTCATCCTGACCAACGCCGAACTTTCCTATCTGCAGGAGCGCAAGCAGGCCTACGAGAACCTTGCAAGCCGAACCGGCCTGGAATCCGTCAGGTCGGTGTCCCAGGCGTTGGTTCAGGCTGAGCGCTACGGTACGCCCGTGGCACATGCGTTGCGCGTGCTGGCCGCCGAAAGCCGTGACATGCGCATGAACGCCGCCGAGAAGAAGGCCGCGGCCTTGCCGCCGAAGCTCACCGTGCCGATGATCCTGTTCTTCCTGCCGGTGCTGTTCGCCATCATTCTGGGTCCCGCCGGCATCCAGGTGAGCCAGCGCGGCATCTTTGGCGACCAGCCGAAATCCAGCAGCGAGTAGCGCCAGCCGCGTCGCCACAAAGCTGATATGATTCAGAGCCGCGCTGCCGGTGCAGCGCGGCTCTTTGCGTTTGACATGTTGCGGAATTCTCGCGCCGGTTCGGCGCTCGGAGCGGTCAGTTGGTGGCGGGCTTTGCCTTGTCCTGCTCCTTGAGCTGGCTCCAGGCATTCTGCTGCGCCAGCATCTGGCGAAGGTAAGCGACGTTGGCCTGCGCCTGTTCCGGCGACAGCTCTTGCGAGGCGATCTTCTCGGCCTCGTCGAAACGGCCTTGCAGACCGACGACCAGCGCCAGGTTCTGGCGGACGCGACTGTCGGCATTCGGCTGCTGGGCGGCCGAGCGCATATAGGTTTCGGCCGTGCGCAAATCCCCTTCCAGCACGTACGACATGCCGAGATTGGATAGGATCGTCGGTTCGTTCGGCCTGAGGTCCAGCGCCTTGCGATAGCCTTGGCGCGCCTCGTCCTTTTGGCCGAGCTGGTCAAGAATGGCAGCTTCGGCCGATACCAGTTTCCAGTCAGGATATTCGGGCGTCTGGGCGCGGCGCACGGCATCGAGAGCCGGCTCGAACTGTCCGTTGGCGGCAAGCGCCTTGCCATAGGCGGCGAGCACGTCGCGATCCTTCGGCAAGGCGATCGCCAGCTTGCGCATCACCGCAAGCGACTGGTCTGCGTCGCCGTCCATCTGCAGCGCCGCGGCATAGTTTGTCGCGATCCGCTTGTCGCTGGGGTTTTTCGAATAGGACTGGCCGAGCGCCATCGTAGCGTTGTGCAGTTCGCCCGCCGACATTGTTTCCAGCGGCTTGCCGCTTGGACGAGAAATCGAGCCAGTCGTCAATTTGCTGGTTCCGCAGCCAGCGACGCCTGCAGCAAGCACCATAATCAACGCCGTGGTGATCAGCCTATTTGCGCTGGCGTTCATCCTGCGGTTGGTCGGCATCTGCACCAGGGCTCCGTTCATGCGCGTGACCATTTGTGTGGTCATCTTCCCTACCGCAGAAATATTCTGTTAACCCTAACGGAGAGTTAAGAAACGCCGACTCGGAAGCCGGAGACCAGCGAATGCCTGTCGAACTCGTCGAGAAGGAATTGACCAATGCGCTGCCGGTCCATCTGGTGGCGAAGGATGCTCTGGCGGCGGCGGGCCTTGCGCCATCCTCGGTCGCCTGGGCCAAGGCCAACGGCTTTTCCGGCGAGGCCGGCAGGACGCTGATCGTGCCTGGCGACAACGGCGCGATTGCCGGAGCCCTGTTCGGCACCGGCGACGGCGAGGGCGCACTGGCCATCGGCGCACTGGCGAGAGCCTTGCCAGCAGGCGACTGGCATTTTGCGTCGGCACCCGCCAAGCCGGAGCTTACGGCACTCGCCGTGGCGCTCGGCGGCTATGTCTTCACCCGCTACGGCAAGAAGTCAGGCAAGACGCTGCGCCTCGCGCTGCCTGCCGGCACCGACGCCGCCCGCATCCGCCGCCTCGCCGATGGCATTTTCCTGGCGCGCGATCTGGTTAACACGCCGACCAGCGATATGGGCCCCGGGCAGTTGGAGAAAGCCGCCCGGACCTTGGCCGCGACGCACAAGGCCGAAATATCGGTGACCAATGGCGACGATCTTCTTACCGCCAACTTTCCGATGATCCACGCCGTCGGTCGGGCTTCTGGCGACGCGCCACGCCTGATCGACATGATTTGGGGGCCGAACAATGCCCCCAAGATAACGCTGGTCGGCAAGGGCGTCTGCTTCGATACAGGCGGTCTCGACATCAAGCCGTCCTCGGGCATGCTATTGATGAAGAAGGACATGGGCGGCGCTGCCAACGTGCTGGGCCTCGCTTCCATGATCATGGCCACCGGGCTGAAGGTTCGGCTGCGCGTGCTCATCCCCGCTGTCGAGAATTCGATAGCCGGCAACGCCTTCCGGCCAGGCGACGTGCTGGTGAGCCGCAAGGGCATCACCGTCGAAATCGGCAACACCGACGCCGAAGGGCGGCTGGTGCTCGCCGATGCCTTGGCCTTGGCCGATGACGAGGAGCCGCAGATGCTGGTCGATATGGCAACGCTGACAGGCGCTGCCCGTGTTGCGCTCGGTCCCGACTTGCCGCCGTTCTATACCGGTGACGAGACGCTTGCATCCGAGCTGGCGGACGCCTCCGTTGCGGTCGAGGATCCGCTATGGCGCATGCCGTTGTGGAAACCCTATGACGCCAAGCTGGCGTCGAAGGTGGCCGACATCAACAACGTCACATCGGATGGTTTCGCGGGCTCGATCACGGCGGCCTTGTTCCTGAAGCGCTTCGTCGAAAAGACCGCCAGCTGGGCGCATTTCGACATCTTCGCCTGGAACCCGTCCGATCGCCCGCACGGCCCTGCCGGTGGCGAAGCGCAAGGCATCAGGGCGCTGGAGCGGGTCATTTCGAACCGCTTCGGCTGATCTCTCGGGCATAGCCGACGAACGTGTTGACTGAAACGGAACCGAAACAATTTTCCGTCATGCTGGACGGATGTCGATTATCATGCGTCCAAGCCAGGCCTTGCGACTGTGGCAGCAGGTGGTGCTGTCGGAGGTGCGCGACGACGCGCCCGACCTCACCATGCGCCAGACGGCGATCCTGTTCACCATCTATCTCGATCCGCCGCCACACACGGTGCGCGGGCTCGCTGCCCGCCTCAACGTCACCAAGCCGGTGATCACCCGTGCGCTCGATACGATGGGGGCGCTGAAACTGGTGTCGCGCCACCGCGACGAGCTGGACAAGCGCAACGTGCTGGTGAGGCGCACAGTCGAAGGCGCGCTCTTTGTCGAGCGCTTTGGCGATGTTATCATTGCCAGAGCCCAAGAGTTGCCCATTTGACCAAATTGACCATTTGAACGAGTTGCCGATTTGACCGCCAGGGATGCCCGCCTCCATGCCTTCCGCTCCGATCTCGCCGACGCCAGGCTGAGAGGCGAGGTCGCCGCCGACCGTTTCGTCGCCGGCCGGCCGGCTCGCATCACCGCTTCTGTCGCAGACATACGCAAGGCGCCGCGGCCGGACGCCGGCGTCAACACACAGCTTCTGTTCGGCGACGATATTCTCGTCTTCGAGGACGCCGAAGGCTGGGCCTGGATCCAGGCCGAGCGCGACGGTTATGTCGGCTATGTCGCCGACACGGCACTGGGCGCGCGGGACCATGCGCCGACCCATGTCGTTTCGGTGCCGCGCACCTTTCTCTATCCAGGACCCGACTTGCGCTTCCCGGTGAGCGGACAGCTCTCGATGGGATCGTTGGTGACGGTGACGGGCTCAGCCGAAACGCGCGGCACGCATTATGCGCTGTTGCCGTCCGGCCAGGCGGTCATCTCGGGTCATCTCAGGCCTGTCGCCGAGGCAGCCGCCGACTACGTTGCTGTTGCAGAGAGCTTTCTCGGCACGCCCTATTTGTGGGGAGGCGCCTCGGGCTTCGGCATCGACTGTTCCGGCCTGGTGCAGCTTGCGATGCACATGGCCGGCAGGCAAGTGCTGCGCGACACCGACATGCAGGCGGCAACGATCGGTGAGCCACTCGTTCCGGGGCCGGATTTTTCCGGGCTGCAGCGCGGCGACCTGGTGTTCTGGAAAGGCCACGTCGCTGTTATGACCGACGCAGAGGCGATGATCCACGCCAACGGGCACACCATGCTGGTATCGCGTGAAGGGTTGAAGGAAGCGATCGCCCGTATCGGCTATCTCTATGGCGGCCCGACCGGGTTTCGCCGGCCGTAACGCGAATCGATCACCTTTTGTTCCGATTC
Source organism: Mesorhizobium sp. ISC25 (assembly GCF_042295465.1). Classification (NCBI taxonomy): domain Bacteria; kingdom Pseudomonadati; phylum Pseudomonadota; class Alphaproteobacteria; order Hyphomicrobiales; family Phyllobacteriaceae; genus Mesorhizobium; species Mesorhizobium sp. ISC25. The sequence continues at coordinate 3,544,983 of NZ_CP135441.1, read as the reverse complement.
TGCTTGGCGATTGCGCGTCGCCGCGCTACCTCTGGCGCGTGACAGAGCAGCCGCGCCTTGCCGAACAGAATGCCGCCGTCGTCCTGCCCGAGCCATTCGTCAAATGGTTTGCGGAAAAGGGCTGGTCGCCGCGCGCCCACCAGATCGATTTGCTGGCCAAAGCCCAGGGCGGGCAGTCGGTATTGCTGATCGCGCCGACCGGCGCCGGCAAGACGCTGGCCGGGTTCTTGCCATCGCTGACCGAACTGGCTGGCCGACTGAGGACAAGGCCGGGGCAGGCGCATCGAGGCATCCACACACTCTACATCTCGCCGCTGAAGGCGCTGGCCGTCGACATCGAGCGCAATCTCGGCAAACCCGTCGCAGAGATCGGGCTGCCCGTCACCGTCGAGACGCGCACTGGCGACACGCCCGCACACAAGCGCCAGCGGCAGAAGCTGGCGCCGCCCGACATTCTCCTGACCACGCCCGAGCAATTGGCGCTGCTGATTGCCGCGCCCAATGCCAGGCGCTTCTTCGAGGACCTGCGCTATGTCGTGCTCGACGAATTGCATTCGCTGGTGACCTCGAAGCGCGGGCATCTCCTGTCGCTCGGGCTGGCCCGGCTGCGCTCGTTTGTGCCCGCCCTGCAGACGATAGGCCTGTCGGCGACGGTCGCCGAGCCCGACGAATTGCGGCGCTGGCTGGTCAACCAGAATCCACCGGGGCCGATGGCTGAACTGATCGTCGTCACTGGCGGCGCCAAGCCCGACATCTCCATTCTCGATTCGGAGGAGCGCGTGCCGTGGGCGGGACATTCGGCCCGCTACGCAACGCCGGAAATCTACAACGAGATCAAGCGCCACAAGACAACCCTGCTGTTCGTCAACACGCGCAGCCAGGCGGAGTTGCTGTTCCAGGAGTTGTGGCGGGTCAACGAGGACACCTTGCCTATCGCGCTGCATCACGGCTCGCTCGATGTCGCCCAGCGCCGGCGCGTGGAGAAAGCGATGGGCGAAAACGCCCTGCGCGCCATCGTCGCCACATCGACGCTCGACCTCGGCATCGACTGGGGCGACGTCGACCTGGTCGTCCATGTCGGCGCGCCGAAAGGTGCCAGCCGGCTGGCACAGCGCATCGGTCGGGCCAACCACCGTATGGACGAGCCGTCGAAGGCGATCCTGATCCCGGCCAACCGCTTCGAGGTGCTGGAATGCAGGGCGGCGCTCGACGCCAATTATCTCGGCGCCCAGGACACCCCGCCGTTGGTCAATGGCGGTCTCGACGTGTTGGCGCAGCACGTACTGGGCTGTGCCTGCGGTGCGCCGTTCCATGCCGATGCGCTGTTCGAGGAAGTACGGACGGCTGCACCCTATGCCGATCTCGATCGGCCGACATTCGATCGCGTCGTCGATTTCGTCGCCACCGGCGGCTATGCGCTGAAGAACTACGAACGCTACGCCCGTATTCGTCTCAACAGGGACGGGCTGTGGCGGGTCTCAAATCCTCGCGTCGCCCAGCAATACCGGCTCAACGTCGGCACCATCATCGAAGTGCCGGCGCTCAACGTCCGCTACGTGCAGGCCGGCAGCAGAGGCGCGGCTTCGCGTGGCGGCCGGGTTCTGGGCAAGATCGAGGAGGCCTTCCTCGAGACGCTGACTCACGGCGATACCTTCATGTTCGCCGGCAAGGTGCTGCGTTTCGAAGGCATCCGCGAGAATGAGTGCTTCGTCTCGAACGCGCCCGGCAGCGACGCCAAGGTACCGTATTACGGTGGTGGCAAATTCCCGCTTTCGACGTACCTAGCCGAACAGGTCCGCGCCATGCTGGACGATCCGCAGCGCTGGAAGAAGCTGCCGGAGCAGGTCGCCGACTGGCTACGCTTCCAGGCCGACAAGTCGGTGCTGCCGAAACGCGACGATCTGCTGATCGAGACCTTTCCGCGAGGCAATCGCTACTACCTTGTGGCCTATCCGTTCGAGGGCAGGCTGGCGCACCAGACGCTCGGCATGCTGCTCACCCGCCGCCTCGACAGGGCGGGAGCCAAGCCGCTCGGCTTCGTCGCCACCGACTATGCGCTTGCCATATGGTCGCTGGCCGATATGGGCCACATGTTCAGGGCGAAGAAACCGTCGCTGGCTGCGCTATTCGATCAGGACATGCTGGGCGACGACCTCGAAGCCTGGCTCGCCGGCAGTTGGCTGTTGAAGCGCACCTTTCGCAATTGCGCGCTGATCTCGGGATTGATCGAGAAACGCCACCCGGGCCAGGAGAAGAGCGGCCGCCAGGTAACCGTGTCGACTGATCTCATCTACGACGTACTGCGCAGCCACGAGCCCGACCATATCCTTTTGCAGGCGACACGTGCCGATGCCGCGACCGGTCTGCTGGATGTCAGCAGACTTGCCGAGATGCTCTCGCGCGTCCAGGGTCGAATCATGCATAAGAACCTCGAGCAGATCTCGCCACTCGCCGTGCCGATCATGCTCGAGATTGGCAAGATGCCGGTGCACGGCGAGGCCGACGAGACGCTGCTGATGGATGCAGCCACGCTGGTCGAGGAGGCCATGGGGACGAAATGACTGTGGCGGTGGCAATGGCTGCGACTCTGGCGGATACGGGCGCTGTCCGTATCGCCGGCGAACGCGCGATCTGCGACCGTCGCGGCGTGCTCTATTTTCCTGAATTCCGGCTTCTGGCCGTGTCCGACCTGCATCTGGAAAAAGGCTCCTCACTGGCCAGGCGCGGCACGCTGGTCCCACCTTATGACACCGGCGCGACGCTGCTCCGGCTGCAGGCGGTGATCGCCGATTATCAGCCTGCGATCGTCATCAGCCTGGGCGACAGTTTTCACGATGGCGGCGGCGCAGCGCGTATGCACGCAAGCTTTCGCGAACGGCTGGAAGGGCTGATGGTCGGGCGCGACTGGTTCTGGGTCGCCGGCAATCATGATCCTGAAGCGCCGGCCGACTTGCCAGGCGAGACCGTACGCGAATTGGCAATCGGCTCTCTACTCTTCCGGCACGAGCCTTCGGCCGTGAGAGTGGAAGGCGAGATATCAGGCCACCTGCATCCTTGTGCCCGCATCGTGCAGCAAGGCCGCTCCGTGCGGCGGCGCTGCTTTGCCGGCGATGGCGGCCGCATGATCATGCCGGCTTTCGGCGCTTATACCGGTTCGCTCAATCTGCTTGATCGCGCCTATGCCGGGCTGTTCCGCCGCGAAACGCTGATGGCCTATATGCTTGGCACCGAACGCATCTTCGCGATTTCCCACGCGATGCTCAGGCCGGGCTGACCCTACCTGCCGTAGTACAAAGTGACGGTGTGTTTGGCCTCGGCGAAGAACAGCCAGCGCTCGACCAGCATGCCGGCGAGTTGGACGATTGCGGCGAGCATCGACGAAACCGCCGCATAGGGCCACGGCAAGGCGAACGCCGCGACCAACAGCAACGCAGGCAAAGCAAAGGCCAGCGCTTGTGTGATCTGGCGCAACCGCACCCTGTGCTTGCGTGCGATGCAAAAGCCCATTTCCTTGAGCAGATAGTTTTCCTCGGTATGCGGCCATTCCAGCGATCGCACCGTGCCGCCGGCGAGCCCGGTTGCGGTGTTGGCATTGGTCAGGATCTCCAGCCTGTCATTGTATCGCCAGGTCGCCAGCTTCAAACCCCAGCCGAGCGCAGTCAGCAACAGGGCAGCCGCCAGAAGCGTACTCGAGCCTGCGGCAAATCCCTGCAGCAGGGCGTTGAGCAGTACGCTGCCGGTCATCGCCGAAAAAATCAGGTAGCCGGGCAGGGTGAAGCGGCTGTGCCATTGGGCGATCGGCTTCAACGACGCGTAGATCATGCCGGTGGTGCAAACGGTTGCTACCGCGCCGCTGGCAGCGAGCAGCCCGGCGACAGCCACCCAGCCGCTCGTGCGGCCGAGGACCACCCAGCCAATACCGAACAGTCCCGCCGGCACGAAGGTGGCGACCGAGGCAACACCTTCGCGCGACAGCCATGAGCTACGCCATTGCGAGAAGGCACGCCACGCGCGTTCGGGCCGGCCGAGATGGCCGGCCGACGACAGCAGGCCGGCCGAGATCAGGCCAAGCGCCAGCCCTATGCCGGTAAGGCCAAGCCAGAAATCGGGCGGGATAAAGCCCTGTCCGGCCAGCACGCCAAGCAGCGCGAGCAGGCCGTAACCGGCGCCCGTGACGGTGGTGAAAAAGACGACCGAGAATGCTGGATGCATGAGACGCGGGTCAGTTCGAAAGCATGCGGTCGACCCAGCCGAGGAAGCCGCCTTCCGCACGCACCGCTTCTAGGGCCGGGGCAGGCACCGATGCGGCGCGGGTGGTGTGGGCACGTGGCGGCAGATATTTGTTGGTCGGCTTGTAGCCCATTTCCGGCATCAGATCGACACCGCCGCGCTCGGCCACCAGTTGCGAGATAGCCGATGCCGGATCGCCCAGATCGCCGAAATGCCGCGCGCTGGTCGGGCAAGCAGCGACGCAGGCCGGCACGCGATCTTCTTCCGCCAGATTGTCGTTGTAGATGCGGTCGACGCACAACGTGCATTTCTTCATCACGCCGACATCGGTATCGAATTCGCGGGCTCCGTAGGGACAGGCCCAGCTGCACAGTTTACAGCCGATGCATTTGTCCTCGTCGACCAGCACGATGCCGTCCGACGCCCGTTTGTAGGAGGCGCCGGTCGGGCAGACCGTGACGCACGCCGGTGTCTCGCAGTGCAGGCAGGAGCGCGGGAAGTTCACCGTGCGTCCGCCCATCTCCGTCATGTGCTCATAACTGTGCACGCGGTTGAACCAGACACCGTCGACATTGCCGCCATAGGGGTCGATGTCGGTTAGCGGCGCCATATGGCCGCCGGTGTTCCATTCTTTGCAGGCGGTAACGCAGGCCTGGCAGCCGACGCAGGTGTCGAGATCGATGACAAGGCCGAGCTTCTTGTCGGTATTGGCGGGAAGGCAAGTCATTCGGCAGCCTCTCTCTCCCGGCGGAATTCCGCGCCGAAACTGAGTTTGTCGGGCGAGGGCTGGAAGCCCGGCGGCTGCCGGAACCGCTCGAACTGCGGTTCGGTGAAGCCAGCTTCCTCGGCCGTGCATTTGACGATGCGCACGCGCAGGTCGAACCACGCCGCCTGGCCGGTCACCGGGTCGGAATTCGAATAGCGTTTGCCGCTGGCATCGGCAGAGGTCTGGTCGCCGATGATGTGGTTGAGCAGGAAGCCGCGATTGGATTCGGCCGCGTCGTCCTTGAGCCCCCAGCTGCCGCGCCGTTTGCCGATCGCGTTCCAGGTCCACACCGTATCGGCGTTGACGCCGTCGATCAGGCTGATCTGCCCCTTGACCTTGCCGTTGATGCTCTCGATCCAAACCCAATCGTCATCGACAAGCCCGAGGCCGGCTGCGGTCCGGTGATGCACGAACAGCCTGTTCTGGCTGGTGATCTGTCTTAGCCAGGCATTCTGCCCGCCCCAGGAGTGGTACATGTGCATCGGCCGCTGCGTCAGCGCGTGGAGCGGATAGGCTTGGCCATCGACCGCAGCCTCTTCGAAGGGCGCGTACCAGAACGGCAGCGGGTCCATATAGGTCTCGACCCGGCTGCGCTCCGCCTCCGGCAGCACCCGGCCATGGCCGCGCGCCGCGAGGCGGAAGCGCTGCATCGGCTCGGAATAGAGTTGGAACACGATAGGCTCGGCCTTCGGGATGAAGCCCATGCTCTTGGCGAATTCGAGATACGAGCGGTTGGCCATTTTGTAGTAGCGCTGATCGGCGGCGAAATCCTGGTGCCAGAAGCCGCCATTATCAATGTAGCGCTGCAATTGGTCGGGATTGACCTCGCCCTTGCCGACCGAGGCCCCGTCCTTTCCGCGCCAGCCGGCGAGCGGGCCGACACCTGGCGTGCGCTCGTGATTGACGATGTAGTCGGCATAGTCACGGTATTTGGCGGAACCATCGTCCTCGACGAAGCCGGGCAGGCTGAGCCGCGCGCCGAGTTCGATCAGCACCGTCTGGAACGGCCTGACGTCGCGGTCCGGCTCGACGACGGGATGGCGGATGGCGTCGCCCGGCCCGTCGGCGTGGCTGATCGGCCGGTCGAGCAGGCTGATACAGTCATGACGCTCGAGATAGGTCGTATCCGGCAGCACCAGATCGGCGAACGGCACGGTCTCGGAATAATAAGCGTCGGAATAGATGATGAACGGGATCTTGTACTCACCCGATGCATCCACATCGGTCAGCATCGCCATCGTCTCGACCGTGTTCATCGACGAGTTCCAGGCCATGTTCGACATGTACATGAATAGTGTGTCGATCGTGTAGGGATCGCCGGCCCAGGCGTTGCGGATGACCGTGTGCATGAGGCCGTGTGCTGCAAGCGGCGCATCCCAGGAGTAGGCCTTGTCGATCCGAATGGGCTTGCCGCCTTCATCGACCAGCAGGTCCTCCGGTCCGCAGACGAAGCCGAGCGGCATGCCCTCGAGCGCCGTCATTGGCTTCACATTCTTGCCGGCTGGTTTGGGGCCCGGCGGCGCGGACCGCGGATAGGGAGGCTTGAAGCGGAAGCCACCCGGCACGTCCACCGTGCCGAGAAGCACCTGAAGCAGATGAATGGCGCGGCAAGAGTGAAAACCGTTCGAATGGGCCGAGATGCCACGCATCGCATGCATCGACACCGGGCGGCCCTTGATGGTCTCGTGCCGGCGGCCGGCCCAATCCGTCCAGGCCACCGGCAATTCGATTTGCTGTTCGAAGGCGACATGAGCGAGTTCTGCGGCGATGCGTCGGATGGTGTCGGCGGAGATGCCGCACCGGTCAGCGACGGCGTCCGGTGAATAGCTCTCGTCCAGATAGCGGTCGGCGACGAGTTGGAAGACCGGCACGCAACGGCGGCCGTCGACGAGAAAGCTGCCGGTCAATGCGGGCTTCGCGTCGGCATCGCTGGCATCGACAGGCATCTTCGCCACCCTGTCCCAAGCCAGCGGATTGCCATCGCCATTGCGCATGAACAGCCCGTCATTGACAGCTCCAGGCTCCTGAATGACAAGGAGATGGGCGTTGGTATAGCGCAAGAGGTAGTCGAGATCGACGCGGCCGGCCTTCAGCAATTCGTGGATGAGGGCGAATACGAACAGGCCGTCGGTGCCGGGCCGGATTCCGATCCAGTCGTCGGCAATGGCGTTGTAGCCGGTGCGGCAGGGATTGATGGAAACCACCTTGGCGCCGCGCGCCTTGAGCTTGCCGAGGCCGATCTTGATCGGATTGGAATCATGGTCCTCGGCAACGCCGAACAGCATGAAGTATTTTGTGTTGTCCCAGTCGGGCTCGCCGAACTCCCAGAACGAGCCGCCAATCGTGTAGAGGCCGCCGGCCGCCATATTGACCGAGCAGAAGCCGCCATGGGCGGCAAAGTTCGGCGTGCCGAACTGGCTCGCCCACCAGCCGGTCAGCGATTGCGACTGGTCGCGCCCGGTGAAGAAGGCGAGTTTCTTCGGGTCGGTCCGGCGGATGTTCGAAAGCCGTTCCGTCGCGATCGACAAAGCTTCCTCCCACTCGATTTCGTGGAACTCACCCGAGCCGCGCGGACCGGTGCGCAGTAGCGGCTTCTTCAGCCGGGCCGGGCTGTAATGCTGCATGATGCCGGCGCTGCCCTTGCCGCACAGCACACCGCGGTTGACCGGATGATCCTTGTTGCCGTTGATGTAGCGGACCTTGCCGTCCTTGATATGGACGTCGATGCCGCAGCGGCAGGCGCACATATAGCAGGTCGTCTTGGCCACGCTGTCGGAGACATCGGGCGACGTATCGACGCCATCGCCCTCAGCGGGCGCGCGCGTATCGGCGAGCGGTCGTTGGGATGGTGCTGAGTTGGCGCCGCGCAGCGGTTCGTTGGTCATGATCCGGCGATGTTTTTGCGTTCCGCGGCCTTGGCTCTCGTCTTCGGGCCTGGGCCGCGCATGTAATGCTGTTCCGGCCGATAGCGTTCACCGACCAGCCGCCACCGCAGGCTGCGGCTCCAGTGCGCAAACACGGATTTGAACAGTCTCATCAATTTCTAGCCTCGACTGTTCTGGCGCGACTTTTTTCCAATTTCGGGCCAAAATCTAGAACAAGGCAATCGATCTGTCTAACAACTTGCTCTTGTAATTCCAATCGGATTTGCTTCTTAATGCTGGCATGACTCTGGACCAATTGCGGATCTTCGTCGCCGTCGCCGAACGGGCGCACATGACCAAAGCGGCCGAGTTGGTGGGCATCTCACAGTCGGCGGCATCCGCCGCGATCCGCTCGCTCGAGCAGCAGCACGGCGTGCAGTTGTTCAACCGAGTGGGCCGCAATATCGAGCTCGCCGAGACCGGGCGCCGGTTCCTGCCGGAGGCCAAGGCGGTTCTCGAGCGGGCTGCGGCCGCCCACAATGTGCTGGAGCATGTCTCGCAGACGATATCAGGCAGTCTCTCGATCGCTGCCAGCCAGACCATCGCCAGCTATTGGCTGCCGCGCCGGCTCGCCTCTTTCCACGAAGCCTATCCTGCCGTCAGGCTGAGCGTGAGCATTGGCAACACCAGGCAGGTCGAGACCAATGTACTTGATGGCGCAGCCGATTTTGGCCTGGTAGAGGGGCGCACCGAATCCGACATTTTGCGGCGTGCCAAGGTCGATATCGATCGCATGATGCTGGTCGTGGCGCGCTCTCACCCTGAGATCGCGGAAGTTTCGCCTGGACATCCCGACCTTGGCGGGCTTCGCTGGATCATTCGCGAAGGCGGGTCGGGCACGCGCGAGGCGCTGGAGGACCTTGCCCGACGCGACGGGATTTCGTTCGCGGATCTGCAGATATTCCTGGTGTTGCCGAGCAATGAGGCTATTCGCCAGGCAGTCGAGGCCGGCGCCGGCGCCACCATCATTTCGGAACTCGTCGTCGCGCGCGCGGTCGCCGAAGGCAGTCTGCGTTCCGTGCCGATCGATCTTCCGAAGCGCGAATTTGCCATGATCACGCATCGCGACCGGCAGCCAAGCCTGGCCCAGATGGCGCTCAAGGCGCATCTCGGCGGCAAAGCTGAGAGAGCCGCGCCGCTTTAAGCCGATCAGGCGAACTTCCGCTGCGCGTCGAGCGCCAGCCCAAGCCCGACCGAGCCGAACACATCGCCTTCGATTACCGACGCCTGCGGCACCAGAGCCAGGATCTGCTGCCTGGCCAGCGGGATCGCGGTCGATCCGCCGGTCAGGAACACCGCCGTGATATCGGAGGGCTTCACCTGCGCGTCGCGGACGGTCTGCTCGACCGTACCTGCAACGCGCTCAATATCCCGAGCGATAGTGGCTTCGAGACCCGCGCGCGTGATCTCTGCCATGAACCTCACCTCCGGTAGCGCGACCTCGATACCGGCCGACGATCGGTCCGTCAGCTCGATCTTGGCCTTTTCGACCAGCGCCGCCAGCGCGTGGCCGTAACGATGCTCGACGATGTGGATGAAGCGGTCGACCAGGTCTGCGCGCTCTGCCTCGTAGCGGATCTGGCGAAGATGCGTCATCGCCCTTGCGGTATAGACCAGGTTGATGCGCTGCCATGTCGCCAAGTCGATGAAGTAGCTCGCCGGCAGATTGCGCTTGCCGTCCTTGGTTGGCGTCAGATAGCCGAGCTGCGGCATCACATGGGCGATGCTCAGCAGCCGGTCGAAGTCGGTGCCGCCGATGTGGATGCCGCGACTGGCCAGAATATCGTTCTTGCGGTCGAGCGAGCGGGCGCGCTCAGGCGAGACCCGCACGATCGAGAAGTCGGACGTGCCGCCGCCCATGTCGACGATCAACGCCAGTTCCTCGCGCGTCACTTTCTGCTCGTAATCGAGTGCCGCCGCGATCGGCTCGAATTGGAAGGCGATGTGCTTGAAGCCTTGGGCGCGAGCGGCATTTTCGAGTTCGTGTTCAGCCTCGGCGTCGGCCCCGGCGTCGTCGTCTACGAACTGTACCGGCCGTCCGAGCACGACGCTTTCGACTGTGTCGAGGGCGTTTTCTTCGAGCTTCTTTTTCAGGTGGCCGACAAATAGGCCGACAATTTCCATGAAGCCGATCGAGCGCGCCTTGATGCGCGTCTTTTCGTGAGCGAGCGAGCTGCCGAGCACGCTCTTCAGCGAGCGCATCAGGCGGCCCTCGATACTGTCCGTATAGTTGGCGATGGCGCGTCGCCCGAAATAGGTGCGGTTGTCCTCGAAATTGAAAAACACCGCACTGGGCAGCGTGACCTGGCCGTCTTCCAACGCCACCAGCCGCGGCTGCCCGTTCCTGACCACGCTCACGGTGGAATTTGAAGTGCCGAAGTCGATCCCGGCAAATGCTGGTCGCATCGTGCGTTCCTGTATTTCTGATTTGGGGAGCAGCAGCTCGTGTCCGGTCGGGCCGGGGGTCGCGGTCTAGCCCATACCCTCGGAAAGGGAAACCACTTTTACGAGAGTTCAGTCTTTCCTGAAGACCAGTCTTCCGAGCCAGCCTGTCAGCATGGCCAGCGATACGGCAAAGACACCGTAGAGGAAGGAGTAGTCGTGGGCGACGCGGAAGATCGACTGTTCGAAACCGGACTTGCGGATTTCGAGCTGGGCGGAGCTTTCCTTGATGAACAGGCCGCTCTTGAACAGGAAGGCGCGGGCCTTGTGGGTGCCGACCGGAACGTTGGGAGCGAGCCTGACGGTGGCGCGGAACAGGTTCTGCGACAGGAACTGCACACCGCCGACATTCTCGCTGTAGAGGCCTGTCGCCGCCTTGCGCTCGCGCAGCGCGGCGGTGAACTCCTCGATTGTCGCCGGGCTGTCCTCGGCGTCGGCCGGCTGCAAATAGAGGTTGGAGGCGCCAAGCGACAGCTGCTTGTAGCTGTTCGGATCGGTGACGTCCTGCAGCGGCCGCGTCGTCGCCACCGAATAGGAGACAGGTACGTTTTCGAAGGTCTCCGACTCCAGATTGACCCAGACGCCGAGCACCCGGTCCTTGCGGCGCACGACGACCGGTCGGGCCGGGCCTTCCAGCACGACGATCACGTCGTAGCGCCCTTGCCGCGCGACAAGCGGATCGGCATTTTCCAGCGAGCCGAAAATGGTCAGGTCGGCGCCGGAAAAACCGGCGGTAATCGAGACATTGTCGGTGGAAAGGCCGATCTGGATGTTTTCGGTTAGTGGCGCCTGCGCCTTCGCCGGTGGCCCAGCGGCCAGCAGCGACAGCAAGGCGGCGGCCGCGAGCGTCCTCAAGCCAGCCATCAGCTCAGGCCCACCCCGGACAGCGAATAGAGATTGGGAGGCGTGACGAAAAGATCGATGGCGAGCCGGATGGCGACCGCCAGCACCAGCAGCGCCAGCAGCGCCCTGAGTTGCTCTCCCCGCAGCCTCTGACCGGCCTTGGCGCCATATTGTGCGCCGGCGACGCCGCCTGCCATCAACAGGAAGGCGAGCATGACGTCGACCGTCTGGTTGGTGGTGGCGTGGACCAGCGTGGTGTAAGCCGAGGTGAAGATGATCTGGAACAGCGAGGTGCCGATGACGACGTTGGTCGGCACTTTCAAAAGGTAGATCAGGGCGGGCACCATGATGAAGCCGCCGCCGACGCCCATGATCGACGACAGGAAGCCGATCGCCGCGCCCAGCCCAAGCACCGGAATGACGCTGACAAAGAGCTTCGAGGCTCTGAATCGCATCTTCAGCGGCAGGCGGTGGATCCAGTTGTGCTGGCCGGATTTCTTCAACACCGGCGCGGCGCCGCTGCGGGTGGCGCGCAGTGCATTGACGCTCTCGACCAGCATCAGCCCGCCGACGGTGCCGAGCAGCACGACGTAGAGCAGCGATATGAACAGGTCGAGCTGGCCGAGCCGGCGCAGGAGCGCAAAGACATAGATACCACCGGTCGAGCCGACGATGCCGCCGGCTAAAAGCACGCCACCTAGCTTGAAATCGAGCGTGCCGCGCTTCATGTGCGACAGGGCGCCGGAGAAGGAGGAAGCGATGACCTGGTTGGCGCCGGTGGCGACCGCGATTGCCGGCGGTATGTTGTAGAAGATCAGCAGCGGCGTAATGAGAAAGCCGCCGCCCACGCCGAACATGCCCGACAGGAAACCCACCGCCGCACCCATGGCCAGCAGTACGAAGATGTTGACGGAAATTTCCGCGATCGGGAGATAGATGCCCACCCGTCAGTCTCGATCAGTTTGCCTCCTGGCGAATGCAACCGTTGCGGGCATCTTGCGCCAAAAGACTATTTCGTTCTTGCGCCGGCCGGGCGGTCAAGTCAAACTTCGCCGCGCCGCCGAAACAAAAAACAACTCAATCAGTTAACAGGCAAATCTGTGGCAAGGGCGTCGCGGAAACGACGCATCTGCCGTTATTTACGCGCGAGTAGCGCCTTCACCAGCTTTTCGTCGATCGCACCGGTTGCCTTCATATCGTTGTCGGCCTGGAAGGCCATGATCGCGTTCTTGGTTTTCTGGCCCATCATGCCGTCGGGATTGCCGGCCTCGTAGCCGTTCTTGTTGAGAATGCGCTGGATGTTCTGGACCGCTTTCTTCATATCGATGCCGGCCGTTGTCTGCGGAGTGCCGTCCTGCCACGATTCAGGAATGTCGGCCGAATTGGCGGCTGGATCGAGCGGCTTGGCCTTCCACAGTTCAGCCGCGGCCCGCGCACGCTCCAGCTGCTCGGGCCTCAGCGCCTTGGCGATCTCGTCGCGCTTGGCCGCCGCATCCTTGTCGCCGGTCTTGGCGACGAGCGCGAACCATTTATAGCTCTCCTCGAGGTTCTGCTTCATGCCGACGCCCTTCGCCGCGAGGATGCCGAGATTGAACTGGCTGTCCTTGACACCGAGATCCGCCGCCGCCTGGAACCAGCGCGCTGCCGATTCATTGTCGGTCACGCCATCCGCCGCCATCGCAAACAGCACGGCCAGATTGTGCATGGCGCTGGCATTGCCCTGCTCTGCGGCAAGCTGGTACCAGGTCTTCGCTTTCTTGACGTCACGTGCGACGCCAATGCCCTTCTCGTAGAAATTGCCGATGCGGTATTCTGCCGGTGCGAAACCGAGTTCGGCAGCTTTCTCATACCATTTGGCCGCCGCCGCCATGTCTTCCTTGACGCCGCGCGACTCGGCGTAGCGCGAGCCGATCTCGAACAACGCCTTGACGTCGCCGTCGGCCGCTGCATCGCGCAGGGCGACCGGACCGGCATCGGCCGGAACGTCGATCTTGGCGCCTGCTGCCGCGGCAGCATCCGCCGGCGGCACCGTGCCGGTCGTGTCCTGCGTCGCGGCGGTGGTGGTAGCAGGCGCGGCAGCCATTGGCTCAGCGTAGCTGGCCGTCGCCGCTGACGGCGCGGGCACTGCGGCCGTGGTGTCTGGCGCCGCCAGGTCAGCGGATGCCGCCGCAGCCGAGGGCGCCGTCGATGCCTCGGTTGCCGCTGTGGCGGGGCCGGTTTGCGCCGCCGTGTCGTCCTTGGTCATCGATGCGGATGGCTCTGCCTGCCTGACGGTGGGCGACGGCGCACTCTCCTGTGTTGTCGTCTGCGCGTCCGCCTTCGGCTCGCTGGCAACGCTGGCCAATGCGGTTTCCACCGGCTGTACGGCCACGGCCGGTGCCGCCTCATTGTTGGCGACTTCGACCGGGTCGGAGAAGAAGGCTTTGCCCAGTTGCAGGCCGGCAAGCGCCAGCATGATGGCGATTGCCCCCATCAGGATCGGCTTGCGCCGCGCCTTGAGCAGGTCGCCGATCCTGAGCGCCTTGACCGGGCCTTTCATCGTCGACTGGCGCTTGAGGGCGTCCGCCTCGGCAGCCGCCGCCTGCGCAGCCCGTCTGGCTGCCGCGATGAAGTCCGACTTCGCCGCTTCGGCGCCTTCCCGGGCCGGCTGCCCGCGCTCGTCGCGCACGCGCTTCATGATGGCGCTGAGGTCGGGTGCGCCGGAACCGGGTTCCAGTGGCCGGTTGGCGAGCTTGGGGTCGAGGGGCTCGTCGAGATCGACGCTCGGTATCTCGGCGCTCGGCGCCGAGCCTGCAAGCGGCGGCATCTCGGCGTCCTTCTTGCCCTTCAAGGCGCGCGCCAGCCCGCCTAACATCGATTTCCTGCCGCCGCCTTGCTCGGTTTTTTCACGCGTCGTGTCTGAACCGAGAGCCGCCAGGGCGGCTGCGGCGGCGGCCTCGGCCGGCGTACGCGGACCGGGTTCGTCTCGCACGAGCGCCGCGGCGCGGCCGTCGAGATCGGCCATGCTGCCCGTCAACGGCAGCGGCTGGTCGAGGTCCATCGACGGTGCGTCCTGCACCGAGATCTTGGATGCCCGGCCGAAGCGCTTGCTCAACTCCGCGCTTGCCGGTTCGCCGGTCTCCAGTGAACCAAGCCTGTCAACGATCTTGAGCAGCGTATCGTGGATAGCCTCGAACGTCCTCGAATTGCGCTCGTCCGAACGGCGCGTCAGTGCCTCAAGCGTCTTCAGGTCCTGGGCGAGGCCGGTAACGGCCGCCGTGTTCGCGCTTGATCCGGCCAGCGAGCGGACGGCGCTCTCAGCCGCCTCGCGCGCCGCGCCGAGGATGGAATCGCGGGTTCCGGCCAGCGACTTCTCGATGTCGTTGAGACGCGGGCTGATGTCGTCGAATTCCGGCAGCGGCGTGCCGGGCTGGGAAAGATGCGCCGTCAGGCCGGCGACCTGCGCTTCAAGGCTGCGGATCAACGCCGGGTCGATGCTTGCGACCTGTGCCGCGGACGAATCCAGCCGGCTTGAGATGTCTTCGAGCCGGCTCTCCAGGCCACGGATCGCCGCCTCGTTGGCAGGATCCGGAACGCGCGTCTCCATCCGCTTGGCCAGCGCGGTGAAGCGGGCGTCGATGGCATCCATGATGCCGGCGCTGTCGACCTGCGGCATGCGCTGGTCGAGCCTGTCGGCGACCTCGTCCAACCGGCGCTCAAGGTCGCGAAACAGCATGTTGCCTTGTTCGATGGCGTCGCCCTGGCGACGTTCCATCATGCTGGACAGCACGTCGAAGCGCTGCTCGAGCCCCTGGAAGATGTAGTCCGCGTCGGGCATGGCAGGTGCGTGGTCGATCTTGTCGGCAATAAGCGCGACTTGCCTGGCAAGGCGCTCCATCGCCTGTTCCGGCAGATTGGCTCGGCCGGCCAGCTCATCCACGCGGCTCGACAATGTGTTGAGACGGTCGATGACCTCCCGACCCGGACGATCCTGCGACACTTCTTCGATTTGCTGGGCCAGTGAATCGATCCGCTTCTCGATGCGTTCGAAGGGCTCGGGGTCGAACGAATTGGCTTGCGCGGCAACCGTCGAGGCGACGATCGCGCGGGAAATCTCGTCGAGCCGCTCGTCGATCTGACGGAATGTGTCGCCGCCGCGATTGTCCTGCTGGCGGGCGAAATGGTCGACCGCTCCGGCAAGCGTCCGGACCTTTTCCTCGAGCGAGCGCAGCGACAGCGATTCCGGCAGATTGCTGACGGCATTGCTGATCTGTTCGAGCCGCTCCGTCAGCGCCGACAGGCCGGGTGCATCGGAACGCTTGCGCTGATCGGCCTCGACGCGGTCCTCGAAGGCGTTCCAGCGGCGGTCGAAATCGTCCCAGCGGCGTCCGACCGCCTGCACGCTCTCCTCGCGCGCCAGCGCATCGAGCGCGGCCTTGACCTGCTCAAGCTCGAGCCGCAGCATATTAACGCTTCTGTCGTCGCTTTTTTCGGCCAGTGTCTGGATGGCGCCGGAAAGCCGCTCGAATTCGACGCCGAGTTCGGCGCTGCCTTTGCCGCCGCCATTTGACTGGAAGGCTCGCTCGACATTCTTGCGCAGTACCTCGAACTCGCGTTGCAGGCCGGAGGTCATCTGCTGGCGCAACTCTTCGCGCAGGCCGCGCAATTCCCCGGCGATCTTGCCGGCTAGGGCGACGCCGTCCTCCTGCCCGCGCACCCGGTCTATATCGCGGGCGATCGCCTGGTAATTCTGGTCGAAAGCCGCTGCTGGACCTTTCGGCCGCTGCGCGCGTGGATCCTCATACCGGCGCTGCTGGCCATAGGGTTGGGCGCTGGGATAGCGCGGTTCTGCCCCTGGTCGGCGCGGATCTGGGTGGCTTGCCGTCTCCTCGCGCGTCCGCTCCAGCCGCTGCTCCAGAGTTTCCAGGGAGCGGTTGAGCTCTTCAAGCGTCGTGTGCGGCCGGCGTTGCCTGCCGGCGTTGAGTGTATCGAGGTAGGACCGCTTGCTGTTCATCAATGCGCCCGTTTCAGAATTGCTGGCTTTCACCAGGTTCCCAAAGTCCTGCCGGGACGAAGGCGACTGCTTGGCTTGTTGCAGTGGAAGACGAGCTTCCCGGGTCTCATCCGCGCTCCGAAAACCGTGAAAAATTCAATACAGGATAGACACGGGTAACCGACATGCGCACATTTCGCCCCAACGTGGTAAACAACGCGTTAACCAAGCTTAAGAAGTTGCAACTTTGTCGGCTTGCTGCCGAGGGCGCCGGGTGTCCCTTTGGACGCACAAAGGACGCTGTAGAATTTTGATCTGCCGCAGGGTTCTTTCCGAAGTCGACCGCGATTTTTGGGTTTATCCGCTGGTGCTGCGGCATAAAGTTGCAAGACCAGAACGCTCTTGCGTGGTGAGGCGGCTATCGATATAGAATTGACGTAAACGTAAATGAGCGGATTACGCCGTTTGCGATTTGTTTGTTGAAACCACGAGTGGAAGCACGCCCCCGCTTTCACTCAGGCGACGCAAGGTCCGCGACCGCGACGCCACCAGACGGGGAAAGCCAGTGACCATGAAACTTATTTCGCCCGGCCAAGCCGCGGCCAACACCAACGATATGTCGAGCGAAGCCGGTGAAGAGCTTGTCCGCATCGGCGAAATGGCCAAGAAATACGGAGTGACGCTGCGTACGCTGCGTTTCTATGAGGACAAGGGTCTACTCAACCCGCAGCGCGACGGCTCGACCCGTCTCTATACGCGCCGCGACAGGGCCCGGTTGAAGCTGATCCTGCTTGGCCGCAAGGTCGGGTTCTCGCTGCGCGACGTCAAGCAGATGATGGACCTCTATGATCCGAACGGCTCCAACACCAAGCAGTTGCGGCTGGCGCTCGACAAATCGGAAAAGCAGCTTGCCCGTCTGCAAAAGCAGCGGGCGCTGATCGACGACGCCATCAGCGAACTGAGTGCTTCGATGTCGACCGTCCGGCAAATGCTGATTGAGCGCTCGGCGCCGCAGGCCAGCGTGGCGAGCTAAACTAACCTGTCGATTTCCGACGAATGAGAACCGCGTGGCTTTCGCTGCGCGGTTCTTCGTCGTTTCCCGTCCTTCGTCGTTTGCCGTCTTGGCGCGCGGCAGAAAATTTGCCGCACCGCAGAATTGA
The DNA here is from genome assembly GCF_042295465.1 of Mesorhizobium sp. ISC25. Taxonomy (NCBI): domain Bacteria; kingdom Pseudomonadati; phylum Pseudomonadota; class Alphaproteobacteria; order Hyphomicrobiales; family Phyllobacteriaceae; genus Mesorhizobium; species Mesorhizobium sp. ISC25. The sequence continues at coordinate 3,527,646 of NZ_CP135441.1, read as the reverse complement.
CGTTTACGCAAACGTCAATATTTGTTATCTCGACCGTAACGTTGGTCCGCTCCCATCCTCATATGCCGGGGCTGATTTCGGGGCCAAGACCGCATGGTGGAGGAAACGCATGCCGATCTACAGAGCGCCGGTCCGGGACACGCTGTTCGTGCTGAACGAAGTGTTGGGATATCAGCGTTATTCCAATCTTCCCGGATTTTCTGACGCGACGCCGGATGTGCTCGAGGCCATCCTTGCCGAGGGTGCGAAGCTCGCCGAAAACGTGATGCAGCCGCTGAACCGTGTCGGCGACGTGGAAGGCTGCATGCGCCATGACGACGGTTCGGTAACGACGCCGAAAGGCTTCAAGGAAGCCTTCGACCAGTATCGCGAAGGCGGCTGGATGGGGCTCGCCGCACCTGTCGAGTTTGGCGGGCAAGGCTTGCCCTACGCGGTGCACACTGCGGTTGCCGAATATATGGTGTCGGCCAATATGTCGCTGATGATGTATGCCGGCCTGACGCAGGGCGCGATCGCTGCGATCATCACCCATGGCACCAAAGAGCAGAAGGCAACATGGTTGCCGAAGCTGGTCGAGGGCGCCTGGACCGGCACCATGAACCTGACCGAGCCGCACTGCGGAACCGATCTTGGCCTGCTGCGCACCAAGGCCGTCCCAAATGGCGACGGCACCTACAGGATCTCCGGCCAGAAGATATTCATCTCGGCCGGCGAGCATGACATGTCGGACAATATCGTCCACCTTGTGCTGGCCCGTATCGAGGGCGCGCCGGATGGCGTGAAGGGCATCTCGCTGTTCATCGTGCCGAAGCTCAAGCTCGATGCCTCAGGCAATCCGTGCGAGAAGAACACCGTCTCCTGTGGCTCGATCGAGGAGAAGATGGGTATCCATGGCAACTCGACCTGCGTCATGAATTACGACGACGCTGAAGGCACGCTGCTAGGCGAGGCCAATGGCGGGCTGAAAGCAATGTTCACCATGATGAATGAGGCGCGGCTTGGCGTCGGCCTGCAGGGGCTCTCGCTATCGGAGGTCGCCTATCAGAATGCGGTTTCCTACGCCAAGGATCGTCTGCAGGGCCGCTCGCTGTCAGGGCCGAAGGCGCCGGACAGGAAGGCCGATCAGATCATCGTCCATCCGGACATCCGCCGCAGCCTGATGACCATGAAGGCTTTCAACGAGGCCGGCCGCGCGCTGGCGCTGTGGACGGCGATCAAGTCCGACATCGCTCACCGCTCCAGTGACGACAAGGATCGCCAGGCGGCCGACGACTACACCGGCCTGATGACGCCGGTGGTCAAGGGCGTGCTCACCGACAAGGGTTTCGATCATGCGGTAATGGCGCAGCAGGTGTTCGGCGGCCACGGCTATATAGAAGAGCACGGCATGAGCCAGTTCGTCCGCGATGCGCGCATCGCCATGGTCTATGAGGGTGCCAACGGCATCCAGGCGCTCGACCTCGTCGGCCGCAAGCTGGCCTTGAATGGCGGTCGCGCGGTGCAGGCCTTCTTTAGGGAAGTCGGCGAGTTCTGCGAGGAAAACCGCACCGACGAGAAGATTGCGCCCTTCACCAAGACGCTGAAGAAGGGCCTCAACGATCTGCAGGCGGCGACGATGTGGCTGGTGCAGAACGGCATGGCCAAGCCCGACAATGCCGGTGCCGCCTCGACCGACTACATGCATCTCTTCGGCCTGGTGGCGCTGGGCTATATGTGGGCCCGGATGGCCAAGGTGGCCGCAGCGAAATTGGCTGATGGCGCCGACGGCGCTTCGTCTTTCTACGACAACAAGCTGGTGACGGCGCGCTTCTTCATAGAGCGGATCATGCCGGAGACATCGGCGCATCTTGCCCGCATCGCCAGCGGTGCCGACACATTGATGGCACTGCCGGCGGAAGCGTTCTAGGCTCCCCTCCTCCTCAAGAGGAGGGTGGCCGCGAAAGCGGCCGGGAAGGGTCGCCACGGCAGCGCGCCAGCCTCAATGCTGGCGGCGTGCTTGGAAGGAGGATCGGAGAATAAACATGACTAACCCCGCCGAAATCCTTGGCCTTCCCAAGCCCGCTTGGGCGGCGGACGAGGTCGGCATGCTTTACGACATGGCGCACCGCTTCATGTCGGAAGAGATCGCGCCGCGTTACGACGAGTTCGAGAAGAACGAGATGGTCGACCGCGAAAGCTGGCTGAAGGCGGGTGCTGCCGGCCTGCTCTGCGCCTCGATGCCGGAGGAATATGGCGGATCGGGCGGCACCTTCGCGCATGAGAGCGCCATCATCGAGGCGATCGGCCATGTCGGCGTCGACGGGTTCGGCATTGGCCTGCACAATTCGATCGTTGCCCCCTATATCCTCCACTACGGCTCGGAGGAGCAGAAGAAGAAGTGGCTGCCGAGGCTGGCGAGCGGCGAGCTGATCGGCGCCATCGCCATGACCGAGCCGGGTGCGGGCTCCGACCTTCAAGGCGTCAAGACGCGCGCCGAAAAGGACGGCAACCGGTACAAGCTCAACGGCTCGAAGACCTTTATCACCAACGGCCAGCTCGCCAATTTCATCATCGTCGTTACCAAGACCGATCCTGAGAAGGGCGCCAAGGGCATCTCGCTGATCGTCGTCGAGACTGACGAGGTGGAGGGTTTCGAGCGCGGCCGCAACCTCGACAAGATCGGCCTCAAGGCCAACGACACGTCGGAACTGTTCTTCAACGACGTGCGTGTGCCGACCTCGAACCTGCTCGGCAACGACGAAGGCCAGGGCTTCGTCCAGTTGATGCAACAATTGCCGCAGGAGCGGCTGCAGATCGGCACCACTGCTATCGCCATGGTCGAGCGGGCCCTGGCGCTTACCATCGACTACGTCAAGGAGCGCAAGGCCTTCGGCAAGGCCATCATCGAATTCCAGAACACCCAGTTCAAGCTTGCCGAATTGAAGACCGAGGCGACCATCGGCCGCGTCTTCTATAATGACTGCGTTGCCCGCCACATTAACGGTGGCCTCGACCCGGTGACGGCTTCGATGGCCAAATACTGGCTGTCAGACCTGCAAGGAAAAGTCGTCGACGAATGCCTTCAATTGCATGGCGGCTATGGCTACATGAATGAATATCCGATTGCGCGCATGTTTCGCGACGCCCGCGTCCAGCGCATCTACGGCGGCACCAACGAGATCATGAAATTGCTGATCGGCCGCTCACTCTGAGCGAGTTTCAGCAAACCCAAGGAGCAGGAAAATGGCCGAAGCTTATGTCTATGATGCCGTGCGCACGCCGCGCGGCAGGGGCAAGAAGGATGGCTCGCTGCACGAAGTGCCGGCGGTGCGGCTCGGCGCCAAGGTGCTCGAGGCGATCCGCGACCGCAACGGGCTGGACACCGCCGCTGTTGACGACATCATCTTCGGTTGTGTCGATCCGGTTGGCGAGGCGGGTGCGGTCATTCCACGTGCCGCCGCTTTCGAGGCCGGCTACGACACCAAGGCGCCTGGCATGCAGATATCGCGCTTCTGCGCCTCGGGACTGGATGCCATCAATTTCGGCGCCGCCAAGATCGCGCAGGGCGCCGACGAGATCGTCATTGCCGGTGGCGTCGAATCGATGTCGCGCGTCGGCATGGGCGCCTCCGGCGGCGCCTGGTTCATGGACCCATCGGTCGGCCTGCCCGGCTGGTTCGTGCCGCAAGGAATCTCGGCCGACCTGATCGCCACCAAATACGGGTTTTCGCGCGACGACGTCGACGCTTACGCGGTCGAAAGCCAGAAACGTGCCGCCAAGGCGTGGGCCGAGGGCCGCTTCAAGAATTCGGTGATCTCGGTCAAGGACCAGAACGGCGTGACCATTCTCGATCACGACGAGCACATGCGGCCTTCGACCGACATGCAGTCGCTGGCCGCGCTCAATCCGTCCTTTGTCATGCCGGGCGAAATGGGCGGCTTCGACGCCGTCGCCGTGCAGAAGCATCCCGAGGTGGAAGAGGTCAACCACGTCCACCATGCTGGCAACTCGTCCGGCATCGTCGATGGCGCGGCGGCCGTGCTGCTCGGCTCGAAAAAGGCGGGAAAGACGCTCGACCTCAAGCCGCGCGCGCGCATCCGTGCCTTCGCCAACATCGGCTCCGAACCGGTGCTGATGCTGACCGGCCCCGTCGACGTCACCGAGAAGCTGTTGAAGCGGGCGAAGATGAAGCTGTCGGACATCGAGCTGTTCGAGCTCAACGAGGCCTTCGCTTCGGTGGTGCTGCGCTACATGCAGGCTTTCGACATTCCGCATGACCGGATCAACGTCAATGGTGGCGCCATCGCCATGGGCCATCCGCTCGGCGCCACCGGTGCGATGATCTTCGGCACGGTTTTGGACGAACTGGAGCGCCGCGACCTCAACACCGCGCTGGTGACGCTTTGCATCGGCGCCGGCATGGGCACCGCAACGATCATCGAACGCGTCTGACGGAGAGAGATGATGAGCTACACCAATTTCACCCTCGACATCGACGCCGACGGTATTGCGCTGGTCACCTGGGACATGCCGGACCGTTCGATGAACGTCTTCACCGAGGAGGTGATGCTCGAACTGAACGCCATCGTCGACAAAGTGGCGAGCGATGCAGCGATCAAGGGCGCGGTGATCACCTCCGGCAAGGATACGTTCTCGGGCGGCGCCGACATCACCATGCTGCAGAAGATGCTGGCGACCTTCGCCGCCGACAAGGCCAAGGACCCGGAGAAGGCGACCAAGGCGCTGTTCGACAATGCTGGAAAAATGACCGGACTATTCCGTAAGCTGGAAACCTCGGGCAAGCCGTGGGTTTCGGCGATCAACGGTACCTGCATGGGAGGCGCGTTCGAATTGTCGCTCGCCTGCCATGGCCGTGTCGCGGCCGATTCAGACAAAGTGAGGATGGCGCTTCCCGAAGTGAAGATCGGCATTTTTCCGGGCGCCGGCGGCACCCAGCGCGTGCCGCGGCTGACCGACCAGCAGCAGGCGCTGCAAATGCTGACCTCCGGCCAGACCCTGTCGCCACAGAAGGCCAAGTCGATGGGCCTGATCCATGAGATTGCCGAGCCGGACAAGCTGGTCGAAACCGCCAAGGCGATGATCAAGAACGGCTTGAAACCCGTGGCGCCCTGGGACGAAAAAGGCTTCAAGCTGCCCGGCGCTCCGATCTATTCGATGGCCGGTGCCAATCTGTGGCCGCCGGCCATCGCCATCCTGCGCCGCGAGACCTATGGCAATTATCCCGCCGCTGCCGCCATCCTGAAATGCGTCTACGAGGGCTTGCTGGTGCCGTTCGACACCGCCTTGCGGATCGAGCAACGCTACTTCACCGAGATCATGCAGACCAGGGAAGCGGCAGCGATGATCCGTTCGCTGTTCGTGTCGCTGCAGGAACTGAACAAGGGCGCGCGCCGCCCGGCCGGTGTGCCGGAAACGAAGTTCAAGAAGATCGGCGTACTCGGCGCCGGCTTCATGGGCGCCGGTATCGCCTATGTGACGGCCAAGGCAGGCATTCCGGTGGTACTGCTCGACCGTGACATGGAGTCTGCCGCCAAGGGCAAGGCGCATTCCGACAACCTTATCTCGGATCAGGTGAAGAAGGGCCGTGCCAAGCCACAGGACAAGGATCGGTTCCTGTCGCTGATCACGCCGACGGCCGATTACGCCGATCTCGCCGGCTGCGATCTTGTGGTCGAGGCGGTATTCGAGGATTCGGCCGTAAAGAAGGGTGCCACCGAACTGGCCGAGGCTGTACTCAAGCCGTCGGCGATCTTCGCCTCGAATACGTCGACCATACCGATTACATCGCTGGCCAGGAATTCGGCGCGGCCGAAGAATTTCATCGGCATCCATTTCTTCTCGCCGGTCGACAAGATGATGCTGGTCGAGATCATCCTCGGCAAGAAGACCGGCGACAAGGCGCTGGCAACCGCGATCGACTTTGTCCGTGCCATCAAGAAAACGCCGATCGTCGTCAACGATACGCGCGGTTTCTATGTTAATCGCTGCGTGCTGCGCTACATGTCGGAAGCCTACAAGATGCTGATCGAAGGTGTTCCGGCGCCGATGATCGAGAATGCGGCGAAAGCCGCCGGCATGCCGGTCGGTCCCCTGGCGTTGACCGACGAGACTGCGATCGACCTTGCCCAGAAGATCATGAAGCAGACCATGCGCGACCTCGGCGACAAGGCGGTCGATCCGAAGCAGATGGCGCTGATCAACACGATGGTCGACACGCATGGTCGCTTGGGCCGCAAGAACGGCAAGGGCTTTTATGACTATCCGGCAAAACCGGCCAAGAAGAAGCTGTGGCCAGGCCTGAGGGATCTCTACCCGCAGCTGGCGCCGGAGCAGGTCGACTATGAGGAACTGAAGCAGCGGCTGCTGGTCACCATCGCGCTTGAGGCGGTACGGGTGATGGAAGAGGGCATCGTTACCGATCCACGCGAGGCCGATGTCGGCTCGATCCTGGCCTTCGGCTTCGCGCCCTATACAGGCGGTGCACTGTCCTACATCGACGGCATCGGCGCGAAGAAATTCGTCAAACTCGCCAAGCGCCTGCAGAAGAAATACGGCACCGAGTTCAAGGCGCCGAAGCTGCTGCTCGATATGGCCGAGAAGGGCGAGACCTTCTACGAGCGCTTCGATCCCTATACCAGGGACGAGGCCAAGGAGGCAGCCTGACGCCGTCTTCGGCGGTGGACAAGATAGCGGCCAAGGGGTAGAACAGGGAAGGTATTTTTTCCTGTTTCGAAGGAAGAGCAAGGTGCTCTCGCACGACCGCGTTTGGGCCGCCATCGACGCTCTTGCCGAGCGTTATTCGCTTTCGGCCTCCGGACTGGCCAGGCGCGCTGGCCTCGACTCGACCGCCTTCAACAAATCGAAGCGGCTGTCCTCAGATGGACGGCCGCGCTGGCCGTCGACCGAATCGCTGGCCAAGATCATCGAGGCGACCGGCGCCTCGCTGGATGAATTTGCGGGGCTGGTCGAGGGTCGGGGTAATTCCGGCGCACTGCCCGTGCAGAGATCGTCGGTGCCGCTGCTCGGCTTCGCCCAGGCGGGCGCCGGTGGCTTCTTCGACGACGCCGGGTTTCCGGCGGGGCAGGGATGGGACCTGATCGAGCTTCCGGCACGCGCAACCGAAACCTCCTATGCCTTGAAGGTCCAGGGCGATTCCATGCTGCCGCTCTATCGCAATGGCGATGTCCTGATCGTCGAGCCGGGGGCTACCATACGAAAGGGTGATCGCGTCGTCGTCAAGACCAATGCCGGCGAGGTGATGGCCAAGGTGCTCGACCGCCAGACACCGAGGTCGATCGCGCTGGTCTCCCTCAATCCCGATCACCCGGACCGCGACATCCCCATGCGCGATGTCGAATGGGTGGCGCGGATTGTCTGGGCAAGCCAGTAGGCGCGGGGCCGGTGCGTCTGCCTCACCTTGCCTTGGCTGTTCTGGCGATCCCGGCGATGGCCACGGCAATTGTCGCCGGCGGCCGCGCCGTCCAGAGCGAAGGCGGCGGCCCTTGGGAGCAAATCCAGGTCGGCGCTGAACCGCAGCCCGCCGCGCCGGCTACGTCGGCCATCCCGAAACCAGTGCCGGCCAAGCAGGCGGCGCATTCGAGGGCAATCGATCCAGAAATCGTGGTGCCGCCGCAGCTCGGTTCCAACGAGCTTGAACGGATAGAGCCGCGCGCCCCGTTGAGCGATCTGGCATTGGCCGGACCGCCCAAGCCGCCAAAAACGAAAATGCCCGACGACTGGAAAGGCACGAAACTATTCCAGCCCGTCGCGCTGGCCGCCGGGCTCATCGAAGCAAAGGGCTATTCGATTGCGGTTTCCGGTATCGACATCGTCAAGCAGGAGGAGACTTGCACCGACGGCGGCAAGTCCTGGAATTGCGGCATCCGGGCGCGAACGGCCTTCCGCGCCTTTCTCCGCAGTCGTGCGGTGGTCTGTGCCGTGCCGCCCGAAGGCGGTCGTGATCTGATCGCCGCCGAGTGCCGGATCGGCAATCAGGATATCGGCCAATGGCTGGTCGAAAACGGCTGGGCGCGCGCCGCCAAGGGCGGCGTTTACGCAGAAGCCGGCGAGAAGGCGCGTGCAGCAAAGAGAGGCGTCTTCGGGCCGGCGCCGAGCGTTTCAGGCCTGCCACCGCTCCCGGCTGCGCCGCGATCCGCGCCTGAAGCGCCGAGCTCGATCCTGGAGGAGCAGGACGGCGTCCTCATGCCGCCAGCTGACCAGCCAGCGCCCGCTGAATGAGCTCGCGCGTTTCGGCGATGCCGTAGAGCGCGGCGAAGGAGCCGAAGCGCGGCCCGCGTTCCTGACCTATCAGCACCTGATAGATCATCTGGAAGAAGGCGACGGAGACACCGGGCCCGCCCTCCGGGCTCTGCTTGGAATGATCCTGGTAGCGCTCGATCTTGCGTGCCACATTGAGGGCAGCGTTCTGGATCGCCTCGCTGTCGGCATCAGCCGGCAGCGCGGCGAGCGCTTCCGAAAGCTTGGTCAGCGCCTCGCGCTCGACCGCGTCGGCAGCACGGTACACTTTGGCCGGCTTCACGAAATCGTCGAAATAGCGGATGGCATATTCGGCCAGTCGGTCGAGCTCGGGATGGGTCGTCGGCGTCACACCCGGCGCGTGGCGCGAAATGAAACCCCACAGCACGCTCCTGTTTTGGGCATTCGAGGCGCTGACCAGATTGAGCAGCAGCGAGAACGGAACCGGCAGGTCGACTGCCGGGGGATTGCCGTCATGCATGTGCCAGACCGGATTGCCCAGCCGCTCCTTCCAGTCCTGCCTCTGATAGGCAGAGAGGAACGTGTAATATTCGTCTACCGCCTTCGGGATGACGTCGAAATAAAGCTTCTTCGCGGTTCGCGGGCGCTGGAACATATAAAGGCTAAGGCTCTCGGTCGGCGCGTAACTCAGCCACTCGTCGATGGTCAGCCCATTGCCCTTCGACTTCGAGATCTTCTGGCCGTTCTCATCGAGGAACAGCTCATAATTGAAGCCCTCCGGTGCCGGAGCATCGAGCGCGCGGCAAATCTGCCCGGCGAGCTTGACGGAATCGATCAGATCCTTGCCGGACATCTCGTAATCGACGCCGAGTGCTGCCCAGCGCATCGCCCAATCTGGCTTCCATTGCAGCTTGGCATGACCGCCGGTCACCGGCGTCTCGAAGCGCTCGCCGGTGTCCGGGTCGCGCCACACGATGGTGCCGGCGTCGAGCTTGCGCTCGTCGATCGCGACTTGCATGACGATGCCGGTCTTGGGATGGATCGGCAGGAAGGGCGAATAGCTCAGCGCCCGCTCCTCGCGTAGCGACGGCAGCATAATTGCCATCACCTTATCGAAGCGCTCGAGCATCTTGAGCAGCGTCGCGTCGAAGCGGCCGGAAGTGTAATAGTCGGTCGAGGAAGCGAATTCGTAATCGAAGCCGAAACGGTCGAGGAAAGCGCGCAGCCTTGCGTTATTGGCGGCGCCGAACGACGGATACTCATTGGAGAAAGGGTCCGGTATCCTGGTCAGCGGCTTGCCGAGATAGGCGCGCAGCATGTCCTTGTTAGGCACATTGTCCGGCACTTTGCGCAATCCGTCCATGTCGTCGGAGAAGCACAGCAGCCGCGTCTTGACCTTGTTTTCGGTCAGCACGCGGAAGGCGTGGCGCACCATAGACGTGCGCGCCACCTCGCCGAACGTGCCGATATGCGGCAGCCCTGACGGGCCGTAGCCGGTCTCAAACAGCACCGTTTCCGGGTAGCCGCTGCTCGCGTAACGGGCGACGATCTTTTTCGCTTCCTCGAATGGCCACGCCTTGCTTTCGGCGGCGGCGGTGAGGACTTCCGGGCTGAGATCGATCGGCTGTTGTTCGGCCATGATGCTATTCCTGCAACTTTGCCGGCATCCATGCCGGCAGCCGCATGCTCTAGACCATGATCCCGAAAAGTGGAACCCGGTTTCCGGGCAGGACCGTGATCAGGCAAGAAGATTAAGAGCCCCTGTCCCGATAGTCAGGATGGATCAAGTTCCAAGGTGTGACCGGAGCGCCAACGATCGCGGCTGTTTTTCCTTGCGGCGCCGGTCCCTCGTTCCTAACTTCGGGACCATCTCAAGGAGTTGTAAATGCCATTGTCGCCACACGAAGCCATGATCTACCTGATGGTCATCACCTCGGCGTCAGACCGCGACATGACCGACGTCGAACTGGCGCGGATCGGCGACGTCGTTCGATCCTGGCCGGTGTTTGAGGATTTCAACCAGGAGCGGCTGGTCGAAGTCGCCCAGGCCTGCCAGAAAATGCTGCAGGAAAAGGACGGGCTGGAGGGCGTCCTTGCGCGTGTCGCCGAGGCGCTGCCCGAACGCCTGCGTGACACCGCCTATGCGGCCGCCTTCGAGGTCGCAGCCGTCGATCTCGAAATGCGCCTGGAGGAGGTGCGCGTGCTGCAGCTCGTTCGCCGGGAACTCGACCTCGATGCGCTGACGGTCGCCGCCATTGCGCGAGCCGCCAAGGCCCGCCTTCGCACGCTGACCTGAGCCGGCAGCCAGGCTCAGAAAAAGCTGACCGGAAAATAGCGCAGATAGAACTCGGCGAACGTGCCTTTCACCGAAATCTCCTGCAGCGCGTAGTCGAACGCGGCGGCCAGTGCCGGATCGTCGGCCCTGGTGGCGATTGCCATGCCTGAGCCGAGATATTCGGGCGCCAGATAGGGGCCGCCGGCAAAGCGGCAGCAGCCCGCCGCATCGGAACCGCCGAGCCAGAAGGCGAAGCGCATGCCGTCGCCGAAGGCGGCGTCGATCTTGCCGGCTTTCAGCTCGCCATAAAGCTCCTCCGGCTTTGCGAAGGGGACGATTTGGACGTCGCCGAAATAATCGCGCAGCATCCGCTGATGCGCGGAGCCGGCGATCACGCCGACACGCTTGCTGCGCAGCCTGTCGAACATTGGTTCGGTCAGCGCCTGTGTCTTCAGCATGATGAAGCGTGCCGGAAATTGCAGGTAGGAGCGTGAAAACGCGTATTTCGACCGCGACTCCGGCGTCGCGGCGATGCCGGCGATGATCGCTTCGCCTTCGCCTTTCCCGAGCGCACCTTCGAGCTCGGCCCAGGGCAGCGCCTGGATCTGGCATTTTTCGGCAATGCCGAGCTCGGCGCAGATGGCGCGCGCCAGGTCGACATGGAAGCCCGACAGCCGGCCTGCCCCATCGAGGAAATTGAACGGCGGGAAATCCGTGGTGGTCAGGAATCGCAGCCGCGGCAGCATCGAAAGGTCCGGCTTTGGCAGCCGCTCCTTGGCGTCCCAAAACACCGGCACTTGCGGCTCCGCGGCGAGCGCAGCAGCCGCAAGCGATTGCGCTCCGATCAATATCGAGATCAATGAAATGGATATGCGCCGAAACGTCACGCGACGACTCCGTCCGGTCTTGCCCCCGACTTTCGTACGAAATAACACAGGTTTTTGTACGAAAATAACACAGGCACAATGGTTTTTTGGTTTCATCATGACGATTTAGGGATATTGTTTAGTGAGTTTGCAAATGACTGCGTGATGCCGGCTGAAGAGGAGCAGTAGGACGCACAGGGGAAGCAGCTTTGCAGTCCGGGGTTGATGGCGTGGTGCGGGTTGATCACTGTCATTGGCCTCAAGAGCGGAAGGCAACATGGGGTAGATGTTGCGATGGGTCATTTCGATCGTACCCTGGAACTGATAGATCAGTTGCAGCACGCCGGTACAGCGGCCGCCGTTTGCGAAAAGCTGCTGGGGGTAACAAGCGGGTTCGGGCTGACGGCGCTGATGGCCGGGACGGTGCCGCAACCTGGCACGCCGAGAAACCAGCAAAAGGACCATGTGCTGCTCTGCGACTGGCCGGCTGAATGGCTTGAGCGCTACGTTGCGCGCAACTACGTCGATCACGACCCCGTCGTCAGTCACATGAAGCAGCTTCAAGCGCCATTCCAGTGGCGGGAAGCGTCTCAGGGGATCCGTATCGGCAAGAGCGGCGGCGAGGTGATGGGCGATGCCGGCGAATTCAAGCTGCGCGACGGGCTGGCCTTCCCGCTGATCACGCTCGATGGCCAGATCGTCATGGTGTCGCTGGGCGGCGAGGCTGTCGAATTGTCGGGCGCCGAATTCGGGCTGGTGTCGCTGGTCTCGACTTATGCGATTGGCCGCGCCATGCAGCTCCACACCATGGCAGGCAAAACCATCGACCATGTCGAATTGACGCCGCGTGAGCGCGAATGCCTGCAATGGGCCGCCGTTGGCAAGTCGGAATGGGAGATTTCACAAATTCTCGGCATTTCGGAACACACGTCAGAGAAACACCTTCTTAACGCCAAAAGCAAACTCGGTGCCGTCAACCGGGTCCAGGCCGTCGCGGAAGCGATAAGGCGCGGCTATATTAACTAGGTCGGCCGCGCCGGCCTAGAAATTCTTGCCTACGCGATCGCGTAATTTTTTCGGGAAAGCACGGCCGTATCTTCCTATTGAAGCTAGGAGACGGCAAATGCTTTTTTCCCTCACGACCCAGGAATTGATGGAACGGCCCGACCTCTGGGAGGCAGTTCATCGTTTGCGTTACAGAGTTTTCGTCGAAGAGATGGGATGGACCGATCTGCAGCGCCCCGATGGCCTCGAGATCGATCAATTCGACCACGACGAGGCAGTGCACCAGATCGTCATCCGCAATGGCGAGCTCGCCGGTTACCAGCGGATGTTGCCGACGACCCGGGCACATCTTCTAACCGATGTGCTGGCGGACCTTTATGAGGGAACCCCACCTTCGGGCCCGAATGTCTATGAACTGACCCGCTATGCGGTTGCGCCGGGGTTCCGCGACGGCCGGCGCGGCGTGTCGACGGTGGGCACCGAGCTGATCGCTGGCTTCGTCGAGTGGGGTCTGAAGCGCAACGTCAACCAGGTGATCATCGAATTCGAGCCGATGTGGGTGCTTCGCGCGCTGCAGCTGCATTTCCTGGCAACGCCGCTCGGTTACCAGCGTACCTATGGCAACCAGCAGGTCGTTGCCACACTGCTCACCTTCAACGAGCACACGCTCGACGTGGTGCGTTCGCGCCGCAACCATTTTGCGCCGGTGCTGGCCAGAGGGTACCCGGACATGCTCGGACAGAGACGCGCCTCGTGAGATTGGAGAGAGCCATGAACGTTCACTCAAAAGCAGAATTCCGCAATCACACGCTGATCGTCACGGTGTCGTCGGGTGACGGCCGCCCGGTGCTGGACAGGCGGGCCTATGAAAGCCTGGCCAGGACATTCCACGAAGCCGCTGTCGACGACGACGTCCGCGTTGTGGTCCTGCGCGGCTTGGCCGGGTGCTTCTGCCTCGGTGCCGATTTCTCCGAATTTCTCGACGCCACCAAACATCGGCGACTGATCGCCGCCGTCACCGATATGTTCCGCACGCTGGCGACGTTCCCGAAACCGGTCCTTGCCTGTGTCGACGGAGACGCCGTCGGCGTCGGCTGCACCATACTGTTCCACTGCGACATGGTGGTCGCCTCGAGCAAGAGCACCTTTCGGGTGCCGTTCGTCGATTTCGGCCTGGTGCCGGACGCGGCGACCAGCATCCTGGCGCCGCAGAAGCTCGGCTATGCCGGTGCGTTCCGCTTCTTCTGCCTGGGCGACACGCTCGCCGCCGAAGATGCCAGGGCGCTGGGCCTTGTCGGCGAGATCGTGACGGACGGGAGCGTCGAGGAAGCCACGTTGGCAAGGGCCAGGCAGCTCGCCAAGAAGCCTGTCGCGGCGCTGCAGCAGACGCGCCACCTGCTTAGGGGCGACACCGGCGCGCTCTGCGACCGCATCGACCAGGAGATATCGCTTTTCCAGCAGGCGCTGCAGGACCACACCACGCTGAAGCGACTGCAGCGGATTGCCCGGCTGGCGGCATGAGAGCCGCGCATCGATGAGGTGAGCTTATTTTTCGAGGAAAGTCGGCCCTTCGCCGATGATCTTCTTGTCCTCCTTGCCGATGACATCGAGGTCGCGGCCGTCATAGGGAAGCGAGAGGAGAATGCGCTGCATGACGGCCAGCCGCGCGCGCCGTTTGTCGTTCGCCCGCACAATGATCCAGGGCGCGAACTCCTTGTGCGTGCGCTCGACCATCAGGTCGCGCGCTTTGGTGTATTCGTCCCATTTGGTGATGCCGGCGATGTCGATCGGCGAAAACTTCCAGCTCTTCAGCGGGCTCCAGCGGCGGTCATGGAATCGCTCGAGCTGCGTTTCCCGGCCGATGTTCAGCCAGAATTTGAAGAAATGTATGCCCTCGTTGCGGATCATCCGCTCGAAATGCGGAACCTCGTCCAGAAATTGCTCGTGCTGCTCGGGCGTGCAGAATCCCATCACCGGTTCAACGCCGGCGCGGTTGTACCAGGAGCGGTCGAAGGTGACGAATTCGCCCGACGTCGGGAAGTGGTCGACGTAGCGCTGGAAGTACCATTGTCCAAGCTCGGTGGGCGTCGGCTTGGTCAGCGCCACGTTGCGCGCCGTGCGAGGGTTCAGATACTGGCGCAAAACGAAGATCGTGCCGCCCTTGCCGGCAGCGTCGCGCCCCTCGAACAGCGACATTACCCGCTTGCCTGTCGACTGTAGCCACGCCTGCGCCTTGACCAGCTCGATCTGCAGCTTCTCTAGCCTCTCGTCGTACTCCTCGCTCTTCATCTTCTTGTCGTAGGGATAGCCGCCGGCGGTCAGCTTGCGGTCCTCGACCCAGTCGGGAAGCGTGGGGGCCTCGATGTCGAACTCCCGCTCCTTGCCGTGGATCATGATCTTCAGCGGCCCCGATGAGGGTGCGGCGGGGATTTCCCTGGCGTTTTTCATCGAGACGAACCTTTCCAGCTTCCGGACTCATGCTATTGGGAGCCTTACTGCATCGGCCCGAAAATCGGAATCGATTTTCGGAAAGAACGATGCAGCATATAAAGTGGTAGAGCGTCCTTTGTGCGTCCAATTGGACGCACTGTGCTCTAGCGCCGGTCCAGCAGGAAGTTCTTGAATTGGCCGCAGACGGAGCGCAAATGGCCGACATCGGCACAGAGCGGAAAGGCAGGGCGCAAGCCGTCGCCATGCGGCTGTGGAACAGCCGCTGGCTGCTGGCGGCCGGCTTCGTTGCGGTTCTGATGGTCTATGGCTTTGCCGGCATGTCCGGCTATGTGGTGCTGCTGGCAGGCGTCGTGCTGGTTGCCGCTGCAATGCTGCCGGCCGGCGTCGCGCGTCAATCGACCGAAAATGCCGCGGCCATCGAGGCGAGCGGTCTGCAACGGCTTTCGGGCGAATATCTCGCGGCGGCGGTTGCCGATCCGCTGATCATTTTCGATCGCTCCGCCGCCATCGTCCACGCCAACGCCGCCGCCTTTGCCGCCTTTGGCGGGATTGCCCCCGGCATGTCGCTGTCGCTGAAATTCCGCGCGCCGGAAATGCAGGCCTTGCTGGATAGTATCTTGGCGGGCAACATCGCTTCGGACAGCGTCGACTACATAGAAAAGCTGCCGGTCGAACGAGCCTATCGGGTGAGCGCGTCTTCTGTCGGCCATGCCACGGATCTCTACGTGCTGGTGTTCAAGGACCAGAGCGAGGCGCGCCGGATCGACAGAATGCGCGCCGATTTCATTGCCAATGCCAGCCACGAGCTGCGCACGCCTCTCGCCTCGATCGCCGGCTTCATCGAGACGCTGCGCGGGCCGGCCCGCAACGACCCCGCGGCGCGCGAGCAGTTCCTGCAGATCATGCAGAACCAGACCAGCCGCATGGCGCGCCTCATCGACGACCTTCTGTCGCTGTCGCGCCTGGAGATGAAGCCCTATCTCAAGCCGGGAACCGAGGTCGACCTGCGCCAGGCCATCGACAGCGTCATCGATTCGCTTGGGCCGCTCGCAAAGGAAAACGGCGTCGTCATCGAGCGTGATTTCGCGGAAGGGCCGCTCGACATGCCCGGCGATCGGGACGAGCTTTTCCAGGTCTTCGAAAACCTGCTGGAAAACGCCTGCAAATACGGTCAGTCGGGCGGACGCGTCGTGGTGTCGATCATGCGCAGCGATAGCGATCCCGAACCGGGCATCGACGTCACCATCAGGGATTTCGGCCCCGGCATCCCCGAAGAACACATCCCGCGCATCACCGAGCGGTTCTACCGCGTCGACGTCGAGAACAGCCGGACCCAAAAGGGCACCGGCCTTGGCCTGTCCATCGTCAAGCATATCCTGACGCGCCACAACGCCAGGCTCTCCATCAGGTCGGAGGTCGGCAAGGGTGCGGCGTTCACGGTCCATTTGCCGGCTCGCTGACGCGGTACTATCTCTAGGACATAATGGGCCGTTTCTTTTTTCTGTCATCCGGCTAGCGTATCAACGGGGATTCGAGGGAACGACTCAACCACGAGATCCCGGGAAGGCATTTCGTCCATGCAGTCCGTGCATATCGTCAGCGCCTATGACGAGGAGCTGAAATATCTGTCGAAGCGCATCGCGGCAATGGGCGGGCATGCCGAGCGCATGGTCGAGCAGGCAGTCGCGGCGCTGGTCAATGCGGATCCGGGGCTTGCCCAGAAAGTCATTCGAGACGACCTGGTTCTGGATGAGGGACAGCGCGAGATCGACGACAAGGCGATCATCATCATCGCCAAGCGCCAGCCGATGGCGACGGATCTGCGCGAGATTGTCGGCGCGATCCGCATCTCGGCGGACCTCGAACGGGTAGGCGACCTCGGCAAGAACGTCGCCAAGCGGGTGGTTGCCGTCGCTGACGGGCGCCAGCCGAACAGCCTGTTCCGCGGCCTCGAGGCTTTGGCCAATCTGGCACTGACCCAGCTCAAGGAAGTACTCGACGTCTACGCATCGCGGTCGGTTGAAAAAATCAGTTTCGTACGCGACCGCGACGACCAGATCGATGCCATGTACACCTCGCTGTTTCGCGAGTTGCTGACCTACATGATGGAAGACCCACGCAACATCACGCCCTGCACACATCTCCTGTTTTGCGCCAAGAACATCGAGCGCATCGGCGACCACGCCACCAACATCGCCGAGACGATCTACTATATCGTCACCGGCGATCAGATGCCGGCCGATCGTCCGAAGGGCGACAAGACGGACAAGATTATTCTTCCCGCAACGCAACCAGCGAAGTGAGTTCTCTCAGCAATGATGCGAATTTCGGATTCGCCACCTGAGAGACAATTGCGCTAAGCTTTCGACGCGCCGACTTCTCAGTTCCGCGACGAAGGCCCCGCCTTCAGGAGGCTGCGATGGAATACGTCCGCGAGTTTGCTCCTGCGCCGCCGATGTCAGGCATAATCGCCTGCGGTGTCTATACGGCTGGGCGGCGCATCGCCGACATTCCGATCGAGGAAGCCGGTGAATGGGCCGGGAAGCCAGGCCACGTAGTCTGGATCGGACTGCTGGAGCCCGACCGCAATTTGTTGCTGCGCGTCCAGGCGCAATTCCATCTGCATGAGCTGGCGATCGAGGACGCCGAGCATCCGCACCAGCGACCGAAGATCGAGCAATATGGTGATGCCCTGTTCATCGTTGCCCGCACGGCGCAGCTGATCGACAGCCGTGTCACTTTCGGCGAGACGCATCTGTTCGTCGGCGCCGGCTACATCGTCAGCGTCAGGCATGGCCCGTCGACCTCCTACGCCGCCGTTCGCCAGCATTGGGAAAGCTGCCCGCATTCCCTTGCCAAGGGCGAGGATTTCGTCCTCTACGCCATTCTCGATTTCATCGTCGACAACTACATGCCGGTGCTCGAGCAGATCGAAAACGAGGTCGAGGCGATCGAGGACAAGGTTCTGCTGAAACCGATGACCGGCTCCGATATCGAGCGGCTTTACATGCTGCGCCGCGATCTCTTGCGCCTGCGCAACGCGGCCCTGCCGCTGGTGGAGGTCTGCCGGCGGCTGACCAGCGCCGATCTGCCGCAAATCCACACAGCCATGCACCCGCTGTTTCGCGACGTCACCGACCACATCCGCACTGTCCAGGAAAAGATCGACAGCCTGCGTGAGGTTCTCGCCTTCGCCTTCGAGGCGAGCCTTCTGGTCGGTCAAAGCCAGGAGACGGCGATCTCCAAGAAGCTTGCCTCATGGGCCGCCATCTTGGCCGTGCCGACGGCATTCGCCGGCATTTACGGCATGAATTTCAGCGACATGCCGGAACTGAGGATGGAGTATGGCTACCCGGCCGTCCTGGCGGCAATTGCCCTGATCTGCACGTTTCTTTACTGGCGGTTTCGCAAGAATGGGTGGCTATGAAGCGTAGGGCAGTAGGGCAGTAGGGCAGTAGGATATCGCTTCTGACCACGCTTCTCTGCAATTCACCACATACTGCCGTACTGCCCTACTGCCTTACTCCCCTAACTATCTGCTCCGCCGCCGCTCGGATGCCGGCTGGAACGCCACGCGGGCATGGTACTTGCAGTAGGGCCCGGTTTCGGCGGCGTCGTTGCCGCAGAAATGGAAGTCTTCCGAAAGCGGATCGCCATTCGGCCATTTGCAGGTGCGCTCGTTCAGCTCGACGAGTTGCAGATGCCGCGAGATCGGCACGACGACGTTCTCGACCGGGCGGATATAGTGGCGCGCCACCGGTTCGGCATCGAACTGCGCCTTGAGCGCGGTCGCACCGATCGACATCGACGTGGTGGCATGGCGCGTGGCGCTTGCTGCCCGCGACACCGATTTCTGGATCGTCGATCCCTGTACCGTCTTCTTCTGGCGTGCCGGTGAGGCGGTTGTGCGTCCGCGACCGGACAGTTTCAGCCGGTGCACTTTGCCGATGACCGCATTGCGGCTGACCCCGCCAAGCTGTGCCGCGATCTGGCTGGCGCTTAGACCCTCCGACCACAATTTTCTGAGAAGTTCGACTCGCTCGTCAGTCCAGTTCATGAGACCGCGCTCCTGCTGAAACATGCGGCAATCGGAATCCATTCCCGACCCGGCTTCTGCCGGGCAGACACCACATATATCGGGTGATTAGGTCCGCCGCACGAAATCTAGTTATTTCTCTACTACAATTACCTTATGCGCTGACTCGGTGACAAGAGTCCCAAGGCCAACACGAATCGGTTTTTTCGGTTTTCCCCAACTTGCCCGGTCGCTTATGAGCCGGCGTTGTGCTGGAGGGCTTGCCGCACGTCCTTGCGCGACCTTTTCGTTGACTTCACGGCCGAAAAACACGATAAGCCACAAGGGCCGCCGCTTTGGCGGCTTTTTGATTTTTCCGGTTCCGGAGACGCATATAATGAGCGGTTCGGCGCTTTTCGAGACCTTTGTTCGCGCACCCCTGGCTTTCGACCACGGTGAAGGCACCTGGCTGGTCACCGATAAGGGCGAGCGATATCTCGACTTCGCGGGCGGCATCGCCGTGAATTCGTTGGGCTACAGCCATCCGCATCTGGTCGCGGCCCTCACCGAGCAGGCCGCCAAGCTCTGGCACGTCTCCAATCTGTACGAGATTCCGGGACAGAGCCGGCTCGGCGAGCGGCTGGCCGACGCCAGCTTCGCCGACAAGGTGTTCTTCACCAATTCCGGCGCAGAGGCACTCGAATGCGCCATCAAGACGGCGCGGCGCTACCACTTCGTCAAGGGCCATCCCGAGCGCTACCGCACAATCACCTTCGAAGGCGCGTTCCACGGCCGCACCCTGGCGACCATCGCCGCCGGCGGCCAGTACAAATACCTGGAAGGTTTCGGCCCCAAGGTCGACGGCTTCGACCAGGTTGGCTTCGACGATATCGACGCCGTCGAACAGGCGATCACGCCTGAAACCGCGGCGATCCTGATCGAGCCGGTGCAAGGCGAGGGCGGCATCAGGCAAGTGCCGACGCAATCGCTGAAGCGCCTCAGGCAGCTCTGCGATCAGCACGGGCTGCTCCTGATTTTCGACGAGGTCCAATGCGGCGTCGGCCGCACCGGAAAGCTGTTCGCGCATGAGTGGGCGGGTGTCACACCCGACCTCATGGCGGTGGCCAAGGGCATCGGCAGCGGCTTCCCGATGGGTGCCTGCCTCGCCACCGACGAGGCAGCGGTCGGCATGACCGCCGGCGTGCACGGCACCACCTTCGGTGGCAATCCGCTGGCGATGGCAGTCGGCAACGCCGTGCTCGACGTGGTGCTGGAAGACGGCTTTCTCGAGGACGTCCGGCGCAAGGCGCTGCTGTTGAAGCAGGGGCTTGCCGGTGTCGCCGACGAATTTCCGGATGTTATCGAAAGCATCAGGGGCACCGGCCTGATGCTCGGGCTTAAATGCGCGATGCCCAACACCAAGGTCACGGTGGCACTGCGTGACCAGCATCTCTTGACGGTTCCGGCCGGCGACAATGTTATCCGCCTGCTGCCGCCTCTCACCGTCACCGATGCCGAGATCCACGAAGCGCTCGAGCGCATTCGTGCCGGCGCCAAGAGCCTGGCAGATGCCATTGTCGCTGCCGCCGCGAAGTAATCCTGGAATTCCTGATGTCCCTTCGCCATTTCACCGATCTTTCCGCCGTTTCTGAAGGCGATCTGCGCTTCATGCTCGACGACGCAGCTGTGCGAAAGGCAAGGCTCAAGGCCGGCGAACGCAGCAAGCCGCTCGAAGGCAAGGTGCTGGCGATGATCTTCGACAAGCCGTCGACGCGCACGCGCGTGTCGTTCGACGTCGGTATGCGGCAGTTGGGTGGCGAGACGATCATGCTGACCGGCACCGAGATGCAGCTTGGCCGCTCGGAGACCATTGCCGACACGGCCAAGGTGCTGTCGCGCTATGTCGATGCCATCATGATCCGCACCACCTCGCATGACCGGCTGCTGGAACTGACGGAAAACGCTACGGTCCCCGTCATCAACGGGCTGACCGACGAGACCCATCCCTGCCAGCTGATGGCCGACATCATGACCTTCGAAGAGCACCGCGGTCCGGTGGCCGGCAAGACGATCGCCTGGACTGGCGACGGCAACAACGTGCTGCATTCGCTGCTGGAGGCTTCTGCGCGGTTCCGCTTCAAACTGAACGTCGCCGTGCCCGAGGGCAGCGAACCGGCTCAGAAGCATGTCGACTGGTCGAAAGCCAATGGCGGCAAGCTGAAATTCACCCGTTCGCCCGAGGAGGCCGTTCACGAGGCCGACTGCATTGTCACCGACTGCTGGGTCTCGATGGGGCAGGAGCACCGTGCCCGCGGCCACAATGTCTTCTTGCCCTATCAGGTCAATGCGGCACTGATGGCGAAAGCCAAGCCGGACGCGCTGTTCATGCACTGTCTGCCGGCGCATCGCGGTGAGGAGGTTACCGACGAGGTCATCGACGGGCCGCATTCGGTGGTGTTCGATGAGGCCGAGAACCGGCTCCATGCCCAGAAGGCGGTCTTGGCCTGGTGCCTGGGCGCTTGATACGGGCCGCGGTGATCCGGGCCGGCCTGATCCGCGCCGCCTTGATCTGCGCCGCCTTGATCCGGGCCGCCTTGATCCGGAAGTGGGTGGTGCCTATCTCAGGCGCATCACGCAAATCGAGCGCGTCTCGTCGCATGCGCCCCGGAGGGCGGCATCGCCGCGCCCCGGAGCTTTGTCATGTTGGAAACTCATCAATTGGCTGAACATAAACCCAAGCTCGGCGAATTCGGCTACGCCGGCGACGACCATGTCGTGCCGTTCGAGGTCGGCCCGCTCGACGTGCGCGGCCGCACCGTCCAGCTCGGGTCGATGCTCGACGCTATTCTCAGCCGCCACGACTATCCCGAGCCGGTCGCCCGGCTCCTGGCCGAAGCCTGTGTGCTAACTGTACTGCTCGGAACTTCGCTGAAGTTCGAGGGCAAGTTCATTCTGCAGACCCGCACCGACGGGCCGGTCGACATGCTGGTCGCGGATTTCTCCACGCCGCACGCGCTGCGCGCTTATGCCCGCTTCGATGCCGACCGGCTGCAGGCTTTGACTTCTGCCGGCGAGACGTCACCGCAGACTCTGCTCGGCAGCGGCGTCCTGGCGCTGACCATCGACCAGGGCGCTCACACGCAACGTTACCAGGGCATCGTCCAACTCGACGGCGTCACGCTGGAAGATGCCGCACGCACCTATTTCCGCCAGTCGGAGCAGATTCCGACCGACCTCCGGCTTTCGGTTGCCAAGCTTCTGACGCCCGGCGTCGGCGGTGCCCGCGAGCAATGGCGGGCCGGTGGCCTGCTGGCACAATTCCTGCCGCAGTCGGCGGAGCGCATGCGCGTACCCGACCTTCCCGGTGGCGACGGCGATCCGCGTGAGGAAATCCACGACCCGACCGACAATTCCTGGCAGGAGCTGCTGGCGCTGCTTGGTACCATTGAACCGACCGAGCTGATCGATCCGACGATCGGCGCCGAACGGCTGCTTTACCGGCTTTTCCACGAGCATGGCGTCCGCGTCTTCGGCGGCGTGCCGGTCGCCGACCAGTGCTCATGCTCGAGGGAGAAGATCCGCGGCATCCTCGAAGGCTTTTCCGCCGAGGAGATCAGGGACAGCACCGAGGATGGCAGCATTCACGTCGCCTGCGAATTCTGCTCGAAGCAATATGACTTCGACCCGGCGGAGTTTGCAGCGGCTGAATGATGGCCCTCAATTGACGGTGCGCCGCGTGCCTGGCAAATCGAGCGAGAAGGCGGGGATAGCGACGTCGAAGGTCTCACCCCGTTTGTTGCGCATTGTGTAGTGCCCGACCATGATGCCGGACGGGGTCGAGAGCGGGCATCCAGACGTATACTGATAGCTGTCGCCAGGGTTGAGTCCGGGTTGCTCGCCGACGACCCCGGGGCCGCGCACTTCCTCGACCTTGCCGGTGCCGTCGGTAATGTGCCAGTAGCGTGACAGAAGCTGCACGAACTCGTCCGACTGATTGTCGATGGTCACCTGGTAGCCCCAGACATAGCGGTTTTGCGGCGGGTCGGAGTGATCCTCCAGATAGAACGGCCTGACCTGCACTTCGATGTTGCGGGTGACGGCGCTGTACATAAACGGCTCCAAAGCAATGTAGATGGAACTTTCGATGCTCAGCGCAGTTTGGTCAACGATGCGCGGCATCTTCTTGCCCGATCTCAAGCGCAGGTGCCGAAAAACAATGTCATTTGAGTGACACATGACAATGATGGTGTGCAGGCTTGTGCCGGGCGACTCAGCGTTTTGTCGAATTGTTGAAAACGGCCGTCATGCGGCCGGCATTTCTGGAGTGACCAGATCTCGATGGAACCGACATTCGCAGCCGCCCTCCTGTCCATAGCCCTCCTTTTTTCAAATCTCGCCAGCATCCTGTTAGCTTCGCTGAAGCTGAAGCGACCAGCCAGGATTGCACCGCCCGCGGCCAACGCGCCGCCGGTATCGATCGTTGTCCCGGCGCGCGGCGTCGAGCCGTTTGCCGAAGAGACGCTGGAGCGCGCCTTCTCACTCGACTGGCCGCGCTACGAGCTCATCTTCTGCGTCGCTCATGCCGATGACCCGGTGGTCAAGCCGATCACTGCCGCAATGGCGCGGTTTCCAGCTATTCGCGCCCGCCTTCTAGTCGGTGACGATCGGATCAGCGGCAATCCGAAACTCAACAATTGCGTGAAGGGTTGGGAGGCGGCGCATTATCGCTGGGTCATCCTTGCCGATTCCAACGTGCTTATGCCGAGCGAATACGTCCAGCACCTGATGGCGGCATGGCGGCCCGATACCGGCCTCGTCTGCTCGACGCCGATCGGCTCGCGGCCGGACGGGTTCTGGGGGGAGGTCGAATGCGCCTTTCTCAACACGCTGCAGGGACGCTGGCAGTACGCTGGAGCGGCGCTCGGCCTCGGCTTCGCGCAGGGCAAGAGCATGTTGTGGAACAAGCCGATGCTCGACGCCAATGGTGGCATCCGCGCGCTTGCTGCCGAGATCGCCGAGGACGCCGCCGCGACCAAGCTGGTCAACCGGCTCGGACTGCGGGTCAATCTAGTCGCCTCGCCCTTCGAACAGCCGCTCGGCCGGCGCACGCTTGGCGAGATCTGGTCGCGGCAGGCGCGCTGGGCGCGGCTGCGCCGCGTCACCTTTGCACTGTTCTTTGCCCCCGAAATCCTGATCGGCGCGGCGCCGCCGCTGGTGCTTGCGCTGATCGCGGCGGCTGACGCCGGCGTCAGCCTGCCGGCAACCGCCATCGCCGTGCTGGTCGCGGCCTACCTGCCGGAATGCGCCTTGGCCTCGGCCAAGGGGTGGCACCTGTCGCTGCGCACGATCCCGGCGATGATGGCGCGAGACCTGATGCTTCCCGCCATTTGGGCGCGCGGATGGCTGAGCGGCGCCGTCGACTGGCGAGGCAATGTGATGACTATCCAGACCAAGGCCGTCGCGGAGCTGGAAGAGACCCCGTCCGGCGCCTGATCGGCGCGTCCCCGCTCGCCTCTGTTCGGCCAGTCCTTATCCGGCAGCTCTCAACGCTTGCTCGATGTCTTCTAGCAGGTCGTCGGCGTCCTCAAGGCCGACTGACAGCCTGAGCGTTCCCGGTCCGATGCCGAGCTCGGCGCGGGCCTCATCGGTCAAGTTCTTGTGCGTCGTCGTCGCCGGATGGGTGATCAGGCTCTTGGCGTCGCCGAGATTGTTGGAAATGAGCACGATGTCGAGTGCGTTCTGGAAGGCAAAGGCCGCCTGCTTGCCGCCCTTCACATCCACGCAGATCAGCGTCGAGCCGCCCGACATCTGCTTCTTGACCACGGCCGCTTGCGGGTGGTCGGCGCGGCCGGGATAGATGACGCGGGCGATTTGCGGGCGCTCGGCGAGGAAATCCGCGATGCGGCCGGCACTTTCCGTCTGCTGGCGTACGCGCAGCGGCAGCGTCTCCAGGCCTTTCAGCAGCGTCCAGGCATTGAAGGGCGAGAGGCTGGGGCCGGTGTGGCGGAAATAGTCGTGCAGGTTCTCGTCGATCCATTTCTTGTCCGACAGGACGATGCCGCCAAGACAGCGCCCCTGGCCATCAATATGCTTGGTCGCGGAGTAGACGACGATGTGGGCGCCGAGCTGCAGGGGTTTCTGCTGCAAGGGCGTGGCGAAGACATTGTCGACGATCAGCCTGGCGCCAATCGAGTTGGCAAGTGCGGCGACGGCGGCGATGTCGACCACCTCCAGCGTCGGATTGGTCGGGCTTTCCAGGAAGAACAGTTTGGTGTTCGGCTTGACCGCTTTTTGCCAATTGGCGATGTCCGTGCCGTCCACCAGCGTTGCCTCAATGCCATATTTCGGAGCCAGCGTCTCGATCACCCACCGGCAGGAGCCGAACAGCGCGCGCGCCGCGACGATATGGTCGCCCGCCTTGGCGCTGCACAGCAGTGCTGCCGTCACCGCCGCCATGCCGGATGCCGTGGCGCGCGCGTCCTCGGCGCCTTCCAGCGCGCACATGCGTTTTTCAAACATGTCGACGGTCGGGTTGGCATAGCGCGAATAGATGAAGCCCGGCTCCTCGCCCTTGAAGCGGGCTTCCGCCGCTTGCGCCGTCTCGTAGACATAGCCTTGGGTGAGATACATCGCCTCGGAGGTCTCGCCGAAGCCGGAACGCAGCGTCCCGGCATGCACGAGTGCGGTCTGAGGCTTCCAGTCGCGCTTCTTGTTCATCATTCTATCCAACACCAAAAATGGTCCAAACAACAAAAAACCGGTCGCGAAAGTCGCAACCGGTCCATATGGCCTTGCGGCCCGACGGTCCTTTAGCGACTTGTTTAACGTGGCTGCAAGCCGACCGGCCAAATCACCACGGGATAACGACCTTTAGACCCGCGCCACGCTTGCGTCAATTGCCGGCATGATTAAGAGGGTTGTACCAAGCAGGTGCCAAAGGCGTCCACGGTCGGACCTGCGACAGTACAAGACCTCGCCCGGCGTTCGAACGGAGCCAGACCCTTGCGGCAGACAGGCATTCTTCCCGATCAGGATATTTCCGCGCTGTTCCAGTCGGGCGCGCTGAAATCGCCGCGCACGCTCGATGCCGATCAGATCCAGCCGGCCAGCCTTGACCTCAGGCTCGGCGACAAGGCCTGGCGGGTGCGTGCTTCCTTCTTGCCCGGCCCGGACCACAGGGTTGTCGATAAGCTCGACCGGCTGAAGCTGCACGAGGTCAACCTCGCCGAAGGTGCCGTGCTGGAAACCGGCTGCGTCTACATCGTGCCGCTGCTCGAAAGCCTGGCGCTGCCCGCGCATATTTCGGCTTCGGCCAACCCGAAAAGCTCGACCGGACGGCTTGATATCTTTACCCGGGTGATGACCGACCGTGGCCACGAGTTCGACAAGATCGCCGCCGGCTATGAAGGCCCGCTCTATCTGGAGGTCAGCCCGCGCACTTTCCCGATTGTGGTGCGGGCCGGCTCGCGGCTGTCGCAGATCAGGTTCCGCACCGGCAATGCGCTTTTGTCGGAAAGCGAGCTGCACGAGTTGCACCGCGCCGAAATGCTGGTCGCCACCGAACCACCCAATATCTCAGGCGGTGGCATCGCGCTGTCGATCGATCTCGACGGCGACAAGGATGGGCTGGTCGGCTATCGCGGCAAGCACCACACCGGCCTGGTCGACGTCGACAAGCGCGCCGCGCAGGATGTCGTCGATTTCTGGGAGCCGCTCTACAAGAGCGGCGCCGGCGAGCTGGTGCTCGATCCGGACGAATTCTATATTCTGGTGTCGCGCGAGGCGGTGCATGTGCCGCCGCTCTACGCCGCCGAAATGACGCCCTTCGATCCGCTGGTCGGCGAGTTCCGCGTCCATTATGCCGGTTTCTTCGACCCGGGTTTCGGCCATTCGGCGTCGGGCGGCACCGGCAGCCGGGCGGTGCTCGAGGTACGCAGCCATGAAGTGCCGTTCATCCTCGACCACGGCCAGATCGTCGGACGGCTGGTCTACGAGCACATGCTGAAACGGCCGCAAGCGCTCTACGGCACCGATCTTGGCTCGAACTATCAGGCGCAGGGCCTGAAACTGTCCAAGCATTTCCGCGCCGCGCGCTGATCTTGTTCGCAAGCCGTCAGCCGCGAACAAGCCGTCAGCCGCGAAACAGATATTCTTTCGCGGCGCCAAGGCAGCCATGAAACTGACCGATAAAGAGCAGTTCTCGCACTGCCAATCGCTTCTTCCCCCAAAATCCTCTGGTTTGCTTCTCGTCGTCAAGTGAGGCGCTTGAGCTGGACTGCAAGGGGAACAACTGCTTGCCGAGACATCCCAGCACATGGGCTCTGGCGGAGTCGATACCGCAGGCTCTGCCATTGTCGTTCATTCTGTCAGCGCGGAGTGCGGACGTCATGCGATCCGCGTTACGCATCAGAAAGCTCACTTGCGATTTCGAGTAGCCGGTGGCCAAAAGCCGGTTAGTCATCGACATCCGGGCTTCGCGATAGGATTTTGCGCTGCATTGTCCGGCGCTATAAGCCGCTGGGGAGAAATAGGCGAGGAACAGGACTAAACTTACGAACACAGTGCCAATCCGCAGGCCGTTCATCTTTCGCCCCTGAATTCTGTCACCAGTTTACAACGCCTTCACCGCCACCTTCACCGGCTGCTCGATTTCAAGCGGGTTGCGCAGCGGCAGGCCGAAATCCTGGGCCTCGATTTCGAACACGTCGCCGGCCTCGGTCCTGATGCCGTCGGCGAAGGACAGCGTCGCTGTGCCGAACATGTGCACATGCACGTCGCCCGGCTGGCGGAAGGCCGAGTATTTGAAGTGGTGATGCTCGAGATTGCCAATGGTGTGCGACATGTTCGCCTCGCCCGACAGGAACGGCTTTTCCCAAAGCAGCTTGCCGTCGCGCAGGATGCGTGAAGCGCCGCGGATATCGGAGGGCAGATCGCCGATCAGGATCTCCGGCCCGAACGAAGCGTTGCGCAGCTTGGAATGGGCAAGAAAGAGATAGTTCACGCGCTCGGTGACGTGGTCGGAAAACTCGTTAGACAGCGTGAAGCCGACGCGGAACGGGGCGCCGTCGTCGCCGATCACATAAATACCGGCGATTTCCGGCTCCTCGCCGGCATCCTGGGCGAAGGCCGGTGACATAAGCGCCGCCCCGGGCGCTACTGCCATGGTGCCGTTGCCCTTGTAGAACCATTCCGGCTGCACGCCGGTCTGGCCCTTCGCCGGCTTGCCGCCCTCAAGCCCCATGCGGAACATCTTCATGGAATCGGTCAGCTGTTCCTCGCCGTCCGTGCTGAGCTTCTTATGCATGGAATCGCGGGTCGCGGCGGAGCCGAGATGCGTCAGCCCGGTGCCGGTGAGATGGAGATGCGCCGGATCGGGATGGTTGATCGGCGACAGCAGCCGTCCCTTCTTGTAGGCTGCGTCGAGATCGACGGTTTCGCCGAAGCCCTTGCGCTCGATCAGGGCGACAAGCCCGCTCCCGGTGCGCGCGGCCTCCATCGCCAGCGAATAGACGCTGCGGGCGCCGTTGATGACGCGGGTCTTGCCGCCGTTGCGGGCAACGACGCGGATCGTCTCGGCGTCGTCGAGGATCTGTGAGATCAGCATGGTAACCCTCTCTGAATTGCGGGCTGGCCTGCCTTTCTCGGCAAACCCTACCCTGCGCGGCCCGGACCCTGTCCGCGCCTCGGTTGAAATTCTTCGTCCGGATTGCGCTCGCGGATCAGGTCCTTCGGGGGACTTTTTCGCGTCGCCCGGCAGCGCCGCGATGTGACCCGTATGCCTCCTGGTTGCCTCTCAAGCCTTGTTCTTGTTATAGACGTCGAAGACGACGGCGCCGAGCAGCACCAGGCCTTTGACCACCTGCTGCCAGTCGACATTGACGCCCATGATCGACATGCCGTTGTTCATGACGCCCATGATAAAGCCGCCGACCACCGCGCCGATGACCTGGCCGACACCGCCCATCGCCGAAGCGCCACCGATGAACACCGCGGCGATGACGTCAAGCTCGCTGCCGAGGCCCGCCGCCGGCACGGCCTGCCCCAGGCGCGCAGCGATAATCAGGCCGCCGAGTGCCGACAGCACGCCCATATTGATGAACACCATCAACGTCAGCCGTTCGGTCTTGATGCCCGATAGCTGGGCTGCCTTGGCATTGCCGCCCATCGCATAGATGCGACGGCCGATCGTCATGCGTTTGGTAACGAAGACGAACAACGCGATCAGCACGCCCATCACCATGAGAACGATGGGGAGACCCCTGTAGGTGGCGAATTGGTAGACGAGAAACAGCGCCAGCGCGCTGATCACCAGGGTCTTGACGACGAACAGCGAGAAGGGCTCGGCTTCGTAGCCATGCTTCTCGCGGGTGCGCCGTGCCCTGAGTCCGAAATAGGCATAGGCGAGCACGGCGACGAGGCCGATCACGATCGTCGTCAGGTGCAGCGTCAGGCCGCTGCCGACAATGGTTTTGCCGGCGGCGTTGACGGTTGGCGGTATCAGCGTCAATGGGCCGATCAGGTCCGGAATAAAGCCGGAACTGAGCGCCTTGAAGCCGACGGGGAGCGGCCCCACGGAAGACCCGCCACCCAGCAGCGCCTGGCAGATGCCGCGGAAGATCAGCATGCCCGCCAGTGTGACGATGAAGCTCGGTATTCGATGATAGGCAATCCAGTAGCCTTGTGCCGCGCCGATCGCGCCACCCACGATCAGGCAGATGATCGACACCACCAGCGGATTGCTCAATGGGCCAAGCGGCCAGATGACCATCATCATCGCCGCCAGCGCGCCGATGAAGCCGGCGACGGAGCCGACGCTGAGATCGATATGGCCCGAAACGATCACCAGAAGCATGCCCAGCGCCATCACGATGATGAAGCTGTTCTGCTGAACCAGATTGCTGAGGTTCACCGGCTTGAACAGCGTTCCGGACGTGGTGAACTGGAAGAACACCATGATTGCGATCAACGCCAGCACCAACCCGTATTCGCGCAGGTTGGTGACCAGCGCCGAGACGGCAATGCGAGGTCCCTGTTGTAGGTCCTGGGCAACGCCGGTCTGCGGCCCGGGAGCGCTTTCGGTGGTCATGATGCTTTTCCTTCTCCGCGGACGATGGCGCGCATTATCTTTTCCTGGCTGGCGTCGCTTGCCGCCATTTCGCCGACGATGCGTCCTTCGTTCATGACGTAAATGCGGTCGGTGATGCCGAGCAGTTCGGGCATTTCCGACGAGATGACGATGATTGCCTTACCCTCGGAGGCGAGACGCGCAATGATCGTATAGATTTCATACTTGGCGCCGACGTCGATACCGCGTGTCGGCTCGTCGAGGATCAGCACTTCCGGATTGGCGAACAGCCATTTCGACAGCACCACCTTCTGTTGATTTCCGCCAGAAAGGTTGCCGGTCATCTGGTAGACGCTCGAGGCGCGGATATTGGTCCTGCCGCGATAATCATTGGCGACCGAAAGCTCGCGCAAATCGTCGATCACGCCGTGGCGCGACACGCCGGGCAGGTTGGCCAGCGTGATGTTGTGCTTGATATGGTCGATCAAGTTGAGACCGTAGGTCTTGCGGTCCTCGGTAACGTAAGCGATGCCGTGTTCCACCGCCTTACTCACCGAAGAGACATCGATCGGCTTGCCGTTAAGGAACGCCTCGCCGGTGATGCGACGGCCATAGGACCGGCCGAACAGGCTCATGGCAAACTCGGTCCGGCCGGCGCCCATCAGCCCGGCAATGCCGACCACTTCGCCCTTGCGGGCGTTGAGGTTGATACCCTTGATGACCTGCCGCTCGGCATGGATGGGGTGGTAGACCGACCAGTTTTTCACTTCGAGAACGGTCTCGCCGATCTTCGGCTCGCGCGGCGGATAGCGGTCGTCGAGCGAACGGCCGACCATCGAGGTGATGATGCGGTCCTCCGAGATGTCCTTCTTGGTCAGCGTCTCGATGGTCCGGCCGTCACGGATGATGGTGACCTTGTCGGCGACCCGGTTCACCTCGTTGAGCTTGTGTGAGATGAGGATCGAAGTGATGCCCTGCCGCTTGAATTCGAGCAGCAGATCGAGCAGCGCCTGGCTGTCCTTTTCGGACAAGCTCGCCGTTGGCTCGTCCAGAATGAGCAACTTCACTTCCTTGCTGAGCGCCTTGGCGATCTCGACCAGCTGCTGCTTGCCGACGCCGATATTGGTGATCAGCGTGTTGGGGTCTTCCTTGAGGCCGACCTTCTTGAGCAGGGCGCTGGTGCGCGTCTCGTTGGCGTTCCAGTCGATGACGCCATATCTGGCCTGCTCGTTGCCGAGGAAGATGTTTTCGGCGATCGACAGCATCGGCACCAGCGCAAGCTCCTGGTGGATGATGACGATGCCCTTGCGTTCGCTGTCATGGATGCCTTTGAAATGGCACTCATCGCCGCGATAGATGATCTGGCCGTCATAGGTGCCGGACGGATACACGCCCGACAGCACCTTCATCAGCGTCGACTTGCCGGCGCCGTTCTCGCCGACCACGGCATGGATCTCGCCTTCCTCGACCATGAGCTTGACGTTCGACAGCGCCTTGACGCCGGGAAACGTCTTGGTGATGTCGCGCATCTCCAAAATCGTCGATGCCATTGAGAATACCACTCCTGCGAGGTCCGCAAACAATACCGGGCTGGCTCGCCAACGAAAAGGGGCCCTGCCTGCGCAGGACCCCAGGCTTTGTAACCGCGATTACTTCAGTTCTTCGGCCTTGATGTAGCCGGAGTCGACCACCAGGGCCTGGTAGTTCGACTTGTCGACGTCATGCGGCGTCAACAGGATCGAGGGAACGACCTTGACGTCGTTGTTGTAGGTCGTGGTGTCGAGGCCTTCCGGCTTGCCGCCCGAGAGCACCTTGTCGACGAGTTCGACCGTCGCCTTGGCGAGTTCGCGGGTGTCCTTGAACACGGTCGAATACTGTTCGCCGGCAATGATCGCTTTGACCGAAGCGGTCTCGGCGTCCTGTCCGGTGACGACCGGCCATGGCTGATCGGCAGTGCCGTAGCCTACGGCGCGCAGCGAAGCGATGATGCCGCGCGACAGGCCGTCATAGGGCGAGAGCACGCCATCGACGCGGCTGCCGTCCGAGTAGTTGGCGGAGAGCAGATTGTCCATGCGGGCCTGGGCGGTTGCCGCCAGCCAGCGCAGCGTGCCGACCTTGTCCATGCCCATCTGGCCGGACTTCACGACGAGGGTCTTGTCGTCGATCAGCGGCTGAAGAACCGACATGGCGCCGTTATAGAAGAAGAACGCATTGTTGTCGTCCGGAGAACCGCCGAACAGCTCGATGTTGAACGGACCCTTCTTCTCGGGATAGCCGAGGCCCTTGAGCAGCGATTTGGCCTGGATGACGCCGACGCCGAAATTGTCGAAGGTGGTGTAGTAGTCGACATTTGGCGTCTTCTTGATCAGGCGGTCGTAAGCGACGACGACGACGCCGGCGTCATTCGCCTTCTGCAGCGCATCGCCCATCGTGGTGCCGTCGATCGAAGCGATGATCAGCGCCTTCGGGCCCTTGGTGATTTCGTTTTCCAGCTGGCTGAGCTGGTTCGGAATGTCGTCCTGTGCGTATTGCAGGTCGACAGTGTAGCCCAGAGCCTCGAGCTGGGACTTGACGGCGTCGCCGTCGTTGATCCAGCGCTGCGAGGTCTTGGTGGGCATCAGCACGCCGATCAGGCCTTCGCCCGCCTGCGCCGGCAGCGTCATAGCCGCGATGCCTAAGGCCGCGACGGCGGCCAGTGTCTTGATAATCTTCACATTAACTCTCCCTGGTTGATGGACGCGTACCCTTGGGTTTCGTGGGCCGCGCAATCGTGCAGGAGCGCCAAACGCGCCGCTGCCGTCAATCGATCTCCGGTATCCTCCCAATCGGCCCCGAGACTCTGGTTTCAATCGATACGAGTTTTCCCTCGTCACCAACCCGTCAAGTCTCAGGACGCGCGAAGGGTGTGTCGCTTTGACATAACTGTCAAATGCGATCTTTGATGGTTGCTATATCGAAACCGATATGGCTAAAGCTAGTGGCGAGGCTGCCGGATGATCAGCCGGGGCGCCGGGTACATAAGTAGGGAAAATCATGGCGGCGCTGCGAAATCCTGGCGGAATATCAGCCGGTTACGATGAAATCCCGGGTGATGGCGGAACCTTGCTGCGCAGCGGCTTGAGCCTGCGTCACATGCGCATGATCGCAGCCCTCGACGAGCACGGCCGGGTCAGCGCCGCGGCCCAGGTCATGAACATCTCGCAGCCGGCGGCCTCGCGCATGATCGCCGAGATGGAGGCGGTGCTCGACGTCAAGCTCTGCGAAAGGCTGCCGCGCGGCATCACGCTGACACCCTATGGCAAGGCGTTGGCACGGCGCGCGCGATCGATCCTGCTCGAGATGCGCGAGGTCGACCGCGAGATTTTCGAGCTCAAGGCGGGCAAGGGCGGCTCGGTGTTCCTGGGCGCGGTGACAGCACCGGCGATCGAGCTGGCGGTGCCGGCGATCCGCGAGATCCGGCGCCTCTATCCGCGCATCGAAATCACCATGCAGGTCGAGACCTCGAACGTGCTGGCGCGCGAGCTGATCGCCTCCCGCCACGATTTCATCATCGCCCGCATTCCCGACGACCTCAATCCGCGGCTGTTCGAAGCCCGCGTCATCGGCGTCGAGAAGGCCTGCCTGATCGTGCGCCGCGGCCACCCGCTGACCAAGGCCAAGGCGGTGCGGCTGGAAGACACCGCCGCCTATGACTGGGTCTTCCAGTCGGGCGGTTCGCCGCTGCGCCAGGCGATGGAAAGCAACTTTTTGAACCGCAACATCGCGCTGCCGGACCGCATCCTCAACACCAGTTCGCTGCTATTGACTCTGGTCATGGTCGCGCAATCCGACGCCATCGCGCCGGTGTCGATCCAGGTCGCGAAGTTCATCCAGAACCCGGAAGGCCTGGCCGGCGCCATCGATGTTGTCCAGACCGAGTTCGACATCGAGGTCAGGCCCTACAGCCTGATCACGGTGAAGAACCGAGCGCTGTCACCGGCAGCCAAGATGCTGCACGATTTTATTTTGCGAGAGGTGGGCTGAGGGTTGGAGCGGGTAGCGGGGCGCATCCCGTGGCCGGCCAGACGACCAGACAGGCCCGCCTGAGCGGCGCCGGTGCACGTTGGCAATACCGCGTGGTGCTCAAAAAAAGCCCGCCAGCAGAGCCAGCGGGCCAAGGGTAGACATTTCCGGTTGGGGTCATTCGAGGCCCCGCCGACCCTCAATGTGAGATATTCCACGAGCTGGCACATCGGCCGAACAGATGAAAGGCGGCCAGCCGGGCTGCAAAAAAACTGGCTGTGAATTTCGCTGGTTTTCAGCCTGGCCAAAACAAGTGCAACGCACCGGGGCAGAAGCTGGAGCGGGTAGCGGGAATCGAACCCGCGCGTTCAGCTTGGGAAGCTGACAAGCTACCATTACATCATACCCGCGCTGTTCTTCCGATATCATGGCCCGGCGCCGATGCGCAATCCGGTTTGAGGGCTCGGCTTGATGCCGGGCGGTCAACTGCGTATTTCTGGGCATGTGCCGAATCGCGGCACTCGACTGTGGAGACAGGCCTTGTCCGCACTGAACCGCTTTCTCGGCGATACGCCGCTCCGGGTGATCTTGAAGCTGCTCGTGGTGTCGTTCCTCGTCGGCCTGGTCATGAACGCCTTCGGCTGGTCGCCGATGGACGTGCTTTACGGCATCCGCAAGTTCTTCATCGATCTCTGGAACCTGGGCTTCCACGCCATCGACCGCTTCCTCGGCTACATCCTGCTCGGCGCCGCGATCGTCGTGCCGGCCTTCATCCTGCTCAGAATCGCTAACTACCGGAAGTGAATTTCAGGCGTAGCCCGCAGCCACCTCGAACAGGATGGCGTGCCGTGCGGCAAGTGCTGCGACATCCGTCGAATAGCCGCCGCCGATAACGCCGCACACCGGTATGCCAAGCGTGCGGAAATGGCGGATCACCATATCGTCGCGGGCGCGCAGCCCGTCATCCGTGAGCGACAACCTGCCGAGCCGGTCCTCGGCATGGACGTCGACCCCGGCATTGTAGAAGACGAGGTCCCAGCGTCTTCGCGCCGACAGCTCCGGCAGGATAGCGCCGAGCCGCTCCAGATAGGCCGCATCGCCGGTTCCGTCGGGCAGGGCGATGTCGAGA
Organism: Mesorhizobium sp. ISC25; assembly: GCF_042295465.1. Taxonomy (NCBI): domain Bacteria; kingdom Pseudomonadati; phylum Pseudomonadota; class Alphaproteobacteria; order Hyphomicrobiales; family Phyllobacteriaceae; genus Mesorhizobium; species Mesorhizobium sp. ISC25. The sequence continues at coordinate 3,492,621 of NZ_CP135441.1, read as the reverse complement.
TCGGAGGCGATCTTGCGCGCGGGGTAGTTGCGGTCGCCATGCATGGAGAAGGTAAACACGCGCGGCTCGTCGCCCAGGATGTCGGCCGTGCCGTCGCCCTGATGCACGTCGAGGTCGACGACCAGGATGTTTTGGACAGCAGCTTCGGCGAGCAGCACCAGCGCAGCTATGGCTACGTCATTGAAGGTGCAGAAGCCCGCACCTTGCGCGCGCCGTGCATGATGACTGCCGCCGGCCGTGTTGCAGGCGATGCCGTTCAGCAAGGCCAGCCGGGCTGCCAGCACCGTGCCGCCCGTGGCGAGCTGCGCCCTCAGCGAAACCCGCTGTCCAATAGGGAAACCGATCTCGCGCTCGATCCTCACCGGCACGTCGCAGGCTAGCACATGGTCGACATAGTCTGCAGCGTGGGCAAGCTTCAGCCATGATGGCCGCGCCGCCTGTGGCATGTTGAGTGCTTCGGGCCGCGCCAGACCGCGTGCCCGCAAGGCTTCCATCAGCAGCGGATATTTGCTCATCGGGAAGCGGTGGTTGACGGCGAAACCGGCGTCGTAATCGGGATTATGAACGATCTGCAAGGGCATGGGACGGCCGGTGCGCCAGAGGCGGGTTTTCGGTTGACCATGCCGGGATGGATGGTTGCGCGAGGTCCGCAAACTGGGGCACATCGGCTAGCCGATCAAGCCGCAACAGGAAGCAACACGCGTTTGGAGCAGGCTTTACCCACCGAAGTCCACGCCACCGAAGCCAGGGCCTTCATCGTCACCAACCGCTCGGTGCTCGCCATCGCCGTGCCGATGACGCTTGCCTATCTGACGACGCCGTTGCTCGGAATTGTCGACACGGCGGTGGTTGGACAGTTCGGCGACGCCGCCCTTCTCGGCGGCCTGGCCGCCGGCGCCCTGATCTTCGACGTCGTCTTCACCACCTTCAACTTCCTGCGCTCCGGCACCACCGGCCTCGTCGCCCAGGCCTTCGGGCGCGGCGATGCGCTGGAGGAGCAGGCGGTGTTCTGGCGCGCCGTGCTGATCGCGGTCGTCGCCGGCATCGTGTTTGCCGCACTTGCGCCCCTGGTTTCGGCTGCCGGGCAATGGTTCATCGGCGCCGAGCCGCGCGTCGGCGCGGCGATGGACGTCTATATCCGCATCAGGATGCTCGCAGCACCATTCTCGCTGATCAATTACGCCATCCTTGGCTACGTGCTAGGGCGCGGCGAGGGCGGGCTCGGGCTGATGCTGCAGCTAGTGCTGAACGGCATCAATATCGTACTGTGCTTCCTGTTAGGCCTGGAGCTCGGCTGGGGCGTAGCCGGCGTCGCGTGGGCGACGCTCACCGGTGAGTTCGTCGCCATGCTGCTTGGTCTCGCCATCGTCGGCCGGCGCTTCTGGGCGGCACCCAGGCTGCCGCGCCATCGCGTGCTCGATTGGCCGGCATTCCTGCGCATGATGTCGCTCAACCGCGATATCATGATCCGCTCCTTTTCGCTGCTCGCCGCCTTCGCGCTGTTCACGCGCCAAGGCGCGCAATTCGGCACGCTGACGCTGGCCGCCAACGCCGTGCTGATGAACCTCTTCCTGATTGCCGGCTATTTCCTCGATGGATTCGCCACCGCCGCCGAACAGCTCGCCGGGCGCGCCATCGGCGCCCGTGCCGCCACGGCGTTTTACCAGGCGGTGCGGCTGACGCTGTTTTGGGGGCTCGGGCTGGCCGGCGCGGCGACGCTCTTCTTGTTGCTGGAGGGCACCGGTCTGGTCGCCCTGATCACGACCTCGACAGACGTCCGCGCCATTGCCGATATCTACCTGCCCTGGGCGGCGTTCACCGCGCTCAGCGGCGCGCTGGCTTTCGAGATGGACGGAGTGTTCATCGGCGCGACATGGTCGCGCGACATGCGCAACATGATGCTGTTGTCGTTCCTGGCGTTCAGCGCAGCGTTGCTGATCCTGGCGCCGGCGTTCGGCAATCACGGCCTGTGGGCGGCGCTGCATGTCTTCCTGCTGGTGCGCGGCTTCAGCCTGCTTGCCATATTGCGGCTGCGGGTGCGCACGGCGTTTAACTGATCGCTAAAGCGGTTTCGCCGCCCAGCGATCGAGCCGGCTGTCGCGAAGCTCGCGCAGCGACTTCAGCCCTTGACTGTCCATGAAACGGGCCATGCCGGAAAGAATGCGCCCCGGCAGCGCAGGACCGGCATAGATCATGCCGGTATAGAGCTGGACGAGATCGGCGCCGGCACGGATCTTTTCCAGCGCCGTCTCGGCGGAATCGACGCCGCCGACGCCGATGATGGTGGGACCCGGGCCAAGCAGTTTTCGCATCCTTGCCAGCACGATGGTCGAGCGCTCGAACAAGGGTTTCCCCGAAAGGCCGCCGGTCTCGCCGGCAAAGCCGGCGCTGCTCAGGCCGGCCCGCGCGATCGTGGTGTTGGAGACGATGACGCCGTCCATCTGCTTCTCAGTGACCTCGGCGGTAATGTCCTCCAGCTCGGCCTCGACCAGGTCCGGCGCGATCTTGAGGAAGACGGGCGGTTTTGCCGGTGCCGCCGCACGCGCGGCCATGACCCTCGACAGGAGCTCGCCAAGCTGTTCGCGCTCTTGCATGTTGCGCAGGCCCGGCGTGTTCGGCGAGGAGATGTTGATCGTCAGATAGCTGGCATATCGCGCGAACCGGATCACGCCGCGCTCATAGTCACTGACGCGGTCGGCGCTGTCCTTGTTGGCGCCGATGTTGATCCCGACGATGCCGGCGCGGCCCTTGCGGGCGGCGAGGCGCTTTTCCGCGGCGGCGTGGCCTTCATTGTTGAAACCCAGCCGGTTGATCACTGCCCCGTCCGAAGGCAGCCGGAAGATGCGCGGCTTCGGATTGCCCGTCTGCGGCAGCGGTGTGATCGTGCCGACCTCGGCGAAGCCGAAGCCGAGGCCGAGCAGCGCGTCCGGCACTTCGGCATTCTTGTCGTAACCCGCGGCCATGCCGAGCGGGTTCGGGAAATCGAGCCCGCAAAGACTGACCTTTAGCCTGTTGTCCTGCGGCGGACGACCGGCGACCGGCAGGCCGCATCTCAGCGCGGCAATCGACAGCCCATGCGCGGTTTCCGGATCGAGCGTGAACAGCAGTTTCTGGCCGATCCGGCCGAGCGCGCTCATTCGGCCTCCAGCGCCGGGAATTCATGCCGGCCGTCGGCGCCGAGCGGCAATGCCTGCACCGAAACGACCGCATCGAGGCCGAGCGCGCCGTAGAGATGCGGGAACAAGGCGCCGCCGCGCGAGACCTCATATATCAGCGCATCGCCGAGGCGCGCGCTGTCAATGGCAACCAGCAGCAAACCGGCCTGGCCGGCGAAATGTTTTGCTGCCGTTTCCCGAACCTGCCCGGCGGTGGAAAAATGGATGAAGCCGTCGGCGACGTCGATAGGCGCGCGGGCGAAGCGGCCTTCTCTTTCAGCCTCGCGCCACAGCGCCTCGGGAACTATCTTGTAGATGATCTCGGACATGGTTGCGCTATAGTCCGAACAGGCCATGCGGGGAAGGGGCAAGCGGGTTTCGCAGGCTCCGAACTCTTCCCCATTTCAGGCGCAAACATATGATAGATTGCGCCAACTGGGCCATGGAGGAAAACATGCGTCTGAAACACATCTTGATCCCCGCAGCACTGGTCTCGCTTGTCGCGGCGTCGGCCTTTTCCGAGGAAGCCGATCGCTACCGGTTGGAAAAATCGGCCAATGGCTATGTCCGCATGGATACGCAAACCGGCGCCATGTCGCTCTGCGAGGAGCGCTCCGGTCAGCTCGTCTGCAAGACGGCGGCCGACGAACGTGCCGCCTTCCAGGATCAGGTCGACCGGCTGCAAAATTCGGTGAAGGCGCTCGACGAACGCGTCGCCAAGCTCGAAAATTCGCTTGCCGCGCGTTTCGAATCGACTTTGCCCAGCGAGGAGGATTTCAACAAGACGATGGGCTACATGGAGCGCTTCCTGCGCAGCTTCATGGATATCGTCAAGGACATGGACAAGGACGAAGACGGCGCCAAGCCCAATTCGCAAAAGACATAGGCCAATTCGCAAAAAAGACCTGGGGCGGGAATAGCAAGCCGGCCACGCCGAACAGCAGGCATAGCGTTATAATCGTTCAGATCCTGCAAGGCGGAAAATCGCCAACGGGATTCGGGGAGGGATATCACCGTTGGGCTACACATTCGTCATTGCCGACGATCACCCGCTTTTTCGCGGTGCATTGAGGGAGGCACTCGCGGGCATCGGGGATGTTGCCGCCATTCACGAAGCCGGCGATTTCGAAAGCGCCAAGGCGCTGGTCCTGGCCAATGAGGATGTCGATCTGGTCCTGCTCGATCTGTCGATGCCGGGCGCAAGCGGTCTTTCCGGCCTGATCTCGCTGCGCGGCATTCATCCGGCGGTGCCGATGATGGTGGTCTCGGCGCATGACGATCCGGTGACGATCCGGCGCGCGCTCGACCTCGGCGCCTCGGGCTTCATCTCCAAGTCGGCCAGCATGGAAGAGATCCGCAATGCGGTGCAGTCGGTGCTCGCAGGTGATATCGCGGCACCCGCCGGGGTCGATCTCGGCGTCGAGCGCGATCCCGAGATTTCCGACCTGATCAAGCGCCTACAGGCGCTGACGCCACAGCAGACGCGTGTGCTTGGCATGCTGGCGGAAGGGCTGCTCAACAAGCAGATCGCCTATGAACTCGGGGTCTCCGAAGCGACGATCAAGGCGCATGTCTCGGCCATCCTGCAGAAACTCGGCGTCGACAGCCGCACCCAGGCGGTCATCCTTTTGTCCAAGATCGGCAGCGACCCACTGCAGGCCGCCGGCTAGACCATGATCCCGAACCGAAAGTCGGCGCAGCAAAAAATGGAAACCGGTTTTCGGACAAGATCATGGTCAAAAAGAGTACTTCCCTATTCGGCCGCCGGCGCTAGCGGCCTGACCCTAGCCATCATCGAGCGCAGCATCGCCGGTTTCAGCGGTTTGCCGATCACCGGTACGTCGAGCCTGCCGGCGGCGGCGCGAACCTCGCTGGAGCGGTCGGCGGTGACCAGCACGGCCGGCAGGTCCTCGCCATGGATCGCACGCAACTGGGCGATCAATTCGAGGCCGGTCTTGTCGTCGAGATGATAGTCGGCAAGCACGATGTCCGGCCGATGCATGCCGGACCTCTCGAGATCCTCCGCGCCGGAAAGCGTGTCGACGCTGCAGCCCCAGCCCTCGAGCAGCAGCCGCATGCCGTCGAGGATGCGGGCGTCGTTGTCGACGCAGAGCACATTGAGCCCGGCAAGCGAGGTCGTAGCGCGGGCAGGCGGCTTCGCCTCTGCCTCGCGCCGCGGTGCCTGCACGGCCGCCACCGGCAGCAGCACGGAAAAGCGCGTGCCCCTGCCGGGATTGGAGAAGATCCGGATTTCGAGGCGTAGGACGCGGGCGATGCGGTCGACGATGGAGAGCCCCAGGCCGAGGCCTTCCGCCTCGCGCATGCCCTCGTCGAGCCGGGTGAATTCGCGGAACACGGTGTTGAGCTTGTCGCCGGCAATGCCGATGCCCGTGTCGATAACCTGAATCTCGGCCAGTTCGCCGCGCCGCCGCACGCCGACCAGGATGCGGCCATGGCGCGTATACTTGATGGCATTGGAGACCAGGTTCTGGATCAGCCGGCGCAGCAGATTTCGATCCGTCATCACGCTGAGCGACGACTGCATGATCGAGAGTTCGAGCTTCTTTTCGGCGGCAAGCGGCCGGAAGTCGTTGCCGATCTGGCGCAGCAGCCCGTCCAGGCCGAAGCTCGTATCGTCCGGCTTCATCGCGCCGGCATCGAGACGCGAAATGTCGAGCACCGCACCGAGGATGGTCTCGACCGATTCCAGCGACGATTCGATGTTCATCGCCGCCTTGCCGGCAGGCCCCTTGCCGGTCTTCTCGATCAGCGACGAGCAATAGAGGCGGGCGGCGTTCAGCGGCTGCAGGATGTCGTGGCCGGCGGCAGCGAGAAAGCGGGTCTTGCCGAGATTGGCCTCTTCGGCCAGCATCTGCGCCTGCGCCAGCTCCTCGTTGACGCGGGTGAGCTCGGCGGTGCGGCTCTTCACTCGCTGTTCCAGTGATTCGTTGGCACGCTTCAGCGCCAGATCCTGTTCGACGCGTCCGGAAATGTCGGCATAGGTGGCGACGATGCCGCCGTCCGGCATCGGATTGGAGCGCAATTCCAGGATGCGCCCGCTGGTCTTCAACTCCATCTGCCAGGGGCTGACGAAGCTGGTCAGGCGGTTCAGCATGCTGACACGCTGGTCTGCCGGTATATCGCCGCGCTCGGCAAGGTGGCGCAGGATACGATCAAGCGAGACGCCGACCTGGCCCATCTCGTCGGGCAGGTCGAACAGCGCCCGGTACTGGCGGTTCCAGCAGATCAACCGGAAATCGCGGTCGAAGACGGTGATTCCCTGTTCCATCTGGTCGAGCGCGATCTGCAGCAGGTCGCGATTGTGCTGCAGCGCCTCGGTGGCATCGTCGAGCAGGCGGAAGGCGTCCTTGGATTCGCGGTCGTTGCGGCGCAACAGCAGCGACAGGATCAGCCGCGCCGAGGATGAGCCGACGGCACTGGCCAGAAGCTGCTCGGAGAAGCGGATGACATCCATGCTGGCCTGTTCGTTGCCGTGCAGTGAAGTGCCGCTGCTCTTCTCGAACGACTGGAAGGACCGCTCGGTGCGTTCGACACCGAGATAGCGCGCAATCGTGTCCTTCAGGTCGTTGACGGTGGTGGTGGTGCGGAAGCGGCGCAGGCTGGGCAGCGGCCCCGCCTCGCGCGGCACGAAGATCGATGCCTGGATGCGTTCCAGCGGCACCGACGCGCGCGACAGTGAGCCGAACACAAAAAACAGCGTGTTGATCGACAGGCTCCACAGCACACCATGGTTCAGCGGCTCGGCAACGGTGCCGAAAAGAGCCTGCGGCCGCAATGCATCGAAGCCGAACAGGCCGTGAACGAGGATGCCGGTATCGGGCGCGACGAGCGAGGGAAGCAGCAGGGTGTAGCTCCAGACGACGATGCCGGCGACCATGCCAAGTGCGGCACCCCGGCCGTTGGCGCCGCGCCAGACCAGGCCGCCGATCATTGCTGGCGCGAACTGCGCGATAGCCGCGAACGACATCAGGCCGATCGAGGACAGCCGCGCGCTGTTGGTGCTCTCGCGGTAGTAGAGGAAGGCGATGAACAGCATGATGAAGATCGCTGCCCGCCGCACATTCAAGATGAGCGTCGACCAGTCCTCGCTTTCTGAGGTCGTGGTCCGCAGCAATCGCCTCACGAACAGCGGGATGATCAGGTCGTTGGAGATCATGATCGACAGTGCGACGCTTTCGACGATCACCATTGCGGTCGCCGCCGACAGGCCGCCGATGAAGGCCGCCATGGCCAGCACGTCGTGGCCGCTGAACAGCGGTAGCGACAGCACGTAGAGGTCGCTGCTGGTCCTGGTGCCGACCAGTTCCAGGCCGGCCAGCGCGATCGGCAGCACGAACAGGTTGATTGCCACCAGATAGAGCGGAAACACCCATGTCGCGGTGCGCAGCTCGGCCTCGCTGCGGTTTTCGACGATGGTGACGTAGAACTGGCGTGGCAGCATGAGGATGGCAAAGCCGCTCAGGCATGTCAGCACCAGCCAGGTGGCGAGCGAGGTGTTGTAGCCCATCGCCTGGCGCACTTGCGTGTTTTCGGCGAGCCGGTCGAACATATCGCCTGGCCCGCCGAATATCAGAAACGTGACCATCAGGCCGATCGCCAGGAAGGCGGCGAGCTTGACCACGGTTTCGACCGCCACCGCCAGCACCAGCCCGTCCTGGTGCTCAGTGGCATCCGCATGGCGCGTGCCGAACAGCACCGCAAACAGCGCCAGCAGCATGGCCACGACCAGCGAGATGTCGCTGACGAACGGATCGAACGACGGGGGCGAGCCGGTATAGTGCTCGACCATCAGGCTGACCGAGCCGGAGATCGCCTTCAATTGCAGCGCGATATAGGGCACGGCGCCGATGGTCGCGATCAGCGTGGCGATCGCCGCGACAGCGAAGCTCTTGCCGTAGCGGGCACCGAGAAAGTCGGCGATCGAGGTGATCTTCTCGGTCTTGGCCAGCCTTACGATGCGCTGCAGCAGCGGAAAGCCGAACACGAACACCAGGATCGGTCCGATATAGATGCCGAGGAACTCAAGTCCGCGCTCGGAGGACAGCCCGACCGAGCCGAAGAAGGTCCAGGAGGTGCAGTAGATGGCGAGGCTGAGCGCATAGATGAAGGGCCGGGCGCGGCCGGGCCCGGATGAAGTCGAGCGGCGGTCGCCCAGGCTGGCGATGACGAACAGCAACGTCACGTAGGCGATCGCGATGATGACGATGAACCAGCCCTGCACGCCTCGAACTTCCTCCCTGCACCGGCTTTTTTCATCCGGCCTTGCAGACGCAATCACAGCTTCGCGATCGAGTCCATCGCGGCTTTCGGCGTATTATATCGGCTGCGCCGGGCAATCGTGACCGGCTGAGACCGGCTTTTGTTCCTGTTGCAACCGCAGGTTTTTGCTATTCTGCCTGCCGGTCGATGCCGGAGGAGCGGACGGCAGAACGGCCGGTCAGGACAAGGAGGAGTCGAATGCTGAAAGAGTTTCAGGAATTCATTTCCAGAGGCAATGTGATGGACCTGGCCGTCGCCGTCATCATTGGCGCTGCCTTCGGCAAGATCGTCACCTCGCTGGTCGACGACATCATCATGCCGATTGTTGGCGCGATCTTCGGGGGACTGGACTTCAACAACTACTTCGTACCTCTGTCTTCTGCGGTGAATGCAACCTCGCTGGCCGATGCAAAGAAACAGGGCGCTGTCTTCGCCTATGGCAGCTTCATCACCGTGGCGCTGAACTTCCTTATCCTCGCTTTCATCATCTTCCTCATGATCAAGGCGGTGAACAATCTGCGCCAGCGGCTGGAGCGCGAAAAACCGGCTGCCCCGGCCGTTCCGCCGCCAGCCGACGTCGCGCTGCTCACAGAAATTCGCGATCTCCTCGCCAGAAAATAGCGCCTGCGAGAAACTTTCTGGACCAAAACCCCGGTCGCTTGCGGCCGGGGTTTTCTGTTTTCGTCCGCCCTGAAACACGCTAGCAGTCGAGCAAACGAAAACGGACCCATCCATGACCCTGATCGATACTCTGCGCGCCGAAGCGCGGGCGGCGCCTGAAAGCGGCATTGTCGCCGTCATGAACCGTGGCCGCGGCCGCGACGGCATGATCCCGCTCTGGGCCGGCGAGGGCGACCTGCCGACGCCTGCCTTCATCACCGATGCCGCCGCCAAGGCACTCGCCGGCGGCGAGACCTTCTACACCTGGCAGCGGGGCATTCCTGAACTCAGGCAGGCGCTCGCCCGCTATTACACCAGGCATTTCGGCAAGACTTTCGCCGACGAGGAATTCATCGTCACCGGCTCAGGCATGCATGCCATCCAGATGGCCATCGATGCGGTGGCCGGCAAGGGCGACGAACTCGTCTACCTGTCGCCGGCATGGCCGAACTTCGCCGCCGCCGCCGGGGTGGCCGGCGCCGTGCCGGTCGCGGTCACGCTCGACCAGTCGGGCAATGGCTGGTCCTGCGATGTCGACAAGATCGCAGCGGCGATCACGCCGCGGACCAAGGCACTGTTCGTCAACACGCCGTCCAACCCGACCGGCTGGACGGCCGACAAGGAGACGCTGCAGGCGATCCTCGATCTTGCCCGCGAAAGGGGCCTGTGGATCATCGCCGACGAGATCTACTCGCTGTTTCATTACGGCCATGGCCGCGCGCCGTCCTTCATCGACATCATGGCTGACGAGGACCGCATCCTGTTCGTCAATTCCTTTTCCAAGAACTGGGCGATGACCGGCTGGCGCATCGGCTGGATCAAGATCCATCCCGCCTTGCAGCAGGTGTTCGAGAATCTGGTCCAGTATTCGACTTCCGGCGTTGCGCAGTTCATGCAGCGCGGCGCCGTCGCCGCCCTTGACGAAGGCGACGCCTTCATCGTCGAGCAGGTGGAGCGGGCGAGCGCGGCGCGCGACCTGGTCTGCGGCATTCTCGCCGCAACCGGCAGGGCGCGGTTCACCGTGCCGCAGGGCGCATTCTATCTGTTCTTCGCCGTCGACGGCATCAGCGATTCCCGCGCTGCCGCCTTCGACATGGTCGACCGCGCCAATGTCGGCCTGGCGCCCGGCACCGCCTTCGGCCCCGGCGGTGAAGCCTTCCTCAGGCTGTGCTTCCACCGCCGCCTCGACCAGCTCGAGGAAGCCGCGCACCGGCTGGCGAAATGGATGAAGAGTGTGTGAGGTGTGTTGGGGTTCGCGCCAGGCATCGCAGCACTGAAAAATGAGGCGGCACCGATAGGCGGCTACCGCAATGATGCCCGTGACGGCGGAGTTACCCGCCCGACTTCGGCACCAGCAGCGGTATGACGCGGTCGCTTTTGGCCACCGAAGGCCGGCCGGCCGAACCGTAGGGAATCCCCAATGCGTCCCATGTCTCGACCAGCGCGTCCTGCAGGGAGGCGATCAGCGCGTCCGAATGGAACGGTGTCGGCGTGATGCGCAGCCGCTCGGTGCCGCGCGGCACTGTCGGGTAGTTGATCGGCTGGATGTAGATGCCGTGCACACCAAGCAGGCGGTCGCTGGCCATCTTGCAGAGCTCGGGATCGCCGACCAGAAGCGGCACGATGTGGGTAGGCGACTCCATCACCGGCAGGCCGGCCGCGGCCAGCACTTGCTTGGTCCGTGTCGCCTGACGCAGCTGCGCATCGCGCTCGGCCTGCGAGCGCTTGAGATGGCGGATCGAGGTGGTTGCCGCGGCAGCAATCGCCGGCGGCAACGCCGTGGTGAAGATGAAGCCCGGCGCATAGGAGCGCACCGCGTCGATCACCGCAGTGTTGCCGGCGATGTAGCCGCCAAGCGTGCCGAACGCCTTGGCCAGCGTGCCCTCGATGATGTCGATGCGGTCGGCCAGCCCTTCGCGCTCGGTGATGCCGCCGCCGCGCGGCCCGTACATGCCGACGGCGTGGACCTCGTCGATGTAGGTCATGGCATTGTAACGCTCGGCGAGATCGACGATCTGCTTGATCGGCGCGATGTCGCCGTCCATCGAATAAACGCTCTCGAAGACGATCAGCTTGGCGCGCTCGCGGCCGGCCGCCTGCAGCAGGCTCTCGAGATGCGCGACGTCGTTATGGCGGAAGATCTTCTTCTCGGCGCCCGAGCGCCGCACGCCCTCGATCATCGAAGCGTGGTTGAGTTCGTCCGAGATGATCAGGCAATTGGGAAGCAGCTTTGCAATGGTCGAGATCGACGCCTCGTTGGAAACGAAGCCGGAGGTGAAAACCAGTGCGGCTTCCTTGTCGTGCAGGTCGGCCAGCTCCAGTTCGAGCTCGACCAGCGGGTTGCTGGTGCCGGAAATGTTGCGGGTGCCGCCGGCCCCCGACCCCATCTTGCCTGCCGCCTTCTGGAACGCGGCAATGACGTCGGGATGCTGGCCCATGCCGAGATAGTCGTTGGAGCACCAGACGGTAATTTCCTCGGCGCGGCCATTGGCGCGCCAGATGGCGCGCGGGAATTTCCCTACGATACGCTCAAGGTCGGCGAAGACGCGGTAGCGACGCTCTGCATGGAGCTGGTCGATCGCTTCCTCGAAAAACCGCTGATAGTTCATGTCGCCTTCCCAGTTTTGCGCGGGATCATAGTCATTGGCCCATTCGTCGTCCACCTGGCCTTTTTGGTCAAAATGCCACGCCCCGAGCCTGTTCCTAACGACCACGGAACGTGGCCTATTCCCTTGATGTGGATCAATCTTGTTTCAGGACAATGCCACGCGCCGATGAGACCGGTTACCGCAGGTTCTAATGGCTTGGCGGCAGGTTTTCCAGTAAGGCGACGATTGAGACAGTGCCGACAAATCATGAATAGCGAGGATGCGGATGACGGTTTTGGTGACAGGCGGGGCCGGCTATATCGGTAGCCATATGGTCTGGGAATTGCTGGACACGGGTGACAGCGTCGTCGTCCTCGACCGGCTTTCCACCGGCTTTGAATGGGCGGTGGCTCCGGAAGCAAAGCTCGTCGTCGGCGACGTCGCCGACAGGGAACTGGTCGCCTCGATCATCCGCGACAATAAGGTCGACGCGATCATCCATTTCGCCGGCTCGATCGTGGTCCCCGAATCGGTCGTCGACCCGCTTGCCTATTACGAGAACAACACCTGCAAGACGCGCACCTTGATCGAGACCGCGGTGCGCGAAGGCGTGCCCAATTTCATCTTTTCCTCGACCGCCGCGGTCTATGGCGGCGCCGGCCTGGAGCCGGTGCGCGAGGATGCCCGGCTTGCGCCGGAATCGCCCTATGGCCTGTCCAAGCTGATGAGCGAATGGATGCTGCGCGACGCAGCGATTGCCCATGGGTTGCGCTATACGGCGCTGCGCTATTTCAACGTCGCCGGCGCCGACCCGAAGGGCCGCACCGGCCAGTCGACGCCCGGTGCCACGCATTTGATCAAGGTCGCCTGCGAGACGGCGCTCGGCAAGCGCCCCTTCATGCAGGTGTTCGGCACCGACTATCCGACGCCGGACGGCACCTGCATGCGCGACTATATCCACGTCAGCGACCTGGCGGCGGCGCATCGGCTGGCGCTGCAGCGGCTGCGTGCCGGCGGATCGAGCCTGGTCGCCAATTGCGGCTACAGCCACGGCTATTCGGTGCTCGAGGTCATCGACAGCGTCCGCCGCGTCTTCGGCCATGATTTCGACGTGCGGATGGGCGATCGCCGCGCCGGTGACGCCGCCGCGGTCGTCGCCAATTCGGAGCTGGCGCGTGGCGAACTCGGCTGGACTCCGCAGCGCGACAACCTCGACCAGATCGTTGCCGATGCGCTTGCCTGGGAGCGCATCCTGACCAGCAAGAATTCGGCTCTGGGGTGAAGTCGGCTCTCCGCAAAGGTTGGTTCAGCGCGCTGGGGGCGGAATGAAAATATCGGTGCTTGGAGCCGGCGTCGTCGGCACGGCGGCGGCCTATTGTCTGGCCAGCGACGGCCATGCGGTGACGGTGATCGAGCGCCATCCGGCGGCGGCGCGCGGCACCAGCCGGTCGAATGCCGGCCTGGTGTCGCCCGGCGATGCCACCGCCTGGGCCTCGCCCGCCGCACTTAAAACGTTCCTGCGTGGCCTCTACAACCACGATCTCGGCATCAAGGTGCGCCTGCGCTTCGATCCGTATTTTTTCGCCTGGAGCCTGCGCTTCCTGCGCCAGTGCACGCATAAGCGCATGCGCGCCAACACCGACGTCAAGCTGCGTCTGGCGCTCTATTCGCGCGACTGCATCAACGCCGTCACCGCCGAGACCGGCATCCACTATGACGAGCGCAAGAAAGGCATTCTGTATTTCTTCCGCTCGCAGCAGAGCTTTGATACCGGCAGCGACAATTACCGCTATCTCGGCGAACACGGCCTGCCGATCGAGATCGTCGGCCGCGACCGGCTGGTCGAGCTCGAGCCAGGCCTCGCCGGCGCCAAGGACAAGATTGCCGGCGGCGTCTATTCGCCGATCGACCAGACCGGCGACTCCAGCCAATTCACGCAGCGCCTCGCTGCCTATGCCGCCGAAAAACTCGGCGTCCAATTCCTCTACGGCACCACTGTCGAAGGCCTCGACATCGACGGCGACCGCGTGCGCGCGGTGATGACCTCGGCCGGCCCCGTGGCCGGCGATGCGGTGGTCATCTCTATGGGACCGGAGAGCGGTCTGCTCGGCCGCCGCTACGGCATCGACCTGCCCGTCTATCCCGTGAAGGGCTATACCGTGACTGTTCCGCTGGAAGATAAAAGCAAGGGGCCGATCATGGGTGGCGCCGACGAGGACCGGCTGATCGGCTATTCCAGGCTGGGAAATCGGCTGCGGATGTCCTCGACGGCGGAGTTCAACGGTTTCGACCGCACGTTCAAGCCACGCGATTTCAACTCGATCCTGAACACCGGCAAGGACCTGTTCCCGGGTGCCTTCGACGAGAGCAAGGCCGAGCTCTGGGCTGGACTTCGCCCGATGATGCCGAACTCCGTGCCGGTCATCGGACGGGCGCGGTACGACAATCTCTACCTCGACACCGGCCACGGCCATCTCGGCTGGACCATGGCCTGCGGCTCGGGAAAGTTCCTTGCCGACATAGTTGCCGGCCGCAAGCCGGAGATCGATCCGCAAGGATTGCTCTACGCGGGCTAGGCATCTCCGGAAATCAGGGCGCCATGAGCTCGGCGGTCAGGCTCGTTCGTCGACCGCCGAACGCCAGGAGCGCACGTAACTTGTCCAGAGTGGATCGGCCGACGGTTCGGTCCTTTCGCCTCTGCCTCGCGGTGTCCCCTGGCCCGACGCCAGCAAGGCGGCGCCGATGCTGGTGCCTGTCGCGGCCTCGGAGGCAATGACGGCGCGCGCCGTCATTGCCGCCAGCATGCGGATGAACAGCCGGTTGCGGGCGAAGGGTCCTTCGACGATGGTGGGACCATCGGCGCCGATCAGATCGAGGCAGGTCGCGGTCATCAGCGCCAGGTAGAACGAGATGGCGACAAAGCGCTGGCCGGCGGTCATACCGTCCGCGTTAAGCCATGATGCGGTATGATGCGGAAACGGCCCCGAACCCTGTTGGGTCGAAGGCAAGAGGGACGTCTTGCGCGCGAGCACCGCGGCGACATCGTCTTCGGTCCAGTCTTCCGATTGGCCTTCCGTCAGCCCGGAGAACTCACGGCCGCCCATGAAACGCGCCGACGGCACGGCATCGCCGAGCGCGTTGACATTGACCAGCGTGTCGCGGGCCGGATCGAGCGTGACCTTGCTGCCGCCAACCGCCATCGACACCACCCAGGTGCCGGTCGAGACGACGGAGAAAGGCGGCTTGTCGGACAGGAGATGCGGCAGCAGCGAGGCGTTGGAATCGTGCAGACCGCAAAACACCGGCGTTTGCGGATCGAGGCCGGTTTGCCGCGCGAGAGCGGGCAGGATCGGGCCCAAGCGGTCCTTGGCCGGCCGCACCGGCGCCATTAGCCGGCGCCATTGCAGCCGGTCGACCAGTGAGGAAAAATCCGCTTTCCACGGGTTCCACAGATCAGTGTGGCAGCCGAGCGAAGTCACCTCGCTCGCTGCGACGCCGGTCAGGCGCAAGGCCCAGTATTGCGCATACATCAGCATCGCTGCGGTTCTGGCGAAATCCGCCGGAAAGCGCTTCTGCTGCCAGAACAGCTGCGCGCCGAGATTGAGGCCGGCCGGCAGGCGCGGCGAGCCGGTCTCGGAGAATGCCGGACGGATCGTGTCATAGTCTCCGGCAAGGGCATCCGGCCCGTCGAATTCGTAATCGAGCACCGGCAGCGCCCGTTCGCCAGATGCGTCGACCAGAACCGCCGTCGCGCCATGGGTGGTGGTCGATATCGCGTCGATGCGCTGCTCGCGATCGATCTCGGCCAGGCTGCCGAGGATAAACGCCCATAACCGCTCGACGTCATGGTGCGGGTATGGGCCTTGCCGAACCGGCTCGTTCACCATCCTGCGCAGCGCGACTTCGCTTGCTGCGGCAAGATCGACCAGCGCCACCTTGGCGTTGGTCTTGCCAATATCGATGACGGCGACGTGGCGGGTCATTCCATATGGAACATTGTTTCCAGCGGCACCGCCACCGGCTCGTTGTTCGGCTTGGTCTCCATGATGTCCGCCATCTCGGCCCACCAACGCTGCATCACCGGATGCTTCGGCAATTCGTCCATACCGTGGTCATCGCGTCGCCACAGCACGCCGAACAGTATGTTGGTCTCCTCGTCGAGATGGATCGAATAATCGGAGATACCGGCCTGTTTCAGCAACGCGACGAGTGACGGCCAGATGTCGTCGTGGCGCCTCTTGTATTCGGCCTTCATGCCCGGATTGAGCTTCATTTTGAACGCGTATTTCTCCGGCATCAGGCAAAGCGCTCCCGCCGCACGCGCCGCCACAGGATCGGCAGCGCGATGACGATGATCAGCAGCAGGCCGATGAAGATCGACATGACGATCCCGGGAACGTTGAGCAGGCCGAGGCCGAAGGTCACCAGCCCCATGATGAAGGCCGCCAGCACCACGCCCAAAATGCTGCCGGCGCCGCCCAGGATGCTGACGCCGCCGAGCACCACCATGGTGATGACTTCGAGCTCGTAGCCCTGCGCGATGGACGGCCGGGTCGAGCCGAGCCGCGATGTGATCAGCACCGAGGCGATGCCCGCCATCAGTCCGGTCAGGCAAAACAGGATGAATTTGATGCGGCCGACGCGCACGCCGGAAAACTGCGCCGCGACCGGGTTGTTGCCGATGGCAAAGACCCGGCGGCCGAAGCTCGTCCGGTGCAGAAGGAACCAGTAGACGACCGCCCCGATCAGGAACAGCGTCAGTTCGAACGACACGACCCACCAGACATAGCCCTGGCCGAAGAAGGCGAAACTCGCGGGGTAGCCCTTATAGGCACGGTCGCCCAGGATGATGAAGGCAATGCCGCGAAACAGGCTCATCGTGCCGATGGTGACGACGATCGACGGCAAGCCGAGCCTGGTGACGAGCAGGCCGTTGAAGGCGCCGCAGCCGACCCCGACGACGAGGCCGATTGCCACCAGGGCAGGCGTGCCGGCGCCGGCCTGCACCGCCATGCCCATCATTGTCGAGGCGAGTGCGATGACGGCGGCGACCGACAGGTCGATTTCGCCGGAGATGATCAGCAGCGCCATGGCCAGCGCGATCAGCGCCTTTTCCGTGAAGTTGAAAGTCAGGTCCGACAGCGACCACGCGTCGAGGAAATAGGGCGAGGCAAAACTATTCACGGCAAAGATAGCGATGGCCACCGCGACCAGCAGTGCCTCCCATGAGAAAATCGCCGCAGTGAAAGGCTTGTCGAGCCGGTCGGGAATGTGGCGTGGGGCAGGGGTGTCGGTCATGCCGCTTCCGCCTTCTTGAGAATGATGCGGCCTTGCCGGCGTTCGCCGCGTGCGTTGAGCACTACGGCCAGGATGATGGCGCTGCCTGAAATCGCCATCTGCCAGAAGGGTGAGATGTTGATGACCGGCAGCGCGTTGGAGATGATGCCAAGGAACAGCGCACCGAGCACCGCGCCGCCGACCGAGCCGATGCCGCCGGCGATCGAGATGCCGCCGATGACGCAGGCGGCGATGATGTTGAGCTCATAGCCATTGGCGACCTCGACCGAGGCGATGACGTAGCGCGAGATCCAGAGATAGCCGCAGAGGCCGCCGATCATCCCCGAGATGCAGAAGACGATGAATTTCGTCCGGCCGACATCGATGCCGGCATAGACCGATGCCGTTGGGTTGACGCCGATGGCGTAGATCGAGCGGCCGAGCGCGGTGCGCGTCATCACGAGGAAAAACAATGCAATGACCAGCAGGGCGATCCAGGACAGCACCGGAATGCCGAGGAAAGCCGCGCGCTGCAGCCCGATGAAATCAGCGCTCATCTGGTCGGCATTGACCCAGGCGCCGCCTGATATGACAAAGGTGGCGCCGCGGTAGATGGTGAGCGTGCCGAGCGTAACCACGATCGAGGGAATGTTCAGCCGCCATACCAGCAGGCCGTTGATGGCGCCGAGCACGAGCCCGATCAGAAGTGCGATGACGATCAGCAGCGGGATCGGGATTGCCGGATGCGCGGCGTTCAGCATCGCCACCGCCATGCCGGTGAAGCAGAGATTGGAAGCCATCGACAGGTCGATCGAGCGGGTCAGGATGACGACCATCTGGCCGAGCGCCAGGATCATCAGGATCGACGTGTCGTTGAACACCTGGCGCAGATTGGCCGGATCGGCAAAACCTGGAAAACGCGTTGAGATCAGCCCGATCAGCATGACGATTGCCGCCAGCAGCCAGACCTCGCGATATCTGAGAAAAGCCTTCATGCCGCGATCCCCGCTGCCGTTGTGACCAGTGTTTCGGCGTCGAGCCCCTTATTGTCGTAGACCGCGGCAATGCGGCCCTCGCGCATGACGACGACGCGGTCCGACATGCCGAGGATTTCCGGCAATTCGGACGACACCATGATCACCGACAGGCCTTGCGCGACGAGCTCGGCCATGAAGCCGTGCACGGCCGCCTTCGAGCCGATGTCGATTCCCTTCGTCGGCTCGTCCAGTATGATCACCTTGGGCGCGGTCGCCAACCATTTGGCGATGACGATCTTCTGCTGGTTGCCGCCCGACAGTGTGCCGACGTCCTGGCTGAGCGAGGAGGCCCGCAGGTCGAGCCGCTCGGTGTAGGAGCGGGCCATCGCGAACTCTTCGGCCAGCCGCAATATGCCGGATTTGGATGTCCGTTTGAGCGAAGGCAGCGAGACATTCTGGAAGATCGGCAGGCCGATCACCACGCCTTGCTTGCCGCGTTCCTCCGGCACGTAGACGACGCCGGCATCGATCGAATCCGCCGCCGATTTCGGCGAGATTGCCTTACCCTCCAGCGTGATCGTGCCTCCGCTGGTGCGGGTGATGCCTGATATCGCCTGCATCACCTCGCTGCGCCCGGCGCCGACAAGGCCGTAGAAGCCGAGGATTTCGCCCCTGTGCAGCTCGAAGCCTATGTCGTTGAACTCGGTCGGGTGCGATAGGCCGGAGACGGCCAGCACCGGCGCGCCGATCTCGGCCTTGCGCTGCGGAAAGATGTGATCGACCGAGCGGCCGACCATCATGCGCACGATCTGGCTCTGGCCGGCGTCCTTGATCAGGCCTTCGCCGACCATCTCGCCGTCGCGGAACACGGTATAGCGGTCGGCGATGCGGTAGATCTCATCGAATTTGTGGCTGATGAACAGGATCGCCTTGCCGTCGCTCTTGAGGAATTCGATCAGCAGGAAAAGCTCTTCGATCTCCTTCATCGAAAGCGCTGCCGTCGGCTCGTCCATGATGACGATCCGCGCGTCGATCGACATGGCGCGGGCAACCGCGACGAGGTGCTTGTTGGCGATGCCGAGATCCTTCAGCCTGGCGTCGGCGTCGATATGGCCGGCGCCCATCGTGTCGAGCACCTCGCGGGCATTCTTGCGCATGGTGCGCCAGTCGATGGTTTTGAAACGCGTGCGCGGCGCATGGCCGAGGAAGATGTTCTCGGCCACCGTCAGATCGTCGAACAGCACGGTTTCCTGGTGGATGGGGGTGATGCCATGCCCGAACGCGGCGTGGGCGCTGGGCAGTGTGACCGGCTGGCCGTCGATGCTGATCGTGCCAGCATCAGGCTGGTAGATGCCGGTCATGATCTTGACCAGCGTCGACTTGCCGGCGCCGTTTTCGCCGATCAGCGCGGTTACCTGCCCGGGATAGAGCGACAGGCCGACATCGTGCAGCGCGCGCACGCCGGGAAAGCTTTTCGAGATGCCGGACAGCGTTAGGCGCGGTCCGGAAGACAAAGGCGCTTCCTTCGCCACTTCGTGCTGGGCTGTCGTGTCCATAATCGTATCAAGCCCTGAAACAAGGTTCGTTTGAAAGCGCGGCGGGACCTGAGCCCCGCCGCACCGTTTCGAAGGCTCCAGGATCAATAGATCTTGGAGAACTTTTCGATGTTCGACTTGTCGAACTGGAAGGGCGGAGCCATCGCAGCCGAGTTGGTGTCATCGAGCGTGACCTTGCCGACACGGCCGATCGACAGCGTCGCGCCGGGCTTCGCCTCTTCCTTCTTCACCGCCAGGTCGTGGGCGAGGTAGACGGCGGAGTAGCCGAGGTCGATCGGGTTCCACAGCGCAACCGCCTGGCTGGCGCCATTGTCGATGAACTTCTTGAACTCCGACGGCAGCGCCAGGCCGGTGACGTTGACCTTGCCGATCAGGCCTTCGTCGGTCACCAGTTGCGCGGCGGCAACGACGCCGACCGTGGTCGGCGCGATGATCGCCTTGAGGTTCGGATAGGACTTCAGCAGACCCTTGGCCTCGTCCGTGCTCTTGGCCGAGTCGTCGTCGCCGTAGACGGTGGCGACGAGCTTGATCTTGGGGAACTTCTCCGGCAGCACCTTCTTGGCCGCGTCGATCCAGGCGTTCTGGTTGGTCGCGGTCGACGAAGCCGACAGGATGGCGACATCGCCGCCTTCCGGCAGGTAGTCGGCGGCGAGCTTGATGATGGTCTCGCCGATCAGGTTGGTGTCGGAGGGGTTGAGGTGAAGCTGGCGTCCTTCCGGCGCGACGCCTGAATCCCAGGAGATGACGGTAATGCCGCGCTCCATTGCCTTCTTCAGCACCGGCACCAGCGCGTCGGCGTCGTTCGCCGAAATGGCGATGGCGTTGACCTTCTGTGCGATCAGCGAATTGACCACTTCGATCTGCGCTTCGGCGGTCGCCTTGGTCGGGCCGGTGTAGATGATGTCGACATCGCCGAGCTCCTTGGCCGCCTCTTCGGCGCCCTTGTTGGCGGCGTCGAAGAAGCCGTTGCCGAGCGACTTCACCACCAGCGCGATCTTGACGTTTTCGGCGTAGGCGGCATTCACGAACATGGCTGCGGAGAACGCCGCCGTAACCATCAATTTCTTCAGAAAGCTCATCGAATATCCTCCCTTGAGCGTTGCATTCCATCGCCGCTGCGGGCGTGAGTGTTTCTCAGGCCTGCAGCGAAGATTCTTCCTTATTGCCTAGCGTTGTACGGGCGACGATCAGCGTCACGCCGGCGGTCTCCAGCATCTTGGCCTCGCGATCCTCGATGCCGTCGTCGGTGATCACCGTGGCGATGCGCGACAGGCCGCACAGGATCAGGCTCGAGCGTTTGCGGAACTTCGAGGAATCGACCAGCACCACCAGCTCGTCTGCCTGGTCGATCAGCTTCTGCTCTGCCTGGATCAGCAGCGGGTCGCCTTCCATAAGACCGAGCGGCCCCAGCCCTTGCGCGCCCATGAACATGCGGCGCGCGTAGAAATTGCGCGTCACGTCATTGTCGAACGGCGACAGGATGATGTTCTGCTCGCGGTAGATGGTGCCGCCCGACAGCATCACCGTGTTCTTGGAGTGCCTGAGCAAGTGCTCGGCGATCGGGAAGGAATTGGTGAAGATCGGCATGCGGCGGCCGGTCAGGAAATGCACCATCTGGAAGGTGGTGGTGCCGCCATTGATGATGATCGGCTCGCCATCCTTGCACAGTTCCACGGCTTCCCGCGCGATTGCCCGCTTCTGCGAGGCGTTGATGGTCTCGTTGACGGAAAAGGGCCGGCCGGCAAGGCCGATGAATTGCGGCGGCGAGAGCGCCTCGGCGCCGCCGCGCACCCGGCGCAGGCGCTTTTGCACATGCAATGCCGCGATGTCGCGCCGGATCGTCGCCTCCGACGACTCTGTCAGGTCGACCATCTCCTGCACCGTCACCACAGGTTTCTCCTGGACGGCGGACAGAATGATCCTGTGGCGCTCTTTCTCGTGCATGGTTCCTCCCTGCCTGAGCATCTAGGCACCCAAAGCGCGCAGTGTCAATCATTTCCGATCAGATAATTTCATTGTGCACTGCAATATGATTGATGTTGATCGTTTGTGATTGACAAGACGGCCGCTTGCGTAGAAATTCGCACAAAAGGGACCCGCGCCGTTTGCGTGTCCCAAAGGGAGGATATCTATGCTCGACAAGCGCTCCGGCACGCGCCTCGCCAATCTTTGGGATGACGCAAAAGCGCAAGCAATGAGCGAGCCCGAACGTCTGGTCTATCGCTCGAACGTCCTTGGCTCCGACAAGCGCGTCACCAATTATGGCGGCGGCAACACCTCCTCCAAGATCTGGCAAAAGGATCCGCTCACCGGCGAGAGCGTGGAAGTGCTGTGGGTCAAGGGCTCGGGCGGCGACAGCGGCTCGATTAAAACAGACGGCTTCGCCACGCTCTACATGGACAAATTGCGGGCGCTGAAAGGTCTCTATCGCGGCCTCGAACATGAGGACGAGATGGTCGGCTATCTGCCCCATTGCACCTTCAACCTCAACCCGCGCGCGGCTTCCATCGACACGCCGCTGCATGCCTTCGTGCCGAAGCCTTATGTCGACCATATGCATCCCGATGCCATCATCGCCATTGCCGCCGCCAAGGATTCGCAGGCGCTGACCAAGGAGATCTTCGGCGACACGATCGGCTGGCTGCCATGGAAACGTCCGGGTTTCGAGCTCGGCCTGTGGCTGGAGAAATTCTGCCTCGAGAACCCCGACGCCAAGGGTGTCGTGCTGGCCAGCCATGGCCTGTTCAGCTGGGGCGACACGCCGAAGGAATGCTACGAAACGACGATCTCGGTGATCAACCAGGCGATCGACTGGTTCGAGCGCAAGAGCCAGGGCAAGCCGATCTTCGGCGGCGAAGCGGTCAAATCGCTCGATGCGCCGGCGCGTCGCGCCGTGGCCGCAAAACTGATGCCGAGGATCCGTGGCCTGATCTCGGAGAATAGCCACAAGCTCGGCCATTTCGACGATTCCCCTGCGGTGCTCGAATTCGTCAATTCCAGGGATTTGCGGCCGCTGGCGGCACTCGGCACGTCCTGCCCGGACCACTTCCTGCGCACCAAGATCCGGCCGCTGGTCATCGAGTTCGACCCCCAAAATCCCGACGTCGATGCCGTCATTGCCCGTCTTGCCGACGATGTGGCGGAGTATCGCGTCGGCTATCAGGCTTATTATGACCGCTGCAAGCACGCGGATTCGCCGCCGGTGCGCGATCCCAACGCCGTCGTCTATCTGATGCCCGGCGTCGGCATGTTCACCTTCGCCGGCGACAAGGCGACGGCGCGAATTTCGGGCGAATTCTACGTCAACGCCATCAACGTCATGCGCGGTGCCTCGACGGTCTCGACCTATGTCGGCCTGCCCGACCAGGAAGCCTTCGACATCGAATACTGGCTGCTCGAAGAGGCAAAGCTGCAGCGCCTGCCGAAACCAAAGGCTCTTGCCGGCCAGATCGCGCTGGTCACCGGCGGCGCCGGCGGCATCGGCCGGGCGACCGCCAACCGGCTGTTGCGCGAAGGCGCCTGCGTCGTGCTGGCCGACATCGACGAGGCAGCCCTTGCCAGCGCCAATGACGAACTGGCGAAAGCCTACGGCAAGGATTTCGTGCGGCCCGTCGTCATCAACGTCACGTCCGAGGATCAGGTGGTCTCCGGTTTTGCCGAGACGGCGGTCGAATTCGGCGGCATCGATATTCTGGTCTCCAATGCCGGCCTGGCCTCCTCGGCGCCGATCGAGGACACCACGCTGGCGCTGTGGAACAAGAACATGGACATTTTGTCGACCGGGTACTTCCTCGTTTCGCGGGAAGCATTCCGGTTGTTCCGGGCGCAAAACATCGGCGGCAACGTCGTCTTCGTCGCCTCCAAGAACGGGCTTGCCGCATCGCCCAACGCCGCCGCCTATTGCACAGCCAAGGCCGCCGAAATCCATCTGGCACGCTGCCTGGCGCTGGAAGGCGCGGAAGCGCAGATCAGGGTCAATGTCGTCAATCCCGACGCCGTGCTGCGCGGCTCGAAGATCTGGACCGGCGAGTGGAAGGAACAG
Source organism: Mesorhizobium sp. ISC25 (assembly GCF_042295465.1). NCBI lineage: Bacteria > Pseudomonadati > Pseudomonadota > Alphaproteobacteria > Hyphomicrobiales > Phyllobacteriaceae > Mesorhizobium > Mesorhizobium sp. ISC25. The sequence goes on along the minus strand of NZ_CP135441.1, from coordinate 3,469,086 downwards.
CGCGCCGCCGCCTACAAGATGTCGACCGATGATCTCGAAGAGCACTACCGCTCGCGTTCGATGCTGAAGCGCTCGGTATTCCCCGAAGACATCGCCGAGGCGATCTATTTCTTCGCCTCCGACATGTCGGCAAAATCGACCGGCAACATCATCAACGTCGACGCCGGCAACGCGCAGAGTTTTGCGCGATAAGCGACCGTCTTTGAGGGTTGCGCTGCCCCTCATCCGCCTACCGGCACCTTCTCCCCGTATTGTGACGGGGAGAAGGGAAGCGCTCCAACGCCGGTGATCCCTCCTCTCCCCGTTCTTTACGGGGAGAGGGTAAGGGTGAGGGGCAGCGCCGACCAACGCAAATTGGGAGGAAACCACCATGTCTGAAACCATCATCTCCGCCGACCTCGTCGACAGGCACAATGCCGCCCGCAACGCCGACCTCAAGCGCGACTACGAGTCCCTCGGCGAGCGCCTCGACCGCCGCGGCATTGCCATCGATGCTGTCAGAGACAAGGTCGAGAAATTCGCCGTCGCCATCCCGTCCTGGGGCGTCGGCACCGGCGGCACCCGCTTTGCCCGCTTTCCCGGTGCCGGCGAGCCGCGCGACATTTTCGACAAGATCGAGGACTGCGCCGTCATCCGGCAGCTGACGCAGGCGACGCCGACCGTCTCGCTGCATATTCCCTGGGACAAGGCCGATCCGAACCGGCTGAAGCAGGCGGCATCCCGCTTCGGCCTCGGCTTCGACGCCATCAACTCCAACACCTTCTCCGACGCCAGGGACCAAAAACTTTCCTATAAATTCGGCTCGCTGTCGCATGCCGACGCGGCAACACGCCGGCAGGCCGTCGAGCACAATCTCGAATGCATCGAGATCGGCAGGACGCTGGGCTCGAAAGCGCTGACGGTGTGGATCGGCGACGGCTCGAATTTTCCCGGCCAGGTCAATTTTGCCAAGGCGTTCGAGCGCTATCTCGACGCGATGAAGGAGATCTATGCCGGACTGCCGGGCGACTGGAAGCTGTTCACCGAGCACAAGATGTACGAGCCGGCCTTCTATTCGACCGTCGTGCAGGATTGGGGCACCAACTACATCATCGCCAAAGAGCTTGGCGACAAGGCGTTCTGCCTGGTCGACCTCGGCCATCACGCCCCCAACGTCAATATCGAGATGATCGTGTCGCGGCTGATCCAGTTCAAGAAGCTCGGCGGCTTCCACTTCAACGATTCGAAATATGGCGACGACGACCTCGACGCCGGCTCGATCGATCCCTACCGGCTGTTTCTCGTCTTCAACGAGCTGGTCGATGCCGAGCTTGCCGGTGCCGAAGGTTTCGATCCGGCCCACATGCTCGACCAGAGCCACAACGTCACCGATCCGATCGAAAGCCTGATGTTGTCGGCGATAGAAGTGCAACGCGCCTATGCCCAGGCGCTGCTGGTCGACCGCAAGGCGCTCGAAGGCTTCCAGGACGCCAATGACGCGCTGATGGCGACGCAGACGCTGAAGACAGCCTATCGCACCGATGTCGAGCCGATCCTTGCCATGGCACGGCTCAAGACCGGCGGCGCGATCGATCCAGTCGCCGCCTACCGCGCAGCCGGCTACCGGGCGAAGGTTGCAGCGGAACGGCCGGCGGTGGCGAGCGTCGGCGGCGGGATTGTTTGAAGCTGGGGTGAAAATGAAAAACCCGCCTCGGCGGACGGGTCGTTGGAGCCAATTGGCACCATACCCAAATTAGTAGCATAGCTGCCGGCACAAAGCAAGAACAAAATTGCCTGTCAGCGTTGAATGTTGGCTTCATTTCAGCTTGGGTTCCTCGCCCCCACGAAAGTGGGGGAGAGGTGGCTCGGCGAAGCCGAGACGGAGAGGGGAGCCGCGCTCTACGAAGGCCCCTCTCCGGCCGCTTCGCGGCCACCTCTCCCCTCATGAATGGGGGCGAGGAACCCCAGGCGTTGATAGAAGGCGCGAAGCCTCGCCGTATCTTTCCATCATTGTCAGTAGACTCAACCTCTCCAAGCGCGTTTCCTAGGCCTACCCACGCTCGGAGAACGGCCATGCACAACACCCGCCGAACCCTAATCGCCGTAAGCCTTTCCCTCACCCTGACCTTCGTCCCATTCCTCGCCTTTGCCGCCTCGCCGCAGCCGGCGAAGGGCGAGCACGGCATGGTTGTGACCGCCCAGCATCTTGCGTCTGAGGTCGGCGTCGAGGTGCTGAAGAAGGGCGGCAATGCCGTCGATGCCGCAATCGCCGTGGGCTATGCGCTGGCCGTGGTCCATCCGACCGCCGGCAACATCGGCGGTGGCGGCTTCATGACCATCCGCTTCAAGGACGGCCGCTCGACCTTCCTCGATTTTCGCGAGCGCGCGCCGCTGGCCGCGACGAAAACCATGTATCTCGACAAGGACGGCAAGCCGGTGAAGGGCGCCAGTCTTGACGGCTATCTGGCGGTCGGCGTGCCGGGCTCGGTTGCCGGTTTCGAGTTGGCGCGGGAGAAATACGGCACGCTGACGCGGCAGGACTTGCTGGCGCCGGCCATCCGCTTTGCCAAGGAAGGCTTCGTGCTGGAGCAGGGCGATGCGGCCTCGCTCCAGGGCGGCGCGGAGCGGTTGGCGAGGGACCCAGCGGCGGCAGCCATTTTCCTCAAGCCGGACGGCAAGCCTTATGCTGTCGGCGAGCGCCTTGTTCAGCCCGATCTAGCGGCTTCGCTAGCCGCCATTTCCGGACGCGGGGCGGATGGCTTCTACAAAGGCGCGATCGCCGACGCTATCGTCAAGCCGAGCGGCGAGAAGGGCGGCATTCTGGCCAGGGCCGATTTCGAAAACTACGCGGTGCGCGAGCTCAAGCCGGCGACCTGCAATTATCGCGGCTACGAGATCATTTCCTCGCCGCCGCCGAGCTCCGGCGGCGTCATCATCTGCGAGGTCCTCAACGTGCTTGAGTTCTATCCGCTGTCCTATCTCGGCGCCGGTTCGGCCGAGACGGTCCACGTCATGGTCGAGGCGATGCGCCACGCCTATGTCGACCGCAATTCGGCGCTCGGCGATCCCGGCTTCGTCGACAACCCGGTCGCAAAACTGCTCGACAAGAATTACGCCAGGGAAATCCGCGAAAAGATCGATCCGTTCCGGGCCGGCGTCTCGCAGGAACTGATGCCGATGGGCTTTGGCGAGAGCAACGAGACGACGCATTATTCGATCATCGACAATGATGGCAACGCCGTCGCGGTAACCTACACGCTGAACGGCTCTTTCGGCGCCGGCGTTGTCGCCGGCGGCACCGGCATCCTGCTCAACAACGAGATGGACGACTTCACCCAGAAACCCGGAGTGCCCAATCTCTATGGCCTGGTCCAGGGCGAGGCGAACGCGATCGCGCCGAAAAAGACGCCGCTGTCGTCGATGAGCCCGACCATCCTCGCCAAAGACGGCAAGCCGTTCATGGTCATCGGCAGCCCCGGCGGTTCACGCATCATCACCATCACGCTGGAGGCGATCGTCAACGTCATCGACCACGGCATGAACATCCAGGAGGCGATCGACGCACCGCGCATCCATCACCAATGGTTGCCCGACACGGTCTATATCGAACCTTTCGGCCTGTCGCCCGATACCGAAAAGCTGCTCACCGGCATGGGCTACCACCTCGATCTTGCCGACACGACCTGGGGCCAGGCGGCTGGCATCCTGGTCGGCGGCAAGAGCCTGGCGGAAATCGAGAAGGGTGGCGGCGCCCGCTACAATGGCGCCATCGACAGCCGCGCCGCATCCGGCAAGGCTATCGGGTATTAGACCCCAGAAGTGGGGACCGGTTTTCGGATAAGATCACGGTCAACAAGAAGATTTCGCTCTGAATCAGGTGACCAGCGCGATCGTGGACGCGATCAGCATCAGCGCCGCGATGCCGACGAACAGGGCGTAGATGCGCGGCCGGTCGAGCAGAAGCGCATTGCCGGATATCCATGCCGCGGTGGCGCCGCCAAGCGCGAAAAAGAAGGTGCTGCGGCGCCCGAAGCTCAAGCCGGCAGCCATCAGGCCACCGATGATCAGGGCGCCGAACACGATGATCACGGCGACTGCGTATTTTTCGAAATCGTTGCTGCCGGCGCTCGGGCCGATCGCGTTCAACCTCGACAGATCGTCCGGATCGAACGGGCTGGTCGACCCATATTCGTCTTGACCGACAGGCTCATGCATCATTCGTTCTCCGCAAACCGACAGCAAATCATCAAGCCTCGCCGAGCGCAACCGCTCGCCGAATGTGATCGGCACGGTGTTCAACACTTTCTGGCGGCGGCTTGCCAGAGATTTTTGGATTTGCGCTTTGATCGCCCGTTGCGCGGCCTGGTCAAGCGCTTTGTCCGAGCTGAATCTTCAAGCCGCCCTAGCCAAAGACTGCGTCGCCTGAATGGAAGCCCCAAGCACCGCCTGTGCGGTGTCGGCCTGCCTTTCATCGACATGCGCCAGCACCAGGATCACACCTTGTTCGGCACCCCGCTGGCCCGGCTGCTTGCCGATTTGGGACAATTTCCCCAGTAGTCTGCCGGTAACGCCGCCCAAGACTGCACCGACGAGCGCCGATGCCAGCCATCCCGCGCCGAGGGGATCGATGCCGGGCATGTCAAAGGCGCCGAGGCCGGCCAACAAACCGGCTGCCGCGCCAAGGGCGGCACCGGTGCCTGGACCGCGTAAGACGGCGTCGATTTCGTCATCGTAGGGTCCGATGACACTGATCTGGTGGCGGGCAATTCCTGCCGCCTGAAGCGTTTCGACGGCACGCGCCGCCTGGTCAAGGGAATCGAAAAGTCTGCTGATTGTTCGCATTGAAACTGCCTGTGAGGCCCCCCGGCCCTCCACGGTACGGCGGGGTTCCTGCCGAGCGACGACGCCGAGGAACCCCTGACGCATACGTCGCCCGCCGCTCATTTTCCGAGCGGCGGGCGACGGCTGCCCGAGCTTTCACGTCAATCGATGACCTTGACGATCTTGCGCGTGCCTGGGTCGACGACAACTGTGCGGTTGTCAACGATGACATAACGATATTTGACGTTCGGGACCTCACGAAGCTCGACGGTGTCCGGGAGCGTCGAGCCGATATTGAGCTCCACCCCAGGGATTTTCACCGAGGCCAGCGGCTGCTTCTTCACATACTCCTTGATGACCGTTTCCTGCTCCGGCTCGATGACAACGTCTTGCGCCGCAGCGGCGCCGACGCCTGCCAGCAGCAACAGTCCCGCCACCGCGGTGGAAAAATGCATTCTCATGGTCGTCTCCTTTGCGAACTCGGTCCGCTCTTCGCGCCAAGGCTCACTCGAACGGAAGGCAGTTGAAAACGTTCCGTCGACGGGGCTTCGGTCCCGCCCGGCAGGGACCAACCGACGTGTTGCCGCAGGACCTAAGTCTGATCCTTGCGCGCAAAGGGTGAGTTTGTCGCGTGACCCGGAACCGCGGCGGCGCGTGGCCGTTGCTGGCTGCACGTTCCGGGAGGATTCCATGGAAAAAGTCGACGGTTGCTCGCACCGATCTTGGCTGTTCCATTCCGATCGAACCCGGCATCTGCGCAGCCCTGTCCCTTCCTGCGCCGATAGGGTTCGCGCGTCACTTTGTGGCGGGCGAACCCTCAAATTGCTGCGTGCTTCTGACCAAAGTTGACGCTGAAGCGAAGAGAAGGGGCGAGGAGAAGAGAAATGGCCGACGACAAGAGCAAGCGAGACTTCAGCGACCGCAATCGCGTTTCGGCGGATGAGTATTATGAGGTCGAATATTTCGCGCGCGAAAATGGTGTTTCGCCCAGCCAGGTGAGCAAGCTGATCAAGAGGACCGGTGGCGACCGGATGATCCTCTCGCAGGCGGTGAAGGCATTGCGCGCGCGCAAGTGAGATGCCGGCGAAGCCAACGGTGGAAAGGCACTGATCACGATCGGCCGAGATCCCGGCCAGCTATCGACAACGTGCCCGGATGCCGCCGCTTCGGCCAAGCGCAATGCCCCGCTACTTCTTCGATTCCGATGAAGACGGAATCGTCTATTTCGACGATCAGGGAACGTTATACGACGATTTCCCGCTGGTCAGGAAAGAAGCCCTTCGCACATTGGCCGAGATGGCCAGGGATGGCCTTCCTCACCGCAGGATTGCAGTCAAGGTCCGGGACGACTATGGCGGTCTGGTCCTTGAAGTGGCTTTGACCTTTGCCGTCGAAACGCGGCACTTCGACGAGCGGATTTTCCAGATCGACTTGCGCACGAACTGACGCCTCGATCGTCATCGCTCCGACCACGAGGTTTCTGGTGCAGCCGGCATCTTCCCTAGACCGGAACATTAGAAGTCTCTAATTGTTATCCTAAGCAGCGGGAACCTCCCGGGTTTCTGCTGCAGATCGGGGTGCAACCCGGTCGGCCCGCGCCCTCCGCCAGAGGCGCGGGCTTCGTTTGTTTAGCCGATGCGCAACGCCGTTCGGCAGCAGCATATTGGAAACCTGCGGGAGCACTCGTAACATCAGTCGCTACCGTGGCGCCCTGGGCGCCCAGGCAACGGAGCCCGTCGTCCGACAGGGCGGCGGGCTTTTTTGACGCGGGTCGCTCCTTGCGCAATCGGTGGAATTCTGGCCGGCGCCGCTTCGTGTGGCATGGGGGAAGGTGCCCTGACGCAGCGCCGGCCAAGCGGAAATCAGGTCCGCCGCAGCCAGATAGTAGCCGCGCTGGCGCGGCAGGTAATTGCGTGATCGCGGAAGCTACACCATTGCAGAGCACTCGCCACGAGCCCGGCCTGTCCAGTGGCTGAACCGGGGCATTCATTCATTCTGACGATGCACCGGACGCCCGGACGGCGGAGATTGGACGCCGCGCTCGCTCTCGATTCGCCGGCCGGTGGTGTTCCCCTGCAGATTTTCGGACGAAAGGCCATTCTATCCTTGTTGCGCCTGGATTCTTATCAGATCGTGGCGAGGATTGCCTTTCCCGCCGCGTTTGCCGGCGTTCTGCTGTTCGGCCTTTTGCCGGAGCAGATGCTGCAGGGTCTTGGCCTGGCTTTCACGTTTGATCACGACAAGCTCAATCACGCCGCCGCCTTCGTCGTCCTTGCGGCTCTCGGAAGTCTCGGCTGGCCGGAACACAAGGCGAAGCTGATCCTACTCCTCGTTCTCACGGGCGCAGCGATCGAGGGTCTTCAGGCCGTGCAACTGATAGGGCGCGACCCGGATCTATTCGACTGGGTGGCCGACTGCGCGGGGATCGCGTGCGGACTGATGGTTGCAGGCTGGACAAAGCGGCTCGCCGGCGGATTGCCATAGGTGCTGAGAGCCTAAAAGCGCCGGCGCACCCGCGCTCCAATAGTGTGAAAATGGCCGGCGCCACTGGGGGGCGCGTTGGGGTAAGTTGCCTGATGGGGCGCCGGCCAGGCGGAAAAATCAGGTCCGCCGCAAAGTAACATAGCAGGAATGGCAATGCGCGGCAGTAGCGTGATCGCGGAAGGTCCGCGCTCGCGCCTCCGGTGCGGTGATCCGTTTTGGGTCAACAATTCTGGCACCTGAATTGCATTGTAAGCAATGCCGGGGAATCCCGGCAATGTCCCCGAATATGGGGCCTCGCCGCTTCGCAAATGGGGCGGCGGGCCTTTTTGCAGGACGTCGCCAAGCGGCGATCAGCGGCTTAGCTGATCGCGGTTGCTTGCCTCTTTTTCCCTCCAAGTGTCTATTCTCACAAGAGAAATTCTAACACGCACAAGCATCGGTGCTTGACACAGGTTTCGACGACTGGATAAGTGGATACACAGATACGCTTCGATCGGACCCAGGACATGGCAGCAGACGCAATCGAGCCGTTGGGCATCACGACCGCCGAGGAGGAGGCTTATCGCCACATTCAGCGGGCCCTGAGGATGGGGCGTTATCGGGCGGGGGATCGGCTGATCCCGGAAGAGATCGCGACGGAAATCGGCATGAGCCGCATGCCGGTTCGCGAAGCATTCCGCCAGCTGGCCGCGGAAGGTCTTGTGGTCATTCGCCCGAACCGTGGCTGCATCGTCGCTGGGCTTACCCTCGATGAGATCTACGAAACCTTTGAAATGCGCTCGGTGCTCGAAGGGCTGGCGGTAAGGCTTGCCATGCCGCACATCGATGTCGACGTGCTTGAAGAACTGGCACGCCAGCTCGACCGCATGGAGCGCGCCAGCCAAACCGGCAGCAGCGACTGGGTCGTGCGCCATCAGGCCTTCCATCTGCAGATTTGCCAATTGAGCAACAGACCCAAGCTGGTCCGGCAGATTGCCAGCCTGCACGTCGTGATCGAGCCCTACCTGCGCATCTGGTTCGACTACGTCGACAAGCCCGCCAGCGCGCGTGCCGAGCACGAGATCTTGATCGACGTGCTGCGGTCAGGTGATGCCGGCAAGGCAGAGATCGTCATGCGGGATCATATCGTCGAGACAGCGCCGCTTCTGGCCAACTTCGCAAGTCCCGGCCGGCGCTAGAAAATATCATCTAACTCGTTGAAGCCGGAAGATAATCTGGCACGACGAAAGGGAACTGCCATACCGGCAAAAAGAGGAGAATGACATGAAAATTAGCCGCATCGCAGCTATTGCGTCGGTCCTGTTCGGCCTGGTCCAGGCCGCCGTTGCACAAGAAACACCAAAGGCAATTACCATTGCCACCGAAGGAGCCTACGCGCCCTGGAATTTCACAACAGCCGACGGCAAGCTGGACGGCTTCGAAGTCGATCTCGCCAATGATCTGTGCGGGCGAATGAAGATCGAATGCAAGATCGTCGCACAGGACTGGGACGGCATGATCCCCGCGCTGACCGTCGGCAAGTTCGACGTGATCATGGCGAGTATGTTCATCACTGAAAAACGTCTGAAGGTCATCGACTTTACCCAGCCATATGCGGTGGATCCCTCAGGTTTCGCGGTCGCCAAGGATAGCGAACTGGGCAAGCTCGGCATTTCCAATGAGCGGTTCAAGCTGGAGAATGAAGCCTCTGCGCAGGCGGCAATCGACAAGCTCAAGCCATTGCTGAAGGGAAAGATCATCGGCGTTCAGGCCGCAACGGCGAACCTGGAATTCGTAAAAAAGTACTTCTCGGACGTCGCCGAGATTCGCGAATACAAGACCACCGAGCAACACGATCTCGATCTTGCCGCGGGTCGCATCGACGCGCTCTTCGCACAGCAGACAGCGCTGGCCGCCACGCTGAGCAAACCGGAGTTCAGCGACTATACGCTTGCAGGACCAGGATTTGTCGGGGGGCTCTTCGGTCTTGGCTCCGGGGCCGGTATTCGCAAAGAAGACACCAAGCTGAAAGACATGCTCAACGGGGCCATCGACGCCGCGACCGCCGATGGCACGATCAAAACCCTGTCGCTTAAATGGCTGAAGAGCGACGTCACGCCAGTCAAGTAGGCGCTTGTCGGCGAGCGGCCAGTCCTGACCCGTTTCGGAGCTGAGCCGTTCGTCCTGCCGGGGGTATCAATGGTTGACGCATTCCGGCTGCTTGGTTTCCAGCATGGAGGTTGGGGGGCTGCTCTTCTCGTGGCGGCCTCGGTTACAGTGCTTCTGTCTGTGCTGGGCTTTGCGCTTGGCGCTGTATTCGGCGGGCTGGCAGCGGCCGGGCGTCTCCGCAACTCCAAGGTATTGGGGTTCCTAGCCCTTGGCTATTGCACGGTTTTCAGAGGCGTGCCCGACCTTCTGACCATTTATCTGCTTTACTATGGAGGAAGTGTCGCCCTGACCTCGCTTGGTCATAGCCTGGGCGGGTCCGGATTCGTCGGCGTTCCGGCCTTTGCCACCGGCACCTTGGCTATAGCCATCATCTCGGGCGCCTATCAAGCCGAGGTCTATCGAGGGGCTTACCTCGCCATCGACCAGGGACAGCACGATGCCGCTTGCGCGCTTGGTCTCAACCGGCTGCAGCGGCTGCGACAGGTTATTTTTCCCCAGCTCCTGAGATACGCGCTGCCAGGTCTCGGCAATGTGTGGCAGTTGGTTCTGAAGGACTCCTCGCTGATATCGGTAATCGGCCTCGTTGAACTGATGCGCCAGGCACAGATCGCTGCAGGTTCGACACGTGAACCATTTATCTTCTACATTGCTGCAGCCTTGCTCTACCTGGCTATCGCTTCCGTCACCGGCCATGCCTTTTACCGTCTGGAACGAAAGGCGCCGTGGCGCGTCCGGTCGGCATGATAGATTTCGGTTTTTTCCTCGAGATCCTGCCGAAGCTCCTCGCCGGCCTGCCGCTTACGATGGAACTGGCCCTGACTTCCATCGTTGCCGGCTTCGTTCTTGCCGTCACGTTGGCGCTTGCCCAGCAATCGGAATCGCCCTTCGTCGTCTTGCCGATCCGTGGCTTCGTTGCCGTGTTCAGGGGCACGCCTCTGCTGGTGCAGATTTTTCTGACCTATTATGGCCTTGGTCAGTTCCGGCACCAACTGTCGGCAATTGGATTATGGGCCGTTTTCCGCGAACCCTACTGGTGCGCAATCATCGCGCTGACACTCAACACCACCGCCTATGGCAGCGAAATCCTGCGCGGCGCGATTCAATCGGTGCCACGCGGCCTTGTCGAGGCGGCCCGGTCTGTCGGCCTGTCTACATATCTGACCTATCGGCACGTCATCCTGCGCTGGCCTTTCGCCAGGCCCTGCCGAGTTACGGCAATGAAATCATCCTGATGATCAAGGGCACGTCTCTGGCCTCCATCGTCACCTTGATGGAGGTGACTGGAATTGCCCAGGGATTGATCTCACAGACCTACCGCGCCTTTGAAGTCTTCATCTGCGCGGGCGCCATTTATCTCACTTTGACTTTCGCGATCATCCGTGCCTTGGCGGCACTCGAATACTGGATGTCGCGGCATCTGCGGCATCGCCCCTCGACGATGAGCGACGTCGCCTCTTGATCACGTTCAGAAGGGCATAGCATGCGAAATTTTGAGAAACCAACGCGCTCGGTCGTCGTTTCACGCGAGGCCATGGCAGCCACCTCTCATCCGTCGGCGACCCTGACGGCGGTGGAGATCATGGCAGCCGGCGGCAACGCCATGGATGCCGCCATCGCAGCCTGCGCGGTGCAATGTGTGGTCGAGCCAGCCTCGACCGGTATTGGAGGCGATTGCTTCGCTCTTCTGTCGCGAAACGGATCCGGCGAGGTCATCGCCTACAACGGATCGGGCAGGACACCCGCCGCCCTCACAATTGACTGGTTCCTCGAACGTGGCATGGCCGAGGTGGCCCGCAATTCTCCTGGCTCCGTGACCATCCCGGGAGCGATCGATGCCTGGACCAGATTGCACGCTGATCATGGGCATATGCCCTTCGATCAAATCCTGGCCCCTGCTATACGTTTCGCCGAGGAAGGCTACGCCATTTCACCGCGGGTCCATCGTGACTGGGCGTTGGAAGAAGAACTTCTGGCCTCCGATGTTACCGCGAAACGGATTTTCCTGCCAAACGGTCGCGCGCCACGCCTTGGCCAAGTGCACCGCCAGCCTGAGTTGGCCGCAACGCTGCGGCTGATCGCCGAGAAGGGACGAGAGGCTTTCTACACTGGCCCTGTGGCCGAAGACATGGTCGCCTATCTTCGTGGGCTCGGCGGATTGCACACACTCGAAGATTTCGCCTCGGCAACAGGCGAGTACGTGACCCCGATCAGCACGGCGTTTCGAGGCTGCGATGTGTTCGAATGTCCGCCGAATGGCCAGGGTGTGATCGCCTTGCTGATTCTAAACATCCTCTCCCGCTTCGAAGCTCACGGCGACCCCCAATCCGCGGACCGGCTTCACCTGGAAATTGAAGCGACACGCCTCGCTTACGCCGCGCGTGACCTGCTCGTCGCCGATCCCGACGCGTCCGAGGTCCCGGTGGCCAACATGTTGTCGAATGCTTGGGCCGATCGTCTGGCCGGCATGATCGACCTAAAGCGCGCCCGCGCGGACCTACCGGCGTTCGACATGCCGCTGCACAGCGACACGGTCTATATTTCCGTTGTCGACAAGGATCGCAATGCGGTCAGCTTCATCAACTCGGTCTTCGACAGCTTTGGCTCGGGCCTGGTCTCGCCACGCTCCGGTGTCGTCTTGCACAATCGCGGGCAAAGCTTTTCGCTTGACCCTAGGCACCCCAATGCAGTGGCGCCGAACAAGCGACCTTTGCATACCATCATACCCGGGATGCTTGCGAGAGGCGGCCGGGCAGAAATGCCTTTCGGCGTTATGGGTGGCTACTACCAGGCGATGGGCCACGCGCACCTGCTGACGAAGGTGCTCGACTTCGGGATGGATCTGCAGGAGGCGATTGATCTGCCGCGGGTCGCCCCCGTCAGCGGCACGATGAACGTCCAGGCCGAACACGGGCTCGCTCGCGAAACCGTTGCTGAACTTAGCCGGCGCGGTTTCGAAATCATTCCTGCCACGGACCCGATCGGCGGTGCGCAGGCTATTCGCATCGATTGGGCAAACGGGACCCTGCTGGGCGGTTCTGAACCGCGCAAGGACGGCTGCGCCCTCGGTCTGTAGGGTGGCCAGAGCGGGATCCAAGATGCTGAAGAGTTCTTCATCGACATTTGGCCGGCGTCGCTGGCGCCATGGTCCAGATAATTCTTGCACGCCGTCGACAATCCGCTCGGCGCGAGATCGTCACCCATGTCTCCAGTATAAGCCGTGACCTATGTGTCCGGAATGGATCGGGAAAAAATGGTGCCCAGAGGCGGATTCGAACCACCGACACGCGGATTTTCAGTCCGCTGCTCTACCAACTGAGCTATCTGGGCCTGCTCCGGCGGGCGGCAATCTGCACACCGGGTTCATGAAAGCGCCGTCGGCACCCCTTGAAAGCGCGTGGGTTATAGCACGGGAATTCGGCCTGTCCAGCGCTTAGAACATGATCCCGAAAAGTGGAATCCGGTTTTCGGAAAGGATCATGCTCCAACAAAAGGCATGATCTCGAAAAGTGGAATCCGGTTTTCGGAAAAGATCATGCTCAGACAAAAAGCCAGAACCTGTTCCATCCGATTCTATCCGGGTGGAACAGGCTGGACATTGATTTCAGGCAGAAACGATTGGCCCTCAATGCGGGCCAGTTCACCGGCCGCGGTCAGGGCGGGCAAGCCGCCCCAAGCTTGTGGAAAACCGCAGGCGGACGGCGCTATTTCTGGTCGTCGTTGTCGTCCTCGTCGTCGCGGCCCGGGATGACGTAGACACCCTTCAGCCAGCGGTTGAGATCGATGTCCTTGCAGCGGGTCGAGCAGAACGGATAGGTTTCGCGCGCCGATGGCTTGCCGCATTCGGGGCAGGGCCGCTTGGGCCGCAGTGGCGTGACCTTGTCGTCCGAGCTCATAGCCGCGCACCCGACAGCCAGTTGGCGTGCACCTTAAACCCTTCGCCGCTCAAAAGCGCCACCGTCTCGTAGAGCGGCAGGCCGACGACGTTGGTGTAGGAGCCGACAAGCTTGACGACGAAGGCGCCGGCAAGCCCCTGGACGCCATAGCCGCCGGCCTTGCCGCGCCATTCTCCCGACGCGATGTAGGCCTCGATCTCCTCGCGCGGCAGCCGCTTGAACCGCACCCTGGTCTCGACCAGCCGCAAGCGCTGCTTGCCGCCCGGCGTGATGAGGCAGATGCCCGAATAGACGCGGTGCGAACGGCCGGACAAAAGCCCCAGGCAGTTGGCGGCGTCGTCGAGCGTCTCGGCCTTGGGCAGGATGCGCCGCCCCACCGCAACCACCGTGTCGGCCGCCAGCACGAAGCTCGGCAGGTAGTCCGTCTCGGTTTTCAGCGAGGCCAGCGCTTTCTCGGCCTTCTGTGTCGCCAGCCGCTTGGCCAGCGAGCGCGGGTGTTCGGCGCGCAGCGGCGTCTCGTCGACATCGGCCGGCAGCACGCGGTCCGGCTCGATGCCGGCCTGCTGCAGCAGCTCGATCCGGCGCGGCGAACCCGAGGCAAGCACGAGCTTCTGCAAAATGCCCATCGCGATCCCGGCCGGGTCCTTGAACTTACTTGAAGCGGTAGGTGATGCGGCCCTTGGTCAGGTCGTAGGGCGTCATCTCGACCAGGACCTTGTCGCCGGTTAAAACGCGGATGCGGTTCTTGCGCATGCGGCCGGCCGTATGGGCGATGATTTCATGTTCGTTTTCGAGCTTGACCCTGAACATCGCGTTGGGCAGCAGTTCCGTCACGACACCCGGAAACTCGAGGACTTCTTCCTTCGGCATTCGATACCTTTGCTTGGATGGGTACTTCCAGCGCCCCGGCCGGAAAGTTGCGCGGAACCTATATGATAAACGTCCGCTTGTGAACATGCTTAATCCGCAGCGTTTTCAGCCCCGTTGCCGAGAAAACGGCGGCCGATCCGCGCCTTCAGCCGCTCGCGCACGTCGCGGTAGGCGGCCATGATCTGCTCGCGCGTGCCGCTGACGCCGGTCGGGTCGGGCATCGGCCAATACTCGACCTCGACGGCCAGCGAGCGGGTTAGCTCGAGCGCGGTGTGGTGGGCTTCCGGCGCCAGCGTCACGATCAGGTCGAAATAGTCGTCCTCGAGGTCGTCCATCGTTCTCGGGTGCCGTTCGCCCAGCGACAGCCCTTCTTCGGCCAGCACGGCATCGACGAACGGATCGCGTTCGCCGCCGCGCACCCCGGCCGAGGCGACGAAGGTGGTGGGCGGAAGCACCTTGCGCGCTAGCAGTTCGGCCATCGGCGAGCGCACGGCGTTCATGCCGCAGACAAACAGGATCGAGCGGGGCAGGATCGGGCGGGGCAGCGGGGCGGCCAGTTCAGCCTCGCCAGTGCAGCACGCAAACCAGCGTGAACAGCCGGCGCGCCGTGTCGAAGTCAATCTCGATCTTGCCGGCAAGCCGGTCCATCAGCGTCTGCGAGCCTTCATTGTGCAGCCCGCGCCGGCCCATGTCGATCGCCTCGATGTGGCTGGGCGTCGCGGTGCGGATGGCGTCGTAATAGCTTTCGCAGATCATGTAGTAGTCCTTGACGATCCGCCTAAGCGGCGTCAGCGACAGGATGTGGGTGACCACGGCTGCGCCGTCCTCGCGCGCCACCGCAAACACCAGGCGCGACTCGGCCAGCGACAGTTTCAGCCGGTATGGCCCGGCGCCGTCGTCATTGACCGGCTGGAACCGGTTCTCCTCGATCAGGTCGAAGATCGCCACCGCCCGCTCATGCTCGACATCGGGCGTCGAACGGCCGATCGTCTCGTCGAGCTCGACATCGATCAGCCTGGCGCGGGTTTGGTCGTAGTCGGACATTTCTACATGTTCAGCCGGATGCCGACGGAGCGACCGTGCGCATCGAGACCTTCCGCCTTGGCCAGCGTGATCGCCGCCGGCGCCAGTGCCCGCAACTGCTCCGGCCCGAGCTTCAGGATCGACGTGCGCTTGACGAAATCGAGCACCGAAAGCCCGGACGAAAAGCGCGCCGAGCGCGCCGTCGGCAGCACGTGGTTGGAGCCGGCGACATAGTCGCCGATGGCCTCCGGCGTGTGGCGGCCGAGAAACACCGCACCGGCATTGCGCATCCGCGCCAGGAAAGCCTCTGGGTCGTCGATGGCAAGCTCGACATGTTCGGCCGCGATGCGGTCGACCAGCGGCAGTGCTGCCTCGATCGTCGGCACCAGGACTATGGCGCCGAAATCGCGCCAGCTCGCCGCCGCCGTTTCTCCGCGCGGCAGGTTCTGCAACTGGCGTTCGACCGCCTGTTCGACCGCTGCGCCAAACGCACGGTCGTCGGTGATCAGGATCGACTGCGCCGACACGTCGTGTTCGGCCTGGGCGAGCAGGTCGGCGGCGATCCAGTCGGGATCGTTGCTGCCGTCGGCCACGACCAGCACCTCCGACGGCCCGGCGATCATGTCGATGCCGACCGTGCCGAACACCTGGCGCTTGGCCGCCGCGACATAGGCATTGCCGGGGCCGACGATCTTGGCGACGGGCTTTATCGTCGCGGTACCATAGGCAAGGGCGGCGATCGCCTGGGCGCCGCCGACGCGGTAGATTTCGGAAACGCTGGCAAGGTCGGCCGCCACCAGCACCAGCGGCGGCACCTCGCCGCCGGAGGCCGGCACCACCATGGCGATGCGCTCGACGCCGGCGACCTTGGCCGGCACGGCATTCATCAGCACCGAGCTTGGATAGCTCGCCGTGCCGCCCGGCACATAGAGCCCGACGGCCTCGATCGCCGTCCAGCGCGAGCCGAGCTCGACGCCGGCGGCATCGGTGTAGCGGTCGTCCTGCGGCAGCTGCCGCTGGTGATGGGCGCGGATGCGCTCGCGCGCGAATTTCAGCGCCTCGACCGTCTGCGGATCGGCTGCATCGTAAGCCTTGGCCATGTCGTCCCTGGAGACGGCGATGCCGAGCTTGGCCAGGTCGCCGCCGCCGAATTTCTGCGTGTACCCGATAAGCGCCGCGTCGCCCTCGGCACGCACCTTGGCGATGATCTCGCGCACCACGGCGTCGACATCGGCCGAGACTTCCCGCTTGGTCAGCAGGAACGCGGCAAAGCGCTGCTCGAAATCGGCGTCGGACTGGCGAAGCGTGATGGCCATCGGCTCAAACCCTGTGGACCGGGCGCGACGTCGCTTTCCAGGCGCCGCCGACATCGGCAAGCCGTGCCTCGATGCATTCGACATCGAGCATGATCGCGCCGCCGCCCGAAAAGATCAGCTCGACGATGCCGGCCGGCTTATCGAGCGCGAGAAAGCTGATCGCCAGCAGCGACAGCACTTCGTCGGGCTTGTCGCGGGCAATGCCGCTGGTCTTGGCGCCGAGCACCCGGTCGAAATGCAGCACGGCCTGCCGCCGCTCATTGTGCTGGCGCAGGAAGCCGGATTTCGCCTCCCACACGAAGCGGCTCATGGTCAGCACGAAGCGCTTTACCGAAGGCAGGTATTCGAGATCGCTGACCTTCATGACGGCATCCTGGACATGCGCCGAGATGATGCTCAGATCCTGATCGTCGAGCGCGACAAGCTTGAGGCCATTCATGCGGAATTCGCACCTGCGAAGATTTACATTTGGCCTTCTGTTAGGCGGTCTTGGCGATCCGCGCAACCGGACCGCAAGCCTTGCGGAAAGGCTCTACCCCGAAATGCGCTCGATCTCCGCGCCGCAGCCGGACAGCTTTTCCTCCAGCCGCTCGAAGCCGCGGTCGAGATGGTAGACGCGGTTGACCGTGGTTTCGCCTTCGGCCGCAAGGCCGGCGATGACCAGCGACACCGAGGCGCGAAGGTCGGTCGCCATGACCGGCGCGCCCTTGAGCTTCGCTACGCCGTCGACGATCGCTGTCTGGCCGGACAGCGTGATGTGGGCGCCTAGCCGGGCGAGTTCCTGGACGTGCATGAAGCGGTTTTCGAAGATCGTCTCGGTGATGCGCGACTTGCCCTTGGCCATCGTCATCAGGCCCATGAACTGCGCCTGCAGATCGGTCGGGAAAGCCGGGAAGGGCGCCGTCGTCACGTCGACCGGCGAAATGCCGGCGCCGTTGCGCCTGACGCGGATGCCGGAATTGGTCTGCGTGATCTCGGCGCCGGTCTGCGAAATGATATCCAGCGCCGTCTGCAACAGGTCGGGCCGCGCGCCTTCCAGCACGACGTCGCCGCCGGTCATCGCCACCGCCATCGCATAGGTGCCGGTCTCGATACGGTCGGGGATGACCCTGACGCGGGCGCCCGACAGCGCCTCGACGCCGTCGATGGTGATGGTCGCCGTACCGGCGCCGGAGATCTTCGCGCCCATGGCGTTGAGGCATTCGGCGAGGTTGACGATCTCGGGCTCGCGCGCGGCGTTTTCGAGCACCGTCTCGCCCTTGGCCAGCGAGGCCGCCATCATCAGCACATGGGTGGCGCCGACCGAGACTTTCGGGAACACATAGCGGTTGCCGACAAGCCGGCCGTTCCTGGTCTTGGCGATGACATAGCCGGTGTCGACGTCGATATTGGCGCCCAATGCCTGCAGGCCTTCCAGGAACAGGTCGACCGGGCGCGTGCCGATGGCGCAGCCGCCGGGCAGCGACACCTTGGCCTCGCCCATGCGGGCCAGCAGCGGCCCGATCACCCAGAACGACGCCCGCATCTTCGACACCAGCTCGTAAGGCGCCGTCGTGTCGACGATGTTGCGGGCGGAGAAAGTGATGGTTCGCGAATAGCCTTCCTGCTGCTTTTCGCGGCGGCCATTGACCGAATAGTCGACGCCGTGATTGCCGAGGATGCGGATCAGCTGCTCGACATCGGCCAGATGCGGCACGTTTTCCAGCGTCAGCGTGTCGTCGGTCAAAAGCGCGGCGATCATCAGCGGCAGCGCGGCGTTTTTCGCGCCCGAGATCGGAATGCTTCCGGCAAGCTTGTTGCCGCCGACAATTCTGATGCGATCCATGAAGAGCGTCCCCTCGGCGCCAAGGCCGGTTTAAATCGGTTGAGTCTGTTGCGGCCATCTAGACCATTGGCCGGCTTGGTTCAAGAAACAGGCTATTGCCCACTTTGGCCCACGCTGACTTGGCCAAAAGTACCGGCGACCAGCATAGCCGATTCGCGTTAATCTTCTTTCATCACCGCCTGCAGCCCGTCCGGCCGCTTGTCGGCGTCGCCGGTCCGTCGCGACCGCGATTGCGCCTTGCGCTTCTGCAGATTGGCGCGCAGCTGCTCAGCCAGCCGGTCGTTGCGGCCCGTTCCGGCCTTTTTCGCTGAACCATCCTTCTTCGGTGGCCCATCCTTGTTCGGAGAAACTATCTTGTCGTTCATCGTTCCGTCCCCGGCCGGCGACCCGCCAGTGCGGATCAAGGGATAGCCAACATTGTGGCACGGCCATGTCCGCAACAACCGCCCGGTGCGGCCTTTCAACCCGGCCCCCGTTTGTGCCCCTTGTCTTGGCCTTGCGCTTGCCGGTTCGATATGGCAGAAGCCCCGCCATCGGCGGCTGCGGTAGCTCAGTGGTAGAGCACTCCCTTGGTAAGGGAGAGGTCGAGAGTTCAATCCTCTCTCGCAGCACCATCGAATTCAGTATGCACCTGTCAGCGCCAACTGGTCGCTAGTTCCCCCGGGGCAGACTCCAGCATCATTCGAACCACACTGAAGCGATCGATGCATGCGCCATGATGCGCGCGGGGAAAGCATTCTGGTCTGCCCCTGCTGCAGGCGGCGTAACAAAGCTGCAGTCGGGAACAATCACTCAACGACTCGCGTTTCTTGTTAGGGCGCGCATTTTGTGCACGGCAGCGGGCCTCGAAGGCTCGCAAATGTCGCGCCAGCGTTTCAATCGCACTCGCCTCAGCCCTCATGATTTGGCTATTTGTGAACGCGTGTTTGATCAGGTTTGCGCAGATGAACACATTGACCCTTTAAGCCTGGATGCCGAAGCCTTGGCGGTGATGATTGTCGCAATCTTCCGAAACGTGACTACCAATGAGCGCGAACTGCTGGAGGAAGTTAGGTCTCTTCGTCGCTCAAAAGGCACAGAGAAGGCGCACTAGCTTGGCGGCGTTCCGAGGCGAATTGGTCTAGTCCCGCTTTGGCACAGCCGTTTGGCATCTGAATTGCTCATTGAGAATCGCCAGAGTGTAGCCACCGAGCTTGCGAAGGGGATGGAAATGGGGTTAGCCGAAGACTTATCGGATGTCGCGCTCACATTCGAATGTCCGGATTGCTCGCATCCGGCGGTAAGAAAGGGCTCTGCACTAAGAACGATCGCGCACTTCAAATGCGACGGGTGCAACGCGAAGGTGCGGATCACCTATCCACAGAAGCTAGCGATCTTCGAAAAGCACAGGCTATTGGCCGCAGGCGACCGCCGCCAGCGAGGCCAGGAACACTCTAAGTTTTATCATTGACGGTCTGACTTGACGTCTGGCCCGAGGGCGGCGTTCGCTACTATTCCGAAACTTAAGGTTCCCGGAGTTTCGCCTTACCGCGCAATTGGGGTCGGCTGTCTTAAGAGGGCCGCTGCCCAGGGTGCCTACTTCTTAACGCATTGGCGGACTGGTGCGGCCGAGCAAACTTCGCCCACGCCGCAGTCCAGGTCGCGTGAACAAGGTTTCGGCATTTGCGGTGGCTCCAGCGTGACGAAGGGCGTCCTTGGCTCTTCCCCCGGTCTCGCCGTTCTCGGGAGGAAGGCGCCGGGATCACCGAGCGACTTCACATATCGATAGAATGACCGAATGTCGCTCTCCGGCATGACGCGAAGGTTGTACCAAGGCATCGGCGGCAATGTGCGAAGTGTCTTGATGTAGGTTACATACCCGTCTTCGCTAAGGTCTTGCACGCTCCATCTCAGATTGCTTGCATAGGTTGTGCCCCACGGCCCCCGCCAACCTATTGCTTTCCCTCTCAATGCCTTGGTGGGGTCGAGTGCGCCTTCGGCTTCCCTGTAGCCGTCAGTATGGCAGTCGTGACAGCTGCCGATGATGGAAACCAGCCGTCCTCTCTCGACAGACACCTCCTCTGCCGCAAACGCTGCCCCCGATGCTGTCAATATTGCTGAGCCAACCAGGACCTTAATGAAGTGCATGGTAGCCTCCAGCGCCCTCACACCGCTCGCTCAAAGCCAATAACAACGTCGAGACTTTACCACAATTTTGAAAGTTGGGGTGGGGAAAGCAACGGATCGTTGGAGCCAATGGGTCCCTAAGAGGCTCCTGGGACACTTTCGACAATCGCAGCACAGCACTACGTTCGACAACTGGGCGCTGCTCGCCTCCATCGTGGCCACCTGAGGCTCAACGACGTCAACTCGGTCGCCTACCTCGCCGAAACCCTCGACGCCATCATCAACGGCCATCCGCAGATCCAGATCGAGGAACTCATGCCCTGGCGATTCCGGAAAACGTCAAGCCCAAATCCATAGGCGATCCGTGAGGCGCTTACGGAACACTACGGTGCCCGCAACATCCCTCATCCGCGCCGCCGTTACGCATGTTGACCAGGACAATGTCGTCCATCGGAATAATTCGGGCGAAGGGCTCGTTAGTTCCTTAGACGATGCTAAAATACGGCAAAGCGTCCGCATGTCACTTCATGAAGCCCGCCAGGCAGGCTGCGGTTTGCTCTGGCCTAACCTCGAAGGGAACCAGGGATGAAAATTTCGACCTCTTTGACAAGACGAAGTGTTGTCGCCGGGCTGGCGCTGGCCGCCGCATCGACGTCGGTATTGCCTGCCGACAAGGCGCTCGCGCAGACGAAGAAAACCACATCTGAGAAAAGTCTGTATGAGCGGCTGGGGGGTGTGTTCGCCATCGCGGCGGTGATCGACCATTTCAGCGACGCCGTCGTGAAGAACCCGATCGTCGGCAAGAAGTCCAAGAACCCACAATTGCGCAAATGGCACACCAAGAACCTTGAAAGGCTGCCCGGCCTCAAGTTCATGCGCACGCTGTGGGTCTGCGACGTTTCTGGCGGGCCTTTCAAGTTCGTCGCCACCAAGCCCGGCACGACGCCGCTCGGCCTCGAGGAGGCGCATCGCGACCTGCGGATTTCCCCCGCGGAGTTCGATGAGGTCGCAGCCGAACTCGGGCGGACCTTGGATCATTTCAAGATTCCGAAGCCTGAAAAAACCGAGGTCCTGGAAGCTTTCGCCGCCCACAAGGACGAGGTCACCGCCGGCAACGTCAAGCGGGGCTGAAGCGCTTATATCGTGCGGGCGGATGCATTCGCATGGCGCCCGCGTCGCCCTGAATGCAGCGCGGCCCCGACCTCGCGGTCAGAGGGGGACATCGACGCACCTCTACGAACCTTGCAGCTCAAGGTGAGAACGCGGAATTTTCGACAGACGCCGGGGAAGGTTCGGCCTGGGCCTCCTCCGTCACGACTTCGAAGCGGGTAAGCCGCGAAAAACCGAAACTGGTTGAGATGGCGACGTCGGTCGCGTCGCGCCCGGTTGCCATCAATATCCGCCCGATGCGCGGGCGGTTGTGGCGAGGATCGAATGTGAACCAGGTGCCGGCGAGATAGGCCTGGAACCAGGCGCTGAAATCCATCGGATACGGCGCCGGCGGTACCCCGATGTCACCGAGATAGCCGGTGCAGTACCGCGCGGGAATATTCATGCAACGGCACAGCGCGATCGCCAAATGGGTAAAGTCACGACAAACGCCGGCCTGGTCAGTGAAGCTGCCGTGAGCCGTCCGCAGCGGGTCGGCTTTCTGGTAATCGAAGACGATGTGATTGTGAACGAAATCGCAGATCGCCTGGACACGCCCCCATCCAGGCGCGGTATTGCCGAATTTCGCCCAGGCAAAATCTCCAAGACGATCGGTATCGCAGTAGCGGCTGCCGAGAAGAAAGACGAGCACCTCGTCCGGCAGGTCCTTGATCTTGTGCTGCACAGCCTGCTCGGCGACCGCATCGGGCTCGCCGCTATCGTAGATATCGAAGGTGGTTGAGATCGTCGTCAGGCCCGAGGGCGCCTCGATCCTCGTGCAGGCGTTGGCGAAACCGTCGACGTAGCCGCGTGCTTCGACGGGACGATCGAAATCGATGACCTGTTCCGTCAACAGATCGACCTGGCGCGATGGATGGATCTCGAGCGCCAACAGCATCGGCGTTGGCTGCGGACATTCGTAGGTGAGGGTGTAACCCGCGCGGATCCGCATCGACGCTCCGATTGTTGTCATTCAGCAACCGGGCAAACTCCGCGTCGGCCAAACAGTTCCGGGAAAACATAAGCGGATGCTAATTTTCCTGCGCACCGATCTCCTTCGCCACTTTCACCTCGACTGTCATTCCGCGAAAACTCGAGGCGCTGCCAGAGTAACTCCCGGAAAGCGGGATGGCTTGTCGAGGATGCCGAGCCACGGCCACCCTGATCAAATCCCGGTTGCCGACAATGCCATTGGTGGGGTCGAACTCGACCCAGCCGGCACCCGGCAGGTAGACCTGGCACCAGGCATGGGTCGACCCGCCGCCAAGAACCGCCGCGCTGTCGCGGCCCGGCACATAGACATAGCCTGTCACAAAGCGGGCGGCAAAACCGAGCGAACGAACCGCCTCCATCATGAACAGCGCAAAGTCGCGGCAGGTGCCGCGACGCAGGTGCAACGTCATCAGCGGCGGTTGCGTTCCTGGCTCGGTTCGACGGGAATACACAAAGCTTTCGTGGATGGCATAGCAAAGCGTCATCAACAGATTGCCGGTCCCGGTGTGCCCTGCGGCACTCAGGAATTGTCGTGCCCACTTGCCAACCTCGTCACCGTCATCCTCGTATTGACGTTCCATCGTCTGGGAGAGATCGGCGGCTTCGTCGGGATCGTAGGAAAATGGATAGTGAAGCGCAGCTTCGTCGATACGGAAATCGGGCGCATGCTGCGGCGTGTGGTCCAGCCGAATGTCTGTCGCAAAGCGCAGTTCTTCCGCGGGGTTCTCGAAATCGATCACCGCCACGCAGTTTCCGAAAACGTCGTGGATCCAGCGAACCTCTTTCGGCTCGGGATCGACAGACAAGGCGTGGTCCAGGAGTCTTTGATCGAAGCTGTCGCGCGGTCTGAACATCAGCCGATGCTCGCCGAACCTCACCGGCCGGCTGTAGCGGTAGACCGTCGTGTGCTGGACTGAGAAGATCGGCATCAGCTTCCGTCGACAAATTTACCTGCGATGTTGGCGCAATCATATGATCTTTTCCGCGCTCATTCGATGATTCCTACTCCGAACCTGCCCGAGCTGTTTCCACTCTGAGCGACCCCTCCGGCAACGGCCGCAAGAGTTCAGCCTCGGACTTCGTCAGATGGATCCACGCCGCCCAGTCCGATGGCGGGAGCACAACCACTTGCCGGTTGTGATATGGCGCGACATCCGGGCCTGGATCGGTCGTCAGCATCGTGAACGTCGGCGGCTTGTTGCCGACACCCTCGCGCCACAGCCCGGCAATCGCCATGAACGAATGGCCATCCAGCGTGAACCTGTGCTTGGTTTTCGGATACTTCCTTCCCGTGAATTCGAAGAATGCCGACGCTGGGACGAGGCAGCGCTTGCTGTTGCCGAACTGCCGGCCCTCCGAGCGAAAGTTGAACACAGGTCCGCCTTTTGGCCCGGCCGGGGGAAAGCCGAACGTCATCGACGCCAGTTCGATTGTGTCGCCGGCAGGCCGCATTACGGGCGCGGGGTCGTTGATGTGGATGTCATCTGCCTGCGGCAGATCCAGTTCGGTTTGATGGCTGGGGATTCTTAGCGCCAGCGATTCCATCATCCGGCAATACTCGGCCCAGGCGATGTGCTGCTCGTAGTCATTGCACATGAAAGGGCTCCGCTCCCTCGACCGAAATCAGTTCAACCTAGCGTTTCGCGCGATTGCTGGCAGATTTGATATAAGCCTATTTGGGCCGGCGTGCGGCAGCGATGGCCTGCAACAGATTGATGCTGTTGGTGTCGGGTTCGCTGGATGCGGCAACGGCGAGTGCTGCGGCTGCGGCTATTTTCGCGACGTCGTCGCTGCTGATCGTTCCACGCTTTTCCAGCAGATTTACAAGTTCGACAACGAGAAGAAAGGCGTTCACGCCATATCGTTCGGCTTTGAGCTCGAACTCGCCCCGAGCCAATCTCTCCGCGTCCCCTTCAGCCCGTTTGTCCACGTTGGCGTCCTCTCCAATGGCTACAAGCTATTAACGCTTAGCATGAATGGTTTAATCCTTCGAACTGGCCACATCTTCGCCAGTTGCCGGGCATCGTGTCGCCGGTGGCAAGGGCATGGCTTCAGCCAAGGATGAGACCAACCAACAGAACGGTAAGAATAAAGGACAGCACGACGGCAAGTAGCCCGCATGCTTCCAAAGTGTTGGTTTGCCAAGCTTTCGTCGGGCGCCTCCGGTTTGGATTCCTGTTTCGCGAAACAAACTTCATCGGGCACCAGATCGGACGCGGAGCCGGCTTGAATTTGGCAAAGCGCTCCTCTTCATCGGCCCGGAAGGCATCTCCGCGGAACTCCGGAGCACTGTATGCGCGGCGCCGGCCTGCTTTTCATCGACGCGGGCCATCACCAGTACGACACCCTCTGCGATCTTCGGCTTGCGCGGCTTCTGGGCAAAATTGGCGAAAGTTCCGAGAAGCACGCCGGCAAAGCCGCCCCACGCCGCACCGACCAGGGCCATGCCGGCCATCCCCGCAGGATCAACGCCTTGAGCTCCAAAAGCGCTAAAACCGGCCAACAGACCAGCCGTCGCGCCAAGTGCGGCACCAGCAACCGCACCCCGCCAGAGAGCGCTCACCTCATCATCGTAATATCCAGCAACGCTGATCGGTTCATCGTTGTCATTGTAAGATCCGACGACGCTGATTTGCCGGCGACGAATCCCGGCGGCCTGAAGCCTGGCAACGGCACGTGCTGCCTGGGCATGGGAATTGAACAGTCTGCTGATGGTTTGCATTTTCGCCCAGGCCCGATGCTCGTTCGGAGCGTCGGGCCTCTCCTCCCTGGCTTTGAACTCTTCCGCCCGGACGCATCTTCGTCGCGCCAAAGCTCACCACAACGTGAGCCAGCGGGCTACGTTCCTCAGCCGGGGCTTCGGTCCAATCCTGGAGTATTTTGCTTGGGACCTAAGTCTGACCTGCTTGAGCGTAACGGCAGTGAGACCGCGCCGACAGGGGAGCAGCTGCCGAATCGAAGAGGTCGAGGAGAGGGTTAAGAGGCTATCGCAGACCCAAAAAGCTCAAAATGGCGATTACGATCACAATGGCGCCGACCAGCCAGATAATGTTGTTCATGATTGCACTCCTTCGTCTCCGGGCTGGGCGCACGCCGAGGCGATGCCCGCCACGCAAGTAGAACATTAGATGCGGCTAAAGGTTCCTCGCGGGCCTCCTTGGGTCGAAAGCGCCCGCCGCACCAGCGGCACGGCGGGCGACCCAGAGTTTCACCCGGTAGTGGGGTAGCAGGCGGCGCTGCGTTCAGGGCTTAGCTGATGCTTCTGGACCAGTCATCTACCTGGCGCTCTGCCTCTTCCTTGGCGATGCCATATCGCTCCTGGATACGTCCCAAGAGCTGGTCTCGGTTGCCCTCGATGCGATCGAGATCATCGTCGGTGAGGTCACCCCACTGCTCTTTCGCCTTACCTTTGAACTGCGTCCATTTTCCCTTGATTTGATCCCAGTTCATATGTTCCTCCTTTGCCCTCCGCGCGCTTTGCCGAGCATGCAAAATAACAAAATGAACAGTGTCGGGCTCTCAAGGTCCCCGCCCTAGCCTTGGAACTTGTCCGGGAACTGCTTGGCGATGCCTTCGGTCAGCATGTCAGCGAATTTCAGCATGTGAACGTGCCCTTCGTCATAGGACTTGATATCCTCTGACCAATTCTTTTCCAGCCGGCCAACCACTTCGCCGGTTGTCAGTTCCAGATGCTTGTGAAGCATGTCTTCCAGATCTTTTTCGGACCAGTTCGGATTGGCCTTGCTAAGAAACATGGCAATATCATCAGCATTGCCAGTCCATTTCTTCTGGGCGGCCGCAAGCTTGGCTTTGTTGCCGGATTTGGCCGCTTTGACCACTTCCGTTGCAATCTTGATATGATCTTTCAGGAGTGCCGCCAGTTTTTGACCGGCTGCATCGCCGTAATATGGTTTTACCGCATCCCCTATGTCATCCTGGTTCTTGAGAAGTCGCTTGGCAACGTCGTCTGCATCTGGAAGTTTGGCAAGCGCGCTGATGATGTAGTTCCGCGTAAAAGTGATGTGGTCTTCCCAAAGCTTCCGCATTGTCGCTCGAACGTCTGCCGCGGAATGCGCCTCGGCAGCGCGGGCAGATGTGAAGGGCGACAGTCCAGCGGCCGCAAGGGACGCGGTAGTGAGTGCGGAAAAGAGCATAAGACGCCTGTTCATGGCTCGATCTCCACAAACGCCAACCGGGCGCATCCATCCGATCTTCAACAGGCACCGAAG
Source organism: Mesorhizobium sp. ISC25 (assembly GCF_042295465.1). NCBI lineage: Bacteria > Pseudomonadati > Pseudomonadota > Alphaproteobacteria > Hyphomicrobiales > Phyllobacteriaceae > Mesorhizobium > Mesorhizobium sp. ISC25. The sequence continues at coordinate 3,442,250 of NZ_CP135441.1, read as the reverse complement.
GGCGATGTTTGTTGCTCGGGAATAAAGATTAGCGGCCGCTAAAGGTTCCGTGGCCGGCGCAAAAAAGCGCGACGCGGCAAGCCCTGAAACCGCCCCATTCAACCTTCAGGAGAATTCAACCATCAAGGCACGGCCGATGCCGCGCGAGGCGCCGGTGACCAGCGCCACCTTGCCGGCGGCGAATTTCGGTGTGAACTCATTTCTCATGCGATTCCACCTTGTTCTTCAAATCGGACCGGCTGCCGTGTCGAACCGAATAGGCTCGCGTGAATTCGGCGCCCAGCAGAAATATCTCGGCCGAATAATAGACCCATAACAGCACGACGAGCAGGGCGCCGGCCGCGCCGTATGACGACGAGATGGCGCTGGTTCCGATATACCAGCCAATCAGCGACTTGCCGATGGTGAACAGAAACCCGGTGACCACCGCACCGAGGCCGACATCGCGCCATTGCAGGCTGCGGTCGGGCAGCACCTTGTAGATCGCGGCAAACAGCAGCGCGATCAGGGCAAAAGACACGATCCCGTTGATGGCGCTCAGGATGATGGTGCCGAACGGCAGATAGGCGTTGATGACGTCTCCGAGCGCCGAAATCGCGGCGCTCACAACCAGCGACACCAACAGCAGGAAGCCGAGGGCGGCGACCAGGCCCAGGCTTGCAATGCGTGCCCGCACCAGCCGTGAAATCGTTGCCCCACTCGGTTTGACTTTCCAGATTTCGTTCAGCGCCAGCTGCATTTCGCCGAACACGCCGGATGCGGCAACGAACAGCGTGACCAGCCCCAGAATGCTGGCAAGGGTTCCCGCTTCCTTCTGCGAAGCGTTTTCGATCGTCGCCTGCAGCAGCTCGGCACTTTGTGGCCCCATCAGGCCGGCGATCTGTGCCGAAAGCGCGAGTTGCGCCGCCTCGTGCCCGAAGGCCATGCCGGCGATAGCGACAACGATGAGCAGGATCGGCGCAAGCGAGGTCGTGGCATAAAACGCTATCGCCGCCCCATGGCTCAGCGCATTGTCATCGATGAAGCCGAGGACGCTCTGCTTGAGAAGCCTCCAGCCTTCTGCTGCCAAAATCCACATGTAGGCCTCGCATGCCTGTCAGCAAACAAGTAGCGGCGGCGCAGCGCTGGGCGAGGGGGCGGGGGCTCGGCCGGAACAAAGCCGGCAACGGCACGCTGTACATGGCGATCGCCTATAAAGGCGGCGTGCAGCGAACATCCTGCGAAAATGTGCCGCTCGACTGGCCGGGACGTGCTCACGATGCAATCAGGGGAACTGTGACAGTTGTCTGATAATTTATCGGATATTGGTTGAAATACGGGAACTCGATTACGAACGCATATTGGGCGGTCAGATGTGCCATGCGAAAGCCGCCGCTGGGGGCGTCGATTGCTATTGTCACCTCGACGTCTTTCAATCCCAAATCCAGTAATTTTTCCGTGGCAATGGCTTGGATCTGGGCCTGCGTCAGCGAGTTCTTCATTTGCAGCGCACGTGACGACGTTTCCAGCGTGTACCGAACACTCGACATAGCATTCAGAGCCCAGCCGAATGCAAAGATGCCGATCAAAAGCATTATCAGGAAAGGCGCGATCAGCGCGAACTCTAATGCAGCTCCGCCTGATGCATCCCCCGTGAAAGCTCTCGACTTAGCGGACACGAATCACCTGTTGATGACTGAGTTCGCGCGAGAAGGAAAACGCGCCAAAACTGAAGGGCGGTGACCAGGTGGCTGTCGCCTGTATTACGAGGAAGACCGAGGGGGCTTTCAAAGTGTCGCACAGGATCGATGGATCGGCCACGATGTTCCCGCACATGTATTTCCGGCTCACTGCCACCTGCGCGCCATCAGGATGGTTTTCCCAGCTCGAAAGAGCGACAGCTTGGATAGTCGTATCCTCGACTGCTCCTTGCATCACGAGGTTCGCCGCGGTTTTGACGCCTGCACGCATCGACAATGCGCTCGAGACAAAAGACCAGCCGTCGATGATGCCAAGAAGTACCAGGCAAAGGATGGGCAGAACCAGCGCAAACTCTACCGCGGCAACACCCGAATCACTCCGGAACATCCGGACTTGTAGCCGATCCACGAAAACTACTCGACAAGCTGAACGGTTTGCGTGGCCGGAATGTCTCGCATTCCAAGGCTCGTGCAATCCTGAATGATGTTTGCGTTGCCGGACCATTGCACGGTACTTGCGACGACCTGTGTGCAACCACCTTTGCCCGAGAAATTGCCGAGATAATTGACGCCCTGTGTTGGAAAATACAGAGCGCCGGTCAATAGCGAATCCGCCGTGCCATTAAACGTGTTGGATCCCGCCAGGTTGGCTCTGTCGCCATAGAACAGCACACCTGAATAGGTGCCCGACGTCGGTGCGCTGAGCTTGACGGTCGCCGTGCCGTTCATGCTAACGCCGGAGGTACCGGCCAGATAAATGACGACACCCTCGCCGGAAATATTTGCATTCGAGCTCGCTTTGAAATCGCCTCCCTCAATGACGTATATCCCGGGCGAGAGGGTTACATTGCCGCTCAAGCTGAGCCCCTTGCAGTATGTTCCAGGTTGCAAGGTTGACTGATTGCCGTTTTGACAAGGGTTCGTGGCCGGCGGCGCCGGCAGGTCGGCAAAAGGATCAGCAGCGGGCAGCGCCTGGGTTATCAGGCTGGCGCAAACGGTCTTCACGACGTTGCTCAACGAAACACCGCCTGCCGATATCAGGCAATCGACATCAAGGCTTGCCGATCCCTGAAGTTTGATGGCGTCCGGAGCTATCGAATTCGACATGACGGAGCAGCCTGTCAGTTTTGTGGTCGAACTGCCGGAAAAGAGCGCCGCTTTCGAAGCGGAAGGATCAACCGTCAAGATGCAGGCTTTTGAAGCATCCGTAATAAGAGCCACCGCCCTTGCTTGTGCGCCAACTGCGTTTTGCGTGAATATCGACGTAAAGAACCGATCGAGGTTCTGATGAACGACTACCTCAACCGCCTTTTTTCCGACATTTGGACCGGCTGACGGAGGCGAGAAGACCTCTATTGTACCTGTTGACGGTCCCCAGCCGTTCGTGGTGGCTGACGCTGTCGCTGCGGAGACAATCTTTGGCGTGTCGGATCCCGAAACCTTTTCCAAAGCGCCAGCATAGGCCGCCGCATCCGCCACCGCTTGTAGCTTCAGGCTGCTGTAATACCAATAGGAAGTCTCGATTCCGAGGCCCGCACCGCCGACGACAATCGGCAAAGACAGAGCAAAAATAGTAGCAACGTTGCCGCTCTCGCCGATTCCTTGCAGAGAGCGGAACACACACCTAAAAATGCGGGCACGCCATTCCATTTGCCCATTTGAGCAGCAACGACTAAAGGATTGCCTAATATTTTTCGTCCATTTGTTAGCCGCGCTCCTCGCCCTGGCGGCGCGTGTCGTTTCTGCTGCAGCCTCTCCCGCCCGTCGAATTGGTCGGCTGTTCCAAGATTGAGCCAATTGCGGTTTGGCATCACGCGCAAGAAAAGACCGCCGCGGCCGGTTTCGATTGGCAATGGGTTGCCGTTCCCTGCTATTCCCGCTTCAAATCAAAAAGCAGTGGACGTTTCCAGTATGACCAATGTTGCATTGACCGGGCTTGCCCGCGATCTTGCCAAGCGTGCCGCGGAAGGCCGCCCGGTGCGCATCGGCGTTATCGGTTCGGGCGAGATGGGCACCGACCTGGTGACGCAAGGCATGCTGATGCCGGGCATTTCGGTTTGCGCGATCTCGACCCGCCGCCCGCATACGGCGCGTGACGCCATCCGCATTGCTTATGGCGACGAGGCGATGGCAGCCGAAGCGGACAGCACTTCGAAGGTCAGCCAGGCGATCGAAAGCGGCAAGATCGCCGTCACCTCGAACGAAATGCTGGTCACCAATCCGCTTATCGACGTCGTCATCGATGCTACCGGCAAGCCCGGCGTCGCCGCCGATTTCGACCTGATGGCGATGCAGCACGGCAAGCATCTGGTGATGATGAACGTCGAGGCCGATGTCACCATTGGCTGCTATCTGAAGCAGCAGGCGGACCGGCTCGGCGTCGTCTATTCGGTCGGCGCCGGCGACGAGCCGTCGAGCTGCATGGAGCTGATCGAGTTCGCCTCGGCGCTCGGCTACACCATTGTTTCCGCCGGCAAGGGCAAGAACAACCCGCTCAACCACGACGCCGTTCCTGACGACTACCGCGAGGAAGCGCTGCGCCGCAACATGAATCCGCGCATGCTGGTCGAGTTCGTCGACGGCTCGAAAACCATGGTCGAGATGTGCGCCATCGCCAACGCCACCGGGCTGGTGCCCGACGTTCCCGGCATGCACGGCCCCAAGGCCGACCGTGACGAGTTGGTCAAGGTGCTCATCCCGCGCGAGCAGGGCGGCATCCTGTCGAAGAAAGGCGTCGTCGACTATACCGTCGGCAAGGGCGTGGCGCCCGGTGTCTTCGTCATCGTCGAGGCGACGCATCCGCGCATCATCGAGCGCATGGACGATCTGCATATCGGCCACGGCCCTTATTACAGCTTCTTCAGGCCCTATCATCTGACCTCGCTGGAAGTGCCGCTGACCGCCGCCCGGATCGCGCTCTACGGCAAGCCCGACATGGTGCCGCTGCCGCGGCCGGTGGCCGAGGTCTGCGCGGTGGCCAAACGCGATCTGGCGGCAGGCGAGGTCTTCGACGCGATCGGCGAGACCTGCTACCGCTCCTGGACCATGACCGTCGAAGAGGCCCGCGCCCATCGCGCCGTGCCGGTCGGTCTGCTCGAAGGCGGCAAGGTGCTGAAACCGGTGCGGAAAGGCGAATTGCTCACCGCCGACAATGCCGCGCCCGACCCGACGACCAAGCTGTTCGCCTTGCGCCGGCTGCAGGACGAGATGCTGTATGGGGCGGGGTAGGTGCGGTGCAGAAACTTTGACGTCGGCAGGACAGAGGGGGCGCGAAGGAGCGCTGCGTAGCGGCCTTTCTACAGGCGGCTATTGCCGCTGAAACGCACGGCAGACCATCGCCGCCGACCGGCTTCCCCCAAAAGCCCTACTTCCCCAGCTCTATCGACCGCAGCCGCGCTGCTTCCACCGCCTCGGTGAGCAGGCGCGTCAGACGGTCCTCGCCCATCAGCACGGCAAGGGCGGCAGCCGTGGTGCCGTTGGGGCTGGTCACCTGCTGCCTGAGCACGCCCGGCTCCTCGCCGCTTTCGGCGGCCAGCGAGGCGGCGCCGTAGACCGTTTGCATGGCCAGGAGCTTTGCGACCTTGCCAGGCAGGCCGGCCTTCTCGGCCGCCACCGTCAGCGCTTCGATGAAATGGAAGATATACGCCGGCCCCGACCCGGAGACTGCCGTCACTGCATCCATCAGACCCTCGTCGTCGATATCGGCCACTTGGCCGCTCGCCGAAAGCAGGTCGGCGACAAGGCGTTTGGTGTCCTCGGAAACCAGCCTGTTGGAAAACACCACCATCATGCCCTTGCCGATCGCCGCCGGCGTGTTGGGCATGCAGCGCACGATCGGCGCGCGGTCGCCGAGAATACCTTCGAACGTGGCGACCGGCGTCCCGGCGGCGATGCTGAGGAAAGTGGTTCGGCCATCGTTGAAGCGGATGTAGCCAGCCGTCACGTCGCGGATCACCTGCGGCTTGACCGCAATGACGACGAGGGCCGGCACGGCGTCCGCCGGGATGGCGTCGGCATCCGCGGCAGCAGCGCAGCCCAGTGCTTCGGCACGCTTGCGCAACTCGGCATTGGGCTCGACCACGAACACCGCAGCCGGAGCGAGCTTGCCGGCTTTCAGCCAGCCCGAGAGCATGGCGTAGCCCATATTGCCGCAACCGGCGAGAACAAGCATGATCGTCATCGAAAGCCTCCCATAGAGATGGCTTCCCCATAGACGTTCGCGGAAGGGCGGGGAAGCCCCTGTCGGGACTGTGAGCAGGCGGAAACCCGGACCTGCGGTTGGGATGCGCATGTAGTCGCGCAGGGGCGGGCCGACCAAATTAACCTTTTATTTCCTGTGCCTGTTTAGCATCGCTTAACCAGTGGACGGTCGCTACGTCCCAGCCCTAGGGGAAAGCTCCAGGAACCATGGCTTACAGGGATAATCGTGAACACTGGAGGAACGAGCGGTCTTTGCTGTCGCTCGTCGAGGCAGTGCGCGACGAAGACAAAGCATCGCTGGTTTCGCTAGAGGACCGTGCAGGCCCGTCATGGCGCGAGGATGCCGCCACACGCCATCGTCTCGCCCGCTCGCGCCGCGAAGCGCGTACCAGTCCGATCCTGTTGGCAGCCGCCGGCATAAGCCAGCCCCATCCTGATGAGCCAAAGGCCGGCACCATACTGATGGAAGAGGCCGCAGCTGCCGATGTAGTTTTCGACCCCGCTGGCTCCCTTGGCGGCCCCGATGCCGGTTCCGCCGAGGACAAAGCGTACCGGGCAGCGCGTCGGGGTCCGATCGGCGCCGTGTTGTCAGCGCTGCGCAGGGTCATTCCCGGCAGAGCGCCGGAGGAGATGGCGTCCAGCGAGACTTCCGCCGCCACAAATTCCAGCGCAGCGATGCCGCCTGCCTTCTACCCGCAGCCGCTCTATGCCGGACAGGCACCTTACCCGCAGCAACCCACGCCGCCGCATTCGGCCCATGCTCAGGCCCGGTCGAAGGCGGCAAATCAGGCCTCGGACGCCGCCGATCAGCAAAGCCAGATCGAGGAAATCCGCGCCAGCCTGCGCGAATTCCGCGAGGCGGTTCGCGAGCTCACCGAAAACCGCACGCGCCGCCGCTATTTCTAAGCGTCGAATAAAACATGCCGGTTTCGAGTTAACGGCATGGGACGGCGCATTGACGGGATTGCCCAGCTCGATTTTCGTGAAAATGCCGCGCTGCATGTCCGCCCGCCAGCGCGTGGTTCTGGGCAACGACATGCATAAAACATATCTGGGGCACGCCGCATGGATGCTTTAACGCGGCAGGCTTAGACAATAGGCGTCGAGGGTAGTTCATGGCTGAGTTGATTGACGGAAAAAGCGTCGCCGAAGACGTGGTGCGGCGGGTCAAGGCCCTGACCGCCGAACTGGCGGAAAAGGGCGGACGGCAGCCCGGTCTCGCAGTGGTCATCGTCGGCGAGGATCCGGCGAGCCAGGTCTATGTCGCCTCCAAATCCCGCACCGCCAAGGAATGCGGCTTCCATTCGGTTCAGCACACGCTGCCGGCCGAAACCTCGGAGCCGGACCTGTTGAAGATCATCGGCCAGCTCAACGCCGATCCGGCCATCAACGGCATCCTCGTGCAGCTTCCGCTTCCCCGCCATATCGATTCCGGCAAGATCATCCAGACCATCGCGCCGGAGAAGGATGTCGACGGCTTCCACTTCATCAATGTCGGCAAGCTCGGCACCGGCGAGCTCGATACCGCCTTCGTGCCTTGCACGCCGGCCGGCTCGATGCTGCTGATCGAACGGGTGCGCGGCAAGGACCTGTCCGGCCTCAATGCGGTCGTCGTCGGGCGTTCGAACATCGTCGGCAAACCGATGGCCAATCTTCTGCTTGCCGCCAACTGCACCGTCACCATCGCACACAGCCGCACCAGGGACCTGCCGGCGCTTGCCAGCACCGCCGATATTCTGGTCGCAGCCGTCGGCCGGCCTGAAATGGTCCGCGGCGACTGGGTCAAGCCTGGCGCCACCGTCATCGATGTCGGCATCAACCGCATCGCCGCACCTGAAAAGGGCGAAGGCAAGACCCGCCTCGTCGGCGATGTCGCCTTTGCCGAAGCAGCGAAGGCGGCCGGCGCCATCACGCCGGTGCCTGGCGGCGTCGGACCGATGACCATTGCCATGCTGATGGCCAACACGCTAGCTTCCGCCTATCTCGCGGCCGGGTTGAAACGGCCTTCCTTCTGACCAGAGAGCAGCGTCCTTGCCGAACCTCACTGTTCCCTTAGAGCGGCCGGTCACCAATGATCCCGTTCAGGGCGGCCGGCAGTTCGGGTTTCTGCTGGTCGACAAGTTCTCCATGTTCTCGCTGGCCGCGGCAATCGACACGTTCCGGTCGGCGAACCGGCTGCTCGGCCGCGATTTCTATGGCTGGACGACGGTGTCGGCCGACGGCGATGCCGTCATGGCCTCCAACGGCCTGCCGCTCAAGATCGACTATGCCGTCGCCGATCTGCCGCCGGTCGATATCCTTTTTGTCTCGGTCGGGCTGACGACGGAATTTCCTGGCAAGAGCAAGGTGCTGGCGGCGCTGCGCAGCTGGGGCCGACGCGGCAATGCGCTCGGCGCGCTTTCGGTCGGCTCCTATCTGCTTGCCGAGGCAGGCCAGCTCGATGGCTATCGCTGCACCATCCATTGGGAAAACCGCGCCGGTTTCCTCGAACGCTTTCCGGAGATCAACTGCACCGGCAACGTCTTCGAGATCGACCGCAAGCGCTACACCTGCGCCGGCGGCACCACCTCGATCGACCTGATGCTGGAGATCGTGCGCGGCGATTTCGGCTCGAGCCTCGCCAATGGCGTCGCCAACCAGTTCCAGCATGAGCGCATCCGCTCGGCCGGTGACCGCCAGCGCGTCGGCCCGGAGCGCGACCTGACCGGCAAGTCGGAGAAGCTGCGCCGCATCGTCGAGCTGATGGCCGATCATCTCGACGAGCCGCTGTCGGCGGTGCAGCTCGCCAAGTCGGCGGGCCTGTCGGTGCGCCAGGTCGAGCGCCTGTTCCTGCGCCATCTCAGCGTGACGCCCGGGCGCTACTATATGCGGCTCAGGCTCGAGCGGGCGCGCGAATTGCTGCGCCAGACCAACATGCCGATCCTCGACGTGGCGATCGCCACCGGCTTCACCTCGCATTCCTATTTTGCCCAGAGCTACCGCCTGCAATTCGGCCGGCCGCCTTCCGAGGAACGCCGCACGACCTATTGAGGGTTTTGCACAGAGGCGGCGCAGCTTCATGCTCCGCCTGGGCTTGTGTCGCGACGCAGCGTCAAATAGCTTTCCGGCGCCGAGCGGCAGCGACTGACGGGGAGATATTGGATGGCGGGATTCGTGCGGAGCGCCGCTGCGGCAGCCCTGCTGCTGTGGATGACCGGGTTAGGCTTCGCCGCCGATCGCGTCATCGTCATTCTCGATGCCTCCGGCTCGATGTGGGCGCAGATCGACGGCAAGCCCAAGCTCGAAATCGCCCGTCAATCGCTGCGGAACGTGCTGCAATCGATCCCGGCCGACGAGGAAATCGGCCTCATGGTCTATGGCCATCGCGAGAAGGCCAGTTGCGAGGACATCGAACTTATCGTGCCGCCACAGGCAGGCTCGGCAAGTGCGATCTCAGCCGCGGCCGACAGCCTGAAATTTCAGGGCAAGACGCCGCTGACCGCCGCGGTCAAGCAAGCGGCGGAGGTGTTGAAATACACCGAGGACAAGGCGACAGTCGTGCTCATCACCGATGGCATCGAGACATGCAACGGCGACCCCTGTGCGCTCGGCAAGGAACTGGAGGCTGCCGGCATCGACTTCACCGTCAATGTCGTCGGCTTCGGCTTGACGGCTGCCGAAGGCAAGCAGGTCGCTTGCCTCGCCGACAACACCGGCGGCAAATATATCGAAGCATCGGATGAAAAGGCATTGCAGGACGCCCTCGTCGAGACCGTCGCGCCTCCGCCGCCCGCCCCTGAACCGGCTCCCGCCCCGCAGCCTGCTCCCCAGCCGGCGCCCGCCCAGCCGACGGAGTCCAATTTCGTGCCGACCGTCGTGCTTGCTGAGGGTGGCGATCCCGTCACCGACGGCAATGCCTGGGAGATCTACAAGGCGAATTCCGACGGCACGCGCGGCGATCCCGTCACCACCGAATATGGCGCCTACAAGGGCCATCTGGAGCCGGGCGACTATATCGTCGTCGCACGCGCCGGCGAGGCCAAGGCCGAACAGAAGATCAAGATAGAGCCTGGCCAGGCCGCCAAGCCGCACTTCAACCTGAATGCCGGCACGCTGGTCATCCACCCGCGGCCAAGTGAAGGAGCGGACGTTGACGGCGGCGCGGCTGTCGTAGTCGGCTATCCGGGCGTCGACACCCCGCCGACCTATTACGGCGACACGAAAGTCGTGCTGCCGGCCGGCGACCAGAAGGTGACCGTCACGATCGGCCAGGGCATGGTTACCGAGACGATCCCGCTTGCCGCCGGCAGGGTCATCGACAAGGACATCATCGTCGGCGTCGGGCGTATCGTTGCCAATGCCTATTATGCTGCCGGCGGCGACAAGGCCGAGGGTTCTGGGGTCGGCTTCAAGGTGCTCCAGGCAAAAAAGCAGGTCGACGGAACCAGGCAGGAGGTGACTTATGCCTATGGTCCTGACAGCAAGTTCGATCTGCCGCCCGACGATTATGTAATGGTCGCTACGGTCGACCTTGCGATGGCCGAGCAGCCGTTCAGCGTCAAAATTGGCGAACATCAGGATCTGAAGATCGCGATGAACGCCGGCATGCTGACGATCACCGCGCCAGGGGCCTCGAAGATCGAGATATTCGAGGCCAGGAAGGCCATCGACGGAACCCGCAAGTCGGTGGGCTACGCCTATGACCAGAAGTATGAAGCCACCCTGTCGGCCGGCGACTACGCGGTGGTTTCCGAGAAATCGGACAACAGCTCGAAAGAAGGCACGGTAACGGTCAGGGCCGGCGCGCGAGCCGAGCTGACGGTTCAATAGATCCAGAGCAATTCCAGGAAAAGTGTGGAACGGTTTTCCGTCCGGAATTGCGCAGAAACAAAGAGGGAGAGCGGCACCAGCCGCTCTTCCTCATGGCCGAAAAAGGTCACGCCGTACCGAAGGCGCTGGCGCCGTGGTCGGCGCGGCCCACCAACTGCCGGAACCCGGCAAAAAGCTCGCGGCCGAAGCCGAATTCATTGCCGATGAGGTCGCTGTCCGCGGGGCGGCGCAGTGCGAAATCGCCGGCCGGCACCAGCACTTCGAGCGTTCCAGCCTCCGCGTCGAGCCTGATGATATCGCCGTCATGAATCCTGGCGATCGGCCCGTCCTCCGCCGCTTCCGGCGTCACGTGGATCGCAGCCGGCACCTTGCCGGAAGCGCCCGACATCCGGCCGTCGGTGACCAGCGCCACATGCTGGCCGCGGTCCTGCAGGATGCCGAGCACGGTGGTCAGCCTGTGCAATTCCGGCATGCCGTTGGCCTTCGGACCCTGGAACCGAATGACGGCGATGAAGTCGCCGGTCAGCGACCCCGCCTTGAACGCCTCGTTCAGGCCTTGCTGGCTGTCGAACACCTTGGCCGGCGCCTCGATGATGCGCCGCTCCGGCTTGACCGCGGATGTCTTGATGACGGCGTGGCCGAGATTGCCTGAAAGCACTTTCAGCCCGCCGCTCGGCTGGAACGCCTTCTTGAACGGCGCCAGCACCTTCTCGTCGCCGCTCTGGCGCGGCGAGGCCTCGCGCACGACGCCGCCGTCGGCGCCGAGCTTGGCCTCGACCGCGTAGGGGCGCAGCCCTTCGCCCCAGACCGTCTGCACATCCTCGTGCAGGATGCCTGCGTCGAGCAGTTCGCGGATCAGGAAGCCGAGCCCGCCGGCGGCGTGGAAGTGGTTCACGTCGGCAAGGCCGTTCGGATAGACCCGCGCCAGCAGCGGCACGGCTTCCGAGATGTCGGAAATATCCTGCCAGGTAATGGCGATGCCGGCCGCCGCTGCCATGGCGATCAAATGGATGGTGTGGTTGGTCGAACCGCCGGTGGCGTGCAGGCCGACGATGCCGTTGACGACCGAGCGTTCATCGATCATCCGCCCGACCGGCGTGTAGGCGTTGCCGAGCGCGGTGATCGCCAGCGCCCGCTTCGTCGCTTCCCTGGTCAGCGCGTCGCGCAGCGGCGTGCCGGGATTGACGAAGGAAGCGCCAGGCGTGTGCAGGCCCATGATCTCCATCAGCATCTGGTTGGAATTGGCGGTGCCGTAGAAAGTGCAGGTTCCCGGCCCGTGATAGGATTTTGATTCCGCTTCGAGCAGTTCGGCCCGCCCCACCTTGCCCTCGGCATAGAGCTGGCGGATCTTGGCTTTTTCGTCGTTCGGAATGCCGGTCGTCATCGGCCCGGCCGGGATGAAGACCGCCGGCAGATGGCCGAAGGTCAGTGCCGCGATCACTAGCCCCGGCACGATCTTGTCGCAGACGCCGAGATAGACGGCGGCGTCGAACATGTTGTGCGACAGGCCGATCGCCGCGGCCATGGCGATCACGTCGCGCGAGAACAGCGACAGCTCCATTCCGGGCTGGCCCTGGGTGACGCCGTCGCACATCGCCGGCACGCCGCCGGCCACCTGGGCGATGCCGCCGGCCTCACGCGCCGCGTCCTTGATCATCGCCGGAAACGTCTCGAAAGGCTGATGTGCCGACAGCATGTCGTTATAGGAGGTGATAATGCCGAGGTTCGGCACCCGGTCCCCGCCAAGCGCTACCTTTTCGGAGGGACTGCAGACGGCAAAGCCATGGGCCAGGTTGCCGCAGGACAGCACGGCCCGGTTGGCGGTGCGGTTCGAGGCTTCGGCGATGCGGCCGAGATAGGCCTCGCGACCGGGCTTGGAGCGCTCACGGATGCGCTGGGTGATGGCTTCGATGTCGCGTCTTGCGGTCATGGCGGTCGGTCCTTTCAGGCGAGGTCCCGCAAACACCTTCCGGCTGTTGCCGGGACCTGCAGCCAAGTTGAGATCAGGGTGCCCAGAAAACCTCTACGGGCTTTTGAGTTGCATCGAGCACGGCGCGAATGGGCTTTCGTGTTCCAGCTCCAAGCGCGGCCTCGAATGCGGTGCGTTTTTCCGCGCCCTCGATATGCAGCGCGATGGAGGCGGCATTGATGATCCGCGCCAGTGACAGCGTCAGCCGTGGCTCGCCGGCGCTTGCCGCGTGAACCGGAAGCACGATCCTTTGCGACGACGGATCGAGCAATCTTGCCAGGTTGTCGGCATCCGGAAAGAACGAGGCGGTGTGGCCGTCGGTTCCCATGCCGAGCACAACGACGTCGAGTGGCCAGGGCAGCACTTGCAGCGCCTCACTGTCGGAGACCGCTGCGCCCTCGATACTTGCCGCGGCGTGGTAGAGCGGCACGAAATTCGCGGCGGCGGCCGCGTTCTGCAGCAGGTTGGCGGCAACCAGGCCGGCATTGGAGCGCGGCGATGAGGGCGGCACGAAGCGCTCGTCGACCAATGTTATCGTCACCTTTTCCCAGGCGATCGGAACGGTCGAAAGCGCCGCGAAGAATTTCGCCGGCGTCGTTCCGCCCGAGACCGCAAGCAGTGCCGCGCCGCGCTCGGCGATCGCCTTTGACAGACGGCCGGCGACGTGGCCGGCAAGCGCTGTCGCCAACTCCTGGCGTCCGGCAAATTCGTGCCAGTTGTAGGCGCCGCCTAATTGCTCTCGTGCCATGTCCGCCCGTCGCGTTCGATCAGCGCAATCGAGGCCGAGGGGCCCCATGTGCCGGCGGTGTAGCCTTGCGCCTCTTGCCTTCCGCTTTCCCAGGCGTCCTGGATCGGGTCGATCCATTTCCACGCCGCCTCGACCTCGTCGCGGCGCATGAACAGCGTCTGGTTGCCACGGATGACGTCCATGATCAGCCGCTCATAGGCATCGGGGGCGCGGCCGTCGAAGGATTGCGCAAAACTCATGTCGAGCGGAATCTGGCGCAGCCGCATGCCGCCCGGCCCTGGATCCTTGATCATGATGAACTGCTTGACGCCTTCGTCGGGCTGCAGCCTGATGACCAGCTGGTTGGCGGAAATCGGCCCGGCGCTCTCGCCGAAGATCGAATGGGGGATTGGCTTGAATTCGATGACGATCTCCGAAACGCGCGTCGCCAGCCGCTTGCCGGTCCGGAGATAGAACGGCACGCCCGCCCAGCGCCAGTTGCCGATTTCGGCCTTCAGCGCAACGAAGGTCTCGGTGTTGCTGTTCTTGCCGAGCTCCTCGACATAGCCTTTCACCGGCCCGCCGGCCGAGGCGCCGGCACGGTATTGCCCGCGCACCGTGTGCTTCGGCGCTTCGTTGCCGTTGATGCGTTTCAGCGCCCGCAGCACCTTCAGCTTTTCGTCACGGACGGCATCGGCGTCCATCGACGACGGCGCCTCCATGGCGACGAGGCAGAGCAGTTGCAGCATGTGGTTCTGCACCATGTCGCGCAATGCGCCGGCCTTGTCGTAATAGGTGACGCGGTCTTCCAGGCCGACTGTCTCGGCCACGGTGATCTGCACATGATCGACATTGGCGGAATTCCAAAGCGGCTCGTAGAGCGCGTTGGCAAAGCGCAGCGCCATCAAATTCTGAACCGTCTCCTTGCCGAGATAGTGGTCGATGCGGAAAATCTGGCTTTCATGGAAGTCGTCGCCGACCAGGTCGTTGAGCGCGCGCGCCGAAACGAGATCGCGGCCGATCGGCTTTTCCAGCACGATGCGCGAATTCGGCGTGATCAGCCCGTGCTCCTTCAGCTTGTGCGAGATGTCGCCGAACAGCGCCGGTGCCACTGCCAGATAGAAAGCGCGGATGTGTTCGCTGTTGCCAATCGCCTCCTTCAGCCTGTCGAAGCCGGCACCAGTTGTTGCGTCTGCCGGGATATAGGAGAGCCGCGCGAGGAACGTCTTCAGTTCCGTGGCGTCGATATCTTCCGGTTTCACATGATCGGCAATCGCCTGCCTGGCGAAAGACTGGAATTCCTCGTCGGTCATCTTCGAACGTGATGTACCGATGATGCGCGTCGGCTCAGAAAACTGGTGGTCGCGCTGCCGGTGGTACAGCGACGGCAGAAGCTTGCGTTCCGACAGATCGCCGGTGCCGCCGAAAATGATGAAGTCGAAAGGATCGACGGGGATGATCTGGCTGGTCATGGTCTGTCCGCTCTGACGCCGGTCGCGATAACGCGGCTGATATAATCTAATCGATTTAAACTTGCCAGTGCCATTGCGTCACATCCGCGTGTGCTCTTGACACCGGCGCTAGCCGGAGGCTTGTCGGCAAGCGATGCTTCCGGGAGCGTTCGCAGGTGCAGCATAGAGCGGGATCAAGGCGAAAGCCAAAGGAGAAATCGGCAATGGACACACATCTTTCGATGGCCATGGCCAAACGCGTCGTCGATCGCGTTCAACGATGAGTGGGAAAAGCATGCGCCTCAAAAACAAGGTCGCCATCATCACCGGCGCTGCCTCGGGTTTTGGCGAGGGCATGGCCAGGCGCTTTGCCGAGGAGGGCGCGCGGGTAGTCGTCGCCGATCTGAACGCCAAGGGTGCAGAGCGCGTCGCCGGCGAGATCGGCGAAAAGGCGATCTGGACCCAGACCGACGTCTCGCTGCGGTCCGAATTCGACGACATGGTCAGTGCTGCAATGAGCGCCTTCGGCCGCATCGACATCATGGTCAACAACGCCGGTTATACCCATCGCAACGGCGACATGCTGGAAGTCGACGAGGCGACCTTCGACCTGATCACGTCAGTCAACATGAAGGCGATCTACCACGCAGCACTTGCCGTGGTGCCGGTCATGGAACGGCAAGGCGGCGGCGTCATTCTGACGACGGCTTCCACGGCCGGTATCAGGCCGCGGCCCGGCCTCACCTGGTACAACGCATCGAAAGGCTGGGCCATCACCGCGACCAAATCGATGGCGGTGGAACTCGCGCCGAAGAACATCCGCGTCAACTGCCTCTGCCCGGTTGCCGGCGAGACCGGCATGCTCGCGAAATTCATGGGCGCCGACACACCCGAGATCCGCGAGAAGTTCCGCGCGTCGATCCCGCTCGCCCGGCTTTCGACGCCGCTCGACATAGCCAATGCCGCGCTTTGGCTCGCTTCGGACGAGGCGGCTTTCATCACCGGCGTGGCGCTGGAAGTCGATGGCGGGCGTTGTATTTGAACGGTCCAGTCATCCGGCGGAGGACGGGCTGATGGCGAGCGACCCCCGATTGCTCTGCCGGCCCTACGCCCCGGTTTTGACGTAGCTCTTGTAGACCCAGCCGCGCTTGCCGTTGTAGACGATCTGGCACCATTGCTTGCAGCTCATCACTTGCACCGAGGTCTTGGCCGGCACGGTGAGAATGGCGGCCGCATTCTTCTTTGGGCCGGTGCGCATGGTAACAGATCTCAGGATCCGTCCGGATTTTGCCTTGGTGCCGTTGTCGTCTTCGCTCGCGGTCTGCGCCGCCGGTTGCGGCTTGGGCGTGGGAATGGCGGCGGTCTGCGCGCCGTCAGGCCCTGTGTTCTTCGTCGAGCTGCCGGGAGCCGCCACCTTGGCAAACAATGCCGCAGCGTCGGGTTTTGCTGCCGGGTCGGCGAATGCCACCGAAGCAGATGATTTATCGGCCGCCTGCTCGGTCTGGCTTGCCAGCTGGTCGGATGCTGCCGTGGCGGCGGCCGATGCCGTCTTTGGCCCCGTCCAGCGCGGATCGTTGGGAGCCAGCGCCGGTATCTCGGCTTCCGCTGCGGCCACCGCTGGGGAAACTGCATCTGCCTTGCCCGTCGTCCTCGGCGCCGCAGCAACCTTGGCAGGCATGATCTTCGTCGTCTTGACCGGGATGGTCGGAACGATCTGCTCAGGGCTTGCGGCCGCTTGTCGCTCATTTGCCGGCAATGCCAGCCACAGCGCCACCGCGGCAACGCCGAGCAGTGCGGCCGTGCCAAGCGCGGCGATTACCAGATGCGCGTTCGACCGGACCCCGTGCCAGAACGTCGGCCGCATATCGTAACCGAATTGCATCGCAAGGCGCCGTCGTTCCGGCGCGCCGAAACTGAAGGGCTCTCTCACTCTTGCCACCTCCATTTGCGGGCCGATGTTCTTACGACCCATGCCGGAGAGCCGGCATTTCGATCGGCATCGGTCCCAAACCAAAAGCGGGCAGGCCCGCAAAAATTCCCCGTTCAGCTGCCCACGAGCATCATCTTTCGCCCGCGATTGTGGCATCACTGCGCCCTTGGCCGGAATTCTGCGTCCCAGTTAAGGATTCTGCAACGTCTGGTTAGATCCTATCCCGCAACGCGTACCAGTTGAGCGCGAGGAAGAGCAGTGGCGCGCGCAAACGCCGGCCGCCGGGGAAGGGCGGAATCTTCAGGTCCTCGATCAGCTTCAGCTGGTCGCGGTTGCCGGCGACCGTCTCGGCATAAAGCTTGCCGAAAAAGTTCGACAGCATGACGCCGTGGCCGGAATAACCGCCGACCGAGATCACATTGGGCATCACTTCGCGCACGAACGGCTTTCTCGGCACGGTGATGCCGACATAGCCGCCCCAGCCATGGGTGATCTCGACGTCCTTCAATGAGGGATAGATCTCGGCAATCTGCCGGCGGATGTGGATGTGGATGTCCTTGGGATCGTTGACCGCATAGATCTCGCGTCCGCCAAACAGCAGCCGCCCATCCTTCGATTTGCGGAAATAGCGCACGACGAAGCGCGAATCGTCGACCGCCTCGCCACCCGGCAACACTTTGGAATCGGCTCCCAGCGGCACCGTTGCGCCGATGAACGAGCCGATCGGCATAATATGCGCGGCACTCACCGGTTCGAGCGCGCCGCCATAGGCATTGACCCCGATCAGGCATTTAGCGGCGGTGATCGTGCCCTTCGGCGTCGTGACCTTGACTTTGCCCCCGCCGGAGGTAATGCCGGTCGACGGCGTCTGCTCGAATAGCTTTGCGCCGGCCTCTGCCGCCACCTTTGCGGTGCCGATGACCAGCTTCAGCGGATGAATGTGGCCGGTGCCGGTATCGCGGGTGCCGCCGAAATAATGCGTCGAGCCCAGCCGCTCGGCTGTCTCCGCGGCGTCCATGAATGAGATGTGCGGATAGCCGAAGCGGCTCGCCATGATCTCGGCATGCGCCTTGTAGTCGTCGACATAGCGCTTCTTGTGCGCCACCGACATTTGGCCGGGCATATAGTCAATCTCGATCTGGTGCATTGCGGCGAAGTCGAGGAGATGCGCTTTGGCCTCTTCGGCGAGGTCGAACAGCGCCTTGGCGCGGGAAAAGCCGTACTCCGCTTCCAGCTCCTCTGCCCAGGCCCGCTGGCCGGTGCCGAGCTGGCCACCATTGCGGCCCGATGCGCCGTCACCGAAACGATGGGTTTCGATAAGCACGACATCCGCGCCTGACTTGGCGAGATGAGCCGCCGCCGACAGTCCGGTAAAGCCGCCGCCGACAATCACCACATCGCATGTCCGGTCGCCGTCGAGCGCCGGATATTCGGGCCTTGGTCCGGCCGTGTCTTCGTACCAGGAGCGGCCGGGGGAGATGGGGGATTGGTAAGTCATGATGCTCGGCTAGGGCAGTAGGGCAGTAGGGCAGTAGGGCAGTAGGGCAGTAGGGCAGTAGGGCAGTAGGGCAGTAGGGCAGTAGGGGAGCTAGTCGGGTGACAGTTTGCGGATTAGAAGGCGAAGAAGCTTCCCAACGCTTTCGGTACTCGCCAACAATGAAGCCGCGGTCGCCTTCGGCGCGATGCCGGTACGCTCGGCGATCAGAAGCTGAGTTTCCAGTTCCTTCAATGATCCTTGAGCGATGCGGAGAAATTGTTGATAGGAACCTCGGATCTCTCTGCCATATCCCTCCGCAATGTTCGACGGCACCGAGCTTGCAGCGCGCCGCACTTGGCTGGTCAGTCCATAAAGTTCTTCCTTGGGCCATGATTTCGTCGCGCCGTAAACGGCCACAGCAAGGTCCATTGCCTGCTGCCAGACTATCAAATCCTTGTAGGAACCCGTTTGCTCAGCCATTCGTCCCTACTCCCCTACTCCCCTACTCCCCTACTCCCCTACTCCCCTACTACACATTCAGCAGCAAATACTCCCTCTCCCACGGGCTGATCACTTCCATGAAGGTCTCGAATTCCGCTCGCTTGATCGCCGCATAGGTGGCGGCAAATGACTTGCCGAGCAGCGCGCAGAGTTCCTCGTCTGCCTCGAACAGGTCGACGGCTTCGAGCAGGCTGCGCGGCAGGTCGATCTGGTCCTCGTTGGCGGTCGTCAGAACCGGCGGCTCGGCCTGGATCTTGTTGGTCATGCCGATCAGCCCGCAGGCGAGCGATGCCGCCATCGCCAGATAGGGATTGGCGTCCGAGGACGGGATGCGGTTTTCGACGCGCCGCGCCGCCGGGTCGGAGCGGGGCACGCGGAAGGCCGTGGTGCGGTTGTCGTAGCCCCATTTGTTGTTGACCGGCGCCGAGGCCGACTGCGTCAGCCGCCGGTAGGAATTGACGTACGGCGCAAACATCACCAGCGCGTTCGGCACATGTTTCTGCATGCCGCCGATGAAGTGGAAGAAGGCGTCGGTCTCCGAGCCGTCCTCCGCCGAAAAGACGTTCTTGCCGGTCTTCTTGTCGATGATCGACTGATGGATATGCATGGCCGAACCGGGCTGCCCCTGGATCGGCTTGGCCATGAACGTGGCGTAGATTTCGTGCTTGAGCGCAGCCTCGCGGATGGTGCGCTTGAACATGAACACCTGGTCGGCGAGTTCGATCGGATCGCCGTGACGCAGATTGATTTCGAGCTGGCCGGCGCCCTCCTCGTGGATCAGCGTGTCGATCTCCAGGCCCTGGCTTTCGGAGAAATGGTAGATGTCGTCGATCAGTTCGTCGAATTCGTTGACCCCGGCGATCGAATAGCCGGCACCGCCGCCGATCGGCCGCCCGGAGCGCCCGACAGGCGGGGTGAGCGGGTAGTCCGGATCGGGGTTCTTGCGCACCAGGTAGAACTCGATCTCGGGCGCCACGACCGGTCTCAGCCCACGCTTGTCATAGGCGGCAAGCACGCGCTTCAGCACGTTGCGCGGCGTGAACTCGACCGAGCGGCCGTCCTGGTGGACGAGGTCGCAGATAACCGCCGCGGTAGGGTCCTCCTCCCATGGCACTACGGTCAGCGTCGAGAGGTCAGGCATCAGCTTGAGGTCGCCATCGTCCTCCGGATAGTGGAAGCCGTTGCCGTCCTCCGGATAGCCGCCGGAAATCGTTGTCATGAACACCGCCGACGGCAGCGCCAGCGAGGTGTTGGAGGTGAACTTCTTCGATGGCATCATCTTGCCGCGCGCAACCCCGGCCTGGTCGGGTGTGATGCATTCGATGTCTTCGATGCCGCGCCATTCCAGCCAGGCGCTGACTTCCTTCCAGTTCTTGACGCCACGTTGGTTTTTCACGAAGGCAGGCGTGCGAGCGCGTCCTCCGCGGCTCGACGGACGGACTTCCTTTTTTGCAGGCGGCATCAATCACCAGATTTGTTGCAGATTGTGGAGTATAGCCGTTGCCGACGATGAAAGGGAAGGGGAGCCGGCTGGCGTGCGCCTCGATAACCGGGGGAACACAACGACTTCCGGATAAAAGCCTCCTGGTCTAGGGTCGACCTCCCGCAACGCTGCAATCAATGGGCCGCATGCAACACAGCCGCAAACTGACGACGATCGGCTTCGACGCCGATGACACGCTGTGGCAGAACGAACAGTTCTTCCGCATGACAGAGAAGCGCTTTGCCGCACTGCTCGCCGATCACGCCGAGGCGGACCGGATTTCAGCAAGATTGCTGGAGGCCGAGAAGCGCAACCTCGCGGTCTACGGTTTCGGCATCAAGGGGTTCACGCTGTCGATGGTCGAGACGGCGATCGAGGTCACCAACGGCCAGGTGCCGGCCTCGACTATCGCCGAAATTCTCGCCGCGGGCCGCGAGATGCTCAGCCATCCGATCGAGCCGCTTCCGCATGCGCGCGAAACCGTGGAAAAGCTGGCCGGCGCCTACCGCCTGGTGCTGATCACCAAGGGCGACCTGTTCGACCAGGAGCGCAAGCTGGCGCAATCCGGCCTGGGCGAGCTGTTTGATGCCGTCGAGATCGTCAGCGACAAGAGCGCGGCCATCTATAGCCGCATCTTCAGCCGCCACGGCGACGGCCCGGAAAAGGGCATGATGGTCGGCAACTCGCTCAAATCGGACGTCGTGCCGGCCATCGAAGCCGGCAGTTGGGGCATCCACGTTCCGCATGAGCTGACCTGGGTGCTAGAACATGTCGAGCCGCCGGTCTCGGCACCACGCTTTCGCCAGATAGCCAATCTCGGTGAACTGCCGGGCTTGATCGAGCGTATCGGCGAGATCGGTTGATCAAGTCTGGAGTCGACGCATCGCGGTAGGGGTCAGTTGCGCCCAATTCCGATCAGCCGGTCGATCACCGGCTGCAGCCGTTCGGTGGTGATCGGCTTGACGACCACTGCATCGATGACGCTGGACAGGCCCAGGCTCTCGGGAGTGCCGGTCTTGACTGAAAGCAGGATCACCGACGGAAGCGATTTGCCTGACGCCCTTCGCAGTGCATCGATGCCCGACAACAAGGCGTCGCAGTCCCCGTTCTCCGCTCCGCCATCGAGAACGACAGCCCCGGGAATCAGCGCGCGCAAGGCCTTTGCCGCGGTTTCGGGAGTTTCCGAGATCGGTTTGAGGCCGGACCGCTCCACGATCTTTGAAACCACGACGCGGTTGATCGGTGATTTTCCGACCACCAGCACCCGCGAGAAATCCGGGAGCATCCGCGTCTCCATGTCCCGGCTAACGAAAGGCAGCTGTTTTGCAGTCTCGATATCGCGATTCGCTGGGCACATGGCGGGGCAGGCCGTTGTTCAATGTTTCAATGCAGGGTTGAAACTCGAGAGGTAATTGGCGTGAGATCACTGCTCATGTCAAGCTCAAATGGCATATCAGGAGAATATCGCAAGAAACATTAAAATTAAAATTAAGTGCTTTTCTTTGCCGCCGCCGGAAGGAGAAGTTGCCACCACGACCGGGCAGGCTTCAGCGAAGTTTGGCTTTGCAGCGCGAAGGCACCAACTCGCAGCCGTAGCCGGATTGACGAAAGGTTGGATGAAGGCGAGGCAGGTCTGTCGCAAGCTTGTCGTACCGCCTCGCCGGACTACCCTTCCTCGTTGGCTAAGCACGTCTCTTTGAGCGACGGGAGATGACAATGGAACTCGTGACTCACAAGAAATTCAAAAACGGCCGGTTGATGCCATGGGGAAAGGGTACGGTCGTTACCGGCGCAAAGGGATTTGTCTACCTTTCCGGAAACACCGCGACAGCCGAGGACTACGATCCGATCGGCAAAAGCGGCGGCGGCGCCATTGGCGATGCAGCGGCACAGTGGCGCGCAATTCTCACCAATATCAAATCAGATCTGGAGGAGCTTGGCAGTGCGCTCGAGCATCTCATCCGGCTGACCTTCTTTGTTAAGGGGCCATTTCCCGATGGCGGCGTTCTGAGCTCCCCCAATTTCCGCCTGGACGTCTTGGACGAATTCTTTGCGGTGCACTGCCCGAAGCACTGCAGCTACAACAACCCGCCGCCCTCGGAAGTTATTGGAGTTGCAGCGCTTGCGCAGTCTGATCTTGTCATTGAAATCGTTGCACTAGCGGCTCTGCCGGACTAGGCAGAGCCGCGGCATGCGAGGTGCGATAACATGCGCTCAAAAAAGGCGCGGTGCTATCGAGTTCATCAGTCGTGGCTCCGCTGCGTGACGATGACCGGGATCAGCAGATCGCCCCAGTTGCCATCGCCGCCATGGTGCCGTGCCGAGCGCACCAGCTCGACCGAGACCCCGGCCTCGACCGCCTTCATCACCGACTGATTGAGCCTGTGCAGATCGTTCGCCAGCATTCGGATGGTCGCCTGCTGGTCGACATTCATGCTGGTGGCCTGCTCTTCGGCCCGTTCCTTGACGCGGCTTATCGATGCCATTGGTCTTCTCCTTGTGTTGCCATGCCCGTTTGGGCGTTCCCTCTGTTTATCTGCTACCCCGCTATTCCGCCGCCGGCCTGAACTGGGCGTGCTCGGTCGATCCATGCATGGCCGTGGTCGAAGACTGGCCACCGGTGATCGCCATCGAGACGGCGTCGAAATAGCCGGTGCCGACCTCGCGCTGGTGCTTGGTGGCGGTGTAGCCATTGGCTTCCGCGGCGAATTCCGCCTCCTGCAGTTCCGAGTAGGCTGCCATCTGCCGCTCCTTGTAGCCGCGGGCGAGCTCGAACATGCCGAAATTGAGCTGGTGGAAACCGGCCAGCGTAATGAACTGGAACTTGTAACCCATGGCGCCGAGTTCCTTCTGGAACTTCGCAATCGTCGCGTCGTCGAGATTCTTCTTCCAGTTGAAAGACGGCGAGCAATTATAGGCAAGCAGCTTGCCTGGATGATGCTTGCGCACACCCTCGGCAAACGTCCTGGCCTGCCCCAGATCGGGCTTGGAGGTCTCGCACCAGATCAGGTCCGCATAGGGCGCATAGGCGACGGCGCGGGCGATGCAGGGCTCGATGCCGTTGCTGACATGGTAGAAGCCCTCCGCGGTGCGGCCGGCGCCATAGTCGACGAAGGGTTGGTCGCGTTCGTCGATGTCGGAGGTCAAGAGCTTTGCCGCTTCCGCGTCGGTGCGTGCCACGACCAGCGTCGGCGTGCCCATGACGTCGGCGGCAAGCCGCGCCGCATTGAGGTTGCGGATGTGTGCGGCGGTCGGGATCAGCACCTTGCCGCCGAGATGGCCGCATTTCTTCTCCGAAGCCAGCTGGTCCTCGTAATGAACGCCGGCCGCACCCGCCTCGATGAACGCCTTCATGATCTCGAAAGCGTTGAGCGGCCCGCCGAAGCCGGCTTCGGCATCGGCGACGATCGGCGCGAACCAGGTGTCGACCGACAGCCCGTTGCCTTCCGAAGTCTCGATCTGGTCGGCCCGCTGCAGGGTGCGGTTGATGCGCTTGACCAGCTCGGGCGCCGCATTGGCGGGATAGAGCGACTGGTCCGGGTACATGGCGGAAGCGGTGTTGGCATCCGCGGCGACCTGCCATCCCGACAGATAGATCGCCTTCAGCCCGGCCCGCACCTGCTGCATCGCCTGGTTGCCCGACATGGCACCCAGCGCGTTGACGAAATCCTCTTCATGGATGAGCTGCCACAGCCGGTTTGCGCCCATTTCGGCGAGGCTCTGCCGAATCTGCACCGAGCCGCGCAGCCGTTTCACGTCCTCTGGCGAATACGGCCGTTCGATGCCATCGAAGCGCCCTTGCGGCGCCGACGGGACAAGGTTGTAAAAATCGGTCATTGGTCACTCCAGGCTGGCTTTAATGCCGGTTTCGGAAACGTCGTACAGGTGAAATATGTGCGCCGCATGTGTGACATCATTTACATGTCGGCACCTAGGCAAGCGAGACAAACTCCGAAATTGCCCATGAAATAAGAGAAAACCTGTGTTGTGTTTGACTGATGAGAGCTGTAAATTTGTCATGATTGTAAACGCCGCCATGCCATCCACGGATGTAAATTCTTGTCAAGGACAGTCGATTGGCCGACCACAAAATCTTTGCCGGGCCGCGCATTCGTCGCATCCGCAACGCCAAGGGCCTGACCCAGACGGCGATGGCCGAAGGGCTCGGCATCTCGCCGTCTTATCTCAATCTCATCGAGCGCAACCAGCGGCCGCTGACGGTGCAACTGATCTTGAGACTGGCGTCCGTCTACAAGGTCGACCCACATGAATTGCAGGGCGAGGCGAGGGGTTCGGTCGCCGATTTGAAGGAAGTGTTTTCAGATCCGTTGCTGGCCGGCGAACTGCCGGGCGACCAGGAACTCATCGAGCTTGCCGAGGCGGCGCCCAACGCTTCCGCCGCTGTGATAAAGCTGTTTCGCGCCTATCGCGAGCAGGCCGAGCGGCTATCCGATCTCAACGAGCTGCTCGCGCGCGAGGGCAAAGCCACCGCACTCTCCGGCGCCCGGCTGCCGATCGACGAGGTGCATGAGATTTTCGAACGCCGGCCGAACCATTTTGCCGCGCTCGAAGAGGAAGCCGAGTCATTTACGTCGGTGCTCGATCCCGGCGATGATCTGTTCAGTGCGTTGAAGGCCTGGCTGCGGCGTGAATTCGGCATCGTCGTCAAGGTACTGCCGGTCGCCACCATGCCCAACTGGCGCCGTCGCTATGACCGTCACTCGCAGCGCCTGTTCCTGTCCGAGCGCCTGTCGCCATTCGATCAGCTGCGCGAGGTGGCTATGGAGGCCTGCCTGATCCGCATGAGCGTCGCTGTCGCTGCCGAGATCCAGGCGCTGAAGCTGGCCACGGACGAAGCCCGCCGGCTGGCACGTTTCGAGCTCGGCCGCTATGCCGCGCACGCTCTGATGATGCCCTATCAACCTTTTCACGCCGCTGCGGTCCGTGCCCGCTATGACATCGACATGTTGCGGTCGCGCTTCGGCGTCTCCTTCGAGCAGGCGGCGAACCGGCTGACCACGCTGCAGCGGTCGGGTGCGTCGGGCGTGCCGTTCTTCATGCTCGAGGTCGACAGTGCCGGCAATCGGTTCCGCAAGGCGGGCAGCCACGGCTTTCCGCAAAGCCGCTTCGGCGGCGGCTGTCCGAAGCTGCCGGTCCATGCCGCCTTCGCCCAGCCCGGCCAGATCCTGGTCGAGGCAGTGGAAATGCCCGACGGCGCAGCGTTTCTCTGCATGGCCCGCACGCTCGAAGGGCCGCAGGGCTCGTTTGCCGAGCGCCCGCGGCGCACGGCGCTGCTGATCGGCTGCGACATCGGTTTTCGCGACGAGGTCGTCTATGGAGCGGCATTGCCGGGGCCGGCCGCTATCGGCAAGACCGGACAGAGCGCCGCTGCGCTGGCGACGCCGATAGGCCCTGCCTGCCGGCTGTGCGAACGCATCGGTTGCCTCGCCCGCGCCGAGCCACCCGTGACACGTCCGCTCGGCCTCGACGAGATGGTGACGGGACTGTCGGCGTTCGATTTCCAGTAAGGCCGCGGCAGCTTGCTGGCCAAGAAGATCATACGCGTTTTGACGGCAGGAAAACTACAGGCTGTCCCCCGGGACATTGCTCGTCGAAGTATTGATTCAGCATCGGCCGTGAGATATCAAAAGACGAGTTGCGCGACGATCGGGGGATCAGGATGGGCAGGACGTTTTTTTGGCTTGGCTTGGTGCTTGCCTTTTCGGTCTGCCCCGCATTTGCGGAAAAATCCGCGGACTTCTTCAAATCCTATCAACAGTATAATGACGCCGGCAAAGCATTCCTGGACAAGATCGATCCGAAGACTGGCGCGATAGACCTTGCCGAAGGCGTGCACCTGGATCTCAAGGACAAATTCTATTTTCTGAACAAGGAAGACACTACCTCCGTCCTGACGGAAGCCTGGGGCAATCCACCCGACGCCGGATCCGACGCGGTTGGCATGATCTTTCCAGTCAGCAATGACCCCATTGCCGAGAACAATTGGGGGATAGAGCTGCGATGGGAAAAGATAGGCTACGTCGACGACAGCGAGGCGGGATCCATCGACTACAATGAACTGCTGCGCAACATGCGGGCGGATACCTTGTCGGGCAACGATCAAAGGGTAAAGGACGGCTATTCGCCCATCACTCTGATCGGCTGGGCATCACCGCCCGTGTATGACGCAGTCAACAAGCGCCTGCACTGGGCCAAGGAACTGCAGTTCGGAAACGATGCAGTCCACACGCTCAACTACGACGTTCGCTTTCTCGGCAGAGAGGGCGTTTTCGTGATGAGCTACATCGCAACTGTGGAGCAGTTGCCGGAAATCAAGCAGAGTCTCGACGAAGTGCTTGATCTTGCCGTCTTCAAGCCCGGCAAGACATATTTGGACTTCAGACCAGGCGTCGATACGGTTGCGGCGATTGGCATCGGTGGCCTCATCGCCGGCAAACTGGCGGCAAAAGCAGGATTTCTGGTGGTAGCGCTCATCGCGCTGAAAAAATTCGGTCTTATCCTGCTGATTCCCCTGGCAGGTCTCTGGCGCATCATCCGCGGCAACAAGACAACCTCCTAGGTCGATTTCATTGGCTCAACTCTCAGACCTGCTGATCGCTGGGTGCCCTAAACGGAACACCGCGCTGGATCACGCCCCAACATCGCCTTTGCGATACGCGAATGGGGCACGTTCTCGTCGTCCGTTGCGCATCGTGCGGCGCTGAAAATTTCGACAGTCCGGTCATGATCGACACCGCGGCATTGCCATCAGCCCTTTCGCCTCCGCGAAATGAGGAGCGTATCGGTTTCCTGCTGGTGTTCCTGTCGGCGCTGATGTGGAGCCTCGGCGGTACCATCGCCCGTTTCATCGATGCCGGCGACAGCTGGACGGTGGTGTTCTGGCGCTCGGTCTGGGCTGCCGCCTTCCTGCTCTGCTTCATGGTCTGGCGCGACGGCTGGCATGGCACGCTGAAGCTGTTTCGTGGCATGGGCCTGGCCGGCCTTGCGGTGGCGTTCTGCTTCGCCACGGCCTCGACCTCTTTCGTCGTGGCGCTTGCTTATACCACCGTCGCCAACATCCTCCTGATGCAGGCCGGCGTGCCGCTTCTGGCGGCGCTGTTTGCCTGGGCGCTGTTTCGCGAACGGGTGGCTGTGGCGACCTGGCTGGCAATTGCTGCCGTCATTGCCGGCGTCGCCATCATGGTCTCGGAATCGCTCGATGGCTCCGTGTCGCCGATCGGCGACGGGCTGGCGCTGCTCATCGCCGTCATGTTCTCGATCGCCACGGTCATCACGCGCCGCTTTGCCCATGTGCGCATGACCCCGGCGACCTGCCTCGGCACGATGCTGGCGGCCGCCTTTGCGGCATCGCAAGCGTCGGCCCTAGGCGTCTCCAGCCACGATATGGGCTTCCTCTTTGCCTTTGGCGTGATCAATCTGGGACTCGGCCTCGCCTTCTTCGCCACCGGAGCCCGGCTTGTACCGGCCGCCGTCGCGGCGCTGCTCGGCACGTTCGAACCGATCCTTGGCCCGATCTGGGTCTGGCTCATCCATTCCGAGGTGCCGTCGGCGCGCACCATCGTCGGCGGTGCGGTCGTCGTCACTGCGCTGCTCGTCCATATCGGGCTCGAGTTCAAGCGTCAGACGCGGCCCGCGCGAGCGGGCGTCACCGGTGTGCCTTCGCCTAATTGATGCAGTGCGCGCGTCAAAGCGAGATGAACCATTGACAACGTCGCAGCCGCGCGGGCAGGCTGCGATCACGGCAACAACAAGACAGGCGTATCTTGCCAAGTCTCCATGCCGGCCGCATCGAGGCCGGACAACATCGTCGTCTCCCTGCCCGCGCCGTAGCGAAAGCTTCTGACGGCGCCGGAACACCACCAACGCCACGCCAAGTCTTCGCTGTCGGCTCGCCGCCGGGTCATAATGGCGCCGGCAATTCCCGCTTGTCGCCTGCCTGCAAGCCCAATACCCTGAAGCAAATGCCCAGCCGCGCGGACGCCGCGACGTGCTGGCGACGGAACACTCATCAAAGGAGAATAGCATGATCCGCAAAGCGCTCTGGCTTTCGGCGACTTCGGCGTTTCTGGCAGCTTTTAGCTTGGGCGCGCATGCCGAGGATCGCGTCGTCAACGTGTTCAACTGGTCGGACTATATCGACAGTTCGATCATCGACGACTTCACCAAGGAAACCGGCATCAAGGTCGTCTACGACACTTTCGATTCCAACGAGATCCTGGAAACGAAACTGCTCGCCGGCGGCAGCGGCTACGATGTCGTCGTGCCCAGCGGCAATTTCCTTGCGCGCCAGATCCAGGCGAATGTGTTCCAGAAGCTCGACAAGTCGAAACTGCCGAACATTTCAAACATGTGGGACACGGTCATGGAACGGACCGCCAAATATGATCCCGGCAACGAATATTCGATCAACTACATGTGGGGTACGGTCGGCATCGGCTACAACATCAAGAAGGTGCAGGCAGCGCTCGGCACCGACAAGATCGACAGCTGGGACGTGTTCTTCAATCCCGAAAGCCTGGCCAAATTGAAGGACTGCGGCGTCTATGTGCTGGATTCGCCGGCCGACATTATACCGGCGGCATTGAAATATCTGGGCCTCGATCCGAACAGCACGTCGCCCGATGAGATTGCCAAGGCCGAAGAAACCTTGCTGAAGGTCCGGCCCTATATCCGCAAATTCCACTCTTCCGAATATATCAACGCCCTTGCCAATGGCGACATCTGCCTGGCAGTCGGCTGGTCGGGTGACGTCTTCCAGGCCCGCAACCGCGCCGACGAAGCCAAGCAGGGCGTCGAGATCGGCTATTCCGTGCCGAAGGAAGGTGCCCAGATGTGGTTCGACCAGATGGCGATCCCGGCCGATGCGCCGCATGCCGCCGAAGCGCATGAATTCCTGAACTACATGATGAAGCCCGAAGTGATCGCCAAATCGTCGAACTATGTGCTTTACGCGAACGGCAACAAGGCTTCGCAGCAGTTCATCGACAAGGCGATCCTGGAAGATCCGGCGATCTATCCGGATGCTGCCACCTTGCAGAAGCTCTACACCGTCTCGCCTTACGATCCCAAGACCCAGCGCATCATCACCCGCACCTGGACCAAGATCGTCACCGGCCAATAACAATCTGACCAGGCCCCGGCAGCCGTTGCCGGGGCCGCTTTCTCATGGGGCAAGCAGCAGGACGGAGTGGGACATGAAATCGCTTGGCAGCATCCGCAGGGATTTCGCGCCATGGAACGATCCGAACGCCAAGCCATACATCCAGTTCGACAACGTCACCAAGAAATTCGGTGAGTTCACGGCCGTCAACAATCTGTCGCTGACCATTTTCGAACGCGAATTCTTTGCCTTGCTTGGGGCCTCAGGCTGCGGGAAATCGACGTTGCTCAGGATGCTCGCCGGCTTCGAGGAGCCGTCCGCCGGCCGCATCCTGCTCGATGGCCAGGATCTGCGCGGCATTCCGCCCTACCGGCGGCCGGTCAACATGATGTTCCAGTCCTACGCCTTGTTTCCGCATATGACGGTCGAGAACAACATCGCCTTCGGCCTCAAGCAGGAAGGCATGGCCAAGGCCGATATCGACAAGCGCGTCGCCGAGATGCTGAAGCTGGTCAAGCTCGAGCAGTTCGCCAAGCGCAAGCCGCACCAATTGTCGGGCGGCCAGCGCCAGCGCGTCGCGCTCGCGCGCTCGGTGGCAAAGCGGCCGAAAGTCCTGCTGCTCGACGAGCCGCTTGGTGCGCTGGACAAGAAGCTGCGCGAGGAAACCCAGTTCGAGCTGATGGACCTGCAGCAGAACCTCGGCCTCACCTTCGTCGTCGTCACCCATGATCAGGAAGAGGCGATGACGATGGCCGACCGCATCGCCATCATCGACAAGGGCGAGGTGATGCAGGTGGCGACGCCGGCCGAGGTCTACGAAGCGCCGGGTTCCCGCTTCGTCGCCGGCTTCGTCGGCAATGTGAATATGTTCGATGGCAAGGTCGCGGCTGGCGAGGCCGGCAGTGCCAGCATCGATGCCGGCAACGGCATCACCATCCGCACCGAAAATGCCGGCAGTGCGGCCGCCGGAACGTCCGTCACCTTCGCCATCAGGCCGGAGAAGATCAAGGTGTCCTCCACGAAACCGGCCGGTGCCGTCAACGCCATCGAGGGCGAGGTCTACGACATAGCCTATCTCGGCGACATGACCGTCTATCACGTCAGGCTGGATGACGGTCAGGTGGTGCGGGCGAGCACCATGAACGCGGCACGCCTCACCGAGGACCCGCTGACCTGGAACGACCGCGCCTGGGTTTCTTTTCGCCCCGACGCCGGCGTCGTCCTGACACGGTAGGGGCTGATCATGTCCGCTGTCACCGTCGCAACAAGCTCTCCGGCTAGCGCTGCCGGCAAATCCGCCTTGGTCAGGCTGGGAGCGGCCTTCGTTAGCCGGCTCGTCATCATCGTCCCCTATCTCTGGCTGCTGTTCTTCTTTCTCGTTCCCTTCATCATCGTCTTCAAGATTTCGCTGTCGCAGACGGCGATCGCCATGCCGCCCTACACGCCGGTGCTCGATTTCCGCAGCGGCATTTCCGGGTTCATCTCGGAATTCGGCGCGCTCAATTTCGACAATTACACCTGGCTGACGCAGGATGCGCTCTACTTCAACGCCTATGTGACGAGCGTCATCGTCGCGGCCATCTCGACGGTCCTGACATTGCTGATCGGCTATCCCATCGCCTATGGCATGGCACGCGCTTCGTCGACGATCCGCCCGACCTTGCTGATGCTGGTGATCCTGCCGTTCTGGACCTCGTTCCTGATCCGTGTCTACGCCTGGATCGGCATCCTCAAGCCCGAGGGCCTGCTCAACCAGCTGCTGCTCGCCACCGGCATCATCAGCCAGCCGCTGATCATCCTCAACACCTATACGGCGATCTTCATCGGCATCGTTTACTCCTATCTGCCGTTCATGGTGCTGCCGCTCTATTCGTCCTTGGAGAAAATGGACCATACGCTGATCGAGGCCGCCAAGGATCTCGGCTGCCCGCCGACCAGCGCCTTCTGGAAGATCACCTTTCCGCTGTCGCTGCCCGGCGTCATCGCCGGTTGCCTCCTGGTGTTCATTCCCGCCGTCGGCGAGTTCGTCATTCCCGACCTGCTCGGCGGCTCGCAGACGCTGATGATCGGCAGAACGCTGTGGAACGAGTTCTTCGCCAACCGCGACTGGCCGGTGTCGTCCGCGGTTGCCGTCATCTTGCTGCTGCTGCTGATCGTGCCGATCATGCTCTTCCAGCGAGCCCAGGCGCGTGCCCAGGAGCAGGACCAATGAACGCGACCTGGAGCCGCTTCAACATCACATCGATCGTGCTCGGCTTCGCCTTTCTTTACCTGCCGATCGTCCTGCTCGTTGTGTTCTCTTTCAATGAGTCGAAACTGGTCACCGTCTGGGGCGGCTTCTCGACGAAATGGTACGTCTCGCTGTTCCACAACCGGGGTCTGATGGACGCGACCTGGGTGACGGCCCGCGTCGGCGTCATCTCGGCCACGGTGGCGACTGTGCTCGGCACGCTGGCGGCGCTCACCTTGACACGCTACACGCGCTTTCGCGGCCGGCTGCTGTTTTCCGGCATGGTGTTTGCGCCGCTGGTCATGCCGGAAGTCATCACCGGCCTGTCGCTGCTGCTGCTCTTCGTCGCCGTCGGCCTCGACCGCGGCTTTCTCACGGTGACGCTTGCCCACACAACGCTAACCATGTGCTTCGTTGCGGTGGTGGTTCAGTCGCGCCTGATCACTTTCGATCGTTCGCTGGAAGAGGCCGCGATGGACCTCGGTGCGCCACCGGTGAAGATCTTCTTCCAGATCACGCTGCCGGTCATCATGCCGGCTATCGTCTCCGGTTGGATGCTGGCCTTCACGCTGTCGCTCGACGATCTGGTTATTGCCAGCTTCACCTCGGGGCCTGGCGCCACGACGCTGCCGATGAAGATCTACAGCCAGGTTCGCCTTGGCGTGACGCCGGAAATCAACGCGGCCTGCACCATCTTGATCGCGGTCGTCGCAGTTGGCGTGATCATCGCTTCGCTCGCAAACAAACGGCGCGAGGTGCAGCGCCAGCGCGACGAGCGGGCCGCGCAGCGAGGTTGAAGGGCTCGCTACTCTCCCGAGACGCCGCGGCTTATCGGCGAGATGAACGGCGTGCTCCACGTGCCGCCGACGAAGAACGACGACTGCTTGGGCGCCTGGCCGTTCGTCTGCGTGGCAGTCTGGCTCGGCTGGACGATGCCGCCGGACAGCGCCAGCCCGCGTCCGGCATAGGATGCGATGCCGGAAAGCCAGATCTTGTATTGCGCGGAATTCACCTCGGCCTTGTCGATGCGCGCCACGCCGTTCGAAATGCTCGCCTTGAGCTCGGCCCCGTCGATCGGCAGCGTTCCGTCCGAGACGTCGTCCAGCGCGAAGAATCCGCCCTGTTCGGTATGCTTGAGGAACGCCGGCAGGTTAAGCCGGCTCAGCGCACCCGCGCCGAACGTCGCAGACAGCGAGCCATTGGCGTTTTCGAAAATCGAATCCCAGGTTCTGCCAGGCCCCTTGAGGATGACCGAAACGGTTCCGGTGCCGATCGGCACCAGCCGCGTCATTCCGGCCGCGGTGCCGAAAGCGCCGCCGTCGATATCGGAAGCAAGCAGCCGGATCTCGACTTCCGTGCCGGCGGGCTTGCGGTCGAAACGGACGCTGCTCTGGACGTTGCCGCCAAAGGCGGATGCATCCGAGATGTCGAAGACGGCAAGGCCGTTCTTGACCTGGGCGGTGGCGGCGACGTCGGCAAGCTGGATGGCACCGGCGGTGGCATGCGCCGCCGACAGCCTGAGATCGAGATTGATCCGGTCGGCGAAGCTTGTGTCGATCTCGCCCGGACCGGTGCCGCCGGCGGATGGCACCGGCGTAAAGGCGGAGAGAAACGATCTGAGGTCGAGCGTATCGAAGGCAAGCGTGCCGGAGATCACCGGCAGTGCCTCACCATAGGTAAAGTCCAGCGCACCCATTCCCGGGTTGTTGTCGAGGGTCAGGGCCGTGTTTTCGAATTTGACCCGCCCGGCCGTCGCCGTGATCTTGCTTGAAACCGAGATCGAGCCGATTGCGGCACCGGGTGCGATGCCGGCCTGCGACCATTCGAGCACGCGTCGGAGCGAAGGTGCGGCGAATTTTGCCTGGCCGTCGAAATAGCCGTTCTCCGACATGCTGGCGCGGCCGTCGAACGAAAAACTGGCCGGCGCCGCCTTGAAGGAAAACGTGACCGGTGCTGTGCCGCCACCAAACAGCACGAGCGGGTTCGGCGATGCGGCGTCGATGGCAACGCTTTCGCCGCGCCATATCCCGGTCGCCGACAGCGTCGCATTGCTGTTCATCGCGGCCCAGTTCGCCTGGCCGCTCAGGCTGCTCAATATCTCCTGGTCCTTGCCGCCGATGGCAGCCACTACGCGGCCGTCCCTGAACTCGACTGTGCCGAACGGATCTGTCGGCAGCTTGCCGAGATCCGGCTTGGCGGGATTTGTGTTGATCACCGCGCGGGCAGCGTCGATCGAACGCGTAATGCGCCCGCCGCTAGGAATCGCAGGCAGAAAAAATCCGCTCGCGGTACGCTGGACCCTGATCGTCGGTCGCACCAGCCGCGCCGTCGAAAACACCACGTCGCCCCGCAGCGCCGCCATGGCCGAGAGGTCGACCTCGACCCGTTCGGCCTCGACCACCGGCGGCGCATCCGTCTCTGTCCATTGCGATAGCGTCACGTCGCTCAGGATCGCCCGGAAATTCGGCCAGACCTCGATGCGCGGCGCGCCGTCGATGGTGACCCGGAAACCGCTCCAGGCGCTCATTTCCCACGCGATGCGGTCACGCACGATGCGGGTCGAGGCGATCAACGGCAAGGCGGCGACAACCAGCGCGATGACGATGACGGCTGCGCCGATCGCCCATATTCCGCGTCGGATCAAAGGTGATGGCATATCGCCCCGTATGCTTCCATTCCGACAAAATCGCCCGACGGGTGTAACCGACGGCTGACGCATTTCAAGTCTTTATGGCCCGGCGATGGCATTTGCGCACACCCTGACCGGCGCGGTCCAACAAAATCTTGCTCTGCTGCATCGCGATATGCATAAGCGATGCAGCCTGCGGAGGAACAATGATGGCTGACGACGCACCGCTCTGGATCCCGACGCAAGAGCAGATCGAAGCGGCGCCGATGACCGCCTTCATGAACGCCGCGGCGAGCATTGCCGGCAAGGTTTTCTCCTCCTATACCGACCTGCATCGCTGGTCGATCGAGGATCGCGAGACCTTCTGGAGCCTGGTCTGGGACTTTTGTGGCATCGTCGGCGACAAGGGCGAACGCGTGCTGGTCGATGGCGACAAGATGCCCGGCGCGACCTTCTTCCCTGACGCAAAGCTGAACTTCGCCGAGAATCTCCTGAAGAAAACCGGGCTTGGCGACGCAATCATCTTTCGCGGCGAGGACAAGGTCGAGCGGCGGCTGTCCTGGAACGAGCTGCATGCGCTGACCTCGCGCCTGCAGCAGCTTTTCCTGTCGCTCAAGGTGAAGAAGGGCGACCGCATCGCCGCGATGATGCCCAACATGCCAGAAACGGTTGCTGCGATGCTGGCGGCCGCCTCGATCGGCGCCGTCTGGTCGTCCTGCTCTCCAGATTTCGGTGAGCAGGGTGTTCTCGACCGGTTCGGCCAGATCGAGCCGGTCATATTCATCGCGCCGGACGGCTACTGGTACAATGGCAAGGCGATCGAAGTCGCCGACAAGATCGTGGCCGTGGCCGGCAAGCTCGCCACCGTCCGCAAGGTCCTCATTGTCGACTATCTCGGCACCTCGCTCGACGTCGCGGCGACCATCGGCAAGGCGGCTGCGCTGGAAGAGGCGCTGTCACCCTTTGCCGCCAGGCCTGTCGCCTACGAAAGGCTGCCGTTTTCGCATCCGCTGTACATCCTGTTTTCGTCGGGCACGACCGGCGTTCCCAAATGCATTGTCCATTCGGCCGGCGGAACGCTGATCCAGCACGTCAAGGAAGAACGGCTGCATGCCGGTCTGCTCGACGGCGACCGCTTCTTCTATTTCACCACCTGCGGCTGGATGATGTGGAACTGGCTGGTGTCGGGCCTGGCATCGGGCGCCACCTTGCTGCTCTATGACGGCTCGCCGTTCTACCCGGACGGCAATGCGCTGTTCGACTTCGCCGATGCCGAGAAGATGACGTATTTCGGCACCTCGGCCAAATTCATCGATTCCGTGCGCAAGGCCGGCCTGAAGCCGATCCGCACGCATGATCTTTCCAGCGTGCGCACCATCTCCTCGACCGGCTCGCCGCTATCGCCGGAAGATTTCCGCTTCGTCTATGAAGGCATCAAGAAGGACGTGCATCTGGCTTCGATTTCCGGCGGCACCGATATCGTCTCCTGCTTCGTGCTCGGCGTGCCGATCGAACCGGTATGGACCGGCGAGATCCAGGGGCCCGGCCTCGGCCTTGCCGTCGATGTCTGGGACGATGACGGCCGGCCGCTCCGCCAGGAGAAGGGCGAGCTCGTCTGCACCAAGGCGTTTCCGGCGATGCCGATCGGCTTCTGGAACGACCCTGACGGCAGGAAATACAAAGCCGCCTATTTCGAACGCTTCGACAATGTCTGGTGCCACGGCGATTTCGCCGAATGGACCGCCCATGGCGGCCTGATCATCCATGGCCGTTCGGACGCCACGCTCAATCCGGGCGGTGTCAGGATCGGCACGGCGGAGATCTACAATCAGGTCGAGCAAATGCCGGAAATCCTCGAAGCACTATGCATCGGCCAGGATTTCGACAATGACGTTCGTGTCGTGCTGTTCGTGCGGCTGGCGGCCGGCGTCGAGTTTGATGCCGACCTGGAAAAACGCATCCGCGCGAAAATCCGCACCGGGGCGAGCCCGCGCCACGTGCCGGCCAAGATCGTCGCCGTCAGCGATATTCCGCGCACCAAATCGGGCAAGATCACCGAGCTCGCGGTACGCGACATGGTGCATGGCCGCGCCATCAAGAACAAGGAAGCGCTCGCCAATCCTGAAGCGCTCGAGCTGTTCCGCAACCTGCCGCAGCTTGCCGACTGACCCGGGTCCAAGGTGGAGCCCGGCTTGAGGTCTCCGGTATCGTTAACGAATTGTCTCTTCGGAATTTACCTAGATTTCATGAGTGGTACACATTGGTAAATTTTCCGGCGTGGCGGTAAGGATTTGTTAAGGCCCGGCATCGATAGTCGTGCGTAACTTGAGGGAGAAATCCCGTTCCTCTTGGCCCCGAGAGGATCTGATTCGCTCAAGCCCCGTTGTGACAGCAATTCCGATTTATCAAGGCGTCCTGTTGGACGCCTTTTTTCTTTGCTCAGCCATAGCTAACCAGCGAGCACGCGGGTCGAGGGAAAGGCGACTTCGACCAGGGTTCCCTCGCCGGGCGTTGAGTTGATGGTGAACCGGGCCCGGTTCGCTTCGACCATCGCCTTGGTCAGCGGCAGCCCAAGACCGGTGCCGTCGCCGCGGCCGCGCTTCAGCGCATTGATCTGCTTGAACGGCTTCAGCGCCTGCTCGATCTCGGACTGGCTCATGCCGATGCCGGTATCGCGCACGCGCATGACGACATCGCCGGAGATCTCGTAGGCCGTCGACACGATCACCTGGCCGCCGGCCTGCGTGTAGCGGACGGCGTTCGACAGAATGTTGAGCGCGATCTGCCGCACGCTGCGCAGATCGGCCACCACTTCCGGCAGCCGCGAGGCGAAGCTGGAGCGGATGATGACGCGTTCACGGTTGGCTTGCGGCTGCATCATCGCCACGGTTTCGGCCAGCGTGTCGTTGAGCGACACCGCCTCATAGGCCATCTCCTGCTGGCCGGCCTCGATTTTCGAAATGTCGAGCAGGTCGTTGACCAGATCGAGCACGTGGTTGCCCGAACGGTTGATGTCGCGCAGATAGTCGCGATAGCGGTCATTGGCCACCGGCCCGAATTTCTCGTCCACCATCAGCTCGGAAAAGCCGATGATGGCATTGAGCGGCGTGCGGATCTCGTGGCTGATGCGGGCCAGAAAATCGGTCTTCTGCGACGAGGCGCGCTCGGCGACTGCGCGCGCCTGGGTCAAGTCCTCTTCGGCCCGCTTCCACTGGGTGATGTCGCGCACCACCGCGCAGAAGCCGCTGTCGTTGGGCAGCCTGCCGATGGTCATGAACAGCGGAATGAAGCGCCCCTGCGCCTCGCGTCCGATCACCTCGCGGCCATCGTTCATCACGCTTGCAACGCCGGGCTCCGACAACCCCTCGAGATAGTCACGCGCCGCGCGCTGGCTTTCGATCGCAAACAGCGAGACGAACGGTTTGCCGGCCACCTCGTCGCTGTCGAAGCCGAACAGCGCTTCCGCCGGACGGCTAATTGAACGGATCGTTCCGTTACGGCCGATCAGCACGACGCCGTCGGTGGCGGTGTCGATGATGGTGCGCATTTCGGCAATGCGTGCCTTGAGCTCGGAAACATCCGGCTGCGTTTGGTCGTCGGCGGCGCCATGTGGAATGGCTGCTGCTTCGTCGTCGCCGGAACGGCGTACGACCAGCATCAGCGCCTTGCCGTTTCCCCAGGGGACGGAGCGCAAAATCGCGTCGATCGGAAACTCCTGACCGTCGCGCGTCTTCAGCCGTAATGCGCGGTCGCCGCCGTCGGAACTGCCGTCGTCCGCATAAGGGTCGGCAAACAGCGCGCCGAGCCCGCCGGCCTCGTCCAGGGCATTGAGCGTCGCATAGCCGGTCAAGTCGAGGAATTCGTCGTTCGCGTAATGCAGGTGATCGCCGGAATGGATAAGCACTGGCACTGGCAGCTTGCCGAGGATCGAGGTATCCGGCCCCTTGTTGTCCTCTCCGGCAAACGCCGACGGCATGAAGCCGTCGAGTTTGAGCGGTGGTGCCTGCGGCCGCTCGATGGGCGGCACCTGGCCGGCAAGGTCGGCTGCGGCTGCGCTGTCATCGGACCAATCCTCGCTGTCCTCGGCGTCACGGAAATCTTCGGCCGTCATGCTGTCGTCGTCGCCATCCCGCGACGCTTCGGCGACGATCGTTCGACGGTTCGTGCTGGGCTCAACGCCTTCCTGCGATTCGTCGCTGGGTTCGCGGTCGGCATAGTCGAGCAGCGATCCGGAGGCCGCGCGCGTGACGGGTTCGCCGGCTTGCTCCTCTGCTGCCGCCTCCTCGGGCTGCTCGCCGTCGAGCCGGGCAAGATCCTTCTGGTCCTCGGCATCGGCCTCGGGCGGTTCGGCGGCAGCCGCCCCGCTTTCCAGACCTTGTGCCGGCATCTCACCCTTGTCCGTCGGGCCGGCTTCTTTCAGCTTTGGCTCGTCGGCCTTGCCGGCTGCCTCCACTTTGGTCGCAACCGGCTTCGGCCTTCCGGCGCTGGGCTGTTCTTCGGCCGGGGTGTTGTCCTTCTTGAGACGCTCGCCAATCTCGCGAAACGCGCTGCGTTCCAGCGTCGACAGGCCCTTGTCGTTGGCCGGCTGCCGGTGCTCGGCCAGCCGGATCACCTTGTCGGCAAAGCGCCGCTCGGGCTTTGGCACGATGGTCAATGCCGGCACTTCGCCCCTGAACGGATCGGCGGGTTTCGGTGTCTCGGGGAGAGGTTCAACGGCTTTCGGCCCGATGGTCTCGGCAGGCTTCTCCTCGGCGACAAGGGCCTTGCCGACGGCATTGGGATCGACCACCGCATCGCCGCTCCTTGCCACGCCGAAACCGCGAAAACCTTCGAAAACGCGGCTGCGGCTGTAAACCGGGAGCGCCGCCAGATCGACGGGTATCTTCAGATCGGTGCCGGCGACCGGCCACAGCACGGAGCGGCCGGACCAAGTGTCGCGCCGTTCGAGCAGGCCGGCAATCTCGCCAGAAGCATCGAGGCCATAGGCGGCCGAAACATCCTCGAAGCGGCGTCCGATCACGTCAGCGGCAGGCTTGCCGACGAGCTCGGCAAATTCCGGCGACAGGGCGCTGAACCGGCCCTCCGCGTCGGTACGCCAGACGAAACGCATGGGCGCGGCGGTGCGATCGATCACCGAAGCGCGGCGTTCGGCCGGGGAGGCGGCTTTGGTGGCTTTTGCGGCGCTTTCCGGCGAAGCATCCGCGCCGGCCTGCGAAGCGTCCGGGCTGGTCTCGACTTTGCCGGACGCAGCTGCCCCGGGCGGGACCTGCGCGTCGTCGCCGGCATTGAAGTACCAATGGTCATGCTGCGCCGGCGCTTCGCCAGACGCGTGCTGATCGTCAGCCGCGTCGGCAGGCTCGTGCTCCGCCGATGCGGAACTGCCTTCCATCGCTGCAAGGTTGATCTCCGCCGCGCCGGTGCCGGCGATTGGCTGCTCGTTGTCCTGATCCGTTAGCTGGGGACGATCGCCCCCGCTCGGTGCCGCTGCTGCCTCGGTTTCCCCGCCGGCGCGCTCGCCATCAGGGGGCTCGCCGTCAAGCCGGTCCTCGTCGATCACCACCAGCAGGTGCCGCTCGTCCGTCAGCCGGGCAAGGCCCGCCGGATAGGAGCTGGATCCACCCGGGACCAGGCGCTTGACGATGCGGTCGCTCTCGTTCGCCACGTCGGCGACAAGCGCGGCCAGCGTCTCGGGCCGGATGCCGAGCGCCGAAAAGCCGTCCGATGCGGCGTCGATATTGCCCTTGGCGTCGACAAAGGCGATGTAGTGGCCGTCTTCGGTAAAGCCACCGATGGCGCGATCGGCGATCTCGGCCGCGCTGCGCGAGCCGGTCTGCGCCGCCGGCAGCGCCAGCATGATTGCTTCCTCGCCATCGGGCATGGTCACCGCGCTGGCCAGGAAGCCGACTGCGCGGCTGGTCAGCCCGGTTGCCAGCCGGACCGTGATGGCACGATCGCGGCCGATCTGCGGAAAACCGCTGGTCGCCATGATCTGGCGCCTGGCGATCAGCGGCAATCCTGCCGAGGCGCCGATGATCGCACCGATGTCGGGATAGCCGAATACAGCTGCGCCGGGGCCGTTGGCCCAGATCACCTGCTCGAGATCTGCCGACAGAATAGCGATCGCGTCGCCCGCGGCGAAGCGCAGGCGGACCGCGTCGAGCACGGCGACATCGAGGAAGGAGTAGTTTTCAGCCGGCATGCGCTTGGCGACCCTCACAGAGCGGGCAATTTGCGGTTAACGCTTTGTTAATAAAAGCCGACGGCGCGAAGGTCCACAAGTCATAGCGTGCAACCAACGGAATCTCTAGGCGCGTGGTTAACGCCACGGATAAATAATTTATGGTGCGATGCAACAAACATGTTGCATCGCACAAAATTTGCCTTTATATTGCCACGATACATGAACGAGACGGCTTTCCGTCAAAGCCGCTGCCGCTGAAAAGGATGGAAAATGTCCAGGACCAAGACCGCTGACACGATCGAGAACGTTGAATTCCCGAGCTTCGATGCTTCCAAGGCCACCGACCAGATTCGCGCCTTCGCCGAAAAGGGCGTCGAGCAGTCGAAAGAGGCCTATGCCAAGCTGAAGACCGGCGCCGAGGAGACCCAGAAGGCTCTGGAGTCGACCTACGAGACCGCCAAAACCGTTTCCAGCGAGCTGTCGCTCAAGACCATCGCCGCCCTGCGCGCCAATGCCGAAGCCGGCTTCTCGCATTTCGAAGCCCTGATCGGCGCCAAGTCGCTGTCGGAAGTCGTCGAATTGCAGACCGCTTTCCTGCGCAAGCGCGTCGAAATGACCGTCGAGCAGGCCAAGGACTTCCAGGCGGTTGCTGCCAAGGCAGCCGAGGACGTATCCCAGCCGATCAAGACCGCCTTCGAGAAGGCCGTGAAAGAAATTAAGATCGCCTAATATTTGCACACAGTTTGACGATGCATCAAAACGTCGCATTTCGTCAGACAAATAGATGTGCGATATAGTGGTTTAAGTGAATACCCGGCGGGTGGAACCTCCTCCCTCTGCTCACCGGGATAACCAGCCAGCACCTCCTCCCGCTGGCTCGTAACAGGAAAAGGCCGGCACCTCCTCCCGCCGGCCTTTTCTTTGTCCGGTGAAAAATGACGCGATGCCGGAGCGATCTTTTGCTTTGCCAAAAGCCTTGAATTAAACTCCGATAGCCCGTATGGACGCATCGCCGAACGACAGAGCGGGAACGTTCCGTCTGGATCTCGCTCGGGCAAGCGTGCCGTTGTAGCTCAGATGGTTAGAGCGCCGGATTGTGGATCCGGAGGTCGCTGGTTCGATCCCAGCCAACGGTACCATTCAGCTTTCAGCCAGGTTTCTGACCAATAGCGCCAAGCGATCTCTACGACCCTGGCGCGGTCACCTGCGATCCCGCCTGACGCGCACCGCGCAGGTGATCCACGAGGGCTCGCAGCTTCGGCGCGATATTCCGTCGGCTGGGAAAATAAAGATAGAAGCCGGCAAACGGCGGAAAATAGCCTTCGAGGATTGGCACGAGCTCGCCGCGGTCGATCCAAGTGCGGAATGTATCCGACATGCCAAACGTGATCCCGGCGCCTGCAACGGCCAGCCGGATCATCAGCCACATGTCGTTGGTGGTGATCTCGGGCGCAACCGCCACGTCGAACTCGCGCCCGTCCTCGCCAAACTCCCACCGATAGGGCGAAACTCCCGGCGCCGGCCGCCAGCCGATACAGCGATGGGCCACAAGCTCGCGCGGATGGGCGGGTGCTCCGAACTTTTCGAGATAGCGCGGGGCGCAGACGGCCATCTGTCGCTGATCGCCCGATACCGGCACTGCAATCATATCCTGCTCGATCACTTCGCCGAGCCTCACTCCCGCATCATAGCCTTCGGCAACGATGTCGAATTCCTCGTCGGTGACGACAATATCCAGATGCACCTCGGGAAACCTTTCTGCAAAGGACGCCAGCAACGGTCCTGACAGAAAGGCCTCTGCGATCGACGAAACCGCGATCCGCAGGCGGCCGCGCGGGCTGTCCAGAAATTCCGTGGTGGCTTCGACTGCCGCGTTCACGTCGGCGATCGCCGGTGCGACGCTCGCCAGCAGGCGCTCGCCCGCTTCGGTCAGGTTGACGCTGCGTGTCGTGCGCTGCAGCAAAGCGATGCCAAGGCGCTGTTCAAGCTTGAGGATGCTCTGGCTGACCGCTGAGCGCGTCACGCCCAGCCGGTCTGCCGCAGCGCGAAAATTGCGTTCCTCGGCCACGGCGATGAAGACGGCAATTGCATTGAGATCGATGTCCATTGGTTAGCCATACTTACCACGGAGGTTAACAGCGGGCGGGTTATCGCGACAATGCCATGGCTCTATCTCTGTCGCAACGGCAAGAAGGCTTGATCCTCCTGATCCAAGCCGAAGCCGGCCGACAAAGGAGATATCCCATGACATCACTCCCTTCCTCTTGGGACCTGGATGGAAAAGTCGCCCTCGTGACGGGCGCGGCACGCGGCATCGGCCGCTGCGCGGCGGAACTGCTGCGGGCGCGGGGCGCCCGGATCGTGGCAAGCGATCTCAGCGACAGCGTACGCGAATTGGAAGCCGAGGATGTGGCGACCTTGGTCGGCGATGTCGCCGACGAGGATCTGGCCAGACGCTCGGTCGAACTCGCCGCGAAGCGCTTCGGACGACTCGACATGGTCGTGAACAATGCCGGTCGCACGCTCAACAAGCGTCTGACGGAGACCTCGGTCGACGACTATGACCGCATTCTGCAGATCAATGCGCGCGGCAGCTTTGTCACCGCCCGTGCCGCGGTGGAATTGATGGCCGCCAGCGGTGGCGGCGCGATCGTCAATGTCTCGTCGATCTCGGCCGTCGCGGCCTTCGAGACGCAGGCGGCCTATGCCTCCTCCAAGGCGGCCGTCGCACAGCTGACCAAGGTGATCGCGATCGAATATGGGCGCATGGGCATTCGCTGCAACGCCGTTGCCCCTGGCGTGATCGAAACCGACATCATGGAAGGTGTGGTGGAGAATGGCCGGGAGATGCTGCGCAGCTTTGGCAACGCGCATCCAATCGGCCGGATCGGCCAACCGCAAGAAGTTGCCGAGGCCATCGCCTTTCTTGCCTCGCCGGCATGCAGTTTCATCACCGGGGCCTTGCTTCTGGTCGATGGCGGCTACACCGCCCAGTGACCCCAAATAAGGCTGACGCACCGCGGGAGCTCACCCGCACGCCATCCCTTCCCATCGTGAAAATAGTCACAGAACCAAAAGGATCATCTCGATGACCATGAACAAAGTTGTTCTGATCACCGGTGCCTCCAGCGGCATCGGCGCTGGCATTGCCCGCGAGCTTGGCGCGGCAGGTGCGAAGCTGATGCTCGGCGCACGCCGCACCGACCGCCTTGAAGCGCTTGCGGCCGAAATCGAGGCAGCTGGTGGAACGGTTCGCGTGCGAGCGCTCGACGTCACCAGGAGGGAGGATGTCGCAGCATTCGCCGATGCCGCCCGGGCCGAATGGGGCCAGGTCGATGTCATCGTCAACAATGCGGGCGTCATGCCGCTGTCGGCCATGGCAGCCATGAAGGTCGACGAGTGGGAGCTGATGGTGGACGTCAACATCAAGGGTGTTCTGTACGGCTTCGCGGCGGTCCTGCCTGAGATGACGGCACGTGGTTCCGGCCATATCATCAATATCGGTTCCATCGGCGCACTGGCCGTCTCGCCCACGGCTGCCGTTTATTGCGCGACGAAATACGCCGTCCGCGCGATTTCCGATGGGCTCCGCCAGGAGAGTGACGATATCCGCGTAACCTGCATTCATCCTGGCGTGGTGGAAAGCGAGCTGGCGAACACGATCTCCGACGAAGCCGCTGCCGCCGCCATGAAAACCTGGCGTGCTATTGCCCTGCAACCCGATGCCATCGCCAGGGCCGTGCGCTACGCAATCGAACAGCCCGACGATGTCGACGTCAACGAGATCGTCGTGCGTCCGACGAAGGCGGCGCATTGATGCGATCCACTTTGGCCGCAGTGCTTACGGGTATTGCCGTTGCTGTAGCTCCAACCGGCCTGACCCTTCCTTCAACTCCAATCCTTGCAGAAGAACCAATGACGCACCAAGATCATGCTTACGTCGGACTGTGGGTCACCGAGGATCGCCATATCAGGCACGAACTCCTGCCGAACGGCCGTTATGACGAAGCGCGCGGTGCCCGCGAGAGCGCCTACCGGGGACGCTATGAAGTGCAGGGCAACCACATAGAATACTGGGACGATACGGGCTTCACCGCGGATGGTGAGTTCATCGAAGGCGTCCTCTATCATGGCGGCATGATTCTTTACCGCCAGCGGTAGAGAGCCACCCTGAGACAAGCACTTCAGGGTTCCACAAGACGCATGAGGCGCTCAGCAGTTTGCACTGCAAGGCCCGTCACTCCACATATCTCCCGGCAAGCGCGGCGGAAAGAAGCAGGACCGCGAGCAGAGTCGACATTGCAAATGGTTATCACTATATAGCGGCGGCTTTGACGGCTCGC
The DNA here is from genome assembly GCF_042295465.1 of Mesorhizobium sp. ISC25. Classification (NCBI taxonomy): domain Bacteria; kingdom Pseudomonadati; phylum Pseudomonadota; class Alphaproteobacteria; order Hyphomicrobiales; family Phyllobacteriaceae; genus Mesorhizobium; species Mesorhizobium sp. ISC25. Next base: position 3,397,520 of record NZ_CP135441.1, on the reverse strand, counting down.
CTTTTACGTGGTGCCAGCGAGAGCGCGGTAAATATGCTAGCTATTGTGTCATCTATTGTGATCTAAAACGGCTTGAAAACCGAAAAAAAGCAAATAGAAACAATAGCGCGGGTCGAACGAGTTTCGTCGAGAGAATCAGTCCTCAAGAACTAGAACGTGCTCCTTGAACCCTCCATTCCCTTCAGCTCTGTGGACCTCGGACAAGTTCGGCTTGCCGGGCGAAGCCGACTCGGCTCGAATGGCAGCACGCATCTTTTCGAAGATGCCGACGTTTATGATTACCAACCGGCATAGCCGCTAGGGAAACAGCAGTATGAGTGAACACGCGATCGAGTTCCTGCGCGGGTGGATTGGCGAAAAAGTCCACTGCCAGCCCTCGCCAGCCAGGATCGAGAAGCAGGCCGAGACCCTCGCCAGGGAATGTGCGGCCAAGGCCGCCGAAGCCGGCATACCGCTGGAGGATATTCAGGAAGAGGTCGGCGACATTCAGGAGCTCATTGCTTCGAGGCTCGAAGAGGCGGCCGAGGCCGAGCAGGACGAGCGGCATTCGAACAAGCCTGCCGAGTAATATGCTTAGGAACAGTATGCGACAGTGGCTTGTCGAGATCGAAGTTCCTGGCGCCAGCTATTTGAAGCACAGCATACACCATTAACTGCTTGCTGAGTGAAGCTAGCGGGTTTTCAGCCCAGGAACGCGTTAATGTCGTAATTTCCAATGGTCTTTGCGAGGTCTTGCGGCGAACAGCCAAGCTTGTTTTTCAGTGTCCTATCTGAGCGAGCTGAGAGAAGGAGCTTGATCAACTCGCCACGGCCCCGTGATTCAAACACGGCACGCCACAGGGGCGTGTTCCCATGAATGTCTTGGGAAGAAACATCTGCGCCGCCCTTGACTAGAAGTTCCGCCACCTCGAGCCGATATTCGCGAGCGGCAAAGTGCAGCGGTGTTTCCAGATTCTTGTCCTGTACATTCACATTCGCTCCACGCTCGATCAGTGCAGCGACAATTGCGGTCTCGCCATCTTTTGACGCATAAAACAACGGCGTCCGGCCTTCGCGATCTAACGCATCGACATCTTTCCCCTCTGAGATGGCCTGGATGACTTCAGGCGAGCTATGTCTCATCACCGCCTTGTGGACGCGTGCGGGACCATCTAGGTTGCTCATACTATGGCTCCGATTGGGCGATGAGTCTTCCAATTGATATTTGTTGGGGTCGTTTATTCGGTCGTTGAACTGCTTTGGGTTAATCCTTCGCGGCTTCAGGGCCATTCCAGGCCGAAGATGGCGAAGACCGCGAAGTCTCAACCAAGATCTGCAGTGTGATCCACCCCGAATCTGCCTTCAAGCCATGTTTTCGGCAATGCCGGCACGAAATTGCCGTCGCGCCCGGTCATGTCTTCATTGGCGACCAGAGCATTGAGGATTGCTTCCTCCACGCTCTGAACGACGGCGTCGAAGAACGGGTTGATGTCGGCATCCGGTATATAGCCGGCGCTGACCAGCTTGCCGGCCGCGCCGCGCGCGGCATCGGCATTGGCCGTGCTGAAGGCCAGAAAAATATCGCCGGACGAATTGTATCCATAGCCGCCGGTCAGCGCGACGCCGAGCGGCACGCGTTTCGCCAGTCTTTTCAACTGATGCGGCATGAATGGTGCATCGGTGGCGACGATCGCGATGATCGAGCTCTTTTCCGCTCGCGGCGTGTTGTCCCGGATCGCCGGTCCGGCGAGTTCCGCTCCGGCCCTGTTGCCACGGATCACGAGGTTTCGCCGTGCACCGAAATTCGACTGGACGAAGCAGCCGATCGTGAAGCGCTCTCCGTTCCAGTCAACGCTGCGCGAGGATGTGCCGGACCCCGCCTTGAAGCCGAAGGTGATCATGCCGGTGCCGCCGCCGACGCTACCCTCTTCGATCGGCCCGGTTTCAGCCGTTTCGAGCGCGGAAAACACGTGCTCGAAGCTCACATGATGGCCGTTGATATCGTTCAGGAGGCCGTCATAAGTCTCGCCCGCCACCGGCAGCGCCCAGGCGCTGTCGAGCGCTTGCGGCAGCACCATCTGCATCCAGCGCAACGTTGCGTCGCGGCTGACGCCGCAGGAATGCGTGTTGGTGATGGTGATGGGAAGATTGAACGCTCCGAGCTCCTCTATCAGATGTGAGCCGGTCAGTTCGCCATTGCCATTGGCGCTGAACACGCCGGCAAACGCAGGGACGGCCAACTCGTCTCTGGGCCGTGGCAGGATCGCGGTCACGCCGGTGCGTACCGGACCCTTGCCGACGACGAGCGGCCCGTCGTCTGAGATGAGCGTCGTATAGCCGACCGTCACGCCGGGCACATCGGTGATGGCATTGAAGCGGCCCGGCGTGCCATCGAATGGGATCGCGAAGGCGCGGGCGCGCAGTTTGCCCGAGGGCGTCGCAAGATGCGGGTCGGTCATTTTTTCCTCAGAAAAGCGAACCTTGGCCGCCAGGCGCCTTGAGCTTGGCCGCGGGCTTGGCAACCGTCTTCGGCCGCGCCGTGCCACTGATGGCGACGGCATCCGCGGTGCCGTCGGCGAACTCCAGCGAAAGCGCCATTCCCGACACAACTTCCGCCGCATGCTTGACCACCGCGCCGTCCGCATCCTTGACCAGCGCGAAGCCTCGCGCCAGCACGGCCTTGTGCGAGAGCGTCGCCAGCAGCCGGTCGGCCTGCGTCAGTTTTCCACGCAGGCGGTCCAGCCGCCGCGAAATCGCCTGGTCCTGCCGCCGCGTCAGTGCCAGCAGGGTATCGCCTTGCAGTTTCTGCCGTCTGGCGATCGGCGCCGGTGAGAGTCTGGCGGCCGTGCGCGAAAACCGCGCCCGACGCTCGCGCACGATGGCAAAGAACGCCGCTTGCGCACGGGCGAGGTCGCGAAGGGTCAGTGTGCGCGCCTCGTTCATGCGCCGCGACAAGGTGGCCGGCGTCAGCCGCTGCCCCAGAAGCCTGCCCCGCTTGCGCTCGACGCTGACCGACAGCGCCCGGCCGAGCCGGTTCGTCGCCTCGTCGAAGCGCCGCCGCGGCAGCGCCAGCAACTGGTCGGGCGAGGGCAGTGCCCGGGCTGCCGCGCGTGCTGCCTGCCGCTTGCGTTCGAAATTGCGCGACAGTGCGGTCTTCAACCGCGCGCCAAGGCCGGCAAGCGTCGCTTCGAAGTCGACCTTTACCGGCACGGCGATCTCGGCGGCGCCTGTCGGCGTCGGCGCCCGCACATCCGCCGCCAGATCGATCAGCGTCCAGTCGGTCTCGTGGCCGACGGCGGAAATCACCGGAATGCCCGATGCGGCGACGGCCCGGGCGAGCGCTTCGTCGTTGAACCCCCACAGATCCTCCAGGCTGCCGCCGCCGCGCGCCACGATCAACAGGTCGGGCCGCGGAATGGCGCCGTCCCATGGCAGTGCGTTGAAGCCATTGACGGCAGCGGTCACTTCCGCACCCGCCGTCTCGCCCTGCACCCGCACCGGCCAGACCAGCACGTGCAGCGGAAACCGGTCCTTGATGCGGTGGATGATGTCGCGGATGACGGCGCCTGTCGGCGAGGTGACGACGCCGATGACGCGCGGCATGAATGGCAGACGCCGCTTGCGGCCGGCGTCGAACAAGCCTTCGCCCTGCAGCCGGCGCTTGCGCTCGTCCAGCAGCGCCATCAGCGCACCGGCACCGGCCGGCTCGAGATTGTCGATGACGATCTGGTAATTGGACTTTCCGGGATAGGTGGTGAGCCGGCCGGTGGCGATCACCTCCATGCCTTCCTCTGGACGGAATTTCAGCCGGCTCATCGTGGTCTTCCACACCACGGCGTCGAGCCGCGCGCGGTCGTCCTTCAGGCAGAAATAGGCATGGCCGGAGGAATGCGGTCCGCGATAGCCGGAAATCTCGCCGCGCACCCGTACATTGCCGAAGACGTCCTCGACCGTACGCTTCAGCGCGCCGGAAATCTCGCTCACCGTATATTCGGTAGCGTTGGTGCGTGATTCGGATGCTGCGTCGCTCATCGGCCGATTGGGGGACGATTGCTGGCCGGCGTCAAGGCGGCCGTGTTCGATGTCCGCCCCAATCGCGCGATCACCAGCCCGGCAGGATCTGGTTCGGCTTGGTCCGCTTCATCTTCGCGAAGGCGAGGGCGGCGAAATCGAACGTGCCTGTCTCCTCGCCGAGTGGCACCGAAATATTGTCGAGGCTCTCCGAAATGTGGCGCGCGAGCGCGTCGACGATCTCCGGCCGCGAGGTCTGGCCGCGCATGATGCCGATGCGGCAATCGGGCAGGGCGCCGAAACCGTCGGCCTCGCCCAGCACCCGCATGCCGGGCCGCAGCGCGCATTCCGGCAGCACCGAGATCGCCAGGCCGGAAAGCACCGCGGCGGCGATGACGGTAGCCGAGAAGCTGGTGAACAGGATGCGGTAGTCGCGGTTCTGCTGGTCGAGCACGTCGGCGGCGGCCCGCCGCCAGATGCAGTTCGGCCGGCCGAAGGCCATCGGCAGGATCGGTTGTTCATGCGTCGCATGGTTGGCCGAGGTGACCCACAGCAGCGGTTCGCGCCGCACCACTTCCGACTGGCCGCGCGCGTCGTTGTGCGTCACCAGCGCCAGGTCGAGATTGCCGCGCTTGATGTGTTCGACCAGTCCCGGCGTCGGTTCGCAGATAACGGTCAGTTCGACATGCGGGTTGGAACGCGCAAACCGCGCCATGATCTCTGGCAGGAAGCGATCGGCATAATCGTCCGGCGTGCCGATGCGGATGGTGCCTTCGAGCCGGCGGTCGTCGAAGGCGGCCAGTGTTTCCTTGTTGAGATAGAGCAGCCGCCTTGCGTAGGAGAGCAGCCGGTCGCCCTCCTCGGTCAGCCTGTTGGTGCGGCCGTCTTTTTCGAACAGCGGCTTGCCGATCCGTTCCTCCAGCCGCCGCATCTGCATCGACACCGCAGACTGGGTCCGATGCACCGCTTCCGCCGCGCGGGTAAAGCTGCCGGTGTCGACAATCGAGATGAAGGTCTGCAACTGATCGAGATCGAGCGGCGCTTTCATCGGCCTAATCCATCATTGATGCTGATGCTAAAGATTAGAAACATTCGTTGGATTAATCAATCGCGCCGTGGCAAATTCGCATTGTCCACATGAAGGCATGTGAATCGAAGCCGGAACGGCCGCTGTCGCCAGCGCCCGAGCGACCGGTTTCGCCCGTTCGAATGTGAAGGAGACCGACATGGCTACGTTTGATTTCGCTACCGAGACCTCGCGCATCACTTCGCGTCCGGCCGTTGCGACGCGCGTGGCCAATGCCGCTGCCAATGTTTACCGCGCCTGGAAAAACCGCCGCGCCTTTTATCGCCTCGGCGAGATGTCGGATGCCGAGCTCGCCGACATCGGCCTGACCCGCGCCGACCTGCATGTCGCTGTCGGTGTACCCTTTGGCCGCGATCCGACCGAACGGCTTCGCGTCATCGCCATCGAGCGCGCCGAAACGATCGAGGATATTGCCCGCAAGGTGGTCTGATCGCGTGGTTTTGCCGTTCAGGCGCGTTGAACCATTTTGAGGCACGACGCCACCAAGTTACGCAGGCTCCCCACTCCCTGCCGGATCCCCCCGGCCAGCCTGCGCGCTGCCCGGTCCTCCCAGGACCGGGCTTTCTTTTTTAAAATCAGGCGAAGGCCAGATTTCGCGACGGCCTCGGTATGGATCTGCCAAGTTCGTGTGCAGCTTCTATCCAGGACGCTATGGCGTCCTGGACGTTCGCGATGGCCTCTTCAGGAGTATCCCCATCGCTCATACAGCCCGGCAGATCGGGTACCAAGGCCGAAAATCCACCTCCGTCTTCTGCAGAAAGCGGCGCGATGACGATCGGATATTCAAGTCTGCCCGTCATGTCTCTTTGCCTCGTCGATGAATGCCACGAGTTTCCGAATATATACGGCTTTGATGGGACGTTTGAAAGGCACGGTCAAAATGTCGGTCATTGCCGAATGATAGACCTTGTAATGCGATCCGCCGGATCTTGGCGGGATGCATTGGACGCCTGCCTCGTCACAAACTGCCCTTACATCTGCGATTGACCAATCGCCGCGAGGGTTACGGCGCATTTGTTCGAGTCTTTTACCCATAGGATGCCGACTCGGACGCTTGCAACATCACCGCCGGCCCATGCCCTGCTTGAACTGGTCGAAGATCGACTCCATGCCTTTCTGGTAGTCGTCGCGCTGCTGGGCGCCAGTCTCGAACATCTTGCCGAACAGGTCGTCGAATGGATTTCTCGGCCTGCCGCTCGGATAGGCCTGCGGCTGCGGCGCCTGGGGTTGCTGCGGTGCCTGACGCGGCTGAGACTGCGGTGCGCCACCGCCGAACATGTCCTGCAGCACCTTGCCGAGCGGATTGTCACCATAAGGGTTCTGTGTCTGCTGCGGCTGGCTTTGCGGCTGCTGCCCGCCGCCGAACATGTCCTGCAACACCTTGCCCAGCGGGTTGTCGCCGTAAGGGCTCTGCGTCTGTTGCGGCTGCTGTGCGCCGCCGAACATGTCCTGCAGCACCTTGCCGAGCGGGTTATCCGTGGGGCCTGCAGGCTGAGGGGCCGGCGCCTGGCTGCCGCCGCCAGCCTGCCGCATCATCTGCTCGATGAGCTCGCCGAGCGGATTGCCGCCACCGCCTGCCGCATGCATCTGCCCGCCTAGCTGGTTGGTGGTCTGCTTGAACAATCCGCCCATCATCATCGAGGCGATCGCCGGTAGCATCTGCTGCAATACCTGCTGGCTGACGCCGCTCGCCTGGGCGGCCTGGCTGGCGACGGCGCGCGAAAGGTCCTTCGAGCCGAACAAATGGCCGAGAATGCCGTTGCCCTCATCGAGGCCCTGCGGCGAGAAAGCCCGGCTTGCATCCTCGAAATATTTGGCGTGCTGGCCGCCGGCCATCGCCGTCATGAAGGAGCCGAGTCCATAAGGGTCCGCCGTGTTGCGCTTCAGTCCCTGCGAAAAGGCCGGCAGCAGCGCCGCGACCGCCGCCTGCGTCTGCTGCTGCGACAGCCCGAACTGCTGGGCCAGCGCCTGCATGCCGTTGCCGTTCTGGGCCTGCGCCAGAATATCGAACAAGGAAGGCATTGTTTTCTCCTCCGGGAAAATCCTCGTTGGAGAAGCCTAGTTCGTTTCCATCACTGATTGAAGCGAATTTGCCGGACCATCGGCCAAGCAGATAGCGAAGCGTTAATACGCGTATTCCATGAACACCGGCTCGATCGAGCCGCCCCAGCGTGTGTGGTAGGCGGAGAGCATCTCTTCGGCGCTGGTCGTGCCGCGCGCGACGACCTCGTCCAGCGTGTTGAGGAACGAGGTCTCGTCATAGCCGTCGCGGTTCTTGCGGCCACGGTTCTTCAGTCCCATGCGCGAGATGACGAGCACGTCGCGGGCGATCTCGCGCAACGTCGTGTTGCGGAAGGGCGCCGAAATGCCCTGTTCCGGCACTGCGTTGCGCATTGCCAGCACTTCGTCATAGCTCCAGCTCGAGGTCAGCGCCTCGGCCGCGTCGAGTGCAGCCGCGTCATAGAGCAGCCCGACCCAGAAGGCCGGCAGCGCGCAGATGCGCCGCCACGGCCCGCCATCGGCGCCGCGCATTTCGAGAAAGCGCTTCAGCCGCACGTCCGGGAACAGCGTCGACAAATGGTTCGCCCAGTCGCCCATCGTCGGCAGCCCGTCCGGCAATTCGTTGCGGGCGGCGCCCGCCATGAACTGGCGGAAGGTGATGTGCGTCATGTCATGATACTGGCCGTCGCGGATGACGAAATACATCGGCACGTCGAGCGCCCATTCGACATAATCGGCAAAGCCGAAATCGGACGAGAAGCAGAAGTCGAGCAGGCCGGAGCGCTGATTGTCGGTGTCGCGCCAGATCTCGCCGCGCCAGCTCTGCAGGCCGTTCGGCCGGCTTTCGGTGAAGGGCGAGTTGGCAAACAGCGCCGTCGACAGCGGCTGCAGCTTCAGCGACACCTGCATCTTGCGGCGCATGTCGGCTTCGCTTTCGAAGTCGAGATTCACCTGGATCGTGCAGGTCCGGTACATCATGTCGAGGCCCTTGGTGCCGACCTTGGGCATATAGCGGGTCATGATTTCGTAGCGCGATTTCGGCATTTTCGGCGTCTCGGCCAGCGACCATTTCGGGCTGCCGCCAAGGCCGAGGAAACGGATGCCCATCGGTTCGGCGATCTCGCGCACCTGCGCCAGATGCGCATTGCCTTCGCGGCAGGTCTGGTGGATCGTCTCCAGGGGGGCGCCGGACAGTTCGAACTGGCCGCCTGGCTCCAGCGAGATCGCGCCTTGGCCGGTCGGCTCGACCAGGCCGATGATGCGGCCGGCATCCATGATCGGGTCCCAGCCGAGTTTGTCCTGCATGCCTTCGAGGATGGCGCGGATACCGCGCTCGCCGCCATAGGGCACCGGCGCATTGCCGTCGATGTAGAACGGGAATTTCTCGTGCTCGGTGCCGATGCGCCATTTGTCGCGCGGCTTGTTGCCTTCGGCCAGGTGTTCGACGAGTTCGTCGACGCCTTCGATCGGCCGGAAATCGGTAGTATCGCGCGCCATAATAGCCCTCCGCACATGACCCCGAAAATCGGCTTCGATTTTCGGAAAGGATCATGTGCCCAATCAATATGCTACAGCGTCCCTTGCGCGCCCGAAAGGACCCGCGGCGCTGTAGAGCGGTCGGACGATCGCCGGCGCTAGATGGACGAAATGTCAGTAGCCGATCAAGCGAAAAATCCTGAGCCAGAGGGTAACTGGAATTGATCACCAATCGCCGATTGTCGCCTGGATCAGCGCCAGTGCCGCCACCGCCGCCGTATCCGCCCGCAGGATGCGCGGCCCGAGCGGAATGGCGGTAACGAAGGGCAGCGCTCTCAGCATCCTGCGCTCCTCGTCGGAAAAGCCGCCCTCCGGTCCGACCAGCAGACCGAGCTTGTTCTCCCGCACCGCCTGCAATGCCGGCAGGGGATTGTTGGTCGATGCGTCCTCGTCGCAGAAGATCAGCCGCCGCTCTCGGTCCCAGTTGCTGAGCAGGCGCTCGAATTTTTCCGCTTCGCGCAGCTCCGGCACCGCCAATATGCCGCATTGCTCGGCCGCCTCGACGACATTGGCGCGCAGGCGCTCGATGCCTGGTCTTGTCACTTGCGTATGCTGGGTGATGACCGGCTGCAGGATGCCGGCGCCCATCTCCACCGCCTTTTGCACGAGGTAGTCGAGCCGCCCCTGCTTCAGCGGCGCGAAGCAATAGACGAGATCGGGCACCGGCGGCTGCGGGCGCTGCAGCTCCATCACCTTCAGGCGTACAGCTTTCTTCGATTTCGCGGCGATTGCCGCCGACCATTCGCCGTCGCGGCCGTTGAACACCAGAAGCTCGGCGCCTTCGCCGAGCCGCAGCACATGCGAGAGATAATGGCTCTGCTGCGGGCCGACGTCGAACTCGATGTCCGGTCCAAGCTCGTCCGGCACGAACAGCCGCTGCATCTTGTAATTGGCGCGCATCGTCGAGGAATGGTCGAGGCTGTCCCCGGCGTCAAGTCTCCGCTGTGGCGTGCCAGACAGGTTTGTAGCCCTGCCTTAGCGCCGAAACAGTTGTCGCCGGCGTGAGCAGGCGGACTGGACTGGTAAAACCGCCGAACCCCACCGGTTCGCCATAGCCGCCGAAGCTCCAGGGCAGCGCGGCGCCGTCAAACAGGGCGTACGTCCTGTTTCCTGACGAGATCATCGTGCCGTCAGGCAAGTCCGCAAGCGCCTCCGGTTTCAGTCTCGGCGCCTGTCCGCCCGATGCCAGGCGCTCCTTGTGCAGGCGCTTGTCGAGTTGCGGCGCGCGTGGCTCGGCAATGCCGAAGGCGTCGCCGAAGCGCTGAACAAAATCCCTGGCCCGCTCGCGCCGGCAGAAGAAGCAGGGGCGGTGCCCGGCGGCAAGTGCCGTCACCTCGTCGAGGAAAAACAGCTCGGTCCAGCCGGCCTTGCCGCCAGCCCGGTTGCGCCCCATCGGCTCGCGCCGCACGTCGCCGTGTTCGCAGACGCAGATGATCCAGGCTTGCAGCGCCCAGCGCTTCTTCAACAGCGTTCTCGTCTCGGGGTCGTGAATGATGCCGCGATTGCCCATGAACAGGCCGCGCTCCGGCACGGCATGGATGGCGCCGAACGGATCGACCCGGTTTTGTAGTGGCATAGGCGTTCCCTGTTGGCTGCAATGCTGGCGCCATGATATCGCTCGCTGCATCAATTTCATGTCAGCAGGTTTCGATGCGGGTCTTGGTTGTCCAGAACTTCGACAATGAGGGCCTTGGTCAGATCGGCGCGGCGCTTGTCGAGGCGGGCGCCGATATCGACCTGCGCCGGCCCTATCGCGGCGACGCGCTGCCGCAAGATAGCGGCGAGCATGACGCCATGGTGATGCTCGGCGGCGCCCAGAATGCGCTGGACGACGAGCTTTGCCCTTATTTCCCGGGTCTGCTCGATCTGACGCGCGACTTTGGCGAGAGGGATCGCTCGGTGCTCGGGATCTGCCTTGGCAGCCAGTTGGTCGCGCGCGCCTTTGGCGGCGAGAACCAGATAGGCGGTGCCTCGGAATTCGGCTGGCACGAGGTCGCGCTTACCGCGGCAGCGCAGGCCGATCCGGTGCTCGCCGCCTTGCCCGAAAAATTCCCGATCTTCCAATGGCACGACGACACCTTCGTCTTGCCCGAGAGGGCCGTGCGGCTGGCTGGCAACGCCGTCGCCGAGAACCAGGCGTTCCGCATCGGACGCGCCGTCTACGGCTTCCAGTTTCATTTCGAGGCCGACCGGCCGATGGTTCGCGACTGGAGCACGTCTTTTGCACCGCTCATTGCCGAGCGGCATCCCGAGTGGGCGGGCCGGCTCGACGATGAAATGGCCGGCAACGGACCGCAAGCCGATGCCGCCGGCCTGGCCATCGCCCGCGCCTGGGTGGCGACGATCTGACGTCTCATACAGTCAACGTATTTGGCGACGTTGCATATTTGGCACGCGGCGGCAAATCCGCCGGGGATAACGCGTTTCATCCTTGGCCTGTGTCTGTCCGCCAGCCTAAAAGGCGCGCGCTCTGCATCTTGCGTGCAACCGCGATGAACCTTTCCTGTGACCCGCGCGACACACCGCCGATACAGAGCATGCCTAGAAGCGCGAAACCGGCAGACATTTGCGACGTGTTTTGCGTTTCAACGCATTGGTAACCCGCTCGTGCATAGATGCAGGAAGCTCAACAAGAGATGACGTCCGTGAAAGCAGCCTTTTTGTCCTTTGTCATGTTGTCGGCCATCGTCTTGTGCGGCCTCGGCATTTATTCCGCCGACGCGGCCAATGACCACAATGCCGTCGACGGCTACGGCGTCACCGCCGCGCTGCGCTAGGCTCCACGCCGCAGCCTCGGCTGAATATCAACAACTCCCTAGGCCGGCTCACCCGTCACCGTCAGGATATGCTTGTCCGCGCCGTTCACCACGAGCGCGGTGAGGTTTCCCGACTGCCAGGCGAGTGTGTCGACATTGACGCGGTTGCCGGTGATCTCGGCCTTGGGCACCGGCGTATGGCCGTGCACCACGATCTTGGGATGAAGACCGGTGTGATCGTGGAAGACCTCGCGGATCCAGATCAGGTCCTGCCGGCTCTGGTTTTCCAGCGCAATGCCGGGCCGGATACCGGCATGGCAGAAGAAGAAGTCGCCGAATGTCACTGAAAAGGCCAGCGAGCGCAGAAACTCGAGATGGTTCTGCGGCACCGCCTCGATCAGCGCGGCGTGGCCTTGCCGAAGCGTCTCCGCTTTGCCGAACCAGTAGGCGTTCGCGGTCAGCGACACGCCATAGGACAGCGCCGTCTGGATGCCGCCATAACGCATGAACAGACCGTCCGGATCGGGGACATCGAGAAAATCGAGGAAGCCGAGATCATGATTCCCGGCCAGCATCAGGTGGCGCGGATCGCTTTTTTGCGCCTCGATCAGGAAATCGATGACGCCCCTGGCGTCCGGGCCCCGGTCGACGTAGTCGCCGAGATGGATCACGCGCCAATCGGCAGCGGGCTTCCACTCCAGCTCGCTCTCGATCCGGCGGTGCATTGCGGTCAGCAGGTCGAGCCGGCCGTGCACATCGCCGATCGCGTAAAGGCGCATGCCTTGCGGTCCGCGCGCCTCGTAAAAACTGATGCCGGGCTCCGTCAATGCTTGCGTCGCCTCCGTGATCATGCCGTCGCGGGACTTTAGCGCCGAAGCTGATCCTTGCCCATGTCGGTGACCAGACGCTTTCCGCACAACGCCAGCGTTATGTCCATCTCCTTGCGGATGATTTCCAGCGTCTTGGTAACCCCTTCCTTGCCGAGTGCGCCGAGGCCGTACAGGAAAGGCCGGCCGATATAGGTGCCCTTGGCGCCGAGGCACAGCGCCTTGAGCACGTCCTGGCCGGAGCGGATGCCGCCGTCCATATGCACCTCGATCATGTCGCCGACGGCGTCGGCGATCTCTTCGAGTGCCATGATCGACGACGAGGCGCCGTCGAGCTGGCGGCCGCCATGGTTGGATACGATGATCGCGTCGGCACCCGTTCTGGCCGCCATCAGCGCATCTTCCTTGTCGAGAATGCCTTTCAGGATCAGCTTGCCGCCCCAGCGCTCCTTGATCCAGGCGACGTCCTTCCACGACAGCTGCGGATCGAACTGCTCCTTCGTCCACGACGACAGCGAGGCGAGGTCGCCGACGCCCTTGGCATGGCCGACGATGTTGCGGAAGCTCCGGCGCTTTGTCCCGGCCATGCCGACGCACCAGCGCGGCCTTGTCGCCATCTGCCAGATGTGCTTCGGCGTCATTCGCGGCGGCGCCGAAAGCCCGTTGCGGATATCCTTGTGGCGCTGGCCGAGGATCTGCAGGTCGAGCGTCAGCACCAGCGCCGAACATTTCGCCGCTTTTGCGCGGTCGATCAAATCGAAGACGAAGTCCTTGTCGCGCAGCACATAGAGCTGGAACCAGAACGGCTTCCTGGTCACCGACGCGACATCCTCGATCGAGCAGATGCTCATTGTCGACAGCGTGAACGGAACGCCGAATTCTTCCGCCGCCTGCGCCGCCAGCATCTCGCCGTCCGGGTGCTGCATGCCGGTCATGCCGGTCGGCGCCAGCGCCACCGGCATCGTCACCTTCTCGCCGATCATGGTCGATTCCAGCGAGCGGTTGTCCATGTCGACAAGCACGCGCTGGCGGAACTTGATCTTCTGGAAATCCTCTTCGTTGGCGCGGTAGGTGCTTTCGGTCCAGGCGCCGGAATCGGCGTAGTCGAAGAACATCTTCGGCACGCGGCGGCGTGCCAGGTCCTTGAGGTCGGCGATGGTGAGAATGCTGCTCATGGATCTTTTTCCGCTGGTTCTTCGCTGGTTCGTCGTTGAATTTTCTGGCCGGTGACTATGGCTGTTTTCTTGCCGGCTCGCCGTCACCGGGCTCGGTGCGCTGCCTGAGCCTCAGCCGCGACACGCGCTGCCAGTCGCCGCTGCGCTCGGCCTCGGCCATCGACCGTTCGACATAGGAGATGTGGTCCATCGCCGCCTGCCGCGCCGCGGCTGGATCGCCGGCCTTGACCGCCGTGTAGATTGCCCGGTGCTGCGAAAGCAGCGCCCCGCGCGCGCCCGGCACGCTGAACACCAGCCGCCGGTTCTGAAACACGCCTTCCGACAGCAGCCGATAACAGGAGCGCAGCGTGTGCAGCAGGATGATGTTGTGCGCGCATTCGCAGATCGCGTGATGGAACTCGACGTCGATTTCCGCCTCGTCGTCGAAATTGCCGGTCCGGTGCGCCTCGTCCATGCGCGCCATGATGCGGTCGAGCAGCGCCAGATCGTCCGATGTGGCGCGCCGCGCCGCATACTCCGCCGCGACCGCCTCGATCTCGCGGCGGTACTCCAGATAGTCGGTCACCGCCTTGCGATGCATAGAGATCAGGTCGGTCACCGGCTTGGTGAACAGCTGGCCGATGACGTCGGCGACATGGGTGCCGCCGCCTGGCCGTGTCGTCAACAGCCCGCGCCCTTCCAACGCCTTCAAGGCATCGCGCAGGATCGGCCGCGACACCTCAAACTGGCGCGCCAGCTCGCGCTCGCCCGGCAGCCGGTCGCCGGTGCGCAGGACGCCTTCGAGGATCAGGCTCTCGATCTGCTGCACCACCTCGTCGGCGGTGCGCGAATGCTCGATCCGGGAGAAAATGTCGCTCAAACGGGATGCCTGGGAGTTGAACCGATGTCGCGCAAGATAAAGCCAGCGTCGCCAACTGGTCAAATTATTTATCCAATTTGCCCGCGCCGGGTCGGTTTCACAGCCGCGGCTTCATATCAGCTTGAGCTAAACTGCCGTTTGCGTCCTCTCGAGATTGCCTCTAGAGCAATTCCAGGAAAAGTGTGAAACGGTTTTCCGTCCGGAATTGCACAGAATCAAAGAGATAGAGCGGTTCGGCGTTTCCTTGAAACGATGAACCGCTCTAGAGGGACATCATTGCCAAAGGGCTCAGAGAAGCCCGGGGGACCAGCCGTGCCTGACGCCGACCCGTCCAACCTCGAATTCCAGCTGCGCGCCAAAGCAGTGGGCGGCAGCGTCATGGGTTTTCCGGCGCATGAAGGTCGCCCCGGCGCGCTTGGCGAGGTCCACGCCCGGCCGCAGCCGCTGGTCGAAAAGCCGCGCGTGCTGGTGCAACTTTCCTTCATGACCGAAGCTGGATCCGGCGTCGATCAGGCCGTGCTTTCCGAATTGTCGCGCCGCCTCGGCATCGCCGCGCCCGACCCTCACGCCCGCCACCACGCGATGAAATGGGGCAAGGGCTCACTGCGCTGGGAACGCCACACGGAGTTCTCGACCTATCTCTGGGAAGGGCCGCTCGCCGAAAACGGCAGGGGGCAAGAAGACACACCCTTCGGCAACGGGTTTTCGCCGCCGGGCACGGTGATTTCCGGCATCAGGCTGGAAATCCGCAAATGGACGCCGGCGAACGAAAAACTGATCGCCGGCTTCGACCCGACCAGCCTGTGCTACTCGCTGGTCGAGCGCGGCAACGCGGCCATCGTCACCGATTTCCGTCAGGATGGCGACGGCCTGACCCGCATGCTGGTGCTCGATCGCGGCCTGACGCCGGCGCGCACCGGGGCACTGTCGCAGCGGCTGATCGATATCGAAAATTACCGCACGCTGGCCATGCTCGGCCTGCCGCTGGCGCTGACGCTTTCGGGGCGTGCTCGCCGCATCGAGGACAGGCTGGCCCAGACCACGCTGGAAATGAAGGTCGCCGAGACCCGGGACAGCCAGACGCTACTTGCCGACTTGACCGAACTGGCGGCCGAGCTGGAGGCCGATGCCGCCTCCAGCCTCTACCGCTTCGGCGCCAGCCGCGCCTATGACGGCATCGTCCGCGAACGGCTGGAGGCGCTCGAGGAAGAGGCGGTGCCCGGCTACGACACCTGGGGTGGTTTTCTCCAGCGCCGCGTGGCGCCGGCGATGCGTACCTGCCGTTCGGTCGAGGAGCGTCAGGCCAACCTGTCGACGAAGCTCACCCGTGCCACCACGCTGCTGCGCACCTGGGTCGACGTCGAGGTCGAGAAGCAGAACCGCGATCTCTTGGCATCGATGAACAATCGCGCCCGCCTGCAATTGCGTCTGCAGCAGACGGTGGAGGGGCTCTCGGTCGCCGCCGTCTCCTACTATGTCGTCGGCCTCATCGGCTACGTCGCCAAGGGCGCCTCGATCTTCGGCCATGCCTTCGCGCCGGAAATGGTCACCGCCGCCTCGGTGCCGCTCGCCGTCGTGCTCGTCTGGTGGGGCGTGCGCCGCGTCCGCCGCATGCACTCCGAACCAGGCAAGCAGCCGGGCGAGTAGTGTGGGGCGCGCAGCGGCAGATTGCCGCTGCGGAAGGCTGTCCCGGCCATAGGCCTCTCATCCCGGCCAAAGCGGCATTTGCAAGCGACCGCCGTCGCTGGTAAAAGATTTTTACCAGTCGATCGAAGGAGGCTGTCGATGTCCGGCCTTGCCATGCCGAAACCAGACGACGCCACAATGCGCCGGCGCGACGAGATCGTCGCCGATATGCGCATCATCGTGCCGGGCGAGGGCGTCGTCGACGCCGCCAATGCAATGCGCGCCTTCGAGAGCGACGGGCTCACCGCCTACCGGCAATTGCCGCTGGTCGTTGTACTGCCGCAAACCGTGGCGCAGGTCTCGCGGGTGCTGAAATATTGCAGTGACCGCAACATCCGCGTCGTGCCGCGCGGCTCCGGCACCTCGCTCTCCGGCGGCGCGCTGCCGCTCCAGGACGCGGTGCTGCTGGTGATGAGCCGCTTCAACCGCATCCTCGAGATCGATTTTCAGAACCGCATCGTCGTCGCCCAGCCCGGCGTCACCAATCTCGGCATCACCACCGCCGTCGAGCAGGAGGGCTTCTATTACGCCCCCGATCCATCCTCCCAGATCGCCTGCTCGATCGGCGGCAATGTCGCGGAAAATTCCGGCGGCGTGCACTGCCTGAAATACGGTCTCACGGCCAACAATGTGCTCGGCATCGAGATGGTGCTGATGAATGGCGAGGTGGTCCGCCTCGGCGGCAGCCATCTCGACGCGGAAGGCTACGACCTGCTCGGCGTGATGACCGGTTCCGAGGGGCTGCTCGGTGTCGTCACCGAGGTCACCGTGCGCATCCTGAAGAAGCCGGAGACGGCGCGTGCCCTGCTGATCGGCTTCCCGACCAGCGAGCAGGCCGGCCAATGTGTCGCCGACATAATCGCCGCCGGTATCATTCCGGGCGGCATGGAGATGATGGACCGCCCGGCCATCCACGCCGCCGAGGATTTCGTCCAGGCCGGCTATCCCCTGGATGTCGAGGCGCTGCTGATCGTCGAGCTGGACGGGCCGGGTGTCGAGGTCGATTACCTGATCGGCCTGGTCGAAGCCATTGCCTATAGCAACGGCTCGACCACATGCCGCATCTCGCAGTCGGAGCAGGAGCGGCTGAGTTTCTGGGCCGGCCGCAAGGCGGCCTTCCCGGCGGTCGGCCGCATCTCGCCCGACTATTACTGTATGGACGGCACCATCCCGCGCAAGGAACTGCCGCGCGTGCTCGCCGGCATGCGCGAACTGTCGGAGAAATACGGGCTCGGCGTCGCCAATGTCTTCCACGCCGGCGACGGCAATCTGCATCCGCTGATCCTCTATGACGCCAATGTGCCGGGCGAACTCGACAAGGCGGAGAGTTTCGGCGCCGACATATTGCGGCTCTGCGTCAAGGTCGGCGGCGTCCTGACCGGCGAGCACGGGGTCGGCGTCGAGAAGCGCGACCTGATGCCCGAAATGTTCAACCAGATCGACCTCGACCAGCAGATGCGCGTCAAATGCGCCTTCGACCCCAACCATCTGCTCAACCCTGGCAAGGTATTCCCGCAACTGAGGCGATGCGCCGAGCTCGGGCGGATGCACGTGCATCGCGGGCAGACGGCGTTTCCGGACATTCCGAGGTTTTGATGGCAACGTCTCAGAATGATGGTTCCTCGCCCCCGCGAAGCGGGGGAGAGGTGGCTCGGGCGAAGCCCGAGACGGAGAGGGGGCCTGCGGCCGACGTGCCAAGCCGGCGTTCACCCGAAAAGGTCGCGCGCGCCCGCGAGCTTCGCCATGGCGACAATCCGGCGGAAGCAACCCTCTGGAACGAACTGAAAGCCAAGAGGCTAGGCGGACATAAATTCGTGCGTCAGATGCCGATTGGGCCGTATTTTGCAGACTTCGCCTGCCGAAGCGAAAGGCTGATCGTCGAGCTGGACGGAAGTCAACACGCCGAGAGTACTTACGACAGGCGACGCGACGAATTCATGCGCGGCAAAGGGTTCTCGGTCGTCCGGTTCTGGAATGTCGATGTTCTGAAAAAGCCGAGGAGCGTTTGCGAGACTATTCTCGCAGCACTGGAAGGGCGATTAGCCGAAGACGTGGTCGCCCCGGACCTTCGGTTCGTTTTTGCGGCCAAAAAGATTAGAGGCGACGCCCTATGATCGCCCCCGCTCCGGTTTGCTTCGCAAACCACCTCTCCCCCACTCTGTGGGGGCGAGGAACCCAGTTTTGCTGCCTCATTCCCCAGCATTCCAAGATTTTCAGACGAGGGCGTTTCAGAATAGGGGTTCCTCGCCCTCGCGAAGCGGGGGAGAGGTGGCTCGGGCGCAGCCCGAGACGGAGAGGGGGCCTACGACCGATGTGCTGGGTCGGCGTTTCCTCGAGAAGATCGCCTGCTCCGGCGCGCTTCGTCATGGGACCAATCATGCCGAAGCGACTCATTGGAGGTGGCGCTCTATGAGTGCCCCCTCTCCGTCTCGGGCTTCGCCCGAGCCACCTCTCCCCCGCGTCGCGGGGGCGAGGAACCAGAGCTCTGCCGCATGACCACCTTCACCCCCTCAACCGCCGCGGAAACCCTCTCCACCATCGCCTGGGCAGCGGCGGAAGACTCGCCGCTCGAAATCCTCGGCCACGGCTCCAAGCGCGGCATCGGCCGTCCGCAGCAGAGCGAGCACACGCTCGACCTTTCCAAACTCTCCGGCGTCACGCTCTATGAGCCGGCCGAGCTGGTGCTGTCGGCAAAAGCCGGCACGCCGCTGGCCGAGATCGAAAGCCTGCTTGCCGAAAACGGCCAGCAACTGGCCTTCGAACCGATGGATTACGGCCCGCTGCTCGGCGGTGAGCCAGCGCGAGGCACGATCGGCGGCGCACTAGCCGCGAACCTTTCCGGCCCGCGGCGGCTGAAGGCCGGGGCTGCGCGCGATCACATCCTTGGCATCGCGGCCGTTTCCGGGCGCGGCGAGGCCTTCAAGTCGGGCGGCCGCGTGGTCAAGAACGTCACCGGATACGACCTCTCCAAGCTGATGGCCAACAGCTGGGGCACGCTGGCGGTGTTGACCGATGTCACCTTCAAGGTGCTGCCTGCTGCCGAGACTGAAGTCACGCTCGCCATCCGCGGCCTGCTCGACGATCATGCCACCGCCGCAATGGCGCTGGCGCTGGGTTCCAGCGCGGAAGTGTCGAGCGCTGCCCATCTTCCCGAACGCGTCGCCGCGCGGGTCGCCGGCGGCAGCCTCGGCAGCGACGCCGCGACGCTGCTGCGCATTGAGGGTTTCGGCCCGTCGGTCGCCTACCGCATCGCGGCGCTGAAAGACCTGCTGAAAAACGCCGGTCCGCTGCATGAGATTTCCGGTTCGGTCTCGTATTCCGTCTGGCGTGACATCCGCGATTGCGCGCCGTTCGCCGGTGGCAGCGAGAGGCCGGTGTGGCGCGTCTCGATGGCGCCCTCGCAGGGCCACCAGATGGTGCTGGCGCTGCGCATGCAGGCCGCGGTCGATGCCTTCTACGACTGGCAGGGCGGGCTGATCTGGCTGCGCATGCAGCAGGACGATCCCGAGGCCGGCCTGTTGCGCGGCTTGATCAAAAAATATGGCGGCGGCCATGCGACGCTGGTGCGCGCAACCCCTTCGCACCGCGCTGCGATACCGGTGTTCGAACCGCAAGCGCCGCAACTGGCAGCACTGTCGGCGCGGCTGAAGGCCGAATTCGACCCGAAGAACATCCTCAATCCCGGCCGTATGGCGCCGGGCGCAGGCTCTGCTACTCTCGCCCCGGCAACCGAGGGAGGAGCACAATGAGCGATCCAGGTCAAAACGGTACCTCACGCCAGACCGACCGCTGGCTGGAGCCCGGTCCGACCAATGCGCTGGTCATCTACATCCTCTATCTCGCCGGCCTAGCCATCGGCGTCAGCGGCATTGTCGGCATCGTCCTTGCCTATATCAATCGCGGCAAGGCCGGCGGCTTCGTCGAGAGCCATTACACATTCCTGATCCGCACCTTCTGGATCGGCCTGCTCTACGCACTGATCTCGGCGCTGCTGATGGTCGTGGTCGTCGGCGTCGTGCTGATGGTTGCGGTCGCGGTCTGGTTCATCACCCGCTGCATTCTCGGCTTGCAGGCGCTGCAGCGCGGCGAGCCGGTCAAGAACCCGGAAAGCTGGTTTCTGGGATTGTAGGATTCGTTTACGTGCAGACCAATTTCTCAGCTGCCCAGCTCGCCGATCCGCATGTCGCGGAATCGGAGAAGATCCTGCGCAAATGCGTGCATTGCGGCTTCTGCACTGCCACCTGCCCGACTTATGTGACGCTCGGCAACGAACTGGATTCGCCGCGCGGCCGGATTTACCTGATCAAGGATATGCTGGAAAACGGACGGCCGGCCGACAAGGAGATCGTCACCCATATCGACCGCTGCCTGTCCTGCCTCGCCTGCATGACCACCTGCCCGTCGGGCGTCAATTACATGCATCTGGTCGACCACGCCCGCGTCCATATCGAGGAGACCTACAAGCGTCCGCTGGCCGATCGCCTGACACGCGCCATGCTGGCCTTTGTGCTGCCTTATCCCTCGCGTTTCCGCGCCGCGCTCAAGCTGGCTAAGCTCGGCCAGCCATTCGCCGGCCTGTTCGAGAAAATCTCGGCATTGAAGCCGCTGGCGGCGATGCTGAAGCTCGCTCCAACGCACATCCCCGCTGCATCGCCGATGGCTTCGCCGGGCATCCATGCGGGGCAGGGCGCAAAGAAAAATGGCCGCGTCGCCATCCTCACCGGCTGCGCGCAATCCGTGCTCGATCCCGGCATCAATGAAACTGCGATTTCGCTGCTGACCCGGCTTGGCGTCGAGGTTGTCGTGCCCCAAGACGAGGGCTGCTGCGGCGCGCTGGTGCATCACATGGGCCGCGAGGGCGCTGCCTTGGCGTCGGCCCGACGGAACGTCGACGCCTGGACGCGCGCCGTCGAGCAAGGCGGGCTCGACGCCATCGTCATCACCGCATCCGGCTGCGGCACCACCATCAAGGATTACGGCTTCATGCTGCGCCTCGATCCGGCCTACGCCGACAAAGCGGCGCGCGTCTCGGCGCTGGCCAAGGACATCACCGAATATTTGGCGAGCCTCGACCTGCCCGAGCCGGTCCGCAAGCCGGGCACCATCGTCGCCTATCACTCCGCCTGCTCGATGCAGCACGGCCAGAAGATCACCCGCCAGCCGAAGGAGCTTCTCGCCAGAGCCGGCTTCGTCGTGCGCGAGCCGCGCGAAGGGCATCTCTGCTGCGGCTCGGCCGGCACCTACAACATCCTGCAGCCCGGGATTTCGGCGACGCTGCGCGACCGCAAGGTCAGGAATATCGAAGCGACCGGCGCTGAAATCATCGCCACCGGCAATATCGGCTGCATCACCCAGATCGCCTCCGCCGCCAAGCTGCCGGTGGTGCATACGATAAAGCTGCTCGACTGGGCCTATGGCGGCGAACCACCAAGAATGAGTTGATTGCTCTGCATTCGCTCATGAGAATAGGCCGTTGTCCGATTTGGAATCATTAGAGATTGAAACCATCGTTCGGCTGTTATCGAAGACGCCGCGCGCAACAATCCAGGCACGCTATGAAGACTGCACGGCAATCGCGGCCCGGCATCTCAAGGGCGGGTCCGAATTCCTGTTTGCGCTGATAAAGGCGGCCGTCGAAGCCGACGTTCACCAGACCAGTCTCATTGACGACGTGATTTCGTTTCTCGACGACACGCACTTGGCCCGTCTGGCATTTTTCCTGCAAGGACAAGTCAAACGCGGAATAGATGTCGAGGATCTGCTCGCTCACGTCGCCTTGCAGGCGCCGGGATTGTTTCCAGACAATACCTTGGGCGACATTCCCGATTTCGCAGACTGGCTGACGCATGATGATCCTCGTTCGCCGCCCGCTTGCCATCACTTCATCTTTGAGGAGGGCGCTCCGAGCGACATGTCTTTTCCGACGCATCGCAACCATCCCAGCTGGCACCTTCCGGCGACTGGCAGGCCACTTACGGTCGGCGGCGAAGGATCGGCAGTGTGCCCGACCTGTCGAGAGCGACTGATACATCTGGTTACGCTGGACGACCTTGGGAGTGAGCTGACGATGCCTCGTCCCAGACTCCGTATCGACACCTGTGCGAATTCTCTCGAACCGACCTATTATTCCCACGACGCTGCCGGTGTGCCGACGCCGATTGCGCCTCTGCATTCGCCCTTCATTGAGAGGCCTGCACAAGCCGCCGAGAAAAGAACTGTTTGGTTGGCATCTACCCCTAAACGGTGGCTCAGGCAGTCGTACGCGATAAGCAATTCGCGGCAAAATCTGTTTCGGCTTGGCGGGCTGCCCTCATGGGTTCAGGGACCGCAGTATCCACTCGTTCCCGGAACGGACCGGGAAATGAAATTTCTTCTTCAGTTCGATTCACTCGCAGGCTTCTTCTGGGGCAGCGGCGGCATGCTCTACGTTTTCTGGGATGACGAGTCCCGGATCACCTGCCATGTGCCGCAATACACGTGACGAAAACCACTACTCGGCTGCCAGCCGGTCCGCCGTGCCGTAGGTTGCCTGGTAGCGGGCGCGCTGGCGGCTGAGCGCCACCATGGTGTTGCGCAGCAGGATCGCCACAGTGATCGGGCCGACGCCGCCCGGCACCGGCGTGATCCACGACGCGACATGCCTGACG
Source organism: Mesorhizobium sp. ISC25 (assembly GCF_042295465.1). Lineage (NCBI taxonomy): Bacteria > Pseudomonadati > Pseudomonadota > Alphaproteobacteria > Hyphomicrobiales > Phyllobacteriaceae > Mesorhizobium > Mesorhizobium sp. ISC25. Next base: position 3,374,956 of record NZ_CP135441.1, on the reverse strand, counting down.
CTCTCGGCATCGACGTCGCCGACGATGCGGCTTTCGCCGTCCGGCCCGATTTCCGAATTGATGCCGATATCGATGACCGCCGCGCCCGGCTTGACCATGTCGGCCTTGATCAGCCGCGGCTTGCCAACCGCGACGAACAGCGCGTCGGCGCGGCGTGCGTGTGCCGCCACCGAACGCGTCATGTGATGGCAGACGGTCACTGTCGCGCCTTCGCTCATCAAAAGGAACGCGATCGGCTTGCCGACGATCTCGGAATGGCCGACGACCACCACTTCGAGCCCTTTGAGGTCGAGGCCGGTTTCCCTGAGCAGTTCGACCGAGGCGGCGGCGGTGCAGGGCGCCAGGTCGAGCTGGTTGTAGACGATGTTGCCGATCGAGGCCGGGTGCATGCCTTCGACATCCTTGAGCGGATGCACCGCCGCCTGCAGCGTCTTGATCGGATGTGCACCGGCACCGGCCGCTGGATGATGATGCCGGTGACGCGCGGGTCTGCGTTCAGGCCGTGGATCGCCGCTTCGAGTTCGCCGGCGGTGATGTCGGCGCGAAAGCGCCTTTCCTCGAAGCCGATGCCGGCCAGCCCCGCCTTGGCGCGCTGGTTGCGGACATAGACGTCGACCGCCGCGGTATCGCCGACGGTGATCGACACCAGCTTGGGCGGAAAGCCTTCGGCGGTGGCGATCGCCGCGTCCTCGCGCACGCCGGCGATGATGCGTTGGGCTACCGGGCCGCCCTTGAGATAGCGGCTGTCATCGGAGAGGGACATCGAGATAGGGCCTTTGTCTGGAATTTTGGCTGCCACATAGCAGAGGGGCGGCGAAAAGGCAGCGCGAAAAGCGAACCGCCATGCCGGTCGCGCGACGTGCCGGCGAAATCTTCCCGTCAATTCTTGCTGGCGTTGGCGGAAACAAAAAGGGCAGCACGGCTTGCCGCGCTGCCCTTTCGTGACTGGCCGCATCCCCACACGGCCCGTCCCCCGTTATTCATTCATATAGCCTCAGAAAGCCAAAGCTAACGTCTTTCTAGACCAGATGATTCGCTGCGGCAACTATATCACCACCACCGTTGTTCCGATATTCACGCGTTCGTAAAGATCGACCACGTCCTCGTTGCGCATGCGGATGCAGCCCGACGATACCGCGCCGCCGATCGTCCAGGGCTGATTGGTGCCGTGGATGCGGTATTCGGTCGAGCCGAGATAGAGCGCGCGTGCGCCGAGCGGGTTTTCCATGCCGCCGGCGAGATAGGTCGGCAGATAGCGGCCCTTGGCGGCCTCGCGCTTGATCATCACAGCCGGCGGCCGCCAGTCCGGCCAGACGCGCTTGTTGGTGATCTTGTGGGTGCCGGACCATTCGAAGCCCGGCTTGCCGGTGCCGACGCCGTAGCGCCGCGCCTTGCCGTTCTTTCCGACGAGATAGAGGAAATTCTCTCGCGTATCGATGACGATCGTGCCCGGCTTCTGCGGGCCGTCATAAGCGACTTCCTGCGGCAGATAGATCGGGTCGATCTGCGGCCGCATCACCATGCGTTTGGCCGGCGCCTGCACCGCTGCGGTGCGCAGCTGATCCGGTTCGGCCAGCCGCCGGTAGCGCCGTTGCGGCTGCGTCTCTAGCCGGCTCTGCCGCACAATGCCCGGTGCATGGCCGAGCTGCAGCACCCAGGGCGCCGAAAGATCGGGACTGACCACCACCGGCGGCCTCTCGGCATAGCGGTCGTTGGCATTCGCGGCGCCGGCCGCAAGCACGGCCGCGGCGCCGAACAGTGGAAACAAGAATGTCTTCATCGCAACGCACCTTGATCGTCGAACATGCCGGGGTGCAAAGCCTCCCCGATTTCGCCGACATTGGGCGCGAAGCGGCAACCGAAACATGAATCGGAATGCGTAAAATGCCGATCTATCAGTAAAGCTTTTGGTGTGGTTACCGCCGGGTTCAGGAATCTGGTAAAGCCGCGGTAAAGGCCGCGTCAAAACGCGTTAACGCCAAGACACGAACGGAAATTCCGCCATGGACGAAAAGACAGGCCTGCTCGCCGGACCCGATGGCATCGCGCGCTGCTTCTGGCACGGCAATCTGCCTGACTACCTGCACTACCACGACCACGAATGGGGCCGGCCGGTCGCCGACGACCGCCGGCTGTTCGAGAAGATCTGCCTCGAAGGCTTTCAGTCGGGCCTGTCCTGGTTGACCATATTGCGCAAGCGCGACAATTTCCGCGAGGCCTTCGCCGGCTTCGATGTCGACAAGATCGCCGCCTTCACCGACGCCGATGTCGAGCGCCTGCTTGGCAATGCCGGCATCATCCGCCACCGCGGCAAGATCGTCTCGACCATCAACAACGCCAAGCGCGCCCGCGAACTCATCGACGAGGCCGGCTCGCTGGCCGCCTGGTTCTGGAAGTTCGAGCCCGGCCCGCACGAACGGCCCGAGATCGTCGACCTCGCCCATCTGCGCGCCAATCCGACGACGGCGGTTTCGGTCCGCATTTCGAAGGAGCTGAAGAAGCGCGGCTGGAGCTTTGTCGGCCCGACCACCGTCTACGCCTTCATGCAGGCGATGGGGCTGGTCAATGACCATCTCGAGGGCTGCGTCTGCCGCGAGCCGGTCGAGGCGGAGCGGAAAGCGTTCAAGCGGCCGAAATAGCGGCTCAGGCGCCGCCGGCGCCGGCGAGGAAAAACCCGGCGAGGATGGCCGCCAGCGCGGCGAACACCGGATAGATCACCAGCAGGCCGGTCATCAGCACGTCGCGCATGGTCGGCCCGCTGCGCTGTTGCGCCGCGATCTCGAACGGTCCGGCCATTTGCTTCGTCGCCTTCGGCGCGTGATTGTCGGCCGGCCGCAGCCGGATCGAGGCGTTGCGTGCGCCGCTATCGATGATGTCGAACTTTTCTAGCGTGGCCATGGCCCCGACCCCTTGTTTCGGCGCGCTTATCGGCCCGGATTGTGTCGGCACGATGCCGCGCGCGTGGCGCAATTGTTTCAGCTTCTTTTTCTTGCCTTCTCGCGCAGAGGGAGCAGGGAGAAGCGCAAACCCTTGCCTTCTCCGGGCTGCATCGCTAGGACACGCCGACCCGAAATAAGTCACCGATTACCTAGCAAAGTACCCCATCCCATGGCCGACAAATCCGAAAAGATGAGAGCGCGGCTGCCGCGCGGCTTTGTCGACCGCGGCGCCGACGATCTGCGCGCCGTCGAGAAGATGATGGCGACGATCCGCTCGGTCTTCGAGCTCTACGGTTTCGAGCCGGTCGACCAACCGCTGATCGAATACACCGATGCGCTCGGCAAATTTTTGCCCGACCAGGACCGGCCGAACGAGGGCGTGTTCTCGTTCCAGGACGACGACGACCAGTGGCTGTCGCTGCGCTACGACCTGACCGCGCCGATGGCGCGCTTTGTCGCCGAGAATTTCGAGCGTCTGCCGAAACCCTATCGCAGCTATCGCTCCGGCTGGGTGTTCCGCAACGAGAAACCCGGTCCCGGCCGCTTCCGCCAGTTCATGCAGTTCGATGCCGACACGGTCGGCACGCCGGGCGTCGCCGCCGATGCCGAGATGGCGATGATGATGGCCGACGTGATGGAGGCGCTCGGCATCAAGCGCGGCGACTACGTCGTCCGCGTCAACAACCGCAAAGTGCTCGATGGCGTGCTGGAGGCGATCGGCCTCGGCGGCGACGAGAATATCGGCCGCCGGCTGACCGTGCTGCGCGCGATCGACAAGCTGGACAAGCTTGGCGTCGCAGGCGTGCGCCTGCTTTTGGGCGCCGGGCGCAAGGACGAGAGCGGTGATTTCACCAAGGGCGCCGGGCTGGACAACACGCAAATCGACGTTGTCATCAGCTATTTCACAGTCATGGCGCAGCACGATCCCGAAAAAATTGTCCAGACACTGGGATCCATCAACCCCGGTCTCAGCAATCTTATCGAGGAAAGGAAACTCGAACATCTGGGCATCACGAACGCCTCGTTTGTCGAGGGGCTCGCAGAGCTGGAGCAGATAAGAACCATGGTCGCACAAAGCGGCTACGGTGAGGATCGCATCCGCATCGACCCTTCTGTCGTCCGCGGCCTCGAATACTACACCGGCCCGGTCTACGAGGCCGAGCTGCTGGCCGAGATCCCCAACGAGGACGGCCAGATCGTGCGCTTCGGCTCGGTCGGCGGCGGCGGTCGCTATGACGGTTTGGTCTCGCGCTTCCGTGGCGAGCCGGTGCCGGCGACTGGCTTTTCCATCGGCGTCTCGCGCCTGATGGCGGCGCTGAAGAACCTCGGCAAGCTCGATACTTCCGATGTCATTGCGCCGGTCGTCGTGCTGACCATGGACAAGGACACGGAAAGCCTCGGCCGCTACCAGAAGATGGTGGCCGAGCTGCGCGCCGCCGGCATCCGCTCGGAAATGTATCTCGGCGGCGCCGGCATGAAGGCGCAGCTGAAATATGCCGACCGCCGCGGCAGCCCGGTCGCCATCATCCAGGGCGGCGACGAGCGCGCCAAGGGCGAGGTGCAGATCAAGGACCTGATCGAGGGCGCGAAAATGTCGGCCGAGATCGCCGACAACGCCGAATGGCGCGCCGCACGGCCGGCGCAGGTGACGGTGGCGGAGAGTGAGCTGGTTGCCGAGGTGAAGAAGATACTGGCGGCGCAGGCGGCCGACCGGGCGAAAGGTGGCGCGTGAGCACCCCCCTCTGGCCTGCCGGCCATCTCCCCCTCAAGGGGGGAGATCAATCTCGCCGCCGTCGTCGCCAGGTTTTCAAAATAGCAAGCGATGCGCCGACCGCGAAGCTGCCAATCTCCCCCCTTGCGCGGGAGATGCCAAGTAGTGGCAAAGAGGGCAGGCCAGAGGGGGATGCCTCGCGCCCCACATCCCCATGACCTCCCGCTATCCCGCCATCGCATCCGACATCGCGACGCTCTTCGCCGCGCGCAACACCCATGCGGTCGAGGTTGCCGTGCTGCAGCCGGCCGATCCGTTCCTCGACATGGCGGGTGAGGATTTGCGGCGCCGCGTTTTTCTCACCGAAAGCGAGACCGGGCAGACGCTTTGCCTGCGGCCGGAATTCACCATTCCGGTCTGCCTCGACCACATTGCCAGCCAGGCCGGCACGCCGCGCCGCTATTCCTACCTCGGCGAGGTGTTTCGCCAGCGCCGCGAGGGCGGCAACGAGTTCTTCCAGGCCGGCATCGAGGACCTCGGCGACCGCGACACGGCCGCCGCCGACGCGCGCTCGCTGGCCGATGCGCATGCGCTGCTTTCGCTGGTGCTGCCCGGCCGGGAGTTGGCGGTGACGCTCGGCGACCAGACCATTTTCGAGGCGGTGCTGGCAGCACTCGGCCTGCCGCGCGGCTGGCGCATGCGGTTGGCGCGGGCCTTCGGCTCGGCGCCGATGCTGGAGGCGGCCCTTGCCGATCTCGCCAATCCGCCGCGCAACAGCCAGCTCGCCGGCCCGGTCGCCGCCCTGGTCCTCGACGGCGATCTGGACGGTCTTTCGGCCCATATCGCCCGCGGCATGGAAGAGGCCGGCCTGTCGGCAACGGCCGGGCGTTCGCCGTCCGAAATTGCGCGGCGCCTGATCGAGAAGGCCGAGCTGCGCAGCGTACGGCTGTCGAACGAGGCATTCGCGGCACTGAAGAGCTTTTTGGCCATCGACGTGCCGCTCGACAGCGCCGCCGGGGCGCTCGAAAGTTTTGCCGCCGATGCTGGGCTTTCACTGGGGGCTGCGCTGGAGAATTTTTCGGCCCGCGCGGCGGCCATCGAAAGCCTCGGCCTGCCGATGTCTGAAATCCGCTACGATGCCGCCTTCGGCCGTCCGCTCGATTACTACACCGGCCTGGTCTTCGAGATCGCGGCGCGGGATGGCGAGCGGCCATTGGCCGGTGGTGGCCGCTACGACCGGTTGCTGACGCTGCTCGGCGCCAAAACGCCGATCCCCGGCGTTGGTTTTTCCGTCTGGCTGGACCGCATCGAGGCGCTGCGGGAGACGGCGCCATGATCACGCTGGCGCTGCCGTCGAAGGGCCGGCTCAAGGAGCAGGCGCTGGACGTGCTGGCCAAGGCCGGGCTTGCTGTCAGCCTGCCGGGCGACGAGCGCAAATACCGCGCCCGCATCGACGGCCTAGACAGCGTCGAGATAGCCTTCCTGTCGGCCTCCGAGATCGCCGGCGAAATCGGCCAGGGCTCGGTCGATCTCGGCATCACCGGCGAGGATCTGCTGCGCGAAAACCTTGCCGACTGCGAGGCGCGCGCCGAAATCATCGGCCGCCTCGGTTTCGGCAATGCCGATGTCGTCGTCGCCGTTCCCGACATCTGGCTCGATGTCGACACCATGGCCGACCTCGACGACGTCGCCGCCGATTTCCGCCAGCGCCACGGCCGGCGGCTCCGGATCGCCACCAAATACTGGCGCCTGACCCAGCAGTTCTTTTCGCAAAAGCACGGTATCCAGGTCTACCGCATCGTCGAAAGCCTCGGCGCCACCGAAGGCGCGCCGGCGGCCGGATTGGCCGATATCGTCGTCGACATCACCACATCAGGCGCGACGCTGCGCGCCAACCATCTCAAGGTGCTGGCCGACGGCCTGATCCTGCGCTCGCAGGCCTGCCTCGTGGCGTCGAGGAAGGTGCGCGCCGCGGCCGACGAGGCGGTGTTGCGCGATATTGCGGCAAGGATGGCGCTGGTGGACTCGGGTTGACGCCGCCAATCTCCCGCCTTGAGGGGGAGATGTCGCCGTAGGCGACAGAGGGGGTCGGTTCGTCTTGACGCGACTCTCTTAACCGACAGAACAGGCTGGTGCTCCACGCGAGACGACCCCCTCTGGCCTGCCGGCCATCTCCCCCTCGAGGGGGGAGATAAGCAGCTTGGCCGGCTGGCGCCTGAAGCGATTTCCCTAAAACACAGCAATTTTGTTCTTGCTTTGTGCCGGCAGCTATGCTACTAATTTCGGTATGGTGCCAATTGGCCCCGAAGACCCGCCCGCCAAGGCGGGTTTTTTGTTTTCGGCCCCGACAGGCGAGTTCTCACCCCAACCCACCATCGGCGGGATTTCCACCACCCCGCCGGGCTGATAGGCTCGGCTCGTCTGCGGAGGACACGGCGATGCCGATCAATCTCGACGAGTTGAAGAATGCCACCAGCCTGCGCGGCAAGCACGATGGCGGCTCGTTCATTGCGCCTGTCGACGGCACGGCGCATGTCTCGGGCGAGCGCAGCGTGCCGCTGCTCAACCTGACCATCCCGGCGCTGTTTGCCGATACGGTCGGCAAATACGGCACGCTCGATGCCGCCGTCTTCGTCGAGCAGGACAAACGCTTCACCTGGGAGGAACTGTCGGACACGGTCGATGCGCTCGCCGCCGGCTTCCTGGCACTCGGCCTCGAGAAAGGCGACCGCGTCGGCATCTGGTCGCCGAACCGCTGGGAATGGCTGGTGACGCAATTCGCCACCGCCCGCATCGGCCTGATCCTGGTCAACATCAACCCGGCCTACCGGTTGGTCGAGCTGGAATATGCCTTGAACAGGGTCGGCTGCAAGGCGCTGGTCACCGCCGCCAAGTTCAAGAGTTCCGACTATCTCGGCATGATCGAGACGCTGGCGCAGGAGATCGCCAAGGCTACGCCCGGCAAGCTCGACGCCAACAGACTGCCGACGTTGAAGATTGTCATCCGCATGGACGAGGAGAGTTCGCCGGGCATGTTCAATTTCGCCGACGTGCTGGCGATGGCCGGGCGCGACGAGCATGACAGGCTCGACCGCATCTCCGACGGGCTGAAACCGGACGATGCCATCAACATCCAGTTCACCAGCGGCACGACCGGCGCGCCCAAGGGCGCGACGCTGACCCACAACAACATCGTCAACAACGGCAATTTCGTCACTTCGGCAATCAGGCTCACCGTTGACGACCTGCTGTGCATCCCGGTGCCGCTCTACCACTGCTTCGGCATGTCGATGGGCACGATGGGCTGCGTCACCAAGGGTGCGACCATGGTTTTCCCGAGCGAGGGTTTCGATGCCGGCGCCACGCTGAAGGCGGTGGCAACGGAACGCTGCACCGCGCTCTACGGCGTGCCGACCATGTTCGTCGGCCTGCTCGATCATCCGGAATTTGCCTCCTTCGACCTCACCAGCCTGCGCACCGGCATCATGGCCGGCTCGCCATGCCCGATCGAGGTGATGAAGAAGGTGGTTTCGCTGATGCATATGGCCGAGGTGACCATCGCCTATGGCATGACCGAGACCAGCCCGGTCTCGTTCCAGAGCAGCGTCGACGATCCCCTGGAAAAGCGCGTCTCGACCGTCGGCCGCGTCCATCCGCATGTCGAGGTCAAGGCCATCGACGCCGAAGGCGCCACCGTCGCGGTCGGCGCGCCGGGCGAGCTCTGCACGCGCGGTTATTCCGTGATGAAGGGCTATTGGGACGACGAGCAGAAGACCCGCGAGGCGATCGACGCCGACGGCTGGATGCACACCGGCGACCTCGCCACCATCGATGCCGAGGGCTATTGCAACATCGTCGGCCGGGTCAAGGACATGGTCATCCGCGGCGGCGAGAACGTCTATCCGCGCGAGGTCGAGGAGTTTCTCTATCGCCACCCCAAGGTCAAGGAGGTGCAGGTGTTCGGCATTCCCGACCCGAAATATGGCGAGGAGCTGTGCGCCTGGATCGTGCTGAAGCCCGGCCAGATCACCACGGAGCAGGAGATCAAGGCCTTCTGCGCCGGCCAGATCGCCCATTTCAAGATCCCGCGCTACATCCGCTTCCGCACCGAATTGCCGATGACGGTGACCGGCAAGCCGCAGAAATTCCTGATGCGCCAGGCGATGATCGATGAACTGGGATTGGTGACGCAAAAGACGGCGTGAGAAGGCTTCCGTCTACGCGTGACGGAGACGTTATTTGGGCAACATATTGAGGGGGTGTTCCATGCGGATTGGGTTAAGCGTGCTTTTCCTGGCAACTCAGCTGGCAGCCACCGCGGCGCTGGCGCAGACGGCGGCCGAGCGTGAGGCCTGCCAGGCAGATTACCAGAGATTGTGCAAAGGCGTGTTGCCGGGCGGTGGCCGCGTCGTCAAATGCCTGGCCGATCACATGGGCGAGCTGACGCCCGAATGCAAGAAGGTCGTCAAGGCCAACACGCCCGGCTAGCGCGTGAGCTTTCTGCCGGACCAGGAGGTGTGCCTGGGCAGGAGGATTCTTTGCGGAGCGGACCCGCACCTTAACCCTCCCCACAAGGGGGAGGGCAATCGCATATGGCGGCGCCAGCCCCCTCTCCGGCCGCTGCGCGGCCACCTCTCCCCCACTTTGTGGGGGCGAGGAATACCAATCGCCGAGGTCGCGGCCTTGGAAAGCCTGGGTTCCTCGCCCCCACAAGTGGGGGAGAGGTGGCTCGGCGAAGCCGAGACGGAGAGGGGGAGCGCCATATGCGATTGCCCTGCTCCCGTGGGAGGGTTAGGGGTAGGGTACGCCGCGATGGGGCACGTCATGACCCATGATATGCGATTGCTCTGGGCGGGAATGGTTGCAGTGCGCAACAGCGGCTGCAACCGCGGGAACGCAAAAGAATGACAATGAGTGGTTTCGCAAGAACGGCGGTTTCCTACGGCATGCCGTTGGCCGCCCTGGCGATGGCTGTCGCGGTCAGGGCCAGCGGGGTGTCGGTGGACGAAGGGTCGCTGGGCACCAGGATATTCATCGGCGCGCTGTCGAGCGCGATCATGTTCATCACCATTTTCGTCGTGCTCGACCACGCCGAGGCGGTGGCCAGGCGGGTAGGCGAGCCGTACGGCACGCTGGTGCTGACCATTGCCGTGACGGCAATCGAAGTGTCGATCATCGTTTCCATCATGCTGCACGGCGCCAACAACCCGACGCTTGCCCGCGAATCCGTCTTCTCGACGGTGATGATCACCTCCACCGGCGTTGTCGGCATGTGTCTCACGCTTGGCGGCTGGCGTCATCGCAAGCAGGCGATCGTCCGCCAAGGCACCAGCGCCTATCTCGCGGTGCTGGTCGCGCTCAGCGTCATGACGCTCATTCTGCCGACCTACACGCGAACCACCGATCCGGGCACGTTCTCGGCGGCGCAGCTTGGCTTCGTCAGCGTGCTTTCGGTGCTGCTCTATGCCGGTTTTCTGTTCGCGCAGACCGTCCGCCACCGGGACGATTTTATCGACGCACAAGCACACGGCGCCGTAGTGCGAACCGACGCTCACGAAAGCATCGCCGCCGCCGCTGTGCTCCTGCTGATCGGGCTGATCGGCATCGTCATGCTGGCCGAGCAGGTCGCCGCCAGCGTCGAGGACGCGCTCGTCGCCTACCAGGTGCCCCAGGCCGACGCCATTGTCGGCGCAATGATCGCGGGCTTGGTCTTGATGCCGGAGGCGATTTCGGCGGTTCGCGCCGCACTCAACAACGAGCTGCAGCGCGGCCTGAACGTCGCCATGGGTTCGGCGTGCGCGACGATCGGCCTGACAATACCAGGCATCGCCGCCGCCAGCCTGCTGACCGGAAGAGGGCTGACCCTGGGGCTGCCGGCGACCGACGTGGTGCTTTTGGCTCTGGCGCTTTTCATCTGCAATGTGAGTTTTAGCACGGAGAGAACGACGTTCCTGACCGGGCTGGTGCATCTGGTGGTGTTTTGCACGTATGTGTTTTTGATTTTTGTGCCGTGAGAGTGCTGGGTGCGAATAGGTAGGAAAACTGCTTGAACGTCTCAATAGGGCGGATTGTGTTGAAAAACTCCGGCTTGAAGCAGCTCTGAAGCACTGATTCAATCTCCTTGGTAAAGGAGATTGAGTCGATGATGGGCGAACCGACGGTGATGCAGGAGGCGCTGTTCTACGAGTTCAGCATCGAGCGTCACGTCCCTGCTGACCATCTGTTGCGCTCGATCGACCGCTTCGTCGACCTGTCGGGGCTACGCTCGCATCTGCGGCCGTTCTACAGCGAGATCGGTAGGCCCTCGATCGATCCGGAACTGATGATCCGGATGCTAATCGTCGGCTACTGCTTCGGCATCCGTTCCGAGCGCCGGCTTTGCGAGGAAGTGCATCTGAATCTCGCCTATCGCTGGTTTTGCCGGCTTGGCCTGGAGGGTGATGTCCCCGATCATTCCACCTTCTCGAAGAACCGGCACGGCCGCTTTCGCGACAGCGATCTGCTGCGCGAACTCTTCGAGACGACGGTGCGCCGTTGCATCGAAGAAGGTCTCGTCGGCAACGAGGGCTTCGCCGTCGATGCCAGCCTCATCAGGGCGGACGCGAACAAGCAGCGCTCTGCCGAGGGATCGGAGCAGGTCGACTGGGAGACGATGGCGGCAACGCGCCGCTCGGTACAGGAGTATCTCGACACGTTGGACGATGCCGCGTGGGGTGCAGCGAGCGAGGTGAAGCCGAAGTTCATATCGAGGTCCGACCCGGCGGCTCAGTGGACGGGAGCGATGAAGGGGCATGCCTTCTTCGCCTACGCCACCAACTATCTGATCGACCTGGATCACGCCGTCATCGTGGACGTCGAGGCAAGCCGGGCCATACGCCAGGCGGAAGTCGGCGCGGCACGCACCATGATCGATCGCGCCCAGGATCGCTTCGGCCTCTATCCGGAACGCCTGGCCGCCGACAGCGCGTACGGCTCGGCCGAGATGTTGGGCTGGTTGGTGCACGAGCGCGGCATCGAGCCGCATATCCCGGTCTTCGACAAGTCGGAGCGTCGCGATGGGACCTTCGAGCGGGCAGAGTTCAGCTATGATCGCGAGCGCGATCTCTACACCTGTCCAGGCGGCAAGGAGCTCAGGCAGTATCGTCGGCGGTTCGTTTCACCCCGCGACGGTGTCGACGACGAGGGCTTCATGCGCTACCGCGCCAGCAAGCTCGACTGCGACGTCTGCGCCCTCAAGCCTCGATGCTGTCCGAACGGTCCAGCCCGCAAGATCCTACGCTCTATCCACGAGGGTGCGCGGGACATGGCCCGCGATATTGCCGCCACCGACGCCTATGTCACCTCGCGTCGCGAGAGGAAGAAGGTCGAGATGCTGTTTGCCCACCTCAAGCGCATCCTGAAGCTGGATCGCTTGCGACTACGAGGACCAAACGGTGCTCGAGACGAGTTCCATCTGGCAGCCACTGCCCAGAACCTCCGGAAACTCGCCAAGCTGATTCCGGTGCCGATGCCGAAACCGGCATGAGGCGGAAGACGTCTGCTCACGACCTAACATCAGTCGATGTCGTGGCCGAGACGCGGCCGACTTTTTCAACGATATCGGCCGAAAGCGGACTTGCGGCTTCGAGGCTCGGAAGGCCAGAAGCGGACCTTCATGCCCTGCGTGCGTCGACGTGAACTGTGACCCGTCATTCGCTCGCGCCGATTGTAGGCCGAAAGTAGACCTTCCGATCACCTGTATCTCCGAGATGCTGCTTTGGCGTTCAAAAGGACATCCCGTGGGTCAAAGCGGCCGAAAACGCGCTGTCGCGGAAGGCGTCCGAGAACCGAGTCTTTCTCAGCCGCCGTAAAGATAGTTCGGAAGCCAGAGCGCCATGCCGGGCCAGATATACATGAGGATCATGCAGAGGATGACGATCAGCATGTAAGGCATCATGCCTGCGAATATCTGGTTGAGGGTGACGTGCGGTGGGGAAACGCCCTTGAGATAGAACGCCGACATCGCTACCGGGGGTGACAAGAACGCCGCTTGCAAATTCACGAAGACGAGAACCCCCCAGAGGATCGGGTCGATGTTGAAGTGCTTCAACATCGGCAGGAAGATCGGCACGAAGATGATGATGATTTCGGTCCATTCGAGCGGCCAACCGAGAATGAATATGATCGCTTGAGACAGGATCATGAACTGCACGGGCGACAAGTCGAGCGACAGCACCCATTGCTCGAGAAGTGCCTGGCCGCCGAGGATCGCAAAACCGGCGGAGAACAGCGCCGAGCCGACAAAGAGCCAGCAAACCATGGCTGTGGTCTTCGCCGTCAGGAACACTGCTTCCTTGATGCGCTTCCAGTCGAGCGTTCGGGCCTGGAACGCCAGCAGAAAGGCACCAGCGGCGCCGACTGCCGCGGACTCGGTCGCCGTCGTGATTCCGAATAGGATGACGCCGAGCACGACGACGGTAAGTATGCCCAGCGGCATGACCGACGAGACCAGGAGCTTCAGGATATCGAGCCGTTCGGCGGTCATGTTCCGGTAGTAGCGGGCGAGCACCACCGCGGCGAGTGCCGCGATGATGCCGAAGGTGACGTAGAAGCTGGTTGCCGGCCCTGCATCCACCGCGGGTGCGCCGAGTTCCTCCACCGCCGGAGCACCGAGCTGCTCCAATCCGGCTGGAGCTTCGACGTCGGCCGATGCTTGCGGATAGATGACGACATACCACCACACCAGCAAGAGGGTGAGTACTATCAAGGCGAAGGGCACCAGCGCAGCGCAGACATTCTTGAACAGCTTCCAATATGTGAGGCGTCCGCTCTCCGTCTCGAGCGCCGTCGCCTTGGACGGCGAGAACAATGCGGAAAGAAGTCCAACAAGCGTGTTGCGCGAGTAAACTGTCTGAAAGCTTCGCATCCACGCCGGCACCGGAACCCTTGTTTGATCCTCCGGCAAAGGCGGGGCGATCTTCGGATTGATTATCGCCCAGCCAAGAATGTAGACGAGATAAAGGAAAGCGAGGAAAAAACCGGGGAACATCGCCGCGGCATAGAGCTTCACGATGGACTGGCCTGCAACCGCCGCATAGACGATGATCATGACCGAGGGCGGGATCAGGATGCCCAGCGTGCCGCCCGCGGTGATCACGCCGGAAGCGAGCTTCACATCGTATCCGGCGCGCAGCATCGGATTGAAGGCAATCACCCCCATCAGGACCACAACGGCGCCGACGAGGCCACTGGCGATGCCCCAGAAGGTGCAGACGATAAGCGTAGCAATGGCCAGCGACGCCGGTACCCGTCGGAACGAAAGCTGGATGCTGTAGAACATCTTATCGACCAGCGCCCCGCGTTCCATCACATATCCCATGAGCACGAAAAGCGGGATGGAGATCAGGACGTCATTGGTCATTGCCCCATAAGTGCGCTCGACCATCAGATCGAAGACGCGGTTGTCGATCCAGTGCTCCGCCGGGTTGTAGAACGCATAGAACCCGAAAAACATGCCAAGGCCCATCAGCGTGAAGGCTGTCGGGAAACCGGCGACGGCTTACTGGTCGAGTTCCCGAGCGTGCTAAATGCGGGGGCCTGCGCCGTCGAAATCCAGCACAAGATGCACGAGCGTAACGCAGAAGTGCCGTCCGACAGGCCCATTGAATTCCGCATCGGCATCAAGGCAGCCGATCCTGCTCTGCGGTCCAAGTGTTCTTACCCATCGTGCAGCGCGATCCCATGCGAGCAGCCAAGGAAACTGGCAACAAGTTATGCGATGTCGAAACAGCGCGCCACCATGTTTGCGCTATCTAGAAAGGGCCATTGGCTTGTCGACACTGCTGGAGCCGTAGTTAGCTTACGCCATTGCCTTTGGAAACGGCCCCCTTGCCGTGCCGCCTAGTCTGGCAAGCCCGCCAGACGCCAGCCATCGACAAAGGGCTGCGCAGCACTCATGCTCCTAAAGGGCAAGTTCGCTGTCAGTTCACCGATCGTCCAACCTGGATTGCCCGTAAGAAATAGGCGGGCTTCCTCCTGTGCCTCAGGCAAGCGGCCGGCAAGAGCAAGCGCGGCAATCAGGTTCACCCTTGAACCAGTCCCATATGTTTCCTCCAGGCTCAAGGTCGCAACAGCTTCTTCGTAGTGACCGGTGGAAATCTGCGCCATTCCCACGATCCAGAAGTACCAACCAGGTGGACGAGGATTTAATCGGAAAGCCTCTTCACAAGCTGTCAGCGCCGCTTGCGGCTTGCCCAAGTAGATTTGAAGCTCCCCAATCCATGCTACCGCATCTGCATTGTTGGGATTTATCCGTATGGCAGCATCGAATTGGAATTTTGCTTCATCCCAATTGCGCTCAAAAAGCTGAACGCAGCCCAGGATCCTGCGAACGTTGGAATCGCCGGGATCGATTTCCATGGCTCGTTGCGCGTGCATCAGAGCATTTGCGCGATCGGGTAACTGTGGTTCTCCCCAATCAACCCAGCCAAATAACAGCACAAGGGCAAGATTGCTGTGCGCTTCACAATAGTTTGGTTCAAGCGAAACGGCGCGTTCCAAAGCTGAACGCGCGTCGCTGTTGTCTGATCTGGACATGGTCCATTTCTCCCGTGACCTAACACAAAGGTCATAGGCTTCTAGATTTGATGGCCTAGAACGGGCAGAAATATTCTTCGCACCAATCTTGCCGGAGATCGCTTCAACAACGCGGCGCGTGACCTCGTCCTGAACTTCAAAGATGTCGACAATTTCGCGGTCGAAGCGCTCGGCCCACACATGATTGCCGCCTTCGGCCGCGTTGATCAGCTGCACATTGACGCGCAAACGCTTGACGGACCGCCTCGCGCTGCCCTCGAGGAGATATTTGACGCCCAGATCGCGAGCGATCTGACGGACGTCGGTGGGCTTGCCTTTGTAGGCAAAGGTGGAGTTGCGGGCAATGACGAAGAAGCCGGGCACATTCGACAGATCGGTAATGATGTCCTCCGTCAGCCCGTCAGTGAAGAACTCCTGTTCGGCGTCGCCACTCATGTTGACAAAGGGCAGCACGGCAATCGAAGGCATGTCGGGCAGCGCGAGCTGCGGCGAAGGCTTGTCCGGCACGAGGGCCTCCGCCGATGCCGCGGGTCTGGCCTTCGCGGGAATGCCGACCTGTAGCGAATAAACCCGGACCGGCTCGGCGATGTTCTTGAGCTGAACCGCACCGCGATCGTTGATCGCGATATCGAGCCTTGATTTAACCTGCCAATAGGCTTGCTCGGAAAGACAGATATTGCCAGGTTCGCAGATTCCTTCTAGGCGCGCGGCGATATTGACGCCATCGCCCATCAGGTCGCCATCGCGTTCTTGCACGACGTCGCCCAAGTGAATGCCGATCCGGAACTCGATGCGGCGATCATCCGGCACCCCGGCATTGCGCTCAAGCATGGCGTTCTGCACTTCCAGCGCGCAGCGCACTGCTTCCACAACGCTGCTGAACTCGACAAGGCTCCCGTCGCCTGTGCGCTTGACGACGCGGCCACGATGAACGGCGATGGTGGGGTCGATGAGATCGCTGCGCAGCGCCCGCAGCCGTGCCAAGATGCGATCCTCATCCGCGCCGGCTAGCCGGCTGTAGCCGACCACATCCGAGACCAGGATCGCTGCTATTTTGCGGGTCTCACTCATGTGATGCTCCCTCCCTCCAGTCTGACACTACTGCCGACCAGGCACGCTGTCTCAACATAGAGCGGTTAGGCCAAAGGAAGATAGCTCCGAGCCATTGGTCGGATGGTCTGCTTAGGATCTACTCCCGTCGTTCGAGGCAAAATGTCGGGCGCATAGCTGCCTGTGGCCTGTCCATTGGCGATGTCCGCTTTTGTTGAATGGACGGGACCGCAGGAATGACTGCCATGCGGCGCAAAGCAGCCATTCAGGATTTCCGGACCTTGTTGCGGAGCCGCCATGGTGCAGATCGCGGAATTCTAACCCCGGCGGAACCGACCTGCCACGCAACCGGTTAAACCGCATGCACCTCACTACCAACCCAAGGCCACACCATGAGCATTCTGCAAACCACCAGGAAAGCCGTCGAGCAGGTCACCGGCATCGCCAGGCCGGACAGGCGCGAGGTCGCCGACCTCCTGAGGCCGCGCAAACCGAACGAATTTCGCTTCAAGGATGACGGCCTGGTGCCCAACCATCCGTTTTGGCCGCTGGTCGTCTATCGCGGCGCCGTCAAGCTGCCCGAAGACTTCGATCCGGCGGCGGTCATGGAGGCGCTTTTCGAGGCAAATGGCTGGGGCGATAGCTGGCGCAACGGCATCTACGACTACGTCCACTACCATTCGCGGATCCACGAGGTGCTGGGCGTCGCGCGCGGCACGGCGAAAGTCCGCTTTGGCGGCAGCAAGGGACGAACGCTGCCGCTGAAGGCCGGCGATGTCGCGGTGCTCCCGGCCGGCACCGGGCACCAGCGTCTTTCCGCATCCGACGATTTTCTGGTCGTCGGCGCCTATCCTCCATCAGGCACATATGACGAATGCACGACCGCCGCCGACCATGCCAGGGCGGTCGTGACGATCTTCAGGGTCGGCCGCCCGCACAAGGACCCTGTCTACGGAAGCAAAGGCCCATTGCTTGCTGCCTGGAACAAGGATTGAAGCCGTTCCTTCGAAGGGGCTTGCGGGTTGGCTTCGGGGCTAAACCGCATCCTTGACCATCCGCCGCTCTAGGCTGCCAGCACCGCTGCGTCCAGCCCGCGAATAATCTTCGCCAACTCCACGCATTCATCGTGCCGGACCTTGTTGCGGCGCCAGGCGAGGCAGATCGTGCGCTGCGGCATCGGCTCCTGGAACGGCACGATCTTCAAATCGGGGATAGTGCTGGCCGGCCCGGCCGCCATCTCGGGAATGAGCGTGACGCCGAGGCCGTGCGCCACCATCTGCAGGAGCGTCGTCAGGCTGGTCGCGCCATAGCTCGCCATCGCCACCGGCCGCACGCTGCCGCAGACGGCCAGCGCCTGTTCGCGCAGGCAATGGCCTTCCTCCAGCAGCATCAGCCTTTCCAGCGCCGGGCTTTCCGGCGGCACCGGCGGTGAGGCGAAGGCGGGGTCGCCGGCCGGCACGGCAAGGAAGAACCGGTCTGAGAAAAGTTCCTCGGTGACCAGGCCCGGGTAATCGAGCGGCAGTGCGGCGACAAAGGCGTCGAGTTTTCCCGAGGCCGTGTCCTCGACCAGCGAAGCGGTCACCGCCTCACGCAATTCGAGCTGCAAAGCCGGGAAATGCCGTTTCAGCTCCGGCAACACATGCGGCAAGAGATAGGGCGCCACCGTCGGGATGATGCCGAGCCGGAAGCGGCCTTGCAGCGCCGGGCGGCCGCGCCGGGCCGTGGCCTCGACGTCGCTGATATCGGCAAGAATGCGCTCGATGCGCGGCAGCAGGGCCTGCGCCTCGTCGGTCATGCGCACCGCCTTGCCCCCGCGCTCGAACAGGCGGCAATTGAGCCGCAACTCCATCTCGGCGATCTGTGACGACAGCGCCGGCTGGCTGACGCCGGCGAGCTTTGCCGCGCGGCCGAAGTGCAGCGTCTGCGCCAGCGCTTCGAAATAATGCATCTGCCGGACGGTCAAACCGATCATAAGGAAAACCTATCAGAATAAACAGCAAAGGCAATTTGTCTTTATCGGCCGGGCGGGCTAGTCTGGAACCATTCCAGGATGGCGCGGGTCGCTGGCCCTGCCCGGAAAATCAACAAAATC
Source organism: Mesorhizobium sp. ISC25 (assembly GCF_042295465.1). NCBI lineage: Bacteria > Pseudomonadati > Pseudomonadota > Alphaproteobacteria > Hyphomicrobiales > Phyllobacteriaceae > Mesorhizobium > Mesorhizobium sp. ISC25. Next base: position 3,356,589 of record NZ_CP135441.1, on the reverse strand, counting down.
CCGGAAAATCAACAAAATCGGAGGCAAAGATGGACGCGAAAACCGACGACAACAGCGCCGGCAAATGCCCGGTCCCACATGGATCGGCCAAGAGGAGCAACCGTGACTGGTGGCCGAACCAGCTGGACCTTGCCGTCCTCCACCAGCAGTCCAGCCTCTCGGACCCGATGGACGAGGACTTCGACTACGCCAAGGAATTCAAAAGCCTCGATCTCGATACGGTGATCAGGGACCTGCACCAGGTGATGACAGATTCGCAGGATTGGTGGCCGGCCGATTTCGGCCATTACGGCCCGCTTTTCATCCGCATGGCCTGGCACAGCGCCGGCACCTATCGCATCGGCGATGGCCGCGGCGGCGCCGGCGCCGGCCAGCAGCGTTTCGCGCCGCTCAACAGCTGGCCGGACAATGCCAATCTCGACAAGGCGCGCCGCTTGCTGTGGCCGGTCAAGCAGAAATACGGCCGGAAAATCTCCTGGGCCGACCTGTTGATCCTCACCGGCAACGTCGCGCTGGAATCGATGGGCTTCAAGACCTTCGGCTTCGCCGGCGGCCGCGCCGATGTCTGGGAGCCCGAGCAGGACGTCGACTGGGGATCGGAAACCAAGTGGCTCGCCGACGAACGCTATTCCGGCGACCGCGAACTTCACGGCCATCTCGGCGCCGTGCAGATGGGGCTGATCTACGTCAATCCGGAAGGGCCGAACGGCAAGCCCGATCCACTGGCCGCGGCACGCGACATCCGCGAAACCTTCGCGCGCATGGCCATGAACGACGAGGAAACCGTGGCGCTCATCGCCGGCGGTCACACTTTCGGCAAGACCCACGGCGCCGGTGATGCATCGCTGGTCGGGGCGGAGCCGGAAGGCGCCGGCATCGAGGCGCAGGGCCTCGGCTGGTCGAGCAAGCATGCCACCGGCATTGCCGGCGACGCCATCACCTCGGGCCTCGAGGTGACCTGGACGACGACGCCGACTAAATGGAGCAACAACTTCTTCGACAATTTGTTCAACTACGAATGGGAGCTGACCAAGAGCCCGGCCGGCGCCCATCAGTGGACGCCGAAGGGCGGCGCCGGTGCAGGCACCGTGCCGGACGCCCACGATGCCTCGAAGCGCCGCGCGCCGGCGATGCTGACCACCGACCTCGCGCTGCGCGCCGACCCGGCCTACGAGAAGATCTCGCGGCGCTTCCATCAGAATCCGGATCAGTTCGCCGATGCCTTCGCCCGCGCCTGGTTCAAGCTGACCCATCGCGACATGGGTCCGGCCGTCCGCTACCTCGGCCCGCTCGTGCCGAAGGAAGAGCTGATCTGGCAGGATCCGATCCCGGCAGTCGATCACGAGCTGGTCAGCGAGCAGGATATCGCCTCGCTGAAGGCGAAGATCCTGGCCTCCGGCCTGTCCGTTTCCGAACTGGTCTCGACCGCCTGGGCCTCGGCCTCGACTTTCCGCGGTTCCGACAAGCGCGGCGGCGCCAACGGCGCCCGCATTCGCCTGGCGCCGCAGAAGGATTGGGAGGTCAACCAGCCGGCGCAGCTGGCCAAGGTGCTAGAAAAGCTTGAAGGCATCCAGAAGGAGTTCAATGCTTCGCAGTCCGGCGGCAAGAAGGTCTCGCTTGCCGACCTGATCGTTCTCGGCGGCGTCGCCGCGGTCGAGAAGGCAGCCAAAGACGGCGGCCATGACGTCAAGGTGCCGTTCACGCCAGGCTGCATGGATGCCTCGCAGGAACAGACGGATGTCCAATCCTTCGCCGCGCTCGAGCCGAAAGTCGATGGCTTCCGCAATTTTGTCAGGGGCAAGCCGCCGATGTCGGTCGAAGCGATGCTGGTCGACCGGGCGCAGTTGCTGACCTTGACGGCGCCGGAGATGACGGTGCTCGTCGGCGGGTTGCGGGTGCTCGGCGCCAACACCGGCCAATCGAAGCACGGGGTGTTCACCGACAGGCCGGGCACGTTGACCAACGATTTCTTCGTCAACCTGCTCTCCATGAACACGGTCTGGGATCCGGCCGCCGGCTCCGATGAAGTCTACGAAGCGCGCGACCGCAAGACCAGGGCGGTCAAGTGGACCGGCACCCGCGCAGATCTGATCTTCGGCTCGCACGCGCAGTTGCGGGCGCTTGCCGAGGTCTACGGCTCGGCCGACGCCGGGCAGAAGTTCGTCAGGGATTTCATCGCCGCCTGGACCAAGGTGATGAACGCCGACCGTTTTTGATCTCGCGGCCTGATCCGGGCATACGAATTTGTCGATGCAAAAAAAAGGCGCGGGCCTCGACCCGCGCCTTTTTCGTTGGGCTTCCGAAAAGTCAGTCCTTCTCGAAGATACCGGCCTTGGCGACGACGCCGGCAATGGCGCCGCCGATCAGCGGTGCGACGATGAACAGCCAGAGCTGGCCGATCGCCGCAGTTCCCGAAAACAGCGCCGGTCCGATCGAACGGGCCGGGTTGAGCGATGTGCCGGTCACCGGGATGATGGCGAAATGCAGGCCTGCCAGCGTCAGGCCGATGACCAGGCCGGCGAACGCCGTCGTGTGCTTGGCGTTGGTGACGCCGAGGATCACCGTGACGAAGGTGAAGGTTCCGATCAACTCCCACAGGAAGGCCGAGCTGACGCCCCATTTCGTCACGTCCCAGCCATTGGCGCCGAAGCCGCCAGTGTGGCCGCCGACCTGTCCGGAGACGATGATCCACAGTGCCAGCGACGCGATGATGGCGCCGATGATCTGCGCGATCCAGTAGGGAATGACATCCCTGGCCGGCATCCGCCCGGCAAGAAACACGCCGAGCGTCACCGCCGGATTGAGGTGCGCGCCGGAAATCGGGCCGATCGCATAGGCCGCCGCAATGAGGCCGATGCCGAACGCCAGACCGATACCTTCCTGGCCAAGCGGCAGCGCGCCGCCGAAGCCGCCCGTTACCACCGAAGCCGTGCCGATGAACACCAATAGAAACGTGCCTAGAACTTCCGCCAGATAAGTCTTCATTGCCCTCTCCTCGTATCGACCCGCGGCTCCGCCTTTTTCTGCGACGCGAATCACCGCGCAAAGAGTATTCGCAACCGCAAAAGTTGCAAAGCAGAGCAGTTGCACCAGTCGGCGTGCTTGTGCGTGTCAGACAAGCACATTAGAGACTTGTAATATATTGATCGAATTATTTGGTTCCGCATGCCGACGCCCGCTTGGTGGCGGCGGCTCGCGATGCACCAACCCACATTCGTCACCCCCTTGCATGGATTGTCTCGCCGTCGGCGAAACAGAACTGTTTCAATCAGGACACGAAAAGCTCTAAGAGCAGGGCCGGATTTTATTTTGCTGAGTAATGGAAGACGACAATGAGACTGGGCGGGCGGCTGGCGGCAGCCATCGAAGTGCTTGACGACATTGGCCGGCGTCACCGGCCGGTGGCCGATGCGCTGAAGGACTGGGGCCTGTCGCACCGCTTCGCTGGTGGCGGCGACCGCGCCGCGATCGGCAACATCGTCTATGACGCGCTGCGCCGCAAGCGCTCGGCCGGCTGGCTGCTCGGCGAGGATACGCCGCGCGCCATCGGCTTCGGCGCGCTGCTGCTCGAATGGGGCCAGACGGCGCAGTCGTTGAACGAGGCGCTCGAGGGCGACAAGTTCGCGCCGCCGCTGCTTACCGCCGACGAACTAACAGCGCTTGCGGCTCGCCGCCTTGCCGATGCGCCGCCGGCGGTCAGGGCAGACATCCCCGACTGGTGCATGCCGCTGTTCGAACGGGCGTTCGGCACGGCCTGGGTGGAAGAGGGTGCCGCGCTTGGCACTCGCCCGCCGCTCGACCTAAGGGTCAACACGCTGAAGGCCGATCGTGGCAAGGTGCTGGCGGAATTGGCGGAGACCGGCGCCAAGCCCGCCCGGATCGCGCCGCACGGCATCCGCATCCCGCCGATCGAAGGCGACGGCAGGCACCCGAACGTGCAGGCCGAGCCGGCCTTCCAGAAAGGCTGGTTCGAGGTTCAGGACGAGGGTTCCCAGATTGCGGCCGAACTGGCCGGCGCCGAACCTGGCATGCAGGTGCTCGACTTTTGCGCCGGCGCCGGCGGCAAGACGCTGGCGCTGTCCGCGGCGATGGACAATCGCGGCCAGGTCTTCGCCCACGATGCCGAGAAGGCCAGGCTGGCGCCGATCTTCGACCGCATCCGCCGCTCGGAAAACCGCAATGTGCAGATCGTCACCAAGCCGGCGGAGCTCGCGCCGCTCGGCAAGCATATGGACATCGTCCTGATCGATGCGCCCTGCACCGGCAGCGGCACGTGGCGGCGCCGGCCGGATGCCAAATGGCGGCTGACGCAGAGGCAGCTCGACGCCCGCAAGGGCGAGCAGGAGACGATCCTCGATGCCGCCAGGGACTTCGTCAAACCCGGCGGCCTGCTGGTCTATATCACCTGTTCGGTGTTCGACGAGGAGAATGGCGACCAGGTTTCGGCCTTCCGGGATCGCCATCCCGGTTTTGCTCCGGTCGATCACCGCCAGCTTTGGGACAGCCGTTTTGCGGGCCACGAAGCGGCAGTGCGTATTGGCGCTGTGGGCGGCATTTCGCTGTCGCCGTTGCTGAGCGGCACCGACGGCTTTTACTTCTGCGCGCTGCGGCGGACCGGCTGAACGGTTGCCGGATGTCGCCGATCTCGCTTCTTATCAGTAGGTTTAGCCAATTGCTGCAGTGCAGCATTTGCGATTGCCTGCCGCCCACCCCTCTGCGATAAATGCCTTTGCAATAAGATTTGTCGAGAAACGAAGGTCGACGGCCATGGCAGCAAAGATCGTTCCTGCTCCCGATTATGAGGACCGCGTCAGGACGTCCTTTGCGCGCCAGAACGCGATGATGACCATTGGCGCCGAGCTGACGCTGGTGACGCCCGGCATCATCGAGATCGAAATGCCCTATTCTGCGGCACTGACCCAGCAGCACGGCTTTCTTCATGCCGGCGTCATTTCGACGGCTCTCGACTCGGCCTGCGGCTATGCGGCATTCTCGCTGATGCCGGAAAATTCCGGCGTGCTGACCATCGAGTTCAAGGTCAATCTGCTCGCGCCGGGCCGGGGCGAGCGTTTTCTGTTCCGCGGCTCGGTGACCAAGCCCGGCCGCACCATCATCGTCGCCGACGGCCAGGCCTATGCCTTCGCCACCGACGGCGAGGCCAAGCTGATTGCCACAATGACCGGAACGATGATGACAGTGCTCGGCCGCGACGGTATCGAGGGGTGAGGAGCGGTCCGCGCAGCGGACGAAAAGCCCCTAAATGGGCTTTTCGAGCGACGAACGCCCGGAGCCATAGCGAAGGGCCGGGGGCCGGTGAGGGCACGTCGCCCTTCTTACCTTCCGGCTTCGGTGGTAGGGCCAGAAAGGAGTAGATCGTCGTGACCTGTAAAGTGTCTCGCCTGTCCGGCAAGTCCGTTCTTTTCGTCATGGCGGCCGAGGCCGAATACGGTCCGCACCTGCAGCGGCTGTTCACGCCGCTGCTGACCGGCGTCGGGCCGGTCGAGGCCGGTGTCGGGCTCAGCGCTGAACTGTCCCGGCGGGCGGCCGAAAACGCGCTGCCGGATCTCGTCGTGTCGCTCGGGTCGGCGGGCAGCCGGACGCTGGAGCAGACGGAAATCTACCAGGCCGTTTCAGTCGCCTACCGCGACATGGATGCCTCCCCCTTGGGGTTCGAGAAGGGCGCCACGCCGTTTCTCGATCTGCCGGTGAGCGTGCCGCTGCCGTTCAGGATACCAGGCATCAGGCAGGCGACGCTGTCGACCGGGGCGGCAATTGTCACCGGCGCCGCCTACGACGCGATCGCCGCTGACATGGTCGACATGGAAACCTTCGCCTGCCTGCGCGCCTGCCAGCTGTTCGACGTGCCGCTTATCGGCCTGCGCGGCATTTCCGACGGCGCGGCCGATCTGAGGCATGTCGGCGACTGGACCGAATATCTGCACGTCATCGACGAGAAGCTGGCCGGGGCGGTGCAACTGCTGGAACAGGCGATCGCCTCCGGCGCGATCGACTTCAAGCTGGTTGGGCGGCAGGTTCTTAGAGTTGCCGAACAGCACGCCGATCATCCTGAAGCGAACGGCGTTGTCGCGATTGACGTAAGTGACTGACCCGGCCTCATGATCGAGAGTCCAGCGTCCGGTCGCGCCGGTGTCCCAGTCGGCGACATAACCGTCATCGAGCATCCGCCAACGCCCGCTGCGCGCCTCGCCATCGTCGAGCAGCATGTGCGCGGCACCCTCGCTTTCAAAATAGACGTAAGCCTCCTTGCCGTTTCGTTCCAACACATGGGTCATGCCCGGGATGAGCATTGCAAGGGTTTCCTTCTGAAGCGCTGCCATGATTTCCTCCTGAATTGAAGTCGCCGATTGCCTTGACCGGCATCGCCACTTAGAGTGAACTAGTAGTCAAGATGCTTGACTATCTATCGGGCGAGAAGAATTTGGTCAAGAGCCTTGACGAAAAACCCGAGGCGCTGCCGGATCACATAGGTTGGCGGCTGTGGCAGGCGAGCCGCGCTTGGCAGAGCGAGTTCGCCGCGGCGATGCGCGCTGCCGGCCATCACTGGTTCACCGAAGCGCGTGCCGGCCTGCTTGGACACATCCCGCGCGGCGGCATGCGCCAGTCGGCACTGATCGAGCGCTCGGCGATCTCAAAGCAGGCGATTCAGCAATTGCTCGACGGCCTGGAGACGGAAGGTGTGTTGCAGCGTCTGCCCGATCCGCAAGACGGCCGCGGCAAGCTTGTGCGCTACACGCGCAAGGGTCTGGACGCCCTGCGCGATGGCGACCGCATCAAGCTGCAGATCGAACGGAGCTATGTTGCCCGCCTTGGTCACGAGCGTTTCGCGGCGCTGATGGGCGCCTTGCGGTCACTCGATACAACGCAAACTGATGCATTGGACAAAGCCTCTGGCGTTCAGGGCGACACACCGGAATCGAAGTGAAAGCGCGACCTCACAACCCATTGCGCCGACTCGTTTCTTTCTCTAAACGCTCGCCATGAAAACAGCCAATCATCCCGACACCGTCCTGATTGTCGATTTCGGCAGCCAGTTCACCCAGCTGATCGCCCGCCGCATCCGCGAGGCCGGCGTCTTTTCCGAGATCGTGCCCTTCCAGTCGGCCGAGGCGGCGTTCAAGCGCATCAATCCGAAGGCGGTGATCCTGTCCGGCGGCCCGGCCTCGACCGGCGACATCGGCAGCCCGCGCGCGCCGCAGATCGTCTTCGATGCCGGCGTGCCGGTGCTCGGCATCTGCTATGGCCAGATGGCGATGTGCGTGCAGATGGGCGGCGTCGCCGAAAGCTCCGACCACCGCGAATTCGGCCGCGCCTTCGTCGAGATCGCCAAGGACAGCCCGCTGTTTGAGGGCCTGTGGGCGCCCGGTCAGCGCCACCAGGTGTGGATGAGCCATGGCGACCGCGTCATCACCCTGCCGAAGGGGTTCGAGGTGCTCGGAAAATCGGAGGGCTCGCCCTTCGCCATCTTCGGCGATGTCGAGCGCAAGATGTACGGCCTCATGTTCCACCCCGAAGTGGTGCATACGCCGGACGGCGCCAGGCTGCTCCGCAACTTCGTCCACAACATCGCCGGCATCGAAGGCGACTGGACGATGCGCGCCTATCGCGAGCACGCGGTCGAGACGATCCGCAAACAGGTCGGCAAGGGCAAGGTGATCTGCGCGCTGTCGGGCGGCGTCGATTCCTCGGTCGCGGCCCTGCTGATCCACGAGGCGGTCGGCGACCAGCTCACCTGCATCCTCGTCGACCACGGGCTGATGCGCAAGGACGAGGCGGCCGGCGTGGTGGAGATGTTTCGCCAGCATTACAATCTGCCGCTGATCCTGGTCGACGCTTCGGACCGTTTCATCGGCGCGCTGGAGGGCGAGTCGGACCCCGAGAAGAAGCGCAAGACCATCGGCCGGCTGTTCATCGAAGTGTTCGAGGAGGAGGCCGAGAAGCTCGGCGGCGCCGATTTCCTGGCGCAAGGCACCCTCTATCCCGACGTCATCGAAAGCGTCTCTTTCAGCGGCGGACCGTCGGTGACCATCAAGTCGCACCACAATGTCGGCGGCTTGCCCGAGCGCATGAACATGCAGCTGGTCGAGCCGCTGCGCGAATTGTTCAAGGACGAGGTGAGGGCGCTCGGCAAGGAGCTCGGCCTGCCCGACAGCTTCATTGGTCGGCATCCGTTCCCCGGTCCCGGTCTCGCCATCCGCTGCCCGGGCGGCATCACCCGCGAAAAGCTGGAGATCCTGCGCGAGGCCGACGCCATCTATCTCGACGAGATCCGCAAGGCCGGCCTCTACGACGCCATCTGGCAGGCCTTCGCCGTGCTGCTGCCGGTGCAGACCGTCGGCGTCATGGGCGACGGCCGCACCTACGAATTCGTCTGCGCGTTGCGTGCCGTCACGTCGGTAGATGGCATGACCGCGGATTTCTACCACTACGACATGGCATTCCTGGGAGCAGCCGCCACCCGCATCATCAACGAGGTGCGGGGCATCAACCGCGTCGTCTACGACGTGACGAGCAAACCGCCAGGCACCATCGAGTGGGAGTGAAGGGAAGCGGCGGCAGTAGGGTGTCTCCGCAGCGATTTTCGCTGCCGCGCCGTTGCCGTTCCAGTCCGGATATCACTCCCGGCGGGCGTATAGAACATAAGATAACGCCGTTATTCATCGAAGAGCGTCCGTTCGTTCGCCGCGTCGTATTTGCGGAGGTCGGCTCTCATCCGGTCCCGCCACCGCTCCACGAATGTCAGAGTTTCGGGCGCATGAAGATAAGCAGTGAGAGATGCTTGATCTCTCCACCGCTCTGCGACGAGCAGACGCCCGGCGGCACGACCATCCACGGCAACAGCGTAGAACAGGCCCCCGTCACGCTGCTTGGCACCGTGCGCAAGCGCCTCGATATCGGTGACGAACTCGGCCACCGCGGATGGTTCGACGTGGACATAACCGGTCACGATAAGCATCGTTTTTTCCCCTGAGCCTTCCCATCCTTTCGATTATGCAACGGTCAGGACGATCTTGCCCTGGATGTTCCCGCGAGCGGCGCGCTCGTGTGCTCTTGCCGCCTCGGCGAGGGGGAACGTGCTGTCGATGACGATGCGGACGGTGCCATCGTCCAGCAGGCGAGAGGCTTGCGCTAGTTGTGCGCCATTCGAACGGACCTGCGTGGTCGAAACCGTGATACCACGCGTTTCGGCTTCGTCGTGGCCGGTAAAGCCAAGCGGGTACACCGGTAGCAGGGCACCACCCCGCTTCAAGGTGCGGAGGAAGCGGCCGGTGTCCGGACCGCCCACGGCATCAAGGACGAGATCAACATCGCGCACGACCTCGTCGGCCGACGTTCTGGTGTAATCGATGAATTGATCGATGCCGAGGTCGCCCATCAGACCCCGATTCTTGCCCGATGCCACGGCAATGACACGCGCACCCTTCCATTTTGCGAGTTGCACGGCCAAGTGCCCGACGCCACCTCCGGCGCCGTTGACGAGAACCGTCTTGCCATCAAGGGGCACCGGCACATGCGTGAACGATTGGAACGGGTTGGGTTCGTCGTGACCCAACTCGATCAGGAACTGCCAGGCGGTAAGCAGCGACATGGGCGCGCCGGCCGCATGGACATGATCGATGTTGGCTGGTTTCCGCGCCAGCTGCGAAGCTGGCACGCTGACATACTCGGCATAGGCTTTGCTGCCTTCCATGACATGCTCTGGGAAACGCACCATGGCGTAGACTTCGTCGCCGACGCCAACGCCCCGCACGTCGCTGGCGACAGCCTCGACAACGCCCGACATGTCCGATCCGAGGATCAGCGGAAAGGCGGGATAAGGTTGCCACTCCGGAGGGAGCGACCGGTAGCCATCCCGCAGATACCAGTCCGGCGGATTGAGGCCGACCGCGTGGACCCGGACCAGAACCTCACCCGGCGTCGCAGCGGGGCGGGGCGCATTCTCGTAGCGCAACAAGTCTGGACCGCCGAACTCGTGCAGACGGACTGCTTTCATCACATCGCTCATCATCACTCCGTTAGGTGTGTGTCCAAGGTTGAACGTGATGTAGTCAAATCGTACAAGATTGATAATTATGCTCGAATTCGCTTTAGTAATTCCATGAGGGAACAAATAGCACTTGAAAGGCTAACGGGGCTGATCGCCTTTGCCCGTGTCGGGTCGATGGGCAGCTTCACCGCGGCCGCCCGATCCTTGTCGATTTCGCCCTCAGCTATCAGCAAAAGCATCCAGCGGCTGGAGCAGAACCTGGGCATATCCCTCATTACCCGCACGACCCGCTCGCTGACCCTCACACCAGAAGGGCGCGACCTGCATGAGCGCGCGCTTAGGCTGCTGCGCGAAGCAGAGGAGATCGAGCAGCTGGCGACGATGGCGCGCTCGGAACCGTCAGGCACTCTGCGGATCGCCACCTCACTGCCGATCGGCATCCATATGATCGCACCCACGCTGCCGAGTTTTCGCCGGCTGCACCCCAAGGTCGCAGTCGACCTTCGCTTGAGCGACCAGTTCGTCGATATCATTGAAGAGCGAATCGACATTGCGGTGCGGATCGGCGATCTCGCTGACTCGCGGCTGTTGTCGCGCCAGTTCGCACCGCATTGGCTCTGCTGCTTCGCGTCGCCAGCCTATTTGGCCGCACGGGGCACTCCTTCGCATCCGGACGAACTGGAAGGACACGACACTGTGACCCTGCGCTATCAAAGCAGCGGCCAAGTGTTGCGCTGGCCTTTCCGTGTCGGCGATCGCGAAATCGAAATCATGCCTCCATCCGGCATTGTCGTGGACGCGAGCGAAGCGCTGATCGCAACGCTGGTTGCAGGCGGCGGCATCGGCATCAGCGCAAACTTCATCGCGGCGCCCCATGTCGCGCGCAGCGAATTGGTGCCGGTGCTTTCCAACCATGCGGTCGAGCGGCACAATATCACGGCGATCTGGCCGGAAAGCCGGCGCGCCAATCCCGCTGTGCGCGCCTTCCTCGACCTGTTGCAGGGTGTGTCGAGAAACAAGTGAAGGTCACGGCCAGCATTCCCCCTGAAGACACCGGGCAGGAGAAACTCAAGGGACGCTCAGCCGCTGGTGTCGACCGTCCGCTGGTCGGCGCCATTGGCGCCATAACCGTCTCGGCAGCTACGCGACGAAGCGGACCACGCCGCCATCCACCCGCAAAGCCGCGCCGGTTGTCGCCGAAGCCTGCTCCGAGCATGCGTAGATGACCATGTTGGCCACCTCATCGGTGGTGGCGAAGCGTTGGATGAGGGTGGTTGGACGCATCGCCTTTAGGAAGCCCTGCTCGGCTTCCAGCTGCGTGATCCCGTTTGCGTCAGCCTGCTTCGCCATGAAGTCGCCCAGGATCTCAGAGCGGGTAGGTCCCGGCAAGACGGCGTTGACAGTGACGCCCGTGCCCGCGACCGCCTCGGCAAGCCCGCGCGAGATCGCGAGTTGAGCTGTCTTGGTCATGCCGTAGTCGAGCATTTCCTTGGGGATGTTGACTGCGGACTCGCTACTTACAAACACGACACGGCCCCAGCCCTTCGCCACCATCCGCGGCAGGTAATGACGGGTCACGCGCACGCCACTCATTACGTTCAACTGGAAGAGGCCAAGCCAGTCCTCGTCGGGGATCTTCGCGATGTCCTCGACGCCACTGTAGCTCCGGATGTGAGCCGTACCAACATTGTTCACAAGGATATCGGCGTCCGGCGCCTGCGCGATCAAGGCCTCGGCACCCTCCGCTGTCGCAAGATCGGCGGCGATGCCCGAGATGTCGCTTCCGGGAAAGGCCTGCCGCATCTGCCGCACCGCCTCGTCGACCCGGGTATTCCCACGGCCGTTGACGACGACCGATGCACCGGCACGGGCCAACCCCTCCGCCGTCGCGCGGCCGATACCGGCGGTCGATCCGGTGACAATCGCCTTGCGGCCCCTGAGTTCAATATTCATATCATCTATCTCCAATGGTAGGTGGGTGATCATCCGCCGATCCAGGCTGGAAGCGCCCGTCGTCTGTTGAGTACCGACAATATTCGGACGAAGGCAGGCCCAGTACTGTTCGGTCGAAAGCGTTGCGGCCCAAGCAACGGGCCAGGCCTCAAGACACGCGCATCAAGTTGCCTTGCTTACCGCTTCCGCCTCCGCAGCGCGGGCGAGGCTTTCGACCCATTCCTGGTGATAGCGGTAGAGTGCACCGGGATGCTTGCGCCCGAGTTCCTCAAGGAACCAAGGGCCCTGCTGCGTTTCTTCGGTCAGCACATGGCAGCCATCGACCGTAGGGGTGATGACCCAGCCGTGGTATGCGCTCGAGCCGGTCTCGTCGCCATCGACTGTTGTCGCCCATGCCAGCCTGTGGAAGGGTTCGCACTCCGTCACGACCAGACTCATCGGAAAGCCAACCGTCACACGGATGTATCTGGTTTCAAGCGCCAGTTCCGGCTTGCCGGTCAGGATCTTGACCTGATTTTCGGCGGGAAAGTAGCTCGACCAATTCTCGGCATCGACCAGCAGCTTCCAGACCACGTCAGGCGGCGCCTTCACGTCAATGTCGTTGAGTGCGTAGATAGCCGACGTTTTCGGATCATATCGCTCGGGCCAAATCACGTGGTCATACATCGGTCACTGCTCCCTCTTGAACAAATCCTGGAAGATGAGCTGGCCCCAAGTGCGGCCGCGTGCGTGCACCAGCGCGCCACCCTCGTTGAGCTTTCCCAGTTTGACGGGTGCGAACCCGAGTTGTTTGGCCAAGGCCGCCACGGGAGCGATCGCGTCCTCGTCGTCGCTCGACAGAAAGACGACCCGGTGCCCGCCCTCGACGATCGGATCGGCAGCCAGGGTGGCCGCAATCAGGTGATTGAACCCTTTCACGAGCTTGGCGCCGGTGAACGCCTTCGCGACGAAGGCGGAGGACGGGAGACCGTCCAGCTCTTCAGGGACTGGAAACGCGTTCATCGCGTCGATGACCGTCTTGCCTTTCCAGCTCGGCAGGGCCTTCGCAACTTCGCGATGCTCCCCGAACGGGACCGCCAAGATGATTGTGTCGGCCTCGAGTGCATCCCGCAGCGACTTGGCGACGACCGTGGGTCCAATCGCCCGAGCCTGCGGCGCCAACGCCTCGGGCGGCCGGCGGCTTGCGACGGTCACGTCGATGTTTTTACGGGCGAAGGCGTGGGCGAGGGCCTGGCCTATCTTACCGAATCCTACAATTGCGTAGCTCATAATCTTCTCCGATTTGTTTTGAGATTGGTTCGCGGCTTTCAAGGGCGCTGGGTTATCCGGTCCGCTGTGGCGACCGCGTAGAGGTCCTGCGGTGAATGAGACGCGATTTCAGATGGCCGAGAAGCCGCCGTCGACAGACAATTCCACCCCATTCACGAAGCTCGAATCGTCTGAAGCAAGAAACAGCGCGGCCGCCGCAATTTCCTCAGGACGCCCCATCTTTCCCCGCGGGATCAGGGATTCGAACATCTGCTTCGCTTCTTCAGTGAGAACTTGGTCCTGCATCGGTGTGGCGATCGGCCCCGGGTGCAGCACGTTCACCCGGATATTCCTGCCCTTCAGTTCGTTGAGCCACCCGCGTGCGAATGCGTGCAGCGCCGCCTTGCTCGCCGCATACACGCTGTAACCAGGAAAACCTTTGATCGAAGCAACTGACCCGGTCATGAAGATCGATCCGCCGTCGTTGAACAGCGGCAACGCCTTCTGAACCGTAAACAGCGTGCCGCGCGTATTCAGGCCGAAGGTCGCATCGAAGTGCTGTTCGGTAATCTCGCCCAGTGGGACGGCTTCGCCCGTGCCGGCGCTCGCGTACAGGACGTCGATCCTGCCCTTTTCCCGCTTGACTGTATCGAACAGGCGGTCGAGGTCGTCGAGATTGGCCGCGTCGCCGCGCACGCCGGTCACGTTCCGGCCGATCAGCTTGACGGCCTCGTCCAGCGCCTCCTGTCTCCGGCCCGTGATGAAAACATAGGCGCCTTCTTCTACGAACCGCTTGGCGCTCGCCAGCGCCATGCCGCTCGATCCACCCGTGACGACTGCAACCTTACCCTCAAGCTTTCCCATGACTTCTCCTTTCGTGTTGTCGGGACAGCATCTGCCTCCGAGAACCTCGAAATGGGTCCGCCGGCGTCAGTTGTTGAGTGCGGAAGCACGCACATCGGTGGTGCAAAATCGATCCGGCTGGACGCCAGCCGCGACGATCGGTGTCCGCCGTTCGGAATTGGGCCGCCGCGCTCGTCGACATAGGCGATGATGACCGCCCGTACTGCTGTTCGATGTGTTAGATACGGGCTTTGGAAGGCGCACCGCGCGGTGCGGGATTGCACCATGATCGACTGGGATGACGTTCGCTACTTTCTTGCCGTCGCGCGCAGAGGCTCAGTGCGGGCCGCCGCCGAGCGCCTCGGAGTGAATCACTCGACCGTGCTGCGACGCATCGCACAGCTCGAGGAACGCCTCGGGGCGCAGATGTTCGAAAAGCTGCCTTCGGGCTACCGCCTGACGGCTGCGGGCGAGGAGGTCCTCGAGCTCGCGAACCAGATGGAAGCGTCGTCGCACCAGCTGGAGACGCGCGTCTTCGGGCGCGACCAGAGCGTGCGCGGGCTTCTGCGGGTGACGTTGGCTCCGACCCTCGCGACACACCTGCTCATGCCGGACTTCGCCGATTTCGCGCGTCTGCATCCGGACATCGAGATGGAAATCTTGTCGTCCGGCGAGCTGGCAAATCTGACCAACCGAGAGGCCGACGTAGCGATCCGCGTCGTCTACGACCGCAAAACCCTGCCGCTCAATCTTCACGGCCTGAAGGGACCGGAGCTGTTCGGCGGGGTCTACATGTCTCGCGATCGACTAGCCGCGTGGCGTGCGGGTGCGCCCGATCCCATCCGGTGGATCGTCATAAGCATTCATGGAATTCCGGATTGGGCCAGCGAGGGTGAGGTTCGTACCACGGGGGTTCCGTTCAGGACCACGGACGGCGAGGCGCAGATCGTTGCAGTACGGCAAGGGCTCGGGATGACGACACTGCCGTGCTTCGTCGGAGATGCCGACCCCCTACTGGTGAGGGTGCCGGGCACCGACCTGCACATGTACGGAACGCTCTGGCTTCTCACACAGGGGGAGACACGCAAGACGAAGCGCGTGCGGCTCTTCACTGAGTTCGTATCCCGCAGGCTCGCCGCGTACGCGCCGTTTCTCGCAGGGCTGTCCATATCGCGCGACTGACGTCCGGCAGGTCGCCGGCGACGCTTGCCGTAATCCGGTCGGAAGCCGAGCTGCGATCGCTTGAAGCGGCGTCGTTCAATGCGCGAATGTTGCGCCGTATCGCAACCGGCGCGAGGGCCACACTACTGACGGCGACGGACTTCACCATCGCTGACGGTCTTTTTGTCAGGCTGGAGACGCCGCTTTTGCGGAGAACTCCGAGGAAAATAGACCAACCGATATCGATAGTCTTTGAAACCGAGCAAATCGCGGATCGCCGAAATTCTCCTTTGAATTCAAGAGCGAGAATTTCTGACGGATCCGGGATACGGTTCTTCGTCGTCAGCGGAAAGAGTTTCCTCGATGGATTAATGCGTTATGATGCTTCAGAACAATCGAATGGGAATGATACAGGCCCATCCGAACGTATCCGAAAATACGTTATGGCACGCTACAAACCATTGAAATAAATCCGTTCGTTGGGCGTTCGGCATCTATCGGCAGGTAGAGTTTGACGCTAACGCCAGGTCCAACGGACCTCCGGCATACTACCGGCCGAATCTTTCAAAGTACCGTCAGGGTCGGTGAGGCTCGTGACGGTATGTTTTTCGTCTTAAACGGTAGAAGATAAAAGAGTATCCCTGCCACGGGCGATGCGCGGAAAGCCCCGTTGTGACCGGCAGGTGTCACAGTTTTTCTACTCCGTTGTGCTAGCTTTTTTCCTGCGTCGAATAGTGTGCGACTGCGCGACGGCCATTTTCAACTCGGGTGTGATCTCCAATGGCGCATTCTCTGCCCCATGTGGGTTCTGTAGCCCCTGGACCTGGACGGTCGGAAATGGGAGTTCGATGCCCTGCTCCTTGAAGACTTGGCGGAGGCGTACATAGAATTTGCGTTTCATACCGAAGGCGCCTCCCGGTCTGGTTGTAGCCTTGACCCTCAATACGATGCCGTACTCGCCGAACTCCTGTACGCCCTGCATCTTGATCGGGTCGAGCACCCAGTGTTTGAACTCGGGATCTTCCGCCAGTTCGAGGCCGATCCGCTTGATCAGCTTGCGAGCGAAGTCGATATCGGTGTCATAGCCAACGGTGATGTTGAATTTGTCGATAACCCAGTCACGGCTCTGGTTCTGGACTGCCCCGAGTTCACCGAAAGGTACCGTGAACAGCGGACCACGATGGTGGCGCAGCTTCACCGAGCGCAGCGAAAAGCTTTCCACAGTACCCTTGTAATTGCCCGACGAAATGTATTCGCCAACACGAAACGCATCATCGAGCAGAAAAAACACGCCTGAAATGACGTCCTTGACGATGGTTTGTGCCCCAAAGCCCACTGCGACGCCAACGACGCCGGCGCCGGCGATCAATGGGCCGATCTGGATACCCAGCGAGGCGAGCATCATAAGTACTGCCATCACGATGATCGATGCGAGCAGAATGTTCTGGAGGATCGGCAAGAGCGTGTGCAGCCGCGCCTGCTGCGGATCGAGGATCGGGACCTCCTCGTCGCTGATCACAGGGTGCGGTATTTCGATGCCCAGCTTTCGTTCGATCAAAGCTTTGATGATCGACCAGCCGAAATCGGCTGCGAGGGCAATGACCACGACATTGATCAAGCCGCGCAATATGAACGTCGTCGTCGTGTCGCTGTCCCGCATGGATTGCATGTCCAGACCCCAGACACGTGCGAGAAAGTAAGCCGCCACCAGGATGTAAATCATTCGGATTCCGCGATCGATGACAGCGATCGTCACCGCCGGGATCGTAGGCCGGCCGACATCTTCCGAACCTGGCCGCAGAACGAAATTAACCCCGCGCTGCGTCATCACGATTGCCAAAGGCAGGAAGAATGCGGCGAAGGTGAACCAGAAGTATGTATAAAGGCCGGCGATGCGCTGCAGGAACAGGACGACGAAATAGGCAGTCAATAGCCATGTCGCTTCCGTGTGACCGATGTGGCGCGCACCGTCTCGCTGCGTTCTTGGCCGACGCCAAATGGCGAGCAGCAGGAGCAACAGCAGCACGAAATCTGCGCCCAGTGACAGGACCATCATTCCGTCCTGATCGATGCCGAGACCTGGCAAGAGAATAAACGCGGCGCCGAAGAAGGCGAAGACGCCGACGATCCGAGGTAGCCAATAGGACCAATGGTCAGCCGCTTCGTTGGTGATCGGCAAAGCACGAACCTCGACAGCGTTCTCGACGTTCATGAAGGAAGGGACGAGCATGGCCATGACGTACATGCGCACACCCCATGTAACGACCGCCGCCATCAGAAATGTCAGTACAATCTCGCGGATAAGCATTGGCCAGTCGAACAACATGAACGCGCCGGCGCTGCCCAGTGCGAAAGAGACGATCAGCATGCTGGAATAAAGCGCGCGCCCCCCAATCTTCTTGGCTCGCCCAACCGGCGTATCCTTCGGTTGCGCGATAATCCAAAGACGAAATGGACGGGTGACTTTGTACGTTGCCCAAGTGAGTGCCAGGCCGGCAGCGATGAACATCGCAATCAGCACAAATACGCCCGCAGACCCCTTGCTGGACATATCCTCCATCGTCTCTGCCCGAACGCGCGCGAACTGGCCTGGCAGCAAGGGCAAAGTTCGCACGATTCTTTCGATATGATGCCTGATCCGATCGAGCGTCGAGGATGCCATCGTATTCATCTGGCCGGGTGCGTCCACGGCGTCGGACGATGCGTCGGCCGGCGAAGCTCCTGCCTCGGCAGGCGCTCCCGTTGACCCGGCGTCCTGATTTCGCTGTTCGGCCACCCAGGCCTTCACTGACGGATCGTCGAGAAGCTCGAATAGCTGTTTGACCCTCGCAGGCGGGACGGTCGCCGGCGCCTGGGCCTCTGCCTGACCAGCCAACAAAAGGGCGATCCCAAAGACGAGCGGTCTGGCAATCAGGGCAAACATCGCAGTCAGGTCTCCGAGACGCCGTGCCGGGCGCGCCAGGTTCCTGGCTCCCAATCGTCGAATCATGAGTGGCATCGTGCTGTAACCTTCCGGTCAAATCGGCAAGCAACGACATCTATGTCCGCCGTTGTTCCTACCTTGGAGAAACCGATGTTGTGGTGCAAGACGTCATCGTTCCGAGCTAGACCTTGCGCCAGGTACTTGGCGGTGTTTATTTAGCCGCGGGGCAGGGCATTCCGACCTCGGCCCAGGCCTCCGGCCGTTCTATGAACTGGGCATCGGTCGCTCGGTGGTCGACTGCTTCGCGCACCGCTGCGGACATTCGAAACCATGATGTTGCTTGAGATGCAACGCGCTCCAGGGTCGGCACTGCCATGCGGCAAATCAGGCCGGGAGCCGCCACATTCGCACACGACCTGTACCACGCAATTCCGTTTCCGCGAGTGGATCGCAAGCAAAATTTGGTCCAAGCAGTTGATGAGTTGCATCCGAAATACGGATTTCATCGGGCTCCGCGGACGTTTGGATACGTGCGGCGAGATTAACGGTGTCGCCCCATAGGTCATAGGCAAACCGCCTTTTGCCTATAACGCCCGCCACAATTGGTCCTGAGTGAATTCCAATTCTGAGTCTTATCGGTTCTCCTGCGAAGCGTTCGAGCTTAACCGCCTTCCGCAGTTCAAGTGCATAGTGCGCAAGGGCTTCCGCATGATCGGATCGCGCGGCGGGCAGGCCAGCGACCACCATCACACAATCGCCGATTGTCTTGATCTTTTCGCAGCCGTATCGCTCCGAGAGCAGATCCGCCGCCTTGAAGAAGTAATTTAAAATAGCGAGCGTCGTCACGGCTCCGACGTTCCGCGCTCTTTCCGTAAAACCGACGATGTCGGCAAAAAGCACACTCACCTCTGCGTAGTTGTCTGCAATTTCTTCGTGCGCTTTTAGCCGCTCCGCGATAGACGCCGGAAGAATGTTGAGGAGCAGGGCTTCGGCGCGCTGGTATTCACGCGACAATCCCTCTTGGCTCGCCCTCAACGCCTCGTTCATCGATTGTAATTTCTCGTTGAGTTGACGCTCCCTCTCTTGCAGGAGCGTCATTTCATAAGCCTTCTGTTGAAGCCGCTGCCTGTTGTCGCGTTCGGCAGTGGCGTCAAGAAAGAGCAGCCACACGCAGGCATTGCCAGCAAAAAGATGAAGGTCCGCCACCCGCCCGCTGGGCAGTTCGACCATGGCCATATGATATGGAAGCTCCGGGCAGGGCAGCAACCCTTCCATGAATTCAAGCTGCTCGGCAACAGGCTTACCAATGCGAACTGATGAGAGTCCGTAATGTTTAACGTTACCGCCCTTCGCAGTTATGCAAAGCTGGGCGTCGATTTTCAAATATGCGACGGAGTGCTCGTTGTAGAAGAAATCGTAAATCCAACTGCTTACTTCTCTTGGCAATTCATGCATGGTTTATTTGCTGACCATCGAAGCAAGCTGACGAAACGCATCATCAACATGTTCACCCGAAAGCGCACTTGTTAGATAGATTTGCCATCCAAGTTGCCTCAGTTCGTTAATTTCACTATCCGATATTGCCCACCGATCGGCCAGATCGGATTTGTTGAACAGCAATACAAACGGCATAGCGCCGAATTCCGCCTCGGCCCGCTCGCGCAACGTGAGCGCCACGGCAAGAGTGGCGGCGCGCGTTCCATCGACGACAAGCACGAGCCCGCTGGCACCTCGCACATAGCTGACGCGGAATGAGCCGATATCGTCTTCGCCGGCCAAATCCCACAAAATCAGATCCACGGTCTTGTCCGGGAATGCGACACTCTTCTTGTCGATTTTCACTCCCACCGTGGTCAAGTAGGTTTCGGAAAAGATGCTTTGCACAAACCTGCGAACCAGACTCGTCTTTCCGACAGCGAACCCGCCCAACATGCAGATCTTCTTTTGCAATATCCTGGGCTCCGCCCTAGTGGAAGTTTACCGTAACCGAAACTCTGCGATTGGCCGAGCTCCCGGTTCGGCTATTTTCAGTCTCCGCTGGCTCAAAGGTGCCCGCGCCGCGAACCAAGAGCAATTCCGGATCGACGCCGCGCTTCTTGAGAAGCGCACGAACTGTTTCCGCGCGCGCGGCGCTGATGGACAATTTGGCCGTTTCACGGCCCGTCTCGTCCGAATGGCCGGTCAACATGAACTGTGCTGTTACGCCTGCCTTGCGGGCGTCCTTGGCCAATTGCTTCAACTGATTCGCCAATTTGTCGAGAACCGGCAGTTGCTCTGGTCCCGGTACAGCCTTGCCAGAATCGAAGAAAATGTCGACCGCTTGAATAGCCTCCCTCAAATGAGTGAGTTCCGGAGGGGTCAACTCACGCAGCTCGGAGATTTCTAGAGAGAGTCCGTCCGCGGACAGCTGTTGGGCGGCGAGCCGCGCCCGATCTATCCAGGCGGCAGGAGCCTCACCCTGGGCAACGATGCGATCCTTGATGATCATAAGCCGAACCGATTTCGGCGGAGCCAGAGACGCTACCAGCCGCCTCAGCACGAACTTCGGATCAAGGCTCTGATAGAATTGCCACTGCGAATGAACGCGAGCAGGATCAACCCCTGTTCCGGACAGCAGAGCCTGCGGGTCGGCGGCCTGCGGGTCTCTCAGGCCGGAAATATAGAAATGTCCACCCCTCGCCGTTTGTTGGGCGACGATGATTCCCGCTTGGGCCTCCAGTCGTGACACATAAGTCTGCCAGTGCTCCGCCGCGCGTGCTTCGGGGCTCACATCACGAACTCTGGAGATGTCGAATTCCGGTCCGCCTGCCGAAAGCTGTCGGGCCGCTGCGCGCGCCCGATCTATCCAGGTGTCGGGAGCCTCCCCCTCGGCAACGATGCGATCCTCGACGATCGAAAGTCGTACTGAATCCGGCGGAACCAGCGACGCCGTTAGCCGCTTTAACACGAACTCCGGATCAAGACTCTGATAGAATTGCCAGCGTGAATGAACGCGGGCGGGATCGACCTGCGTTCCGGCCAACAGCGACTGCGGGTCGGCGGCAAGCGGGTCTCTCAGGCCGGCAATATAGAATTGGCCATCGCGCACCTTTTGTTCGGCAACGATGATGCCCGGCTGGCTCCCCAGTCGCGACACATAGGCCTGCCAGCGCTCCGCCGCGCGTGCTTCGGGGCTCACATCACGAACTCTGGAGATGTCGAATTCCGGTCCGCCTGCCGAAAGCTGTCGGGCCGTTGCGCGTGCGCGATCTATCCAGGTGTCGGGAGCCTCACCCTCGGCAACGATGCGATGATTGACGATCGAAAGTCGTACTGAATCCGGCGGAACCAGCGACGCCGTTAGCCGCTTTAACACGAACTCCGGATCAAGACTCTGATAGAATTGCCAGCGTGAATGAACGCGGGCGGGATCGACCTGCGTTCCGGCCAACAGCGACTGCGGGTCGGCGGCAAGCGGGTCTCTCAGGCCGGCAATATAGAATTGGCCATCGCGCACCTTTTGTTCGGCAACGATGATGCCCGGCTGGCTCCCCAGTCGCGACACATAGGCCTGCCAGCGCTCCGCCGCGCGTGCTTCGGGGCTCACATCACGAACCCTGGAGATATCGAATTCCGGTCCGCCTGCCGAAAGCTGTCGGGCCGTTGCGCGTGCGCGATCTATCCAGCTGTCGGGAGCCTCACCCTCGGCAACGATGCGATCATTGACGATCGAAAGTCGTATTGAATCCGGCGGAACCAGCGACGCCGTTAGCCGCTTCAACACGAACTCCGGCTCAAGGCTCTGATAGAATTGCCAGCGCGAATGAACGCGGGCGGGATCGACCTGCGTTCCGGCCAACAGCGACTGCGGGTCGGCGGCAAGCGGGTCTCTCAGGCCGGCAATATAGAATTGGCCATCACGCACCTTTTGTTCGGCAACGATGATGCCCTGCTGGGTCCCCAGTCGCGACACATACGCCTGCCAGCGCTGCCCGGATTGCCAGGAAAGAAAGAACCAACCGCCTGCGGGAATCAAAACCAGCAGGACTGCAGCCACTACCAGCCACGGAAATCCCTGGTTTGATTCCTCCTGCTTCAGTTCAACGCAGGTCTGCAACTGCGTCTCTACGCCGGCCAACTGCGAACTGTCGCCGTCAAACTGCTCTAGAGCCTGTGAGCATTCATCATGGATGCGAAGCAATACATCGCGAATTTTTTCATGTAATTCCTCGGGCGGATTTCCCCGGATCACCGCAACTAAGGTCGCAAACGGTCCAACTTCCGACCAGAGACGAAGCTCCCCGAAACGAATAGTGTCCAGGCCACTCTGTTCTTTCTCGTTAAATGAGTCTTTCACAAAATCTTGAATTGCACTAAGCATCGAAGAAATGAGTTGAGGATCTTCGCTAGTCGCATTATCGGCAGTTACATGCGCTATCAAAAGACCGGAATTGCGATTGATGAGAAAGACATGTTCCACACGATAGACAAGAGAATGCTTAAGAACAACTTCTGAGAAGCTTGCACCTGTTCTCCAAGCTTCAAGCCTCCACTTGAGTCCATGCCAGGTAAATATATGTCTTAAAGTTTCATTCAGCGATTGAAAGGTTTGGTCGATCTTTTCGCCGATCGACTTGCGAATAGCCGGCAGAAACACCGGGTACAATATATCCGTAAGCGTACGCGGGCTCTTCTGGATGGACCGTTGCACGGCCCTCTCGACAGCTGGCGCAAGGGCCTCTCCGAGTTGCGCATGAGGCGCACGTGCGGCTGCACTGGGGAGAACACCCCCAACTGCAGCCGCAAGCTGCTCAGGTTCGTCGAGCAGATGCGTAACTCGCGAAAGCTCCGAAATTTCGCGGCCGACCAGCAACTGGCGGAGCGTTTCCATGCGAGGATCGGCGGTTGGGATTCCGTCGAGACGCGCACGATAGTCCGGATCAACGTTCCGGGCAATTTCGATCAAAAGGCGAGCCAGAGCCTCGCGATCAATCTCTGTATCGTTCGAAGCTGCTCGTTGAGGAAGGCTGATTGGGTCGACAGTCGACGTCAAGTTCCGATCAACTCACTTTCCACGTACGCTCCGAGTTGTTCTTGCTGCCTGCGGGATCCTGATTTAGACATTTTGCAACCTCGACAAACAGGCCAGCCAAAAGATTTCGGTCGGTCTTGACATTGCCAAGATCGGAAAACATTTTCTCCATCAGCATCTGAATGCTTTCATTCTTTTGCTTGATTTCCTCACGCAGCAAATGATCGTTTCGATTTATCCGGTCCGCAACTTCCCGCTCAAGCTCGCTCAACTGATCCGACAACGCGCGCACCTGCTTTTCGAGCGCCTGATTTTGCTCCCGAAGATTCCGATCAATCTCCTTGTCGGCGTCGGCTCGCGCGTCTTTTTCATTCCGCAATTGCGCCGCAAGCGAGTCGACCTGCTTCTTTGCATTTGACTCGTACATTTCAAGATTGCGCTTGGCCTCGGATTCGACATCCTTGAAGCGCTGCAAGACCCGTTCTTCAAGCTTGGAAAAGCGGCGGTCATAGTCCTGCATCTGGTTGCCGAACAGCAGATCACGTATCTTGTCGACACCTACAGCGTCGCCGGGGGCCCCGCTCTCGCGAGCCTGGCCCGCCATGAAGGTCAGCCCGCTTCCTTCTGCATTACTTATCAGATTTGCGTCCGCTTTATTTGCCGAAGAAGCGGTACTCGAAGATTCCTTGGCCATCCCATGCCCCTCCTTTTGAACATTTTCACAGCGCTAATTTAGCAACTGATAAACTTGCCAGCAAAATTGCCGACCCGCAAGCCGGAATCTTCTCGGCTTAAGTCAGTTCGTACGTCCCCATTCGGGTAGATTTCGACATGCGCATCGACCTCAGCTCCAAGCCGTCGGGCATGCGCGCTTGCCATTCGGCCTGTCTTCAAGTCTTTTTTGCCCGCCTCTAATTCGCCCTTATCTTGACAGGGCAGTGCTGCCAGCCGATGCCGTCATCCGGTTTTGACATTTGCCGACTCTTGCCGAAGAAGACGAAAGCTCGATGATCCAGGACAATGCTACCGCAAGGCGGTGTGGTACCGATGTTCAATGCCGAGCAAACCGTCGGCGCAACGCTTGCCGGCATCCGCCGGCAGACCTACCAGATACTGGATATAGTCGTGGTGGACGATGGGTTGACAGACTGATCGGCGTCGATTGTGACGGCCTACGCCGAGAAAGATCAACGCATCTTGTTCTACCTTCGAACCGGGCGCGGGTAAGACGGCGTGGCGCATGATCCCTTGGTTTCAATCGTGGTTCCTGCGCACAACGCGGAGGTAACGCTGGCGCGCGCACTCGATTGCCTTCTCGATCAGGAAATAGTGGATTGGGAGGCGATCATCGTCGATGACGCCTCCACGGACGGCACCCCCGCGATCATCGCCGGTTATGTAGAGCACGATGCCCGATTTCGGGCGTTGAGGTCTTGCGCGTATAGCGCCGCCGGCGCGCGCAATAACGGGATTTCGACAGCGCGCGGCCGCTGGCTCATGTTTCTGGATGCGGACGATTGGGTGGATGCCAGCTTCCTTGCGAAAATGCTGGCCGCACTGAAATCCGCTCCCGATGCAGTGGCCGCCTATTGCGGTTCCCGGCGCGTGATGCCCGACGGCGAACTCACCCCGGCGAGCATCCCAACGGATGTCGCGATCCAGCCCTTCGAGACATTCGCCCGCCGGTGTGCCATCGCCATTCACGGTCAGCTGGTCGACCGGGAGACAATTATTGAGTTGGGCGGTTTCGATATGTCGCTGCGCACCTGCGAGGACTGGGACCTGTGGCAGCGCCTCGCACGTCTGGACAAAAAATGGGTGGTGGTCGACGAGCCGCTCGCTTTCTATCGGACCAGCCCCAACGCGCTCAGCCGCAATTCGACGCAGATGCTGGCAGATGCCGAAATCGTGATCGCTCGAGGCTTTTCAGCCGATCCCAGGGTCAAACACCCGGCATCGGCTCACGCCAATGGAGCGATCGAGGCGAACGGCGGCACCGCTTCAGAAGCACTCGCGTGGTTCGCGTTGTGGAACGCCGCATCGGATTGCGGCTGCGGCTCGCGCTCGATCAACCCGCAGTCCCTGCGCGCGCTCCCGCCAGGACGTAAATGGGCGCGTGAGATCGCCAAGGTGGCCATCGATGGCCTTATGGCAGGAAGCCTGTCGGTGCCAGCGCAATTGGCTGCCAGGTGGGACAGGTTCGGCGGCTCCCTCACCGAGTTGATCATCGAACTCGGCAAGGTCTGGGACAATCCCGTCGCGGCTCGCCGCGTCCAGTATCACCTTGAGCAAATGCTTCTCGACGTCGACGATCTTGCCGCGCCGCGCAGGCTCGCGCGGACACTTGGAATTCGTGTCGACGCGCGAAATCCGACCTCCATCGAAGTGCCGGAAGGAATCGATCAAATCTATGCCTATCTGATGATGGATGGCCAGATCGAGGCTCTCGTGCAGTTCGGCGTACTCGGGAAAGTGACAAGGCGTCATTGGATTGAATTGATCCTGAATTTCGTGCCCCCTGAGCGGCTTATGCACAGTGCCGCGCGGCTTGCGAGGCGATCGCCTGTACATGCACCGCAAAAGGGCGCCGGTGCCGACAAGTCAAACATGTTTGCAGCCGAGGCATTGTTGTCCATGGCGGGACGCCGGTCTGATCGGGACAGCCACTTCGGCAAACTCGCGGGATTGGCCGCGGAAGCGCAGGCGCTGGTTCGGTCGAGCGCCGAAACTAAAGAGCCTTTTGCAGCGCCGTGCCGTGCACGGGCCGCGGATGGGCACGACAATGATCGCACGTCTTTCTGGAATCGCCATTTCGCGACCGAGGATCCCTGGAACTACGGTTCGCCTTATGAGCAGGAAAAATATGAGCGGCAGCTCGAAATTCTGCCTGCCGTTCCCATCGGACGGGCGCTTGAGCTGGCCTGCGCGGAGGGCCACTTCACGCGGCAGCTGGCGCCGCGCGTGGGCCATTTGACCGCAACTGACATCTCCGCCGTAGCCGTCGGGCGGGCGGGCGCGCGATGCAGCGATCAGCCGAATGTTGAGTTCGGCGTACTGGATTTTTCTGCGGACATGCTGCCGGGCGAGATGGATCTGATCGTCTGTTCGGAAGTGCTCTACTACCTGGATGATCTCGCCGAGTTGCGGCGCATCGCCAAAAAACTCGCTGGGGCGTTGGCGCCTGGCGGCAGTTTCATCAGCGCACACGCATTCGTGCTACGTGACAATGTTGAAAGGACGGGCTTCGACTGGAACACATTCGGTGCACAAGCGATCTCAGAGACGCTGGCAGCGACCGACGGCCTCGTCCTCGAGCAATCGATCCAGACCGAGCTCTACCGCATAGACCGCTTCCGCCGCCTGTCACCAGGCGACGTGGCGACGGAACCGATGATAGATCATGTGCCAATCCGCGCACCCGTCGAAATCGGGGTCGCGCGAAATATCGTCTGGGGCGGGGCGCGGGCCTTGCGCCGCGACGTCGCACGTAGCGAGCGGCGACAGCGTATCCCTGTCCTCATGTATCACAGCGTCTCCGATGAAGGTCCGGCCGCGCTCGCCCGTTTTCGGCTCACGCCCGCCGCATTCGCCAGCCAAATGGCATGGCTGCGCGCCAATGGCTTTCACGCGATTAGGTCCGAGCAGCTGGAGTGGTTCATCGCCAACCGTCAGCCTTTCGTTGGCCGCCCAGTGCTCATCACGTTCGATGACGGCTTCCAGAACTTTGCCGACTATGCCTGGCCGACCTTGCGCGCGAACGATCTGACCGCGGAAATGTTCCTGGTGACGGACTGGGTGGGTGAAAGTGCACAGTGGGACGCCTACAGCGGCCCGCCGACGCAGCTTATGGACGCCGGGACGGTGCGACGCCTCGCCGGCGAAGGTGCGTTCTTCGGAAGCCATCTGGCGACGCATCGCGCGATCGATGGTCTGTCGAGCTCTGACTTGGCCGCCGAGCTCCTGCGCTCTCGTATGTTCATCGAACGGTGGACCGGTCGGCCAACCACGGCGTTCGCGGCACCCTTCTCTGTTACCGACCGACGGCTTGGCAGGCTGGCCAAGGAGTGCGGCTATCGAATCGGCTTCGGCGGCAGACACGGGCCGGCGGACCTCGATTGCGATCCCATCGACCTTCCGCGCATCGAGATTCGCGGGGATCGCTCGCTCGATGACTTTGTTGCCAAAGTCGAGGCCGTGCTCGCATGAACGGTGAACTTGTCGGTGTCTAGACTTGTAACAAATTAGTTCCGCTTTTGGTCAGTGTCCCGCCCGTTTACCTCGTTCGCAAATCTATTGGGCGACTTGGGACACGGCTGACATCAGCTCCTGCGGGCTTGGCTTCCCAAACATGTATCGCCCACCCTCTGGAACCTCCGTGAAGCTCCAGCGGACGATCCCCTGCCGGTCCAATAGGAATTGACCGACCAGTTGTCCGTGTCCTGTTGCCATCATCTGCTCGTCGGCTTCGGTCACTTCGTAATGGTCCTTCTTGTTGAGGAATTCGCTGGCCACCAAAGGATCCATAGGACCGGGCAACTCGCCGGGTATGTCGACCCGCATATCCTTTGCCGCTGCCATCGAGACCTTGTACGGCCAGTTCGTCTCGTTTTGGGTGAATTCGAGATTCGGCAGCCCAAAGGCACGATGCGAAGCACGTTCAGGGTCGGAGGCCGCAAGCAGATTCGGCATCGGATGGTAGCGGAAATAGAGACGTGCCCGTTCGATCGGCGTGTTGACCACCGTCAGGCTCTCCACGCCCTTTTCGCGCAGCTCCGGATCAAGCCGCGCCTGGGCGGCGATATAGCGCCGGCAAAACGCACAATGCAGACCTCGAAACAGGCCGACCAGCACCGGTTTTTGGCCGCGAAAGTCGTCAAGCGCGATCTTGCCTTCCTGGGTAATGGCGTCGAGTACCAAGTTCGGCGCACGGTCGCCCGGTTGAAGCGGCACCAAGTCACTACGCGCGGACATTTCCAACCTCCAACCCCGGCTAGTCGAGAAAAGGCAGCACCACAAGCGCTTCCGGGTCGAGCCCGTGCTGGGCGCATATACCCTGCGCCAGGGAAAAGTAGCGTTCGGCCTCGACCAGATTGTCGAGGTCGAGATTAAGCGTTGCAAGACCATCATAGCACGGAAACAGCAGTTGGGGTTCGCCCGTTTCGCGGGCTACGTCCAGTGCTTCGTGAAACAACCCAACCGCCAGGTCCGGACGGCCGTTGCACTGGTGGATCTGTCCAAGCACGATCAACGGCACCGGCAGGTGCTCGCGTTGGTCGAGCGCCCGGTCGATCTCGATGGCCTTCTCGGCAGCAGGCACGCCCTCCGTTGGACAGCGATCCGTGAAAGTACAACAAGCGACAGCCAGATTGGCGAGAAGGCGCGCCTGGAAACCCAAATCACCAATACGGCGCGCCACTTCAAGACCGCGCCGACAGACCTCCATCGCCTGTGCCGGATCGATGGTCGTGTAAAGCACGCCGAGATTGGTGTAGCCGCGGCAGGCCGCGCCCAGCAGACCGGCGGCTTCAGCCAATTCAATGCTGCGCTCAACCTGACGCACGGCCTCACGGTTTCGCCCAAGGCGAGCCAGCGCGACAGCCTTGGTATTGAGTGCCTCGGCGGTCACAAGAGTGGCATCACGCCCTACCTCGGAGACATGCTCCGTTGTCAGAGTGCGTACGCAATCCAGCGCCGCGTCTGCCCATTTTGCCGCGAGAGCGTGATCTCCGCTACGGAACGCCTGCCGGCCACGTTCTTGCCACAGATGCGCCTGCTCGATCGGGGCATCCGCTCCATCGAGGAGCGCTGCCGCCTCAGCATAGCGGAGTTCTGCCTTGTCCCGCTTGCCGACGTCCCAGAGCAGCCGACCGATCTTACGCAAAACTCGCGCCGAGGCGACGCGATTGGCCGACTCGCGGTATGCCTGCAACACCGTCTCGTAGTGGTGGTGCGCGATCTCGCGGCGGCCTGCCGGGCCGCTCAAATCGGCAATGCGCTCCGCAATTGCCAGTTTGAGCGGTGTTTGCCCGATCGCGTCCAATGCAGTCAGTGCTCGCTCGTAGAAACGAAGGGCGTCGTCGTTGGCGTATATCATACGAGCGCGATCGCCCGCCGCCTCCAGGTAGTGCGCGCCCTTCTCCCGCTCGGCGCTCTGTGCAAAATGATGACCGAGCACGGTCAAATCCTCGAGCCGTTCCGGCTTGTCGCCGCACAGTTGCTCCAAGGCAGCTCCGACCCGCCCGTGGATGTCGGTCCGGCGTTGCAGGAGCAGATTCTGGTAGATCACGTCCTGCAGCAATGTTTGCGTAAAGCGGTAGCTTTGCGACGAGACCGAGCCTGATCCGGCAACTTCCTCGATGATTTCCGCATCGCAAAGCAGTTCGCAGCCGGCTTCTAGCCGGGCGGGGTCGGCTGTCACGGTTTTCAGAAGTGTGGCATCGAAGCGCGGGCCGATTACCGCGGCCTCCTGGGCCAACCGGCGCACCTCTTGGGGCAGCCGGTCGACGCGGGCAAGCAACATTGCCTGGATAGTGGCGGGGATGCCGGTTGCGACTTCGCCTGCCACAGCCCGCCATCGCTGGCCCTCTCGCATCAGTACACCGCGATCGATAAGGCCGCGAACGATCTCCTCTACAAAAAGGGGGTTGCCGCCCGCGCGCTCGAGGATCTGGTCGAGAAGCCCTCCTGCGGAGTTTACCCAGCTCTCGCCGAAAAGCGCTGCCAGCAGGCTGCGTCCGTCATCTCTGTTGAGCGGCGGAAGCCTGAGCGCTGTGTGACTGACCCGACTTGAGTCGAGCTGGTCGTTGTCCGGCGCCGGACGATGCGTGACCAGCAACATCAACCGCGTACGTTCCAACCTGTCCATCACGAAACGTAGTGCCTCAAGCGACACGGCGTCGGCCCAGTGCAGGTCTTCGACGACAATCAACAGCGGCGACAACGCAAGCCGCCGTTCGATGATTGTGCGGACTGCGTAGAGAATTTGCCGCCGCAGCTGCTCGGGTTCGACATGCTGCAAGGTGGCATCGGGGTCGCCAAGGCCAAGCACATGGTAGAGCAAAGGCATCAGCCGCATCGCCTCCTCGCCCTGCAGGCCGAGATCGGTAAGCAAGCCTGCGAGCTTCCCCCGCATTTCGTTCCTATTGTCGTTTTGCATCATACCGGCAGCGCTGCGCACCACTGCGCCCAAGGCGCCGAAAGATTGTTCGCCCAGCGGTGAGCACGTGGCCTGCCGCACGGCGACGTTGCGAAAACGATCCTCGTCGCCGACGCGGGCGACGAACTCCTTCACCAGCCGCGATTTCCCGATGCCGGCTTCTCCGACGAGGCGGACAAGTTGGGCCGAGCCGCCGCACGCCTGGTCAAGGCTCGCCAGCATTCTATTGAGCTCCGCACCACGACCTATTAGCGGGGCACTGAGGCCGAGCGCCTCGAGCCCACGCGCTGCACGCGGCACCGCTAGCGGTGCGTCCAGTCGATGGACGAGCACACTGCCAGCCTTGCCGCGAAGCACGACATCACCCATCGACTCGTAAGAGAAGGCATGCCGGGTCAGCCTGTGAGTGAGCTCGCCTACCAGCACCTCACCCGGTGCGGCCAGCGATTGCAGGCGTTGCGCCGTATTCACTGTGTCGCCGGTCACCGAATAGGATTTGGCGGTGCCGATGCCCAATCCGCCAGTAACGACCGGACCAGTGTTTATGCCGATGTGGAGTAACAGAGGCGAGCCGGAGTGGGAGGTGCTTTCGCCGAGCCGCGCCGTCCGGGCGATCATGTCGAGAGCGGCGCGAAGTGCACGTTCCGGATCGTCCTCATGCGCGACCGGCGCACCGAACAAAGCCAGCAGCGCATCGCCGATGAATTTGTCGACGAAACCACCAAAGTTTCGCACGGCCGACGTCAATTCCTTGAATAGTTCGTTCTGCAGCGCTTGCATGACCTCGGGGTCGAGCTGCTCGCTGAGTGTCGTGAAGCCGCAAAGGTCGGCGAACAGCACCGTTACCGTCCGGCGATCGGCGTCAGAGACGGGATGCAGCCCTTCTTCGCTTTCGATGTTCGGAAGCAGCGACGGAGTTCGAGAAGGCGGCACAATGGTCCGGCTTGGTGTCGGAGCAGGCCGTTCGACGGCTTTTGCGGGCGCACCGACGCTCGCCCCACATTTCGGACAGAACTCGAAATCAGGTTCGCAGGGGTAGCCGCAACTGCCGCATGGCACGGGCTGGCGCCTGCCACACCTCGGACAGAAGGCGTAACCGCCCTCAACCTCGAAACCGCAGCCCGAGCAGTCCATCGAACAAGACCTCACTAGAGGCCGTGACGGCGTGATCTCGCCCGCACTTCACGGCCAGGCTATTCACAAGGATGCACCGATAGCCGTCGACGGGCAAGCGGCAGCGCAAATGGGCATCGAGCGATCGTGCGGATCCTGTGGCAGAGCGCTGCGGGCAGGCATTGTTGAAGGCGCAATAGTTGTCGGATCCGCGAACGCCGCCGAGATAGTCGCGCTTGCCGAAGGGGCTGTCGGCTCTGGCGGGATTGGCGTAAGCTACAGCTAAAGGGGTGCGCACATGCACCGCATCATCGCCATAGCGATCTTAGTTCTCGCGGCCGCGTTCAGCTCCGCGCGGGCGGAGGTGCTGATCGGCGTCTCGGCTGCGATGACGGGACGGCTCGCCTGGATCGGCGAGCAGGGACAGCGCGGCGCGGAGATGGCGGTGGCCGACGTCAACACGGCGGGCGGCGTGCTCGGCCAAAAGGTGAGGCTCATCTCGGTCGACGACTTCTGCGATCCCGAGCAAGCTGTAGCGGCCGCCAAGAAGCTGGTGGCTGACGGGGTCGTGCTCGTCGTCGGGCATTATTGTTCCGGGGCCTCGATCCCCGCATCAAAAGTGTACGAGGAGGCGGGCGTCGTTGAGATATCCCCAGGCTCGACCAATCCGCAGCTGACCGAACAGGGCCGTGCCAATGTGTTTCGCACCATTGGCCGCGACGACGCGCAAGGTTTCATCGCCGGCAACTACCTTGCCGATCGCTGGGGCAACAAGAAGATTGCGATCCTCCACGACAACTCGACCTATGGGAAGGGTCTCGCCGACGAGACCAGGAAGCAGCTGAACAAGCGGGGCGTGACTG
The DNA here is from genome assembly GCF_042295465.1 of Mesorhizobium sp. ISC25. Classification (NCBI taxonomy): domain Bacteria; kingdom Pseudomonadati; phylum Pseudomonadota; class Alphaproteobacteria; order Hyphomicrobiales; family Phyllobacteriaceae; genus Mesorhizobium; species Mesorhizobium sp. ISC25. The sequence continues at coordinate 3,324,312 of NZ_CP135441.1, read as the reverse complement.
AGGCCGTTTACGACGCATACATTCCCGGGAAGGACGACTATTCGGCCGAGGTCGCTGCATTGCAGACCGCCGGCGTCTCCGCCTTATATGTGGGTGGGTATCATGCCGAGGTTGCGCTGATTGCTCGCGCTGCACACGACAGTGGCTACACGGTTCAGCTCATATCCGGAGATGCTTTGGCGACCGAGGAATTTGCCCTGATCGCCGGCCCGGCGGCGGAGGGGACCCTCTTCACGTTCCCGGCGGACCCCAGGCGAGGCCCCGAAGCGGCCGCGGTCGTTGAGCAGTTCCGTGCGGAGAACTTCGAACCCGCGGGCTACACGCTGTTGAGCTACTGCGCGGTCCAGGTCTGGGCCCAGGCAGTCTCGAAGGCAGGTTCGCTGGAGCCGAAGGCCGTCATTGCGGCACTGCACGAACGGGAATTCGACACCGTCATCGGCCGGGTCGATTTCGACGACAAGGGCGACCTCACGAAGCAGAGCTGGGTTTGGTACGTCTGGCGCGGCGGAGAGTACGTGCCGGTTGAATAGGGTTCGTTGATCGCCGGCGTGCCGGCTGGGACGTCTAGTCTGATGCAGACCAGTGTGGCCCGACTGTTCCGACTCGCCGAGATGCTTGAACGCCTCGGCATACGCGGCCGGCTGTTGCTCGCCTTTTTCGGGATCAGCGCCCTTGCGGTGCTGGCAACCGCTGCGGCGCTTTTTGCCTTCCTCCAGGTTGGCGACGTCGTCGACCGAATTACCACGGATCGAGTGCCCTCGGCGCTCGCCTCCCTCCAGCTGTCGCGCCAGGCCGAACGGGTCGCTGCTGCCGCGCCATCGGTGCTGGCAGCGACAAGCAGGGCTCAGCACAGCGAGGTCTCGGCTGCCGTCGCGCTCGAGATGTCCCGCCTCGAGGCCCTGCGCACGGACCTCCGGGGCACCACGTTGGGCACAGTGCCTCTGGCCGAGATCGAGGAAGCGGCGATTGTTCTGAGGCGCAACCTGAAGGAGCTCGACTCTCTTGTTGTCGCCCGGCTCGACGTGGTCACCCGCAAGGAGGCGCTCCTGAACCGCCTCGCCGCGACGACGACCGGAAGCCAGCGCCTTGTCGCCACCGGCATCCTAGTGATGGATTCCAGGCTCCCGCAATGGCGGGCGGTCGCGGCCGACACGTCGCTGTCGCCCGATCGACGCGCAGCGGCGATGGCCGACCTGGTCCAGGCGATTGCGGCCTACATCCCCCAGCAGAAGGCGCAGCTGGAGATCTCGGCGGTCAACGACGCGCTGGTGAAGGTCGCGAACGCGCCGACGCCGGGCGACCTGGCGTTGATCCTTTTTCCGCTACGCCGTTCGCTCACTGCTCTTGAAAAGGTTTCCACGGAGATCGACGAAAAGCTGCGGACCCGCTTCCGGCAGCGTGTCGACGAATTCAAGGGTTTGACCGACGGCGAGGACAGCATCCCCAAGGCGCGGGAGGACGAGTTTGCTGTCCTGGCACAGGGTGAAAGGCTTCTGGCCGAGAACAATCGACTGTCGCGCAATCTCACCGCTGGCGTCGATCGCCTGGTCGCCACGGCAGACCAGGAGATCGCTGCGTCCGGTCGCGAAGCTGCACTCGTCCAGCGCTACGGCACCGCGGTTGTGCTCGGCTCCGCCTTCCTCAGCCTCCTGAGTTCGGTTCTGGTTGTCTGGCTCTATGTCGACCGCAGCCTCCTCGCCCGACTGGGGGCCGTGAGCCAGGGCATGCTTGCGATTGCGGGGGGCAACCTTCGTGCGCCGCTGCCAGCCGCGGGCAGCGACGAAATCGGGCGCATGGCCGAAGCGCTGAGACTCTTCCGGGATACTGCTGTCGAGGTCGAGGAAAAGAACCTGCGCGACGTTGCGGAAGCTCGTCAGCGGCTCATCGACGCCATCGAAAGCATCTCCGAAGGATTCGCTCTGTACGACGGGGAGGACCGGCTCGTCCTCAGCAACAGCCGCTACCGCGAATTGCTCTACACCGGTCTGGAGACCGAACTGACGCCCGGCACGACATTCGAGCAAATCATTCGCCGATCCGCTGAGCGCGGCTACATCAAGGACGCCGAGGGGCGGGTCGAGGAGTGGGTCGCCGAGCGCCTCTCGCGGCACCGCAAGCCTGGCGAACCTTGGGTGCAGCGGCGAGGCGACGGGCGGTGGGTCATGATCAGCGAGCGGCGGATCAGCGCCGGCGGCACGGTCGCCGTCTATTCGGACATCACTGAGCTGAAGCAAAGGGAGGAGAACCTCGCCGAGAAATCCGTGGTTCTGGAGGCGCTTTCCAGCAAGCTGGCGAAATATCTGGCGCCCCAAGTGTATCGTTCGATATTCACCGGCCGCCAGGAGGTCAGGATCGCCAGCCAGCGGAAGAAACTGACAATATGCTTCTCCGATATCGCCGGCTTTACCGAGACCACTGACAAAATGGAATCCGAGGATCTCACCCAACTCCTCAATCACTATCTGACGGAAATGTCGAAAATTGCTTCGGATCACGGCGCGACGATCGACAAATATGTCGGCGACGCGATCCTGATGTTTTTCGGCGATCCCGAGACTCGCGGCGTCAAGGAGGACGCGCTGGCTTGCGCGCAGATGGCACTTGCAATGCAAAAGCGGATTAGTGAGCTTGCCGAAGTCTGGCGGGACATAGGGATCGAAACACCGCTGCGCTGTCGCATCGGCATCCATACCGACTACTGCACCGTCGGTAACTTCGGCAGCGAGGACAGGATGGACTACACGATAATCGGCGGCGCCGTGAATCTCGCCTCGCGCCTGGAGCAGGAGGCGCCGCCGGGGGCCATCCTCATTTCCTACGAGACGTTTGCGCAAGTGAAGGACTCAATTGACTGTGAGGAGCTGGGGCACGTCCAGGTCAAGGGGATCGCCTATCCCGTCGCCACCTACCGCGTCATCGATCTAAAGGCCAATCTGGCGGCCGCTCGTCGTGCCGTTCGAACCGAGCTGCCGCACTTCAGGCTGGAACTTGAACCGGAGCTGATGTCCCCTGACGAGCGTGGCGATGCCGCCACTGCACTTCGAGACGCGCTGGATCGGCTTTGTCACAAGCCCGGGTAGTAGGGCTTGGTCCACAATGACCCTCCCAATGGACGCAAGGAGTGGGATGTGGGACGCCGCTCATTGGCGCTACCGATGCGGAGGCCGTAGAACGGTCGCGGGCAGTCTTCGAACTCGGGCGGAACGTCCGCATCGGAGCCGAGACTCAACATTCACGGCATCACTGAAGGTCCGGATATGGCGCGAGTTGCCCGTTCCGGGCGCCGCCTTAAACGGCAAAGTTTGACCCAGAGCGGGCGCTCGGCGTGACAGTGTCGTACGTCCGAAAGGGTGATAGAGCCGTCGTTGCCGATTTCGAACTCGTGGTGGACGAGTTCAGCAAGGCCGGTGTCGTGCAATGACAGGTGAGGCCATGTCAGGTCGGGCCCGAACTGCAGACAGCTCCCAGGCAAGCCTTATGATTGTCGAGGCGGAAGCGGTCGTCGAAATCCCAAAAGGCATCAGCGTCAAGGAAGCGGCCGGACCAGACGCCAGAGGCTCACCGATAAATCGCCGTCGCTTGCGGTTGCGCACCAGAAAATCAACCTGAAATAAGGCTTGAAGTAAGGCTCAGGTCGCCTTGATCTCTGCCCGGCCGATCTTGCGCCATCGGGCGTTTTCGCGAACCAGTTTCAGGTCGTCGGTCGTCTCGGCAAATGTCCGCAAACGGTATTGCCGGAGCAGGTCCGGGAAGAGCGCCCCTTCCGGCAGGCCGGCAAGCTGCTCGCGGACCGAGATCTTTTCATCGATGACCCGCATTCCCCAGGCATTTTCCCGAACCTGCAGCTCCGCGGCCAGATCGCGCTCTTCCGGCGCGTTTTCGTCCAGCGCGGCCAAAAGGACCGAGTGGAAAAGCGCTACATAGCCAATCTGCCTCAGGCCCCCCACGACTCGCACGCGCGGCAATATGGCAAGGACGAGGAACGTCAGGAACAAGTTCGGCAGCAGCACGCCGTCCAGCAGTGCCTGCCTGAGATGCGGCCGCTCGAATGGGATGGAAAGACCTTGCGGCCTGTCGGGCTCGATCAGGTGCCCGTTCTCAAGAACGAGCTTGCGCACGCGCTCCTCGCGGATGCCCCAGAAATAGTCCGTGGCATTGGGCAGAAATCTGCCAAATGGGCTCGATGCGGCCTCTTGCAAGGCATGTTCGAGACGCTGGCGCCTTGCGGGCTCAGTGAGCAGCCTGGAAAGAAGGCTGCCGTCATATTCTAGATGCCGCGCCATGGCAGCCGCGGCGAGCCGATCATCGATGAAAACCGGCAGGGCCATGCCGGCACGATCCCAATTGGCGACCAGATCCTCGTTGAGGGCTGTCAGCGCATCGGCGGCGGTTCCAAACACCTTGTCCTGGCTGGCAAGCAGGGTGCCCAGCCAGCGGCTGGCATCCGTTTCGTCGCCCACCGCTTCGAGTGCGCGCTTGTTGAGGGAGACGGGACCGGCCACGCAGGCGCTTTTGCGGCACAGTTTGTGGCGGCCCATGCCAAACAGGTTGACCTTGTCGTCGCCGACATCGAGCCATCCGGGCCCCTCCCGGCCAACTGTCTCCATGGTCATTGTCGTTCCCATGAAGCCGACGAAGGCCGACAGCCCGTTTTCGACCGCGCCGAGCCAGGCAAGCAGGAGGGCATCGAAGGTGACCCGGTCCATCAGAAGCAGGCAGTGCAGGCCGGACTGAATCACCGGTCTGTGCTCGAACTCGTCGAGGGCTTTGCCGATCTCCTCAGGCTGCATAATCCTACCGAGGCGCTGATGCAGGACCTCGCGTAGGATCGAGCGGGCAGCGATCGCCGGGTCCGATGCAGGCCTTGCCACCGGCCGCCACAGATGGCGGGCGTAGTCGGAAACCGGTGCATTCCAGTTCTGCTCGATGTCGCGCACGACCTCCGGGCAGAGCAGCGACAGCACAGCCAGAATTTCCGCCGGAGGCGTAGGGCTTGGGTCAAAGACGGCGGTCATTGGTCCCGTCTAGCCGCTTGCGGTGCAAACGCCAAGGGAGAGACCAGACTTGCTGGATGCGGCCGGCCCGCACACAGATTGTCAATTCGATCAAGATGGTGTGAGACAAAATGACCGTGCCCTACGCAGTTCTCCATGAGCAATCACCTGTTCGCTGACCCGGCACGAATTGTCAGATTGGCCAATCAGCCAAGGCAAACAGCGGATCTTAGAACCGCAGCCGGGCCATGCTCAGGAGGTCGTGGTACTGCCCGTCGGTAAAGCCGGCCTTCACATGCCGGCCTTCGACCTCAAAGCCGTGGCTTTTGTAGAGACGAAGGGCCGCTTCGTTGTCGGCATAGACGGTCAATTCGACCCGCTTCAGGGCGCGCCAGTTGTCGGCTACGTCAAGCAGCGCGCCAAGTATGGCGGAGCCGATACCTTTGCCGACAAAGGCATCGTCAAGGCCAATATTGATCTCGCCGATGTGCGAACGGCGCGGCGAACCCTGCACGACCAGACTGCCATGGCCGACGACCTTGCCGTCCAGCTCGGCAACGATCCAGGTGGTTTCCGGGCCGGACTTGGCGATGCGCCGCGCCACCTGCTCCACCATCTCGAAAGGCATCCTGAGCGTGCCCCAGCGGAAGCCCGGCATGTTGAAGATAGCGCAAAGCGCCTCCGCATCGCTTGGCCGGACGGACCGGAGCAGCGGCTGGATTTTCTCGGAGGGTGGCGAGGTCGTGCTGGTCATGGCGTTCCCGGCGAAGGCAATCGGGCCGGTACGATGCACCGGACGTCACCTGAAAATCCAGCCGTCTCTGCACCTATGATGCCGATTGCGAGCTAAAATACCGGGAGGCGGCGTAGAGTTTGAAGACGCCGCTGATGCCGATCCAGCCGAAAAGGGCGAGCCAGCACAATGTTCCGGTCGCCATCCAGTCGATCCGGTGCACCGCAGCGTCGGTGATGACGACGCCGACGATGGCAAGTAGGCCAACCAGAAACTGCGCCAACCCGAGCACCAGCAGTTCCTCGCGCGGCGCGCTTCTCCAAACGAGATATGTACCGCCCGCACCGGCGAGGAAGATGGCGCTGTAGACCTGAGCGTGGAAGGCATCGATCGGCCATGGCCAGATGCCACTGAATGTCAGAGGAAATAGCAACAGGCCGACGCCATAGAGCCCAAGGATCGCGGATTCCGCCGGCATGTAGCCTCGCCATGCGGGATTTAAGGTCACGCCTTTTGCAGAAGGACGGGCCCTGGCTCGCCACAGAAACAGCCCGGATACCGCGACCGAAGCAAGATAGACCAAAAACCACAGCCAGGGCGCTTTGCGCTCGAAGTTGAAATAGCCGAGATTGATGAACGAAGCCACCGACACGATGACGGTGAAGATGAAGGCCATGACGAGCACGAGCCTGCCGGGCGACCAGCGATTCCAGACCAGCAGCGCCGCCATCACGACCATTTCGGCGGTGTAGAAGCCGCCGAGAAAGCGCGCATTGAACGGCGTGACGGCCCAAGGCCAGCCCGGTTTCACCAGCACAGGCATGAAAAACAGGCCGGCGCCTACGATCAGGACGATGATGACCACCGCAGAGAAAAGGCGCAGGGCCGCGGGAAATGGCGGATTGTCGGATGTCGGCATGGGAGAAGATCCCAAAGATGAAGGCTCCATGGACATCATAGTGCTGCTTGCGGCCGGTTAAAATCCGCGGAATGGAAATTGAACGGTCATTAGGCTTATCCATTCGAATGGCCGTACGGTCCGTTTCGAAGTAAGATAGAGCACTCGGACCAAAGACCGGTCCGGTCAAAACGCCTCGGGGTGCATTTTCCGGAGCCTGCACGATGAACGAAGCTCAGGATCTGTTCTCACTTCTGCGACAATCGGCCGATGTCGATCCGCAGGCGATCGACGCGATCAAGCGAACCATCGCAGAAGGTGAGGACCGCGAACTTTGCCGCATCAATGCGCCAGCCTTCGCCAGCAAGCATGGCCTCGACGAGGAGCGCGCCATAAGCGCCTTTCTCCATGCGGCGCGGGTGGGCATCTTCGACATTTCCTGGAATGTTCTGTGCCCCGGCTGTGGCGGCGTGCTCGACACCAACGCCACGCTGAAAACCCTGCAGAAGGACGAATACACCTGCGCGTTGTGCTCCGAGGGCTATTCGCCCACCCTCGACGAGATGGTCGAGGTGACATTCACCGTCAGTCCCCGCGTGCGCAGGATTGCCGCCCACAATCCACACGAACTGCCGGTGGCGGAATATTTCCGGCAGATCTACTGGGCGTCCGGCGTCGATCTGCCGGAAGAGGATTTCGCGAAAAAGATAGAAGCGTTCTCGCTGGAGGATATCGAGCTTGCGCCCGGTGAAAAGGCGGTTCTGCCCATACAGCTTCCGTCCGAATTCATCATCGTCTTCGAGCCGGTCACCCATTCAGCGCAGTTCATCGACGGGAAGGGCGAACCAACAAAGGAGCGCCGGAGTCTCTCTTTGATCTTCGACCGCGACCATGTCCAGAACCAGACGCTGGAGATGCAACCCGGCCCGTTGCGCATTTCGCTGGAAAACAGGACCGACACCCGCGTGCTGCCGACGGTCTTCATAGCCGGCCAGGCATTGCATGATTTCCTGGGAAAACGCCGGCCCTTCCTGACCGCCAAGCGCCTGCTCACCAACCAGACGTTCCGCGATCTCTATCGCACGGATACACTCGACATCAACCAGCGCCTGAAGATCACCAGCCTGACGTTCCTGTTCACCGACCTGCGCGGATCGACCGAGCTTTACGAGCGGGTGGGCGACCTTTCAGCCTTCGATCTCGTGCGCGAGCATTTCCAGGTTCTGCACGAGATCGTCGCGGCGGAGGCAGGCGCGGTGGTGAAGACGATCGGTGATGCGGTGATGGCGACCTTCGCGACGCCTGATCGTGCGATTGCTGCAGCCCTCAGGATGCGCGATGCGATGCGTACGCTCAACGACAAGAGCGGGCGCGAGGATCTGCTGCTCAAGATCGGAGTCCATGCCGGCCCCTGCATCGCCGTGTCTATGAACGAGCGACAGGACTATTTCGGCCAGACGGTCAACATTGCTTCGCGGGTCCAGAACCTTGCCAACGCACAGGCGATCTTCGCAACTCGTGCGGTGATCGACGACAATCTCACCGCCGATCTGTTGCACAGGAAGGCGCTGACGCCAGTGCCCCACGAGGTCTCGCTGCGCGGCATTGAGCGGGAGATAGCAGTATATACGATCCCCTGAAGACTTGGCCCCTGAAGATTTGGGTCGTCTCGGCCCCTCACACGCGCCTGCAGACAAAATAACGATCGGCGGGAACCGATGGCGGCGGCGGGAGGCGTTGCAACTGCGGATGATCGAGCGGCATGCCGCTGACCGCGATGCCGCCGACGCGAAGCAGGCGCGCGGTCAGATCGGGAAGCCAGGTAAGGGTCACTGCATCGCGATCTTCATAGCCAGTGCCGATGTCGGCATGAACAAGAGCGGCGTCGATGCCAATGAACCTGCTCGCGGTCTCGCGTATTTCGCCGAGCACGAGGTTTTCAGCTTCAGGAATTGAGCTGGCGTGTGCGGCAAGTGCGCGGTCGAACGCTACGATCCGGCGTCCGGGCAGGCGCTCCCGCAGATGGTGGAACGTCCGGCCATTGCCGAGGCCGAGCTCGAGCACGGGTCCCTCCATCTTCGCCACCTCGGCGCAGACATGATCGAGTATGTCGCGCTGTGCGGTCATCCTCCGGATGAAACTGTCGAGGCGACTCATGTGCGATTGTATGTCCTGAACCAGTCCACGAAATCAACTGCCCCCGACCAGAGCATTTCGCGGCTGGCGGCACTGGCGCGGCCGAACAGCGATGTCACTTGTATGGGTCCGCGGCGTCCCGCAACCCGTCGCCGAGGAAATTGAACGCCAAGATGACGAGAACGACGGGGAGCATCGGCAAAAGCAGCCATGGATAGAACGCGATCACGCTGACGCTGCGCGCCTCGGTGAGCAGGATGCCCCAGCTGGTTATCGGTGCCCTCAGGCCGAGCCCGAGGAAGCTCAGCGCCGTCTCGCCCAGGATCATGCCGGGTATGGAGATCGTCGCCGTCGCGATCAGATGCGACATGAAGCCGGGAATGAGGTGCCGCCCGATGATGCGGCTGCTTCTGGCGCCCATCAACTGCGCGGCCAGAACGTAATCCTCCTCGCGCAAGGCTAGAAGCTTTGAACGCACGGCCCGCGCCAGTCCGGTCCAGTCGAGCAGCCCGAGGATGACGGTGATGCCGAAATAGATCAGGATCGGACTCCAGGTTATCGGCATGATCGCCGCCAGAGCCAGCCATAGCGGAATGCTGGGGATCGATTGCAGAACTTCGATTATCCGTTGAACGATCAGGTCGAAGATACCGCCGTGATAGCCGGCCAGTCCGCCGATGACAATGCCGAGCAGGAAGCTGAAACTGATGCCGACGAGGCCTATTGTCAGTGAAATGCGTGCGCCATAGATGATGCGCGAGAGCACATCGCGCCCCAGCCTGTCAGTGCCGGCCAGAAAGAGCTGGCCGTTTTCGGCGGGGCAGACAAAATGCCTGTCACCTTCGATCAGGCCCCAGAACCGGTAACTGTCGCCCTTGCAGAAGAAACGGATCCGCTGGACATCATCCTGTTTCTCGATGTAGTTCCGCTTGAGCGTGTCCATATCCAGCGTCATCTGGCGGCCATAGACGAACGGCCCGACGAACTGGCCGTCGTGGAACAGGTGCACCCGCTGCGGCGGCGAATAGATGTAGTCCATGTTGCGCGTGTGCAGATCGTAGGGCGCCAGGAATTCGCAGATCAGTATCCCGAAATAAAGCGCTGCCAGGAATATGCCGGATATAAGGGCAAGCCGGTGCCGACGGAATTTCCACCACATCAGCCGCAACTGCGACGCCTGAAAGACCTTCTCCTGCTCCGGCGTCATCGCCTCGACGGACTGCAGGTCAAAGGGCTCGATGGAAACGTAGTGTTGCAGTGGGGCACCCGGAGCGGGCAGCGGCGATGGCGTGTTCATTTGGTGCTGCCGCCTTGCAAACGAATTCGCGGATCAAGTAACGCCAGCGCCAGGTCGGAAATCAGGACGCCGATGACCGTCAGGAAGGCGAGGAACATCAGGAACGACCCCGCCAGATACATGTCCTGGCTTTGCAGCGCCTTGATCAGCATCGGCCCGGTCGTTTCCAAAGACAGCACGATCGCCGTGATTTCGGCGCCGGAGATGATGGCCGGCAGGATAGAGCCGATGTCTGAAATGAAGAAATTGAGCGCCATGCGCAGCGGATATTTGACCAGCGCCCTGAAGGGATGAAGGCCTTTGGCGCGCGCGGTCACGACATATTGCTTATGTAGCTCATCGAGCAGATTGGCGCGCAGCCGCCGGATCATGCTTGCCGTGCCCCCGGTGCCGATGATCAAGACCGGGATCCAGAGATGGGCGAGGATCGACTTCGCCTTGGCCAAGCTCATCGGCTCGCCGAGATATTGCTGGTCCATGAGATGGCCGATGGACGTGCCGAACCAGATGTTGGCGAAATACATCAGGATCAGCGCCAGCATGAAGTTCGGAATGGCAAGGCCGAGAAGGCCGAAGAAAGTCAGGCCGTAGTCGCCCCAGCTGTATTGATGCGTAGCGGAGTACATGCCGATCGGAAAGGCGATGAGCCAGGTGAAGATGATCGTGACGAAGGAAACCAGCACGGTCAGCCACATTCGGTCCCCGACGACGTCGCGAACCGGCAGCTCATATTCGAAGGAATAGCCGAAATCGCCGTGCAGCATCCCGCCGACCCAGTAGAAGTAGCGAATGACCGGTGGCTGGTCGAAACCATATTCCTTGCGCATCATCTGGATGCGATCGGAATCCACCGCTTCGCCCTGAGCCCGAAGCTCGGCAACATAGCTGTCGAAATAGTCGCCTGGTGGAAGTTCGATGATCGTGAACACCAGTGCCGATATGACCAGCAGCGTTGGAACCATCACGGCGATGCGCCAGACAAAATATCGAAGCACGCTCAGGACTCTCCAAGCCAGAATGTATCCGGCATGTAGACACCGAAATAGGCGGTCGGGTCGTAGCCGTAGAGCGCCTTGTCAGGCAGATTGCGCAGCCGCGAGGACGCCAGAATCGGCTGATGCGTTCCGTTCACCGTGCCGATCGAAAACACCTGATCGGTATAGATCGACAGCATTGAATTCCAGATTTCGGCGCGCTCCGTGGCTTCGGTCGATGCGTTCCAGCGCTTGAGTAAAGCCATCAACTCGACCACAGGCGGAAGATCGGGCGCTTCACCGACCTTGCCATGAGACAAGTAGTGAGCACCCCAGAGCGGCCATTGCAGCTGGTCGTCGACGGTGGGGGCCAGTTGGTACGGGTTCATGTCGGCGGTCGGCACGCCATTGTCGATGCCCGACCACATCGACATCATGATCTGGCCACCAAGCGCGCGGCTGCGGAAGATGTCGCGCTGCGAAGTCCGGATGAACAGGGCGATGCCGATCTTGCGCCAGTGATCGGTGATGAGCTCGAGCGCGTCGGTTTCCAGCGTGCTTTCGCCGGCCGTTTCCACTACGAGCTGCGCCGGGCGTCCGTCGGGAAGTATCCGCAGGCCGTCATCGTCACGCGCCTGAAGCCCGACCTCGTCGAGCAGGGCATTGGCCTGGTCGGGATCATGGGCGACCCAGGCTTTCGCGAATTCCGGCCGGTAGAGCGGGCTCTCCGGCAGGACCGTATCGGCACTTTCCTGCGCCAATCCGTAGAACACAGCCAAATTGATCTCGCGCCTGTCCACAGCGAGCGAAAGTGCGCGGCGCACGCGCACGTCACGAAAAAGGCCACGCCACACCTGGTCGGCACAATTCAGATTGGGCAGCAGCGCCAGCCGCGAACCCTGCGTGCGTTTCCAGAGATGCATTTTCACCGGGTATCGTTTCTCCGCGTCCTTCAGGAAGGAGTAATCGCTGAAGTCAATTCCCATGCATTGCAGGTCGCTCTCGCCCGCACCGGTCTTGGCGGAAATGATCGCCGACGAGCTGACATTCATAACAATCCGGTCAACATAGGGCAGTTGCCGGCCATTCTCGTCTATTCGATGAAAGAACGGGTTCCGCTCGAAGACGAACTGCTCAGCCGGCGGCTTGGTCCGGTTCTGCCAGGGATCGAGCGTCGGCAGTTCCGGGTTCTCCGGGCGATACTGCCGCGACATGCGGATATGCAAGAGCGTCCATTTCTGGGCGCGGTTCTCCTTCATTAGGCCGGCGAGCCGGAATGGATCCTGGTATTTCTTGTGGAACTGCTTGAGATAGGCGGCGGGCAGAACAAGCGATAGGGGCGAAGCAGCGGCGAGCTTGGGCAGGAAGTCGGGATTGGGCGCATCCCAACTGTAGCGGACCGTCGACGGATCGACGATCTCGAAGCGTGGCGGCTTGCCGTCCGCCAGCAGGGCCGGGGCGAGCCCGCCTTGCGAAAGCTCATCGTTCAGCCAGACATCTTCCCAGCAATAGCGAAAATCCTCCGGCGTCAGCAGGCTACCGTCAGACCATTTATGCCCTTCCCGTATCTTGAAAGTGAAGACACGATCATCCGCTACATCGAAACTTTCGAGAATGTCGGCTTGCAAGTTAAGCTTTTCGTCATAGCCGACCAGGCGAGCGTACCCGTAGATCGTCATCATCCGGATATCTTTCTGGCTGCCGATGATCGTGCGCAGCGTGCCGCCATATTGGCCCGGCTGCCGGCCCATCGCAGCGAGATTCAACGCGCGGGGGCGCTTGGGCAGGCGTTCAGCGAGTGCCGGCAGCGCCCTGGCCTTCAGCTGCGGCTCAAGAAATTCCGGCTCCAGATCGCCGGCGCGCAACGTGCCCGGCAGAAATGCCGAAGCCATGAGCCCAAGGACGGTCCGCCGGCTGATCAATGGCGTAGCTCGCTGACATCGGCCGAACGTCGAGCCAGCACGAGGTGGCCGCCGCCAAGATCGAGCGGCGACAGCATATCCTCGTCGCCCTCGTCATGGAATTGCGGTCCCCATGCGCTGGTGTCGGAAGCGCCGCTGAGCTTCAGCGTCTTGAAATCCATCGGCCTGTCGAGATCGGGGAAAGGTACTGCGGCGACCAGTGAGCGCGTGTAGGGGTGGACCGGTTTCCTAAGCAGAATTTCGCGCGGCGCAAGCTCGACGATACGCCCCCCGCACATCACCGCGATGCGGTCTGCCATGTAGTCCACCACCGCCAGGTTGTGGGATATGAACAGGTAGGTCAGGCCCAGCTCCTTCTGCAGGTCCTTCAGGAGGTTCAGGATCTGCGCCTGGACAGAGACATCGAGCGCCGAAACCGGCTCGTCGCAGATCAGGAGTTCAGGCCCCAGCGCCAACGCGCGCGCGATGCCGATACGCTGACGCTGCCCGCCGGAGAAACTGTGCGGATAACGCTTGATGAAGCGCGGATCGAGCCCGATTGCCTGCATCAGGCTCTTGACCGTGGCGATTCGGGACGCGGCATTGCCGCGTTGATGGATTTCCAGCGGCTCGCTCAAGATGTTCTCCACCGTCATGCGAGGTGAAAGCGACGAAACCGGATCCTGAAAGACCATCTGGATTTTCGCGCGCAACAGGCGCAGCGCGTCTCCCTCGGCTTCCAAGACGTCGATCGGACCATCGCGGCCGTTGAAGATCACAGAGCCGCCGCTAGGGGTGACAGCCCGCATGAGGATCTTGCTGACGGTGGTTTTGCCGGAGCCGCTTTCGCCGACAAGACCAAGGCACTCACCCCGCCTGATATCAAAGCTCACGCCGTCCACGGCGCGAACAGAGGTTTGATGATCTCCGCCGAACCATCCGGACTTGCGGATCGTGAAGGTCTTTGTCAGATCCCTGACCGACAGCAGGAGGTCGTTCGGCCCCTTCGATGCCGGCGCCGTCTGCTTGCCGAGCAGGTTCCCGACATTCACCGGCACCTCGCGGAGCGCCTTTAGCCTTTCGCCAGGCTTCAGGTCGAAATGCGGAACGGCTGCCATCAGGCCCTTCAGGTAAGGGTGGCCCGGCCGGCGGAATATCGCCTCCACAGGTCCCGCTTCCATGATCTCGCCATGGTACATGACCACCACCTCGTCGGCGACATTGGCGACTACGCCAAGGTCGTGCGTGATCAGCAGCATCGCCATGTTCAGCTTCGTCTGAAGCTCGCGCAGCAATTGCAGGATTTGCGCCTGGATGGTGACGTCCAACGCCGTCGTCGGCTCGTCGGCGATCAACAGGGCGGGCCGGCAGATAAGCGCCATGGCGATCATTGCGCGCTGACGCAATCCTCCCGAAAGTTCAAACGGATACATGTCATAGGCGCGCTTGGGATTGGGAAAGCCGACAAGGCTGAGCATTTCCTCGGCTTGCGCCTTGCGCTCCACCCGAGCCATGGGCGTATGAATCTGCAGGGATTCGCTGACCTGATTGCCGATCGTGTGCAGCGGCGACAGTGATGTCATCGGCTCCTGAAAGATCTTGCCAATGCGGCTGCCTCTCAACGCGCGGATTTCGGGTCCGTCACGCGGCATCTGCAGGATATCCTGCGTCGTGCCGGGCTTTTCAGGATCGGAAAACAGGATACGGCCGCGAACATGGGCTGTGTTCGGCAAAATGCCCATCACTGCCTGGCTGAGAACCGATTTTCCGGAACCGGACTCGCCTACAAGCGCGGTAACCTTGCCGGGCAGGACGCGAAGATTTGCACGCCTGACGGCATGCAACGGTCCCCCGATAATGGCAAAAGAGATGCCAACATCCTCGATCCGCAGCAGATCAACGCACGAATTCATTCTCACACCAGCCCCACTCTGGCGGCCTGCCGGTCGGCAAGCCCACAAGGCGAGACTAACGCATTGCCAGCCTAGAGCAACTTGGATTCGAACACTCGTCAGTTCCCTGGCGGAACCGGCGACCGGACTGCATACCAAACGCGTTCGGATCAGATCGTGGCGGTTACTGGAGCTTCCTCGGGTCGCCCGCGGAGACCCGCGCGGCATTGCGATGAAGCAGCATGACCTGCTCGGCGTCCGATATTCGGTCATAAATCGGCTCCAGCGCACTGTCTTCATCGAGTGCGAGAGCACCCGACAAATCGGGTGAAAGCACCGTCAGCTTTTGCTTGATGCCCGCCAGTTCCTCCATGCCGAGCGCCAGCCAGTTGTTGGCGCCGCAGTAGCTGGCGAAGTCTTTGCTGGCGAGAACACTGTGGGGATATTTCTTGGTCAGGGTCTGGAGGCGCTGGACCTCGTTTACAGCCGAGCCGAAGACAGAGAATGTGAGCCGGTCGGTAAGCCCGACATTGCCGAACATCACATTGCCGACATGCAGGCCGATACCATAGTTTATGTCGCTCAATCCCTGCTGCTTTCTGCGCAGATTGAGATCCATCATGCGCGCGGTGGCCTTGTGCGCTGCTGCAAGAGCAGCCTGGCAGGCGATCTCGGACTGCGAACGGTGCCTTGCGCAAGGGTAGACGGCAATGAAGCCATCACCTATGAAACTCATGATCTGCCCGCCCTTGCGATTGAAAGGTGCAGCAGCGGCGTCGAAAAACTGGTTCAGCGTATCGATATAGACTTCGCGGCCGGAGGTTTCGGCAAGTCTTGACGACCCGCGCATGTCGCCCATGACCAGTGCCGCCCGGATTGTATCACCCTCGCCGCGCTTGATCTGGCCGTCCAGCACCCGCCTGCCGGCGTCGCCGCCGAGATAAGTGGTCATCATGTTGTCGGCAAGCTTGGTGAGCACCGCCATCTTGGTTGCGATAGCGAGATGGTTCTGGATGCGCAGCAGCGCCGAAATCATGCTGTCGCTGAAGCCTGCAGCACTGTCGGTGGACCAAGACCCGATCATGCCCTGACTGGTGTTGCCGCTGAAGGGATGGACGAAGGCCATGTAATCGGTGACGCCCATGAGCTTGAGGTCATCGAAAACAGGAAATTCCGACGGCACCGACGGGTCGAGCCGGCGCCGCAGATGGTCGAGCTTGTGGCTGAGCAGATGGTAGTATGGGCTGGTCAGGAATCTGTCGGAATGAACGCCGTTCTCCTTGCGGAAGCCTTCCACTTCCAGGCCCTGGCCGCGGAGCCAGGTGAAGCCGAGCGCGTCATAAAGCGGATGAAGCATCGAAAAGCTCAAATGCACCCGCTTCAACGGCAGGCCGGCAGCAGCCAGCCGTTCACAAAAGCCCCTTACCAATGTTTCCAGGTCGTCGCCCGCCAACGCCGATTGGGTCACCCAATCGGCAACCTTATCCATGAGAATGGCAGAAATTTCTGCTTGCGCTGTGCTCATGCTATCTCGAAATCTCCTTGATCCGCCACAAATTCGCCGGCTCGAACGCCGTCAGGCCTTCACCACCGTCTCTCGGGCTAGCCCGAGGCGGCCAAAAACATTGCGTGTATCGACGATCAGTCGAGCGTGATCGGCGATCGCCTGATAGTCGATCGCGTCGTGGTCGGTTGCAACTACGACAGCGTCGAAATCCTTCAAGGCCACCTCGGTCAATTCGACCGAGCGACGCCCCTTGATCGCCATATGCTCCCGTGTGGCCGGGATTTCGGTAACATGCGGATCGTGGAATTCCGCCTTGCCGCCCCATTCCTCGATGAGTTCAATGAGCCGCAATGAGGGGCTTTCGCGGATGTCGGGCACATTCTTCTTATAGGCGAGCCCGATGATGAGAATGCGCGAGCGGCTGAGCGCCTTGCCGCAGCACCGGTCCAGCGCCTTCGCCAGTTCATCGACCACATGACGCGGCATGGCCGTGTTGATCTCAGCCGCCAGCTCGATGAAGCGGGTCGGCAGTTCGTATTCGCGAGCCTTCCACGTCAGGTAGAAGGGATCGATCGGAACGCAGTGCCCGCCAAGTCCAGGGCCAGGATAGAAAGGCATGTAGCCGAAGGGCTTGGTCTTTGCCGCCTCGATCACCTCCCAGATGTCGATTCCCATCGCACCGAGCACGATCTTCAACTCGTTGACGAGGGCTATATTGACCGAGCGGAAGATGTTTTCCGTCAGCTTGACCGCCTCGGCGGTCGCCGTGGTGGAAACCGGAACGACGGTCTTGACCACGCCCTGGTAAAAGGCCTGCACGAGCGTCGCCGCTTCAATGCCGTCACCTGCCACGACCTTGGGGATCGTCGCGACTTCAAAGCTGCGGTTGCCGGGATCCTCGCGTTCGGGCGAAAAGCCGAGGAAGAAGTCTGTCCTCGACTGCAAGCCGGTTTTTTCCAGGATGGGTTTGATCACGTCGTCGGTGGTGCCGGGATAGGTGGTCGATTCCAGCACGATCAGCTGGCCGAGACGCAGATGCTTCGCGATGGTGCCTGCGGTGTTCCTGACAAAGGAGAGATCCGGCTCGCGGTGTTTCGTCAGCGGTGTCGGAACGCAGATGATGATGACATCGCAGACGGCCAGTTCGGCAAAATCCGCAGTGGCGCGGAACCGTCCGCTTGCCACCTGGCCGGCAAGGGCTGTCGACGTCACCGCCTCGATGTAGGATTGGCCGTTGTTAAGGCTCTCGACCTTCTGGCCTTCGATGTCGAAGCCGGAAACCGGGAAGCCGGCGCGTGCGATCGCAACCGCCAGCGGCAACCCGACATAGCCCAGTCCGATCACGCCGACTTGCGCGGCGCGCGTCGAAATCCGGTTCAGAAGACGGTCATATATCGATCGTGAGGCGTCCAACAATCTGCTTTCCGTTAGTTCGGACGGGCCGTCCGCTTCCATGGTGAGGCTCACCGGTCCCAAGAGCCCCGAGGCATATTGCGGAAAATCGACGTCCGCAAGCCGTCAGACCCGCACCTTCGCCTTCAGGCTTGCGGCAGCCATCGCATAGCCGCCGGCGGCGCCATCGATGAAATGAACGTGATCGCGCTGCAGCGGCGATGCGACGAGGCATGTCATCAAGGCCGATTTCTGGCGGTGCAGGCCATAGTTGCAGATGCCCGCCTCTTCCGCCTGTTTCAGCCGGTTCTCGATCCGTTGCAACACATCCGCGTCAACGTCGATGGTCATCTTCAAGCCATCGTCGAACTTCCGGAAATCCGAATTGCTGGCCACTTCGCGTTTGTAGATCTTCGGATCGAATCTGCCGATCGTCCAGCCATATCTATCAGTAACAGCCGTAAGCGTCATCAGGAACACTATCCACAGCTTCGACAGCCACCGCCGTCCTGCCGGCGCCGTGGCACGCGCCTCGATATCGAGGCCGGCGGGCAGCACACTGTAGTCCGGCCCGTTCACCGGCACCGGGTGGCCATCGCGTTCCTGCCTGCCGGCAAGCGCGATGATGTCGGAAACCAGAAACTGAAAACCGCGCAAGTCGCGCGACGCCCCCGGTATGGCTATGATCGAGACGATTTCGCCGTGCCGGGCTTCGATCGGGTTCCAGCGGCACGAGAGGCCGGTCAGGTCCGGCCGCGTGCCGGCCGGCGCAGGATCGATGCGGTAGCGCCCCGCTTTCATCTCGGCTTCCGCCCAACTGCCGCCACCGCCGGCGAACATGGCATAGAAGACCGCATCGGAGGCCTGGAACCTCGCCACGCGAACGTCGAGGCCTTGCGCTCTTATATCCTTTATCGGCACGATTGCGGCACGCAAGGTCAGATCCAGTTCGTCCGCCACCCATCTCTGGACAGCCGCCAGCGCGTTGCGGGTGATCTCCAGCGCCGAGCCGGGAAACGCCACGAGCGCGCCGTCGCCGCCGAAGACAAAGGGAAGATCTTGCCTACCCAGCGCATTGAGCAACGCCGAAATGACGCTGGCGCCGGCCATATTGACGGTTTTATAGCGCCCCGCCTCGATCGCCCTGGTCGAGCCGACGATGTCGGCGGTAGCCAGCGCCCAGCTATCGGGGAGAGGCCGATAGTTATCGATATCGGCAACGCTTTCGAACTTTGCGAAGACCGGCAAAGAAGCGACAAACGGGTCGGACGCGGCAGCTGTTTCCATGAGCATCAGATAGCACATTCCAGTGCGTGAAGGTGAAGTCGATCATGCTTCGAAATTGACTTGCGCAGGATTTCCGATGATAGGGTCCGGCGATGCGAATTGCTTTCTACGCGCCGCTGAAGTCGCCCAATCATCCCGTTGCCTCGGGCGACCGCCAGATGGCACGGATGCTGGTCAAGGCGCTGGAGCATGGAGGGCATAGCGTCGAACTGGCATCCGAATTGCGCTTGTATCTACGCGAACCGGAGTCGAAGAGTTTCGATGCGCTCAAGATCGAGGCCCGAGAGGAGGCCGCGCGGCTGACCAAGCTTTGGAATCGTGACGGCAAGCCCGATCTCTGGTTCTCCTATCATCCCTATTATAAGGCCCCCGACCTGATCGGACCCGAACTGGCGTCGGCCTTTGCTATCCCCTATGTGACAGCGGAAGCCTCCTATTCGAGGCGGCGCAACACCGGCTTGTGGGCCGATACGCAAGCGTTGGTGGCGCGAGCCGTCGAACAGGCGGCGCTGAACATCTGCTTCACGCAAAGGGATCGTCAGGGGCTGGCAGATGCGATACCCGACGCCGCTTTCGGCATGCTTTCGCCTTTCATCGACACATCGGTATTCCGGGAAACGCCGACACGGGGTTGTCCGACGCGCCTCGTTACGGTCGCCATGATGCGCCCGGGCGACAAAGTCGAAAGCTATCGCATGCTGGCGCAAGCGCTCGGTTCGATCGGTCATGTGCCCTGGACCATGTCAGTCGTCGGGGACGGACCTGCGCGCGAAGAGGTCAAAGCGCAATTCGCCGGCTTGCCCGCCGACCGTATCGAATGGCTTGGCGCGATTGAGCCAGCCGCCGTGCCGGATGTCCTTTACAGTGGGGGAATTTACGTCTGGCCGGGTTTCGGCGAGGCCTATGGCGTTGCCTATCTTGAAGCACAGGCCGCCGGCCTTCCGGTTGTGGCTCAGGACATCGCCGGCGTGCCGGAGGTCGTGCGGAATGGCCAGGCCGGGTTTCTCACCCCGCCGGGCGATGTGGCGGCATTCGCTTCTGCCATTGAAAGGCTTCTGGCTCGTAACGACGAAAGATCCATCATGGCCGCAGAAGCCAGACGTTTCATCCTCGAAGAACGTTCTCTCGGTGCTGCGGCGGCGCGTCTGGCCGAACTTCTTGCGACGATCCCGGTCTCATGACATCAGATCAGATCTGGCAACCCTTGGTGGAGGAACTGGCGAGCCGGCAACGGGCAAACCGTAAGGCAGAGTTCTGGCTGCGCGACGACGACGCCGTGGATCCGACGCCTGCGCTTGATCGGCTGCTCGACCTCACCGGTGAATTCGCGGTTCCGGTGACCCTGGCCGTCATTCCCGCCTTGACTGACGAGAAGCTTGCCGTTCGGCTTGACGAGGCGCCGCATGCCACGGTCGCCATCCATGGCTGGGCGCACCGAAATCATGCGCCCGAGGGCCAGAAGAAGCAGGAGCTCGGCGCGCATCGGCCACGCGAGGCGGTGCTCGATGATCTGGCTCGCGGGCTGTCGCACGTAACCGGCCTGCACGGCGCACGTGCCGTTCCGATGCTGGTGCCACCCTGGAACAGGATCGACGCCGGCTTGGTATCCGACCTTGGATCGATAGGATTTTCGGCATTGTCGGTCTATGGGCCGCCGAGGCCGGCTTCGCTGGCGGTCATCAACAGCAATGTCGACATCATGGATTGGCATGGTACGCGCGGCTGCCGCGATCACGGCCTATTGGTTCAGGCTATCATCGCGCAATTGCAGCATGCATTCGATGGCGGCGAACCGGTCGGCCTGCTCACCCACCATCTCGTACATGATGAATCGGCCTGGCTTTTCCTCGAACGGCTGTTCACCGTCACCGCACAGACTGAAGCCTGCGCATGGCTTCCGATCAGGACATTGATCGGGCGCAGCGCCCGTAGGGCAATTCCAGGAAAAGCGTGAACGGTTTTCCCGGGAAAAGCGCGTAGCGCTTTCCCTTGGGAATTGCGTCAACAAAGAGATAGAGGAAAATAGCTCAGCGCTTTTTGCGCAATGAGACTGGAAGTTTGAGCGTCTGGCCATCCCGCGCGGCAAAAGCGCCGGTAAACCTGTCCTTGGCCAGTTTCTCGATCTTGTCCAGTTCCTTGTCGGTGCGTGTCGGATCGTGGTGAAACAGGGCAAGCCCGCGCGCACCCGCCGCCTCACAGAGCTTGACGCCCTGTTGCCACGTCGAGTGCCCGTAACCGCGGCGGCGTTCCATTTCCTCCTCGGTGTAGGTGCAATCGTAAATGACGAGGTCGGCATCTTCGATCAGGCCGAGCACCGCCTGATCGAGTTTGTCCGGCTCGTGCTCAGTGTCTGTGATCACCGCCACGACGCGGCCGCCCCATTCGACCCGGTAGCCTATGCAGCCGCCCGGATGGATAAGACTGCCGGTTCGGACCACCACCCCTTCGCGCGGCCGAAGCACGTCTCCGGATACGAAATCGCGATAGTCGAGGCTTGCCTTGCAGGCCTCCAGTTTCACCGGAAACCACGGCGGCAGCATGAACTCATCGACCATCTGCCGGGTCGTCATGTGTCCTGCAAGATGCCCGGACCAAAGCGTAACCTTGGCGCTCCGGTCATAGATCGGCGCAAAAGACGGCAGCCCGATGATGTGATCGTAATGGCAATGGGTGAAAAGCAGGTCGAAATCGGTCACGCCCAACGCCTGAAGCGCCGCGCCGGCAGGCCGTAGGCCAGAGCCTGCGTCGAACAGAAGCGTATGCTTACCGCATCGCATCTCGACGCAGATTGAGTTGCCGCCATAGCGAGAGAATTCTGGCCCTGATACCGAAATGCTGCCGCGGACACCCCAAAACCTGACCAGGAAAACGTTGTCGTCCATGCTACCCCTTCGCCCATCATATCCAAACAACTGCTGCTAGGCGAGACAGGCTTTGTCCGGGTGATCTTCTCAGCGAGAGGACAGTGCCGTCACGACGGCGAGGCGTCATTTGGCGCTTCGTGCGTCGATCAGATCCGCGGTCGTATGGCTTAGGCGATCGGCAAGAACCCGCAATATCTCGATGGTCATTTCCGGGAACTCCCTCATAAGCCTCAGGAAATGATCCTTGCGGATTCTCAGGGCTTCCAGCGGACTTGCCGCTCTGACGGTGGCAGTGCGGGAGCTGTTGCACAATATGGCGATCTCGCCAACGATCGAATTTGGCTCCAGTTCGGCAACTTTTATCGGTCCGCTGTCGGAATCGACAAGAATATCCGCCCTGCCTGAAAGGATGACATAGGCGGCGTCTCCCTCGTCGCCCTGCCGGAAAAGGATCTGGCCGGCGCTGTAGCTCACACGATCGGATGTGAACGCAAGCAGCTTGAGCTTTGTCGGCTCGATGGCAGAGAACAAGGGAACGCGTTGCAGCATTCCAACTTCATCCTTGAGCAGCATTGTCGCAAACCTTCCAAAATTCGCGTTTGCCAGACTAGAGCAACGGACGCCCAGATGGAATCAATTCTCTTTCCGGGATGGCGAGACAAACCACGCGAAAGGCCGCGAGCCCGATGTCGTGCACCGGCAGAATGATCCCATCTGCATGTCCGTTGCTCTATGACAACAGTTCCTTGAAGATACCGTTCCCTGCCAAAAGTGTCTCGTGTGATCCGTCTTCCGCCAATTGACCCGAGTCGAAGACGATAACGCGATCGAACATCATCGCCATTGCCGGATTCGTCACGACCCACACAATTGCCGGCGAATGGCCGTCGCGCCTGGCTTCCTCGAGCACATTTCGCAGCACCTTATCCTGCATGCGCTGGTCGAGCGCCGACAGCGGCCGGTTGAGAATGAGAAAATCGGGACGCTTGAGCAAGGCCCGGGCAACATCGAGCTTCTGTCGCTGTCCACCGGTGAGCCGCCTGCCGCCGGAGCCGACGTTGAAGTCCAGGCCGACATCCAGAAGTTCGCCATAAAGCCCCAGTTCGTCAAGAATGTCATAGACGATGGAGCGTATGCGGTCCGGCGCGTCGGGATGATTGTTGCCCACACGCCCGAACAGGACATTATCCATGACGGTGGCCGCGGCAATGTATTTGGCAGGATCATACCGTTCGACCGCATTGTGCAGCTCGGGCGGCAGGTCTTCATAGAACCGGTTGCGTGCAGCGACGATCTTGCTCATCAGCTCGTCGCTCAGCAGGCCGAAGCGGTGCCGGGGCTCGATATAGGCAAAGCTCAAGGTGACGATCATGGCGCGATCGTGCTCCGGAACCGCCTCGTAGGGACGATTCTTGAGCCGTTGCAGCAAGGTTTCGTAGGCGGGTATCTCCTCCGCGCTCATGAAGGCAAGCTGCTGGAAGAACTGGTGATCGGGCGGCAGGTCGGCAAACAGCTCGATCGCCTGTTTGGCGATCTCCAAGCCCATTTCGTAGAGCGTGCGGTCGAGGCCGGCTTGCCTCAGCACGGAAGCAAAATAGGGATTGGCCGCCAGGGCCCTGTCGGCCAGTTCGGGGCCGGCGGCAGCGCCGAAGAGCAGGTTTTGGCCGATCGTTGCTTCCTTATTGTACGCGCCCGGTTCGAAAGGAACCACCAGTCCGCTCAGCCCTTCTTGTTCCAGCCGGGTCCGCAGCGCCGCACGCAGTTCGACGATCCGCCTGGCAAGCTCCGTGTGACGCGTGAGGTCGGCCGAAGAGCGCAAGCCAAGATCCAGAATGTCACGCGACAGAACAACCGCGTCCAGCACCCGGCGCACGGCTTCAAAGAGGTCGTGCGGGCCGGTAGCGCCAGCGGAAGCATAGTTTATCCAGTCGCTGTGGATATCAAGATCCGGATTGCCCGACCGGCGCGCCTCGTGGATGTTCCAGCGGTGCTGGTCTGCCGCAGCACCGTCGTAAGGCACCGATGTCAGCGGCGCATGCTTCAACCCGTAGAGCAGGTTGTCGCGGAGGCTTGCCTGGAACAGGAAAACATCCGACGAGGCATACGACATGCGCCGGCCGGTTACTGCTTCGGGGAGTTCAAGCAGGTCGTCGGTGCCCGAAGCGACCCTTCCGCTGTCCGGCCAGTTCAGCCGCGCGAAGGCTTCTGCAAGCGCCTCCGCTCCACCTGTTGCGGTACTGACCAGCGCCACCGTCTCACCCGGCTTGACCTGGAGGGAGATGCGGTTGAGGAGCATTGCACCGCCATCGTCTGCTATGGATAGATTGATCGCCGACAGCGGCTTGGTCATCGGATCGGGATCGTCGATCGTCAATGCCCCGATTTTCGGCGCGATGAGACCCTCGACGGTGAACTGTTCAACGACCTGTTGATATTTGACCTGGACATCCTGCCGATCCTGATCCCAGTCGATCAGTTCCTTCATCGGTCCGGGCAGATCCTTGTAGGCGCCGATGACGGCCACGAGCTGGCCGACGTCCAGCCGCCCCTGGATGACCAGATACCCGCCGATCATGTAGAACAGAAAGGGCGTGAGCTGCGCGAGAAAATTGTTGAGGAACTTCACCATGAATTTCCATTGGTAAAGATCGAAGCGGATCTTGAAGATGAGCCCGAGCCGGGCAGCTATGTCGGCGCGCTCGTAGTTTGATGTATCGTGGACGTGAACCGCGCCGATGCCGTCGACGATTTCGCCAACCCGGCCCGAAAGCGCGCGCGCCGTCAACTGCCGTTGGCGCCCGAGCACGATCAGCCGCCGCCGCATTCGCGGGATGAGCACGATCTGGATCGCCACGATCACGACTGCTATCATTCCGAGCCAGACGTTCTGGATCATGATGAACAGCATGGCCGTCAGCGCCTGGCCGCCGAGCAGTACCGGCTGCAGGAAGGCGTCGCCGATGAAGCCGCCCAGCGGCTCCACCTCGTCCTTCACCATGGTCGCCACTTCGGCGGATTTGACCCGCTTGAAGTAAACCGGCGGAAAACGCAGCACACGGTCGACCAGATCGAAGCGGATACGCCGCAGCATGCGTTCGCCGAGGCGGCCCTTGTAGGTGTTGATGTAGAATTTGAACAGGCCGTTGATGACGACTAGCAAGAGGAACACAAGGCTCAGGGCAAACAAGGTCTCCTTGCGGTCGAGCTGAAAACCGGAGAAGAACTGGACTTCTCCAATGAACGGCAGGTTATAGTGTAGCCTCATGAATGGCTGGGTCGCGCCCGGTTGCTCGAAGCCGCGACCTTGGATCGGTCCGTTGACGATCAGCTTCGGCAGGTCGAAGGACATGAAATACGGGATCATCGAAAGCACGACGATCATCAATATCCAGAGCTGCTGCTTCTTGGTGTGCGTCCAGATATAGCGGGCTAGGCTGGCTTCCATATGCGACTGTGGACCCTTCAGTTGGAAGGATGCAGGATGTAAAAGCACCTGCTGGCGAATGGCGTATCGGCAATTTCTTCGTCGCCAACGACAGGTTCGAAGCTGCTGTGCACGGACTTTGTCCTGCGCTCAACGATGCAGGGAACCTGCGAGGCGGCGCGATCCAGTTCCGGCGCATGGTCGATGGCAACGACATGGGCATTGTTGATCGGCGAAGAAAGCAGCTGGCCAAACGGTTCGCGGCTTCCGTAGGGCTTCGGCGAACAGCCGAGCAGCACGAGGCAGCAGCTGCGCGGCTGGTGCCGGCGAATGGACGCCGATGATCCGGACAGATGCAACAGGCGCTCTCCGGCACCGGGCAACAGCCAAGCGGCTTGCAGCATGATCACGTCCGCGGAATCAAACAGTCTTGCGGGAGGCAAGATTGCGTTGTGTCGCCCAAAATCCCAACATACAAGACGAATTATGATGGATGTCACGCAACCACGCAATGCCATGGACTGGCACGAGCAAGCCTTGGACCTCACGCGGGGAATTGCTGCTTATGTCAACTGCCCTCTCGTGGCAGGGCTGGCGCGCGTCGTCGCCAAGCATCCGAAGGCCGATATCGCCAACGCCTTCAACCACAAGCAGGTCGCCTGCAAGATGTGGGCGCTCGACAGGCTGTTCGAAAGCTGCGGCGGCCGGTTCGAGCGCATATGGGTTCTGGGTGGATGGTACGGCGTATTGCCTGCAATGCTTTTCAACGATGCCCGCTTCGACATCGCGGCGGTCGATAGCATCGACATCGATCCCGAAGTCGCGCCGGTCGCCCGAACCCTCAACCGGGAAGCCGGCGACCGGTTCCGGGCGCTGACGGCAGATATGTACGCACTCGACTATGCGGCTGGGCGGCCCGACCTGATGGTCAATACGAGCTGCGAACACATAGCCGATCTGCGCGCCTGGCTTGCTCTGCTTCCGCCGGGCACGAATGTACTGCTGCAATCGAACGATTATTTCAGCGAGCCGACGCACATCAACTGCGTGGCTTCACTTGCAGCCTTCGAGGAAATGGCGGCGCTACGGGAGGTGCGGTTCTCCGGCGAACTGCCGACAAAAAATTATACGCGCTTCATGCTGATTGGAACTGTTTAATGCATTTCGCCCAAAAGCGCGTAGCGGTTTTGGGACAACGACACGCATAAAAACAGGACTTGAAGCGCGTCGCACGAATCTCACCAGATGCGACGCGCGTTAGAGCATTCCAGGAAAAGTGTGAAACGGTTTTCCCGGGAAAAAGCGCGTAGCGCTTTCCCTTGGGAATTGCGTCAAAACAAAGAGATAGAGCGGTTCTGCGTGAAACGATGAACCGCTCTACGATCTATCGTCTGTTTGATCATGAACTTTTTCGAAACCGGGCCCCACATTTAGGGACCATGTTCGATGCCGCTCGCGCAGGATCTGCGCGGAGCGACGCGCGCCTTCCAGATCGAGACGATGCGCGGATGGCATCGGTCCCACAAGCGCCTGTTCGATCGCTTGCGCCAAACCTTCAGGCGTTAGGTCCTTTTCCATCAGCACCGTTGCAAGACCGAGTTCTTCGAGCATCAGGGCGCGAACCGTCTGTTCGGTTTCCCCGCCGGCCGCGAATGGAACGAGCAGGGAGCGGCAACCCGCGCGCAGGACATCGCAGACCGTATTGTAACCCGCCTGCGAGACCGACAGGCGGGTGCCGGTCAGCAGGCTGGCGAAATCCTCGCGGAACCGGAAGATGGACAGGCCTGGCGTGGCATCGCGTGCGATCGCGTCAAACTCGTCTTTCGGCAGGTTTGGGCCGGTGATCAAACACCATTTCCAAGCGTTGTTGGCATTCCGCGCAGCTGCGATGGTAGAGCTGACAAGGCTCTTTCCGGCAGCCCCGCCGCCAACCGACACCAGAACGTCGAAGCGCTCGGAGGCCGCGGGCGATGGCGGCGCGGCAACGAGCCCTGTGTAGGTGACGTCGGCCCTGATCGCCCCAGCCAGTGGAAATGTCTTGTCGATGGTTGCGAAAGCCGGATCGCCGTGGACCATAACAAGATCGAAATGCCTGTTGATGAGATCGACCGTTTCCTCGTTTCGGCCCGGCTTGACGCGCTCCTGGAGGATATCACGGACGGACGTCGCCAGCAGCGGTCTGGGCGACGTCGCGTCGATGGCCTCGATCAGCGGCAAGAGTTCGAAACGCATCTGCCGGCGTCCAAATGGAAACGCCTCGACAATGACGATATCAGGCCTGCAATCCCGGAATGCCTGCAGCAGCATCTCTGAACGCCATTTCTTGAAATCATCGTCGATCGGGTTGCCTTGCAGGTCGACAAGTCCCGAAAATCCCTCATCACCGGAGGTGACAGGTGGCAGGGTTACAGATTTTACTCCCAATCCCGGAAACCCGGCGATCGGCGCTCCGCCGGTCACGACGGTTACGTCAAACCCGTCATCGACCAGAGCCGCTGCAATGCGGCTGGCGCGCGCGAGATGGCCGATGCCGAGCAGGTGCTGGACATAGAAGAAAGCGCGCAGCCGCTTCATTCGGCGGCCCGCCACTCCCGCTCGAACAGTTCCTTGAGCTGTCCAATGCTTGCCATATGATCGAAATTGCCGCGCACGCGCCGCTCCGCGGCGTCGCCGAGGTGGTCGCGGAGCACGGGATCACGGATCAGGCGCTCCAGCGCCTGTGCCAGGGCAATCGGGTTTTCCGTCGGAACCAGCAACCCGGTTTCATCCGGCGATAAAAGCTCCGGCACGCCGGAAATATCGGTCGACACGCAGGCAAGCCGCTGGCTAGCCGCCTCCACCAGAACGTTCGGCAGACCGTCCCGGTCACCATTTGCGGTGATCCTGCAGGCAAGGGCGAAGATGTCGGCGCGACGGTAGTGCTCAAGCACCTCCTCCTGCGCCAGCGCGCCTTTCCAAGAGACGCGACCATCCAGGCCGAGCTTTTGCGCCAGCGCCTTGAGCCGTTCCAGTTCCTCGCCGCCGCCGATATGCTCGAAACGCCACGCCAAATCACCGGGCAACAGGGCAAGGGCCTCCAGCAACGTATCGTAACCTTTCTTTTCAACGGCGCGCCCGACGCTCAGAACGATAACGGGTTCGTCCGGCGCCGAGCCGTCATGCTGTTTTCGCGCCTCGCCGAAACTGCCGAAGCGATCAAGGTCGAGCCCATGATAGCTCAGATGCACAGACGAGTTGCCGTTAGCGAGTTTTTTCAGACGGTCGAAGCCGGTTTTCGTGCAAGTGACCGTCCAGCGGGCCGAGGAAAGCTTCCCAGCCAGATCCCAGTCCGCTGAAGTCCAGATGTCCTTGGCATGGGCCGAGCAGCTCCAGGGCAGGCCACGAAGCTGGCTGGCATAGCGCGTCACCGATGCCGGTGTGTGCGCGAAATGTGCATGCAGCCAGCCTGCGTCTTCCGGCCATTCGGCCGCCAGCACGAGCGCTTGCCCGAAGCGGCGCGCGCGATTGCGCGTAAAGTCGCGGGGCATATCGGCAGCCAGCGATCCGAGCGCGCGCCAGAAGCCCGGTCGCAGCAGATAGGCAAACAGCGAGCGAAGCACGCGCAGCGGCTCTTCATGCAGATATTCCGGCAGATAATGAACGGGCGCTTTGATCTCGTCATGCACGGGGTGGCGTTTTGCGTCGGTCGGCCGCCTGAGCGCGACGAGTATCAGGTCGAACCCCGCACGCTCAAGACCGAGCAGTTCCTGCGCGATGAAGGTTTCGGACAGCCGCGGATAGCCCTTCAGAACCACGACGATCTTGCGATGTTGCAACTCAGGTCATTCCTTCAATGACCGAAAGGTGATGGCCGGCCCGCCGGTCGAGCAGTTCCGCGACGATTTCGGAAATATGAGGCAGCCCTTCCAGCGTCAGATGCGGATTGCTCTGTGATGGGTGGGGCCGGTCCGGCAGCGCCACCAGTGCATCGGCAAACCGCTGGGAATCCTTGGCTTCCTCCGGCAAAAGCATCTCGATGAGGCCGAGTTCGGCTGCGCGCCGAGCGCGGATCAATTGTTCCTGGCGGGGCTCGACGCGCGGCACGATCAGCGCCGGCTTGTCGAAAGACAGTATCTCGCAATAGGTGTTGTAGCCGCCCATCGCCACTACCGCCTTGGCGCCGGCAATCAGGTCTTCCATGCGGTTGTCGAACTCGATGATCTTGATGTAGGGGATCTTGGACCCCTTCTTGAGCAGCTTGTTGCGCTTGCGCGCCGGCATGTAAGGTCCAAGCACGATCAGGGCTCTATGCTGCAATTGCGGATCCTGCTGATAGGCATCGATGACGTCGTGGATCAGTTCGGCGCCGTCACCGCCGCCACCGGTGGTAACGAGGATATAGTCGCCCTCTGGCCGGTGGCCGGGCAACTCGTTCCGCTGCAGGCTCCGTTGCAAGAAACCGACGAACCTCATCTTTGCCCTGACAGCCGGCGGCACATCCAAGCCGGTCAACGGATCGTAGAAATCCGGCGGGCCATAGGCCCAGACCTTGTCGTAGAACAGGCCTATCTTGCGCATCACATCCCTGCGTGCCCACTCTGCTTCGAGCAGATGCGGCGCATCCATCACCTCGCGCAGGCCAAGCACCAGCGTGGTGCCCCGCGTCTTGAGGTAGGACAGCGTGTCCTCAATCTCACCGCGCAGGCCGAGCGGTTCCTTGTCGACGATGAAGATATCCGGCCGGAAGGTCTCAGCTGTATGGCGGATGATCGACTGGCGCATCCTTAGCGTCTCATGCAGATCGATGTCCTTTTCCAGCGAGGTGTATTCACCATTGCGCAGCTTGATGACGCTGGGGATCTTCACGAAATCGACACGGGCGCGGTAGTCGAAGGCGCCAGCGATAGTCGCACCCGAAATGATAAGCACCTGAAGTCCGCGGAAATCCTCGACCAGCGAATGCGCGATAGTCCGGCAGCGCTGCAAGTGGCCGAGCCCGAACGTGTCGTGGCTGTACATGAGAATTCGAGCGTTTTCTGCGTGCTGGGTCATTGTTGAACGTCTCTTAGAATTCTCGCTTTGAGGACCGTGGGCGACCCGACGGCTTCGAAACCATCCTGGTTTTGAAACATGAGGCCGCGATTTTCAATTTGTATTACTTCTGTGGAATGCCTGTCAGATAACTTTCTGATTGCCTGAGTCCGAAACTAGATGGATTGGCGAATATCGCCTCGGCGGGAGCGGGCCGAGACTCCCTGTTGTTGTTTTCGGATGGGTGGACGGGGAAAGCGGTGTCCAAAAGATCGGCAGAAGTCATCCCTCTTGATTCCAATAAGCTCCGGTCTCTCCGAACTCGATTGGTTTCGGAGCGGTGAAAGCGAATTCCGCTATCCTGCGCATATAGTCAATTGCTTGATCGGTATACGAAAGGACAGGGTCGCCGGGCGTCGCACGGCGCATGTTGTTGTAGAACTCATTTCGCGCGCCATTGGTCTCGGTCTTGGGGGACCAAAGGTGCTGCCCATCAATCTCTTGACCGGCGGTCTGATTATGATTCACCGACCAGAACTGAGCCATCTATCGCCCAAGCTAGCCGGAATTTCGGCAGGAATCGAGTGGATGCCAGCGCTCACAACACACCGCCTGCAGCAGGGTGTGTGCAACACCGGTTGCTTGTCGGTCGCTTTGGCCTCTGGCTAATGCCTTAGCTGGGGCGGTGACGGTACTTTTTGAGATGACCTGAGCGCGTCGCCGAACGTCGCAAGGTGCGAAAATCGCTCGATTGGTCCCGATAGTTGGCGAAACCTCAATGAGTTTGATGATTGGCCTCGTGGGTTCACAGAGGGCGGCGACGATTTCGTCGGGGTTCTCTTCCGCCTAGTTGAAGATCCAGGCGGCCGACCGGGAGATCGACGACTTCATCACCATCGCACGCTCGCGCCTAGCGTGACGAGAAGCTCGTCCAGTTGCTCGAACGTCTCGCCCATCGCATCCGCCGCCCCGGTGCCGGCAGCGTCGAGAGCTTCCTTTGAGGGATAGAGCTCGTGCATGACCAGCAGCGTCTTGCCACCTTTTTCCTCGAAGGTCACCATGGTGATGGGTCCACCGTCACCACCTTCGTCATTGGTCCAGACGAGGCGCGAGTGCGGTGTCACTTCGATATACCTACCGAAGAACTCGTCAGGGTTTGAGGTATCGTGACCGAACACCAAACGGTACCTGCCCCCGACACGAACATCCATCTCGCAGGAACGCAGGAACATGCCCATCGACTTCGGTGCCCACCACCGCATGAACAGCTCGGGCTTGGTCCAAGCCTCGAACACGGTGCGCGCCGGCGCGTCAAAGTTTCGCGTAACGACCAGCTCCCGGTCGGACTTCCGTTCCACCATCGTGCGGTTCTGCATGGGGGTGGGCTCACTAGCTCTTGTTTCGTCCATCGACTTTCTCCTTCCGTTTCAATTCCTCGACAACCTTGTCCAACTCGTTGAAGCGTGCGTCCCAGAGCTGGCGGTGCCTCTCGATCCATGCCGCCTCTTCCTCCAGTGCGCGTAGGCCAAGCTTGCAGGTCCGCACGCGCCCAACCTTCTCCGTGGTGACGAGCCCCGCCTTCTCCAAGACGCCGACGTGCTTCTTCATGCCCGTGAGGGTCATGTGGAACTTTTCGGCAAGGTCCGTGATCGAGGCGTCTGCTCGTCCGAGTTGCTCCAAAACGCCGCGCCGGGTGGCGTCCGAGAGCGCGGCGAACGAGGCATCGAGGTGGGGCATTAAATACTGAACCATATGGTTCAGTATTTAACAGACAGGTTGGCGGCGTGCAAGGGGAGGCCGAGTGGGCTGCGTTGCCGGCCGCCCCTTCTGGTAAATCGCAAGCGATTAGCGGATGTTCAAGTCGGAGCAGGGTCGGTGAGGAAGGGCATGATGTCCACGCCGTCTCCTGGGAAGACCGTGAAATGCGGGTGGTTCTCGAACAGGCGGGCGGCGGCATCGATGGTATCGGCCTCGACGACAATATAGCCGCAGAAAGGGTTCACGGCGTCGGCGATGCCGTCCCTGGTAATGCGCCTCGTCTTACCGACCATGCCGCCGCGATCGGGGAAAAATGCGGCATTTCTCTCCTCCCAGTCCGCCCACTGCTGTAGGCCGACGGCATCAATCGCATCCTGCTCGGGCTTAGGCAGGCTACGAAAGCGGGCGAGGTCTTCGGGCTTCATGGTGTAGACGGCAAGAAAACGGGGCATGCGGCGGTTTTTTCTTCATGCTGGCAGAAGCATGCTAGCTTAGTCTCCTGGAGGGCCCAAGTCACTGCGCATTACCACCCTCTAAATGCCCGCCCGCTATTTGCGTCAGTCCTGTCGATGCCTATCAGTGAGCGCAGGTCCGAGTTTATGGGGGCTGCCTTGTTCACCCTCGGCGATCGCTCCGGCGCGCCGGATTGCCGTAAACACACCTAGACCAGTCTTTGCTTGAGCGGAGCAACTCCTGATCTCCCGCTTCGGCGAAGTAACCCTCGCCACGTTCTACGATCTCCCAACTGCTGCGTCGGGCCGGTCTGAAGGGGCGTTCACGCCAACAATGACCCGAGGCTGAAGCTGGCATCCATTTGAAACGCCCGACCTGCCGGCGGGCGGAACTGCTCCACCACCAGATCAACGGGCACATCAAGCGTCATCCCTGTTCGGGGGACAGCCCGAATGCAGTCCGGCCGCCAAACGATGTGCTCACGATCATTCAGCCGAAGAATCACGGAGCAGCAGGCGCGACCCGACGTCCACAATAGACCTGATAGCGGGAAGCAGTTCCTGCCCCAACGAGGTCAGCTCATATTCCACGGTCGGCGGTGATGTCGCCATCACGTTGCGATAGAGGACGCCGCGCTCCTCGAGGTCTCGCAGTCTGCTGGTCAGTACCTTCGCCGAAACGGCTGGGATATCGCGGCGGAGTTCGGAGAACCGACGCGGGCCGTCGCTCAGGGACCAGAGCACCTCGGGTGTCCAGCAGCCGCCAAGCAGCGCCATGCACCTCGACATGGGGCAGCCGGGGAGAGCCTTTACCTTTTTTCGCGTCTTGAGAACCATCGCGCACCCTTCTCGGGGAGTTTCCAGTTGGTTACCGGAAAATAGTGGTAACCACAAGATACGTGGTTTCCAATGGTAACGATGGCCGCTATTCGAAGGCTCTCCGGTCCACGCAACAACGAACTGGACTGAACGATGTACGCAATAACTGGAGCAACGGGACAGCTTGGCCGCCTGGTGATCGAGGCACTGCTGAAGACCATTCCCGCCGACCGGATCGTCGCGGCGGTTCGCAATCCGGCAAAGGCCAGCGATCTGGCAGAGCGCGGTGTCATCGTAAGAGAGGCGGACTACAACCGTCCCGACACGCTCGCCCCAGCTTTCGCCGGCGTCCAGAAACTGCTGCTGATTTCGTCGACCGAGGTCAGCGGCCGCCTGCCGCGGCATCAGGCGGTGATCGAGGCAGCCAAACGCGCCGGGGTTTCGCTAATCGCTTACACCAGCATGCTGCACGCCGACACGTCTCCCGCAACGCTCGCAATCGAGCATCGGCAGACGGAGGAGGTCATCGCGGCCTCGGGCCTTCCTGCCGTCATCCTGCGCAATGGCTGGTACACCGAGAACCATCTGCTGGCGCTTCCGGCGGCTCTGCAGCACGGCGTCTTCGTCGGCGCCGCGCAAGACGGGCGCTTCTCGTCCGCCGCGCGGCGGGACTATGCCGAGGCCGCAGCCGTGGTGCTGACGACCGACGGCCAGGCGCGGAAAACATACGAGCTCGCCGCAGACCAGGCCTTCACGCTCGCCGAGCTTGCGGCGGAGGTCTCGCGGCAGTCGGGCAAGGCTATCGCCTACAACCATCTTTCCCAAGCCGCTTATCAGGATGTGTTGACGGGGGCCGGGCTGCCGGCCGACTTTGCTGCTCTTCTGGCCGATACCGACGCTGCAGCCGCACGCGGAGCGTTGTTCGATGACGGAGGCGCCCTGGGGCGGCTAATCGGTCGTCCGACCACCTCGATGCAGAGCCTTGTCGCGGCCGCATTGCGCGGTTGAAGCCGGGGCTCAGAACTCGACGTGCATAGCGCCGCCAAGCGGATACGGGTCTTTAGATTTTCTCGACTGGATTGGGTTCTCCTTTCGTCGCGCCGAGGCGGTTGAGCAGATTGAGCGTGATCCTGCCGACATCGTTCATGGCGCCTGCGGCTGGCAGCGCGCCGCACCAGGCAACCGAGCTTGCCGAAAAGATCAAGCCGCCTGCTGCGAGCTTTCGCAGGGTCATTTCGGCGCAGCGGCGGGCGATGCGTTGAGTATCCCCACCCTCATACCAGCGCGTCGGATCCTGGAAGAAGCTGTCGGGAAATCCGGTCGCACGCGCGATCACGACGGTGTCAGCGGACGTGCCGAGGGCTGGATCCGTCGCATCCACTTCGTAACCCGCGGCACCGCCCAGCACGATGCCGTCCGTGCCGAAGGTCGCATTTTCAACGCCTTCGAACAGCCATGCGCATCCTGCTTCACGGCTTTCATCAGTGCGCGTGAAGGGGCGCGCGCCTTCGAAGCCCATCAGTGAGATCGCGCCGCCGATCAGCGAGAATTCGCCTCGGCTGCGGGAGCGGAGATAGCCGCCTGGTTCGTTGGTGATCGACAGCGCCTGTTCGGCGACCGGGCCGTCCCAGGTGCGGCCAGCCTCCAGCGGCGAGCGCCGCAGCTCCATCAGGTCGTCCTTGAAAGCCACAGTGGCAGCGAAGCCGTTTCCGCCGAGATAGGCAATGCTGCCGCCTTCGGCCACAAACTGCCGCAGTGCCTGCTCCATCTCGATCGACATATATTCGGGGTGACTGCCGGTGACGACGGCCTGATGTCGACGCAGACCGTCTATGCCGCATTCGTGCAAATCGTGATCGGTCAGGACGTCAAACACGATTCCATTGCCGTGGCAGAATCGGAGGAAGTGCAGATCGACCGGCAAATTGTGTGGGCAGCCGCAGAGCGGATAGTCGTAATCGTCCCTGAGCGTCACTTTCGGCTTTTTGTAGGAGCAGATGGAAACGCCGCTGAGGTCGGAGTGGTAGTCGTAAAGAGATTTCAGATTGTTGGCGATCGCGAAGCGATGTCCCCGGTCGTCGCCTTTCCATTCATAAAGATGATCCGGGAGATATTCGTCCGCATAAGCGAGATAGGTGGCCGTCGGCACGAGATACAACAGCGGCGACGAAACCTGTGAAGAGGTGACGAAGAACACCACGCGTTCGTAGCCACCCTCCCATTCGACCTGGAACGCGTAGACGCCTGGGTGTGCGTTTTCAGGGATCGTCACGCGGTGCGATACCGGCCACTCAAGCGGGCCGATGTCGTCGTCGTGGCAATGGATAGCGTCGTAGTGCGACGGCACTAAGCGAGGCTCGAAGCTCGATCCGTCCCAGCGTGCCGAAGTCACGCAGAAGGCTGGCTGATTGATCACATCTAGGAGCAGCGGATCTGCTCCGTCCGACGACAGGATCGGCGGCGTTGGTAACAGCGTCGGGAAATCCCAGGCAACAGTCCCCTGTGGGGTGTCGAGCCGGATCGCAGCAAATTTCGCGTTGAGGGTAGGTTCGTGGTGGGTAGCACCTGCTCCGAAATGGATGCCGTGCGCCTGGAGGTTCCGCGCAGGGCGGTCAAAACGTTCATGGAGTTCGTAAGGCGCGAGAAGATCATGGGATTTGATGAGCAGACGCGATTGCTCCTGCCGCAGATCCAACTCGACAGTGAGCCACACACCAGTTGGCGCCTTCTTCTCGACAAGAGTTTCGCCGCCGATTTCCACGACAAATGCGCCGTCGCGGAGGCGCAGCCCGAGGGCGCCTGCCTCCAGGATCGTGCGCGCACCTTCGTTGCGCGTGAGGAACAGCTCAAAACGTATGCCGTGGAGGGCTTGTACTTTGGCCAGTTCGCCGGCTCGCACGAACAGGAACGACCCCTGGTCGAAATGCCGATGCCGTGCTTCACCTATCGTTTCGATGGGCCAGGCGAGAAATTCCGGAGCCGGCTTGTCGAGCCGGCAAATTCGTGTGGCCTTTATCGGCCGATCGCATGACAGGCTGAGGTTGATCCGCTGGCCTGCTTTGGCACTCCAGGGGGTGGTATAGCCAACCACGCTCATCGCGTCGTGGTCTACTGCGCGCTTCATCTATCCCTCCCGATGAACTCCAGATGGGCTGTGGCGAACCGCATAGACCGGTCCGATGTCGGCCGATGCGCTGCCGCTCTGACAAGCAAAGTTTCGCATGGCGCACAGCCATGATGTACATGCTTGTATAGATAAGCTGCATTCGGATAGTCTCGACGCGATCGGTCCAGGCGCGACATTACCAAGGAGGATGACATGCGCAACGCATCTCTCTTCGACCTGTCAGGCAGGAAGGCGCTTGTAACCGGCGCAAGCCGTGGCATCGGGCGCAGCATCGCCGAGGCGCTCAGCGCGGCCGGCGCCGACGTCGCGGTCACGGCGCGCAGCGTGGCCTCGCTCGAGAAGACGATGGCCGCCATCCGCACCGCCGGCGGGGTCGCGCACGCCATCGCCCTGGACGTCACCGATGTCGACCGGTGCCGGGCGGCGACAGCCGAGGCCGGCAGCCTGCTCGGAGGTCTCGATATTCTCGTCAACAATGCGGGTGTGGAAGAGGTCCGGCCCTCGCTCGACGTCGATGAAGCGCTGTGGGACAGGATTGTCGATACGAATCTCAAAGGCGCCTTCTTCTGCGCCCAAGCCGCCGCGCGGCAGATGAGAGACGCCGGACGGCCCGGCGTCATTATCAATCTCTGCTCGCTGACCTCCGAGGTCGGGATTCCCACGGCGGTGCCGTACGGCTCGTCGAAATCAGGACTCCTCGGCATGACGCGGGCGCTTGCAGCGGAGTGGGCCGATCTTGGGATCCGGGTCAACGCCATCGCGCCTGGCTATTTCAGGACAGCGATGACAGACGTGTTCTACAGCAACGAGGCATGGCAGCAATCGATGCTCGCCAAGATTCCGCAGCGCCGTTTTGGTGATCTCTCGGACCTGCACGGAATCGCGGTGTTCCTCGCTTCGGATGCGGCAGCCTACATAACCGGCCAGTCCATTCCCGTGGATGGAGGCTTTCTCGCATCGATTTGAAGGCTTCAGGGGCTGGAGACGTGTCCCAGAAGTGATCGACAAGCGCTAATCGCAATTGCGTCCTAAGAAAAGGAGCCGCCATGTCTGACGTCAGCTTCCACCGCCTGTCATCCCTCAGTGTCGATCAGCGGGCCAGTTTACTGAAACGCGCCGAAGGAGATCTGTCTTCCTTCATCGAAAAAGTCCGTCCAATCATCCAGTCCGTCAAGGATGAAGGTGACGCGGCCTTGCTCCGGTTTGCACGCGAGCTCGACAAAGCCGATGTTGCCGACGGTGAACTGAAAGTTTCGGAAGCGGAGTTCGACGCGGCATTCGATAAGGTCGAGAAGGATGTCGTGGAGAGTATCCGGTTCGGCATCGAGAACATCCGGCATTTCCACGAGGAGCAGCGCCCGGAAACGATGTGGCTCAAGGAAGTTCGGCCAGGCGCCTATGCGGGCGACCGATACACACCGATCGCTTCGGTCGCGCTTTATGTTCCGCGCGGCAAAGGCGCGTTCCCTTCGGTGACGATGATGACGTCGGTTCCGGCGGTGATTGCCGGGGTTCCCCAGATCGCGATCGTGACGCCTGCGACTTCGGATGGTTCCGTCGACGCCGCGACGCTGGTTGCTGCCCGCCTCGCCGGGGTGGAGACCGTGTATAAATGCGGCGGCGCCCATGCGGTCGCCGCCGTCGCCTATGGAACCGAGACCGTGAAGCCTGCCGTCAAGATCGTCGGGCCGGGGAGCCCGTGGGTGGTGGCGGCAAAGAGCGTGTTGTCCCCGATCATCAACACAGGTCTCCCGGCCGGTCCGTCCGAAGCGATTATTTTTGCCGATGACAGCGTCGACGGCGGCCTGGCCGCTCTTGACCTGTTGATCGAAGCCGAGCACGGGCCGGATTCCTCGGCCTACCTGGTGACGCACAGCCGCAAGGTCGCCGAAGCCGCATTGATTGCGATACCGGAACACTGGTCCCGGATGAGCGAACAGCGTGTGGAGTTCTCGCGCGCGGTGCTGACTGGAAAGCGCGGCGGCATCGTGCTGACCGAGTCGCTGGAGGACAGCTACCGCTTCATCAACGATTATGCGCCGGAGCACCTCGAGATTCTGTCAACGGAGCCATTTGCGCATCTCGGACGTATCACAGAAGCCGCCGAGATCCTCATGGGACCGCATACGCCGGTGACCCTCGCCAATTTCGTCCTCGGACCCAATGCGGTGCTGCCGACCAGTCGGTGGGCGCGAACCTTTGGACCGCTTTCCGTGACGGATTTCGTCAAGAGATCGTCGGTCGGCTATGTGACCTCGGCGGCCTATCCAGAACTCGCACTGCATGCCCGCAGGCTCGCCCGCTACGAAGGCTTCAGCTCGCATGAGAACGCGGTTTCGGAGATCCGCGATCGCTATCTCGCCGGCTGAGCGGAAACGATGATGATGAGGGCGGCGCGACTCCATGGACCCGGCGACTTGCGCGTCGAGGATATCGCCGCGCCAGGCGCTCCCGAGCCAGGCTGGGTGAAGCTGAGGGTCGATGCCGCAGGCATTTGCGGTTCCGATCTTCACAACTTTCGCACGGGCCAATGGATAAGCCGGTCGCCTTCGACGGCTGGCCATGAGCTGACAGGCACGGTGATCGCCATCGGCGAGGGCGTGGACACCGTCGCCGTCGGCGACCGAGTGGTCGCCGATTCCCGTTTCTGGTGCGGAAAATGCGCGCAATGCCATGCAGGCAGGCGGCATCTTTGCACGTCGCTGGGCTTTGTCGGCGAGATATGCGACGGCGGATTTGCCGAACAGGCGGTCCTGCCCGCGCGCCTCCTGCACATCATCGATGCCGTGCTGGACGAACGGGTCGCGGCGATGGCCGAGCCGCTAGCTGTAGCGTTGCATGCAGTGCGGCGTCTGCCGAAAACGGCGGGCTCCGTTCTTGTCGTCGGCTGCGGGACTATCGGCGGGCTTGCCGCACTGCTGCTTTCCCGGACATTCGCAGGTACCGTGCTCGTCGCCGATCGCAATCAGGGCCGCTGCGCCCGGGTGGCGCGGGTGACCGGCGCCAGCATCGTCGACTTGAACCGGAACGCCATTGCCGCCGCCACCGCGGATGCCCCCTTGCTTGCTGCCGTCGAAGCGACCGGCAGCATCGCAGCACTCAGCCAGTTGCTCGGCGTTCTGGATGCCGGCGGCACCGTTGCGATGGTCGGCATATTCCATGGCCGCCTCGATATCGATCCCAACATCCTGGTTGAACGCGAAATCGCATTGCTGGGATGCCACGCCTTCGCCGATGAGCTTCCCGACGCCATCCGGATGCTCGGCGAACTGACTGAGCCCATGGTCGAACTGATCGACCGCGAGATTGGCCTGGACGATGTTCCCGCAGCCTATGAGCTGCTGTTGGCGGGGCAGGGCGATGGCTTGAAAACAATCATCCGGATGCGGTCTGCCGGGCGCGTGTGATTTCCGAACCTTGCCGGAAAGGATTTTTGAAATGATCACTTTGCCCGACACCGCCAGCCCTCTTTACGAGAAGGTCAAGGACTACATCCTGACGAACATCGGAACCGGACGATGGAGCAAGGATCGGAAGCTGCCGTCCGAAAATGAATTCGTGGCGACACTCGGCGTTTCTCGGATGACGGTCCATCGTGCCTTGCGGGAGTTGACCTCTGCGGGTTTTCTGATCCGGCTCCAGGGCGTCGGTACATTCATCGCGCCACCTCGACCGCAATCCGCACTGATCGAGATCAACAACATCGCGGCGGAAATTGTCGCGCGGGGAAACAGGCATCGCTCGGAGGTTATCGTCCTCGAAAAGATCACGCCGACAAAGGAGCTCGCGCTTTCTTTCGAGTTCGCAAAACGCGCGTCGGTCTATCATTCCATCGTCGTTAACTTCGAGAACGACCTGCCTGTGCAACTGGAAGAGCGCTTCGTAAACCCGGGCCTGATACCCGACTATGACAAGCAGGACTTTTCCAAGACAGCGACCTACGACTACCTGATGCAGAAAACCCCGGTGACGGAGGTCGAGCACATCATCTCGGCGACCCCTGCCGATGCCGAGACGGCGCGGTATCTGGGCATCGATGTCGGCAGCTGCTGCCTGTTTCTGCATCGCCGGACATGGACGGGCGCCGTCGTTGCCACGATCAGCAAGCTGACTTACGTTGGAAGCCGCTACTCGCTTGGCAGTCGGTATTCTCCGTCCAAAAAAACCTGATCGCAGTAAAGCGATTCAGAGTCGGAAGGAGGGGTCTAACTTGTATATGCATGTATGTATTTAGCCTTGACATCCGCTGTTGCTGACGTTGAAGTGTCGTCGCACTTTCGTTGAACGGACAGCTAAGATGCCGAGGCACGGTGCCGCAAGAGCAGAAGCCCGCATTCTCACCAGGCCGGATGTTTGGTTCAAAAAAGCGGCCTGATCATCAAGGGGAACAAGATGATGCGTAACCTAACAGGACAATTTCGGGCACTCGTTATGGCTGCTGCCGTCGGGTTTGCCCCGGCGGCCTACGCGGCCGACACGACAATTCCGGCGACGCCCGAGGCGGGAACATTCAAGATCGGCATCGAGCCATGGCTTGGCTACGGCCAGTGGCACGTCGCCGAAGCCAAGGGCCTGTTCAAGGCAAACGGGCTGTCCGACGTGCAGATCGTGAATTTCGCCGAGGACAAGGACATCAACGCCGCGCTGGCGAGCGGCCAGCTCGATGCCGCCAACATCGCGACCCACACGGCTATGGGCATGGTTGCGGCCGGCCTGCCGGTGAAGATCGTGCTGCTGCTCGACGTCAGCATGACGGCAGACGCCATGATCGCCGGCAAGGACGTCGCCTCCGTCGCCGACCTCAAGGGCAAACAGGTCGCTTTCGAGGAAGGCACGACGAGCGACATCCTGCTCAAGTACGCGCTCGCCAAGAACGGCATGTCCATCGCCGATGTCCAGCCGGTTCCAATGCCGGCGGCGGATGCCGGCAGTGCGTTGATCGCCGGCCAGGTCCCGGTCGCGGTGACCTATGAGCCCTATCTCACCGCCGCCAGGGCGCAGAACAAGGATGTCAAGCTACTCTTCACCGCAGGCGAAGATCCCGGCCTGATCAGCGACGTGTTCGTGGTGCGCGATGAGGTGATCAAGTCGCGTCCTGGCCAGGTGCTTGCCATGATCAAGACCTGGGATGCGGCCCTGAAGGCCTACAACGCCGACACGCCCGAGGGCCGGGCGATCATCTCCAAGGCGGTCGGTTCGAGCGTCGAAGACCTCAACACCGCCTTTGATGGCGTGCGTTACTATAGTCTCGCCGAAAACAAGGATGCGCTGATGGGCGAATTCTCCACCAAGATATTCGCCGATGTCGAAGCGGCCGCCAAGAACGCCGGGCTGCTTCAGGCGGACGTGACGCCGGAGCAGATGATCGACCCGTCATTCGTCAAGGCCGCGAAATGACGAGGGCCGGCTCGCGGTGGTGACGCAAATGTCCGAGCAGCGTGCCACCAAAACGAGCCCGTCTCACGCAGCACCGAGGCCGGTGACCAAACAACCGACACGCCGTCGCCGATCCTCCGGGATCGGCGCGCCCATCGCACGCTCGCGCTTCCTGATGATAGCAGTGGCCGTCTTTGCCGGCCTCGGCCTCGCCTGGTGGGCGGCAACGGGGCTGGGACTGGTAAAGCCAATTTTCCTGCCCTCGCCGGGAAGCGTGGTGACCCAACTCGGCAAGCTCTCGGGTGACGGCACGCTGTGGCTGGATCTCAGGACCTCGATATACCGTATTTCCGTTGGCTTCCTCATCGCCTCGGCATTGGCGATTCCGATTGGCGTGCTGATCGGCAGCTTCAGGACCTGGGAAGCGGCCATCGAGCCGCTTGTGGATTTCATCCGTTACATGCCGGTGGTCGCTTTCGTGCCCCTCTCCATCCTGTGGTCGGGGACAGGCGATGCCCAGAAGTTCCTGATCATCTTCATCGGCACCTTCTTCCAGCAGGTGCTGATGATCATGGACAATGTGAAGCGGGTTCCCGCTGATTTCATCGGCCTTGGCAGGACGCTCGGGCTGCCGGATCGCAAGATCCTGACGCGCATCGTGGTTCCCAGCGCCTTGCCGGGCATCTGGGATACGTTGCGCATCAGTCTCGGCTGGGCATGGACCTGGCTGGTGTTGGCGGAACTTGTCGCGGCGACATCAGGCCTCGGCTACCGCATCACCGTGTCCCAGCGCTATTTCCAGACAAACACCATCATCGGCTACATCCTGCTGCTGGGCGTGCTTGGTCTCATCACTGACCAGGTCATGAAGGCACTGGGAAAAGTGCTGTTCCGGCAGGAAGGCCACGTGCAATGAGGCCGCGCCGATGAGTTTGCCCAAACTGCGGATCAAAGGTCTCCACAAGAGCTTCGGCACGGGCGCGCGGCGCACGGAAGTGCTGCGCGATATCAATCTCGATCTTGCCGACAACGAGTTCGTCTCGCTGGTGGGCACGTCGGGTTGCGGCAAGAGCACGCTGCTGTCGATCGTTGCCGGACTGCAGGATTTCGACGCGGGAGATCTTGCCATCGATGGCGCGCCGATCCTGCAGCCGGGCCTCGACCGCGGCGTCGTTTTCCAGTCCTACACCCTGCTTCCCTGGCTGACGGCGCAGCAGAACATCGAGTTCGCCCTCAAGGCCGCGGGTCATGATCGCGCGACATGTCGCAGGATAGCGCGCGAGCATCTCGATCTGGTCAAGCTCCCGCACAGCGCCAATCGCTATCCGTCTGAGCTTTCGGGCGGCATGAAGCAACGTGTGGCCATAGCGCGTGCTCTTTCCTAT
Organism: Mesorhizobium sp. ISC25; assembly: GCF_042295465.1. Lineage (NCBI taxonomy): Bacteria > Pseudomonadati > Pseudomonadota > Alphaproteobacteria > Hyphomicrobiales > Phyllobacteriaceae > Mesorhizobium > Mesorhizobium sp. ISC25. The sequence continues at coordinate 3,281,086 of NZ_CP135441.1, read as the reverse complement.
CGACCCAAAATGCTTCTGATGGATGAGCCCTTTGGCGCGCTCGATGCCTTGACCAGGCATCAGATGCAGGAACTCCTGACGCAGATCTGGGAGGAGCACAGGCTCACCGTGCTCTTCGTCACTCATGATGTGGAAGAAGCCGTCTACTTGTCGGACCGCATCATCGTGATGGGGATCGGCCCGGGACGCATCACGCAGACCTTCAATGTCGACATCGAGCGCCCGCGCCGGGAAGAGGTCATGGAAACCCCGGCCTTCATGGATTTGCAGCGCAGCGTGCACAAGGCGATCCGCGAGGCTTCAAAACGTCCCGAAATGGTTTAGGCGGACCACTCAATTACTTACAATCGCGACCAGCGTTGCGCCCAATCTCGATATCGCGCCATCGCAAATTCCCGACCAGGGGAGCCGCCATTGGCGTCCTGCTCCTCAACCTCGAAAAAAATTTGCAGGACAATGTCGATTTCCTAAACTCCGTTCGTCGTTTCGATGCCGGCCGGTGAGGCCGGCTCAACAAGGAGACCGACGATGCGTGTGATGGTGCTCGTGAAGGCTACCGAGGACAGCGAAAAGGGCTTTCTCCCCACGCCCGAGGCGAAGGAAGCGATGGAGGCGATGGGCAGATTTAACGACGAGCTGCGCAATGCCGGCATCTTGCTCGACGCCGACGGCCTCAAGCCCTCCTCGCAGGGCAAGCGCGTTGCGTTCGATGGTCCCCGCCGGACGGTCATCGACGGGCCTTTCGCCGAGACCCGCGAACTGGTCGCCGGCTTTTGGCTCTGGGAAGTCAAGGACATGGACGAGGCGGTCGCCTGGGTGGAGCGCTGCCCCAATCCCATGCCGGGACCGAGCGAGATTGAAATCCGGCCGCTGTACGAGTTGGCTGATTGGCAATGGGAATCTGACGCCGGAGGTCACGGAAATCCATGACCGGACGCGCGAGAAGCTCAGCGGCAACTGAACCTGTCGGCCGCAACCTGCCTGCCTCCATTATGGCTTTGGCCGACAAGGCAGCATGACTGCAGGCGAGACGCAGCAGGCGATCGAGGCGATTTTTCGCATTGAACGGGCCCGGCTCATCGCGGGCCTGGCCCGCCTCGTGCGTAATGTCGATCTTGCAGAGGAACTGGTGCAGGACGCCCTCGTCATAGCCCTATCCGAATGGTCCAGGACCGGCGTTCCGGCCAATCCCGGCGCTTGGCTGATGACGGTCGCCAAACGCCGCGCCATCGACGCGATCCGTCGCGACAAGATGCGCGAGCGCAAGCATGAGGAGATCGCGCGGGAGCTGGACGGCGAGTGCGACGGTACGGCCGAGGGAAACGAAATGGCCATGAACGACGATCTTGGCGACGAGTTGCTGGGCCTCATCTTCACAGCCTGTCACCCCATACTTTCGGCCGACGCCCGCGCGGCGCTCACGCTGCGCGTCATCGGCGGCCTAACGACGGACGAGATCGCCCGTGCTTTCCTGTCGAGCGAGGTGACGATCGCCCAGCGCATCGTCCGCGCGAAGAAGACGATCGGAAAGGCCGGGCTCAGCTTCGAGGTGCCGCGCGGCGCCGAGCGTGCGGCGCGTCTGTCCTCGGTGCTGGAGGTCATCTATCTCATCTTCAATGAAGGCTATGCTGCCACGGCCGGCGACGACCTTGTCCGGCCGGGCCTGTGCGTGGAGGCACAACGGCTGGGCCGCATGCTGGCGGGGCTGATGCCCGAGGATGCCGAGGTGTTCGGGCTGCTGGCTCTGATGGAAATCCAGGCGTCGCGCCTGCCCGCACGCATCGGGCCGGACGGCGCCCTCTTGACCCTGACCGAGCAAAACCGCGCACGCTGGGACCAACTGCTGATCCGCCGAGGCCTTGACGCGCTGGCCCGCGCCGAAGCTCTCGGGGGCGATGGCCCCTATGCGTTACAAGCCGCGCTTGCAGCCTGCCATGCGCGGGCGCGCAGTCCGGCCGATACCGATTGGCCCCGCATCGCAGCGCTCTACGACCGGCTGCGAGCAGTGATGCCATCGCCGGTGGTCGATCTCAATCGAGCGGTCGCCCACAGCATGGCTTTCGGGCCCGAAGCGGGCCTGCGGCTGGTGGACGAGATTGCCGACGCCGCCGCCCTGCGCAATTATGCGCCATTGCCAGCCGCGAGGGGCGATTTTCTGTTTCGGGCCGGCCGGCTGGCCGAGGCCCGCGCCGAATTCGAGGCTGCGGCCAAGCTCACCCGCAACGTACGCGAGGCGGCCTTTCTCCTCGCCCGCGCAGACGCTTGTGGTTGACAGCATCGCTCTCCGTGCCGAAGCGCGGCTCGGCAAGGCCGAAAGCCGCCAGTTCGCTCCCGGCCAGCTCCCTTCAATGAGCTCGATCAACTCGCAACGCGAAAGGGATTAACGATGCGCAAGCCTTCCTCGAGCGCCATTGCGTGCTGCATGTCCTCTGACCAAAGTGTGTCGCAGCCAGCGTGAATCGCTGCGGAGGCGATCATCGCGTCATAGGTGGAAAGGCCGTACCGCTCGGCGAGCCTCAATCCTGTTTCGTGGGTCTCGAGCGTGAGCGGATGAACCGTCAACAGGCCGCGCAGCATGGTCAGCAGCGCATGCGTGTCGTCCCATGACATTTGCATCTTCCGACGCGCGACATTGGTGAGTTCGTTGAGAACCTGCACGCTGATCGCCCCGCCAGCAGCGATAACCGCCTCGGCCCGATCCGCCTTCGCCGTATCGCCTGACGCGATATAAAGAAGGACATTGGTATCGAAAAAACTAACGGGCATTCGCCTCGTCCCGATCGAATTTGAAGTCAGCGGGAAGCCGACCGCGGAAGGCGCGGAGACGCTTCAGCAACTCCTCGCGCCCGGGCTTCCGCGCAACGCCAAGCTGGCGGGCGTCAGCGACATGGATTTCGATCTCATCACCTTCCCTGAGTTCAAGCGCTTCGACCACAGCGGCGGGAAGGCGGACCGCAAGACTATTTCCCCATTTGGCAACCTGCATGTCACTGCCTCTGCTGGATATACGATGGAAAAAATGTATATCCAGAAGGCGTCAAGGTCAAGGATCGCAGCCAATCGGTTTTCGCAGCTTGGGGTATGTTCATTTTGGGGGAGAGGCCTTGATCATGCCAGCAACTGCGTCGGTACGCCGAGAATCGGTCCTGCCTCGACGAGCCGCTGGTCGAGGGTCCACACCGTGGCGCCATGCTCCGATGCCGCCGCGAGGTGCAGGGCGTCGCCAGCACGAAGCCCGAGCATATGCTGATCGGCGAATTTCGCGGCGACCCGAAAATACCCGCCCGTCACCGGCAGCACGGTGAAGCTCTCAGCGACCAGCTTATTGAACAATCGCGAGCGCTGCTGCGCGCTGCTCCAGGTCGATCTGTCCGGTCCGAAGCTTGATCGTCATGGCGGAGGACATCTCGATGATGGTCAAGTCGCTGATCACAAGTTGCGCTGGGTCCTGCTCCGCCAGCCAGCCCTGAACGCGCGCGGTCATGGCTTCGTTGGATAGCGCCGCGACGATCAGCGAAGTATCGAGATAGAGCATCAATAGCGATCGCCATCTCGCATCGATCGCACCAGATCGGCGGCAGCCTGAGCCTGCAGAGGCATGGTTGCGGTCAGGGATTGGAGCAGGACGGCGTCGATCCGTTTGCGAGGGCGGTCCACGGCCGTGAGCCTAGCGACCGGCTTGCCACGCCGGGTGATGTCGATCGAATCTCCAGCCTCGACCCGGTCGACGAGCTCACTCAGATGTGCCTTGGCGTCCGCCAGATTGACCGCGTCCATCTCAGCTCCTGACCATGTAGATGGTCATGTAGCGCATTACGCGTGACAATTCCGGTGCAGAGTACGGTGAATGAGCAACCGGCTGCGTGAGCGAAGCAGGTGACCTGCAACGAGAATTGCGCCGCTTCCCGCTTGACTCATGCATATCCCGGTGGTTATACATCGATCAATAGCCGAAGGGTTATCGATCTCAATGCCAAACGCTCACGATGTGCTCTTCAGAACGCTTGCTGATCCGACTCGGCGCGCTATTTTTGAGCGACTGTGTCGCGAAGGAGAGCAGACGGTCGGGGCTCTGACGGCTCAGGCCGGGATCTCGCAACCGGCCGTGTCAAAACATCTCGGCGTTTTGAGGCAGGCCGGGCTCGTGCGCGACCGCCATGCAGGGCGACAGACCCATTATAGCGCGCAGCTTGCTGCGCTTGCCCCCCTGATCGACTGGACAAGCCAGATGACCGGGTTCTGGCAGAGCCGGTTCGACGACCTCGAAGACCTGCTCAAAAGGATGGACCAGTGAACGAAATGGCGACCGAAACGCTCTCCGTCATTGTCGAACGGGAAATCGCTTATCCGCCCGAGAAGATCTGGCGCGCGCTCACGCAACCACACTTGATCGAGGAGTGGCTCATGAAAAATGACTTCAAACCTGTCGCGAACCACCGCTTCAATCTTCACGCAGACTGGGGCTCTGTCGAGTGTCAGGTGCAGACGGTCGAGCCGAACAGAACGCTGACTTACACGTGGGATACCAAGGATCTCAAGAGTGTCGTCTCCTGGACCCTCACCCCCACGAGCACCGGAGCCCGCTTGCGCATGGAACAGTCGGGCTTCCGGCCGGATCAGCAGCCTTACTTCCGGGGTGCCAAAGTCGGCTGGCCGAGATTCTTTGACGATCTGGAGCAGGTTCTGGCTCGGACGGACTGAGATCCGCGGGCGCTATTCAAGCAGGGACTCTGTTACAGAGCGGCAGTTGGCGGGGCGATAATGGAGGCAAGGCAATGAAGATCAAGTTGACAAAAGTATACGTGGATGACCAGGAAAAGGCTCTGGGTTTCTACACCGAAACGCTTGGCTTTGCGAAAAAGGCCGATTTCAGCAATGGGCCGTTTCGTTGGCTGACCGTCGCATCACCCGACGAGCCGGACGGGACCGAGCTGCAACTCGCGCTCAATGACAACCCGGCCGCAAAGGCCTACCAGAAAGCCATTTTCCAGCAGGGCCAGCCCGCGGTCATGTTCTTCACCGATAACGTCAAGAGCGATTACGAGCGCATCAAAGCGCGCGGCGCCGAGTTCACGATGCCGCCGACCGAGGTAACCGGCTCGACCATCGCCCAGCTGAACGACAACTGCGGCAATCTCGTTCAAATCACCCAGCTGGCACGCCGGTAAAGCACGCGTTCGGTGGCGTGGCTGCCCGGCGAGAGCCGCCAAACGGGCCGCCGATCCGCTCGGTTCGTCTTCAGAGGAGGTCTCAATGGATTGGAACAAATGGGTTCGGCAGATCCACCGCTGGCTGTCGATTATCTTTGCGGCGGTCGTCGCCGCCATCTTCATCAGCCTGGGAGTAGGCAAGGAACCCGCCTACTGGGTGTACCTCTTGCCGCTGTTTCCACTCGGCTTGCTCCTGCTTACCGGACTGTACATGTTCGTGCTGCCTTACGCGCCCAAGTGGCGCAGCGCAGGGGGCACCGGCGCATTGGAGTGAACGCATGGCCGACAAGACGTCCATCAAGTCAGCGGCGGTCGCGAAGAAGCCCGCCGCCAAGCGTGCAGCCGCCAAGCCGGTCCTCCTCGCAGGCGGCAACCCGCAGATCCCGAAGGGTCATGGTGACGCTCCTGTGCAGGCCTACATCGCGGCCATGCCGGGCTGGAAACGCGATGTCGGGCGCCGCCTCGACGCACTCATCGAGCGCAACGTTCCCAACCTGCGCAAGGCCGTCAAATGGAACTCGCCCTTCTATGGCGTAGAGGGCCAAAGCTGGTTCCTCAACTTCCATTGCTTCACAAAGTACATCAAGCTGGCTTTCTTCCGCGGCGCGTCGCTGCGTCCCGTCCCACCCGGCGAGTCCAAGCACAAGGACGTGCGCTACCTCGACATCCGCGAGGACGACCAGCTCGACGAAGCTCAACTCACCGACTGGGTACAGCAAGCCAGCCAGTTGCCTGGCGAGCGAATGTGAGTGGAATGCCAGTCATCCCCGCAAACCTGGTGCCGACCAGCGGTATTCATGTGACGGGCGAGCGGCAACAACCCAAGGGAAAGCGACAATGATGATGAAGAGTGGCTCTATGGAAGGAAATGCAGAGAGCTCTCCCTCTCAGCTGATCGATGCGAGGATCAGTGAGCTGGGCGATTGGCGAGGCAAGACGCTTTCCCATGTCCGCGCTCTCGTCAAGCAGACTGACCCGGAAGTGGTCGAGGAGTGGAAGTGGCGAGGCGTTCCGGTGTGGTCGCACGCCGGAATAATCTGCACCGGCGAGACCTACAAGAACGTCGTGAAAGTGACCTTCGCAAAGGGCGCCTCCCTGCCGGACCCTTCAGGCTTATTCAACTCCAGCCTCGAAGGCAACACCAGGCGCGCCATCGATATCCGTGAGGGCGAAGACATAGATGAGAATGCGTTCAAGGCGCTGATACGCGCTGCTGCCGCCCTGAACACGGCCCGATAGTCAGCTCCGGCCGATATGGTCGGCTAGCTGGCCGAGAAGGGCGAGCAAAGCTTCGCCGGTGGCTTGCGTCGCGTTCTCATGCGGTGCGCGCAGGTTCAGCCAGCGTCTGTCGCCGGACCGTACCGCCAGCACTGCCTTCATCGCGGCGATGAGGCCGGCGTCCTGGATGATTTTGCGGAATGCCTTGATGGCGGCGTCCGCGTCGGTAGTGTCCTCTCCCGCCAGCGCTGCGTCGTAGAGGGCCCGGATCGCTGCGGCATTCAGATTGACTGTCGCCGAGATGCAGCCGGCAGCACCGTTGGCGAGGCCTTTCGTCAGCTGTGCTTCCGAGCTCGGGAACACCGCGACCCTTGGGGCTGCCGCAATCACCGCCGCGGTGTTGTTCCAATCGCCGGCGCTGTCCTTGTAAGCCACCACGACATCCGGAAACGCTTCGCTCAACCGGGCAGTCAGCGCCGGGCTCACCGCCACGCCGGAATTCTGCGGGATATGGTAGAGGATCATTCTCATCGCCGGGTTCGCCACCCGTCCGATCAGCTCGCTGTAGTAGCGGGCCTGGCCGTTGTCGCCGGCGGCCGTATAGAAGAACGACGGCAGCACCATCACCCCTGCACAGCCGAGACCGACCGCATGCGCCGTCAGCTCGACGGTTTCGGCAAGTGCTGTGACACCGGTGCCGGGCATCAGACGGCCCGGCGAAATGCCGGCCTCGACCAGCCACTCCAGCGCTTGCATGCGCTCGCGCAACGAGACGGACAACGCCTCGCCTGTCGTGCCGAACGGTGACAGGAAATGCGCTCCCTGATCCAGCACCCACTTGGCGTGTGATATCCAGAGGTCGCGGGCAATGCGGCCGTCGTTTTCGAACGGCGTCAGGATCGGTGCGATGGTTCCTTGTGGGCGGATCATGTGCGTCCTTCTACGGGTGAAAATCGGTGCTGTGCTCAAAGCCGGCATCAAGAATGTCGAGCAAACTACATGAAGCAATGTTGCTGAGTACCGGCCGTTCGATCTCGAAAGCAAGCGCCTCGCGCATGGGCGCGCGATTGTGATCGAGCGGCGGTTCTGAGGCTCTCGAGGTATATCCTTGTCACGGGATAACGTCGTCTGGCTGAAAGGGGGGTGACAAACGAGTTCTGCTGTTTCATCAATGCCGCCTTTTGAGGAGAAGCCCATGCGGAGGATCGGTGTCGGCATTATCGGCTGCGGCAACATTTCGGATGCCTATCTGAAGGCGTCGCCACAATTTCCGGTGCTCGACATTGTCGGCGTCGCCGACATCAATCGGACGGCGGCCGAGGCCAAGGCAGCGGCCTACGGCCTGGCTGCCATGCCGGTCGACGCGCTGTTGGCCGATCCGCGCGTCGAGATCGTGCTCAATCTGACGACGCCGCAGCATCATGTGCCGGTCGGCTTGCAGGCTGTCGGACAAGGCAAGCACGTCTATTCGGAGAAGCCGCTGGCAACGACGCTCAGCGACGCCGAGCGGCTCGTCGCGGCCGCGCGCGAAAAGGGCGTGCGTGTCGGCTGCGCACCCGACACCTTTCTTGGCGGCTCCCACCAGACGGCGCGGCGGCTGGTCGATGAGGATACGGTTGGCACCATTGTCGCCGGCTCTGCCTTCATGCAGGTGCCCGGCCACGAGCTCTGGCATCCCAATCCGGATTTCTACTATCAGCCCGGCGGTGGGCCGATGCTCGACATGGGACCGTACTATCTGACCTGCCTGGTCAATCTTCTGGGTCCGGCAAAATCGGTGACCGGGCAGGCGAAGTCATCATATGCCACCCGCACCGTCGGTTCTGGACCGCGCCAGGGCGAAACAATCCAGGTCGAGGTGCCGACCCATATTTCCGGCCTGCTCGCATTCGAGAATGGCGCGGCGGTGTCGATCACCACCAGCTTCGACGTCTGGAAGCATGAACACAATCACATCGAACTTTACGGAACCACCGGCTCGATGATCGTCTCCGATCCCAATCAGTTCCAGGGCGACATCAGGACCAGCCTGCGCAAGGGCGACTGGACGGTGGCCGATCAGATCCATTCTTATGGCGACGGCAATTACCGGGGCCTCGGCCTTGCCGACATGGCGCAGGCGATCGTCTCCGGCAGGCAGCACCGTGCTAGTCTCGATCTTTCCCTCCATGTCCTGGAAATCATGGAATCGATCATCTCTTCAGCAGAGATAGGGCAGCGTATCGACCTGAGATATGGCTGCGCCCGGCCGGCGCCGATGCGCGCCGACCTGCCTTTCGGAATTCTGGAATAGGGAATAATGCGATGAGCAAGACGGCACTGATTTTCTGGGGCGGCTGGGAAGGTCACACCCCGGCCCGAAGCGCCGAAATCGTCAAGGAGATGCTGGCCGGCAACGGCTTCGACGTGCAGCTGGAGCAGGGGACTTCGGCGCTTGCCGATCCGCAGCTGGGCAAGCTCGATCTCATTGTCCCGGTGATCACCATGTCGACGATCGAAAAGCCGGAGCTGCAAAACCTGACCAGCGCCGTCGGGGCCGGCACCGGCCTTGCGGGCTTTCACGGCACGATGTGCGACAGCTTCCGCAACGAGCCGGAATACCAGTTCATGACCGGCGGCCAGTGGGTCGCCCATCCCGGCAACATCATCGACTATCACGTCGACATCACCAGGCCAGACGATCCAGTCATGCAGGGCATCGACGGCTTCGCCTACCGTTCAGAGCAGTATTACATGCATGTCGATCCGACCAACGAGGTGCTGGCGACGACTACTTTCACCGGCGAGCATCTCGATTTCATCGCCGGCGTCGTCATGCCGGTTGTCTGGAAGCGCCGCTACGGCAAGGGCCGCGTCTTTTACAGCGCGCTCGGCCACACCGCTGACGAGTTCACCGTGCCACAAATGCGCACGATGTTCGAACGCGGCGCGATTTGGGCCGGCCGAAACGCGGATCTTGCGTAGCCGTTCAATCTGAACGCCACGTATCGTTGTAATCTTTCAAAGAGCGGCCGCCCGAACGCCGACACAGGCACTGGACTGCGGGCAATTGACTGCCATGGTAGCATCCAATACACTAGCGGTCCCTCGGAGAATTCCACAGCTGGAGGTCGAATGGAGCAGACGTGGCGATGGTTTGGCCCGAGCGACGCGGCAACGCTTGCCCATGCAAGGCAGGCCGGCGCGACCGGCATCGTGACGGCATTGCACGACATCCCTTACGGCGAAGTCTGGCCGATCGACGCCATCAGGCAGCGCCAGGCGCTGATCGAGGCGGATCCGGCGATGGGCCTGAAATGGAGCGTCGTCGAGAGCGTCCCCGTGCACGAGGATATCAAGCTCGGCCGCGGCGATCTCGACCGGCTCTACGACAATTTCAGGCAGACCTTACGCAATCTCGGTGCCTGCGGTGTGCGCACGGTCTGCTACAACTTCATGCTGATCCTCGACTGGACCCGGACCGACCTGGCTGCGCCGCTGTCGGGCGGCGGACGGGCGCTCCGCATGAACATGCACGAGCTTGCCGCCTTCGATTGCTACATGCTGCAGCGCAAGGGATCGGAGCGCGACTATGCGTCCGATGTTCTCCAGCGGGCGAGCGAATGGTTCGAGACGACGTTGGGTGCGTCAAAAGAGCGTCTGCTTGCCAACATCATGGCCGGCCTGCCGGGCGCTTTCAAGCGCTACGACATAGCGGAATTGCGCGAAGTGGTGGCCGAGCAGTCGAGCCTGTCGCACGACCGGCTGCGCGAGAATCTCGTCCGCTTCTTGCAAAACGTACTGCCGGCCGCCGAAGAGGCAGGCGTCACGCTGGCGATCCATCCGGACGATCCGCCGCGCGATCTCGTCGGCCTGTGCCGGATCGTCAAGAACGCCGACGACATCGCCTTTATCCTGGACGCGGTGCCATCGGCCAATAGCGGCCTCACCTTGTGCACGGGGTCGCTGGGCGCCAACCCGGCCAATGACGTGCCCGCCATCGCCAGGCGCTTTGCGCACAAGATCAACTTCGTGCATCTGCGCAACGTCAGCAAGGATCCGGACGGCTCGTTCATGGAATCCGAGCATCTGAGCGGCGATGTCGACATGGTGTCGGTGGTCTCGATCTTGCTCGACGAGCAGCAACGCCGCCGCGACGCCGGCGAACAGGCGGCGCTGCTGCCGTTTCGCCCGGATCATGGCCACGAGCTGATCGATGACGCTGCGCGGCACACCCATCCCGGCTACCCCGTGATCGGCCGTCTTCGCGGCCTTGCCGAATTGAGAGGCGTGATGATGGCGATTGCCCATCAGCGCGGCTACCGGCTGCAATGACGGCACCCCGCCTGCTCTGCGTCGGCGCGCTCACTTACGACACGATCTTGCGCCTCGATGTCCTGCCCTCCGGCGCCGGCAAGTTCCTGCCAACCGAGGCCGTGCAGATCGCGGCCGGCATGGCGGCAAGCGCCGCCGCGTCGGCCAGCCGCCAGGGCGGGCAGGTCTGGCTATGGGCAAGCGTCGGCGACGATGCCGTCGGCCGCGATGTCATCGGCCAGATGGAGGCGGAGCGGGTCGACTGTTCGCTGGTGCGCAGGGTTGAAGGTGGCCGCTCGGCCATTGCCACGATCCTGGTCGATGCCGCCGGCGAGCGTATGATCGTACCGTTCTACGATGCCGTCACGCAAGCCGATCCGGACCGTCTTCCGCCGGCGGATTTTTCCCGCTTCGACGCCGTGCTGGTTGATGTCCGCTGGCCCGGAGCCGCCGCCCTGGCGCTGGCGAAAGCTCGTGAATACGGCATTCCGGCGGTCCTTGACGCCGATGTCGCGTCGCGACCAGTGCTCGACCGGCTGCTGCCGCTCGCATCGCATGTTGTTGCTTCGCTGCCGGCGGCACGCATCCTTTGCGGTCCGGAGATATCCGCCGATTCCGCCGTCGCCATTCTCGGCGAACGGACCGGCGCCTTCATGGCCGTCACCGATGGGGCGAACGGCACCGCGTTCCGGCACCCGGGCAGCAACGTCCGTCATCTGCCGTCGCCGCGGGTCGAAGCCGTCGACACACTGGCGGCAGGCGACGTGTTTCACGGCACCTTCGCCCTCGGTCTGGCCGAAGGTTGGGACGAAGAGCGGGCCATAGCAGTGGCCAGCGCCGCCGCCGCCCTGAAATGCCTGCGCTTTGGCGGACGTCTTGGCGCACCGACGCGTGCGGAAACGCTGGCTTTCATGGAACGATCGGCATGATGCCGGACACGCTTGGGCCGGCTCCGCGGAAAAGAGCGCGTCAAATGGCGCCGATGGACTACCATGGTAATCGATCGGCCACTGTTCTTGGGAGGATAAATGGCTGAATTCAAAAAACGCGCACTGGTCACCGGGGCGGCCATGGGCATCGGCCGTGCCGTCGCTGAAAGGCTGGCCGAGCAAGGCGTCGATCTGATCCTGTTCGACCGGGCGGGCGATCAGCTGGATGAGGTCGCGGCGCAGCTTTCGGCGCGCGGCGTGACCGTGCGCACCGTGCTTGGCTCAACCGCCGACACTGAAGCCTGCGGCCGCGCCGTCGAGCTTGCCCGGTCCGCGTTAGGCGGGCTCGACATGCTTTCCCACAATGCCGGCATCCAGCGTTACGGAACGGTGGAGACCACGGATGAGGCGCTTTGGGACGAGGTGATGAACGTCAACCTCAAGGCTGCCTATCTGCTGTCGCGCGCGGCGATGCCGCTGCTGCGGCAAAGCCGCGGTGCCATCGTCCATATGAGCTCGGTGCAGGGCCTGGCCAGCCAGGAAGGGGTTCTGGCCTACAGTACGGCCAAGCACGGCCTGATCGGCCTGGTAAAATCGATGGCCGTCGACTATGCGCCGCTCGGCGTGCGCGTCAATGCCGTCGCTCCGGGAGCCGTCGACACACCGATGCTGCGGGATGCGGTCAAGCTCAACGATAAGCCCGACGAGATCCTGCGCATCCTCGACGACATGCATCCGCTCGGCCGTACCGCCCGGCCGCAAGAGATTGCCGCAGTCGTTGCCTTCCTGCTGTCCGACGATGCCTCCTTCGTCACCGGCGAGGTCGTGCGCGTCGATGGCGGGCTGCTGGCGCGCATCGGCGGTTCTCCGCGCAAGGAGTAATGCCGGCGCTGCTGCTTGCGCAGGCATTTCATGAACGGCTTGAAACTGCAGAGGCTTAAGGGGATTGCCGATGGCAGGGCTTTTGGGAATGCGGACCATCACTGAGGGGCGGTTGGGCGAAACCGGCCCCGGCGCGTCGGTCGCGGCGAGGACGTTCGAGGTTCTGCTCGACCAGATCCTGACCTTCCGCCTGAAGCCGCACGAGCTGATTTCTGAAAAGGCGATGTCGGAAGCCCTTGGCGTGAGCCGCACGCCGGTCAGGGAGGCGCTCGCCCGGCTGGCCGGTCTTGGCCTGATCGACATCTATCCGCAGCGCGGCAGCATGGTGGCGCCGCTCCGGATCGCCGATCTTGAGAAATCGCAGTTCCTGCGCGAATCGCTCGAAGTCGGCCTGATCAAGCGCGCGGTCGAGAACCCGCGCCGTGCCGACCTGCTTGCCATGCTCAAAGGCGAACTGGCGGTCCAGGAGACGTTCGCCTCCATCGCGGACGACAGGCGCTTCTTCAGGTCGGACGAGCTGTTCCACCAGCACATCGCCAGCCATGCCGGGTTCCCCGGCATCTGGGCCGACATCAGCGCGGCGAAGCTGCACATGGACCGCTTCCGCTTCCTGTCTTTTCCGCGCCTCGACAGCATGTCGGTGGTCCTCGGCCAGCATCGGCGGATTGTCGATGCGCTCGAGCAGGCCGACGCGCTTGCGGCGGAAGAGGCGATGCGAACGCATCTTCGCCGCATCTTCGAGGTGCTCGAAATCGTCCAGGAGCGCTATCCCCATTATTTCGAGGCAAACGGCAGTGTGAGCCCGCCGTCGGCCGGCTCAATCCAAGCCTGAGCCTTTCTTGCGCGCTTCCAAAGGCGTCTTGGTCTTGCTGCCGGACTTGTCGGAAGCTGGCTCGGCTTTGCGATTTTGACCCTCGCCGCCTTGCTCCTTGCGGAGCTGCTTTTCCACTATCGATCGCGATCCTTCCGCCGGGTCTTGTTCAGGATGAGTATCGGTTCCCGTCATGTCGGCTCCTATCCATTTTGATCAATTGCGTGCGGCGTGGGCTGACCTGCGCCGCCGGTTCTGTCGCGCCCGAGCATCAGCCAGGCGGCGAACAGCACGACCAGTACGACCACGATCCAGGCGACGAGACGAGGCATCGGGCCTCACTTCCCCCGCCGCTTGCTGCCGCGTGCCTCCTGATCGGAGCCGGCCTCGACCGTTGGATCGGGCACGACCGGGCCGCGTTCGGCCTCGGAACCCTCAGCTTCGATCTCCTGCACGGCCTGATCCCAATGTTCGCGCTCGCGTCCTTGCGGACGGCCTTCGCGCTCCCAGATCTCATGGGCTCGCTGCCTGATACGCTCTTCCCTGTCCATGCCTTTGCCTCCTCATCCCCTAATCCGGCGATCGCTGGTTTGTTCCGCCCTGCCAGCGCCGTTCATCGCGGTTCGGTTGACCTGATCACCCAGCGCTCTAGATCAAACTTCGCGCCGAAGTCGTTTGGTGCGGGGAGAACAATCGTGTGGCAGCAACGCTACAAGCACGTATTGTAAATGCCGTTACAGCCGTCGGCCTTCGACCAGACCGCCTGTGCTTGCTGCTGATAATGTTTGTCCTGACGGCATGCTCGCCTTCCGACCAGGTCGAGCAGCAGTCGAAAACCGCGGCTTCCGCCACACAGACTGCATCGCTGGTCCTGGAGAGCTGGATCGCTGGGGGAGCCCCGTCGGAATACACGTCGCGCACTTTGCAATCGGTCGGGAAGGCGCTCGCCGATGCCGGTGCGCAAATCCAGTCCGTCAAGTCGCCTGAGCCCAGCGGGCAAGCCGGTCTGACGATGGCGGTTGGACGGCTTTCGGCAGCGGTAATTCGCGCGGCGACGGCCGTGCAGAACGGTAACCGCTCGGAAGTGGAACATGCGCAGCAGGATCTTCGGGCCGCCGCCGCCGATCTGGGCACGTCCTACGCGAAATATTTCGCGCCGAAATCATGAAGAAGCTGCTCGAAATATCGCTCGGCGTCGTCACCAGCGTTGGCGGCTTTCTTGAGGTCGGATCAATGGCGACCGCAGCTCAGGCCGGCGCGGCGTTCAGGTTCCAGCTGATTTGGGCCGTCGTCCTTGGCACGATCTGCATCATCTTCCTGGTCGAGATGGCCGGCCGGTTCGCCGCCGTTAGCCATCACACCATCGCCGACGGGATCCGGGAACGGTTTGGCTTCAATGCCTTTCTGTGGCCGTTGCTTGCGGCCTTGCTGGTCAACTTCCTGGTCATGGCAGCCGAAATCGGCGGTGTTGCCATTGCGCTCGAGCTCGCCACCGGCATCGGCTTTCAGTGGTGGGCGCTGCCAGTCGCGTTTCTGGCATGGCTGTTCCTTTGGAAAGGCACGTTCGGATTCATCGAAAAAGGCGTCGCAATCCTCGGGCTGGTCACGCTGTGCTTCGTGGTTGGCGCAGTCATGCTGAAGCCCGATTGGGGGCAGGTCGCGGCCGGGGCCGTGCCCACACTGCCGGATCACGACGCGGCCAGCTACTGGTTCATGGCGGTCAGCATTCTTGGTGCGTCGATCTCGCCCTATCTGTTCATGTTCTATTCGTCGGGAGCGATCGAGGACGAGTGGGACAAGAGCTATCTCGGAGCCAATCGGGCCATTGCCGGCTTGGGCATGAGTTTTGGCGGCACAATCGCTATCGGTGTGCTGATTGTGGCGGCGCTGGTGCTGGCCGCGCACGGCATAGAGCAGGTCGATGACTACCACCAACTGCCACTGATGCTGATTCCGATCTTCGGTTTCTGGGGATTTGTCCTGTTCGTTGCTTCACTAGGCATTGCCTGCTTCGGTGCCGCGCTCGAAATCGGCCTGCAGCAAGCCTACCTTGTGGCGCAGGGTTTCGGCTGGACCTGGGGCGAGGACCTGAAACCGCGCGATGATCCCGGCTTCAGCACCGTCTACACAATCTCGCTCTTTCTCGCCGCCATTCCGATCGCACTGGGTCTCGATCCGCTGAAGCTCACCATTTTTTCCATGGCGCTGACGGCGGCCAGCCTGCCGCTGACCGTGGTGCCGTTCCTCTTCCTGCTGAATGACGAGCGTTATGTCGGCGAGCACCGCAATGGCATGATCGCGAATGCCGCGGTCATCTTCATCATCGCGCTGGGTTTCGTGCTCGCGATCGTGACCATTCCTTTGCAGATATTCGGAGGCACGTGATGGAGTTGCTGCGCGACATCCTGGACAAGCAAGTGGTCGACCGCGAGCAGGTCAAGATCGGCAAGGTAGACGGGCTGGTGGCCGAGCTCAGGCCAGGCAAGCCGCCTAAAATCGTTGCGGTCGAGCTCGGTTCGATCACGCTGGCGCGTCGGCTTGGCGAGCGACCCGGGCGCTGGATGGCGCGGGTTGCGGCAAAGCTCGGCGGCAAGCGCCATGCCGAGCCGCACCGCATTGCCTGGAACAAGGTGCGCGACATCGGCGTCGACATCGAGTTCGATATCGACGTCCGCGAAACGGCGATTTTCGACTGGCAGGACTGGCTGCGCGATCATGTCATTGGGCGTATTCCGGGAGCTGGATGATGGCCACCGTCAATCTCGAGCAATTGGCTGGCAGGAATGTGCTTTCGCTGCGCGGCAAAAGCATCGGCCGTATCGAGGAGCTACGCGCCGAACCGGATGGCGACGACCTGGTAATTACCGAGTACCATGTCGGCATCTACGCGGCCTTCGAGCGTCTGTCCGCTTCGGCCATCGGCATTGCGGTCCTCGACGCCTTTCGACTGCGCAGTCGTGACAGCATGTACCGCATTCCCTGGGACAAGCTCGACATCTCCGACCCAGCGCAGCCGCGGTTGTTGTGCACGAAGGAAGAACTTTCCGGTATGAAGGAGAGTATCGAGGGCGATAAACCGGAATGAACGATACTTTCCCGCCGTCGGAGAATGGGGTCCAGTGAAAGTCCTGGTTACCGGCGCCACCGGCCTGATCGGTGCCTCCGTCGTCGCACGCCTTCTTTCCGAAAGGCATGAGGTGATCGGATTGGTCCGCAGCCCCGGCGCAAACCGGGCCGGCAATTACCAATTGCTGGTGCTGGACATGGCGGTGGCGCTGCAGCCCGAAGACTGGTTGCCGCATCTCAGGGGTGTCGACGCCGTCGTGAATTGTGTCGGCGTTCTGCAGGACAGCCCCCGCGAAAAGACGCGCGAAGTCCATCGCGATGCGGCGGCCGCACTCTTTCTCGCCTGTGCGCTGGCAGGGGTTGCCCGGGTGATCCACTTCTCGGCGATAGGCGTCGATCGGGCGCAGCCTTCGACGTTCTCGGCGACGAAACTGGCCGGCGACCAGGCGCTTATGGCGCTTGATCTGGATTGGGTGGTCCTGCGCCCGTCCGTGGTGCTCGGCCGGCCGGTCTTCGGAGCCAGCGCATTGTTTCGGGGTCTCGCTTCGCTGCCAGTGCTGCCGTCCATGCCCGGCACCGGCCGGCTCCAGGTGGTACTACTCGATGACGTGGTCTCAACCGTCGTCTTCCTTCTCGATCCCGCCAGTCCGTCTCGCGTCGTGCTGGAACTTGTCGGTCCCGAACAGCTGAGCATGGACGAGGTCGTCGGCAGTTATCGCCGATGGCTCGGTTGGGCTCCGGCAGCCAGGTTTGTCTTGCCGGCGGCTGTTGCAAGGCTTCTCTACCGCCTCGGCGACCTTTCCGCGATGTTCGGCTGGCGTCCTCCGATGCGCACCAACGCGGCCAGAGAGATCGCCCGAGGAGCGGTTGGAGATCCCTCGGACTGGACCGCCGCGACCGGCATACGCCCGCAAACCCTGGCGGGCTTCCTCGCGCTCAATCCGGCAACGGTGCAGGAAAAATGGTTTGCCCGGCTGTACTTCATCAAGCCGGCGATCTTCGTCGTCCTGCCCGTCTTCTGGATCATGACGGGAATTGTGTCGCTGACCACCGGCTACGTCAGCGGCGTCGATCTGATGAAAAGCACGGGGGCCGGCATCTTGTCGGTGCCGACCGTGATAGCCGGTGCCCTTGCCGACATCGTCATCGGCGCGCTCACAGCCTGGCGGCCGGCGACGCGAAAAGGCCTCTATGGCGGCATCGCGCTCTCGCTCTTCTACCTGGCCGTCGGAAGTTTCCTGCGCCCAGAGCTGTGGAACGAACCGCTTGGGCCGTTCCTCAAGGTGTTGCCGATCCTGGTCATGCACTTTGTGGCCTTGGCGGTGCTGGAGGAGCGTTGATGCTCTATTTCTTGCTGAAATTTCTGCATGTCATCGGCGCATCCGTGCTGCTTGGCACCGGCGCCGGCATCGCTTTCTTCATGCTGCTCGCCCACAGGACCGGCAATGTCGCGACGGTTGCGGCGGTGGCGCGTATCGTCGTCGTCGCCGACTTCCTTTTCACAGCGACGGCCGTGGTCGCGCAACCTTTGACGGGAGCCGCGCTCGCCTGGCAGGCAGGCTACTCGCTGTCGGAGGGCTGGATCGTACTTTCGATCGCGCTCTATATCTTCACCGGAATGTTCTGGCTCCCGGTCGTCTGGATGCAAATGGAGATGCGCAAGCTGGCATCGCAAGCCGCCGCTGGAGGCGCACCGTTGCCGGCGCGCTATCACCGGCTTTTCTGGATGTGGTTCGCATTCGGCTTCCCCGCCTTCGCCGCGGTACTCGGGATTTTCTGGCTGATGATCGCGCGGCCTGCGATCGAATGGTAGGTCGCAGGCAGGTCCCCCTGCGATAATGCCCAGTCAAAGCACTGCGGAAAAATTCCGGCCAATGCAGCGCGAATATCTGCCGGAGCGGACCTGCGCCTCGACCTGCAAGTCGCACCGGAGTCCGGTCCCGTATCATTTCCAACCGCGCGCTCACCGCCATCGGCACAGGACAAGATCCCGTCTCGAGGCTGGTTAGGCTTCGCTTACCAAAAAAGATGACGTCAGAGGGAACACGGGAAGCACAGGCAAGTTCGGTGCGCAGTGGAGGAGATTGCGCCATGAACAGTGTTATTTATCTCATCGGCCTCGTCGTCGTCGTGCTTGCAATCCTCTCCTTCCTCGGATTCCACTAGGAGACACCATGCAGGACCAGGACGATCAGGGCCGTCAGACGGCCGATTTCGAGACCGCCAGAAGCGAGCTTTCGGAAAGACTACAACGGGAAAAGCAGACCGCGACGGAAGCGCTCCACGATGCGCGTGACGAGATCACCAGGAAAGCCGGAGATTACGCTTCGGAAGCAAAGCAAGCATTGTTCAACAAGGCGGAGGGAACGCAGCGCGACGTGAGCGCCAATCTCAAGGCCTTCAGCGGCGCATTGCGCGCGGCAAGCGAGCATCTTGCCAACAATGATCAACGGACCGCTTCGAAATTCGCCCTTGACGCCGCAGGCGGGCTCGAGCGGCTTTCCTCCTCCCTGAAGGATAAACCGTTCGACGAGGTGCTTGGCGAAATTCAGTCGTTCGGCCGCGAAAACTCGGGGGCGCTGATCGCCGGTTCGGTATTGGCAGGCCTGGCGTTGGGACGGTTCATCAAGAGCTCGCCACCCTCTGCCCAAACCGGAGCACCGGGCCAGTCGGGAACAGGCCGGGCGCCCGAGACGGGTCCTAGCTCGAATGAGTTCGGATGGCGATCGGCAGAGGCCGGTGAGCCGGCCCCGCTAGGATCCGATCAGTCCGGCGATGACTGGGCCAATGCAAGCCTGGAGCGAAACCCATGACTGACAATCAGGACACTCGCAGCCTGACAACCCTTGTCAGCGATCTGGCACAGCAGGTCACAACACTGCTTCAGACCGAAAGCAGGCTGTTGCGGGCTGAAATGTCGGAAAAGGTAAGCAAGGCCGGCGCCGGCGCCGTGGAAGTAATGGGAGGCGCCATTTGCCTGCTCGCCGCCCTGATGGTGCTTTTGCAGGCGCTGGTGATTGCCTTGGCGAGCGCCGGGCTGGGAGCCGGATGGTCCTCGCTGCTCGTCGGCGTCGTGGTGGCAGTACTGGGCGTCATACTCTTGCGCTCCGGCAAGGCAAGCATGGCTCCCTCAGAGTTGACCCCCGACCGGACACAAGACCAACTTAAACGCGACGCACGCGTGATCAAGGAACAGATAAGATGACCGACAAATCCGCAGCCGAGTTGGAACGCGATGCTGATATTGCGCGCGCCAGAGTGGCAGATACCGCAGACTCGATTCGCAGCAAGATGACACCGGGCCAACTGATCGACGAATTCACCGGGATGTTCAGCGGCGAGGGATCCGCCATGCTCAGCAATCTTAAGACTCAGGTCAGGGACAATCCGTTGCCGCTTACATTGGTTGGCGCGGGCCTGGCCTGGCTGATGCTTGGCAAGGGCACGTCGGTAGACAGTTCAGCACTTGGTGCCTATTCGACCGGCAGGGAGCCTGACGGCACCCGAAACTTCTCTGACCAGGGGGGCTTGGGCGGGGCCTGGCAGGACTCACGCGGCGATGAGTACGGTGCCGAGGGCGAAGATTCCGCCGGCTCCATGCTCTCCGATGCCGCTCGTTCGGTTGCGTCCGTGGCAGGGGGTGCGACTGAGGCTGTGGCAGACATTGCGAGCGGCGCCAAAGAAAGATTGACAAGCACAGCCGGGCAGGTCGGCTCGGCCGCCACCGATATCACGGGGCAGGTGCGGCAGTCGGCGCAGGACCTGTTCCAGCGCGAACCTCTGGCAATGGCCGCGGTGGGCCTTGCCGTGGGCACAGCCATCGGCGTGATGCTGCCTCACACCGCCGCGGAAGACGCGCAACTCGGCCCTTACCGCGACAAGCTTCGTGACAGTGCCGAAGAAGTCTTTGAAGAAGGCGTGGAGCAAGCCAAGCAGGTCGCCGCCGAAGCATATGAGACTGTAAAGGAAGAGGCTGACCGACAGGGTTCCAGCGGCGACGCCGACACGTTGGTCGACCGCGTCGAGAAAGTCGTGAAAAAGACGGCAAGCAAGACCGAGGAAGCCATTCGCGATCGTTTGCCGGAGACCGACGAGGCTCCCAAATCGAACGAGTCTCCCGAAACGACGTGATAGCGCTGCGGTCGTTCGTGGCTATTCCAACCGCGGGTCGCCTCGCGGTTGGAACATCGAAGTCGGCTAGGAGTCCGCAACCTTCCGCAGACAAATGTGATCGCGGCGCTCAAGTCATTAGAACCGAGGCGCTCCGGTCCGTTCCGATTCTTCGCTCTGAATCCGTTCGGTTCTTCGGGCTCCATGAAGCGTGTCAGGCCAACGGCATGGCGCGCAGTCTCAGCAGCACTGTCCATTCTGAAAAAAAGCAACCACCCCGTCAATTCGACTGGGGTGGTTGCCAGAAATTCCTCTCGGCCAGCGGGGCGGCCTAACTCTTGGCGGTCTCTCCCGCCTCACGCAGCCTGGCGTATTGCAAGGTGACGCCGCGCAGGTTCTGCTTCAACCAGTCGGCCATTTTCTCTTCTTCGCTGAGATTCTGCTGAAGAGAGTTGGTTGCCTGACCAAACCCTCCGGCCTCGGCGAGTACGAGCAACGAGTTGTAAGCGGCGATCTCGTAATTTTCGAATGCAAAATTGGCGAAGCTGTTCTTGAGGATTTCGTCGCCGGCTACGGAATGTCCCATCGCGGCCATGCTGCCGACCATCGACATAGCCGTATCCTTCAATGTGGAATGGTCCTCACCGAGGCCATCCAGAATGGATTCCAGGCGGGCGATCTGCCCTTCGGTCTCCGTGATATGCTGCTGCAGGCGGTCGGCGACCTGCGGATAGTTCTCGATCCGCTTGACCTGAGGTTTCATGATTGACAGTGCTTGGTTCTCCATGGCGTGGGCATTGCGCAGCCCGACAATGAAGATCGAGCGGGTTTCGGAATTGACATCAGTATCCATAGGATTTCCTCGCGGTTTGACGTGTAGAACCAAACCGTGGCTATGCCGATTTGTTCCTGGCGAGGTGTTGAGTGTCGAGGTTTCACACCTAACCCCGCTCTTCAAGAATGCAGCACAAACAGCTCTCACGACTTGCGGCAGGACGTCGAAAACATAGCCGATGTGCAGGCGCTCGAACGGCGTATGGTAGTCTCGTCCCCACAGGCCGATGTTGACGGTAGGAATGTTGGCCAGCCCACCTGACTCCGGCCAGCGAATGCCGTCCCGCCACATCGGCGTGGTTGCAGACGACGACGTCGAGACCGCACTCGGCCCCCTCGCCAAAGAAGCTCATATCCGAGATGCCCGCGAAACAATCCGCACAGCAGATTGCCGGGCCATAGTGGGCGCTCGCGTTGGCCGCGATGTCCGACGTGATCGCGCGCAGCCTCGCCGATGCGGGCCGGTTCCGAAAGGTTCGTCGGCAAGTAAGGCATCGAGCCGAAGGCGGTGACGATTGCCGGTTCCGGCAAACCGGCATCGGTAGACCGCCGGCAGGGTTTGATCTCGACTAGGCGAGCAACGATGTCATTTCAGCGAGTAGAGGTAGGCAGCGACGTCTCGCGCCTCCTGCTCAGAAATCCTGGTCGAAGGCATTGCCGTATGCGGACTGATCTCCCTTGCCGCACGGATCCAGCGGATCAGGTTCTCCGGCCTATTGCGCAAGACGCCGCCGACATAGACCCGGGTGGCCAGGCTTGCGTCGAGGCGTGGACCGACTAACCCTTGCGCGCCGGGAACGCCGGTGATGGTGTGGCAACCGGCGCAGCCATTGGCCATCATGATCGGAATGGCGCGGGCGCTGACACCGCCGGTCGCATTGTCGGCCTTCTGCTCGACCCGACGGCTTTGCTCGAAGTACAACGAAATCCCGGCCAGGGCTGCAACGAGCACGACAATAACCGCAGCGCCGATTACGGCTTTAGACAGCATGAAGCGCATGCGACGCCTCCCGGTCCTTTCGGCTGCTCGAGCGGATCCACAGGCCGGCCAGCAGCAACGCCGCGCCGCCATAGATCAGGCCGGCTGGAACCCACATGACCAGACCGGCGAGTTGCTGGTCCTCGAGCGGGCTGAGGTTCCACAATTCCGCGCCGGCTGCGTTAACCGGATACCACAGCCTTGGCGAGACCAGGAGCAGTACTCCGAGCAGGCCGGTGTGCAGCGAGGTGAAGAAGAGGTGCATGACCGCGCTGCCACAGGCTTGTTCGCGGCCTGAACGCGGCAGCAGTACCCACCAGAACAGCAGCCCCGTACCGAAGAAGCTGGCATGTTGCGCATAGTGCAGGACACCCTGTGCAAGCGCCGCCTCGAACAGCGCCGGAACGTGCCACGCCCATATCGCGACGCCGTGCAAGAAGGTCGCGGCTACAGGGCGGCTGATGGCGGCCCAAACGGTTCGAAGCACCTTCGCCTGTCCGGCTGCGCCAAATGCCAGCCGCAGCTTGACCGGCAATGCCCACATCATCGCCGCCGCCGGCCGGGAGGCGACCAGCAGGGGTGCCGCCACCGCCATCAACAGCTCGTGCTCGATCATGTGGGCGGTGAAGACGCGCTCGCCCAATGCATGGAGCGGACTGACCAGTGCTGCCGCCAAGATGGCCCAGCCGGTCGCAAACAGCAGGGCTTGCCGCAGCCGCAACGGGCGGCTGCGGGCGCTCCGCCGCCACAGCCGAAAGGCGCCTGCCGCGTAAAGCAGTGCGACCACGGTCAGCGGCAGCGTGATCGGCAACGCCAGCGTCCAGCCGGCCTGCGGGGCGCCGGCACCGTAGCAGATCGAGGTCGAGAAGAGCGCGCCGAAGCTCATCGTAGGCAGCCGTCAAGAATGAGCGAGGCGGCGCCTTGCATGACGATAACCAGCGCAAACAGCACCGCGCTGAGAATGCCGATATTGGCGACGAAATCCTCTGTGCCGCGCGTACGATCCGGTTTAAAGGCGGCGCCACCTTGCTGTCGCGCCCGCCACGAAAGCGCGCCGCCGAGCAAGGCCAGCACTGTCAGCACCAGCGCAATGACCGGTATGACGGGAATACCGTGGGCGCACTGCCACTCCACGAACGCATAATTCAGCTGCGTCGACACCGCCCAGGCCAAAGGCCCGGATAACAGCCCGCCCCATGATGTGCCCAAGCGAAGCGCACGCATCTCAGTCAAGCCTCGGCATCCAGTAGATCAACAGATAGATCGGGATCCAGGTCGCGACCACGAAATCCCAGTAGAAGACGTTGTCGCCAACGTCCCCGAAACGCCGGCCGCTATAGCCATGGCGCGTGAACATCAGGACCGTCAGCACCAGCGTGTCGCCGACGTCGGTAATCAGATGCGTTGTGTGAAGTCCGAGCAGGACCCACAGCATTGAGCCGTACGCATTGGTATCCCAATAAATGTTGAGGGCCGGAAATTCGAACCACCGCACGACAAGCGGTGCGATACCGAGCAGCGACATGACGATCAGGCCGATGCGCACGGGCACCATGGCACAGGCTTCGGCGTAGCGGTTCAGTATGTGATTGGGCACCACGCTGGCGAGCAGCAACAGCGTGACGATGGTGCCCGGCCAATGGTTGGGCGGCGGCACACCCAATGGCCATTGGGGCGAGAGATAGGCGAGGTAAAGATAGGCGCCTGCGGCGAGCGCGAAGCCGGTGCCCTCCAGCGCCATGAAGGAGAGAGTGCCCCACCAGGTCGGGCTGCGCGGTCCGAGTCCGAAGGTTGGGAGTTTGGAAAGATCGACGGCAGGAAGCTGCTTCATTCCTCGTCCTCCGGATCGCCTTTCGGCCAGAACCAGCCGATCAGAGTGATGGCGATCGGCCCGGCTCCCCAGACCACCGCCCAAGGGCTGAAGATCGAATAGAGAAAGGTGGCGCCGATCGCGAGCGCGGCGAACAACGGCCAGATCGACGGTGTCGCCGACTTCTCGCGCACATCGGCATGCGCCTCTGCCACGGTCGAAACAACAAGTTCGCGCACGTCGACGCGAAGCCCGGTCGCGACAGGCAGCGTGTCACGTTCGGCCCAGAGCGGCTCGGCGTGGGTAACCACCGGAATCCGAGCGAAATTATAGCTCGGCGGCGGAGATGTCGTCGCCCATTCCAGCGTGCCCGCATTCCACGGATTGTCCCCGGCCGGGGCACCTCTCGAGGCGCTGTACACCAGGTTTATGGTGAACAGAACGAAGCTCAGGAACAGGACGACCGCGCCGGCTGTGATGAACAGGTTGATGTTGCCCCAGCCGAGCTCCACCGGATAGGTGTAGACCCGGCGCGGCATGCCCCACAGGCCGACAATGTGCATCGGAAAGAACGCCGCATTGAAGCCTATGAAGGCAAGCCAGAAGTGCCAGCGCCCGAGACGCTCGCTCATCATCCGGCCGGTGATCTTGGGGAACCAGAAATAGGTCGCGCCGAGCAGCGGGAATACCGACCCGCCGATCAGCACGTAATGAAAATGCGCGACCACGAAATAGGTGTCGTGCACTTGCAGGTCCAATGGCACCGACGCCAGCATCACGCCGGTCAGGCCGCCTGCAACGAACGTAAAAAAGAAGCCGAACACGAACAGTAGCGGCGTCCTGACTATCGGCTTTCCATCCCACAATGTCGCCAGCCAGCAGAAGATCTGCAGCCCGTTCGGGATGGCAATCAGCATGCTCGATGCGGTGAAGAAGCTCGCGCCGAGCTTTGGCAGGCCCGTTGCGAACATGTGATGGACCCACAGGCCGAACGATAGGAAGCCAACCGAAATCAGCGACAGAACCATGCCCAGATAGCCGAATACCGGACGCCGCGCGAAAGCGGCAATGATCGAGGACACCATGCCGGTGGCCGGCAGGAAAATGATGTAGACTTCGGGGTGACCGAAGAACCAGAACAAGTGCTGGAAGAGCAGCACGTCGCCACCCTCGGCGGGATTGAAGATATGGGTCCCGACCAGCCGGTCGAGGATCAGGAACGTCGACGTGATCATGACCGCCGGCATAGCGAACACGATCACGAAAGAGGTGACCAGCATCGCCCAGACGTAGAGCGGAATCTTGTCGAGCGACATGCCCGGCGCGCGCTGCTTCAGGACGGTGACGATGGTGGCGACCGCGACGGCCAGCGATGACACTTCGGTGTAGGTGATCATCTGCGCCCATACGTCGGAGCGCTTGCCTGGCCCGAATTCAGGACCGGACAGCGGCACGTAGGAGAACCAGCCGACGTCGGGTGCCATGTCGAGTGCAAACGACACCCAGGCGAAGAGGCCACCGGAGAGATAAATCCAGAAGCTGAATGCATTGAGGCGCGGGAAGGCGATGTTGCGGGTGCCGACCATCAGCGGCACGAGGTAGATGCCGGTCGCCTGCACGATCGGCACCGCAAACAGGAACATCATGGTTACGCCATGCATGGTGAACAACTGGTTGTAGCGGTCGGGCCCGATCAGCCCGCGCTCCGGCCCCGACAGTTGGATGCGCATGGCAACGGCGCTGAGGCCAGCGAGGCACAGGAAGACGAAAGCGGTGATCAGGTAGCGCCGGGCAACGATCTTGTGGTCGACGCTCGACAGCGCGCCGATGATGCCCGGCGGCGTCCGCCATGTCCGCGCCAGCCGGCGGTCAAGGCTGGCATCGTCGAGGCCGGTATCGCGAGGACCGTCGCGCTCGGGAGCGAGGTCACCCTTTCGCGCCGCGGCGCCTTGCTGCGCGAGGTCCCGCTCATGGGCCAGGTCGGCGCTGCTCATTTCAGGCCCTCGAGATAGGCGACGATCGCATTCAGCTCGTCTCCGTTCAGTCCCACCACGGGCATGTGGGCACCTGGCTTGATCCCTTGCGGATCGGCTATCCAGGCTGCGAGATTGCCGCGGCTCATCGCCAGCGTTCCGGCAGCGAGCGTCCGCCGGCTTGCGATATGTGTAAGGTTGGGAGCGACCGTACCGCCGGCGATGGTGCCGCCGATCTTATGGCACATCACGCAAGGCCGTTTGAGGAATAGGTCATGGCCGGCTTTTGCCTCGCTAGAGGCAGGGGCGAGCGCCGGCCGCAGCTGATCGTTCAGCCACGCGTCGAAGATGGGCCTGGGTTCGGCGACAATGAAGGTGCTCATATTGGCATGCTGCGCGCCGCAGAACTCGGCGCACTGACCGCGATAGACGCCGGGCTTGTCCGCCTTCAGATCGAGAACGTTCTCGTGGCCTGGAATGAGGTCCAGCTTGCCCGAGAGGTTCGGCACCCAGAAGGAATGGATAACGTCGGTCGAGGCCACTACAAGCCGCACCGGCTCGCCCGCCGGGATGTGGATTTCATTGGCGGTCGTCAGGATGCGGTTCGGCTGGTCGTTTTCGTAGCGCACCTCCCACCACCATTGATGCCCGGTCACCCGGATCGTCAGCACCGCATCCGAGCCGATAGCAGCGAGCGTCCGGTTAGCGAAGTAGCTCAGCAGCGTCAGGCCGACCAGGATCAGGGCGGTAGCGGCGAGTGCGGCGACGACAATTCGCATTTTGCTGCGCTCGGCGGCAGCGTCGAGGACAAGCGGATCGCCGACCGGCGCCGAGCGCCGGGCCAATGGCACGATCAGCACGGCCATCACCAGAAGCCAGACCACCGTGCAGAGTGCTGTGAAGAACCAGATCAGCCACGCAAGCTCACCCGCGGCCGGGCCTTTTGGGTCGAGCGCGGATTGCCAGCCGCTGCATCCTGCAAGGAGCAGCATGCAGGCTGCGCCGCAGCACACCCTGCAAACAAGGCGGTTCACGGCGACTTCCCCAGAGTGGCGGCATCCGGCAGGCGATTTTCGGATGGATGGGGCATCATGTCGTCGTCGCGGCTCGGCGCAGCGGATTTTGGCGCGTTGCCGCTCAACGCGCGGACGAAGGCGGCAAGCTCCCAGATCTGGTCGTCCGGGATCTTGTCGCGGAAGCTCGGCATGCCGTTTGGCCGACCGTCCCTGATCGTGGCGTGGATGCTTTCGATCGAGCTGCCATAGAGCCACTTCTGGTCCATAAGGGCCGGGCCCATGCCGCCACCGCCATTGGCATGGCAGCCGGAACAGTTGAACCAGTTGAACAGACGCTTGCCCTCGCTGAGGTGGAAGGCGTTGGCCTCGAACACGCCGGCCTTGGTGTCGGACGAGGCCGGCCGTTGGCCGCCCGGCTCGAGGGCCGTCACGGCTACCGGTTGGTCGCCCGAGCCGAGCGCCGACTGTGGACGCGTGTCGCGTTCCTCACGCTGGCACCCGGAAACCGCGAGGATTGCGAACACCAGCAAGGGAAGACCGCGCTTCATTTCAAGGCGCTCCGACAGGATCGAGGCGGGGCACCTGGTAGGCCGCCAGGATCGCGTCGATCTCGGCGCGGTGTCTGGTCAGGGCGGCGTTCACCTCGCTGCGCAGCGTATCGTCGCCACGGCGCACGCCCATCGAGATGTCGTAGATCATCGGCAGTTGCGGGCCGTCCACGCGCGGCGAAACCGGCGTGATCCGCAGCGCCACCTTCTGCCTGGATGCGAAGTACCCGGCCAGCGGTCCCCAGACCACGGCCATATCGATGTCACCATTCGCGACCGCCTCAATGATGCGCGCTGGCGGGTTCGGCGCCGAATAGTCGCCATAGACGGGGAAACCGATGAGATGGCCGACGATGCCGCGGCGGCCAAGCGCCTGGACGGGCGGCGAGTTGGCGCCGTCGTCGCCGATCAGTTGGACGCCGATGTGCAGATCGCGCAGGCGAGGATCGTTGAAGGACGTGATTTCCGGCACATCCTTGCGTGTCACGAACACATAGGAAGACCGGTAGTAGGGCGCGGTCGTGCGCAGCATCTCGAGATTGGCGGGCGTGCCGGGCACCAGATCGCACAAGCCGGCTTTCAGCGTGTTGCGGACGAAGCCGCGCCGCTGTGCCCACCACGTGTAGGAAACAGTCGCACCAAGCTCCCGGGCGACGAGTTCGGCAATCTTGTTTTCAAAGCCCTGCCTGGCGGCATTGGAGAACGGCATGTTGTTGGGATCGGCGCAGATCCTCAACTCGCGCGTATCGGCAAGGGTGGCGACAAGCGAGACTGCCAGTGCGCCAACCGCGACGGCTAACCGCCGCGAACGCGTTCTCCGTGGCCGCGCAACTCGGCCGATCGTCTCAAGGCAGCCGGAACACATACAGCGTACCTCCCGGCGTGGTTACATCCTTCAGATCCTTCATGACGTTGACGAAGCCGAGCGCGGCGGTGGCGTCGCGCGGGTCGAGATCGCCGGATACGATCGCGCCGGCCCAGCCACCGACGCCCGAAAGAATCGCGACATATTGGTGCCCGTCCGGGCCGCGATAGGTGATCGGCTGGCCGATGATGCCGGACGACGTCTTGAACTGCCAAAGCAGTTCGCCGGTCCTGGCGCTGACCGCCTTGAACCAGCCTTCCATCGTGCCATAGAACACGACGTTGCCAGCGGTGGCGACGGCGCCGCTCCACACCGGAAAGTTCTCCTTCAGGCTCCACGCCGGCTTGGCGGCGGCGACATCCCAGGCGGTGAAAGCACCGCGATTGCCGCCCGGCCCGGGAATCATTCGCACGTTCATGCCGACATAGGGCGTGCCGGCGATGTAATTTACCTCGACGCCTTCTTCGTCCATGCACATGTTATTGTGCGGAATGTAGAGCAGGCCGGTCTTTGGCGAGAACGCCGAAGGCTGCCAGTCCTTGAGGCCGGACGCGGTCGGGCAGATGTCGCGCACCACCTTGCCGGTGCCGGTCTTCTTGTCCGGATTTACAATCAGCCGGCCAGTTTTGAGGTCGACGCCCTTGCTGGAATTGACTGGCCCGAACGGGACTGCCGACAGGACCTCGCCCGTGGTGCGATCCAACAGATAGACGTAGCCGTTGCGTTCCGGCCGCACCAGCACCTTGCGGGGCTTGCCCTGCCAGGTCATGTCGAGCAGAACCTGTTCGTTGATGCCGTCGTAGTCGTGCAAATCGTGCGGGGTCCATTGATAGAACCATTTGGCTGCGCCGGTGTCGGGATCGCGGGCAAAGATGCCGGCGGTCCATTTGTTGTCGCCGGGCCGCAGATCCGGATTCCACGGACCGGGATTTCCGGTGCCATGGAAGATCAGGTTGAGGTCCGGGTCATAGGAGATCCAGCCCCACACATTGCCGCCGCCGATCTTCCAGGCCTCGGGCGGCCACGACGTCACGCCGAGATCCTTGCCCTTGTCCATGTCGTAATGCGGCTTGAAATCGGGGCCGATCAGCACCTCGGCGTCAGGGCCGGTATTGTAGGCCGTCCAGACGACATGCCCGTCGCCGGCGTCGAGCGCCTTGATCCAGCCGCGTACCCCCATTTCGCCGCCGGAATTGCCGACCAACACTTTGCCCTTCAGCACCAGCGGCGCCATGGTGATGGTCTCGCCGATATTGATGTTGCCGATATGGGTGTTCCAGACCGGTTTGCCGGTGGCCGCATCGATGGCGATGGTATGGCCGTCGAGCGTGTTGAAATAGATGCGCCCGTCGAAGAAGGCCGCACCGCGGTTGACCACGTCACAACAGGCAACGCCCTGCGCCGCGGGCTCGGGATTGGGCTCAAACTTCCACTTCATCGGCGCGCCGGGCTTGGTAAGGTCAAGCGCATAGAGGATGTTGGGAAACGGCGTCACGATGTACATCGTGTTGCCGACGACCAAGGGCGCAGCCTCATGGCCCTTGTTGACGCCCGTCGAGAAGGTGAAGGCCACCTGCAGGTTTTTGACGTTGTCTTCGGTGATCTCCGCAAGTTCGCTGTAGCGGGTCGAGGCGTAGTTCTTTGCCGGCATCGCCCACTGGCCGTCGTCGGGCGGAGCAGCTGCGGCCGGCGGATTTATCGCAGGGCTTGATGCTGGCTGAGCAACCGCCGCGGTTATCAGTGCAAACCCCGCCAGCAGCCTCCATCCCAGTATTGCAGCCATTGGCCTCTTTCCCCTTTTACCAGGCACCCTATTTTTCGCCGCCACCGGTCGCGCTTGCCTCATTTGCTGTCGAGTTGTTCGTGCAGAGCTCCATTAGCTGCAGCTGCGCCGTGTTTGTTGAACACTCTCCAACGCGTGAGCGGCGCAGAAGTGCCAAATGCAACGAAATAAATGTCGGATTCGGTTGGCCAAAAGTCGGCGGCCGGACGCTCGGGACAGCCGATCCGAATGTTCGCACTCAAGTCGGAAGTAAATCTATTCCGGCAGTGGTCCGGGCTCGGCTGGAACGGAGCGGCGCCTATCGCAGTTGTGTCGAATGGCGTCTGCAGTCGAGCAACTGGCTCAATCGGTAAAAGAGCGACGAGCGATCCTGTTCGTTGGAGCCGGGGTATCGATGAGCGTCGGCTTGCCGTCTTGGCAAAAGCTCATCGAGCACATGCAAAACGAGCTCGGCCTCGACGAGGATATGATCGGCGCACCGGAGGCCAGCTATCAGGCCCTTGCCGAATATTACCGGTTAAAGCAGGGGAGCCTCGGCCCTTTGCGCAGTTGGATGGATCGCGAATGGAGCGTCTCACCGGAAAAAGTGCAGGGCTCGGCGATCCACAAGCTCATCGTGTCGCTCGATTTCCCGATCATCTACACCACCAACTATGATCGCAACCTCGAAGTCGCCTTCGAGATCCATGGCCAGCCCTTTGTCAAAGTCGCCAATGCAAAGGACTTGCCAAAGGCCACCGGCGAGGTGACGCAGATCATCAAATTCCACGGCGATTTCGACGACGATAAATCGTTGGTCCTGGCGGAGACCGATTATTTTGAACGGCTATCGTTCGATTCGCCGCTCGATGTGAAATTTCGAGCCGACGCGCTAGGGCGCACCATCCTGTTCATCGGCTACAGCATGTCCGACATGAACATCCGTCTGCTGCTGCATCGGCTTTGGCAGACCTGGCGGCGGTCGGGCTACGAGAAGAACCGTCCGAAATCCTTCATCTTCATGCCGCAGCCAAGCATCGTCCAGGAGGCCGTCCTCGGACGCTGGGGCATCGATATGCTGACCGAGGATGCCGACGATCCAGAGGACGCGCTGCTCGCATTCCTGAACGAACTCAAGGATAAGGTCGACCGACCAGACAGCGACTGAAAATCTGCGGGAGTGACGACGCAGCGGGAACCGGTCGGCCCGATGTGAGTTTGGGGAAGGCTAAGTTATACGGGACCACGCCGTATGAGCGGGCGCAAACACAAACGAAGAGTCGATGACAAAGATTGCCTCTCGGCCGAGCAGGTCTATGAGATCAATTTCTTTGCCCGCAGGTGCGGCCTGACCAGGGACGAAGCGCTCAAGATGATGCGAGATGCCGGCCGGTTGAAGGGTGGTGCGAAGCCGTCTTACGAAACCGGGTCGAAGTAGCGGCATGGATATCGCCTCGTGGGCGGCCTTTCTCGGGACGGTCATCCTGATGCAGATGCCGCCAGGGCCTGACAGTCTGCTGGTGATGGCGCGCGGCATCGGACAGGGCCGTGCCGTTGCCTTGTTCACCGTCCTCGGAATGACCCTGGGCGCCGGTATGGTCCAGCTGCCGCTCCTTGCCCTCGGCATATCGTCGCTGCTCCAGGCATCGCCCCTTGCCTTTGCGATGCTTCGCTGGATGGGCGCGGCCTATCTCGTTTGGCTTGGATCACGCATGGTATTATTGCGGTCGGACAGCGTCGCTGTCGAGGAGCCTGGGGCCGTTGGGCCGCTCGCGGCTGCGCGCGAAGGGATGATCGCCAATCTGATAAATCCCTGGCCGATAACCTTTATGGTGGCATTCCTTCCGCAGTTCGTCGATCCCGCGCGCGGATCGGTCACGCTGCAATTGCTGCTGCTCGGTGGTACCCAGAAAATGACCGGTGTGCTGGTGCTGGGGGCATATGCGCTCGCATCCGGCACGCTCGGGGCCTGGATCATGAAACGACCGATGGTAAGGCTCTGGCAGCAGCGGGTGGCAGGCTGCTTCGTCGTCGGTCTCGGTATCCGCATGGCAGTCGGTGGTGGCGCGCACCGCTGAGGATCGAGCGATGCACCGGCCGCCGATGGAACATCCGCCGACAATTTTCGTTGACATGCTCCACAAGGCGAGAGGTCGAACATGTCGAACTTCCAAGCCGCCACCCCGGAGCGTTTGCAGCAGCTCAGGCTTGAGGCGACGGCGCACTTTGCGCCGCTCATATTGCGCGAGGCGTTGGTGCGTCTATGCCGGGCCTGCGGAAGCGATAGCCTTGAACGTTTCGAGAAGACCATGGTAGATCAAATCGAGGCATCGCGTGACGACAAAGCCGATTTCGATGCAATGAAGGAATTTGCCATCGAACAGCTCTATGGCTGGATTCGAGAAGTCAAGTCTTCACCGGACATGACACAGCCGCTGGAGAACGTAGATACTCGAAGGACCCCCGGCCGCTCTGAAGAGCCGCAAACGCTGGAAGACCAGTTGCAGGCAGGCCTGGAAGATTCCTTCCCTGCGAGCGATCCGCCGGCCGTCGTCTCCACCACGATCCCCGGCGGATCGAAGAAGCTCGTCGGAACCGACGAGGTCCTCAGGCAGCAGCGCCAAAAAAAGGCCGAGAACGCCAATCATTCGCGATAAACTAAGCTTTGGACGGAACTGCGGGGAGGCAGCCTGGCGGTTTACCCGCTGTCCGACAAGAAGGCTGTCAAGCCACGCGCGTCATGCGGCTCGCCTTCGACAAGAATGTTCGCTTCCCAAGCGGCATCGACAAATGCTTGCCGCGCTTTGCCGGCCGTAATTTCACCGGTCCGGGCGCGATTCAATACATCAGCCGCCACCAGCGCCAGTGGGGCATTGCGCGCCGGCCATTTCTCGCTTTTCAGGCAATATACTGCTTCGAAAACGGAACTGACCAATCGCGATCGCCCAGGCTTGCCGAAATAGATGCAAACAGGAGTATCGAATTCTATTCTCAGCACCTTATTCCTCCCGGTTCAAGCAAGCGGGCCGGTTCAAGCAAGCTGGCCGGTTCAAGCAAGCTGGCCGGTTCAAGTAAGCTGGGCGTCCCCAGGGTCTACAGGGCCGTCCGATGGGCGTTTCAGCCAAACATCGTGGGCCTTCGCAGGTGTTTTGGGGCGTGCTGGTGTTTCGGCTGCGATATCGTGGGCCAGAATGCCCGCCTTGCGGGCGAATGTATCGAACGCCGCGCGCACCGTCTCGACGTCGACCTCGTCAGCTAGCCCGGCGCGACAGGCGTCGAACGCCGCCTTGTGCGCCGGACCGCGGCTCGGCCATTCATTTAAGACGTCATAGGCCTGCCAGATGTTTTCGACATAGCGAGGGAAACCAAGGCCGACGAGAATTGGAACGGGGCGGCCAAACGATCTTTTTGTCATCTGTGTCTCCGCGAAAGAGCCTGTCGCATCAACGCTCGGGGCGGACACGAGGCCCATGCTCCTTAACGCGGGATTGCTGCACAGGTTGCAGCGGGTTTGTTCGATCGTGCGCCGCCGGTCCTGGCGTCACTTGTTGGTCCGCATCTTTTGGCGAGGATTGATACCGCCTTGTGGCGTGGTGTCGTTCTCGACATCGCCTTCGAACGTGTTGTTGCCCTGGTCGAGCCGGTCGCCCTCCTTGATCGTGCCCCTGGAACTGCCGATGCCGGGATCGTTGGCAAGATCGCTATCGGCCGGCGTTTTGCCTTTGGCGTGCTTGTTTCCTGTCATGGACTCCTCCTGTTTCTTGAGGTGGCGGGCCGTCCTTGAGGTCGCGGCCAAGGCTCGCTGCGAAACCGCGTTTCGACGCGCCAAATGGCGGCGCCCCGAATTGTCGGACGACCTTGATTTGAACTCCGCGATCCCGGTGGTTGTTCCGTCAAAAATATCGCCGCCGGCCGGGCTGCCCAGCCAAGCCGCTCCGGTTCTTGGTTGGGTGATTTCGCCCACCGGAACGATCTTTCGCCCAATGCATTTAACAGGTCTGCGCTCACGAACTCATTCTGGACGGGAGCTGGACCATTGCCACCCACAGCCTACGCCTTCGCGACCCGCGAAACCGAAGAAGTTTCCATCGTCCACCTCATACCCGCTTTAAGGGCTTTCGCGCGTACTTTCTGCCGCACTCCCGATGATGCCGACGACCTGGTCCAGGAGACGCTGACCAAGGGGCTGGCCAACATCGACAAGTTCGAGGCTGGAACGCGTATGAAGTCATGGCTCTTCACCATCATGCGCAACACATACTACACGCGTGTCAGGGCCGCCGTGAGGGAAGCGCCCGGCCTGCTCGACTGCGCTTCCCTGCGGCCGATCTCGGAAGCGACGCAGGAATGGTCCATACAGGGCAAGGAAGTCCACCAGGCCATCCAGAGCCTTCCCGAGCACCAGCGCGAGGTTCTGATGCTGATAGGCGTGCTGGGCGTCAGCTATGAGGAGACGGCCGAAATATGCGGTTGCGCGGTGGGAACCGTGAAAAGCCGGCTCAACCGCGCACGCGCCGGCGTGCTGCAATACCTTGGCGAAAGTTCCTCGCAAACGCTGATGGAAAGGCGCAGCTATCTATCCGAAGGACAACTGGACTTCGAAGCCGAAAGGCGCCGCTAATACATGTCACGCTAATTACTGGTTTCGCGCAATCGTCTTTCCACAAGCGCGTTCTGCAATTCGATCGCAAGTTTGGTCAGCCGGTCAGGAACCCTTTCCTGTTCGATGGCCGCAAGCAAGGAAGCGATTTCCCGGTCTATCGTCAGATCGGCACGCGTGGTGACGGAATCTTCCCTTGAGCGAGACATCGCGTTCTCTTGGCAAATGTTGGTCCCTTCACCTCACTCTGGTGGCAACAGTGCGAGTTTGCAAGAATTTGCAGGCCAGCCATGCGACCGGCTTCGGTCCCTTGAGCTTCGTCAGCGGTTGGGCTCTCGCGGCGTTTCAATTGCCCGCCGGCCGCAAGCCACATGCTGCCGCAACGATCAGTCTTCAGGCCGCCGATCCGCTGAATGATCCTGGTACTGCTCGGACTTGACCCGATTGCCGTCGAGCCCACGCTCCTTGGTATGCTGCTTCTTGTCTCTGTTGGACAGAACGGCGTTCTCTCCGATCTTGTCCTTGGGAAGATCGGTCATCGCGCCTGCGCCAGCGCCTTTGCCGTGACTGCCGCGACCGATGTGCTTCTTGCTGCCGGACGCCATCTTGTCCTCCTTCATACTGTCGAGCGGCTTTTCCCGTTCGGCATCCGAACCAGCGTTGGGCCGCAATGTTCCGCCGGAAATCGTAAGCAGGAAGGCATCGCCATCCCAGTGCCGGAACGGCTTTTCGCCGTCGACGAGGACTTGCATGCCATTTGCATTGGCGAAGTTATGAACGTCGGCGCGATCCAGCGCCGGCGATCCGCGATATGAATAATTCAAGAGCACCGCCATGCCCGGCCTCTTCAGCACGCGCGCGATTTCCATGAAGTGTCGTTCCGCGAGGCCGGCCAGCACCAGATAGGGAAAGCTGTCGACGGCCAGCACGCGGTCGAAGCTGGCATCGCGAAAATCGGCAAGATCGAAACCGCGGGTAGGGCGGAATTCCACATTGCCGAGCCCGGCGCATCGCCGGCGGGCGATCGAGATCATCGCTCGGGATATATCGCTGCCGACGATCCGGTGCGACAGAGCGGAGAGCGCCTGTTCGAACCGACCGATACCACAGCCGATATCCAGTATGTCGCGGCTGGTGCCGGTAAAACCTCGCCTCTCCAGCCATGCAACGACCTCAGCCGTAGCGGCAGAGAGCTTTTCCTCATTGCCCAGCGACGACAGCTGGACGCTCGCCGCCGGTGAGATCGCCGCCGCCGCGTCAAACCCGGCCGCCAGCCGCTTGACGACCGCATCGTCGGTCTCTCCCTCACCGCGTTCGTGCCGAACGGCACCACCCGTTTTGCACAGCATGGCGAAGATCTCGGGCCTGCGCTGAAGCAGGTCCGCAATCCGTTGTAGTTTTGCCGTCTTTCGCGGATCGGCCGAGTGCGTGTTTTGCACGATCTTCGCCAGTTCTGCGGCATCGATTCCTGTCTCGAAACGGAGAGCCAGCCTGGCGATGACGGCTTCGGCGCCGGCACCGTCTGCCATGCAGTCCTCCAGCACCCGCCTTGCCGATGTCGACCGCCGCGATCCCGGCTGGGTCGCGCTCATCGCCGTTTGCTCCGCGTCCAGATCTTGCGCATCGTCCACCGGTCGACGGCGCCCCAGCTGTATTTGTAGGCCTCTTGTCCGCGCAGAAAATCGAACTCTTCCGCGCCTTCGCAGATCGCCTGCCTTATCGCCTGGCCGATGAGCAGCGCGCCGGGACTTTCCTCCGCATAGGCCGGATCGAAGCCACCGAGATAAGCGTAGGCGCGGCCACGATGATGGAACCCGTAATAGGCGCCTACGATCGCGTCACCGATGGTCATAAGCCAGCATCGGGCAAGCACTTGTGCGACCAACTGCGGCAGTGCCTGACGGTGGAATTCTTCCACGCGGGTATCGGACAGAACGCCGTCGCCGTGTCCGGCCCAGCGCGCGCGGTGAAGGCGGATCAGGTGATCGAGGAATGTCTGCGGATCGGACAAAGCGGGTTCGATGCGGACCCGGCCGCGTCTCGACGCGGCCCTGTGGGCGCGGCGCAATTGGCGCCTCCGCCGCGCCGGAACACAGCCTTGAAGGGTCTGGTCGCCGGCGAGAGCGAGCACCGGGCAAGCGGCGTGGTCGACGGCTTGGCACGATTCGAGCGCGGCATGCCTGATGGCAAGGCCAGCGCCGCCGGGAGGCAGGTCCTGCAAGATCCACTGTGACCAGCCGAGGGAAAGAACCGTGTCGGCGATGGCGACGGCGACCGGTTCGGCGGTTTCGGGAATACAAAGGACATCCAGATAGTCGCTCAACGAAATGCCGAGCGGAAGCAGCCGCGCCCCGGCGGCCTGGCATTCCAGATAGAGTGGCGCTAGGCCGACCAGATCGTCGCCACGCAAGACGGCGACCGTGGCGAGCTCGCCGGGAGCGAATGTCCGCCACCATGGCAGCAACCATGCGGGAGACTGGAACGGCGTCGCCGAGGGACTGCGCGACCAGAGTTCCCACCAGTGCGGCTCGAGGGCTTCGAGGTCCGCCGGATGGTCGATAATCTCGCTGCGGAGCATGTCCCGCTCACCTCGCCGTTGCGAACTGCCCGCTGTCTGTGCCGAGCCGTGCCAGCGCCCGATAGGCGTCCATGTAGGAGGAAACCATGCGGTCGAGTGAAAAGCGCCGCCGCGCCTCGGCCCGGCAGGTCTCGGGGTCGAGGTCGCGTGCGGCAACGATGGCTTCCGCCATCTCGTCGACATCCCCGACCAGATACCCGGTCTTGCCATGCTCGACCACATCCGGCAGTGCGCCATTCGGGAAGGCCACCACGGGGGTGCCGCAGGCGAGCGCCTCCATGGCGACGAGCGAACTGGTTTCCGCCGCAAGGCTCGGGATGACCAGGCAGCGGGCTGTGTTCAGCAGGCGCCGCTTGGCGACAAAGCCGAGCGGACCAAGGAAGCGGCGCCGGTCGTCCAGCCGGGGTTCGACCTCGTCGCGAAAATACGCGGTGTGGGTTTCGTAGGGGTAGACCTTGCCGCCGACGACCAGCGGCACGCTGGCCTTCTTGGCTGCGTCCAGCGCCAGATGGATGCCCTTTTCCGGGCAGACGCGGCTGAGCACGAGCGCAAAGTCGCGCTTGGCCTGCCGCTCACTCAGCGCATCGATGTCCACTCCGTTGGGGATAGGTTCGATGAGCCTGGCTCCCGGTGGCGCGGTTCTTTGCTGAGCCGCCGATACCGCATGCAGCCACAGATCCTCCCGCGCCGGATTGAGAGCGTCGGCCGGATACCAGTCGAGCGGCAAATGCAAGGTCACCAATGTCGGCCCGTCGCCCGGCAGATAGGCATCGAAATCGATGCCATGCAAATGGACCACGTCGATTGGCCAGCGAGCGCGAGCGGTAGCAATTGCGGCGCGATGAGCACGCTGCGCCCGGCGCTTCGCCGCTTCATCGAGCACGCCCGGCTCGGCCGGCGTCTCGATGAGAGTGCCCGCAGCGCTCGAGCCCTGGCAGCCGATCACGATCGAACGGTGTCCGGCCTGTACGAGCGCCTGGTCGAGCATCGACAGCACCTGCTCGGCGCCGCCGACCGCATCCGGCCCGACCGGGGCGAGGGGATAGGCGACGTTGAGGACGGTGAGCGTCATGGCTGGAGAGCCAAAGCTCCTCACGCTGCAGAGGCGCGCAGCCTACCGGCGGAAGGGACAGCGATGCTGCCGGCATAGCGGCGCGTCATTGCCGCGCAGAACTCGGCGAATTCCTCAGGCACCAGTGGCGGACTGCTGTGGTGCGGCATCATTCCGCGGTGTTCCGGCGTGAAGCAGAAGGTGACCGTCACGTCGAAGTCGGCCAAAGCCTCCATCTGCCTGTCGAACCAGTCAAGCGCGTTGGGCCTGAAGCTGTCGGCCCAGGAAAGCCCGGTGCGCAGATTGGTGACGCCGAGCCGTTTCATCCAGGCAACGGCGTCGTCCAGC
Source organism: Mesorhizobium sp. ISC25 (assembly GCF_042295465.1). Lineage (NCBI taxonomy): Bacteria > Pseudomonadati > Pseudomonadota > Alphaproteobacteria > Hyphomicrobiales > Phyllobacteriaceae > Mesorhizobium > Mesorhizobium sp. ISC25. Next base: position 3,242,203 of record NZ_CP135441.1, on the reverse strand, counting down.
CGGTGATCTTCGAAATGGAACCACTGCACCAGTCCCATTGCCGGCGTGTGGTGCAGGAACTCCTCGAACGCGGGCTTTGGCGTGCCGTCCTGGCGAAGCAGGCCCATGTAGAAATGGCGGTAATAGGAAGAGCCTTCCGCCTCGCGATGGCGCGTCGTCGCTTCCCACTCGCGCGGCAGGTCGTAGAGGCTGTACCATTGGATACGCGGTGCGTTGCCGATCAGCAATTCCGCGGTCCGGCGCAGGCCCCAGACCTGTACCTCCTCGGCGCCGAAGGTCGACACGCCGACCTCGCTGACCCATACCGGAAGATCGGTAACAACCGAGATCTCGCCGATCTTCTGCGGCCATTCGTGGATCTGCCAGAGGTTCCAGTCGAGCGGAAAGCCGTGCACGGCGACCGCGTCGACATGATCGAGCACGCCGAATTCCTTCATCCGTGTCATGAAGCCGGCATCGATCGGCGAGATGCCGCCAAGGACTTTGGTCAAGGCGGGATTCTCCGACGCGATCGCGTCGGCGGCCAGGATTGCCGTAGTGGCGAAGCGGCTCCAGTCGGGGTCGAGCTCGGGATCCCAGTGGGATTTGTTGTTGGGCTCGTTCCAGATCATCGCGGCTTCAATCATTTATCTGTCCTTTCGACGGGTAGACGGCGCCGCCGCCGGCCGGCGCGTCGGCAGTGCGGCAGAAATAGACCTCCTGCTCCGGTTGCAGCACGATCTCGAAACCGGCGCTGCGCAGCATGGCTTCGGTGCAGGCACGGTTGGGAATCCACCAGTTGGTCGGGTCGTCGGCGTAACGATGCTCGATGAAATGCAGCTTTGGGAACTCCGGCCGGTCGAACAGGTCGTGGGTCCAGAAATGATAATTCTGCTCGAGTGCCGGCACGTTGGTGCTGCCGCGCTGCATCGACTGGAAGATCATCAGGTCGTCGGCGACATGCTCCCGGATCAGATCGAGTGCGAGCAAAGGATGGCGCAAATGGTAGAGCACTCCCATGAACAGCACGATGTCGAACCGCTCATGCAGGGCGCCAACGTCGTAGACCGAGAGCTGCCGGAATTCGATGTCGCAGTCCGCTACCTCGGCGGCAAAGCGCGCCTGCGCCAGGTAAGCCTCATCGAAGTCGATGCCTAGCACGCGGCCGGCGCCACGGCGTTTCATCTCGATCGAGTAGAAACCCGCATTGCAGCCTATGTCGAGCACCGCCTTGCCGGAAAGATCGGCGGGAATCGCGTCGGCGAATTTGCGCCATTTGATCAGCGGATAGTTGCCAAGGAAATGGTCGGGAGCGGTTTCGATGCCGGCCAGTTCCATGTTGTGGAACCATGGGCCGAGCGCATCGATACGGCGGCGGATTTCGGCATCGGAATGCAGCATGGCTAGCCTCCTTCGCCTGCGAGGATAGGAACGTGCTGGTGGCCGGGCAGCGTAATGGCGGCTTGGTCGTCCTTGGTACCGGCGGCGCTTTCAAGCAGGCGAAGTGCGGTGCGGTAGCCGTTGAAGGTGCCGACGTCGACATAGGCGGTGCCAGCCTTGATGCCATAGGCTTCGCCTCCGGCGGCGAGATAGGCATTGACCAGCGTGCCGATATATTCGTCGCACCGGTCCCGTTCCCGCCACAGCGCGCCGAGCTGGTGAAGAGTGCGGCCGGGCATCTTGAACGCACCCCAAATCCAGTTCGATTGGGCATTCTGCTGCTTGACCTGGATTTGCTTCACCCGGCCGTCCTGGTCGACAACGACGGCATCGAAGAACTCCGGCTGGTCCACCGGAAACAGCAGGAAGGACAGGCCGTCGTCCGGGAGGGCCAGGAAGCCGTCTTCGGGAAACCAGATCGTATCGGGCAGCCCGACCAGAACGGTCTCGTCTGCCGCGACGAGCGGTGCGGCGCGGAAGATGGCGTCGCAAAGGCCGACCGGAGACGGCTGCACCACAAACAGAGCGGCCGCATCGGCATAGCCGGCAGAATAATATTCGAGGATATCCGACTTACCCGAGCCGATGACGAAGCAGATCTTGTCGGCCCCTGCGCGCACCATGCGGCGCACCAGATATTCGCTGACCGCGCAAGGCCGTTCGGTGTTGCCGTCGATGCGGCTGCCGACCGGCAGAAGCTCCTTCGAAAAGCCGAGCGGCTGGATGCGGCTTCCCCGTCCGGCTGCGGGCACGATGCCCAACATCAAACTGCCTCCTTCAACGGCTCGCCAAGCGTGGAGCCGTGCAGTGCATCGGACAGGATGCGGTCGAATTCCTTCGCCCGCCGCGCCGAGGTGTGTTCGTCCAGTACCCGCTCGCGCGCACGGCGCCGGATCGCGTCAAGCTCGGCGTCGGACAGGTCGAGCGCGGCGACCACGTCGTCGGTGCTGTTGGCCACGACGATCTCTTCACCGGGCCGGAAAAAGGCCTCCAGTCCGGGCCATGTGTCGCTCACCATCGCAGCACCGCAAGCGGCGGCTTCGAATAGCCGGCCGGAAGGACACCAGCCCCTTTCGGCCATCGCCTCGCGGGTCACGTTCAGGGTCAGCCGTGATGATGAAAAGAAGGCGGGGTGGTCGGCTGGCGGAAGATGCCGGACGAAGAAGATATTGTCGCTCCACGGGAATTCTTGCGGATATTGTGCGCCGCCGATAATGAAACGGCGCTCCGGCAGGCGCGCAGCCGGACTGACCAGCAGCCTTTCGACCCCGGCCTGGCGGTCTGCCGCATAGGTCCCGAGATAGGAAAGGTCGCCGGCAAACTCCGGCTTGGGCGGGGCGGGCCGGTGTCGCTCTGGATCAACATGGCCGTAGAGCGGCATGACGCGGCGTGCACCCAGCATCAACCTCAATGCGTCGATCGCGGTTCCTCCCGTATAGCTCAGCACGAGATCGAAATCGCGAAGCCCTTCCGGCCCGAAATAAGCCGGAGGCTCACCTTGTTCGATCCGCGCCAGCGTCACCGGCGTGTCCAGATCGTAGAAGACCTTCAGCCCGCGACAGGCCTGCTGGGCAAGGCGCGACGCGCTCACGGCATCGGGGCAATAGGAGGTGACGATGACGACATCGGCCTCTTTCATCGCCTGCTCGGCAACGCGCTGGATGTCCTGCCAGTCCGGATAAAGGACAAGGCTGCCGCCATCCAACTGGTCGAGGTCGCGCGTCCCGGCATAATAGGGAGTGTTGCGTTCGAAGAAGGTGATGGACCAGCCCAGCCCGGCCATCGCCCGGATCAATCCGCGCCACAGCGTGGCGTGGCCGTTGCCCCACGACGATGTCACGGTAAGACCGAAAATGACCATGCGCATCCGACAATTCCTCGTCAGGCAGCTTCGTTGAGTCTGATCAGCTTCGACCCCCAGTCCCCCCAAACAACCGTGGTGATCGACGCTGGGTCGATATCGAAGCGAAAGCAGTTTCCCAGCGACAGGCCGAGCACTTTGCACACCGCGGCCTTGATGACGTCGGCATGGCTGACCAGTGCGACGCACTGGTTCTGGTATGTTCCGCGGACCTGCTCGATCAGCGAGACGACGCGTTGCTGCACGTCCAGCATGGTCTCGCCGCTCGGCGTTCTCGCCTGCTGACGCTGGTCGTTCCACGCTCGCCAGTCGGCATCCTGGTTCAGCTCCTCGAAGGTCTTTCCCGACCAGGTGCCGAAGTCGATCTCATCGAGTTCCTCGCGGATCACGATTTCACCGGCATTGCAGGCGAGCGCGATCGGATTGGCCGTCTCCTGCGTCCGTTCGCGCGGGCTGCAGAAGATTGCCGCTATCGCCTCGCGTGCCATGCGGTCAGCCAGATGCGAGGCCTGTGCCCTGCCGGCTTCGCCAAGGCACACGCCAGCCATCCGTCCGGCAAGATAACAGCCGACATTGTCGTGCGCGGCGTGGCGCACCAGAAAGAACGTCGTCGTCATTCCGCGGCATCGAGCATCGGCTCGTCCTTGCCGGCGATGAAAGAGAGCGTGCGCTGGCGGGCTTCCGCGTCGGTGAACTGCTCGGGCGGCGATTTCATGAAATAGCTGCAGGGACCAGTCAGCGCGCCCACGATACCGCGGTCGAGCGCCAGCTTGGCGCAACGCACCGCATCGATCACGACACCGGCCGAGTTGGGCGAATCCCACACTTCCAGCTTGAGCTCGGCATTCAGCGGTACGCCGCCGAAGGTCGTGCCTTCGACCCGGATATAGGCCCACTTGCGGTCGGTCAGCCATGGAACATGATCGCTTGGCCCGACATGAATGTTGCCGGGCTCCAGGGGAACGTCGATCTGGCTGGTGACGGATTGGGTCTTTGAGATCTTCTTCGATTCCAGCCGCTCGCGCTCAAGCATGTTGAGGAAGTCGGTGTTGCCGCCGAAATTGAGCTGGTAAGTGCGATCGATGCGCACGCCGCGCTCGCGGAACAGGTTGGCGAGCAGCCGGTGGACGATCGTCGCACCGACCTGGCTCTTGATATCGTCGCCGATCAGCGGCAGGCCGTGCTGCTCGAAGCGCCGGCGCCACTCCGGCCGCGAAGCGATGAAGACTGGTATGCAGTTGACGAAGGCGCAGCCCGCCTCGAGCGCGCACTCGGCATAAAAGCGCGTTGCCTCCTCCGAACCGACTGGCAGATAGGACACCAGGATTTCGGCGCCGCTTTCGGCGAGGATCTTGCCGACGTTGGCGACCGGCTCGTCGGCCTCCTCGATCTCGTCGCGCAGATATTTGCCGATGCCGTCCAGCGTCGGTCCGCGTTCGACGCGAGCGCCGGTAGGCGCGACATTGGCAAAGCGGAAAGTATTGTTCGGCGCGCTGTAGATCGCGTCTGCCACATCGCGTCCGACCTTGCCCTTGGCGACATCGAAAGCGCAGACCACCTCGATGTCCTTGACATGATAGCCGCCAAGATCGGCATGCATCAGCCCGGGTATGGGCTCATTGCTCCTTGCGTCGCGGTAATAGGTGATGCCCTGAACAAGGGAGGAGGCGCAGTTGCCGACACCGACTATACCGATTCGAACTTTCTTCGAGCCCACGAAACCGCTGCCTATGCTGTTGAAGGTAAGTTCTTCGTGCCAAACCGCCTTCCTCCCGGATTGTTCCTTGCCTGCTGCAAAAATCGTGCAACCGATAGTGGATCAAAGTAGCGCCCGCCGAGTTGTGCAGCGAGGGGTGAGGCAAACCGGGACGGGACAATGATCGTCTATGGCGACCACAAGCAAATGCGGAGCGCGCGATATGTTCGCGCCTCGGCCTGCGACGCGGCCGGGTACATTGCGGACATGCCAAGTGGGATCGAACGCCACGCAGCGCTGGTCGGCCTGTTCATCAGGGCTTCGGAACTGGTCCAGGGCCTCGCCGATGCTGAATTCGAGGCCAAGGGCACGGACAGGAATTCCCGACAGCGGATCGCGGGCGCAAATCTCCTGGTCGGCTTGGCCCGGGACGTTGGCAGATCGTGGGGGGCCGGATTCGCCATCGACGGCCCGATCGATGCCGAAGTGCCGCGAATGCTGGCCGAACTCGATTGCGATGGCGAAATCCTGACCGGCACGGCTGAAGGATTTGCCCATTACGCGCTCTATCCGGAGAGCTATTTCGTCGCCGCGCGGCAGTCGGGTCTCGATGCGAACACATGCGTGATCGGCATCCGCAGCATCGGCCTGGGGCTGGCGGCAATGGTGGCGGCAGCCATCGGCGCACCGGCACCCGTCAGCGTCCGACCGACCGGCCATCCGTTTCGCAGGCGGCTTGCCACCGATCCGGAGCTGATCGGCGGCTGGAGGGCGAGGCAGTCGGCCCGCTTTGCCATCGTCGACGAAGGCCCGGGCCTGTCAGGCAGTTCGTTCCACGCCGTCGTCGCATGGCTGCAAGCGCTGGGCATCGATGCCGGGCGCATCCATCTGTTCCCCAGCCATTCGGGTGGGCCGGGTCCCGAGGCATCGGCGGACAGTCGTGAGGCATGGACGGTTTGCCAAAAACACACCGCGGATTTCGAACGGACTTTTCCCGCTGGCTCCGCTCTGCCGGCGCTGCGGGATTGGGTGGCCAGGACGATCGGCCGCACAGCGGTCAGCCTGACCGAAATATCTGGCGGAGAGTGGCGTCGCTTGCATTATGGCTCGCAGGATCATTGGCCGCCCGTCCACCGCGGCTTCGAGCGGCGAAAGTTTCTTGCTTCTGCGGGCCGGGAAAAATGGTCGGTCAAATTCGTCGGCCTCGGCGAAATTGGAATGCACAAGGCCGAGACTGCCAGAAGGCTGCATGACGCAGGCTTTGGCCCGGACGTCGCCGGGCTGTGCCATGGCTTTCTCGTTGAACGTTGGATCGACGGTACAACGCTGGACCGGGCAAGGCTTTCGAAAGAAAAAGTAGTCGCGCATCTCGGACATTATCTGGCCTGGCGCGCAGCCAATCTGCCCGCGTCCGAGCCGGGCGCCTCGCTGGAGGCGCTTGCCGACATGGCCGTGCAGAATACAAGCGAGGCTTTGGGCGAAGGCCGTGCCACGGAGTTGCGGACCTGGTTCTCGAAACAGGTTTCACCCAAGACCATGCAGCGGATCGAGATCGACGGGCGGCTTCATCACTGGGAGTTCATCCTTTCGCGCGGTCGAAGGCTGGTCAAGACGGACGCCCTCGACCATTGCCGATCGCACGATCTGATCGGCTGCCAGGACATCGCCTGGGACATTGCCGGCGCCCGTGTCGAGTACAGCCTCTCCGACACGGCGACTGCGGCGCTTTGCAAGGCTGTCGAGGCGACTACGTCTCGTCCCGTCGATGCCAATCTGGTCCACTACTACGAGCCCTGCTATCTCGCCTTCCAGCTTGGCTTGTGGAGCATGGCTCAGCGATCGGGCGATGATCGGGAACAGATCCGGCTGGCGGCCGCGGCAAGACGTTACGCTGCCGCGCTGCTTCGTTTCCTGGAAAGCCAAGGCGACCTGCGGCCGCCCGAGCGGGATCAGTCCAGCCGGCGCAGCATATCCGCTTCCTTTTCGAGGATGGCGACTACCTCCTCGCGCTGAAGATGCGTCATCATCAGGCTCACACAACATTCCAGATAGGTGATGGAGGCGCGCCGCAGGAAGGCAGCCGTCTCCTTTGCGGCCATTTGGTCGATGTCTTTGGCGGATCGCTTCGGATGCACAATCGTCTCCATGCCGGTACCTTGGCAGAACCAGAAGCTGGGCGGGTTGTTCCCGCGACGAGAAAAAGTGACCAAATCCGAAACGACGGCGCTTTCCGTCATGACCAAGCAGCGGCCAGACGCTCCCGGCCTTCAGGCCGGCAGGTTTTGCAGCCGGCCTGATGCAGAACGCACGGTGGCGGGAATTCGACGTCTTCTGTTGATCATCTGCGCCGCCTCAAGCTCGGCAAAATAACCGATCGTGCGCATCAAACCCTGCCTGAGCGGCACTTTTGGCGACCAGCCGAGAAGTTTCCTTGCGCGGGAAATGTCGGGTTGCCGACGACGAGGATCGTCTTGCGGCAGCGGTAGGAATTTCAGGCCCGATTTGGTTGCGGTCATGCCTCTCACCAGGCTCGCCAGTTGCAGGATGGTGAACTCCCCCGGATTGCCCAGATTGACGGGCTGGCGCGGATTGGGATCGACCTCCATCAACCGGATCAAGCCGTCGACCAGATCGGAAACATAGCAGAACGACCTGGTCTGCAGCCCGTCGCCGAATATCGTCAAAGGCCGTCTCTCGAGTGCCTGCATGATCAGATTGGAAACGATCCGTCCGTCCGCAGGGTCCATCCTGGGACCATAGGTGTTGAAGATGCGGGCGACACGGATATCGGCTTTTCCCATTCTCAAATAGTCGAAACACAGGGTTTCGGCGGTGCGCTTGCCTTCGTCATAGCAGGCGCGAGGGCCGATGCAGTTTACGTGGCCGACATAGTCCTCCTTCTGCGGATGCTGTTCGGGATCGCCATAAATTTCGCTGGTGGACGCCTGCAGGAAGCGGGCGCAATTACGAGCGGCGAGCTCCAGCAGATTAAGCGTCCCGATGACACAAGTCCGCGTCGTGTGGACCGGGTCGGCCTGGTAACGCGGCGGCGAGGCCGCGCATGCCATATTGAAGATGCGGTCAACCGGTTCGCCAAGCTCCAGCGGCCGACAAATGTCTTGCTTGATCAGCCGAAAATCCGGACGATCGGCGATCGATGCTATGTTCTCCATGCGGCCGGTAAGGAAATTGTCGACGCAGATCACGCGCCAGCCGGCCTGGAGCATTGTCTCGCAAAGATGCGAACCGAGGAAGCCTGCGCCGCCGGCGACAAGCACGGTCCTGGTCCGTTGCGCCTTTCTTGATAGCTGCATCTCTATCTTCTCCCGTCTGCGGGTCATGCTGCGCTCTCGACATCCAGATCGAGAACAGAACGTGGCGATTTGGCCTGCGCCAGCAGCGAAACGAATTCGCGGGCTCTTGCGATGCTTGTGTGAGCTGCCAGGATGAGCACGCGCGCCTGCTTGGCCATGGCAAGCCGGGCGCCATCGGATTCCCCAGACAGGATACCGATTACGTCCTCGGTCGTGCGCGCGGTGTGGATCGTCCGCTCCGGAAACAGGCTGTCCAGTCCAGCCCAGCTATCGCTGATGATCGCCGTGCCGCAGGCGGCTGCCTCGAAGAGTCGCACGCTGGGCGACCATCCGGCCGCGATCATGGAACTGCGCGTGACGTTCAACGTGTAGCGTTGGCGGCTGTAAAAGGCCGCGTGATCTGCCGGCGGCAGGTGTTCGATACGATCGACATTGTCCGGCCAGACGATTTCGCGCGGATATTGCGAACCTGCCACGACGAAGCGGCGCTCCGGCATGCGACGCGCCGGTTCGAACAGCAGCGCCTCCAGCGTCGCCTGGCGGTCGGGGCTGTAGGTGCCGAGATAGCCGAGATCCCAGCGGACTGGATCGCCGGTTCCGTGATGCCGTTCCGGGTCGACGGAACAGTAGAGCGGCTCGGCCCGCCTCGCGCCGAATTCCGCCGACAGACGGGCAAGCGTCGGCCCGCCGGTGAACGAGAAATAGACGTCGAAATACGGGACCTGCCGCCTGGCAATGTACTCGCAATCATCGGTTGAAAGCCTTGCCAGCGTGACCGGCGTGTCGATGTCGTAGAAGCAGAACTGACCCGTGCACAGCGATGCCACGACGTCGATGATTTCGGGGCCTTCCGGAACGAAGGAGCCGACGACCACGATATCGGCCTCGCGCAGGCAGCGCGCAAAATTGCGGCGAAGATCATCGGTCGTTTCGTAGTAGCGCAGGGCGCAGAAATCGGGATCGCGCAGGTCGCGGTGTTTTGCATACCATGGCACGTCGCGCTCGAGAAAGGTGACGCGGTGGCCGAGTTCGTGGAGACCTTTAAGCAGCCCCCGAAAGGTGGTGGCGTGGCCGTTTCCCCAGGATGAGGAGAGCGACAGGCCAAGAAAGACGATGTCGAGCGGCTTTGTCATTCGGCCGCCTCCACGGTCGGACGCTCGAAATGGCGCCTGAAAATGGCGTCGGCCAAAACGGCCCGTGTCGTATAGGTATGTTCGCCAAGCACCCGCCGAAGCGCAGATGCCCCGATCGCCTTGGCCCGTTCGGCGCTAAGGCCTTGCATGATTTCGGCGACATCGTCGCCATCGCGCGCGACCAGGATTTCCTCGCCGGGTTTCAGGAACAGGTCTACACCGAGCCAGGCGTCGGTGATGAGGCATGCGCCGGCGCCCGCCGCCTCGAAAACGCGCGTCGCAGGTGAAAAGCCATTGGCCGCCATGCTGTCGCGGCTGATGTTGAGGACCGCCTTGGCCGTGACGTTCAATGCATTGTGGTCACGCGTGCCGACATGGCCGAGCCATCGGACATTGGCGGGCATCTGCTTGTCGCCCCAGCCCGATCCGCCGAGCAGGAAGCGCTGATCGGCCGAGCGGCTGGCCGGGTCGAGGAAGAAAGCCTCGACGCGCGCCTCGCGGTCCGGCAGCCGGTTGCCGAGAAAGGCGAGATCGCAGGCAAAGCGCATATCCTTGCCGACCGGATGGTGCGTTTCCGGATCGAGCGCATTGTAGATCGGCACGCATTCGGCCGCCCCCATTGCCCGATAGGCCCAGACCACCGGGTCGCCGCCGCCATAAGTCAGCACGAGGTCGATTTCCTGCAGCGCGCGATGCAGCGGATGATCCGGCTCGTCGCGCAACTGGCCAAGCGTCGCCGGCGCATCGACATCCCAGAATACGGTCAGCGCATCGGCACGGGCGTGATCGAGCACCGCCCGCAGCAGCGCGTCGTCGGCGAATCCGACGCCACTCGCCTTGACGACGATATCCGCCTCCGCCGCCCGCGCCGCCACCTGCATCATGGCATGCGGGGTTGCCTCGTAGACGACGACGGCACACCAGTCCGGCGCTTCGATGTCGCGATTTTTCTGTCGATCGTAGACGTCCGGCTCGTAGAAGGTGATGTCATAGCCGAGCCTTGCCAGGGCCTTGAGCAGTCCGCGGTAATAGGTGGCCGCGCCGTTCCAATAGGACGACAGCAGGCTCGACCCGTAAAATGCGATCTTCATTCGGCGGCCTCCTTTGCAAGGATCGTGTCGGCGGCTTGGCGGTGCCCGCATTCGGCGAGCACGCCGAACAATTCATCCGCCCGGTGCCGGCATGTGTGCCGTGAGCGGATCGTCTCGAGGCCCGATGTCGCCAGAGATGCGGCGAGATCCGCGTCACGCAGCACGGCGCGAAGATGATGCCGCATCTCGAAGCCGGTGTTTGCAAACAGGAAATCGGTGCCCGGCCTGAACAGACGTTCGACATCGGACCAAGGCGCCGAAATGAGCGGAATGCCGCAGGCGAGCGCCTCGAACATGCGGATGGTCGGGATGCCGGGCAGGCTTTCGCGGTATGGGCGCCGCGGGATGTGAACCGTGATACGGTTCGCCGCGAATGCCTTCGGCACGTCGGCATTGGCAATCCAGCCTTCGTAGCGCAGGCCGGCGGCCGCAAGGTCGGCGAGCGCCTCCCGCGGATAGCGAACGCCGTGCACGGTTCCGCTCAGGCCGAGCTCACGCACCGGGTCGACCAGGAACTCCCTGATTTCGGCGCTGCGCTCGTCGTCGCCCCAATTGCCGATCCAGATCAGGTCGGCACTACGCTCGATTTCAGGATGTGGCTGGAACAGATGGTCATCGGCTGCCTCGTGCCAGGTGAAGACCCGCTTGCCCCATCCAGCGCGGAGATAGCTTTCCCGCAGCGCCTCGCCGAAGGCGAGCACGCCGTCATAATGTTCAAGCCGCAAGGCGGAAATCGCTTGCGCGGCCGAGATGGCGCGATGGTGCGTGTCGTGGAACAGCAGCGTGAAACGCCCGCCACTCGCTTTTGCCCTGCCCAGCCGCGCGACAAGCTCCGGCTCGGTCCACTCATGCACGATCACCACATCGGCGTCGGAAATCCAGGCTTCGTGGTCGAATGCGGCGTCATAGGTGACCGGCATCAACTCGGGAAAGTCCTTCCGGAATCGCTCGATTGCGAAGGACCCTTTCTCGGCCAGCAGGTTCGACCGGCTCCAGCCGTCGGCGGGCTCCAGCGCGATCGCCTGGTGCCCGCGCGCGACCAGCTCGCGCATGATGCCGCGCAGGAAATGTGCGTTGCCGTGGTTCCAGTCGGAAACGATCGAATGGGTGTAGAACAAAAACCGCATAATCAACTATCCGCCATGGTGGCCAGGGCCGCCTTGTCGTAGACGCCGCGCATGGCGGTCGCCTGTCTTGCCAATGAAAATCTGCGGCTTCGGCGGGCGGCTGCCTCACCGAGCTCTCGCCGGCGCTGCGCGTCGCTGCAAAGGCTATTGATGCATCTGGCGAGATCGCCCGGATCGCGCACGTCGTAGAACAACGCCGCGCCGTCCCACAATTCGCGATAGGTCGCGATATCGGCGAGCACCAAAGGCGTCGCCGACATCGCGGCTTCCAGCGTGGCCAGGCCGAACGGTTCGTAGAGCGACGGCGATACGAAAATGCCTGCCCGCGCCATCAGCAAGCGCACTTCCTCATGCGGTACCGGCCCGACGGGAACGGCGTGGCTGAAGCCAACATGCTGGCCGTCCGGCCCTTGCAATGATCCGGCGACGAAGACCGGCCATTGCGTCAGGGAGGCGGCCTGGTCCAGCGCCGCCGCATTCTTTCCTTCGTCCCACCAACGCGCGGCGGCGAAAGCGACCGATTCCCGCCTTTCGCCCTTCGCGCCGGGCCGCGCGCCGTTGCCGACGACGCTCAGGCGCGCGATCGGTCCGTAGCAGGTTTCGAGCATGTCGGCGTGGCTGCGGCTGGGCGCAACGACCATCCCCGCTTTGTCGAAACCGCGCCGGTTACGGTCCTTCTGCCAGGCCCATTCGCCGTCCGCCGCCTGTCCTTTGACGGCGTGGAACCATGTCACCAGGCAGGAATGCGACACCGCCACGACCGCGCACGGCACGTCGAGCCCCGCGGCCTGCGTCGGCGCGTTGAGATGGACGACGTCGATGGCGTAGTCACGGATGAGTGGGTGCAGCTCCTGCTGCAGTGCGTCGAGGTCGTGCTCGTTGCGGGTCATCCAGTCGGGCGGCGTGTTGAGCCAGGTCAGCGCCGCGAACGACTGGGCCTCCTCGGCCTGCTGCCTGGACGGTTCCGGACCAAGCCCGGCAAGCACGACGCTGTCGCCGCCGGCGACCAGTTGCCTGGCCAGATCGAGCGCATAGCGCCAGACGCCGCCAACCGCATCGACAGTCATTAGGATACGCCGTGGCGGGCTCAGTGTCCGCAACATGTGGCCTCCAATTCGGCCAGCGGACGCGGACGCTTCTCCTGGATGTCGCTGAACGTTCGGAAGGATGCGAGGTAATGTTCATGCGCGCGCTCCCAGGCGAGATCGTCAGGCTCGCCCCAAAGTTCGCGATAGCTGGGCGAACTCGGATAGGGATAAAGCGGCACCGGCTCGTTGGCCCAAACGCCGTTGTCGATCAGGTGCTTCCGCCAATAGTCGACCAGCGCGGGGTCGTCCTCGACCACGCCGATCAGATTGGCCTGCACGAACGGCACGTGGCGCCTTGCGTCGACCAGCAACGCAGCCAGTTCCTCGGTGCCCAGCCGGCAGCGTTTTGCCAGCATGGCGCGGCCTTCCACCGTCAGGCTTTCGAGGCCCGCCTCGATCGAGACGCAGCCGGCAGCGCCGAGCAGCCTCAGCAGTTCCGGTTTCCAAAGGTCGATACGTGTCTGCACGCCGAATTTCACATCGCGATCGACCAGCGCTTCCAGTAATGCCTTTTGCGGCAGGAAGATCTCGTCGATGAAGTAGATGTAGCCGACACCCTGTGCGATCAGCCGGTCGATCTCGGCGATCACTGCTTCGTGGTTCCGTCGGCGATAGGCATCGCGGAAATCGATCTTGGCGCAGAAGCTGCAATTATACGGGCAGCCGCGCGACGCCTCGACTTCCGCTCCGAAACCGACCTGATCATCGTCGAAGCGGTGATGATGGTGCTGATGGGCGGCAATCCAGTCCGATGGCCATTCGAGCGGTGGGTGATCGATGAACGAGCTCGCATGCACGCCGCCGTTCGAAACCAGTTCTCCATCCTCGAAATGGGCCGTGGACGGCACTGCGCTCCAGTCGTCGCGCCGGGCAAGTTCCGCGACCACTTCCTCGCATTCGCCGCGCACGACAATGTCGACGCCAAGCTTGCGCAAAGTCGGCACCGGCGTCGCCGAGCCATGCGGCCCGACAGCGACGGTGCGGCCGCCGCGCCCGGCAAGATGGTTGAGGAAATCGGCCGGCACGCGCAACTCGGGCGGTGCGCAGCGCCAGAACAGGTAGGTCGGCGCGGTGCTGACGACGGTCATGTCAGGCTCGAAGGCGGCGACGCGATCGGCAAGCGCGGCGTTGTCGAGCTTCTGGATCTGCCCGTCCAGCATCAGCACCTCGTGGCCGGCGGTTTCGAGCAAGGCTTTCGAATAGCCGAGTTCGAGCGGCAAATGCGGCTGGCGGCAGCCGAAATAGATGCTGTCCTGGTACGTCCAGGACGGATTGACCAGAGCGATCTTCATGCCACGTACCTCGCCGGTTCGGGATGCGGGTCGAGGCGATGACGCTGCAGCCAGTCGGCGAGGTCGCGGATGCCGTTTCGCCATGAGACGTGTGCTTTCCAGTCCAGCGTCGCCTCGATCGCGCGTGTGTCGGCGACGAAGAACGGTTGGTCGCCGGTGCGTTCGCGGTCGTAACGGATCGGAACGTCCCGTTTCGTTATGTCGCGAATCTCCTTCAACAGCATGCGCAGGCTGACGGCGTTGTCCGGTCCGCCGCCGAGATTGAATGCCTGGCCCTTGACCGCCTCGATGCGGTCAAGCACGGCGCGGTAAGCCGCGACCGCATCGGCGACGTGGAGGATGTCGCGCACCTGCTTGCCATCGCCATAGATGGTGATCGGCCGGTCGGAGAAGGCGCTGAGCAGGAAATGGGCGACCCAGCCCTGATCCTCCGTCCCGAACTGGCGCGGGCCATAGATGCAGCTCATGCGCAGTACCGCCGTCGGCAGATCGTATGACTTGGCGTAGTCGAGGACATACTGGTCCGCCGCGCCCTTGGAGCAGCCATAGGGCGTGCAGAAATCGAGGCCGCGCGTCTCGTCGATGCCGTGCGCATGGATGCCCGCGTCGCGAGGCGCGTATTTGCCGTCCACTTCGCGCATGGCGAGATCGGGGAGGCGGCCATAGACCTTGTTGGTGCTGGCGAAAACGACGGGGATGCGCTTGCCGCTGCGGCGAGCGGCTTCCAGGACGTTGAATGTCCCGCGCAGGTTGATGTCGAAATCCTCGTCCGGCCGAACCAGGCTCGTGGTGACGGCGGTCTGCGCGGCAAAGTGGAAAACCGCCTTCGAACGCGCCACCAGCGGCATCAGCGCCTCGGCGTCACGGATATCGGCGATTTCGACGGCGAGGCGGTTGCCGTGCTTTTGCGTCAGCCATTCGAGGTTCTGCTTGACGCCCGGACGGCTCAGATTGTCGATGACCAGCACCGGTTCGCCGTCCGACAACAGACTGTCGGCGAGGTTGGAGCCGATAAAGCCGCTGCCGCCGATAATGGCGACGGGCGCTTCGCGAAAATCGGGTGAATCCGGTCTCATGACACCAGCCCTCGCGCTTCGAGTTCCCGCTTCATCTCGGCGCTGCGATCGATGGCGACCGTGTTGCGCACCCATGCGACGAAATCGCCGAGCGAATGCTCCAGCCGGTACTGCGGCTGGAAGCCGAGGAGTTCGCGCGCCTTCGAGATGTCGGCAAAGCAATTGCGGATATCGCCGGAGCGTGCCTTGCCGAGGATTTCCGGCTGGCGGCCAGGCACGCCCATTGCTTCGGCGAGCAACCGGGCGACGTCGCTGACCGCGTAGGCTCGCCCGCTGCCGATATTGATGACATGGCCGCGCGCCTGGGGCTGTTCCAGCGCCAGCCGGAAGGCGCGGGCAACGTCGCGCACATGCACGAAATCGCGCTGCTGTTCGCCGTCTTCGAAAATCAGCGGCCGCTGGCCATTGGCGATGCGCGAGGCGAAGTTCGCCAGGACGCCGGTATACGGGTTCGAGAGCGCCTGTCCGGCGCCGAAGACATTGAACAGGCGCAGCGCCACCGCGTCGACGCCATAGGCTTCGCCGAAGATCAGTACGGCGCGTTCCTGGGCGAATTTTGTCAGTGCGTAGATCGAGGCGAGGTCGACCGGTTTCTGCTCGTCGGTGGGCAGCGGCGACAGGACTTCACCTTCCGGCGACAGGGGATTCCATTGGCCGCTGCGGATGTCGTCCGGCTGCCGTCTTGCATTGTCGACGCGCCGGCCGTCTGGCGTGGCATAGAGACCCTCGCCATAGACGCTCATCGAAGAAGCAACGACGATCCGTTCGATCGGCCGTTTGATCAGCGCCTCCAGCAGCGTGGCGGTGCCGAGGTCGTTGGCGCCGACATAGCGGGCGATCTCGTACATGGACTGGCCGACGCCCACTTCAGCCGCCAGGTGAATGATCGCGTCGACATCGTCGACCGCCTCTGCGATGGCGTCGCGATCGCGAACGTCGCCTTTGATCAGCTTGGCGCCTGGCGGCAGGCTGATTGCCTCGCCGCCATGCACCTGGTCCAGCAACGCATCGAGAATTGAAACCCCATAGCCATGTTCAACGAGTTCCTGGGCGACGTGGCGGCCGATAAAACCGCAGCCTCCCGTGACCAGTATACGTTTCACGACAACTCCTCATACGAATGGCTTTGCCGCCCCAAACTTCCGGGCGAAAGGTTTGTTCCCTTGCTTCAACAAAGTTCAGGAGGCTCGCCGGGGTAGGTTTCAAGCAGGCGTGGGAACATCGAAGGCTGCTTGGTGTTAGGAGCCATGTTCGACCAACCGCGCGCACATGCCGGGCAGCGATGCATCTGCTGGTTGTGCAACGCGGGGGATCTGGCGGTGGAATCGAAGGGAGATTGCGATGTCTGAATCGAAGACGACCACCGATCACGACGAAATCCGCCGTTGGGCCGAGGACCGCGACGGGCGGCCGGCGGTGGTGCGCACCAAAGGCGAGGGCGGCATACTGCGCATCGATTTCGGCGAGCCTGAAGAGACGTTCGAGCCCGTCGAGTGGGACGAATTCTTCAGGATATTCGATGAGAACGAACTGGCCTTCCTCTACCAGGATGAGACCAGCGGCGGAAAAACCAGCCGCTTCAACAAATTCGTCGAGCGCAGCCGGAAAGGCTAACATCGTCTAGTTGCCGGCAGCGGCCACGGTCAGTGCAGCAGGTTTGCTCCACGTGCCCTGACGATGTTTCGCATGATGCCGTTGAGCCAGTCCTCGGTGGAGGAGCCCGATCTTCTCTTGTCGATTTCGCCGATGGCCTGTTCGAGTGTTCGCTCGACCAGCCGGTCGGAAGCCTCCACATCTCCCAGCAGCAGACGCGCGGCGAGCCTGAGCTTAGGCAGCAGCGAAAATACGTCGTCCGAGGGCTCCGACATTCGACCTCCTTTCGATGCCGACGTCTCGGCTGGGAAGAGAGCATCGAAGACAGCCTGGGTGTCCGAGGATTTTCGGAGGCTGCTGGCATACCGAAGGCGCTCAGGAATAACGATGTCTTCATCGCCGCTGAAAAACACGAACGGCACGCCACGGCGCATCAACTCGTCGGCGATCGGGAATACCCGTCGTCCGTTGAGATTGACGTCCAGGATCGCAGCTTCCGCCTCGTCCGTATGTTTCGATGCCTGTTCGACCGTCGCCACTGGGCCAAGCACGACGGCGCCCATCTTGCTGAAGTAACGTGCAAGATCGCCCGCCAGCATCCATTCGTCCTCGACGATCAGGATATGCAAGCCTTGCAGGTCGCGCACCTCATTGTTCCTTCTTCCTGCGGGTTTTACGGCCGTCGGCGCAGACTTGTTCAAAGTGGCTGGCCAGAAGCTCTTGCAATCGTTCCGCGAGCGCGAGCAGGCGAGGCGGAATGTTTTCAGCTACGGGAAACTTGGTCAGATCCGGCGAGGGCAACAGGATTTGCCTAGCCCGCTTTATTTCAGGTGGTCGTTTTGCCATTGGAACCGCCTCCAAAGTCAAATGTTAATGCCCACCGGCGGTGCTTTGTTCCGTTGGTAGACTATTCGCTGGCCTGAGGCTCGGCCCGGTCTTAGTCTCAGGCGCGATTTGGGTCTGAGGCCTGATTTGACGGCTTCGTGTTCGCGGCGGTTACCAGGGGCTTGGCGTGGCATCCCAGAATGGAAGATTTCCCATAGTCGGCGTCGGTGCATCGGCCGGTGGCATTCCCGCAATGGAGGGCCTGTTCAAAGGACTGACCGACGGCACCGGCATGGCGTTTGTCATCGTCACGCATCTCAGCCCGGAACGGGAGAGCCTGCTGCACGAGGTCATCCGACGTTACACCGAAATGCCGGTCGTCGTGGCCGAAGAGGGCGTAGCGGTCCAACCGGACCAGGTCTATGTGATGCCACAAAACGTCGTCCTCACTATCCGTAAGGGCGCGCTTTCACTGCGCCGGCCGAACACGCTCAACCGCGAGCGCAAGCCGATTGACATCTTCTTCAGTGCATTGGCCGAGGACCAGGGCGAGTATGCGGTCGGCATTATCTTGTCGGGTGGCGATTCGGACGGCACGCTCGGCGCTAGGGCAATCAAGGAGCATGGCGGGCTGACCATAGCCCAGGCGTCCAACGGGTACGGCCCCCGCAACCCGGACATGCCGCAGAGTGCGATTTCGAGCGGCCTGATCGACATAGCGGCGCCCGCCGATCAGATCGGTGCAAAGCTTCAGGCGTTTGCCCGCGGCTTCGAGGTGCTGAGCGGACTGGCCGAAGCGGACGACGAGCACAAGGCCGAGATGGATCGGGCCCGCGATGAAATCTATGCCATTTTGCACAGTCATTCCGGTCACGACTTTTCCGGCTACAAGCCCAAGACGTTCCTGCGTCGCGTGAAGCGGCGCATGCAGATCACGCAGCTGCAGTCGATCACCACCTACATAGAGCGGCTGAAGAGAGATCCCGACGAGGTGGCGAAGCTGTTCCGCGACCTGCTCATCAATGTCACCAGCTTTTTTCGCGACGCCGAAGCGTTCAAATTGCTGGAGGAAAAGATCATACCGCAGATTTT
The DNA here is from genome assembly GCF_042295465.1 of Mesorhizobium sp. ISC25. Taxonomy (NCBI): domain Bacteria; kingdom Pseudomonadati; phylum Pseudomonadota; class Alphaproteobacteria; order Hyphomicrobiales; family Phyllobacteriaceae; genus Mesorhizobium; species Mesorhizobium sp. ISC25. The sequence goes on along the minus strand of NZ_CP135441.1, from coordinate 3,223,596 downwards.
CGAAGGCAAGAACGCCTCCGATCCAGTGCGTATCTGGGTGCCCGGCTGCGCCACCGGCGAGGAGGTGTTCTCGATCGGCATGCTGATGCGCGAGCGCATAGACAAGCTTTCCGCTCCGCCGCGCGTCCAGATATTCGCGACCGACATCGACGAGCCGGCGCTCGCGGTGGCGCGTGCGGCGCGTTATCCCGAAGCGCTGCTGCACGGGCTATCGCCACAGCGCAGGCAACGCTTTTTCCACAGCGACGGCGAGAGCTATGTGCTGGGTCCAGAGGTGCGCGAACTGTGCATTTTTTCACCCCACAGCGTTATCCGCGATCCTCCCTTCTCGCGCATCGACATGATTTCGTGCCGCAACCTGCTGATCTATTTCGGCCCGCAGATCCAGAACCGGGTCATTCCGATCTTCCATTACGCGCTGAGGCCGGGCGGTTATCTGTTCCTCGGCACGTCGGAAAGCGTCGGTCAGCACGGCGATCTGTTCGCCACGGTCGACAAGAAGCACCGGATATTCCAGGCGCGGGAACATGCCACGCCGCGGCCGCCGGTCCTTGTCGGCAATGGCCACACGGATCTCCGTCCGGTCGGACGCGGCGGCTCGAAGAACGATGCTGCCAGCCATTCGCTCCGCCAGGCGATCGAGGCTCAGGTGCTGGAGCGGTTCGCCCCGCCTCACGTGCTGGTCAATGGCGATGGCGACATCGTCTACTATTCGGCGAGGACGGGCAAATATCTGGAAGCGCCGCAAGGCGCCCCGAGCCGGCAGCTGGTGACCTTGGCCCGCCGCGGGCTGAGACTTGAGCTGCGCGCCGCATTGCGGGAAGCAGCCACGACGCGCCGCACGGTCGTGCGGGAGAACATAGCTGTCGAGGAAGACGACGGACAGCTTCAGTTCATTACACTGACGGTCGAACCGTACACAGGGCGCGGCAACGGCGAGCCCCTCTACCTCGTCCTGTTCAATCCGGTGGCACAGGCGCAGATGCGCTCCGAGCCGGCACGCGAAGGCCGCGGCACCGACGGCGCGGCCGATCTCGAGCGGGAGTTGCGCGACACACGCGAGCGGTTGCAATCGACCATCGAGGAATACGAAACCGCGCTGGAGGAAGTAAAATCTTCGAACGAGGAACTCGTCTCCGTCAATGAAGAGGCGCAGTCGACCAATGAGGAGCTTGAGGCCTCGAAGGAGGAGATGCAGTCACTCAATGAAGAGCTAAACACCATCAACGCGGAGCTGACCGGCAAGATAGAGGAGCTCGACCGCGCCAACAGCGACCTCAGAAACCTGTTCGAAAGCACGGAAATCGCGACCATCTTCCTCGACCGCAACCTTGTGGTGCGGACCTTCACTCCCGCCGCATCATCCTTCTTCAACTTGCGTCCATCCGACGTCGGCCGGCCGCTGACCGATCTTTCGAGCCAGCTCGATTACCCCGAGCTGAAGCGGCACATCCAGGCTGTGTTCGAGACCGGAGAGACCCTGAACCATCATCTTGCGCGCGATGACAACGGCCGGTTTCACCTGGTTCGCATCAACCCTTATCGGGACAAGGGCGGCGGCGTCCAGGGCGTCGTCGTGACACTGATCGACGTGACGACACTGGCGCAGGCGGAAGAGCGTCAGCAGGTGCTGATCTCGGAGCTGAACCATCGCGTCAAGAACATGTTGGCAGTCGTTGCGAGCATCACCAACCGGACGCGTGAAAACTCGGCGTCGAAAGACGAGTTCGCCGAAGCCTTGATCGGCCGGCTGCAGGCGATGTCACGAGCCTACAGTCTGCTCTCGCGCGAAAGTTGGACGGAAGCCTCCGTCGAGGAACTGCTGCGCCAGGAACTCGATCCCTTCGGGGCCGAACGGTTCGAACTCCATGGCAAACGGGTGAGCCTCAAGCCGGTACAAGGGCTTTCCTTCGGCATGGCAATCCATGAACTGGCGACGAATGCCGCTAAATATGGCGCACTGTCGAAACCTGCCGGGCGGATAGTCGTAAAATGGTCGGTCGCAGACGGAACCTTCAGGCTCACTTGGTCCGAGAAGGGCGGCCCCCGCATCAAGGAGCCAACCGACAGCGGCTTCGGCCTTACCCTTCTACGTGGCGAAATCGGCTATCGGCTGGGCGGAAAGGTTGAAACAAGTTTCCACTCAAATGGTTTGGAGGCGGAAATCGCATTCCCTCTGACCCGCGAGGGCTCGTCGTGACCGGAAAGATGCGCGTGCTGATCGTCGAGGACGAATGGCTGATCGCCGACGACGCGGCGGCTTACCTGCGCAAAGCCGGCCATCAGGTGGTTGGACCAGTTTCGTCCGTAACGGCAGCACTCCGCCTCGTTGGCGAAGGCGGCATCGACGCGGCGTTGTTGGATATCCAGTTGAACGACGAGACCAGCTATCCCATCGCGGAAGCGTTGCGGACGCGCGATGTTCCGTTCGCCTTCCTCTCCGGGTATGGCGAACGCGAAATTCCGGCCGGGTTCCGCACATGCAGGATCGTGCAGAAGCCGGCGAGCCAGAGCGCGATCCTGAATGCCGTGGATGAACTCGCGCGAGCCGGCTGAGGTCGCGATTTTGAAAGTCGCGCCAGGTCACATCGGCGTGGTGCGTGCCTGCCGCGAACAACGAACGCCTATGGCAAGATCCGCACCGGTACCGATTTGACTGCCGGAACATGAGCCTTCTTGGCTCTGTGCCACAAAGGAACCAGCGGGTTGAGCTCGGGATAGTAGCCGGCGCAATTTCCCTCCGGCACCGAGAAAGGCGTGATGCGCAGCCCGCGCACGCGGCGCTCCACACCATCCCGCGCATTGGCTTCGAGATCGACCTCCTGTCCCGCGCTCAAACCGAGGCGTTGGATATCCTTTTCGTTCATCAACAGCACCATGCGTGTGCCGCTGATGCCGCGCAGCCGGTCGTTGTAGCCGTAGACGGTCGTGTTGAACTGGTCGTTGGAGCGCACCGTGATCAGTGTCAGCACGTCACCGCCGGCGACATCGATGTCAGGGTCGGTTTCAAGGCCACTTGGGAGCTTGAAATTGGCCTTCTTGTTCGGCGTCTCCCACACCCGCTTGCTCGCCTTGATGTCGCGATGGAAGCCGCCGGGCGTGAGGAAGCGCTTGTTGAAGTCGCGGAAATGTTGGGGGTAGCAGCGCTCGATTTCGTCGCGGATGCGGGAATAATCCGCAACCCATTCATCCCATGGGATCGAACTCCTGCCCGGCACCGTCGCCTTGGCAAGCTCGGCGACGATCCTGGGCTCGGAAAGAAGATGTGGCCAAGCCGGAGGTCGCGATCCGAACGAGCCGTGGATACAGGCGGTGGAATCCTCGACCGACACCCTCTGGTCGCCGCTCGACTGATGATCTTTTTCCAGCCGTGACAGGCATGGCAGCAGGTAGGTTGTCTGGCCGGCGATCAGATGGCTGCGGTTGAGCTTGGTCGCGATCTCGACATGCAGGTCGAGCCCACGCCAGGCTTTTTCGACCAGGCCGGTTTCCGGAACGGCACGCACGAAATTGCCGCCCAGCCCGACGAAGCCCTTGACCGATCCGTCGATGACGCCCTCGCAGGTCTCGACTGTATCGAGACCTTTCTCGCGCGGCGGTTCAAAGGCGTAGAACTCGGCGAACTTGTCGAGCGGGACGAGCTCGGGCTTTTCCGATATGCCGACGGTGCGCTGCCCCTGGACGTTGGAATGGCCGCGCAGCGGCGAAATGCCGGCGCCGGGTTTTCCGATATTGCCGCGCATCATCAAAAGGTTGCATAGCATCTGGACGTTCTCGGTGCCGTGCCGATGCTGGGTCAGGCCCATGCCATAATTGCCGATCACGGCGTTGGCATGGCTGTAGACCTCGGCGACATGCTCCAGATCGGCCTGCGCAATGCCCGATCGTGCGACGATATCGCTCCACTGGGTGTTACGCAGGAAGGCTTCGAACTCGGCGAAGCCATGCGTGTGTTCGGCGATGAAAGCCGTATCGAGGACACGCGTCCTGCCGCTCTCGCGGGCGGCATCGTCGAGCGCAAGCAACGCCTTGGCGATGCCCGTCATCGCGGCGATGTCGCCACCGGAACGAACCTGGAAGTAATCGCTGGACATTTTGGTGCCCGGTCCGGGTGACAGCATGTCGATGGGGTTTTGCGGGTTCTTGAAGCGCTTTAGTCCCCGCTCGGGCAAGGGGTTGAAAGTGAAGACGGGCACGTTGCGTTGGCGTGCCTCCTGCAGCGGATGCAGCAGGCGCGGCGCCGTCACCCCGGTGTTGTGCCCGAAGAAGAACATCATGTCGCATTTCGCAAAGTCTTCGAGCTGCACGGTCCCGACCGGCGAACCGATCGATTCCGGCAAGCCGACAGACGTCGATTCATGACACATGTTGGACGAATCGGGCAGGTTCGAAGACCCATAGATCCGCGCAAAGAGCTGGTACATGAACGAGGCCTCGAGCGAGGCGCGGCCGGACGTGTAGAAGACCACCGATTTTGGATCGAGCCGTCGCAATTCGGCGGCTATGTCGCGGAATGCATCGTCCCAGGAAACCGGCTCGTAATGGTCGGTGGCGGCGTTGTAGCGCATGGGCGCGGTAAGCCTGCCCTGCTTCTCCAGATCGTGGTCCGGCCAGTCGAGCAATTCCGCCACCGAATGCTCGGCGAAGAATGCGGGTTCGCAGCGCTGCTTGGTCTGGTCCCACATCGTCGCCTTGGCGCCGTTTTCACAAAATTCGAAAGGCCTCGGCTGGGCCGGCTTTGCCCATGAGCAAGATACGCACATATAGCCGTCGGCCTTGTTCTGCTTGAGCAGCGTGCTCCATATCCCCGACAATAGCAGGCCTTCGCCGCGCGCCTTGCGGACCAGGGATTTGAGCGATCCCCAGCCGCCGGTCGGGTGGTCGTATTTCTTGGTTTCGATGCGATCGGTTACCGCGGGTTTCATGCAAGCCACTCCCTATAGAAGAGCACTCATACGAACCCGCCGTGGGGCTGAATGTTCCCGGCCGGCTCCGTCCCGTCACGCCGTCCGTCTAACCGGAACCATTTCCGCCATCGTTTGTTCGGCTCGATGAAAGGAGCCGTGCGAAATGGAGCGACGTAACGCGTTAATTGCGATGGTGATTTCGGCCATCATCATCGTCGGCTTTCTCATAGGCTTTTTGTACGGCGACATGGGCTGGCAGACTTCGCCGCTCAAACGAGCCCCTGAGCAGAACCAGGGTGGCAATGCTCCGGCCGATACCTCGCCTGCCGCAGGCATCAAGAAGAACCCCAAGGAAAATACCGAAATGCCAGGCCAGCAATGAAGGCCGGTCCGGCAATGAAGTTAGCCAATGCCACGAACTGAAACGGGTTCCTGTTTTTGCGGCGCCATAACGGCGCAAATGCGGGGCGAGCCGTTCTGGGTTTGCTCCGATCACGATGACGACTGTCGCAGGGCGATGGGAAGCCCACTAACGGTGTGGGTCGGTTATCGGCCCTCTGAATTCACAGTGCTCACCGGCACACCGAAGACCTTTTCGAAAACCCCCGGCGTGCTCCGGTCCTTCTGCGCGGATTGCGGAACTTCGATCGGCTATATCGACCAGGGCCTGCCCGACGAACTCTATCTGGCGATCGGCTTTCTCGATCACCCCGAACGCTTTCCGCCACAGGCCCACGCATATTGGGACATGAGGCTGCCCTGGGTCGACTTTCCAGATGAGCTGCCGCGGGTGAGGACGTATTCGAGGCGGCGAGATCCAGCCTTCGGAAATCCGGCGGAACGCTAGCTTTCGATCCCCTCGCTGGTTGGAAAACGTGCCATTCTGGCTTCGTACGAAAATGACGATTGGCGCGCGGCTGAAAACGCGCGATCATGTGCCAATGGGCCGCCGCTTGGATGACAAGCTCGATTGCAAGGCGTGCGGGACGATCCTGATGGAGATTCCCGACAACCCGAAGGATTCGACGCCGATCTATTGCAGCAGTTGCGGCGCCTATCTCGGCGAATGGGGCGATCTGCAGGAGGATTTTTTCAGGCAGGCTTTCGGCGCCCAGGCCTTCGATCTGAACAACGGAAACATCATCAAGAAATAGTCCTGGATTATACCGGCCTCCCGCCGGCCAAGCCACGGCCTGTGGACCCGGCTCGTTGCGGCAACCGCCCTTCGTATCGGACCCTCGGGAACCTTTCTCCCGAGCCGCTTGTTTGGGTGGCGGAAGGAGACACGCCATGAGCACAAAACCTCCCCCTGTGCCGCCGAAGAATCTGAGCCCAAAGGGCGCCGGTGACAAAAAATCGGTAGCAGCCGACCAGGCACCGCAATCTGCCGTTCCAGATCCCGACAAGCAGGGCCAGCAAGGCAACACGAAGGTCAACACCACCCATCAAGGCAACGTTCAAGATCGCTAGGTCATGTCCACGTCGAAGAAAACTCCTGCCAGCATCCGCCAGGGCGGTCCTGGCGCCGCGCACGAAAACGCCAAGAAGCCGCTGAGCGTAGAAAAGCCGCCGGCCGAATCCGACCGGCGCAGCCACAGCAAGGTCTCCGGCGGTGGCGGCGAACGCGACAGCCATCATACCCACGACCCTGAAAAGAAAGGCGACACTCGGCCCGCGCATCAGGGCAAGTGAAATCGGGTGGCGACGCGAAAGGTAGGTAGAGCTCGAGCGAAATGTCAGCGGGGACGGCGCGCCGAGGCGAACGGCACGACATTGTCGACATTTGCCACCGGCAAATCGAACAGCATCGGGAGCCCCCGCGTCGCGGCCATTTCCACGATCAGCTCTTCGATGGAGTGATTGGTCAGACGGGTCTCGACGCCCAGCCGGATCATCGCCGCCAGCTTGTGCACCGGCACCGGCACGGACTTCGCTCGGTCGTTGAGCAACCTGCTGATTTCGATCACGACGTCTGCGTCGATATCCCTAGGCAAGTCTCGCATAAGCGCCTCCCCGCCAAACGAATCGAAAAGCCCGCCGCACCTTTCGATACGGCGGGCGATCCAGCAGTGCGTACCGGCGAGGGGATCGGGTGGGCGTGCCGGCGCGCGCAGATCGCAAGTATTTTACTTAAATCCGACAGCTTCGATGTGTCACGGAAAAACATCTGTACGTTTTTTACCGACCCACCCGGATCATTAGCCATCCCTGCCGTCGCGGGCTCCGCTGCCTCCGGACGGCGAACCAAACAGTATACATTATAAACTTAAAACATCTTGCCAGGCGGTCCAGCCTGTGCTCCACTTCGCGTTGGAACATGGCCTGCAGGTCGAATTCTATCGATATGTGGCTGCATTTCAACGGATCACTGCGAGAACACCAGCCTCAAACCATATACGAAATCTTCGCATGGGAAGGCGCGGATGACGGAAACGATAGAGCTCAAACGGGTTGGCGATGGCAATCTGCGTGCCCAGGTCTATCAACAAATCCGGCTGACCATACAGCACGGCGAATTGGCGCCTGGCCAGAAGCTCGTCGATGTCGACATCGCCGCCCAGCTCGGCATTTCCAGAATGCCTGTCCGCGACGCCTTGATGCAGTTGGTGCATGAGGGCTACCTCGTCGGCACCACACGCGGCTTCACGCTGCCCACACTTACCGCAACGGATGTTGCCGACATCTTCGAGGTCCGCCGCTTGCTCGAGCCGCGGGCCGCCGCACACGCTGCGCGGACACTTGACGCCGCTGGCCTCAAGACGCTTGCAGCCGCGCTTCGGGAGGCGGAGGCTGCGGCCGCCGCCGGCGATGCCGATCGCTTTTTCCAAGCCAATTCGGCATTCAGGAATTGTTGGCTCGGTGCCGTCGAGAACGAGCGCCTTTCACAAACGATTGCCCGCTTCGCCGACCACGTGCTCGTCGTCCGCTTAAGGACGCTGTCGCACCAGCCGACGCAGGCCGTCGTCGTGGCCGGCATGCGCGCCATCTACGAGGCATTCGTCAAGCGCGACGCCGTCGCCGCTTACGACTGCATGACCCACTTCATTCAGAACGCCGAGGAGCGTTTCATGAAGCTGAGCCCACCGCTTCAACATTCCAGCGGTGAAGGTGAGAGCATGTCGCGGCGGGGGAAATCATGATCAGGAAGCAGCACCCGCTGAAAGGGCCGAACAGGTTCAAGCTCGGCGTCTTTTCCATGAACGCCGATGGCGGCCTGGCAATGACCACCGTCCCCGAGCGCTGGCGCGCTCGCTGGGAAGACAACCTCAACTCCGCCTGTATCGCCGATCGCGCCGGCCTCGAGTTTCTGCTGCCGATCGCCCGTTGGCGCGGCTTCGGCGGTTTGACGCATGTGCGAGAATGGTCGTTCGAGACTTTCACCTGGGCGGCGGGCCTTGCCGTCGCCACCGAAAACATCGGCCTGTTCATGACGGTGCATGTGCCGCTGGTTCACCCGCTGCAGGCTGCCAAAGCGCTGGCGACGGTCGACCACATCTCCAACGGGCGTGCCGGCTTGAACATCGTCTGCGGCTGGAACCCGGACGAGTTCGCCATGTTCGGGCAGACGGTCGGCGAGCGGACCTACGATCAGGCCGAGGAATGGATCAACATCATCGTGCGTGCCTATCAATCCAGGGAGCCGTTCGACTTCAGCGGCGAGTTCTATGATCTGAAGGGTGTCGTCAGCCGGCCGCCAAGCCTGCAGGCGCCGCGCCCGGTGACCATGAACGCCGCCTTCGGCGCGCCGGGGCGCAACTATGCGGCGCGCCACTGCGATTATTTGTTCTCGACTTTTTCCGAAATCGCCGACGGCCGTGCGCATGTGGTCGACATCACCAACCGAGCGGCCGAGGTCGGACGCGAAGTCGGCGTCTATACGGTCTGTCACGTCGTCTGCCGGGAGACCCAGCAGGAAGCCGAGGATTATTACCGGCACTACGCGCTGGAATGCGCGGACGAGGGCGCGGTCGACGAGCATATGCGCAAGAAGAAGGAATTCGCGAACTCGCATGACGCGAAGGCCTTCACCGAATATCGGCAGAGGTTCGCCGGCGGTGCTGGAACCTTCCCGCTCATCGGCACGCCGGAAAAGATCGTCGACGGTCTCACCGAGATCATGGACCAGGGTTACTCCGGCGCCGCCCTCACATTCGTCAACTACACCTACGAACTGCCCTTCTTCTGCGACCGCGTGCTGCCGCTGATGCGCCAGGCCGGGCTTCGAGTAAATTGATGCCGGCGGCCGCCATACCGACGCCGTGGGTGGATGGGCACGACGCCGTCAATCCGCGCGCGTTCAAGCAGGCGATGCGGGCCGTGGCGGGCTCGGTCGCCATCCTCGCCTCGGAGCATGACGAGATCGGCTTTTGCGGCATCACGGCGACGGCTCTCTGCTCGTTCAGTGCCGAGCCGCCGTCGCTGCTGGCCTGTGTCAACCGCGGCAGCACCTTTGCCTCGGCCATTCGCGAAGGCTTGCCCTTTTCGGTCAATCTTCCCGCCGGCGACCAGGAGAACGTTGTGCGCGCCTTTGGCGGCATGACCAAAGCCAAGGGCGCCGCGCGGTTCTCGTCCGGATCATGGGTGCGCGGCGAAACCGGCGCGCCCTTGCTTGTCGGCGCGCGGGCAATGTTCGAATGCCGGGTCGCCGAAATCATTGTGCGGGCGTCGCACATGATCGTCATCGGCATCGTCTCAGGCGTCGCGCTGGATCGCGCTCACCGATCGCCGGTCTTCTACGCGCATGGGCGGTTTCTGACAGTAGGAGATGATGTCAACTAACCGCCGTTCGTGTGGCGGCGCAGCGTGCAATTTCAGATCGGCCCGATGATGGGCCCCGGCGAAGTGAATCTATCAGAGGGAGTACGGCAATGCGCATTTGGAAATCCCTTGTTCTGGCGGCACTCATGTCGGGTGTAGCGGGTATCGCCACGGCCGAAGAGGTCGTCCTCAACGCTGTGCATTTTACGCCGACGCAGAACGGCTACGCCCAGAGCTTCCTGAAGTTCGTTCAGAAGGTGAACGAAAAGGGCAAGGGCGTGGTCCAGATCAATGTGCGCGGCGGGCCGGAGGTCATTCCGCCGATCCAGCAGGGCGCGGCGCTCAGGAGCGGCCTGATCGATGTGATCGACACACCGGCAGGGCAGTTCCTCGAGCTCGTGCCCGAAGGCGAGGTTTTCTCCGCATCGACGAAGACGCCGTGGGAGGTCCGCGAGAATGGCGGCTGGGACTTCATCAGCGGGATTTTCGAGAAGAAGGCGAATGCCCATCTGCTGGCGCATGTCGACGCGGGCTCGGGCTTCAACGTCTTCACCATCGACGAACCCAAGCTTAACAGCGAAGGCAGCATCGACTGGAGCAATCTGAAAATCCGTTCGTCGCCGCTCTATCGCGATTTCCTCGAATCCCTGGGCGCGACTGTGATCGTGCAAGCGCCGGGGGACGTCTATACCTCGCTCGAGCGCGGCGTCGTCAATGCCAACGCCTATACCGTATTTGGCTATGCGTCCTTCGGTTGGGACAAATTCACCAAATACCGTGTCGACCCGCAATTCTTCAAAACCGACGTGCTGGTCTCGATCAACAAGGCCAAATGGGACACGCTGTCGCCCGAGGCGCAGAAGCTGCTTGCCGACACGGCCGTCGAATACGAGCGCGCGAGCCATGACGCCAACCTTGCCGAGTCCGAAAAGCAGGCACAGGCGATGATCGACGGCGGGCAGAAGGTTGTCAGCTTGACCGGCGCCGGCCGCGACAAATTCCTGGCGGCTGCCACGCAGGCGAGCTGGGCGAGAATGGCCAAACGCGATCCCACCAACATCGATCAGTTGAAGAAATTCTTCCAATAGCCCGAGCCGAGGGTGCCTTGTGCGCCCTCCATCAAAGCTGGGCGCCAAGGGGGCAAAGGTGGACATGAGGGTCGTCGGACATGGACAGATTGTTTGCAGCGATTGGGAAGCTGAGCCTTGCGTTGGCGGCGGCGGCAAAAGTGGTGCTTGGCCTCATCATTGTCGCGGTGGTCGCCGATGTGTGCGTCCGCAATCTGGGCCTGAGGCCGCTTGCCTGGGCAGTATCCGCGACGGAATACGGTCTGCTCTACGCGGCATTTCTGCCGATGCCCTGGCTGGTCCACAGCAAGGGCCATGTCTTCGTCGAGTTCCTGCGCAAGGCGCTGCCCGTCCGGGCACGGGCGGTGCTTGAAAAGCTGGTCTATCTCGCCTGCATCGGCGTCAGCCTCTACCTCGGCAGCGTCGCTCTGTCGTCCCTGACAAGTGCCGTTGCGGGCGGCGAATATGAAACGCGCAGTTTCGACATGCCGAAATGGCTGGTCTTTCTGCCCATCATGCTCGCCTTCTATCTCTCGGCGCTGGAATGGCTCAGATACCTGCTCGGCCGTGACACGCTGTACACGCTCGATCCGCTGGAAATGGAAGGGCTCTGACCGGTGGCCTGGCTGTTTCCATTCGCCGTGCTCGTTGGCACCATCCTGGTGTTGATGGGGCTTGGGCTGCCGGTCGCTTTCGCGTTCTTCGTCACCAACGTGATCGGGCTGTACCTGTTCTTCGGCGGTTCGATCGGCGTGACGCAGATGGTCGCCAACTTCTCCGACGCTGTCTCGACCTATTCGCTTGCCCCGCTGCCGATGTTTCTCGTCATGGGCAGCCTGTTCTTCCGCTCCGGCCTCGGCGAGAAAGTCATCTACGCGCTTGACCTGTGCGTCGGCAATCTGCGCGGACGCCTTGCTTATGTCGTTCTCGCCGCCGGCACGATCTTTTCCGCGCTGTCAGGCTCAAGCCTCGCCAATACCGGCATGATGGGCTCGCTGATGGTGCCCGAGATGCTGAAGCGGGGTTATAAGCCGCACATGGCCTACGGCCCGGTGCTTGGCGCCGGAAGCCTTGCCGTCATCATCCCGCCATCCTCGCTGGCTGTCTTGCTCGGCTCGCTTGCCCAGATCGACGTCGGCGCGCTGCTCATAGCGGGGGCTCTGCCCGGACTGCTCCTCGTTGTCATGTACGCGGCCCTGATCTTCGCACAGACGAAGATCGATCCGGACGCCGCCCCGCACTATCCGGTGCCCGCCGTTCCCGCGGCCGAGAAGGTGAGGGCGGTCGCCGTCAACATCATTCCGATGAGCGTCATCGTGTTCATGGTGGTCGGCACGATCATCCTTGGAATAGCGACGCCGACGGAATCGGCAGGGCTCGGCTGTGCCGCCGTCTTCGCCTTGTTGTTTGTCTACCGGCGGTTCAGCTGGTCGGTTGTCTGGAAGTCGCTGGACGATGCGATGAAGGTCACCGGCATGACCTTCCTGATCATCTCGGCTTCGACGACGTTCTCACAGATATTCGCCTTCTCCGGCGCTTCCAACGGCTTTATCCAGTTCATCGTGGGCTACGATCTTGGACCGTATCCCATGCTGCTCATGATGGTGCTCGTCATCCTGCTGCTCGGCATGTTCATGGATCAGGTCTCGATGATGCTGATCACGCTGCCAATCTTCCTGCCGATCGCCCAGCAATTCGGCTACGAGCCGGTATGGTTCGGGCTGATCCTGCTGCTCGCCTACGAGGTCGGCTTCACCACGCCGCCTTTTGGTCTGCTGCTGTTCATCATGATCGGTGTCGCGCCGAAAGGCACATCGCTCAAGACGGTTGCCATGTCGGCGGCGCCTTACATCGCGCTGACGCTTTTGCTGATCCTGCTGATTGTCCTCTTTCCGCAGATCGCTCTCTTTCTTCCGAATTTGATCTAGTCGAACTCGATCCAGCAGGTGTCCACATGCGCTTTGCCTATCTTGCTTTCTTCCATGATGACCGCGAGGCAAATTTGGCCATCGCCGGTGAAGATGTTGACGCTGTGCGGCGTGTGATTGCATCGACGCCGGGCCTTGCGCTTGCAAACATCTATCTGCCCGAAGTGGCGACGGACATGTTCAACAAGGATGGTCCACCGCCGGTCTTTGGCTTCCAGCTCTATTTCGACGAATTGGCGGACCTGGAGGCGGCCCTGGCGCCGTCCGGCCATCTGCAGGCGCTTGCCGTACCGGGTATGTTGTCGAGCATCACCGGTTCGAGGCCGACGCAGCAGGCAATGTGCGTGCGTCCGTTCCCCGTCGATGACGCTGGCGTCAAGACATCCGGGCTGCCCTGCAGCTATCTTGTCCATTATCCCGGGCCGGCCGAAGACATGAATGTCTGGCTCCATCACTATGTGACGCATCATCCGCAATTGATGCGGGGCTTCCCCGGCATTCGCCACATCGAGGTTTTGTCGCGACTGGATTGGTGCGGTTCGCTGCCCTGGCCGCGGATCGACCATATGCAGCGCAATCGCGTCATGTTCGACAGTCCCGCGGCATTGACGCACGCGCTGCAATCGCCGGCGCGGCTGGAGATGCGCGCCGACTACAAGACCTTCCCGCCGTTTTCAGGCGGCAGCCGGCATTTCCCGATGTCGACGGAAGCCGTGCATCCTTCGTCAAGGGCCACATAGCGCAAACAGATTTTGCCGACGCCGAAAATTTCTGGAGATTTCATGTACGACTTTCGCAAGAAATGTGTCTCTCTCGATCGCCTCATCGGCACCTTCTGCGCCATCCCGCACCCTGTGGCGGTGGAAGTGGCGGCCGCCAGCGGGGTCGATTTCCTGTGCATCGACTGGGAGCATTCGCAGATCGGCCGCGAACGGCTCGAGGATCTGATCCGCGCCGCGGATGTCCACAAGGTTCCCGCGATGGTGCGTGTGCCCGGCCACACGCCGGAGTGGATTGCGGCCGCGCTCGACGCCGGTGCGTCAGGCGTCCTGGTGCCGCGCGTCTCGACGGCCGAGCAAGCCCGCATGGCGGTGATGGCCTGCCGTTACCCGCCTGTCGGCGCACGCGGCGTTGGTCCAGGCCGAGCCGCCGGCTATGGCTACAGGATTCCGGACTACCTCAAGTCGGCCAACGATGTCCTGACGGTCGCGATCCAGGTGGAGACGGCCGAAGGTCTCGCCAACATCGACGACATTGTCCAGGTCGACGGCGTCGACGTGATCTTCATTGGTCCCGGCGACCTGTCGGTCTCGATCGACGCCATGGGGCCGGCCGGCCAGGACAAGCTCAATGCCGCGATTATCAGGATCGCGGCTGCGGCGCGTGCGGCCCGCAAGGCCGTCGGCATCTTTCGCCCCTCGGCGGATGATGTCGGCAAATGGTCGAAGCACGGCATCAGTTTCTACATGCTGGCCAGCGACACGATGTTTCTCGGCGCCGGCCTTGCCGCCGGTGCCGCCTCCGCGCGCAGCGCCTGATAGCAAGAGTTTGGCATGAAGATAATCAAGACCGACGGCGTGTTGTCAGTCGAGGAAGAGCAGCTGCACTACCTCGACGGCTTGAACGTCGAGTTTGTCGAAAAGACGCTGCTCACGGAAGATGCCCTGATCGAACACTGCCGTGACGCCGACGCATTGATGGTATTGCGGGAGCCGATCACGGCTCGCGTTTTGGCCGAACTGAAGAACCTTAAGGTCATCGGGCGGTTCGGCGTAGGGCTCGACTCGATCGACGTCGAGGCCGCCAGCCGCGCCGGTGTTCAGGTGACCTACGTGCCGGACGCCAATCTGGTTGAAGTCAGCACCCACGCCATGGCCCTGATCCTGGCCTTGACGCGCAGGCTGAAGCAGTTCGACAGCGCGGTGCGCGCCGGCCGCTGGGCTGCAATGACCGACGGCGCCGGCATCACGCGGCCCGACAGGCAGATCCTCGGCCTGATCGGCTTTGGCCAGATCGGGCGGCTGACTGCCGAGCGGGCGCGGGTCTTCGGCTATCATATCATCGCCTACGACCCGCATATGCCGGCAGAGCGCATCAGGGCCGGTGGTGCCGAACCGGTCGGCTTCGACGAGCTGCTTGCCAGGGCCGACATCGTCTCGCTGCACGTTCCCGCGACACCGGAGACCAGAAACATCATGTCGGCGCAAGCCCTGTCGCGGATGAAGGAAGGGGCGATACTCATCAACGTGTCGCGCGGCGGCCTGGTCGACGAGGTCGCATTGGCGGACGCGATCCGGAGCGGCCATCTGGCAGGCGCCGGCATCGACACGTTCGAGCGGGAGCCGCCTTCGCCCCACAATCCGCTGCTGGCGCTGGACACCGTCCTGGTCAGTCCACACGCGGCGCACTACTCGACGCAATCTTACGCCGAGGTTCGCAACAAGGTGTTTGCCGATGTCGCATCGGTCCTGCGCGGCGGCAAGCCGGTCTATCCGGTCAACCGGGTATGACCAATTCCCGATGTTGGCGCCGCCCCTCATCCGCCTGCCGGCACCTTCTCCCCGTATAGTGACCGGGGAGAAGGGACTTGGCCGCAATTTCGGCGCGCTTTCTGCAACGCCGCAGAGTGGCGAAATCCTTTGCTAAGGCGTCCTTCTCCCCGTCACTATACGGGGAGAAGTGCCCGGCAGGGCGATGAGGGGCAGCGCAACCCGTCGCGATTTGTCCGGATTTGCCACATTTTGGTCTTGCTTTGTGCCGGCAGCTATGCTACTAATCTGGGTATGGTGCCGCACCGAGGATCCGCCGCAAGGCGGTTTTTTGTTTTTAGGTTTCAGCGTCATCCGTCGGGGCCCTGCTCGGCTTGTCGCGGCGCTCGACGATGTAGATGTGGTCGGCGACCAGCACCACGTCGCCATGCTGGTTGATCACCTCGCAGCGCTCGAGGACCCGGCCTGAATCGGGTCGCTTCGGGTCGTCTTCCTTGGCCGAGATGGTGGTGCGGGTCCTGATCGTATCGCCGATGAACACCGGCTTGATGAAGCGCAGCCGGTCGTAGCCATAGGAGAAGGCAACCGGGTTGACGACGCTTGCCGTCAGCCCGACGCCGACCGAAAACACCAGCGTGCCGTGGGCGATGCGCTGGCCGAACGGCGTCGTCTTCATGAACTCGGCGTCCATGTGGTGGGGAAAGAAATCGCCGGTATGGCCGGCATGGACGACGAAGTCGGTCTCGGTGATGGTGCGCCCGCTGGTCATGCGCGACGAGCCGATCTGATAGTCCTCGAAATAGATCGTCTGCTCCATGTCAGGGCCTCGCCGCGATCGGTGTTGCCGGCGCCGCGCTCGATTGATAGGCGGCTTCGACCAGCGCCATGGTGTTCCAGCCGTCCTCGACGGAACTGACAAGTTCGGCGTCCTCGCCCGATGCGTAGCGCTGGACATTGGCCATGCGACCGGCAAAGGCATCTGGAAACCATGCGCCGACGAGCGGCACCGTAATCCAGTCGGAGCCGCCCTTCGGATAGATTTCAAGGATGTCAGGCTCGCCGCGCGGATAATCGAGATTGAGCCCGAGCTTGAGATAGGCGGCGCCCTCGGTGCCGCAGATGCGGAATTCGCAGGCCTGGAGTTTTCGACCGAATTTGTGATCGTGGTTGATCGACAGCGCACAGCGCACGGTGTCGCCATAGTCGAGGATCGCGCTGGTGCGCGTTTGCGCAACCTTGTGGCCGGGATGGCCGAGTGTCTTGGCGTGAACCCCCTTGGGGTCGCCGAGCAATTGCCGGATCAGGTCGAGATAATGGATCGAATGCATGGCGATCTCGACGCGCGGCGCCTGCAACAGGAATTCCCAGAGCTGCCAGGGTGTTGCCAGCGCCAGCCATGCGTCGAAATCGACCACGTCGCCGAGCCAGCCCTTGGCGATAGCATCCTTGAGCGCCAGCATCATCGGCGCAAAGCGCAGCTGGAAATTCACCGCCGCCTTGAGGTTTTTGGAACGGCAGATTTCAAGGATCTCGGTCGCTTCGGTGAGATTGCTGCCCATCGGCTTCTGGATCAGCGCCACCGCACCATCGGGCAGCGTCCTGAGCACGCCGGCATGATAGGCCGGCGGCGTCGCCAGATCGAAGACGGCGTCCTTGATTGACGCAGCTTCCTCGAGCGACCGGTAAGCGGTGACGCCCCATTTCTGCGCCAGTTTTTCCGCCTTGGCCAGGTCGGGGTCGAATAGCCCGGCAACCGGGAAACCGGCTTTTCCATAGGCCGGGAAATGCGCATCGCCGACGATCGAGCCGGCGCCGAAAATCACGATCGGCCTGGGCTTTGTCGGCTGTGCCCAGGCCTGGGAAAGCGAGGCAGGATCGAAAATGTCATCAGTCATAATGGAAGACTTCGTCCATCGACGCCCACCACTCGCCCTCCTTGCGGGTCGGCAGCGGCTCCTGGCACGGCATGCACAGCGCCCACCATTCCTGCGTCGTGGGATCGGCGGCCATCTTGGCCATGTCGGCGGCATAGTCGGTGCCGTGGTACTCGAAGGTGCTGAACAAAAGGTGCTCCGGCTCCCTCAGATAGATCGAATAATTCTTGATGTTGCAGGCGGAAATCATCTTGAGGACGTCCGGCCAGACGGCAGCGTGAAGCCGCACATACTCGGCGACTTTCTCCGGCTTGAGGCCGAGCACCATTCCCATTCGCTGCATGTCCGACTCCTATTTCACTATCGTCATGGTGAATTCCGCGATGCTCTTCGCCTTGATCGCATCCCAGTCCCAGTCGATGCCGATGCCGGGCTCGTCCGGCGCCAATGCGTGCCCGTCCTCGATACGCATTTTCTTGCCGGTCAGCTCGTCGAGCTGGGGAATATACTCGACATATCTGCCGTTCTGAACGGCGCATGTCAGGCTGACATGCAGTTCCATCAGGAAATGCGGGCAGACCGGTATGTCGAACGCCTCGGCTGCATGCGCCACCTTAAGCCACGGCGTGATGCCGCCGATGCGACCGACATCGACCTGCACGATCGAGCATGCGCCCTTTTGCATATATTCGCGGAAATGCCGGATCGAATAGAGCGACTCGCCGATGGCGATCGGCGTCGATGTGGCACTCGACAGCCGCACATGGCCGTCAATGTCGTCGGCCGGCAGCGGTTCCTCGATCCAGGCGAGGTCGAGTTCACGCAAGCGTTCGGCCCGGCGGATTGCCTCGTCGACCGAAAAGCCCTGGTTGCAGTCGGTCATGATTTCGTAGGAGTGTCCAGCCGCCCGGCGCACCGCCGTCAGCCGGACAAGATCCTCGGAGCCGTGCGGCTTGCCGATCTTGACCTTCGAGCCGCGAAAACCCTTGGCCTTGGCGGCCAGCGCATCCTCGACCAGCGCCTCGGTCTCGATATGCAGCCAGCCGCCTTCGGTCGTGTAAAGCGGGCAGCGGTCCTTGGCGCCACCGGCCAGCTTCCACAGCGGCAGCCTCTGTTTCTTCGCCCGCAGATCCCAAAGCGCAGTGTCGATGGCCGCGAGCGCGATTGCCGTGATCGCGCCGATCGTCGTGGCATGGGTGGCGAACTCCAGCTCGTGCCAGATCGCCTCGATCCTGTCGGCGTCGCGGCCAATCAGCCGCGGTGCAAGGTGGTCGGCCAGCAGCCGCATCACCGAGGAGCCGCCGGTGCCGATCGTGTAGCTGTAGCCGGTGCCGACCGCGCCATCGGCATCGGTGATGGTGACGATCGGTGTTTCCTGGCTGACAAAACTCTGGATGGCATCGGTGCGCTTGACCTTAGGCACCAGGTCGACCATCCGCAGTTCGATTTTCTCGATCTTTGCCATGATTCTAACCTCGCAATGTCTTGCCTGTTTCGGCAGAAAACAGATGGGCCTGCGACAGGTCCAGGCTCATCTTGACCCGGTCGCCGGCTTTGAGCGGCTTTGGATTGAGCATCCGCGATACCCAGTCGCTGCCGTTGAATTCGGCGAACACGAGCGTCTCGTTGCCGAGCGGTTCTGTAACCGTCACCGGCAGTTCCACCTGGTGGACGTCGACGTCTTCGCCGGAGCTGATGCCGTGCCCCGTCGGATAGATGTCGTCGGGCCTGAGGCCGAACACGACTTTGTCGCCTGTTCCGACATTTGCCTTGAACTGGCTGGGCAGAGGCAATCTCTCGCCGCTGGCGAACAGCAACTGTCCGTCGTCGACGACCGCCTCATGCAAATTCATCGGCGGCGAGCCGATGAAGCCCGCCACGAAGCGTGTCTGCGGCCGGCGGAAGACCTCGTCGGGCGTGCCGACCTGCTCGATGAAACCGTCACGCATGATGACGATGCGGTCGGCCAATGTCATCGCTTCGACCTGGTCATGGGTGACGTAGATCACCGTCGACTTGACCTTGGCGTGCAGCTTCTTGATCTCGGTGCGCATCTGCGTCCGAAGCTTGGCGTCGAGATTGGAAAGCGGCTCGTCGAACAGGAAGACGTCGGGATCGCGCACGATGGCGCGGCCCATGGCGACGCGCTGGCGCTGTCCGCCCGACAGTTGCGACGGCCGGCGGTCGAGCAACTGGTCGAGGCCGAGAATGCCGGACGCTTCGGCGACGCGGCGGTCCATTTCTTCTTTCGCGGCGCCCGCTATCTTCAGCGAGAAGCCGAGGTTTTCGCGCACCGTCATATGCGGATAGAGCGCGTAGGACTGGAACACCATCGAGATGTTGCGCGAGCGCGGCGGCAGGTCGTTGACCATGCGGCCGCCGATCTCGATGACGCCGTCGCTGATCGCCTCGAGGCCGGCGATCATGCGCAGGGTCGTCGACTTGCCACAGCCTGACGGACCGACCAGCGCGATGAACTCGCGGTCGGCGACCTCGAGGTCGATGCCGTGCACGACCGCCACCGGACCATAGCTCTTGGTGAGTTTCTTGAGCGATACTGTTGCCATGTCAGCCTTTCACCGCGCCGGAAGTGAGGCCGCCGACGAGGTGTTTCTGGACGATGAAGGTAAGCGTGAGCGCCGGTATGATCATGACCACGGCCAGCGCGCACATGCCGCGCCAGTTGATGGTGAATTCGGCCGTATAGTCGAGCAGGCCGACTGGCAGGGTCTTGGAGTTGATCGAGCGTGTCAGCTGCGAGGCCAGCGCGAATTCATTCCACGAAGTGAGGAAGGCAAAGATGCCGGCCGAAGCAATGCCAGGCCCGGCCAACGGAAATTCGACCTGCCAGAAGGCCTGCCAGCGCGTGCAGCCATCGATCTGCGCGGCTTCGGCGAGATCTTTCGGCACCTGACGGAAAAAGCCGTCGATCAGCCAGACGGTGAAGGGCACGTTGAGCGCGACGTAGACCAGGATCAGCCCGAAATGCGTGTCGATGATGCCGAGCCGCGCAAAGACGAAGAACAGCGGCAGCGACAGCGCGATGCCGGGCACCGTGCGCGTCAGCATCAGGCCGAGGAACATCGCCGATTTGGCGCGGAAGCGATAGCGCGCAAAGGCATAGCCGCCGGCCATGCCGATGACGATGGCGATCACCGTCGAGGTCACCGAGATGATCAGCGAATTGCGGAAATAGTCGAGCACCGGAATGCCGCCCTGGCCGACGCCGCTGAACATGGCGATGTAGGCGTCGAGCGAGAGTTGCTGCGGGATCCACACCGGCGGCTTGGCCATGATCTCGACGGTCGGCCGCAGCGACGACAGCACGATCCAGATGCCGGGCAGGCAGATGACCAGCATGGCCAGGAACAGTCCGATGCCGTGAACGATGCCGAGCGCTTTGTTGCCGACGCGATGCAGGCTGTTCTGGTCCATCCTCACCACTCCGCCGCGATCTGCGTGCGCGCCGCGGCGAGCTTGCGGTAGAAATAGACGGTGAACAGGATGGACAGCAGGATCGAGAAATAGGCCATGGCGTTTGCCAGGCCCATCCTGGCATCACTGTAGGCGGTGCGGGCGACGAGCGTCCAGACCAGTTCGGTGCGGCCGGCAGGACCGCCGTCTGTCATGATCTTGACGATGTCATAGGCGCGCGCGACGTCGAGCGAGCGGATGGTCATGGCGATGAAGGCAAACGGCATGATGAACGGCCAGGTGACATAGCGGAATGTCTGCCACGGCGTGCAGCCGTCGACGCGGGCCGCCTCGACCGGTTCGCGCGGCATCGCCAGCAGCCCGGCCAGGATAAGGATCGCGAACACCGAAGTCGACGACCAGATCTCGGCGATCAGGATGGCGATGAAGGCGAGATTGCCGTCGATCAGCCACGGGATGGCGCGGTCGGTCAGGCCGAGCCCCTGCAGGGCGTTGTTCACCAGGCCGATATTGTCGTTGAACATGAATTTGAACTGGAAGCCGACGAGGATCGGCGAAAACATCATCGGAAACATCATGATGGTGCGCAGGATCCGCTGGCCTCGCGATGCCTTCTCCACCAGCAGGGCCAGCCCGAGCCCGATCAGCATTTCCAGGTTGAGCGCGACGGTCAGCAGCACCACCGTGCGGGCAAAGGCGACCCAGAAAGCGCGGCTGGTCAGGATGGCGAGGTAGTTGCGCGCGCCGATGAAGACCCAGAACGTCTCCGGCCTGGTCAGCCGGAACGGCGTGAAGCTCGAGTAGAGCGATAGCAGCAACGGCACCACCACCACCGCCGCCAGAACGATCACCGCCGGCAGCAGGAGCAGCAAAGGTGGCGAGGGTCTCCAGCCTTTCATGTCGATCCGGTTCTGGTTGACGCCCGGACACCGAAGGCCGCCATCGGCGAGCTGGGATCAAGACAAAGCGTGTTGCGCATGGTTCGAAAAAAATGCGGGGCGCCGCTCTTCGATAAGCGCGGCGCCCCTTGGGAGAATGGTCAAAGCTTGCCGGCGTCCTCGAGGATCTGGGTAGCCTTGGCAGCAGCGTCGTCCAGTGCCTGCTTGGAGGTCTTGTCGCCAAGGATGGCGGCCTGCAATTCGGGATAGACGGCGTTGGAGATTTCGATCCATTCAGGTGTCTGCGGCACGGCAAAAGCGTGCTTTGCCTCCTCCTGGAAAGCCGCCAGCACTTCCTTCTTGTAAGGATCGCTGGCCGCCTGCTGGATATCCCAGTCCCACACCGCTGTGCGGGTCGGCAGTGGGCCGCTTGCCGCCTCGAGCTTCTGGCTGTCCTCATTGGTCAGGAACCAGACCAGCGACGCCGCAGCTTCCTTGCTGGCGCAGTTTTCGGTGACCGAAAATCCGTGGTGCCCCGACCAGCCGGTGCGAATGCCTGCCGATCCCTTCGGCGCCACCTTCACCCCGACATTGCCGGCGACCTTCGACGACTTCGGATCGTTGAAGAAGCCTGCCCAGCCCGGCCAGTCGAGGTTGATGGCGACGGTGCCCGAGGCAAAGCCCTGGCCGAGATCGTCCCACAGATAGTTGGTGGTGCCGGCCGGCACCGCCTTGGCCTTGTAGAGATTGACGAACCAGTCGAGCGCGTGCACGCCGGCTTCCGAGTTGAAGGCCGGCTTGCCATCCTTGTCGAGGTATTCGCCGCCGTCGGCGATGAGCATCTCGTAAAAACGGCCGTTGATCGCCTCTTCCTTGCCGGCGAACTGGGTGCCGTAGAAATCGGGCGGGCTGGCGAAGAATTCCGCCTGCTGGGCGACCTCGTCCCAGGTGTCGGGTGGTGTCAGCTCCTTGCCGTATTTGGCCTTGTAGGCGGCCTTCTTGGCTTCGTCCTGGTAGAGGCTCTTCTGGTAATAGAGCGCCGAGACGTCGAATTGCGCGCGCGGCAGCATTACCAGCTTGCCCTCGAGCGTCGAGGCCTTGATCGTCGACGGCACGAAGGCGTCGATCTCCTCCTTCGGCAGCAGCTTGTTGAGATCGGTGTAGATATCAGGATATTGCGGCGCGAAGGACGAGTGGTTCGAGCCGACGCACCAGTTGATGCTGCCGGAGGCGATGTCCGACTTGATCTCCTTGTCGAGCTCGAAATGGTTTTTCTTCGAGATCACGTTGACCTTGGCGCCGGTCAGTTTTTCCCATTCGCCGATGCGCGCGTAGAGCCCTTCATATTGCTGGCCGCCGATCAGCTTGGCGTCGATGGTGACGCCGTCAAATTTACCGGGCAGGTCGGCAGCAAGGGCAGCACTCGCACCCAGTGCGAGCAGCGTTACGCCGGCCGACAGGCCGCAAAACAGTTTCGTCATTGGTATCCTCCCAAGAGTCTGCGTCGATCCATAGCGAGGGCTGATCGGCAGCTTCATTCATATACAAACAAAATATTTATAGGATCGTCAAGCCGAAAGTTCTTCCGGAAGCAACCGTTATGCGTATATGAAATGTGAAATTCACTGGAGAAGCCCAATGGCAGAGGACGAGGAAGACGAGCGCTATCGAGCCCCGGCGTTGGACAAGGGGCTCGACATCCTCGAGCTGCTGGCCGGCGTCGACGGCGGCCTGACGCAGGCGGAAATCGCCAAGAAACTCGACCGCAGCCCGAACGAGTTCTACCGCATGCTGGATCGGCTGGTGCGTCGCGGCTACGTCACGCGCCCGGACGGCGACCGTTATTCGCTGACGCTCAAGCTGTTTGGCCTGGCGCAGCTGCACGCGCCGGTGCGTCGGCTGGCTTCCTATGCGACGCCGCTGATGCGCGAACTGGCCGAAACCACACAGCAGGCAAACCAGCTCGTCGTCTTCGATCGCGGTTCCGCCGTGGTCATTGCCCAGCAGGAAGCGCCGGATTACTGGGGCATCTCTATCCGCGTCGGCTCGCATATCAGCCTGTTCGACACCGGGTCCGGCCATGTATTGCTGGCGTTCCGCTCGCCGGAAGAGCGGCAGATGATGATCTCCGAACATCTGCGCAGCACCGACAAGCCGCCGCAGTCGCCGGAATTCTTTGCTCGCCTCGACCAGATTAGGGAACGCGGCTACGAGATGATGGCGTCGATGCAGACGGCCGGCGTGTTCAACCTGTCGACGCCCGTTCTCGGCTCAGATGGCAAGGCGATCGCCGCACTGTCGATCCCGTACATAACCCTGGTCAACGCACTCAAGGCGCCCGACATTACCAGGACGATAGAGCTGTTGCTGACGGCGACCGAAAAGCTGTCGCAACTGGCGGGTTCGACCGTCAAGCAATCGAGATGATTTCTTATTTGAATGAAGAATTTCTCCGTGAGATGATCTCGAAGTCGCCAAGGAGGAGCGCGCCACCATGATCTTCGATACCCATCTGCACCTGATCGACCAGTCCGCGCTGCGCTATCCCTGGCTGGCCGGCGTGCCGGCGCTCAACCGCGATTTCTCCTATGAAGAATATGCACTCCAGGCGCGCCGGGCTGGCATAGAGGCGGCGCTGCACATGGAAGTCGATGTCGATCCAGCTGACATCGAGGCTGAAACCAGCCGTGTCAAAGCGCTATCGCGGCACAAGGCCAGCTTGCTACGCGGGGCAATTGCCTCCTGCCGTCCGGAAGAGCCCGGCTTTGCCGCCTATATCGAGCGCCAGCGTGCCGATCCTTTCGTCAAAGGCTTTCGCCGTGTGCTGCACGTCATGCCGGATGAGCTCTCGGAAGGCGCGCTGTTTCGCGAAAACATCAAGCGGCTGGCCGGCAGCAGCCTGACCTTCGACCTTGTCGTTCTGCCGCACCAGATCCCCAAGGCGATCGCACTCGCCGACCTCGCGCCGGACGTGCAGTTCGTGCTCGACCATTGCGGTGTGCCCGACATCAAGGGTGGTGCCGAGCACCCCTGGCGCGAGCACATGGCCGAGATCGCGCGGCGCCCGAACGTCGTCGGCAAAATTTCCGGTGTGGTCGCCTATGCGGATGCCGGATCCTGGACTGTCGATACGCTGCGTTCCTATGTCGAGCACACCATCGAATGTTTCGGCTGGGACCGCGTCGTCTGGGGCAGCGACTGGCCGGTCTGCACGCTCGGCGGCGGCCTTGCGACCTGGATTGCGGCAACGCACGCGCTGCTTGCCGGCACCAGCGCCGATGAGCGGCAAAAACTGCTGTCAGCCAACGCGAAGCGGCTATGGAGTTTCTGACGCCGCCCCTCCGCCGGCAACGCCGGACACCTGCGTCGAAAGGCTTTCCCGAAACAGGCGATTGAGATCGGCAACGACGCGAGCGGCATTGTGCCTTTCGCTCAGGCCGAGATTGATGCGATCGGACGCCGCCTGCTGGAACGCCATGTAGCCGTCGTGCCGCGGCCTGACCCAGGCACCTTCGAGCGTGGCCCGCGTGTCCTTGTAGAAATTGCCGGCGGCGGCATTGACGGCGGCATCCTCCCAGGCCGCGGCGTGGCCAGGCTGGCCGCCGGCCAAGGCATAGAGGCCGCGCTGAACCTCGCCGCTGGCGATCCAGTAGGCGAAGTCGATTGCCGCCTGCCTGGCCTTCGAGAAGGCCGACACGGCGATGCCGGTCCCGCCGAGCGCCGAGCCTTTGGGGCCGACATTGCCCGCGGCCGGGATATCCGCGAAAGTCAGGCGGTTGGGTCGAAACCCGGCGATGGCATAGGAGACATAGCCATAGATCAGCGGTGCACAGGCGATCCGCGAGTCGGATCCGGCCATTTGCTCCAGAACCGCGATCGGATCCATGCCAAGACAGGCCGGGTCGACGAGGGCCGCGATCTCGCGCATCATCTCGAAGACTTGCTTGCCCGTTGCCGGATCCACATGGTCGCCAGGGCCTTCACCGGCGGGCCGGCCGAGATTGCCGGCAAGCGTGTAGAACGTCATCAGCGCATGCGGCGGCCTCAGCGGCAACAACACGCGGCCTTGCCGCGCCACATCGAGCGCATCGGCCCAGCTCGCCGGCGCAGCCGAAAGCATGTCGGGCCGCCATGCCTGCACCTGGCTGGCCGCGTCGATCGGAAACGCCCACTGCCTGCCTTGCCAGTTGTAGCTCGGAAAGGACCGGCCGACACTGCCCGCCGCAAGTGCTGCACGTTCGGCTTCCCGGCCGGCGACATCGAGCGGCGCCAGGCAATTCTCTGCGGTGATCTGGCCGAGATGCGGATGATCGATGACGATCAGATCATAGATACGGGCCAGTTCCTCGACCGGGAAGGATTCGAAATCCTGCAGCGAGCGCTTGTCCCATTCGATAGTGACGCCGGTCCGTTCCTTCCACAGCGCCGAACAGGCGACCATCGGGTCATAGCCGCGCGGATGGCTCCAGGTCATGCCTTTGAGCGTGACGTCGCTCACAGCCCGAACTCCGCGCGGATTTTTGCGCTGTGCTCGCCGATGCGCGGCGCGGCCCGCTCGACCTTGGCGCGGATGCCGTCGACCCTGAGCGGCGAGCGCGTGGTGAGGATCGAAACGTCATCCTCGCGCGTCACCGTCTGCAGCATGTCGAGAACCTGGAAGCCTTCGCTGGCCATCATTTCCGGCCAGGTCAAAACCTTGGCGCACCAGATGTCGGCGGGCTCGAGGATGCCGAGCCACTCATCGACCGTCCTGGTCGCGATTTTTTGCGCGATGATCGCCTTGATCTCGTCGCGGGCGGTGAACCAGGTCGACGGCTGGTCGCGATAGGGCGCAAGCTCCTCGAGGTCGAGGAGATCGGCGAGTTTCGAGATCGGTGTCATGGCGATCGCCAGATAGCCGTCCTTGGCCGGATAGACGCCATAGGGCGCCGACAGATAGGCGTGCGCGCTGCGGAAGCTCGACCGCCGCGGCAGCCGGCGCCCGTCATTGAGATGCGTGGTCAGCACCTCGAACTGAAAGTCGACCAGCGCCTCGAGCAGGCTGGTCTCGACATGGCTGCCCTTGCCGGTCACGCCGCGCCGCACCAGTGCCGCAAGAATGCCTTGCGCGGCGGCGGAACCCGCCAGCATGTCGGCGATCGCCAGGCCGAAGGGCACCGGGCCCTGGTCCTCGTCGCCGTTCAGCCACATCACGCCAGAGCGGGCCTGGGCCAGCAGATCCTGGCCGGGCCGTTTGACCCAGGGGCCTTCCTCGCCATAGCCGCTGATCGAGGCATAGACCAGGCGCGGATTGATCTTGCGCACTGCCTCGTAATCGAAGCCCAGTCGTTCGATGACGCCGGGCCTGAAATTCTGGATCAGCACGTCGGCCTTGGCCAGCAGGCCACGCAGTGCCGCAAGGTCGGCCTCGTTCTTCAGGTCGATGGCAAAGCTTTCCTTGGCGCGGTTGATCGCGTGGAAAATGGTGGAATCGCCGCCGATCTCGGTGTCGCTGAGATAGAGCCGGCGCGACAGGTCGCCGCCATCCGGCCGTTCGATCTTGATGACGCGGGCGCCGAGGTCGAGCAGTCTGAGCGAGCAGTAGGGCCCGGACAGGAACTGGCTCATATCGACAACGATGAGCCCGGTCAGCGGCAATTCGGCAATGGCAGCCATTGCCTATTTCTCCGCCTTGCCGGCGAAATCGGCCGGATTGCGGTACTTCACCGTCTGCAGGTGCTCGCAATAAAGCACGAGCTCGCCTTCACCCTTGAAGACTTCATAGCTGGCGCGGATCAGCCCCATCTCCTTGTATTTTGGCTTCTTGTCGAGGTTGGAGCGGATCGAATAAATCGTGTCGCCGATGAACACCGGCTTGATGAAGCGCAATTTGTCGTAGCCATACGAAAAGGCGTTGATGCAATTGGTGGCGACGAGCCCGAGCCCGGCCGAGAACACGAAAGCCCCTGCCACCAGCCGCTTGCCGAAAATGCCTTGCGTTTCGGCGAACATCTGGTCCTGCACGTATGGATGGATGTCGAGCACCAGCGTGTTGAAGAGATGGCTGTCGCCCTCGGCAATGGTCCGGCGCAGCGAGCGGATCTTCTGGCCGACCGGCCAGTCTTCGTAGAACCAGTTCTCCGCGTTCCAGACGGGAAGGTCGGCGTGTTCCTTCGGCATATTAGCGGGGTGTGTCGATGCCACGCCCACGGTTGGCGCGAAACCGCTCATGACGGCTTCCTCTGGGAGCGGGAATCGTCCATCAGGGCGCGCCGCAGACCAGCGAAATGCATGATCGATCCTCCCGTCAATCTTCTTTTGTGAATAGTATTTTCACATATGGGGTTGTGTTGCAAGCGAGTCTCGGCGAAATTTTGCCCGCTCCGTCGCGGCCAATGCCGGCGGAACAAGGGAGGAAGTGATGCAGAATGCCTGTCTGGTTTTCGTCGGCAGCCTCAATCGCGACGCCCCGTATTTTCAAGGCGCGCGCGGTGTCGGGTTGGGTGTCTACAGTTTCGACGAAGGGACGCTGCAGACCAAGAAACTGGCCGAGACGGGAGATATCGACAATCCCACCTTCCTGTCGGTGACGCCGGACGGCTCCCACATCTATGCCAACTCAGAAGTGTTCACCTGGCGCGAAGGGGTGGTCTCGGCCTACCGTTTCGACAGGCAGACCGCCACGCTGTCCTACATCAACAAGCAGCCGACGCTGGGCAGTATCACGGCGCACAACACCATCACGCGCGACCGGACGAAGCTGCTGGTCGCCAATTACGGCATGGGCGAGGGCGGCCCCGATCGCTCGGTCGTGGTCTATGGGGTGGGTGAGAATGGCGGCCTGACAGCGCCGTTGTCGAGCGTCGCGCATAGCGGGACCGGACCGGACCCGGCGCGCCAGGAGCGGCCGCATGCCCATAGCGTAACCGAGACGGTTTCCGGCGATGTTGCGATCGTCGCTGACCTCGGCATCGACCGGCTGGTGTCCTACCGCATCGGGCCAGACGGCAGCCTGACGAAGCTCGCCGAGTCGGCGCTTGCGCCGGGTGCTGGTCCGCGCCATTTGGCGCTGCATCCGGGCGGCCGCTTCGTGTTCGTCATGAACGAGCTGGATTCGACGGTCGTCTCGCTGGCCCTGGACGAAGCATCAGGCAAGCTTACGGCGATCGACAGCAAGCCGGCCGTGCCGCCCGAGGCACGCGACGGCAATCACTGTGCCGACATCCAGATCTCGCCCGACGGCCGCTTTCTCTACGGCTCCAACCGCGGCCATGACAGCATCGCGGTGTTTTCGGTCGACCAGCAAACCGGCAGGCTTGCGCTCGTCGACTATACGCCTTGCGGCGGTGCCACGCCGCGCAATCTGGCACTGACGCCCTCGGGCGGCCATCTGTTCTCGGCCAACCAGAATGCCGACCGCATCTCGATTTTCGCCCGTGATGCCGCAACCGGCCGGCTGACCGACACCGGCCGATCCATCGACATTGGTACGCCGATGTGCGTGAGGATCGTGCGTTGACGTGATCTCAGAACTCGAGCGCCTGCCTGAGTGCCGGGCCGCTCCTGATGCGCAAATCGAGGTCGGCCTCGATATGGTCGATGTGGTGCAGCATCAGCGCGCTGGCGCGTTCGGCATTGCCATTTTCCAGCGCCTCGAGGATCTGCGTGTGTTCGTTGTGGCCGCAGCTCGAGATACCCGAGCGGCCATAGAGTGCGATCACCAGCGATGAACGAGCGACCAATTCCTCCATGAAACGCTGGAGGATGACGTTTCCCGCGACCGAAGCCAGAAGCAGGTGAAAATCCCCCGACGCCTTGATCTCCGATCGCCTTGCGTTCGGTCCGCGTTCGGCGATGAAACGGCCTTCTTCGTCGAGCTGGGCCTTGAACGCGGCGACATGTGCCGACGTCATCCGTCCGGCGGCGGCAATCGCGATGCCTGGTTCGATGAGCCGGCGCGAAGCAAAGACCTGCCGCGCTTCCTCCGGCGACGGATTGGCGACGAAGGCGCCGCGATTGCGTTCGGTGCGCACCAATCCCTCGAAGGAGAGCATCTGCAGTGCGGCGCGCGCCACGGTGCGGCTGACATCGAACAGCGTGCCGACTTCGCCTTCGGAAAGCTTGGTTCCCGGCGCCAGCCGGCGATCAACGATCGCGTCGCGCAACTGGTCGCGGATCGCCTGCGCGCGATCCTCGTTGGCGGCCTCGATAGCAGGGAAAGTCTGGTCGGCAATGTTCATGGCGGTGATCCTGCGTACTTCTACCCTGAATCGCATCGCTTGGACGAGAGACAAAGTGAATACAGGGATGAAAAAGATTGCATACGATTTTTGCGAGGATCGGCGGCAATCGCCTATAATTTGTGCATTGCACAAGGATGCCGTATCGGCAGCCACGTAGATGCAGCCCCGATTTCTTCGAGGATTCAGTCGGTTGGTGCGGCGGCGCGCAACTGGCACGCATGATGCTTTGGCTAATCCGACCAAAGGGGAAGCTGGATGTCCAAAGCCGCCGAAATCGACATTGTGTCCGTTTCGAAAGTCTATGGCGCGACGACTGCTGTCGAAGGGATCAGCCTGAAAATCCCTGCGGGAACCTATTGCTGCCTGCTCGGTCCCTCCGGCTGTGGCAAGACCTCGACGCTGCGCATGATCGCCGGGCACGAGAGCATATCGAGCGGCGACGTGCGTCTCGGCAACACAGTGGTCACCGACCTGCCGCCGGCCAGGCGCGGCACCGCCATGATGTTCCAGTCCTACGCACTGTTTCCGCATCTCGACCTGATCGACAATGTCGCGTTCAGCCTGAAGATGAAAGGCGTCGGCAAGGAGGAGCGCCGCGCCAAGGCGCTCGACATGCTGAAGCTGATGCAGATGGAAGCCTATGCCAGCCGCCGTCCGGCGCAGCTTTCGGGCGGACAGCAGCAGCGCGTCGCTCTGGCCCGCGCGCTCATCACCGACCCTGAGGCGCTGCTGCTGGACGAACCGCTTTCGGCGCTCGATCCGTTCCTGAAAATACGCATGCGGGCCGAGCTGAAGAAACTGCAGACGTCGCTCGGCATCACGTTCGTCCACGTCACCCACAGCCAGGAAGAGGCGATGGCGCTGGCCGACATGATCGTGGTCATGAATGATGGCCGCATCGAGCAGGCGGCGCATCCCCGGATCGTGTTCGAGCGGCCGGCCACCGCCTTCGTCGCTCGTTTCATGGGCGACCACAACGTCATCTCCGGCCGCGTCAGCGGCAGTCGCGACGGCATGGTCGTTTTCGACGTGCCCGGCGGCGTCGCGCTCGCCGCGAGCGGGCAGGGCAGGGAGACCGGGGAACCCATCGACATCGCCATTCGCACCGACCACGTGCGCCTCGGTGAGCCGCCTGCAGCCGGGCTCGGCTTCACCGGCATCGTTTCAAACGTCGAGTACCGCGGTTCGACCGTGAAGCTCTCGGTCAATGGCGCCGGCATCGACGATTTCACGGTAATCGTCGACGACACCAGTTTCTTCGCCAGGCCGGTTGCCGTCGGCGACGCCGTGCCGATCGCCTGGGACGCTGAGGACGCCATCGTCCTTGGCCGTCTCGATTCCTGAAAACCCAGCATAACCAACCAAAACAGGGGAACTGAACATGACCAACACCACCGACAAGAAGACAGGAATATCGCGTCGTTCGCTGCTCAAGACAGGCGCCGCCGCCGTCGGTTTCGCCGCCGGTTCCGGCGCCATATCAGGCTTTCCGACCATCTGGGCGCAATCGAACATCACGCTGCGCCAGTTCGGCACCGGCGTGTCCAACCTCAATGCCATCGCCGACAAGTGCAAAGCCGATCTCGGCATCACGCTGGAGATGACGGCAACCGATTCCGACGCCGCCGCGCAGCGCGCCGTGACGCAGCCCGACAGCTACGACATCGCCGACATCGAATACTGGATCTGCAAGAAGGTGTTCCCGACAGGCGTCCTGCAGCCGATGGATGTCACCAAGCTGAAATATTATGACGAGCTGGTGCCGCTGTTCAAAACCGGCAAGCTGACGCCGGACAGCGTCATCGCCCAGGGCACCGCGCCGCATACGGTCGGTTACGTCGAGGCGCAGGACAGCAAGGCCTTCGCCAAGGCGCCGACCAACTGGTTCACCATGGTGCCGACGATCTACAATGCCGATACGCTCGGTATCCGTCCCGACCTAGTCGGCCGTGACATCACCACCTGGGCCGACATCATGGATCCGGCCTTCAAGGGCAAGACCGCCATCCTCAACATCCCGTCGATCGGCATCATGGATGCGGCGATGATCATGGAAGCCACCGGCAATATCAAATATGCCGACAAGGGCAACATGACCAAGGAGGAGATCGACAAGACGATCGACTTCCTGATCAAGGCCAAGCAAGCCGGCCAGTTCCGCGCCTTCTGGAAGTCCTTCGACGAAAGCGTCAACCTGATGGCTTCAGGCGAAGTGGTGATCCAGTCGATGTGGTCGCCGGCCGTGGCCGCGGTCCGCTCCAAGGGCATCGCGTGCCGGTTCCAGCCGCTCAAGGAAGGCTACCGGTCCTGGGGTGGCGGGCTTGGCCTGGCAGCCCATCTCTCCGGCGCCGAACTCGATGCCGCCTACGAATACATCAACTGGTACACGTCCGGCTGGGTAGGCGGCTATCTCAACCGCCAGGGCTATTACTCGGCCAACATGGTGTCGGCCAAGAAGTTCATGTCCGAGGACGAGTGGGGCTACTGGATCGAAGGCAAGCCGGCAAAGGGCGATATCCTGTCGCCGGACGGCAAGGTCATGGAAAAGGCCGGCGCCGTGCGTGACGGCGGCTCGTTCGAAGAGCGCATGGGCAAGGTCGCCTGCTGGAACTCGGTCATGGACGAGGACCGCTACATGGTGAAGCGCTGGAACGAGTTTATCGCTGCTTGATGCTAGGCGATAACTGAGATGTTGCATTCCTTCGCGCCCCCCTCTGTCCTGCCGGACATCTCCCCCACAAGGGGGGAGATCGGCTGTGGCTCTCTTCAGCGCTCTTCGTCATACGGCGATGATTGGCAAAGGCCGGCATGCAAGCCAATCTCCCCCCTTGTGGGGGAGATGTCCGGCAGGACAGAGGGAGGCGCGAAGGATCACAGCCCGGCAAAATACCACCGAGGCTGTTCCAGATGACAGTGGCACTCGATCAGCCCGCAACCATTGCCACAAAGCCGGCCAGACGTAGGCGCTCCTTTGCCGGCCTCGCACCCTATCTCCAGGCGGCACCGCTGGCGCTGACCCTCGGCGCGTTTCTCCTGCTGCCGATCCTGATGATCGCCGTGGTCTCATTCTGGGACTACGATTTCGCGGCGATGTACCCGGATTTCCTGACCACCAACTACGCCGACACGCTCGGCTCCTGGGTCACCTGGAAAACCTACCTGAACACGCTGAAATACGCCGCCATCGTTTGGGCGCTGACGCTGTTCATCGGTTTCTGGGTCGCCTATTTCCTCGCCTTCCATATCAGGACCACGGCCATGCAGATGGTGCTGTTCCTGGTCTGCACCGTGCCGTTCCTGACCTCCAACATCATCCGCATGATCTCGTGGATTCCGGTGCTTGGCCGCAACGGCCTGGTGAACTCGACGCTGGTGCAGATGGGGCTGGTCCCGAAGCCGATTGAGTGGCTGCTCTATTCCGAATTCGCCGTGGTTCTGGCCATGGTGCATCTCTACACGCTGTTCATGGTGACGCCGATCTTCAACACGCTGATGCGCATCGACAAGTCGCTAATCGAAGCCGCACGCGACGCCGGCGCTTCCGGCTGGCAGGTTCTGTGGAACGTCGTCATTCCGCTCGCCAAGCCCGGCATGGCGATCGGCACCATCTTCGTCGTCACCCTGGTGATGGCCGACTTCTCGACGGTGCAGGTGATGTCCGGCGGGCAGAGCGCCTCCGTCGCGCTGATGATGAAGAACCAGATGTCGCTGCTGCAGTATCCGGCGGCCGCTGCCAACGCGGTCGTGTTGCTGGTGCTGGTCCTGCTGATGGTCGCGGGCATCCTGCGCATCGTCGATATTCGCAAGGAGCTGTGAGGCGATGAGCCACGACAAGCGCACCCTCGAATTCTATGTGTTGGCGGCGTTCTTCGCGCTTTTCGTGCTGTTCCTCTACGGCCCGCTTTCGGCGATCCTGATCCTCTCTTTCCAGGGCGAGAACGGCGGTCTGACATTTCCGCTGAACGGCGTCTCGCTGCACTGGTTCGCCAACCTGTTCGAGCGCCAGGCGGTCGGCGACTTCGGCGGCAGCTTCAGGCGCTCGCTCGTCCTTGGCCTGATGGTGATGGTCGTTACGGTCGCCGTGTCGCTGCTCGCTGGCCTCGCCTTCCGGCAAAAATTTCGCGGCGCAACTGCCTTGTTTTATCTGGCCGTCGCCAGCCTCGTCGTGCCCTCGATCATCATCAGCCTCGGCATTGGCGTCGTCTTCCAGCAGATCGGCTTCCGCCCCGCCTGGTACACGTCCGCTTTCGGCGCCCATCTGACCTGGACCTTGCCTTTCGGCGTGCTGATCATGTTCGCGGTCTTCAATCGGTTCTCGCCGGCCTACGAGGAAGCCGCGCGCGATCTCGGAGCATCGTCGTGGCAGACCTTCGCGCATGTCGTCCTGCCGATGATCGCACCCAGCCTGATCGGCGTCGGCCTGTTCGGCTTCACTTTGTCTTATGACGAGTTTGCCCGCACGCTGATGACCTCGGGAACCTTCAACACGCTGCCGCTCGAAATCTACGGCATGACGACGAATGTCACGACGCCGGTGCTCTATGCGCTCGGCACAGTGACGACCGTGTTTTCCTTCCTGGTGATCCTGCTGACGCTCGGCGCGATCGTCTATGTCGGCCGCCGCCGCGAGCGTGCCTGACAGTGCAGATCCTCGTCGTCAATCCAAACACCACCGCCAGCATGACCGACACTATCGCAGCCGCGGCCCGATCTGTCGCCGGCGCATCGACGACGATCGTTGCGGTCACCTCGACGATGGGACCTGTGTCCATCGAAGGCTATTATGACGAGGCGCTGGCCGTGCCCGGCCTGCTGGTCGAGATCGCCGCCGGCGAACGATCGGGCGCGCAAGCCGCGATCATTGCCTGTTTCGACGATACCGGCCTCGATGCTGCACGCGCCATGGCCAACATTCCGGTCATCGGCATATGCGAGGCATCGCTCAGCACGGCCTCGTTCATCGCCCAGCGCTTCACCGTCGTCACCACCACCGGGCGCTCGCGCGTGCCGGTCGAAGGGTTGGTGCAGCGCTATGGCATGGCGGGGCGGGCGCGTGTGCGCGCCGCCGACATCCCGGTTCTTGCCCTCGAAGATCCGGCGTCCGGCGCACTCCTCAGGCTGCGGGACGAGATCGCGCGCGCCATCGACGAGGATCGCGCCGAGGCGATCGTGCTCGGCTGTGCCGGCATGGCCGACCTGGCGGTGGCGCTGCAGCGGGAATTCGGGCTTCCGGTCGTCGACGGCGTGGGCGCTGCGGTGAAACAGGCCGAGGCATTGATCGCGCTTGGCCTGACGACATCCAAGCGCGGCGCCTATGCAAGCCCATTGGCAAAGCCCTATCATGGTGCGCTGAAATCCTTCGCCCCTGGTGCCGCCGATTGATCGCAATGCCCCGAACGATCCGAACGCTCGCATGTGAAGAAGTGGAGACCCTTGTCGATTGGGCGGCGGCGGAAGGCTGGAACCCCGGCCTCGGTGACGCCGCGCTGTTCCAGGCAGCCGACCCGCAGGGCTTCATCGGCGCCTTTGTCGACGGCGAACTGGCGGCCGGTATTTCGGCCGTTGCCTATGGCGAGGATTTCGGCTTCATCGGCCTCTACATCTGCCGGCCGGACAGGCGTGGCCAAGGCCACGGCAAGGCCGTTTGGGATACCGGCATGGCGCGGCTCGGCAAGCGCACGATCGGCCTCGACGGCGTCGTCGAACAGCAGGCCAACTACCGCAGCATGGGCTTTGCGCCGGCCTACCGGACGATCCGGTTCATGGGGTCACCGAATGTCCCGGCAGCCGCCGACAACGACATTCGCGCCATAGGGCCGGAACTCTTGGCCGACATACTGGACTATGACCGCCGTTTCTTCCCCGGCCCGAGGCGATCATTCCTGGAACACTGGCTGCGCCCGCCGCATATCGCGCTTGCGATCCTCAAGCACGGCGCCATTGCGGGATACGGCGTCGCGCGCCAATGCCGGGACGGCTGCAAGATCGGCCCGCTCTTTGCCGACGATCTGGACGCGGCAAGCCATCTCTTCACCGCGCTCGCGCACATGTCCGGTCCTGGAAACGTCCATCTCGACGTTCCCGAAACCAGCGGACAATTTGCAGATTTGCTGTCGTCCGCCGGCCTTCAACCGGGCTTCGAGACCGCTCGAATGTACAAGGGAAAGGCGCCGCAGCTCATGCAGTCCGGGGTTTTTGCGATAACGACGCTGGAGTTGGGGTGAGGCGGTGCAAGCCGACTTCCAGCGCAAAGTCGGGCAACAGGAATATGTGATCTACTTTTCCTGAACTGAAATGCCGGAATCGTCGATACGAAGTTCCACGCCTTTCGGCTTAGTCTCCTCGCGATAAACGTAAATCCCCAACGCAATAACGGCGACGACCAAAGCGCCGATGATGAGATAAAGATAGTTCTGCTTCATCCGCTGTCGTTAACAACATGATGTGGGCGAGTCTAGCAGTTCGGGTATCAGGACGGCGGACGGACACCCACGTCGATCAGCCATCCAGCCGGTCGCGCAGCATGCTCCAGGGGAGGACCATGTTTGGTGCATGCCGCATCAGGCTGTGGAACGGGATCGGCGACGGCGGCGCAAACGGCAGCGGCAAATCCTGAGGCTTTGTTCCATCAGCCCAATCCGCAAGCACCTTGCCCATGGCAGTGGTCATGGCGATGCCGCGTCCGTTGCAGGCAAAGCCCGCGATCAGGCCGGGCCCGAGATCGACGAGGTCCGGCAGGAAGTCGGGCTCGACGGCAGCCATCCCCGACCAGCTGTATTCAAGCGGCGGGATGTCCGGGAGATCGAGATGCTTGGCGAGCCGTCGCCAGATCGCCCGCGGCACCCGCGTGTCGGTTCCGGGGCCAAAAACATGCATGCCGCCGGTGATCAGCCTGTTTCCGCTGTCGAAGCGGAAGGTCAAGAGATTGCGTCTTGTGTCGCCGACGCCTTGCCCGCCAGGAAGCAGGCGAGAGCGTATTTCGCGCGGCAGCGGCGCTGTCGCGATCTGGAAGATTTTCAGCGGGAAATAGGTTCGCTGCAACGCGCGATCCAGCGCCCCGCCATAGGCGTTGGTGGCGACCAGCACCTTTCCTGCGCGTACCGAACCGGAGGCCGTCTTCAAAGCCCAACCATCGCCTATATGATCGATCGACGCGACACGCGTATGCTCGAAGATGCGCGCGCCGGCCTTTTCCGCCGCGTCGGCCAATCCGCGCGCATATTCGACCGGATTGAGGACGCCACCCGACCTGTCGATCCAGCCGCCGAGATAACCGCGAACGCCGGTCAGTTCCTCGACCGCCTGTCTATCCAGCGCAACAGCCGGCCTTCCGCGTCGTGCCCATTGTTCGGCGCGCGATCTGGTCTTTTGCAAAGCGGCCGGTGAATGGGCTGGTTGTATCCAGCCGCTCTGGACGGCATCGCATTCGATGGCATGCCGCCTGATCAGGTCGAAGACGAGGTCGGCGCTGCCGGCGGCGAAATCGACAAGGCGTTCGCCGCGTTCGGGCCCGAGCTGGGCAATGATATCGTCGGGGTCTCTTTTCGCGAAATTCGGCACGACGAAGCCGGCATTCCTGCCAGTCGCGCCCCAGGCGATGATTTCTGCCTCGAGAACGGCGACCGAGATGCCTTTCTCGGCGGTGTGCAGCGCGGTGGAAAGGCCAGAAAATCCGCCGCCGACAATCGCCAGTTCGACATCGAGTGCACCTTCGAGAGCGGGCCGGTCGCGGCGGTTACGCCCGACCGCATGCCATAGCGATAGGCCGCGTGGCACGGCAACGCTGCTCATGGCCTTGCGGCGCTCTCGTCCGGAGCCGCTTTCGCAGCCTTGCCGAACCTTGCACGCCGCGGCCTGTCGCCGAACAGGCCATTCGGCCTGACCAGCAGGATGACGCACAGCATCACGCCGATCGCCACGATCTGCAGCGAAGCGGCGCGTGCCTGCTGTTCCGGCGAGAACAACATACTGGTCAAGGCTCCTGATCCGGCCCATATCGCCCAGACCAGGATGCTGCCGATGACGGCGCCGATATTGCTGCCCGAGCCACCGACGATCAGCATCACCCAGACCTGGAAAGTCAGCGCCGGCAAATAATTGTCCGGGGCGATGAAGCCGGTGAAATGCGCCTGCAGCGCACCGGCAAGCGCCATGATGGCGCCACCGACGGCAAAGGCCTGGACGCGGTAGAACCGTGCGCTTTTGCCTAGGGATATCGCGGCCCGCTCATCCTCGCGAAGCGCCTTCAACACGCGCCCCCACGGGCTGCGCGACAGATGCTCCAGCGCGAGATAGACGATCAGCGTCACCACCGAGACGATCGCAAGGTTCGAAAGGTTGAACAGCAACGGCGTTTCGGCAAGACCGCCGAACGGACGCGGAATGAAGCCGATGCCGAACGGACCGCCGGTCAGCGTCTGGGCATTGAGCGCCACCAATTGCACGACGACGGCGACGCCAAAGGTGGTGATCGCCAGATAGTCCGATCTCAGGCGCAGCGTGGCAATGCCGGTAAAGGCGGCCGCGACGCCGCCAACGACCATTGCACCGAGCCAGCCGACAAGGATAGGCAGACCGAAGCCGCCCAGTCGCGCGGCATCGTCGGGCGTGGTCAGCAGCGCCGAGGTGTAGGCACCGATGGCAACGAAGCCGGCGACCCCGACATTGAAAAGCCCGGTCAGCCCCCATTGCAGGTTGAGCCCGAGCGTGATGAGCGAAAAGATCAGCGCGGTGGTCAGGAAGAAGGCGCCGTAGCCGAGCAGATCCATCAGCGTTCCCTCACTCCGAAAAGGCCGATGGGCCGGACGAACAGCACGGCCATCAGGATGATGAACGAGACGGCCGCCCGCCATTCGGCGCCGATCAGCTGCACCGCGCCTGCTTCAGCCAGACCGATGATCAGGCCGCCGAGAACGGCGCCAGGCACGCTGCCGATGCCGCCGAGGATGGCGGCCGCGAACATCGGCAGCAGCATCTCGAAACCCATGAATGGGCGGATCTGGATGAGAATGCCGATCATGACGCCGGCGACGCAGGCCAGCGCTCCGCCGATGATCCAGGTGACGCGCACGACCTTGGCGACGTCGATGCCGACAATGCGGGCAAGTGCTGCGTTCTGGCTCAACGCCTGCATCGAGCGGCCGGTCTGGGTCCGCGTCATCAGAAGATGCACACCGAGCACCAGGACGGCGGTCAGCAACAGCAGCGCGATTTGGTCCGGGGTGATGCGAATGCCGAAGCCTATCGGCATGGCGATCTGGATGGCCCGGCTGAAGTAGGTCGGCCGCGAGGTGAAGATGAATTCGAGCAGGCTTCTCAGCGCCATCGAGGCGCCGAAGCTCGCCATCACCACGATAATCGCCTGGCCCTTGGCCCGTAGCCGGGCGAACAGCACCATATCGAGCGCTAGCGCCAGCAGGCCGGTCACCGCCATGCCTATGATGAGCGCGGCGATCAGCGGCCAGCCGAAGGAGAGGGGAGCGATCGGCGCGATCTTGCCGAACATCGCGCCAATGGCGCCAACCACGGCCAGCGTCGCATAGGCGCCCCAGGCCATGAAGTCGCCATGGGCGAAGTTCGAGAAGCGCAGGATCGAATAGGTGAGTGTCACGCCGATGGCGCCGAGGCCGATCATCGACCCCGCCAGCAGTCCGTCGACGACGAATTGCAGGTTCATGCCGCGCTTCCTTGTCCAAGGTCGAGGCGGCGCTGGCCAAGATAGAGCTCAGCGACGACCGGGTCGTTCCAGAGCTCGGAGGCGACGCCCTGGTGCCGCTCCTTGCCCTCGACCAGCACGTAGGCGCGGTCGCCGATGGCAAGCGCTGCCTTGGCGTTCTGCTCGACCAGCAGGATGGTGACGCCGGATTTGCGGATGCCGGCCAGCATCTCGAACACCATCGATACGAATTTCGGCGACAGGCCGGCCGACGGTTCGTCGAGCACCAGCACCTTGGGATGGACGATCAACGCCCGGGCGACGGCCAGCATCTGCCGCTGTCCGCCCGAGAGATTGCCCGCGGCCGTTCTGCGCTGACGGGCGAGATCGGGAAAGGCCGCATACATTTCCTCGATGCGGGCGGGGGTCTCGCGCGGCCTCAGGATGCCGCAGGCGACCTTCAAATTGTCCTCGACCGACATCAGCGGGAAGATGTTCTCTGTCTGTGGCACGAAGGCAAGGCCAAGGCGGACCATGGTGTGGGCGGGCGACGCCGTGATATCCTTGCCGTCCAGCAGCACCGTGCCGCCGGTGATCGGGACAAGGCCGGCGATTGCCTTGATAAGGCTCGACTTGCCGGCGCCGTTGGGACCGAGAACGACGACGATCTCGCCCTGGTCGACGGTGATCGAAGCGCCGCGCACGATCGGAACGCCAGGCTCGTAGCCGGCTTCGAGATCGCGGACGTCGAGTACCCTTTGTCTCATGCCGCGCCCCCGAGATAGGCGTCGATGACGCGCGGGTCGCGCGCCACTTCGTCAGGGGTGCCTTCGCACAGCAGCTGCCCGCTCGCCATGACCAGCACGCGGTGGCAGAGCCGGGTCACCATATCGATATTGTGCTCGATCAGCAGGAAGGTGATGCCGCGCGCATTGATGTCGCGGATGCGGTCGATAATGATCTCGAGCAGGGTTGCGTTGACCCCGGCCGCCGGCTCGTCGAGCAGGATGATCGCCGGGTCGGCCATCATGACGCGGGCCAGCTCGAGCAGCTTGCGCTGGCCGCCGGAAAGCACACGCGCCGGCTCGTGTGCGAGGTGAGCGATCGTGACGAGCTCGAGTAGTTCGACGGCTCTTGTCTCGGCAGCCCTTTCTTCGGCAGCGACCCGCCGGGGCGTCAGGAAATTGGCGAGCAGTTTTTCTCCGGCCTGCCCTTGCGCGGCCAGCATGACGTTTTCGATCAGCGTCAGGTTAGGCAAGGGCCGGGGGATCTGGAACGTGCGGCCAAGGCCGCGGCCGATGCGGCGATGGGCTGCTTCCCCGGACACCGATACGCCGTTGAGGAGGATTTCGCCGCTGGTCGGCAGAATGCTGCCGGCGAGCAGGTCGAACATCGTGGTCTTGCCAGCGCCGTTCGGGCCGATGAGGCCAAGTATTTCGCCCGGCCGGACGTCGAACGAGACATTGTTGACCGCGGCCAGGCCGCCGAAGCGTTTGACGACGTTCCTGGCCGTCAGAACCGGCGTGCGGATCTCCTCCTGCCGTTCTGTCGTGTCGCCCATGAATCCCTTTGGCCGAAAGCGATCTTCGCCGTCTATGATTTGTGATCACACTTGCTTTGATCACGCTATTCGGCTTTAATTTCTTCCGCAAGCCGAAAACGGGCCAGAGACCGGGATTGCCCATGCAGAAGGCCGCCATCGAAAAGAACAATGAGGTGATCGCCGCCCAGCTTACGCCGGTCGGCCGCGAGACCGTGCAGGATCGCGTCTATTCGGAGCTGCGCCGCGCCTTGATCGGCGGCCTTTTCGAGC
This sequence comes from Mesorhizobium sp. ISC25, assembly GCF_042295465.1. Taxonomy (NCBI): domain Bacteria; kingdom Pseudomonadati; phylum Pseudomonadota; class Alphaproteobacteria; order Hyphomicrobiales; family Phyllobacteriaceae; genus Mesorhizobium; species Mesorhizobium sp. ISC25. The sequence continues at coordinate 3,182,570 of NZ_CP135441.1, read as the reverse complement.
CGAGCCAGGTTCTGACCATCCGCGGCCTCGCCGACGCACTGGTCACCAGCACCATGCCGGTGCGCGAGGCGCTCGGACGGCTGATCACCGAGAAGGCGCTGGAGGCGCTTCCCAACCGCTCGGTGCGCGTGCCGCCGATCACGCTGGAGCGCATCGACGACCTCTTGCGGGCTCGCTCCCTGATCGAGGGGGAAGCGATCGCCTTGGCCGCCACGCGCATGAACGCGCGCCAGATTGCTTCGGTCGAAGCCATGCTCGGCGAGTGGGACGAGATGCGGGCGCTGAAGCACAAGAAGGATATCGACCGCGAGGCCACGCTCAACCAGAGCTTCCACTTCGAAATCTATCGTTGCTGCGGTTCCGCCGTGCTGATCCCGATGATCGAGAGTCTTTGGCTGCAGTCGGGGCCATGCATCCGCGTCGCCATCTACGCTTTTTCAGACGCTGGGGAAGTGGATACGGCCCATTACCACCGCAGCATCGTCGCAGCGCTTTCAAGGCAGGATGCGCAAGCGGCGCGCGAGGCTCTGGTGGCCGACATCAGCCGGCCCTTCGCCTTTCTGCGCGACAAGCTCCAATCCGCAAGCAAGGAAGGATTGAGGGCATGACGGCGCCTGGCATCAGCATCACCGAGCCGCGATCACAGCTTTCCGTAACTGCGCTGCTGTTGCCTGAAAAGGCGCCCGACAACGCTGCCTTCCTGCTAGCGTATCTCGAGCAGCCGCGCGTCGTTGCCGGCATCCATGCGATGTGGACGGGGCCGGAAATCTCCTGCCCGGTTCCATCAGGCGATCTTGAGGGCCAAACCTATGCCAGGCCCTTGCCGGCGGAGAATGCAACGCTGACGCCGCAGCCGGGCGACATCGTGTTATCCTACGTGCCGCCGCGCATGTGGGGCGGCAACCCGAATGCCATCTTTGACGTCGGCCTGTTCTACGGAGCGGGTGCACGCCTGCTATTCCCGATCGGCTGGCTTGCCGGAAGCGTCGTCGCGCAGGTGGTGCCTGAGGAGCGCGATAAATTCGCAGCCGCTTGTGGCGTGATCCGCCGCAACGGCGCCTGCGAAATCACCTTTACCCGGGTGGATATCTGAATGGCTGAGAGCGACGACAGTTTTGAACTCTTCGACCTTCGCGTCGAGGCGGTCATTCCTGAGGGCAAGCCGATCTATTGCGGCGCCAAATCAGGTGATTATTTTGAGCTCAAGGGTGAGATGCTGTCGATGCCGGCGGGGCAGGGTTTTTCGATCTATTCCATCGCGGCTGTGCTGCCGCTTCTAGCAGCAAAGCAGCGCCCGACCCACAGGAACGACTGGATGACATCGGACGCCGAGATCGCCTGTCCCGATCCCAATTGCGCCAGCCGGCTGCGGATCATCAGGACCGGCAAGCGGCGGTTCAGCCATTCAGAGACCACGGCGGTGCCGCTGCCGAAGGAGAATGACCGGAGATGACCGCCAAGGCTTTCGAGCTCAGCCCCGGCTATACGATCTCGCGGGTCATTCGCGGCGGCTGGCAGCTTGCCGGCGGGCACGGCGCGATCGACCGCCAACAGGCGGTGACCGACCTGATCGCCACCTTCGACGCCGGCATCAGGACCTATGATTGCGCCGATATCTATACCGGTGTCGAAGAGCTGATCGGCGCGGCGCGCCTGCGCCTTGCCAATGAGCGTGGCCTCGACGCTGCCGCCAAGATGAAGGTGCACACCAAGCTGGTGCCTGACCTCGAACGGCTTTCCACGATCAGCCGCGACTACATCAGCAGCATCGTCGACCAGTCGCTGCGGCGGTTGAAGACTGAGCGCCTCGATCTTGTGCAGTTCCATTGGTGGGACTATTCGGTGCCCCGCTATGTCGATGCGATGGGCTGGCTCGAGGAAATCCGCAGGGAAGGCAAGGTGCGCAACATCGGCACCACGAACTTCGATACGCCGCGGCTGGCCGAGATCCTGGCCGCAGGTGTGCCGCTGGTCAGCCAGCAATTGCAATACTCCGTGCTCGACCAGCGGCCGGCCAACAGCCTTGCAGCACTCGCCAGCCGGCATGGCGTCAGTTTCCTCTGCTACGGTTCGGTGGCGGGCGGCTTCCTCAGCGAAAAATGGCTTGGCGTTGCCGAGCCGCAGACGCCGCTCGAAAACCGGTCGCTGGTGAAATACAAGCTGATCATCGACGACTTCGGCGGTTGGGAGCTTTTCCAGGAATTGCTTCGCACACTGAAGGCCGTCGCCGACCGCCACGCCGTCGACATCGCAACGATCGCCAGCGCCTGGGTGCTGGAGCAGCCGCAAGTGGCGGCCGTTATCATCGGCGCCCGCAACCAGGCGCACGCCCTTGCCAATGCCAGAATCATGGACGTCGCGCTCGATGTCGACGACCGGGCGAGGATCGCTGCCGTGATCGCGCAAAGCCGTGGGCCGCTGGGCGACGTCTACACATTGGAACGCGACCGCAACGGCCGCCACGGCTCGATCATGCGCTACAATTTGAATGCGGGCCGGACATGAGCGCGGCCATGGACGAGAGGCCTTCCCTGCTTTCCCGCGCCAGCGCCGAGGTGGTCGGTCTCCACCGCTTCTTCGTCGACTGGTTCAATGCGGCGAGTGCGGACAATGCAGATTTCAACCGGTTCGAAAGCGTCATGGGCGAAGCCTTCTGCATGGTTACGCCGGACGGCCAGGTCCTCGATCGTGACACGGTGCTCGATCATATCAGGGCAAGCCGCGCCACCTCTGACGGCGATTTCACCATCTCGATAGAGGATATCCGGGCCGGCTGGCAACAAAGCGACACGATCGTCGTCAGCTACATCGAAGCGCAGCAGCGCGCCGGCAAGCACAGCCGCCGTCGCTCGAGTGCCGTTTTCACCACCAGTTCATCGGCGCCCAACGGCGTTGAATGGCGACATCTGCATGAAACCTGGCTGCAGATGCCTGAAGGCTGAACAGGCTCAAGATATCAATGAGAGACGTGTAACGAAAGGGGAACAACAATGAAAAAGACCATACTTCAGATCACCACCGCGCTCGCTCTGCTGACAGCGGCCGGCGCAGCGCACGCCGCCGATTGCAAGATCACCGTCGGCCTTGTCATGGAACTGACCGGCCCGGCCGGCGAATACGGCCAGGCAGGCGCCAAGTCGGTCGAGATGGCCTTCCGCGACATCAACGATGCGGGCGGCGTCCGCGGCTGCGATCTCGCGACCGACACCCGCGACAGCCAGAGCCAGGGCAACATCGCGGTCGACGCAGCGACGCAGCTCGTGCAGGTCAAGAAGGTACCGGTCATCATCGGCGGCATCATCTCTTCGGTGTCGATCCCGATCCTGACCTCGGTCACCGCTCCGGCCAAGATCGTCCAGGTCTCGCCAGCCTCTTCATCGCCAACGCTGACGGCGCTCGGACGCGACGGCAAGACCAACGGCATTTTCTTCCGCACCATCACCTCGGACGCACTGCAAGGCGTCGCCGCCGCCAAATATGCCATCGACAAAGGCTTCAAGAAGCTGTCGGTCATCCACGTCAACAACGACTTCGGCGTCAACATGGTGGCGGAATTTTCGCGCGCCTATAAGGCGCTCGGCGGCACCATCGTTTCCGACACGCCCTACAATGAAAAGCAGTCGAGCTATGCCTCGGAGGTGACCGCGGCTATGGCCGGCGAACCGGATGGGCTTTATCTCGTCAGCACGCCTGTCGACGGCGCAACCATCGCCCGCACCTGGATTTCGCAGGGCGGTGTCCAGAAATTCCTGCTCAATGACGGCATGAACAGCCCGGACTTCATCGAATCCGTTGGCGCGGATTACCTGAAGGATGCGTACGGCACTTCATCCGGCACCAGCCCGACCGCATCGACCGAGTATTTCACCAAGAATTACAAGGAATTTTCGGGCATCGAACCCTCGAACCCAGCGGCCGACCGATCCTATGATGCCGGCGCCATCGTCGGCTTGGCCATCGCCATTGCCGGCTCCGAGGATCCGGCCAAGATCAAGGATGCGATGTACAAGGCAGTCGACCCGGCCGGCACGCCGATCCATGCCGGCAAGGACGAGTTCGCCAAGGCGCTCGGCCTGATCAAGGAGGGCAAGCCGATCCGCTACGAAGGCGTCATCGGTCCGGTCGCCTTCGATAAGTATGGCGACATCACCGGCCCGTTCCGGCTCTGGAAGATCGTCGACGGCAAGGTGACGACCGACGGCGAAATGACGACGGATGACGTCAACGCCTTGCAGGCGAAGCTTCAGTAGACTGCCTATGTCTTGTCCGGCATCGATCCCATTTCATTGAGGTTGATGCCGGACACTTGCAGGTCCTGCTGCCGCTTAGGCCGGCCCGGAAACGACCACCGCACCAGCCGTCGGCACGATCCAGGGGCAGGCATAATAATCAGTGATGCGATTGATGATCCCGCCGGCGGCTTCGATCCGAACGGGATGGGCCGGCTTCCAACCGTCTTCGCCATGGTGGAGCACGAGCAGCACCGCCTCGCCATCAATCTCGCCAATCGCTATTTTCCAGGCCGTCGAGGCTTTTTCGTATTCGACGAAGTAAGGTGATTCCGACAGCCTGCCCTTGAAGCAATCCGCGACCCGCAATTGTGCGTCGGCGCTGGTCAACGCCCGTACCCCGTCCCAGTCGCGGCGGTTGAACAGTTCGACGTAGCGCCTGAGCAATTCCAGAAGTTCCGGATCGCTTTGGCGCTCCGAACGGACGATTGGCTCGCCCGACAAGGCGCCCAATTTCGAGCGGCCACGGTTCAACGCAGCCTTGACGCCACCCACGGTCGAGCCGACGAGATCGGCGATCTCGTCCAACGAATAGTCGAATACATCCTTGAGCAGGACGCAGGCGCGCTCCTTGGGCGGCAGGTGGATCACCAGCCGCTCGATCGCGCGATCCGCGCCCTGGCCCGCCGGCTCGACCGGCAGGATGATCTCGTCCTCGACGAAATTGGCCTCAGCCTGCTGGCGCACCTGCCGGCTTCGCAGGAAATCGATGCAGCGATTATGAGCGATGCGAAACAGCCAGGGGCGAAGGGCGCTCGCATCGTCCAGCTTCTCGATCTTCCGATAGGCCTCGAATAGCGCTTCCTGCATGACGTCTTCGGCGTCAAGCGCCGAACCGGTCATGCGTGCGCAGTAGCGGTGCAGCCGTCCACGCAAATGCGCGACCGTCTCCAGGAAGCCCGCGTAGCGGACGTCGAAAAGCCCGGTCGGGTCAAGTCTTGGCTGCATCTTCATGGCACACGATCACAGCGGGACATAGGTCAGTGTAATGACGCCGTTCTTGAAACGGTGCGTATCTATAAGCTCCAGCTTGACCAGGGACGGCTCGACATCCTGGAAAGCGCGTTTGCCTTGGCCGACGCGGGTCGGCACGATCGAGAGTTGATACTCGTCGACAAGCCTGTTGGCGAGCAGCGTCTGGTCGAGATTGCTCACTCCATACTTCAATATGTTGCCGCCGTTTTGCTGCTTGATCCCAGCGATTTTGGCAGCGACGTCGCCTTCGATCAGCGACGCGTTCCAGCTCACTTCCTTGAGGCTGCGCGACGCGACGAGCTTCTTCAGCCCGTTCATGCGGTCCATGTACTTGCTGCCTTTGACCTGCGGCCAGCGCGCCGAAAACATTTCGTAGGTGACGCGGCCGAGCAGGAAAAAATCCGCCTCGCCGGCCTTTTCATAGGAGTGCTCCTTCATCTCCTCATCGAAGAAGGGTGACGCCCACTCCATTGGTGCCTCAATGACGCCGTCCAGCGAAATGAAGCTGCCCACTATCAATTTTCTCATCGCGTGTCTCCGGTTGCGCAACAGACATCCCGTCGGACCCAAGGAACCGGCGAAAACGAAACCGGCCCGACGGATGATCACAGGATGCAGTGCCTAAGACGTTCCCGGTTCGACTTTGGATACGCGTGAGGATCGTTTGAGTTAATAGAGCGGCTTGGCCATGTGCCGGGGCGTCGGCCACTCCGTCGTAATCCCCGGCTGCACCGGCCGCTCCAGATAGGTCGATAGCACCACGTAACTTCGCGTCGAGGTGACGCCGGGTGTTTCGTAGAGGCGCGACAGCAGGCCTTCGAGCGCCCGCGTGTCCTCGGTGCGGACCTTGATCAACATGCATGTGTCGCCGGCCACCGAATGGATCTCCTCGACTTCGGGATGTTCGGAAATCGCCATCAGCTCCGGCGTCTTTCCCCACCCCTTGGTGTCGATATGGACGAAGGCAAGCAGCGGCTTGTGCACCGCCTTGGGATCGATGATGACCGCGGTATTGCGGATGGCGCCGCTGCGCCGCAGGCGCTTGACGCGTTCATGGACTGCCGGCGGCGAAAGGCCGACGCGGTCGCCGAGGTCGGCATAGCTGATCGTGGCGTCCTCGACCAGGACGCCTAATATTTTTCGGTCGGTTGCATCGATATCGCGGGCGGCAGGCCTGTTCTGCGGAATGCCATCTGTTTCTTCATCCATATTAAAATTCCCGATTGATGCAGAATTTAATACGGCCATTATTGCCATATGTCGAACAGTGATCAAGTCGCCACATTCGCAGCGGCCCCCAAGCCGCCAATCCCGGCACTAGCTTACCTGCTGACCGGGTGCATTGCCGTGATCGGCTCGAACTCGCTGGTGCTCGGTCCGATCGCACCGGCTGTGGCCGCATCCTTCGGCACAAGCGTGCCGGCGGTTATGATCGCTTCCGCCGCGTTCGGGCTCGGGACGTCGGCAAGCGCCTTGTTCCTGGCGCGCTACATCGACCGGCTCGGCGCCCGCCGCATGCTGCAAGCGGCGTTGCTGCTGCTGGCAATTGCGCTCGTCGCCAGCGCCGCTGCGCCGACAGTGACGGCGCTGGTCGCGGCCCAGCTTCTCGCCGGCATCGCTGCAGGTGTCGCCATGCCGGCAATCTATGCCAGCTCCGCCGCGATTGCACCGCCCGGCCGCGAAAGCGGCACCATAGGCGTCCTGCTGACCGGCTGGACGCTAAGCATGGTCGCCGGCGTTTCGCTGTCGGCCGTACTTGCCGATCTGGTGCACTGGCGCGCGGTTTTCGCGGCGGTCGCGGTGCTGGCAGCACTCGCCTTGGCCAGCCTGTCGCTGACGTCGTTGAGCGATGTCAGGAAGAGTGGTCCGGCGCCGACGCCGCTGGGCGCCTTGAGCGTTCCCGGCATAGTGCCGCTTCTGGTTGCCTGCGCCGCCTTCATGACCGCGTTCTACGGCGTCTACGGCTATCTTGGCGATCACCTTCACAACGGCTTGGGACGGCCGGTCAGTGCCAATGGGCTTGCCGCGCTCGCCTATGGCGCCGGCTTTGGTGCGGCGGCACTTCTTGACGGCGTTATCGACCGCCTGGGCGCGCGGCGTGTCATGCCATTTGCCTATCTGCTTGTCGCGGCCGTCTATGTAGTGCTTGCCGCGGCAAGCAGTAGTTTTCATCTGACCATAGCGATGATAGCCGTCTGGGGCCTTGCCAATCATTTCGGGCTGAACGTCCTGGTGATGCGCCTGTCGGCGCTCGACCCTGCGCGCCGCGGCACGATCATGGGTTTGAACAGCGCGGTGACCTATCTTGCGGTGTTCGTCGGCACCACGGCGTTCGGACCGCTCTATTCCACGTTCGGTTTTGCAGCATCGGCGGTGGTTGCAGCTTTGCTCATGCTGATCGCTGCTGCGGCAGCGGCGTGGCGTTCGCCGAAGCTATAGCGCAGCAAGGCTTGCGTCTCGGTCCGGTTCTTCGATAGATGCTCGTTGGATGGACAATACAACGCTTGAGACAACCGCCGATCCCTTGCCGCACGAGCTCGCTTTTCTTGGAGAGCGGCTTACGGCGTTCAACGACAGCGATGTCGGCGCCTCCGGCAGGAAGACATTGGCCGTGTTCGTCCGCGATAAGCGCGGCGCTATTGTCGCCGGCATCTCGGGATACACCGCCTGGGGCTGGCTCTATGTGCAATGGCTCTGGGTCGATGAAAAACTGCGCGGCCAGCATATGGCCGGCACGATGCTCGAGGCGGCCGAGAGGGAGGGGATCGCCCGCGGCTGTCACGGCGCCTGGATCGACACGTTCAATCCCAAGGCTGCCAAGGCCTATGAGCGCCAGGGCTATCTGCCCTTCGGCGTGCTTGCCGATTTCCCCATTGGCCGCAGCCGCATCTTCCTGCAGAAGAAATTGGTGGCTTAACTAGCCGGCAAGGCGTCCACCGCACATCGGCTGGGGCACTCCGGTCGTACTGGGGAAGCTGATCGGCCAGCCCCTGAGCACACGCACTGCCAGGAAGGCAAAGCACTCCGCCTCCACCGCATCGCCCTTCCAGCCCATCGCCTCGGCCGGCACGGCGTCGACACCGGCGCGGCTGCCAAGCATGGCCATGATCGTCGGGTTGTGTCGACCGCCGCCGCTGACCACCAGCCGCTTCGGCCGGTGTGGCAGAAGATCGAGCGCCTTGCCGACGGCGGCCGCGGTGAAGGCCGTCAGCAGGGCTGCGCCATCCTCGGCATTCATCCCGTCCGCCATAGAGGCGCCGAAATCGAACCGGTCCAGCGATTTTGGATAGGGCTTGGTCAAATACGGGTGCTGCAGGAGCTTGGCCAACCGTGCCTCGTCGACCGTCCCGGCGCGGGCAAGGGCGCCGTCGCGGTCCATTTCGCCGAGCCCCTTCGACTTGATGAAATCGTTCAGCGGTGCATTGGCCGGCCCGGTGTCGAAGGCAACGACATTGTCCTTGCCGTCCCACCAGGTGATGTTGGCGACGCCGCCGAGATTGAGCACCGCCGTGTCGCCGGTGGCGTCGGCTTCGCGCAGTAGCGCGGCGTGATAGGCGGCCGACAGCGGCGCGCCCTGGCCGCCGGCGCGTATGTCGGCCGAGCGGAAGTCATAGGCGACCCTGGTGCCAAGGATCGCATGCATCAGCTCGCCATCGCCGAGCTGGCGGGTGTGGCCAAGCCGGCCGGCTTGCGGGGCACGATGCAGCACGGTCTGGCCATGAAAACCGACCACCCCGATATCGGCCATCGTCAGCCCGTGGCGTTCGACCAGGTCGTTGACTGCCTGAGACTGCGCGCGCGTCAGCGCCTCTTCGGCCTCGCGGAAGATTTCCGGTTCCGGCCCGGTGAAATTCCAGCTCCTTGCCTGCCTAAGCGTCTCTTCCAGCAAGGTCCGGATCGACTGCGGGTAGGGGGCCAGCGTGTAGGTGCCGAAATCCGCGATCCGCTCGCCGTCGGTCTTGATCAGCGCGACGTCGATATTGCCGTCCAGTACGGTGCCGGTCATCAGGCCGACGGCCCACATTGGTTCGCCATTTTTCGGATTCATGATTGTCAGGCTCCATTGACGAGATCGCCGACCGCTTGGCGAAGCGCTGCGATCCCGCTGTTGAAATGACGTGTCGGATGAATCCGATTGGTGAGCAAGGTCCATGCTCTGCCTTCGTCGAAGTCGATCCACAGCCCGGTGCCGGTGAAGCCGGTATGCCCGATGGTTTCGGGGCTGCACAGCGCGCCGCCGGACCAACCTTCGTAGGGTCGCTCCCAGCCATGGGTGCGGGTTGCCGACAAGGGCGTGCGCATCAGCGCTATCGAACGCTGCGACGCGCCGGTCCCGTCGAGCAGCCCTCGCGCAAAGTCGAGGACCGAAGCTGCCGTTCCGAACAGCCCGGCGTGAGCGGCCCCTTGCAATGCCGAGCAATTGTCGTCGTGGACCTCGCCTGACAGCACGCGATGGCGCCATGTGCAGTCTTCGGTCGCCGCCGCTCGATCCGGTTCGGCGGAGAACGCGAAGCCCGGGCCGGGATCCATGTCGCGAATGGTCTTGCCGGACAGGCGCTCCAGCACAAAGCCGAGCAGGATGAAGTTGATATCGGAATAGACTGGCTCCCCAGCCTGCCATTCGCGCTGCAGGATGAAGGCGCGCAGCAGCTCGGGGTCACGCCCATAGGTGTAGATCGGCGCGACGGCGGGAAACGGCGTCTGATGGCCGAGACACTGGCGAAACGTCACCTTCCGTTCCCAGGCTTTTTCGTCATATTGGCGCAGGTCGGGTAGGACCGAGATCAGCGGTGCGTCGAGATCGATGACCCCTTCTTCCGCCAGCGCCAGGATTCGCGGCGTGGTGAAGATGACTTTGGTCAGCGACGCCAGATCGAACCATGTTTCGGCATGCATCGGCCGCACCTTCGGCACGCGCTGAGCCGAGCCGATTGCTCGGACGATGCGTTCGCCGTCCCGGTCGACTATGCCGAGCACGCCGCCTGGAATGCGCGATGCAGCCACGGCCGCTTCGAGCGGGGCGAATGCGCGGTCGAAGATATCATGGTCGATCATTGCGGCCTCCGTCTGAAAGGCAGCGAGGGGCTGTCCGTCTGACTCTGCATGCTTTCGGGTGATAATCATCACACGTCCACCCGTGCTCTATGATCCGGCCCGAATTGCTGCCAATTGGCCGGGCCCGGCTCAAATCCCAGCGGACGCACGAGCGAGGGGACCTGGCGCGTGTCGAGCTCGAAACGTTCATGCCGCCGGTCTATGGTGGGAACGGCCGCGATAAGCTGTTTGGTATAGGAGTGCTTCGGCTCCGAGAGCACCGATCTGGCATCGCCGATCTCGACGATCTGGCCGGCATAGATGACCGCGATGCGATGGGCGATCCGCTCGACGACAGCCATGTCATGCGAGATGAACAGATAGGCCAGCCCGAATTCACGCTGCAGCTCGATCAAGAGCTCCAGCACCCTGGTCTGCACCGACACATCGAGCGCCGAAACCGCTTCGTCGAGGACGACAACCGAAGGATTGAGCATCAGCGCGCGAGCGATGCACAGGCGTTGCCGCTGGCCGCCGGAGAATTCGTGCGGATAGCGCTGCAGGCTGTTTTCCGGAAGGCCGACGCGTTTCAACAGCGCGGCCATTTTCGCCCGCGGTTCAACAGTTATCCGTCCGCCGGTGGCGATCACCGGCTCTGCGAGGATGCTTTCGATGGTCAGTCTGGGATTGAGCGAGCCATAGGGATTCTGGAACACCATCTGCACGGGAAGGGCGCTCTGCCCGGCGGCGGCCTTGCGCGCGCTGGCCGAGATTGTGCCGCGCGTCGAGCGCACCAGCCCCAGAATCGCACGGGCGGTGGTGGACTTTCCGGAACCGCTCTCGCCGACGACCGCCAATGTCTCGCCCGGCATCAGCTCGAAATCCACACCGTCCACGGCATGGACGGCACCGCTGGTACGGCTGAGAAAACCACCCTTGACCGGAAATCGCACCACGAGGCTATCGACCTTCAGCGCCGGCTCGGCAGCCTTTTGCTTTTCGCGTTGCGCGTCCCTGCGTGTCGCACTGCCGCCGGTGAAATGCGGCACCGCATGCAGCAGATGCCGCGTATAGGGATGCCGCGGATCGTCCAATATCTGGTTCAGCGCGCCCTGCTCGACAGCTTCTCCGCTTTGCATCACCATGATCTTGTCGGCGATGCCCGCAACCAGACCGATGTCGTGGGTGATGAAGATCATCGACATCCCGGTTTCCTGCTTCAACTCGGCGAGCAGCGCCATGATCTGCGCCTGCACCGTAACATCCAGCGCCGTCGTTGGCTCGTCGGCAATGAGCAGGCGCGGGTTGCACGCGAGCGCCATGGCGATCATCACCCGCTGCAGCATGCCGCCCGAAAGCTGGTTGGGCGTGTATTTCAGCCGCCGTGCAGCGTCGGGAATACGCACGCGGTCGAGCGCGTCCTTGGCCGCCGCCGTCGCTTGCCGACCGGTCAGGCCGCGATGCAGGCGAAACGATTCCTCGATCTGCCTGCCGATGGTCAGCACCGGATTGAGCGAGCTCATCGGCTCCTGGAAGATCATGCCGATTTCGCCGCCGCGGATCTTCGTCAGTTGCGGCTCGGCCGCGGCGGTCAGGTCGAAAATGCTGTTGTCGGCCCGCCTCAGCTTGATCGAGCCCGAGGTGATGCGGCCGCCGCCATAATCGACAAGGCGATTGATCGACAGCGCGGTGACCGATTTGCCCGAGCCGCTTTCGCCGACGATTGCCAATGTTTCGCCGTCGGCGAGATCGAAGCTGACGCCGCGCACGACCTCATTGGCTTTCGGGTTGCGGCCGAAGCCGACGCGCAAACCGCTGACGGACAGCAGCGGGATCATGCGATCGATCTCCGCATCTTCGGGTCGAGGACATCGCGCAACGCATCGCCGAGCAGGTTGAAACCGAGGATGCTGATCATGATCGCCACCCCCGGGAAGATCATCAGCCAGGGAGCTGTCTCCATCAGATTGCGGCTGTCGCTCAGCATCAGGCCGAGCGACGCGGCGGGCGGCTGCGTGCCGAGCCCGAGGAAGCTTAAGCCGGCTTCGGTCAGCAGTGCCCAGGCCAGCGCCAGCGTCACCTGGACCGTCAGAGGCGCCACCAGATTGAGCAGAAGATGCCGTGTCACGATGTAGTTCGAGCTGCTGCCGAACGTGCGGGCCGCGTCGACGAACTCGCGCGCCTTGAGCGACAGAGCCGGGCCGCGCACCACGCGGGTGAAAATCGGCGTGTAGACGATGGCGATGGCAATGACGCTGGTCGAGGTTCCCGGTCCCGCAACCGCGACGATCAGCAGCGCCAGCAGGATCGCCGGGAACGCCAGCAGAACGTCCATGATGCGCATCACCAGGCCGTCCCAGCGGCGCCCGAACCAGGCTGCCGCCAGCCCGAGCACGGTGCCGGCCAGTGTCGCAAAGGCGACCGAAAAGAAGGCCACGATGAAGGACTGGCCGATCCCGGTCATCAGCCGACTTGCGACATCGCGGCCGAACAGATCTGTGCCCATCCAGTACGTGCTGTCAGGCGCATGCAGCCGCTCGACCCGGTGCTGCGTCAGCGGATTGTCCGGCGTCAGGCCCAGCATGCCAAGCACGGCAAGCAGCAGATAAAGCGCAACGATGGCACCGCCGATGCGGCCGCTGGTGTGCGCAAGTATGGCCCGCAAGGTCGCCATCAGTGCTCGCTTAGCCGAATACGCGGGTCGAGCGCGACATAGGCGAGGTCGACGAGGAGATTGACGATCATGAAGTTGAAGGCGATGAACAGCACGCTTCCCTGCACCAGCGCGTAGTCGCGCTGCAGGATGGCATCCAGCACCATGCGGCCGAGACCGGGCAGTGCATAGATCTGCTCGACGATGACTGCTCCGCCCAGGAGATAGCCGAACTCTATGCCGCTCAGCGTCACGACCGGGATGAGCGCGTTGGGCAAAGCATGCCGCCAGATGACGTCGCGCGCCGAAACGCCCTTGCTGCGCGCCGTCCTGACATAATCGTCGCTGAGCACATCGAGCATCGCCGAACGCGATATACGGGTCACCGAAGCCGCGAAGGCAAAACCGAGCGTCACGGCGGGCAGCAACAGCTGGCCGAGATTGCGCAGCGGATCCTGCCACAGCGGCGAAAACTCACCCATCGCCGGCAAAACGCCAAACCCCGCCGACAGCGTGTAGATGATCAGCAGGGCAAGGACGAAGTTCGGCGTCGACTGCCCGATCATTGCGACAACGCGCACGCCGAGGTCGGCCAGCTTTTCATTATGAGTGGCGGCAAAGATCCCGGCCGGCATGCCGACAACCAGGGCGATGACCATCGACAGCAGGGCGAGCTCCAACGTTAGCGGGAAACGCTCGAGGATGACGTCGAGCACCGGCCTGCCATAGGTGGACGAAATGCCGAGGTTACCTTGGAAAAGACCAAGCAGCCAGCGCCAGTACTGGATGAACCAGGGCTGGTCGATGCCGAAATAAGCTGCAAGCGCATCGCGCTGCTGCGGCGTCAGCAGGCCGGCTTCGGTCCCCAGCATTGCCGTGATCGAATCGCCCGGAACCATCCGGATCGCCAGGAACACCACGATGGACACGCCAAGCAGGACGAGAGGGAAGGTCGCCAGTCGCCGCATCAGATAGTTCACGCGAAGAATATCCTCTCGTCCGGCACCAAAGCAGCTACTGGATCGACACCTTGGCGAGGCTGAACAGCGAACCTGTCGGCACCGGTTCGAATCCTGCGATATTCTTCTGCTGTGCCGTGTAGCTGTAGGACGTGTAGAGCCAGATCCAGGGCGACATCTCAGTGATGTGCTTCTCGAAGTCGGCGAAGATCGCTTTGCGCGCTGCCGGGTCGGTCTCGGTGCGGCCCTTCTGCATAAGGCTGTCGAGCGTGTCGTCGATATAGTTCGCGACCTTCTGCAGATTGCCCGTCTTGGTCCAGTAGCGGTTGTACATAGTGTAGGGATCGGCCCTGCCGCCGTTCAGCGCGACGGCCATGTCGAAGTCGCCCTTCAGCCAGGCGTCGACATAGACGTTGAGCTCCATCATCTTGATATCGAGCTTCACGCCGATTTCTGCGAGTTGCGACTGGATAACCTGGGCTTCCGCCGCTGCCGTCGGCGGCTCGCCGGTGGCGCCAATCACGGTCGCCGAAAAGCCGTCGGCATAGCCGGCTTCGGCCATCAGCCGCTTGGCCTTCTCAATGTCGCGCTTATAGCAGAACAACTGGTTCGGATCGGTCGCCAGCGCCGGGATGGTCAGCGGGCCGGTGACCTTGCCTTCGCCGAGCGAGGCGGTGTCCAGCACTTCCTGCCGGTCGATGGCGCACGAAATCGCCTGACGCACCTTGAGTTCGGTCATCGGCTTGCGGGAGGGATTGAGCTGCAGCACGTGATAGGCAAGCACCGGCACGCGGTTCAACTGCAGACTGGCTTCCTTGGGCACCAGCGTGGCGACAAGCGGATCGTTGAGCAGGGCGAAGTCGATCTGCTTGGTGCGCATCGCCGCCAGTATCGCCGTCTCGTCCGGCAGCACGCTGATATCGATGCCGTCGACGCCGGTCGCGCCGCCTGCCCAATCCTTGTTGGCGACAAGCACTTCCTTGGAATTCGGATCCCATTTCTCGAGCTTGAACGGACCCGAGCCGACCGTCGTCGTGCCGATCGAGTCGGCCGCGATTTCGCTTGCCGGGACGATCGCCGCATTGACGTCGCTCATCGCCGTCAGGATCGGCACGTCCGGCTGCGAGAGGTGGAACACGACGGTGGCTGGATCGGGCGTGTCGATGCTGGCGATCGAGAGAAAGTTGGCGCGGGCGGCAGCACCCGTCTTCTCGTCGAGTATGCGCTCGAACGATGCCTTGACGTCGGCCGAGGTCACGGCGGCGCCGTTCTGGAATTTTGCTTTCGGATTGAGCTTGAAGCTCAGCTCCTTGCCGTCCGGCGAGAACTGCCAAGAATCGGCAATCGCGGGCGCGATTTGCAGGTTTGCGTCGAGCCGCACCAGTGGCTCATAGATCAGCTCCAGCAGCCGCAGTGAGGAGAATGCCGTCTGCTTGTGCGGATCAAGACCCGTGGCGTCCTGCGACCACGCCATATGCAGCGTCGCCGCGCTCGCCCGCACCGGTAGCGCGGCGATTCCAATCATTGCCGCGAGCGTCATGCCGGAAAGCAGTTTCTTGCCAATGTGCCGTACCATTGTCGTCTCCCATTATCGTTAACCTGATGCCTTGCAGTTCGCCGGACCGCTTCAAAGGGACACACGCCCCGGAACATCGGCCCAGTATCCATGCAGTCTTACACCGTCTTTTCGCCTATCGCCTTGCGCAGGAAACCTCCCGCGTTGGCAAGCGCCTTACGTGCTTCTTCGACGCCCACGCCGGTGATCGTCACCAGGATTGCCAGTTTTACATCATTGCCGGTCTGATCGAGTGCCTGTCGTGCCTGCTGCGCCGCGCAGCCGGTCGTCTGCATCACGATCCTGATCGCCCTGGCGACAAGCTTCTTGTTGCTCGGATTGAGGTCAACCATCAGGTTCTGATAGCTCTTGCCGATGCGGATCATGCTGGCGGTAGACAGCATGTTGAGCACCAGCTTTTGCGCGGTTCCCGATTTCAGCCGGGTCGAGCCGGTGAGGACCTCCGGGCCAACCACCGGAGAGATGGCAATATCGGCAATGCCGGCAATGGTCGATCGAGGATTGCAGGACAGCGCCACGGTGGTGGCTCCCACCTCCTTGGCATAGGTCAAGCCGCCGATGACATAGGGTGTGCGTCCGCTGACAGCGATGCCGACCACCACGTCGCCGGCGGTCAGCTTGATGTCCTGCAGCGCCTTTATTCCCTGTTTCGGATCGTCCTCGGCGCCTTCCGCA
Source organism: Mesorhizobium sp. ISC25 (assembly GCF_042295465.1). Taxonomy (NCBI): domain Bacteria; kingdom Pseudomonadati; phylum Pseudomonadota; class Alphaproteobacteria; order Hyphomicrobiales; family Phyllobacteriaceae; genus Mesorhizobium; species Mesorhizobium sp. ISC25. The sequence goes on along the minus strand of NZ_CP135441.1, from coordinate 3,166,409 downwards.
GAGTGCATCAGCGCGTCGACGCCGCCGGCGATCAGGCCCACCACCATGTCCTCGGGTACGCCGAAGGTCGGCGGACATTCCGAGGCGTCGAGGACGCCGAGCCGGCCGCTGGTGCCGGCGCCCATATAGACAAGGCGTGCCCCCTTCTGGAACGCACTCACGATCCGGTCCACGGCCGCAGCAATATCGGGGATGACCTTCTCGACGGCTGCCGCAACGCCTTTGTCCTCGTCATTGATCTTGCGCAGCACCTCGAGGGTCGGCAACAGATCGATGTCCATCGTCTTTGGGTTCCGGTCCTCGGAAACCAGCCGCTCCAGCTCCGACATCAACCCTTGTTCGACCACTTCGCTTACTTTCAAGTGCGACTGCGAGCAGGACTGTGATGCCCGCGGTAAGCGGCGTCCAGTGCCTGCACCTGGCCGTCGGCTCCGTACCGGCCGTGCCGGTTCTGTTTCGTTAACTTTTTAGAATTCGATATTCCCTCTGTCAACGGAAAGTACGAATATTATATTCCTTGCCGGGCAAGGCATCACTGGCGGCAGAGCGATTTTCTGGCCAGGATTATGGCTCCCGAAACCGCATCGCCGTCCGCCGGCTTCAGCCGTCGGCGGACGTCGGGAGCGAGCCATGGCTCAAGCGGGCTGGACAAACCTCCGAGCAGCGTAACCCGCGGCGCGCCATTTTCGAACAGCACCCGCACGAACGTGTCGATCTGCTCGGCAGCGCCCTGCACGATCCGCCGACCGGCCGGATCGCCCTGGTCGGCATGGCGGATCACCATGGGCGCCATTGCGGCATAGTCCGTCGCGCTGCCGCGGTCCATCCAGGCCACCGCCTCGAACGGATCGTCCTTGAAGCGCTGCAGCACCTCGGCCAGCAGCGCCGTCCGCTCATGCCGGCCGTCATGGGCACGCAAGGCAAGCTGCACTGCCTTCAGTCCGAGATCGGCGCCGCTGCCCTCGTCGGAAATCGGAAAACCGTAGCCGCCAACGCGCAGGTCGCGCCCTTCGACAAAGCCGAGCCCGATCGAACCGGTCCCGGCTATGACGATGGCGCCGTCTTGACCCGAATGCGCGCCAAGGCATGCCGCGATGCCGTCGCTGACGAAGTCGATGCTCGCAAAGGGATGTTCGATGCCACGAAACGCCTCGAGCGCACCCTTACGGCCGATGCCGGCAACACCGATGCCGGCGCGGACCCTGGCGATTTCCGCCGCCGCGAACCCTGCCTCTTCGATCGCCGCGCCAAAGGCTTTGGCAATCGAGGCCCAGGCCGTCTCTATACCGAGCCGCGTTGTCGCCGGGCCCGACAGGCCGTGCCCGAGCACGGTTCCTGCCTCGTCTTCGATACGCGCCCGGCAGCCGGTTCCGCCGCCATCGACGCCCAGGAAATAATGCGGAGACGCCCCACCGGCACTCATTGCCTTATTCGTTCGATCTGGGCGCCACACAGGCGGAGCTTGCGGTCCAACTGCTCGTAGCCGCGGTCGAGATGATAGACGCGGTTGATCGTCGTCTCGCCCTCGGACACCAGCGCTGCCAGCACGAGCGAGACGGAGGCGCGCAGGTCGGTCGCCATCACTTGCGCGCCCTTCAGCTTCTCGCCTCCGCGCACCAGCGCCATGGTGCCTTGCAGTTTGATGTTGGCGCCGAGCCGCATCAGTTCGGGCACATGCATGAAGCGGTTCTCGAAGATAGTCTCGCGCGAAAGCGAAGCGCCCTCGGCACAGCACATCAACGCCATGAACTGCGCCTGGAGATCGGTCGGAAAGCCCGGATAGGGCTCCGTCGTTACGTCGACCGCCTTGAGCGGCCCGTCTCTCGAGACGATCAGCCCGCGGTCGCCCGGCCATATTTTCACACCGGCTGCTTCGAGCAGCTGGACGACGGATGCCATGTGCTCGAGCCGCGCGTGGGTCAGCTCGAGCTGACCGCCGGTGATAGCCGCTGCGACGGCATAGGTGCCCGCCTCTATCCGGTCCGGGATGATGTCGTGCGTGGCGGCGCGCCAGCCTGTGCTGCCCTCGATCAGGATGCGGTGCGTGCCGGCACCCTCGATCCGCGCGCCCATGGCGTTCAGGCAGGCGGCAAGATCGGCCACCTCCGGCTCGCGCGCCGCATTCAGGATCTCGGTTTCTCCCTTTGCAGTCGTCGCCGCCATCATCGCAGTTTCGGTCGCGCCGACCGACGGTGAACTCAAGACGATGCGCGCGCCTTTCAGTCCGCTCGGCGCAGACGCGACGATCAGCCCGTTTTCGATCGCGATATCGGCGCCAAGTGCGGCAAGTGCGGCGACATGCATATCGACCGGCCGTGCGCCGATCGCGCAGCCGCCAGGCAGCGAGACCCGGGCATGGCCGAAGCGGGCAAGCAGTGGGCCGAGAACCAGCACCGTCGCGCGCATGCGCCTGACTGTATCGTACGTGGTTTCCTTGGACACGGCAGCGCTCGTGGCGATCGTGGCAGCATGCGCCGATCGGGTGATCTCGGCGCCGTGGAGCCTGACGACGCCAAGCATATTCTCGACATCGGTCACGTCAGGCAGGTTGGTCAGCTGCAGCGAATAGGGGCTGAGCAACGCCGCCGCTATTTGCGGCAAGGCCGCGTTCTTGGCGCCGGAGATCGTCACCGCGCCCTCAAGCCTGTGCCCGCCGACGATCCGCAATTTGTCCATGGCTCTGACCTAATCCCGAGCTGTCGCCGAGTCTACGATCTTTCATGGCCGAATCGTCGACATGCCGAAGGCTGGGCCGAAACCGCACCGGTCGAGATTTGATGGTTCATTCTTGGCTGTCAATCAGGGACGGAATAATTTATTCCTTGGCTTGGCATTGTCGATGACAGGCAACGGGGGAACGCATGTCCGTCCTGAAGAAGATCGAGGCCAAGCTCGAAGTCATGGCGCCCGGCGACCGCGAGATCGGGCGCTATATCGTCGACAATCCCGACCAGATGCTCCGCCTATCGACGGCGGGGCTTGCCGCCGAGATCGGCCGCAGCCAGTCGAGCGTCGTCAAGTTCAGCCAGAAGCTCGGCTATGCCAGCTATCAGGAGCTTAAGCTCGCCGTCAGCGAGGCCAAGTCGCAGGAATGGCACGTGCCGGCTGGCATGATCCACGGTTCGATCGAGGTCGGCGACAGCTATCTGGTCATCCTGCGCAAGCTGATCGGCAGCAAGCTTTTGTCGATGCAGCAGACCGTCGCGGCCAACACCGAGCAGGAAATCGGCAAAGCCCTGGAAGCGTTGAACGGTGCGCGCCGCATTCATTTGGCCGGCGTCGGCGCATCCTCGCTGGTGGCGCGCGATTTTTCCTACAAGCTGATGAAGCTCGGCCGCAACGTGCTGCACGACAGCGACAGCCATGTGCAAATGGCCAATGTCTCGACGCTTGGGCGAGGTGACGTGCTGTTCGCGCTCTCCTATTCCGGGGCGAGCATCGAAACCCTGCGGATAGCCGAACTCGCTCGCAAACGTGGCACCACCGTTATCGCCGTCACGGGACTTCGCGACAATCCGCTGAGCCGGGTTGCCGACATTCGCCTCCACACGATCGCCGATGAAGAGCGCGCCCGCTCGTCATCGATAACCGCGCGCGACGCACAACTGACGCTGACCGACCTGCTGTTCATCCTGCTCGTGCAGAAGCAGCCTGACGCCAACGAATACGTCCACAACAGCGAATTGGCCGTCTCGGTGCTGAAGGCTTAGCGGCCTTCGCAGTTTCGCGTAAAGGCACTCAGTCCTCCCCTGGTCCTGCACGCCGCCAAGAGCAAGTTTCGCCCTCTTTGGTGAAGTACCTTTCTTCAATGCGTCGCAACCGCTCTCCTCGTCAGGCGGCCAGGGAGTCCGCTGGCGGGCGCCGGTGGCCAATGCGGCGAAACAAACAAATGTTGACAACAGCATCTGTTGTCTGAATATTGAAAGCCTTGAATTTGACTGCCGGATAAAACAATGGACGACCTTGGAGCACAGGAACAAGCGGTTCTCGACCTCATTGCGGCGAACCCATTCGCCGGTCAGCAGGACATGGCAACGGTGCTCGGCATCGCCCGCTCGACGGTCGCGGCCCACATCGTGCAACTCGTCAACAAGGGCTACATTCTCGGCCGTGGTTACGTCTTGCCGACGTCCAAACGCATGGTCTGCGTCGGCGGCGCGGTGCTCGACCGCAAATACCACGCCAAGAAGGATCTGATTTTCGAGACGTCGAACCCGGTCGACGGCTATCGCAGCTTCGGCGGGGTTGCCCGCAACGTCGCCGAAAACCTTGCACGCCTCGGCGTCGACATAAGCTTCGTCTCGATCGTCGGCGACGATGAAACCGGCCGCTCGCTGGTGCGGCACCTGCGCGACCTCGGCGCCGATGTCAGTCAGGTCATCACCACCACGGAACGGCCGACGGCCGAATATGCGGCCATCCTCAACCGCAACAATGATCTCGTGCTCGGCATTGCCGACATGGAGATCTTCGATCTGTTTTCGTCGTCCTATTTCGACCGCTTCTGGCCGCATCTGGCTTCAGCGACATGGGTGTTCATCGACTGCAATCTGCCGGCTGCGACCCTCGCAGCACTGATCTCGCGCAAGCAGGGCGCGCGCTTCAAGCTCGCCGTCGACACGGTCTCGTCGCCGAAATCAGCGCGGCTGCCGAAGGACCTGACCGGCATCGACCTTCTGTTCACCAACCATGACGAGGCCAGTACGATGCTCGGCATGACGGATGCCGACAAGCGGCTGACGCCGGAGGAGGCAGCGGCAGCGCTGCGCGCGGCCGGCGCTGGCGAGGTGATCGTGACCGTAGGCGCGCATGGATTTGCCGTTGCGACCGAGAGCGGTGTGACGACCATGCACTCCGTCCCGGCCCAGCCCGTCGACATCACCGGCGCCGGTGACGCGATGATCGCCGGCACTCTGTACAAGGTGCTTTCGGGTGAGCCGCTCGCTCATGCCGTGCGCACCGGCGCGCTGCTTGCCACGCTGACTACCGAGAGCGAATCCAGCGTCCATCCTGATCTGTCGCCGCGCTTCCTTGCCGCCGGCATGTATCGCATTCCTGCCTGAAAGCGAGATGATATGAAACCTTCCCTTGTCCACTTGAACGACGAAGTCGCTACGGCGCTTGATGAAGGCCGCGCCGTGGTGGCACTGGAATCGACAATCATCACCCACGGCATGCCCTATCCGGCCAATCTGGAAACTGCTCGCGGTGTCGAGACCGTGGTGCGTGAAAACGGCGCCGTTCCCGCCACGATCGCAGTGGTCGCCGGCAAGATCAAGGTTGGCCTCGACGACCGTGAACTGGAAGAGCTGGCAGCGGCAAAGGACGTGGTCAAGGCTTCCGGGCGCGATCTCGCCGCCATCATGGTACGCGGCGGCTCGGCCGGAACCACCGTCTCGGCGACGATGCGGATCGCCGCTTTAGCCGGCATCGGCATTTTTGCGACCGGCGGCGTGGGCGGCGTGCATCGCGGCGCCGAAGCCACTTTCGATATCTCCGCCGACCTGACCGAACTCGGCCAAACCGGTACGACCGTCGTCTGCGCCGGAGTTAAGTCGATCCTCGATATTGCGAAGACGCTGGAATATCTGGAAACTCAGCGCGTGCCGGTGATCGCCTATGGGAGCGATGATTTTCCGGCCTTCTACACCCGCTCCAGCGGGCTCAAGGCCGATCATCGCCTCGACACGCCGGACGAGATCGCGCGAGCCATGCTGCTGCATGACGAAATGGAATCCGGCACCGGCATTCTCGTCGCCAACCCTATCCCCGAAGCGGACGCGCTCGATCCGGCGTTCATCGACGGCACGATCGCAGCGGCCGTGGCTGAGGCCGAGAAGCGCGGCATCGGGCGCAAGGAACTAACGCCGTTTCTGCTCGCACGCATCAATGAGCTTTCGCAAGGCCGCAGCCTGAAGGCCAACATCGCGCTGGTCCGCAACAACGCCGCGCTTGCTGCCCGCATCGCGGTTGCGCATGCGGAATTGAAGGGCGCGACCAGATAGAGGCAGCACCCGGCCAGCGCTACCTGCCTTCGATTTCAGCCCGGCGCGAGGTCGAATATGCGCCCGGCATTGAGGATGTTGTTCGGGTCGAAGGCTGCTTTCAGGCGGCGCATGGCCGCGATCTCTGCATCGCTGCGCACAAGGTGCAGCCATTCCTTCTTGTCGAGGCCGATGCCATGCTCGGCCGAGACGCCGCCGCCGGCGGCGGCAACACCGCGGTACACGATGCCGTATGCGGCCGCCGGATCCGCGGTGCGAACCTGATAATGCAGATTGCCGTCGCCGAGATGGCCGAAGACGTAGATGTCGGCGCCAGGGTCGACGGCCCTGATGGCGGCTTCTGTTTCGCGCAGGAAAGTCGCCATTTTCGCCAGCGGGATGCTGACATCGACGCCGATCAGGCCTGCCATCGAAAACAGGAAACGGTTGACCTCCTCGCGCACCGCCCAGAGCGCCCGGAATTCGCGCGGCGATTGCGAGACGACCACGTCGTCGATCACTCCATCTTCAACCGCCTGCATCAGCACCGCGGCAAAACGTTCGCCGTCGCGGTCGGGCTCGCTGCCCTGTATCTCGGCAAGCACATAGACGGGCGAGCCGGCGGGCAGCGGCGCCGGCGCCTCCATTCCGGCGATCATGGCGCCATAGAGCGGTGCGAAATTCACCTCATAGGCCGACAGCAAGGGCCCGAGCTTTCGCTTGAGCAGCGCAAGCAACGTGATCGCTGCGTCCAGCGAAGCAAGCGCGCAGAAGGCGTTGACCTCGGTGGCTGGCTTCGGATGCAGCCGCAGGGATGCGCGCGTGACCACGCCGAGCGTGCCCTCGCTGCCGATGAACAATTGGCTGAGATCGTAGCCGGAGTTGTCCTTCGCCAAACCCTTGAGCGAGGTCAGGATACTGCCGTCGGCAAGCACCGCTTCCAGCCCAAGCACCTGCGCCCGGTACATGCCGTAGCGCAGCACGCGGATGCCGCCGGCATTGGTGGCGACATTGCCGCCGACGGTGGCCGATCCGCGCGCTCCGATGTCGACGCCGAACAGCAAGCCGGCCTCATCGGCGGCGTCCTGCACCGTTTGCAGCGGCGCGCCGGCCTCGGCGATGATGGTCGCCGCCTCGCGGTCGAGGGCTTCAACGGAAGTCATGCGCTCCAGCGACAGCACAGCTTCGCCGGGTTGGACGCGAGCGCCGCCGGCGAGCCCGGTCCGGCCACCTTGGATCACAAGCCTCTGCCCGATTTCATTGCACAGGCGCAGTATGTCCGACACCTCGCCGGCAGTGCGCGGTCGCAGCACGACCTCCGGCCGCGCACCGGTCTTGCCGTCGGGGTCTTCCCTGTAACGCGGCCCGGCCTCATCGGCCGAGACGATCGCCGACCGATCCAGCCGACCCTCAAGTCGCGGCAGAAGCTCGGCGGTCAGCGGGGACAGAGCGCTCACGGATGCGATTGGCGCGCATACAGTGATGCGACGCGAGCAGTGATAGGTGAGGATTGTGAGCGCGTCCGGAGATGATTTTCGCTGCAAAGAACGCATGCGGGAAACCCGCCAAAACCGCAGCCGGTTGCTATTGTCATGCGCCGCTCCTGTAATACGCCGACGATAGGCACGGGCTGCTGTTTGTCAAACCTATATGGCAGTTGGTGACGGGCTCGACGCCTGCGTTTCGGCGCGGACCACCTTGATGTCGGCGCCTGCCGCCCATGCTCCGATATCGTCGCGGCGTAAGGCCGCAGCCATCATGCCCGGAAACAGATCCGGCGTGCAGGCGAAGACGGGAATACCAAGGGCTGCTACCGAGCCTGCCATTGTGGGATCGTAGCCGGGCCGGCCTTGATCCGTCAGCGCCAGAAGCACGACAACATCTACACCGGATCGAACCAACGCTGCCAGTCGCCGCAGCAGGTCCTGGCCATTACCGCCTTCATAGAGATCGGTGATCAGCACCAGATGCGACTTGGTTGGCTGCTCGATACGGTCGGCGCAATAGGCGACCGCCTGGTTGATATCGGTGCCGCCGCCAAGCTGCACGCCGAACAGCACTTCGACGGGATCGCTGAGTTCCTCGGTAAGGTCGACGATGGCCGTATCGAAACAGACGAGCTTGGTGCGCACAACCGGCAGCGAGGCCATCACCGCCGCGAAAATCGAGGCGTAGATCACCGAGCTCGCCATCGAGCCGGACTGGTCGACGCAGAGGACGACTTCGTCAAGATCGACAAGCCGGCGCTGCTTGCGCATGAAACCGACCAGCTTTTCCGGCACGATGGTCTTGTGCTCGGGCTGGTAGTGGCGAAGGTTCGCCGAGATGGTGCGCTGCCAGTCGATATCGCGCGCACGCGGGCGGTTGGTGCGCCTCGACCGGTCGAGCGCGCCGCGTATCGCCTCGGCGGTCTTCTGCTCCAGCCTTTGCATCAGCTTGGCGACGATGTCGGCGATGATCGTGCGGGCGATGTCCTTGGTCTTGGGCGGCATGACCGAGCGCAGCGAAATCAGGTCGGCGACGAGATTGACGTCCGCCTCGATCGCCTTGAGGAATTCCGGTTCCATCAGCATCTGCTTCAGGTCCAGCCGTTCGAAGGCGTCCTTCTGGACGATCTGGACGACCTGCGCCGGAAAGAAGGAGCGAATGTCGCCCATCCATTGTGCAACGCGCGGCGCTGACCGGCCAAGGCCGCCACGCCGCTTGCGGGGGTCGCTGGCCCCGGCGTTGGTACCGTCGCCATAGAGCGCGTCGAGCGCCGCCGAAAGCCGTTTGTCGTCGCTGGAAAGTGCCGGCGACGCCTCGTCATCGGCGCCGATCGCCAGTCGCCAGCGGCGCTCCCTTCCGCCATCGGCAGTGAGCGGGCCCGGTTCGTTCATTGCGGCCTCGTCATCCATTGCCGGTTTCTCCGTTGAGCAATGGTCCAAGCAGCCCCAGGTGTCGACGCCATGCGTCGCCGCCATCCGGCGTCGGCGTCACGCCAGCCGGCAAGCGCGCGGCGCCGCCGAGGACCGCTTCGATCAGCCGGCGGCGTTCCATGCTGTCCAGATTGGAAAAGACACGGCGCAGCAGCGGTAGATGCGCGATGAAAGCATCTTCGTCCAGGGATCTGAGCCACCCATCGACCGCACCGCGCAGACCCTCGTCATAAATCAGCCGTTGACCGGCTGTGCTGAAGAAGCCTTCGAAGAACCCGGCCGCTTCAGTGACAGGCGTCCCCGGTGACAGGGGTCGCCCGATCAGTCCGGCAGCGGCTTCGGCGGACAGGCGACCGGCTTCATACAGCAGGTGTGCGGCGCACCCGGCCAGCAGTGCTGTCGACCGTGACGCGTCCAGCACGGCAGCCAGCCCGTTGCGCCATCCGTCCAGCACGTCTTGCCCGGGTTCAACCAGCCTGATCGCCTCATCGGCCTTGCGCATCGCACCAACCAATGTCGCGGCGGCCTGCTCGTCCAGGTCGCGCACAGCATAGGGAAGCGCGATCGCACCTTCGACGATCAGCCGCTCCATGAGCCCGGACAGCCGGTCCGTTTGCGTTTTGCGGGCCTCGCCGTAGCGGACAATGTCGGCGAGCGGCGGCACCGACGCCAGGATCTCCAGGCATTCACTGCTGCGCGCCGCGCGTGCCTCCAACGCCGTGAGGCCGGCAGTAGATGCTTCCGACAAGTCTGCCGTGATGGCGCTCTGGACCAGTGCCGCAAGCGTATCGAGCGTCGCCGCAGCATTGATCATCTGGATCAGGCGACCGTTGGCAGCCTTTTCGATGGTCGGACCGTAAATCAGGTTCTCGACCAGACGAACGGCATGTTCCGGTTCCCACGCTAGGGTCCACCGCTCGCGGAAGGTGCCACGGCTGCGACCGGCATCGGTCAGTCTGCCCCAATGCACACCGAGCACGTTCAGCCGATGCAGCAATGTCGAGCGGAACAGCCCGCTTTCGCTTCGCAGGTCGACCGACAGTTCCCGTTCCAGCGCCTCAGGCTTCAGCCGCGCCACCTTCTGGTTGCGCTGGAGATCTTCGATCAGCGGCGCCAGCGGTGTGTCGGGCGGAATTTCCCCGACGTCCGAACCCAGAAGCAGCTCGGCCTCAACCAGCCTCCACAGCAACGCTTCGCCGTTGAAGAGGGCTGCAATCGCGGCGTCGCGCAATTCCTCAAACCCGGGTTTCGGCCGCTCGCGAATTGCGGCGAGGGTCCGGGCGAGCCGCTCAGCTTCGATCAACGAAGCGGTCGAGATCAGGTGACCCTTCGCCCGCAACACCGCCGCGATCATTGCAAGCCACAGGGTTGCCGCATCGTGACGGCCGCGCGTACGCCAGAGATGCTTGCACCAGCCCGGTGCGACGACGCCCGCGCCATAGCCGTATTCCAGCGCCAGACGCGGTCCCGTCCATGGCGCCCATGTCATTGTGGTCTTGCGCCGCGCAATTCCCTTGATCAGGACCTGATCGTTTCTTTGCGTGTGGGTGGTCTGCAGCGCCGGCACATGCCATGCCCCGCAGACGACGGCGATAGGCCCGTCGAACTCCTTGCGCGCCGCGGCGATTTCGAGCCGCATATGCGCCTCGCGTTTTGCTTCGAGCTGCGCGATCGGACCCTCGCCATCCCGCAGTGTCGTCATCGCATCGGCGATGGCGGCAAATATGGGGCCGGGTTCCGGGTTCTGTTCAATGATGTCCGACCACCAGCTTTCGCCATCCTCATAACCGGCGGCGTGCGCCAGCATGGCTATCGGATCACGCGGTAGCGGAGCCGCGTCACCATTCTCGGGGGCTTGGATAGCTTCGGTCGCATCGGCGTCCGCCGCGCCACCGATCGTAGCAGTGGTGAATCGTGCCGATGACGGCAGGTCGATAAACTGCAACGTCGTCTTATTGCCCACAGCCCAAAGCGCCGCCTGATATTCGGGCGAGAACTCGGCGAAAGGCCAGAAGCTTGTCGAAGCCGGATCCTCCTCCGGATAGCAAAGGAGCGCCACCGGCGGCTGCATTTCCGGGCGGGCCAGCATGGGCAGAAGCTCAGAGGCGTCGATCGGCCCCTCGATCAGCACGGCGACCGGGTTCAAATCCTGCAGTGCCTGCACCAGGCTGTCGGCGGAACCCGGCCCGTGATGGCGTATCCCGAAATAGGCAATGTCGCCGTGGCCCATGGCGTCAGATCGCTGCGTTCAGCGCCGCGTAATAGCCGGCATAGTCGGGCCGCTTCTTGAGCACCGTTTCCAGATATTCCTCCAGCACCACCTTGTCCTGCACCGGATCCTTCACGATCGCGCCGACAAGGCTGGCGGCGAGACCTTCGGCGCCGAGCTTGCCGCTGTCGAACCACGCCGCCTGGCTGAGCCCGCCAACCATCGTGGCGATCGCTTCTGCGGTCGACAGCGAGCCGGAAGGCGTCTTCAGCGTCACCTTGCCGTCGGCAGTCGCGCCGGAGCGCAATTCGCGGAAGATGGTCAGCACACGGGCGATCTCCTCGCCGACGTTTTTCGGTACCGGCAGGTCGAGGCCGCCAGCCATCTCATCGACCCGTTTGGAGACGATAGCCACCTCTTCGGCCATGTCTTCCGGCAATGGCAGCACCACGACATTGAAGCGACGCTTGAGCGCCGAGGAGAGCTCGTTGACACCTTTGTCGCGGTTGTTTGCCGTGGCGATAATGTTGAAGCCGCGCTGGGCGTAGATCGAGGTGTTCAATTCCGGGATCGGCATCATCTTTTCGGAAAGCACGGTGATCAGCGTGTCCTGCACGTCCGAGCCCATGCGGGTCAGTTCCTCCAGCCGGCAGAGCTTGCCGTTCTGCATGGCTCGGTAGAGCGGCGTCGGCACCAACGCTTCCTGGCTCGGGCCCTTTGCCAGTAGCTGCGCATAGTTCCAGCCATAGCGGATCTGGTTCTCGTCGGTGCCGGCCGTGCACTGCACGATCAGCGTCGAGTCGCCCATGATGGCGGCGGCAAGATGTTCCGACACCCAGGACTTGGCGGTTCCGGGAACGCCGAGCAGCAAGAGTGCTCGGTCGGTGGCGAGCGTCGCTACCGCGGTTTCCATCAACCGGCGGCGACCGACATATTTTGGCGTTACCAAGGTGCCGTCACCGGCCTTCCCGCCTAGCAGATAGGTCAGCACAGCCTGTGGCGACAGGCTCCAGCCGGCAGGCCTCTGCCGATCGTCGTCGCGCGCCAGCGCCTGCAATTCCGAAGCGTAGGCCTGCTCGACCGGGAGGCGGATGGCTGCGTTCATTTTGCTGTTCTCCGGATTGGTCATGTGTTGGTTCCAGGCCCCGCCAGTGATGCGTTGAGACGTAGAAGCCCGAGTGAAGGAGCCGCGGGCGGCACGCCCGCCTCGACCATGTCGTCGATCAATTTCGCTGCCGTGGTCGCGGTGGCAAGGAAGCCGATCGTCTCCAGTACATCGTCGAGACCCCGCCGCGCGGCGTCGTCTTTTCCGCCGGCGGCGGAACGCAGTGCGGCGAGCGCCTGTCCATTCGTCAGGTCGTCCCATTCCAGCCAGTCGGCATCGGTGCCTTCCGCCAGGTTGATCATGCCAAGATAAGTCGTCTCCTTGAGGATCAGCCTGATGAGGACACGCTTTCTGCGGCTGTCCAGGCGCGGCATGAGGTGAAGCACGAACAGCGCCGGTTTGCCGCCTTCGGCGATAAGCGTATCCGCCATCTGCGTAAGGGCGGCTTCGCTCCCTGAGGCGGCGACCATTCGTGCGATCAGGATGTCGGCTTTATTGTCGGCGCCGAATTGCCAGCCTGCTATGAATTCGGCTTCCGTAGTGTTGAACCGTTCGGTAAGGTCGACGAGGTTGCATATCTCGAACAGCTCGGCGCGGCGTTGCTCCTGCGCTTGGGATTTTAGTTTTGCCGGAGTGTAGATCGTCCGGCGGCGGATGAAGCCCGATCTGCCTTCAGTGATAAGGGCGGCGGGCTCGGCTACGGGATCGTCCGGTCCACCGTCGCTCGGGCGAACGTGCTCTCCTAATCTTGCCAGCAGCCGGCCAGCCAGTTCGCGCACCTTGCCGGACCTGTCGGCGGAAAGGCTTTTCAGGAAAGGCGCGTCCTCGGCACTCAGGCCGAAGCGCATAAGCTCGACCAGCGCAAGCCTGACTTCCGCCGGTTCGCCCGACGCCTTGGCTTCGATCAACATTCGAGCCGATGTCGGGTCGGTACGGCGCAAATCGGCAAGGGCCAAGCGTCGCGCGGCGGGATAGAACTCATCCCAGTTTTCCGCCGTCAGTTTCTCTCGCGGGGCATGTCTTTCCCCGTCCATGCTTGCTTGCCAGTCTACCCATGGTGCGTAGACGTCAGGACAGGTCTGATCCGAGGGCATCCAGTCCATGGGATGGAGCACAAAATCGCGGCTGGCGACGAGCGCCGCCACGCGTGTCTTTCGCCTCGCGTCGGCGGCGTGCTTCAGAGCGGCTCTCAACAACGGGCGAAATCGTGCCGGCAGAATGGGCAGGGCAAGTCTGGGCAGCGGCGGACGACGCTTGAGTGTCGTCGGCGCGGCCGGCCGCAGCGCGACGTCGAGCGCTTGTGCTGCGATTGCCAGGAGCCGGCGCTCCTGTTCGTCGGGACTTGCACCGCCGGCGATTGCCTTCCATCCGGTCGGAGCCAGATCGAACGTAGCACCGCCGGTGATCCAGCAATCGCGCATTGCCGCCAGGCCTGTTTGCTCGCTTTCGTTCACGCCAGATCAAGCCTCCCAAACTCGCTTTGCGCCGCCAGAAGCTCAAGCCGGGCGCCGTTCCAGAGCGCTGCCGTGGCCGCAAGGTCGAGGCCGAGCAAGGTTTGATCTACCGCGCCGGCGATCGGCAAGGCGATCCCCTGCGGTTCATCCTCCGCCTGCCACCATGCCGTGCTCCGATCGTCGAGCAGGATAGCGCCGGGCGGCAACATGAGGGGACAATCGGCGATCCAGGGCGCGGCGTCCTGATGGGAAGCATGCGTGGCGAGCGGATCCTTCGCGGTACCAAAAGCAAAATCGGGCCACGCGCCGGGCGCAACTTCGCCAGTGCGCTCCGCCACCAGGGCGCGGAGCGGCATACGTGACGGATAAAACACCAGTCGGGCGTTGAAACGGTCGCCTGGTGCAAACGCGTTGGACCGGCGCCCGGCCGAAGCCGGGAAAAAGTCGAGCAGCAAGGCAAATTGCGGGGTGGCGCTCTTCAAATCGAGCAGCCAGGTCGAATGGCTGACCAGACCATCGCGGCGGCTCTCGATCTTCTCGCCGAGAACTTCCCAGAGGCTTTCAACCTGTCTTGCATCCGGACTGCTGAGAACCTGTTCGCGGGGTTCAGACGTCGATACGAGGCGCTTCAGCTCGGGGTCGTCGGGCGCCGCCCGCCACGCCTTGGCCAGCAGCACGAGCTTGCCGAGCTCGCGGATTGCCGCATCAGACCGTTCCTCGCTGCGCAGCGCCATCAGCCGCGACGGAATCTCGTCGATACGGCCGGCGAGCGCGGCTGCCTTCATATCGACCAGCCGCGCAGCAATCCGCCGGCAACGGTCGCTGCTGGCGTCGACAAACCCGGACAGACCGAGCCGTAACTGGTCGGCAATCCACTGGTCAAGCTCATCGAGCCCAGCCGACAGTGCTTCTCGTGTGCTTTCCGCCCGCTTGCGCTGCGCCGCCTCGCGACGCTCCAGCGCCGCGATGTCTTCAACGGCGGTGCTTTCGTCGGCTTGTGCGGCTTCGCCGATGCGCTTGGCTTCCGCGCCGGGTACCGGTTGCGCCGGCTGTGGCGTTGTCTTCCTGCGTCGGCCAAGCCAGTCATTCACCCATTCCGGCGTGGTATTGGCAGCGGCAAAACTGGCTGGCGCGGTGGCGGCAATCCACATCAGGGCCAGCGTGTGCTTGCATGGGAATTTGCGCGAGGGACAGGTGCATTTGTAGCCGTGATCGCCCGTGTCGACCACCACTCGATAAGGATTGGAACCGGAGCCCTGGCATTCGCCCCAGATGAGCGCCTGCTGCTCATGCTTTTCGAGCCGCGGCCAGTTCGTTCGTTTGGTGAGCTTGGAGGCGGCGCTCAGCGACGCCTGATCGGGAGCAAGCGCCTCAATGGTTTTCAGATCGAATTCCAAGCCTCGCTTCTCCCCGCCCCAACGCAGTATAGATAGCGGTTTGTGAAGAATTATTATAGCTCTGGCATGGTGAAGATCGGCATGCCTTGGCCCTGTTTTGACGGGCCAGGACATGCCTCAGACGCAAATGGTGTCGACTGTTATTCGGCAGACAGAACGGGCTTTGATAGCCGGCGGCCCAGGCGGAAGCGTTCAGGCTCTGCCTTTCAGGAACTCGATCACCATCGCTGCGGTCCAGGTGAAGCGGCTGCCGCCGAGCGGCTCGCCGCTAAGGGGATCGTAATATTCGGCAAAACCGCTCTCGGCGATCAGGTCGAGACTGGACTGGGTGATCCGTTGTGCGATTTGGCTGTGGCCGGCCGCGGCAAGGCCGTCGGCGATCATGTAGTTGACCACCAGCCAGACCGGGCCGCGCCAATAGCGCTTGGCATCAACGCGGGGATCATCGAGATCGTGCGAGGGGACGATGTAACGCGCCTTGCCGGCGATGCGCTCGATCGTTGCAGCGATGGCCGCTGCCCGGCTTGCCGGAATGGCCGAAAACACCGGCAGAATGCCGCCGACCGACGCGCTGTCAACGAGCTTTCCGGCCACTCGGTCGAAACAAATGTACTGGCCATGTGTGTCGCTCCACAGCCGTTCCATTGCTGAAAGCCCCTTTTCGGCACGGGCGCGGTTGGCCTTGGCGATTTCGGTTTCGTCAAGTGCCTCGGCGAGATCGGCAAGATCGGCGGCGGAACGGATCAGGATGGCGTTGAAGCCGGGATCGACGACCTGGAATGGCGAGGCATCGTGCAGCCGGGCGTTGTCCCAGCCAAGCCCGCGGAAATGCTGCAGCAGCCAGATATAGCGGTCATACTGTGCCTCGGTCGGACGATGCGCCGGATCGGCGTGCAGGATGTCGCGGCGGGTGTAGGGCTCGACGCCTTCGGTCGGCACGCGCTCGAACGCCTCGTCCCAGTCGATCGAGTTGTCGCGGCCGGACTCCCATGGGTGGATTATGGCGACCAGCCCTTCGCCGTTCGGGTCGCGATGTTCGTAGAACCAGCGGTGCCAGGCATCGATTTTCGGCAGCAGCGCTCGGGCGCGCGCGGCCGCCAGCGTCTTGTCCTTTGCCCGGTCGAACAGGCGGCGCACGGCAAAGCCGGCGACCGCCGGCTGGGTGATGCCCGAGGTGGCGGTCGGGCGGTCCGTTCGCCAGACCTCCGGCCCGGGGAAATAGCCGTCGCTCCAGACATGGAAGACGATGTGCGGCACCATGCCGTCTGGCCACTGGTGGGCGAACAGCGTGTCGATCTCGGTCCAGGCCCGAGCCTCGTCATAGTGGGCAAGACCGAGCGCGGTCAGGCAGGAATCCCAGTTCCACTGGAACGGATAGAGGCCCTTGGTCGGGATGGTGTAGTCGCCGTGGTCGTTTTCCCTGAGCACCTCGACGGCACGAGCGATGGTTTCGTTGACGGCAAGAGAGATCATTGATGCGTTCGTACTTTCGAGATTGAGGGCGTTGGCGGGATCAAAGGGCGTTGGTGGTTTCAGGATCGAACCAGCGGATGCGGTCGGGTTTGGGCAAGAGCCGCAGGTGATCGCCGACAGCGACCGTGACATTCGATTCGAGGATGGCGCGGAACAGGCCGCCCTCGACATCGCAGGTGACCAGCGTGTGCGGTCCGAGCGGCTCGACAACGCGCACGGTGGCGTGCAGCCCTTCGGTGCCGGCGTCGACATCCTCGGGGCGAATGGCGAATTCTATCGTCTGCTTGTCCGATTTGGGGCCGGGCAGCGTCAGCCCGGCGACGGTCCAGCTGCCATCTGCCGCCTTCGTCGCCAGGATGAAATTCATCGGCGGGTTGCCGATGAAGGAGCCGACGAAGCGTGCGGCCGGATTGCGATAGACCTCTACCGGCGAGGCGGCCTGGACGATATGGCCCTGATGCATGACGGCGATGCGGTCGGCTAGGCTCATCGCCTCGACCTGGTCGTGGGTGACGTAGATGGTGGTGGTCTTTGACGCCGCCAGCACGCCCTTGAGCTCGGCGCGCATTTCGAGCCGCAGCAGCGCATCGAGGTTCGACAGCGGCTCGTCCATCAGGATCACGTCCGGCTCCATTGCAAGTGCCCGAGCGACTGCCACGCGCTGGCGCTGGCCGCCGGAAAGCTGGCCCGAATAGCGCTTCAAAAGCTGCTCGATATGCATGAGCTCCGCGGTGCGGTTGACGCGCCCCTCGACCTCCTGCTGCGGCAGCTTCTTCATGCGCAGACCGAAGGCGATGTTCTCGAACACGGTCAGGTGCGGAAACACGGCGTAATTCTGGAACACCATGGCGATGCCGCGTTCGCGCGGCGGCAGATGGTCGACGCGACGGCCGCCGATCCAGACCTCGCCCTGGCTTGGCGTTTCCAGCCCGGCGACGATCCTCAGCAGCGTGGTCTTGCCGCAACCCGAGGCGCCAAGCAGCACCATGAATTCCTGGTCGGCGATGGTCAGGTCGATCGAATGCAGCGCGGTGAAGCCGCCGAAACGTTTTGCGACCTGCTTGATGGCGATCTCAGCCATCGGCGTTCTCTTTTGTGCGCGTCATCGGTTGGCGATCCCCCACATGGCGAACAGATATTTGCGAACGGCGAAGATGAAGATCAGCGCCGGGATGACCAGTGCCGCGCCACCGGCGAATTTGAGGTAGAGCGGCGATTCGCCGAGGCTCTGAAGCAGGAAGGCGGTCAGCGTCCGGTTCTCGATGGTGAGCACGGCGGCGGCAAACACCTCGTTCCAGGAGATTGTGAAGGCAAATACCGCCGACGCCGCGATGCCTGGCAGCGCCAGCGGTAGATTGATTTTTCGGAATGCCTGCAATCTCGTGCAGCCGAGCGTCCAGGCTGCTTCCTCCAGCTCGACTGGAATGCCGGAGAAAAGCGAGAAAGTGATCAGCACCGCGAATGGCAGCGCCAGCGTGGTGTGGACCAGCGCCAGCCCGATCGCGGTATCGTCGAGGCCGGTGCGGATGAACATCACCGCCAGCGGTAGCGCCAGCAGCGGCAGTGGGAAGGCGCGGGTCATCAGCACGAGGAAACGGAACGTTTCCTTACCCGGGAATTCGAAGCGCGACAGCGCGTAGCCCGCGGGTGCGCCGAAGCCGATCGAGAGGAGCATCGTCAGCGTGGCGACGAGAACGGAGTTCCACAGCGCCTTGGCGACACCGGCGAAATTGATGAAGAAAGAAAGGCTGCCGAAATCGAATGACGGGAAGAAGCGCTTGGGAAAGGCGGTCACCTCTTCCGGCGACGACAGCGCGTTGACGATCAACAGATAGATCGGCAGCAGCACCCAGACGCAAAGCAGGATGACGGTTGCGACCAGCAACCAGTTGCCGGCTTTGCGGGCCTCAGGCGCGGCGATCGAGAGCTCCGCGACGGTGCTCATATGCGAGCCTCCTTCGGTACACGCAGCACCCGCAGGAAGAACAGCGTGAAGCCGATCGAGATGGCGAGGATGAACAGCGCCATGGCGGCGGCGACATTGCGGTCCTGCAGCGTGAACTGCCAATTGTAGGTCTCGCCCATCAGCACCGGCAGATTGGTGCCGCCGAGTGCTGCAACCACGGCAAAGACCTCAAAGGCAAGGATGACGCGCAGGATGATCGCCGTCTGCAGGCTTGGGCGCAACAGAGGCAGCGTGATCTTGATGAGGCGCTTCCACGGGCTAGCGCCGAAGACCTCGGCTGCCTCGTAATATTCCCGGGGGATCAGCCCCATGCCGGCGACCAGAATGACCATCATGATGGCGGTCGCGCGCCAGATCTCGGCCAGCGCCACGGCAATGAAGATCGTCAGCTTGCTCTGGTAACCGAGGAACATGACCGGCCTGTCGATGACGCCGAGATTGGAGAGCAAGGTGTTCAGGAAGCCGGACTGGTCGAAGATGGCGAGCCAGATCAGCCCGGCGGCGAGATCGGAGATGCCGAGCGGAATAGCGAAGATGTAAAGCGCGGCGCTGCGCCCGGTTTCAAGCCGCGACACCACCGTTGCCATCAGCAGCGCCATGACCAGCTGGATGGGCACGACGACGGCGCTGAGAAGCAGCGTGTTGCGAACAGTGACCGGAAACTTCCAGCTGCCCGCCATGGTGCGGAAATTGTCGAGCGTAAAGCCGCCGTCGCGGGTGAACGCCTCGAAGCCGACCAACACGAACGGATAGAGGAAAAAGACACAGAGGAACAGCGTCGCCGGCATCAGCAGCAGATAGGGCAGGGCCTTGCCATGCATGGAGCGCTCTCTATTCGACGCTTAAAAAGGGGTGGGCGCCCGGCGCGCTGAAAAGTCCGGACGCCCGGGGAGGATTCTTAATCGACCGGGCAGGCGCCTTGCGAGGGCTTGTCGGGCGCCCAGCATGGCGCCTTCACCTGGTCGATGATCGTCTTCAGCGCCGTCGCCTGTTCGTCGAGCACGCCGTGCACATCCTCGCCGCCGAGCACGATGCGCTCGAAGCTGTCGGTGTAGATCTGATTGAACTTGCCGCCGAGGCCGCCAAGTCCCATCGGCAGCAGCGCCGGCAACGCATCGGGAGCTCCGGTCATGGTGGCGATCACTGGGCTGAAGGCCTTCACCGAGGCCGGCATGTCATCGGGCAGCTTGACGTCGACGATGGGGAAGAAGTTTGTCGCCTTCAGCGTCGCGATCTGAGTTTCCGGTTTCAGCATATAGGCGACCACTGCCTTGGCCTTGTCCATGTCAGGCGAGGTCCTCGGGATAGCGACGCCGGCGACCACCGGCATGTAGCCGCGGCCTGCCGGGCCGGCCGGCGCCGGGAAGGCGACGAACTCGTCGGGTTTCTGGTTGAAGGCGTCGGCGAGGCGCGCCACGTGGTCGAATGCCACCCAGACTTCGCCGGTCAGCAGCGGCTCCTGCATGAAGGCATAGTTGGTCGAGTTCGGGTTGGTGTATTGCCACAGTTCCTTGAACTTGTTCCACGCCGTCTCGGCCTCCGCCGAGCGGAACTTGGTCACCATCGAGCCGGTATACGATGGAAGGAGAAAACCCTCGAAGAAACGGTGCTTCAGCCCTTTTGGACCGGCCGGAAAACCGAATTTGGGTGAGCCGGTCTTTTCAGCGATGTTTTTCGCCCACTCGATCAGCTGGTCATAAGTGATGGCGTTGAGATCGGTGCCGGCCGGCAGATATTGCAGCGCCTGCTTGTTGGCCACCATCAGAAAGGTGGCCTGCATCCATGGCAGGTACTTCTGCTCTCCGGTGCCGAGCATGCCGAGCTTCTTGTAGGCATCGTTCACCTTGACGCCGCCGAGATCTATGCCGGACAGATCGACAAGGTTGGCGCCGACGGTGGAGAAATCTCCGTGCAGGCCGCCGAGCACGCCGATGCTGCCGGAGCCCGCCTGCAGCTCGGCTTGCAGTCGGGTGAGCCAAGGCCCGTCCTCGGCGACCTGATAGTCGACCTGGCCGTCAAACCCCTTCAGCACTTCGCCGCGCATTTTCTGCGTCTCTTCCACGGGTCGCGCCTGTGTCGACCAGAACAACACCTGCTGGGCTTGTGCTGCGCTGGCAGCAAGCGACAGCGCCAGCACGGCGCCTGCCAATATCCTCAAAGCATTCATCGTCATCTTCCTCCCTGGGTTGCGCCGCGAAGCGGGCATCAGTTCTGTCCTGTGGGTACCGAGCCATGGCTTGCCCGCGACACGATTGTCGGCCGGACCAGTCGCGTCAGCGGCGCCGCCGGCCTGTTGCCGATGACAGTCAGCAGCATCTCGCCGATCTCGCGCGCGCACTGCCGGATCGAAGCGTCGAAAGTGGTCAACCCCGGCGGCGCATAGGCGGAGGCGGCTATGTTGTCGAAGCCGATCACCGAAAGGTCGCGAGGAATGGCAAGTCCGGCGCGCCTCGCCTCTTCCATCACCGTCAGCGCCAGCTCGTCGAACAGCGCGATAATCGCCGTCGGCCGCTCGGTGGCGTGCAGAAGCCGGTTGATTGCCTGGATGCGGGCACCGCGATCGAAACGCGGCGCCGTCGCCACATCGAGCCTGACGGACGGATCGCCCCGGCGCGCAATCGCGGCAGCGAGCCCGTCCTGTCTGAGATGGCGAAATGTCATCGGCTCGGAAATCGTCACCAGGCCGAAATGGCGGTGTCCGAGATCGTAGAGCATGTCGAAGGCCTCGCCGAATGCGTGCGCGCCATCGGTATCGAGCCAATGGTAGGCAAAGTCGCCGTCGAGCAGCCGGCCATGCGCGACGAACGGGAAATTGCGTTGGCGCAGATAGGCGAGCCGCTCGTCGACCTCGGCGATGCGGGTGACGACAACGCCATCGGCGCGGCCGGATTCGACAACATGGCGAAGCACGGAAAGTTCTGACTGGCCCTGCGCCGCTGCGGCCAGGATCAGGTCGGAGCCGTGCGGAACCAACCCTTCGCCGAGCCCGGTGACGAATTCGCCGAGGAAGGAATCGACCAGATTGGGGCCGCGGATCGGCAGCACCATGCCGACAAAACCGCTGCGGCCGGAGACCAGCGTGCGGGCTGCCGTGTTCGGCACATAGCCGGCCTGGCGCGCGGCCTCGGCGACGCGTTGGCGCGTTCTCAAGGCGATCTGCTCGTGGCCGGCAAGCGCGCGCGAAACGGTGGTAATCGACAGGTCGAGCTGCGCAGCAAGTTCCTTGAGGGTCGTAACGCGGGGCGGCATCGTTCCTCCCGAACGAAGTTTGAAACGTTTGTAATCAGTCCAAGCGAGATTGCAAACGTTTTAAATACGCGCGGGCGGTATTGTTTCCTGCCCATTTGATTTCGCTTGGCCCTGCTCGGCCAACACCCGGGCCCCGGCCGGCAAGCTCCCGGACGGAGATTTAAACGCAACGGTTGCTTGACTCGGGCGACGCCTTGTGAAAAATTTTGCAGCAACTGATAAAAATATCAGAGGGCGGAATGGTTGGTTTTGGCAACGGCCTGCTGCGCGACGATGAGACAGGCATGGCCGCCCGTGCCGCCTGGCTTCATTATGCCGGCGGCCTGACCCAGTCGGAGGTCGCCAAACGGCTTGGCCTGACCAGTCTCAAGGCGCATCGCCTCATCACCAAGGCCAATCAGGAAGGCCTGGTCAAAGTCTACATCGACGGTGAAGTCTCCGAATGCGTGGAGCTCGAGGACGAATTGTCCGGCCGGTACGGCCTCGACTATTGCGAGGTGGTTCCGGACTTCGATGCCGAAGACCTGCCGCTCAAGGCGCTCGGCATCGCCGGCGCGCAGTTTCTCAAGCGCGAGATCGAACGCGGCGAAGAGGCGCTGATCGGGGTCGGCCACGGCCGCACGCTTGCCGCCTGCGTGGAATATCTGCCGCGCATATCGGCCGGCAGGATCCGTTTCGTCTCGCTGCTTGGCGGCCTGACGCGCAAGTTCTCGGCCAATCCGCATGACGTCATCCACCGCGTCGCCGAGCGGACTGGTGCGGAGGCCTATGTGATGCCCGTACCGATGTTCGCCAACACGGTCGAGGATCGAACCGTGTTGCTCGGGCAGAAAGGCGTCAGCGATGTCTTCGACCTCGCCAAGTCCGCCGACTTGCTCATCGCTGGCATCGGCACCGCCGAGCGTGAGGCCTCGCTTGTCGCCACCGGTATGATCGAGAAGGGCGAGATGGAGGAGATCCGCCGCAATGGCGGCGTCGGCGAACTGCTCGGCCATTTCTTCGACGATGCCGGAAAGGCCGTTGCGACGACGCTTTCCGACCGGGCGCTGGCACTGGCTCGCGAGGACATCAGCAACCGCAGGATTGTCGCCGTTGCCGGCGGCAAGGTGAAGGTTCGCGCCATCAAGTCAGTGCTGGAGGGCCGCTATCTCAAAGGCCTGATAACCGACGAGCGGACGGCGCGATCGCTCGTGGAACAGACGCCGGTCGGGTAGCCGGCAATCATTTCGTTGAAACTACCCTGTGGAGGAGAAGAGAAATGCATGAGAAAGAGAAAGACCTCATCGACGCGTTCCTGCGTGGACAAGTCGACCGCCGTGGGCTGATCAAGGGCCTCGGTGCAATGGGCCTTGCCGCCAGCACCGCCGGCACCCTGCTCAACCTCGGGCAGACCCGCGCCCTGGCGGCTGATTTCGACTGGCAGGCGCATAAGGGCAAGACCATCAAGCTGTTGCTCAACAAGCATCCTTATGCCGATGCGATGATTGCCGACCTCGACAACTTCAAGCAGCTGACCGGCATGGAAGTCGTCTACGACGTATTTCCGGAAGACGTCTATTTCGACAAGGTCACCGCGGCACTGTCGGCCAGCTCGCCCGAATACGATGCCTTCATGACCGGCGCCTACATGACCTGGACCTACGGTCCGGCCGGCTGGATCACCGACCTCAACGAATGGATCAAGGATCCGGCCAAGACCAACCCGAAATATGCCTGGGACGACTTCCTGCCTGGTGTCAGGAGTTCCTGCGCCTGGAACGGCAAGCCGGGCGGCGCGCTCGGGTCGGAAGACGCCAAGCAATGGTGCATTCCGTGGGGCTTCGAGCAGAACAACATCACCTACAACAAGGGCATGTTCGACAAAGTCGGCGTCAGCGTTCCCGGCAATATGGATGAGATGGTAGCTACGGCAGCGAAGCTCACCAAGGACGTCGGTGGCGGTGTCTACGGCATCGGCGTGCGGGGCTCGCGCTCCTGGGCGACGATCCACCCAGGCTTCCTGTCGGCTTACGCCAATTTCGACCAGAAGGACCTGAACGTCTCGGCCGACGGCAAATTGTCGGCCGCGATGAGCACCGCCGAATCCAAGGCTTTCCACAAACAGTGGGTCCAGATGATCCAGGAGAGCGGCCCCAAGGACTGGTCGACCTACACCTGGTACCAGGTCGGCACCGATCTCGGTGCCGGCGCCTCGGCGATGATTTTCGACGCCGATATCCTCGGCTACTTCATGAATGGCGGCGACAACAAAATGGCCGGCAAGCTCGCCTTTTCCGCTTTCAAGGCCAATCCCGCCGCCAAGGCACCGACGCCCAATATCTGGATCTGGTCGCTGTCGATGTCCAATTTCTCGAAGGACAAGGACGCCACCTGGTACTTCATGCAATGGGCATCCGGACCCGAGCACGGTCTGTTCGGTGCGACCAAGATGGACTTCGTCAATCCGGTCCGTCAGTCGGTCTGGAACGACCAGATGTTCCGCGACAAACTGAACAAGAGCTATCCGGGCTATGTCGAGATGTTCGACGTCTCGGCACCGGGCGCCAGCATCAAGTTCACTCCGCAGCCGCTGTTCTTCGATCTCACCACCGAATGGGCGGCGACGCTGCAGAAGATGGTGGCCAAGGAAGTGCCAGTCGACGAGGGCCTCGACAAGTTGGCCGAGAGCATCAACGGCCAGCTCAAGGAAGCCGGGCTCGGCTAAGCCGCGGCCAGGGCTGGCCCGTCCCGCGGGCCAGCCTTTAGGATGTGACACGTTTGCGAAGCGGTGCCGAGCGGTACCGCCTGCTCGCCCGACCGGCCGCCTTGCTCCCTTGGGCGGCCGGGACGGCGAAGCAACAGGATGACGGAGCAGCAGATGACTGCGGCGACAACACAAAGAAACAGGCCGTCGGGCTTCAGGATCAGCAAGCGGGTGCTGCCCTATCTCCTCAGCTTGCCGGCCCTGCTGGTCTGCATCGGCATCCTGATCCCGTTCTTCACATCGGTGGTCTATTCTTTCCAGCGCTACCGATTGAGCCAGCCTTGGGCGCGGCAGTTCAACTGGGGCGACAACTACATCTCGTTCTTCACTGACCCGAAGTTCTGGAACACGCTGCAGGTGTCGCTGCTCTACGCCGGCATCACCGTTGGGCTCGAGCTGCTTCTCGGTCTCGGCATCGCCATGCTGCTGCAAAAGCGCTCGACGCTGAACAACTTTATCTCGATCATGCTGTTGATGCCGCTGATGACCGCGCCGGCGCTCGCCGCGCTGATGTGGAAGCTGATGACCAATCCCGGCTTTGGCGTGCTCAGCTATCTCGCCAGCCTGATCGGGCTGCAGGATTTCCGCTGGGCCTCGTCCCCGTCGACGGCACTGCTCACCGTCGTGCTTGTCGACATCTGGGTCTACACGCCGTTCATCATGATCCTGCTGCTTGCTGGCCTGCGCAGCCTGCCCACGCAGCCATTCGAGGCGGCAGCACTCGACGGCGTGCCGAGGAGCTTCGTTTTCTTCCGCATCACCCTGCCGATGCTGACCCCCTATATCCTGACGGCGACATTGTTCCGCCTGCTCGATTCCATCCAGCAGTTCGACATCATCTATGCCATGACGCAGGGCGGTCCGGGCGATACGCTGACCGTGTTCCAGGTTGAGGCTTATCTCAACTTCTTCCAGTCGACCAATGTCGGCCGCTCGGCAGCGCTGATGATCATTCTGTGGGCGATCACCTATTTCCTCTCGAATATTTTCATCAAGAACTGGCTGCGGCTCCGCGAACGCGCCCGCGGACAGGCATAGGAGGCTGGCATGGAACACACCTCCCTTCTCGAACGCATCCTGCGCGGCATTGCCCTGGCGCTGGTCGTGATCTTCTTCATGTTCCCGATCGTCTGGATCCTGATGATGTCGTTCCAGACCAACGAGACAATCCTGCGGATTCCGCCGCAGCTTGTCTTCGAGCCGACGCTCGCCAACTACACTGCCTTGATCACCGGCAAGCTGATGACGGCAGCCGGCACGCTCGACATCGCCTTCATGCGCAATCTGTGGAATTCCGTCTTTCTGTCGGTCACCTCGGTTGCCGTCGCGTTGCTGCTCGGCGTTCCGGCGGCCTACGCCTTTGCGCGGCACAAATTCCGCGGCTCGGAGGACATTGCCTTCACGCTCCTGTCGTTCCGGTTCGCGCCGGCGCTGCTGGTGCTCCTGCCGCTCACCCTCTATTTCCAGAAGCTCGGGCTGGCCAACACCTATATCGGGCTGATCTGGGTCTACCAGCTAATCTGCCTGCCGTTGATCCTGTGGATCGTGCGCGGCTATTTCGAGGATATCCCGGCCGACATCGAATACGCCTACCGCATTGCCGGACATTCCTGGTTTGCCACCTTTCGCAAGATCGCGCTCCCGCTCGCCGGTCCGGGAATCGCCGCTGCCGGTCTGCTCGCCTTCATCTTTGCCTGGAACAACTTCGTTTTTGCATTGGTGCTCGCCTCGGCCGACAAGCAGCCGGTGACGGTCGGCGCGCTCGCCTTCATCACGTCTTCGGGCATCCAGTATGGCCAGATCTCGGCGGCGATCGTGCTGTCGATCACGCCGACGCTGGCGCTCGCGCTCTATGCGCAACGCTATCTCGTCGAAGGCCTGTCGCTTGGCGCGGTGAAAGGATAGTCCGATGGCAAGCCTCGAACTGCGAAACATCGTCAAGCGCTATAAAAGCCAGACAGTTCTCGACGATCTGTCGCTGACCGTCGCCGACGGCGAAACGCTGGTCCTGTTCGGACCGTCCGGCGCCGGCAAGACGGTGCTATTGCGGCTGGTCGCCGGCGTCATCGATCCCGACGAGGGAAAGATCCTCATCGGCGGCGAGGACATGACCGATCTCGACGCCGAGTTCCGCGGCGTCGGCATGGCATTCCAGAACTTCGCGCTGTTCCCGCATATGACGGCGTTCGATAACATTGCGACGCCGCTGCAGGCGAAGCACTCATCGCAGGGCACGATCAAGGCCGGCGTCGAGAGCGTCGCCAAGTTGTTGAAAATCGGCCATGTGCTCAGCCACAAGCCGCGGGCGCTGTCCAACGGCCAGAAGCAACGCACCGCGCTTGCCCGCGCGCTGGTCGGCTCGCCGCCGCTTCTGCTGCTCGATGACCCCTTGCGCAACGTCGATGCCAAATTGCGCTTCGAGATGCGCCTCGAACTGCCAAGGCTGCTCGCCGATCGCGGCGCGACCGTCATCTACGTCACCCAGGACTACAAGGAAGCGATGGCGCTCGGCGACCGCATCGCGGTGATGTCGCAGGGCGTCGTCAAACAGCTCGGCACGCCCGAGCAGATCTATCGCGAGCCGGCCAATGTCGAGATTGCCCGGCTGTTCGGCGACCCGACGATCAACCTTCTGGACGTCAAGCCGTCGCGGGACGCCAAGGGCATCTATGTCGGCCTGTCCAACGTCCAGGTCCATCTTGCCGGCGCTCATGAGGCGGCGGTCGGCCGCGACTGCGTGATCGGTTTGCGGCCGGAGGCGCTGGCTTTTGTCGATGAACGCACGCCCGGCGCTATCCCGGTGACGGTCGAGGCTGAGACGCCGCTCAACGAGAAGATCGTCACGCTGGTGCGAACCGTGCGCGGCCGTGAAATCCTGGTTTCACGTCCTTCCGGGACACCGGGCCAATCCGAGGGCAATGTCCACATTGCCGTCGACAGTAAAAGCGCCGTGCTGTTCGATCGTACAAGCGGCGAACGCATCGGCTCAAAAAACGTCGTCAATTTGCGCAGTGGAGAAGCGGCATGAGCCCGAGCGCAATCGCCCTCTCAGGCGTCGACAAGTTCTATGGCCCGATCGACCGCGGCGTGCATGCGGTCAAGAACCTGACTATGGAAATCGCCAAGGGTGAGATCGTGGCGCTGCTCGGCTCGTCCGGCTGCGGCAAGACCTCGACATTGCGCATGATCGCAGGCTTCGAAGAGGTCTCGCGCGGTAGCATCTCGGTTGCCGGCCGCAAGGTGCACACGTTGCCGCCAGTCAGGCGCAACGTCGCAATGGCCTTCGAGGGCTATTCGCTCTACCCGCCGCTGACCGTGCGTGAGAACATCGCCTTCGCCCTCAAGGCCGCCAGGCTGGCGAAGAGTGCGGTCGATGCAAAGGTTGCCAACATCGCCAAGCTGCTCGAGATAGAGGACATTCTCGAGCGCTATCCGAGCTCGATCTCCGGCGGCCAGCAGCAGCGCGCCAGCCTCGGCCGGGCGCTGATCCGCGAGGCCGACCTGCATCTGCTGGACGAGCCGATGGGCCAGCTCGAGCCACAGCTTCGCGCCGTGCTGCGCGGCCGCATCAAGCATTTCATCAAGGAGCGCGGCCTGACCGCGATCCTGGTCACGCACGACCAGACCGAGGCCAATGCGCTGGCCGACCGCATCGCCGTCATGGAGGGCGGCGTGCTGCAGCAGTTCGACACGCCTGACAGGCTCAAGGAGCGGCCGGCAAACCTGTTTACCGGCACCTTCGTCGGCGAGCCGCCGATGAATGTCTTCGAGGCCTATGTCGGCACAGCTGACGGCAAGATCAATCTCAAGCTGCCCGACGGGCTTTCGCTCGACTACGACAAGGATGCGTTCAGCGGCCCGGTTCGCGACGAATTGCTCAACCGGCAGCGCGTCGTTATCGGCGTCAGGCCCTATGCGGTTCGCCGCTCGAAGGATGGTGTGCCGGCGACGGTTTCGGCCAATCAATGGCTCGGCGACCAGACCCACATCGCCGCCGATTTCGCCGGCGGTTCGCTGGTCCTGGTCGAGCATGACCGAACCCGCTTGGAGCTTGGCGCGCCGATCAAGATCAGCATCGATCCGAAAAACCTTCACGTCTTCGATCAGGCGAGCGGCAATGCCATTTCGCACGGCACGGAGCTTGCCTGATGCGGGATGTGCTGATCGGCATCGACGCCGGCACGTCAGTCATCAAATCCGTCGCCTTCGACACGGCGGGCAGGCAGATCGCGTCCGCCGCGCTGCCCAATAAATACGAGACACTGCCGGGCGGCGGCGCCGAGCAGGACCTGACGCGCACCTGGGCCGATACCGCGACGACCTTGCGCCAGCTCGCCGACAAGGTGCCGGACCTTGCCGGCCGGACCATTGCCGTTGCCGTGACCGGCCAGGGCGACGGCACCTGGCTGATCGACAAGGATGGTGAGCCGGTAGCCAAGGGCTGGCTGTGGCTCGACGCGCGCGCTGCCGCGGTCGTCGAGGAGATCCGCGCGCGGCCAGAGGACCGGCTGCGCTTCGAAAAGACCGGCAGCGGGCTCGCTGCCTGCCAGCAGGGATCGCAGTTCGTCTTCATGAAGCGCCACATGCCCGCGATGCTTGCCAATGCAGCGACGGCGTTCCACTGCAAGGACTGGCTCTATTTCAAGTTGACCGGCCACCGCGCCACCGACCCGTCCGAGGGCACCTTCACCTTCGGCGACTTCCGCACGCGCGGCTATTCAGATGATGTGCTCGAGGTACTCGGCGTCACCGATCTCCGGCATCTGTTGCCGCCCATCGTCGATGGCACAAGGCAAAGCACCTCGCTGTCGGCGGCAGCAGCCGATGCGACCGGCCTGCTCGCCGGCACACCGGTCGTCCTGGCCTATGTCGATGTCGCCTGCACGGCGCTCGGCGCCGGCCTGTTCGATCGCGAGCGCAAGCCGGGATGCTCGATCATCGGCTCCACCGGAATGCATATGCGGCTTGCCGAAACGCCGGACGAGGTGCTGCTCAACGAGGCTGCAACCGGCTACACGATGACGATGCCGGCACCGGGCGTTTTTGCGCAGATGCAGTCGAATATGGCGGCAACGCTCAATATCGACTGGGTCCTTGGCCTCGCCTCCGGCATTCTCGCCTCGCAAGGTATCACGCGGACCAATGGCGAGATGATCGCGCTGGTCGACCAGTGGATAGCGTCGTCCGAGCCAGGCTCGCTGCTCTACCAGCCCTATGTCTCGGAGGCCGGTGAGCGCGGGCCGTTCGTCGATGCCAACGCCAGGGCCGGCTTCGTTGGCATTTCGTCCAGGCACGGCTATGCCGACATGGTCCGCGCGGTGTTCGAGGGGCTGGCTTTCGCGGCACGCGATTGCTACGCCGCCATGGGGCCGCTGCCCAAGGAAATCCGCCTGACCGGCGGAGCGGCCAGGAGCCCGGCTCTGCGCAAGATCCTGGGTGCTGCGGTCGGCGCGGATATTCGCACCAGCGAGCGCGAGGAGGCCGGTGCTGCGGGCGCTGCAATGATTGCTGCGGTCTGCGTCGGCCAGTACGCATCGATGGACGATTGCGTCAGTGAATGGGTCACACCTTTGCTCCGTGCGGCCGAGCCCAGCGACCGGAAACTTGCCGCCGCCTATGAGGCGATGGCTCCGTCCTACGCATTGGCGCATGAGGCGCTGCGGCCGGTCTGGCGTTCGATGGCCGCATCCAGGCAAACCGACGTGAATTGAGAAGAGCATGCCCAAGAAAATTGCGATCATCGGCGACCGCTTCATGCTTCCGGAAGTGTTTCGCGAGAAAATCGAGGCGGCCTGCGGCGACAATCTCGACGTCCGCACCATTGAGACCGCGTGGCCCGACGAGCCGATGCAATTCGGCAATGCCGCGCTCGGCCTCGACAAGGTCAAGGAGTATTTCGGCGATCCCGACGAGGTGGTGGATTTCATCGGCGACGCCGAAATCTTCGTCACCCAGCTTGCGCCGCTCTCCGAAAGCATGATGCAGCGCCTGCCGACGCTCAAGCTGGTTGCGGTATCGCGCGGCGGGCCGATCAACATCGACATGGCGGCCGCCAAGGCCCATGGCATCACGGTGGTCAATGTGCCCGGTCGCAATGCCAGCGCCGTGGCCGAGTTCACCATCGGCGCCATTCTCGCCGAGACGCGGCTGATCCGCGTCGGCCACGAAGCCTTGCGCAAGGGCGAGTGGCGCGGCGATCTCTACCGCGCCGACCGCACCGGCCGCGAGCTCAACGAAATGACCGTCGGCGTCATCGGCTACGGCAATATCGGCACCAGGCTGGTTCGGCTGCTGCGCGCGTTCGGCTGCCGCATCCTGGTTTGCGATCCCTATGTGCAATTGAGCGCCGAGGACCGCAATGCCGGCGTCGAGCTGGTTGCGCTGGACGATCTGCTGTCGCGCTCCGATGTGGTCACGCTGCACTCCCGGGTCACCGAAGAGACGCGCGGTCTGATCGGCAAGGACGCCATTGCCCGGATGAAGCCGGGCGTGATCTTCGTCAACACCGCGCGCGGACCGCTGGTCGACTACGATGCGCTTTATGAGGCGCTCGTCTCGGGGCACATCGGCAGCGCCATGCTGGAAACGTTCGCCGTCGAGCCGGTGCCTGCCGACTGGCCCTTGCTGCAGCTGCCGAACGTGACACTGACGCCGCATATCGCCGGCGCGTCGGTGCGCACGGTGACTTATGCGGCCGAGCAGGCGGCCGAGGAAGTGCGCCGCTTCATCGCCGGTCTGCCTCCGGTCAATCCATGCTGACGACAGGGCATAGAGCGAGATGAGCGGTGAGACCGAAATCGTCGACCTCTTCGTCATCGGCGGCGGCGTCAATGGCGCCGGGATCGCGCGCGATGCGGCAGGCCGGGGCCTGTCGGTCATTCTTTGCGAAAAAGACGATCTCGCCGAGGGCACCAGTTCGCGATCGGGAAAGCTCGTTCATGGCGGTTTGCGTTATCTCGAATATTACGAGTTCCGCCTGGTGCGGGAGGCGCTGATCGAGCGCGAGGTGCTGCTCGAATCCGCGCCGCACATCATCTGGCCGATGCGCTTCGTGCTGCCACACAGCCCCGATGACCGGCCGGCCTGGCTGGTCCGGCTCGGCCTGTTCCTCTACGACCATCTTGGCGGCCGCAAGCGGCTGCCGGCCACGCGCACGCTCGACCTGCGCACCGCGCCAGAAGGCGCGCCGATCAAGGACGCCTTCAAGCGCGGCTTCGAATATTCCGACTGCTGGGTCGACGACGCCCGCCTGGTCGTCATCAACGCGCTCGACGCCGCCGAGCGCGGAGCCAGGATATTCACCCGCACCGCCTGCATTGCCGCCCGTCGCGAAAACGGCCTGTGGTCGGTGGAGATGCGCGACGGTCGAACCGGCGTCAGGACCACAGTCCGGGCACGGGCGCTGATCAACGCCGCCGGTCCCTGGGTCAATGACATCGTCAACCGCGTGGCCGGCCAGAACTCCAAGCGGAACGTGCGCCTGGTCAAGGGCAGCCACATCGTCGTGCCAAAATTCTGGGAAGGGCGACAGGCCTATCTCGTCCAGAACAGCGACAAGCGCGTGATCTTCATCAATCCCTATCAAAACGATCTCGCGCTGATCGGCACCACCGACATTCCCTATGACGGGCGGCCGGAGGATGTGACCGCCGATGCCGGCGAAATCGACTACCTGATCAAAGTGGTCAACCGCTACTTCAAGCGCCAGCTTGCGCGCAGCGACGTCGTCTATTCGTTTTCCGGCGTCAGGCCGCTCTATGACGACAATGCCGACAATCCGAGCGCGGTGACCCGCGATTATATTTTCGAACTCGACGCTTCGGCGGGGCAGGCGCCTTTGCTTTCTGTCTTCGGCGGCAAGATCACCACCTTCCGTAAATTGGCCGAGCACGCACTGGACCGCATCGCCCCGTTCTTCCCGAAGATGGGCAAGCCGTGGACCTCGAAAGCGCATCTGCGGGGCGGCGATATCGCCAATGCCGATTTCGAGCAGTTCCTCGGTGATCTCGGCCACGAATATCCCTGGATGCCGGCTTCGCTGGTCAAGCATTATGGCCGGCTCTATGGCACAAGGACGCGTGATCTGGTTGGCGCAGCCGGCTCGCTCGCCGAACTGGGGCGGCGCTTCGGCAAGGATTTTTTCGAGCGCGAAGCCAACTACCTGCTCGAGCACGAATGGGCCGAGACCGCGGCCGATATCTTGGAACGGCGCACCAAGCATGGCCTGCATCTGTCCGGCGCGGAAAGAGAAGCGTTCGAGGACTGGTGTTCGAGTCGGCTGGCGAAGGCCGGCTGATGGCTTTTACACTGTCCCTCAACACCAATCCGCTGGTCAACCGATTTGCCGAGCCGGACGACCTGATCGATACGATCGCCTACGACATCGGCATCCGGGACGTGCAGCTTACGCATGAGTTCGTCAATCCCGGCTGGCCGGCCGCAACGATCGCCAAATTCATCCGTCTGTTCCGTACCGCGCTCGACCGCACCGGTGTGCGCGTAACATCGGCGATGACCGGCCCCTACGGCAGGCTCAATCATTTCGGCCATCCCGACGCCGACGTGCGGCGCTATTATGTCGACTGGTTCAAGACCTTTGCCGAAATTTCGGCCGAACTCGGCGCTGCCGGCATGGGCACGCAATTCGCGATCTTCACCCATCGTGACTACGACGATCCTGAGCGTCGCGCGCGGCTTTTCGAGATCGCGCTGGAATGCTGGCGCGAGGTCGCCGAGCATGCCAAAGAAGCCGGCTTGACCTACCTGTTCTGGGAGCCGATGTCGGTCGGCCGCGAGTTCGGCCATACGATCGAGAGCTGCCGGACGCTGCAGCGCGAGATCGATGCCGCCGGCATGGCGATCCCGCTCAACATGATGGTCGACATCGACCATGGCGACGTGACGTCGAGCAATCCGGACGACATCGACCCTTATGCCTGGGCTGAAGCTTTTCCAAAGGAATCGCCGATCATCCATGTCAAGCAGTCGTCGATGAACAAGGGTGGCCATTGGCCGTTCATTGCCGCCCACAACAAGGACGGCCGCATCACGCCGGAAAAGCTGCTGGACACGGTTCGCCGTGGCGGCGGCGCCGACAACGAGATCTGCCTCGAACTGTCGTTCCGCGAGCGCGAGCCGGTCGACCATCAGGTCGTCGCCATGATCCGCGAGTCGGTCGACTACTGGGCGCCATTTATCGAGACCGGCAGGGCCGATCTCTTGCCGCGAGCATGATCGGATGAGCAGGAGCCGACGCGGCTCCTGCTCAGAACCGGAATATGTCAGCCAAATTTCGGATCGAGGCTTCCGGACTTGTAGCGTTTGGCCATTTCCGGCAGCGGCAGCGGCTTGATCTTGGAAGCGTTGCCGGCGGTGCCAAACTGTTCGAAACGCTCCTTGCAGAGTTTTCGCATGGCTGCCATTGCTGGCGTCAGATATTTGCGCGGATCGAATTCGCTCGGGTTCTCGGTCAGCACCTTGCGGATCGCGCCGGTCAGCGCCATGCGGTTGTCGGTATCGATATTGATCTTGCGCACGCCATGCTTGATGCCGCGCTGGATCTCCTCGACCGGCACGCCCCATGTCGGCTTCATCTGGCCGCCATATTTGTTGATGATCTCCTGCAGCTCCTCCGGCACCGAGGACGAGCCGTGCATGACGAGATGCATGTTCGGCAGGCGGCGGTGGATTTCCTCGATGACGTTCATGGCCAGCACAGCGCCGTCCGGCTTGCGGCTGAACTTGTAGGCGCCGTGGCTGGTGCCCATGGCGACTGCCAGCGCATCGACACGGGTGTCGCGCACGAATTGTTCGGCCTGCACCGGATCGGTCAGCAGCTGGTCGTGGCTGATGACGCCCTCGACGCCATGGCCGTCTTCCTGTTCGCCGCCGCCCATCTCCAGCGATCCGAGAACGCCGATCTCGCCTTCCACCGAGACGCCGCCCCAATGCGCCATGTCGACGACGCGGCGGGTGATGCCGGAATTATAGGCGTAGTCGGCCGGGGTCTTGCCGTCTTCTTTCAGCGATCCGTCCATCATCACAGAGGTGAAGCCGTGCTGGATCGCGGTGACGCAGGTCGCTTCGTTGTTGCCATGGTCGAGGTGCATGCAGACCGGGATATCGGGATGGATTTCGACCAGCGCGTCGATCAGCTTGGCCAGCACCACGTCGTTGGCGTAGGCTCGCGCGCCGCGGCTCGCCTGCAGGATAACCGGCGATTTGGTCTCCTCGGCTGCCTCCATGATAGCGAGGCCCTGTTCCATATTGTTCATGTTGAAGGCAGGCACGCCATAGCCGTATTCGGCGGCATGATCGAGCAATTGTCTCAGTGTGATGCGAGCCACTCAGTAGTCTCCCGTATCCGGTTTCGAGCCAGTGTTTGCGGGCTGTTCGGTTGTCGTCGAGCCCCTGATGCTTCTGGCCGGATTTCCGCGGCACCGCAACCGCTGGGCGCTCGGCCGGCAGCAATTCTTGTTACAGCACGCGACCAGAAGCGTCATGATATCCCATAGAGATATAACATTATCACAAAAAATTCGGTGACTTGTGCGACGTTTGCTGTTATATCTCGGCACCGAGTTGCACGAGGAAGCCGCGGAAATGAAGAGCGACGGCCGTCGGCAAGGCATCATGGATTTTCTGATGGACATCGGCACCGCCAGTGTCGACGATCTTGCCTCACGTTTCGGGGTGTCGAAGATGACCGTCCACCGCGACCTCGACGAGCTCGAGGAAAGCGGCTTTCTGCGCAAGGTGCGCGGCGGCGCCTCGATCCAGCCGAGCAGCCTTTTCGAGAGCGATTTCCGCTACCGCCAGCGGCTGGCCGGCGACGAGAAGAAGCGCATCGCCGCCGCTGCCGTGACTATGATCGAACCGGGTCAGACGGTGATCATCGACGACGGCTCGACCGCCGGGGGCGTTGCTCGGCATCTTGCCGATCTGCGTCCGCTGACGGTGATCTCGAACAATCTGGCCGTCATCCAGGATTTGGCGGGCGTTGCCGGGATCAACCTGATTGCGCTCGGCGGCCAGTACAGCAAGAAGTTTCACGGCTTCTTCGGCCTGCTTGCCGAAGACACGTTGAAATCATTGCGCGCGGATGTCGCCTTCCTGTCCTCATCAGCCATCCATGGTGCCTCTGCCTTTCACCAAGATCAGGAAGTGGTCCAGACCAAACGGCTGATGATGGCCGCAGCGGCGCGCAAATATCTGCTGGTCGATCATGGGAAATTCGGCCGCACTGCCTTGCACTTCCTGACCGATCTCAAGGCCTTCGATGCGGTTTTCACCGGCCGCGAGCCACAGCCGCAGATGCGCGCGGCGTTGGATGGCGCTGGCGTTTCGCTGACGGTGATCGCAGAGTAGGAGGGCACGTATGGTTTATTGGGTCGGCACCAGCTGGAAAATGAACAAGACGCTCGCCGAGGCGATGATTTTCGCCGAGGCATTGGCCGAGTTCGTCTCCGGTTTCGACGAGCGCATTCAGCCTTTCGTCATCCCGCCCTTCACGGCAATCCGCGAGGTCAAGAAAGCGCTGTCGCCGACGCGCATCAAGGTCGGCGCGCAGAACATGCATTGGGCCGACGCCGGCGCCTGGACCGGAGAGATCTCGCCGGTAATGCTGAAAGACTGCGAACTTGATATGGTAGAGTTGGGCCACAGCGAACGGCGCGAGCATTTCGGCGAGACCGACAAGGCTGTCGGGCTGAAGACTGCGGCCGCGGTGAAGCACGGCTTGGTGCCGCTGATCTGTGTCGGCGAGACCCTGGCACAGCGCGACAGCGGCCAGGCCGATGCGGTGCTGGCCTTGCAGGTGCACGGCGCGCTACAGTTTCTCGAAGGCGCGGCCAAGGCGGCGACGATCCTGTTTGCCTATGAGCCGGTCTGGGCGATCGGCGACAAGGGCGTGCCGGCCAGTTCGGACTATGCCGACAGGCAGCAGGCGCTGATCAAGAAAATCGCCCGCGACCTGCTGCGAGTTGTGCCGCCGGTGCTTTATGGCGGCAGCGTCAATCCGCAAAATGCCGCCGAACTGGTCGGCCAGCCCAATATCGACGGCTTGTTCATCGGCCGTTCCGCCTGGCAGGCGGACGGCTATGTCGACATCCTCAAACGCGCCTCGGCGGCGATCTGAAGCATCGAACAGGAAGGAAACCGAACATGAAAATAGCCATTGGAGCCGACAGCGCCGGCAAGCCGCTGCTCGACGTCATTGCCGCTCACCTCGCCACCAAGCCCGGCCTCACGGTCAGCGACCTCAGCCAGGCGGGCTACTATGCCGACCTGTCACAGAAGCTCGCGCAGACCATCCTGGACGGCGAAAACGATCGCGGCATCCTGTTTTGCGGCACCGGCATCGGCGTATCCATATCCGCCAACAAGGTGCCCGGCATTCGCGCCGCACTCACCCACGACACCTATTCGGCCGAGCGCGCTGCAAAATCCAACAACGCCCAGATCATCACCATGGGCGCCCGCGTCATCGGCCCGGAACTGGCCAAGTCGATCGTCGACGCATGGCTCGCATCGGAATTCGATGAGAAGGGACCATCTGCCGGCAATGTCCAGGCGATCGACAGGCTCGACGCGGCGAAGCGGGGTTAGGTCAAAAACTCAGTCGATTAGCTAGTCATAGGTGAAGAGCGGTCCTTCTAACCCTGTCGGCCGGTTACTGCACACTTGATCGTCCCAACGAAACAAGTCTCTTCAGCGCCTCACCTATCAGCCACTGATCAGCCGCGGCGATCTGGCCACGTGCGGTCAGCAGCAGCCGAAGCACGGGGTCACTCAGAAGCCACCGCCTAACGAGGTGAAGTGTCGTTTCGTCTACATAGCCCCAGTATGCCCGTTCGTTGATATCGTCTTCAAACATCGATGCTGCATGCGCCGCGAGGAATTCTGCCAGTTGCATGGCTGCGTTGAGCGAAGGCTCCGCTAGCCATTTTTCCAGCATGGTCGGTACATCAAGATTGAGAATCGCTGCGCCGCATGTCCATGCTTCGGCGTCAACATCATCCGGATGCTCCTGGACTGACTGCGTCCATGCCTCGACAAATAGAGTCCGGATCGCTGCTCGCTCCGAAGATGGCCAATCAAGCCAATTGGCCATCTTAAGCCGAACAGCAATGATCGGCGGATCCGTGCCCATCCATTCCGGCTGCCTAATCGCTTGCTCAAGAATTCGCGGCAGGAAGTGTTTATAGTCCTCGACGTCACCCACTGTCGTGATGGCATAACCCGCGTAAGGCCCGATTTGCTTGCCAGTCAGTTCTCGCAACGGCGCTGATGTCAGTGTCCTCAGGATTTCGGCAGGATTGCGAAGGGGAGAGGCATGAAGAGCCAGAGGGCGTGGGTATCGTGCAAACAGATCGTAACAAATCTCTATTGCGTTCTGAAGCGAATCGTTAGGCTGCATGACAACAGTAAATAGCGTCGTCGCAGGGATGTCTGCAGCGGGTGGAAAGCTGAGATATCGCCGACGTCATTTGTCGTTGTACCAATATCTGGAGGAATGCTGCTTTCAAAAGCAAATCCGACTCTCGTACGCGCAGCTACGCATCGGACGGCAGGATCTTCGATTGCATTAGGCTCGACCAAATGGAAACTGCTTAGGTGGTTGAGCAATACGCCCGAGCGCCATCTGCTTCTCGGCGCATAGCAAGTTCAATTTAAACACATCCCGCTCTACGCAAGACTGTCCCGCATCGCTTTGACGATCGTGACGGCCGATGCGGCGCCGGGGTCCATATGCCCCAACGAGCGCTCGCCGAGCCGCGAGGAGCGGCCCTTGGCGGCGATCATGTTCTTGGTTGCCTCGGCGCCCCGTTCGGCTGCGGCGAGTGCAGTTTCCAAGCTCTCCAACAGGGTCTTGCCGGCTTCCTGCGCGGCGCCCGCTGCCTGTGCTGCCGGCAGCCAGGCGTCGACCATGGTCTTTTCGCCGAGCTCGGCCTTGCCGCGATCCTGGATACCTTGCGCCATCGCCCGGAGCATGGCGATGATGTCAGCATCCTCCAGAATTGCCTTGCCTTTGACGGCGGCGGCACCGCGCATGAAGGCCGTCGCATAGAGCGGGCCTGACGAGGCGCCAACGGCGTTGAGGAAGGACTTTGCCGCGGTGTTGAGCAAAATTGTCGGCTCGATCGCCGAGAGATCGAGCGACGCCAGCGCGTCGCGCACCGCCCCGAAGCCGAGCGCCATGGCAATGCCGTGGTCGGCGTCGCCGATGACGCCGTCGAGTTGGCAGAGCCTGTCCTTGTCGGCGTCGATCGCCGCCGCGATCGCATCGAACATTCTTTTCAAGCCGGCTGAATCGATCGAGGTCATGATGCTCTCTCAGCCGGCGCGGAACATGGCGCAGTCGCAAGGGTGGTCGAGCATCGCCTGCAATTCGCCGTCGAGATGCATCAGCGTGACCGAGGCGCCAGCCATTTCGAGCGAGGTGCAATAATTGCCGACCCAGTTGGCGTGGACGGAAACACCGGCATCATCCAGCCTCTGATTGACCCGCCGGTTCATGATGTAGAGCTCCATCAGTGGCGTCGAGCCGAGCGAATTGACCAGCACGGCCACCTTGTCACCGCGCGCCGGCGCCATCTCGTCGATGATCTTGTCCAGCATCTCGTCGGTGATCTCGTCGGCCGTCTTCAATTTTCCGCGCGCGATGCCGGGTTCGCCATGGATGCCCATGCCGATCTCCATCTCGTCCGGGCCTATTTCAAAATTCGGCCGGCGGGTCTGCGGCAGCGAACACGGCGACAGCGCCACCCCCATGGTGAAGGTGTGGTCGTTGGCCTTTCGGGCGATGCGTTCGCACTCGTCGAAGGAGAGCATCCGGTCGCAAGCAGCACCGGCGGCCTTGAAGATGAAGAAATTGCCGGCGACGCCGCGCCGCTTCTGCCTCTGGTCGCGCGGCGCCGAGGCGACATCGTCGGTGGTCAGCACGGTGCGCACCTCGATGTCGTCCATCGCCGCCATCTCGGCGGCCATGTCGAAATTCATCACGTCGCCGGCATAGTTGCCATACATGAAGAGCACGCCGGCACCGCCGCTGGCCGCCTTGGCGCATTCGAGGATCGGGTCCGGCGGCGGCGAGGCGAAGACATTGCCGATGGCCGCGGCGTCGGCCAGCCCCTTGCCGACCAAGCCGAGGAAGGTCGGCTCGTGGCCCGAGCCGCCGCCGATGACGAGGCCGACCTTGCCTTGGCGCGGTCCGTCGCGGGCGATGATGGAGCGCGGACTTCCCTCCGCGCTTTTAAGATGGCGGGGATGCGCGGCCAGGATGCCTTCCAGCATCTCGTCGACCGTGCGGTTGCCGTCATTGATGATCTTCTTGGTCTGCACCGGTATCCTCCCTAGTTTTCGTGAGATACTACAGCGCCTTACCGGGATTTCCACCCGGCGACGGAGATTTCACGCCGCGATGCGTTCGCGTGCCGCCAGCAGTTGCACGCAGGCACTGGCCGCCTCTTTGCCCTTGACCTGGAAGTGTTCGAAGAAGAAGCGGTGATGGTCCGCGCTGTCATGGTAGTTGTGCGGCGTCAGCACCGCCGAAAGCACCGGCACGCCAGTCGACAATTGCACGGTCATCATGCCGTCGATGACCGCACTTGCCACGAATTCATGCCGGTAGATGCCGCCATTGACGACGAACGCGGCGCCGAGGA
This sequence comes from Mesorhizobium sp. ISC25, assembly GCF_042295465.1. Lineage (NCBI taxonomy): Bacteria > Pseudomonadati > Pseudomonadota > Alphaproteobacteria > Hyphomicrobiales > Phyllobacteriaceae > Mesorhizobium > Mesorhizobium sp. ISC25. Next base: position 3,126,246 of record NZ_CP135441.1, on the reverse strand, counting down.
TAGCGGCATAGCGGCCGGTCTCGGCAAGCGTTTTTGCATGCAGGGGAATCTCATAGGCGCCTGGCACATCGAAGACATCGACGGCAAAGCGTTTGTCTCCGAGAACCGCCAGTTCCGCCTCGAATGCTTCAACGCATTGGTCGACGATATCGGCGTGCCAGCGCGCCCGAATGACGGCAACGCGGATCGTTTCATAGTCGTTGTGGGAATGCTGATTCATGGGTCCATCTTTCCGTTTCGATCCAGAATCAGGACGCACGATACGGAGTCCGAACCGCGAAAGCGGACCGTCTTCCATTTCGTTCTCTTCCATCCGGACTGTGACCGTCGGCTCCGGAATCGCACCGGATCTGCTGACCTTTCCGATCATCTGGAAAGCGCTCGCGGGCTTGGGCCGAGACCCTTACCGCCGGTGGGGACTTTCACCCCGCCCTGAGAACATTGACGGCCTTTGTATGAAAGGGCTGGATGGCGCTGTCAACCACCGGCGTCGTCGCGGATGGCGCAGAAATAGCCATCCGTTTCGACTTGTCACAATTGAGAGCGAGAGAGGAAAGCGTCAAATGGCGATCACAGGCAAGGCAGGCAGCACCTTGTCCAAGGTGATGGGAAATTCACGCACTCGCGCGCCGGTCGCGTTGTAGATGGCGTTGGCGACAGCAGCCCCCGCACCGCACACGCCGAGTTCGCCGAGACCCTTTGCGCCAAGCGGGTTGGCCTTGTCGTCGTCTTCCTCGAGGAAGACAACCTCCATCGCGGGGACGTCGCCATTGATCGGGACGTGATATTCAGCAAGATCGTGATTGACGAAGTGGCCGTGGCGCGGGTCGAGCACCGTCTGCTCCATCAGCGCCGCACCGATCCCCCAGGTCATGCCGCCGATGATTTGCGAACGCGCGGTCTTGGCGTTGAGGATGCGGCCCGCGCCGATCACAGCCAGCATCCGGCGCATGCGGATCTCACCGGTATCGCAATCGACAGCGACCTCGGCGAAATGCGCGCCATAGGAATGCTGCGAATAAGTCTTGTATGACTGGGTGGTGGCGCCCGCGGCTACGGAGCCTTCGGCCTCGAACCCGTCGGGAGAGACCCTCCCTATGAGATCGGCCAGGCTCGCCGATCGCTGGCCGATCCTGACCTCGCTGTCGGCAAAGCTTGCCTCGGTGGCGTTCGCGCCGCGCAACGGCGAGGCCTCGCTCGACTGCGCCGCCTCCAGGATCTGTTTCTTGAGGACGTTGCACGCATTATACAAGGCCGAACCCGCGCTTGCTGCGCCCCAGGACCCGCCGGAGCCAGCGGTACGCGGGAAGCGGCTGTCGCCGAGCTCCACCTTGACGGACGAGATCGGCAGGCCGAGGCTCTCGGCGGCAATCTGGGTCAGGATCGTATAGGTGCCGGTCCCAATATCGGTCATGTCGAGCCGCGCTGTAACCCGAGCGTCCCGGTCGATCCCAACTCGCGCCATCGCCGCGCCGATGTAGTTCGGACGGATCGCCGCCGCCATGCCGTAGCCGATAAGCTTGCGGCCCTCCCGGGTTCGGCCCGGTGTCGGGTTTCTCCGCTTCCAATCGAAACGGCGGGCGCCTTCCTCCATGCAGGCGACGAGATTGCGGGTGGAGAACGGCACGCCGCGCTCGGGATCCTGTGCCGGTTCGTTGCGGATCCTGAGTTCGATCGGGTCCAGACCGACCCGCTCGGCGAGTTCATCCATGGCGCATTCGAAAGCCAGCATGCCGGGCGCTTCGCCGGGCGAGCGCATCCATTCGCCGCGGTTGATGTCCAGCGGAACCAGGCGATGGCGAGTGAGACGGTTCGGCGCCGCATAGAGCGAGCGCGCAAAAACTGCCGTTTGTTCGCAGTACTCCTCGAAGCTGGACGTTGCGGACCAGACATCGTGCGCGATCCCGGTGAGCCGCCCGTCGGTGTCCGCGCCGAGACGTACCTGTTGGACCATCTCTGCGCGGTGACCGGCATTGGCGAACATCTGTTGCCGCGTCAGCGCGATCTTCACGGGGCGCTGCAGCACCCGCGCTGCAAGTGCGGCCAGGATCGTGTCGGCATGGGCAATCAGCTTGGAGCCGAAGCCTCCGCCGATGAAGGGGCTCACGATGCGTACCCGCTCGGGCGGGATGCGAAGCGTGCTGGCGACCCCGGCCCGGAAGTTCGCGAGGGTCTGCGCCGATGTACGGATCGTCAGCTCGTTGCCTGACCAGGCAGCAAGCGTCGCATGCGGCTCCATTGGATTGTGATGTTCGAAGGGGGTCCCGTAAGTGGCATCGATCTTGATCGGCGCCGTCGCAAAGGCGCGCTCGAAGTCGCCGACCACGCTGTCGGTCTCGAAGCCGGCATTGGTCCGCTTTGGCGCGTAGGCGTCGGCGATATGTCCCGGTAGATCGTAGACGCCCGGCTCCTCGTCGTAACGCACTTTGATGAGGCCCGCTGCAGCGCGTGCCGCCTCGAACGTCTCCGCAACGATCAGCGCGACCGGCTCGTCGTAATACCGCACCCGATCGCTGTTGAGCGCGGGCCGGGCGCGGGTGAAGACCTCCGGCACCGTCGGCGTGACCGATGGGCCGAAATCCGGCTGGGCCGGCGCATTGCGGTGCGTCATGACGAGCAACACCGCCGGCGCCCGTTCGGCTTCGGTCGTGTCGATCTCGGCGATGCGGCCTTTGGCGACGGCGGCGCCGAGAATGTAGCCATAGGCTGTACCATCCAGCTCATTCTCGTAAGCGTAGGTGGCGCCGCCCGTCACTTTGAGCGGACCGTCGATGCGGTCGATCGGCTGCCCGATGATGCCATTGCGTGGTTCGGACGCACGGTTCTCGCGGGTCTTCGTCTCCGTCATCGTGTCACCTCACGCACTCTCGACGGCAGCAGCGAGCGTGTGCCGTATCGTCCGTTTCGCCAGCGGGATCTTGAAATCATTGCCGCCATGCCCGACCGCCCCTGCGAGCGCGGCTTCGGCCGCGTCGGTAAAGGCACCGTCGGACGCCGACGCTCCTGCGAGCGTGCGCTCCGCCTCCGTCGCGCGCCAGGGCTTCGCTGCCACGCCGCCCATGGCGATCCGAGCACTTCGGATACGGTCGCCGCTTTTCTCGACGATTGCTGCCACCGACACTAGCGCGAAGGCGTAGGAAGCACGGTCGCGCACCTTGCGGTAAACCTGCCGGCCGGGCGGTGGCGGCGGCAGGGCAACCGCGACGACCATTTCGCCGTGGCCGAGCACGGTCTCCACATGGGGCATCGTCTCGGGCAATCGATGGAAATCGCCGATCGGGATCGTGCGGGTCTCGCCGCCGGGCGAGACGGTCTCGATCCTGGCGTCGAGCCCGGACATGGCGACCGCCATGTCCGAAGGATGGACCGCGATGCAGGCTTCGCTCGCGCCGAGTACGGCGTGCATACGGTTGAAGCCCTGAAGTGCCGCGCAGCCCGAACCCGGCTGGCGCTTGTTGCAGGGCATGTTGCGGTCATAGAAGTAGGGGCAGCGCGTCCGCTGCAGGAGATTGCCGCTGGTCGAGGCCTTGTTGCGTATCTGGCCGGACGCTCCCGCCAACAGCGCTTGCGTGAGCATCGGATAACGCGACCTCACCCGCGGATCGGCGGCGAGATCGCTGTTGCGGACCTGGGCGCCGACCCGGAGCCCGCCTTCCGCCGTATCCTCGATCCGATCGAGCGGCAGCCGGCTGATGTCGATGAGATGCGCTGGGCGCTCGATCTCGAGCTTCATCAGGTCGAGCAGGTTGGTGCCGCCGCTGATGAACTTGGCGTCCGGCCGGGCCGCGACCGCGGCGGCCGCCTGCTGGGCACTCGTCGCACGTTCATAAGTGAAGGACTGCATTGCTCATGCCTCCTCTGCCGCGTCGCGGATCGCAGCGACAATGTTCGGATAGGCGGCACAACGGCAGATGTTGCCGCTCATCCGCTCGCGGATCTCGGCATCGCTGAGAGCGACGGAAGCCGCTGCCACGTCGGCGCTCGCATGGCTTGGCCAGCCGGCCCGCGCCTCGCCCAGCATACCAACCGCCGAGCAGATCTGGCCTGGCGTACAGTAGCCGCACTGGAAACCGTCGCGGGCGATGAAGGCGGCCTGGACCGGATGCAGCCGGTCGCCTACGGCAAGGCCCTCGATCGTGGTGATCTCGTCGCCTTCATGCATTGCGGCAAGCGTCAGGCAGGAATTGATCCGGCGTCCATCGACGAGCACCGTGCATGCGCCGCACTGGCCGTGGTCGCAGCCCTTCTTCGAGCCGGTGAGGCCGAGATGGTTGCGCAGGGCGTCGAGCAGCGTCGTCCGCGGGTCGAGCTCGATGGCAAGATCCTTCGCGTTGATCCGCAATGATACCGGTATCGTCGGTACCGGCGAGGACGATGCAGCCGCCGTGACGGTCTCGGCCGGCTCCGCGTCAACCGGTAGTCCGGTAGCCAGGAGCACCCCGGTCGCAACACCGCCTTCCAATACCATCCGACGCGTCGGCCCGCTCCTGTTGTCCGTTTTGGCCATGCATGATCTCCCAGTCGCAATGAAGCGCAGACGGCAACTTGACCCGATAGCAAACCCTCGGGTTCTGTCACCTAACGACACTGGAGGTGGGAGTGCGCGTGGCGGCTTTCTTTCAAGAAACCGGCGGCACTATCAGGATTCTGGAGAAGAATTCACCCGATAGGCACGAGGCGTCATGCCCCTGAGACGCCGGAAGGTCGTGGTGAAGTGGCTCTGGCTTGAAAAGCCGAGCCGAAAGGCAATGGTACCGATCGACAAACCCGTTTCGCGCAGCAGCGCCTCCGCTCGCCGCACCCGTTCCTCGATCACATAGGCATAGGGTGCAAGGCCGGTCGTCGCCTTGAAGCGACGCGCAAAACTGTCGACGGCCATGCCCGCGACGGCTGCCAGCTCGCTTAGCGAAATGTCGGAATTCATATGCGCATCGATGTAATCCCGAACGCGACCAAGTGCCCGGCGGCTGAGACAGCCGTGACGTACAAACCGCTGTTGCTCCCGGCTCAGGTTGGCCACGCGGAGGCTGACGAGGGCGACCAGATGCTCGACATAGGCAGTGTCTGGCTTGTGGCCGAGTGCCATCTCGTCACGAAGCGAACTCAGCAACGTGGCGACGACCGCGTCCTTCTTGTTCACCAGGATCGGCAGGTTCCTCAGGCGTTCGCATCCGGGAAGCCTGATATCGGGATCGATTCCACAGGGCTGAGTAGGAGAGGTTTACATCGCGATAGAAGCCCTGTCGTTCCGCGCCTGCCGGGACGAAGGTGAGGGCTCCGGGACGGTCCATTCCGTCGTAAAGGGATCGTGCCTCGTGTCGGATGGATGTATGGGACGTGCCGCCTTCTTCGGTCAGCACGATCAGATGATGAGGGGCTGTCCAGCGGAGCTCCGCCTCCCGGCACGCCCACCGCCGGTTGTCGAAGACGATCGAGGAGCTGACCCATGACGCGGTTTGCAGGGGCTCCGACTTCTCCTCCTGGCTCCGAACCAGTCCGTCACCAAGCAACGGTCTGAATGACATCGCGGTATCCCGCTGGTTCACTCGCCGAGCCGTGGGCAACCCCGGCTTCGAGCGTTGGGCGCCGCCCCGCCGCTACGCATACGGCCGTCCATGTGGGACAGGCAACGGGCGTTTTAACCGTGCCGTGTTCAAGAAATCGTGAGATCAGGCAATCCAGCGCCCTCCCGGCAAAGCGGATCATCCGCGCTCGGGAAACATCGCCTTCAGGCCTTCGCGCGAGGCCGTAGCGACACCGCGTTCGGTGATCAAGCCGGTGACCAGCCGCGCCGGCGTCACATCGAAGGCCGGATTGGCCGCCGGCGTCGCTTCCGGCGACACGCGGACCTGGGCGATCTCGCCGGAGTTGGTCTTGCCCCAGACCAGCGAGACCTCGTCGGGCGAGCGCTGTTCGATCGGAATTTCGGCCAGCCCGTCGCCCACCGTCCAGTCGATCGTCGGCGACGGCAGCGCGACATAGAACGGCACGTCGTTGTCGGCGGCGGCCAGTGCCTTGAGATAGGTACCGATCTTGTTGCAGACATCGCCGTCGGCGGTGGTCCTGTCGGTGCCGACGACGACCATGTCGATCTGGCCGCGCTGCATCAGATGGCCGCCGGCATTGTCGACGATCAGCGTATGCGGCACGCCGTGGCCGGCCATCTCCCAGGCGGTCAATTGGGCACCCTGGTTGCGGGGTCGCGTTTCGTCGACATAGACATGGACTGGAATGCCGGCTTCCGTCGCCAGATAAATCGGCGCGGTGGCGGTGCCGTAGTCGACGGTGGCCAGCCAGCCGGCGTTGCAGTGGGTCAGGATATTGACCGGTTCGCCCGGCTGCTTGCGCGCCGCGATCGCCTTGATGATTTCGAGCCCATGGGCGCCGATGGCGCGGTTGAGGCCGACATCCTCGTCGGCGATCTCGCCGGCACGTCCATAGGCAGCCGCGGCACGCTCTGCCAGGGGAAGCGTCAGCAGGAAGCGCTGCATTTCGTTCAGCGCCCAGCGCAGATTGATCGCCGTCGGGCGCGTTTCGTGCAAGGTTGCCCAGACCGCGTCGAGTGCTGCATCCGACGGATCGTCGGCCATCTGCATGGCGACGCCATAGGCGGCGGTGACGCCGATCAGTGGCGCCCCGCGCACCCACATGTCGCGGATTGCCGTGGCGATGCCGGCGACGGTATCGATCTTTTCGATGCGGAAATCATGCGGCAGCCAACGCTGGTCGATGATCTCCACCGAACGCCCGTCGTCACTCGGCCAGATGGTGCGGTAGTGGCGGTCGCCGACGTTCAAGTCTTGCTCTCCCGTTCGATCAGCGCGGCCAACTGGTTGACCTCGTCGATGCTGTGGATCTGGCGCCGGTTGACGGCGAGGTGACGGCCGAATTTCAGCGCCTTTGCTTCACATCTGGCGCGCAGATCCGGATCGGCAATGGTCTCGAAATCAGCATTATGGGCAAGGCCGAGAATGCGCCGGTGAACCTCGACGCCGGCAAAGCCGAGCAGATCGGTCCAGATCGACTGCAGCATGTGGTCTAGCGCCTGCTCGGCGCCAAGCCTGTCGTCCTGATCTTCGAACAGGCTCTTCTGGTAGAGCATGCCGGTACGCTCGGTCCGCCACAGATGCGAGAACTCGGCGCGAAACACCGACCATGTCTCGACCGTAACGCCGAGCAGATAGTCGCGCATGGCGTCGCGGCTGCCGCCCTGTTCATGGCCGCGCTGCGAGAAGAACGCCATCCAGAAATTGGCGAGCAGCATGCCGACGTCGAAGGCGATCGGCCCGTAGAAGGCGAATTCGGGGTCGATCATCCGCGTTTCGGTGTCGGTGACCATGATCGAGCCGGAATGCAGGTCGCCATGCAGCAGCGTCTCGGCATTGGCGGCGAAGATGTGCTTCATGCGCTGCGCCTCGACCTTGAGGTCGCGGTCGGCGCGCAGCTCGGCGACGATGTCATCGAGCTGTGGGCTGGTGTGCCGGTTCATCTTGGCATCGAAATACGGATCCGAGAAAACCAGGTTCTCGGTGATGTCGCAGAGTTCGACATTGTCGGCGAATAGCGCCAGATCGGCCTTGCGGTCCTTGGTCGCCATGCTGAGGTCGGAGCCGCGAAACAACGTGCGGGCCATGAACAAGCCGATGTCTCTCGCGATGTTGGGCAGTTGCCGGCCCTCGATCAGCGCCCGCCGCAAGATAATATGCGGCGACAGATACTCCATGATGATCAGCGCCTGGCCTTCATCGAAGTGGTAGATCTCAGGCACCGAACCCGGCGCCCGTGCCTGTTGCCGCGTCAGCGCATGATATTCGAAGAAGGAACGCTTCAACGGCAGCGGCCAGCTGTCGCCGACCAGCCGGACGTAGGGCAGGGCCTGCTTGACCACGGCCGCACCCTCAGCACCCTCGACAATGAACACAAGGTTTAGATTGCCGTCGCCGACTTCGCGAACCTTCCACTGGCTCGTATTCTTGCCGATCTGCGAACACAGGGGCCCGTTGGCACCGAGACGGCCCGCCAGCGTCTCGACCGACAGTGCTTCGAACGGCGATTTCCCAGTCATCCTCACCTCCCGCTCATGTGCTCCGATGATAGCGGAGCCAACGCGGTCGGGCCAAGCTAGGAAGCCTTCTGGCAATTGTCAATCGTGTTGACAATTGCCGATATAGCCCATAGCGTCACGGTCAGGGAGGAACGAATGGGCAATGATGCCGTGTTCCGCGTCGACGGCCTGAGGAAATCCTTTGGCCATATCGAGGTGCTTGGCGGCGTCTCGCTCGAATTGCATGCCGGCGAAGTGACCGTGCTGATGGGCGCCAACGGTGCCGGCAAATCCACCCTCGTCAAGATCATCAGTGGCGTCTACGACCATGGCGGCGGCTCGATGTCGCTTGCCGGTCATGACTTCGACCCGAAAACGCCGGCGGAGGCGATCCGCGCCGGTGTCGTTACCGTCCACCAGAACATCAATGACGGTGTCGTCGCAGACCTTGACGTCGCCACCAATCTTACCCTCGACAGGTTGAGCGGCAGCGGCGTGCCGACCCTGTTCAATCCAGGCCGGGTGCGTCGCGAGGCCAAGGCGGTGGCCGGCCGCATGGGACTGGCCATCGACCTCAAGGCCCGGATCAGCGATCTCTCTCTGGCCGACCGCCAGATGGTGGCGATCGCCCGCGCCATGGCGCACCGGCCGAAAGTGCTGATCCTAGACGAGCCGACCTCCTCACTGTCCAGTGCCGAAGCCGACCGGCTGTTCGCATTGCTCGACCGGCTCCGCCAGCAAGGCGTGGCCATTCTCTACATTTCGCACCGTATGTCTGACATCAGGCGGCTTGCCGATCGCATCATTTCGATGCGCGATGGGGTCATCTCAGGCATCTTCGACAAGAAGCCGCTGGATTACGAAGGTGCGGTCAACGCCATGCTCGGCCGCAAGATCCAGCTCGAGCGGATCGTCGCCAGGAATTCGGCCAAAGCAATTTTTACTGCCGACGGCTTGCGGATTGCTGAAGGCGCCAGGCCGATTTCGCTGACGCTCGGCGACGGCGAGGTCGTCGCCATCACCGGCCTCGTCGGCGTCGGCAAGACCGCGCTCGCCGAGACGCTGTTCGGCCTGCGCAAGCCGCTGTCCGGGACCATGATGCTGAACGGGAAACCCTATGCGCCGGCGTCGACCGGCGAAGCGATTGCCGCCGGCGTGTTTCTCGTCGCCAAGGACCGGGGCGAAAACGGCATCGTCGGCGACTTCAATATCCAGGAAAACATCAGCCTGCCGTTCCACAGCCGCATGTCGCGTCTCGGTGTTCTCAAACGCCGTATCGAACGCGCTATTGCCCGCCAGCAGATCCAGGAGCTCGGCATCGTCTGCCGCTCGGAGAAGGACGAAATGTCGTCGCTTTCCGGCGGCAATCAGCAGAAGGTGATGGTCGCCCGCTGGATGTCGCAGGGCGCAAGGCTTTTCATCCTCGACGAGCCGTTTCAGGGCGTCGACATTTCGGCCAGGCGCGACATCGCCGGCAAGCTGCGGGCCAGCGCCAGCGGCCGCGCGACGCTGCTGTTCGTCACCGAACTCGATGAGGCCCTGGAGACGGCCGACCGCATTCTGGTGATGTCGGAGCAGACGATCGTCGGCGAGCACCGCAACACCGATATCGATCTCGAGCGTCTGCTGGCCGAAGTGGCGGGTGGGCCGTTGCACAGCGCAGCCTGAGGACGGGAAGACGATGAGAATTGGAATGGAGAGGGCATGAGTTCAGGTTGGGTAAAGACGGTGCCAGCATGCGGGAGCGCTGAATGATCCTGCGCGACAATGCCATCCGCTATGGCTTCATCGTCCTGTTGTTCGGGTTGATCGCCTATTTCGCCGTCGCCGCCGATGGCTTCGTCTCGCCGCAAAGTGCTGTCTTCATCTTCCAGTCGGTCGCCATCACCGGCGTTCTGGCCCTCGGCGTCACCGCCACTCTGGTCGTCGGCGGCTTCGACCTGTCGATCGGCTCTGTCGCCACCAGCGCCATGATGGCGGCTGCCTATGTCATGGTGGTGCTGGAACAGAACGCCGTCGTGGCGGTCGTCGTCTGTCTTGTGATCGGCGCCGTGGTCGGCCTGATCAATGGCTGGCTGATCGTTTATATGCGGGTGCCGGATCTTTTGGCGACGCTCGGCATGATGTTCCTGCTTGTCGGTCTGCAGCGCATACCGACCGAGGGCCGTTCGATCGCCACCGGAATGACCATGCCCGACGGCTCGGTCGCCAACGGCAGCTTCGGCGCCGCGTTCCTGGCGCTTGGCCGTCATCGCTTCGATTTCTTCATCCCGAACCTCATTCCGGTGTCGGTCGTCGTCCTGCTCGTGCTGGCGGTGCTGATCTGGTTCTTTCTCGAATACACCCGTTTCGGGCGCATGATGTATGCGGTCGGCAGCAACGAACGCGCCGCAGAACTCGCCGGCGCGCCTGTCAAGGCATACAAAATCTGGGCCTATGTGATTTCGGGAGTTTTTGCCTCGATCGGCGGCATTTTGCTCGCTGCCCGGCTTGGACGCGGCGACATCGCCTCGGGTAATAATCTGTTGCTCGACGCGGTGGCTGCGGCACTCATCGGTTACGCGGTTCTCGGCGCCGCCAAGCCGAACGCCTTCGGCACGGCCGTCGGCGCGGTGTTTGTCGGCGTGCTGCTGCAGGGCCTGACGATGATGAACGCGCCTTACTACACGCAGGATTTCGTCAAGGGCGTGGTTCTCGTGGTCGCCCTTGTCTTCACCTTCGCCCTGTCCGGCAGGGGCAGGAGATAGGTTTCGACCGGTTACATTTTGGGTTCAACAAGTGGAGGAAGCAACGTGAACATCACAAGAAGACTTTTGGGGAAGGCAGCGCTCGGGCTTGCCGGCGCAACATTGCTGATGCAGTTGCCGGCGATGGCGCAGGACAGGCCGGCGCCGTTCGACAAGCCGGGCGCCGTCAAGATAGCGCTGGTCCGCTATCTCTCGACCGGCGACTTCTTCCAGGCGTATTTGTCCGGCGTCGAGGCGCAGGCCAAGGCACTCGGCGTCGACCTGCGCGTGCTCGACAGCCGCCAGGACGCGGCGCTTCAGGCGGACATGGTCGACCAGGCCATCGCGCTCGGCGTCCAGGGCATCATCATCCAGCACGGCTTGACGGAATCGATGAAGGACGCCGCCCAGCGCGCGGTCGACGCCGGCATCAAGGTCGTCGCCTTCGACGTCAATGTCGAAAACCCCAAGATCCCGCAGATCGAGCAATCCGACCGCGACCTCGCGCGCCTGGCGCTCGAACAGGCGGTCAAGGACAATGGCGAGAGCTGGAAGGCCGGCTATGTCTATGTCGCCGGCATCGCGCCGCTCGACCGCCGCAACGAGACCTGGGTCGAATTCAAGAAGAAGTATGCAGGCATCGACGAAGTTGCCATGTTCGGCACGCTCGACAACCCGATCGCCAATTCGGTCGCCAACCAGGCCCGCTCGGTGTTGTCGGCCCACCCCGACATCAAGGTGATGTTCGCGCCCTATGACGAATTCGCCAAGGGCGTGAAGATCGCCGTCGACGAGGCCGGGCTGAACAAGGACATCAAGATCTATTCGGCCGACATCTCGACCTCGGACATCGCCGCGATGCGCGAGCCGGACAGCGCCTGGGCGGCAACCGCCGCCACCAACCCGGCCGTCGTCGGCCAGGTCTCGGTGCGTGCGCTGGCGCAGCTCTTGGCCGGCGAAGACCCGGGCCACAACGTCATCGTGCCGCCGACGCTGATCACCCAAAAGGATCTGATCGACAAGGACATCAAGAACATGGAGGACCTCTCGGCCAAGCTGCCGCAATTCGCCCATGCCGATGTCGCGATGCCGGCCTGGATGCCGAACCCGAACGCGAAGTAGTCTTTCGCTATCGGCAAAGAAAAAGAGCGGCTCGCGGGCCGCTCTTTTTGTTGGTCCGGTGTTTAGATCTACCTCAACGCCGCTGCGATGTTGCCGCCGTCGACCGTCGTCACATCGGCGGTGGTCCGCTCGGCCAGCGCTTGATGCAGAAAGGCCTGGGCGACGTCTTCGGCCGTCACTTCCTGCCCGAGCAGGTTGCCGGACATGTACTCCTTCTCCGACACGCCGCGCGCGCCCGAGCGGCTGGCGATCATGGCTTCGGTCAACAGCCCCGAACGGATGCGGTCGGCGTTGACGGCATTGGAGCGGATGCCATTCGCGCCGTAGTCGAGCGCATATTGCCTGGACAAAAACAGCGTTGCCGCCTTGGGAATTCCATAAGCGCCGAACTTCGGCCCCGGATTGACCGCCTGCTTGGAGGTGTTGAACAACAGCACGCCGCCGGTGCCCTGTTCCAGCATGATGCGCACGGCATTCTGCGCCGCCGACTGGTGGGCGAAGAAATTGAGTTCGAAGCTCTTGCGCAAGGTTGCGTCGTCGAGCTCGCCGATCCGGCCCTCCCAGGCAGCACCGGCATTGGAGACGAGAATGTCGAGGCCGCCGTAGACGGCGACCGCTTTGTCGAACGCAGCGCGCATCTGCGCCGGATCGGTGATGTCGGCGCCAATGCCGATCGAACCGTTGCCGGCTTTTTTTGCCGCCTCGGCAGCCCTTGACGCATCGAGATCGACGACGACGGTATGGGCACCGTTGTCGGCGAATAGCTTTGCCGTGGCCGCACCGATCGCGCCGGCGCCGCCAGTGACCAGCACCACCTGGCCGGTCAGCGGCTTCGGCTTGTTGGCGGCGAGCTTGGCCTGTTCCAGCGACCAGTATTCGAGCGGGAACAGGTCGGCTTTGGAGAGCGGGCGGAAATCGCCGACGGCTTCGGCACCGCGCACCGCCTCGATCCACATTTCGCCGACGTCGGAGGCGATCTTCGCGTCCTTGAGCGTGCGGCCGTGGCCGAACATGCCAAGGCCGGGCACCAGCGTCAGCCGCGGCATCGGGTCGAGCATGGTGCGCTTCACATCGTCGAGCGCATCATTGCTCTCGAAATAGGCGCGATAGTCCTTGGCGAATTTCTCGACATGCTGGCGGATGACGGATTTGTAGTCGCCGACCTTGTCAGCGTCGGGCGCCGGCAGTGCCATCGGTCCGGTCTTGATGCGGATCGACAGGTCGGGTGTCGACACGCCGCGCCCGGCATAGTCGGCAATTTTTGCCGAATTGATGAAATCGATGATCGCATCCGAGGTCCGGAAATCGCTGATCATCCGGTCGAAGCGGCCTTCACCGCGCGCCACTGCCACCGCGCCGCGCAGCATCGGAGCAATCTCCGCGGGCTTCGCCAGCCTGGCCGGCAGTGCCACCTTTTCGGTGCGCGGCTTGCCGTGGCTGGCGATGAAATCCTCGGCGACGTTCACGTAATGGATCATCCGGTCGTAGGCCTGCCTGGCATCGTCGCCGAAGGTGAAAATGCCATGCTTGTCGAGGATCAGGCCTTCGACCGTCGGATCGGCGTCGAAAACATCAGCGGCCGCCTTCGCCAGATCGAAGCCCGGCATGATGTAAGGCACAAAGCCCATCTTTTCGCCGAACACCTTCCGGCTCAGCACCTCACTGTCCTCCTGGTCGACGATGGCGAGGATTGCGGTCGAATGCGTGTGGTCGACGAATTTGTGCGGCAGAAAGGCGTGCAGCAGCGTCTCGACCGACGGATTGGGCGAGGACGGATCGATGAGGTTCGCCCGCTGCAGCGCGACCATGTCCTCGTCGGAGAGCTTCTTGAGCCACCGCGCCTTCAACAGCGCGCCGAGCTTGACCGCCGGCAGGCCCTGCGGCTCGATGACGCCCATGTCCCAGCCGCTGCCCTTGACGCAGAGCACGTCCCATTCGTCGCCGACAAGATCGGTGGCCCTGGTCTTGCACGAGGTGTTGCCGCCGCCATGCAGGACGAGCCGCGGCTCGCCGCCCAGCAGCCTGGTCGTGTAGACGCGCAGCGCCAGGTCGCGGGCCACACCCTTCTTTGCATAGTCGGCGACCAGCTTCTCCGCGTCGCCGTCATTCCACAGGTTCTTCATGTCAGCTTCGTCCGATTTCTCTTTGTTGTGAACAGGAATGCCGCGACGCTTTGATGACAATGCACCGGCGGCTGGAATTAACTATCAGGCGACCTTTTCTGCTGCCGCTCCGGCATTGTCGAGCAGCCGTCGCGCCATGCGCGCGCCGACGACGAGATGGGTGCAGAGCCCGCCGGCGATGGCCGCGACGAGCGGTTCGAACTTGCTCTCTTCCTGCACCACCACAAGGCGCTTTTCGATCTGGCGCAGCGATGACAGCTCTGCCGAAATCAGCCGGCGGTTGTAGCTGCAGTCGAGCGCCTGGCCTTGGGCGTCGATGATCTGCCCGGCAATGACGCCGGCCGCACCCGATTTACGCAATACAGCCATTTCGCTTGGCGTCAGCGCGCCGCATTTGACCAGATGGCTGTCGGTGTCCACCGAGCCTACTGAATACAGCGCTAGGTCGCACTCGCCGATGCCCGACAACTGCTCGCGGATCACCGGCTCGGCGCGCAGGCCGCGTGCCAGTTCTTCCGTCGTCAGCACCAGCGGCGCGTAAAAATTCAGCCCCTTGGCATTGAGCCGGCGTGCGATTTCCATCGTACATTGGTCCGGCCGGTACGAATAGGGGGCGCCCAGATTGCCGCAGAGCTGCACCACGGTGACGTCCTGCAGATCGGCATAGGACATGATGTCGGCGATGGTGTAGATCGTCCGTCCCCAGGCGACGCCGATGCGGTCGCCCTTCCTGATCAGCTCGAGAAAGACGCTTGCCGCCAGCACCGCAATGTCGGTCGAGGGGTCGGCGATATAGCCGTTTTCCGGCGCGATCCAGACCGCGTCGAGTTTCAGCGCGTCTTCCAGCTTGCGTGCCAGCACGTCGTCGGTGAAAAGCTGGGTCGAGGTCGAGATGTTGACGATGCCGGTCTCGCGCGCCTTGCGCAGATACATCGCCACCGAGGCACGGGAAATCTTGAGCTGGCTGGCCACCTGGTCCTGGCGCAGGCCGTGTGCGTAGTACAGCCAGGCGGCCTTGTGGATAAGCTGTTCTGCCGGTCGGATCGCCATGCCATCTCCTCGCTGACATTATTCACGGCTCTCGACAAAAGTCAAATTGAGTGAGGAGGCATGATATGGCATGGGAGCATTGCCGATGTCAGTAATTGCACATTTATTGTTATTGCGGTACCATTTGATCAGACAGGAGATCCGAGAATGAACGTATCGTTGGGAGAGCGATGGGAAACCTTCGTGTCCAATATTGTCAAACGCGGCCGCTACGGCTCTGCCAGCGAAGTCGTGCGTGAGGGCCTACGCCTGGTCGAAGAACGCGAGGAAAAGCTGAAGGCGCTGCGTGCCATGGTGGACAAGTCGTTTGCCGAAGGCGGCGAGGCCACTGAGCAGGATATTGACGCGGCCTTGGAAGCCAAGGCCAAGCAACTCGCGAAGGAAGGCTTTTAGGGGTGCCACGGCTGCGCATGCTGCCGTCAGCACAGACAGATTTGGTCAATATCTTTGAATACATCTCCGGCCAAAGCGGCAGCCTGTTGATCGGCCGGCGCTTTGTGGATGCGTTGCGCCAGAAATGCCGCGATCTGGCGAGCTTGCCTGCGACGATCGGTCGTGCTCGTCCCGAACTCCGGCCGGACGTCCGAAGTTTCGCTTTCAGGGGGTATGTTATTTTCTTCCGTTACAATAGCGATTTCTTCGAGGTGGCGAACATTGTGGAAGGACATCGGGACATCGATGCTTTGTGGCCAGAGGGTGAAGGCGAGTAGGGGCGCCCAGGTGGATAGGCGAAGCCGCATACCGTTGAGGTGGCTTCGATGAGATATTCACCAACGGAGGGCACTTGCATCGCGAAAAGACGGTCGCAACAGACCGGCGATGCACAAATCCTACACCGTGTTCAAAGCCTGGTGGTAAGAAGGCCTAATAACACATTGCGGAGGACGGGATGGGCAATCCTTACGAACAGGACCTCGACAGGAACCCGGCCAACCACCAGCCGCTGACGCCGCTGACCTATTTCGAGCGGGCGGCAAAAACCTTTCCCGACCAGACCGCCATTATCCATGGCCGCCAGCGCACGACCTATCGCGATTTCTGGAAGCGCTCGCTGAGGCTTGCCTCGGCGCTGGCGAAGCGCGGTATCGGCAAGGGCGACACCGTCACCGTCATGCTGTCCAACACACCGCCGATGCTGGAAGCGCATTTCGGCGTGCCGATGACCAGGGCGGTGCTGCATTCGCTCAACACCCGCCTCGATGCCGCCGTCATTGCCTTCCAGCTCGATCACGCCGAAAGCAAGGTGCTGATCGTCGACCGCGAATTCGCCGGCGTGGTTCGGCAAGCGCTGACGCTGGCCAAGGTCAGGCCGCTGCTGATCGATTACGACGATCCAGACTATGCCGCCGATGCGCCCTATCCCAAGGGGGAGCGGATCGGGACGCTGGACTATGAGGCGTTTGTCGCCGATGGCGACGAGGATTTCGCCTGGTCGATGCCGGACGATGAATGGGATGCCATTTCGCTCAACTACACCTCCGGCACGACAGGCAATCCGAAGGGCGTCGTCTGTCACCATCGGGGCGCGGCACTGATGGCCTATGCCAACACCATCCATGCCGGGATGGGCAAGCACCCGGTTTATCTGTGGACGTTGCCGATGTTCCACTGCAACGGCTGGTGCTTTCCCTGGACGCTTGCCGTGCAGGCCGGCACGCATGTCTGCC
The DNA here is from genome assembly GCF_042295465.1 of Mesorhizobium sp. ISC25. Taxonomy (NCBI): domain Bacteria; kingdom Pseudomonadati; phylum Pseudomonadota; class Alphaproteobacteria; order Hyphomicrobiales; family Phyllobacteriaceae; genus Mesorhizobium; species Mesorhizobium sp. ISC25. The sequence continues at coordinate 3,109,514 of NZ_CP135441.1, read as the reverse complement.
TGCGCTGGGTGCGGCCGAAGCCGATCTACGACGCCATTGCCGATCACGGCGTCACCCATCTCTGCGGTGCACCGATCGTCATGTCGGTGCTGATCAACGCCAGGGACGAGGACAAGCGGCAGTTCCCGCAGACCGTCAGCTTCAACACCGCCGCGGCGCCGCCGCCCGAGGCGGTGCTGTCGGGCATGGCCGATGCGGGCTTTGCCGTCACCCATCTCTACGGCCTGACCGAAACCTATGGCCCGGCCGTCGTCAACGAATGGCACGGCGAGTGGGACCGGCTGGAGAAAGGGGCGAGGGCGGCGAAGAAGGCCAGGCAAGGCGTGCGCTACGCCGCGCTCGAAGGCTTGACGGTGATGGACCCGCAGACGATGCAAGAGACGCCGGCCGACGGCGAGACCATCGGCGAGGTGATGTTCCGCGGCAACATCGTCATGAAGGGCTATCTGAAAAACCGCAAGGCGAGCGACGAGGCCTTTGCCGGCGGCTGGTTCCATTCGGGCGACCTCGGCGTCATGCATCCGGACGGCTACATCCAGCTTAAGGACCGTTCCAAGGACATCATCATCTCCGGCGGCGAAAACATCTCCTCGATCGAGGTCGAGGAGGCACTGTACAAGCATCCCGCCATCGGTTCCTGCGGCGTTGTCGCCAGATCCGACGACAAATGGGGCGAGGTGCCGGTCGCCTATGTCGAACTGAAGCCGGGCAAGGCGGCGACCGAGGCGGAGATAATCGAGCACTGCCGCGCGCTGCTCGCCCGCTTCAAGGTGCCGAAAGCTGTGATCTTCGCGGAAATCCCGAAGACTTCGACGGGCAAGATCCAGAAGTTCCGGCTGCGGGAGATGACGAAGCAGCCTTAACGCCTGATCTGAAAACATCAATTCAAAATCCTTTGCGTCGAAAAGACGGGGCGGCGTTGCAGGCGCGCCCGGCGGGAACCACATGCGTTTCATGGTCCAACTCCGTCCAGAGATGTCACCATCTGTCATCAGCGGCCAAAATCGGCCCTTGACAGGTGATGGTTTTCAAATTACGAGTGACGAAATTGTAAATTCGTCAGTCGTAAATTTGGCCAACGAGATGCTTGAAACCCTAGACACCACCGCCGATTCCGCCCGCCAGGAAAATGTCACGCGCATCCTGGATTGCGCGGAGCGATTGTTCCGCCACTACGGCTACGGCAAGACCAACGTCGCCGACATAGCGCGCGAACTCGGCATGTCGACCGCCAACATTTACCGCTTCTTCGCCTCCAAGGTGGAAATCCACCAGGCGGTTTGCGGCCGTATGCTTGAGACCTGCTACCGGTTGACCTACGAAGCCTGCCATAGTCCCGGCACCGCTAGCGAAAAGCTCCGCCGCTACGTGCATACGCACTATCAGTGGACGCTCGAGACCATGATCGACCAGGAGAAGGTGCATGAGATGGTCATCGTCGCCATCGAGCGCGACTGGCATGTCATCGAAAAGCACATCGACAGCATCCACGAACTGGTTGCGGAAGTGATCCGCGAGGGCATCGCCACCGGCGAGTTCGTCGATCAGGATCCGGTGATCGCGTCCCGGTGTTTCGGTGCTGCTATTATCAGCCTCTGTCATCCGCAGATGATGGCCCAGTGCCTCGCCAAGAAGAACCGGGCGACACCGGACGAGCTTACCGAGTTTGCCATCAGAGCCTTGAAGAAATGACCGTTGCCGCCCGTCGGGCGGTGATGTCGGCAATTCATCCCCACAGTTCGGGAGTACGAAAAGTGTCTTTGTCCAAGTCCATCACCTACAGGCGACCGGCCGCCGGCCTGGCACTGATTATCGTTGCCGCGCTCGGCCTCGCCGGCTGCTCGCAGGAGAAAGCCGAGGTCACCGAGATCATCCGCCCGGTCAAGGTGGTCGAGATCGCTAAGGCGAGCGATACCCGTCAGCTTTCCTATTCCGGATCGGTGCGTGCCCGCACCGAGATGAATCTCGGTTTTCGCATCAACGGCAAGATCACCGAGCGCCTTGTCGACATCGGTGACCGCGTCAAGCCGGGCGACGTTCTCGCCCGCATCGATCCCACCGACTACGAGCTTTCGGTGAGAAGCGCTCAGGCCAGCCTCGATGCTGCCGACCGTCAGGTCGAGACAGTCGAGCTTACGCGCAAGCGCGCCGAACAGCTCTACGCCAAGAATTTCGCGCCGAAGTCGCAGCTCGAGCAGGCGACGCTCGCCTATAATCAGGCGGTCGCCACGCGAGACTCCGCCCGCTCGCAGCTTGCCCAGGCACAGAACCAGGTCCGCTATACCGATCTCAAGGCGGACAAGAATGGGATCGTCACTGCCGTTGCCGCCGATGTCGGCCAGGTCGTCGGCTCCGGCACGCCGGTGGTGACCGTTGCCATCGACGGCGAGAAGGAAGTGCTGATCGCTGTTCCGGAAACCGATATCGCCGAATTCAAGCCGGGCAAGACCGTCAAGGCCGGCTTCTGGTCCGATGAGGCGCTGACGCTCGACGGCAAGGTCCGCGAAGTCGCCGGCAGCGCCGATCCGCAGTCGCGCACCTTTGCCGTTCGCGTCAGCCTGCCCAACGATCCTCGCGTGCTGCTAGGCATGACCGCCTCCATCGAAGCCGCGGCGGACAACCGGCAGCAGCTGGTGTCGATCCCGCTGGCCGCGTTGGCGCAAAAGGACAGCCAATCGATCGTCTGGACGGTGGACCGCAATGGCGGGACCGTCCATGCGCATCCGGTCAAGGTTGCCGCCTTCACCCCCGACGGCGTCAGTGTCGCCGATGGGCTAAAGCCGGGCGACGTCGTCGTCGCCGCCGGGACGCAGTTCATGACCGAGAATCTGAAAGTCAAGCTGACCGGTGATGCAGCGCAACAGTCGGCGTCGGCCGATGACGACGCTGCAAGGCGCTTGCGCTGACGGCCAGGCAATTCACGGTTTCCGGGCGGCAAGCGCCCCCGATTTTCGAGATCTCAGGTCGATGTAACCCCCACGTCGGTCCTCGCGTCCCACCGCGATGTAGATCTCTCAACTCGGTAAGGCCTCGCCGTCCGGAAGCCCACATCGGAAGTTCCGTAGGCATGCCAAGCGCGTGCTCTGTTGATCAAATTGAAATGGACTGACGCCGATGACCATCGACACCAATGAAAAGCGGTCTTTCAATCTTTCGCGCTGGGCAATCGGCCACCCTAGCATTGCCCGCTTCCTGTTCGGGCTGATCATCGTCGCCGGTGCGCTCGGCCTGATGCGCATGGGCCAGAAGGAAGACCCCGATTTCACCTTCCGCGTCATGGTCGTCCAGGCGATCTGGCCAGGCTCCTCGATCAAGGAGATGGAGGACCAGGTCGTCAACAAGATCGAGCGCAAGCTGCAGGAAACGCCGCATCTCGATTTCGTCCGCTCCTACACCCGCGCCGGCAGCGCCATCATCACATTGCAGGTCAAGGGCGACACCAATCCCGCGCAGGTCGCGGATGCGTTCTATCAGGTGCGCAAGAAGGTTGGCGATATCGCCAATGAACTGCCGCAGGGCTTGCTCGGGCCCTACTTCAACGACGAATTCGGCGACACATTCATCACCCTGCATTCGATCAGCGGCGACGGCTACAGCTATCCCGAGCTGAAGAAATTCGCCATCCAGGCACGCGACATGCTGCTGACGACGCCCGGCGTCGAGAAAGCCGTGATCATCGGCGACCAGCCGGAAAAGCTCTATATCGACGTTTCATCCAAGGTGCTTGCCGAACGCGGCCTGACGTTGACCGACCTGCAGAATGCGATCAGGGGCCAAAACAATGTCGACCCGGCGGGCTCGGTCGACACCGGCCAGCGTTCCGTGCGCATCTCGGTCGAAGGCGACGTCACCAGGGCGGCCGACATCCGCGAGCTTCGCCTGCGCGCCGGCAACCAGGTGACGCGCCTCGGCGACATCGCCACGGTGATCTCCGGCCTCGAGGATCCCTATCAGCGCAAATACCGTTTCAACGGTCACGACAGCGTCCAGCTTGGCGTCGTCATGGCAAAGGGCTTCAACGTCACCGACGTCGGCAAGGACGTCGAAGCGACCTACAAGCGCTTCGAGGAGGCGCTGCCCTATGGCGTCTCGGTCAACCAGATTTCCGATCAGCCGGGCGTCGTCAAGGATGCGGTGGCCGAGTTCATGGAAGCGCTCGGTGAAGCGCTGCTGATCGTGCTTGTCGTCTCGTTCCTGTCGATCGGCTGGCGTTCGGGCCTGGTGATCGCCATCGTCATTCCGCTGGTCCTGGCAGCCACCTTCGCCATCATGTACGAACTCGGCATCGACCTGCAGCGCATCTCGCTCGGCGCGCTGATCATCGCGCTTGGGCTCTTGGTCGACGACGCGATGATCGTCGTCGAAATGATGGAGCGAAAGCTCGAGGAAGGCTTGGTCAAGGTCGAGGCGGCGAGCTTCGCCTATTCCTCGACCGCTTTCCCGATGCTGACCGGCACGCTGATCACCACGGCCGGCTTCATCCCCGTCGGTTTCGCAGCCTCGACGGCCGGCGAATATGTGCGCACCTTGTTCTACGTCGTCGGCATCGCGCTGGTCGTGTCCTGGTTCGCTGCGGTCTATTTCACGCCATGGCTCGGCCACATGATCCTGAAGCAGCGCAAGCACGCCGGCAGCCATCACGATGTCTTCGACACGGGTTTTTACCGCCGTCTTCGCTCGACCGTGTCATGGGCGGTGCGCCATCGCATCATCGTCCTGGTGATGACGCTGATGACCTTTGCCACCAGCCTGTGGGCGTTCCAGTTCATCCCGCAGAATTTCTTCCCGCAATCGTCGCGTCCGGAAATCCTCGTCGATCTCTGGCTGCCGGAAGGCACCAGCATCAAGGAAGTCGAGACGCAGGCCAAGGCGCTCGAAGCCAGGATGATGGACGACAAGGACAAGCGCTTCATCGCCACCTATATCGGCGAAGGCGCGCCGCGCTTCTTCCTGCCGCTCGACCAGCAGCTTCGCAACCCGAACTTCGCCCAGCTTCTGGTCATGGCCAATGACGAACCGGCCCGCGAGCGGCTGATCGTCAAGCTGCGCACCATCCTGGCCGAGGATTTCCCATCGATCCGCGCCAAGGTCGATCGCCTGTTCCTCGGTCCGCCGACCGGCTGGCCGGTACAGATGCGCGTCATGGGTCCGGATCGCCAGGAGGTGCGCCGCATCGCCGATGAGGTGAAGGCAAAGTTCCAGGCAAATCCGCTGCTCGGCGCCATCCACGACGACTGGCTGGAGCCGGTGCCGGCGATGAAGCTGGTGATTGACCAGGATCGTGCCCGTGCGCTCGGCGTCACCTCGCAGCGCATCCGCCAGATGCTGCAGGCGACCATGTCGGGAGCGCCGCTCGATGACTTCCGCGACGGCGAGGAGACGGTTTCGATCGTCGCCCGTGAACCGGAGGCAAACCGTCACCTGCTGTCGGCGGTCGATTCCGTCTATATCCCGACCGATTTCGGCGGCTCCGTGCCGCTGTCGCAGGTCGCCAAGGTGGTTCCGGTGCTGGAGCAAGGCGTTGAATGGCGGCGCGACCGCTTGCCGACCATCAGCGTACGCGCCACGCTGCCGGACGGCGTGCAGCCGAACGATGTCGCCATGAAAATGTACAGCGACATGCAGGGCCTGCGCGCCAGCCTCGCACCCGGCTACAAGATCGAGATCCAGGGTGGCGCCGAGGATGCGGCCGAAAGCCAGGCCTCGATTGCAGCGAAAGCGCCGATCATGCTGGCCGTCATCGTCGTGTTGCTGATGATCCAGCTGCAGCATTTCGGCAAAGCCATGCTGGTGCTGGCGACCGGTCCGCTTGGCATCATCGGCGCGGCGGCGGCACTCTTGATCAGCGGCGCCCCGTTCGGCTTCGTCGCCATCCTCGGTGTCATCGCCCTGCTCGGCATCATCATGCGCAACTCGATCATCCTGGTCGATCAGATCGATCAGGACATCGCCGCCGGCGTGGAGCGCTCCGAGGCCATCATCGGCTCGGCGGTCCGCCGGTTCCGGCCGATCGTGCTGACGGCGTTGACCGCGGTGCTGGCGCTGATCCCGATCTCGCGCGGCGTCTTCTGGGGGCCGCTCGCCTACGCCATGATGGGCGGCATTCTCGTCGCCACGGTGCTGACCATCCTTGTCCTGCCGGCAGCCTACGCGCTGTTCTTCGGCAAGGAGCCCAAGAAGGTGGTGGAGCAGGCGGCCGAGACGGAAGAAAAGAACGAAAGGCCGCAATTGGCCCTGGCGGCCGAATAGAGCTGTTGGCAAATGTGACCTCCGGCGGTTTAATCCGCCCACCAGGCGTAGGCGCCGGAGGAGGACCGTCATGACCATGGCTCAGACAAAGGCACCGCTGCGGCTGCCGATCGACGGGCGCCATCGCCGGATGTTCATCGGCGGTGACTGGGTCGATGCCCGCTCCGGCCGGACCATGGAGAGCCGCAACCCCGCCACCGGCGCGGTCATCGCCACAGTACCGCGCGGCGACCGCCAGGACGTCGACTTGGCGGTGACTGCTGCGCGCAACGCGTTCGAGGGCCCGTGGAGCCGGTTCAAGCCGTATGAGCGACAGGTGCTGCTGCTGAGGATTGCCGATCTCTTCGAAAAGAACTGGGAAGAGATCAGCCGCTCCGACACCACCGACATGGGTATGCCGATCGTGCGCACCCGAGCCAACCGCAACCGCGTCATCGGCATGCTGCGCTATTATGCCGGCATGGCGACGGCGCTGCACGGCGAGACCATCGAGAACTCGCTGCCCGGCGAAATCGTCTCCTTCACCCGCAAGGAGCCGGTCGGTGTCGTCGGCGCCATCATCCCGTGGAACGCACCGACGGCAGCGTCGATCTGGAAGATCGGCCCGGCGCTGGCGACTGGCTGTACTATCGTGCTGAAACCATCGGAAGAGGCGCCGCTGACGCCGCTTTTGATCGCCAACATCATGAACGAAGCCGGCGTCCCGCAAGGCGTCGTCAACATCATCACCGGCACCGGCACCGAGGCGGGCGCGGCACTCGCCGAGCACATGGGTGTCGACAAGATCGTCTTCACCGGCTCGACGGCGACCGGCCAGTCGATCGTGCGGGCCTCGGCCGGCAACCTCAAGCGCGTCTCCTTGGAACTCGGCGGCAAATCGCCGGTCATCGTCTGCGCCGATGCCGATCTCGACAAAGCGGTGCCGGTGGCCGCGATGTCGGTGTTCGCCAATTCCGGCCAGATCTGCATTGCCGGTTCGCGCCTGTTTGTCGAACGCGCCATCCATGACGAGTTCGTCGAGCGGCTCGCGGCATATGCCAAGGGTCTCAGGGTAGGCGACGGCATCGACCCGGCGACCGAGATCGGTCCGCTCGTCTCCGAAAAGCAGTTGCAACGGGTCACCGGTTACCTCGAAGCCGGCACTGCGGAAGGGGCGAAACTCGTCACCGGAGGCACCCGGCTTGTGGAAGGCGCGCTTGCCGCCGGCAATTTCGTTGCTCCGACTGTCTTTGCCGGCGTCTCGGACGATATGAAGATCGCCCGCGAGGAGATCTTCGGGCCGGTGATTTCAGCCTTGCCGTTCGACACGTTGGACGAGGCGGTCGAGCGGGCCAACAACACGCCTTATGGCCTGGCTGCAGGGGTCTTCACCCAAAATCTCGCCACCGCCCACCGGCTGTCGCGAAAGATCCGCGCCGGCTCGGTCTGGGTCAACACCTATCACGCGATCGATCCGGCCGTGCCCTTCGGCGGCTACAAAATGAGCGGCTACGGCCGCGAGGGCGGCGCCGAACACCTCGACGAATACCTCAACACCAAGGGCGTGTTCATCAAGATCGATTGAGCCTGCGCCAAACAGGGTCAGAAACGAAAAAACCCGCCTTGGAGGGGCGGGCCTTTTGGAGCCAATTGGCATCATACCCAATTTAGTAGCATAGCTGCCGGCACAAAGCAAGAACAAAATAGGGCTATGCCTCAAATAATCGACGTGCCAGGCGTCTCGATGTTCCGGCAGGGGATCGGGCGCATTGCGCACCCGATCCCTCAAGGCAAGCCTCAGATGACGAACAGCCAGTTGGCAAGCAGCATCACTGCGACGCCGGCGACCAGCGTCAGATAGGGCAGCATCCCCGCCTTTCGCACCGTAAGGTCGGACGAGCTCATGCCGAGATCGGCCAGCATATGGTCGGGGAACTTGCCCTTGTCCTGGATGTAATGCCGGAAGCAGAACACCGGGATGATCAAGGCTGCAGTGATCAGCCCGGCCCACAATGCCATCGGGTTCCACACCTTGGCGCCGGCGCCCATGAAGACCGCGTTGATATAGGCAAAGATAGCGCCGAGGCCGAGCAGCCAACTCGGTGCCCTCCATGGCCGCGCGATGTGGCCATTGTCGATGCGATGGATCCAGCCGGCATTGAGGTTGAGGAAGTTGAAGATAATGTAGCCGCAATTCGACACGGCGAGGATGAAGAAGAAGCTCGTCGCGTCGGCCGAAGCGATGGCCAGCACGATCAGGTTGAAGACCAGGTCGGTCCACATCGCCCTCGTCGGAGCGCCATGCTCGTTGACATGGCTGAGGTAGCGCGGCAGCCAGCCGTCGACCGAACCCTGATAGAGCGTGCGCGAGGAGCCGGCCATCGCCGTCATGATGCAGAGCACCAGCGCCAGTATCATCAGCATCACCAGCAGGCTGTGGATCAGCTGTCCGCCGCCGACCATACCGGCCAGCGCATCGGCAACGCCGGAGCCGTCGACGATCGGCGTCGCCAGCATGCCGTTCAAGCCGAGCACGCCCTGGAAGGTGAACGGCACCAGGATGAACAGCAGCATGCACAACAGGCCGGAATAGAAGATCGCCTTGAACGTGTCGGTGCCGGGGTTCTTGAACTCGGAGGTGTAGCAGACGGCGGTCTCGAAACCGTAAGTCGACCATGCCGCGATGAACATGCCGCCGAGCACCAGCGTCCAGCCGGCGATGTTCCACGCGCCGGGCTCCGGCGCATAGGCTGCCGCAAGCGGCACCAGCGGCGAGAAGTTTGTCCAGTTGATCTGGCCGGTGACGATCGGCACCACGCCGACGATCAGCATCGGGATGATAACCAGCAGGCCGATATATTTCTGCACATTGGCCGTGCCCAGGATGCCGCGATGCTGGATCGAGAAGATGATCAGCATCAGCACCGCGCCGATGAAGAAGGTGGCGTTGAAAGTGAAGGAAACCGGGCCAAGCGTGTGGCCGTAGAGCGTCCAGTTGCGGATCGCCGGCGTCGCCGCCGCGGTGACCGCGGTGATGGCGTCGGCGGCGCTGGTTCCGGCGTGGGCCGCGATATAGGCGGCGACTTCCGGCGAGGCGTCGGTGAACAGCGGCACCGGCGCCAGTGCGTTGAGCATATAGGCCGCCGCGATCGAGCAGCCGAGCGACAGCACCGGCGACCAGGCGAACCAGTTGCACCACACCGAAAGCGGCGCGATGAACTTGGAATACCGCAGCCAGGCAGTGGCGCCGTAGACCGAGGCGCCGCCGGACTTGTTCGGGAACAGCCCGGCGATTTCCGCATAGGTGAAGGACTGCAGGAAGCCCATGACCATGGATACGGTCCAGATCAGGAAGGCCAGCGTTCCGGTGGTGCCGGCGATGCCGCCGATCGAAAACAGGACAAGGGCCGGAACGCCGCTTGCGACCCAGAAGGCGCCGCGCCAATCGATGTTCCGGTGCAGCTGCCCTTCGGCAGGCGGCACCAGGGTGGTGACTATCGTGCTCATGTACGTGGATTCCCCATTTTTGATGTTCCCCATCGGCAACAGCCGCAATCTCGCGAGGCGTCATCGACGCTCACGTTGAACGGCCCAGGCGTTTTCCGCTCAGTAGTATTTTATTCTTAGCAGTGAAGATTGACCCAAGGCGCTTTCACGTCAAGCGCTTTGTGACGCTGTGCACATTGCTGTGAAGGACAGAACAAGCAGCCGCATCGCCGAAAGACCGGACTAAGCCTCCCGTGGGGCGATCGATCAGGAGCGCGGCCTTGTCTTTTGCGGGTCGTAATGGGCGAAGGCGACGACGCGCGCCGGCAGCCGCTTGCTGTGGCCGTCGAGCTTGCCGATCTCGACCTCGGTGCCGATCGCCGAATGCGCGACGTCGAGCCTGGCCAGCGCGATGGTCTTGTTCAGCACCGGCGAGCGCATGCCGGAGGTGACCACGCCGATCTGGGCGCGGCCGACATGCACGCAATCGCCGTGGCCGACGGCGACATTGGCGTCGATGTCGAGGCCGACCAGCTTCCTCTGCGGATTTTCCTTGCGCCGGATCAGCGCCTCGCGGCCGATGAAATCGTCGCTCTTAGTCTTCAGCGGCACGGTGAAGCCGATGCCGGCCTCGAACGGATCGGTCTGGTCCGAGAACTCGTAGCCGGCAAAGATCAGCCCGGCCTCGATGCGCACCATATCGAGCGCCTGCAGCCCCATCGGCTTCAGGCCGTGCGGCTGGCCGGCCTGCCAGATCGCGTCGAACACCTTTTCGGCGTCGCGCGGATGGCACCAGATCTCGTAGCCGAGCTCGCCGGTGTAACCGGTGCGCGAAACCACGACGGGAATGCCGTTGCCGCCGCCGATGCGGGCGACCGCGAAACGGAACCATTCAAGCTCGTCGATCGACGGCTGCAGCGGCGAGGTCCAGATGATCTGCCGCAGGATGTCGCGGCTTTTCGGTCCCTGCACGGCGACGTTGTGCATCTGGTCGGTCGACGAGCGCACCAGCACGGTGAGGCCGAGTTTTTGCGCCGTTTCGCGCAGCCATTCGCCGGATAGATCGTCGCCGCCGACCCAGCGGAAATTATCCTTGCCGAGCCTGAGCAGCGTGCCGTCGTCGATCATGCCGCCATGCTCGTAGCACATGGCGGAATAGACGACCTGGCCGACGCCGAGCTTCTTGATGTCGCGGGTCAGTGTGTATTGCAACAGCGCCTCGGCGTCCGGCCCGGTGACCTCGAACTTGCGCAGCGGCGACAGGTCCATGATCACGGCGTCCTGCCGGCAGGCCCAATATTCGTCGATCGGCCCTTGTCTCGCGAAGGAATTGGCCAACCAATAACCCTTGTACTCGATGAAGTTGCGGGTGTGCTTGGCAAAGCTCGAATGAAAGGCGGTCTCGCGGGTCATTTTCGGTTCCGAATCGGGCGTCATGCGTCTGGCGATTGCTCGCGAGAATTTGTGCTGGCCGGAATAGGTTCGCACATGGATGTCGGTCAGGTTCCAGCCATTGGCGGGTGTGGTATCGTCAGGGCAGGCTGACGAGACGCAGACGATGTCGGTCAAGGCGCGCAGCAGCACATAGTCGCCCGGCCGCGACCACGGCTCGTCCGATACCACGACGCCATGCGCGTCAATCGCCGTGTTGAAGAAGAAGTTGATCGCCATCCAGCCGGCGCGAGGCGTTACACCCTTATCGGCCAGCGCGCGGTTGAAATTCTCCGAGCAGTTGGGATGACCGGGATAGCCGATGTCGTCGTAATATTTGGCGGCGCAGGCGAGCGCGAATGCATCGTGGCGGCCGCAAGTGTCCTGGATAACCTCGACCAGCGGCTCCATGTCCTGGTCGTAGTATTTCGAGTGCAGGCCGGGCATCGGATAGCTCGAACCCATCAGCGTGCGCGTCGTCGTCACGTCGAGCGGGTGATCGCGTCCCTTGTCCAGCTTGCGCGCCGAAAAGCACTGGAAGTCCGTGCATTGACGCCCGTCGACATCGATGATCTGCAGATAGTCGCCCGCTTTGACGAAATAGGCCTCCGCCGTCGCCGAATGGACACGCAGATCGAGCACCGGATCGGTCAGCGGGTCGGCAAGCCTGGATTTCGCCGCCGGGCGGACGGTGGCGCGCCGGACGAGGACGCTAAGCGGCGTCGCGGTATCGTGGCCGTCGACCAGCATCGGCCCGCCGGGCGCCGCAATCAGCATCGAACCGTCGCGGGCGACGGTAAAAGCCTGTTCGGTACCGGCGGGGGTGGCGCCGCCGAAGACGCGAACCGCCTTTGCCTGGTCGAGCCGCACCTGCCGTCGCTCGAGCCCCCGGCGCAAGGAAGCGAGGCTGTCGTCGCCCTCGGCCAGCAGCGCCTTGATGCCGGCGGCATTGCTGTTCGACTTCTCGCCGAAAATGCCGGGATCGGTCGCGCCGCTGCTGTCCCATGCCAGCAGCTCGCAAGCCTGCCCGCCCTCGACATTGCGCACGCTGATCGTATCGCCGGCCTCGACCTCGATCAGCACCGCGCCATTGCCCTGAACCGAGTAGCGCTCCATCCCGGCCGGCAGCGCAATCTGGCCTGGCCGCAGGATCAGGCTCGGCCGCGGCGGTCCGGCGGCGACGGCGGGGTAGGGCGACTGGCTCATCTCAACCCTGGTTTCGAGAAACAAGTTTGCCTGTGTGTGAAATTATTTTAGCGGGAAGAATAGGGCAGAAGAGCCGGAGTTGGCAAGTGAAGGTGGAGCAGCTCGGCCTTATCCTTCCGATTGTCGGCGCTGCCCCTCATTGCCCTGCCAGGCATTTCTCCCCGTCACTATACGGGGAGAAGATGCCGGCAGGCAGATGAGGGGCGGCGCCGACGCAGACAGTTTACCCCAATTCCTCGGAATGCCGGATATCGACGCCATACTCCGCGGCGGCATCGAGCATCGTGTGCCACAGACTTTCGGCGAAGGTTGCAAATACCAGAAGATTGAACACCGCCTGTCCATCTGGTCGGTCATTGCCGCGCCAGAGATTGACGCTGGTGTGATCTACCGAGGTCGCGGCGACGGTGCCGGCCGGGAACGCCGCGGGGTGCAGGTCTAGCGACGACAGTTTGGCCAGCATCGCGCGCGCCTTTTCTCCCGAGACGCTGATCAGCACGCGGGCATGCGACTGGTCGGACACCGAGGCGGATTGCGCAAACGCCTGGCTCAGCGGTTCGCACGCGTGCTTGCCGCCATTGGACAGGACGAGGAACTGATCCGGTCCCGACCAGATCAGCGTAGCGTCGGGAGCTCGGACCGCCTTGGGCGTTTCCGGGGCGGCAACGCCGAAGCGGGTTTCGGCAGCCTTCGCCAGTTCCGCCGCTTTGCCGCGCCGCGCCATCACCTGGATCAGGTCGAAATTGCGGATCTCGGTGAGCGATACGCCGGCCGCCGTGTCGCGCGCGCCATAGCCGCCGCCGACAAGCGCTTTCTCCAGCGGACTGCGGGCAATCCAGGAAAACTCAGCCACGCTGGCGCCCTCCATCCGGGTCGTAGAAGACGGGACTGCACAGCTCGACATCGTAGTCTTCGCCGCGCAGCGGATCGTGCGCGTGGACGATCTCGCCGATGCGCTCGCGGCCGCGCTCGACCAGTGCCAACCCAATCCACTGGTCGAGCATGGGCGAGAAGCAGACCGAGGTGACGTAGCCCTGGTCGTTATCGGGACCGGGTGTCTTGTCCTTCGGGATGATATGCGCGCCGGAGCGCAGGCGGCGTGTCTTGTCGACCGGCTTGATGCCGACCACGACCTGCCGGTCCGGCGCAACCAGCACCTCGCGCCTCGCCATGACGCGGCCGATGAAGTCTTTCTTGGTCGACATCATCTTGCCGAGGCCAAGGTCGGCGGCGGTCGTCGTGCCGTTCAGCTCCGGCCCGGCGACATGCCCTTTTTCGATGCGCATGACGCCGAGTGCCTCGGTGCCGTAGGGCGTCACGCCGAACGGCTTGCCGGCCAGCATCAAATTGCGCACCAGCGCGTCGCCGTAGCGGGCGGGAACCGAAATCTCGAACGCCATCTCGCCGGAGAACGAGATGCGGAACAGCCGCGCCTTGATGCCACCGCGAAGCGCGACTTCCCGCGCCCCCATGAATGGAAAACCTTCATTCGACAGATCCTCGGCCGGATCGACGATTTCGCGAAGCAGGTCCCGCGTCTTCGGCCCGGCGATCGAGAATTGCGCCCACTGATCGGAGACGGAGGTCAACTGCACGTCGAATTCGGGGAACAGCACCTGCCGGCAGAATTCGAGATGCTGCATCACCAGCCCGGCCTTGGCGGTGGTGGTGGTCAGGAAATAGTGATCCTCGGCCAGCCGCGACGTCGTGCCGTCGTCATAGACGATGCCGTCCTCGCGCAGCATCAGCCCGTAGCGGGCCTTTCCGACGGCAAGATTGGAGAAGGTGTTGATGTAGACGCGGTCGAGGAAGGCGCCGGCATCCGGGCCGTGCACGTCGATCTTGCCGAGTGTCGAGACGTCGCAGAAGCCGACGCCGGAGCGCACCGCCTTGACCTCGCGGGTGACCGAGTCCAGCCAGTCCTTTTCGCCGGCGCTCGGATACCATTGCGCGCGCTTCCACAAGCCGGTGTCGACAAACACCGCGCCCTGTTCGGCGGCCCAGTGATGCGATGGCGTCAGTCGCGTCGCATGAAAATTCTCGTCGCGATGATGGCCGGCGAAGGCGCCGATGGCGACCGGCACATAGGGCGGCCGGTAGATCGTCGTACCGGTCTCGGGAATGGACTTGCCTGACACCGCCGCCATGATGGCGAGGCCGGCGACATTCGAGGTCTTGCCCTGGTCGGTGGCCATGCCGAGCGTCGTATAGCGCTTGAGATGCTCGACCGATTCGAAGCCTTCGCGCTGCGCCAGTTCGATGTCGGACGCGGTCACGTCATGCTGGTAATCGACGAAGGCTTTCCCTTTGCCGGCGACATGCCAGAGCGGCGTCAGCGAAAACGCTTCTTCGTCGGCGACCGGCGGCGTGCCGGCATTGCCGCTGCGCCCAGTGCTCTGTGCCGCTGCGGCTCCGGCGGCAAATCCCTGGCGCAGGCATTCGCCCAGGCCGAAGGCGCCGTCGGCGGCGCCGACGGCCACCATGCCGGGAGGAGCGCCATCGGGTACGAAAGCGGCGATATCGTCCTGCCATTTCGGCCGGCCGCGATGATAGGAGGTCAGCCCGACCGCCGGATTCCAGCCGCCGGACACGGCAAGCCCGTCGGCCTCGACTTCGGCGCGCGCGCCGCTAGTGAGTGCCACCGCGATTTTCCGGACACCGTCCTTGCCGCCTTCGACCCCGCTGACCGAGCCGTTGAGCACGGCAAAGCCGGCCTTTGCGGCAAGCGCGCGATGCGCGGCGGAGACATCCGGGCGCGCATCGATGACCGCCGCGATCTGCAACCTGGCGGCAAGCGCGGTCTGGACGGTGCGCCAGCCATCCTCATTGTTGGTGAATAGCGCGATGCGCCTTGCCGGCGTTGCCGCGTAGCGCGCGACGTAGGTCCGCATAGCCGAAGCCATCATCACGCCGGGCGTGTCGTTGCCGGCAAAGACTATCGGCCGCTCGATGGCGCCGGCGGCAACGATGCAGCGCTTGGCCACGATCCGCCACAGCCGCTGGCGCACCTGGTGCTCGGGCGGCGAGGGCAGGTGGTCGTTGACCCGCTCGATGGCGCCATAGGTGCCGCCATCATAGACGCCGAACAATGTCGTGCGGTTCATAATGCGGACATCGGGCAGTGCTGCGAGTTCCCCCAGCGTGCGCGAAATCCATTCGGCGGCCGGCACGCCGTCGATCGTGCCGCCGTCGGCAAGCAGACGGCCGCCGAACGCAAAATCTTCCTCGCACAGGATGACGCGGGCGCCGCTGCGCCCCGCCGCCAATGCCGCCGCCAGTCCGGCCGGGCCGGAACCGGCGATCAGCACGTCGCAATGCGCCCACGCCTTGTCGTAACGGTCGGGATCGGCGACGCCCGCGGCGCGGCCGAGGCCTGCGGCGCGGCGGATCGCCGGCTCATAGACCGCTTCCCAGAATTTCGCCGGCCACATGAAGGTCTTGTAGTAGAAGCCGGCGACGAAGATCGGCGCAAACAGCTGGTTGACCGCCATCAGATCGTGGCGCAGCGACGGCCAGCGGTTCTGGCTCGCGGCTTCGAGCCCGTCATAAAGCTCGGCCGTGGTCGCCTTGGTGTTCGGCTCGCGCTGCGCACCTGTGCGCAATTCGACCAGTGCGTTGGGCTCTTCGGAGCCAGCGGTCAGGATGCCGCGCGGCCGATGGTATTTGAACGAGCGGCCGACCAGCTTGACGCCATTGGCGATCAGCGCCGAGGCCAGCGTGTCGCCCTGGAAGCCGGCAAAGCTCTTGCCGTCGAAGCGGAAGGCCAGCGGTGCAGAGCGGTCGATGAGACCGCCTGATACGAGACGATAGGGCTGGCTGGAGGTCACGTTTGCCGGCCCTCAAGCAGGAGCGTCGCGCTGCCCCTCATCGCCCTGCCAGGCACTTCTCCCCGTATAGTGACGGGGAGAAGGACGCCTTCACCGAGGATTTTGCTAATCTCCAGCGTAGCAGGGAGGGCGCCGAGGTTGCGGCCAGGTCCCTTCTCCCTGTCACTATACGGGGAGAAGGTGCCGGCAGGCGGATGAGGGGCAGCGCTGAGTTGGCAAAGAATACTCATTTGGCAGCCAGCCTCGCACCAACGCCCACCGCCGGCTCGACCGACGAAATCTCATGCGTCAGCGTGTTGCGGGCGACCTTCAGCCAGGCCCGGCAGCCGCCGCCATGATACCAGAATTCGCTCATCGGCCCGGCGACATTGTCGCGCAGATAGACGTAATCGAAGACCTCGTCTTCGGAGGCCTCGGCTGCCGGGCGCGCCGGCTTGGCGTCGCCGAGATAGGTGAACTCGCCGAGTTCGCGTTCGCCGCAGAAGGGACAGACAATACGCATGCTTCTTCAGCCAGCCTTCAATGCAGCTTCGGTTGGGCGCCCTGGCCCTTTTCGTCGATCACAGCGCCCAGCCGGAAGCGGTCGAGGCGGAAGCGCGCCGCCTCCTTGTGCGGTTCGTCGCGTGCCAGAAGATGGGCAAAGACGAGCCCGGAGCCGGGCGTCGCCTTGAAGCCGCCATAGCACCAGCCGGCGTTGAGATAGAGCCCGTCGACCGGCGTCTTGTCGATGATCGGCGAGCCGTCCATCGACATGTCCATGATGCCGCCCCACTGACGCAGAAGCCGTATCCGGCCGATCATCGGCATCAGCGCCATGCCGCCCTCGCAAACGTCTTCCATGACAGGCAGATTGCCGCGCTGGGCGTAGGAATTGTAGCCGTCTATATCGCCGCCGAAGACCAGGCCGCCCTTGTCGGACTGGCTGACGTAGAAATGCCCGGCGCCGAAGGTCATGACATTGGGGATCAGCGGCTTGATCGCCTCGGAGACGAAGGCCTGCAGCACATGGCTTTCGATCGGAAGCCGCATGCCGGCCATCGCCGCGACGCGCGACGAGGAGCCGGCGACGGCCATGCCGACCTTGGCGGCACCGATCCTGCCGCGCGACGTCTCGACGCCGGTCACTTTGCCGTTGGCCTCGCGGACAAAGCCGGTCACCTCGCAATTCTGGATGATGTCGACGCCGAGCGCGCTCGCCGCATGCGCGTAGCCCCAGACCACGGCATCGTGGCGTGCCGTGCCGCCGCGTCGCTGCAAAAGGGCGCCCTGCACCGGAAAGCGTGCATTGTCGAAGTTCAGGAACGGCATCATCTTCCTGACCGCCGCCAGATCAAGCAATTCGGCGTCGATGCCGTTGATGCGCATGGTGTTGCCGCGCCGCGCGTAGGCGTCGCGCTGTGCGTCGGAATGGTAGAGGTTGATGACGCCGCGCTGGCTGACCATCGTGTTGTAGTTGAGGTCCTGCTCCATCCGCTCCCACAGCTTCATCGACAGCTCGTAGAAGCCGGTATTGCCGGGCAGCCCGTAATTGGAGCGGATGATGGTGGTGTTGCGGCCGGCATTGCCGGAGCCGATCCAGCCCTTTTCCAGCACCGCGACATTCCTGATGCCGTATTCGCTCGCGAGGAACCATGCCGTCGCCAGGCCATGGCCGCCGCCGCCGATGATCACCACATCGTAATGGCTTTTCGGGCTGGCGTCGCGCCAGGTGCGCTGCCAGTTCTTGTGGCCGGAAAATGCCGCCCGGGCGAGGGAGAAGATCGAGTATTTCATGAACCTGTTTCGCGCCGGGCGTGCAACAATTCCGGATCAGATGTCGAGCGTGTGGTCGCGCTCCCACTGGGTGAAGTGGGACGCATAGGAATTCCATTCCTGCTGCTTGAGCTTTAGATACGCCGACGAGAATTCCTCACCCAGCGCCGCCTTGAGCGATTTGTCGTTGTCAAACTCGCGCAATGCGTCGAGCAGGTTGAGCGGCAGCTTCGGCGCCCCTTCGACCGTATGGCCGAACTGGTACATGTCGATGTCGTAGCGCCGGCCGGGATCGGCCTTCGAGCGGACACCGTCGAGCCCGGCGGCGATGATCACGGCCTGCAGCAGATAGGGGTTTGCCGCGCCGTCCGGCAGGCGCAGCTCGAAGCGGCCGGGGCCGGGCACGCGCACCATATGGGTGCGGTTGTTGCCGGTCCAGGTCACCGTGTTCGGCGCCCAGGTGGCGCCGGAGATGGTGCGCGGTGCGTTGATGCGCTTGTAGGAATTGACCGTCGGGTTGGTGATGGCGGCAAGCGCGGAAGCATGTTTCATGATGCCGCCGAGGAAATTCCGGCCCTTTGCCGACAGGCCGAGCTCCATCGCATTATCGGCAAAGACATTGGTCTTGCCGTCCCTGTCCCACACCGAGATATGCGCATGGCAGCCATTGCCGGTCAGGCCCTGGAAGGGTTTAGGCATGAAGGTTGCGCGCAGGCCGTGCTTTTCGGCAACCGACTTCACCATGAATTTGAAGAAGGAATGCTTGTCGGCGGTCGCCAGCGCATCGTCGAAGGCCCAGTTCATCTCGAACTGGCCGTTGGCGTCCTCGTGGTCGTTCTGGTAGGCGCCCCAGCCGAGCGCCAGCATGTGGTCGCAGATCTCGGCGATGACGTCATAGCGGCGCATTACCGCCTGCTGGTCGTAGCAGGGCTTCGACGCCGTGTCGTATTCGTCGGAAATCGTCTTGCCGTCCGGCGAGATCAGGAAGAACTCGGCCTCGACGCCGGTCTTGATGTGCATGCCGTCGCCGGCCGCCTCGGCAATCAGCCGCTTCAGCGTGTTGCGCGGCGCCTGCTCGACCGATTTGTCGTCCATGATGCAGTTGGCGGCGACCCAGGCGACCTCCGGCTTCCACGGCAACTGGATCACCGAGGCCGGATCCGGCACCGCCAGCATGTCGGGATGCGCCGGCGTCAGGTCGAGCCAGGTGGCAAAGCCGGCAAAGCCGGCACCGTCCCGCTGCATGTCGGCGATCGCCTGCGCCGGCACCAGCTTGGCACGCTGCCCACCGAACAGGTCGGTGTAGGATATCATGAAATATTTGACGCCCTTCTCCTTGGCGAAGGCGGCGAGATCGTTCCCCATTATAATTCCTCGCTTACTGCATTTTTGGTTTGTCTTAGAAGCCGTTCTTGCCCGGTATCCAATTGGTGCCGGCCAGCGGCACGCCGGCCATGGCGGCGGCTTCGATCGTCAAGGCCACAAGATCCTCGGGCTCGAGATTGTGCAGGCTGTTCTTGCCGCAGGCGCGGGCGATTGTCTGAGCCTCAAGTGTCATCACCTTAAGATAATTCGCCAGCCGTCGTCCGGCCGCAATCGGATCGACCCGTTTCATTAGCTCGGGATCCTGCGTGGTGATGCCGGCCGGGTCGCGACCCTCATGCCAGTCGTCATAGGCGCCGGCGGTGGTGCCGAGCTCGTTGTATTCCGCTTCCCAGCGCGGGTCGTTGTCGCCCAGCGCGACAAGCGCTGCCGTGCCGATCGACACCGCGTCGACGCCGAGCGCCAGCGCCTTGGCGACATCGGCGCCGTTGCGGATGCCGCCGGAGACGATCAGTTGCACCTTTCGGTGCATGCCGAGATCCTGCAGCGCCTGCACGGCCGGCCTGATGCAGGCAAGCGTCGGCTGGCCGACATTTTCGATGAACACTTCCTGGGTTGCCGCCGTGCCGCCCTGCATGCCGTCGACGACGACAACATCGGCGCCCGATTTCACCGCAAGCGCGGTATCGTAATAGGGCCGCGCGCCGCCGACCTTGACGTAGATCGGCTTTTCCCAGTCGGTGATCTCGCGCAGTTCGAGGATCTTGATCTCGAGGTCGTCCGGCCCGGTCCAATCAGGGTGGCGCGAGGCCGAGCGCTGGTCGATGCCTTTCGGCAGCGTGCGCATTTCGGCGACGCGGTCGGAGATTTTCTGGCCAAGCAGCATGCCGCCGCCGCCGGGCTTGGCGCCCTGGCCAACAACCACTTCGATCGCATCGGCGCGGCGCAGATCGCGTGGGTTCATGCCGTAGCGCGACGGCAGATACTGGTAGACCAGCGTCTTCGAATGGCCGCGCTCTTCCTCGGTCATGCCGCCGTCGCCGGTGGTCGTCGAGGTGCCGGACAGCGTTGCGCCGCGGCCGAGCGCTTCCTTGGCCGGGCCGGACAGCGAGCCGAAGCTCATGCCGGCAATGGTGATCGGGATCTTCAGTTCGATCGGTTTTTTCGCATAGCGCGAACCGAGCACGACGCTGGTGTCGCAGCGCTCACGATAGCCTTCGAGCGGGTAGCGCGAGATCGAGGCGCCGAGGAACAGAAGGTCGTCGAAATGCGGCAGCTTGCGCTTGGCGCCGGCGCCCCTGATATCATAGATGCCGGTCGCCGCGGCGCGGCGGATCTCGGAAAGCGTGTAGTCGTCGAAGGTCGCGGATTTGCGCGGCGTCGTCGGCGGGTTGCGATAGGTCATTGAGCCTCAATACGCGTCGGCGTTGTCGATATTGAAATTGTAAAGCGTGCGCGCCGAGCCGTAGCGCTTGAACTCCGCTGCCTTGACGCCGGTCACGCCGGCACGGTCGAGCAGGTTTTGCAGCAATTCCAGATGCTCCGGCCGCATCTCCTTGGCGATGCAGTCGGCGCCGAGGCTTTCGACCTTGCCGCGCACGAAAAGCCGCGCCTCGTAGATGGAATCGCCGAGCGCGTCGCCGGCGTCGCCCAGCACCACCAGATTGCCGGATTGCGCCATGAAGGCCGACATGTGGCCGATATTGCCATGCACGACGATGTCGATGCCTTTCATCGAGATGCCGCAGCGCGACGACGCGTTGCCTTCGATGACCAGCAACCCGCCCCGGCCGGTGGCGCCGGCATACTGGCTGGCGTCGCCTTTGACGATAATTGCGCCGGACATCATGTTCTCGCCGACGCCGGGTCCGGCCGAGCCATGCACGGTGATGGTGCCGCCGTCGTTCATGCCGCCGCAATAATAGCCGACGCTGCCGCGCACATCGATGGCGACCGGCTGGTCGACGCCGACGGCGACCGAATGGCTGCCTCGCGGGTGGAGTACTTCCCAGGCGGTCTCGTTCGAACCGGGCGCCAGATCGTGCAGCGCCTGGTTGAGCTCGCGCAGCGACATTTCGGCCAGGTCGAAGACCCTCGATGCCTGGCCCGGCTCACGCGCGGCCTTGGAGAGGTTGATTGCCGGCATTGGTTCAATGCTCCCAGAAATAGACGGTTGCGGGCTCGGGTTCCCAGACCTTCGCATTGTCTATGCCGGGCAGTTTGGTGAGCGCACGATATTCCGAGCCGAAGGCGACATACTGGTCGGTTTCGGCCATTACGGCAGGCTTGCAGGCGATCGGATCGCGCACCACGCCGAAGCCGTTCTTGGTGCCGACGACGAAGGTGAAGAAGCCGTCGAGATCGCTCAGCGTGCCTTCCAGCGCCTCGCCCAGGTTCTTGCCATGCGCCATCTGCGAGGAGAGATAGGCGGCGGCGACCTCGGTGTCGTTCTCGGTCTCGAATGTCATGCCTTCGCGGATCAGCTCGCGGCGGACATTGTTGTGGTTGGACAGCGAGCCATTGTGCACCAGGCACTGGTCGGCGCCGGTCGAGAACGGATGCGCGCCCATCGTTGTCACCGCCGATTCGGTCGCCATGCGGGTATGGCCGATGCCGTGCGTGCCGGTCATCTCGCGGACGCCGAAACGGTCGACGACCGCTTCCGGCAAGCCGACTTCCTTGTAGATTTCGACGACGTCGCCGGCGCCCATGATGCGGATGTCGGGGCGCAGCGCCTGGATGGCCTCGCGCGCTTCGTCGATCTTGGCAGGCGTCGTCCTGACCACCGCATGCGTCGACTTCGCAGCAATGCTCACCGGCGCGCCGATTGCCTTGGCGAGTTCAGCGTCGAGGCCGCGGAAATCGCGCTCCGGCTTGGCCGACTGGATGGTGATCTTGGCTTCATTGGAGCACGCGCCATAGATGGCGATGCCGGCGCTGTCGGGACCGCGATCGCTGAGCGAGATCAGCATCTCCGACAGCATCGCGCCAAGCTGGGGTTCGAGCGACTTGTCCTTCAAAAACAGTCCGACGATTCCGCACATGTCAGGCTCCCGAGATTTGTTCCCTTGGAGATGTATCGAATGCGTCCGGGGAATTCAATTGGTATGAAAAAAATTTTCCTGCCGTTATATATCGGTCGAGGCGCCGCCGGCCGCACTATCGCCGCGCCCGCCGCGATTGTGAACCCATTTGGCATAGCGGATGCGGGCGATCTTGTAGGCATCCAGGATCGACAGGGCATAGATCAGGAAGCCGCCAGCATGGCGGCCGACGAAGCTGGCGTCGGGCGGCGCGATCTTGGCGGTGACCCAGGCGAGGATCACCATGAAGAACAGGAATTGCAGGCCGCGCACCGGCACGCCGAGCACGATATGCCCGCTTGCCGGCAAGACGATCGCGGCGCCGAGAACCAGATAGGGGCTCGGTGGTGCGGGGGAGGTGGTGATCTGGCTGGTCATGCCGCCTGCCGTTCGCTTTGATTGATGGCATCGCGCAGCGCCGAAGCCGACGACAGCAGCCTCTCGATCAGCCCCGGATCGAGCCTGACCGTGCCGAATTCGGCTTGCCGGAATACGCCGTAGCGCGCCCGCTCGGCCTCGGCCAGGAGCCAGACGATGCGCACGCCGTTCGGCGTGATCAGCAGTTCCTTGGCGCGCCCCTCGGCAAAGATGTCGAGGTGACCAGCGATAAGAGCCTCGGGAAAGCGCACGCCCTTGCGGTCGGTCCGCAGCACCGCCTCGGGCGGAAACGCCGCCGTCTTCGGCAGCGTATGATCGAGATGATCGAAATTGGAAAAAGTCGTCGGCGATCCAGGCCGCATCATCATGTCGAAAGTGCCTGGTACCGCGACCTTTTCGGTGATCGAAACGCTCAGCCAGCGCGCCGGCAGCTTCCTGATCGCCAGCGTGTCGACGATGGTCCGTACCTGCACCCGCCGGCCGTTCCACGAGCCGGCGAAGGTAACGACGCCGGCAGTGCCATCCGAGATGTTGGCCACGTCGGGGATGACATCGCGAAGCCCCGCTTCGTCGGCGGCAAGCGGGGTCGAAGCCTTGGCGCGGTTGGAGCGCGCAAGCCAGGTTAAATGGAGGACGAGAGCCAGGGCAACCGCCCCGGCGAGCAATGCTGAGATCACCTAACGCACCTTGTCACGCAAATGTCCGCCCGACAGGGCGCGCCTCCCGTCAGTAGCCCTGCGGCTTCGGCCACGGCATGGTAAACTGGGCACCACGGCGCACGAATTTGTAGCGGTAGAAGTGGAACCATAGCGAGATCAGGAAGTAAAAGGCGACCATGGCGATCAGCTGTGAACCGAAGCCGAGGAAGATCGCAAAGAAGGTGACCACGCAAAGGCAGAACAAGACGATCGCCGGCAGCGGATGGAACGGATGGGTGTAGCCGCGGCGGATCGAGCCGAGCGGCCACTTCTTCCTGAACATGATGATGTTGATGCTCATGAAGGTGTATTGCAGCACGCCCGACAGGATCGAGAAGGTGATCGCCTGGTTGAGGTCGGCGATGAAGGCGAAGGCGAGCGCGATCGGCAGCAGGAACAGGATCGAGCGATAGGGCGTGCGGTATTTCGGATGCACCGCCGAGAACCAGGTCGGCAGATAGCGGTCGCGGCCGAGCGAAAACCAGGCGCGCGCGGCGTCGTTGATGCAGCCATTGGCAGAGGCCAGCGCCGCAAGCAGCGTCGCGATGAACAACAGGTTTTCCAGCAGCGCACTGCCGGTCAGTTTGCCTGCGTCCCAAAGCGGATAGTAGGTGATGCCGAGATATTCCCAGGGCATCAGCGAGGCGCAGACATACCAGGTCATGGCGGCGGCGATCAAAAGCGTGATCATGCCGGCCATCGTGCCGTAGGGCAGCGAGCGTGCCGGCGAGCGCACTTCCTCGGCCGCCTGCGTGGTGCCCTCAATGCCGAGATAATACCAGATGCCGAACTGGAAGGCGGCGATGACGCCGATCCAGCCATAGGGCAGGGCGTTGCCGGGGGTGACCAGCTCGTTCAGCTTCAGCACGGCGCCTTGCGTCCACGGGCTGACCGAGAAGAACAGGATGACGATCGAGACATAAGCGATGGCGGTGATGACGAAGTTGACGTTGAGCGTCATCAGCACGCCGCGATAGTTCAGCCATGCCAGCACGACGATGGTCGCGGCGATGAAGGAATTGTGGTTGAGGCCCTCGACGCCGGCCTTGGCGACGATCGTGTCGCCGAGCAGGATAGCGTCCGACACTTCGAGCATGGTGTAGGCAAAGACTAGGAAAAGCGCGACGTTGAAGGCCATCAGCGGCCCGACAATGTGCTTTGCCTGGGCATATTGGCCGCCGGCGGCGGCAACCGTCGAGGTAACTTCGGAATCGATCATCGCGACCGACGTGTAGAGCAGCCCGACGATCCAGCAGACGATCAGCGCCGCCAGCGCGCCGCCCTTGTCCGCCGCGAAATTCCAGCCGGTGAATTCGCCGACCAGAACGATGCCGACGCCGAGTGCCCAGACATGGGCCGGGCCAAGCACCCTGAGCAGTGAAACCCTGTCGCCTTGCACTTGCACCGCTGGTTCAGCCGTGATCGTCATCGTTCAATCCCCCACTCAGATCCGGTGTTTTTCGGACACGGCTTCAAGTTCGCCTTCCCTGGACGAGGTCAGCATCTCTTCGGAATAGGTCGTGTCGATCTTGAACCAGTCGTAGAGCATCCACAGCGCGAGCACGATCGAGATGCCCCAGCATGCGTAAGAGAGTGCCACCCACATGACGATGCTTCCCTGATTTATTTGTCGTCGAATTTTTCGTTGATGACGTCGCGGTATTCGCGGTCCGATGCGCGGAACAGAAAAATGAAATAGCCGATCAGCACCGCGGCCATGATGATCAACGTCGGCCAGTCGATGATGTAGTGGAACCGGTTCTGAATGATGTCGTGCGCGGTTTCCGGCGTGTAGCCGAGCTTTTCCCAGATCGAGGCCATGGTCGGGTTCTGTCCGAGCGCTTCCCACGTCTTGGCGTCGAGCGCGTCGATGGATTTTGCCGCCCCTGCCAGCCCCAGTTTCAGCGGCAGCCACAGCGCGACGAAAATCGCGACCACGACGACGGCGATATCGAAGACCTGTCCGGCCTTGCTCTGTTCGGGCGGTGTATAGCGGGCCATGCGTCTCCCCCTCAGGACTTGCGGTTGCGGTAGGCGTCGGCATTCTTGATGTCGAGGCCGTAGATGAAGTCCTTGTCTTCCTTGTAGTGGTTGACCATCGCCAGGATCGCGGCCGTGTTGAAGATCAGCACGGCGCCGGCGGCGACCGCGACGACGAGCTTGATGCCGGCGTCGGGGATGTACGGCCATGTCATGAACAGGACAAAGAGGATCGTCGCCCACAGGCAGACGATCAGGAGCATGGATCCACGCACGTCGGAACGGTACAACGCTTCGACGCGCTGTTGCAGGTCGGACATCGGCTTTCCCCTTTTTCAACGCCCGGTCCGGATTGGCCGGCCATTGCCCTCTTTCAAGAGAGTGAAATTTTTTTCATAAAATCCGGCCGAATTCTGGAATTGTCAAGACGATTTTACGCAGCGTTAACTGTTTGTTTGGTCCGCCGGATTTGCCTGACAATGAAATTATTTGCTTACGGGTATTGCAGGCTCCCGGCGTTTGCGATCAATATTCGGGCAACGCTCCCGCCACTGTGCAGGGAGCAGGGGAAAGCAAAAAGTTCTTTCGAACGGAGGACCAGCGGATGACGGCATCCTGGAGATTTTCGACGCTTGCGGACCGCCATCGCGCGCTCGGCTCGAAGCTCGAGGACTGGAGCGGCATGGGCACCGCCTGGACCTACGACAAGGACGCCGACGAAGAGTACATCGCCATCCGCACCAAGGCCGGCCTGATGGACGTGTCCGGCTTGAAGAAGGTCCACATCACCGGGCCGCACGCCTCGCACCTGATCGACCTGGCGACGACGCGCGACGTCGAAAAGATCTATCCCGGCAAGTCGGCCTATGCCTGCATGCTGAACGAGGCCGGCAAGTTCACCGATGACTGCATCCTCTACCGCACCGGCCCGAATTCCTGGATGGTCGTGCATGGCTCGGGCACCGGCCATGAAGAGCTGCAGCGCGCTTCGGTCGGTCGCGACGTGTCGCTGCGCTTCGATGACAATCTGCACGACCTTTCGCTGCAGGGGCCGCTAGCCGTGGATTACCTGGCAAAGCATGTGCCCGGCATTCGCGACCTCAACTATTTCCACCACATGCAGAAGCAGCTGTTCGGCTTCCCGGTGATGATCTCGCGCACCGGCTATACCGGCGAGCGCGGCTACGAGATCTTCTGCCGTGGCCAGGACGCCGGCACGATCTGGGACAGGATCCTCGACGAGGGCAAGAGCGCCGGCATCATCCCGTGCCGCTTCACCACGCTCGACATGCTGCGCGTCGAGAGCTACCTCCTGTTTTATCCCTACGACAATTCGCAGAAATACCCGTTCGAGAATGAAGGCCCCGGCGACACGCTGTGGGAGCTCGGCCTCGACTTCACAGTCAGCCCCGGCAAGACGGGCTTTCGCGGCGCCGAGGAACACTACCGCCTCAAGGGCAAGGAGCGTTTCAAGATCTACGGCGTGCTGCTCGAAGGCAAGGAGCCGGCCGACGAGGGCGCGCCGGTCTACCGCGGCGGCAAGAAAGTCGGCGTGGTGACCTGCGCCATGTATTCGCCGCTGGTCAAAAAATCGATGGGCATCGCCCGGCTCGACGTCGACTGCGCGGTGCAGGGCACCAGGCTCGAGATCCGCAACAAGAGCGGCGCCATCAGCGCAACCGCCGAGCCGCTTCCCTTCGATGATCCGAAGAAGACCAAGCGCACGGCGAAAGGCTGAGGCATACTGCGGGTATGGCAGCGAAAAGCATCATCAGCCGGCCGGTCTATGGGACCCTGTCTCCGCAGCCCGGCAAGCATCATCTTTTCATAGCGGATGGAGAGGGAGCGCTGGCGATTGCCGATCTGGCCGCCAAGGCACCGGCGGATTTCTTCGGCGGCGCCCACATCATCTTCATTCCCGCCCGCGACGGTAAATATGCCGATGCGCTCGAAGCACTGAAGCCGGCGCAGTTCTACCTCGGCCATTCCTTCGCCAGCGCCCTGCCGCGGCTGAAGCAGACGCTGGCCAACGCCCATATGGGGCTCAGGCTCTACCTTGCCGGCACCGAAGGCCTGATCGGCCAGGCCATGCAGGCGGCGCTAGAAGCCGGCATCGACCACACCTCGATCCAGACTGAGCATCGCGGCTCGCTGGCGCGCCGCATGCAGTGCGTCCACTGCAAGGGCATCACCGAGAACGTGACGACGCAGCCGGCGACCTGTTCGCATTGCGGCCTGCTGCTTCTGGTGCGCGATCACTATTCGCGACGCCTCGCCGCGTTCCAGGGCGTCTGCATCAATGCCGAGGACCGCAGCGAAATTCCTCCAACGGAGGAGGTCTTTCGATGAGCACCGGCACCACCAAGCTCGATGTCGTCGTCAGCGATGTCGTTCCGGTCAACGAGCTGGTGACGCGTTTTCATTTCCGCAGGCGCGACGGCCAGCTTTTGCCAACTTTTTCCGGCGGCGCCCATGTCGTCGTCGAGATGCGCGATGGCGAACGCACCAGGCTCAATCCCTATTCGCTGATGGGCTCGCCGCTCGACACCCGCGAATACACCATCTCGGTTCGCCGCGACGACGCCGGCCGCGGCGGCTCGCTGTTCATGCACAGGAAGGTCAGGCCGGGCACGGAGATGGTGGTCAGCTATCCCGTCAACCTGTTCTCGCTCGATCTGCGCGCCAGGAAGCACTTGATGCTGGCCGGCGGCATCGGCATCACCCCGTTCATGGCGCAGACCGCGCAGCTGGCGGCGGAAGGCGGCAATTTCGAGTTGCACTACACCTGCCGCACCGCCTCGCTCGGCACCTATGCCGACCTGCTGAGAGAGCGCTACGATCGCCGGGTCAGGCTCTATCACGATGACCGCGACGAGCGCGTCGATCTCGACCGGCTGCTGTCGTCGCAGCCGCTCGGCACCCATCTCTATGTCTGCGGCCCGTCCGGCATGATCGGCTGGGTGCGCGAGCGTGCTGCCGCCCTCGGCTGGCCTCCCGAGACCGTGCATTTCGAGCATTTCGCGGCACCGCAACCCGGCGCGCCTTTCGACGTGACGCTGGCGCTCAGCGGCAAGACAATCCGTGTCGACGAGCAGCAGAGCCTGCTCGAGGCAATCGAGGCGGCCGGCGTCGATCCGCCCTATCTCTGCCGTGGCGGCGTCTGCGGCCAGTGCGAGACCAACGTCATTTCGCATGACGGCAAATTCATCCACAACGACCATTGGCTGAGCGAGGAAGACCACCGTTCGGGCTGCAAGATCATGCCCTGCGTGTCGCGCTTCGAGGGTCGGTCGCTGGTGCTGGAAAGATAGGAGGCGAGCTTGGGCATCACCTTTCGCAAGGAAACGTTCCGCGACGACTTCACCTTCAGGAACAGCCCGGAGCACATCAGGCGGTTTCCTTTCCCGTTCCATGAAGACAGCTACATGTATGCGGTCAATATCGAGCCGCATGTCGTCGGGCCGAAGGGCAGCGTGCTGGAGAATTTGATCGACGTCGACGAGCACTATGTCGCCGAAATGCGGGACCGCGCGTTGGTGCTGGCCGAAGACCCGCTGCGCTGCCAGTCGCTGCCGCACATGACGCTGGCCGGCTGGGATCTGCTCGAGCTTTTGATGGAGCAGCAGGCGCTGGGCTATCCCGAGCATTTCACGCTGACGCGCGACGGCGACCGCTGGCGCTGGATCAACCGGCCGCTCGGCATCGACGACAGCTTCACCTTCGGTGACGTCTCGACGCTGCCCTATGGGCCGATGGAATATATCACCCGCCAGAGCCAGGGCGATTTCTGCATCCTCGACCAGCGCGACGGCAATCTGTGGATGGATGCCGGCATGGTCACCACCCAGGCCGACTGGTCGCTCGATTTCGACATCGGCATGAACTTCTTCGAATGGCACGCGCCGGTGCCGCTGGCGCATGAGAAGGGGATATTCGTCCGGGCGCTGAAGTTCCTCACCAACATTCAGCAGGGCAAGCCGGCGCGCCGGCTGAACTGGACGATGACCATCAATCCGCGCCTCGACACCAGCCCGGAAAATTACCACAAATGGGGCTCGGACCGCGCCACGGTGACGCCGGAAAATGTCGGCGAAAAAGTGCATCTGCGCGTTGAGCTGCAGAGCTTCTGGCGGCTGCCGCGCTCGAACGCGATCGTCTTCCCGATCCGCTGCTACCTGATCAAGATGGACGAGCTGGTGACGCAGCCGAAATGGGCACGGCGCCTGCATCGCGTGATCCGCGACCTGCCCGAGGAACTCGCCAATTACAAAGGCCTGACGCGCTATCGGCCGACGCTGGTCGAGTGGCTGTCGAAGTTGGATGACGGCAGTGCGACGTCGCCGGGGTTTGGGCCGGATTGACTGCTGCCGTCGCCGAAGCTGCCGATCTCCCCCACGAGGGGGGAGATCGAGCTCTCACCCTGCGCTCTGCGGGTAGCAGATGATCGAGAGATAGCGCATCGGCAGAACGCTCAGCACTTCCGGTCCGTGCGGCGCGTCGGCGTCGAAGAACAGGCTGTCGCCGGGCTTCATCGGGTAGAGATTGCTGCCGTGCCGGTAAACCACTTCGCCTTCGAGCATATAGAGGAACTCCATGCCCTCGTGCTGGAAGGTCGGGAACACGTCGGAATCCTCGGTCAGCGTGATCAGATAGGGTTCGACGACGACGCCGCTGGTGTTGGAGCCGATATGGCCGAGCAGATTGTACTGGTGGCCGGCGCGCGTGCCGCGGCGCTCGACGTCGAGGCCTTCGCCGGCCTTGACGAAGACGGCGCTGCGCTCTTCTTCGAAGCGGCGGAAGAAAGCGGTGACAGGGACGCCGAGCGCCCGTGACAGCGCCTGCAAAGTTGTCAGCGACGGCGAGGTGATGCCGTTCTCGATCTTCGACAGCATGCCAAGCGAAATGTCGGTGGCGGCAGCCAGATCGGCCACCGTAATGCCAAGCTTCTTGCGGAAGGCCCGCACCTCGCGGCCGATCGCGACTTCCAGGACTTTTTCGCGGGTGTCGCGAATGGCGTGCGGGTTCTGGGTGAGCGGCGCGCGTATCTTGCGCGGATCGATTACAGCAACCGACGGCTTGGCTTTGCCCGCGGCGGCTGCAGCAGGCTTTAGACTGGATGCTTTTTTCGCCATGTCGCCACCCCGGACCTTGCCGATTCATTTCACTCACGGTGAACATATTCGGTGCCGATACAGAAGCGCAACTGCCACGGCAAGCCACCCGTGTCGAATTGCGCAATGTCCGGATTTCGCCCGAACTACTGCGTCGCTTGGAAATCCGGCTTGATGAAACGAGGGTTTCGCGACAAGGCCTGTTGACAGCATCGAAGGGGCAATTACTGTCCTGTCAGTGAAATTTGTTTCGTTAGGGAAATGAGATCGGGAGGCCCGCAATGAAAGATCGTGTTGCCGTCATCGGAGCCGGGCCGTCCGGCATGGCCCAGCTCCGGGCCTTCAAGTCGGCTGCCGACAAGGGCGCCGACATTCCCGAAATCGTCTGCTTCGAAAAGCAGTCCGACTGGGGCGGCCTGTGGAATTACACCTGGCGCACCGGCCTCGACGAGCACGGCGACCCGGTGCATGGGTCGATGTACCGCTATCTCTGGTCGAACGGGCCGAAGGAATGCCTCGAATTCGCCGACTACACCTTCGAGGAGCATTTCGGCCGGCCGATCGGCTCCTATCCGCCACGCGCCGTGCTGTGGGACTACATCAAGGGCCGCGTCGAAAAATCCGGCGTGCGCCAATGGGTGCGCTTCAACAGCCCGGTGCGCATGGTCACCTTTTCCGAAACGACAAAAAAATTCACGGTCACCGCGCATGACCGCACCAACGACGTCACCTATTCGGAAGAGTTCGACAATGTCGTCGTCGCTTCGGGGCATTTCTCCGTGCCCAACGTTCCCTATTTCGAGGGCTTTTCGACCTTCAACGGCCGTATCCTGCACAGCCACGATTTCCGCGACGCCATGGAATTCAAAGGCAAGGACATTTTGATCATCGGCCGCTCCTATTCGGCCGAGGACATCGGCTCGCAATGCTACAAATACGGCGCCAGATCGATCACCTCCAGCTATCGCTCGAAGCCGATGGGTTTCAAATGGCCGGAGAACTGGAAGGAAGTGCCGCTGCTGCAGAAGGTCGTCGGCAAGACCGCGCATTTCAAGGACGGCAGCACTAAAGACGTCGACGCCATCATCCTGTGCACCGGCTACCTCCATTCCTTCCCGTTCCTCACCGAGGATTTGAAGCTGAAGACCGCCAACCGCATGTGGCCGGACGGGCTCTACGAGGGCGTCGTCTGGGAGAAGAACCCGAAGCTGTCCTATATCGGCATGCAGGACCAGTTCTACACCTTCAACATGTTCGACGCGCAGGCCTGGTTCGCCCGCGACGTCATCATGGGCCGCATCAAGCTGCACTCGGCCGAAGCGATGGCCGAGCACGGCAAAAAGTGGCGGGCACGCGAGGAAACGCTGGAAGACGCCGAGCAGATGATCTGGTTCCAGGGTGACTACACCAGGGAGCTGATGGAGCAGACCGATTATCCCGGCTTCGACGTCGAGGCCGTCAATCAGACCTTCATGGAATGGGAGCACCACAAGGCGGAAGACATTATGGGCTTCCGCGACCATTCCTATCGCTCGCTGATGACCGGCACGATGGCGCCGCTGCACCATACGCCCTGGCTGCAGGCGATGGACGATTCGATGGAGAGCTATCTCGAAGTGAAGGGCGTCGCGGCGGAGTAGGGCTGAAGACGAAGGCCGGCGCAGCTATGCCAGTTCAGAAGGAGCCGTCCAAGGTCACCGCTTTTTCTTAAATTTGCGAAGATCTGTGTCTGCTGTGTAATATGTCATACCTTTTTTATTTCCTTTTGTTTTCAACTCGCCCGCTGTTGCCATAGCACGAATGGTTGATTGGACCAGTGTTTTGTCTTCTGACGTCGCCAACGCCAGTTTAGCCAAATTGAGGCCTGGCATATTTTTAAGCGCGTCATTGATCCGTATCTTAAGTGTATCAAAAGCAGAGTCCGACCGACCTGTAAGCAGTGGTGCCTCTTGCCTGATCAAAATTATGAGCTTTGCCTCAAGCTCAGAATTAGATAAGTACTGAACACGATCTATTCCTTTAATATCCGAAGGGACATCCTGGTTTTGATCAAGCTTTGGATTCAATAGGATAAAATATCTCTTAGACAGCCCAATCGCTATACCAAGCTCGAGGGCGACGTTAGGATTCCATTCCGTTATGTCAAACAACGAAATATCAGAATTTCTGATATACTCGGTAATCTTGTGAAGTATGTGGTCACTTGTTATCTGTTCGTCGGCGAATTTGAAGTTGACAGAGTAGGCCTTTGATACAGAGGTGAATGTCGCCTTGTAATCATCGAGTGGAAAAATTTTGTATGGGCATGCTACGAATACATTAAGCCTAGACATTTTTGATCACCCCCTGCGTGAAAAGATATAGATGGCTCTACTGGTCTGGTATCCGGCAAGAGCATTAACGTCTGAATTACAAAAAAAAGTCGAGAGGCACGAATTCGATGTGCTCAGCCAGCCTAGCGCCAATAGATTGACCGGCCTTCAGTTAACCTCGCGCGCGGGGTCGGCTGCCAGCGCCAGGGAATTTGCGACGTGCTCGAGGTGCTCCTCGTCCAAGATACTGGTCGCGACGCGGACGGCGTTCGTTTTTCCTGTCGAAAACTTCGCCCCGGCATGGACCGCGATGCCGTGTGCGGCCAGCGTGACCATCGCGTAAGGTTCCGAAGCAACCGGAATGAGGACGCTGAGACCGTGTCCGGCGTCGATCGCGACATTGCGTTTGCCCAGTTCGCCGGCGAGCCGTTCGCGGCGGCGGCGATACACGTCCTTGGCCCGTTCGATTAGGGCAGCCGTGGCCGGGTCTTGCAGCAGCCAGGCGGTGGCCGCCTGCAGGATACGGCTGGTCCATCCCGAGCTGAAGCTGCGGTAGGACTGGATCTGCTCGACGATTGTCGCCGATCCGGACAGCACGGCGAGCCGCAGGTCCGGGCCATGGGTTTTGGAATAGGACAGGATATGGATGACGCGATCGGGAAAACGCCGGCCAAGCGAAATGCGCGGCGCCGAGGCAATATCGCCGACGCCGTCGTCTTCGACAATCAGCACGTCGGTGCCGGCGAGCAGGTCGCCGATGACTTCCAGCCGCGCCGACGACATGCAGGCGCCGGTCACCGAATGGACGCGCGGCTGGAACAGGAACGCGACGGGCCGCTGCCGCAGAGCGTTGGCAAGTGCATCCGGCAAGGGACCTTCACTGTCGCAGTCCACCGGGATGATCGGCACATCGAGATCCTCGAGGATGTCGAGCAGGCGAAGCGCCGTCGGGTTCTCGATAGCCACCGGCGCCCCCGGCGGAACCAGCGCATGCAGCAAGGTGTAGATGGCGTTGTAGCCGCCATTGGTGGCCAGGAACGCGCCGGGATCGTACGGCCATGACGGGCGCACCGCGGCCTCCAGCTCGGGCAGGATGCGCACCCGCTCGTAGCTGTTGAGCTTTTCGGCGCGCGCACCATGCGCCAGCGCGATGTCGAGCGGCGGCAAGAGCTTCACATCGGGCTCCGCGATCGCCAGGTTCAGAATGTCCGCACCGTAATTGCCGCCGCTCATGTGGCGCTCGGGCCGGGCGGCAAAGCGGTTGCCCATGATCCAGGTGCCGTTGCGCCCACGGCCGCCGATGATCTTGTAGCGCCGCAGCTCGCTCCACGCCTGCGAGACCGTCGCCGGGCTGACGCCGAGCACATAGGCAAGATCGCGCACCGGCGGAAGTTTCGCGCCGACAGGCAGCGCGCCGCTTCTGATCAGCGCACTGGTCTCGCGCGCGATGCCGCGCGTCGTGCTGTCGCCAAGGCGTTCAGCGAACCATCCTGCATCGAAATCCATCGAATCGACAACTGTCAGTTTGAATGTTCAGTAACATAATAACATTTGATCGGCAAAAAATAAACATTTACCAATCGCCGGTCAAACGTAGCTTTGAAGTTCATGCCGATGCCCGTCTCCATCACTATAGCCACCCGCGATTGGGACTATCTCACCCCTTTGATGCTGGGTGACGTCACGTCGAGCCGCCTGTCGGTGAAGGTTGACCGCGTCGCTACGCTGATCGCGGATCTCGGCACCGATCCGAACTACGATGCGGCGGAGGTCTCATTCAGCCGTTATGTGTCGGCCATGGCTTCGGGCCGGGATACGGTGGTTGGACTACCGTGCTTCATCATGCGCGGCTTTCGCCATCGCTGCATCATAACGGTCGAGACCAGCCCGCTGGAGCGGCTCGCCGACCTTGCCGGCAAACGCATCGGCGTGACCGGCTGGCGCGATTCCGGCAACACATGGACGCGCGCGGCGCTTCGTCGGGAAGGTGTCGGCGTCGAGGACGCCTACTGGTTTGCCGGCAGGCTGACAGCCGAGCACCCGGTCGCCGACCGCCTCGACGGATTCGGCATGCCGGGTCGTATCGAAGCGGCACCGGGCGAACGCCCGATGATGGAACTGCTGGCACAAGGAGAGCTCGACGCCGTTTTCACGCCCTTCATGCCGGACGGCTTTTTCGGCCCGGCTTCCGGCTTCCGGCAAGTGCTGCGCGATTTTCGCGCGGCTGAACGCGCCTATTTTGCCGAGGTCGGTTATGTCCCGGGCATGCATCTGGTCGCCGTCAAGGCCGCAATAGCCAGGGAGCACCCCTGGCTGCCGCAGGAACTCGCCAGGCTGATCGACGAAAGCCAGCGCGTCTGGACGGCAAAGCGCCGAAAATATGCCGACACCTCGCCCTGGATCCTCGAGGAGCTGCTTCATGCGGGGCGCGACCTGCCTGCCTCCTGGAACGCCAGCGGCCTGCCGGTCAACCGGCGCATGATCGAGGATTTCGTCACCGAGCTACATGCCCAGGGCATTCTGACGGAACCGATTTCCGCCGAAGCCTTGTTTCCTTTCGAGGCCAGGTCGCGGGCCACCGCAGCCTGACAACGTGCAACGAAGAACACGAAGGAGAATGCCATGAGGACAATCAGCTTCATATTCGCCTCGCTCGTCACCATGCTGGCGCAGGCCAGCTTTGCCCAGGATATCCAGAAGCAATCGGTGAACGAAGATTTGCGCGCCGGGCTGCCGGAAGAGATCCGCACGGCGGGAAAGATCACAGCCGTCAACAACGGTTCGTTCCCGCCCTATGAGATCGTCACCGGCACCGAACTGACGGGGGCGACCAAGGATATTTCAGACGCTATCGGCCAGCTGCTCGGGGTCGAGGTCGATCACGCCTCGGTCGCCGGCCTGCCGGCTTTGCTGAGCGGCATCAATGCCGGCCGTTATCAGTTCGCGATGGGGCCTGTCGGCGACTATCCCGACCGGCAGAAATCCAACGACTTCATCGATTGGGTGCGCGAATACGTCGTCTTCGCCGTCGAGAAGGGCAATCCGCAAGCCATTACCTCCCTCGACACCGCTTGCGGCAAGCGCATCGCCGTCATGTCGGGCGGCTCGGCCGAAAAGGTCATCAAGCAGCAGGCGCAGAAATGCACCGAAGGCGGCAAGCCGGCCGTCGAGGTGCAATCTTTCACCGACCAGCCGAGTTCGATACTGGCCGTCCGGTCGAAGCGCTCCGACGCATTCTTCTCCTCGCAGGCGCCGCTGACCTATTTCGTCGAGCAGGCGAAGGGCCAACTGGAACTCGCCGGTGTCGGCCAGGCCAACGGCTTCAAGGACATCTATCAAGGTGCCGTCGTCAAGAAGGGCTCGCCGCTGGGCGGTGTGCTGCTCGACGCGTTCAAGATCCTGATGAAAAACGGCACCTACGCCGCGGTCATGAAGAAGTGGGGCCTCGAGAAGAACATGATCGACGCGCCCGGCATCAACCAGGGCCAGTAGAGGCTGCCATGACCGACGCGACCGCTGCCTACGCGGCCGGACTGCCGCGACGTCCCGACGACGCGCTGCGCGACGTCAAACGAGCCCACCGGCCGTTTCCGCTTGTCCGGCTGGCGCTCTGGGCGTTCACCGTCGCCGTGGCGGCCGGCTTCGCCTATATCGTTGCGGTCAACCCGAATTTCGGCTGGCCGGTGGTCGCCCAGTATTTCTTCGATCCCACGGTCATGCAGGGGCTTTCCGTAACGCTCGGCCTGACGGTCGTGGCGATGATCCTGGGTATCGTGCTCGGCCTGCTGCTCGCCATTGCGCGCATGTCGAAGGACAGGCTGGCATCCTTCCTCTCCGGCCTGTTCATCTGGTTCTTCCGGGGAACGCCGCTGCTGGTGCAACTGATTTTGTGGTACAACCTTTCGACGCTGTTTCCGCGCATTTCCATCGGCTTCGCCAGTTGGAACACCAACGACCTGATCACGCCTTTGACGGCCGCGGTTCTTGGTCTGGCGCTGAACGAGGCCGCCTACATGGCCGAGATCATCCGTGGTGGATTGTTGTCGGTGGACAAGGGGCAGGCCGAAACGGCTGAAGCCTTCGGCATGACCCGCGCCCGGGCTTTACGGCGCATCATCATCCCACAGGCGATGCGGTCGATCGTCCCGCCGACCGGCAATCAGCTGATCAGCATGATCAAGGCGACGTCGCTTGTCAGCGTCATCGCCATGGCCGACCTGCTCTACTCGGTGCAGTCGATCTACAACCGCACCTTCGAAATCATTCCGCTGCTGATGGTTGCAGTGCTCTGGTACCTGCTGATCACCTCGGTTCTCAACGTCGCGCAGGGCGCGATCGAACGCCACTACAGCCGCGGCGACCGCGGCGCCCGCGAGAAGACGGCGACCGCCACCCTGGAGGCTGCCAATGAGCGCGCATGACACGCCCCTGGTTCGGGCGCGCAACGTTCACAAGGCCTTCGGCCCGCTCGATGTGCTGAAGGGCATCGACCTGGACGTCGCGCCTGGCGAGGTGGTGGTCATTCTCGGACCGTCCGGCTCCGGAAAGTCGACCTTCCTGCGATGCATCAATCATCTGGAGGCGATCGACCAAGGGTCGATCGAAGTGGATGGCGAGCAGATCGGTTACCGGTTGCACGACGGCCGCCTCGACAAACTCTCCGACAGGGCGATCGCCGCGCAGCGGCGCAAGATCGGCATGGTGTTCCAGCAGTTCAATCTCTATCCGCACATGACGACCCTGCAGAACGTCATCGAGGCTCCGGTCGGCGTTCATCGGGAGAACCGCAAGGAGGCGATCGGCTACGCCCGCGAACTGCTGACCCGTGTCGGTCTTGCCGACAAGATCGACGCCTATCCGCGCCAGCTTTCAGGCGGCCAGCAGCAGCGCGTCGCCATCGCCCGTGCGCTCGCCGTCCGCCCGAAATTGATGCTCTTCGACGAGCCGACGTCGGCGCTCGATCCGGAGCTGGTCGGCGAGGTGCTCGCCACCATGCGCGATCTCGCCAGGCAGGGCTTGACCATGATCGTGGTCACGCATGAGATCGGCTTCGCCCGCGAAGCGGCGGATCGGGTGGTGTTCATGGACGACGGGAATGTGATCGAGGCCGGGCCTCCGGACGAGGTTCTCGCCAAACCCAGGCACCCGCGCACGCGGGCTTTTTTGAGCCGTTTCATCTAACAGCAAAGCCGGCGCGATTTACCTATTCGGCCGGCAAAGGACCTTCGATGCCAAAGACCTCCAACCAGTTCGCCGATATTTCCGACTTCGCCGACAAGGCGGCCGAGCTTGCGGCGGCTCGCCAGCACCTGCACGCGCATCCCGAGCTTTCATTCCAGGAGCACGAAACGGCAGCATACGTTGCCGAACGCCTCGAAAGCTGGGGCTACGAAGTGACGCGTAATGTCGGCGGGCTCGGCGTCGTCGGCCGCTTGCGCCAGGGCAGCGGCCGCAGCATCGCCATCCGCGCCGACATGGACGCCTTGCCGATCACCGAAGCGACCAATCTCCCTTATGCCAGCCAAGCCAGCGGCAAGATGCACGCCTGCGGCCATGACGGCCACACCACGATGCTGCTCGGCGCGGCCGAATACCTGGCGCGCACGCGGCATTTCAACGGCACGGTGAACCTCATTTTTCAGCCGGCCGAGGAAGCCGGCAAGGGAAGCGGAGCGCAGGCGATGATCGCCGACGGCCTGTTCGAGCGCTTTCCCTGCGATGCGATATTCGGGCTGCACAACCATCCGGGCGCGCCGGCGGGTTCGTTTCTGATGCGCGCCGGGCCGCTGATGGCGGCGAGCGATACTGTCACCATCAAGATCGCCGGGCGTGGCGGCCACGCCTCCCGTCCGCACCTGACGGTCGACCCGATCGTCGCTGCCGCCAACATCGTCATGACCCTGCAGACGGTGGTGTCGCGCAACGTCAACCCGATCGAGACGGCTGTCGTTACGGTCGGCACCATTCGCGGCGGCACGGCCTCCAACGTCATCCCGGAACACGCCGAGATCACGCTGAGCGTTCGCTCTTTCTCGGCCGAGATTCGCGACACGCTCGAGCAGCGTATTCGCAGCATCGCAGCACTTGTGGCGCAGGCGCATGGCGCAACGGTCGAGATCGATTACGAGCGCGGCTACCCGGTGGTGGTCAATTCCGAGAGCGAGACGTCCTTTGCGACAGACGTCGCTGTTGAACTCGTTGGTCAGGACAAGGTGGCCGTCTGCCCGTTGATCCCCGGCAGCGAAGACTTTTCCTATTTCCTCGAGCACAAACCCGGTTGCTTCCTCCGCCTCGGCAACGGCGAGGATTCAGCCATCCTGCACAGCTCGAAATATGATTTCAACGACGGCAATTTGACCGTCGGCGCAGCGCTTTGGGCTCGATTAACCGAGAGATTTCTGGCCGCTTGAGCCATACCTGCGGCTTGGATTGTCGATCGGCCGGTCGAGCAGAATTGGGGCGACCGGCCGCGCGACCATCTTCAACGAACTCTCACCGCATTCCAGCTCCTTCGAACAGGTAAGGTTTCGCTTTCAGACGAACAAAAAGTCACTCGTTGTCAGCGGGCTCGCAAAGTTTGCGAGAGTAACTTGATCGACTCCCGCGGTAATAATGGTGTCGGTTCCACTTTGCGCAATTGTGAGATCATCGAACGATTGCACGCCCTCCACGCCGCTAAAGACGATAGTGTCGCCTTGGGTCTGGCTGAAGTCGTAGATGGTGTTTTGGGTTCCGACCGTCATTGAACCATCATCCTTGAATATGAATTGGTCTGCGCCGCCCTGAGCCAACTCGCTCAGTTGTCCATCCCCCCACATGTCATTGATGACCGTGCAGCCGGGTGCCGCGCTCCCAGCGTACAGGGTATCATTTCCACCTTTCGCCGAACCGGACATTTGTAGAGCGTCGCCGCACAGGAAGTTACGGACCTGGCCGCTTTCGTTGTTGTGGCCCCCGGTAAGAATGTCGTTGCCGCCCTGGGCGGAGCCGGACATAGCGCGCGCGTCGCCGTACAACTCGTTTAGAACATCAGGAAAGGCGCTCTTGTCGCCGCCGGTCAGGGTGTCATTGCCGCCCATAGCGTTGCCGAGCATCGTCACGGCGTCGCCATACCCCACATTATGGGCGGTGCCTTGCAGCACGGCCACGTCATCGCCCCCAAGCGCATGGTCGAGCATACTGCCGCCGGCGTCCCCGTAGAA
Source organism: Mesorhizobium sp. ISC25 (assembly GCF_042295465.1). Lineage (NCBI taxonomy): Bacteria > Pseudomonadati > Pseudomonadota > Alphaproteobacteria > Hyphomicrobiales > Phyllobacteriaceae > Mesorhizobium > Mesorhizobium sp. ISC25. The sequence goes on along the minus strand of NZ_CP135441.1, from coordinate 3,069,497 downwards.
CGTTACCTGGGACCCACCCACGCTCGTGAAGGTATCGTTGCCGCCCGTCGCAAAATCGGAAAGATCGCCGCCAGCATCGCCATAGAGAGTTTTGCCCCCGAGATCCCCAAACGTGTCTGTGTAATAGTCGTCGCCGCCCAGAGCATGGCCAGACATGTTGCCGCCAGCGTCGCCGAAGAAAGTGTTGGCGGAAAAGGAGCGGCCCGTAAAGGTATCGTTGCCACCCCTACTGTCGTCCGACATGTCGCCGCCGGCATCGCCGTAGAAAGTGTTGAATGAATCGCTCTTGCCCGTGAAGCTATCGTCGCCGCCCTGCGCATTGCCGGACATGTTGCTGCCGGCGTCACCGTAGAAAATGTTATTGGCTTCTGTCGAGCCCTCGAAGGTGTCGTTGCCGCCCTTGCTGCGATCGGACATCTCGCCGCCTGCATCACCGTAGAAGGTGTGGTCGGCTCCTTGTTTGGTTTGGGTCAGGAAAGTGTCGTCACCCCCCTGAGCATGGCCGAGCATGTTGCCGCCGGCGTCACCATAGAAGGTATCGACTACCTGCCTTGCCAATCCACTGTTGAAGGTATCGTTGCCGCCCTTGCTGTGGTCCGACATATCGTCGCCCGCGTCACCATAGGCAGTGGTCGTGGTGGACGAAAGCCCCGTGGTGAAGGTGTCGTCACCGCCCCGAGCAAAATTGAACAAGCTCCGAGCCGCGTCACCGTAGAAGGTGTAGGTCGGCGCTCCGGTTTCCGTAAAGGTATCGTTGCCGCCTCTCGAGAAATCGAGCAGGCTGCCGCCAGCATCGCCGATTAAGATGTTTGTATTTGGATCGCCTGCGAGGGTGTCATCGGTGCCGCGTTGATGATCTCTTAGATCACCGGAAGTAAAGGGAACACGTTTAGACATTGTTCGCTCTCCTGTTGAGCCTGCCCGTCCCATGACAGCCGTACGATGTGAGGCAAGAGCGAGCAATAATCCCGAAGGGCTATGTCGTTAGGCGTAGGGATCGGTAACTCGTCACCGGGGCGCCATTAGCGGCAGCTTCCTGAGGCCGTCCTATTCCCGGCTATCCCAGCCTCGCTCTCGCCTTGGCCGTCCAGGCGTTGAACAGCCGGTCGGCGACGATGCCGATGAAGGCGATGGCCAGGCCGGCGACGATGCCGCGGCCGGAATCGGCCTTGGACAGGGCGATGAACACCTCCTGGCCGAGATCGCGCGTGCCGACCATGGCGCAGATGATGATCATCGCCAGCGCCATCAGGATGGTCTGGTTGACGCCGAGCATGATCTCCGGCAACGCCAGCGGCAGCTGCACGCGAAAGAAGGTCTGGCGCTTGGTGCAGCCGGAAACCTTCGCCGCCTCGATCAGCGCCGGCGGCACCTGCCGGATACCGTGATTGGTGTAGCGGATGGCCGGCACCACGGCGAAGGCGACGGTCGCGATCATCGCGGTGACGTCGCCGACTCTGAATAGCATCACCACCGGAATGATGAAGCAGAACGACGGCAGCACCTGCAGCGTGTCGATGACCGGCGTGACGATCTTTTCGAAGCGGTCGCCGCGCGATGCCATCAGCCCGATCGGAATGCCGATCAGGCAAGCGACAAAGGCCGAGATGCCGCACAGGTAGACCGTCGCCATGGTCTTTTCCCAAAGGCCGGTGACGGCGCAGAACGCTGTCAATGCCGCGACCAGGGCGGCGAGGCGCAAGCCGCCGAGCTGGTATCCGGCAAGGCCGAGCAGGAATACCGCGCCCAGCCACGGAAAGCCCTCGCAGAAGGCGCGCACCGGGTTCAGCACATTGAGGATCAGCGCCACGCGGAACGCCTCGATCGTGTCGAAGAAGTTGATGGTGATCCAGTTCACCGCCGCCTTCCACAAAGGCGCGGTGGTGAAGGTGATCGCTTTCGGCACCGCGGCGAAGGCCGGCACGAACAGGCCGAGCAGTGTGGTGACGGCGAGGATGGCGACGGCCAGCGTCAGGTTGGGATAGCGCCGCCAGAAGCTGGTGCCGGGCTGATGGCGGACATTGCCCTTGGCGTGATTGTGGGCGATCGCCTGGCTCAGCCGGTCGAGTGCAATTGCCAGTGCGACGATGGCGAGGCCAGCTTCCATGGCCTCGCCGACCTTGAGCGCGCGCAACGCCAAAAGCACATCATAGCCGAGCCCACCGGCGCCGATCATCGAGGCGATGATCACCATATTGAGCGCCAGCATGATGACCTGGTTGACGCCGACCATCAATGTCGGCCGCGCCGACGGCAGCAGCACCCGCCACAGTTTCTGCCGTGCCGTGCAGCCGGCCATCTCGCTGAAATCGTCGATCTCCGACGGCACCCGCGACAGGCCCAGCATCGTCGCCCGCACCATCGGCGGCGTCGCGAAAATTGCCGTAGCGATCATTGCCGAGACCGGGCTGTTGCCGAACAAAAGCAGCATCGGGATCAGATAGGCGAAGGTCGGGATCGTCTGCATCAGATCGAGGGCAGGGGAGATCAACAGCCTCTCCACCCAAGGCTTGCGCCATGCCCAGATGCCGGCGAACAGCCCGGTGACAATGCAAAACGGTACGGCGATCGAGATCAAGCCCAGCGTCAGCATGGCGCTGGTCCACTGCCCGAACAGCGCGGTGTAGAGAAAACAGCCGCCGACCAGCGCACCCAGCTTCCAGCCGCCGGCGGCGCGGCCGGCAAGGTAGGCGGCAGCGCAGACGCCGACCCAGGACAGGCGCGGCAAGACGATCATATCCCCGCCATGGCCGATCTTGAAATTCTTGGCCAGAAGACCGAGCGCGAAATCGAGCGGCACGCCGAGCACCGCGGTGATCGAGCGGGTCAGCCAGGAGAAGTTCGACTTCACCCAGTTCATGAGCGCACTGACCCAGTCAGCGACAGGAACGGTCGAGTCGGTCGGGTAATTGACCGCCCAGGGCAGGCTTTCCTGCAACAGGAAGACAATAAGCACGGCGGCGAGCGCGCAGGCCCAGATCGCCAGCCAGGTTTGAACCGGCCGGGGCCTCGCTGCGCTGGCGCTTGCCGTGACCGTCATGTGCCGGCCCCACGACGCTCGATGCCTGCCAGAAGATCGATCACCGCCTGCGGCGTGACTTCGCCGATCGGCTTGCCGGTGCCGTTGACCACCGCAAAGGGCTTGCCGGCAGAGACTATGTCTGCCGAGAAGCTGGCAATCTTGGCATCCGGCGCCACCTTGCCGCCATGTTCGGCGCCGTCGCAGGCGCGCATCAGGCTTTTGGCCGAGATCACCTTGGCGCGATCGACGTCGCGGGTGAATTCGGCGACGTAGTCGGTCGCCGGGTTGACCACCAGCTCTTCCGGCGTGCCGATCTGGATGACCTCGCCGTCCTTCATGATGGCGATCCGGTCGGCCAGCCGGATGGCCTCGTCGAAATCATGGGTGATGAAGACGATGGTCTTGTGCAGCATGGTCTGCAGCCGCATCAGCTCGTCCTGCATCTCACGGCGGATAAGCGGATCGAGGGCCGAGAACGGCTCGTCGAGGAACCAGATTTCCGGCTTCGTGGCGAGGCTGCGGGCGATGCCGACACGCTGCTGCTGGCCGCCGGAAAGCTCGCGCGGATAGAAATGCTCGCGACCGCGCAAGCCGACCAGCTCGATCACTTCCCGCGCGCGCGCCTCGCGCGTCGGCCGGTCCTGCCCCTGGATGCCCAAGGGAAAGGCAATGTTCTCCAATACGTTGAGATGCGGCAGCAAGGCAAAATTCTGGAACACCATGCCCATACGGTGGCGTCGCAGCTCGATCAGCGCGGCATCGGAAATCTTGAGCAGGTCCTTGCCCTCGAACTCGACCTTGCCGTGGGTCGGCTCGATCAGCCGCGACATGCAGCGCACCAGCGTCGATTTGCCGGACCCCGAAAGTCCCATGATGATGAAGATCTCGCCCTGACGGATTTCGAGATCGACGGCGCGCACCGCGCCAACCAGTCCGGCAGCGGCGATGTCCGCCAGGCTGGCCTTGCCGTCACGCCGGCGGATGAAATTGGCCGCGTCCGCCCCGAACAGCTTCCAGACATTGCGGCAGGCAAGCTTTATCGGGCGGGCATCGTTGCCCGATTTCGCCGCCTGTTCAATCGTATCGGTCATGCGATCGTCCTTCTGGAGCACGGGATCGAGACCCGGCCACGAATGGCCGGGTCGTCGGATTTCCAGTCAGACGGTCACTCGGCCCAGGCTTTCCAGTCGGCTTCGTGGGCGGCGATCCAGGCGGCGGCGACGTCTTCCGGCGTCTTGCCTTCGAGATCGATCTCGCCGCTCATCTTGTTGAGCTCGTCGGTGTCGACCGTGTAGTTTTTCGCGACCTTGTAGGCGACAGGCCATTTGTCCTTCATGCCGGCCCAGGAATATTTCCAGATCTCGCCATGCGGCTTGCCGCAGTCATATTTCGCGTTGGGGTTCACACCCCATTTCGGGTCGGTGTAGCACTCTGTAGTATAGTCGGGGAATTCGACCCATTCGCCCTTGTATTTGGCCGGCGCCCAATGCGGCGAATAGATCCACAGCATGATCGGCGCCTTGCGCTGATAGGCCGAGTCCAGTTCGGCGAACATCGCCGCATCGGTGCCGGCATGGATGACGGTGAAGGGCAGTTTCAGCGCCTCGACGCGTTCGTCGTCAAAACCTTCCCATGTCACAGGTCCGCCGAGATAGCGCCCCTTCGGTGTGGTTTCGGCCGTCGAAAAGGCCTCGGCGCATTTCGGATCTTTCAGCGCCTCCCAGTTCGGCAGGCCGGGGCATTTCTCTTTCATATATTCGGGAAACCACCATTCTTCCTTGGCCTTGGGTCCGAGCTTGCCGAGGCGTTCGGTCTGGCCCGTCGCGTCCGAGGCCTTCATCGCCTCGCCGGCCGTCGTGTCCCAGAATTCCAGGCCGACATCGATGTCGCCATTGGTCAGGCCGGTGGTCAGGCTGGAGAGATAGTCGGCGGTCGGGTACTCGACGGTATAGCCGAGCTTTTCGAGGATGCCGCCGAGGATCTTGGCGTTCAGATTGACGCTGGTCCAGTCGAACAGCGCGATCTTGATCGGGTCGTTGGATTCCGGCGGCGCCGCATAGGCCGAAGGTATCAGTGCACTTGCGGCGGCAAGTGTTAAGGCTCCCATTGAGAAATTTGAAATCATGCTCCGAAGTGACATGCTTGTTCTCCTGTCAAGCTCTGGTGGACGTTATCGTTAGTTCCCTTCTTGCGTCTTTTTTTGATTGTGTTGGAAAAGCTGGTCGTTGCGCAAGGCCGTAGGCGCCACAATGCTGCCGAAGCGGATGCCGGCGCAAAACGGGGTGGTGCCCAAATTGGTGAAGATGCGGCGCGGGGACCGGCCGCGTCATGACTGCCGAAGGATTGCTGCCGAAGCAGTCATCCGCGGATCGATCGCCGGTCTTGAGGTGCAAACCATCAAAGTCCCATGATCTCGGCTGTTGGCTCGGCAACTCGCCCAGAGCCACTTTCATGAGATGAAATTATATATACCAACGTTCATGTCGCGCAACGATTAACGCCGGTGCCAATTTCACGGCCTGTCTTTTTGCATGGACCCGTAGATGGGTTTGAAAAAAGCCAAGGTTGCCAGTCATCCCGTATGCGAGCCGCGAGGACAGGGTACCGATACAATGCAGCAGACCAAAGCTCCTTACTTCTTCGCCAACCGCGGTATCGCCGTCGGCTTCTGACCTTTTCAACACCAGATCATATCCGAGGCTTTCATGACCTCTTCCTTGAACAGACTGCGTATTGCCGTGCTCTTTGGCGGACGTTCCGCCGAGCATGACGTTTCGGTGCTTTCAGCAACCAATGTCACGCGTGCGCTGCTGTCCGCCAAATACGATGCCGTCCCAATCTTCGTCACGCGCGAAGGACAGTGGCTGCTGAGCAGCTTCCAGGATGGTACGCTCGCAAAACCTGCGGGCGGCACGGAAGTTTGCCTGGTTCCGGGTGGGCGCGGACGGATGATGGCGATCCCGGCCGACGGCATGCCCTATGATCTGCCTAAGATCGACATCCTGTTTCCCGTCCTGCACGGCCCCCATGGCGAAGACGGCTCGGTACAGGGGGTGGCCGAGGTGGCTCTGGTGCCGCTCGTCGGCTGCGGCATCCTTGGTTCAGCAACCGCGCTGGACAAGGATATCGCCAAGCGGCTCCTGAAAGCGGCGGGGCTGCCAATCGCGCGCTCAGTGACGATTCATGAAGGAGCGGCGCCCGCCCTCGCTACACTGGAAAGCGAACTCGGCCTGCCGTTCTTCATCAAACCGGCGCGTCAGGGATCGTCTGTAGGCGTCAGAAAGGTCAATGCCAGCCAGGAATTCGATGGAGCGCTTGCTGAAGCCTTCCAGCACGATTGCAAGCTCTTGGCCGAGGAATTCGTTCGTGGGCGCGAGATCGAATATAGCGTGCTGGAGGACCCGGCAGGCGACCTGTTCGTCTCGCGGCCGGGCGAGATTGTGCCGGCGGAAAGCCACCGTTTCTACAGCTACGATGCCAAATACATCGACGAGAACGGCGCGGTGCTGAAAGTGCCGGCCGAACTGCCGCCGGAGGTCGAGGCAAGCATGCGGGATGTAGCCGCAAGGGCTTTCAGAGCCGTCGGCTGTGATGGGATGGCGCGCATCGACTTCTTCCTGACACCGGACATGCAATTCCTGGTTAATGAAATCAACACCATCCCCGGCTTCACCGATATCAGCATGTATTCCAAGGCAATGGCGGCAAGCGGCGTCAGCTATTCCGAAATCATCGACCGGCTCGTGGAACATGGATTGGCACGGGCCGGCCGAGCAGCCTGAATGCAGTGAAGGGCTTTCAGATCCCGGCGGATGGAACGTTGGCCTGTTTCATATCTCACGACATGATCAGGCCGCCATCGACATTGATGGTCTGGCCGGTGATGTAGGCCGCATCGTCGCTGGCGAGAAAGCTGACCAGGCCGGAGACGTCCTCGCCGCTGCCGGCGCGGCCCATCGGGATGTTGTTCACCCATTCGGCCATCAGCTCGCCGGGCTTGTAGTCGCCCATCAACTTGCCCCACGCGGCATCGTTATAGGCCCACATGTCGGTGTCGATGATGCCGGGGCAGATCGCGTTGACGGTGATCTTCTCCTTGGCCACTTCCTTGGCAAGGCTCTGGGTGATGCCGACGACGCCGAATTTCGAGGCCGCATAATGGGGCGTGTAGATAAAACCCTGCCGCGCCTGGCCGGATGCGGTGTTGATCAGCCGGCCGCCATCGCCATGCTTGCGGATGCGCGCGATCGCCTCCTGGCAGCACAGGAACACCCCCTTGGTGTTGACCGCCATCACCTTGTCCCACTCGCCCTCGGTCATCGCCTCGATCCTGGCGATGGTGATGACACCGGCATTCTGCACGGAGATGTCGACGCGGCCGAACTGTTGCTCGGCCAGGTCATAGAGGGCGACGACCTCGTCCTTTTTGGTCACGTCCATGCGCAGCGATGCGACCCTGGCGCCCGCAGCCTTCAGACCGGCGGCGACCTCGTCGACGCGCGGGTCGATGGCGCTGACGACGACCGCGGCACCTTCCGCCGCGAAGCGCCTGGCCATTGCCGCGCCGATGCCGCCGCTGGCGCCGGTGATCACCGCCGTTTTTCCCTGGAATCGCTTCTGCATCTTTTCTCCTACCAGCAGACGAAGCCGCCATCGACGATCAGGTCGATGCCGGTGACGAAACTCGCGGCGCGGCTGGCCAGGAACACGGTCGGGCCGACCATCTCTTCCGGCGCCGCCATGCGGCCCATCGGCGTATCGCGCTCAAAGATCCTGACCTGGTCGGCGACCTCCGGCCGCTTGTTCATCGGCGTCAGCGTGTAGCCCGGGCTGACGACATTGACGCGCAGGCCGCGATCGGCCCATTCCATGGCGAGGCTCTTCGACATGTGGATGACCGCTGCCTTCGACGAATTGTAATGCGCCTGGGTCAGGCCGCGATTGACGATCGAGCCCGACATCGAGGCGATGTTGATGATCGAGCCCTTGCGTCGCGTCAGCATGGCGCGGGCCTCGGCCTGGCAGGACAGGAACACGCCGCTGACATTGACGTCATAGAGCTTCTGCCATTTTTCCAGCGACAGCGTCTCTGCCGGCTCAGCTCCGGCGATTCCGGCATTGTTGACGGCGACCGTCAGCGCGCCGAGTTCCGCCTCCGTACGCTCGATCGCGGCCGCGAGATCGGCCTCTGCAGTCACCGTGCCGGTCAGCACCAGTGCTTTGCGGCCCAATGCGGTGATCTGGTGTGCGGTCTCCTCCAGCCCGCCTTTGGAGGCGTGGCCGAAGCAAGCGATGTCGGCGCCGGCCTCGGCCAGCCCAATGGCGATTGCTTGCCCGATGCCGCTGCCGGCGCCTGTCACAAGTGCCACGTCACCATGAAGTTCGAATAGTTTCATCGTCGGTCCCTCTGCTCCAACCGCCGTCCTCCGGAAATAAAGGGGCGCCAACTCTGTTGCTGGCGCCCCGCGCGGTCTGGTGCCCGGGAGGATACCACCTGCTGCGCTTTGTTTCGATGGGCCGTCCTAGCTCGTGGCGAGTTCCATGACGGCGACGTTGCTTGCCTCGCTGCGGTCGAGAATGCCGCGTTGCCGGCCGCGGCTCAGCACCAGCACGCGATGCGACAGGCCGAGCACTTCCTCGAGGTCGGAGCTCACCACCACCACCGCCATGCCGGAGCGGGCAAGGTCGGCGATGACATCATAGATCGCGGCGCGTGCACCGACGTCTATGCCGCGCGTCGGCTCGTCCAGGATAAACACCTTGGGCGGGCGCGACACCCATTTGGCGATGATCACCTTCTGCTGGTTGCCGCCGGAGAGCTTGCTGACCTCCTGGTTCGGCCGGCCCTTGACGCCGAGCCGGCGAATACCAGCCTCGGCGAATTTCTGCACCGCCTTCGGGAATACCCAGCCATTCGGCGCGACATGGTCGAAATTGCCGATCGCCAGGTTCTCGCCGATCGTCTGGTCGAGCACCACGCCTTGTGCCTTGCGGTCTTCCGGTACCAGAACGACGCCGGCCTTGATCGCCGCCGCCGGGCCATTGAGATGCACCGGCTTGCCGGCGACGCGCACCGATCCCGATGAGATCGGATCGGCACCGGCGATCGCCCGCACCAGCTCCGTGCGTCCGGCGCCGATCAGCCCGGCAATGCCGAGGATTTCGCCGGCCCGCACCGAAAAGCTGACATTTTGGAAGCTGCGTTCCGGCGAGGACAGGTTCTCGACCTCGAGCAGCGTGTCGTTGCCCGGCGCCGATACCGTAGGGAACATCCGCTCGACACTGCGGCCGACCATCTGCTCGACGACGGTGCGCACCGGAATGTCGGCGCGCTCGTGCCGGGCGACGATGCGCCCGTCGCGCATCACCACCACGCGGTCGGCGATTTGGGCGATCTCGTCCAGCCGGTGGCTGATATAGATGAAGGACATGCCTTCCGCCTTGAGCTTGCGGATCTGCTGGAACAGAAGTTCCGTCTCTTCGCCGCCGAGGGCTGCCGTTGGTTCGTCGAAGATCAGCAGCTCGGCATTGAGCGTCAGCGCCTTGGCGATCTCGACCTGCTGTTGGGCGGCGATACGCAGCGTGCGCACCTTGCGCTCGGGAGAGACATCGAGGCCGAGGCGCTTCAACTGGGCCGATGCCCGGGCATTCATTGCCGCGCGGTCGATGCGGCCGCTGCGCATCGGCAGGCGCCCGACATAGACGTTTTCGGCGACCGACAGATCGGGCAAGAGCTTCAGCTCCTGGTGGATCATGCCGATGCCGGCGTCGATCGCCGCGGCAGGATTGGCGGGGGAATAAGGGTTCCCCCGCCAGGTGATGGTGCCGGCATCGGGCTTGGTCGACCCGGCGATGATGTTTGAGACAGTCGATTTGCCGGCGCCGTTTTCGCCAAGTAGCGCCACGACCTCGCCCGGCCGCACCTCGAAGCTCGCATCGGCCAGGACCTGTACCGGCCCGTAGCTCTTGCAGAGGCCGCTGACGACGAGCCCGCTATGGAGGCTGTGCGTGTGGCGAGGATCGGTGGACATCGTTGCGCTCGTCGACTGCCGGACTGGTCTCAATCAGGGATGCTTGGCGATGAACTGCTCGACATTGTCCTTGGTGGTCAGCGTCGCATCCTGCAGCTGTTCGGCGGGAATGGTCTCGCCGGCCACCAGCTTGATTGCTGCATCGACGGCAAGCCGGCCCATGCCTTGGGTCTGCTGCGTCGCGGTCACGTCGAAGACGCCGTCCTTCAGTGCCTTGAGCGCCGCCACGTCACCGTCGAAGCCGGCAACCCAGACCTTGTGGCCGGGATTGGCGACCTTGACGGCCTGCGCCGCACCGAGCGCCAGCGCATCGGCCTGGCCGATGACGATCGACACGTCGGGATGCGACTGCAACAGATCCTGCGTCAGCTTGAAGCCTTCGTCCTGGTGCCAGCCTTCGCTCCACAATTCGCCGACCACCTTGATGTCGGGATAGCCCTTCAGCGCTTCTCCGCAGCCCTTCGAGCGGTCGACCTCGGGCGTCGTACCCTTCTGGCCGTGGATGATGATCAGCTCGCCCTTGCCGCCGGCCTGCTTGGCGATGTAGTCGCAAACCGCCTTGGCCGAGGCCACGCTGTTGGTGGCGATGAAGGTGTCGCCGGGCGCGCCGTCGGCGTTGCGGTCGACATTGATGACTGGGATGCTGGCAGCCTTGGCGGTCTTGGTCGGCACGGTGGCGGCGGTGGCGCCGGCTGGAATGTAGATCAGCGCATCGATGTTCTGCGTGATCAGGTCCTGCACCTGGCTGACCTGGGTCGCCGAATCGCCCTTGGCGTCGACGGTGACGACCTCGATCCCCTTTTCCTTGCCGTAAGCTTCGACGGACTGCTTGATCTGGTTGAAGAAGTCGGCCTGCAGATTGGCGACGGCGAGGCCGAGCTTCTTGGCCTCCTTGGCCGAGGCCATATCGGACAGGCTAAGCAGCGGGATGACGGCCGCGGCGGCAAGCAGCAATGAACGTTTGGTCAGCATGTTTATTCCTCCGTTGATGTTCAATCTGTCCTGCCCGCGCATCGCGGCGCCCCTTGGCCGAACAACTCCCAGTTTCGGATCACCGATCCGTTTTCGCCCGAATATCCGGGTGAATCTCATTGTGCCCCATTCTTCATTGTGCTCGGCGCCGCCACGTGTCGGTGGCCACCGCCAGCGCGATCACCACGCCGATAACCACTTGCTGGATGAAGGGCGAGACACCGAGCAAGTTGAGCCCGTTGCGCAGCACGCCGATGATGAGGACGCCGATGGCTGTGCCGCCGATCGAGCCGACGCCGCCCGACAGGCTGGCGCCGCCGATTACCACCGCGGCGATCGTGTCGAGTTCGTAGCCGAGGCCGGAGCTCGGCTGGACGGAATCGAGCCGCGCGGCAAGCACGATGCCGGCGAGACCGGCGAGCACGGCGCAGATCGCATAGACCCAGTTGGTCAGCGACTTGACCGGTATGCCGGACAGCCGGGCGACTTCGGCGCTGCCGCCGATTGCGTAGAGGCTACGGCCGGTGGCGCGATAATTCAGGAAGATCGCGAAAATGACGGCAAGCACGATCATCAGCCCGACGGTGACCGACAGGAATCCGAAATGGCGGATGATCGACAGGCTGGTGAACCAGTCGGGAAAGCCGACGATCTGCGAGCCGTCGGTGATCATGTTGGCGAGGCCGCGCGCCACCGACATCATTGCCAGCGTGGCGATGAAGGGCGGCAGCTTGGTGACCGTCACCAGCAGGCCCGAAACCAGCCCGCAAAGACCGGCGACGACGAGGGCTGCGGCAATGCCCATTGGCAGGCCGAGATTGAGATAGTCCGGATGGGCGACGAAACCCATCACCATGGAAGCCAGTGCCAGCACCGAGCCGACGGACAGGTCGATGCCGCCGATCAGGATGACCAGCGTCATGCCGATCGCCATGATGCCGAGCACGGTGACCTGGTCGAGCACGTTGAGGATGTTGCGGATGGTCAGGAAGGTGTCGGTGGTCAGCGAGAGCGCCAGGCACAGCAGAACCAGCCCGATCAGCGGGCCCATGGTTCCGGCAAAGACAGCCGAAAACCTTGCGCCCGCCGTAGCCTGCGCGCCAGAGCCTGCCTTCAACTCGCTTGTGTCGTTGCTCACAGCCACTTTGTCTCCTCCACAGCAATCCGGCGCTGCATCACCGGGCCACTTTGTTCACCAGGCCCCTCCCTGTGAACAATTTATCTTTAACATGCAATTTTGTTCAGCTAAACTGTTCGTCGGAAAATTGTCAAGGCCTGCCGCTTCATTCGACGACGGGTTTGCGCTGTCCGCCGGTTTGCCTTACGCAAGGTCTGCGAAATCTTGGGCATTTCGAAGTCGCCGGATTGGAATATCATGAGCAGAGCCGGCGGCTGCGGCAAGGCAAACAGATGACGATCGTAGAGAACGAAAGAGCCGCGCGCTTCCCCGACGCCGAACTCAAGGCCCGCGCCGCCTGGCACTATTATGTCGAGGGTCTTACACAGGAGCGGATTTCCGAAATTCTCGGCGTCGGCCGCATCAAGGTGCATCGCATTCTCTCCGCTGCCCGCGAAGAGGGTGTCGTCCAGTTTCGCATCCGCGACAGCGTCGTCGAATGCGTGATTTTGGAGGAAAGCCTCAAGCAGCGGTTCGGGCTCAGCCAGGCCGTGGTCGTGCCGTCGGCGGCCGACCGAAGCAATGCGCCGCTGATGATCGGGCACGCCGCTGCCGCCTACCTGGCCGACCATGTGAATGCCGGCGATGTCATCGCACTGGGCTGGGGGCGGACACTGAAATTCGCCATCAATGAATTGCCGCGGCGGCCCATCGCCAGGACGACGGTGGTTTCGATGCTTGGCGGCCTCACCCATGCCCAGCCGCTCAACCCGACAGAAAGCGCCTGGGATTTCGCCGAAAAGATCGGTGCGGAGTGCTTCCTGCTGCCGGTGCCGGTCTATGCCGACAGGCCGGAGCAGCGCGACGCTTTCATGAGCCAGCGCAGCGTTCAGGACGTCGTTTTCCGTGCACGCCGGGCAAACATCGCCGTGCTCAGCGTCGGCTCGTTTTCCAACGACAGCCCGATCGCCAATTATGGCTTCATCAAGCCAAGCGAACTCGAGGAACTGCAGGCGGCCGGTGCCGTCGGGGATATTCTGTGTCATTTCATCGACGCCGAGGGCCGCCCGGTCGACCACGAGGTCAACCGCCGCGTCTGTGCCTATCCGCTGCAGGATCTGTCGGATATCCCGAGCATCATCCTGGTGTCGGGAGGCAGTGAGAAGGTTGCGGTGATGCGGGCGGCGCTCGCCAACACCAAGGTATCGGTTCTGATCACCGACGAAGACGCGGCGAAGGGCTTACTGGGCCGCTGATATCTGTTGGGTCGCAGGTCTCAGTCTGATCTCAAATGCAGCATCCGTAATTCTGTAGCGATCCTTCGCGCCCCCCTCTGGCCTGCCGGCCATCTCCCCCTCTTGGGGGGAGATTGGCAGCTTTGGCGCCGGCGCTCATCCTGCAACGTTGGAGATTGGCGAACGCGGCTGAGCGCGTGATCTCCCCCCAAGAGGGGGAGATGTCCGGCAGGACAGAGGGGGGCGCTGTCCCGCCAGCATCTCGCTAACTAAACCTACCCAACCTCATCCAGCCGCGCGTGGATGTCCCGCGTCGCGTGATAGAGGTCGCGGTAGATTTCTTTGCGGGCGCGATAGGTCGGGACCAGCGCCTTGACGGGGTCGACCTGTCTTGACGGCTGCGCGGCCATCGTCTTTGCTGCGGTTTCCGGCGAGGCAAACCAGCCGACAGCCGAGGCCGCCAGCATGGCAGCGCCGAGTGCGGCGGCTTCGTTGACCGGCGAAACCGAAAGCGACCGGTCAAGCACGCTTGCCATGATTTGCATGAGCAGCGCGCAATTGGTGCCGCCGCCGGCGGCAATCATCGCCACCGGTTTGCCGCCGGCCTGGGCTTCCATGGCCTCGGTGGCAACGGCCTGCTCGAAGGCGATGCCTTCCAGGACAGCGCGGAACAGATGCTCCGGCCGGTGGTCCAGCGACAGGCCGACAATGGCGCCGCGTGCCGCACCGTCCCAATAGGGGCTCATGACGCCGGCCCAATAGGGCATGATGAGCAGGCCGTCGCTGCCTGCGGCAACATCCAGCGCCGCGTTCTCCAGCGCTGCCGCCGAGGGCGAACCGGTCGTGCGAACGATCCAGTCGACCAGTTGCATGCCCGAGCGCAGCACGGTCTCCAGCATGAAACCGGAGCCGGTCGGCGAGACCAGCGTTCGAAAGGCGTCCGAGGTTTTCACCTTGCCGCAATAGCAGCCGCTGACCACGCCGGAGCCGAGCGAAAGATAGCTCTTGCCCTCACCATAGACGCCCATGCCGAGGCCCATAGCTTGCCCGTCACCGGCTCCTGCCACAACCGGCGTGCCAGCCTTCAGGCCGGTCAGCTGCGCCGCGGTTGCGGAAAGCCCGCCGCAAATTGCGCCCGGCGCGACCAGCTCGGGCAATTGCTCCATCTCCAGTCCGGCGGCCGCAACGAGGCGGGTATGCCAGGTACCTTTCTCGATGTCGAGCAGCCCGAGCGGATCCGCACTTGCGGTGCTGGTGACCAATCGCCCGGTCAGCCGCTGAACGAAGAAGCCGTGCACGTCGACCAGCGCCGCTGCCTGGTGAAGCACTTGCGGCTGGTGCTCGGCAAGCCAGGCAATGGCGTAGAGCGCCGGCGTCGGGTCCGGCGGCTTGCCGCTCCAGTCGCGGATCGCCTCGCGGCCGAGTTCGGCCGAAAGCCTGATAACCTGAGGCCGGGCGCGTTCGTCGAGCCACAGGATCGCCGGGATGAGTGGTTTGCCGGCGCTGTCGACCAGAGTGAAGGTCTCGCGCTGGTGAGCGATGCAGATCGCCGCCACCCGCGCAGCGCCGACCGCCTCGGTGACCTGCTTCAATGCCCCAAGCAGCGCCGTCCACCAATGTTCGGCGTCCTGCTCGAAATGGCCGGGCTTCGGATTTGAAAGCGGATACGGCTCGCGCGCCTGGAACAGCTCCTCGCCGTCGCGGGTGAAGGCAATTGCCTTCACGGCCGTGGTCGAGGCGTCGATCCCGATTACGACATCGTCCATCAGGCGGAGATCCGGCGGGGTCAGGCTGCGTTTGTAACGAACCGTCCGTCCGACTGGTCGAGACGGCGGCGGATCTGGGTTATCACCATCGAATCGTCGGGTACACAATTTTCATAGGTCAGGAAGTCGCCGGTCTTGAGCGGCTTGACCACCTTGGCGCGTTCGGCAAGGCCAAGCGGCAGGGCGCCGCGGGCGCGTGCATCGTCCCAGGTCATGGCGAAGCCGCGATAGTCGTTCTCGCCGATCATGCCAAGCGACTGGCCAACGCCAAGATCGCTCTTGGCAACCGCCACCGCCTCGGCGACCGGACGGTCGAGCGGCTCCATGTCGGCGCGCTTGTAGACCACGGCACGCGCCGCCGACAGCGGCACTTCCAGGCTGGTCAGATGATACGGCCGGAAGATCGTGAAGTAGGGGCCTTTGCCGACCTTGAGGTCGATCATGCGCTCCAGCACGCGCGGATGCCGGGTCTCGATGATGCAGAACACGCCGGGCGCGACGCCCTTGCCGATGGAATAGTCGACCACGCCCTTGCGATGCAGCACCCCGCCGTCCTCGCGTGGGCAGAGCACGCTGGCCAGTTCCTCCAGCGTCGCGGTCGGGCCGTGCATGCCCGGCACGTCGGGCACCAGCCCGGTCGCATTGGCGATCGCCACCATTTCGATCGCCGTCTTCGAGCCGTCGACGAATTCGACCAGCATGCGCGCATTCATGTTGCGCTCGGCCGCCTCCTTCTCGTAGTCGGCCGGCATGGCGTCGATCTTCAGCGGATTGTTCTTGCCCTTGCCGGCGGCGATGATGTTGAAGCCGAGGCTTTTGGCAAAGCCGATGATCTCCAGCGTGCAGGCCGGCTCGTCGCCGGCCGCACCGGTATAGACGACGCCGGCCTTGCGCGCTTCGTCCTTCAGGAAACGGCCGATGGTGATGTCGGCCTCGACATTGAGCATGACGATGTGCTTGCCGTTCTTCATCACTTCGAGCGCGAACAGCGTGCCGATATTGGGATTGCCCGTCGCGTCGATGATGACGTCGATACGGCCGGCCGCCGCCAGCGCATGCAAATCTTCGGTCACCGCGATCTTGCCGGCCTCGATGGCGCGGTCGATCGCTGCCGCATTGCCGGCCTGGACGATGTCGGAACGGTCGTGGCCAGCGAGCAGCGCCGCGTCGATCGCTGCCTGCGGCCTGACTTCGGAAATAGCGCCGATCCGCATGCCCGGCATCAGCGCGACCTGGACGACGATGTCGGTGCCCATTTGCCCGGCGCCGGCAAGCCCGATGGTGATCGGTCCCTGCTGTTCAGCGCGCTGCAGAAGTTCCGCTGCAAATTGCGGATGGGACATGTCGCTTCCTCCAGTTCCTGACGCGCCGCAGCGTCCAAATCAGCGTTTTGAACATTTCTATTTCCAAATGAAAAATATTTCAACCGGCAATTGGGCATTGTCGCCCTGCAATCGGCCGAAGACGATTGGATGAGCGGTCAATCCACACGGCCGTGCCTCTGCAGTCAGAAGGACGCGGCATATTCAGGTTGATTGGGTGCAGCCTTATTCGCTCAGCTGCCGATCTCGAAGAAGGGCGCGCCGAGCAGGTCGGGAACGACATCGATACCGAGTCCCGGCCCGTCCGGAATGCCCATGCGGCTTCCCGAAACCGGCGGCATGTTGGATGCGGTGCGCACCGTCACCCATTCGTGAAAGGCGATGGCGTGCAGCCGGCGCTCCTCCGGCGTCGACAGCGACAGATGCGCCATGGCCGATGTGTCGATCTCGGCGCCGCCAGTGTCCTCGACCGTGATCATGAAGCCCAGGTCGACGGCAAGGTCGCGGATCTGGCGCGTTTTGGTTACTCCTCCGAGCCGCGAGATCTTCAGCGTCAGCCCGTCGGCGGCGCCCTTGCGATGGATGTCGAGCATATCATCCAGCGAGGCGACGGATTCGTCGAGCACCATCGGCTTGTCGAGCGAGCGGCGCACCGACATGCATTCGTCTATCGTCGTGCAGGGCTGCTCGAACGTATAGTCGATGTTGCGCGTCGCATCGGCGAACTGGCGCGCCTGGTAAGGGGTCCAGCCGGCATTGGCGTCGCAGAAGATGACGGTGCCCTTCGGCACCGCGGCGGCGACGGCTGTGACGCGTTCGATGTCGTCATGGACGTTGCCGCCAACCTTGACCTGCAGCCGGTGAAAGCCGTCGTTGACGATGCGCTTGGCAAGTGCTGCCATCGCATCGACCGTGCCGTGGGTGACGACCTTGTAGAGTTCGGCAGTCTCGCTTTCGCGTCCGCCAAGCAGTGTCACCAGCGGCACGTCGGCGGCGCGCGCCGCAAGATCCGAGCACGCCATGTCGAGCGCCGACTTGATGTAGGGATGGCCCTTGAACACGGTATCCATCAGCCTGTTGATACTGGCAAGCCCGCGTGGATCATGGCCGATGAGATACGGCGCGATCTCGACGACACCGGCGCGCGTACCGGCGGCGAAGGCCGGCGAATAGAAATTGCCGAGCGGCGCCATCTCGCCCCAGCCGGTGAGCCCGCTATCGGCGGTGACGGCGACGATCACCGCGTCGAACGCATCGGCGACGCGCCCCTTGGACATACGATAAGGCCCGTCAACGAAGGGCTGGACGACATGGTAGGCTTTGATGGTTTTGATCTGCACGTTTTCTGTCCGTTATCTGCGATATTAAGGGTGGCCCACCAAACTTATCGGGCTCATCAGGCGGTTTCGGGCCGGCCGCGGGTCAGACTTGCACGACTAGCGTCATTTGGGCCGCGTTGCTCCAGCCCGCGCGCATAGGCGAGCAATGCCTCGAAATCGAAATTGATGTGCTCCTTGGCATGGCGCTGGGCGGCGCGCATGTCGGTGCCCTTGAGCAGCCGCACATAGGTCTCGTGAGCATCTTCGGCAGGCACCGGCTCGTTGCGCGCCCGCTGGTGCAACGCGAAATACATCTGCAGCCGGCTGGTCAGCCGTTGCCACGTTTCAAGCAGCACCGAATTGTCGGCCCATTCGTGGATCAGGCCATGCAGTTGCAGCGCCGTTTCGATCTGCCGCGTCGTGTCCAGTTCGCGCGTCGCCTGCTTCACCGCCGCATGGCGCCGGTCGAGTTCGTCGAAGAAGCGCTGGTCGCGAAGCGGCCAGGTCCGCGCGATGGCGAATTCGTCCAGCACCTTGTTGAGCGAATAGGCATCGTCGATATCCTTGGCGGTAACGTCGATGACGAAGGTTCCGGCGTAGGGGATGCTGGTCAGGATGCCTTCCTGCACCAGTTCGCGCATCGCCTCGCGCAGCGGCGCGCGGCTCACCCGCATCTGCTCGGAAATCCTGAGTTCGTTGAGCTTCTGCCCCGGCTCCAGCTGGCCGGTCAGGATCGCCCGCCGGAGCAGCGCGACGATCTCTGCCCTGCGTGTCGTATCGGCGATCGGATTGAAATCCAGCTTTGCCATCCGGCTGCTCCACGAGACCAAAAGCGACACAAGCAGATTGTCGACAATCTAACAAGAGGAATTTCTGGATTGTCGATCCTGCATGACATTGGCGCTCTTCCGGCCTCAGCCAGCCTGGCCATGCAAGCCTTCCCGCTCGCCTCGCTGAGCGTCAGCTGGCTTCTCGCAGCGGGAAACGGACTGGTGCGTAGCCTTCGCAATGTCCATTGACGACTGGGAACCTTTGTGTCACTAGCAGTGACATGAATTCACAAATGATGACTCAGAAATACGAGAGCCCGCTGCGGGCGGAGCAGGCGCAGGCGACGCGCGAGCGCATCCTCGCGTCCATTCGAACGATCCTGGAGCAAAATCCGTACAGCCTCCTTGGCTTCGATGAGGTTGCCGAGGTTTCGGGCGTGAACCGAAGGACGATCTTCCGCCACTTCCCGACGAAGGAAGCGCTTCTGGAAGCCTTTTGGGCCAGCACCAATGCCTCGCTGGGAGTGCGGTTCTGGCCTGAGCGGGAGCAGGATCTGATCGATCTTCCTCCCGACCTTTTCGCCTCGTTGGACGCAATCGAGGGCGTAGTCAGGGCCTCGCATGCGAGTGCTACCGGGCGCGAGATGCGCCTGCAAGCCAATAGTGAGCGGCAACGTGCCTTTCGGAGCAGCCTTTCGCAAGTCGCAAACGGAATGGACCCGAAAGCGGCGCGCCAGCTTGAGGCCGTGATCCAGCTCCTGTTCAGCGCCACTGCCTGGCAGACGATGAAAGACTACTGGGGTCTTACCGGCCGTGAGGCCGGAGAGGCAGCCGCCTGGGCAATTCGCGCCTTGCTCAATGCGGCAAAATCGCAGCAGGGCGCTGTTCGAAAGGGAAAAGCAAGTGACTTGGCATAAGACCAAAGCGACGGTCCATCGGGCCGATTCGGTTCAAGGCTTCTGGGTGATGGGCGATCAGGTCGCTGTCCGGGCAAAGCTCGCTGGGACGGCACTCAACGTGATCGACGTCACGGTACCTCCTGGAAGCGGCACGCCGCCCCACACGCATCCTTCCGCGGAAATTTTCCGCATTCTCGAGGGCACTCTCACGATGTGGACAGTGATCGATGGTGTCGCGCAAGAATATGAGGTGGAACCCGGTGATGTCGTCACCATTCCGGGCAAGGCGCCCCATGGCTATCGCAATGCTGGTCCCGTGCCGGTTATATTCATGGCGATCGTCGACTACGAGATGATCGCATTCTTCGAAGAGGCTGCATCCAAGGACGCGCCCTCCGGCCCGCCGACCGCTGACATGATTAACCGCGTGATCGAGCTTACCGGACGCCACGGAATCCAGATCCTGCAGGCGGCCTGACCGGCGAAACCGTTGCGCCAGGCTCAGGATTTGACCTGGCTTATGCCGCCTAAATCCAGCAGTCCATCCATCCAGGGTCGAAGCGGGCCTTCGCGCGAGTGATACGTGCAGCCGCGACAAGCCGTCGGCTGGATGGATATCGCCGTTTGCTGATCCACAAACTGTTTCACAGCTAGAGAGCGCCTCTATGCTGCCATCGTCGCCAGAACCGCCGTTCGCGCGACGGCTTGAATCGACCGTGTCGAAACTATCAGCAAAAACGGCGCCCTTGGCGTGGGAGCCGAGGGCGCCGCGGGACCGGACCTGATGGGGGTTATCAGGTGGCCGGTTTCTCGGGCAGCGGCGAGACCGGCATTCCCGGGCCGATCTTCTGCAGATTGCCGGTAATCACCCGGTCGCCTTCGGCCACACCGCTCAAGATGGCGACCTGATCGCCATTGGTCGGTCCGAGCGAAACGATACGCTGGTCGACGGTGTTGTCCTTGCCGACGACATAGAGGTATTTGCCAAGCTGGCCTGAGCCGAGTGCCGTCTGCGGCACCATCAGCGCATCGGGCTGCTCTTTGACGTGCAGTCTGACGCGGACATACTGGCCGGGCAGCAGCGTGAACTTGCCGTTGCCGATCGTCGCCCGTGCCGTGATCGTGCCGGTCGAGCGATCGATCGTGTTGTCTATGAAGGTAAGATCGCCCTTCTGGCGCGGTTCCGTTTCACCGGGAAGCAGGACGTCGACACTGATCGGTCCCGCGGCCCGGGCTTCCTCGATCTGCGTCAGGTCGGTCTCGCTCGGATTGAAGGTGACGTAGATCGGATCGAGCTGCACCAGGGAGTTGAGCACGGTGCCGGCAACGCTGACCAGCGTTCCGACGGAAGCCTGGCTGCGACCGATGCGTCCCGCGAACGGGGCACGGATTTCGGTATAGCTCAAATTGAGCTCTGCGGTCCGCAAGGCGGCCTGATTCACGGCGAGCGAAGCCTGAGCCTCGCGCAAGGTGCTGGTGCGCTGGTCGAACACGTCCTTGGCGAGATAGCCGCTCTTGGCGAGCTCGCTGCCGCGCCCGAGATTGGAGCGCGCATAGTCGAGTGTTGCCGTGTCGCGCTGGATAAGCGCCTTCGCCTGCTCGAGGGCAGCCTGGAAATCCTCCGGGGCGATCTTGTAGAGAAGGTCGCCCTTTGCAACGTCGCTGCCGTCGGTGGCGACCTGCTCCTGCAGATACCCCGGCACGCGCGCCTGCAGCGTGATGCTGCGAATGGGCTCCACCCGGGCGGCATAGTCGAGATAGATCGGGATCGTCTTTTTGACGACGCTCACCACCGGCACCGGCATGACAAAGGCTTCCGGCTTGGGTGTCGCCGCCCCGGCTGTGCCGGCGTTGAGGCTGAGGCTGCCCATGTCGAGCAGGTGAACGCTCGCCACTGAAATCGCCCCAAGGGCGACGGCCGTTCCCAGCGCGATTTTCCATTTACGCATGATCAATTCTCCAGTCCTATTCAGCCGCTTCGGCCAATGGCTCGAAGGCGGGTTCGGCAGTTGGTTGTTCAGTCGCTTCGGAGACCGGTTCGCCCTCGCTGCGGCGCTCGCGCAGCTGCTCGATCACCGCATAGAAGACCGGCACGAACACCAGCGACAGGATCGTCGCCGCGACCATGCCGCCAAAGACGGTGGTACCGATCGACTGCCGGCTCGCGGCACCTGCACCTGTAGCGAACATCAGCGGCAGCACGCCGAGGATGAAGGCGAAGGCGGTCATCAGGATCGGTCGCAGCCGAAGCCGCGCCGCTTCCATCGCGGCGTCGACGATGCTGAGGCCTTCTTCGCGCCGGCGCCGGGCAAACTCGACGATCAGAATCGCGTTCTTGGCCGCCAGTCCGATCAACATGACGAAGCCGATCTGCGAATAGACGTCGATCTGCATGCCGCGCAGCCACAGCACGACGAACGCACCGAACAATGCAAGCGGCACCGCCAGCAGCACCATGAACGGCATCGCCCAGCTCTCATATTGCGCGGCGAGGATCAGGAAGACGAAGACGATCGCGAGACCAAAGACGACGGATGCGATCGATCCCGCCTTGAGCTCCTGATAGGTGATGCCAGTCCATTCGTAGCCGAAATCTCTCGGCAACGCCGTGGCAGCGGCACGCTCCATTGCCGCCACCGCCTGGCCGGACGAGAAGCCGGGCGCGGCGCCGCCATTGATCAGGGCCGACGCATTGTTGTTGTAGTGCGGCACGGTCTCGGGGCCGACGATGGGCACAAGCTTGCCCAGCGTGCTCAGCGGCACCATGCCACCCGAAGCATTGCGGACATAGAGCCGCGAAATGTCGGCCGGGCCGGCACGAGAGTCCTTGTCGGCCTGGATCGTCACCCGGAAGGTGCGGCCGAACAGGTTGAAATCGTTCACATAGAGCGAGCCGAGATAGATCTGCAGCGTATTGAAGACGTCCGGCAGGTTGAGCCCGAGCAGCTTCGCCTTGGCGCGATCGAGATCGTAGTTGAACTGCGGCGTCGAGGTCGAGAACGACGAGAACAATTGCTGCGGGTTGAGCTCGGGCTGCTTGCGCGCCTCGGCAATCACCGCTTGCGTCGCATCGTTGAGCGCCACGCTGCCGCGGCCGGTCAGGTCCTCGACCTGGAACTCGAAGCCACCGGTGGTGCCGATGCCCGGGATCGACGGCGGGTCGAAGCTCAGCGCAAAAGCCTCCGGAATTTGCAGCAGCTTGTTGCGCACGTCAGCGACGAGCTTCGAGGCGCTCTGGTCGGGGCCGCGTTCGTCCCATGGCTTCAGGATGGCGAATTCGACCGCCGAGTTCGACTGCGCGGCGCTGGTCAGGAAGTTCAAGCCGCTGATCGAGCCGACGATGTCGACGCCGGGGGTATTCTGCAGGATGTCGCGTGCCTTTTGCGCCACGGCGTCGGTGCGTTCCAGCGAGGCCCCGTCGGGGAGCTGGATGACGACGAAGAAATAGCCTTGGTCCTCGACCGGGAGGAAGGTCGAGGGCAGGCGCTGCCAGACGAAATAGGTCGCGACAAGTCCGGCCGCGAACACGCCGAGCATGATCCAGCGCAGGCGGATGAGAATGCGCACGCCATTCGCATAGGCATGCGCCAGCCGTTCGAAGCCCATGTTGAACCAGCGGAACAGCACGAACTGCGTTTCCGGCCGGTGGCGCAGGAAGGCGGCGCTGAGCGACGGGGTAAGCGTCAGCGAGACGAAGGCCGAAATGCCGAAGGAGATCGCCACCGTCAGGGCAAACTGGTTGTAGAGCCGGCCGGACACGCCGGGAATGAAGGCGACCGGCACGAACACGGCCATCAGCACGGCGGTCGTGGCGATGATCGGGCCGGTGACCTCAGCCATCGCCGTGCGCGTGGCAGCCAGAGGTTTGAGGCCAGCCTCGAGTTGGCGTTCGACATTCTCGACGACGACGATCGCATCATCGACGACAAGGCCGATCGCCAGCACCATGCCGAGCAGGCTGAGCATATTCAGTGAGAAGCCAAGCATATGCATGACGGCCAGCGTCGCCACCAGCGACACCGGAATTGCGATCGTCGGGATGATCGTGGTGCGCCAGCTTTGCAGGAAGATGAACACCACGGCGACGACCAGGACCAGCGCTTCGCCGAGCGTGATCAGCACGTCGTGCATCGAGGCCGAAACGAAACGTGTCGTATCGTAATGCATGGCGTAGCTGACGCCCTTCGGGAAACGGGCCGACAGCTCCTGCATCTTGTCCTTGACGCGCTGCTGCAGATCGAGCGCGTTGGAGCCCGGCATCTGGTAGACCGCGAGCACCACCGTCGGATCCTTGCCGAAGAAGGCCGACGACGAATATTGCAGCGCGCCGAGCTCGATGCGCGCAACGTCGCGCAGCCGGACTAGCGAGCCGTTGGCGGTATTGGCCCGCACGACGATGTCGCCGAACTCCTTGGGATCGCTCAGCCTGCCGACGGCGTTGACCTGCATCTCGAAGGCGGTGCCGGCCGGAGCCGGCGACTGCCCGATCTTGCCGGCCGCCACCTGGACGTTCTGCTCGGCGACGGCGTTCTGCACGTCGACGGCAGTAATGCCGAGATTGGCGAGCTTGTCGGGGTCGAGCCAGATGCGCATCGAATAGCGCCGCTCGCCGAAAATCTGCACGTCGCCGACGCCGCGCAGGCGCTTCAGCGGATCGACCACCTGCAGATAGGCGAGGTTGCTCAGCGCGACCGGGTTGACGGAACCGTCCGGCGAGGTGAGGTCGACGATCAGGACGAAGTTCGGGTTCTGTTTCTTGATCGTCACACCGCCCTGGTTGACGATGGCCGGCAACGAGGAAGCCGCCTGTGAAACGCGGTTCTGGACGTCGACGGCGGCGGTGCTCAGGTCATAACCGACGTCGAAGGTGATGGTGATCGTCGACGAGCCGTCATTCGAGCTCGACGACGACATATAGGTCATGCCCTGGACGCCGTTGATCTGCTGTTCGAGCGGCGTCGTCACCGTGTCGGCGACGACCTGCGCGCTGGCGCCCGGGTAATGGGCGCTGACCACGACCTGGGGCGGCGTGATGTCGGGAAATTGCGAGACGGGCAGCAGGAAATAACAGATCCCCCCGGCGAGCACCATGATGATGGCGATCGCCGACGCAAAGATCGGACGATGAATGAAGAAGTTTACCATGAGATGCACGCCTCGCCCGATGCTCTGGCCCGGCCAAAGGCCTTGGCCACCCTGGACAGCCGCCGGCTGCGCATTGAGCCGGAATCTTCGAGAAAGCCGAAATCTTGCAGGGGGCGACGCGGCGCATTGCGGCGCTCGGCCTGCTCATCCGCCAGCGCACGCAGCATCGCCTCGAAAGACCGTGGGTCGACACGGTCGGCCTTCATCAGCATGCGGATCATCGGATCCCCCACGACTTCATCGATCGTCAGATCATTGCGCTGCGACATCGAAGCGGCTCCTGGTTTTTGGCGATCCGCGGCAAGCCGCGGATCGGGTGTTCTCTTGCTCGCCGGCCGAGGCCGTAAGGTGCGGTTCGTCCCCTTGCCGATTGGGGCGGGGGTGATGGCCAGCACTTGCGAGTTTGACATGATGCAATGCGGGTGTTACAGGTAAGTAACATCTCTAACGTTACAGACCGGTAACACCCTAGTCAAGAGGTGCACCGAGGGAATTTCGGGAAACGCAATCACGGAGGTTTTGATGACAGACGGTGTTGTGGAGCGTGTTCGCCCCCGGGACAGGATCCTGGAGACGGCACGGGACATGTTTCACAAGCATGGCATTCGCGGCGTCGGCATCGACGCCATCACCGAGGCCGCCGGCACCAACAAGATGACGCTGTACCGGCATTTCGAGTCCAAGGACGACCTGATCATCGAATGTCTGCGGGCGACCGCCTGCAGCGCCAACGCGATGTGGGAAAAGTTCGAGGCCGAGAATCCGGGCGACAAGCTGGCGCAATTGCACGCCTGGGTCCGGATGGCGGCCGATTGCCTGATGTCCGACCGTCGCGGTTGCGACATGGCCAACGCCGCCATCGAGCTGAGCGAGGCCGATCATCCGGCAAGGCAAGTGATCAAGGAACTCAAGGAAGCGCAGCGCGAGCGGCTGGTCTCCCTGTGTCGCGATGCCGGCATCGGACAGGCCGAACTTCTTGCGGACACGCTGTCGCTTCTGCTCGAGGGCGCCCGTGTCAGCCTGCAAAGCGTCGGCGCCGAGGGCCCGAGCGCGCAGTTCGTCCGCATGGCGGAAGGCCTGATCACTTCTTTCAGGGCCAGATAATCTCGCAAGCGGCGAAACGATCCGTGGCGTTTCGATTGCGCGCCGCGCCGCGGGGTGATGTCTCGTCCCATCCGGATGTGCCATCTCGCGTCTCCCTTGCCGATCCTCCGCACCAATGCCGGCGCGGCGTTGTTTGCTGGTCGTAAGGCAGGATAGGGCCGCCGGCGAACCGGTGAGAGTGACAAGTGTGACAGGATTCTGCGCGACAAGCCGCGGCGATCGCAGCAAAGCTCATCGATCTGCGGATCAAGAGTCGCGTCCGCTGCTAGTCAGGCCCCAAGCATCGGCCGCTATCCCGGAGCCGGAACAAAAAAAGCCCGCTGCCGGGAGGAGGTGGCAGCGGGCTCGATTTCGAATACGGCACGGGAGGAGGTGTACCGCACTCAGCGTCGGCATCGCATCTGGGAGGAGTAGATGGCCGACACCTGCGAAACTATCGATTGCCCAATGATTCGGCAACCACAAAAGTTGCATAGGTGATGTGCAGATTTGCGGTATCAACCGAATTTTAACGATCAAGGCCGAGCGACCATCGCCCTCGCGCGGCATCACTGCACCGGGACATTTTCCTTGAAGATCAGGCGCGGCTCGATGAATTTCCGCGTCAGATAGGGCGCCGACGAGGCGATCGAGCCGAGCAGGCGAATGACCGACTGTTCGGCGATCAGCCGCGCATTCTGGTCGATGACGACGTCGAGCAGATCGTCGACGAGATAGCCGCGCGTCTCGCGCGTCAGATCATGGCAGATGAACACCGGCTTCTTCTGCGGCCTGACTTCGCGCAGCGCCTTCGCAACGCCCGAGCGCCCGGCGCCGATACAGTAGATGCCGAGCAGCTCCGGCTCGTTGTGCAGCGCCTTCATGGTCGCGGTATAACTGACCTCCGGCTCGTCGTTGATCTCGACGGCGCTGGTGACGGTCAGGTTGGGGAACTCCTCGCCGAGCACGGAACGAAAGCCCATTTCGCGCTCCTCGTGGCCGCGATAGGAGCGTGAGCCGACGACCATCGCCAGATGGCCCTGGCGGCCGCCGAGGAACCGTCCCATCAGCAGCGCCGCCGTGCGGCCGGCCACCCGGTTGTCGATGCCGACATAGGCCGACCGGGGCGCGGCCGGAACATCGGACACCAGCGTGACCAGGCGGATGCCGGCCTCGACGATCTCGCGCAAGATGTTGCGCGTTCTCGGATGATCGATGGCGATGACGCCGACGCCGTTCGCCTTGAGCGAGAGGTTTTCGACGGCCGCCTGCAAGGCGCTCGGCGAGATGCCGGCGAGCTTGTGGATGCGGCAGGAGGCAACCAGCGGCAGGCGCGCCGCATAATCCTCGATGTGCCTGGCCAGATCGGCCATGAAGGCATTGCTGCCGATCGGCAGGAAGAATTCGAGATGCGCCGGCCGCGAAGGCAACGCGACCTGGTCGACGACCGGCAGATAGCCGAGCTGCTTGGCCGCCTCCATCACGCGCTGCCGGTTGGCGGCACTCGCCCCCGGCCGGTTGTTGAGCACACGGTCGACCGTCGCGGTCGACAGGCCACAGCTCCTGGCAATATCCGAAACGGTGGCTTTCATGTCGCAACCATGTGGCGATGCGATCCAGTGCCTCGACGATAAGCCCGGCTCGGCTGCTCAGCCGGGCCGTTGCGTGCCCTCGACCAGCGCGTCATGGATCTCCTTGTCCGACATGCCGGTGATGACGCGTTCGACTTCGGCGACGCTGGTCTTCTTCGGGTCGATATCGTCGGCGACCACCTTGCCGCGGCGCATGACGACGATGCGGTCGACCACCTGGAAGACGTGGTGGATGTTGTGGGCGATGAAGATGCAGGAATGGCCGGAATCGCGGGCGCTGCGCACGAAGCTCAGAACGCCCTGCGTTTCGGCGACGCCGAGATTGTTGGTCGGCTCGTCGAGGATGATGAGGTCGCTGTCGAAATGCATGGCGCGTGCAATCGCCACAGCCTGCCGCTCGCCGCCGGAGAGCGAGCCGATCGGCGTCGTCGGCGGGATGTTCTTCGAGATGCCGACCTGCTTGAGCAGGTCGCGGGCAACCACGTTCATCGCCTCCTGGTCCATGCGGTTGAGGAAACGCGGCAGCTTGATCGGCTCGCGTCCGAGGAACAGGTTGCGGGCGATCGACAGCTGCGTCACCAGCGCGGAGTCCTGGTAGATCGTCTCGATGCCATGGGCGATGGCGTCGCTGGTGCTGCGCAAATTCACCTTCTTGCCGCGGATGAAGATGTCGCCGCTGGTCAGCGGGACCGCGCCCGATAGCACCTTGATCAGCGTCGACTTGCCGGCGCCGTTGTCGCCGAGCAGCCCGACGATCTCCCTTTCGTTGACGTGGAAATTGGCATCAACCAGCGCCTGCACGCGGCCATAGGACTTGCAGATGTTCGTCATGCGGATCAGTGGCTCGACCATCGTCTCAAGTCCCTGCCTGATGCCGGCGTTCCAGCCATGAGTGGAGCGCCATCATGCCGAGGATGATGGCGCCGATGAAAATATTATAGGCAAGGCCGGGCACGCCGATCAGCACGATGCCGTTGCGCATCACGCGCAGGATCAGGATACCGAGCACCGTGCCGATGATTGTGCCGCGCCCACCGGTCAGCGCCGTGCCGCCGATCACCACCATGGCGATGACTTCGAGCTCGTAGCCGGTGCCGCTGTTGGGGTTGGCCGCCGAGGTGCGCAGCGAGGAGATGACGCCGGCAAGCGAGGCCAGGATCGACGACAGGATGAACAGGCCGATCTTGACGCCGCTGACATTGACGCCGCGCGCCCTTGCAGCACTCGGGTTGCCGCCGGCCGCCTGGATCCAGTTGCCGGTCCGGCTCTGCGTCAGCACGTAGCCGAGCGCGATTGCGGCGGCGATGAACCAGAACAGCGACATATAGATCCGGAACGGCCCGATGAAGAAATCGCCGACCAGCGCTTCCGCCAGCCAGCTGCCCTCGGCGCTCCAGGTCCGCTGCGGAAACCCGTTGGTGACGAACAAAGCGGTGCCGCGCACCACCAGCAGCATGCCCAACGTCACCAGGAAGGACGGGATCTTGAGCTGCGTCACGAACCAGCCATTGACCAGTCCAATGAACGCAGCGACCACCAGCGCCATGACGAAGGCGGCTTCGAGCGAGGCGACGCCGCTGTTGAACAACGTCCACATCAGGACCGGCGAGAAGCCGAACACCGAGCCGACCGAGAGGTCGAATTCGCCTGATGTCATCAACAGCGTCATCGCCAGCGCGATCAGGCCGAGCTCGACCGTGAAGGCCAGCGTGTTCGAGATGTTTTGCGGCGACAAGAAGTCGTGGTTGATGCCCCAGAACACGGCGATCTCGACGACGAGCAGCACGAACGGCCCGAACTCGGGCCGCGCGATCGAGCGTTGGATAAGAGAACGATTTTCCACCTTGGACCCGCGATAGGATTGGATTTGGCCGAGACCGCAACCGGCTTCGGCGGAATGATGAGACAGTCACGGCCGCCGAAGCGGCCGTGACCAACTCGATCGCGGATTTATTTGCCGGACAGGATCTTGTCGTAGACTGCCGCGGTGTCCTTCTCGTAGAGCGCGCCGGTGATCACGTCGAAGCCGGGCGGAATACCGCTCGCCGCCATGTTGGCGAGCGAGAGCGCGACGTAGCTGGTCGCCTGCGGATCCTGCCACTGGCCGGCATTGACGTAGCCGTTCAGCACTTCCTGGGTGGTGTCGAGCGAGTTGCCCCAGCCGACGACCGGGATTTCGCCCGGCTTGACGCCGACCTGGTCGAACACCCGCTTGATCGAACCGGTGACAAGGTCGCCGAGGCCGATAACCGCCTTGACCTTGGCCCTGTTGGCGGTGAGGTAATCGACCATGCGGTTGATCACTTCGGCCTGGTCGAGCGTCGCTTCGGTGATTTCATAGGTGATGCCGAGCGGCTCGAATACGCTCTTGATACCTTCCTCTTCCTGGACGCCATAGGTGGCGCCGGGAATTTCGACCGGCATCCAGACGAAGTCGCCCTTCTTCACCAGGCCCTTGTCGACCAAATACTGCGCCCAATGCTTGCCGAAGGTAACGTTGTCGCCGCCGACATAGGCGTTGAAATCCGCCTTCGGGTCGGGCGTGTTGAAGTTGATGATCGGGATGTTCGCTGCCCGCGCTTCCTTGACGATCTCGACAAGGCTGCCCGGATCAGGGCTGGTCGTGGTGATGCCGTCGGCCTTGGCGGCAATCGCGGCGCGAACAGCCTCCTGCTGCGACGCCACGTCGCCATTGTGGAACGACGTGTTGACAGTGTTGCCGGTATCCGCCGCCCATTGCTTGGCGCCGGCAAGGAAGTAGGTCCAGACCGGATCGGCCGGGCCGCCATGCGAAATCCAGTAGAACGTCTTGGCCTGTGCCGCGGCCGGAATGGCCAGCGCCACCACCAAGCCAAGTACGAGCAGTCTTAGCCTCGTCAGCATTTGATTTCCTCCCATTTGAACCGAACTCCTCCTCCGACGACGATCGCGGCCAAAAACCGTGCGCGGCCAAAACCGTGATCGCATTTTGCCAGCGTCGACCTGGGCGCATTAGAGCATTCCCTTTTTCGATCGATGGCAAGCCTCCATCGCCAATGGACGTTGCCGCAAGGCACCACGCCATCAGCAATCCCATCAGATTGCATCAGTTTGGCTGATATTTTCCAGGCGGCCGACGACCGGCCTTGCGACCGTCATGCAATGCCGCGCGGCGGCGCGCCGAGCACGGATTGCTCTAGGTCGATAAGCGTCCCGGTCATCAGCCCGGAGGCGTCGCTGAGCAGGAACAGCGTTAGCTGGGCGACTTCGTCCATGGTCAGCAATCGACCAAGCGGCAGGCCGGCGGCGGCGATCTTTGCCCAGTTTTCGCCCTTGCCCAGCGTGCGCGCCTGCATCTCTTGTTCGGCCGGCGTCGCTACCCAGCCCATGTTGATGCCGTTGACGCGGATGCGATCGGAAAGATGCGCGTTGGCAATGTTTCTGGTCAGCGTCGAAAGCGCGCCCTTGGTTGCGGAATAGATGGCAAGGTCCGGCGCACCGCAATGCGCATTCACCGACAGTATGTTGACGATGGCGCCCGCCGCCCGCCGTGTCTTCATGTCGGCTACGGGCCGCCTGCATGAGGAAGAACGGCGCGCGCGCATTGACGGAAAACAACCTGTCCCAGTCGTCGATTGTGCCAGTTTCCAGCGAGGCCCGGTCGGTGAGGGCCGCGGCGTTCACCAGACAATCGATGCGGCCGAGTCTTTTGATCGCTTCCGCCATGACAGCTGCAGGCGCGGCCGGATCTCCAAGGTCGGCCTGGATGAAGACAACGGGCGGCTTGGTCGTGAAAGCTCTTCGGCGATGCGTCTGCCACGCTCGGCATTGCGGCCGACAATGGCGATCCCTTCGCCGCCATCGGCTGAGGCTAGCCGGGCGATGGTCTCGCCAAGCCCTCGCGTTCCGCCGGTAACGACAAGGGTCTTGCCCTCAAGAGCGACGATCAATGGGCTCTCCCGAATGCCGACGAGCAGGTAATTTCCAATCAGAGAATTCTAGAATCTATCGGATGTTAGGCTGGGGGACTAGATGAGGTCGGCCCTGGCGAGGTCGCGCATCAGGTGGCTGGCGCCGTAGGTCCAGTGTGGGCAGTCGGGCGACAGCCGCACGCGGTTGACCAGGGCACCGAACTTCTCCGACGAGATGGTGACGATGTCGCCGACCTTGTGGGTAAAGCCCTTGCCTTTTTCGCCGCGATCCTTCGATGGCACGAACATCGTGCCGAGATAGAGCGCCAGCCCGTCCGGATACTGGTGGTGCGGCCCCATGGCGGCGGCGACCAGCTCTTCCGGCGAGCGGCTGATCTCGGCCATCGAACTGGCGCCCTCCAGCGAGAACCCATCCTCGCCCTCGACCTTCAACCGTACGATCGCCTGCTTCACGTCGCCGATGGAAAATGTCTCATCGAACAGCCGGATAAAGGGGCCAAGTGCTGCCGAAGCGTTGTTGTCCTTGGCTTTGCCGAGCAGCAGCGCCGAGCGCCCCTCGACGTCGCGCAGATTGACGTCGTTGCCGATCGTCGCCCCGACAATCCTGCCGCTGCTGGCGGCAATCATGGCGATCTCCGGCTCCGGATTGTTCCATGTCGAAACCGGATGCAGGCCGACATCGGCGCCGAAGCCGACCGAGGCCATCGGTTGGCATTTGGTGAAGATCTCGGCGTCGGGGCCGATGCCGACTTCCAGATATTGCGACCAGGCGCCGCGCGCAATCAGCTTGGCCTTGATCTCCATCGCTTCCGGCGAGCCGGGCTTGAGCTTCGACAGATCGTGGCCGATCAGGCCGGCGATGTCGGCGCGAATGGCGTCGGCCTTTTCCGCCGAACCGCGCGCCTGCTCCTCGATCACCCGTTCGAGCAGGCTGACGACAAAGGTGACGCCAGACGCCTTGATCGCCTGCAGGTCGACGGGGGACAGCAGGTACGGTTTCCCCGGATCGCGCGCTGTCTCAAAACTGTTGGCGGCAATGGCATCGAGCGGACCGATCGGCCGCCCCTTGGCCGAGCGGACGTGCCCCGCCGGATCCGGCAATTCGCAAACGTCGCGTACGGTCGGCGCCACATTTGACGTGATGTCGAAGACCGTGCCGTCACGCACCGTGACCACCAGCGGATGGGAAGCATCGCTCGCCCGGGCGCGGCCTACGAAGAGGCCTTCGGCGGGCAAATGTGTGGCGTTCGTCATGGCTTACATTTCCTGTTTTCTTGTCCTTCGGCCGCGGCACTTTCAACAAATTCCCGCCAAAGGTCTATCCCGCTTGCAGGGCGAGCTTTGTCAATTCTTTCAAGCGGTCTTCGCATCGCTGGACCTTGATCGAGCCTGACGTGCGCCAACGGCGACGGAAAACGCTCTTTCAAAATAATGAAACCGTCGCTAGGGTTTTTCACCTACTGAAATCTCCAGGTGACGCTTGCTCCTACGGTTTTCCGATCCAATCTGGCAGAAGCCGCGGACAGCCACCGCGTTCCAGTCGCTTTTTCCAGCCGGCCAATGCGTCGATGTCGTCGTCGTCGGCGGCGGCATCATGGGGCTGTCGACAGCCTTGCACGCCGCCCGGCTCGGCCTTGCCGTCCAGGTACTGGAGGCCGGCGAAATCGGCAGCGGCGCGTCCGGTCTGAACGGCGGCCAGGTCATTCCCGGCCTGAAATACGATCCGGACTGGCTGCTGGAGCATTTTGGTCTCGAACGCGGCGAAGCGCTCGTCAACTTTGCCGCCTCGACGGCGGACGCCGTTTTCGAATTGATCCGCGACGAAAGAATGGCGGTGCCGTTCGTCCGCAATGGCTGGATCCAGGCCGCACATACCGAGACCACGCTGAAAGCGACGGCGAACCGGGATCGGCAGTGGCGCGCCCGCGGCGCCGATGTCCGGCTGCTGAGCGGGACGGAGATCGCGACGATGACCGGCGCGCAGGGCTATCTCGGCGGCTGGCTCGATCACCGTGCTGGTGTCATCGATCCGCTCGCCTACACGTCGGAACTGGCGCGCGTCGCTGCAGCGGTGGGCGTAAAGGTCGCCGAGCGCCAGAACGTGATGCAGATCAGCAAGGATGCTGGCATTTGGCACGTTTCAACCGAAAGCGGCGCCGAACTCAAGGCCAAGGCGGTCGTCCTGGCGACCAACGCCTATACCGGCGGCCTGCTCCCCCGCCTCGCCGAGACGATCGTTCCGCTGCATTCCTTTCAGATCGCGACAGCACCGCTATCGTCCAATCTCGCGGCGGCGATCCTGCCGGACGGGCAGGCGGTTTCGGATTCGCGCCGCATCCTCGTCTATTATCGCAAGAGTGCCGACGGCCGGCTGGTGCTCGGCGGGCGCGGCCGCATGGCCTTGCCGAACGGCCCGGCCGACTGGGCGCATCTGGAACGCGCGCTGCTGCGGCTCTACCCGGCGCTGTCCGATGTGGCCATTGAAAAGCGCTGGTTCGGCCGGGTGGCAATGACGCCGGACCATCTCCCGCATATCCACGAGCCAGAGAAGGGTCTGCTTGCGGTCGTCGGTTGCCAGGGCCGCGGCATCGGTCTGATGACCGCGCTTGGCGAGCGCATCGCCTCCTACCTGTTGAGCGGCGATACCAGGCAATTGCCGTTCCCGATATCGCCGATCCGGCCGATCCCGTTTCACGCCTTTCGGCAGGTCGGCGTTGCCGCGACCATCGCCTGGTACCGGATGCTGGACGCATTCGAACGCTGACGTTCACGCCCAAGCGTGAAACAGCTTGACAGCTTCACCAATATGAAAAAAGCTTGGTCGATTTCAAATTATGATGGGCCGTCGATGTCGACTATCGCCGCAACGCAGCCGCTGCCGGAAACCCGGTCTTCGTCGGGTTTTCGCTTCGCCATGCTGCTGCCCGGCGGGCTGGTCACCTTTCTGCTGATCCTTTTCGCGCTTGGCCTGGTGTTCTTCCTGGCCTTTCGCGGCAATGACGGCTCGCTGCTGGGGGCCGGTTTCACCCTTGCGAATTTCGTCACCGTGGCCACCGATCCGCTGTACTGGACGGTGACATTGCGCTCGCTGGGCATCGCCGGCCTGGTGACGCTGGCAACCGTCGTCACGGCATATCCCGTCGCCTACTACCTGGCTTTCCATGCCGGGCAGCGGCGTGGGCTGCTGCTGTTCCTGCTGACCCTGCCGTTCTGGACCAGTTATCTGCTGCGCGTCTTCGCCTGGAAGATCGTGCTTGCCTATAATGGCGTGCTTAACTCGGCATTGATCGAAAGCGGCATCTGGTCGGAGCCGACATTGGCGTTCTTGAATACGCCGGCAGCGGTCGTCGTCACGCTTGCCCACGCTTATGCCCCGTTCGCCATCCTGCCCATCTATGTGGCGCTGGACACGATCCCGAAATCGCTGCTCGAAGCTGCTTCCGATCTCGGCGCAAAACCGTTCACCAGTTTCCGCCGCATCGTGCTGCCGAATTCGATGCCGGGCGTGCTGGCGGCCGCTCTCGTCGTCTTCGTGCCGACCGTCGGCGACTATGTGACGCCGGCGCTGGTCGGCGGCCCTGCCAGTACAATGATCGGCACACTGATCCAGGCCGAGTTCGGCAAGGCCAATGACTGGCCGTTCGGCGCCGCACTCGCCGTCGCCGTCATGCTGGTCATTCTCGCCGTGGTGCTGGTCGTGCGCTTCGCCGACCGCCGATACGGCAGCCGCACATGAACACGGCGCGTATCGATGCAAGGCAGGGCGGCGGCTGGCTGGGAGCCTACGTCCTTGCCTATCTGGTGTTCCTGTATTTGCCGATATTGCTGATCCCGCTGTTTTCCTTCAACAATTCGATCCAGGCGGCATTTCCCCTGCAAGGCTTCACGCTGGAATGGTATGGCACGCTGGTCGGCAATTCGGCGTTGTCCGGTGCGCTTGCCACCAGCCTCATCATCGGCGCCATTGCCGCCACCGGCGCAACACTCTGCGGCATCACCGTGTCCTATATGGACCTCTACGGGCGCTCGCCGCTGGCCGCCACGATCAGTGCCATAGCCCGGCTGCCGATCCTGATCCCCGGCGTCATCATAGGCATCTCGCTGTTGATCCTGGTCAACCTCGCCGGTTTCGGGCCGTCGCGCATTGCCATCGTGCTCGGCCACATATTGGCGGCGCTGCCGACGACGGTGGTGGTCATGCGCAGCCGCTTCGCCGCCATCCCGAAGACCATCCGTGAGGCAGCGCTCGACCTCGGCGCCTCGGACTGGACGACCTTCAGACGGGTGATGCTGCCGCTCAGCCTGCCGGCCATTATTTCGGCGTTCATGCTGGCCTTCCTGACCTCGTTCGACGAGTTCATCGTCGCCTTCTTCCTCGCCGGCACCGAGCCGACGCTGCCGCTTTATATCTGGAGCCAGCTGCGCTTCCCGAAATCGCTGCCGACAGTCATGGCGCTCGGCACCGCGATCCTGGCCGCGTCGTTCGTCATCGCCGCGCTCGCCGAAATCCTTCGCCATCGCGGGCTTGCTGCCACCCGGCGGTCAGCGCCCGCCAACCTGTCAAAACCAGAAGAAACCGAAAGAGGAGAACTGCAATGGCATTCGACCTGAAATCGATAACGGCAAAGACAGCGAAAACCGGACTGGCTGCCTTCGCGCTGGCGCTTGCGTCGACTGTCGCCTTCGCCGGCGACAAGCTGCAATATTTCACCTGGTCGGGCTATGAACTGCCCGACTTCAACAAGAGCTTCCTCGCCGCGCACCCCGATGGTGTCGAAGCCTCGATGTTTGGCGATGACGATGACGCTTTCACCAAGGTCAAGGCTGGCTTCCGCCCCGACATCGCGCATCCCTGCTATGACAAGGTGGCGCGCTGGAACAAGGAAGGCCTGCTGCAGCCGATCGACACCAAGCGCATCAAGAACTGGGATTCGATCTTCTCGGTCTTCAAGAACCTGCCCGACCTGCAGGCCGGCGACGGCAAGGTCTGGATGGTGCCATGGGACTGGGGCAACACCTCGATCCTCTACCGCACCGATCTGGTGAAGAACCCGGAAGCCAGTTGGAACCTGCTCTGGGACAAGCAATATGCCGGGCGCATGGCGACCATCGACGCCGTTCACGACACGCCGGTGGTGGCAGCCCTTCTTGCCGGCGTCAATCCATTCGACATGACGCCGGAGCAGATGGACAAGGTTGCGGAAAAATTGCGCGAGCAGCGCCCGTTGCTCTCCAACTACACCACCGACATGACCTCGGTCGAACAGGCGCTGGCGAGCGGCCAGCTGGTCGCCGCCATGACCTGGAACGCCTCGGCCACCTCGCTGAAGAAGCAGGGCGTGCCGGTCGAGTTCATGAAACCGAAGGAAGGCATGCTGACCTGGGCTTGCGGTTTCGTCATGCTCAAGGACGCCAAGAACGTCGACCTCGCTTATGACTTCATCAACAGCCGGCTCGAGACGGACTCCGGAAAATACCTGATCCAGGCCTACGGCTATGGCAGCTCGACCAGCTCGGCTTTCGCCGCCGTGCCGAAGGAGGAGTTGGAGAAACTGCAGCTGCCTTCCGATCCCGAGGTGATGCTGAAGACCACCATCTTCACCGGGCCGATGAAACAGAATGACGAACTCGCCAAGATGTTCGAGAAGGTCAAGGCAGGCGGCTGAGCTCGCTCTTCCTTCTCCCGCAAGGAGAAGGGAAAGCGTTGGCAAAAAGGACGAATGGATGGACATGCTGGACGAAGCGGCTGAGAAGCCGAAGGACGACGCCGACGTCAGGGTCGGCCGGCGCGTGCGGGCGCTCAGGCTGGAGCGCAATCTCTCGCTGGCCGAACTTGCCGCCAAAGCCGGCGTGTCGATCGGTGCACTGAGCCAGATCGAGCGCGGCATGTCGTCATTGCGGGTGCGAGTGATCTGGCCGCTCGCCGCCGCACTCGACATCGAGCCGTCGGCGCTGATCGTTGACGGCAACGATGCCGGCAACGATCTTTATTGCGTGCGCGCCAACAGCCGGCGGCAGATCCCGGTCAAGTCGGAAGGCATCGCCAAGGCGCTGCTGTCGCCGCCGGCCGCCACGCTGACCGGCATGCTGGTAACGGTGGAAGCCGGTGGCGGCACCGCCGAAGCCTACGCCCATGCCGGCCATGAATTCGGCTTCGTCCTGTCGGGCGAGGTCGAACTGGTGGTCGATTCGACCAGATACGGGCTGAAGGCCGGCGACAGCTTCGCCTTCAAGAGCACGTTGCTGCATGCCTTCCGCAATCCGGGCAGCGAGCGCTGCCAGATCCTGTGGGTCAACACCACCAAACCATCCGAGGTTCGCGATGGCGCCTGATCCACTCGTCCGGCTGGACAAGGTCTCCAAGATTTTCCCCGGCGGCATCGTCGGGCTCGACACCGTCGATCTCGACATTTCGCGCGGCGAGTTCCTGACCCTGCTCGGACCGTCCGGCTGCGGCAAGACCACCAGCCTGCGGGTCATCGCCGGCTTCGAGAGCCCGTCGAACGGCAAGGTCCTGCTCGAAGGCCGCGACATCACGGCGCTCAGGCCCTTCGACCGTCCCGTCAATACCGTGTTCCAGGACTATGCGCTGTTCCCGCACATGAACGTCGCCGAAAACGTCGGCTTCGGCTTGTCGCTGCGCAAGCTCTCAGGTGCCGAACAGGCAAGGCGCGTCGGCGCAGCGCTCGACATGGTTGGACTTGCCGAGAAGCTCCGCGCCCGTGTGTCCGAATTGTCGGGTGGCCAGCGCCAGCGCGTCGCGCTTGCCCGCGCCATCGTCTGCGAGCCGCGTGTGCTGCTGCTCGACGAGCCGCTGTCGGCGCTCGATGCGCATCTGCGCGAGCAGATGCAGGTCGAACTGAAGCGGCTGCAGTCGCGGCTTGGCACCACTTTCGTCATGGTAACGCACGACCAAACCGAGGCGCTGTCGATCTCAGACCGCATTGTCGTCATGAACAAGGGCCGCATAGAGCAGATTGCGCCGCCGGCGACCCTTTACGATCGGCCCGCCACCAAATTCGTCGCCAGCTTCATCGGTACCATGAACCTTTTGCAGTCGCGCTTTGTCGGCCGTGATGGCGAGCGCTTGCGGTTCACCGCCGGCGCTCTGCCGCTGGAAGCGATTTCGGATAAAGGCGAGCTGCCTGGCGAGGGCACGGTGCGCACCATCGGCGTGCGTCCGGAGGACCTTTTGGCCACGACCGAGGCTGCGGCCGGTACTGCACCGGTGCGGGTGAACAGCATCGTCTTTCACGGCCGCACCTTGCGCCTTCATGCAGAGCTGGGGCAGGGGACACAGGTGGTGATCGACGCGCCGCGCCGGGCGGAGGGTTTTCAATTCAGCGTCGGCGACGTGGCGCATATCAGCCTGCGCCGTGGCGCCAACTGCCCTATGCTGCCTAGCTAGTCTCACTCATTTCTAGAAACCGGAGCACGGCCCATGAGCAA
Organism: Mesorhizobium sp. ISC25; assembly: GCF_042295465.1. NCBI lineage: Bacteria > Pseudomonadati > Pseudomonadota > Alphaproteobacteria > Hyphomicrobiales > Phyllobacteriaceae > Mesorhizobium > Mesorhizobium sp. ISC25. The sequence continues at coordinate 3,030,864 of NZ_CP135441.1, read as the reverse complement.
TCATCTCAACTTTTTCATCGGCGGCAAGTGGGTCGGCCCCGTGGTGCCGGCAACGCTGGATGTGATCGATCCGTCCACTGAAGAGGCCTGCACGAAAATCTCGGTCGGCTCGAAGGCCGATGTCGACAAGGCCGTGGCGGCAGCCAAGGCGGCATTCCCCTCCTTTTCGCAAACTAGCAAGGCCGAGCGCCTGAAGCTGCTGAAGCGTATCCTCGAAGTCTACAATGAGCGCTACGAGGACATCGCCCAGGCGGTCAGCCAGGAAATGGGCGCGCCGATCAGGTGGGCGCGCGAGGCGCAGGCCTGGGCGGGCAGGGCGCATATGGAAGCCACCATCAAGGCGCTGGAGGATTACGAATTCAGCGAGAAGCGCGGCACCACCATGGTGGCCAAGGAACCGATCGGCGTCTGCGCGCTGATTACGCCGTGGAACTGGCCGCTCAACCAGATCGTCTGCAAGGTGGCGCCGGCCATTGCCGCCGGCTGCACCGTCGTGCTGAAGCCTTCCGAGATAGCGCCGATCAGCGGCATCGTCTTTTCTGAAGTGATGGAGGCTGCCGGCACGCCGAAGGGCGTCTACAACATGGTCAATGGCACCGGCCCGGATGTCGGCCAGGTCATGGCCGGCCATCCTGATGTCGATATGGTCTCGTTCACCGGCTCGACCCGGGCCGGCATCATCGTCGCCAAGACGGCGGCCGAGACGGTCAAGCGCGTGGCGCAGGAACTGGGCGGCAAATCGGCCAACATCGTGCTGCCCGACGCCGACTTCGAGACGGCGGTGCGCAAGGGTGTCAAGGCGTGTTTCGGCAATAGCGGCCAGTCTTGCGATGCGCCGACCCGCATGCTGGTGCCGGCCGCCCGCCACGACGAAGCGCTGACCATCGCCAAAAAGGCGGCCGAAGCGCACAAGGTCGGCGACCCGCGCTCGGAAGAGACCAAGCTCGGGCCGGTGGTCAGCAACATCCAGTTCGACAAGATCCAGCGACTGATCGAGGCCGGTATCGCCGAGGGCGCAACGCTGGTCACCGGCGGCCCCGGCCGGCCGGAGCACCTCAACCGTGGCTACTATGTGCGGCCGACCGTTTTCGGCCACGTCAGGCCCGGCATGACCATCGAGAAGGAGGAGATCTTCGGGCCGGTCCTGTCGGTCATCTCCTACGAGGACGATGATGATGCGGTGAAGATCGCCAACGACACCGTCTATGGCCTGGCCGCCTATGTGCAGTCCGGTGATATCGACCACGCCCGCAAGATTGCCAGCCGGCTGCGTGCCGGGCAGGTCTCGATCAATTATCCGGAATGGGACACGTTCGCGCCCTTCGGCGGCTACAAGCAGTCCGGCAACGGCCGCGAATACGCCGACTGGGCGATCCACGATTTCCTCGAGATCAAGGGCATCATCGGCTACGGCGCCTGAGCCTTCAACATTGGCATTACGCCAACCGTCAAATTTGTTGCGAGCGTTGGTGCCTTCGGCACCGCCGTTCGGTTGAACGGCCACGACGGCTCCGTGGCCGCAATCTGAGTGCGAAGCAGGGTCGCCTCAGATCGTCTTGAGATAGCCGGCCAACTGATCCGCCACTGTGCCCCAGCCGTCGTAGAAGCCGATCTCCTCGTGGCTGTTGCGCGTGGCTTCGTCGCGGTGGATGGCGGTGGCGGTGTAGCGCGTCGTCTCGCCATACGATTGCAGCGATATGACCGCTGTAATGAATGGGTCGCCTGACGGCCGGTAGCCTGGCAGCAGCGCATCGGTCCACACCAGGCGCTCGTTCTGGACAATCTCGAGGTAGCAGCAACGCCTGTCGTTGACCTCCTTGCCGTCGGGCGACTGCATGCGGGTGCGGAACAGGCCGCCGGGCCGCAGGTCGATCTCGCAATCGGTGATGATCCACGGCTTCGGCGTGAACCATTGTCGGACATGCTCGGGTCTCGTCAGGGCCATCCACAGCAGTTCTCGCGGCGCCTCGATCGTTCGTTCGAGCACGAGGTCGAGCTTCGGATCGGGTTGGAACAACGGGACCATATTCATCTGTCTTTCTCCTTAAGTTTCAGCACGTAGTCGTCGAACTGGTCGAGGCGGCGCTCCCACAGCGCACGCTGCTCGGCCAACCAGTTTTCCGCGAGCTTCAACGGCTCCGGCGCGAGCCGGTAGGTCCTGACGCGGCCTGCCTTCTCCGAATGCACCAGCCCGCAGCCTTCCAGCACCCTGAGATGCTCGATGAAGGATGGCAGGGCCATCTCGAACGGCTGCGCAAGCTCGCTGACCGAGGCGGGGCTTCGGTTCAGTCGCTCGACCACGCGTCGCCGGGTCGGATCGGCGAGCGCCCGGAAAATGCCGTCGATCGGCGGGGGGCTTTCGGTCTGCAGGCTCGTCATGGTCATTTCCTTGCCTCGGCCATTCCGCGTGACCAGAGTTGGCTTAGAAAAACACTTAGGTAAATTCCTTACTATTGGCAAGCGCGAAAATCGCGGAGCCCGGCGAGGCCGCTGGAAAACCGAGAGGCGCGGTTTTAGGGTGCCGTCAGATTCGACTGGTCCGAGGACGCGTTTTGACGATCACCATGTACGGCATCACCAACTGCGATACGGTCAAGAAGGCGCGTTCCTGGCTGGCGAGCCACGATGTTGCCTATCGCTTTCACGACTACAGGGCAGACGGGCTTGACGCGGATCGGCTGAATGGCTGGTCAGGCAAGGTCGGCTGGGAAATCCTGCTCAACAAGGCGAGCACAACGTTCCGTGAACTGTCTGAGGAGGACAGACTGGGCCTGGACGAGAAGAAGGCCAAGGCGCTGATGCTGGCCAAACCGACGATGATAAAGCGACCGGTGCTGGAACTTGGCGACAGGGTTCTCGTCGGGTTCAAGCCGGATGTTTATCAAGAGGCGGTGAGGGGGAAATAGAACCGACTCGCCGCGATCCGTCGCGCCCCCCTCTGTCCTGCCGGACATCTCCCCCTCTAGTGGGGAGATTGGATGTCACTTCGGCTTTCGCTAGTCTCCAAAGAAGGGCGCTTTCGGCGAAGCTGCCGATCTCCCCACTAGAGGGGGAGATGTCCGGCAGGACAGAGGGGGGCGCCGCCCGCCGGCGTGACTAATTGATCTCGCGCAAATAGCTCGCCAGTGCCACCGCATTGTTGTGCGCCTCGTCATGGGCGCCGTAGAGCAGCGTCACCTTGCCTTCACGGAGCAAGGCGCGCAGTTCCGCCACCGCCTCGCCGTTCCGGTCGAGTTCATCGCGGTATCGCCGCTGGAACTCCGCCCAGCGCGCCGGCTCATGGCCGAACCATTTGCGCAACGCATTGCTCGGCGCGATATCCCTCAGCCAGACAGTTAGCGCGGCGTCTTTTCCGCGCACGCCGCGAGGCCATATCCGGTCGACGAGCACCCGCTGCCCGTCAGCGGGCGCCGGCGGTTCATAGATGCGCTTGACCTCGATATCCACGCCGCGCGGTCCTGTCAGACCCATTCGCCCTTGCGCATCACTGGCACGCGGCCGCCTTCCTTGTGGACGCCGTCTATATCGATCTTGTCCGAGCCTATCATCCAGTCGATGTGGATGAAGCTCTTGTTGCCGCCGCGCGCCGCGATCTCGTCCTGGCTGAGCGAGGCCCCGTCGACGAAGCACTTCGAATAGCACTGGCCAAGCGCGATGTGGCAGGCGGCGTTCTCGTCGAACAGCGTGTTGAAGAACAAGAGCCCGCTCTTGGCGATCGGCGAGGAATGCGGCACCAGCGCCACCTCGCCGAGACGGCGCGAGCCTTCGTCTGTGTCCAGCACCTTCTGGAGCACATCCTCGCCCTTCGTGGCCTTGGCCTCGACAATGCGGCCCGCCTCGAAACGCACCGCAATGCCGTCGATCAGGGTACCCTGATAGGACAGCGGCTTGGTGCTGGTGACATAGCCTTCGACGTGCCTTGCATGCGGCGTCGTGAAAACCTCTTCGGTCGGGATGTTGGGGTTGCAGGTGATGCCGTTCTTGGCAGTGGAGGCGCCGCCCATCCACTCGTGCCCGTCGGCCAGCCCGACGGTCAGGTCGGTGCCGGGGCCGGTGAAATGCAGCGCGTGGAAATTGTGGCCGTTCAGCCATTCGGTGCGGCTCTTCAACGCCGCATTGTGCGCCGTCCAGTTGCCGATCGGGTCTTCGACATCCACTCGCGAGGCGGCAAAGATGGCGTCGGCGAGCTTGGCCACGGCGACGTCTTCGGCGTCGTCCGGGAATACCTGCTTGGCCCAGGCCTGATCGGGATAGGCGACGATGTTCCAGTTGATGTCGAAGCCGGTGATCTTCTCCAGCGCCGGCTGGTAGGCCATCGAATTCGCCTTGTTGGCACGCGCCACCTTTGCCGGGTCCTGAGCCGAAAGCAGCGACGGATCCTCGCCGCGCACGGCAAGCCTCGCCGCATTGCTGGCGAAGGCTTTGGCCATGCCTTCATAGAGCCAGCCGGCGGCGCGGTCGAAACCGGCGTCGGCGCCGTAGCGGAAGCGCGCCAGCGTGATCTCGTCGTCGTTGAAGATCGGCGTCACCAGGCCCGCACCTGCCTTGTAGGCGTGCTCGACGATCCGCCGCGTCAAAGGCAGCGCGGCGATAGACGAGGTCAGTACCAGATCCTGACCCGGCTGCAATTGCAGCCCGACCTTGACGGCGACCTCCGCCAGCCTGTCGAGCTTCACCGGGTCGATGGTTGCGGAAACGCCGCGCGAATGTGTGGTCATGATCCTGCCTGCCGTGATTGGGGACTGTTTCTTACATAGACCGGCGCTACCGACCTTTCCACCGTGATGTGCCAGCAGGTTTAGCTGGCGCTCTCGAGCAACCTGAACTGCGCCATCGTCGCCTCGATCTCTTGGCGCACCCAGATCTTGAAATCCCTGACCTTGCGGCTTTCGCTCTTGCTGGCCGAGGTCACCAGCCAATAGCCGAGCCCGCTCTGCGCGCGTACGCCGAACGGCGCGACAAGCCGGCCGTCGGCCAGCGCGTCGGCGGCCAGCAACTGCCAGCCGAGCATGACGCCGTGACCGGCAATCGCCGATTCCAGGCACAGCATTGGATCGGTGAACCGCGCCCCCTTCATGAAGGTGACCGGCTCCACTCCGGCGGCTTCGAACCAGCTTTCCCAACTGATCATCGACCTTTCGTCGGTGATCGCACAGGTCAAAGCAAGGTCCTCGATCGATTTCAGCTTGCTGGCGATCACCGGTGCACAGACCGGAAACACCTCCTGCGCCAGCAGCAATTCGGCGCGCCCGCCCGGCCATTTGCCGTCGCCGAGCCGGATGGCGACGTCGATGTCCGAACGATCGAGATCGGCAAGCCGCACCGAGGCATCGATGCGCAGAAGCACGTTCGGATGGCGGGCAAAATGCCGCGACAGCCGCGGCAGCAGCCATTTCGAGGCGAAAGCCGGCGCCACCGAAACCACCAGCGTGCACTCGGAATTCTCGTCGGCAAGCGCGACCGCCTGTGCGAGCTCGCGGAAGCCGGCGCTGAGCCGCGCGGTAAAGACGGTGCCAAATTCCGTCGCCACCAGGCCAGCTGGCGTTCGTTCGAACAGCGCCCGGCCGAGCTGCTTTTCTGTCCGGTTGATCTGCTGGCTGACGGCGCTGACCGAGACGTTGAGCTCGCCCGCCGCCGCCCCAAGCGAGCCCAGGCGGGCGACGGCTTCGACGGCGCGCAAGCCGTTGAGATGGACGCGGTTCAGCATAGCCATACAGTTTTTCTAAACTCGAACGGCTGAAATCTCAATTGCCAGACACTGCCGGATGCCGGATTCTAAGTGGGCTACTCAGAGTGAGGAGGCAAACCTGATGAAGATTTTATCATGGCTCAGCGCCTTTTCCCCGATCGGAACGCAGCCACACCGGCATGACAGCGGGGCCACCAGCTGGGGGACCGATCCGCTGTCGCATCCCGTGCTCGACACCATGTCGGAGCGCCAACTCGCCGACATGCCGTTCAGGCTGACTGCGCGTCGTACCCGCTTCGAGACGGCCCCGCCAAGGACCTGCTGCGGCTGAACAAGGACGTGCTGGCACTTCAGGTGAGCCGGCCGCCGACGTGGCTGCGCAGCCCTTCTGGCCCAATAAAAGGCGGATTGTCTCACCGGCAGGCGCACCTATGGTGCACCGCGATGAACATCGCTTCACCCTTGCGCCTGGCAATCGCCGGCATGATAGCCCTGGCCGTCGCCATGGGCATCGGCCGCTTCGTCTATACGCCGATCCTGCCTGGCATGATGGAAGAGCTCGGCCTGTCGCCGGCCGATGCCGGCTGGATCGCATCGGCCAATTATCTCGGCTACCTCGTCGGCGCGCTTGCCGCCACCGGCGGCTGGGCGCAAGGCCGCGAGCGCCAGCTGATGCTGGCCGGCCTTGCCGCCACCGCAATCCTTGCCGGGCTGATGGGCCTGAGCGGCACGATGGCCGCCTTTCTCGTGATCCGCTTTCTTGCCGGCCTTGCCAGCGCCTTTGTGCTGGTCTTCATGACCAGCATCGTTTTCGGTCATCTCGCCGCGGCTGGGCGAAACGACCTGCAGGCGCTGTATTTCGGCGGTGTCGGCCTCGGCATCGCGGCGTCCTCGGCGCTGTTGGCGGTCCTCGTCACCGAACATGCCGGCTGGGCTGCGGGCTGGCTGTGGTCCGCGGTAATTTCGGCCTGCGGCTTTGCCGCCGTTGCCTTGCTGGCCGGCGGCACCTCGGCCGCGAACAGCACCACCGGGAGCGAGCCGGCACTATCGAAAGACCCGTCGCTGGTGAAGATCATTGTCGCCTACGGCCTGTTCGGCTTCGGCTACATCGTCACGGCGACGTTCCTGGTCGCCATCGTCCGCCAGGGCGGCGGCGGCCGCGTCTTCGAGGCCGTGGTCTGGATGGTCACCGGACTTGCCGGTTTCCCATCGGTCTGGCTGTGGCAGAAGCTCGCGGCTAAAATCGGGCTCTATGCCACCTATGCCCTGGGGTGCCTGGTCGAGGTGGTCGGCGTCAGCGCCAGTGTCGTCATGGGCGGGCGCACCGGGCCGCTGCTCGGTGGCCTTCTCGTCGGCGGCACCTTCATCGCCATCACCGCGCTTGGCCTGCAGACGGGCAGGCAGCTTGCTCCGCAAGCACCACGCCGGATGCTGGCGGTAATGACGGCCGCCTTCGGCCTCGGCCAGATCATCGGCCCGATCGTCGCCGGGCTGCTTGCGCAGGCCTCGGGTAATTTTTTCCTTGCCTCGATCGTGGCCGCCGCCGTCCTGCTGGCCTCGGGCGCGATCGCCTGGACGGCTGCGCCAAAATCGCCATGATTATGGTCTTGCTCGGCACCGGGCGTCGGGTAGCGGGCATTTGCTTTCCCACTAATGTGTGACTTTATGCGCGCTGAACCCGCTGATTTGCGCATCGACCGAGGATTTTCCCACAGTGTTTGTATCGTTTTTTCCGCAGCCGAAGCTCTTCTTCTCTTCGGTAGCCGTCTGGAGCCTCGCGGCCGTTCTGTTCTGGTTTTTTGGAGGAGAGCAACTTGGCGCAGTGTTTGGACTGCCCCCGATGGCCGCCGGCGTTGACAAGATCATTGGCGTGTCGCTCTTTTGGTCGAAGCCATTTCTCTGGTTCTACATATATTTTGCGGCTGTCGTCCTCATTTTCTACGGCTTTTGGGCCTGGTACCGACCTCATCCATGGCGGAATTGGTCGATCCTTGGCACCTCACTGATTCTCTTTGTGATCTATTACCAGGTGCAGGTAAATGTCGCCTTCAATGACTGGTATGGCCCTTTCTATGATCTTATCCAGAAGGCTTTAGGCACACCGTACTCTACGACGCCGTGGGATTTCTATATCCAACTGCTGACAATTATGTGGATTGCGCTTCTGGCTGTGACGGTTGGCGCCCTCAACCGGTTTTTTGTAAGCCATTGGATATTTCGTTGGCGTACCGCAATGAATGAATACTACATGACCAACTGGGAAAGATTGAGGCGCATCGAAGGTGCATCCCAACGTGTTCAAGAGGACACGATGCGTTTCTCCAGCACGATGGAGGATCTGGGCGTAAGTTTAGTCGGGTCCATCATGACACTGATTGCGTTCCTTCCTGTGCTGCTGCATCTCTCCCAGAACGTCACGGAACTGCCGATTATAGGCACGGTTCCTTACTCCCTGGTCGTTGTGGCAATCCTCTGGTCGCTCTTCGGGACTACTTTCTTGGCAGTGGTAGGAATCAAGCTACCGGGTCTCGAGTTCCGCACCCAACGTGTCGAAGCAGCCTACCGAAAAGAATTAGTCTATGGTGAGGACGATGAAGATCGCGCGCAACCGCCAACTGTCGCTGACCTTTTTAGAAGTGTAAGAAGCATCTATTTTCGTAAATACTTTCATTATTTATATTTTAACGTCGCTAGAATATTTTATCTACAAATTGATAATATATTTCCATACATTGTTCTTGTTCCTACGATGGTCGCGGGGAAAATCAAGCTCGGCGCTCTGAACCAGATTCTCAACTCCTTTGAGCAGGTCCGATCTTCATTTCAGTATCTGGTGAATGCCTGGCCGACGATCGTGGAACTGATCTCGATCTACAAGCGCCTGCGCGCCTTCGAGGCGACGCTCGAGGGCGAACCACTGCCCGAAATCGACCAGCGCTATCTGGAACGTGAGCAAGCCGGCTTACGTCCTGAGGATCAGCCAGCAAGCTAAGAAAGTCGGGCGGCGATTGCTGCGGCTCAGCCGCCCACCGCCGCCTGCCGTTCGCCTCGCCGCGAAACGTAGTCGTGAAAACTGATGCACTCGACGTCCGCTTTGACGCAGACCTCGCCGGCAAAGCGTTCCAGCGCGTTCCAGTAGGCGCCGTCGTTCATCAGCGTGAAGTGGAAGCCGAGCTCCAGCGGGATGCGCTTGCCATGGTATTGCGCATCGAAGGCGGCGCGAAAGGCTTGATAGGTCCGCTCAGTGAACTCTTCCGCCATGCTCGGCCGCTCGAAGCCGCCGGAATGCCTGATATAGAGATTGTAGTCCATGGCGATCACCCGCCTTGAGCTCGGCCCTTCCGGGATCTGCGGCAGCGAAAAACGCGTGATGCCGTTGACGGTCGGCGGCTCAACCGGCCCACGCGAGACGCCGCTTGCGTCGAGCAGGAAGCCGGCCGCTGGCAGCGCCTCGTAGAGCGCCTTGTTTGCCGACAGATAAGGCGCGCGGAACCCGACCACCGACTTGCGCGCGAAATCGCGCCAGCCCTTTGGTTCAGGTGCAATGCCGTTGATCGAATAGGCGTTTTCGAGAATATGCTTGAATGAGCCGAACTCGCTCAGCCAGTCGGCTTTGCTCCAGTCTTTGCCGTCGAAATGGCCGCAGCCATGGCTGCCGATATCGTGGCCTTCGGAGGCGGCAAGGTTGATCTGCTCGAGCCGGTCGGCGACTTCTTGTTTGGAGGCGGCAAAGCCGATGTTCGATTTGCCGCCTGTTTTGCCGGGCGCGGTGTATTGCTTGCGTGTCTCGGGCGACAGCAGGAACACGCAGGAGACAAAGTAGGTGAAATGCGCACCTGTGCGCGCGGCCAAGGCCCGGCTGCGCTGCCACTGCGAAATGTCGCGGGCGCTGTCGAACGAGATGATGACGATCTGTTTCGGCTTTGCCGGCGCCGCCGGCGGGTCGGCAAAAGTCGCGCCGGTAGCAAGCGACGCGATCGAAAACGCAACAACGCGAGACAAACGGGGCAAAGGCATCTGACCGGATCAAGGAATGTAGAAGCACCGCCTACCGGCGAAATATGGCACGGGTACGATCGACCTGTACGGCCGCAGTTGGCGGCGACTGCCTCGTGAATAGGCGATTTTCCTGCCGAACCCCTTCCATGCCGGCAAAATTTCGCTAAAACGCGGGCTCATCAACCGCCCCGGCCGGGGCATGAATGGTTTTGATCCATGTCGGACGACAGTTTTATCCGCGAAGTCAACGAAGAGATTCGTCGCGACCAGGCGCATGCGCTGTGGGACCGTTTCGGTCCCGCCTTGCTCGTGCTGGCCGTGCTGGTGGTGCTTGGCACCGCTGCCGTCGTCGGCTACCGCTATTGGGACGAGACCCGCGCCAACCGCTCGGGCGATGCTTTTTCGCAGGCGCTGAAGCTTGCCAATGACGGCAAGAACGACGAGGCGCTTGCCGCCCTGGAGGCGTTGGAGAAGGACGGCTACGGCGCCTATCCGCTGCTCGCCCGCATGCGCGCGGCAACCGTCAAGGCGGACAAGGGCGACGTCGACGCCGCCGTCAAGGATTTCGACGAGGTCGCCGCCGACACCAAGATCCCCTCCGGCATTCGCGACATGGCGCGCCTCAGGGCCGCTCTGCTTCTGGTCGACCACGGCACTTTCGCCGATGTCTCCAGCCGCGTCGAGGCGCTTACCGCCGACACCAACACGCTTCGCCATACTGCGCGCGAGGCGCTTGGCCTTGCCGCCTGGAAGGAAGGCAAGGCGGCGGAGGCATTGAAGCTGTTCGACCAGATCGCCGCGGATGACGGCGCCCCGCGCAACACGCGCGAGCGGGCGACATTGATGTCCGAGCTGATCCGCGGCTCGGGCGGCGTGTCGTGATATTCCATGACCTTCAAAGTCGCCATCATCGGCCGGCCTAACGTCGGCAAATCGACCCTTTTCAATCGGCTGGTGGGAAGGAAGCTGGCGCTTGTCGACGACACGCCGGGCGTTACCCGCGATCGACGCGTCCATGCCGCCAAGCTCTACGATCTGCATTTCGACGTCATCGACACCGCCGGCTTCGAGGATGCGGCGGCCTCGACGCTGCCCGGCCGCATGCGTGCCCAGACCGAGATCGCCATCCGCGAGGCCGACCTGATCTTTTTTACGATCGATGCCAAGTCCGGGCTGATGCCCGACGACAAGACGTTCGCCGAGATCGTGCGCAAGTCCGGCAAGCCGGTTGTCGTCGTCGCCAACAAGGCCGAGGCGCGCGGCGCCCAGGGCGGCATGCTGGAGGCCTGGGAGCTCGGCCTTGGCGAGCCGATCCCGGTTTCGGCCGAACACGGCCAGGGCCTGCCCGATTTGCGCGACGCGGTGATCGCAGCACTTGGCGAGGCGCGCGCCTTCGGTGAGGACGAAGAGGCCGGTGAGGAGGAGATCGCCGCCAGCGAGGTGCTGATCGGCGAAGACATCACCGACCCGGACGCAGAGCCGAGCTATGACGACACCAAGCCGATGCGCATCGCCGTCGTCGGCCGTCCCAACGCCGGCAAGTCGACCCTGATCAACGCGCTGATCGGCGAGGAACGGCTGTTGACCGGCCCCGAGGCCGGCATCACCCGCGATTCCATCTCGGTCGACTGGGACTGGCATGGCCGCCGCTTAAAACTGTTCGACACCGCCGGCATGCGCCGCAAGGCCAGGATCCACGAAAAGCTCGAAGTGATGTCGGTGCAGGACGGCTTGCGCGCCATCCGCTTTGCCGAGATCGTCATCATTGTGCTCGACGCCACCATTCCCTTCGAGAAGCAGGACCTGCAGATTGCCGACCTGATCATCCGCGAGGGCCGTGCCCCGGTGATCGCCTTCAACAAATGGGACCTTATCGACCATCCCCAGGAGTTGCTGGCCGAGCTGCGCGAAAAAACCGAGCGGCTTCTTCCCCAGGCGCGCGGCATGCAGGCGGTGCCGGTCTCGGCCGAAACCGGGCGTGGCCTCGACAAGCTGATGGATGCTGTCATCAGGACGCATCGAGTTTGGAACAGCCGTGTGTCGACCGGCAAGCTCAACCGCTGGCTGGAAGGCATCCTGGCGCATCATCCGCCGCCCGCCGTCGCCGGGCGCCGGCTGAAGATCAAATATGTCACGCAGGCCAAGACGCGGCCGCCGGGCTTCGTCGTCTCCTGCTCACGCCCCGATGCGATGCCGCAATCCTATGTCCGCTATCTCTCGAACAGCCTGCGCGAGGCTTTCGACATGCCCGGCGTGCCGATCCGCATCGCCTTGCGCACCTCGGACAATCCTTTCGCCAACAGGGCGAAGAAGCGCCGCTGACCTGCGCATCTTCTGGGCGCCAGCATCAGGCTACGCTCCGCAGGCCGCTCGCGGGCAGCGCCTGCACATTTTCGGGTAAGCGATTCCACCGCCACCTGCAGCAGGATGTCGGCAAGTCGCGCCGCCACCGGGTCTGGCTCGGCCTTCCTTGCGATGCGGGAACAGCCCCATCTCAGGCGGGGCGGGCAACCCGCCGATCTGCGGCGTCATCGCCCTGACGGTACCCAGCGCGGGTGGGACAGCCTCTGCACTAATGGGCGGTGTAAGCTCCGTCCACCAGATGGTAGCTCCCAGTGATAAAGCTGGCCTGGTCGGACAGGAGGAAGCATACAAGAGCCGCTACCTCTTCCGGTTTCCCGCGCCTGCCCATCGGCTGAAGACCTGCCATGCGCCGGCTGGCTAATGCCTCCATTTGCTCCGATAAAAGAGGCGTTTCGATCCAGCCGGGGCCGACGACATTGATCCGGATGCCCATCCTAGCATATTCAATCGCCGCGACCTTGGTTAATCCAACGACCCCGTGTTTCGCTGCCGTGTAAGCGGACGCAGTTGGCAAGCCGACGGAACCGAGAACGGAGGACATGTTCACGATGGCGCCTCCGCCTCGATCCAGCATCGCGGCGATTTCGTACTTCATGCTGTAGAAAACGCCATTGAGATTAACGTTTATCAGTTTGTGCCAGTTGTCGAGCGGATAGTCTGCCGTTGCTTTTCGAACGCCGTCGATACCTGCATTGTTTACCGCCATATCCAGTCCGCCGCATTTCTGGACAGTGAACTCGATCAGCTTTTCCACTGCTGCCGCATCCGTGACATCTACCGCAAAGTCGTAGGCCCTGCCTCCTTGCGAGCTTATTTCGGCGGCTGTGCAGTGCGCGGCCTCGGCATCAAGGTCGGCGACAACAATCTCGGCTCCTTCTTGCGCGAGTTGCCGTGAAACAGCCGCCCCTATTCCGGAGCCTGCGCCGGTCACAATCGCGACTTTACCATGGAAGTCAGGCTTCATCGGCTCTGTCCTATGCCCATTTTTGACATAACCGAACAGAGGCAGACGGTCATCGCAAGAAGTTTCGCTCCAATTCGCTTGTCAATCCTGTGAATTCATTTTGCCACCACACAGCGAGACTTGGCCCGCAGCCCTTGGAATGGTAGAGACGAGGGCGGCGGTAGATGACCAGTTTCCTAGCAGGTAGAAATGGAAGAACACCACATTGCGCGCCGGGGGCTCGTGCTGGGTAGTCTGGCTCTGATGATCTCCGGATGTACGTCGATTTCATCCGCGTTCGGACCAAGGCGTGGCCTGAATCCTCGTTACCGACGGCAGCATGTGCGGTACGACGGAAACGAGCCGGCCGGAACGATCGTCGTCGATACTTCGCAACGTTTTCTCTATGCCGTCGAGACGGACGGGTGGGCGACGCGCTACGGCGTCGGCGTCGGCGAGCAGGGACTTTCGTTCAAGGGTACAGCGACCGTCGGCCGCAAGGCGGACTGGCCGTCATGGACACCCACCGACAGCATGATGAAGCGCAAGCCGCGCCTGGTGCAGTATGCAGGGGGGGTCCCTGGCGGACCAAACAACCCGCTTGGTGCGCGTGCCCTTTATCTCTATCGCGACGGGCGCGACACCCACTTCCGGATACATGGTACAAACGAGCCATGGACGATAGGCACAGCGGTATCGAACGGGTGCATCCGTATGATAAATGACGACGTCATTGACCTCTACGACCGTACTCCTTTGGGCACGACGGTGGTGGTTGTTTGATGGTGGGCAGGCCTGATCTCCGTTGGATGGTGAACCCTGCCAGCACGTCACCGCAAAGGTGCCGCCGGCAACCGGGTGCCAACTGTGTCATTTCTGCACTAGGCGTTGGTGTAGATCGCAGCTAACTTGGTGGGGCTGCATATCGTTTTAGTTGTGGCGATTCTATAGGCTATTCCGCCCCCGGGGAAAGGATTGCTTGATGAACAGGATATTGATTGCAATGGTTGCTGTGCTCGCCGTTGCCAGCCTGAGCGGCTGCGCGAACGACTGGATCGGCAAAGGAAAGGGTAAGGCTCCGGCACCCGCTCCGGTTGAGCAACCAGTGATTAAGTAAGGACCGGCTTGTATGGGGAAGGGGTGCCAAGCCCTTCCCCATACATACGCAGCCGGGGCTTTGGCCGGCTTCATAGCGTACGGCGCGGTTGGCGGGCATAGGTCGTTATTAGGTCTGTGCTTTGTGAAGTTCGGGAATGGACGCGGCGATGACGCTTGTAAGTAGCCGTCTCTTGCTTGTGGCGTTGGTGGCCCTCCCGGCAGCGGCATGTCAGACGAAAGACCTGCCGCCCCAGCCGAATTTCGTATCTTATGCCGATGGCGGAGCTGCGCCTCAAAAAAACGACGAGCGGTACTTCATCGAGTTCCGCTCCCGCTACGCCCTAAGCTACGGCCACACCTACGCAGTTTTTGGGCGCCTGGACCGGGCCGGGAGAATGATCGATCCCCAAGTCGCGGGCCTTCACCCGGCTTCGAACAGTGCGGTTCCCTATGTTCTGGGCCATATCGTGCCGGTGCCAGCTGAAACCGGGTGGAGCGACGGTGATCTGGAAGAACCATACAGATCCGCAAGCTGGCAAATCATATTGACCCGGGCCGAATACGACAAAGTCGTTGCCTACATCCGCAAGCTGCAGGCGAGCTCGCATGTCTGGCAGGCGACGGTCTTGAACTGCAACGGCTTCGTGGCGGACATCGCTCATTCCATGGGATATAAGACTCCCGCCATTCAGCTCCGGCCGCAACAATTCATAACCGAGCTTCGGGAGATGAATACATAACCAAGATTCGAGGGATGAATGGGACCGAATGCGATCGGTACTGCCCCTCCGGCTTTCGCGTCTGCGGACTAACTCGGAGAGGATCGCTGCGCCTGAAGGTCGGCCGGTGACGAAATCGAGGCGATGGGTGAAGTGGCCATACTCAGGGGCAGCTGCTACAGTCGCGATCGCAGAAAGGGCGCTGGTGACCTGAAGTGAGCATTGCGGCAGCCTCACTTGGCGAGGTCATCTGGGTGATCGGCATCGTTGCTTGGTACGTGATCCGGTATCCCTTCGAGCGCCGGGCAAGGCGCGTGCGAATTGTAACTGGCTACCGCTCACGTTCCGACATCGTCGGGCTTGCATCTGCTCTGTTTGGCCTCGCAATCCTGCCTGCCTTCTATGTTGTCACCGGCATGCCCGCAGCGGCTGACCACCCGGCCAGCGCGTGGGCCGTGGCTCTCGGCACAATCATCTTCTGCTCCGCGCTATGGGTTTTTCGCAGGTCCCACAAGGAACTTGGCCGGAACTGGTCGATTACGCTGGAGATCCGCGAACGGCATGAACTCATCTGCGCCGGACCATACGCTTTGGTCCGCCACCCGATGTATACCTCGTTCCTGCTCATGGGCCTCGGCCAGGTCTTTCTGCTGCCGAACTGGATTGCGGGCATATCGGGTTTGATTGGGTTCGCAGTCCTTTTCCTGCTGAGAGTGGACGAGGAAGAGCGTATGATGCTGGAGAATTTCGGCCCGCAATACCGTGCCTATATGGAAAAGACCAAGCGAATATTCCCTTATCTTTATTAGAGGTACGTTTGATGCGAGGCCGAGCCCTCAAGCTTTCCGCGCCCCGGCGCCTTGTTGGCGATCTGATGAGGTTTTCGATCGGCGTGCCACGGGTCGCGGTGCAGCGTCAGATGAACCTCGGCCCCCTCGTAACGGCTCGAACGGGGCAGCAGACCAGGCCCTCGTGGACCGCGATCTTCCTGAAAGGATATGCGCTTCTCGCCCTAGAGATGCCGGAACTGCGGCGCGCCTATGTCAAGTTGCCCTGGCCGCAGCTTTACGAGTATCCGGCAAGCGTAGCCTCGATTGCCCACGAGCGCGAATATGATGGCGAGCCGGCCGTTCTGCTGAGCTGCATCAAGCGCCCGGAGCGCTACTCCATCACGGAACTTGAGGGATCCATCCACGCGGCTCGATCACGGCCGATCCTGGAGGTCCCGGAGTTCCGGCGTGCCTTGCGGATGGCAGGTGCGCCCGCGCCAGTCAGGTGGCTGCTTATGTGGCTAGGGTTGAACATCGCCCGGCAAAGGGCAAATTACTTCGGTACCTTCCAACTGTCCGTCTATTCTGGTCTCGGTGCGGAATCACTCAACCCGCTGACACCATTGACCACGCTTCTCAACTACGGTCCGATCGGCAAAGACGGATCGGTGAATGTCCGCATCCACTACGATCACCGGGTAATGGATGGAGCGAACGTCGCACGTGCACTGGAGAGATTTGAAAAAATCCTGAACGGCACTGTCGCCAATGAAGTGGTGCTGCTCGGTCAAAGTGTTGCCGCTCCTGCAAGACAGAGGAACGCGACATGATTTCGCACTGTGAATTCCGGCCAGCTATCGTCGTGATTGGCGGCTCGGGTGGAATTGGCCGGGCAATTGCGAGCGTCGCTGCACAGGAGCGCGGTGCGGTTGTGCTGGTTGCCCGCTCGCCCGAGGGTTTGGCCGCTGCGGCGTCTGAGGTTCGGGAGAGGGGTGGCGAGGCATTCACGCTCGAGTTGGATCTCGTGGCAGGCGATGCGCCAACGCGCCTGGAGGGCTTTCTGTCGGCACACGGCCTAGTCTGTGATGTCCTGGTCAACAGCGCCGGCTATGGCCTGCGGGGCGCGACGACGGCGCTGCCTATTAATGGTCAACTCGGCATCATCGATCTCAACATACATTCCCTCACAGAACTGACCCTCCATTTTCTGCCGGGAATGGTGGCGCGCCGACGGGGCGGGGTGCTCAATCTCAGTTCCGTGGCCGGGTTCGTTCCCGGGCCTTATATGGCTCTGTACTTCGCTAGCAAAGCTTTCGTGCGCTTCTTCTCAGAAGCGCTTCACCAAGAATTGCGCCGAACCGGTGTGACGGTCACATGCGTTGCACCAGGCCCGGTGTCGACCGAGTTTCTCGCAAGGTCAGGCGCCAATCAGACGGTGCTCTTCAACATCTTGCCCAAGGTGGATCCGGAGTATGTGGCCGAACGGGCGTGGCGAGGGTTCAAATCCGGTCGTCGCCTCGTCGTACCGGGAATCTCGGCCAAGTTGGCTGCCCTTGCGGCAGCGCTCCTGCCTTCCGCAGCGCTGCTGCCCCTGGTAGGCCGGCTACAACGCGGCGGCAATGATCAATGTCCTTGCGGTTCAGGTATGAAGTTCAAGAAATGCTGCGGTACCCGCCAGATTCAGCTACGCCGGGGCCCTCGGGGAATTAGCCCCTGACCGCAGCACGCCACCGAAAAACCTCATTGAAGCAAGAGACCGCCCGCCGTCGCCGGACGCCGGCTGAAGATCAAATATGTAACCCAGGCCAAGACGCGGCCGCCGGGCTTCGTCGTGTCCTGCTCACGGCCGGACGCGATGCCGCATCCTCTGTCCGCTACCTCTCGAACTGCCTGCGCGAAGCCTTCGACATGCCAGGCGTGCCGATCCGCATCGCCTTGCGCACCTCGGACAATCCTTTTGCCAGCAGGGCGAAGAAGCGCCACTGAGGGGAAGCTTATGCAGCGCTGGCGGGCCAGCACCCCCCTCTGCCCTGCCGGGCATCTCCCCCTCAAGGGGGGAGATTGGCAGCTTCTCCCCCGCGCCTTTTTCCCAGCGTCTGAGATTGGCGAAAGCCAACGTGACAGCCAATCTCCCCCCTTGAGGGGGAGATGTCCGGCAGGACAGAGGGGGGTGTGACGGAACGCGACGCTGGTACCTGGTGTCTAAGCGACGTCTCTCAGCCCCTCATTCCCCGAGCATTTCCCGGCAACGCTTCCAGCGCCGCCTGCAGCAGGATGTCGCCGAGCCGCGCCGCTACCGGGTCGGGCTCGGCCTCCTTGCGATGCAGGAACAGCGCCATCTTGGGCAAAGCGGGCAGCCCGGCGATCTCCGGCGTCATTGCCCTGACGGTGGCCGGCAGGCCGATATCGGTGCGGATCGTCAGGCCGAGCCCGGCGGCGACGGCTGCCCAGATGCCGCCAAGGCTCGGGCTGGAGAAGGCCATCCGCCATGACAGGCCGGCACGGTCCAGCGTTTCGGTCGCCACGCTGCGCAGCAGGCACGGCGCCTCGAGCGCCACCAGCGGTAACGGCTCGCCTTCGCGCAGGCTGGTCTCGATCTGTTTTGCCGGGCCGATCCAGCGCATCTGAACGTCGGCGACATGCCGGCTGTAAGGCAGCGTCGCGCCATTGTGCCAGGCAAGCGCGATATCGAGGTTGCCCGAAATGATCCGTTCGGCGAGCTCATGGCTGCGTGCGATCCTGGCTTCGATCTTGACCTTGGGATGGGCGCGGGCGAAGCGCCCGAGCACCTCCGGCAGCACCGCCTCGCCGAAATCCTCCTGCAGCCCAAGCCGCACCCAACCCTCCAGCTCGACATCGTGGATGGCGGAGGCGGCCTCATCATTGAGCTCGATCAGCCGCCGCGCATAGCCGAGCATGGTCTCGCCCGCGTCCGTCAGCGCCAGACCGCGCCCCGATTTGCGGAAGATCGGCGTCGCCGCCTGCTCTTCCAGTTTCTTCAATTGTGCGCTGATTGCCGAGGTCGAGCGGCCGAGCCGGTCGGCGGCCTTGGCGAAGCTGCCCAACTCCATGCCGGTGACGAAGCTGCGCAGCACGTCGAGATCGAATGTCACACGTCGCATAGCGATAATCCTGATATTTGGGACATTACGTCAAAAACTTCCTGATATTCAGTACGAAGCTATGGCGGTAGGGACAGCGCGTCAAGACCGAACGCAACCAGCCCAGGCAGGAGCTGAACCATGTCCGCTATCGCCACAGGACCAGATTGCAAACCGCTTCGCCCAGGCGCCGTTGCCGCCCCGTCAGAAGCGGCGGCACTTCGAGCCAATCATCGCTGGAAGGTGCTGGGCATCGGCGTCGCCGCCAATGCCTGCTTTTCCGCGACCTTCTCCGGCATTCCGGCGACGGCGGTGTTCCTGCGCTCGGGCTATCATCTCTCCAATGGCGAACTCGGCCTGGCGCTTGGCCTTCTCGGCCTGGGCGTGGCGCTGAGCGAATTGCCGTGGGGGCTGCTGACCGATCGCTGGGGCGACCGCCGCGTGCTGCTGACCGGGCTCGGTGCAACCGCGGTTTGGCTGCTTGTCATGGCCGCGCTGGTTGTGCCGTCACCGGCCCACATTCCCAGCATCGCGCTTCTCGCCGCTGCCCTGCTGGTCACCGGATTGCTCGGCGGCAGCGTCAACGGCTCCAGCGGCCGCGCCATCATGGCCTGGTTCGGCGAAGGCGAGCGCGGCTTTGCCATGAGCATCAGGCAGACGGCGGTGCCGCTTGGCGGCGGGCTTGGCGCGCTCGTGCTGCCATCGCTCGCTTCAGCCCATGGCTTCACGGCGGTCTTCGGACTTCTGGCGGTTGCATCCGCCGTCTCGACCTCGCTCGCCTGGCGCTGGCTGCATCAGCCGCCGGCGCATGACGGCGCGCATTCGAGCAGCACGGCATTGCCGGCCGGCCCGGCGCCGCTGCGCAACCCGGCCGTCTGGCGCATCGCAACAGCCATCGGCCTGCTATGCTTTCCGCAGGTGGCGGTGCTCACCTTTGCTTCCGTCTTCCTGCATGATTTCGCCGGCATGGGAACAGCCGTGATCAGCGCCAGCCTGGCTGCTGTGCAGGTCGGCGCCATGGTCATGCGCGTCTGGAGCGGCCGCTACACCGACCGTCACGGCAACCGCCGGCCGTTTCTGCGTCTGTGCAGCATGCTGAGCGTGGCCGCGTTCACCGTGCTTGCGGCGCTCGTCTTGTTGGCGGCCCAATTCTTGTCAGGCCAAGTGCCGATGCTGTCGCCGGCGATCGTTGCGGTGCTGGTCGTGGCCGGCATCTGCGTCTCCTCCTGGCACGGCGTCGCCTACACCGAGCTTGCGACGCTCGCCGGCGCGAGCCAGGCCGGAACGGCGCTCGGCCTTGCCAACAGCCTGGTCTTCATCGCCTTCTTCCTGGTGCCGATCGCCATTCCGGGGCTTCTCGTGCTCTGCTCATGGGCAGGCGTCTGGCTGGGTGCGGCTATTTGCGCGCTGATCGCCTGGCCGATCTTTCTTCCGTCAAGCGATGGCCGCAAAAGCGCCTGACTTCGACACGAGATGGGAAAACAACGTTCTAAGCTGTTAACGCCCCATCAAGGTTAATGCATCATTGTAGCTCTCCAGTGGGGTCCGTTGCGTTTCTGGAGAGTTCCGTGCATCGACGTGTTTTGACGCGGCTTGTCGCCGCCGCCGGTGAGAAAAAGCGTTCCTTCCTGTCTCCTCTCGTTATTGGCCTTGGCATCTGGGTCGGCTTTCCGACTGTCGTTGCCTATCAGGACATGACCAGCCTGGTCTCCGGCCTTGAGGCGCCGAGCGTCCGCTGGAACGCCTATGTCGAGAAATCCGTCGCCGGCTCCGTTCACGCCGCCGAAATGCCCTTCCTCGATTCCAGCAGCACCGGCTCGCTCTCCGGCTCCGGTGTGCAATTGCCCGGCATCGGCACCGTTTCGTTTCGCGGCAAGGGCGGCAGCGCCGGCACGACGCCGGACGAGAACCGCATCATGCGCGCCGACAAGAAGGGCCGCATCATCCAGGTCTCGCCCGTCTCGCCGCCGAAGAACTTCAACGCCGGCTCGATCTTCGAGCGCACCTCTTCGCTGCTCCGCCCGAGCATGGACAGCGGCCTGAGGATGGCTTTCGCCAAGCCCGAGATCAAAGGCAAGGAAATCCAGATCGCCGCCGCCTTCCACGCGCGCATCGACAAGAAGCCGGATCCCGGCGTGCCGGCGATGCTTGCCGCGCTGGTCAACAATGATCATCCCGACGTGCTGGCGACCGCCTATGCCTCGTCCGCCCCCGATTACGCCAAGGCGTCGCCGTTCGAGGCCTTGCTGCAGGACGAGGACCCGAACGACGGCCGCTTCATTCCGCCGCTGAGCAAGGGCGATCATTCGTGGATGCAGACGCCGCTGCCGGCAAGCGTCTTTTCCAAACCGGAGCAGGCCTGCCTTGCCAATGGCATCTATTTCGAGGCGCGCGGCGAATCCGTGCGCGGCCAGGCCGCCGTTGCCCAGGTCATCCTCAACCGCGTCCGCAACCCGGCCTACCCGAACTCGATCTGCGGCGTCGTCTACCAGAACGACAACTGGTTTAACCGCTGCCAGTTTTCCTTCGCCTGCGATGGCAGGAAGAAGCGCATCGACAACCCCGCCGCCTACAAGACCGCACAGGATGTCGCCATGGCCGTCACTGCCGGCAAGATCTTCATTCCGGAAGTCGGCTCGTCGACGCATTATTACGCCAACTACGTCCATCCGGGCTGGGCGCGGACGATGAAGAAAATGACCAGGATCGGCCTGCATATCTTCTATCGCACCTATGGCGGCGGCTGGAGCTGAGTGCTCGGGCAGCCGTTGCGTCTTTCGCGGGAGAGCGGCCGATCGAAGACGCATCGCCGTGAGGATTCGGCCACAGCCCGCCGGGGACTGCGTCGGGCACGATGTCGCACCCGGGCAAGCAGCTGATTTATAACGAAAAAATACTTGAGCTTGAACGTCCGCCCGTGGCTTGACGGGCGCGGACCCTCTAACTATGTTGCCGGCGACTTTAAGAAGCGGACGGACGGTGACGGTCTGACCGGGCAGGGGGGTTGCGTGGCCGACAAGAATGGGCCAGACGGAACCGGAAAAACCGGCCGCGGCAAGCAGCATGAAGCCGACATCCGCGACGACGATCTTGAGCGCCGCCGGCGCGACCTTGAAGCATCGCTTGCGACAAGGCGGCCGGATCGGCTCGAGGGGAAAGACGACGCGAAAGCGGGCAGTGTGGCCGGGTACGGCCAGGCGCTCAAGCTGTCCAGCGAGTTCATCGCCGGGATAGTGGTCGGTGCGGCTCTCGGCTGGTTTATCGATCGCGTGGCGGGGACATCGCCATGGGGTCTGATAGTCGGGCTGCTGCTGGGTTTTGTCGCCGGCGTGCTCAATGTCCTGCGTTCAGCCGGGCTTGTGTCGGAATTCGGAACGGGCGACAAACCGCGCGATCCGAAAGAATGAATTGAGGCGCCGCATGCCGGCGCATTGAACAGGATACTGAAGCCGTCTGCGGCTTTGATGGGGATTTTAAAGTGGCTGCTGACAAGGTCGATCCGATCCACCAGTTCCAGATCCATCCGATCATTCCGATTCACATCGGCGGCTACGACCTGTCTTTCACCAATTCGGCTCTGTTCATGCTTGCGACGGTTGCTGTCGCATCGGCGTTTCTCTACCTCAGCACGTCGAGCCGCAGTCTCGTCCCGGGCCGCCTTCAGTCGGTCTCGGAAATGGCCTATGAATTTGTCGGCAATATGCTGAGGGACGCCGCGGGCACGCAAGGCATGAAGTTCTTCCCCTTCGTGTTCTCGCTGTTCATGTTCGTGCTTGTCGCTAACCTGCTTGGCCTGTTCCCGTATTTCTTCACCATCACCAGCCACATCATCGTCACCTTCGGCCTCGCTGCGCTGGTGATCGGAACGGTCGTCGTCTACGGCTTCACCAAGCACGGCCTTGGCTTCCTGAAGCTGTTCGTCCCGCATGGCGTGCCGATCTACCTGCTGCCGCTGGTGGTGCTTATCGAGGTGATTTCCTTCGTCTCGCGTCCGGTCAGCCTCTCGGTTCGTCTGTTCGCCAACATGCTCGCCGGTCACATCACGCTGAAAGTGTTCTCGGGCTTTGTCGTCAGCCTGAGCGCGCTCGGCGCGGTCGGCGTAGCGGGCTCAGTTCTGCCGCTGGCGATGGCCGTGGCGCTGACGGCGCTGGAGCTGCTGGTCGCGTTCCTGCAGGCCTACGTCTTTGCCGTGCTGACCTGCATGTATCTCAACGACGCCCTGCATCCCGGGCACTGACAAGGTTTCCGGCATTGCCGCCGGATGGAATCGCAACGGAATTTTAGATCCAAAGGAGTTGAATAAATGGACGCAGAAGCAGCAAAGTACATTGGCGCCGGCATCGCATGCCTCGGCATGGGCGGCGCGGGCATTGGCCTCGGCAACATCTTCGGCAGCTATCTGGCGGGCGCGCTGCGCAACCCATCGGCCGCCGACGGCCAGTTCGGCCGCCTGATTTTCGGCTTCGCCGTGACCGAAGCGCTTGGTATTTTCTCGCTTCTCATCGCGCTTCTCGCCCTGTTCGGCTGAATACTTGTTCGGCTGAACATTGGGAAGAATTGAACAGGCCGGCCGCGATCCTGCGGCGGGTCTGAATTTCGGGGATAGTCCATGTTTGTGACATCTGCCTTTGCGCAAGAGTCCGCGCCCGCCGCAACGGAAGGCGAAACGCACGCCGCCACCGGCGTGCCTGCCGAGGCGCATGGCACGTTCCCGCCATTCAATCCGGCGACGTACCCGTCACAGCTGCTGTGGCTGGCAATCACTTTCGGGCTGTTCTACCTCTTCTTGAAGCGAGTAGTGATGCCGCGCGTCGGCGGCATCATCGACGTTCGCAACGACCGCATCACGCAGGATCTCGATCATGCTGCCCGGCTGAAAAGCGAGGCCGACGCCGCCGTTGCCGCCTATGAGCAGGAATTGGCGGAAGCCAAGGGCAAGGCCAATGCGATCGGTCAGCAGGCCAACGATGCGGCCAAGGCGGAAGCCGAAGCTGCCCGCAAGACGATCGAGGCAGCGCTTGACCAGAAGCTTGGCGAGGCCGAGGCGCGCATTTCTTCCATCAAGGCCAACGCCATGAAGGAAGTCAGCACCATCGCAGAGGACACCGCTTCGGCCATCGTCGAGGCGCTTGTCGGCGGCAAGGCCAGCAAGGCCGAAATCGCGGCCGCCGTCAAATCCGTGGCCGGGTGAGGAGCGCATCATGGACGCCACATCTCTCGCGACGCTTTGGGCAACCGTCGCCCTCGTAATCTTCCTCGGCATTGCCATCTACATCAAGGTGCCGGGCATGATCGCCAAGGCGCTCGATGCGCGGGCCGACAAGATCAGCTCCGAGCTCGAGGAAGCGCGCCGGTTGCGCGAAGAGGCCCAGCAGCTGCTTGGCCAATACCAGCGCAAGCGCAAGGAAGCCGAGCAGGAGGCCGCAGCCATCGTCGCCGCCGCCAAGCGCGAAGCCGACATGCTTGCCGCCGAGGCGCACAAGAAGACCGAGGACTATGTCGCCCGGCGTACCGCCTTGGCCGAGCAGAAGATCGGCCAGGCCGAGCGCGAGGCGATCGGCGAAGTGCGCGCCAGCGCCGTCGATATCGCGGTCGAAGCCGCGCGCGCGCTGCTGGCCGGCAAGATGGACGCCAAGGCCGGCGCCGACCTGTTCAACGCCTCGCTGCAGGATTTGAAGTCGAAGCTGAATTAAGCGACTTCGTCGAGAAATTCATCGAAGCCGCCTGGGAAACCTGGCGGCTTTTTTGTTAGCGAAAGCGGCAGAGCGCAAATCTCCCCCCTCGAGGGGGAGATGTCGCCGAAGGCGACAGAGGGGTCGGTACGTCCTGGCGCGACGCCATGTGGGATGAAAGAGAAGGTTGGCGCTTCACGCGAGGCGACCCCCTCTGGCCTGCCGGCCATCTCCCTTCAAGGGGGAGATTACGCCTGGCCGGATCGCTCAATCCAGGCCCGAAAAACCCTCTTCCTCGAGCACCTCGGTGCCGCCGAACCGGAACGGCGCGAAGGAGGCGCGGTGCAGCCGCGCCACTGGTCCATGCAGATCGATCGCCGTGCGATGGCGCACAGTGGCGTAGCCCATATGCAACTCGAAGCCGTAATGCGCATGATGGCTGCCGCAGCCGCACATCATGCGGTCGCGCATCACCTTGGCGACGATCGAGGCTGCGGCGATCGACTGCGAGCGCTGGTCGCCCTTGATCAGCGCTCTGCCCTCGCAGGGCAGGCCAGGCGGCACGTCGCGGCCGTCGGCCAGCGCCAGCTTCGGCCGGATTGACAGGCCTGCCACGGCACGGCGCATCGCCTCCAGGCTGGCCTTGAGGATGTTGGAGGCATCGATGCCTTCGGCGCTGACCGACGCCATCGATACGGCGAGCGCGGAGCCGAGGATTTTCAGGAACAGCGCCTCACGCTGCAAATGCGTCAGCCGCTTGGAATCGTCGAGGCCGTCGGGGATGTTGGCGGGATCGAGCACCACCGCTGCCGCCACCACCGGCCCGGCGAGCGGGCCACGGCCGGCCTCGTCCATCCCAGCCACCGGCCAAAGGCCTTCGGCCATCGCCCTCGTCTCGAACGAGAAGTCGGGTTTCTCGACGATTTCGAAGAGAAGCGGAGAATCGGAACGCGGGCGAGCCATGGTGCGGCGAGGTTCGCATCGGCTCCGATTCTCCGCAAGTCCCCTCCGGGTCGGGCGGGGCACCGGACCCGGAGGGTTACCGTCGGAAGCCCGGGGACAGGACAGGCCGGACGGGACTTTTCGCCTGCTGCGGCCGCTTCAAGCGGCTGGCGCGAGACGCTTTGTCACAGCAGCATCAGCTGCTCGGTTGCCTTGGCTGCGGGGACGAACTGGTCGGTCCTCAGCGAGCGCCGCTCGGCATTGAGGCCGAGCCGTTTGGCAGCGATCTCGAAGCGCCGGCCGATCTGCCAGGCATACGGGCCGGAGCCTTTCATGCGCTTGCCCCACTCCGAATCGTAGTCCTTGCCGTCGCGCATCGAACGGATCAGCGACATGACGTGGCGATAGCGGTCGGGATAGTGGCGCAGCAGCCAGTCCTTGAAGATCGGCGCGACCTCCAGCGGCAGGCGCAGCAGCACATAACCGGCCTCGCGCGCACCCGCTGCCTGCGCCGAATCGAGGATGCGCTCCATCTCCGGGTCGGTCAGTCCGGGGATGATCGGCGCGACCATCACCGAGGCCGGAATGCCAGCATCCGAAAGCTGCCGGATCGCCTCCAGCCGCTTGGTCGGCGTCGACGCGCGTGGCTCCATGGTGCGCGCCAGCGTGCGGTCGAGCGTCGTCACCGACAATGCCACCTTGGCCAGCCCGCGTTCGGCCATGCGTGACAGAATGTCGATATCGCGTGTCACCAGCGCCGACTTGGTGACGATGCCGACCGGATGCCCGCGCGCCTCCAGCACTTCGAGGATCTCGCGCATGATCCGGTATTGCTTCTCGATCGGCTGATAGGGATCGGTGTTGGTGCCGATGGCGATGGTGCGCGGCTGGTAATTATCCCTGGACAATTCCTTGTCGAGCAGCCGCGCCGCATCCGGCTTGGCAAACAGCTTCGATTCGAAATCCAGCCCCGGCGACAGGCCCATGAAGCTGTGCGTCGGCCGCGCGAAACAATAGACGCAGCCATGTTCGCAGCCGCGATAGGGATTGATCGAGCGGTCGAAGGAGATGTCGGGCGATTCGTTGCGCGTGATGATGGTGCGCGGCTTCTCGACCTGTACCTCGGTCTTGAACGGCGGCAGCTCTTCCAGCGAATTCCAGCCATCGTCGAACACATGCCGGCTGACCGGCTCGAAACGGCCGGACGGATTGATGCCCGCCGACCTGCCGCGATTGCGGTCCGGACGGACGCGCATGCCGCTCTGCTCGATCATCGCATTCGCTATCTCGGCCCTGCCAGCGCCGAAGGCTGCAATATCGGCACGCACGATCTGTTCCATTTTGGCCCTCTCCCAGGGACTGTCCGCCCGCTGTCGAATCGCTCTGCTCATGAATGTATTCCTATCGCATCGATGAGAACAAAGCAAGAACTTTCTCGCGGTGCGCCGCAAAAACTGGCGCTGCCCACCGCTTTCCGCTATTCGGCTAAACATGCTTAGCGTCCTGATCGAAACCCTGAATGACGAGGAGGGCCTTGCCCGCACGCTCGCCTCGCTGATCGGCGGCGCCGTCGAGGGCGTGGTGCGCGACGTTCTCGTCTGCGACACCGGCTCGACCGATCAGACGCACCGCGTCGCCGAACATGCCGGCTGCCACTATGTCAGCGGCGGCATCGCCGCCGGCATCAGGCAGGCCAAGGGCGACTGGCTGCTTTTGCTGGAACCGGGCGCGCGGCTGGGGGAGGGCTGGATCGACGAGGTCGTTGCTCATACCGCCAGGCAAACCATGGCGGCGCGGTTCTCGCGGGCACGCGGCAGCCGCGCGCCGTTCCTGTCGCGCGTCTTTGCCGGAAATCGCGCTCTCGCCGAAGGCCTGGTGATCAGCAAGCGTCAGGCCGCAGCGCTGTCGAAGAACGCCCGCAGCGCCGAAGCGATCGCCCGCGGTCTGGCGACCAGGAGGCTCCACGCCGAGATCTGGGTCGCGCCGCGGAAGTGACGGCTTACCGTCCCGGTCCGGGGGCCAAGCAAATTTTCTGGCGGGTCGTCGCTTATTGTGCATTGCACAAAATCTGGCCGGGCGTTACCATTCCCAGCGATATGGGCGAATAGGGTTTGGGGTGTGCCGGAGCGGCGACGACTAATGTCGATGCTGTTCCCTCGACATTTTGAGGACCCCGATGACCCTTTCAAGCCCTGACAAGTCCGGCGCTGCAAGCCTCGAGGCGATCGCACGCAACGGCGGTACGCTGCGCCGCATCGCCGCCCGCATTCCGACCTATCTTTCCGACCTTCGCGAGAATCCGGCATGGCTGCCGATGTTCATGCTGGCGCGCACGATGCCGGCGCGGCGCCTGCACTGGCGCGGTGCGAAGCCCGTTCCGCCGGCGCGCAATGTCGGTGAAACGATGTTCGCCGGCGTCGATCGCGATGCCGTCGTTGGCGCGCTGCAGACGGAGGGGCTCTATTCGGGCCTGATGCTGCCGGCCGCCATCCATGAGGAGATCGCCCGCTTCGCCGAGCACACGCCATGCTTCGGCAATTTCGACCGCCGGCTGGAATTCCTGCCCGAAAAACACGCCGATGCCGAAAAGCATTTCGGCCGTCCGCTCCTCAGCGGCCATTACTTCGAGCGGGTCCTCGACTGCAGCGCGGCGGTCGCCGTGCAGCGCGATCCGCTGCTTCTCGACGTCGCGGCGCACTATCTCGGCAGTCAGGCCAAGCTGATCACCACCCGCATCTGGTGGAGCTTTCCGACCGGTGGCGTCTCGGACGCCGACAAGAACATGGCCTCCCTCGGCAAATACCATTTCGACCTCGACGACTGGCGCATGCTGAAGTTCTTTTTCTACCTGGTGCCGGTCGACGCCGACACCGGGCCGCATGTCTATGTCCGCGGCTCCCACAACCGCCGCATCCTGAAGCATCAGCTGACGCTTCTGGTCGGCCATTCGGCGGAAGAGGTGCTGGGCGTCTATGGCGAGCAGAGCCCGGTCACGCTGACCGGGCAGGCCGGTCTCGGCTTTGTCGAGGACCCGTTCGGCTTCCATATGGGTACCGTGCCGACGCGCACGCCGCGGCTGATGATGGAAGTCGGCTTCGGCGTGTCGCCGCCGTCGCGCCGCCGGTTTCACGGCGAGCCGGTCATTCGCTGAAGGGATCAGCCGGCTGACCCCTTGGCTCGCCTCAGCCGCGCCGCAAATGTTCGTCCAGGCGCGGCATGATCTCGACGAAGTTGCAGGGCATGTGCCGATAGTCGAGCTGCGGCTTCAAGATGCCGTCCCAGGCGTCCCTGCAGGCGCCCGGCGAGCCCGGCAGCACGAAGACGAAGGTGGCGTTGACGACGCCGCCGGTTGCCCGGCTCTGGATCGTCGAAGTGCCGATCTTGTCGTAGGAGATGCGGTGGAACACTTCGGAAAAGCCGTCCATGCGCTTTTCGAAGATCGGCTCCAGCGCTTCCGGCGTCACGTCGCGGCCGGTGAAGCCGGTGCCGCCGGTGGTGATGACGACATCGATCGCTTCGTCTCTTGACCAACCCAGGACCTTGTCGCGGATCTTGTCGCGGTCGTCGGTGACGATGTCGCGGGCGGCCAGGACATGGCCGGCCTCGGCAATGCGGTCGGCAAGCGTCTGCCCGGATTTGTCGTCGGCGAGGCTGCGCGTATCGGAAACGGTCAGTACCGCGATGCGCACGGGAACGAAGGGGCGGCTCTCGTCAATCCTGGCCATGGGCATCAGCCTTCGATGTCACGCTTCGCGTCGCCGCGACAAACCAGTCGGGATGGCGGCCGCGGATATCGACCGCCGCGCGCTTGGCCACATTGCCGGTCTCGAACAGGCCGAAGCAGGTGGCGCCGGAACCGGACATCCTGGCAAAACCGGCTCCGGCCTTGTTGAGCACGGAAAGCGCCTTGCCGATGGCGGGCTGGATAGCGCGCGCCGCAGGCTCGAGATCGTTGCGGGTGATCTCCAGCCAGTTGCGGATGCTGTGGAAGTCGAGGTTGCGCGGCAGCGGCGGCAGCCCCGCATTGTCGCGGCGGCCAAGCGCCTCGAACACGTCGGCCGTCGAGACGGCAGTGCCGGGATTGACGAGCACCAGACCCAGCGCCGGGAAATCCGGCACGGGCGTCAGCTCGTCGCCGATGCCGCGGGCGATCAGCGGTCTGGCGGCGATGCACATCGGCACGTCGGCGCCGAGCGACAGGCCGATCCGCGCCAGTTCGGCATCGCCGACATCAAGTCCCCAGGTCTGGACCAGGGCGCGCAGCACCGCCGCCGCGTCGCTCGATCCGCCGCCGACGCCGGACGCGACCGGCAGGTTCTTTTCGAGCGTGATGGCGACAGCCGGCGCGTGCTGGGGACCGGCCTCCCGCCGCAGCGCGTCGCGCGCTTTCAGCACCAGGTTACTATCGTCGGCCGGCACCGCTGAGGCGTATTTGCCGGACATCGAAAACCCATCGCTGTCGGCAAGTTCCGTTTCGATGCGGTCGCCAAAGCGCGTGAACACAGCCAGGCTTTCGATCGTGTGATAACCGTCGGCGCGCCGGCCGATGACGTGCAGCGCGAGATTTATCTTGGCGTGCGCATGCGACGCCCGGATACCGGCCCCGGAATTCATTGGCTCGGCCGCGAGGGGGACGACGGTCAATCCTTGGCCAGACGGTATTCGCCGGTCTTCGGATCCTTGACCAGTGTTCCCATCGTGCCGTTGGCCGTCTGCTTTTCGGCCAGACGTATCTTGGCGGTCACCCGCTCGGCTTCCCTGACGAAGGAGCGGTAGCCGAAATAGGCGGCAATGCCGACGACGGCGAAGAAAATGATCTGCGGCATGTCAAACTCCTCCCTCGCAAGGCCGGCAAGGCGGCCGGTCGGGTCGGTTGATGATTTATGCTAGACGTTTTCACCGGCTTTTCAAAGCCCGAAGCGCGCCCACAGCGCGCGCTCTTCCGCCGCATCGATGACGCCGCTTGCCGCGGCGGCGGCAATATCGGGCGCCGAAAAACGCGAGCCGAACAGGCCGAAGCGGCCGAACAGGCCGCGCGGCGCGGTGATCAGCTTCAGCTGGGTCTTTGGCCCGAAACGGCTCTTCAGCACGCTGCGCATGTCGCCGAGCGCATCAACCAGCCCGAGTTCGAGCCCCTTCTTGGCCGTCCAGAACAGGCCGGTGAACAGGTCGGGATCGTCCTTCAGCTTGCTGCCGCGCCTGTCCTTGACGAGATCGATGAAGGTCTCGTGGACCTCGAGCTGCAGCGCCTTCAGGCGCTCGACGTCTTCCTTCTTTTCCGGCTTGAACGGGTCGAGCACCGCCTTGTTCTGGCCGGCGGTGTGGACGCGGCGCTCGACGCCAATCTTCTTCAACAGCTCCGGAAAGCCGAACGAGGCCGACACCACGCCGATCGAGCCGACGATGGAGGACGGGTCGGCAAAGATCTCGTCGCCGGCGACCGCGATCATGTAGCCGCCCGATGCCGCCACGTCCTCGACGAAAACCAGGACCTTCTTGTTCTTCTCGCTCGCCAGGTCGCGGATGCGTCTGAAGATCAGCCGCGACTGCACCGGAGAACCACCTGGCGAATTGATCGAGATGGCGACCGCCGGCGCGTCGAAGGAAAACAGCTTTTCGAGAAGACCGGCGGTGGATGCGAGCGACAGGCTGGGCCGGAACTGGCCGCCGCCGGGCATGATGGTGCCGTGCAGCCGGATGACCGGAATGGTTACGACGGTGGAGCGCCAGGATTTCGGCAGCAGGCGGTTGAAAAGGCGTTTCACGAGGGGGCGGTCTCCGGTCGATTTGCTTGAGGCATGTAGGAATTCGCCGGCCAACGGCAATGCCGTCACCCCGGCAATCAAAATGGATCAGTCTCCGAACAGCGACGCCAGCCCGTTATTGATCAGCTCTGCCCGTTCCGAGGGGCCATTGCCTGAATAGGCATGCAGCATCAGCGGCGGCTGGATCGACAGTTTGCCGCGTGCGCCGAGTGCTGCCCGGACGACGATGCGAATCGCTGCCGCTTCGGGGCGAGGGTGGACGGCCAGCATCTTGGCGTCGCCGAAGCGGCCGGCAACGGCATCGAGGATGGCGCCGAGCTGTTCCGGCCGGGCGATGACGGCCAGCCCGCCGCCCGGCCTGACCACCGCGGCCGCGCTGCGGATCCAGCTGTCGAACAATCCATCCTCCGAGACATGCGCGGCCTTTCTCAGCGGATCGGGCGTCGCGCGATCCACGGCGGCATTGAACGGCGGGTTCATGATAACGAAATCGAAGCTGTTGTCCTCGAGGCCGGCGGCCGTACGCGCCCGGCCCGAAAGCGCGACATCGGCGACGAGCACCGAGGCGCGATCGCTGAGATGCGCATTACCGGGATGGGCAAGCGTGGTGGTGGCGAAGGCCGCCATTTCCGGGGAACGCTCGACAAGCACGGCCTCGGCAGCGGGGCAGCGCGACAGTACCGCCAGGCCGGCGGCACCAGCACCCGCGCCAAAGTCGGATAGCCGCCCGGCGAAGGAGGACGGCACGGCAGCCGCCAGCATCATCGCATCCATGCCGGCGCGATGGCCTGCCTTTCTCGGCTGCACCAGCCAGAAGCGACCGCGATGAAAGGCATCGACCGTATGGGCCGGCATGTCCGGGACAAGGGCAGCGGGCGACGCGGACATTATTTCTGGCGGATCTCGTTGGCGATGCCGGCATCCGTCAGGATGCGCCGTGCCGCATCGGCCTTGTCGGCGTCTACCATGACACGGCGGGGCAGGATGCCGATCGAGCCGTCGAGCACGCTCATGTTCTGGTCGGCGACGAAACAGCCGATACCGGCATCGCGCATCAGCGATTCGACAAACGAAATGATGACGGCGTCGTTGGTGCGGATGAGCTCTATCATCGGATGAAACTCGCAGTTTGCGGCGTTGATGTAAACGTAGGCGTGATCATGTACCAGAGCCGGCGCGCCAATTCGCCTCTTGCCGCGCCGGTGGGTGACACCCTAGAGTCTGTCCAGGGACCATGTTGCCGTCGTGCATATCGAGGTTGGGAGTTTTGCCGTGGGTGTCGTTCTCAACATTGAAAACGGGAAGCGCGAAGCCGCTTCGATCAAGGACCTCATCGACCTGACTGCTGCCGATATGGGGCGCGTCAACAAATTGATCCTGTCGAAGGCCGGCTCCGATGTCGAGATGATCCCGGAGATTGCCAACCATCTGATCTCGTCCGGCGGCAAACGGTTGCGGCCGATGCTGACGCTCGCCGCCGCCCAGATGTTCGGCTATTCCGGCGACGGCCATGTCAAGCTCGCCACATCGGTCGAATTCATGCACACGGCGACACTTCTCCACGACGACGTTGTCGACGAAAGCGGCATGCGGCGCGGCAAGAAGACGGCGCGCATGATCTGGGGCAACCAGGCCAGTGTTCTGGTCGGCGATTTCCTGCTCGGCCAGGCCTTTCGCATGATGGTCGATGTCGGCTCGCTGGAGGCGCTCGACATCCTGTCGAGTGCGGCCTCGGTGATCGCCGAAGGCGAGGTGATGCAGCTTGCCGCCGCCAAAAACCTCGAAACCACCGAGGACGAGCATTTCGCGGTGATCAAGGCCAAGACCGCGGCGCTGTTCTCAGCCGCCGCCGAGGTCGGCCCGGTCATCGCCCAGGCGACGCGCAACGATCGCGCAGCACTCCGCTCCTACGGCATGAATCTCGGCCTTGCCTTCCAGCTGATCGATGACGCGCTGGATTATGGCGGCACCAGCAAGGATCTCGGCAAGAATGTCGGCGACGATTTCCGCGAGGGCAAGGTGACGCTGCCGGTGATCCTCGCCTATCGGCGCGGCACCAAGGCCGAGCGCAGCTTCTGGAAGCGCGCCATCGAGGACAATGCTGCCGACGATGCCGGGCTGGAGAAGGCCATCGGCCTGATGCTCCGCCACGGCGCGATTGCCGACACCATCGGGCGCGCCCGCCATTTCGGCGAGATCGCCCGTGACGCGCTGGCACCGCTCGAGGCGACGCCGCAGAAATCGGCGCTGATCGACGTCATCGATTTCTGCATCAGCCGGGTGAACTGAGAGGCGTCGCGGCGCGAGGCCGGGACGCCGCCTGTTCTCATCGCGCCTTTGCCGGAAGCACCATTGCTGCCAGCAGGCTGACGACGATGCCCGCCGCCGCGAGCCAGAAGGCGACCCGGATGCCGTCGGCGACGGCGATCTTCAAGGCGTCGCCTGACAATTCGCCGATCTGGCTGTTCGCAATCGCAATCAGCACGGCCATGCCGATGGCGTTGCCGACATTGAGCGTCGTCGAAGCCATCCCCGAGGCGACGCCTTGCTGGTCGTGGGCAACACCGGAAGCGGCAGCAATCCACATAGCGGTCCAGACGATGCCTTGTCCGACGCCGGAGACGATCAGGCCAGGTACCAGGGACAGATAGCTGCTCTCCGCGGTCGCGCCTGATACCATCAATGCTGTGCCGACCGCGCCGACGATCATGCCGCCGACCAGCGTGCAGCGTGTCGAAAAGCGCGTCGCCAGACGCTCGCCGGCTTGCGTGCCGGTGGCGATGGCGACCGACGGCACGAGAAAGGCGAGGCCCGTCTGCAAGGCGGTGAAGCCGTGCACGTTCTGCAGCAGCACGGTGAGGAAGTAGGGCAGCGCTCCGAAAGTGGCCATGTAGAGGAAGGTGATCGTCATGCCCGCGACAAGGCTGCGGTTGTGGAACAGGCGCAGCGGCATCAGCGGATCGGCGTTGTTGGCCTCGATCACGGTGAAGGCGATCAGGAAGAATGCCGCCAGTGCCGCGCTGACGATGATTGCGGTCGAGCCCCAGCCATATTCGGGCCCCTGAACCAGGGTGAAGACAAGCAGCGTCGCGCCGGCGGTGACGGTCAGTGCGCCCGGCAGATCGAAGCTGCGCTGCTCGTGCGGCTTGCTGTCACGCGGAATGATGGCGAAAGCCGCGATGATGGCGATCCCGGCCAACAGCACGTTGACGTAGAAGACCGACGGCCAGCCGAAGGCGCTGGTCAGAAACCCGCCGGCAAGCGAACCGAGCGTCAGGCCGCTGGCGCCTGCGCCGCCCCAGACGGCGAGCGCCCGGTTGCGTTCCGGTCCCTCGGCGAACAGACGGTTGATCAGCGACAGCGTCGCCGGAAACAGGAACGCGGCGCCGATGCCTTGAACGGCGCGTGCCGCGATGATGATTTCCGGCGACCAGGCGAGGCCGCCGACCAGAGATGAGAGCGCGTAGAGCCAGAGCGCGAACATGAAGACGCGGCGCTGGCCGATCAGGTCGGCGGCCCGGCCGCCGAACAGCAGGAAGCCGCCGGTGAACACGGTGTAGGCGCTGACCACCCACTGGAGCGTCTGGCCTGAAAATCCCAGGCCGGCGCCGATCTCCGGCAACGCCACGAAGACGATGTTGAGGTCGAGCGAGATGATGAGCTGCGCGAAGGCGAGGAGCGCCAGCGTTGCGCCATGTTTCGCCCTGCTTGCTCCTTGCGTTATCGCCCCGAGCGGCGCGCCTTGATCGAGTGAACTCATGTCGGCTCCTTGTCGATAATTATTTATCGATCGACAAAGAATTGAGATTTGCAATCCGAAGTCAAGCGGATTATTTGTTGATCGACAAAAATTGGAGACCGCCATGGCAGGCAGGCCAAGGGAATTCGACCGCGACCAGGCGCTGGAGAAAGCCCGCGACGCCTTCTGGAGGCGTGGGTACGAGGGCACTTCGATGGCCGATCTCGTATCGGCGCTTGGCCTCGCATCGGCGCGCATTTATGCCGCCTTCGGCTCGAAGGAGGACCTGTTTCGCGAAGCGGTTGCGCTTTACGAGGCCAATGAGGGCGGCTTTGCCACGCGGGCGCTAGAGGAAGAACCAAACGTCCGGCACGTCATCGAGCGCATGCTTCGCGACGCCGTCGAAATCTATACAAGGCCGGGGCGGCCGCAGGGCTGCATGGTGGTGACGGCCGCCACCAATTGCGCCGTCGAAAATGACGCCGTGCTGCAATGGCTGGCGGAGCACCGGCTGGCGCGTACCGCATCGATCGTCGAGCGGTTGAAGCAAGCGGTGCGCGATGGCGAATTGAAGCCGGACACCGACGCCGAGACGCTGGGCGACTATTACGCCACGCTGATGCACGGCCTTTCGGTGCAGGCACGCGACGGCGTGCCGAAAAAGCGGCTGCACGATCTTGTCACCGTCGCAATGCAGGCGCTCGACGCAAGGCTTTCGCAAACGTCCTGAGTTTCAGGGCCGTGACGCCGGTTTCTCATTGCCGGATTGTCGCAATGCGGTCGTGCGACCCCTTTCGGCATGGTTTATTAATTGCTTGACCCGATTGTGAATTCGGGCCGGGTTGAAGCACGACCCCAAAAAGGCCATGCTTTACCTGTAAAGATCGAGTCTACGGCGATCCCGCTGACGCGGAGATGGCGTTTGGCTGAAAGGGATATGATGCGGCAAGGATATGCGCGCTGGCTGACGGGGCTGGCAATCGCGACGGGCATGGCGATCTCGGCTTTGCCGGCGCATGCCAAACAGACCGCCGAGCCGGTCAGGATCACATCCTTCTCGGGAGCCTATCTCGCCGCGCGGATTGCCGAAGGCGACAACGACCTCGACAGCGCCATTTCCTATTACAAGCAGGCGCTTGCCTTCGATCCGAACGATACCGGACTGCAGCAGAGCCTGATGCTGTCGCTGATCGCGCAGGGGCGCTTCGATGAATCCCTGGTCTATGCCGACAAGCTCAAGGCGGTTCCCGACGTCGAGCGCTTCTCGCGCCTGGCGCTGGCCATCGATTCCTTCCACAAGAAAGGTTTCTCCAAGGCCGAATACTGGCTCAAGCTGTCGCTCGAATCCGATCTCGATCGCCTGATCTCCGGCGTCATGACCGGCTGGGCCAAGCAGGGTGCGGGTGACGCCGGCGAGGCCATGGCTTCCATCGACAAGCTGCAGGGCCCCGACTGGTTCAGCCTGTTCAAATCCTTCCACCGGGCCTTGATTGCCGACGCCTCCGGCCTGCCCGACAGGGCGGATGCGCTCTACACCGCCACCCTGCAGGACACGGCCGCAGGCGGTGCGGCCCCCGAAACATGGATGCGCAACGCGCAGGCCTACGCCTCTTTCCTCGCCCGCAAAGGCGACAAGGCCAAGGCGCTGTCGGTGCTCGACAAGGCCGAGGCGTTTGCGCCCGGCAAGGTCGAGATTGCAGCCCTTCGCGACAAGATCAACAAGGGCGAAAAGATCGAACCCTTCGTTGCCGGTCCGTCGGACGGCGCCTCGGAAATCCTGCTTGATCTCGCCACCGCGCTCAACCGCGGCGGCGGCGAGCCGTTCGTGCGGCTCTATCTGCAATATGCGCTGGCGCTGAGGCCCGACAACGACGCGGCGCTCGTTCAGCTTGCCGCCGTTGCCGAGCAGTTGAAGGATGGCGAAGGGGCCATCGCGCTCTATAGCCGCATTCCGGCCGGTTCGCCGCTGAAGGAGCTTTCGGACCTGCAGCTTGGCCTCAATCTTGCCGATCTCGACCGCAACGACGAGGCGATCGCTCACCTCAAGGCCATCGTCGATGCGCATCCCGACGACATGCGCGCCTATCTGGCGCTCGGCGGCGTCTATTCCTCGAAGGAGGATTTCCGCTCCGCCGCCACTCTTTACGACAAGGCGGTCGAGGTGCTGAAGACGCCGACCGCCGCCAACTGGAACATTTTCTACCAGCGCGGCATCGCCTATGAGCGGCTGAAGGAATGGCCGAAGGCCGAGCCGAATTTCCGCAAGGCGCTGGAGCTTTATCCCGACCAGCCGCAGGTCCTGAACTATCTCGGCTATTCCTGGGTCGACAAGAACATGAACCTCAAGGAAGGCCTCGCGATGATCCAGAAGGCCGTCGACCTGAGGCCGAGCGACGGCTACATCGTCGACTCGCTGGGCTGGGCCTATTACCGCCTTGGCCAATTCGACGACGCGGTGCGCGAAATGGAACGCGCCGTTTCGTTGAAGCCGGAGGATCCGGTACTCAACGATCACCTCGGCGATGCCTACTGGCGCGTTGGCCGTAAGCTGGAAGCCACCTTCCAGTGGAACCAGGCCCGCGACCTGAAGCCGGACCCGGATGTGCTTGCCACCTTGCAGCAGAAATTGATGAAGGGCCTGCCGCCGATCGAATCCAACACGGCGCAGGAAACCCCGAACGTAAAGCCCGTGCCGGCGCCTGCGCCGAAGGGGTGACCCCATCGCCTTGACGGTCGCGGAGCGGCACTCTACGAGGTGCCGCATCCCGCCGGAGGCCGCCGTGACCGTTGATATCCCTGCCCACATGCATCCCAGCCGCTCGTTCCAGGGGCTGATCCTGACCTTGCATAATTACTGGGCGGACTATGGCTGCGTCGTCCTCCAGCCTTATGACATGGAAGTCGGCGCCGGCACATTCCATCCGGCAACGACGTTGCGCGCGCTCGGCCCAAAACGCTGGAACGCGGCCTATGTCCAGCCCTCGCGCCGCCCCAAGGACGGCCGCTATGGCGAGAACCCGAACCGGCTGCAGCACTATTACCAATATCAGGTGATCCTGAAGCCCAATCCGCCCAATCTGCAGGAGCTTTACCTCGGCTCGCTGGCCGCGATCGGCATCGATCCGCTGCTGCACGACATCCGCTTCGTCGAGGACGACTGGGAAAGCCCGACGCTGGGCGCCTGGGGGCTGGGCTGGGAGTGCTGGTGCGACGGCATGGAGGTCTCGCAGTTCACCTACTTCCAGCAGGTCTGCGGCATTGAATGCGCACCGGTTGCGGGTGAGCTCACTTACGGGCTGGAACGGCTGGCCATGTATGTGCAGGGCGTCGACAACGTCTACGACCTCAACTTCAACGGCCGCGAAGGCGCCGACAAGGTGACTTATGGCGACGTCTTCCTGCAGGCCGAGCAGGAATATTCGCGCCACAATTTCGAATTTGCCAACACCGCGATGTTGCTGCGCCATTTCGAAGACGCCGAAGCCGAGTGCAAGGCGCTGCTACAAGCCGGCGCGCCCATCTCCCCCCTTGAGGGGGAGACGCCCGCGAAGCGGGCAGAGGGGGTCGCCTCAGAAGGCACCGCAAGTCAGGCGTCGAGCACTGCACGGGCGACCCCTCCCGGCCAGACCTTGTCTGGCCACCTTCCCCTCAAGGGGGAGGGATACCACCGCCTGGTATTCCCTGCCTACGACCAGTGCATCAAGGCCAGCCATGTCTTCAACCTGCTCGACGCCCGCGGCGTGATTTCGGTCACAGAGCGCCAGAGTTACATCTTGCGGGTGCGCAATCTGGCCAAGGCCTGCGGCGAGGCGTTTCTGCTGACGCAGGCGGGCGGAATGGCGGCTTAGCTCCAGGCGGTTTCGGCAGGGACGCTGATTGGCAACGTGCCTTGGCCGCTTGCACCGGCCATTGTCCGCAACGCTTGCCGAACACCAGGCATCGAGAAGGCACCATGCACCTGCGCTGCAAAACAGGCGCTGAGCGCAAGGATTTGCAGGAATGTCGATGCCGTTTTCATGGTCGTCCAGCCAATAGCTCTCTGCCTGAGCGTTGGTCGCTTCAGCGCCGCGTTCGGTTCATGAAATCTTTGATCCAAGGACGGGCGGACCGGCGCGTGTCCGACAGGCGGCTGAATTTTTTCGGAAATCGCCGTTGGACGCCTTGATCGTGCTGGCCCGATCTTGCCGGGAAGGGTGACAGCAGCCGACCGAGTTGCTATGCCCCGCTTACCTCCGCCTCGATGGGGAGGACGCCGCGAAGCGGCGGCTGTTTTTTGTCGCGTGAGCTCTTTCAATGCCTGACCTGCTTCTAGAACTTCGTTCCGAGGAAATCCCCGCGCGCATGCAGCGCAAGGCGGCCGGCGATCTGAAGAAGCTGTTGACCGACGGTCTGGTCGAAGCCGGGCTGACCTATGAGGCTGCGCGCGAATATTGGACGCCGCGCCGGCTGACGCTCGACATCCGCGGCCTGACCGCGCGCTCGAAGGACATCAGCGAGGAGATTAAGGGCCCCTCGACCAAGGCGCCCGAGCAGGCGGTGCAAGGTTTTCTGCGCAAGGCCGGCCTTGCCTCGATTGCCGAGGCGCATGTTCATTCTGATCCGAAGAAGGGCGACTTCTATGTCGCCCATATTTCCAGGCCGGGCAGGCCGGCGGAGCAGATCATCGCCGAGCTGGTGCCGGGCATCATCCGCAACTTCCCCTGGCCGAAATCGATGCGCTGGGGGCCGGCGTCGGCCAAGCCCGGGTCGCTGCGCTGGGTGCGGCCGCTGCAATCGATCCTGTGCACCTTCGGCCCGGAAACCGAGGAGCCGGTGGTGGTCGATTTCGAGATCGACAGCATCCGCTCTGGCAACGTCACCTACGGCCACCGTTTTCATGCGCCGGGCGCCATCACGGTGCGCCGCTTTGACGATTATGTCGCCAAGCTGGAGGCAGCCAAGGTCGTGCTCGATGCCGACAGGCGCAAGGAGATCATTCTTGCCGATGCCAGGAACCTCGCCTTCGCCAGCGGGCTCGACCTCGTCGAGGACGAGGGGCTGCTGGAGGAAGTGTCGGGCCTGGTCGAATGGCCCGTCGTGCTGATGGGCGAATTCGAGCAGGATTTTCTGGCCATTCCGGCCGAGGTGATCCGGCTCACCATCCGCGCCAACCAGAAGTGTTTTGTGACGCGGCCGCACGGCGCTGGCGAAGAGCTTTCCAACCGCTTCATCCTGACCGCCAATATCGAGGCCAAGGATGGCGGCAAGGAGATCGCCCATGGCAACGGCAAGGTGGTGCGCGCCCGCCTGTCCGACGCGCTCTATTTCTGGAAGACCGACCAGGGCGACCTGCCGGATCTCGACCAGTTGCAGGCATCGGCGGAAAAGTTCGGGCTTGATCTCAAAAAGCCGCTCGACCAGCGCATGGCCCGCCTCGACCACCTCAATGTGACGTTTCATGCCAAGCTCGGTACGCAAGGCGAGCGGGTGGAGCGGATTGCGCGCTTGGCCGAAGAACTGGCACCAATCGTGGCGCAGTCGATCTCCCCCCTTGAGGGAGAGATGGCCGGTAGGCCAGAGGGGGTCGCCTCGGCTGGCGCGACGCGACCTGACGTTTCGAAGCAAGAGGAAGTTGGCGCTCCACGCGAGACGACCCCCTCTGTCGCCTTCGGCGATATCTCCCCCACAAGGGGAGAGATTACCGCGCTCGCGCGCCGCGCTGCCGTCCTCGCCAAGGCCGACCTCACCACCGAAGTGGTTGGCGAATTCCCGGAACTGCAAGGCGCCATGGGCCGCAAATACGCGCTGCTGCAGGGCGAGCATCCTTCGGTCGCCGCGGCGATCGAGGAACACTACAAGCCGCAAGGCCCGTCGGATCGTGTTCCCACCGATCCGGTTTCGATCGCAGTAGCGCTCGCCGACAAGCTCGACACGCTGGTTGGATTCTGGGCGATTGATGAAAAGCCGACGGGATCGAAGGACCCCTATGCGCTGAGGAGAGCGGCACTGGGTATCGTGCGACTGGTGTTGGAGAATGGGTTAACTCTCCGCCTTTTCGATCTGATCGACACTGCGGCACAAAGCTACGCCGAACACGAGACAATGCTTGCACGCGAAATTGCGCGACTCGATTTGTCCCCTAGCGAACTTCGTGAATGGCTTGAGCACAAAGGCGAAATTTGGCCGCGCGTTATGAACTCTGAAACGGGAATTACAGTGCAAATAGCGGGGATATTAGTACCTTTCCCCTTTTCAACATTCTCGCGATCGCTGTGCCAACAGCTATTTGAAACCGGTGCATTCGAAAATGAGAAGCCTAGCCGCGACGCAGATCGCGACCTCCTGTCCTTCTTCCATGATCGCCTCAAAGTCTATCTCCGCGACCAGGGTGCGCGGCATGATCTGATTGACGCGGTGCTGGCGGCAGGTTCGCGCCCAATCTCCCCCCTCGTGGGGGAGATGTCGGCGCAGCCGACAGAGGGGGGCGCTGTCCCGCCGGCCTCTCGGCGCGAGGCGCCCCCCTCTGCCCTGCCGGGCATCTCCCCCACAAGGGGGGAGATTGACCAATCACAAAACGACGACCTGCTGCAAATCGTCCGCCGCGTCGAAGCGCTCGGCTCATTCCTCGATACCGAGGACGGCAAGAACCTGCTTGCCGGCACCAAGCGTGCGGCCAACATTCTCGCCGCCGAGGAGAAGAAGAACACGCTGATCGCCGACCGTGTCGAGCCGGCGCTTTTCCGCGAAGATGCGGAAAAGAAGCTGTTCGCCGCGGTGAATCAGGCCGAGAGGCAAGCCGGCGAAGCAATTCAAAACGAAGACTTTTCCGCCGCCATGCTGGCGCTTAGCGTGTTGCGCGAGCCGGTTGATTCATTCTTTGAGAAAGTCCTGGTAAACGATGAGGACCAGGCCGTCCGCGCCAATCGCCTGGCATTGCTCGCCCGCATCCGCGCAGCGACCGACCGGGTCGCCGATTTCTCGAAAATAGGCGGCTGACATCCGCGAAAAAATCATCGCTTACCGGCCATTCGAGCCGGCTTACAGTCATATGCCGATGATCTGTGCGTGGCAAAAGGGACGTGTTCCCAACCCACGGAGGCTTCCATGAATTCCGCTCACGACATCGAAGTGACAGAAGCGACCGAGACGCCTGAACCCACCTCCGAAACGACGCTCGACGAGGCCGCTGCCGCCGCGATCGAGGCTGCCGATCTGTCGGATGACGAGGACGGCGACGATGAAGACACCGACAAGGAAGCTACTGAAGACGATAAGTCGGCTACCCTCTCCGACGACGACGACGATGAAGAGGAAGAGGAAGACGACGAGGACAGCGTGAAGGCCGAAAGCGCCGCCGGCGAAAAAGACGCTGACGACGACGAATCGGACGACGCCGACGATACGGACGAAGAAGAAGCAGCCTGAGACCTCACGCCGCTTCAGTCAGTGAACCAGGGCGGCGCTCTCGCGCGGCCCTGGATTCCGGCGCTACTTCAGGCACTATTTAGGCTGGTCGGGAGCTGCTAGCGGTGCAGGCTCCGACGCCGCTGGTTCAGGGGTTTTGCTGGCGACCTTTGGATCGGCCTTATTGTCCGCGGCGGGCGCGGCAGTGGTGGCCGGCGCGGCTTTGGGCGCGGGCGTTGCAAAGGCATCGCCGACGATACCGCCGCGAATGATCATCGGCTTTCCGGCGAAGCCATGGCTCGGCTGGCTTGGGATCGCCGCGACCTTTTCATCGGTGACGTTTTCATTGACGTTAGGCAGCTTCTCGCCGAGCGCGACGATCGACGGTGTTTTCGCCCGCTCGAGCGCGTTGGCACTTGCCACCGACGGCGTCGCCGTCGTCTGCCCGAGAAAAACCAGCGACGAGGCCTGTGCCGTGCTGGCTATAACCACCAGACCAAGCGCTCCAAGGATACGCATCGAAAGCATGACAATTCCCCTTGCCCAACAAGACGGCACCCTAGCCGAGGGCAATTGATGCCGGCTTGCGGGGAAACATAGCATTTTAACGATTTG
Source organism: Mesorhizobium sp. ISC25 (assembly GCF_042295465.1). Lineage (NCBI taxonomy): Bacteria > Pseudomonadati > Pseudomonadota > Alphaproteobacteria > Hyphomicrobiales > Phyllobacteriaceae > Mesorhizobium > Mesorhizobium sp. ISC25. The sequence continues at coordinate 2,988,065 of NZ_CP135441.1, read as the reverse complement.
CGATTCGCCAACGCCGGGCTTGCTCGCCCGGCGTCACCGTATTAGGCAGCCGCATCCGTGAGGTGACGACAGTGGCTGAAATTCGTGCCGTCGGCGAGGCGATGGAAAGGGCGTTGGCGCTGCTCGAGAGCGGCGATGTCGTCGCCATCCCGACCGAGACCGTCTATGGGCTGGCCGGCGACGCGACCAATGGCGTTGCCGTGGCTCGTATCTTCGAAGCCAAGGGCCGACCTCGCTTCAACCCGCTGATCGCCCATATAGCCGATCCGGCGATGGCCGAGCGCATCGCGCTGTTTGATCCGCTATCGAAAAAATTGGCGCAGGTATTCTGGCCCGGGCCGCTGACCTTGGTGCTGCCGCAACGGCCCGGCAACGGCATTCATCCGCTGGTCACCGCCGGCCTGGACACCATCGCGCTGCGCATGCCGAAAGGCTTTGGCGGCGAGCTGATCGCCAGGTTCGGCCGCGCGCTTGCGGCGCCCAGCGCCAATTCCTCGGGCAGGATCAGCGCCACGACGGCCGAAGCCGTGGCCGCCGACCTCGGCCCCAGGATCAAGCTTGTGGTCGATGGCGGCGCGACGCCGGTCGGGCTGGAATCGACCATCCTCAAGGTCGAAGCTGGAAAGCTGCGGCTGCTGCGGCCGGGCGGCATTGCTGCCGAAGAGATCGAAGCGGTCGCCGGGGTGAAGTTGCTGCGCGGCGCTTCGAGCATCGAGGCGCCCGGCATGCTCGCCTCGCACTATGCGCCAGGTGCGGCGGTGCGGCTCGATGCGAGCAAAGTTGCCCCAGGCGAAGCCTTGCTGGCCTTCGGTGGCCGCCGTGCCGAAGGCTGGCGCGATGCAGCCGCACTGCGCAATTTGTCGGAGACCGGCGACCTGCGCGAGGCGGCAAGCAATCTCTTCGCTCATCTGCAGGATCTCGATCGCAGCGGCACCAAAACCATCGCCGTCGAGCCGATCCCGTTCGAAGGGCTGGGCGAGGCGATCAACGACAGGCTTTCGCGCGCCGCCGCCCCGCGTGACAAGATCGACCTAGCACCATAGTTTCCACCCATGAACGACATTTCCCCCGATCTCGACCCCGCCGTCGTCGCGCGCTTTGCCACAATCGTCGGCGACAAATATGCGCTGCGCGACCAGCAGGACATCGCGCCTTACCTCGCCGAGCGGCGCGGACTTTGGCACGGCAGGACGGCGCTGGTGCTGAGGCCGGGGACCGTCGAGGAGGTCAGCCGCATCATGCGGCTGGCGAGCGAAACGGGCACGCCGATTGTGCCGCAAAGCGGCAACACCGGGCTGGTCGGCGCCCAGGTGCCGGACGCATCCGGCCGCGAGATCGTGCTGTCGCTGTCGCGGCTGAACCGCATCCGCGAGATCGATACACTGTCCAACACGGTGACGGTCGAAAGCGGCGTGATCCTGCAGACGCTGCAGGAAGCGGCCGATGCCGCCGACCGGCTGTTTCCGCTGTCGCTTGCCGCGCAGGGCTCCTGCCAGATCGGCGGCAATCTATCCTCCAACGCGGGCGGCACCGGCGTGCTTGCCTACGGCAATGCGCGCGAGCTCTGCCTCGGCGTCGAAGTGGTGCTGCCGACCGGCGAAGTGTTCGACGATTTGCGCAAGCTGAAAAAGGACAATACCGGCTACGATTTGAAGGACCTGTTCGTCGGCGCGGAAGGCACGCTCGGCATCATCACCGCCGCCGTGCTCAAGCTGTTCCCCAAGCCCAAGGGGCGCGAGGTGGCGTTTGCCGGCCTGTCATCGTCGGAGGCCGCACTGTCGCTGTTCAGCCTCGCGATGGACCGTGCGGGGGCAGCGCTCACCGCCTTCGAGCTGATCGGCCAGAGGCCCTACGACTTCACGCTACGCCACGCACAAGGCGTAGTGCGGCCGCTGGCCGGCGATTGGCCGTGGTATGTGCTGATGCAGATCTCGTCGGGCCGCTCGGCCGACGATGCACGGGCGCTGATCGAGGAGGTGCTGGAGGCAGGCCTCGAGCAAGGGATCGTCAGCGATGCGGTGATCGCGTCAAGCATCGCCCAGGGCGATGCGTTCTGGAATTTCCGCGAAGTGCTGCCCGAGGCGCAGAAACCCGAAGGTGCCTCGATCAAGCACGACATCTCGGTGCCGGTGGCGTCGATCCCGCCATTCATCGAAAAGGCCGCCGGCGCCGTGCAATCGGTCAGTCCCGGCGCACGCGTCGTCTGCTTCGGCCACATGGGCGACGGCAATCTGCACTACAACATCTCCCGGCCGGTCGACGGCGACGACGAGGTGTTTCTCGGCCTTTACCACGTCATGAACAAGGCCGTGCACGACGTCGTGCGCTCGTTTCATGGCTCGATCTCCGCCGAGCACGGCATCGGCCAGTTGAAGCGAGACGAATTGATCGCGACGGCGCCGCCGACGGCGATCGAGCTGATGCGCAGGGTGAAGGCCGCCTTCGACCCGGCCGGCATCATGAATCCCGGTAAGGTTATCTGATCCTTTCGCCGGCCTGCGCCGGTTCGCATTCCGATAACCATCCGCCCCGGATCAGCAAAATTTAACCGACTTTCTTAAGCGCGAGGATAAGAAGCTCGCGCTAATGTTTCTCCACAACGAGGCTGGGAAAACCGGCCCGGAGAACCGGAAACACCGGCTCTCAGGAGAAACAGGAAAGGCACGATATGAACACTGGACTGAAGCCAGTCTGGGCCGGGCGCAATATGCGTCTCGACCCATTCCGCCTGCCGCAGGTGGTGAGCTACGCCACGCGCGACGACTATGGCGACGTCACCTTCACCATCGACCAGCGCGGCGCGGTTATCCGCCGCACGCTGGAGATGAGCGGCGTGCCGGCGATCATCGCTCTGCCCGCCAACGCGTTTCGCGGCGTCGCCGCCCGCGCAATGGAGGATCCTGATGGCAATGTCACAGTGACGCTCGAGCTTCTGCACAACGACCCGATGCTGTCGGTGCCGCTGCTGGTCGCCGACGATCTCGACGACGTCGCCGCCGACTGGCGCGCCTGGGCCGACGCCTACCGCCTGCCGATGCTGCTGATCGAGGCCGACGGCATTGCCCGCACGCTGGAAGAATCGCTCGGCGCCGCCATCAAGGCGCTGCCGGCGCAGGACCGCCGCAAGGGCCGCGTCTCGACCATGCGCCGCCCGCGCTTCCTCGCCCGCCGCCGCGCCGGCGACCTCGGCCTCAGGCTGGTCATCGGCGGCGAGGAGCTCATTTCGCGGGAGTAGGTTGAAATCTGCTTGCAAGGTTGGCGCTGCCCCTCATCCGGCTGCCGCCACCTTCTCCCCGTAAGTGACGGGGAGAAGGGACACTGGCCGCAATTTCGGCGCCCTTTCTGCAACGTGGAAATTGGCGAAATCCTTTGTGAAGGCCCCTTCTCCCCGTCACTATACGGGGAGAAGTGCCCGGCAGGGCGATGAGGGGCAGCGCGAAGCATCGAAAAAAGGCGGCTTCTACTGACTGCCCCCACAATGACTTCCGCTAAACCAGCGGCTTCAGCGCCACCCAAGCCGCGCCGCCGATCAGGCCGAGGAAGATCAGCCAGCCGACCTGGTTGTTCGATCTGAACAGCCTTAGGCACTGGTCCGGATCGTCGATGTCGAGCACCCCGATCTGCCGTGCCATATGCGCGCCGGCGGCGATCAGCCCGGCCAGTGCAGGAACCGGTGCCTGCGCCGAAGCAACGGCGATGGCGAAGCAGACCAGCGCTCCGCCATAAAGCCCGGCCAGCCAGGCCTTGGTATTGTCGCCGAACAGGCGCGCCGTCGAGCGCACGCCGACGATGGCGTCGTCTTCCTTGTCCTGATGCGCATAGATCGTGTCGTAGCCGATCACCCACAGGATCGAGCCGATATAGAGCATGATTGCCGGTCCATCGAGATCGCCGAACTCGACCGCCCATCCCATCAGAGCTCCCCAGGAAAAGGCAAGGCCAAGAACGAGTTGCGGCCAATTGGTGTACCGCTTCATGAATGGGTAGACGGCGACGATGACCAGCGAGCCGATGCCGAGCGAGATGGCGAAGCTGTTGAACTGCAAAAGCACGGCGAGGCCGACCAGTGCCTGCACGACAACAAACATCCAGGCCTGCCGGCGCGTGACCTTGCCGGCCGGCAGCGGCCGCGAGCGCGTGCGTTCCACCTGGTTGTCGATGTCCTCGTCGACCAAATCATTGTAGGTGCAGCCGGCGCCACGCATGGCGAACGCGCCGAGAAAAAACAGCAGCAGATACCACGGCGACGGCAGCAGCGAGAGCAGCGGATCCGCCGGACGCGGATAGGCGCTCGCCGCAAGGGCAGCCGACCACCAGCATGGCCACAGCAGCAATTGCCAGCCGATCGGCCGGTCCCACCGGGCAAGCTGCGCATAAGGCCACAATCGCCGCGGCAGCGCGCGATAGACCCAGTGGCCGCTCGGCGCATCGGCGACGCGGCCCTGCGCCGCTTTCGACTGGACGGTTTCCATTTTGCTGGAGTGGCAGCAGCGGCGAATGCCGTCAAGCGTCAAGCAGGCTCGGACCGCTCGCCACGCGCAATCGGCGCTTCGCCAGCCAAATGTCTTGACCCGTCGCGCGCGGCGCAATAGCGCAGTCCTGGTCTTGGAATGACGAGGAATCTGGGCATGCGTGTTTTGTTGATCGGCTCCGGCGGACGAGAACACGCGCTGGCCTGGAAGATCGCGGCGTCGCCGCTGCTGACCAAACTCTACGCGGCTCCCGGCAATCCGGGCATCGGCCGCGAAGCCGAACTGGTGAGGCTCGATATTGCGGATCACGCAGCGGTGGTCCGGTTTTGCCGCGAGAATGAAATAGACCTCGTCGTGGTCGGGCCGGAAGGGCCGCTGGTCGCCGGCATTGCCGACGACCTGCGCGCCCAGGGCATCCGCGTCTTCGGCCCGTCAAAGGCAGCGGCGCGGCTGGAAGGCTCGAAGGGCTTTACCAAGGACCTTTGCGCCAGATACGGCATCCCGACCGCCGCCTATGGTCGCTTCGGCGATCTGGCTTCGGCCAGGGCCTATGTCGAGAAGACGGGTGCGCCGATCGTCATCAAGGCCGACGGCCTCGCTGCCGGCAAGGGCGTCACCGTCGCCATGACGCTTGACGAGGCGCGGGCGGCGCTAGAGGCCTGTTTCGACGGCTCCTTCGGCCAGGCCGGGGCGGAAGTGGTGGTCGAGGAGTTTCTCGTCGGTGAAGAAGCAAGTTTCTTCTGCCTGTGCGACGGCACCACCGCGCTGCCCTTCGGCACCGCGCAGGACCATAAGCGCCTCAGTGACGGCGACACTGGCCCGAACACCGGCGGCATGGGCGCCTATTCGCCGGCCCCGGTGATGACGCCGGAGATGATCGACCGCACCATGCACGAGATCGTCGAGCCGACCATGCGCGGCATGGCTGAAACAGGCGCGCCGTTTTCCGGCGTGCTGTTCGCCGGGCTGATGATCACTGACAAGGGGCCGAAGCTGATCGAATACAACACCCGTTTCGGTGATCCGGAATGCCAGGTGCTGATGATGCGGCTGAAGGACGATCTGCTCGTCCTGCTCAACGCCGCCGCCGACGGCCAGTTGGCGCATACTTCGGTGCGCTGGCACGACGAGGCGGCGCTCACCGTGGTGATGGCAGCCAGGGGCTATCCCGGCACGCCGGAAAAGGGCTCGGTCATCCGCGGCGTCGAGGCGGCGGCGGGCGAGGGCGTCGAGATATTTCATGCCGGCACCGCCATAAACGGCGGCGCACTCGTCGCCAATGGCGGTCGCGTGCTCAACGTCACGGCGACCGGCCGCACCGTCGGCGAGGCGCAGAAGAAGGCTTACGCAGCGCTCGACCGGATCGACTGGCCGCAAGGCTTTTGCCGCCGCGACATTGGCTGGCTGGCCGTGGCGCGCGAGCAGGCGAACTGACGCTTCAGGCGGCCCTCGACCTCAGCGCAGGCCGCGGTCGAATCCGGTCGAGACGCTGCTGACCGCATCGGCGGTGGGGGCAATTCCAGACATCGATGCCAGGCGCTCTTCGTTTCGCGTCCAGGCAACATATTCGGCAATCCCGCGCGGAAGGCTCGGCGCCGCCTTCGCCGCAGGCATTTGAAAGCCGCTGCTGAACCTGGCCAAGCGCGTCCTAAATACCGCGACCAGTTGCTCGAGGCTCGCGGGTGCTGCCACGGTGGCGTAGGTCATGGCAGTGCCGGCGAGCCCGGCCTCGCGTGAGAGCGGCACCGGTATCGAGGCGAGGTAATCCGGCTGCACGTCGATCAGGCCGCCGAACGGCCACTGCGCGCGCAATTCCGTCGCGTTCATCGGCGCGACGCTGACGTCGATATCGTTGGGTGTGCCCGCGACCCGGTAAGGACAGCGGAACCGGCCGCAATTGGCTCGCGCCGAAAACTGCCAGAGCGCATAGCCCTGCCAGTTGCCCATCGGAAAATGCACATCGATGTCTGGCTTGTAGCGCGCATACCACAGCGGCAGCCGGGACAGGAGCGGGTATTTATACTTGTTGCCGGCGATATGCCGGGCTGTCGTGCCGTTGGTGTAGAGCACCGGAAAGCGGCCGACCCGACGATGCACATGGCGCACGAATTCCTCGGCATCCTCGAGCGACATCCATTGGGTGGGATCATCGTCCTCGATGTCGAGGGCAAGCAGGTCATCCGGCCCGGGTTTCACGAAATTGATGAAATTATTGGCCTGTCCCACGGGGTTGCCGGGGCGGGCGAGATGATAGGCACCCCATTTCAGGCCCAGCGCCTTGGCCACCACCTTGCGCGTCTGGAACAGTTCCTGTGCCATTGCATGGCGCTTCCAAAGCGTCTTGCACAGCCGCATCTCGATCTCGTCGCCGAAACAGAAATAGGGTGGCGGCATTCCGTCAGATGCCTTGTTGATAAAGCCGACAAGACGCTTGTCGGCAGCTAGCCGGGTCCAGTCGATGGAATTGTATTCGTAGGCGTCGACGACCAGCGCCCGGTCGGCATCCTTCCAAGGTTCGGAGAAATCCGAGGCCTTTGCCGGCGTCAGCACCAGGGTCATCGCGGCGACAAGGAGAAGCGCTGAGCGGATAAGAGGGTGCGCCGGCGTTTTCAAACAGCAGGTCCTTGCTGGCCAAAGTCCAATCCTGAGCCGCCATGGTTAAGGAAATGCTTCGGCTGCCGAGGGGGCGAGTTGGAGCGCAGGCGAAGCGACCCTTGGTGCTCCTCTAGAGGAAAGCGAAGGTTGCGATTGTCAGCCAAATAGTTTCAACGCTGTTGCTATGGGCAGGAACAGTGATAGCGGGCGGCTCTGAAATGAGGTGAAGCCATGTTTGCGATAAAACGCGACCGCCTGGTCATCCTTTGCATCGACAATCAACGCGAAGGCTGCCGGGGCAGCGCCAACGCTGCGTCGTAGCGCATCCACGATCAGCGCCGACCCGATCCGCCGCCCCTGGTATCGGGCATCGACGGCCAGCCTGCCGACCAATATCGCAGGCAGGACCGGGTAGCGTGGTAGATGTCTTGTCTGTTCGTCAGGCAAGGACGCGATTGGTATGCTCGACGCCGCCAAACTGTAATATCCGGCGATCGCGCCGCCATCGCGATCCACGGCAACGAAGCAATTGCCGACTCGGCGTTTGACATCTTGGCTGGCTTGCTCCCGGATGTAGCGGTCGAGCGCCGGTACCCCGCAGCTGAAAGCCTTGCGATCATGCGATCCGCCGAGCGGTTCGATGATGACGGCGAAAGTCACCGGGTTTCGACGACCAGCCGTTTGTGGGCGTCGGCAGCTTTGCGCAGTGCTTCATTGGGCTCGGGCGGATTGAGAATCGCCTCCATCATGGCGCGCTGATCCTCGACGGAAATACGCATGATGGTGGTGTTCTCGATGGTGCGCTGAGCCGCCTCCTGAGCGGCAGCGACCACGAAGTCGCTGACGCTACGGCCCTGGATTTCGGCGGCGCGTTTCACCACGTCCAGCATGTCCGGCGAAATACGAGCTTCGAGACGAGCGGTACGGGTCTGTTGGTTTGGCATTATCGTCATCCTTGATGCTGAGCTTGTACGGGAATTAGCCGTACAGATCAAGTTCGTGGTCCGACTTTGCGTAATTTTACAGGCGAGGCAGCAACTGCAAAATCCCCGTGACAAAGGTTGACGTTTACGTAAAAAGAAGATGGGCAGGGAATTCCAAAAGCAGATGGTTTTGCATCGGCACGGGTCTTAAGTTGACCCGCTGGACTGAGGAGGAGCGAGCGCCATGTATCGGGCACCGGTCGAGGAAATCGCCTTCATCCTGAAGCATGTCGCCGGCTTGAAGCCGGCGCTCGATGCCGGCGCCTTTGGCGAACTCGGCGAGGACCTCGTCGACGCCATTCTGGCCGAGGCCGGCCGCTTCGCCAGCGAGGAGGTGGCGCCGCTCTACACAGTCGGCGACCAGCACGGCGCGGTGCTCAACGGCGCTGCAGTCACTACCCCGCCCGGCTGGAAGGAACTTTATCGCCGCTGGATCGGCGGCGGCTGGAATGCGCTGTCCGCGCCGGAAGCGTATGGCGGCCAGGCGTTGCCGGCCATGCTCGGCGTCGCCGCGCTCGAAATGTGGAACTCCGCCTCGATGGCGTTCGGCATCGCCCCGACGCTGACGATGGCCGCGGTCGAAGCACTCGACAAGCATGGCTCGCAGGCACTCAAGGCCAGATATCTGGAAAAACTGGTCTCCGGCGAATGGATGGGCACCATGAACCTGACCGAGCCGCAGGCAGGCTCGGACCTGAATGCCTTGCGAACGCGCGCCGACCCGGCCGGCTACGGCACCTACCGCATCTTCGGGCAAAAGATATTCATCACCTATGGCGAGCACGATTTCACCGACAACATCATCCATCTGGTGCTGGCGCGGCTGCCGGACGCGCCGGCCGGCACGCGCGGCCTGTCGCTGTTCCTGGTGCCGAAATTCCTCGTCGGCGACGATGGCGCGCTGGGCGCACGCAACGACGTCTTCTGCTCCGGGCTGGAGCACAAATTGGGCATCCACGCTTCGCCGACCTGCACCATGATCTATGGCGATGGCTTCGAAGGCAGCACGCCTGGCGCGATCGGCTGGCTGGTCGGCGAGGAGAACAAGGGCCTCGCCTGCATGTTCACCATGATGAACAATGCGCGCCTTGCCGTCGGCATACAGGGCGTCGCGGTCGCTGAGGCGGCGACGCAGAAGGCGCTCGCCTACGCAAACGACCGCCGGCAAGGCAAGGCGGCAAGCTATCGCGGTGCCGGCATGGCGCCGATCGTGCATCACCCCGACATCCAACGCAGTCTTTTGACCATGAAGGCGCTGACCCAGATTGCCCGCGCCATCTGCTATTCCTGCGCCCACGCCATCGATCTGGCGTCGCGGAGCGAGGATGCAAAGCACTGGCAGGAGCGCGCCAATCTTTTGACGCCGCTGGCCAAGGCGTTTTCCACCGATGTCGGCGTCGAAGTCGCCTCGCTTGGGCTGCAGGTGCATGGCGGCATGGGATTCATCGAGGAGACAGGGGCCGCAGCACTTTATCGCGACGCGCGCATCGCGCCCATTTACGAAGGCACCAATGGCATCCAGGCGATCGATCTGGTGACGCGCAAGCTGCCGCTCGGCGGCGGCCGGCATGTGCATGGCTATATCGCCGAACTCAAGGCCGTCGCCGATGCGGTGCGAGCGTCGAACCTTGAGGGCTTCGGCCGCACCGCCGATCACCTCGACCAGGCGCTCGACGACCTGTCACAGGCGAGCCGTTTCCTGCAAGACCTGCAAGCCGAAGGCCGTTCGGACGATGCGCTGGCCGGCGCCACACCCTATCTCAGGCTGATCTCGCTTGCCGCTGGTGGGACCTATCTGGCACGCGGCGCGCTTGCCGACCAAAGCCGCATCGCGCTGTGCCGTTTCTTCGCCGAGAACCTGCTTGGCGAGGTGGGCGCGCTGAAGGAGCGCGTCGTCGGCGGCGCCGACAGCCTTGCCGTTGCCGGCAAGGCGCTGATTTCAGCCTGACGTTCGCACGTGCCGAAATTCACAAAGGCCCGAAATTCACAAAGGACCAATCCGTGACAGACCACATCCTCGTCGAACGCCAGGGCGCCATCCAGATCATCCGCATCAACCGTCCGGACAAGAAGAACGCCCTGACCCGCGCCATGTACGCGACGATGTCGGCGGCTCTTGCCGGCGGCGACGCCGATCCGGCGATCCGCGTCCATGTCTTTCTCGGCGTGCCCGGTGCCTTCTCGTCCGGCAACGACCTTGCCGATTTCATGATTGTCGCCTCGGGCGGTGAAGGCGGTACCGAGGTCTGGGATTTCCTGATGGCGCTGGCCAAGGTGGAAAAGCCGATGGTTTCCGGCGTCGACGGCATTGCGGTCGGTATCGGCACCACGCTCAACCTGCATTGCGACCTGACCTTCGCCACGCCGCGCACAATGTTCCGGACGCCCTTCGTCGATCTCGGCCTTGTGCCGGAGGCAGGATCGAGCCTGCTCGCACCGCAAATCCTCGGCCGCCAAGGCGCCTTCGCGCTGCTTGGCCTCGGCGAGGGCTTTTCGGCTGAGCGGGCGAAGGCCGCCGGGCTGATCTACGAGGTGGTCGGGGAGGAAGAACTCGAGGCATCGGTATTAGCGGCGGCGGGCCAGATCGCCGCCAAGCCGCCGCAAGCGCTGAAGATCGCGCGCGACCTGATGCGCGGCTCGCGCGACGCCCTTGTCGAGCGCATCGGCCAGGAAAGCCAGCATTTCCGCGAGCGGCTCAAATCCGACGAGGCCCGCGCAGCCTTGACGGCCTTCATGACCAGGAAGAAGGCCTAGACCCTCTGGCCTTGCCTCGCATCGTGGACCCGCCGGCAGCAACCGGCGGGTTTCTTGCCATGATCTCTTTGTCACATCGCCATTTTTTTACATTCGGCCTGGGCCTTTGCCGAAGACGTGTCGATCATGAATGTCTTGCCTTTGGCGTCGGTCATCAACATCATGCAATGCTTGATCGGTTTCGCCATTTTCATCATTTCGGCGCTCATCTTCGCGTCGGGCATCATGGTGCCCATATGCCCATCGGGCATGATCGCCATGACCTCCCCACCCTTCATCACCGTCATTGTTCCCATCGCGTCCTCCGCAAAGGCTTGCGAAGCGAAAAGGCCGGCAAGACCGGCTATCGTGACCAACTTGAGTGAATGCATTGCGTCCTCCTGAATTTGCGCCAGCGGCGCGTTGAGCCCTTTCCTGGTTCGTTGCGGCAAGCTGGAACGTTTCACGCACACGAGATCGTGATAGTGGGAAGCACAAGGTCTCTGTGCCCGGGAGTTCTGGCGGGGTCGGCGCAGGCGGTATGGCCTGACCTGGGTGCCAAGCGACTTACAAGGCCCGGGGCCACCGCTGGGCGGCGTACATGACGGTGAGGATTTCGACAATCTCGCCGTCGACGCGATAAGGGATGATATACCTACGGATAAAGCCTCACCTTGTCCCAGCCGCCCTCGGCGTTGCGCGAAAAGACGACACGGTCGTGCAGTCGGAACGGACGGTCGTGCCAGAACTCGATGGTCTGCGGCACGATGCGGAAGCCCGACCAGTGTTTTGGCCGCGGAATGTCGCCGATCGCGTGGCGCGCCGTATATTCGGCAACAGCCTTTTCCAGCGCGAAGCGGCTTTCCAGCGGCCGCGACTGTTTGGAGGCCCAGGCGCCGATGCGGCTGCCGCGCGGGCGGGTCGCGTAATAGGCATCGGCTTCGGCGTCTGTGACGATCTCCACCGGGCCGCGCGCCCGCACCTGCCGGCGCAGAGATTTCCAGTGGAAGCACATCGCTGCTTTCATGCTGCCAAGAATCTCACGACCCTTGGCGCTCTCGAAATTCGTGTAGAAGACGAAGCCGCCCTCATCGAACCCCTTGAGCAGCACCATGCGCACGTTCGGCATGCCCTCGGCATCGACCGTCGCCAGCGCCACGCTGTTGGGGTCGTTGATCTCGCTCTTCGTCGCGTCGTCGAGCCACGCCGCAAAAAGCCGGAACGGCTCCGCCGCTTCGGTAAAGTCACTGCTTGTTAACCCGGTTTCGCTCATAGTTTTCCCAAATTTGTCGCCGGCTGGGGAGATTGCCGATTGTCGCGTATCGCGCAAGCTTTTGACAGTGGGCAATGGAGCGTTATCGCTTCGGCCAGCGCCAAAGCTATGATCGTGATAGTCATCCTGCCGCTTGCCGCCTGTGGCGGTGGCGGCTTCAGCCTGGAACAGGCGGAGGTCGACCGCTCGGTTCTGACCTCGAGCACGCCGGCCTCGGTCACGCCGCTCGATCAGGACCGCGCCTCCGACCAGGCCACGATCCGCAACGCCGTGTCCTCCGCCGACGTCGAGCAACTGGCCGGGCAGGCCGTTCCCTGGGCGAATGCTGACACCGGCTCACGCGGCTCCATCACCGAGCTCGCGGAATTCAGGGCTAACGGCGAGATATGCCGTCGCTTCACAGCGTCGCGCGAAAGCTTCGACGGCGTCGTGCTGTTCAAGGGCGAAGTATGCCTGGCCGGCGGCAGCGCCTGGCGAATGCAGGACTTCAAGGCGCTCTGATTTTCCGCCGGTGATATAGTGGTAACCCACTGGAATTTCTTCCTATGCAAGCGCATATAGGAGGCGATCATGGAACCACTCCTTCTCCAGGGCAGTAAGCATGCGCGACCCCTATGAGGTGCTGGGCGTTGCCAAGAACGCATCGGCCAAGGACATAAAATCGGCGTACCGGAAGCTCGCCAAGAAGTACCATCCGGACCAGAACCCGGATCCCAAGGCAAAGGAGCGTTTTGCCGCCGCCAACCAGGCTTACGAGATCGTCGGCGACGAGAAGAACCGGGCGGCTTTCGATCGCGGTGAGATCGACGCCGAAGGCAAACCGCGGTTCCAGGGGTTCGAAGGCGCGACTGGCGGCGCCGATCCTTTCGCCGGTTTCCGCCGGCAGCAAGGGCCGGGCGGTGCGCATTTCGAATTCCGCACGGGCCGTCCCGGCGGTGATCCGTTCGACGGCAACAGCGACATCTTCAGCCAGATCTTCGGCGATGCTTTCACCCAGCAGCGCGGCGCCGGCACGGGCGGCCGCCGTCAGGCCACGACCGCCGCCGATCTGAACGTGGCGCTGGACGTCACCATCGAGGAAGCCGCAACCGCGGAGAAGGTGACGGCGATGTTCCCCGACGGCCGCAAGATGGCGGTCAAGTTGCCGGCCTATGTCGAGGACGGCCAGACCATCCGCCTGAAAGGTCAGGGTGAGCAAGGGCCGGGGCAGCCGGGCGATGCATTGGTCAAGATCCGCTTTCGCCGGCACCCTCGCTACCGCGTCGAGGGCCGCGACCTGCATGTCGACCTGCCGGTGGAACTGGCCGATGCGGTGCATGGCGCCAAGGTGGCGGTCGAAACCCCGACCGGCAGGATTGCGGTCAATGTTCCCCCTTGGTCGAGCTCGGACAAGGTTCTGCGGCTGAAGGGCAGGGGCCTGCCGGAAAAAGCCGGCGGTCACGGCGATCTCTACGCGCATGTGCGACTGATGCTGCCGGAAGGCGGTGACACCGAGCTCGAGGCGCTGATGCGCCGGCGAAAGAGCTGACAGTCGAAAAGGCCGGCGCTTGATACCATGTGTGAAAAGCGGGCATGAGTGGGTGGGCATGCCCGCGACCATACGGATCACAGTGGAAAGGGAACCTCGTGGATGGCCTGGGAAACTGATGGCCTCAAACCTAGGCGCATAGGAACATCATAGAGCCTGCCGCCGCCCAACCGGGGCTTGGTAGGACGAAGTCCAGGTACAAACACTCGTGCAACAGGCGATTCGGCGTTGTGCGCCAGGTTGACCGCAAAGATCTCAAGTTCCTGCTCGCGGCAGATGTCGAGGCAATAGTTCCAATCCAGTCGCAACTCGGCTGACGAGGCCTGAACTGCTGAATTGCCGGACAGGTGAGGACGGCGGTGAATGTTCTCGTCCATGTGCCACCGATAGAGGTGCAGCGCGCCGGGGGTGAAGGCCGCCGTGCCGGACATATCGGCGTTCCGTTTGAGCAGGGTAAGGTTCGCCTCACATTCTGCAAGTTCCCCCACCGCGCGCCGGGTCGCCTCCGACATGGATCGTCCGGCCGCGAATCCGAACGCAATCGCGCCACCCCCGACGTGATGAGAAATTGCAGCGACAATGGGGATGGGCAGGTCAAGCGTCAGGAGCAGAAGCCGCAATTCGCGGTTCTGCGTCAGCAGCCAATCGGCGTACTGGGACGCCAGTCCATCCGACAGCGAAGTCAGGTCTATCCGAGGCAGAACCAGCTGATTGTACCACCATATGGCTGTTGCATCGCGCTCCACGACTTCGCAGAAGCCGCGCACGACCGCGTCCTCTATGCTCGATCCCCTCGCAAGACCATTGGAGTCCGCCGGGGGCAGACCTGATGACTCATTGTTGGGATACCCGAGAAAGCACAATCCCGCAGGCACCCAGGCCTCGCTCGTGCTGAAGCGCGGATCACTCCGGATCCAGTCCAGCGGCTGCGACCTGCGCCAGCGGATCGGGACCGCGCGGCTATCATCGACGTTTTTGTTCCAATGCAGCCGCTCGCAATACTGCGCATCACTGAAAAGTGTGAGTGCAGGCGGCTCGATCACGCGCCCGCGCAATTCGCCGGCGCGGGCGCGTGAGAGTCGCTCATGAGGGATCATCTGGGCGAAATAGGTTTCATCGGCCTCATACCCGCAGGCGGTTGCCGCCTCCTGGGTGGTGTTGCCCCACCCTGACACAAAACGAGAAGGTCTGGCCCCTCGTACGGGACCGACCGCGACCGTGATCGGGCATCCGAGCGTGGGATCGGTGATCACGATGGGGCCGTAAACCAAGCTTGACCCGCCGGCCCCTGCCTCGGACGCCTGCCGCTCCGACACTATGGACCCTTCACCCAAGCACGGCCCTCACTGTTCAATCCTCTACACCAATTGCTCATTCGCACGCTGACACGCACTGGAGTATGATGCAAACTCCTGCGAGACGCTTTGATATCGTCAAGCCAATTTCGAACATAATATAACCCGCCGAGGGAGAGAATGAACGCGGGCGACAGCAATCTTCAGCGACGTCTGACGGCTATCCTGGCTGCTGACATGGTCGGTTACTCGTCGCTGATGGCCCGGGACGAGGAGCGCACCTTCGCGCTCGTCAAGCATCTCATGCAGGACGACATAGAGCCTAGGATCACGCAGCACCGGGGACGGGTCGTGAGAACGACCGGAGACGGGATGCTGGCCGAGTTCCCAAGCGCTTTCGAAGCCGTGCAGTCGGCAGTGGAAGTCCAGGAACTGCTTGTTGGCCAGTCTTCGGGGAAGGCCAGCCAGGAAATTTTTCTCCGGATTGGGCTCAACTTCGGTGATATCATTGTCGATACCGATGGCGATGTGTTTGGAGATACCGTCAACATAGCCGCGCGTCTGGAACAGTTCGCCAGCCCGGGCGGTATCTGCCTTTCCGGAAAGGTGCACGACGAAGTTCGCGACAAAATTAATCTTCCGTTTGAATATTGCGGCGAACAGCATCTCAAGAACATTCCACGCCCGATTCCCGTATACTCGTTGTTCCAAAAGCCCAAAGGGCTGCCACCTGCATCGACTGCGCAGGTGGCTGGTCCGAGCAAGCCCTCCATTCTCGTTCGCCCGTTCAAGAGCGCGGGCGACGTCCAACCCTATTTCAGTGGCGGCTTCACCGAAGACATCGTCACGGAACTGACGCGCTTTACTCAGCTTACGGTTGCGTCCCATTATACGTCGACGCGGCTCAAGGATGTGGACCTGGTCGCGGATAACGGCGTGGATTTCGTCATTGAAGGCGGGATCCGCCGCATGGGCCGGCGAATGCGCATTACATGCGAGCTGGTCGACGCAATCTCGGGTGAGTGCTTGTGGGCCGAGCGCTACGACGGGGACGAGCAGGACATCTTCGATGTCCAGGACGAACTGATCGGAAAGATCGTCGGGACCGTTATCGGCCGTCTTACGGCCGCAGGCGCCGAGAAGGCGCGGCGTAAACCACCTGCCAATCTCGCGGCCTATGAGTGCGTGCTGCGGGGCAATGCCCTGCCCCTGGGCGACATCGCGGCCGAAATGGAGGCTCGACAGTGGTATCAGCGGGCGATCGAGCTCGATCCATCCTACGGGCGCGCGTACGCCAAGCTCGCCCACTACAAACAGCTTGAATGGTTTCGCGACATGGGGCCGTCGGATGCGGTGCTTGCCGAGGCTTATGACATCGCCAAAAAAGCGGTGGCGCTTTCCCCCAACGATCCAGTCTGCCTGAACATACTGGGCTGGGTGCTCCTCCACCGTCGTGATTTCGACGTCGCATCTCAGCTTTACACACGCGCGCTCGAACTCAATCCGCACGATCCCGAGCAGGTCTCCTATCAAGGGACTTATCAAACATTTGCCGGCGAGCCCCAAAGTGCCTTGGACTGGTTCGAACGGGCGCGAGTGCTCGATCCCCTGTACGAGCCTTCATGGTATTGGCCGTTCCGCGGTCTTGCCCATTTCATAGCCCACCGTCCGGATAAGGCAGTTGTCGATCTGGGCCGCTCGTCCACCATGCCGACCTGGGTTAAGGTCTATCTGGCTGCAGCGAACGCCCTGCTTGGCCGAAGCCAAGAGGCGAAGAGCTACACGTTGCTGGTTCTGCGTGGCGCACCGGAGTTCTCCCGGCGGCGGTTCGCCACCAAGGAACCTTACAAGCTGGACGGAGACCGCAACACGCTGCTCAACGGCATGCGGGAAGCGGGATTGCCCGAGTAGGGACTGGCGACTATCTGCAGCCGAAGAGCACGGCCGTGGCTAGCTCGTCATGGTAGTGCCTGCCCTGGGCATATTTGTGATAGTCGTGGAGATAATCGATCAGATCGCCGCGGGTCAGGACCCCCCTCGGCACCTGGGGCACCACCACATTGATCAAGTTCGGTTCGTCCACGTGAACTTCGACAGACACTCCCGTTTCCACGATGTCTTCCAGCACGATCTTGAGATCACGCTTCAGGTCCGCATAGGCGACAGCATCCGGGATCGCGTCGCCCCCGTCGAGAGGGTCATCCTCGTATTTTATGGGCTGCCCATTTAGATCTTCTATCGTCAGTGTCTGCGAATGTGGCGCTGTTCCGGCGGCGGCGGTCCGGACCCTGATGTTGCCGATGGCACGGCCTGCTTCCGGCCGAAGTCTGATAGTATCACCGACGGCGAAAATCTGCCGATCAATGGTAATTGTTAGGGGATCTGTTGAATCCATGGACAAGATACGTGATGAGGCCGGCAAAAGCTTGAGCCAGGCCCCTACGATCGCTGCGCCGATCTCTTGGACTTGCCGACCTGGCTTCAATTCTGCCCTGGGCATCGCCGAGGCTCCCCTCCGAGGTCAATGCAAATAGCCTAAACGCATTTTGCATCTGTCGCAAGCAATGCGCAGGCGGCATGCTCCCATCGACTCGATGTTTTCATGGACAGAAAGCCGTATTGGGAGCATTCTGATCCTCGCGGTATCAGTAACGACAGCCGGAGGGTGTACGAATGATACTTGCTCAACTTCGTGTGCTGTTGCTCGGCTGTCTCCTCGCCGTTGTCGGAACAGTGAGACCGGAAGCGTCAAGCGAGGAGGGCCTAACCGACAGCGGTGACATCGAAAGGACTTTCATCGTCGACATCGCCAGGGCGGCGGAGTTACGCAAGGATATCGGCGCGCTGAACAAGTTCATCGCAGGCAAGGGCAAGCTGGAAGCGGTGGATATGCCGGATATCGGTATCAGCATCGTGACGGGGACCTTTTCCGAGAGCGAGATCGAAGAGCTGCGCTCCAGGGGATATGAGGAGCCGGATCCTTTCGTGGTGAACCTGTTCGATGGTGCCAGCTGCGAGGGGCCGGAACTCCTGGGCATCTCGCCGACTGCGGACGTTGTCCCTCCCAGCGTCTGCAGGGTCGTCGGGTCACCACAGCCGGTGGCTTCAGGATCGCCCACCGTATGGATCATCGACAGCGGAGTGGATTGGAACGTTGTCACCGCCGGGCTCCTCAAGGTTCAGGAAGCCATCGATTGCACGAGCAGCCCATGCCAGACCGTGTCGAGCCTCGACGACACGGTAGGGCACGGGACGATGGTGGCAGCAGTTATCGGCGGAAAGCGTGTCAAGCAGGGCGACCAGTATATAGGTCTGGTTGGTGTCAGCCCCGACGCCCCGCTCAAGATCGTAAAGGCCTTCAGTAAGCTGAAGACCGAAATTTTCGGCCCGCCTCTTCTCGCGCTTCGCTATGTTCGGGACAACGCGGTCGCCGGGGATATTCTGAACGTGAGTTGGGGTGCATCATATCTGGAGAGCACCAGACGCGGAAGCACGTTGCAAGATCTTAAGTTTCTCGACGCCCTTCTTTATCAGATCGCCGACCGTCAGGTGCGCGTTGTGATAGCTGCGGGCAACCCCCGGGAAGACGAAGAGGGTCCTTGGGTACAGTCTTATTTCCCGGCCAATGCGGCGACTTATTTTTCGCCTGTGACGACAGGAAACAAGGTGGGAGCGATATACAGCGCGTCGGCTTCCAACAGCGAATATATTCAGGTGGCAACTCCTGGGAAATGCCAAGGCATCAGCAACGCCTGGTGCGACACGCTATGGCGCAGGGGGGCATTCGGCGCGTCCTATGCTGAACCGGGCGTCAATGTCCTGTCACTGTGGAAGAGCCGAAAGAGCGGCAAGCTCCGGAGGAACATCTGTTCGGGCACATCTTTCGCAGCCCCGGCACTTGCCGGCCTTTTGGTTCGCAATGCGCAGCCGACTAACAAGGCTCTGACAACGGGAAGTCTTATCCCGAATACGGATCTGCTAGGGTATATGACCGCGGGTACGCCGGTGAACCCAAGTTCGGACGAGCCTAAATGCAACTGACCCGAAGGGCAGCGCTGCAAGGTTTGGCCTTGGCGTCCGCGTTCGGTAGCGTGCGTCTCGCCGGTGCCTCGCTTGTGGACGAAGATCCTCGCCTTCTGCTCGTCCACGTGCGTGGCGGACTAGATGCATTAGCTGCCGTGCCGCCCTACGGCGATCCGCATTTTGCCTCGGCGCGCGGGCCCCTCGTGCCTTTCCCGAACTCCGGCGTCGCCGAGATGCTCAAGCTCGACGGGCTCTTCGCGCTTCATCCGGCGCTCAGGCCCCTCCTGCCGCACTACTCGTGCGGCGAGTTGCTCATCGTGCCCGCGACCGCCATTCCAGATGCGGGCCGGTCCCACGCGGCCGCCCAGGCGGCGCTGTTCGACGGCGATATCGACGGCGACAGCGCCGGATGGCTCGACCGGGCTTCGTCTGTACTGTCGCGCCGGCAGAAGGCGGTGTGGCGGGCCAGACCGGCCGATCGATCGATGGACATGCTGGCTGATCTTGCGCTGGCCAATCCTCGGCTCGACCTCGTCCGCCTCTGCGCCGAGGGCACTTGGCCGTCCGGCGGAAACGGCAGCGAAAGCCTGCTGGAACAACATGCCGCATGCGACGCGGTTCGCTTCGGCGACGCGGCCAGGAGCGCGGCGCTTGCCCTCTCAGCTACCGGCGGACCGCGGATCGCGATGCTCGAGGTGGCCGGCTTCGACACGCATGTGGCGCAGGGAGCGGACTTCGGAAGGCTGGCGCGGAGTTTGAATGGGCTGGCGCGAGGTCTCATTGCATTTGCCCAAGCGTCCGGGCCTGCCTGGAACAGGACGGCGGTGCTGGTGGTCACGGAGTTCGGCCGTTCCGTGGTGCCCAACACCGACGGCGGCACTGATCACGGCGTCGCGAGTGTCACCTTGCTAATGGGTGGCGCCGTTGCCGGCGGGCGAGTAGGCAATCGCTGGCCCGGTCTTGCTCGAAATACGCTTCATGGCGGAACAGACTTGGCTGCTACGACGGACGTACGATCGATCATAAAGGGCGTGCTGACGGAACACCTGCGTCTTCCTGACCGAGCAATGGCTAAAATATTCCCAGGCGCTGCCGGGATACCGGCGGTGCGTGGACTGTTTGTCGGGAGCCGTTGTCCAGGCGGAGGTTCGACTGGCTTCGATGTGATCTCCAGCGCGGTTTAGCTTCTTATCCGCGTTTTCGTCGGCCACGGGACGCATCGAACTGCAATAGGCGACTCCTAATCTTAAGTGGCCGCTTCTAAGAAGCTTCCGGAATGACGGCTATTTGTGAAGGGTTTCGAATGCCGGCCCCCAGCGCATCTTCCGCCATTCCACACCGACGCCAAGTTCGAATTCTTCCACTGGGCCCACGACCGCATGGTCGAAGCGCTACAGCGTCCTTTGCGCGTCCAAAGCATGCGCGGCTCTGTAGACCAACGGCTTTGTCCCCCGAACTGTCCGCTTTGAACGCTTGAAGGGGCACTGTGGCTGTGCGATAGGCACTCCACAAAGTAGAGAACCTTGCGGAGAGCGCTGACATGGCGGGTGGACGGGGCCTTATGGCCGGCAAGCGCGGCCTTATCCTTGGCATCGCCAACAATCGCTCGATCGCTTACGGCATCGCCAAGGCCTGTGTCGATCACGGCGCCGAGATCGCGCTGACCTATCAGGGCGAGGCGTTCAAGAAACGCGTCGAGCCGCTTGCGGCGGAACTGGGCGCGCATGTCGCGGGCCATTGTGATGTGACCGACCCGGCCAGCCTCGATGCGGTGTTCGCCGACATCGCCAGCCATTGGGGCAAGCTCGATTTCCTCGTGCACGCCATCGCCTTTTCCGACAAGGACGAGCTGACCGGCCGCTATGTCGAGACGACGCGCGACAATTTCCTGCGCACCATGGATATTTCGGTCTATTCCTTCACCACCATCGCCAAACGCGCCGAGGCGCTGATGACCGATGGCGGCTCGCTGCTGACGCTGACCTATTACGGTGCGGAAAAGGTGATGCCGCACTACAACGTCATGGGTGTTGCCAAGGCGGCACTCGAGGCCAGCGTGCGCTATCTGGCCGTCGATCTCGGCGCCAAGAAGATCCGCGTCAACGCCATCTCCGCCGGCCCGATCAAAACGCTTGCCGCATCCGGCATCGGCGATTTCCGCTATATCCTGAAGTGGAACGAATACAATTCACCTCTGAAGCAGACGGTCACGCAGGAGGAGGTCGGCGATTCCGGCGTCTATTTCCTGTCCGACCTTTCGCGCGGCGTCACCGGCGAGATCCATCACGTCGATTCCGGCTATCATGTCGTCGGCATGAAGGCGGTCGACGCGCCGGATATTTCGACCGTCAAAGACTGACGCCACCGCCTGACCTCTTCCGGAAGACCTGATGTACCCGCTCGTCTATATCGTGCGCCACGGCCAGACGGCGTGGAACGCCGAGGCCCGGCTGCAGGGGCAGGCCGATACCGACCTCAACGAGCTTGGCCGCGAGCAGGCGACCCGCAACGGGCACCGGCTGGCCGAATTCGTCCACAACCCCCAGGATTTCGACTTTGTCGCCAGCCCGATGCGGCGCACGCGCGAGACGATGGAGCGCCTGCGCGCGGCGATGAAGCTCGATCCGCACGCCTATCGTATCGAGCCGCTGCTCGTAGAATTGAGCTTTGGCGATTGGCAGGGTTTCACCTTTGCCGAACTCGAGGCGAACAATCCCGGTTCGACCAGGCAACGCCGCCTCGACAAATGGAATTTCCAGCCGCCCGGCGAGGGCGCCGAAAGCTACCAGATGCTGCTGGAACGGGTGAAGCCATGGTTCGACGCGCTCGATCGCCAGACGGTCTGCGTGACCCATGGTGGCGTCATGCGCGCGCTGTTCCGCTTGGTGGTGGGGATGTCCGAACAAGATGCGGTCAGCATGGAAGTGCCGCAGGATCGCGTGCTCAGGCTGGACGGCCGGCGCCTGGAGTGGCTTTGAAACCGATGACGTAGCGTATGTTGAGATCAGATCAGGCCGGCATCAGCTGAATATCGACGTGCCCTATTCGGTCGATCCGGTGTCCGGCAGTTCCATGTCGGTGACGACGTTCTCGCCATTCGTCACGTCGTAGGCGAGGACGATGTCCATGCCTGGCTTCAGTGCATCGAGGTCGGTTTCGGCGTTCAGCTTGTAGGACTTGCCGTCGTCAAGCGTCAGCGTCAGCGCATCCTTGTCGACCTTCTTGATCAGGCCTTCGGTCTGGCCGGCGAAGGCGGCGGTGGAAATCAACAGCGTGGCGGCAACAGCGCCAATCAGGATACGCATCATCGTCCTCTTTAATCATTGCCGGTACGGCGGCTCGGTCCAACGGAACGGAACTGAGCAGAAACCAATCGAATGTGTCAAAACTAAATCCGCCGGATCACAGTTTGACCACTGTGGAAAACGCCAATAGAAGGCAAGCTATAGCGCCGCGCGTCCCCCTGGACGCGCAAAGGACGCTATAGCACTTTTGATTTTGTGCATGATCGTTTCCGAAAATCGCTCCGATTTTCGAGGTCATGCGCTAGGCCGGCTCCGCCGCCGGCAGGGCTGGTTCCATGTCGCACAACACGTTCGGCCATCTTTTCCGCGTCACCACCTGGGGCGAAAGCCACGGGCCGGCGCTGGGCTGCGTCGTCGACGGCTGTCCGCCAGGCATCCGCTTCACTCGCGACGAGATCCAGGCCGAGCTGGACAAGCGCCGCCCCGGCCAGTCACGTTTTGTGACGCAGCGTCGCGAACCGGATGAGGTCAAGGTCCTGTCCGGCTTCATTCTCGATGAGGACGGCGAGACGATGATCACCACCGGCACGCCGGTGTCGATGCTGATCGAGAATGTCGACCAGCGCTCCAAGGACTATGGCGACATCGCCCGCCAGTTCCGGCCGGGCCATGCCGACTACACTTACGAGGTCAAATACGGACTGCGCGATTACCGCGGCGGCGGTCGCTCCTCGGCGCGTGAGACTGCGGCGCGGGTGGCGGCCGGGGCGCTTGCCCGCAAGGTCGTGCCAGGCCTGGTGGTGCGCGGCGCGCTGGTGTCGATGGGCGAAAAATCGATCGATCGCGCCAATTGGAACTGGAATTTTGTCGGCGACGCCGAAAACCCGTTCTTCACTCCCGATCCGGCGTCGGTCGCCGTTTTCACCAAATATCTGGACGGCATCCGCAAGGCGGGCTCCTCGGTCGGTGCGGTCATCGAGATCGTCGCCGACGGCGTTCCGGCGGGGCTTGGCGCGCCGATCTATGCCAAGCTCGACCAGGACATCGCCGCCGGCCTGATGTCGATCAACGCCGTCAAGGGCGTCGAGATCGGCAACGGTTTCGAGGCCGCCCGCATCACCGGCGAGGAGAATGCGGATGAGATGCGCATGGGCAATGACGGCAAGCCGGTCTTCCTGTCCAACAATGCCGGCGGCATCCTCGGCGGCATCTCGACCGGCCAAGCGATCGTCGCGCGTTTCGCCGTCAAGCCGACCTCGTCGATCTTGACGCCGCGAAAGTCGATCGACAAGGACGGCAACGATGTTGAGATCATGACCAAGGGCCGGCACGATCCATGCGTCGGCATCCGCGCCGTGCCGATCGGCGAGGCGATGGTTGCCTGCGCCATTGCCGATCATTATCTGCGGCATCGGGGACAGACAGGTAGGGGAGTAGGGCAGTAGGGCAGTAGGGCAGTATGTTGGTGCACGCCAAGCAGCCAATTTTTTCCTTTCCCCTACTGCCGTACTGCCCTACTCCCCTATTCCCTGCGAGCGAAGCGAGCACTTATGCCTTACGACCAGAAGAAGATCGTTGAAGCCCTGCGCGCCTTCGAGCGCGGCGAGATCGTCGTCGTCATGGACGATGACGGGCGCGAGAACGAGGGTGACCTGATCGTCGCCGCCGTCCATTGCACGCCGGAAAAGATGGCGTTCATCGTGCGCAACACGTCAGGCATCGTCTGCACGCCGATGCCGCGCGAGGAAGCCAAGCGGCTCAACCTGTCGCCGATGGTGGCCGACAATGATTCTGCCCACACCACTGCCTTTACCGTCAGCGTCGACTTCAAGCACGGCACCACGACCGGCATTTCGGCGGATGACCGCACGCTGACGGTGCGCAATCTCGCCAACGGCAATGTCGGCGCGTCCGATTTCGTGCGCCCCGGCCACATCTTTCCGCTGATCGCGCGCGAAGGCGGCGTGCTTATGCGTTCGGGCCATACCGAAGCCGCGGTCGACCTCTGCAAGCTCGCCGGCCTGCCGCCGGTCGGCGTCATTTCCGAGCTGGTCAATGATGACGGCACTGTCATGCGCGGCCCGCAGGTGCAGGCCTTCGCCGAAAAGCACGGGTTGAAGCAGATCTCGGTTGCCGACCTCATCGCCTACCGGCAACGCAAAGAAACGCTGGTCGAACGTGTCGCCTGTTCCGACATCGAGACGCCCGGCGGCAAGGCACAGGTCTTCACCTACACGCTGCCTTGGGATTCCATGCATCACGTGGCGGTCGTCTTCGGCGACATCCGCGACGGCGTCGAGGTGCCGGTGCGCCTTCATTCCGAGGACGTGGTCAGTGACGTCTTCGGCACCAGCCACAGGCTGGACGCCATCATGAAGGCGATGGGCGAGCGCCAGCGCGGCGTCATCGTCTATCTGCGCGAAGGCTCGGTCGGCGTCGCCCATCAGGAGCGCAAGCGGCCGGCTGCCGGCGACCGCGAAGATCATGAAGAGGCGCGCCGCCGCGAAAACGAATGGCGCGAGATCGGCCTCGGCGCGCAAATTCTCAAGGATCTCGGCATTTCCTCGATCAATCTTATCGCCTCGCGCGAGCGCCATTATGTCGGCCTCGAAGGTTTTGGCATCCACATCGCCAAGACCGAGATTCTTTAGCCTACTGGAGGCAATTGAGATGAGCTTCGAGGCATATCTCGGCTGTTTTAAGGATGGGGAGCAGAGCTATTTCCCCACATCGATCGTAGACGACGCCTTCGCGCCGTTCATCACCAGGCGTGAGCCTGAATTCTCATGCTGGGTCGTCACCTACGAGGTCTCGCCGACCCTTGCTCAAGCCGACCTCTATCTCAACCTTGATCCTGATGATGCGTCGCGCTGTTCCGGCTTCACCGTCGCGCGGCCGCCAAATGATCCGCGTCTCTACAAAGTGTTGTGGGAGATTCTGCGTGTCACCAATTCTGCCGTTTATTGCGCTGGAGAGTGCCCGCCAATGGTTGGGCGCGCTGAAACCATGCCCCATCTGAACCCGGATATGGTCGAGGCATTGGGGACTCCTATTGTCGTTCTTGACGGGGACGAGATTCGCAACCGGCTTGAACAGTCCCAAAAAAGCCGGGCTTCTTCAAAGAGAACTGCGTCCGGTTCGTGAGCTGGACCGGACGCGTGTGCGGCTATTCCGCGGGAACGGCGGCTGCGTTGCATCCGTCCAGCTCGCATGTGTGGATGGCCAGACTGCGCTGGCCGGCGAGCACGATGACCAGCGCGATTGTGCCCGATGCCACCGATACCCAGAACCCGTTCTGCGCGCCGAAAGCGTCTACCACCCAGCCGGCGGCGAACGAGCCGAGCGCCATGCCGATGCCGATGCCGGTCATCACCCAGGTCACGCCTTCGGTCAGCATCGCCTCGGGCACGCGCCGCTCGATCAGGCCGAATGCCGTGATGAAGGTCGGCGAGATCGCCACGCCGCTGACGAAGACGGCCAGTGCCAGCAGCGGCACAGTGTCGGCGGCGAGCAGCGGCAGCGTGGTAAGCGCAATGATGGCGATTGCGATGGCAAGCTGAATTTGCAGCGGCATTTTCAGGTTCAGGGCGCCGATGATGATGCCGACCACGAACGATCCGAGCGCGTAGACGCCGATGACGAAGCTGGCGGCGCCCGGCTGGCCAAGCTCCTTGGTGATCGCCACGGTGCTCACCTCGGTGGTGGCGAAGGTCGCGCCGATGAAGATCAGGGCCAAGGTGATGATCTGGACCGGCCGCAGGCGGATTGCCGAGCCGCCCGAACCGTGTTCCACCGGTCGGGCTCGCGGTTCGGTCGAGCGCTGCAGGATGAAGGCCGTCGAACCGAAGGCGAGGAACAATGTGCTCGCGAGCACTCCCGCCTCCGGGAAAAGCGCGACGCTCAGTCCGACCGACAGCGATGCGCCGGCGATGTACACCAGTTCGTCCGCCGCCGATTCGAAGGCGAACGCCGTGTTCAGCTCGGGGCGGTTGCGAAAAATCTCGGTCCAGCGTGCGCGCACCATTGCCGGGATGCTGGGCATGACGGCGGCGAGCAGCGCCGAGACGAATAGCGTCCATATCGGCCAATGCTGATTGGCCGCCGCGATCAGGATCACGAAAGCGAGCGTGGAAATCACGGTAGTCGGCACCACAATCCGCGTCTGGCCGAGACGATCCACCAGTCGCGATACCTGCGGGGCGACGAAAGCGTTGGCAAGCGCATATGTTGCGGAGACGGCGCCGGCCAGCCAGTATTCGCCATCGGTCTGCGACAGCATTGCGACGATCCCGATCGGAGCCATGGCGATCGGCAGCCGGGCAACAAACCCGGCGGCGGCGAAGCCTTTGGCGCCGGGCGCGCGAAAGATCTGGGAATAGGGATTTTGCATCGTCTGGCTCCTCGACAACGGACGGTTCGGCGATTACATACGTAACGTATGAGTTTAGATATATCATACGCCGCGTATGTCAATTGGCATACGAGACGTATGTTAATAGGGCCAGAGCATGCATAGACCACGCAAGGAGATGATTGCCGAAACCCGCGCCAAGCTGATTGCCGCGGCGCGCCAGGCCTTCGGCACGCTCGGCTATGCCGAAGCCTCGATGGACGATTTCACGGCGTCGGCCGGGCTGACGCGCGGCGCGCTTTATCATCACTTCGGTGACAAGAAAGGCCTTCTCCAGGCGGTCATCGCCGAGATCGACGCGGAAATGTCGGCCCGGTTGAAGGTCGTTTCGGCCAAGCCGGACAATCTCTGGCAGGGCTTTGTCGACGAATGTACTGCCTATATCGAGATGGCGCTGGAGCCGGAGATCCAGCGTATCGTGCTTCGTGACGGGCCGGCGGTGCTCGGCGACCCATCGCAATGGCCAAGCCAGAGCACATGCATCCGTTCGATGACAGAGAGCCTGCAAAGACTGAGCGACGAGGGGACAATTCTCGCCGTCGATCCCGAAGCCGCGGCAAGGCTGGTCAGCGGCGCCTCGCTGCATGCGGCGCAGTGGATCGCAAATTCGAACGATCCCGAAGCGACATCGAAGAAGGCAGTGAAGGCGTTCAAGGTTCTTCTGGAAGGGCTGCTCAATCGCACCGGCAGGCTGCATCAACCTGATCGACTGTCGGCGATACAGCCCGAGGTTGACCGATCACCGGCCTGAGGTCATCTTTTGGCCGATCCAAGGCGGCTCGCGGTGGGCTCAGCCGACGCCGGTTGCCTAAACCCTGTTGAACATCGTGTCACCACCGCGCGAAAACATGGCCAAAGCGGCGAGGCGCGCCTATATCGGGGCATGGCTACGAGACTTTACACCCACCCGATTTTCCTCGAGCACATAACACCGCCCGGTCATCCGGAGCGGCCGGATCGTTTGCGCGCCATTGAGCGTGTGCTTGACGATGAGGCTTTCGTGACGCTCGATCGCGTCCAGGCGCCGGAAGGCGACGAGGCAACCATCCTCTACGCACATCCGCCCGAATTCGTCAAACGGGTCCGCACAGCGATACCGGACACCGGCATCGCCCGTATCGACGCCGACACCACCGCCAGCCCGAAGAGCTGGCAGGCGGCCGTGACCGCGATCGGCGCAGCCAACGCCGCTGTCGACGACGTCTTCAACGGCCGTGCCGACAACGTCTTCGTTGCCGCGCGGCCGCCCGGCCATCATGCCGAAAAGACCACCTCGATGGGTTTTTGCCTGTTCAACACCGCGGCGATCGCCGCACGCTACGCGCAGAAGAACCATGGCGCCGACCGCGTCGCCGTCGTCGACTGGGATGTGCATCACGGCAACGGCACGCAGGACATCTTCTGGGACGATCCGTCGGTGCTCTATTGCTCGACACACCAGATGCCGCTTTACCCGGGAACCGGGGCCGTGAGCGAGACCGGCGCCGGCAACATCGTCAACGCGCCGCTGGCGCCGCAGAGCGGCAGCGACAGTTTCCGCGACGCCTTTCTCTCACGTGTCCTGCCGGCGCTCGATAATTTTGCGCCCGACCTCATCATCATCTCCGCCGGCTTCGACGCCCACCACCGCGATCCGCTGGCCGAGATCAACCTGACCGAGGATGATTTCGACTGGGCAACCGGCCAGTTGCTCGAACGTGCCGGACGCCATAGCGGCAACCGGCTCGTCAGTCTGCTCGAGGGCGGCTACGATCTGCAGGGATTGGCATTTTCAGTCGCCGCCCATGTCGGGCGGCTGATGAAGGGATAGATGATGGCTGGTGAGACCAACGAGGACGTCAAGGCGATGAGCTTCGAGCAGGCACTCGAGGCGCTGGAGAGGATCGTCGACGATCTGGAGCGCGGCGATGTGCCGCTAGACCAGTCGATCCGGATTTACGAGCGCGGCGAGGCGCTGAAGGCGCATTGCGACCGGCTGCTGAAGGCGGCCGAGGACAAGGTCGAGAAAATCAGGCTGTCGCGTGACGGCAAGCCGGTGGGGACAGAGCCGTTGGATGCGGATTGAGGCGCGGCCTCGAACGACGATTGTGCTTACCGGCTTTGGACATCATGATTGAGGATAAAACTCATCCCGTTTGAAACGGCTCCAGGACGAGAGGAGATTGCGAACGATGTGCAGAAACATCAAAACCCTGTTCAATTTCGATCCGCCGGCAACCAATGACGAGGTCCGCGATGCCGCACTTCAGTTTGTTCGTAAGCTGAGCGGGACGACGCGGCCGTCGAAACAGAACCAGCATGCGTTCGACCATGCCGTCGAGGCCATTGCCGCCTCGGCGCGCGAATTGCTCGACAGCCTCGAGACGACGCAGCATCCGCGCAATCGCGAAGAGGTGGCGGCCAAGGCGAAGGCCAAATCTGCACTTCGCTTCGCCTGAGGGGACCGCGTGAGCTTCTTTCCCGGAAACGATCCGCAGATGGGCGATGCCTTCGCCAGCGATCAGATCGAGCTGATGGTTATTCCGAACGCCAAGGATATTGGCGGATTTCAGGTTCGCCGCGCCCTGCCGACGGCCAGGCGCCGGCTGGTCGGACCGTTCATCTTCTTTGACCGCATGGGTCCGGCCGTTCTGCGGGCCGGTCAGGCGCTCGACGTACGTCCACATCCGCACATCGGCCTGTCGACGGTGACCTACCTGTTCGACGGCAAGATCAGGCACCGCGATTCGCTCGGCACCGAGATGGTGATCCAGCCCGGCGACGTGAATTTGATGACTGCCGGCCGCGGCATCGTCCATTCGGAGCGCACGCCGGAAGAATTGCGCGGCGCGCCAATGTCGGTTTCCGGCCTGCAGACATGGTTGGCGCTGCCGGACGGCAAGGAAGAGGTCGCACCGGTCTTCGAAAACACCGCGGCCCCGCGCCTGCCCGAGATCGATGCAGAGGGTGTCAGCGGGCGTATCGTCATCGGTGCGTTTTCCGGGCTGCGCTCCCCGGTCGCCACCGCTTCGGACACGCTATATGCCGATCTCAGGCTGGCGCCGGGTGCCAGCGTGAAAATCCCGGCCGAAGCCGAGGAGCGCGCCATCTATACGCTGGAAGGCGTGGTTTCGATATCCGGTGACAGCTTTCCGGCCGAGCGGCTGCTGGTTTTCCGGCCTGGCGATGAGATCGTTGTCTCATCGGAAGGCGGCGCCCATTTCATGCTGTTTGGCGGCGCTTCGCTCGGTTCGAAACGTTATATCTGGTGGAATTTCGTATCGTCCTCAAAGGAACGCATCGAACAGGCGAAAGAAGAATGGAAGACGGGCCGCTTCGATATCGTTCCTGGAGACGAGCAAGAGTTCATCCCGCTGCCCGAAAGCTGATGCGCGTTACCGCCACATTTACATTCGCCGGCCAGCGGCATATTTCACGATGAACAGAAAATCTGACCAGGCTCGCAAACAGTGAACGCAAAGCCCGATACGCCGCTTCTCGACAAGGTCCGCGTCCCAGCCGATTTGCGCACGCTTGCCGAAGGCGACCTGCCGCAGCTGGCGTCCGAGCTTCGCGCCGAGCTGATCGACGTCGTTTCCCACACCGGCGGGCATCTCGGCGCCGGCCTTGGCGTCGTCGAACTGACCGTCGCGCTGCACTACGTCTTCAACACGCCGGACGACCGGCTGATCTGGGATGTCGGCCACCAGGCCTATCCGCACAAGATCCTGACCGGCCGCCGTGACCGCATCCGCACGCTGCGCCAGGAGGGCGGCCTGTCCGGTTTCACCCGTCGCGTCGAGAGTGAATACGATCCGTTCGGCGCAGCCCACTCCTCGACCTCGATTTCAGCCGGCCTCGGCATGGCGATGGCGCGCGATCTATCCGATGGCCGCAACAACGTCATTGCCGTCATCGGCGACGGCGCCATGTCGGCCGGCATGGCCTATGAGGCGATGAACAATGCCGGCGCGCTCGATGCCCGGCTGATCGTCATCTTGAACGACAACGACATGTCGATCGCTCCGCCGACCGGTGCGATGAGCGCCTATCTGGCCCGTCTGGCGTCGGGCAAGACCTATCTGGGCTTGCGCGATTTCGGCAAGAAGCTGACTTCCTATCTCGGCGAGCGCGCCGATCGTGCCATCAAGCGCGCGGTCGAGCACGCGCGCGGTTACGTCACCGGCGGCACGCTGTTCGAGGAGATGGGTTTCTACCACATCGGTCCGATCGACGGTCACAACCTCGAGCACCTGATCCCGGTGCTGAAGAACGTCCGCGACAATGCCGACGGCCCGGTGCTGATCCACGTCGTGACCCAGAAGGGCAAGGGCTATGCCCCGGCCGAGGCGGCCGCCGACAAATATCACGGCGTCAACAAATTCGACGTTATCACCGGCGCCCAGGCCAAGGCGCCCGCCAATGCGCCGAGCTACACCAAGGTGTTTGCCGAAAGCCTGATCCAGGAGGCCCGAGAGGACGACCGCATCGTCGCCATCACCGCCGCCATGCCGAACGGCACCGGGCTTGACCTCTTCGGCGAAGCGTTTCCGGCGAGGACCTTCGATGTCGGCATTGCCGAGCAGCATGCGGTGACCTTCGCCGCCGGCCTTGCCACGGAAGGCTTCAAGCCTTTCGCGGCGATCTACTCGACCTTCCTCCAGCGCGCTTACGACCAAGTCGTTCACGACGTGGCGATCCAGAAATTGCCGGTGCGCTTTCCGATTGACCGCGCCGGCTTCGTCGGCGCCGATGGCGCCACCCATTGCGGCGCCTTCGACACGACCTTCCTGGCGACGCTGCCCGGTTTCGTCGTCATGGCCGCGGCCGATGAGGCCGAACTGCGCCACATGGTACGCACCGCTGCAAGCTACGATGACGGCCCCATCGCCTTCCGCTACCCGCGCGGCAACGGCGTTGGTGTCGAGATGCCGCAACGCGGCTCGGTATTGGAGATCGGCAAGGGCCGGATCGTCAGGGAAGGTACCAAGGTTGCGCTGCTTTCCTTCGGCACCAGGCTGCAGGATTGCCTGGCCGCGGCCGAGGAGCTCGGCGCGGCCGGGCTTTCGACCACGGTGGCCGATGCCCGTTTTGCCAAGCCGCTCGACGAGGATCTGATCCGGCGGCTGGCCCGTTCGCATGAGATACTGGTGACGGTGGAAGAGGGCGCGGTCGGCGGCTTCGCCAGCCATGTGCTGCAGTTCCTGGCCCATGAAGGGCTGCTGGAGAGCGGCTTGAAGGTGCGCCCACTGGTGCTGCCCGACGCTTTCGTCGACCATGCCAAGCCGGAAAAGATGTATGCCGATGCCGGGCTGGACAGCGCCGGCATCGTGCGCACAGTGTTCGTGGCGCTGGGGCATACCGCGCAGGCCCAGCGCGCCTAGCTTTTAGACGCGTTCGGGGCGACGCCGAAGTTGCTTCCGCCCGGCTGCAAAAGCCGAGACTAAACATCTAGTCTGAATCAAAATCTCAACTGCTTGAATCAAATTGCCGGCGAACAGTCGTAAGATGCTGTTTACGCTGCCGTTTGGCGATGTGCTTACCGTGTCCTTTGGTCTTCAACGCTGCCGGCATCGTCGCCGGCAAGATCGGCGAAATCCGTGGCGGCTTTACCTACAAACAGGCGCCGCAATTCGTCGTTCCCGATACCTTGCCGAAGGCGTCCATTTCCGTTGACCGGCCGCGCCCGCAGGTGTCCGGCGACAGCAGCGACGGTCTGACGCCGGCCGTCGAACGGCGGGCTTCGCGGACCATCTTCCAAAGCATGGTCCCGATAAGGCTCTAGAAACTAGAACCACATATCCCGCACACAGCGACCATCTCTCGGCAAATCCTCGAATGTATCGAAACCATCGAAATGGTCGATCGGGAGGTCGGCGACGGCCTCGGGCGGCGCAAGCCTCACATTGACGGCGATGCGGTGGCGCCCAGCCGCATCGGGATGCAAACCGCGCCATGCCAGGACGCAAGCGCACGTTGGACAGAAGAGAATCTCAAGCGAAGGATGAGCCTTTCCGACGCGCCGATAGGCGCTTACGGGCCCAGCAAGGCGGATGCGTTCGCCGACATAGTCGTAAGCCCAGAGCGTGCCGTAGCGACGGCAAAGTGTGCAATTGCAGGCAGTGATCGAACCGGGATCGCCCTCCAGGGTCCAGTGGGCTGCGCCGCAGTGGCAGGTTCCCGTCAGCATGTTCCTCCTCCACGTTTCGACGGCTAAACGGCATCTCTTTCTTAGCATTGCGTCGGGTCTCGTGCGAGGTTCGACAAACAGCGCAGCGGCTGATGAGTTCACCCGCTTTTCCAACTATGCCTTGTCTCATCGCCAATATCCTTGCCATCATCGTTGGCTTTCGCCATGAAGGCCGATGACTTCCCTTCCGCCAGCCAGCATACGCCAGCGGCTCGACGAATTGCTCGTCCAGCGCGGCCTGTTTGCCAGCCGCTCGCGTGCTCGCGACGCGGTCGAGCGCGGTACCGTGACGGTTGATGGCGTCGTCGCCCTCAAGCCGGGCCAGGCCGTTCTGCCTGAGTGCAACGTCGTCGTTGACGATCCGGCGCAAGGTTACGTGTCGCGCGCCGCACTGAAGCTGAAGGCCGGTCTCGACCATTTCGGCCTCGACCCCGCCGGTAGCGAAGCGCTCGATGTCGGCGCCTCGACCGGCGGCTTCACGCAGGTGCTGCTCGAACGTGGCGCGGCGCATGTCACGGCGATCGATGTCGGGCACGGCCAGATGCACTCCGACATTGCCGGCGATCCGCGCGTGACGGTAGTCGAAGGCCTGAATGCGCGCGAACTGACCACCGCCGATCTCGGCGGCCGTGTGCCGGATTTCATCGTCTCGGATGTCAGCTTCATCTCGCTGAAACTGGCGCTGCCGCCGGCGCTTGCCTTGGCCAGGGACGGCGCAAAAGCCGTGTTTCTGGTCAAGCCGCAATTCGAGGCCGGCCGCGAGGCGATCGGCAAGGGCGGCCTGCTGAAGGACCCTTATGATGCGGCGCGCATCGCCGGCCTGATGCAGGACTGGCTCGACACCATTCCCGGCTGGCGCTCGCTGGGGCTGCATCTGTCGCCGATAGAGGGCGGCGACGGCAACCGCGAGTTCCTGCTCGGCGGCATCAAGGACGTCGAGACCCAGAAGCGATGAGCACCCGTTTCACGATCGCAAAATTGGGCTCGCAGGGCGACGGCATTGCCGAGACGGAAACCGGCGAGGTTTTCATTCCGTTCGCGCTGCCGGGAGAGGTCGTCACCGCCGCGCGGGAGAAAGATCGCGCTACCTTGATGTCGGTGCTTGAGGCTTCGCCGCTGCGGGTCGATCCGCCGTGCCGGCATTTCGGCGCGTGCGGCGGCTGCGCCGTCCAGCATCTCGAGACTGAAGCCTATAACCGGTGGAAGCGCGAAAAGGTCGTACACGCACTGAGGAGCAAGGGCATCGCCTGCGATGTCGGCGCGCTGGTGCCGTGCGCGCCGCACACGCGCCGCCGCGTCGTCTTCACCGCCCGGCGGAGCGAGGCGGGAATGCAGTTCGGCTTCGTTCGCGCGCTGTCGTCCGAAATCATCTCCATCGAGGAGTGCCCGATCTCGGCGCCGCAGATCGTCGCTGCGCTCGACCGCTTGAAAGCCCTTGCTGGGCTGATCTGCACCACGACCAAATCGTTCCACATGGCGGTGACGGTGACCGGTTCCGGCCTCGATGTCGCGGTTCACGATTCCGGCAAGCTCGGCGAGAACCAGCGCCGCGTCGCCTCCAACTTCGTCATCGCCGAGGGGCTAGCCAGGCTGTCGGTCGACGGCGAGATCATTATCGAACCAAAGAAACCGGTCGTCCTGTTTGGTGGCGTCGCCGTCGCAGTGCCTCCGGGCGCTTTCCTGCAGGCGACCGAGGCTGCCGAACAAGCGATGGCCAACATTGTCGGCCAGCATCTCGCGCGTGCCAAAAAGGTCGCCGATCTCTTCGCCGGCTGCGGCAGCTTCGCGCTGCGCCTGGCCGCAAGATCGGAGGTTCATGCGGTGGAAGGCGATGCGGCAGCACTCTCGGCGCTTGACCGGGCCTTCCGTTTCGCTAGCGGCCTGAAGCGGGTGACCGGCGAACGTCGCGACCTGTTCCGGCGGCCATTGACATTCAAGGAGTTGAATGCCTTTGACGGCCTAGTCTTCGACCCGCCTCGCGCCGGCGCCGAGGACCAGTCGAAGCAGATCGCGCGCTCCGACGTGCCGCTCGTCGCCGCGGTGTCCTGCAATCCGGTAACGCTGGCGCGGGATCTTCGGATCCTCCTCGATGGCGGCTACGCCCTGAAAAGCGTGACGCCGATCGACCAGTTCCTGTGGTCGCCGCATGTCGAGGCCGTGGCGCTGTTGGAGAAGCCGAGGCGAAGGCGCTAGCAGCATTTATGGGGCGTGAAAATGCGCACCAACAAAGCGCACTTGAACGTGCGTTTTTCAAAATGTGCTAGGAAATTGTAATGAGCACCGCAGCCTTTGAAATTTCGGCATCGCGCTTCGGCGAGGAGCGGGCGCCGTTTCTCTCGCCAAGGCGGGTCGCTGAACTGCTGGGGATCAATATGACAGAACTGGCGGGCCTGACCGGTCTCGCGCGCAACACGCTTGCCGCCAAGACCGGCGCGCGCAAGGTGGACGCCGCATTGAGTCCCATAGTCCGCATCTTGGCGATGGCCGGCGAGATGGCCGGCGATGAACAGCGTGCGGCGATATGGTTCAAGCATCAGCCGATCCCCGGTCGGGCTGGAAAGACCGCCTACGATCTCGTTCGCGAAGGCAAGACGGACAAGGTGCTTGCCTATCTGGAGGCAGTCCGCTCCGGCATATATGCCTGAAACCAGGCTGACCCTAGGGCACGCTTTTGTGCCGCGCTGGGCCCATCTGCCGCTTTCTGGTGAAGGCGCGGAACGCTTCGGCGGCTGCTGGAATCCGATTGGCGCGCCGGCGATGTACGCTGGCCGCGAACTGTCCACGGCTCGAGCCGAGTACAATCAGGGTTTGTCCAGCACCCGGCGCCGATTGCACAATTGAAACTGTCAGGCGCCCGGCTGGCCGACCTGACAGACGCCGATACGCTGGCGCAACTTGGTGTGAGCGGCGGGCATTCGCCGATGCGAATGGCGCGACATCGTGGATAGAGGTTTTGTGCCCGAGACGCACCAGCTGAGAGTCCGCTCGCTCACCGACGGGCTACACGGCGTGATCTACCCGTCCTTCATGTCGCCCGGCGGCACATGCATCGCGCTGTGGCGCTGGAACGAAAACGACGCTCCGGGTCTCGAAATCATCGATCCCGACCATCGCTGCCGAATTTAGGGCAGTTCGAGCTGCGGCGAGCATACCCGCCTCCATCTCTTCCAACGTCTTCGGCCTGCTTCCATGGGGCAGGGATCCAAACACGTCCACTGGCCGCGTCTCTGCAAAGACCCGCGCCGGCTTCAGCAGCACGCCCTCCGGAGTATTTTCGACCAGCAGGCATGTGCCGGCGGCCCATTGCCTCCGCTCTCGGATCGCGCTGGGCAGGACGACGCTTCCGTCGGTGGTCGTGAGCCTTTTCGTAGTAGGCATCGCCGCGCATCCTATTAGCGAACGCAAGACATAAACCAGCCGCCAGCCGCATCAAACCCTGGTGCCGCCGACCGTCATCTGGTTCATCCTGAGATGCGGCTGGCCGACACCGACCGGCACGCCCTGTCCGGCCTTGCCGCACATGCCGATGCCGGTGTCGAGCTTCATGTCGTTGCCGACCATCGAAACGCGATGCATGGCATCCGGCCCATTGCCGATCAGCATGGCGCCCTTGATCGGTTGCGTCACCTTGCCGTTCTCGATCATGTAAGCCTCGGTGCAGCCGAACACGAACTTGCCCGAAGTGATGTCGACCTGGCCGCCGCCGAACGACACGGCATAGATGCCGTTCTTGACCGAGGCGATGATCTCGTCCGGCTCCATGTCGCCTGCTGTCATATAGGTGTTGGTCATGCGCGGCATGGGCTCGTGCGCGTAACCTTGGCGTCGCCCGTTGCCGGTGGCCTTCATGCCCATCAGCCGGGCATTCTGGCGGTCCTGCATGTAGCCGACCAGCTTGCCATCATCGATCAGCACATTATGAGCCGAAGGCGTGCCTTCGTCATCGACGGTCAGCGAACCTCGCCGCTCGGGCATGGTGCCGTCGTCAACGACGGTGACGCCTTTCGCCGCCACCTGCTGACCAAGCAGGCCGGCAAAGGCCGACGTCTTCTTGCGGTTGAAATCGCCTTCCAGCCCGTGGCCGACGGCCTCGTGCAACATGACGCCCGGCCAGCCGCTCGACAGCACGATGTCGAAAGTGCCGGCAGGTGCTGGAACCGCTTCGAGATTGACCAGCGCTTGCCGCAGTGCCTCCCTGGCCGCGTGCCGCCAGCTATCCTCGACCAGGAATTCGCCAAAATCCTTGCGGCCTCCCATGCCGTAGGAGCCGCTCTCCTGGCGGTCGCCGTCGCCGACCACCACAGACACATTGATCCTGACCAGCGGGCGGATGTCGCGCACCATCTGGCCGTCGGCGCGTACGATCTCGACATGCTGCCAGGAGGCGGCGAGCGACGCCGTCACCTGCCTGACTCGTGGATCCTCGGCCCGCAGCCATGCATCGATTTCCTGGAGCAGCTTGGCCTTGGTCTCGAAGGAAGGCGAGGGGATAGGGTTTCCGTCGCCATAGAGATGGCGGTTGGTGCGGGCGGGCGCTGCGGCAAGCGTGCCGGAATAGCCGCTCTTCACCGTCGAAACGGCATCGGCGGCGCGCAGCAGGGAGGCTTCGGAGAGATCGCTGGAATGGGCGTAGCCGCTGGCTTCGCCGGCGACGGCGCGCAGGCCGAAACCCTGGTCGGTGTTGAAATTCGCGGTCTTCAGCTTGCCATTGTCGAACATCAGCGCTTCGCTTTCGCTGTATTCGAGAAACAGTTCGCCGTCGTCGGCACCGTTAATAGTCTCGGCGACGATCTGCTTGATGCGATCGTCGGAAATGTCGAATTGGCCGATCAGGCTGTTCATAGCGTATCCGTTCGCAGGAGGATTGTTTCCCACGATGTAAGCGCGAAGGCCCGCACAGACAATCTGAAATGAGATTTTGCCGTGACCGCGGCCGGTCAACATCACTGGATCGTGCTACAACACCGCGTTCAGGGCAGGGCGGCGAAGCCGTCGGCGAAACCCTTGAGGTCGACGGGAATGCCGATGCCCTCTTCCGGTGTCTGGAAGACGATGAACGTGGCGGACGTACCGGTCTTCAGCGTGTCGAGCAGCGGCTTTTCCAGGATGACCTCGGCATAGCAGCCGTCCTGGAAGCAGCGCACGAAGTAGGCGCGGCCGATATCCTTGCCGTCGACATTAAGGCCGAGGCCGTTGGGCAACAGCACACCGAGCGGCGCCAGCACACGCAGGATTTCGGCCTTGTTGTCGGCTGTGCGCAGCACGACGACGGAAAGACCCATTTCCGGACGGTCCTCGGCGACGACGTTCTGCATCATCACGCATTGTTCGGACGTAGCACCGGCCGGCGTATCGCAGATGATCGACCACGCTCCATGCGTCGACTTCACCGTGCCGCTTGGCTGGGCGGCATTGGCCAGGCCGCCGCCGGACAAGGCTATTGCGGCGGCAACAAGGATGACCTTCGCCAAGGTTCTCGAAAGCCAAGGGTTCATGACGGCTCCATTGCGAATCACGGCACTTTAAGCCGCACTAAACCCAAGTAAAGGACGAGACCCGGGCGATCTGCCCCGACATAGGCGACAATGCGCTTTTCAGTGCGAATTTCGCCCTAATTGCGACGGTTCCGCGCGCCGCGCGGCTCATTCTACCCGGACGCCGCTTCGGTGATTCGCGGCGAGCCGTCACCGCAGGAAGCCAGCGCCGCGCTTGCGCGCAAAAATGCCGCACGGGTTCCGGCGCTCCTTTCTTGCGGAGGCAAATAGAGTATGGTTTGAACCAGCCTTGAATTGTCC
Organism: Mesorhizobium sp. ISC25; assembly: GCF_042295465.1. Taxonomy (NCBI): domain Bacteria; kingdom Pseudomonadati; phylum Pseudomonadota; class Alphaproteobacteria; order Hyphomicrobiales; family Phyllobacteriaceae; genus Mesorhizobium; species Mesorhizobium sp. ISC25. Next base: position 2,949,543 of record NZ_CP135441.1, on the reverse strand, counting down.
GGGATTCCCGTCCCGGCATTTGTTCGACATTCTTGCGGTCCGATCGCGAGGAACTGGGAGATGACGAGGGCGATGAGAAAATTCCTGGCAACCGCCAAAATCGTAGCTAGTGCCGCCGCCACGTTGTTTGCCGCTGCATCCGCTCATGCAGCCCAGCCCCAACCTTGGGAAACCAGTTTTCAGCCTCCGGCGACCGACATTATGAGGCAGATCGAGTGGTTCGGGAACTACTCGTTCGCTTTCATCATTGTGATCACCGCCTTGGTGCTTTTTCTGATCGCCTACTGCATTTTGCGGTTCCGGGCGAGCGTCAACCCGACCCCGTCGCGCACCAGCCACAACACGCTGATCGAGGTCATCTGGACTGTCGGTCCCGTCGTCATCCTGCTCTGTCTCGCCATTCCTTCGTTCCAGCTGTTGACCGCCCAATACACGCCGCCGGAAGAAGCCAAGCTGACCGTCAAGGCGACGGGCAATCAGTGGAACTGGGACTACGAATACCAGGTCGACAACACGCTTTCCTTCAATTCCGCGATCCTTCAGGATGCTGACAGGGCTGCTGCCGGCAAGGAAGATCGCGCCGCCTATCCGCGCCTGCTCGCCGTCGACAATGAGATGGTTGTGCCTGTCAACACCATGACCCGCGTGCTGGTGACAGCAACCGACGTCATTCACGCCTTTGCCATGCCGTCCTTCGGCATCAAGACCGACGCGGTGCCGGGCCGCATCAACGAGGTGTGGTTCAAAGCCGACAAGGAAGGCCTCTATTACGGCCAGTGCTCGGAACTCTGCGGCAAGGACCACGCCTTCATGCCGATCGCCATTCGCGTCGTCTCCGATGCGCAATACAAGACCTGGCTGGCGGCAGCCAAGACCGACCTTCCCGGCGCCAACAAGGCGCTGATGGCCGAGGTCGATGGCACGAACAAGGTAGCGGCCGCCGGCAACTGATGCCGCGACCAGAAAAGATTCAGGGAACGGAGCCGACCATGGCGCACGCTGCAGCTCACGACGACCACGACCACAAGCCGTATCATGGCTGGGTCCGGTGGGTTTATTCGACCAACCACAAGGACATCGGCACGCTTTATCTGATCTTCGCGATCATGGCGGGCTGCATCGGCGCCGCCTTGTCGGTCGTCATGCGCATGGAATTGCAGGAGCCGGGCATCCAGATATTCACTGGCCTGGCGCAGATGGTCTACGGCATGAATGGTGACGCCGCCATCGACGGCGGCAAGAGCATGTACAATGCTTTCACCACCGCGCATGCCCTGATCATGATCTTCTTCATGGTGATGCCGGCGCTGATAGGCGGCTTTGCCAACTGGATGGTGCCGATCATGATCGGCGCGCCGGATATGGCCTTCCCGCGCATGAACAACGTCTCGTTCTGGCTGCTGCCGCCGGCTTTCATCCTGCTGATTTTCTCGGCCTTCGTCCCGAGTGCGCCCGGCGCCTACGGCGTCGGCGGCGGCTGGACGCTTTATCCGCCGCTGTCGACATCGGGCCAGCCTGGACCGGCCATGGACCTGGCGATTCTTTCAATCCACATCGCCGGCGCCTCCTCGATTCTTGGCGCCATCAACTTCATCACCACCATCTTCAACATGCGCGCGCCCGGCATGACCATGCACAAGATGCCGCTGTTCGCCTGGTCGGTGCTGATTACCGCCTTCCTGCTGCTTCTGTCGCTTCCAGTGTTGGCCGGCGGCATCACCATGCTGTTGACCGACCGCAATTTCGGCACCACCTTCTTCGCCCCGGACGGCGGCGGCGATCCGATCCTTTTCCAGCACCTGTTCTGGTTCTTCGGCCATCCAGAGGTCTACATTCTGATCCTGCCAGGTTTCGGCATCATCAGCCATATCATCTCGACCTTTTCGAGGAAGCCGGTGTTCGGCTATCTTGGCATGGCCTATGCGATGGTTGCCATCGGGGCGGTGGGCTTCATCGTCTGGGCCCACCACATGTATACGACGGGCCTGTCGCTCGACACGCAGCGCTATTTCGTCTTTGCCACCATGGTCATCGCGGTGCCGACGGGCGTGAAAATCTTCTCGTGGATCGCCACTATGTGGGGCGGGTCGATTTCGCTCAAGACCCCGATGCTGTGGGCGATCGGCTTCATCTTCCTGTTCACTGTTGGCGGCGTCACCGGCGTGCAGCTGGCCAATGCCGGCCTCGACCGCCCGCTGCACGACACCTATTTCGTGGTCGCGCACTTCCACTACGTGCTGTCGCTGGGCGCGGTCTTCGCCATCTTCGCCGGCTGGTACTACTGGTTCCCGAAAATGACTGGCTACATGTATTCGCCCGTGATCGCCAACACCCACTTCTGGGTCACTTTCGTCGGCGTCAACCTGGTCTTTTTCCCGCAGCACTTCCTCGGCCTTTCCGGTATGCCGCGTCGTTATATCGACTATCCGGATGCCTTCGCCGGCTGGAATATGGTGTCGTCCTACGGCTCGTACATCTCGGCTGTCGGCGTCGTCATCTTCCTGTTCGGCGTCTTCGAGGCGTTCCAGAAGAAGCGCGTCGCCGGCGCCAATCCTTGGGGCGAGGGTGCGACCACGCTGGAATGGCAGCTGCCTTCGCCGCCGCCGTTCCACCAGTGGGAACAGTTGCCGAAGATCAAGTAGGCGGTTGCCTCCTTTAATACGGAACCGCCGGCCCGCCGGCGGTTTTGGCCAACGGAATGATGGACTTTAAGTACGCATGGCCCTTGCCGAAGACAGACTGATTGACGAGCCGGGCTTCCGCATGTCGGAAGCGACGGCGGGCGATTTCTTCGCCTTGCTGAAGCCGCGCGTCATGTCGCTGGTGGTGTTCACCGCGTTTGTCGGCATGGTCGCCGCCCCGGTGGCCATCAATCCGCTGCTGGCGGTGATCGCGATCCTGACTATTGCCATCGGTGCTGGCGCGTCCGGTGCGCTCAACATGTGGTACGACGCAGACATCGATGCGGTGATGACGCGCACCGCCGGCCGTCCCGTGCCGACCGGCCGCATCCGGCCAGGCGAGGCATTGAGTTTCGGGTTGGTGCTGTCGGTTCTGTCGGTGATGACGCTCGGCGTGCTGGTCAACTGGTTGGCCGCATCGCTTCTGGCCTTCACCATCTTTTTCTATGCCGTCATCTACACGATGTGGCTGAAGCGCTGGACGCCGCAGAACATCGTCATCGGCGGTGCTGCCGGTGCCATTCCGCCGGTCATCGGCTGGGCGGCGGTAACCGGATCGTTCAGCCTCGAAAGCTTGGTGCTGTTCCTGATCATTTTCCTGTGGACGCCGCCGCATTTCTGGGCGCTCGCGCTCTTCAAGTCGGAGGACTATGCGAAGGCAGGCATTCCGATGATGCCGAATGTCGCCGGCCAGGCCTCGACCAGGCGCCAGATCTTTGCCTATGCGCTGGTCCTCGCGCCGGTTGGCGTTCTGCCCTGGGTTCTCGGCTTCACCACGCCGGCCTATGGCATCGTTGCATTGCTGCTCGGCGCCGGCTTCGTCTGGTATGCGTGGAAGGTGCTGCAAATGGCCGATGACGACCGGGCGATGAAGCCGGCCAAGGCCTTGTTCGGCTATTCGCTGCTCTATCTCTTCGCCATCTTTGCCGCCTACCTTGGCGATTGCGTCGTCGCGCGCGCGCTGACCATCGGTGGAGCATGAGCATGGCCGAAAAAAAGCTTGAACTGGTCACGCTGACCGAACGTCAGCAGAAGGCCCGCCGCAGTCGCTCGGCCGCAATCGGTTTCGCGCTGGCGGCGCTGGTCGTCATATTCTACGTCGCGACCATCGTGAAATTTGGTCACAGTTTCCCCGGCTCGATGTGAGCTGACAATGACCAGGCAAACAGTCACCGATCCTACGAAGAAAAATACGAACCGCGTCGTCGCCGGCGTCTGCATCGCGTTCTTCGGCGGCATGATCGGCATGGCCTACGCCGCGGTGCCGCTCTATGCGATGTTCTGCCAGGCGACAGGCTACGGCGGCACCGTCAAACGGGCGACCCAGCAATATGCCGACCGGGTGCTCGACCGCGACATCACCATCCGCTTCGATGCCAACACCGTCGACGTTCCCTGGCAATTCCAGCCGGTCGCCCGCTCGATCACCATCAAGATCGGCGAGACCGCCGAGGCGCATTTCAGCGCGACGAACAAATTCAGCCGACCCATCACCGGACGTGCCACCTTCAACGTGCAGCCGGAACTGGCCGGACCTTACTTCAACAAGGTCGAGTGTTTCTGCTTCACCGACACGACGCTGAAGCCGGGCGAGACGCTGGATATGCCGGTCGTGTTCTATGTCGATCCCGATATCGTCAACGCGCCGGAATTGAAGGATTTGAAGACGATTACCCTGTCCTACACGATGTTCCCGGTCGACAAGACCAAGCCGGTCGCATCATCGGTGCCGGCCGACGGCCGCCGCAACAAGATTTCAGATACCGAAGCAAGCCTCGGGGGTTGATATGGCAGACGCACACGCAAAACCACAACATGACTACCACCTTGTCGACCCGAGCCCGTGGCCTTTCCTGGGCTCCGTCGGGGCGCTGGTGACCGCGCTCGGCGGCGTCTGTTACATGCAATATCTCAAGGGCGGCGATTTCCCGATCTTCGGTTTCAACATCGCCAACCCATGGCTGTTCTTCATCGGCCTGCTGATCGTCATCTACACGATGTTCGCCTGGTGGTCGGATACGATCAAGGAAGCGCATGAGGGGCACCACACTCGTGTCGTGTCGCTGCATCTGCGCTACGGCATGATCATGTTCATCGCCTCCGAGGTGATGTTCTTCGTCGCCTGGTTCTGGGCCTTCTTCGACGCCAGCCTGTTTCCGGGCGAGGTCCATCAATACGCCCGTACCGCCTTCACCGGCGGCGTCTGGCCACCCAAGGGCCTCGAAGTTCTCGACCCCTTCCATCTGCCGCTTTACAACACCGTCATCCTGCTTCTGTCGGGCACCACGGTGACCTGGGCGCACCACTCGCTCATCCACGGCGACCGCAAGGGCCTGATCAACGGCTTGGTGCTGACCGTGGGCCTCGGCATGCTGTTCACCATGGTGCAGGCCTACGAGTACATGCACGCGCCGTTCGGCTTCAGGGATTCAATCTACGGCGCCACCTTCTTCATGGCGACCGGCTTCCATGGTTTCCATGTCATCATCGGCACGATCTTCCTGCTGGTCTGCCTGATCCGCGCCATGAAGGGCGACTTCACGCCCAAGCAGCATTTCGGCTTTGAGGCCGCCGCCTGGTACTGGCACTTCGTCGACGTGGTGTGGCTGTTCCTGTTTGCCTCGATCTACGTCTGGGCATCGAACGGCGCGATGATCGAACCGCACTGAGATCGACCTGAGGAAATCGACAAGGCGGCTGCGGCGACGTGGCTGCCTTATTTTTTGTGGCAAATGCTCCTAGGATGACCTCATGAGCGACGACAAGGCGATCTGGCCACCAATCGATCCGATCTCGGCCGGCCTGCATGGCCGCTGCCCCCGCTGTGGCGAGGGCAGACTGTTCTCCGGGTTCCTCACGGTCGGCAATCGCTGCACCAATTGCGGCCTCGATTATTCCTTCGCCGATGCCGGCGACGGGCCGGCGGTGTTCGTTATCCTGATCATCGGCTTCATCGTCGTCGGTCTGGCGCTGTGGATGGAGGTGACGCTCAATCCGCCGCTCTGGCTGCATCTGCTGCTGTGGATTCCGCTGACGCTGGTGCTTTGCCTGGCGGCGCTCCGGCTGATCAAGGGCGTGCTGCTGACGCTGCAATACCGCAACAAGGCGGCCGAGGGCCGGCTGGACCGCGGCGAATGAGCGAGGCATCAGGTTTGGTGGCCGGCCGGTCGCGGCCGAAGCGCGCATTGGCGCTCGGCCTGGGTATCGTCGTGTTTTTGATACTGCTGGCGCTCGGCACCTGGCAGGTTCAGCGCCTGCACTGGAAAGAGGGCCTTCTCCAGACGATAGACCAGCGAACGCATTCGGCGCCTGTGCCATTGGCCGAGGTCGAAAAGCGGTTTGCTGCCACTGGCGACGTGGACTACACGCCGGCAACGGTGACCGGCACTTTCCTGCATCAAGGCGAGCGGCATTTCCTCGCCACCTGGGAAGGCCAGTCCGGTTTCGATGTCTTCACGCCGCTGCAGCTCGACGATGGCCGTTTCGTACTGATCAACCGCGGCTTCGTGCCTTACGATTTCAAGGACCCAGCCAAGCGGCCGCAGGGGCAGGTAACGGGCGAAGTGACGGTGACGGGGCTCGCCCGCAACCCACTGCCGGCCAAGCCCTCGATGATGCTTCCCGACAATGATCCGCAGAAGAACATCTTCTACTGGAAAGATCGTGACGCGATGGCCTCGAGCGCCGGCTTGCCGGCAGGAGCGGCGCTGGTGCCGATCTTCATCGATGCGAATGCCACGGCCAACCCCGGCGGGCTGCCGGTTGGCGGTGTCACCGTCATCGACCTGCCGAACAGCCATCTACAATATGCGATAACCTGGTACGGCCTTGCCGCCGCCCTTGCCGGCGTCCTGATCTCCTGGCTCCGCCGCCCGGCGAAAGACCAATGATCGCCGCCACTACCCTTGACAGGGCAGGGCCGCACACCTCATTTCGCGCCTTGAGCTCAGAAGTCATAGTCCGATCAACCGGCCTACAATCAGCGTAAGATGCAATCATGCTTCACACAAAGCCACCGCTGACCATCCGGCTCTGCCAGCCGCGCGGTTTCTGTGCGGGCGTTGACCGTGCCATCCAGATCGTCGTGCTGGCGCTGAAGAAGTACGGCGCGCCGGTTTATGTCCGCCACGAGATCGTGCACAACCGCTACGTCGTCGAAGGGCTGCAAAGCCTCGGCGCGGTGTTCATCGAGGAGCTCTCCGAGATCCCGCCCGAGCATCGCCAGAGCCCGGTCGTCTTTTCGGCGCATGGCGTGCCGAAATCGGTGCCGGCCGACGCCCGGTCCCGCAACCTGTTCTATCTCGACGCGACTTGCCCGCTGGTCTCGAAAGTCCACAAGCAGGCAATGCGCCATCAGCGGCTGGGCCGCCACGTGCTTTTGATCGGCCATGCCGGGCATCCGGAGGTGATCGGCACAATGGGCCAGTTGCCGGACGGCGCGGTCACTCTGATCGAGACCGAAGCCGACGCCGCAAGCGTCGTGCCTGCAGACCCGCAAGCGCTCGGCTTCGTGACCCAGACGACGCTGTCGGTCGAGGACACCGCCGGTATCATCCGCGCGCTGCAGCAACGTTTTCCCGAGCTGCACGCGCCGGCGGCGGAATCGATCTGTTATGCCACCACCAATCGCCAGGAAGCGGTCAAGGAAACAGCTGCCGGCGCCGATCTCTTCCTGGTTGTCGGCGCACCTAACTCCTCCAACTCGCGACGCTTGGTCGAAGTGGCTGAGCGCGCCGGCGCTTCGATGTCGCTTCTCGTGCAGCGCGCCTCCGAAATTCCGTGGAATGACATTGCCGGCATTTCGACGCTCGGCCTGTCGGCGGGCGCCTCGGCGCCGGAGATCATCGTCGACGAGATCGTCGATGCGTTCAGGCAGCGCTTCGACGTGACCATCGAGCTGGCCGTGACGGCGACGGAGACGGAGGATTTTCCGGTGATGCGGGTGTTGCGCGATGTCGAACTGACGGCAGCCGACATGGCCTTCGTCAACGGGGCTGCGTAGCAACGATGGCGGTCTACACCGACGTCAATGAGGGCGAGCTCGGCGCGTTCCTCAGCAACTATCCGGTCGGCGATCTCTTGTCCTACAAGGGCATCGCCGAAGGCACCGAAAACTCGAATTTTTTACTGCACACCAGCAGCGGCTCCTACATCCTGACGCTTTACGAGAAGCGCGTCGACAAGGCTGACCTGCCGTTCTTTCTCGGCCTCATGGCCCACCTCGCCAGAAAGGGCATTTCGTGCCCGCTCCCGGTCACCGCACATGATGGCGGTGTGATCGGAACACTTGCCGGCCGGCCGGCGGTCATCATCACCTTTCTCGAAGGCCTGTCGCTGCGGCGGCCGACGGCTGCGCATTGCGGCGAGGTCGGCAAGGCGCTGGCGGCACTGCATCTCGCAGGCGCGGATTTTCCGATGACCCGCCCCAACGCCCTTGCCATCGATGGCTGGCGCAAGCTGTGGAATGCCGCCCGCGCCCGCGCCGATGAGGTCGAGCCGGGACTGGCGGCCGAGGTCGATGCCGATTTCGCCGATTTCGAGCGAAACTGGCCGAACGGTCTGCCGCAGGGCATCATCCATGCCGATCTTTTCCCGGACAATGTGTTCTTCCTCGGCGAGAAACTGTCCGGGCTGATCGACTTCTATTTCGCCTGCAACGACCTCTACGCTTATGACGTTGCCACGTGCCTGAACGCCTGGTGCTTCGAGAAGGATTTTTCCTTCAATCTGACCAAGGGCACGGCGCTGCTTGCCGGCTACCAAGGCGTGCGGCCGTTGAGCGGTGACGAGAAAGCTGCGCTGCCGATGCTGGCGCGCGGCTCGGCGCTGCGCTTCATGCTGACCCGGCTCTACGACTGGCTGACGGTTCCGGACGGCGGGCTGGTGATGAAACGCGACCCGACCGAGTATATCCGCCGGATGCGCTTCCACCGGGCGATCAACTCTCCTTCCGAATATGGACTGACATGACCAAGCGCGTTGAAATCTTCACCGATGGTGCTTGTTCGGGCAATCCCGGGCCTGGCGGCTGGGGCGCAATCCTGCGCTTCAACGGCGCCATCAAGGAGCTCCATGGTGGCGAGGCTCTGACCACCAACAACCGCATGGAGTTGTTGGCCGCCATCTCGGCGCTTAATGCGCTCAAGGAGCCGTGTGCCGTCGATCTTTATACCGACAGCAACTATGTCAAGGACGGTATTTTCAGCTGGATCGACGGCTGGAAGCGCAACGGCTGGAAGACGGCCGCCAGGCAGCCGGTGAAGAATGCCGAGCTGTGGCAGCAGCTCGACGCAGCGCGTAACCGCCATCAGGTCACCTGGCATTGGGTCAAGGGCCATGCCGGCCATCCCGAGAACGAGCGTGCCGACGAATTGGCGCGGCTCGGCATGGCGCCATTCAAGACGAAGTCGGCGAAACCCGTGCTCGCGTCCGTGCCGCCGAAGGAAGGCACCCAGTCCAAGCAATCGGCGGCCAAGAAGGTTCGGCGCTCGACCCAGAGTTATTGATCCGGTTGAACTGGCGTGTCAGCGGATTAGAAGGGCGGTGCCGAACAGTCCGATTGCAAACACCGTATGCGACACAAGATTCAGGGCGCGGACCTGCATCGGATTGGGCCGCTTCGAAGCGGCCCAGCCGGCGCCCATGCCGGGCGCCAGCAGAAACCACCCGGCGCCGACGGTGACGATGCTGAGGGTAAAGGCCGGCAGGAAGGTCGGCGCGGTGAGCCAGGCCGTTCCGGCCAGCACGACCAGAATGATGCCGTAGACGATGCCGACAGCGTAATGAAAGGCCCAGCCAAGCGCCGATTCATGCGCGTAGGGCGAGGCCTCGCCAATGTCGTCATGGAAGACCTTGCCTCCCCTGAGATGCCAGACCCAGCGGCCGACCAGCCCCCAGTTCGGTCGCGGTTGGGCAAAGGCCTTGTTCAGGAAAATCGCCCACACATCCATAAGCGCGGTTGCGCCGATACCGATCGCGACGCTGCGCCAGACGATGTCAGACATAATCGAGGTCCCCAAAAGCAAGCAGTTCCGAAGCGCCGACGCATGGCCCCGAAAACCGGGTCGGCTTTCGGAAGGATCATGCGCCGATGCAAAAGTCAGCGTCCTTTGGACGCTGAGCGCTCGAAGGCGCCCTTTGCCGTCCCTGGCCTAGGCTGTCGCCAAGACGGAAAGCTGTCCGAGAATGTGAGCCGCACCGGATTCGTCGACGCCGGGCTTTGTCTCGACATTGAGCGCGGTGACCTTGCCGTCGTCGACGATCATCGAAAAACGCTTCGAGCGCAGCCCCATGCCGCCGCTGGAGAGGTCGGCGTCGAGGCCGACCGATTTGGCGAAATCGCCATTGCCATCGGCAAGATAAAGGATTTTGCCTTCACCGCCGCTGAAGCGGGCCCAAGCCCCCATGACGTGAACATCGTTGACCGAGACGACGGCGATAGTGTCGACGCCGCGCGCCAGGATGGCGTCGTAATTATCCAGGTAGCCGGGCAGATGATTGTTGCTGCAGGTCGGCGTGAAAGCGCCTGGAACGCCAAACAGCACGACCGTCTTTCCTGAGAATATCTCGCCAGTCGTGATCGGCTTTGCACCGTCGGCGGTCATTGTCTTGAAGGTCGCATCGGGCAGTTTGTCGCCAACGGAGATCGTCATGATGGTCCTCGCTTGAGAATGGAAAGGGAGTGTCCTTGCGATAGCGAACTAAGGCGCGCCCGGCAACCGTCCAGACGTTGGCATCACGGAAAAGGCAGCAGGCCTTCGACCGCGCCAGCGGCACTTGTCAGTGTGTAGTGCAGGCCGCCATCGGTTGGCGTTGTCGACGGCCTGTCGAGGATCGGCACAGTAAAGATCAGCTTGCCATCCTTTTCGCTGCGCGCCGGGGCACCGAACATGTAGTCGCGTTCGCCGGCAAGGAAGAAGTCGGCGCCCTCGGGGCTGCCCGGAAAGCTCGCTTCGACAATCAGCGTTTCGTGGTCGCCCGGCAGTACGCTTACGCCGAAATCGGGCGTTGCCGTGGCGGGCAGGGTGGCAAGGCCTGCCTTGACCAGCGCCGCATCCTCGGCGTTGTCCGGATCGGCGCCGGGATCGACGGTCAGCCTCGTCTGCACCGGGATGCAGATGGTTTCACAAATGCCGAGGAAGATATCCGCATCGATGACGGCCGGCTGGCCGGGCGCGGCAAGTGTGAACGTCACCGGCAACGAAACCGGGTGGTCGTAGCCGGCCCATTTGCCATAGCCGTCGTCGTGGCGCTGCGGCGGCGGAAACGAAAGCGTCGCGTCGGCAATGTTGGTGCTGGCCGAGACGTCGATCTGTGGCGGCACGCCCGCATCGCCCGGATCGCGCCAATAGGTTTTCCAGCCGGGCTTCAGCGCAATGTCGAGGACGCCCTGGAGACGTCCGGCCTCGTCGGCTTTGCCGCTTGTTACCAGCCGCACCCTGCCGCCTTCGCTGTTGTACCAGGCCGACGAGGAGGCTGAGGCTGGGAGGCCGGTCGCCGATCCAATGGCCACACTAAGCAGCAGGATTTTCAAGCTTTGCATGACGGTGATTTGATCGTCCGTTGATGGCCGCACAATGATTTCATGACGCGGCCGGCATCATATTTGCGTGACCTTCGATTTACGAGCCTGATCAAATCGGGCGCCGCCCATCTTTTCGACGCTTCGGAAACGCGTTACGCTGTGGCCATGGATTTGTTGCGCCATAAAAGGACGGCCGCAGGACCTGGCTTTCTCGACGACCAGTTCCTGATTGCCATGCCCGGCATGAAGGACGACCGCTTCACGCGCTCTGTCATCTACATTTGCGCGCACAGCGACGAAGGCGCGATGGGGCTGATCATCAACCAGACGCAGCAGATGCTGTTTCCGGACCTGCTCGTACAACTTGGCATCATGAATGAGATGGAGGCGATCCGCCTGCCACCGCCGGCGCGCGACTTCGTCGTGCGCAATGGCGGACCGGTGGATCGCAGCCGCGGCTTCGTCCTGCATTCGGGCGACTACCGGGTGGAATCCTCGCTCGCCGTGTCCGACGACGTCTGCCTGACCGCGACCGTCGACATATTGCGCGCCATCTCCTCCGGCCGCGGACCCCGGCGGGCGCTGATGGCGCTCGGCTATGCCGGCTGGGGTGCGGGCCAGCTTGAAAACGAGATCGTCGAGAATGGCTGGCTGACTTGCCCGGCAAGTGCCGAGCTTCTGTTCGACGCCGACATCGACCGCAAATACGACCGGATTCTTGCCTCGATCGGCATCGATCTCGCGCATCTCAGCCTGGCTGCCGGTCACGCCTGAGCCTCATCACGTCCCGAAACTTGTCACGCTTGAGTGAGCGGGTACTGTTCCTTCAGCGTCTTCAGCACCTGGTCGCCCGGCATCGGCGCGCCGAACATGAAGCTCTGCACGTATTCGCAGCCCATCTGCCGCAACTCCAGCGCATCGCTCTCGTCCGAAATGCCTTCGGCGACAACCGACAGGCCGAGTTCATGCGCCATGTTGACCATGGATTTGAGCAGCACCGCGCGTTTCGGCGTCGCGTCGTCGACGAAGCTCCTGTCGATCTTGATGGTGTCGAACGGAAAGCGCGTCAGATAGGCCAGCGATGAATAGCCGGTGCCGAAATCGTCCAGCGACAGGCCGATGCCAAGCTGCTTTAGCTTGGTCAGCACATGAGCGGTCTGCTCGGGATTGTCCATCACCAGCGATTCCGTGAGTTCGAGCCGGAAGCAGCGCGGTTTCAGATTGGCCCGCGCGATCACCGAGCGGACGTCGCTGACCAGGTCGCGGCGGATGAGCTGACGGCTGGACAGATTGACCGAGACCGACAGCGGCGCATCGCCGATCTGCTTTTGCCATCCCGCCAGGTCTTCGGCAGCCTGCTGCATGGCGAATAGCCCAAGCTGCACGATAAGGCCGCAGTTTTCGGCGACCGGGATGAAATCCGCCGGCGGGATCATGCCACGCCGCGGATGGTCCCAGCGCAGCAACGCTTCGAAGCCGGCAACGCTGCCGTCCTCCAGCCGCACGATCGGCTGATAGGCAAGCGTGAATTCGCGTCGCTCGATGGCGCGGCGCAGGTCGGACTCGAACTGCAGCCGGTCGGTGCCGACCGTGCGGAAGGCGGGCCGGAACGGCTCGATCCTGTCGCCGCCGAAGCGCTTGGCTTGATGCATGGCAAGCTCGGCATCCTTGACCATGTCCTCGGCCGAGGTCTGCGTGGAGGTCCAGGTGATCAGCCCGATCGAGGCGGTCAGCACGATCTCGCGCTTGGCGAAGGTGATCGGGTTGTTGATGGCGTGCTTGATGGCATCGGCAATGGCCGCGATGCGAGCCGGATCCTGCTCCGACAAAAGCATCAGCGCGAACTGGTCGCCGGCAAAGCGCGACAGCGAATCCTTCGGCTTGAGCAGCCGGTGCAGCCGCCGCGCGATGGTCAAAAGGATGGTGTCGCCGGCCGAGATGCCGAGCCCGTCATTGACCTGCTTGAAGCGGTCGATGTCGATGACGAAGACGGTCGGGCGCACCTTCTCTTCGGTGCGAGCGATCGAAATGATCGCCTCCAGCCGGTTCATGAACAGCTCGCGGTTGGGCAGGCCGGTCAGATTGTCATGTACGGCGTCATGCAGCAGCCGTTCCTCGGACTTCTTCTGCTCCGTCACGTCGACCATGGTGCCGACGCAGCGGATGACCTCGCCGTCCGAGCCGATCACCGGCCGGGCGCGCAGCGCAAACCAGTGATAATGCCCGTCGGCGCCGCGCAGGCGGAAGTTTTGTGACACCCGGCCGCGCCGGTGCTCGAGCACGACGTCGAGCGTCGTACGAAACGTGTCGCGGTCGTCGGCATGCAGCACCGGCAGCCAGTTGCGGGCTGGGCCGCCGAGGCTGTTGGGGGCAAGGCCGAGCTGGATGCTTACGTCGGGACGAGTGACGACGCGGTCGCGCAGCACGTCCCAGTCCCACACAGTATCGCCCGATCCGGCAACCGCCAGCGCCTGGCGCTCGAGATCGGAGAACAGGCCCTGATGCAGTGCGCCGCCGGCAAAAGCGTGCTGCATCACGGTGAAGCCGATCAGCAGGATGATGAGGATCAGCCCCCCGCCCAGCGCCGGCTGGGCGATATCGTTGTCGAGCATGCCTGTGATCGCCATCCACGATCCGCATAGCCATAGCAGAACCATCACCCAACTGGGCACCAGCATGATGGCGCGGTCGTAACCGCGGATGCCGAGGAAGATGATCAGGCCGAGCCCGGTCAGCGCGGTGGCGGCGAAGGACAGCCTGGCAATGCCGGCGGCAACCGCCGGATCGATGATGGCGACGCCGGCGATCAGCACCAGCCCGAGAATCCAGACCAGTGCGCCGTAGCTGAAATGGCCGTGCCACCGGTTGAGGTTGAGATAGGCAAACAGGAACACCACGAAGGTCGCCGCAAGCGCCACCTCCGTTCCGGCGCGCCACATCTGCTCATTGCCCGGCGAGATTTCTATTATCTTGTTGAGAAAGCCGAAATCGACGCAGATATAGGCAAGCACCGCCCAGGCCAGGGCCGCCGTTGCCGGGAACATCGAGGTCCCCTTGACGACGAAAAGAATGGTCAGGAACAGCGCCAGCAGGCCGGCGATGCCGATGACGATGCCACGAAACAGCGTGTAGGAATTGACCGAGTCCTTGTAGGATTCAGGGTCCCACAGATAGACCTGCGGCAGCTTGGGCGAGGCGAGTTCGGCGATGAAGGTAATCACCGTTCCGGGGTTGAGCGTCACCCGGAACACGTCGGCGTCGGGGCTGGTCTGGCGGTCGAGCGCAAAGCCTTCGCTGGGCGTGATCGCGGCGATACGTGTCGAGCCGAGATCCGGCCAGAACAGGCCGGAATTCACCAGCCGGAAATGCGGCGCGACAATCAGCCTGTCGAGCTGCTGGTCGGTGGTGTTAGCGAGCGCGAACACCGCCCAGTCGCCGGTCGAGCGTGCGTCATTGGCCTCGACCTCGATGCGCCGCACGATGCCGTCCGGGCCGGGTGCCGTCGAGACCTGGAAATTCTCGCCTTGGTTGCGGTAGATTTCGACGGCGCCCGAAAGGTCGAGCGCCACGTCGTCGCGGGCAATCTTGATCGGTTCGACCGCAAACGCCGAGGATGCCGCGCAGAGCGTGACGATTGCCGCCAGCATAAAGGCAAGCAGCGACCCGTTGCGCAGAAAATTCGTCAAAAATCAGTCCTTTGTTCCAACGCCCGGCGGATCGTCCGCGATTCGGGCGTATAGGTAATGGTCCTGCCAGATGCCGTTGATCCTCAGATAGGATCGTAGCAGTCCTTCGCGCCGGAATCCGGCTTTTTCAAGCACGCGGATCGACCGGGCGTTATCGGGGATACAGGCAGCTTCGATCCGGTGCAACCGCAGCGTTTCGAAGGCGAAACGCGTCACCACCTTGACGGCATCAGTCATCAGGCCGCGTCCGCTGAAGCGCTCGCCGATCCAGTAGCCGATATGGCCGCTTTGGGCGACCCCGTGGCGGATATTGCCGAGGGTGATACCGCCGGCCAGCTTGCCGCTGCTTTTCTCGAAGATGAAGAAGGCGATCGCCGTCCCCTGCGCGTAGTCCTCGCGGTAGCGGCCGATACGATGCCGCCACGCCGTTCGGTCGAGCTCGTCAGGGGTCCATCGCGGTTCCCACGGCTCAAGAAAGGCGCGGCTTTCGCCGCGCAGCACCGACCACTCGCGATAGTCGTTGGTCAGCGGTACGCGCAGCGTGACAAGGTCGCCCTTCAGTGCCGGCAGGTCTCGGCGAAAGAAAGGGAGCGCGAACACGACGCTCGAATAGGCTTAGACGGCGAGCTTGCGGGCAGTGGTCTGCGTGCCCGAAAGCGAATCGAGGATCGCTTCATAGGGCGCGAGCGTACCCACCGGCCCGACGGCTGTAAGCGTCGGCTTGGTCGAAAAAAGCCGAGACGACAGATCCGTCAGCCGCTCGACAGTCAACGCCGACAGCCGCTCCATCAGCTCTTCCTTGGCGATCGGCCTGCCGAACAGAAGCAACTGCCTGGCGATCTGCGAGGCGCGGCTCGCCGGGCTCTCGGCCGACATGATCAGCCCGGCGCGGTATTGGGCACGCGCCCGGTCGAGCTCCTCCTGCAGGATGTTTTCACCGGCCTTTTGCAGCTCGTCGATGATCACAGGCACCAGCTCGGCAATATCGCTTTGTCCGGTCGCCGCATGGACCCCGAAGACGCCGGTATCGGAAAAACCCCAATGGAAGGCATAGACCGAATAGCACAGCCCGCGTTTTTCGCGCACTTCCTGGAAAAGTCGCGACGACATGCCGCCGCCCAGGATCATCGAAAGGACCTGAGAGGCATAGAAATCGCGGACGTGATAGGCGCGGCCCTCGAAACCCAGCACGATCTGCGCGTCCATCAGGTCGCGGTCCTCGCGAAAATCGCCGCCGACATACTGCGCATATTGCGGGATGGTGCCGTCGGCCTTGCCGCGGAAGCTGCCGAGACGCTTTTCGACCTCGCGCACGAAATCGTCGTGCTTGATATCGCCGGCCGCCACCATCACCATGTTCTCGGCGCCGTACTGTCGTTCGATGAAGTCGTGCAGCTGCTTCGAAGTGAAGGATTTGACGGTTTCCGGCGTGCCGAGAATCGAGCGGCCGATAGTCTGGTGGCGAAAGGCGGTCTCGGTAAAGTGATCGAAAACGACATCGTCGGGCGTATCGTGCGCGGCGCCGATCTCCTGCAGAATCACATGCTGCTCGCGCTCCAGCTCCTGCGGATCGAATTCGGATTCCTGCAGGATGTCGGAGAGGATATCGACCGCCAGCGGCACGTCGTCGCTCAGAACCCTTGCATAATAGGAGGTCGTCTCGACGCTGGTGGCGGCATTGATCTCGCCGCCGACGTCCTCGATCTCCGAGGCGATCTCGAAGGCGCTTCGCCGCCTGGTGCCCTTGAAAGCCATGTGCTCGAGCAAGTGCGCCATTCCGTGCTCTTCGTCACGCTCGTTGCGTGCGCCCGACTTGACCCAGGCGCCAAGGGCAACAGATTCGAGGCTTGGAAGGGTTTCGGTGGCGACTGTCAGGCCGTTCGACAGACGGCTTACCTCAACACCCATATGGCAATTACTCCCTAACGCGCCGCCCGCGTGTGGCGGCCGAGATAATCTTCCACCATTTTCAGGTCGGATGGAAGTACCGTGTATTTTTCCTCGGCGCTCATCAACCCGCCTAGCCATGCAGGCAGGGCAGGCGACACGCCACTGGCGGCTTCGACGGCGGCGGGAAACTTTGCCGGGTGTGCAGTGCCCAGCACCACCATCGGCACCTCACCCGCAGCCTTGCCGGCGGCCACATGCACGGCCGCGGCCGTATGCGGGTCGAGCAGATAGCCGCTCGCCGCAAGTGTGGTGCGGATGGTGGCGGCGACCTCGTCCATGGTGGCGCGGCCGGCGTCGAATTCGGAGCGGATCTTGGCGATTTCGCCGGCCTCGATGGTGAAGGCGCCGGACTGCTTGAGCCCGTCCATGTAGCGCCGCACGGTCGAGGCATCGCGGCCGGCTGCCTCGAACAGCAAGCGCTCGAAATTGGAAGAGACCTGGATGTCCATCGAAGGCGAGGTGGTCGAAAAAACCCCCTTCATGCGGTATTCGCCGGTCGCCAGCGTGCGCGCCAGAATATCGTTGTCGTTGGTGGCGATGATCAGCCGTTCGATCGGCAGCCCCATTTTCTTGGCGGCATAGCCGGCGAAGATGTCGCCGAAATTGCCGGTCGGCACGGTGAAGGAAACCAGCCTGTCGGGCGCGCCCAGCGACAGCGCGGAGGAGAAATAATAGACGATCTGGGCCATAATGCGGGCCCAGTTGATCGAGTTGACGCCGGACAGCGATACCCGGTCGCGAAAACCGTGGTCGTTGAACATGTCCTTCACCAGACCCTGGCAGTCGTCGAAATTGCCTTCGATCGCCAAGGCATGGACGTTTGCCGCGATCGAGGTCGTCATCTGCCGCTGCTGTACCGGCGAGACGCGGCCGTGCGGGAAAAGCACGAAGATGTCGGTGCGGTTGCGCCCGGCAAAGGCATCGATGGCGGCCCCTCCGGTGTCGCCGGAGGTGGCACCGACAATGGTGGCGCGCTGGTCGCGCTCGGCCAGCACATGGTCCATCAGCCGGGCAAGAAGCTGCATCGCCACGTCCTTGAACGCGAGCGTCGGGCCGTGGAAAAGCTCGAGCACGAAGCTGTTCGGCCCGGTCTGCACCAGCGGGCAGACGGCCTCATGGCGGAAGGTCGCATAGGCTTCGCGCACCAGCCGTTCGAACACCGGCGCCGCGATCTCGCCGCCGAGGAAAGGCGACAGCACACGGATGGCAAGATCGGGATAGGCAAGGCCGCGCATCGCGCGGATCTCGGCTGCGGAAAAATGCGGCCAGGCGCTCGGCAGGTAGAGCCCGCCGTCGCGCGCCAGTCCGGCCAGCACCGCGTCGGAAAATCCAAGCGCGGGCGCTTCCCCGCGGGTACTCACATATTGCATCGTCACGTTTCCATTGTTGCCGGGAATTTTCGCCCGCCGCGAGGTGGTGGATTTCTGCGCTGGCTCAGTCGCATTTTTGCCGCGCGGTTGATATACGTCACCGGCTTTGCGAGAGGGAAGTGCAGTTCATGGCGTTTCATTCATTCAACGGTCGTTTTGTCGCGGGTCTGGCGCTCACCGGCTTTATGCTTGCCGCCGCAGGCTGCCAATCGAGCGACAATGGCATTCTCGGCTTCGGCAAGAAGGACACGACACCGCCACCCGACCCCAAGGTGCTTTCCAGCCAGCTGCAGGCCTATTGTCCGAAAGTGACGTTGCGTGACGGCACCGCTTTTTTCAATACTTACGCCAAGAGCGGTCCGAAGCCGAAGAAAAAAACCGATGTCGCCGCCGAGGAAGCCGCCCAGCCGGCAGCGGACGGGGCAGGCGTCGATCAGCCGGACGATTCCGCCAAGATCATCTATCAGGCTTCGATCACCGATGTGACCCGCGACTGCAGCCGCGCCAACGGCTCCATGTCGATGAAGATAGCCGTCGCCGGCAAGGTCGTGCCTGGCCCGATGTTTACCCCCGGCACCATCACCATGCCGATCCGCATCGCGGTGATGCACGGCACCGAAGTTCTTTATTCGCAGCTTCACTCCTATCAGGTCCAGGTCACCGATCCTTCGAGTGCCACGCAGTTCGTCTTCACCGATTCCAGCGTCGTCGTTCCGGAGCCGACGGCGCGGGACTACCAGGCATATGCCGGGTATGACGAGGGCGCTCCGAAAGTAGCGACAGACAAGCCGAAGAAGAAGAAAGCCGCCGCGACCAACTGAGCCGCTGCATTCGCGCCACGGCGGTTGGAGGCGGCCTCTCAGGCGTCCGCCGACCATTCCGACAGCGCGGCGATCACGCTTTTCAGTTCCGCCCAGCGGCGGATGACCGTTTCCGCGCCGGCCTCGGTCAGCGCATCGGCGTGGCCGGGATAGCTGTGCGCCGCGCCGGTGAAGCCGATGACGCGCATTCCCGCCGTCTTGGCGCCGGTGACGCCATGCACGGAATCCTCGATGACGAAGGTGTTCGCAGGATCGGCCTTGAGCTTTTCCGCGGCGAACCGAAACACGTCCGGCGCCGGCTTGGTTTTCCCGGTCGGGGTTTCCAGCGAGGAAAAGATACGGCCGGCAAAGAACGGCAAAAGCTGCACCTTCTCCAGCATGAATTCGATCCGCTCCGAACGCGAATTCGAACAGACGCAGCGCGGCACTGCTACCGCGGCGACAGCTTCGTGCGCCCCGTCGATGGCACGCACGTCGCTGCGCAGCCGGCGATCGACCAGTTGTTCCTCCTTGTCGATCAGGGAGGCCTGGAACGGGATCCGGGACTTTTCCTCGACCCGCATCATGATGTCCTTGAAAGTCAACCCGGCATAGACCTCGGAAATCTCCTCGGCCGATATCTCGTAGCCGGCCGAGGTCAAAAGCTCGGCATCGATACGCGCGGCGATGATTTCGGAATCGACGAGCACGCCGTCGCAATCGAAGATGACAAGATCTGGCTGGGGCATGGTGATCCGGAAAGCGGGATGAAGGTATGCCGAGGGCCCTTTGGTCCAAACGGCTCAGGCGGCGCGGCATACACCAACAGGCCGGGCTTCGCAAATTCGGCAGTCTGCTTCACTGAATATTTACGCTGATCGGTAACCATAACGGACAGTAAACAGTAACGCGTGCCTTGGGTGTCACAATGTCTGCCGTGCGTCTTCTCGACGAGCTTTCCGATGCTCCCCAGCAATCCGAGTGGCTGGATACGATCCTGAAGGGCGACTGCGTCGCCGCGCTCGAACGGCTGCCGGAAAAGTCGATCGACGTGATCTTCGCCGATCCGCCCTACAATCTGCAGCTCGATGGCGATCTGCACCGGCCCGACCAATCCAAGGTCGATGCCGTCGACGACCATTGGGACCAGTTCGACAGTTTTGAGGCCTACGACGCCTTCACCCGCGCCTGGCTGCTGGCGGCGCGCCGCGTGTTGAAGCCCAACGGCACGATCTGGGTTATCGGGTCCTACCACAATATTTTCAGGGTCGGCGCCAAGATGCAGGACCTGGGCTTCTGGATCCTCAACGACGTCGTCTGGCGCAAGACCAATCCAATGCCCAATTTCCGTGGCCGCCGTTTCCAGAATGCCCACGAGACGATGATCTGGGCCTCTCGCGACCAGAAGGGTAAGGGCTACACTTTCAACTACGAGGCGCTGAAGGCATCGAACGACGACGTCCAGATGCGCTCGGACTGGCTGTTTCCGATCTGCACCGGCGGCGAGCGCCTGAAGAACGACAATGGTGACAAATTGCATCCGACGCAGAAGCCGGAAGCGTTGCTCGCCCGCGTGATGACGGCCTCGACCAGGCCCGGCGACATTGTCCTCGATCCCTTCTTCGGTTCAGGAACCACCGGAGCTGTGGCCAAGCGGCTTGGCCGCCACTTCGTCGGCATCGAGCGCGAACAAACCTATATCGATGCCGCCATGGAACGCATCGATGCGGTCCGGCCGCTGGAAGGCGCCAATCTGACGGTACTAACCGGCAAGCGGGCTGAGCCGCGCGTCGCCTTCGTCACGCTTCTCGACAATGGCCTGGTGGCGCCCGGCGCCACGCTCTACGATGCCAAGAAGCGCTGGGCGGCAAAGGTGCGTGCCGACGGCACGCTGGCAATCGGCGACAGCGCCGGGTCGATCCACAAGATCGGCGCACAAGTGCAGGGGCTGGACGCCTGCAACGGCTGGACCTTCTGGCATTATGAGCGCAGCGGCGGCCTGACCCCGATCGACGAGCTTCGCCGCATCGCCCGCCTGGGCATGGAGCGGGCAGGGGCCTGACGGCTTCCGAGTTGCGACAGATCGGTTAATGCGAAGGCTCAACCAACTCCTGGGACCGATTCAAATCACACTTTGATCCCAAGACGCTCAAGGTCCGCCCTGAGCGTCTTTGCATCGGTAAACAGCACCGACTGCCAGCCGGCCGCCTTGGCACCGTCGACATTCTTCGGGCTGTCGTCGATGAACAGCGTGGCTGACGGTTCGAGGCCGAACGCGGCGACGTGGTGATCGTAGATGGCGCGATCCGGCTTGATCTGGTGGATGTCGCCGGAAACGGTGACGCCGCGCGGCCGATTGAGGAAATCGAAGCGCTCGCGGGCCTCGGCAAGCGTATCCGCAGCGAAATTGGTCAGCATCGTCACGTCGTGGCCGCTCTCGATCAGGCCGATCATGATGGCGACGCTGTCCTCATAGGCGTGAGGCACCATCTCGTGCCAGTGCCGGCGGAAATTGCGGATATTTTCCGCGTGCTCGGGATATTGCCCGATCGCCAGCGCTTCGGCCTCTTCCCAACTGCGGCCGCGATCCTGCTCGATGTTCCAATCATGCGTGCAGACATTGTCGAAGAACCATTTCCGTTCGTCGGGATCGGGGATCAAGCGACTGAAGGGCAGGTCCGGATCATAGTGGATCAGCACTTTGCCGATGTCGAAAACGATGTGGCGGATTTCAGTCATTCTTCTCTCTTTCAACGCGGCCGCTGCTTTTTCGTCGCGCCCGGTATCGCCGCTTCGATTACCTTTTTCATGACGCTCGGCAGCGCTTCCCCGGAAATTTCATCGGCCAGCGACCAGAAATGCCCGGCGGGGGCGGCACTGTCGGTCTCCGCCTTGAACACGTCGAGTTCAAGCGCAAAATGGGTAAAGACATGGCCGATGCGTCCGGCCTGCCGCCAATTGCCGGGGAACGGGGCTGCCGCTTCCGTGGTGGCGCCGTCGATGCGCGCCGTCCAGCCGGTCGTCGGCACCTCAGTCATGCCGCCGAGGAGGCCCTTTTCGATGCGCTTGCGCAAAAGCACAGCGCCGTCGCCCCTGACCGCAACGAAGGCGGCACCGCGGCGTAAGGGTCTTTCGGCCTTGGGCAGGCGGACCGGAAAGCGTTCGGGGTCGCCCGACATTGTGGCGCTGCAATCTTCGCGAACGGGGCAGAGCATGCAGCGGGGCCGACGCGGCGTGCAGATCGTCGCGCCCAGGTCCATCATCGCCTGCGCGAAGTCGCCGGGCCTTGTCCCGGGGACCATGCGTTCGACCTGGCCGCGTATCTCGCCCTTGGCTTCGCCCAGCGGCGTCGCGATCGAAAACAGCCGTGAGACCACCCGTTCGACATTGCCGTCGACGACCGCGGCTGGTTGGTCGAAGGCGATCGCTGCGATCGCCGCCGCCGTATAGGCGCCGATGCCGGGCAGTTCCTTCAAGCCGGGCTCGCTGTCCGGGAAGCGGCCGCCTTGCCGCGCGACGAGATCGGCACAGGCTTTGAGATTACGGGCGCGAGAATAATAGCCGAGCCCGGCCCAGGCCTTCATGACGTCTTCGGTCGGTGCCGCCGCCAGCGCCTGGACCGTTGGCCATTTCTGCACGAACGCCCGGAAATAGGATTTTACCGCCTCGACCGTGGTTTGCTGCAGCATCACCTCGGAAAGCCAGACCAGATAGGGATCGGGCCGCGCCCCGCCTGCCAACGCGCGCGGCGGAATGCGCCAGGGCAGGTCGCGGTGATGCGCGTCGTACCAGCCAAGCAGCCGGGATGCGATCTCGCCATTGTCTCCGGATACGGCCTTGCGGGTCTGGTCGTGCAGTGCCATTGATCGAGGGTCGGCCCTAATCCATTGGTGCTGAAGCTGGTGATTGGAGAACGCACATGGCAGGGAAAAGGCCCTTCGGCAATCCCGTTCCGGTGAGCGATCTCGCAACCGAGATCCTCGACCCGGTGCTGCGCAAGCGGGCCGGCATGTCGATCGGGCTGGTCCAGTCATGGGAAGAAATTGCCGGGCCGCGGCTTGCGGGCCGCTCGCGACCGGAAAAGATCCAGTGGCCGCGCCGCATGCACGAGGACGATCCTTTCGAACCGGCGGTGCTGGTGATTGCCTGCGAGGGTGTAGCGGCACTGCATCTGCAGCACGAGACCGGCGAGGTCATCAACCGGGTCAATGCCTTCCTCGGTTTCAATGCGATCGGCCGGATCAGGATCGTGCAGAAGCCTGTAATGGCGGGCAAGGACAAGCCGAAACCCAGTTTGCGGCCATTGACTGCGGCCGAGAAAGCGAAGCTGTCCGGCACCGTCGGCTTGATCGAGGACGGCGGGCTGCGCGCCTCGTTGGAGCGGCTTGGCGCCACCATTCTCGGTCAAAAGAAGCCGTGATCTCGCGCTATCGTGATGGTATGCCCGGATTTGGCGATTGGAATAGGGGCGGTAATGCCTTAATTCGCGCCAACTCTCGCTTTTTGTAGCCTTTGCATTGCAAAATCCAACTATTGCCAGGTGATTCGTATGGTCCGTTCCTTGTCCCGCAGAAACCTTTTGACTTCGCTGGCCGCAATACCAGCTGCGGCCCTGCTTGCCGCCTGCAGCGACTCGGGCGAGAAAGCCGAGGCGCAGGATGTGAAGCCTGCGGCTCCGGCGGAACCTGCGAAGCCGGCCGCTCCGGCCGCCGCCAAAGCGCCTGAAGCTCAGGGCACGGTGGATATGGCAGCCTTGTTGAAGCCCGGCGCGCTGCCCGACATGCAGCTCGGCAAGGACGACGCAAAGGTCACTATCGTCGAATATGCTTCGATGACCTGCCCGCATTGCGCGCATTTCGCCGAAACCACATTCCCGGAGCTGAAGACGAAATATATCGATACCGGCAAGGCCCGCTATATCCTGCGCGAATTTCCGTTCGATCCCAGCGCCGAGGCCGGTTTCATGCTGGCGCGCTGCTCCAAGGACAATTATTTCCCGATGGTCGACGTGCTGTTCAGGCAGCAGGCGAACTGGGTTGGTGTGAACAATACCAAGGACGCACTGCTGCAAATCGCCAAGCTTGCCGGTTTTACACAGGAGTCCTTCGAGGCCTGCTTGACGGACCAGAAACTTCTGGACGATGTGAGATCCGTCCAGAAGCGCGGCGCCGACGAATTCAAGGTTGATTCCACACCGACCTTTTTCATCAACGGAAAGACCTACAAAGGGGCGATGTCGATTGCGGAAATGTCGGCCATCATCGACCCTCTGCTCTGACGTTTCGGCGGCGCCGAAGCGGCGTCGCTTCGGCGTGCGCACTTCTTTGTCTTGCCGCGGATTTTTGTCCTGCCGCGGGTTCTCCTCGCAAAACCGCGGAACAGTTTTGCGAAACTTGGCGATGGGCAGGCGCGAATGAAGTTCTCGCGCCTTCGCCTGCTCGGCTTCAAATCCTTCGTAGAACCCGGCGAGTTCGTCATCGAACGCGGCCTGACAGGCATCGTCGGGCCGAACGGCTGCGGCAAGTCGAACCTGGTCGAGGCGCTGCGCTGGGTTATGGGCGAAAGCTCCTACAAGAACATGCGTGCGTCCGGCATGGACGACGTCATCTTTTCCGGCTCGGGAACGCGTCCGGCCCGCAACACCGCCGAAGTCACGCTCTTCCTTGACAATAGCGACCGCACCGCGCCGTCTGCCTTCAACGACGCCGATGAGTTGCAGGTCTCGCGCCGCATCGAGCGTGAAGCCGGCTCGCTCTACCGCATCAACGGCAAGGAAGCCCGCGCCAAGGATGTCCAGCTGCTGTTCGCCGACCAGTCGACCGGCGCCCGCTCGCCCTCGATGGTCGGCCAGGGCCGCATCGGCGAGCTGATCCAGGCAAAGCCGCAGGCGCGCCGCGCGCTCCTGGAAGAGGCGGCCGGAATTTCCGGCCTGCATACGCGCCGCCACGAAGCCGAGCTGCGGCTGAAGGCGGCGGAACAGAACCTCGAAAGGCTAGACGACGTCGTCGGCGAGCTGGAAAGCCAGATCGAAAGCCTGAAACGCCAGGCCCGCCAGGCCTCGCGCTTCAAGAACCTGTCGGCCGACATCCGCAAGGCCGAAGCGACGCTGCTGCATCTGCGCTGGACGCTGGCCAAGACGCAGGAAGGCGAAGCGCGTTCGGCGCTGGCGATTGCCACCGCGCTGGTCGGCGACCGTGCCGCCGCCCAGATGGCTGCCGCCAGGGAACAAGGCATCAACGCCCACCGGCTGCCGGACTTGCGCGATGCGGAAGCCGCTGCGGCCGCCGCCTTCCAGCGTCTGTCGATCGCCAAGGCGCAGATCGAGGAAGAGGCGGGCCGCATCCGCGCCCGCCAGGCAGAGCTCGACCGCCGACTGCAACAGCTTGATGGCGACCTTGCCCGCGAGGAGCGCATGGTCCGCGACAATGCGGATATCCTCGAACGCCTCGCCGCCGAAGAAGCCGCGCTCAACGCCGAAAACGCCGGCGCCGCCGAGCGCGAGGCCAGCACCCGCGCGGCTTTCGAGCAGGCGGCATCGACGCTTGCCCTGAGCGAGGCCAGGCTCGCCGCGCTGACCGCCGAACGGGCGGAGGCCGCCGCCTCGCGCAACCAGATCGAACGGACGCTGCGCGACACCGCTGAGCGCCGCGACCGCTTTGCCCGCCAGCTTGCCGATGTCGACCGCGAACTGTCGGAGATCGTCTCCAGGGTCGCCGGCCTGCCCGATCCCGCCGAGAAGCGGCTGCTGGTCGAACAGGCGCTGGCGCTGCTCGAAGAGGCCGAGGCAGCCGCCATTGCCGCCGAACAGGCGGTCGCCGAGGCGCGTGCTGGCGAAAGTGCTGCCCGCCCACCGGTTCAGGACGCAAAGGCCGAGCTGGCGCGGATCGAAACCGAGGCCCGCACGCTGGCCAAGATCCTCAACGCCGCCAGCGGCGATCTATTTCCCTCGGTGCTGGAGCAGATCAGCGTCGTGCGCGGCTACGAGACGGCGCTGGGTGCCGCGCTTGGCGAAGATCTCGACGTGCCGCTCGACCGCAGTGCGCCGGTGCATTGGGGCCAGAGCGAAATCCAGCCCGCCGACGCCGCATTGCCCGAAGGCACAAGGAGCCTCGCCAGCGTTGTGCGCGCGCCGGCCCAGCTGGCCCGCCGGCTGGCCCAGATCGGCATTGTCGAAGCCGCCGACGGAAGAAGGCTGCATACGCTGCTTGCTCCCGGTCAACGGCTGGTCAGCCGTGAAGGCGCGCTCTGGCGCTGGGATGGCTTCACCGCTAGCGCCGATGCTCCGACCGCCGCTGCGCAGCGGCTGGCGCAGAAAAACCGGCTGGCCGAACTCGACGCCGAAGCGGTCCAAGCCACGCGCACCCTGCGCGAAGCTGAACAAGCCCTTGCCCAGGCCGAACAGGCGCTTGCCCAGGCGAGCGAGGCCGAACGCAATGCCCGACAGGCCGGGCGCGACGCCCAGCATGGGCTGGATGCTGCCCGCAATACGCTGGCTGAGGCCGAAAAAGCCGGCGGCGAACTGTCGAGCCGGCGTGCAGCACTTGACGAGGCGCGCGCACGCATTGTCGACAGCCATGAGGAAACGGCGGCGGCATTCATCGAGGCGGAAATGCTGCTGCAAGACGCGCCCGATCTCGGCGATCTGCAGTTGCAGCTCGAGCAGTCGGCCGCCAACGTCGCCCGCGATCGCGCCGCCCTTGCCGATGCGCGTGCCGTTCACGAGGGCCTGAGGCGGGAAGCCGAGGCACGTGCGCGCCGGCTCGATGCCATCGGCTCTGAACGGCGCAACTGGGTGGAGCGCGCCGAAAACGCCTCGACGCAGATTGCGGCACTCGGCGAACGTAAGGCCGAGGCGGAGGCCGAGCGCGAGCAACTGGCCGACGCACCCGACGAGATCGACGCCAAGCGGCGCGCCTTGCTGTCGCAGCTCGCCGAGGCCGAAAGCCTGCGAAAAGCTGCGGGCGACCGCTTGCAGGAAGCGGAGAACCGGCAGTCCGAGATGGACAAGGCTGCGACCGCTGCCATCCAGTCGCTCGCCGAAGCTCGCGAAACGCGTGTTCGCGCCGAAGAGCGGCTGACCGCCGCCGACGAGCGGCGGCTGGAAGTCGAAGCGCGCATCCAGGAAACGCTGAACACGCCGCCGCATCTTATGATCCGCCACACCGGCCTCGAACCCGACAGCCCGATGCCCGAAATGGCCGAGATCGAGCGTCAGCTCGACCGGCTGAAGGTCGAACGCGAACGGCTGGGCGCTGTCAATTTGCGCGCCGAGGAAGAGCAGAAGGAACTGTCGGACCGGCTGGAGACCATCGTTTCCGAGCGCGACGACATCATCGAGGCGATCCGCAAGCTGCGGCAGGCGATCCACAGCCTGAACCGTGAAGGCCGCGAGCGGCTGCTCGCTGCCTTCGAGGTGGTTAACGGCCATTTTCAACGGCTGTTTTCGCATCTGTTCGGCGGCGGCACCGCCGAGCTGCAACTGATCGAGTCCGACGATCCGCTCGAAGCGGGGCTCGAGATCCTGGCGCGCCCGCCCGGCAAGAAGCCGCAGACGATGACGCTGCTGTCCGGCGGCGAGCAGGCGTTGACGGCGATGTCGCTGATTTTCGCCGTGTTCCTGACCAACCCGGCGCCGATTTGCGTGCTCGACGAAGTCGACGCGCCGCTCGACGATCACAATGTCGAGCGTTTCTGCAATTTGATGGACGAAATGGCCGCAACCACCGAGACACGCTTCGTCATCATCACACACAACCCGATCACCATGGCGCGCATGGACCGGCTGTTCGGGGTGACCATGGCCGAGCAAGGCGTCAGCCAGTTGGTGTCGGTCGACCTGCAGGCGGCCGAAGCCATGCGCGAGGCAAGCTGACGCATCAGCTTAATGGTGGTCTCCACCTCGGCTTTCGACTATAGCACGACGAAATGGGCCGGATCTGCCGCTCCAGATACCGGCCCGGCTGTGCGCGTGGAGAAGCTTGTTGCCTATACTTGTCACCGGAGCCGCAGGGTTCATTGGCAGTCACGTTTGCCACCATCTGCTCGACCGGGGACAAGCGGTCGTCGGCGTCGACAACATGAACGACTATTACGACCTGGCGCTCAAAAAGGGGCGGCTTGCCCGCCTTCTGCCCCATAAGGATTTTTCGTTCCACCAGATCGATATTGCCGAACAGGGCGCGCTCGCGGCCGCTTTGACCGGGCAAGACATCGTCAGGATCGTGCACCTTGCCGCGCAGGCGGGCGTCCGCCACTCACTCGACAATCCGCGGCTCTATATCCGCTCCAATGTCATGGGCCACCTCGAAGTGCTCGAATTCTGTCGCGCCGAACCGGCGTTCGAGCATCTGGTCTATGCCTCGTCGAGCTCGGTGTATGGCGGCAACCGCAGCGTGCCGTTCAGCGAAGCCGATCAGGTCGACAAGCCCGTTTCGCTCTACGCTGCCACCAAGAAAGCCGATGAGTTGATGAGCCACACCTACGCCCATCTGTTCGGCATACCGCAGACCGGCCTGCGGTTTTTCACGGTCTACGGTCCTTGGGGCCGCCCTGACATGGCCTATTGGATGTTCACCCGGGCGATGCTCGAGGGCAAGCCGATCCGGGTTTTCAACAACGGCGAAATGTGGCGCGATTTCACCTACATAGACGATGTTGTGAAGGCGGTTGTCGCCGTGCTCGACAAGCCGCCGGCGGCTGACGTTCCGCCGAACAGGCTTTACAATGTCGGCAACAACCGGCCGGTGCGCCTGGGCGACTTCATCGACATTCTGGAAAGGCTGCTCGAGGTCAAGGCAATCCGCCACAACGAGCCGATGCAGACGAGCGACGTCGAGAAGACTTACGCCGACATGACCGCGCTGGAGCGGGATTTCGGCTTCAGGCCTAGCGTTTCGATAGAGGACGGGCTGAAGAAGTTTGTCGATTGGTACCGGCCGTACTCGAAACACTAATTTGCACCGCTCGCCGTGACGTCTTCTATCTCGATGCGAACCGATGTCACTGGCATTCGGCCTAAATCCGCAACTGATCCGGCGTGAAGCTTTGAAGAACCTGGCCCATGGTGCTCGTGCGACAGTAGCTCACCATCAAGCGTGACCTAGAGTGGGCACAAGTCGGACTGCAAAAGCATCATTTTGTCCTAGCATCCTGTTAACCACGTGCTCGCTGAAAAGTATCCGATTAACCTTTGAGGCGCTTATGACCGCTATGTTTCGTGGCTTGCTGTTCAGTATGAGCTGTGTGGATGTGCGGATTCGGGGGCTATTTCGGTTCAGTCCGGGATGCGGAAGCTTTGCTTACGCACATGACGTCCGCGATCGCCCATCGCGGGCCGGATGAACAAGGGAAATTCGTAGCGCCCGAGGCTGGACTTGGGCATGCGCGGCTGTCGGTGATCGGGATTGGCGATGGCCAGCAGCCGATGTCCGACGAAACCGGCAATTTGACGATTGCGTTCAACGGCGAGATCTTCAATTACGTGGAATTGCGCGAAGGGCTGCTGGCCAAGGGCCGACGCTTCCGCACGTCGAGCGATACAGAAGTTCTCCTGCAGCTGTATGACGAGATGGGCGAAGACTGCCTGTCGCTCCTGAACGGTGATTTCGCCTTCGCGATTTGGGATAACCGGCGGCGGCGGATGGTGCTTGCAAGAGACCGCATGGGCGTCAGGCCGCTGTTCTACACCAGCAAGGACGGGGTGCTCTACTTTGCGTCGGAGATAAAAGCCCTGCTGAAGGTACCCGGCATCTCGGCCGAAATCGATCCGATTGCACTCGACCAGATCTTTACGCTGTGGGCGCCGATCGCTCCACGCACGGCTTTCCGCAATATCCACGAGCTGGAGCCGGCAAGCGTGATGATCGCGACACAGGGGCAAGTGACGGTCAAACCATACTGGCATCTGGACTATCCTCATCGAGATGCGCCATCGAAGATCACCAATGAGGATGACGCGGCCGAAGAACTGCAGGCCCTTTTAACCGACGCGGTGAGGCTTCGCATGCGCGCCGACGTGCCGGTCGGTTCTTACCTTTCGGGCGGGCTCGATTCATCCCTCGTTTCGGCACTCGCGGCCGGCATGACTCCTCTTAAGCTGCAGACATTTTCCGTGACGTTCGACAGTGCTGAGCATGACGAAAGCGCCTTCCAGACCGAAATGGCGTCAGCACTTGGCACGCGCCATCGAACCATAGCCTGCCGTGCCGGCGATATCGCCGGTGTGTTTCCCGAAGTCATCCGCTTTACCGAGCGGCCGATCATCCGCACCGCCCCGGCGCCCCTTTATCAATTGTCCGGCCTCGTTCGCCAGGCCGGTTTGAAAGTAGTGCTGACAGGCGAAGGCGCCGACGAGGTCTTTGCCGGCTATGATGTCTTCAAGGAAGCGCGGGTTCGCCGTTTCTGCGCACGACAGCCAGCATCGCGCGTAAGGCCACAGCTTTTCCGCAAGCTTTATCCCTATCTGCCGGGTCTGCAACAGCAGTCCGTAGAGTACCTGGCCGCGTTTTTCGGCACCGGCAGCGCTGCCCTGGACGATCCGCTGTTCTCCCATCGGCCGCGTTTCAAGACCACATCAGCGGCGAAGATGTTCTTTTCCGGTGACCTGCGCGCGACATTGAGGGGGTATGACGCGGCCGAGGACCTGGCCAGCCGGTTGCCTGAGGCGTTTTCCCGGTGGCATCCGCTGCATCAGGCGCAATATCTCGAAACCCGCTTTCTCCTGCCGGGCTACATCCTCTCCAGCCAGGGCGATCGCATGGCCATGGCGCACGGTATCGAAGGGCGTTTCCCCTTCCTTGACCATCGCTTGGTGGAGTTTGCGGCGAGACTTCCGCCGGAAATGAAGCTGAAGGGATTGGTGGAAAAACACATACTGCGCAAAGTTGCCAAGCACCTGCTTCCGAGGGCCATCCGCGAGCGTACCAAACAGCCCTACCGGGCGCCGGAAGCCCGCTCCTTCGTTGGAGCCGGAGAACTGGACTACGTACGCGACTCACTCAGCGAGGCGAGTATCGCCGCCGGAGGACTATTCAACGCCAAGGCGGTAGCGAACCTGCACGAGAAATGCCGCTTGCAGCCAGCGTCCGGATTCCGCGACAATGCGGCTTTCGTCGGCATTTTGTCGGCGCAACTGTGGCAGAAGATTTTCACCGGCGAAAAGGTCGGTGCAGCACGAGCGGCCTGAGAAATCGAGGGAATGAAAAAATCATGGTAGCAATCAAGGACAAGGTCAAAACCTTTATCGTCGACAACTTCCTGTTCGGGGACACGTCCTACGAGCTTGCAGACACCGCATCACTGATCGAGAACGGCATCATCGACTCGACGGCCGTGTTGGAGCTCGTGGCATTCATAGAGGATGATTTCGGCATAGCGATGGTCGATGCCGACATCGTACCGGCCAATCTGGATTCGATTGACCGTATCTCAGCCTTCATCAAGGCAAAAGCAGAAGCGCTGGCAGCGTAGGCGCCATCGGCGAGGAGCGTCCGTGCGGATCGAACATTTTCTGACGGCGAAAGCCGCTGCCCATCCAGCCAAAACGGCATTGATCACCGAGCACAAAAGGCTGTGCTACGAAGAGCTGGACGATCTCTCGAGCCGCCTGGCCGCCGCCCTTTTTATGAATGGCGTCAGGCGCGACGACCGGGTGCTGATCTTCATGGACAATTGCTGGGAGGCTGCGGTTTCGATTTTCGCGGTTCTTAAAGCAGGCGCGACTTTCAGTCCGATCAACGCATCCACCAAGGCCGAAAAGCTGGCCTACATCATCGCCGATTGCGATGCCGCTGCGATCCTCACGCAAGCAAAATTGATGCCCGTGGTCGCCGAGGCGTCCGGATCCTCCGGCAAGACCGGCATCTTCGTGGCTTCCACCGTTTCTGCCGATAATCAATGCCCGGCAGGTGCCACATCGCTGGCGGATTGCTTGACGTTCCAAGCCAGGGAGATTGACCATCGCGGCATTGACGTCGATCTTGCGATGTTGATCTACACCTCGGGCTCGACCGGCCGGCCTAAGGGCGTGATGATGACGCACCGCAATTGCGACGCGGCGGCCAACTCCATCACCACTTATCTGCGCAACTCGCCAGACGACATCATCTTGAATGTTCTGCCGCTCGCTTTCGACTACGGCCTCTATCAGCTGCTGATGGCTGTCAGGCTCGGCGCCACGCTCGTGCTCGAGAAGTCCTTCGCTTTTCCCCAGGCGATATTTGAACGCATCCGCCAGGAAGGCGTCACCGGGCTTCCGCTCGTGCCCACGATGGCAGCGATGATCCTGCAGATGAGGGACCTGGCGCCTGGCTTCCTGCCCAGCCTTCGCTATATTTCCAACACGGCGGCTGCCTTGCCGCCGCCTCACATAGAACGCCTTCGGTTCCTTTTCCCCGGTGTCAGGCTCTATTCGATGTATGGCCTGACGGAATGCAAGCGCTGCACCTATCTGCCGCCCGAGGAGCTCGACCGCCGGCCGGGCTCGGTCGGAATAGCCATTCCGAACACCGAAGCCTTTGTCGTCGACGACCACGGGCAACGGGTGTCGCCGGGCGTAGCAGGTGAGCTGGTCATTCGCGGGCCGCACGTCATGCAGGGTTATTGGCGAAACGAAGCTGCGACGGCACGAGCCCTGCGCCCGGGTCCGAACCCTTGGGAGAAAGTTCTCTACACCGGCGATCTGTTCAGGGCCGATGAGGAAGGCTTTCTTTATTTCGTCGGCCGCAAGGACGACATCATAAAGTCGCGGGGAGAGAAGGTGGCGCCCAAGGAAGTGGAAGCCGTGCTTCATGCTCATCCGGGCATTGCCGAAGCGGTGGTTGTCGGTGTGCCGGATCCCGTTCTCGGGCATGCGATCGGGGCAGTTATCGTACGGTCCGACCCGGCGCTTAGCGAAAAGGACATCATACGTCACTGTGCACGCCACCTTGAGGACTTCATGGTCCCCAAGGTCATCGAGTTCCGCGGCGAGCTGCCGAAGACCGATACCGGCAAGGTCAGCCGTCGGCTTGCGGCAGAAACCATGGAGGCCGCGCAATGAATGTTCGCCCCACCGAGGATGCGCGGACCTTTCTGGCGCAGGCTCTGGCAATCGACCTGATCACCGAAACGGACCGTATCGTAACGGCCTTGCGCCAGCAGTTGCGCGGGCTTCGCAAGCGGGGCCTTGTGCTCGGTCTTTCGGGCGGGATCGATTCGAGCGTCTCGGTCGCGTTGGCGGCACGAGCCGTCGGCCCCAAGAATGTGCTTTGCCTGTTCATGCCGGAAAGCGATTCCGATCCTGAAAGTCTGCGGCTCGGCCGACTCGTCGCCGAAACTTTTGGTGTCGAGGCTGTGACGGAGGATATCGGGCCGATCCTGCGCGCAATGGGGTGCTACAAGCGTCGCGACGCCTTCATCCGCGAATTGGTCCCGGAATACGGCGAAGGCTGGGCCTCGAAGATCGTGATCGCGAACGTCCTTGAGGGCGGGGATTACAATATCTCATCCCTGGTGGTGCAGGATCCGGAAGGCAAGCAGACGAAACTGAGAATGCCGCTGCCTGTCTATCTCGGCGTCGTCGCCGCTACCAATATGAAACAACGCACCCGCAAGCAGATTGAATACTATCATGCCGATCGCTTGAACTTCGCCGTTCTTGGAACGCCGAACCGGCTGGAATACGATCAGGGTTTCTTCGTGAAGAACGGTGACGGCGCCGCGGACGTCAAGCCGATCGCCCACCTCTACAAAACGCAGGTCTATGCGCTGGCGGCCCATCTCGACGTTCCGGAGGAAATCCTGAACCGGCCTCCGACAACCGATACCTACTCGCTGGCGCAGACCCAGGAGGAGTTCTACTTCTCGCTTCCTTATGACCGTATGGATCTTTGCCTTTACGGTCTCAACAACGGCGTGGCGGCTGAGGTGGTGGGGCAGGCGGCGGGGTTGGCCGCCACACAAGTGGAACGCGTCTGGGCCGATATCATCGCCAAACGCAAGGCGACCCGCTATCTTCACCAGCGTCCGCAACTCGTTGATGACGTAGAGGAAATCGGTACCTGACAAACAGGTAAAGCGGTGTGCACGGTTCGATTTGAATGCGTCCGGCTTTAACTGAAACGGCTGCCGATCAGCCGGCTCCACTGCTCGCCCGCAAGCCCATTCAGGAAGACGTGCGAGTTCTTCATGGCGTCCAAAAGCTCTGGATCGCGTGAATGCACCACCGTTGAGGCAACGGTCAGGAAAGCGATGCGTCGTCCAAGCATCGCCTCTAGAAGTGCAGGTTGAATACGTCCGCGCAGGCCGCTGACGCCGCGCGCGGCGGCATGATCGATCAGGCAATCTATCACGGAGCCCGCCTGGCCGGGGAGGGCGAGGATCTGCAGCACGCGACCAATTTCATACTTCCGTGCGTAATAGGCGAAAGCGCCAACATTGGTGCCGACCGGCGATGTCACACAAACGTAGACAAGCTCGCCCAGATCCGGCTTTTGTGCCGCATCGGTCAGGATGTGGTCGAGTTGGTCTTCCGTCCAGTCCGGCCGCAGGGTGAATTGAGCGGTAAACGGCTCGATGAGCTTGGCGAATGCGTGGCTGTCGATTTCGGATGTACGAAATGCTCCGTGGCCTGCCCCATCCACCGCCACACCCGACCAGCGTCGTTCGCGGGATGTCATCCTGCTGCAATAAAATCGGTCGACGGCACGCGCCAACGGATTTAGCATTCGGGCGAGCGCCATGCGATTGGCGGAAAGGCTGAGCATGAAGGCCGCCGGTCGCATCACGCGGACCCAGTCAAGGCTGTATTGCGGCAGGACCACGCCGCGCAGCCGGGTCCACAATTTCACGGAGATATCGTTGGCCGTCTCGCTGAAGGAGATGTCCTGCGGACCATCCAGGTAAGCTTTCAGCAAGCGGGCGCCGGCCAGCGGATCGTGCTCATGGTCCTCGACCATGAGCGAGCTACAGATGGCGGCGCGTAGTTGTCGGCCGTTGAACGTCATCGGCAGCACGTGGACACCAACAAATCCGGAGACGCGACCGGCGTTGTTGACGTGGACAAGCGACCGGAGGTCGTCTCCGCAACCGGGCGCATCCAGATAAAACCGTTTCATGTATTCTACGAGGGAAGCCGGCGCTTCGGTCCTTTCCTTCAACAGCACGCGCTGAAACATGTTCGCAACTGCCGGGAGGTCGGCGCCTTGCAAGGCGCGAATGACGCTCAAGCCCGGCTCCCGCCACCAAAGTCCCGTCCACCGAGCTTCCGGGCCAAGGCGACGCGAGGCACGAGACCATCGGACGCGAGTTCCAACTCGAGGCCCATGAAGCCGTGCAACCTCGACCAGTTGCGATCGCCCCGGTGACCGAACGGAGTGCTGAATTGCTGCGGCAAGGTGGAACCCTTTGCTTGACCGACGAAAAACCGGCGTCATTGCTGCTAGCAGATTCAGGTAAACCGATATTAAAGTCGTTGCTTTGAATGGTAGCGAACCAGGTTGTCCGGCCTCATACCTGGACATCAGCAATTTTGGTTGCTGGCGGACTCTACACGACCAGCGGCATGAGTTGCGTGCTCCACGTCGAACCGTTTCGGCTGGCCAAAGTTTCGTGTGGCGGCTCTTGACTGGGGGCGCCGGCGTAATACGGTGAGGACAAATACCGGCTCTGGCCGCCGGGCGGCAAGAATGCCTCGTATGCCTCGCCTTGCGGCGGTGGCTGCGGGGCATTGTCATTTTGAGGCTTTGCTTGAAACGGCATATCGAGATCGGCATTCTCTATTCGCGGTCCGGCAACTACCGGCTGGTGTCCGAATCCTGCCGTGCGGGTGCGATGAACGCCATCGCCGACGTCAACGCCGATCCCGCTATCCCATTCGAATTCATCCCGGTCGAGCGCGACCCGCAGGGCAACATCGATCGGTATGCAAGCGGCTGCGCGGACATTCTCGCCAACAGCGGCGCGCGTCACATCATTGGCTGCGTCACCTCGTGGAGCCGCAAGGAGGTCATTCCAATCCTGGAAAGGGCAGGCGGCACGCTGTGGTACGCCTGCCCGTACGAGGGCTTCGAAGCCAACGAGCATGTCGTCTACACGCACGCCTGCCCCAATCAGCATCTCGTACCGCTGCTTGCCTATGTCGTGCCTCGCTTCGGCGCCGACGGCTTCCTGCTCGGTTCCAACTACATCTGGGGTTGGGAGACCAACCGCGTGGCGCGCGACCTGATTGCGGACGCCGGCGGCAAGGTGCTGGGCGAACGCTACCTGCCGCTCGGCGAGGTCGATGTTGCGCGGCTGATCGCGGAGATACAGGCGACGAAACCTGATTTCATTCTGAACAATCTCATCGGCCCTTCTTCCTATGCGTTTATCGCCGCCTATGCCGAGCTTGGCCGGCGCGACCCGCATTTCAGGCCGGAGCGTTGCCCGATCCTGTCCTGCAATCTCACGGAATGCGAATTGCCGGCGCTCAACGGGGCAGGCGATGGCCATCTTTCCGTTGGGCCCTATTTTCACGACATCTCGGGGGCGGATCGCGGAGCGGCTTCAGTGTCTTCCGTCATGCCTGCCTCATCCTTCGAGGCGGCGGCTTATGCCTCGGTGCGCACGCTCGCCGAGATCCTCACCCGCAATCCCGGTGCACAATGGACGGACCTTCCCAAGGTCTTTACCGGAACATCATTTCGAACACCGCTGGGCGACATCGCCATCGACCCGCAAACCCAGCACGCTACCTTGCCGGTGCAGATTGGACGTATCGATGGAACATCGTCAAAACGGTCACGCTGACGAAGGGCGTGGCACCCGATCCCTACCTTTCCCGCTATGACCGGACGGAGACGTTCGGGCGGCCACGCCTGCGGGTGGTGTCGTGAGCAAGATGGCGCGTATCCCCAACCTTGGAGGCGCCAGGGCTTTTGTCCTGCATCGTCCACATCCGACCGTGCAGGCGATCACAAGGCAATTGTCGGCCATCGGCCTTGAGGCGATTGGCTTCTGGCCGGAACTGCCGGCCGAAGCCTTGGCGGCGGATTTCGTTTTCTTCGACGTCGACCTCGGCTTTGACGAGCAATTTCCGTGGAAGCCGGGTGAGGCACCGATGCCGCTGATAGCGCTGATCGGCTCCGAGGCGCCGGGGCGTGTCGAATGGGCACTGTCGCACAAGGCCGATGCCCAATTGCTGAAACCGGTCGGCAATGCCGGCGTCTATAGCGCGCTTTTGATCGCAAGGCAGAGTTTCGAGGCGCGCAAGCTTCTGGCCAGCGAGATCGCCTCGCTTCGTCAGCGGGTCGCGGAGCGCCAGACCATTGTACGCGCGGTGGAGGTCTTGTCGAAGGGCGCCGAGGACGGCCGTGCGTATGCGCAGCTCCGCTCGCTGGCGATGAGCTGGCAAATCAGCGTCGAGGACGCCGCGCGCAGGATCGTGGCGATGACACAAGAAGAAGGCGGCGATGACCAATCCGATCGCGCCTGAGCTTTCAGCCGCCGGGCGTATGCCAGCCAAGCCTCGCGCCGGCGTCTGGCGACGTCTGCTAAAACGGCCTCTCGCTTTGCTCGGCCTCGGGATTATTGCCGTTGTCTTGGCCGGCGCCATTCTTGCACCGTGGCTGACAGGCTACGATCCGAACGAGCAGATGTTCGACGGGCTCACGCTTGAAGGCGCGCCACTGCCGCCGGGGGCCCAGTTCTGGCTGGGCACCGACCTGCTTGGCCGCGACCTGCTGACCCGTCTCCTCTTCGGCGCGCGCACGTCGCTGATCATCGGCATCGTCGCCAATGGCGTGGCGCTTCTGATCGGCACGCTGGTCGGCATCACGGCCGGCTATTTCCGCGGCTGGATCGGCAGCGCGCTTATGCGCTTCACCGATTTGATGATGGCTTTCCCGGCGCTGCTGCTCGCCATCTGCCTGGCGGCGGTGCTCCAGCCGAGCCTGTGGATCGTCGCCATGGTGATTGCACTGGTGAACTGGGTGCAGACCGCCCGCGTCATCTACACCGAGACAAGTTCGCTCGCCGAGCGCGAGTTCATCGATGCCGAGCGCACCATCGGCGCAAGCGCCCCACGCATCCTGTTTCGTCACATCCTGCCGCACCTTTTGCCGACGATCATCGTCTGGGGCACGCTCGGCATCTCGACCACTGTGCTTCTGGAAGCGACGCTCAGCTATCTCGGCATCGGCGTGCAACCGCCGACTGCTTCCTGGGGCAACATCATCTTCGAAAACCAAACCTATTTTCAGGCAGCGCCCTGGCTGGTTTTCTTTCCGGGTGCGGCGATCCTGGCGCTGGCGCTAGCCTTTAACCTGGTCGGCGATGCGCTGCGCGACATCCTCGATCCCACGCAAAGGGGGCGGGCATGATCGCCTATCTCGGCCGGCGCGTTGTCCAGTCCGTGCTCATCTTGCTCGGCGTCTCCCTGATCACCTTTGCGCTGCTCTATCTGCTGCCTGCCGATCCTGTCCGCCAGATCGCCGGCCGCAGCGCGACGCCCGAGACGGTCGAGAACATCCGCCGGCAGCTCGGCCTCGACCAGCCCTTTGTCGTCCAGTACTGGCACTACCTGACCAGCCTGCTCAGCGGCGATCTGGGACGCTCCTACATTCAGCGCTCGGAGGTCACGGAGCTTATCGTCTCGCGGCTGCCGGCAACCCTGCTGCTGATGGTCGGCGCCATTGCTTGCGAAGTCGTGATCGGGCTGACGATGGGCCTCATCGCCGCCGTCAAGCGTGGCACCGCCACCGACCAGTCGCTGATGGTCGCCTCCTTCGTCGGCGTCTCGGCGCCGCAATTCGTCGTCGGCCTGCTGCTGCTTTATGTGTTCGCGGTGCGGCTCGGCTGGTTCCCGATCGGCGGTTACGGCACTTGGCGCCATCTGGTGCTGCCGTCGCTGACCATGGGAATTCTCGGCGCAGGCTGGTACGCCCGCATGATGCGCTCGTCGATGATCGACGTGCTGCGCCAGGATTACGTGCGTACCGCGCGTGCCAAGGGTCTTGCACGCAGCGCCATTATCTTCCGCCACGCGCTGCCCAACGCCATCCTGCCGGTCATCGCCATGATCGGCATCGACATCGGCATCTTCATGGGCGGCATCGTGGTTGTCGAAAGCGTGTTCGGCTGGCCAGGCATTGGCCAGCTAGCCTGGCAGGCCATACAGCGCATCGACATTCCCATCATCATGGGGGTCACTCTGGTTTCGGCCTTTGCCATCGTGCTCGGCAATCTCCTGGCCGACACTGTCGCACCGTTCATCGATCCACGCATCAAGCTCAGATGAAACCAAGAAAACCAGAGAAAGGGAACATGACATGAGAAAATATCTGATATCGACCGTGGCGGCATCGGCGCTTGCGCTGGTGCTTGGCATGACAAGCGTACGCGCCGAAGACGCCGTCGATCCGAATGCTAAGCAGGGCGGCGCGATCACCATCACCTACAAGGACGACGTCGCCACGCTCGATCCAGCCATCGGCTATGACTGGCAGAACTGGTCGATGATCAAGAGCCTGTTCGACGGGCTGATGGACTACGCGCCGGGCACCACCAACCTGCGGCCCGACCTTGCCGAGAGCTACGAGATTGCGCCTGACGGCAAGACCTTCACCTTCAAGCTGCGCCATGGAGTGAAGTTCCACAATGGCCGCGAGATGACCGCCGACGACGTGAAATATTCGCTCGACCGGGTCACCAATCCAAAGACACAGAGCCCGGGTGCCGGCTTCTTCGGCTCGATCAAAGGCTATGACGATGTCGCTGCCGGCAAGGCGGAAAGCCTGGCGGGCATAACCGTCGTCGATCCCTACACCATCAAGTTCGAGCTGACCCGGCCCGACGCCACCTTCCTGCATGTCATGGCGATCAACTTCTCGCATGTCGTGCCGAAGGAAGAGGTCGAAAAATACGGCGCGGACTTCGGCAAGCATCCGGTCGGCACCGGCGCCTTCAAGCTCGCCGAATGGACGCTCGGCCAGCGCGTGGTCTTCGAGCGCAACCCGGATTACTGGCACAAGGGCCTGCCGCATCTCGACAAGATCACCTTTGAGATCGGCCAGGAGCCGATCGTGGCGCTGCTGCGGCTCCAGAAAGGCGAGATCGACGTTCCCGGCGACGGCATTCCGCCGGCGAAATTCCAGGAGGTGATGGCCGATCCCGAGCAGAAGGCCCGTGTCGTCGAGGGCGGCCAATTGCACACCGGCTATGTCACCATGAATACCACCATGGCGCCCTTCGACAATGTGAAGGTGCGGCAGGCGGTCAACATGGCGATCAACAAGGACCGCATCGTCCAGCTGATCAACAACCGTGCGGTGCCGGCCAATCAGCCGTTGCCGCCGTCGATGCCTGGCTATGACAAGGAATTCAAGGGCTATCCCTATGACGTGGCCAAGGCCAAGGCCTTGCTTGCCGAGGCAGGGCATCCCGACGGATTTGACACGCAGCTGTTTGCCATGAACACCGATCCCAACCCGCGCATCGCGCAGGCCATTCAGCAGGATCTGGCGGCGGTCGGCATCAAGGCCAGCATTCAGTCGCTCGCGCAGGCCAACGTCATTGCCGCCGGCGGCGACAAGACCGGCGCGCCGATGATCTGGTCCGGCGGCATGGCCTGGATCGCCGACTTCCCCGATCCGTCGAACTTCTACGGCCCGATCCTCGGCTGCGCTGGTGCCGTCCCGGGCGGCTGGAACTGGTCGTGGTATTGCAACAAGGAGCTCGACGCCAAGGCGGCCGAAGCCGACTCCATCGTCGACCCGGCCAAGGCTGGCGAACGAGCCAAGATGTGGAGCGAGATCTACCGCAAGATTATGGAAGACGCGCCCTGGGCACCGGTGTTCAACGAGCAGCGTTTCACCATGAAATCACCCCGCATGGGTGGTGCCGACAACCTCTATGTCGACCCGGTCCACATCCCGATCAACTACGACAATGTGTACGTGACCGATGTGCAATAACTGCGACTACACCATCCACGGGCGCCACCATCATTTCGGCTGGGACAATTCCTTTGTCCCGGCCGAACGGGTCGCGCCAGGGTCGACCATCGAGTTCCAGTGCCTGGACTCGTCCGGCGGGCAGCTGACGATGGAGAGCACCGTCGACGACGTTGCTTTGCTCGACTTCGCCAAGGTGAACCCGGTTACTGGGCCAATCTATGTCGACGGGGCAGAGCCGGGCGATGCCCTGAAAATCACCATCGAGGCGTTCAAGCCGTCCGGCTTCGGTTGGACGGCGAATATCCCGGGATTCGGTCTGTTGGCGGATGACTTCACTCAACCGGCATTGAATATCTGGAAGTACGACGCCGCCTCGCTCGAACCGGCGCTCTTCGGCAAGAGCGGCCGGGTGCCGCTCAAGCCCTTCGCCGGCACCATCGGCAATGCCCCGGCTGAGCCGGGTCTGCATTCGGTGGTCCCGCCGCGGCGCGTGGGCGGCAATCTGGACATCCGTGATCTTGCTGCCGGCACGGTGCTCTACCTTCCCGTAGAGGTCGCGGGAGCGTTGTTCTCGGTCGGCGACACGCACGCCGCGCAAGGCGACGGCGAGGTCTGCGGCACGGCGATCGAGAGCCCCATGAACGCCGTGCTGACGCTCGATCTGGTCAAGGATGCCCGGCTGCGGACGCCGCGTTTCACAACGCCCGGTCCGGTGTCGCGACATCTCGACGCCAAGGGCTATGAGGTGACAACCGGTGTCGGGCCGGATCTCATGGACGGCGCCAGGAGCGCCGTCTCCCAGATGATCGACCTGCTCTCCAGCCGCTACGGCATGGATCCGGTAGACGCCTATATGCTCGTGTCGGTTTGCGGCGACCTGCGCATCAGCGAGATCGTCGACATACCCAACTGGGTGGTTTCTTTCTACTTCCCCCGCTGCGTCTTTGAATGAAGGTGGATGACATCAAACGATCCACCCAGGCCGCCGCGGAGAGTGGCTCCATCAGGCCGGTACTCAGCGTCTCAGGTCTGAGCGTCGCCGTGCGCGGCGAGGAGGGCGAGCGCGACGTCGTTTCCGACCTCACCTTCAGCCTGATGCGCGGCGAAACGCTTTGCATCGCCGGCGAGTCCGGTTCCGGCAAGTCGATGACGGCGCTGGCCATCATGGGCTTGCTGCCGCAGCCGGCGGCACGCATCGGATCAGGCTCCATCCGGCTCGGCGATCAGGATCTCGCGGCTCTCAGCGAGAGCGGTATGCGCCGCATCCGCGGCGACCGCATTGCCATGATCTTTCAGGAACCGATGACATCGCTCAATCCGGTTCTTTCCATCGGCCGTCAGCTCACGGAGGCGATCGAGGCCCACACATCGCTGTCGCGCTCCAACTCGCGGCTGAGGGCGCTCGAGGCGCTGAAGGCAGTCCGAATTCCGGATGCCGAACGGCGGCTCGAGCACTATCCGCACGAACTCTCAGGCGGCATGCGCCAGCGCGTGATGATTGCCATGGCTCTGGCCCTGAACCCGGATGTGCTGATCGCCGATGAACCGACGACCGCCCTCGACGTCACCGTTCAGGGCGAGGTGCTGGAGCTGCTGCGCGACCTGCAGCGCGAGCATGGCACCAGTATTATCCTGATCACGCACGACATGGGGGTCGTCGCCGAGATGGCGGAC
Organism: Mesorhizobium sp. ISC25; assembly: GCF_042295465.1. Taxonomy (NCBI): domain Bacteria; kingdom Pseudomonadati; phylum Pseudomonadota; class Alphaproteobacteria; order Hyphomicrobiales; family Phyllobacteriaceae; genus Mesorhizobium; species Mesorhizobium sp. ISC25. Next base: position 2,906,947 of record NZ_CP135441.1, on the reverse strand, counting down.
CGCGTCATCATCATGCGCGACGGCCGGATGGTCGAGCAGGGCAGCGCGGCTGACATCTTCAATCGCCCGCAGGCCGACTATACACGCGAGCTTCTGGCCGCCGTGCCGCGCATCGGCGGCGGACGGACGGCCGAAGACCGACAAGATGCCACCAACATGCCGGCCGAGCTTGTATCTGTCAGCGATCTTCACGTCCGCTTCGACCTGCACGGCGGCTTCTTCGGCCGCGTTGACCGCAGGGTGCACGCGGTCGAAGGCGTCAGTTTCTCGATCGCGCCGCACGAAACCCTGTCGCTGGTCGGCGAATCGGGCTGCGGCAAGTCGACGACGGCCAAGGCGATCGCCGGGCTGGTGCCCTACACCGGCAGCATTTCAATCGGCGGCCACGACTTGTCGGCGCTCAGCCGCAAGGAGCGCAAGGCTGTGCGCCGCAATGTGCAGATGATCTTTCAGGATCCCTTCGCGTCCCTCGACCCGCGCATGCGAGTAGGCGATCTCGTCGCCGAGCCTCTGCTGATCCACGGCCTCGGCGACAGAGAGCAACGGCATGCCCAGATCGCCGCCCTGTTCGAACGCGTCGGCCTCTCCGCTGACCAGATGGAGCGCTACCCCCACGAATTCTCCGGCGGGCAGCGCCAGCGAATCTGCATTGCACGGGCGCTGGCGCTGCGACCGAAGCTGATCATTGCCGACGAAAGCGTCTCTGCTCTCGACGTGTCGGTGCAGGCGCGCGTGTTAAGGTTGCTCAAGGAGCTGCAGCGCGAATTCGGCGTCGCATATCTCTTCATCTCGCACGACATGGCAGTGGTGGAGAACATCTCCGATCGCGTGGCGGTAATGTATCTGGGGCAGATCGTCGAGATGGGCACCCGCGACCAGATCTTCTCCAACCCGCGCCATCCTTACACAAAGCGGCTGATCGAAGCCGTTCCGGTTCCCGATCCGGGCCTGCGCCGCGCCCGGTTCGCCCGTTTGGACGGCGAAATTCCAAGCGCTGTGCGGCGCATCGGTGAGAAGCCCCGGAAACTCAAGCTCGAAGATGTTGGCGACGGCCACCTCGTCGCCACGTGATCGAGCTTAGGCTGCCTCGTCCAGCCAATCCCGCAGAGGCTCGGGGACAGCTGCATAGGTGATGTTCGAGCGGCGGGAAATGATCGGCGATGGCGCTGCCGCGGCAGCGCCGTTGGGCGATGCCAAGTTGGCAAGATCACCAGTTTACATCTGACATGTTAGCATGCTAACGCTACGTGCACATTGATTTCAACGGAGATCGCATTGGCTTCCCGCTTTGGTCTTTCGGTTGCCCTAACCACACCCTTCGACCCGTCGGGGAAGATAGCGCTCGCGCCGATGATCGCGCACGCCCGAGCCTGCCTTGGCGCCGGCTGCAGCAGCGCGACGCTGTTCGGCACCACTGGCGAAGGGGCCTCGGTTGGCACCGACGAGCGGCGGATCGTCACCGAGGCCATGCTGGCGGCCGGTATTCCGGCACATCAGCTCGTCGCCGGAGTGCTGGTCGATGCAGCCGAAGATGCCGCCGATCAGGCCCGGCACGCTTTACAGCGCGGCGTTCGCAACATTCTGCTCGCCCCGCCGAGCTACTTCAAGAATGTCGGCGAGGACGGGCTGTTCGGATGGTTTTCCGCCGTCTTCACCGCACTCGGTCCGCTGGCGCGCGACGTGCTCCTCTATAACATCCCCTCAGTCACCATGGTGCCGCTTCCGCTTGGGCTGATCGGCCGGCTGCGCACCGCTTTTCCCGCTGTGGTGGCCGGGGTGAAGGATTCCGGCGGGGACTGGAGCTACAGTGAGGCGCTGCTTGAAGCGCACGGCGATCTGGTGATCCTCATCGGCGACGAACGGCATCTGGCGAGAAGCGTGCGCCGTGGCGGACAGGGTGCGATTTCCGGCATGGCTAATTTTGTTACCGGCGAAATCCGCGCAATGGTCGAAGAGGGCCGCGACGACTCACGCGTCGAGGACTTCGTGCTCGAATTGCTCAAATACCCGGTCACGCCGGCGGTGAAGGTCATGGTCGCGCGCAAGACCGGCGACGAGCGCTGGCTGGCGGTCCGCCCGCCCCTGGAGGCGATCGATCCGCAAGGACAGCGGCAGCTTGCCGCTGCCTACGACAGGCTGTTTGCGACAGAGGCCGCCTGACCGACAAGGCCGGGCTGACCGACAAGGAAGCGAGCTGAAGTGGAAGACGGCAGCGAACCGATCACTCTCCGGGAGAAAGCCTATGCCAGCTTCACGCGGCATTTGCTAGCACGTGATCTGCGGCCGGGGCAGTTCGTGTCACAGCGCGAACTGGTCGCTTTCACCGGGCTGCCGCTGGGTGCCATTCGCGAGATCGTCCCGCGTCTCGAGGCTGAGGGACTGCTGACCACCATCCCGCAGCGCGGCATGCAGATCGCGCATATCGATATCAATCTGATCCGCGAGGCGTTTCAGTTTCGGTTGTTCATGGAACGCGAGGCAGTGGCGCTATTCACGACCAGCGCTTCTGACGCCGAACTTGCCCGCATGCGGCGCGAACATGAAGAGATGCTGGCGCAAGCTCTCGGGCAGGCGCCGACGCCGGAAATGGAAGCCAAGGCCCAGAACATCGACTGGGCCATGCACGACACTTTCATCAATGCGCTCGGCAACGAGATTATCGCCAAGGCGTATCTGGTCAACTCGGTGAAAATCCGGCTGATCCACCAGGAGCGTTTCCGCATCGACGGTCGTGTGGTGCCGGTGATGCGCGAACATTTGGCGGTCATCGAAGCCATGGAGAGCCGCAATCCGCAAAAAGCGGTTGAAGCGATCAGTCTGCATATCGACAATGCGCGCCGGCTGGCGCTCCAGATCTGAGGAAATATAGCCGCGCCGCGGTTCGCGGCGCATCCACAACGACAGCAACCGGGAGGAAGAAATGTCGTCCAATCTGTTCAACCCAACCAGGAGGCAACTCCTTGCCGGAACGGCGGCGCTCACCGCTGCCGGCCTTGTGGGGCTTCGCCCCGGCTTTGCCGCAGGTGTCGACTGGAAACGCTTTGCCGGGACGACGCTTGACGTCAATCTGGTGAAAAGCCCGCGCAGCGACACCATCCTGAAATATCTCGCCGAGTTCGAGGAACTGACCGGAATCAAGGTCAATGCCGAGGCCACACCCGAGCAGCAGCAGCGCCAGAAGACGGTGATCGAGTTGAGCTCGGGCAAGCCGAGCTTTGACGTCGTGCATCTGAGCTACCACGTGCAGAAGCGCCAGTTCGAAAAGGGTGGCTGGCTCGCCGACATCGCCGGCTATCTCGCCGATCCGTCGCTTACCGATCCGGCGCTGGTCGAAAGCGACTTCGCCGAAGCCGGCATGCTGTTTGCCAAGGACGGCCAGGGCGTGCTGCGCTCACTACCCTTCTCGGTGGACTACTGGATCCTCTATTGGAACAAGGAGCTGTTCGAGGCCAAGGGCCTCAAATACCCCGAGACCTTCGAGCAACTGGTGGCCGCCGCCGAAGCGCTGACCAACCCGTCGACCAATACATACGGCTTCGTCGCCCGAGGGCTCAAGAACGCAAACACGCCGGTGTGGACGTCGCTGATGCTCGGCTACGACATGACGCCGCTCGATGACAAGGGCAAGCTGCGCACCGAGGCTCCCGAGGCGATCGAGGCTGCCGCGCTCTATCAAAGATTGATGACCAAGTCCGCCCCTCCGGGCGTTACCGGGTTCAATTGGGCCGAAGCACAGTCTGCCTTCCTGCAAGGCAAGATCGGCATGTGGCTCGACGGCGTGGGTTTTGCCCCGCCGATGGAAAATCCGGAAAAATCGAGGGTGGTCGGCAAGGTCGGTTATGGCGTGATGCCCAAGGGTCCCAAGGCGCATGCTTCGGGCACCTTCGGCGACGGGATTGGCGTTACCTCCGCCAGCGAGAAGAAGGAGGCCGCCTATCTGTTCTGCCAGTGGGCGGTATCGCCAACCATGGGCGCGCGGCTGTTGCAGGCCGGCGCCGGTGTTCCGTTCCGCAAATCCGTGCTGGAGGATCCCAAGGTGCGCGAAGGTGTCACCATGCCAGCAAGCTGGCTCGATGCCGTGGTCGGCTCGGGCAATATCAGCCGGCTGGCGCTGCCGGTCATCATCCCCGTCACGGAATTCCGCGACATCTTTGGGGTGGCGTTGACCAACATGATTGCCGGCGCCGATCCCGCCGCGGAGCTGAAGAAGGCCACCGAACAGTTCCAGCCGGTTCTCGACAGGAGCGAGCAGGGCTGATGTCGGCCACCACCCCAGAACAGGCCGGGGTGACGATGCCGGTTATCGACGGGAGCCAGACGATCCGGCTGGCTCCCAACTACTGGCCTTTCGTTGTCCCCGCACTCGTCGTCGTCGGCGCCGTCATCGTCTTCCCCTGGGCTTTCACCCTGTGGATGAGCGTCAACCGCTGGACGCTCGGCCAGTCGCGGAGCTTTGCCGGGATGGAAAACTATCTCCGCCTGGCCAGCGACCCACGGTTCTGGGAATCCCTTGTTCATACATTGACCTACACCTTCCTCTCGGTTGCAGCGCCGATGCTGCTGGGCACTCTGGCCGCCCTGATCTTCGACGCCAGGTTTCCGCTGCGCGGCTTGCTGCGCGGCGTCTTCGTCATGCCGATGATGGCGACACCCGTTGCCGTGGCACTGGTTTGGACAATGATGTTCCATCCTCAGCTCGGCGTGCTCAACTACCTGCTGTCGCTGGTCGGCATCCCGGCTCAGGAATGGATATTCAATGCCAACACGGTCATCCCGTCGCTTGTTGCGGTCGAGACCTGGCAGTGGACGCCGCTGGTCATGCTGATCGTGCTTGGCGGGCTGGCCTCGGTGCCGCGCGAGCCCTTCGAAAGCGCCGAGATCGACGGCGCCAATGCCTGGCAGCAATTCCGCTATCTCACTCTGCCGATGATCGCGCCGTTCCTGATGATCGCGGTCATCATCCGCACCATCGATGCCTTGAAGAGTTTCGACATCATCTACGCGATGACCCAGGGCGGCCCGGGCACGGCGTCGGAGACCATCAACATCTATCTCTACAACACCGCCTTCTCCTACTACGATATCGGCTACGGCTCGGCCATGGCCGTGGTGTTCTTCATTGTCATCGTGGCCCTGTCCTTCGTGCTGCTGATGCTGCGCCAACGCTCGCAGTGGATCGATACGGAGGGCAAATAGATGAGTTCACGGCTACTCAACCAGATCGGTCTGTTTTTCGCTGCCCTGGTTTTCGTCTCGCCGGCGATCCTGTTCTTCCTTTGGATGATCTCGCTGTCGCTGAAATTCGAGATCGACAACGGTGCCTATCCGCCGATCCTGATCCCGGAACGCTTCGCCTGGTCGAACTATGTAAAGGTGTTCGAGGAGAACAATTTCCTGCTCTATCTGTGGAATTCGGTTCTGGTGACTGGCACGGCGACCTTGCTGGCGCTGCTGATCGGCGTGCCGGCCGGCTATGGCATCGCACGGCTCAAGGCTGAACGGTCGGCGGTCGTCATCATGATCGCCCGCATGACGCCTGGGCTATCCTATCTCATCCCGCTGTTTCTGCTGTTCCAATGGATCGGGATTCTCGGCACGCTCTGGCCGCAGATCATCATCCACCTGGTGGTGACGGTGCCGATCGTGGTCTGGGTGATGATCGGCTATTTCGAGACCACGCCGATGGAACTGGAAGAGGCGGCCAACATCGACGGCGCCAGCTCCTGGCAGGTTTTCCGGCTGGTTGCCCTGCCCATCGCCAAGCCGGGCATCGTCGTCGCCTTCATCCTGTCCGTGATCTTCTCGTGGAACAATTTCGTCTTCGGCGTGGTGCTCGCCAGCCGTGAGACGCGCACACTCCCGGTCGCCGTCTACAACATGCTGTCCTACGAACAGGTCAGCTGGGGGCCGCTCGCCGCGGCGGCGCTGGTGGTGACGTTGCCGGTGCTGATCCTGACCATGTTCGCGCAAAGGCAGATCGTCGCGGGGCTGACCGCCGGCGCCGTCAAAGGCGGCTGACGGCGCGCCCTGACATCACTCGTTTCCAGGAAAGATCCAATGGCATCGGTAACGATCAACAACGTGCAGAAGGCCTTCGGGGCCACCAAGATCATTCACGACGTCAGCGTCGATATCGCCGACGGCGAATTCGTCATCCTGGTCGGCCCGTCGGGATGCGGAAAATCGACGCTGCTGCGCATGATTGCGGGACTTGAAACGATCTCCGGCGGGAAGATCGCCATCGGCGAGCGTATGGTCAATAATCTGCGGGCGCGGGACCGGAACATCGCCATGGTGTTCCAGAACTATGCGCTCTATCCGCATATGACTGTGGCCGACAATATGGGCTTTGCCCTGAAGATCAAGAAAGCCGACCCGGCCGACACCGCTGGCCGTGTCAGGAAGGTAGCCGGCATTCTCGGCCTGGAAAAGCTGCTTGACCGCTATCCGCGCCAGCTTTCCGGCGGCCAGCGCCAGCGCGTCGCCATGGGCCGCGCGATCGTACGCGACCCGCAGGTTTTTCTGTTCGACGAGCCGCTCTCCAACCTCGATGCCAAGTTGCGCGTCCAGATGCGCGGCGAAATCAAGGCCCTGCACCAGCGGCTGGGTACGACGACGATCTATGTCACGCACGACCAGATCGAGGCCATGACGATGGCCGACAAGATCGTCGTGCTGCATGACGGCCTGGTCGAGCAGATCGGCGCGCCGCTGGATCTCTACGACCATCCGGCCAATCTCTTCGTTGCCGGCTTTATCGGCTCGCCCGCCATGAACTTCATTGCCGGCCGCATCGAGGAGGGCGTGTTCCGCAGCGCCGGCGGGTTGATCCTGCCGTTGCCGGAAGGCGCCCAGCCGGCGGATGCCGCGGGACGCGAACTCGTCTACGGCATTCGACCGGAACATATCCGGGCAACCGGGCAGGGCGTGCCGGGCACGATCACGCTTCTCGAGGCGACCGGCTCGGAAATCTTCGCCAGGGTCGACTGCTCCGGTGAAGAAATCTCCTGCCTTTTCCGAGAAAGGCTTGCGCTCAAGCAAGGCGAAGGAGTGCGGATCGAGGTCGACCGCGCATGTGCGCATCTGTTCGACGCCGAAACTGGTCGGCGCATCTGACTCGGTGGTCCGGTGAATGCGTGGTCGGCCTAGGTCGGCAACGCGAATTCACCGGCGAGTTCGATGGCGCGGCCTTCGCGGGCCGATCTCTGGGCGGCGAGACCCATGACGACGGCCCACCAGCCGTCTTGCAAGGTCACTTCCACCTTGCTCTGTCCGCGCACCGCAGCGGTGAAGCGGGCGTGCTCGAAATAGGTCGAACCGTTATGGTCGCCTGCCTCGAGCAGCCGGGGGTCGACGGGAATCTCCAGCAGTCGTGGTCCAGGCGGATTGCGCGGACTAACGATCAACTGGGGCACTGGCGCAGGGCCAAGGTGGGTCGGCCAGAAACGGCCTGGTCCGGGCACCAGACATTCGATCTTTCCGTCGCCGCCGACAGCGCAGAGTTCCTCCTGGTAGCGGCTGCCCTCGGCAAACATGCACAGTTCCAGCATGGCGCGCGCGCCGCTCGCGAAATCAGCCAGCACATAGCCATGGTCAAGGATATCCGGCCTCTCACCGCCATAGCGTTCGTCGAGATGGTTTACGGCCTGTCCAGCGCTCGCCATCACGCGGACGGGGTCGGATCCGAGGATCAACCGCATCAGATCGAAGAAGTGGCAGCACTTCTCGACGAACGTGCCGCCGGTGTTGCGGTTGAACCGGTTCCAGTCGCCGACCTTCGTCAGAAACGGGAAGCGGTGCTCGCGGACCGTCAGCATGCGGATGCCGCCGGTGGCGTGGCGGGCCTGCTCGACGAATGCGGCGACGGGCGGCATATAGCGATATTCCATGGCCACCCAGACGAGCGGAAGCCGAGCTTTCAACGCCGCGATCCGCCCCTCGTCGGCGGCCTCGGTGAAGGGCGGTTTTTCCACCAGCACCGGCAGCGGTCGAAGTGCGGCGATCTCCTCCATCTGACTGAGGTGATGGTGGTTGGGGCTGGCAATCAAGACGCAGTCCACCTCGTCCATGGCCAGCAGTTCGGCGATCGACGCCGCCGATCGCGCGCCCGACGCCGTCGCCAGCGATGCTGCCAACATGCCGGGGTCCGGCTCGAAGATCGCTGCCACATGCGCGTCGGGCAACAGGGCGATGTTGCGGATGTGCTCGCGGCCCATCATGCCGCAGCCGATGATGCCGTAGCCGATCGATGATCTGGTCACGCTGCGACTTCCTCCGGCCTATCTGAAACGCGTGACGTACCGCGCCGCGCCCGGATCGAACCAGCTGCGGGAATATTCCGCGCTGGCGCCGTCGCCAGCCCAGGCGATACGTTCTATGAAACCCACGACCGTCCCCGGCGGTGGCCTGAACTCGAGCGGGACCCAGTCCGGCGCGGGCGCGACGGCGACATAGTCTTCGGCGCGAACGATCGAAAAGCCAAGCGCGAGCCGGTAGTGGAGATAGAGCGATTCCGACAAATCCTCGCGCTTGAGCCGCTCGGCCCGGCTGGCGTCGAGCCAGATTTCCTCGACCGCGGCCGGCTCGCCGTCGAGCCGCCGTAGCCGGCGTATACGGTGGGCTTCGCCGGCGCTGCCGAATTGCGGCAGGTCGGCGGGCTTGGGCAGTCGATCGATGGATAGCACGTCGGCGCTCGGCAGGCCGCCACCGCCGATACGCTCCAGGCGAAAGAAGGCATAGATCCCGAGCAAGTCGCCGCGCGCCCGCACATAGTTACCCGAGCCCTGGATGCGATCGAGAAGCCCCTTTTCGGTCAAATCGGCAAGCGCCCGCCTGAGCGTGCCGACGGCAATCCCCAGGCTCGCGGCCATCTCGCGCTCGGGCGGCAGCCGCGCCCCGTCGGCCAGCCGTCCGGCCGCGATTTCGCGAATCAGCATTTCGCTGGTCTGCAAGTGCACAGGCAAGGGCCCGCGCATCTGGCTGGATCGGTGGCCGGGGTCCGCCCTTGTCAAATGCATCCCGTGTTCCAATCGCATTCCGGTTTCGGGTTTGGCTCCAAAATTGATACAGTATTGATCTACACCAAAACGAATGCTACGCAAGCCCTATTCGCAGCTCCGGACGTCATTGAAGAGTGGCCCGGACGTCTTTTCTGAAGAGTGGAAATGAGCACCGTCCCAATCACCTCGCCGGATCTCGATGCTGCCGAAGTCTCGTGGTTCGCCGCACTCTGCTCGGACGACTACCGGTATCTCGGCGTGCCGGACGGCGCGCTGCGCTCGAGCTGGGCGCATTGCTCCCAGATCGTGAAGACGTCCGAGGAACTCGGTTTCCGCAACATCTTGTGTCCATCGTCCTATCAGGTCGGACAGGACACGCTGAGCTTCGTCGCCGGCTGTGCGCCGATCACCTCGAAGATCAATCTGCTCGCCGCTGTGCGCTGCGGCGAGATGCAGCCGATCATGCTGGCGCGCACGATTGCGACGCTGGACCACATGCTGGAAGGCCGGCTGACGGTGAACATTATTTCGTCGGACTTTCCGGGCGAGACAGCTGACAGCGCCTACCGCTATCAGCGTTCCCGCGAGGTGGTGCAGATACTGCGCCAGGCCTGGACCAGCGACAGCATCGATTTCGAGGGCGAGGTCTATCGTTTCAAGGGGCTCTCGACGGCACCGGCGAAGCCCTATCAGCAAAATGGCGGTCCGCTGCTCTATTTCGGCGGTTATTCGCCCGACGCGCTCGAGCTTTGCGCCGAACAGTGCGACGTCTACCTGATGTGGCCGGAAACCAGGGAGGAGCTCGCCGGCCGCATGAGAGCCGTCCACGAGCGCGCCGAGCGTCATGGGCGGACGCTCGACTACGGCCTGCGCGTCCACATGATCGTGCGCGATACCGAGGCCGAGGCAAAGGAATATGCCCGGGAGCTGGTTTCGAGGCTGGACGACGAGCAGGGCAGGGCGATCCGCGAGCGCGCGCTCGACGCCCGATCGCTCGGCGTATCGCACCAGGCCAGGAACCGCCAGATCGCCGATGCCGAAGGCTATGTCGAGCCGCATCTGTGGACGGGCGTCGGGCGGGCGCGCTCTGGCTGCGGCGCGGCGCTGGTGGGCTCGACCGATCAGGTTCTGTCGGAAATCGAAGCGTATATGAAGATGGGGATCCGCGCTTTCATCTTTTCCGGTTACCCGCATCTCGACGAAGCGCGTCATTTCGGCACCAAGGTGCTGCCCCAGCTCAAGACATGCTCGCTCCCGCACGCCTATGGCCGTGTGCCGGAACGGATCCCGGCGACACCATTGGGAACGGGAGAGCGCCGCTGATGGAGCATGTCGTGTGCGATCCACGCCTTTTGCGCAACGCCTTCGGACGTTTCGCCACCGGCGTCACGGTCGTCACCACCGGCACGGCCGACGGCCCGGTCGCAATCACTGCCAACAGCTTCTCATCCGTGTCGCTCGATCCGCCGCTGGTGCTCTGGTCTATCGGCCGCCACTCGCGCCGGTTCGAAGCCTTCGCCAATTCCGCGCACTACGCCATTCACGTGTTGGCGGAAGATCAAATCGATCTGTGCTGGCGTTTTTCGAAGTCCGGGACGGACTTTGCCGATCTTGACCTGTCGTGGAGCGAGCACGGCGTGCCATTGCTGCCGCGCGCACTGGCGCGGTTCGAATGCAGCGTCGCCGACCGCTTCCCGGCTGGCGACCATATGATCCTGCTTGGACGTGTCCTTGAACTGCAGACGCAAGAGGGTTTGCCGCTGCTCTTTGCTGGCGGCAAGTCGCGCGCTCAAGAGGCCAGCTGATGACCGCCGGCGCCGCTTCGGGCTGGAGCCGTCGACTGGCGCACCACGAGATTGCAGGCAAGTTCGACGCGACGCGGCGGCGACCCCGAATGGGCCATGTCGTCGAGCAGCAGGCTAAGCGCCGCCGATCCGATCTCGCGCATGGGAATGTGCATCGCCGTCAGCGGCGGGTTGCAGAAGGCAGCGAGCGGCAAGTCGTCCATACCGACCACGGACACATCGCCAGGCACCGAATATCCGACCTCCTGGACGCCGGCGATGGCACCAAACGCCAAGCTGTCGCCGGCCGTCAGCACGGCGGTGAAATCGAGGCCACGAGACGCGATGCGCTCGGCCACGGCCCTGTTCGCAAGTTCCGGCAGCCAGTCCTGCACCTCGACCACGAAGTCGTCGAAGCCGGCAATGCCGGCCGCGATCAGCGCGTCGCGCCAACCTTCGTAGCGCCGCTCGATCGTGCGCCGGCCACGCCGCATCAGGAACAGGATGCGGCGGTGGCCGAGGCCCATCAGATGCTGCGCGGCAAGCATGGCGGCAGAGCGATTGCAGGGCGTCACGCTCGAATGGCGCATCGAGGGATCGTCGCCGTTGACGAGCACGATCGGCTTGGCGAATCCGGCTGTCAGCGTCAGCACATCGTCATCGTCCAGCGTCAGAAACAGACAGCCGGCGACGCTGTCGTCGCGCTCGGATTCACGCAGCAGCGCGATTTCGTCCTCGGGCGCCGAAACCGGCCGGGTCACCAGTTCGACGCCCAGCAACCGGGCGCGCTCGTTGAGCCCATCAAGGACATGGTAGGTGAACTGATTGCGGGCACTGTCCACCATTGCCACGCTGCTTGCGGCCAGGATGACCTTGCGGCCGGCAACCGAGGCGGGAATGGCATAGTTCATCGACTTCGCCGTTTCGATGATCCTGGTGCGAAGCTCGTTCCTCACGCCGCCGACGCCGCTCAGCGCACGAGAGGCGGTGCTGACCGACACGCCGCAACGCGCCGCGATCTCCTCAAGTCGAATGCGGCGGCTGGGGCGGCCGCGCTTGCCCTGGATACTCATGCGCTCCGTCACCTCCGCCAAAGTCATCCGATTAATGCAAAAAATTTTCAGATTGCGCAAGAAAAATGGCTGTGAAACAGTTCTGATGAAGCGGGAGAAACGGGAGGAGTGATGCCGCTATCGGCCGAACGCCTGAATTCCGCGCTTGCCAGCCTCGTTGCCGGCATGACCGGCTTGCGTCATGACGGGCGGTTCCATGAGCCGAATCTCGACGGCACGCCGGGCGACTATGTCAGCTTCGACAGCTGGGAATGGCCGCAGGGCGTCGGGCTCTACGGGCTGGTTCGGCTGTGGGCGCAGACCGGCGACGATCGGCTGCTGCAGACGATCGAGGCCTGGTACGACCGACGCATCGCTGCCGGTCTCCCTGCGATGAACGTCAACACCACTGCGCCTCTTTTGGCGCTAAGCGAATTGTGGCGGCGCCGGCGCCAGCCGCGCTTCGAGCCGGTCCTGCGCGAATGGGCCGAGCGGGTGGTCACCGCCTTGCCGCGGACGCCCGAGGGCGGTTTCCAGCACGATGTTTCGGATCGGGTCAACGACGACGAATTGTGGGACGACACGCTGTTCATGGTGGCGCTGTTCCTCGCATCGTATGGCCAGGCTGCCGGCCAGCGTCGCTTCGTCGAGGAAGCAGAACGGCAATTCCTGGTCCACGCCCGTTATCTCGCCGACCCGGCATCAGGGCTGTGGTTCCACGGCTGGACGTTCGCGGGACGGCACAATTTCGCCCGCGCGCTTTGGGCGAGAGGCAATGCCTGGATTACCGTCGGTATCCTCGACCTGGTGGAGTTCGCCGAAATTGCGCCTTCGGTTCGGGCCTATCTGCTCGGCGTGCTGGGGACCCAGATCAACGCCCTGCTCGAGGTGCAGGCAGGTTCGGGCGCATGGCACACTCTGCTCGACGACTCGACGTCTTACGAGGAGATTTCCGCCACGGCCGGCTTCGGCTACGGGTTGATGAAGGCCGCGCGGCTCGGAATCGGCTCGACAGAGTGCCGTGCCGCCGGCCTCCGCGCCTTGGAAGCCGTGGTGGCCAACATCGATGACAAAGGTGTGGTGGCGAACGTGTCCTATGGCACACGCATGGGCGCCGACCTGCAGTTCTATCGCGATATACCCATCCATCCGACGGGCTACGGGCAGGCGCTCGCCATTCTGTGCCTGACCGAAGGGGCGCGGCATCTGCAGTCGAAGGTGGAGGCGGCATGATGCGGACGCTCTATGGCGCGTCGCCGGGCTATATTGCCGGCATGGACACGGACCGGCTGAGGGCCGAGTTCTTGGTCGACGGCTTGTTCCGGCCTGGCGCGATCGAATTCGCCTACACCCATGTCGACCGCATGATCGTCGGTGGCGCGGTGCCGCTGGCCAACCCGCTGACATTCGGCAACGGGGCCGAAGTCGGCACCCCGCTCTTCTTTGACGCGCGCGAGATGGGCATCGCCAATCTCGGCGGCAATGGCGCCGTCGCGGTGGACGGCCGGCGCTTTCCCGCGGCTAACCGCGACATCGTCTATATCGGACGCGGAGCACGCGAGGTGACGCTGGAGAGCGACGATCCGGAGAGGCCGGCACGCTTCTACATGAACTCGGTGCCGGCCGGCGCCGATATTGCGCACCGTCTCATCGTCAGCAGCGAAGCCAAGCCGCTTGTGCTCGGCGAGGAGGCTCGCGCGAACAGGCGCACGCTGCGCATGTACATCCATCCCGAAGTGGCCCCGTCCTGCCTCTTGCTGATGGGGATCACCGACCTCGCGCCGGGCAGTGTATGGAACACCATGCCGCCGCATCTGCATGAGCGGCGCATGGAAGCTTATTGCTACTTCGACCTCGCCGAGGCCGACCGTGTAATCCATCTGATGGGCCGGCCAGACAAGACGCGCCACCTGATGGTCGCCGACGGTGACGTTGTCCTGTCGCCCGCCTGGTCTATCCATATGGGTGCCGGCACCGGCCCCTATGCTTTCGTCTGGGGCATGACCGGCGAGAACCAGGCCTACACCGATGTCGATCCAGTTGCCGTGAAGGATTTGCGATGAGCGAGGCCGCGCAAAGCGTTCGGACGGACTTTACGCTGCGCCGGCCGCTCATGGCGGGGCAGCCTATCGTCTATTGGCGGCTCGGGTCTATCGCCGAGCAACGCTACGACGTGGCCGACCAGCCCATGCAAGGCGAGATGGATCCCTTCTTCTTCCTGACCAAGCACAAGAATTTCATTCCCCATGAATATCCGTGCCGCACGCAGTTCGCAGCGGAACGCCGCGGCAAGCGACCACAGGTCAGCGCCGAATTCGGCGCCGAGCGCCTGTGGCTGCCCTTCGCCTCGCCGCGCATCGACCTGTCGGGCTTCTGGTTTCGGCCAACGGTGCTTGGAACATGGGCCGAGACCACCATCGAGGCGGCCTCGAGTGGCGAGGTGATGGTGCGGCTGCGCACATGCGGCGGCGCCATACTCTTTGCCAATGGCGAGGAAGCCGGCTGGATGGCGCCCTACGGCCGCAATCTGGAAAGTGCCGGGCATTTCAAGATCGCGCTGAAGGCCGGCCGCAACGACGTCCGGATATGGTTCGACGATCTCGCCGAGCGCGACGCCCGCTACTATTTCCAGCTCGATTATCTATCCGGTCCGGCTGCTTCGGTCGCACTGCCGATCGAAGTCGAGAGCGGCGTTGCCGATGCGATGGAAGCAGCCCTCGACGACATGCATTTCGACCGTCCCGCCTATGACGGCGGCGAGGTGGCGCTCGTCACCGGCGTGGCCCTGCCGCGCGACGCGCAAGTCGAGATCGAGATCGAAGGCGATTTCATGTCGATCGAGACGCCGGTGCGCTTCGCCTTCGAACTGCCGGCGGGCCAGCCGCGGCTGCCGATCGCTGATACCGAGCAGCTGCCGGCCGACTTTCGCCATTTCAAGGTGACGCTGAGGGTCGCAGACCATGCCGTATCGCGTGTCTTCGGCGTCGAGATATGCCACGCGCGCCGTCAGGGCGATGCGCCGGAAACGGTTACCGCGCGTATCGATGAGGCCTTGCGCGAGGTCGCCGGTCACGCCGAGGCCGATACGGTGCGCGCGCTGGCGCGCCTGGCGATCGGACAGCAGGGCTCCGAGACCGATGCCATGATCTCCGGCACGCTGCCGGCGATCGAGGATTGTCACGATTGCGCCGACTTCATCCTGGTGCCGCTGCTGTGGTGCCGCAAGGCCTTTGGCGATCGGCTGGAAGTGAGCCTGCGCGCGCGCGTCGACAACGCCATCCTCGGCTATCGCTACTGGATGGACGAGCCCGGCAATGATGTGCAGTGGTACTTCTCCGAGAACCACGCGCTGCTCTTCCACACCGCCGCCTATATTGCTGGTGGCCTGTTGCCTGATGTGCGGTTCGTGCGGTCGGGCCGCCTTGGCCGCGAACAGTCCGCGGTGGGAGCCGCGCGGGTGCGGGCCTGGCTCGACCATTTCGAGGCATGGGAGATGGCCGAGTTCAACTCGGCGCCTTATTTTCCCATCGACCTCAAGGGCCTGTGCGCGCTCTACGCGCTGGCCCCGGACAAGGACATCGCCGAACGTGCCGGCAAGGCAATCATACGCCTGCTTGAAATCGTCGCCCGCTCGGCGCATCGCGGCATCCTCACCGGGGCGCAGGGCCGCTCCTACGAGCACACGCTGCGCGCCGCGCGTTCGCTGGAATTATCCGGCATCTGCCGCATGCTTTGGGGCAAGGGCAATTACGGCATGCGCTTTCATGCGCTGCCACAGCTGGCACTGTGCCTGCGGGATCACGATTTGAGCGTTCCGGACGGGTTGGCACCAATTGCTTCCCTCACCGACGATACGGCGTGGGAATGGACTTTCGCGCAGGGACAAGACCGCTTCGCGCGGCTCTACCACTACAAGACGCGCAACCATGCGATGGGCAGCGCCGCTGGCTATCGCTGGAATCAATGGGGTTATCAGGAGACCGTCATTCACGCCCGGCTGGGCAAGAATCCGGATGCGCAGATCTGGATCAACCACCCCGGCGAAGTGCTGCAGTCGGGATATGGCAGACCATCATATTGGGGCGGCTCAGGCACTTTGCCCCGGCTTCACCAATATCGCGACCTCGCCATCGTCAGCTTCTCCTGCTCGGATGAACAGCCCGACTTCACGCACGCCTGGTTCCCCGCACGTGCCTTCGATGCCGTGCAAGTGGGTGGCGATCGGGCGTTCGCGCAATCCGGCGACGCCTTCGTCATGCTGAAGACGGATGTGCCTCTCACGCAGGTCGTGGCCGGCCCGACCGCCGGCAACGAGCTGCGGGCGGCGGGACGCAGGACGACGTGGATCATTCGCCTCGGTGACCGGAATGCCAATCTGCCGGCGCTCGACGCCTGGGCGGACGCCTTTGCCGGCCTGTCGGTGCGGTCGGGTCCCGACGGCGAGTTGATCGTCGAGGATCCGGAGTACGGCACGGTGCATTTCCTCGCCGACGCAAGGATCGTGGCTGAGGGACGTACACTCGATCCGACCAACTGGACCGTGCGCGGTGAGGCGATGCGCATGAAGCACAGAGAGTAGGGAGGAAATCGGCTGCGACGCTCAAGAGGAGAGGGCGTAGCGGCTTGAACTATCGGGGCGCCGCCCCGCTAAAGGAGGAGACGAAAGCATGAATAAGTCCCGCACTTTGCTGGCCGCGCTATCGGTCAGTCTGCTCGCATCGACCAGCGCGTTTGCCGGCGACGTGCGCATCATGTGGTATTCGGACGGTGTCGAAGGCGATGTCATCCAGGACATTCTGAACCGCTTCATGAAGGACAATCCCGACATCCACGTCACGCTCGACAACGTCGCCTACAAGGTGATCCAGGAGCAGCTGCCCATCCAGCTCGAAGCCGGCCAGGGCCCGGACATCGCCCGCGTCACCAACATCAAAGAGCTTGCCCAGCACTGGCTCGATCTCAGGCCACTGGTGGCTGACCCGAAATATTGGGAGGACAATTTCGCTGACACGCTGGACTGGATGCGCCCCGACGGCTCCAACGCCATCCCGGGTTTCATGACCCAGCTCACGCTCACCGGCGGCTTCGCCAACAAGACGCTGTTCGAACAGGCCGGCGTGCCGCTGCCCGGCGACAAGGCGACCTGGGACGACTGGATCAACGCCGCCGCCGAAGTGGCGAAGAGCCAGCAGCTTCCGGCTGCCTTCGCCATCGACCGTTCCGGTCACCGCATTTCGGGTCCGAATGTCTCCTTTGGAGCGAACTATATCGGCCCCGATGGTATGCCGGCGAAAGTGGACGACGGCACCAAGGCGTTCGTCGGCAAGCTCGTCGACTGGACCGCCAAGGGCCTAATGCTGAAGGATACCTGGGTGTCGGCGGCAGGCTCGACCTACCGCGCGGCCGCCGATGACTTCATCAACGCCCAGATCCCGTTCTACTATTCGGGCAGCTGGCAGGTCGCCAATCTGTCGACCAAGATCGGCGACAGTTTCGATTGGGTGGCAACCGGCTCGCCTTGCGGTACCGCAGGCTGTTCGGGCGTGAAGGGCGGCGCGGCGCTGGTCGCCATCAAATACACGAAGAATCCCAAGGACGTCGCCAAGGTCATGGATTATCTGGCCCGTGAAGACGTGGTGAAAGAGTTCAGCGAGCGCACGCTGTTTCTGCCCGCGCACAAGGGCGTCGTAGACAAGGGCGGGCTGAAATGGGTCTCGGCCGACAAGAACGTCGGTCCGGCGCTCGACAAATTCGTCAAGGCGGCGGGTGAAACCCTGCCGGCGGCCGATGCACTGCCGCCGTGGAAGTGGGCCAACGCTTACTTCGCCGCGCTGGTGACGCGCGTCAGCCAGGTGATGGCCGGCGAGCTCAGCCTCGACGATGCCTGGGGCAGGATCGACCAGGATATCGCCGACAAGGTTGCCGAGGCGAAGTGACTGCCGCCGCGACACTGAAGGCATGGACTGGCGCCGCCCTCGCGGCGCCGGTCGTGTGGCTGGCATCGATCGTCAACGTCCCGCTGAAGTTCTGGCAGCGCGCGACGGGCACCGGCGGCATGGCCGCGTTCTTCCTAGCCCCAAACATGGCGATCTTCGGCATTTTCGTCCTGATGCCGATGATCATCAACTTTTTCTATTCGGCCACGTCAGGAACGGCCTACTTCCTGCAGGACCGAACCTATGTGGGGCTCGAGCAATACCGGCGCCTGCTCGATTGCGGCAACTACCTGGACACTGCCACTTGCCACGAGGATCTCTTCTGGAAGGCCGTGCACAATACCGGCCTGTTCGTCGTCGTGCAGGTGGCGCTGATGACGGTCGTGTCGATGGCGACAGCGCTGATCCTGAACCGCGAGATCGTCGGGCGCAGCTTCTGGCGCGCGGTGTTCTTCTTTCCGGTGCTGCTGTCGCCCGTCGTCACCGGCCTGATCTGGCGTTGGATCCTGCAGCGCCAGGGCCTGCTCAACCTGATCGTCCATGATCTGGGCGGCGAGCCGCACAACTGGCTGACGGACCGTTTCTGGGCTTTCGCCGCCGCCGTCAGCGTTTCGGTCTGGGCACATATGGGCTTTTACACGCTCATCCTGCTTGCCGGATTGCAGGCGATCCCGCGCGACCTTTACGAAGCGGCCGAGATGGACGGCACGAAGCCGGCGCGGGTGTTCTGGCGCATCACGCTGCCGCTGCTGATGCCGAATCTGCTTGTCGTCATCGTACTGACGCTGATCCGCGCCGTGCAGATCTTCGACGAAGTCTACGTGCTGACGGGTGGAGGGCCGGGAACCTCGACCCTCTATATCACGCAGTACATCTACGAGATCGGCTTCGCCTCTCTGCTGCGCAATCCGGGGCTGGCTTCGGCGGCTTCGATCCTGATGGCGTTGGTGCTGGTCGTGCTCACCTTGGTTCAGCTGCAGGTCGGACGCAGGGGTGAGCGGAAAGGAGCCCGCGAATGAGCCGGATCGTGACATTCCTGACCCGTCGGCGCGGCGGTCGCGGCTGGCACTGGACGGATATCGTAAGCTGGCTGTGGCTGCTCGGCGGCGTTGTCGCCATGTTCGGTCCGGCCATCTGGCTGGTGGGTTCGTCATTCAAGACGCCGGCACAGCTTGCCGAGTTTCCGCCGACCATAATGCCTTATGTCAGCCAACAGGCGAGGGTTGAAGGCTACGACAAGCCGCTGGCCCTCTACAGGGTGAAGCTGCCGGATGGTTCGACCAAGGTGCTGGCCGAGGTGCGGCGCATCGGCATCATGGCGCAGATGGTGGACCCCCAGGCGCCGAACGATGTCGTCAAGGTCAACATCGCCGACCGGCAGCCGGTGCGCGAAATCGGCTTCGCGACGGAGAACTACACCGAGCCCTTCGTCCATTTCGACTTCCTGCGCTATCTGCGCAATTCGGTTTTTGTGACGGCAATGGCGACGCTGATCACGCTGCTCACCAATTCGATGGCCGCCTTCGCCTTGTCGAAATACAAGTTCCGCGGCCGCGATCTGACGATGCTTGTGATCGTCGGTACGCTGATGGTGCCGCTGTCGGTCATCCTGGTGCCGCTCTATTCGGTGGTGGGCGCCGTCGGGCTGCTCGATTCGCTATGGGGCGTGATCTTGCCGACCGTGGCGACGCCGACCGGCGTCTTTCTGCTGCGTCAATATATGCTGACCATTCCCGACGAGCTGCTCGATGCGGCGCGCATGGACAACGCTTCCGAATGGCAGATCTACTGGCGCATCGTATTGCCGCTTGCAGCACCGGCGCTCGCCGTGCTGGCGATCTTCTCCGTCGTCTGGCGCTGGAACGACTTTCTGTGGCCGCTGGTGGTGCTGTCGCGCAAGGAACTCTACACAC
This sequence comes from Mesorhizobium sp. ISC25, assembly GCF_042295465.1. Classification (NCBI taxonomy): domain Bacteria; kingdom Pseudomonadati; phylum Pseudomonadota; class Alphaproteobacteria; order Hyphomicrobiales; family Phyllobacteriaceae; genus Mesorhizobium; species Mesorhizobium sp. ISC25. Next base: position 2,887,263 of record NZ_CP135441.1, on the reverse strand, counting down.
TCCAGGTCGGCCTCAACACCTATGCCGGCCAGCTAAACGTGCAGTGGCACTACATCCTGGCGATGACAGTCGTGACGATGATCCCCGTCGTCCTCGTCTTCGTCTTCCTGCAGCGTTACATCACTTCCGGCATTGCCGGCACCGGGCTGAAGTGAGGATGTCATGGGACGGATAACGCTGACCAACATCGATCGCGCTTACGGCAAGATGAAGATCTTGCACGGCATCAATCTCGACGTCGGTGACGGCGAGATGCTGGTCCTCGTCGGCCCGTCGGGTTGCGGCAAGTCCACGCTGCTGCGGCTGATTGCCGGGCTCGATCGGCCGACCGACGGCAAGATCGAGATCGACGGGGTCGACGTCACCAACGTTTCGGCCGCACAGCGCGGTCTGGCGATGGTGTTCCAGTCTTACGCGCTCTACCCGCACATGAGCGTGCGCCAGAACCTCGCCTTCGGGCTTGAAAACATTCGTATGCCGAAGGCCGAGATCGACGCGCGGATCACGGAAGCGACGCGCATGCTGGAAATTGCTCCCTATCTCGACCGCCGGCCCGGTCAATTGTCGGGCGGCCAGAAGCAGCGCGTGGCGATCGGCCGTGCGGTGGTGCGCAATCCGACCGCCTTTCTGCTCGATGAACCGCTGTCCAACCTCGATGCCGAACTGCGCATCACCATGCGCGCTGAACTGGCGGGCCTGCACCGGCGGCTGGCAACCACGATGATCTACGTCACCCATGACCAGATCGAGGCGATGACCCTGGCGGACCGCATCGTGGTCATGCGCTCGGGGCGGATCGAACAGGTCGGCCGGCCGCTCGATCTCTACAACGCGCCGGCCAACCTGTTCGTCGCCGGCTTCATCGGCGCGCCGCGGATGAACCTGCTGCCGGTAAAGGTGCGTTCGGCAAGCGCTGGTGAGGTGCGTGTCGAAGGTCCGGGCGGGCTGTCGGCCTCGGTCGCGGCCGACGGGGTCGCGCTGAAACCGGGAGACGACGCGACGCTTGGCATCCGGCCACACGACATCCAACTTTCGGATGGCAGCAAGGGATCGGTGGAAGCGCGGGTAACGCTGGCCGAGGCGTTGGGACCGGAAACCGTTGTCCACGCCACCATTGCCGGCGATAGCAAACTCATCGCCGTTCTCAAGCAGCAGGGCGTTGAATCGCAAGAGCCGCCGATCAACCTCGCTCTGCCGCCGGAGCGCATGCATCTCTTCGATTCCGCCGGGCTGCGTGTCGCACCGCGTTAGCCGGCGGCAAGATAGCGGGTTGCTTTCATGAACCGTCGCAACTGTTGCGCGCTTGTCAAAACAGGGGAACATTAAGACAACCGAACTCTTCAAGAGGGCGCTCTCTGCGATCATTGCTGCCACGGTCTTCGGCAATGCGAAGGTTCGCGCCGGCACGTTCGCGCGCCTGAGGAATCCGGCTGACTGATAATACGACCTGTGCTGAGGTTCAGTACGAACCACTGATCAGGGCAGATGGGATGTTCGTCCGCGTGATAGCGGCGAGGCCGTGAAATCCGCGATCGTTCTGCAGTTCTGCTTTGTTGCAGAACCGCAGCTCGACGGAGACGTTCTCGTGAAACTGTACTGCGCACCGTGGGCTTCCAGCCTCGCCGAATATCTCGCTCTTCGGGAGGCGGATACCTCCTTCGACAGCGAGCGCATCGACCGGATGTCGAGGCAATCATGAGCCGAGCCCGCAAGATCGCAATCGCCATCGTTGCCCTCATGGTGATTCCAATGGCAGCTATTTGGAGCTGGCAGTGGTTCACAAGGGGCCGGTTCGAGGAAACGACCGATAACGCCTATCTCCGCGGAGACATTACCAGCATCGCTCCGAAGCTCGCCGGTTACGTCGTCAAAGTCGACATAGACGACAATGCCAGTGTGTCAAAGGGTGCTGTCCTGTTTCGCATCGACGACAGCGACTACAAAGCCAAGGCGGAGCAGGCGAAAGCCAACGTCGCCGCCCGGCAGGCGGAAATCGCCAACATCAAGGCGACCCGTGAACTGCAGGACGCATTGATCGCGCAGGCTGAGGCGCAGAAGCAATCTGCCGCAGCCGACCTGCAATTCGCCCGCGCCAACCTGAACCGCTACGTCACGCTGCAGAAGAACGGGACCGCAAGCGATCAGAAGCTGCAGGATGCGCAGGCCGGCCATGACAAGGCAAAGGCATCGCTGGATGGTGCAGAGGCCAATCTGCTGGCTCAAAAGTTGAAGCTCGGTGTCCTGGATGCACAATTGTCCGGTGCGCAGGCAGCCCTGTCGCAGGCACAGGCAGCGCTCGACCTGGCAATGCTCGACCTGGCCAACACCGTCGTGAGGGCCCCGGTCGACGGCATCGTCGGCAATCGCCAGATCCGTGTCGGCCGCTATGTCAACCCAGGGACAGCAGCCCTGGACATCGTTCCGGTTAACGATGTCTGGATCGTCGCCAACTTCAAGGAAACACAGCTGAAGCAGGTTGAGATCGGCCAACGGGTCCGTGTCATGGTTGACGAATATCCAGATCTGCAAATCGACGGCCTTGTCGACAGCTTCGCTCCGGGCAGCGGCGCGGCATTCAGCCTGCTGCCGCCGGACAATGCCACCGGAAACTTGATCCGCGTCGTCCAACGCGTGCCGGTCAAGATCAGGATGACGCGCAATCCGTTGCCCGGCCGCCTGGTTCCGGGACTCTCGGCTCGTGTTGCCATCACCGTCGGCACCAAGGATGCTCCGGCAGTAGCGCAGGAAATGCAGACAGGCGGGACAGCGGACGGGCGCTCAGCACAATGATGCACCTCGCCGAAACGGCGGCTGTGCAGTGCCATCCCGGCACCCTGCGCGCTTCCTTGATAGCAACCGGCGTTGTGCTGGCCGCCTTCATGGACGCGGTCGCATCCACTGCACTGTCCATCGGCCGGATCGACATGCTCGGCGACACCTACGCAACCTTGGACGAACTGGCGATGATCGACGTTGTTTTCATCGCGGCCAAGCTGACGGCGTTCCTTGTCGCTCCGCTTCTTGTGACGGCAGCCAGGCCGACCGCCTGCCTGCGCGCGGGGGTTGTCGCCCTTCTGCTGGCATCCGCGGCCTTGACGTTGTCGGTGGACCTCACCTGGATTTGCATCTGCCGCATTGTCCAAGGGCTGGCTGGCGGCACAGTTCTCGTCGCCGGCCAGACACTGCTGTTCTTTCGGTTCCCGCACCGGCATCAGCCGGTCGTTCAGGCGGTTTTTGCCGTAGGCGCCGTCATGGCTCCGACAACCGTCACGCCGGCCCTGCAGGGCTGGCTTGTCGATCATCTGACCTGGGAGTGGATATTCCTGAGCATCATTCCGCTCGGCATCGTCTCCCTTGTCCTGTTGGCGGCGGACGGCGATCGGGCCTTTTGGCGGAAAACCAGGTTTCCTGCCGTCGAGATATTGTTGCTCGGCATCAGCGCCGCGCTTTTGACCTACGTCCTGCTGCAAGGCAGCAGGTTCAACTGGTTCGACGACACCGACATCACCTTCCTTGCCGCAACCGGTGTGACGGCTGCCGGCCTCCTGGCCGTCTGGGAGACCCGCTTTCGTTCAGAAGGCTCACTGCTGGCCATCTCGCCCCTTGGCAATCCGGACTTTCGCTTTGGCCTTCTCGTCAGCTTCGTCGCCGGCTCTGCCCTTTCAGGCAGCGCCTATCTCATTCCGGCTTTTGCCCTCAACGTGCTCGATTTTACCGCCACGGGCGCAGGAGTGCTTCTGCTGCCCAGCGGAGCCATGCTCGCGCTTGGACTTCTGTTGTCCGGCTTCGTCATCCAAAGGACCGGGATGCGCCCGATCACGCTTGCGCCATTTGGCATTCTGCTCTTCGCAGGCGCCATGTGGCTGCTGTCCGCTTCGACGAGCGGTAGCGGATCACCGGACCTGACCCTTGCTCTGCTGCTGCGAGGATTCGGCCTCGGCCTTCTGTTCGTGGCATTGACACTGGTTACGCTGCAGGGCCTTGCCGCCAATGCGCTGCCGTTCGGCATCGGGCTGTTCAACTTCGGCAAGCAGGTGGGCGGTCTGACCGGCACAGCCCTCTTGCAAACGTATATTGATCACCAGAATGTCCACAATCGGACGATACTGGCGTCCCACCTCGTCAATGGCGATCCAGCCGTAGACCAGCGCTTGAGAGCCACTGCGAACGCTTTGGCGAACAGTGTCGACAGCAGTGCGGCGACCAAGGCCGCGCTGCCGCTGCTGCAGCGCGCGCTTGAGAAGCAGGTCGCCACGATCTCGTTCGACGAAGCTTTCTTCGCACTCGTCCTGCTGTTCGCGGTCGCTGCGCCCTGTCTCATTGTCGCCAAACAATTGCTCGGCCGCCAAGCCGCTCCGCAGAACTAAAACCGCGTCCACGCCCTATACTTTGGAACAGATGTATTGGTCGGGAGAGGCTTCCAGATTATCTCATGAGCCGTGTCAACTGGACGAGATGGGGATGACGAATGCAGGGGTTTTTCCGGTTTCGCTCTGCAGCCAACGGAGAGGCAGGCGAGGGTCTTACCTGTCCGGCGCGCGCTTTCCAGCGGTGAGTGGCGCTGCCACTCTTTGATGCGTCATTCCAGTCGCTCCTTGCACGAGGCGATCGTTACGCGCGCAGGAGAATCCGGCCTTTTCCAGCTTCCGTAAAGGCGGCCGCAGCACCCACATTCCGTGTAATGCACGGATGTCCATGAGACGCGGGGGCATGGCGGTATTAGACTTGGGGCCGTGAGTTCGCCTGTCCAGATAGGGAACAAGTGCTATACGAAGCGCTGACAGTTCCTTTGTGCGGCAGGAGTAGCCCATGACAGCAGCGTCCAACTCATTTGACGAAACCGACTCCGAAGCATTGCGAGCGGCGCGGATCATCGAAAACGTGGTCGGTAACGCATGGGCGACCGACGCCGCCGGCAAATTCACCTACGTGACTCCGGCGGCGCTTTCGCTTCTTGGCATGACGTTGGAGGAACTCAATTCGCCTTCGGAAGAGGGCCGTTCCGGTTGGAAGCGGATAATCCATCCAGACGATTATGACGGCGCCGTCGCCACATGGCGTCGCTGTCTGCAATCAGGTGAGCATTACAATGTCGAGCACCGCATTTTGCGCCCGAGTGGTGCTTACGGTTGGGGGCGAAGTTCGGGACAGCCATTGCGCGACAGCCAAGGTCGTATCCATGCATGGTACGGTGCAGTGATTGACGGCGATGTTCCGTCCGTCGTCAGTAAGCGATTCGCGGATGTCGCCAATGCTGCGCTTGAGGAAAAAGCCGCGCCCGACGTACCGCATTCGCTGAGGGGTATTCATCCGGACGACCGGGCTGCGGCGGCTCATGCGGCCGCGCGCGCCTTCTGGACGGGCGTCCCACAAGTCACAAGACATCGGCAACTCCAGGCCGACGGTAACTATCGTTGGTCCGAAACCCGCTCAGAGCCGGGGTACAGTGTAAGTGTCGATATCGACGATCTGGTGACAGACAGGGAGCCTCGGCCAACTACGACAGGGTCAGACCCGTCGGGCGAAAACGAAGCCGAAGCAATCCGGTCGGCGAGGGTCGTCGAGAGCATATTCGGCAACGGATGGGCATTCGATGCGGCCGGTAGGTGGATCTACCTGCACCCGTTTGCCCAGAATTCCCTCGGGGTGACGCTGGAGGATCTGAATGCTTCGTTGAAGGAGGGTCATACCGGCTGGAAGCGGTTGCTTCATCCGGATGACTATGACCAGATCGCCGCCGCATGGCGTCACTGCCTGGAGACCGGCGATCATTTTAATGTCGAGTTTCGCTTTCGGCGCGCGACCGGCATCTATGTCTGGGCTCGAACCGCGGCACGACCAGTGCGCGACAGTCAAAGTCGTATCACGGGATGGTTTGGCATCGCGCTCGACATCGACGTTTACAAGAAAACCGTGGCGGCGTTGCGCTATCGGGAGCGTGAGCTCTCACAGCTCGTGGACATGGTTCCGAGCCACATCTGGCGGCTGGCTCCGGACGGCGAGCCGATTTTCTTCAACAAGCGCATGGTCGATTTCCTCGGCCTGAACGTAACGGATGCGGACAAGCCGGGGATGAGTCGGCTGGAGGTGGTCATAGAGACAATCCATCCAGACGACGCAGCAGCGTTCCGAAACGCGCTCCACCATTGCCTCGCCACCGGCGAGCCCTTCTCTATGAGACATCGCCTGCGCCGCGCCGACGGCGTCTATCACTGGATGTCGAGCCGGGCGGACCCGATACGGGATCAGGACGGACGCATTGTCCAATGGTATGGCCTCTGTCTCGACATCGATGATGAGGTGCGCGCGCAAGAGGCGTTGCGCGATCGGGAGCGCGAGCTCTCGCAACTCGTGAACATGGTCCCGGTCCAGATCAGGCGTCTGACGCCGGACGGCGAGCCGACCTTCTTCAACAAGCGCTTGCTGGACTTTTTCGGTCTGGACGACGTAGCGGCTTTGGACAAGCCGGGCATGAGCCGGCTGGCTGCAGTCATAGGGACCCTCGTCCATCCCGATGATGCGGCTAACTTGCTGGAGACGGCCCGCCACTCCTTCGCCACCGGCGCCCCCTTCTCCTTGAAGTATCGTATGCGTCGTGCGGATGGTGCGTATCGCTGGGTTGATGGCCGCGGGGAACCGCTGCGAGATCAAAGCGAAGCGATTGTGCAATGGTACGTAGTTTCCATCGACATCGATGATGAGATGCGCGCACAGGACGCGCTGCGCAATCGGGAGCGGGAGCTCTCGCAACTCGTGGATATGGTTCCCAGCCTGCTCTGGCGGTTGAGCCCAGAGGGCGAGCCGACCTTCTTCAATAAGCGCCTGGTAAATTTTCTCGGCATGAACATAGCAGACACAGACAAGCAGGGCATGAGCCGGCTGACAGCCCTCATAAAAGCCGCCGTCCATCCCGATGATGCGGACAGCCTTAGGGAAGCGCTCAACCATTCCCTCGTCACCGGCGAGCGCTTCTCCAAGAAGTATCGCCTGCGGCGTGCGGATGGCGTCTACCGCTGGGTGGAAGGCAGCGCGGAGCCACTGCGGGATGAGAGCGCACGCATCGTCCAGTGGTACGGCCTCTCACACGACGTCGATGATCAGCTGCGCGTCGAAGAGGCGCTGCGACGCAGCGAGCGGCAGCTTCAGCAGCTCATTGATACAGTGCCAATGCAGATCTGGTGCGTAACGCCAGGCGGCGAGCCCGCATACATTAACAAAACTATGGTGGACTATATCGGCCTGAAGCTGGAAGATTTTGATGCTCCAGGATTGCCGAGCGCCATTGAAACGATCGTCCATCCGGAGGACAGGGCTGTATTGCTGGGAGCTCTAACCCATTCCTTTAGCACGGGTGAACCGTTCGGGCTGAAGTTTCGCAACCGTCGATGGGACGGTGCATACCGCTGGACTGAGGGACGCGCGGATCCGCTTCGCGATGAGAGCGGTCGCACAATACGGTGGTACGGCGCCAACGTCGACATCCACGATTTTGTAATTTCTCAGGAAGCGCTGCGAGAAAGGGAGCGCTCGCTCTGGCAACTCGTCGAAACACTGCCCGTAATGATCGATTGCGCTGCGCCGGACGGCGAGCCGATATATCGCAGCCAGCAGCTCCGCGAATTCCTCGGCTACGAACTTGAGGAATTGGATGATGCGGGAAAATCCCGGTTGGCCGGCACACTCGACGCCGGCGTTCATCCCGACGACGTCGCGGGAGTCAAGGAGCAGTACGCACATTCGTTGTCGACCGGCGAGCCATACTCGCGGAAGCACCGTCTACGGCGCTTCGATGGCGAATATCTCTGGGTCGACACGCGCGCGGCGCCGATGCGCAATGCCGAAGGCGCCATTGTGCAGTGGAATGTCATCTGCCTGGACATCGACGGTGAGGTTCGGGCGCAGGAGGAGCTGCGTCTGGCGCAAGAGCGACTTGCACGGGCGAGCCAGGCGGCAAGCCTCGCCGAGCTTTCGGCGTCTATCGCGCATGAGGTGAACCAGCCACTGGCAGCGATCGTGGCCAACTCACACGCCTGCTATCGTTGGCTGGCCGCCGATCCCCCGAACCTCGAGCGCGCGAAGATCACGGCCGAACGCATCATCCGCGACGCCAACTCGGCGGCGGATGTCGTCAGCCGCATCCGCGCCTTGTTCAGGCCATCGCTTGAAATGAGAACCAGCATGCCGATCCCAAGTGTCATTGCGGAAGCGCGTGACCTCATGGCTGAGGAAGCCATGCGGCGTCGCGTGCGCATGGATGTCGACATCGAAAGCAACCTTCCGCTCGTTGCGTTCGATCGCGTCCAGATCCAGCAGGTCTTGGTCAATCTCGTCCGCAACGGCGTGGAGGCGATGGACGCCATTGCTGGCGACAAGGTTCTTGGGATACGCGCGCGCCGGATAGAGGACAAAATCCAGATCGATGTCAGCGACCGCGGCCCAGGAGTCGAGCATCCTGACAAGATATTCGAGTCGTTCTTTACGACGAAAGGGAACGGAATGGGCATGGGGCTCGCGATCTCCCGTTCGATCGTGGAGTCTCACGGCGGACGCCTTTGGGCGGAGAATAGCGTGCCGCGTGGGGCGACATTCATCTTCACCCTCCCGGTTGAAGCGAAAGCTGCGCAATAACTGGCGGCGCTCAGTCAGCGCTTGGTTTTTTTGGCTCTCGGTGAAGGGGCGCCGCCGCCCCGTGCAATGCATGGATTTCCATGAGGTGCGGTTGAGGCCTGGCGGGACTAGGGTGGCGACGTGAGTCCGTCAGCCCAGTCCAGCTATCAAGAGCAAGTGCTACACGAAGCGCCGACAATCTCCAGAGTTTGTTTGTCCGTCAGGGGCACCCGATGACGACAGCGCCCAACTCACTTGGCGAGACCGATTCCAACGCAATGCGCGCGTTAACGCATGACTTGGACCGATCCGGACCGGGAACTGGCCGACCTTTCGCGACGAATGAACCGGGCCTGATTCGCGGCAACATGATCAGCGATCTTGAAAGAGGCAGGTTATCGCGCGTCTGGTCGCACCGTCCCCAATTCTTGCATCTGGGGCTTTTTATTACGGCCTATTTCCTGGGCTGCGGCTTCGCCCAGTCGCTCGCAATCACACCTGGAACAGGGATTTCCATTTGGCCTCCGAGCGGGCTTTTCATCGCTACGCTTGTCTTCGCCTCCAGGTATAGCTGGCTGTGGTGGGTGTTAGGGGCCTGTCTGGCCGAACTGTTCAGCAACTTCTTGTGGTTCCACACTCCGCTGCCCGCGGCCTTCCTGATCTTTGCCGGCAACGCTCTTGAAGCGGTGGCCGGCGCATGGCTTGTGAACCAGACCTGCAAGCGCCCAGTTCGGCTGGAAACATTGCGGGACGTTCTTGCATTCGTCGTACTGGCCGCCGGAATTGCGCCAGTTGCAAGCGCGACGGTGGGAAGTGCGGCGCTTGCGTGGTTTGGCATACAATCGCAAACCTTTGCGACGGCTTGGCCACTGTGGTGGATCGGAGACGCGACGGGAGTCCTGATCGTAGCTCCACTGGCGCTGGTCGTGTTCCAGAACTGGCGCGGAAAGGCGCAGCTCTCGGCAGCGCGATGGATGGAAGCCTGCGTCCTGGGGCTGATCTTTCTTGGTATCGCCGCCCTTTCCTTGAGCGGCTATCTGCCCTTCGCCTACATCATCATGCCGCCTCTTCTTTGGGCCGCGGTGCGTTTTGAGTTCAGAGGCGCCGCCGTAGCATTGACCGTCCTCGCTCTGATCACGGCGGTATTCACGATATCCGGCGCCAGCCAATTTGCGGGCGATCCCGAGTCCCAGAAGCACAACCAGATCATGCTGCAGCTTTTTCTGGCCATCTCGGCATTTTCGGCGCTCGTCGTGGCCGCCATATCCCGGCAGCATCAGGCGGCGGTGCTCAATTTGCGTGAAAGCCTTGAGGCATTGGGCGACCGGGAGCGGGAGCTCTCGCAGCTTGTCGACATGGTTCCGAGCCACGTTTGGCGCCTGAGGCCCGATGGCGATCCGACCTTTTTCAACAAGCGCATGGTCGACTTTCTCGGCCTGGACGTAACGGATTTGGACAAACCGGGCATCAGCCGGCTGGCGGCGATGATAAAGGCCGGCGTCCATCCGGACGACGCAGCATCATTCGGCGATACGCTCAGTCACTGCCTCGCCACCGGCGAGCGCTTCTCCATGAGGTATCGCTTGCGCCGCGCCGATGGCGTCTATCACTGGATGTCGAGCCGGGCGGAGCCGATGCGCGATCACACTGGCCGCATCGTCCAGTGGTACGGCCTCTGTCACGACATAGACGATCAAATGCAAGCTGAAGAGGCCCTGCGGCGGAGCGAATTGCAGCTTCAGCAGATGATCGACGCTGTGCCGGTCCGCATCTGGAGCGCGGTGCCGACCGGCGGGCCGGTCTACTTCAACAAGCGATACCAGGACCATTTCCGCTCCGTGATCGCTGACTTCGAAGCACTCGGAGAGCCGCGCATCGAGGAATTGCTGCAAGAACTGGTTCATCCCGAAGATGCTCCCGAGGTGCTGCGCACGTTGCTGACCTGTTTCGAAACAGGCGTTGGTTCCGCCATGCGGTTTCGCTGGCGCGAAACAGATGGCTATCGCTGGGCGGAGTGCAGGGTCGAGCCGCGGCGTGATGAAGGCGGGGCGGTTGTGCAATGGTACGGCGTTTCCCTCGACATCGACGAAGAGGTGCGCGCGCGGGAAGCGCTGCGACAAGCCTCCGACAAACTCGCGCAAGCCACTCAGGCTGCAAGTCTCGCCGAGCTTTCCGCTTCGATCGCGCACGAGGTGAATCAGCCGCTGGCCGCGATCGTCGCCAATTCCCATGCATGCCACCGTTGGCTGGGCGCCGTCCCGCCGAACGTCGAACGCGCGAAGATTACGGCCGAGCGCATTATCCGGGACGCCAATTCGGCGGCGGACGTCGTCGGCCGCATCCGTGCACTGTTCAAGCAATCGACCGAGACGAGGACCAATGCGACGCTCAGCAGTGTCATCGCAGAGGCACGCGACCTCGTGGCCGAGGAAGCGATGCGGCAGGGCGTTCGCGTCAGCGTTGATGTCGCAAGCGACATTCCGCTAGTCGCGTTCGATCGCGTCCAAATCCAGCAGGTTCTGGTCAATCTCATCCGCAACGGCATGGAGGCGATGGACGATGGAGCTATCAGCATCCGCGTGCGCCATATCGGGGATGTTGTCCAGACCGAAGTCAGCGATCGCGGCCGGGGCGTCGAGTTTCCCGACCGGATATTCGAACCGTTCTTTACCACGAAAGAGCAAGGGATGGGCATGGGACTGGCGATCTGCCGTTCGATCATCGAGTCGCACAGCGGGCGTTTATGGGTCGAGAAGAACGAACCGCGTGGAGCGACGTTTATCTTCACGTTGCCGATTGAAGCGAAAGCAGCGTCATGACGACGGACGGCCAAATTGTCTTCATCGTAGATGACGATGAACGCATCCGGGAGGCGCTCAGTGAGCTTCTGGCCGCGCACGGCATGCGTGCCGTAGCGTTCGGATCGGCGGGCGATTATATCCGCGCTGACAAGCCGGACGTCCCTGCCTGCCTCATCCTCGATATCGAGTTGCCGGATATTAACGGCCTCGATCTGCAGCGGCAGATTGCCGAGGGCGATCATCCGCCGATCGTTTTCCTGACAGGACATGGCGATATCCCGTCCTCCGTACGTGCGATCAAGCACGGCGCCGTGGATTTCCTGACTAAGCCCTTCAGCGATGCAGACCTCATGGCCGCAATCCATGCAGCGATTGCCCAGGATCGGGTACAGCGATCGGAGCGCGCCGAGCTGGGCGTGCTGAAGCAACGTTATCTCGAGCTGACGCCGCGCGAACGTGAGGTGCTGCCGCTGGTGGTCAGCGGCCTGCTCAACAAGCAGGCCGCCGCTGAACTGGGGATCAGCGAAGTTACGCTGGAAATTCATAGAAGGAACGTCATGCAGAAGATGGTCGCGGCGTCGCTCGCCGACCTAGTGCGCATCGCCGAGCGATTGGGAATACCGATCACGCACTCGCGCAGGGCAGGGGGGAGCTGAGCGTGAGCAAGCGGAGGCCTGTCGTGGCGATTGTCGACGATGACCCAAGACTGCTCGAGTCGCTGGAGGACCTCTTGGAGTCCGCCGGCTATGTGGCGTGCAGCTTCTCGTCGGCGAGGTCGTTGCTGGTCAGCGGCCTGTCTGGATTGGACATGCTTATCACCGACATCGGGATGCCCGGCATGGACGGCTTTGAACTTCGCGACTTGGTCAAGAAGGCGCGTCCGGATCTGCCTGTGTTCCTGATCACCGGCCGCCACGAGATAGTGGATCAGCACCGTGCCAAGGGCGTTGGCAGGCTTTTCCGCAAGCCGTTCGATGGCCAGGCACTGCTTGCGGCGATCGGCGACGCTTTACGCAACCCAGAAACGGAGCCCAAACATGAGAGTTGACCTATTGCCCTTACGGCGATCGACGCCGTCATCACAGCAGCGGAGGGCTGAAGCCGAGCAGCCGCTGGTCATTATTGTCGATGATGATGCCTCTGTTCGGGAGGCGCTGTCTGAATTGATCCTGTCGGCGGGTTTTCTGCCGGTGTGCTTTACCTCGACCCGTGAATTGCTTGATGCCGACGTGTTGGAGAGCCCCGGCTGCTTGATCCTCGACGTGCGCATGCCAGGGACGAGCGGTCTCGATCTGCAGAACCATCTTGCGAAAAACGGCAACCCCAAACCCATCATCTTCCTGACCGGGCATGGTGACATCCCGATGACTGTCCAGGCGATGAAAGCCGGCGCCGTGGACTTTCTCACCAAGCCGGTGCGGGATCAGACCCTGCTTGACGCCGTGATCACGGGCATTGCGGTCGACGCCAAGCGGCGGGCGGATGCGGTGATCGTCAAGCGCAACATCGAGCGCGTCGAGACGCTGACGCCGCGCGAGCGCGAGGTTCTCCGAGAAGTGGCGCGCGGACGCCTCAACAAGCAGATCGCCTTCGACCTCGGCATCAGTGAAGTGACGGTCAAGCTTCACCGCGGCAATGTCATGCGGAAGATGGAGGCCGCTTCTATCGGTGAGCTGATCCGGGCGTGGGAAACGCTGCCCGCGCCGATGCGCGAGGCCGGCGCGGCCAAGACTTTCGAATAGGCTGAACCATGCCTCCGTCCGATAAGATCCCCAGGCGGCGGGCGCTTCTTCGTTAAGAAAAGCTTGCCCAGGACCATCCGGACTCAGAAAACCTTTATAGAGCTTAGAGCGATAACCGCCGCGTGTAATCTGATGTTGACGCTGCACTGCCAAGTTCCTGCCGCGCGTCGCCAGCTGGCAGCGGCGCATTGGGAAAGCTTTGGAGCGGCCGTATCTCCATCACGACGACTATCGCTAAATGTCGTGCCTTCAGGCATCAGCGAAGCTTAGTATGCTGGTGGCAGGAACTCGATCAGGGCTTTGGTGACGGCGGCTGGCTGCTCCTCCGGAACCCAGTGGCCTGAGCCCTCGACTACTACGGCGTGTACGTTTTCGGCGACGTGGCGGAGATGGTCTTCGTACATCGATCCTAAGCCACCTGAGCCGCTTATTCCGAGTACCGGCATCGTTAGCTTGTGTTTTGCAAAGGCTTTGTTCTGCTCTTCGTCACGGGGAAAGGCTCGGTAGTACTCGAAGCCTGCGCGCAATGCGCCAGGCTGGGCATAGGAACGGCCGTAGACTTCGTCGGCTTCGTTGTCGAACGCGCGAGTATTTACCCCCTCTGCATTGTGAAACCACTTTAAATACTCAAGCTCGCGACCGGCAATGAGCATTTCCGGTACGTCGCGTACGGAATGGAAGCGAAAATGCCAAGTGCGAGGGCCTTGGATCAATTCGTTCCATGGTTCGATGCCTGGCAGTGGAACGTCAAGGATGGTTAGTGTGGTGACTTCCTCCGGGTGCTGCGCCGCATAGGAATAAACCACCATGCCACCCATATCGTGGCCGACAAGATTGACGACCGGACCAAGGTTCAACTGATTGACGAGTGCGTGAATATCCTCGGCAATCGACGCCTTTTCGTAGCCGGCCGCAGGCTTGGCGGTGTCCCCCAAACCGCGCAAATCGGGCGCAAGTACAGTGTAACCGCGCGCCACCAGTTGTGGCATTACAAAGCGCCACATGTATGAGGTCGTGCCCCAACCGTGCAACAACACAACAGTTTTCGGGCCGCCTACCGCCAGCAAATAGTGATAGACCACGCCGTTAACGTCGGCCTTGCCGTCGACGATACGTGCTGACAGGTCAGTCGAATGTCCGAGCGGCACGTCTGAGTGCGGAGCGTTGGCAGCAGTCGATGGTCCGGCAGCAAGGACCGCAATGAGGAAACCAGAAAGAAAGCTAAGGCGCATTAAAGCACTCCGGGATTGTGAGGTCCAAAGGGCTCCAAGAGCGGCAAATGCCACTTAATGTCTATAAAACGAAAGCTAGCGGATCTTTGGCCTGATGCTTACACGCAGTATACATAAGTATATACGCTTTTAACCGGCGGTGAGTTGATTCCTCAGTATAAGGACCACATTGGCAAATCTTGTCGCGCTGTGTTCGGGCGATGACTTGCTCCTGATCAGCCGCTTTGCGTTTTGAGAAGCGGATCCTCATACGGACAGATAGGTTCTGTTTGTAGCCGCTGCCGCACGAGCGGCGCTTCGCGCACGACACTAACGTCATGGCAATTTTAGCCCACCTCGGCGACAGCTCCAGGACCTCGGGGTGCCTGCCCTGCACCTTGGCATCGTATGACAGATGCTTCCGTAGAATAGGTTCGCGGCCCGGATCGACGCATCTTGTTCTTGCAAGCCATCACGACCGTCGGGTTCGAGCGCTCCTCGCTCGCTCCTCCCCGAACGCGACCGCACAGGCCGACTCGACGGTCGTGATGGTGAGCAGGATGTTCAAAGCACATGGATGGACATGATGAACAAGGATGGACTTTTCTCCGTCGGCGGATCTCGCCGCGATGTCTTGTTGGCAGGTCTGATCTCTACGGTTGCCGCCGGACTGCCCCGCGCTGCTTCGGCAACGAGCCGAAAGCAAAACCTTCCCTCTTCCCCCTCAATCAAAGGAACCAAGACGATGAGCACCATCACGACCAAGGACGGCACCGAAATCTACTACAAGGATTGGGGCAAGGGTCCTGTCGTCACATTTTCGCACGGATGGCCGCTGAATTCCGACGCCTGGGACAGCCAGATGCTCTTTCTTGCCCATAACGGCTTCCGCGTCGTTGCCCATGACCGGCGCGGCCATGGCCGATCGAGCCAGGCCACGTCCGGCAACGACATGAACGGCTATGCCGACGATCTTGCAGCCGTGATCGAGGCGCTGGATCTCCGGGACGCCACATTGGTCGGCCATTCGACCGGAGGAGGCGAGGTTGCTCGCTATATCGGACGGCACGGGACGAAGCGGGTGGCCAAGGCTGTCCTTATCGCTGCGGTTCCGCCGATCATGGTGAAGACGCTGGCCAATCCGGAAGGTCTGCCGATCGAAGTATTCGACGGCATAAGGGCTGGCCTCCTCAAGGATCGCTCGCAGCACTACCTGGATCTCGCACCGTCGTTTTATGGTGCAAACAGGCCAGGCGCCATGGTCTCCCAGGGGATTCTGGATCAGTTCTGGCTCTGGAGCATGCAGGTCGGTCTCGTGAACGCATATGAATGCGTCAAAGCGTTCTCCGAAACCGACTTCACCGAGGACCTCAAGAAGTTCGATATACCGACGCTGATCCTGCATGGCGAGGACGACCAGATCGTCCCGGTCAAGGATTCGTCAGTCAAGTCGGCGCGGCTGATCAAGGGTGCAAAGGCCATATATTACCCCGGGGCGCCCCACGGGATCACGGCCACGCACCAGGACCAGGTCAACGCCGATCTGCTCGCCTTCATCAAAGGATAGCGTTCCTGCAATCACGACCGCTCGTCGCCTATGCAATGGAGAGGTCAATGACCATCTTTGGCAACCTCTCGCGGGGTTTGAACCGCATGTCAGGCGGCCCGCGAGGCCAAACTTTATGCGCTCGCATAGCCGAGCGCTGGCCCGAATGCTGGTTCTGTCGGCTTATGTCTCGGATTGTGGAAGCGAACCACTGCGCCATCGAGCTGGAGCGCTGGCAAAGGCGCGAAACATATGCTGCGCCACGGCTGCCATTCGGGCAACTGCGGCTGTGCAGCGCGGAGGCGATCGCCGGCGTTCGACACTACGTCGCGCTATCGGGGGTCGTCGCCGCGCGCTTGTTCTGCCTTGAAGGCCAAAGTGCTCTCGAAGACGTCAAACTGGCTAAGCGCCGGGAGTTTATCAATCGGTAGTCGTTTGCGATTGCCGCTCATTTTGGCGGTCTCAATTCGGCGTGAAATTTTCTTGGCCAGCAGTTGCGACTATCGCAGCAGCGCCGGCACAATTTTTCGAAGGCAGGTACGATATGGGCGTACTATCAGGCAAGATCGCGGTGGTCACCGGCGGAAACAGCGGGATCGGACTATCGGCTGCAAAAATCTTTGCCGCCGAGGGCGCGCAAGTCGTCATTACCGGCCGCCGGCGGCAGGCGGTCGAGGAAGCGGTCGCACAGATCGGGGCAGGCGCGCTGGGCATTCAGGGAAATGTGGCCGACGTGGCGCACCATGATGAGGTGGCGCAGCAGATCCTCCAGAGGTTCGGGGCGCTCGACATCTATATGGCGAACGCCGGAATAAACACCATCACGCACTCGGCCGACGTCTCCGAGGCAGAATATGATGCGCAATTTGCCGTCAACACGCGAGGCGTCTTCTTCGGCGTCCAGAAGCTGATTCCGATCATGCGGAACGGCGGCGCAATCATCCTCACAGGCTCGCTTGCCAGCGAGAAGGTTCTGGACGGTCATGCTGTTTACGCGGGCTCGAAGGCCGCCATAAATGCCTTTGCGCTCGCTTGGGCGATCGAACTGAAGTCTCGCGGCATCCGGGTCAACGTGCTCAGCCCAGGTCCGGTGGATACGGCTATTCTCGATAAGCTAGGCGTGCCGTTTGAGCAGCGCGGGCTGTTTGAAAAGGCGATGGCGGAGGCAATACCCCTGGGCCGGATGGGGCAGCCGGAAGAGCTGGCAAAAGCCGCGCTGTTCCTTGCCTCGGACGCGAGCAGTTTCGTCACGGGCATCAATCTGCGGGTCGACGGCGGGATGGCAGTGCTCTGAGCCACGACTGCGATGTCGTCGCGCCAATAGACCGCCGAATAACGCCTGAGCAATCGGTCTTCCTCACGACGATTTTCCGGGAAGCTGCCGCACGATTCCCGCCAAATAGGTCGGAGGCGAGACGTTTCGTCGACGTGGTGCAAATTGAGCCACGTAAGCGGCAAGAGTCGCATTGCAGGGATCGACGCGCAAGAGAGAAGTCGGCTCGCCGACACGGCGGAAGGACCGAGATCACGCCCCGGCCCTTCAATTTTCTGTTGGTCTGGATCAGTGACCCCAGATGCCCTGGCCATATTCATCGTTGGGAACAGTCGGCTTGCGTACGGTTTTCGGCACCCCGGTATCGCTGTTCATTTTTCTGATCGAGGATGTATACATGTTGTCAGACGCAGTCGCAGGCTGCTGGGTTCCGTTTGATCCATAGTGGTCGCTTCCGGCAATGGCGCTTCCTGCTGTAATAACAAGCGCGGCGACAGCAAGGACTGTCATTTTCATTTCAGTAACTCCATTAATAGCTTGGATGGTATTCACCCATACAAATATAAATGTCGTGACGCAGCGACACGATCAGACGGTCCGGCTGTTTGACCCATACCAAGGCATTGGGCGATGCGGGCCGAAGGCCAGGAACTATGTCGTTGACGAGAGGAGGCTTTTGCTGCCGGGCCGAGCATTGTCAGGCGGAAATCGTGTTCGATCCGGCCGGCTGACCAGCGCTCAACGGATCGACTGCGCCAGGTACTGGCCACGGCGGCAGCGGCGTCTTGCAAAGACAGCTCTCCGGCCCGCGCGCCCTCAGTGTCTGTTCCGGCGGCTGCCGACAGTGCACACCCGGCATAGCTACCTCAAACATGCTGCAGGGCACCTGATCTCCCCGGTGACCTACCCTGCACCTTGGCATTGTATGACAGACCCTTCCGCACAATAGGTTGGCGGGCCGCGTCGGCGCATTCTCCTGAGCATTGGTCACCACGGGCCACACGGGAGAAAGCAAATGCGAAACATAACTCGAGTCCTGGCGCTCACTGCAGCGCTTGCCGCGTCGGGCGGCGGGATGGCGCAGGCCGCGAATTCTCAGCCCAAGCCGACGATCGTACTGGTGCACGGCGCCTTCGCGGAATCGTCGAGCTGGGACGCAGTCATCACCAAGCTCAGCAAAGACGGTTATGTAGCGATAGCCGCAGCTAATCCGCTCCGCGGCGTTGCCAGCGATGCGAAAGCAGTCTCAGCCATCGTCCGGTCGGTTTCCGGGCCGGTCGTGCTGGTGGGGCATTCCTATGGCGGGCCTGTCATCACCGAGGCCGCCAATGGCAATCCCAATGTAAAGGCGTTGGTCTACGTGGCGGGTTTCGCGCCGGATACCGGCGAATCGAGCCTTACGTTGTCCAGCATGTTTCCCGGCAGCACCTTGGGGAGCGCGCTTGCTCCAGTCGCGTTGCCGGACGGCGGACAAGACCTCTTCATCGAGCCGGCCAAGTTCCGCGCCCAGTTCGCCGCCGACGTTCCGCAAGAGCAGACTTTGCTGATGGCTGCCACTCAACGCCCTGTTGCACAGGCAGCTCTGGCTGAAACCTCGGGCGTCGCCTCGTGGAAGACGCTGCCGTCCTACATGATCTACGGCTCGGATGACCGGAACATCCCGGCAGCCGTCATGAGCTTCATGGCCAAGCGTGCGCACGCGGTAAAGACCGTCGTCATCGAGGGTGCGTCCCACGCGCTCATGGTTTCGCATCCCGACGAGGTCACGTCACTCATCGAGGATGCTGCTGCATCGGTCAGTCAGTAGCAGGCCGGAAACGCCAGCATCCGATCGAGCAACGAAAATAGACACGCAACACCAGGAGACTAGACATGAAGATCGTCGTCATCGGCGGAACCGGGCTGATCGGTTCAAAGACCGTGGAGAGACTGCGAAACAAAGGACACGACGTGCTTGCGGCGTCGCCGAATTCGGGCGTCAACACCGTTACGGGCGAGGGTCTGGCGGCCGCGCTTGCTGGTGCGCAGGTCGTCGTCGACCTCGCGAACTCGCCGTCGTTCGAGGAAAAGGCTGCCCTGGAGTTCTTCGAGGCATCCGGGCGTAATCTTTTTGCGGCCGAAACGGCCGCCGGCGTCCGTCATCACGTGGCGCTGTCGGTCGTCGGTACCGATCGGCTGCAGGGCATGGGCTATTTCCGCGGCAAGTTGCTTCAGGAAAAGCTGATCAGGGAGTCCGGAATTCCCTACACCATCGTTCACGCCACTCAGTTCTTCGAATTCACCGCCGCCATCGCAAACACGGGCGCCGTCGGGGATACCATTCATATGTCGCCGGCCTACTTCCAACCCATGGCGGCTGACAATGTTGCCGATGCGATGGCGGACGTCGCGGTTGCCGCGCCGTTGAACGGCATGATCGAAATTGCCGGTCCGGAGCGTGTTCGCATGAGCGAACTTGTCGAGCGCTTCCTGAAGGCCACCAACGACCCGCGCAAAGTCGTTCCGGATCCGGGCGCGCTCTACTACGGCCAAGTGGCAATCGACGATCGAACGCTGGTGCCCGGCGACAACGCGCGCATCGGCGCCGTGCGTTTCGATGATTGGCTCAGCCGATACACGCCGCCGAAATAAGCAAACAAAAGCGAACGCCGATCCTCTGATCCATCAGATCAGCACTCTCTTACCATTCGTATTTCAACAAGGAGACCAGACATGATCAAAACACTTCTCTGCGCGGCGGCGCTCGCCGCCGCTTCTGTCACTGCAGCGATGGCCGATGATGCAAGCGTGAAGCTTGTCTACGACCAGGCTCTTCCAAACGTGCCCGGCAAGAGTATGAAAGCCGTGCTGGTCGAGTACGAGCCGGGCGGAACATCGCCGGCCCACACCCATCCCAAATCCGCGTTCATCTATGCCACCGTCCTGGAGGGAGCTATGCGAAGCCAGGTCAACGATGGCCCCGTGAAGACTTATCGCGCCGGCGAAAGTTTCTCGGAATTTCCGGGCGATCGTCATGCCGTCAGCGAAAACGCCAGTAAGACCGAACGCGCTCGCCTGCTTGCGATCTTCGTCGTCGACACCAGCGAGACGGAACTGACGACGAACGCGAAATGAAATCGTAGCCCCTGGGACCATCGGGGCGTACGCGAAGGGACGGTCAGTGACATGAATTCGATCGCCATCCGCACACTTGCGGGGATTTCGGTCCCCGATACACCGCTTGTTGGCCGGGCGATCGAACATGCCCGCCAGCGATGTGAACCCTACTTGTTCAACCACGTGGTCCGATCCTGGCTTTTCGCGGCCCGGATCGGACAGATTCAGAATATCCAGCACGACGCGGAGGTTGTTGCCGTTGCAACCCTGTTGCATGATGTCACGCTCAATGAGGACTTCGCCGGGCCGCGCCGTTTCGAAGTGGAAGGCGCCGATCTTGCCCGCACCTTCGTTCGGGAGGGCGGCTTCGACGAGCGGCGCGCCCAATTGATCTGGGACAGCGTTGCCCTCAACTCGACGCCGTCGATCGGCCTCTACAAGGAGGCTGAGGTGGCGCTTTGCACAGCTGGCATCTGCCTCGATGTCGTCGGCTTGCAATACAGCCTCGTTTCGTCAGCCGAGATTGCAAAGATCATCGGTGAGTTTCCACGCCTCCAAATGAAGCGACGGATGACCCGATGCTTTTGCCATATCGCCGAGGTCAGGCCGGAAACCACCTACGACAACTTTGCCCGGGACTTCGGCGAGCGCTTTGTTTCAGGCTACAAGGCGACTTCGGCAGTTAATCTTGTGATGAACGCTCCCTTCGAAGAGTGAACGCAGTTTCGATCCAGGTCTCTCGATCGACGCCGCCCAGCTCAGCCGAGCCCTTCATATGATCCAAACGCCGCGCGCCTGCCGCATGCCTGCGGCAAAGCGAATTGCCGAGGGCAGCGTTCAGGGTGTCAATTTCCACCTCCTATACTTCGGTTTAGGCGCCCCAAACCAATCGAGCGGCAATACATATCATAGGCACGATAGCAACAGTGTGGCTCACCGGTCATCCTTACGCTGCAATGGATTGCAAACACCTCAAGGAGATAAGTAATGAATATTGCAGCGTCACCGGTCGCTCCGAAAGGAAAAGCCGTCGCCCAACGCGCGAGTTATGCGGAGCAGTCGCCAGAACTTCTGAAGAAATTTATTGAATTTCTTGGTGCGACGCGAGAGGGGTCGATCGAAGAACCGATCCGCGACCTTGTTGCAGTCCGAGCCGCGCAGCTGAACGGGTGCACCTTCTGCCTCGATATGCACGTCAAACAGGCGAAGATCCACGGCGAGCGCGAACTGCGCCTTTACCACCTGGCAGCCTGGCGGGATTCGACCTTGTTCGTTCCTCGCGAGCGTGCAGCCTTGGCATGGACGGAAGTCTTGACCAAGCTGCCCGAGCAGGGTGTCCCGGACGAGATCTACGATCGGGTCAGGTCGCAGCTTTCCGAGAAGGAAATCTCCGATCTGACCTTCGTTGTGATGGCGGTCAATTCTTGGAACCGTCTGAACATCGGCTTCAAACCCGTCCCGGGCTCAGGCGATGCGAAGCTTGGCCTGAGCAAAGCAGCACTAAGCTAATCTTTGGAATGGGTCAGAATGGCGCCAGTTTGCGCGCCATTCTGACCGGACAGGCGAAGGCGCCGAGCTCGGCAACCAAACCCTGGAACCGACCCAGCCTCCCGGCCGCGGCCGCGAGGCGCTCTCAGGAGGACGTCATGCGCATTGACAGTCTGCATCCACTAATATCGGCCCGTCTCATGGTGGTCGATGTCGACGCTCCACTCCGCAGTGCAGCACTCTCACTTTCCAGGCCCGCAATAGGCCTGGTCGTGGTGTGCCACAGCAGTGGGGAGGCGGCAGGCGTGCTGAGCAAGTCGGACCTTGTCCGTCATCTGGCGAATTCAGGGCCAACAGAAGCGCCGATTGCGGCATTGATGAGCACGTCCATCGTGTCCTGTGGTCCCGATGACGACCTTCATTCGGTCTGGCAGACCATGGCCGCGCAAGGCCTTCAGAATGTGCCGGTGCTCGGGGCTGACTCGAAACCGCTAGGCGTCCTCGATATCCGCGATGCGATGAAGGCGCTCTTCAAACAAGAGGAGCTGCAGGAACGGCTGCTTGCCAACTACATCAGCGGGATCGGCTATCAATAGATCATAGTCTCGCATTTGGATATACATAAGTATGCATCGGCATATTCCTAGACATAATGGAAAGTAAATTCTGCAGATTATAGCGTATTGCAGAAAATAGGTGCCGACTTAGCCAGCGGGGAATGAAATGCTTCGTCCGGACATAAAAGAGGATGTCTTCGACAGCCCGCCCGATGGTCCTGGAAGTGATATGTCCGTGCAAATGTCGACCGCCGGCATCGTCCATGATCTGGGCAATCTCATTCAGGTCGCCTCGTCGGCGTTGAATCACCTGGCCCGCGATCCGGGCATCCAAGCGGCTCCGGCGCTTGGGCCTGTAATTGCCGGCGCCAAAACGGCTTTGGAACGGGCTGGTGGCCTTGTCCGGCAAACCATCAGTCTAGCCCGAGAGAGCCACGCGGAAATCGAATACACAAACGTAGGTGCTTGCCTGGCTGAGATTGAGACCCTCGTGCGGAGCGCCTTGGATGCCAATTTCGGTCTTGAGCTTCGGGTTGGGTCCGACCTGCCTTTGGTGAGATGCGATCGCTTTGGATTGCAAAATGCGGTTCTGAATCTTCTGTTCAACGCGCGCGATGCAATGCCTGACGGCGGTTTCATCTCGATCGATGCCGGCTTGGCCTCTGAAAGCTCTACCGCCGGTCAGGTAGATATCCGTGTCGCGGACAACGGTATCGGGATGACCAGCGAGACAATGGTCTGCGCCTTCGATCCGTTCTTCACCACCAAAAGCGAAGGCCTCGGCGGCGTCGGTTTGCCGATGGTGAAGCGCTTTGCCGAGCAATCAGGCGGAAGCATCGATATTCAGAGCACGCTTGGGGCAGGCACGACCGTCACTCTGCGGTTGCCTGCGGTGCGATAGCGGCCCGCCAATCTGCCTCCGGTGACAGACGTGACATACAATCGAGAGATAAAGATGGATGCACAAGTCGTTGAAAACGTCCAACAGCACCGTTTCGAGCTGCCGATTGCCGGCGATATGTTTGCGGCGGCCTATTATCGGCTCGAGGGCGGGAAGGTCGCGCTGATACACACCGAAGTCCCGTCGGAATTTTCCGGACAAGGGATCGCGTCGCAATTGGCGCAAGGGACCTTCGAACTGCTCCGCAAAACCGGCCGTAAAGCGATCTTGAAATGTCCCTTCATGAGCCGCTTTTTCGCCAAGCACCCGGACTACGCAGATGTCGTCGACGGCTAGTCAGGGCACGAATGTTGAGGGTTTTCCAGGGATCCATCCAAATGCACGACGAGTATGATTTGCAGAGGTTCGTCAGCGCGCAGGATCCGGTCTACGACGACGTGCTGGCTATTCTACGTCGAGGCATGATGTGCACTCCCTATATGGAGTTCATCTTCCCAAGGTTGGCCACGGGGCGAGGCGGTACTGCGCCGGAGCCATATGCAATCACATCGCTCGATGAAGCCAGCGCCTATCTCTCATTTCCAATCCTCGGAGCCCGTTATCGGGAATGCGTTGGCATCCTGCAGCGGCTCTCCGGCCTAAACGCTCGCGCAGTCTTCGGTGAGGTTGATGCGAAGAAGTTGCACGCGTCTCTCACGCTGTTTTCCGAAGCAAGCAACGACGAGTTCCTGCTCGAGACAATCTTCGACGTCTGGTTCGATGGTTTGCTCGATGAGGAAACGATGAACGATCTCTACTTGATGTCGTAGTGGTCTGCCTGCGCCACCCGGCGTGAAGCATTGGCGGCGCTGAGGTCACCATTCCGCTGCCTTGTCCCTCACACGCTGCCATCTGGCAGAGGCATGAGCTCATGCTCTCCCGGCACGCGGGGGAAGCGGCGTTCGCGCCAATCCGCCTTTGCCTGCTCGATCCGTTCGGCTGAAGTGGAGACGAAGTTCCAATAGATATGACGTGGCTCGGAAAAGGGCTCGCCTCCTATCAGCATCAGTCTCGCCGCATGGAAGGCAGGCGCCTGGAGCACAATCTCAGCGCCGGGCGCCAGAGCTATCAATTCAGCCTCATGAAACGTACCGAACTGGCCGACAATTCCAACCTCACCGGCGACGATGTAGATCGCACGCTCACGGTATTCGGGTTTCACCTGGTAGCGCGCACTGCTCGTGAGCACAATTTCGGCATAGACCATGTCGGAGAACGTCCTTACCAGCGAGACCAACCCGTCGGACGCGCCGGCGATCAACGTAAACTCGACGCCGTCGGCACAGATCCTCGGTATTTCGGGGGCGCCAAAATGTGCGACATCGGCAGCAATTTCTTCATAGCGGGAGGGGAGGGCGATCCAGGCCTGAGCGCCGAAGAGATTGCTTCCCGAGGCCCGGACTTCCGGTGGCGTGCGCTCGGAATGGACGATGCCCGACCCGGCCGTCATCCAGTTGACCTCGCCAGGACGGATGGTCTGCACTTTACCGAAATTGTCGCGATGGACGATCTCGCCATCGATCAGGTAGGTCACGGCCGCAACGCCGATATGCGGATGCGGTCCCATATCGAAACCGTGACCTGCGTCGAATATGGCGGGGCCGAAATGGTCGAACAGGATGAAGGGCCCGATCATGAGGCGATTCGAGGAGGGCAATGCGCGCCTTATCTTCAGTCCGTCCATAAAATCACGGATAGTCGGCTGGATGAGTGTATCGATGCCTGTGATATCGCTTTGGCGGATGGTCATGGATCTCTGTCCTTCTGCATGCCTTGTCAGCCAGGTGCTCCAACGCGCTTGAACGGAGCGGCGCGAAAGACCGTCTGAATGGCTTTGAGGAGCGCGAATTTGGAGCTCGCGTGGTGCTGTCCGGCGATGCCGCTTTCATTAAAAGCCGACACCCTCATCGACAGGATCGCGGCAAGATCTTCGGCCATTTCGGGCCTGTCGTGCAGCAGCGGCGCAAAGCTTTCCTGGTCTATCTCGTAAACCGTGACGGGGGTCATTGCCCGCAAACTCGACATCTCGCCAATGCCGGCGAGCAATCCGGTCTCGCCGAAGAAATCGCCAGGTGCAAACCGGCCGATCTCCTTCAGTTGATCATCGTCCTCGCCAATTTGCCGGACGATGACTCCCGTCCGTACGATCATGAGCGACGGCAGCATCTCTCCCTGTCGTGCGATGATCTCGCCCTTATGGTAGGTGCGAACCGAGGCCGCTTTGGCGAGCGACTCCTGCTCGGTACCCGTCAGTGCCGAGAATACCGGTATGGAATTGATGAGGTCGATCGGGGTGAAGCCTTGCGAGGCTGCCGTCTCGTGGCTCGGCCGGTTGGTCATGGCAATCGAAGCCGAAAGTGGCTGCGCCAGCAGCATGCCGGTCGACCTTGAATGGCGATAAATGAGATCGAAGATGTCGTTCCGAGCGGTACTTCGCTGGTCAATACTTGCGACGCGAAACGACAACTCGATCTCGATAGCTGCCGCATCCAGGCTTCTGATGGTAACCGAAGGCGAAGGGTCCTGGAGGATTGAATTGCAGCTCAGCAAGACAGTGCGCATGAGATCTACGGTGATCGCCGGCGTCTTCGTTGGCGCCATCTTGACGGTTACGGCAAGTCCATGACTCTCGTCCGGACCGCTTAGATTTGTTACCCCGATCTTGGTGAGAAGGCTGTTTGGCAGCGCGACGACATTATTGGTCGGGGTCAGGAGTTGAGTCGACCGCCAATTGGTCTCGACAACGCGGCCTTCGGTTCCGTCACCCAGAATGATCCAGTTTCCAAGCACGTAAGGGCGGCCGAGGTTAAGCGCGATCCCCGAAAATACGTCACCAAGCGTATTCTGGAGCGCCAGTCCCAGAATGACGGCAAAGACGCCCGAGGTGGCAATGAGCGTTCCGACCGGCACTGCAAAGACAAACGCCAGGATCGACAGGAACATTCCAGCGTAGACGACACCGACCACGACGTCCTGCAGGAGACGTGCCTCGCGCGGCTTTCGCTCAAAGACGAGATAGATACGGACAAATCCGATCAGCGCCCAGGCAAGGTGAACCCACCAGAGCAGCTTGACCGAGCCGATGAGGATCGCTCCTCCGGTTGTCTCGTTGTTCCCTGCGGCCTCGTATGGCACGACGCGCAGGTGGAGAACCATGGCCGACATCGCGAGAAAAAAACCAAGTTGGACGACCAGCTTCGCATTGGCGAAGCGTCTGGGGATGAGGGTCCAAACGACGATCCCGGCGAGGCCGAGCAACACGATGTAGACCAGAGGAGAGTTCCACCAGTTCATGAACGATCACCGCGATGCCCAGTTCAACGTTTAGTCTCCGGCCGGGCGATCGGGCCTCTGCCGCCGGCCTTGTCTTTTTCGAGAACTGCTTCGGTGATCGAATTCGGCAGCCGTCGCGGCTTTTCGATCAGCCCGAGCACCGGCATGGCGATGATGAAGAACGCAAAATAGTAAAGCGTCGCCAGTTGGGACATGACGACGTATGCGCCTTCCGCCGGTCGGGAGCCGAGCCAGCCGAGAAAGAGGGTATTGGCAACGAATAGCCAGAAGAGCACCCTGTACCAGGGGCGATAGACCGCCGAGCGCACCGTCGAGGTGTCGAGCCACGGCACCAGGAACAGCACCGCGATCGAGCCGAACATCGCGAGCACGCCGCCGAGCTTGGAATCGATCGGCCCGATATTGAACGTGATGGCCCGCAGGATCGCGTAAAACGGCAGGAAGTACCATTCCGGCACGATGTGGGCCGGCGTCTTCAGCGGATTGGCGATGCTGTTGTTGTCGGGATGGCCGAGATAGTTCGGCAGGTAGAAGACGAAATAGGCGAAGAAGAACAGGAACACGAGGATGCCGAAGGCATCTTTGACGGTGGCATAGGGCGTGAAGTCCACGACATCGGTTTTCGATTTGACCTCTATGCCGGTCGGATTGTTCTGGCCGACGACGTGAAGCGCCCAGATATGCAAGGTCACCACGCCCGCAAGCACGAATGGCAGAAGGTAATGCAGCGCAAAGAAGCGGTTCAGCGTCGGATTGTCGACCGCGAAGCCGCCGAGCAAAAGCTGCTGGAGCCAGTCGCCGACCAGTGGGACGGCCGTGAAGAAGTTGGTGATGACAGTAGCGCCCCAGAACGACATCTGTCCCCAAGGCAGCACGTAGCCCATGAAGGCTATCGCCATCATCAGCAGGAGATTGGTGCAACCGAGCACCCACAGCAGCTCACGCGGCGCCTTGTACGAACCATAATAGAGCCCACGGCAGATATGGATGTAGACGGCAATGAAGAAGAACGACGCGCCGTTGGAATGGAGATAGCGCAGCAGCCAGCCCGAATTCACGTCGCGCATGATCTGCTCGACTGAATTGAAGGCCAGCCCCGTATCAGGAGCGTAATGCATCGCCAGCACGATGCCAGTCAGGATCTGTGAAACCAGCATGATCGTGAGAATGCCGCCGAACGTATAGGCATAGTTCAGGTTGCGCGGGACGGGATAGACGATGAAGCTGTCGTGCACCAGCCGCGGCAGCGGCAGGCGGGCATCGAACCAACGTTCGATTCTGGTTTGGGGCGTATAGGTCGAGTGTTTGTCGCCGCTCATCGAAATGCCCCCTGCCTTAACCGATGCGGATCTTGGTGTCGGAAACGAACTGGAACACCGGTACCGCCATGTTCTCGGGCGCCGGCCCCTTTCGGATGCGGCCGGCGGTGTCGTATTGAGAACCGTGACAAGGGCAGAGCCAGCCACCGAAATCGCCTTCCTGGCCATGCGGGATGCAGCCGAGATGGGTGCAGACCTGGACCATCACCACCCAGGCTTCCTTGCCCGGCATAGTTCGGTTGGCGTCGGTTGCCGGCGCATCGGCCGACAGGTTGGCGTTGCGGGCAATTGGATCCTTGAGCTCGGCGAGACTGACTGCCTGGCCGTCCTTCCTCTCTTTTTCGGTGCGGTTGCGTACGACCACCGGCTTGCCGTGCCAGTCGACGATCAGCGACGTTCCCGGCGTCAGCGAGGAGACGTCGATCTCGATCGCGGCGGGCGCTTCGACGCTCAATGTGTGCTCGGCTTTGGAGGCTTCGGAAAGGTCGGCCATGATGGCGACTCCTGTTGTTGGAAGCTGCTTCATCGCGTTGGTGGCAATCGAGCAAAAGCAGGCCACGGCTTTCGCCTTTCCAGTCTGCTTATGTCGCGCGAAATATGCCGGCCGTGGCCGGGTGTGAGCCATCGTGCCAACGGCACGTGCGTCCAATACTTTCGTTTAGGATTTCCTGAGCGAAGGACTGGCCGGGCTGTCGATGATGCCATCACGGAAAATTCTGGATTCCTCCAGATAACCGTTGGCCACTGAGCTGGGATATGCCCCGGCATTGCGCACGGCGATCCCGAACTTCAGCCCGACCATACCTCGGGATAGGCACGTCTAGCTGTCGGTGTCGTAGTCGTCGTCCCCGCCAAGTGCGAAGTCTTGGAGCGGTTGTCTTGCGTGGCAGGTTTTCCGCCCGGCGACGACCAATTGCGCCGATTCAATCGGGTTCAGAAAAGGGAAAAGCGGTGAAACTCTACTACAGCCCTCTCGCCTGCAGCATGGCGGACCACATCGCACTGGAAGAGGCGGGTGTTTCCTTCGAGCGCGAAAGCGTGAACCTCAAGACCAAACGAACAGGCTCCGGGGATGATTTCACCACCGTCACGCGCAAGGGCTATGTTCCAGCCCTCGTGCTGGATAGCGGCGAAACGCTGACGGAAAATATCGCCGTCCTCGACTGGATTGCGTCGCAATACCCGGCACTGGGACTGGCTGGGCCGCTGGGCCGTACCCACCTTCTCGAAGCGCTGGCCTACGTCTCAACTGAAATACACCGAAGCTTCAAGCCCATGTGGCACCAAAGCAGCGATGCCGAAAGGGCCAAGGCGAGCGCGACGATTACGAGCCAACTCGAGTTCTTCGCTGAGGGGCTCGAGACCGACTATCTGTTCGGCGACAAACCCACAGTCGCGGATTTTTATCTTTTCGTGATGCTGCTTTGGGCGGCGCGCTTCCACGTCCCTGTTCCCGCGCCTTTGCAAGCGCTTCGCGCCCGAATGGCTGCCCGACCGGCTGTGCGCATCGCAATGGATCGTGAGGGCCTCGTCTAAAGCCGGGGGTGGCTCCGAGCACAAGATCAGACGCAACATATTCTCTCGCCCCAACAGAAGGTCAGGAGTCATTCTCATGCTGCCGTTTCTGCGGATGCTACATCCAGCCGCTTCCAAGCGCCGGGATGGCCTACGTCTCGAATTTCTCCGGAGCGAAATCGAGGAAACGCTGGACCTTACCGACATTCAGTCAGAGCTCGCCGCACTGCCTCCTGGCAGAGTGGTTACAATCCTGGATTCGCCGCAGTCACCGTCGAAATAAGCGCAATATTTCCTGTCCGCCGATGTGGCCGACGGTCTAGTCGTTTCCCACTTGTTGGTCATCATAGAGGCTTCATCATGAATGCGAGTAAGGCTCCCGAGACGGTCGATCATCGCCGTCGGCGCATTGTTGGTGCAACAGCAATGACGTTCGCCGCCACCGAACTCGGCTTGAGCGTGCCGGCAGCCACTTGGACGGTCGAGGCAAGGGCATCCGCGACGCAAGCCAGGCAGAAATCATTCGGCTCGCTCAGACAGGTCAATGCCGGAAAACTGAGCGTCGGATATGCGGAGCTGGGGCCTGCCGTAGGTGCCCCAGTGATCCTGCTTCATGGCTGGCCTTATGACGTTCACACCTACACCGACGTCGCTCCCCTGCTTGCCGCAAAGGGGTACCGCGTGATTGTGCCCTACCTGCGCGGCTACGGCACTACGCGCTTCCTGTCGGACGACACGATGCGCAACGGCCAGCAGTCGGCGCTCGCCGCGGATACGATTGCCCTGATGGATGCGCTGGGGATCGCGAAGGCCACGATCGCCGGCTGCGACTGGGGCGCCCGAACGGCCAATGTCGTTGCCGCGCTCTGGCCGGAGCGTTGCAAGGCGATCGTCTCGGTGAGCGGCTATCTCATCGGAAATCAGCAGGTCGGCATGGTGCCGCTGCCACCGGAGGCTGAGCTTCAATGGTGGTATCAGTATTACTTCGCCACGGATCGCGGCCGCGCCGGCTACGAGAAATACACGCGCGATTTCGCCAAACTCATCTGGCAACTCGCTTCGCCGCAGTGGAATTTCGACGATGACATCTTCCAGCGCAGCGCCGCAGCCTTGGACAACCCGGATCACGTCAGCATCGTCATTCACAATTACCGCTGGAGGCTCGGCCTGGCACATGGCGAGCCGGAATATGACGTTCTGGAAAACCGGCTGGCCGAAGCTCCCGTGATCACAGTGCCGACCATTACCCTTGAGGGTGATGCCAATGGCGCACCCCATCCCGACAGCAGTTCCTACGCCAAGAAATTCTCGGGCAGATACACGCACCGGATCATCACCGGCGGTATCGGCCACAACTTGCCTCAAGAAGCCCCGCAAGCCTTTGCCCAGGCTGTCATTGACGTCGGCGAATACTGATCAGGCAAGCTGAGAGTGAGCTGCTGATGCCTGCGCTTGATGGGTGAGGACATGATGGTTGCGAGCTGAACATCGAGGCGCGGCCTTGGTCCACATCGACGTTGCGCTTGACTCGTCGATATTATTCGTAATAAATCATACATATTGCCTCGAAAAAAGACAGCAGGTCTGGGAGGATCAATGAAAATCACGGCCATCAAGGCGCGCGTCTGCAATGCGGAAATGCGCAACTGGGTCTTCGTTCGCGTCGAAACCGACGAGCCCGGCCTGTTTGGCTGGGGTGAGGCAACGCTGGAATGGAAGACCCGAGCCGTCGTTGGGGCGCTTCAGGATCTTGAAGCCCTGCTCATCGGGCAAGATCCGCGCAATGTGGAGCAGTGCTACCAGATACTTACGCGGCACGGCTTTTGGCGTCTCGGCGTCGAGGGAATGTCCGCCGTCAGCGGCATCGAGATCGCGCTATGGGACATCCTGGGCAAGTCTTTGGGCGTCCCCCTCTGGCGCCTTTTGGGCGGCCAGGTCCGCAACTATCTGCGCACCTATACGCATCTCGGCCTCGGGGACATGAAGGCGGTCTATGAGACCGGATCCACGGACGCGATCGTTGAACGCGGACGCATCGTGACGCAAGCAGGCTACGACGCGGTCAAGGTCGTCTGCATCCCCTACACCCACTACGTATCGCCCGCCAAGGCAGTCGACTCCGTTGCCAACATGGTTGGCTCACTTCGCGAGGCCATAGGCCCGGATATCGACATCATGGTCGATTTCCACGGGCGCCCTGCATCGGTTAACGCGGCGATGGATTACCTCAAGGCAATCGAGCCGGCCCGCATCATGTTCGCGGAAGAGCCCGTTCCACCCGAAGATGTTGCCGGACTGGCGCATATTACGGCGCGATCGGCCGTGCCGATCGCGTCCGGCGAGCGGCTGATCGGGCGCCGCGAATTCACGCACTCGATCGCAGCCCGCGCCTTCAACATTGCCCAGCCTGATATTTGCCACACTGGCGGTCTGCTCGAGACAAAGAAGATCGCGGCCATGGCGGAAACCGCAGGCATCGGCCTTGCGCCGCACAACCCGCTCGGTCCGATCGCCGGTGTGGCTGCTCTTCATTTCGGCATATCGACGCCAAACGTTGTCATTCAGGAGGAGATGTCCGGTGCCGTCGCCTGGTACGACGACGTGGTCACCTGGCCAATTCAGCGTAAACCAGGCCGCTGGGATCTGCCCGAACTGCCGGGCCTTGGCGTCACCGTCAATGAGGACGTGATCGCGCGCCACCCCTTCAAGCAGGAAGTGCTGCATGCCCGCAACGCCGTCATGCCGGACGGCACCGTGGTGGATTGGTGAATGCAATGGCAGGACGGCTGCAAGGAAAGATCGCAATCATCACGGGCGCCGGCCAAGGCATCGGTGCCGCCACCGCCCGCGCCTTTGCAACACATGGGGCAAAGACCGTTATTGCCGAACTGAATGCGGTAAGCGGAAAAGCGATCGCCGACGAATTGCGTGCCCAGGGCGCGGACGCCCTGTTCATCGAGACGGACGTCACCGGCGCATCCGCGGTCGCGGACATGGTCTCCCGGACGATCACGACCTATGGCGGCGTCGACATTCTCGTCAACAATGCCGGTGCCAACGTCTTTTACGAACCGCTGGCGATGCCGGATGAGGAATGGGAGCGCTGCCTCAAGCTCGACCTCCAGGCCGCGTGGTTCTGCGCCAAGGCGGTTTTGCCGACGATGCTGGCGAACGGCTCAGGCTCTATCGTCAACATAGCGAGCTGTCACGCGTTCCAGATCATTCCCCATACATTTCCGTACCCGGTCGCCAAGCATGCGCTTCTGGGCCTCACCCGCTCGCTCGCCATTGAATATGCCGCGCGCGGCATCCGGGTGAACGCGATCGCCCCCGGTTATATCGAGACGCCGATCGCGGAAGCCTACTGGAACACATTCCCGAACCCCGCCGAGGAGAAGCGGCGAGCCTACGACCTCCATCCGCCCAAGCGAATTGGCCGGCCGGACGAGGTTGCAATGACGGCGGTTTTCCTCGCTTCGGACGAAGCGCCGTTCATAAATGCCGAGACGATCACCATCGATGGTGGGCGCTCGGTTCTCTACCACGACTAGCAACCACCATAGAGCTCAGGGAGGATCTTCATGAAAACCACAACAAAGGCTTTGGCGACATTTGCGATACTGGCTGCCGGACTGATGAGTGGCGCAGCAAGCGCGGACGATATCAAGATCGGCTACATCAACAAGATGGGAGACCACCCATGGTTCGTCGCCGAAGTCGGCGGCGCCAAGAAAGCGGCTGAGACGGCAGGGGCTGCATTCGTGTCGCAGGACGTTCAGTTCGACGCCAATTTGACGATCACGACCTTCGATACGATGGTTGGCGATGGCGTGAAAGGCATCGCCATCGTTGTCCCCGACAAGGCGCTGGGACCGGTCATCGCGGAGAAAGCAAAGGCCGCAAAAATTCCCTTGGTGGCGGTGGACGACGATATCTACTACCAGGATGGCACCCAGGTCCCCTATGTCGGCATGAATGCCTACAACATCGGTGCGCGGGTGGGCGAAGAGCTTGCCAAGCTCTACAAGGCTGATGGCTGGGCGGGCAAAGAGGTGCGCATCGCCTCGATCGAGGACCGCAAGGCTGATACCTGCATGCAGCGCAACAAGGGCGCGGAAGAGGCGTTCTTGAAGGCGGTGCCCGATTTCAAGCCGGGCAACATCGTTCGCGTCCCCTACGATAACACGATGGTCAACGCCATCGACGTGATGACCACCACACTGACGGCCAATCCCAGCGTCACGAACTGGATATTCTATTCATGCAACGATGATGGTGTGCTGGGTGGTGCGCGAGCACTGGAGAATGCCGGCTATTCCGCAGACCAGGGCATGGGGATCGGCATCGACGGGAGCCGCGCCTGCGACGCCTTCGGATCCGGAAAGCCTTCGGCATTCCGTGGTACGATGTGGCTCAATTCGGCAAATCACGGCGCACTGGCGGTGAAGATCTTGTTGGCCTCCATCAAGGATGGAACCAAGCTACCCGTGCAATCCTTCACCGATCCGGAATACATCACTGCCGACAATTTTGCGTCGGACTACAAAGCCAAGCTCTGCCACTGAACCAGATATGCGTCATGCGCCGCAGGCGCATGACGCTTTTTGGGCCGGCAGTTCGTCCGCAGGCACACGGGATCGATCCTCGGGAGTGAGCTTTGATGCAATCGGATTTCTTCTCGCTCGATAGGATATCGAAGCGCTTCGGCGTCGTGCAGGCGCTCGACAATGTCTCGATTGCCTTTCGGCCAGGAGAGGTGCTTGCCCTGGTTGGCGAGAATGGCGCCGGCAAGTCGACAATGATGCGAATTCTCGAGGGCGTGTTCGCACCGGACACCGGCATCGTGCTGCATGGCTCCACGCCGATCGTTTTCAGCGAACCGCGCGACAGCCACAGAGCCGGAATACGCGTCATCCATCAGGAGCCGGAGATCGTTCCGAACCTGACCGTGGCCGAGAACATTTTCGTCGGCGAACTGCCGCGGTTGGCAGGCGTCCTGCTCGACTGGCACAGGCTCGAGGACCAGACCGATAAGGTGCTTGCGACCTTCGGCATGCAGCAGGATATGCGGCCGCGTCAACTCTGCAGCACACTCGGTCCGGCACAGCGCCAGATGATCGAAATCATGCGCGCCATACGTGCCGGCGGCCGGCTGATCGCATTTGATGAGCCAACCTCGTCGCTGACCGACGACGAAGCGCGCCGTCTGTTTTCAGTAATTCGCCGGCTGCGCGAAGAGGGCACTTCGATCGTCTACATCTCTCACAGGCTGAACGAGGTCATCGACCTTGCGGATCGCATTGTCGTTTTGCGGGACGGCCGGCTGGTCGATGATTCCCCCGCGGCCGGTGCCAGCGAGCAGACCATAGCCAAGCTCATGGTCGGCCGCGACATTGCCGATCTGTTTACCCGCGAGACGTGGCAATCGGTTAAACCGTTGCTGGAGGTGACGGGCCTGACCACCGACCACGTCACCGATGTGAGCCTCAAGGTCCGCCGCGGCGAGGTGCTCGGCATTGCCGGCCTTATGGGTGCGGGTCGATCCGAGCTGGCAAAGGCGATTGTCGGCTATGATCGGCGCGTCGACGGAACCATAACGATGAACGGCGTGTCCGTTGGCCCTAACAGTCCGCATGCAGCGATCGCGGCAGGCATCGGCTTCGCTCCGGAAGACCGCAAGCACGAAGCCCTGCTGTTGTTCCGAAGCATTCTTGACAATGCCTCGCTGTGCGTGCCCGACAAGACGTCGACCTTCGGCTTCTTCAACCGGCGCAAGGCTCTGGAGATCGTCTCACCGCTTGCAGCAAAGATGTCGATCAAGGCACCCAACCTCGACGAAGAGGTTTCCAAACTGTCGGGTGGCAATCAACAGAAGGTCGTTCTCGCGCGCTGGCTTGCGCGGCAGCCGATGCTTCTCATCCTCGACGAGCCGACCCGCGGCATCGACATCGGCGCCAAGGCGGAAATCTATCGCCTGATCGACGAACTCGCCGCCAGCGGCATCGGCATCATCCTGATTTCCTCGGAAATGCCGGAACTGATCGGGCTCGCCGACAGGGTGCTTGTCATGGCTGGAGGTCGGATCACGGCCGAACTTTCCCGCCCTGACATCGACGAGACCACGATCCTGAAACACGCCATGCCGCAATCTGTAGCATCGCTCGGAGGACAAATTCAGTGAACAGCCTTGAGCTCAGCACAGCAACAACACAAACCGGCAAAAGGCGCGCTTCCTTGCGCATCGCAGAGCGCATCGGCATTCACACCATAAGCCTTCTTGTTGCTCTCGCCATTCTCGTGCTCATCTTCGGCACCCTGAGAGGCGACGTGTTCTTCTCGAGCCGAAACCTGCTGAACATCGGTCTAGGCATTACCATCCTGGGCGTTCTGGCGATGAGCCAGACCGTGGTCATCGTCGCCGGAGGGCTCGATATTGCCGTCGGCGCAATTGTCGGTCTGACCACAGTATCGACGGCAATGGCCATCCAGGCCACTGGATCGCCCGCCGCGGGCATTCTTGCCGGCCTGGTCCTGGGCGGTCTTGCCGGCCTCGTGAACGGCATCATCATCACCTATGGGCGGGTCAACGCTGTCATCGCAACTCTCGGTACGATGGCGATCTTCCGCGGCATCGCGTTCATCATGTCCGATGGGCAATCGATCGCGATTTTCAGCGACACTTTCCGCTTCATCGGGATCGGACGAATCCTCGGCCTGCCTCTGCTGATCTGGATTCTTTTGCTGACCGCGATCGTGTTCCATCTCTTCCTTGCCCGCTCGATCGTTGGCCGCAACATCTATGCCCTGGGCGGCAATCCCGTTGTCGCACGCTTCTCCGGCATCAATATCAATCGCTACCGCGTCGGCATCTACATCATGAGTGGAGTGGCAGCCGGATTGGCCGGGATTCTGTTGGCTGCCCGTACCGGCTCGGGCCAGCCCGTATCCGGATCCCAAGGTCTGGAACTCGAGGCCATCACAGCGGCCGTGCTGGGTGGCTGCGCCTTGCAGGGCGGGAAGGGTACGATCATCGGCGCGCTGCTGGGCGTCGCCATCATTGGCGTCCTCAACAACGGAATGATACTGACGTCCGTGCCAACCTTCTATCAGTTGCTTGCCAAGGGCTCGCTGCTGATACTTGCTGTGGTAATTGCCGAGTACCACTTGAACAGGACATGACGATGGACGCGGCGATCGCTTCGACTGGCCAAGGCACGCA
Source organism: Mesorhizobium sp. ISC25 (assembly GCF_042295465.1). Taxonomy (NCBI): domain Bacteria; kingdom Pseudomonadati; phylum Pseudomonadota; class Alphaproteobacteria; order Hyphomicrobiales; family Phyllobacteriaceae; genus Mesorhizobium; species Mesorhizobium sp. ISC25. Next base: position 2,850,655 of record NZ_CP135441.1, on the reverse strand, counting down.
GGACATTCCTGCCGCAGAGGGCGCCACGTCATCGCTCAAGGATCGCATCGCACGCGATCTCGGACAGCGAATCCTCGCCGGCTCCTACGCGCAGCACTCCGTCCTGCCGACGGAAGCCGAACTTTGCGTCATCTACGGGGCGAGCCGCACCGCGCTTCGCGATGCTCTTCTGACGCTTTCGGCGAAAGGATTGATCGAGGCACGCAAGCGGGCCGGGACGCGCGTGCGCGTGTCGAGCGAATGGAACAGGCTGGATGCACAGGTTTTGGAATGGATGCGCGATATCGAGCCCGATCTCGATTTCGTTCGGGGATTGATCGAGGCGCGGCTGGTCATTGAACCCGCTGCCGCCCAACTTGCGGCCAAGATGGCGACGTCAGGCGATCTCGCAGTCATCGAAGCGGCGTATGAAGCCATGCGCATTGCTCCGCAGGACGATCTTGCTGCGTGTCTCGATGCCGACGTCAGGTTTCATACGGCCATCCTTCGTGCCAGCCGCAACCCGGTATTCGCCAATCTCGGCAACATGCTTGCTGCCGCCCTCAGCTTCTCCTTCCGATTGACCACATCGGCCACCGCCAACTACCAGCAGACACTGAGCGCGCACGGCGACGTGCTGGAGGCAATTAGGATGCGCAGGGCCGACGACGCTCACGATCAGATGAAGGCGCTCATCGGGATCGCGTCGAACGACCTTCTTGCAGTGGCTCGCAAAGGCCGCCATCAACAGCCGATCGCCGCTGCCAAGGCCGACACCGTCTGAAGCCGATGGTCGGGACGATAAAGATCAGAAGCGGAGACCTATCCGCTGAAATCGTCCCGTCGCTTGGGGCAGGTCTTGCGAGACTGGACTATGGGCGCGTGCCTCTCTTCAGGCCATGGCCGGATGGCGGGAGCAGCAGCCCGGTCGATCTTGCCTGCAACCTGCTTTTGCCGTGGTCAAATCGCATCTCAGGCGGCGGGTTCACATTCGACTCCAAATTCCAGGAACTGCCTGCCAATGTTGCAGGCGAGCCATTTCCCATTCACGGCAATGGATTTTCGAGCGAGTGGGACGTCGACAGCGTAGCGCAAGACAACGCAAAGCTGTCCCTCATCAGCAGCGGACCCGGCCCATATCGATATCGCGCCGAGGTGAGCTACGCTCTGACCGGACAGGGGCTCGAGCTGAAGCTTCGCATCGTCAATCGGGCATCGATCAGATTGCCGTTCGGGCTTGGCATCCATCCATGGTTCCCGAGAACGGCACGAACCGCGCTTCATGCGCCGGCGTCGCAGGTTTGTCTCGAACTGCCCAACCATCTCCCCGAACGGTTTGTGGATATCAAAACCCGTCCCGATTGGGATTTCAGCGCACCGGCCGTATTGCCGAGTGGATGGATAAACAATCTGTTTGCCGGTTGGAACGGCGTCGCCACCATATCGTGGCCGGAGCACAGTTGCAGCCTTCGGATTGAAGCTTCATCGCCCTTGAATTTTTTCCTGGTCTATTCGCCATCGGACGAGAGCGACTTCTTCTGTTTTGAACCGGTCAGTCATGCTGTCGATGCTCACAATCGCGGTTCGATCGAAAAATGGAATGGACTGTCGGTGCTTGGGGCTGGCGAGAGCCTGGCGGCCCGTTGCAGCTTCGCCGTCCGTTAAACCGGTATTGGCTAGCCGCGGGCAATCCAATCCGAGAGGCTGCGGGCAAAACTTCGCGGCACGATGAGTTCGCATGCGGTCTCGCCGGTGTGCAGGAAGAGAACGGACACGTGATGGAAGGATGTCAGTACGGCGCGGCCCGGAGCAGCGGCCGGCGCGTGCCAGTCGACTGCAATGCAGCCGGACAGAAGCCTTGCGATGTCAAAGCCGGCCATTTTCAAACGAACACGACCTTCGCCGAGGGGAACTGAACAGCCGAGATCGGGGTCGACGACAAGGGCAGGCGCTTGCGCGCCTTCGTCGAGAACCAGCCAGAGGCGGCGAGGTGCAACGCGGATGATTAGAAGCCCCTTGTGGCGAACCGTCTCTCCGACCGAAGCGGGAAGTTTCTTGCCGAGCGACGCCGAGACACTCTTTTCGAATTGCGTCAGTGTCGCGTCCCAGCCCTCGATCTGGATAAGCGGACAATCTGCCACGGACAGGCTGAAATCCCGAGAAGAGGTCAAGCTAGCCATGCAGCCGTTCTCCCTGTGGATCGACAAATACCGGCGAGACAACGCGAGCGCGAACCGTTTCGGCCTTCATTGGATAGACCGCCACGACCTCGCTTCCTTCTGCCGCGACATCACCGGCAAGCAGTGCCAGACCGACATAATGGCCGCGTTCGGGGCTGAAAGTGACGGCGGTGACGCGACCGCGCCCATGGCCATAGGGTTTCTCATCCGGCAGGAACAGGATGGCGCCGCCGCGCAGACGTTTTCCGTTCTCGACGCATTCCAGTCCGACCAGACGCTGCCGGTTGGGCGCCCGGAGGGCAGGGCGCTGTCGCAGGACGTCGCCGACGAAGCCGCTGCGCTTGCCGGCGATGCGGCCGAGGCCGAGATCGTCGAGCGTCGTGCGCCCATCGATCTCCGGTCCGGCGACATGGCCCTTTTCGACCCGCAGCGCGCCAAGCGCCTCGACGCCGTAAGGCTTCAAGTCGAACAGTCTGCCGGCTTCGAGCAAGCGGCTCCAGAGCTGTTCACCTGCAGTGGCGCCGACATAGACTTCGTAAGCACGCTCGCCGGAATAACTAAGACGCAGGATGCGGAGCCAACGGCCCTGCCACTCGCTTTCGAGTAGCCCCATATGCGGAAGCGCCGCGTCGGAGACGTCGAGACCAGGAAAAGCAGCGCTGAGGATTGCGCGGCTGTTAGGCCCGGCAACCGACATCGCCGCCCATTCATCGCTGACCGAGGTGACGGCCACGCGCAAATCCGGCCAGGCCGTGTCGAGCACGAATTCGAGACGCGACAGCACATCGGCGGCCTTGGCGGTCGAGGTCGTCATGAAGAACCGGTTTTCCGCGAGCCGCGTCGTGGTGCCGTCGTCGAAGACAATGCCGTCGTCGCGCAGCATGACGCCGTAGCGGGCGCGGCCTACCGCCAGTTTGGCAAAGCCGTTGGCGTAGACGCGGTCGAGGAAGATTGCCGCATCCGGGCCCTGGACATCGATCTTGCCAAGGGTGGAAATGTCCATAAGGCCCGCCGCCTGGCGTACGGTACGCATTTCGGCGACATAGGCCTCGTTCACGTCGCGCCCCGACTGCCGGTAGAAATAGGGCCGCATCCAGAGCCCGACCTCGAGCATCTCGGCGCCGTTCGCCATGTGCCAGTCGTGCACCGGCGTGCGGCGGATCGGCTTGAAATGATGGCCGACGGCGCGTCCGGCAAGCGCCCCGATGGCAACCGGCGTATAGGGCGGGCGGAAGGTCGTGGTGCCGGTCTCGGGGATCGTTGCGTTGCGCAGCGCTGCCATGGTGGCAAGTGCGGGAAAATTGCTGGTCTTGCCCTGATCGGTGCCCATGCCGAGCGTAGTGTAGCGCTTCAGGTGCTCGACCGATTCATAGCCTTCGCGATGGGCGAGTTCGATGTCTTTTGTCGTCACGTCCATCTGGAAATCGACGAAGGCTTTTCCGCGTCCGACCGACGGGATTTCGCGAAGTGAAATCGTGGCGGTCTCGCCGAGATCGAGTCTGGACGGATCGGGCACCGGCGCCGACTTGCCGCAGGAGACTGCCGCGTCGATGCCGGCGCGATGACCGTCCTCGATGGCTTCGGCAGTTGCATGGGCCCCCATCATCGCGCCGGCGCCGAACCGGCCGGCCGGAAACGCGCCCGGCACGAAGCCGCCGATGTCGTCGCGATAGACAGGTTTGACACCAAGGTGCGAGGTGAGATGCACGGTTGGCGACCAGCCGCCGGACACGCAGACCAGGTCGCAGGCGGCCGCGGACGGGCCGTCCGGCCCGCTGAGCGTTACGTGCCTGATGGCATGGCCGCCGTGCAGGTCGACGATGCGCGTTGCGGCCCGCACCACCACGCCTTGCCGTGCGGCTTCCGCGGCAAGTGCTGCGGGCGGGACGGCGCGCAGATCGGCAACCGTCACCTCCGCGCCGGCTGCGGCATAGTCGAAGGCGGTGCGCCAGGCACCGTCATTGGTGGTGGCGACGACGATTTTTTTGCCCGGCAGGGCGGCGAAGCGATTGAGATAGGTCCGGGCGGCCGAGGCAAGCATGACGCCGGGCCGATCATTGTTCGAGAACACCATCGGCCGCTCGATGGCGCCGGTGGCGAAAACGATCGAGCGGGCGCGCAGCATGGTGACCGTTTGCCGTGTCTCGCCATTCGGCTGCGGATCGGTTGGATCGCGCTGTTCGACCAGTCCAAGGACATCGCCGTCATAGCTGCCGAAAGCGGTCGTCCGCTTCATCAGCGCGACGGTTTCGAAGCCCTCCAACTCGGCCTCGGCCTGCCTCAGCCATGCGGCCGCTGCGCTGTCGGACGGTTCCGCCAGAAGCTGGCCGCCAAGCAGGAAATCCTGCTCGATGAGCGCGACCCGCGCGCCGGCCGCGGCCGCCGCTCGCGCCGCCGACAATCCCGCCGGACCGCCGCCGACGACGGCGACATCGGCGAAGGCATGACGAACCTCGTAGTGGTCGGGATCCGGGCTGGTGCCGGCCCTGCCCAGACCGGCCGCCTTGCGGATAAAGTGCTCGTAGAACATCCAGGCGCGGCGCGTCGGGCCCATGAAGGTCTTGTAGTAGAAGCCGGCGGACAGAAACGGTGCCAACAGCCCGTTGACGCTTTGTACGTCGAAGGCAAGCGACGGCCAGCGGTTCTGACTTTCCACGACCATGCCGTCGGCGAGTTCCAGTGTCGTCGCCGGCAGGTTCGGCTCGCGCCTGCCGGCGCTCCCGAGCGTAACCAGCGCATTCGGCTCTTCGGGCCCGGCGGAAAAAATGCCGCGCGGGCGATGATATTTGAAGCTGCGACCGACCAGCGTGACGCCGTTGGCGAGCAGCGCGGAGGCAAGCGTGTCGCCGCGATATCCAGCCAGCTTGCGGCCGTCGAAGGTAAACTCGACCGGCTGCTCGCGGACGATGCGGCCACCCACCGGCAGGCGTTTGCGGTTCGAACTCATGGGCGTGATTTCCTGGCGAAGTCGACGGCTGCGATGACGTGGTTGCGTGTGTCGCGTTCGACCACCAGCCATTGCCGGCAACCGGTCACGTGCTGCCAGTATTCACGGTGCGGGCCGGCCGGGTTTTTCCTGACATAGACATAACGATACCAGGCCTCCGGATCGGGGTCGTCATGGGCCGGACGCGTGACCGAGGCATCGCCGCCATAGCGGAACTCGTCATGGTCGCGCGGGCCGCAGCAGGGGCATTCGATGCGCAGCATTTTGTTCCGCCTCCTATTGCAGCCAGGCGGAAGGACCGACGCCGGCTTCGTCGAGCGTGTGGCCGGTGCGGAAACGATCGAGCCTGTAGGCCGCGATCAAGGGATGCGGCTTCCCGGTGGCGATCGTGTGGGCGAAGCACCAACCGGAAGCCGGCGTCGCCTTGAAGCCGCCATAGCACCAGCCGCCATTAAGATAGAGGCCGTCGATCGGCGTCGGGCAGATGATCGGGCTGGCATCGGGGGTCATGTCCATGACGCCGCCCCAGTGGCGCAGCAGGCGGACGCGCGAAATGCACGGCATCAGTGCAATCGCCGCCTCCGCCACCTCGCGAACGGCGCCGAGATTGCCACGCTGGGCGTATGAATTGTAGCCGTCGAGATTGCCGCCGAAGACCAACCCGCCCTTGTCGGACTGGCTGACGTAGAAATGGTCGGCGCCATAGGCGACGACGTGATCTACCAGCGGCTTCAGCGGCTCGGTGACGAAAGCTTGCAGCACATGGCTTTCGATCGGCAGTTCAAGGCCGGCCTTGGCACCAAGCACGGATGTATGACCGGCAACAGCGAGGCCGACCTTGCCGGCGCCGATCCGGCCTTTCGTCGTTTCGACGCCGACGATGCTGTCGCCGTTGCGGACGAAGCCTGTCACTTCGCAGTTCTGGATGATGTCGACGCCATGGCCGTCGGCGGCGCGCGCATAGCCCCAGGCGACGGCGTCGTGGCGCGCCGTGCCCGCCCGGCCCTGGAAGATAGCGCCATGGATCGGAAAGCGGGCGGTGTCGGAAAAATCGAGATAGGGCACCAGCCTGCGCACTTCTTCCCGGTCGAGGATATCGGCATCGATGCCGTTCAGCCGCATGACATTGGCCCGGTGGCTGAAACCGTCGAGCTGATCGGCGGAATGCGCTGTGACGAGCTGGCCGCGCTGCGAGAACATGACGTTGAAATTCAGCGCCCGCGACATGCCCTCCCAGAGCTTCATCGAGAATTCGTAGAACTGGGTGTTGCCGTCGAGCAGGTAGTTGGAGCGGATGACGGTGGTGTTGCGGCCGACATTGCCGCCGCCGACATAACTCTTTTCGAGCACCGCGACATTGCGGATGCCGTGGTTCTCGGCGAGGTAGAAGGCGGTGGCGAGGCCGTGTCCACCGCCGCCGATGACGATCACGTCATAGGACGGTTTTGGCTCCGCCGCACGCCAGGCGCGCTGCCAGTTCTTCTGGCCGGACAGCGCGTTGCGTAAAATCGAAAATGCCGAGTAGCGCGCCATGTGTGCAGGCCTATCGAACGATCGGGCCGGCCGGCGTACGGGTAAGCACCTCGGCGCCCGCATCGGTCAACAGCACCGTGTTGGAGACGAAGTCATTGCCGCGACCCGTTCCCATCAGCCATGACAGGATGTGGAAGCTCATCCCGGTCTCGATCTCGAGGTCGGAATCGTGTCTCAAGCCGGTCACCGAATTGCCGCCGGTCCATGACGGCGGCTGGCCGGCGCCGACAAGGTAACCGCAGTGATGGCGGCGATAGTGGGGAAGACCGGCCTCGTCGGCGACGGCCTGCCAGGCGGCGTAGACATCGCGCGCCTTGGCGCCCGGCTGCAGCGCCTCGACGACCGCGTTGAACGCCTTGGCGGTCACCTCCGCCATTGTGGCGTCTTCGTCGCTGATGTGGCCGATCCGAACGAGCCGGCCGAGCGGGGCGTGGTAGCGCGAGATGCACCCGGACAGTTCGACAAAGACCGGCTCGCCCTTGCGGTAGATCCCGTCGCCCCAGGTCGTGTGCTCTTCACCCAGGCGCGCGGCCGGGCGGATGAACGGTCCGAAGCCCGGCGCATGACCGCCGGCGCGGATCATTGCCGCAACACATTGGGCGGCGACCTCCTGTTCGGAAGCGCCATCGGAGATCGCGGCGATCGCGGCACCGGCGGCGGCGTCCGTCACCTTGGCGGCCCGCCGCATCAGCGCCTGTTCTTCGGCGCTCTTCACCCGCCGCATCTTGTCGATCAGACCGGAGACATCGCTCCACTTTGCATCTGCTTGCATCTGGAGTGCCACGGCAAGTCCATGGCTAAGGCCGGCTGTCCAGTATTCGAGGCCGATCCGCTTGCCGGACAGGCCGAGCTCTGCAAGCACCCGTGCGGCAAGGTCGGCCGCCGTTTCGCTGTCGGAATGGCCACGGAATTCCGCTGCCTTCACCTGCTTCTCGATCGTCACCTTCTCCATCGAGCGGGTGACCAGAACAGGTTTTCCCCGGAGCGGGACGATCAGCAGGTGGGGGGCAAAATACCCCCAGTGATCAAGCCCGGTGAGATAGAAGACGTTCTCCGGCGAGGCAAACACCGCCGCGTCGAGCTCGCGTTCGGCCAGTGCAATGCGGACCTTTACCAAGCGGTCGGCGATTTCGGCATCGGAGAAAGGATTGCGGTCCATCGGGCGTCCTCGTGCTTGTTGCCGGCTTGGTGGCGGGCATGGTCTTTTCGGCAGCCGGTTTCCCGGCCGCCATGTCAGTCGATAACGATGAGTTCGCGCGCCACGTCGCAGAGGCGTTCGCCGCCACGTTCCGTGACAACGAACGATTCCGAGATGGCGATGCCGAAATCGTCGAGCCAGACGCCGGCCATGAAATGGAAGCACATCCCAGGCTGCATCTCGGTGGTGTCGCCGGGACGAAGACTCGCGGTACGCTCGCCCCAATCGGGCGGGTAGGCGAGTCCGACCGGATAGCCGACGCGGCTGTCTTTCTTCAGCCCGTTCTTCCTCAAGACTGCCTGCCAGGCGGCTTCCACCTGTTCGGCGGTGTTGCCGGGGCGCGCCTTCTCGAGGCCAGCATCGACGCCCTCGACGATCGCCTTGGCCATGTCGAGGATGGCTTGCGGCGGCTTGCCGAAATGTACCGTTCGGGTCAGCGCTGCATGATAGCGGCGCCGCACGCCGGCGATCTCTAGAATGGCGAGGCCGCTGTCCGGCAGCGGCGCGTCGGACCACGTCAGGTGCGGCGTGCTGGTGCCCTCGCCAACGGGCATCAGCGGACAGATCGCGGCATAGTCGCCGCCCGCTCCGGGCACGCCCATGATCTGCGCGTGATAGATTTCGGCTATGACGTGGTTCTGCGGCACGCCAGGCCGCATTTTTTCGACGGCGCGGTTCATGGCATGCGTGCAGATCGCGCCGGCCTCGCGGATCAGCACCAGCTCGGCTTCGGACTTGACCAGCCGCGCCCAGTTGACGAGATCGTGGTTGTTGGCGAAGTGCGCATCAGGCAGGCCCTGGACGAGATGGGCGTGGCAGCGCGCGGTGTAATAATGCGCGTCCATCTCGACGCCGATGCGGGCCTTTCCCCAGCCACGCGACCGGATCAGTTGGGCGAGTTCGTCATAGGGGTGTTCGACCGGCTGCTGCACCAGCCGTTCCGAGAACGGCACGATGTTTGTCTCGGGCAGGCCAGTGGTTAGGCGTGCGCTCTTGGCATCCTGCGCCCTGCCGAACCAGATCGGCCGGTCCTCCTCCAGATGGACGAGCACGCACTGCGGAACGTAGAACGACCATCCGTCATAGCCGGTCAACCAGCACATGTTGGCTGGATCCTGACAGACGATGAGATCGAAGCCGGTTTTTTGCATGCGTGTCTTCACGCCGGCGAGGCGCTGCCCATACTCCGCTTGCGTGAATGTCCCGAACCCGTTCGCAGTCGCCACCGAAATCCTGCCTTCCAGGTACGCTGTTTGCCCCTTTCGCAAAAAAGCAAACAGGCCAAATTGTGCACAACTCGACGTCGATTTATTGGCTAACTACGAATTATCGTCGAATTTTCTTGGTTTCTATATCTCTGCTTGCGAAATGTCTAGGGCAGTTGTATACGTCTTATCAAGCAGGCGTCGACCTCGAAGAAGGCCGCGCCCTGGGAACCATCCGTCAGTTGTCCAATGGGAGAAAAGCATGTTCAATTCATCGATATCGCGCCGCATGGTCGTGAAAGCGGCTGCCTGCATTGCGCTCGCAGCGACGTCATTGACGTCGCAGTCCGCTCACGCGGAAACCACCCTCGAACGGGCCAAGAAAGACGGCTACATCCGCGTCGGTTTCGCCAACGAGGCGCCGTTCGGTTACGCCACGCCAGACGGCAAGCTGACCGGCGAAGCGCCGGAAGTCGCCAAGGCGGTGCTCGCCAAGATGGGCATACCGCAGGTCGACGGTGTTTTGACCGAATTCGGCTCGCTCATTCCGGGTCTCAAGGCCGGCCGCTTCGACATCATCGCCGCCGGCATGTTCATCACTCCGAAGCGCTGCGCCGAGATCAACTACTCCGAGCCGTCCTACGGCATCGGCGAGGCTATGCTGGTGGCAAAAGGCAATCCGAAAGGCATCAAGGATTTTTCCAGCATCAAGGACAATCCGGATCTCAAGCTTGCCGTGATGGCCGGCGCCGTCGAAGGCGGCTTCGCCAAGGAAGCGGGCGTTGCCGGTGGACAGATTGTCTCCTTGCCCGACCAGTCCAGCCTGCTCGCCGCCGTCCAGTCGGGCCGCGCCGATGCAGCCGCGCTGACCGCTCTTTCGATCGCCGATATGGCCAAGAAAGCCGACGGCGTCGAATCGACCAAGCCCTTCGGCGAGGTCGCCGGCAAATCGGTGAAAGGTCATGGCGGCTTCGGCTTCCGCAAGGAAGACACCGACCTGCAGGAGGCGTTCAACGCCGAGCTGAAGAAGTTCCTCGGTTCGCCGGAGCATATCGCGCTGGTCGAGCCACTCGGCTTCGGCAAGGATTATCTCCCCAACAAGACCACCGCAGAGCTCTGCGCTGGCAAATAGGTTCCCAACTGCTGGCGGCGCGAAAGCGCCGCCCTCTTTTCCCGGGGGAATCGCATGGGAATCCGTACACTCATTGCCATGCTGGTCATCGCGCTCGTCGTGATCGGCGCGTTGGCAACACAGGAAAGCTATAGAGTGTTCATGCCGGGGCTGCTGCAAGGCGCGGTCCTGACGGTCGAGATCGCCGTCCTCGGCAGCCTGCTCGCAATTGTCATGGGCGTGCTTGCAGCACTTGCAAGGATGTACGGCCCGACGCCGCTCAGATGGCTGGCCACGGTTTACGTCGAGATCTTCCGCGGAACGTCGGCACTGGTGCAATTGTTTTGGCTGTTTTTCGTGCTCCCGCAATTCGGCGTCACGATCAACGCGTTCGTTGTGGCAGTGCTCGCGCTCGGCCTGAATGTCGGCGCCTACGGATCGGAGTGCGTGCGCGGCGCGATCCAGTCCGTCGCCCGCGGGCAGTGGGAAGCGTGTACGGCATTGAACATGAGCCGCCCACAGATGTTGCGCCGGATCATCCTGCCGCAGGCCTTTGTTGCGATGATCCCACCCTGGGGCAATCTGTTCATCGAGCTTCTGAAATCGACAGCGCTGGTCTCGCTGATCACGCTTTCGGACCTCGCCTTCAAGGCGCAGCAAATGAACCAGAACACGTTCAAGACCATTCCGATCTTCACCCTCGTGCTTTTGATGTACCTGGCAATGTCGCTGGTTCTCACCATCGGCATGCGGCTTCTCGAAAGGCGGGCGTCGCTCGGACTGGCGCGGGGGAAGGCGGCATGATCTGGGATTGGGGATTTGCCCTGGAAATCCTGCCGGTGCTTGCCCGCGCCGCCGTCATTTCCATCGAGGCGACGCTAATCGGCTTTGCGCTTGCCGCCTCGCTCGGCCTGGTGCTGGCGGTCGTCCGCATCGCCGTGCCATGGACCAGCTGGACGATTTCGGTGCTGGTCGAGCTGATCCGCTCGACCCCGCTGCTCATTCAGATATTCTTTCTCTATTTCGTCTTTCCGAAATTCGGTGTCGTGCTCGACGCTTTCACCGCCGGGGTGCTGGCCATCGGCATCCACTACGCCGCCTACTGCTCCGAGGTCTATCGCGCCGGTTTCGACAACATCCATCGCGGCCAGTGGGAGGCCTCGATCGCGCTAAATCTCTCGTCCTGGACGACGTTCCGCGACATCATCATTCCGCAGGCGATCCCGCCGATCGTTCCGGCGCTCGGCAATTATTTGGTGGCCTTGTTCAAGGAGACGCCGTTGCTCTCCGCAATCGCCGTGATGGAACTGATGCAGACCGCCAAGATCATTGGCTCCGAAACGTTCCGCTACACCGAGCCGATCACGCTGGTCGGCCTGTTTTTCCTTGCCATGAGCCTGGTTTCGGCGGCGCTCATCCGCTCCCTCGAAGGGCTGCTCAACCGGAGGACCACGCGATGACGGAACAACCGATGGTCCGCTTCGACAATGTATCGAAACGCTACGGCACGTTAACCGTTCTCGACGGGCTCAATCTCGAAATAGCGCGCGGCGAAAAAGTCTCCGTTATCGGTCCGTCGGGTTCGGGCAAGACGACGGTGCTGCGCATGCTGATGACGCTGGAAACGATCAATGACGGCGTCATCTGGGTCGAAGGCGAGCCGCTGACCCATATGGAAAGGAACGGCAAGCTTGTTCCCGCCGATCTCGCCCACATCCGCAAGATCCGCGCCAAGATCGGCATGGTGTTCCAGTCGTTCAACCTGTTTCCGCATATGACGGCGATGCAGAACTGCATCGAGGCGCCGATAACGGTGCTCGGCATGAAGCGGGCGGACGCCGAGGCAAGGGCGGCCGAGCTGCTGGAACTGGTCGGCCTGGCCCAGAAGAAGGACCACTATCCATCACAGCTTTCCGGTGGCCAGCAGCAGCGTGTCGCCATCGCCAGGGCGCTGGCCATGCGGCCCAAGATCATGCTGTTCGACGAGGTGACGTCGGCGCTCGACCCGGAGCTTGTCGGCGAAGTGCTGCAGGTGATAAGGCAGATCGGGCGCGAGCATGATCTAACCATGCTTATGGTGACCCACCAGATGGGCTTTGCCAAGGAGTTTTCCGACCGCGTTTGCTTCTTCTATCAAGGCAAGATCTGCGAGCAGGGACCGCCAAGCCAACTGTTTGGCGCCCCCAAGAACGAGCGGACACGGCAATTCCTGCACGCTGTCCTGGAGGCTGGGTGACGATCGCGACAGATGCCAGGCTGCCCACGACGGTGACCGCCGCGCCGCCGCGCCCGCTCTCGGCACGGGAGCGGTTCGAGCGCATTTACCGGATATTGCGCGACCGCATCTGCCTGCTCGACTATGCGCCGGGAAGCCATCTGTCCGAGGAAGAACTTGCCCAGGAATTCGAGATCAGCCGCACGCCGGTCCGGCGTGTCCTGGCGCGTCTCGAATCCGAGGGTCTGGTCCAATCCGTCCACGGCGTCGGCACGATCGTCACCGACGTCGACATCGAGGAATTGCAGCAGGTCTATCATTTGCGCCTGGAGCTGGCGCTCCTCGTCGGCAAGCTTTCGCCGATCCCGCGCACGGCGGACGACCTCGACCGGATACGGGCGCTCATCGCGCGCTGCGATGCCGACATACTCAATCCCGACCAGCGCGCTTTCCTGCGCCTCAACATGGATTTTTTCTACGAGCTTACGGCGATGACCGGCAACCAGCCGCTGCGCGAGATCAACGAGCGCCTGTATTTTCAAGTCGCGCGCGTCGTCCTGAAGATGATGCCGCAATTGGGCCTTGTCGAGGAGTTCACCGCGTTCCGCCGCGAAATGGAAGAGGTCCTTGCCGCCGCCGAGATCGGCGACTGGGAGTCCATAGGGCACATAAGGCGGGCGCATATCTCAATGAGCTTTCGCCGTATGATGCGTCATGCAGGCGAGGCGAATCTGGATAGAGCAACATAGTCAGCGCTTAAGATTATGCCGGTGACCTGCCGTCGAACTGGCCTCGTTGCCAGGGAAAGCATGGCCGCCCGCCCGATGCCGACAGAATTTGCCAGCACCGACGATGACTGACGTGGTTCGAGACTGCAGGCCCGCGCCGCCCTTAAAGAGGATCCTCACTCGGTATGTTGGCGGGGTTCCAGACGACCTCCCACAGGTGCCCGTTCGGGTCGCGGGAAATATCCGGCATATCCGCCAAAGAACGCGTCCCGGGCAGGCTTGCCCGCGGAAGCCAACGGCAACGGGGACACCGTTCCGGAGGAGCGTTCCCGCGCCCGGATCAAGCGCGAACGGTCTTGGCGGGGCAGGTCGAGGAGGGCCTTGAGCACATTCGCAAGGCCTTCCGGCTGAACCCGTTTCCGGCAAGTTGGTATTATCTGACGCTCGGGCAGGCGCAATACGCGGCCCGCGAATACGAAGCTGCTGTCGAGACGCTGCGCAGGGACGAGACTTATCGTACAAGCTCACGCCGTTTCCTAGCGGCAAGCCTTGCCCAACTCGGCCGGCTCGATGAGGCACGCGCAGAGGTCGAACTGTTCCTCGTCGGCAACCCGCATTTCACAATCCGCCACTGGGCGACAACGGAGCCATTCCGCGATGCTGCGACGCTTGAGCATTTCGTTGACGGCTTCCGCAAGGCCGGCCTTCCGGACTGACGCGCCGGCGCACCGTTCGTGCGACCTTACTCTTCAAAGCGACCCGTAGCGTCACGATCGCGCTCGTATCGTCTCGTCAGCGGAAACTGGGGCAACCAGGACTCGCGTCGGATGATCCAGCTTTCGTAGGTTGGCATCAGCTGGTCAGGCGCATCCAGGGACCCCAGGTTTACTTCGATTTCGTCTGCGGTGCGTGCGAAAATGGAGGAGCCGCAGCGGGGACAGAAAAACCTCCCGGCGTAGTCGCGTGTTTCGCCGTCGATCGTCACCGCATCCTCAGGAAAAATCGCGGAAGCGTGAAAAAGGGCGCCATGATGCTTGCGGCAGTCGAGACAGTGACAAAGGCCGACCCGGTATGGGCGCCCCGACGCGACAATTCGGACGTTGCCGCACAGGCAACCGCCGGTGAATCGGTCCATGCTGCGTCTCCTCCAAAATCAAGCGGCCGGAATGGTTACAACGACCGGCACTGTTGTTGCAATCGCCGCGCCGCGGGCGGGGATGCGTCGTCCTTTCGTGGCTGGCGATAGTGATCATCGCTTCGCGGCGCAGGGAGCCTATCAATATCAAACTCCTGCAACATCGGAGCGCCAGCGGCGTACCCCAACGCAATTTTCCTGGTGACCCCTCGGCCTGCCTCACTTACATGAGGACCAGGCAAAAACGGGCCATTGCCAGCATGTCAGTAACAAGAGAACCAAACGGCGCCGCGGAACCGGCTAACGCGGAAATGCGCATGACGACGCGCGACCGCCCCTTCGAACCCGTCGACTACGGGCTTTACGCGCTGACGGTCATTGCCTGGAGCGCATCGTGGTTCGCGATCGAACTTCAGGTCGGCAGCGGCGTATCGAACGAGGTCAATCTGGTCTGGCGCTTCGCCATCGCCACGCTGCTGATGTTTGCCTGGGCGGGTTTTTCCGGTCGGCGGCTCCGCTTTCCGATCACCGATCATTTGCGCTTTGCTGTGCTCGGCATCCTCATCTTCTCGTCGAACTTCCTGTTTTTCTATTATGGCGCCGGCTATCTCGTCAGCGGCTTGCTCTCGGTCGTCTTCTCGCTCGCCTCGGTCATCAACATGCTGCTCGGTGCCTTGGTCATCGGCGAGCGCCCGGCGCCGCGCATTCTCGCCGGCGGCATCATTGGCTTCGCCGGAATAGCGCTGATGTTCTTTCCCGAAATCGCCGCGAACGGGCTTTCCGGCGGCACGTTGGTGGGCCTTCTGCTGTGCCTCTGCGGCACGCTGAGCTTCTGCGCCGGTAATCTCGTCTCCGTCGCAAACCAGCGCCGCGGCCTGCCGCTCGTTTCAACGAGCGCCTGGGGCATGCTTTACGGCACTCTGTGGTCGGCGTTCCTGGCCCTCCTGCTCGGTGAGCCGTTCGTATTCGCGACGACCGCCTCTTATATCGGCTCGCTGGTTTTCCTCGCCGTCATATCGACGGTCATGGCTTTCGCCGCCTACCTGACGCTGCTCGGACGCATTGGCGGGGCCCGCGCCGGCTATACGACCGTCATATTTCCCGTCTTTGCACTTTTGATCTCCACGGCGCTGGAAGGCTATGCCTGGACCGCGTACGCGATCATCGGGCTCGTCCTCGTCGCCGCCGGAAACGTCCTGGTCATTCGCGGGGGACAGCGCTGACGCATGGAATGCTTGCGCAATGCCGCCGCGTTCCGGTTGCGCGGGGCCGCGGTTCTATCGAGCTTGACTCTCTGCATCCTCTGTCTAAGCTGCGGTCAATGGGTCAGACCAATGTACCAGGGGTGGCCCGGGAGGGAACTAAACGCGCATGCCGATCCAGGCCGTTGAACCACGCCGGCTTTACCGACAGGTCGCCGATCAGCTCAGGCAGCTGATCGATGCCGGCGAGTTTTCCGTCGGCGACCGTCTGCCGACCGAGCGGGATCTGGCCGACCAACTCGGAATTTCCCGCCCGACGGTCCGTGAAGCGCTGATAGCGCTGGAGGTCGAAGGCCGCATACGCATCCGCGTCGGCTCGGGTATCTACGTCACCGATCCGCCGAGCGCCGCCTCCGAACCCGAAATGGAGGAAGGCCCGTTCGAGCTGTTGCGCGCGCGCGAATTCGTCGAAGGCGCGATCGCCGCCGAAGCGGCTCTCCATGTCCGGCCCGCAGATATCGAACGTCTCGACGACGTGCTGCGCCGGATGGAGACCATGCGTCATCCCAACAAGATGACCATTGCGCTCGACCGGGAATTCCATACCGCGGTCGCCGGCATTCTCGAGAACGCGGTGCTGGTGCGCTTCATCGGCGAGCTTTTCGACCAGCGCATGAACCCGTACTTCGAACGCCTGTCGATCTATTTCGAGACCAGCGATTCCTGGCAGGTCGCGGCAAAGGAACATCGTGCCGTGCGCGATGCAATTGCCGCGCGCGACCCCGAGCGGGCCAAGGGCGCCATGCAGCAACATCTGCGCCAGTCGCAAATCAGATTCTCACGCAATTTCGATGAGCGAGCCGCAGCCAAGGAGGTTGCGGAATAGCAGTTGGCCGGGGGGAGATCCGGCCGTCAAGTTCAACCAGGGAGGAATTAGATGCTGAGAAAATACACAGTTCTGCTCGGTGCGATCGCCGCAATTGCCATACCCATGGCGTCGGCCTCGGCGGAAACGGTCCTGAAATGGGCACATGTCTACGAGACGACGGAGCCCTTCCACACCGAGTCCGTGTGGGCTGCCGACGAAATCAAGAAGCGCACCCAGGGCCGCTATGCCATCGACGTCTATCCGGCCTCGCAGCTTGGCAAGGAAGCAGACATCAACCAGGGCCTGATGCTCGGCACCGTCGACATCATCATTTCCGGATCAAGCTTCGCGGCGCGCGAATATCCACCGATCGGCGTCACCTATTTCCCGTATACTTTCCGCGATGCCGACCATCTGCTGAAATACACCAAGAGCGACGTCTACAAGGCCCTGACCAAGGGCTATGAGGACAAGACCGGCAATCATATCGCCGCCACCACCTATTACGGGACGCGGCAGACCACCTCGAACCGGCCGATCGCCAAGTGCTCCGACATGCAGGGCCTGAAGATGCGCGTTCCCGACGTGCCGGCCTATCTGGCCATGCCGCGTGCCTGCGGCGCCAACACCGCGCCGATTGCCTTCGCCGAGGTCTATCTGGCCCTGCAGAACGGCACGGTCGAGGCCCAGGAGAACCCGCTGACCACCATCGAGGCGAAGAAATTCTACGAGGTGCAGAAGAACATCGTGCTCACTGGCCATATCGTCGATCATCTCAACACCATCATATCGGCGTCGCGCTGGGCCTCGCTGTCCGACGAGGACAAGAAGATCTTTACCGAGGTGATGCAGGAGGCTGCCGCCCGCGCCACGGCGAAGATCGTCGCCCGCGAAAAGGAACTGGTGCAGGTATTCAAGGACCGCGGCATCACCGTAACCGATGTCGACCGTGCCGATTTCGAGAAGAATGTGCTGGAGAAGGTCACCTTCGAGGAGTTCGGCTACAACAAGGCCGATTGGGAAGCGATCCGCGCCATCAAGTAGAGCATCGGAAACCGGATGCTCAATCAAGAGGATAGGGCGGCGATCGGATTCGCCGCTTTAACCTGCCCATCCGTCCGGCTTCAAGTTGCGCCAGACGGCCTTTCCAATCCTTGACGATCCACCAGCTTCGGGAGTCCGCGCCAATGGCCGAGGAACACCACACCGAGATCACCGTCGAAGAGATCGCCCACGCCTTCGAGGAGGTGCCGGTACACGTCGACCTGTCGGACCACGGCATCGAGGACTGGGTCACGCTTGCCGTGTTCTGGGGGATGGTCGTCTGTGTCTTCCTGCAGTTCTTCACCCGCTATGCGCTGAACAACAGCTTTGCCTGGACCGAGGAGATCGCCATCAACGCGCTCGTTGTCGTTGTCTTTCTCGGCGCCGCCATGTGCGTGCGCCTGTCGCGCCATATCCACGTCGACGTGCTTTACCACTATCTGCCGGAGCGTGTCGGCCGCTGGCTGGCGCTCGCCGTCGATATTGTCCGCATCGCATTCTTCGCCTACGGAACATGGCTGATGTGGCGCTACGTCACGATCGTGGCGCATGAGCGCATGGTCACTGTGAACCTGCCGCGGCGCTGGTTTTTCTACGCCGTTCTGGCCGGCTTCGTGCTGATGCTTCTGCGCTCGATCCAGGTCTTCATCGGCAATTACAGACGCGGCTATTCGGTGCTCGAGCGTCCTGGTGCGTTCGAGACGGCGGGGGTCTGAGCGATGCTGCTTCTGGTAGGGGGCTTTCTTGTCCTGATGCTCATCGGCGTGCCGGTCGCTGTTTCGATGGCGGCCGCCTCGATCCTTTACCTCGTCATCTACGGCGTGGCGCCCGATATCATCGCGGCCCAGCGCATGATCGCCGGGGTCGAGAGCTTTCCACTGCTCGCCGTTCCCTTCTTCATCCTGGCCGGCAACCTCATGAACATCGCCGGCGTCACCGGGCGCATCTATTCCTTCGCCCTCGCCCTGGTCGGCTGGATGAAAGGCGGCCTGGCGCAGGTCAACATCATCGGATCGGTCATCTTTTCTGGCATGTCGGGCACCGCGCTCGCCGACGCCGCCGGCATCGGCACCATCGAGATCAAGGCGATGAAGGACCACGGCTATCCGATCGACGCTGCGGTCGGCGTCACCGCCGCTTCCGCCACGCTCGGGCCGATCTTTCCACCCTCGCTGCCCTTCGTCATCTACGGCATGATGGCCAATGTCTCGATCGGCGCGCTGTTCATGGCCGGCATCCTGCCAGGCGTGGTCATGACCGTGCTGATGATGATTACGGTTGCCATCTTTGCCTACAGTCGCGGCTGGGGTTCCGACACACCTTTCGAGCTTCGCCGGCTGGCCGAAGCGGCGGGCGAGGTGCTGGTAGTGGCTGCCTTTCCGATTGGCTGCTACGTGCTTGTGCAGCTTGGCCTGTCGATCAACGTCGCGGTCGGCATCGCGCTGCTGGTGCTGATCGTGGCGGACTGGTATTTCGATTTCTCCGCGGTCATGGCGCTGATGACGCCGGTCATCCTGATCGGCGGCATGACGATGGGCTGGTTCACGCCGACCGAGGCGGCGATGGCGGCCGTGATCTGGTCGCTTTTCCTCGGGCTGGTGCGTTACCGCACGATGACGCTGCGTTTGCTTGCCAAGGCCAGCTTCGACACGATCGAAACGACCGCGTCGGTGCTGTTCATCGTTACCGCCGCATCGATCTTCGCCTGGCTGCTCACCGTCAGCCAGGCAGCACATCTGTTTTCGAACTTCATTTTCGCGCTCACCGAAAACAAGTGGGTCTTCCTGATCCTGGTCAACATCCTGATGCTGGTGGTCGGCTGCTTCCTCGATACGATCGCCGCGATCACGATTCTGGTGCCGATCCTGCTGCCGGTTGCCGCCGTGTACGGCATCAACCCGGTGCATTTCGGGCTGATCATGACGCTCAACCTGATGATCGGGCTTTTGCACCCGCCGCTCGGCATGGTGCTGTTCGTGCTGTCACGCGTCGCCAAGCTTTCTGTCGAGCGCACGACCATGGCGATCCTGCCGTGGCTGGTGCCGCTTATCGTGGCGCTGCTTCTGATCACCTTCATACCCGCCATCACGCTCTGGCTGCCGACCGAGATGGGCCTGATCCGGTGAGTGGCCAGGCGATTGCCGCGACGCTGTTCGGCCCGCAGGACCTGCGCGTCGTGGAGCGTCCGCTCGAACCGCCGGCGCCAGGCATGGTGCGGGTGCGCTTCGGGGCAGGGGGCATCTGCGGCTCCGACCTGCATTATTTCCGCCATGCCCGTACGGGCGACTTCGTGGTGACCTCGCCGCTTGTCCTCGGCCACGAAATCTCAGGCGAAATCGTCGAGATCAACGGCGCGGCACCCGGCCTTGGCCTCGGCGACCACGTCGCGGTCAATCCGTCGCGCTGGTGCGGGCATTGCGCGCGATGCCTGGAAGGCCGCGCCAATCTCTGCGAAAACATCTATTTCATGGGCTCGGCATCGAAGACACCGCATATGCAGGGCGGCTTCGCCAGTCTGTTCGACGCCACGCCCGCGCAATGCTTCAAGGTTCCATCTGACGTGGCCTACCAGGCGGCGGCACTTGCCGAACCCCTGGCGGTCAGCCTGCACGCCGTCGCGCGGGCCGGCGACGTCAGGGGCCGCAACGTCGTCCTGTTCGGTGCCGGCCCCATCGGTCTCTTGACCATGCTTGCGGCCAGGCTTGCCGGCTGCGCTGAACTGACCGTCGTCGACATCGCCGCCGCGCCGCTCGCCTTCGCCCGCAGTTTGAGCGCCGACAGGACGGTCGATATTTCCGGCGGCGACGCCGAGCTCCAGGCGCTCGCCGCCGGTGGTTCGCTTGACGTGGCGTTCGAGATTTCGGGCAGCGCGGCCGGCCTTGCCGCTGCGATCGCCAGCGTCCGGCGTGGCGGCACGGTGGTCCAGGTCGGCAACCTTCCCGGTGGCCAGATCCCACTGCCGGCCAATGCGGTGATGGCCAAGGAGATAGACCTCAAAGGCACCTTCCGCTTCGGCACGGAGTTCGGCCGGGCGGTCGATCTCATCGTGTCGCGGGAGGTCGACGTCCTGAAGCTGGTGACAGCGGAGCGCACGCTTTCTTCGGCCCCCGATGCCTTCCGTCTTGCCGCCGACCGCACTCAGAGTGTCAAGGTCGTGCTGACAGCGGACTGATTGAGAATTTGCAGGCCTGTTTTGAAAGAGGCCACGGCGGTCGGCTGGGAAGGTACATACAGAATGTGAGTCGCCCGGTGCTGGCTTCCTGAGACTAGCATCAGACAGAATCTGCGCCTATCGTCTCACAACCCGATGCCGCGCTTCTTTCCCAAGCTCCAATCGATGCCCCCTGTATCCGGACACACGACTCCGGAAACCTGATTGCCAAAGCGCTTTTCGAGCGATGGCGACCAGGGCACGAGCCTGAAGTCCAGCCCATTGTCGATCATCGCGAACCGGCCGGAAGCCAGCGAGAAACGCTGCCGGTAAATCCCAGCCACATGATCGCCGTTGGCAGCGTTTCTGAATGACATGCCGGTCTCGGCAGCGAGGCGGGTACCGAGCGATTCCACCTCATGATCGTGTAGCGTATCGATCAGATTACGCGCTAGAATTACGCGCTGTCCCTCGCGCCTGGCCAGATCGCGCCTGACAAGCTCGTCGACCCGATCTTCCAGTGCCTGTCTTACCTCCCTGCCAAAGCCGCCGTCGCGGAGTTCGGCTGGCTTGCACGCAACAAGTTGCCGATCGAGCCAAGTCGCGCCGGAAGCATGGACCTGCTGTTCGATCGAAAGGTCAGAGCGGACGGCGAGACTGACCCTACCAGAGCCATTTGCACCCGCATCGCGGCACAACTCCACGACCGAGCCTGGGGTAGAGTCCCCGGCCGCTTCAGGGTCATAGAAGCGAATGTGGTGCGGGCGACCGTCGATGCCGTCGACGATGGCGTAGGCCGAGCCGCGCAGTTCCTCGAGGCCACGTTCGAGCAGTCGGCCGATCACCGGCGCATCAATCTTTTCGGCCGCGAGCACATATTCCGTTGTCCCTCTTTCTAGCCCGCGCGCGGTGAGGCTGCGGTGCATGCGCTTGATGATGTCGCCGCGTTCGCCGAGGGCGCGCAAAGTCGGCTCGGCTTCTTCGGCCATCATCCATTGGCCCTGATGGATCTCATAAGCGAGGCCTAGGCGTTCCAGTTGCCGGAGCCGGCCGACCTTGAGCCCCAGGAATTCGTCGGGCTGGCCATCAGGACGTGGCGCCACTTCAATGACGCCATAACGGTTGATGTCGCGAACAAGCTGGCGATCGAGCTGCGTCCAGCGCTCCGTGTCGACCTGCCGCTCGATGACCTGGCGGACGTCGAGGTCGGTGCGGAGCCCCAGCGTCTGGGTGAGAATGTCGCTCGCCCGATCGCGCATGCCCTGGCGGATATAGTCGCGAGAGATGACAAGATTCTCGCCATTGTCGGCAACGCCGCGAACAAGGATGTGAACGTGCGGATGTTCGGTGTTCCAGTGATCGACGGCAATCCAGTCGAGCCTCGTGCCGAGGTCGCGTTCCATGTCGACCATCAGTTCACGAGCGAAGTTCTTGAGGTCACCGAGTTCCATTGCATCGTCCGGTGAAACGATGAGACGGAAGTGATGCCGATCGTCCTTGCAGCGGTCGGAGAAGGCGTCATCATCTGCCTCTTCGGTGTCGGGACCGAACATCCTCGCCTTCTCGCCATCACGTGTAACACCTTCGCGGCGAAGGTACTTGAGATAGGTGGCGAGTGGTTGAGACCCCCTGAACTGCCGCACCACACGGGTCTTGACGACGGCGCCTCGTGAGCGCTCAGACATGAGGTGACTGGCGCGGATGGCCGCCGACCTGCCGCGGCCAAACGTTGAAGCTCGTGGGGAGGTGATCCGGCCGTTGCTTGTAAGGTGACCGCCAGCGCGCTGTGTGGCCGCAAGCGCCTGGAAGATGAAGGGTCGCGCGCGCTGGCCGGCGCGGGAGCGGATGCGACCAGGGCGGACCTGAAAGTTATCGTTACGTTTCATGCTAGGCGGCCAAGAGGTGCGGTTTCCGTTGGAAAAACCGAAAAATAGGAATAGCGCACATCGCCGTTTGTGCCAGCACATCGCGAATTGAGTTGAAACTCACAAGGAAAACAATCGGCCGACCGAGCCGCACCTCGCGGCCCTTTATCCTGCCAATCTCTCCGCCCTCATCTGCGGCCAACCCTTCCGGCGCAATTTCGGCGATGGAACAGGCCGGAATGCAATCGAGGAGGAATGTGCCGATCACCGCAATGCCGGTGAAGCGCGCTGAGCGAATAGTCCGGGAACAGTGGGGTTCGACCAGAAACGGGTCTCACCTGGCCATGGTTCGATCGCGGTCAGGTCAGCAACAGAATTGCCCATTAGCGACCGCATTGTGGACGAATGCATCGCCGTAAAAATCGTGTCTGCATAACCAGTGCCATTCAATGCAGCGGCGTTCCGAATGTCATTGGTATGCGCAAAAAGCGCGGTACTGCGTGAGTTGGCTCTGTCTCTTCCTTGCCGTGCACACCTCGGACTGGGAGCTGCGTTATTGATCAGCGGCGCGAGTTTCCTGACGTAGTCGACCGTCTCGCGCGGCAGCGGACGGCCGGTGGACAGATGTTCCTTGTACCGCCCAGGGCCGGCATTGTAAGCGGCAAGAAAGCCGCTGCGCCCGAAGCTGTCGAGCATTTCACGAAGATACGCAGCGCCTGCAAGAATGTTGTCACGCGGCTGATAGGGATCATCGCCGAGTCGATGCTTAACGCGCAGTTCTTCCCAGGTCGCCGGCATTATCTGCATCAGCCCCATTGCGCCCTTGCTTGAACGCGCTCGAACATCGCCGACGCTCTCGACATGCATGACGCCCCTAAGCAAACGCTCCGGAATGGCGAACCGTTTAGCCGCTTCCCGGATATGCCGCGACCACTGGCCAGCCGACAAGATCGTGCTCTCGGAGTGAGCCGGCCGTTCACCATGAGAGCACGCGTCTGCAACAGCTTCCGGAGTTGCGAAGGCGAGCACGACGCATGTGGCAATCCTTGTCACACCTCTGTGGACGGAATCCCGCCGACGCCGGAACCGATGAGCTGCCAGCCCGCTTCGGTGTTCACTTCCGTTAAGCGCGACGCCTCGCTGGCCGGACCAGCTTTGCCAAAACGCTGATGAAATCGGCCTCTGGAGTGAAAAGCAAGTGTCCGGCCGCCTCTGATGTTCGTCGCGTGCTGCTGCCGGACTGGCGATCCTCTCCAAGGGTTTGACCGGCGTCCGCTCGGTCAAAGACGTTGACGAGAGAGATTCATCGAAGGGCTCAAACAACATCTGTTCAGCCTCGCCCCTCGCGCTTCGATGACCGGTTCCAGTGCAGGCTCCAGACGCGGTTCTCGGCGTCGGACCGGAACAGCTTCGCGCGGATCGGCTGCGTAAAGGACGGGTCGTCAATTGAGACGGAGATATAGTTCCCAGCCTTGTCTCCGGTCCGGTCCCACGCCGCGCCGACCGCCATTCCCTCGCAATAGACGAGGTGGTCGGGCGCGTTTTCGGCTTTGGATTTCTCAGCAGGCAGGATGGCAATCTTCGCCTCGATTGTCAGCGTTGAGAGATTGCCGAAGAAGCCGTCATCATTGCGCGTAAAGGTGCCGATCTGGGGCATTGCAGTGCTCCTTTCATGAGTGTTTAGTAAGCGTTGAGCCGAGACGTGACGGTTCGCCGGGAAACGTCGTTGGTGGCATCGAGCGCCGGAGCGGCGCGCTCCGTGGTCCAGACGGGAACCGCGCGACCAACAATCAATGAGAGCGGGAGCGGGCCGAAATAGCGGCTGTCAAAACTTTCGGCAGCGTCCGGGTTCATGAGGAAGACGTCGTCGTCGGCGATCTCGCGGCAGCCCCGCCAGCTGGGCAGGGGGCGACCGCGGCTGTCACGCTCGCGTGCATGTCCATAGGTCCTGCCGTTGACGATGATCGCTGTACCTTTGCGGCAGACGGTCGCGCCCCCGAGTGCCAAAACCTGCTTCAGGAGCGGCACGTTTTTCGGCAGATATCCGCGTCTTGCCATGAAGGCCGCCAATGGTTCGGGCGGCATGATGACGGCGATGCTGGCAACACGGATTTTGTCGGCCGGCAGAATGCGATAGAGCCCGATGGGGACGCTCGCGGACGCATTCCAGATGGCCAGCGGCGGATGGCTAATCAGTGCCGGCGCCGCGGCGAGCACTGAGCCGCCAACCATCGCGGCGATAATCTTCATGTGCTTGCTCATGACTCGATCCTGGGGCGCAGCAGGTGAACGTTACGACCCTTGCGCCTGTAGGGACTCGGCTGCTCGCTTGCGGCCATCCGGCTGTGGACGCGTTGACCAGGCCACATGAAGGTCGGCGTTTGGTGCTGTTTCGTCGCGAGCAGGCGCTGTCGCAATTTCCTGGCATGGGCGTGGATGGTTTGCGGCGCGGCCCAGACCAGGATGTCAGCGTTCCAAATCGTTGCCATGCCATGCACATCCGTCGCCTCAACGCAGGACGATTCCTTGTCCGCATGAGAGTAGATCGTTGTCAGGCGGCGGGATTTCACCAATAGGGCGAGCAGCCACACCACAAGATCCCGCGTACCGCGTGGAGCGAAGCCAGATGAGTAGGCATGAGGCAGCGCAAGCTGCTGCTGAATGGTCTCGGTATATTGCATTTCATTGTGCCACAGATCAGGAGCTGCAGTCGCGCCTGCCGACATAAGCCGGCGCGCGGGCTGCATGTGGTTTTGCCGGCGGAACATTGGTCGCGTTCGCATCGCTGGTGGAGGTGCGTGCGCCGAGCTCTATCCAGGCATGCAAGTCGTCGATGTCGTAGAGGACGCGTCCGCCGATCTTTCGGTATTTTGGCCCGGTGCCATAGGTCCGGTGCTTTTCGAGAGTACGGGCGCAGAGCCCGACGATGGGTGCTGCCTCCTTCGTGCGCAGGTATTTTCGGGGCGCGTCCGCGGGGCCCTTCGACATTGCTTGATCTCCATTCGGTTGTGCTGTCATCCTGGCCTGCCGGGACGCGCAAAGCGGACCATGCTCGAAATGGGGAAAAGGGAGGGAGGGCAAAGATCGGGGGGCGTCTTGTTGCTACCCCGAAGAAAGACTTCGGCGGCCGGACTTCCCGGTGCGACTGTGGGGGTAGAAGAGAAGATCGCGATAGCCGCCAGCGACTAAAAAAGCGGCACGGCGCAAGATAGCCCGGACCTTGTGGCGGAGATGATGATCACGCCAGTCCCGCGGTACAATCGGCTCTCGCGACAACAGCACCTCCGCGATCTGACGATAGGTTGCACCCATGTGGCGGCCATCATGCGCGCGCAAATTGAGGATGTGCCTGGTCTTGGTCTGTTGCGGTAGCGAGCCGTAGGATGGACTCGCAGCTCGGCCATTCAGCGCCCGCCAGAGCCGGCGCGCCGCATCGAGCCGCGTCTCAAATGCAGCGTCAAGCGGCAGAAAGATAGCATCGAATTCGCCGGAGCGGTCTTCGCAGACCAAATGGCTCTTCCCTGTTGAAGCAGACCAAAGAATGTGAAGTCCTTCCTCCCGCTGCCAAACGCTGGCTCCGATAAGTCTGGAAAGCCGAATTCTCTGATGAGAGGGGCTGATGGAGGTAGACATCCGCGTGGCCCGCAGCACGCGGGGCGAGGCCTGTTCTGTCCAGATGATATTCTCAGCCTGCGGAAATCCGGCACCGGCAGTTTTGAAATCGCGCACCCCAACGGGCAGCGAAGTCGCG
The DNA here is from genome assembly GCF_042295465.1 of Mesorhizobium sp. ISC25. Classification (NCBI taxonomy): domain Bacteria; kingdom Pseudomonadati; phylum Pseudomonadota; class Alphaproteobacteria; order Hyphomicrobiales; family Phyllobacteriaceae; genus Mesorhizobium; species Mesorhizobium sp. ISC25. Next base: position 2,824,543 of record NZ_CP135441.1, on the reverse strand, counting down.
CTGATCGACAGGATCTCCGGAACCTGAGAGCCGCGAGGCGATCTGGCGGCACTCGGCGATGAATTTATCGTTCCGGATCAGATATTCGGCGGCGAACTCCTCAGCTTGGTAGCTGCACATGTGCACGTAGGCCGCCGGTTCTGTCCAATCGCCCTGCACGGTTCCTGTCCTCTCCGCATAACCGCATCTGAGGCCCCGGCATCAACATTCAGGGTGATGAGAAATTTGAATAGTTGGAGAGTCGGCAAATCGTTGCGCAGATTCAGCAAAGCATGGCAGGCGCTCAATGGGGAGCGCCGCCTGCGAGAAGATACCGGTAGCCGCTGGTCGTCATCCATCGCGCGCGTGCAAGATGGGTTTCCCAAGACCGGAACGCCCGCTCCGGCTCCTGTTCTGGGTCAATGTGCAAGACGATCCTGGCCACCTCTCGCCAGTCGGCATCTTCCGCCGCCGCGTCGAGCAGGCGAATGTAGGTAAGTAGCCGCTCCTCATCATAGCCGGTCAGGATCGGGGCATCCGGTGCAATGTCGGCGACATCAGGATCGAGCAGTGGCTTGAGCAAGCGATTTCCAATCGTCGAAGTCAATTTGTCGAGAATACTCCGTGGCTGAATACTCGACAAGCATTGCACTCGCGGACATGGAAATACGCGAGGTATTTGCGCGCAATCTGAGGCAGCACCGAAAGGCGGCGGCGCTTTCGCAAGAAGAACTTGCCCACCGTGCGGACATTGATCGCACCTATATCAGTGCATTGGAACGCAGCGTCTACGGCGCGACGATAGACGTTGTCGACAAGTTGGCAAACGTTCTCGGCATCGAGGCCGCAGATCTGCTCAGACGTCCTGCACCGAATATTCAAAGATGATACGGACGATTCTCGGATTGCGGTCTTGATGGCCGCTGTGAACTGCAACGGCACTCCACTGCAGCGTCCACAAACAAAGACAGCTCCCGCTCGGTTCGCGGGCGGGAGCTCGCGGCTTTCTCAATCGCCGTTGCGGCGGCCGTTGGGCCGGGACCAGATGAGGCTGTGGCCTTCTCCGTCCTTATCGTCGAAGCGGTTGGCGTAGATCGGAGCGGTGAAGCTTGGATCGTCCAACTTCAGGCCGAGATAGTCGCGGCCCTCACTGGGGCGCTTGGCCCATGCGGCGCCGATCTCGACCTGCGCTACGAAGACGCGATGGGTGGGGGCGCTGTCGCCGGAGTGGTTTGCCTCGGGCACGATGCGGACGTTTTTGGCCTGAAGCGAGAGGGTGACGATTTCGCCGGTGAACTCGTTGTTGCCGGCCTTTTTGAAGGTTCCGATGGTCGCCATGAGCTTTCTCCTTGAACTCTGTTTCGAGCCCGCACCATTGCGACCTCGATGGCGATCTGCGGGCCGGAGGCGATCGACGCCGCATCGCTTGCGACCGCAGCGTCAGCGGAGGATGACAGCCAAGCGACTTTGTTGTTTCGCGAGGAATGACGGCGAAGCCGGCAGGGGAAGAAAGTCGATCGGCGCCATTGCGGCTTAGGCGATTGAGGCGAAGCCGACCTTCGGCCAGATCAGCCCATCAAAGAGGTCGTTTGGAGCGGCCGACCAGATAGAGGCATCAACGGAGAATTTCAGGCGAAACCATCGCACTGGCGAAAGCTCGGTTACCACGATCACCGCTGTCGATGCCTCCCCCGGAGACTTCCGGAGACCGCAAGCTGGTGCTAGCACCGCGCCTAAGACACGCACGCCATGGCTCAGCTCAAGGCTGACGTGCATCACCGGAAATTCGCCATCTTTGGAACGGGACGGCACGTCGTGGCGGATCCGAACTGTGCGTCGCGCGACACCGCGTCGGCGATAACCAAAACAATGCACAGGCTGGTCGGAAACAGCATCGGATCCGCCTGGGTTCTTCGGTGCGTTCGCCCCGATCCACGCCCCGTCCGGTTGAGCGGACGTCACTATCTCGCCTGTGATGCCGGCTGCGAAGCAGCTGACACGTGGAACGTAAGCGTGATAGCGTCGTGCACCTGCGCATGGACGTGGATTTGAATACCCCAACAACCGGCGCGCCGGGAGCGGAAATCCGGCATACTGGAGCCATCCAATCCGGCGAACCGGGAGAAGCCCCCCGGCCCGACCGCTGCCGTATCGTGCAACGGACAAAAAGGTAAGAGAGCGGCGCTATGCGCCGGCGCTATGCGCCGCTTCCCTTGGGGCGGAAGTCGAGGACTGGGATGCCGAGCTTCTTTGCCTTGTCCGCAAGATTGTCCTGAATTCCAGTCCCGGGAAAGACGATGACGCCGATCGGCAGCGCGTCCAGCATAGCGTCATTGCGCTTGAACGGGGCGGCTTTCGCATGCTTTGTCCAATCGGGGGCAAAGCCGATTTGCGGTACCTTACGATGGTCGGCCCAGCAGGAGGCGATCTTTTCGCCACCTTTCGGCGATTTCCCGTGCATCAAGACCATATCAGGATGCTTTGCGTGGACCTGGTCGAGCTTGGCCCAGATCAACTGGTGATCATTGAAGTCGAGACCGGCGGTGAAGGCGATTTTCGGGCCTGGTGGCAAAAGGACTTCCTGCGAGGCGCGTTTCTTGGCGCTGAGAAAATCGCGGCTGTCGATCACCGCAGAGGTCACGTTGCGGTGGTTGACCATTGATCCGCTGCGCGGTCGCCAGCTCGATCCGGTGTGGCGCTCATAGTGCTCGGCGGCCTGATCGCGCATCAGTTCCAAGGCGTTCTGGCGTTCGATGAGAGTCTGTCCTTCGGCCGTCAGGCGTTCCAGCTCGACCGATTTCACTTCGCTGCCGTCCTGCTCACGCTGGCTGCGGCGCTGCGCCTGCTCGTTATGGTGAAGTTCACGCTCGATCCGATCTGCGGCGCGGTGAAAGACGTTGACGGTCGACCAAAGGAGATCGTCGAGGTCTGGCTCGAGGCGGGTATCTTGCAGGGTGGCGACGAACGCGTCGAAGATGTCTGCAATCGCGCCGGCGACGCGGTGGCCCTCCGGAAGCGGTCGGGGATCCGGCTCATCCGCGAAGGGCCGGTAGCCATAGAGCTGGAGTTCGGTGAGGGCGTGGTCGATCGGTGAAGACGAATGCTGCGGTTCGTAGTCGTCATGCTCGCTCATTTGGATGCCTCCGTCGGTTGGACCGCGACCCTCGCGGCCTTCATGGCGACGAAAGCCGGCGTGCGGGACGGTTCTGCACCCGCAGCGAAGCGGAGGGCCGGAGCGTCAGCGGAGGAGGGCGCAGGCCGGCTATTTTGCTTCGCGATGGAAAGCGCTCCCTTGGGAGCGCGCCGGAAAATAGTCGGCCGAAGACATTGCGGGGCCGGGTCGTTTGCCGGCCGATCGCCCTCTTGAAGGCCGGAGGCGCGGTTTCTCTCCGATCTCAGGAGCACCTTAGCAACGCCACGAAGTGGGGAGCTGCCGGTTCCGGGCTACGCCGCCACTGGCATAAATCGGGCGATGTCCTGCGGGGCGAGTTGGACCCGGGCGCGCGCTCGAAGATCAGCGATGCCGAACCTACAGAGATCTTCGTTGAAATCGCCAAATGCCGGCGAGAGCACGATCGCCTCGATCCCGGCAGCATTTGCTCTTTCTATCAAGACATCACGCGCGCCGTCACCGGCTGGATCGGGGTCATGGACAATGTAGAGCCGTCTGAGGGTGACGGGGAACAGGATGGCAGCAAGATGGGCGGCCGAGAGTGCTGCGGCCATGGCCATGTCGGGCAAGATACACCGAAGCGACAGGACCGTCTCGATGCCCTCGCCGGCCGCCATGACTTCGCCGGGCCGACCAAAGCGAACCGCATGCCCGAGAAGGTCGCCCATAGCGCGCCTCGGGGTATCTACCGGTGCCTTGCCCCTGCCGGAAGGGTCAATCCAGGTGCGATGTGCGCCGGTCAAATGACCGCAGACATCGGTGACGGAAGCGATCATCGCCGGCCAGGTCTCAGTCGGCGAGTGTTGGTCCGGCCGATAATAGCAGTGGGGGTGAAAACGCAGGCTTTCGGTCCCGTGCAAAGCAGTAATACTGCGGTTGCGCAGATACGTCTCTACGACCGTGCCTGCAACCGGCCGCGACACCGCAAACAGCCGACGCGCTTTCTCCGACGTTTCCGACGGCGCGGCCAGCAACTTCGACCGGGTTGATGTCTGCTCTGGTTCGGGATGCGGTAAGCCGAGAAACGCTATTGCCTCATGGGCAACGTCCCTGAAGTCGCTCAAGCCGCGGCTTTCGCGGATGATATCGAGAAGATCGCCATGCTCCCCGGTCGCCGCGTCAGTCCACTTGCCGGCTGCGCCCTTTCCGCTCTGCGAGCCGACGAGCCGCACGAACATCGAGCGGCCCGGCGTGTTTCGGACATCGCCGACAAACCAGTAGCGGCCCTCGCGATGTCCGTTCGATAGATAGTGGCGACAAACCGCCTCGGCCTGGCGGCCCAAGCGTTGCGCCAGGTTGGACGCGTCGTGCCGGGACATCATGCATCCTCCTGCGTCTCGATGCGACGCAGCGGCGCACGCTCGATGTTTTCGGCGAGCGACACCTCCTCGGCAACGATCGTGCTGTGACGGTCGCGCACCACACAGGGCACCGGCGCGATCTTGGCGAGGCGCTTTTGCTTCACCAGCAGCTCAAGGGCGCGGAAGCGCCTGCCTCCGGCAGGCACCTCAAACATGCCAGTCTCGTTGCCGTGGTTATTGATGACGGGCAAGACACTGAGGCTCTGGATCAAGCCGCGGCGGGAGATCGAGGCCGCGAGATCCTCGATCGAGACGCCGACTTTGACGCGCCGGACGTTGGACTGGGAGAGCACCAGCTTGTTGAAGGGGATGTCGCGCGAGGACGACAGGATGATCTTCTGAACAGCAGTAGCCATCGGGATTTACTCCGCGACGGGCAGCCGAGAGCCTCTCTCTCGACCTCCAAACCCGTCATGAGAATTCCGTCACGCCTCTCCTCTGATGTGCTCGACAGCCACACCACGTTTGTCGCGGAGCTGCAGCTCGGCCCTGGCGTCCTGCAACGACTTCGCCGCAGCGGCGTCCGGCATCGAGGGAGACTTCGATCACAAACGCATTCGCAGGGGGAAGCCGACCTGGAAGCAGGCGGCAATCACGCTGCCTCCCACTGATCATCGTCAGTGGCGATGCGGTCAGGCAAGAACCTCAGGAGATAATCCGCAGCCTTGCTTGCAAGTGAGGCGGCGCGAAAGATCGCACGGTTGTCCTCGCGCAGCACCTCCAGCCACGAGCCGATATAGTCGGCGTGACGCACGGTCGGCGTGATGCCAAGCGAGGCGCAGCAAAAAGCCGCGCTTATCTCGGCAACCAACTCTTCGAAGGCATACTTGTTGGTGCCAAAGGAACCAGAGAAATCCCGGTTGAGGCGTGAGGCATGACCCGTGGCGTGCGCAAGCTCATGCAGGGCGGTCTGGTGCCAGTTGATCGGCTCGAAGTAGGCCTGGGGTGGCGGGACCCGCACATAGTCGTGGGCCGGAGCGTAGAACGCGCAGCTGCCCCCGATCCGGAAATCGATCCCGGCTTGCTTGATCAGCGTCTCGACCTTGGGCTCGATCAGGACGGACAAGGGTGGGGGTATGGCTATCGCAACATCGTCGGGCAGCCCGTCGCACTGCGCGGCGTTGAACACCGTGAAGCGTTTGCGGAATGGGATCGAACGGGCTTGCTCGCCGGTTTCGCGGGCGCGCTTTTTCTCGTCCTCGGGCACGAATCGGTCGGCGTAGACGACCGTCGTTCCATGCTCACCCTTGCGGACGCTGCCGCCAAGCGAGAGCGCCTGACGGAAAGTCAGCCAGCTCTGTCCCGAAAAGCCCTGCTCGATCACCGAACCCCAGAGGATCAGGATATTTATCCCAGAGTATTGCCGGCCGGTGACGGCGTTCTTCGGCAAGGCCAGCGGCGCTTTCGCCGCCGCCGTCCCCCATGGCTGAACCCAAGGTAGCCGACCGTCCTCCAACTCGCCGATGATCTTATTGGTGATTTCGTCATATAAGCTGGCCCGGGTGGGGGCAGCTTCGTGCCGATGCTTGATCATTGCCAGTCTCCGCGCCGGGCGCCGGGAGCCTCTCTCCCTGCCTTCAACCCGTCAGTGCGCCAAGCGCGGCCCTCTAACTCTATGAACGCGAACGAAGATTCGGTTGCCGGCCAACTCCGAGAGAGGTTTCCGAAACTGCAGCGCGAGGCGATCAGCAGAACCCCCAAATGCCGGGCGCGCGGGGCGCCGGCCAGTGAGTCCATGGAGACGGAAGCCGCACAGATGGCCGAAATTCAGTCAGAAGCTGTTTGACCGGCCACGAGTGGGGAGCCAGCCGAAAGGCTCGTCGAGCGTCGAGGCGCAAAGGCGAAAGCGTGTCAGGACAACCGTTCCGATTAGCAGGTCGAAGGAGCACCTTTGCCGCAGCAGCTCCAGTTGGCGCTTTTCGCAGCAGCGTGGTCAGAGGAAAGATCGCGCGGCAGGGCATCCGGCACGGCGAGACAGAAAATGCGCTCAACGAGACCCGCGATCGTTCTGTTTCCGAGTGAAACTATCGGATCATAAAGATTGGCTGAAGGCTCCGTTTTGAAAATCCCCGACCAATTCGATGAGACCACGCCTCTGCGCGTCGAGATTGCAGCACGGATTGCCTTTCCGGATGGCTCGATGCGCGCGGCGGGCCTGCGCAAGGAGCGTGACGCCGGTCGACTTGAAACCGAGCTAATCGCCGGAAAGGAGTACGTCACCTTGCTGGCGATCACCAGAATGAGGGAATTATGCCGCGGACGTCGAAAGGGCCACACCTCGTCTGGCGTGACGAAAGCTGGAAAAAGGACGGAACACTCCGAAATCAAGCTGGATGGTTTATCCGCGATAGAACAACGTTCATCAGCGCTGGGAGCTGCGAAAAAGGCCGTCCAGGACCTGAAGCTGAAAAGGCGCTCGCGGCCTACATCGCAAGCAAGTACCACCGAGTGCGCGGCGCAGAAGACGTCTTGATTGCCGAGGTCATCAACATCTACCTGAGAGAGGTTGCACCGAAGCATGCCGCGCCAGAAGAGACGGCGGCTCGGCTGGACAAAATCCTCGATTTCTTCGGTGAAAAGACGCTCGCCGCTATCAACGGAAAACTCTGCCGCGACTACGCCGCGTCCTGTCCCACAGAAGCCGTTGCGCGCCGGCAACTCGAGGATTTTCGTGCGGCCATCAACTACTATCGCAGGGAAGGCTACACGACTGCCGCACCGACGATTATCCTGCCCGACAAGGCCGGTGCACGCGAGCGCTGGTTGACGCGCAGTGAAGCCGCCGCCCTCATCTGGGCAGCGTGGCGTATGAAGCAGAAATGGAAGGGCCAGGAGAGCGGCCGGCGTACCGGACGACACCTCGCCCGCTTCATGCTTGTCGCGCTTTATACAGGAACACGCTCGGCCGCAGTCTGCTGCGCCGCCGTCCGTCCAACCAAAGGGCGTGGTTATGTGGACCTTGACCGCGGCATTTTTTACCGCCGCGCCGACGGCGCAAAGAAGACCAAAAAACGCCAGCCGCCCGTGCGCCTGCCGGACCGGCTATTGGCTCACCTCCGCCGCTGGGCGTGCACCGATCTCGATATCAGAACCAAGGCGCGCGGCAAGAGCGCAAATATCGGCCGAAAAATATCGCAAGATTTTGTCGTGGAGTGGAATGGAAAGCCGGTGGTGTCGGTAAAGAAGAGCTTTAGGAGAGCTTGCGAGGCAGCCGGCCTCGGTCCCGACGTCACTTCGCACACGCTTCGGCACACCGCTGCGACCTGGCTGATGCGGGCCGGCGCCGATATGTGGCAGGCGGCGGGCTTTCTCGGCATTACCGTGGATGTCCTGATCGATACTTATGGCCACCATCACCCCGACTTCCAGGTAGACGCCGCCGAGAAGATCGCGAAGAAGCACGACAAGGCGACGAAAACCGCGCTCAGGATTGGTGACAATGAAAATATGAACTCGGCCTGGTCGCCCCATACGTTCCCCACACAAAGCTCGAAAAGGAACGCAATCGTTGCGAAGCAAGTGTGACGATCAAGCCCAAAAGGCTGCGGCATTGCTGGTAGCGCACATCGTTCGGGACGATGGGGTCGCAGGTTCAAGCCACCCACACCACTTTCTCAAATTTAGCATTGGGAGGTCACGCCGTTCGAATCCACTCCGACTCCCTGAGCTGAACGAAACCAGGTGACGGCTTACGTCGAGGTCCGGTTTCCAACTCAGGCGCGAAGCGTCATTTACCACCAGGACACCGCGTCAATATTTGGCGAGGGGTGGCCGCAGCTTTTTCGTCATCCGCGCGCGCCGTAGCGGGGCGCATGATCCTATTGGGAATTGAATACGTCCACGCGCGGCATCGCGCCGTAGCGTACGAAAGACGATGGCTCCCCGGACTGAACGAAACTGCGAACTACGAGCTGCCGATCCCCCTCGAAACTGCGCCACAGCTCACTATCAAGATGACCAGTTCTCCTCGTTCATGGACGATTGCCGCGACCGCAGGCGAATTGCTGCCACGAGGTCCGGTTCGAACCGCCGTGTTGTTGCGATTTTCATCGAAGAGTTTGCGCCGGCGAGCAAGACGCTCAGGATCCAGCATATTAGCGGCCAAGGCTGCTTGTACCACATAGCCGCGTTCATTCTGCTCCATTCTTCTGAAACCTGGCGAAGACAAGCCGCCTGCCGTCGCGCACGCTGTCTTCGAGCGGCTTCGCCTTCGCCAGATGCGTCGCAATCGCGCTGGCCAGCATGCAACCTGTTCCGCGCATCGATGTGGCAAGGCGCGGTGTATCGACGTGGATGGGTTCATGATCGGAGCGTAATAGAATATCGGTCGATTGGGGTCCCGAGGCATGCCCACCCTTGATCAGCAGGGCTTGAGGGCCGGCGGCCAACAGTCTTTGTCCTTGTTGGAGCGCACCGTCCTCATCCACTGCCAGTTCGGAGCCAATAAGGAGCGCCAGTTCGGGAAGGTTTGGCGTGACAAGGCAGCAAAGCGGCATCAGATCGCGCTTCATGACAGCGATAGCGCCTGCCTCTAGGAGCGCCCGGCCTGAGGTGGAGGCCAGCACTGGGTCGAGTATTACCGGCACTTGCGGGTGTTTGCGCAGCACAGCGGCAACGGCAACAACGATATCGGCATTCGCCAGCATGCCGATCTTGATGGCCGCCACTTCGTTGGCCCGCAGCGCGGCGCACATCTGATCGGCGACCAGGCTTGGTGGAGAATGATGAATTTCCATCACGGCGTCGTGCGTTTGCACGGTTAGCGCTGTGACGGCCAGACAGGTGCGCACGCCAATGGATGCGATCGTTTCGATATCGCGTGCTATTCCAGCACCCCCGCTGGAATCCGATCCGCCAACGACAAGCACATGCGGTTCTCGTCTCATCGCCAACGGTCCGTCTTTTCGATCCATTCCCTGGTGCGGGCTTCGGGATCGGAGCTCAAAGTGATGTCGGTGACCACTGCGGCGCTGTCGGCGCCGGCTTTAAAGACGCCGTCGAGGCGGCCAGGGTTGAGGCCGCCGATAGTGACTAATGGGATTGGCGCCACCCGCCGCTTCCACTCGCTGATCCGCTCTAGCCCTTGCGGTGCCCACTTCATTTTCTTCAAGATGGTGGGATAGATCGGACCCAGCGCAACATAGTCGGGATCGGCAAAAATGGCCGTTGCAAGCTCGACATGATCATGCGTGCTCAACCCGAGCCTGACACCGGCTGACCGTATCCTTGAGAGGTTGGCGGTTTGCAGATCTTCGTGGCCGAGATGCACGAAGTCGCAGCCCTCCTCGATTGCCAGACGCCAATGATCGTTGACGATGAGCTGGCACTGGTGCTCGGCGCACAGGGCCTTCGCCTTCCGGATTTCGGTGCACAACCTGGCCTCATCTATGGTCTTGATGCGCAGTTGCACCAGCCTGACGCCAAGCGGCACTAGCCGTTCGATCCAGGCAGCGCTGTCGACGATCAGGTAGAAGGGATCGAGCTTCATGAAAAAACTGCCCTGCCGATCGCCGGCGTCGATGGCACGGCGACGTCGCGCGGTTCGAGCATTCCCGAACCGAAAGCCTCACGACCGGCCTCGACCGCCTTGCCGAAAGCACGCGCAATGCCGACCGGATCGGCCGCCTTGGCGACCGCCGTGTTCAGGAGCACGGCGTCAAAGCCGAGTTCCATGACGGTCGCCGCGTGCGACGGCCGTCCGAGCCCGGCATCCACGATCAGCGGGACGTCGGGGAAATGTCCGCGTAGCGAGCGCAGGGCCATGATGTTGACCGGCCCGAGGGCGGAACCGATCGGGGCGCACCACGGCATCAGGACCTTGCAGCCGGCCTCCAGTAGCCGCTCTGCGACGACAAGGTCGTCGGTGGTATAGGGGAATACCGAAAAGCCGTCCTCGCACAGGATGCGGGCGGCTTCGACCAGGCCGAAGACGTCAGGCTGCAGAGTGTCGTGGTTGCCGATCACTTCGAGCTTGATCCAGCTCGTCCCGAACACCTCGCGCGCCATTTTCGCGGTGGTGACCGCTTCCTTGACGGAGTGGCAGCCTGCGGTGTTGGGAAGGATTCTCGTGCCGAGCGCGCGGATCAGCGACCAGAATTTTTCGCCTCCCCTGCGGCCTGCCATCTCACGTCGCAAGGAGACGGTCACCACCGACGTGCCTGACGCCTTGACCGCATCGGCAAGGATGGCCGGCGAAGGATACTGAGCCGTGCCGAGAAGCAGGCGGGAGGGAAGCGTCGTCCCGAGAAGATCGAACATGCTAGCCTCCCTGCATGGGCGAGAGGATTTCGATCCGGTCGCCGTCGCTCAACTGGAACTCCGCCCGGTTGGCTTTGTGCACGAGGTCGCTGTTGACGGCCGTCGCCAGCCAATCGCCCTCATAGTCGAGCGCGGCAAGCAGCTCCGCCAGCGTGGTGGCGGCAACCTCATGCGCTTCGCCGTTGACCATTAGTTTCATGGGCAAGCTCCTTGGTTCTGTCTTGACTGAAAACCAGGGCGGCAGCCTGGCGCGCCATGGCGGGGGCGAGGAGAAAGCCGTGACGATAGAGCCCGTTGATCACTATGATCTCGCCGTTCGTTTCTACGCGCGGCAGGTTGTCGGGAAAGGCTGGACGGACGCCGATACCGGTTTCAACGATCTCGGCCTCGCCAAAGGCCGGATGGAGGGCATAGGCGGCACCCAGCAGCTCCATCATCGATCGCGCCGTGACCGGTCCGACGGACTGGCTTTCAATCATCGTCGCGCCGATCATGAAACGGTGGCCGGTGCGTGGCACCGCATAAAGCGGAAAGCGCGGATGAAGGAGCCTGACCGGGCGCGACAGCGAGACATCAGGCGTATTCAGGATCAGCATCTCGCCGCGAACACCGCGCAGTCGGTCATCGCCCGCCGCCATTCCCGTGCATTCGATCTGGCGATCGAAACCGGAAACAGCCGAAGCGTCGGCGCCGAAGTGGAACTCGACGCCCATCGCCGCCAGCCTATTATGAAGTGCCGCCATCGCCTGGCGCGGATCGAGATGGGCCTCATCGGGGAAGAGCAGTCCGCGGCGGAAGCGGCCGGCGAGGTCAGCTTCCAACTGCGACATTTCATCTTCATCGACGTGCCGGTGACCCGACGTGCGGCTGGCAAACCGGTCGAGCTCGCCCGCATCGCGCGGCGCGGCCACGACCAGCGTTCCCGCCCGTGTCGCCTGGCCGGGCGTTGCCGCCTCCCACCAGTCCGCGGCGTTGCATCCGAGATCCAGCACGGGCTGCTCGGCGCTTTCACGCTCGCACCATGGCGCCAGCATGCCGCCGGCGAACCACGACGCATTGCCGCCAAGGCTGTGTCTTGTCTCGGCAACGGTCACCGCCGCGCCGCGTGTGGCGAGCTCGAAGGCGGCGGTGAGGCCGGCGACGCCGGCCCCTTTGACCAGCACCCTCATGATGGTTCATGCGCCTCAAGCATGAGCGGTGCGCCGGTCTCGTCCGCCGGCACATAGAGATCGCCGCCTTCGCGATATTTCGCCGCCATCGCCGCCATGCCTTCCTTCTGTGCCTCGGCGCGAATGTCGTGGGAAATGCGCATGGAGCAGAATTTCGGGCCGCACATCGAGCAGAAATGCGCCACCTTGTGCGCCTCCTTGGGCAATGTCTGGTCGTGGAAGGAGCGCGCCGTTCCAGGATCGAGCGACAGGTTGAACTGGTCCTCCCAGCGGAACTCGAAACGCGCCCGGAAAGGGCATCATCCCTGACCTTTGCAGCCGGATGACCCTTCGCCAGGTCGGCGGCATGGGCGGCGATCTTGTAGGTGATTACGCCGGTCTTGACGTCGTTGCGATCGGGAAGGCCGAGATGCTCCTTGGGCGTGACGTAGCAGAGCATGGCGGTGCCGAACCAGCCGATCATCGCCGCCCCGATGCCTGAGGTGATGTGGTCGTAGCCCGGCGCGATGTCGGTGGTCAGCGGCCCAAGTGTATAGAACGGCGCCTCGGCGCAGACGGCGAGCTGCTTGTCCATGTTCTGCTTGATCTTGTGCATCGGCACATGGCCGGGCCCCTCGATCATCACTTGGCAATCCTTTGCCCAGGCGATCTTGGTCAGCTCGCCAAGCGTTTCCAGTTCGGCGAACTGCGCTGCGTCGTTGGCATCGGCGATGGAGCCCGGACGAAGCCCGTCGCCGAGCGAAAAGGACACATCATAGGCGCGGCAGATGTCGCAGATATCGGCGAAATGCTCGTAAAGAAAGCTCTCCCGGTGATGATGCAGGCACCATTTGGCCATGATCGATCCACCGCGAGAGACGATGCCCGTGACCCGGTCGACGGTCAATGGGATGTAGTGCAGCCGCACGCCGGCATGGATGGTGAAATAGTCGACGCCCTGTTCGGCCTGTTCGATCAGCGTGTCGCGGTAAACCTCCCACGTCAGGTCCTCGGCAATGCCGCCGACCTTTTCCAGCGCCTGGTAAAGTGGCACCGTGCCGATCGGCACCGGCGCATTGCGAACGATCCAGTCGCGGATGTTGTGGATGTTGCGGCCGGTCGACAGATCCATCACCGTATCGGCGCCCCAGCGGATCGCCCAGACCATTTTGTCGACCTCTTCGGCCATCGAGGAGGTGACCGCCGAGTTGCCGATATTGGCGTTGATCTTGACCAGGAAATTGCGGCCGATGATCATCGGCTCGCTCTCGGGATGATTGATGTTGGCGGGAATGATCGCCCGTCCGCGCGCCACCTCGTCGCGGACGAATTCCGGCGTGACGAAGTCGGGGAGCGCGGCGCCAAATGCCTCGCCGTCGCGCTCAAGCTTGCCGCGCAGCATCTCACGACCAAGATTCTCGCGGATGGCGACGAACTCCATTTCGGGCGTGATAATGCTGGCGCGCGCATAGGCAAGCTGGGTCACCGCCTTGCCTGCCTTGGCCCTGAGCGGCCGATTGCGAATGGGAAATTCCGGCGTCAGGCGTTCGCCTGTCACAAATCCGTTGTCTTCCGGCTGGACGTGGCGGCCGTCATAGGCCTCGACATCGCCGCGCGCTGAAATCCATTCGTGGCGTAGCCGGGCAAGGCCCTTTTCGATGCTGGTTTCGACAGCCGGGTCGGTGTAGGGGCCGGACGGATCGTAGACGGTGACGGCCGGCTCGCCGGCCGTCGGATGGACAGAGATTTCGCGCATCGGCACCCTGATCTGCGGGTGGATGAAACCGGGTTTGTGGATTTTCCGCGAGGCGGGCAGCGGTCCCGTCGAGACGGCGGGGGTGAGGGCATTCATCTTGAGGCTCCTTTGCTCATGCATTGGAGACCCAGTTCTGTGCCGGAAGGATGAAAAGACGCTTTGCTCGACCTGCCGAAACAGGACCTCGGGCGTAAACTCCCGCAAGCGCTTGCACCGTCCCTACGCCAGTATGAACTGGATCAGGTTCAACGGGTCACTGCGCCGCGAAAGCCAGCAGTATCTCAGCCCCTTGCCGGGACTCCCCTGGTGAATGCCCTAGGTTGAACGGGCCTGCGCTATCTTGTCAAGCGCGTTCGGACCGCGGCTGATCGGCGGCCGGTCAGACGGTGCGGAAAAATCGTGCATGTCTCGGCGACAAGTCAAGCGTCGGAGATGAAGGCAGGGACAAGGGAATCGCAAACCGTTGGACTAAAATCGGTCCTGATGATCACGCCTTCAATCGGCACCAAAGGTTTGCGCGTAGATCGCCTCGATTCTTCCTGCCTCGTCACTGGTCAGCGCGGCGAATTCCTTTTCGCGCGCGCGGTTCGACAGATGTCCATCATTCTGGTGAAGAAAACGGAAGAGCAGATCGGTCAGCCGCTCGGGCATGTCGATAAAGGCGTCCACCTGCTGCCGGAATTGATCGTAGCGCTGCAGAAATGCGGTTTCCTCGGGAAGGTCCCGTTCGATCGTCCGCCGAACGCAGGCATAGAGAAATTCGGCGTGCGGGGTTGCATCGAAGAACCGGTAGAAATCACCGGTGTCATTCAGCACCCGGACGTTGAATTGCGGCGTCGGTTCCCATTCCACCAACGGCAGAAGGCGCTGCGAATAGCTCTCGAGCACGCCCCTGTACTCGTTGATTTGGTCCAGGATCGCGGCCGAGACGGGAAAGACCACTCCCGGCGGATTGAAGCCGCGCATGGCAAGGACGTGGTGGATCAGGTAGCGGTGAATGCGGCCGTTTCCGTCCTCGAACGGGTGGATGTAGACAAAGCCGAAGGCGAGGATTGCGGCGGCTATGACTGCATCAAGGTTTTTCGCGGGGCCCTGATCGAAGGCCGCCATTCCATCGATTAGCCGCGGCAGGTCCTCGGGCCGAGCGCTGATGTGATCGGGCAGGGGCGTGCCGTTGTCTCGGTCATGCTCACCGACAAAGCCTCCTTCTTTTCGGAAGCCAAGTCTTACGAAACGGGCGTCGCCAAATACAATTCTTTGCAGACGCAGCAGCTCATCGCGATCGACCGGCCAGCGGCCGGCTTCGCCGATGGCGCGGCCCCAGCGCTGGATGCGATCTTGCGGCGGGCGCTCGCCCTCGATCGCATAGCTTGATCGCGAGTCTTTGAGCAAAAGAAAGGCGGCGGTCCGAGCAAGAAGGTCGCGCGGCACGTTCGCTATGATTGCCTCCGCGCGCCGCGGTAGTTCAAGGCCGATGAATTTTTCGAGAGTCTTGGTTCGGAACACCAGCGGGCAGAACTCAGGCGTGCCGGGGAGATTGTCCCTTAGGCGGTAGCGCGAAGCGGTCTTCTCGGATCCGGGCCACTGCAGCTCGGGATCGACAACCGGAACGTATCGTCCGGCCTCCGCGTCCGGCAGATCGAGACGCGTGCCCGTCAGCCATTCATATAGAAACCAGATGCGGCGGGCATAACTGCCTGTGGGGCTTTCACGGACGAGCGCCTCGATCGGCGCGGGACCGGTCACCTGGAAGAGCCGCTTGAGGACGGCAAGGTCGAGCCCCTCGTACTTGAGCGCGAAGGTCAGGTGGCCTTCGAGTGTTGGATGTGGGGCATGGCGGGGCGTCATGATCCGCCAACCATCCCGGTCCGTAATGCGATGATGCTCGCCAGTGGCCGACAGCGTCCGGGGCAAGGGCACGGCGAGCTCGTAGGCTCCGATCAGCGCGCTGTATCCGGCCGGGGTCACCATCTCCGGAAGGCGGATTTCCTGAAAAACGATAACAGGACCTGAAAATTGGTGCTGTTGCGCCACAGACATGAAAAGCGGATCCTTTCTTCGTATTTTAGTGCAACTCAGCCAAACACTAATGAAAAACGATCCTATTTCATGAAAATTGATGCTGCAAGACGAATTTTCCGAAAACCGATTCTAAATGCGGCGTTGATGCGCCTGCGTGGCTCGGCCGAAGCACACCCCTGAGACCGCCACCACGCTGATTGCTCAAAACAATCACAATAAGGGTGCTGCGAAACTCGGCCGAAGCAGCAGAAAATGGCGGCCTTCAGCCCTTGGTTTGAAGCGCTTCGCAACGCACCAACTTTTCCGATGCGGTTTGATTTTGGCCTTCGCACCTGCACAAAACTATGCAAAACCGTTGACCGCTTAAACCTGACGCATGGGAAATGTGCCGATGAGTGTGGCGGTAGAAACGAAGGCGTTGACGCCGCCGGACATCGCGGCCAGCAAGGGCAAGGATCCGGTCGTCTGCTTGACCGCCTACACCACACCCGTTGCGCAGCTCGTCGACAAATATTGCGACGTCGTGCTGGTCGGCGACAGTGTCGGCATGGTGCTTCACGGTCTGCCCTCGACCCTCGGCGTCACACTCGACATGATGATCATGCATGGCAAGGCCGTGCGACGCGGTCTTGAGCGCGCGTTGATGGTCGTTGACATGCCGTTCGGCTCCTATGAAGAAGGCCCCGAACAGGCCTTTCGCAACGGCGCGCGGCTCATGGCGGAAACCGGATGCGCCGCCGTCAAGCTGGAGGGCGGCGAGAGCGTGGTTGAGACGATCCGCTTTCTCACTGCTCGCGGGATTCCCATCATGGCCCACGTCGGGCTGACGCCGCAATCGGTCAATGTGTTCGGGGGCTATAAAGTCCAGGGCAGGGGCGGAGATGGCGACAGGATTTTTCGCGACGCCATTGCTGTTGCCGAGGCCGGCGCGTTCAGCATAGTGCTGGAAAAGGTCACGGAGCCGCTCGCACGGAGAATAACCGAGAGAGCCACAATTCCCACGATCGGCATCGGTGCCTCGGACGCCTGCGATGGGCAGATTCTTGTGATCGACGACATCTTGGGCATGTTCACCGGTTTTCGGCCGAAATTCGTCAAGCGCTATGCTGAACTGGGCTCAGCGGCCGAAGCTGCCATTGCGGCCTACGCGGCTGATGTGCGGGAAGGGCGCTTTCCAGCCGCCGAACATCTCTTCGCCGATGCGCCGAAGGCCGGAGAAGATGTCCCATGAGCGTGCCGATTGTCCGCACCATTGTCGAACTTCGTGCCGTTGTGGCGGGATGGCGCCGTTCTGGTGCCAGTATCGCCGTGGTGCCCACTATGGGAGCCTTGCATGAAGGGCATTTGAGTCTCGTGCGTTGTGCGCTTCAAAAGGCCGATCGTGTGATCGTGACGCTGTTCGTCAATCCCAAGCAGTTCAACAATGCCGCGGATCTTGCCGCCTATCCCCGCACCGAAAACGAAGACGCTGCAAAACTCACTCCGTTGGGCGCACACCTGCTCTATGTTCCGAACGCGACTGAGATGTATCCTGACGGCTTCACCACGACCGTGTCCGTGTCCGGCGTCAGCGAAGGCCTGTGCGGTGCGTTCCGGCCTGGCCATTTCGATGGGGTGGCGACCGTCGTTGCCAAGCTCTTTCTGCAGACCGGCGCTGATTTTGCCTTTTTCGGAGAGAAGGACTTTCAGCAGCTTCTACTTATCAGGCGCATGGTCCGGGACCTGGACATTCCGATCACCATCGTCCCCTGTCCGACAGTCCGGGAAGCCGATGGTCTCGCCTTGTCATCGCGCAATCTCCGGCTCTCGCCGGCAGAGCGCGCCGTTGCCCCAAGGCTCGCATCGGTCCTGCGCGATACGGCGGAGGGGCTCTCGAACGGCTCTCCGGTCCTGCCAACGCTTGCCGAAGCGCGCGCAGCGATCCTGTCCGCAGGCTATCGCCAGGTCGAGTACCTGGAACTCCGTGGCGAGGCAGATCTGCAACCGATAGCAAGCATCGATCAGCCGGTCCGCCTGCTCGCAGCCGCCTGGCTCGGTCAAACACGGCTCATTGACAACATCAGAACACTGCCGGCTTGCCAACTCCCAAATGAGTCGCTGCGGATACCCCGCTAGAGTGAAATCCAGCTCCTGCCGCGAACGCGATTTTGCGCGGCTCATCTCCATGTCAGCCTGCTTGTCGGACACTCAGGATAGCGGAGCGTTCTCTTAGGGCGAATACGGCATGTGCCAAACAAAGCTAACACAGCAGCGGAGCCAAGGCGCGACGCCGAAATGATTGCGCGCGTGGTCATCTCACGCCTACAGCGACGGCGCCTTGGTCGCGAGGAATTGCTTGAAGCCGCCCGGCTTGCCGCCAGGCGTTGCGCTCTCGACCATTTTTACGATCGAGCAGTGGGCGTGTTCGCATAGGATTTCGCATCGACGCAATTCAGGGCGGAGTTACGTGTCATCTGCAAGAAGCCGGACCAGGCGGGACACGTCCTCCGGGCGGAACGGCTTCTCGATAACCGGGCACCCGGTCCGCTCGAGGAACCGGCCGGCGGCCGGGCCAAGTGTATCGCCGGTGACAAAGCCAATGCGGCGTGCAAGATGAGGCTTCGCCTCCTGAAGCCAGTAAAAAAATGACGGCCCATCACCATCGGCCATTCGGATGTCGCAAAGGATGACGTCATAGTCATTGGTGCGCACAAGCTCTTTCGCGTCCTCGCCACTCGGTGATAAGTCGCAGGTGAAACCCTCCCGGTCGAGGAGTTCAGCAAGAATACCTGCGATTTCGTCTTCGTCGTCAACGACAAGAGCCCGCCGGACATTGGGTTCGGGCGTCGTCTTGTCGATCGGTTCAGGAATTCTTTCGATTGCCAACATCGCGGCTGCACCGACCGGGATCTCGACGAGGAAAGAGGCGCCCCGGCCCAATTGTGATGCCTGCAGAACCAGGCTTCCCCCTTGGGCCTCGATCAGACCCCGGGAAACGGCCAAGCCGATACCCGTACCAACACCTTGCGGCTTCGTGGTGAAGAACGGATCGAAAATGCGATTGCGGATCTGCTCCGGAACGCCCGGGCCGTTGTCGCTGACGGTCAGGGCGACTGTGGATCTGGCAGGATCGTTCCGAACGGCCACGGTGATCCGGCGCGGGCCAGAGATTTCCTCGAGCGCCTGTTGGGCGTTGAGGACGAGATTAACCAGAACCTGATGGATCTGGTCGCCATCGGCCCAGACGCGCGGCAGGCCGGGCTGGACGTCTTTGCCAAGTTCGATGCCACCCGTTTTGAGGCCATAGGAAAGAAGGTCTATCGCCCCATCAACCAAAGTGGAAAGGTCAACCTCACGCCGCTCGCCTGCGCGCTGACGGGCCATGGCGAGAAAAGTGCGCACTATTCGGGCACAGCGCTCCGCCGCGGCTTCGATTTTTGCACCGCGCTCGGCGATCTTGTGGAGGTCGGCATCGCGTAGCGGCGAAGAGTTGGCAGCTTCACGCAGCATGAGCGCCTGACCGGTGACAATTGAAAGCGGGTTGTTGAGCTCATGCGCGACACCGGCGAGCAGCGAGCCTAGAGCCGCAAGCTTCTCGCTCTGATGCAGCGCGTCGCGCTGTCGCTCGATCTCCTCCTGGGCACGGCGGACCTCGGTCAAGTTACGAATATGAGCCGTGAACAACCTGCGGTCTGGGAGCCGCACGTCCGTTATCGCTAGTTCTACCGGAAGCAAGGAACCGTCGGAACGCATTGCTTCGATCTCAAACCGGCGGCCTAGGACCGCCGCTTCACCGGTGACCATGTAACGTTCCATGCCGGCATGGTGTCGAGCACGCAGGTGCTCAGGAACGATCAATTCAGCGATCGGCTTGCCGACAACCGCTTCGCGGCTATAGCCGAAGGCCGTCTCGGCGGCGGGATTGAATTCGACGACGCGGCCGTCTTCGTCGATAACGATAACGCAGTCGAGCGCGGATGCGATGATCGCGGAGGACATGGTTTCCACTGCGGTCTGCGCTTCGAGCCGCTCGGCGAGCTCGCGCTCGCGTAGCTTGTGTTCTGTGAGGTCGAGACCGATTGCTATGACGCCCTGGATTTGTCCGCTGGCGGACATGAAGGGAACGAAGTTCTCTTGAATATAGCGCCTGCCCAGCTCGCCATAGTGCGCCCAATCTTCCCAGCGAACTCTGTCTCCAGAATAGACCTTCGCCGCGATTCCCGAGTAGGACTCATACACCGGCTGTCCGAGCACATCGGCCATGTGCTGCCCGATGATCCGATCCATCGGTAGCTTCACGAACTCGAGAAATTTGCCGTTTGCATATCGATAGGTGTTATTGCGATCGACGAATACGGCCCAGGCCGGCATCGCGTCGAGGAGGGCGCGCAGAACGCGAATATCTGGCGCGTCGAAATTGCTCGTTTGGCCCGCTCCAGCGCCTGTGACCACCTGTTCAACCAGGTCCAGGGGTTCATCCATCATTCGGGCGTCTGGGGTGGGGCAAATAGGTAACCTACACCGCGGATGGTCCGAATGACTTCGGGCTTGGCCGGGTCGATCTCGATTTTGCGACGCAACCGCGTGATGCGGATATCGATGCTTCGGTTGAAAGGTTCGGTTGCGCGGACGTAAGCGCACTCGAAAAGGTGTTCGCGGCTGAGTACGCGATGCGGGTTTTCCACGAATACTCTCAAGAGGTCTGTTTCCATTGACGTCAGGCGCTGCCTCTGGCCATCGGAAGCCACCAGGCAATGCCCGGAAAGATCGAGCATCACCCTTCCGAATGGAATCAGCCTTTCTTTCTGCGACGCCATCCGATTGGCCCCGGCAACTGGTCCCGCATTGGGCAAGTCACCCGCGTTGCCTGTCTTGAGCCGCCGCAAAACCGCCCTAAGCCGCGAGTGCAGTTCCCGCAGGTCGAACGGCTTCGTAATGTAGTCATCGGCGCCGATCTCAAGCCCGACGACGCGGTCGATCACGTGACCGGCAGCCGTGACCATTATGATCGGCACCGAGCTGGTCCCGCGCAAGCGGCGCGCGATGGCAAAGCCATCTTCGCCAGGCATGTTGACGTCAAGCATGATGAGATCCGCAGGGGCGGCTGCCAGATGAGCGTCGAGTGCCCGACCACCCTCCGCGGTCCTTACGTCAAAGCCCTGCTGGCCGAGATACTCGGCGAGCGTTTCTCGCACGCCCTCCTCATCATCAACGACGATCAGTCGCGGCGGGTAAAGCGTCGTCATGGAGCGGCCGTACCTCGCTCTGCCCATACGCGTTGGGCGCTTCAAACCTGACCGGCTGCGCCCGCCCATGCATTCCACTCGTTCACGACCTCCTACCGCAAAGCAGACGCAGCGATCATGAGGTGGAGAGTAGCAAGTTCCCGCTGTCCTCGCCAGTGGCCGAACCAATGACGCCACACTTATGGGAACGAACGCTCCCAGCCTCTCAGCGTGCAAGCTCGTCTGGCTGTCACCGTCACCTCGCTCGATCTGATCCACTCTTTTAATTAGCAAATCTGCACATGACAGATCGCGGCATAGCGTGGCTCTACGTCGTCCTTCATCCAGATCAGTGCCTGCGTAATGGGATCGATCTATGTCGTCGTGCTCGCCGTGCGGCAACGCCAAGATTTCGAGCAGGAAGTCATCTTTCCAGTGGGCCTCCTTCGGCAGATGGACGTTGCCGTTTTCGATCATCGGCTACTGGTCCGCCGGCTGCTCAGGGTCTGAGATCATCTGCCCAACGAGTGTACGGGCGTGCTCCGACGAGGGTTCGGTGTCCGAAGTTGACGCCCAGGCGGGGCGGCGCCGAAGCGTCAAAGCGGCGTCGAGTCTGAGATCGCCAGCTCGTCGCTATCCATCTCCTGCTCGATCGCCTCGGCGAGCGGCGTCGGGAGGTAGCGCTCACCCGTGTCCTCGTGAATGTGGAAGCGAGCATCGATGAGCATCTACAACGCTTGGGCTCAGCTTGCGGTTGCGCCAGAGGCGGTCGTCGACGCTCAGAAATCGGCTTCTTCGAAATATTTGGCCTTCAGCCATGTGTTCGACGGTCCACTCCTGTAGCGGCTGTCGGCGTGCTTCGAGATGATGCTCTCGAGCCCCATCTTCTCGATCGCGCGGAAGATCGCTAGCGCACTGTCCTCGAAATGCTCGCTGTACTGGATCTTGCCGAGGCCGTGCTCAACCAGTTGCCACAGCGCCTGCTTGCGCTGCAGCAGGGGCAAGGAGGCTAGATTGCGACCGTCGAGATGGAGGATGTCGAACGCGACGAACACCAGCCGGCTGGGTTCGTTCCAGATCGTGGCTTCCAGCGCGGGGTAATCGGGAGCGCCCTGGTCGCCTGGCACAATGACCTCGCCGTCGATAATGGCAGCCCGGCATGGCAGCTCGACAGCCAGCGCGATGGGCCAGTATTTCGTGGTCCAGTCACGGCCGTTCTTGTTGTAAAGACGCACGCCGTCTTTGTCGATGATGAGCTGCGTTCGGTAGCCGTCAAGATTGATCTCGTGAACCCATCCCCCATCTTCGGGCGGCTGCTCGACCCAAGTCGGGATCTGTGGCGGAATGAACTCCAGCCGGCCACCGTTGACCTTGGCACGCTTACTCAATGACGCCACCTTTGACTGCGCAGCGACGGCTAATCGGCACAGGCGGCCCGACATCCCCCCAACCCGGACGCCTGCCGCCTGTGCCAGCCCCCGCCAAGCCATTGCGAGCATCTGCGCACGTGGCCGAATTGTCGTTAGCTTCGCATCCGAATACTTATCCGGGCGTACATATCTCGCTCTTGCAGCGCGCTTGCACGCCGTCCTTTGGCTAATTTCGGACGACCTTCGTCAGTCCATCAAAAGCACCACAGCGGGATGCAGCTTCTTCAGATTCGGCAATGATTTCGATTGCCAGGGTATGTCTGGCGTTCCACGCACGACGAGTCGAACATCGGGATGCTTGCGCACCTCGATGGTAAATTTCGCCAGCAGGTTGATGCCGGAAGAGTTTAGAAAGTGAAGGTCCTTCAGATTGAGCGTAATGGAAGCGGGATTAGAGGCAAGAACACTGGTCGCCAACGCCGTGATAGGCGCACCGGCCTCGGAACTGGCAAGCCGCATTGCACCGTCGAAGAAAATTTCGCTTCCTTCAGTCCACACACGGTAGTCGTCTGTCTTGATTTCCATAGCCTGGCTTCGTTTCTTCTAGTTGTGAATTTGCGAGATCGGAATAGAGGCATATGTCTCCACGCAAAGCCGATCGCTTTCGTCGGCGGCGCTGAATATCCAAGCCAGGCGTGCGCCGTAATCGCTCATCAAGGTCAGCAATCCAAGTCCGGAGCCTGACATGTCGGGGTTGGCGGCATTCTCTTCAATTCGCTGTATCAGCAGGTCCTTGGGGTCGCCAACCGTGAGATCCGCCAGGAGACTTTGGAACTTAGAGGCATCTTCACCATCGACGTCATTCGACACTTTGAGCTTGAAGCACTCCGAATCCATCGACGCCTCGATCAAGATCTCACCTGGTGCGCGAAACTTGACGGCATTTTCGATGAGTTCGTTGACCAGATATCCGATACTGTGCCGCACTTCTATGTAGTCATTGCGGGACGACCGGAAGCGCAACGCGAAAAGATCGGCGATGAAGTCCGCGGTCGTAGCACAATGACGCCAACTCAAGTCGAGAGGTCCGTCGTACAGCCGCACGCGACTGGCGCTCTCCTTCATCCCGATTGCAATGTCAGGAGTACCGAACAGCGTTGTCATGGCTATTTGTGCCTTATGATCACGAGGGTGATGTCGTCGTGGATCTTCTGGACCCCGATATGGGCCATCAGATCGTCGATGATCCCGGTTTTGATGTCCTCGGCGCTGCTGCCGTGACGTTTTTGTGCGCTCTGGCAGAGGCGCTCGAACCCGAACAATTCTCTGTCTTGGGCTTCGGCCTCGGTCACACCGTCTGTGTGCAGCACGATCACGTCGCCGCTCCCGAACAGGATGTCACGCGTGGCAATGAACTTCGAGATGTCATTCTCCAAGCCAACCGGCAGACCAAGATCAATTGTATCGATACGTTCAACTTCCCCATCCGCACGCAAGACGAGAACGTCCTCATGCTGGCCGGATAGCGTTACCCGCTCATCCTCGAAGTCAAGAAAGGCCAACGAGAGATGCTTGCCGGTGTTCGTCCGCTCGATGTTTTTGTAGATTGCCCTGTTCAATCGATCCAGAAACTGGTGCGGGTCCCCCTCGTTGGTCTCCTGCAGCGCACGTGCAACGGATTGGACCATCAGCATCAGCACGCCGCTCTCGAGACCATGACCGGTCACGTCGCCGATGCCGATCTTGACCCGTGGCCCGTTCTGCAGGACGTCGTAATAGTCGCCGCCGACCTCGTCGGCCGGCCGCATGTAGGCTGCGATCTCCAGCCCCGGAATCGCTTCTAGTTCGAATTGTTTCGGCAGGACCATCATCTGGATCTGTCTGGCGACCGCGAGTTCGGCACCAAGGCGAACGTTCTCGTCCTGCAGCTTTTCGTTGAGTGCGGAAATCTCGTGATTTGCGTCCCCAAGTTCCCTGGTTCGTTCGTCGACGAGTTGCTCGAGGTTTTCCGTGTGAAAGCTGATCTGCTCAGCCATGCGGTTGAAAGCGACCCCTGCCGCTCCAACTTCGTCGCGCGTTGGGATGCTCACGCGGACTGAATAGTCTTTGGACTGGAGCCGCTGGGCGGCGCTGGCAAGCGCTCTGAGGCCCGCGGTGATCCGCTTCGAAATTCCAAGCACGGCGGCAAAAACAATCAGAAGCGAAACGACGATCGCGGCGATCTGAAAGAGCAGGATACGGTTGGTTGCGCGGGAAATACTCTTCTGCGCGGCGAACAGGGACGCATAGATCTCTCGTTCGGGAACGACGATCCCGACCGACATCATTTCGGACTTGATCGGTCCCGAACTCCACAGATTGGTCGGCTTCAATCTTTTGAGGACAACAATGTAGGGTACGCGTTCGCCCTTGTCGCCGAGCATGACATGCTGAATGACACCATCATTGTTCTGGTCGAGAGGCAGCGACGCGATAGCCGGCTGCGTACTTCCCCGCAGGGACCTCTCCAGGCCGGTGACGCCCTGGGTGCCCGCATCGCTCGATGAAGTCAGGCCGATGATTGCCTGGCCTGACGGATTGATCGCCACCACGTTGCCAGTCGACATTGTGAGAAAGCCGAACCCGGTCTCAGCGATCTTCACACGTTCGACGACTTCCGCGAGTTGATCGAGAGTGATGTCTGCTCCCGCCGTACCAGCGATACCGGTGCGATCACGCGTCCACAGCGGGTGGAAAAAGCTGACGATTAGCTTTCCCGTGATCGCATCGGTGTAAGGCGCTGTCTGGGTGATATCGTCAGGGACCGGACGCGAGGCTGGATTCTTGGCCCATTGCTGCCATGACCCATAGATTCCCGGAAAGAAAAACTCCCAGAACTCCGCCTTGTTGTGGCCTGGATAGAGCCGGTCGAAGGTCTGTGCCTGGTCCGTATACGGTACGGTCCTGAAGATCGGCCGTTCCTTTGGACCAATATAGTACATTTGCAGTTTGGACGACCCGCTGGCCATGAGCGTCGGCGCAATGAGGTCCAACACGGTGCTGTCTTCTATTTCCCGCTGAACGCTTGGCATTGGACTGTGGTCGGCGCCCAGCAGGTAGCCCCAGACGCTGACCACGGAAGGCGCTCCCGGCAGGTTCTGTGCCCAATCGCCCTGTGCGTCGTAGACGACCCTCACGGAGCCGGGCACCTCCTTCGAAAGCGTGGCCCCGACCTGTTGTTGCCTGCTTGGATCGTCGATCTGGGCCTGCAGCACGCCCGCCAGCGCCTTGACGTCCCCATGGACTCGATCGAGCAGCAGGTCGACGCTTAACGCTGTCGATTCGGCATAGGAACGAATGTATTCTTGGTTTGCGGTCGTCAGGCCCTCACCGACTTCGGATGTGGCGTCGCGCGACAGTGTTTGAACATTCCAAAGCGCCAGGCCACCGCTCAGCAGGAGGTCGAACAGCACGGCGCCGCCAACGACCAATACGAATTTCGCTCGAAAGGAGCGCAGGCCGAATCGCGGTGTTTGCTCATCATCGGCTTTCATTGCGGCCGCCGCCCCGATGCCACCCAGATCGGCCAACCCGCATAACCCTTGGGGTGGAGCGCAACGAAAATGTGGTCCTGGAAGCCTTGCCGAAACCGTGCGACGAACTCCGGTCCATCGCCGCGTCTGGTCGCCATCTCGCCCGCATAGACATCCGCCCAGGCCGCAATGACATCGGCGAAGTCCTGCGGATCCCCGTCCAGGTTAGTGACCATGAAGGTCTCCACACGGATGTCTTCAAATCCGGCTTCGATCAGGTATCGCCGGCTCTTGGGTCCAAGCTCGACGTCCATCTCGAAATGCCCGAACAGCTTCGCCACCTCGTTGTAGGTCCAACGAATGCTTTCGGCGCGCGGCTCGCCGAGGCAATGCGAATTCTTCTCGTTGGTGATATAGACCCGCCCGCCTGGCTTGCAGATGCGGTAGAGCTCCTTGAGAATGAGTTCAGGTCGATTGAAGATTTGAAGGGAATGTCGGCAGGTGACCAGGTCGAACTGCGCTTCGTCGAGCAGCATCTCCGACGCATCGCCATAGGTATATTCGATGCCCCGGATGTCGAACTCCCGCATCACTCGTCGAGCATAGGTCAGGCTTGATATGGAGTGGTCGAGGGCGACGATCCGCGACGGCTGGAACTCCTTCTGCGCGAGCACGGCGAAATCACCGATCCCGCAACAGATGTCAGCCATGACGATCCCGGACCTCATGCCGTGTCGCGGCAAGATTGCGCGCTCGTGGCGCCAGGTCAACTTTGTCTGAGTGCGCAGGATGGGTACGAACCCGCCTTCCTCAAGGAAACCCTGCCCGGGATAGAATTCGGTGTCATACTCCTCGACCGTGATGTTCGGTTCGATTGCGCTCAGGCGACCGAATTTTCGCGAGGTCCATCCGACGACACTTGACGTGATGACCACGAATTTGAGATCGGGTCGAGCGCGACAAGCGTCGATGATGATCCTCGAAAAGCTGTGAAACGCAGCGTTGTTCATCTGCGTCAGGCGCCTGACATTGACGTAGAGAACGCCGCGCACATGGCCGATCGCATCGCGGAGCAATGCTATGCTCGGCCCAAGTTCATCGATCGCCTGAGGCCGGACCACTCCCGAAATGGAGAACTCCTGGTTATTGGCGTCGTATTGCGTCTTGAAGCGCGGGAGAAGGTCGTAAGGGCTCAATGTTGCAAGCCCTCAAGCGGAAGGTCCACGACAAGCTTGATTGCATCGCCGTCGGCGTCCTCGATCCAGAGTGTCGCGTTGTAGTCAACAGCCAGTTCCAGGAGTACGACCTCGCGGCTCGGCGCGAGATCCCCAGATACCGAATTGAGATACCGCTCTCTGGCCTCTATTCCTACGAACTGCGACACGGCTTCTTCGTAGAATTGGCGCTCCTCTGGCACGCAAGGAAATGTCAACTCGATCCTATCCGTCGCGCCATGGCGAGACACCCTGCATGCCAGTTCGCCGTCGGCATGGCGAGTACGAAAGGCGACTTCCAGCAATTCGTTGAAGGCAGAGGAAAAGAGATTTGAATGGTGGACCGAGTCTGACCTGTTTTGACTGATCATCCGGGCCACGTATGTCGAGACATAATCGCAATGTTTCCAAGCGGAGACAAACGCTTTGATTTCCATGTCGATCTGGATCATCGGCTCAAAAGTCGGCTCGCCAGCTAGGTCATGATGAACAGGTCCCATCGGCATCCTCATTTGTTCCATCAGTATTGAGCTCTCGCGGGGTGATGGCCTCCGCGATGAAAAATTTCCCGCGCCCGTAATGAGTCAGTCTCGCACCGACTCGAAGAATTGCGCGGTATCTGCCTCGATCGTTCTACAAATCTCCGCCTCACCGTTAACGAAGGGCGCAAGGCGCTAGAGCGCTTGTTTTGATTCCTCCATCGCGCGTACCACCCTCAGCGGGGACCGCCTGATGAAACCGCTGATCGCCTCGGCTCCAAGCGGCTTTCCCAGGAAGTTGCCTTGCAGGCAATCGCAATTCTCCTTGATCAGCCACCGTGCCTGTGCCGGGGTCTCGACCCCCTCGGCAGTGACATTTATCCCGAGGCCGTGCGCCAGATTCATGATCGATCGCACGATCGTTTGGCTTTTGAGATCGGTCTCCAAGTCCGCAATAAAGTACTGATCTATCTTCAACGTATCGAAGGGAAAATTTTTAAGGTAGCTCAACGAAGAATAGTATGTTCCAAAATCGTCTAGAGATATTCGTATTCCCAAGACATTCAGCGTATTCAATGTGTCTATATTGTCGATCGTCTTCTCAAGTAGAACCCTCTCGGTTATCTCAAGTTCAAGTCTGTCGGCTTCAATCCCAACTGCGTCGACGACCTGAGCGACGGTGTCCGTCAGCGAACCGCTGAGGAACTGAGCCGGCGACAGGTTCACTGCGACTGTCAGCGAGGAAGGCCACGTCAACGCCTGGCGACAGGCTTCCTCGAGCACCCATCGTCCAATCTCGTCCATCAGACCGTCGGCTTCGGCGATCGGTATGAACACGTTGGGTGGAATGATTCCGACCTCGGGGTGCCGCCACCGCAGCAGCGCTTCGAAACCGGTCACTGACGAGGGAGGCCGAATGAGCGGCTGATACTCCAGATAAAGCTCGCCGCGCTCCAGAGCGGTTCGAAGGCTGCGCCTGAGATTCTCGCGTTGCTCGAGCAAGAGCAGCATCGAACGGTTGAATGTTCGAGCGCAGCCGCGTCCATCTGTCTTGGCTGCGTAAAGAGCAATGTCAGCGGCTTTCATCAACTGTTCGCCATCGGTCCCGTGCTCCGGCCCGAAAGCAATTCCGATACTCGAGCCGACGAACACGGGAATGCCGTTGATGACGAACGGGTCTTTGAACGCGTCGACTAGCGATCCGGCGAGGCGCTCAGCCTCTGCTGGCTGCTCCTTTCCCAATTGGATGACAGCGAACTCATCGCCGGCATACCGGTATGCGGATTCGCCGTCCTGCAGTGCGTCGCGGATACGACCCGCCGCGAGTTGAAGAAGAGTGTCGCCTGCTCCATGGCCGAGCGTGTCGTTGACCGCTTTGAAATCGTCAAGGTCGATTTGCAGAAGGGCGGCTTTCGGCTTTGATCCGCCGAGGGCCGCCATTGCCTGCTGCAGCCGCTCGCCGAATCGCCGCCGATTCTGCAGTCCGGTTAGCACGTCGTGCGTCGCCTGATGGAGTAGAACTATATGCTCTTGTTCCTCCGCTGCGCTCCGCCCGCCGTCCTCCCTTAATTCGATGATTCCCGCACCATTTGCCGTGGTGAACACAAAAACGGACCGGTGCGCTCCGCCCGATGATCGCGGCAAGTCGATGCTTGCCGGAGAGCCACCCTGGAACACACGAAGAAATTCGTCGCGATAGCTCGTATCGAGAAAGCTCGGGTAGATCTCCCAGACGGCGGCGCCTGGCGCTACCGCGCCTCCGTACACGCCTTTGAGCCTGGCCGCGTAGTGCGTCAGGCGAAAGTCACGGTCATAGAACGACAAAAGTTCGGTCGTGTTCGCCAAAAGGTCTGCGAGAACGCCTTCGCCGACACTTGGAGCATCGCTCGATGAAGGCCCCTCACTCTCCGTGCCGACGCCTGAAGCCTCTGAGGGCAAGAACCACCTCCATAGGCGGTGCAGACTCGCGACCCCCAGTCTAAAAATAGCATAACTGTCGAGCTTGGCAAACTTTCAAATCGCAGTCTTAATAAGAGCCGCCCGCAGCCTAGTTCCATGTATTCTCCGCCGTGATTGGCGGCAAATTATCGATAACGATGAAACCGTCACAGTTCGTTAACAAACCGTGAATTGGCCAGAATCAGCTGTGTGATTGATGCGCAGTAGGCGCGACACGAAGATATTGTGATCCATGAGGTGGCGTGACCTTCGCCGCCCCGGGCAACCCCTCTTCTGAGTCAGCCCCATCAGCTTCGCGATCCTGTAATCAGTTTCCGAGCGCCTTGAGCCAACCTTCAAAGGAAGAGGCCTCCTTGTCTCCGGCATGCGAAACAGAGTGGGCGGGGCGCGGCAATACCACAGTACTGCGGCCTTCGCGGGGGCTGTAACCGAATTCCTTGCTGAATGCTCGGCTGAAATTAGCCGCTGAACTAAACCCAAAGGCCTCAGCAATTTCAACAATGCGCCGGCTGTCCGCTGGATCGCTAAGCGCAACATGGGCTGCCATAAGGCGGCGACTTTGTATGTAATGGAGAACGCCACCGCTCGGTTCGAACACCTGATAGAGACGAGAGCGCGATACGCCGAGCGCCCGGCACATTGAATCCGGTGTGAGATGAGCTGCATCCAAATTGTTTTGGACGTATCGACGCGCTCGCTCCATTAGGGCGACACTTCTCAATTGTTCGGCGGCCGCAGCCTGTTCGGCCGGAGGCCCGAGGCAGGCAATGATCATGCTGCGTGTTACGTGCACAATGCGGGGTAGATCGTCAGCGGTGAGACTGCGCAGCCTTGCTTCGATGCTGTTGACGTAGTCGACCAAAAGGTTGGCAAAGTTACCGGACAGAATTGAATTGTTCTTTGCATCGAGGGTTGACGCCGCATCAGAGAACAAATCACGCGGCAGATAGAGAACGAGACTTTCCGAGTCCGTTACCCTCCCGCGAAACGGATAGCCAAGTGATCTGATCTCCAACTTGCCCGGCTGGTTTTCCGCAACGCGGCGATCGATCTCCGTCCACGACCGGCCGGTACGAGGCAAGACGATATACCAGTGATCGATCGAACTGGATCGGAGCTTCGCGGCGGAACGCATGAAGCTATGTGCCGGCGCGCGCTGTTGAATCATCAGCATGCCACCGAGATTCCAAGCCGTGTGGTCGGCGGGAAAGCCATCGTTCAACGATTTGTCATCGGGCAACCTGACCTCGACAAGCGGCGCCATATGCGCTTGCCAAGCGGCGAACTGATCCTCTGGCGCCAGTTCCAGCGTCGAAAAGGGCAGAGGTTCGAACGCCGGCGCGGGCGATGGAGCGTCCTCATTGTGGGGTTGATCTTCGCGCGGCCAACGACGCCGATCACGGTCCCGCGGCTGCCCCGCACGGACCTCGTCTTGCCTCTTAGTGTCCATCGCGTGGTGCCATATCCGAATCGGGTATGCCCATGCCCGTCTCAATCATGTGGTGTACTTCGGGCATCTGGCAAGACTGGTGAACTCGAGTCGAGTGAAACGGCGATCACGCTGGATTACGGCAAGAAATGCATTGCGAGATAAGTTTCTGGATGCGACGCCAACGACACTCTTCAACCTGGTGCGTATAGAATCGGGCATCGTGGAATATCAGTTGAGGACCACCAAAATGGCCACTAGGCTCAACAGCGAAGCTCGTCGCAGGATAATTCTGGATGGATACGGTAACAACGAGCCGTTGAAAAACATTGCGGCAAAGGTCGGATGCTCACTGGCGAGTTTGAAAGTCACCGCCAGCAAACTCGGTTGCACTCGAACTCCGAAAGAGGCAGCCGAATTTCGGCGCGGATTTCACGTCCCGGAAAACAAGCGGCAGGATTACTATAGACTTATGATTACCGGACAATATAAAGCCCGTGAGTGTGCGCTTATGCTGGGCTTAATAACGGAGCAGTCAGGAACCAAGTAAATTGATTCCTATGCACTGCGGATGACATTGTCATTCAAACAGCCATCGCTTCAGCGGTTCATCAGCAAAAAGCCCGCCGCAAGCACGGTAGCGGGCCCTGAAAAGGTTCGCACAGATGCTGCGTCGGCATTTCAATCGCACCTGCCTCAGCCCTCATGATCTGGCTATTTGCGAACGCGTGTTCGATCAGGTCTGCGCGGATGAGCATCTCGACCCTTTGGACCAGGCGGCCGAAATCTTGACAGTAATGGTTGTGGCCATTTTTCGAAATGCTCACACCAGCGAGCGCGAACTGCTTGAGGCGGTCAAGTCTCATCGGAAAAAGGCTGCGGGAAGGCGCGTCGCATGAATCCGTTCAGTCGCGACGCGCTGTTGCCAAGGCACCGGACTTGAAATTCGCTACCAGCCATCCCTAGCCATCCCGCCGCGTACCCGCAAAGCCTTATCCCTGAAGCTTGCCTGTTTCAGATTTATGAAGCTCTTGACCACGATCTGAATATCCTCGCAGCAATCGGGATCCGCTCTGCCTTCGATGTGGCATCGGAAGTTCTTGGCGTCGATCCAGAGCAGGCATTTGAAGCCAAGATCAAAAACTATGGAGGACTCGGGCCTGATTACCCCGTCACAACGCGACGATTTCGAGGTGCTGATAAATGCCGGCAATGCTTCCGCCCATCGTGGCTGGAACCCTTCGTTCAAGGATCTCGATCCTCTCATTGGCAGCTTGGAACAGTTCATCACCGACAAATTTGTTACGCCTCAATTGCGGAAGAAGTCTGCTGACGGCGTAGCGGAGGTCCGATCTAAAGTGCCTCAGCGCTTGAAAAAGAAGAAGGACGCAGCGTTGTCGGCGCCCCAGGGCGGGCAAAAATGACCGGGCGAGCGCCTGGGAATTGTGCAAGGGTTTCACATGAGGCGAAACCGAGAAGACATACTGGACGATGACCCGATAACCTTGAAAGAGGCCGCAAGGAAGGTGCGTCAACACTCTACGCCACGATTGCTGGCTGCCCGTCGTCACGGCGCATATACGACGTTCCGTTAGCCGCCGATTACGTTCCTATCCACGACAATCGCGGGGTGATACATTCGTTTGATTTGGCGAATGTTTTTTGTCGTCAAGCTCACCGGGAAACCGGGGAGGTGGTCATGAGAATTATTACCACTCTCGCATGTGTCGCCTTACTTGTAGGCTGTGCAACGGCGGGGCCCCCTGGCCCCCAAGGGCCTGTCGGTCCACAAGGTCTGCCCGGCAAGCAGGGACCTAAAGGTGCAATGGGGGCTGCGGGTCCAGCGGGGAAGGACGGCGTCAGCGGCTGGGAAATCACCCACTATGCAAGTGCGAGTGATACAAGCGCAGACAAATCCGCACAGGCTTGGTGTCCCAAGCCAAAAGTCGTCATAGGTGGCGGTGCCAGCGCGTCAAATTCAAATGCTCTAATTTCTAGGAGCTTGCCGGTTACTTCCCCATCTCAAGGGTGGGTAGCACAAGCGCATGTAGCCACTACGCCCCCAACAGCTTGGACGCTGACAGCATATGCCATTTGCGCGCTTGTCAAATAGTCGGCGCTTGGCCGGGCCGGTGAACTTTGCGTTGTCGCGCCTCTGAAGGTGAAAACCTATCGCGAGTTGCGTAGCCGCGAGCGCGACAGGCGCGTCCCGGTGCTTAGGATGGGATCAATCTACCTGATCTGGTGGTCGAGCAAGCAACACCCCCACGACAATTAGCTGGCTTTCTAGCTAGCAGCGATGTCTACTCCCTGAGGGAGAAGCGCTTTCTAGGGAGGAAGCATGCGAGGCAGGCGTCGCACCGTTATGGTGGCGGGGGTTCTTGGGTCGTTCTTTGGGTTTTTTCTGTTGATGCTAGTCCTGCAGACCGTAGGCAGATTGCTTACTATGCTGCCCCCCTGAGGTTGAGCTTTTCGGGAAATTGACATCCGCCGTCCGCGATACGGCTTGGCTGACTCGGTGGTGCTCGTAACGCTCGTTGAGCGGGGCGTGGTGGCGGTGGTGGTCATGGGGATCTCCCATATTTATGGTCAGTTTTGAGATAAAAGAGCTGTACGAAGTTCTGATAATCTTGCCCTTTCGTGGGAGGGCCGTGTGGTGTCGGAAACAGGTGAGCAGGAATACTATCGGCAGCTTGCCGGCATGAAGAAATCTTAAGAAATGCATTCCGAGATAAGTTTCTGGATGCGAAGCTAACGACAATCTTCAATTTGGTTCGTATAGAACCGCGTATTGTGGAAGCGTGGTTGAGGAATCCATTTGCTTCGGGCTGGTGAAACTTTGGGCAGGGGTAGAAAATGACTCTGATCGATAGACACACTGAAGCTGCAGCTGGCAACCGATACATTGTGATGAGGACCAAGTATGACCGTGAGGCGCATACAAAGGGGCCCTCTTATGCCTATTCAGATCGTCAATCAGATCGACTGAGCGCAGGGGTCGGGGAGCCAAGAGCACGCAGCCTGGAATCCATAACCGGCATGCTTGATCGCATCGGCTGCGGCTATCTCGTGCTGAACCGCGAGAGGAAAGTGGTCGAATGGAACGCCGCCGCTCAAACCACGCTGGAGCGCCAGGGCGAAGTGGCCGATACGGCCAGCGGGCTTTCGCTGGCCTTGAGGCGGCTGATCGCGAATGTTCCGGCCCATTTCCTGCCGGGCTCACTATCGTGGGTAGTGATCCGCAGCAGCGGCGACAGGCCGGTGATATTGGACGAGAACGGGTTTATCGCTCCTGACGGAACGAGCATTGTGGCGTTGCTGGACCGCGAGAACAGGTCGGGGCCAAATCCTCAGACACTGCAAAAGATGTTTGGCTTGACGAGCGCGGAAACGCACCTCGCGTTGCGTTTGGCTCAGGGCGATGCGCCTTTGGAAATTGCCCGCAGTTGGCGCCTCAGCCGCACCACGATCCGCTCCCAGCTTGCCTCGCTGTTCGCCAAGACCGAAACGAAACGTCAGGCGGAACTGGTGGCTCTTCTTGGGCGCATTTCAGTCTTGCCATAAGGGCGTCGTTTGGATGCATCTCAGCAAACAGCCAATCCCGAGGCTCGAATTGATGAAAAGCAGGTCCGACATATTTGCGCGTGCCGATCTCGCTAGGGCGAAGGCTGGCTTGCCCGCCTCGCGGTCGACGCCGAGCAGTTCATATTCGTCAACGGTGTAGCACTTCACTTTCAGCCAGTTGATCGACCGCCCGCTGCGATACTT
Organism: Mesorhizobium sp. ISC25; assembly: GCF_042295465.1. Classification (NCBI taxonomy): domain Bacteria; kingdom Pseudomonadati; phylum Pseudomonadota; class Alphaproteobacteria; order Hyphomicrobiales; family Phyllobacteriaceae; genus Mesorhizobium; species Mesorhizobium sp. ISC25. The sequence goes on along the minus strand of NZ_CP135441.1, from coordinate 2,789,912 downwards.
ACTGCGACGGCGCTTGGAGACCATCCCCTCCAGACCGGCCTTATCAAGTAGATGAAAGCTAGCTTTGGCCTCCCCGGAAGAGCTTCACTGAATTGGATGCGACTTGCCGCAGGGATCAAGCCAACCAGCAGTTCGCGCCGATGTTCAAGGGGCACGTCGCGTAGGTCATGACCGTTGAGGTGCAGGAGATCGAAGGCGACGAAATAGAGGTCATGTTGGCGACGGGTAATCGCCTTCCGCAAAGCAGCGTAATCGGCGAGACCAGCTTCATTCGGAACGATGATTTCCCCATCTATGATGGCGCTGTCGACAACAAGTCCTTTGGCCGTCTCGACCAGGTCGGGATACTTCGCCGTCCAGTCCGTTCCGTTGCGCGTGAAGATTCGCGTGCCCACTTCGTCGATGATGACCTGCGAGCGGTAGCCGTCGAACTTGACCTCGTGGATCCAGTCGCCTCCTTCTGGAGGCTTATCCACCAAGGTCGGCATCAACGGCTCTACAAACTGCAAAGGCATGAACGGCACTCACGAGACCGCCATTCAATCCTTCTGGTTATATTAGGTTCCGGAAATATACGCTGTGGGCAACAATCCGCATCCACTGACGTTGCGGTGCCGTCGAGCTTGACCTCGTGAATCCAGTGTTCGCCCTCGGGCGGCTTTGAAACCAGCTTGGGCTGCATCGGCGGAATGAACTCGAGGCGGCCCTTGCACTCACTGGTTTACGCACGGAGTCGAGTCTAGGCCCGATCGCACTGGCGCCTAGGGGAACGTACCATGATCATTTTATTAAATTAGCAATGATGCATGAACGGGCGTATAATCCGGCCCAGCTGGGGCGAACGCTCTCAGCCGGTAGGTAGGCCCAGCGGCCAATCGTCCCCCAAATGCCGTCGGGCTATCCCAACAGGTTATGATGGGTGACGACGTGAGACGGGATAAGCACAATCCGCCAACTATGAAGGGCAAAATCCACGGGTCGCCGGACAACGACGAACCGGGGCATTTGGAATTCTGTCCAATGTGCGGGCAGACATTCGACAAGCGAAACCTTGTCGAAGTGCTGCATCATCACCTTCCCGAGCATGAGCCGTTCGCGATGGATAGGTGACGGACGTAGAAGCCGCCCCGGTTTTCCCGCCGCACGTGCCAGGACGGAATTCGAACTGAACCGCATAGCGCGCCGGGGGGGCACGCGAGCCACTCATCCCCCGCTCAGAAATTTCTACCGAACATTCCCGAGGAACAAGTCCGGCTCCTAGCTGGTTCGGTTGTATGTAGCATGCAGGCTCGCCCATGGTTGAGGTCGACAAAAGGAAGCAGAAGGTTATCGCTGACCTTGTACGACGGTGGATCAGGGCAGAAGCCATCCGCAACTACCTTCGCAAGGCGCTAAATCTTCCCGTAGAAGAGGGGTTGCCGGATGAGCATAAGTCTTTTCTTGATGAATCGATCAGGCCGACAAAGAGTGAGTACGTGTTGGCTGTGAACTGTCCACGATGTTTGGTTAAAAACGTACGCGGCCAGACTCATCGTCCCCATCGGCTTATAGTTACTTTTCCGAAGGGGAGGCTTCCATGCTACCATTACCCCACGCCGCCGATCCAAAGATAGTTGCCGAGATCAATAGTCTGCTAGACCATCACGCCGGGGCGGTACCGGTCCCCGTTCACAAACTCGCGGCGGTTGTCCGGCTGCGCCTTAAAAGCCATCTTTCCATCGCGACTATTGAGGAGCTGATCGTGGACGAAGCCGAGTGTCGCCATCTGCCCATGCTGTTCGAACTGCCGGGAACGGAAGCGGCTGTAGTTTCATCCGCTCTGGGTCGTGCGACTTGAAGCTTAGGCGATTTGGCATTGGGCTCGGCTAGAGGGAGCCCGCCGCGCGTCCGCCCCAATGGTGACAGCCTATGACCAGCAGCAGCTCAACCAGTGGTACTGCCTATCCTGGCGACCTGATTCTGTTGAAGCAGGTCTTTGATCGTGTATGCGCCGAGGAAAGCATTCCAGTAGGAAGCGAGCAGGCGGAGCGCCTGAGCGTGAGCGCAATGGAACTCTTCTCGAGGGCGAGTTCGAGGAGGCAGTTCTTTATGAACGCCTTCGACTTTATGCCCGATTGTAGCGCGGAAAGTCTCCCATCATCAGGAAATCCTGACGAGCGTTGTCGCTCGGTATGAAATCCTTCATACAGGACAGGATCGTTGAACGCGACCGGCGCTTCGGTGAACCTGCCGAAACGGACGAAGCCGTTTTGAAGTGGCTGTTGATCTCACTAGGGAAGGCCCGCATTGCCCTGGAGCGCGAGATCGGCCGACGTTCTGGTCCACTCCAACTATCATCGGAGGCCCGCCGCCCCGAAGGGATGGCGACGGACCCCGACAGTGGCTGCACCGAGACGGATCGACCGCTGCGCGTCCTTAACCGGGGAGGGCTTGCATTTGTGCCCTAAATGCGTGTGGCGCTGCGACTGTGTGGGCAGCCTGATCCTGCCGCCCTAAGTTCCCCTCATGGCAACCCATTGGTTCTCCCCTCCGGTGTACGTCAGGACTGAAGGTCCCAATGTGACGTGCCACGTCAACAACGCACTGGCAGGAGTTAAGGAACTCCTGAAGTGGACCAACCGTCGCCCTCAGTGAAACTTGGCGGTGCATGTTTGCCTCGCTGTGATTATTCCGGCACTACAAGAGCGGGGACAGCCTTCCGACCCCTTCCGTTCGCTTTCGTACATCGAATTGATCCTTAAGACCACGGTAGTATCATCGAACCCTTACAACCGGGGGGTTGGATGGGCGTTGCAAGGATCAATCCAGTTTTGGAGCAGGCAATTGATGCAGTCCTCAACAGGGCTGACTGGGAGGACACAATATCGATTTCTGTCGCGTTACGCCGGGTTCGGGAGGCGGCACCTCATTTGGTCGCGACAGACCAAGAGATAAGAGACGCCATAGTCGAAGTTGCCGATGCCCTTCGGCTGTCAATAGCGGACAATGACACGTAGAATCCACTGGCATTTCCCGACGGCTCAGAAATCCATCTGACCAAGAAGAGACCCAAGTATAAGAAGGCTGTGCAGCTCTGCACAGAGGCATTGGCGGGCACCAGAAGAGGCACGTATGGCCTTCGAGGCTGCGAAGGAGGAGGGGATGCTACGGCCCTCAGTTTAGGGCTCGGTGTGCCCGATGTTCGGTCCCGCCTCCACATCGTCTCGCGTGCCCCTCATGGGAACATCGCCAGGGACGGATGAGCATCGCGTGCCGCAGCCTTCCGACTGATCTTCGCGGCAATCGCCGTCACGACTAATGCAAGCGAAATGGCGAGGGCGACACCCATTGGGAGATGATGCATGCCTGCCCGCCTACCGAGCGCTTCGAAGACGGTCGATAAACGTTTGGAGACAGTCCCATCACGGCCTCAAACAGGCCTAACGAACCGTTATGCGGCGTCATCGATTGAAGCGATTGAGGGAAGATGAAACCCCTTTAGCCGCCCTATTGCAGAGCCGGGGGACTAGCTACCCACAGAAGCAGGGCAACGCCGGCCCCGTAGGGAACCAGAACGACCGCCAGCGCTACCCAAAAGCCGGGGTCCGCCAAACAGCCATTTCACTGCGAAGCTGTTCCATCGCGTGTTTCCAAGGAGGGTGTTTTCTCAGCCTTCAGCCGCTGCTCCCGGAGCCGAGCCGTCTTTGCGTCTCGGGCCGCGCGCTCGACATCGATTAATGACCGTGCAGCATCTGACGTGCGCTGCTCTCTCTCATCTCTTTGTGTCCAAGTGGCCAAGCGTCGCAGTCCTATCTTTTTGCGTGCCTCTGACCTGAGGGCACGCTGCTGCTTGATCAAACCGTGAATCGCAGACGAGTGTTCCACCAGGACCACAAAAAAGTCCCGCCGCACATGCCCCATGACGGCGGGACCCGATCAAGTGACTTGCGCCAAGCTGGGGGATGCGGGGGTGGGCTTGCCCGGTGCACGCAGACCGTCAGGAACTTTAGGCCCATCATCTGCAACGCGTCCACCAACCGTCAGTTGGAAGGAAATTCGGCCACCGAGAGATCGGTCATCCCCGGATCGCTGTGGCCAGCAACCGTGCCAGTGACGGCCGTTTTGTATTTTACCCGTCGTACGATTGAAGCGACTGAAGGACTTCCCGAGGGAGGTGAGGCTCGTGGCTCCAATGAAACTACTAACAGTCGCGGGCACTATAGAAGCTCGCCGCAGATAGGAACGCCGTTTACTGAGGGATTTTTCCTTCGCTTGTTTGATGTAGCAGCACGTCTATGCCCTCGGTTGCGCCTTCAGACCACGCTATGCTTCAAAATATCGCTGATCTGCGTTGCCGCCCATGTGCCACCGCGAGCCGTCGGGATACCCCGCGCATTGAGGCCGGCGGCCGTTTCCCGCATGGATGCGCCCGTTGCCTGAATTTCTCTGATAATAGGCAGGACGTTGGATGCGAAGCCGTCGGCAATGGCCGTACGGCGCTCTGCAGCGGCTTTCTGAGCCTTGCGGATCTGTGGATTGCCGAGCCTTACGCCAGGGGCCTTGACGGCTGCGAGCGCGTCTTTCGTGCGCTGTGAAATCATTGCGCGTTCCTGTTCCGCAACGGCTGCATAGATGTGCAGCATGAAAGGCGATACGTCCGCGCCCAGCTCTGCGACAATGAACGGCGTTCGCTTCGCCATAAGAGCCGAGATAAAGGCCACATCACGGGACAGCCGATCGAGTTTGGCGACGACGACCGCGCAATCGTTGCGCTTGGCTTCCGACAACGCCGCTGCGAGCTGGGGACGTTTGTTCAAAGCGTCCGCGCCTTTGCCTGTCTCGACTTCCCGAAATTCGGCGATCAGCTAAGCCTTCAGCCTCAGCGAATTTCGCAATCGCCACCCGCTGCGCTTCCAGGCCCAGGCCAGACTTGCCCTGCTGTGCTGTCGAAACGCGGATATAAGCGACGGCCCGTTTCATTATCCTGTGTTCCTTTCTGCTATGTAAAGACACTATACATCGGTTTGAATATCTGACGGTAGCAGGAATAAAACTTCCGCTGCCATTCACCACTCGGATGACGGTGGTGCGCCTGTCCAACGGCGATCTGTTCCTTCATTCGCCCATCAAGTTTGCTTCGACGGTGGCCGAAGAGTTACGGAACTTGGGCAGAATTCGCCACCTCGTGTCACCCAACCAGTTTCACTACGCTCGTGAGTGGTCGAAAGTCTTTCCAGAGGCAATCACATGGGCATCGCCCGGAGTCCGCCAAAGAGCCCGCGCACGGCATGCTGATGTGACGTTCGCTCGAGATTTGGAAGCCGATCCGCCGGAGGAGTGGCGGCGGGACATGGACCAGACACTGTTTCCCGGCGGCTACTTCAAAGAGTTCATATTCTTCCACCAAGCGTCAAAGACGCTGATTCTTACAGACACGATCATCAATCTCGAATTGGACATGATCGATGAGCCTTGGCGCACGGTGACGAAGCTGACTGGGATGGCTCACCCGCACGGGCGGACCTTCTTTGGCATGCGGCTGCCAATTCTCCTGCATCGGCAGAAAGCACGGGCCGTAATAGGCAAACTCCAGTCGTGGCAACCGCGGCGAGTGATTCTCAGTCACGGCCGCTGCTTTGATGCGAATGAAGACGAGATTGTCCGTAGAATATTCGGAAAGACGGCTTGGTGAGGCAGTGGTTTGGGGGAAGCCAAATGTCCATTTCGGCTCGGCTCCGCCGCTCGCCCCGATCGCTTTAATGACCGCCCCTAGCGCTCCTTGCTCGTTTCGCGGATGCCCGCGAGGATCAGCTCGCAGCGTGACTTGTAGGACGTCATCGGCGGCCTTGCGTTCCTTTCATTCGGATGCTGACGATAGCGACCCGGGATGATCTGACCAGTTCCCGAAATCGTTGCGATGGGCGAAGCTAGTCTAGTGATCCAACCGTTGATTGGTGGACGCATGGCAACTGATGCGCCTATGGTCCCTGAGGGTCCGCGCGCAACCGGGCAAGCCCACCCCCCGCATCCCCCCTGCCTGGTGCAAGTCGCTTGATCGGGTCCCGCCGTCCTGGCATGTGCGGCGGGACTTTTTACTGCTGTAACACCCGACCGGCGCGGCGGTTCATCTTAACGCAGCAAGTCTCTCACCGATCGGCCCGGCCGCGTCCTCTTCCGGAGGGGGCGGGCTTATTCGACATTGACGCGGTGACCCCGAGCGACCTGCCGGAGGATCCAGTGATCCGAGCGGATATCGCGACAAGGATTTCGAGAGAGACCGACGGCAAAATGGGCCGGACCATACGGTGGTCACGAAAGCCAAGCTGGATCACAACCTGTTTGAGGAACAGGACGAAGCTGACACCTTCGATCGCGAACCATCTGTGGTTCCGTTGCTCCTGGTTCTTTATGTGCTCTCAATGTTGATATTGGCTGGGTACGCGCTCGCTCGTGCGTATTTTCTATGACGCCCGCTCACCTCTAGTGCGCCATCTCAATTTCGAATTTGATCCTAGCGTGTAGCAAAACCTCGCCCGTCTCGGTGCGAACGATCATCGCAAAGCTGCGGTCAGAACCGTCTGCCTTGTCTTTCACGATCGCCGCCAAGGCCTTTGCAGCCTCGACCTTGGCTGCTTCGACGTCTGGAAGATCGGTGCCTTGATCGTCCGGATATACGTCATTGGCATCCGCGAAGTCGAAGAAATATCGCGGCATTGTGTTGGTGCATTTGTTCAGGGATCAACTGAGACGAAGCGATTTTGCTGCTTCTGTAAGGCGGCCGCGATCGTTGCCGTAGGTCTTGATCAACTGCCGAACCTGGTCGGGCGTCAGGCCCTTTTGCTCGGCGAAGTATTCTACCTCATAGTCTTCGTCCGCCGATATGCGGTTGCGGTCTCGGAAATCCCGCTTGCTCCTGTCGTCAGCCATGCTGGCCCTCCTTCGGATTCGGATCAACAGCAACGCCGGGAAGCAGCTTTTGTTGCCACACCCCTGTGGAATCACGTTCCGTTCACTCTGGCTAATATAGCTTTGTATCTAGTTTTGACTGGGTGCGTAAAATTGTAAGTACCGGCGGCGGCCGCCTCGAGTTCATTCCGCCGATGGAGCCCAGGCTGGTCTCAAAGCCGCCCGAGGGTGAGCACTGGATTCACGAGATCAAGCTCGACGGCTGTCGAACGCAGATCGTCATCAACAGCCCCGACGATATCCGCGCCTTTACCAAAAGTGGTGCGGACTGGACGAGTAAATACACCGGCCTCGTCGAAGCCGCGCGCGAGCTCGATGTTAAGAACGCGATCTTTGAGGGTGAGGCAGTGGTCACGAATGCGGCCGGCCTGCCGGACTTCGACGCGCTACAGAGGGCCGTCCACAGCGACCCCTACGCCATGATCCTCGGCGCCTTCGACATCATGCATCTCGACGCCACGATCTGCGCCACATCGGCTGCAAGGCGCGCCGCGAGATCCTGTTCGGTATCATCAAGTCGAACAGCAGGATCCAGTTCAGCGAATCGCTGCCTGGTGATCCCAAGGCTCTTCAATCATCGCCGCACCAGCTCCGGAAAGAGAAGCGACCCGCGACGCACTGGGTCCAGCCAGGCGTGAAGCTGCGGATCAAGCACCTTCGTGGCGAACATAAGTACATACGTCACGCTTCGCTGCTGGGCTTCGACGACGAGGATCAGGACCACAAAAGGAGGTAGTGTCACCCGAGACACTGCCTAATAGGAAGGCCACTGGCTAAAATCGGTGCGAGAACGTACTATGAAAAATCGCCAGCTACGCACCATGGGCGCTGACGCTTGGGAGCGACCATCGCACTCCTGCCCCAACCGAAGGCATTGGTGTGATGGCCGAAGAATCAAGGCTGGCAGGCCTGACGGACGAAAATGTACGCGCGCTTGCACGGGAGTCCGGTGCCACTGAGCAGCAAATACGTGACATTGCATCTTTGATCGGGCTCGATCGTGGCTCGATCCTGAGAGAAGCGCGTCTGTTGACCAGTGATCTACGGCCGAAGCTTTAGGGCTTGGTCACTGACGGCCTTTGCAAGCGCCTCACCCTCATGCACCGGCAAAGGTCCATAGAGCAGGTTGACCGCCTCCTCGCTCGGCAGAACGCCGGCTGGGCAGGTCAGCTCGATCGCCAGGCGCACGAGCTGCAGGCCGGTTCAGCCCACGCCGCATCCGCTTCGCATAAGCGGCCAGACCTATCGCTCTGCCGCTAGATCGCTGTGCGGCTATCGGCCAATAGGCTCAAACCTTGAGCTGCTCCGTGCGGCCAGGCTGGCCAGGCTCGATCTTCGTCAACCGCAATCTCGCCTCGGCCACGCGTCGTTGCGCAGCCCGGATCCTGCTGCACAGCGTGATATTGATGCCGACACCGCAGCCTTCATCCAGCATTTCATTTGCACGTTCGAGGGAGCGCTCGGCCCGGTTAAGCCGCTGTCGGGCTCTCGCCAGTTCCATATCCAAAAGTTCCATTATTCCGAATCCGTTGCGGTCCCTTCGATTGGTAAACCGCTTGTGGTCGCCGTTGGTTCCGGCTGTTCGCAAGCGTGCAGCCCAGACGGTCGATGTGGCTGGCACAGTTCTAGAGCGAGAGTGATGGCTCCGGTGGCCTGAAGGTCGCGACGAATGAAACGCCGGCCCAGTTCAACCCGCGCGACGTCCTTCAGTGCTGAGGGAATCGATCTTCACCAAGCGGTCTGCGGCCTCGACCGCAGTTCGCATCCTGCTGCACAGCGCGAGATTCTCGGCCAGCATTTCTTCAGTGCGTTGAAGCGCGAGCTCGGTCCGGTGGATGCGCTGCCTGGCATTGGCAACTTCCGATGTCAAAATATGGGCCGCCATCCCGTGGCCCTGGGGTTCCATAGTATCCATGGATTTCTAACACATGGGGGCCGATATCGTTCCCCTCCATCGCCAGGATACTGGCGCTGGGCTGTCGATCGTCAAGGCCGGCCGAAGCGCATCATGGCGGGCGCAATGACGAGCCTCGACTCTTGGCATTTCCTTCTGTGTCATGTTGTCGGCCGCCATCAGCTCCCGCGGGTCCATCGCGCTTCCAACCTGCAGTGGACGATCGCCTGAATGAGGCCAGCCAATTCTGGTCGATCTTTTCGGGCTTGCTGGACGGTCAGTTCGGCGAAGCGTCCGATGGCTTGATCGGACCGATCAAGATCCTTGCCTTTGTAGCCGGCCTCGTTGTTGGTTTTAATCCGCCTCGCTTCGGAGCACAGGCTCCTTTCTGCGCGAATTCGGCGTCCAGGCCGTGATGGTGTCCGCATCGACGGTGATCAGCGCCCCCGCTTTCAAGGTCACTGTCCGATCCTCCTCGTCCACGCGCGCCACTTCGCCTGTCAGCTGTAACTCGTCACCCGGTTTGACCTTCTCGGTGCCGGGATCGAATGCGGAAATCCGTAGGAGGGGATGCTGACGCTAGCTCTGCCGTCGTCGAGCAGCTTCAGGACCGTGACGGCAATTGCCACCTCTTCGCCGACATTGATGTCCTCAATTTTCCAAGCCATGTCCATGAGTCTGGGGCGGCTTTGGCGGTCGTCAAGAGGTCGCCAATTATGGAGAGGTTGCGATCTGCGCCCCTACCTACGCTTTGTTTCGGAACCGATTCGAACCAGCGATATTGAATTAAATCGCAGTGTTTGGAGTGAGGGGTGCATGCTTACCGAGCTTGGCGTTGGCCGGCTGTCCTTCATTGAATTCCAAATGCCCACGCTGGTCGATAAGCCACCTAAGGGAAGCGGATGGATTCACGAAATCAAGTATGATGGCTACCGCACACAGCTGATCATTCATTTGGGGCGCGTGCAGGCCTTCACACGAAACGGCTACGACTGGACCGACAGATACCTCCCGATCGTCCGCGCTGCGGCTGAGCTAAAAGCGAAGCTGGCAATCATCGATGGCGAAGCGACAGTGTTCGGCGCCACGGGGCGTCCGGATTTCCAGGCGCTACGCCGGGAACTTGGAAAGGCCGAGTCGATGAAGCTGGTCTTTCACGCCTTCGACCTCCTCCACCTCAACGGCAAAGATCTGCGTGAGGCTCCGCTCCTCGAGCGCAAGGGGGCATTGCAACGTCTATTGAAAGACGCGCCCCCGGCGCTCGTCTACGTCGATCATGTGGATGGCGACAGCCCAACTGTGTTCGAGCACGCGTGCGAAATGGGCCTTGAGGGGATTGTCTCGAAGCGTGCTGATTCCCCTTATCGCTCCGGCCGGCAGGAGAGCTGGCTCAAGCTCAAATGCGTCAAGAGCGACAATTTTCCGATCGTCGCCTTCGTCGAGAAGTTGGGTGCGCGGCCACGCAGGATTGCCTCGCTCTATCTCGGCCGTCGCAAGGGCAATCGCATCCACTACGCCGGCAAGGCGCAGAGCGGCTACAGCCTCACCGACTCACGCGAAGTGCGCGAACGGCTGGACCCACTGATCATCAGTAAATCTCCACTCGCCGAACCGATAGACAAGCCCAAGGCGACTTGGGTGCAGCCGGCAGTCGAGGCCGAAATCCAGTACAGCGGCATCACCGATGACGGGCTGCTGCGGGAAGCCGTGTTCAAAGGCCTGCGCGACGATCTGAGCCCAGCAGCCGGTGCGCCGTTGGTCGGCAAGACGCGGCCGTCCAGTGAAAGTTTCGGCGTCCCTCGCGAGAACATTCTGCAACTGCTGCCCGACGCCCTGGTGCCGTCGAAAGAGGAGCTGATGAGCTATTGGACGAAGGTGGCGAAAAAGGCGCTTGTCCACCTCGGCCGGCGCCCGCTCAAGCTGGTTCGCCACTCGCACGGGGTCACCTTCTATCATAAGGGCAGATTGCCCGACATTCCGGATACGGTGCACCAACTGCGTGTTCAGAAGCGCGAGGGTGGAGAAGGCGTGAGGCTGTGGGTCGATGATCTTGATGGCCTGCTTGGCTTGGTGGAAATAGGCGCTGTCGAGTTGCATCCGTGGAACGCCACCGTCGATGATATCGAGCATGCCGACCGGGTTGTCATCGATCTGGATCCTGGCGAAGGGGTCGAATGGGAGATGATCGTCGAGACGGCTCTGAAGGTCCGGGACATGCTGCGTTCGGAAGGACTCGATAGCTGGCCGAAGGTGACCGGCGGCAAGGGCCTGCATGTGATGGCGCCTGTGCAGGCGGTGATCACCCACGACGCCGCCCGGCAGTATGCCCGAAAGCTGGCGCAGCACTTGGTCAGCAAGCATCCCGATCGCTATCTTTTGTCGGCTGCGCCGTCGGCTCGTTGTGGGCGCATCTTTCTGGATTACCTCCGCAATGGCCGCGGCAACACAGCTGTCGGCGCTTACTCGCCTCGAGCCCGTTCAAGCTTTCCGATAGCCGCTCCAGTCACATGGACGCAGGTCGAAAAGGGAATTTTGCCAGACGCGTTTACGTTGGAGAGCCCATTTCGGCCGGCGAAGGCCGCCTGGACCACGCGGAAAAACCAATAGCAATCGCGAAGTGTTAGTCCCATGCGCGAAGGCCTTAACCGCCGGCGTCACTGCGGCCGCGGCAAGTGGCCGGCGTCATTGGGGCAGTTGGGATAGATGCCTAGTAGACGCCGGCCCAGCGGGTTGGGGTCCGCCACCGGGAATAATAATGAGTCTGGAAATACAGGTAACTCCGTGATCGCGGAAGACGAGCCTTTGCGGTCCCGTCCGTTATGTCGGCGGGCTGTACGGGATAGAAATCCGTCGCGAAATGGCTGGCAGTAAGTCCTGCATGATCACAGCCGCCGCGGTGCGGTCGTCGATTTCGTCGGGAATCGGCACGAGAGCATCGGCCGGTATGGCCGCCCGCTCTGTATAGCTCCCTTGGCGCGTAGACCCACGCAACACGGTCGCGAGGTGAGGCGGTCGCCAGCGCTTTGAAGCTCTCCGGCAAGCCATGGCGGCGGCTGTGCGTCGACAGAGAACGCCGAGATCATTCCCGGCGGTCGAGGCATGTTGCCCCGCGCTCCTCCAGAATCCCGCGGCGGATTTCAGCAACGATCAGCGAGGCGATGAACAAATCCTGGTCGCGCTGGCTCGGCATCCATTCGAGACCGCATCGGGCAAGTCTTTTCACGTCCGGGTACGCGCTGCTGCTTCGACCGCTCCTTTTGTCTTGCGGAGTCGGGAATTCGAGCTTTTCGGTTGTTTCCGATCATCCATTTGGGGAAACGACGGATGCCGGCAAGCAAGGTTTTATGGGGCCAGGTCCTCACCGCCTTTCTGATCATCGTCGCGACAACATGGGGGGCCACACAGTGGACGGCAGGGCGGCTCGGCTTTCAAAGCCAACTCGGTCCACCGTGGTTCGAACTGGCTGGACAGCCCGTTTATCCGCCGCCAGCCTTTTTCTGGTGGTGGTTTTTCTACGACGCGTACGCGCCTAAGGTCTTCCTGGAGGGCGCGGCGATTGCGGCGAGCGGCAGCCTCATGGCGATCGCCGCAGCGATCGGGATGTCGCTGTGGCGGGCGCGCGAGGCAAAGGACACCACGACCTACGGCTCGGCGCGCTGGGCGACGCGAGACGAAATCAAGGCCGCTGGGATGATCGGTCAGGATGGGGTGGTCCTGGGTATGTTGGACCGACGCTATCTGCGTCATGACGGTCCGGAACACGTGCTATGTTTCGCACCGACCCGAAGCGGCAAAGGCGTCGGCCTGGTCGTGCCATCACTGCTGACCTGGCCGGGTTCGGCAATCGTCCACGACATCAAAGGCGAAAACTGGGAACTGACGGCCGGATGGCGGGCCCGTTTCGGCCAGGTGCTTCTGTTCGATCCGACCAATGCTGGATCCGCAGCCTACAATCCTCTGCTGGAGGTGCGACGGGGCGAGTGGGAAGTTCGAGATGTGCAGAACGTGGCGGATGTCCTGGTCGACCCAGAAGGCACATTGGAACGGCGCAACCACTGGGAGAAGACCAGCCATGCGCTGCTGGTCGGCGCAATACTGCACGTGCTGTATGCGGAGAAAGACAAGACCCTCGCCGGCGTGGCGAACTTCCTTTCCGATCCAGAGCGGCCAATCGAGGCAACGCTGCGCGCCATGATGCTCACGCGGCATTTGGGTGATGCAGGCCCGCATCCCGTGGTGGCGTCGGCTGCACGGGAACTGCTCAACAAGTCCGAGAACGAGCGTTCCGGCGTGCTCTCGACGGCCATGAGTTTTCTGGGCCTCTACCGCGATCCAGTTGTGGCCAAGGTGACGTCATGCTGTGACTGGCGGATCGCAGACCTCGTCGAGGAGACACGGCCGGCGACGCTCTTTCTGGTCGTGCCGCCATCAGACATCAGTCGCACAAAGCCGCTGATCCGACTTGTGCTTAACCAGATCGGCCGCAGGCTCACCGAAGATCTTCACGCGAAGGATCATCGACAGCGTCTCTTGATGATGCTGGACGAGTTTCCCGCGCTCGGCAGGCTCGATTTTTTCGAAAGCGCGCTGGCCTTCATGGCCGGCTATGGCATCAAGTCGTTCCTGATCGCACAATCGCTCAATCAGATCGAGAAGGCCTACGGACCGAACAATTCCATCCTCGACAATTGTCATGTGCGAGTGAGCTTCGCCACCAATGACGAGAGGACAGCCAAGCGCGTCTCAGACTCTCTGGGAACCGCGACCGAGTTGCGCGCCATGAAAAACTATGCGGGGCACAGATTGTCGCCCTGGCTCGGGCATCTGATGGTGTCGCGGCAGGAAACGGCGCGTGCACTGATGACGCCGGGCGAGATCATGCAGCTGCCGCCGACCGATGCGATCATCATGATCTCGGGCCAGTTCCCAATCCGTGCGAAGAAGGCACGCTACTTTGCCGACCCGCGTCTTGCCGAGCGTGTCTTGCCGCCACCAAGGACCGGAGAGACAACGCAAAACGCTCGCTCTGACGACTGGACCGACACCACACTTCTTGCTGAGCCGGAAGGCAAATCTCGCAAGCTGAGGCCTGCCAGGGATCAGCAGGACGAGGATCCGGCCAATGGCGGCATTCGCCGCCAGCCCGAGCTTCCCGAACACGAAGATATCGCGCCGGAGCGAACGCCACGCTGCGACGATGAGTTCAACCTCGACAGGGACGAGCCCGATGATGACGCCGTTCGTCGCCGCAGTGTCGATCAAGCCATGAGACGCGCAGCACGTCAGGCCGCCCTTGACCCCAATGATGGCATTGAGCTTTGAGCGCATGAAGAACGCCAAGAAAAGACGTTTGTCTGCCTATGTTGACCCTGACGTGATGAACGCGCTCGCCGATTACGCTGGGCGGCGCGAGGTCTCGCTGTCACTGGTCGCCGAGGCTGCGCTCGCCTCGTTCCTGTCGCCGGACGCCGAAGAACGAAAGCAAGCGGCGATAACTCGCCGCCTCGACCAGATCGATCGACGCGTGCAGCGGGTCGAGCGTGACGTCGGAATTGCTATTGAGACGCTAGCATTGTTCGTCCGGTTTTGGCTCAACTCGACTCCAGCCTTGCCGGAATCGGCGCAAGCGGAGGCGCGCGCCAAGGGCTTGCAGCGCTACGACAATTTCGTCGATGCGCTCGGTCGCCGGCTCAGCAAAGGACCAAGGCTCAGGCAGGAGATAGCTGACGATGTCCCGCCAGCGCCGCCAGCGACTGGATGAGCTGCCGGCAAGACAGGCGCTTCGACAGCCCAACCCCCGGTGCCCGATTGCGGAGCCATTTTGCGCAGCTGATGCCCATCAGATCACCTTTCATCGGAGTGGCGGGCCTCGGCATTCGTCTCCATAGTCGATCTCGGCCTAGCAGTGTGCGTTGCCGGATTGGAGTTCTTTCGACCGCGCATGCTTGGTTGAATTCGAGCCTTGCCGCCCGCGGGAACAGGTTCTTGGCCGTGCCGTAACCAAAGATTGCATATGAAAATCACTTTGAACTGTCTGGTGGCACGGCATCGCTGTCGAAACCGGACATCGGGCCACAATCGATGCCCAGGGCTTTTTCTTAGGCGCAGTAACTTTGAAACAAATCCTGCCGGCAGGCGTTCCAGCATGGCGGGCGGCGTTGCCGGAGGACCCAATGCCCGACGAATACAATGCATCCCCATCCCCCAAGACCACGATGCATCGCCACTTCGGGAGGAGGAGTGTTTCGTCGTCTGCCCTGCGTGCGGCCACGCGTTCGACATCAGGTGTATGTCAGAGGCGCTTCATCACAACGAGCTGGGCCACGAGCCCTACGACCTCGACTCGTAGTCGGCAGTTACCGACGACCGTTGACACGTCGAGCCTGGTCGAGACCAACACCGAGGGTAAGTTCTCGCTCATCTGGCCGGCGTTGCCGTCCGATCGGCTTACAACGAATCCCCGTCGCGAGGGCGGAGCTTCGCCGGCACGCTATTTCGTGACAGATACCTTGCGGGCTTTCAGCGACGACTTGATTGCCGTTGCGGTTGTTGTCGATGCGGTCGCGGCCGTCACCGACCGGGTTGTTAACCCAGGGGAGGGCGCTTACTCCACCGCAACCATGTCGCCCAGTTTCGTGGCGACACTCCGAAGCAGACCTATTGCCGGCATCGGGGGCCAGGACGAACATGTGATCTCCATAATGGGTACGAGCCGGAGCCATCGCGATTGAAACTGCCGACCGGCGACCAAGCGCTCATTGCAGAGAAAGGTTGCGGTCGAGCGGGACGCCCGCGTTGCCTTCACACGAAATGTGCTGGGCGTCTCCTCCCACAGCGCACACATGCGACGCGTCCTGGGCGGGCGCGCCGCCTGTTGCCGAGAGCGACGATCGCGAATGCGAACGCTGGACGGCAGGTGAAGCGCGGTTGCGATAGGCCCAGATCTGACTTGATCCATATCCATCAGTAATCCGAAGACGCCAAGTACGCACTACGCTGGACGCGTGCCCTAGCCATCGAGCTCCCATTGATCCGTTCGTCCGCTCCATAGCCGGCTGGACCGCGCCGCACCCTTGGGCTGTTCAAAGGCGCTTGTATCTTGCCTACGCCGACACCGGCCGTTGTATCGCCGGAGCGTCAACCCGCTGAAGTCCGGCGGTGCTTTCTCAGCCGAGTGATTGCCGACTTGTCGACCGTGATCACCCCGCCGCAGTCAATCCGCACAGAGAGTTTGTTCGCCCCGCGATCGATGCGGGTAACGTCCCCAACAAGAACCACTCCGTCGCCGGCCCGGACTTTGGGTGGCGGATCAATCGTATAAGGATGGTCATACGAAGGAATGCTCACCCTGGCGCGCCCGCTGGGGAGAATCGTGATGACGGTACCTGCTAGCGCAACCTCATCGCCTACCTCAAATTCGCGAGGCATGTTAACGTGCAGCATGGTCTTCCTCCCGATGCTTTCCTAATTCACGCTTTGCTAAATTAATGCCCGGCCAACCAGGTTGGTTGCTTGCAATCGACTTCGTACGGTTACGCACAATTCCATGCTGGGGTATGCACTCCCAGTTGGCCTCGGATCGGCCTTGTGTGCGTCAAATTCTGGAGAAATGGTTTGACATGCAGCGATGATCTTGGCGCGCCCGCCCAGCCATGTGTTAGCGGAGCGGCGGCGATCGGGGTGACATTTCAATACCAGGGGCAACCGGACAGACGCCGGAAGCGGGGAGCCTGAAAGGCTAGAACGATGACACAACCCTTGCCCTTCTGCGCGCCAGGCTTCGAGCTTTTTGGCGAGCGATCCTGAGCTCGGGCAGCGTTGGTTGCCACCAGCCTCGCTGCCGTTCCGTTAACCCGGCAGTACGCCGAGCGGGCCATGTTCTAATCAATTCAGCCAACGTCGCCGGACGCCATCTGCCCCAGACATGGTCGACGTTCGCCTCGATCAAATGCGGATAGAACGCTGCTAACTCCGAGGCGTCGACGAGTTCACCCGATATCTCGGTGAAGACCACGATGCCGTATTGCTCCGTTGCCACCGCACGGCCAAGCCGGGGTAAATCGTCAGGGGGCAGTGGATAGCGACATCGCCTGCGTTCGGCATACCGCAATCTGGCGGCGTTATATTCCTCGGAGTCTTTGGACGCTTCCCGTCGCCGTTTCCTCTCCTCCGGTTCTGCGCGGCCTGCGGCCCTTTCGATGCTTGGCCAATGGCGCCTCAACTCCTCGTATGAGCGGAAAGGCACCCTCCAGGCCCGCAGTTCGTCGTCCCAGCTCGCCCATGGAACGGCTCGCAGTTCTTCGAGAACCGTCCGCGAATATGGCGTGCGGATGCGCAGGTCGTCCGCGACTTCCAGATACCGGCTCGACAGGGGATCGAAGGCGAAGGCGTCTCGTCCCTTGCTGTCATCATGTGCTACTCGTAGATCCGCCTCTTGCGCAAGCCAGCGCTGGATGCGCCGCGCGGCAGTCTTTCCCGGCACGAACCAGCTTCTGCGCTCGTCACTCCACCTGGCGCGCGGGAATGCCTGTCGAAACCGCTCAACCGCCGCTCGATCGTACGGAAAGCGCGCTTCGGCACCAGGAGCTGTCTGCGGTACAGCAGGGGCGTCGGATTTTTCCATCAGATTGCGAAGCACAGCACTGCTAGCAAACAACGCGGTGCAGCTCATTTGGGTCCAAGAACACCAGAACGCATGGTCAGAGCCGCAAGGGGAAGCCAATGAGGCGATCGGTGAAACTGCTCAACGAGCTAGCGTGGAAACCTTCGCCGCGCCAGACCGTTTATTCTGCCCCAGGAGAGGTCCATTCATGCCCAGACGAGATGCAAAAAACCCAGCGGCCAGACGGCCAACGAGCCCTCGTTCGCGTCCCCTGAAAGGCGAGGAGACGGAAGTGAACCACATCGTCGAAACGCAAAGTGTATCGCCAGCCCAGGCGCGAGAGCTTGTGCGGCGGCACGGAAACGATTGGCGTAAGATCGATGAAGCCGCCAAGACAGCTAAGCACTTCCAAGCCGAGGAAAGGGAGCTTTGTCACGGCATCCGCGGAGTTGCAATTCGAGCGGATCGGCTTGAGGTGACGAATGACCACCATCGCAGCCTTCAACGCAAACGGCGTCAAGGGACGATTCCCGGCCCTGCTCTGCCGGGGCTCACCTCACACGCAGGCCAAGCGCAAGTTCGGCCCGGTGGTCGGCGATGCTGACAACGAGACGGCGAAGATCGACAAGAAAGAACCAAAAGAAATTGAGACGCAACGACAGCAAAACAGCAATGAGAATGAGCCCAGCCATGGGCACCCACTATATTCCCGGCCGGATGCCGCTATGTCCAGAACTCTGATTGTCGTTGGTTTGATCATAGTTGCCATAGGCCTATTGTGGCCCTGGCTGTCGCGGGTCGGTCTAGGCAGATTGCCCGGTGACATCGTGATCCAACGTGAGAACTTCACGTTTTATGCTCCGATCGGCACCGGGATTCTGATCAGCATCGTGCTTTCGTTTGTTCTGTGGCTACTCAACCGATAGCGAGGACGGCGAGCCCGCGTCGCCGGAGGAAAAGAACGACGCGGGCCGATCGGAGCTATCCGATCTGGCAGCAAAAATATGAGGGAAAGAGTTTGCTGCCGGGGCAGAACTTTCCGTGCGCGCCCGTGTTCCATCGCGTGAGTAAAAAAGCCCGCCGCACAGTTTGGCGCGGCGGGGCCGATCAAGCGCTGTTGCACCGGGCGGGGGCTCGGGGTCGGGCACGCCCTGTGCGCGCGGATCACAGGGACTTTAGATGCATCAGCTGCAATGCGTCCACCAACCGACGGTTGGACAACACCAAGCTTGAGTCCGAGAGCTTTCTCTCATTGCCGAAGGGGCAAGACAGTTGCGGGAACTCAGCCTTGGCGCGGCACGTTGCTAAGTCGTTGACCTTCGCAAAGGATGCATGCAATGGCGAAAGACGTATCTCGCGAGGAAGAGCAACGCGGCACCGAAAAAGTTCTCTTCTGGGGCACTGCAATCGCCCTTATCCTTTTTGTGTCTCTGCTGACCATCGCCCTCATCGGGACGTCCTGATCTGTTTCGACAGCAGGATTGGACCGGCGGGCGCGAGTCTTGCCGAGCTTAGGCGGATGCCGGGCTGCTGCCCGTATGAGCCACTCCCCTCCGCCGTTTGTCGTCTCGATCGCGAGTCGAGCAGCAACGTGCTGAATTCAGAAAGTGTCCCAATCCGACCCGATCGGCTGTCCTTCGCTGGAGACGAAAACCCACGAGCGGACGCTACAGGCCTAACTTCTCCCGCAGTGCATCAATGCGTTTAGAAGCTTCCGCCTTGCTAAGGCCGTCAGCATAGGCGTCAGGGTCGTCGGCCTGTTCGGCCAGAGTTTTCAAATAGGAGGCTTGTGCGGGAGTCATTGGGTCATCTCCGCTGACCCAATCTTCCGGGTCCTTTTCGACATTTGCCGATGCCTCGATTTTTGGGTTGTGCCGGTCGCCCATGCTCAATCTCCCTTGATGATCACCACAATGAGAAATGATCATGATTTGTTCCGCCACATTGGTAGCTTTCTCAGACCGTTTGCACCGGCCCGGTCTGCGGATCGAATAGAACTAGCGAAGGCCGCGTTCGAGCGGCGCTTTTGCTTCGACTGCGCTGCCGTAGAAAAGCTGCTTCGTCGTCATATTTTTTAATTAATTCAGCTACTTCAACAGTCGCAATGGAATCACGTGAGAGCTGTTGCAATCCGCCACTCCGCCGCCTATTGTGTCTTTGCAACAGCTCGGAGCTAAACGTAGGATAACTGTTGAATTGGCTGATTTTGTTGAATTAAATAACGATCAGCGTCGGGAAAAAGTCAATTCCGACCAACGCTTCATTGCGCTCAAGGAGGCCCAAAGGAAGGCCAAGAGCTTTCGGGGATCCCTCGTCTGGCACACCGTGAACAGCATCGACCACCTGATGCGAAGCTACTACGACGCCGCGGGCGTACGACACCAAAAGGCAGAGGGTCGGCGCTCGCCGACGAGCGAAGCTCTCAAGGCGGATTGGGAAGCAGCTCGCGCGTCGGCCCAAGAAACGCTCTCTGCGCGACAGGAGCAGATGGAGCGCCAATCTGCTGTCAATCGCGCGCTCCGGCTTGGACGTGTTCCCCTGATCGCCGCAAGAATTATCAGAGCAATCGATAACGCCGGTCTTCTCGGGGAAGGCATTCGTATTGCAGGCACGAATGCGATCTACGCCTATGAGGCGGCGGCCGGAGTGTTCGTGGATCCCGGAATCACATCGACGCAAGATATCGATCTCCTCATGGACTCGCGCCAGTCCCTCAGGATCATGTCTGGCGCCAATGTGGAACATGGAGCGCTCATCAACCTTTTGCGCAAGGTCGATCGGTCTTTCGAGCGTTCATCCGCCACGTTCCGCGCGGTGAACCGCGACGGATACCTCGTGGATCTGATCAAACCGCTTGCAAACCCGGCGTGGAAACCGAGCCGGGAAACTGTCGGGAAGGCCGACGACGAATTGGTGGCCGCCGAGATCGCCGGCCTGGCATGGTTGGAAAATGCCCCTGCTTTCGAAGCAATCGCCATCGATGAAAAAGGCGGACCGTTGCGGCTCGTGGTTCCCGATCCGCGCATTTTTGCCGCTCACAAATTCTGGGTCTCAAAACGAGCTGATCGCGAGCCAATCAAGCGCCGTCGCGACCTGGCCCAAGCACAAGTGGTTGCCCGGCTGACGACGCAGTATCTCGAGCATCTCCCCTACGAAGCGAGCGAGCTTCGGGTCCTCCCAAGGGCCGTTTTCGACGAGGCCAATCATTTATTCGCGCGACCAGCGTCGCGGCTGTGAATGTCTGAGCTACATGTTGGCTGGCTGGATTGGCCCTCAACTTCCAACCGATCGAAGACGCGGCCCAGCAGCGCCACATCCGAGGGACTGAAGACGCCAGCTTGCTCTGCTTTGGGACCAAGTTGGCATGACACCCCTTGATGCAGGCCCAGCCGACAGAATCGAAACTAATTGGGCGCTATTACAGGGTTCAAGCTGGAGACAGCCGATGATCTTAGAGTCTCGTGCTCATGCCGGTTCGATATCCGTTTGGGAGAAGTCTTTGCCGATCAAAAGCAGCGGTTCGTCTGCACGCTTTGCCAAAGCATAGGAGAGGAAATCGGCAAAATTCAGCGCGTCGTGGCCTTTGCCGTAGGTCAGCCAACCCTGGGTTCGCCAGATCAACCAATTCGGAGTCTACAGGAACGATGTCGGCCTCGTTTTTGCACAGCCAAAGATCGATCTCGGCCAACGCGTGTTCGCCCCGCCTGCTGACCAGCACCATGCGTGCCTCGGGCACGCACGTTGCCGGGACCAGTCGGATTGGGTCGGAGACCAGCGCTCGTTCCAGCCTTGCTGCCTCAGGGTCGCTCCGAAGGATCGCTACAACAGCTGACGTATCGATCACCATCAGCTAGGGATTCCATGCCCGTCATACCCTATGATCTCCTCGTCGCTGCGACTATCCAGTTCAGGCAATCGTGCCACTCTTTCTGGGATGGCGCGCAATTCTGCCAGCAGACGCTCCTGAGCGGTCTCTCTAAAGCCCAAGCGATGCAAGCGCTCGCTAAGGGCCTGATGGATGGCTGCTGTCTTACTGATACCCTGGCGGCGTGCGAGTTCATCGGCGAGAGCAACGGTGGCCGGATTTTTGATGTTCAGGGACACGAGAAACTCCAAAAAATCTACCTTTCTGGCAATTCCACCATAGTTCTCGAGGCTCTTCAACATACCTGCTAGCCTCGCCTACACCCGCGCCGGATTGACCACGACAATCGTCAGGCCGGCGCCTGCCAAGGCGGCGACAACGGCCGGCGAAAGGGCTGCCAGCCGCCGAACCAGATCCTTCACCCTGGCGTGGTCATTCTCCACCGAGAACGTCTCGCCGCACGGCAAAACATGCACGTCGAGCCGATCCTTGGAAACGTCGATGCCAACAATGATTTCCTAATCGGGCTTCGCTTGCGGCCCTAGATATGGCCGGCCGTTCTGCTGGAGCGGCGATGTCCTGTCGGGCACCGGGTGCTGAGCTATCGCGGTCGCGGCACCGCATTTCGCAAGTCTCTGCACGTCATGCCGCGATAGCCGGTTTTACTTGTTGCAGGGTCGATGTTCATGCTTTTTCTAATTATCCCCGAGCGCGGCACCAACCAGTCCGCCGCGAGAAAACGGGGACCATCGTGGCCACCAGTTATCATGCCAGCAAGGGAGCGGTGTCGCGCGGCGCGCGCATGCTGCGCACCGCTCTCGGCCCGGCCATCGCAGGCTTCCTTGACGATCCAGCCATTGTCGAGGTGATGCTCAATCCCGACGGTCGCTTGTGGGTTGATCGTCTCAGCGAAGGACTCGTTGCAAGCAATGAAATCCTGATCGCGGCCGACGGCGAACGGATCGTCAGGCTGGTCGCGCACCATGTCGGTGCGGAGGTGCATTCGGGCTCGCCGCGCGTTTCGGCTGAACTGCCCGGGACGGGCGAACGGTTCGAGGGTCTGTTGCCGCCTGTCGTCACGGCACCAACATTCGCCATCCGCAAGCCGGCAGTCGCGGTGTTCACGCTTCAAGATTATGTCGCTGCCGGCATAATGACCGAAGGCCAGGCTGACGTACTGCAGCTTGCCGTCGAGACACGGAAGAACGTGCTGGTGGCCGGCGGCACATCGACCGGCAAGACCACGCTGGTCAACGCTCTTTTGGCGGAGGTGGCTAAAACCGCCGAGCGCGTCGTGCTGATCGAAGACACACGCGAGTTGCAGTGTGCTGCGCCCAATCTTGTAGCGCTGCGCACCAAGGACGGTGTCGCCTCGCTGTCCGATCTAGTGAAGTCATCATTGCGGCTTCGGCCCGACCGCATCCCGATCGGCGAGGTACGCGGCGCGGAAGCGCTCGATCTGTTGAAGGCCTGGGGCACCGGCCATCCCGGTGGCATCGGCACCATCCACGCCAATTCTGCCATTGGCGCACTGCGGCGACTGGAACAGCTCGTACAGGAGGCCGTCGTTACGGTCCCGCGCGCGCTGATAGCCGAAACCATAGACCTCATCGCCGTCCTCGCCGGCCGTGGCCCCGCGCGCCGGCTCGTCGAAATCGCCTTGGTCGACGGGCTCGATCCGGCCACCGGCGACTACCGCATCCTGGAAGCAAACCTCGAGCCCACAATGACCGTGAATCACCACTCGCCCTTTGGAGCTTCAGAATGACCCCGATCCGCTTCAATTCATCGGCTATCCGCAAACTTGCCGTGGAGCTATCGTATGCGGCGACCGCCGCGATCATGACGATTGCGCCCGCCCATGCTGCCGGCTCCTCCATGCCCTGGGAGGAGCCCCTTCAGCAAATTCTCGAATCGATTGAGGGGCCAGTCGCCAAGATCGTGGCGGTGATCATCATCATCGTCACCGGCCTGTCGCTCGCTTTCGGCGACACATCGGGCGGATTTCGCCGGCTGATCCAGATCGTCTTCGGGCTGTCGATCGCTTTCGCAGCAAGCTCGTTCTTCCTGTCCTTTTTCTCCTTCGGCGGCGGAGCGCTCATCTGATGGAGGAGGAAGTCCGCGGCTTTTTCGCGCCGGTTCATCGCGCACTCACCGAACCGATCCTGCTCGGCGGCGCGCCGCGTGCGGTTGCCATCGCCAACGGCACGCTGGCCGGCGCGATCGGATTGGGGCTTCGTTTATGGATCGCCGGGCTCATCATCTGGGCGGTCGGGCATTTCGCGGCCGTCTGGGCGGCAAGGCGCGATGCGCAGTTCGTCGACGTGGCCCGCCGGCACCTTCGCTATCCCTCGCACTTCGGCTGTTGAGGTCCTCATCATGTTGAACCTCGCGGAATACCGAAAGAAGAGTGCCAGCCTCGTCGATTATCTGCCGTGGGCTGCCCTGGTAGCGCCGGGCGTGGTGCTCAACAAGGACGGCAGTTTTCAAAGGACGGCGCGTTTTCGCGGGCCGGATCTGGACTCCGCCACGCCGGCGGAGCTGTTCGGCACGACCGCGCGGCTCAATGGCGCGCTGCGCCGGCTCGGCTCCGGCTGGGCACTTTTTGTCGAAGCGCAGCGCAATCCTGCCAGCGGCTACCCCGACAGCCGGTTCCCGGATTGCGCATCCGCACTTCTCGACATCGAGCGTCGCGAACAGTTCGAAGACTCCGGTGTGCTGTTTGAAAGCAGCTACTTTCTCACCTTCGTGTGGCTGCCTCCGGCCGAGGAAGCGTCGCGAATGGAGAGCTGGCTCTTCGAAGGCCGGGAAAAGACCGGCGTCGACCCTTGGGAGCTCCTGAAGAGTTTTGTCGATCGCACCGACCGCGTGCTCAACCTCATTGAAGGCTTCGTTCCCGAAGCTCACTGGCTCGATGATGGAGAGACGCTGAGTTACCTGCACTCAACCATTTCGACCAAGCGGCATCGCGTTCGCGTGCCAGAAACGCCGATGCATCTCGACGCTCTGCTCATCGATCAGCCGTTGGCCGGCGGGTTAGAGCCGAGGCTTGGCGATGCGCATCTGCGCACACTCACCATAACCGGGTTTCCGACGATGACCTTCCCGGGGATTCTCGACGATCTTAATCGGCTTGCCTTCCCCTACCGCTGGTCGACGCGGGCGATCATGCTGGACAAGACCGCCGCGACCAAGTTGGTGACGAAGATTCGCCGTCAGTGGTTCGCGAAACGGAAATCCGTCGCGGCGATCCTCAAGGAGGTGATGACGAACGAGGCGTCCGTTCTCATCGACTCGGATGCCGCCAACAAGGCGGCCGATGCGGACGCGGCGCTCCAGGACCTGGGCTCTGACCAGATCGGCGAAGCCTATGTCACCGCCACCGTTTCGGTCTGGGATGCCGATCCCTCGATTGCCGACGAAAAGCTGCGTCTGGTCGAAAAGATCGTTCAGGGCAGGGACTTCACCTGCATCGCCGAAGGCGTCAACGCCGTCGAAGCTTGGCTGGGCGGCATTCCTGGCCATGTCTATGCTAATGTTCGCCAGCCGCCGCTTTCGACGCTAAACCTCGCGCACACGATTCCGCTCTCCGCGGTCTGGGCAGGTCCGATCGAGGACGGGCATCTTGGAGCGCCGCCGCTGTTCTTCGCTAGAACAGAAGGCGCCACACCGTTCCGGTTCAGCCTGCATGTCGGCGACGTCGGCCACACCCTCGTCATCGGCCCGACGGGCGCCGGCAAGTCGGTCCTGTTGGCGCTGATCGCGCTTCAGTTCCGGCGTTACGAGAGCAGCCAGGTCTTTGCCTTCGATTTCGGTGGCTCAATCCGCGCTGCCATGCTCGCCATGAATGGTGATTGGCACAGTCTCGGAAGCAATGCTGAAAGCGGGCAGGGGTCTGACGATCCGTTGCCCTTCCTAACCTTGGCTGATCTGTCGGACGACGTTCATACCGTGTCGCTGCAGCCGCTTGCCCGCATCCATCATACGCCAGAGCGGGCCTGGGCGGCCGACTGGCTTTTCAACATTCTACTGCGCGAAGGCGTGGCCATCACGCCGCAGGTCAAGGAACATCTGTGGTCGGCGCTGACGTCGCTGGCTTCTGCGCCAGTCCAGGAGAGGACACTGACTGGCCTATCCGTGCTGCTGCAGTCCTCGCCGCTGAAACAGGCGCTTGGTCCCTACTGCATCGGCGGTGCCTTTGGCCGGCTGCTTGATGCCGAGCATGAGCGTCTCGGCGAAGCCTCCGTCCAGGCGTTCGAAACCGAGGGCCTGATCGGCACGGGTGCTGCTCCCGCGGTGCTTGCCTATCTGTTCCACCGCATCGAGCAGAGGATGGACGGCCGGCCGACACTGCTGCTCATCGACGAGGGCTGGCTGGCCCTCGACGATGGCGGTTTCGCCGACCAGCTGCGCGAATGGCTGAAGACGCTGAGAAAGAAGAACGCCAGCGTTGTCTTCGCCACGCAGTCACTTTCCGACATCGACGGATCGCCAATCGCGCCGGCAATCGTCGAAAGCTGCCCGACGCGGCTGTTCTTGCCGAACGAGCGCGCCATCGAGCCGCAGATCACTGAGATCTACCGACGCTTTGGTCTCAATGATCGCCAGATCGAGATCATCGCCCGGGCGATACCGAAGCGCGACTATTACTGTCAAAGCCGCCGCGGCAACCGTCTGTTCGAACTGGGGCTCGGTCCGATCGCGCTGGCGCTCTGCGCCACATCGTCCAAATCGGACCAGGTCGCGATCGATCGGATAATCGCCGAGGCCGGCCGAGACCATTTCCTCGAGGCCTGGCTAGCGGAGCGCGGTCTCTCCTGGGCGGCCGGCCTCATCCCAGGTCTCACCAACGTGATCGGCCAGTCCACAGAGGAGATTTCGTCATGAATTCCATTCTTGCAGGCAGCCCTATTCGTCGCATGGCGGCGGCCGGAGCCATCGCCATCGCCACGGCGCTGTCATCGCCACCGGCATCGGCGCTGATCGTGTTCGATCCGAAGAACTATGCCGAAAACCTGCTTTCGGCATCGCGCGCCCTGGAGCAGATCCACAACCAGATCACCTCCCTGCAGAACGAAGCGCAGATGCTGATCAACCAGGCGAAGAATCTCACGGCGCTGCCGACCTCGCTGCTTGGCCAGATCGAGGGCAATTTTTCCCAGATGAAGAGCCTGCTCGGCGAGGCCGAGAAGCTGGCCTATAGCGTCCAGGATATCGAGAGCCAGTTTGCCTCCACTTACACGAATTTCGGTTCGGATCTCTCCAGCCAGCAGCTTGTCGAGGGCGCGCGTCAGCGCTGGCAGACCTCGGTGTCTGCCTTTGAGCATTCTCTGAAAACCGGCGCCGTCGCAGTCGACAACATCGCAGGGACACAGGAGCAGACGAGTGCGCTGGTCAGCGCCAGCCAGTCGGCTGTCGGCGTGCTGCAGGCGACGCAGGCCGGCAACCAGCTTCTTGCCGTGCAGGCCAAGCAAGTTGCCGATCTCACCGCGATGCTGGCGGCACAAGGAAGGGCCGAGGCCCTTGAGCAGGCGAGGAGGGCAGCCGCGCAGGAGCAGGCACGGGAACAGTTCAGCCGTTTCATGACGGGCAGCAGCTACAGCCCGTCACCGGTAAGAATGTTCCACGACTGAGGCGAAGACCGCATGGATCTCAAGATCGCCGCCCGGATGATAGCCGTTCTTGCCCTTGGCGCCGCCATGACCGCCGCCTTCATGGCGCTGCGCGGCGACGGCTCGCAGGACGCGTCCTCCCCGCGCTCCGCACATCCGGGCGGCGAGCCAGCAAGGGTCGACCTTGCCCGATGCCGGGACATTGGCATGGCGGCGATTGATGACGACGCCTGCAGGAAAGCCTGGGCTGAAAGCCGCCGACGCTTCCTGTGGCCATCCCGCCCGATCGTGCCAAACGCGGCTCCGTCGATCGAAAAAGACCCGAGCGGAATTTTGCCGCTGCAGCCGCCAACGCCGTCCCCGGCGGAAGACCGGCTCCATTCGGAAACGGTGGCGCCATGAACGACACCGGCGTCATCGACCGCTTCCTGGAGACTTTCACTCGCTACATCGATTCCGGATTTGGTCTGCTCGGTGGGGAGGTTGCGTTTCTCACTTCGACCCTGATCGTCATCGACATCACACTGGCCGGCCTGTTCTGGGCCTGGGGTGCTGACGAGGACGTGCTGCACCGGCTGGTGAAGAAGACGCTCTATATCGGTTTCTTCGCCTTCATAATCGGCAACTTTAATCGTCTGGCCGGTATCGTCTTCGAGAGCTTTTCCGGGCTCGGCCTGAAGGCTGGAGGCTCGGCACTTTCAGGGTCGGCATTGCTGCAGCCGGGCCGCGTCGCGCAAGTCGGCATCGATGCCGGCAATCCGATCCTCGAGGCCGCCAGCCAATTGATGGGCTACGTCTCGTTCTTCGAAAATTTCGTCCAGATCGTAGTGCTTATGATCGCCTGGGCGATCGTACTGATTGCGTTCTTTCTTCTGGCCGTCCAGATCTTCGTCACGCTGGTCGAATTCAAGCTGACGACGCTCGCCGGGTTTGTGCTGATTCCCTTTGCGCTGTTCAACCGGACCGCCTTCCTTGCCGAAAAAGTGCTCGGCAACATCGTTGCCTCCGGCGTGAAGATTCTGGTCCTTGCCGTCATCGTCGGTATCGGCTCGGGCCTGTTCGGCGAGTTCACCCAAGGCTTCGGCGCCGAACAACCGACGATCACGGATGCGCTGTCGCTTGTCCTGGGCGCTCTGTCGCTGATGGGGCTGTCGATCTTCGGTCCCGGCATTGCGACGGGGCTGGTCTCTGGTGCCCCGCAACTAGGCGCAGGTGCCGCTGTTGGCACGAGCCTCGTCGCTGGCGGCCTTGGCGTGGCCGGCGCTATGGGTGCCCACGCCGCAATGGGCGGTGCTGCAGGCGCACTCAATGCCGGGGCGCGCATGTCGGCAGCGGCTGCGCGCGGCGGCGCGCACCTGGCCGGCAGCACTTCGGCCGCCTGGGAACTTGGTGCAGCGACATCTGGACGAGGTGGTGCAGGCTCGGTCGCCGCCGGCATGGCGGGCGTCGCAAGGGCCGGTGCCAGCGCTGCCGTTCGACCGGTGAGGCAGGCCATGTCGCGCGCTGCGTCGGCCCTGTCCGACAGCTATGAGGCCGGCCGCTTTGCGGCTTGGACTGCGACGAGTGGAGAGCACTCGTCGGGCACGGCTTCCTCCGGTGACTGGCCGACCACCGAGGCCAGTGCCGACTCTCCGCCCGCATGGGCAAAACGCATGAAGCGCAGCCAGGCCATGAGCCACGGCGCCAGCATCGCCGCCCATTCGGTCCACTCGAGCAACGATGGCGGCGGCTCGATGAATGTTTCCCTCGATCAGGACGACCGCCGATGACCCCCTTTAGACGCCCTTTGGTTCGTTACTCAAAAACGCCTCACCCTGAGACGCCATATCAGCGTGCAGCCCAGATTTGGGACGAGCGCATCGGCTCGGCTCGCGTCCAGGCGAAGAACTGGCGGCTGATGGCCTTCAGCTCGCTCCTCCTGGCCGGCGGTTTTGCATCCGCATTGGTCTGGCAATCGACACGCGGCTCGGTGGTTCCCTGGGTGGTTCAGGTCGATAAGTTTGGCGAGGCGCAGCTTGTCGCCCCGGCTGTTGCCGACTATCGGCCGACCGATCCCCAGATCGCCTGGCATCTGGCCCGCTTCATCGAACAGGTCAGAAGCATTCCGGCCGACCCGGTCATCGTCCGCCAAAATTGGCTGCGCGCCTACGATTACACCACGGACAGAGGCGTCATTTCCCTCAACGATTACGCTCGCTTGAATGACCCTTTTGCCAAAGTGGGCAAACTCCAGATCGCGACCGAGGTTTCCAGCGTCATCCGTGCTTCGCTCGATTCCTTCCGCGTCGCCTGGGTCGAGCGCCGCTACGAAAACGGCAATCTGGCCGGCACCGAGCGCTGGACCGCAATCCTCACAATCGTGATTCAGCAACCCCGCGACGCCGATCGGCTGAAAGCCAATCCGCTCGGCGTCTATGTCAACGCCATCAACTGGTCGAAGGAGCTTTCATGATGCGTGCGGCACGAGCAAGAACATCGAGACCGGCCATGCGCAATGGGCCCAAGGCACGCATGCTTATCCTGGCACTGCTGTCAGCATCGGCGCTCGCCGGCTGTGCGTCGAAAAAATACATTCCGCCGCAGATCGCCTATGACGATGCAGTGCCTGCCGTGCGCAACGTCGACCCGCCTGCTCCGGTCAAGGTGGTGGAAGTGCCGAAACCGCTTCCGCTGCCTGGTCAGTTGAAACCGGTCGAAGCCACGAAGGTGAGGCCGGAGCCGACCGATCCGAAGCAGCGGATCAGCCAGGCGAACGAGGCAGCAAGAATGCAGCCGGTTCGCGACGGTTTCGTCAATGCCATCCAGCTCTATCCCTGGAGCGAGGGCGCGCTCTACCAGATCTATGCCGCGCCCGGCCAGGTCACCGACATCGCCTTGCAGCCCGGCGAGCAGCTTGTCGGCTCCGGGCCTGTTGCCGCCGGCGACACGGTGCGCTGGATCATCGGCGATACGCAAAGCGGGGCAGGGGAGCGCCAGCAGGTCCATATTCTTGTGAAGCCGACACGGCCGGATCTCCAGACCAATCTCGTCATCAACAGCGACCGCCGCACCTATCATCTCGAGCTGCGCTCGACCGAAAAGACCTACATGGCCTCGGTCTCCTGGCAGTATCCGCAGGACCAGCTGATTGCGCTGCGGCGGCAGAACGCGCAGGCTTCCGCCGCACAGCCGGTCGCCTCCGGCGTCGACATCCAGAAGCTGAATTTTCGCTATCGCATCGAAGGCGACACAGCACCCTGGCGGCCGCTTCGCGCCTTCGACGACGGTGCAAAAGTCTACATCGAGTTCCCGTCAGGCATAGGGCAGGGCGAAATGCCGCCGCTCTTCGTCATCGGCCCGTCGGGCGGCTCGGAACTGGTCAACTACCGTGCTCGCCAGAATTACTATGTCGTTGATCGGCTGTTTGCCGCCGCTGAACTGAGGCTCGGCGACAAAACAAGTGAAAAGCGCGTCCGCATCGTGCGCACGGACGGCAAACGAACCTCGCCCGGCGGCACGAGGCTGTTCCGATGAGCGACCCTGCAAATGCACCCAACCAGGACATTCGAGCGGAACTGCGCCTGCGGCCCGAACCGGCCAGAGT
This sequence comes from Mesorhizobium sp. ISC25, assembly GCF_042295465.1. Lineage (NCBI taxonomy): Bacteria > Pseudomonadati > Pseudomonadota > Alphaproteobacteria > Hyphomicrobiales > Phyllobacteriaceae > Mesorhizobium > Mesorhizobium sp. ISC25. The sequence goes on along the minus strand of NZ_CP135441.1, from coordinate 2,759,411 downwards.
CACGCGACTGTCGCGCAAGGTGCTGATAGGCGTTGGTGGAGTTGCCAGCGCTGCGATCCTCGGCACGTTGATTTGGGCACTCGACACCAGACAGCGCGGAACCGAACAGCGGCCCGAGCTCTTCACCACCGAAACCCGCTCAACGGCCGACGGGCTACAGAAGCTGCCGAAAGACTATGCCGGTGTTCCGCAACTCGGCCCCGCGCTGCCTGGCGATTTGGGCCGGCCGATCTTGCGTGCCCAGGAGCGCGGCCAGCCGGCTGGGGCATCCAAAGTCAGTGGACCGCGCGCCGATCCGGAGGAGCAGCGCCGACTGGCGGAGATCGAGGCCGCACGCGTGGCGAAGCTCTTCACCGATACGAGCACGAGAGCTGGTCCCGCACGACAGGGTGCTGGCAGCAGAGTCATAGAACCGGACACCCAATCTGGTCTGACTCAGCCCCCCGGGCCACCACCGATCGATCCTGGGGCCGCGCAAAACATGCAGGATCGCAAGCTGGCCTTCGTCAATGCCGAGCCAGACCGTCGCACCGTCAGTCCCAATCGGCTCGTCGAGAAGGCCTCGCCCTATGTGGTGCAAGCCGGCACCGTCATTCCAGCTGCCCTTATCACCGGCATCCGCTCCGACCTGCCCGGCGAGATCACCGCTCAGGTCACGGAAAATGTCTACGACAGCCCGACAGGAGCCCATCTCCTGATCCCGCAGGGTGCGCGGCTGATCGGCCAGTACGACAGCCACGTCGCCTTCGGCCAGTCGCGCGTGCTGCTGGTCTGGAACCGGCTGATCATGCCGGATGGCACCTCGATCGTCCTGGAGCGCCAGCAGGGCGCAGACGCTGAGGGATTTTCCGGGCCGGAGGACGAGGTCGACCGTCATTGGGGCCAGATGTTCCGTGCCGCAGCACTCTCGACATTGCTGGGCATTGGGACATCGCTTGGGTCCAGCGACGACGAAAGCGAAATCGCCAAGGCCATCCGCGAAAGCGCGCAGGATTCGGCCTCCGATATTGGCCAGCAGCTCGTGCGCAGTCAGCTCAATGTCCAGCCGACGCTCACCGTGCGGCCGGGTTTTCCGGTTCGCGTGATTGTCAATCGCGACCTTGTTCTTGTGCCTTACGGCACGCCGAAGGATCCATCATGACCAAGCTGAAACTTTCCGCCATTCCCGATGACCGTCCGGTCAAGATCACGGTCGAACTGCCTGGCGCCGTTCATCGCGACCTTGTCGCTTATGCCGATGTGCTTGGCCGTGAAAGCGGCCAGGCAATCGCAGATCCGGCAAAGCTGATCGCGCCGATGTTGGCACGATTCATGGCAACCGACAGGGCGTTCGGCCGAATGCGTTCCGAGACGAAGTCAGGCCGATCGGCCTGACGGTTGTCTGCTGGGCCTGACGGTGCACAGAGAGCCACCCCACAGCGCTATCCTCTCTCGACGCAGCGGTGTGAGACGGCCATTCTTGTGGATGTTCATTCGGACCCTCCGGTGGATGCTAAAGCGTGGTAACTCCAGTCTCCACGGTCCGGTCCGAATGGACAACCTCCCGAAAGCTCACGCCTAGAGCGCTGTGCGGATTAGAATGGAGGATATCGGCGCCAGTGTGAGATGCCGAGACACATTCGATTGCAGACGACCACGTCGCGGTTGCGCCATTCTGCGCCTTTCTGAAACCCCACAGGGATCATTCGCAGGAAGCAAGTTCTGACCAACCCTTCGCCGTGATGAGATTGCAGGTCTTAGTACCGCCGTTTCCACGGCCTGCGTTGAAGCTTTCCACGCTGACGCACACGCCTGCTTCCATATCGATGGCCGATGAAAGCTTCGAAGAGGTCTTTCGAGGCAGGAACATGTCGAATCATCGAATATCACCAACGGCAGCCAGGAAGGTTCGGGACAGCGCAATACGGCCGCGCGGCCTTTTGGCTGCGGCCGGCGCCACGATCGCCATGGCGTTCGGATTTGGCAGCCTGGCGCTCACATCCGTCTTCATCAGACCGCTTGAGGCGGAGTTTGGCTGGTCGCGAGCCGACATCAGCCTTGCCTACACGCTATCAAGCGTCGGCATGGCCTTGGGCGGGCTGTTCTGGGGCCGGCTGTCGGACCGCCTGAATATCAAAAGCCTGCTATTCATCGGCTCGGCAGGCATGGCGATCGCGCTCGCCGCGCTTTCCTTCACCACTTCGCTCTGGCAGATCTATGCGGCCAACTTCGCTTTGGGCGGGCTAGGCTTTGCCTGTCTCTACGCGCCGGTACTTGCCGTGACCGGACTCTGGTTCGACCGCCGCCGCGGCCTGGTGATAGGGATCGTCACAGCAGGCGGAGCCCTAGGCCAGGGCATAATGCCCTACGCCGCAAATACCTTGATCGACGGCGTAGGCTGGCGCCTCGCATACGCGATCATGGCTGTGGCGACGATGGCTGCGCTGGCGATCTTCATGCCGGCGGTTCAGGCGCCGCCCGTCGATCGGATCGTTGCCGCACCGGTGCATTTTTCAGCGAAACCAGGCTTCCAAGGTGGCCGCCTTTCCCCGGTGACGCTGCTATCTGCCGCAGCCTTCCTCTGCTGCGCCTGCATGGGCGTCCCGCTGATGCACCTCACGAGCTTCGTCACGGCCGTGTGCGGATCTTCGGATGTCGGATCGCTGAGCCTGCTGATCGCCATGCTGTTCGGCGCCATCGGGCGGATCGCATTCGGGCTCCTCGCCGACCGGGCAGGCAACATTTCTGCCTACGCCCTGGCGTCGTTTACTCAGACGGCATGCGTTGCGATTTTTCCCGCGCTAGACCAGCAGCTGAGCCTGCTGGCGCTGTCGGCGGTTTTTGGCTTCGGCTTTGCGGGAAACATGACATGCCTGATCCTTTGCGTGCGCCAATTTGCGCCAGCCGAACGCTTTGGCCAGTCACTCGGCATCGTCATGCTGATCGCCTGGGTGGGGATGGGCGTGGCCGGATATTTCGGCGGCTTTGTCTATGACAACTTCGGCAGCTATGGGCCCGCTTTCCTAGTGGCATTTGTCGCAGGCGCGGCCAATCTCGTGGTTCTGGGCGCATTGGCGGCATCATCCAGCGCAAGAGCGCAGGTCCCATGCAGCCGCGTTCCGGATCCTGCGATGTGCCGCTGATTCAAACGTCGAAATCCATTTACTTCCACGTTGGTTCGAACGCTGCAAACCACGGCCTCCTGCCAACCTCAGAGATCGATGAAACGGGCGGAGCACCGTCCTCACCAAGCAAGGACCAGCTGAGATGAGCAGTATCTACGACAGCATTCTCGACACCATCGGTGATACGCCGGTCGTTCGCCTTTCCCGTATCAACAACGGCGCCGCTTCGCTCTATGCCAAGCTCGAGGCGTTCAATCCTGGCGGCTCGGTCAAGGACCGTCTTGCCGCCGCGATCATCGAAGAAGCGGAGAGCTCCGGTGCACTTCGGCCTGGCCAGACGGTGATCGAGGCGACGAGTGGCAACACAGGCATAGGTCTTGCCATGGTTTGCGCGAGGAAAGGCTACCCTCTGGTCATCGTCATGCCGGAAAACGCCAGCCTCGAACGCCGCAAGCTGATGCGTTTCTTCGGTGCCAAGGTCGTGTTGACCCCTGCCGTCGAGCGCGGCAGCGGCATGCTCGCCAAGGCGGTCGAGCTGGCCGGAGCGCACGGCTGGTTCCTCTGCCGGCAATTCGAGACGCCCGTCAACGCCGATATTCATGCCCGCACGACAGCGCTCGAAATCATCGCGGCATTCCAGGACCGTCCACTCGACTACTGGGTCACCGGCACCGGCACCGGCGGAACGCTGGCCGGTGTGGCGCGAGTGCTCAAGCGCGAGCGGCCGGAAACGCGGATCATAGTCTGCGAGCCCGACAATTCGGCGCTGCTGTCGAGTGGCATTCCCCAAACTTTCGACGAACACGGGCTGCCGACTCGGGCGCATACTCGCTTCCGGCCACACCCAATGCAGGGTTGGAGCCCTGATTTCATTCCGCAGATCGTCGGCAACGCGATGGCTGACGATCTTGTGGACGAGATCTTACCCGTTTCAGGCGCCAGCGCTCTGGAAGCCGCGCGCCGGCTTGCGACGGAAGAAGGAATACTGGCGGGCATCTCTGGCGGAGCAACCTTGAGCGGGGCACTGGAAATTGCTCGACGCGTCGGCCCGGACCGGAACGTGCTCTGTATGTTGCCTGATACGGGTGAGCGGTATCTCAGCACGATCCTGTTCGATCACATCAGCGAGGAAATGTCGCCCGCCGAAGAGGCGATCTCTCACTCCACACCCGGCTACCGCTTCGACCGGCCGCCGTCCTTCGCCCTTTCATCGGCACCCGTAAACGAAATCCAAATCGATCAGTCGGCGCATGCGCTTGTCGACAAGGCGATCCATGATCCGGAGCATCCGGTGGTCATGTTCGCGCTGACATGGTGCGAATTCTGCTGGACGGTAAGAAAGCTCTTCGACCGTGCCGGAATCGCCTACACGTCCATCGAAATCGATACTCCGGAATTCCAGAAGAACGGCCTGGACGGGGAAATCCGCAAGGCCCTGAGGGCCCGGATCGGTTCGCCTACAATTCCGCAGGTTTTTGCCGGCGGCGAGCATATCGGTGGCTGCATGGATACGCTTGCGGCCTGGCGGGAAGGCACGCTCGCCGCCCGGCTCGAGTTCATCGGCGCTAACTACACGCCCGGCGCATGCGCAAATCCCGAGAGCCTACTGCCCCGATGGGTGCGCGCGGCAGCGTGAGATCCCCGCCTCTAGGCTTTTCACAGTGCCGTCGCCACCATCAAGCGAGCGGAACAGGCGCGATCCCGTTCCGGCTCAGCTTGCATGCGCACTTGTCCGTGTCAGCCTTCCCGCAAACCGAAACCTCGCGTTCCGGAAACGAACGCTTTCGGCAGCGGCACGGACTTGATACAATCCATCGCTAAATTAGTAGGCGCACTAGGATCAACAAAGTGTCGCTCGAAATTCGCGTTCTCGGAGATCTGACCGTCCTTCGCCATGGCGAGGTCGTTTCCTTGCCGCCTTCGAAAAAAACGCGGGCGCTGTTGGCCTATCTTGCGCTCGTAGAGCGCCCACAGCGGCGCGAGCGCCTTTGCGAGATGTTCTGGGAGGTACCGGACGATCCTCGCGGCGCCCTGCGCTGGAGCCTCTCCAAGATCCGACAGGTCGTCGACCTCGGGGACGGCGAGGTCCTGCAAGCCGACCGCAACGCAGTTCGCCTGAACACCAGCGAAATCCTAATGGACATCGCGCCGCTCCGCGGTCTTGGCACCCGCGACATAGAGGCTCTCGAAGGGGAGAAACTGGAGGCACTCGCCGGAGCGTTCCGCGGACGTTTCCTGGATGACCTCTCACTGCCGCGCTGTCCGGAATTCGAAGCCTGGCGCATTGCGACCGCTGATGAACTGAACGTGACGCATCTGCGCATCCTTCGGGTGCTCGTCGACCGGCTGGCGGATGAGCCGGCGCGGGCGCTTCCGTACGCCCATGTCCTTCACGGGTTGGAGCCCGAAGACGAGGCTCTTCGAGCGGATATCCGCCGGCTGAGCGAGGCAGCACGGCAATCCGCCATGGTCCAGAGCCGCGCCTCGAGAACCGACGCCGCGGCCGCTCCCAGCGGTGAGACCGTCACTCCGCAGGTTTGGCCTGCAGCGGAGATACAGCTCCGCCCCGCGCCGGAGCGGGTCCTCGTGCAGGAGATCCGCCGGTGCACGACGCCCGATGGCGCGCGCCTGGCCTATTCCTTGAGTGGTCAAGGGCCACCTTTGGTAAGGGCCGCGCACTGGATGTCCCATCTCGAGCTCGAATGGGACAGTCCGGTGTGGAAGCATTGGATCGAGGGCCTCTCGGCGCACTACCAGCTGATACGCTACGACCAGCGCGGCAACGGCCTGTCGGACCGGTATCCCGCCGACCTGTCCTTCGAGGCCATGGTCGCCGACCTGGAGAGCATTATCGATGCGGCCGGTCTGCGCCGCGTTTCCCTGCTTGGCATTTCCCAGGGGTGCGCCGTTTCGATCGCCTATGCCGTCCGGCACCCTGAGCGCGTGGCCGGGATGGTGCTCTATGGCGGATTTACCAAAGGCTGGCGCAAACGGGGCAATCAGCGCGAAATAGCGCGCCGCGAAGCGATGGGAGCGCTGATACAGGAAGGCTGGGGCCAAGACGACCCGGTGTTCCGGCAGATGTTCACTTCCCTCTTCATTCCGCAAGCAACGCCGGAGCAGAGGAATTGGTATAACGAGCTGCAACGCAATACCGTCTCGCCCGAGATTGCCCATCGCATCTTCGAGGAAGGGGCCGTCATTGACGTGGACGAGCTGCTACCGCGGGTCCGGGTTCCGACGCTGGTGATGCATGCCACGGGGGACGCGGTCATTCCGTTCGATCATGGCCAGGCGATGGCCGGCAAAATCCCCGGCGCGCGCTTCGTCTCGCTTGACAGCGCCAATCACGTGCTGCTTGGCCATGAACCGGCATTTGCGACTTTCGTGGACGAAACGCGTCGTTTCCTTGCCGACCCCGAACAGACGCAGCAACTGGCAGGCCCTCCCGCGTCCTTGGGAATCAACCGCTCTCGGCAGTACATAACCGTGCTTGCCGCGGAAGTGGTCAGCCCCCTGCATCTCCTCGAAGCGGAAGATCCGGAAGAGGCGATCCGCGAATTCCAGCCCGTCGAGGATCGGGTGATACAGGTCGTGGAGAGCCATGGCGGCGTCGTCACGTCGGCTGCTGACGGGACAATCACCGCAGCATTCGGACTCGCTCGCGCCACCGAGGATCATGCTTATCTTGCATGCCGCGCCGCGCTTACGGCCAAGCTGGCAGTGGAAGAGCTTTCCCAGGGCGGGATCCAGTTGAGGGCCGGAATAGACACCGGCGAGGTGATCGTACGGCAGCAATGGACGACCGAAGCCAGCAAGGTTGAACTGGCTGGAGCTGCGCCGCGTGCGGCCAACCGGCTGATGCGTGCCTTGCATCGTGCGACGATCGCCGCAACAGGCCGGGCGCGCGCAGCCGCCGGGGGCTATGTGCAGATGCACCGCTTAGCGCATTCGGAGCATCCGCACCTTGGCCGCGACGAACGCATTTACGAGCTGTTGGGCGAAAATCACGCTCTATCTCGCTGGCACCTGAGGGCCAACCGCGGCCTCACCGGACTGGTCGCGCGCGAGCTCGAGCTCAAAAGCCTTCTTGCAACGTGGCGCAGGGTCAGGGAGGGCCACGGCCAGGTCGTCGGGATCGTCGCCGACCCCGGCATGGGCAAGTCGAGGCTTGCCCATGAATTTCTCTCCCTCGACGAGGTGGCCGGTTTTACTGTGCTTGAATGCGGCGGTCTGGAATTTGATTCGTCAGTTACTCTGGGCGCTGTAAAGAAGCTGCTGCTCTCGGCATGTGGCATTCGCGGCGAAAACGGCTTGGCGGAAGCCCAGCGCCTGTTTGCCTTCAAACAGGCGGAGCTGAACCTGGATCCCCGTCATACAGCGCCGCTTTCCTTCCTCGCGGACCTACCAGTCAATGACTCTTCCTGGCGGCATCTCGATGCGCGGGAGCGGACCTCACGGGTATCAGAGGCAATGAGCGCTTTTCTCGTTGCCTTGAGCCGAGCCGCGCCCGTAGCCGTGCTAATCGAGGATCTGCACTGGATCGATGCCGAGAGCGAGGCGGTAATGAACAGGCTGGTGGACGTCATGGGCGCCAACCGTATCATGCTGCTCGCCACCCATAGGCCGCAGTACCGGCACGAATGGAACCGTCGCGGCTATTTCCAGCAGATAAGGCTGGAGAGGTTCGCGCGGGAGGAAATGGAGCAGTTCCTCACCGAATTGCTGGGATCCGATCCCAGTCTGGGGGAACTGCGGAAATCACTTGCCGAGCGTGCCGAGGGCACGCCGCTATTCCTGGAAGAAATGGTGCGCGGACTGGTTGCGGACGGTGCACTTGCCGGCCAGTCCGGCCGCTACGAGCTCAAAAGGCCGGTGGAATCCATCACCATTCCGTCGACTGTTCAATCGCTCATCGCCGCACGCATCCAGCAGCTGGGTGACTCGGAAAGGCAGGCACTCCAACTGGCTTCGGTTGTCGGCAAGAATGTTCCGTATCCGCTGCTGAGGGCGCTCTCGCCGCTCTCGGAGGCGGAGCTGGAGGTATGCCTGGCCAAACTGCAGACTTTGGAATTCCTGTTCGAGGTCCAGAGCTATCCTCACGTGGAATATACCTTCAAGCATGCGTTGACGCTGAAGGTGACCTATGAATCCCTGCTGGCGGAGGATCGAAAAAGGCTGCATCGGGCTGCATTGGTTGCGATGGACAGACTCTATGCCGGATCGCTGAACCACCACATCGAGGAACTGGCCGAACACGCGCTTCGTGCCGAGGCATGGGAAGCTGCCGCAGATTATCTGCTGCAAGCGGCGGGTCGGGCCGAGGAACGCTCGGCCTATTCCGCCGCGGTCCAGTTCCTCGAAAGCGCCCGCAAGGCGGTCGCCGCGTTGCCCCGAAATCCGAAAACACTCGCCCAGGCAATCAACTTGCGGGTGCGGATGCGGCCCGCCTACGGCGCCCTCGGGGCCTACCGGAAAGCGCTGCCGCAGTTGTTGGAAGCGCGCGAACTGGCCATGGAACTGGGCGATCCGCAACTCATCTCCGACGTGTTGCTCCACTTGAGCTATCTCAACAGCTCCCACGGCCGCTACGAGGAGGCGCTGGAACCGGCCGATACACTCAAGCGCGGCGCAACGGCAAACGGCGTGCAGCGCTGCATAAGCGAGTCGGATCTGGCCGCCTCACAGGCGCTTCTGATACGCAGCGAGGCGCGGCAGGTGCTGGAGCGGCTTGTTCCGCATGAGGAGAGATTCACCAAAGCTTGGCGTCTTGAGCGTTTCGGACAGCTCGGTGCTCGTGCGGTTTGGTACCTGGGGCACCGCGCGCAGGCGGAAGCGCGCCTTGGCCGGTTCAACGATGCGGAGCGCTCGCTTGCCGAACTGCAGAAGGTCGCTGCCGAAGTGGCGCGCCCGATCGACAGCTGCGCGGCCGCCTATTTCGCCGGTGTGGTGGGCGTCCTGCGCGGACCCGAGCCGACGCTTGTCGAGGCGCTGCAATTGTGGTCCTCCGAAGCCGCGACCAGCGGATCTATCCTACTCCGGCCATGGCTGTTGACGGTGCTCGGGCATGCGGAATTCCTGCTAGGCCGCAACCGCGACGCGGGCGCCACTTTGGAAATGGCGGTGACCGAGTCGGAGCGGCTCGATCTTGCCCAGTTCGAATGTCACGCGCGCGCTGTGCTCGCATCCGTGCGTGCGCGCCTCTGTGAGCCGGAAGCTGCGGCCAATCTCGGCCATGCGCTCGAGCTTGCACGGGGACGTTGCGATCCGTGGAGCGAGATCATCGTACTGCGCGGCCTTGCCGAGCTGAAACCTTCCAGATCGGCCATTAGCTTGCTCGAACAGGCCTGCAATCTTGCCAGGCGGGTTGAATTGCGGCCGGAGCTTGCCCGCTCCTTGCTAGCTCTCGGGCTTGCGATGCGGCGCGGCAAGATCGCTGGCGCGGATGCCACTCTCGCGGAAGCGGACAGGCTCTACACAGAAATGCACATGAGGGACAATTTCTTCGACACGGAGGAGCCGGCCGAAGATATCATACGTGATCGCGCAGAAGCTACAGTGTGAATCCTCCGCATCCACGGATCTGCTTCGAAGGGTCGTGCTGCGTATAGGACAGGCAAGTTGCGTTTATGCAGCTCGCGATCCCGCGGTGTCATGGGACAAAATCTGCCGGATCAAACGATCCGCCACCAGATCTGCGTGGGTCAGCGGCCCCATGTGTCCGGCGCCAGGAACAATCGTACCGATCGCGGCCGGAACTCGGGAAACCAGTTCGCGAGCGATGAGCCGCGTCGGAACTGGTGCAAATTCGCCGCGCAATACCAAGACCGGAAAGCCAAATCGGGCATATTCGCTTGCCGGCATCGACTCATGGATCAACGCGTGGAAGTCGAGGCTGGCCTTCGGCAGAAACCGCACGAGTGCCGCCTGCAGTTCCGGCTTCATCGCGTTGAAGGTGCCGGCTCCAGTCCAGTAGTCGATGAAACGAGCTGTCGCGGAGAGATAGCTACCGTTGATCAGGCCGTCGTGGATCGCGCCCGCGATCGCGGAGATCTCGCCGAGCGCCTCGTGGCCCTCAGAGTCCAGCTCGTGCAGCAGGTGGAAAGGCCGACGGCTCATAAAGTGAGAGGCTGGCCAGCCGGTCTGGACGCGTCGCTGCTATATGCAGGGCCAACCCGCCACCATAGGAATGGCCAACAAGATGCACAGGCCCGTCATGGTGGTCGATCATCTCCAGGATCCCGACGGCTTCGTCGGCCAGATGGAAAGCGCCGGCACCAGTCCAGGTGCCGCCGCCCGGCGCGCCGATCAGGTCGGGTGCGATGAACCGGCAGCTGTCATCGAGCCGCTCCGCCAGGTTGCGCCATTGCCGTCCGCTGCCGCCGGAGCAGTGCAGGGCGATGACAAGCGGTGCGTGGCACGCCTTATGCGAGACGTGGAACGTCGATGCGGCGGTCATTGCGCCCTTCCCTCTTCCCGCCTCAAAAACGCGAGCGGCGGCTGGCATCACGCCCGGCAAACGAGGTGATCCAGTTGATCTCGAAGCGGGTGATGCCGACGTCGCGCAGGAGGTAGTCAGGCAGCTCATGAAGCTGTCGACGGTCCCGCTGGATGCGAATGAAACGCCAGACTGCGGCCAGCATTGTTCCGCCGGCCCAGCGCAAACCTCGCGTTGTGGTGATCGAGAGGGATGGGTTCACCATTGCACTCATTTTGATTTTCTCCATGGTTGCGAGCGCTGACTACGGCGCCAGTGGAGCCTCTTGTCGTGGTCGGCCGTGAGCGTCATCGTTGAAGGCAACGTCGATTTTTGCCGCGCCAGCGTTGTATTCGGCGGTCAGGCCGCGGCTCGACGAGAGGCGTCGAGAAACATTGCCATGTGAGCCGCCAAAGCCTCGGCATCGCGGCCGACGCCGTCGAGGAAGCTGGAGCTTCGATGGCGCATGAAATTGAGGCCGAGCACGTAGAGTCCCGGATACGCGCACACGCCGCCATCGTTCAGGATTTCGCCCCGGGCGTCGAACACATCCAGCTTCAGCCATGGGTATTCCCGGCGATAGCCGGTGGCCCATATGATGGTCTCGATACCCTCATCGATGAGGTCGATTTCAGTCGGTTCGGCGCTCAGGATCAGGCTCGGAATGGAACCGGGATCGATTGAGTCGCGGCCCTCGGCGGCGGCCGCGCGGTCTATGTTGGCCAGCACGCGCCTCAGTGTGCGTTCCGCCGCCGCCGTCGTGTCGGCGAGATCAACATTGAACCGAATGCGTGTATCGCTAGCGGCAATGGCTCGACCGACAAGACGAACGCCTTGCTCCCGAAGGCCGGCGAGATCGAGCGACCTGCGCTCGGGTGTCCCTATGAGCTGCAGGGAGGGCTGCCGCCGTGCCGCGGAGAGATCCGAAACTTCGGCGACGGGCTTGGCAAGCATTCCTAGCCGGTCGAGCCACCACAGGATGTCGTGCCCGCGGTAAAGCCTCGGCAGGCGTGTATGGCTGCCCACCGACAGGGTTACCGGGCGGCCGGACCGATTGATCTCCTCCGCAAGTTGTATGCCGGTCGCAGAGGCCCCGGCCACGAGAACGCCGCCCTGAGCCAGCTGCAGAGGATTGCGATAGTCCCGCGGCACGATCTGGCTGATACGGGAGGAGATGTGCTTTGCGATTGATGGAATTCGGGGCCCGTCGCTGTATCCGGTCGCGATCACGACCGCACGCACGCTCCATTGGCCGCGATCGGTCAGCAGCCGGAAGCCTCCGTCGATCTTTTCGACCGAAAGCACCTCCACACCGTCCTCCACCGGCGCGGTGATCGAGCACGCGTAATCCTCCAGGAACGCGACGGTCTCAGCCATTGTCATGAAGCCGTTGGGATCGGCGCCGCGATAGCCGCCGCCGGGCAGGCGCGTCATCCAGTTGGGCGTCAGCAGGCGGAGCGAGTCCCACCGTTCGCTGCGCCAGCGCTCCGCGATCCGGCCGCGCTCCAGCACGACGTGGTCGACGCCGCGCTCGGACAGGCACCGGCTCATGGCGAGACCCGCCTGTCCGGCGCCGATGATGGCTACGTCTGTACGCTGCATGGGATTCGCGCCTCGTAAGCAGGGGCAACAGATCGCCGGCGCCATCCTTTTTCCAGGACGAGGCCGGCGATATTGCTCTTGCGGACCGAAGTCAGCCTTTCACGGCAACCGAGACCGGCACGCCGTTGGTCAGCACGTCGAACACGGCGGAACGGGCGCGCGACTGCATCACGATTTCCTCGATCTTCTCAGCGGGAGCATCGCCCTTGATCTTGAAGGAGATACGGATTCCTTGGTAGCCGTTGCGGACCTCGTTCGAGATGCCGAGGATGCCGCGAAGGTCGATGTCGCCTTCGACGGTCGATTCCACCTCATGCAGCGTCACTCCGCGCACGGCCGCGATGTTCGCGATGCCGGCCGTAAGGCAGGAAGCAAGCGCGTGGAGAAGATATTCGACCGGCGTCGGGCCGTTGTCTGTGCCGCACAGCACCGCTGGATGGTCGCTGTCAGCCTGGTAGGCCATCTTGTGAGACTGCTCGGCGCCGGCGCCGAAGAAGTTGGCCATAGTGCTGCTGCTGTGCGTGCCGGCAATCCAGCGGCTCTTGGCACGGAACCGGAACTTGGCAAGCTCGGGCTGCCCCGCGACGGCGTTGATGGTGGCCAGAAGGGTGGGCGTGTCAACGCCGTTCCTTGGCTCCCGCGGCGCCTTCTTAACGGCAGACTTTTCCATGACCATTGTATCGTCCTGCATGTCATTCACTCCTGGGTTCTGATGTTGCGCGACCGGGACCGCCCCGGATGGCTAAGCCTCAGCCGGCAGCGTTTGACGTGCAGTTGGAACGACAGTGGGAAAACGAGAGGTTTTTTGGGTCAGCCGGCAGTGAACAGGGCCAGATCCGCAGCCAGCGAAACGACGGCCTTCAAACGCTTGCTCCCCGCCACGCTGCGATCTCCCGTAAGCGCCGAGAAGGCGTCACAACCGAAACCACAGCAGCTCAGACATGTCTCGTTCATTTGGAATGGATACCCGCCCGTCCTCGACCGACTGGGCGGTGATTGTTCATGGCGGCCGGGATCGGGATGCGCTTTCCCTAGTCGCCTATCAGGCGAGCCAATGCGTCATCCAACGGAAGGTCCGCCCGACAACTTGCAGCGGCTAGGCCGATCTCGACGCTCAAACCGCGTCGGCCGTGCCTTCGCTCATCCTTGCAATTGTGGAGTATAGTTCCAGTTTTGCAAGGCAAGAGCGTTGAAAGCGCGGACGCTTTGATGAGATTGGCCCGGAACCGATCGCGCCAATGCTGGCCCGGTTCCTACCAACTGACAGGGCGTTTGCAACGGCCAGACGCACTCTGAAAACCGGGTGACTGTTGGGTCATGCCGGTCGGATGACTGTCAGCACGAATACCGATCGCGCAGGAAAGAGATGAAGGTCGGCAGGGCGGGGTTGGCGTTGTCGGGGCGCCAACGGGCTAAACTGGAGATCTGGATTGGTTTGCCCCCGATCCGCAGCTTACGACAGACCGCATCCTGAGGAACACTATCGGCATCTCGGTCGTGGATCAGAGCGACTCCAAGCCCGTTTCCGACAAGGCGCAAAAGGATCCCCGCACTGACGTGATGTTCGACGACTGGAGGAAGCTGCACGCCGCGTCCAACAGCGTCGGCGAGCTGAAATGCTTCGCCCCTGCGCACCAGCAACGTTTCCTGGTGCAACTCGTGCCACTCGATCACGGAACGGCTTGCGAGAGAATGATTTGAGGCAAGAACGACAGCCAGAGTGTCTTTCCACAGCGTCAATTCGAACGCACCGCCGGTAAATCGGGAGGAGGAGGTCACGACCACGTCGACCTGGGTGGCACCCAGAGCAGCCTCAGGCGAAGGGTAAGGACTCTCTGTCAAGCTGACGGTCACATTGGGATGAGATTGCCCGAACTCGATGATTGCATCCAAGGCTCGCCCGGCAAGGATGATCCCGTTGGAGCCGATGGAAAGCTTTTGTTGGTCATCTTTGGTGCCGGATCTGGCCAGAGTGAGCGTGTTGTCGAGCTCGAGCAGCACCGAGCGCAGACGCTCCAGGAAGCGCTCGCCGGCCGGGGTTGGGCCGACGCCGCGGGCATGGCGATGAAATATCCTCGTACCCACCGCGTATTCCAGATCGCGGATGCGCCGGCTGAGCGCGGTGTGATCGATCCCTGTACGTCGCGAGGCACGAAGAAAGCTGCCCTCCTCCGCGATCACAAGTGCATAATTGAGGGTCGCAAGTTGGATGGAGGTCCGCATCTCTGCTCAAAGTCAAGTTGGCGACAAAACGCGTTTGAGCGCTTTTGGCCGCTGCGGGCTATCGCCAAATCTCAGTATTGACACAGGGTGAGCAGGCCAACTCTCCTTACAAGGACAATAATGAAGACACGCGTGCGTGGCGCACTTGTTTTGGAACGGTTGTCCGCATGACCAACCGCGCTCGGCCAGTGCTGCTGTGTCTAGCCCAGTATTGGACGCCCCAATTGGTGGGGACGATCTTGTCTGTATCTTTGCATGATGCGCTTGCCTTTGGCACTACCAAGATTTGGCGAGTGACAGCATGGATCAGTCATACGCATCATCTGTCAATTACAGGTGAGGAGATGACGTGGTGACAAAGACGGGGATGCCGAGATCCGGCCATCGCACAAGTTCGAGCAACATCAATAATGATACTATCAGGCTGCCTCTGGCGGTAGGAGTGGGACGAGCGCACGCCCATCACGGGGAATTCCTCCAAGGCGTCTTTGAAGGGGAAGACGGAAGGCTTTGTCGCGGACTGATAACCCTGCCGCTCACGTCGCAACAGTCGCTGGCGACTTTCTGGCCGCATGAACAAAATGGGATTCGACCGCGGCCTGCAAACCGGACCAAAGCGGCTCGCGCGGCAGCCCTTACGCTCGAGCATATCGGAATGGCTGAAGGAGGTGGAGAACTTACGATCGAAAGCCCAATTATGATAGGGCATGGCTACGGTTCCTCGACCGCAGATGTCATTGCGGCGATTCGTGCGGTGGCAGCTGCAGCGGGCCTCACGCTGCGCCAGTCCACGATTGCGCGACTGGCGGTGGCCGCCGAAGGCGCAAGCGACGCCATTGCCTACGGCGACCAACCTATCCTTTTCGCCCACCGGGAAGGCCGTACGATCGAACACTTCGGTGGCGAGTTCCCACCCCTTCTCTTGGTAGGGTTCAGGGACGGCAGTGCCCGGCCGATCGATACGCTAACAATGCCGCGGGCACGCTACGATGGTGAGGAAATCGGGCTGTTCCGTGTTCTGCGGGGACTGGCGAACCGCTCCATCCGGCACCAAGATCCCCGCCTGCTTGGACGTGTCGCAACCATCAGCGCCAGTATCAGTCAGAGGCATCTGCCGAAGGCATCCTTCAATACCGTTTTGGATATAGCACGGGCGCATAATGCGTGCGGTGTGCAGGTGGCCCACAGCGGAACATTGATCGGCATCCTTCTGGATGCGGCAGCGTCCAGGGCGGCCATGCGCGCTGCTGAACTCGCAAGGCAGGTGAGTGGCGCAGGCCTCCAAGGCGTCCATACGTCTGCCCTTAATGCCGAAACGGGGCTAATCCAGTGAGCGCGGCGCAAGACTATTTACGCGCCTATGAGACACCGCGTTTTGCCCAACTCGCACCTAACCTCAACGCCGCCTGCTTTTCCCTCATGAAGCTGATGCCCGCCCGGTTCATGGTCGATCAGGCGGAAGCGTCAGGGCGCCTCATGCGGGAAGGTCACATCATCGAAACGACGTCGGGCACATTCGGCCTCGCCATGGCCATGCTAGCTGCGGCTCGTGGCTATGCGCTTACACTTGTCACGGCCTCCAGCCTCATCGACCTGAAACTCAGGCGGCGACTGGAACAACTTGGTGCCAAAGTCATGGCCATCGACGATCCTCAAGGAGACGGCAATCAGCGCGGTCGGCTCCTGTATCTTCAGCAGACCCTGCAAGATAGCCCGGGCACGTATTGGCCTCGACAATACGACAGTCCGGAAAACCGCCTTGCCTACGCGCGCCTGGCCGACCTCGTTGTTCGATCATTCGGCCACATCGATTGCCTTGTCGGATGCGTGGGCACCGGGGGATCGCTTTGTGGAACCGGAGGCTTCCTTCGTGAGCTCTTTCCTGATCTCAGGATGATTGCTGTCGATACCCACAGAAGCATGCTCTTTGGCCAGCCTGTCGGACGTCGCATGCTGCGCGGGCTCGGCAATAGCGTTTTGCCGGACAATGTTCGTCATGAGATGATCGACGATGTTCATTGGGTGGGCGCATTGCCAGCTTACGCGATGGCGCATGGGCTATTTCGCGATCACGGGCTCTTCATGGGGCCGACCAGCGGCGCCGCAGCCTTGGTCGGCGCCTGGTTCGCCAGGCAAAATCCGGAAGCCTCCACCGTCGTGATAATGCCAGATGAAGGGCATCGTCATTCCGATACGGTCTACAACCCCGACTGGCTCGCCGGTTTGAAGGATTGGCCAGTCTCGATTCCTCTTGAACCAACTGTTCTGACGCAAATTCGTCCGGCCGAAGAGACGGCATGGACGAGATTCCCTTGGAACCGCAGAACTTTAAACGCCGTCCTCGCAGGGCTGGGCGGCCTGTCCGCTACGCAGTGACAGGTCCGAATCCAGGCTAGGCGACATCGGCCAGGAGTCAGACAGGGTGCATGACCCGGTGAAGAAAATCTCTAGTGCGTTCGTGTTTCGGATGTCGAAGGAGCTCCTTGGCCGGGCCTTGCTCAACGATCCGGCCGCCGTCGAGAAAGAGGACGCTATCGGAAACCTCGCGGGCGAACTGAATTTCGTGCGTAACCACGAGCATCGTCATGTTCTCGTCTGCGAGCGCGCGCATGACCTGCAGGACCTCGCCGACCGTTTCAGGGTCAAGTGCGGAGGTGGGCTCGTCGAAAAGAATGGCCTGTGGGCGCATCGCCAGGGCGCGGGCGATGGCCACGCGCTGCTGTTGGCCGCCCGACAATGACGCGGGATAGGCATTCGTCTTGTCGGCCAAGCCGACGCGATTGAGCAATGCCATGGCCCGCTCGCGGACCTGGTTCCTATTTTCCTTCAGCACGTAAAGCGGCCCTTCCATGACGTTTTCCAGGGCGGTGCGGTGCGGAAACAGGTTGAAGCGTTGGAAAACCATGGAAACGCGGGTGCAGATGGCGTGAACCTGGGGCGAGGCGGCATCCACTACGGTGCCGTCGATGCTGATGCGACCGCGCTGATAGGTCTCAAGCCCGTTCACACATCGTAGAAGCGTCGATTTGCCGGAACCCGAGGGCCCGATCAAACATACGACCTGTCCCTTGGCGATCTCGGCGTTGATCCCCTTGAGGACTTCGTGGGCGCCGAAGGACTTGTGCACGTCTTCGAAGGTAATCATCCCGCCGCCCCAAGATAGCTCTCGACTCTGCGCATAAAGAGGTTCAGCGGAACCGTCAGGCACAGGTAAAGCAGTGCAACCAAGGTAAACACTGTCATGTTGTCGAATGTGGACGACGCAAGCATCTTACCCTGCATCGTCAACTCCTGAACCGAAATCACCGACACAAGCGAGGAGTCCTTCAGCAGCATGATCATGTTGTTGGCGTAAGGCGGCAGGATAATCTTGACTGCCTGCGGCAGCACGACGCGGCGCATCATCAACGCACGCTTCATCCCGATCGATTTTGCCGCTTCGACCTGACCTTTGTCGACCGCCTCGATGCCCGCCCGGAAGGTTTCCCCGAGATAGCAGGAGTGAGCCAGGCCCAGCCCGATCGTGCCAGCCCCGAGCGCAGTCAGGTTGATGCCGATCTCGGGCGCGACAAAGTAGATATAAAAGAGAACCACCAGCAGTGGTATGCCGCGCACGAAGTCGACAAGAAGCCGCGTCGGCAAGGTGAGCCAGCGTATCCCCGATGTCCTGAAAAGCGCCCAGACAAGGCCGAGCGCCGTCGCAAGACAGAGCGCAAGAAGGGTTATCATGACGGTCAGCCAAACGCCTTGAAGAAGAAGCGGTAGATATTCCGTTGCGTGCGCGATGAACTTGGTCATGGCCGGCTTCCTCTTGGCACGTACCCCGGCTCTCACAGCCGGTCATTTCGATGCGATCCTATGGTCCTGCCAGCCGGCGCTTGCTTCGAGGTCAATGCGGGATGGTTTCAGAGGCCATATTTGGCAAATATTCGGCTTAATTCGCCGCTTTCCTTCAGCTTGGCGATGGAGGCATTCACCTTTTCGAGAAGCAGTGGATTTTCCTTGGCAACCGCCAACGCGACTTCGCCTTTTTTCATCGGCCGATAGCCGTCGACGAGGCGAACACCGAGTTCAGGGTTCTTTGAAAGCTGATATGCGACGATCGGGGCGTCACCAAAGCCGGCCTTGATGCGGCCCAGGACCACATCACGCATCATGTCAGCGATAGAGTCGTAGAGCTTGACTTGGCCGAAGACGCCAAGCGCTTCGAGAGCGTCAGCGTAGGTCGAGCCGATCTGCGCCCCGACAGTCTCGCCCCTCAGCTCCTCGATCGTGTAGTTCTTGCTGTCGCCGGCAGCAACAAACATCGCCTCGCCATAAGCGTAAACCGGCGTGCTGAAATCGATCACCTGCTTGCGCTTGTCGGTTATGAACATGCTGGCGGAAATCAGATTGATCTTGTCGGTCGTCAATGCCGGGATCAGGGCTGGAAAAGCGTTTACCTGGAAGTCGGCGGTCGTACCAAGGTTCGCGGCAATCGCACTTGCCAGATCGACCATCGCGCCAGTCGGCTTTCGAGTTGCGGTGTCGACAAACGTGAACGGCACTCCGGTTGGCGTGACGCCGACTCTGAGCGTTTCCTCAGCCATCGTTTGAGTTGCCATTGCGATACCGATGGCTGCGAGCCAGCCGATGAGCGTTTTACGAAGCACGAAAATTCCCCTTTCATCATGTTTGAATCGATGTCCGCTCGCCAAGCGAGTTGATTTGCCTCTCGTGGATAGCTTTTGGAAGTCGCAATACCGTCCAGTGGTGGACGAGATCATCAATCGATCAGAAGTCGCATCTGTTCATGATCGTCTCTATCTTCTCTTCAGCACATCTTGGTCGCGCGTTGTTCGTGAGAGGGCGTGAAATAGTCGCAGTCCTCGGCAAGGTTTTTCCACGCGTCGACAACTGACCGAAATGATTGTTGTGCTTGGTCCGGGCCGGTCGAACTATCCAAATCCTTGAGGCCGCTCGCTGTCACGATGGCAACGACGCTGTCCGACCGCGCGATCGTGCCCTCGCGTCTCAAGGATTCAATCGCTGCAAATGGCGTCACCGAGGCAAGCTCGGCAAATACTCCCTCGGTGGCCGCAAGCTGCTGCTGCATGTCTATCAGGCCGAAGTTGCCGACCGGCATCGCCATGCCGCCGGATTCACGCAGCGCATTGAGCGCCTGAAACGTGCTTCGTGTGGTGCCGATCGAGATGGCAAGCGTGTCGAAACCCGCGGGAACCTCGGCGACCAGGTCGGCCTTGCCGGCAAGCGCTTTGGCCAAAGATCCGTGCACTTCCGCCGCCACGAGTCTCGGCAACCGATCGATCTTGCCTCGGCTGAGAAGATCCTTGAATCCCGCCCAGAGCCCGGCAAGCGCGTCGCCATAGCAAACAGGCAAGGCGCACCAGTCCGGCACGGATCCGTGCATCTGTTCGACGATCTCGTAAGCCAGGGTCTTGTAGCCCTCGATCCCGACCGGATGACTGCCGACCACGGGGCTGTGAAACGGGGACGTCGCAAACCATCCGAGGCGCTCGGTACCAGCGGCAAGCAATGGCCAGCGATGGGACTTGTCGGCCAGGGATACGACGCTTGCGCCGTATTTGCGGATCTGGGCCAACATTGCGCCGGCGGTGCCTGAGAATGTGACAACGACGCACTTCAGGCCCGCCCGTGCAGCATAGGCGGCAAGTGAGGCCCCGGCGTTGCCCGACGAAGCAGTCGCCACGACCCGCGCCCCACTCAAACGTGCCATCGACACCGCCACGGTCGAGAAGCGGTCCTTGTGGGACCACGTAGGGTTTGCGCCCTCGTCCTTGATAAGAAGCTTGGGGACGCCGAGCTGCTTTCCCAGCCTCTCGGCGCTCAGCAGGGGGGTCAGGCCCTCGCCCAGCGAGATTGCATCGCTGGGCCCACAAGGAAGCATGTCGGCATAGCGCCAGAGCGAGGGCAGCGCGGCACGCGCTGCGGAAGCGGCCGATGTAGCTCCGGATGGATCGTAGACGACCTTAAGATTGGCTGGGGCTTCGGCGCAGCATATCGGGCAACCGCGTGAGTCGATTTTGGTATCGATCGGGAACAAGGCACCGCATCGAATACAGGAAAAACCTGTCGCGCGACTCATGACGGCACCTGGATGATCGCGGCTTGCGTCTGCGTCAGCCGCTCCACGCCGCCCTGGCGAACAACCACCATGTCCTCCACCTGGAGTCCCCAGCGGCCGATTTCGTAGTAGGGGGTCTCTATGCACAGCACCATTCCTTCTTCAAGGACGTCTGTACTGCGCGCCGAGAGCGTCGGCGCATCATAACCATCAAGGCCGATGCCATGGCCGACGTGATCGCGCTCGTAGTGGGCAATTCCTTCGCGCTGAACCACACGCACCACCGTCTCGAAGAGCTGTGCCGCCGGCATGCCTGGCCGGATAATGTCGCAGGCATGCTGAACGCCGCGCAGCAGCGCCTGCTGAAGCCGATGCGCCTGCGGCGGCGGCTCGCCCAGCGTGGCGATGCGGGCAATGTCTGCGCGGTAGTGCCGAAACCGGCCACCGACGTCGAAGCGGATGATTTCTCCAGCGCGCAACTTGCGGTCAGACGGCTGGACGTTCATGAGAGCGCTGCGCTCGCCAAAGCCGATGCATCCCAGGACGGGCAGGGCGCCTTCCTCTACCGTCCTGACGTGAAAAGCGCGCGCCAGATCTGCTTCGGTGACGCCTTCCTGAGCAACGGCGAGCGCTGCTTGAATAGAGCGTTCGGCAATCTGGGCAACTTGGCCGAGCCGTTCGATTTCATCTGCCGTCTTTACGGCACGAACCTCGCGAAGCAGCGCGGTGGCTGGTAGGAACGATGCATTGGGAAAATGGGCTCTGAGGGTTTCCTGGTATCCTGGCGCAAGCCCCGCCTCGTCTATGCCGATCCGCCCACGGCCGAGCTGGGCTTCTTCCAATGCGGCAATCAAAGCCGCAATGGCATCGCCATGCCTCGGCAGGTCGCGAAGCTGGAGGTGTCGTTCATTGGCGCGGTCCACGGCCGTCGAGGAACCGACATCGGCGTAAAAATCGCCGTAGCGCCGCACCTTGCTTACCCAGACTTCCTGATCGGCAACGAGGTCGAGGGTACTGGTGCTGGCGATGATTTCAGGCGTGCCCTTGTCAGGAGCCGGCCACACCACATAGGCCTGCGGGCCACGACGAATCCATTGCGGCAAAGCCCAGAAGCCGCTCATATAGGTCACGTTTTCCGGCGTCGTGGCTATAACGGCATCAAGCCCAGCTGCCGAGATGTATTGTTTCAGGCGGGCCTCGTTAAGCAGCATGGTGGGAATCCCGAGGCTGTTTTGCTTCTGGAAAGCCGAGGCCGGCTGAGATGCGTGCCGCAGCTGCCATTACTGCCTCTCCAATCTCGGCGATCTCCACATGCGGCCCCACAGACCGCGGGTAGGCCACACTTATCGCAGCGATGATTGTGCCCGATGCATCGCGAAGCGGTGCGCCGACCGCGATCAGCCCGGTAAAGTTCTCATCCAGGGAGGTTGTGTAACCGACAGACTCGGACGCCCTGATCTGAGCCACGAGCTTGTGCGGGTCCGTGACGGTGCGTACGGCAACCTGCTCCAGCGGACCGCGTCCAAGGATCCCAATGACTGCTTCGCCGCTCAGCTCCATCAGGAGTGCCTTGCCCAACGCGGTGGAGTGCAAGGGGAACGTTTCGCCGGGTGACGAGCGAATGACGACCGGACTCTTGCTTTGCACGGTCAGGAGATAAATACCGCAATTGCCCCGCCTGATGCCGAGGAATGCGTTGAAGCAACCTTCGGCGGCCAGCGCCTGCAGTTCGATTTCAGCCAAACCAACCAGGCGATCTCTGCCCAGGACCTTCCGCGCCAGCGCCAGAACGGAGTGACCGAGCCGGTAGCGCCGCGAGTCTGGCGACTGCTCGACATAGCCCTGCTCTGCCAGGGTGTTCAGAATTCGCTGCACGGCGGGAGCACTCTGCTCAAGCCGGCGGGCGAGTTCGCGCACCCCGACCGCTTCGTCCGCTTCCTTGAGGACATTGAGAACCGCAAGGCCACGTTCCAACGAAAGATTTCCTGTCACTGGCGTTCCTTATTTCGGAATGGCGTTCCGCAATATGATGAGAAAAGCAGCAATGGCGACGCCTGTCAATGACGAATGTTCACTATAGTGTGTCGTCCTAAAGTGTACGCGGCGACGACCATGCCCTCATGGACCTACGGGTGGTTGTCGGCCTGAACGTACAGAGGATTCGGCGCGCACAAGCCCTCTCTCAAGAGGAACTGTCGTTCCGTTCAGGGTTCACGCGCGCCTATCTGAGTGGTCTCGAGGCCGGCCGGCGCAATCCTACGCTTCTGTCGCTTGCAAAGCTTGCCACTGCATTAAGCGTCGACATCGAGGTATTGACCAAACGGCCAGGCAAAGACGCCCTGGCCGTGACGCCGCGTGCGCGACGGAGCAGAAAATCCTAATCCTTCCTTGGCCTCCTGGCCGGTGGATCACGGCGCGTTGCGACGGATGAGCTGCTCCACGTCAACCTGCAATGCTAACGCCAGTACCTCCAAGGTATCGACGGTCGGTGAGTTCTCCTCCCGCTCGAGCTTGCCGACATAGTTGCGATCAAGGCCGGCAAGGTCCGCAAGCTGTTCCTGCGACAAGCCGGTACCTTGGCGAAGCAACCTCAGATTGCGAGCAAAAACCGACCTCAGCCTCATGCGGCGAGGCAGTCAGAACGCGCCCTTTAGTGCCACCACTATAGTAGTCAAACGTGATGCCGCAGGTTGCGGTCGGGCCTAACTTATTTATTCTTTCTTTGTCTCAGTACATTGAAGGGCGTGAAATGTCGGCGGTTCATGGGAGCGTTTTACAGCACCAGCTAACGCAAATCTTTGAAGCAACCTCGCTGATTGATCGTGCAAGCAGCGTCGCCGAAATCATTCGGCAACTGCGCAAGAGCATCGAACGTCACGGCTATGCAGCCTGTCTCGTCACCGAATTGCCACGCCAGGACACCGGATCGCTGGATGGACACATCCTTGTCAACGGTTGGCCGGGGGAATGGTACGACCACTATATGGCTGCCGGACACTATCGCCATGACCCTTGCGTTGCTTTGTGCCGTGGTGCGATCGGGCCGTTCCTTTGGAGGGACGTCCATCACGGCTTGACGAACAGCAATGCCAGGAAGGTGATGGATGAGGCAAAAGAGTTTGGGCTTTGGGACGGGATCTGCATCCCAATCCAGGCTTCATTTGGCGATCCGGCCTGTGTAACGGTTGCGGGACGCGAAATTGATTTGGCGCCGACGGTGCGCTGCACCGTTCATGCCCTTGCGCGCCATGCCTACTCAGCTGCCGAACGACTCGTTGGCAGCTCGCTCAGGCGGCCGAGACAAAAGCTTTCCCAACGGGAGCGTGAAATCCTGCAGTGGGTCGCTGGCGGGAAGACCGCATGGGAAGTTTCCCGAATACTTGGTATTTCGGAAAACACCGTGACGACCCATCTGCGCAACATCAAGCAGAAGCTCAGCACCGCCAACGTCGTGCACGCTATCGTCGAGGCTTATCGCAGGCGCGAAATCGAACTTTGATCCATCCTCAGATCTGGGTATTTCATCGGCAATCGTCGCGTGGTCGGATGGGGTTCCATCTCGAGGAACCGCAATGATTCAGATCCACGTCGTCGACGCGTCAAACAGCTTTGCCTATCGAAGGGATCTCGACAGTTACTTCCGCCTGCGACATGAAATTTATGTCGATGAACGTGGCTGGCACGAGCTGAGGCGCCCCGACAGTCGCGAGATCGATCCCTTTGATACACCAGAAGCGATTCATCTGCTCGGCATCCAGCCGGGAAGGGGTGTCGTTGCCGGATCCCGCCTGGTGCCGAGCCTCAGACCGCATCTGATGAGCGAAATCTTTCCGCAACTTGCCGAAGGTGGCGTTCCGCGCCGAGCCGATATCTATGAGTGGACGAGATTTTTCGTGGCCCGGGATTTTCGCGAGCCCGGCCGACCCTGCCAGGCCGCCGGCGTGATCTACTGCGGAATTCTGGAATTCTGCATTCAAAGAGGCATAAGCAATCTGACGATTGTCTGTGAGGATTACTGGTTCGACCGCTTGGCATCGATCGGCTGGTGCCCAAGGCAGCTTGGGCCTTCATCCAAGTGCGATGACATGACCATCATCGGCGTGATGGTCGACGTCGGCCCGTCCGCCTTGGCCGCGACGCGACAATTCTACCGCATTTCGGAGCCAGTGCTTTGGGCCGAAACGCCAGTCAAGCGGCTGGCCTGACCGCGGGCCGTCGTTGGGCGTCACGCCTCGAACGAACATGCTGCCTGGCACACATCGCCGACTCCTTACGCCGGCGTCGCCCGCAACGAACCTCCTCGTCCCGGTGTCAGCAAGTTCAATTCATCAGTCTGGTAGCAGAATTCGTCGTCAACAAGTCACTTGCGCCAGCAAGATAAATTGACCCATTGCCGTTCATCTCGATCCGGTTGACGACAAAGATGCGAGGCTTACTGTCGGTCGACAATGCACCGCCACCTGTAAGAAAAAGTTTTTGTGACGGCAGATAGACTATGCCGCCTAGATCTGTATCGCCTCCGCCAATGAGCGTCGAGGTTCTCTCCATGCTTTGGGGTTTTTGAGCTAGCACGATCCCCATCCACGGGCCGCTGGTCGGCGCCGTAAGGCGTAGCTTGGCGCCGGCCTGCATTGTGGTGGTTGCCTGATCATCGAGTAGAACGATGGTAGTACCTTCAGCTGCATTGAGAACCGCGCCGGAGGAGAGCGAAAGCCCTCCCGTCCTGATAACATATGTTCCCGCGGCAAGATTGACCACCGCTCCGACCGATAGAGTGAGCCCTCCACAAAAAGTGCCGGGAGTGAGATTTGCGGTGGCGTTTTTGATCACCAGATTATTGTAGGTGCAGACATTGTCTGTTGGCCAGACCAGTCGGGAGATAATGGGATCTGCCAGCTCTTTCTGATTGAAAAGCGGTTGAGGGTTGAAGCCGGGAGACGGCCCGGAGGGGCCGACGACTGACGTCACCAATGTCCTGACCGACGATGAGCCATTCGTGGCCAGCGCAGACCCCGATCTTGAATTCACCTGCGCAACGCACTTCTGGCCATTTATCGATGAAGTCCCCGAATTCGACCAAGCTTTCGAGGCGGACTGATCTAACACGAGAAGACAGACAGGGTATCGAGGATAGGCAATCGCGGTTGCGCTTCGGCTGATATCAAGTCTATCGAGGCCAAGGATTGCCGAGAAGGCCAACTCCTGCGGTTGGTGCAATACAACCGTCACGATTGTGGGATTGGTCGATCCAACCGTCTGGTGGGCGTCACCACTATAGGGACTTCGCGTGGCCACAAAGGTGGGGCTGGCGAAAGTATCAACGTTCGCCTGACGCTCCTCCGACGTCATGTCGCTGCTGTTCGCGTTTGCCACGGCCAACTGAAGGGCCGTGGCGTCAGCTCCCTCCTGCAACTGTTGAGCGGTTCGACTCAAGCGCGCAAAGTCTATCGCCACTCCGACGCCCAAAAGCACGACTGGCAAAACCAATGCAAACACCACGGCGAGGTTGCCGCGTTCTGCACGCCAAAATCGTTCGGTCAGCTCGGTTACCCGCATAACACCCCCCCTTTTAGCTTAACCTGATGTAGAGACTGCCTGTTGAGGGTTCGTTTCTTGAGCCGGTAAAGTTGTCTCAATCAGGACCAGTTTTTACGGAGGCAGCACCGTATTGCGGGCTTCCAGCCTGTCCGGCAAGCGATCAGGAATCTCGGGAGCAGGGTTATGCGGCGCTAGACGCTGCTCGGCAGCAGGGCGCAGCGAAGTTGCTTTCACGGCATGATAGAACTTGATATTCACTGCCGCGCTGAGCACTGCGGCTCACGTTCGAGGAAGTTTGGCTTTGTCTCAGAGCTGCTGTCTCGTAGTGCTGCTCTTGAATTGGGTCGAGGGCGCCGACTTCGATGGTGGCAAGTGTCAATTCGGAGGCACTATAGCATACATATTGTCGTCCCGTTCTTCTACGAGCCGTGCGAAGAGGCTTGCGCAAATCGGCAAAATTTCATCATCCAGCACGAAGCCAGCATTGTGGAGCGGGGCGTTGCCGCCGTGGCCGAGGCACAATGCGCAGCATTTCCGCGAAATCCTCCGACCCAGTCTGTAGTTCGATGACATCTTTGGCCTTGTCATGAACAATGCCGCGTGCAGCCATCAAGAGATGACTCGTGTGTTCCGCATCATTCGTCGGAGCCCAGTGCGAGGACGGCTGCCAGGCTGATGGTCCGGCTTGAGCAGTTCGCATTTAGGTTGAGCTGTACCCAGCGTTTTCGATGTGGTTGTGGCACTCGGTAGGTGTGACCGCATCGAGGATTTCGGCGATGGCGTCATGTTCCAGGGACACGTGGCTACAGGTACGGTGAGGTGGCTGAGTATCCAGGCCGGCGCCGCCAGACGAAGCATCGAGGCCGTACACAACGTCTCGTGGCGCGTTTCTGGAGCCAGTTGTGGTAGGCTGAATTCACCATGACTTGGGCGATTGACTTGCCAATGTTTGGAAAAAATCATGTCCCGACCGGCAGCCGGTTCGACCGCTTGATCTGCGCAAGCGCGAAGCTGGACTCTATCGAGGAGACCCCATCGAGCCGCGTCAGCTTTTCCTTCAGGAAGCGCTCATAGGCGTGCAAGTCGCGCACCACCACACGCAGCAGATAATCGCGCTGGCCAGTCATCAGATAGCAATCGACCACCTCCGGCCAGCGTGCGATCGCCGCGTTGAACCGCTTCAGCTCGTTCTCGCGCTGGCGCTCCAGCTTGATCGAGGCAAACACCGAGATCGGCAGATCAACCATGTCCTGGTCGATCAGGGCGGCATAGCCGGTGATCACCCCCATATCCTCCATCAGGCGGACCCGGCGGGCGCAGGGCGAGGCCGAAAGGCCGACCCGCTCGGCAAGCTGCTGCGCCGTCATCCTGCCATCGACCTGCAGCGCGGCAATGATCTTTCGGTCGATATCGTCCAGTCGCCGTTTTGGCATGGAACGTTACTCCATTGGTCGATATTGCCGAAAGCAGCTAACGCAGCTGCCAATCTCATGCAAGTTTAGCGACAATCGGTTTTTGCTCAGCCCTATGATTGCGACGATCGCAACCGGGAGTCTTGCAGCATGGACAAACAAAAACTGGAGGCACTTTCGGCGCTGGAGAAGAAGGTGCTCTGGCTGTCGACATGGATGATCCATAACGCCAATCACCTGCGCGAGAACGCCGACGGGCTGAAGGTTGGCGGACACCAGGCGTCCTCGGCGTCGCTGGTGACGATCATGACCGCGCTATATTTCTTAGTGCTGAGGCCGGACGACCGCATCGCAGTGAAGCCCCACGCCTCGCCGGTGTTTCACGCCATCCAGTATCTTCTGGCCAATCAGACGAGGGAGCAGCTCGAAGGATTTCGCGCCTTCGGTGGCGCGCAAAGTTATCCGTCGCGGACCAAGGATGTCGACGACGTCGATTTCTCCACCGGCTCCGTAGGTCTCGGCGTCGCGCAGACGCTGTTTGCCTCCCTTGTGCAGGATTATCTCGGCGCTCGCGACCAAAACATGCCCGAGGGCCGCATGGTCGCGCTGCTCGGCGATGCTGAGATGGATGAAGGCAACATCTTCGAGGCGCTGCTGGAAGGCTGGAAACACGGCCTGCGCAATTGCTGGTGGATCGTTGACTACAATCGCCAGAGCCTCGATGCCGTTGTGCGCGAAGGACTTTGGGAACGCTTCGAAAGCATCTTCAGGAATTTCGGCTGGGATGTGGTCATCCTGAAATATGGTTCGATGCTCGAGGCCGCCTTCGCCGAGCCGGGCGGCGAGGCGCTGAAGGCCTGGATCGACGCCTGCCCGAACCAGCTTTATTCGGCGCTGACCTATCAGGGCGGCGGCGCATGGCGCAAGCGGCTGCTTGCCGACATGGGCGAAAGGCCGGTCCTGAAATCGCTTCTCGACCGGCGGTCCGATGCCGAACTCGCCGCGCTGATGACAAATCTCGGCGGCCACGACCTGCAGTGCCTGATCGAAGCTTTCGAGAGGGCGCGCGGCAACGACCGGCCTACCTGCTTCATCGCCTATACCATCAAGGGTTTCGGCCTGCCGCTCGCCGGCCACAAAGACAATCACGCCGGGCTGATGACCAAGGATCAGATGGCACTATTTCGTGCTGCGATGTCGATCGGCGAGGGGCGGGAGTGGGATGCCTTCGAAGGCCTGGAAATCGGCAAGGTTGATCTCCGACATTTCCTCGATGCGGTGCCTTTTGCCGCGAAAGGCCGACGCCGCCGGCACGCCCAACGGATACTCGTCCCCGATCGTCTCGGCCCGGAAGCCAGGGGCAGCGTTTCCACCCAGGTCGGCTTCGGCAGGATCCTGGATGAAATTGCACGGGCCGGCGGGCCGCTTGCCGACGCGATCGTCACGACATCGCCCGATGTCACCGTTTCCACCAATCTCGGACCCTGGGTCAACCGGCGCGGCCTGTTTGCGCGTCGCTCGCTCGCCGACACGTTCCGCAGTGAACGCATAGCCTCGGTGCAGAAATGGGAATTCGGCCCCTCCGGCCAGCACATCGAGCTCGGCATTGCCGAGAACAATCTGTTCATCCTGCTTTCGGCCCTCGGGTTGTCGCATTCGGTCTTCGGCAAACGGCTGTTGCCGATCGGCACGCTCTACGATCCGTTCATCCAGCGCGGTCTCGATGCGCTCAACTATGCCTGCTACCAGGATGCGCGCTTTCTCCTTGCAGCCACCCCCTCGGGCGTCACGCTGGCGCCGGAGGGTGGCGCGCATCAGTCGATCGCCACCCAGTTGATCGGCATGGCGCAGGACGGGCTTGCCGCCTACGAGCCGGCATTCGTCGATGAGTTGAGCGTCATCACGCGTTTTGCACTGGATTACATGCAGCGCGACGGCGACGCCGTGCAGTCGGAGCGCACCTGGCTGCGCGACGAGACCGGCGGCTCGGTCTATCTGCGGCTCTCGACGCGCCCGGTTGCGCAGATCATTCGAACCATGACGCAGGACGTCGAGCAGGATATTGTCGATGGCGGCTATTGGCTGCGGCCCCCGGGTCCGAATGCCGAGGTGATCGTCGCCTATACAGGCGCCGTCGCGCCGGAAGCCATCGAGGCGGTCGGTATGATGGCCGAGGATCGTCGCGACGTCGGTCTTTTGGCGGTGACCTCGGCCGACCGGTTGAACGCAGGCTGGACTGCGGCAAGCCGCGCACGTGAGCGCGGCCTTGTTCATGCCAGAAGCCATGTCGAACGGCTGTTCGCCGACCTTCCAGCCCATTGTGCGATCGTCACCGTCGCAGACGGCCACCCAGCGGCACTCGGCTGGCTGGGCTCAGTCTACGGCCACCGCACGCGTAGTCTCGGCGTCGAGCACTTCGGCCAGTCGGGGACAATCGGTGATCTTTACCGGCACTTCGGAATCGACGCCAATTCGATAGCGACAGCCGCCGACCGGATTGCTGGTGGGCGCCCCATCCGCTATCTGCGCGCGCTGGATTGACCGATGACATTCACGGCTGCTGCAGACCGGAAGGCGAATATTGTGCCTAAGATGCGGCCTCGCCAGTTGGCCGCCATGCCGGCTCCAGACCGCTTCGTCTCCAGTCGGGTGTCGCGACCGCAAAACTGTTCAGCCCGCGACTTTGAGCTGTTCGATCTCAGCAATCTCGGCTTGCTCCGCTCGGCCTTGGACGGCGAGGTCATAGCTGGCCTGCATGTTCATCCAGAACTGCGGTGTGGTGCCGAAGAACTTGGCCAGGCGCAGAGCGGTATCCAGAGTGACCGGGGTCGCCTTGTGCGTCAAGCGCTCAATGCGGGTGCGCGGTACATGCAGCTTCTTCGCCAGCGTATAGGGCTTCAGGCCAAGCGGTGCGAGATATTCCTGGCGAAGGATTTCTCCCGGATGGATCGGGGTGTCGAGGTTCAACATTGTTAAGCTCCTGGCAGTGAGCGATAGGTTGGTTTGCTTAGGTTGTTTGCCAAGGGCATCGACAGTCGCGATATCCTTAGTGATAGTCGGTGATTTCTACATCCTCTGCCGCCCCAGCTACCCACCGAAAGCAGACACGGAATTGATCATTGATGCGGTTGACCGGCACGATTGCCTTTCAGCGGGGCAATTGGCGTCCGGCTCAACGTCTCATCGACGCTTTGGCGCGGCACGCCGTTCAAGAGCAGCTCGGATTAACTCGTTCTGTGACCGAACCTAATCGTCATTATAGATGATGGCAGTCAGCCATACAAATGCGCGGCCGCATGCAAATCATGGCCTTGAGCGTTTTTGCGTAACAACCCAGCGCAAATCGTGTTCCCTCGGCACGGTTGACATTCCTCCGTCAGCCGCCATGCTGCATTGCAACATGGCCATCGAGGAGTTCGGCATGACGGAAGGCCGGTCATCGCGCATCGAGTGCCTGGACGGGCTTCGGGCGCTCGCCGCGATCTGGGTACTCATTGGGCACTGCCTGCTGTTGACCGGCTGGCAGATTCCTATTCTTGTCGAACCAGATCTCGGCGTCGATCTGTTCATCATGCTGTCCGGCTTCCTGATGGTGTTCCACTACCAGCTGCGCCAGGACAAGGAACCCTGGCAAAGGCCGGAAACCTGGCTGAAATTCTGGAGCCGCCGCTACTTCAGGATAGCGCCGCTGTTCTACTTCATGCTGTTCGCTGCCCTGGCGCTCGGCCCTTATCTCTACCAGTCCAGGATGGTCATCGACGAGTTCCTGCTGCGGTCGCCGCAAGCGCCCGAGCGTTATCTCGACAGCGGCGTGAAGAATATCGGCGCCCATCTGCTGTTCCTGTTCGGCCTGGTGCCGAATTTCGCCTATCGCACGCCGCTGCCGGACTGGAGCCTGGGGCTGGAGATGCAGTTCTACGCACTCTTCCCGGCCGTCATGCTGCTGGTGCGCAGGCTTGACTGGATATGGAGCGGCATCCTTGTCGCGGCGGTCGGCAGCGCGATCGTGTTCTTGATGGGACAATTATCGGTGCACTTTCCGATGCCGTCGTTCCTGCCGCTGAAGATGCAGATTTTCCTGTGTGGGATGCTGCTGGCGGGCGTCGTCCATCAAAGGCAGAAGCGGCCTTTCATGTATCTGGCATTGGCCATGGCTCTGGCCGCGCTGCCCTTCGGCGGCGGCTACGGGCCTGGCAAGTTTTTGATGCGCGAAGCGCTCGTGGTGGGTTTCTTTGCCCTGGTCCTCTACCGGATGCTGCCGGGAATAGCGGGCATCGTGGCCAGAAAGATCGCCATGACGCTCGCCAACAGGTTCTTCCATCTGATGGGTGAGCTTTCCTTCAGCATCTATCTGATCCATCTGCTGGTTCTCCAGCCGGTTGCGGCTCTGGTCATCACCCAGTTCGGCCACGAGCTGTCGGCACCGCTGCGCTTTGCGATCGTTGTTGCCGTCGTGTTGCCGGTTGTGTGCCTGCTGTCCTGGACCACCTACACGCTGATCGAAGTGCCCGGCCAGAAGATGGGCCGTTTCGTGGTGCAGCGCTTTGGGCGGAGCCCGGCGCTCGAGGCGGTCAAGCCCGGTCCATGACCAGCCGCCAGACGGGTTCGATCTGCACCAGCGCTCTGTCATTGGGGCTGAGGGCGACGTCAATCATGCTGGCCTTGTAGGTCAAGCAATGCGCCATCTTGATGGCGAGCGCCGCCACCAGCATTTCGCTGAACCGCGCGTCCCAATCGTTGGGTTCAGCGAATTCGCCACCGATGCCGAGCTAGCACTGGCGGCAAACTGGGACCGCACGGTGTCGAGCCTGAAGCACATAACGTGCATCGCGCTGATGACGACCGAGGCGTGATCGGGCGAAGGGGCAGGCGTCAGACGTCCCGCCCTTCGGGACGCCGGGTCGGGCACTGTGGCGAATCCCAAGTTCACCGCTGCGCTGCGTCAGAGTGATTTGAATTTTGCGGGTTGCTACAACATTCATGTTGCACTTTGGCCAATCGACGGCACTAAACAGTTACAAGAAAGGGCGATGCTGCCTGTCTCGGTAAGGGAGGTAACTATGAACGTGAAGTACAAAACAGTTCAGGAAGTGCTCCGAAAAGCGGGCATTGTCATGAGCAAGAAGGGGGAAGTTCATCGCATAAACTTCTTCAGCGGTCTGGAAAACACCGCCTACTACACACCAACTCTTCAGGATGCCCTGGACAAGGGCCTGGCTATGGCGGGAGGTGCCGGAAGGATGAAACCAAGCGCCTTTGCCAAGTCAGCCGAAACAGGGATCTCGACCAGCGCACGCATCGGCTGACACAATTCAGGCAAGACATCGCCGCGTTGCGCGGCGGTGTCGTGAAACTGCAATAACCGAAGCATTGCCTTCTTCCTCCCTGTAATGGAAAAAGACCGGTCACGCAGACGGGCGTTGGCGCCGTGACGGCTCCATGCACGAAACGTGCGACGGTTCGCCCAGGCCACAAATCACAAAAAGTCCCCGGCCGCCTTGAAGCGGCTTTTTGCCGTGGAGGCGCCATGCCCCGTTATCCCCGACCCACGAGGCAGACGGAGGCCTGAGCCATGGCCCTCATCCCGCTCGACATCGACAACATGGCGCTCGCGGTGCTCGACGAGGCGCCAATCGACAGCTTCGATCAGAGAGATATGCCGACAGACAGGTGAGGGCGGTGCCAGCATTTCAGAACTTTGCGCTGCCCCTCACCCCCGGTGGGGCGATCTCCCTGTAATAGTGACGGGGATAAGCGTTAATGGTCAATAATCGCCGTTGTAATAGCGGTCGTCGCAGGGCGCGGTGTAGATACGGCCGCTGTTGCGATCCTGATAGCGGCAAAGCTGTTCGCCGCGCGGCTGCGGGGCGGTGGCGTTGCCGACGACGGCGCCCAGCAAGGCGCCGGCTCCGGCACCGATGACCGTGCTCTTGGTGTTGCCGCCGATCGCCTGGCCGGCAAGCGCGCCGGCGCCGGCGCCGAGCAGCGCACCGGTGCTGGTTCTCTGCTGAGCTTCGGTCTGCGCGCAGCCTGCCAGCGCGGCGGTTACGAGCATGGCGGCAATGGCTTTTGATATGGTCATCGTCTGGTACTCCGTTGAAGCCTATGAACTAATACGCAGGCTGATTTTACCAAGTGCGGTCGCATTTGCGGCGGAACATAGGCATCGTGCCTCACGAAATGAGACATGGTTGTTTTCTTCTGAAGGCCCAGCTTTCAAGTCCATCCCAAGCCTAATCCTTGGAGGGGCTACGCTGCCTCGATCTGCATCACCTTTTTCGCCGCCGCAGTCAAAAATCCGGATCGGCTGTAGCCGTGGCGCTCCGCATACTGGTCGATCTGGTCGAGAACATCTTCGGGAATGGTGACATTGACGCGCACGACTTTCGCCGCTTCGGCTTTCAAGGGAACCAGGATGGCGACCCCGCTCAGATTGTCCTCGTCCGACATCACTTCCTCGAGGGACGACGGCTCGGGAATGGCCTCGCCGTCCTCGGCCAACCCCTCGACATGAAAGGCCAGTGCTTCCTCGGCCATGGCGCGGGCATCATCCAGGCTGACGCCAGCCGTCACCAGGCCCGCAAAATCGGGAAAGGAGACGCCGAAGTCGCTGTCCGCTTGCTTGTGGATCAGTCCGATGTAGTTGCGCATTTCTCTACCTCAGCTTCACGCCGGATTGTTTTTCGATACTTTTGAGAGTGCCGATCGGGATGTCTCGCTTGGGATGCGGAACTGTCACCCGGCCCGGCTTAGCATTGTCTTGAACTGGGCGTGACTTCCTTTTCGAGCGCCGGGTCCGTGGTGGCGGCGCCACCGGCGGGCAACCTTGCACGGCCAGCGGCCAACGGGGATACGGATCCGCCCCGCGCACGGCCAAAAGTTAAGTTGACGTCCGAAGGCAATAGCAACCTCGCTGGACCAAGGACTGGACCAAGCCTGAAAGCCTCGATCGCGTTTTCGCCTCCTATGTGGACTGGAACGGCAGCGGGGTGAGAGCTTGCGCGTTCCACTTCGCTTTGAACAGGACACTTCGAAAGACACGGAAAATCTGTCAGCGATTGGACCCCGAGTTTAGCTGAGGGTAGTTACGCGCTCCCGTCCGTGTCGCTTTCCTCGTCGATCGCCCGAACCGGCAAATAGGCATTGGTTTCCAGCCATTCTCGCAAAATGATCTGAATAAGGTCTGGCCTGCCGATTTTCATCTCGGCTGCTACGGAATCGAGTGCATCTGCCGTCGCGGGCTCCAGCGGCACGCCACCGACGTTTCGGAGCATCAAAGCAGCGCGACGCAGGAGGATCTGCAAATCTGCGCGAGACGTGTCGGCTATGCGCTCAGCTGCGCTTTCGAGATCTTCAGCAACAGACCGGCGTGTCATTGGTATCACTCGGTGCATGGCATCCGGCCTTCTGCTGCTCAGTTGGCTGGTGATTGGCCAAGGCCGCGGCTATCAGCGGGTCTAAAGGCAATAAGGACACAACAAGTTTCGGCGCTTTTTGGAGAGAGAGGATGGCTGGCCTTAGTATGCTCGTCGTCCTTCATTTGCCGTTGCCGGGTCGGTGCGTTGGGCTCGTCCGATGGCCAGAGCTCCAGAGTCGCTTCGACTGATTGGACCTATTGCAGCAGTGCCGACTATAGGCACCATGGCCGGCTCGTCATCTTGCATTTTCTTCCCAGTCTTTAGCTCAGTGATTTCCTCATCACGTCTTGCAATGCGGCTTTCCAGATTGGCGAGACGCTCGGTAAACAAATAGCGGCCGATGGCAAATCCGCCTCCTCCGAAAAGGACGGCAAAACTGGCAAAGGCGGCTGGGTTGGCCAGCATCAGCGCGGAGTTGGTTTCCAAAAAGCTGATAAGATCCTGCATGGTCAACTCGACCCCGTCGTGCTGCTAACAAGCGAGCTATCGGCGCCGGCTGGCTCGGCTGCCCTGGTTGTCATATTTGTCGCGAATCGTCCGTGTTCATTCATCTCGAAGATCCTGAGTCACTCGCCGTCATCACCATGCCCGTCGGGCGGCATGGCGGTCGTTCCGACGTTCATGGCTCATCCCAAGATTGGCAGCGTGTCGTCGTAACCGAACGCTACCAGTCCAGGGTGCCGGTGAGCGAGAGCCAGAATTTGACTCTCAAGCTCGCAATTATACGCCATGAGCGCCTTTACGGTCTCAAGGGGGCTGTCGTATCGGGCGATGAGTTTGACCGCTTCGGAATGGAGTTCGGCTTTCGCTTCAGCGTCCAGGCGAATAATGCCCATTGTCGTTCCTCCTAATGTTTGCCCGACGCGGAGCCGAGAGTCCGTCAAGCCGCTCCTGCAAATGCCCATTCAGCACAATCATCTCCTTCAGCGCCTTCACCGCATCGCCCTTATGCAATGCAATGAACCTGTCGGCGATGGCCTGCAGCGCAGCCTCCTGGCGGCTGTCTAGCGTCACGATGTGGTCCATGGCGGTGCCTCCGATCGTTCCTGTTGAAATTGAACAAAACAGGAACAAAAATGTCAAGAGCGAATTGACTCTGCGAGGAATGCCTTCCTATTTGTCAGTAGGCGGGGCGGTTGCTCACAAATCGAGGAGAGCCGCGATGGGCAGACGAAAAAGCCGGTTCGACCGGCTGTCGGCGAGGGATGCGGAGGCGATCATCAGGGACCCTTTGAGCCTGCGCCGGACGGTGCAGTCGTCGCAGCTGCATCTGAAGGCGCATGGCGAGCTGTTCTGGCAGCTTTGCGGGCTTGTCGAGAAATTGCACGAGGTGCTGGCCAGCGTCGCGGAGAAGGAGCCCGATTATCGGATGGCGGAGCTTGGCCTGCTTCCCCTCCCCGAGGATTACTCGACCCGGAAATGAGCCATGGCCGGGCCGATGGACAGCGTTGGGCGTGCCGCCAAGGCCAACATGCTGCTTATCGTGGAATGCGGCCACTGCTACCACGTCGGGCGCTTCAGGGCGAATGACGTGGCCCAGGTGGTGGGCTGGAACAAGCCGCTGGAAGCCATCAGATTCAGGTGCAAGCGATGCAGCCGCAAGGACACGACGGTGAAGACGCAGTTCATCGACCAGGATCATCCGCCCAAGGGCTACATCTGGGTGCTGCAGAAATTCAAGCGCTAAAACAATGAGCCTTGCGCCGGTGCCTGCTGCGGAAACTTGATCTGCGTCGCCGGTTTTTCGACGATCACCAGCGCATCATCGGGCGCCGTGCGCTGCAGGTGCCTTGCCTCCGACCATGGCGCGGTCAGCCAGGTCTCGGTTTCTTCCGGTGTGGTCAGGATCACCGGCATTGCCTTGTCGTGGATCGGCGCGATCAGCGCGTTGGGCTGGGTCGTCATGAAGCCATAGACCTGGTGATCGGCGGCGCCGTCCTTGACCTTGCGAATGCCCTGCCAATGCGTCCACAGGCCGGCAAAGAAGAACAGCGGGCGGTCCTCGCCGAGTGCAAACCAGTAGTTGCGCTGGATGCCGGTCTCTGGGTCCTTGTCGCCGGGCGTCGGGCTGGGTTCGGCGAAGCTGGTGACGGGCACAACGCAGCGGTTCTCGATGCCGAGATATTGCTGCCAATGGCCATATTGCGGATTGCGGATATTGGTGGTGCCGTAGTCGGCCTTGCCCTTCACCCGCTCTAGCGGCGTCGGCATGCCCCACAGCAGATTGGCCAGTTCGCGTTCGCCGTCCGGCGCATTGCGCACCACCGGGCCTGGCTGATTGGGATAGATGTCGACGGAGGGTTCGAGATTGCCGAGGATATCGCGCAAGGCGCGTGTCCACTGGCGAATTGCCTCCTGGCTGGTCGTGATGTTGTAGAGATTGCACATGGCCTGGAATGTGCCCCAATCGCTGCTGTGTCGCAACGTCCACAGGCAATAGGCGCCGCTTCCAAGTCCCCTGAAATGGCCTAGCAGAAGTCTAGCAAGACTTGCTCAGGTGAAGCTCACATCACGAAGGCCCCTAGCAGCGCTAGAATGCATCCGAGTGGTCGTTGGCTGTCGCGATCTCCGAAGATAACGGGCTCCGCCCGGCCTTGCGCGAAACCTTGCCACCTGAGGGCCGACATGAATTGTCGCGCATCTGAAATGCGCGAGAATTCCATGCTGCACCTTGTCGGACAGCAGTTCACCGCCGGGTCAGAATGGGGAATACTTTCGCTTGCTCGGGATCAGGAATCCGCTCTTTAGTAACTCCAGGGCGTCGAGTGCCTCTTCCCCCTGCAAATTTGTCAGAGCTACCCCGTCTGTGAAGACAACCTCGTCGTCATCTATATCATAGACTTCCCAAAACCCGTTCGTGACTCTTCGGAGGGCGTGACGACGTTCCATCAGAGGATGCTAATTGAGTCGTGAGAAATGAAGGCAAAAAATTGAGAACGGGCGAAATTTGCAGTGGAAAAGTTTGAAAGCGCCGCGCAAGCTTGCGCCTCAAAAAGACAACCATCGTCGCCCTTGCAAGGAAGCTGCTCGTGGCGCTGTGGAAATACGTGACCGCGGGCGTCGTCATCGAAGGTGCCGTCAGGGAAGTTTTCGGTCGGGCCGATGCTGATGGCCGCTTTGAAAGCTAATGGGTCACCGACGAGGATGGCCGGGTAATTGGCTAGGGTGACGATGGGAACCACCCGCCGCGGCTGTCTGCACCTTTCATTAGCCCGTTTCGAGCCGGCTGAACCTAACTGGGATAAGCTGCCGCGTCTCGAGTTGCCCTGAAGCATCCTTGTCGATGACAGTCAGAAACTGTGTTTCTTCAGGTCCCAAAGGCAGAACCAGGCGTCCCCCCGGCTTGAGCTGCTTCAGTAAAGCCGGCGGTGTCCGCTCAGCCGCCGCCGTGACCAGGATCTTGTCGAATGGGGCGTGCTCGGGCCAGCCGCGAGACCCGTCTCCGACACGAATGCCGACATTGGATAAGCCGAGGCCTTGCAGGAGAGCCTCCGCATGGCTTGCGAATTCCTCGATGATTTCGACGCTCCAAACGTGCCCGGCGAGCTCGGCCAGAATTGCGGTTTGGTAGCCCAGGCCGGTGCCGACCTCGAGTACCGCCTCGTGAGGTTGCGGCGCGAGGAGATCGGTCATGAGAGCGACGATGAAAGGCTGCGAGACGGTTTTGTCAAAGCCGATCGGCAGGGGAGTGTCCTGGTAGGCATAAGTCGCAACCGAGGCCGGCACGAAGAGATGCCGCGGCACTCGGCGCATCGCTGCCATCACCCGCTGATCGAGCGCCGCCTTGCCAAGTTCTTCGCTTGCAAGGTCGGTATAGATTGCAATCATCTCAACCATGTGCCTGCGTAGCACCGCGAGATGCTCTTCGGTCATTGGCTTCATGACGGTTGGGCTTTCCTCAACCAGGCTCGCTGCCACAGATAGCCTTATAGCCCGTTCGTCACAGAAACGCCCGCCATCGTTTCCAGTTGCGGGTGTCCCGACGGCAAGCGAAGGTGATTTGGGCGTTGCGTATAGCGCGATCTGCGGCGGCGACCAGCGAACTCAGCCGTTACGAATTGGTTCCACAGATTGACATTCGTGAAATCAATCTGTAATTATTGGCCTGGAGTGTTTGCCCGATGGGCAAGAATTTCGATCGGGCCAATCAGGTGCACTGGTTCCGCCGCGCCGGCAGACAACGGCGCCCAGAGCTGCTTCAAGGGTAATGTCATGAGCACAGCGGTGGTGAGAATTCTGGATGATCTGCGCTCACGCGGTGGACTTCAGGGCAAGGACATAGCCAACATCGTTGACGTGTCGACGGCGACCGTCTCGCGGTGGTCTCATGGTAACGGTTCCCCAAATCTGCGGACCCAGACGGTCATCGCGGATTTGCGCTACGTCGTCGAGCGCCTGTCGGATTTTTACACAGCCGACGAAACGCGGCTTTGGCTGCATTCGCGTCATCCGCTCCTCAACAATGAGCGTGCCATAGATCTCATCAATGCGGACCGGACGCAGGAAGTTCTGGCTGTAATTGAGCGGCTCGACGCCGGCGCATACGTCTGAGATTTTCGGGTGGAGCGGCGAGCGCGCGATCCGGATCTGCTCGACGCGCTCGACGCTCATGACGGCGTTTCGTTTGAAGGTGAAGTGTGGCGCATTGTGCGGGAAGAGCGGGAGCCTTTGGAGGGCTATCCGTCTCGCGCTCGATGGGATCCGGGCACCTTCGATGTCCTTTCCACCTCGCTCGAGCGCGAAGGCGCCCTAGAAGAGATCCACTTCCACCTCAGTCGGCAACCTGTCTTTCCCTCGAAAGTTCGGTCGGTTCTTCACCGGATTTTGGTCCGCACCCAACGAACGCTGAGGATAGCCGATCTTGCTGCATTGGAAGCCCTCGGAGTCTCGCCCGAAACCTATGGATCGCTGAGCTACGAACGAACGCAGGAGATCGGTGATGCAGCCGCCTTTCTCGGCTTCGACGGCATCTTGGCGCCGAGTGCACGCTGGCCATGTCAAAACCTGGTGCTCTTCACAGAGCTGTTTACTCCAGCCGATTTAAGGGTCGTCAACTCAGAGC
This sequence comes from Mesorhizobium sp. ISC25, assembly GCF_042295465.1. Taxonomy (NCBI): domain Bacteria; kingdom Pseudomonadati; phylum Pseudomonadota; class Alphaproteobacteria; order Hyphomicrobiales; family Phyllobacteriaceae; genus Mesorhizobium; species Mesorhizobium sp. ISC25. The sequence goes on along the minus strand of NZ_CP135441.1, from coordinate 2,719,490 downwards.
CGGTTGATTGGGCAGACTGGCGCACTCGCAGAAACGAACTCAGACGAACGAACGATCGTTGAGGTAAGGGAACATGCCGAGTGCCGGGGTCGTGGGAGTGAACGCCCCAGTCATTGGTGGAACCGATGACGAACCGGGCGACGTCATTAATATCCCGCCTGAGATCGAGCTTTTGCTCAAATAGGCGGCCAGCCCCGGAGCCAATCAGCCCAGAAGGTTGCGAGCCGTGCGCATGAATATTCTGGATCCGATCGGGATCAGGTCGTCTGGAAAGTCATAGTCGGGGTTGTGCAGCGCAGGATACCGCTCGCCGGCGCCGAGGAAGAACATGGCGGACGCTGCCCGATGGCCGAACAGGCCAAAATCTTCCGAAGCGCGCATTGGCAGGGCTTCCTCTGTGCGTGGCACACCTTCTTCGTCGAGCGCGCGCTGCAGATGTTCCACGGCATCCGGCGCGTTGACGCTGGCAACGAAGATCTCGTGATAGTCGTAGCGGGCCGAAAGACGATGCTCTCCAGCAATCTTTTCCGCCAGCGCTTCCGCAGCGGCGCACAGGTCCGCCATGCGCTCATCGCGCCTTGTGCGCAGCGTCGCCCACACTTCCGCATTTCCCGGCGCAATGCCGAACACGGCTTCGCCCATCAGGGCATGGGTGACGGTCGCCATACTGAAATCGTCGTCAGCGAAGCTTCCGCGCCCGAGCGCGGGCAGTGCCGGCATCAGCTGGCTGACCGCCATCATTGGCGAGACACCCGTTTCGGGCATCGACGAATGCGCGGTCTTGCCCTCCAGCAATATTCGCATCCCGCGTGAAGCACAGTTGACCACGCCGGGTTTGATACGCACCTCGCCGAACGGCACACCGGGCAAATTGTGCAGCGAGAAGGCCAAATCCGGCGCGATCTCGGAAAAGCGCGGATCGGCGATGACGCCGGCCGCGCCATTGCCGGTCTCTTCCGCCGGCTGGAACATCAGCACGACGCGGCCGCGGGCCGGTCTTTCGCGCCCGAACTGGCGGCCAAGTGCGGCGAGGATCGCGGTATGTCCGTCATGGCCGCACATATGCGACTTTCCCGGTACGAGCGACGAATGAGAAACGCCTGAAAGCTCATAAATCGGCAGCGCATCGAGTTCCGACCGGAACAGGACTGTCGGACCGGCTTTGCCGCTTTCATATACCGCCGCCACACCGTGGCCGCCCAACCCGGTCAGCACCTTGTCCGGCGCTGTGTCGGCGAGGAAATCGACAACCTCGCTCGCGGTTTTCTCTTCCTCATTCGAGATTTCCGGATGCTGGTGCAGCCTGCGGCGCCATGCCGTCAGCTCGACAATGTCTCGATTGGTCAGGGTCATGTTTTTCCTGCTCCGCTTGGCGCTAGAGCAATTCCAGGAAACGTGTGAAACGGTTTTCCGTTTGGAATTGCGTCAAAACAAAGAGATAGAACGGCTCGGCGATTCTATCAAAAGCTGAACCGCTTGTCTTATGACTTTCGGTTGTTTCGAGGCCAAAGTGGGTTGCCGCCTGCGGGCCTTCACCACCCGCAGGCGGCGGGAGGGGTGGGATCGATGAACCGCCGGTCGTGATGGACCGAGCTAGAGGATGATCGCCCCTCTCTTTTCCATGAGGCCTGAACGGATAGCCGGGTTTCCAGGCCCGGATGACAAGCACGGGACGGAAAAGATGACCGCAATCATAGCACGCACGCTCGGAATCGACATCTCGAAAGATCGCCTAGACGTCCATCTCCTGCCGGAAGGGACGGAGCGGCGATATGCCAACGACGCTAATGGCCTGCGCGAGCTGATCCGCTGGCTGGCGCAACTGACGCCCACCCGTATCGTCTATGAAGCAACCGGCGCCTACCACCGGCTGCTCGAGCGCACCTTGGGTGCCAAGGGCCTGCCATTGGTCAAGATGAACCCGCAGCACACGCGCGCCTTCGCAAAGGCCGCCGGCCAGTTGTCCAAGACCGACCGGATCGACGCCGCTATGCTGGCTCGCTTCGGAGCGCTGATGACGCCGCAGATCCGACCGATCCGCAACGAGACCCTTGATACGCTTTGCGAACTGGTCGCCACCCGGCGAGCGCTGATCAAGGACCGCACCGCCACATTGAACCGACAAAAGTCGTTGACCATCCCGCTTTTGAAGCGCCAGGCCGAGCAACGGTTGAAACAGATCGCCGCCCAGATCGCGGCGATCGACGCCGAATGCCGTATCCGGATCGCCAGCGAAGCTGATCTCAGCCGCCGCTTCGACATTCTCATCAGCATTCCGGGGCTCGGCGAGGCGACCGCCTTCGCCCTCGTCGCTGACATGCCGGAGTTGGGAACCCTTGCCAACAAGCAGGCTGCAAGTCTCGCAGGCCTCGCACCGGTTGATCGCCAATCCGGCCAATGGAAGGGTAAGAGCTTCATCCAGGGCGGCCGGCAAACCCTCAGGCAGGCACTCTATATGCCGGCCCTCGTCGCCACCCGCTTCAACGAACCACTCAAGGTAAAATACGAAAGCCTCAGAGCCGGCGGCAAACCACCAAAAGTCGCCATTACCGCTATCATGCGAAAGCTCATCGTCCTCGCAAACACTCTAATCAGCGACGACCGAAAATGGGCCCCATCGAGTCCTTGACCAAGACGGATACTCTAGGTTAGGCCAGCCGGCCTTGTTTCTTCCCATCACACAAAGTCTTGCTGGTTCGATCCTTCGCGCGAGGCAGCAGAGCCGACGCCGGTCTCAAATTTTACGCTCTTTGCCTGCCGTTGGTTCATCCATCCCCGACGGGCGTCAGTTTTGATCCCTCAACTGCTTGGTAACGGCCTTCTGAAGCCTTTCAGGAGACGGGGTCGGACGAGGCCAAGCTCCTCGAAGCTATCAGGTCGAGTCTCCCCCGAGGGCACCAACCGCGAGGGGCCGCGAATTGGCTTAAGCCCTCGCGCTTGATCTCGTGATCCAGTGTTCACCCTCGGGTGGCTTGAGACCAGCTTGGGCTCCATCGGACGAATGAACTTTAGCCGCCCCCTTGCTACTCACTCGTTTACGCACGGAATCGAGTCTAGGCCCGATCGCACTGGCGACTAAGGGAACGTACCATGATCATTTTGTTAAATTAGTAATGATGCATGAACGGGCGTATAATCCGCTCCAGCTGGGGGCGAACGCTCTCAGCTGGTACGCCCAGCGGCCAAATCGTCCCCCAAATGCCGTCGCGCTATCCCAACAGGTTATGATGGGTGACGACGTGAGACGGGATAAGCACAATCCGCCAACTATGAAGGGCAAAACCCAGAGGTCGCCGGACAACGACGAGCTGGGGCATTTGGAGTTCTGCCCAATTTGCGGCCAGACATTCGACAAGCGAAACCTTGTCGAAGTGCTGCATCATCACCTTCCCGAGCATGAACCGTTCGCGACGGATAGGTGACGGAGGTCGAAGCCGCAAAGGCGGCGATCGTGAAAGACAACGCTGACGGTTCTGACCGCAGCTTTGCGATGATCGTTCGCACCGAGACGGGCGAGGTTTTGCTACACGCCAGGATCAAGTTCGAAATTGAGATGGCGCACTAGAGGTGAGCGGGTCTCATAGAAAATACGCACGAGCGAGCGCGTACCCGGCCAAGATGCCTCGTGATCGAAGGCGGCGTCAGCTTCGTCCTGTTCCTCAGACAGATTGTGATCCAGCCTGGCTTTCGTGACCACCGTATCATCCGGCCCATTTCTGCCGTCGCCAACAATGTTTTCTACTTCGCGTACGTTCCAAACGTAACTGATGGACATGTTCGTGCCTGGCGGCGGCTCGCCGCCGTACCGGCGCGCCTTCGAGGAATGTTACTTCAGCAGTTTGATCAGTACTGTGAAAGCCGCGTCGATGTCAGCGCGAACCGCCGCCCGGACCCCTTCCGCATTGCGGTCTCGCAGCGCTGCAAACATCTGCTGATGGTGCTGGTTGGCGGTCGAATAGTTTCCAGAATCATGCAGCATGTTGAAATAGGGGCTGATCTGCAGCCACAGGTTCTCGATGATGCTGAGCATGTTTTCCGAGCCCGCGGCCCGATAGATGGAAAAGTGAAAGGCGTAATTGGCCCTGAGATAGGATTTGACGTCGCCGGCGGCATTGGCCTGCTCGAGTGCCTCCAGATGCTGGCTAAGCAGCATCACGCCGTGATCGTCAATGCGTTCTGCGGCCCATGCGGCGGCGATCGCCTCGATTTCGAACCTGACGTTCCTGAGATCCATAAGCCGCGCACGACTTAACGCCGGGATACCGATTGAACGGCCAGAAACCACCATCAGGGCGTTGGCGGCGCTCAGACGCCGCAGTGCCTCGCGAACCGGCATCGGGCTGACGCCGAAAGCGTCGGCGAGGCTCTGGACCGTCACCATCTCACCTGGAACGATGCTGCCGTCGAGGATCAACTCGGTAACGTGCCGGTAAACCCTGTCCTGCAGGGTTTCCCTGGACAGCGGTGTGATCTCGACGCCCGGCTTCCTGAATGCCGCCCCAGCCATTTCTGCCAACCTTCCCCCATTCCGGGCGACGCTACCCGGCGCCTGTGCCCGGAATGCAAGGTTCGAATTGCCGCGTCAAGCGCCCGCGTGCCCGGCTTTTGCCTCTTCAGCGATTTCATCATTGATCTTTGATCAAAGCATGATACGGTCAAGCGTCTCGAATGACAAGGCGTACGTTTCGTGCCCTTGGGAGGCATTCGGTCGTCTGAACTGGGAGGAGTTTCGAATGGGTATCGGATCGAAAGCCCGGCGGCTCGCGCTGCTTGCCGGCATGGCTGTTTGCGCTTTTGGGATGTCCGCCGCCGAAGCGGCGGGCAAGCACAAGATATTTCTCAGCATGAGCTTCATCGGCAACGATTGGCAGGCCGAGGCCGCCAACATGGTCAAGGCGATGGCGTCGCACAAGAGCATGGTCGACAAGGTGGACCTCCAGGTCCAGGTGGCGGGGCCGAACGCACAGCGCCAGATCCAGCAGATCAACGCGATGGTCCAAGCCGGCGCCGAAGCCATCGTGATCTTCCCGATCTCGCCGACAGCCCTCAACCAGGTTGTGAAAAACGCCTGCGATAAGGGCGTGAAGGTGTTTGCCTATGATGCCGAGATCACGGAGCCTTGCGCCTACAATGTCCATATCGACCAGGAAGAGGCTGGCCGCGTAACGGCGGAGTGGCTGGTCAAGAAGCTCAAAGGCAAGGGCAACATTATCGCGGTGACCGGCGTTCCCGGCACCTCGGTCGATGATCTGCGCACCAAGGCCGCGAAGGAGGTGTTTGCCAAGCATCCCGACATCAAGATCGTCGGCGAGGCTGTCGGCATGTGGAGCCAGGCGGTGGCACGTACCGAACTTTCCAAGATATTGGCGACGCGCAGCTGGGACGACATCAACGGGCTATGGATGCAGGTCGGCTGCTTCACCGCCAATTCCATGCAGCTCGAGGCCGGCAAGAAGACCAGCGAACTCCTGCCTTGCGCCGGCGAGGGTTCCAATGGCGGGCGTATCCAGATGCTGCCCGAGGGCACGGAGGTCGAGGGCGCGACGTCTCCCTATGCGCCGCTCGGCGCCTCGCGCATTTCCTACGCCTCGCCGCCTTATTCCGGGGCACTCGCTCTCAAGCTTGCCGTCGAGGCGCTTGAAGGCAAGGAAGTTGCCAAGAAGACGATCCTGCCGCTGCCTGTCGTCACCAACGAGACGATAAAGCTTTGCGACGAGGGCACCTGGGCGGAGATGAAGGCTGGTTGCAACGCGTTCAAGCCGTCGCTGGTCTCGAACCCAGGCTGGTTCGCCTCGATCTTCTCCGATCAGACACCCGAAATCGGTCTCGCGGCTGCCCTTGTAGGCCAGCCCGAGCAGTAGGCTCTCCGAAGTGGGGCGCGGGGTGCTTTCGAGACGCTCCACGCACCCTTCATGCAGGCCAGCACGGGGATCATACTGGGATCATAATGTCAGCGCATTCGACAGCTGTCGGCATTGAGGGCGTCCGCAAGGCGTTTGGCGCGACGGTCGCCCTCGATGGCGTTTCCTTCGAGATCAATTCCGGCAGCGTGCATGCCTTGCTTGGCGAGAACGGTGCCGGCAAGTCCACGCTCGTCAAGCTGCTGTCGGGGCTGGTACGGCCCGACGACGGGCAAATCACCGTTTTTGGCGAACCGGCGCCATTCGGTTCGCCGCGCGCCGCGCACGCCAAAGGCGTGCAGACAGCCTTCCAGGAAATGACGCTGGTACGCGATCTCAGCGTTCTCGATAACATGTTGCTGCCATACGCGCCCGTCGGTCCGATCGGCCTGATCAGGCGGTTGAGCGCGCGCAAGGCCGTCCGCAAGCACATCTCCGATCTGGGGTTTACGGTCGATCTCGATGCCGAGGTAGCGACGCTCGATCTCGCCGTCCGCCAGAAGATCGAAATCGCGCGCGCGCTCTATCGCAAGCCGCGCATCCTTCTGCTCGATGAGCCGACTTCGACGCTGTCAGGTGGCGATGTCGAGTGGCTGGGCGCGATCATCACGCAATTGAAGGCGGCCGGTACCACGGTCGTGTTCATCACCCATCGCATACGTGAGGTGCGGGCTTTCTGCGACACTCTGACCATTCTCAGGAACGGTCGCCACATCGTGACCGCGCCGGTTGCCGATGTTTCGGATGGTGAGGTGATCGAAAAGATCATCGGCCGAAGCATCGCCCAGACCTTCCCGCCGAAACCAGAAAGCGAGGCCGCCTTTGGTCCGCCGGTGCTCGGCGTACGCGATCTCAAAGCCGGGAGGAAGCTCGACGGCGTCGGTTTCGACCTGCGCAAGGGAGAGATCCTCGGCATTGCCGGGCTGCAGGGCATGGGTCAGCTCGACCTGTTCCTCGCATGCTTCGGCATGGCCGAGATCGAGCGCGGCCACATCCTGGTCGACGGCCGCAATGTGTGGCTCGGCTCGCCCGCCGATGCGCTCAAGCCCAACATGGCAATCGGGCTGGTGCCGGAGGACCGCAAGACCGAAGGCCTGTTCCTGAAGCTCTCGGGCCGGCAAAATGCATCGCTGCCTGTGGTCGCGCGCTTCACCCGGTTTGGCTTGATCAGAAAAGACGAGGAGGCAAAGGCCGTTCAGTCCGCCTTCTCGACCGTGGAGGTCGACCGTCGAGCCTTGTGGACGAGGGCAGGGGCCTTCTCGGGCGGCAACCAGCAAAAGATAGCCATTGCCAAATGGCTCGTCGCCGAAAGCCGGATCCTGCTGCTTTTCGACCCGACCCGCGGCATTGACGTAGGCACCAAGCACGAGCTCTACGTGATGATGCGCGACTATGTGGCGGCCGGCGGCTCGATCCTTCTGCATTCAACCGAAATTCCCGAGCTGGTCCATCAATGCGACCGGGTGCTCGTCCTCTATGACGGCCATCCGGTGGCGGAGCTTACCGGCGACGAGATCACGGAAGGCGCGATCATGCGGCCAGCGCTTGGCCATGGCGAGTTGGTCCGGGAGGCGGCGGAATGAGCGTAACGAGCTTGGCCGCCGCGTCACCGACCGCGACATTGTCGCGGCTCCTCGCGCGGCATCGCGGCGCGATCATCGCGGCGATCGTCTTTGCGGCGCTCCTGCTGGTCGTCGATTTGGTCGGTGCCGGGCGGCTCACTTATTTCGACATTTCGTTCCTGTCGAGCGGCGGCGCCACTTCGGCGCTGGCTGCGATCGGCCAGACACTAGTCATCCTGTCCGGCGGTTTCGACCTGTCCGCCGGGGCGGTGATCTCACTGGTCAATGTCGTCCTGGCAAACGGCATGGATCCGATGGCGACCGGCACGAGTGTCGCGCTATGGACTTTGGCCGGAATTGGCGTCGGTATGCTGGTCGGCGCCTTCAACGGCTGCTTCATTGCCGTCCTGCGCATGCAGCCTATCGTCGTCACGCTGTCGACCATGTTCATCCTGCAGGGGGTAACGCTGCTGGTCATGGACAAGCCCGGCGGCTTCGTCTCGCCCGATCTTGGCGCGTTCTATCTCGGTGATGCCCTCGCAGGCTGGATACCGATGCCGCTGGTGGTCATCGGCGTCGTCCTGCTCGGCTGGTTCTGGCTCAAAGCCACACGCTTCGGGACAGCGCTTTATGCGCTCGGCAGCGACCCGGATGCCGCCGCCTCGGTCGGCGTGCGCGTCGTTCTCGTGCGCTTCCTCGTCTATGTCATCGCCGGCGGCTGCTATGGGCTTGCCGGCGTTTTCATCAGCGCCCAGACCGGCAGCGGCGATCCGCTGGTCGGCAACCCGTTGTTGCTGTCGATGTTCGCGGCGGTCGTGGTCGGCGGTACAAGGCTGGGCGGCGGTCAAGGTGGGCCGGTGGGCACCGTCTTCGGTGCCTACATCCTGATGATGGTTGTCAACATACTGCTCGTGCTCAACGTCTCGGCCTATTATTCGACGATCGCCGAAGGCACGATCCTGATCCTTGCCGTGCTTGCGGGTTCCCTGTCGCATGGCTCCGTGCTTGCCCGCCAACTACGTGCGCTGCGGGCTCGCCTGGCCGCGTGGCGCGCCGGAATGCTGCCCTCGCAGATCGATCGCACCGACCGGCGGCTGAGAATTGCCCGGGGCAGCGCCGGCGACCAGCAGAGGCCTCAGCCGGCCTTCCATGTGCGTAACGCCGAGACGCTGCGCTATGCGCTGCCGGCCTATGTCTGTCTTGCCATTGTCGTGATCGTCACCCAGATCTGGCTCGGACGCGCCATCGTCAATTTTGGCTACTGGAATTCGCTGTTCGTGCTGTCGAGCTTCCTTGCCATCCTGGCGCTTGGGCAAGGCAGCGTGGTTCTCACCGGCGGGCTTGACCTGTCGGTGCCGTGGACGATCGGCCTGTCGGGAATCCTGCTTGCCGGCATGGTCAATGGGTCGGATGCTGCACTTGTCTATGCGCTGCCGGCAGTGCTCGCGGTCGCTTGCCTGATCGGTCTCGCTAACGGCATCGGCATCGTCTTTCTCGGCATCTCGCCGATCGTTATGACGCTGGCCACCAACGGCATTCTGCAAGGTTTCGCTTTGCTCTACTCGCAAGGCACGCCGGCCGGCTTCTCTTCACCGATGCTGCGCTGGTTCATGACCGGAAAGGTATTCGCCATCACGCCGGTGGTGCTGTTCATGATCGCATTCGTCGTCTTTGCCGTGCTGCTGCTTGGCCGCACCGCTTTCGGCCGCCGCGTCTACGGCATCGGCAACAGCCTGCGCGCAGCCCAGCTCTCCGGCATCGCTGTCGGTCGCACGCTCATCCTCGTCTATGTGCTGTCGGCAGTCTGCGCGGGGGTCGTCGGGATCATGCTCACCGGCTTTTCCGGCCAGGCCAGCCTCGGCATGGGTGACGACTATCTGCTGCCCTCCATCGCCGTCGTCGTGGTCGGCGGTGCGCTGATCACCGGCGGACGCGGCCACTATCTCGGCATGCTGGGCGGGGTGCTGCTCCTGACGGCATTGCAGATGCTGCTCGCCGGCACGACGCTGCCTTACGCGACGCGGGCGATCCTGTTCGGGCTGGTGGTGCTCGGCGCCGTCATGGCGCTGCGCGAAAGGCGGATTCAGTGAAAGGGATGGAACAATGAGCTCAAGCGCACCGGCATCGGCGGACGAATTCCTGACCGGGCTCAAAGGCCAGCGCGTGCTGGTCACGGCGGGTGCCGGCGGCATCGGCTTTGCCATTGCCGAGACGCTGTCGCGGCTGGGCGCACGTGTCGTGATCTGCGATATTTCCGACGAGGCGCTGGCCGCCGCTCCAGAGAGGATTTCGCTCGCAGCAGCATTCAAAGCCGACGTTTCTCGCGACGACGATGTCGACCGGCTGTTCGAGACTGTCAAGGAGAAGCTCGGCGGGCTCGACGCCCTGATCAACAATGCCGGCATTGCCGGGCCGACCGGCGGCGTCGATGAGATCGATCCGGCGGACTGGCGGCGTTGCATAGATATCTGCCTGACCGGCCAGTTCCTGTGCGCGCGGCGTGCCGTGCCGCTAATCAAGGCGGCAGGCGGCGGCTCGATCGTTTCGATGTCTTCGGCCGCCGGCCGACACGGCTACGCGTTCCGTACGCCGTACTCGGCTGCCAAGTTCGGCGTTGTCGGCCTGACCCAGAGTCTTGCCAAGGAACTCGGACCGCATGGGATCAGGGTCAATGCCATCTTGCCCGGCATCATCGAAGGGCCGCGCATCGACAAGGTCATTGCCGACCGGGCAAAGCAATTAGGTGTTTCAAACGAAGAGATGACACAACGCTATCTGCAGAATATCTCGCTGCGCCGCATGACCAGCCCATACGATGTCGCGGCGATGGTGGCTTTCCTGCTTTCCGATGCGGGCGTCAACATTTCCGGCCAGTCGCTCGGCGTCGACGGCAACGTCGAGACACTCTGAGGGGGAGATCATGGCGAAGGTAACAATTGTCGGAAGCGGCTTCATCGGGCGAGCGTGGGCTATCAGCTTCGCCCGTGCCAGGCACGATGTGCGCATGTGGGACCAGGCTCCTGCCGCGGCCAGCGGTGCGCGCGACTATATCGCCGGCGTGCTCGACGACCTCGCCGCCAACGATTTGCTGCAGGGACAGCCGGTTGATGCCGTGCTCGGCCGCATCACCATTGTGGCGGAGCTTGGCGAAGCCTTGGCCGATGCCGTCCACGTCCAGGAGAACACACCGGAAAACCTCGAGGTGAAGCGTGAAGTGTTTTCCCGGATCGACGCCCTTGCCGGTCCGCAGGCGGTGATCGCCAGTTCCACCTCGGCGCTGTTGCCGTCGAAATTCACCGATCACCTTCAGGGGCGCCATCGCTGCCTCGTCGTGCACCCGATCAATCCGCCCTATCTCATCCCGGCGGCGGAAGTCGTGCCGGCGCCATGGACCTCCGCCGAAACGGTGGAAAGGACCCGCGCCTTTCTTGTCGAGGCGGGCCATGCGCCGCTGGTGATGAAGCGCGAACTCGACGGCTTCATCATGAACCGCTTGCAGGGCGCACTCTTGGAGGAGGCGTTCCGGCTCGTCGCCGACGGCTATGCCAGCGTCGAGGACGTCGACACGGGTTTGCGCGACGGGCTGGCGCTGCGCTGGTCGTTCATGGGTCCGTTTGAAACCATCGACCTCAACGCGCCTGGTGGCGTGCGCGACTATGTGGAGCGCTACCAGACGATCTATTCCAACATCTTCCCGCAGATGCTGCGTCGCGTCGACTGGGCCGGCGAGGTCATGGAGACGGTCGAGGCCGAGCGCCGCAAACGGCTGCCGCGAGAAGAACTCGGCGAACGGCAGGTCTGGCGCGACCGCCGGCTGATGGCGCTGGCGGCGCACAAGAAAAAATCGGATCAGGAGTTTGGACGATGACGGAAACAAGCCGCAAGCCCGGCGCTCAGCAAGCCAAGGGCAAGGTCATCATCACCTGTGCGGTGACGGGGGCAATCCATACGCCGACCATGTCGCCCTATCTGCCGATCACGCCGGACCAGATCGCCTCGGAGGCGATCGCGGCGGCGGAGGCTGGTGCGGCGATCCTGCATCTGCATGCCCGCGACCCTGAGACCGGCAAGCCCGACCAGACGCCGGAGGCGTTCGCGCGTTTCCTGCCTCGCGTCAAGCAAGGCACCAATGCCGCCATCAACATCACCACTGGCGGCAGTCCTTACATGAAGGTGGAGGAGCGTGTGCGCCCCGCCGCGCAGTTCAAGCCGGAAGTCGCCTCGCTCAACATGGGGTCGATCAATTTCGGGCTCTATCACCTCGTCGACAAATACGAAACGTTCAAGTTCGACTGGGAAAGGCCGCACCTGGAAGCGACGCGTGACCTGGTCTTTCGCAACTCGTTCAAGGACATCGAGTACATATTGGAAACCTGTTACGACAACGGCACGCGCTTCGAGTTCGAGTGCTACGACATCGCCCATCTCTATAACCTCTCCCATTTCGCCGATCGCGGGCTGGTGAAACCACCGTTCTTCGTACAGTCCGTGTTCGGCCTGCTCGGCGGCATCGGTACGCACCCCGAAGACGTCGCCCATATGAAGCGCACCGCCGATCGCCTGTTCGGCTTGCAATACCGCTGGTCGGTGCTGGGTGCGGGCGCCAGCCAGTTGCGCATTGCCGCGCAATCGGCAGCGCTTGGCGGCAATATTCGCGTTGGTCTCGAAGACAGTCTGTGGGCCGGCAAGGGCAAGCTTGCCAAATCGAACGCCGAGCAGGTGGTGCTTGCGCGCAAGATCATCGAAGGCCTCGGCATGGAAGTGGCGACGCCCGACGAGGCCCGCGAAATCCTGTCATTGAAGGGCGGCGGCCAGGTCGCGTTCTGACCGGTTTCTGCAAGGTTCGAACAGAGGAGGACGGCATGAAGATCGAGGTCGTGGTGGACGTGAAGACCACGCTGGGCGAGGGACCGCTGTGGGACGTCGAACAGGAGCGCCTCTACTGGATCGACAGTTTCGACGGGCGCGTGTTTCGGGCGACCGCAGACGGCCGCGAGATCCGTTGCTGGGACGTGCCGATGAAGATCGGCTCGATGGCATTGCGCAAGGACGGCGGTGGCGCGGTGGTGTCGCTGCAGCGCGGCTTCCATCTGCTTGATTTCGCCACCGGTGAGGTCACGCCGATCCACGATCCGGAGCCGGACAGGCCGATGAATCGGCTCAATGACGGCAAGGTCGATCGGCGCGGCCGCTTCTTCGCCGGCTCAATGGACACGATGGAAGAGGGGCCCTCCGGCGGGCTCTACCGGCTTGATCCGGATTTCTCCGTCACCAGAATAGATTCCGGCATCATCTGCTCCAACGGTCCGTGCTGGAGCCCGGACGACCGCACCTTCTATTTCGCCGACACCTGGACCGGCGAGATTTGGGCCTACGACTACGACATCGAAACCGGTGCCGCCACCAACCGACGCACTTTCACCCGCGTCGACACCAGCCGGGGAGGGGCGGCCGACGGCTCGACCGTCGATGCGGAAGGATTCCTCTGGAACGCGCTGGTCTATGACGGCAGGCTGGTACGTTACGCGCCCGACGGCAGCGTCGACCGCATCATCGACATGCCCGTCAAGAAGATTACCAGCGTCATGTTCGGCGGGCCGAAGCTCGACACCCTGTACGTCACGTCGATGGCCAAGCCGCCGTTGCCGCGTTTTCCGGGCGACGGAGTTTTACGGGGCAGCCTCTTTGCCATCACCGGCCACGGCGTGACGGGAGTACCGGAGCCAAGATTTGCAGCGTAAGTCGGTGCTTAGTGGCGATCATCCTCCCCCACCTCTTGGCGCCACCCCCAACCTCCCGTCCCAGGGCAACCGGCGCTGGAAGCTCATGCCGTGCGGTTCTGGCGTGGGGTCGCCCAATGTGCGCGCGAACGTGGCCCCCTCGAGGAACCATCAGCCGAGCCCTGGAAATCTGCTCGGAAGAAGAAATCCGCCCATTGGCAACTCCAATGCCTCAAGCCCGCAAATTCGTCAGAGCTACGCTGTCTACGAAGACAACCTTTTCATCGTCTATGTCATAGACCCTCCCAAAGCCCGTCCTTAATCCTTCGGATGGCGTGCCGACGCTCCATAAGCAAAATCTAATACTCGAGTCGGCGATGTCGGGTAGAAAATTCGGACACCAGCCGATCATAATAGTGGAAAACCACAGGTCCGCCCCGACGATGCTTTGAACGTTCTCAGCGACTTCCGCCGTTGCCACAGACAGCCTTATTCCTTTTCGTCACAGCAACCTCCGGCATCGTTCCAGTTGCGGCCTGCCAAGTGAGGTGTTCTGGATGTTGTGTCTTGATCGATATCGGCGGCGGCGCACTCGCAGAACGAAATCAGGCGAACGGACGAGGGCCTCTGGAAGCTGCCCTGTCACTGCCTCGTTTCCATCTAGCGGGCGCCCGACGCTTGCGGAAATCCCGGAAAACCCCTATATTCCGGAATAAAGGAGTCTCGCCGATGACCACGACCGTCACTGCCGCCGCCGTCTCTAAAAATTTTGGCGCCTATCAGGATGCCGCGGTCCGCGACCCGGTCATCATCACCAAGAACGGTCGCCCGCGCACGGTGCTGCTGGCCTACGAGGATTTTGTCCGGCTGTCGAAGCGCGACCGGCGGGTCGAGCTGACAGCGGAGCTCGGCGCGGACGACATCGCCGCGGTCGAAGCCTCTGAAATGGAGCCGGATCTCGACCATCTCGACCACGAGCTCTCTGATTCAAAACCCTCTGGGTCAAAACCCTCTGGGTCAAAACCCTCCGGGGCAACAGGCTGACAGCAAAAAATGCTACCGGCTGAAATCAAGGTCGGCCATGTCTTCCGTTACTCCTACCTCTGGCATTGGCAACACCGCGAAGGCCGAGAGGAAGGCGACAAGGACCGGCCCTGCCTGGTGCTTGCGCTGGTCGCGATGCAGGAGGACGGCTCGCCGGTCGTCCGGGTCCTGCCGATCACGCATACGCCGCCGTCCGATCCCGATGATGCCATCGAGATCCCGGCTGCGGTCAAGCTGCGCTTGCGCCTTGACGGTGAGCGGTCGTGGATCGTTTTGACGGAAAGTAACCGGTTCGCCTGGCCGGGGCCCGACATACGGCCGCTGGAGACGGAGAGCGGCTATTACGGGCCGCTGCCACCGGCGTTGTTTGCGGCGGTCAAGCGCCGGTTTGTCGCCATCGCGACAGGCCAGGCGCATACGAGCACGTCCCGTACGGCGTGACGTCGGCCGGTGCTGCGGCATGCCAGGCGGCGTGAGGCAGAGGCAGTCTCCATCAGGGCGTCTTCCACGCAGGTTGAGGCCTCACCGTCGATGTCCATCTGCACCAGCGCGAACCGGTCGTCCGACGCTCGAAGCCGGCCGCCCTCCAGCAGCGCCGCATAGCGTGGCTTCGCCTGAAAGCTACGCCGGTGAGCGTGATCCGCGTTGGTGGGAGCACGTCACGTTCGGTTCGACGCACGTCATCGGCCAGCGCACCTCCACCGACAACTCGTGATCGCTAATGCTGATCTGCGCCGGCACCACCAGCGGCACAACCAGTCCGGTTTGCCGCCCTCATCGAACAGGCCTCGAAAGCCAATGCCGAAGCCTTTGGCGAGGCGGCCAGCCGCTCTGCCGACACGCTCGAGAGCGGTGGGCTGGTTCATCTTTATGGCGCAGGCCACTCGGTGTTGACGGTCCAGGAAGTGTTTCCGCGCTACGGCAGCTATGTCGGTTTCAATCCGCTGACCGACCCGCGTGTCATGTAGCGCAACGTGCTCGGCGCAGGCGGTGTGCGCGAACTTCTATGGCTGGAGCGGACCGAGAAATATGCCGAGAAATTCCTCGACCACCAGCCACTCAACAAAGGCGATTCGATCATCATCTTCGGGCACAGCGGCCGCAATTCGTCCGGCATCGACACTGCGCTCTACGCTAAGAAACGCGGCATCTTCGTCGTTGCGGTGACCAGCAAGAACAATCTCGACAAGCCGGCGACGCACTCTTCCGGCAAGCGGCTTGCCGATGCCGCCGACCTTGTCATCGACACCTGCTCGCCGATCGAGGATGCCATCGTGCCGGTCGAGGGCTGGAGCCGGCCGGTCTCCGGTTCCTCGAACGTGCTTGCCATGATCCTGGCGCATGAGCTGATCGCCCGCACCGCCGAGGCGCTTTCGAAACGCGGCATCGAACTGCCGGTCTTCGCCTCGCCGACAATTGCCGGCGTCACACTGCACGACACCGACGTCATCTATGGTGTCTATCGCGAGAGAATGCTCGAGGCGCAGAAGAAGCACCTGCCGAGCTTCCAGGCGACGATGCGCGGCGAATGACAAACGGGAGGGCACGCAAATTGCGAGGTCTCCCGAAACGGGTAGTCAGGTCACGATACTGGGCCGACCCCGCTATCCACTGGATCCGATCAGGTTCGGGCTGCAAGATCAGGCGGAGCCATTTCCGGCGACAGCGGCGAACCGTCCAGCGTGGCTGGGGCGCCAGATTGCTCGCCGTGTTGGCCCCTATCTTCCCGGCCCATACGCTGGTGAGTGGCTAACATCTCCGGAATGGTGAAAACCGGCACCTCGCCCTTAAAACCTTGAAGTTCAAAGGCACCCGCCTGGACGACCGGCATCGATGCTCCTGCCGCAAAGCCGGGGCCAAGCACCAGGGGGATGCCCAGCTTCTTGGTCGTCGACTCGAGCCGTGCCGTGCGGTTCACCGGCGAGCCGATCGCGGTGTAATCGAAGCGTCGTTCGGAGCCGAAATTCCCTACCGAGCAGATGCCGGTCTCGATGGCGACGCCGATTGCGATGGAGGGGTGGCCGTCCGCGCTGAAGGCGGCGTCTTCGCGCTTCACCCGCTCGATCAGGGCAAGGCCCGCGTCGAGCGCGCGCTCGCGATGATCCGGCTGATCAAGCGGCGCGTTCCAGAAGGCGAGCACGGCGTCGCCCATGAACTTGTCGATGGTGCCGTCCCGCCTGAGGATCTCATCGGTCGCAATGCCGAGGAAGTGATTGACCACCTTTGCGATTTCCTGGGTATCGAGCTGTTCGCTCATCGTCGTGAAGCCGCGTATGTCGCTGAGCAGGATTGTGATCTCGCGCTTCTCTCCGGATAGAATCGCTTCGGTATCCGAGTTTGCGAGGCGCTGCACCACGGAGGGCGACAGGTATTGGGAGAATTGCCGTGCCAGGGTGGACCGGCGCTGCTCGCTGCGCCTGTAGAGGGCATAGCCTTCGAAGCCGGCTACCAGGATCGTCGCAAGCGCCGGCTGCAGCGGGTCATAGAGTTCTCCCTGCAGGCTGTATTCGAGAGCGCCGAACACGAAGGGCGTGACGGCCAGCAGCGCCAGAGCCAGGGCACCAAGCACGATCCGCCCGGCGAGCACTCCGGAAAGCCCGATGAAAATGACGGCAGTGAGGACAAACCAGAGCCGCTCCACCGTGCGCGCGTGCGTTGGCTCTGCAAGGTAGCGCCCGGCAAGCAACTGACCGATTGCATCGGCGTGGATGTCAGCGCCTGGTCGCGCTGGACGCGTCGGGGTGGGTAGATACTGCGTCAGTCCCACGGCCGACAGATCGACAATGGCGATGGCGTCCCGCAGCCGCAGGTCACTGTCACCCGAAAGGATAGTGCTGGCAGATATACGGAGCGTATCCGTGGCGGTTTCCCAAAGGCGGATGCTCCCCTCCGGCTCGAGCGGCACGATAGCGCCGGCCATCCTGAGTGCGTCAAACCCGGCGGCATTCATCCGGGCTATGTAGCCGTCCTGTCCGGCGTAAAGGCGCAGAAGCTCGAGCGCGAAGGACGGCCACAGCTGCACGCCTTGAGCGGTATTGCGAAGCCAGAGCAGCGGCACATGGCGCAGTACGCCGTCGGGATCGGGCAAGGTGCGAATTACGCCGAGCCCCGCGGCGGCCTTCGAGAAGTCGGCAAGCGAGCCGGTCAAACCGGTGAAGCCGGGAAGCGTGTCGGGTACTTGCCCGACGATCGACCAGCCGGCTTTGGGCTCTGCTTCTGAAACCGTCGCCTCGTTGCCCAGGCTGACGGCAAGCGCCGTTCGGTTTTTCGCCAGTGCCGCTGCCAGGCGCTTGTCTCCGGCGATGCCCTCAGGCGAGGTGTCGGCCTCGGGCAGCACCAGCGCAAGCCCGATCACCGCGGCGCCGGATTCGGTGATGCCATCGACCAGATCGGCCAAGAGGCCACGGTTCCAGGGCCATCGCCCATGTGCCTTGAGGCTGGCGTCGTCTATCGAGACGATCACGACAGGATTGCTCGTCGCCTGGCGCGGGGCGAGAAACTGGTAGAAGTCGTAGGTGCGTTCGCGCAGCCGCGACAGCGGCCCGTCGAAAGCTAAATGGCAAGCGAGCAGCAGGAGCACGATCACAAGACCGGATATTTTGCGCCTGGCAGCTTGCCGCCAATCAGCCCAGCGCGAACCGACCAAGAGGCTCATGTCGTGCCGCCGGGCTTAATTGCAGTAGTAGCAGCAACCCTCACCCTCACACCCACCCTCATCCTCCACACCGCCGCCCACAGGTGGCGTTGGGCTGTCGGGGAACTCCATGACCACTCCTGGCAATGCGCCGTCGGTGGAATCGCAGACTTTGAGCGAGCCGCCGAGTCCCGACGCACAAAGCGCGCTTACGTCCAGTCCCGGACCCGGCGCGCCTGGCAGGCCGGTGCCGGCTATCCGGTCGATGCTGTCCAATATCGGGAAGGTGTCGATTCCGCCGTAGCCGGTCAGCAGCTTGCCATCCTCGGACGTGCAGGCGAAGCCCGGGTTTGTGATGACCAGCCGTTTGCCATTGATCGTGCAGGTCATGCGGCCGGCGCGCAATATGCCGACGGTCTGGCCGGCTGCCACCAGTACTTCGATGATGCCGCCTCTGGCCCCCAGCACCATATGCGGCGTCGCAACCTGCATTACGCCGCCTTTCGAAACCTGGCCGCCATAGAAACGGGCCAGGCCGCTGTTCATCCCGATGTCGATCTTTCCCGATCCGGAGCCCGGATTGTAGACGAATTCATCGATCGTCAGGTTGGTGTTCGGACCAATCTTGGCGCTCGATTCGTCCCGGAACACCAGCATTCCAAGACCAGTGGGATCGCTGCGCAGCTGGTCGCCGAGTTCGACGCCGGCACCTACGTCCATTGTCCCGCCGTTGTTGCGGACGATGTTGGTCTGGTAGGCCGTCATCGACCCGACCGTTTCAGCGGCGGACGGTGCCGCAAAGGCAAGGCAGGCGACAAAAATGGCGATCTGACGGTACGGGGTCCTCATCGCGGCCTCTTTCAATTGAGCGTCAACGTGTAGCTCATGAGCATTTCGAACGATTTTCGGTCGCGGCTGGCGATGTCGAAGTTGGTTTCGCGATAGGCGAGATCGACGCTGATCTTCTGAGACTCCGTCAGCTGAAAATCGCTTTCCGAGGCAACGCGCCAGAAGTCGCTCTTGATACTTGTGCCGATGCCGACGGACAGATCGGGAGCGTCGCTATGGCCGGCCAGGAAGGCGACCTGGTGCGACCATGCGAAAAGATCCGGTACGTTCATCAACAGGCCGCCATAGCGGACCTCGCCCGTGTAGCTGCGGCCGATTTCGCCAGATCCGGAGGCGAAGTCATTCGAGCCGACAAAGCGCAGTCCGAGCGCCTGGCCATTGCGGAAGCGGTAGCTGCCGCCTGCCTCATAGAAAACCCTGCTGTCGGCAAAAATGCCTTGCGAGGGGCTTAGATCGATGTAGCCGCCACCGGCGAAAAGCGTCGTCTCGACCGTCGGGCGCACAAGAAAGCGTCCGCTGAGGCCGATGCCGGTTTCCTGGATATCACTGTCGAAGCGATCCGTAACTGTGAAGGCGGAAAGCAGCAGGCGCAGCGAATCGATCCCACTATTGGGTAATCCCTTGTCCCAGGTGATCGCGGCGTTGCCGTGGATGAAGGTTTCCTTGCCACCCGGAACCGACAGGTCTGCCGTGAAAAAGCGCTCTGTCGCCGTCAAGGCCCCCGATAGGACGAGGGCGTCGGCACTTGGCGTGCCGACGTCCCACCGGACAAAGCCTTCCGCCCGCCCATAGGGCGAGACGAAGCTCTCGTCGTCCTGCGCCCCGCCTGGCTCAAAATCGGTGAATGCGCTGAATACGCCGCCGGTCAGGGCGAGTTCCCAGGTGACGCCACGCAACGCGCGCTCGATGCGGGCAAGCAGGCGAACGGCTTCCTGCTGCTCACTTGCCGACAGGCCGCCGACTTCGATGCCGTACTGCACCTGTCGCCGGGCCAGTTCATAGGAGCCGACATGATAGTACAACCGGCTGGCCGCCAGCCGGGCGCGCGCATCGCGGGGATATTTGATCAGATACTGCTCGATTGAGGAGATCGCCTGATCGTACTGCCCGGCGTTGACGGCAACCGTGACGAACTGGGCGAGCGTCCCGTTGTCGGCCGGACTGGCGATGCGGGCTGAAAAAGCATCGTCATAGGCCGAAAAAAGACCCTGGGCGCCGGCCGGCAATATGCCAGTACAAAGCAGCGCCGCGGCGCAGCCGACGATCGTTCGAAACGAGGATTGCATGCCGAGAACCCACCCCAAACCCGACCACTGCGAACGACTTAGCACGACCGCAAGAAAAAAGGCGACTGAACTTTGACGAAATCGTCCGAGTTTTCAACAGCTGTTGCAGCCGCGCAACAAACTATCGGGTTCCTTCGTATTTCGGCTGCGCTGGTTGCCAAAACACCTTCTCAGCGTTGCTGTATTGTCGAAGTATTCTGTCACGATGGAAACTAACAAAACTCATCGTACCATAGCGAATCTAGCTTTCTTCAAGATCAATATAGTTCGCGTGATTCTGCGCGTATTTGGTCGCTGCCTGACCCATCGATGTCACATGTGGCTCATCCGAAGGTCTTCCGTCGCATTGCGGGGGCGATCGGAGAGCTGGCGGGCAATGCTTCACGCCCGCGGTGAGTTCCTGGGCCAGAAAGCCCATCCCTGCGGCTAAATTGCGCGCAAAATCCGTCTGTATCGCAACCTGCTCAGTCACGGCGGTTCAAAGCCCCAAAAATCCCACGGTGGTGATCCCGCCGACCGCGTCCTGTGCAGGACGCGCATCGGCGGACACGCCAAAACTACAGCACGAGCATGGTGGCGAGCCCCAGCATCAGGCCCATGCCTACGATATCGGTGACGGTGGTAAGAAAGATCGCCGAAGCTACGGCCGGATCGGCGCCGATCCGCCGCAGGCCCAATGGGATCAGCACGCCGGAGATTCCGGACATGAGGCACGATCCGGACATGGCGAGCAGGATGACAAGTGCCAGCATAGGCGCCTGGGCGGCCGACTCCGGTTGCCGCGAGGCGTAGAACCACATGGCCGCAGCCGCCACAAGACCGACGAGCACGCCGTTGGCGATCCCGAGCGCGCCCTCCCTCATCAGCAGGTGCAGTTTCGGTCGTTTGTCCACATCGCCCAGGGCAAGGCCACGCAGCGTCATAGCCAATGCCTGGCAGCCGGTGTTTCCGCTCTGCCCGGCCAAGACCGGGAGGAACGCCGCCAAGGCGACGATCTTCTCGATCGTGCCTGTGAACGAGCTGACCACGAAAGCGGCCATGAAGGCCGTCAGCAGGTTGAGCTGCAGCCAGGGATGACGCTTCAGGAAGGCTGAAAACAGAGGCGTGAAAGAACGCTCCTCCTTCTGCACACCCACCATCTGGCCAGGCTGGGCAGAAATCTCGATGATTTGCTGCTCGAACAAGCGCCAGCCGCGAACCTGCCCGAGCAGCCGGTCCTCCGCGTCCACCACCGGATAGACAGGGTAGTGGCGGCGCACCGCAGCCTTGCAGGCGTCGCTCAAGGACAGATCGCCGGGGAGGGCGAACGGCTTTGGCAGCATGATCTGATCCACCGTGGCGTCCGCTTCGCTCAGCATCAGATCGCGCAGGACCACGAGGCCGACCAGTTTGTCGCCCTGGTCGGTTACGTAGAGATAAGTGAGCTCGGTCGGCACCGGGGTGCGTCTGACGGCCTCCACTGCGGCGGCTACCGTGGTGCCGACGTGAACGCTGGCGGGAATCGGGTCCATCAGTTCGACGAGCGACTCGGGGATCGCGAGGTCCTTGCCATCGCCATGAGGCTTTGCAGGCCGCATATGCGGCGGCAAATGCTCCGCCACCTTACGGGCGTGCCGGTCCGGCAACAACTTTAGTGTGTCCCGAATGAACTCGGGAGACTCTCGGGCCAGCAATACCGCCGCGTCATCAGGTGCTCGAGCACGCAGCGTGCGCACCAGCTTCTCAACGTCGTTCTCTTCCTTCATCTGTTCCCCCAATTGCGAGTGTCTTGCCTTTGACGGTATGACACGAATCTGATCGCTCTGCCCTGGCGCGCAGTGGCCCAAGCGCCTCAATCCGGAAAACTTCGCCTCTCCAGGCGCCGAGTAGACCGTACCCAGACAAATCTGAGCCATTGCGGGTGCATACAGGCGGGCTGTAACGTCTGCGTGTCGCCGAGAATTCAACGTGTTGCGAACTTCACCGGTCTTTTCCTGGGCTTCGCAAGCACGCCGCACCAATGAATCGCAAACCCGGAAATTCTGCAGAGGCAAGGCCTCCGGCGTTCGACTTGATTTTGCCTCATCCGGCGCATCTTGCCAGTTACCAGCTCTGGAGGCGGATGAATTCGCCAGGATGACAAGGTGATTTGCTTGAGACCGTAATAGTTTACGCGGAGGAAGGGTCTCTCTGTATGAAGTCTGTCCGGAACGAGAGGTGCTCTTCAGAGCTTGCGGGTCCGGGGCAGGCAGTCTGCTTTATGAGATTCGAGGTCGTTGCGGTCCAGTCCGAGTTAATGTGGCCTACTGATCACAGGTAGCCCGCTTGATCGCACCTGGGGGCGAACGAAGACTCGTTCGAGAGTGGCATCGGTTCGGCAATTGCCATCTCACCTAGGTGATCCGGACCGGCCTGGGATTCCTGGCCGCCCGTCATCGGCGGATGCATGAGCAACATTATCGCCACAGGTTTTAACTCAATCTCTGCCAATGGCGGGTTGGAGAGCCTTGCGGCGGATTTTCGCAGCTTTGCCGATATAGCCGTCGAAGCCGTTGAACTGGGACTGACCACCCTCGACCTCATAGCGGGTGCCGTATCATCCCCGAGCGAGCCGAGAGGCTTATTCGAACTGACCAGCCAATTCGATTTCCGCTATACGGTTCACGGCGTCGTCTCATCGAACCTCATGGACCCCGCGGTCTGCCGTTACCAGATTGAAGCCGCCAAGGCCTTGGTGGAACTCTGCGACCGGATCGATGCGTGCTTGTCCAGCATAGCGGGCATTTTCGCGCCGACCAGGTTCTCGATGGTTTCGGGGAACGCGAACGCGAAGCTCTGTTCGAGCTCGCCGAATTCTGCAAGCCCTATGGTGTGCGCATCGCCTTCGAGAACCGCTTCACCATGGACCCGGGTCAGTGCCGGCAGACCCCGGCCGAGGTGGCGCAGACGGTAAAGGCGGTCGGCCATCCGAACCTGGTGGCGCTCATCGATTTCAGTCACGCCTATATTGGATCCACTCATTGCGGCCTGAACTTCCGCGAGCAGCTGCGGGCCATGGCGCCGGTCGCGGGGCACCTGCATGTCCATAATTCCTTCGGGCGCCCGCAGGGTTTCCATCGAACCTACCTCCCGCAGGAGGATGCAGCGCAGGTCTGGGCGACCTGCACTTACCGGTCGGGTGGGGCGATATCGAAGGGATGACATTTTCAGCGAGCTCGTCTTCTTTCTTGGGACCGTCCTCATCATGGAAATAGGACCCCGGTATCGCAATGAGCAGCCTGACTGCCTGGCCCGGGCTAGAAACCTCATTGCGCTCAACAATTGCGCCGAGCGCGGGGCGGCGAACTAACGGTCGAGAATCCCGCTGTGGTGCTGCCAATGTCGGCCAGAGCTGCCGAACTCGTTGGCAGCGAGCCGTTCCGCATTACGCAGATCGCCCGTGCGCGTCTTTTCGATCCTGTTTTCGATGATGTAAGAAGAGAGTGCGCCTGCCGGTCTAGTATACGACGGCCAGCGTTTGGTTGGCAGGTCCGTAACGGCCGAGGGCGGGTAGGGGCGGCAATGTGCCGCTCACGTACCATTCCAGCTGTCGGCTGATTTCTGCTCTCTGCAGTCGCTTGCCTGCTCGCCAATTCGGCCTTGACTTCGCGGGATGCTCCCGCATTTCTAGTGAGGGCAATCCGTCTGTAACAAACAAAGACATCGTAAGTTGAGCTGCAGATGGACGCACCGCAACCGTCATCGAAAACACTGGGCCGGAGTTAGATGAACGAAGTCTTTGCCCGTCCGTTTTGCTGCAGTCATTTTCTTTCCAGAGGACGTGCTAGCCGAACGCCAGGCCCGCCACCATTTTCGGGAATGAATTCGACGCCACCGGCTTCCAGTGCGCGCGTCAATGCTTCGATCGTCACCTGGTTGGCCTTCAACATGCCAGCGAGCGGCTCAAGTCGCTTAATGGTTGCGACAGACACTTTTGATTTCGCGGCTAGGGCTTTTTGATCCCATTGCAAAAGTGCGCGGGCTGCTCGCAACTGCTCACTCGTTATCATTATTATACCTTACGCATCATTTGATGCCAGAAGTCTTGATTGTGCCAAGTTTTTCGTTTAAGACCGTAGAGTGGATACTGCGCTCGCTCCGCCCCAACAATACTGGAACGGGGGCAGGACGAGCCCGTGTAAAACGGCCGAATAAGGTGGTGCAACACCTTACCCGGCCTGATCACAACCCTAGGCTTCCAAGGAGCTCGGATCATGACTGATTCCGACAATATCACGAGTCTGCCATTCGTCACCCGCAGGCGAGTGCTTGCGGGAACCGTGGTGGCAACTACCGCGTGGACGCTTGAAGGTAACGCGTCCGCAGGCGATGCCGGCAGGACCAACGTGCCTTTCGACCCAGCACTGGCGCTTCGGCGGGAATGGCAGACAGCCCACAGGTTGACCGATCGGCTTTGCCGTAGGCAGCAGCGCCTGGAGGCCAGGCTTATCGAATGTGTCGGCTTTCCTTGTGTAGACGTCCGCCTGCCCGATGGCGAGGAACTGACACTCTACTCGATCGAGGCACTCAATAAGGTGCTCGGCAACGGGCCGAATGCCGCCGCTCTCCGAGAGAAGGCCGAAACGGAGTTTGCTGCGCATCAGGCACGCTGGGATGCGGCTGCCGAGAAGACCGGTTACATTGCTGCGCTCAGAGCCGAACGCGAGGCTGGCGAGCGGACGAAGGATCTTCTGGAAGCCTTCTCAACCACCCCCGCTACGACTCTCGCCGGTGTAGCGGGCAAGCTCGATGCCGCGTTGCGCGAGGGCGAAGCCTGGGAGGAATGCTCCGAGTTTCCTTGGCCGCAAATCCGCTCTGCGTTCAATGATCTGGTACGCATCGCCGAAGGCTTTGGTGCTGAACGAGAGCGGCGCCGAAGGATTCGTCCTGACCAAGCTGAAACTCGCCACCATTCCCGACGATAGCCCGGTCAAGATCACGGTCGAACTGCCCGCCGCCGTTCACGGCGATCTTGTCGCCTACGCTGAATTGCTCGGCCGCGAGACTGGACAGACCGTCGCCTAGCTTCCAGCTGTGTGCAGCAGTCGCCGACAACGGCTATGCCAGCAAAGCCGACCGGCAGGCGCCACCAAAGGGCGGCATCGTCCCCTTTCTTTCCGCACAATGCCAATGGGAACAAAAGCTGGGCCTTTCGCCAATACAGAGGCCGCCTTCATGAACAAGATGTCGACAAGCTCAATGCTTCAAATGCGTCGGCCCACACGCGAGAAGACGAAACTAATTTCGCTTCCACTGTCGCACTCACACCGGGCTTCATCCGCTCACATCGCCTAGGTAGAACCGACTATCTTGAAAGCCGGTGACGTATTGCCCTAAAAGGGATTATTGCTTCAGTCTGAAATAACCAATCTGCCCACTGAAACGACAGCAAGGATATCACCTATGAACCCCATCACAAAGCTGATCGCCGGGGGCCCCAGCAGGAAATCGCGTTTGCATAGTGAAAGCGGAAATCTCATGCCGTGGAAAGAGCTGCGCCACCTGCCGCGAGTGGCTGTGGAGTTCACGCAATCGCGCCTGTTCGGCGTTCGCCCGGCAGTGCCATGGTGGCCCGTTTCGGTGATTCCGATAATAGGAGAATTTCTCAAAGCCAAACCCAGAGACGTTATTGAGTTCGGGTCCGGGAGTTCAACAATTTGGCTTGCTGAGCGAGCAAAGGCGGTTAATTCCATAGAAGATAGTAAGAAATGGGCGGAGACCACAAATAAAAGGTTGAAGGAAAGATCGGTATTTAACGCGACCGTGCGGCATGCGGAAAATTCAGATTATTATGACTTGGGCTGGATATCGCAACAATCATTCGATCTGGCTATCATCGATGGAAGTTGGCGGTGGCGTTGTGTTGAATCTGTTCTTCCCCTAATGAAACCTGGTTCCCTGATATATCTAGATAATAGCGACGCAGATAAAGACCGGCGTCATTATTCATCCACCACGATGTCGAAAGAGGCTCAGAAGCGACTTGTCAGGTATTCGGAAGCGCATCCCGGTTCGAGGATTGAGGTGGTTCATAGCTTGATTAGCGGGGAACTTCACTCTGGAGAGGGGATGTTGTTGTGGTTGAATCGTGACTAGCCATCGAGTCGCTCCATGACGTGCTCGGCAAAGGCCGGCCATGGCGCCTTTCCGCGAAAAAGCCGAAGCTGATTTCGGATGAAACCGCCGAGGAGGGCGGCTATACTGATGTGCCCCGGGGCCGACCGTGGAGCTGCGAGCGGGAGCGCATCTGCTGGAGGTTCTCGACCATACCCCACTCTGGCCAGTGCCGCGGCGTCTTCGATGCCGTGTTGAGGGAGGGGGTGGTCTGGGAGGAATGCTCCGAGTTTCCTTGGCCGCAAGTCCGCTCAGCGCTCAGTGATCTGGGTCGTATCGCTGAGCCTTTCGAAGTGATCGGGTGCGGCCTCGAAGGATCCGTCGTAGCCAAGCTGAAGCTCTCCGGCATTCCTGATGGCCGGCCGGTTGAGTTGCCTGCCCTGGCTCATCGCGATCTGGTTCCCTACGTCGAATAACTTGCCCGTGAGAGCGTGCCGGCAATTGCCACTCACTGATGAGCATCCACCATCCCTGTCGCAACCGCCACAAGGACACCTCAATGGCGGGCAGCAAGCCGTTCGCCGATTAGACAATGACTCGGAAGGGAATTTAATCCAATGTTCTGGGTGCACCGGACCTTGCTCAGGATGAAATCCATGCGTCGTGGCACGATCAACGCACATGCCTGCCGACGCTGGGACGCTGGGAGTGTCCAAGATGAGGTGCCTGCACATTCACCGACAGTGAGTATTGCCGCGTGCTAGGAAGGGCGTTGATAGCTGAGGGTCGTCTCCGGGTGCGTGCGCCGCCTAGCCGCGGTCGTTTAGCCGATGCGCACAGATGGCGACACGTCAAATTGGACGTTTTCAAACCCCGAGCTGTTGATTCGCGCTCGGTCATACTGCGGTTGAACAAAGACGGAGCGGCGGACCGGCTCGAGCAGAAGGTCCGCCGTTCCGGGTCGTTCAGATCACAAGAAACGAACCTGCCGCAAGCGACAGACCTGGAGAGAGAGTGGCGAACTGTATTTGAGCTGCGCCACCGATCCCGTCGCTGTCGAAAGACAGCGCCCCGGTTGAGCTGTTGTAGATTATATGGTCGGAGCTATCATGCGCGGCCGTGCCAGCAAAGAAAGCATCGGATGAAAGGCCACCCAGCTTAAGCCCGGCAAAAACCGCGTCGTCGAGCTGGATCTTGTCCTGGAGCTTGTTGAAGTCGGTGATCCTGTCGATATTGCCGGCCCCAAGAGCGCTGTTGAACACGAATGCATCATTGCCTCCGTTACCAGTCAAGATGTCGGCACCGCCGCCACCATTGATGAGATTGGCGGCGGCATTGCCCTGGATGGTCTGGGCGAAGCCGTTGCCGGTCAGGTTGATTGCCGACGTGCCGGACGGGTTGGTGGTGGCGAGGAACTCAATTTGCGAGCCTGCTGTTAGCGCATGGCTCACCGAAGCAAGCACTTTGTCAGTGCCACCGCCGGCTGCCTCGTATACCCTATCGCCGGCACTATCCGCAAAGTAGGTGTCATTGCCGCCATAGCCAACCATTTTGTCAGCGCCAGCGCCGCCGTTGATGACATTTCCGCCTGCATTGCCCCTGATTGTCTGGCCGAATTCGTTGCCTGTAAGATTCATAGCCGTCGTACCGGCCGGGTTGTCGGCGGCAAGAATCTCGATCTGCGAGCCGGCCGAAAGAGCGTAGCTCACCGAGGAAAATACTCTGTCGGCACCGCCGCCGGCCGCCTCAACCACCCTGTCGCCGGCATTCTCGACGTGGTAGATGTCGTTGCCGCCATAGCCGACCATTGTGTCAGCGCCGCCGCCGCCTTTAATGATGTTGTCGCCGTTATTCCCCTGGATAGTCTGGCCGAACTCGTTGCCGAGCAAATTGATGGCAGTCGTGCCTGACGGGTTCGTGGTGGCGAGAAGCTCAATCTGGGAGCCGGCCGAAAGGGCATGCCTCACCGAAGTGACCACCCTATCTGAGCCGCCGCCCACCGCCTCGAACACCCTGTCACCGGCATTGTCGACATAATAGGTGTCGTTGCCGCCATAGCCGGTCATGGTGTCGGCGCCGCCGAGGCCGTTGATGACATTGGCGCCGGCATTGCCCTGGATGGTCTGGGCGAACTCATTGCCGGTTAGGTTGATTGCCGTGGTGCCGGACGGGCTGTTGGTGGCAAGAAGTTCGATCTCGGAGCCAGCCGCAAGCGCATGGCTAACCGAAGCGAACACTTTGTCGGCACCGCCGCCCGCCGCCTCAACCTCCTTATCGCGGACATCCTCGACATAATAAGTGTCATTGCCGCCATAGCCGATCATCGTGTGGCCGCCGGCGCCGTGGAACACATCGTCGCCGCTGGTGCCGTATAAGGTGTCGCTTGTGTCGACGGGAGGCGGTTCGGTCCCGGAGGTAGCGAGGTTGTGCTCCCGGAAAACGGCCTGCAGTTCCGGGGAGCTTTCAAGCGCGGTGTCGCCGTTCTGCGTTCCCCATTTATAGGTGTAGTCGAAGGCAGGTGACGGAACCAATGCGGCCCAATGATCGATCATGATTTGCATCTGTTCGGGGGTGGGCATGACCTGTCTTCCGCCGTCGGAAGTCTCCCAGTTACCGCCGCCGAAGGCCTGATAGACCGGAACGATATTGCTAACCGGGATGCCGGATTTCACCGCTGCAGCCACGGCTCGATCGATCATGTCGTAGTCGACCGTGTCCGTTCCCGTGCGCACCGGATAGGGGTCTATGCCGAAATAGTCGATATGCGTGTTGGCCGGATTGTAGGTATTCGTAAAATCCGGATTGGTCGGGGATCCCATGTTCATCATGGTGATGAAGGTCTTGGCACCTGGAAAATGCTCATGGATCCAGTCGGATTCCGCCTTCAGGTTCTCAGCGGTTGCGTAGGTGCCCCACCTGCCGGTGGGATCGGGCTCGTCAACAAGATAGAACCCAAACACATTCGGATTGCCAAGGAAGGGGGTCATTTTCTCGATGAAGGATGCGGTTACGCCCTCGTGCTCATTGAGATAGACCAGGCCCTTCATGCCTTCCGGCAATGCGTTGACCAGCGAAACATACTGAACGTCAGCCAGATTGAAGCCGGCGGTTGCGATTTCGGTGGCGGATCCACCCGATGCGTAGTGCAGAGTTGCCATCCATAATCCCTCTTGATTCGATAGCGCCCCGCGGATGTCTGCCTACTAGAGGGTGTATATTAGCGCCAAATCACATACCTGCAGGCTCTGATAGAATGGTTGATCGGTGGCAGGATTGTCACCTTGTGGAGAAAAATATACTTCAGGATAGTCGACGATAGGGATGAAGAGCAAAATCTAACACGGAATAGTTCTAATAGCTGATAAGTGCTATCAATGGTATTTTTACGATACATGGTATTTTACGATATACTAACCATTCTGATATCACAGAATAACACAACGGACATTACTCATAAATCAATTTTGCTTTATTTAATTTAATAGTAGAGTGGCATAATCATGTGTATTTTAGGTAAAAACAGTCATGGTCATATCACGCGAATGCGGCCAAGAACTGGCGATTGTATTAGTGAAAAAATTAAGTTATAAGTGTGAATTCCAGGTCGCACTGGCAGTAAAGCGCCAAATTTCTATTCAATATGCATCGTCAGGCCGGCCAACTAAGTTGACCTTAAACTAGGATTCTTGCCACACCTCGCCCTCTGCCGTCGACGCCATTTTCTTGTGGACAGATAACCGCAAGTGGCAGCCCCCGACCAAGTTGTCTGCAACTAACATTGAGACACGGCAAACTGAAATGCGGTTCAATCAGAATCCGGCAACACCTAGTGACCATCGGAACAATGCCCGGACTGCAAACGCGCCGGTTTGGGCCGAGATGGTCGGGACTCGGAACGCATGTCGAAAGAGACGAGGGCACGTCGGCGCGTCAAGCAACTCCGTGCCGATGAGGACGGTTAGGCCCTTCCTGCAGGCCTTGCGCGGCATTCGAATTGTACGGTCTCGCAGCAAAAAGTAACCGCGGCAACCAACGGCAACATGACGGCGACCTACATCCGTTCGGCGCTTGAGAGTATATCTACCGGAACAGATTGGCGCCGTTCAGAGATGTCCCTCAAGTCGCTCGTCGAACAAGCGAATTTGCCCAGCCGATGGCTGCCAGAGCGCACCCGATGCCGAAGCAATCAGCCGCCCAATCAAACCCATCGAGATCCCGTCCTATTAAGGTCGTACCCTGAAGGATTTCAATCGCAGCACCAACCAGAGCGAGGAAGGCTATCAAACTCATTTTGCGTTCCGGCCAACCGAGGCTGCCAACAAGCATCAGGGCCGCGAAAGCGACACCGTGATTAAGCTTGTCACAGTGGAAGCCTATGCCAAAACCGAGCTCCTTGAGACGGAAAACTGGCAGAAGTGCGAGCAGGAGAACGGCAAGCAGCGTAACGAAAAAGGCTGCTTTTTCGGCAATTGGGTGTAATCTCATTCTGCTCCTGCGATGTTGTTTGCGGGCCGGGCGTTGGCATGTAATGCCCGGCTCCGAGGTCGACATCGGCTCCCGCATGGTGCGAGGCGAGGCTATTGCTTCCCCGTCACGACCGTATCCGATTTGTCCAAATCAACTGAACTACATATTGAGCCGCCACATTCGTCAATAAAACCTTGCGATACGTCAAACGCTGTCTCTCTCTCGCGCGTAAATTGTCGTGCCCCTATGGAGCGGAGGACTCCAGTGAGCACGTGCATTCGGAGCCGTCAGGAGCGGACTGAGAGAAATTGGCTGGGGCGCCAGGATTCGAACCTGGGAATGTCGGTACCAAAAACCGATGCCTTACCACTTGGCGACGCCCCATCAGCACGTGCCCCCAGCGCGCGGGCTTATAAGACGAGCGGGGGGAAAGCTCAACGGCGAAGATACAAAATGTCATAAGCAGATGAGTTGTCCGGATTAGGTGGCACGTGAGCTATCCGGTTTTCTTGCCAGTCCTTCGAGGCTGGGGATAAACGGACAGCATGGCTACAGGACCTGAGAATGTTCGCGACGTTTTGAATCGCGCTTACAGCCGGGAACCAAAAGATAGCCTCGGCGATGGTGCTGGTCCCAGCCCTCGTTGCCTTGTGTGGCTTACGAGAAGCGCAAAAGCAGGTCTTTTCGACCCCGCTTTCTCTTAATCGATTGTAGAGGCCGGCGGGCATTGCCGACGGCTTGCCTTTCGCACTGCACCATCATATCGCTCGATTTGCCTATATTTCCAATCTCCTGCAACCGGGGAGTAAGCATGACCAAATGGGTTTACACCTTTGGCGACGGCGCCGCGGAAGGCCGTGCCGGCGACCGCAACCTGCTCGGCGGCAAGGGCGCCAACCTTGCCGAAATGTGCAGCCTGGGCCTGCCGGTGCCGCCGGGCTTCACCATCACCACCGAAGTCTGCAACGCCTATTACGCCAACGGCCACACCTATCCGGCCTCGCTGGAGGCTGATGTTGCGGTCGCCCTCGATCATATCGGCCGCTTGACCGGGCGCCGTTTCGGCGATCCGTCGAAACTGCTTTTGGTGTCGGTGCGCTCCGGTGCCCGCGCTTCAATGCCTGGCATGATGGACACCGTGCTCAATCTCGGCCTGAACGACGAGACGGTCGAAGCCCTGGCCGCCGATTCAGGCGATCCGCGCTTTGCCTATGATAGCTACCGCCGTTTCATCCAGATGTATGCCGATGTCGTCATGGGTCTCGACCATGAGGTGTTCGAGGAAATCCTCGAAGACCAGAAGGGCGGCCTCGGCCATGAGCTGGACACCGAGCTGACGGCCATCGAATGGCAAGGCGTGATCGCGCTCTACAAGGCCAAAGTCGAGGAGGAACTAGGCAAGCCGTTTCCGCAGGATCCGCACGAGCAGCTCTGGGGCGCCATCGGCGCGGTGTTTTCCAGCTGGATGAACAACCGCGCCATCACTTACCGGCGCCTGCACGACATTCCCGAAAGCTGGGGTACGGCGGTCAACGTCCAGGCCATGGTGTTCGGCAATATGGGTGACACCTCGGCCACTGGCGTTGCCTTCACCCGCAATCCATCGACCGGCGAAAAGCAGCTTTATGGCGAGTTCTTGGTCAACGCCCAGGGCGAGGATGTCGTTGCCGGCATCCGTACGCCACAGAATATCACCGAGGCGGCGCGCATTACCGCCGGTTCCGACAAGCCGTCGCTGCAGAAGCTGATGCCTGACGCCTTCCAGGCTTTCGTCAGCATCTCCGATCGCCTGGAAAAGCACTACCGCGACATGCAGGATCTCGAATTCACCATCGAGCGCGGCAAATTGTGGATGCTGCAGACCAGGTCCGGTAAGCGCACCGCCAAGGCGGCGCTGAAGATTGCCGTCGACATGGCCAGGGACGGGCTGATTTCAAAGGAGGAGGCCATCGCCCGCATTGATCCCGCCTCGCTCGACCAGTTGCTGCATCCGACGATTGATCCGAAGGCGGCGCGCGACATCATCGGCGTTGGCCTGCCGGCGTCTCCAGGTGCTGCGACAGGCGAAATCGTGTTTTCCTCGAACGACGCCGAGGAGGCCAAGACCCAAGGCCGCAAGGCGATCCTGGTGCGCATCGAGACCAGCCCCGAAGACATCCATGGCATGCACGCGGCCGAAGGCGTCCTGACGACCCGCGGCGGCATGACTAGCCACGCCGCTGTTGTTGCGCGCGGCATGGGTAAGCCTTGCGTTTCGGGGGCAGGCTCGCTGCGCGTCGACTACAAGGCCAGCACGCTGATGGCGATGGGATCGACCTTCCGTAAGGGCGATATCATCACCATCGACGGCGGCAACGGCCAGGTGCTGAAAGGCGTCGTACCGATGCTGCAGCCCGAACTCTCAGGCGATTTCGCCGCCATCATGGAGTGGGCCGACGGGGCGCGCCGCATGAAGGTGCGCACCAACGCCGAGACGCCGCTGGACGCGCGCATGGCGCGCTCCTTCGGCGCCGAAGGCATCGGGCTTTGCCGCACCGAGCACATGTTCTTCGACGGCGACCGCATCGTTGCCATGCGCGAGATGATCTTGGCCGATACGGAAAAGGACCGGCGAACGGCGCTGGCCAAGCTCTTGCCGATGCAGCGCTCGGATTTCCTCGAATTGTTCGAGATCATGGCCGGGCTGCCGGTGACGATCCGTCTGCTCGATCCGCCGCTGCACGAATTCCTGCCCAAGACCGAAGAGGAGGTGGCCGAGGTCGCCGCTGCCATGAACGTGTCGCCGGACAAGCTCAGGCGGCGTACCGAAGCGCTGCACGAGTTCAATCCGATGCTCGGCCATCGCGGCTGCCGGCTTGCCGTCTCCTATCCCGAGATCGCCGAGATGCAGGCACGCGCCATCTTCGAGGCGGCCGTCGAGGCCGGCAGGAAGGCCGGCGCGCTGGTGGTGCCGGAAATCATGGTGCCGCTGGTCGGGCTGGTGAAGGAGCTCGACTTCGTCAAGGCGCGCATCGACGCTGTGGCGAAAAGCGTAATGGAGGAGACCGGTGTCAGGATCGAGTATCTGACCGGCACGATGATCGAACTGCCGCGTGCTGCGATCCGCGCCCACGTCATCGCGGAGGCGGCCGAATTCTTCTCCTTCGGCACCAACGATCTGACCCAGACCACGTTCGGTATCTCGCGCGACGACGCGGCCTCGTTCCTCGAGACCTACCGGCAAAAAGGCATCATCGAGCAGGATCCGTTCGTGTCCCTCGACATAGAGGGTGTCGGCGAGCTGGTGCGGATGGCGGCCGAGAAGGGCAGGGCGACGCGGCCCGACCTCAAGCTCGGCATTTGCGGCGAGCATGGCGGCGACCCGGCCTCGATCCATTTCTGCGAGAAGGTCGGCCTCGACTATGTCTCGTGCTCACCCTACCGTGTGCCGATCGCCAGGCTGGCCGCCGCGCAAGCGGCGGTGCAGGCTGCGAAAGCCGGATCGTGAATGGATCCCGACCGACCGAAGATTCTTCCGCGCAGCGAGCAAGATTGATGTTTTCGATCCGCCGTGTGAAATGGCCGCGGGATGGTGCACATGTCTGATGATGGACAAACCGCTGCGGCGCGCTGGTCGGTGAAGTCCGAACTCCGCGCCGTCGCGCGCGACAAGCCGCTGCTGCTCGTGCTGGCGGCGATCCTCTGTCTTTATTGTGCGTTTATCGCCGGACCGATCGTCTATGCGGTGCTGGCCATCAACGGCATTGCGGATTTCTTCAAATGAAGCCGGTGCCGCCGATCTCGCTCCGGTCCCGAGTCCTGCGTCTACCGCGCTCGAAATTGCTCGACCTGGGCGAAATTGCTTAGCCGGGATGAAACTGTTACGACTATCGTTCGTACTTGGAGGGGTGCGGGAGGACACGTGACGATAAGAATCAGGCTTCCGGGCGGGACTTTGAAGATCAAGAAAAGGGACGAGCTGCGGCGGCGCGAGCAGAAGCGCGAGGTGCCGGTTTGGCAGGTCGGCAATTACTTCGTCGTCTGGTGGCCGAGCGGCATGCCCGATCGTCCATCCTCGCCCAACAAGTCCTCGCCTAGGAAAAAGCCCCCGCACCCGACCATCCCGACTGGGCACTGATGCCTCGGTGCTGGATCAGGAACCACCGTGCGCGCCAAAACTTCCGCGACCGCTCGACAGATCCCAGAAAAAGTCAGCGGTCAGGCGTTGACTCTTCCGCCACGGAAGGCGATGCTGCATTGCACAATTTGGGGCGGCGGAAGCGATGGCAGTGCGTATCAGAATGCCGGGCGGCACGCTGAAGGTGAAAGTGTACCGCGAACTGCGCGACCGCGAGCGCGCCCGCCGCATACCCGTCGTCAAGATCGGCCGGGTTTATTTCACCTGGTGGTCGAACCGCCAGCGCCTGATTGATGAACAGTCGCCAGGGTGACGCATCAATTCTTTCGGCTTGCCATGCGCCTGGGAAAGCCGCGCGGAGCCTCCGCAGGCGAGCTCGCAAATTAAGTTGATGATGCTGCTGTTGACTCTTCCGTAACGGAAGGTCTCTACTTGCCGCATTGCACACAATTGCTGCGTTGCACAACGGGAGTTCGACCGATGGCAGTGCGTATCAGGTTGCCGGGCGGCACTCTGAAGATGAAGACCTATCGTGAGTTGCGAGCCCGAGAACGCGACCGCCGCGTGCCTATGATGAGGATGGGCTCGCTGTATTTTGTCTGGTGGTCGAAGTCTCAAGGCCAGGAAAAGGCACAGAGCAACTCTCACTAGATTAGTGGGTCATGTGGCTTGATCCCTGGGGGCGCACACAATGGCGGAAGCTTCGGGTGGCAATAGTCTTCGTGAAGACCGCTTTGACAATCTTATGTATGTGTTCCACGAAAGTGTGCCGCGGGCGGGTGCGAACAAAGCTTGCATCTGACTGCTTGAGATTAATCGGTTGATGGCACGGTGGACGTGACCCTTCATGTGCGGTTAAAGACGCGAAGCAGGCACCGTAAGCTTGCGCTTTGATGGCGCTTTTGGGATCGCGGCGTCGACTTTGATCTGCTCGATCTGGAACAGATGCGCCGCGCAATCGGCGGCGCAGGCTGCAAAGAACGGCCGCGGTATGCGTTGGAATCCACCAAGTATCTGACCTTACCGATTTGTAACGAAATTCACGCGAACGTGCGCGTGACGGCTCCAAATCCCGACATCGTTTCTGCCCAGTTTCCAGCCTCCGAACCCGCTCCGGTGCCAGAAACAGATGTTGCAGAACCCGCCCACGCACGTCCCGCTCGATTCTCATCCTTCAGACTAAATTCATCGGCGATCTTGTCCTCGCCTCCGCGCTCGCCAGTAATCTGCGCCTCCAATATCCAAAGGCCAGGATCGTGTTCCTTTGCGAGGCGAGCTTTGCCAATTTCCTGATGGCCCATGGCATCGCCTCGGACGTAGTGGCGTTCCGACGCGTACGGATGCGTGGCACCCCTGTGCAGCGTGGTCGCGAGCTTTATGCGATGGTGCGCGCTCTGTGCCGGTTCCGATTTGACCTGACCGTCGACCTGGCCGATTCCAAAACCTCACGCATCATCGTCAGGCTCGTCAACGCCAAGACCCGCGTCGGATATGATCCTCCCGAAAAACCGTTGCGCTGGCTGAAACGCCAGCCCGCCAACGTCCTAGCCAAGCCGTTTGGCTTTGGTGGCCAGCATTATCTCTACCGCTATCTTTCGCCGCTTGAGGCGCTTGGCGTGGAGTTGCGTGCGCAGGTCCCGACGATTGAGCCGCTGCCGTTAGAGACCGCCAAGGCATTGGCGCTTCTCGACCGGCATCATCTTCGGCGCAAAGCCTTCATAGCCGTTCATGCGGGAGCGAGCTTCCGAGGGCGGCAATGGCAACCGGAACGTTTTGCGCTGGCGATGGACGAGCTCTCGCGACAGACCGGCTTGGACTTCCTGCTTGTCGGCGGCCCAGTGAACGGGCATCTGCCGAGCGCATCGTCGCCAAGGGCGCTTCGCCGGTCGTCAACTTGGTCGGGGCGCTGTCGCTTGCAACGCTGCTGGCGGTCCTCGGCCAGGCACGCCTGTTTATGGGCAACGAGAGTGGCCCGATGCACATGGCCGCCGCCGCGGGAACGCCGGTTGTCGGCCTCTTCGGCCTGACCGACCCGGCCGTCTGGGGACCTGTCGGCGTGGCCAGCGTTACGCTGCGGCCCTCCATGCCTTGCGAGTGCATAGCCAGGGACCTGTGCCGCCGTCCCGATCCGAGCAAGGCTTGCTGCGTCTGGCGACTTGAGGTCAAAGCGGTGGTCGACGCGGTGCGCGCGATCCTTTCACGTACGGTTAAGGACGTGGAGCACGCATTGTGACCTCGCGCTTGCCAAAGGTCAGGCCGGCGGTCAAATTGCCGCTGCCGACGCTTTTGCAGGGGCATCGTCCCGATTTCCGCCTTGATGCCGGTCTCGGGCTCGCCGCTTCAACCTTGATCCGGCCGACCTGGAATAATCGATGCGCCTGTTCCAAAAGTATTTTTGCGCCGTTGCCATATCGCTGTGGGCTGCCTCTCCTGGCAACGCCCAGTTGCTCGTCGCACCTACGCTGCACATCAAGGCCGAGGCGGGCGGCGGCCGCGTCGCGCTGACGCTCGATGCGTGCGGCGGAAGGACCGACACACGGATTCTCTCGGCGCTGGTGGAAAACAACATTCCCGCCACCATTTTCGTCACCGGCATCTGGCTGAAGCACAACGCCGCCGCCGTCGAGATCATGCGGGCGCATCCCGAACTGTTTGAATTGGAAAACCATGGCGGCCGCCACGTCCCGGCCGTCGACACACCGCAAAAGATCTACGGCATTCGCAGTGCCGGCAGCCCGGAGGCCGTGCTGGCCGAGGTCGAATCGGGTGCTGCCGCTCTTGCCGTGACCGGCGAACCGGCGCCGAAATGGTTTCGCGGCGCAACCGCCGAATACAGCCCGTCAGCAATCGCGATGATACGCAAGCTTGGCTTCAAGATCGCCGGATTCACTGTCAACGGCGACGGCGGGTCATTGCTCGGCGCAAAAGAGACTGCCCGGCGCATTGCGGCAGCAAAAGACGGCGACGTCATCATTGCTCACATCAACCAGCCGACCCATGCCGCTGGCGAAGGCGTGGTGCAGGGACTTCTGGCGCTGAAGGCCAAGGGCCTCACCTTCGTGCGGCTCGACGATGCCGACTGCGTCGGCAATCAAGACACCACCGACTGATCAGTCGGGCGTGGCCTCGACGGTCACCTTGTTCGGATAGAACGCGCCGTGATCGCGGATGTCCGCCATCTCGTCGAAGGGCCGCTCATAGGCCCACATTGCATCCTTGCCTGCATCGCCGGCGGGCAGCGCGCTCCAATAGCTGGCATCGCCCTTGTAGGGGCAATGAGTCGAGTGTTCCGTCTTGCCAAGCTGCTTGAAGTCGATGTCGCCGAACGG
Organism: Mesorhizobium sp. ISC25; assembly: GCF_042295465.1. NCBI lineage: Bacteria > Pseudomonadati > Pseudomonadota > Alphaproteobacteria > Hyphomicrobiales > Phyllobacteriaceae > Mesorhizobium > Mesorhizobium sp. ISC25. Next base: position 2,681,510 of record NZ_CP135441.1, on the reverse strand, counting down.
AATGTAGAAAACGGGGGGATAGGGCGATTCGGTCAGCACCTTGACCTTGCTGGACGAGGCGATGACGACATCGCCGGCGCGCACCGTCACGGTACCCTTGTAAGGTTCGACAGTGATCGTCTTGCCGGGATTGCGCTGAAAGCCGGGTGACGGGTTTGCGATCTGGTCCATGTCGGATCTCCTTGCCTCAACCCAAGATGTGTCTGGCCCAAGATGTGTCCGGCAAGAGCCTTGCGCAAGAGCTGCCTGCCACCAGGCAGGTGTCGCCCGCAGGCGGTAGTCTTGCGCTCTCCTCCGGTATCCCGCCTGGAAATCAGGCCGCGGCCTGGAATGCGTCCATCAGCCCGGCATAGGCGGCGGCAATACCGGCCACCGGATTGGTGCTTTTCGAGGTGGTCTCGACCTTCAGCGCACCACCGGTGGTCGGCAAGGTGAGCAGCAGGAACTGGCGATTGCCGCCGTCGCCGACGCACGCGGCAGCGACGTGCTGGCTTTCGCCCTCGTTCTCGACGCACATCTTGAACAAGAGCGTGCCGCCGACCGCTTCGAGGGCGCCACCGACGACCTCGACGAATTCATCTTCGGAAACGGCTTTGGCGTCAGGCACCAGATCGGCCGGCGCGACGTCGGCCGCTACCAGATCGGCCAGACTTTCGGCAAGTGTATTTTCGAGGGCTTTGTCGTCGAACTGCGGGTCCATGCGAACCTCTTTCATTCGCCAATCGCGCCCCGCCCGTTAATCCACGTTAGCGCCGAGCATGGCCGGATTGTGGCGAATTTCGCCTCATTTGGCTCTACGCATCGCTCCAGCCCGGTCCTGACTGGACAATTCGCCGGTTCGTCGCACAATGGCAAAAAAATAACGGGAGGAACAAGATGCTCGGGCTGATGCAGGAATGGCCGCTGCTTTGCCACAAGCTGATCGACAACGCCGAGAGGCAGCACGGCAGACGCGAGATCGTGTCGCGCTCGATCGAGGGGCCGATCGTGCGCAGCACATATGCCGAAATCCATGATCGTGCCCTCAAGGTTGCCGGGCGGCTCGATCGTGATGGTTTCGGGCTTGGCGACCGCATCGCGACCCTGGCCTGGAACACTGCGCGCCACATCGAGGCCTGGTACGGCATCATGGGTGTCGGAGCGATCTATCACACGCTCAACCCGCGGCTCTTTCCCGAGCAGATCACCTGGATCATGAACAATGCCGGGGATAAGGCGATCTTCGTCGACCTGACCTTCCTGCCGCTGCTCGAAAAGATCGCCGGCGCGGTCAAGTCGCTGAAGCAGGTTATTGTGCTGACCGACACGGCGCATATGCCGGAGACTGCGCTGCCGAATGTCGTTGCCTATGAAGAATGGCTTGCTGAAGCCGACGGCAACTTCGCCTGGAAGACATTCGATGAAAACACCGCCGCCGGCATGTGCTACACCTCGGGCACGACGGGCGACCCGAAAGGCGTCCTCTACAGCCATCGTTCGAACGTGCTGCACGCCTGGATCGCCGCGATGCCCGACGCCATGGGCCTGTCGTCGCGCGATACCATACTGCCGGTCGTGCCGATGTTTCACGCCAACGCCTGGGGCCTTGCCCAGAGCGCGCCGATGATCGGCGCCAAGCTGGTCATGCCCGGCTGCAAGATGGATGGCGCTTCGATCTACGAGCTGCTCGACACCGAGAAGGTGACCTTCACCGCCGCCGTGCCGACCGTGTGGATGATGCTCCTCCAGCATCTGGAAGATACCGGCAAGAAACTGCCCTATCTGCAGAAAGTCGTCATCGGCGGCTCGTCCTGTCCACGCGCGCTCACGACGAAGTTCCAGAACAATTACGATGTGCAAGTGGTCCACGCCTGGGGCATGACAGAGATGTCGCCGCTCGGCACGCTGTGCACCCTGAAGCCGGACTATGCCGGGCTGATGGGCGAGGCCCGTCTTGGCGTCCAGCAGAAGCAGGGCTTTACGCCGTTCGGCATCGAAATGAAGGTGACGGACGATGCCGGCAACGAACTGCCATGGGATGGCAAGACCTTCGGCAAGCTCAAGGTCCGCGGGCCGGCCGTCGCGCGCGCCTATTATGGCGGCACCGGATCCGAACAGTTCGATGAAGACGGCTGGTTCGACACCGGTGATGTCGCGCACATCGATCCCGGCGGCTACATGCAGATTACCGATCGCGCCAAGGACGTGATCAAGTCGGGCGGCGAATGGATCTCGTCCATCGAGCTCGAGAACCTCGCGGTCGGCCATCCCGATGTGGCGGAGGCCGCCGCCATCGGCATTCCGCATTCCAAATGGGGCGAGCGGCCTTTGCTCGTGGTGGTGCGTAAGCCGGGCAGGGAGCCGACCAAGACGGACATCCTCGCTTTCATGGACGGCAAGGTGGCGAAGTGGTGGATGCCCGACGACATCGCATTCGTCGGCGAAATCCCTCACACCGCTGCCGGCAAGATCCAGAAGATTACCTTGCGCCAACAGTTCCGGGACTATCACCTGCCGACGGATTGACCGGAGATGCGGCGTCTTTGCGCCTTCAAGCGGCTGCTGAAAGGCACTATGCCTTTGTTCGGGTTGGGGCAGCGCGGAAGACAATGACGGGAATTCCCGAGCGACAGACGTCGAGGGCTGCCGGTTGGTCGCGGCGCGCCGGCGCGTTTTCGGCAGTCCTGCTGCTGACCGCTCTCATCGGCCATCGCTATGACCTCGTCGAGACCCCGGCCTTCCTGTGGGTGCTTGGCATTGTCGCCTTGCTGGCCGCGGTTGCGCTTTTGTTTGCCGGGTTTGCCTTTGCCCGATTGTGGAATTTCGGTGATCGTGGCGGCCATGACCTGACCGCCGGCGCCTTGCTGGCGCTTCTGGTGCTCATCCCTTACGCTGTCGCGGCCTATTGGACAGCGACCTATCCGCCGCTGCGCGACATCTCGACTGATTTTGACGACCCGCCGGCGCTCGATATTTCTACCCGGACAAAGGACATGAACGAGCTTTTGCCGCCGACGCCCGGCGAGCAGCGCCTGCAAATCGAAGCTTATCCGCTTGTTACCGGACGCAGCTACACCTTGCCTTTCGATCGCGTTCTGGAGGCGGTCAAAACCGTGCTCGATCGGCGCGGCTGGCAGCTCACGGCGCCATTTCCAGACGCAGCAGGGCAAAGCGACGTGACGGTCGATGCGCTGGCTAAGAGCTTCCTGCTTGGCCTTCCCGCCGATGTCGCCATCCGCGTGACCGATGACGGCGATGCGGTCATCGTCGATATGCGCTCGGCCTCGCGTTACGGCCGCTACGACCTTGGCGACAATGCAGCGCGCATCACCGATTTCCTTGCCGGGCTTGACGAGGAAGTCGCCGGCCAGGTGGGCGTCGCGCCGGCGGAGTGATATCCGAAGGGTACTACTTTGCCGGCGAATAGATGCCGTCGATAGCCGGCGCGCCATCGGTGTGGACCAGGCCGCGCGCCACCAAGTCTTCCAGATGGGCAAGCACCGACAGGCCGGCTGCGCCATGCAGGCGCGGGTCGGTGTCTCGATAGATCGCGTCCACCATGTCCTTGATTGTCCGGTCGCCGCTGTTGATCCGCTCCAGAATTGCCCGTTCGCGCATTTTGCGATGCGTTTTCAATCCGCGCATGAAGCTGCGCGGCTCGGTCACCGGCCCACCATGACCGGGCAGCAGCAGCCGGTCGTCACGTTCGATCAGCCGATCGAGCGATGTCATGTAGTCGGCCATCGCGCCATCCGGCGGCGCGACTATCGTGGTTGCCCACGCCATGACGTGATCGGCCGAGAAAAGGATGCCGGTTCCCTCCAGCGCGAAGGCCGCGTGATTGGCGGTATGGCCGGGCGTCAGCACCGTCCGGATCGCCCAGCCGTCGCCGTCGATCATCATATCGTCAGGCAGCGCGACATCAGGAACAAAGTCGGTGTCGGCGCTGGCATCGAGCGGATTGACCTCGCCGGTGCGCAACGGCCGCGCCGGGCGATGCCGGCCCTCCGCCAGAACCACCGCACCGGTATGCTGCTTCAACCGCACCGCCAGCGGCGAATGGTCGCGATGCGTGTGGCTGATGAAGATATGGCTGACCGGCCTTGTCCCGATCGCTTCGAGCAGTGTTCGAAGATGTACCTCGTCATCCGGTCCGGGATCGATCACCGCCAGCGTCTCGCGCCCGACGATATAGCTGTTGGTTCCGTGAAATGTGAACGGGCTTGGGTTCCTGGCGGTGACGCGTTGAATACCAGGCGCAACGGCTACGCCCTGGCCGTAGGCCGGATCGAACCGTGTATCGAATTTCAGCGCCATGCGAACGTCGCGACCTTTTTTGGGGCGAGGGCAAAACCGATTGCCGCATAGCACGGAAGCCAATATAGGAAAACGCAAGGCCGCGTTCGGCGGCAATCCGGAACGGGGAAGACCATGGCAATTGCAACGACGATGCGTCCGCTCATTTCTCTCGCTTTGCCTGAAAAGGGCGCGGCCCGCTTGGCGGGACAGCTTTTGCTGGCGCTCGCCGGAACGCTGCTGCTGACCTTGTCTGCCAAGACGAAGGTCATGCTCGGACCGGTCGATATCTCGATGCAGACGCTCGCCGTCTTGCTGATCGCTGCCTCCTTCGGCATGCGCCTCGGTGTCGCAACGCTGCTTCTCTACATGGCTGAGGGCGCGTTGGGCCTTCCCGTCTTCCAGAGCACGCCCGAAAAGGGCATCGGTGTCGCTTACATGCTCGGTTCGACCGGCGGTTATCTAGCCGGCTTCGTCGTCATGGCGGCGATCGTCGGCTCGGCCGCCGACCGTGGCTGGGATCGCCATCCTATCAAGCTCTTCAATGCCATGCTGGTGGCCGAGATCGTCATGATGGCAATGGGCTTTGCCTGGCTGGCGCTGTTGATCGGCTCGGAAAAATCCTGGCAGTTCGGGGTGTTGCCCTTTATGGTCGGTGATCTGATCAAGGTTGCGCTGGCAGCGAGCCTGGTGCCGGCTGTCTGGTCGCTGCTGAAGCGGTAGTGAACCGGTCAAGCGGAACTGAAGTCAAAACGGAACTACACGTTGCATCACTGTCACCATGTTATTGCCTGAATCCCATGACTCTCTATGGTAACGTGGTCTCCGCGACGACCTCTCGAAATGGTTTTTCGTCGTAGTTTGTGTGGCCGTGCAGGATCTGTCTCGCTGGCCGGCAGGCTTGCAGCGCGACGCCATCCAGCGAGCCCGTCACATTAGCTTCAAGTCGACGGACTAAGCACCAGAACCGACGGGCGATTCGTCACAACCAGCGTAACCACGCACCTACGTATGGAGACAAATTGCTCGACATAGCATCTCAGCCAGCTGAAAAAGAAAGCGGCCCGATGATTATTTAGGCACAACTAAACTTCCGGACAATTTGTAGGAAATTATTAACCCAACCGCCTTGACTCTAGTGGCTTGGTTGCTTGCTGGTATCCACACACTGTCCTAACCGTTGACCTTAGATCCTGCCGCAAACCGCCGAGGGAAGACACGTGAGTAGCGCGGAAAAAACTACGGGTAAGGCGAATATCCTGTCGACAGAGCCAGCCGCCAGGCAGGCAACCCGCTGGTATGCGGCCGGCGTCTTTCCCGGAAAGGAGCATGTCGCCGAACGGCATCTCCGGATCCAGGGATTTCAGCCGTTTGTGCCGCGCTGTGAGAAAACCGTGCGTCATGCCCGCCGGCTCGAAACACGGTCCGCAGCTTATTTCCCGGGTTATATGTTCATCGCCCTTGACGTCGCGCTGCAACGTTGGCGCTCGATCAACGGAACGTTCGGTGTGCGTTCCCTCGTCATGCAAGGAGACCGGCCTTTGCCTGTCCCCTCCGGTCTGATAGAGCGCTTCATTGCGTTGACCGGCAGGCACGGCCTGCTCGACTTCAGCGGCGGTCTTGAAGCCGGTGCCTCGGTCCGGATCCTTTCTGGCCCTTTCGCGGAAATGATCGGTCGCCTTGACCGGCTCGATCCAGCCGGAAGGGCTCGGGTTCTGGTTGCCATCATGAATGGCGAGATACCTGTCGACCTTGATGCCAGGGATCTCGTCGCCATCGCATGAATCGCAAGCATCGAGGTGCGGCGAGGCGATGCAAATTGTTGTAGGATCGGCTCTCGGGTTTTCACCCGGGAGTGCGGTAGCCGTCGTTCGGTGGGGATAGGCGCTGTCTGGCGAGATCGTCTCGTCGGCGCTGATTGAGAGTACGCGATATGCGAATAACAATGATTGGTGCCGGCTATGTAGGGCTCGTCTCGGGCGCCTGTTTCGCCGACTTTGGCCATCAGGTCTGCTGCGTCGATCGTGATGCGGAAAAGCTTGCCATGCTCAAACTCGGCAAGATGCCGATTTATGAGCCAGGGCTCGACGACCTCGTCACCACGAACACCGCGCAAGGTCGCTTGCGTTTCGACGACAATCTGGCCGATGCCGTTTCTCAATCGGATGTCGTCTTCATCGCCGTGGGCACGCCGTCACGACGTGGCGATGGGCACGCCGATCTGTCCTTCGTCTACGATGCGGCCGCCGAAGTTGGGCGCGCGCTCAAGGGATTTACGGTCGTGGTGACGAAATCGACCGTCCCTGTCGGTACCGGCGATGAGGTAGAACGAATCATCCGGGAGCAAAATCCCACCGCCGATTTTGCGGTGGTTTCCAATCCGGAATTTCTTCGCGAAGGATCGGCAATCGAGGATTTCAAGCGGCCCGACCGCATCATTGTCGGGACCGATGCCGAACGGGCCAAAGCCGTCATGGGCGAAATCTACCGTCCCCTCTCGCTGAATGTCGCACCGATATTCTATACCAGCCGGCGTACGGCGGAGCTTACCAAATATGCCGGCAACGCATTTCTAGCCATGAAGATCACCTTCATCAACGAAATTGCGGATCTGTGCGAGCGATTAGGAGCCGATGTGCAGGACGTCGCGCGCGGCATCGGCATGGATAACCGCATTGGTGCAAAGTTCCTTCATGCCGGGCCGGGCTATGGCGGCTCCTGTTTCCCGAAAGATTCCCTGGCGCTGGTCAAGACCGCGCAGGACGCGGCAAGTCCCGTCCGGCTCATCGAAACGACTGTGTCCATAAATGACCAGCGCAAGCGGGCGATGGCGCGCAAGGTGATCGAGGCCTGCGGCGGCTCGGTGCGTGGCAAGACCATCGGTATCCTGGGCCTTACATTCAAGCCGAATACCGACGATATGCGCGATGCGCCCTCATTGGCTATCATTCAGGCACTCAAGGATGCGGGCGCTTCGATTAAGGCATATGATCCGGTCGGCATGGAGCAGGCGCGCAAGATGATTGAGGGCATTGAGTTCGGGGAAAGCGCCTATGCAGTTGCCGATGGCTCGCATGCGATCGTCATCGTCACCGAGTGGAATGCGTTTCGGTCGCTCGATCTGAAGCGGCTCCGCACAGTTATGGCGATGCCGGTGATGGTTGACCTTCGAAACGTCTACCGCGGCGTGGACGTTGTGAAGGAAGGCATAGCTTACTCGAGTGTCGGCCGAGAGCGGCATTCCGTCTATTAAACTTCAGGTTTCACGTAAACGCCTAGGGTCTGGTTCGCGGGATTCAATTTGAACGCCACCACCATCCAACTCCCCAACAGAAGGCACTTCCTGCTCCGGATGCGCTTTCAGCTGCTTGGCGGATTGACGTTCGCGATTCTGCTGCCGGCGTTTGTTCGCATGTCGGTTGATCCCAGGGTAATCTGGTCGTCGAACATGCAGGTTACAATTTTTGCAGCATTTATCGCACACGCGACAGGCTATTCTTTCTACAAGCGAATCGGCAATTTCCCGGGAGTCGCAGCGGCTGGTTATATTTTGCCAACCTTCGCCCTGACCTACGGCCTCGTTTTCGTTACCATTTTCTTCTTCAGGTTCGATTATAGCCGGTTCCAAGCCGCAGCAAGCTTCATTCAGTCCACGTTGTGGTATTTTGGCTTGAGCCTGGTGACGCGTCGGCTCGATGCACACCGGCTGGCGATAATTCCCGGCGGAGACGTCCATAGGCTGGAAAGCATACCTGGTGTGAACTGGCACAGAATTCGTACACCCGACATGGTCGTTGAATATGCGACCGGTGTGGTGGCTGACCTCCGAGCCGACCTTTCCGACGAGTGGGAGCGGTATATTGCCGACCGCGCTCTCTCGGGAACGCCCGTCTATCATGTCAAGCAAATAAGCGAGTCGCTCACAGGCAGGGTAGAGATCGAGCATCTTTCTGAAAACACTCTAGGCTCCTTGAATCCAAACCAAGCCTACCTGAAAATAAAGCAGGCGATAGACTGGGCTTCTGCATTATTTGTGCTTGTTGTTTTCTCGCCATTGCTGTTATTCGTGGCGATTGCGGTTAAGATCGATTCGCCTGGACCGGCGCTATTTAGACAGAAGCGAATGGGTTATCGAGGGCATCCCTACGAGGTCTACAAGTTTCGAACGATGAAGCTCAGCGACACAGCTGTCGACGAGAAGGAAGCGGCCATTACGAAGGCCGGCGACACACGTATCACCCGATTGGGGCAGTTCTTAAGAAAATCCAGGATCGATGAGTTGCCGCAGGCCTTCAACATCCTGCGCGGCGAGATGAGCTGGATCGGTCCGCGGCCGGAAGCACTCGTGCTGTCAAAATGGTACGAGGCGGAGCTGCCATTCTATCGGTACCGTCACATCGTTCGGCCTGGCATCACCGGCTGGGCGCAAGTCAACCAGGGCCATGTTGCAGCAGTAGACGACGTTTTGGAAAAGCTTCACTATGATTTCTATTACATCAAGAACTTCTCTCCTTGGCTCGACATGCTCATTGTGTTTCGCACTATGCGAACCATGCTGACAGGGTTCGGTGCGCGTTGACTTTTCACGGTGCGGTGGCAGCCAACCAGCATTGTGGAGGTAAGCACCGGTCCGATTTGGTCGACGTGCAGGATATAGGCCTAGAAGGCGTTTACGGTGCCTGCACTGGCATCTCGTCTTTTAACGCGATAGTGCGAGCAAAAACCGAAGGCATTTCGGTCAAGGAAATAAACCAGGGATGCTAGAATCGATGCTAACCGAGGTCGGTGCATGGTAATGCGTCAGCCGCATGCAGAGGGAGTGGCTTTTTCCTGGCATGGCCTTCCGCAATATGCCGCTCGACTCATACGGGCAGCCGCGGAAAGGGTGGATATGCCCTGCGTGGTCATTGGATCTCGCCCGGTAGTCCCGATCGACGGCATGGAACAGGTACTTGGTCAGCCGGTGAATTGGATTAACGCGAGAAAGCCCGTTTCTTGGTCCGATATCGGTGTGCCAGTGCCGAGACTTTTCATGCAGTCCGGCTGGTCCTATCCTGCTTTTTCGGCGCTTGGCCGTGAGGTGAAGCTTGCGGGCGGACAGGTGGTTGGTCTGAGTGATGCCAACTGGCGGGGGGATTTTCGCCAGCTGCTGCTCGGGCCGTTGGCTTTTCGGCTTCGCTATCGCCGACACTTCGATGCATTCCTCGTGCCAGGTCGCCAGGGGGAGCGACTTATGCGCCACTTCGGGATGCCACCCAACCTCATTCGCACCGGGATGTATGGAGCCGACCCTTCACTTTTCTCCCCTGGGCGCCCGCTTAACGAGCGACCGCGCGAATTTCTGTTTGTCGGGCAACTGATCCACCGCAAGGACATCCTCGGCCTCACCAGTGCGTTTGCCGAATTTTCCCGCCAACGACCTGGATGGACTCTGCGAATTTGTGGAAGCGGCGAGCTGCGAAAGCAAATACCCGAGCATTCCCAAATCGTCGTCGAGGATTTTGTGCAGCCGCACGAACTGGCCAGCCGATATAGCTCAGCGCGGTTTTTGGTGTTGCCGTCCTTAGTCGAAGCTTGGGGGTTGGTGGTTCACGAAGCTTCGCTATGTGGTTGTGGGTTGATACTAAGCAGCGCTGTCGGTAGCGGAGACGACCTTGCTTCGGAGCGCAATTCAATCCGATTTCGGGCGGGGAAAAAGCCCGAGCTCTTAGCCGCACTTCTTTCTGCGGCAGATCAAAACTCCGAATGGCTGATCCAAGCTGGATCGGAATCAATAGCCCGCGCCCGCAACTTTGGTCCAGAGCGCTTTGCCACCGAGATATCGAGGCTGGTTTCGGAATTTGGCGGCTATTCCACGTCGGCTTCACTCCAATTCCAGCCCGTCGGTTGAATTCTTACATGGCAGGTGAAATCAATCGCTTCCACGTGAGGAGAACGGCAGGCGCGGTTACAGCCTTCGACTAGGTTTCGTCGATAGTCTGGCGGCCCTTGGCGGTGGGGTCCTGGATCGTTCAAAGGCGCACATCGATTTCAAGCCACCGCAAGAATATCAGAAGTACGTTTCGCTGACCGGAGTGTCGAATGACCAAAAAAAAGACCGCGCTGATCACGGGCATTACGGGCCAGGATGGCGCCTATCTCGCCGATCTGCTTCTGTCCAAGGGATACACAGTTCACGGCATCAAACGCCGCTCTTCCTCATTTAATACCGGCAGGATCGACCACCTCTATCAAGACCCGCACGAGAGTGACTTGCGACTGACGCTTCACTATGGCGACATGACGGATGCAACTAACCTCATCCGTATTATTCAGGACGTGCAGCCGGATGAGGTCTACAATCTTGCCGCGCAATCGCATGTCCAGGTAAGTTTCGAGACCGCAGAATACACCGCCAATGCCGATGCCCTTGGAACTTTGCGGCTGCTGGAGGGGATCAGGATTCTTGGACTGACGGCGAAAACGAGATTTTACCAGGCCTCCACGTCGGAGCTCTATGGCTTGGTGCAGGAGACACCGCAGTCCGAGACTACGCCGTTCTATCCTCGCTCACCATACGCCGCCGCCAAGCTATACGCTTATTGGATCGTCATCAATTACCGCGAAGCGTACGGCATCCACGCCTCTAACGGCATTCTTTTCAACCACGAAAGCCCGATTCGCGGCGAAACCTTCGTAACCAGAAAGATCACGCGGGCCGTCGCCGCGATCAGCCTCGGCCTGCAGGAGAGGCTTTATCTGGGTAATCTCTCAGCAGAGCGTGACTGGGGCCATGCCCGCGACTACGTGGAGGGGATGTGGCGCATGTTGCAGCAAGAGAAACCCGACGATTTCGTACTGGCGACAGGTCATAAACATTCCGTCCGCAGGTTCGTCGAGCTCGCTTTCGCCAGGGTAGGGATCGACATACGCTGGCAAGGTGAGGGTGTGAGCGAGACTGGCTTCGACGGGAAATCCGGGCGTGTGCTGGTCGAAGTCGATCCTCGATATTTCCGGCCTACAGAGGTCGAACTCTTGGTTGGCGATCCGGCCAAGGCCCAGCGCGTGCTGGGCTGGAAGGCATCCACTTCCTTCGACGACATGGTGGGCGAGATGGTGGAAGCGGACCTCCATTCCGTAAAGCAGGAGGTGCAGCATCGGCGGCTCGACGAGGAGCATAGCCGGGTCGCGGCACAGTAGTGCTAGGACGAAGCCCGTGAAGATCTCAGTCCTTACGGTCTGCCGGAACGCCGCCGGCACTATCGGCCATACGCTGGACAGCTTCTTCGCTCAGGAGCATGAAGACAAAGAGCTGATCGTAGTCGACGGTGCGTCGACGGATGAGACGCTTTCGATCATCCGCTCCTACCCGCAGGAGCAAATGGTGGTCGTTAGCGAGCCGGATCGAGGCATGTACGATGCCCTCAATAAGGCGCTCGGCCTCTTTAGCGGCGATGCTGTAGGTGTGCTGAATTCGGACGATGCTTACCATGATGCGTCGGTCCTAGGGCGCCTCGCGACTGCCCTTGCGACCTCCGATATCGCAATTGGTCATCTGGACTTCGTAAAGGATCACGAGAGCAAAGCGCTCGTTCGGAGGTGGACCGCGACGCCGCGACCGCCGCGTGGCTTTCGTTCTGGATGGATGCCCGCACATCCAACGTTTTACGTGCGGCGCGGGGTAGCTGAACAGGTTGGAGCTTTCGACCTCTCTTTTGCCATAGCATCAGATTATGATTGGATGCTGAGAGCTACGGAGCTGTTTGGATTTGGCTCGGTCGTAGTCGACCATATTTTGGTGGACATGATGCATGGCGGGGCCAGCACAAGAGGGCTTACGTCCTACATTAGTCACAACATCGAGTCGTTGTATTCTCGAAGACGCTGGTTGAATTCAGGGATCGTCGATTTTGCTGTGTTTAGTAAGCCAGCTCGCAAACTAAGTCAGTTTTTTGTAGTCGGTCTGCAAAACCGAAACTAACGAGAGTCACAGGAGAAAATAGGGTTGCTTACAATCGCTGTTGAGAATTCCACTTGGAACAACTTGGGGGATGCATTCTATCAAACATCGCTGCAACGTGTGTTACAGAAAGAATTGCCAAACCATCGCGTCGTGCCATTTGATGGCCCTATTAAGCGTGCTTTTCGGCCGGGACGCTTTGAAAACAATTGTTTTGACGTCAGAAGTTGGACCGAGGCGGATCACTATGTGTTTTCGGGACCGATACTGCGAGGTTTTACAGCACACTACGGTGACCTCATCAAACACATAATTGAAAAGGGCTCGACGTATAGTCTAATCAGCGTCCATTCAAACGCCTTCGATGCAGAAATACCGGCCCTTCGCGCGTTCTTGGCCAAATATCCACCGACAGCAATTCACACTAGGGATCATCTAACATATGAAAAGATCGGGGATCTCGTAAATCCAAGTCTCGACGGCATCTGTTTCGCATTTTTTGTTAGCCGCCTTGACGACATTCCCACGCTATCCCCGAACATTCCATATATATGCTCCAGCTTTCATAGTATGAAAGAGCCACTCCTAACGGTCAATTCGACTTCAAAGGACACCAGCTTTATTGGAGCAGATGTTTCGTTTGAGGTGACGAAACGCCGCATACCCTGGAAGTTAGAACGGCACGCGGATTTCCGACGCACCTACCAAGAAACGCTCGGGCCGTGGAGGGTGATACGGCCTGTCCATGGTTTGTATCCATTCCCTTACCTGACATTCAGCCGCCCTAACTCATACATAACATATAATCCACTAAACATGCTGGCGATTTATAAGTACTGTGACGGTGTTGTCACAGATCGCGTTCACGCCGGAGTGGCCGCACTCTCCTTCGGTCGGCCGGCCCGTATTGTGCCAGTTGATTCGAGGTTTGATCTGTTTTCCTACGCCCCGATAAAGCGTGTTGGGGGGGTGTTTCAGATTGACGAAGAGGCCCACGAGCGGGAATACGAGCGGCACTCCGCTTGGATTCGGAACCAGTTTTTAGATTCAATCCTCCGTGTCTAAAGGGACGCACACGGCATGGGCGCGATTTGCCTTCGGATCCTTCGCCGCATCTGGCGTCGTGCTCGCGGCGGGGCTCGTTTCAGGCATGATTACAGCCAGGGTGTTGGGACCCGAGGGTCGCGGCATACTTGCGATAGTTCTGACATGGGGTGGTTTGTTCGCCACATTGGTACAGATATCTATTTCCGACGCGGTAGTGCTTCTTGCGGGAGCCAACAATAGGGACCAGGTCGAACGGGCTGCGCTGTCCGTGGCTCGGCTGCTATCGTTTCTTCTGGCGCCTGCCTGCGCGGGCGCAATGTACATCGTCATGATGCGATATGGAGAGGGGATTCCGGTATTGGTTGGCGTGGCCTTTGCCTTCTTTTCTGCGTTATTTGGGATAATCGGGGATATGTACAGAGGTATATTGAGATCACGGCAGAAGTTCTTCTATTTGCAAGCGTTTACTGTGTCTCAGCCGCTGATATATTGTGGATTCTGTATTGCGTCTTTCATGTTTTTGCCCAGTGTCGAGTATTTTGTGGCGGCCCAAATCATCAGTATCGGTATGGTTTTTGCAATGCGAGCCGCAACAATGAAGGTTGGGCTTAGTGGTGAGCCGAACTGGCATATCGGGAAACAGCTGTTGACGATTGCCGCAACGCTTCACTTGAGCACTGCAGCCAGGCTGTTCACTGCGCAGGCCGACCGCATCGCAGTGGCTCTGCTGTGGCAGCCGGAAATTGTCGGACACTATGCTGTAGCAGTGACGCTTTCATCGTTGTTCACGGGCGTGTTTAGTACTGCAATAAGATCAGTGGCACTTCCTGCATTTGCGAATAGGACAAGTGAGAACCTCTCTCTCATAGTGCTTCGGATCATGCGGTTGACCTGGGTTGCGTCCTTTGCAGGGACGGCCGCCACAATTATCTTAGCTCCGGCAGTCGCACCGATCTTATTTGGAGAAAAATTTGCGACTGCTGGAACAATGGGATCGCTCTTGGCGGTCGCGTACGCCTTCAATCCAGTAAAGGATGTGCTTTTCGAAACCTGCAAGATATTGCGTAAGACCCGTATTATTGTCTTAGCGCACGTTTTGTTTATTGTATCATTTTTGCTGGTCTGCGCATCGACGATGGCTTTTATCGGGATGTATTCTGTAATACTCTCAATTCTTGTGGCGAACGTCGCAAGTCTGCTGTTTGTATCAATGATGGTAAAAAGAAACTTGCCGGATGTAACGGTGGGAAGCTGGCTACGCCCGCATTACGCCACGTTGGCTGAATGTCTCGCGCTTGTCTCGGGAGCAAGTTCCCGGCAAGAAACTAAGTGACGCTCCTGATAGGCGGTGTTGCGTAACGCGGCTCCCGGGTTACAAAAGAGCGCCGTAAGGCCACCCAGCCAGCGATACGGACCGGCATGTGAGTCTTGGCCTTCGGCAGTGGACATGGAAAGCTATGTGGTACGATCAGCATGTAAGGCGCGAAGCGATAACGCTCAAGTTCCTACGGGAGCAATAGCATAATGGTTGAGTTCGCCTTTTGGTGTCTCACTGGCTCGTGTGGTTTGGCGGTGATTTTCGGTCTTCGAAAGCCGTCCGGATACCTTGAGTTCCCCACGCTGGTGGCTGCGGTATTTTTGGGCTGGGTCGTGCCGCAATTGTGGCAAGTCCGCCAGGCAGTGACATTCGTTGAATCGGAGTACTTTGTCACTCTAAACCTGTTCACTTTAGCTTGCTTCCTCAGCATCCATCTCGGGTGGAACTGGGGAGTAAGTGCGGTTCGCAGGAGTTCACCCAGCTTCCGGTTCCGGGTTCCCTCCTACAAGGGCCTATTGCGTATCGGATTTGCCATTTCAGCCGTTGCATGGGTTATGCAAATCGGAATGGGCATGCGGCCACCGGACGAACTGAATATGACGCAGTGGTCAGGTCCCCTTACGATCATGTACTTTGTGTTCAATGTGAAGGTTATTTCGCTGTTCTTGTCAATCTATCTTGCGCTGAAATACAGGAGTACTGCGTCATACGTTTTGCTTGCGTCGGCTGCCGCGCTGTATATTCCATTAATACTGATTTATTTCCGGCGTCGAGCGATGGTTGAAATGTTTACCTGCGTGGTGCTTGCAGTATGGTTCGCCCGTCACGTGATAGTCCCGCGTATTTTTATTATCTTCGGTATGCCTATTGCCACCTTGGTCATCTTCGGCGTGGGCGCATTACGGAGCATCGCGAGCGAAACCGGGGAATGGAAAATGCCCACTTTGGCGCAAATCAGGGCCATTGACTTCTGGTCGTTAACGCCATTTGCGACGGAACACGCCAGCCCTGAACTCACCAACGCGCTTTACCTTGTTCGGTTGGCAGACCAGTGGAGCTTCCACACATTTGGTGCCGGATCTTGGAACCGGATCATATTTCAGTACGTTCCAGCCCAGCTTGTCGGCGCAGACTTGAAGAACTGGCTGATGTTTGATCTGGGCGTTGCCGAGCGCCTGTACAACCAACTCTATTATGCAGGGAGTACCGGGGCAACCTCGACGGCCATGGGAGATGCGTATCTCGAATTTGGCTTTTTTGGTGTCATTTTTTTTGTTGCAATGGCATATGTTATGGGTAGGTGGTGGGTTCGAGCCAACCGTGGTGATGTCTGGGCGGCCACCTTCTATGCCTGCGGCCTGGCTCCCGCGCTAATCATGCCTACGGCCTATGCGTTCTATTTTTTTAATGTGATGATCCTCTACGGTGGTGCAATCTACGGTGCCCGCTATTTCCTTGGAACCCCAGTCACGGGTGGTCCAATCATAGGTAATGGAGTGAACGCGGCCAGCCGCGTGCAAAGCGCCAAACGGTCGTCGGGTTACACGGGCCGGGGGGCGACTGCTCCGTGACATGTGAACACGCGAGAGTGATTGCCGCGCAGATTGGATCCCGGCACAACTATGCAATACCCGCAGCGTTCGAGGCTAGCGGGGTCCTGGAAGCTTTTTACACTGACATGTGTGGTACTGTGGGCATTGGGCGTTTTGCCGAGGCGGTATTTCGCCTGTCCGGGCAGAGACTTCCGCAAGTGCGTGCCCTAGGAAGGCGTCAGTTGCCCACGGGCATCGCTAGGAAGAGCCGGACCTTTGACTGGGTGTCAATACGTCATATGCTTCGGCTCCGGTCGGCGGACGCCATTGCGACAACTCGTCTCTGGGAGGAGTTTGCAGTCGCTCTCGGTGAGAGGATGGTAAATACTGGTTTCGGAGCTGCTACCCACTTGTTTTCGGTAATGCATGAAACCGGGCACCTGCTGGCGGCCGCCAAGGCGAAGGGGATCGTCACGGGGGCCGATGTCTGCATTGCACCCTCGTGGCAACGGATACTTCGGGCGGAGCATGAGCGATATCCAGGATGGGACGATCCTCGTCCGACTTTCGCTGAGGCTATGGGCCCACGATTTCGGCCATATGCCACAATGCTCGACCACGCCGATATACTCGTCTGTCCGTCCGAGTTTGTAAGAGCCGATTTGGTGGACAATTTCGGTGTCGAGCCGGCTCGCACGCGCATCGTTCCATACGCTGTCGCACCGAGTTGGTTCGACATCGCGCCCCGCCCGCAACGCGGACGCGTGCTCTTCGCAGGAACGGCGGATCTCCGAAAAGGAATTCACATTTTTGGCCAAGCCAGTCAGATGTTGATGAAGGCGGGCGATCACTATGAGTTTCGTGTTGCGGGGGAGGTGTCACCTCGCATTCGTGCCCGACCAGAGGTCGGCGCACTTACCTTCCTTGGAAGGGTTCCACGTGACAAGGTGCATATCGAATTTCAGCGAGCCGATGTCCTCGTGCTGCCCAGCTTAGTGGAGGGATCGGCAGGAGTCACCTATGAAGCGCTCGCAGCCGGGGTGCCCACCGTCACGACGCGGGCCGCCGGCTCGGTAGTTCGACACGGCACAGATGGGCTTATTGTCGAGGAAGGAAGTCCGCTGGCACTGGCAGAAGCCATTGCAAAGATCGTGTCGGATCGCGCTTTGCGCGATCGAATGTCCTTATCGGCCCGTGATCACGCTCGCACGTTTTCATGGGAGCGGTACAGACAGCGGCTCGTCACTGCGGTGTTGGGTGAACGGGCGGCGGGATCGTTTAGCTCAGATGAAGATGTCCATGATTCGTAAGCTGAACGCTGCGGGGCACGGCTGCTGGGTTTTCTCATGGCCCGGATCTTTGAGATGAAACAGGTGCACCTTTTTTTGCCAACTGCTCGGGGGGTATTTTATCGCTCAACTGTGCCACTTTTCTTTCGGAAAGTAGGCAAAGGCACTTTGATATGGGGTGGGCTCCGGCTGTCCCGGCCAATGCTCAACATTGGCATTGGCGAGGACTGCATGCTCGGCCACAGCCTCTTCTTTCAAACAGCCCTGGCAGCAGAGATAACGATAGGAGATAGAACCAGTATAAATACAGGTTGTCATTTGGTAGCAAGTGAACTGATTAGAATCGGTTCAAACGTCGCTATCGGAGAGTATGTGTCAATTCGTGATCAGGAACATCGGTTCAAACCCGCTTCCGGTGTAAGAGGCCAGGACTACAAAGTGGCTCCGGTTATTATCGAAGAAAATGTGTGGATAGGGCGTGGCGCTTATATAGGTCCCGGCACGACAATACGCGCTGGAACGATTGTTGCGGCGAACAGTGTTGTGCGTGGTGATTTCCCTCCAAATGTGCTCCTTGCCGGGGCGCCGGCCAAAATACGTCGAATCATTCTCCAGACAGGCGAGATGGTGCTCCCACCTGACGATCTTCCACAGTGAAGTTTAGGCGTAAGGAAATGAGATCGCACGGCCGGCGCACTTGGTTTTTAGAAGGTCTAGCTATCGATGAGCGATGTCGGACAATGAAGTGCAACCTAACATGGGGTTGCTTATGACGGCGCCAATTGTGCGACAGAATCTCGCGCTCGCCATCGTGACTGGAAGCATATCAAGGCTCGCCGGGGGATTGTACAATTCGGTTCGCGGATCCGCTTTATCGTTGCATAAGGCACATACTGACATCTCCGTCTTAGGGTACAGCGACAAATTCACGGCCCAAGACATCAGCTCGTGGTCGCCGATCGTTCCCCTTGCGGCTCCGCATTACGGCGTTTCCTCGATCAGATATGCACCATCGATCGGCCACGCGCTGAGCCAGACACGCTTCGATGTGGTGCATCAGCATGGAATCTGGCACACGACTTCAGTTCAGGTGTCTGCTTGGCGACGGCGAACCGGGGGGAAGGTGATCGTCTCGCCTCGCGGAATGCTAGATCCCTGGGCTTTGCGAAATTCAGGATGGAAAAAGAAAGCTGTCGAGATACTTTTTGAAAGGTCGAATTTGCGGGGGGCATCGTGCCTCCATGCGCTGAACCGATCCGAAGCCGAAGCGTTCCGAAGCTATGGGCTTGCCAACCCGATCGCAATCATTCCCAATGGTATAGACCTTCCTCATGACCGGCCAAGCGATGGCCTAGCGCCAAAAATTAAGCCTGCAGCCGGGCGACGTGTCCTGCTTTCCCTTGGCAGGCTACATCCCAAGAAAGGCATCGAAGAGTTGATCGAGGCTTGGTCGATACTTCGGAGCGATGCTCCGACGATAGCCGCTGCGTGGCAGATCGTGATCGCTGGGTGGGACGACGGCGGCCACGAGCTTCGGCTTCGAGAATTGGTAACGAAGAGGGGACTCCAGAATGATGTAGTGTTTGTGGGCCCACTCTACGGCGCAGCGAAGGACGCTGCGCTACGGCAAGCTGATTCGTTCATACTGCCATCGTATTCCGAAGGGCTGCCCATGTCGGTGCTGGAGGCCTGGGCCTACCGGCTTCCTGTGTTCATGACTGACGCTTGCAATCTGCCTGAAGGGTTTGCGGAGGCGGCGGCAATACGGATCGAGACGGATCCGGCTGCCCTTGCAGCCATACTTTCACAGGCCTTAATGCGCCCTGATCTTGCGTACTATGGCACGTCAGGTCGACGTCTGGTGGAGGAGCGGTATGTTTGGGATGAGATCGCTCGGCACCATATCCAAGTTTACCGCTGGATGCTCGATGGTGGAAGGCCACCTCCGTGCGTTGAAGTTGAGCAATGAAGTGTAATGGCCCGCAGTTCTCGGCTAAATTCGAGCATTCCCCTGAAGGTTGACATCGAAGCGAACCGCTCCGCAGCGAAATGGAGCCGCCGGGAGCAAGTCGGTCGGGTCTTATGGTCCTTGGCTTGGCCGTTTTTCCGCTTCTCGCCGCGGCCGTTCTGGGCGATCCGGAGTGTTCTCTTGCGGCTCTTCGGAGCTCAGGTAGGCTCACATGTTCATCTATATCCCACCGTCCGAATCACGATTCCATGGAATCTCGCGATCGGAGACCATTCGGCAATAGGCGACCGTGCTATTCTCTATGCATTGGGCCCAATCACAATTGGGGCCAACGCTACCGTATCGCAAGGAGCCCACCTGTGTGCTGGTACTCATGATTTCCGGTCGCCCTCAATGACGCTCTTGAAATCACCAATCCACATCGCGGACAACGCCTGGATTTGCGCGGACGCATTCATTGGACCCGGCGTGGAAGTAGGGTCAGGTGCGGTTGTTGGAGCACGAGCTGTTGCAGTGCGAAGCGTCGCCCCAGGGCTCGTTGTGGCTGGCAATCCTGCGAGAAAGGTCGGGGAGCGACAAGCTCAACCGCCGAGGTCGACCGAACCCACAAATCCTGCCGATGGCATGTCTTCGCGCAAGAGGGCTTCCCGCGAGGCAGATAAAGAGAACGAAGATGATGCAAGATGATGCGGTCTCTCGCGGCCATAATTTCGGAGACGATGCACATTCCAGAACAGTTGGCTCGCTGTTGACCCAACTTCCGGTCACTGTCGTCATTCCCGTCAAGAATGAAGAGCACAATTTGCCTCGGTGCCTCGAGAAATTGGAACGGTTCGCCCAAATCGTGGTGGTTGATTCAGGCAGTACGGATCGCACAAGGGAAATTGCCGCGGCCTTCAATGCCATAATTTTGGAGTTCAAATGGGACGGCCACTACCCAAAGAAACGAAATTGGGTTTTGCTAAATTACCATTTCGAGACACCTTGGGTTCTTTTTCTTGATGCGGATGAATATATAAATAACCAATTTTGTGACGCACTGGTAAAGGCTATTGATGACCAGAACTTTGTGGGATTCTGGCTTACATATACAAATCATTTCCTTGGTCGCGAGCTGCGTTACGGAGTGCCTCAACGTAAGCTTTCATTGTTTAGGGTGGGCTCCGGCCTATATGAGCGAATCGAGGAATCCAACTGGAGCTCCCTTGACATGGAGGTTCATGAGCATCCAGTGCTAAAGGGAGCCATCGGTGAGATAAATACCCCAATAAACCATGAGGATTATAATGGACTTGGCAAATTCTTGACGAAGCATGTTCAGTACGCAAAGTGGGAGGCCAGACGCTATTTCGAAATAGGGTCGACGGAAACTGAAAGATTTACTAGAAGACAGGGATTGAAATATAAGTATATTACGAGCTGGTGGTTTTCTTGGTTGTATTTTACTTATTCGTACGTGGTTCGTCTAGGTTTTATGGATGGACAGGCGGGATTTATGTATGCATTTTATAAGCTTTGGTATTTCTTGTCGATAAGAAGAATGATTCACGAATTGAAATCAGAAATTGCCAAAGAAGAGTGATTGGGGGAAATTGCGCAAAATCTGCAGTGGGAAAACGGAAATGAATCGTACAATAAAATTTATTTTAGAGCATCCTATCGCCGGTAAATTCAAGAGACGGGCATTGTCTCGCTATTTGTTGTGGCAAGCAAGGAGTCGGCTTAAGAATAATGTCACAGTTGAATGGATTGAAGGCACTAAGCTGGTGGCAAGCCGCGGCATGACGGGTGCCACGGGCAATATTTATTGCGGACTGCACGAGTTTCCGGAAATGGGATTTCTGTTACATCTACTACGGCCTTCGGACTTGTTCTGTGATGTCGGCGCCAATATTGGCAGTTACACGATCTTGGCCTCTGGAGTAGCCAAGGCCCAGACCCTTGCGTTTGAACCGGTACCGGAGACTGTTCGCCGTTTGTCTGCGAACATTCAGGTAAATCGGATGGCCGAACTGGTTTCCGTACACGAGGTTGTGCTGGGCCAGCAGGATGGACTGGCGAATTTTTCGGTCGACCAAGATACGATGAATCATGTCGCAAGGGAGGGGGATCAGGTGACTCGTCTGCTTCCCATGCGCAAGCTCGATACCGTTCTGAACGGGAGATGTCCGCTACTACTCAAGATTGATGTGGAGGGATATGAAGAAGAAGTGTTCTCGGGAGCGCAGTTGACGCTCGCTGATCCGAGGCTTCTTGCCATCTCTACTGAACTGTTTACACCAAGCATCTCGGAGGCCTTGGGGAGAATAGGGTTCAGTCGTTTCCACTACGATCCTTATACGCGTAATTTAACATCCGCTGCGAATTCATTGAAGCATTCGAACACTCTGTTGGTCCGGGATTTTGCGTCGGTACAGGAACGCTTGCGAGCGGCGCCCGCTTTTCGCGTGTTTGGGATAGAGATCTAACATTGTCGAACTGCATATCGCGGATCAGTAGGCGCGCTGCCCTAATTGGCGTCGCATCGACTTCGGCTCTGGGAGCCTTCAGGGCCTTCGGGCATGTGGCCCCGCCCATCTACGATACAGCAGTTGGTGTGTCGGGCGCTGACGTGCCAAACGGCACGAGTTTTCTTCGGGTAAAGGGCTATGCGGCAGTCGATGATGGCGGGGCCGCAATTTATAAGAAAGTTGATATTGAGCCTCTCGGGGGCAAAGTGCGGTCGCGCGACGGCGCGTGGTGGGAAATTGCCGAAGACGTCGTCCGTCCCGAGATGTTCGGTTTTATGGGAACAAATATAGCGGATACGGCTATTGATGAAAACGCCGCTGCCACTGCCATCGGAGACTGGGCAAGGGGTCGGGGTAGGCTTCATATTCGTCTCAGGCCGGGCAGGAAATACTCATATACCAACCCGCTCTGGCTTACCGGGATCAGGGAAGTCCTGACCATCGACGGGTACGGTGCATCGTTCCAGAACATCCGTGCTACTACCCATGGCGCTCACACCATTTCTGCAAATAATGAATGCCTCGTATTTCCATCCATCTTTTATCGCGGTGGTCGATCCTTAATCGGTACTATGACCCCTCTGTACGGGTACGGGGAACTTATCGAAACCGTTGCGGCGGGGAGCACGAGGGTCACGCTTGCGTCCGGCGAGGTGCCTTCGTCCTTCGTGATTGGTGAACGTGCTCTGATCTACGGTTTCGCGACGCAGACTGCTGCATTCCCGAACACATCTGTCTACTTCGAATATGTGGTGATCACGGCGATTAACGGCTTCGAATTGACGGTCGCCGAACCGCTGCGATTCCATTACTATTCGGACTGGCCTGTTGTGACCGACAGCGCTGAATACAACGGACCGGCGCGGATCATCTCGTTGGTCCGTGACAGCACATACCTTGAGACAAAATATATCGAGATCAATGGCCTTCGCTGCATGGCCGATCCTGGCTGGACGAAGTACGACGGGGGTACCTCTGCGCGCAACGGTCGCATCACCATCGCCAACTATCAGCGGGCCGTCCTGAACGATGTTTTGGGGGACGGTGGCATGTATGTCTCACAGGGGCAGTTTTTCACTGATAACGGCAGCAAATTTTCCGGTCGCGTCGAGTTGGACAAGTTCGTTGATCTGGCCGAAATGAAGGGGGTAGATTACGAGTCGATCTCAGAGGGAACGGGCGCTTACCAGGTCGCCATCAGCGACAGTATCCTACGCAATGTCGGCCCCATTGACGCGCTCGACACATTGGAAATTCGTCGTTGCCGCATCGACGGCTATGGAGCCTCACCCACTTCACGGGCCTTCAACGGCACCTTTGGTACGCCCAAGTCCATATTCACCGATAATCAGCTGAAATCTCATAGCGGTCTCCGAAGCCTGAGGGGCGAGAGCGACGTGTCGGCGTCGTTCACTGAGGTTAGCCGCACGCGACTCGACATGCCAACAACGCTATTCGTAAGCAGCAATTTAGTGCGAGTAGTGCGGCCAGGGACCATCCTCTATAATGCGGGCGGCGAGGCGGTGTTTCGGTGCGAGGCCACTCCGCGGGAGGCGTCGAGCAGGACGTTCTTCGATGGCCAGAGGCTCGATGGATCGTACTCTGACGGCGACATGCTGTATTGCTGCCGGTACCCGTATGTCGAGGGGCTTCGGAACCGGCTGATAGGCAATGACGGGCCGAGAGAAATATTCGCAATGGTCGGCGGAAGAGGCCAGTCCCGACCGATGTTGTCAAAGCGATACGATGAATATTCCGCTGATGGGCGCTGGGTATTGCCGAGCACCATTAACCCTCAGATTTCGAACACACCCTTCTATTTCCAATTGGGTTTCCTGGTCGAGGTAACAAAACTGACGGTAGTCGTGGCGCGGGCCTATACCGGCCCGACGCCAGTTGCGACGCTCCGCATTCGGCGACCCGGGTCCGCCACGTCGATTGCGATCATTGACCTAAAGGTGACAGGACAGCGAATGATCGACTCTTTGACAGAGACTGGCGCAACCGCCCACGATATGCTGACCAGACTTGACGGTGATCCCATTGGTGTACTGCAGATCGGCGCGACTGCCCCTCTAGCCTATGCCTCGGTTGAGGAGGACGCGGTCTGGAACCTGATCGTCGAAGGTGTGCAAAAGGTAGATTGAGAGCCGATTGGGGCGCGAGTTCTTCGTGCTGCGCCACAGCTGGCCACTGCCGGCCGATATGTCTCAACGCGTTTGCTAAACGCCGGTATCTGCGTTAGACCGCAGGCCTTCCATGTAGGAGATCATGATCCTTGCCACCCATTTCCGAAAGCCGCAAACGCATTCTCGTTACCGGTGGCGCCGGTTTTCTTGGCTCGCATCTTATCGACAGGCTGCTCGATCAGGGCCATGAGGTAATCTGCGTTGACAATTTGTTTTCCTCGACCAAGCGCAACATAGATCATCTGCATGCCAATCCTCGCTTCGAGTTCTTGCGCCACGACGTTTGTTTTCCGCTCTATGTGGAGGTTGACGAAATCTACAATCTCGCATGCCCGGCTTCGCCAATCCACTATCAGCACGATCCTATCCAGACCCTGAAGACCTCGGTACACGGCGCAATTAACATTCTAGGACTTGCCAAGCGTTTGCGGTGCAAAGTGCTGCAGGCGTCTACCAGCGAGGTCTATGGCGACCCTGACATTCATCCTCAAACCGAGGAGTACTGGGGAAACGTAAATCCTATAGGCCTGCGATCCTGCTACGACGAGGGCAAGCGCGCGGCCGAGACACTTTTCTTTGACTACAATCGCCAGCACGGCCTTGAAACCAAGGTGGCGCGCATTTTCAACACCTACGGACCGCGGATGCACCGACAAGATGGTCGGGTTGTGTCCAACTTTATCGTTCAGGCACTGCTAGGTCATCCGATAACGATCTACGGGGACGGCAGCCAGACACGGTCTTTTTGCTATGTAGACGACCTGATCGAAGGGCTTATGAAGCTAATGGGGACGTCGGGCGAGGTCATCGGACCCATTAACATCGGAAACACGAGCGAATTTTCGATGCTGGAACTGGCCTCTCTCGTCATCCAGGTCACCGGCTCGCGCTCCGAGATTCGACATCTGGTACTGCCATCGGACGATCCTAGGCAAAGGCAACCAGATATTACCAAGGCTCGCACCGTGCTTGGTTGGGAAGCTAAGACTCAGTTGCGCGACGGCATCGAACGGACGGTTGATTATTTTAAGAACCTGCTAATTAACGAGGCTTGATGCGCACGCTGACGAGACGCAGTTTGGTTTAGTGGCGGCTACAATGCTATCGCGGACTCGGGGAGCGATTACGCCGGGGCTATGCTGCAGCCACGCGAAGCACCAGTTCTTCGAGCTGACCGACATCGCCGCTAATGCCGGCACGCCCCGGGGTGCCGGCGATCTCCCATTGCTTTCGAAGCCGTCCGCGGGCTTCAATGAAGCGGAGCGGCAACCGCAAACCACTTGGTATCGCAGCGGTTAAAAGTTCCCGATGTTGCAAATTTGTGCGCAATGTAGGTAAGCTTGAGTTCGGGATGAGGGTACAGATGTTTCTCGGGAAAATTGTCGATCGCCTATTTATCAAAAAGCCACGTTTCAGACGGCTTGTCACTAGAGCGGTTTATGGGACAGATGACGCTAATGTGAATGTCTTTGGGCTGAAATTGCTTGTGAATTCGGCCAGAGAAAATGGGTACTTGAGGGCCTCGAACGCTTCTCGAAAATATAGCCTGCTGAAAGACGAAACCGCGACACTGATGAATCTTATCGCTCTTATCGACCGCGGTGACACCTTTCTTGATGTCGGAGCTAATATCGGAATCTTTTCGTCCGTGATCGCACGATCCGCGAGGCTAAAGCCGGGCGTCAGAATAATGGCATTCGAGGTTGATCCGAGCACCTTCGTGCGTCTCGCCGCGAACGGGAAGGAACATGGGTTCGACTGCATGAATGTGGGTGTCGCGGAAGTTGCGGCGACCGCAACGTTTGTACGGGGGGCCGTGTCCCACGTGACCACAAGAGAAGATCACGTTAATTCTTACAATATCCCAGGGCTGACGTTCGCCGCTAAGCTTTTGCCGCTGTCAGACATTGAAATCCCTGGCCGTTCGATCGTCATCAAAGTTGATGTCGAGGGGATGGAGTGGGAGGTCCTCTGCGGCGCGTGGTCACTGTTCGAGGATGACCGCGTCAAGGCGATATACTTCGACGGGGCCAAAGAACAAGGGAAGATCCGCGAGCGCTTGGCTGGCGCGGGGTTTGAATTTTATGACGGCCGGACGCTTGAACCGGCGGAGGCGAATGTATTTTCGCTCTTGGCTATCAAGTCTCGTTCGTCTGGCCTGGCATTGAAATCCGCGGCGGCTTCATCCGCCCGCCTGTATAATTCGACTGCATAGCAGCAAGCTACCTCTCGAGGCAGCTACAACGACAGAGCCGACTGCAGGATCAGAACTAACACGCAAACCAACCAACGACGCCAAAAACCCCGCCAATTGGGCGCCGCACAACATCAGCGAATATCTGAAACTCGTCGAGCCGAGCTATGAGTTCGTGGAGCTGGCAGCTGTTTCACTTAAAGTCCCCTGTGATGACGGCCGCCTCGCGGAGGTAGGCTGTCGCTACTCCAAGTGCAAGCGTGAGGAGGCTGTGACGAAGCGTCAGATCGATGTATCACGTGGGTTGAGCGGCGCCGGCGTACCGGCGATGGTTTGGGGAGGACAAGGAGCAGCTGGTCGCGGCGACGTTTGTGCCTGAAACCGACGAGCCACCACCTGGATTGGCTTGAGAAACAGCCTGCGCGATATGGCACGGCACCGGAAGAGCAAGTCGCGGCTGCCGTCGGGCGTGTGCAATATGCATGCAGGTTAAGACCGGAACATCTTGGTCTGGCGGCTCTTAGGGTCATCTCGGGCGGCTACGGATGAAGCTCGAGCTTTGCCAACATCCGACTTCGTGGTTTTCCCCTTGCTGTTCATCTTCGGAATGGCGTTATGATGAGCACTTCCGGATAAAGCACGAAACTGCGGGGAGGCCGTCGAGACGGTTGGCTAAGGGCCGAACTCGTCACATGGCCCCCTGAGCTTGCCGGTGCACGACGCGGGATCTCGGAAAGGAGAGAATCTTGTCGTTTAGACAGAAAGGTATGCTTGCGTTAATAGCGTTGGCTTTTGCCGCTATCTTCCTCGGCATCGTCGTTAAACAAAAGAAATCAAATACATCGGCATCTAGGCCGACTGAAGCGCTGGAGCAGTTCGATGGCAAGCTTTCCATCCGGGCTATCGATGATCTGCGCGTCGCTGGTCGCAAGGTTTTGCTGTGCGGAGCGGGCTTCACCAAACCCCGATCGATGCAGGCCATGGCAACAGAAGTCGCGCGCCGAGATTATCAAGGGCGGTCCGTGAAGTGCAAACCAGTCGGCACGGGCACACCTTGCGACGGCAATATCGCGTCGAAATTTGGCGACGCCCTCGTTGTTCAGTGCTTTATGGCTGATGGCACGGATTTGGCCGCGAAGCTGATTGAGAGCGGCCTGCTGTGCGGCCAACCCGCCCAAGCGGGCTCGGCCTACCGGACTTGCTAGCGAGACTTCTAGTTACCTGTTGTGTGTTATCAACGAAACCCGGGGGATGTCAAAGCCGGTGGGCTACGCTGCACCGCGTCCGGGCGGATGCTGTTTCAGCGGCCGCAAAGAATGTCGGATCGGCCTTCGGCCAATCGCGATCCCAGCCCGTTGCACAGATGGTGCATCTACTTTAATCAAGTGTGTGTTCTATCAATCACACTGAAACCAAAAATTATCTCGCATATGCGAAATAGGTTGGAATTGGCGCAGAAAGCTGTTACGCGCTGATGAATAGCTTGGTGGTTGGGTGGGCCTCAGGTAACGTGGGACAGAAGGATTGATGCGGATGAACCCAGTTGTGAAAAGTGCGTTGGCCGGAGTTGTTGCGTTGGCCGGCTTCGGCCCGGTTCCGTCTTTCGCGCAGGATGCATCGTGCACCTGTGCAACCGCCTATCAGGGCGTAGGCCCGATTGGGTCAATCGGTCACGTCGATGGCGATGTAATGATCTCGCAGGTTGCTGGCTATGGCCCGGCTCAAGCGGGCGGCGCTCTGGATTTCGGCAGCCGCGTCGTGGTTGGCGGCAAGGGCTCGGCTTCGGTCCATGTTGGCGGGTGCAATTTGAGCGTGCCGACCAATTCGACCCTCGACATTTCCCGTGTCGAGAACAAGATTTGCCTCAATGTCCTCGGTTCTGAGCAGACTGCCCAAACGGGTGGTGCCAACAATAATAACAACACGCCGCTCTACATCTTTGGTGGCATGGCTCTTGGGGCCGGTATTCTGGCTGCAACGGCTGATAAAGACCACGGGGTCAGCCAGTAAGCGGGTGCTAACAAATGGCGGCAGCAGGGGCGAGCGCCTCTGCTGTGTTGTTCCTGCCGATACCCAATGCCTGCTGGTGTCGATGGAGATGTTTCCGCTCGGACGGTTCTAGCTTCGCGAAATTTTGTTAACCGTGTCGCTCTATTGCTTCGATCTGGCGCCAAAGTAATTCGTCTTGGGCGATTGCGTTGGCGCGTCAGGCCACAGGTTTCTAGAGGGACGAAAATGAAGCTCCGCCAACCGCTTGGTCCCGTTTTCTTTTGTGTATCAGCGATTGCAGGCGTCGCCTGTTTTAGTTCCGGTCCTTTTGTGCGGGTATCTGCCGCTTTTAGCGGCAGTGTGGCGCTGATCATCGGCCTGCATGATGACGACTCTGACAGCCAGTAATTGGGATCCGCCATTCATCCTATTGAGTGAGCATGGCAAGCGGGTCATTTGCTGCCCTCCAGGTGACGCATTTGTGGTTTTTTGCGATGATGTCGCCACGTTGCTTCGTTGCAGCCGCAAACGCCGATGATCGATCTACATTCCCATATCTTGCCCGGCCTCGACGACGGCTCACCCAATCTTGCCGAATCGCTGGAAATGGCTCGGCTGGCGGTTGCCGACGGAACGACCCATATGGCGTGCACGCCGCACGTGACGCCGGGCGTATACGAAAACGGAACATCGAATATTGTCCGGGCGGTTCAAGAGTTGCACCAGGCGCTCCGCCGCGCTGCTATACCACTTGCTCTTTACGTCGGCGCCGATGTTCACATAGCACCGAATCTTCCGGACCAACTAGCGGGTGGCAGCGTGCCGACCTTAAACAGGTCACGCTATTTTCTGTTCGAACCGCCGCATCATGTTTTACCTCCGCGAATGGAGGATCTCGTACTACGCCTCATAAACGCCGGTTTCATCCCGATTCTTACTCACCCCGAGCGTTTGACCTGGATCAAAACGAATTACGACGTTATCGAGAGGTTGAACGCAGTGGGCTGCCTCATCCAGCTTACTGCAGACTCGATTGTTGGTGCTTTTGGACGCACTGCACTTTACTATTCGGAAAAGCTGATTGATGAGGGTAGGGTGGATATTATCGCATCGGACAGTCATAGCGCTACGCGCCGGCGCCCTGGACTTTCGCAGGCGGCTGCCGCAGCTGCAAAGCGATGTGGCGAAGACGAGGCCCGCAACATGGTGTTGAAGCGTCCAGGAGAAATATTAGCGAACCGGCCTATCGAGCCGGTTGGAAAAGCACGCCCAAAAGGACCAAACGCCGGCAATGGCGGCCGTTTTGGAGGATTTGGCCGGTTATTTAAAGGCGGAACAGCATGATGCATATGTTTCGTTTCGCAAGAAGCCATATGGCACCCGTGTTCGTCGTGCTCGCCTCACTTGGAATGTCGGCATGCACGAGCACTTCGTCGACGACAGCGCCTTCGTCGGGTTCGGTCGATGCGCTGCAATTGACATCGTCGTCGGCGCCAATTTCGGGCGGTGGTGCTCTGCGGGTGGTCAAGGATCTGCCGGCACCGCAAAACACGCAGAACGGCAGCGAGCAGCCTTTGTCTCCGAACGATGTGCTCGATGTGAATGTCTTTCAGGTCGACAATTTGAATAGAACGGTTCAAGTCGACTCTAATGGCCAGATTTCGCTTCCGCTTGTCGGCGCCATTACTGCCGCGGGGAAGACCGTCCGTCAGTTGGAGCAGGAAATCGAGACCGCCTATGGCGCCAAATATCTGCAGTCCCCTGACGTTTCGATTTTCGTGAGGGAATCGATCGGGCAACGCGTAACCGTGGATGGCGAGGTCAACAAGGCCGGCATCTTTCCGGTGTCGAGCAATTCATCTCTAATTGATGCAATCGCGGTCGCCGGTGGTTTCAATAATATCGGGGACGCAAAAAAGGTTTTTGTCTATCGCAATTTCGGACCCAATACGTTGGTCGCGAATTACAATGTGGAGGACATTCGTGCTGGCAAAAGCAGGAATCCTCGCATCTACGGTGGTGACAAGATCGTCGTATTCGCTTCAAAGTCGAAAATTGCGATAAATAATCTAAAGGACGCCCTTGGTGTCGCCTCGAACGCAGCTCGGATTGCTGTGATTCCCGGAATATAAGTGTAGCCAGTCAAACGCAGACAAAACCTAGGATCACCCCGCACCATGCTCGATCGTAACAGACAGCATCAAATTGCAGGTCCAGGACACAGCCACGCGTTGTCTGCGGACCTCTATTATGACGGTGCGCAAAATTATAGCACCTATGGTCACGACTACACGGAGCAGAATGAAGGGTTCAATCCACTCAAGCTGCTCTTTTATGTGGTTCAATATCGATGGCTAATCGCCATGATGATGGCAGCTGGTTTGGTAGCCGGCATCGTCGTTACGATGATGCAAACGCCGAAATATCAGGCAACAACACAACTGGAGGTTCTGGTACCGTCGGCCAAGGTCTTCCAAGACATCGAAGTGGTTTCGGAGAACAGTGATGTCCGAGCCTTTTTGACCGCCCGCGAAAAACTTAAAAGCCGCGCGTTGGCACAGCGTGTAGTGTTTCAACTTGGGCTCAGCGAAAAGCCCGATTTTCTGTTCCCGACGCCGGACTTCTCGATGAGCAACATCTTCTATCGTGCTTTTGGAATTTCCAAATCGCCGTCCACAGAAGAAAAGACCCCGGAGCAACGTGAAGCAATTGCGATCGATCGCATCCTGAACGACCTCAGCGTGAACCTGGTCCCCAATACGAGCCTGCTGTCGATTGCGTTTGCTGACCAGAAGCCAAAATATGCAAGTGACGTGGCCAATCAGGTCGCGCAAAGTTTCATTGATCAACGACTTGATCAAACCAGCGAGACTTCGGACCTGGCACGGCAATTCATCCAGGAACAGGTCTTGCAGGTGAAGCAAAAGCTTCAAAAATCCGAAGAGGATCTGGTCGCTTATGCAAAGGACGCCGGCATCACGGTCACGGGGGACGACAAATCGCTTATAGGGTCGAACATCGAGGCGCTGAACACTGCTCTTGCGACAGCCATCCAGGACCGTCTCGATGCAGGACGGGTAGTGGACCAGATTGAGAAGGGCCGCGGGGCAAGCCTGGCGCCCGTACTCGAAAGTGAGGGTCTACAGAAGCTCAGCGAAAAACTGGCGGACCTGACCGGCCAATATCAGCAGAAATTGGGGATCTTGAAACCCGGTTTTCCGGAAATGCAGCAGCTTCAGTCGCAGATCAAGGAATTGCAACGAGTATATAACAACGGTGTTCTGGCGATCACCGATTCCCTGCGATTAAAATATCAGGAGGCGCTGAACAAGGAGGCTGACCTCAAGTCCAAACTTGCTGAAATGGAAAAACAGCAAGTTGTCTTCAATGACAAGAACATCAAGTACACAATTCTGAAGCGCGACGTTGATTCGAACAGATCGCAGTATGACAATCTGATCGCCAAGCTGAATGAGGTTGGTGTCAGCTCGGAACTTAAGACACAGAGTGCAGCAATTGTCGACTTTGCGAATCAGCCTAGTAGACCCTTTTCTCCACGCTTGAGCGTTAATGTTGCAATCGCGCTGGCTCTGTTCATGGCTCTGAGTGCGTCAATTGTTTACATTATCGAGTTATTGAACAATACCTTTACGAATCCTGAGCAGATCGAAAAAGAACTGGGGCTGGCGATGCTTGGCATCTTGCCTCTTGTCGACGACCGCGAACTGATAGCGAGCATCGCCGATCAGAAATCTGGACTTTCGGAAGCCTACCGCTCGCTTCGAACATCGTTGCAATTCTCCGGGGCCGAAGGTGCGCCGCGATCACTGCTAGTCACGAGTTCGGAACCTTCTGAAGGCAAATCAACCACGTCGTTTAAGCTCGGGCAGGATTTTGCAGCACTCGGTGCAAGAGTTCTCATTGTCGATGGTGACCTGCGAAAGCCGAATCTTCACCGCATGTTCGGTCTCGACAACACGATCGGGCTCAGCAATCTGCTGACAAACACGGTCCGGAAGGAGGATCTTTCCAGTATATTTAGGGCAACAAAATATCCGAACGTGACCGTTCTGACTTCTGGAACGATCCCGCCAAATCCTGCGGATTTGCTTTCGTCCCCGAAGATGGCGCTGATTGTTACAAATCTCGGCAAACGCTTCGATCTGGTTATCATCGACGCGCCCCCGATTGTCGGCCTCTCAGATGCGCCCATCCTAAGCCGGCTTGCCGAGGGAACATTGATGGTCATCTCCACCAATCAGGTGACACGCAAGTCGGCAAAGACAGCTTTGAAACGTCTAAAGGCCGCCGGCGCTAACGTGGTTGGAGCCGCCATGTCGAAGTTTGCAGTGAACAAGTTCGATTACAATTATGCCTACAAATACATGAACTATCAGTACTACAGCTACGGTACGGACACGAGTACCCCGAAAATTGAGGGCAAAGTCGATGACGGCGCAGGCCAGCCCGCTTATGCAAAATCTCCGGCGTTCAAGCGTTTGGTTCGTCGCATCCGTACTGGCGTTGGCGGCTTCCTCGATCGGGCTAAGTCGGTTTCTTGAGGCCGAAACCCCTGCCGTCTCGCTTGCGCTGGATCCGCTCAATGTCGACGCGTTGGTGGCTGAAATCACCAGCGAACTGAACGACATGAGCAATCCTCCTGATCTTGACCGCTTGCTTGCGAAGGCCCAAGGAGCGCTTGCCTTTAATCTGGCCGACGCGCGTCTTTATAGCTTGATCGGAGAGATTAAATATCGCCAAGAGGAAAAAGTGGAAGCCTACCAGCTTTTCGATCAAGCTCGAAGACTTTCTAAAACAGAAATCCACGCGCTACAAAAGTTAATTGGTCACTCTATTGAGATGGGCGATCTGTCGAAAGCCGTTGGTGAGATCGACGTGTTGCTGCGGCGATGGCCGGACCAATTTCAGGCGATCGCGCAGGGAATACCGATAATTCTCTCAGATCCCCAAGGATATCAGGCCGTGCTGACAGCCATCGGGGCAGAAGCACCCTGGAGGCCAAGTTTGATTGCTGCGCTTCGCGGTACGTCGGAAGGGCTCGATGCCGCAAATCGACTGTTACTCGATCTAAATAAATCAGCGGCACCACCGACCAGGGACGAACTGTCCGGTGTCATCAATGGCTATATTGGTCAAAAGAAATATGAATCAGCATATCGGCTGTTTCTTTTCAGTCTCACGGACGAAGAACGGAAGCTGGGCGGGTATGTCTTCAACAGCACATTCGAGCCGGGCTTTGGTGGCAAGCCGTTTGACTGGCAGGTCCCTGATCAATCCGGTCTGGAAGTTACATTCGCAACATCCCTGGGCGCAGTTGAGGGTGAGGGCGGGGCGACAGCCCGATTCTTGAACACGCCAGTCAAGGGCGCAGCTCTTCAGCAATATATCGAATTACCTCCTGGTTCATACAAGATTTCCGTGGCTGCATCGGCAAAAAATCTAAAGCTCCCAAAGGAATTGTTCTGGTCGGTGAGGTGTGTGGATCCAAGCGATGAGATAGCGCGGCTGAACATTCCGGAGGGAACATATAACCGTCAGAATCTGAGCCAGACTTTTACAGTTGGACTGTCCGCATGTCCAATGCAGTTGCTCCGCCTGGAGACTGCTACGATTGCTGAGAGCTGGCGCTTTCGGTATGTCGGTACGCTGGCGATGCACAAATTGAGTATTGAGAGGCTTCCGTCTTGAGCAGCCGGCCATCGGAGTGGGACAAATATCTCCTCGGCACGGTCCTATTTGTATCGCTGCTGATCGGCGGCGGTACTGCGAGCGGCCTCTATACGGATACGCTGATCGAGGTCGCGGCATTCTTGTCAGCGGCTGCCGTCTTTTCGCACTCCTCTAGCCAAAGAACCTCGCCTTCTGTTCTGTGGCTGCTCGCTCTTGCCGTCTTGCTGGCACTTTTGCAAATCGTCCCCCTGCCGGCAGCGGTTTTCAACGGTTTGCGGCCGAAACTGCTGCTTGGAGATACGTGGGCTGCAGAGATGCAATTTCGCTTCATTAGCGTTGGGGTCGGCCGCACAGTCGAATGTTTGCTTTATCTTTTGGCCGCCTCGGCGTTTTTTCTTGCTGTACTGCGGCTGCGCGTCGAGCAGGTCAACGCACTTCTTCCGTTCTTTTTCATGGGCGTTATATGCAATGGCTTGGCAGGAGCGATTCAATATTCACTTTCGAACAACATCGCCATTGTCGGCCTCTTGCCGTTTACAATTAACGCTGGTCTTTTTGCCAACGTAAATCACTTTTCAGCTCTGTTATTTGTCTCGATCCCGTTCGTCGTCTACTATGGAATATTTCGAGGGCATCTTTTATCTGGATCGATCGGATTGATCTCGCTATTGCTGCTGCTCCTGGCCGCCGGTTCCCGTGCCGGTGTCCTGATTGGGTTGGCGACTACCGTGTTGTCCGTCGTCTTTCTCTCTGCCCGTTCGAGGGCAAGTGGGTTCAGCGTTCTAGTGATTTTCGTGGGGCTTTCCGTCTACACAATAGGTGCGTGGACCAAGATTGATGCGGACGCAGTCGATCCGGCGTTCGGGCGAGGTGAGTTTGCTCGCACTACGATCGATGGAATAAAGGAGAATTGGGCGACAGGCATTGGGTTCGGCAATTTTCAAGAGGCCTACCAGATTTACGAGAAGGAAACCATGATCTTCGAAAAATTCGTAAATCATGCACACAATGAATATCTTGAGATAGCCTTCGAAGGTGGTATTCCTGCTATCTTGCTAATGGCGGGTTATTTCGTATTGCTCATGGCTGCCTCGGTCAGCGTTCGTCGTGATCCACTTCAGAAAGCCGCTTTTCTTTCAGTGTCTTTTCTTCTTATTCATTCGCTGGTTGATTATCCGCTGCGAAGCGGAGCGCTGGCGATGGCCTTCGCCTATATGAATGCCGTCATCTTCCATAGCGGATTTGCGGAACGTTTGAGCCGGAAGAACGAGGTGATCGAGATCGACCATAATGGCGACAAGCTGTTTGTTCCAATCGGGGCGTCGTCTTAAATATCAACAATGGGGAGGGGCATTTCGTTGGATGAGCTGTCGCTATGGCGATGAGTATCACTGCCTAGGACGTAGGGATCCACTATTTGTCTTCACGAGGCGTCGCGAGCGCGCTTGCCCGGCGAAGGAGCGCTCGGCGGCCCGACGGGCGGGCAGAGCTTGTGCATGCTACCCAGAACAGCCTGAGCACGGCCAAGGCATCAGCTTCAGACGGGAACCTAGCGCCAATGCTCGCTGGATAACGTCGTCATGGGGGTGCTCAAGGGGTGAGTGCACTAGGAGGGGCGCCATGAACTTTCTGATAACCGGAGGAGCCGGCTTCATTGGCTCGGCGGTCTGCCGTCATTTGTGTAGCAATCCAGACTACCGTGTGACGAATCTGGACAAGCTCACCTATGCAGGAAACCTCACGTCGCTGCGGCCAATAGAGAAAGCCCACAATTATAGGTTCGAGCACGCCGACGTTTGTGATGCGAGCGCAGTTCTAGAGGTTCTAAAACGCCATGAGATCGATATCGTTATTCATCTGGCCGCCGAAAGCCACGTTGACCGGTCGATCGACAAGCCCGCTGCCTTCATCGAGACCAACATCGTTGGGACCTACCGGATGCTGAATTCGGCGCTGGAATATTGGCGCAGACTCTCCAGCGAGAGAAAAAGCCGGTTCCGCTTCCACCACGTTTCGACCGATGAGGTGTTCGGCGATTTGCCTTTCGACAACAGTGTTTTTACTGAACAGACGCCATACGCCCCATCCTCGCCGTATTCGGCTTCAAAGGCCGCATCCGATCATCTGGTGCGTGCGTGGCATAAAACCTACCGCCTGCCGGTCGTGCTGTCCAACTGCTCGAACAA
Source organism: Mesorhizobium sp. ISC25 (assembly GCF_042295465.1). Classification (NCBI taxonomy): domain Bacteria; kingdom Pseudomonadati; phylum Pseudomonadota; class Alphaproteobacteria; order Hyphomicrobiales; family Phyllobacteriaceae; genus Mesorhizobium; species Mesorhizobium sp. ISC25. The sequence goes on along the minus strand of NZ_CP135441.1, from coordinate 2,645,382 downwards.
TTACGGTCCTTGCCAGTTTCCTGAAAAGCTAATCCCGCTCGTCATTTTGAACGCTCTCGACGAGAAGCCGCTGCCGGTGTACGGCGCCGGCAGGAATGTGCGCGATTGGCTCTTCGTCGAAGACCACGCCTGCGCCTTAGCCATAGTCGCCACCCGAGGTGTAGTCGGCGAGAGCTATAATATCGGTGGCGGCTCGGAACGCAGCAACATGGAGGTGGTCGAGGCGATCTGCAGCATTCTGGACGACAAACGGCCGCGTTCCGGGTCTCGGCGGTATCGCGATCTCATCGCCTTTGTCGCGGATCGCCCTGGCCACGACCGCCGTTATGCGATCGACGCCTCCAAGATACGGCTCGATCTCGGCTGGGCCCCCCGCGAGACATTCGCGGGCGGCCTCGCCAAAACGGTCGACTGGTATCTCCAGAACGAATGGTGGTGGGGGCCGATCCGCAGCGACCACCATACAAGCGAGCGACTTCGCGAGGAGCGCATGAGTGCTGTATGAACCTTGTCGTCACCGACGCGAGACCAAATCGTTAATAGCTCGGTCGAGCGTGTTTTTATTTCGATGCAGCTTCGAGAGATTACTGTCGTCAGCCGGCCTCAGCTTGATCCGGCGAATCCGGAATCATAGCTCCCGCGCTCACGGCCACTCGATTTGCTCGTGTCGGCCGCAGGCTGCGCCGCCTCGTTCAGGTCAAGGATGAACTAGCCGGTGGGGTCACTATCCATGGCTCTTCCGGGTACGATTCAGCACCGGCAGACGGCTCACTGGAATTGGCGGAACTGGCCGGGCATCACGAAAAATGCAGCGGCCTTTCCGTGGCCCAAGCAATATTTTCGGTCCCTCGCAGGCGCCGCCCCTCGTCAGGGAGGAATTTCCCGATTTCGCCGGCTGTATGGAAAATTCATTCCCGAACCATTCGGCCGCAGGCTTGTCTTGCATTGTTCTGGGCAGGAACGATCTGCTAGAACGCCGGCACGAGAAAAATAGATTGTCCAGAAGTGCAGCTTGAACCGGGCGGCTGAAGATCGCGCCGTTGACGATACAGGCCCTTCCGTGGATGGGTACGAAAGAACGCTCACAGTCCATGAACATCGCGCTTACGCACCTTCAGCGGCTTGAGGCTGAATCCGTCCATATTTTTCGCGAGGTGGCCGCGGCTTTTGCCAAGCCGGTCATGCTCTATTCGGTCGGCAAGGATTCGTCCGTGCTCATGCACCTGGCGATGAAGGCATTCTATCCGGCCAAGCCGCCCTTTCCCTTTCTCCATGTCGACACGACCTGGAAATTCCGCGAGATGATCGCCTTTCGCGACCAGATGCAGCAAAAGCTCGGCTTCGACCTCCTGGTCCATGTCAATGAAGACGGCGTGCGCGACAACATCAACCCGTTCGACCACGGCTCCAACACCCACACGCATGTGATGAAGACGGTGGCGCTGCGGCAGGCGCTCGACAAATACGGTTTTGACGCTGCCTTCGGCGGCGCGCGACGCGACGAGGAGAAGTCGCGCGCCAAGGAGCGCATCTTCTCTTTCCGCAACGCCCAGCACGTCTGGGATCCGAAGAACCAGCGGCCGGAGATGTGGAAAATTTTCAACACCCGCATCGCTGCCGGTGAATCGATCAGGGTGTTCCCGTTGTCGAACTGGACCGAGCTCGACATCTGGCAGTACATTCTCCAGGAAGACATCCCGATCGTGCCGCTGTATCTGGCCAAGGAGCGGCCGGTCGTCGAGCGCGATGGCATGCTTATCCTGAGGGATGATGAGCGAATGCAGCTGCGGCCCGGCGAAACAGTGGAGAACCGGATGGTGCGGTTCCGCACGCTCGGCTGCTATCCGCTGACCGGCGCGATCGACTCGGAAGCCGACACTCTGGAGGCGATAGTCGGCGAAATGCTTACAGCGCGCACTTCCGAGCGGCAAGGTCGGCTGATCGACCGCGACGAAGCCGGCTCGATGGAAAAGAAGAAGCGCGAGGGGTATTTCTGAGTATGCGCCACATCATGGCCAAGAGCCTCGCCCCAACCGACGGCGTCCGCGACTATCTGGCGGCGCAGGAACGAAAGTCGCTGCTGCGCTTCCTGACCTGCGGCTCGGTCGACGACGGCAAGTCGACGCTGATCGGGCGCCTGCTTTCCGACACCAAGCAGATTTTCGAAGACCAGCTGGCCACGCTCGAGCGCGATTCGCGCAAGCACGGCACCACCGGCGACGACGTCGACTTCGCGCTGCTGGTCGACGGCCTCGAGGCCGAGCGCGAGCAAGGCATCACCATCGACGTCGCCTATCGCTTCTTCGCCACGCCAAAGCGCAAGTTCATCGTCGCCGACACGCCCGGCCACGAACAATACACGCGTAACATGGCGACAGGTGCATCGACTGCCGATCTCGCCATTGTGCTGATTGATGCCCGCCAGGGCGTACTGCGTCAGACCAGGCGGCATTCGATCATTGCCTCGCTGCTTGGCATTCGCCACATCGTGCTCGCCGTCAACAAGATCGATCTTGTCGGCTTCGACGAGGCGGCTTTTAGACGGATCGTCGCGGATTACGCGCAGTTCTCTCGTGAGCTCGGCTTCCAGACGATCGTGCCCATTCCGATGTCGGCCCGTTATGGCGACAACGTTACCGGCCGTTCCGATAGGACAGACTGGTATTCCGGCCCGACGCTGATTGAACATCTCGAAACCGTCTCGGTCGACGAGGCCGCGGTCGAATTGCCGTTCCGGTTTCCCGTCCAATATGTGAACCGTCCCAACCTCGATTTTCGCGGCTTCGCCGGCACCATCGCCTCCGGCTCGGTTGCGCCGGGCGACGAGGTGGTCGTCGCCAAATCCGGCAAATCCTCCCATGTCAGGCGCATCGTTTCGCATGGCGGCGACCTTCAGCAGGCTATCGCCGGCCAGGCCGTCACCCTTGTCCTCGACGACGAGGTCGAGGTCTCGCGCGGCAATATGCTGGTATCGCCGGCAGCGCGGCCGCAGGTCGCCGACCAGTTCGCCGCCAACATCGTCTGGTTCGACGAACACGCGCTGCTGCCCGGCCGCTCCTACATCCTGCGCACCGAGACCGACCAGACCAGCGCCACCGTCACCGACCTGAAATACCGGGTCAACGTCAACGACTTTGCCCATGAGGCGGCCAAGTCGCTTGAAATGAACGAAGTCGGTATCTGCAACATCTCGACACGCTCGCCCATCGCCTTCGATACTTTTGCCGAGAACCGGACGACGGGTGCCTTCATCCTGATCGACCGCATAACCAACGCCACAGTCGGCGCCGGCATGATCCTGTACTCGCTGCGTCGCGCCGAAAACATCCACTGGCAGTCGCTCGATGTCGGCAAGCGCGCCCGCGCCGATATGAAGAACCAGCGGCCGGCCGTGTTCTGGTTCACCGGGCTTTCGGGCTCGGGCAAGTCGACCATCGCCAATCTGTTCGAGAAGAAGCTCTTCGCCACCGGCCGCCATACCTACATTCTGGATGGCGACAACGTCCGTCACGGCCTCAACCGCGATCTCGGCTTCACCGACGCCGGTCGTGTCGAAAACATTCGCCGCGTCGCCGAAGTGGCGCGCCTGATGGCCGACGCCGGGCTGATCGTCATCGTGTCGTTCATTTCGCCGTTCAGCGCCGAGCGGCGCATGGCGCGCGAACTGATGGCCGACGGCGAATTCATCGAGGTGTTTGTCGACACACCCTTCGAGGAATGTGCCAGGCGCGATCCGAAGGGCCTCTATGCGCGGGCGTTGAACGGCGAGATCAAGAATTTCACCGGCGTCGATTCACCGTATGAGGTGCCGGAAAGACCCGAAATCCATCTCAAGACACTCGGCAGATCGGCCGAGGAGATGGTGGACGCCTTGGAACTCTGGCTGAACGAGCGGGACATTGCCGAAGACCAATATGACAGCGGCGGCGGTATCTGACGACGAAGCGATGCTCGCCGTCTTCGAGCGCCTTGCCTTGGCGGCAGGGCGCGAGGTGATGCGCGTCTATCGCGCCGGCTGCGCGGTCGACCAGAAATCTGACAGTTCGCCAGTGACGGAGGCGGATCGCGAGAGCGAGAAGATCATCCTTGCCGGGCTGCGTGCCGCATTTCCAGAGATTCCATGCGTGGCCGAGGAAGAAGCTTCGGCCGGCATCATGGCGCCGGATCTCGGCGACGCCTTCTTCCTTATCGATCCGCTGGACGGCACCAAGGAGTTCGTCAACCGGCGGACCGATTTCACCGTCAACATCGCGCTGGTTCGCCATGGCGTGCCGGAGATCGGCGTCGTTTTCGCGCCTTGCACCGGCCGCTTCTTTTCCGGCCGGCCGGGCAAAGCGGAAGCGATCGAGATTGATGACGACTATGAGATCGTCGATCGCCAGCCGATTTCGGCGAGGGCCGGTGTGGTGCCGCTGACAGTCGTTGCCAGCCGGTCCCACAACACGCTGGAAACCGACGCCTATATCCGCGCGCTTGGCGCGGCCGAGATCGTCTCGGTCGGCTCGTCGCTGAAATTCTGCCTCGTCGCTGGCGCCGAGGCGGATGTGTATCCGCGCTTCGGCCGCACCATGGAATGGGACACTGCCGCGGGTGACGCGGTGCTACGCGCTGCCGGCGGCATGACGCGTACCCTGGACGGACAGCCGCTCGCCTACGGCAAGCGCAACCAGAGCGACGACGAGGATTTCGCCAATCCGCATTTTATCGCCAGCGGGCTGCTGGACTTGGGTAGACGATGACTGCGCTACCAAAGGGGACGCGTCAGCAAAACAAGCCATCCCAAGGTGCGGGTCCGGCTCGAGCGCCACGAGCGCTTCACATTGCACTTCACGCGACCTCATGCTCCTGGCTCAACGCGGTGGAGGGCTTCTTCGCCAAGCTGTCGAAGCGCCGCCTGAAACTCGGAGTCTTCCATTCCGTCGTCGACTTCCAGGCCACCATCAATCGCACAACCAGCAGCCCAAGCCCTCCACTTGGACTGCCGATCCCGACGAATCATCGCAGTCGCCAAGCTCGGGCACAGGGTCGGATTCCATCTACTGGGATGGCGCGCCTGGCGCGAGGTTCGCGAGCGGCTGCTCCGCGCCGTCGAGCTGGGCCGAGCTGCAACCAATCGAGTCTGATGATCCGCTCGAAGCCGGACTGGAGATCCTGACGCGCCCTCCCGGCAAGAAGCCGCAGACGATGACGTTGCTGTCCGGTGGCGAGCAGGCGTTGACGGCGATGTCGCTGATCTTCGCCGTGTTCCTGACCAACCCGGCGCCGAGTGCTCGACGAAGTCGACGCGCCGCTCGACGATCACAATGTCGAGCGTTTCTGCAATTTGATGGACGAAATGGCCGCAACCACCGAGACACGCTTCGTCATCATCACACACAACCCGATCACCATGGCGCGCATGGACCGGCTGTTCGGGGTGACCATGGCCGAGCAAGGCGTCAGCCAGTTGGTGTCGGTCGACCTGCAGGCGGCCGAAGCCATGCGCGAGGCAAGCTGACGCATCAGCTTAATGGTGGTCTCCACCTCGGCTTTCGACTATAGCACGACGAAATGGGCCGGATCTGCCGCTCCAGATACCGGCCCGGCTGTGCGCGTGGAGAAGCTTGTTGCCTATACTTGTCACCGGAGCCGCGGGGTTCATTGGCAGTCACGTTTGCCACCATCTGCTCGACCGGGGACAAGCGGTCGTCGGCGTCGACAACATGAACGACTATTACGACTTGGCGCTCAAAAAGGGGCGGCTCGCCCGCCTGCTGCCCCATAAGGATTTTTCGTTCCACCAGATCGATATTGCCGAACAGGGCGCGCTTGCGGCCGCTTTGGCCGGGCAAGGCATCGTCAGGATCGTGCACCTTGCCGCGCAGGCGGGCGTGCGCCACTCACTCGACAATCCGCGGCTCTATATCCGCTCCAATGTCATGGGCCACCTCGAAGTGCTCGAATTCTGTCGCGCCGAACCGGCATTCGAGCATCTGGTCTATGCCTCGTCGAGCTCGGTGTATGGCGGCAACCGCAGCGTGCCGTTCAGCGAAGCCGATCAGGTCGACAAGCCCGTTTCGCTCTACGCTGCCACCAAGAAAACCGATGAGTTGATGAGCCACACCTACGCCCATCTGTTCGGCATACCGCAGACCGGCCTGCGGTTTTTCACGGTCTACGGTCCTTGGGGCCGTCCCGACATGGCCTATTGGATGTTCACCCGGGCGATGCTCGAGGGCAAGCCGATCCGGGTCTTCAACAATGGCGAAATGTGGCGCGATTTCACCTACATAGACGATGTTGTGAAGGCGGTTGTCGCCGTGCTCGACAAGCCGCCGGCGGCTGACGTTCCGCCGAACAGGCTTTACAATGTCGGCAACAACCGGCCGGTGCGCCTGGGCGACTTCATCGACATTCTGGAAAGGCTGCTCGAGGTCAAGGCAATCCGCCACAACGAGCCGATGCAGACGAGCGACGTCGAGAAGACTTACGCCGACATGACCGCCCTGGAGCGGGATTTCGGCTTCAGGCCTAGCGTTTCGATAGAGGACGGGCTGAAGAAGTTTGTCGATTGGTACCGGCCGTACTCGAAACAGTGACTTGCACTGCTCGCCGTTTTTTTCTGGCTCGACGCCCACCATGGCGCTGGCATCGGGCCCGATCTGCAACCGATCAGGCGCGCCGATTCTAGATGTCCGGGCAAAGCCTGAGTGAGGCGTTGTTCAGTGAAACGCTACGCTCAAAAGAACCCTCGCGGCAAAACGCGTGCGGCCTCGTCACGCGACGAGACACGGTGTGGTGCCGCTGACCGTCGTTGCCAGCCAGCATCGCCGATTCGGTCGGCGATATTGCTGCTGGAGTCCTTCCGGTCGATGCTCCCGGGCCAGTCACACGGTGTATGCAAATTGCTGTATACCAATACACTTGCTCGGCTATGCGAGGCAGTCATGGCATTCCACATCAAGAATCCCGAGACAGAAGCTCTGGCCCGCCAGGTCGCGGCTTCAAGAGGGCCGGCCTGACCGAGGCCGTCCACGCCGCGCTCAAGCATGAGCTTGAGCGCGAACAGGCTAGACCGTCTTTGGTGGAGATCGGCGTCAGATTCTGCCGTGATTTGCGAGCCCAGGGCAGGACTGAACAAAGCCCGCCGACAAGGCGTTTCGCGAGAGCCTGTACGAGAATGACTGATGTTCAACGATGCCTCGGCGCTAACGGCGCTAATAAACACAACGAGGGGGCGCGGACTCCTTGCGCGCACAGCGGACCAGAAGCGGCTGACTTCGCCACTTGCGAGGTTGCAATCGCGGTCGCGAGAATCTTTAGCAAGGCGGCTGAAGCCGCGGAACGCTGTCTCGGTGATAGAGATTGACATGTGGCAGTGCCGCCGGACGCGGGCGACGCGCGCTTTTCGACCACTACGGCAAGGGGCGGCACTCGGCGCGGCTCAACTTTGGCGACTGCTTCGCCTGTGCCTGTGCCCGAGGCTGCGTGAGCGCTGCAGTCGCTCGCGACGCAGAGCGCAAGTGTCCCCTTACCGACTTGTCGCGCTCCCGTTAGTGTGTCGCGGGATGCTGCCGAGCAGTTCGTTAGAAGTGGTGTACGCGTCCCGGCACCGGCCGCTTCGTACCCGGCCAGCAGGGCAGGGCAGCGGCCATTGAGATCAATAACGGCGACGAGAGGGCCGGGTTGATGCCGCTGACCTTAGTGGCCAACCGATCCACAACACGCCGGAGACAAAAGCTATATCGTATCCGTGCGCTGGGCGCTGGCCAGATCGTCTCGGTCGGCTCGTCGTTGCAATGTTGAGATCTGTCTTATCGCCGGCCCCGAGGCGGGTGCGTATCCGAGCTTCGGCCGCAGCATGGAATGGGATACTGCCGCGGGTGACGCGGTGCTGCGCTCTGCCGGCGGCATGACGCGCAAGCTGGATGGTGCGCCGCTCGCCTACGGCAAGCGCAACCAGAGCGACGACGAGGATTTCGCAACCCGCATTTTATCGCCAGCGGCAAGGCTGCTGGATCTGGCTAGGCGATGACTGCGCAACCAAGGGAACGCGTCAGACATGGTCAGTGTTCTTCGCTCGTAGGACTTATCGCGACGAAAGCGCAGGTCCGGGCCCATGGGTGAAGATAATGATTACGGTAACTATGGCCGCGATCTCAGGTACTGATCGAAAGCTGTAGACACCACGTAACGATCCCCATCCGGCCTGCTGCACGCGAGGCAGCGTCCGTTTCAGCCGACCGGCGGCGCATGGGACGGCGTTGAATCCGACTTTATGTGGCTGGCCACGGTCCAGATTGCATCAGGTTAAAGAAGCTAAAATGCGGCGGGCTTGCTTCGGATGGTTAAGGCCACGAGCGCCTCCGAAAGTCGTTTCTTCGCCCGCTCGACCCCGTTCTCGTCGATTGCCTCAACATCGAGGAACAAGTCGAGGCCAGTCGCGTGCTCGCTGATGACCTGAGGGCGCTGGGCGAGTTCACCCAGGAGGCCCTCGACTTCGTAGGGGACAACCTCCCGGCTGATCCCCTTCATGGCAATCGGTGCTAATGGACGCGCCCGGACAAGGTCGCGCACGAGCGCGTAAGTCTCATAGCTGAGGCAGATGCCGCCGGGCTCGGCAATCGACTGCAGACGGGCCGCCAAGTTCGCCTCGGCTCCGATGATGGTGTAGTCCATCCGATCATCGGAACCGAAGTTCCCAACATTGCAATAGCCCGTGTTGATGCCCATGCGAGCTCGGAAGGGCCGTTCAACTCCGCGGTCACGCCACACCCTGTTCAACTGCTCCACCCGACGCTGCATGTCGACAGCCATGCGCAAGCAGGCTCTCGCGTCTTCCTCGATGCCTTGCGTCTCGGGGTCTCCGAAGAACACAAGAAGGGCGTCGCCGATGAACTTGTCGACGGTGCCGCCGTGTTTGAGCGCGATCGTCGACATCTCGGTGAAGTACTCGTTGAGGAGAAGCGTCAAGTCCTCGGGCTGGAGCCGTTCCACGATCGCGGTGAAATCCTTGACGTCGGAGAAAAAGATCGTGAGCTTCTTGCGCTCGGTCGCGATGGTGACGTCCTTCTGGCCGCTGAAGATGCTTTTGTAAATTTGAGGCGAAAGGTATTTGGCGATCTTCAATGAGATCGCGGCCAGGAAGTCATTTGCCTCGGAAAGCTCCTTGTTGATGCCCTGAATCAACGCGGACTGCCGACGCTGCAGGAGAATGAACGTCAGGCCCGCCGCCGCCGCGAAGCCGAAATATAGGAGCAGATATTTGAAGGTGAGGACGTTCGCAGCGATAGGCTGATTGACTGATATCTCCTGGATCCCTCGGACATCCCCTACCTTCCAGTCAGTCTTGGGGCTGTCCGGGTGTGAGTTATGGCAGGTCACGCAGACTTGTCCCATTACAACAGGGGCCGCGGCGCGGACCTGCCGGTCAAACAGTGAACCCGAGACTTCGATGATCGGCTCCTTCGGGTTGGCTCGCAAAGCAACGATTGCATTCCGCTCGAATACATCGAGCTGGTGGGGGGCGCGACCTTTGAAAGGCAGATCCGAGACGAACCGATATTTGACCGACGCGTCGTGAGCGCTGATGCGCTTGCCGAGTTCGATCGAGAGGGTTGCTGGAATAGGGATCGCACCTGGCACGTCCCGGTAGTTGTGCGTCGCAGTCACGGCGCCGTCTGCTTGCAGCACGCGTCCCACGACGTCGCTGCCGTAGAATCCGCGCATTTCGTCGATGACCCGGCTGATTTCGCTGGCTTGCCTGCGCAGCATCCGTTCCGATAGGTCTCGGAGGTCGAGCCAGGCTGCGACGGGCAGACCGATAAGGCCGATGACCACTGCCGCCACCAGAAGCGGTCCCATGGTGCGCTGCTGACGCGCAATCTGTTCACCCAGTCCAGCCATTGTGCAAGCGCCCGGCCGCCACAGTATCTGGACTATAGCTCATTCCTGGCACGGTACTAGAGTCAGTCTTGGCTCGATGAAAACACGTCAGCCCTGCAACGTCGGATCGACCTTGAGCGGTTGTTGCTAAGCCCCGGCCCTCACAGCGGATTTCGCATTCTGGCGCCAGACGGGCAGTGAATCAGTGAAGGGGATGTCGCAAAGCCGGTTGTGGCCCGGAATGCGCTCCGCGATAACCGCTCAGGGGTCAAAAATTCACCTCTGGCAAGGTTGAGACTTCTGCGGCCGGAGAGCGCGTCGGAAAAGAACGTGTCTCGCGAAACGCCCCCGCCTTTCGGCCGCATTATGGAATGGGATACCGCGGCGGGTGACGCGGTACTGCGCAATGCCGGCAGCATGACGCGCACGCTCGATGGTGCGCCGCTCGCCTGCGGTAAGCGCAACCAGAGCGACGACGAATCCGCATTTCATTGCCAGCGCCAAGGGCTGCCACGGCCGCTTAGGCACCATGATAAACTCGGATCCCATCCCGACTCGTCCCCCCAAATGACGCCGTCGCGCATGCGACGCCTAGGTGAAGCATCTATTTTCAGGCGAACCGTTGCGCGAGGAATAACCCTACGGTGTGGATCATGGCAGCGACGCCTTCGCGTGTTAAACTGCTTGCATGGAGATCGACACCGACAAGATCGACGATGCCGTTCTGGGCCTGCTTTGGCTGACGCTGCATGAAGAGAGGCGCGCCTGGAAGGGTTGGATTGGAATGCTCTGGATCGCTTGCACGAGAAGGGGCTGATCGCGAATCCGGCAAACAAGGCGAAGTCAGTGGTTCTGACAGATGAAGGACTGCGGCGTGCTGAGGAGCTATTCCGATCTCTGTTCACTCGCCCGGCGCCTTGAGCCAGAGCGCTGGACGGGCGCCTGCGAGCTGATAGCGCACATGGTTGAATTTCGACACCGGTGGCGCGCTGACCGCAGGCGGGACGGCCAGTGCTCTCGCCGTGACGGCCAAATTGGTATTCGTCACCTACGCCAACGGGCGCATCCAGTCTGTTAAGGCAGTGGCAGAGAACACCGCAGCCGCGGCCCTCATATCAACGGCATTGCCGCGAGGTCCATCCGCAAGATGCTTTCTGCCGGCGAATCGGCGTTGCCCGGGCCGAGTTGCAGGCAGGCAGCGGGTCTGCGCCCGCTGCTGGCACATGGGATGTTGAAGAGGCAGACTACCACAAGCTATGTGTCATCATGGCTGCGGATTTCCGAAGGCAGGTTTCTCAAGCACGAGCACATGACTACCAAGAGGCGATGTGTGAGTGCTCTTGACCTGGAACCCCTCGTCAGAAAGCGTTTCGATAAAGTCGCCATCCGTTCCCGGCGGAACGCGGGCAACAACGTTTGAGGTGCGCCTCACAATATTGGAAAGCACCTTACGCGCCTTGCCTGGGCCGATGTTGCGCTGCATGTGCTGATAGACGGCCAGCAGCAGGATGATGTCGTATTTCGGTAGAAGGATATTGCCGAGGCGCCGGCTGCCAAGATTCAGACGATCGAACCGGGCATGTACCGGGGAGCCGCTCAATAACATTTTTGCAGTCTCGATGTGCGGCTTGGCAATGTCGATCCCGTGGATCGAGCTGGGTTTCAGCTTGGATATCTCATAGGCGACAACACCCATATTGCAGCCAACATCGAGAATGGATTTTCCGGCGTAGTCGACCTTGGCGGAGAATAGCCCGTCCAGTCTGTCGTCCCACGTTCCTGCAAAACCCCTTTTGAATCTTGACCACCACAAATCATCAGCTCCTTTGGGAAGAGCCCCCTTGAGCGCCTCCTACCACGAGAGAATTAATGGTCGATACCCATTCAACTGGAATTGATCACATTGACGAACCAAGGCAGGGACGTGTGCGGCCGCGTCACAATCCCATCACCTTGAGTGCCGCGGGAACCGGATAGCGGGTGCCGTTATAGTGCAGCCGGTAGGTCCGTTTCACAGGCTTGCCGGGATGGGACTGGCATTCGCCGTCCTGGTCGGGGGAGGGATTGTCGGTATCCGTCCGCTCAACCGCGGTGATGTCGTGATAGCCATGATGGCTGGCCGGGCTTATCGCCAGGCTGACCTGGCTGGAACGAAAGGATCCGGCGCAACTGCCATCGCTGTCGCCGCCAGAGACGTCCACCACGAGGCCGTCGAGCACCACGTGGAGTTCACCGCGGGCGAGAGCGTAGAGCCGCAGGTCGGCCTCAGTGAAGGGAGCGGTCAGCGAATGGTGTGCCATTTCGATGCGCAGGCCGAATGCGGTGACATCGGGGGCCAGTGCATAACGGCCGGTGTCGAATTCCACCTTTTCGATGACAATCATGTCATCGGTCATCAGACCGGGCTGGAGCAGGCGCTGGCGCACCCGCAGGCTCTTCCTCTCGACGACCAGAAGCTCGATATCGCCGACATGCAGGTGGTCGCCGTTAGCGCTGTCAATCAGCGGCACTGCGACCAGTAGCAGGTCGTCGTGGGCGGGCCAGATCTTGCAGACCAGGCCGAATGGCGCCTCGCTCGCCGGGAGCGTTGAGGCGATGCTGACATGCGGTTCAAGCATGAACGAGGTGCCGTCGGCGCTTTTTCGGGCCTTGGGATAGGCCTGCTGCACCAGCGCGGCAGCATCACCGCAATCGCCTGCCGCGGCCCTGGCCGGCGACAGGCTGGTCAGGCAGAGGCCTAGGAAAAGGAAGAGGGTACACGACAGTATTCGCATGGGGTTCTCACGTCGCAGCGCCGATGCCGGCAGGCATGTCTACGCGAGGTTGGTGGCGGCGCACAGGGCCTAACGGAAGCCGCAGCTAACGCCACGTCGATGAAATGCTGAATCGAGAGAGCTCGTTTGAGAGTTTGAGACTTTCAAAATCCGGCACTAACTGCCGAATTCTAACGGCTACGTGCCATACGACGCCGGCCCAGGGGCTGAAACCCGATCGTCGGCGGACCGAGACGTGTGGCTTGGGCGCCGTGACCGCCCACCTCCTCAAGGACGGGATCGGTGACGGCCGAGATAAGGTCCGGCGAGACATCGATGCCCGCCCGCCGTCCCCTCCTCAGCTTGTCGCAGGATGAAGGCGCCTCCGAAAACTTCAACTCAGTGGAAAATTCCAGCTCAGAACGGTCCGAAATCCGGGATGCAGGTCAGTCCCGAACAGATAGTTCAGCCGCGGGATGCGAGAGCGCCTCAAACTCTGCCTTCGTTAGCTCTTGCTCGGTCTGAAGCCACCGCGCCAACAGGACTCCGAAACCTTCGGGGATCCGCAACGCCTTTGCTTGGTCTCGCCCCGACTGCGCCAGGAATGCGCACCATTGATCGTATTCCGTTTTGCCGGTGTCGCTCTTCCACTCAACATAGGCATACTGGGCCACAGTCTTAATTTCGTGGCTGGGGATCGGTTCGATGCGGTAACGGTATGCGCCCTGCAGGACCTGATAACCGAATACAAGCAGAGCGCCGGCCCAGTCCAGCGCACTCCGTTTCAAACGCCGGTTGATGCTGACGGAGAATCCCTCGGTTTCAACTTCGTGCCACCAATGTACGGGCATGTACAAAACGTCACCTGCATTCAGTACGGCAATCTCTCCATGCAGTTGCTTCAACAACGGGAACTGGTCAAAATCGGGATTATTCAGATCCACAAGCGCTCGCCTGGGCTTGTCGGCCGTCTTTTCATGCTGCGGATAGATGAAACTATAATCCCAAGGGGGGAACATTTTTACCGCTTTTGTCCCATGTAGCTGCACCAGGAATGCGTACCAATGATCATAATGCGCCTTGGCGGTAACCCCTTCGGAAGCAACATAGGGAGACGAGCCAACGAACTCCAGGTCGCTTGGCCAGGGCAATGCTTCCAGAAGACTGCTCGGGACTTTCCCACCAAACATGTAGTAGCGCTCATTTGCGTCGATCAGTGGTCGCCATTTACCCTGGCCTAGGATCCGGTCGAACAACTCGCGAAAGGTCATTTCGTGGGTCATTCCGCTCTTGCGCAAGACATAGGATGCAGTGGAAACCGTGGCATCGTCCCCTGGAATCACCGTAACCTGCCCGGTATTCCGCGCCCATTTAGGGTCATCCAATCCCCAACCGTCGGAGGCTGAAACCCAGCCTCGAACAACAAACGGCCGATCTTGCCGGATTGCCGTGGAGATTTGCCTGCTGTCAATCTCCTCGATCGGTTTCAATTCAAGCTTTGGCGCTTTGGGAGCTGTTTCAGCGAGTTTGGCGTTGCTGGCCATGTTCTGCACCCATATTGAGATGACCTTAATCAAAGAAATAGAACACAAATTGCGTTTCAGCTGGATGGTATGTGGCTGTCGGGGGCGATGTCGTCGTCCATTCGAATGGCAGCGATCCAGACACTATGGTGTTCAACAGCCGTGCTGATCGAGGAAAGCTGTCACCTGACAGCGCGACACGCCGCTGGTCTGGCAGAGTTTGGCGCTGTTTCCATTCCTTACCGTGAGAATGTCGAGTTCAGCCTGCGCATGCGCGGCGTCGACAAGGCCGAGCGGCGGCGACGCGTCGATAAGGTGGCTGGAGCGCATGCAGATCGGAGAGTTGCCGAGCGCAACGTTGCACATCTTTCGGGCGGAACTTCCAAGTCATTGTTTATTGCTCGGTCTCTTTATTCACGAAGGGCGCGACCCATAGCGGCGTAGACAGGAGCGCTGAGATATTCCCAGGCTGACCTCGCTCCAGTTTCGATCATGACCTGCGTGCTCATCCCAGCTTGCAATGCTACAGGCGCTGCTTTCAAAGACTCCGGTCTCAGAACAATTCGAACCGAATAGAAAGCTTGACCGGTCCGAGCATCAATTAGCCGGTCAGCGGAAAGAGTGCGAACGTCACCGCTCATCGGTTGCTGGTAGCGTCTGCTCACAGCGCTCAGCCAAACTGTCGCGTGCAGCCCTACTTTCACCTGGTCGACGTCGAGGGGATCAACGTTTGCGACAACAACGAAGTTGTCGTCTTGAGGGACGATGTCCATTAGCGGCTCTCCCGCCGCTACGACCCCCCCATTCGTGTGGACCTTAAGTCCCACTATGGTGCCTCCGATAGGAGCGCGTATCTCGGTACGCGTCGCCACGTCATCAGCAGCGGCCATTCGCTGCTCGTATTCGTATATTTTGGCGCGTGTTTCTCCTAGTGCCTCGACGATATCGGCCGTCGTCGAGGCGCTAAGTTCGGCGATCTTGAATCTCGTCTCCTCCATCTTTTGCTGGGTTGCGCCGATCGACGCTACATACCCGCTTAGGGCACCTCCCACGTCCGCCTTTTCCCTTTCCAAATCTATAAGGCGTGTCCTGACCACCAACTTCTTTTCATACAGGGCTCGGACATCACCTAGTTGCTCCTCAATTAGCTCGAGCTTCCGAGTAGCCGCTACGACTTGCCCTTCAAAGCCCTCGATCTCCTTTGCCATGCTTCCGGTTGCTTGCTGTAGTAGGGAGAGCTGCTCTCTGAAGAGGTTTTGACGTGTCCGAAAGACACTCTCCTGCCCGGAAACAGCATCCGCCGCCAATTTGCCGGACCCTTTCAATTCAGGCGGAATTTCGATCGAGTCCTTTCCATCTCTTTCCGCGACCAGGCGCGCTTCGGTAGCCTTCGCCTCGTACCACTGCGCCTTGATTTCATTTGCAGCTGCCTTCGAAGCGGTGCTTTGCAATCGTATCAACACCTGGCCTGGCGACACGCGATCTCCCTCTTGAATTAATATCTCCGATATGATGCCGCCTTCGAGGTGCTGAACTGTCTTTACGTTTGAAGCAACATTCACCACCCCGGTGGCCAAGACCGCACCCTGGATGGGTGCCGCAACAAGCCACATGCCGGTCACGGTGGAGAAGGCTGCGACTATCGCGACACCAAAGATCACCAAACGCCTACCAAACGGCGGCGGATCTTCGGCTTGCTGGGTGCCGGGGTGTTTGGTGCCAAGGGCGAGCGAAGCTATCACTTAATGCTCCGCAATTCAGTTTTCCCGAAGCGAGCGGGACGAATGGAACCTTCGGTAAGCTCGGGCGATCGACCTCCCAGGATCAGCGACCTATCAACTAGTCCGGCGAGACGGTTGGTCTGTCCGGACATGGTGACGATTACCGAGCTTCCTGCATCCTTCATAAGCCTAATCGCCGACTCAAGGGTCTTCTTCGAGGCGGCGTCCAAATTAGCGAAGGGTTCGTCCAAGACAATAAGTCTCGGTGCGCGAAAGAGTGCGCGGGCAAGGGCTACTCGCTTCCGTTCACTCCCGGACAGGCCGACCGAGTCGTTAAGCAAAGTGTCATAGCCCTGGCCCAGACGAATGATAACTTCGTGTATTCCGGCTATTTTTGCTGCCGAAACCACGTCGTCGATAGAACTTTGTTGAAACCGCGCAATATTTTCCGCGACGGTTCCCTCGAACAGTTCAACGTGCTGAGGTAAATATCCAATCGCTCCAGCTCTAATATAATCCGGAAGCCTGGTTATGTTCATGTCTCCCAATCGGATCTGACCGGTGCGGGGCTTGAGCAAACCAATGAGAAGACGAGAAAGCGTTGTCTTGCCGGTGGCTGCACGTCCTATGACCAGCAGCAATTCCCCACGAGCCAGAGAGAGCGACAGCTTCTTAAATATGTCTGCTCGCGATCCAGCATGCCTAAATGTAACTTCATCGAGAACTAACGAGCCTCGCGGCGTTCCAGGAAGCAGAGATGGCTCTACGTCCAACGGTTTGGCAAGTTCCGCCTTGATCTTGGAGTATCCCTCCCGCGCTTCGATGAGGCTTCTGAGCTCCCGAACTGCCCTTTCCACCATTCTGTAAGCAAAGCTCGCAATAAGCCGAGCTGCGAATACGCCTCCCAGGGACGCCGAATCGTTTAGGAACAGCCAGATGCCCGATGCCAATAGAATTATGTAAACGCAACGGTTCAGCGCCCGGATCGCTGCATCAAGGCTCGATCCTCTGGCATTAAGCCGCTCCCGTTGCAAAAAGCCATCGACTCTGTTCCTACCCCAGCGACCGGCGATCGCGTCGGCCATTGCGAAGGCGCCGACGACGTCTTTATGCCTTTCCGCTGAGATCAATACCTCTTTCGCCTGCTTGGCAGCTTCACGTTCAGCTTGGCGAGGCTCTTGTGTGACCTTTTCTTTGAGCATGCTCATAGCTATCAGCAAAGCCATGCCTGCCAACGCGATCACGCCGAGAACAGGATGGATCAAGTATACACATAACAGGAAAATGGGAGCCCAGATCACGTCCAGCCAAGGAGCTAGCCCTCGCTCAACAAAGCTGGAGACTTTCTCGATACTGGTCAGAAGCGGCGGATTGGGGACGCCTGCCGTCAATCCGGCTTTCACGGACTGGGTGGTCAAGTGGTGCTCGATCCAAACGCCCCAGCGGGAAAGCATGCGACGACGAATGGCTTCCAGCACGACGCCGGTTACCAGAGCGACCAAGGCGGCCAAGGTCAGAATGACAAGGGTTTCCACGCTGCGGCTGGAAATGACCCGGTCGAATATTTGTATAAAATAAAGCGGCCCAGCAAATCGGAGCACGTTGATACAGACGCCAAAACCCACAACCGCGGCAAGGCCAGGGATTGACCTTCGCCACATTTCGCTGAGGGGGGCACTGTACCGCCGCCTGCCTCGTGTTCTCACCAAGGACACCGTCTTTCACGCCCGCCCAAGCGGGGCATGCTGGTCGACACCCTCGTTGAAAATCCCTGAGAAGTTCATGATCATCTCGTCCAAATCGTCATGAGGGCTGAACGCAGGCCCTGTATGAACATTTTGCTGATCAACTGCCTGCAACATCGACCAAGCTCCGCTCACGAGATTATCCATTCGGGTGGCGGACAGAGGAGGGCACCCGAGGGCTTGGACCAGGCTGCCCAGGGATGACTTGAGGGCCCTAGGGGTTTTTGCCACCACTGCCGCTTCGATCAATTCAGCCGGCGCCTGAATCGACATAAATAAGGGGTTCGAGCCAGGCGATAGCATCTCGGGCAGAGTGACTGAGACGCTCCCAAAGGGACTGGGCCATGTCGCCCTGCTGTCGCCGCCGGGCCTCGGACTAGGTGTTTCTCCCAACTCTGCCTGAACCAGTTCGTGCGCGAGTTTTCCCAGAAAATCAATTCGCAGCTGGGAAGAATGGGCTCGACCCTGGCCGAGGGCCACCATTGGATTTGGGGCGTCAGCAATACGCCGAAGATATGGGTTATTACCCTGCCCGTTAGCTAATTTTTCAGAAGCGCGGGCCTTTAGAACGGGGCTGAGCGCCCCATCCTGGAGCTCCCATGGGGAATAGACATGCAGGCCTGTGGCTTCCTCAGCCTCCCTCACACCCAGCGGCGATCGGCCGATCCTGCCGCTAATTGCAAGTACCTTGTGGCCAGCAGCGCGGAGGGTATCAACTCCATACTTTGCGCCCATCGCGTCATAAGAAGCGAAAATGGCGCCGAGAGCCATGTTACGAAATGATTCAGCCAGAATTAGCTCGGAAGTTTCCTTCTGCTGCAGCCCGTCGGCGATCTCGATAACGGCGACATCACATCCATTTTCAGCGGCATGGTTCAGTAGGCGGAACGCGCCCTTTTCGATCAATTCTACAGGGGCTAAATACGTCGTTGCAAATCCTGCATCTGTGAAATCAAGAACAATGTCGGCTCCGGCATCCCGTACAATCCAGGTGTCGCCACCCGAGCCGGTTCCAGTAATTTTCAGTGCCGCGACCTTCAGTCCCGCCTTTTTGAACCCTCGGACCAATGACGTTGCCGTCAATGTCTTGCCGGCGTTCATTGACGTCCCAAGCGACAGAACAATCGGCAGGGAAGGGGGCAAATCGTCGGAGCTGACCTTGTAATCCCACACGTTCAGCCGGCGACCGAATTTGTCGCCAATAAGGCCGAGAGGGGTGATCTTGGTTGGCGCCAGCATCCGAGCATGTCTGGAAAGCTCACATGCCGCGATGCCGCCCCCCGCTACTAAGTCGCACGGCCCCAGATCAGGGCCTATGACAGCCTCGAACTGGTCAGGAGCGTACCTGTTTCCATAACAGAGGATTATCTCATCTCCGGGAAACATGATCGCTTTTCGCCCGCAAAGGAGCTCCAATCTGCTGTGATTGCCGAGTTCATCAACGCGCGCCAAAACAAGATCGCCAGCGACGGGCTGTATAGGTCCCGTGACGAGTGTGCGCATGTGAGATGCGGCGACCCGGCGGGTGGCGAATGCTCGTTTAGCTCTCTTAAGGCGCCCGCGCTTAATTCTTGAAACGGACATGAAACTCCCCCCAACTTATACTCGGATGGCATTTAGAGTCTTTTTCTGTTCAATGTTGCCAGATAAGTCTTTTTGATACTCCTGTCTGCTTACAATAGATTATTCGATAACCAATATGATTAGATAACTAGCATTAGATGCCTAAAATACATCCCCAAGCTGACGACTTTCAACGGCTAATTAACACTATATTGTCTGGATCTCTGCCATTCGAATGCATGACGACATCTCCCCGCGAGGTCACATACCATCCAGCTGCATTGTCCGGATCAGGCCGGCGGGAAATCCACCAGTCTTTCAAGAGAATAAGAACGCGACTTCCGGATGCTGCGGCCGTAGCGTTTAGGCCGACTGAACGCGGGGGATCAGATATAAAGCGTGCTTAAATGTGGTGGAATGCGCCACATCTTCGCCCCTTCACATCGGGTCTTGCCGAAGCCGCTCATGCCCATCGATGCGGTGCCCGTTTCGAGATGCATTTGAAGTGGCTGCAGCGGAAGCGTGGTCAGGAAGTCTGTATTGTGGGAGACGGTCGAAAACCAGGCGGAGCGTGAACATCCGGGGGCAAAAGTGGGGTTATGGTCAGCCTATCTGAAGCGTTGGGAAAAATCGAGATTACCAGTTTTAAGGTGCTATCGGGCCTTAATGTGCATAGCACGAACACGGTGGTCAAATTAACCCTGGATATCGGGCGGCTAGCAGTCAGTCGCATCTCTGATTTTCCTGCGCTGGGTCGCTCAGCGCTGTCCGAAATGTTTCCCGGCTGTACACAAGACGCTTTGGTCCCTCGGTACATCGCCGATGCCATCCTGTCCGCCGATCTTGAGCTTCGCCGCGCGATGAATTTCTATTCGTTTTCGCCGGTGGCGTCGCTAGTAGGCAGTCCGTCCGAAAGCCATATTGCAATCGTTTGGGAGTCGGATGACCCGCAGATGTCGCGCGCGGCTGCTTCGGCCGTCGTTGAAGCGATTGGTGAGGCGGCGCGAGGCGAGGAAGGGGGGCCGAAATACACTCAGGCTCGAGAGCTGAACCTGGAAAGGGCGAACAAACGGCGTCTTTCAAATTCGACCGCTGTGCTGGTCGCTGCAGCTAAGAGAAATCGCATCCCGTTCGAGTTCGTTGCCCGTAATCACCTTCGTCTTGGCCAAGGCAAGCACCAGAAGCAGCTGTTCTCGACGATATCAGGTTCTACATCGTTTGCGTCGGCGAAGGTGGCCTTGGACAAAAGGCTGGGCAACAGACTTTTGGCGCAAGCGGGGATCCAAGTACCCCGTCAAATCACCGTTCGCACCAAATCTGAGGCAGTCGCTGCCGCCAAACAGCTCGGTAAGACCGTGGTCGTGAAACCGGCTCAGGGAAATCAGGGGCGGGGGGTTTCGGTTAAACTGCGGGGACGCCGTGCAGTTGAGGCGGCATTCGACATAGCGCACGATATCCCCCACTCAGAGCGGTATGGCGTCTTGGTTGAGCAGTTCATCGCCGGCCCGGAATTTCGGGCGACAGTCGTTGACTCTCATCTCGTGGCAGCGGTCATGTGTTGCCCGCCTCAAGTCGTGGGCGACGGTGAAAAAACGATACTTGACTTGATTCATGATTTGAATCGGGAACCGGACAGAGACGGGAGGCGTCTTTCGACTGTAGAAATTGACGATGAGCTGCTACGGCACCTAGCCTTGCATCGTCTTACGCTGGAGTCCGTCCCAATTTCCGGGCAACCTTTGGTTCTCCGGCCTACCGGTCACCTCGCCCGCGGAGGCGTCCCGGTCGATGTTACAAGCTCCGTTCATCCAGATAACATGCAACTATGCGAGCGCATCGCCAGGGTCATTGGCCTCAGTATTGCCGGGCTAGATCTCATCATGCCCGACATTGCAAGATCTTACAAAGAGGTCGGATGTACTGTCATCGAGGTAAATGCACGGCCGGGGATCGAGTTTCATCTTTGGCCGCGAGCGGGGGTCTCGAGAGATGTGAGCGAGGTCATCCTGGCCAATATGTACAATGAGCCGGGCTCGTCGGAAATTGCCACCGTACTCGTCATTGGCGATCGACACACAGGTATGGTGGCGACAGCAATCGATCACCGCTTCCAAGCGGAAGGGCGAAGAGTTGGTCTCTTGTCGAAAAGAGGCGCTTACATCAACACGGTACCCCAGGAATTTGGCCGGCGGACAACGCCCCAAATGCTGGCCAGAGACCCGTTCCTGGAAGCTCTTGTTTATGCAGCCTCTCCGGACAGACTTTGGGCGAGCGGTCTTTGTCTGGGTGCTTGCCGTGCGGTCTCAATGACTCCAACAGATGCAGATCATGGTACAGTTCTCGAAGATCTCACTCAGCGGGTGCTGCAGCGAGGCAACCAGGGCTATTTCATTGTCGATAGCGAAGATGAATGGTCTCGCCGTGCACTGTCGACTTTGCCGATCACACGACTAATATTGGTCAGTGCCGAGCCTGATATTGGTACCGGTCTACGTCGGCACCTACAGAGTGGCGGCTTGGTTCTAGCTTTGAGATGGAGCGCTGACGGATCGGGTGCCAAAATGGCGCTCGTGTCGAGATCTGGTGAGCTAGCCGCGGAACCCGTCACATCTATGTCACTGTCGCGGCCACCGCAAGTAAGGGCTGCCATGCACGCAATGGCAATGTCGTATTTGGCAAAAAAGGATGGCTGGTTCGATGAAGTGGCCCCGTTTCCTTCGGCTCGGCCCGAGACGAAAGACGTTCAATAGCAGTTATGATTTTATCGATTCTGCTGAAGCAAAGGAGAGTAAGATTATGGATACTGTTTCGTCAACTGCCACACCGAGTGTTTCGCTAAGTGATGCGGCGACACTCGTTGCTTTGACCTTGAAACGCACCACAAACAAAGCGGGACAGCCGCGAACCCGTGCAAGAATGTCGTACAAGACATTCAGGCGCCTAACTGGACGGCGTGTTGGCGGGCAAGCCTTCGTGAGAGGCTTCACAGAGGAATTGTCGAAGCTGGGCTGGCTGATGTTCCGTATGCCATCGGCTTACGGCTTTGTGCGCGCCGCCTCCCTCGACAAGTGGCATCTCACAAAATCGAATATGGTCGCGGAAGAACTTAAGGTGATTAAGGAGGGATCTGCAGCGAAGGCATTAGAAAGCGCTCGGCAAGAGCTCAATGAGCCAGATGACCTCAACAATTTGGCAACCAGCAACAATGAGCCAACCCCACGGAAGGGGCAGAGGGCAAGCCGGTCGGCATAGAGCGAATAGACGTGTTTCGTTGGGAGGTGTTGATCTGTGCCGGACCCTGCAGTCGAGCTGAATACATTCGCAGATACAGACGAATTTGACACTATAAAACTGTTCATTTCGGAGTTCCGTAAGCTGGGACTGCGAACCCGGAGGCGGGGACCAATGCTCATCGCTTCCAGCGGGACTCAGAAATGCCTACTGGTGAAAGAGGAAACCAGCTTCACTGCCCTTACTGCGTACCGCATGCTAAAGGATAAGAGACTGGCACGAGCGGCATTCAGGCAAGCGGGGGTAAGCTTCGCCGATGGCAAGGCCTTCGGGATCCGCAACAAAGAGAGCGCGCGCCAAAAAGTCGTTGAATTCGGAACAGCTGTTGTGAAGCCTTCCGATGGAAACAAGGGGCGTGGCGTTTCCGTCAACGTGACGCCAGAGACATTTGAGGTGGCGTGGAGCGCCGCGCTGCAATTAGCATCGAGTCATATTCTAGTAGAAAGGTGTTTTACGGGTAACGAAGCCAGGTATTTAGTGGTCGACGCACAATGCGTCGCGGTTTCGATGCGCACCCCCCCCTTTCTGATAGGCGATGGGTTCAGAACTGTCAGCCAACTCATTGATGCCAAAAACGATATCCGTTCGAAAAACCCTCATCTCGGGAAGCGGCCAATATTCCTGGATGATTATAGAAAGGTGATACTCAGATCACAGGGATTTGAGCCGGACTCTGTACCGGCCCAGGATCAAAGGGTCACCTTGGACTGGAAAAGCAACGCATCAACAGGTGGCGAAACTACGGAAATGACGAATCGCGCTCATCCCAGCATGAAACGCATCGCGGAACGCGTAGCGCGCGCTATTCCCGGACTTCACGTTGGCGGCATCGATATATTGTGCACGGATCATATGAGCGAAGCCGAGCCGCAGAACTACATCGTCGTCGAGGCCAATACGCGCCCTGACCTCGGATTACATCTCTTCCCAATGTACGGTCGACCTGTAAACGTTTGCAAGCTTATTGCAGAGAGCTGTGTCAGACATATGGGATTTAGCGGCGGCTGCGTCGGCGATGATCATTATGGACGAGTAAACGGCGCCAATGCCGTCACCTGATCGGAAGCCTAAGTGGCGCACCTGGTTTCGGTTGGTAGCCAGCGATATCCGCAAAGGAACTGCAGCTTGTCCGGGGAAATAGATATGGCGACTGGGTCTGTTTATGTTTGGGAGTCTTGCGATTCAGACTTTACTGGCGGCCGGGTGAGCCTAAGCGAAGTCGAACTGCCCCATCTCGACCGAGACGCCGAACCGCCAAGGGGCCTGCGCGGGCAGTACGTGGACGTCATTAGCAATGGTTTCTTGCCCGGATCGTCAGTTGCCGAGACGCAGTGGCCAACCGGCGAGATGGGCGAGGCACTGCCCGATGAGCACGGCAACTATGTTTTCAAACCTTTTGGCGGCGGAATTCTTGGTGAGGAGGCGGATTGCGAAGCTGCCGCTCGCTTTGGCCAGGTTAATGTTTACTTTCACGTCTCCTTGATGGCTCGGCGCATGAACGAAGCGCTGCGTTCGCTTGGCGAGAGCCCCTTGCCCAAGGTCAGGGCGATCCTCAATGCGCACCGAGCGACGCAACGGAGAGGTAACCGGAATCTGCCCGAGGATACGATTAGGTATGTGCCAGTTCGAGGGGTCAAATACCGGTATCCTGCAAGGATGGAAAATCTCGATGATTTTGCCATTCCCCTTTGTGGGGAATTGCTGTTTGGACCGGGGAATACGGTCACCACGGACGGGTGGCTAGCAAGAATTGCAGGCGGCGCTTACCTCTGCGACCCCTCCCACAATGCCAGCTTCATTTATCAGGCATTCGGACTTCACGTGGTGCGTCATACCGCCGATATCCAAAGTGATAGGCTGCACGCACCGAGTGCCAGTTTTAGCAGGCCTGGACCCCTTGAATACGCCTTGAGTATGTACTTGGCGGCCTCGATGCTCTCAACGCCCTACTTGTGGTGTTGGCATCTCCGTCATGATGCAGAGTTTATACCATCGAATAGTCTTGCCAATGACTCCCGCATGGACGATGGCGCCGTGCCGCCACCGGAGGCGCTGGTCACGCAGGTTATGGCGGGGGCAATCTGGGACCTGCACACGGCCTTTCCGGGAGACAAACTTACCTGCCTTTCGTTAGTCGTTGCTGCCCTTATGACGCTGGGGCGACTTTCTGATAGCCCATACGCCCCTTCCCGAATTCGAACTCGCACCGTCAGGTCGTCTCCGGAGAACTTTACCTCATGTCTGCTTTACGCAGACCGAACGAGATTCGGTGGTCGTTACGAAGCGCTGATCCGAAATGTATTTCAAAGGCGCGGGATAGGTTTTAATTCTTCGACGGTTGATGCGTTGCTATCACCGTCAGTTCCGTCTCTCCCTTATCGCCTCGCGGAGTCTGAAAAAGTACAGCGCCACGTGGCAAAAATTCGTGAAAAGTTTGCAGAGGTCATAATTCCGGATGACGTCGATCTGATAGATCCGGACCAACTTGACCTATTCCTCTCCTCGTCGGCCGGCGGCCCTTACAACCTGGCGGCAGTTGGAGACCTCATGACGGGAATGCGAATGCGACATCGTATCCGGAAGTTCGGCCCCGAATATCCTTTCGCCTGGGTGAAGCCGATCCTACGGCGCTGCGCCTTGATAACAGGAAACCTCGAAGGGCCGTTCTCCTCTAATTCCGACAAAGCAGAGACCACTCGGAACTACTCATATAAGGTCGACCCCAAGTCAGCCTCTGTCTTGCGCCGTGCTGGCTTCGCTGCGTTGACCATCGCAAATAATCACGTTCAAGACTGTGGCCGAGCTGGCGTTCTTGAGACGCTCGACACTTTGGAGCGACACTCCATCAAATCGTACGGCGGTGGCCGGGACCAGGCTACCGCGCACGATCCAGCGATTTTTAATGGCGTGGATGTCCGCATCGGGCTTCTCGGATACTACTGGAACCGTCGAACCGCGGCTCGGGGCGACCTGCCTGGCTCCGCACGAGATCTGCCCGAACTCGTCGAGAGGGACCTCGCACGACTGCGTCCGCTGGTCGATCGGATCGCGGTGATGGTGCATTGGGGTATACCGTACCAGCGTCAACCTACCGAGGACGATCGCATGAAAGCGCGGCAATTTATCGACCTGGGCGCTGATGCAGTCATAGGCCATCATCCTCACATCCTCCAGCCGGTCGAAATCTATAGAGGCAGGCCGATATTATATAGCGTTGGAAACTTCGCGTTTGGATCTGGAAACAGCAAGGGTGAGTGTATTTTGCCCTGTTTTCACTTTGGCATAGAGCAAATAGATTTAGACATTTATCCCGTCTACGTTCAAAATCGGGATCCTCGCCTCAATTACCAACCAAAGGTGATGGGGGGAGCGGCTGGCCGCGAGACAATCGACCGGTTGCTCGCGATGTCGCCTGGACTCGCCGATGTGGTCGCAGGCGTCCAAGATAAATGTCTTAGATTGTCTATTCCCGCGTGCTGAGGTGAATGGATGCGCGTCAATGTTTAGCCAGGCGGGTCGAGCCCTTTTGCCCAGGGAACCGCATCTGCTGAAACGAATTCTTACCGATCGGGCGTCTTTATTTGTTTAGAATTCGCTAATACGCTAGCACTAGTGGCTGATCATCATGGAGCAACAGGTGCGATTCTTAATCCGTCTGTTAGTCGCAGCCGTCCTGGGCTGTGCCTTGATGCACTCAGGCCAGGCTCTTGCCTGGAAAGTAGGCAATGGTTCAACTTCAGCAACTATCAACGGCACGAAGTTGACGGTATACACCTATCATCCACAGAATTGTGCCAATCCGTCTATCCTGTTCGTTTTCCATGGGCTGAGCCGAACCGCCTCATCCTACCGAGATTACGCGCGGCCTCTTGCGGATCGAAATTGTCTGATTGTCATCGCACCGCTTTTCGACCTGGAGAGGTTCCCAGGCTGGAGCTATCAGCGGGGAGGCATTGTCAACTCGGGCACAATCCAACCTCGGGACCGGTGGACTGTCTGGTACGTAAAGGGACTAGTAAATTGGGCCAGGGCTCGAGAGGGGCTGCCGACTGCGCAGTACTACCTGTTTGGGCACTCCGCGGGAGGTCAATTTATGTCCCGTGTTGCCGCATTCGCCTTGTCGGATGCAAAGAGAGTGGTGGTAGCCAACCCGTCTACCTACGTATTGCCCTCGTTGGCGGAGGCCGCAGCCTACGGGCTGGGATGTCTCCCCTCGGGCTGCGTCTATACCGCGGATCAAGCCTCTCAGGAGTTGAAGGCCTATCTGGCTTTGCCGCTAACGATCTATCTGGGAGAGGACGACACAGGCGATGTCGATCTAAACGAAGGCGCGGCTGCTATGCGCCAAGGAGAGACGCGTTTGGACCGGGGGCAATTCACTTTCGAGCTTGCGCAGGCTGTCGCGACCGCTAACGGGTGGCCCTTGAACTGGCGTCTCCTGATTTTGCCGGGTGTCGGGCATTCCGCAAGGGACTTGTTGCAGTCCGATCAGACTGATCAAGCCTTTGGCCTCAAATGAGGAAACAGCAGCCAGTGTTTGTTTCCGCTCATATCAAGTCTTGAATCCATCGTTCGGCGAACGCTAATTTAGCGATATATAAACTATCGTCAACCTAGAGTGCTCTCCAGAAAGAGGGCATCTCCATGCCGAAACTGAAATATCTGCTGCTCAACCGGCGGGGGAACTTTGCTGTGGCAGCCGCCTTAATGGCTGTTCCTCTTGGCTTGGCCTTAGGCCTCAGTATCGACTTTACCAATGCCGTCATATGGAAATCCAAGTTGCAAGAAATAGCCGATTCGGCGGCTCTTGCCGCCGTCGAAAATCACGAAGGCAACAAAGAAGCCGTCCAGGTAGCGAAGGACTGGGCGTTTGCAAATCGCTCCTTTGCGATCGATCTCGCGGTCGACGCGAACATCAGCACGCCTGCCTATGCATTGCGGGAGGCGGTAGTCGAAATCTCAGCCAGAATGCCGACCCTCTTCATGAACCTTGCCGGAATTCAGACGATAGAGCTTCAAGTGGCGGCAACAGCTCGAAAATCTGCGCCAGATTACTGCATTTATGCCCTCGATCCGGACTCCGACGGGACCATGGCGGTGATTGGCTCGGGGGGGGTATCCGTTTCAAACTGCGGCGTTCAGGTGAACTCCTCGAGCGCGAACGCGCTGAGGCACGTTGGGACCGGAAAGATCGTCGCCGGAAAAATCTCGGTCGTGGGCGACTATCAAGGAGGCGGCTACAGCGTGGTACCGAAAACGAACCAACCTCTGCTAGCCGACCCGCTGGTCGACATACCAGAGCCTGTTCCTCCGAGAGGTTGTGATTATAACAACCAGATACTTTCCGGTGTTACTATACGGGCCGGTCGGGTGTTCTGTGGAAGCATCAGCTTTGACGGAGACGTGATTCTCTCTCCGGGAGTTCACTACTTTCACAAAGCGGTGGTGAGCGTCGATAGCAATGCGGATCTCAAGGGCGACGAAGTCACCATTTATCTTGACTCGGGGTCCAGCATGATTCAATCGCCGGGAAATGGTTCTGTCCGGTTATCGGCTCCCAAGGATGGAATCTATGCCGGGCTCGCTATATTTGGATCTCGCGAACTTTCGGACGCTACACCAGCGCTATCATTTTCAGGAAATAAGAATTACCGCATTGATGGAACAATATACTTGCCACGCCATCGAATTCGGATAAAGGGAACGCATGATTTCAAATTGATAGCCAAAATAGGTTGGATTGTCGCCTGGCAGTTCCTTCACACAGGTAATTCGAGCGTGAGCCTGGATATCTCGGGCACCCCCCCACCCAACGGTCTCGGAAATTCAGCAATAGTGTTGTTTCGGTAAGACGACAGGGGTGTGACTGAGCCTTGCGGCGAGTGCTGGCGCGCCCGTTATCAAGGTGGCGCACGGAAAGCTGCGTCTCCGCAGCGCGTCACCTAGCATGCTCCTCTGAGAATTCGGCGTTGCCTGGTTCAACGGTTCAACGACGACATCGCTTTTGAGATCGTCTGGTTGGGACCGATCATGATTTTGAAGACCGAAACCATCTGCTCGAAGGCTGGTTACCCATCCGTCGAGCTCAACGGCTCATGGTCGGGGAGATGGTTATGCAGCACCTCGCCAAGGTTTCGCTTGTCGAACGTCTGGCCACAGACAGCTGTGGCTGGACTGGTGGGGCTCGTAAGTTGCGCGTAGTCGACCCAGCCGAGCGACCAGGGATCGGAAGAGCACGCCTGGAGGTGTGACAGACGTTGCAGACACTCGGTCGCTGATGTAATTTAGCATTCGATCAAGTGAGGAATATGCCCGCTGTCGCGACGGCCTTTCTCTCTTTTTGTTTCGGCAGACTGCATGCTCTCTGACCGACCTTGCTACCACGTGCCGTGTTCTTGTGGGCGAGGCAACAGCGTTCAAGGGATTTGCCATGCTCCGACTTTGCGGAATCATCGCAGCCTTCCTCTTCGCGAGCTTCACGACCTTTGACGCTTGCGCCGACCGAAGGGTCGCCTTTGTCATCGGCAACTCGGAGTACCGACAATTTCCCGCACTCAAGAACCCGGCCAAGGATGCCGAGGACGTGTCCAAAACGTTTCGACTGGCAGGGTTCGAGGTCTTCGTCGCAAGCGATCTGACGAAGCTGCAATTCGAGGAGCAGTTCCGCAACTATCTTGCCGCCGCAGACGGCGCAGAACTGGCCGTCGTCTACTACTCCGGCCACGGTTTCCAGATCGGCGGCGAAAATTTTCTGATCCCGGTCGATGCCTCCTTGAAGCAGGCAGCTGACATCGAAGTCCAGGCCATCAAGCTCAACGATGTGCTGGAACAGTTACGCTCGAAATCAAAGATTCAGGTGATCATACTCGATGCCTGCCGCAACAATCCGTTTCCGCGCAAGAATTACTGGCTGAGGGACCAGCTCATCACTGCCGGCAATACGGGGCTCGCACAGGTGAGAAGCTCGCTGAACACCTTGATTGCCTTTGCCACCGAACCCGGGGCGGCGGCTTATGACGGCGCCGGCGAACTCAGCCCGTTTTCTGCGGCATTTTCCCGTCGCGCGCTGGCCCCGAACCAGGAGATCCGCACCGTGATGGCGGCGGTGCGCCGCGATGTGGTCGAGGCCACAAATGGCCTCCAAGTTCCCTGGGAAAACTCATCGCTCATCGACGAAGTCGTCCTGATGCGCCGCAGCAATCGACCATCGTTGCCGCCGGTGCTGGAGAAGGTCGTGCTTTCAGGAGTCGGACCCGTCGACTTGGGCCTGCCTGAACCCGTCGATGTCGATGGTGGCACGATTACCCTGAGCATCGAAAGACCGCCCGCTTTGGGGCGTTTGATGCTGGACGGCAAGCCTGTCGAGTTGGGCGTGCCGATCCAGGGCAAGGATCTGCCGCGTCTGCAGATGGATGTTCCCAAGGGGATCGCGCCGCAGGAAGAGGTCGACATGCTGGCCTATGCGACGCATGACAACTGGGGCGGCCAGACCCAAGGCATCGTCGTGTTTCGGGTCAAGAGCGGTGAAGGCGCGCAAGGCGAACAGATCATGGCTTCGCTCGAGGCCGAGCAGAAGCAGCAGGTGCTGGAGCGTGGCATTCATATCACCGGTGCGGCCGAGGCGATCGAAAACCGCGACATCGACGTTCCCGTGGGCGTGGGTCCAGTTGCGCTGAATCTGGATTTCCCGACCGATGATCCCGCCGTCAGCCTAAAAGTATCGAGTTATCCGGCAACGGGAACGCTCTCGCTGCCTGATCGAACCCTGTCGCCGCAGTCGCGCCTGATGGCCGGAGAGGTCGACCGACTGCGCTATGAACCGCAGATCGGCGCGGAAGCCAAGGTCGAGGTCGGCTTCGAAATCCGGGCTGACAGCAACTCATCAAAGCCCGCGACGATGAAACTGTCGCCGACGATCGATCCGTGCGACACGGCTGCCGGCGAACCTCTCGATCTGCAGGGCGTCACCCCCGGCCTGCTGCCGAATGAAATTGGCGCTAGCGCGGTGGAGCTTTGCGAGGCCGCGGTAAAGGCTTATCCCGAAGTCCCGCGCTTCCGCTATGAACTGGGGCGGGCGCTGCTTGCGGCAGGCAAGGTCGAAGAAGCCAAGACAGCCATCGAGGAGGCGGCCAGGAAGGGACATGTACGCGCAGTGTTCGAACTCGGCTACATGTTTGCGACCGGAACCGGGATGGCCCTCGACCGCACCCAGGCCAACGCCCTCTACGCGGCGGCCGCCGGCAAGGGCGATCCCTACGGAATGACGTCGTGGGGTCGCGCCTTGTTCAATGGCTATGGCGTCAAGCCCGACACCGGCAAGGGTTTGGACCTGCTGCTCAAGGCGGCAGCGATGGGGCACACCTATGCGATGAACGATCTGGCCGCGATCTTCACCGAGGGCCGCAACGGCGTAACCGCTGACCCGGCCCGCGCTGTTGCCTTCCTGCAAGCCGGTGTCCAGCGGCAGGACATGTATTCCATGAACCTGCTCGGGCGCAATTACTTGTCCGGGCAGGGCGTGGAGAAGGATCCCAATACGGCGCTAGCGCTGTTTCAGCAGGCAATCGATCTCGGCCAGCCCTATGCGCCTGGCAGCCTCGCACGCATGCATCGGGACGGTGTCGGTGTGGAACGGAGCCTCGCAGAAGCGCAAAGATTGTTCGAAATTGGGATCGCTCGGGGTGATCCGTCCGCAGCTTACGATCGAGCGGCCCTCGAAATGCAAAAGGGCGACAAGGCCGATCAGGCCCTTGCCGTGCGCTTCCTTGCACTTGCGGCCGCACTTGACGTGCGCAAGGAACTGCCGGACGCGCAGAGGACGCTGGCAAAGTTCGGACCGAAGCCAAAAACAGCGGCGTTGAGGCAGCTGCGACAGGAACTGAAATCGAAGCTTCCCGGCTCCGGTTCACAAGACACTCAACTGGTTAACGCGGCCAGACGAGTCTGGGAAGAAGCCAATCCGCGTCGGGACTTGTTTTGACCAAGGAGGAGACAATGGCGGGCAGAGTATTGAAACAAGCAATACTTGGAACAGCGTTATCCGGCTTCTTGGCGGGTCTCATGGGCTGCACTTCCCTGGTTCCGAGAGTTGAACCGACGCCGCTGGTCGAAACGCCCCAGCCGAAGATTCTCCGCCGGGTGCCTCCGCCGAAGGTCGTCAAGCCCGTTCGCAAACAAAAAACCGGGAAGAAAGTAATTATACCGGTTGAGGACGAGCCTGTTCCCGCGCCTGTCATTCCTTCTGGTGGCGGTGGCGGTGGAAGCGGGGGAGGCGGCTGGGGTTGATCAGGTCAGACTGAAGAAGGATTGCACGAGCCTAGCGTCCGATGGCGCTTTCTGATCCTACCAGACTTGCCAGTCGTCATCGACATCCCGCCGAACACGACAAAAGACAGCAGGGAGAACCGGCCTTTGACGGAAATGCTGCCGCCTAGACGAGATTGGCCGGCGCCCGTTTGGGAGCTCGGGGGCGGGAGGCGCCGGCCGTGCGGACATCAGGTCCGCCGCCCGGAGAACTTAACAGCGCCCACGCTCGCGCCTATGGCGTTATCGCGGAAGGCCGGACGGCAGCCGGTCAGCGCATAACTCACATGCGGTTCGGTCTGCGCCTTACGATCGCAGCGGCTTGGTCAGACCGCTGGCTGTCTCAACACGAGCTGGCTTGGCCTTGCAACTGCCAGCACACCAACGAGCGCCGTTAAGTAAACAGCGGCTCTTCTTGTAAATGACAGCCTGATGCGATCCTACCAGACTTGCCGATCATACCAGTCGTCAATATCCTGCCGAACACGGTCCTTTTCGATACCGTAGCGTTCCTGGATCTTGCCTTCGAGCTGATCGCGATTGCCAGCGATGCGATCAAGATCATCATCGGTAAGTTTGCCCCACTGTTCCTTGATCTTACCCTTGACCTGCTTCCAGTTTCCTTCGACCCGATCCCAGTCCATGACATATCCTCCATTGTTTTACACAAGCGAAACGGTCGTCCGGCCAGGGAGTTCCGGGACGAAGATCTCTGATGTTCATGTCTCCAGTCGGAAGGTGACGGCGCCAATCAGGAGATGGTGGGCCTTTGGGACGCGTCGACCTCCCCGACGAAGGCCCTTTGCTACACGTCGACAGGCGATGCGGCGCCGTGGGCGAACGCAAACAGCGAGCGGAGCGTGACGTGTTGAGCGAGAGGAGCACGGCTGTCCTGCGCAAGATCATCCGTGTCGAAATCGCCCTCCCGGGCTTCGGGCCGCTAGGCCCCGCCCACGGTAGACGTGCCGAATCCGAATACATGGGCTCATCGATACCCTGCCGGGGAGCTGGCTCCGTGCCACGCGCGCCGCCGGGATTGAACCGGAAGAGTCCGGCCGCGTTGTCTGGTGACTGGAACGGCGATTGTTGGAGATAGAAATGGCGAACATTGGCACAACGCGTGGACGCAACCAGGACCGGGCAAGGGTCGCCGGTGGCCAGGACCATGAAATGAAGTATGAGGCCAGCAAAACCGGCGCCAGCTAAGCTGACGTCAAGTCGGCGGTGAAGTCGCTCGGCAACAGTCGCAAGAAGGTCGAAGACAAGCTGGGCAGGAAGTGAGCCTCGGCCCCACAGGAGGCCGGCGAAGTTGGCGATATCAAGAGCTCGAGGTTCAGCGCAGAGGATAGGCCACGTTGCCCTATGACCGACTGCCGCGAGGTCTTCATGAGAGGGCGTGCAAATGACCCGCATCGCCACCTTCAATGTGAACGGTGTCAACGGCCGACTGCCTGTGCTCCTGAAGTGGTTGGGCGAAAGCGACTTTGACATCGTGTGCCTGCAGGAATTGAAGACGTCGGACGACAAGTTTCCTGCCGAAGCGATCAGGGAGGCGGGTTACGGCGCGATCTGGCACGGCCAGAAATCCTACAACGGTGTTGCAATCCTCGCCCGCGGAATCGAGCCGGTGGAACGTCGACGCGGCCTGCCCGGGGATCCTGACGATACCCACAGCCGCTATATCGAGGCCGAGGTGGATGGGATCGTCGTGGGCTGTCTCTATCTGCCCAATGGCAATCCAGCGCCCGGCCCAAAGTTCGACTACAAGCTGCGCTGGTTCGATCGTCTCATCAGCTACGGCCAGCACTTGCTCCAGGACCGGGCGCCAAGCGTTCTGTGCGGCGACTTTAACGTCGTTCCAACCCCGATCGACGCCGTGGTGCCGAGCCGATGGCTGGGCGACGCGGTCTATTTCCCGGAGAGTCGGCAAGCCTATGCCAAAATGCTCCAAGCTGGCTGGATAGATGCCGTGCGCCGCATCCATCCGGAGAAGGGCATCTACACCTATTGGAATTTCTCCTACCGTGGCGGCTACGATCGGAGTTCCGGTCTGCGGATGGACCATCTCCTGGTGAGCCCCTCAGTGTCCGACCGGCTGCGCAATGCCGGCGTGGATGTCGAGCTTCGCGGGTGGGACAAGCCAAGCGACCACGTGCCGGCCTGGATCGAGCTCAATTGACTGGGAGGAATACAGATGGTGGATCGGAATTCCCGAAAAGAACACGTCGATCAGCCAAAAGTGGGAGACGATGAACCACGATGGGCTTGATCCTCACCTGATCAATCTTGTTCCGGAACTGGGCGCGGTTCGTGCCGCCCGCTTTGCTGGGGACAAACGGTATGTCTGCTTGGCACGGGTGACTGCATGCTCGGCTGCGGTCTGCGGGAATTGAACTACTCATCGTGTCGGGCGCGGAAACGGAGGTCCGCGTGCTCGCCTCTGTGATGGGAGCAATCGATCTAAGCCAGTGGTCATCGCCGCAGATGCGGTATGTTCCGGATCTGACTCGACCCACGATGTCATGCTGGCGATCAATGAGAGCCGCTTCGGCATGCAGGTCGAGACAGTGACCACCGTCCACCTCGTGGCCGCACGACTGGACGGAATGTTTGTGACATCGGGAGCACCTCTGCGCATGACAGAACAGGAAATGATTATCGAAGCGTTGGGGGTCACTGCGAGCTTCGACGTCGCGCTGGAAGCGCATCGGCGCATGGAGTTTCTCAGCACCTATCTGCATGCATCCGGCCTAAGCACCTATGTGCTGGGGATCAGCGGCGGAGTGGATTCACTCGCCGCCGCCCTTCTGGCTCAACGCGCCGTCGAGGAACTGCGAATGACAGGATACGACGCGAGATTCCTGGCCGTTCGTCTCCCGTACGGCACCCAGGCAGACGAGCATGATGCGCAGCGCGCCTTGGACACCATAGCGGCGGACGAAGTGCATCGGGTCGACATCAAGCCGGCTGCCGACGCGATGCTGGATGCGATCAGGCTGACTGGCGTCGAGCTCGGCGCTGCCGGCCGCGAGGATTTCTTGCTTGGCAACATCAAGGCGCGTCAACGCATGATTGCCCAGTTCGCGCTCGCCGGCGCCACCCGCGGGCTGGTCATCGGCACCGACCATGCGGCTGAGGCCTTGATGGGCTTCTTCACCAAATTCGGTGACGGTGCCGCCGACATTCTTCCTCTTTCCGGGTTGAACAAACGCAGGGTTCGCGCCTTGGCAATGCATCTAGGCGCTTCGTCTGAACTTGTTGACAAGATCCCGACCGCCGACCTGGAGAACCTCGTCCCGCTTCGGCCTGACGAAGATGCATATGGTCTCACATACGATCAGATTGATGACTTCCTAGAAGGCCGGGAGATCAACGAAGCGGCGCGCACGCGCATACTTCACGCGCATTCCAGCACAGCCCATAAGCGAGCGCTTCCGGTCACACCGATTGCCATGACGAGTTCGACATTGGCGCATCGGCAATAGTCGTCTCAACATACGCGACCGACGGCTTGCCGCAGCCTGAACTTCCGCTGGAGCGATGCGTTGCTCTTTCAGCTCCGCCTGCGGTCATGCGGTCGAGAGTGTCGGCACGTATGGCCGAGGCCGGTGCGCGAACTCACTCCTCCCTGAATGCCCGCTGGATTTGATCTTCCAAAGGTTTCACGAGGTAAGATAGCATTGTCCGGCTGCCGGTCGAGAAGAACACCTCGACAGGCATGCCGGGCGCCAAGGTCAGGCCTTTCAGTCGTGTAAGCTCTGGGCGCGGCAGTGTGACCCGCACGGTATAGAAGCTCGTGCCGCTTCGCTCATCGATGCTGAGATCGGGGGAGATCTCACTGACTACACCATTTAGCTCAGGCGTTATCCGCTGGTTGAAGGCCGAAAGCCGCAAGGTTGCGCTCTGCCTTGGTGTCAGCTGATCGATATCTTGCGGTGCCACACGCGCTTCCACGGTCAGGTCGTCTGTCACAGGGACAATCTGCATGATGAGCTCTCCGGCAGATATAACGCCGCCGACCGTATGCACGCCAAGCTGATGGACGACGCCAGTTTGCGGGCTGCGTATATCGATTCGCCTGAGTTGATCTTCGGCAGAGACCTTTTGCTCAACCAACTCGGCGAGCTTTGCCTGGACATCACGGAGTTCGGTTGCCACCTCGCTGCGCAAATCCTGGTCGATCTGAATGATCTGCAAACGGATTTCGGACGTATGACCCTTCGATTGCGCGATTGCCGCAGTCAGCTTGCCATGCTCGCCTTCAAGCCGGACTGCATCACGCTCAAGCGTCGTTATGCGATCGATTGAAACCAGCTTGCGGTGCCAGAGCTTGCGCATCCCGTCGAGCTCAAGCCCGATCAGCTTGATTTCCTGGCTTTTAGCATCCCTTTGCTCGGTCAGACCGGAAACTTCCTCGCTGAGCTGAGCAATGCGCTCTTCCAACTGAGCCTTCTGACCAGTGCGTGCCTGGCGACGAAACTCGAACAAGGATTGCTCGCCTGCCATCGCACGCCGGATCTCAGGATCGCCCTGTCGCGAGCGCAGCGAAGCTGGAAAGGCGATGGCGTCATTGCCATCGCGCTCGGCTTCGAGGCGGGCCAGCCGCGCCTCGAATTCGTCCAGGCTCTTGCTGACGATGGCTAGATCGGCCCGGGTGACGGTCTCATCGAGACGGATCAAGACCTGGCCCGCCTTCACGCCATCGCCTTCTCGAACGAGGATTTGACCGACCACGCCACCCGTTGGATGCTGCACCTTTTTAACGCTGGAATCGACGACCAGCTTTCCCGAAGCAATGACGGCTCCGGAAAGCTCCGTGACCGCGGCCAGGCTTCCCGCCCCACCAACCAGAAGCATGCACACCGCGACACCGCCGAACAGATAGCGTCGAATGGACCGGTCGATGGCGGATGCCGCATGTTGCGTCATCACTGTGTCGCCTCCTCAGGGCCGGAGACGACCTTCAGAGGAACGCCTCCCGGGCGGGTTACCTTGCCCAGGACCTCATTTTTGGGGCCAAACGCCTGGACACGGCCGTTCGCCATGACAAGGACCTGATCCAGGCTTGCAAGCGCGCTCGGCCGATGTGCAACCACCACAGCAATGCCGCCTCGCGCCCGCACGCCCTCAATTGCCGCCGCCAGCGCGGCCTCCCCTTCGGCATCGAGGTTGGAATTGGGCTCGTCCAGGATCACGAGGAACGGATCGCCGTAGAGGGCTCGTGCGAGCGCAACTCGCTGTCTCTGGCCCGCCGAAAGCGCCGCCCCGGCCTCGCCGATCTGAGTTTCGTATCCTTCAGGCAAATGGACGACGAGATCGTGAACGCCGGCGGCTCGCGCAGCCGCCAGTATCTTGTGAGACGGCGGGCGAGGTTCGAAGCGCGCGATGTTCTCGGCAATGGTGCCATCAAACAGCTGCACATCCTGCGGCAGATAGCCGACATGGTTGCCTAGCTCTTCCAATGACCACTGGTCGAGGGTCGCGCCATCGAGCCTGACCGTTCCACGGATCGGGAGCCATATTCCGGCTATTGCCCGGACAAGTGAAGATTTTCCAGACGCGCTCGGTCCGACGACGCCAAGGCCGGCACCCTTTTCTAGCGCGAACCCGACATCCTGCACAACCACACGGCGCTCGCCGGGTGGCATGACGCTGATGCTTTCGACGGCAAGAGCAGATACCGGCGCGGGCAGCGAGACACTCGTGGCGGTTTGGGGAAGCATGGCCAAAAGCTGGCTCAGCCGGGTCCATGCCTGGCGAGCAGTGACAAAACCCTTCCAATGGGCGATAGCCAGTTCGACCGGTGCGAGCGCCCGGCTCATCATAATCGAACTGGCGATCATAATACCGGCTGTTGCTTGCTGATGGATGACCAGATAGGCGCCGATCGCCAGTATACCCGACTGCAGCATCATGCGCAGGACCTTCGAGATCGTCCCGAGCGTCCCAGCCAGGTCGCTGGCTGTTGCGTTGGTGTTGAGATAATCGGCGTTGACGCCTGACCAGCGCTCGGCGATGCGCGCGCCAAAGCCCATCGCCTGCAGAACCTCTGCATTGCGACGCGTCGCCTCCGCAAGCGTATTGCGCGCCGCCGCCTGGCTGTTTGCCCTCTTCGCAGGCTCCCTCGTGCGAACTTCGGCAAGCAGAGTCAGGCCGGCGAGAACGATGGCGCCGGCCAGCGCCGTCATGCCGATCCAGAAATGGAACAGGAAGCAAATTATCAGATACAGCGGCATCCAAGGCAGGTCGAAAAGCGCTGTCGGACCAGTGCTCGACAGAAACGAACGCACCTGGTCAAGATCCCGCAACGACTGGAGGCCGTCGCCTGGGAGCTTGGTGCGCAACGGCAAACGCATAAGGGCGGTATAGACTTGCCCACTTAATCGCGCGTCCAAGGCCATCCCGATGCGCACAAGCAACCGCGACCGGACAAGCTCAAGAACGCCTTGAAAAATGAATAGCGTGCCGGCAAATACGGTCAGCCCGACGAGTGTGGGCACACTGCGGCCGGGTATGACCCGATCATAGACCTGCAGCATGAAGAACGAGCCGGTCAGCGCCAGAACATTGACGACGCCGCTCATCAGGGCAATTCCAGCGATCGCGCGGCGGAAAGAAGCCAAAACCGCAGCGAGCGTTGTTCGCGGCGGCTCGGACGAATGGGAATGCGACATCGCCTTCACATCGGTTCCAGTTCGGTCCAGGCGCAAGGATCGTGCCCGAAATCAGGCTCGATGACAACGTCTACATACCGCCGCCGTCAGGTGGTGCGCCTAGATAAGCCAATCGTTCAGCGCGTAGGCGTGGATGTAGTCGATCTGCATCTCCGCAGGTGTCGCAAGCCCGTCGGCAGGCGCCCCCGCGAGGCCACCGACCGCCAGATCGACCAGCATATACATTGGGTCGTGCATGTCGGAAGGCGTTGCGGCACGGGCAACTTCCACATCATCGAAATACCAGACGAGTTCGTCTTCTGTCCACAGCACGCCATAGGTGTGGAACCCTTCGGTATCCGCGGCATAGGCCGTCGAGGACACTGTCGTATGAGTTCCCGTCTCGTTCGAATGGCTTGTCAGAATGAGCTTGTTAGGATCCTGACCGAGCATCTCCACGACATCCAGTTCCGGTGGCCAGGAGCCGTCTGCGGGAAGAAGCCAGAAGGCCGGCCACACACCTTGCTTTTCGGGCATGTCAGCCCGAATTTCGAAATAGCCGTAGGTCTGCGCGAAGGATTCATAGGTCGTCAGCAAACCTGACGTGTACTTGTAATCGTTTATGTAGGGCTGGATGGCGGCGGGAGCCTGGGCGGCGGTAATCGTGAGAACACCGTCCTCAATGCTGAAGGGGCTAACGGAACGCGTCGGAGCGTAGTTGGTGTCGATATACCATTGAAGCTCTTTGTTACTCGTGAGCGAGCTGCCGTTCGCGGCGCCCCACCAGAAGTTCGAATCCCATGTGCCGCTCGAGCCATTCCACAGGTCCAGTGCGTTGAACTCGTCCGAGAAGGTGAGTTCCAGATGCGACCTGTCCAGGGCCAGATCGAACTGGCCTGGGGTGAACTGGTCGATGGTCTTGTTGGCGAACACGAGAAACTCGTTATCGGACAGGTTGAGGCGGACATTCGCTCCCGTCTGGACCATGTTGGCGTGCACTTCCTCGAAGGAGGTGAAGCCGTAGCTTCCGACGCGCGCGGTGTCGTCGGCGCCAAAGTCGAGGATCAGGTCACTGCCATTCCCGGGGGTCACGACAAAAATGTCGGCCCCGGACCCACCCTTGAGAACGTCGTCGCCCCGGACGCCGTCGAGCGTCTGTTGGCCGGAGCCGCCGGCAATGATGTTGTTTAGCTCGTTTCCGAAAGCGTAGTGTTTGTCGCCGGTGACCGTCAGATTCTCGAAATTGGCCGGGAGCTTGTAGCTCATCCAGGTCGAGATGGTGTCGACACCCTCGTTGGGCAGCTCGAACGCCTTGTTTTTGGAGGAATACAGATAATAGATGTCATCGCCCTTACCGCCATACATTGTGACGGTGACCCCGCCGTCGGCGTACATCGAGTCGTTGTAGATGCTGCCATAAAGTGTCGGGCCGGAATTCGTCGCCGAATACCACTTCACTGACGACCCGCTGTAGGCGAGTGGAACACCCTTAGCGTTCAGTACGCTGGCCATTTTGGTCCCTTTCTCCTCTTTCTCGCCTCGATATCACGCCTAACACCTAAGCAGGCAAAAGGAGCCAGTACCATTTAGGTCTCGACTTAGGAGAGTTACCAAAAGCTTAATGCAACGGAGCAGGCGCCTCAACCCTTCCAGGGCACCAGGATTGCAGTCGGCCCTTGCCGCTCCTGCTTCGGCCGGTCGCAACGTTAGACGAGCGGCCGTTATGGGACGCAGGGCTTGTTGTCAGATGCGGGATGCAAAACGTGAGATGCAGCTCCAGTTTGGCTGTGGCAGGCGCGCCGCAATGTTGATATTATCCGCACAGAACAGGCGCGCAAATGACA
This sequence comes from Mesorhizobium sp. ISC25, assembly GCF_042295465.1. NCBI lineage: Bacteria > Pseudomonadati > Pseudomonadota > Alphaproteobacteria > Hyphomicrobiales > Phyllobacteriaceae > Mesorhizobium > Mesorhizobium sp. ISC25. The sequence continues at coordinate 2,605,122 of NZ_CP135441.1, read as the reverse complement.
TCGGATTCAGAGAAGGCTGAGGCGGTCGAGCAGTTGCTTGATACACCTGACCTTGCAACCGCACTGGAAAGCGAACAGTTCAAGAAATTCCTCGACCAGGTGCCGATCGCCATAGCCGTTTCGGACCTTGCCGGTGAGGAGCGCGTGGTCTACGCAAATCCGGAATTCGAGAAACTGTCAGGCCTGACAGCCGCCAGGCTCACCCGAGAAAACTGGGCGGCCCTTTTAGGCACAGGCCTCCATCAGCAAAAGGACAGGCCGCTGGCCGAGGCGGTAGTCGAGGGGACCGATTTGGTCGACACCTTCAGGCTGGAGCGCGGCGAGGACAAACCCGCGATCGTCGACGTTTATTCCAACGAGATAGAGGACGACAACGGCAAGGTTTGCTTCCGGCTGGTGGCCCTGGTCGACGTATCGGCTCACGGCGAGGCGGGAGATCAGCGCTCGGCCGAGGAGCGGGTCAGCGAGAAAGACACACTGCTTCGCGAACTGCAGCACAGGGTAAAGAACAACCTGCAGATGATCACCGCACTGATCCGGCTGGAAAGCCGCAACGCTACCGAGGCCGACCGGAGGCGGTTTGAGCGGCTCGCCGGTCGCGTCGACGCTTTGGCGATCCTCTACCAGACGCTAACGGCCGACGAGCCGAAGGAGGAGGTCGACCTTGGTGTGTATCTCAGCCAGATCGCGTCCGCGGTGATGAGCTCGCATGCAGTCGAGGGGATCCGGCTGGATATGAAGGTGGATACATATCCGGTCTCAATAAACGTCGCCATGCCGGCGGGACTGGTCGTGAACGAATTGCTGACCAATTCACTAAAGCATGCCTTTCGGGGGCGCGACGGCGGTACGATAACGCTGCACAGCGTCGTGGATGGCGACGGCTGCCGGGTTATAGTGGCGGACGACGGAATCGGCCTGCCGGAAGGCGAGATGTGGCCCAAGCCAGGCAAGCTCGGAGCGCTGATCGCGCGATCGCTGACCGAGAACGCCAAGGCGCAGCTAGCTCTCGAGTCCAGCGCCAACAAAGGGACGAAGGTGACCATCGTTTTCAAACGGTCGGCGGCAGCAAGCTGAACGATTGCCGTCGAACATAGCAGGCTGGCGGCTGGCTTCCTGTCGCGGCTTTGAGCAGGTGGCTGCAAATAGGCTAGGGCACCCGACGCGCGACGCCGCCAACTCGGCACGCGCCGGCTCACGGGTCACGAGAACACGTCACAACCCTTTGCTGCGAATGCGCCTGCAGCGGCTCGCCCGATCCCACCGGAGGCGCCGGTGATAACCGCGATCGGACGCAAGGCACGGCTCGGCGACTAACGCTAGTTTTGTAGACCGCGACCCTCGGGGACGGCGGGGACACCTGACGCCTTCGCGCTCACCACACGCGGGCCGGCAATTCAGCAGCGAGTCATCGCATTGGCCAATCTTGCCGAGGACGAAGGTCTAACCTACACATCAAATTGGTCTGACTGTTCGTGGCCGGAGGTAACTTTGCGCTATCGGGACATGAGAGCAGTGCTGTAGGCAAACCGTGATGCGTGCATTCTTTCGATTGGTTGCTACGATTATCCTGACACCTGGGGTAACCAGTTGCACCAGTATTCCCTACTACGCGCAATCTTTGCAGGGTCATGTGCAGATCATGGCGGCGCGCCAAGACGTCGGGAAACTGATCGACGATCCTTCGACCCCTGAGATATTGCGCGCCCGAATGGCATCGGCGGCCGCCATACGACAGTTTGCTATCGATGAACTGGCGCTGCCCGACAACAACAGCTACCGCAGCTATGTCGATGTTGGTCGCGACTCCGTGACATGGGCCGTCTTCGCCGCGCCGGAATTCTCGCTGGCGCCACGAACATGGTGCTTTCCGGTTTTCGGCTGTGTTCCCTACCGGGGATATTTCTCCGAAAAGCCTGCGACTGAAACCGCTGCCGAATTTCAAAGACAAGGCCTCGACGTATATGTCACGGGGATAACTGCATATTCCACGCTGGGCTGGTCGAGTGACCCGCTGCTAAGCACGATGCTAACCCAAGATGAAACGTACCTTGCAGGGCTGGTATTCCACGAACTGGCCCACCAGCGCGTCTACGTGCATGACGATTCCGCGTTCAACGAAGCGTTCGCTGTCGCTGTCGAAACAACCGGTGTGAGAAAATGGCTGCGGGCGATTGGCGATACTGCCGGATTGCGCCGTTACGAAGCCGACCGGAGGCGCAGAGCTGAATTTCTTGTGCTGGTGTCGCAGACCCGGGACCAGCTTAGGCATGTCTATGACGGCAATGGTACTTCTGAGCAGAAGCGGGCCGCGAAGACGGCCGCGATCGAACGGCTGAGGACGCGCTACCGACAGATGCGCGACAGGCGATGGGGTGGATACCGCGGATATGACGCCTGGTTCGATGCTCCGATCAACAATGCAAAGCTCGCCGCAACTTCCGTCTACAGCGACCGGGTGCCGGCCTTTCTCCGCTTGTTCGACTTGTGTTCGGGCGACTATCCCCGGTTCTACGCATCGGTTCAAAGGCTTGGCGCGTTGGACAAAGCTCGCCGCGCCGAAGCGCTTGCGGGGGCAGACACGTGTTATGGAGCCAGTCAAAGCTGACGGGCGGGGTGGTGCGACTGAGAATCCTCTGACATTAATCAGGCGTGAACTGAGTGGGTGGTTTCAGGAGGATCCCCGGCTATCGTGGACGTTAAGTCCGAGGGCAGTGTTCTCTCCACCAAGCCCGGTCGCTCGGCGGACTGCCAGCAAATATCGAGCTGACATCGAATATGCGGTGGGAAGCCATGATCCGCTGCGCAGAGAATCCCATCTCGATAGGGAACAGCCCTCAGGATCATGACGCGGGTTCGAGCCAGGGAGACCTTCATCCTGCGGCCAACCGGTTCGGCCTTCCAGGCTTGTTCTGCGCGATCGGCATCATATGCCTGGAGACCACCAGGCAGGGGCACTTCTCCATCGCGATATTCGCGTAGCTTCGTCGGTGCGCTGAGATGGAAGCCATCAAGCAGGTTGGCCGGACAATTGAGAGCCTGTTCTGCCGGGCACTAAAATCACTGATTCCGGAACACTCCGCGATTCGCCGCGAACGGTCCGTACTTGGCTGCCGCTGCGGAGAGCGCTCCGACCATTTCAGCGCTCCGCTGTTCTCGCGTATTGCCAAATGGCATACAATGAGATATTCACTGCCATATGGAGATACCGGCATGCTAGCACTTGAACGCGTGAATACCGCCCCTGAGGCATTCCGTGCCGATCTGTTACCCAGGACGAGGCGGCTGCCATGTTTCGCGCCGCGCTCAATCTTTTCGGCAAATGGGAACTGACCGACGAACAGGCGGCGACCCTGCTCGACATGCCGGTCCGGTCCTTCCGCCGCTGGAAGGCTGAAGGGCCCGGACGGATATCCCGCGACGGCCGTGCGCGCCTCTCCAACCTGATGGGCATCCACAAGGGCCTCAGGATCATCTTCGCCGAGCCGCAACGCGGATATGCGTGGATCCGGACCGGCAATTCCGCCTTTGCCGGGGCAAGCGCGTTAGACGTGATGCTCGGCGGCGAACTTACCGACATCATGCGAGTCCGCCGCTACCTCGACGCCGAGCGCGGCGGCTGGTGACGGCGCCAAAACAGATCCCGGTTTCGCGAATTGAGTGGAAAGGCGCTGTCAGGATCATTCGCAGCGCCTTTCCGCCGATCGATCTGTTCGAGGACATTGCGGATCCGGCCGATTGGCCGCTGCTGATCTCCGCGGAGCAGAAGACCAACCCGCGGGTCATGGCGACCATCGGCAATCTCGACCTCGTTCCGGTCGAGCGCAGGGTCGGCGGCAATGGCGCGTCTTACCTGATGGCGCCCTTCACGCACGTGAGCACCGACAGGCCGAGCCGCTTCACCGACGGCACTTTTGGCGTCCTCTACGTCGGCAACGTCTTCGAGACGGCGCTGTTCGAGACTATCCATCACCACGAGCGCTTCATGGCGCGGACAGCCGAAGAAGCTGGCTGGACGTCACGGTTACGGGAGATCGTTCTTTCGATTGATGCCGATCTGCACGACTTGAGAGGGCCTGAGCGGCAGGGCCATCCGGCCCTTGTTCCGGAGAGCTACCAGGCATCGCAAGAGTTGGCGAAGAGCCTCAAGGACGCTGGCTCGGACGGTGTGGTATATCCCAGCATCCGGCATCCAAACGGCGAGTGCGTTGGCCTTTTCTACCCAGATTGTGCTTCGGCACCCGTTCAGGGCCGGCATCTCGACTACCACTGGGATGGCGAGCGCGTCGATCTTGTGCGGGATTCAGGATCGGGGGAGGTCTTCCGTGTCGTGGAAGTTTCCTGAACGACGGGCCGCGGGTGACCTCGCAATCCGGCCTTCGTGGAGGGCTTCGATCGATTTAGGCCGCCGAGGCGAGGGACTACTCGTAAAGGCGGGTTACGTCTGCGCCATGTGTTGATTTCCGGCAATGGAATGCGGCCTTGTCCGGATCGTAGACACGCTGCTCAATGTTGGCGGAGAACAAAGGATAGGCTGCGTTTACCGGCGTGTCATTACCGACCTTGCCGTAGCTGCCAAGGATAGTCTTGACCAGCGCTTCGCGGTCGACGGCTATTTCAGCGCCATGCGCAGATCGTGATTGTCAAAGAGGGGCTGTCGCAGCGGGCTACCATATAGTAGTGCCCGCGCCTGCACTTGAAGGTAAGCTGCTGCGGTAAGAGACATGGCTTGCGGTGGGCGTACGGGCACGGCCGAGCGGTTCCTCGAGGATTGAGATGATCGTTCATTTAGTAGACGGCACATACGAGCTGTTTCGCCACTTCTATGGCCAACGCCGGTTCAACAACGGCCAAGACAAGCCGTTTGGCGCCGTGGTCGGCGTGCTGAACACAGTGCTGGAAATGATCGAGAATGGCGCCACACACATTGGGGTGGCTACGATCATGTAATCGAATCGTTCAGAAATCAGCTCTGGCCCGGCTACAAGACCGGGGATGGCATCGAGCCCGCATTGCTCGCGCAGTTTCACCCCCTTGAGAAAGCCCTGGCGGCGATGGGAGTGGCGGTCTGGCCGATGGTCGAGCTAGAAGCCGACGACGCGCTGGCGTCCGCGGCACAGAGCGCGGCTGCCGATGAGCGCGTGCAGAAGGTGTGCATCTGGACGCCGGACAAGGATCTCGCGCAGTGTGTGCGCGGTGACCATGTGGTCCAGGTAGACCGCAGGACTCAGAAAATTCGCGATGCCGCCAGCACAGGCGGGAACTCCCGTCTCACACCGCTGCGTCGAGGGGGCCGTTCATCTCGGCGGGATCGGCCGACTTCGCGCTCGCCCTTGGGGGCGGCGGCCCAGCAGCTTGGTTAGGGGGTGAGGCCGCTGGGCCTGACCAGCGAGCTTTCGGGGGCTGCTCGACTGGCTGTTAATGTTTTAGCTAAATCTAATGTAATAGAACCATGTGAACGAAGTACGGGGCGGCAATTCCGCTGTGTGGCAGCCAAGGGACACCACCTCCAAGCCTCCAGGCCCGCAGTTCGTCGTCCCAGCTCGCCCCTGGAACGGCTTGCAGACCGGCTCGACAGGGGATCGAAGGCGAAGGCATCCCGTCCCTTGCTGTCATCATGTGCTACTCGTAGATCGCCTCTTGCGCCAGCCAGCGCTGGATGCGCGCCAAGGCCACAACGATCTAATGTCGCAGATCACTGGATGGGCCTTGGCGCGCTCGGATTATGGCAGCTGCAACGCCACCACGACCGCTTATGGAAACTAGTTGTTGGTGTCACCGGCGCCGTTTTTCTTGACGCTACTGCAGAATTCCGGGTGTGCGTTTGCCGCAATGGCCTTTGCCGATGCGTTTCGACGATGTGGTTCACTTCCGTCTCCTCGCCTTTCAGAGGACGCGAACGAGGGCTCGTTGGCCGTCTGGCCCTTGGGTTTTTTGCATCTCGTCTGGGCATGAATGGGCCTCTCCTGGTGCAGAATAAACGGTCTGGCGCGGCGAAGGTTTCCCCACGCTAGCGCGTTGAGCAGTTTCACCGATCGCCTCATTGGCTTCCCCTTGCGGCTCTGACCATGCGTTCTGGTGTTCTTGGACCCAAATGAGCTGCACCGCGTTGTTTGGGAGCAGTGCTGTGCTTCGCAATCTGATGGAAAAATCCGACGCCCCTGCTGTACCGCAGACAGCTCCTGGTGCCGAAGCGCGCTTTCCGTACGATCGAGCGGCGGTTGAGCGGTTTCGACAGACATTCCCGCGCGCCAGGTGGAGTGACGAGCGCAGAAGCTGGTTCGTGCCGGGAAAGACTGCCGCGCGGCGCGCTACGCGCTTCCGCCGCACGCCGATTCACACTGATCGCCTCCAAACGGGCCGGAGAATGGTTGCGGATCGAAACTGGAGGCGGAATTTCGTTCCAACCGCCGGTTGGTGGACGCGTTACCACTCATGCGCCTAATGTCGACTTGATCCGCGCGCACCTGGCAAGCCCGCCCACCCGAATCCCCCGCCTGGTGCAACAGCGCTTGATCGGCCCCGCCGTACTTCATGTGCGGCGGGTTTTTATTTACTCGCTGGAACACCGGGCCGGCGCGACGGTTCATCTCAACGCAGCAAGTCCCTCTTCATAAAAATTGCTGCCAGATCGTGTAGCACCGATCGGCCCCGCGTCCTTCTCCCGGAAGCGCGGGTTTTTTGCATGCTGGTTTGGGCTACTCCCCATTGACCTGCCGAGCGAAACCCTTGGTCGAATTCGTACATTAGGAATTTGGAACATAAGTGAGGCAGAAAACATGTGGCGCCATGGACAAGAGCAATGGCGATAATCTTCTTGAATGGCTTTCGAGCGGCCTGCCCGAAGATCAAGTGATCCGAGCAGACATCACGATGACGATTTCAAGAAAAACTGACGAGAAAAGTGGTCCGGCCGATTCGGTGGTCACGAAAGCCAGGCTGGATCACAGTCTCGTCCAGGAACAGGAAGAAGCTGACGCCTCCGTCGACCACCAACCATCCGTTCCGTTGCTCCTAGTCCTTTATGTGCTCTCGATGTTGGGATTGGTCGGATACGCGCTCGCGCGTTCGTATTTCTATAACGCCAGCCACCTCTGGCTCGCGCGGCTCTTGAGCAGATCGTATTCAAGTATTGCATGCCGGCATCGGCATGGTCCCGGAAGACTGCAAGGTCGCCGGCCTGTTCCCGGGCATGGACATCGCCAACAACGTCGCGGCGACGGTTCTCTCTAAAGTGTCCTCGGTGCAAATGTCTCCAATCGGAAGGCCGAGGCGCTGGCACGACGGCAGCCGTCCACGCAGGAGTTGGTCAAACTCGGTAGCCGCTGAGCCGCTAAAGCTCAGCTGAGAGTTGCCTTATCTCCCGCCTCCACGATCTTGTCGAGAACTGCTTCGGGCGCCACGTCCCGCTTCAGCTCCTTCAATTCCTCGTCTGCTTCCGTCTGGACGTCTAAACGCTTCGCAATCTCCTCGACCATCTTGATCAGCTTGGTCGTCTCGTGTTCGTTCAGCAGGCTGACCTGGAGATCGAGATCAGCCCGCGCGTCATCTTCGGCGGCCATTCGGTTCTGATTGATAAGCACAAAGGTGGAGAGAAATATTGCCTCCACGGACGCGAACATAGCTAAGATGACTAAAGAAGGATCCCAAGCCTGGACGATCGGAACGACACCAATGTTAAAGGCGATCCAGCCGCCAAAGAAAACAAGATGGATGTAGACGAAGATCATGCTGCCGGCAAACCTGCTGATTGCGGCGGCGGCCCTTTCCTCACGAGAAGCTGCTTTCGCCTCTCGCTTTCTCCGCTCGACGAGAGCCTCAATGTTGCGGGCCAACGCAGGAGCTAGCCCATCCGCGGCCGGCGTAGTTGGGGTGGCGCGTGCCGTATCGTTAGAGGGGACGCTGGAGTGCATAGGTCGCTCCTATCTCAACATCTGCCCCGATGCCTAACTGCGCATTTTGAATTTTGCTCCGTTAACCCCCCGGCGACGGCTAGCGCATGTACCAACAGGTAGCTTTTCGCGGGGAAGGTTGCGTCGCAAATCCGGCTTGATAGGCCATCGCCGTCCAAGTGTCGGCCGGCTCAGGAAATCAACCAAGCGAGTGTGGCTCTCGATGACGGCGAATTTCTCGTCTGTCACTGCTGCAAAGGCAACCGACAGCTCGTCCGTGAGCGGAATTTACACCGTTGCCGTCGCTTGGCCGATGCTCGCCAAGCCTCGACAATTGTTCTATGCTCTCCTTGGCACGGCATGGTCGTGAATGCGACACGGAAGGCTGTTGCCAAGGGGGATCCATGTTCGAAGTCGTCGAAGACTGGTGGAAAACGGGCTCGAGAAGCTGGTTAGCCCTAAACACTCTTGGCTTGCTCGTCGCGCTATCGGTGCTGTTGTTGCCTGGGCTGGCGAATGCACAGACGAACTGGACACTCGACCCGACGGCCTCCGTGCTCACCTACCAGTCGGTCAAGAAGAATACGATCGTTGAAACCAACAAGATCAGGAACATAGCCGGCACTCTTTCTTCGACGGGTGAGGCCAAGATCACCTTTGACCTCAACTCCGTCGATACGGGTGTCGACCTTCGCAATGTCCGCATGCGGTTCCTTTTCTTTGAGACATTCAAGTATCCGTCCGCCGAACTGACCGCAAAAGTGGACCCTGCCGCATTTGCCGACCTGGCGACCAAGCGAAGAGTGAAGGCAGTGCTGCCATTCCGCCTCAACCTGCACGGGGTCGACAAGGATCTCGAGGCCAATGTCGTCGTGACCATGATCAGCGACAGCATGGTCTCCGTCGCTTCGGAGACGCCTGTTGCCGTGCATGTCGAGGACTTCGGACTGCTGCCGAATGTCGACAAACTGCAGCAAGCCGCCAATGTGACCAACATTGTTCCGACCGCTTCGGTATCGTTCGATTTCGTGTTCAACGCCGGCGGCAGCAAGCCCGCGGCCGTGCAGACAGTCGCGGCAAGTACTGCCGACGTCGGACCCGTCGCCACCGATGCCGCGAAAGCGAACTTCAGCGACGAGGAGTGCCTCAACCGGTTCGCGGTGCTCTCCCGCACCGGGGCCATCTACTTTCGGTCGGCGAGCGCGCGGCTCGACAACCAAAGCCGTCCGCTGCTGGCGGAGGTGGTTGGCGTAGTCGGCAAGTGCCCCGGCCTGAAGGTAGAGGTTTCCGGCTACACCGATTCCGATGGGTCGCCTGCCGCCAACAAGCTGCTGTCGGAGCGCAGGGCCCAGGCCGTTGCCAATGCCATCGTTGCCGCGGGTATTGCCCGCACGCAGATCACGGCAACCGGGTATGGCGAGGAGCGGCCCGTTGCGGCCAACGATACGCCGAAGAACAAGGCGCTCAACCGGCGGATCGAGTTTTCCGCCACCAAGCTCGTCAACTGAGGAAGGACCTCTTGTTCCGGCGGTGGGGCTTCGATCTGATTGTCGGCAGTGCCCTGCGCGCGATCGGGCTGGTGACACTCTCGCTGCTATTGACATTGACGGCGGCCAATGCGGAACGCCGTGTTGCTCTGGTCCTTGGCAACTCCCAGTACCAGCATGCGCCGGCCCTGACCAACCCGGTCCGCGACGCGCAGGCTGTTGCCGACCGCCTCGAGAAGTTGGACTTTGAAGTGGTCTCCGGTTTCGATCTGACCAAATTGCAGACCCAGACGACGATTGCGCAGTTCGCAAAGCAGGTGCGTGGCGCCGACATTGCCCTTTTCTTTTACGCGGGCCACGGTTTGCAGGTTTCAGGCAGCAACTACCTGCTTCCGGTCGATGCCGCACTGGAAGACGAGACCTCGCTTGATTTCGAGGCGGTGCCTGTCGAGTTCATTTTGCGGCAAATGTCGCGCGAGACCAGCATAAGACTGATTTTCCTCGACGCCTGTCGCGACAATCCCCTGGCTGAAGTGCTGACAAAGGCCGCCGGCGTCAAGGGAGCGAGAAGTGGGCTTGCCGAAATCCCGATCGAGAATGGCGGCGCGGGCACGCTGGTCGCGTTTTCCACCAGTCCCAATCAGGTCGCCTTCGACGGATCGAGCGAACATTCCCCGTTCACGTCGGCGCTGCTTGCCCATATCGGAGCCACGAACGTCTCCATCACCGACGCGATGAACATGGTCACCGCCGATGTTTTCAAAGCAACTGCCGGCAAGCAGCGCCCGTGGATCAATGTCTCGCTGACCACCGAGGTCGTTTTGCACAGGGTCGATCTCAACGCGCCGCTGATCGTCGGCGAGGCGACTGCCCCGCAACAACCGGAAGGCGGCTCAGATGGGCGCAACGCCACCGCAAATTCGTCAGGCGACGATGAGGCACAGCTTGCGCTTAATGTCCTGCGGCAGAAAATCCCGAAACTGGCCTCGGACGATCCGATCTTTTTCGACCGACCTGTCAATTTTGGAGATCCAAAGATCGACGGCAAGAGTATCGCCGAGCTGATCACCGGCAAGCCGCTCTTCACTCCTGTGGAGGGGCTCGACAAAGCGGTATGGCAGGGCAAGCACTGCAATGGCTGCCACGAGTGGGATGAGGTTCGGCTGTGCGAACAGGCGAAGAATTTCGCCGCCAACGATGTCTCCGTGCTGCGCCTGCAACACCCACTTGGGACGCGCTTCAAGGTGGCGCTCGCCAAGTGGGCGCAAGGCGGCTGCAAGTAAGATCTGGACTTTGGTTCGACCGGCAAGGTGACCCTAGGGGAACCGAGGGGTCGGCCATTATGGATGCTGCGCCGGGAGGCATTACGCCTGAAGCTATTGCCGCAGCCGTCAAGGCCGTCTGACGGCAACGTGGTGTCCCTTAGAACGGCCGTAGCGGCCATCCGTGCCCTGTGCCCACACGCAGACGAGACGGACCTCGAACTGTGTGAAATTGTGATCGATCTGGCGACACATGATAGAAGGGCCGTCCTGCTCGATACCAAAGAATAGCTAAGGAACAAATCGGATCACCAGGAGGTTCGGACCTATTCGCATGTAGGGCCGGCCATGGTTGAGTTCGACGAAAAGAAACAGAAGGTTATCGCCGACCTCATACGACGGTGGATCACGTCAGAAGCCATCCGCGACTACCTTCGCAAGGCGCTAAATCTTCCGGTAGAACAGGGGCTTCCGGATGAGCACAAGTCTTTGCTTGATGAAATTGATCGAGCCGACAAAGAGTGACCGAATGATTGGTTTCCTCCCCTGGTCAGGGCGGAAGTAACCAGTCTAACGTACCACGTCTGCAACGCACAGGCAGCAGCAAGGAACTCATGAAGTGCACCAAGCGTGGGCCGTCAGTGGGACCTCGTGGCAATCGTCAGGTGTTGCGCAAGCGGCTAGGATTGGAAGTCGATCAAGAAATGACGGAGCACTTTGCCGTATTGCTAGCCGCGCTTGATCAGCGAGAGCAGGAACTGCCTGACGACCCTTCGGTACGCTCTCGTACATCGAATTGATTTCAAATGTGCCCGTCAAGGCAACGCTGCCCAGAGAACACCAAGATCGCGGGAGCAGGGGCAGCAGCACGTTGCGAGACCTCATTCTCGAGGGCTGAGACTGGTGGCCCGCACAATCCACCCGACGCCCCCCGCTAGACCGAGGAAAGCACCGAGACGAAGACACGCAAGACGGTAGCCAACCCGCGGATGAGAATCTGGTCAACCGTTATCTCTGGGCCCACCCTTGGCCCTGTGCAGTTCCAGCCAATCCGACTCCTTTGGACACTCGCGCAAGCAGTTGTTCCCTCTCGCCTTCAGCGCTGACAGGGAACATGAGAGACTAGTATGCGTCCGCGGATTGGCGCAGCGCCTCGATCTCGGCCATCTGGAGACCCATTTCGACAAAGGCAGATAGAACGGCAAAACGGTCCGCGAGTGCAACACGCGCCAGCCCTGCCAGAACTCCGGCATTGACGGCATGGGCGGCAGGAAACGGCTGTAAGGCCGGCGGCTCTTCTGCTGCGCGGCCGACAGATCCGCCAGCAACAAGGCCATTGTCACGCCATCCGGCAGCCAAGGCAATCCAGGCGCCCGGGGTTGTGGGCGGCGCTGCTGTTGCCTGGCCCAGTGCGGCGCGATGGTGGGCGCTGCCCGGTTCGCTGACCCAGTTGCTGACGAGTGCGAGCAATTTTTGATCGGTCTCGTCGAGCAGCTCGCTCAGATGCCCAAGGCATTCATGAGCCCACCAGACCGCAGCCCGATCCGGCAGCAGGTAGGCACAAAAGGTGATTGCCTCTTCGGGAACGCGCCCGGCGAGGAGATCGCGGCAAAACTCGATCGAACGCTGTTCGGTTGGAAGGGTTCGCATGTCTCGGGCAGCGGCGGGACAAGCTATGAAAAGATCCCGTGCCGTTTTGAATCGGAGCCCGTTGGCCATGACGCCACGCCTTCATCGAGAGCCTGTGGGCACTCAAGCCCGCAGCGCGGCGCGGGTCAAGTCTCAACTCGCGGCGGGGTGATGACCGGCGACGCAGCCGCGGCTCGGTATTTCCCGCAGACAATTGCTTCGGAATTTGGTATGTTCACGGTTGGTAATATCGGATGCTCAACAGGAGTAACCGCTATGCGGTGGGCCAGTTCACCCTTGGTGTTGGCGGTCGTGGTTTTCTCGACCCATGTTTACGCCGACCCCGTCCAGAAATCAGAAGACATCGTCAAGTTTTTTGCCGGCGCGGCCGACCTTGGCAAGTCGCGTGGAATTTGTGTTGGCACCGAGGAGCAGTGCAAGAGCAAGACCAAGGCAAAAGACGGACCCGCCGACAAATCCAGTCTCGACATGCTGATCAATTTCGGGCTCGATTCCGCCGAACTTGACGCAACCGCGCGCGCCGAGCTCACGGAGTTTGCCAAGGCCCTGAAGGACAACCGGCTGAGCACTTTCCACTTCGTCGTCGAGGGCTACACCGACGCTTCCGGTCCGGCAAAATACAATGAGCGGCTCTCACAGCGACGGGCGCAATCTGTGACGTCCTTCCTGACATCAAACGGCATTGAGGCTGCCCGCATCAACCCGATCGGCCTGGGCGAAGCGCATCCGCGCAGCCCCAACCCGTACGATGCTGTCAATCGGCGCGTGGAAATGCGCATAAAGACCGAGTAGCGAGAAGCTGGCGCATGCCGCCGGAAAACTGTGCGGCAGTTTCCGAACCACAACTCGCATTGCCACGGGCAGGGCAGTCGTTTGAATGCCCGCTGTCGGTCCTTCAGTACGCCGCCCACCACCACACCGGCGCCGAAAAGCAGCGCCTTGGTTGGGAAATCGCCGACCCGGGGAACCAATCGGTCTGCGTCTCCGAATCGGCTGCGACTTGCCCGCGCCATGCCCTGGCTCAAAGCGCATTCTGAACGGAGCTCAGCATCGCCGTGATCACCTGTTTATACTTTGCGAACTCGGGAGATGTCTGCCGGACCTCAGTGGTGGTCGTCGTCTGCTGGCTCGCCGCGGTCGTGGCTGGGCTGAGCTTTCGACCCATCTTCCTTTCGGCCCAGTCCACGACATAACTGGCGGTCTTGCCGGTGAGAAAGGGATTGGCCTGAATGACGGCTGACCCGAGCACGGCGCTCAGCTCCGCCGAACCCGACGCCGACAGCACCTGATGCGCGCCCTCCATGCCGAGGAAATGGCACAGATAGAGCCGGCCGGCTGTGATCTGGTGACCGCGCGCCCGAAGATAGGCTTCGCCCTCTCGCGCCAGATTGCGAACCATCTCGCGCGAGATCGTGGCGTCATAACGCAGGGCAAGCAGGTCGGCGGTCGAGAGCGTGCGTGCAAGTTCGGGGCGGTACGTATTCATCATCCGGATCCAGGTCTTGGTGATGAACTGGCCGGCGCCGGTCGCTGAAGAATTTGGGTTCTTGGCACGGGCACTGCCGCCACTTTCGACATGGACGATGCGGTCGGTGAGCGTTTCCACGGCGGAAAAATCCGAAGCGACCGCGGTAACCGTGCCCAGCGGGTCGACCGCCGCGCCATTCTGGTAGAGTTCGAAATGCAGGTGCGGTCCGGTCGACAGTCCGGTGGTGCCGATATAGCCGATGATGTCGCCTGCCTTCACCTTGGTGCCGACGCCGCCCACGATTGCGAATTTCTGCATATGCGCATAGCGCGTCTCGCGCCCGCTTCCGTGCGAAATCTTGACCAGATTGCCATAGCCGCCCCCATCGCCCTGGAAGCTGATTTCGCCATCGAAGGCGGCTGCGATCGGCGTGCCGACGGGCGCCGCCCAGTCGACGCCTTTGTGAATGCGAACGGTGCCCAGAATTGGGTGCTTGCGCGGCCCGAAGGTCGAGGTCAGGACCCCATTGACCGGTGTGACCATGCCGTTGGTGACCGTCAGCGAGCGGACCTGATCGTCGCCTGTCACGCATGCAAACTGGCCATCGCCCTGCTGGAAGACGAAACAGTCGAGACTTTTTGTCGTGCCCTGGACACCCACATACAGCACCCGCCCGGCGCCTTCGTCCTTGCCGCGTGGCGTCTGCGAATAGATCAGCACAAGACGCTGGTCCTCGCTTGCGAAGGCGTCCAGATCCTGACCTCTCGACAGATACATGATGGCTTCGCCGATCACGCCGGTCGGAACGCTGTTGCGTGCCGCTGTCGAGTAGATCGCGTCGAGCAGACGATACTGCCTTTTGTGGCCGCCTTCCGCCGGCGCGCCCGAGTAGTTGAACAGATCTTCGCGTACCCAAGGGTCGACCCCCGATACGAACACGCCGGCGGCGTTACGCGTCAGCGTACCGACAAAGACGTTCTTGGCGTAGATCGACACCTGCATGAGGGACATCGTTGTCGTCTCGCGGGTCGGCCGGTATCCACGCATGGCCACGACATAGCCCGGCTCCAGGCCGTTCCGGCCGAAGAGCGCCTTCAGCGCCACGCCCGCCTGCTTGGCGTCGTCGGCCGAGAAATGTGCATCGAGCGCAACGCTATCCAAACTGCGATCGTTGAGGATCTTCACGAACGTGTCTTCCGTCGCCTCGAACCGCTGATATTCGTTCGTGACAGTCGCGACGCTGGTGTTGTTTTCGATCTGGGTCTTCTGGAACGCGGGAAGAGCTGCATCGCCTGCATCGATTGTTTCAGCCCAGCCGGCCTCGGGGTCATCGGCCTCGGCCTGTTGATCGGCAGCAGGCGGGGGTTCGTCCGCGGCAGGAGATGGCTGAAGATTATTCTGCAGATCGCTGGGGGCTGCGGGGGCGGTCTTTCGTTGCGCCTGGAAGAATGCAAAATCCTCCTGCGTCGACGGTATGGTCGTCATGAATTTCTCGCTGGCGCTAAGCATGACGTCGGACAAAATCTCGATCTGTGGCGAAACCCCGGCCTGGTCGAGTTCGGCCGGACGCGGAACAACGCGGCCTTTCGTTGCGGCGGCGGAATCGGGTGCGAGCGTGATCCACATCGGGTCCCCCGCCAGGCCGATAATGGCAGGCACATAAACAGAGGCATCGGCCGGCACATCGTCGGCCCCTTCGACCGCATGCAGCTCCTCGTCTTCGTCGCCAAACGACCAATAGTCCGCGGTGAGGTAGAAGCCGGCGGCAATCGAACACAGGAAAACCGTGGCGAGGCCGGCAAGAAGTCTGCGCCAAAACCTGCCCCGGCGAAGGGCAGCGCGTGCTTGCTTCTTCTCCTTGAAGCTGGTGTCGATAGCGTGCGTCACGGACTGCTTCCGGTCAGGAAAAACGTCCAACGCACCTGTTCAAGCGTATCGACTTCAACAAATCGCGCGGCAATATGGCCGCGCTGCCAGCATTCGTCGATGCCGCGTATCGAGAAACGTCGCCGCTCAATGCACATTTCGATCGATCCGGTCAGGATCGCGTGGCCGAAAACGTCAGTGGCGTAGAGGTAGATGTAGCGGTTCGTCAGTTCCTCGCGGATGACGTTCACGCACTGATTTGCGCCGATGGTCCACCAGCCATCGGTCTGGTCGGCATTGTCGACCTCCTGGCCGACGGCGAGGTTGACGACGTCGAGCGTCTGATTGCAGACAGTGAATTCGGCGCGCGCTTCGTTGCATGAGAGCACGGCCAGCAACGCGGCGGCCGAAATGACGGCAAGCCTCATGCGGCCCCTCGAGGCAAGCAAGGTTCGAAGCCGGCCATGCTGCTTTAAGGGCAGGTCGGAAGACGAGCGGGGCAAACGCGAGCTACGGAGTTCCATCGGACGCCCATGCTATCCGCCGAGCCGGAAATACTTGGCGCTGGCCGAGAACTTGGATCCGTTGGCCTCGATTTCCTCGACAATTTTGGGCAACAGCTGCGAGGCCGGCATTGGCGTGGAGAACGCAGCCGCCTGGATATCCTGGGGGCCGGTGATCACCATGATGATCTGCGGCACGGCCTTGCCTGCAGCCCTGTCGGCGGCGCCGAGACCGATCGGAATGCTGAAGGTGGCCTTGTCCGATTGAACGACCATGCGGTCATCGAGGTTGAACATCATGCCTTTGTGGTCGATCAGCAGCACGCTGGAAATGAGCCCGCCACGCGTCACCAGCGTACCGCTGATCGGCGTACCATTTGGCACCGATGTTCGATCGAGAACAAGCTGCGGCTTTTCGCCAGCAGTCTGCCCCAGAAAGCGCAGGAAATTGGTGACTTCGCACTGGCTCGGCTCAATGAGGCGCACGTTGATGTCCGGCTCAACGTGGAACTTTGCCTGGAAATCAGCCAGCATCTGCTCGAATGGCTGGACCGCGGTTCCAAATCCTTCGATGGCAGCGGTCTTATCGGTTATCGACGTCACGCTGGCGTAGAAACAGTCGCCACCGCTGAAGTCGCGAACCCACGAGACACGCTGCGCTATGTCGTCGATCACCGGGGCAACTTCCGGCTTGGGCACGTTCAGGGCGACCGTGGCCTGCTCTGGTTGACTGGCCGGGGGCAGGTCGGCCTGCCGCCCTGCTGCGCTCGTCTCATCCTCCTGGCGTGCAGCCGCCTCGGGAATGGGCGCTGCTGGTATCGCCTTCGCTGGCCGGCTTGCCTGGTGTTTGGGCGGCGGCAGGTCGGCCTGCTGCTCCTTTGCCCTCGTCGCATCCGCCTGGCCTGCAGCCGGTTCGGGAGCTGGCGCGGCCGGTTTCGCCTCCGCCTGCTGGCTTGCCTGCTGTGCAGGCTTTTGGCCCGCCGCGGTGTCTGGTTGGGCTACGGGCGGCGGCGCAGCCTTTTCGACCGGCGGGAGGGCTGGAGCAAGCTTGGCAGGCGGCGAGGGCGTATCGGGCTGA
This sequence comes from Mesorhizobium sp. ISC25, assembly GCF_042295465.1. Classification (NCBI taxonomy): domain Bacteria; kingdom Pseudomonadati; phylum Pseudomonadota; class Alphaproteobacteria; order Hyphomicrobiales; family Phyllobacteriaceae; genus Mesorhizobium; species Mesorhizobium sp. ISC25. Next base: position 2,587,916 of record NZ_CP135441.1, on the reverse strand, counting down.
ATTGACGGCGTTGCGTTTTCCGCGGGCGGTTGCGCCCCACTTGCCGACGGCTGCGTTTCCTGCATTTGCGGGAGCATCTTGGGCGACGCTGCCGGCGGCGGCGTTCGAGCCGCGGCGGCATCCGCCTGATTTTCAGCTGGCGCTAATGTGGCCTCCGTTTGGGGCTTTGGGGCTGGAACTTCCTGTGGCGGCTCAGGGGAGTCCGCAACATTGTCCGTCGCCAGCGGCTTTGACGCCTCTGCCTCAGGAATTGACGCTTCGGGGACAGGCATTGTTGCTTGTGGTGTAGGTTGTGGTGGCTCTGGCGCGGAAAGCGAGGTCTTGCCGGCGCTCGGCGGTGGGGGCGTTGTAAAGCCGCTGAAATAGAGGCCGGCAGCTGAGGCGAGAGCCAATGTCGCGAAGGCAGAGATTGCGATGGCTCGGCCCTTTGTGGATTTTCCGGGAACAGCGCCCACGACCGCACGTGGCGGCGCGGCGACCGGTGAGGCCCGCGGTTCGGACAGCAGCGCTGGCCGGACATGCGGGACAAAGCGCTGCCCGCCCGAGCCCGCCAAAGGCGCGTCATGGCCCAAAACATTGGATGGCGGGGACGAGGCCTTCGGATCGGGCGCAAGGGTTTGCCCCGCCCGTGGCAAATCCGGCCTGTCGCGGTTTGGGATGAACGTCGGCGGCGTTGTCCCTTCGTCCTCGTCACGCGTCATCCTGGCGATTTCCGCCATGCTCGCCGGGCGGTCTCGCGGATCCGGCTGCAGCATGGCTTCAACAATGTCACGAAAATCGTCGTCGATGTCGGACAGGTCCGGCACCGTCCGGCGCTTTTCGATGATCTCGAATTGGGACCCGCTCATGTCGATCGGCTTGCCGCGCAGGGCGGCAACCAGCACCAGCCCCAGGCTGTAGATGTCGGACTGCTCGCTGACATCGCCGCTGTATAGCCCCAGCTGTTCGGGGGAAACGTAGTTGTACTTTCCCGCGAATTTTCCGCCGATCAGGGTCTCACCGCCGACGGTCGCCGATCGCGCGATACCGAAATCGATGATCTTGGCGCGGTCAACCCGCCGCCCGGCAAGATGATGTTGTCCGGAGAGAGGTCGCGGTGAATTGCTCCCGCCTGATGCACGGCGCTCAGACCCGACGTGAGGCGATGGCAGAGCTTGCGCACCTCCTCAGTCGGCATTGGGCCACGTCGCATAATGTCGTATAGCGACTCGCCGTCGACGAATTCCATCGCAAGATAGGGACGACCGATCCCTGGATCGATCGTGAAGACGTGATATCTCACGACCGCATCATGCGAGAGGTGATTGAGGATCGACGCTTCCTTGCGGAACAAGGACAAGATCGTCGGGTCGCGGGCAAATTCGGGCAGGACGATCTTGATCGCGACATGGTCGCCAGTCTGGATGTTGTGGCCGCGGTAGACCTCACCCATGCCGCCGAATGCGATCCTCTCGTCAAGTTCGTAGATGCCGCTGAGCTGCGTGCCGACGGCTGTGTTGGCCAGTTGCGGCGATATTCGCGTCTTGTCGTCGGCGCTCATCAGCCTCAACCCTCCGCTCTGGACAGATCAGGGTAGGGGGGGTGCCCATTGCTTCTGCTTGCGAATTTTACCAGTACAATCGTAACATTGTCTGTCCCGCCTCGCTCCAGCACCGTTTTCAGCAGAGCCTCACAGGCCGCCTGAGGTGTTGCAGTCACGACCGCGGCGCCGATTTCGGCATCGGTCAAATGCGCAGTCAGCCCATCGGTGCACAACACAAAGATGTCTCCCGGCATGATTTCCCCTTGCTGGAAATCGATGACGATTTCGTCGCTGACGCCTACGGCATGCGTGATAACATTGCGGCGCGGCCACGTGAGCGCCTCGGCTGCGCTGATCATACCGCGGTCGAGAAGTTCCTGAACTTCGGTGTGGTCCTTCGATATCTGCGAGATCGAGGCGTTGCGGATCAGATAAACCCGGCTGTCGCCCGCCCACAGGCAGGCAAATCGCCCATCCATCGCCAACAGGGCGGCAACGGTGGAGCCGATGGTTATGCCGCGGGATTCGGAGATCTTGCGGATCTCGGCGTTGGCGCGGCTCAGCCTGTCCTCGAAGCGCGCACGAAGATCCGGGGCGGAACTGGCAATGCCGATCGTGGCCAGATGATCGACAATGCTGGCTGAAGCGACCTCTCCGGCTTCATGCCCACCCATTCCGTCGGCCACCACCCAAAGGCCAGTCCGTGGCTCGACCAGATAGTTGTCTTCATTGTGCTCACGGACACAGCCATTGTGGCTCACGCCGAAGCTTTCAAAGGAAAGGGCGACATCGCTCAACTTGCCACCAAGCGCTTCTCGAAGCGTCCTCTGCAGCGCACTCTCAGGCGCTCGCTAGCGCCACTTTGCCACAGGCTCGAATATTAAAGTATCGAAATCTAGCTTTGGGCGCGAATCCCGATCCTTATCGAGCATGTTCGACGAAGTTGCAGCAGTGCTCGAGATTTATGGCAAATCGTCTCGCTGCCCGCCAAATAGACAACAGCTAGCGCCGGCAGCGACACGCCCGTTCTCAATACTGTTCCTTCGACGAACGCTGCTCGTCCGGCTCCGGCCGCGGCGGTTGCTTGCCCGGATCGGGAAGGCATCGTTTGACAGGGCGACGGTCTGGATATGCACACCAACCAGGCGTTCGCTGATGCCGCTCATTGATGCAAGACAAACCTATAGTCGACTAGATTTCGCGATCTTACTTGCCCTCGGCGAGGCTCAAATCCATCACAAAACGCCTTCGGACAGCTGAAGCCACCGCCGGATTACGACCACGACGACTGATTGTGGGCGGTTATCGGGATCGTGGACGCTCACACAGTCGCCGTCGACGAGATTGGCGGGAAACGCCACCAAATTGGTTCCCCCAGCATGACGCAGCGACGGAAACAGGATGCCACGAAACCCACCGGTGATCACTTGATGCGAGCTTCCAGGAAGACGGTATTTTCCTGTCGATACGGGCAATCTGGCGCCAAGCGCAGTCCCACTCCTTCCAGTCGCTGCTCCAGATGTGGGGGTCGAAACCTTGTGAGAGGTCAACGACCTCGGTAAGCGTAATTTTGTAGGCAGCGAGCGTCGCCGGCGGCGTGATACTGGCGCCTTGCTTATATTCCTCGAGCGCTGTCTGGGGTGCTCGCGACAGATACAGCGCTTCGACCCCCGGCCAATTGAAGCGGCCACTGTCGGAAGCTGCGCCCGCACCGCTGGTCGGGAGGAAGGCCCATTTGGGTGTTAGGTAGCGATGAAAGATTTCGTCGGGACCGACGCGAGAGATTTTCACCCGCGCGCGCCATTCTCAAGATCGCGAACAAACGCGAGAACCGCCTCGACTTGGCCGTTGGCGACAAGTTCGGCCGCCGTGCGATGCCCATAGTCGGCGATCGGCTCGTTGCGATACCAATAAATGGCCCTGTCAACATCGCCGGTGAGTTCCGTCGCCGCCGAGATCACCTTCACCATTTCGCGCATCCTGCCCTGCAGGCGCTCGGAGGAAGGGTTGCGCAACGTATTTCGATGGACGCCTGTTAGCTGCGCCAGATTGGCAATCTTCACACCTAGGGCCTTCGACAGGCGTTGGGGCGAGATATAGGGGGTCCGAGGCTCCTGAAGGCTGTCAACGAAGCCGGAGACCATTGCGTTGTATGCATGCTGAACCGGCGGCATGGGAAACCTCAAAAATTCATTACTGCACAATATATGCACATAATAATGCATATCAAGCGCACAGGCAAATGCGCTTTATCCCAGACTTCACTCTGATGCGACTTCACCGATGGAAGGACAATCCGTGATCGCAGGACTTTTGGCACCCTAGTTGCCCCAGGTGAGGCTCAAATCCTCTCAAAACGCCTTCGGACAGCTGAATGCGGAAAGTGCGGGAAGGAAGAACGGGCTGGGACCGGAACCGGTCTGGATCGTATAGGCGACGTCGCGTCCGCCGACTACGAAGCGCGCCTCAACAGTTCCGTCTTTGCTGGTGATCGTCGCCTTGTCCAGCAACCGCTTCAGCGACCACGGCCCTTCGAAGCTGATAACGGATTCGCGGCCCGGCATTTCCGGCATCAGCCTAAGACTGGCGGATCTCGAGGCCGGACCGGTCGGCCACGACACCGTGCTTGGCGTGTTGCCCGCCTGGTTGCTCTGGACGATCTGGCCATCGACGTCGAGCACCGCAGCATCTGCATCTCCATTCAGCGAGAACGGGGTAAAGGTCAGGTTGACCGAGGGCATTGATCCGCCCGAGGGGAAAAAGGCGTTGCGGATTTCCGCAGCCAGCTGGAAGTCCTTCAGCGTCGACTTCGACAGGTCGCGCCCAAAGCGCCCATTCTGTTTCCAGCTCCAGTCCTGGCCGCTCATGTCGATCAAGGAAGCAAGGTTGTGTGCGAAGAACCGGTCCATCAGGCCACCCGGAGAGAACAACTTGGCGAAGTCCGCCATCGCAATGTCCTTGGTACCATCGCCGGCGAAGGGGTAGCGGCCGTTGACCGCCTCCTCGCAGGGCTGCGTGACGGCCTGGTCGAGCATCTCGTTCAAATTCGTCAACGAAATTTCAGCCGCGTTGCCCTCAAATTCGTCTGCAGTTGCGTTGACCATTCTGCCGAGTTGCTTGGGCAGACGCGATGCATTGGCGCGAAGGGTGGCTATCTGCAGCTGCAGGTTGGCGTTTACACGTTCCGTCTGCGAAGGGACCTCGGTTGCCAGTTGCAGGCTCTGGTGGATATCGCGAAAATTCTGGGTCAGCGCATCGATCGGTCGGTGTCCAAAAAGACCGCTTACCAGAGCCTGGAAGGACCTGAACTGCGCTTCGATGTTTGCCCCGGGGCTCTGGCTTTGAAATTTCGCGGACCCGGTACCGGCACGGCTTTGCGATTTTGCGGAGCTAATTTGAATGCCAATGCGAGCCAGGCCCTTGGCCATGTCTGCGGCGTCCTGGGACTGGCGCATGACGGTGCCGGCTCGTATCCCAGTGCCCGACTCTTCGCCGGAGACAGGGTCGCGCGCCAGGGCTGTTTCCTCGGCAATCGCGGTAAAAAGCTGTTCGATCGGCGAGCTTGGCGAGGCAACGGCGGAAAGCGCGACATAGTGCGGCTTGTCGTTCAGCATGGCTTTGAATTTCAAACCATCAAGAACGCTGTTCCATGCGACTGCGAACTCCTTGCCGTAGCGGTCGAGAAGTTCGGGGCCGAGCTGGAGCAACTCCTGGTCGATACCGCCTTGCTCGCCGCCACCGCCCAGTACCCACTGGTCGTCGACGAGTGTCTGCGCAATGCGCGAAAGCTGTCCGAGATAAAAGTTGTTGAATCCGCCATGGGTGTAGAGACCGGGAACACGGAGCTTCGACAGATCGCCGCCATCGACGCGCTCGAACACAAGTTGCGCTTCCGGCCCGCCTTTTTGCGAAACAGAAAAATCGTCCAGCGCAGCCGCGTACACCGCCGACTTGATCAATGCGGACGCACGATCGGCAAGGCTCATGCGCCCGAGTGAACGTTGGGCGGCTTCCACAAGCTGCTGGTTGAGTTCGAAAACCGGGTCATAGGCATCATCCAACGCAAGCATGGCGCGTAAGTGCTTTTCGAGCTGCGCGCGTCCTTCCCGGTTGCTCTCGCCTGGATACCGGTTCTGTTCCCAATCCTGCTTCATCCAGGAGATGATCAATGCGTCATCGACCTTGGGTGCCTTGCCGCCGAGCATCAGGTAAATCTTGAGCGGTTCGTAAAGCGCGGCGGGCTCAGCCATCGTCGACTGGACCGTCCGCTCCGCTTGAATAAGCAGACGCGACCGCAACATTCGTTCCAGTGCTTGCCGGTAGGCCGTTGTCGATGCCGAAAGAAGCCTTTCCCGCTGGCTAAGGCCGAACGTTTCCGCGATCGGTGTCGGTAAGTCACTGGTTTCGAAACCGGCCGGCATGTTGCGCAACTGGTCGAGCGGCCCGATGACGTTTTCAAGGTCGACATCGGTGACCGTCGTGCTGTTGAGCAGGGCGTCCGCTGTCTCGCGATATTGGCTCATCGCCTGCGTCGTGGAGGCGATCAGCGAGCGGTTGGCCACGAAGCTCATCCCGAGCGCGCCAAGGGCTATGGCTGTGATCAAGGCTATGATGCCAAAGCCGCCATATCTGAGGGCCGCTGCCCGCCTCTCGGTCGCTCGGTCATAGGAAACCCATCCGGATTCGGCGAAAATGACATCAGTCAGGAGGTCGTGCAAAAAGAAGCTCTTGCCGGTCCCGGACAGATGGGGGCGGGAATTGTTGCCGAAGCTGCGGCCGATTACGCCCAACACCTGATCGATCGGCGTTCCCTCTTGGGTCCCCGACGAGAAGTAGAGCCCACGCAAGCTGACATTCACCTGCCTGCGGACCGGATCGAACAGGCTGGTCACGAAACCGGCAATTCGGCCCTTGAGCGCGTAAAACTGGGCCGGAAAGCCAAAGATCGATATGCGCGCGACGGGATCAGCCTCTTCCTGCAGGCGATCAGCCATCTCATCCGCCAAGCGGTTCGCCAGTGCATCGAATTCGGCCGGAGCCTCACCGGCCATGTTCTTGTTGCGGTCTGTGGTCTGGAATGTCGCGCCCCAGACCTTGCGCCTGCGCGGCTCCTCGAAACTGCCGAAATAATCCATGAAGCCGGCAACAAGATCGGCCTTGGTGAAAAGCAGGTACACCGGAAACTGGATTTTCAGCGTCTCGTGGATCTCCCTCAGGCGACTTCGTATTTCAACGACATGGGCGTCGAGCTGCTGGTCATCGAGGCTGATGAGATCGGCAAGGCTGATGGCCAGGATAACCCCGTTGATCGGTTGTCTGGTGCGGTATTTCTTGAGCAGTGACAAAAACGCAAGCCAGCTCTTGCTGTCGCTTCCAGCATTGGAATCCTGCGTGGTGTAGCGTCCCGCCGTGTCGATCAGCACGGCCTCTTCGGTAAACCACCAGTCGCAGGAGCGGGTGCCGCCAACACCGGCCACCGGCTGGGCGTCTCCTGAACCGGCAAGCGGAAAACTCAGACCCGAATTGACCAGTGCCGTCGTCTTGCCGGCGCCGGGCGGGCCAATGACGATGTACCAGGGAATGTCGTAAAGGAAATTGCGCTTGCCGCTCGACCGCTTGAGTGCTGCGATGGCCTCACTCATGCGCGCCTCGAGCACCGGTGAATCGTCATTGCCCCCGTCGTTGCGGGCAATGACGATCTCGAGCGCTTTTTGCGCCTTTCTCACCTGCCAGACGCGCACTGCGTAAACGAGGGCCGCGGTCGCCACGATCGTGCCGATGATTGTCGCGCGCAACCAGACAGGTCCCAGCGGCCGGATATCGGCGAAGCGGATCAAAGGTCCAGCAAACCAGATCGCCGCCGCGAAACCGGCCAACGCGGCCGTGCTGAATATCCGCGGCAGCCAACGCATCATGGGCGTTTCCGACCGGCGGTGTTCACAGCGTTTCCTCCTTGGGGATCATCACGTCGACACGGCGGTTCTTGGCGCGGCCCTCGGACGTCGCATTGTCGGCAATTGGCTCATCTTCGCCCTTGCCATCGGCGGTTATTCGCGAGGGATCGCTAAGTTTCGCGGCGATCATTGTTTCAACAGCTTTCGCGCGGGCGACCGAAAGGTCAAAGTTGGATTTGAACGTGCTTGATTTCCGTGGCTTCACATTGTCCGTGTGGCCAACGATCCTGATTGGCCCTGGCTCGTGCTCAAGGGCTGCGGCAATCTGTGCGGCCAGTGGGAGAAACTCGGGTTTCACTTCGGTCTTGCCGGGCTGAAACAACACGAGATTGCTAATCTCAACAACGATGAAGTCGCCCTTCGTGACGACGGTGAGCCCGCCGCGCTCGACTTGCGTGGCCAGTGCCGAGCGGATGCGGTCGATCTGCTCGGTTGCGACAGGCGAGGCAGCTGTCGCCGGTTCGGCAAGCGGTGCCACACTGGCCCGCTCGATCGTCACAGGCGTAGAGGGATTGAGCGCCAGCAATTGCCTGGCGGCAGCATCGCCTTCATCGGTCATGAAAGCCCGCAACGTAAAGAACGCGGCCGTCAGCAGGGCTGACGCCGCTGCAGCAATACCCCAGAGCGGCAGGCGGGTCGAAGGCGGCATCATCGTCGCGGCCATGCCTTGCCAGCGGGGGGAGATGTCCTCTCCAGCGCGGGCCCTGAAGTAGCGAAGCGTCTCGTAGACGTCGCGCCGCACACGTTCGAGACTGGTATCGTCGCGCGCCAGCCCCCGATACTGGCCCTCAAATCCCAGGGACAGGCAGACATGCATCAGCTCGACCAGGTCTAAGTGTGGCTCCGGATTGGCCAGCACCTTGTTCAATGCTTCGTAAAAGCCGGCGCCAGTGGCTTCGATGTGAAAGAACCGCGACAGCATAGAGTGCTGTGCCCAGGTGTCCTTGCCGGCCCAGGGCAGGTTGCCCACAAGATCGTCGGCGGTTTCGCAAAGAGCATACTTCGCGATCCGCGCATCCTCTTCGGGAACGTCTGTCTTCTCCAGCGTCCAGTCGAACCTCTCGATCGCATCGGCGATATGTTCGGCCAATGGCGCCGCGTGTCTTTCGACCGGCATGAGCCTGAGATGCCCGAACAGGACGAGCAATGGTGCTGACGCAGCGAGGATCGGATTTGCTGTCGAATATTTTACCGTGTCTGCGGCGCCGAGCAGCACCTCCTGCGCAATGGTCGGCCTTGACCCGGCTGCCTCGGCTCCGGCCGCTGCACCGGATGATGCTCCCTCATAAAGAATGGTTCCTGATGTCCAGTCCGGCGGCATATGCCGACCTATGTCAGGATCGAAAACTGTCGATTCCTTGACATGCGAGGGCCCGACGGTTTTCGCAATCGGATCGTTTGCGGCTGGTTTCGCATTCTGCCCGCGCCGTGGGCGGATGACGGTCTTGCCGACCGGGCCGAAAGGATCATCCTTCGAGCTCATCGCCGATATGCCGCTGCCATGCAGTGTCCGCGCTCGCGTGCGAGAGGCGCCAGATCCTTCCTGGCCGGATAGGGCAGGCAATGGTCCTTCCGGCAAGGCGGTCCGGAGCTACAAGAAACTATGGCGCCGCAATTTGACATCTGCCGCAGACCCCCAGGTCAATCAGGCTTACCCGCTTGGCGAACTGTCGTATGTGATCGTAATCGCAGATGTTGTCGATTGGAACATGATGCGGTGCGCCGATGCGTTTTTCTTCGTCAGCTACAGCGCCGCAGTTGTTTGTCCCGTCTATTTTTGCTTGTCAGCTTTGGAATACGCTTCGCTGAAATAGGCCAAGAATATATCCAGCATGCCGTTTTCGTGTGCTTCCTCCATGCTCCGCCACGTCCCGACAAACGCGTCCCATGCTTGGGCCTTCTTCGAGGTAAACGACGTCGGCGGGAGCTTTTTGCCGATTGCTTCCGGCGACAGGTCGTCAAGCAGTCGAGAGAGCGCAGCTTGCATGGCGGCATAGGTGGCAAATTCGTGCGCCTTGAGATCGCGGAATGCGTCTTCGACGCTGTGCCTGGCATCGAGATAGCCGGCCCTGCGCCGCGCGAACATGATTTCGAGTATGTCGTCGGTGCCCGGGACAAATTTGAGGGGATTGTTTTCAGCGGAGCTTATCATCGTTCGGTGTGGGCTCTTGGCCAATGTCTTTGCAGCCGCACGTGCCTTCAGCAGCATGGCCAGTTGCTCGACCACCGTGCGCAGCACTGCGCCGATTTCGGCAGCGAGTTCATGCGGATCACGCAATTGAAACAATTCCGGCGAAATGCCTGCGGCGATTGCAATTTCCCGCAGCACTTCGTCTGTCGTCGAAGGGACGGCCGCAGGCAGAGACGATGTCGATGGCGGTGCTTGCCCGGGCCATCGCTCTGCCGAACTGAAAAAAGGCTCGCCTCCGGAATCAAGCAACCGATCGGCCGCGACCGGCATGTGCCGTTGCGTCGAACCTCGGTCGGCCTCCGCATGACTTGGCGTTGCGTGCTCGTCGTCAATCGATACAAAGATGACGTAGCGGCCGACCAGGAGCCTGTCGCCGTGGTCTAGCCGGCGCGGACCGGTGATGCGTTGGCTCGATCCATTGATGAAGGTGCCATTGCGCGAAATGTCGTGCAGCCAAAACGCGCCTGCCTCGTATCGGATCTGGCAATGCCGGCCGGAGATGAACTTGTCAGGGTCGGGCAAGATCCAGTCGCAATGTTCGCGCCCGATTTTGAAGCTGCGATTACGCGATCGGTAGCCGGGCGACACGCCAGCGGGCAGGGCATCGACATTGCTGATCTGCAGACTGATTAACATGCGAAAATCGCCTGTGTGATCGCTGGCGGCCTTCCCGACACGATACTCCATGTTTTTAGAGTGGCTAATCCCAAATTTCGCGTTACGTGGCGCAACGCAAGGAGCGAACTCCCGACTCTGCAGACTAGGCCAGCTTTTCATGGTCCGCTTTGGCCAGCACAACAAACATGTGGTACGCTCGACATGGACTGGCAACCATCGAGGTCTGAAGTGATTTCGAGTTCCTGAACAGGATCCTCAAATCCGCCGCGCTGGCTGCCGGCCCAGGAGGGGGCACGACCCATGCCGAGTGAACAACGCGCCACAGTGGTGCAAACGCCAGTTGGCGCTGAGCTGTTGACCTTCACACATCTCGTCGGGCGAGATGAGATCAGTCGTTGTCTGGCCTATACGGTCGGGTTCGTAAGCCCCAGCCCTGATATCGATCCGCTGAAGATGCTGGGTGGCCCCGTCTCCATCGAAGGTGAAGCCGACCCCCAGCGCTGGTTCAGCGGCATCGTGTCGGACTTTCGCCTCACCCGGATCGAGGACCGGCTGGCCTATTACGAAGCAGTCGTCCGGCCATGGCTCTGGTTTCTCGGCAATACGACCGACTGCCGCATTTTCCAGAACATGAGCGTCATCGAAATCGTCGAAGAGGTTTTCTCGAAATACAGCACGGCAAAATTCGAGAAGCGCCTGCAAGGGTCCTATCCGCCGCGCGAGTACTGCGTCCAGTACGACGAGACGGATCTCGATTTCGTGCAGCGGCTGCTCGAGCACGAGGGCATCCTGTATTTCTTCGAGCATGGCGAGGGCAAGCACACGCTTGTGCTCGCCGACGCGATGAGCAAGCTGAAGCCGGCGCCGGGCTATGAAAAAGTGCCTTACCACTTCGAGGGGCAGGGTTCCCGGCGCGATGTCGAATACATCACCGAATGGATCCCGGGCAGTTCGGTGCGGCCGGGCGCCTATGTCCATACCGATTATGATTTCAAGAAACCGGGCGCCGACCTGATGGCCAAATCGGCCCAGCCGTTCAGTCACAAGTTGGCCACAGGGGAGAATTACCGGCAGCCCGGCGCGCATTTGGAAGTGGGCCGCGGCGACAGCCTAGCGGCGATCCGGCGCGAGGAAATCCAGGCGGTGCACCAGCGCATCGCCGCGGTTGGAACCGTGCGGGGCCTGTATTCAGGCTGCACGTTCAAGCTGGACGGCTTTCCGCGCGAGGACCAGAACCGGGAGTATCTGGTGGTGAGCGCCGAATACAGGCTATTCGACCCTGGCTACAGACCCCATGCCGACGTCGACAGCGAGAACTTCAAGGTGGTCCTTGGCGTGGCACCCACGGCCTTGCCCTATCGCCCGCCGCGGGTCACGACACGGCCGATCATGCGCGGGCCGCAGACGGCGACCGTGGTCGGACCTTCCGGCGAGGAGATATTCACCGACAAATATGCCCGCGTGAAGGTCCAGTTCCACTGGGACCGTCTGGGCAAGAAGGATCAGAACAGCTCCTGCTTCGTACGCGTGTCGCAGACCTGGGCTGGCAGCGGCTGGGGTTTCATCCAGATACCGCGCATCGGCCAGGAGGTCATCGTCGACTTCATCGAAGGCGACCCAGATCTGCCGATCATCACCGGCCGCGTCTACAACGCCTCCCAGATGCCGCCCTACGGACTGCCCGGCAACGCCACGCAATCCGGCTGGAAATCCGACTCATCGAAAGGCGGCGGCGGTTACAACGAGCTGATGTTCGAGGACAAGGCCGGCTCCGAACTGGTCAACTTCCAGGCACAGAAGGATCATAACCTTCTGATCAAGAACGACCGCAGCAAATTAGTGCAGCACGACCAGTCCGACCGCATCGACCATGACGCCAAGCACTCCGTCGGCCACAACCTCGACGAGGACGTCGGCAACAACAAGACGGTGAAGGTGGGCGTCGACCAGACGACGAATATCGGCTCCAACGATACGGAAACGGTGGGGTCAAACCGCTCGTTGAAAGTAGGGTCCAACGAGACCATCAGCATCGGCTCAAACTCGACCGAGACCATCGGCGCCAATCACGCGCAGACCGTGGCCATAGCCCAGGCGATCACCGTGGGGGCAGCGCGCGTGGACAGCGTCGGCGCGACCGAGACTCGCACGGTAGGGTCCGCGCAGACCAACACGATCGGGTCAAAACGCTCTGTCACCGTAGGTGCCGCTCAGAGCCATCAGATAGGTGCCGACGACAGCTGGAACATCGCGTCAAATCAGGACGTGACGATCGGCGGCACCCAGAAGTTCAGTATCGCCAAAGATCAGAACAGCCAGATTGGCGCGGGGAGGCGCACGGAAATTGCCAAGGACGACGGCACCAAGGTCGGTGGCGCCTTCCAGTTGGAGATAGCCAAGGCCAGCATGGTACAGATCGGCGAGGACGGCAAAATCACCGTCGCCAAGACATTTCTGATCGAAGCAGGCGACGCTATCGCCCTGAAATGCGGTTCGTCGTCCATTACGATGAAGAAGGACGGCACCATCACCATAGAAGGCAAGGACATCATGATAAAGGGGTCCGGCAAGATCAACGTGAAGGCGTCTAGCGACATCACCATGAAGGGCAGCAAGATAAATCAGAACTAGGGATTCCGGCATGACCGAGGTTCAAGAACGCATAGAAGGTGTGGTGATCGGCCTGTTTCTCGGCTTCAATTCTGATTCGCCATTGGTCGTGTTTCCCGGCAATCCAGGTGACGCGGCAGTTCCCGCACGCAGCCTGACTGAACTCACCTCGGCGATGATCGGGGCGGAAGTCGCATTGCTCTTCCAGGAGGGTGACCCGGCGCGGCCCTTGATCGTGGGTCGAATCGTCGAACCTGCCCGCAAATCTCCGACGCCGCAGGTCATTCGCGATGGTGAGCTGGTGACCATAGTCGGCGACGAGCGGATCGAGCTTCGCTGTGGCAAGGCGACGATTATCATGGAAAAGGATGGCCACATCACCATCCGCGGCACCTATGTGACGAGCCATGCCAGCGCCACGAACAGGGTCCGTGGCGGGTCAGTGAATCTGAACTGATGCCCAAGATCGTCTTGCGCGAGATCGTTCGCCAGCATGCCGAAATGGCAGCGTTTCTATGGACGGTCTACGACCATCATCTGCTGTATCCGGACGAGAATCCTGACATGGACGAGGAGCGGCTCGCGCGTCTTGTGGAACGGCTTGACTCGCATCTAGACGGTCTGCGCATCGCAGGAGAGGTCGGGCAGGAGATCGCTGAAACGCTCTATGCCGAGTATCCCGAAGCGGGCGAGTTGTTTGTTTTGCGCATGCTAATCAAGGGCGCACCATCGAGGATCGCGGAACTCGACCTGCCCAAGGTGAGGGCGTATCTGTCGAGCAAAGGCGGCCAGAAGTAGACGAACACGTTCAGGCCGTCACTCCAGTCGGAATCCATTGTCATAGACAAGCGTCAGCTTCTTCCACGTTTTGCCGTCAAAGCGCCAGGCAGCGTCGATGCCGGCGACATAGAGATAGTCGCCATCGCTGCGCAGATCCGAGCCGATGCCGGTATCCTCGAAGGGCTGTAGCTCGTCCCCCGCTTCCACGCTTACCCCCACCTCGTCGCCCCAATAGGCGCGGCCCTTGAAACTACGCACGGCAAAAAAGGCATGTTCGGGCGCCTGAAGCTCCGTCGCTTCCTCGTTGGCCACTCGGAGGCAGGCGCCGCCGTCTCCGGCAAGCCGGATCGTGCCATCGGGAGCGACGTCGATGCCGCGGAACTGGTCGTGGCGATGAAGTTCCACCGCTAGCCAGCCCGAATCCGCCAACCGGTGAAGGCTGCCCTGGTTGCCGCAGGCGAACAGGCCGTGCTGAGGTGAGCCGTGAACGTCGAAATATTGTGTCGGGACAATGGGTGGTATGGGACGCCACGCAGCCCCTTGGAACCTGAGAGCCACCCCTTTGCTTCCGACGGCAATGGGCCCATCCGGGTCCTTCGCCCAGATGCGCCGGAGGCTGATCTCCGAGATCTTTTCGCTCGACCAGTTCGCGCCTGCAAAACGCCAAACCCGGGTGGTTGCCTCGAGAGCAAGGAGTTCGTCCGACGGCGTCGCGGAAAGAGACATCAGCCACGCATCCGACAGAAGTATTCGCTTGGCGGTAGCCGGGTTAAAATCATCGACAACGAAGACGACCGACACGGTATTCACAAAATCGGGATCACTGACCAGGAAGAGGATTGCGGCGCGGCCGTCGCGCATCGGCGCGACCTGTATGCATTGGTATGCCGTGTCGCTATCCTGTGCAAAAATGTCCAGCAGTTCACGGTCCATTCTCATCTTTGAACCCCTTCAAGTGCCGGCGCGTCGCTTGCACCCGACCGTCGGGCGTTGCTTCATCGCCTTCTCAACCTGTCGTGCAGATACGGTTAGTTTCTTGAGCTTTTTCTTTGCTCCAGCCACTCGCTCTTCTTCCGCGTAGGCGCGCGTGCAAGTCGTGTGGCACACCTGCGTGTCCTTTACGTCTTGCTCACTCTTGTTCATGCTCTTCTTCAAATAGTTCATATTTGCGACTTCAAGACATTCTGTCGCGAGTGCGACCTGCGCTGGCGGGATGTCCAGGTTGTCGACGGTTGCGGCAACGCAAGTGTTCACGAAGTCGCCCAGCTTTCCCTCCGGGTTGTTGGCGATCCAGTTTCTTGCCTCAGCCGATTTGTAGTAGTGGGGCGTGTTGGTCGTCCTGCCGAGAACGGAACGTCCCTCGACGCCTGCCGAACGCGCTGTTGCGCCTTCGCCAGCGACCCATTTCGCCTTCATGCAGATGCATGGTGCCTCCCTGTCGTCGTATTTCTCGCAGCATTTCAGCACGAGGTCGCGCACGCCGCCCGCTGTAAAGAACTGAACCTCGACCGTGTGTTCCTTCTGCTCGCCCGGATCGCATTTCAGCTTGTTGTATGGCTTGATGCCGAGGAACGCGCATCTGGGATCGGATTCGTCGAGGATGCCGACCTTGGGCAAGGGAGGGCCGCCGGCAATGGGCGACGCGTGGTCGTTCGACGAAATGTCGGAGAAACGGCTGATCGGCTCGCCATCCATGAACACGTTGCCGGACCAGGCGTGGGCGTACTCCTTGCCCGTGTTCACAGACGTAATGACGTTCTTCTTCGGCGCGCAACCCGCTTCGTTGCCGGTGCATTTGGTGTAGTAGGACTTGTTCTTCTGGGTAACCGTCTTGCCGCCGATCTTGACGGTGCTGGTGCCGCTATCGGTGTCGCTATCGGAGCCGAAGGTCGGGTAGGGCACCGGCACGCCCGGTGGTGTTGCTGGTGTCTGTGGCGGCGTGAAACAGACATAGGGGAACGCCGCTATGACCTGGTTTGCCTGTGCTTTGCAGGCAATCTCCAGCCCGTTGGCGAAGACAGTCATGCGGCGTTCCTCGAGCCGAATAGGGCGGCGCCGCAAGCTCCAGCGTCCGAAGAAGCTTCAATGAGGACTGGATTGCCGGCAGCGTAGCCTTTTCGAGCGGCGGTCCAAGCCATACCAACCATCAACGGCACAACTGCAGCTCCAATGTTGCCAAGAGATTCAGCTGGTGACCAAAGATCCTGAAATTCGTGCCGGCCACGCAGTAGGCGTAGCGTCACGAGCACGGCCTGCTTGAACCAGTATTGCTCGCCGACGAGATCGGAGATGCGATAGCCGAGCCGGCTCATCTCGATGCCCGTTTCCCGAAAGGCTGCGTCATAGGCTGATGTCATGCCGTACGCGCGCATGGGCAGATCCTCCTTGTTGTAGATCGATGCCGCTTCGAGCGCGAGGCCAAGTCCGAAAAGCTGAAAGGCCCCGCCGTTCGAGCGTGTGCACAACACGGCCGCGGCTGCCTCTCCTGGGATAAAACCGTCGGAATTGTCGGCCGTCAGCAGGCGGCCTTCCATGAGATAGTGGGAGATCGTCGGCGCGGTCAGGTAGCTGTCCACGCCGGCGATCATCACATAGGACACCTCACCGGAAGCCAGCAGCCGCCGGGCATGGTCGAAGGCGGCGTGTCCAGACGGACGTCCATGCGCCACGATACGGGAGTGGTCGTGGGGGGCGAGTTGGATGATGTCGCCGATGCGCCGCAACAAGGCCGAATTGTCGCGCACCGGTCGGCCGGGCCGGTCTTCTTCCGGCAGGCAAAGAATGAGCGCGGTTTGGCCACGTGCCTGTGGCACTGCCTCGAAGGCCTCGGAGATCGCACCGGCAGCAAGATGAGCCATACGTTTCTCGCCAATCCAGTTGCGCGGAAGCGGCACCGGCGCGCCGGTCAAACGAGCCTCTGGCGACTGGTGAAAATGCGTCTCCTGAAAACCATTCAACCGCGCCCGCATCGCGGCACAACTTGACGGCCCGTCGAGGCCAACGGCCGTCACCATGCCTATTGAAACGATATCGAGGCTGGCACTCATGCCGCCTCCACGCCGTCGTCTTCGTGCAACGGAGTATCGAACTTGCGGATATAGCGTTTGCCGGTCGCTCGAGCCAACAACATGCCGGGCGTAGGCAACCCTATCCAGCATTCGGAAAAATCAAGGATCGTGCGCTGCAGCCGCTGGGACAGACGCCAGACCAGCGAGAACTTCCGGCGCTCCGGATCAAACAGGATTGTGTCGGCCAGAACCAGCGTGTCGACCACCTTAGCTCCGTCCTTGAACAGCGCCATGGGCAGTGCCGTGTTCGGCAAGCGGAAACTCATGCGCCCCTCCGGCGTCAGGTTCACCAGTTGCACCTCTTCGCCGCCGCGCGGGCGGTCTATTTGCTGGTCTGGTGGCGCCATCTGGAAGTAGCGCTCGTCGAAGTCCGGCGGCAGGAACGGAAAGATGTTCTTGGTCCAGTTGTCGTCGTATGTGCCGCCATACTCGATGCGCCCGGGCCAGCCGCGCCCCATCGGTCCAAAGCTCATGGGCGTGTAGTCGCCGAAAGGCGAACGGATTTCCTCGCCGACTTTTTGTGTGTTGGGTAGCCGCAAACCCGGAATGAAGCGCTGGTTCTTTGTGCGTGACCAGCCGGTGCCGACCGGGTTGGTGGAATAGACCCCCGGCAATTCGTCATCGGGGTCGAGCTTGTCGACGCCGCCCCAGGCATTGTCATAGCTGATCGGCAGTTTCAGGAACGGCTGCGGTGAGGTCGCGGTGAAGACCGGACCAATCGCGCGCCATTCGCGATTGCCCAGCACCTCGAAGAGTTTCGACCAGTTGCCGATCTTGATGCCGACAGGCACACGCTCGGCCGGCCGGCCGCCAGGCGCGTAGGCACAGCCGTTGGCAATCACGTCGCAGCGAGGCTTGCGGAACGCAAAATCGGTTTCCCAGAGTGTGGCGGAATAACCCGGTTTGCCAGTTTGGGTGTCGGCGAAAACCAGAGGAACTTGTTCCGCCGATTTGCGCACGTCTCCGCCAGGTGTCTCTGGAAAATCGAAGGTCCCCTTCACCACGACGACGAGCCAATCGTGCCCTGCAACATCGGTTGCTGCCGTGAACTGGTGCGGGTAGCCCATCTGATTCCAGATCTGCATCAGCTGGCCTCCCAGCTTGCCGCGAAGATTTGTTCCAGCGTCGTTTGAGGTGAATGCGGATCAATGTCGAATATGTCCGAACGCGCTGTCCACATCACCATATCGCTGATGAGCTCTTCGCCCGGCTCAACCTGCGGCACCGGTAGCGCAGCCAACGCGCCCTCCAATTCGTCCGGCGTCAGCTCGCCGCCTTGGGCCGCGATGGCCAAGTTTTCGATCTCAGCAAACCATGCATCGGCATAGGCAAGCTCGACGGGAGCCTCGGAAAGCTGCACGACGACGCTCAACGGGAACTGCCTGCCAACTCTGTCGGCGCTCTGCACGATGACGCCTGCCGATCCGCCGAGAAAATCCGGACCGGTCAGGAACCGCAGCGCCGTGGCGCGCGCCCAGGATTCCGAGCCGATGAGCGGGACAAGATGCTGTGCCAGCCAACGGTCCCAGACGCGCACAAAGTCTCCCGGCAGCCGCCGCGTGACGAAATCGCCGGTAGCAGGCATTTTGCCGTAAAAGCCGGGCAGGATCATATCTGGGGCGGACATGAGAACTTCTTGAACATCTGAAGATTGTAGGGGTTCTCGACGCTTGCCGCCTTGAGTTGGAAATCGGCGTACATGCCTTTGGTGCCCAGGCGCAGGCTGTAGACGTCCGACAGCGAGGTGCCGGTGAAGCGACCGCTGCGCAACATTCTCAGCCACGCCCAGCTGCCGGTCTCGTTGAGCAAGATTTCGGGCGAGCCATCGATCGGCTGGAAGGCAAGCGAGATAACGCCTGTGCCGTCCTTGCCGGGCCACGTCATCGGCTGCGGCCTTGTTGCGTTGTTATAGTAGACGAGGTTCTGCCCATCGAGGTTGAGTGTCACGCGCGCGACATTGGGCGACAGATCCTTTGGTTCGAGCGTGAAGCTCATCAGCGGGCCTGTACCGCCGGGAAACAGGTCATCGCGGATCCGCCTTGCCTGCTCGAACGCGGCCAGTGCCGAAGGATCGAGGCCGAAATCGGCGCGCCATTTCCACGGCTGCGCCGACGTGTCGACATAGCTGATCAGGTGGTCGTTTATGAAGGTGTCGATCAACCCTGCCGGTCCGAACAGGCGGGCGAAGTCGCGGACATTGACGTCTACGGCGCTCTCAGGGCTGAAAGGATAGCGGTTGTTGAGTGCTGCCTGGCAGAACGGCAGGATGTCGGCTCGCCAGATGGCGTTGAGCTCCGAGGTGACCGCCTTCTGCGTCAGCCCGCTGGTATCGCCGGCAATGCCGCCCAACCAGTCGTCGATCGGGTCGGGCAGGATCTGCGCCTGCCTGGCAACCGCTCCAGTCAGTTCGGCGAGGCCGCCCTGCTTCTTGATGGCGTCCTGAGGATCGGGATTGGCCGTCACCGTCTGCAGCACATTGGACAGTGCGGTCAGCGCGACAATGGCGGCGTCGAGCGCCGGCGGCTGACCGTCGACCTCGGCGATGGCGCCCTTTAGCGGCTTGAAATGCTCGGCCACCAGACTGCCGGTAAGATCCACCTCGTCGGCAGAGCCCGCACGCGGCAAAAGCTTTGCTCCGGTTTTTACGATCTTGCCAAGCTTGCCCAGCTTGCCAAGCAGTTTCGAGCCACCTGCCGCCGCTGCCTTGTCGTTTGCCGGCGCTTCATCGGATCGCGTAAGCTCGGTCTCCTGGACCACCGCGGTGACCAGGCGCTTCAGCGCGGAATCAGCACTCGAAAGATCCTTGAGGTTCTCACTGGCGACGTTGAGGTCGGTCAATGGCGCCAGCCTCATATCGCGCAGGAAGCTGTCCCATTGCGCGATGTAGTCGTCGTAATAAAGCTTCAGAATATCCTCTGACAGGGCCGACACCGAGGTTTCGGAATTCTCCGAGCAACCGCCGGCGAACACCGCCCGGTCGAGTGCTGCCTGGGCGGCGACATCCTCGACCCGGTCGAGAATGGCGTCATGGAAGCCGGCATAGGTGAACGCTCC
This sequence comes from Mesorhizobium sp. ISC25, assembly GCF_042295465.1. NCBI lineage: Bacteria > Pseudomonadati > Pseudomonadota > Alphaproteobacteria > Hyphomicrobiales > Phyllobacteriaceae > Mesorhizobium > Mesorhizobium sp. ISC25. Next base: position 2,568,119 of record NZ_CP135441.1, on the reverse strand, counting down.
CGAAATGCCGACCCGAAGCGTCTTGTCGGAACGCCGCGCAAAGACCTTGGCGCCGTTGGGACCTGCGAAGTTAGCAGGAATCCATTCCTTGAGCGCAGCCACCGCCGGGTCCGCCAGCAATTGCTTATAGGCACGCGCCGGCAAGGAAATCGTACAGACGGTTTTCAGTGCCTCTGCAACCAATGCCTGGTCCGGGGCGATATAACTGGCGTCAACCGCCATGCGACGGATCGCGGCAAGCTGGTGCTCTTCGGCGTCGGCTGTCGGGAAGGGGGCAGCCGCGGCGAATTCAGGCAGCCTGTTCACCCACCAGTCCTGGGCGAAGTCCGGATCCATCTGAGAAAGGCCGGTCATCATGCGATAGGTCTTCAGCGCCCCCAGCATGAAGTCCGGATCGCGAATCTGCCGCCACATCGTCGCCTCGAGCAGCGCCACCATGTGCGGCTCGAGAACGTTGCGCAAAGCATGGTCGTAAGTGTCGGCCTGTGCCCGCACCAGTTCCGCCGAGGCTGATGGCCCCAGCAAATCCTGTGCTGCGCCAGGCGGCGGGGTGCGGGCATTTGCGACCTCATCCATCGCACTGAGGGCGCCATCGATCGCAGGCTGTTCTACCGATGCCGGGTTTGCCGCGGCCGAGGTCAGTGGCGTTTGCAGCGCCTCGAACTGGCTTGCCTGGGCCGTGATCGCGTTGCGGTTGTCGTAATAGGACCAGGTGAACAGCCCGCTGACCAGCAGGGCGGCTGCGGCACATGCGGCGGCCGCGCCACGCCAGATCCAGGCGCGGCGGCGTTGCGCCAGCGGATCGAAGGTGCCGAGGCCGGCTTCCTTGAAGATGACTTCAGTAAGCAGGTTCTTTAGGAAGAAGCTCCGTTTTTCGACACGCGGCGCGGCCAACGCCCGGCGCGGCGGAAGGCCGAAGGAGGCAGATAGCGCCGCGGTCAGTCTATCGATGGGCGCGCCTTCCTGGGTCGCCGACGTCAGATAAAGGCCACGCAGCCAGGCGGCCTCCTCATACCGGCTTTCGCCGAACATCGCCTCGATCAGAACCTGGATCGGCTCGGACAGGCTGGCGAGTTGGGCGGGAAACCTGAAGATTTCGGCGCGGGCAGCAAGCTTGTCTTCGTCCTCCAGCCGGGGCACCAGCCGCCGCTCGAGCTCGGTTGCTAACGTCGCGATTTCCCGCTCGATAGTCTTTGCATCGACATGCGCATCGAGTGCGAACGTGGTCCCCCAGACCTGCTCGCGCGCAGCCGTCGACAAACCACCGAAGAAAGCCTCGAACCCCTTGATCAGGTCGGCTTTGGTCAGCATCAGATAGACGGGAAGGCGGATTTCGAGGCGATCGTTGAGCTCGGCCAGCCGACGGCGGATCTTGCGGCCATGCGCCTTGATGGCGTCGTCGCCTTCCGAAAGCACGTCGATCGAAAGCGCGACGATCACACCGTTGAGCGCACGACGGCCCCGGTGCTTCTTCAAAAGGTCGAGGAAGCCCAGCCACTCCACCGCGTCGACGTCGGGTTGGCTCTCCTGTTGGACATAGCGACCCGCAGTGTCGATCAGAACGGCGCTCTCCGAAAAGAACCAGTCGCAATTGCGCGTGCCGCCGACCCCTTGCAGGTCGTCGGTCAGGTCGATCGGAAAGTTCAACCCCGACTGCCGCAAGGCTGTGGTCTTGCCGGTGGCCGGCGGCCCGACGATCACGTACCAGGGCATCTCGCGCAGGAACTTGCGACCGCCCAGTTTGCGGCGCTTCAACTCGGCCATGACCTCGCCGAACTTGGCTCCGACCGCAGCGACATTCTCTTCGCCGGGGCTGAGTGGCTTCTCTACGGCCGGCGCGGCGATTTCGGCGACGAACATCCGGTTGGCACGGATCGCCCGACGCTGGGCAGCGATCAGCCAGATCAGCCAGAAGATGACCAGCAGCGCGATGATGACGATGCGCACATTGTCGGAGGCGAACGGGTCGTAGGGTCCGACCCTGACGATCGGCCCGAATACCCAGATCACAAAGGAAAGCAGCGTGATGCCAATCAGTGTCCACAACCAGCGCGATGTCAGGACCGCCCAGAGGAAGCGCAGGATGAACATCTCACAGCCTCTTTTCGACCAGCACCTCAACGCGCCGGTTCAGGGCCCGGCCCTCGCGCGTGCCGTCGTCGGCCACTGGATCCGTGGCTGCCCGGCCCTCGGAATGGACGCGTTCCTGCGGCACTCCGTTTTGCACCAGCATGTCGGCAATGGTCTGGGCGCGAGCCTCTGACAGTCGCTGGTTGGTCGACAGCGGATTGGTTCTTTGCAGAGGAACGCTGTCCGTATGTCCGACCACAGTGATGTTGCCGATCAGGTCACGATTGGCCAGGATCACCTTGGCGATCGAGCCGATCAGCGGCTCGAATCCTTCCGTCAGCGTTGGCCGCGACGACTGGAACAGTTCGGGGTTGGAGGCCTGGATGACCAGCTTGGCCAGTGAAACGCTCTCCGTGCCGCTGAGAGCCGATCTCAGATTGCCCGGCGCCCCGGCCTCAAATTCGGGCAGCAGTGCAAAATCCACAGTCTCCGGCGGGGGGACATCTACCGTTGGCGACACGCGGCTGATGTCGCCACGGGTCGGCGGCGGCAAGGCGCGGACCAGCGCTGAAAGCTCCACCGCCTGGCTGCTTAGTCCTATCGAGAGCCCGACATAGGTCGCGGTGGCGATGACCGCCGCGGCCAGGGCCATCACCCAGATCGGAACGATGAAGCGCTGCGGCTCGTCGGATGCGATGACGCCTTTCCAGTTCGGCGACAGCGGCGCATTCTCGGCGTCGGCATCGCGCAGGAAACGTGCCGCAGCCACACGAACGGCATTGAGCGAGCGATCGCCCGACCGGCCGGGCACGCGATACTTGCCGCGAAAACCCAGTGCCAGGCAGTCATACTGGAGTTCCAGCAATTCGCGATCTCGGTTCGGATGGCGTTCCAGTTCGTCGAGCCGCGTGAAGAACTGCGTGCCGGCGTCGACATCGCCGCGCAACATGACCACAAGCGGCTGACGCGGCCACGCGCTGGCCCCGCCCCAGGGCGTGTTCAGGGCCAGATCGTCGAGCAAGGCCGCCACCACCCAGGCTGCCTGATCGGCCCGCTCCATCGACGATCCCGCCGCCATTGCCGTGTCGCGTGCCCGAACCAGTTCTTCGAGCAGCCGAGTGCGTAACACTTCCGGATTCTCCGGTGGCAGCGCGCTTTCAAGCTCAGGCGCAAACTCGAGCAGGGGCGCGAAGGCGTTGACAAGGCCGTTCGGGTGGGTGCGCGAGCGTTTTACCGGCCCGCCCGGCATGGATACCGCCATCGGTCGCGGCATCGGCGTGCCGGTCAGCCTGATGCGAGTGCGTTCGCGATCCTCCGACAGCCCGAAAGGATCATCCCGGCTCATGGTTTCACCTGTTCACCGAATAGCAGTCCACCTGCGGTTCGCTCGGCAGTACACCCGAAACGCCAATGACGAAGCCTGGGGCACCGAGCAGCGATGCCCAGTGCTCGCTTTTCTGGTCGAGCTCAAGGCACAGCCGATCGCCGTCGTAAGGAATCTCGCGCGGTTGCGAATGAAGCGGTTTCAGCGGGATGCCGGGCAGGCGGGACTTCCACAGTCCCTCGAATTCATCCGCCGAGCCCACGGTCGCCTGGTTGACGAATATCTTGCGTAGCGCGTCCTCCGACAGTTCCGAACCGACCCGGATGACGATCCGGCTGGCCACCAGCAGCTTCGGATTGTCGATGCGGATTTTCCAAACATTGGTCGAATGGCGCATGACGGGCAGCGCGCGCGATTTCGGCTCGATGTAGCGCAGGCTCAGGATCAGTGAGCGCAATGCATCCGCCAGCGCCGAAAACGGTGGGCCGGGCGCCATGTGATCGTAAGCCGGCAGCTCGCCCAGTCGCCGCGCGCTCGAGCCGTAGGTCGCCATCGAACCGGCAAGCCCGGCCAGTTCCAGGTAAAGTTCGGCCGGATGGAAAACATCCTGCGCCAGCATATGGGCCAGTCGCGGACGCGCCGCGTTGGCGAGGTTGAGCATCAACAGGTCTTCGACGCTGCGCCCTGGCCCGCCCATGACCATCTTGCCATGAGCCTCGGCGATTTGATCAAGGCCTGTGACAACTTCCAGAAGCAATTGCCGGTACCAGGCCACTGCACCAGTAACCAGTGCCGGTGGCAGAAACGTCTCGTCCAGCGAAACGCCGCCATCGGCACGAACCCCCTTGATGTCGGCTATCGGCAGGGCGGTATACCCGCCGACCGATTTGCCGGGTGCAAGCAACAGCGATTGCGGCCGGGCGATTTCGATTTCTTCGGGGTCTGAGCCGCCCTGGACGGCATCGCGCACCGAAACAATCCGTCCATGATAGCGCGCACCGCTGGGTGGCGCGTGCGCCGGATCGAAGCCAACGCCGCCGGCCGGCTCGAGCGGCAAGGCGACCAGCACCGGGCCGGCGCCTGTATCCGAGGTGACCGGCAGCGGACGCGGCGCGTCCATCAGATCCGGAATGGAGAAGGGGGTTCCGTCCGGGAAAATGCCTCGTGCAGACAGTATCGAGATCTGGCCGGCATCGAGCAATGCCTTATCCAGGGTCAGATGCTGAAAGCCGAACGTATGCAACTGGCCGGCCCGCAACGCGCCGCGCACAGTCGCCTCGAAGAAACGATCCTGCTGCTGGAAATGCTGGGTCCGCAGAAAAAGGCCCTCGGACCACAGCACCCTGTTTGCATCGCTCATCCGGCTTCTCTCTGCATCGAACTCCCCTTGCCTTGGCCGTCAGGCGGAAATGCCGCCGCTGCCGAGTGTGACATTGATCGTAAAGTTTGATCCGGGCGAAACCGATTTGGTGGTCCGCCAGTTTCGCCCGCCAGGCTCACGGATAAGTGCAACGAAGCCCAGGGCCGTCGCATCCGGTTCAACCGTAATGGTCTTGGTCGCGGTTTTTCCAGGCCCGACGGCAATCTGGTCGGATCCGATGAGATCGCCTGCCAGTGCCGAGCCGGCATCCCCCTGCAAGGCAAAGTAGTCGGCGGAGTTGAACTTACCGGTGCTGCGCAGCCGCATGGCCAGCACCGTCACTGGCCGGTCGCCGCCGCCTGGTCCAGGGTTCATGCCGGCCGCCCCTGACAGCTTCACCGTGATGACCGACGGTTTTGGCGGCCCGGCGCTTTGACAGGCCGTAAGCAGCCCGGTCGCACCCAAGGCAACGATAAATTCGCGTCGATCGATCATGTCTTACTCCTCCTCATATGCATCACGAAAATCGGCGCCGATTTCGCCGAGAAAGCTCTTTTCCGCGCTCTCGGCGATTTCACGATGGCGTTTCTGGTAGAGCTCCCACAGCTTGGCGCCGCGCCCGCCCGACAACAGCGTGCCGATCGCGGAACTCGATTTCAGCTCTTCTTCGATGGCTGCCGGCTCAAAACGGTCGACCATCCGCCGCAAGGCGGCCTGCACGCCGCGCCAGGCGCGCACGTGATGTTGTGCGAGGTCGCGAACCGCATCCGCGATAGCCGCTTCGCCGGCGAGAAATCCGGGGCTGCGTTCGGCAATAAGCGTCACGATTGCGTCGTCGACCGTCGGCAGAAACTTGAGTGGATTGACTTCGGAGGCTCCGACCATTGTCTGGGCAACGCGGGCATTTCCCTTTTCTTCGGCACGCTTGCGCAGCAGCTGCATCAATCCTTCCATCATAAGCCGATATTCGCGACCGAACTTCTCCATCTCGGCGACGGCGTCGCGCCCGGGAAAATCGGCTTCCGCGATGCCCATGCCGCGCAGGAATGCGGTGCGAAGCGCCATGTCGGCGTGCTGCCTCGCGGGCGGCTGGCGGGCGGGGCTGGCGGCTGCGCCTGCCCGCATTGGGGGAGGGGCATCTGCCGCTCGCACGGGCAGGTCCCAGGGATTGGCCGCTTGCAGTGGTTGGGCGTCGCGCTCGCGCTGACCGGTCGAGCCCGCATCGCGTCCCGGGCTGGGCGCCGCGGCAGGCCCAAAACCGAAATCGTCATTGAATTCCGGCATCTTTGCCGTCGCGGGCTCCGTTGCGCCGTTCGGGGACGACATAGGATCGAGGCCGAATGGGTCCGCGCGGCTGGGTGTGCTGTCTGGTTCCAGGTAGGCGTCGGCGCTTTTTGACAGGGGCGTTGAAACCGGATCGAGGCTGAACGGGTCGTCGAAAGCAGGCGAGCTTCGCTGTCTGGAATTGGCGCGTTCGAACGCACCCGGGATCGGCTGCTCGAACGGGTTCGGCAGCTCGGCTGGACGTGGCCGCTGCGGCTCTTCTTCCACGGTGGCTGAAAAGAAATCGTCTCGGCCGATGCTGACCGGCGCCCGAGACGCCGGCGGCGAGCGCTCCGGAACTGGCCCTGCGGCTGCTGCTGCTGTGGCTTGGGCGCTCGACGTCTGCAGATCGACATACACGATGTAATCGCCCAATCTCAGCCGCATGCCATTGCGAAGACGCGCCGACTTGCCGGCGCCGAGCGGGCTGTCGGAGTCGTCTATGAACAATCCGCTGCTCGACGTATCAGTGACGAAATATCCATCGCGCCCACCAGTGATCCTGCAATGGGCGCGTGAAACGAACATGTCGGGATCGTCGATCTGCCAGCCCGCGTCCGCGCTGCGGCCGATCACCAATTCCCCCTCGTCAAGCCGGGTCTGCCGTACCGCCTGGGTGCGTGGCCCTTGCTCCAGCGTCAGCAGCAGACTCATGCCGCGACCTCCGCCCCTTCCTGCCGCCAGCCGACTAATGTCCGCAGCCGCATGTCGTCAGCATCGCCCCTTTCAGCGGGCCGCGCAAGCCACGCGGTCCGGGCGAGTTGCACGGTTCCAATACGCGGCGGCGGAACGGCATCGCGCGCCAGCACGATGCGCAGATCGACGTCGAGCGATTCGCCGACCATGTCGCTAACGGCCTGCTTGAACAATTTGAGGCGCTGACCACCCGGCAGGAACGCCTTGAAGTCTTCATAGCCCAGCGGGCCGACGCGGAGCTCGATCCTGCTTTGACGGTTGAAGACACGCGGACCGATCGTCGCTCCCCGACCGAGCCCTGCGTAGGCTTTGCCAAGGCGGGTCTGGAGCGCGGCTGGTATGGTCATCCAGGCAGCGATGAACTCCCTGATCTGGACCGGCACCTTGAACGCCTCAGCCAGGAACAGCGTCAGCCGCTCGGGGCCGTCGACCTGATTGGCAAGCGAAGCGGCCTGGCGCAGCTTAACGGCGTCCAGTTCGGGGTTGTGGGTGCCGGGAAGCCCTATTCCCGCCATGGCTTCAAGCATGGCGCGAACGCGCCCACCTACCGGGCGCTCGACCTGAACCGCCGGATGCGCATCCGCCCACGCCCTGTAATACAGCCCAATCATGCGGTTCTGAAGAATGTTGACGAAGTCCATGAAGGTCGTGTCGCTGGTCTGCTGCGCATCGGCGCCGGTGAACCAGCGTTGCGACAGGCGATCGAGCACCCAGCGCGTCAAATGCAGGGGCATCGGACCTTCAGGTCCCATCAGACCAATGTTTGCGACCGTAACCCGAGCGGGCGCTTTGTCAGTCGCTTCGCGGAATTCTGCCAAGTCCTTGGCGGAAAAGCTGAGACGAACATGCTGCCCGAGCCGCGAGGGTTCGCGCTCCGGCGGGCCTGAATAGCCGAACAACCCGCCTCTCCGTTCGAGTCGGCGCAACAGCTCGAAGAAGTCGAACGCATCCGAGAGCTCTTCGGGCTGGTGCAGGCCAGGCTTGTCTAGATCAGGTAGCGATTGCCGGGCGTCATCGGCCATGGCACATCCTCCTGCTTCTGCAGCAGCCATGTGCGGGTTCGCACAAAGCCGTTTATTCCAGCGTGACGGGCAAACAGCCGTGCCAGCAGGGCCGAAAGCAGCAAGGTGCTCTGCCCCGCCAGGACAGACTGATCGACATGCAATGTCACCTCCGTGCCTCGTCCGAAGCACATCGGCCCATCGATCTGCAGCCGTTCGATGACCGACCGGGAGTCGATGCGCACGATCGAGTGCACATTGCGGGCGAGGCTCGGGTCACCCCTGTCGGCGTAAAGCTCAAGCAGCGCATGCAGCGGGTCGACGCCGCGCCCTTCCTTTGCAAGGCTTAGAAAGTTGAGCGCGAGCTGCGCTACAAGCCGCCAGGCGAGATTGTCGGCTCGCGATTCACCCGCCGCGCCCGCAGGCAGTGCTGCAGGGATGGCTGGGCGAGGCGGGCGCAATGCGCCGAGAAGCCGGATCGTTTCGACCGGATCGCCGGCTTCCAGCGTCAAGGTGGGGTTATCGTCAAGGATCGGCAGATCGCGGTTGGTGCAGAGTGCCACGATGTCGACGCGCTTCAGCGGCCGGTTCGGTGGACTTTCCGCTGGGCGGGAAATCGCCAGGAAAACGTCATCGCCGGTGTATGAAGTGCGGGTGAGGCCGTCGCGCCGTTCCTCCTCCGTCGGGCGGCGTGGGCGCCGTTCGGTGGAATAAACCCAACCGCTGCCGCGGTTCTGTCCCAGGCTGAAGAGCTCCGGGATTGCGGCGTCGCTCCCTTCGCTGTCGGCGTCCTCGACGCGGATAACCCGATAGATTTCGAAGTCCCGCGCTCGCGTGCGGTCGGCATGCAGCACCTGCCGCGTTTTGCGCGGATCGAGCTCGACGACGTTGCACTCACGTTCGAACAGATTGATGATCGGCGTCGCGAAAAGTTCAAAATCGGCCGCCGCCAGATCGGCAAGTTCAGGCACCGGACGCCTGAAGATGAAGATGATCTCGAGCTCGGCTGTGCATCTGCGCACGATGGGCTGCAACCCCGAAATCCGAGCATAGTGAAAGCGCTCCGGCATCATGAAGTATTCGCGCAGAAGACGATATCCTTCGAAGGTCGGACGTGTACGAGGCATCAGAGCCTCGTCGTCGCTGATGCCGACCATTTCAGGTACCGGCAACGGCGATATTGGGTTGGCCTTGCCTTCCGGTCGTGCACCAACGGCTGAGCAGGCGCCGAAAATCGCATCGAAAAGCAGTGGTGCCTTGGTGCGCGCGGCAAAGTAAAGATCAAGCCGGTCGAGCGACAGTTCGTCGAGCTTGCCTTTTCCAGTACGGGCCAGCGTGATGCGAAGCGCCGCCTCGCCATCCACACCGCCGAGCCTCGTGATGCCGGCTGCCGCCAAGGCGCTGCGATCCTGAAAATAGCCGACCGAGGTGATGGCTATCGGCCACAGCGTGATGTCCTGGGCGGTGGTGAACGTGCAACGCGTCGAAAGGCCAGGCTGGAGGCTGGAAACCAGCCGCGTATTGCGCTTGACGACATGGCCCCCAATCATTGTCTGGACCTGCTGGCCGGGTTTGAGCACCACCATGGCCGTTGCCGGCGCCGGCGTGACAAGGTCCGGATAGAGAACATCAAGGACGGCGCGCGAGAAGCGCGAGCGTTCCGCATCGACCTTGAGCCGGGTCCGCGCGGCCAAGAATGCAACGCCGTCAAGCAGCCGCTCGACATAGGGATCCGGACAGGGCACCGTATCGAGTGAAAGGTTGCGCGCCACCGCCGGATGCATGTCGGCGAATTCTGCCGCGAGCGCACGGATATGGGTCAGTTCCTCCTCGTAATATTCTACGAAGACCCGATCCATCTCAGGCTTCCCTAAATTCGGTCCGAGCCAAGCCGTTATCGAGATTGATCGTGGTGCGCAGGCGCATGCGTTCGGGCGTCGGCGTCATGATCAACACCGCATCTATCTCGATCTTCAGGCCCACGGTTTTGTCGCCGAGGGTTACCGTAACCTTTGTTGCACTGTCCTTGAGACGCGGCTCGAAGGTTGCAAGCACCGAGCGGATCTCGCGCGCCAGGGCCTCGCGATCGAAGTCGCGGGAGGAACGGCCCGAGAAGGAAGGAACTCCGTAATTAACGACGCTGCGACGCACCTCCGGAAAATCGGCGAGCGACGGCGGGTTGCCCGCGGCCTGTTCGCTTTCAAGGTCGGAAAGAAGCGGAACGGCCTCGAAGCGCTCGGTGTTGAACAAAGCCTCGACATCGCGCCGCACGGCTTCCTTGAGCACACGAGCCGACACCACCACGCCACGGCTTTCGATTTCAGCGCGGTGCTGGCTTTGAAAGGCCAGGCGATGCAGACGCCGCTTCTGGTCGGCCGTCAACTCCGCGTCGGCGTCGATGAGCCGCGCGCTGGCCGCAACAAGATTGTCCAGCCGCTCCGCGCCAAGCTCGTCCTGCAGTGCCTGGCGCAGCCCGTCTATCTCGGAGGTCATACCCGGCAGCTCGTTTACGAGGCGGTCCCATAAAGAGGGCTGGACCGCTTCGCGCTTTGCTCGCGAGCTGCCGCTACCCAGCGACTTGTCCGCGCCGGGCCGCCGGGCCTCACTTGCCGACATAGACATCCATTTCGATTTCGTCGTTGTCGTCGTAGACGAACTTTATCTTCTTGTAGGCAAAGCTGACCTCTTCCTCGATCAGGTCCTCCTCATCCTCGGCCTGCGACATGTCGTATTCCATGATCGAGGCGTCGGTGAGTGTGACGACCAGGTAATCCTTGGTCTCGCCATCAATGGTCCGCCGTGCCGAAAACACGACTTCGTCCAGGGCCTTGTTTTCGAACAGCGCCTTTTTCAGGTAGGGCGAAGACTTGTCATAGTGCTTGGTGAACTTGATCATACCCAAGGACACGCGACCGCGACGCGAGAGCGAATTTGGATCATAGGGTGCGATCATCTTGTAATCGACGCCATGGATTTCGATTTCGTCCTCATGGCCATCTCGAGTGCTTGGACCCTTGATATCCGGAACCTTTAGAAAGCCATCAATCTTCGTATTTGTGGGCATTGTGTTTCTCCACCGCTTTCAAAAACCAAGATGTTGTTGCTGCAAATCAAGTCTTTACGGACGGAAGTTCCGAAACCAGCCGGAGCGAGGCATTGATACCCTCCAGCTGATAATGCGGGCGCAGATAGAAGCGGGCATTGTAGTAGCCGGGGCGCCCTTCCACACTGTCCACCTGAACCTCGGCGGCGGCGAGAGGGCGCTTGGCGCGCGCCTTGTCGTCGGCAAAGGCCGGGTTGGCCAGCACATACCGGTTGATCCATTCGGTCAGCCAGATCTGCATGTCGGAGCGCTCCTTGAACGAACCGACCTTGTCGCGCGCGATCGCCTTGAGGTAGTGGGCAAAGCGCGAGACCGGGAAAAGGTAGGGCAGGTTGGCGCTCAGCCGCTCGTTGGCCTGCGCATCGGGGTCGACCAGCCGTCCCGCCCTTGTTTCGTCGTCCTGCAGCGAATGGGCGCCAATGAAGGCGGCGAGATCGGTGTTCTTTCGATGCAGGATGGGCATCAGGCCGAGCTTGGCCAGCTCCGCCTCGCGCCGGTCGTCGATGGCGACCTCCGTCGGACATTTCATCGCTATCGAGCCATCATCGGTCGGGAAGCTGTGCACTGGCAGGTTAAGGACCGTGCCGCCATTTTCGACGCCGCGGATCTGCGTGCCCCAGCCATAGAGCTTGTGGCTGCGGTTTATATTCACGCCCATCGGGAATGCGGCGTTCATCCAGACGTATTTGTTATGATCGCCATGTACCTCCTCCTCGAAGGTGAAGCCCTTCACCGGAACGGTATCGGTGCCATACGGCAACCGTGCCAGAACGCGAGGCATGGTCAGGCCGATGTAGCGTGCATCCTCGCTCTCGCGCAGCGACTGCCACGAGGCATAGGCGGGGTTGGAGACGATCTGCTGCAGGTCCTGCGGGTTCGGCAATTCCTGCCAGCTATCCATGCGGAACAGGCGAGGCGAGGCAGCTGCGATAAAGGGCGTGTGCGCTGAGGCGCAGATACCGGAGATGTTGCGCAGCAGACCGACGTCGCGCGGGTGGTTGGAAAATTCGTACGCACCAATCACACAGCCGATCGGCTCGCCGCCAAGCATCGAATACTCGTCCGTGTAGACTTTCTTGAAGATCGGGCTCTGATCCCACATCTGGCCCTCATAATCCTCAAGCGTGTCGGCCAGCTGCTCCTTGGAAATGTTCATGACCCGGATCTTCAGCTTCTGATCCGTCTCGGTATTGTTGACGAGATACCACAGGCCACGCCATGTGCCCTCCATTTCGCGCACTTCCGGCGCGTGCAGGATCTCGTTGACTTGTTCGGAAAGCATCTTGTCGATCCCGGCGATCAGCGACTTGATCGACTTGATCGCATTCGACGAGATGGTCGTGGTATCGGAACGCGTCTGCGCTGCAAGTGCGAGATTGCGCACCAATTGCTGCAGCTTTTCACTGTCGTCCTTCTTGACCTTGAAATCCTTCTCGAGGAGCCCGCTGAATTCTCCAAGATCGATGGTTTCCGCCTCGGCGACGGCGGCGGTTTTTTGCTGTTCGGCCATGGTCATTCCCCTGCCTTGTCGTCCGCCAGTGCCTGGCTGGCGATCTGGCCAAGAAGCGGTTGATTGTTCAGCAGTTGCGCAATGCGCTTTTCGGCGTCGACGCGCCCGTCCATGAATCCGAGAAGTTCCTCGAGTTGGCGGCGCATCTTGAGGATTTCGGCCAATTGGGGCACTTGCTCGGCAATCTTGTCCGGCGCAAAATCGCCCATCTTGGTGAAGGTAAGATCGAGCGCCAGTTCCTCGTCCCGCTCGGCGCCTTCAGCCTGGGGCAGCGTATTCTTCACGCGGGCTTTGACGCGTGGTCCAAGTGCCTCCATGAAACGCGGAAACCGGTTCGCATCGGTCTCGACAAAGGAGCGGTCCAGCACCGACTTCGCCGCTTCCTTCGTCTGCGAAGCCCCCGAAAGGTCGGCCATGACGGCCATGACAAACGGCAGCTCGATGGTCGTTGGACTGCCGTAGGTTTCCACGTCATAGGCGATCTGCACCCGCGGCGCGCGATTTCGTTCGATGACCTTGGCTTTGCTTTCGGCTGGCATTGCTTGCTACCTTTCATCCTTCTGAGCCGTCTTCTTGGCATCGGGAACGCCGGCAAGAAGCCGGAACTCCTTCAGTCCCGACGGGGCGAGATCTTCCATCAGTTCAACAAAATCCATATGCACCATCCGGCGAACACGGCGGGCGAGGTGGGGGATCGGGCTCGATGGTTCGGTGCGGTCATAAAAGGCGACGACGAGGTCCAGGCATTTCACCACGTCGTCGCGCGAAGAAATCTCGTCGGGGAGTCCGGTGCTCGAGTCCGCGTAGCTAGCCACACTTGCCATTGTATCGGCTCCATGACCGTTTCGGGCAGGCATTACCGGTTCTGCAGGCGAAGGGGACGGCTTTGCCGAGCCATTCGCCATCGCGCCGGCAGCCGAGTTGCGCTCGAGGGTTGTCAGCAAACGCTGCAGGAACCGTTTTAATTCCGGAATGGTGGTCCCGCCGCTGCCTTCAAGGCGAGCGTTGAGGGCTGTCTCGACCGCTTCCAGTGCCGCGACCGCCGCGCGCGCATCGGCGATGAGCGACTGCATTTCCTCATTGGCTTGATCCGCCTGTGCCGCGCACCCGGCACGAACCCGGTTCAACAGTTGTCCGTGCGCACTGACAAGCGCTGCCTTTTCGGCCGCATTCAATCCTGACGCTGCTTCTTGCAGCATGACGCGGTCGTCGAGCGCAGCGTGTTCCAGGTCCCGTCCGCTGATCGGCCCGATCGAGCGTGGCGCAAACAAAGTCATTTGCCGCAGGTTGGCCAGCAGCCCGTCCTGACCGTTTTGAAGGTCGAGCAGCGCGTTGATGCGACGCAAGGCGGCCTGGCGAGGCGACGTGTTGGGCCGCAGCGCCGGGTGCATGGATTCCCAATGCTGGTCGAATGTCCGCCCAATAAGCGTCAGACCCTGCGCCAAGCCGGCCAGTCCCTGCTCGTTGGCCAGTGCGCGTGTGACAATTACAATCAGGCGCAGGTCGCGGCCACGCGCGCGCAATTCCTCGGCCTTGGTGAGCACTGCTGGCCAGTCGACGGGAATGGTGCTTTGCGAGACGGGCCTGTTGTTGCCGTCATGGACAACCTTGACCTGGGGCTCCGTCAGGCGCTCCAGTTCGTGAAACGCCGGATCGTTACGCAAATCCTCTCCCGACGGATTTTCACCGTCGAGCGGAGCAAGCCAGAGTGCGACGTCGATCACACCGATCCCCCAGTCACCGGCCCTGAGGCCGACCTGCCCCTACGTTATCACACGGTTGCGCTTTTCCACAATTCAGCGAGTGCGGAAAAAATTAACAAAAGCTAATGCAGCCTTGTCTTGATTGTGGAATCCCGGGGGCGTGATTAGCGAGCCCTGGACCAGGAACGCGTCGTGTTGGGATGTCAGGACCCGCGTTGTTTGCGGCCGGCGATGCAGGATCTTCCACCAATGATGGGAGCCCGCATAATCGGGCATTGAAACCTTTGTTCATCCCGCACTTTGTCAAGCGGCTGCTTATGTGGCAGGTTATCGACTTGCAGAGTGCAGGAGCACGTTCGATGGAACAGCGCCGGTCATCGCAGAGTTTCAAGCGCAAGGAACTGGTCGGCAAGCTCAATCCTCTCGGGTTGCGCGCCTTCAAGGCAGCGGCCGACAGTGCCAAGCTGCGCGGCAATCCCTACGTCGAACTCGTCCACTTCATCGAGCAGCTGGTGCTCTCCGACCGCTCGGATGTGCAAATGATGATCGCCGATGCGGGACTGGATGCGAGCCGACTTACGGCCGATATGACGCGTGCGGTGGACAAGCTGCCTTATGGCGCAACCTCGATCGAAGAGTTTTCCGACCATATCTTCCACGCCATCCAGGAGGCCTGGAATCTGGCAACACTGGAATTCGGCGTGGAGGAGGTCCGCAGCGCACATGTTCTGCTTGCTTGCCTGAAGACACCGGTGCTGGAAGGCCTGCTGTCGAAGATCAGCGGCGAGTTCGACAAGATCGACGCCGACGCCGTGGTGGCGCGCTTCGCCGATGTCACGGAGGGCTCACTCGAAGCCGGCGCTGCGCCAACGGTCACCGCGACAGAGGCGCCGCGGCGGGCTCCGGGCGGGGATTCGGCACTGGCCAAATATGCCACCGACCTGACCCAGCGCGCCCGCGACGGAAAGATCGACCCGGTCGTCGGCCGCGATCCGGAGATCAGGCAGATTGTCGACATATTGATGCGACGGCGGCAGAACAATCCGATCCTGACCGGCGAGGCGGGCGTCGGCAAGACTGCAGTCGTGGAGGGTTTTGCTCTGCGCATCGCCAAAGGCGATGTGCCGCCTCCACTGCAGGGAGTGAGCGTGCGCATGCTCGACGTCGGATTGATGCAGGCAGGCGCAAGCGTAAAAGGTGAATTCGAAAAACGGCTGAAGGCCGTAATCGACGAAGTTCAATCCTCTGAAGCGCCGGTCATCCTCTTCATCGACGAAGCCCATACCCTGATAGGCGCCGGTGGTGCTGCCGGAACCGGCGACGCTGCCAATCTGCTCAAGCCGGCGCTGGCGCGCGGCGAACTTCGCACGATAGCGGCAACGACCTGGGCGGAATACAAGCAGCACATCGAGAAAGACCCGGCACTGACCCGCCGCTTCCAGGTGATAAAGATCGACGAGCCTTCGGAATCGGTTGCCATCCTCATGTTGCGCGGCGTGGCTGGCGTTCTCGAACAGCACCACAAGGTCCAGATATTGGATGAGGCGATCGACGCGGCGGTCGCCCTGTCGCATCGCTACATCCCGGCGCGGCAGCTGCCGGACAAGGCGGTCAGCCTTCTCGACACCGCCTGCGCGCGTGTCGCCGTATCGCAGCACGCCACGCCGGCCGAGGTCGAGGACATTATGCGCCGTCGCCAGGCGCTGGAGGTCGAGCGCGGCATTATCGGCCGCGAGGCTGCAATCGGCATCGAAGTGGCCGAGCGGCAGGCACGGGTCGAGGCCGGACTTGCCGAGACCGAACGCACGCTCGCAGCCGCGCAGCAGCGCTGGGAGCGCGAAAAGGCGCTGGTGGCCGAGATACTCGAACTGCGTGCCAGGCTGCGCGGTGACGGCGTGCCGCTCGATGCCGTGGAAGGGCAGGAGGCCGCCATTGAGACAGAGAGCGTCGAGGTGCCAGGGACCGAACAGTCCACTGCCGGGACGAGGGTTCCGGCGGCAGATGGTACTCCGCCTCCCGATCCGGCTGCCGATCTCGCTCGGCTGCGCGAACTGATGAGCGAACTGGCCGAGGCGCAAGGCGAAACACCGCTGATCCTGCCATCGGTCGATCGCAACGCCGTGGCGGCCGTGGTTCAGGACTGGACGGGCATCCCGACGGGGCGGATGCTGTCGAGTCAGACCGAGAAGGCGCTGCGGCTCGCGGCCACTCTGTCCGAGCGCGTTGTGGGACAGGATCACGCCATGGAGATGATCGCCAAGCGCGTGCAGACCAGCCGCGCCGGTCTCGGCGCTCCGGAAAAGCCGGTGGGTGTATTCCTGCTTTGCGGTCCCTCGGGCGTCGGCAAGACCGAAACCGCCTTGGCACTGGCCGAAACGCTCTACGGCGGAGAGCAGAACCTGATCTCGATCAACATGTCCGAATTCCAGGAGGCGCATACGGTCTCCACCTTGAAGGGCGCGCCGCCCGGATATGTCGGCTATGGCAAAGGTGGAATTCTCACCGAGGCGGTGCGACGCAAGCCCTACTCGGTGATCCTGCTCGACGAGGTCGAGAAGGCGCATCCGGACGTGCACGAAATCTTCTTCCAGGTCTTTGATAAAGGGATGATGGACGACAGTGAAGGCCGACGGATCGATTTCAAGAATACGCTGATCCTTCTCACGTCGAATGTCGGCTCCGAAGTCATCATGGACCGGACAAGGAACGGGGCGGAACGGGCAGGGCTCGACGAATTGGACACCGCGTTGCGCAGTCCGTTGCTGAAGGTCTTTCCTGCGGCCTTTCTCGGCCGGGTGGTGACCATCCCTTACTTCCCGCTTTCGGATTCGATGATTGAAGCGATCACTCGTCACCAGTTCGCCAAGATTGCTCGCCGGCTGCGCGCAACCAACCATGCGGAATTGGTCATCGGCGATGGTGTCATGGATCTGGTCAAGGCCCGCTGCACGGAAATCGAATCGGGCGGCAGGATGATTGACGCAATTCTGACCAACACTCTTCTTCCGGAATTGAGCCGCGGCGTGCTGAACCGGTCGCTCGCTGGTGAAAAGATGACGAAGGTGACGGTTGGCGCCTCAGCCCAAGGGTTTACCTATTCCTTCGAATAAGTGCG
This sequence comes from Mesorhizobium sp. ISC25, assembly GCF_042295465.1. Taxonomy (NCBI): domain Bacteria; kingdom Pseudomonadati; phylum Pseudomonadota; class Alphaproteobacteria; order Hyphomicrobiales; family Phyllobacteriaceae; genus Mesorhizobium; species Mesorhizobium sp. ISC25. The sequence goes on along the minus strand of NZ_CP135441.1, from coordinate 2,550,914 downwards.
CGAATATTACGGGCGTCTCCTTTCGTCAGCTGTAGCGTTAATCGCTCATGCGGCAGCAAGCCAACACCACCCATCTTTGCTAGTAAGCCAAGTGGGTCTAAATAATGCCGCGAAGGAATCCGATATGACCGATCCACAGCTCTCAGTCCGTAGCGGCAAGGCGCGTGATCTTGCGCGCCGCCTGGCTCGCCGTCAAAATCGCACCATTGTGGACGTGGTCGAGCGCGCGCTCGAGTACTACCAGCTCCGAGAGGCCGGTCGTGAGCCTGCTTCGGTCTTCTATCGGCGTCTTTCAGCGCAATCCGTTACAGACATCGATCTTGACGCAGTGATTCATGAAACCGGATCAGCCGGCTGAACGGCTGGAGCAAGGTTGCCCGACTGGAGCAGGCGTTTCGTATCTCTGACTGAAGAAGCTGCTCTGGCTTGCCGATTGATTATGGGTGCTGCTGTTCGCAAGAGGTGCAGCATAGCGGCATCCGCTGGTACAAAGGAAGATGCGCCGGCGCCGGTCAAGCACGGGGAAAGGGAGCGCCTACGGCAATGTTTCCGTTCTCGCCGTAAGTGCTGGCAGCTGATCTGATCCGTTCAGAGCCGGCCGCTGTCCAGCCCCGACGGTAGGCACGGCCTTTACGGGCTGCGGCCATCTTGCGGGCTCAGGTCGCGATGACCACGATGAACAATGACATCAGCTGCTTCGTTGGGGATTGCAGGCAGTGTGCTAAGCGCAGCCGGCACAGAAAGCGCGAAAAAGTGGATAAGTTGTGCTCGCTGATATGAGTTAAGGCCATGAACAGAGTGGATGCCATCAACAGGTTGCAGCGGACAGCTGATGCCGTGAGACGCATGGGCGCGACCGCGCTTTACCTGTTTGGGTCAACGGTTCGAGATGAAGCCGGACAAGGAAGCGATCTTGACCTTTTCATCGATTATGATCCCAAGAGCCGTTTCAATGCCTTCGATCTTGTGGGCATTAAGCTCCTTCTGGAGGATGAACTGCACGTCCCGGTCGACGTAACCACCCGGGATGGCCTGCATCCCCGGTTGCGGCCGCAAATCGAACAATCGGCCGTGCGCATCTTCTGAATGGCACGTGAATTCCGCCATGCCTTGGACGATATCCTCGAGGCCATCAACGGGATTCAGGCCGCTGTCGCAGGCAAAACGTGGCCGACTATCAAGGCGACTGGGTTCTCAAGCACGCTGTGCAGCGCGGCACCGAAATTATTTCCGAGGCCAGCCGAGCCTTGCCAGATGAAGTCAAAGCCCTCCAGCCGGACATCCCAGGGCGTCAGGTGCGCACGATCGGAAATGTACTGCGGCATGAATATCACGGCCTGGCAGACAATATCATCTGGGGTGTGGTCGTTGACGAACTTCCCGCGTTGAAAGCAGCCATTGAAGCCCTGAGCGAGCGGTTTGCTGATGAATAGGCGGCAAATCCCTGAATTGCCCTAAGCACCCTACGCTTCCGATTTCGCCATCCTGCCTGCACCGTAACCGCACGGCAGCCGACGCTGCCCTTTTTTCAAGAAACCAAATAGGCTCGCTGGGCTTGCGAGACAGCGAAAGGTGCCTGATCTGAAACAGATGCCGGACGTGAAACAATTGAGATTGCTCGGCGTCCTCACAGCGGCGGCGATCGGTGTATATGTCTGCTATCTGCTGGCGTGGCCTTTTTTGCCGGCATTGACCTGGGCGCTGGTCCTGGCAATCATCCTGTCTCCGGCTCATGGATGGGTTGAGAGACGGGTCGGAAATCGAAACCTGGCCGCATTGATATCTGTAAGCGTTGCGGCGATTGCCGTCGGCCTGCCGCTGGTACTCGTCGCCCAACAGCTCGTTCGCGAGGCGGTAAACGGAGCCAAATACCTGGAGGAGGTCGTCCGTGGTTGGGACGCAGACGGTTTCATGTCTGACTATCCCACGCTTTCGACCATTGCCCAATGGATTGAGAACCAATTCGATCCGGCCGGTTCGGTCGCAACATTCGTACAATGGCTGACGGGACAAAGCACATCGCTGTTGCGCGGCTCCATCTATCAGGTCGCGATGTTCGGTCTGACATTTTATCTTCTGTTCTATTTTCTGCGGGATCGCCAACAGGGCCTGCAAGCCGTCGCGGGCCTTTCGCCCCTGCGCGCCCCCGAGACAGCACGCATCTTGTCCCGCTTTGCGGAGACCGTTCATGCGACACTTCTCGGCACCGTGTTCGTCGCCGCCGTCCAGGGAACACTAGGTGGCCTGATGTTCTGGTGGCTCGGTCTGCCCACGCCGGTCTTTTGGGGGCTTGTCATGGGACTTCTTGCCATCGTGCCTGTGCTCGGGGCATTTGTAATCTGGGTGCCTGCGGCAGCCTATCTCGCACTGGCGGGGGCTTGGGCCAGCGCGGCGATATTGACCGTCTGGGGCGGCGTCATTGTCGGTGGCATCGACAATCTGCTCTATCCGATGCTTGTCGGGAACAGGTTGCGCCTCCACACCGTGGTGGCCTTTATTGGCTCGGTCGGCGGCATTGTCCTGTTCGGAGCATCCGGCCTAGTCCTCGGCCCCGCGGTGATCGCCATCACCGTCAGCCTCATCGACGTGCTGAAGGATCGAATGACTGATCAGCCCGGAGAGGCGGCGACGCGCCCTACCGAGCTACCGCACCAGTCCGCAACGGATTGAACAATGTTACCAACCCTGGGTGCTTGCCGTGACCTTAGCCAAACGCATCGGAGGCTTGTTGGCTCGCGTCCCACTCTCCAAACGCCTCTGACCTGTTCGACCGAGGTGCGCCCACAGGCGGTGGCATCCGCGGCGCCAGGCAATGCCCTCATTCCACTTGATGGGCGTTTTTCTGTGGCGATCCAGCATGATCTTAGCAAACTTTAATGCAAATCTTGGAGGGGCGGTTCTATCGTCCGGCTGACAACTTCCGAGACGAAGAATTGGCCATGCCGATCCATCGAAAAGCCCAGACTGCTGGTATTTTTAGTCCATCCGAGCTGGCGCTTCTGGGCCGGGTATTCGATTGGCTCAAGGGTGACTGTCAATCCGAGCATGAGCATGAAGCGCTCGCGTCCCGGATCATTGCAAATTACATGGCCGGAGTGATGGACGAGGCCGAACTGCTCTCGACTTCGAAGCTGCCGCTGGGCCGATAAGGCGGCGCTGCTTCACCTTGGGCTGACTGGCCTTCAAGCGCGCAGCCGGCAAAACTGAGCAAGTCTCCTGGCAGACATTCAATCAGGCAAGCACATCAGCCAGGCTGCTGGATCGCGGCGAGCTTCCAGTCATCGCCGTCCTGGCGCGTGAAGGTCCACAGTTCGGTTGTCTCCGTCGGCTGATCGGGCTGGCCCTCAACGATCTTGCCGCTTGTGCGATCGCGGGTCACGTCGCGAGATTCATAGCGCAAAGCAGCCGTCGCGTAGTCGCGATCACCCTCCCGCCAACTTTCCGCAATATCGGCCTCCAGCAGCCCCACATCCGATACATCATTCCTGACACCCTTTTTGGCATTATCGGCAAGTTCCTCGGACAGATAGGAGACCATTTCTGGCGTCGCCAGCCGGCGCAAGGCAGCATGGTCCTCGCGCCCGAATGCTTCCTGAACTTCCGTCAGCCGCTGTTGGAACGTGTCGAGATCGCTTTGGGTGAGTGTGATGTCATCGGAAGCATTGTCTGGGCTCGCTCCGCCATAGCCTGACCCAATACCTGGAATGGGGAAAGCTGTGGCGTTGCTCGGCTCAGGCCGGGCTGCTGCGCTTCGCCCAAAGGTCCCCGTACCCCTCGAGGCACCGGCCATGGCGGGCGCCGGGCCTCGGACCGTCTGCGAGCGGAAAAAGCGGATCGCTAGCATGATCGCGCCGCCGATCACCAGTACTTGGAGCAAAAGACCCAACATGCCGACCATACCGCCGAAGCCATGGCCCAGTAGAACGCCGATCAAACCGCCAAGAAACAGCCCCCGCATCATCGACCCACCGAGGCTGTTGAAGAAGCCTGGACGCTGGAATGCCTGCGGCTGACGGGGCGCATTGTTCGTTGCCGCATTAGGTGTCATCGAGCGCTCGACCGGTGCGGCCGGTTGCGGCGCAACTCTGGTCGGCGGAACCGGCTGGAAAGTGCGCATGCCGCGACTGCCGAAACTGCCACCACGACGCGCATCGGCGTGATCCACAGCGACCATGGAAAATGCCAGGAACAACCCCGCAAACAAAACTGCAAATCGGCCCCAACGCGAAATCAGCATAGGCAAATCCTCAAGTGACGCTTTGTCCACCCATATGGGGTGCGTCGATCGAAATATCAGTGAATCGTGCGCCGAGATATTTTCGGACGGCATGGTCGGCCGCCGCCGGTGCTCACGACGACAATGTCCAGCCTACCCAAGCGAGATCGCCTGCCCGATCACCCCGCACCCGGCCGACCGGCATCGGTCGCGTCAAGAGCATCGGTCTGCAAGCCTCTGGTCATCGGTCTTCCGGCGATGACGCCGGCTCGAGCTTGACATACAGCTTTCCTGAGTACTATCAACACATCTGGAAAACCTGCCATACAGGTTTGCCCACTCCTGAACTGGAGATTGCGTGAGCACGGCCATATCCGCAAAACATTCCGACGCTGCGAGCCTGGTCAGCAATACGATCGGCGAGATCACACGCCATATCCGCGCGCATGAGCTCGGGCCCGGCGACCGGCTGCCCAGCGAGGCCGCGCTTTCGAGACAATTGAGCGTCTCGCGTACCGTGGTTCGCGAGGCCTTCAGCTCGCTCGCCGCCATGCGGCTTATCGACCTGAGGGCGGGCAGACGGGCTACCGTCGCCGAGCTGGATTATGGCGCCATGTCACTGGTGATCGAGCATGGCGTCCACACCGAGCAGATCACGGTGCAGCAAATCTACGACGTGCGACGCACGATTGAGACCCGCACCGCCATGCTAGCGGCCTTGCGCAGAACAGCCGACGAAGTGGAAAGGATCAGGATGCACGCGCTCGCCATGCGCGAGAATTTCCAGAGGCCGGAACAGGTCATGGAGCACGATCTCGCCTTTCACCTCGAAATCGCCAAGGCTGCAAAGAATCCGGTTTTCAGCCTCATCGTCGGCGCGTTCGAGCGCGTATCGCGGCAGACCTGGCCGATCGGCTGGCGCAGCCGCCCTTCGGATGCCGAGCAGTTGGAAATGATCCAGATCCATATCGAGCTCGCCGAAGCAATCGAGACCGGTGATCCTCAGTCGGCTCGTGACCTGATGGCGAGGCATTTTGACGAGAGCGTCAAGGCCCTGCTGGCGGCCGGCATCGCCTGAGGAGCGGGGCGCGCAATGAAGATCACGAAACTGGAAACGCTGCGGCTCAAGGAGCGGCCGAACCTCCTCTGGGTTCTGGTTCACACGGACGAGGGCCTCATTGGACTGGGCGAGACCTTCTTCATGGCTGAGACCGTCGAGACCTATCTGCACGAATACGTCGCGCCGTGCGTGATCGGGCGCGACCCCTTGCAGATAGACCTGCTTGCCGCCGACCTCGTCGGTTATCTCGGTTTCCGATCGACGGGCGCGGAAGTTAGGGGCAACTCCGCTTTCGATATCGCGCTTTGGGATCTGTTCGGAAAGGCGACGGGTCAGCCGATCGCACAACTCCTCGGCGGGTTCACCAGGCACGAGATCCGGACCTACAACACCTGTGCCGGAACCGAATACATCAAGAAGGCCACCGGGCAGACGACGGCCAACTACGGGCTCGATAAGCCCGGCGACGCCTATGATGATCTGAACGGCTTCCTTCACCGCGCCGACGAATTGGCGCATTCGTTGTTGGAGGAAGGCATCACGGCCATGAAGATCTGGCCCTTCGACATGGCCGCCGAGAAAACGCGCGGCCAGTATATATCGCAACCCGATTTGAATTCCGCGCTGGCGCCATTCGAGAAAATCCGCAATGCGGTCGGCGACAAGATGGACATCATGGTCGAATTCCATTCAATGTGGCAGCTGCTGCCGGCCATGCAGATCGCTCGCGAGCTGGCGCCCTACAAGACATTCTGGCACGAAGATCCGATCAGGATGGACAGCCTGTCCAGCCTGAAACGTTATGCCGAGGCTTCGCTCGCGCCGATATCGGCTTCGGAGACGCTCGGTTCACGGTGGGCCTTCCGCGACCTTCTCGAAACCGGAGCGGCCGGTGTCATTATGCTCGATATCAGCTGGTGCGGCGGGCTCTCGGAAGCGCGCAAGATCGCTGCCATGGCTGAAGCATGGCACCTGCCGGTCGCGCCACACGACTGCACCGGTCCAGTGGTGCTCGGCGCATCGACCCACCTGTCGCTGAATGCGCCGAACGCGCTAATCCAGGAGAGTGTCAGGGCCTTTTACAAGACCTGGTACCGCGACCTTGTGACCGCTTTGCCGCAGGTGAAGAACGGCATGATCACCGTGCCTCCCGGACCGGGCCTCGGCATGGAACTGAACCCGGAAATCGATCGCGCATTCACGGCGCTTCGACGGGTGACCGACACATCGACTCTCTGAAAATGAACCTGAAGCAGCTATCCACGGAGGAGGAGAACCATGAAGAAGCTACTTATCTCGGCAGCCTTGGGAGCAGTACTGGCTGGAGGCTCGGCAATCGGCTCACGCGCGCAGGAGCCGATGAACATCGTCTTCACGCATCATTCGTCGGCGTCGAACCCGTTCTGGCAGGCGGTGAAGAAGGGGTTTGACGACGCCTGCGCCAAGATCCAAGCCAATTGCCAGATGGTCTTCACGCAGACCGAAGGCTCGATCGAGCAACAATCGGCCAACATGCAGGCGGCACTCGCGGCAAAACCGGACGCGCTGATCACCTCGATCGTCGACAACAATGCCTTCGACCAAATCATCGCCGACGCCCGCGCTGCCGGCGTCACGGTCATCGCGTCCAACGTCGACGACACTGAGGGTGCAACCGGCAATGCCCGCCAGGCTTTCATCGGCCAGGGCTTCATTCCCGCCGGCTACGAACTCGGCAAGAAGATGTCGGAGTTCTTCCCCAAGGAAGGCAAGATCAGGGCGCTCGTCGGCGTTTCCGCGCCCGGTCAGAACTGGTCGGAACAGCGTGCTGCCGGCGTCATGAAGTTCCTTGAAGAATACAAGGCCGCGAATGGCGGACGCGAAGTGGTCATTGAACGGCTCGACACCGGCACAGATGGCGCCGTCGTCGCCGATCGTGTTGGCGCCTATCTGTCTGCCCACCCGGACACCACGGTGTATTTCGACACCGGCCTTTGGCATGCCTACGTCGCCCAGGTCCTGATCGATCGCGGCATCGAGCCGGGCAAGGTGCTGATGGGCGGCTTCGATATCGTCTCGGAAGTCCTGCAACAGATGGAAGCGGGGTATATCCAGGTCCAGGTCGACCAGCAGCCCTACATGCAGGGCTTCATGCCGGTGATGGAAGCCTATCTCGCCAAGAACGTCGGTCTGCTGCCGGCAGACATCGACACCGGCAAGGGCATCATCGTCAAGGAAGACGTGCCGAAACTCAAGGAACTGGCCGCGCAAGGCGTGCGGTAGGCGCGAAGCCGGCGTCCTCTCCTCGTTCTTTTCGCGGAGAGGGCAAGGGGGAGGGCAAGGCAGCACGGCCTTGGGCGTTGGCTCTGTCCCATCCTCCAACGGCATCTCCCCGTCAAAGGCGGTAGAAGACAGACTGCCGCCATCCCCCTTGCCGATGCGACAAGCCAGCGCAAACAATCCCAAGCCGGAGCGAATGATGAAGCGCTTGATGAAGATTTATCTGGAGAAGCCGGAGCTTGCGGCGGTTGTGTTCCTGCTCCTCCTCCTCCTCGTCTTTCAGATTCGCTCGAACGGTGTATTTCTGAACACACAGAACGTGCGCGGAATGCTTGGGCTGCTGCCTGAAATGGGGCTGGTCGCGATCGGCGTGACCCTGCTGATGATATGCGGCGAGTTTGATCTTTCCGTGGGCTCGGTCTTTGCGCTGACCCCGATGACCATGGCGGTGATGCTGGCGGCCGGCGTGCCGTTCGCGCCTGCCTTTGCCGCAGGCCTCGCGATCGCCGCCCTGATCGGCTTCTTCAACGGGTTCATAACGATTCGTTTCGCGATACCAAGCTTCATCACCACGCTTGGCATGCTGTTCATCGCGCGTTCGCTGACGGTGGTAATCTCCGGTGGCTTCCCTCCTGTCATCCCAGCCAACGCTCTGCCCAAATGGCTGTTTACGATCTATGTGGGACCGGGCGACCTCTTTCGCATGTCGTTCTTCTGGTTTGTCGCCGTGGCAATCCTGGTGACGGTGCTCCTGTCGCGCACGAATTTCGGCAACTGGGTGCGCGCCACCGGCGGCTTTCTGCCCGCCGCGCAGTCGATGGGCATCCCGACGGCCCGGGTGAAGGTCGCCTGCTTCATGATCTGTTCGGTGCTCGCCGGCTTTGCCGGCACCATTCAGGTGATGCGGCTCGGCGCACCGTTGCCTTCGATCGGCGAGGGGCTGGAGTTGCAAGCCGTATCAGCTGCTGTCATCGGTGGCGCCTCGCTGGCTGGCGGCATCGGCACTATCTTCGGCGGCATCATCGGGGCTGCCCTTATCCGCGTCATCGACAACGGACTGGTACTGAGCCAGGTGGACGCCAACTGGTTCAAGATGGCAATCGGCTTCCTGACTATCTTCGCGGTCGTCGTGAACGCCTGGCTTCGAAAGCGGGGCAGGGCAATGAAGGTGGAGACCTGATCATGGCGACACCCATCATTGCGATCAAGGGACTCCAGAAATGGTATTCCGGCGTCCACGCCTTGAAGAACGTCACGCTGGACATTTATCCAGACGAGGCACTGGGCCTTGTCGGCGACAACGGCGCCGGCAAATCGACGCTGATCAATATCCTGTCAGGCACCCAAAAGCCCGATGGCGGCGAGATCAGGATCGAAGGTGAACCGGTCCGCTTCTCGAACCCGCGCGACGCCATGGATCGCGGCATCGAGACGATCTATCAGTACAATTCGATGGTCCCGACCATGACCATCGCCCGCAACGTTTTCATCGGACGCGAGCCGGTGAAGGGCTCGGTTTTCGGCATCGGCATCCTGGACCAGAAGCGCATGCGTGACGAAAGCGTCAAGGCGATCGCCGACGTCGATCTGCATCTGAGGTCGCCCGACGCGCTTGTCGGCGAACTGTCGGGCGGCCAGCGCCAAGGCGTGGCGATCGCCCGAGCCATGCACTTCAAGTCGAAAGTCATGATCCTCGACGAGCCGACCAATCATCTCTCGGTGAAGGAGACGCGAAAGGTGATCGGCTTCGTTCGCGCCCTCAAGGCCCAGAACATCACGAGCGTCTTCATCAGCCACAACATGCATCATGTTTTCGAATGCTGTGACCGGGTCGTTGCCATGGCGCGTGGAGAGATCGTTCTCGACAAGCGGATCGGCGAGACTTCGATCGAGGAAATCCACGAGGTTCTGTGACGTGAAGAAACGATCATTCGCGCCACTTCTGCTGGTAAAGATCAGTCTGGCTACGGCTTTTCCGCAAGGATCGCCTCAGCGGTTTTCTCGTCGGTGATCAGCACATCCACGACTCCCAGACGCAACACCGCGCGCAGCACCGGAACCTTGTCGAGGCCGCCGGAGGGCAGGATCACAGTGTCGACGTCGCGCAGATGTTGGGGGGCGAGGCCGATGACGCGACTGTTTAGCGGGTGATCGACGAGTTGTCCGTCCGCGCCGATCCAGTGGCCGCAAATATCGCCGACCGCTCCGGCTTCGCGGAGCGATCTGAGATCATCGTCTCCTACCAGTCCGATCCGAAAGATGGTGGCGTCCTTGTGCACCGCGCCCACCGAAACGAAAGCGGCGTCAACGTCGCGGGCATGGGTGAAGGCGTCTTCCAGAATGGACTGGCGCATAAGCAGATCGCGCGTGGCCTCCGTGTCCGTGAACACCGGTGCCGCGATGTAGAAGCATTCCGCATCGAAAAGCGCCGCGAGCCGCGAGGCGATTTCATAGATGTTGATCGCCGATCCACGCGTGAGCCCGCCAAGCAGGGAAACGACCGACATCCCTTTGACCGGGCGCACGGTCACTGACCGCAGACTAAGCTGGAGCGTCCGTCCCCATCCCACGCCCACCGATATCCCGTCACGGATTCTAAGCGACAGGGCTTCACCGGCAGCAGCTGCAATGACCTGTGGCACCAGGGCAGGATCGGGCGGTGTCGGAACCACGATTGGGTCGGAGACACCATAGGCGTCCCGCAGCCGGTTCTCCAGCTCGATGCAGTTCGCCACCTTGGAATTGATGCGAATCTGAACGATCCCCCGCTGACGGGCATGCGCCAGCATCCGGTTGACGCGAAGGCGGGTCAGGCCAAGAGACTTGGCGATTTGCGCCTGGGTGAGGTCCCCGACATAAGCAAGCCAGGCGGCGCGCACGAGCAGCCCTTCCTCGCGATCGGCCGTGACGGAGCTCGTGACGGCTTGGCGGCCGTCGCGTTTCTTTCGTGCGGGTTTCTCCATCAGATCATCCTGTCCACTCCGCGGCAGCGGGTCCAGAGCGGGCTCGGCGGAGCCATCTGCTCATCGATATGAGGCATCAATCGAGTTTCCCCGGCTCCGCTAGCCTCGATGATAGCGGTCGAAGGACAAAACCAGCGGAGCATCATGGCAAATCGCGTCGATGATGGCCCTCGTCAGCGGCAGGCGATCATGGGGAAGTACACCCCGGGCCATCATATTCTTCAAAGTCGGACCAAGGTCCAGCGCCAGTTGCGCGCCCTCGACCGTGTCCGAACTCATATGTTCGCGCTTCGCCACGGAATAGGGCAGGCCGCGGCCGAGCAGGCGCCCCATGCGACCGTTACGGCCCGCCTGGCAGGTCACATAAAGATCGCCGGAGCCGGCCAGCCCCAGCACCGTTTCGATTTTTCCACCCAGAGCTTCGACCAGAATCGCCATCTCGGCGAGGGACTGCGAGAAAAGTGACGAGGCTAGGTTGTGCATGAGCGCGCCATTGGGCGCCTTGCCGTCGCGCTCGAGCAGCCCAACCGGAGCCCCAACGGCGAGTGTGTAGAAATTCTTGAAAGCGGCGCAGATCTCGACCCCGACGAGATCGGATAACGATCGCATATGATAGAAAGGCGCGCGCAGAATGCGGGACGCCGCGGCCACCTGGTCGCGATCGTGCCCGGCCACGATCACAGACGTGTCGCGCTGTGCCGCCAGTTCGCCGGCAATGCACGGTCCGCCGACGGCCATCGCCGGGACGGACAGGCCGGTTCGCTGCTCGATCTCGCGAGCAAGCAGATGTGGCAGGATTTCGATGCCTTCGTCGCTCGCTGCAAGCCCTTTCGTAATCATCAGTATAGGCACGGGCGACCTGATGCTTTCCGCAATGCGGTCGATCGCCCAAGGAACGCCGGCCGACGAGACGCCGAGTACAAGCAGATCGGGTCCATCGTTCATCGCCGCCCCGAATTCGGTCCAGGAACAGGCGGTTACCACATCAGGCAGAGTGATGTTGAGGCGTGGGTGATGACTTGTGCTGGCCACCGAGCCGACGATCTCCTCATCGAGATGGGTCCCGACAAGAGTGATGCGGTTGCCAGCGTGAGCGGCCGGAAGCGTCATGGCAGAGCCCATGACGCCGGCGCCGAGGATGATGATCCGCGCCATTCAACTTCTTCCCTTGTCCAGCCGCTCGCCGCTACCTTGGTCGAACAGGTGGATTCGCTCAGGCGCCGGCTCCAGATGGATCACAGCTCCAGGAGAGAGCTCCATGCGGTCATGCAGCACCGAGCAGATCGCGATGTTGCCCATGCTGGCAAAAATGTGGATTTCGGGGCCGGTCGGCTCGACAACCGTAATCCTCGCGGGGATGCCGCGCCCGTCGGCCACTGGTCGAAGATGTTCGGGACGAATGCCGTAGATCACCTTTTGGCCGGGCCGGACCGCAGCCCCTGGCGGGAGCGGGAGGGATAGCTCGTCGGTCCGCACCACCCAGGCGCCGCGCTCGGAAGCCACCTCGCCATGGAACATGTTCATTGCGGGCGAGCCGATGAAAGAGGCGACGAAGAGGTTTGCCGGGCGATCGTAGACATCGAGCGGGCGCCCGATCTGCTCGATGTGGCCGTCGCGCATGATGACGATGACATCGGCCATGGTCATCGCCTCGATCTGGTCATGCGTGACATAGACGGTGGTGGTCTTCAGCCGCTGGTGGAGCTCCTTGATTTCAGTGCGCATTTGCACCCGCAGCTTGGCATCGAGATTGGATAGCGGCTCGTCGAACAGGAACACAGTTGGGTCCCGCACGATGGCGCGGCCCATGGCGACGCGCTGCCGCTGGCCGCCCGAAAGCTGGCGAGGGTACCGTTCCAGATAGGGAGTCAGGTTGAGGATCGATGCCGCCCATCCGACCTTCTGTTTGATTTCTTCGGTTGGGCGTCTCTTCAACTGCATGGAAAAGGCCATGTTGTCGAAGACGGTCATGTGCGCGTAAAGCGCGTAGTTCTGGAAGACCATCGCGATGTTGCGGTCTTTGGGGTGGAGTGTGTTGACGACCCTGTCGCCTATGGCGATCTCACCGGACGTGATGGGCTCGAGACCGGCTATCATGCGCAACAGTGTGGACTTGCCGCAGCCGGATGGGCCCAACAGAACGATGAACTGGCCATCCTCGATCGAGAGATCGAGTCCATCGATAATCGAGAGGGCGCCATAGTCCTTCTTTATGTTGCTGATGGTGACAGACGCCATAAATTGCTACCCTTCGATTGCCCTTGCCGGTTGGATCTCATTTTCGCCACGCGAGCCATTGGCGATCGGATGCGCTCTCACCATTCGCTCTCCAGAAATTCTTCCAAGAGTCCCGCATCGGCGGCCAGATTGATGAAGGACCATCGGCCGCGGATTTCTCGCGAATAGCGAATGGCATCATGCCAAAGCGGTCGTGCCAGGCCCAATTCCGCGCCGGTGACCGGCCCCCCCGCAGACTTGAGCGCTGCCTCCATACGGGCAATCGGCATTGCCATCGGCCGAACCTCCTGGCGCAACGCCGGCCAGATTTCCGCAAGCCTGCGGTTGAAGATTTCCGTCTGGCTGGCGTCGAGTGCCGTCTTCTTCATCTCGGCAATGCAAAGCGGTCCAAGTTGCCCGCCATAGCGCGCCAGCATTGCCGCCTCGTCGATGAAGGTGGACCTTGCCTGCGGCGGCTCTTCCATGTCCAGTAGCCGCGCTTGCAGACGGGCCATGACCAGCGAGGCAACCCCGACCTGCTGGCCGTGTGTGGTGCCGGGATGATGGTTTTGCGCGAACATGTCGATCCAGTGGGAGATCTGGTGCTCTCCCATGGACCCGGGATGGGAAACGCCGGCGAAGCACACACCCATCGAGCACAGCGTCAGGACACGCTGGAGATGCCCGACGGCGGCGATGTCATGCCTGGCAAGGCCAGGCGCATGGGCCAGCATCGGCTCCTCATCGCCCGCCTGCAGCAGGTAAGGCACCTCGGAATAATAAGTGTCGAACAGCCGATGCGAAGCCCACCAGTCGATCTGGGCGGTGGGGCGGCAGAGGCTGTCGCCAAGCCCGGCGGCGCTGAGCCAGGCGGGTGCTGCAGCCGACACGCCAAGGTCCAGGAAGATGCCCCGCGGCGCGTGCGAAGGCAGCGAGATCTTGAGCCCTGAAGCCAGGGTCACCGACGCTGTCGAGGCGCCGTAGCCATTCATCGAGGCGGCCGTGCCGAAGACGGCATAGGGCCGCTCGTCGAGGAAGGTTGCATGTTTGCAGCTGTCATTGAGGACGCCCGACCCGACGGCCACGACCCCGTCGGCGTGACGCGTCTTCTCCCTGACCATCTGGATCGTTGCCTCATCGCAGTCGAGGCCGTCAGGCAGCACGACCTCGTCGATGTCGGCCACGCCGCGCAGCGCCCTCGCGACGCGCCTGCCCATCACATCGACGGTGTTGACATCGGAAACCACGGCGATGCGGCTGCCTAGGGCCAGGGGCGCAACGAGATCCGCCTCGCGGCCCTCCGTCGTCTCCAGCAGTTCGATCGTCTGGAACGGCAGGACCGCGGCCGCGCCTGTCTTGGGATCTTTCCAGCGTCCCGCGACAACGTCCTCGATCAACGCGTTCCAGTTGGTCGTTTCAGCCATGATGGGTCTCCGTGAAGGCCGCGAGGCGCTGGTTCCAGGCTGAAAGCGTTGGCCAAAGATCGGCATGGATCGCAAGAAGTTCGGCGTAGAGCTCGGCCCGTTTCGCGTCCGGTTCGAAGGTTTTGGCCGGCTCGCTGGCCATTGCGGTCGACGCTTCGGCGATGGTGGAAAACCAGCCCACGCCCTTTGCCGCTGCCATCGCCGCGCCAAGCGATGAGGCTTCCACTGTCCTCGAACGCATTACGGGACGATCGAGTGCATCCGCCAGAACCTGCATCCACAGGTCGGACTTCGCTCCGCCACCGATGGCTATGAACTGGTCGATGGTCTGGGCGGCAGCCGCAGCGGCCCGCTGACTTGTCGCGGCCTGATGCAGCGCTATGCCTTCCAGCACGGCGCGATAGATGTCGCCGCGGCGGCTGGAGCCGGACAGACCGGCAATGACACCACGGGCAGCACTATCCCAGTGCGGATCCATGACGCCCTGCCAGTAGGGAAGGAGCATTATGCCGCCCGCGCCGATCGGGCTGGCAGCGGCTTCGGCCTCGAGCGCCTCCAGGGCATCGCTTGCGCCATGCAAATCGACGCCGAGCATTTCGCGCGCCATCCAGTCGACGAGAAAAGTGCCGGCGCGAAGGCACGTCTCGTAGATATAGCCATCATCGGCGACCGCCGTCTCGGTGCGGAAGGCTAGGTCGTAGACGTAGTCCGTGCCGAAGCTGCCAGAGACGACCGCCGTGCCGAGGTTGATGTAAGCGCATCGCGGCTGTAACACACCAGCGCCCGTGCCCGCGCATTGACCGTCGCCGCCGCCGGCGACGATCGGCGTGCCCTCCCGCAAGCCCGTCAGCATGGCGGCTTCCGAAGTCAGTTGGCCCAGAACGATGCCGGGCCGCGCCAGGTCCGGCATCATGCGCCGGGCGACTCCCGCGGCGTCGAGTATTTCGTTCGACCAGTCCATGGCTCGCATGTCGAGTACGCCCATCGGGTCGGCGGATGCGGTGGACGTCACCCACCGGCCGCTCAACCGAAAGACCAGATAGCCGTGGACTTCGGCCATTCGCTCCACGCGGGCAAAAATCTCGGGCTCTTCCTCGCGAAACCAGATCATGCGGTAAAGGCAAGGAATGACGTCCAGCGGCTTGCCGGATATTGCGTGGACGCGTGCCGCGCCGAAACTCTCGCCGAAGCGGCGTGCCTTCCGCCGGGCGCGCTCATCGAGCCAGAGCGTCGCCGGCCCGACCGTCTGGCCCTCCTCGTCGAAAAGCCCGAAGCTTTCGCGCTGGTTGGCAATGGCAAGGGCGGCAATGCGTGCCGGCGAAACCGTTGACGTCACGGCGCGCAGCGCTGCGACCGTCGAGGTCCACCATTCCGCCGGATCCTGCTCGAAATAGCCCGAACGCGGGTTCGACATCGCAAGCGGTGCACGACCTTCAGCCACGGCCAGACCATTGCGGTCCCAGGCGATCGCCTTGGTTGCCGAGGTCGAGGAATCAATGCCGATGACGAGATCCGGAACCATTGCCGCCACATTCCCAAAGGGCGAGGGCGGTCGAAACCGCCTTCGCCCAATTCATCGACTAGTCGCTAAAGACCGGCGTCCTTAACTTTGCCGTCGACAATGCCGGCAATGGCATCCAGGCATGCCTTGGCATCGCCGCCATAATCTTGGCCCGTAAGCAATTTGCCGAGCTCAACCGGAATGTCGTTGTTCGACAAATCCGCCCAGATCGGCAT
Source organism: Mesorhizobium sp. ISC25 (assembly GCF_042295465.1). Lineage (NCBI taxonomy): Bacteria > Pseudomonadati > Pseudomonadota > Alphaproteobacteria > Hyphomicrobiales > Phyllobacteriaceae > Mesorhizobium > Mesorhizobium sp. ISC25. The sequence continues at coordinate 2,535,038 of NZ_CP135441.1, read as the reverse complement.
GTCCGGCTCCGATCCCATCTGGTTGTCGATCGTGTATTTGATCGCGTCGAAATGGCGTGTCGTTCCGGGCCCGACGACGGCCTTTGCCTTGACCCGAGGATCTGTGAAAGAGGAATTACGCATCGGCGAGGCGCCGCCGCCGAGCGTCGATACCCGCGCCATCACATCCTTCGAGCAGACCCACTGCATGAACAGCCATGCCGCTTCCTTGTTCTTGGAATATTGCGACAGCGAAATCGTCGAGCCGCCCTGGTGGCCGACGGCCGGGATTTCGTTGAAGCCGCAATCGGCGGCGGCGCGACGGCCAGGAACCTCCTTGGGCGCGGGCAGGGCCTCGAACAGGCCTTTGACCTTGGAATCTTTGGCGTCGAAGCCGGGGAAATCCTCGCCCCAGGTGATTGCCATGGCGGCCTGACCCTGTGTCAGCGCCTGTCCCTGGCCGTCCCACGTCCAAGTCGTCGCGGAGGGCGGCGAGTTCTTGACCAACTCCTGATAGAATTTGAGCCCGGCCACGCCGCGCTCGTCATTGCCGACAAACTTCTTGTCCTTGTTGAAGATCGAACCGCCATGGCCCCACAATGCGAAAGTCCAGTCGCATTCCAGCGAATAATGGCCTGACTTCGCCTGGCATGCGGTGCCGAAGATGCCGTTGCTTTTTTCTGCCTCTGTGAGCGCCTGCACGGCCTTGAGGTAGGCGTCGAGATCTGTCGGCAGCGCGATATTGTGTTTGTCGAAAAGATCCTTGCGGTACATCAGGATGAAGATCGGAATATCGAATGGAATTCCGCACTGTTTGCCGTTGTACATGGCAATGCCGTCGACCAGCGGCTTGGAGAAATCGTCCCAGTCGAAGTTGGGCATCGCCAGGTCTTTGTTCTGGTCATAGTACTCGCGCGGATCGACGACATCCTGTGCAAATGTCGCCATCCAGGACTGGTCGAGATAGTAGACGTCGTAGGTGCCAAGTTGGCCCTGTACGTCTTGCGTCGCCTTGGCGAGGACCTGCTCCAGCGGCACGATCTCGACTTCCACCTCAATGCCGGTTGCCTTGGTGAATTCACCCGCGACAAGCTGGTTGGCAACGATCGTTGGCGGCGTCGCTTCCGAAGTGTAGCGGATTTTGGTGCCGGCATATGGCTTGCCGACATCGGCCAGCCACTTCAGCATATCGGCGTCCTGGGCGCGGGCTTCTTCAACCCCGAGCCCCAGCATCCCCCGATTGGTGCGGCCGCCTCCTAGCATGGCCGATCCGAAGGCAGAAAAGCCGACACCGGCGAGCGCCATCTTCCTCATAAAGTCGCGTTTGGTTATTCGGCGCGCCGTAAAATCGTTGCAGGTATCGGTGACGAATGTCTTCTTGTCGTGTTCAGTGAAGCTCATGATCGTTCCTCCATTGCGTTTTTGTCGTCGTTCTTCTCGTCTGCGCCTCACTCCTTCAGCGATCCGAGGGTGAGGCCGCGGACCAGATGCCGTTGAACCAGCAGGATAAAGATGAAGCTGGGTATGATCGCGGACGTGCCGAGCGCTGTGATGTAGCCCCACTCGGTCGCGGTCGAGGTGACAAAGGTCGAGATCTTCACCGGCACGGTGCGGATCGACGTTGTCAGGAACAGTGAGAGCAGGAACTCGGTCCACGAAAAGATGAAACACAGAACAGCTGTCGCAGCGATGCCGCCCTTGACCATGGGAAGGACCACGCGTCGGAACGTCTGCCAGCGCGTCGCGCCGTCAATCAGCGCCGCCTCATCAACCTCGCGCGGAACATCGTCGAAGAACGACTTCAAAAGCAAAACCGCCAGCGGCAGGTTAATCAAACTGTGAACGAGGATGAGCCCCGTATAGGTATCGCGCAAGCCGAGATCCCGGAACATGAAAACGATCGGAATGACGATCGCGATTGGCGGCATGAAGCGCTGCGAGAGAATCCAGAACAGGAAAGACTGCTGGCCGCTGAACTGCATTCGCGACAGGCAATAGGCGGCCAGCGTGGCCAGCAGCAGCGTCAGCGCCGTCGATCCGACGGCTATGACGGCGCTATCGAGCAAAGACTGGCGGGAATCGTAGGAACTGGCGCCACCCTTGATGACCCCGGCCGCCTCGCCGCCCTGTTCCATGCCGATGTCGACGCGCGAAACGCCAAGCAGGGTTACACGGTAATTGTCCGGCGTCGGCGTGAAACCGGTGTAAACTGGTCCGCTGCGGTCGAAGATCGCCGAATAGGGTTTGATGGACGACAGAGCCCACCACGCGATCGGGAACATGAAGATCGCCACCACCAGGACGGCGAGCACGTCACGGGCGATCGTTTGGGCGCGCGACGACTCCATCAGAACCTCACCTTGAACAGCCTGACAAAGACGTTCGATACGACGATCAAGACGACGAGCACGATCAGCGACAGGGTCGCGGCATAGGGAAAGTCTCCGGTGAAGTAGATTCGACCCGCGTAGAATGAAAGTGTCTCGGTGGCCGTGCCTGGCCCGCCGGCGGTGACGATGTAGACGTAGTCGTAGATGCGAAAGAGATCGACGCCGCGGATCAGCACCGCGACCGCTATCACCTTGCGCAGCATCGGCAATGTGAGCCGCAAGAACGTCTGGATGCCGTTGGCGCCGTCGATCGCCGCGGCTTCGAAAGGTTCCTTCGGCAGCGCCCTGAGCCCTGCCAGGATGATGAGCACCATGAACGGCGTCCATTGCCATATGTCTGCCAGCAGGATCGCCGCCAATGCGGTTCCGGGCTGCGTCAGGATCGGCTGTGCCGGCGAGATCAGGTCGAGGGCATAGAGGTAGAACGACAGGACGCCGAAAGAGCCGTCCTGCATCAGCAGGAACATCATTCCGGTCACGGCAGGCGGCACCACCAGCGGCAGTGTCATCAGCGCCCGCAGCACGCCGTAACCTTTGCGATCGGTGTCAAGCAGAAGGGCAATGAGGATGCCGAGCGCAAGCTGAACCGCAAGCGCGACGAAGGTGTAGATCAGCGTGGTTTCCAGTGAATGCCACATACGCGGATCCGAGAATGCGCGCGTCCATTGGTGGAGCCCGGCGAAGTCAAGTTGCCGGGAAACGACATTGCGTTTGTGAAACGACAGCCAGACCGAATAGGCGAGGGGATAGATGCCGAAAACGAGAAGCATCACCGTGATCGGCGCGAGCCAGGGAAAAGGATGCTCGGCCGTCATGAACCGGGGCAGGGCCCACCTGGAACTCGGCCGGGTGAGGATAGCGCTGCTCACGTGCAAATCTCCGCTCGGTCACAGAGACGCATCGGCCTTCTCCCTATCGGCCAGATTGTGCCAACTTGAACTTTTGTAAGTTTGTTGTGCCTTTTGTTAAGAACGTGTCGGACGGCCGCCGATTTGTCAAGTGTCGGTTCCATCCGCGCTCAAGGGATTTGCTCGTGGTCCCAGAGGATGCCGTCATGGCCGGGTACAGGGTTGTTTTGTAGGGAGCGCCGCCGGCAAATGCCGTGTACCAGTATCAAAAGCGCTCGGGGCCGCCGCCAACTTTGGCAGCCCAAGGAAAGCTACGGAACGCATCGAGGAGATCGGGAGGACAGCCCGGGGGTCTTGGAACTCCCCTTAGTCCGGCAATCGGATCTGAAGCTTTACGTCCGCCGGCCGGGCTTCGACTGCGCGGTCGAAGGCGGTGATGGAATCTTCGAAGGGGAAGGTCGCCGAAATGAGTGGCTTTAGGTCGACCCGGCCCGACCCCATCAGCGCGATTGCCCGCTCATATTGGTGGGCATAGCGGAACACAGTCTCGATGCGGACTTCCTTGGTCGAGGCGGTGGCGACATCGAATGCGATCGGCGCAACCGGCAGGCCGACCACCACTACCGCGCCACCGGGCCGCGGCAGATCGAGCAGGGTCTCCCATGCCTTCGACGAGCCCGAGCATTCGAAGACGACGTCGGCGCCCCAGCCATCGGTCAGGCGCTTTACCTCCGCCGCCAGGCTCTTGTCGCGGATGTTGACCGGGATCACGCCTTGATAGCCGCCGGCGATGTCGAGCTTGGGTTGGGCGAGATCTGCAACAATGGCGCGGGCGCACCCGCCGGCGAGTGCCGCGATCGCCACCATCGTGCCAATCGGCCCTGCGCCAATCACCACCGCCGTGTCGCCCGGCGCGATCTTTGCTTTGGCCGCTGCCTGCATGCCGACAGCGAAGGGCTCGACCATGGCGCCTTCGGCGAAGCTGACATTGTCGGGCAGTTTGAAAGTGTAGTTGGCGGGGTGGACGACATAGGGTGTCAACACACCGTGGATCGGCGGCGTTGCCCAGAATCTGACAGCCGGGTCAATGTTGTAGAGACCGAGCCGGCTCGCCCGCGAATTGGGATCGGGGATACCCGGCTCCATGCAGACGCGGTCGCCGACCTTCAGATGCTCGACGCCTTCCCCTGTTTCGACGACAGTGCCGGCGGCTTCGTGACCCAAGACCATCGGCGCTTCGACCACGAACGGGCCGATGCGGCCATGCGTGTAGTAGTGCACGTCCGAGCCGCAGATGCCCACCGTATGGATCTTGATGCGAACTTCGCCCGCGCCTACGGTCTGTGGCAGATCGATCTCACGTAGCTTGAGTTCGTGCTGGCGTTCAAGGACAAGGGCGCGAACGTTCGTCATCGACGTAATCTCCTCTAATGCCGATTGTTCGAGGCCTCCTCGACCTTGCTTGCACTCGGCACGTTCATCATAGCCGCTCATTCACGGGTTCAAAATCCAGTTCGGAAACGGGTGTTGCAAGATTCCGACTATACTTCCCGGCCAAGGGACTTTGAAGGCCGACCATGCCGCTGCCGAATTTGCGTTTGGATCATCCAGCGTGCTCTGAGGTATCCAGTGATAGATTCGGCATCAGAATAGAACCAGTGTTTAGAGGGCGACGTGCACACTCGCTGCACACAAAGTTCTCCCATCTTTCGGTTCTGTTTTGGCGAAGAGGCGCAACAGGCCATGCTGTGACGCGATGTTTGAGAGATTGTCGCCTGGCTTGGGCTGCCCGAGCGACAGAGCACCTGACAGGGCGCCGTAGCACGACGAAAGAGGGTCTTTTTACTGGGTGTGCGAGATGCTTCTGAGGGCTTCGGCAAAGCACAGGGTGGCCGAACCGGTCGCGGTCCGACGGCGAAGGCTCCGCGTTAGGCGATGTAGATGCTGCGTCGATCATGGCCCCACCAGTTGCTGGATTGCGTGCATCGGTAGGACCAGCCGGAGCGATTCCGGCAGCCGCACGAAGCCGTTTCCCTCGTAGAAGGCAGCGGCGCGCTCGCTGATGGCATCCACCACCAGCATCGAGGAACCGACTGTGGCCGCGCTCGCATAGGCGCGCCGCACGGCGTCGGCGAGAAGCATCGCACCCAGGCGTTCGCCCTGACGGGCTTCCGAGACCGCTAGCGGTCCGATCAGCGTGGCGCTGACCAGCGGATAGCGCGGGATGTGCTTGCGCGCGGTGGCCGGCACGTCGCCGTGTGCAACCCCGGTTGCGCAAAGCGTATAATAGCCCAGCACGACATCCGGTTTATCAGGCTCCACTAGAATGAAGACCCCATTCGCCTTGCGCCGCACATCTTGGCTTGCCTGCGTCCGGAGATAACGGTCGAGTCTGTCGACGCCGCAGGCAAAGCCGTCCCGGTCGTGTTGCGACGCGAGGACCTCGATCTTCAAATCTGGTCGAGACGCCGCCATGCTCAGGACGCGACCCGCCGCTTGTGCTCGGCCAAGGCGCGGACCAGCCGCTCACTCGGCTCTGGCGGATTGACCAGCGCGTCGAAGAATGCCGCGCGGTCGCGATCGGACAGCACCAACGTCTCATGCTCGGCGATCGTCCGGCGCGCGGTGTCAGTGAGTGCACTGACGCAGAAGTCGCTGACTTTGCGTCGTGACAGATGCGCTGCCCGCTCGATAAGATCCTTAGTCTCTTCATCCAGCCGGAATCCGAGGCGTTCGACGCGGTTGGGCGTCCCTCGTTCGACCTGGGGCTGTTTGCGCGGCATTGGGATCACTCCTGTCGTGGTCTATGTTTCGCAAACAATGTACGTCACATAGACGAACAAATAAACGTCCGATTTCTGCCCTTCATCCACGCGCTGGTGGGTCGAACATCAGCTTCGCCCGCTGTTCGGCTTCTGCTGGGTGCTGACGGTGCCGGGCAGGCAGGCTCTTCGACAGCCCGCTTCTTCTGTCCCTGTGTGGTTTACGCTCGGCCAGCAAGAGTGTTCAATGCGTAACGTGTGTATCGTCGTTCGCCAGTTCTAATCAGTGCACCCTTGGCAACGAGGTCCTGCAAGTCCCTCGTTGCAGTCGCACGCGATGCCTGAGTAATGGCGATGTAATTCTCGGCGCTGAGACCGCCCTTGAAACCATCTATACCTTCGCGGAACATCCGGGTGATGACCTTTTCTTGGCGCTCGTTGAAGTGACCGCGGTAGCGTTCGAAAAACTTGGCCTTGGCGACGGAGAATTCGACACGGGCAAGCGTTACGCGCTGCGCTTTAAGGATCGTTTTAGCGAAGTAGAGCAGCCAATCCGTAATCGCGTTGCTCTTGTTGCTGGCCTCCAGATTGTCGTAGTAGGCCTTGCGGTGGCGTTCAATCGTGTACGCCAAAGCGATGAGACTGGGCTCACCCAGGCTTTGCGCCAACGCCTTTTCGCAGAGGGCACGCCCTATGCGCCCGTTGCCATCCTCGAACGGGTGAATGCTCTCGAAATAAAGGTGCGCGATTCCGGCACGCGTCAACGCCGGAATCGGTATCTTGCCTTTGGGCGCGGTTTCGTTGAACCAAGCCGCGAAGGCGTCCATTTCGGTCTTCACCCGGGCCGACGGCGGCGCTTCGAAATGCACTTTGGGCTTATCCAGCCGATTGGAAACGATTTGCATAGCATCGGCATGCTGGCGGTAGCTGCCGATGGTCCCGATAACCCGCTCACCCGACATCATCATCTTGTGCCAAGCGTAGAGGGTGCGGTGCGAGAGTGTATCGGCGAAATGCAAGTAAACATCGGCCATCATTTCAGTGATGCCGCGCTCGGCCGGCGGAATGTGCCTGATCTCGCTTCCCAGGCCAAGTTGCTGGCGTAACGATGATTGCAGACTCTCGCGGTTGAGGTATTCCCCTTCAATCGCGGATGTCTTCAAGGCCTCTTCGCTGATAAGGTCGATGCGGATCTGGTCGCGATCGTTGGAACCCACATGACGAAAGACGCCCAGGAACTCGCCCGATCGCAACAGGAACTCGCTTTCCAGCGGTTCCAATACCTTCTTATCGTAGGTAAAATGCGGCCAGTCAGCCTGCTCCCAATTCCATACCATGAGTTATAGAGCACCTTTCTATAACTCATGATGCCACGACAAGTGAGCTATAGCAATCCTCGCTATGCCTCAGGGTCTTCTCGGATACGTCAACATTGGCGAACGTGTTCGGGGTTCGAGTTGTAGACCGCTATATCGCAAGACCCACTGTTGAGGAGGCGTTCTTGCGGTCGCGCCAATCTGTTTGGCGGCACCGCAGATTTTCCTGATTGCGCCGGAGTTGATCCAACCCAGGTCGGCTCTGAAAGGGCCGCTGGACACGTTGAAGGACATAGCTTGAGGCGCCCCGAGAACCGGTCTTTGCACAGCTCCCCTCACGCGGCTATCAAGGGCCGACACGTGTAGCGTCATTATGGAAATCAGCGGCGGTTCGTACCTCACAGGCGTGCGCGGCTTTGCCTGTTCAAGATGTGGGCACGGCTCGGATCTGAACCGGTAGGCTGGAGCACGGAGCCGGCCCCGACGGGCCCTCGGGCTGGGCACCGGGAACTGTCCTGTCCCTTGGCACTGGAACCCCGATTTCGGGCCAGTCCAACTGGCGGTTGCTAGACGTATAGCAACTCATGCGCCTAAGTTTGCCTAGGGCCCGCGCGCACCTGGCAAGCCCGCCCACCCTAGTCCCCCGCTTGGTGCAACAGCGCCCGTCCGGCCCCGCCGCACCTAACCGTGCGGCGGGCTTTTTTTCACGCGGTGGAACACCGGCGCGCAGGGAAGTTCGGCGCATGCCGCATACCCTTCGCCTCACAGTATTGCTGCCGGATCGCTTGCCCTGATCGGCCCACGTCGTCGATCGACAAAGGTTCATTATGGAGCGACAACGCTCGCTAGGGCTTCCCGATGATGGGAGTCATGCTCGGTCCTTTCTCGGCAGAGAGCGGGCAACAAGCCGAAGGCGTTCATAAAGAACAGCCTCGTCGAACTCGCCGTCCGAGAAGAGTGCCATTGCGGTCATGCTCAGGCGCTCCGCCTGCTCGCTACTAACCGAGATACCTGCCTCGGCGCAGACACGATCAAAGACCTGTTTCAACAAAGCCAAATCGCCAGGATAGGCTATGCCACTCATTGAGACAGGCCCATGGCAGCAGATACTTCGACGACCGCCTCGGTTAGCTCTTCGTCGGATGCGACCAAATAAGGCGCAGCCTGCCTAATTTCCTTCAGTGCCGCTTTGATCGAAACTGTGTCGCCATACTCGGCCCTGTTTAGAAGTGCAGCGATTGCTTGTTCTAGAACTGGAGTTACCCTTTGTACATTGGTCATCCAACCCATCCCCAAAGACACGCCCCGGTGGGATAATAATCTATTCCTAATTGGCTTCAATTGAATGTAAGAAACGTACGGTTGCTCACCGTTGCTTAGCCGTTCAGTCCGGAATCTTGGTGAAAATTTATTCGGCATGCGTCTTGATGCGATGGCAGTGCTTGGAGTGCGGGTGCATGCTTACGGAGCCTGCCCTTGGCCGCCTGTCCTTTATCGAATTCCAAATGCCCACGCCGGTCGAGATGCCGCCCAAGGTCTTCCACGTAGTCAACCTCCTCCATCTCAACGGCAGAGACCTGCGTGAGGCTCCGCTCCTCGAGCCGCATCATCCTTCGCAGCGGTCGGATCTCACCTGGCATGCCTTCGACCAGCTTCCTGCCCTCCTGCAGGACGGTTACTTTCTCGGCCAGCTCGAATAACGAATCCACGCGAGGTCAATGATGATCATCGTGCGTGACGCGCTCATGCCGGCAAGCGGCTCGTCGGGCTAACCGATTGTTGTCAGCGCCAGACCGATTTGCAGCCGCCGTTCCCCGCCACAGGCAAGATCCGAAACAGGCCGATCGAGCCGGGCCATGAGGTTCACCAGCGCTGCCGTTCGCAAGACCTGCTCATTGAGACCGGAACGCCGCGGATATTCTTGAACGGATAAACCTGAACCCTGAACTTTCCGCGCGCGCCTCGTCGAGGACTCGCGCAGGCCCGTGGTCGCAGCCCGCTAAGAGCCGCGGCAAGCTGTCCGTGGTCATTGATTGTTCAGCGCCGTGGCGATTGGATCCGCGCCGGCGAGGAAGCGATGGGGCAGTTCGCCCTGGCTTTCAAGCTGGATCAGCGTCCGAGCACGCTTGGCGGCGTCACCACCCTTGCTTGCCGTTCTGCGAGGTCCAGAACTGCTCGTGCTGAGTTCGGCGATCGTGATAGTTATATGTTTAAGATTCCAAAGGTCAGACAGAGACGGCTGCCGCGCATCCGGTGATTTTCGGAACCTAGTGAAGTATCGGCGTTACCTAAGCGGGCGGCAACGGGATGGGACTACGCGGGAGAGCGGGCCAGCTTGGTTCGTCGGCCATTGGTAGGACGTGCTCAAACGGCGTTAATCTTCATCTCTGCGCCGAGCACCATCTTTGTCACGGCGGCGAAGTCGAGCTTCCCTGAGCCGAGGACGGGCACTTTCGCAACGACGCGCACTCCGGCGGGCACCATCAGGTCCATGGCGCGGTTGGCCTTAGCGAAGGCCAGGAATTCGGCACGCGTGGCGTTGACGGCCTCGGTGATGAGGATCAGCTTTTCGCCCTTGCGCGCATCTGGCACGGCGGCGACCGCCGAGAGCGAGCCTTTCCACAATTCGCCCGCCAGCGCCTCGACGGCGGCCATCGAGATCATCTCGCCACCGATCTTGGCAAAGCGCTTGGCGCGGCCTCGAATGGTGATGAAGCCGACATCGTCGACGGCGACGACGTCGCCGGTGTCATGCCAGCCGTCTTCGAGCGGTTCGAGCACGCCCGGCTTCTCGGCGCGCAGATAGCCTGCCATGACGTTGGGCCCACGCACGAACAGCCGTCCGCCATCCACGACGCCAGGCACCGGATCCAGGCGATACTCCATACCCGGCATGATTTTGCCGACGCTGCCGGACCGGTTGTACATCGGCGTGTTGATGGAGATCACGGGCGCGGTTTCGGTCACGCCGTAGCCTTCGAGGATGCGCAGGCCGAACTTTTCCATATAGGTCATGCGCGTCGCGGCCTTCACCGGTTCGGCGCCGGCAAAGCAGTAGCGCACCGAGCGGAAGTCATAAGGGTGTGCGGTGCGGGCATAGCCGGCAAGGAACGTATCGGTGCCGAAGATGATCGTTGCGTTGGAGGCGTAAACCAACTCCGGCACGATCCGATAGTGCAGCGGCGAGGGGTAGAAATAGACCGGCACGCCCGAGATCAGCGGCAGCACCGTGCCCGCCGTCATGCCGAAGGAATGGAAGATCGGCAGCACATTGAAGACCTTGTCGCCTGAGTGGAAGTCGATACGGGAGGCGGCCTGGGCGGCATTGGCCAGGATGTTGCGGTGGGTGAGCACCACGCCCTTGGGCGTGCCTTCGGAACCTGAGGTGAACAGGATCACCGCTGGATCTTCGGACTTGCGGGCGACCCGGGGTGCACTTTTGCGCAAAAGGCCGAGCAGCTTGTCCTTGAGGCCAATGGTGGCGCGCAGATCATCGAGCCAGACGATGTCGACCGAGCGGCCGAGTTCCTCGACCACCGCGCCGAGTTTCGCTTGTTCGACAAAGGCGCGCGAGGTCAGCACGGTGCGCACCTCGGCGGCCGTGCAAGCGGAGAGGATGTTGGCCGCACCGGCAGTGAAGTTCATCATCGCCGGAACCTTGCCGGCCGACATAACGCCGAGCAGCGTCGCACAGGCGCCATTAGCGTTGGGCAGCATGATCCCGAGCGTCTGCTGGCCGGCATAGAGATTCTTGAATTTCTCGCCAAGTACGGCGGCGGCTGTCAGCAGCTTGCCGTAGCTCAGCGAACCGGTCACGGGGTCCTGCACGGCCAGTTGCTTCATGCCGCGTTCGTTCGCCGTCTGGATGATCTTCTCCAGCACAGTCTTGTCGATGTCCTGGGTCCGAAAGACGAGGTCCGACATGACCTGGTAGAGGGCAGCGCCCGCCGCGGCGCGGCGCTTCCGGCCCGTCAGATCCTGCAGTACTTCAAGTTTGACGGGCTCCAGAATGGTCACCTTGACCTTCGGGAACAGCCGGCGGCGAATATGCAGCGAGGTCAGCCGCGAAAAATAGCTCTTCTCCAGGCCGTCGATGCGCACGGGCACGACCATCGAGCCGGTCTTGTCGGCCACCATGGCGGCGCCGTCATAGACCTTCATGAGGCCGCCAGTGACGGTGATCCGGCCTTCGGGGAAGATGACCAGCGGATCGCCGCCTTGCACGACCTTGATAAGCGTGCGGGTCGACATCGGCTTGGCCGGATTGAGCGGCAGCGCACGGGCGAGATTGAGGAAAGGTTTCATCCACCAGGCCTGGGCGATAGTGTGGTCGATGGCAAAGACGGGCTCTTCCTCGGTCAGCGTCAGGGCCAGCGGACCGTCGAGGAAACTGACATGGTTGAGCGCCAGGATGGGTGCCGGGCCGGCCGCCTTGAGGTTCTCCAGCCCCTCCACCTCCAGACGATGGAAGGCTCGGAACAGAATGGAAACGAAATCGCGGAAGGCGTTGGTTGGCAGATATCTCAGCATCAGCCAGGCGGCGACCACGTTGAGTGCGGCGAGGCCGAACAGGATACCTCCAGTGGAGACGCCCGCTGCTTGAATCGCGGCGACGAGTATGCCGCCCACCGTCATGAAGCCTGCATTGACGATGCTCACGGCGGCGACGACGCGGGCGCGGCTGGCTTCGGGCGCCCAGGCTTGCACGGCGGCGAAGGTCGGCACGACAAGAAAGGCGCTGGCAATAGCCATGCCGGCAAGGTCGATCGCAACATGGACCGTGTTTGGCCCGGCGAAGAATGTTGCGAGCGTTTCGGCCCTGACCGAAGGCTGCATGCTCCAGATGGTCCAGGCCAGGTCCAAGCCGAATAGTGCCATCAACGCCGTGCCAACCGGGGCTGGCAAGAGCACGATGCGGCCCTGCGACATCCATGCGGCTATGGCAGAGCCAATCGCGATCGAGACGGCAAACACCGCGAGATAGGCGGTGACAGCGATTTCTCCGCCACCGAGCGAATCCTTGACCAACGTAGGCAGGATCGAAAGGACAATGGCCCCGATCAGCCAGAACCACGACGTCATCAGTCCGGCGCGCCAGATCCGCTTGTCGGCACGCAAGCCGTTGACCTGTCGCCACGTCGAGCGAAAGATGTTCCTGTCTATAACGAGGTCGGGTGCAGCAGAACCGGTTGACGGAATGTATCGGCTGACAAACCAGCAACCGACGGCGAGGATCATCATCATCGGCCCGAAGACCGAGACGCCTATGCCATCGGCCGAGACGACGCCTCCGGCTATAGTGCCGCCGAGGATGGCGGCGAAGGTTGCCGATTCGATCCAGGCATTGGCGCGGGGCAATTCCTTGCGCTCGAGATGATCCGGCAGGATGCCGTACTTGATCGGTCCGAACAGTGCCGAGATGATGCCGAACATGAGCAACGCCATCATCAGCACCGGGATCGACGACAGCGCGATCCCAACGACTGCGACAGCAGCTGCGGCGATCTCGGTGAATTTCAGCCGACGGGCGATGAGCGCCTTGTCGAACCGGTCGGCGATCTCGCCACCAAGGGCAGACAGGAGCAGGAAAGGAGCCATGAAGACGGCACCCGCCAGGGTGACCAGTGATGCCGCCTTGTCCGCCGCCAGGGTGAACAGAATAAGGAAAACCAGCGTGTTCTTGAGGAAATTGTCGTTGAAGGCGGACAGGAACTGCGTCCAGAAGAGAGGCGCAAAACGCCGTGAAGTCATCAGATGACTGTTCGTGGGGTTGTTCGTGACGATTTCCATAGCGCCGACTTCCATTGGGCAGACCGTTGAAGATCCTGGTCGGATCGATCAGCGGTCTTGCGCGGTTTGAGCCTTTTTGTAGTGGGAACCCGATTACGCTTCGTTACTGCGGCTCACATTGATCAGCAGCTTTCGGTGTTGCCGGTTGATGAAGCGGCTTGCCTCTTCCGCGTCTCGCGGTGTCTTGGTGATGGTTCGCGGTATCCACGAGCCTGGTCGCGGCCATCGGGCAGAACCCCTTGGCGGCTATGCTTGCCCCATGAAATTGATGCGGCCGTCATCATCCAGGCGGCGATAGCGAAAGTGGGCGTGGTCAACGTTTGCAGGCGCTTGAACCCTTGGGAGCATAGCTGTTGGAGGTCATCGATATTGTCTTTTGGTTTCAGGGTGAGGTTGCGCCGGCGTTGGTCTGTTTCCGGGTTCGATACAATCAGCCGGTCTTGCGACAGTCTTTCGCAGCCGGTCGAGGACGGCGTCAGTGAGCCGGCTCGCTTCATCGGCATGAGCGGTGACGGCATACGTCATCAAAGCAATAAGACTGCCCGCATCCTCACCCCGTCGTTTGGTCGAAAGTAAGGTGGGACAATCAGAGTGCGCAAACTTGTCATTACTGATACTGCGCTTCACCCCAGCTTTTAGCGTGCGCCCTTCGGCATATGCGTGGTTCACCATTCCTTCACTTTATTAGCGCACGTTCATATGCGGACATGTTGGTGTAGCTTGTACGTGCCCAAAGCCCCGGCGCATCGACCCAGCGCTGGGGCTTTTTTTGTCCGCCTGGTAATCCGCGTGTTCCCCAGACAGGGCGTGAACTGCGCAGTCGCCCTTGAAGGTGAGTTCGCCGCTGTGGTGTCCTCTTGCATCGACCAAGGTTAAGGCGATGCCATCGACTTGAGTATAGCTGTGCGCATTTTGACATTTCGACGTCGCGGTGTCGGATTATTTGCATGCAAACCAGTTTCACGACGCTATCCTCCATCCTCAACGGACCATTCTGGGAGGAATGCATGGCTGCGCATGAGCAACATGCCGTTGAAATCGTTAGGGACAACGGGTGGTCGGTTCGCGTGACGGTCAACGGCACCACCACCACGGTCCCTTTTACATCTGCAAGCTACGCGCGTTCGTTTGCAGACGGTCAGGCGTTCCGACTGGGCGTTCAGGTCGCGGAGATTAAGAAGGCGGCCTAGCTGCGCGCTTGCCCCGAAAGCCCCACAGCGATTGAACCTCGAGTCACCAAAGCCGGCTGAAATTAGCTGTTGCGCGGCATAAGAGGGCTGCGGTTTCACCGCGAGTGCTGAGATAACTCGCTTCGATGGCGGCCGCGCCCTCGTGGTTGCGGCGTCCTTGTTACAGACGACGGTGCTGGCTTGCAGAAGGTTGACAGCGCCTGCATCGTCCAAACTCGGAGCCCTCATCACGGCGAAATTGCCGGGATGCTTGCCGAAAATGCGAGGGGCAATTCGACGTCACCCACCTCAGCTGGGACGAAGGTATCCATCATCTGCAGGGGGTCGGCTGCGGTTGCCCGATTGAAGCGGTCGTAGGCCTGCTTGGCGGCGTTCAAAGACAGGCCATCTGAATCGGCGTCCCAGTGGGATACTCATCAGGGGTCGAGCGGCAAGCGCGCACGCGAGTTGCCGCGCTTCGCGGGCTGTCCAATCAGCCGGCCGGCTCGTAAACGCCGGCAGCCTCGTTGGCAGCTGCGAGCACCGCTTTCATGTCGAGTTGTTGAGTACAACGAGATCGGCTACCGAGCCGCTTGCCCGCACCGCCAACGAACTGAAATCCCGTGCCTGTGTATTATTGCTGACCCTTCCGCGAGCGTTTGGGCTTGAAGCGGCAACGCTTACGGTCTGCCACGCGCGGCAAGTGACCAAGTAGCCTCACTCGCTCATCGCATGAAGCACGTCGTGCTTGATGATCTCGATGCTGCGCAGATTGAGCAGGCGGATGACGCCTTTGTCCTTCAGCCGGGTGAAAACCCGCGACACGGTTTCGATGGTGAGGCCGAGATAATCGCCGATATCCATGCGCGACATCGGCAGTTCGACCTGTCGCAAGCCGCCCTGCCGCTCCGCCATGTCGACCAGGAACGCGGCGACGCGTTCGATGGCATTCTGACGGCCGAGAACCAAGAGATGTTCCTGCGCTCTCGTCAGGCCCTTGAGAGCCAACGGCAGCAGCTGACGGGAGAGATCCGCACCAGTGGCAAAGCGGAAGACGCGGACACTCACGGCGTTGATGGCTTCGGCAAAAAAATGATGGGTGGTGTCGGCTTCGAAACCGAATGTCTCTCCGGCCAGATGGAAGGCACTTATCTGCCTGCGACCGTCCGCAAGCAGGCGGTAAACACGCACGGCGCCAAACTCGACCTGATAGAAGGCTCCGGCCTTTTCACCTTGCGCATAGATTTCCGAACCGCAGCGAAAGAAGCTGACCGGCTGTAGCGGTGTCGGATCGAATGCCGTAGGCAGGCTCGACTGTAAGGCGTGCGACGGCAGTGAAATTCTGGAGCTCGATTGGGCGTGCATGGCTGTTTCCCGGTTGATCCGCAACACAGCAATCGCGCGAATCAGCAGGTCGCGAAATTCGGTTCTATCCCTACGGGAAACTACCTAGTGCTTGGCTGGGAAAGCGGTGAAGGCCGGCAGCGTGCCTACGCGGCGCTCGCCTTCTCGGGAACTTGCGTATGCTTCTGCCGACTTGTGCCGCATTGAAATTGTCAGAGCACGCAATCATCAGCGTCGGTCGACAGCCGTCATACTGGCAGACTGGCAATGGAAACGCGGTTTCGACACGTCGGCAACCGGGCCGAAATCCGCCGCCTGCAATCGCGACTGAAATCACTGGTGAGGATGCAGGAGTGGGCAAACGAAAGCCAGATCGCCAAGATCGGAATCAGAGCCGTCGACATCATCGACGTCGACATGGCTCGCATTCAGATGATCTTCCCGGCTAAGCCCGACGAGGCGACCGGTGGGCGCTGAAAGCCAACGGCTTTCGCTGGTCGCCGTCGTCGCAAGGCACTTGGCACCGCCATCTTAACGAGGCCCGGACGATGGGTGGACGAACGGGTGATGAAAGCCATCACCGCCGAGGACGCCTCGTGAGCCGCGCCGAAAGGGATCGCAATTCTTCGAAGTTATGGAGTTTTTCGGGAATGGCGATCCTTTCTTTGGTGGCGAAGCCGAGGGACAATTGATTGAACAGTTCGCGAGATGCCGATTCGCGCAGTCGCGCCAACTATGCTCTGGCTGCAACGCATCCAACGTTACCATCCATCCTGACATGAACGCGCCGGCAGTCATGCTACTGTGGAAGCGCAGCTGGCCGATCCTACGACATCGTTCTGGCAGCCTGCCATGACGTGAAGAGGAGAGTTCACCATGTCCAGGATGAATCGCCGCGCCTTGCTTCTCAACTCCGCCAGCGCCGTTATCGCCTCGACGGTTGCGGCATCGGCTTTCGCCACAAAGCCGCGACGGGAGGACCGGGAACCGTCCCGCGATCTGCGGGCACTGATCAATGCGCACAAGGCAGCGTACGCGGCATTCGGCAAGGCGATCCACGAAATGGGCGGCAGTAACCGCGACCACGACAGAGCCAGCCGGGCTGAGGAAAGGGCGCTGCTGGCTGTATGCGCCTATCCTGCGGTCAGGGAAGGTGATCGCCGGTCCAAGGCCCGATATCTTTTGAAGATCGAGGCGCGCGGTGAGCTCGACTTGGCAGAGCATATGCAAGCTCTTCTCCGCTCGACGATGGGGGAGGGATAGGACCGGGATTGCGTGTCCTGCTTCTGATCGAGGAATATTCGTGCAGCTAGACCAGGCGTCGAGCCAGTTGCCTATGCCTCGCTCGATAGCATATTGCGAGCGGCATAGAGTTTGCCAATGAAGTCGGTGATCAAGGTCGAATTGATGCCGTCCGGCGGGCGCAGGAGTAGCGCGCGGAAATTGACGGCTGGCTCGAATGGCCGGGCCAAAATACCGCCGATCATGCCGTCCGCAACGACGGAGGGATTGACCAAGCCGATCCCCATGCCCTTCGCTGCAAGGATAGCGATGGTCAGGCCGTAGGGCGTTTCGATCAGGATGCGCGGCCGTACCCCATGCGCGGCCAGGATCTTGTCTCCTTTGTTGTCCACGCGCCAGTTCCCGCTGGTTGCCGCCTTTCCCATCGACTTTGCCGTTCCGACACTAGCTATTGAGAGTATTGGACATCGCGCTCCGCGACGGTCACGCCGTCCGTGACCCTGTCGCTCGGGTGCAGTACCACGCGATCGCCTGGGGCAAGGCCCGACAGAACCTCCGCCGTACGGCTGTTTCGCTGACCGATCTTGATGATGGATACCCGTGTACGGCCGTCCCTTACCGCGAATACCGCCCAGTCGTCTCCTTGTCGGAACAGGGCAGCCACCGGGACGGCCAGGATGTCATCGCCTTTCCAGATCGTGACATGCACGATCACGCGGTAATCATGTCCTAGCGCCGACCACTTCGCCGGAGGGTCGGTGAAGTCGATCGTCGTGCGGACCCGTTGTTCCTCGATGCCAAGGGCTGAAACCTTGGTGAAGCCCGCCGGATCGACGCGGGAGACGCGGCCCTGGACCGGCAGTCCACCCCAGTTGTCGATCCAGACCGGCGCGCCTTGCTTTATGCGGGCAGCGTCGGTCGACAACAGGTCCGCGACGATTTCGAGATCGAGCGAGTCACCGATTTCGATCAGCGGGGCACCAGCCTGGACCACACCTTCGCTCTCCTGCATGATCTTTAAGACGCTGCCGCTTACGGGGGCGCGCAACTGTATGCAGCAGGCGGGATCCAGCTCCGGCGCGGCACCCGATTGTTCGCCAAGTCGCGCCGCAACGCTGTCACGCTCGTTTCGGCGGACCTCGAGTTGGGCTTTCGCACTGGCAAGCGCTGCTTCATTGGTCTCAACGCTGAATTTGGCTGTGTCGAGAACCTTTAGGGAGATCGCTTCTGTGCGCGCCAGCGCCTCGGCCCGCCGGAGCTCCGTTCGCGAAAATGAAAGCGCGGCTTCGATCCGACGCGTTTCGGCTGCCGCAAGGTTCACGCCCGCATCGGCCGCAGCCAGTGCCGCCCGCAGCTCCTCATGCGTGCGTGCGTCGTGAAAGCCCGGCAGCGTCGGCTGCATCACAGCCATGACGGTTTCGTCCTTGGTGACCTGATCTCCCACGTGACGCGGCGGAGAGATGCGTAGGACTTTCCCGGCAATAGGAGCCGACACTGTATAGACGTGGCGCACGCGCGTTTTCGCCTCGTCCTCGATCGTGACCTCCATGGGACCTTTCCTCACCATCGCAAGGTCCACAGCAATGGGCCGCGGCCATGCGAACCAGACCGCGCCGGCCCCCAACAGTGTCACAGCCGCGATCCCGAAAATTCGTTTCATCCAGATTGCGCGCATGGTTCAATCTCGCGTTTTGAGAACGGTGACAAGGTCCAGCTTGTTGAGCCTTCGGCGAACCACGAGAGCTGAAAGCACAGCTGCGGCCAGCACGATGGCGCTGGCGAAGACATAGGTGGATTGCTCTACGATCAGGCGCACCCGCATCAGTTCGCCTGCCAGGTTCTTCTGCATGATCCAGGCAAGGCCATAGCCAATCAGCCATCCAGGCGGCTGCGCGATCAGCGTGAGCAGGGCGAGTTCGAGCAGGAGGATGCGCAATACTTCGCCCCGAGTGAAGCCGAGGACGCGCAGGCTGGCCAACTCCCGCGCCCGTTCGGAGAGTGAGATACGGGCGCTGTTGTAGACGACGCCAAATGCGATCACGGCAGCCAGGCCGGTGTAAATGCTGGCCATTGTCGTGATCAGGAGGGCCACCAGCTTGCGGAAATTCGCGCGCGAGACACGCTGCAGGGCCAGCCCGCTGACGACGGGCATGTCCTTGATAGCAGCATAGAACGTCTCCTGGCTGTTCTGGTCGAGGCTGACGTTTATGCTGTTCAGCGACGGCGCTTCGCGCATCAGGCGCGCGAGCGTGTCTGAATCCATCATCCCGCGGATGCCGAAGTAATCTTCGAACAGGGCTGTCACAGGGACGACAACGGTCCGCCGCGCTCCTTCGAGCACGTCGACCTCGACGGGATCGCCGACCCTCACCCCGAGAATCCTGGCAAGCATGCTCGAAATCGCCAGGCCCGCTTCCGGCAGGACGACCGGCCGCAGGTCAACATCAATGATGCGGTTGAGATCGGCGTTACGCGGCCTGCCGCTGATCATGATGCGGCGCTGAACGCTGCCGTTCCTTATGCGGACGGGGACCTCGCGGTACGGCTCCGCGGCGAGAACGCCCGGAAGCCGTGCTATCTGAAGGACGACGTCGAGCGGGCGTCTTTCCACGAAACTGACGGTGGCGTCCTGTCGGTCAGCCAGGAAATACGTCACGTCGATCAGGTGCTCCATCGCATCGCCTGTGAAAAGGGAAACGATCAGGATGGCTGTCGCCAGCGCAATTCCAAGCGTCGTGAATAATGACCTGACTGGATGGCGAGTGATGTTGCGCAACATCATCGTGGTCGGTTGCGACATGTACCTGTCGAGAGCGAAGCTCGCCGGCAGCAGTCGCCGATAGCGCGGAGGCGCCGGCGCTTGCATCGCGACGGCAGGCGCCAATCGCACGACCTCGCGAAGCGCGCGCACCGCCCCGATAATTGCAGCGACGAGACTGAGCGCGGCGGCAATGACGTAGAGGTCCGGGCTCTTGGTGAAGACGAGGAACGGAAAATGGAAGAAGTCGCCGAACAGACCGGTGATGCGCATCCCCAGCCAAGTGCCCGCTGCACTGCCGATTACAATGCCGATCATCACGATGACGGCGACGAATTTGAGGTAGTGCATGACAATGCTGGCGTTGTTGTATCCCAGCGCCTTCATGAGCCCGATCTGCTCGCGTTCCAGAGCTACGAGCCGGCTCAGTGTGAGATTGACCAGAAATGCCGACACCAGAAGGAAGATCGGCGGCAGCGTCCGGCTCATGTTGTTGAGCATGTCGAGTTCGTGGTTCAGCCAGGCGTGCGAAGTCTGGTCCTTGCGCCCGTAGGCCGCTCGCCCGCCATAGCGCTCCAGCAGGGCGTCGAGGCGCATCATGACCTCACTCTCGGAAGCGCCGCGCAGCAACTTCAAAGAAACGGATGAGAATGCATCATCGAGGTCAAAGGCGCTGGCGAGTGCTTTCTCTGACATCCAGATGAGGCCGAAGCGGCGGTCGTCCGGCATGATGTCGCCTGGTCCGACCGCGTAGATGAACTCGGGTGACAGCGCGATCCCGACAATCGTCAATTCACGTTTCCGGCCGTTCAATATTGCCGAGAATCGGGCCCCGGGTTGAAGGCCGTGGGACAAGGCAAAGCCTTCGTTGACGACGACCTCTTCGGGTCGTCCAGGCTCCGGCATGCGGCCAACGCGCATGTAGAGCAGGTTGAGCGAAGCCTTCCCGATCTCGGGCAGGGATATGACTTCACCTGTCGCCGGCTCCAGATAGTCTGGTAGGTCAAGCAGCACGAGCTTGGCAATTCGCGTGTCGACGGAAGCAACGCCGGGAATCTCGGCAATCCGGTCGACAAGCGTTTTTGGTGCGCGGCTCACCGCAGCAAAGACGTCGGCGAAGCGGTAGCGTTCGTAGTAGGCGGTGCGCGTCTCGTCGAGGGAACGGTAGGATCCGACGGCGAGGATAAGCGTCGCCACGCCTCCGGCTATGACCAGGGCGATGGCAAGCACCTGCGCCCAGAGCCGCCCGAGGTCGCGGAGGAGCTTGATGTCCAGCGCGCGCATCCAGGTCACCAGACCAGCTCGGCGGCAGTTCGGCGAACCTCGTTCTTGCGGATTCTGGAGATCTGCCCGTCGGCGAAAAACAGGACCCGGTCGGCGACATCCTGGATGCTGGCGTTGTGCGTGATGATGAGTGTCGTGGTGCCAAGCTGGGCATTGATGCCGAGCAGTGCCTCGATTACCCGGATGCCTGTCTTGGAATCCAGCGCGCCGGTCGGCTCGTCGCAGAGCAACACGTCCGGGCGCTTGGCGATCGCGCGCGCAATGGCCACACGCTGCTGCTCGCCACCGGAGAGCTGAGCCGGAAAATGATGCATCCTCGGTTCAAGTCCGACCAGGGCGAGCGCCTCGTCCGGGCGCATCGGATGATCGGAAATCTCCGTGACGAGAGCGACATTTTCATAAGCGGTCAGGCTGGGGATCAGGTTGTAGAACTGGAAAACGAACCCGACGTGCTGCCGCCGATAGGCAGTCAGCCTGCGGTCATCGAGGTTGGTCAGTTCCTGGTCCCTGAAGAACAACTGGCCGCTCGTGGCATGGTCAAGCCCGCCCATGATATTGAGCAGGGTCGACTTCCCGCTGCCCGACGGGCCAAGCAGAACGACCATCTCTCCCGCCGAAATCTCAAGGTCCAGCTTACGTAACGCAAGCACTTGCGTCTCACCCGAGGTGTAGGTTTTGGTCAGCGCTTTTGCGGTGAAGACAGTATCAGCCATGGCCGCCAGGGATCGCATGTTCGAGGCACTTCTCGCGTCGGCGCTGAGATCAATCGGCGAGGTCGCATGGCACAGTCACCCGTCGAGGTGAGCGCGACATTGACACAAATCAAAACCGCGTCGGGGGCGGTCATGTGTTCCGGTATCCGCAGTCGACATGTTGTGGGAACGATCTTTCGCGCCGCCCGCACCGGTTGGTTCGGAACCGGCATTGACTTGCCTCAAAGGGGGTCGGCGGCATTTACGCTACGATGCCGCCGAATAGCGCTCGGGCGCCTGTTCACTTGAACTGAGCCAAGGATGAGGCAGATGAAAGCAAAGGATCTAATGAGTCCAAACATTGTTACCGTGTCGCCTGACCACAGCGTTAGACACGCCGCGAAGATCATGCTGGAACATCGTATCAGCGGCATGCCTGTCGTCGATGACAAAGGCCGCCTGGCTGGAATTGTGAGCGAGGGTGATTTCCTGCGCAGGTCAGAACTGGGTGCCCCAGCATTTCCGATAGGTGCACCGCGCAGCTATGAAGGGAAACAGCTGGAAAGTGGCGGATCTGATGACCTCGGATGTCATCGTGACGGACGAGGAAACCCCCATAGCGTGAATTGTTGCGCTGATGCAGGAGCACGGTATAAAGCGCATTCCGGTGATGAGAGGACAGCGTCTGGTCGGCGTCGTCAGCCGCGCCGATCTTCTGCGCGTCGTCGTTGCGACGAAGATCGACGACGCTACGGCGGCAGGTGACGATGCGATCCGGCGCAGCATTCTTACGCGGCTGCGAGAGGACGCAGGGGTCAAAGCAGACGCGTTAACGCTTACGGTGACCGATGGCCTGGTGCATTTTTCGGGCGCGGTCAGATCGCAGAGTGAACGGGATGCTGTGCGCGTGGTTGCCGAAGGCGTCAGGGGCGTCAAAGGTGTGTTCGACCATCTGTGTCTGGCGCATCCGTGAACAGCAGACGGGAACGCAGAGCGATGCGAGCGCATTCTCCCGAGACCAACAGCGTCGCGAACACCTCAGCCATGCAAGACGATCTTGCGGCCCTGCAGCGGGAGACATTCGATTACTTCATCCATGAGGCGAACCCCGCCAACGGTCTCATCCGGGACAAGACCGAGGCGAATTGGCCGGCAAGCATCGCGGCCACCGGCCTTGCGCTGGCATGCTATCCAGTGGGTGTCGAGCGCGGATTTATGACGCGAAGTGAGGCGGCCGAGCGGACCTTGGCGACGCTGCGCTTCTTCTGGAATAGCCCACAGGGGCCGGAACCGGATGCTACCGGATATCGCGGCTTTTACTACCACTTCCTGGACATGCAGACCGGCCGACGCGCCTGGCAATGCGAGTTGTCGACCATCGACAGCACGTTGCTGCTGGCTGGCGCGCTGGCTGCAGGGCAGTATTTCGACGAAGAGACCGACGCCGAAGCCGAGATCCGCGGCTTAGCGGAAGCGCTCTACCACCGGGCCGACTGGCGCTGGGCACAGGACGGGGGAGACACCGTAACCCATGGCTGGACTCCTGAGCACGGGTTCCTGAAATATCGCTGGCAAGGCTACGACGAAGCGCTCTTGCTCTATGTCCTGGGACTAGGTTCGCCGACACACCCTTTGCCCCCGAGCAGCTACACTGCGTGGACCGCGACCTTCCGATGGGAGAGCTGTTACGGCTACGATTACCTCTATGCCGGACCGCTGTTCATCCACCAGCTCTCGCACGTGTGGATCGATTTTCGTGGCGTGCAGGATGCCTTCATGCGCTGCAAGGGAAGCGACTATTTCGAGAACAGCCGACGCGCCACCTTCGTCCAACAGCGTTATGCCGTCGACAATCCGCGTGGATTCGAGGGTTATGGCGAACACTGCTGGGGCATCACCGCAAGCGAGGGTCCTGGTCCTTCCACGCTCAAGTTGAACGGCATCGAACGCCGGTTCGAGGGCTATGTCGGGCGCGGTGTCCCTTATGGTCCCGACGATGGCACGCTCGCCCCTTGGGCTGTCGCGGCATCCTTGCCGTTTGCTCCTGAAATCGTCCGGCCGGCGATCAGTTTCTGCATCCACCAGGCCAAGCTCAAGGCCGCCAATGCCTATGGCTTCAAGGCGGCCTTCAACCCGACGCATCCGGGGACATCCGGCAGCGCCTTTGGATGGTGGGTTTCGCCTTGGCACTTCGGCCTCAACGAGGGCCCGGTTGTCCTGATGATCGAGAACGACCGCAGCGGCCTTTTGTGGCGGCTGATGCGCTCGTGCCGGTACATCCGTAGCGGCCTGCAACAGGCGGGGTTCGAGGGCGGCTGGTTGAGGGAGCTTGAACCAGGCCCGACGCCAACTGCTTGATCGGCTTGGCCGCGGAGGAATCAACAAAGCCGTGAAACAGGGGAGCGTCGTAGTCACGACCTTTCCTTTGGACGGGCGTTCCCGAACGATTCGACGCTACCCCCGGCCAGCATGCCGGTGAGGGAAATCGCATTCGACGGATGCGGAATAGAGTCCATGCTCACGCTTTCAGCACCGACGGCCACGGGCTGCGCGTAGGCCTCTTGGATTGCGAAGCAGGGCAGTGGTAAGTTTGTTCAAATAAAGCTGCAAAATAATGTCGTCGAATATCGAAAATTGATTCGGATCAAAGCGGAACGCACCCATCAGCCTTTGATTAAAGCTTGGTAACGTAGGAGATCACGTCATGGAAATCTCTTTTCGCGATCTTATGACAGTATTCCACGGCATGGGATTTGGGGCGCTATTTATGCTGGCGTTTTCGGGGGCGCTTGCCGAACTTTATCGAATGTCTGCGCCTGGCGCTCCATCCATCCCAAGCGCCAGAGAACATAATCTGCTTTTGCTTTATCTTTCGGTAATGGTCATTCTCGCCTGGGGTGCGGTGCTGTCGGGTGCTTACATCGTATATCCATGGTATCGAGCAGCGGTGCCCCCAGGGGTCACCGACCTGGCCGACTATCCAAAATTCCTGCTGACCTCCAACCCAAAGACATCGGCATGGCATAGCCTGGGCATGGAGTGGAAGGAACACGTGGCCTGGCTTGCGCCAATTGCCATGACGATGGTCGCCTATGTCTTCGCCAAATACGGACCGGCTTTGGCCAGGCAGAAGGAAATCCGCACGGCCGTCATCGGCTTCGCGGTTGTTGCCTTCGTGGCGACTGGGGTGGCGGGCGCTTTTGGAGCGTTTCTCAACAAGTACGCTCCGGTTCGTGGTGGCGCGATGATTGAAATCATCGCCGGTGAACAGGAGGGCGAATAGTCATGGCCACTATCAAGCCTATCAGGCCTGACGAGATTCCCAACGGTCCCGGCGCGGCCGCCATCCTGGCCGCTGGAATTGGATCTGCCGCTATGGGAATATTCGCCTTGGCCGGCGATGCCTTTACATCACTCAACCACTTTTTCACGTTTTACACACCAACCGGCGCCTTGTCCGGCGTCTCGACCAGCGCAGTCATCGTCTGGTTGGTTGCCTGGTTTATCCTTTCGCGCAGATGGGCCCCAAAGAACGTGGAAATGACAAAGGTCCTTTCTGTATCCTTCGCCTTGTTGGCGGTGGGTGTATTGCTGACCTTCCCGCCTGTAATGGACCTGATCCAGGGCAGGTAGGAGAGAAACTCGCTGAATTGGGCGAGCGGGGCTTGGTCCGTCAAAAGCGGGCCGAGCCCGATTCAGAGCCTCGTCCTCAAACCGATTTGATGCGCATCAAAACGCCGGTTCGACGGCTACAATGCTTGAGGATCAACTACTGCCGATGCTGATGGCGGGTTGATTTAAGCCGAAAAATGGAAAACCATCGGGCTGGCGCAATCGACTGCCAGGCCCGCCACTCGCGGTTCGGCGTACGCATCGAACGATGGAAACAGCCTATTCTATTGCCTCCCGGCCCGAAATTTCTTCTACGAGAATCCGAAAGAAGACGTGCGGCGTGCTGTCTGACATGGGAGGTGTGATCGGCTTGAGGGCACCAGGCTCCCACCAGTCCGCGTGCTTGCTCAACACTGACCATGCATGACCGCGTTGAAACTCATGGCCGGTCCGGTCACTCAGTTCTTCAAAGCGGCCGTCGACAATGACGCTTCTCCATCCGCGTCCTTGGCCGTGTTCCTCTACCTGGACGCACACCAAGGGATTGGCTCTCATCCATTCGATCTTCTTGCCTAGCAAGGAAAATGCGTAGAGGTGAGTGTCAGCGTAGGCGTAGTTGAAACACACGACGTAGGGCTGTCCGTCCTTCGCGCATGCCAAGTGGCCGATACGATTGGCCGCCAGCAACTTCGTACATTCCAAACTGGAAAGTGTGCGGATCAGCATCGATGCGATCTCCTGTTTTTTGTATTTCACATCTTGGCAGCCGCACTCGCAATGACGTGGATCAAACTGCTGCGTCCGCTTGGTCGGCAGGGCTCGACCGCGCCTCGGAATGTGCGCGCGCCAATGGCAGCGGCAGCTTCAGGCTTGCAATCGCGGCGAGGCCCATTGCTGCGGCAGCGGCGAAGAAGGCGGCGCCTTCCAGCCCGGGGAACCCGAACAGCAGGCCGGCGGCCGCGGAGCCCACCAACGCCCGAGGCTGACCGCTGCCGACTCGATGCCGAGTTCCATACCTTGGCGTCGTGCACTGATGCGCGACACCCAGTAGGCGGGCAGCGGGCTGATCACGCCGGCCGAAGCCGAAACAACGGAAACCGCAACAGCATTTCCGTGAGCCCGGCAAGTATCGGCACAACTGCCAGACCCATCGCCATCACCAGGAAGGCAGGAGCCACAAGCAGCCTCGCCGCTGCCGGGTTGACGAGCGGCGAGAAGACAAGTCCCTGGACCGCGAACATGACAACGCTACATGTTGCGAACATGAGGCCGAGCGCGGCGGGACCCATTGCGAGTTCGGCGTTTCGCAGGGTGAGCGCGACCTCGAATGCGCCAAGCCCTGCCGCAGCCACGGCGGCAAGAGCGAGCAGCCGTAACTCTCCGGGTGCGAACATTGATGACCCGGGTTTGCTCGCCTCAACACCGGGGGCCGGGCAGCAGGTTTCCAGGCAGCACAGACCACACACCAAGCGCTGCCGCTACAGCGAGGCCGGACGCTAGAAGGAAGGGAACGGTCTGTGGCGGGACAGCCGCGACGCCCAAATCAAGCTTCAGTCCCACCGCGAGCCCGCCAAGTGTGGGCCCGACCACGAAGCCTGCGATCGATGCCATGCTCATCCGGCCGAACGCCCTCGTGCGGCGATCGTCCCCGCCTTGGGTATCGGCAATGAACGCAAGAGCCGTTGGCCCCACGGCAGCCGCGAAGCCGCCATTCAATATCCGACCGACATGAAGAACGGGCAGACTTGGGGCCAGCGCAGAAGCGGCCAAGGTGATGGCAAAGCCGATCAGACCGACGACAAGGACAGATCTGCGCCCGATCAAATAAGACCACTTCCCCGAGAGGAAAGCGGCGCCCACCGGCGCGGCGACATAGGCAGCAGTCAGAAAGCCAATCTGCCGCGCATTGAATGTCTGATCTGTCGCACCGGCAAGCCGCTCGACCATCATCGGCAGGACCGGCAAGACGATTCCGTAGCCGAGCGCAACGACAAAGGCCGAGGCGAGCAGTGCGCTCAGGGCCCATTGCGACGTCGGCGGGCGAGCCTTTGCTGACCGGCACTTCGCAAAGCCGTGCCAATTCTCACGGTCGCCCACCTTTGCATTCGTGCGAAAGGGGAGTTTTGCTGTTCCGGTTGAAGACGATCGTGCTAAAGCGCCCGCTCACCGAGCCTGCGCATTTGTTCGAACCATTTCGCCCGCGTCGTATCGGTGGCATCCGCGACCATGCCGAACAAGGTTTCGCGCACCGGGCTCACGCCGGCGAAACGCAGAATGCTCCGCCGCATGCCGGCAATGCCGTGACTGAGGAACCATAGCCGGTAAAGAACGGCCGGCATGCCCATCGTGACCACGACTCGAGCGGAGCGGCCGCGGAGCAGTTTCCTGGGCAAGCCGCCACCCTTGTTCGGGTAGGTAAAGGCAGTTCCGGGCCGCATCACCTGTTCCAGAAAAGCCTTGAGCAGAGCCGGCACGGTCCCGAGCCACAGCGGAAAGACAAACACAATGTGTTCCGCCCAGACTATCGCTTCAGCGGCATCCTTTAGGCTGTAGGGAATCGCGCCGTGCTCGAACTCCTGCACCGTCCGAAGCATTGGAAAATCGAGTGCCGCGAGGTCGACCCGGCGGACGATATGCCCCGCCAGTTCTGCACTTTCGCCATAGGCCCTGGCGAGATTACGGCAAAGCCGGTCTGGCGACGGATCGGGATGGCCGAGAACAATCAAGATGCGCCGCGGCATGGGTTACCTCCGAGGCGGCTTGGCAGCAACCGGACGTGCCGTAATTTCGGGGCGTGACCCTTCAAGCTGATCATGGCGTACTCCTTCGCGGAGTTTCATAAAACGGCTGTCCGGCTTGGCCCTTGATCGGCATCAAAGAGGCCGGTTCTCGGCGCTACCAGAAGGTCGAGGGCGGCAACATCGTGCCGTAGCCGGCTATTGCGGCGACGAGGGTTGCACCTGCGAGCGGCAACCAGAACCTGATCGGGCCGGCAAATGCGGCCAGCGACAGGCGGCAGATCGCGTTTGCTGCCAGCGCCGCGAGCACCGCCTGGCCAATGGTCTCGACAGGGACCGAATGCTTGACCAGGCGCAAGGCACTGAGCACCGAGACATCGACATCGAATGTGCCCGCAAGCGCCGAACTCGCCAGCAAGCCGCGTCCGCCGAATTGAGCAGCCAATGCAGCGCTCGCGGTCGCGACGATCGCAAACAGCAGGGCGAAGAGCAGCAACGGGCCTAGGTCGAAGGGATTGCGCGCGACGGCGGCACCCTTGCGATCCCCGCTGTCCCGAGCCAGCAGCAATGCTCCGCAAACAGCGAAGGAGAGCGCCGCGACAATTGCGGGAATGCCGACCGAAGGGAACACGCTTGGCTCAACGATCAGAACCACGGCGCAGACGCGTAGCAAAGAAACCATTGCGGCCAGCGACGCCGCGCCAGCGAGCGGCAGAGGATTGCTTGTCGACACGGCGTTGCGGGCCAGCGCCACGGTTACGGCGGTGGAAGAGACGATCGCGCCGGCGAGCGAGCTGACGAGCAGCCCGCGGGTGGTCCCCAGGACGCGAACGGCGACATAGCCGGCGAACGATATCGACGCCATCAGTACCGTCAGGAACCAGACTTCCCACGGATTGAAACCGCCCCATGGGTCCATCGTCCGGTTTGGCAGCAAGGGCAGGACGATCGCGCTCATCACAGCCAGGATCAGCGCGGAACGAAGCTCGATCCAGGTCAGCCGCTTCAGGAGGCCGTGCAGGACTTCCCGACTGGCAAGGATGGCCGCGAGTGCTGCTCCTCCTGCAGAAGCGGCGCGGTAATCGCCAGCGACGGACAATGCACCGAGCGCGAATACGCAAAGGGCTGCTATTACCGCCGTGACACTGAAATCCTTATCATGGGCTGCCTCACGCGCCTTGTACCAGGCGAAGATTGCCGCAAAGGCGATGAAAGCACCGACTAGCACGGACACTGCGTCGAGAGCATCGGCCAGAGCTGCGAGAATACCGCCGAGCAGACCGGATATGCCGTAGGTTCGAATTCCGGCCGTCCGGCTGCGATCGGGCGCGTCCCGCTCTCGCCAGCCACGCTCCAGTCCGACGAGCAGGCCTATGGTCAGTGCAAGTCCGAGCCGGGCGATGAGCGGATCCACGATTTGAAGACTTCAGGCGCCGGCCATAGGCAGGTGGTCGCGGATCCACCTGACGATCTGCCCCGCCGTCATTGCGCCGGATGTGCGCGCAATCTCATGTCCGCCATGGAACAGGATCATGGTCGGGATGCCGCGAATGCCGAGCCTGGCTGAAACGGCCTGCTCATTATCGGAGTTAAGCTTGATCAGCCGAACATGCGGTTCCAGTTCGTTTGCTGCGGCTTCATATGCGGGCGCCATCATCTTGCAGGGCCCGCACCATGGCGCCCAGACATCCACGACAACGGGAAGGGTGCCTCGCTTGACCTGACGATCGAAGGTTCGTGCATCGACGTCCTCGGGGTGGCCTGAGAACAGCTTTTTCCCGCACTTTCCGCATTTTGCGTTTTTGGCATCGCGCGCTGGCGGCAGTCGATTGATTCCGCCGCATTTGCTGCACACCACCAGATTTTCCTGCGCCATCGCCCTTCACCACTGGTATACATGCGCTAGAGAATGCCTATCCCCAAGCTGGCGGGGACTTCCAATGTTTTTTTGCGCGATGGACGATTTTAGCGTGAAAACGGATTGCCCGGCACAATCCACGGCGGCTGTGCGCCCGCGGTGTTCGGACGGGAAAGCACGCTATTCCTTTGCTTCCCGACCCGACGCCTGCTTGATAATGATTCTGAAGAAAACATGCGGAGTGCTGTCCGAAACAGGAGGCGTAACCGGCTTCAGAGCGCCAGGCTCCCACCAGTCGATGTGCTTGCTCAACACCGACCACGCATGGTCGCGCTGAACCTTGTAGCCGATCCGGTCAGGCAGTTCTTCATAGACACCATCGACAACCAGGCTTCTCCATGCCCGCCCTTGGCCGCGTTCGTCGACCTGGACGCACACCAGCGGATTGGCACGCATCCAGTCGACCTTTTTGCCCGGCATGGAAAATGCATAGAGGTGATTGTCGGCGTGGGCATAGTAAAATGGCACGACGTAGGGCTGTCCATCCTTGGCGCATGCCAAGTGGCCGACCCGGTTGGCCGTCAGCAATTTTGTACATTCCAAAGCAGAAAGCGTGCGGATCAGCATCGGCGCGATCTCCTGTTTTTTCGTGACAGCACGGTGTCGCCGGTGCTCCATCGACTCTGAGATCCGGCATCGCGGATCGTAGCCCTGCCGCCAGGGAGGTCATTGATCACGATCAAGGAGTCGGTCGGCCGACAGATGAATCGACAACCATGGCTGGCCCGCCGGTGACTCGCATGGCGCCCCATGTCAGTGTCAGCGTCCATACCGGAGTGGGGATTCGGAAAATGATCCAGATCAAGGCGGGGCCTGCTGCTCCCACCCATCATAGGGGATGATGTGGAAGCCGATCTCAAGCGCTCCGTTCGATCGTGAGCTGGAACTCGCCGTCCTCGATGAGGATGGCGAACATGCGCTTATCTTTCCTTGCATAAAGGAGCGAGAAGGCTGGAAGAACGCCGCCACCCGCGCACGCATCGACGTTCACCCGACCCACTGGCGAGACTGGGTGCCGGATAGGGTTCCGCTAAACGACGGGAACTCTCTCCGCGACTCGCTTTAACGTTTGGATTCCACAACCAACGCCATGCGCACGAGATGCGACAGACTGCTCGCGGCCATCTTGCTCATGACATTGGCGCGATGGATCTCGACCGTGCGCGGGCTGATGCCGAGGTCATAGGCAATCGTCTTATTGGGCAGGCCGGACACAAGGCCGTCCAGCACTTGTCGCTCCCGCTCCGACAGGGCCGCCAGACGACCGCGGATTTCCGCGCTTTGTGGGTGTGTCGCCTCCGTCCGATTGCGACTGTCCAATGCGGAGCGGATCGCTTCGATCAGCACCTCGTCGTCAAACGGTTTTTCGATGAAGTCGGCGGCACCTTCCTTCATCGCCTGAACAGCGAGGGCCACATCGGCATGACCCGTCATGACGATGACCGGAAGCGTATGCCCGCGGCTCCGGAGCTGTCGCAGGAACTCGATGCCGTCAACGCCCGGCATGCGCACGTCTGTCACAATGCAGCCGTCGAGATGGCTCGTGGCCATAGCCAGAAAAGCTGTCGCCGATTCGTACAGGCGCACGGCGAAATCAGCCGTCGCCAAGAGAAAACCAAGCGATTTGCGAACGTCGACGTCGTCGTCGACCACGTGCACAAGATGGTTACCGGTCATTGGCGACCTCTTCCTTCTCCACGATGCGCAAGGTGAACCGGAACGCGGTTCCTCCAGTCGGTATTGCCTCGGCCCAGATGTGGCCACCATGCGACTCAACGATTGTACGGCAAATAGAGAGGCCGACGCCCATGCCCTGTTTCTTGGTGGTGACAAATGGCTGGAAAAGCTGTGCGGAGACTTCCGGCGCGAGACCAGTGCCTGTGTCGATCACGCTTACCTCTGCCATGCCGTCGTCACGGGCCACGGTCATGACTTGCAACTCGCGGCGTGGCACGCCTTGCATGGCTTCTATCGCGTTGCGCATCAAGTTGAGCAGAACCTGCTGAATTTGGATGCGGTCGGTCAAGACCAGTTCGGCGGCGGGATCAAGCTTGTAGCTGACGCGCACGTCTACTTCTCTTGCACCGACCAGGGCCAGGGACGAGGCTTCCTCGATCAGTGTGGGCAGGCGTTCGACCTGGCGCTCGCTCTCGCCTCTTGCGACGAAGTCCCGAAGGTGGCGAATGACGTCTCCGGCCCTCAAGGCCTGTTCCGCTGCCTTTTCCACGGCCTCCCTCAACATCGGCGCGTTCTCTTCCGTGCTTTTTTCGAGAAGCCGGCGGCTGCCTTTGAGGTAGTTCGTGATTGCCGTGAGAGGCTGGTTGATCTCATGCGCCAATGTCGAAGCCATTTCGCCCAGCGCGGTAAACCGCGCCATGTGTAGAAGCTCCTGCTGCTGCTCCTGTATTCTTGCTTCCGCTCTGTAGCGTTCGGTCAGATCCCGGCAGAAGCCGGTAAAGAAGCGGCCGGTCCCAGGATGCATTTCACCGACGGCAAGTTCCATCGGAAAGGTTGAGCCATCCTTACGCATTCCAGTGACGGTGCGGCCGAGCCCGATGA
Source organism: Mesorhizobium sp. ISC25 (assembly GCF_042295465.1). Taxonomy (NCBI): domain Bacteria; kingdom Pseudomonadati; phylum Pseudomonadota; class Alphaproteobacteria; order Hyphomicrobiales; family Phyllobacteriaceae; genus Mesorhizobium; species Mesorhizobium sp. ISC25. The sequence continues at coordinate 2,502,637 of NZ_CP135441.1, read as the reverse complement.
TGCGGCGTTCACCGGTCGTCAGATAGCGGTGGAGATAAGCGTCATGCTCTTCGCGATAGGGCGACGGCATCAGCAGACTGACATTTTGTCCGAGCACCTCGCTCGACTGGTAGCCGAACAGCGTTTCGGCAGCCGTGCTGAAGGATTGAATACGGCCCTGTTCGTCGATGACGACCATTGCATCGGGCACCGTTGCCAGGATCGAACGCAAATGATCTTCGCGCAAGCGGAGGGCGGCGTTCGCAAAGGAGAGCTCGCTAACATCGGTGCCTTCGACGAAAATAGCCGCGACGCGACCGTCGTCGGCCTTGATGGGCTGATAGACGAAATCGAGGATGCGCTCTTCGACCGGCTCGTCATGGCTGTTGCGAAGGGCGACCTTCACGCCCTGACCCCTGTAGGGTTCGCCCGTTTCGCACACCTGGTCCAGCAGTTCGTAGAAACCTTGACCTTCGAGCTCGGGCAGGGCCTCGCGTACCGACTTTCCTATCACTTGCCTTTGGCCGATCAGGCGCTGATAGGCGGCGTTGGTCAACTCATAGACATGACCCGGCTCACGCATCAATGTCATGAAACCGGGGGCTTGCTCGAACATCTGGGCCAGCCGGACGTGTTCGGCCGTGGTCTGCCCCTGGCCGCGAACGTCGGTCGACAAGTCACGTGTTTGTCTGTCGTCCAAATCAAGTCCTTTGATCAGGGAACCCGCAACGCAGTCTAGTTATCATTCATCGCTCTTTCTGCACACGCAAAACCATGATGCCAAATAGTTGTTTGATCCCGGACTTTGATGGGGCATCCTTATCTTCCGAATCAAAGGATGCGCTATGGGCCAGGTTCTGCATGGGAGCGCCACAACGACAGAGGCGGTCCGTCGAGCGATACAGCATAGTCAAGAGAGCCTGAGGACGCTGGCCAGGCGCTACGGGATCAACCAAAAGACGGTCGCGAAGTGGAAGAGGCGCGCTTCGGTCGCCGATCTGCCGACTGGTCCGAAGGAACCGAGATCGACGGTGCTCTCGATTGAGGAGGAGGCGGTCATTGTCGCTTTCCGCCGCTATACGCTGCTGCCGCTCGACGACTGCCTCTATGCGCTTCAGGCGACCATTCCGCACCTGACGCGGTCTTCATTGCATCGCTGCCTGCAACGCCATGGCATCGGCCGGCTGCCGGATGTCGAGGGCGACAAACCGACGAAGAGGAAATTTAAGAGCTACCCGATCGGCTACTTCCACATCGACATTGCCGAGGTCAGGACCGAGCAGGGCAAGCTGCACATGTTTGTCGCCATCGACCGCACCTCGAAGTTCGCCTTCGTCGAGTTGCATGAGAAGGCCCCCACCGCTGTATCGAGAGACTTTCTACTGCGGCTGATCGCGGCCGTCCCCTACAAGATCCATACCGTGCTTACCGACAACGGCATCCAGTTCACCACCCCTGGTGCCGGTGGCTCGGCGGTGCCGCTGATCAAGGAGGCAATCGCCAATGGCGAGATCTTCCGCGCTCACGCCTTCGAATACGCCTGCGCCAGGAACGACATCGAGCACCGCACGACCAAGGTCAGGCATCCGTGGACCAACGGCCAAGTCGAGAGAATGAACAGGACTATCAAGGATGCAACCGTCAGACGCTTCTACTATGAGAGCCACGGCCAGCTCGGCCAGCACCTTGCCGACTTCATCTCGGCCTACAATTTCGGCCGCAGGCTCAAGACCCTCAAAGGCCTCACACCCTATGAGTTCATCTGCAAGGTTTGGGCCGCACAGCCCGAACGCTTCAAATTTAATCCGCTCCAGCAAATGCCGGGACTAAACAAATAGTCACGATCAAGCCGGTTGCTAATGCACTTTGACGCGCATCAAGGCGCCGCAGGCCAATGCACCCCATGCTGCGTTCAACTGCTCCAGCGAAAGGCGCCTCCAGTGTCCTACAAATCAATTGCGGTGAACCTCGCCATCGATGCACCTCCTGCGGCCATGGTGAGCCTCGGGGTTGAACTTGCTGAAAACTTCGGCGCTCACCTTATCGGCCTCGCGGCTGCGGATGTCCCGCCTCTGGTCGCGACTGGCGACGGTATGGTCTACGAAGGCGAGATCATGCAGATCCAGCGAACGGAAATCGAAAAACGGCTCGCCGAACTGCGCGCCGACTTCGAGAGGCTGGTTCCTGCCTCGATCTCAAGCGAATGGGGTCAAACCGTCTGCAGCCCCACGCGCTTCCTCAGCGTTTCGGCCCGTGCGGCCGACCTCATCGTGACCGGCGGCGACAAAGGAGAAAATGTCTATCGCACCGTCGATATCGGTAGCCTTGTACTCGGCACAGGCCGGCCAGTACTCGCCGCTGCAAGCCATATCGAACATGTCATGGCAAATACCGTGCTGGTCGCCTGGAAGGACACCAGGGAGGCGCGACGGGCGCTGACCGACGCATTGCCCTTCTTGGCCAAGGCCACCGACGTCGTCATCGCCACAATCGACAGCGAGCGCGACGACGGCATCCGTGACAGCCTCGCAGATGTCGCAGTCTTTCTTGAGCATCACGGCATCATGGCGCGGACCGAGTTCATCCGCGGCGACGCTGACGGTGAGCATCTGTTGGCATTTGCGAGCTCAATCAACGCCGATCTGATCGTTTCCGGCGCATATGGCCACAGCCGCCTGCGCGAATGGGCATTCGGTGGAGTCACGCGCACGTTGATCGAAGAAAGCAGCATCAACCGACTCATGTCGTATTGACCCCCGGCCGCATCGCAAGTCCGCCAGTTGCGGCATTCACGCGAGGGTCATCGTCCGCAGACAGCCCGTTGACCGAGATCAATGCAGCGGTCGCCGAGATGACAATGATATGGCGGGAAACGGGAGTGACCGACATGACTTTTCTCGACTACCTGATCTCAGTTGACGCCAGGACAGCCTTGATGGGCCGCATGATGCGGAAGCTGGGCGTCGACAAACAATTGAAGATCGTTCCAGACAATATAGCCGTCACCAATCGGGCGGTGGACCGCTGCCGCGCCTGCGGACACCAGGACGAATGCTCGACCTGGCTCGACGAGCAGCAGCAAGCCGACGATCCGCCAGACTATTGCCGCAATCGCGACCTGATCGCGCGGCTGCAGCATGCGGCCGGTCAGCGATAGGAGCGTCTCCGGCCAAATGGCAGTTTGCGTCACTAACGTCGCGCTGGCCGCCTCATGGCGGTCAACCAAGACGAGACCATAAGAGACTGTCACTCACGGCAGCTCGGCCAGCGATGCGCCCAGGATCACCTCTTCAAGCCCTCATCCGCGCCCTGATCTTCATCAGTTTCAACGGGTAGTGCCGGCGGCATCGCCATCATGTCGGCACCGCGGAGCCAGTCAGCTTTCAGGTCTGTCATCTCGGTCGATGAGGATGCGCTCCGCGGCTCCGTCGAGGTCCTCGTATTGCCCGCTCCTCAAAGCCCACAGAAACCCAGATAGCCCAAGAGCACCGAGGAACAGGGCCACAGGTATCAGATAGACGAGCGTCGTCATGACGATCGCGCCAGTGCGCCGATGGCGGACCGGTTGCCGCGCCTGCCCACCGTCTCCGGTGCGTTCGTCGCAAAGGACGCCAGGCGCAATGCATTTCCGATGACAAGCAGCGACGAGGCGGACATGGCGATTGCGGCGATCAACGGTGTGACGTTCCCCGAAATGGCGATCGGCACGGCGACGGCATTGTAGATAATCGCGATGGCGATGTTTTGCCGGATCAGTCGTCCGGCCTTGCGCGAGACGTCGAGGGCAAGGGGTACGGCCGAAAGGCTTTCGCGCAGGAACACGAAGTCCGCTGCCTTGCGGCCGACATCGGCGGCCGTGGCTGGAGCTATCGAGACGTGTGCCGCGCTTAGCGCAGGGGTGTCGTTGAGGCCGTCGCCAACCATCAGCACCTTGTGGCCGTCCTTCGCCAGCGTTTCGATAAGTTCTACCTTGCCCGAAGGAAGCAGCGCCGGAACAAAGTGATGGATGCCCAACGCCGCCGCGACCTCGTCGCAGACAGCGGCGGTGTCGCCCGACAGCATTTGCGCGGAAACCCTCGCGTTGTTTAATTGCTCGATGGCCGCTCTGGCGTCTGCACGCAACGCGTCCTCGAAGACGAAGGAAGCCACAATGATCCCATCTTTCGTCAGAACCGTTCCGCCATATCTGCTTTCGCCCCCGGTTCGGGCCTTCCACCCGGCCCATCCGCGCCTACCCAGCCGCCAGGTGCTGCCCGCGGCAGTGGCTTCGATGCCGAATCCGGGGTGCTCGCTGACAGCCTCGAGCTCCGGCTGGCCCGCGAAACCTGCAAAATTGGCAATGGCCTTTGAAAGCGGGTGACGGGAATGCGCGGCCATATCGGCTGCGATTGCCAGCATGGTCGGATCGATCGACGATGCATTGACGAGCCGGGGCTCACCGAGCGTAAGCGTGCCGGTCTTGTCGAACACCGCGACGTCGATCGCCGCCAAGCGCTCCATGGCGGAACCGTCCTTGACCATGACGCCAGCTTCGAACAGACGCCGCGCGGCGACAACCTGCACGATCGGCACGGCGAGTCCGAGCGCACAGGGACATGTGATAATGAGGACGGCGATGGCGATCGTCATTGCCCGGTGCCAGTCGCCGATGGCCACCATCCAGCCGAGGAACGTCACGAAGGCGGTCAGATGGACCACCGGCGCATAGAGCGCCGAAACGCGATCGGCGATCCGGCGATAATGCGCGCGACCGCCCTCGGCCGCTTCCATTAATCGGACCATCTCTGCCAGGAAAGAGTCTTTTGCGGCGGCTGTCGCCTCGACCGTCAGTGGGCCCGTGAGATTGAGAATGCCTGCCTGTACGGCTTCTCCTGACGCCACGGTTCTGGGAACGCTCTCACCGGAAACCAGCGAACAGTCGAGATCCGAGGAGCCTCGCATAATCTTGCCGTCGACCGGAATCCGCTCACCCGCCGCGACCAGCAACTGCATGCCGGGTTCTATCTCGCCAACCGGCCGGTAGTCGCGCGTGCCATCATCACGCATCACCATGGCGCCACGCGCCGCGAGCCGTGACAGGCCGTTCACCGCGGTTCGGGCACGCTCCCGCATCACGTGATCAAGCGTGCGGCCGATCAGCAGGAAGAACAGCAGCGATACCGATGCGTCGAAGTAAGCGTGGTCGCCATGGTTGATGGTTTCGTAGAGGCTCATCGCGTAGGCGAGTGAGACCCCAACAGCAATCGGCACATCCATGTTCATGCGGCCGTGGCGCAACGCGTTCCATGCCGAGCGGAAGTAAATGCCGCCGGCGAAGGCGAGGGCAGGGATGGCAATCAGCGCCGAGATCCAATGGAACAGGTCGCGGGTCGCACCTTCAGCGCCGGACCAGACCGAGACCGAAAGCAGCATGATGTTGCCCGCCGCAAAGCCGGCAACCGCGACGGCGCGAATCAGTTCCGAAAGCGTCTTGTCTTTTTCATCAGCCTCGGGCTCGAAAAGATGCGCTGGGTAGCCCAGCCGCTCAAGCGCTGCGACGAATGGCGGTGCCTCATTCCCACGCCATCGGATCGAAACCCGTTTCGTCGACAAGTTGACCCTTGCGTCTTCGAGGCGATCGAGCTTTTCGAGTGCTGTCTCGATCGTCTGTATGCAGGCGCCGCAGTGAACAGTCGGCACTGAGAGATCGGTCTGGTGAAGATCATCGCCAAGCGAGCGGCTCGCCAATTTGACTTCCTGGTTCGACGGCAAGACGGGTGTGACCCTATCGAGAGCCAGCGCCATTTCAGCGCCCGGCGCGCAGCAGCTCATTGCAGCGCTCCTTGGGAAATCATGATCCGACGGACATCGCGATAGGGTTCGGCGAGACCAGCATCGGCATCGACTTCTACGATCCAGACGCCATCTCTCGGCGTGTGCTGCACCGCAAATTCCTGGCCTGTAGTTGAGGCCAGAGTGAGGGACTTGTCCTCCGCCTCGTAAGCGGGGTGGCGAAACAGAACCTTCACAGAATGCAGGGGAATGGGCTTGCCGGCGGCATCGCTGAGGCTGTAGCGGACCTCGCCCCATGCGATGGTGAGTTTGCTGGTCCAGCCGAGTGCGGCCTGCGCGCGCCCCTCCTCGGCCTTCTTGTTGAACTGCTGGCTCGCCACATAGGTGTTTTCAACGACAAGACCGGTCCAGCTCGTGCTGGCCAGCGTCGCCATGGTCACATTCACGCCAACAACCACGCCGAAAAAGCCGAGAATGGTAAGCAGCATATGCCTTCCGGTAAATTCGCGGGGCCTTCGCACATTGACGCTCATCTAAGGATCTCCGGTGCGTTGAACGTGGCCGTGTATTCATCGACTTCGAAACTTGCCTTGTCTTCAACCCGGAACTTGAATGTCTGCGCTTGCCCCTTGAGCTGTTCAGCCGGCTGGCGGACGAAAACCTTCAGCATCTTCAGCCGGTCTGGTTCGACGGCGATGGCAAATGAGCGATCTCCAGGCAGGTCGATCCCGACGACGTTCATTTCGGCGCCTTGTAAGCCCTGCATGGTGACGACAATCGTCCTTGGCTCGGGGATCATGTTGAGCAGCTTGACGGTGTAACCATTGCGAATCGATCCATCGGACAGCGTCACGAACTGCGGATTGCGGTCGTGCAGAACGCTGACCTCGAGCCGGTCGCGCGTCAGCAGCGAATAGAGCAGGGCAAGGCCGATCGCCGACCACGCGCCCATATAGACGAAGGTTCGTGGCCTGAAGATCTTGCGGAGATGGAAATGGGCCAACCTATCGGAGAAAACGCCGCCGTCGGTCCGCACGAGCGACGGGTTCACCGAGCAAGAGCCGCCTGCGGTGGCTACCGCCATGTTGGCGTTGTAATCGGACAGCGTCGCATAGGAGATCAGTCCCCGCTCCTTGCCGAGCTTGTCCATGACGCCGTCGCAAGCGTCGATGCAGAGCGCGCACGTGATGCATTCGAGCTGCTGGCCGTCGCGAATGTCGATCCCCATCGGGCAGACGGCGACACAGGCATTGCAATCGACGCAGTCTCCAACCGGCTGCCCCGCGGCAAGCACCTTCTTGGCGTGGCGCGAACGCGGCTCGCCGCGCCAATCATTGTACGTTACGGTGAGCGAATTCTCGTCGAGCATGGCCGCCTGGATGCGCGGCCATGGGCACATATAGGTGCAGACCTGCTCGCGCATCAGTCCGCCGAACGTGTAGGTGGTCGCCGTCAGCACCGCGATGGTGATGTAGGCGATGGGCGCTGCGGTCCCGGTGAAGACCTCTCGAATTAAAGTTGGCGCATTGGCAAAATAGAAGATCCAGGCACCCCCCGTTGCTGCGCCTATGACCAGCCAGATAGCGTGTTTGGATACACGCAGCACAAGCTTGCGTGCGGCCCAGGGCCCGGCATCGAGTTTCATGCGCGCGTTGCGGTCGCCCTCGATCGCACGTTCGACAACCAGAAACAGGTCGACCCATACGGTCTGTGGGCAGGTATAGCCGCACCAGGCCCGGCCGACCGTGGAAGTGACCAGGAAAAGGCCGATGCCGGCCATGACCAGCAGGCCGGCAACATAGTAGAATTCCTGCGGCCAAATCTCGATGAAAAAGAAGTAAAAGCGGCGATTGGCGAGATCGATCAGCACAGCCTGGTCGGGGGCAAACGGCCCCCGATCCCAACGCAGCCAAGGCGTCAGGTAGTAAATGCCCAGCGTGATTGCCATCACCAGCCACTTGAAGCGACGAAAGCTGCCTGAAGCGCGCTTCGGGAAGATCTTCTTGCGTGCGGCATAGAGCGGCTGACGCGTTTTGGCCGAGTTGACCGCCTCGGCCTCAAGTCGCTCTACCTGAATGTTGTCCAGCACGAATATCTCCAGTCGCGCAGCCGATCATTTTTGCCGTGCAACCGGACATCTCTGATGTGGAAGACGTCCGGAACGCAGCTTGCTAGCCAAGCTTTGCCGCATGATGGGCCGCGCCGCGTTGATGCAAGTCAATCGCCGATGCCGCAAATACGATCGAGGCCCGGCGCAAGCCGGGCCCCCGTCGCTTAGCCGGCGGAGGGCCGGGAAATAGAACCCCCCCTCTATTCCCCACCGCCAAGCGAATGGATGTAGACGGCGAGCTCCTTGACTTTGGTGTCGCCAAGACGTCCGCCCCAGGCTGGCATCACGCCCTGTCTGGGCGCGCGAACCTGGGCAGCGATCGATGCTTCCCCGGATCCGTAAAGCCAGATGGCATCGGTCAAGTCAGGCGCGCCAAACTCCTTGTTGCCTTTTGCATTTTCGCCATGACACGCCACGCAATTCTCCGCGAAGACCTTGGCACCCGGCTCGACCAGACTTTCGTCTTGAACAGGTCCCGACAGGCTGGCGACATAGGCGCTGACCTTCCTGATCTGGTCAGCTGTGATAATGTCGCCAAAGGCCGGCATTTCGGATAGGCGTGTGTCCGGGTCCGATGAAAAACGGATGCCGTGTGTGATCGTCTGCTGGATCTGCTCGGCACTTCCGCCCCACAGCCAATCGTCGTCGTTGAGATTGGGAAAGCCGCTGGACCCTTGGGCGCCGGAGCCGTGGCACTGCACGCAATTGACCTTGAACGCGGCGCCGCCGGCGGCACCCGCGAATTCGCGCAGCGCATCGTCGGCGGCAATTTCCACGACAGTTTTCGACTGTACAGCCGCTACATACTTGCCCTTGGCGATTTCGGCTGCGGCGAGCTCGTTCTTCACATCATTTCGGCTCGAATAGCCGATTACGCCTTTGGTCGCGGAGCTCAGCATCGGCCATGCCGGATAGGCGATGGTATAGCCGATTGCCCAGAGGATGGTGATGTAAAAGGTCGTGATCCACCAGCGCGGAAGCGGATTGTTGAGCTCGCGGATGCCATCCCACTCATGGCCGGTGGTTGAAATGCCCGAGACTTCATCGATATGCTCGTTGCTCATTGTCAATCGTCCTTGAGAGGTATCCGGGCGGCTTCGTCAGCTTGCCTGCGGCCGCCGGGGCGAAGCGCGAAGGCAATGCATCCTACGAAGAAAAGCGCCATGGCGAGCAGGCCCCAGCTGTCGGCAAATTCCCGCATCAGATTGTAATTCATCGATATCTTCCTCAGCGGTAGCCGGCGGCCTCGTCATAGTTTTTGAAGTCGACCAGCGTGCCGAGCATCTGGAGGTAAGCGACAAGGGCATCCATTTCGGTGACCTGCTGCGGATTACCGTCGAAATCACCGAGCTTGGCCTTCGGATAGCGTGCTTCGAGGCCGGACGTGTCGACGTTGGCATCCGCTTGTGCCATGAGATCGGCATTGGCATTAGCAATCATGTCATCGGAGTAGGGGACGCCGACACGCTTGTTGGCGATAAGATGTGTCGAGAAGTCCTTCACCTCGATCGGTGTATTTTTCAGGAATGCGTAGCTTGGCATGATCGATTCCGGCACCACAGAGCGCGGGTCGGTAAGATGCTGGACGTGCCATCCATTCGAATACCGGTCGCCCACCCGCGCGAGGTCCGGTCCGGTGCGTTTCGATCCCCACTGGAACGGGTGGTCGTACATCGACTCGGCCGCCAGGCTGTAATGCCCATAGCGCTCGACTTCGTCGCGGAAGGGCCTGATCATCTGGCTATGGCAGAGGTAGCAGCCCTCGCGCACATAGATGTTGCGGCCGGCGAGCTCGAGCGGCGAATAGGGCCGCATGCCTTCGACTTTCTCGATCGTATTGTCGAGATAGAAGAGCGGCGCGATCTCGACTATGCCGCCGACCGTCACCACCAGAAGGGAGCCCACGAGAAGAAGCGTGGCGTTCTTCTCGATCACGGCATGTTTGTCCATCAAGCCCATTTTCTGGCTCCTTATTCGGCAGGCTGCAGGGCGGGAACAGGATCCGGCATCGGTTGCTCCTCGCGCTGGTAGCCGAGGATCGTCATCGCGATGTTCCACGCCATGATCAGCATTCCGGCGAGATACATCGCCCCGCCCAGAGCGCGCATGACATAATAGGGATGCATGGCTGCGACGGTCTCGGCGAAGGAGTAGACCAGGAAGCCCTGCTCGTCGTATTCGCGCCACATCAGGCCCTGCATGACGCCGGAGACCCACATCACCGCGGCGTAAACGACGATCCCAAGCGTCGCCAGCCAGAAGTGCCAGTTGACGAGCCGCAGCGAATAAAGCCGGTCGCGGTTCCATAACTTCGGGACCATAAAATAGATCGCGCCGAACGAGATCATGCCAACCCATCCGAGCGCGCCCGAATGAACGTGACCGATGGTCCAGTCGGTGTAGTGCGAGAGCGAGTTGACGGCCTTGATTGACATCATCGGGCCTTCGAAGGTCGACATCCCGTAGAAGGCGATGGCCATGACCATCATGCGGATGATCGGGTCGGTGCGCAGCTTGTCCCAGGCGCCCGAGAGCGTCATCAGGCCGTTTATCATGCCGCCCCACGAGGGCATCCAGAGCATGATCGAGAACACCATGCCGAGCGTCTGGGCCCAGTCAGGCAGAGCGGTGTAGTGGAGGTGGTGCGGACCGGCCCAGATATAGAGAAAGATCAAAGCCCAGAAGTGGATGATCGACAGCCGGTAGGAATAGACAGGTCGGTTGGCCTGCTTGGGCACGAAATAATACATCATGCCGAGGAAGCCGGCGGTGAGGAAGAAGCCGACGGCATTGTGGCCGTACCACCACTGCGTCAAGGCATCCTGGACGCCGGAAAAAGCTGAATAGCTCTTTGAACCCACGAACGAGACGGGCATCGATAAGTTATTGATCACATGCAGCATCGCGATCGTCACGATGAAGGACAGATAGAACCAGTTGGCGACGTAGATGTGCGGTTCCCTGCGCTTCAGGATGGTGCCGAGGAACAGGACGAGGTAGGCGACCCACACAATGGTCAGCCACAGGTCCACATACCATTCGGGCTCGGCGTATTCGCGGCTCTCGGTGATGCCGAGCAGGTAGCCGGTTGCAGCCATGACGATGAACAGCTGATAGCCCCAGAATACGAACCAGGCGAGATCGCCGCCGAACAGCCGGGCACGACAGGTCCGCTGCACGACATAAAGCGACGTGCAAATGAGCGCATTGCCGCCGAAGGCAAAGACCACGCCGGAAGTATGCAAAGGCCGTAAGCGGCCGAAGTTGAACCAGGGCTCGATGTTAAGATCCGGGTAGGCAAGCTGCAGCGCGATGACCACGCCGACCAGCATTCCCACCACGCCCCAGAACATAGTGGCGATGGCACCGTAGCGGATCGGCCCATCCATATAGGCGGACGGATCGATTGCCGCGGGCGCTGCGAAGCTCGTGTTGCGAAGAAGGATGGTGATAAAGCCAAGCAGCACGATGAGCAGCACCCACATGTGCTGCCGAAAAGGTTCGTCCACACCAAAGCCGGCAGCCACCAGCGCGACAAAGGCGAAAAGGCCCAAAGCGACGATTTCTGTGCCGAACTTCATGACATGTCCCCGAGGTCGGATTCCGATGCGCGGACGCCAATCCGCGTGAACACCAATTCAGCAGTCTCCCCATCGCCGCCTTGATCCATGTCAAAGCCATTTGCTTTTGGATTGGGCAGCGTTGATCTCGCAAACGATCGGGAGGCTGTCATTGAACAGGGACAGGGAATGGTCGCGGTTCGAAACAGGCCGCGACAGTTCGTCATCCGGCAGAGAGGCGGTAGCAGCGGCGGTCATGAAGCGCGCGCATCTGGACAAGCTGCAGCTCTGTGATGCCCTGGAAAGAATCGCCGACACCTTGCCGAATGTCGACCGCCTGAAGTGCCTTGGCACAGCCAACGCGATCGTCCCGTTATTGCGCAACATTCATCAATATGAAGAGACGGTCATCTTTCCCGCCTACGAGGCCACTGTCGCTGGCAGCGATGCTACCCTGGCCTCAGTCCGGCGGCTGCGCGCCGAGCATGTCGAGGACGAATGCTTTGCCGGTGAGGTGACCGAAATCCTGCTGGCGATCGGCCATGGCGAGAGGTTGCACAACGCGGAAGCCGTCGGGTTCATGCTGCGCGGATTCTTCGAAAGCTTGCGCCGGCATATCGCGTTCGAACGCGAGCACGTCTTGCCCATGATCGGGAATGGCCGACGAGCACTAGGCGCCTGAACGCCGCTCCAGCCGGCTCAAGCTGTCCACCCTCACGTGCCGATTGTTCTCGATCCGGATCACGCCGTCAGTCCGCAGCCTGGTCAACTGGCGGCTAACCGTCTCGATCGTCAGGCCAAGGAAGTCGGCGATGTCGGCGCGTGTCAGCGGCAGATCGAAACTGGCCGACGTTGCGGCTGAATCAATCGTGGGATCGATGTTCCTGGCGATCATCAAGAGAAAGCTCGTCACTTTTTCCGAAGCGGTCTTGCGCCCCAGCGTCAGCATCCAGTCGCGTGCATGATCGAGCTCGTTCAGCGTTTGCTTGAGCAGGCGATGCTCGAGCTCTGGTGATTCCTTCAGCATCCGTTCGATAGCCGCTTTTGGAAATGAGCACAGGGAAACAGCTGTTGCCGCTTCCGCGTTGATTGCGCTTTCCACCTTGAACGGCCGTCCGAGAAAGTCGGGCGCAAACTGGAGGCCTACAATCTGCTGGCGACCATCGGAAAGGCTCTTTGTCAGCTTCACCACACCCGAAAGCACGTTCGAATAACTGTCGACGGTCTCTGCGTCGCCGATCAGTTCGAACCCGGGGTCAACGCTGTGTCTTGCTGAGGTCTTGGCGAGTGCGACCAACTGGTCGGGATCGAGCGCACCGCAGACCCCGCGATGCCGTGCTTCGCAAGACTGGCAAAGTACTGGACTGCCGGAACTGTGAATATCTTGGCGCACTGTCATCATGATCGTCCGAACACTCAAAGTACCGGCAAGATAGCACCGGCGGCTGCAAATCCCTTTGCGGCAGTTTGTCCGCAAAGGGCCTTGACCGAAATCAAGGCGGCGATGGGGACCTGCAGCCAGGATTCAATTTTGTAAGGATAACGGAAGACGACATGAGACCGGAATTGGCTGCCAGACTTGGCGAGAATGTGCCCCGCTACACCAGTTATCCTACCGCGCCGCATTTTCACGCGGGCGTCGATGCGGTTGTCCAGCAGGGCTGGTTGGAGAGGCTCGGAAATGGGGACGAGATCTCGCTCTATCTGCACATCCCCTATTGCGATAGACTTTGCTGGTTCTGCGCGTGCCATACCAAGCAGACACGCCATTACGAACCGGTGACTGCATATCTTCGTTCGCTGCATGCTGAGATTGCGGCGGTTGCGGGTTTTGTCGCCGGCAGGGGCCATGTCCGCGCCGTGCATTTCGGCGGCGGTTCGCCCACCATGCTGAAGCCCGAGGATATGGTGGCGTTGGGGACTGCCTTGCGGAACAGCTTCGATTTTGTGAAGGACGCAATAATCAGCGTCGAGATCGATCCCAACGACATGGACGAGGCGCGCCTCGATGCACTGGCCGAAATCGGCATGACCAGGGCAAGCCTCGGTGTGCAGGACTTTGACCCGAAGGTGCAGAAGGCGATCAACCGCGAACAGAGCTTCCTGCAGACCCAGACGGTTGTCGACGGAGTTCGTTTACGCGGCGTCGGTTCCGTCAATCTGGACCTGCTCTACGGCTTGCCGCACCAGACCAGCGAGAGCGTCTGTTCCACCGTAGCGCAGGCGCTGACCCTGGAATCAGACAGGATGGCGCTGTTCGGCTACGCGCATGTGCCCTGGTTCAAGAAGCACCAGACGATGATCGACGAAGCGTGGCTGCCTGGCCCTGCGGAGCGGTACGCTCAATCGCAAATTGCCGCCGACCTCGTACTGAAGGCAGGGTATGAGGCGGTGGGCTTCGACCATTTCGCCAAGCCAAGCGATGCGTTGGCGCAAGCAGCCCGTCCAGGCACCTTGCATCGCAATTTCCAGGGCTACACCGAGGATCGCTGCGAGACACTGATCGGGCTTGGCCCTTCATCCATCAGCCGTTTTCGCCAGGGCTATGTGCAGAACATGCCGGCGACCGCGGAGTATGGTCGGATGGTTGCAGGGGGCGGACTGGCCGCGGTCCGCGGCATCGCGTTTTCCGATGATGACTGCGTCCGTGGCTGGATCATCGAGCGGCTGATGTGCGATTTCGGCTTTTCGGCGATCGAACTGGTAGAGCGCTTCGGCGAGCGTGGCCAGCAGCTCCTTTTCAAGGCAAGTTCCCTGGCGATTAACGATCCGGCCCGGTTGCTGGAGGTCGAGGGCGACAATTTCGTCGTCCCGGCGGAAAGTCGCCCATTTGTTCGCAGCATCGCAGCAATGTTCGACGCTTATCTTGAGAGCGGCAAGGGCCGGCATTCAGTGGCAGTTTGAGCGCCGCCCCGGTCAGAAATGCTCGCCGGCTTTGAACGGGCCGATCCGGGTTCCCGCCGCGATCAGGTACGCGGTCGACCAGCCTATCAGCAGGAATCCGTTCACCCCCTCAAGTGCCGCCAATACGCGCCATGCGTGAGCGGGTACGATGTCACCGTAGCCGACAGTCGAAAAAGTGATGGTGGAAAAGTAGAGTGCGGTTTCGAAGTCGGCGAAGATATCGAGCAACCGGTAAAGTCCGGCCCAAACCCAGACCTCCGCTGTCATCACGGCGAAGAGTCCCATCACTACGCTGATCATCGCGACGGTTCGGCTGCGGTGCCCATGCATGCGGAATCGCGCCACCAGATGTCCCATCGCGCGAGTGACTGCAATAAGGCCAAAAGTGTGAATTACTACCGTCAGGCTTATGACGATCGTACCGACGAAGAGGTTGAGAGCCATCCAAGGAAATTACGAAATTCGAAGGAAGCGTTCCTTGCGCGAAGTCAATCCGGCCGGGTTTCGCCGAAGCCTGCCGGTTCGCCATCGCCCGTCACAACGGGAGGGAGACGAAAGAACGTCGCCAGCTTCAGGCTTGTCGCGATCCGTTCAGCGCGGTCGACGAACACCGCAGCCGTTTCCGGGGCGAAGAGTTCGACCGCCGTCTGCCGGAACAAGGCCAGCCAGACATCGAAATCGGCCTCGGTGACATCCTTGAGTTTGAGGTGCGCCGGCACCGGTCGTCCTTAGTCGCCGCTCTTCAGGATAACGGAACACCAGAAATCCGTCATTTTCTCGAGATGAGGTTCCCAATCGCCGGTGATTTCGCGCGCGAAAATCGGCCCAAGACGCCCGTCCTTCCTGACCTTTCATAGAATTCGCGGACCAATCTTCCGATCGTCGTGCGCTCGACGCCGGTATGGTCCAGCGGCCGTTCCGCGACAGGACCCGCCCGATCGGCAAAAGCTGATTTCAATGTCATCATGCACTCGTGTATGCGTCAGGAAAATCTGTATGTGCGTCAGGAAAATCCCAGGCGCCGAAGGGCAACCTGCACAGGGCTGGGTCGGTCGCGGACAAGCCGGAAACCCAAATTGTCAGGCGGCGTCCCGACTGCGCAACCGCCGCTCTTTCCATCCCGAATGAAGTTGGACATGTAGGTGCGGTGGAACCCCTCGACAACGTGTACTCCGCAATTGTCGATAGAACTCTCGATCCGCTTGCCATCAGTCGCTATTATGGCGTGGGAATAACATGTCGAGGTCCATTCCCAGACATTTCCCGCGATGTCTGCCACGCCTTTTGAATTGGTGCCGAAGGACCCCTGAGCCCTCGGTTCCGGATCGGGTTTCCGCCCAAGCGCAGTCTCGAGCCGATACCGGGTGAGCCACCGCCACGCCGGGTTGTTCGGGTCGCCTTCGCCCTCAATGTCACCTCGGTACTTTTCGCTGGCCGCATAAGCCCACTCGACGTCCGTTGGCAGCCGCCATGCCTGTCCCGTGCGGGCTGACAGCCAGGTCGCATAGACTTCCGCATCTATGTGGCTGACACCGGTGACCGGAATGTCGCCACTCTTGCGTGAGTCGGCGGGCTTGCAGGCGCCGTCCGCCACGCAGCGTCCGTATTCCGAAATGCTTACCTGATATTTCATGATCTCCAGCGGCGCCATCATGGTTTCCTGCACGATGGGCGCCGCGACGGGATGGTTCCCCTTGAGGAACTCCCCAGCCTGTGGGTGCTCGAACGAGCCGGATCCCAGGACGACCAATTCGCTCACTGCGGTCTGGTGGGGGAGGCCAAAAGGGCGCGTGTCGAGCGCATGGCTTACACCCCAACCGATCAATGCGACGGCCGCAGTTGTTCCGAAGGTAATGACGGGGTCAAAGGACATGCTGCCAACTCCGGCCGCAAGCGCAACCCCTTTGGCTCCGCCGCGGGGTCGCACCGAGGATCGGATCTCCGCTCTACGAGGTGATAGCCCTGGGCGCTTCGACCTGCATCATCAGATCGTCGTCCCAGTTTCCCTCGACCGTGAAATGCGCGGTCGCGCCGAGTTCGACTGCCTCGATCAGATTGTGGTTGATATAGGAATAGATGCCCGGCTGCAGGAACGTATACAGCGCCGCCCCTGCCGACCCGCCACGGATGAACCAGGTTTCCAGATCCTTGGCCGGTGGGTTGGCGAACTTGCCCTGTTCCCAGACAAAGTCGCCATGACCCCCGATCAGGTGCGGACGCGTGTCGCGGTTGGCCTGGGAATGAACGAGCAACATGGTTTCACCGACCTTTGCTTTCATGGCATTGTCGCCGGTCAGCGAACCAGCCCTGCCATTGAACACCACATGCGTCGGGATTAGCCCGCGCATCACCTTGAGGGTATCGTCGTAATTGTCGCCGGCGGTTTCATATTTCTTGAATTTTCCCTGCTCGTCGCGGGGGATGTAGAAGTCGTTCTCGCCGATGTAGTAGATGCGATCATACCGAACGGGGTTGCCCTTGTCGTCCTTGAGGCCGTCGCGTGGCAGCACCATCACCGCGCCGCTCATCCCCGATACGACGTGCCACGGGATCATCGCGCCGCCGGGTGCGCAGTGATAGACGAACGTTCCAGCCCGCGTGGCCTTGAAGCGCAGCGTAACCTGCTCGCCCGGATTGACCAGCGTCAGCTCGCCGCCGCCGAGCCCGCCAGTGGCAGCATGGAAATCGATATTGTGGGCGAGAGTATTGGTATCTGGATTGATGAGGGTAAGCTCAAGATAATCGCCTTCATGCAAGACCATCAGAGGGCCTGGGATCGAACCATTGTAGGTCATCGCATTGAGCTGCGTGCCGTCGGCGTCAATGACCATCGGCTTCTCCTCGATCGTCATGGTGAATTCGACGATCTTTGGACCGCCCTTGGCGACCTGATCGTGAGCATGCACGAATGGCGGCGGGACCAGTGTTATCTTTTCACGGGGCAGCCCGGCGACATCCTTGACGCTTGCCACTGCCGGCATTGCGCCAATGCTGGCGACCGCGGCTGCGGTAAGAACAGAACCCAACAAAGCTTCGCGTCTTGTAAGCATTTCCATCTCCTTGGTGTCGGCCATTCGATGTCATCAGAATAGCCTCGGCTTCGGCCAAGTCTTTGCGCTAGCGCAAATCCATCGCGTCATTCAGTTCGCAGTGTTTGGAGACGCATGTACCGACGCAAGGCATCGGCTTTGCTGCATGAAATCGGGAATCAAATAGGCCGGGCTGGACCTCCCCCTCGGTCCACCCGGCCTTCCCCCGGCCGCCGAAGCGGAGGGGATCTGCGAGATCTGAATGAAGGTCAGTTAGAAGCGGTTTTGGTCGCCTCGGCGAACAGTTCGGCGAATACCGGCTTGGCTTTCCCGACCTGCTTGACGGCTTCCGCCGCCGCCAGGTTGACGGGCTTGCCGACGACGATTAGCGCAACCATGCCCATGCCGTAATGTGGAGCGCACTTCACGCCATAGACCCCCTCCTGCGTAACGGTCACGGCAATTTCCGCGCTGGGCTTGCCCTTGAAGGCTTCAGCTCCGTCCGGAATCATGCCCTTGAAGGCTTCAGCTCCGTCCGGAATCATGCCCTTGATGCTTTCGGCGTTGTGGGACTTGTCGGTGGGCACGAACTTGATCGTGTCTCCGGGCACCGCCCGAACAAAGGCAGGCTGGAAGACCATTGAGCCTTTCTCTCCCTTGTTCAGCATCTGCACGACATGTTCTTCGGCATTTGCCGTACCGGCGATGGAGAGCAGGGCGATAGCGGCGGCAATCAGGGGCAGTTTCATTGGAATTCCTTTCTTGACTTCGTCACGGCACTAACCGTTGCGCTCTTCTACTGGACCGGCAGACGTGGTGATTTGCGCTGGCGCAAATTGGCGTGCGAAATGTGCGTGGGAGAACCCGTCTCGCCCGGCGAGCCGGCTCCCGCCCGCCTTCAAGCTGCGGTTCTTGACTGCCGCACTTGCAACCGTGGTCGAACGAGCATGACGCCGAACAGGCCCGCAAAGCCAACGAAGGATGCGATCCACAGTGCCGCAGAGATATGAAGGAGCACTGCCTCGGTGGGCGCGAACGCAGCTGCGATCCGAAAAATGGCCGCAAGCACGACCGCGGCAAAGATCCCACATGTGCCTGTACTTGCTCGCAGTTCACGGCCCGTGTGTCCGAGCGTGCCGCGGGTCATGACGGCCAGCGTCATACAGGCCAGCGCTCCGACGCCGAACGCATGAATGCCGGCCACCGCGGGCACTCTCTCGGGCACGAAGACAGCGAGGCCGGCAATCAGGAGGCCGAGCGGTACGAAGGCGAATGCCACGTGCAGGACCAGCACCAGAGGATCGCGCAGCGTCCGGTCGCCAGCCCAACGAGCAAGCCGGATCGCATTGAGGACCGCTCCGGCGATCAGCACCGCGCCGGTGCCTGAAAGGGTAGGAAAGAAGGCCCAGGCCGCCAATCCGGCCGCAGAGAGTGCGATCGTCCCCACGTCGAACCTGCCGAACGGGACCGGCAGGCGCCCCGATCTCTCCCGCACCAGCCAGTTCCGGGTGAAGGAAGGAATGATGCGGCCGCCTATGATCATGACAAGGACGACCGCCGCGCCAAGACCGAGACGGCGGCTGGTGTCGGACACGCCTTGATAGTGCGCCTCGGCATGAAATATCATATTCGCCGCCAGAAGTGCCGTCACCGGCAGCAGGACCTTGAGGTTTCGCCAGTTTCGGCCCGCGATGATTTCCGTGGCGGCAGCCGCAACGACTGCGAGAAGAAAGGCGCAGTCTATGACGGCACTGAGCAGCCAGCCTGCCTGCGCCGAAAAGAAGACGATGAACCGCCCCGCGGACCAAAGCAATACCAGGCCCAGCAGAGGAAGGCCCTGCACGGCAAGCCTTCCGGTCCAGTTCGGGATTGCGGTCAATAGGAAACCGGTCACAACGGCCGCCACATAACCAAACAGCAACTCGTGGATATGCCAGTCCACGGGCGAGAAGCTGCTGGAGGTCTCGAGCCTGCCGTAAAACAGAGGCTGCCAGAACAGCATCGCCGCACCGCTATACAGTGAGCCGATAAGAAAGAATGGCCGGAACCCGTAGGAGAGAACAGCCGGATAGGTGCTCGGCCATGTTCGTAGAATTGCCATGACTTTCCTTCAAAGAGAAAAAACAGGGTGGGCGTGATGGGTGACATGGACGGCCGCCACTCCGGTCCTTCTATCGTGACTGGGCAGACGGAATTTGCCACAGCGCAAACGAGATTTGGAATTTCAGGGAAAGGCGGCGAATACGCGCCTCTTGCCGCACGAGGGCCGCCCATGACACATTCTATGACCGGGCTGCCCTGACCAGGGCGAACCTGGATGCATTGGGCGCAACAGCACTTGGGGGACAGCGTTGGGTAGCCTCGATCGCTCGCTGATAGCCGGGCTTCCTGTCTTTGGGGGCATAGCCCCCACGGATCTCGACCGCATAATCGGCCAGGCCAGGTCGTTGAGGATTGCCAAGGACCAGCCGGTGTTCGAGCAGGAGCAGCAAGCAGATTCCTTTTTCCTGTTGCTCGACGGACATGTGCGCGTCGTGAAATCAACTCCCGATGGTCACGAGGTGACGGTGCGATACATAAGTCCGGGTGAGTTGATGGGCATCGCCCATGCGCTTGGCCTCACCACCTACCCGGCAACTGCCATTGCCGCGGTTGATTGTATCGTTCTTGGCTGGCCGAGTCGCTTATGGCCGACATTTGCCGCCGATTTCCCCAGTTTCGGCTCTAATGCGTACAAGGCCGTGGGCAGCAGGCTTCAGGACGCTCATTCGCGCGTCATCGAAATGTCCACCGAGCAGGTCGAACAGCGCGTCGCCCGTGGGCTGCTCAAGTTGGTCAAGCAATCGGGCAAGAAGACCGACGAGGGCATCCTTATAGATTTCCCGATCTCACGTCAGGACATTGCCGAGATGACCGGCACGACACTTCACACAGTCAGCCGGCTGCTCTCGGCATGGGAAAACCAAGGATTGGTCAAAAGCGGACGCCAGAAAGTGATGGTGGTCGAGCCTCACCGGCTCCTGGTAATTGCGGAAGGGCGTGATGAAAAAGCCTAATCCGGGTCACCCGCATTTGTCGCCGCCAGCAGGTCGCGACGGAGTTCTTCTTCACTCAGATCGTGCTCTCGTGCCGCGTCGGAAACGGTGTGAAACGAAGCAATCGGGCAGCCGACGCAAAGCATCCCGTGCTGGAGCACCACCCGGATGGTCGCCGGCGACCCGCGCATGATTTCGTCCATCGCCGCATCGTCGCTGAATTTGCGTTTCATGCCGCTTGTCCGCGTTTGGAGAGCGACATCCTGCTGCTGGTTTCAGGGATGTCCGTTGCGCTGAGGCAAACAAGAAGCAGTTCGGCCTACCTCACGCCTGAACGACGCAGATCGTTGATCGCGTCAGGAATCTCTTCTCCCGCCCATTGTCGAGCGAGAACATGCCGCCGCGGCCAGGCACCACATCGATAACAAGATTCGTATGCTTCCAGGCCTCGAATTGCGAAGCCCCGATGTAGAACGGCGCGCCGTGGATGTGGCCGAGCAACACATCGTGATCGCCGATGATGAAACCGGTACGCGGATAGCACATGGGCGAAGAGCCGTCGCAGCAGCCGCCGGATTGGTGGAACAGCACCGGTCCATGCTCGGCAACGATCTCCGCGATCAGTTCGAGCGCTGCCGGCGTTGCCGTGACTTTCGCATGCATGGCTTTTCCGATTTTTTACCCTGGGGCGCGGCCCTCGCGGGGCCGCGCAGTAGACGAAAAGACGATCAGAAGAAGCCAAGCTTTTTCGGGCTATAGCTGACCAGCATATTCTTGGTCTGCTGGTAGTGGTCGAGCATCATCTTGTGCGTCTCGCGACCGATGCCCGACTGCTTGTAGCCGCCGAAGGCGGCATGCGCGGGGTAGGCGTGGTAGCAATTGGTCCAGACCCGGCCGGCCTGGATCGCGCGGCCAAAGCGGTAGGCGCGGTTGCCGTCACGCGTCCAGACACCGGCGCCAAGGCCGTAGAGCGTGTCGTTGGCTATTGCCAGCGCGTCCTGGTCGTCCTTGAAGGTCGTGACCGAAACCACCGGTCCGAAAATCTCCTCCTGGAAGATGCGCATCTTGTTATTGCCCTTGAACACCGTGGGCTTGACGTAATAGCCGCCCGCCAGGTCACCCGGCAAAAGATTGCGGGTGCCGCCGGTCAACACTTCCGCGCCTTCCTGAAGGCCGATGTCGATGTACGACAGGATCTTTTCCAACTGCTCGGACGAGGCCTGGGCACCGATCATCGTCGCCGGATCGAGTGGATCGCCCTGCACGATCGCCTCGACACGCTTGAGGGCGCGTTCCATGAATCGATCGTAGATCGACTCATGGATGAGGGCGCGGCTGGGGCAGGTGCAGACTTCGCCCTGGTTCAGGGCGAACATGACGAAGCCCTCGATCGCCTTGTCGAAGAAATCATCATCCTCGGCGACGACATCCTCGAAGAAGATGTTGGGCGACTTGCCGCCCAGTTCCAGCGTGACCGGGATCAGGTTTTGGCTGGCGTATTGCATGATCAGGCGGCCCGTCGTGGTCTCGCCGGTAAAAGCGATCTTGGCAATGCGCGGCGAGGAGGCGAGCGGCTTGCCGGCCTCGAGGCCGAAGCCGTTGACGATGTTGAGCACGCCTGGCGGCAACAGATCGCCGACGAGATCGGCCCACAGCAAGATGGCGGCCGGGGTCTGCTCGGCAGGCTTCAGGACCACGCAGTTTCCGGCGGCAAGTGCTGGTGCAAGTTTCCAGCAGGCCATCAGCAGCGGGAAGTTCCATGGGATAATCTGTCCGACCACGCCGAGAGGCTCATGGAAATGATAGGCGACGGTGTCGTCGTCGATCTGCGAAAGGCTGCCTTCCTGGCCTCGTAGGGCGCCGGCGAAATAGCGGAAATGGTCAATGGCGAGCGGCAGGTCGGCCGCGGTCGTTTCGCGGATCGGCTTGCCATTGTCCCAGGTTTCGGCGCACGCGAGAAGATCGAGGTTTTCCTCCATGCGGTCGGCGATGCGGTTGAGGATGAGCGACCGCTCGGCTACGCTGGTGCGCGCCCAGGTGTCTTTGGCCGCATGGGCCGCGTCAATCGCCGCCTCGATGTCATGGGCGTCCGAACGCGCCACTTCGCACAGCAGCTGACCGTTTACCGGTGAGTGGTTCTCGAAGTAGCGGCCGGAGTGGGGCTCTGCCCATTTGCCGCCGATGAAGTTGCCATAGCGCTTGTCGAACGGCGCCTTGACCGCACGTGAGAATTCTACCTTGTTCATGTGTCTTCCTCCCAAAGTCGACGCCGCGGGATGCGACGCTTAAGGGGAGAGACTTGCGATTTCCGCCGCTATTGTCACCGGGGCGAGGACAGTGGCCGGGCGCGGTGTGTCGCAGAATTGCGACAGTCATCTGCGTTTTCGAATGGTCAGTGGGACCTATGGACGTCCAGGCGGTTGAGCTTGCGGTGAAGCGTCGCGCGGCTGATCCCAAGCGCCTGCGCAGCGGCCGACACATTTCCGTCTGCTCGCGCCAGCGCCCGCTGCAGAACGCCGCGCTCCGCCTCGGCGAGAACTGCGGGGCCGCTCTCCGTCCAACCGAGCAGATCGGCCGCGGGCATCGGCTTGTCGAGACACAGCTGGGTTATTCCAAGCGCCAGGCGAGCCGACCGCGTCACGCCGACCACAAGGTCGTCCGCATCAACCGCGATCAGCGCGCCGGAGCCCTTATCGGCCACTGGCGCCAGAAGGATCCGCGCCTTCGGGAAGGCCATCCTGAAGTTCTCCGCCTCGATCCGACGCACTGCGTCGACCACGGCCACCGAAATAAGATTGGCGAAGGCTTCGGTCAGATCGGCCCGGCAGGAAGACACGTCAAGCGCAGCCACAAGATCTCCCAGGTGATCGTAGATCGGAGCCGTGGTGCAACTCAGTCCCGTGTTGCGCGTGTGAAAGTGCTGGTCGCGGTGGATTGTCAGCGCTCGCTGTTCCACCAGGCAGGTGCCGATCCCGTTGGTGCCCTGGCTTTCTTCGTTCCAGACGGAGCCGGTCCATAAGCCCCAGGAATGAAATGTCTCGTCGTCGACGGGCGCGCCGCGCCGCTCGACCGGCACGCCGTCACGGTCGGCAAGAAGCACGCAGCAGCCAACGC
This sequence comes from Mesorhizobium sp. ISC25, assembly GCF_042295465.1. NCBI lineage: Bacteria > Pseudomonadati > Pseudomonadota > Alphaproteobacteria > Hyphomicrobiales > Phyllobacteriaceae > Mesorhizobium > Mesorhizobium sp. ISC25. The sequence continues at coordinate 2,479,134 of NZ_CP135441.1, read as the reverse complement.
CGCCGACCGCGAGATAGAGACGGTCCAGGCTGGACTGGGCCGCCCGAACGAGCGGTTCAATGCGTTGGCGGGCCGTGATCAACTCCATTTCCGTCAGGTAGCGTGGCGGCGTGCAATCGGCGGGATCGAGCCGGTGCAAACTGGAAGAGCGACGCCAGGAGGCGACCAGCGCGGACTTCGCGGCGGCGTCCGAAGCGATCGCGGCCTGAATGCGGTCGGCATGATGACCGGACAGATCCTCCCTCATGTTCATCCTCCCTTTCGGCTTCTGAAGCAGCCTGCCTCAGAAGAGGCAAACTTGGCATGGCATCAGGTTCCGCCTTCAATCACCACGCTGTCAATTCGACAGAAGCACCAGAAGGGACATCCCTATGTTCCCGTCAGCTAGTGATGTTTGGCAGATCGATCGTCATTCCTCGCCAGTGCGGTGCACCTTTCGGTGTTGATGGCCCAAAGCCTACCAGTACGAATTAGGAATTCATTGATCGAGGGCAAAGACGAACCACTATGTTCAGCCGCCGTACCGTGCGGAAAGATGCGGTAAGGTTCTGATATTGGCCGGCCCATGAAGGCAAGGATCAGATACGGCCTCGGGTTCATTAAGATCAGTGCTATCAAAGCATGCTCGCCCGGTACCAGTTCAAAAGGAGCCCTCCCGGGCGCCGGCATGTGGCTACAAGAAGGGCAGCGACCGATATTTCTCGATCGTGAAGCTCGGCTGGGCAGCCATGAGCTTCCGAACTGCCCAGCGGGCGGTCTCCAGATCTCCGTTCGTTGGGCAGGCGGCGATGACCTTGCGGGCGACTGTGGCCATAAGTGCCCGCTCGCTTTTTCGCCGCGACACCCTTGCGTCAAATATCATTATACATTATATGCAATTGTATATTGATGTTAGGAGCAGACATGAGAATGATCCGTGTGAACGATAGGCTTTCCGTAGGTCCGCAGCCCGCACTGTCTGAAATTCTGTTGCTTACTGATCAGAAGTTCGCAGGAGTGATAAACGTTCGGCCTGATTTGGAAGAGCCCGCCCAGCCCGGAAACGAAGCTGAACGAGAGGCCGCCGATCGAGCGCGCATCTCCTACAAATTCATACCTGTCACAATGCCGACCATCACAGAAGCGGACGTGCGGTCCTTCCAGGCAGCTATGGCCAATGTTGGTGGCGCGGTCTTTGCCCACTGCAAGACCGGCACCCGCGCATTGAGCCTATATGCCTTGGGCGAGGCGCTCGATGGCCGAATGTCGCCTGTCGAGATTACTGCAATGGGCCAGAATCTCGGGGTAGACCTGTCGGCAGCAAGCCGGTGGTTGGAAGGGCACAGGCGGACCCGACCGGTAGTGAAGGGGTTTTTCGACCCCCGAACATGGAGCGTGCAATATGTAGTTTCGGATCCCAGTACCCGGAAGTGCGCGATTATCGACCCGGTGCTCGATTTTGATGAGAAGTCCGGGGCGACCAGAACATGCAACGCCGATGCGATGCTTGATTATATCGCCGAGAAGCGGCTGTCCGTTGAATCGATTCTCGATAGCCATCCTCATGCCGACCACTTTTCTGCTGCGCAGTACCTGAAGGAGAAGACCGGCGCGCCGACTGCGATAGGAGCGAGGGTCGTCGACGTCCAACGTTTGTGGCAAGGCATCTACAACCGACCTGAACTTCACATAGACGGCTCGCAGTGGGACAGGCTGTTCTCGGATGGAGACACTTTCAAGGTCGGTTCAATCGAGGCGCGCGTAATGTTTTCGCCCGGTCACACCCTGGCCTCGATCACCTATGTGATCGGTGATGCGGCTTTTGTTCACGACACTATCTTCATGCCCGACAGCGGAACGGCTCGCGCTGATTTCCCTGGTGGAGACGCTCGCACGCTGTGGAGATCGATCCAGGCCATTCTGGCGCTTCCAGACGAAACGCGGTTGTTTACTGGGCACGACTACCAGCCAGGCGGACGCGAACCCAAGTGGGAAAGCACGGTAGTCACTCAGAAGCGTACCAATGCACATCTGGCCGACATGACCGAAGAAGGCTTCGCCGCAATGCGTCAAGCGCGAGACCGTATGCTGCCTATGCCGAAGCTGATCCTCTATGCCTTGCAGGTCAACATCCGGGCTGGGCGTTTGCCGGAGCCGGAAGGAAACGGTAAGCGCTACCTAAAATTTCCCCTCAACGCATTGGGAGAAGCAGTGTGGTGAGCGAAATCCTTATCGATGAAACCGAAATGGAGATGTCGCTTGCCGCAATGGAATCCCGCGCCGGCGAAGTTGCAGCTCTTCTAAAGACACTTGCGCATCCAATGCGACTGATGCTCGTCTGCACCCTTGTTGAAGGAGAGCATTCGGTTAGCCAATTGGAAGATGAGCTCAACATCCATCAACCAAACCTATCCCAGCAGCTGACAGTGTTGCGGGACGCCAAAATTGTGGAAACCCGGCGCGACGGAAAACAGATCTTCTACCGGTTGACCGCCGAGAAGGCTGCTCAATTGGTTTCGGCGCTCTACACGATCTTCTGTTCGGACGGTCCGTCATGACCTCTTATCTTCCTTCGCTTTTGGGCGGGGCTCTGATCGGGCTTTCGTCTATGATGCTCTTGATCCTGAACGGTAGAATTGCCGGCATCAGCGGGATTGTTGGCGGGTTGCTCCAAGGCAACAATAGGTGGACAAACGCTGCCTTCGTCGTCGGGTTGCTGCTTGGTCCGCTCGGTTATTTCCTAACTTTTCATCATTGGCCGACCGCGACCATCACTGCGTCACTGCCGCTGGTTATGATAGCTGGTTTTCTGGTCGGTTTCGGATCCCGCATGGGATCGGGTTGCACCAGTGGTCACGGAATAATGGGGCTGGCGCGGCTATCGCCGCGGTCAATTGTCGCCGTTGTGACGTTCCTTCTGAGCGGCGCTCTAGCCGTCGCGCTTCTCCACGGAGCAGTCTTGTGAGACACGCTAAATTACAGGTCATGGCGGCCCTGGCCGCGGGCACCATCTTTGGCTACGGTCTGGCGTTGTCGGGTATGCTTGATCCTGTCCGTGTACAGGGCTTTCTCGACGTCTCTGGCGCGTGGGATCCGACCCTCGCATTCGTGCTGGGCGGCGCCGTTGCAGTTGCAACGGGAGGCACAGCCTGGATGGGGCAGATGTCACGACCTTTCCTGGCAGAGACCTTCCATTTGCCCGTCAGTTCGCGAATTGACGCCCCCCTGGTTCTAGGTTCGGCGATTTTTGGCCTTGGATGGGGACTCGGCGGGTTCTGTCCTGGCCCTGCGGTAGCTTCGTTGTCTCTGGGGTTAGCGCCGGCACTTTTCGTAGCCTTAATGCTGGCGGGGATGGTTGCTCATGACCGCTGCTTTGTCCGAAGAGCATCATGACAGGTACTTTGTTTTCTGCTGTGGGCTCCGGGAGTCTGGTGGGCTTCACACTTGGTCTGGTCGGAGGCGGCGGATCGATCCTTGCCACGCCGCTCCTGCTCTATGTTGTCGGTGTCGCTCAGCCGCATATTGCCATCGGCACGGGAGCCCTGGCGGTGGCCGCCAACGCATTGGCGAACTTTGGAGGCCATGCCCTTAAGGGCCACGTCTGGTGGCGCTGTGCTGTCGTATTTGCAGGACTGGGCTCGGTTGGGGCTCTCGCAGGTTCGACTCTGGGAAAGTCGATCGACGGGACGCATCTGCTTTTCTTCTTTGGGCTGCTTATGCTTGTGGTCGGCGCACTGATGGTTCGCCCGCGGCGCCGTTCTTCGACAGCAGGCCGGCCTGTCGATGCCAAGATGTGTGCGACGACTGCTGCAGTCGCCGCCGTCGCCGGTGCGGCCTCCGGCTTCTTCGGCATTGGCGGCGGCTTCCTTATCGTTCCCGGATTGATCCTGGCAACTGGAATGCCAACGATCAATGCGATCGGCACGTCTTTGCTTGCCGTCGCAGCTTTCGGCCTCGCGACGGCCTTCAACTACGCCCTGTCGGGAATGGTCGACTGGCAACTGGCCGCAGAATTTATTGGCGGCGGCATTGGCGGTGGGTTGATCGGCATGTTTGTGGCGACACGCCTCGCTTCGTACAAAAACATGCTCAATCGGATCTTTGCCGTACTTGTAATTGTCGTCGCGGGCTATGTTCTACACAGGAGTGTCGGTCAACCGGAGGGCGGATAGTCTAGCGTTGCAGCTTGATAGATTCGGAGGTGAGGTTTTTCGCCTCGTGCGTTCATCACCCGGTCTTTGCTAGTAATGTATGCCCTGCAGCATGAGCCCAGAGACCAAATAACCTTCGATCACGGCCGTCACTGTCCGACGCGCCACGTCCCGAACGGTCCCCAAATGACATTGGCTAGTGCCGATACTGATCGCCTCCGCCAGCTTCCGAGCTGGCTTTCGTTCGGCGAGTATTCCTACGGGCCTTTCGGGAAGCGACAGTATGATCCTGCGGTGCAGGAACGACGGGCAGCCGTGCAGACAGGAACTGGCCAATCACCCTATCCGCCGAATTGGTGGCTCGGTCTCGTCGGCCTACGCATCGAACGAAGCGACCGCTGCGAGCTGGCCTCGCACCCAGGCGTTGCCCGCGTCGCGGTCCAATCGGCGGTGCCAGTACATCGTGACGTCCATTGCCGGCGATTCCATGGGCGGCATGAAAGTATCGAGCTCGAGACGTTCGGCGGCCAGACGCGCAAAGTGGACCGGGATGCTGCCGAGCAGGTCGCTCGTCGCCACGGCTAGCGCCACAGCCTGGAAATGCGGAACGGTGATGGCGACCTTGCGTGATAGGCCGAGCCTTTCAAGCGCGGGATCTATGGTTTCCGGTCCTGCTCCCGTCCGCCGAGCGCACTACCTGAGGGATGGCCTCCGCAGGCCGGATGCCTCTTGCGCTCAGCAAGGGGTGCCCGCGGCGGGCGACGCAGACAAGCCATGAACGGAACAGCTTGCGGCTGGCGATCCACTCCGGAGTTTCAAACGCCCTGTCCAGCACGATGTCGGCCTTGCCGTCGCCTCATTGCCTAGGTGTTTGATCCCGGACTTTGATGGGGCATCCTTATCTTCCGAATCAAAGGATGCGCTATGGGCCAGGTTCTGCATGGGAGCGCCACAACGACAGAGGCGGTCCGTCGAGCGATACAGCATAGTCAAGAGAGCCTGAGGACGCTGGCCAGGCGCTACGGGATCAACCAAAAGACGGTCGCGAAGTGGAAGAGGCGCGCTTCGGTCGCCGATCTGCCGACTGGTCCGAAGGAACCGAGATCGACGGTGCTCTCGATTGAGGAGGAGGCGGTCATTGTCGCTTTCCGCCGCTATACGCTGCTGCCGCTCGACGACTGCCTCTATGCGCTTCAGGCGACCATTCCGCACCTGACGCGGTCTTCATTGCATCGCTGCCTGCAACGCCATGGCATCGGCCGGCTGCCGGATGTCGAGGGCGACAAACCGACGAAGAGGAAATTTAAGAGCTACCCGATCGGCTACTTCCACATCGACATTGCCGAGGTCAGGACCGAGCAGGGCAAGCTGCACATGTTTGTCGCCATCGACCGCACCTCGAAGTTCGCCTTCGTCGAGTTGCATGAGAAGGCCCCCACCGCTGTATCGAGAGACTTTCTACTGCGGCTGATCGCGGCCGTCCCCTACAAGATCCATACCGTGCTTACCGACAACGGCATCCAGTTCACCACCCCTGGTGCCGGTGGCTCGGCGGTGCCGCTGATCAAGGAGGCAATCGCCAATGGCGAGATCTTCCGCGCTCACGCCTTCGAATACGCCTGCGCCAGGAACGACATCGAGCACCGCACGACCAAGGTCAGGCATCCGTGGACCAACGGCCAAGTCGAGAGAATGAACAGGACTATCAAGGATGCAACCGTCAGACGCTTCTACTATGAGAGCCACGGCCAGCTCGGCCAGCACCTTGCCGACTTCATCTCGGCCTACAATTTCGGCCGCAGGCTCAAGACCCTCAAAGGCCTCACACCCTATGAGTTCATCTGCAAGGTTTGGGCCGCACAGCCCGAACGCTTCAAATTTAATCCGCTCCAGCAAATGCCGGGACTAAACATCTAGGTCTGATCCGCGGCTCACACAGCAATATCGATCTCCGCGCGCTGGGGCTCGACCTGACTGTCTTCGTTATGATCCGCACTCGCCACCATTCCAAGGAATGGAGTGAGGTTTTCCGCGCCCATGCCGAACGGTTGCCGGAGGTGATCGATTTCTATCGGATCGGGGGCGACTGGGACTATCTGATCAAGGTCGTGACGCAAAGCATGTCCGGCTACGATGCGTTCTACTAGAAATTGATCACGAACTTCGATCTTGCCACGGTGACAGGTTTCTTTTCCAGGGAGGCGATTATCAACAACCGTCCAGTGGACCTGATCAACCTGCGATAATTCGGCGCGCAATCGGACGCGTTGCTGGCCGTCGGGCAAGCCCTCGGCCGCAGCCGGCGTCAGGGACCGGCGTCGTCGTTTCATGGGCCCGCAGATCCGTTTGCGGGCACGTCCGATGCTCTTCGTCGGCTGTTGCAGGCCTTATCCCGCGGTGAATTCCCCCGACCTCGATGCTTTAGAATTCCGAGGAGGTTCCGCTCAGGTCCGCACCCTCAGCGCCCGCTCCAGCCTGTCGGCAATCTGTGTGACGATATAGGCAATCACCATGTAGATCACGACGGCAATGACGAAGGCTTCGAGGTAGTAGTAGTTCAGCGCGGCGGTCAACTGGGACTGGGCGAAGATATCGACAACCTCGATGGCGAATCCGAGCGAAAGCGCCTTCATGATGACCATCATCGAGGTTGTCAGGTCGGGAATTGCCGTGAGGGCCACCTGGGGAAATAGGATCCGTCGGAACAGTTGGCCGCCCGTATAGCCCAGCGAATGGGCTGCGTCCGACTGACCGGTATCGAAGGCGTTGAGGGCTCCTTTGATGATCTCCGCTTGGAACGCCGCAACACAACCGGTGACTGCAATGACAAGGACTACCCAATTGGGCGTTTCGTGGGCGTTGAAGTTGATCCCGAGCAACGAGAGCAGGAACTGGAGTGCCGGGGGCAGACCGAAATAGGCGAGGAAAATCACGATCACCATCGGAACGCCCTTGAAGACGACCTTATAGGCCATGATGAGCTCTCGCAGCACGGGGATCCGCCTATGTTCGACGAGCGCAAAAAGGCTGCCGACGATCGTGGACAGGATGAAAATCGTGAAAGCCATGCCGAGCGTCACGGGTACGGCGCCCAGAATTTCCTGCGAGTCCTGGAGCAGAATATCGGTATCAAACATGGTCGGATTACTCTTTCGTCACACGCTCGCGACGGCCGCGTTCTTGATCTGAGCTGTTATCGTCGTCTCTGGCGCTTGCATTGGCGAGCGGAGCTCGAAGAAGCGCACGACGAGCCACGCGACAAGGCACATCAGCGAATAGATGACCGCCAGCACCAGGTAGGTTTCGAACTGGTACTGGTTATAGTCGCGCTCCATGATCAAGTGCGCGGTCGCCATCACGTCGGCCGCCCCGATGTACATGACCAGCGCAACGTTATGGATCAGGTAGATAATGGAGTTCCCATAGCCCGGCAGTGCGAAGTGCACCGCTTGCGGGCCGACGACGCGGGTGATCTTCTGTCGGAAGGTATATCCCAGACTGTCGGCCGCATCATGCTGGCCGCGATCGACGGCCAGGTATGCAGGTCGCATGACTTCCGACAGATACCCTCCATGATAGAGGCTCAGCCCCACCATCGCAGCGATCGTTGCAGAAATAAAATCCTCGGCGCCGAACAGGATCACCAACAAGGGCAGTCCGTAGAACGCGACGAACAACTGCAGGACGACGGGAACACTCCGGGCATAGGACACGTAGAGGTCAGTCAGGTGACTGATCACCGGTATCCTCCGAACCCGGAGTGTTGTCGCGACGAGAGCCAAGCAAAAGCCGACGACCATGGCCGTAAAGGTGATGGCGAGCGTCAGCGGCAACGCCGAGAGCAACTCGGGAATCATAGCAGAAACATCCACTTTGAAACGCTCCTTCTTGCAATTCAGCCTTACCGCTGGCTATCGCTACATGGTTGGGAAAAGGTCCTGTTACTTCATGTATTTGACGATGTCCTCGCCGAACCATTTCTGCGAGAGCTTTTCGATCGTGCCATCGTCTTTTAATTCCTTGAGAACCTTGTTCACGTCGTCGGCTAAAACCTTGTTTTCGTCCGACCTGTGAATCAGCATGTAGGTGTTGTTGCTGAAGACCGGATCGGACGCCACAATATCGAGCTTCTTTTCCTCGATGACGGTCTGCTCACCGAGATTCGAAGGCAGAACAAGCGCGTCGAATTTGCCGTTCTGAACTTCGTCCAGTCGATTCGGATAGGGAATACCGGCGCTCGATGCCGTAACATCAAGCTTGTATTGCGGATTTTCTTTTTGCCAGTTCATGATGAACTTGTAGGTGCCGCCGCCGGCCGTGGTCGGAACGATCCTCTTGCCGACCAGGTCCTTCATTTCCTTGATGCCGCTGCCTTTTTTGCTGTAGATCTTCATCAGGCTGGCGCCCATGGGGTTTTCCGGAATGAAGAACTGCTTGGCGCGCTCAGGCGACTTGTAGTAGCCACCGACCGCGATGTCGTACTTGCCCGTGGCGAGGCCGGTTTCCTGCGCGATATCCGAAACACCTTCCATTTCGAACTTATACTGCGGCAGCTTTGCGTTGATCGCTCTCAGCAGATCCGGCTCATAGCCTTGCGGCTCGACGCCGATCGCGCCCCATGCCAGCGGCTTGGATTCGGCAGATGTCGCGATCTTGATCGTGCGAACGGTCTGACCATTGCTGATCCCTGCGGTTGCAAGGGTAATTGCGATGCCGCCGGCAACAGCCAGGGCAGCGCGACGGGAAAAACTGGATGTGATTGCAGACATTTCTTAGGTTCCCTTCTTGTTGAGCTATTGAAAAGCGAGTTCTGACTGCAGGAATTGAGCAAGTCGTGGGCTGGATGGTGCGTCGAAGATTTCAGCTGGACTGCCATCGGCGGCAACCACGCCACGATCCATGAAGACGATCCGGTTCGAGATGTTCTTTGCGAATTGCATCTCGTGGGTCACAAGCAGCGAAGTGATCCCTGACGACGTGACATCCTTGATCACCTTCAGAACTTCACCGACGAGTTCAGGATCCAGCGACGACGTAGGCTCATCGAAGAGCATCACGTCGGGACGAACCGCCAGCGCACGCGCAATGCCGGTGCGCTGGAGCTGGCCGCCCGACAACTGGGACGGATAGCTGTCCCGCTTCGCTGAGAGACCGACCCGGTCAAGCTCTCGCAGCGCGATTTCACGCGCCTCGTCCGTTGACTTGCGCTGCACGACGACCAGCGGATCCATCACGTTCTGGAGGACTGTCATGTTCTTGAAGACATTGAACTGCTGAAAGACCATCGCTGTGCGAAGCCGGATCGCCTGGACAGCGGTCTTGTCGGCGCGCTGGTAGTCCATCCGAATCTGGTCGAACGCGATGGTCCCTGACGACGGCTTGGCCAGGTAGTTGATGCATTTCAGCAGCGTGGTCTTGCCGGTGCCGCTGGGGCCGATGATCGACACCACGTCACCCCGCTTTACCGAGAGATTGACGCCGTTCAGGACCTGCGTGCTTCCGTAGGACAGCCTTATATCTTTGAGTTCAAGCATTTCTCGTTGGTCCTTCAGAGTCTGGGACGGACTGCCTTGACATGTGCGTCATCATCATCCGCTCTCCGCGTGGCCGAGAACGTGCATCAGCCGGTTTGCCCAGCCGAAGATCGCTATGGCGTGGATAAGGTCGATGATCTCAGCATCATTCATGCCGACGGCACGCAGCGAGGCGATGTCGTCTACCGTTGCTTCCGACGGCGCCGCCGACAGACGGCGGGCAAAGCTGTAGATTGCCGCATCGCGTGGCCCGAGCGCTTCAGGTTTGTCGAGATAAAGCGCGGTGACCACATCATCGCTCGTGGTCAGCTCTGCATGGCGGCGGGCGTGAACAACGGCGCAGAATTTGCAGCCATTGACGATCGAGGCACCCAATGCGCCAAGTTCGCGGTCGGGACGGGCAAGCCCGCCTTCGACATACATGATCGCGTTGAACAAGACGGTGCGGGCAAGATAGCTCTCGGGATCATGCACAAGGGTGCGCACATACTCCGAAACCTTCTTGGCCGATGGCGTGACTTTCATCGCTTCGAGCTGTTCCGGCCTGGCCTCGGATAGCTCGACCGGTGCGATGTGGGGATGCCAATTGAGCGGCTTCAGGCGCACAGAGGAAATCATGCCAACCTCAACAATCGCAGACCGGTCGCCACTCGGGTCTGAAAATTGACGAACGCAATCAGTTCGGAGAGTGCGACGATCTGAGGATTGTTCAATCCGGCTTGAGCGAGCAGGGCGATATGGCTCGCCTCCGCCTTTTTCGGCGTCAGCGTGATCAGGTCGACGTGACGGGCGATGGTCGCCAATGGCTCATCGAGATCCGTTTCGCCCCGAGCCAATGCCCTGAGCTGCTCTGTCGGACCAAGTTGGGCCAGTTGCACATCATATTCGGCCATCAGGACGGGATCGGCATTCAGAGCGGCCATGCGACGGGCCAGAGCAACCCTCAAATTCGGCGCCAGCCCCTGATCGTTTGCCGGCTGCAGGACGGAGAGGCGACATTCCTCCGCCCCTTGCACAAATTCGGGCCGAAACCGCCGCGCAGCGAAAAGTGCATCGTTCGGCGAAATACCGGCGGCCTTGTCCATTGCGTCGATCACAGCGCGGCCTCCTTTTGCAGCAAGGGTGTTGAATCGACCCATTCGTCGCCCAGAAGTTCCGGGGTGTCGTAAGCGATCAGATTGGCGAAGTGGGTTTCGACATCTTCGGCAAACAGCGACGCCGCAATGCCGCGGACGAGACGGTCGGCACCGGCACTGACGGCTGGGATATCGCCGGAGACCTTACCGTGGGTCAGCATGGCGGCGTCGTTGAAGCAGTGAATGTGCGCCAGCATCGGGCAGGAGCCGGGGACGCGTTCGCGAAATTCGAAGGCAGGACCGAGATCGGGCGCGTCCGACATACCTGCGCGCGGCGGCCCCATATCGGGCGTATATCGCCCATCCGACCAGGTGCGGATATGTGGCGCGAGTGCTGCAAATTCCGGGCGACCGCTGAAATCGTTTGAAAATCCGGTTGCCGCGATCATGAAATCGTAGCGCATCGGCCCTTGTGTGGTTTCGACCAGAAGGCCTCCGGCATCTTCTTTTACCGCGACTATGCCGCAGTCGAGAAGGAACCGGGCATTCGCATGCCGAGACACCCGAAGCGTCGATGAACGCGGCGGGGGCGTCTGGGTGGAGGCGGTGTAGTCGAAGAACTTCCACTTCCAGGCATCAGGCAGGTGATAGATGCCGAGTACAACACCCGGGCTGCCGATACCGGTCAGCTTGTTGATGCATGGCATTTCCTTGCGCCGGATCAACATGTCGACTGCGCCGGCGCCGGCCTCGAGCGCCGTTGCGGCATTGTCCATAGAAGAGGCACCGGCGCCGATGACCGCCACGCGCTTACCTTTCAGCGCGTCGAAATCGATGTCGTCGGCAGAATGGGCCCAATAGGCGCGATCGATGCCCTTGAGGAAACCGGGCACGGCAAAACCGCCGAGACCGGACCGACCAGTGGCCAGAACGAGACGACGGGTGAGAACCCGGCCCGTTTCTGCGCCTTCGACATCGATCGCAATCAGATCACCAACGGGCGCGACGCCGGTCATGCGCACGCTGTTTCGGACCGGCAGAGCAAGAACCTTGCGGTACCAGACCAGGTAGTCCATCCACTGGCCCCTGGGGATTTTGTCCAGCGACTGCCAGGCCTCAGGTCCCCATTGTGCCGTAAACCAGGCGCGGAACGTCAGCTGCGGCAGCCCGAGCGACGGACCGTGGAGGGTCTTCGGCGAGCGCAGCGTCTGCATGCGCGCAAACGTTACCCATGGTCCTTCGAGCCCGGTCGGAGCGGCATCGTAGGCAACGACATTGGTTATCCCGGTCAGCACAAGCTTTGCCGTGGCAGCAAGTCCGCACATGCCGGCGCCGATCACTACGACGTCACGGACCGGGGCGCCATCGTGCGTGCGCTTGGGGACCCAAGGCTTGGCGGGCAGCTCGAGAAAGTCGAGATCCTGCGCGAGCTGGGCTTCCAGCGCGGCAAGGCCGCTCGATGCTGCCGGGGTGGGAATATGCTTCATATTCCCGTCCCGTTATTTGTGCCCGAGGCGGGATCGGTGACCAATTGGCCGGCCAAGGCCGGATCGAGTTTCCTGAAACCGGCAATCGACCGTTCAGCCACCGCTTCGACCGCATCCATCAACGCCTGCGCAACTGGGCGAAGGGGACGGTTTGCGGCAGCCACAACGCCCCAATAGAAGAGAACGGTTACGTCGAGAGGGCGAATGACGACACCGGGCAGGGGCACGCCGTATGCCGTGAGGGGATCGATGACAGCGGCAACCCCAGTCTGACGCACGATCTGCAAGGCGCCATAGGCAGTATTGGTCCGGATCATTGGGCCGGTGTCGATGCCGCGAGCCGCCAGCGCTTTGGCGACATGCAACTGAAAACGCAGTGGATTGAGCAGCGTGGCGACGCGGCGACCGGCAAAACCCGAAAGCGGCACGACATCAAGTTCAGCCAGCGGATCGTCCTCCCGCACGGCGGCAACGTCAGGCGCCGAGTACAACCGTAGAACATCCAGACCGGGCGTATCGAGCGGCAGGCTTGAAAACCCGATCTCGGCGCGTCCGCTGCGCACTTCCTGGGCGACAATCGAGGGAAGAAACTGCCCGAGATGCGTCTCGTGCGGAAGCTCGGCGCCTTGGAGCTCAGCCAGGGCCGTCGGGATCAAGCCGGTCCCGATCGCGGAGGTTGTGACAATCTGCAGGATCCGTCCCCTGCCGGCGGCGATCATCTTGGCTCGCGCTGCGAGTTCTGTGAAGGACATCAGCAGGCGCCGCGCTTCCTCCTCAAAGGCTACTCCCTCTTCAGACAATTGCACCCGTCGGCCGATCCGATGCAGCAACTCGAAGCCAAGCTCGGCCTCGAGATCCTGAATGGTGCGTGTCACCGCCGGCTGGGAACGCCCGAGCATGTCAGCCGCCTTGGTGATGCTGCCGCTGGCAGCGACCGCAAGGAAGGTCTGAAGATCCCGGGTTTCCATGTTCTGGCTTCATGCGCAATCCGTATGATTGACATCGTCTCATTCGTTTTTGATATATGTCAAGCGGAAACTAATGTTCATTGCGGGTTTGTGAATTGGCCGCTTCAGAGCCGGAATCCTTGTAGGAGGCGGACGAGGACGGCAGACACGGCTCCAATTTGCGAAACATCCTGATGAAAAACTTTCAGGTGACGACGGCAAGAATTCTGAAACCATAAAGCCTGCAACAGGAGGAATATTATGCGCGTGAGTATTCTGGGCGCCGGAGCAATTGCTTATGGCCTTGCCGCCTATTTGGCAGGATCGGGACATTCGCCAATGCTTTGGTCACCGTCGGGACAGCGCACCAGCGCGTTGGCTGCTGGCGAATTGTTAAAAGCGACGGGGGATATCGCGGCGACGGTACCGGTGCGCATTGCCAAGGATTGCAAAGACGCCATTGTCAACGCGGACGTGGTGGTGATTGCGCTTCCGGCTTACGGCCACAAGATGGTGATGGATGCGGCGGTCCCTCACCTGGCTGATGGAATTCCCGTCATCATCAGTTCGCATTGTTCCTTCGCGGCGCTGTATCTCTCCAAGCGGTTAGCCGAGCGCAAGGTCAGGTTGCCGATCGTCGTTTGGGGCACGACACTACTGACCGGCCGCCAGCTCGGACCAACCGAAGTCCATGTCACCACCATCCGCCAGAAGCTTGATGTTGCGACGCTGCCTTTCAGTTGCCAGGATCAAGGACACGAACTTTGCACGACCTTGTTCGGCGATCGTTTCGTCAAGCGCGACGGGATGCTTGCGATCGCGCTCAGCAACCTCAATCCGCAAAACCATCTAGGAATTGCCCTTCTTAATCTGACACGCATGGAAAAGGCCGAGCAATGGAGCCAGGGGGGAAACGTCACTCCTGCCGTCGGCCGCCTTATCGAGGCTCTGGATGCCGAGCGGTTGGCCATCGCTGCCCATTTCGGTATCGCGGTTCGCACCGTCAAAGAGCATTTTTCAGTATCGTTCCATGTTCCGATGGGAACGGTTTCGGAGATGAACCAGGAGATGGACCGCCAAGGCCGCGGCGGCTTTGGCCCGACAACCATCGAAAGCCGCTACATTCTCGAGGATGTCCCGTTCGGATTGCTGTCGACCGTACTATTGGGCAAGATTAGTGGGAATCCGGCGATACTCCACGAGTCTGGAGTTTCGATATTATCGGCGGCCTATGGTCGCGACCTCAAGGAAGATAATGATATTCTTCCTGCCCTTGGGATCGAAGGGTTATCAGACGTGGACCTCGCGAACCTTTCGCGTGAGGGATTCTAGACCGGGTGAATTGGTAAATGCCCACCTCAGCCAGGAAGAAATCCGCAACTTACGGATAATGTCGATGTTGCCGGCCGGGCCGCTGAGCCTAGTCGTGCGCAGTACGGTTTGAGGCCCACTGGTTGGCGCTCAACGAGCAGTCCTTGGATATGATGGTCTGCTCACGGAAGCCGCGAGTAGTATGTTAAGATGCCTCGTGGTTTCTCTGAATGTCTCCCGTACGGCGGGCCAACTTATTCGAAATCTGAGCACTTCAGTTGGACCTCCTGCCGGGCTGATTCGGCGTGTCGCTATAGTTCCGACCAATTCCTGGTTTCCTGCACCAAAGTTTGGCATTTGCAACATCTGCCACGGAAAGCGGATGGACAAGCCGCTTGCCCGAAGGAGACGCCGGCTGCCAAGACGCCGTCAGCAAAAAGGAAGGGAAGGGTGAAATTGCGCGTTCCCTCCGCCAATGAAAGACGGCCTGAAGACGTTCCCACCAGGGCCGCAACATGAAACGGCCGCTTCCGTCCCCATACCGGCCGGGCGACAATGCGCGCGTTGCAGACATATTGGGATCTGACTGCGAAGACTAGAAAGCGGACATTGTTCCGTCCAATTGCTACAACGAACAACTATTTGCCCTTCATACCGAGCTCGGCAGGACACGAACTCATGATGCATGACGATCAAGTGAATATCGACATCGATATCGCCCGCCAGTTGATCCGCGATCAATTTCCCCAGTACCGTCATGAGGACCTCACCACAGTCACATCGTCGGGAACCGTCAATGCGATCTTCCGCGTTGGCTCGAAGATCACTGCCCGGTTCCCGCTGAGGGCGATGAATCCGACCGAATGCGCCGATATGCTTCGGTCAGAGGCCGCTGCTATTGTTGAAATTGGGGAACATTGCTTGTTTCCGACGCCTCAACCAATTGGGCTCGGCGAGCCAGGTCCTCACTATCCAATGCCATGGGTATTACAAACGTGGATCGAAGGCGAGGTTGCCACGCGGCACGGGCTAATTGGTTCTTCGGCGTTCGCGCTAGACCTTGCACACCTCGTGGCATCGTTGCGCCAAGCGGACACACGGGGCCGACGCTTCGACGGGCAAGGACGTGGTGGACATCTCTCGGATCATGACGATTGGATGAGTGTTTGCTTTGAAAACAGCGAGGGTCTTCTTGATGTGGCTCGACTGCGCAATTTGTGGACTCGCTTCCGGGAGTTGCCATCCGCTGGGTCTGTCGTGATGAGTCATAGGGACCTTATCCCAGCAAACCTTCTCGTGCAGGGCGGGCGTCTTGTCGGAGTGCTTGATGGCGGCAGTTTCGGGCCAGCCGACCCGTCGCTGGATTTAGTAGCCGCGTGGCATCTTCTAGACCGCGAGCGAAGGGCGACCTTTCGGCGCGTCCTTCAAGTTGAAGATCTTTGGTGGAAGCGCGGTGTCGCTTGGGCATTCCAGCAGGCAATGGGTCTCGTCTGGTATTACCATCGCACCAACCCCGCAATGAGTGCGCTGGGGCGCAGCACGATCTCTCGCATTCTCGATGACCCGGACATCTGAATCGAGCAGACGGTCACCGGGTGGAGTACAATGCGGCTGCGGCCGGCAGGTCGATAACCGATGTTCGCGTCTTCCTACGAGGAGTCTCTGGGAACTAGAGTAGGTGGGTCGTCTCCTGGCCAGATCGGGCTCTGTAAGTCGCCCATCGTAAGGGTCGCCAGTGTCGACTTCCCCACCCTTCCAAGACATTCGCACGAAACCAAGCAGCTTCCAAAGCAGCCGATGAGGTGACCGCCGCTCCGGTTTCCCTTAACAGCGTCATTGGACAATCACCTGGAACGGCCGCTGATCTCGTTTGCGGCATGTTGAGCATCGAAACGATTGCGCAAACGTTTCGATTGCATTATCGTTTCGCCTAATCGCCAATCAGAACAAGAGCGGATGGGAAACACAGTGAGGGAGGAGCGCTTGCGAGCACCCCATTCGAGCCGCCATGCCGACAATGGCTGAAGTGGCGCGCCGCGCGGGCGTGTCGGTTTCGACCGTGTCGCATGTCGTCAACCGCACCCGTTTTGTATCGCCCGAGAAGGCGAAGCTCATCAACGACGTGATTGCCTCGATGGGCTATCAGCCTAATGAACTGGCGCGGTCTCTCAAGGTCTCGACGACCAACAGCGTCGGCCTGGCAATCTCGGCAATTTCCAATCCCTATTTCACCGACATCATCTGCGCAGTGGAGGCCGAGTGCGCGCGTCTCGGCCTCATGGTTTTCCTGTCCGACACCCAGGACGACCCGGATCGCGAGCTTTCGGTAGTTCGTGCGTTCCATCAGCGGCGGGTCGACGGCGTCATTCTGGCGCCATCGGGCGCGCCGCAGCGAGCGATCGACTATCTGGCCGAGAAGAAGCTGCCCTGCGTCTTGATAGACCGCTTGGCCGACGAGCGCTTCGACCAGATCGGCGTTGAAAACCATTCGGCAATGCGAGCCCTTATCGATCACGTCGCCTCCTTCGGCCACAAGCGGATCGGCTTCGTCGCTGGCCAGCCCGGCTTGGCGACGACCCGCGAACGCGTCGAGGCGTTCCGGTCTTCCCTGGCCGCCAACGGACTTGACTGCCTGCCGCGCTATTTGTCGGTCGGGAACGTAGACACCGCGTCCGCGACAGCATCGACCCGCGTCATACTGTCTTTGCCGTCGCCGCCCACGGCCTTGGTCACCGGCAACAACATGACGACGATCGGAGCAGTCCGCGCGATCCGCGAAATGGGCATGGCGATACCGGGCGATCTTTCGCTTGCCGGCTTCGACGACTTCGAGTGGGCCGATTGTTTCGAGCCGCGGCTGACGCTGGTGGCGCAGCCTTGCGCCGAGATCGGCCGGCAGGCGGCCGCTTTGCTCAGCGCTCGTATCGCATCCTCCGCGACGGAGCCGCGCACCGTCCGACTCCAAGCCACGCTTCATGCCCGCCAATCCTGCGCGAGGCCGAGATGAGCGCGCCGCTGCTTTCGGTCACCGGCGCGGTCAAGCGCTTCGGTGGTGTCCAGGCTCTGCGCGGCGTCGACTTCGAGCTCAGGGCCGGTGAAATCCACGCCCTTCTCGGTGAGAACGGCGCCGGCAAATCGACGTTGATGAACCTGTTGTCGGGCGTCTATGCGGCGGACGAAGGCGCGATTGAGATCGACGGCAAGCCAGTGCGCTTCAGCAATCCACGCGAAGCGCAGGGCGCCGGCATTGCCACCATCTTCCAGGAGCTCGATCTCGTACCGACGCTCGATGTGGCGTCGAACCTCTTCCTGGGCCGCGAGTTAATGCGCCCCGGCGGCTTGCTCGATGTGGCGGCGATGCGCCGCGAGGCCTACAGGCGGCTGGAAGCGATCGAACTCGCCATTGACCCGGCACGACTGGTCGCCGATCTCTCGATCGGCCAGCGCCAGGTGGTGGCGATCGTCAAGGCGCTGTCCTACGCGTCGCGCGTGCTGATCATGGACGAGCCGACGGCGGCCCTGACGGTGGGCGAAGTCGAAAGGCTGTTCGACATCATGCGCAAGCTCGCCGCCAGCGGCATCGGCATCATCTATATCTCGCACCGGCTGGAGGAAGTGCCCGAGATCGCAGACCGGGTGACGGTGATGCGCGACGGGCGCGTCGCCGGCGTCACCGAGCCGCACGCGCCGCAAGCCGAGTTGGTGCGGCTGCTGGTCGGGCGTCCGCTCGACGAGCTTTATCCCCAGCGCGCTAAAGCAGTCGGCCGGGCACTGCTCAGCTTGCGCGATGCAAGTTTCCGGCTGGCGCGCGACAGTGCCGGCTGGCAGGCCCCGACAGGGCTTTCGCTCGATGTGCATGAAGGGGAGATCGTCGGACTGGCCGGCATCATGGGGGCAGGGCGGACCGAACTTCTCAGCGCGCTTTACGGCACCGGCCTCTCCGGTCACTGGGAGGGCGATGTCGCCCTCGACGGCCGTCAGGTGAAGCTCAATTCGATCAGGGCGGCGCGAGCGGCCGGCATCGCCTTCGTCACGGACGACCGTCGCGGCAGCGGCCTAATGCTGAGGATGGCTGTCGGCCTCAACCTGGTCATGTCGGTGATCCGCCGCCTCTCGCCGGCCGGACTGATGTCGCCGGGCCGGCAGGCGGAGGCGGTGAAACAATCCTTCGGTCAGTTCGACATCCGGCCGAAGAACCCCGACATCGCCGTCGGCGCGCTTTCAGGCGGCAACCAGCAGAAGGTGGTACTGGCCAAGGAAATCTTAGGCAATCCGCGTCTGCTGCTGCTCGACGAACCGACGCGCGGCGTCGATGTCGGTGCCAAAGGCGAGATCTATGCGCGGCTGAGGCAACTGGCCGCTCAAGGGTTGGGCATTCTGGTCGCCTCCAGCGAAATGCCTGAGCTGATCGGCCTATGCGACCGCATCGTGGTGCTGCGCCAGGGGCGCAATGTAGCGGAATTCATCGGCGGCGTCGACGAGCACACGGTGCTGGCCGCAGCAAACGGCAAGGAGGCCTGATGTCTGACGAGACGACTTCGGTTGCAGGCGGCCCGTTGGCGGCAGCACCCGTGCATCGCGATCCGCTCGCTTTGGTCGTGCGCTTCCAGAGCTTGATCGGCCTGGTGCTGGTCGCGATCGGCGGCGTCATCTTCTCGCCGAGGCGCCATGGCGAGATCCTGTTCCTTGCGCCCGACAACATGGCCAACATCGTGCGCGCGGTGTCTGAGACCGGCATTATCGCAATCGGCATGACCTTCGTCATCATCACCGCCGGCATCGACCTCTCAGTGGGCGCCGTGCTCGGTCTCTCCAGCGTGGTTACCGCAACGATGATGATCTCCGGCGGCTTCGGGCTTATCCCGACCGTCCTCGCCGTGCTGGTAATGGGCACCGTCTTCGGCATGATCCAGGGCATGATTTCCAGCCGCTTTCGCCTCGAGCCGTTCATTGTCACGCTCGCCGGCCTGCAGGCGGCGCGGGGGCTCGCGCTGGTCGTTTCGGGCAACCAGTACATCAACATTTCCTATGGCGACGGTCCCGGCCTGGCGCCACCTGTTTTCGCGGTGCTGAGCGAGCGTCTGTTCAACAACACCGTGCCGGTGGCGACCATTGTCTTCATCGTCTTCGCCGCCATTGCCACCTTGGTACTGAACACGACGCGCTTCGGCCGCTATGTCTTTGCCGTCGGCGGCAACGAGCGGGCGGCGCGTATTTCCGGCGTGCCGGTCTCGGTGGTCAAGATGTCAGTTTATGCCATCACCGGCTTTGCCGCCGCCCTTGCCGGCATCGTTCATGCCGGCCAGTTCAATTTCGGCAGCGCCAATGACGGCATGGGCTATGAGCTCACGGCAATCGCAGCAGTGGTCATTGGCGGGACAAGCCTGTTCGGTGGGGCCGGCTCTATGGTCGGCACCGTCGCCGGGACTATCATGCTCGGCGCGCTCGCCAACATCCTTCAGCTCAACAACATTACCCCGGCCATGCAGTTGCTCGCGACCGCCGCGATCATCGTGCTGGCGGCAGTGCTTCAATCCCTTGTTCGCCGCCGCGAGGGTTTGGGCAGATAGCAGGCAGACGGCGAGCAAGTGGAAGGCGTTAAAAACCAAGGTCTGGCCGCAGCGGCCCCAAAAGGAGGAGA
Source organism: Mesorhizobium sp. ISC25 (assembly GCF_042295465.1). NCBI lineage: Bacteria > Pseudomonadati > Pseudomonadota > Alphaproteobacteria > Hyphomicrobiales > Phyllobacteriaceae > Mesorhizobium > Mesorhizobium sp. ISC25. The sequence continues at coordinate 2,459,008 of NZ_CP135441.1, read as the reverse complement.
GAGAGCATGAGAACCATAGAACGAGGATCGTGGCGTGCCTGGCGGCTTGGACTGCTCGCCGGCACGTGCCTGTGCATGGCGGGCACCGCAGAGGCCGCCGACCCTATGGTCAAGGCCTGCGCCAAGGACGGCCAGTTCATCATTGGCTTTTCGCAGGCAAACAACGCCGAGCCCTACCGCCAGCATGTCAATGACGAACTGAGCGCGGCGGTCAAGGAAGTGTCTCAGTTCACGCTGCAGATCGCCGATGGCGCCGGCAACGTCAACACGCAGACATCGCAGGTCGACAACTTCATCACTCAAAAAGTCGATCTGCTCTTGATCTCGCCCTTCGAGGCAGCGCCCCTGACCCCGGCGGTGAAGCGCGCCATGGATGCCGGCATTCCTGTGATCGAGCTAGACCGCAAGACGGTAGGCGACCCAGGTAAAGACTACACCGCCTTCATCGGCGGCGACAATTACAAGATCGCGCTCGAAGCGGGCAAATACACCGCAAAGACCCTGCTCCCGGAAGGCGGCGAGGCAGCGGTGCTTGAAGGCCTGCCAAGTTCGACGCCGGCGGTGGAGCGACTCAACGGCTTCAAGGATGGTGTGAAGGAAAATGACAAGATCCAGGTGGTGGCCGAGCAGGCCGCCGACTGGGTGCCCGACAAAGCTCAGACCGCTTTTTCTGCCATGCTGCAAGCGCACCCCGACATCAAGGTGCTCTACGCCTCGAACGACATGATGGCAGCCGGCGCGCTGCTTGCAGCCAAGGGCGCGGGCAAGCAGGTCAAGATTATCGGCACCGACGGCCTGCCGGGCCCAGCCGGTGGCATCGAGGCCGTGGCCAAGGGCGACTGGGCGGCAACCTTCACCTACCCGACCGGCGCCAAGGAGGCGATCGAGATGTCGAAGAAGATTCTGCTTGATTGTGCTTCGTCGGTGGAGCCGACGGTGACGGTGGCCACGACCGCGATCACGCCAGAGAATGCCAAGCAGTTGATGGGGAAATGAGTTCAGAGCAAAAGTTGACAGGACAAGGCCCCCGTGAGGGGCCTTGTTGCGTATTGGGAGACGCCATGCAGCGCACGCACCGTGCCGAAGAGCCTGCCGATTCATCGCCTGGGAAATTAGCTAGTCTGATGGAAGGGTGGCACGCGCCGAATGAATAAGTTGTCCATGAGTAGATAGATTGCCGGCAACCGGACTTTCGCCAGGGCTCACGCCGGCCGATAGATCTGCGCCACCGCGCCCCCCGGAAATGCCTTCGAGCTTGTCAGCTTGAGAGACATCGGCGCGGCGACTTCGGAGAACAGCGGCAGGCCTTTGCCCAGCGCCACGGGCACCACCATCAGGGCGAGCTGGTCGACCAGTCCCTGAGCGACGAGACTGCGGGCAAAGCTCACTCCGCCGTGCGCGATGATCGGCTTGCCCTCTTGGGCTTTTCAACGTCCCGATTTCCTCCGCCATGTCACCGCTCGCCACATAGGCCTCCGCCCAACTTTCACCACCGGGCTGCAACTCCGCAAGCCGTCCTGTTCCCGCATTGACGGCGCGCGCCTCATCCAGCGCTGCCGTCGTGTTCGGAGCTGTGCAAAGACCGGTTCTCGGGGCGCCATGCGCTTGGAGCTTGAAACCAGTCGAAAAGCGCCATATGTTTTGCACAGTAAATGCGGCTGCTAATATGACAGGGAACTCCATGGGGCAGGCCCTCAAGAAATCCGTACAGAAGGAACCCCTGGTTTTGTCCTATATGGACCGGGCCGGGAAAATTGCCGTTGACCAGGTGGCCGACAGCTTTGGAATGTCCAAGGGTCAGTTGGCTCAGACGGCCGGGCTTGCCCGCGAAACCCTCTATCGGCTGGAGCGCAGCCGAACGGCCAAGACGCAGGGCCGTCTGCGCGAGATGCTCGAGATCATCAGCCGCGTGACGGATTGGGCGGGAGGCAAGGAACAGGCCATGGCCTGGTACCGAGCCCAGCCGCTGCCGGCATTCGGTGGACGGACCGCCGAAGCCCTCGTGAAGGACGGCAAGGCCGCTGCTATTCGCGACTACCTCGATCACATGGCCCTGGGTGGCTTTGCTTGAGGTTTGTCGGAACCTGCTACCGGGCGCATGATCCACGTTGGGCATTCAAGCCGAGTTCCGGTGATGGAGCGGCGATCAGGGGCGCTCGATTCAATCCCAAAGGTGTGCCCGCGCTATATCTGGCGCTGACCGTCATGACAGCTGTCAAGGAAGCCAACCAGGGCTTCGCGCATCGCATCGACCCCTGCGTGCTGTGCTCTTATGAGGTGGACTGCGAGGACATCACTGATCTGACAACCGAGCGGGGGAGGGGAGAATCTTCTGTCACGCTTGCGGACATGGGCAGCGCCTGGGCCACGGCTCTCAGCAACGGAGAGCGACCTGCATCCTGGTCCATCCATGACCGGCTGCGGCCTGAAGGCATCGCTGGAATTCTGGTGCCGAGTTTTGCTCCGGGCGCGGAGACGGAAGACCGCAATCTGGTGCTATGGGACTGGGGCCCCGATCTTCCGCACAAAGTGAACGTGTTCGATCCGAGCGGTCGGTTGCCGAAAGACCAGCTGTCCTGGCGATGAAACAGGCCTGGAGGCTCCGGGGCTGCCCGAATGGCAGAAACCAGTCTGTTGGCGCTCAGGGTGAAGGCGTTCGCGCGAACCTGAGCGGCGGAATAACGGCAGAGGAGGGGTTTTTTGCCTCGAGGTCGGAAGCCCTGGTCAGGTTGATGCGGAAGCGATGTCTGCGGCGCTGACAGCGGCGGGTCATCTCCGAGGAGGTATGGCCGAGCTGTTTTTGCACATCGCGTTCGTCGACCTCGGCCGACGAGGCGAGGTCAGCGCGCAGCGAGTGGCCGGCGAATTTGACGATGCGGGCTGGCTCCCACGCCCTGCATCGCCAGCGACCGATCGCGAGCACCTGCTGCTCTGTCTAGGTGCAGAATAGGAGCCGCGTCTACAACTGCTCGCGGCGCCAATGGCGCCCAAAAGGCATTCGTCGACGAAGCTGGTGCACGACGAGGCATTGAGCATCCACGGCCTGCGGCGCCTCTACGCGTTGATGACCCGAAGCCGCCTTACGCATTGCCTGTTGACCCAGGCATATCTTCTCTGTCCGCACAAAAGGCATACAGTGGTATAAACAAGAGATATCGTCGGTTTCCAATCTGATAACCGGATGAAGGGAGTTGAGTGATGTTCACGAACAGCAAACGTTTTTCGCGCCGTCGGTTCCTCGGCGTCAGCGCCGGCGCCCTCGCAGCCGGCCCGTTGGGCCCGTTTGTGCGAGCGGCACGCGCGCAGGTGACGACATTCAAGGCCGGCGTTATCACCTCGCTGTCGGGCGAGAACATCCTCGGCGGCAACCTGACCAAACGCGGTTACGACCTATGGGCCGAGGCCATCAACGCCAAGGGTGGGGTTGAAGTCGCCGGCGAGCGCTTCAAGGTCGACATGTTCTACGGTGACGACCAAAGCAACCCCGCGACCGGCGCCGATGCCGCCGAGCGCCTGATCGTCCAGAACGAGGTCGACGTGTTATTCGGCCCCTACACCAGCGGCTCGACTATCGCCGTGCAGCCGATCTGCCAGAAGTACCAGGTGCCGATGATTTCCGGCTCCGCGGAATCGCCAAACGTCTGGAAGGCCAAGCCGGAATTCAACTTCGGCATCATCCCGGCCGTGGACACCACTGCGGGCAAATCGCTGGCCGTGCTGGCGAAACTGTCTAACCCCATGGCCAAGACGATTGCTGTGATCGGCGTCAACGAACCCTTCTCGAAGGAAACCGGCGAAGGTTTTCGCGACGGTGCCAAGGAGGCCGGATTGGAAGTCGTCGCTTACGAATTGGTGCCGGCCTCGGGCGACCTTACCCCCGTCATCTCTAAGATCGCAGCGCTCAATCCCGATATCGTCGCCGTCGGCGGCCATGAGGAGCCGCTGATCAATGTTGTCAAGACCTCCAAGTCGCTGAACTTCCGGCCCAAGGCGCTGATAATGCACTATGGCGTCACCGACCCGGCCTTCGCCCAGGCGCTCACCGCGGACGCCGACGGCACCTGCGGCGTCTCCGTGTGGCTGCCGTCAGTTCCATATAAGGACGACCTCTTCGGCACCGCAATGGAGTTTGCCGAGATGGCGCAAAAGAAGTCCGGGCACGAGCCCGACTATACCGAAGCGGCCTGCGCGGCCAGCGGTCTCGTTTTCGGCGATGCCGTCAAGCGGCTTGGCAAGAAGCCGGGGCTCACGCCCGAAGACAGGGTGGCTCTTAAGGACGCGATAGCCGCGACCGACATCCAGACCTTCTACGGACCGATCAAGTTCGAGAAGGAAGGCATCCACTACCACGACAACGTCCAGCCGGTGCCGGTGCTGATCCAGATTCAGGGTGGCAAGACCGTAGCGGTGGGGCCGAAAGAGGCCGCGGCAGCGGACCTCACCTACCCGCTGCCAGCTTGGAAATAGCCGGTTCTGGACAGGGTGCGGGCGGGCCTCGTCGCCATCACCCTTGCCCGGCGCAATGACGGTGGTTGCGCGTGCTCGGAAAATGACGGACCATGCTATCGTGTGTACGGCCGCTTTGCCGCGGCACTCCGCTCTTTCGTTGGCTGACGGACGGTTCCCGCGTTGGATCTATTCCTACAGACCTTGCTGAACGGCCTTCTGATCGGCGGCGTCATCGCCACTTTTACGATCGGTTTCCAGCTCGCTTTCGGCGTGCTGCATGTCATCGATTTCGCGGTGGGCGGCTGGGTCGTGCTGGGCGGCTATCTCGGCTACTACATGGGTGTCGGACTGGGTGTCGACGGATTCCTGGCGATCCCGGTGGCCTTCGTGCTGTTCGGCGCCATCGGCTATCTGATCGGGCCGATCCTCTACAATGTCCGCAACAGCCGCACGGCGCGGCCGGAATTGATGGCGCTGGCGTTGACCTTCGGCCTCTTCACGCTGCTGCGCGGCGGCATGCTGACCGCGTGGGGCTTCAATACCCACAGCGTGCCGACCGTGTTGAGCGGCGAGAGCCTCGCCGTCGGGCCCGTGACGGTGCCACTGATCCGCGTGGCCGCGGCGGTCTTCGCGATCGCCATCGCCGGCGGACTGTTCCTGTTCCTCTACCGCACCCGCTATGGGTTGGCGATCAGAGCGACGGCTGAAAACCGGCAGAATGCCGCACTGATGGGCGTCAACATCCGCCGCCTCAGCGCCACTGTTTACGGGCTCTACGCAGGCATCACTGCCATGGCCGGCGTACTAATGGGTGCAATCTTTTCAGTGAACCCGGAGGTCGGCCTGCGCTATACTCTGTTCGCATTTTTCGTGGCTGTGCTTGCCGGCTTGGGCTCCGTCAGCGGTGCCCTTGTCGCCGCGCTGCTGCTCGGCGTCATCGAAGCCTTCGTCGCGACCTATGTCGGGTCGAGCTATTCGCTGCTGGCGATCTTCGCCACCCTATTCCTCGTCCTTCTCGTGTCTCCGCGCGGGATCCTGCGGCACGGCTTGTGAGGCGGGACATGAAGCCACGCTGGGCCGGCCTCCTCCTGCTGATCGCCGTAATCGTTGTGTTGGCGCTGCTGCCGATGCTGGTCAACAACTACTGGCTGCGCATTGCCACTGGCGCGCTGATGTGGGCGGGGCTGGCCTGCTCCTGGAACATGCTCGGCGGCTATGCCGGCTACATCAATTTCGGCCATTCGGCCTTCTTCGGGCTCGGCGCCTATGTTACGGCGCTGCTGATGGGCGACAGGCTCGCCTGGCCCTTCTTCGCCACCCTCCCGGCCGGTATCGTGGTGACGGCGCTGTTTGCCATCGTCATCGGCGCGCCGACGCTGCGCCTGCGCGGCGCCTATTTCGCCATAGCCACCTGGGCCTTCGCCGAGGTGCTCATACAGTTCGCCTCGGTGATGGACTTCACCGGCGGCATTGGCGGCATTGGGCTGCCGCCCTTTCTTGACGAGCGCTTCTTCTACTTCGCCATGTTCGGCACGGCTGCGCTCACCTATCTCATTACGTGGGCGCTGTTCGAGCGCTCGCGTTTCGGGCTGAAGGTCAAGGCGCTGCGCGATCATGAGCCGGCGGCCGAGGCTATCGGTATCAACACTTCGCTGGTCAAGCTGCAGACCTTCGTGCTCAGTGCCGTCACCGCCTCGGTATTCGGCGCGATCTTCGCCTACTGGGTCACGTTCATCAATCCGAAAAGCGTCTTCGGCGGCGACATCACCGATCAGATGGTGGTGATGGTGCTGCTGGGCGGGCTGGGCAGCCTGTGGGGGCCGGCGTTGGGCGGTGTGGCGCTCTTTGTAGTAAACCGCATCATCTGGATGTACTGGGGTGACACCGCCTTCTATATCGCCATATTGGGCGCGGCCATCGTGCTGGTGGTGCTGTTCCTGCCAAACGGCATCGCCGGCCTGTTTTCGAGGCGCGTAGCCAAGTCTGGCGCCGTGCTGGACAAGGCGGTCGGCAATCTTGTCGGCGGCGGCCCGGGACGGCCCAGTTGAGCGCCGCCGAGGGCAAAACGGCTGGCACCGGCGAGCCTATTCTCGTCGTGCGCGAACTCCACTGCCATTTCGGCGGCATCAAGGCCGTCAACGGTGTCTCCCTTGACGTCGGTCGGCGCGAGATCGCCGGCCTGATCGGACCTAACGGGTCTGGCAAGTCGACTCTGTTCAACCTAATATCGGGCACGGTGACGCCGGATCGTGGCCAGATCCGCTTCGACGGTCACGAAATCGGCGGCCGAAAGGCTCACGCGATCGCGCGGCTGGGGCTTGCTCGCACCTTCCAGATTCCGGCCATGTTCGACAATATGAGCGTCACCGAAAACCTGCTGGCGGCTGCGGCCGAGGGCCACTGGCAGGGCGCGCGCGAACGGGCGGCCGATACGCTGGCGCTGCTCAAGCTGGAGCATGTCGCAGACAACCGCGCATCCGATCTTTCGGGCGGCCAGCAGAAACTGCTGGAGTTCGGGCGCGTTGTGATGCGCCAGGCCTCGCTCATTCTGCTCGACGAGGTGACGGCGGGCGTGCATCCCAGCATCCGCAGGATCATCGTGGATGCCATCGCGCGGCTGCGCGAGCGCGGCACCACCGTCCTGGTCATCGAGCACGACATGGAAATGGTGCGGAACGTGTGCGACCGCATAATCGTCATGGATGCGGGCCGTGTCGTGGCCACAGGGCCTTTCAACGACATCGTTCGCAATTCGGAGGTTATGCAAACCTATCTGGGGCGGCCGCAATGAGCACCACGCTCACCGCCGACAACATCGTTACCGGCTACGGCAAGCAGGAGATCGTCCATGGCGTCTCGCTGAGCGCGGAAGCTGGCAAGATTACCTGCATCTTCGGGCCGAACGGCAGTGGCAAGTCGACCCTACTCAAGGCCATTGTCGGCGCGCTGCCGGTGTGGAGCGGCACGGCGAGCCTGGGCGAATCAACACTTTCCAACCTTGCCGTCCATGAAGTGGTGCGCCAGGGGCTGGTGTTGATGCCGCAGGGCGGCGGTGTGTTTCCGCGCCTGACAGTGATAGAGAATTTGCGCATGGGTGGCTACGCCATCGCGGACCGGCGGATAGTCGAGCAGCGCATCGAGGCGCTGATCGAGCAATATCCCTCTTTGGCACGGCGGCGCCGGACCGCGGCCGGTTCGCTTTCGGGCGGCGAGCAGGCAATGCTTGCGCTGGCGCGGGCGCTGGTTTCGGAACCGCGCTTCATTCTGCTGGACGAGCCTTCCGCCGGATTGTCGCCGGCCATGGTCATCGAGACGCTCGAACGCATTACCACCCTCACCGCGCACGGCATCGGCATTGTGATGGTGGAGCAGAACATCCGCGAGGCGATGCCGATTGCGGACAAGCTTTACATCCTGGCGGCCGGCGAAAAGCGCTTCGAGGGGACGCGTCGGGACGTGCGCGACGACCGGCAGATCATGGAAATCTATATGGGGGGAGCGTGAGAGAAGCGGTCGACACCCCAGCGCGAGTTTGCAAGTGCCAAATGTGGCTTGGCGGCTAGTTGTAAGAAGGCGGTCATTTTCGGCAGTCAATTGGGAGAATGATCAGGCTGAGATCGGTTGTCGTACAGAAGTTCAAGTCTGCTGCTCAGAACCTGAACACTCGCCTATGGCCGAGCCCCACCCTGTGCAGCGCCTCGCTGCCGAGCCACATCTGCGTCTCGGTATTGGTTCGGTCATAGCCCGGCGCGATCCGATCCAGGCTTGCCGTGGTTCAATCGGTACGCGGTCGTCTTCCGACTTCGCTTCGACAGCAGTGTGTTTCCGCTCCGCAGCTTCTTGCAGTTCCGTCGTGCCTAAATCGTTCGTGGACATGGTTTTCTCCGGTTTCTGCTTATTGAGGGTGCAGCAAACCGCACCGCCACAAGCCAGGGGCCGCATCGGGCAAACTCCCCAATCTCACGTCGGAACTATGGGGAATTTCACCCACGGCCGCGTTGGGAAAGACTCTAGAGAAAAGGTCGAAGGCTCAAGAACGCAAGCTAAGTCATTGCATCGCAGTGGCTTTTCGCATTTTTACTTGCAAATGGCGGACATGAACTTAGACGAAATTGGCGGGCTCTCAGTCGGCTTCCGCCCCCCTTCGGCGTCTTCATCCGGTACGGTTTCATCAAAGATGACCGACCAGACAACATCCATCAGCCTGCGGCGCCTCGACGCCATGATCGTCGCTTGGGGGGAAGGCCGGACTGGCGCCCTGAGCATTTGTGGCGCAACTGCGACCCATGGCATGTGCATGGAATGGCGCGAACACACCGTCCTCGGGCAAGGTGCGGCAAGCTATCATGTCACGATGATAGTCATCAATTCGCCCTTCTGCCGTGCAGACTTTGGTCTTCCGCTTGATTGGCGCGAACGCGACTTCCTATTCCAAGCGCGCTCGAATGCTTAGGCTCAGGTTTAAGGTGGCGCCGCATTGCGGTCTGGGCAATCAAGGGTTGAGCCTTCCTCACATGGAGAAGGCTGATCGCCAACGCCGCCATAACGTTCAACGAGTTTTGCGAATCCGTAGGCGAAGGCGGAAAGAAGCGCCAGGATAACCACTATTCGGATGGCCATAGGGGATCGTAACAGGATCCCACATTGGATGTCGCAATTCCTCCGCTGCCGGTAGTGCGTCAGTTTGAAATTTGACCTTTGCCGTGTCGCATCCGGTCCCGGCTCCTATATGCTTAGCGAAGGTACGCAGGAGACGTGGGTCATGAGCGTGACGTCTGGTAAGCCCGAGCATGTCGCTACCGCTTTTGCGAACGCTTGGAACCGGCATGACATGGATGAGTTTGCGTCTCTGTTCGCTTCCGATGCTAATTTCGTTAACGTCGTAGGTGTTTGGTGGAAGAACCGATCCGAGATCGAAGCGGCGCACCGAGCCACCCATGATACCATGTTTCGGGATAGCCGATTAGAAGGCGATATCTCGTCGGTTGTGGAATTGGCTCCGGGGCTTGCTGCTGTTCATTACACTTGGACCCTAACGGGAGCATTTGCTCCTGACGGCTCCCCGGCCGGGGTTAGGAAAGGCATATTGCTTCTGATTGCCCAAGAAGGGCAGTCGGGATGGCGAATCAAGGTGGCTCAGAACACGGATATTGTTCCAGGCGCAATCGCACCAGCCGGCTCAAAAGGCTAGCTCGCGCCAACCGGAGGCGGAACAGGGCGTCCACCAGCGAGTCTGACCACCAATACGTATGCGTGTCGGAATGCCGAATTCGACTGCTTTGATCCTCATCACCGAGGCCGTCAGCGCCACGCGTGCCGAATTCCTGGTCTTCGCCAAGGCCCATGGCGCCATGGACCTGAGGGTACCGGCCGAGGTGCGCGTCGTTGCGAAAGTGCCTGTCCTCAGCTCAGGCAAGCTCGATTACTCCGCCGTGACCAAAATGGTGAGCGGCGAAGACATGAAAACCCGAGCGGCTTGACATAGCCGACTGAGGAAGTCGGCCTGTTTGCCCAATCACATGCAACCAAGGTCGTCTTGGCTCAAAGGTAGCCTTTGGCCGAGGTCGGTTCTGAATTGAAGCCGGCCTACATCTATCATGAAGTGAACGGCAGTTTTGCGCTTCAATATCGACCGCAGAGGCGGATTTTGCTTTCGCCCAAAGCAGACATCGCAGCTGACCATGCTGAAGGTCGAGCTCGCACCACCTGCCGACCTCAGCACCTCTAAGCGCAAACGTATGGTGTGATGCACCGATGCGCGCCCGTAGGCCATCTCGCTGTTACATCGCCGTGACAAAAGCACCGCCACAGTGGCGTCAACCGGTTACACAGGGCAGGAAATATCTCCGGCCTTCTGGGAGTGACGTGTCAGCGTCTCCAAAGGCTGCGTGGGCGCGGCGACTGGAACGCTCCACGCCTCGCAAGTGGGATAGCGAAATCTCGTGAAGGCAAGATCAAGCTGCGTTCTCCGTTCTGTATCGGCAACGGCCGGCGACTGGGAAAGATAGATACGATGCACGTGGGGCGTCAGGAAGTTGGCAGGACACAGACGCGGGGCGGCCCCCGTGCAAGCGCTTGGCTGAGCGGTGCAATGACCACGCAGCGCCACCTCGCAGCGATCATGGCTTGCGACGTGGTCGGCTATTCGCGCCTGACGGAGCGCGACGAGCGCGGCACCCTCGAGCGGCTGAAGATCTACCGCAAGGACCTTCTCGAACCGCTGGTCTCCGTGCACCAGGGTCGGATCGTCAAGCTCACCGGCGACGGCATGCTGTGCGAGTTCGCGAGCGTCGTTAACGCGGTGACCTCGGCGATGGCGATCCAGCAGGCCCTGGCAGAACACGAGGCGGAGATGCCCGAGGAAGAGCGGATTCGCTTCCGCATCGGCGTCAATCTCGGCGACGTGGTCTGCGAGGAGGACGGCGACCTCTACGGCGACGGGGTCAACATCGCCGCCCGCCTCGAAAGCATCGCCGATCCCGGCACCGTGGTCGTCTCGGGCACCGCCTACGACCATCTTCAGGGCAAGCTCGATTGCGGCTTCACGCCGCTCGGCAACCTGCGCCTCAAGAACATCGAGCGGCCCGTGCGCGCCTACCGCGTCGAGACCGACGCCAGCGCCTCGGTGGCTGCACCGCCTCCCTTGCCCGAGAAACCCTCGATCGCGGTTCTGCCTTTCACCAATATGAGCGGCGACCCGGACCAGGAATACTTCGCCGACGGGCTGGTGGAGGACATCATCACGGGATTGAGCCGGGTGAACTCGTTCTTCGTGATCGCCCGCAACTCGTCCTTCACCTACAAGGGCCGGGCGGTGGACCTGCGCCAGGTCGGGCGCGAGCTGGGAGTCCGCTACGTGCTAGAAGGCAGCATCCGCAGAGCAGGATCGCGGGTGCGCATCAGTGGGCAGTTGGTGGACGCGATCAGCGGACACCATGTCTGGACCAACCGCTTCGAGGGCGACGTGAGCGACATCTTCGACCTGCAAGACAAGGTGACCGAGAGCGTCGTCGGCGCAGTCGAACCGAGCATCCGGCTGCAGGAGATCAAGCAGGCGCGCATGAAGCCGACCGAGTACATCAGCGCCTACGACCTCTACCTTCGCGCGCTGCCGCGCTTCTACAGCATGACGCGCGAAGGCTTTGCCGACGTGCGCCGGCTCACCAACGAGGCGCTCAGCATCGACCCTGGCTTCACCTTGGCGAAGGCACTCGGCGCCTATATCCGCAGCCTATCCGTGAGCCAGTGCTGGCACCAGCCTGACGATATCCGAGTCGCCGCGCGCATGGCGCGCGAGGTACTGGCAGAAGCGCGCGACGACCCCACGAGCCTACGCTTCGCCGCGCAGGTGATTGCCTACAGCGCGAAGGACTACGAGATGGCGCTGCGCACGATCGAGCGATCCCTGCTGCTCAACCCCAATTCGGCGCAGGGCCATACGGGCAGCGGCTGGGTCAACGCACATTCCAGCCGCCCGCTAGTCGCCATCGAGCACTTTCACAGGGCAATGCGGCTGAGCCCGGTCGACCCCGAAAAGGGCATCGCGCTCTCCGGCATCGGGATGAGCTACCTGATGCTCGAGCGCTACGAGGAAGCGCTGGCATGGGGAGAACGCGCGCTGCACGAGATGCCGAACTACGGCTCCTCGCACCGGGTGGTGATCATGGCGCTGGTCAAACTCAACCGGCTGGACGAGGCGCAGGCGGCGGCGCGGCGGCTTATGAAGGCGTTCCCGACCTACACGCTCACCCTGCAGAGACAGATCAACCCGTGGCTGGACGAGATCTTCGCCGAGCGTTACGTCGAGGCGCTGGGCATCTCCGGCGTGCCGGAGTGATCGTCGCGGTTGCAAAGATGCCCGGCGAGGCGACGTTCCCTTGACCCGCGTCGCTTCTGGAAGGCCAGTTCTCTGGCGGCTTGTCTTAGGACTGAGCGCGTAGAGCAGCCGTGAACAGCCGGCGAGCTCTCTGTTGAATTCGCGTCGAACTTTCGGTTTCGATCCGCTTCTTATACGGCAACAGGCAACCTCCGGGCGGTTCAGATCCTGCTTGGGCACACCGAGATCGAGAATACGGTTCGCATCCGGATGTCGAGGTCGGGGACGCGCTCACACTCGCCGAGGGAACCGAGATCTGATCACGATGGCCTCTCGAATTCGCCGAGAGGCCATCGTGTTCTGAAAAGCCACCGCTCAGTTACGGGGCTGGATTTCAGCAGTGCGCCGCATCACAGCCGTTCGGCAGGGAAGATGGTCATCCCGAAAGCCGCCGGTCCACTGTCGCCCATCAAAAGCGGAACCATGCGGCGTTGAGGCGCTAGGCGAATTTGCGCCTCGTCTCGGCCGTTGCGACGAGCTCTGCCACTTCCTGAAAGCGCACGCTAACGGCGATCACAAGCCAGATCCGGCCGAGCACCCAGAAGGAAAGCGCCGACCGGAGCAGCAGCCAGAGATGCGGTGTTGGCATTTTCAGGCCCCCTGAATTCGGCCCGGCTAAGTTGATGGAAAAGTTCGAACAGGCGCCAGGCATTGATCGGCAGCAGCATCAGTTCCAACAGGCTCAGGGATAAGCTGCCGATGGGGGTGCCATAGGCAAAGCACAAACAGCTCAGCACCGCCGTGATGTGCAGCCACAGCATGGCTTTCATTGAGTAGATGAGAACGGTGAAGAACCTCCGAGGAAGTCGATCGTCTCGGGCCGACAAGGCGAAGGTGCGCGGCGATACATGAGTCTGGTCGGCATCGATCCACAGAATGAATGCTTGACCTCAAGTTAACTTAAGCTTGTACGATTCGGCTATACGGATTGAAGGAGCATCGGCAATGCTGACCAACATTGATCTTCAGGGACTTCGTGTAGCAGTCACGGGCGGCACGTCCGGTCTAGGACTGGCGCTTGTCCGGCAACTTGCCAGAGAGGGTGCGTTCGTCGCCTTCGTTGCACGCACTGCCGCGAGCGTCGAACGCGTCGCTGACGAGACGGGCGCACATGGCATTGTCGGCGACGTCGGCAAAAAGGCCGACATCTACCCGATCGCGTTGCAGGTCACCGCGAGCCTAGGTGTTTAGTCCCGGCATTTGCTGGAGCGGATTAAATTTGAAGCGTTCGGGCTGTGCGGCCCAAACCTTGCAGATGAACTCATAGGGTGTGAGGCCTTTGAGGGTCTTGAGCCTGCGGCCGAAATTGTAGGCCGAGATGAAGTCGGCAAGGTGCTGGCCGAGCTGGCCGTGGCTCTCATAGTAGAAGCGTCTGACGGTTGCATCCTTGATAGTCCTGTTCATTCTCTCGACTTGGCCGTTGGTCCACGGATGCCTGACCTTGGTCGTGCGGTGCTCGATGTCGTTCCTGGCGCAGGCGTATTCGAAGGCGTGAGCGCGGAAGATCTCGCCATTGGCGATTGCCTCCTTGATCAGCGGCACCGCCGAGCCACCGGCACCAGGGGTGGTGAACTGGATGCCGTTGTCGGTAAGCACGGTATGGATCTTGTAGGGGACGGCCGCGATCAGCCGCAGTAGAAAGTCTCTCGATACAGCGGTGGGGGCCTTCTCATGCAACTCGACGAAGGCGAACTTCGAGGTGCGGTCGATGGCGACAAACATGTGCAGCTTGCCCTGCTCGGTCCTGACCTCGGCAATGTCGATGTGGAAGTAGCCGATCGGGTAGCTCTTAAATTTCCTCTTCGTCGGTTTGTCGCCCTCGACATCCGGCAGCCGGCCGATGCCATGGCGTTGCAGGCAGCGATGCAATGAAGACCGCGTCAGGTGCGGAATGGTCGCCTGAAGCGCATAGAGGCAGTCGTCGAGCGGCAGCAGCGTATAGCGGCGGAAAGCGACAATGACCGCCTCCTCCTCAATCGAGAGCACCGTCGATCTCGGTTCCTTCGGACCAGTCGGCAGATCGGCGACCGAAGCGCGCCTCTTCCACTTCGCGACCGTCTTCTGGTTGATCCCGTAGCGCCTGGCCAGCGTCCTCAGGCTCTCTTGACTATGCTGTATCGCTCGACGGACCGCCTCTGTCGTTGTGGCGCTCCCATGCAGAACCTGGCCCATAGCGCATCCTTTGATTCGGAAGATAAGGATGCCCCATCAAAGTCCGGGATCAAACACCTAGGCGGGCTCGACGTTCTGATCAACAATGCGTCGAGCCTCGGGCCCCTCCCACTGGCGCTCCTCGCCGATACCGAGTGCGAGGAGCTGGAAAAAGCGCTCGCGGTCAACCTCGTCGGCGCGTTCCGGCTGACGAAAGCACTGTTCGGTGCACTTGCCGCGTCCGCGCGCGAGGGCCGTGGCGCGCTGGTGATCAACATCTCCAGCGACGCGGCGGTGAACGCCTATCCCGGCTGGGGTGCGTATGGCGCGAGCAAGGCCGCTCTTGCTCACCTGACGGCGATTTGGGACGAGGAGGCGAAGGCCGACGGCATACGGCTCCTCGCGCTCGACCCCGGCGATATGGACACCCCGCTGCACGCTCTCGCGGTGCCTGATGCCGATCCGACGACCTTGAAGCGCCCCGAACTGGCTGCTGCCGAGATCATCGAAAAGATCCTCGACGCGTTGCCGGCCGGCGCAACACTTCGCGCCGGGGCACATGCATGATTGCCGCCTCCGGCCCCGATCGGCGCCCCGCCAGGCTGTTGGTCGTCGAGGCGGACGGCACGATGCGCGACCTGCCGCGCAGTGAACTCGCGACACTGTTGGATGCCGGCGATCTGGTAGTCGCCAACGACGCCGCGACCTTGCCTGCCAGCTTGCGCGGCACGCATATCCCCAACGACAAAGCGATCGAGATCCGCCTGGCAGGCTGGCTGTCACTTCCCGATCCAACCCGCTTCGTAGCGATTGCCTTCGGCGCAGGCGATCACCGGATGCGCACAGAAGACCGGCTCCCTCCGCCTCGGTTGTCACCAGGCGATCACCTTCGGCTCGGTCCGCTTGAAGCCATCGTAGAGCGCCTTCTCGATCACCCCCGCCTTATCGAGTTGCGCTTCCCAGGCAGCCGCGCAGCGGTGCTTGCAGGACTGGCGCAGCACGGCAGGCCGATCCAATATGCGCATGTTCACGAACCGTTGGCACTTTGGAATGTTTGGACGAAGATTGCCGCCGGGCCGGTCGCGTTCGAAGCGCCATCGGCAGGCTTCGCACTCGACTGGCGCACGCTCCAGGCCTGGCGTCGGCGCGACGTGGGCTTCGCAACACTCACTCATGCCGCGGGCGTGTCTTCCGCCGGCGACCCCGCGCTCGACTTGCGCCTCCCTTTCGACGAGCCGTACCGCATCCCCGGGCACACCGCGGCGCAGGTCGCGCGGGCGAAGCTCCGCGGCAGCCGCATCATCGCAATCGGCACGAGCGTGGTGCGCGCGCTTGAGGCAGCTGCCTACCCCGACGGCAATGTGCCTGCCGGAAATGGCATTGCGACAGGGCGCATCGCGCTGGGCACGCCACTTCGCCTGGTCGATGCAATTCTGACAGGCGTCCACCAGCCCGGCGAAAGCCATTTCGAGCTGCTGCGCGCCTTTGCCGACGATGCTCTGCTCGCCAAGGCCTCCGCAGCCTTCGCCGAGCACCGATATCGCACGCATGAATTCGGCGATTCCATGCTGCTCAATCGCCAACGGCTGGATCGATCGCGCGAACAGAAGCGACCGAAGTGCGCGAAAGGAAGCCTCAACTCTAGGCGACCCGATGATCTTGGTTTGCCAGGCTTTCGAAAACGACATTTTGATTAAATAATTCATCTAAAACAACTATTTTGACACTAGTAATTTCGACTCTAGGGGTCCGGAGTTCGGATTTCGCCGCCGGGAGTCACGCGCGAGCTGCGGCTGAGACGCGGTTAGGCCCGCGCCCTGTGCCGCCCGGCGGTGATCGCCACCACTGCCTATTCGCCGCGCCAGGGGCTGAGCCGGGAGCGACGATGGCGGTATTCAAGTTGACGCTAATACAATATTGCCTACGCTCCAACGTTGGGCGATAGTGTGCGCCGGGAGGCAGGAGGCCGTAGTTGGCTTTAGCTTAGACCTTGCCCAAATCACGAGAGAATACCTTGCAGCTCGTGAACCGGCTCGAGGCAGCGGCTTGTGCTTCAGCCTAGGCGGAAGACGCCAAGTGGATCGTCTCTTCCACTGTAGCGTTTAAAAGGCATCGAATGCGATTTTGTCGCCGCATGGACGTCACGCTTGGCCCCGACCATCTGAATTGATAATGCAGATTTGCATTATCTAATCGCGATGACCAGGAAGTGCTCGATGTGACAACGTTGACAGTGACGACAAGGGGACAGGTGTTCCGCAAGGACGTGCTGCAACATCTGGGCATCAAGCCGGGCGAGAAGATCGAGCTTGATCTGCTGCCCGACGGTCGGGCGGAATTGAAGGCGGCACCGGGCTAAGGGGTCGTTCCGGGACCTCCACGGCTTCCTCAGAGGCAAGACGAACGGCCGGGTGCTCAGCATCGAGGAGATCAACGAGGCGATAGCGGAACCGGGTGCCGCGGCCGGGTCCGGCAAGGAATGAGGGTTACGGCCGACACGAATGTGCTGCTGCGCCGCCTATAGGCGGCCATTGCCGTCGACCTGCTGGCCAAACCGGGCCCGGCAATACCAGACAGAGCGCGAAAATATTGCCGCGGCGATCCGGGCGTTGCTGAACTCCGCGAATGTTGTCGTCAACCGGCCGGCAGTTGAGGCAGGGCTGTCAGACCTCGATGCCGGCGGCGATTTCGCGGACGGCGTGATTGCTTTTGACGGCGGCTGGCTTGGCGGGGAGACTTTCGTCTCGTTTGACCGGAAGGCCGTCAAACTGCTTTCGGCGCAGGGACAATCCGTACAGCTTCTTTCCTAAGATTTCGCGGTGGCCTTGCGCACTGTGCTGTCAAGTCTGTTAGAGGCTGCTGCGAGCAATCGGATTCAGCCTGCGGGTCGGATGTCAGATCAAGAATGGCGCGGTGAGAGCCGATAATCGTCGATCGATGGGTTGTGGAAATCGTTAGAAATTCCCCAACTACGAGGCCGACTTCGTCGCGTAGATCGCGTAGCGATGCTGCGTCGAGCGTTCCAGCGCCCTGAGGAAATTCATGTGCCACGCCTGCGCGCGATGAATCGCGCCGAGCCGGGTGTCGACTATAGGCATCTCGAAGCCTGCCTCCACGAGAAGCGCGCAGACCTCGTCCGCTTTTGCGCCGTGCGAAAAGTGCAGCCGCGACAGGATGCTGCGATGGCGGTCCGCCATCACCTGATCCAGTCCGTGGACCGGCCCGGCTGTCCGGCCAATGGCCCTTTCCAGGACTTGTCGCAGAGGGGTTACCCAAGTCTCACTGACGAAATCACCATCAATGATCAGCAGCCGTCCGCCAGGCTTGAGCAGCGAGAACCATTCGGCGAATGCCGCTCGCGGATCCACCAACGTCCAGACGAGATGACGGGTGACGAGGACGTCGTAGCTTTCTGCTTTTTCAAGGGTCCGCTCGGCGTCGCCGATCAGAAACCGGATGCCGCTTTCCCGCTGCATCGCCTTTGCACGCGCGCGGGCAATCATGGCCTCTGACCAATCGAGCCCGGTCACGGCATAACCCAGGTCATGCATGAGATGGGATACGACCCCAGTGCCGCAAGCGAGGTCGAGCGCGCGACGCCCATCCCCGCGCCCCAAGTGCTTGAGCATCAGCCTGTGCCAGGCCAGGCGTTCCCGCTGTGAGAAGATTTCATGCCCCACCGAAAGGTCGAATGTTCCGGCGCGCGTCGACCAATAGTCGCGTATCTCGTCCCGCACCGAATAATTGGGCTCGCCCGCCATTCCAGACCCCTTGTCGTCGCACCAGTCTGGAATGGCTCTAAAAGATATTTCTTGAGAATTGAACTCATCTTTTATAAGCCACCTCTGGCTAATCCACTTCAAGAGAGGGCGCGATGAATTTCGGAAAGATCCCAGCAGGGACGATGGCGGCCGCTATCGTCGCCCTGTCGATGACGCTGGCCGCCAGGGCCGAAATGGTTGCAGTGACTGACATCACGGGCCGCCAGGTCGAGGTGAACGTCCCGGTCGAGAGGGTAATCCTGGGTGAGGGCCGGCAGGTCTATCTCGTCGCGGCACTCGACACCGAGGATCCGTTCAAGCGCATCGCTGGCTGGCGCGAGGATTTCAGCCAAGCGGATCCGGACAACTACGCCGCCTATCTCGAAAAATTCCCCAGGATGGCGGAGATCCCGACTTTTGGCGGCTTCAAGGACGGCACTTTCGACGTCGAGCAGGCCGTCTCGCTCAAGCCCGACGTCATCCTGATGAACATCGAGTCGAAGCAGGCCACGGAAGACGGCAAGTATATCGAGAAGCTCGCCGCCGCCGGCATTCCGTTGGTCTATGTCGATTTCCGCGAGCGCCCCTTCACCAATACCGAACCCAGCATGCGCCTGTTCGGCAAGCTGTTCGGCAAGGAGGAGCGCGCCGAGGAATTCATCACCTGGCGCGCCGCTGAGATCGCAACCGTTACCGACGTCATCGAGAAGGCCAAGCCGGAAAGGCCCAAGGTCTTCATCGAACGCGCCGGCGGCTATTCGGACGATTGCTGCATGAGCTTCGGCGACGACAATTTCGGCAAGTTCGTCGAGATGGCGGGCGGCGACAACATCGCCAAGGACATCATCCCCGGCACGTTCGGCACACTCAATCCCGAACAGATCATCGCCTCCGACCCGGATCAGATCATCGTCACCGGCGGCTCGTGGGAAGCCTATGTGCCGGGCGGTGCCTGGGTCGGCGTCGGCCCCGGCCGTGATGAGGCAGAGGCGCTGCGCAAGCTGAAGGCGCTGACCCAGCGGCCGGCGCTGACCGGCGTGAAGGCCGTCGAGGATGGCGCGGTGCATGCCATCTGGCATCAGTTCTACAACAGCCCCTATCAGTTCGTGGCCATCCAGCAGATGGCGAAATGGCTGCATCCGGATCTTTTCGCCGATCTCGATCCCGAGGCGACCTTCAGGGCGTTGCACGAGAAATTCCTGCCCGTCGCATACAGGCCCGGCCACTGGGTCTCGCTAACCGATGTCGATTGAATCGACGGCCGTCAGCACCGCGCTCGACAGCACCGATGGACGAGGGCGTTACCGCGCTCTCGTCTGGCGGCGGCAGTTGATCCTTGCCTGCCTCGGCGCTGCCCTGCTCTTCAGCCTGTGCGTCGACCTTGCGATCGGTCCCGCCCGCTACGGACTTGGCGAGGTCGTGCGGGCGCTTGTGTTCCCCGACACGGTGCCGCAGCAGGTGCGCGTGGTGCTCTGGGACATCCGCATGCCGGTGGCCCTGATGGCCATTGTCGTCGGGGCGGCGCTCGCCGTGGCCGGCGCGCAGATGCAGACCATCCTCAACAACCCGCTGGCGAGCCCCTTCACGCTCGGCATATCCGCCGCCGCGAGCTTCGGCGCCGCGCTTGCACTTGCCTTCGGGGTGAGGCTTATCCCCGCCGCAGTCGAATATGTGGTGCCGATCAACGCCTTCGTGATGGCGATGCTGGCGGCCTTCCTCATTCACGTGCTGAGCGTCAAGCGCGGCGTCAGCACGGAGACCATCGTGCTGCTCGGCATCGCGCTGGTTTTCACCTTCAACGCGCTGCTCGCGCTCGTCCAGTTTTTCGCGTCGGCGGAAGCGTTGGCGGCGGTCGTCTTCTGGACAATGGGCAGCCTCACCAAGGCCACCTGGCCCAAGCTTGCAGTCACCACATTCATTCTCCTCGCAGTCTCACCCGTTTTCGCCCGGCGCGTTTGGGCGCTGACGGCGTTGAGGCTCGGTGAGGACAAGGCGGCCAGCTTCGGCGTCAAAGTCGGTCGCCTGCGGCTCGAGACGCTGATCCTGGTGAGCCTCCTCGCCGCCATTCCCGTCGCGTTCGTCGGCACCATAGGTTTTATCGGCCTCGTGGGCCCGCACATCGCGCGCATGGTCATCGGCGAGGACCAACGCTTCTTCCTGCCCGCCTCGGCCCTTGCGGGCGCGCTCATCCTGTCGGCCAGCTCGGTCGTCAGCAAGTCGCTTATCCCGGGGACGGTCTTCCCGATCGGCATCGTCACCTCGCTGATCGGCATCCCGTTCTTCATCTCGCTCATCCTGTCCAGCACGAGGCGCTCATGGTGACGATCCGGCTCGAGGCGCTCGGCGCGCGCTACGGCACGAGCCTCCGGCTTCGGGATGTTACGACGCCAGCGTTCGAGGGCGGAGACATCGTGGCCGTGATCGGTCCGAATGCCGCCGGGAAGTCGACGCTCTTCAGGCGCATCGCCGGCCTCCTGCACGGACCGGGAGCAATGCATGTCGAGGGGGCCATTCGCGGGAAGAGCGGCATCTGCTACATGCCACAGGAAACGTCCGCCAACGCGGTGCTCACCGTCTATGAGTCAGTGTTGCTCGCCCGTAAGCAGGGTATGGGCTGGTCTGTGAGCGACGATGATCTGGCTCGTATCGACGAGACCCTGGCGGCGCTCGGCATCGCCGACATCGCTTTCCGCAACATTGGCGAGCTTTCCGGCGGCCAGCGGCAACTCGCCAGCCTGGCACAAACGCTGGTGCGCGAGCCGGAGATCCTGCTGATGGACGAACCGACATCAGCACTCGATCTGTCGCGGCAGGTGGAAGTGCTCGGCCTCATGCGGGAACTTGCTCAGGCGCGAGGCATGGTCGTGCTGATCGCCCTGCACGACCTCAATCACGCCCTGCGCTTCAGCGATCAGACAATGGTCATCGCGGACGGCCGGCTGGTCGCATGCGGGCCAACGCCGGCCGTCATCACGTCCGATCTGCTGCGGGACATTTATCACCTCAACGCGCGCATCGAGCCGTGCTCGCGCGGCATCGGCCACGTCATCGTGGACGGCGTGGCGGATGGGCGTCGGACGCTCGTTATGCCGGCAGCGGAAACCGAATCCGGGATTCGGAGCGGATTCGAAGCGGCAGCCGTTCCGGCCGCGTGACGGCAACCGCATTTTGCCGGTTGATCGACGCGCGCACTGATCGACCTGATCCTCTGACCGCCAGCGTGCTTGCATTCAGCTCAAGGCGTGGCCGGCCAATCCATAGACCCAAGGCCCATTGTCTTCCCGGTTCAGAAAGCGGCGCCCTTTGGACATGGTCGTAACGGTCTCGGCAATGCCGAGGCCGCACTGCTGGAGAAACGCGGCAAACACGCCATCCTTCTCGCGGGTGTCGACGCGGGCGAACCGTCCTGCCAGTTCCTTCAGATGCACGGCTGTGAGATGGACCGCATCAAGATCGTTGCGCGCGACCATGGGGCCGATCACGTGACCACGTCCGAACTCGCGACACATGGAATAGCCGACGATCTCGCCGCCGCGGCTCAAACTGCAGATTGAGGCATCGGCCGCGAGCAACGCGAGCAGCCTCTCGCGGTTTGTCCCAAACGCGCGCGTGTCCAGCGCCGTGATCTCCTTCAGCCTGTCGCTCGATAGCGCCTGCACTTGACCGTCCAGGGCCGGCATTGTTGGGAGCGTCTGTGGGACCTCCCCCTGGCGCATGTATACGATCGCCTCGGTCGTGAAGCCGAGTGAGACATAAAGAGGATAGGCAGCATGGGTAGCATTGAGTGCCAAGTTGCGATCGCCGCACTGCTCGAGCACCAAGTCCATGAGCCATCGGCCGCCTCCTTGCGCTTGCGTGCGGGGCGTTGTGATCACTACGCCGATTGTGGCGAAATCGTCTCCGTGGGGAAACCACATCGCGCTGCCGAAAACGCGTCCGATACCATCAACGGCAACAATGCCGCGGCCGGCACGGCGCAGAAAGTCCCAATCCTTCGGCCGATGAGGCCAGCGGACTGAGATCGACAGCGCGTGCAGTAGCTTGACGTCGACATCATCAATGTCCCGCGCGACCAGTTCGAAGGATTTCAGGCGTACTGATCTCTGCATCTCAGTCGATCCGCTCCTTCAACGAATGCGCAAGGCACGCGGTGTGATCCTGTCATCGATCGCCATGTCGCGACATGCCTCTTTTGCCGCAGCATCATACAGGAAAGCCAGCAGGTTTCGCTGGTTCGAGGTGCCTTTTCGCAATCTTTGACCAAAGCACGACGCGATTCGGCAGGGAACCCTTCTCCATACCGGTAGGCTGGTTGCACCCGGTGATATTGTGCAAGCAGAGCGGACCGCCATGAACGTGGAAGAAATCCTCGCGACGCTGATTGGATTTCCCTATGTTGTGGGCACGCCAAACGGCGCGATCGTCGATTGGATCCGCGACTACTGTCAGGCAGCCGGAGCCGAGGTGACGGTTCTCCCCGGTCCCGAGGGTGACCGGTCCAACCTCTTCGTGACGATCGGCCCGCGCCAGGGTCGGGGCTACATCATCTCCGGACATATGGATGTCGTGCCGGCCGGCGAGCCGGAATGGAGCTCGGACCCGTTCGTCCTGCGCCGCGAGGGCGGCAGGCTATACGGCCGCGGCACCACCGACATGAAGGGCTTCCTCGCCTGCGCATTGGCCGCGCTCCCAGGACTTGCGGCGATGAACCCGCGGCAGCCAGTTCATCTTGCATTCTCATATGACGAAGAGGCGGGGTGCCGTGGTGTGCCGCATCTCCTAGCCGCGTTGCCGAGCTTATGCGAGAGGCCGCTTGGCGCGATTGTCGGCGAGCCGAGCCGGATGCAGCCTGTGCGCGCGCACAAAGGGAAGGCCGCCGCGCGGCTCGAGGTGATCGGGCGATCAGGCCATTCGTCACGCCCCGATCTCGGACTCAATGCCGTGCATGCCATGGCCGGGGTCATCACGCACGCCGTGGCCTACGGCCAGTCCCTCGCCGACGGGCCGCTCGATGACAATTTCGAGCCCCCCTATTCTTCCTTGCAGGTGGGCGTCATCGCCGGTGGACAGGCGGTCAACATCATCGCTGGCCACTGCGCAGCCGATATCGAGGCGCGTGCCGTGCCCGGCGTTTCTCCAGCCTCCCTGCTTGAGCCGGTCAAGGCCCGGCTTTTCGCCCTGCGAGACAGCGGCTTCGATGTGGCGTGGCACGAGTTGAGCACCTATCCCGCCCTTGCGCCCGCGAACAGGAGCGAGCTAGCGGCCGTTCTGACGGAGCTGACGGGGCAGGAGCCGCTGACAGCTGTGAGTTACGGCACGGAGGCCGGGCTTTACCAGCAGGCCGGCATCGATGCGATCATTTGCGGTCCTGGCGACATCGGCCGTGCCCATCGTCCAGACGAATATATCGAGATCGGTGAACTCGCCGCTTGCCGGAAGATGATCGAGGGGCTCGGGGCGCGTCTTGCGGCCTGAAGGAAGGGGCGGTCACCATGGCGTTTCTTTTCAATTCCGATACCGCGCGTGCTGCGGTCTTCCGCGAGATCTTTGCGCGCCAGATCCCGGATCTGGAATTCTTCCATTCCGGGGACGAGATGGAGCCGGAGAAGGTGCGCTATCTCATCACCTGGACGGTGCCGGACGAGATCTCGCGCTACCGCAATCTGGAAGTGCTGTTTTCCATCGGAGCGGGCGTCGACCAGTTCAAGCAGGACGTGGTGCCAAGCCATGTGAAGCTTGTGCGCATGGTCGAGGACGGCATCATACGCATGATGCAGGAATATGTCGCGCTCGGCGTGTTGGCGCTCCACCGGGAGATGCCCGCCTATCTCGAGCAGCAGAAAAGGTGCCTTTGGCAACCGATTGTCGCTCGACAGGCGGCAGAACGCCGGGTTGGCTTCCTCGGCCTTGGCATGCTGGCCCAAGCGGCTATCGAGCGCTTGAAGCCGTTCCAGTTTCCGCTTGCCGGGTGGAGCCGCAGCGAAAAGCGGATAGAGGACGTCGCCTGTTTTCACGGCACGGACCAACTCGCGGGCTTTCTGAAGCAAACGGATATTCTCGTGTGCCTGCTCCCGCTCACGGAACAAACGCACGGCATGCTCGATGCCGAGTTCTTCGACTTACTGCCCGTCGGGGCGCAGCTGCTGCATGTCGGCAGGGGTCCGCAACTGGACCAGGCCGCGCTGATCAACGCGCTCGACACCGGTCACGTATCTGCGGCGATGCTTGATGTCACCGATCCAGAACCGCTCCCGCAAGACCATCCGCTGTGGTCGCATCCGAAGGTGATGATAACGCCGCACATCGCCTCGGTGACGCAACCGCATACGGCGGCACAATCCGTCGTCGACAATATCCGGCGCCACCGCACCGGAGAAGAACTGATCGGCCTCATCGATCGGACACTCGGCTACTAACCAGGAAACATCACATGTCACTTCTGATCACGATCGACACAGTTCCAGACTTCGCGCCGAAGGAGGCATTACCAGCTCCGGAGCGGCTCATTTCGGGCAATCCATCCTTCAAGACCTGGGCACAAGATGCCTCGAAGGGAGAAAAGGTGCTCACCGGTGTCTGGGAGGCGACGCCCGGCGAGACGCACTCGATCAAGGGCATTATCTACGAGTTCTGCCACATCGTTTCGGGTCTCGTCGAAATCGAGGAGAAGGGCGGTGAGACCAAGACCTACCGCGCCGGCGACAGTTTCGTAATGAAGCCCGGTTTCGTCGGCGTCTGGCGCACTATCGAGACCGTGCGCAAGATCTACGTCTGCGTTTATGACTGAGTTCAGTGCTCAAGGTCGGGCCGAATAGCGCGCGCAGCCGTTCCAGAACAATCGGCTTTCCAGGTTCCGCCTGACGCGATTCGACGCCGTCGGGCGGCTCATCCACGACGGAAAATGCGGCCGGCGGTCCACTATTGTTCCGATGACGCTAGTGCGAATGAGGACCCCCATCAATGAAGACCTACAAGATAGCGCTTATCCCCGGCGACGGCATCGGCAAGGACGTGACGCAGGCGGCATGGCAGGTGCTGCAGCCGGCGGCTAAGCGGGGCGGTTTCGCCCTTGATGACACAAGATTCCCGTGGTCGTGCGCCTACTATCTGGAGACCGGTGCAATGATGCCGTCAGACGGCATCGAGACACTTCGAAAATTCGATGCGATCTATCTCGGCGCCGTGGGCTGGTCCGCGGAAGTGCCCGACTCAGTATCGCTTCACGGACTGCTCCTGCCGATCCGGAAAGGGTTCACGCAGTACGCCAACATACGACCGCACCGGCTGTTGCCGGGCGTTCAGGGGCCCCTCCGCTCCGATGGTTTCGATATCCTGTGCATCCGCGAGAATACGGAAGGCGAATATTCCGGCGCCGGTGGGCGGGTTCATTCCGGCACGGCCGATGAGGTCGCGGTCGAGACTGCGATCTTCACGCGTACGGGTGTCGAACGGATCATCCGTTTCGGTTTCGAACAGGCGCGGTCGCGTCGCAAGCAGCTCGCATCTGTCACCAAATCCAACGCGCAGAAACACTCCATGGTTTTCTGGGATGAGGTCACGCGCGAGTTGGCGAAGGACTATGCCGATGTGGAGGTCTCGCACTACCACATCGACGCCATTGCCGCCCGCATGGTCCTGGCGCCTGAAAGCCTCGACGTAATCGTCGCATCGAACCTTTTCGGCGACATCCTCACGGATATTGGAGCGGCCATTCAGGGCGGGCTGGGTTATGCCGCCTCCGCCAATATTAATCCCGATCGCAGCGCGCCTTCCATGTTCGAGCCGGTCCATGGTTCGGCGCCCGACATCGCGCATCTCGGCACCGCCAATCCGATCGCCGCGATCTGGTCCGGTGCGATGATGCTCGAGCATCTGGGCGAGGGGCAGGCTGCGGCACAAGTGATGTCGGCAATCGAGTCCGCAACCGCGCGGGGGATTGGCACGATCGCAGGCAAGGACAGGACTGAAACAATCACGCAGGCCGTGCTGGCAGGATTGAGCTGAAAGAGCAGAGGAAAAGACCATGAATGCGATGACGAAGATTGGCATGTTCAACGATTCCGACCTTTTCCGCCAGCAGGCGCTGATTGGCGGTGTCTGGTGGGATGCGGAAACGAAGGGCGTGGTCGATGTCATTGACCCTGCCAGCCAAAGTGTTCTCGGCACCGTTCCCGAAATGGGGGAGAACGAGACGAGAGCCGCAATCGACGCTGCGGCCGAGGCCTTCAAAGGCTGGAAGAAAAGGACCCATGCCGAGCGTGCAGGATTTCTGGAGCGCTGGCACGACCTCATCCGTCAGCACGAACAGGATCTCGCGCTCCTGCTGACGCTGGAACAAGGCAAGCCGCTTGCCGAGGCGTTGGCGGAAATCCGCTACGGCGCATCTTTTGTGAAATGGTTCGCCGAAGAAGCTCGCCGGATCGGCGGCTCGACCATTCCGTCACCCACGGCCGATCGCCGCATTCTGGTGCTGAAAGAACCTGTCGGCGTCTGCGCCATCATCACGCCGTGGAATTTCCCCAACGCGATGATCACGCGCAAAGTAGCACCGGCGCTGGCCGCAGGTTGTACGGTTGTCATCAAGCCATCGGAATTTACGCCATTCTCGGCGCTGGCGCTCGGCGTTCTGGCGGAACGGGCAGGTATTCCTGCCGGCGTGATCAACATTGTGACCGGCCTGCCCATCGAAATCGGCAACGAACTGATGGCCAACGAGACGGTGCGCAAGATCTCGTTCACCGGTTCGACCCGCGTCGGTGCGCTGCTCATGCGTGGCGCGGCCGATAACATCAAGCGGCTGAGCCTGGAGCTTGGCGGCAACGCACCCTTTATCGTCTTTGACGACGCCGATCTGGATAAGGCAGTTGAAGGGGTGATCGCATCCAAGTTCCGCAATGGCGGTCAAACCTGCGTCTGCGCGAACCGGATTCTCGTGCAGGAAGGCGTTTACGACGCTTTCGCCGAAAAGCTGAGCCAGCGCGTCACGCGGATGAAGGTTGGCGCAGGGACGGACGAGGGCACTGAGATCGGCCCGATGATCAACGCGGCCGCGATCAACAAGATCGAGCGTCACATCGCGGATGCAAAGGCGAAAGGTGCGCAGGTCATCGCCCAAAGCGAGACGGTGCCGGAGGGCAAGCAATATGCACGGCCCGTCGTGCTGGGAGAGGCTACTACCGAGATGCTCCTGGCATCGGAAGAGACGTTCGGTCCGGTGGCGCCGCTTTTTCGTTTCGAAACGGAGGAAGAGGCCATCGCCATCGCGAACGGCACGCCGTTCGGCCTTGCCTCCTACTTCTACACCGACAACCTCAAGCGGTCGTGGCGTGTTGCCGAGGCGCTGGAGTTCGGTATGGTCGGGCTCAACACCGGCATGATCTCGACCGAGGTTGCGCCTTTCGGCGGTGTCAAGCAGTCAGGAGTGGGACGCGAAGGATCGCAGCTCGGCATCGAGGAATATCTCCAGATCAAGACGCTTCATGTTGGCGGGCTTAATTAGTTATCTTGCAAGCAGGTGGAAACACTTGCAGCCCTAAAGCGCTGGAACAACGAGAAAGGGGCGGTGAAACCGCCCCGTTCTTGTTGCGACCAGTGACTATTAACGTTTGGGAGCGCCTCGCTCGGGCGCGGACTGCGCCGGCAAACAGAGGTTCAGGCGAATTCCCGAACGGGCTCCAGTCCGACGGCGCCGGCCAGACCGCCGATATCCTTGATTTCGGTATATTCGTAGAAGGGGTTCGCAGGCTCGTGGCCGCGGTTCACCCAGACCTTGCTCTTGATACCGAGATCATAGGCGGTCATGAGATCATAGCGAAATGAGGACGACACGTGCGTAATGTCCTCCGGGCCGCAGCCGAGCTTCTCGAACATATATTCGAAGCCCTTCATTAAAGGCTTGTAGGCGCCGGTCTCCTCCGCCGTGATGACCATGTGGAACGGTGCGCCGAGTTTCTCCACGTTCGACATGATCAGGCTCTTCATGGAGTTCGACAGGATCACCAGCGGAATCTCCTTGGCGACCTTGGCCAGGCCCGCCGGGACATCCGGGTGCGGACCCCATGTCGGCACTTCCGCATAGATGCGCTGGGCATCCTCGGGCCGGAATGCGACGCCGTTGCGCTTGCAGGTTCGTTCCACGGAATTGTGCACGACCTCGCTGTACGGCTTCCAGGCGCCAAGGACCTCATCGAGGCGATAGGCCGAGAAATCCTTGATGAACTGCGCCATCCCAGCAGGGGAGAGCTGCGCGCCGTATACGCGTCTCGCCGCTCCGGCCATGTCGAAGTTGGTCAGTGTACCGTAGCAGTCGAAGGTGATGTATTTCGGTCTGAACTGGGTCATAGGGGTCGATCCTTCCAATCCTGTCGGCACTGCGTGCCTTTCACAGCAAGGATCATAATGAGGGCCGGAGAAGACTAGTCGCCGCATTCAATGCGCCCTGAAGCAGATTGTTTTGTATTGCGTGAGAGCTTTGGCAGAGAGTTGCGCCTGAGTTCGTTTCGGGCTTCGGCGGCGCGCGATCTCTCAGCCGTGCGTGGCATAAGATGCGGTGCCAGCGGCAAAGGAAAGTCAAAACGCCTATCGCTCAGGTTCTGGTCGGGAGGAACTGCTGTCCGCGGCAGCCTACCTTGGGCCTTAGAGAATTCAAGCCCGGAATGAACCATGACTGCGCAGCAGATCACGCTGAAAACGAGCTGAAGGACGAAACCACACCACACCGGACTTATGCTCTCGTCAGTCAGGCACTACGCTGAATCGGAGGAACAAATGCTGGCAAACTCACTGATCGAACTCGATCGCGCACATCTGGTTCACCCGTTTTCATGCTATCGGAGCCACGAGGAGACGGGCGTGCGGGTGCTCAAATCCGCCAAAGGCGCAACCGTGACCGATGCAAGCGGGAAAACCCTGCTGGACGGATTCGCCGGTCTATGGTGTGTCAACATCGGATACGGCCAGGAGAGCGTCGTTGAAGCAGCAGCAAAGCAGCTAAGAGAGCTTCCCTATGCGACGGGATATTTCGGGCTGGGATCCGAGCCTGCCATTCGCCTTGCTGCCAGGCTTGCCGAACTGGCGCCCGGCGATTTGAACCATGTCTATTTCACGCTTGGCGGCTCCGACGCAGTCGACAGTACGATCCGCTTCATTCGCTATTACTACCATGCCAAGGGTACGCCGAAAAAAGACCAGTTCATCTCGGTCGAGTATGGCTACCATGGATCCTCGACGGCAGGGTCAGGTCTGACCGCGATCCCGGCTTTCCATGCGGGTTTCGGCGTGCCTTACGACTGGCAGCACAAAATTCCCTCGCACTACGCCTATCGCAATCCGGTCGGTTCCGACCCGCAGGCGATCATCGATGCATCGGTCGCGGCCCTGCGGGCCAAAATCGCGGAACTCGGCGCGGGCCGCGTTGCGGCTTTCTACGCCGAACCCATCCAAGGTTCGGGCGGTGTCCTCGTTCCACCGACAGGTTGGCTGAAGGCTCTGCACGCCGTGTGCAAGGAACACGACATTCTGTTCGTTGCCGACGAAGTTATCACTGCCTTTGGCCGTACCGGCCCGCTCTTCGCCTGCGAGGAAGACGAGGTCGTGCCGGATTTCATGACCACGGCGAAGGGACTGACCTCGGGCTACGTGCCGATGGGCGCCGTCTTTATGTCGGACCACGTGTACAATACGATCGCGGACGGAGCCGGCAAAGCGGCTGTCGGCCATGGCTATACTTATTCGGCCCATCCCGTGAGCGCGGCGGTCGGGCTCGAATGCCTGCGCCTCTATGAAGATGGCTTGCTCGAGAATGGGCGGAAAGTGGGGAAGCGCTTGATGGAAGGCCTTCGCTCGCTGGCCGACCACCCGCTGGTTGGCGATATTCGCGGTCGCGGCATGCTGGCAGCAATCGAGTTGGTCACCGACAAGGTACGCAAGACGCCTCTGCCGGCGGCGGCCGATCCGGGGCGTCGCATCTTCGAGCGCGCGTGGGCGAACGGCCTTGTCATCCGTGCCTTCAACAGCGGCATCCTCGGCTATGCGCCGCCGCTCTGCTGCACAGACGACGATATTGATGGAATCCTCGAACGCACGCGGATGACGCTGGACCAAACCCTCCAAGATAAGGATGTGCGGGCAGCGATGAACGGATGATCATTGCCATCGCCGAAGCGACCTCGGTCAATCCAGAAGACATCTAGCGGGCATTGCATCGACCAGAGCGAAACTCACGCAGTCCGGGTCTTTCGGATGTTTCCCGGCCCAAGTGTCAAGCTAGACGCTTCGTTCTCCCGAAGCAAAATCCCGAGGTGATGCGCCAACAAGGCCGAGTTGGCCACCGTCCGCGCTCAGCCCGGGAATCTTCCGTATACCAACGGCTCCGAGAACGACATTCAATGCCAGGTGATCCGAGGCAAGATTTCCGGCGAAACCCGCTTACAGGCAGGACGCGCCTGTCGTGATACCTTACTGGGCCTAATGAAAACCGCTAAAAGCTCCGGCCTCCTTCTTGGCGATCGGCTCGGCGTCACCGAGGCTTCACGTCCAATACTTGCCAAACCTCGTCAGCGGCGGCTTCGAATCCCACTGATCGACTTTGCCCCTGTTACCCATGGCGCAGCAAAGATGATGGTCCGGCGATTTGTTTTCACGAATCGTCGACCTCGCATCGGCCATTCTGAAGCTCAGCGAGTTCGATCGTGACTCGTTGCACGGCGAGTTCGGGTCTCTTCGGCCTGGAGCCCACCATTGAGACAATTCCCGCCCGCTCAAGGGCCGCCAAGGAGCGGGATACGTTCGGCTGCGGACGCGCCGCCAACCTGCACAGTTCCGTGATGCTTTGCGGTCGATACCGATGGATCAGCGCCACCAGCCGACAATTCTCAGGGGTCAACGCCCGCAGAATCTCTTCCGGCACACACGACTGAGCCATTGGTTCAGGGACCACCAGATGCCCCGCCTCCTGAGCCGTGGCCGCCGCCATTACTGTCGTGCGTGTTTTCCTCAGTAAGAGTGCTTTCCAAGTAAACAATGGCCTCGACGAAAGACGGAAATGCCTCTTTTACCCTGTCGAGGTTTTCCTGCACCCTGTCTGTTTTCAGGTCAAAACCGTACCGATGCCTCACCAGGTGACGGAATCCCTTTAACTCACTCAGGGACTGATAAAGCTCGGGGTCGAGCACAGCCGGGCGGATGCCTGCAATTTCCGCCGACATCTGATCGAGCACGTCCTGGTGCATCGTGGGCCCTTGGGGAACGAGGCCGTCTATGTCGTTGGACAGGCTGAGCAGGATGTCCTCGATGCCGTTGTAGACATTGTGGACTCCCAGCGAAACAGCTGCGATCGCCCCCCATTCGCCGAGTGACATCTCACTCCCATGAGCCGACAGATACTCCTCGATTTGCTGCAGTTCCTTCGCAGCGCGCGCGATTTTTGGCGACAGCTTTGCGAATGCCGGATGCTTAAACGCTGTCATTGAACAATTCCTGTACTCGTTCGGACGAAACGTCTGAGGCAAAGATCAGGTCATAGGGAATGTTCGTTCCCCGAAGCTGGTCTGCGACCAAGCGCTCTACCATGGCCCGGCGCGCAGGATCAGTACTTCCGTGAACCAGCAGATCTACGTCCGAGTGGACGCGGAAACGGTTTTTCGCGAGGGATCCGACAACAGAGATATCGACGCCGTGGGCTTTGGCGTTCCGGAGAATACGCGATACACAGGCTTGCGCGGTCTTCCGGCGATCGTCAGCTCTTCGGTGGATCAGAGTTTCAATCTTGTTCATCTTTTCGCCTGTTGCCTTTGGTCCAACTGTGACCCCGAGGCTGGATTGTCGCAACTCCGCAAGCCGTGCGTGCTGCCTGTCTATATATCATTGAAGGATATATATTCAAGCCATTTGACGAGGACAAGGCGACAGCAGGCGTTCGCTGGAAGTCTCCAGATGCAGTCGAAGCTTAGCCTAAGCGCCGTTCAGACGAGTGCAATGACGGCCTCCCCCGAATCGTGACATCGTCATTCGACAAGTGCCGCGCCCAACAAGATGGAGCGTGGCGCGAGCGCACGCCGCTTGAGGATCGAGCCGGAGCTGCCTTCTCATTTGTCGAAAATGATGTCGAGAGGCAAATGGGATTTCACGATCGGTGACTTCAGCACGACGAAGCTGAAATATTTGTCGATTCCGATATCCAATTCGATCATGCGCTCCATGATCGTCTGGTACTCGCTTATGCCCGCTGTGACAAACTTCACAAGATAGTCGTAACCGCCTGAAACCAGATGGCATTCGATGACAGAATCGACTTTCTGAATTGCGGTGAGAAATCTCGCGAAATCGTTCTGTTGATGGTGCTTGAGCGTGACTTCGGTGAAGATCGTTAGAGTCTGCCCGAGCTTGGACACATCGATCTGGGCGGAATAGCCGGTGATGAAGCCTTCCGCCTGAAGCTTCTTCACCCGCATCAGGCAAGGGCTCGGCGAAAGGTTGACCAGGTCGGCAAGCTCGACATTCGTGACCCGCCCGTTCTTTTGCAATTGGGATAAGATCTTGATGTCGATCTTGTCGAGCTTCATTGGAAACCTGTCACACGTTCGAACCGCGGATCGCCTGGCAGACGGCGTCCGTCACTTCCTGCGTGGTCGCTGTCCCTCCCACGTCGGGCGTCAGCACGCCTTCACTCGTCACCGTTTCTACAGCGCTCATCAACCGGACGGCCGCTGCGCTCTCGCCCAGATGTTCGAGCATCTGGGCAGCGGTCCAGAAGGTGGCGACCGGGTTGGCAATACCCTTGCCGGCGATGTCGAATGCCGAGCCGTGAATTGGCTCGAACATCGAGGGATAGCGCCGCTCGGGATCAATGTTGGCGGTCGGTGCAACGCCGAGACTGCCCGCGAGCGCGCCTGCAAGGTCCGACAATATGTCGGCGTGAAGATTGGTGGCGACGATCGTATCGATGCTCCGAGGTTTCAACGTCATACGCACTGTCATAGCATCGACTAGCATCTTGTCCCACGCGACGTCCGGGAATTCCCGCGCCACCTCGGCTGCGATTTCGTCCCACATTACCATGCCGTGACGCTGCGCGTTGGATTTCGTAACAACTGTCAGGAGCTTTCGCGGCCGTGACTGCGCCAGCCGGAATGCATAGCGCATGATGCGGGTGACGCCGACGCGCGTGAAGATCGCGACCTCGGTTCCGACCTCCTCGGGGAGGCCGCGATGGGCGCGGCCGCCGTGGCCCGAATACTCGCCCTCAGAATTCTCACGCACGATCACCCAATCCAGATCGCCAGGGCCAACGCCCGCCAGCGGCGAAACAATCCCGGGCAATATCCTGGTCGGCCGCACGTTGGCGTACTGATCAAAGCCTTGGCAGATCGGCAGCCGGAGGCCCCAGAGTGTGATGTCGTCAGGCAGATCGGGGGCGCCTACTGCGCCAAAGAAGATGGCGTCGAAGCGCTTCAGTTGCGCCACCCCATCTTCGGGCATCATTCGACCATGGGCCTTGTAATAGTCTGAGCCCCAGTCGAAGTGCTGGACGCGCAGCTTGAAGTCGCCGCAGCGCTGCTGCAGCGCCTCAAGCGCCTGGAGACCTGCGGCAATCACCTCTGGGCCGATCCCGTCGGCAGGAATGGCGGCAATCTCATATTCGCGCATCGTCACTTCCCTGTTTTTTGGTGCTGGCCGCCTTGGCCTCAATCTCGTGTGCGACCGATTGTACCTTGGCAAGACGGTCTTCTCAGAATTCAGCGACCTTGCCCCACGCAGCGGTCTTCAGGCGCTCGGGCCTATAAGGACGCGGATCGACAATAGGCTCGCTGCCTGTGATGATGTCGGCGATCATATGCCCCGCGCCGGGGCCAATCCCGAAGCCGTGACCACTGAATCCCGCCGCCAGGATGAAGCCCGGAATTCCCTCCACTTCACCGACTGCGGGAATGCCATCGGGTGTACTGTCGATATAACCCGCCCAGACATCGGAGATCGCGATGCGTTGGAGTTCGGGGATCAATTCGCAGGCTCTTCGATATGTCAGCCGAATCTGTCCCATGTCGGGCTTCGGGTCGAGAATCCGGTTCCGTTCCATCGGCGTGATGTCGTCGAGCGCCCATTTGCGCAGGCTTTCATGGCCTTGACGCCAGCCCTCGAAGGCGCCCGGGGCGAGATTGCGCCAGCGGCGGGCGAACATAGGTACAAACTCGCGGCTGAACCTGAACTGCTGCGGCGTTGGATCGACACGCGCCCGCCCGCTGATCGCCAGCGCGTATCCACCGTTGCTGCGCCGCGTCAGAGAGACGCCCGCGGTATGCAGGGCATCCGGCAGACCGTTTGCGCCTGGCGCCACGGCTAGAATGGACTGACGCACGGCAGCTTGCGGGAACCGCATGCCAAGCTGGTTGCAGAAGGAAGAAGCCCACGCCCCCCCGGCGATGACCACGGTCTTTGTCTGGATGGTGCCCGCTTCGGTCACCACAGCGCTCACCCGGCCGGCGCTCAACTCCAGCCCGCGCGCCGCGCAATGCTGATGTACGGTGCCGCCCGCCGCCATGATGCCGCGCGCCGCAACCGGCACTGCCTTGGAAGGGTCCGCCGTTCCGTCAGTTGGCGAGAACACGCCACCTTTCCATTTGCGGCCCGTCGCTTTGCCCCGTTCGGTGGCTGCTTCCGCGCTCAGCATGTGTGTGGTGACCCCGACCGTTCTCGCAAAATCGCGCCACTTTGCCCAGCCTGCCAGCTCATTTGCGTCTTGTGAGAGATAGAGGAGCCCGCAGCGGCGAAAGCCGGTGTCTTGGCCGGTCTCCTGTGCTACCTTCTCCCAGAGGTCGA
The DNA here is from genome assembly GCF_042295465.1 of Mesorhizobium sp. ISC25. Lineage (NCBI taxonomy): Bacteria > Pseudomonadati > Pseudomonadota > Alphaproteobacteria > Hyphomicrobiales > Phyllobacteriaceae > Mesorhizobium > Mesorhizobium sp. ISC25. Next base: position 2,423,956 of record NZ_CP135441.1, on the reverse strand, counting down.
GGCTCTTGGTCGCCATCGGCAGCTCACGCGCATCGCGGTTCTGCTGGCGGCACCAGCCCCAGTTGCGGCTGGACTGCTCGGCCGCGATACGCCCCTTCTCGACCAGGGCGACTTTGAGGCCGCGGCGCGCCAGATAGTATGCGCTGAACACGCCCACCACGCCGCCGCCGATGACGACGACGTCCGCCTCGCGAGGGAGGGAAGGGCTGCAGTCGATGTGCATGAGCGGCGCGGACATGGATGGACTCCGGTAATTTGAAGCATCCTAACCTGCCGCCTGCAGAGGCAGTCTGCGGAGTTTGTGCCTGGACGGAATATCCTGCGTTTAGCAGCCCCCAGGACAGGCAATTATTGTGCGAAAGCTCGCTGCGCGAGGCAAGCGGGGGTACACTTCATGCAGTCGCGTGATCTTCGGCATGGGCAATTCGGCACACGGCGCAGTCATCGACCTTGATCGGCAGCGCCAACATTGCGATGGGCCGTACGGTCACCAATCCGCTCGGCGGCATGGCCTGCACATGGGACCGATGTACACCGGAAAAGCCTTGGTCCTATCCCTCATGGGCGCGTATTGCCGGATGAAGGATATGGTTGCCTGATCCCGGTTTCCGCGCCGAAACGGGAACAGAGTGAAATGCCGAACGGGATGTTCTTTTCAGAAGTTCCTGCCGCACGAGGGCCAAGTTTCGAAGACTCTGCGCAAACAGAACAGTCAAACTGGCTGGAAGAACGGAGCAACCCTTCCTTATGGCAGGCAGGCTCCAGAGGACATCCGATAGGCAGCGCTTGCCCCTTCGGAGAGTTCTCCAAGAAAAGGGAACAGAGTCCGGTACACGGACCGGATTTCATAAGGGAGCCGCCAGGATGAGCAGAACCCGTCTCTCGCAGCCTCAGCGCGCGAAGCGCCGAGAAGGCCAGACTACGGCCGCTACGGTGAGGCGCTTCAGCTCAAAGGGCGTTGAAGCGGTCCGCAACAGGGTGGACGCGCTCGGTCGAAAGGGGAGGTGATCTCGATGGTCGCAAGCATCCAGGCTGTAGCCCCCCACGATGTGGCGCTTTCGGTGCGCGACCTCACGGTGAATTTGCCGCAAGGCATGGAACGGACCCATGCTGTCAAGAACATTTCCTTCGATCTGAAACGCGGCCAGATCCTCTGCATCATAGGCGAGTCCGGATCGGGCACGTCGGTCACGGCCAACGCAATCATGGGGCTTCTGCCAAAGGTGATCCGCCTCTCGTCGGGTGTCATCCAGCTGGAGGGGATGAACATCATCGGCATGTCGCCAGACAAGCTGCGCAATCTGCGTGGACGGGTCGTGTCTATGATCTTTCAGGACCCGCTCTCGGCGCTCAACCCCCTGATGACGGTGGGCGCGCAGATTGACGAGGTCATGGCCGCGCATGGCTTCGGCACGCCACAAACCTGTCGAAACCGCGCCATCGAGCTGCTCACTGAAGTAGGCCTGCCAGATCCCGAACTCATGTATCACCAGTACCCTTTCCGGCTTTCGGGCGGGCAGCGGCAGCGCGTCATGATCGCCATGGCCTTGGCGCTCGAGCCGACGGTGCTGATTGCGGATGAACCAACCACCGCGCTCGACGTCACCACCCAGGCTCAGATCCTGCAACTGATCCGTGACATTCAGCGGCGCAAGGGCATGAGCGTGATGTTCATCACCCACGATTTCGGCGTGGTGGCCGAGATCGCCGACAGCGTCGTAGTGATGGAAAAGGGCCATGTCGTCGAACAGGGCAGCGCCGAGCAGGTGTTGAAGTCGCCCAAGCACCCTTATACCCAGCGCCTGATTGCGGCCGTACCGCATTTGACCGGCGAAAATCGTCCTCGTCCGGAGGCTGCCAGCAAGGAGCCGATCCTGAAGGTTGAGGGTCTGCTGAAGACCTATCGTGGCGGCAGCGCGCTGTTCGGCGCCCAACGAGTTGTGACGGCGGTCAACGAGGTTTCGTTCGAACTGGCGCCCGGCCGCACGCTGGGGGTCGTAGGCGAGAGCGGCTCGGGGAAATCGTCGCTGGGCCGGCTGCTGATCAAGCTGCTGGACAGTGACGGCGGCGGGATCTTGTTCGAGGATGTGACATAGCCAAGCTTTCCGAAGCGAAGTTCCGCCCGCTTCGACCGCGGATCCAGATGATCTTCCAGGATCCCTTCGCTTCTCTGAACCCACGCTCGACGGTCGGTCACATCATGACGGTAGGCCCGATGGCGCACGGGATGCCCTATGTCCAGGCGCGCGATGAAGCGCGTGCGCTTCTGGCCCATGTCGGTCTCGATGCCGGCGCTTTTGGCCGCTACCCGCACGAGTTCTCGGGTGGGCAACGCCAGCGCATCGGCATCGCTCGTGCGCTGATGTTCAAGCCGAAGCTGTTGATTGCCGACGAGGCGGTCTCCGCACTCGACGTGTCGATCCAGGCGCAGATCTTGCAGCTTCTGGATCAGATCCAGCGCGAGACCGGCGTGTCGATGGTCTTCATCACACACGACCTGCGCGTCGCCAGCCAGATCTGCGACGAAATCGCTGTGATGCAGAAGGGCCGGATCGTCGAGCGCGGGCCGCCCTCGCAAATATTCCTGAACCCGCAAGCAGCCTACACGCGCCAACTGGTAGCGGCAATTCCAGGAGAGCGGCCGGGCAATGCCCGTCCAGTAGCAGCAAACGCATAAGAAATAACAAGAGAGGAACTACCATGACCAAAAATTCATCGACTACGTCCAACTACTCGAGGCGCGAAGCGCTGCGACTGATGGCGCTAGGTGGGGCTGCAGGCCTCATCGCGCCCAATCTGCTGGGCAAGCCCGCCTTCGCCAAGACCCCTCCTGCAGGCCCGGCCGGTCGCGTCGTCGTCGGTCTTTCGCAAGAGCCGACCGTGTTCAATCCGTTGATGGCGCATATCGAAGTCGATGACGCGGTCCATTTCTCGGTTTTCGATGCGTTGGTCCGGATGGACCCCCAAGGTGGCCTACATCCAAACCTCGCAGCCGAGGTGCCAAGCCAGAAGAACGGCGGCATTTCGCAGGACGGTCTCAACTGGCGCATCCGGTTGCGCGACAATGCCCGCTGGCACGATGGTGAGCCCTTCACGGCCGAGGACGTGAAATTCACCCTTGAGCTCATCACGAACCCGAAGTTTCGGGCTTGGCGCACGAGCGGCCATTCGCTCGTGCAGGACATCACAGTGGTTTCGCCCACCGAGATCACTTGGCGGATGAAGGAGGCTTTTGCGCCCTATCTTTCGTTCTTGGCCGAAACCTTCATCGTACCCAAGCACATTCTGGAGAAAGAGGCCGATCCGAATACAGCCGCGTTCAACCAGACGCCGGTCGGCACCGGCGCATTCAAATGGGGCCAGCGCGTGGCGGGCGATCACATCGAGCTCGTCGCCAATCCTGAGTACGCCGGCGAAGGTCCTTATGTCGAGCAGCTCATCTTCAAATACATCCCCGATATGACGGTGCTCTACACGCAGTTCAAGAGCGGCGACGTGGACCTGGTCGATCAGTCGTTCATCACCGCCGACCATTATACTGAAGCCCGCGAACTACCAGACCGCGTGGTGACACTGGAGACAGGGGCATCCCTGGAGTCGATCTACCTCAATTTGGGCCGCCCGCAGTTCAAGGAGTTGGCCGTGCGCCAGGCGCTCTACGCCGCCTTGGATCGGAAAGCGATCGTCGACACGATCTATTACGGCGTGGGCACTCTCACCGAGACCTTCATGCCGAAGGAGTCCTACTACTACGACCCGAACCTGCCGGTTCAGGAGTTCAATCTGGACCGGGCGCGCCAAATCCTTGATGAGGCCGGCTGGGTGCCGGGGCCGGATGGAATCCGCGCCAAGGATGGGGTTCGACTGTCCTTCTCCAACTCGACAACTTCTGGCAACAACCTCCGCGAGCAGACGCAGCAGTTCCTGCAGCAGACGTTTGCCGAGATCGGCGTCGAGATGACGATCTCGAATTTGCCGGCGGCAGTCATGTGGGGCGAGTTCTGGCTGAAGTCGCAATTCGACACCGCCATGGTGGGCGTCACCTATCTGATTGCCGCGGACCCCGACGCCACAAACCGGCTCCATACGAAGGCAATCGCCGCTCAAGGCGGACACGGTTCGAACACCGGGCAATATTCCAACCCTGAGGTCGATGCCCTGCTCGAAAAGGGTGCTCGCAGCTTCGATCCGGAAGAACGGCGCGGGATCTATAATCGCGTGCAGGAAGTGGTACGCCATGATCTGCCCTTCCTGCCGCTGTTCGCCTACACAATCGTCCTCGGGCGCAAGAAAGGGTTGGACGGCTTCGAGCCCAACGCCAACACCCGCACAGCGTCGTGGAATGCCGCGGCCTGGCAGTGGAAGGCCTAATCCACGCAGTTGCCGCCGCCCCGCCCGATTCGGGCGCGGCGGCGGCAACAGACTAAAATCATCAACCCACAATGGAGGACTCGAATGCGCGGCTTCCTGCTCAATCGCCTCTCGCAGAGCCTGGTGCTGCTTGTGATCGTTTCGATCATCGGCTTCGGCATTCTGAACCTCCTTCCCGGCGGCCCGCTGGCGCAATTCGGACTTGATCCCGGAATGACCCAGCAGGATATCGAGCGTCTCAAGGGGCTGCTGGGCCTCGATCGGCCTATATGGATCCAATATCTGGACTGGGCATGGCGGCTGGTGCGGGGCGACTGGGGTCACTCGTTCCGTGACGGAGCGCCGGTATTGAAGGTGATCGGCAGCCATCTCTTTGCCACGCTGCTGCTGATGGGGTCCTCAACCGTAATTGCAATTTCCATTGGCGCCTGGATCGGAATCCGCGGCGCCACGCGCCGTTATTCGCTGTTCGACTATCTCGCAACTGTCGGCGCCATGGTCGCGTTGTCGGTCCCTACCTTCTGGTTCGGGCTCGTCGGCATCTATATCTTTTCCCTGAAGTTGGGCTGGCTGCCCGCGGGCAATATGTCCGAGATCGGCGACGCCTCGATCCTGGGCTACCTCCACCATCTGATCCTGCCAAGTATTGTGCTCTCGCTGGTCCATGTCGCGATCTGGAGCCGCTACATGCGGACGGCTACCCTCGACGCCATTAGCCAGGACTTCGTCAAGACGGCTCGGGCTAAGGGGTTGAGTGAACGCCGGATTCTGATGAAGCATGTCGTCGGCAACGCACTTTTGCCGATGATTACCTTGGCCGGGATGCAGCTTCCCAGCGTCCTCACTGGCGCGCTCGTGACCGAAACCGTCTTTACCTGGCCAGGAATGGGACGGTTGTTCCTCGATAGCCTTGGTTACAGCGACTATCCGGTTGTGATGGGGCTGCTGATGTTCTCCGCCATCCTCGTTCTGCTTGGAAACCTGATCGCCGATATTGTCGTCGCTATTGTCGATCCGCGCATTCGTCTGGCTTGAGCGCGCAACTTCCCCGACAGGAGACAGCCGATATGACCGCTCTCACCGCAAATGCAGCTCCAAGCCGATGGAGAGACAACCGCGCGGCACTTCGTTTCATGCGGCATCGCTTGGCGCTGCTCGGGTTGGCGATGATCATCTTCCTGAGCCTCGCTTGCGTCCTCGGCCCCCATCTCCTGCCTTATGACTCACTGTATATCGATCTGCGGGCCCGCTTTGCCCCTCCGCTGACGGGCTACCACTTTCTAGGTACCGATCCGCTTGGCCGCGACGTGGCGGCAAGGCTTTTGATGGCGGGACGAATCTCGCTGCTGGTCGGTTTCTTTGCCATGGTTTTGTCGACGCTCATCGGCACCCTGGTCGGCGTAATTGCCGGCTATCGCGGCGGCTGGGTCGGGGCCACGCTGATGCGCACGGTCGATGGATTCCTGTCATTCCCATCGATCTTTCTGCTGCTGGCGCTGGCTGCCGCACTGAAGCCCAGTCCTGTGATGATCACCGTCATTATCGCCCTCACCAGTTGGATGGAGGTTGCCCGCATCGTCGAAGCGGAAGTCCGCTCGTTACGCGAACGCGAGTTCGTCCTGGCCGGGCGAATGCTGGGATTGAGCGGCACCCACATCATGTTCCGCGAGATACTGCCCAACGCCATGGGGCCGATTATCGTCGCTTCCACCTTGACGGTCGCGCGCGCCATTCTCATGGAAGCCTACATCAGCTTCCTCGGCTATGGGATCCAGCCGCCATTGCCCAGTTGGGGCAACATGCTCAATGGCGCCCAGCAATATCTGGGCAGCGCACCTTGGCTGGCAATCATCCCCGGGGCTGCAATCACCATCGCGGTAACCAGTTTCAATTTCATCGGTGACGGGCTGCGTGATGCGCTCGACGTCCGAGACGACCACATCTGAAGTTTCACCGACCGCAGATCTTTACCCCTGCAATGCAGCGAGAAGTCAGCCACGTGCAAGAGCCTCACATCGCCGACAAGAACACGCCCTACTGGTGGGAAGCGTCGCCCGTCATGCCGCTGCCGCGGCAGCCCCTCGCAAAGAAGCTCGATGTGGCAATTATCGGCGCCGGTTATGCCGGGCTTTCGGCCGGGCTTGCGCTGGCGCGCGAAGGACGCTCGGTCGCAGCTTTTGATGCGATGAATCCGGGCGAGGGTGCTTCCACCCGCAACGGCGGGATTACGAGCGGGAGCATCCGGCCGGACTATGCCACGATCACCCGGCGCTTCGGGGAAGAGAAGGCCATGGCGATCGAGGCCGAGGGCAAGGTCGCACGCGAATTCCTCTACGACTTCATCAAGACCGAAGGGCTCGACTGCGACTTCCGACTGGTTGGCCAATTCAAAGGCGCTTTCGGATATGAACAGTATGAGAAGATGGCGCGCGGCGCCGAGACGCTGGCGAAGAAACTGGGGATCGAATCCTACGCGGTTCCGCATGCCGAGCAGCGAAATTATATCGGCACCGACTTCTACCGCGGTGGGACCGTTCGGATGGACATTGGCGGGCTGCACCCCGCAAAATTCCATGCTGAGCTCCTGCGGGTGGCGCTCGCATCCGGGTTGACGGTCCATTCGCATACAGTGGTCAAAGCGATCGAGAGGAATGGTTCGGGCTTCCGCGTCGCGACTTCGGCAGGGACGGTGGATGCACGGCAGGTTCTGGTCTGCACCAACGGCTATACCGACGGCGCCGCTCCCTTCCTGCGCCGCCGCCTGGTTCCGGTCCGCAGCCGGATCATCGTGACCGAGGAACTTGCGCCCGATGTCATGGCGCGACTGATGCCGAAGCTGATGACGATCACCGAGAACCGGCAACTCGGTTTCTATTATCGCCCGTCGCCCGACGGGAAACGTATCCTGCTGGGGGGCCGTGACAGTTCTCGCGTCGGCGATCCGGCAGCGCCGAAACTTCTCCTACGCAAGGGCCTCATGAACCTTTTCCCGGAGTTGGAGAACGTGCGCCTTTCGCATTGCTGGTTCGGCAACGTGGCGATGAACCGAGACATGCTGCCCCGTATCTTCGAGAAGGACGGTGTGGTCTATGCAACCGGCTTCTGCGGTTCGGGCGTGGTCTGGGCGCCATGGATTGGCATGCGTGCGGCCCACAAGTTGATGGGGCATGGCGAGCAGTCGCGCACTGCGTTCGATTTTCGACCGCCTTCGGCCGTCCCGCTCTATCGTGGCAATCCGTGGTTCATGCCGGCGATTATCCAGGGCTATCGGATACAGGACCATATCGCCTTCTGGCGCGCCAGCCGCTGATCGCCGGAAATATCAGGACATTCTCCAGGTTGGATTTGGCCTGGATTATAGCTCCCTGCCGTGGCTGGAAGAAACGCATTGCTGAACTACGACACGCAGCGATCCCGATCGCAAGCGGTTTTGCGACACCTTGTGCCGGAGAGCACTCCAGTGGTGTCGAAAAATCCGTCGGGGCTGGAGCCTGTCGGTGCGAAGCTGATCAGCGGTGGGACGCCTTTGCGCGGATCAGCGCGTCGGCGATGTAGAGGTCCTGCAGGGAGATGCCGGAACTGTCGAAGACCGTGATCTCATTGTCGAAGCGGCGTCCGGGCACACGCTTTTCAATGACGTCGCCGATGGGTGTTACCGCAAGCACGCCTGCGTCGATCTCGTCGCGCACGTGTTGGAATTCGCCGATCTGGGCGGACTGGGAAAGCAGATCACAAAACAGACGTGCGTTGGGAAATAATTCGCTCGGCAATTCGCGTTTACCCGGAGCATCCGACCCCATGCTGACGATATGGGTTCCGGGTCCCACCCAAGCGGCATCGAACAGCGGTTTGCGTGAGGGTGTCGCCGTCACCACGATGTCGGCCGCGCGCACGGCTTCTTCGGGCAAGGCAGCGCGCGCCTTCAGTCCCCTTTCGCCGATCTGATCGACAAAAGCGTCGCGCCGCGGCGAAGGCCGGGCCACGACCAGCACGGTTTCGATTGGGCGGATGCGTGCCAGCGCCATCACTTCGAAGCTCGCCTGGTTGCCGGCGCCGAAGATCGCCAGAACCTTGGCTTGCTTGCGCGCAAGAAGATCAGCCGCAACCGCGTCGGCGGCGGCTGTCCTGTAGGCGTTGACTCTCCCGGCCTCTACTACGGCGCCGAGCCGACCTGTATGCTGATCGAGCAGCACGATGGTCGAGTTGTGGCGGGGAAGGCCACGTGCCGGGTTGCCCGACCAGAAGGAGCCAATTTTCACTCCGGTCAGGTCGTCCGACGAACCGGATTTGATTGAGAAGGTATTGGTCGCCTCCTGTGTGCGTCCGAGAACAGCGGGAAAGACCCAGCTCTGCCGCGATGCTGCCGCCACGAGAGCCCCCCGCGCCGCCTCGAAGGCAAGTTCATGGGTGACGAGGGCCGCTGACTCCTCTTCGCTGATGTAGATCATCAAAAATTCCTTCTGAGCATCATGCGTTTTATCGCTGGGGAGTGTTGCGGCTATGCCATTGCTGAGGCTGAGATCACATCCATTGGGGATGGTGCGGACGTAACGCCGATCGCGGGCAACCACGAGGCGGCGATTCAAGGTGTCAGGTATTCCTCGCCCGATTTGCGCGATTTGGCATGCCGAGGAACTGCTTAAAACGAATAATCCCGCCGATTTGAAGGGGCAAAACAGCAGCGAAATCTGTCCCCGGGGCGCGACTCTAAGGTTCGACTTCAATCCGACTCTGGATCAAGTGACAGCGTTGCACCTTATGGCCTTTGAGCATGACAGAGATATCGTCAGCGCCCCGACCGAGCTGATGAAATTGGAAACCCGCCATTTGCCGGGCGCACTGAAGCTGTCGCAGGAGATGGCCTGGCCCTACCGCCAGGAGGATTGGGAATTTGCCGTGATGGTCGGCAATGGCCTGGTCCTCGAGCGGGCAGGACAGGTGATTGGCACTGCCATGTCGTGGAATTACGGACATTCCTATGCCACGGTGGGGATGATCATAGTTACTGGCTCCGCGCAAGGCGGCGGCAACGGCGCACGGCTCTTTGACGGATTGCTTGAGGCGGCACACGGTCGCAACGTGCTGCTCAACTCAACCGAAGAGGGGCTGGCGCTCTACAAGCGACGCGGCTTCACTGCCTGGGGCACGGTGCTTCAACACCAGGGCTCGCTGGCTGTCGCCGTGACACGGAGTACCTGCGACGACATCCGTCAAGCGACAGCCTCCGACCTCGCGGCGATCCAGGCCTTCGACGAATCGGCCACGGGCATGCCCCGGCTGGCGATGGTGGCTGCGCTCGCCGATGTGGGCAACGCATTGGTCATTGAGCGCAGGGGACGGATTGCAGGCTACGCTATCGCGAGGAGGTTTGGCCGCGGCTATGTCGTTGGCCCTTGTGCAGCCGAGAGCGACCAAGACGCGCGGCTTCTGATCCTGGCCCAGCTTTCGAAGCTTCACAATCAATTCGTTCGCATCGACGTCTATGCCGAGGATGGATTGGGCGACTGGCTTGCGAGCCTTGGCCTGCAGCGGTCTGGCAGTGCGACCGCCATGGTCAAAGGGCAACGGCCCGTCTCCGAGGGGCCAGCCCATATGTATGCGTTGGCAAACCAATCGTTCACTTAGGAAACGAGATTATGAACAAGGTGGCGGCAAACCTGGCAGTGAGCGAGACGGCTACCACGATCGACGCCTTGGTCACCCCGGCGCTGCTTCTCGACCGTGGGCGGCTCGAGCGCAACATCCAGGGTCTGGCCGAGCGCGCCAGGAAGCTTGGCGTGGTGCTGCGCCCGCATATGAAGACGGCCAAAAGCATCGACGTCGCCCGATACGCATTCCACCGCGAACCCGGTCCGATCACGGTCTCGACCATCGCCGAGGCGGAGTATTTTGCGGGCCATGGCTTTCGAGACATGACCTATGCGGTCGGCATCTCGCCGGCATCGGCCATACGTGCCTTGGAGCTTTGTCGCCGTACTGGCATCGAGCTGAAGCTGCTGCTCGATACTGTGGAGCAGGCTGATGTTTTGGCCGGCGTGCGCCAAGCAATCGGCGTGACGCCGTCCGTCTTCATCGAACTGGACTGCGATGACCATCGCGGTGGATTGAAGCCGGACGATCCCAAGCTGCTCGAGGTGGCCAACAGGGTCGTCGAAGCGGGCGCTAATCTGGTCGGCGTCCTCGCCCATGCGGGCGAGTCCTATACCTTGAGCACACGCGATGCGCTGGTCAAAGCAGCCGAGAACGAGCGTTCGGCCAGCTTGCGCGCGGCCGAAACTTTGCGCGCTCACGGCCATGCCTGCCCGATCATCAGCCTCGGTTCGACGCCGACCGCACACTTCGCCGAGAATATAGAAGGCATTACCGAGTTGCGCGCCGGCGTCTACATGTTTTTCGACCTCGTCCAGCACGGGGTCGGGGTCTGTGCCATCGACGATATCGCGGTTTCCGTGTTGGCCACCGTGATCGGCGCCAAGCCGGAAAAGGGATGGGTGCTGGTTGACGCTGGGTGGATGGCGCTTTCGCGCGACCGGGGAACCGCAAACCAGCAGATCGACCAGGGTTACGGTGTGGTCTGCGACGAAAAGGGGCGGGTGCTTGAAGATGTGATCGTGGCCCAGGCCAGCCAGGAACACGGTATCCTCGCCATTCGTGCTGGTTCTGGAAAGTCCATGCCCGAGTTGCCGCTCGGGTCTCGGGTCCGGATTCTGCCCAACCATGCGTGTGCGATGGCCGCCCAGCATGATTTCTACAACGTCGTCAACGGGGACAGCCCCAGGATTGAAGCGCGCTGGGAGCGGATGCGCGGCTGGTAGGCGCGCGCAACAACGCCTCGGATGTCGTCCCACTCAAATCAGCATTGGTGGTCAAGAAAATGAAGTTTACCTCTTACTGGCTGGATACGTCTCAGCCGTTCAATGAAGGGTCGTCCAAACCGCTCGAAGGCCACTACGACGTGGCAATTGTGGGCGGCGGCCTGACCGGCTCCTCCGCCGCGCTGGCCCTTGCCAAAAAGGGCGCCCGGGTTGCCCTGTTGGAGGCCGAAACGATCGGCAACGCCGCGTCCGGCCGCAATGGCGGGATGTGCAACAACGGCTTTGCCCAGAACTATGCAATCATGGCTGGCAAGCACGGCAAGCCTGCCGCAAATGCGCTCTACAAGGCTTTCGACGCTGGCGTCGATTTGGTCGAGCGGTTGGTGCAGGAAGAAAAGATCGACTGCAGCTTCTCCCGCGTCGGCAAGCTCAAGCTCGCCGCCAAGCCCGAGCATTACGACATGTTGGCGCGCAGCCAGGAACTGCTGGCGGCCAATGTCGATCCCGAAACCAGGATGATCGCGCGCTGCGACCTGCGGGCGGAAGTCGGGACCGACCGTTACCACGGCGGGTTGCTCTTTCCCAAGAGCGCGGGCATGCATGTCGGCCGGTTCGTCCGGGGCCTCGCGACCGCCGCTGCCCGGCGTGGCGCAGAGGTCCATGAACGGACGCCCGTCATGGCGATGCGCAAGGTTTCTGGCGGGCATGAGGTAACGACGCCAAAGGGCAAGATCGTCGCGCGGCAGGTTCTGTTGGCGAGCGGCATTTCCCAGGTTGGTCCGCTCGGATGGATCCGCCGCCGGATCGTGCCGGTCGGCGCCTTCCTGATCGTGACCGAGCCGCTGTCGCCTGCGCAGCTTCAGCGCCTCATGCCGACCCGCCGCAATGTCGTCGACACGCGCAACCTCGTCGTCTACTGGCGGCTCACTCCGGACAATCGCCTTCTGTTCGGCGGACGAGCGCGGTTTGCGGTGTCAAATCCTCAATCCGACGAAAAGAGCGGACGCATCCTGAAAGCGGCGATGGTTGAAGTCTTTCCGGAACTAGCCAACACCCGGATCGATTACTGCTGGGGCGGCATGGTGGACATGACCCGCGACCGCCTGCCACGCGCCGGAGAGCGCGATGGCATCTATTACTCAATGGGCTATAGCGGACACGGGACCCAGATGTCGACGTTGATGGGCACCATCATGGCCGACGTCATGGACGGGCGCCCCGAGCTCAATCCCTGGAAGGATTTCGACTGGCCAGCGATCCCCGGTTATTTCGGGCGCCCCTGGTTCCTGCCGATTCTCGGCGCCTATTACCGCATGAAGGACCTTGTAGGGTGATGACGCCCCTCGAACACCTGTCCCGCAACGGCCACCTGGGCAAGTTTTTCATCGACGGTCAATGGGTTGAGCCGAGCGGCACCGCGACGGGCGTCGTCGTCAATCCCGCCACAGAAGAGGTTGTGAGCCAGTTTCCGCTTGGAAATGGCGAGGACGTGCACGCGGCCGTTGCAGCGGCTCGCAGGGCATTCGCCACCTGGAGTCGGACCACGCCAGAAGACCGCGCGGGTCTGCTCGATCGCCTGCAAGCGCTGCTCGAGGCGCGCGGCGAACTGCTGGCTCAATGCCTGAGCCTCGAAATGGGCGCGGCGATCGGCTATGCGCGCAGCGCGCAGGTGCCGCTGGCGATCGCCCATGTTAAGGTCGCTCGCGATGTGCTGACAGACTTTCACTTCGTCAAGCAACGGGGGCAGACCGCCGTCACCCACGAACCGATCGGTGTCTGCGCCTTGATCACTCCGTGGAACTGGCCACTTTACCAGATCACCGCCAAGGTTTCGCCGGCGCTCGCTGCAGGCTGCACGATCGTCCTGAAGCCGAGTGAGCTTTCTCCCTTGGACGCCCTGCTGTTCGCCGAGGCAATCGAGGAAGCCGGCTTCCCTGCCGGGGTTTTCAACCTCCTGCAAGGTGATGGTCCAGGCGTGGGTATGGGGCTCGCCTCGCATCCGGATGTCGACATGATCTCCATTACCGGGTCCACTCGCGCGGGCATTGCGGTGGCCGAGGCGGCAGCGACCACGGTCAAGCGTGTCGCGCAGGAGCTCGGCGGCAAGTCGCCGAACGTGATCCTGCCGGACGCAGATCTCGATCGCGCCGTTTCTCTGGGCGTAGCCGCCGCCTTCCGCAATCTCGGCCAGTCATGCAGCGCCCCGACGCGCATGATCGTGCCACGCGCGCTGCTCTCCGAGATCGAGGCAATCGCCAAAAGGGCCGCGGCCCAGATCGTCATTGGCGATCCTCTTTCGGAAGCCACAACTCATGGTCCAATCGCAAACCGTGCCCAATTCGACCGCATCCAAACCATGATCGGCGTCGGCATTTCTGACGGCGCCAGGCTCCTCACCGGAGGACCGGGTCGTGCGCACGATCTGAACGTCGGGTTCTATGTGAAGCCGACCATCTTTTCCGACGTGCGCACGAGCATGCGCATTGCCCAGGAAGAGGTCTTCGGGCCAGTTCTCTGCATCATCCCTTACGACACAATCGAGGAGGCCGTCACCATCGCCAACGACACGGTTTACGGTCTGGGGGCCCATGTGCAGGGCGAGGATGTAGACACCGTCAGGGACGTGGCCTCGCGGATTCGCTCCGGTCAGGTGCATCTCAACTACCCGGCCTGGGATCCGCACGCCCCGTTTGGCGGTTTCAAGCAGTCCGGAAACGGACGCGAATATGGGATCGAGGGCATGTTGGAGTATCTCGAGGTCAAATCCATCCTCGGCTATTTCTAGGCGACATCTTCGCCCAGCGCAGGGGCGCGCCCGTGGGCCGAGCCCGAGCTCCTGGACCGGGCCTGGCAATTTGCCATGGCGCCGCAGCGCGCGGGCGATCTGCTGAGAAACCCGGTCGAGGCCCGGTAGCGAGGCTTGGTCGATCCCGCGTATGGGGAGGGTTGGATGAGTAAGGTGCAGAGGGTCAGTCCGGTAGTAGAGCAAGCAATCGCCACAGTCCTCAATAGGGAGGATCGTGGTGACACCATCTCGATCACAGCGACATTAAACGCAGCACGGCAAGCCGCCCCTTATCTGGTCGCATCCGACGAAGAGCTAACCTAGGCGATCGTCGAGGCAGCAACTGCCTTGGGCCTGTCCGTGGCTTTCGACGGTCGTGAATAGCCGTTGGCTCACCAGTTCTTGCTCGGTATTCTGGCGCGCTTGCTGCGAGCCCTCGCGATGACGCGTGCGTGCTCGTCTGCCATAGCCGCTTCGAAGCTGCCGTCGCCGCCGAATGCCATGGCAAGTGCATTTGCGCAGAGCTTGGCGTCCCGGAAGCATCGCTGATGCCCTGCGCAGGGACTGCGTCCTTGTTATAGCCAGCATCGCCAACGATCGCCCAGCCTGGCCCGCATGGCTTGCGAAAGACGTTGGGCAACGCTGCGCCAGCGAATGGCCTCTCGCGCCTTGCTGCGCCAAAACGGTCGGCGAAGGCAGGCCATCCCCGGCTCCGATCAAGAGCCCTGCGCGCCAGCCGGCCCACCAAGGTTGCCGCGATCGCCCCCGATGTCGTAGAGGCTATGGTCGGCGGTCAAAAATTGGCGGAGAAGAATATATGCCAGAGCACCCGAAACTCGTCTCGACTGCCAAGTCGCATGGCGGCGCCCAGCACGTTTACTCTCATCTCTCGACGAGCTGCTCATGCGAAATGACGTTTGCCATTTTCGTGCCTCCGCAGGCACGGGAAAGGCGTTGCCCGGTGGTGTGGTATCTCTCCGGACTCACCTGCACCCATGCGAATGTAATGGAAAAAGGCGAATACAGACGTATTGCCGCCGAACTTGGCTTGATCGTCGTCTGTCCCGACACCAGCCCGCGTGGTGCCGACATTCCGGATGAAAAGGACAATTGGCAGTTCGGCAGCGGCGCCGGTTTTTACCTCGACGCGACGCAAGAGCCGTATGCCAAGAACTATCGCATGTATTCCTATATCGTCGAGGAGCTGCCAGCCGTGATCGGGCGCGAATTTCCCGCCGATATGGCGCGCCAGTCGATCTTCGGCCATTCGATGGGCGGTCATGGCGCGCTGACGATCGCATTGAAAAATCCCGCGCGTTTCAGGAGTTGCTCGGCATTTGCGCCGATCGTGCAGCCAAGCACAGCCGGCTGGTCGAAGCCGGCTTTCGAAAAATATCTCGGCCGGGATGAGGCCTCGTGGCGGCGCTACGATGCCACTTCGCTCATCGAGGATGGATCACGTTTCCCGGAATTCCTGGTCGATCAGGGAACATCAGACGGTTTCCTCCAGGAGGGCCTCAGGCCTTGGCTGCTCGAAGACGCCTGCTCCAAGGCCGGCATTCCGTTGAAATTGCGGATGCAGGACGAATACGATCACTCCTACTTTTTCATTTCGACCTTCATGCATGACCATATGACGTGGCATGCCGAACGGCTTTCACGAGGCTAAGACAATAGTAACAGGCCGGCAGTCAGGCGGGCTCGGTGACAACGCCGATACGCCGGTAGACGAATGGTTCGTCCTTCGAAGGAACTGTCGCAGCGCGCTGGGCTTCGTCGATCAGCATTGCCATGCGCGCATGGATCGGCGATTTCGCGCAAGCCGGGTCCGTCGCAGCGGCATCGCCGGCGATTGCCATCGCCTGGCAGCGGCAGCCGCCCCAGTCGATCTCGCGCCGCTCACAGTTGCGGCAGGGCTCCTGCATCCAGTCCGTGCCTCGAAACGCATTAAATGCCGGGGAATCAGTCCAGATCGCAGCCAGGCCGCGTGGTCCAAAACGCTCGAAGCTGAGCGACGGGATGGTTTGGGCGGCATGGCATGGCAGTACGGTGCCGTCCGGCGTCACCATGAAGGCGTCGCGCGCCCAGCCGCCCATGCACGGCTTGGGATAGATGGCGAAATAATCCGGCGTGACGAAATCGATGTTCATGATGCCGGTGAGCCGTTCGCGCGCCGCCGCGACGATTTCCGCCTGGCGGTCGACGGCAGCACGCTCGGGCATCAGTTGATCGCGATTGGTCAGCGCCCAGCCGGCGTACTGCACGTTGGCGATCTCGAGGCGCTCCGCACCCAGCGAAAGGGCCAGATCGATGAATTCCGGTACCTCCTCGATATTGTGGCGATGGATCGGCGCGTTGATGGTAAGCGGCAACCCGGCCGCGCGAGCGCGGCGTGCCGTTTCCAACTTCTTTTCGTGGCTGCCCCTGTGATTGCCGATGCGCTCGGTGGTCGCCGGTCGTGCGCCTTGAAAGCTCAGTTGCAGATGGTCGAGCCCGGCTTCGGCAAATGCCTCGATGCGGCCATCCGCAATGCCGACGCCGGCGGTGATCAGGTTGGTGTAGACGCCGCGGGCCGAAAGCCCGGCGATCAATTGCTCGAGATCGCGACGCAGCGTCGGTTCACCGCCGGACAGATGCACCTGGAGAACGCCAAGATCGGCGGCCTGCGAGAACAGGTCGAGCCAGCTCTGCGTGTCGAGTTCGCGATTGGCCTTCAGCAATTCGAGCGGATTGGAGCAATAGGGGCATTGCAGCGGGCAGCGATGCGTCAGTTCCGCCAGCATGCCGATCGGGGGGAGAGGGGGCTCGCTCATAGCTTCACCAGCAGCTTGTCCGACCATTCCTGCAGGAAGGCGATGACATCGGCCGCCACAGCCTCCTGTTCGGCGTCATAATCTGCGGCAAGGCCGGCAATGATGTGGCCGACCGTGGACCGCCCATCGCAGCGGCGCAATATGTCGAGGCTGATATCGTTTGGCCAGAACACCTTTTCGGGCGAAAGCACGGCGAACGCCTGGCGCACGGGGTCGTACTGTATGCGCACGTGCTTCGGAAGCGATGGAACCGACTGCGGCGACACCATGGCTCTTTCGCGCAGTGCTATCATTGGGCTGCCTCCGGACAGAAGGCGCCGGGCGGGATATTGCCCGGCTCGCCATAGGCGTGTTGAAGCGCGTCGAGCATGGCCCAGAGTATATCGCATTTGAACACCAGTGCATCGATCGCCTGCTGCTGGCGTTCCGCCGTGTCGGCATGTTCGAGCACATAGGCAAGCGCGAAGTCGGCGTCGCGCGAGGCCTGTTCGGGCCGTCGGCTGAAATAGGCCAGCGTGTCCTCGGTGATATAATCGTATCTGGCCAGCATCGCTGGTACCCGCTCCCCGATGATGAGCGGCGAGAACATCTCGGTCAGCGACGACGCGACCGCCTCCAACAGGGTCCGGTTCGTGCAAAACGAGAGGTAAGCGCCAACCGCGAAACGTGTCGCCGGCAGGGCCAGCCTCTCGCTCTTCACCGTGTCGGCATCGAGACCGAGCGAGGTCGCCAGGTGCAACCAGCGCGCAATACCGCCGCTCCAGCCGTCCTCGCCGTCATGATCCTCGATGCGTTTGCGCCAGGCGGCGCGAAACGCCGGATCCTCGGCATGAGCGAGGATCATGGCGTCCTTGCGCGGAATGACAGCCTGATAGCAATAGCGGTTCAGCGCCCAGGCCTGCATCTCGGTCCTCGACAGCGCACCGCTGGTCATCCTGTGATGGAAAGGATGGCGGTTGTGATAGCGCTCGGCACCGACCTGCCGCAGCACGGCTTCGAGCTCGCTGGAGGACAGGCCGTTGCTGGCTGCGTCATGGAAATCACTCAAAGTTCCATCTCCATCCCGTCGCAGGCCACTTCCCAGCCAGCCGCTTCGACTGCTGCATGCTCGGCAGAATTCTCGTCCAGAACAGGATTGGTGTTGTTGATGTGGACGAAGACACGGCGGCCGATCCGCACATCGGCCAAGCCGGCGATCGACCCCGCGTCTCCCGACATCGCCAGATGCCCCATGCGCGCACCGGTCTTTTGGCCGACGCCGGCAGCAATCATCTCGTCGTCGGTGAAGACCGTGCCGTCGAACAGAAGGCATGCGGCATCGGCTAGACGCGTGCGCAGGGTCGCATCGATGCGGGCGCAGCCGGGGATGTAGAAGACGGAGCCGCGACTGCTGGCACCGGCGATTCGAACGCCGATCGTGTCGCCGGCATCGGAGCTGAAATTGGCATCCGGCTGGCCTCTTTCTTCGAGATAGAGGGCTATCTTCCCGGGGACGGGAAAGCTCTCGACAGCCATGCCTGTGTCGTGGCCGTCTGCATCGCAGATCGACAGTTCTTGCGCCGGCGGCAAGATGCGTCGCGGCACGAGCGCCGGATCGAGGACATTGAAAATCGAATTCGCCTCCAGCGTCGCCAGAACCTGTGTCGTTGCATAGATAGCGAAAGGCTGCCGCTCACGCAGGCTGAGCAGGCCGACGACATGATCGACATCGGCATTGGTCAGCACGACCGCGCGAATAGGTGTCGAGCGCAGCGGCGCATCGTGCGCGGGTTGCAATTCAGGCGTTGCCGCGATCTGCTGGCGAATGTCGGGCGAGGCGTTGAACAGAACCCAGCCGAGTCCATCCGCCGATACGGCGACACTTGATTGGGTTCGTGAATGCACGCCAGCTACCCCGGCGCGAGCCCCGCGGCTCAGACGATAATTGCAGTTCCATTGCGGGAAGCCGCCGCCAGCGGCCGATCCGATGATTTTTAAGCGCATGAAAACGCCCGCCCCGCGGCTTCTCTGACCAGCAGCCAATTTGCGGCCGCAAGAAACGCCCCGCTCGCTTTGCGTGCCTCAAACTCTTTCACGAAAATCCCATGCGGCAAGGGGATGCGTGCCCCTGTTGCCAGGGACACGCACCTCTGCGGCCTACTTCTTGGGAGTAATTTCAGCAGGCAGATACCGCGAAATTTCAAAGCCCGCAGCAACCTGACACATGGTCGGTTTCTTCCAGCTCTTCTTCATAACATTTCTCCTCTTCTACCAGCCCGAAGGGGCCGATGCTGTCGTTAGTCAACCATTGCAGGGCACCGAAGCAATGGCTCGTCCATCACGTTTCAAAATGGACAAATGAATCAGTAGGTTTTAAAAGTCGAAAAAAGATCGAAAGTAGCTGTGGTCTTCCTTCAATTGTTCATCGCCTAGGGTTTTTTCTCCTCCAGCGGAAGACTTGCACCTTCCCAGCCATCCGCGCCGAGCGGATACCAGATCCACTCGACTGCCCGTTTTCGCGGCATTCCACGATATCCAGCAATTCGTCATGCAATAGAACAGAATCGCGCGCGATTTATCGGTGCCGGCCGCGGCTGCCAGGCCGTGGCGAAAGTAGTTGGCGGTCTCCTCCGAAATAGCGCCGTATCCCACGTTGGCCAGCCATATGCTGCCTGGAATGTCCTTTCTGACCTTGTCTCTCCATATCGTTCCTGCCGGCAGATTGGTCGGCTTCGGCGTGTTCGGCATCACGTCGAAGAAGACTGCCTTTTTCCCTCGCCACAGCGCTTCCGCCTCCGCGGTGGTAACCACTGTCGCACGCCGCAGCGTGTTCAGGCACGGGTGCCCGGTATTCGTCCAGCCGGTAGCCGGCGGGCTCGTCAACCCCGCCTGCCCATGCCGGCTCCATAATGCCCAGGGGGCCCACCGTGAGCAGCAAAACCGCTTCCTTTCCTTTCATCGCCTGCCACATTCTGGCCTCCGCCGGGCCCATCCCAAACTATTGCGTGATCGGATTGTCATGCTCGTCGATCAGCGGCACGTTGTAACCCAGCAGGATCTTGATGATCTCCGTCTGGTTTTCCCTGATCACCCGGTTGAGCGTCCGCTTCCATTCCTGGTCGGACGGACGTACGCCCATGGTGATGCGGTAAGACATGCGCGAGCCGGTTTTTTCCTTCAGCAGCGGAACGATCGTGACGTCGGCTCCGAGTTCCCTGGCATAGTAGCCCGCCATCGGGCCCCACAGGACCGCCGCGTCGATCTTGCCGGCGAGCATGTCCTTGATCATGACCTCCCCCATGGAAGGGGTGACGCGCGTATCCACCGCCAGCGGGTAGATCTTGGCGGTCCGCAGAAGCTTGTTGGCGGCCATGTTGGCGGTTGGCGGCGTGCTTTCGACGACGCCGATTCTCTTGCCGGAAAGTTTCGGATCTTCGATAGTCTCGACGCCTTCCATGCCGTTGCCTTTCGGATAGACGAGCACATAGGCGGAGCGGTAGTAGGCATTGGTGTTCTGGACCAGTTCATCACCTTGGGCGTAGCCCATGATGATGTCGCATCGGTTGGCCCCCAGCGTGTTGCGCACAAAGCCGGTGACAGTGGGAAACCACGTGTAAGCGACTGATTTCCGCCCCGTCTTCTTGGCAACCAGTTCAGCCAGCTTGTTTTCGAAGCCTTGGCCGTTCTTGTCGGTAAAGGGCATGTTCGAGGGATCGGCGCAGACGCGCAGAATGTCGGGATCGACCAGTTCGCCCGCAGCGCCAAGCCCGGCATTTTGCGCCAGGACGTTCGACGGCAGCAAGGCGAGCGCGCCGAGGATCGGCAGAACGACGCGCAGCTTCGATGCAGTGCAGCCGGTCATATCATCCACCCATGCAGGATGCTTCGGCATCCTTGGCTGCCTGAGCCTTGTTTTCGTGCTTGGGCGGCCTGCCGCGGGGTGCCGCGCCATCGGCGCGCGCGCGCAGATAGACGTAGAGATCGTCCAGGTAACAATAGACGTTCTTGTTGTCGCCAAAGGCAGGCATGACGTTTTCCTTGCCGCCGCCGACATTCTTGCGGCCCTCGGCGACGATCGACAGGAACGTGGCGTAATCCATGTTCTTCAGGCTATTAGCCAGGGCAGGCGCATAGCTCGAACCTGTAGCGTCCTGTCCGTGACAGACATGGCAATCTGAGTGATACCGGCGATACCCGCTGAAGGTGTACCAATCGACGGTTCCGTTTTCGATCTTGTAGGTCGGATTTCCGTCCGCATCTAAATATTTGCCTCCTTCTTGCTTCACCGCCTTGGCTTTTTCCATGCTGTCTTCGGCCCGTGCCAGACTTGAGCTGGCCAGAGGCAGCAGGACCAGGGCGAGAGCGGAAACTGCAATGCGAACGATCATTCAGACACTTCCTTCATTTGCCAGGGACACTGGCTGCCGTCGTGCTCGGCATTGATCGGTGTTGGGTGGGCGGCGCAATCGAGAGCCCGGTTCCCGGCTTCGGGTGACCCGGGCTCTCGTTTTTCGAACCTAGTCGTAAGGCTCTTCCCGGTTATCAGTCCGGGAGGCCGAAGACGGTGAGCTGCCCGCCCAGCGTCGTGTAGTCGGCAAGTGCAGCGTAACCGCCGACAGCACCCAGACCGGCGGTTCCAACCACTGCGCCCTGGTCGCCCTGCGCACGGCCCTGATCAACGGCGCCATGCCAGGCAGCGGCGTTATCGGGCGAAAGCAGCCCACCTGCCAGACCGATACCGGCCCATCCACCGACGCCGGACAGAACGGCGACGTACTGCTTGCCGTCATGTTCATAGGTCGTGATGTTGCCGATGATGCCGGACGGGGTCTTGAACTTGTACAGTTCCTTGCCGTCCTTATCGACCGCCTTGATGTAACCTTCGAGGGTACCGTAGAAGACGACGTCGCCATCGGTCGCCAACGCCCCCGACCACACCGAGAACTGCTCGGGCTTCGACCAGACGATCTCACCCTTGGCTGCATCCCAGGCAATGAAGTTGCCCATGTTGCCGTCACCGCCAGGCGCCGCATACATCGACACGGTGGCGCCCACATAGGGCTGACCGGCGGTGTAGCTCACTTTGTAAGGCTCATAGTCCATGCAGACATGGTTGGTCGGCACGTAGAACAACCCGGTCTTCGGCGAGTAGGCGGCCGGCTGCTGGTCCTTGGTTCCAAGCGCGGCCGGGCAGATACCGGTCGAGTTGGTGTCTTCGCCGTTCTGCTGGGTCGAATACTTGGCGACGACCTGCGGGCGGCCATACTGGTCGCTCTTGGGGTCCATGTTGACTTCCGTCGCCCAGTTCACCGCCGGATCGTATTTCTTGGCGACGAGAAGCTCGCCGGTGGCGCGATCCATGGTGTAGGCAAAGCCGTTGCGGTCGAAATGCACCAGCACGTCGTGCTTGGCGCCGTTGACCTCCATGCCATCGACGAGAATCATCTCGTTGATGCCGTCATAGTCCCACTCGTCATGCGGGGTCATTTGGTAGAGCCATTTGGCAACACCGGTATCCGCATCGCGAGCCATGATTGTCATGGACCAGCGATTGTCGCCGGGGCGCTGGACCGGGTTCCACGTCGAGGGATTGCCGGTACCGTAGTAAACCAGGTTCAGCTTGGGATCATAGGAATACCATCCCCATGTCGTGCCGCCGCCTGTCTTCCACTGTTCGCCTTCCCAGGTGTTCGTGCCGGAATCCTTTCCGACAGGCTTGCCGAGATGGGTCGTCTTCTCAGGATCGAGAAGGGTGTCTGCATCAGGACCTTCCGAATAGGCTTTCCAGGCGAGCTTGCCGTCTTTCAGATTGTAGGCGGCCAGCCAGCCGCGAACACCGAATTCAGCACCGGAGACGCCCACGAGCACCTTGTCCTTGATGACTACGGGTGCCGACGTGCCGGATTCGCCCTTTCCGCCGTCGGTCTGGTCGCCGTTCTTGACAGACCACACGACCTTGCCGGTCTTGGCATCGAGCGCGACGACGGTGGTGTCGGCCTGGTTGAGAATGATCTTGCCATCGCCAAAGGCGACACCGCGATTGACCGTGTCGCAGCACATGATCGGAATGACGTTCGAGTCCTGCTTGGGCTCGTATTTCCAGAGGATCTTCCCGTCGTTCTTGAGGTCCAGAGCATAGACGTTGTTTGGGAAAGGCGTGTGGACATACATCACATCGCCGATGACCAGCGGCCCCCCTTCGTGACCGCGCAGCACGCCGGTGGAAAAGCTCCATTTGACCTGCAGGTTTTTCACATTGTCGGCAGTGATCTGGTTGAGTTTCGAATAGCGGGTGTTAGCGTAGTCACCCGTCTGCATCGCCCAGTTCTTCGCATCTGATGCGAGCTTTGCAAGGTCTTCATTGGCCGAAGCCGTATAGGCAGCGCCGAGCGATAAAAACGCCGCGGTCGTCAGAATGTAGGTAGTTTTCGCAAGTACACGCATCCAAAATCCTCCCGGGTTCACAGTGAAGAATCGACCGTCAAGCCCCACAAGGGCTTGCCCAAGCAATTCATGTTGGGAAGTTATTTTCCGGCAGCTGTCACGACCTACCCCGAAGCAGAGGGCACCGTTACCGCCCGCCCCCTTGGTCTTCGAAAGACTGCCGCCGCTCCCTGATGACGGTGGCGCTCTTGAAGCCGGAAACAGGAAAAAGCTATGTCATCGCAAAAGGCCAGGCAAGCAAAAACCTACAATGCATCATTGCGCTGCAATATCGATTATGGTGCGGTGCAATATTCAGAAACAATTAAAAGAACCGTCTTGTGAAAAACTATTAAGCAGATGAGCGTCCAGCCGCGACATATATAGCAACCATATTGTTCCCGTATTCTCAAGGTGATACACATTTAACTTTATTTCGCTATATTCTACGAGGCACCTCGGAGTAAGTATGCGTGCATCTCGCTGCCTGCCGATAGTGGGCGAAGCATGAAATGAACGGGTGAACGGGGGTGCACAGCGGGTCATGAAGTCGGCTCCTGTCGGCCGATAGGGCATTCCTCCTTTGGTCCTATACGCAGGCCATGGGAGCTTGACTGGCTTTGCGGCACGTCGCCAATTGGCGCGATGATCCCGTCTGGATGCATGGTGTCCAGGCCAACTGGAGGTTCGCATGATAAGGTCTGTTGGATCTCTCACCTTGCCGCTGGCCTTTGCGGCGCTGGCCTTTGCGAACTCGGCCAAGGCCGCGGGAGACTACCCGACGGCAACGATTGCCGACTACGTGCTCGGCTGCATGCAAACAAATGGCCAGACACGTCAGGCGCTTGAAAGCTGTTCCTGCTCGATCGATGTTATCGCCTCGATTGTTCCTTATGATCACTATGAGAGAGCGGAGACCTTCAAAAGCATGTCGTTGACGACAGGGGAGGCGGCAGGGTTGTTTCGCGAAAGCGCGCCAGCGAAGGCGGCGCGCACGGAACTGAAACGCGCGCAGGCGGAAGCTGACATACGTTGCTTTTAGTCAGGCGGAACAGGCACGCGTGGCCGAGCGCCTCACAGTCCTGCTGTTTCCATCGGCCAATGGCCGCGAAATACCATGCCATCCGTGTCTGTCGCCTCGACACGGATTTCGCCTTTGCCATCCGCCGTGATCAATTCATCCACGCCCTGGAAAGCAAAGACGTTGTGGGCGACTTTCCTGATCTTGAACTCAAGGTCGCCGGCAGCGGCGAGGGCGGCCCGCCCGAGGCAACAAGGCAGCATCGCGGCGCTAACCGCGGTGCATGCGAAGCCGTTCAGAAGCTTGCGTCGTACCCTGTCGATCGGCATGGCTCTCCCGATATGCATTCCGATCGGTAAGGCGATCAGGCCACACCCGGAAATTTTTGCTGGAACGACCGCAAAAGGTCGCCCATCACCTGTGGACTGCGATGTTGCCGCGGCAATCTTACGTCGAACATGCGAACCAGGAATGCCGATCAAATCGCTCGTTCCTTGCTCGGAAAGGCACATTTCCAGCGCACGACCTTGAGCCTCGGATGTTCTTGAGACCATTTTGCGTCTCAGCGGGCGCCAGGAACATGCATTGGAACAGAGGGCCGCGGCTCTCGAAATAGACATGTTCATCTCGGCAATTGCCCGGATTGGCGCTAAGGCACACCGTTAATATGAGATCGACCATGTCCATTTGGCACTTGTCGTCGCCTGCGTGGCGAACTCTCCAGAGTTCGTGCTTTGGAGTTGCAGCGGATTCCTGAAGGTGCCCAAACAGCAAACCGGTTGGAGTCAGGCTACGCGTTCGGCCAATAGGCGTCAATAATGTGAACCGCGTGTCGCTACGCACTTCCCCTTCGCGCAGTCGGGAAACGAAACAGGACCTTTGTACGATTGACTTCCGTCATCGGCAGTCTAGCTTTTCGAGGCGTGCAGGTGTTGCCAGTCCGGGGAGGAAGGACGAACGTTTGCTCTCCCGCGTAAAAGCGGATGCCGGCGGTCAAGGCATCGACACGCGTAAATTGTCCGGGGCACTCACACGATCAATGAGGAAATGCCATGCGCGCAGTCGCATTTTTCGCCGCCGTGTCCGTCGCCACCTTTGTCACTACCCAGTCTCAGGCACAGGATGCCGCGGCGGGTGAGAAGGTCTTCGCAAAATGCAAGGTTTGCCACGTGGCAGACAAGGACCAGAACAAGATCGGTCCGTCCTTGAACGGCGTCATCGGCCGAACGGCCGGGACGCATCCGGGGTTCAGCTATTCCAAGGCGATGACCGAGGCCGGCAAGTCCGGCGTCAAATGGGATGAGGCCACGCTGACCACCTACCTTCACGATCCGAAAGCGATGGTCAAAGGAACGAAGATGGCGTTTGTCGGCCTCAAGAAAGACGAGGACATCGCCAATGTCATTGCCTACCTGAAGCAATTCTCCAAATAACGCGGCTCTTCCGCCGGCCATTTTGACTGCGCCCGGCCGGCGTTGGCCTGGGCCTTGCGCTTGGGGTCACGCAGCGTCTTGCAGCCTCTGCATCGCGGAGGGCATATCGAACAGGCTGTCGCAAACGAGGTCGGCGCCAAGCTCTTCAACGGGAATTTGGCTGTATCCGCCACGCAGCAGAATGACTGCCATGCCGGCGGCGCGGGCGGCGGCCACGTCGGCGCTGCTGTCTCCGACCATCAGCGTGTCACGAGGTTCGACCTGAAGCTGGTCGAGCGCCAGCAACAGCGCGTCTGGCGCCGGTTTCAAGTATGTCACCGCGTCTCCGCCGACGATCGCGCCGAGATATTCCGTCAGCCGAAAATGCAGCAGGATTTCGCGAGCCGCCAGCTGCGGCTTGTTGGTCACCACGGCCATGGCTATTCCGCTCAAATGCAAGTGCGTGAGAATCTCCCTGACGCCAGGCATCAGCCTCGTGCGGCTGGTCAGATGCCTGCGATAGATCGGCGCCATGACGCGGTTGGCCTCATCGAGCGCGCTGCCGAGGAGCGGCGTGCCGGAAGCCGCGAAGGCTCGTTCGACCAGTTTCCTGATGCCGCCGCCGATCATGGCCTTGACCTGATCCAGCCGCAGCGGCGGCAGATCGCGTCCGGCCAGCAATTCGTTGACGGCGGCCGCTATATCAGGCGCCGAATCGACCAGTGTGCCGTCGAGATCGAACAGGATCGCCTTGGGCGATCGAAACGGCCTGCCTGCGCCGACGTTCATGCAGCATCCTTCCACTTGATCGAACAGCCGATCGAAGCGATCTGGTCAAGCGGTCCATCGCCGGTTCGGGCAACCTGCTTCATCGCCTCGAACAGGTCGCGCCTCAGCCCGGGCGATGCGGCGTCGCGTCGCGACGCGTCCAGCCGGCCGCGATATTGCAGTGTCAACTCGCTGTTGAGCCCGAAGAAATCCGGGGTGCAAACGGCTCCGTAGGCACGCGCCACCGTCTGGCTCTCGTCGTAGAGGTACGGGAAAGTGAAGCCGTTCGTCTTGGCGAAAAGCTTCATATTGTCGAAGGAATCATCCGGATAGGCCCCGGCATCGTTTGAGTTGATCGCGACAAAGCCGATGCCTTCGGCCTTGAGGTCGTTGGCGTCGCGCACCATGCGTGAAATCACCGCCCTCACATAGGGGCAGTGGTTGCAGATGAAGGCCACCACCAACCCATTCGGGCCGGCGTGGCTTAAGATCAAATGCGATGTGCCGTCGACGCCAGGCAAAACGGCGTCGATGGCTCGCCAGCCGAAATCGCAGACAGGTGGAATTGCCGCCATATTTGCCCTCCGATGAAACGGTTTACGCCGCTTTCCGGATCGCCCCGTCGGCCGCCTGCCTGATTGCGCCGATATTGGCACGATAGGCCGCCTCGGTGTCGCCCTTAAAGATGGCCGAGCCGGCGACCAGCACATTGGCGCCGGCCGCGGTAACCAGCGGAGCGGTTTCGGGCGTGACGCCGCCGTCGATCTCTATGTCGATCGGACGATGGCCGACTAGGGCCTTGACCCGCCTGACCTTGTCGACGACCGCCGCAATGAAGTCCTGGCCGCCGAAGCCTGGATTGACCGTCATCAGAAGCACCAGATCGAGCCGGTCGAGCACATATTCGATGACGCTTTCCGGCGTCGAGGGGTTCAGCGACACGCCGGCCTTCTTGCCGAGATTTCTGATTGCCTGCAGCGAACGGTCGAGATGCGGTCCGGCCTCCGCATGCACAGTAATGATGTCGCAGCCGGCATCGGCGAAGGCGCCGAGATAGGCGTCGGCCGGCGCGATCATCAGGTGGCAGTCGAAGACCTTGTCCGTTCGATTACGGATCGCCTTGATCACCGGCGGACCGAAGGTGATGTTGGGCACGAAATGGCCATCCATCACATCGAGATGGATCCAATCGGCACCCGCCCGGACGACCGTTTCGACCTCGTCGCCGAGCCGCGAGAAGTCCGCGGAAAGCACCGAGGGCGCGATGATTGTCTTGGTATCCATGGTCGTCGGCTCCCATTCTGTCGTCCGTTTCCGGTCGCTGCACACCAACCGGCGTCGTCTTGTCAGCGCGCCTTCGTCTCCGGTTCGCCTTCGAGCTTACCTTCCGCGAATACGCGACTGCCGCGAATGTCGGATTCCTCGATGGTGATAAGGTCGGTTTTCGTCAATGCCCGGTCGCGCGATGCGAAAAGCCGGCTGGCCTGGCGAAGCCGCGCCCGGTCGAGGCTATTGCGGACCGAGCGGGCGTTGGAGAAATGCGGCAGCCGCATGCGGATCGGGAGATACTCTTCGAGCGCCTTGGCCGCCGCTTCGCTGAGACGGTAATTCTGTTCCGCCAGCATGATCTCGGCGATTGATTTGAGTTCGCTGACGCCGTAGTCGGGAAAATCGAGGTGATGGGCGATGCGCGAGCGCATGCCGGGATTGCTGTCGAAGAAACGGTCCATCTTGTCCTTGTAGCCGGCAAGAATCACAACCAGATCGTCACGGTTGTTTTCCATGCATTGCAGCAGGATTTCGATCGATTCCTGGCCGTAGTCGCGTTCGTTCTCGGGCTTGTAGAGATAGTAGGCCTCGTCGATGAAAAGCACGCCGCCCATGGCGCGCTTGATCACGTCGCGGGTTTTGGGCGCGGTGTGGCCCACATACTGGCCGACGAGATCGTCGCGCGTCACCGCGACCATGTGCCCTTCGCGGACATAGCCGAGACGATGCAGGATTTCTGCCATTCTGAGCGCCACGGTGGTCTTTCCGGTACCGGGATTTCCCGTAAAGTTCATGTGCAGCGTCGGCGCGCCCGAGGTCAGGCCGAACTTGCGGCGAAGCCGGTCGACCAGGAGCAGCGCGGCGATCTCGCGGATGCGGTTCTTGACAGGTTTCAGGCCAACGAGTTCGCGGTCGAGCTTTTCCATCACCTCGTTGATGTTGGATGCCTCGAACTCGGCCTGCAGATCCATCGATTCGCCCTGCGCGGCAGCGCCCTTTGCTATCGCGTCCAGCATGGTTTCGCCTAGCTCCGCTCGCCTTCGGGCCTGTCGGTCGCATAAGGCACGATCGAATAGCCCTGGCTGCGCCCGTCACGCTCCTGGCGCAGCAACCGGAACCCGGGTTCATTGGGCGGCCGGTTGACGATGAACGACATGCGCGGCGCTTCCCAGCCCTTGGTCGAATCGAAGGCGGTGACCCGGACATACATGTTGGGCATGGCTTTCCGGCAATTGTTGACTTCAAGCAGGATGCCCGCCGGGTCCCTCAGGTCGAACATCGGGTTGCCGTACATTTCCCAATAGGTGTTTCGCGGATGCGGATCGTCGGTGTATTCGACGCTGACCGCCCAGTGGTTTTTCAGCGCGTATTTGATCTGCGCCGAAATCTGCTCATCGGTGAGGTCGGGCAGGAACGAAAACTGTCCCTGCGTGACCTTGTTTCCGGGATTGGTCATCATGGCGACGGTTCCTTTTCGGCTAGAAGCTGGGCGTTGCGGTTGGCACGAAGTCGGCCGTGTCGGTCGATTCGTAGTTGAAGGTGACGTCCTTCCAGGTCTCCAGGGCCGCCTTCAGCGGCGTGCACCATCTGGCCGCCTGTTCGAGGATTTTGGTCCCTTCGCGCAGATAGTCGCGGCCCTCGTTGCGGGCGAGGATCATCGCCTCCAACGCGACGCGATTGGCCGTCGCGCCGGCCTGGATGCCGTCCGGATGGCCGATCGTGCCGCCGCCGAACTGCAGGATAACGTCCTCGCCGAGATAATGGATCAACTGGTGCATCTGGCCGGCATGGATGCCACCGGAGGCGACAGGCATCACCTTGTTGAGCGAGGCCCAGTCCTGATCGAAGAACAGCCCGGTTTCGAGGTTCTGCGGCGTGCGCTCCTCGCGCAGCGTGTCATAAAACCCCTTGATCATCAGCGGGTCGCCTTCCAGCTTGCCGACCACCGTGCCGGCATGGATGTGATCGACGCCGGCCATCCGCATCCATTTGCAGATGACGCGAAAATTCATGCCGTGGTTCTTCTGGCGCGAATAGGTCGAGTTGCCGGCCCGGTGCAGGTGCAGGATCATGTCGTTGCGGCGTGCCCACTTGGCCATCGACTGGATCGCCGTATAGCCAATGACGAGGTCGATCATGACGATGCAGGAGCCAAGCTGTTTTGCAAATTCGGCGCGCTCGTACATCTCCTCCATCGTGCCGGCGGTGACGTTGAGATAATGGCCCTTGACTTCGCCGGTGGCGGCCGACGCCTTGTTCACAGCCTCCATGCAGTAGAGGAAACGGTCGCGCCAGTGCATGAAGGGCTGCGAGTTGATGTTCTCGTCGTCCTTGACGAAGTCGAGGCCACCCTTCAGCGCCTCGTAGACGACGCGGCCGTAGTTGCGGCCTGACAGGCCAAGCTTCGGCTTCGTCGTCGCGCCGAGCAGCGGCCGGCCGAACTTGTCGAGCCGCTCGCGTTCCACCACGATGCCGGTCGCCGGGCCCTGGAATGTCTTGAGGTAAGCCACCGGGATGCGCATGTCCTCGAGCCGCAAGGCCTTGACGGCCTTGAAGCCGAACACGTTGCCGATGATCGATGCAGTCAGGTTGGCGATGGAGCCTGGCTCGAACAGGTCGAGGTCGTAGGCAATATAGGCGAAGTACTGCTGCTCGATCCTGGTGCCTGGACCTGTGTTCGGCACCGGCTCGGATTTGAACGCCTTGGCGCGGTAGAGCTCGCAGGCGGTCAGCCTGTCGGTCCACACCACGGTCCATGTCGCGGTAGAGGATTCACCGGCGATGGCGGCGGCCGCCTCCTCGTGGTCGACCCCGGGCTGCGGCGTGATCCGAAACATGGCGATCAGGTCGGTCTCCTTGGGCCGGTAGTCCGGCTCCCAGTAGCCCATCTTCTTGTAGGGGATGACGCCCGACCGGTAGCGTTCCTTGCCTTCCTTGAGCGTGCCTGCTGAGGGCATGTCGATCTTGTTCATGGCAGGTCTCCTGTTTGCCGCTCAGGCGGCTTTCGCGGTTGCGATATGGGGGTCTAGCTTTCCCGCGGCGTAACGTTTCGCCATCTCATCCATCGCGATCACCCTGATCTTCGACGCATGGCCTGCGGTGCCGAAGCGTTCGAAACGATCGCGGCAAAGGTCGCGCAGGGCGTCCATGGCGGGTTTCAGGAATTTTCGCGGATCGAATTCGCGCGGGTCCTCCGTCGCGACGCGGCGGAACTGCCCGGCCATGGCCATTCGGCAATCGGTGTCGATGTTGACCTTGCGCACGCCGTAGCGGATGCCGCGCTCGATTTCCTCGACCGGGACGCCAAAGGTCTGGGGCATCTCGCCGCCATAGTTGTTGATGATATCCTGCAGTTCCTGCGGCACGGAGGAAGAGCCGTGCATGACCAGATGCGTATTGGGCAGCTTTTCGTGGATCGCCTCGATCACCTGCATGGCCAGGATGCCGCCGTCGGGCTTGCGGCTGAATTTGTAGGCGCCGTGTGAGGTACCGCAGGCGATCGCCAGCGCGTCGACCCGGGTGGCGGTCACGAAGTCGACCGCCTGATCGGGATCGGTCAAAAGCTGGTCGTGGGAAAGCGCACCTTCGGCGCCGTGCCCGTCCTCGGCCTCGCCCTGGCCGGTTTCCAGCGAGCCGAGCACGCCGAGCTCGCCTTCGACCGAAGCGCCGACCCAATGCGCCATGCGTGCGACACGTTCGGTGATGGCGACGTTGTACTCGTAGCTCGCCGGGGTCTTGGCGTCCGCCATCAGCGACCCGTCCATCATCACCGAGGTGAAGCCGTGGCGGATCGCCGACAGGCAGGTGGCTTCGTTGTTGCCGTGATCCTGATGGATGCATAGCGGAATGGCCGGATGGATTTCGGTCAACGCCTCCATCATCTTGGCCAGCATGATGTCATTGGCATAGGAACGGGCGCCGCGCGAGGCCTGGATGATGACCGGCGCATCACAGGCCATGGCGGCCTCCATGATGGCGAGGCCCTGTTCCATGTTGTTGATGTTGAATGCCGGCACCCCGTAGCCGTGCTCGGCGGCGTGGTCGAGAAGCTGGCGAAGGGTGATGCGGGCCATGGTCGTCCTCCTAGATGATGAGCTTCAGCGCCGCTGCTGCGATGGCTTCGGGCGTGATGTCGAAATGCCGGTAGAGATCCGGGGCAGGGGCGCTGGCGCCGAAACCGGCCATGCCGACGAAAGTGCCGGTGTCGCCGATCCAGCGGTCCCAGCCGAGCCGTGCTGCGGCTTCGACGGCAATGCGCGGCGCCGAACCGAGGACGGACTTCCGGTAGTCCGCATCCTGTTCCTCGAAAAGCTCCCAGCACGGCATCGAGACGACCGCGGCGGCGATGCCGTGCTCGGTCTCCAGCCGTTCAGCGGCGGCAACGGCAATCTCGACCTCCGAGCCGGTGGCGATCAGCGTCACGGCGCGGTGCTCGGGCGGCTCGCGCAGGATGTAGGCGCCCTGGCTCGACCGGTTCTCGTCGCTGTCTGTCTGGCGCAGCATCGGCAGGTTCTGGCGGGAGAGCACCAGCACGCTCGGCCGGTTCTCGCTCTTCAGGGCCAGTTCCCAGCACTCCGCCGTTTCGATGATGTCGGCCGGACGGAAGACGTTGAGGTTCGGCGTGGCCCGCAGCATTGCCAGGTGCTCGACCGGCTGGTGGGTCGGGCCGTCCTCGCCGAGACCGATGGAATCATGCGTCATCACATAGATGATGCGCTGGCCCATGAGCGCCGAGAGCCGCATCGCGCCGCGCGCATAGTCAGCGAAGCACAGGAACGTGCCGCCATAAGGCACGAAGCCGCCATGCAGTGCGATGCCATTCATGGCCGCGGCCATGCCGTGCTCGCGGATGCCATAGTGAATGTAGCGGCCGGCATAGTCATCAGGCGCTATGCGATCCATGCCCTTGGTGATCGTCAGGTTCGAATGCGTCAGATCAGCGGAGCCGCCGACGGTCAGGTCGGTTGCGGCGTTGATGGCGCCGAGCGCCATTTCGGAGGCTTTTCGCGTTGCAACCTTGGTCGCCTTCTCGACATGCTCCTTGCGGAAAGCGCCGAGCGCTTCGAAGACCGCGCCGGGCAGGTTGCCGGCGACCGCGCTCTCAAAGGCCTGGCGCCGCGGCGAGGCGGCAAGCCGCTGCTCCCAGGCGCGGCGTGCGGCTTGCCCGCGCTCGGCAATTTCGCGCCAGGTGAAAAGGATGTCGTCCGGCACCTCGAACGGCGCGTAGGCCCAGCCGATGTTTTCGCGCGTCGCGGCGATCTCGGCATCGCCGAGCGGCGCGCCATGCGTCTTCTCCGAGCCGCCCAGATTGGGCGCGCCCTTGCCGATCACCGTGCGGCAGGCGATCAGGGACGGCCGATCCGACTGCTGTGCTGCTTCGATTGCCGCAGCGACAGCTTCCATGTCGTGGCCGTCCACCGATTGGACATGCCATCCAGCGGCTTTGAACCGGGCCGGCTGGTCCATCGATGTCGACAGCGACGTCGGTCCGTCGATCGAGATCGCATTGTCGTCCCAAAAGACGATCAGCCGGGACAGCTTCAGGTGACCGGCAAGATCGATCGCCTCGTGGCTGATGCCTTCCTGCAGGCAGCCGTCGCCGGCGATCGCGTAGGTGAAATGGTCGACGAGATCGGCGCCGTGGCGGGCAGCAAGCATGCGCTCCGCCAGCGCCATGCCGACCGCTGTGGAAATGCCTTGTCCAAGCGGACCGGTCGTCGTCTCGATGCCAAGCGCATGGCCATACTCCGGATGTCCGGCGGTGCGGCTGCCTAGCTGGCGAAACCGCTGCAACTCCTCGATCGGCATGTCCTCGTAGCCGAGCAGGTAATGCAGCGCATATTGCAGCATCGAGCCGTGCCCGGCCGAAAGCACGAAGCGGTCGCGATCGGGCCAGTCCGGCATCGACGGATCGATATTGATGAAGCGGCTGAACAGCACCGTCGCGACATCGGCCATGCCCATCGGCATGCCCGGATGACCGGAATTGGCCTTTTGGACGCTGTCCATCGCCAATGCGCGAATGGCGTTCGCCATATCGCGCTCCAACACGGCGGCGACGGGCTTCAGTGCTGCTGCTTGGCTGTTCATGGCGTCCTCCTCACGACACACGGTTCTTGCGTTCGATCAATTGCAGGATGAGCGGCGTCAGGATCAGCTGCATGGCGAGGTCGAGCTTGTTGCCGGGCACCACTATGGAATTCGGCCGCGACATGAACGAGTCGTGGATCATCGAAAGCAGGTAGGGGAAATCGATGCCGCGGGGATTGGCGAAGCGGATAACCAGCATCGATTCGTCGGGCGTCGGAATCCAGCGCGCGATGAATGGATTGGACGTGTCGACGATCGGCACGCGCTGGAAGTTGATGGCGGTCTGCGAAAACTGCGGGACGATGTAGCGGACATAGTCCGGCATGCGGCGCAGGATCACGTCCATCACCGCCTCGGTGGAATAGCCGCGCGTTGCGCGGTCGCGATGGATCTTCTGGATCCATTCGAGATTTATGACCGGCACCACGCCGATCTTGAGGTCCGCGTGCCTGGCCAGGTTGATCTTGTCAGTGACGACGCAGCCATGCAGGCCCTCGTAGAAGAGCAGGTCGCTCGGCGGAAATTCGCGCCATTCGGTGAAATGTCCCGGCGGCGTGCCGTACTGCTTCTCCTCATCCTCGTCATGGATGTATGTGCGGGTCTTTCCGGTTCCCCGGCGGCCATATTCCTCGAATACCTCTTCGAGGATTGCCAGTTCATTGGCCTCGGCGTGGAAGTGGGTGAAGTTCGGATTGCCCGCCTTTTCCTCCTCGGCCACCTTCGCCTTCATCGTGGCGCGGTCGTAGCGATGGAAAGCATCGCCTTCGATGAAGGCGGCCCCGATGTTCTCGCGCCGGAAGATCAGTTCGAAGATGCGCTTGACAGAGGTAGTGCCCGCGCCCGACGACCCGGTGATGGTGATGATGGGGTGCTTTGCCGACATGGTCTTTAGGCCCTGAAAAGGCCGCGGCGGCTGAACAGCGGCGCGCGCTCGCCGATGGCGCTCGGCTCGGTGTGGTAGCGGGTGATGCGCGCGACTTCCCGCGCCGATCCGAAAACCATGGGCACGCGCTGGTGCAGGCTCTCGGGTTCGATTTCGAGGGTGCGGGTGATCGTATCGGTGGCGGCACCGCCCGCCTGTTCGACGAGATAGGCGATCGGGTTTGCCTCATAGACGAGGCGAAGTCGCCCCTGCCTGTAGCCCTTGCGCTTGTCGCCCGGATACAGGAACACGCCGCCCCGCATCAATATGCGGTAGCAGTCCGCGACCAGGGAGGCGATCCAACGCATGTTGAAGTCCTTCTCGCGGGGGCCTTCGGTGCCTTCGAGGCAGTCGTCGATGTAGAGCCGCACCGCCTCATCCCAGTGCCGGTAGTTGGCCGCGTTGATGGCGAACTCCTGGGTACGCTGGGGGATGACCCGGCTCTCGTAGGCCTGGACGAAGGTGCCGAGCCTGGCCGAGAGAACGAAGACGTGCGTGCCGCTGCCGAGAGACAGAACGAGCGCCAGTTGCGGCCCGTAGATGAAGAACCCGGCGCCCAGTTGGTTCACCCCTGCCTGCAAATATGAGGCGGCCGGATTCCCATCCGGCGCGCCAGTTGCAGGGAGAAGCGAGAAGATCGTTCCAATCGACACGTTGGTGTCGATGTTGGAAGAGCCGTCGAGCGGGTCGATGGCGATGGCAAGAGGCGCTTGCCTGTCGAGAAGCACTGGCTGGTCCAGTTCCTCGGAAGCGTAGAGCGCGACCGGAGCGTGGCGCATGGCATCGAGAAAGATGTCGTCGGCGAAGACATCGAGATCCTTCTGAACATCGCCGTCAGCATTGGCGCCACGGGTTCCCGCAAAGGCGGTGCCGAGTACCCCTTGATTGATGGTGTTGCGGATCGTGGTGGCCGCCTGCGTCAGCCGACGGACGGTCGTTACGACCGCGGAGCGCAGTTCGTCCGGCTCGCCGAGATAGGAGTTCAGAAAAGCGTCGAGCGTTGCCGCTGGCATCGTAACCTCCCGATCCAGCCGCCTCTCCTCGGATCGGCCGGATTGGGGAATGAAAACAAACGATACCGGATAAGTAAAATTCAATAACTTTACTTTGGCACTAAAAAAATTTTAGTATGCTGCATGAGAAACCTCACGCTCAAGCAGTTCAAGACCGTTCAGGCAATCGTCCGCCACGGGAAAATCGTCAGTGCAGCCAAGGTGTTAGGCCTGTCTCCTCCAGCGGTGACGATCCAGTTGCGGCAGGTTGAGGAAGAGTTCCAACTGGCCTTGTTTGATCGGACGGCGGACGGTATGCGTCCCACTGCCGCAGGTCTTGCCTTCGTCGAGACGGCACAGGCCATCGAGGAGCGGCTTCGTCTGCTCGAAGACAAGATGGATGCGATCAAGGGCGTGCGCGCCGGCAGCTTGCGACTCGGTGTCGTTTCCACAGCCAAATATTTCGCACCGCGGCTGATGGCTGCCTTCATGAAGGAACATCCCGACATCGACATGCGGCTTGCCATTGGTAATCGCGCCGAGACGATCGACAATCTGAAGAATCACGACATCGACATCGCGCTGATGGGACGCCCGGCGAAGGAAGTCCCGGTGCGTGCCTCGGTCTTCGGCGATCATCCGCTGGTCATCATCGCGCCGCCGGACCACCCGCTGGCCTCGGTGCGCGAGATATCCAAGGAGCGCATCGCCCAGGAACATTTCCTCATTCGCGAGTCCGGCTCCGGCACGCGCATCTCGCTGGAAATATTCTTGAGCGACGTGCCTGGCCGCATCGACGATCTCGGCGTCGAGATGGGCTCGAACGAGACGATCAAACAGGCGGTGATGGCCGGGCTCGGCATCGCCTTCATCTCTGCCCACACCATCGCCGCGGAAATCGAGGCTGGCCGGCTGGTCATCCTCGACGTTGTCGGCATGCCGATCCGCCGGCAATGGTTTTCGGTGATGCGCAGCGATCACGCGATCTCGCCGGCGATGGCGACCTTCCACGATTTTCTGATGCGCAAGGGCGCGATGTACCTGCCACTGTTCGGCAAGCTCTATCCGCACGAGGAATCGAACACTAGAGGTCGCGCGAATTAGGGCGCGCGGCCCAAGGCAAACGCTTCAGACAAACGATGGTGCGTATCAGCGGCTGATCGGCTGTGATCTCCAGACCGACGTCCACGAGCCGAGGATCGGGAGGCATCGCTGGTGGCACGCATTTGCGGAGCCGAGGCGACCGCCATCCAAGCGCTGGGCCACGGGGTAGCGCCCCGCGTTCGTTCACGGAACGGTGAGCTTTGACTGAGCTTCTGCTAGCCTACAATTGGTTCGGCGACAGCTTCTTCGAGGCCAGCTGCCGCTTGGGCGGCAAGACCGCGGGCCGCTGCTTGTGAATCGTAAAATTCCTCAAGTGCATAGACTCTGCCCCACCGCAGGGTGAACACGTGGAGACCACGGTTGACGTACGACGCGTCGCCATTGAGCAGCGTTGCCGTGCCGTCCCACTGGGCAAACACGGTGGTATGCCACGGCCAGCCCTTCACCCAGATGTGGTTGACCGTGAGATGGAGATTGGGCAGGACGCGGCCGAGGCGCTCAAACCAGCGGCGCATGGCTTCTTTGTCGTGGCGCTCACCACCAAGCGCGTGGGCGCCGGAAACGCGGTGATGGACATGCGGCGCGAGTGCCTTCACCGCCTCATCCCAGCGATGGTTGTTGACGTGGTCGAAGCTGTCTCGGATCGATTTCTCGACAAAATAACTGTATAGCATTTGACCTCTCCTCAAGCTTATTCGATGGCGTGATCGAAGGCACGGTGGCGCTCCGTCCGCTGATTCTGATGATGCTCGCCGCCATTGGGGAACGCTGGCGTTGATCCGGTGGAACCTTATTGGTTTCTGTCCGGTGGCCGCTGCCGTAGCCGTCTCTAATGCGGCTTTTGCCTGCTCCTAGCGCTCTCGGGAGGACCATCCGAACAGGACACCCGCCAGCACAATGGCGGGTCTCGTTTTCATGCCCATCTCCTCATATCGAGTAGATTGCGTTCGACCTCTACGTCGGCCGCGCGGACGCGAGAGCCCACGGTCCGTAGCACGCAGGTTGCGGTCTGCACGTCGGGTCAGCGCATTGTCGCGTCGGCTCGCAGATCCATCTCCGTCTCGGTCGAGACCGTCACCTGCTCGCCGGACCTTGAGAACGCGTAAAGCGAGCCCTGGTGGCCCGGCATGGAAAAGGCCACGGAGTCGTCGTCGGCGAGAGCCATGACGACGCGCAGCGGATCGCCCCCGGTCTTCGGCGCGAAGGTGGCGGTGACCTCTAGGAGGTCGCCGTCGACCGGGACGTAGTAGACCACCATGTCAAGGTGTCCCTCGTGCAGGCTGCCGCCTTCGATCGGGCGTCCAATGGTGGCTTCCTCGGCAAAAGCCGGGGTCGCAAGAAACAGCGCGGCCAGGAGCGATGCACTCAGGGTTTTGCGGATCATGTTCGTATCTCCTTTTTAGATTGCGTTCGAACTCTATATAGGCTATAGATTACGAACGCAATCTAAAAAAAGAGGTCAACAATGCGCGTAAGTCGCACTCGGGCCGCGGAAAACCGCGAAACCGTAATCAACGTGGCAAGCCGCCTTTTTCGAGAGCGCGGCTTTGAAGGTATCGGCCTTAAGGATCTGATGAAGGGTGCCGGACTGACCCAAGGCGCGTTTTACAAGCAGTTCGCATCCAAGGACGACCTGGCGGCGCAGGCGTCCAGGCGGGCGATGGAGAGCGCCACCCGTCGATGGTCGGCCGCGACGGCGGAAAACCCTGATGATCCGCTTGGCGCGGTGATCGCGTTCTACCTCAGTATGGACCATCGCGGAGAAAAGATGGACGGCTGCCCGATCGTGGCGCTCGGCTCGGATGCCGCCAGACAGGGCAAGGACGTGAAAGCGCCGTTCGAAGCCGGGATCAAGGAGCATCTCGAGATCCTCGGCCGTTTGGTTGCCGAGGCCAATGGCGGGGAGTTCGATGGCAAGGCCATGGCCATTCTCTCGACGATGGTCGGTGCGCTGATGTTATCGCGCGTCATCAACGATCCTGACCTCGCGCAGGCCTTTCTGGATGCGGCGGCCAATCAGGTTCGTGAATCAGCCGGCGCTTGAACGGCGTGGCTGCGCCGGCGGCGCGCCCAAACTAATAGGAAAATAGATGCGACGGATTGTTGTTACGGGCATGGGAGCGGTCACGCCCCTTGCTGCCGATGTTGAAACGTCCTGGTCGCGTCTCCTGGCGGGCCGCTCGGGCATCCGGAGGCTTGCGGATCGTGTGGTGGGCGACCTGCCGGCGAAGGTCGGCGGGGTGGTGCCCTCCACAGAAGAAGATCCGGACGCTGGTTTCGATCCGGAAGCCGTCCTTCCGCCGAAGGATCAGCGCAAGGTAGACCGGTTCATTCTCTTTGCGCTGGCGGCGGCAGAAGAGGCGCTCGCCCAAGCAAGATGGGCCCCCGCCTCGGAAGCGGATCGCTTGCGCACGGCCACGATCATCGCTTCGGGCGTCGGCGGGTTCCCGGCCATAACCGAGGCGGTGCGCACGGTCGACCGGCGCGGCGTCCGCCGTCTATCACCTTTTACGGTGCCGTCCTTCCTGGTGAACCTCGCGGCAGGCCACATCTCGATCCGCTATGGCTTCAAAGGTCCGCTCGGTGCACCGGTGACGGCGTGCGCGGCCGGCATTCAGGCGATCGGCGATGCGGCTCGCCTAATCCGCGCCAATGAAGCCGATATTGCCGTGTGCGGCGGGACGGAAGCATGCATGAATCTTGTCAGCCTCGGTGGGTTTGCCGCGGCACGCTCTCTTTCGACCTCCTTTAATCACCGTCCTGAGGAGGCCTCCCGACCGTTCGACAAGTCGCGCGACGGCTTCGTCATGGGCGAAGGAGCCGGCATGCTGGTCATCGAGGAATTGAGCCACGCGCTGGCGCGCGGCGCAAGACCGCTGGCCGAGCTTGTCGGCTACGGCACGACGGCTGATGCTCATCACGTCACCTCCGGTCCCGAGGACGGCGACGGTGCGCGTCGGGCCATGGAGATCGCAATCGCCCAAGCAGGGATTTCGCCGCGCGAGATTCGTCATCTCAACGCCCATGCGACCTCCACGCCGGTGGGCGACCTGGGTGAGATCGAAGCGATCAAGAGCGTGTTCGGGCGCGATTTCGCGATAGCTGTCAGTGCAACGAAATCGGCGACTGGACACCTGCTCGGAGCCGCCGGCGGGCTCGGAGCTATCTTCGCAATCCTGGCACTCAGGGATCAGATGGCACCGCCGACCCTCAATCTGAGCACTCCCGATCCGGCCGGCGACGGGATCGACTTCGTCGCAAACCGGGCCCGGCCGGTGGCGATGGGCTATGCAATCTCCAATGGCTTCGGCTTCGGAGGCGTTAATGCCAGCGCGCTGTTCCGGCGCTGGACGGATGATCTGGCCGGCGCGAGTACCGGAGGCGCTCATGATTGACGCCTTTCGCTCCGACCTTTCGGACTTCTCCCACGCCAATCCAATACGAAGAAAGAAATGACCTCCATGAACAAGACCAATCTAGGCGTCGCCCTGGTGACCGGGGCATCCAGCGGCATCGGGCACACGACGGCCAAAGCCCTGCAGGACGCGGGCTTTCGCGTGTTCGGAACCAGCCGTCGCGCCGTCGCCGGCGGATCCGACGGCGTTACCATGCTGGCCTGCGACGTGACCGATGACACGTCCGTGGCGAAACTTGTCCAGGACGTCCTGGCCGAGACCGGGCGCATCGACCTGCTCGTAAACAATGCCGGCGTTGGCCTGCTTGGTGGCGCGGAGGAGTCCTCGATGGCCCAGGCCAAGTCATTATTTGACGTGAACGTCTTTGGCGTTATGCGAGTAACCAAAGCGGTGTTGCCGACAATGCGCCGTCAAGGCAAGGGCAGAATCGTCAATTTGAGCTCGGTGCAGGGGTTCATTCCAGCTCCCTATTTCGCGCTTTATTCGTCGACCAAGCATGCCGTTGAGGGCTATTCCGAATCGCTCGACCACGAACTGCGTACTTTCGGAATTCGCGTCGTGTTGGTGGAGCCCGCTTATACCCGCACCTCATTTGAAGAAAATCTCGCCAGGCCGGACCAGTTGCTTGATATCTACGACTCTGCGCGCGCCGGCATGAATGCAGCTGTGCGGAAAGCGATGGAAAAAGGCGATGCGCCGGAAGTGGTAGCCAGGACCGTTTTGGCGGCTGCGACCGATCCCGCTCCGAAGAGGCGCTATGCGGCTGGAAAAATGGCGCGCCAGGTCAGTTTCCTGCGCCGTTTCGTCCCGGCATCCGCATTCGACAAAAGCCTGCGAAAGCAGAACGGGCTGCCGGTCTGAGGTCGACAACAATGATACTCCTGTTTCGGTCGAACCCGTGGGAGAGCGCGTTCCCCGAGTTCACTTTTTTGGCATTGGCACAGCCGGACGCGCGTCTTCGATGCGCTCGCGTCCGCGACCGAGCCCTGCGGTCGT
This sequence comes from Mesorhizobium sp. ISC25, assembly GCF_042295465.1. Taxonomy (NCBI): domain Bacteria; kingdom Pseudomonadati; phylum Pseudomonadota; class Alphaproteobacteria; order Hyphomicrobiales; family Phyllobacteriaceae; genus Mesorhizobium; species Mesorhizobium sp. ISC25. The sequence continues at coordinate 2,382,780 of NZ_CP135441.1, read as the reverse complement.
TGGCGTTAGATTAGCGTCATGTTATATTGCGGCGCGAAAGAGCGGGGGCCACGTTCTTTTCACACCCGTAAGCGATCCGTATGTGCGACCCCTGCAGACTGGTCGGTATCACAGAAACTCCCGGGCATGGGGTTCGGGATTCGAGGGGGACAAGGGGTAATGCTTTACACGCTCGTTATGATGGTCTGCCTGACGGATGTGCCGCAGACCTGTGAACAACGCGAACAGATGGTGGACGGCTTGGCGATGAATCCCGGGACCGCCTTCATGCAGGCGCAGTCGCTGGTAGCCCAGTGGATCGGGACGCATCCCGGTTATTTCGTTCAGCGCTGGCGCGTGCTGCCCGGCCGCGGATCGTGATATCCGCCGCGAAGATCGAATGAGGTTCTACTTCTTCGCGGCGAGCGTTTCCGAGACGACCTTGGACAATTGATAAAGCCGCTGCTCGATTATCGTCGGCACGTCACAGACGTAAGTCAGTGATTGGACGCGTTCATTGAAAATTCGCGTTGCGAATTTCAGCTGTTCGGTTCGCCGCTCGATTTCTTCGGGATCTGGATCCGGCTTTGCCCGCAACGCATCGACATCGGACGCTTCCTTGCGCAACGCGGCGGCCATTTCGAGCTGCTTGTGGGCGTAACGGGAAATGCCGGAGATCACCTGCGAGCGCTCGGCGTCCATGTGATCGAACATGCCTTGCACCAGCATCGCCATTTTGGGTGCAAGTTGCTCGGCCGGCAAGGAGGCGGCGAAATGCTTGATCTTCTCTTGAGCTTCCGCAATCGGCATCCGGCGAGCTGCCAGCTCCTCGACCAGGGCGGAGATGGTGGGGTCCTTCGACCAGTCCTTCGCCGCTGAAGGAAGGTCCGGTCCGCTCCAGATCTGGCCGAGCGAGAGTTGCGGCACCTTGCGCTGTATGCAGGGCCAGTCTGGATCGGGGTTGGCTGCCATGGCGTTGACGCCCGGCGCGAGCATGGCAACCAGAGCCAGGCCGCGAACAAGGCTCATTCGTGCCATCAGGCATTTCCTCCCGTGTCCTGTTTGCGGGTCATCAGGCCGCGCGAAGGGTCGTAGGCGATGATGGCGGCGGCAAGGAACAGCAGCGTGCAGCCGGCAACGACGCCCAGCGACAGCCACTCAACCTGGCCGTAGAAGGCGAAGCGGATCAGTTCGACGGCGTAAGTAAACGGATTGGCGAGGCAGATTTTGTAGAGCAGGGGGCTAGCCTCCTGGATACGCCACAAGGGATAGAGTGCCGGAGAAGCGAAATAGCCGGGAAAGATGACGAAGTTCATGATGCCGGCGAAGTTTTCGAGCTGCTTGATCATCGAGGACAAAAGCATGCCGAGCGCGCACAGCATCATGCCTGACAGGAACAGCGCCGGCAGTACGGTGAGATAGCCAAGCGGCGGCGCATTGACGCCCCAGAACCAAGCAACGATCAGGAACGCGTAAACCTGCGCGATCGACACGGCGACACCGGCGAGCATCTTCGAGATCAGTAAAAACCAACGCGGGAAGGGGCTGACCAGCAGGGTGCGCATGTTGCCCATTTCGCGGTCATAGACCATCGACAGGGAAGACTGCATACCCGAAAACAGCAGAATCATGCCGCACAGGCCCGGCGTGATGTAGACCTCGTAGAGCACGTAGGTCTTGTAGGGCGGGATGATCGATACACCGAGCACCTGCCGGAATCCGGCTGCAAAAATGAACAGCCAGACGAGCGGCCGAACCAGCGAGGATATGAAGCGCTCGCGCTGATGCAGGAAGCGCAGGCACTCCCGCACGACGATCCCTTTGAGGCAAATGAGGTAGTGGCGGAGCCCAAATTGTTCGAACTTCACCGGCGTGAGGGCGGCGACTTTTGCGGGCATTGCGGGAGCGCTCATGGCGACATCTCCGCGATGCCGCTTGTTTCGATGCGGTTGAGCCTGGAAAAGGCGTCGCGGATCGAACTGGCACCGCTCGTCCCAACGACATCGGCCACCTTACCCTTGGCAACCAGGTCGCCCTGCCGCAGCACGACGACATGGTCGCCGTCTTCGACCTCATCGATCAGATGCGTCGCCCACAGCACGCCGATGCCCTCGGTTTCGACGAGCTTGCGGATGGTGGCAAGAATGCCCGCACGCGACTGGATGTCGAGACCGACCGTCGCCTCGTCGAGCAGCAGCAGGGAAGGGCGGTGGAGCAGCGCCCGCGCGATCTCGATGCGCCGCATTTGGCCGCCGGAAAGACTGCGTGCCTTGTCATGCTGACGGCCCTGCATGTTGACTGTATCGAGCAGCGCGGCAATGCGCTGCCGGGCTTGGTGTCCGCCAATGCCATGCAGCGAGGCGTGATAGGAGAGGTTCTGGTGGACGCTGAGGTCGAGGTCGAGCGTGCGTGCCTGGAACACGATGCCGACACGTCTGAGCGCTTCGCCCGAAGCGCGGCTGACGTCATGGCCGAAGATGCGGATCGATCCGCGGCGAGTGCCGTAAAGATGGCTGATCAGTGAGAACAAAGTTGTCTTGCCGGCGCCGTTGAGGCCGAGCAGAACGGTGAAAGTTCCCGGCGCGATCGAGAATGAGACGTCGTGGAGCGCCCGCTTCGGACCATAGGAATGGCTGATACCGGCAACATCGAGCGCCGCCACCTCCTCTCCAGGTCCGCTTGTCCTCACATGTTGCATGCCGCTGGCTCCTTCGGGGCGCGCTGGTTATCTAGTGCACTTGCAACATCCCAGCGGCAAAGATTTGTCATGTCGGCCTCCCTGATAATCGCTGCGGTCTAGTGGGGCGATATGGCCACGCCCCAAGGCTGCTGGCCCACCGTGACCGATTGAACCGGCTCGTCGGTCGCCGTGTCGATGAAGGTGATGTCGTTGGAATTGCCGTTGGTGGTGATCAGCGTCTTCTGATCGGGGGTGAAGTCGAGATGCCAGACGCGCTGGCCGACCAGGATGTATTTTTCCACCTCGTAGGTGTCGGTATTGATGACGGCGACGTGGTTGGCTGGGCCGAGCGCGACATAGGCTTTCTTGCCGTCGACGCTGATCGCGATGCCGACCGGCTGGATGGTTTCGGGCCGCAGTCCCGCAATCGCGAACTGGATCTTCTTCACCACCTCGCGTTTGAAACTGTCGATGACGCTGACGGTGCCGCCGATTTCGGCACTGACCCAGATCTGTGATCCGTCGGGCTTGAATTGCGCAAAACGCGGACGCGTGTCGACCAGAACATTGTCGGTCACCTCATGGCTGTCGGTATCGATGAAATGCGCCATGCTGGTGGTTTCGGAGGTGTTGACCATGGTTTTGCCATCGGGACTGACGGCCATGCCTTCAGGCTCCACCCCAACGGGAATCTCGGTCATGACCTGCTTGCTCTCGATGTTGATCGCGGTGACGAGATTGTCATCCTCGTTGGCGACGTAGAGCGTCTTGCCGTCCGGCGAAAGCACGAACAGTTCGGGATCTGGGCCCGATGGCAGCGTGCCCACGATCTGCAGCGTCGCGGTATCGATGATTTCGATCGTATCGTCATCGCTGGCGCACAAATAGATGAACTTGCCGTCGTGCGAGATGGTGATACCGCGCGGCCTCTGGCCGACTTCGACGGTCTTCACCACTTGCATCGTCGCCGTGTCGACGACCGTTACCGTATTGTCTTTCTCGTTGGAGACATAAACGGTGTAAGCCCACGCCGGATTGGCCATGAAGCCGGTCGCGAGAATGGCGAGTGCGCAAGCTCGTCTCTGCACGAAAATTCCTCCCGATTGGTTCTACTTAAGGACGCATTTCGTTTCCGGCTGATCGACGCCGAGCGTATCGAGCTCGGAGATTTGGTGGAGATAACCCTCCTGTGGCGATGTCGAGACCACCGATTCGGTGTCGCCGAGCAGGATTGGCTGGCGAAGCTGATGGTTCCACTTGCGGAAGGTCAGCTTCTGTCCCTTGAAGGCGGCGACCGAGAAATCGTCCGAGCGGATATAGTCGCTGATCTTCTTCGGATCGTCGCCATTGGTCCGCGTGCTGGCCTCGCCCACCGCCCGCACCGCCGTCCAGGCCGACATATCCTTGGACAGCATTCGGCGGCCGGTCGTCCTCAGGAAACGGCTCTGCATTTGAATGCCACCCCATTGCTCGCTCGCGGGATGCCAGGACGATGCGACAAGACCGGCCGTGCCAGCGACCAGCCGCGGTGTCCAGGTGCGGTAGGGCACATAGGTTCCGAACACCTCGCTCTCATCGGCGACAAGCACCACGTCATGCTCCGGCAGATCCTGCGTGAACACGGAAATCTGCTGCTGTATCTGCGTGGCGCCAGTGTCGGTGCGGCGCGCCGTGCCAGTGTCTTTGAATTCTTTCTCGGCGACGATCTGACCGCCGAAGCGAGCCGCCGCGCGGCGCAACGCGGCCGCATAGAGATGATCCCGCTCGTGCGAACCGTAGAGCAGCACCCAATTCGGCCATTTCTTTACCACGAGATACTGCGCCAGCGCGTCGGCCAGCATGCTTCGCGTCGGCGCCACATGGAAAATGTTTATGCGGCAGTCTTCCTCGCGCAGGCTGTCGTCAGTGGCGCCGACATTGAAGACCAGAACGCCCTTGTCGCGGGCGATATCGGCGATCGACAGCAATTGCCTGGCCGAGAGGTCCGCGACAACATAGCGGTCACCTTTGGCGATCAGATCGTTGAACGCCCGAACCGCGTCGGCGTCCGGCTTGACCTCGGCTATGTCGAGGCTGAATTTCTGGCTGAGGAACTTTCCTGTCGTATTGTTATCGCTGATCGCCACATTGGCGCCGGCGACACCTTCGTCGCGTGGCGGCAGGTCCAGCAGCGAAAGCGCCAGTTGCGGCGCGTAGGCCCGCAAATAACCTATTCTGATTTCGGTTATCTTTCTTTCCGGCCTGTCGGTTGCGACGGGTTGCTTGCCCGTCGCTTCCTGGGCCATCACGTCCGCAACATTGGCGGTCTGGAAAAAAAAGCACAAAAAGGCCGCGAGAGTGCCTGGCACCGCGCTCGTCATCGATAAAACTGCCCATTCTTGCACTAAAGTCCGATTGTTCCCGGACCAGCGCGAATTCAAGGTGCCCACAATGAGCTTAGCGGACCCCACAAGATTTATCAAAGCCCTGCAAGTGGACTTACGTGTCTGCTTTAGTCCTATAGCTTTTCGGGGAGATACGGCGGTGAATGAGCGTGTTGCGGTCTTCGACTCCGAGATCATCCGCAGCAATGCCGGAATGTGAAACTCTATGGGTTGTCTTGGGAGGATTGCCTGATGAAAACGCGCGCCGCTGTCGCCGTCGCCGCCGGAAAGCCGCTGGAGATCATGGAGGTCGACCTCGAAGGTCCCCGTGAGGGCGAGGTGCTGGTCGAGATCAAGGCAACCGGCATCTGCCACACCGACGAGTTCACGCTGTCGGGCGCCGACCCGGAAGGCCTGTTTCCGGCGATCCTTGGCCATGAGGGCGCCGGCATCGTCGTCGACGTCGGTAAGGGCGTCACCTCGGTCAAGAAGGGTGACCATGTCATCCCGCTCTATACGCCGGAATGCCGGCAGTGCCCGTCCTGCCTGTCGCGCAAGACCAATCTGTGCACCGCCATCCGCGCCACGCAGGGGCAAGGCTTGATGCCCGACGGCACCTCGCGCTTCTCGATCGGCAAGGACAAGCTGTTCCACTATATGGGCTGCTCGACCTTCTCCAACTTCACCGTGCTGCCCGAGATCGCGGTGGCCAAGGTCAATGCCGACGCCCCGTTCGACAAGATCTGTTACATCGGCTGCGGCGTCACCACCGGCATCGGTGCTGTGATCAACACGGCCAAGGTCGAGCAAGGCGCGACCGCCGTCGTCTTCGGCCTCGGCGGCATCGGCCTCAACGTCATCCAGGGCTTGCGCCTTGCCGGCGCCGACATGATCATCGGCGTCGACCTGAACAACGACAAGAAGGAATGGGGCGAGAAATTCGGCATGACGCATTTCGTCAATCCGAAGGAGATCGACGGCGATATCGTGGCTCATCTCGTCAACATGACCAAGCGCGGCGCCGACCAGATCGGCGGCGCCGACTACACGTTCGACTGCACCGGCAACACCAAAGTCATGCGGCAAGCGCTTGAATCGTCGCATCGCGGCTGGGGCAAGTCGGTCATCATCGGCGTTGCCGGCGCCGGCCAGGAGATCTCGACGCGGCCGTTCCAGCTGGTCACCGGCCGCACCTGGATGGGCACCGCCTTCGGCGGCGCGCGCGGCCGCACCGACGTGCCGAAGATCGTCGACTGGTACATGGCCGGCAAGATCGAGATCGATCCGATGATCACCCACACGCTGAAGCTCGAGGACATCAACAAGGGTTTTGACCTGATGCATGAAGGCAAGTCGATCAGGAGCGTGGTGGTTTACTGAGGAGGAGAAAGCCGCCGGCTCACCAGCCAGCGGCCGAAAAATGCAGATGTTCAACAAGGGAGGAGACAAAAATGCCGGAAAAACTGCATCCTAAAATCGACAATGGGCTGCCCAGGGAAAAGCCCGACTTTGCCGGCGGCACGCTGGTCTGCGCCTGCACCAGCAACCCGGTCAAGGTGAAGGTCAAGGGCCAGATCGCCCATAACCATGCCTGCGGCTGCACCAAATGCTGGAAGCCGGAAGGCGCACTGTTCTCGGTCGTGGCGGTTGCCGCTACAAACGACGTGACGGTGACCGAAAACGGCGACAAGCTGAAGGTGGTCGATCCGGGCGCGCTGATCCTGCGCCATGCCTGCACCGGCTGCGGCGTCCACATGCACGGCCCGGTCGAGCGCGACCACGCTTTCAAGGGGCTGTCCTTCATCCATCCGGAGCGCTTCCAGGAGGATGGCTGGTCGCCTCCAGGCTTCACCGCCTTTGTCTCGTCGATCATCGAATCCGGTGTCGATCCGAGCCGCATGGACGGCATCCGGTCACAGCTGAAGTCGATCGGGCTCGAACCCTACGATTGCCTCAATCCCGGCCTGATGGATTTTATCGCCACCTGGACGGCAAAGAGATCCGGCGCGTTGCCGGCCTAGTAGCCGCTCGACTATCATCGATCGAGCCGGGTGACGTCGCCGCCCGGCACGATCATGTGCACGTGCGGATGGTGGGTCATCGCGGAGCCCATGTGTGGAGGACGGCGGTGATGCCGATACGGGCGCCGAGAGCGTAGGCCTCGACGCCCTAGTTTGAGGCATTGCCCATTTTCAATCGCCTCGATTGCGTCGAGGTGCCCAGGCGCGGTCAGCTGATACGGGTTCTCAGCGTTGAGATCTCCCTTATTCTGTCCCATCCGCCGGGCCCCTGACGCCGCCTGTGGAGCAGAAGAAGCTGGTGGCGCTCAAGAGCGCGCGAGCGGTTCACACAAGCATTGGCGTCCGCCCAGGCGGCTGCACGAAGATCTGCCACGGCTTTTGCTCGAGGACATGGGCAAGTGGATCCGCCCCATCCTATTCGCCGACAGATACACACTTGAGATCAGGCCTGAGTAGACTAAGCTGCTTGGACTAAGTCATGAGACCCGCAATGCGCACCGTCAATATTCGCGAGGCCAAGACGCATCTGTCTCGTCTTGTCGACAGGGCGGCCAAAGGCGAATCCTTCATCATCGCCAAATCCGGCAAGCCGATGGTCAAGGTCGTTGCCCTGGACGCACCTGCGGCCGGCGAAATGCGTCGCGTGGGGTTTATGGCCGGGCAGTTTTCAGTTCCGGACGATTTTGATCGCATGGCCGATGAGGAAGTCGAGAAGCTGTTTGGCGGCGACGCATGAAGCTTCTGCTCAATACCCATCTTCTGCTCTGGGCGGCAGGCGAGCCCGGAAAGCTCCCGCCCGCCGCCCTTGCTGAGATCGAGAATGTCGACACCACCTGACCTTCAGCGCCGCAAGTCTCTGTGAGATTGCCATCAAACGCGGTCTGGGCCGCCCTGACTTCAGGGTCGATGCGCGTCTTTTACGTCGATGGAGGCGCTTCCACCCATCCACAAGGACCCCTTCGATCGGATCCTGATTGCTCAATCGATTGTGGAAGGCATTACATGGCTGACCGTCGACGATCTGGTCGCGCAGTATCCTGGGCCCGTCCGTCGTCTCTGATGGAGGTGGTCCGAGCCCCTCGGTGGGGTAGGCGGTTGAAGTCAGCTATCGCTTCAGACCACCCATGAACGCCTTTACTCGAGCAGAGTCGACTTGGTTCCACCAGACGCCGTCGTGCTTCAGCGCGCTGGCGATGATGATCCCGTCGACAATGGCGAGGATATCCCTGGCGTTGTCCGCCGTGACACCGCTGCCGACCAGCGTCGGCAGGCCGGCGGCCTGCTTGATCATGCTTATGTAGCCCAAATCCGCGGCGTGGCCGGTGCGCTGGCCGGTGGCGATGATCGCATCGGCATCGAAGAAGACCAGGTCCTTGACCAGTTCCTCCACCGGACGGTCGGCGACGATGGCGTGTGCGCCGTGCTTGACATGGGCATCGGCGAAAATGCGGATGCCGTTGGCGCGCAGCCTGGCGCGGTAGCGCGCCGCGCGGCCCGACTCGCCTTCGACAAAACCCTCATTGGCGACATAGGCGTTCGCCCATTGGTTGACGCGGACGAAACCAGCGCCGGCAGCGCTGGCGATCGCCAAGGCCGGGATCGCGGCATTGGCCAGCACATTGATGCCGATCGGCCTGCCGAGCTCGCGGCGGATGCGGTCGGAGACGACCGCCATATAGGCCGCCGTCTCCGGCCCGATATCGTCAGGCTTGGCGAAGGGAATGTCGCCATGGTTCTCGACGATAACGCCGTCGCAGCCGCCGTCGAGATAGGCTTTGGCGTCATCGAGCCCGCGCTGGTAGATCACTTCCACGGCCGCGCCGTTATAGCGCGGCGCGCCGGGCAGCGGCGCCAGGTGAACGACGCCGATCACCACCTTGGTGCGGCCGAAAAGGTCTAGAAGCGCGTCGCCGCCGGATTGGCCGATCTGGGTCATGAGAGCTCCATTTGATCGATGAGCACCGCCATCTCGGAGGCGGAAGGACAGGATGCCAGCGTGCCCGGCCGTGTCACGGCGATCGCGGCGGCCGCGAGCGCAAGCTCCAGCGCCGAGGTGACCGGCATGCCCCGCGCAAGCCCGCCGGCGAGGCAGCCGCAGAACACATCGCCGGCGCCGCTGGTGTCGAGCGCCTCGACCTGCGGCGCCGGCAAACGAAGCGGCTTTTCATGGCCCCGGCCAAGCACGAGACAGCCGGCGGCACCGAGCGTGATGACGACGGTGCCCGCGCCTTTGGCTACCAGCGCGCCGGCGGCTGCTGTCATATCGTCCCGGCCGGTCAGGGTTTTCGCCTCGGATTGGTTGACAACCAAAACCTCCGCCAGGCCGAGATCGGGCAGCGAAATCGCATCGATCGGGCTGGCGTTGAGAACGGTGCGTGCGCCGTTTTCCCTTGCTGCCCCGAGGCAGGCGTTGGTCACGGCAGCCCGCAAATTTCCCTGGCAGACGAGGATGTCGCCGGGCGCGATCCAGCGGACAAGTGCTGTCTGCGCAACCGGGTCGAAGGCTTCGCTGCAGGCGACGCCGCTGACGATGAAATTCTCTCCGCCTCGATCGACGACGATGGTCGAGCGGTCGCTCGGCAGCTCGAATTCGCTCACCTCAAGGTCTGACAGTTCGCTGTCGAGACGGCTCCTGATCCATGTGCCTGCCCGGTCTTTGCCGAGCGCCGTCCAGAACGTCACCTCTGCACCAGTCCGCGCTGCCGCGACCGCCTGGTTGGCGCCCTTGCCGCCGAGCCCGTCGGCATAGCTCACGGCATTCAAAGTCTCGCCCGCGGCAGGGAAGCGGCCGACGCGAAACACGGTATCGACGCAGGCATTGCCGAGGACGTGGACATGCATGGCTCAGCTCTCAGCGGTCGCCCAGCCCAGCATCTGTTCGAACAGAGTTTTGTAGCCTGACCAGGCGATGAATTGCGGCGGCAGCCAATGCGGCCCGACATCGGATGTCCAGGCCACAGTGCGGCCCTTGCCGTAATGGCCGGTGACAAGCAGCGGCAGCGAGCCATAGTCCGACGACACGCTGGCCAGAACTTCCGCATCGTCCTTCAGCGTCACCTCGTTAAAACCGAGCAGGATCGGCCAGTCCGAGCCGAGGCCCCTGAGGATGGGATGGCTCGACCCTGGTTTCGGCACAGGCGCAAAACCTTCGGGAACCTCGACGCGGTCGTCGTAGGCCAGGCAATTCACCGGCAGCACGTCCTCGACCGGGGTCTTGCGGTAGCGCGCGCCGCCATTGATGCCCTGGAAGCTGTAGTAACCGCCGAACATCAATAGACCGCCGCCACCGCTGACGTAATCGCGCAGCAGGCGCAGGCGGTTCGGCGTCGGCTTGGAGTGGACCCAGGTGTCGGGATGCAGCAGCAGCGTGTTGGCGCCGATGTCGGAGAGCACGACCGCGTCATAGGCCGACAGCGCCTCCATGGTCTGAGGAAAGCCGCGCTGCGCCTCATGTGCCGGCATGAAGGTAACGTCGAAGTCGGTCGCCTTCAGCGCGTCCAGCAACTCGTCCGCGCCGGTGTGGTAGGTAACGGTCGGAAACTGATCGAAACCCTTGATATGGGTCGCGGTCGACACCCAGGATTCGCCGGCAAGCAGGATTTTCTTCTTGGACATTTGAACTCCCGTCGTAACTCGAGGCCATTTAGAGCCGCGCGAATACGCTCCTTGGATTAGCGATCAGCATGCGGTCGATGGCCGCCTGCTCGACGCCGTGGCGTTTCAGGCGCGGTATGAAATGCTTCAGGATATAGCCATAGCCGAAGCCGCCGAAGCGCGTCAGCATGATCTTGAGGAACACATCCTGCGACAACAGAAGGCGGTCGCCCAAATCTGCCTCGACAAGGTTCGCGATGGCGCGTGCATTCTCCTCGTCGGAGGGCGATTGCGCGTCCTGGTCGGCGTAATAATAGTCCATGCCGATCATGTCGTATTCGAGGAACGCGCCGCGCCGGGCGAGGCTTTTCTGGTAATCGGGATCGTCGTGGCTCGGGTTCATGTGGCAGAGCACGGTGTGGCGAAGATCGGCGCCTTCGGCCTCGACGATATCGAGCACGTCGTGCGCCAGCCGCTCCCAGCCTGGCAGATGGATCGACAGCGGCACGCCGGTGATGCGCGAGGCGCGCGCCGAAGCTCGCAGCGACTTGCGTTCCTCGGCGGTGAAATCCTTGCTGACGCCGACCTCGCCGATCAGCCCGGCCATGATCGGCGGCTGCGTCTCGCCGCCGCCGACATCGTTGACGATGAACTCGGTCACGGCGTCCACATCCATCGCCTTCAGCCATTCGGGATGGGTGTGCTCGAGATAGAAGCCGGTGCCCATGACGATCTTCAGGCCGGACATGCGGCTGATGCGGGCGAGCTTTTCGGGGTCGCGGCCGATTCCGATATTGGTGGCATCGACGACGGTGTGGCCGCCCAGCGCGCGATAGCGCTGCAGCTCCGACAGCGCCAGGTCGGCGTCGTCCAGCGAAACGTTGTCGCGGTTGACGTAAGGGTTCATGCGCAACTCGCCGATGATCTCGATGTTCACCGGCTGCTCGGCGATCGCAATGTCATCGGGATGGCAGGGGCATTTCCAGCTGCGCGCGCCATCGAGCAAGATGTGCTCGTGCATCAGCGTGATGCCCATTTCCTCGACCGGAACCGGGCCGAGCACGGTCATCACATGGCCGGTTTCGACCCCGATTGGCAGCCGTTGCGTGGGCACCGCGTCATCGAACAGATCGCTCATCGGCTCAACGGCTCCGCACGGCGCCGCGAAACAGGCGGAAGTTCAGCCAGATGGCGATCAGGATGATCGTTCCGGTGACTATCGGCGTCAGGAAAGGCGACAGATGCGCCAGGATCAGGCCGTTGCCGAGGACGGCCACGGTCAGCGCGCCGAGCACCGTGCCGATGATCGTTCCGCGGCCGCCGAACAGGCTGGTGCCGCCGAGCACGACGGCAGCGATGACTTCCAACTCGAAACCCTGTCCGGCATTCGAGGATCCCGATCCAAGCCGGGCAGCAATGATGATCCCGGCAAGGGCTGCCGCGGTGGCGGAAATCACATAGACGAAGAGCGTCGTCTGCCGCGTGTTGACGCCGGCACGCCGCACCGCCTCGGCGTTGGCGCCGATGCCGGTGACATAGCGGCCGAACGGCGTCTCGTTGAAGGCGAGATAGGCGATGGCCAGGATCGCCAGCGCGATCAGCGCCGGCACCGGCACGCCAAGGAACCAGGCGCGGCCCAGCACGGTGAAAGTGCTTCCGGGCTCGATGGGGATGGAATAGCCGCCGGTGATCAGCAGCGCCACGCCACGGATCACCGAAAGCCCGGCAAGCGTGACGATGAAGGACGGGATGCCCTCATAGGCGATGAAATAGCCTTGCACCGCGCCAAGCAAGGCACCGAGCGCCAACATGGCGAGGATAACGACTGGCCATGGCAGGCCGAACTGCAAAAGCGTCGCCGACAGCGTCGCCACCAGCGCCAGTACGGAGCCGACCGAAAGATCGATGCCGCCAGTGGTGATGACGAAAGTCATTGCCGCGGCGACGATCAGCAGCGGCGCCGACTGCCGCAGGATGTTCAACAGATTGGGCGATGTCAGAAAGGCGTCGGTCGCAACCGAGAAGATGATGCAGACGACCAGAAAGAACAGCGCGATCGAGACGACACTGCCATTGGCGAGCAGCGCATCGCGCCAGGTGCCCTTGCGCACCCGTGAGGGCTGGGCGGCGTGGATCGCGTCGCTCATGCCGGCGCTCCACCGCGATAGCCATTGGTGGCGGAGCGCGCGCTGAACTTGCGGCCGACGATCAGATTGACCACGTCTTCGATATTGGTCTCGCCGATCAGCCGCTCGGCGACGTTGCGCCCTTCATACATGACCTGGATGCGATCGCAGACGAGGAACAGATCCTGCAGCCGGTGGGTGATCAGGATGACGCTGACACCGCGCGCACTGACCGCGCGGATCAGTTCGAGCACCGCCTCGACTTCGGCCACGGCAAGCGCTGCCGTCGGCTCGTCCATGATCAGCACGGCCGGCTCGAACGAGGCGGCGCGGCCGATCGCGATCGACTGGCGCTGCCCGCCGGAGAGGTTTTCAACCTTGAGCCGCGTGTCGGCAATGACGATACCGAGCCGATCGAGCATCTGGCGCGTCTCGTCGTGCATGCGCTTCTTGTCGAGAAAGGAAATGCCTGCGATGCGGCGGCGCGGCTCGCGGCCGAGAAACAGATTGCCGGCGACATCGACCGTGTCGCAGAGCGACAGGTCCTGGTAGACCATCTCGACGCGCGCCGCGCGCGCATCCGCCGGCGAGCTGAAGATCACCGGCTTGCCGTCGATCTCGATGGTGCCGGCGTCGGGAACCACAGCCCCCGACAGCACCTTGCTCAATGTCGACTTGCCGGCGCCATTGTCGCCGACCAGCCCCAGCACCTCGCCCGGCTTCAGCGTCAGCGACACGTCATCGAGCGTCTGGATGGCGTTGTAGCGCTTTGAGATGCCGCTCATCCGCACCCGATAGGTCTGGCCACTGCTCATCTGGGATTCCACGCGATTGCAAGTCATCCGCGGCGCAGCCTCAGACTGCGCCGCGGCTCGGTCGCCGACGCAGTTTACTTGAACATCGCGCGGTATCGGTCGACATTCTTCTTGGTCACGATCGTCACCGGGATATTGATGATCGGATCGATTTTCTCGCCCTTCTTGAGCTTGCCCAGCGCTTCGACCGCAGCCTTGCCTTCGCCGGCCGGATCCTGCTGCACGACCGCCACCACCCAGCCGTCATCGATGCCCTGAACGGCCTGCTTGGTCAGATCCCAGCCGAACACCTTGACGTCGCCGGTGCGGCCCTGGCTGGTCACCGCCGAAACGGCGCCGAGCAAGGCCGGCTCTCCGGTCGCATAGAGCGAGTTCATGTCCGGATTGGCCGTCATCAGGTTTTCCGAAGCGCTCAATGCGGTCTCCTGAACGTTCTGGCCGTCGACCGTGTCGAGGAAGGTGACGGCCTGGCCGCTTTCGGTCACCGCCTTCTTGAAGCCGTCGAGCCGCTGGTTCTGGATGAATGAATTGAGTGCGCCGACGATACCGATCTTGGCCTTGCCGCCCATCTCGGTCTTCACATAGTCGGCGTAGAATTTGCCGATGTCCTCGCCGGCCTTGGTGTTGTCGACGCCGATGAACGAAATATTGTCGCCGTCGGGGATCTGCGCGTCGATGGCTATGACGGGAATGCCGGCCGCCTTAGCCGCGGTGATCGCAGGCTTGACGCCGTTGACGTCGATGGCGACCAGAATGACGCCGTCGACTTTCTGCGTGATGTAGTTCTCGATCGCGTCGTTCTGCGCGCTCGGCACATTGTTGGCGTTGAAAATGACCAGCTTGGCGCCGGCGGCGTCGGCTGCCTTTTGCGCGCCCTCGTTGATCTGGTTGAAGAACAGGGCCTGCTGGTTGATGTTGACGAGAGCGTACGTATCGGCAAGCGCCGATCCCATGGCTGCCGAGCCCATGGCAATGGCGGCGGCACAGCCGGCGAGAAGTTTGAACAGACGCATTTCGGTTCCCCTTGCTTGCGGACCAGACCGCGGCTGGTCCCGTTGGTGCTACAGGCACGAGGCAAACATTCAAGAGACTTGAATATTTGTCAATCCAAATGAACGCAGAGCCTTGTTCAGAAAGTCGCGGGCGTGTTGACCCAGAAAATGCTGGCGCGTTCCTTGCCGATATTGCGGTAATGATGCGGCAGCTCCGACCTGAACACGAAGGCATCGCCGGTGGCGAGAGCATGGCTCTTGCCGTCGACGATCAATTCGATCCGGCCGGCGAGCACATAGCCGACTTCCTCGCCGGCATGCTGGATCGGACCTTCGCTCGAGCCCTCGGCCTCGATGTGATGGATGTTGCATTGTAAGAGGTGGCCAGGCGAATACGGAATGATGCGTTCGAGCGAAATTCCTTCGCCACGCCGTAGCGCGTCGAGCGCAATCAAAGGCCTTGCGCCCGCCCGGAATACGATCGCCTCGTCGTCATCGACTTGCTCGAACATCCAGCCGATGTTGGTGTCGAGAACCTCGACCAGACGGTGAAGCATGGGCAGGGATGGCGAAGCCTTGCCGTTCTCGATCTTGGACAGCAGGCTTTCCGAGCACTTCGCAGCCGCAGCCAGCGTCTTCAGCGTCATGCCGCGTGTCTGGCGGGCGAGGCGCAGCCGAGTTCCAAGTCTCGCGGCATTTACGGTGGCGTCCGTTTCTGACTCTGGCCGCCGTCGATCGATTTTGTTCATCTGTTCGCCAACCATCCAACAGTCAAGGGCAACTATCGCGCGAGCAAAAGACCTCGGCCGACGATTTGCAAGTGCTGATGCGTCAAATTCGAGACTGCAGCCGCAGCTACCGCATCTGGCCAATGCTGCTCCCGCATGAACAGCACTGATGATCCCGCGCCAGTTATCCCCTATCGCTTGGCTGTCCATCGTGGTCGAAATCGCCAGCCGTTACCGCGTTGCATCAGGTGGCGAGTGGACCGGGAACGACAATGCGGGCGAGCCGGGCCACACAGCGAATCTACACAACCACGGCCGTGCCGGCACGATAAAATCTGGACTGTCACCGAATTCGCGGAGTCCGCCGGAAGTCACCCGCGTCAGTGCCCTATGGAGTTATGCCTAGGGTGCGCAGGCTCTCGGTGGCCGCGATGTATTCAATGAAATCCTTGGGGCAGTCGCGCACGGCCTGGCTTCGACAATTTTGAAGAAAGTCCGACAGAAGTAATGGACTAGCACCTTGCGGATGTGAATTGCGGAAGCGATGCGCGGTCAATGCTTTAGAAGTATAGACACCTCGACACGAGGTGCGAAGAAGCAACGCCAATACAGCTGATTGGTTACAACATATTTATTTTCGCATATGTGGTATTGACCGTCCGGGGATTCCTGTACACGGTCCCGTGGGATGGTGAAATTATGCGGCAAATAAGTGTAACCACCGTCTACCCTGGACCGCACCGAAGACCGAGGTATGGCGCGGCAATCGGAACCACCGCAGCACTTGAATTTGGTCTGTGGGTCAATCTTGTCTTCGTACCAATCATGGGCGCTGGCGGCTGTTGCCGCGGCAATACACATCGCCGTCAAGATGAGCCTTCGCATGGCATTCCTCAAGTATCTGGCAGGCGCTGCTCGTTGGAGTTTCCATGTATATTAGCGTTCCATTGAAAATACCATTGGCCTCCGACCGACTTGACGCAGCTCCTGCAAGCGACGCTCGCAACGGAAGACCGCATTGGGCCACGTCAGGACGACATTTGCGCCGACCAAAGGTCCGCTCTTGTAGCTCAGGGTTGGAAAGCCGACCGTCTGCTCTGCGCCCAATGCACGAACCCGCTTCGCGGGAGGGGCACGTCGTTCTGAGATGGTGCGACAGGGATTGGTCTTGAGCGGGTAGTAGCTGCGATCCGACCATGGAGTTCCTTCAACGAGAGGAACTTGCCATGGATACTCTGTCGACCGATGCACCGATTACGCCGCTTCGCCAGCGCATGCAGCAAGATATGCTCATGCGGGGCCTGGGGCCCCATACCCAGCAGGACTACGTTCGTCACGTCCGGCGCTTCGCAGCCTTCCTCCGACGCTCTCCCGATACTGCGACGCCCGAGGACATCCGTCGCTTCCAGCTGTATCAGCATGAGAACGGCGTCGGGCCTGCGACCATCAACGGCGCGGTCTCAGCGTTGCGGTTCCTGTTCCTGATGACGCTGAAGCGGCGGGATCTGGCCCATGTGCTGGTGATCATGCGCTATCCACGAAAGCTGCCAGACGTGCTGAGCGTGGAGGAAGCGGCGCGGCTGCTCGAAGCAGCACCTGGCATCAAGTACAAGGCCGCGCTCGGTGTTGCCTATGGCGCGGGCCTGCGCGTATCGGAGGTCGCGCACCTCAAGGTCGATGATATCGACAGCACACGCATGCTGATCCGGGTCGAACAGGGCAAGGGACGCAGGGACCGCAACGCCATGCTCTCGCCGCAACTCTTGGAACTGCTGCGGCTGTGGTGGCGCGAAGGCAAGCGTCGCGGGGTGATGCTTCCGCATGGCTGGCTGTTCCCGGGGCGCAGTTGCACCGATCCGATCTCGTCACGGCAACTACATCGCGCGGTTCAGGAAGCCGCCGAAGTCGCCGGTATCCGCAAGCGCGTCAGCCCGCATACGCTGCGGCACAGCTTCGCCACCCATCTGCTCGAGCAGGATATCGACATCCGCGTCATCCAAGTGCTGCTCGGGCACAGCAAGCTCGAAACGACAGCGCTCTACACCAAGGTCTCGACCCGGACGATCCACGCGGTCGCAGGGCCGCTCGACCGGCTGATGGCGCTGATGGAAGGCAAGACGCCTCCCGGCTGAACCGGTGCGGGGGGACCTGGAGGTCGCCGATATCTTCCGTGCTGCGGGTCCCGGATACCGGGTCGCCCATGCAGGGCACCTGAGCCAGCAGCATCTCAAGGTGATGTCGGCGATCGAGAACTGCCGCACCGCAGCCCTTGGCGGTCACGTCGAGGCCTGCGAGGACTGCGGCCAGTGGCGCATCGCCTACAACTCCTGCCGCAACCGGCACTGTCCCAGGTGCCAGGGCGCGGCCGCGCGGACATGGCTCGCCGAGCGCGAAGCCGACCTGCTGCCAGTGGGCTACTTCCATGTCGTGTTCACGCTGCCGGCCGAGGTCGCCGTCATAGCCTTCCACAACAAGGCGCTGGTCTATGACCTGCTGTTCCGCGCGGCATCGGAGACGATGCTGACGATAGCAGCGGACCCCCAGCATCTCGGCGCGCGCATCGGCATCACCGCCGTGCTCCACACGTGGGGCTCGGCAATGACGCACCATCCTCATGTCCACATGATCGTGCCGGGCGGCGGCATCGCGCTCGACGGGACCCGCTGGATCTCCTCGCGCCCGGCCTTCCTCCTTCCGGTGCGCGTGCTCGGCAAATTGTTCCGCCGCCTGTTCCTCGCCCGGCTGATCGCACTGCACGATGCTGGACGGCTCGCCTTCTTCGGATCGATGGCGCACCTCGCCGAGCGACGGGCCTTCCTACGCCACCTGGCTCCCCTCAAGAAGAAGCGCTGGGTGGTCTACGCCAAGCCGCCCTTCGCCGGTCCCGAGGCGGTGCTCGCCTATCTGTCGCGCTATACCCACCGGGCCGCGATCTCGAACCGCCGCCTGATCGCCTTCGAAGAGGCTGGCGTCACCTTCCGCTATAAGGATTACCGCCGCGACGGCACCGACCGGCAGCAGGTCATGACGCTCGCCACAGACGAGTTCATTCGCCGCTTCCTGCTCCATGTCCTCCCGCGCGGCTTCCATCGCATCCGCCACTATGGCTTGCTTGCAGGCGGCTCTCGCAAGGACTGCCTCGCGCGCGCCCGCCAACTGCTGGCGGTCGCGCCTGCCGTCACGAACGATCCTCCGGCGGAACCGGACGACTTCCGCCGGCCGTGCCCATGCTGCGGCGGGCGTATGATCGTCATCGAGGTGTTCGAACGGTGCAGCCAGCCGCGCGGACCGCCGGGCGCACGGATGACGAACCGGGAGACCGCCCCATGACCCGGCATGGCCGGTCTGGCCACACACCCGCGCTACGCCGGCGCGGGTCAACGGAAACGCCTGTGCGCTTCGCTGTGGCGCCAGTCTCCCGGGACCCAAACCACACCGTCCTCATCGCGACAGGCTACCCGACCAGGCCGGAAGGCTACTTCCTCGACGCCCTGACAGCACCGCGCGCGGACGTTCGCGACAGGCGCCGGCACACCTCGAAACACAAATCCCCATAGCTCGCCGCCTGCTGCCCGCGGGTTCCTGCATGAGAGGCTTTCGTACGCCTGACGGCACCCGAAACCCTTCGCAATGTCGGTCATAGAAACTGTTTTTCCGGCTTCTCGAAAGCGGACATTGCAGGATCCATCACCAACGTCGTACTCGCGCCATAAGCCGCCGTTCCCGACAGTTCTCCGGACCGGACGTTCGCGCTCCGGCAGGTGCCGACCCTTCTCTGCCGTTCCTCTGGAGCAGGTGTGCGGCAAGTTTTGACCCGGCTAAGACGTTGCGTGTCTCTGCAAAGCATCGGCGTGCGCAGGCCTTGACACCGCTTTCTCAAGGACATGAGATCGTGTAGTCTTTGCAGCTCTGTTCTTGAAGCTCGAGGCCCCGAGAGGCCTTCGCGGGAGAGCGGCAGTGACATCTACATTCGACGCATCCAAACAACGCGCGTGGTACGCACGTCCTTGCGTGCTCTCGACATGTTCACCGAGCTTTCGAGACGAATCAAAGGAGAACACAATGAGGAGGTTTAGCACGATCACTGCGGTTGCGACGCCTTTGTTAATTATCGCGTCTCCCCTTCAGGCCGAGCCGGTGAAGTTTGAGGCGCTTGTCGCGCAGAAGGAAGCCATCCGGCTCGATTTCGCCGATGCGAGCAAGCACTTCTTCTTGCTGGTCCGACGGGAAGGCAAGTCCGAAGGTCAGGGTCCACTCGCCGGCGCGACCGTTCAGGAATATGGCGCTCACGACGTCGTGCCAGGCGTTGGCGGCGAACCGCGCGGCTATCTGGAATTCGCTACGACGGATGGCAACAAGGCCTACATAAAATGGGTCATCCAGGCGGTGTTCGTCCCCGGGCCTGATGGTAAGCCGAAGCTCCTGGACAATGGAGTGTGGCAGGTCGTTGGCGGCACCGGCAAGCTGGAGAAGCTCAAGGGCGCCGGAAGCTTTCGTTTGCTGCCAACCGGTCCCACCGAGCGCCGTTTCGTGATGGAAGGCGAACTCGTCCAGTAGGGATCGCCGTCGAAGACGAAACTACTCGCTGCTTGCTGATCGTCACAGCGCTCGGCTTAAGCTTGACTAAGCGGTTCGAGTCGACAGGGTCCATGGTGTCCACCACATCAGCGTGAGCTTGTCAGCTGATGGCACGACCAAGTCGTTCCGAAGCTCCGTTCGTTCGGCAAGTTTCCACCCCAGCCAGTCGTTCGGCGCTCATTTCGAGCGTTCTGCGGCTCAGGTGTTTGAACCGGCGGGACGCGGACATCCGGCCGTTCAGCTTCAGTCGACGGCCAAAGGAGGCTTTTCCCGACGGCGGAATGACAATGCGCGCGGCCATACGGCCGCGCGCTTCAGTTGTCGGGGGTCCGACTGATCAGATCGCCTGACCACCCGAAACCTCGATCCGCTGTGCCGTAACCCAACGGTTATCCTCGCCTAGAAGGCTTGCCACCATTGGCCCGATGTCGTCGGGCAGCCCTACGCGGCCAAGCGCGGTCATCCCTGCGAACTGTGCGTTGACTTCGGCATTGTCGCGCACCAGCCCGCCACCGAAATCAGTCTCGATCGCTCCGGGCGCGACCGTGTTCACTGTGATCCCGCGTGCACCCAACTCTTTCGCCATATAGACGGTCAAGATTTCGACCGCCCCCTTGGCGGCCGCATAGGCCGAGAAGCCCGGATAGGACACGCGGGTCAGGCCCGAAGAAAAGTTCACGGTCCGCCCGCCATCTGCGATGAGCGGCAGAAGCGCCTGCACGAGGAAGAAGACGCCCTTCACATGGACGTCGAACAGACCGTCGAACTGCGCCTCGGTCGTATCGCCGATCATGGCGAATTCGCCGTGGCCGGCATTGTTGATCAGGTAATCGAAGCTGTCGCGGCCCCAGGTCTCTTTCAGCGCCGCGCGCAGGGTCTCGGCAAAGGCCGCGAAGCTAGCGACCACGCCGAGATCGAGCTGCAGAGCAACCGCCTTACGGCCCAGGGCTTCGATCTCGGCCACAACCTCGCGGGCCTGAGATGCGTTGCCGCGATAGGTGACGATCACGTCGCGGCCATGCCGCGCGATGCTGACAGCGGTGTTGCGGCCGAGGCCGCGGTTGGCGCCGGTGACGAGTGCGATCTTGGTCATGCGGGAAGTCCTTTCATCCGAAGTGGTGGGGACAACATGCGGCAAGAGCGTCTCCAGTTGTTGCCGATTTCTCGCGTAGTCTTGCCTGTTCCTGCAAAATCTGGATCGGCCTTGCCACACAGGATTTGCCAGAATGTCCGGATTTCTTGCCTGATCCTTCTTCAGGTCTTGCCTGAAGCGCCACCACCCTTCATCTTGCTCAAATGAGCCGAACGCTTCTCGACCTTGTGCGCAGCTTTGCCGACACTCATGCCGACCGTTTCGGGGCGGCATCGACGCCTATTCCCGGTCTGACCGCGATCCGCGCCATGCAGCCCGGCGAATTGCAGGTGGCTGTCAATCGGCCGCTGGTGGCCATGCTGTTACAAGGTGCCAAGCGGGTCACGATAGGGGCCGAGACATTGGAATTCGGTCCGGGCGAGTCGCTGCTGATCTCGACCGATGTGCCCACGGTCAGCCAGATCACGCAGGCAACCCTCGGCGCGCCCTACTATTCGCTGGTGCTGGAACTCGACCCCGTCCTTATGCGGGAACTCGCGGTCGAGATAGCGGCGGTCCCGGGCGATCCGCGCAAGCCTGTCCGAGTGGAGCCGACCGACGCAGATGTCGCCGATGTGGCGCTGCGTCTGATGCGGCTTCTGGACCGTCCCTTTGCCCTCCCGGTCCTGCAAGGGCCGTTGCTGCGCGAGATTCATTTCTGGCTTCTGGCGGGACGGCACGGATCGGCCCTCCGCAGCCTCGGCGGGGCCGATGGCCATGCACAACGCATCGCCCGTGCGGTCGCCATGATCCGCGAAAGCTATGCACGGCCGATCCGCATCGAGGAACTGGCCGAGGCCGCGGGGATGAGCACCTCGTCCTTCCACCAGCATTTCCGCCAGACCACCACGCTGTCTCCCTTGCAATTCCAGAAGCAGTTGCGCCTGATCGAGGCTCGGCGCCAGATGCTGGCCGATGGCACGAGCGTGAGTTCGGCGGCATATGCGGTGGGCTATGAGAGCGTGCCTCAGTTCACCCGCGAATACGGCCGTCTGTTCGGCAAACCACCGGCCCGCGACATACGGCGGGCACAGATGGATGCGTAGTCTGATTCTGCTTCAGAAGAAGCGAGCGTCCGCTGTGGGTCATCAGTTCTGGTTGGGCCCAATGTCCGGTTTCTGGAAGGAAAATGGGTCCCTGAAGGTCAGGATTGGGTCAGGTCACGACAATGGTTGTGCGGAAATGAATGTCTGCTCTGCCAGATCGGGAAATCAGAACCCGCCAGTCCGCTTCCGTGATGAGTTTCGGGCGCCGGCAGGCGTACGAAAGTCCCCGAGGAAGGAACCCGCGGGCCACAGGCGATGGCTATGGGGATTTCGGATTTCGGCAGATGTCGGCGATGGCGCGACCGCCGTCGGGAAGCTCTGGGGTGAATGCGGACAGACCGCATCGTTGCGCGTCCGCGCGGTGTTGTCGGGACGATGGGCGGCTGGGCGCGGGTCTGTCGGAGTCGATAATCACCATAGACGTGCGTCGATCCGTTGCCGGAGGCTGAACGCCTGCAGCTGAAGGCTGAACCATTCCATGCCGGGTCATGGCGTGCTGCTCCCGGTCGACGGGGAACCGTGTGGCGGTCCGCGCGGCTGCCTCCATCGTTCGAACACCTCGATGACGATCATGCGGCCGCCACAGCAGGGGCATGGCGGGCGGAAGTTGTCCGGTTCGTCCGTGGTGTCATCGTCGGATGGTGCGGCGACGTTCAGGAGTTCACGAGCAAGCGCGAGGCTGGCCTTGCGAGCAGAGCCGGCAAGCAGGCCGCAATGCCGGATGCGGTGGAATCCCTTTGGCAACAGGTGGAGCAGGAAGCGGCGGATGAACTCGTCGGTCGCGAGCGTCATGACCTGCTGCCGGTCGGCGCCTTTGCGACGATGGTTCTTGTAGCGGAAGGTGACGCCGCTCTCGTCGAGGCGGATGAGGCGGCTGTTCGAGATGGCGACCCGGTGCGTGTAGCGCGACAGGTAGGCGAGCACCGCCTCCGGTCCGGCGAAGGGCGCCTTGGCGTAGACCACCCAGCGCTTCTTCCGGACCGGCGACAGGTGGCGCAGGAATGCCCGCCGTTCCGCGAGATGAGCAATTGCGCCGAAGAAGGCGAGCCGGCCGGCGTCGTGCAGCGCGACCAACCGGGAGAGGAACAGGCGGCGGAATAGCTTGCCGAGCACGCGCACCGGCAGCAGGAAGGGCGGACGCGACGATATCCACCGGCTGCTGTCCGGCGAGATGCCACCGCCCGGCACGATCATGTGCACGTGCGGATGGTGTGTCATCGCCGAGCCCCAGGTATGGAGCACGGCGGTGATGCCGATGCGCGCGCCGAGATGCTTCGGATCCGCCGCGATCGTCAGCATCGTCTCCGATGCCGCCTTGAACAGCAGGTCGTAGACCGCCGCCTTGTTGTGGAAGGCGATGTCGGCGACCTCGGCGGGGAGCGTGAATACGACGTGGAAGTAGCTGACCGGCAGCAGGTCGGCCTCGCGCTCGGCAAGCCATGTCCGCGCGGCCGCGCCCTGGCACTTGGGACAGTGCCGGTTGCGGCAGGAGTTGTAGGCGATGCGCCGTTGGCCGCAGTCCTCGCAGGCCTCCACGTGACCGCCGAGGGCCGCGGTGCGGCAGTGCTCGATCGCCGACATGACCTTGAGCTGCGCGAGGCTCAGCTGCCCGGTATGGGCGGCCCGGTAGGCGGGCCCGGCAGCACGGAAGATGTCGGCGACCTCGACCGAGGCGCGCACGCTCAGCCGTCGGGTGAGATCTCTTCCGACTTGAACAGGCCGAGCTTGTCGAGCGGGCTCGTCACCGTTCGCACCGTGCGGGTCGCGACCTTGGTGTAGAAGGCGGTGTTGTCCAGCTTGGCGTGCCCGAGCAGGACCTGGATGATCCGGATGTCGGTGCCGTCCTCCAGCAGGTGGGTGGCGAAGCTGTGACGCAGCGTGTGCGGCCCGACCCGCTTGGCGATGTCGGCGGCCTGGGCCGCCTCGACGACCACGCGATAGAGCTGCCGCGTGCTGATCGGCTTCATCGCATGCTGCCCTGGAAACAACCAGCCGTCGCGATGCATCACGCCCTGCTGCCGCCCGACCTTCCACCACTGGCGCAGCAACAAGAGCAGGTCTTGCGACAGCATGGCGTTCCGGTATCGCGCGCCCTTGCCGTGCTCGACACGCAGCAGCATGCGCTCGCTATCGACGTCGGCGACCTTCAGCGTCGACACCTCCGCCACGCGCAGGCCCGCGCCATAAGCGACCGACAGCGCGGCCTGGTGCTTGAGGCAGGTGGTGGCGTTGAGCAGCCGGGCGACCTCGTCGCGGCTCAACACCACCGGCAGCTTGCGCGGGTGCGCCAGACGAACGAGCTTGCGCGCCAGATCGGGACGATCGACCGTATGCGTGAAGAAGAAGCGCAGCGCCGACACGATGCTGTTCATCGTCGGCACGGGAACACCGTCATCCTGCTGCTCAATCTTGAACCGGCGCAGGTCGTCGGTGGTCGCTGTGTCTGGTGAGCGCCCGAGGAACGTCGCCAGGCGTCCGATGTCGCGGAGATAGTTGCGTTGCGTCTCCCGCGAGAAACGCCGCATGTTCATGTCGTCGATCAGCCGCTGACGAAGTGGACTGATAGGTGCATCGAGAACAGGATAGGGCATGGTCAGGCTCCTTGTTGAAGAAGCCCGTGATGCTCTGCCGCTGCCGAACCGCCCTCAATGCGAGCGCGACGTCCGGTTCGTGATCTCTACCTCACCCCGCGCGCCAATCCCGCGCAGCGGGTTCGTTCTCCGGCCCCGAAACGGTCATTCTCGATGGCAACTTGCGAGAATCAGTCCGCGGTGCGGGGTTGCCCAGGAAGCATGGTTCAGTTGAAAAAGCCTGCATCCTCTTCCCCAAGATACTTCCTGGCTGCTTCGGCGTCGATGTCGAGGCCCAGCCCCGGCGCTTCCAGCAAGTCCACCATGCTGTCCTTCACGATCTGCGACGGCAGGCCGATTACGAGATCCTCCCACCAGGGGTCGGAGGCGCTCGGGTATTCGAACGCGATGTAGTTGGCGGGCAGGGTGGCGCAGACATTGATCAGCGCGCCGAGGCCTAGAAGGCCGTTCGCGGTGCCGTGCGGTGCCATCAGGATCGAGTGCATATAGGCGTGCTCGGCGACCCATTTGAGCTCGGCAATGCCGCCAATATCGGCCGGATCGGGGCCGATGACGCGCACCGCCTGCGTTTCGATCAGCTCCTTGAAATTGTGCCGCAGGTAGATCTGCTCGCCGGTATGAATTGGCGTCAAGGTGGAGGTGGTCAGCTCCCGATAGGCCTGCGGATTGACCCACGGCACATAGTCGCCGGTCAGCATATCCTCGAGCCACATCAAATTGTACTTCTCGACCGCGCGAGCGAACTTGATCGCATCGGGCAGCATCCAGCCTGGGCCGCAGTCGAGCGCCAGGCTGACCTTGTCGCCCAGCACTTCCTTCATCGCGATCACGCAGTCGAGCATGTGGTTGAAACCGCGCTCGCTGATCACCCCCTGATCCATGGCACCGTGATAGCCAGCCTTTGTCTGCGTCACGCCGTAATGGAAGCCCTCGATGGTGTCCTTCATGTTGGAGTGGAACGAGATTCCTTGCTTGATCATGAAGAAGTTCTGCGGCTGCTCCATCATCCATCTCACGTCAGCGGCGTAGTCCTCCGGCCGGTCGCCCGTGCGCTTCTGGCGGATCGAACCGTTATAGACGCGCACCTTGTCGCGCACCTTGCCGCCGAGCAGCTTGTAGGCCGGCACGCCTGCAGCCTTGCCGGCTATGTCCCACAGCGCATGCTCGATAGCGCTTACCGCCGCGCCATAGGGCTTGAAAGAGCCGCGTTGGCGGATCTTCAGCATCACCCGCTCGACGTCGGTCGGGTCCTCGCCGATCAGCGCCTCGCGGAAATGCAGCACCCAAGGCTTGAGATAGGTCTTGGTGAACTCGACTTCGCCAAGGCCATAGAGGCCCTCGTCAGTAACGATGCGGACAATGGGATGTTTGCCGATAACAGCACAGCGGAGGTCGGTGATCTTCATCTTCGGTTCTTTTCGCCTCAGCTCCAGGTGCGGTCCCAGGAATACTCGTCGTCCCAGTGATCCGTGGGCTGCCAGATGCCGGTGACACCCGGCTGCAGATGCTGCGAGATCACCTCGTCGACGACGTCGTCGATCCCCAGGCCAGGTTTGTCCGGAACAGTGATAAAGCCGTCCTTCACGAGCGGCTTGGGAACGCCGGTGACGATATCGTCCCACCAGTCGACATCGGCAGAGTGGTATTCGAGTGCCATAAAGTTTTCGGTCGCGGTCGCGACATGTGCCGCGGCCATTGCAGCGATTGGACTTTCGGCCATATGGATGGCCATTGCGACGCCGTGGTCCTGGGCCATGTCGCCGATCTTCTTGGTCTCGAGGATGCCCCCGCTGGTGAGCAGGTCCGGGTGGATAATGGAGAGGCCGCCGCTCTTGAGCAGGGGCTCGAAGCCCTCCTTAAGGTAGATATCCTCGCCGCTGCAGATCGGCACCGTGGTAGCGGCCTGCAGTTGCCGGTACTGCTCGGTGTACTGCCATGGGATCACATCCTCGAGCCAGGCCGGCACGTATTTTTCAATCCGCCTGGCGAGCCGAATACCGTTCTGCAGCGAGATGTGGCCGACATGGTCAATGGCGAGCGGAATATCCATGCCGATAACATCGCGAACCTCGGCAATGTACTGTTCAAGCAGGTCGAGGCCCTTGTCGGAAAAGTGGAGGCCGGTAAACGGATGGGGGACGTTATGCAAATCGTAAGCGGCATTGCGGGCGCGTCGCTGCTCCATGGTCTTGACCGGGCCGCGGCCGGGATGGACGCGGTACCCTTCAAGTGAGCCGGCAGGAGACACGACCGCACCAGGGACATCCGCGATCTGCATCAGCCCCAGATCCATCTTGAGGAAGGTGAAGCCGAGCGCCATGCGCTGCTTGAGACGCTTGCCGGTCTCGGTGCCGCTCGGCACGGTCGCGTCGGTGTCGCAATAGACGCGCACCTTCTCCCGAAACCGGCCGCCGAGCATTTGGTAAACAGGGACCCCATAGGCCTTGCCGGCGAGATCCCACAACGCAATTTCGACCGCCGAGACGCCGCCGCCTTGCCGGCCGTGCCCACCAAACTGTTTGATCCGGCGAAACAGGCGGTCGATGTCGCAAGGGTTCTCGCCAAGCAGCCGGCTCTTCAGCATCAGCGCGTAGGTGGCACTGGCGCCGTCGCGCACCTCGCCAAGCCCGACGATGCCCTGGTTGGTGTAAATCTTGAGCAGGGTCGAGGTGAACGGCGCGCCGACGATTTCCGCTACCCGCATGTCGGTGATGCGAAGCTGGGATGGCTTGGAGTTCGCGTTCACCCGATTGAGCGCTTCGTCGGCGCCACCTGTCTTTGCCATGACCTATCCTCGTTTTCGGCTTGTCGTCCCGCACCCTGGGCCGGCATAGAGTGTTGCTAGCCCAGCTCAATCTCGTGGGCCTGCAGATAGTCGCGGTCCATCTCAATACCGAGACCAGGCTTCGACGTCAGCTTGAGGCTGCCGTTCGAAATGTCGAGTGGTCTGTCGATCAGGTGATCGTATTTGCCCAGGTTCCACTCCGATGTTTCGAGTTTGTAGAAGTTGGGAACGGTCATCATCACCTGCGCTCCCGCAACCACGTTGATCGGTCCCGCGGCGTCATGTGGCGAGACCGGGACGTAGTAGGCTTCGCACAGCGCAGAAATCTTCTTTAGTTCGGTAATGCCGCCGGTCCAGGTAACGTCGGGCATGATGTAGTCGGCGAGCCTGTTCTCGAGTACCGGCACGAAATCCCACTTCGTGTGGCCGCGCTCGCCCCACGAGATGGCGGTATTGACCTTCTCACGCACCTGCTTGAGGGCGTTAAGGCTCTCGGGCGGGCAGGGCTCCTCAAACCAGTCGATCTGGCCGGCGTCCTCGAGGCTCCGACAGAGGCGAATGGCGGTGGGGACGTCGAAGCGGCCATGCGCATCGATGAGAATGTCGACATCGGGTCCTGCCGTTTCGCGGATCAGAGCCGTGAGTTCGGCGGCTTCGCGCTCGTCCTTGCGGGTCATGCTGCCATCGAGGTAGCCGTCCCGCTGTTCGCGGGGCAGGCCATCGGCGCTGCGGCCCTGGTGGGGGTAAGGATCGAACTTGAGCGCAGTGTGTCCGGACTCGACAATGTCTAGAATTTCGCGGACCACAGCCTCTTTGCTGGTGAATTTGGCCTGGTTGGGATGGGTGTAGAGCGCGATTTCATCGCGTACCGGCCCGCCCAGCAGCTCGTAAATCGGCTTGCCGAGGACTTTGCCCCGGATGTCCCAGAGGGCAATATCGATGGCGCTCACGCATTCGACCGCCGCGCCGCGGCTTCCCATGTAGGTGAAGCTGCGAAAGATCTTGTGCCAGAGATGCTCGATGCGCGCCGGATCCTCACCTGTCAGGGCGACGCCGATCTGCCGCAGGATCGTGCAGAGAGCACGGTTGGCGAGCCTAGTCGTGGTGGTGATCTCTCCCCAGCCACTCACTCCCTCGTCGGTCGTCACTTCGACGAACAGGAACTCTCCCCAGTAAGAAGCATCGGACTTGATCAGCCACGGCCGAATGCTCGTGATTTTCATCTCAACTACCTTTGCCTGAAAATGGTCAGCTAACGATGTTCTGGACTGGATATTCTATCCGGCCCGAGCGGCGTTGCGCGCTCGCATCTGTTCGAGAATATGCCTGCCCGAACCCTCGACATGGCGGGAAACGAGTTCGGCCGCCTTGTCGGCCTCTCCCGCCTTCACAAGCGCGATGAGTTCGCGGTGCTCGCGCATGATCGCGGCACGTCGCGCCAGCGTGAAATTGAAACGACGGCTCACGGCTCGCAGCACTTCGCGATGCTTCCACCAAAGCTCGGCGGCGTGGCGGTTGTAGTGGCGCTGGTACATCACGGTGTGGAAAGCGGTATCCAGCTCACTGTGCCTGAATGTGTCGGCGAAGTTGTTCTCTTCGATCAGGCCCTGGAGACGTTCGAGTTCGGCGATGTCCTCGCCGGTAGCCATATTCACAAACCATCGTGTCAGGGCTGGCTCGATCAGAACACCGATCTCGTAGATATCCCGGACAAAATCCTGATCAATGGGTCGGACGCGCGCACCGCGATTGGCGACAAAGGTGACAAAGCCTTCGCCGCGCAACAGCTGCAGGGCCTCGCGCACAGGATTGGTCGAAGTGCCGTGACGCCGGGCGAGATCGGTGACCACAAGCCGTTCGTTGGCGGCGAGCCGTCCCTCGATGATGTCTTCCCTGATCAATTCATAAAGCGAGGCGCCCTCGCTGGAGGCCCCGATGGGATCGGTCCCCACTGGTGGCATCGCTTTGAAATCGCTTATTTCGGCCAAGGCCGGCTCCCCAATTTAATACATACCTTGCCCGATATCACACACGGCTTTCGCAAACAATGTACGATCTGGCGCGTTGACAGGCAATCCATGATCTGAAAACGTACCAAGCGATCGAGAGGATACACTGAGCTGAAAGAAGCATCCTCGCGATCGAAACGAGCAAGGACCGCTTTGCTTTGGCGCAGGGCGGCATGGGAGAACCAGGGAGGATACCTATGACGAGAATTGCGCTCGGCAGTGCCGTCCTGCGCGGCACTGTCGCCACTGCTTTGATGGCATCCCTGACGTCTACATCGGCGCTGGGTGCACCGCCGGTTGATCTGAGCAAGTGGTCGCCGGAATATGTGCGCTCGATTGCGGGCACACAGGATTTTAACACGGCGGCCGATTGCGCCAAGGTCACCCCGCTCGACTACAAGGGGCGACTGACTTTCTGGTATCAGGGCGTGTTCGAGGGCGACCCGGACCTCCTGCGCCAGTACTACAAGGAATTCTTCGAGACCTTCCGCAAGACATATCCGAACATCCAGCTCGAGGAACAAGCCCTCACCTATAACGACCTTCTCGACAAGTTCCGCACCGCGCTCCTAGGCAACGCCGCGCCGATGGCGGTCCGCCTGCAAATCCTGGGTGGTACCGAGTTCGCCTCAAAGGGCTATCTACAGCCGCTCAAGCCAGAGGATGTGGGGTATTCGACCGAGGATTTCTGGCCCGGCGCCATGAAGGCCGTGACCTGGGAGGGCGTGACCTACGGCATTCCGACCAACAACGAGACGATGGCGTTCATCTGGAACGCCGACATCTTCAAGCGTGCGGGCCTCGATCCGGACAAGGCTCCGGCAACCTGGGAAGACGTCGTCAAATATTCCAAGCAGATCCACGACAAGCTCGGCATTGCCGGCTACGGCCTCGTGGCTCGCAAGAATGCCGGCAACACGCCGTACCGCTTCATGCCACAGCTATGGGCCTATGGCGGCGGCGTCTTCGACGAAGCCACGGCAAACCCGACCTACGAGCAGGTCCAGCTCGATAGTCCGCAGAGCAAGGCGGCGCTGCAAGCCTCCTACGACATGTATGTTCGCGACAAGTCGGTCCCGGTTTCGGCACTCACCAACCAGCAGGCCGATAACCAGCCCCTGTTCGTCGCCGGCCAACTCGGCATGATGATCTCGCACCCGTCCGATTACAACGTGATGCTCGACCTGCAGAAAAAGGCGACGGGCACCGACAAGGACAAGGCGCAGACGGTCATCGACAACATGCGCTACGGCCTGATCCCGACTGGTCCCGACGGCAAGCGCGCCGTCGTGTTCGGCGGCTCGAACATTCACATCCTGAAGCCCGAATATGTCGAGGGCGGCAAGGTAGACGAGCCGGCTGCGAAAGCTATCATCTGCATGTGGACGAGCCCTGAATGGTCGCTGAAGATGGCCTACGCCGGATCAAACCCGGGCAACCTCAACGGCTTCAAGACCAAGTGGATGAAGGAACGTCTGGACAACATCAAGTTCCTCGACGTCACCACCTCGATGCTGCCATACGGCATCCCGTTCCCAGCGCTGCCGCAGGCCCCCGAGATCATGAACATCATCATCCCGGACATGCTACAGAATGCCCTGACTGGAGCGATGACCGTCGACGAGGCAGCGGACGACGCGGCCAAGAAGGTAAAAGACCTGATGGGCGGACTCTAGTCCAGGCCTGACCTACGACCTGACCGGCTGCGCCGCTGGCGCAGCCGCCTCGTTCCGAAGAATAAGGGCACGCCACAAGTGACGATCGTGACCGGGAAGGCCGAGGCTCGCCGAAAATTGCAACCTGGCAGGTCCGGCGCGCTGCGGAAGATCTGGGCGCATCGCGCGGACTACGCGTACGTGCTCCCAGCGATCGCCGTGATGCTCATCGTCATCGCCTATCCGATCTACTACACGGTCGAGCTGTCGTTCTTTAAGACACCGCCAGGTCTGCAGCTTCGTGACAAGACGTTCATTGGCTTCGACAATTACACGACCATCCTTACCAGTCAGGTGTTCTGGAAAGTCACCTGGAACACACTGATCTGGACACTGGGGTCAACTTTCATCTCCTTTGTCCTGGGGTTTGCCACGGCGCTGGCGCTCCACCGCGACTTCATCGGCCGTGGTGTCTTGCGCGCTATCCTTATCATCCCTTGGGTCATCAGCGCCGTCGCCGCCTCCTATATCTGGAAGTGGATCTACCATTCGGACTTCGGGATCATCGGCGCGGTGCTGGTCGGCCTTGGATTGGCCGACCAGCCGCCGAATTTCATCGACAATGTCAGCACGGTGCTGCCCTCCCTGATCGTCGTCAATATCTGGCGCGAGTTTCCGTTTGCCATGATCATGATGATGGCCGGCCTGCAGACAGTCCCCGACCAATTGCTTCGCGCCGCAAAAGTCGACGGTGCCAATGCATGGCAGCGCTTCTGGCACGTCACCTTCCCGCACTTGCGCAACGTCTCGGTGGTGACGATGCTGCTGCTCGCGGTGGCCAACTTCAATTCCTTCATCATCCCCTGGATCATGACCGGCGGCGGGCCGTCGAATGCGTCGCATATCTGGATAACCCACATTTATGAGCTCGCCTTCGGACGGCAGCGCTGGGGCGTGGCATCGGCCTATTCGGTGCTCCTGTTCCTCACACTGATGACGCTGGGCTACTTCTACGTCCGTGCGTTAAGCGGCAACGAGCGGAAAGAGGGGAGCGCATGAGCACGATTGCCGAGACAGCCCCTCGAGCCCAGACTCGTCGCCGCATGCGCGTCGACGGATGGCGGTGGGCCGGGCGCATATTCCTCGTGTTCATGCTGCTTTATACTGCGTTGCCGATGATCTGGATGCTGATCACCTCGATCAAGTCCGGCTTCGCGGCGACGCAATTCCCGCCGCAATGGTGGCCGGACGAGCCTACCCTCGCCAGCTACCAAAAGCTGCTCGATCCGCAGAACAGCGTCGGCCAGGACTTCCTCCGCTTCTTCTGGAACAGCCTTTTCGTGTCGACCGTCACGACAATCCTTTCGGTGATCGTGGCTGTCCCTGCGGCCTACGCGTTTTCGCGCTTCAGTTTCCCCGGCCGGAATTTCCTGTTCTTTGCCGTGCTGCTGCGCAATATGTTCCCGGCGGTGATCTTTCTCGTGCCACTCTTCATCCTGATGCGCGCGATCGGTCTGATAAACACGCATGGCTCGCTGATCCTCACCTATCTCACCTTCGGCCTGCCGCTGGCGATCTGGCTGCTCAAAGGCTTTTACGACAACATCCCGGTGCAGCTTGAGCAGGCGGCGCGCATCGATGGCGCAACACGGTTCCAGGCCTTCATCATGATCGTGATGCCGCTCTCGACGCCGGGGATCATCGCCACCGCAATCTACTCCTTCATCGGCGCCTGGAACGAATACATCTACGCCTACACCTTCCTCTCCAAGAACGAGCAGTTGACCCTGCCGGTCGGCATCCAACGCTTCTTCTCGGAAAATACGACGGACTTTCCGGGCCTGATGGCGGCCAGCTTTATGATGAGCGTGCCCGTCGTGGTGCTGTTCCTGGTCCTGCAACGATACTTTGTACGCGCCCTTACAGAAGGCGCGGTCAAGCACTAGGGAGTTGCCGATGGCCCACGTGGTCCTCCAAGATCTCGTCAAGAGCTATGGCGGCTTCAAAGCTGTCAACCACGTCTCGCTGACGGTCAATGACGGCGAGTTCGTTGCGCTCGTCGGCCCTTCAGGCTGCGGCAAGACAACCACGCTCAATCTCGTCGCCGGGCTGACCCCGATCACATCGGGCGACATCATCATCGGGGAGCGGGTGGTCAACGACCTCGACCCCAAGGACCGGGACATCGCAATGGTGTTCCAGAACTACGCGCTCTACCCGCAGAAATCGGTCTACAAGAACCTCGCGTTCCCGCTTCAGATGCGCAAACTCCCCAAGGACGAGATCGACAAGAAGGTCAAGGAAGCGGCGCGGGTGCTCGATATGACGCATCTGCTCGAGCGCAAGCCGCGCGAACTTTCGGGCGGGCAGCAGCAGCGTGTGGCCCTTGGCCGTGCCCTCGTTCGCGACCCTGCGGTGTTCCTCATGGACGAGCCACTGTCTAACCTCGATGCCAAACTGCGCGTGCAGATGCGGTCGGAGATCAAGCGTTTCCACCAGGACCTCAAGGCGACGATCATCTATGTGACGCACGACCAGCTCGAAGCCGTGACCATGGCTGACAAGATGGCGGTGATGAATGGCGGCTACCTGCAGCAATACGATTCACCGGCGCAGGTCTTTGCCCATCCGGTGAACATGTTCGTCGCCAGCTTTATCGGCAGTCCGGCGATGAGTCTTATTCCGCTGCAGGCCTCGACCGCAAACGGCAACACGGTGTTGACCGGCGCCGAGGGCTGGCGCCTTGAGCTCTCGCCGCGCAATGCCCAGAAGGTGGCTAGTGCAACGACCAAGAAAGTCGTGCTCGGCGCACGTCACTCGACGATCAAGCTCCACAAGAATGCGCTGCCAGGCAGCGTCCCGGCCAAGGCCTACACGGTGGAGCCGACCGGAGACGTCACCTTCGTGCAGGCGTTCCTGTCCGGCGCCGTCGTCAACGTCAGCGTGCCGCCAAACATTGCCGTCGCGCCCGACGAGCAGATCTGGCTCGAGTTCGACCAGGAGCGGATGCATCTGTTCGACGGCGAAACTGAAATGGCCCTCAAGGCCAACTGAGATAGGGCGAATGCGCATGAAACGTGGGCGTGGATGACTGAGAAGCTTAGGATCACCGCGATCAAGCCCTATCCGGTGTGGGTCGGAACGCGCAATCAGATGCTCGTCAAGGTCGAGACCGACCAGGGCATCTTCGGCTGGGGCGAGAGCGGCTTGAGCGGTCGCGAGAGGGCCGTGGCCGGCGCGGTCGAGCACTATCGCGAGTTTCTCATCGGCCGCGACCCGATGCAGATCGGGCGGATCTGGCAGGAGGTTTACCGCAGCCAGTACTTCGAAGGCGGGCGAGTCCTTCAGGCGGCGATTTCCGCCGTCGACATCGCTCTTCACGACATCAAGGGCAAAGCGCTGGGAGTGCCGGTCTATGAGCTGCTGGGCGGCAAGCAGCGCGACCGCATCCGCACCTTTGCCTCGACCGGCGACGAGGCCGAAGGCGATGTTGCCATCGAACGGGCGCGCGAACTTCGCGCACAGGGGTGGCAGGCGATCCGCTTCTTCCCCTTCGGGCAAAACAGCAAGGATATATTCGAGCCGCGCGAATCCATCGGCGCTACCGCGAGTATGCTGAACAAGGCGCGCGAGGCGCTGGGCGACGACGTGGTCCTCGGCCTCGACTATCATCATCGGCTGTCGGTGGCAGAGGCCGCGAGCTTCTGCAACAAGCTCGGCCGCGGCGTGCTTGATTTCCTCGAGGAGCCGATACGGGCCGAGACGCCGGAGGCCTATGAATCGCTGCGCACGATGACCGACATCCCCTTTGCCATCGGCGAGGAATTTGCCAGCAAGTGGCAGTTCCTGCCCTACATCGAGCGCGGCATCCATCAGTTCAACCGGATCGATGTTTGCAATGTCGGCGGGCTCACCGAGGCGATGAAGGTCGCTGGCTGGAGCGAGGCGCATTATGTGGACCTGATGCCGCACAATCCCCTTGGTCCCGTATGCACGGCCGCGACCGTGCATCTCGCCGCTGCGGTACCCAACTTCGCGTGGCTCGAGACCAGGGCGCCCGAAATAAAGCTGGGCTTCGACAATTCCGACTTCTTCCCCGTGCAACCACGGCTCGACGGGGCCGATTACCCGGTCGGCGATCTGCCGGGGCTCGGCGTCGAGGTCAACGAAGTGGCGGTCCAGGCGCAGAGTTTGCGTTTCTGGGAAGCGCCTCACCTTAAGCGCCGCGACGGTTCTGTTACGAACTGGTAGTTCCATTCAATCGGAGTCCACAATGACGCATACGTCCGACATTACGCGGCCGCCTAAAGACCTGATCGACGCGCTAAGGGAGATCGGCGCCGCGACGGTTGCCGGCACGCTTGGCCACATGGGCTTCCGCAATCCGCACATGGTTGGTCCGGTGGCGCAAAACCACGGGAAGTCGATCGTGGGGCCGGCGCTGACGCTGCAGTTCCTGCCGCAGCGGCCGGACCTCTTCACCGAAGGAGAATATGCCGATCCGGAGACGCAACTGCACCGGCACGTGCTCTATCACGCGCAGGAGGGCGATGTGGTCGTGGTCGACGCGCGCGGCGACATGAGCTCGGGCGTCTTCGGCGATATGATGTCGACGTATTTCAAGGGCAGGGGCGGGGCCGGTATCGTCATCGATGGGTGCATGCGCGACCGGCCCAATGTCGAAAAGCTCGACCTGCCCCTATGGCTGCGCGGCTGGACGCCAAACTATCATGTGCAGACCGGCATCTATCCCAATGCCGTCAACGTTCCGATTGCCTGCGGCGGTGTCACGGTGATCCCCGGCGACATCGTCGTCGCCGACGACGACGGGGTGGTGGTGCTTCCCGTCGCAATGGCCCCGAAGGTGATCGAAGAATCACAGAAGCATCACGATTGGGAGGAGTTCTCGCGAGCGAAGCTCATGGAGGGCGGCCCGTTGCAACGCTACTATCCGCTGCATGACGATGCCCGCGGGGAGTACGAGGAATGGCGCAAAGCAAACCGCCTGGAGAACCCGACATAGTCAGCAGGCCTTGGCGATCAGTTTTGCCAGGCAATCGCCAGCCTCAGTCCCCGGCACGCCAAGATCTCTGACGCTGTCCATGTGGTTGCGGTTCGGGAGCACATGCGACGTTACCAACGATCCCTGCCGCAGCAAGCTTGCTTTGAATCGATCGGCTTGCTGATGGAAGGGTGGCGTCTCGTTGGCTCCGACCAGAACCGCCGTCTTGGTTTGAGGATCATGCCGGCAGGCGAGAGGTGTGAACATGGCGACTTCCTCGTCTGTTATTCCAATCTCGTTGGCGAGAAAGGAATCCTGTAGCGGCTTCAAATCGTAGAGCCCGCTCAGCAGAAGGGCTGCCCTCACATTCGAGGGGGTATGCTCGCCCTCGAACAGAAACGTTGCAAGATGGGCTCCTGCCGAATGACCACTGACAGTCAGGGCCGTCGGGTTTCCACCATGATCGGCGATGTTGGCCAGGACCCACTGCTTGGCGCGGCGCACCTGGTCAACGATCGTCGCCATTCGGACCTTGGGCATCAGAGCATAATCAAGGATGACGGCAATAGCCCCGGCCTGGGTAATCGTCGTCGCCATGTATGAATAGTCGCGCTTGGAGAACATTCTCCAGTAGCCGCCATGGACAAAGATGTGCACCGGAAGCGCCGTTCTTTTGCCCGCGGGAAAGAACAGGTCCATGGTCTCGGTCGGATCCGGTCCGTAGGCCACGTCTGCGGCCATCGCAATGGCGGCGCGGGCGGCCTCGCTGCGGTCAACAATGTCCTGCACGATTTGGTCAAAGTCAGCAACGTGGTCGCGGATGCGAAAGGGATCGCCTTGCATTCTTCTTCTGCTCACATGCTGACGGCGAGGTATTTCGCCTCCATGAACTCGGCAATGCCGTGATGCTGTCCTCCCTCGCGGCCGAGCCCACTCTGCTTGACGCCGCCGAAGGGAGCTGCCGGATCAGACATCAGCCCGCGGTTGAGAGCGATCATTCCGGCCTCGATCCGGGAGGCCACCCGCATGCCGCGCGCCAGATCGCGTGTGTAGATGTAGGCAGCAAGCCCATATTCGGTGTCATTGGCGCGCGCGATGACCTCGGCCTCGGTTTCGAAGCTCGAGATTGGCGCCACCGGCCCGAATATCTCCTCATGCGCCATCTTTGCATCGCCCGGCACGTCGCGAAGCACTGTCGGAGGGTAGAAGAAACCGCGTCCGGACAGGACTGAGCCGCCGCACATGACCCGCGCGCCGCGTGTGACCGCGTCGATGACAAGGCGGTCTATCTTCTCGACCGCCTTTTTCGTGATCATGGGCCCGCATTCCGTGTCCGGGTCGGTGCCGGCGCCGACCTTGAGCGACGACATCCGCTTCTCGAGGCCCTCGGAGAAGGCTTCGCAGATGCCAGATTGCACGTAGAGGCGGTTTGCGGCCGTGCAGGCCTCGCCGGCGTTGCGCATCTTAGCCACCATTGCGCCATCGAGCGCCGCTTCGAGATCGGCGTCGTCGAACACAATGAACGGTGCGTTGCCGCCGAGTTCCATGGAACACGAGACCACATGCCTGGCAGCCTCTGCCAGCAGAGCGCGACCGACACCCGTCGAACCGGTGAAGGAGAGCTTGCGCACTCGCGGGTCGGCCAGCATGGCGGCTGTCAAAGGGCCGGGACTGGAGGTTGTCAGGACGTTGACCACCCCCGGTGGAACGCCTGCGTCCTGGTAGAGCGCGGCCAGCGCGTAGGCGGTAAGCGGGGTCTCACTGGCCGGCTTCAGGATCACCGTGCATCCAGCGGCAAGTGCCGGCGCGATCTTGCGCGTCGCCATCGCGGCAGGAAAATTCCAGGGCGTGATCAGGACGCAGATGCCGATCGGTTCGTAGTCGACCACAATGCGGTTGGTGCCGGAAGGCGCAGTACCGAATTCACCGGTAATGCGAACGGCCTCCTCTGCATTCCAACGGAAAAATTCCGCCGCATAAGCGATCTCGCCGCGAGCATCCCGCAGGGCCTTGCCGTTTTCCAATGCGATGAGAGTAGCCAGTGCGTCCGATCGTTCCGCCATCAGTTCAAAGCAGCGTCTGAGGATCTCGGAACGCTTTCGCGGCGACGTTGTCCGCCAGCCATGGGCCGCCTTGGCAGCTGCGTCAACGGCGTCGGCCGCGTCCTCCAAGGTCGCATCGGGTACGGCAGCGATGATGGCTTCCGTCGAAGGATCGATGACCGGAATTACCCTGCCATCCGCGGACTGCCGCCATTGGCCGTCAATGTACAGCCCGTGCGAAATTGTGTGGAAGTCGCTGACGCCCTGATCATCCGACAGAACCTGTGAAAACGTGTTCATCTCGATATTCCCGATTGTTTACATGACGCAGCTGGCGAGGTCGCCATCAAAGGCGGCCTGGACCAGGCGTCGCATGGATCCCAAATCGAATGGCCGCGGATTGTTCTTGATGAGGCGCTCGATACCGATCGCTTGTTCCGCCGTCCAATCGAGCTTGTCGGCAGGCAGCCCTAGCTCGGCCAACGAGGGGGTGATCCCGATTGCCCCAAACAGCCGACTGACCTCGCCAATGGTCGCGTCGGCCAACTCTTCGGGCGTCCGGCCTTTTCCATCGAGGCAGAGCGCGTTGGCGATCTCGGCCATCTCGGTCGCCGCGGCTGTTCTGTTGTACTTCATGACGTATGGCAGCATGGTGGCGACACCCAATCCGTGAGGGGTGTGGGTTATCGCGCCAACCGGGTATTGCACGGCGTGCGCTGCCGCCGTGCCGGCCGTTCCGAACGCGCAGCCGGCTGCAAGTGCACCCATCATGACGTCGGCCCGGGCGTCCTCGTCAGAAGGCCGGCGGTATGCCGTTTCAAGGCTTCGGCCAAGCAGC
Source organism: Mesorhizobium sp. ISC25 (assembly GCF_042295465.1). Taxonomy (NCBI): domain Bacteria; kingdom Pseudomonadati; phylum Pseudomonadota; class Alphaproteobacteria; order Hyphomicrobiales; family Phyllobacteriaceae; genus Mesorhizobium; species Mesorhizobium sp. ISC25. The sequence continues at coordinate 2,343,804 of NZ_CP135441.1, read as the reverse complement.
TTGATCGCCAGCAGGGCGAAGTGATCGGTCAAGGCGGTTTTGCCGATAAAGACATGTTTCTGGGGAAGGCCGGGATCGGTCCCACGCCTGACGGCGGTGAAGGCCTCGATTGCATGCGTCAGCGCATCGGCGCCTGCGATCGCCGTCAATGCCGGCGGGCATGTCATCGTCAGTTCAGGATCGCAGATGGCCGCGGCCGCGATCAGATACGGGCTGGAGATGCCGACCTTCAGCATACGATCCGGATCGGAGATCACGGCGACCGGGGTCACTTCAGAGCCGGTACCGGCTGTCGTCGGCACCGCGATCAGCGGCAGCGTCGGACCGGGCACCTTGAACTCGCCGTAGTAATCCTGGAGCTGACCGCCGTGACTGATGAGCAACGCGGCGCATTTGGCCATGTCGAGACAACTGCCGCCGCCAATGCCGATCACCATGTCGGGCGCGAACTTCCGTGCTTCCTCGACGCAGACGGCAACGGTGTCCCGGGGGATGTCGGGTAGCACACGGTCATGCACCAGTACGTCTATCGAGGCGGCTCGCAGCGCCGCGACGATCTCTCCGAACGGGTCCGTTGCGGCAAACCGTTCATCGGTGCAGACGAGCGCGCGACGTCCGAGCCTGGCCGCGACAACCGGAATGACGTGGCGTTGGCCCTTCCCGAACAGGATTTCGCGCGGCAGCCTTATGGCAGCGAAAAGGCTCATGATCTGCATCCTGTGATGATGTCTGGAAAGGCCGCGGGGGCGGCACGCTGTTCCAGCAGGGCCACCGCAAGTGCCATTGCTTTGTCTCGAAACGGCCTCAAATTATATCCTCTATAAAATCGTATAGGATATAGGATTGCATTAATCGGAGCATCGTGTTAGCAACTCGATGTGTCAAGAGGCAAAACATGCAGGCCATGAACTTACTCAATGCAGACGATACGAACCTCGGCGGCGGGCGTATCCAGCGCTCCAGCAGCCTGGTTGAGGACGTCTACGAAGCGATTTTTGCGCAACTCATGTCGTTGAAGATTGCGCCGGGTTCCCGGATCACGGTCGACAGTCTGGTCAAGGAGTTCAACGTATCCCACACGCCGATCCGCGAGGCGCTCGGCCGGCTCGAAGGCGAAGGCCTGGTGCTGAAGACGCATCTGATCGGTTACCGCGCTGCGCCGCAGATCACGAAACGGCGGTTTGACGAACTTTATGAGCTTCGCCTGCTGCTCGAACCTCATGCAGCGGCCAAGGCAGCCGCGCTCATGGACGAGGTAAAGCTCGCGCAGCTTCAGAAGTCGGCCGGCGTCATGGCGCGCCGTGAAGGCAAGGACGAGCGCCTGCGGTATTCCAACTTCGCCCGCCAGGATGCCATTTTCCATGACAAGGTCATGGAATTCGCCAACAACGAACTCGTGCGTCAGACACTGGCGCACCAGCATACCCACTTCCACATATTTCGCCTGATGTTCCATTCGCGCGTCACCGAGGAGGCGCTTGACGAGCATGAGGCCATTCTGGCCGCTTTCGATGCGGCCGATCCTGCCGCTGCCGAGCAGGCGATGCGTCGCCATATCGAGCATTCCCGCGACCGTTTGTTGCTGGCGTTCGACTGAGACTGTCCCGATGTGCCCGTACCCGTCGTCGATGATTATCCCGAGGCCTGTGCCAACCAGAACTACGTCCCCGATTCACCCTTCTAGGAACTCAAGCCCACCTGGCGAGTACAGGTCTCGCCCGGTCGTTGTCACAGGAAAGGAAGTACCATGCCAGGCAAAAAGATCCTGATGCTGACCGGTGAATTCACCGAGGAATACGAAATCTTCGTCTACCAGCAGGCGATGGAAGCGGTGGGCCACACTGTTCATGTCGTGTGCCCAGACAAGAGCGCCGGAGACCTGATCAAAACGTCGCTGCACGATTTCGAGGGCGATCAGACCTACACCGAAAAGCTCGGCCACTATGCGCTGATCAACAAGACCTTCTCCGACGCTGAGAAGCAGCTAGAGCAATACCACGCCGTTTACTGCGCTGGCGGTCGCGGGCCCGAATACATCCGCACCGACAAGCGCGTGCAGGCGATGGTGCGCCACTTCCACGAAACCAAGAAGCCGATTTTCACGATTTGCCACGGCGTGCAGATCCTGATCGCGGTCGATGGTGTCGTGCGTGGCAAGAAGGTCGGCGCACTGGCGGCATGCGAGCCGGAGGTGACGCTTGCGGGCGGCACCTATATCGACCTGTCTCCAACGGAGGCATATGTGGACGGGACGATGGTTTCGGCAAAAGGTTGGACGGCGCTTGCAGCGTTCATCCGGGAATGCCTGAAGGTGCTGGGGACGGAAATCCGGCACGCGTAGACCTTTGCTCCGGCGCATCCAAAAGGGTGCGTCGGTTCCCTTGCTGCGGAGGAAACTTGTCACCGCCAATTTGGCTTCGGATCATAAAGCACCTGCATCACACTGAGTTTGCGTCCCAGGATCAGAAGCATTTCGTCATGCATTGATGCTCGACTCATCAAATGCTGTGAGCGAGCGCATCAGTGTTTCCCTTGCTGAAGCCAGATGCGCTCGGCAGGCCACCTCAATCCGAGTGGAATTGCGGCTCTCAAGCGCGTCGATATAGGCAACGTGTTCGTGGATCGCGGCAAGATTGCGCTGCTTTTCGTCCTGCTTGTTCCACTGATAGTGGTAGTGAAAAATAAACGTGATGATGTCGTAGAAATCATCGATAAAGCGGTTCGGAGAGGCCTCGTTTATGAGCCGGTGAAACCGGTTGTCCAGGCCGGAGAAGTCGTGAAAGCGGCCTTCAATTCGCTCCAGCAGGTCGGCATGCGCCATCTTGAGCGCGGCGAGTTTCGACCATAGCGGAGAACTGTCCGGCTGCAGTGAAAACCGTTGTGCCGAACGCAGTTCGAACATCACCCGGATCTCGAAGAGCTCAAGTGCAAAGTCTTCGGTGAAACCCTTGAAGAGCCAGCCTGTATTCGGCCTTTTCTCGATCAATCCAAACCGGCTGAAGCGGATCAGGAATTCGCGAATTCCATTGGTAGCAACACCGAATTGGCGCGCAAGCTCGAGCTCATTAATGCTGGTGCCGGGCCTGGTGTCACCCCGCAGCATCCACTCCATGAACTGCTGTTCGACATGCTTGGCGCGAGGCGTGGTTTCGGCGTCCGGATAGTAGTCGTTGTCGCCGACCGGGCGGCCCGTCGACCTGAGGCCGTTGCATTCGGTGACAAGTTCGCGATGAACCAGTTCCCGCAAAACCTTTCTGACGGTTGTGCGGCTGACGCTCATTCGCCTTCTAAGCTCATTTTCGGAAGGAAGTTCACCGGCCAGTTGCCCGTCGCGCAGCATCTTTGCAGCTCGGTTGAAGGCCTTCTTGTAGACGGTGTCGGTTCTCATCGGATTTTCCTTTGGAACAATACCTTGTCCTTTTAGCATGAACTTTATCCATAAAAAACAACTTGACCCGCCCCGGCTCGTTGTTTTTTATCGATAAGAAGAGGACCTGAACACGAATTGAGTTTTTGACGACGCGGCTCGCACGAGCCGCGGCGGGGAGGGGAATTTGCCTGAAACGGGAAACACCGGCACGACTGTCGGCGAGGCCGCGTTGCCAGCATCCAGGAAGTCAGAAGCCGTCCCCGGCCTTTCGCTTGGCCTAATGCTGCTGAGCGCTGGTCCGGTCGTCATCCTGGTGCTGCTGATCGCTGTCCTCAGCTTTCTGTCACCCTACTTCCTGACCGGACGCAATCTTAGCAACATCCTCGCCCAGACGGCCGTCATCTCGGTTGTGGCGATGGGCCAGCATCTGGTCATCCTGACACGCGGCATCGATCTCTCCGTCGGCTCGAACGTTGTCGTCGGCGCGCTGAGCTTTCATGCTGGCGCTCCCGCCATCATCGTGATCGCCGTGATGGTTGGCTGCGGTGCCGCGGTCGGCGCCATCAACGGGCTCTTCTATGTCTTCGGCCGGCTGCCGCATCCTTTCATCATCACGCTGGCAACATTGAGCATCGCCAAGGGGCTGGCGCTGCAACTGGCCGACGGCCGCGCCATCCCTGGCATGCCGGATTCGATCGATGCGCTTGGCCGCGACGCGGTCTGGGGTCTGCCTGGATCGGTTTTCGTTGTTGCCGGCGTTGCCGCAGTCCTTTCAGTCATGGCCAAAACCATGGTCTGGGGGCGCTGGATTTATGCCGTCGGCGGCCGGCCCGACGCCGCATTGCGCATGGGTATTCCCGTGTCCTGGGTCCTGGTTTCCGTCTATGTCATCTCAGGGCTGTGCGCCGGCATCGGTTCCGTCATCCTTGCCGGCCGCACCGACGCCGGTTCGCCCTTGTTCGGCAATCTGCTGGAACTGGATACGATCGCGGCGGTGATCATTGGCGGCGCCAGTTTTCTTGGCGGTCGCGGCCACCTTGGCCATGCCTTGGTCGGCGCCATCATGATCGGCGTTATCCGCAACGCGCTCAACCTGCTCAACGTCAACGTCTTTTTCCAGCTCATCGTCATCGGCGTGGTTATCGTGATCGCGGTCGAGTCCGACGTGCTGCGCAACTACCTCGAAGGCCGCGTGCGCGTCCTGCAAGCCGGGAGACAGTCGTGAGCGCCGTCGCGGCCGACGCCGATCATACCGCCGCCTCCGAGCATCCCGTCTTGGCGGTACGCGGTGCTACCAAGCGTTTCGGTTCGGTTCTGGCCCTGGACGATGTCAGCATCGAGGTGCGGCGCGGTGAGATCGTCGGCCTGCTCGGCGACAATGGCGCGGGTAAATCGACGCTAACCAAATGCATCAGCGGGGTGCACCAACTCGATGCCGGCGCGATCTTTTTGGATGGTGCGCCAACGCAGATACGCTCCCCTGCGGATGCGCGCTTCGCCGGCATCGAGACCGTCTACCAAGACCTGGCGCTCTTCGACAACCTGACGCCGGGACAGAACTTCTTTGCGGGCCGCGAGTTGGCTGGCCCGCAATGGCTTCCGCGCGGCCTGCGATTTCTGCAGCAGCGCCGGATGGACGCCGAGACCCGCGCTCTGCTGGCAAACCTCAAGGTTACGTTGCCGCGCCTGGATGCGGTCGTCGCCATGATGTCAGGTGGACAAAGACAAGCCATTGCCGTGGCCCGCTCGACCGTGTTCGCCCGCAAGGTTGTCATTCTGGATGAGCCGACCGCCGCACTCGGCCTGCGTGAATCACGCCAGGTGCTCAATCTGGTCGCTGCGCTCCGCGACGAGGGCAATGCCGTCATCCTGATCACTCACAACATGGAACACGTCGTCGAGCTCGCCGATCGCGCGGTGGTGCTTCGCCAGGGCCGCAGGGTCGGCGAACTGGTGCCGACCAAGGGCAACAAACAGGAACTGGTTTCCATGATCGTTGGAGCCTGACCCGTTCGAGATTTGGGGACCGTTCCGGTCCGCAAATGCCTGAAGCGTCTCCCGCCGGGAGGCGTCTCAATCCAAGGGAGGAATGCAATGTCAATGAACCGAAAATTGTTCTCAGGGCTGGCGATCGCCGTTGCGTTTTCTATGCCTGCTTCGGCCGCAGACAAGATCAAGGTCGGCCTGATTACGAAATTCCCGGTGCCGTTCTACTCGACCATGGAGGACGCCGCCAAGAAATACGCGGCCGCTCATCCGGAGATCGAACTGGTCACCGGCCAGGGCCAGGCGGCCACCGACATTGAAGGCCAGATCGCTCTGATCGAATCCATGATCACGCAAGGCGTCAAAGGGCTTGCAATCACTCCGGTCGACCCGACGGTCGCGCCGGCGCTCGACAAGGCGGTGGCCGCCGGCATCAAGGTGGTTCTCGTCGACAACAGCATCCCCAACTGGAAAGGCCAGACGGCGTTGGTATCGACCAACAACCTCAATGGCGGCAAGATCGCCGGAGAATACCTGAAGACGGTGCTCAAGAGCGGTGACAAGATCGGTATTCTGCAAGGCGTTCCCGGGGTGCCGGCTCTGGATGACCGGGTCACGGGCATGATGGAGGGACTGGGTGACGTCAAGGTCGAGGTCGTCGGCAAAGGTGCAACCAACTGCACGCTGGAACTTGGCACGTCAGTGACCGAAGACATCCTGACGGCCAATCCTGATCTCAAGGCAATCTACGCGGCCTGCGGCCCGCCGATCCCTGGAGCCGTCAAGTCGATCAGCAATGCAGGCATTGCCAACGACAACCTCATAGTGGTCGGCTTTGACGCCTGCTGCGGTGAGATCGAAGCGATCAAGTCGGGGGCGGAGGACGCCAGCGTAGCTCAATTTCCTGCAAAAATGGGCGAGCTTGGCATCGACACCGTCGTCAAGGCCATCCGTGGGGAACCCGTCGAGGCCAATGTGGATACCGGCGCCGGACTGGTGACGCTGAAGAACGTCAAGGACTTCGAGTGATCCACCAGCGGTCCGGCGGATTGCACCGCCGGACCACTTCCTGTTGCCGGACTCCAGCTTAGCAAGGGGTGAATGCCGTCATGGACCCCACCATCAAAGTCGTGCGATGCTCCGAGCCCGGCAGACTGGTGTTTGAGGAGCAGCAGGCACCAGGCGCTCCGCCCGAAGGCTGGGCACTGGTCAATGTCGCCTTTGTCGGGATATGCGGAACCGACTACCACATCTTCGAGGGCAGGCATCCGTATCTCGCCTATCCGCGCGTCATGGGCCATGAGGTTTCGGGAACAATCGCGGCAATCAACGCGCCCGTGGACCTGTCGGTCGGAGAGCAAATCCTCGTCAATCCCTATCTTGCCTGCGGACATTGTGCCGCCTGCCGCCAGGGCAAGCCTAACTGCTGCATGTCGATCGAGGTGCTTGGCGTGCACCGTGACGGTGCCATGAGTGAGCAGATTCTCGTGCCGGCGCAGAACTTGATTCCAGCGGCCGGCCTGTCACTGGTGGAGGCGGCCACGGTCGAGTTTCTGGCCATCGGTGCCCACGCAGTCCGCAGATGCATGGCGGGGCCGGGCATTCGCACCTTGGTTATCGGCGCCGGGCCGATCGGCCTCGGTACCGCGCTTCTTGCGCGCATCGCGCAACAGAACGTGACCGTCATGGACGTCGATACCGAGCGGCTGACCTTTGCCGCGAGGCAACTGGGTTTCCTGGTGATCGACGGGTCGAAGGGATCGATCATCGAAACGATAGCGGCGCGAACTGCGGGAGCAGGTTTCGACGCCGTCTTCGACGCAACGGGAAACAGCCGTTCGATGCAGTCTGCCTTTGCCTATGTTGCCCATGGCGGCGTCATGGTGATGGTCAGCGTCGTGCCGGACGACATAACTTTCTCCGATCCAGAGTTCCACAAACGGGAAATGATGCTGATCGGCAGTCGGAACGCGACGCGTAGCGATTTCCAGCACGTCATTGCCTCGATTCGCGCTGGAAAAATACCAATCGACCAGCTTGTCACCCACCGCACCACCCTGCGCGACAGCCCACGCGACATCGCAATCTGGGCGCAGCAGAAGTCCGGTCTGATCAAGGCCGTTATCGACGCAGGATCTGGCTGACTTCAGCAACACGATCAAGACATGTCATCGCAGCCCTGGTGCTGCATTGTGGGAGGGGGAGTTGCTCGGTGACGCCAGGCTAAGCGTCGCGCTTGACACGGTATTCGGTGCGGTTTTCCTCAGATAACAATTGTCCCTGCCGAACTGGCTTGGCGTTTCGCTGATTACCGCGGGCGCAGTTTTCGTCGCATAAAGGTTGAAGCCGCGGAGCGACGATCTTTCCGGCAAAACGTGTTCCACGCAAATCCGCCGGGTATTCGCACCGCTTGAGTGTCCGACGTAGCTAGTCCACATCATGCGTGATGTTTGATGCGCGTCAGGAGAGTGATATGAGAACCACACTGGCGATTGATGACGACGTCCTGGTCGCGGCCAGGGCCATGGCCCGGCAGCAGGGTCGTAGCCTCGGCAAGGTCATTAGCGATCTCGCCCGGCGCTCGCTGCGCCGGCCTCAAGCTGGCGGCGCGCGCAACGGGATTCCTCTTCTGTCGCCTCGGCCGCATGCACCTCCTGTCACGCTTGAGACGGTCAACGCCTTGCGCAACGAACTGCCTTGACCTTCCTGCTCGGTGTCAATGTGCTGATCGCACTGATCGATCCTGGTCACGTCGCCTATGGCGACGCGCATGGCTGGTTCGAAGAGACGGGCAACGCGGCATGGGCTACTTGTCCGATCACCGAAAACGGCGTCCTGCGCATCGTCGGCAACCAAAGATATCCCAATTCCCCCGGCTCGCCTGCCATCGTTGCGCAAATCGTTACCAAGTTGCGGGCTCTGCACGGGCACAGCTTCTGGCCCGACGACGTGAGCCTGGTTGGCTCCGGCGACATCGATGCAGCGAAAATCCTGACCTCGGCACAGGTCATGGATACGTACCTTCTCGCGCTCGCCAAGGCGCGGGGCGGCCAACTTGCCAGCTTTGACCGCAAGCTGTCAGCGGCAGCCGTGAAGGGCGGGAAGTCTGCACTGCACCTGATTCCCGCAAGGTAGACCGCCGGACCCTTCGGTGCAGTCTGCCTTTCGATCTTCTTGGCTTTGAATTGAGGATTCCGCAACTTGTCGCGCTCAGCGCACTCCAGTGGATCGCGAGCGGCTATCTGACCATAGTTTGTGGGGCATTCATCTCTCCCCTGCGCGTTCGCGCTTGGACGCGCGGCGCTGACACTCGTCGCCGTCTCTGTTGCCGTAAGACGACAACCCGGTAAAACGATCATGTCACTATCGCTCGGCAAGGGCACCTCAGCTTCTTAGCCTAGACCGCCCTCCGACCAACGTTAAAACCGCAGAAGACGGATATTCGCTGTTTACCGATTCTTGCCAAGATTCCTCAGGCGCGCGGCCCATCTGGACAGTTCGACCTCGGCCGCGATTGCCCTTTCAGCTGAAACGCTTCGCGCGGAAGCCTGCAAGCATGGGATGCGGATTGCCGGAGACGATTTCTTTGCCAAGCAATTCGCCGACGATCAATCCGAGCGTGGCGCCGCTGTGGCTAAAGGCGACATGAAGCCCGGCGACGGTCTCGACGGAGCCAAGCACTGGCTCGCCGTCGCCGGGGATGGGCTTCGGGCCAACGGCATAGGTAGCGAGTTGAAGCCGCGGATTGCCGTCGAGCACGGCACTAGCCTCGTCGAGCAGTCCTTTGACCGTCTTGTCGTGCACGGTGTAGGTTCCGTCAGAGTTGACCACGACCTCTTCCTCCGACCACGCCGAATCCAAAACAAGTGCGCCATCCGGCGTCGGGCGCACCGCCACGCGCGGCGTATTCAGCACGGCACGGAGCTCGGTCTTGACCGGTTTGGTCTTCAAGAGAAGTGAAATCGGCGTGGCGTCGGGGACACGAACTCCGATCTCCGCAAGCATGGCAGGCGTCGCTGGCCCAACGGCAAGGACCGCTGCATCCGCCTTTAACGGCATACCGTCGGCAGTGACGACGCCACGCGCGCGACCACCTGTGGCATCTATTCGCACGCGTCCAGCGTCCTGAACGAGCTTGCCGCCGCGGGAGCGGAACTCATTGAGCAGCAGATCGATCAGGCAGGGCAGGTCAACCCATCCTTCGCCAGGATTGAAGATGGCACCCTGCGGGGTGATGGCGCTGGCGTTGACGCCGGGCGTCACTGCGCCGACTTCGGCAGGGCCGAGCAGAAGCGCGTCATAACCAATATCCTGCTCCAGCTGGCAGATGGACGCGATCTGGTTCGTCTCATCATCCGCATCCCAGGTGAGGCCGCCGTCAAAGCGAAGCCACGACGCCGTTTCCGGCCTTGTGGCGGCCAGGGTCCGATAACGGTCGATGCCTGCAAGCCTCAAGCGGTGGTAGGCAGTGTCCGCACGTCGCGCTGAGTTCAGCCAGGAAAGTGAACGGCCGGATGCACCGTTGGCCGGCGCGCCGTCGTTGACAATGGTTACATCAACGCCAAGACGAGCAAGGTGCAACGCGGAAGAGATGCCGAAAATGCCCGCGCCGATAACAACGACATGGCGCGGCTTTGGGGATGCAGTCATAGAGAAATCCTTCTTCGCGGAAGACGGGCTGGGAGTTGTTGGATCGCTGCAGAGCGCGGCGGATCTAGTAGTCCGTGAGCTTCTTCATGTAGCGCCGGCCCTCGAGCATCGGCCGGCCGCGCAAACCGGCCAGCTGGTAGGCAAAACGCCATAGAGTGTCGAAGAAGACCAACGGCACGAGGTAGGGCTTGATGTGTTCGGACATACCGCTGAGGTCGAGTTCCGCTCCATCGAGCACCAGGATGTTTTCCCGACTGCCGTACTTGAAAAGGAAATCGCGGGCGCGTTCGGAAAGGCTCCGTGTTTCGTCCAAACCAAGCAAGACCACAAAGCAAGTATCCCGGTCCACCACCTCAAATGGGCCGTGAAAGAATTCGTTCGCGTGTATGGCTTGCGAGTCGTACCACTGCATCTCCATCAGGACGCAGATGGCGTAGGAATAGGCCGCACCATAGCTGGCACCGCTGGCCAGTGTGTAGATCGTATTGCACGGCCCAAAACGGGGTGCGAAGGCTTGAAAGCGGTCGGCATAGGTCCGGTGCGCGCGTTCGATCGACGGCTGAAGATAGTTCAGGCTCATCAGCAGATCGGCGGTTATCCCGGCACCCTCCCGTTCATCGATCAGGCCGGCGAGCAACATGTAGAGCACGCCGTAGTTGCTGCAGGCAGAATCGATTTCTTTGCCCGTCGTGTAGGAGGCCTGGTAGGCGACTGCATGGTCGACTGCCTTTGCGAGAGGCGATATTAAGTCGAGCGTCATGCCGATCGTCGCAGCGCCTCGATCTTTTGCATAATTGGCCGCTCGCACGGTTTCGTTCGTCGTTCCTGTCTGCGAGCAAAGGACAACGAGCGTGTCAGGTCCCAACAGTCGCGGATCGCGGCAGACGAACTCATCCGCGTTGTAGATGTCGCAGGCGAATGTGCCACTGTGACGGTCGACGAAGTACTTGCCTGCCATCATGATGGAGAGCGAGCCGCCGCACGCTACGAGGAATAGATGCGAAAACCGCCTGCCGGCCGTAGCGGTCAGGGCGCGTTGTACGTCGGCGGGCAGGGCGGAAATCATGAGCTTCCTCGTCTCGTTGGCAGAGCTAGGGGCCGGCGCACAATTGACAGGTGGCAGCCATTATGCGAACGTTATCACATCCTTAAACTGAAAGTCCTGCAATGGTCAAGATTGCCGCGATAGGCGATAACGTGGTCGATTGTTATCTCGCTCGCGGCGAGATGTATCCCGGCGGAAACTGCCTCAATGTCTCGGTCTATGTCAGCCGCTTCGGCGGGCGATCGGCCTATGTTGGAGCGATCGGCAAAGACCGGGCAGGGGACCTGATCGACGCCGCACTGGCGTCGGAGCGCGTGGACGTCACCCGATTGCGGCGCCTCGAAGGGCCGACCGCTTATTGCCTTATAGGTCACCGCAACGCCGATCGGATTTTCCTGGATTTCGACCTCGGCGTCTCGATGTTCACGCCGACGCAAGAAGATCTGGATTTTCTCTCGGCCTTCCAGGCCGTCCACATCGGCCAGTCCAGCGGGTTAGACCCGTGGGTTGCCGCGGTATCGAGTAAGTCCCTGTTGTCTTACGATTTTTCCACGCGGCGGGAACCGGAACATCGACGCGAGATTGGGCCCCATTGCTATCTGGCTTCGGTCTCGGGCGAGGGTCTCGACGACAAGGAATTGGCCGCAATCGCAGCCGAACTGCTTGGATGTGGTTCAAAGTGGGTTCTTGTGACTCGTGGTCGAGCTGGCGCGGTGCTTCACAGCGACACCGTCTCTTACCGATCCCCGGCGCGGCTGGTCGAAGCCATCGACACCCTGGGCGCGGGCGACACCTTCATCGCCAGAACGCTGTTCGGCCTGCTCAGCGAAGAGGCACCTCAAGACATTCTCGGCCATGCCGCGGAGGCCGCGGCGGCTACCTGCCAGTACTACGGGGCGATCGGCCATGCGACAGCAATCGATATAGGAAAGATGACGCCGGAGGTCCTCCGCGCAGCTCGGCACGTTCAAGACTGGAAAACCGTCTAGCTGCGAAATTCTGCGAAACAATTGACGCGAGAAATCGACGATGCTAGATAAAGTGATAACGTTCTCAGTCATCTAACTAAGCGCCACGTGAGAGCGTTTTGATGGATGAGACGTCGAGTGGGACCGCAGGCCGAGTTCGGCCAATCGTAAGAGGAGAAGACATGCAAACGAATTCGAGCAGGCGCCAACTGGTGAAATCCGGTCTGGCGCTGACGATCGCCCTGGTGACAGGACTTGGCACGCTAGCAGGATCAACGCAGGCAAAAGCGGCCGACAATCCTTATAACCTCATCGACCCGACAATGATCAGCGTCGGAACCATGGGCGATGCGAAACCCTATGTGTTCACCGACGCCAATGGCAACTTCACCGGCTTCGACGCTGAGCTCTTCCGCGATGTGGCGCGCCGGCTCGGGTTCAAGGAGGAGCAGGTTGTTTTTACTGGCCAGGAATTCTCGGCGCTGCTGCCGTCCGTCGCCAACGGCCGCTTCGACGTCGCTGTCGCTGCTATCGGCACCACCGCGGAGCGCAAGAAGACCGTGGATTTTGGCGATGGCTATCTCGCCGGCTACCTGTCGATCATTTCGGCTGATCCGGCTCTGACAAGCAATGAGAGCACGGCGGGAAAGCGCATCGGCGTGATCCAGGGAACGCTGCAGGAAATCTATGCCGAGAAGAACCTGAAGGGCGACATCGTCAAATTTCCCGACAACAACACTGCGGTGGCGGCGCTGAACAACGGGACGATCGATGGCCATTTCACTGACTATGAGTCGGCCAAGCAGTACGTGGAGCGCTATAAGAACCTAAAGATAACCATGAATGTGCCGTCCTTCGATGCGCCGGCCGGGTTCGTGGTCAAGAAAGGCAACGATGCCTTCCGCGAGGCGCTCAACAAGGCCCTGCGCGATGCTATGGACGATGGCACCTGGAAACGACTGCACGAGAAATGGTTCCCGGGTACCCCGATGCCGGATCAATATCTGCCCAAGAAGTAAATTCGCGCGTATTCGTTATCGTTTCCGGCCGGGCCCGTGAGCAACGGTGCCCGGCCGAGTCATAGATGGACTTGATATGAGCTGGTTCGACACCTTCGCCCGCAGCTTTCTTGATTTCCAGGCGATGGCAGAAGTTCTGCCGAACATGGTGATGGTCGGCCTCAAGAACACTTTGATCCTGGCCCTTGCCTCGACGTTTTTCGGGACGCTGATCGGTATCGTCCTCGCAGTCATGGGGATTTCCGAGAACCGGCCGCTGAAACTCCTTGCGCGTGTCTACACCGACATCTTTCGCGGGCTCCCGGCCATTGTCACAATTCTGATCATTGGCCAGGGCTTCGCGCGGTTGGGCCGAGATCTGTTCGGTCCATCGCCCTATCCGCTGGGCATTATGGCACTCAGCCTGATCGCCGGGGCCTACATCGGAGAGATTTTTCGCGCCGGCATTCAGAGCGTCGAGCGTGGTCAGATCGACGCCACGCGCACTCTCGGAATGACATACGGCCAAGGCATGCGCCTGGTGGTGATCCCGCAAGGCATCCGCCGCGTCCTGCCTGCACTGGTCAACCAGTTCATTGGCAACGTCAAAGACTCCAGCCTGGTCTATTTCCTTGGCCTGCTCGCCTCCGAACGCGAACTGTTCCGCGTCGGCCAGGACCAGGCCGTGCTGACCGGCAACTTGTCGCCGCTATTGCTGGCCGGCGTGTTCTATCTCGTGATCACGGTGCCGCTGACCCATCTCGTCAACTACATCGACGCGCGCATGCGGGTCGGCAAACGAATCACCGCCGTGCAGAGTGGCCTCAAGGAGGTCGCCGAGCTTGCCGAAGCCGTCGTGCCGGGCGCTGCGACGTTGCCTGCAGCAGCGCCCACACGCTTCAAGGGCGGCGGCATCGAGGTGAAGAATATCGACATGGCCTATGGCGCCGTCCAGGTCCTCCATGACGTCAGTCTGAAAGTGCAACCCGGGACGGTCACCTGCCTCATCGGTCCGTCCGGCTCGGGCAAGTCCACCTTGCTGCGTTGCCTCAACCGCCTAGTAGAGTGTCGAGCCGGTGACATTCTGCTCGACGGCGAAAGCATCTACAAACAGACCCCTGACCAACTCCGGCGGCGCGTCGGGATGGTTTTCCAGCAGTTCAATCTGTTCCCCGACCGCAGCGCGCTCGCCAACATCACCCTGGCTCTGCGCAAGGTGAAACGCATGTCGCGCGAGGAGGCTGAGGGCGCGGCCTTGGCGAGACTGCATGAAGTCGGACTGCTGGAGCGCAAGGATCACCGGCCAGCCAATCTCTCGGGCGGGCAACAGCAGCGGGTGGCCATCGCGCGTGCGCTCGCCCTCGAGCCCGAAATCATGCTGTTCGACGAAGTCACCAGCGCGCTCGATCCAGAATTGGTCAAGGGTGTGCTCAATTTGATGGCCGATCTCGGTCGCGGCGGGATGACGATGGTGGTCGTCACCCACGAGATGAACTTTGCTCGCAAAGTCGCGAACCAGGTCGTGTTCATGGACGAGGGGCGGATCGTCGAGGCAGGACGGCCAGAGGACCTTTTCGACAATCCGCAGAGTCCACGTCTTCGGCGCTTTCTGTCCGAGGTACTGTGATTGCAATGATGTGCGCAACCGCGGGGGTTGCAGTGTTCGGCCTTGCGGGACGGGCTTAACTGCCGCTAGGTCGCCGTCACAACGCGCGCATTGGCGGCGGGGTTTGCCGAGTGACTGAAAGATCGTCGAAAAACGCAACCATCATAGAGGTCGCTCGCCGGGCCGGGGTGAGTTCCGCCACGGCGGGGCGTGTGCTTGGTGACTACGGCTACAGCAGCCCCGAGGTCCAGGAGAAGGTGCGCGCCGCTGCAGCTGAGCTGGGCTATCGCCCCAATCGCCTGGCCAAAGGTCTGATCACCGGTAAGACGCAGACTATCGGAGTTGTGGTTGGCGACATCGAAAGCCCGTTCTACGCGAGCGTGCTGCGCGGAATAGGGGATATGGCGCGCCGTGGCGGCTTCGGGGTTATCGTTACGAATAGTGACGAAAATGCCGAACTCGAGCGAGAGGCGGTGCAGCTGCTGCTGGAAAAGCAGGTCGACGGTTTAATTGTCTCATCGACTTTCGTCGACGAACCGGATCATCTTCGTGAGGCAGTCGCAGCCCGCTGTCCCGTCGTGCAGTTCGACCGCATGGTTGCGGGCCTGGAAACCGATTCAGTCGTGGTCGACAATGTTTCCGTAACGCGTAGCAGCATCGCGGCGATGATCGGTGCCGGACACAGCCGCATTGGAATTCTGGCGGAGCTCGGGCCGGGCCAACGCGATGATGTTGGCTCGTTTGTGGCAAACGCCGATCTCTCCAGCGCTGATATTCGCTATCATCATCCAAGCTGGCAAAGGCTATTGGGTTACCTCGAAGCCCATCGCGCTGCGGGCATTACGCCGGATCCGCAGTTGATCCGCCGCGTGGCGATCTATTCTAGCGAGGCGGCCCGCAAGGAGGCACTCGATCTGCTGACAATGCGCAATGCGCCGTCCGCCCTGTTTACCGCCGATGGCGTAATGTCGACAGGCGTTCTGGAGGCGACATCGGCACTGAAGCTTGCGATCCCAGGAGACCTTTCGCTGCTTTGCTTCGACGATCTCGACTGGATGCAATTCGTGGCCCAGGGTATCACAGCCATCGCGCAGCCGGCGCATTTGATCGGAGCGGCGGCGGCGGAGCTTCTCTTGAGGAGGTTAGGGGAGGCCACTTTGCCTTTCGAGCACCGTGTGCTGGCGGCCCGCTTGGTGGAGCGTAACTCAATTGCGGTCCATCGCAACCGCGAGGCCGTCTAATCTCCGGCCGCGACGGTCCGGCTGGAGCTGAATTGCAGCGCCTCTACGCCGGGGTCGATGCCATGCAGGGATTGTAGCTGCCTTGTCTCTCTTCGCTTACCTACAATAACACCGGCCGGTGCGGATCGGCTCGACTGAATGACAGCCCAGGCGGACTGCTGGGCACGACTACTACTGCTTACGATGCCCCGGCGTGAGCTGCGCAAGAAAACGGGTGAGAACATCCGGGTTCCGGATGCGGATCTCGATGTCGTTCTTGCGCCGGATAGCGCCGCGCACAAGTCTGGCGCCGAGATAGCGGAACGGCTCTGGAGGCAATTCCAGCCGCCGGTCGATCCCGACGAGACCGCTGGCGCTCCACCGGTCCTTGCGCTCGAGCACCAGACCGGCCAGGACGCGGCCGACGATCGGCGTCTGTGCAATGCCGGTTCCGTTGAAGCCCATGCCATAGAAGATGTTGGGATGACCCCGCAGACGATGGAAGACGGAACATGCTCGGGCACGAGCTAAGGCAATCTTAGCTATGCCTCAGAGTCCTGTCGGATCCGCCAACAATTCGCAAAAGTGTTCGGGGTTCCAGTCGGGAGAGCGCCAGCGGCTAATCAACCAACGAGGGATATAGCTCCGGCGCCTACAGCACGAGATCCTTTCAAATGCACCAGTTCATTTTTTGGTGGCAAAATTCGTGTGAAACAGCCGCTATCGCCAGACAGAACAGCCAAGCGAGCCGGCTCCAAGCCTGGAGGCAATCCGACCCCGACAGCGCAGCTACGCCTGCGCCGTCATATCAGATAAGCCTAACATAAATCATTGATCTGACCATTGAGCGGGCGTGACCTGCCACTGAATTTTCATTCGGCTGCAGTTAGAGCCTCGGCGGGTTTTACGCCGTATGGCGCGGGTTGAGCAACGGGTGATCGGCGGAGCTGGTCGGGGTTGCGCAGCCGATCGTCCGTTGCGGTGAGATTGGCGGCATAAGCCGCAGGCGTGATGTATCCGAGCGCCGAATGTGGGCGCGATCGGTTGTAGTCGTCTGCCCATTCGGCGATGGTTGTTCGGGCATGGTCGAGGCCGAGGAACAGGGTTTTCGTTCAGCAACTCGTCCCGCATCCGCCCGTTGAAGCTTTCGCAGAAGCCGTTCTGCATCGGCTTGCCCGGCGCGATGAAGTGCCATTCCACCTGATGATCCTTCGACCAGGCGAGGATCGCGTTCGAGGTGAACTCGGTGCCGCGGTCGGAGACGATCATGCCCGGCTTGCCGCGCCGGGCGATCAGTTCCGTCAGTTCACGCGCCACCCGGCGGCCGGAGATCGAGGTGTCCGGGATCGCAGCCAGGCATTCGCGCGTCACGTCGTCGACGATGTTGAGGACGCGGAAGCGCCGGCCGCAGGCGAACTGATCATGGACGAAATCCAGCGACCAGCGCGCGTTCGGCTTCGCCTGAACCAGGATCGGTGCCCGCGTTCCTACCGCTCGGCGCCTGGAGCGTCGCTTGCGCACGGCCAGTCCTTCTTCGCGGTATAGCCGGTAGATGAGGTTGATACCCGATGCCTCGCCTTCGCGCCTGAGCAGAATGAACAGCCGCCGATAGCCGAAGCGCCGGCGCTCGTTGGCCAGATCGCGTAGCCGGCCGCGCAGTGCCGCCTCAGGCGCTCGGCGAGACTGGTAGCGGATCATCTTACGATCGGCGTCGACGAAGGAACAGGCCCGCCGCTCCGACAGGCCCATCGTGGCCTGCAGATGCGCGACGGCTTCGCGCTTGGCGGCGGGCCCTACCATTTTTTTGACAGAAGCTCGCGCAGTGCCGAGGCTTCCAGCATCTGGTCGACGAGCAGCTTCTTCAGCTTCGCGTTCTCGTCTTCCAAGGCCTTCAGCCGTTTGGCATCGGAGACGTCCATCCCGCCATACTTCGCCTTCCAGTTATACAGCGTCGCCTCGGAGATCCCATGCTTGCGCGCCAGGTCGCCCGCATTCGCCCCCGCTTCGTGCTCACGCAGAACCGCGATGATCTGCTCTTCCGTAAACCGCTTTCTCTTCATCAGTCCGTCCTTCAATCGAGGCCGGACTCTAATCTCAGATGGAGGAAATTACCCGTGGCAGGTCAGGCGCCCGGGCCCCTCAGGTTGGGCGCTATTTAATCGACTGTTATTTCGAATAGCAAAGGGAGGACGAGATGAGACTGGTTCAGTCATTTGCATTTGCCGCTGTGCTGCTTTTTTCGTCTGCCTTGTCTGTGGCGGCCCAGTCGGCTCGCCAGGATATCGAAGCGGCGCTGACGAAATTCACGGACGCTTATAACAGCGGAAACACGAAGGCGGTGGGTCAAATGTATACCGACGATGCCGCCCTGCTGCCACCCGACGGCAAACGTGTCGATGGCCGCAAGGGCGTGGAAGAATTCTGGCAGGGCGCAATCAAGGCCGGGATGAAAAATCTCACCCTGAAGGCGCTGGAAGTGGAAGGGAGCGGGAATCTCGCCTACGAAGTTGGCGCATTTACGCTCGGCGTGCCGAGCAAAGGCGGCGCCCTCTCCACCATGGCGGGCAAGTACATCGTCGTCTGGAAAAAGGCGACGACGGGACGTGGCGCCTGCATCGGGACATCTGGAATTTAGGTGCGGCCCAATAGGAGTCGCGCCCGGCAGCGTTCAAGCCGTTTCCTGTAACGGCAGAGCATCGCGCGCAAAACTTCGCCGCTGCAAGGAGCGTACTTGATGAGTCACCAAGAGGAGGTGCTGCCGCTAACCGCGCGGTTTGGCCTTCGGTTCTGGCGAGCTTTCCGACGGGTTTGCAGCCAATTTCGCAGATCGCCGATCTTTTACCCACAGAGACTTTTTTCTTGCCAGTAAATCGTCGCGATCGCCTTCAGCGGTAGCTCGGCTATGCATCGCAGCAATGGCATAGTCGGCCCTATTCGTTCGATAGTCTTCCTTCTGCACCGTCATCGTTTGCTCCCAATTTCCTGCCCCTCTTTTGCCAGGACCAACCGGGCAATTAACTGCCGGTGCATCACGCGAGTCAATCGATTAAAGATGCACTCCGCAGTCGCGCCTACATGTCGTTGTGCTTGCGCGGGAAGGCTGGAGTCGCGGGGCCGGTTAGGCTGGAGATTCACAAGCTCCCAAGGAATTGCTATCTAAAAATCCAAGCGTTCGAGGCGGCTATTTCGCCGTAAGGAAGACCGCTAAAATTAATAGCGCCAGCCCTGCTTGAATTCATCGACAAACCATCGCTCCACGTCATCGCGCAATGGAGTGCTACTCCGGATTTCAGGTGGCCAGGAGACTTCTGCTCAAGCCAGGAAAAGCTGTTCCGCTTCATCCTTGGTCATGAGGGATGATGACACGCGATCCCACGAACCCAAGTACCTTGCCAGACGGCTTCTAATTATCGGCAACGACGGTCGCTCGGACGGCGACCTCTCGACGCCGGCTCGCCTCTCCCGCCGCGGGCAATATCGCCGTCGAGGCCTTCCAGGGGCGAGAGCCAGTTGATCGGGTTCGGGGCCCTCTCTCGCTTTCACCCTGCAGATGCCATATTTCTACAGCTTGATCTGGCTTTAGCAGCCTTCCGCCCTTAGGGATCGCACCATTCGCACCACGACGGGATCGTACGGGATTTTTTCGGATCTGCTGTAGTTCATTGTAAAGAGCGCCGCACGGTCATTGCAGATCGCAATGACGCGTGCATAGCGGATTTGCCCGTCCCTGAGGCCGGAATAACTGGCCCAAGTCGGCTTAACGCGCCGATAGGTCACTTTCCAGCCCGCCTTTTCGTCCTCGACCATTCGATGCTCTATCTCGGCGCGGAAACCGGCCTTTCCGAGCCTTGCGCCCCAAACAGCAAGAAAGGCCCCGTTTTTGCCCTGAAAAGCTGCCCCCTGGTCGGAACGCTGTGTCAGAACAAAGCCAGGGGGCACATCGAATACAAAGCCAAACTGCTTGACGCCGAAGGGCTGCCACTCTTGCGCATAAAGAAGCGTGGTGGAAAACAAGAACGAGACGAAGCTAAGCAGCAAACGGCTCATGGTGTTTAATTAGGGTCGCGTAATATACCGTCCATACCTTGCCGGATCCTGGTCGCAAATTTTTTGCCAACGCGATCTAGCATCGGCAAGCTGTCGCAGTCGTAGACGCCGGCGGCGTTCACTCTTCCCAAAGTCTTTCGCCGATATGGGGCAGTTAAGCCGACGAGAGGCAATTGTCCGCTGCGCAGCGCCTGCGCGACGCGTTTCGGCTGCCTCGACCGCGCGAAGCGCGGTCTCGTCGCTGACGTAACCATAACTGTTGAGCGCCCGCGCAGCCGTCGCCCGCGATACGTTTGCCGCGGCGGCCACCTCTTTTAGAGTGATCCCTTCTGCGTCAAGGCTATCGGTCCTCCGGCGACCTGGGCGGCATGCCAGGAGCATTTTGGGCCCCAGCATTGCAGCCACCCTTGTCCCGCATATCGGCGGGTTGTGGAACTGCCAAGGCCGCTTGTGCCCGTTTCTTTCCGCAAATAGGATCCTAACCGTCTTTCGGGCCGACCGGCGGTCAGGCGCCTCTGGGCACAAAATGCCTTCCTAGCCAAATGGCGCAGGCTCCCAGGTCGTTGTCGGTCAAAGTTCGGCGAGAAAATCTCGGCGGTCCAAGGGCAGCACGGAATCGAGAGCCGCGAAGGCTTCGGCACGTCGAACAACATAGGCAGGTGGTCGAGCGAAGAGGTCAGTTGCCATTCGCGAGCGGCCCGAGAATTCGGACTCCCTGGTGTGGCGCGGCAAGTGCGAGCTTGCGATCGAGGGTGGCCAGCGGCAACTCGGTTTCGATTGCCACCGCAAGATAGGCGGCGTCATAGGCGCTGAGCCCGCGCGAAGCCGCTAGCGTCAGCACCGCGCCGTCCGATCCGCTGCCGGCGTCCTCCAGCGGCAATCGGCGCAGCCGTGCCATGGTGGTGGCAGCTTCGCCCGGCGCGATGCGGCCATGCCACTCGGCTATCAGTACGACGTCACGCGCCTCGTGCCAGAACAGGGAAGGTACAGGCGCCGTTGTCCCCGGCAATCGTCGCATCAGGGCTGCCGCCGCCTCGCCGTCTTCATCAGGAAGAATCCAGGCAGCCGCCAGGGAAAGGTCGACAACGAAAGGAATCAGACGATGATCGCCATCAAGCGCGGCGTCCTTCATCGCGCCAGGCCCGAATTTCGTCCTACGTCACGGGCTTGGCACGGCCGCGGGCGGCGCTGATCTCTTCGATGACGGCCTCGACATCGTTGCGCCGTTGAATCCGCGACAGTTTAGCGATGGGATCGTTGCCGCGTGAAATAATCACCTCTTCGCCGGCTTCGACCCTTGAAAGCAGTTCCGAGAGATACGTCTTGGCCTCGCCAACTTTCACCGTGATGGCCATTTTCCTGTCCTTGTCCGCGTCGGGGCCATCGTGGCGAGCCGTGTGGCCTTGGTCAAGGCTTGGTCAAGTCACTGGGCCAGGACACTGCCGACCCCTCGGTTCGCCTCGCCATAACGAGTGGATCGCGCCTCAACCCAAAGGGCATCACAAAGCAAAATTGCCCCTCAGTCGCCGCGCCACACCCGAGCCGACATGCCGCGTCGAGCCGATAAGGTAGTCCATGACCGGCGGCCCGTTCTAGACGCTACTGTCCCTGTGCCAGCTCTCTCGCTCCAGACGTTTCAGATCGGCGGCCACCATTTCCGCCACGAGATCGCTGAACGTCGTCTTTGGCGACCAGCCGAGCTTTGAGCGGGCCTTCGCCGGATTTCCCATCAGGAGATCGACCTCCGTCGGACGGAAATGGCGTGGGTCGACTCGGACGAGGATCTCTCCTGTCTTGCCATCTCGGCCGATCTCGTTCACTCCCTTACCTTCCCAGACGATGAGGCGGCCGATTGCCCGAAAGGCACGCTCTACGAACTCTCGAACCGAGTGGGTTTCACCTGTGGCGAGGACGAAGTCGTCTGGCTCGGCGTGCTGAAGAATCCGCCACATGCCCTCCACATAGTCGCGAGCATGCCCCCAGTCGCGTTTCGCATCGAGATTTCCAAGATAGAGGGCGGACTGGAAGCCTCGCTCGATACCGGCAACCGCACGTGTGATCTTGCGGGTCACAAATGTCTCGCCGCGCGTGGGGCCTTCATGATTAAACAGTATGCCATTGGAAGCGAACATTCCGTACGCTTCACGGTAGTTGATCGTGATCCAATAGGCATAGAGTTTGGCCGCCGCATAGGGAGAGCGCGGGTAGAACGGCGTCTTCTCCGTCTGGGGCACCTCCTGGACTTTGCCGAACAACTCGGAGGTTGACGCTTGATAAAAGCGCACCCGCTCTCCCATCTTCAGGATGCGGATGGCTTCAAGCAGCCTGAGTGTGCCAAGGGCATCGGCGTTGCCGGTATATTCAGGCGTCTCGAAGCTTACCTGGACATGGCTTTGGGCCGCCAGATTGTAGATTTCGGTGGGGCGAGTCTCCTGAATGATGCGGATGAGATTGGTCGCATCGGTCAGGTCGGCGTAGTGGAGAAAAAAGCGTGCGTCTGGTTCGTGCGGATCGACGTAGATGTCGTCGATGCGTTCGGTATTGAAGGAGGAGGATCTGCGTTTCAGTCCGTGGACAGTATAGCCGTTCTCCAGCAGCAGTCTGGCAAGGTAGGCACCGTCCTGACCGGTCACACCAGTTATGAGCGCAATGCGATCTGTCATCGGGTCCCATCCAATCGTTTGAGGGCTGTGGTGGCGCCGTCGACCGACGATCTGCCCCCACACTCCTCTAATGAAGGGCGAAAGCGCCTTGTTCGACCAGAGTGTCATTGTGGGAGGCACGCCAGCAAAAGGAGGTAATCCCCACCGCTCAATGCCCGTCACAGCTACTTCCCGTGCGTCCCCTTTCTGCTTGGCTGGCCTCTTCAGCCTATGCTCCTATGGCATGGACGTAGCCGCCCTGCCGCGAACCGTCAGTTCACAAGCGCTTGCGCCACTGCTTCTCCGCGAGCTGCTTGCCGGCCATGCTGCCGTCGGCAATGTGGGTCGGCTGACCAGTCCGGCGCGGGCGATGCCTGCTGAGAAACGGTTCGTGTCCGGCCTGCATCTCGGGTCACCTGGCAAGCGTGGCGTCAGGTTGTTGCCGACGATCCCCCCCACCGACGGCGGCTTGTCGAAAGTTCTCGAAAGGCTTGTTATCGCGTCAGCAAAAATGACAATTCGTGGCCCGCAGGAGAAACATGGAACAGGGTGTAACCCTGGCCCTTTATCGCTTCCGCTGTTCGGTAGGTTTGCTCCACCGGAGTGCGGTGCCACCAGTGGTGAAACTCGACGAGAATCTGTCTCGGTAAGACATCAGATTCAAGCACCTCTGGAAGGACGTCGTGCTCTGCCCCCTCGACGTCGAGTTTCAGCACATCTACAGTTGCCAGTCCGAGCATATCCAGGATAGTAGAGTAACGCCTCACGTTGCAGACAATGCTCTTGCCTGTAACCATCTTCGTGGAAAAATTGCTGCGTGTATCATCTTCGGACACAGAAAACGTCTGCTCCCCGTCGAAATTAGATATTCCCAAGGGGTAGATCCGCACAGTGGGGGGTAATTCCTGAGCGGCAATCCAGTCAAGACTGGCCGGAGTCGGATCAAACCCAAAGACCTTTGCACCGAATACTTTGCTGATTTCCTGATCAAATGAAATGTCGTCCCCTAAGCCAAATGAAAGAACAATAGGGGCGGGAGCACCTAGAAGAGGCTCGACCGCAACCACCCAACCTCCATATACGGAGCCGAGTTTTTGTGTAGGAACGGAGCATTCGGGCCGGAGAAGATGATCGAATCCTAAGGCCGCTCTTACAACGCGCTTACAATACCGGAGCCAATCTGGATTGTACATCAATAGTACCTTTGGCTTATTTATAGTAGCTGTTCCGCTTGACTGCGCCGTCCTCACCGTGTCCAAAATGGACCAGAGCGCCAGATGGGCTCAGGCTGGCCTAACGCGGAGCGGCTATCGCCCTGTGAATTTTACATCAATTCCCTCCCGCGACCAGAGTGCCATTGTGGCAGGCGCTCCAGCAAAAGGAGGTAATCCCTCGCTCGGCGTTCGTAACAGATGCCGCGGGAGCGTCGCCTTGGGCTGGGCCGACGTCTTCGCCCTACTGCATAGGAAGTAGCCGCCCCGCTGCGAGCGCCGGCTCACGAGTCCCTACGCCGATGCCCTCGTCCGTGGGCTTGCGGAGCTGAACGCAGGAAGGGCGGGCAGTTCGAATCGGCCTTGGCGGTTGCAACGAAATTGAGCCTGGGTTCGCCGAGCGGAGAGATCGGGCTTGTTGAACAGCGCGGCGCGCGCACCTCAAAATGGCGGCCGGATGCTTATGTTTGATCCCTTGCATTGAGGTAATTCGCCGCTGTTGCGAACACCCTTCAGCATGATTGTTGTTGTTTGGCCAAGATGACGCTTCCAGCCCGGAGATGCACGCACGATAAATTCGAGGTCGTCGTGTCGCTGGCCGGCTTCACACCAGTTCCTAATGGAGAAGCCCTTTGGCAAGTTCGCGCAAGTCCTGGAACGCAACAACAACGTATGAGGCCAGAAAGCTGCACAGATAGAAGCTTGGTGGGGCGCCGCGCTCCCACCGGAGAACCAGGGCGCCGAGTTCAAGGCTCGGTCGCGTTTGTGCTAGCCATGCCAAGGTCGCGGCCAAGGCGAGGCTACCCAGAGCGTTGGTCGGGTAATGCAGCCCCAAGTAGACTCGCGCAAGCTCTACTACCAAGGTGCAGGCCAGGGCGAGGAGTCCGAGTTCGAAGTGAACGAGAAGAATGGCGATCCCTAGACCCGCGAACAGAACCGCTCGCTCGCTGGGGAACCCGGGGGTGCCGGCGAACGGCGCTGAGCGCAGAACGGCAGCGTCGCCCAGAACATCCGGGATATGAAGCCCAAGTGCGGAGTCAAAAATCGGCTTTGGCGTCGGCGGCAGAGTGCCCTGCAGGAAATGCGCTACGAGCGCCGCGAGGACAGCTGCGCAGACGCCGCTCACCAGCCTTGCCCTCGATTCCGGCCCGTCATGGGCGAACCAGCAATACCAAAGCAAGGACACAGCTATAGCGCCCTCGGTTGTTGGATAGACGGCACCGAAAGCGAGCCGGCTGGCGAAGGGCTGATTGCTCGCTACGGTGTTGACGGCCTTTGCGAGGGGCCTGTCGATCCAATCCGGGTTAAGGGCCAGGAAAGTCGTACCCACAAAGAGGAGGCAAAGCGCGGCAGCATGCGTCAGGCAATGTAAATCGGATAACGTTCGCGCCATCGGTTCGGCCATCTCAACTCTCGGGTTCGGTCGGCGGAACAACTGGAGTCCTGCTAACTAAGCGGTCGCAGAAACCTCGCGACGCAGGGAGGCTACAGAGCGGCCGAAGAAGGCAAGATCCTGCTCCCGGCGCAGCGCGTCGCAAAGCCGCCCGACCGGAAGCTCGATGTCGTCATAGCCGAGCACCTCGTCCCGCTTCACGTCGCGCAGCAGCCGGCAGCCCTCGGCGAGCCCGATCGGCACAAGCCGCTCGGCGTGCACCGTCCGCGCGTTCTCGCAGAGCCCGTAGGTCATGTAATGTCCAAGGCCATCGAGGATCTCTCCGGCACTAAGATCCCGCTTGGCGGCGGCCACCACATCAACGGTCGGCGCGCCCAGGGGCGCAATCGCAGCATCGCGGAATATTGCGGCTCTCGCGACCGTGGAGGGCACCTCGAAATGACACAGATGATAAGGCCAATAGAAACAGTAGAGCGGTCC
The DNA here is from genome assembly GCF_042295465.1 of Mesorhizobium sp. ISC25. Classification (NCBI taxonomy): domain Bacteria; kingdom Pseudomonadati; phylum Pseudomonadota; class Alphaproteobacteria; order Hyphomicrobiales; family Phyllobacteriaceae; genus Mesorhizobium; species Mesorhizobium sp. ISC25. The sequence continues at coordinate 2,318,188 of NZ_CP135441.1, read as the reverse complement.
GGGGCCCATCTTGTAGAGTGAGAGATAGTGCTTCTCTACGGCATCCTCTGTGGTGCCAAGAACGAAGATACCGGGGTTGGGCATGGCGCCGACACAATAATCAACTATCCCCGGCCCCTCGAGGAGCTGATTGAGCGGATACCAGCCGACCGCCCCCTGGATCGGGCTACCAGGCTCGACCACAGGCCCGTACATGCCGCGCTTCGCCACCCGCATGCCTGTGGCGTTGGCTACGATGGCGTTCTCGAACGAGATCTTCGTGCCGTCCGCGAACGAGGTGACCATCGGGGCCTTCATTCCCCACTTCTTGGCAAAACCGTCCTGGGTCGTCGGATTTCGGTAGGGATCGTGCAGGCCCTTGATGTTCCCGCAAAGCACCGGACGTATGCCCAGGCCCCTGACCCAACGGTAGAGGTTCATGATTACACCGGGCTGATCCCCCTCCACATTGGTGAGGACCACTCCTGCCCGGTCGGCATACACTTTCAGGATCGGTCCGATCGTGCCGTCGAGCTCGGCATTCATCAGGGCGACATGCTTGCCGTGCCGGATCGCGCGCATTGTGACGTGGGCAGCGAACTCGATCGCGCCTGTCGCCTCGACGATGACGTCGATGCCGTCGGCCTCGCAAATGTGCATCGGGTCCGCCGTGATCGCACGGCGACCGCGCGCCACAAGATCCTCAAGCGCTTTGGTGCTGGTCGCCTCCGTCACATCGTCTTCGCCTGCAGCGGCATAGGCATCTCGCGCCTTTTCCACGTGCCTGTTGGAAATCGCCGCGAGCTCCATGCCTGGGACATATCGCAGCATCTGAAGCGCGATGCCTTGGGCCATGAAGCCGGCCCCCACCATACCCACGCGAATTGGCCGCCCCTGAGCCTGGAGCCTCTCCAACTCCCTGTCGACAATGAACATTTACGTCTCCCCTTTGCTATCCCAAAAGGTCGGGGCGGCGAAAGCTTAGCGGTCATAGTCCGGCCAGCTTCGGTCCTTTTCAGAAATCTGCGCCGGCGCATCCACCGGCCACTTCACGGCGAAGGCAGGATCGTTCCAGCGAACACCGCGCTCGGCTGCCGGTGTGTAGAATTCGGAGACGAGATATGTCGCCTCGGAGTGGTCCTCCATGGTGAGAAAGGCGTTCGCGCAGCCCTTCGGTATGACCAGCATCCGTTGGTTCGCCGCTGAAAGTTCCACCGTGAGGTGCTCCTTATAAGTGGGCGATTGGGGCCGCAGGTCGATCAGCGCGTCGTACAGGCTGCCCCGGATGCAGCGAAGCATCTTGTCCTCGCCATGGGGAGCCAGCTGGTAATGGAAGCCGCGCAGTGTGTGCTTGTGCCTGTTGTATGAAATATTCATCTGCACGACACGATCCGGAAGCCCCTGCTCAGCAAACTCCCGCGAACACCAGCCGCGTGCGAAAAAGCCCCGCTCGTCTTCGAATTTCTGCAGTTCCACCAGGGTGGCGCCGGGAATATCGGTCTTTATGAAAAGCATCGTAGATCCATTAGGCAAATGAATGTCACGTCGGGGTCGCATCTCCGACGATCTCTCCTGAGGGTTGCTCGCGCCGAGGGTTCGCCTGTGCGTTTGCGGGACGGCATCAGACTTGCGCCGGATGCAAGAGGCGCGAGCCGTGGACTTCATAGCCGATAGGCACGTAGGCTAGGTGTGAGAGTGCGCGTCGTACACTTTCCCGGCGTTCCGGCTTGACCGCGAACATAAGGAATCCGCCGCCGCCGGCTCCACACAGCTTGCCGCCTTCCGCACCTGCGTCCCTGGCGAGGTCGTAGTGACCATTGATCTCCGCGTTGCTCACGCGGGACGCCAAGCTCCGCTTCATCTCCCACCCTGCGTGAAGCACGGCACCGAAGCGTTCTATGTCGATGACAGGCTCCGAAAAGATCTCCTGAAGCATGAAGGCATCGTCCCGCATCCGCCTGAGCGTATCGAGATTGCTTGACGTTTTCGCCTTCTGCTCTGCCAGCACGGAACTGGCCGGTCGCTGATGCGATGTCCAGAACATCATCAGGTTGCTGAAGAGATGTTCGACGGCGCCATTGCGCACCCGCTGTGGCTCGACCGTTACCGCGCCGCCCGGCTGGAAGCGGAACAGGTTCATGCCCCCGAACGCGGCGGCATACTGGTCCTGCTTGCCAATCGGTTCCTTGAGGATGTCCATCTCGATGTGACATGCCTCTTCGGCCAGTTGGCCAGGGGTGACACGTTCTCCCCGGAATGCATGCAGGGCGTTGAGCAGTCCCACCGTGAACGAGCTCGACCCCCCCATGCCCGTCGAGGCCGGCATGTCTCCGACCGTCGAGATGTAAATTGGCGGTTCGATCTCCAGGAAACGCAGGCATTCGCGAGCGATGTTGTTCTTGATCTCCCCTATGGTGTTTACCTGCTCCGTCTGTGAATAGTTCAAGCGGATGGGTTCATTAAAGATCACGCTGTGACGCTTGACGGTGACATAGATGTACTTGTCCACTGCCGCGCTGAAGACCGCGCCGCAATCGAGATTGTAGAAATCGGGCAGATCGGTACCGCCGCCAGCAAAACTGACGCGCAAAGGGGTGCGCGTCAGGACGAGAGACGGTAAACGCTGTGCAGCGCGATCGATGATGGTCGGAAGGTCCAGTCCTGAGCGGCGCTCCACGATTTTGGTCCCGTCTAGCTGTTCCATATTTTGCCCTCGAAAATCGACGGAATGAAAATTAGGCAACACGCGGCTGTGCCGTTCGCCAGCGCAGCTGATCATCGAGCATCCCCGCCTTGAGCAAATGATCGAGCCAGCGCAGCCGCGTGAAGCGCTTGTCGGTAAAGTCTTCAAATGTAAGCGCGATCGAGCGGAACGCCTCGTAAAGCTCCTGCGCTCGCATTCGCGCCGTCCACTGAAACTCGAAATCCGGGAAAGTCCGTGAGAACTTGCTGAAGTCCGCCTTGTAGGTCCTTTGATCCGCGCCCGGCTTCGGGGTCATTGTGAGCTGCGCGCCGGGGACGGCCTCAACGGCGATCTCCGCTATCTCGCGCACCTGGAGATTGAGGCTTTCAACACCCATGTTGAACGCCTCATTGTGGATGTCCTGTAGCGGCGCCTCGAGCATCAATTTGAAATAGCGCGCGACATCCTGGACATGAACCACGGGCCGCCATGGCGTGCCATCGCTATGGACTTCGACACGTCCAGTGGTGAAGGCGCTGCCCATGAAATTGTTCAGCACGGTGTCGAAGCGCATTCTCGGCGAGAGACCATAGACGGTGCCGTTGCGGCAATAGACGGGCGAGAACCGGTCGTCCGCCAGCGCGCGCAGCGCTTCTTCGGCAACAGCCTTCGATCTTGCGTATTCTGTTTGCGGCGCCAGCGGGGCGGTTTCGTCGACGACGGCGGCTTCCGACATGCCATACATGATGCAAGAGGAGGAAAATAGGAACCGCCGGACGCCGGCCGCCTTGGCCATCGTGGCCAGACGAACTGTCCCGTCCGCATTGATCTGCCTCGTCCAATCCGCGTTGAGATTTCCGATCGGGTCGTTCGAGAGTGCCGCCAGATGGATCACCGCGTCAAAGCCCTGCAGATCCGGGGGTTCGATGGCGCGCAGATCCTTTGTGATCTCGGGCACACTGGTATTGTCCGTTCCCAGGGTGCACGCACGAAAATATCCCATGTCCAGCCCGACCACCTCATAGCCCGCCGCCTGCAACACGGGCACCATGACAGAACCGAGATATCCATTGTGTCCGGTGACGAGAACGCGTGTTGGTTCATTCATGTCTGCCCTGCTCCGCTTTCGAAAGGAGTTGACGGGTGAGATCCAGAAGCGAGCATTGCTCGCTTACTTGCGCATATAGGCAGTCCGCGGCTTCGGCCGCTTGACGGTCACGATCGTCATCGCCGACAAAGAATGTGCGTGTGAGGTCGAGATCAAAGTCGCGCTGCGCCTGATACAGCATGCCGGGTTTCGGCTTGCGGCAGTCGCAGCCGTCGTCCCAGCCGTGTGGGCAATGGTAGATCTCCGCGATCTTGCCGCCGACGGCTTCGGACTCCGCGCACATGCGCTGGTGAAGCGCCTCGAGGTCAGCGGCTGTCATCGCTCCGCGCGCTATCCCTGCCTGGTTGGAGATGATGACTATGCGGTAGCCGGCCTCGTTCAGAAGGGCCAACGCCTGCTTTGCACCCGGAACCCACTCCCACTGGTCCCATGAACACACATATTGAGCCCGTGGCGGTCTGCAGTTGAGTACGCCGTCCCTATCTACGAGCATGGTTTTTTCGCGGCTCATAAAGCGCTCCGTCGCGGGTAGGCGCTCGATCGAGCCCACGCTGTAATAGCGGTGCTCGCTCACGAAGCCGGCGAGGCGATGCTGCGTCGCGAGCGGGGTGTAGATGGCCTCCTCGAAGAGGGTGTCCTCGTCGGGCAGGAGTTCGAGGGCGAGATCGGTCAGTATGGCATAGCTGATCTCGACTCCCTGCAGCCCGGGCGTGGTGCGGAGCCGGTCGAAGACGGTCACATTGTCGTTCGCATCAAGGATCACGCTGCCGCGTGAATAGCCGTCCTTGTTGCTGTAGACCGTGATCATTCCAGGCTTGCCGGCCGCACAGAAGCGTTGCCACAGCCGCTCCATGCGCATCGGCCAGTAATTGTCGCAATACAGCAGCAGGAAGCACGGATCTATGAGGTGACGGGCATTGGATACCCGGCTGCTGGTGAGGTCGTCGGGACGGGTGACGGCATATTCGATACTGAGCCCGAACCTGCTGCCGTCGCCGAAATGGTCCATCACCACATGGGGCAAATACCCGAGTAGAAGAAGAACCCTTTCGAACCCCTCCTGCCGCAGCTGTTCGATCTGGTATTCCAAAAAAGGGCGGCCGAGCACCGGCACCATTGGTTTCGGGCGATCGAGCGTGATCGGCCGCATGCGCGTGCCACGCCCGCCGGCCAGGATGACCGCCTGCCGCGGCCGGCTATAGGCGCGCCCTTCGACATCTGCCTTTTGCAGGCAGGGAGAGCTCGGCAGGGCAATATTCATTGACCGCGCTCCGGTCGGTCGGCGATGAGGTATCGCGTGATGGCATGACAGATCGCGGCGTGGACGTCCTCGACGAGTTCGTAGGTGCCTTTTTCAGACCGCACCCATATTGGCTGATCGACGAGCTCTTTAAGCGTGCCGCCGTCAAAACCGACAATGCCGATGGTGGCTACCTTCCTTTCGCGAGCGAGTTCGACTGCCCGCACGAGATTAAGCGAGTTCCCGCTGGCTGAAATCACTATGAGCACGTCACCCGGCTTGGCGAAGTTCTCCATCTGGCCGGCAAAGATACGCTCGTAGCCTTCGTCATTGCCGAGCGCCGTCATCCAGGAGACGTTGTCTGTCAGGCCTATGACCCGGATTGGCTGCCTTCCCGAGCGTTTCGTGGCCTTACCGAGGTCGTTGACCCAGTGGGAGGCGGTCGCTGCGCTGCCGCCGTTGCCGGCGACGAAGACTGTGCCGCCCGCATCGCGTACGGCGCGCAGCATCTGAATCGCCTCCTGCACGGCATCCGTATCGATCTGCGCCAATGCGATGCACAGCGATGCCAGATAATTCTGCGTGTATTCTTTAGGCTGCAACCAGAGGGCATCTTCCGCGAACATTTGCGACACCCCGTTACTCCCTAGATCGATCGCGAGCTCAGTCATGCCACCCTCGATTGCTTGCAATGGTGAGCCATCATCACAGCGTGCGAGCACTTCGAGTTCAATTGCTATTCCGAACGGGAAGCTGGCGGGCGGCGCTCTCATCGGAAGTACTTAAAAGGGGTATCCCTTGTTCTCTCCGTTGCGGCCCTGGACGTCGGCAGATGGCCATATCGGGCGTCAAGATCGTCATGGTGTCGCCCGACAACAATGCCGTAGGCAAACCCGCGGTGATGGGGCTTTACCTCCTGCTCGACGGCGCGAGGGGCCGCGCATTCCATGCGCTCTTTCGGCACCACAGAGAGAACAAGGGATATTCTTTTTAAGTACCTCCGATGAGCGCCGCCCGCCAGCTTCCCGTTCGGAATAGCAATTGAACTCGAAGTGCTCGCACGCTGTGATGATGGCTCACCATTGCAGCAATCGAGGGTGGCATGACAGAGCTCGCGATCGATCAGAGAGTGGTGCGCGAGCAAGTGCTTGGGGTACCCGTGCACGCTCTGGGCTTGGCGCAGGCAGTCAACTGCGTCTTCGACTGGGCCCTGCGGCGGGAGAGCCGAACGGTTTTTCTGTGTAATGTCCACAGTGTCGTCACCGCCCGCCGCAATCGCGCCCATGCCGAAGCGATGGATAGCGCCGACCTTGTCGCGCCGGATGGAGCGCCGGTGGCCTGGATGCTGAGACGGCAGGGACACGCGGCTCAGCCGCGCATCGCCGGACCGGACCTGATGTGGATTTGTTGCCGGAGGGCATCGGAACTCGGCTCGGCAATGTTCCTGTACGGCGGCAGCCCGGGCACCCTCCAGCGTCTCGAACAGTGCATTCGAACCGAGTTTGCCGGCATAAACATCGTGGGCTCTTACTCACCTCCGCTCCGCCCTCTGTCGGCCGAGGAGGATGAGGCAGTGGTCAGAATGATCAATCAGTCCGGTGCGAGGATCATGTGGGTGGGGCTCGGATGTCCCAAGCAGGAAAGCTGGATGCAGGCGCATCGCGGCCGGATCAATGCGGTCATGTTGGGGGTAGGAGCAGCTTTCGATTTCCACGCCGGAGATGTCAAGCGGGCGCCGCAATGGATGCAGAAGAGCGGGCTGGAATGGCTGCACCGGCTCTTCCAGGATCCCCGCCGACTGGCGAGCAGGTATCTCGTGACGAACAGCCTGTTCATCCTGGCTTTGCTGCAGGCATCGCTGCTTCCCAGGCGCAGACTTCGTAACGGTTAGAGGGAGGCGGAACCAGTGAACACACTCGGACCGCCGTATTGCCGATCTTCGCCAACTCCTTCACGGCCGGCTGTTCTTTGGCGCTGCTGCTGGGAGGCGGCGCTGCCCATATCTGAACGGTGTGGCTTGCATTGCCTCGACAGGCACCTGACTGGAGGCTACCATGACTTTGAGCAAACAGGCCGCCAGTCTGGCTGTCCTGCATGTCGCCGATGTCCTGCAGCCGCTAATCATCTTGCCCTATGCTGGGCGTGTCCTCGGACCCTTGAGTTTCGGGCGGTATGCCTATGCGCTCGCCATCGGACAACTCGCTGCCGTCGTCGTGGCCTATGGATTTCATTGGACCGCGCAGCGCAGGGTTGCTTCCCTTCGATACGAGCCGACGGCGATCGCGTCCCTCGTTGCTCAGGTCATGGCAACCAAGTCAGTGCTATTCGTTGCCGTATGCCTGGTTGGCCTTGTGCTGGCCGGGGACGTGCTGGCGCTCAGTAGGCCGACATTCTTGTGCGCGATGCTCTCGGCCGCCGGCGGCATTATTTTTCCGGCATGGCTCTTCGTCGGCCTGGAACGCGCCTGGCAGGCGGCCGTCGCGGTGGTTGTTGCTCGCGTTCTGGCGCTCGTCTGTTTCGTCGCCATGGTCGCATCACCTGACCAGGTCGCACTCGCCGTTGCCATCCAGAGTGCAGTTCCCGTCGTCAGTGGCGTCATCTGCTTACCTTTCATCCTTCCGATTGGGCTCGGCGGCTTCAGGTCCGTGACACTTTCGACGATTGGAATGCAGCTGCGCAATGGCTGGAAGGGATGCCTCTTCATAGCGGTGGAGACTGCCCTCGTTACCCTCCCTGTCGCCCTTGTCGAGCATTTCGAAGGTTATGTCGCAGCCGGACAGTATTCTGTCGCCGAAAAGTTCCTACTAGCCGCGCGGGTATTTTTCAGGTTGCTTATGGATACTTTTATACCGAGGGCTTCATACTACGCTCATGTCGACCCTGCTGCCGGAATACGACTGATAAGGAGGTCGCTATTCACCGTAGCCGGCGGGATGGCGATGAGTATTGGAATGTTCTTTGTTGCTCCATATATAATAGTGATTCTATTTGGAGATGAATTTTCCGGAGCGACACCTATCGTGCGTGCAATGGCAATTATACCATTGCTGATGAACATAAATACATTCACATCAAATATATTCATGTTCAGTTACGGGTATGAAAATGAATGGGCCGCCCTTAACGCATCCGGTCTCCTAGTATTCCTGGTGGCCGCATATTTTTTGTCTTTCGTCATGGCGGAGCAAGCCATTGTTTACGCGATGGTGGCGAAGGAAGTCGTCGTGCTGGTGGTTTCAGCCGGCTTCTTCCTCATTGGCGGAGCGGCCGTCCTTCGCACGGCGGCGGCTTGCGACGCAGGCCGGGTGCGAGGATATCCGCCGGCGTCCCAATCCGCGCCGTTGGAGCATGAGGCCGATCGTTTCCGGTCGTAGGAGAGTCTGTATGTTCGCCACTGATCACTTTCTCGTTCAGCCGTCCGGGTCGCCTCACCAGCCGATCCCCCCCAAGGATCGCGACGAAGTGACCGTGAAAGACGCCTTAAGATTTATTCGAAGCTGTTGGCGCCTTTGCCTCCTCTGGATGGTTGTGAGCCTTGGTGTCGGCGGCGCATATGTGGTCCTTTCGCCTGGATATTACACCGCCTATGCGACGATGCTCCTTTCATCTCCGCCCGCTTCGCAACCGGGCGAAGCTGAGGCAGATGAGCGGGTCTATGTAGAGAGCCAGATACAGGTCATTCAGTCGGACGAGGTCGTCGGACGCGTTGTTGACCACACTGGCTTAGCGGAAGACGAAGAGTTTGTGATGGATGACAGCTTGCGCAGCCGGATCTCCAGCTATGTGCGGGGCCAATTGGCGTCTCTCTTCGGCACCGAACTGATGAGGGCGGAGCCAAATATTCGGCATGAGGCGATGGTCCGTGTGAGGCGCGCGTTTTCCGTTCGTCAGATGGGTTCCTCCAGCGCCGTCGAGATCGAGGTCACGTCTTCCGATCCTCAGTTCTCGGCCATGCTCGCGAATGCGATCGCCGACGGTTACATCGGAAATCAGCGCGAACGCCGGCAGGCGGCTCGCACGGAAGAAACATCTGATCTGCACAAGCGGCTGGCGGAACTTCGGGAAAAGGCTTTTGTGACCGAATCACTGACGGAACTGCCATCGGCCCCTGAATCTGCGGAGAGGGCGAGAGTCCTTATCCGCGAGCAGCAGAGCGCGGCCGAGGTTTATCGCTCGCTTTACAATGCCCTTCTGCAGCGGACCCACTCCGATTTTAGCGCCTCGCTGATCCCGGGCGCAAGGGTCATCACGGCGGCCGAACCGCCTCGCCAACGCAGTTGGCCGCCAACGGTCCTAATGGCAGCGCTCTCCGTTATGGCCGGTGGGATTGCCGGCGTTGGTCATGCATTGATCAAGCAAGCAATGAACTACCGCCTGATAACGGTCGAAGATGTGCACAGGTCGACCGGCCTTGATCGGATTGTAGGGATCCCCAGAATTCCCCGCCGCAGGTGGAATGTTGTGGGCCCATGTGAGCAGTTTTTGCAGCCCGTCTACTCAAAGGACGCTCCCGAGCTTGACAGCTCGCTGAGCAAGATTGCCACCCGGATGCGCGGAGTTCAGGGCCGCCAAGTGAGCAAGATTGCCACCCGAATGCGCGGAGTTCAGGGCCGCCAAAGCGGATTTGTAGTCGGCGTTGCTTCACCCCTCGGCAAGTCCGGAAGCTCCACGGTGGCGGTTCATCTCGCAAGGGTCATTGCGGCGACCGGGCAAAAGACACTGCTCGTTGATGCCAATTGGCAAAAGCCATCAATGGACCAGCCAATGCTGAACGCGGAGCCAGGTCGCAAGCTCGCCAGGGCGTTTGCCACCATTCCCGCGGATCAGGAAGAGCTGGAAGTTCTGGTTCTCAGGCCCACGGGGTCAATCTCCGAGTTGAATGCCTCGCTCTCCATCTCCGCTGCACTCCAGCATCTGCAGCAAGAATACAGTTGTATAGTGGTTGATTTTCACAGCACCGACCGCACCGCTGATCTGGAAGCGGCCATGGGCGTCATCAACGAGGTCCTTTTGGTGCTGCAGGCACGCCGCACTTTCGCGGACCACCTCGAGAGAATCCTGCGCATCATCCCTGCAGAGAAACTCTCGGCACTAATTTTGACCAGGATCAACCGTGCGGCTTTCAGTCCTGACCGGGAATATAGGCCATGACCTCGCCAGGGACATTGTCACGCGGGAAGGGTTCAAAGCCGGTCGACCTCGTTTGCAGCCATTCCCCTGACGTGCTCGACTACACCCTCTTTCTCTCCGGCATTTGGCTGGCCTGCGCCCTCGCAATATCCCTGCGCTTGCTTGGCCCTTTCTTCATAGTGATTCCGGTCGGTATCTGTCTGGTCTATGCCGTGCTGCGGCAGACGGTACCGCCTCGTCTGCTGGCGGTCTACACCGCCTTCTGCCTCTTCATTGCCCTGCTGTCCAGATACGGGCTGATGCCGGATTCCTGGCAGGTTCACTTCCTTCAAGAAGCAGTCATAAGGCAAATCGTCCCGATTGTGGGATTCTTCGCCGTCGCATGGGCATCCAAGGCTTATTTCCGCCGCAGGCTGATGAGCGGCAATGCCTTTTTTGGTGCACCCGTTTTCCTGTTCCTGTCTCTCGTTGTCGCGCCGGCGGTGATGTTTCAGCAGGACGTGCAATATCAGGGAGCATCTCCACAAGCCACGATACCGATTCTTTATGGTTCGCTGATCAACAACATGGCCATTGCCGTGTTTTTCATTGCAGGCGGTATTTTTCTGACGAACGACTGGCGCCGATACGGCGGCATTTTGCTCTTATTGGGAATAGCCCTCGCCAGCCCCTTGGCTCAGTTCAAGGTGCTCGCGGTCACGATGATCGTCATTCTAATTGGCGTGCCCGGCCGGTTGATGGCCGCAGCCCTGGCGACCGCACTGACTTCGGCCTATGTCGTCGGGCTGAACTTCATACCTCAAACCTTTGCTCTGGACCCAAATTCCGGGATCCGACTCGCGTTCATTTCGGACGCACTCGCATCGCTTGCGGATACATACGGATTTGGCATCGGATTTGGGAAGGAATCGGTCCGATGGCGATATGAGTTTCCCGGGTTCGAGGATACTACCTTTCTTCCTGACACCAGGAATATTACGCATACCAAAATGCTTGAGATACTCTCGACAGGAATTCACAATTCGTTCTTTCAAGCCATATTGCGGACGGGGGTCATTGGTTTCATTTTGATCGTGTCTGCCATTTTGGTGGCCTTCCCGCCAAATCGACTGCCACGCGGTGTTAGCAATCATGCGTCCACAGTCTTCATCACGATTTTCCTCGCCATGTTCGTCAATCCAGTCCTGGAGAGCCCTGTACAGATTGTGGGAATTGCTTTCTCATACGGCTATTTGATTGCACTTCGCGCCAGCGTTCCGGCCTTGGCTGTGGAACCCCCTCCAGTTGAAGCGGGTCGAACACAGCATTGCGCTTGTTCATATATCTGACCGAACATGGATGCGGCCCACCCGACATCGGCGGGCTATCGGTCTCGGTAGAAGGGGATCGCGTTGTACCGATTTTGGCGCGGCAGGAGCAGGAGAGCCGTCCGCTGATGTGCCTCATGCGTCGGCGCCGTGCCGCTTCCATGAGGAGTGCCTCGAAAGAGCCAGCGAGCCAGCCATTTTGCCTCGGCGTCGGCTATGCCTCTTCTGGTAGCATAGGGCCATCCACTGCGCAGTTCGCCCGCGCCGGAGAAACGCGTGCTATGTCGCCCGTAGAGATACGGGGCAACCCGTTGGGTGACCCATGAAGCTGTTGAGATCCTTGTTGTCGGCGCTGTCGATGACCATGGCTTCGACCCGCCTCGCTTCGCTCGCTGGCGCGGCGAATATGTCAGACAGATGAACAAGCTCGACAGTGAACGACAAATCGCGGCCTTGGGAGAGCTACAGGAGGCCTATATGAATCTGGTCCAGATATCGGCGCGTCTTGAGGGTACTGCGCAGAAGCTGGCGCTTACAGGACAAGCGCAATCCACCTTGCTGGTAGCCGCGGACCGGCCCGACATAACAGTCCATAGAAAGCGAGAGGAGGGGGCCGAGACGCTCCCCGGCAGCGAAGTTCTCGGGCTTGCGCCCAGCGACGTTGTGGAGATCGTTTTGCCAAAGGCCGACTTTGCCGGAGCCGTTGCGTCGTCGCCACGGGTCAACGGTGCCGAACTGACATTCAACGGAGCGATCCCCGATGCGCGTTTTGCTAGTTCACAATTTCTACAGGATAAGGGCTGGAGAGGAGAGCGTTGTTGGGGAGGAACTCGCGTGCCTCAAGCAGAATGGGGTCGAGGTCGAGTTGTTCTCCGCCACCAATGACGATGTCGTGGGGGTCTCTCGAAAGATTTCGACCGCCCTGGGGGTTGTCTACAACCCCCACTCACGGCGGGCCCTGTCACGTAAATTGAGGGAATTTTCACCGGACGTCGTCCACGTTCACAATTTCTTTCCCCTCCTGAGCCCCTCCATCCTGGATGCGTGCCGGGATGCCGGCGTGCCATCGGTAATGACCTTGCACAATTTCAGGATCATCTGTCCCAGCGCCCTGCTTTATCCCGATGAGAGGCTTCGGGAGCGAAGTCTCCACCACGCCTGCTGGTGGACCATTCCGAAGAAGGTCTACAGGAATTCCCTGCTGGGCACGCTCGCCCTTGCCGCAATGGTAGAGTTTCACAAGAAAGCCGGCACCTGGTCTCGCAAGGTCGACCGCTTCATTGCCCTTAACGATTGGGTCAGGGACAAGCTTGTGGAAGGAGGCCTGCCTGCCGAGCGTATCGTCGTCAAGCCGAACACGGTTGCCAGGCCGCCGATCTTCGGTGACCTTCGTCGCAATGGAGGGCTGTTCGTCGGACGACTGGATGAGCATCACAAGGGGGTGGCCACACTGCTCGAGGCGTGGAAGCAGATCGATTACCCGCTGCGGGTCATCGGCGCCGGGACTCTGGCTCCGCTCGTCGAGCAGTCCGCGGGCGGGCGCGTGGAATATCTAGGGCCTCAGCCGCGCGAGACGGTGTTGAAGGAGATGCAGGCCGCAGAATTCCTGCTCTTTCCGTCGAAAGGGGCTGAGATGTTTCCTACTATGACCGTCCTCGAAGCCTTCGCGAGCCGGCTTCCGGTCATCTGTTCGGATATGCCGTGGATCAAGGGGGTCGTGGAGCCAGGCGTCACCGCCCTTGTCGTTCCTGCCGGCAATGCCGGCGCGTTGGCCGACCAGGTGCGTTGGGCGCTTTCAAACCGATCCGCCCTTGAGGAAATGGCAGACAGGGCCTATGCCGCCTATGAGGAGCGGTACACACCCGAGGCAAACCTCAGTCGGCTGATGGCGATCTACGAATCGGTGATCAGGCGTCCAGTCCGGGCCTTTGCGGCGGTGTCGTGAGGTGACGTCGGCGCCGGCGGGAGCCTACCAGGACCGACCGAAGTTTCACGCGTTGTTGAGCGCGGCGCCGCCACGTCGGATGGCGTGGGTACTCGCTGTTCGTTATTGATCAATTCGATCTTAGCGTGCCATGTGCTTCGCAGAGGTTCAAAGGCCTGCCCCGATCATGACCACGTCTCTTGCTTTCGTTTCTCCAACAGCTACGGGTGCATCGGGAATTGTGGGCAGCCAATTAAACGGCTTGGGAAAATGCGTATTGTACTGACCCGGGGCGAACCTTTGGATTTGCCTGACGGAGTGAGCATCTTCATTGTGGCACTTGCCCAGGCGCTGATAGAGCTCGGGCACCAGGTCCAGATCGTAGTAGGCGCCTTCGAAAGCCACGCAAAATTTGAGCGGCTTCTTTCTCCTCGTCTCGTCTTGCCAACAATCGGATTGAGCCGGACACCTTTGACCGGGCCGGCCTCGGTCGCGGCGTGGCTGCGAGCGATCGGCATCATCAATCGCTTCCGGCCGGACCTTGTCATTCAGAGTGAGGCGGTGCCGCTTCCGCTGCATGGCACGATCGTGCAGACCGTCCACGATCTTCAGAGGCGGAAAGGAGGGCTTGCTGCAGCCTGGCGAGCCATTCGACGGATAAGCACGCGGCGCTGCCACCACGTCGTCGCCACTACGACCGAGCTTCAGGAAGAAGTCGTGCGAGATCTTGGGCTGCCAAGAGTCCGAATCCTGAAAATTCCCGAATGCATCGATCGCCAGTCATATGCGTCTCGTGGGCTGGCAGATCGCGAGCGGGCAATCGTCCATGCCGGCACTTCGCCCTACAAGGTGCCGGAGGTGACGATCCGGGCATTCGGCGCCCTCAACGACACTTCCGTACGGCTCTACGTGACGGGTGACATCACAAGACCGGTGCGGGAGGCGGTCGATGCTCTTCCTGAACCGATAAGGCGGCACGTTGTCCTTCTCGGCATGGCAGAGGGAGCACGCGTTCGCGAGCTACACAGCCGCGTTCGCGTCGCCGCTTTCCCCACGCGCTATACGGTTCCCGTCACCTCAGCAACGGTGATGGAGGCGATCGCCACCGGCACACCCATCGTCGGGTCTTCAAGGGTCAGCCGGGATCTGCTCGCGGATGACGTGAATGGGGCAGTGGTCGAACCACAGGCCGACGCGATGGCCGCAGCGCTGAAGGCGGTGCTGGACGTTGATGACCTTTGGTCGCGGTTGTCGTCGGGTGCCCGCGAGAGGGTTAGACAGTTCGATGCTCACAGTGTTGGAAAGCAATATCTGGAGCTCGCGAACCCCTCTGGATTGCGGTCCAACATCGGAATCTCCGTGAAGGGGGAGAAAGACAAAGGGATTGACGAACCGCGGCTTGCAGATCGTCAGCGGCTTGTCGGGCCCCTTGCATCCCATTCCCTGAACGCTTCTTACGGTTGGGCAGGGCGGTGATCATCGGCTACTGTCGTATCAACACCTTCGAACCCGCTGCCAGGCTGGAGGCGCAAAAGCTTTATCTTGCCCGCTTGGGAGCCGAGAACTTCTTCTGCGAGAAGACTAGCATATTCGGTTCGACGCCGGAGTTGGAGAGGGCGATCGCATGTGCCAGGAAAGGAGACGTGATTGCGGTCACGAAGCCGTACCGTGTTGCGCGCACAACCCGCGAAGTGCTAGCGCTCATCGAAAGGCTTGGCAGCAAGGATGTCGGTCTTCGCATCGTCGACACACCTGTTGATACCAGCACGACGACGGGACGCATGATCCTTGCATCGGCGCCTCTCTGGACGCTTGGGATGTCCCCGCCGCGGTCAATGCTAGCAGACCTGTTTCTCTTTTGGCGTCGTCGTGGGTAGGGCATGGTCGAAGGCGACGCGCCAGCGCACCCTCCGCTCACCGCCAGTTGAAGGCAAGCCGCAATGGCGGCCTAGGATCAAATGTCTTGCGCTCGATGGACCACCCGGCATGCACGGCCGCCGTTTCCCAGATGATGTTGCCGGGATTGGCGAGCGCGTAGACGCAGCAGTCCCTAACGCTGTGCTTTTCAGCGCCTTCCGATATCCGAGTATGGAACGACAGGCCGTTGGATGTCGGGGCGTCCCTGCCGTCCCGCGGCTCATTGTAGGTGTCCCGGCTCCGGCAGCGGTTGAACGAGCATCCGCCACTGCCGACATCATCCTGCGGGACGGCCGAGAAGGCGCCGTTGCCCTGTTGAACGGCATCGACGTCTTCGACCCGGCAATTGAAGCTTCCCTCCAGCATGACGCCAGCCCCGGTCGGGCTGTTGTTATAGAAGACGAGTCCACGCCGAACGGCACAGCGATCCGAGTGAAAGACAGAAATATTGTCCTCGGTCCAGGAGGTGGGACCATTCTCGGCCGAGAATTCTTCCAGGCTCGTATCCGGAGAGCGGTTGAACTGCACATTCTGTCCACGCGGGAACGGCCCGCGCGCGTCGTGGAGTTCGAGGAAGCTCATCTGGGTGCCCGGACAGTCGACGACATAGATGTTGGAGGAGCCGCGGGACGCCCTGACACGGATGATGATCGTATCCGGGCACCTTTCCAGCTCTATGTTGTTGCGGTTCTGGCTTGGTCCGATCCCCGAGGGGGGAACGCCGACATGATCGATCTCGAGCTCCTGCAAGCGTATTCCGGCGGCTCCCCAGGCGTATATCCCGCTGCCCATGGCATGATGGATGCGGCAGCTGCGGACAATGACGCCCTGATGGAGTATCGTGATCCCGTTGCCTTGGGGGGCATAAATATCAAGATTTTCAATGATCTGCCCATCTGCGCGCGAGAGCACCGGTCCGCTTGGACGCAGAATGGTGGCCGCGCCCCCGAACCATTTACCGCCGCCCGATCCCCCCATGCCCAGATGCAGTGCTGCGCCGACGACGCCCGAGACGGGCAGCGCCAGCCCGGCAAGGAGACAGCGCCGATTAGGGCGGGACCTCAAGAGATTGCCGGCCGCGCGACCCGTTCGGGTGTCAGACGTCGGCTCCGCTTGCGCGGAGACGTCGAGGTCGCCGACGAGATGCAGATGGGCATGCCGCATCCGTCCTCTCGGCAAGGCGGCTTCCTCGGCGAGATTGTCGTCAGGCATCCCCATCTCCCCTGTGCGCCGGCCGGCGCAGGTTCGCCAAGAATGCAGATTGGCGGCAGGCTTGTGCCCGCACAGCATCTCTCCACTCAGCCCGCCGCGAAAGCCCTTCATAAGGCTTAATACCGATGGGCAAAGTGCCATCTGCCGGATTTCCTGCCATTGTTTGAAGCTGGCGATAAGCGGAGCGCGAACCGATGTCGGTCGAGGCGGATGTCTTTGACTATGTGATCGTCGGAGCCGGGGCGGCAGGCTGCGTCTTGGCCAATCGTCTGGCGGCTGACGGGACCAATTCGGTCTGCCTGCTCGAGGCGGGACCGTCCGACAGCAGCATCCTTCTGCACGTTCCGGCGGGACTCTACAAGACATGCTCGAATCCGAAATATGCCTGGCAATTCGAAACGGAGCCGAGCCCGGGCACGGCCAATCGTTCCATTCCAATGGTGCAGGGCAAGACACTAGGCGGGTCGACCGCAATTAACGGGATGATCTACAACCGTGGCGCCGCTGCGGACTTCGACGAGTGGGCCCGCCAGGGCAATCGAGGCTGGGGCTACGCCGACCTGCTGCCCTATTTCAAGAGAACCGAGCGCAGGCTTGGGGCATGTGATCCCTTCTACCGGGGGACTGACGGGCTGCTTCCGGTTACAGACTGCGATTGGCGACATCCGCTTTGTGATGCATTCATCGAGGCCGCGCTCAATGCCGGTGTCCCGCGCAATCCCGACTACAATGCGGCGAGTCAGGCCGGCGTAGGCTACTATCAGCGCTATATCGACAAAGGATGGCGCGTGAGCGCAGCGCGGGCTTTCCTGCGGCCGATTGCCAAAAAGAAGAACCTGGAGGTCCGCACGAAAGCGCAGGCCACTGCCGTCCTGTTCGAGGGGAAGCGGGCTATCGGCGTTCGATATGCACGAGGAGGGCCGGGTCATCCAACGAGCTGTGTGAAGGCCCGTAACGAGGTGATCCTCTCGGCTGGGGCCGCGAACTCACCAAAATTGCTGCAGCTGTCGGGCGTCGGTGCTGCGGGTATGCTCTCCGAGCTCGGCATTCCGCTCGTGCACGAATTGTCCGGTGTCGGCGCAAATGTCCAGGACCACTATGCGGTCCACCTGATCGCCCGGGTAGAGGGTATTGAAACGGTTAGCGGACACGGCGTCGCCCTCCTGCGCGAGGCGGCCAAATGGATGCTGGGCCGCCCGAACTTTCTCGCCGTCAGCCCGTCGCTCGTCTACGGGTACGTCAACTCGCGGGATCTTCAGTCCACCCCCGATATCCAGCTTGAACTTGCCCTGGGCAATTATACCGACCACGGCGCGCGGCGGTTTCCAGTCATCAAGCTTGGCTACTATCAGTTGCGGCCGAAGAGCATCGGACACGTGCGGGCCGTCTCGGCCGATCCGTTTCGAGCTCCGCTCATCCAGCCCAACTACCTCGCCGATGATCAGGACCGGCAGGTCGTGGTCGACGGCATGAAGACTGTGCAGCAGCTGTTTCGCGCCCCCGAGCTAAGGCGCTACAACTGCACGGAAGAGCTTCCCGGCCCGAAGATAACGGACGACGCCGACCGTCTTCAGTTCGCCCGCGAAATCGGGCTGACCACGTATCATTTGTGCGGATCGTGCCGGATGGGCCCACTTGTCAGTGCTGCATCTGTCGTGGACGACCAGTTGCGGGTCCACAACATGCAGGCCTTGCGGGTGGTCGACGCCTCCATCATGCCCGCCGTTCCCTCGGCCAACACGTCGGCCGCTGTGTTTATGATCGCAGAGAAGGCGGCAGACATGATTCTTGGCCGACAGCCTCTTGCGGCGCTGGAGCACGATGGGCCGGTCCAAGCTGCAGCGGCCGAATAGTCGAAAGTTGAACGACAATTGGCGGGAGAATTCCTTGAAGAGACGTACACTTGTTGCCTCTGAATTCAACGCGAAGGACCGGGCACACTTTGCATTGGCTTATGAGTTCTGCCGCATCGTTGCCGAATGCGAGGATGCCGATCTGATCGCCCCCGGCATCGACAACTACCTCACGAGGCGCTTTCACGCCATCTTGCCAAACCACGACGCCCACAACGTCCAGCGTGACTTCAACAGACTGACGAACGGGATTCGCAAAGGTCTGGGGTTAATGAATGCGCCAAGCATTGAGCATGTTCGGCTCACGCAAGATTATGACCTTTTCTTCTTCGTGGCCTGGAGCCCGCAAAGCCTTGTAGAATTGTCCCGCATCCACGACTGGCGCGGCCGCTGCAAGGTCGCTGTCGCGTATCTGTTCGAACTCTGGTCGAGCACGCTCGAACAGGACCGCCAATATCTCAAGCTCCTGGACCAGTTCGACTACGTGTTCCTGTTGCACAGCGCCTGCATACCGCGCCTGCCTCAATACACCCGCACGCCCTGTTCCTTTCTCCCCACGGCTGTCGACGGCCTTATTTCAACGCCGTATGTGTCGCCGGTTAAGCGCGTGGTCGACGTATATTCGATCGGCAACCGAGCTGCGAAGATACACGGGCAGCTTCTGAAGCTGGCCGAAGAGCGGGACCTTTTCTATCTGTACGACACGCTCGCAAGCACGGGTTCCCGGGTCAAGGACTGGCGTGAGCATCGGTCGCTGCTCGCCAACGTCATCAGGCGCACGCGTTATTTCATGGCTTTCAGTCCAGCGACGCTGGCAAACCACAGGTCTGGCACGGTTGTCGGCGAGCAGGTGCTGCCTGCCCGTCTTTTCGAAGGGGCCGCGGGCGGCGCCGTCATGCTTGGGACCGCGCCGCAATGCACCGAATTCGGCGCGCACTTCGACTGGCCAGACGCCGTGATCGAGGTATCACCAGACTCGAGCCATATCGCAGACGTAATTGGCGAACTCGACGCAAACCCCTGCCGTACGGAATTGTTGCGCCGGACAAGTGCGGTCCGTTGCCTAGAGATGCACGATTGGGTCTACCGCTGGGATCACATCCTTGCCACGATCGGCATGGAGCCGCTCCCACGCCTCCACGTTCGCAAGCTCCAGCTGCGACGGATCGCCGCCGATGCTATGGCGCTCGCCTAGACGATCAGGCCCGAAAATGAGACCCGGTTTCGGGTTCGGTGCTCAAGCGGTGCCCAAAAAAGAGAAAGGGCGGCAGTTTCGAACCGGTCGCTTCCGTCGGAGCGTCCGCCGCTCCAGTTCTGCGCGCGAGAGCATATCATTTCGAGGTACTCGAAGGGCTAACAGGCGCCGGAAGCGGGCAAGGAAGCTCGGTGTGTCCGCTGGCTCTACCCTTTGGGGTTAGAGCTTATGCCGAATTGGATTCGCACAGTGTCGCTGCCATTCTCTGCCCATTCTCTGTGCTACCCGCAGCCACCGCAATCGAACTTCGCGTGAAGGGGCAATGATCGCAGGGGACGGGTGCTAGGTCACGCTGGGCACTCCGGTGGTTTTCAGCAGAGGAGGGGGGTCGTTGCGCGACATTGGTGGATGGATGCGGCTTTGAACGCAGGTGAACGTCATGGCACTTCTTCATGAAGGCCCCCGTGCGGGCGCCACGTCAAACGCACCGCTGTCGAACGTGCCCCTCAAGGTCAATGTTCTTCTGCAGTCGTTTCCGCTTCTCGAGGCAATGTCCGTCGTGCTGCTCAGCATCGTCTCGGGAATGGTATATGATCTTGTGAGTTTCGGACATTTCGGCGAGTACGGCCGGAACTTCGGGCTCGGTGTTGCTGTAGCCGCCCTTTTTTCGACTTCCGCATATGCGCGCGGCCTGTATCTGAGTTCCGAGCTGCGGTCGCTGGCCTCTCAGATCAAGGAGGTCGCGCTGATCTGGACAGCGGTCTTTCTTTGCCTGTCGGTTGTGGCGCTTGCACTCAAAGTGGGAGACATGTTTTCGCGCCAAGCCGTCATGCTGTTCTTCGTGACGGGACTTAGCGGCATCATCTTCGTGCGCTTGGGCGCCGGACGACTGTTTGCCTCCTTGACCAGGTCGGACATGCTTGCCAAACCGCAAGTAGTGATCGTAACGCAATCGGACGTGCGCGTGCCAAGTGGCGTTGTCCAGGCAATCGAGGCTTCCGGATGCGAGGTCTGCCAAACGATTACGTTGCCGGCTGCATCCAGCGAGGGCTCGCTCCTTGAGTGTATGGATAAGCTCATTGAACATGTGCGTCGGCGTTCTGTCGACGAGATAGTCCTTGCTGTCAGTTGGGCTGACATATCCCTGATTGAGAAAATCACGGCCCACCTTTGCGTGGTTGCGGTACCCGTAAGGCTCCTTCCGGACCACGTCGTTAGCGCGCTCTTGCAGCGACCTGTCGTCAACCTGGGGGGGACGAGGGCGATAGAACTGCAAAGCGCGCCCCTGACGGCGCCTCAGCTCCTTATGAAGCGGCTCTTCGATCTCGTGCTGACCATTGTCGCCCTTCCATTTCTTCTGCCCCCTTTGGCCGTTGTAGCGGCGCTGATTGCGCTCGAATCCAGGGCGCCGGTGCTCTTCTGTCAGCGTCGGGCCGGGTTCAATGGCCGCACGTTCAAGATCTACAAGTTCCGAACGATGACGATCCTGGAGGACGGGCCCGTTGTCCCTCAAGCCTGCAGGGGCGATCCCCGCGTCACCCGCGTTGGGCGCATATTGAGAAGGTTCAGTATCGACGAGGTTCCGCAGCTATGGAACGTGCTGAAGGGCGACATGTCGTTGGTAGGCCCACGGCCGCACGCGCTGGCGCACGACAGCGAATACAGCCAGATCATCTCTCTCTATCCGGCTCGGCACAAGGTGAAGCCGGGGATCACCGGCTGGGCACAAATAAATGGATGGCGCGGCGCAACGCCCGATGTCTACATGATGATCAAGCGTGTCGAACACGATATGTGGTACGTCAACAACTGGTCGGTTTGGCTCGACGTAAAGATCCTGCTTCTGACCATCCCGCGAATCTGGACGGGGCGAAACGCCGTCTAGCCCAACTTTGCCGATTCGAGTCCGCTGGAGGCGATTTTGTGTAGCAAGTGATCGATTTGCAAGGAGTGGCTGGCCGATGACCCATCGATTAACTGCCAGGCGACATCTCATTCGGAAAAATTGAACCTCTTCTTCGATATTCTCACTTGAATACGACTTTGGGTGAGGCTCGACACCATGAGATGTGCGGCTCTACTACCAAAGGCGCTGTTACAGAACAACTGAATGCAAGCGATGATCAGTGCGAAACACACAGCGACCGCTCAATGCATAACCCGCAACTTCACGCAAAAGTGCCCGCACGGCAACGGCGTTGGCATGCTACGGCGAGGTTAGTTCCCCAAGGTCGGCTTGCATGCATCAAAGGGCAAAATATCCTCCTCAGTTCAACGCAGGGGCTAGTTTTTGCGCTCAATGACACTGCGGCGGATATCTGGCGCTCGCTTGAAGAAGGCGTGCCGGTCGAGGATATCGTGGGCGAGATGGCAGCCCGTGGCGTTGATAGGCAAGAGGCCGATGGCTATGTCGAGGCTGCCCTTCAAGACTGGGAACGGCTCGGCCTAATCCAGCCTGCTCCACCGCCGTGCCCAACCGCAGCTCATCAACACATCTGCCAGGTCGTTGCTGTTCCAGGCGTGTGTGTGCGCATACTGTATCCGGCGGCCGTTGCCTGTCCGGCCGCGACCGTGTTTCAGCATCTCGAAGTTCGAAACAGGGTCGCCGACGTTCAATTCCATCTGGTTGAGCGCGGGCAGCGGATCCACCTGTTCCGGGATGGCCACTGGACTGATTCCTGTGGTCGTGACGAGATACCCGTTATGGTCAAAGGGCAACTGCTGGCCGAAGTGCTTGGGCACAGTGAATATGAACTCGCCCTCCACGCGGCGGCGCTGTTCAAGAACGGCCGAACGCTCCTCCTTTGTGGTAACCCTGGCTCGGGCAAGACGACGCTGACCTTGGCGCTGGTCCACGCGGGGTTTGGCTTCGCGGCAGACGATGTGACACTTCTCGACTCGGCCGGACAGGGTATCGGCCTTGCTTTTGCGCCTGCAGTCAAATCGGGATCATGGTCCATTCTCGGACATCATTTCCCCGAACTCGGCAGCTCTCCGGTATACCGGCGCCCCGATCGCAGGCGCGTGCGTTTTCTTGTGCCTAAGGATCATGTCCCTCCCGTTCCCCGGCCAGTGGGCTGGGTGGTCTTGCTCTGTCGGACGCAGGATGCCAAACCTTCCCTGCGGGTGATTGACCCGACCGACATCCTGGGTGGCTTGCTGAACGGCGCCTTTGCGCGGAATAAAGAGCTGAGCAGCACCGCGTTCGACGTTCTTTGCCAAGTCATCCGATCGGCACAGGGCTTTTGCCTGACCTATGCCAAATTGGATGACGCGTTGGAACTGCTGAAGGCGGCGTGCCGATGAAGCCCACCGGGGATGCGCTCGAGGCCCTGATCGCGGGACTTAACGGCCGCCTGGTGGTAACGGCCGACTGGCTGTCGGTGATTGCACTCGCCAACCACACTCTGCTTACGCCCGTCTTGTTCGCCACTCTTGCGCACACGGGCCAGCTTGACCGCCTCCCCGAAGACGTAGGCCAGTATCTTCAGTTCATTTACCGCTGCAACCGGGACCGCAATTTGCGCTTGCGCAGGCAGCTGAATGAAGCCGTTGCTGCCCTCAATCAGGGGGGCGTCGTTCCGGTCCTGCTCAAAGGGGCCGTTCCCTTGTTCCTTTCGTCGAGCGGCAGGGTTCCCGACAGAATCATGAGCGATCTCGACTTGGCTGTGGAAACGGCCAAAGAAGGGGCTGCCCGGGCTTGCCTTGCCAAGCTTGGCTACGCCGAAGTGACGGTCCCTGGTGGCATGGCGCGCCCGCAAGACGTCGGTCTCCTGGAGCTCCGGCCGTACCGGGAGATTGACCGCGAGCCCCCGAGGCTTACCCGCCGTCACGGCCTTAAGGCGAAAATCCCCGCCCCACAGTCGCGGGCACTCCACTGGATCATGCATGATCTCATCAAGGAGGCGGACTACTGGCGCGGAAGGACCGACTTTCGCCACCTTTATGATCTGGCACGGCTGGCGGAACAGCATAAGCTGGATTGGGCGGTGCTCCGAACATCCTTGCCCGACCAGAGCGCGCGGAACGCGTTCGATACTCAACTCTTGGCATTGAGTCACTTCTTTGGCGTTAGAGCACCGGCGCAATATGTGCGGCGCCCATGGGTTCGCTTTCAACACTGGCGGCGTGTCTTCCCCTTGTACCATCCCGTCCTCGGCGTTTCATTGCGCCTGGTCGGCAATTCGCTGTGGGGTATGTGGCGACTCCTACATGGCGATGGCTTGGGCCGACGAAGTCCCCTCGACTTTGGACGCCGCGCCACGAGCATCCTCCTTGACGGCGATCTCGGGTCAAAAGTGTAGTAATACTTAATTTCCTGAAGTGTATCTTGACGGCGACTTGTCTTCACGACACCCATATGTCACGTTAGGGCGTTGGGTGTCACATTAGTTTAGAGTTGTTATTCACAAAATTGGAGTTCATTCGATGAAGAGCAGGAAGTCTTCCAAAGTAAAGACAGATAAACGTATCCCAGAAGAACAGGCGCGTCGTGAATTTCTAAAGAATGCTGGGCGTTTTGCTATTGTAACACCTCCATCCATTGCTCTGTTGCTTGGGACGAGCTTAAACTCGCAAGCTATTGCCGCATCGCATGGCGCAGGTCCCGGACATGGGGGTCCTCCTGGCCGACCATAGATGACGCGTAGTCCGAATAGACGCGGCGCGAAAATTTGCGGAAAGCTAGCTCGAGTCACCCGTCCTGCACGCAAGAGCGCGGAAGGTGTCGGCCCCACTACTTATAGAGGCGGAGGCACGAGTCGAGCGGGCGTCCGCGCCGGAGCCCGCGACTGCGTCCTATGACTGCAGACCTTTTCGAGGTGTCAGGCATCATCATCATTGGTCACTGGTTACGCATCGACGCATCGACGCGTGTCCGGCGGAGGAGAGAGTGCGCTGGATGTGACGCCGGCGGTCCGGGGCGCCCTCCAACCCGGACGGGCCGCCGCAATGCCAGCGCTAGGTTCGGACCCACGAGTGACGGCAGCAACTGGTCACGACTGCCCATCTGCGCTATTCGTCCTTCCTGCTGGATGATCATTCGATCTACCGCCGACAGGACGTTCGGCCTGTGGGTCAGATCTGTGCTTGATTGCCACCGCTGTCGAAATTGGCATCAGGCTCATCGAGCACGACGAAGCTCGGCTTGCCAAACAGGGCGCACGCGAGACCGATCGCTGCCGCTGTCCACCCGACGGTCCGACTCCATCCTCCCGACGTTGGTCATATAACTGTTGGGAGGCGCTGGATCAATTCGTGCACAGAGGCGTGTGTTGCCGCCTCGGTCACCTGCGCATCGGCCGCGTCCGCTCGGAAGCGCGCAATGTTGTCGCGCACGCAGCCGGAGAACAGCTCGATATCCTGGGGCAGGTGGGTGCCGAGTTGGTCCGGATCAAAATGGCGCAAATCGTCGCCATCGAGTCGCACGCACCCATAGCCCTCGGGCAGCTCCAGGATGAAATCGTGAACGCCGGCGAGCGATGCCCGCTTCATGGCATAGCCGGATCGGCGAGCGCGATGTTCTCGCGAATGGACCGGTTGAAGAGCACGTTCTCTTGCAAGACGACGCCGATCTCGCGTCGAAGCCAGGTTGGGTCGACCACCGGCACATCGACGCCATCGACCAGCATCACAGGCCGCTCGCTTCGACACACCATAGGCCTGCGCCGCAAGGCTTAGGAAAGACGTCGCTCGATGACCGAAAGAGCCAGTTCCTCTCCACGCCACGGCGTCCGACGGGCATTCTTGTGGATGTTCATTTAGTACCCCTCCGGTGAGTGCTGAAGCTTGGTAACTCCAGTCTCCTCGGTTCGGTCCGCATGGACAACTACGGAAAGCTCACAAGTCGAGTCTGTTCCATCCCGATGACATCGGGATGGAACTCCATTGAGCGTGATCTTCTCCGAAACCGGGCTCCCCTTTTGGTACGCTGACCTTCGGTTCGGGATCATGGCTTTGAGAGACTGTTTATCCAGTCCTTGTTTGGCCCGGGCAGCCCCTCGCGGGATGTTAAAGTTCCCCGCGTAGTCCTTCAGGTCACATAGAACGAGGCTGCGGTGAGCGACAGATGTGGAGAAAGGGTGGCGAACTGTGTTTGAGATGCTCCGCCGGCCCCGTCATTGTCGAAAGAGAGAGCCCCAGTTTCACTGTTGTAGATGATATGATCGGAGCTGTCATGCGCGGCTGCACCAACAAAGAAAGCTTTGAACGGAAGCCCTCCCGACTGAAGCCCGGCAAAAACGGTATCGCTGAGATGGAACGTATCCTGGGACCGCTTGAAGTCGGTGATCTTGTCGACATTGCCGGCGCCAAGAGCCGTATTGAACGAGAAGGCATCGTGGCCTCCGTAGCCGGTCAAGACGTCGGCGCCGAGACCGCCGTTGATGACATTGTTGCCGGCATTGCCCTGGATGGTCTGGGCGAACTCGTTGCCGGTGAGGGTCATTGCCTTCGTGTCTGACGCGTTGTTGGTGGCGAGAAGCTCGATCTCCGAGCCGGCCGAAAGCGCATAGCTCACCGAGGCGAGCACACTGTCGTTGCCGCCGCCCACCGCCTCAACCACCTTCTCGTTGGCATTATCGACATAGTAGGTGTCGTTGCCGCCATAGCCGATCATGGTGTGGCCGCTGGTTCCGTGGAGTATATCGGCGCCGCTGGTGCCGTACAACGTGCCATCGCTGGTGCTGCCGGAAGGAGCGACAGCCCCGGTCCCAGACCCGGTCTCGGTCGTGCTAGTGGTTGGGGGAGTGACGCTCGCGTCCGTGACAGTGTCGGTCGAGCTATCCGCTGCGTAGTCCCAGGTGAACTGGTTATCGACGTGTGCCACTGGGGTGGCCGTGGGATCCTCGTGCACGTCGGCCACGACCGCCTTTGACGCGTCCCAAATGATGTTGTTGGGATTGCCAGGGTTGGTGTAGGTCGAGTTCAGGATGCTGACCCCGCCGGAGCTTACATTCCAGATCAGTCCATTCGACGAGGGAAGCCCGCGGCCTTGATCCTCATTGATACCGTCGAACGACCTCGTGTGATCGAAGGTCACATCGCTCGCGTAGGAAGAGAACGCGCCATTGCCCTGATGGATGGCGTCAACGTGGTCCACCCTGCCTCCGGTCGATCCGTTCTCGTACATAACGGCCACGCCGGTCTGAGAGTTGTTGCCGTCGATCACCCCATTTGAGATCGTCGTATTCGGGCTGCCGTATACCGAGACGATGTCCTCAGGATGCGAACTGCCGGCGTCGTTGACGGCATAGAAGTCGGTTAGCGAACTATTGCCCGAGTTGTTGAACTGGACGAACTGACCGCGCGGCATTGGGCCATGGAAGTTGTAGCCATCGACGTGCGAAAGATCCGCGCCGGGCGAGTTCACGAGATAGATGCCAGTCGAGCCTTCCCGCACCGTGGTGTTATAAACGGTCAGATTCGAGGCGTTTTCTGCCTTGATGTTGTTGATGTCCGGGCTCGTCTCGGGGTCGATTCCCGCCGGCGGGTCGGCGTTGATGACCTCGGTGTTCTCGATCGTGACGCCGTTTGCCCCCGATACCATCACCCCGTCGCCTCCGACGTGATGAATAAGACAATTGCGCAGGATGACATTGTCGTGCGTAATCGTGACCGCGTCCCCGTTGGTGACGTAGATGTCGAGATTTTCAATCACCTGGCCATCATACTCGGATTTGATCGGTGTGGTGGTGTGGGTAAGACCCGCCGACGCGGAAGCGGTGGAAATGGGAGCCTCGGTCGTCACTCAGCTGCCTCCGTCGTCGCGCGTGAGTTGTTCAACCCTTCCGAGTGTGTCCACAGTATTTCCCTTTCAGAAGTCATCGGTCTCATGTGTTTCTCCAGTTAAATATTGATCACCATAAGTATCTCCAAGGACACCCATCGGCAATAAATGACAATCTATCGCCTTAACGAAATTCTGGCAATACAACCAGAAATTTCATCTGGAGATATAATGCTAACCTTCATGACCATAATACGGCGTGGATAAGGCTATACTGAGACTCTCCCGGGCGATTGGCGCTGCGTTCAAGCTTGCGCCTACCTCGAATTGCAAACGTCGTCTAGTATCTCGGATCACGCGTGAACTTACCCCCGAGGAGCAGGAGGCAAGGGTCATGCATGCTAGTCGGCCAACACAGCATGAGCGTTACCGACACGGTCCGGCACGGCTCGAAACAGGTGATCTACGAGGGCTATCCGGAACTCGGCTACAATTACCGCCTGACCGACCTGCACGCTGCCATCGGCGTGAGCAACTGCAATGGCTTCCCGCACTCGTCACGGGGCGGGGGCAGCCTCCGGCGCAATATCGTGAGCGTCTTGGCGACATCGCCGAACTGGAAACGCCTGCCGAGCCTTGCTGGACTCGCAGCAACTGGCAAAGCTACTGTGTGAAATTCCCCCACTGGTTGACCAGCGGGGCCGTCTGCCCCCGGAAGGGAAGGGCGCGGGCCTTTGCCCTATTGCGATACCGAGGCGATGCGGGAGCACCTCGCCGAGATCAGCCGGAGCGTCGACGACGGCGCGCATGACGGTGCTCGTCTTGATCAGGCCGGATCGCATGTGACGCCGAAACTTCAAGGTGCCGGACAACATCACCCCTGACGCTTCTGCCGCCGCGCTCCCCCGGCGCCACGGTTCTGCGCCCTGCCACGTGGATGACTTGATGCACAGCTTGACGCGTCAGATGAATTAAGACGCGAATCGACCAAGCCGTCCATCTTGGCAATCGTATCGAGGTAACCATAGCGGAACGGGCCTCTGATGGTTCCTTTCATCGGCCCGCCGGAAACCAAGCCCGGTAATCCTCGCTGCCGCGCAATCCTTTGCCACGATGGGCTGAGTCGGTGAAACCACGAGCTCGGGTTCTTGACCAAAAGCCCCAGGTTGAAGATCCGGGATACGCCTCGATGATGCTGCCCTACGCCTAATGAGGGTATTTTGGTGTACGGTATTCCTGGCGTAAGGTTAAAAAAGAAACTGTGCGGTTGGCGCGTGGAGGACCTAATCGACGCGTGTGTCCCAATCGGGCCAGGTGAGAAGCGATGATGACAAGGCAATCTTTCATAACCGTGCTTGTCGGGCCGAGCGAGTTACTTCGAGAAGGTCTTAGTCGAATCCTGAATGAAGAAGATTTTTGTGTTCTTTTCTCTGCGGCTTCTGTTAACGATCTTCTGCAAAAGCCGCTACCGCGTCACCGGTCGATCTTGCTAGTCATAGATATCGGCGGTGCTGATGCGGAAGCTGAATTCGCGCAAATTGTTGAGTTTAAGGCGATTTACCCAGCCAGCCATGTCGTTGCGCTAGCTGATCACTGTCGTACGGCCGATATAGTCTCAGCTTTTCGTGCGGGGGCTGACGGGTATCTGACAAAGATCGCTGCTTACGATACCTTCATCAAAGCTCTCGAATTGGTTATGCTTGGGCAAACGGTACTACCTGCGGAAACTTCGATGGTTATTCAAGATATAAGGCAAGGTTCGAAAAATGAACCGACAGCTGAACCGATAGCTGATGAGTTACCAAAGGTGGAAGATAAAGTAGAGAGTAGCGATCAAGAAAAGGTAATTTTGTCGAATCGCGAGAACTGTATTCTGCGCCGTTTGATCGAAGGGGAGTCAAACAAAGCCATCGCGCGCGAAATTAACATTGCCGAAGCTACGGTGAAGGTACACGTCAAAGCCATACTTCGAAAGATTCGGGTCCGCAACCGAACACAGGCTGCAGTTTGGGCGATGAATCATGGTATGCTTACTCCACCGTCTGGCAACGGCGCGTCGGGGAACGATACGATGGTACCTCAGCGGTCTCACCATCGGCATGATCTACTTGAAGCAAAAAATGGATACCTCGTTTTCGACAATCGTCCTCCTATATGACCTGCGA
This sequence comes from Mesorhizobium sp. ISC25, assembly GCF_042295465.1. Classification (NCBI taxonomy): domain Bacteria; kingdom Pseudomonadati; phylum Pseudomonadota; class Alphaproteobacteria; order Hyphomicrobiales; family Phyllobacteriaceae; genus Mesorhizobium; species Mesorhizobium sp. ISC25. The sequence goes on along the minus strand of NZ_CP135441.1, from coordinate 2,288,749 downwards.
CAGATTTTCGTTCTGGCTGGTGCATTCACTTGCCGAAGCCTCGTTCCCGATCAAGAACGCGTGGGCTCAAATCATTCGGGCGATGGCCGAAGAGGCGCGGTGGAAACCGCATCACTGGGGCGTATCATATGGATCCCGCCAGTGTAACCACGACCCGTCTTAGATCCGGTTGTTTTTTGCCCGTTGTCCTCTGTACTCGACAGCGGTGGACCACGAATTAGATCGCCTCAAACGGTTTGAACTCTGTGCGTGATTGATAAAAAAACACAAGGATGACGGATCTTTACTGGCATTTGAATTTGACGGGATTTTTCATTAAATGGGCCAAACAAACACTGTTTCTGGTTTGTCGTTCAGCGAAGCCCGGATCGGAACGGTTGAAGGCGGAGAATCCGGCCTCCTGGTTTGGAAATGCGACCAACTGGTGGCGGTCCTTACCCAGATCGACGAGGAAGCCTACTCCACCAAAGGCAAATGGTTCCTCGAGACAGGATTCGGGCTGCTGAGCGGGCAGCACAAGAATTTCGATACGATCGAGGAGGCCATAAGATGGATAGGAAGACACACCTTCCCCGAGTCTGCTTAGATAGCAGTTCAGCTGGGGCAAAAGTCGAATACGGCCGCGGGACTCACGCAAGGTGGGCAGTGTTACGCTTGGGCTCACTCGTCAGCCAGAGTTCCTTCTGCGAGAAGATCGTTGACCTTGCAGGCGACTTCCGTGCGGTTGGTCGCCTTTAGTTTTTTCATGATATTGCGGATGTGGACCTTCACCGTGCTTTCGCGCAAATTCAGTTCGTAGGCGATCATCTTGTTCGCCTTGCCGCGCCGGAGCGCTTGCGCAACCTCGGCCTGCCTAAGCGTGAACATGCCTGCCAAAGGGTGCGTGTCGCGGCTGCCCGAATCTATCAGGTGCCGCATAGCAAGGACACTGCTCGCCGGCACGAAGATGCCTCCCGCTGCCGCCAGGTTGATAGCCTCGACGCAGACATCGATTCCAACAGAGGTCGGAATGTAACCGCGTGCACCGCATTCGAGAGCGGTCAGCAACTGGGCAAGGTCTTCGGTGTCGGCCAGGACGACCACCGGGACTGATTTGAACTCGCACGAAATATGCCTGATCTCGTCAGCGATGCCACGATCGGTGACCTTCCGACTGCCAAGGTTAAAGAGTATGGCTGCAAGGGGAGGGGCCGAGCTCTTTCTGACGCGCCATTCCTCGATGGAACCCAAGGCGGCGACATCCATGCCGAGTTCGTGGTCCACGAGAGCCGATGCGAGACACTCGCGGTCTAGAGCCCTTCCGTCCAAGATGAGGAGGCATTCCCTGCCTGTCTGCCCGTGGACGATTCCCGTTCCGCCGGACGGGACTTCTGACTGATTGGCTGAATTATAATTGTGCAGTCCTGCCGTGGCACCCATGTCAATACTCGCTCTTTCCCACACAAGCCGCCTTGCGCTGGCTGACATAATTTCCGCGTTCTCTCGCAGTGAAAGTCTGGTACTGCGCGTTTTGAAAGGTCGAGACTCGATTACCCCATTTGCGTCGTTTTCAGTTCCCCGACCCCCAGCGATACCCAGCGTGGGTAAGTGTAGGGATTATTAATAAGCAGTCTCTAACATAGATTGCTTTTTTCGTAATTTTCAGGGGACCGATGCCAAGCTGGACCCAAAGAGCTGTCCGAAAGACGCATGCATTGGACCACCTAGCCATCTTCAGCCCAGCTGGTAGCCCGTGGCTCAACACTTTAATTCGAGCACGCCGTGGTAAACGGCCCTTTACGCATATTTCGGCAGCACGCCGCCCTCGCGCGATAGGCCAAGTTGCCGCGGTCATGATGACCTCGCCCTCTCACAGTTTGGTCAGCACGAACGGGGTTGCGTTCCGCTCGCCCCAACCTTCGACCGCCTCGAGCCGGATACCGCTGCCGTCGAGACATACTATGCTCTGCCAGGTGTCCCGCGTACGACCAGCCCTCCGTAAATGTCGTCTCGAACTGTTGCGGCGGCGGAACCATCGTTTTCAGCGGAAATTTTGGTTTCCATGCGCTGGCGTTCAAAGAGATAGCCGCTACCTGAGATACTCGCTGTCGAATCCGGCTGTTTCGACCAGCTTCTTGCGGTTGATCACCTCAACATGGCCTGACTTGAAAGAGACGAGATCGGCCTTGCGGAGCTCCCTTAACGTTCGGTTGACGTGAACCGTGGTCATTCCGAGGATGTCGGCCAGTTCATGCTGGGCAAGAGGACACTCAAATCTTCCATGCGCCGATAGCCCAACCCTGGAGAGCCTCTCCTCCAACTCGAGCAGGAAATGGGCGGTACGCCTCATCGCGTTCCGCCGCCCGGTATTCATGAGATGTTCGGCAAGGATGGCGTTCAGGCGCGCCAGGGAGCAGGCGATCTTCTTCCCGATTCGGCCTTCCGACAGGATGGCCTCGACCAGTTCCTTACTGGAAATTTCATAAACAGCGAGTTCGGTTATGGACGCCAGCGACGCAAGATGGGGTCCGTCCAAGCCACGGAAACCGACGACGTCCCCCTTGAGGGGAGTGTCTATGATCTGCCGCTCTCCGTCCGGCAGTATGTGATAAAGTATTGCCCAACCCGATTTTACTATGAATAACTCACTGTTGTCGTCATCCTGGCGGCATATCACCGAATGCGGTTTATAGATTTTTGCGGTAACACCGAGAAAATCATTGTTCCCCCACTCGTTCTTCGACAACGTTCCCCCTATGGGATGCGAGCACATGAACTCCAATAGTGTCTGCATGAAGAATCGCGAATCTGCTTCTGTTTCCACACGACTGACAATAGTTTCTCCGGACATATCGACAGAACGACCTCTTACCCTAAAGGCGGGTTGACCCACTGTCCTCGTCTGTTCGAATGAGGTAAACTGCGCTTAACTTAGGATATTCAAGGCCGCTAAGTTCCGCCGTTAGGCCGGACAACAGGCTCCGAAACGCTAATCACTTGCGGCGCAGTAACGGCCAGGCTGCCCGATTACACTGCGGTATGTGACAGTTACAGATCAAGCAAAACGTCGCCTTGGGGGCGGCTGCAGCACGCCAGGACGTAGCCTGCCGATTTGTCGTCCAATGTCAGCCCGCCCAGGTCATCCATGACAACTTCGCCGGACAGCTTGGCGATCCGGCACGTACCGCAAACTCCCTGCTGGCAAGCGGTGGGGACGTAAACGCCACATTGGCGCGCCGCTTCCAGCAGGGTCTCTCCGGTCGCGCAGTGATGCGCAATACCTGAGCGGGCGAAGCGGACCGAAGACGAAACCTTTGAATCCGACAGCGATCGCGAAACGTTGCCGCCTCCGAAGCTCTCCTCATGATACTGTGAAGGAGCGAGGCCGATTGCGTCGAGGCAGCCGCGCGCCGCCTTCATGTAGGATTCGGGCCCACAGGCAAAAACTGTGCGGCCGTGGAGATCGGGAACCAAGGACAGGAGCATCTCACTATCAATTCGCCCGGTTGGACCCCTCCATGCCGGGTCTTCCTGACTGCAAATGCAAGTCACTTGAACATTGGGAAAGCGAGCGGCAAGTGCGTCCAGTTCGAGCCGAAAGATGATGTCGTCCGGCGTTTTTGCACTGTGAATGAAGCGGATATCCTGGTCGGATGCGCGGTCGGTAAGTGCGCGCAGCATTGACATGACGGGAGTTATCCCGCTGCCACCTGAAAGGAAAAGGGACTTTCCATGCGGCAGATCGTCGAGATTGAACGAGCCGAGCGGCCCTTCGATCTCGATCCCATCGCCCGGCTTTAAATTGTCATGGAGCCAATTCGAAACAAGCCCGCCCGGCGTCCGTTTCACGGTGATCTGCAGGTCGAGCGGTCGCGTCGGCGGTGACGAAACAGAGTAGGAGCGCATCACCGCGGCACCGTCGATCCTCAGGTGCACCAGAACATACTGGCCAGCACTGAAGCAGAACATCCGATCTGAAGCGGGTGTGAGAACGAATGTTTTCACATCATGCGTTTCGTCGATCACGCGCCGGCAGAGCACAAGCTGCGGGGTGGTCTGTGCCCACTGGCGGTGACGCTTCGTCGGGACGAAGCCGGAGGTTCCAAAGGCCGCGGGTGCATTCATCATTCAACTCGGGTTTGAAGTCGAGCCAAGATGGCACTTCAAAACCCGCTGAACAGCCGCGCAATCCTGCCTTTATGATCGGCAATTTCGATTAAACTTCCAGTGACATTACAGCGACCTGGAGAGCTCGGATGCCTTTGCGAATGATGGGTTCGTGTTTGCGGCGCGCGAGTATCGCGGTGTGGACTGGCTGGTGCAGCGTAGGCGCTCCCTCGACGAGGAACGATGGAAGCTCGGCAGTGAACCTGCGCGCATCGTCGCTGCGCATGTAGCAGGTGCCGCCCGTTCGCCGCAGCATGATCTCGGCCAGGGTTTCCGATCCCGTCGAAAGCCGGCAGATCGCCAGTTCGGCCAGCAGCTCTGCGTGCGTCTTTTCCAGCACGGCGGTGTAGCCCGGGCGAATGTAGGTTTCAGGGTCGACGTCGGACAGCGTTCTGGCAGCCGTCGAAACCATCACATATTCCTCGACCATCAGATGTTCGTAGGCGATCTCAGGCAGGTAGCGAGGCGCATAAAGCACGGCGATATCCAAATTTCCCATGCTTAGGTCGCTGACCATCTGGTTCGAATAGTCCGACTCGACATGGATCGAGGACTTTGGAAGGGCCTGGCATAGTGTCTCGACCCATCCGGGCAGGACCGAGCGGGTCATGCCCACCTGTGCGGCGATGCGCAAGGTGCCCTCGAAACGGTTGAACGCTCGCACGTCGTGTCGAGCTTGCGACCAGGTCGACAGCAGGGATCTCGCGTAGGCCTCGAACCGCCGCCCTGCGGCTGTCGGCTCAGCACCGGCACGCCCGCGCTGAAAGAGCTCGGACCCGATCGCACTCTCCAGATTCTTGATGCGGGTGCTGATCGTCGACTGGGTCAATCCCAACCGATCGGCGGTACGGTTGAAGTTTCGTGACTCGATGATGTCGAGAAAGGTTTCGATGTGATCTAGCTGCACGTGACCTCCGATCGAAAAAGTCGATCATATTGCGCAGGATCATAAGCTTGATCAAACAATACTCAAGGCGGAAGCTGCACTCGGTGAAATCGGCCGGCAGATCGACCAGGCTGAAGCTACGGAGCTGAGCAACGTGTTCATAGTCGACTGCGATTGTCACAATTACTGGTCAAGCGCGACCGTATTGGAGCCTTACCTTTCCGGCCTATGGAAGGACATGTTCGTTGAAGGCGAGAAGACAGGTCCCGTTGGCGCCTTCCCGCATGGCCATCGTCCTTGGTTTCATCCGCAGGACTTCTCCCGCAAGGACGTCCGTCCGAAAACGGAAGCCGACAACTATCTCATCATGAAAGAGAAGCACCTCGACAAGTACAAGGTCGATGTGGCGATCCTTACCGGCGATGAGCCGATCGAGGCTTCCACCCTCGCCAATCCCTATTATGCCAGCGCGCTCGTCAGCGCCTATAATGACTACCAGATCGACCAGTGGCTGCCGAAGGACGATCGCTTCATGGGCTCGATCATCATCGCGCCACAGAATCCGAAGCTCGCGGCCGCCGAGATACGCCGCCTGGGCAATCATCCGCGCATGGTCCAGGTTCTTGCCTCGCAAGGCTCCGTCAAGCCCTATGGCGATCCGTTTTACCATCCAATCTACGAAGCCTGTGCCGAAGTGGGGCTGCCCTTTGCCATACATCTGGGCGGCCATGGCGGCGTGAATTCGACTGCAATTGCTCCGGCCCCAACGACGTTCTTCTGGGAGACGCATGCCATCCTGCACATGTCGGCGATTTCGCATGTCGCGAGCATGATTGCGCATGGCGTCTTCGAAAAATGGCCGGACCTCTACTTTGTAGTCATCGAATGCGGCGTCGCCTGGGTGCCGTCGGTGCTGTGGCGCCTGGATGCCGATTACAAAGCCCTACGCAAAGAGACGCCATGGCTGAAGATGCTGCCGTCGGAATATTGCCGGCGCAACATCCGCTTTTCCACGCAGCCCCTGGAGCAGCCCGCAAATATTCAGCATCTCTGGTCCACTCTCGAGGCGATGGATGGCGAAAACACGCTGATGTTTGCCTCTGACTATCCGCATTGGGATTACGACGATGCCAACACGCTGCAAATCCCTCCTGCCTGGAAGAGCAAGATCATGGGGCTGAACGCGCTGGAGGTCTACAAGCGCATCCCCCGCGCGCAAGCGGCGAATGCCGCCTGAGGAAGCAGACGATGCCCGAGAAGACCTACATTTGCCGCGTCGACGAGATCGAAACCGGATCTCCCTTCATCGCCAAGATCCGCAGCCTTTCGGTCGGCGTTTTCCGCATCGGAGATTCATTCCACGCGCTGCTGAATGTTTGTCCGCACCGTGGCGCTCCGCTTTGCGAGGGGCCGCAATGCGGAACAACTGCACCGGTCGAAGAGGCGCAATTCATCTATCACCGCGAAAACGAGATCGTGCGCTGCGCCTGGCATGGCTGGGAATTCGACATCAAATCAGGCGCGGCCCTGGTCGATCCGTCCGTTCGCGCGCGCACATTTCCAGTCACCGTCGAGGCGGGCAGCATCTATGTGACAGCCTGATCGAGGTGCGGATTTGAGCGGTTAGAAGAAAGGATGATCGCGGCTAACGAGCAGATTTCTTCACAGGGTGCGTGACGAACAATAACGCGGAAAATCCGCAATGGGAGAGTCAAATGTCAGAATCTGAATACAAGCTTGGTATCGCTCAAAGCCTGATTGGTCGCGGCAAGATCTCTCGTCGCGACTTCATTCATCTTGGGCTGGCCACTGGGCTGACGGTCACCGCTGCGGACAAGCTCTTCGTCAGCACGGCCCGGGCCGAACCGCTGCAGGGCGGCTTCGCCAAGCTCGGCCTGGCACATGGCGCAACGACGGATTCGATCGATCCGGCCGGCTACCCGGACACCTTCACACAGACAGCGTTCTCGGGCTCGATGTCCAACAGCCTCACCGAGGTCGACGCGAAGGGCAACGTCCAACCGGACCTTGCCGAGAGCTTTGAATCGTCCGATGGCGCCAAAACCTGGGTCTTCAAGCTGCGCAAGGGCGCAACCTTCCACAACGGCAAGAATGTGACGGCGGACGACGTCGTGACTTCGCTGCGCTATCATATGGGCGACGAAACCAAATCGGCAGCGAAGCCGCTGCTTGAGCCCGTCGCCAGCATCAAGGCGGATGGCCCCGAAACGGTTGTCTTCACGCTGAAGAGCGGCAACGCCGATTTCCCCTACATCATGAGTGACTACCATCTGGTCATCATGCCGGCCAAGGACGGCAAGGCGGATTGGGGATCGGGCGTTCGCACCGGTGCTTTCGTGCTTGAGAACTTCCAGCCCGGAGTTTCGGCCAAACTCAAGCGCAATCCGAACTACTTCAAGAACGGCAAACCCTATCTCGACGAGGTGGAGTTCATCGCCATAACCGATCTCGCCGCTCGCATGGCCGCGCTATCGACAGGGGAGGTCGATTATATCGGCCGCGCCGACCTCAAGACCCTCGGCATGTTGAAACGCAATCCCAAGGTGGAGATCGTCGAGGTCACCGGCTATGGCCACTATACCTTGCCGATGAATGTCACGGTGGCGCCGTTTGACAATCCGGACGTCCGAATGGCTTTGAAATGGGCGATCAACCGTCAGGAGATCGTCGACAAGATCTTTCTCGGCCACGCCACCGTGGCCAACGACAACCCGATCGCGCCGGCGATCAAGTTCGCCACGAACCCGCAGCCGCAACACAGTTTCGATCCGGAAAAATCCAAGCATTATCTGAAAAAGGCTGGAATGGAAAAACTGAAGGTGGACCTCTCGGTCGCCGATGCCGCTTTTGCAGGCGCTGTGGACGCGGCTGCGCTCATCCGCGAGACGGCAGCCCAGTGCGGCATCGACGTAAACGTCGTGCGTGAGGCCGAGGACGCCTATTGGGACAATGTCTGGCTCAAGAAACCTTGGTGCGCTTCCTATTGGAGCGGTCGCGCGACGGCCGACTGGATGTTTACGCAAGCCTTCGCCGCGGACTCAAGCTGGAACGAGTCGTTCTGGAAAAATCCCCGCTTCAACGAGTTGCTTGTCCAGGCGCGCGCCGAGACGGACGAGGCCAAGCGTGCGGCAATGTATGCCGAGATGCAGCAACTGACCCATGATGATGGCGGCAGCATTGTGCTGGTCTTCAACAATTTCGTCAGCGCCAAATCCAGCAAGCTCGCACATGGCGAAGTGGCACCGAACTGGGAGAATGATGGATTGAAGATGGCCGAACGCTGGTGGATCGCCACTGCGTGAGAGTCCGGGCCGGACCCGCGATCGTTGCGAGGGTCCGGTTCGTCTCGGCGTGCCCTGCCGAGTGGGGCAGGGCAGCGGCGGCAACGGGAAACGCGTGCAAATGAACCCCGTCGCAAGAACGGTTCTGCAGCGCCTTGGCCTCGGCCTGGTCACGCTGTTCATCGTATCCATCATTATCTTCTCTGCGATTGCAATGCTGCCGGGCGACTTCGCCAAGGCGATGCTCGGGCAATCCGCGACACCCGAAACGGTCGCCGCCTTCCAGCGAGAAATTGGCATCGACCGTCCGCCTGTCGAGCGCTACTTCGTCTGGGTCGGGCAGATGCTCCACGGTGATTTCGGCTCTTCGTTCGCGAGCCGCACCGGATATCGGCGCACCGTCGCCGAGATCATCGCGCCGCGCCTCTACAATACGATGTTCCTCGCATCGATGACCGCGCTGATCGCAGTTCCGCTGGCCCTGGGACTGGGCATCCTCGCTGCGCTCTACCGCAATGGCTGGTTCGACCGGCTGGTGAACGCAGTGACGCTGACAACCATTTCGTTCCCGGAGTTTTTCGTCGCCTATATGCTTGCCTACCTGGTCATATCGCGCGACACATTCATTGGATCCGAGTTCGCACAATCCCTGCCGCACTGGCTCGCAGTGTCACTGAACTCGATACTCAACGCAGTTCCCAAGTTCCCGACATTGTCGAACGTGAACGACCAGACGCCGTTCTGGGACCAGGTCTGGAGAGTAGCCTTGCCGGCGACCACGCTTACGCTCGTCATCGTGGCACACATGATGCGAATGACACGAGCGGCGATCATCAACATGCTTGCAAGCCCCTATATCGACATGGCGCGTCTCAAGGGAATGTCGCCGATGGCCATCGTACTCAGGCATGCCTTGCCCAACGCATGGGCGCCGATCGTCACGGTGGTGGCCTTCAATCTTGCTTATCTCGTCGTCGGAGTGGTCGTGGTCGAAGTGGTGTTCGTCTATCCCGGCATCGGTCAGCTGATGGTCGACGCGGTCAAATCAAGGGATGTTCCGGTTGTCCAGGCTTGCGCCCTGATTTTCGCGGCGACCTATATCCTCCTCAATCTGACTGCCGACATCATTTCCATCGCCACCAATCCCAGGCTCTTGCATCCACGATGACCAGCTACGAACCCATCGCTCAGGTTCACAGGCTGAGGCGCTCGCGCGCCACCCGGGCCAAAACGGCGCTGAAGAAGGCACCCTTCAGTGCCTGGTTCGGCATCCTCGTGATCATCGGCTATGTCATCGTTGCGGTCTTCGCGCACTGGATCGCCCCATACGGCGAAACGCAGGTTTTCAGCGAAGCCTTCGCACCGTGGAGCCAGCAGTTCAAATTGGGAACCGACCAGCTCGGCCGCGATATGCTCACACGCTTGATTTACGGTGCGCGCAATACCATCGGTATCGCTGTGGCGACCACGCTGCTGTCCTTCGCGGTCGGCGTCTCGCTGGGCCTTCTTGCCGCATTGTACAGAGGATGGCTCGACCAGATACTGTCGCGTGCGGTGGACGTGTTGATGTCGATCCCAAGCCTGATCTTCGCCCTGGTGCTGCTCTCGATCTTCGGCTCGTCGATCACCAGCCTGATCATCATCATTGCGCTGCTCGATTCTACACGTGTCTTTCGGCTCGCACGCGCCGTCGGGCTTAACGTGGCAGTGATGGAATATGTCGAAGTGGCGCGATTGCGCGGCGAAGGCCCGAAATGGATCATCGCCAAGGAAATACTTCCCAATGTCATGCCGCCGCTGGTCGCGGAGTTCGGCTTGCGATTTTGCTTCGTATTCCTCACGATCGCGGCACTATCCTTCCTGGGCGTCGGTATTCAGCCGCCGACCGCCGATTGGGGATCGATGGTGCGCGAGAATGCAACCCTGATCACCTACGGTGATGTCACGCCGCTGCTGCCGGCCGGCGCAATTGCCCTCCTCACGGTCTCCGTGAATTTCGTCGTCGACTGGTTCCTGCACGCAACAAGCGGGTTGCGGGATGAAAAATAGCGCTCCCGGATTGCGCGAAAAAGGCAAGGATCTGCTTCAGATCCGCAATCTGCATGTGGAGGGTTTCTCGGACGAGCGGTGGCATCCCATTGTCCGCGGGGTCGATCTGGCGCTGAAGCGGGGGGAGGTTCTTGGCCTGATCGGCGAGTCAGGCGCCGGCAAATCCACCATTGGCCTCGCCGCGATGGGTTACGCCAAGCCGGGCTGCCGCATTACACAGGGCTCCATCCTGTTCGACGGGATCAATCTTCTGGCACTCAGCGAGACAGGGCGGCGTCGCCTCAGAGGCTCGCGCATCGCCTATGTCGCGCAAAGCGCCGCGGCCTCCTTCAATCCGGCCCACCGACTCCTCGATCAGACTGTCGAAACTGTGGTGGCGCATGGGATCGCCAGCCGAGAGAAAGCGAACCGGAGTGCGGTCGATCTCTATCGGCGTCTTCAGCTTCCAGATCCGGAGACCATCGGCTTTCGCTATCCTCATCAGGTATCCGGCGGACAGTTGCAACGGGCAATGACCGCGATGGCGATGGCTTGCCGTCCGGACCTCATCGTTTTCGATGAGCCAACGACGGCGCTCGATGTGACGACACAGGTCGAAGTGCTCGCCTCCATTCGCAACATCGTGGAGGAATTCAACACCGCTGCAATCTATGTGACGCATGATCTGGCGGTGGTGGCGCAAATGGCGGACCGCATCATGGTTTTGCGCCATGGACTTACCGTGGAGGAGGCAGAAACGCGCCAGATGCTCGCCTCGCCCAGCCAGGAATATACCAAGACGCTCTGGGCCGTGCGCAAGCTCGCCAAGCCCGAAGTTCCGGCCGATGAGTATCTGCTTACGATAGACAACGTCACGGCGGCCTACGGCCGGGCGGTTAAGGTGCTCGAGGATGTCTCCCTCAAAGTTCCACGTGGAAGAACAGTGGCTGTGGTCGGCGAATCCGGTTCCGGAAAATCGACGCTCGCTCGCGTCGTTACCGGCCTGCTGCCGCCGCTTTCGGGATCGATTTCCTTTGCTGGCCACGCCCTTTCCAAGACCCTGAAGACGCGCCCAAAAGAGATCCTGCGCCGCATACAGATGATTTATCAAATGCCCGACAACGCCCTAAATCCGCGCCAGACGGTCGAAGAAGTCATAGCTCGTCCGCTTGAATTCTACCTCGGCCTCAAGGGTGCACAGCGGGATCGGCGGATCAGCGAACTCATGCACATGGTCGAGATGAGCGAAACTTACCTGGATCGTCTGCCGGCCGAACTGTCGGGGGGCCAGAAGCAGCGCGTTTGCATCGCCCGGGCGTTGGCTGCCGATCCGGAACTCATCATCTGCGACGAAATCACGTCCGCGCTCGACCAGATTGTGCAGGAGGAAATCCTGAAGCTCTTAATGCGGCTTCAGCGCGAGCTCGGCATGAGTTACATTTTCATCACCCATGACATTGCCACCGTGCGAGCGATCGCCGATGAAATTGTGGTCATGCACCAGGGCAAAGTCGTTGAGCAGGGATTAAAGAGCGAAATTCTCACGCCGCCGCATGCCCCTTATACCGAACGGCTTTTATCCTCCGTGCCGGAAATGGATCCGGACTGGCTCACAAGGCTGCTCGCCAGCCGGAGGATGTGATCGTCGGGCAGAGCGTTGCGTGTCTTGCCTTGCTTTTGCCTAGCCCGCAGAATCGCTCGGAATGGCCAAGGCCACTTTTCTTGGAAAAGGCGAAGAATTCTATACACAAGTCGCCGTCTGTCTGAGACTTCCTTCTATCTGAGAGGATCTCTTTCGGCTTAGAATGTCTGCGGCTGCTTGAGAACTTCGTGGGCAGCTTTGGGGGCAAACAGTGGTTCACCTCGACGACTTTGCTTGGCGAGCAAGGCTGATCGCCTCAGCCCAGGCGCAGGATAAGGATCGCGCCATCAGAGATACGACACCATCATCGAGCGATTCGAGCCGCCGCCGCGGCCTCCGCGGCCGCTGCGCCCAGATTTCGCCTAACGCGATCTCAAGCTCGTGAAAAGGAATTGCCCAATGCGCGTGATCCATTCGACGCCTCTGACGACCCTCGTCGCGCTAGTCACGCTTGGGTTTGTTTGCGGCGCCGGCGCGCGCGCCGATACCCTTCCGCCGGTCGCGGGCGACCCGCCTGAAAGTGTTTCGGCTGTTATCGGAGAGATCCAGTCGAAAGCGGCGTACGCGCACACGAGTTGGGGCATGCGCGTGGTCGACCTCGACACGGGGGCCGTGCTTGTCGACCAGGCGGGAGACCGGGCGCTGACTCCTGGATCGATCATGAAGGTATACAGCACCGCCACCGTGCTGGATCTCTATGGTGCCGAGTACCGGTTCCACACTCCGGTCCACAGGACCGGGTCCGTCTCGGACGGTGTGCTTGGCGGTGATCTGATCCTGGTCGCGTCCGGCGACTTCAGTTTCGGTCTACGCGAGCAGCCGGACGGCACCCTCGGCTACAACAATATGCCGGAAATCGACCACAACTATGCTGATACCGGCTTTGCAGGCGGCGCCCTGGTGAAGGGGAGCGACCCCCTCGCGGCGCTGGATGGCCTGGCCAAGGACGTTCGCGGTTCGGGCATCACGCAGATCAAGGGCGACGTCATCATTGATGCGCGCCTCTTCGAAACCTATCGCGACCCGACAGACGGAATCATCTCACCCGTCTGGCTCAACGAAAACGTCATAGACATCATGACGGCGGCGGCCAGCGTTGGTCAGCCGGCCAGGATCGATTGGCGACCCAAGATTGCATCCGTCAAGATAGCGAGCGACGTGATGACCGTTGCCGAGAATCCGAAGCCCATCACGATCGAATCGGCGGGTCCGGGAGAGATACGGGTCACCGGCGAAATAGCCGTCGGAGCTCCACCCGCCTTGAACATATGGCCTGTGACCGACCCGGCTGCGTTTGCCCGGACCGCTTTTGTCGAAGCTCTGCAGCGCGCCGGAGTGACAGTTGGTGCAAACGCGCTTGGGCCAAATCCAGCGAACAAACTACCGGACGCGGCGGTCTATTCTGCTGAGAACAAAGTGGCGGAACACGACTCGCCTCCACTCTCAGAGTTCGTCAAAGTGGTTCTCAAGGTTAGCTACAATCGCGGAGCGCATCTGATGCTGTGCCTTGCAGCTGTAAAAGCCGAAAGCCGCGACTGTGTGGTTGGAATCAGCAAGGAGCTCGACCTTCTCGACAAGCTGGGCGTGTCGCGCCAGAGCACCTACGTCTTCGACGGTGCCGGATCCGATGACCACGCCAAGACAGCTCCTGCAGACCAGACCACGGTGCTGGCGCGAGTCGTCAAAACACCCTGGGGCTCGGCCATCCGGGATGGGATGGCTGTCCTGGGAGTGGATGGAACGCAGGCTCAGAACGGCCTCGGAAGCCCAGCGGCCGGGCATATCCAGATCAAGGACGGTACACGGGTTACGATTACGCCCGGAGACCATCAGGGAATCATCATTGCCAAGACGCAAGTCGGCTACATTGACACGAAAAGCGGCCGCGAGCTCGCTTTCGCGATCTTCCTCAATACTGCGCCTTTTGGCTCGATCGACGATTTCATCGCCGCCGATCACGACATTGCTGCGATCGCCGCTGCGATCCAGCAAGCTTATTAGGCGACGACAGGTTGTGAAGCGCGCATTGCAACGCCCTGCAGATTGCAGGTCGGTATCTTTGCCGGCAGCCCGTTGCGGTGCTCTCGTCAGATGCGGGAGCAATATCAGCGATCTTGCATGATCTCAATTGATTGCCCAGCCAGGTCTCCCGCTGGGTGCAATGATGGTGTCGAGACGGCTTCGGGCCGCCCCGTGGCCTTGCCGCGATAATGTACGCGAGAACGCTGTTTTCAGACTCCGTGACGCCCCGATCAAATGTCGTGCCGATGATTCATCGTTATTCAACCCGAACGAACGCAAGCTGCGGATCGGGCGGCATGGTGCGTATACCGAAACTCCTCATTGCATCGGCCTGCTCGCCGCCTTGACGCTGACGGATGCGCGACCAGCGGACCGCCGCTTCGCTTCCACCAGCCGACAGGGCTAGACTGGCATACAAGGACAATCGCAGGATTTTGGCTTCAAGTGAGCCCATGCCGGACGAGGTGGCGAACGACCGGGGAAAACATCTGCTGGCCGATATAAGACCCGATGTTCGCATCTTCGAAGATCGTTTGGGCGGTGACGGCATCCTCGACTATGGGGATACCTGCTTCGCGCGCTTGAGCCATCATATCTTCGGCCGCACGGCCCTGGCCCTTGCCGACAACCGTCGGCACAGGCGTTTCGCCCTTGACGTACCGCAACGCCACGGCGCGGTCGCCTGACACCAAGACGATGCCCGCGTTTTTCACACCCAGCTTCGCAGGCTGCATGGCTTCGCGCCGCTGTCGCTGCTGTTCACGGCGGATCAATGGATCGCCTTCGAGGTCCTTGTGTTCGCGCTTGTATTCGGTTGTCGTCATGCGCATGTCACGTAGGAACAGCCAGCGCTGAATAGGAACATCGACCAAGCCGATGACGACGAAGGCGAGGGCGGCGGCAATTCCGAGAGGTGTCATCACCGCCTTGATGATCGGCTCCAGGCATGTCTGACCACAGCCTGGCGCATCGAAGAGAGGCTGTAGCCAGGCGATCAGGATGAATACGAAAAGGCTCGCCAGGAACACCACCTTGACGAGGCCCTTGGCGAACTCGATGACGTTGCGGAGCGACAGGATCTTCTGAAGCCCCTTCGCCGGGTTTATGTGATCGAACTGCAGCTTGAGCGGCTCGAACGAGAAGACCGGCCCGAACGTGGCCAGCATGCCGAAGGCTACGGTGAAAACCACAACGATCCCGACTAGCGGCAATGTAGCAAGCATCAGCAATGAGAACGAGTGGTGGATGGCCCGCAGGCTGACTTCCTCGAAGGAGCCGCCGGGCACCGTCACGGTCTCCACGAGTTCCGAAAGATGTTTGAAGAGCAGCGGCCAGCAAAAATAGAGATAGCCAAGCGCTGCGAAAAGAGTGAAGCCGGAAACCAGGTCGCGGCTTTGCGAAACCTGGCCCTTGCGGCGGGCGTCACGAAGCTTCTTATCGGACGCCGGTAGTTTCTTTTCCTCAGCTTCTTCGGCCATGTTGCAATCTTACCGCACTATCGTGGTTCCAGTCGGCCGATGCCCTGTGTAAGGTGGGACGGGCTTGAATACGGAGAGGTGGATTTGCGGTTGCGTGTCGTATTCCTGCCGGTCGTCGTCGCGCTGGCGCTGAGCGGTTGCCAGACGACCAAAACTGGCTCGGTGCAGGCCAAGGCACAAGGCCCATCGTCTCAATCCGAGCGCCTGATCAAACTTGCCGACGATATTGATGCGCGTGGAGAAAGGGATACGGCCATCGCGCTCTACCAGCGCGCAGCCGCAATGCCGGACGCCAAGGCGAGCGCGTTCGTCAAGACGGGCGATGCTTACATGCGGGCGGGCTATCCCGCCGACGCCGCCAACGCTTATCGGGCCGCGCTCGCCAAAGCTCCCAATGACGGGGGAGCAATGCTTGGGCTTGGCTCGGCGA
This sequence comes from Mesorhizobium sp. ISC25, assembly GCF_042295465.1. Lineage (NCBI taxonomy): Bacteria > Pseudomonadati > Pseudomonadota > Alphaproteobacteria > Hyphomicrobiales > Phyllobacteriaceae > Mesorhizobium > Mesorhizobium sp. ISC25. The sequence goes on along the minus strand of NZ_CP135441.1, from coordinate 2,272,815 downwards.
TGATAGAGGCAGGCGATATCGATGCAGGCATGCGCGCGCTTGCGCAGGCAGCGCCGCTGGTCAACACCAGCAGCGCCTACAATCGATTGGGCGTTGCGCAGACATTCGCCGGCCAGACAGGGCAGGCGCAGGCGACTTTCGCCCAGGCGTTGAGACTTGCGCCGGGCGATCTTGACGTCGAGACCAACATGGCATTGGCGGCAGCCCTCGAGGACAATTCCGCCGCGGCGCTGCCGCTGGTGCAGAAAATTGCCTCGGCCTCCAACGCGCAATTGCACCACAAGCGCAACATTGTGTTGGTGTACGGGCTTCTTGGCCAGGCCGACCAGGTCAAGGCCTCGCCGCCAATCGGCCTGACGACCAAGGAGGTCGCCACCCTGCTTGCCCGCGCAAGAACCATCCGGCTGAAGGGCAGCACTCAGGCCAAAGCGAAGGCGCTCGGCTCCATCCTCGGCTAGCGAATCGGGCCGGAGGGCCTGAAGCGGCCTTCCGCCAAGCGCGACGCGCAGAGTGACACTACGCGGGCGAACGCCGCGCCGGCTCACTCGACTGGGAGCGTTGTTTGCGGCACCGACGGCGCGCTGTTGGCGCCGCCTATCGGAGCCTCCTCGCCATCTAGGTAGCGACGGGCCGCGCGCGCGGTCGGTGCGGCCGCTGCCGGGCCCATGCGGCGGCCTTCGACGAGATCACGCTGGCTTTCGGACATACGCTGAAGATTGAAGGCATTGGCGCAACCGGGCGGCAAATGGGAGCCGACGCCGGAGACGATCGTCAGGTTCGTCTTGGCAGCAGAGTTGTCGTCGTCGGCTGGCTCGGCCAGACAGGCATCGGGAGCAAGAACTGAGCCGCCGACACCTTTCTCGGAGCCGCCTGCATCCGTCGAAACATAGTTATAGCCGGGCGAATAGTCCTGCCGCGGTTGCGGGCTGTTCGCGCAGCCGGCCAGGACCAGCGCTGGAATAACGCAGAAAAATCCGATGGGGGAAGTCATATCCGGTCCTCGTTATTTGATGATGAGACCCGTCGCCGACGCGTCATTGGCGTGCTTGCGGCTGCGGTGCTTGGCTGCCGGACGGTCAAGCGGCGTGGCGAGGCTGTCGCGCACCGGTTCCACCAGATAGGGCGTGATCAAAATGACCAGTTCGGTCTCTTCGTGCTGGAAACGCTGTGATTGAAAAAGCGGACCAAGCACCGGTACATCGCCGAGCACCGGAAACTTTTCCAGATTGCGCGAGGTCCGCTGCTGGAAGAGACCGGCGATCGCAAATGTCTGACCGCTCGCCACTTCGACCGTGGTGTCGGCCTTGCGCACGACGAAACTCGGCATGGCGAAGCCGTTGGCGCTTACGGATCCGGTCTCAGATAACGAACTGACTTCCGGCTGAACATGGAGCGCGATGCGATTGCGGCCGATCAGGGTCGGGGTGAAGCCGAGGGACACGCCGAAGGGCTTGTATTGGACGGTGACGACGTCGGTTCCTTGCGGGATCGGAACCGGAATTTCGCCACCGGCGAGAAAGCTTGCAGTCTGACCGGTCATGGCCGTCAAGTTCGGTTCGGCCAGTATCTTGACGATGCCGTTGCGTTGCAGGGCTTCGATCAGAATGTCGAAGTTCAGGCCATGCGCCTGGTCCATGCTCAAACCGAAATTCCCGTTGCCCGAGGGCACACCGTTGTCCTGGAACATGTTGAATTCGAAGCCGCCGCTCCTGTAGCCGACGGACCAGTCGACGCCGTAGGACTGCAGTTCCGTGCGCGAGACTTCGGCGAAGCGAACCCGGATGTTGACTTGCTGTGAGCCCTGCACGGTCATGTTGTTCAGCGGCGGCTGTTCCGGCGGCGAGAAGGTCCGGGCGACATTGTCCAGATCCGTTGCCTCATCGACGCCTCGCGCCTCGCCTGTTGCAACGATACGGGTTCCGAAAATGTGGAGATTTGTCGCCGAGCTCGGCTGCATTGCTTGCTTGGCCTCGGTAGCAGGCGTGACATCGGGGGTGACGCGGAACTGGGCTGTTGCCTCAATCCGTTCATCGGCCGTGATCGCAATGAGGTTGGTCAGGCCGGGTTTGAGCCCGAATACGTAGACCATGCTCGGCGACACGACCTGAAGGTCCGCGATCGTGGTGTCGGCAATCAGCACGGATTCGACCGGTTCATTGAACCGCAACAAGCGTCCTTGTCCGACCGGCAAGCCGACCGTTGGTTTGCTCGGCAACGGTGATATGTTCTGTGCCGTCGCATCGGCTAGTGTGAGCAGCAACGCCAGCAGGACGCCAATAGTCGCGATAGCCAACCGGCCTAAATCTGCCCGCCGGGCGAAAGCGGCTGATCCTACGTCTGCCGCGGTGTTGTGGGTGGTCATTACCATTTCTCTCCTGAATCCCCAATGTCCGTCCGTCCGGCTGGCGTCAGGAGGGCGCCTCCTGCGCGGCGTTCGCCTGAGCCGACGGGAGCGAATGGGAGACGACCCGCGCGCCGGCGTTGCCGGGGCGGCCAGCGATCGTGGCCAGCGGCTGGACATTGAACTCGTGTGCGAGTTCCTGGAAGGACAGGACAGGAAGCTCGATGGCATTATGTGCGAGCAGGCTGCGCATGTGACGGCGCACATCCATCGCGGCGAGAACGACCGGCGAAACATCGGTGGCGTTCTGCGACCGGGCTCGCTCGATTTCGGTGACCAAAGCCTGCGCATCATCGTCCGACAGGTTCAGGAAGGTGCCGGTCGATGTGCTTTGCACCGCGTTTCGCAGGATATCTTCGGCCGAACGCTGCAGCACATAGGCCGCGATGATGTTGTTGCGGCCGGCGAAGCGGAAGCTGATCTGGCGCTTCAAGGATGTACGGACATATTCCGTCAGCAAGGGGACGTCCTGTTCGCGTTGGCCCCATTCGATGAGTGCCTCGAGGATAAGGCGCAGATTGCGGATCGGGACGTTTTCGGCGACGAGCCGGCGAAGCACTTCGGCGATCTTCTGGAGCGGCACGGTCTCCTGCGCCTGCCTGACCAGATCCGCATAATCCGGTTCCATCTCCGAGAGCAGTCTGCGTGTCTCCTGAATCCCGACGAAATGGCCGGCATAAAGGCGAAGTGCATGGCCGGTCCATTTGGCCGCTATTTGCACCGGCGTTGAGAAGACAAAGCCGGCCTCGTTCAGTGCTGACAGGTAGCCGTCATCGGCCCATACGAATTTGCGCAGACCGGCAATCGGAGAACCTTTTTCGTAAGGTATTTCGAGCAGATCGAGATGCGTGGTGTCCGCTTCGACAAGAACACGGTTGGCAGGAATTTCAGCATCCAGGATGGGCGCACCTTCCAGATCGACGCGGACGCTTCGTTGCGAAAGCATCTCGTCGACCTGCATGCCGATGGCCGGAACGTCGACACCGAGATCAGCGAAGAGTTCACGGCGCACGCCGTCGGCGAGCGCAGCAAATTCGGCCTCCGGGACCAAGCGTGCGAGCTCGGTTCCGAAGCGCACCATGACGCGGTAGGATGGAGACAGTGTTGCGGTGGAGATTGCCGAAAGCGACGCGGAATCCCCCCGCTGTGCAGGCGAGGCGGTATGGCCGATGTCTTGAGGCCCGGACTCCTGGTCGGTGCGGCGATTGATTGCATAGGCGCCGGCGCCGCAGCAGGCACCAAGGACCAGGAACATGATGGAGGGGAAGCCTGGCACCATGGCAAGGCCGACCATGATCACGGCTGCGAGTGCGAGCGCGCGGGAGTCGCGGAGCAGTTGGCTGGTTATTTGCTGGCCAAGATCGCCCGTTCCGTCCGCGCTGCCGACGCGCGTCACCATTGTGCCGGCGGCCACAGCGACGAGCAGTGCGGGTATCTGCGCCACCAGGCCATCGCCCACGGTGAGCAACGTGTAGGTCGCAGCCGCGTCGCCGAGCGACATGTCGTGCTGCAGCGTGCCGACTGCGAAACCACCGATCAAGTTGACCAGAATGATTACAATGCCTGCAATCACGTCTCCCTTGACGAATTTCATGGCACCGTCCATTGCGCCAAACAGCTGGCTCTCGCGCTCCAGCTGCTGGCGCAGGTGGCGTGCCTCCGCCTGATCGATGTCGCCGTTGCGCAACTCGGCATCGATGCTCATCTGCTTGCCCGGCAGCGCATCGAGCGTGAAGCGCGCGGCCACCTCGGCGACGCGTTCGGCGCCCCGCGCAACAACGATGAACTGTGCAACAGTGATGATCAGGAAGATGACGAGGCCCACGGCAATGCTGCCGCCAACGACGAAGGTGCCGAAGGCGGTAATGATCTCGCCTGCGTCGGCTTGGAGCAGGATGAGTCGCGTGGTCGTGATCGTGATCGCCAGCCGGAACAAAGTGGCGATGAGGATGACCGACGGCAGTGACGAAAACTGCAGCGGATGAGAAACGTAGAACGAGGCCAGCAGAATAAGCACGCTGATGGCGATGTTTGCGGTGATGAGACTGTCGACGAGAAACGTCGGCAATGGAATGAGCATCATTACCACCGCGACGAGCATCAGAATAGCAATGACCAGATCACTGCGGCGTGACAGCCTGGCAAGGAATTGCATAAGGCGTTCCGAGACGGTCATCGGACGCCTCGTTGCGACAGGAAGCTAAGCAAGGCACTGCGCGCCTCCGTCTTTCGCCCGGCCACGAGCAAGGCGCGGCTCTTCAGTAATGTAAGCACCGGGTGATCCATTCCTTCCAAGGTCTCCAGCCTGGCAATCGTGGCAAGCGCCTTGTCCGCCTCGCCATCGAGTATGAGAAGGTGAGCCAACGTTCTGAGGACGCCGGCATTTCCCGGCGAGAGCTGTGCAGCAATGAGCAGGTAGGCCGCGCCCCGCTTTGCCTGCCCGTGGCACCCGTAGAGATAGCCCAGGACATGCAAAAGATGCACGGTGTCACGCGGGTCGGTCAGAGTTTGATCCTTCCTGCATGCGACCAAGCAGATCGCGATGACGCTCGATTTCATCCTCCATCAGCGTTCTGGCGAGCGTCTTGAGTTGCTCCCCGCCCTCAAGGTTTGGGACCAGGTGCGTTACCAGGTGCTGGAGAATATGCACGGAGCGTCGCAGGATGGCTGGTTCGGGAATATTGGGCATGACGAAATTGGCGAGTATCTCGTCGAGCGACTCGCCGGCCGCTCCTTGAGAAGCCTGGAATTCCGCCGTTTCCGGCCTTTCTGCACCGTCGGCTGATCTCGCCCCCTGAGCACCGTTGGCTGCTTTGCCGACCCCATTCGTCCGTCGCCGGCTGATGGCCTGGCCACGCACACTTTCCGCCTGCCGCCCGTCGCGGCCCGCCGTGTCAATTCGTCCCGTGTCGAATCGTGCCGCTTCGAGCCGGCGGTTCACGGATATTTCAGCGCGACCGTGGCGCCGCCCTTGGTCAGGAGAAGTTCGGTTTCCCCGATGTGTTTGACGGCCCAGCCGTCGTCGGTGAATGCACCTTCGTGATAGCGCGCGCCGTCGGCTGCGATGACGTAGGGCCGCTCGCCGTACCAGATCGCCTGCAGCCTCAGCCGCGGCGCCTGCGGCGCATTGCCAACCATGACATTGGAGATGAGGGGAAGGTGAGCGCCGAACGACTGATCGAACCAGGATTGCGTTTCTGCCCAGACATCACTCTTCTCATTCGGGATCATACCCGAGACCACGAGGCGTCCATTTGATTCCAGAACCGTTAATGTGCTTATGCCGGATTGCTCGAGGCGCAGTTTGAGCTGCCTTTCCACTTCGGCGGCAGTCTGGATTTGCGCTGGCGATGAAGCATCCAGGATCTTTTCGCCTGCCTGACCGGCGAAAGCCACTCTGACTGGTTGCTCGTCTTGAGAGGAAGAGGACGCCTTTGCGCCAATCTCTTGCTTGGCGAAAGAGAACCCGTTCGCGGCGACGGAAACTGCCAGGACCGCACAGAGAACGCTGCTCGCGACCAGCAGCGGGCGATTGGCAAAGGACCCAAAAGACCATCGATTGGCTGCGCGGGGCAGGCTGACCAGTTGGATCCGCGCCTCGCCCAAGCTTATGGTGAGCGGCAGCCTGCAGCGGCTGCCATGTCCCTCACGGATGGTCTCGCTCGTGGCCAACATGACATCGCCGCCGACGGCTTCGATTTCAACTTGGGCGCCCTTGCGCCGCAGCCTTGCATGAATCGGTGCGATGCCGGCATCCCGCAGGACAATGTCCGACTCAGTGCTGGAGCCGATCGTATATTGGGGCTCGACCAGACTGACTTCGGCGCCGGCGTGAAATCCGTGGGTCACGCTCAGCTCTATGGAATGTCCGGTATCCGGGGAGGGGGCGATGATCGATTGGAGTCGGCGCGCCGGCACTGCTGCTTCCAGATGTTTGCTGATAGGACGAGCGGTCATGCCACTTCATCTCCCGCCGAATGACCATTTCCAACACAGCCTGACGACGGCGCTGGAAATTGCGCCGTGCAGGTACGCCGCCGGGTGCTTGCGGCGGCGCATGGTTCGAAAATCCGCCGCCTTAGGCCTTTTCAGCCGACTGGCCGAGTGTCCTGGCGGTGCTCATCAGCATGTCATGCTGGGACTTCGCGATTTCTTTCGTGATCTCCAGGCCAAACATGCGCTCCTGGTGCTTGATCATCTTGTCCAGGTTCTGTTCCGGCGACCCTGCAGAGCCGGACGTAATGGGAGGGGTAGCAGCCATCATTGTCTCCTTGAGGGACTTTCAAAGTTGCAAACTCCGGACTCACATCACTGCCGTCTGGAGAGTTGCCAAGGCAGCTTAAGGCAGCATGGCTGAAAATGAAAGTCCAGTTGGAATATTTGAGACACTTAGGTTCCAACTGTTGCGTCACCTGCGTTCAAGGAGTACCTTGGTAGGTGGGTGAATGGGGTATTTCAGAATGGAAAAAGGTCCTTTGGCCGAGCTTTTGGTCGAACGGTTTGAGACTATGCCGCCGCAGTTGCGGGTCGCCGCGCGTTTTGTGCTGGATCATCCCAAGGATGTCGCACTGATGTCGATGCGCGAGCAGGCGAACCAGGCCGGCGTTTCGCACAGCACGATGATGCGGCTGGCGCGATGGATTGGTCTTGAAGGCTACGAAGACATGCGCAGCCTTTATGCGCGCGCGCTGCGCGAGACCGTCGCGGGCGAGCCGGCGCGACAGGGTATCGGACAGCATGGCGATCCGGGGTATTCGACTGCCGGCGTCGTTGCCGACACGCTTGCCGCCCAGATCTCAAGCCTTGGCGAATACGGCAACGCCATGCAGTTCATCGCGGCAGCCGGTCTGCTCGCCCGGTCACGCAATCTGTTCGCGGTCGGCTCGCGCGCCGCCCATCCCGTCGTGAGCCACTTCGTTCAAATCATGTCGCTACTGGCTGGCACCGATTGCAAGGTGACGCTTGTCGGCGAGATGGCCGGACATGGCCTGGATACCCTCCAGCACGCGGGACGTGGCGCGGTACTTCTTGCGCTGGGCATATCGCCCTACGAGCGCACGACGATCGACATTGCCCGCCAGTCGGCTCGGCAGGGCATCGGCGTGGTGGCGATCACTGACAGCAGCGTGTCGCCGCTGACACAGATCGCGCGGGAAACAATTATCGTTACGTCAAATTCACAGTCGTTCTTCCGCAGCATGGCGCCGGCGTTCGCCGCCGTCGAGATTCTGGCGGCACTGGCGGCAACGCAGTCGGAAACAAACCCAGCAGAACGGGTAAAACAGTCGGAAGAACAGCTCGCTGCTTTCGGCATTTATTGGAAGCCCCCTCGATAACATCCGAAAGGCTGCGATCGGGCGGGCGTGACGGCAGCCAGGCTGCCTGCAACGTTGATTTCCGGAGGTCGTCCTGATGGTTCGCCCGATAACGCCCACCAGGCCGCCGATTCAGCCGCAAAAGGTAAACGCCTCAGCGAAAGCCGAGCAGGTTTCCCGGCTCGAGGCGCAGGCTGCGAAGCTGCGGGAACAGATCAGGCTTGCCAACAGGATGGGCGAGCGGGATTGGGCAGCACAGGCCCGCCAGGAACTGGCCCGTGTTAACACGCAACTGGATTCGCTTCAGCCGCCGCCGGTTGCGGCTTCGGTGGCGCCGAGTGTCAACGTCGTCAACGCCAGCAACGGCACATCCGGCAATGGCAGGACGGTGACGCCGGCTCTTTACACGCAGACCGATCTCGCGGCACTGGCCGCGACACCGGTGAAACTGGACAGCAGCACGCCCGGAGACAACGCCGCGGAAGCGACGACTGCGCGCAACATCGTCAGCGACGTCACTGGCGGCAAAAGCATCGACCAGATTGCATCTGCCCGGGGCATGACGCGCGAACAGGTTATCGCCGCGCTCAGGTCCGGCGGGATGAGCGTGTCGACCACCGACCCGACAAGCAACAATGGCGACGTGCAGACGACGACGATCACGGATGCCAGCGGCCGCACCGTCAGCCAATATTACGACTATCAGCACGACAGCTACTACACGAGCGTGGAACAACCCAACGGCACGGCAACCACCACGCCGATCCGGGATGGGCTCGGGCGCAAGGAAACCAGCAGCTATAATCCCGATACCGGTGCGATCACGACGCGCTATGAAGACGATCTGGGCACCGGAACCGTCTCCGAGCGGACCACCTTGCCGAACGGCGCTTCAGTGGAAACCGTTACACCTGGGTACGGGCCGGCCTTGCCGGTCACCACCGTCAACGGGCCAGATGGTCACAAGACCGTCCTCGCTGCATCGCAGGATCCGGGCGGGGCAACCACCCAGGGCATCAAGGATGATCTCGCCGACGGCAAGAGCATCGAGCAAATCGCGCGTGAAAGGGGTCTGACCAACGAGCAGGTGATTGCCGAATTGCAGGCCGCCGGCTATCAGGTCACGGCGCGCGAACCGACGAGCGACAATGGTGACGTGCAGTCGGTTGAAGTCGTCGATCCGCACACCGGCGACAAGACCGTCTACTATCACGACTACCAGCATGACGAGCGAACCGTCGTGACGACGTCCGACGGCAAGGAAACGACGGTGTCGGAGGACGGGAACGGCGGGACGCGCAACAGTGTCCGCAATCTCGAGACAGGCGAGACCACAACTACAATCGTCGATCCGAAGGCCGGAACTGAAATCAAGATCGTCACCGACAAGGACGGTCGGGTAACGACAACGACCACCGAGAAGATCAATGGCGGCGAGCCCGTCGAGTACGAGGTCAAGCCTGGCGACAACCTGACCCTGATTGCGCAGCAATATGGCGTGTCGCTGGACGATCTGAGGAGAACGAACCCGGAGCTGTTCAATTCGCCTCGTGACCCAGACATCATCCATCCGGGGGAAAAGGTTACTATCGAAAACGGTACCCGCACGACCGTGGAAGTCACCTTCAACGGCTATACGCTGACTACGTCGTCAGACGGCAAGATCACGCTGACCCACGATACGACTGGCGCCGTCACGGACATCGCGGCCGGCACCGCGCAGGAAGCGTTGGCCAAGCTGTTGCTGGACATCAACCCGAACAGCAATGACCCGGAACAGGCCAAGGAAGACACGATAGTCAAGACGACGCTGGACGGCATATTCGGCGGAGCAAGTCCCGAGCTTGCTCAAGAAGTCATAGACAAGCAGCAAGCAGTAAATGATGCGATCGAGAACTACGGCGGCGGTACTCCCGCGACGCAAAGTCTCGACGGCAGCGCCACGTCGGTCGGTCCGTACGGGAACCCACCATCACCGACGGCTCCTTCAGGCGGGAAGTGGGTGCCACTGCTGGTCGATGGGAGCTGGCAATGGTTCGACCCGGAGGTAGCCAAGGCGATCGCAGCCGAGAACGTTGCGATTGCGAACCTCGGCGAGGCACAGGCAAAGCTCGAGCAGAGCGCGGCACAACTCGACGTCTATGCGCTGGACCCTGAATACAAGAACGCCATGGAGGGTGCCGAGTCGACGCTGGACGAGGTCTTGGCGCCTTATGGGCTGGAGTGGAAGGCCCCCGAGCCGAAGGGTACGCTGTCCGATGCGCAAAATCGGTTGACCCTCGCCAACAACGCGCTTGAAAGCGCCAGCACTGCCCGGGCCGAATACGAGCAGGGCCAGAAGTCACTTCTCGACGCGATCGACAAACAGATAGACCTGCCGACGCTCAGCGATCCCAACCAGACAGCTGTCCGCAGCACGGATGGTCCCAGCGCCGAGGAAACCAACCAACAAGGAAAGGCCGCGCACGCGGAGGTCGCCGAGCTCTTTACGAACGTGTCGCTCCACACCGCCAATGGCAACAAGGCCACGATCGACCAAATGCTCAGCTCGACCGAGTTGGAGCTGAAGCTTACCGATGCCAAACCCGGGAGTCCTGAATATACGGAGATCGAAGGGCGACGCGACAGCCTGAAAGAGTTGCAGAAGGCGGCGACCAACCAGGTAACGCTGGCCGAAGCCTATCAGGAGTATGGGGTTGCGCAGAAAGAGGCGGCGGATCTTGCCGTAACCATGGAGCCTCTCAAGCAGCAACTGCTTGCGCAGGCGCGGGAAAGAAACCCACACCATTTCGATTGGGAAGGGTATACCAATGGACGCGGTGAGTTTACCGGCAAGATATTATCGCAGGACATAGTCGAGGAGAACGGTCAGCTCTATGTCGTTACCGTCTATGAGAACGACACTTTCACCGACGAGAACGGTGATGACACCAATGTGCATAAATCTGCCCTGACATACGCTCTCGACGACGAGAATATCAGGGAAGACTTCCGCAACGATCCACTCAACAAGCAGTGGCAGGAGATGCTGGCGTCGACGCAGGATGTATCAGCGCCGGTCTGCACGCCATATGGGAACGGATCGCACTCGGTGCTGGAGGTGGCCAAGTCGAATATTATAGGCGTGCAGGTCGATCAGCTGGATGCCGGGCTGAGGGAGGCGAAGACGAAACTTGTCAACGCGACGACGGCACGCGACCAGGCGATCACCGACTACGGGCCGGGAACCGTAGAGGCGCCCGCCGGCACGCTCAAGCCGGGCGAGACGGCGGTGAAGATCACGGTGAACGGCCGCGACCTGTGGGTCGCGCCGGAGGTTGCCGCGGCCTACGAAGAGCAGGGCCCAGGCGCGATCGGCGACAGCGGCAAGTGGGTCCAGATCGAGATGGACGGCCAGATGCTATGGGTGCACCCCGAAGTCGCGGCCGCGGAAATCGATCGAGGCCAGGCGGAGACCGAAAAGAACCAATTGGAGGACTGGGAAGAAAACGTGCGGCCGGCGATGGTGGCAGGGCGCGACTGGTACGCTTTTTCCGCGAGCCACCCCAAGCTGCTCGAATATGGTTTGGAGGAGCACGAGGCGAGACTCAAAAACGCGTATTTTGAAGAACACCGGGACCAGGCGCTCGCTGGATATCAGGTGCAGTTCGAGAACCTCTACAAAGCCGGTTTCAGCGGTGAATACAAGACATATACGTCCGGCGAACTCAGCGGTACCGTTGCTCAGACCCTCGGCCTCGATCCATCGAGCGAGGGAGTCGAAAAGGTCGTCGACGAAATCACCGACCGCGCCGGCGACAACGCCGAAGTCAAGATCGTGCCGATCTTCTCCCTCGATGGCGGGATGGAATCATCGACGGCCTTGTTCGCGATCAAGGGCGATGGAAACGAAGCCGGCTATGTCGACAGTTCTGGTAAATATTACAGCACCTTCGATGAATTCCAGCACGAGAATCGCATCTTCGGCGAGAAGGGCAATCTGGTCATGGCCAAGGGCGGCGACATGTCGCTCGGCGAGGATGGTTTTTCGCTCGACGAACTGGAAGTGGCCGACGCACGCAAAGTGGATTTCTGGGACAAGGCCACCGACATAGGCCTGGGCATCGTGGCGGGCGCCGCCACCATTGTCTCGTTTGTTCCAGGCGGTCAATGGGCCATTCCAATCGCGATCACCTCCGGTGCGGCTCTGGGCGGTAAGGCCTTGTACAGGGAAGGTGAGCACCTCCTTCAGGGCGGCGACTTCGACAGTCAGTCGGCTTGGAATATCGCGACCGGCGTAACCGCATTCCTGCCCGTAGGCGCCGGCGCCCTGCGCACGTTCGGCTTGGCCAGGTCCGGCTTGTCCGGGTCCGAGGCTTTCGCGGGTGGGTTCGGGATGACCCGCATGAAGGATGCCAGCTGGGGCATCGGCAGATTCCAGGTGAACGTAAAGCACGCCTCTTATGCTGATGACGTCTCGGCGTTTATGCAAAGCGGCAACAAGCTGACCACCGCTGCATGGGGGCTCGATGCCGCCGCCGTGGTTACCGGTGTTCCGGTGCTCGGCAAATCGGTGGAACATCTGGCGGCGCATGGCGGCGAGATGTCCCTGCTCGAGCTCGCGAACGCAGTCATGGGGATAGGCGTCGGCACTGTCGGCACAGGCTTGGGCGGCCGCTCGCTGTTGTACAACATGCCTGGAGCGGGCGGTACTCGGAGCGGAACTCATACGTCGGCCAGTTTTCCTGGCGGACCGGATTCGGGGCCACAACCACGGGCCGTCTACGAAGTCGGTCCCGACGGTGTCTACAGGCCCACCGGCGAACAGGTCATGCCGAACCCGGAAGAGATCATCATCGATGGCGATGTGATCGGCGAAACGTCCGGCCAGCAGGGGCCTGGTTTCGGCGCCCGGAACGGTTTTCACAACACGGGAGGAGCTAGCCGTCAAACCGGTCAGCGCGCGCTGCCGGCCGGCGAGTCCGAGGGTCCGAACCCGCCGCCACCCACGGGCGGCAGGGGTGATCCATCAGGCGACGGCCAGCCGTCGCGGCCGATGGTCGTGCATGAGCAAGGCCCCGACGGCGTCTATCGCCCGACCGACAAGCTGGTCTTCCACGATCCCAGCCACCCGGTCGTCGAGGGGACGGTCGTCAACGTCCACGATGAAGGGCCGAGCGCGCCGGGCGAGCGCGGCGATCCCGAAAATGCCAGCGACCGAGGCGCTCAGGAAGTGCGTGAGCAGAATGTGCGCCTCCCCGCCGACGGCGATCCGATCGTGGTGCCGCCGGTCCGCGGCGACGGAACGACGCGCTCCGCCGAGAGCGGCTTACGGCTCGTCTGGGACCCGGTGACCAAGACGTTCACCGGCATGCCGAGGCCTAATCCCGCGGAATACACCTACACTAGCGGCAAGGATCCGCAGCAGACGGGCTATCTCGACGGCACACGCCCTTCCGACCCGGCCGTGCTGGCCACCCCGGACGAGCTCCTGCTCCAGTCCGAAACGGAAACACGCGACGGTTCCAGCCGCGAAACCACCGAGCGGCAGGGGCCTTCCGGAGCGAAGCTGCCGGAAGCTGGGGCGGCAGGCACCCCCCCGTTGATGCGCTACACTCTCGGCAACCGCCACACCGGCGAGATGCTCGTTAATTTCAACCTGCCGGAAGGGCAGAGGGTTGTCGCGATACCCGAACCCAAGGCGATCACGGCCGCGCCGGAACCGGTGCCGGCTCCTGTCGAGCTCGATCCTTCCTTGCCGGTGCTTTATCTTGGCGCCGACGGCCGCTGGACAGCCGATCCGAACGCCCGCACGGAGCCACCGGCCGTGACGGACACCGGACAGCCCAGCCCGGCTCGGCCCGACGGCACGCCGATCATCAATCATTTCTCGTCAAACCCGTACAGCTTCGGCCAGACGTTCAATGCCGTCAGAGCCGGCCTCAGGCGCATCGGCACGCGTTACCTGAACACCGAACCCCGCTATGACTATCCGAAGCTTGGCGAACTGGTCGACAGCATCTATCACAGACCGGTTCGGCAGGACGGCGTCACCGCCGGACAAGACATCTATGTCGAGGCCGGCGGCGAATACCTGCCGGCCAAGGTCATCGTGGCCGGCCCGCAGGCGAGCATGACCCGCGACATCGTCCTGCCGGGCGAGCACGCCACAGAGGCCGGCTACCTGGGTTCCGGCCCGACGGTCGAACGCGCCAAGCGCGGATCGATAACCACGCCCAATGGCCAGCTCAGGGTCAACACCCCGGCACGGGAAGTCCATACGTTCGATCCTGCCGACAATCCGGAAGTTAGCCATCGCTCGGCCCTCGGCGAAACCCTGGCCGCGACCTTGCCGGCGCTTCCCGACGATGCGGCGACGCCCGCGCCGACGTGGGCGCCCGAGCAGGTGGAACTCGTCGGCGACTACCTCCATTCCCTCGAACGTTCCACCGATCCCGTCGTCCGCGATGCGGTGACCATGACCAGAGTGCAACTCGGGGGCAGGGGCCTGCCTCAGTCCGGCACGGAAATGACGCAGGCTCAGCATAATGCGCTTGTCGAAATGCTTAACGCCGACCGGAACAGCCCGTTCACCGGCTCCAAGCCGGTCGGCCAGCTTTCGATGAACGGCTTGACGACCCTCCAGGTGTTCAGCGCTCAGGGCAAGCTGCCGCATCTGTCGCCGGGAGAAGTGATCGACCAACTCGGCCTGTCGTCCGATGGCAGGCTGCCCCGCGGCGAGCAGTTCCTTACCGCCGGGGCGCTGCCAGGAGAAGCCGGCTGGACCGATGCCGGCCGTGGCATCATCGGCGACTACCTCAAGGCTGCGTCAGGCTCCACCGATCCGAACCTTGCCGCCGTGGCAAATGCCGCCTCGCCGTTTTTCAAGGGGCGCGCCACCAAGCCTGGCAAGGCCGTGACCGCCGCACAGCAGGATGCGCTCATGCAAGTCCTGAAGGCCGACGGTGGCAGCACGTGGGTCTACGGTCCGAAGCTTCAGCCGGAGTCTTCGTTCAACCCCGCCGGCAAGCTTTCGCCGGAAGGCCGCTACAATGAGAAGGTTCTGTCCGGCCACGAGACCTGGACACCGTATCTTTGGCGAGAGATGCGCGGTTACGCCGCCAACCAGCAGAAATCCGCGGACCCCGCGGTCCGGTCGCTCGCGCACGCCTTGGAGAACGCGCTGCCTGGAAGCAAGCCCAAGGCCGGGACCGAAATCAACAGCGAGGTGCCTGTCCTGCTGGCGCGGTTGCTGGATGTCGACAAGGCGAGTTCGTGGCGTGCCCCGACATTCTTCACGGATGCGCAAGGGGTCTGGCGGTCCGACCGCGCGACCGTTTCCTGGTTCCTGCAGGAACACGAAGCCAATGTCTTGGGTGGGTCGATGCTGAACGATCTTGCGGCCCGCACGGTCGGCCTCGGCGGATCGATGCTCGGCATTAAGGTGCCGCTGCCCAGCCGGCAGGTCTATGGGGAACTCAGCCTGAAGAACAACGGCCCGGACGGCACGGGCTTTCTGCTCCCGGTCCATCCCGACGATGCGAAGGGCCAGAAACTTTTCGTCAATGGATACCGGCCGAATTTCGCTTATGACGAGGCTGCGGCTCCATCTGCCCAGTGGGTCGCATCGGCCCCGATGATGTCGAAGAACACGTTCCAGAGCGAAAACGCCATTGGCGCTTCCATATCCATCGCTGGCTTCTCTGTGAGTGGAGCCTACGTCAAACGCACGCTGCTCTATCTCGGTGGCGAAGGCGGCCGGTCGGGGTACACGCTTAGGGAACCTGGCCCGCTCAGCCAAAGGGCAGCCTCCTTCTGGGAAGAAGCTGCGAGAGGTGGTGCCAGCCACTATAGTGCCGAAGGCAAGGTGCCCGGCTTCGAGGATCGTGTCCTCTACCGGAACTACGACATTATTTCCCCCTTCGGAGGCGGCAAGGAACCCTGGCGCGCTAGCCCTGCCTTCGAGGGCGTTCCGCGCGAGGCGGGCGCCGGACCACTCAACCGCCTGGACCGCAAAGACCACGGCGTCGGTTTCGCGGTAAACCTTGGGCAATGGCCGGTAACGACAGCAGAACTCGGCTCGGTAAGGAAGGTTCTGGTGCCGCATGCCCGTACCTCCCGCGCGCACCCCGGATTCTCCGAAGGCGCGCAAAAGGTTTTCTCCGCGCTGGAAACTTCGGATGGGCGACTGACCCCAGACGTCCTGCAGCATCTCGCTGCTTATCTTGCCGGCATCGCAGCTTCTCCCAATCCCCAGCTCAGATTCGCTGGCCAGCGCGTGTCCGATGTGTTCCCGGAATTGGGTGGTGCGCCATATCCGGACCAACTCGCGACCGTCGACGGACGCCCAGACGGGATGAGCAAGCCAGCGTGGAAAGCGTTGCGGCAACAACTGGATCAGCAGGCTCGCAGCGAACTGACGCCCACGCAGGCCCATTACCTCAACCAGTTGCTTGAGCGGGAGGTCCGCCATAATTCGCCGCCGGCAAACGGCTTGCCGCCAGCTGGCGAGGGCCCGATCGCTCCCAGCAGTCCGGCGCCCAGGCCAGCGCCGAAAGGGCAGGATTTTGCAGCAGATGGGTCATCGGGCCCATCATTCGCCAAGCCGCTGACGCAGGCCGAAATCGCGGCCAACCGCCAGGAGGCGGCGAGCCTGCTCGACAACATGCTCCATCAGAACCTCGGCATGCCGGAAGTCACCAAGGCCAATCTTATAGATCAGCTCAGCCGCTCGCCGACGCTGATGGATCTCTTGCGCGGCGCTCACGCGAAAGGCGTACGCATCGTCAACCCGGCGCGGCACGACCTCCGGATCTTCGACGCCAGCTCCGGCGACGATCTGACGGCGACTGGATCACAATACGTCAGCGACGTGGGAGTAGTCTTTGTCGATGCCGAGACATTCCGTGCAGCCGATGCGGACAGCGACACCGTACTTGCCGAATTCGTCGACCTGCTCGGCCACGAGCTGTCCCACGTGGGGGACGCGCCAATCGACCTTCATCCCAATAATTTTCCAGATCGGCAGGCGTATAAGCATGCCGTGGTCTCTGCCTATTTGAACGTCGAGGGTGAAGCGACATTTGCTCAATATGCCGCTGCCGACGAGCTCGCGGTTAACAGCGGCAAGCCGGCTGCTATCCTCGGCGCCGAGTGGAATTCGGCCCAGGCCGATATATTCGCCCGATACAAGGCCGGCGAGATCGATCGATCGCAAGCCGTTGAGGAAATGGCGACGCTATTCAGTGACAAGGAGCCGAGCACTGCTGACGGAACGTATGGGGAGTTTTATGGCCGGTACGCGGATGAGCTATACGACTACTACGAGCCCACTGGTTCCCACCCCCCGGCTGAAACTGGCCGTCCCGCACCAGCAACCCACGGCCAACCCGCTCCGAACAATGGACCGCTCACCCGAACCGGCGTCAGAGCGATCCCGCTCGACCAGGTTCCGGA
The DNA here is from genome assembly GCF_042295465.1 of Mesorhizobium sp. ISC25. Classification (NCBI taxonomy): domain Bacteria; kingdom Pseudomonadati; phylum Pseudomonadota; class Alphaproteobacteria; order Hyphomicrobiales; family Phyllobacteriaceae; genus Mesorhizobium; species Mesorhizobium sp. ISC25. The sequence continues at coordinate 2,255,664 of NZ_CP135441.1, read as the reverse complement.
TCTCGTCATGGGCGATTTCCAGCCGAACCAGATTCCTTGGCTTAAGCGCGAGCAGGTGGCCGAGCTGACGGAACAGCAATTCCGCGACATGGATCAGGCCGGCTTGCTGTCCTATCTGACCAAGAGCCAGCTGCGCGGTATCCCGAAGGCAAAGATAGGCCAGGTCAACATTTCGAGCTTCGACGGGAAACAGATTCCTTGGCTGACCGAGGGCCACATCCGGAATGTGACCGACCAGCAGTTCCGCGATCTCGGCAAAGCCGGTTTGACGCCTCACCTGACGAAACCACAGGTGCAGGCGATAAAAGGAGACATGGTCGAGTTCGTTGACGTGTCGAAGTTGGAAGCGCGCCAGATTCCGTGGTTCAAGCCCGGCCAGGTCGCCAAGTTCACGTCACAGCAATTCAAGGATCTGGGCGAGGCCGGATTGCTGAAGAACCTAACCGAGCGCCAGGTTCAGGCGATCCCCGCAACCATCATAGATTCGGTGGACGTGGCGAAGTTCGATCCCAACCAGGTGCCGTGGCTGACCGAGAAGCAGATTCCGCTGCTGACCCGCGATCAATGGGGCGCCTTCACGATCCACCACACCGAGGCCCTGACCCAGCGGCAGATCGAAGTGGTGACACGAAAACAGTTGGAGGAAATGAGCCCCGGCCAGTTCCGCAAGTTCACGCTTGAGCAATTCGAGTGGATGAACGGGGATCAGACGAACGCCCTCTCCGTGCTGCAACTGACGACCTATCGGGCGACCCACAAAAAGGCGATGACGCCGGATCAGGCCACCAGTGTCGATCTGGCCCTCAGCCATGCCAGGCTGCGGGAAAACGCTCAGGCGCTCGCCACCTTTGGCGGCATGTCGACCACCTCCTACATGTTATGGAGTTCGTTGCCGCCAACCTGGACCGCCACCGCCGGATCGGTGGCATTTGGCGTGCGAGGCATCGTCTTCGGCGCGCAGGCGCTCTTTCCCAACGCAACGGCAAGTCACAAGCCGTTCGGGCGATTTCTCAACGCGCTCGGCGGCGCCACATTCATTGCGGCAGCACCAGGTGCCGCGACCGGGATGATCCAGGGCAAAGATCTTGTCGTCAACAGCACGTTTACGCTCGGCAACATCGTCTATGGCACGAAGTCGATGCTGCAGTCGTTCACCGGCAGACCGGTGATCCGAAACCTGGCCGAATATCTGGCTGGACCCGGCTATGTGCTTGGCTGCGCCGTCTATACGGTGCACTCCTGGCCGGCGCCGATCGCCACAGTCGCCGGCGCCATGTTCACCTTCGGCTGCGCGGAATTCTGGGCGTCGGCCATAAGGACGGACCGGATGAATCGCCGTTCAGTGCCGCGAACCGACGCTGATATCGCGGGGGCGGAAAAGTCGGACAAAAGATGGGCTGCATGGGATCGGTGGACTCTGGGCATCACCTTCGGCGTTGGAATGCTTCTCTTCTCGCTGGACGCCTTGCTCGGGGAACCTTGGGAGGGCGCGAAGACGCCCCGTCCACCCGATCCGAAAAAACCGGATGGCGATGCTTCGTCCCACCAACCCGATGATCCTTCAGACGTTCCAGGTGGTCCGCAGATCCCGGACGAGGATGCCCCGCAGCTCGTCGTGGTCGCCGATGACGGACTGAATTTGCGGACCCAGCCTGACGGGCATTCGACGCTTGAAACGGTTCTGCAACCCGGCACATTCGTCGAACAGACCGCGAAGCCGTCGACAGATGCGTCAGGGGAGACCTGGATACCTGTGGAAGGTTTCGGACCGGACGGCGAAATGCATAGCGGCTGGGTTACCGGCGACTATGTCGAGGCTCATGCCGAGGGCAGCAGCAATGCTGAGGGTCGCACCAACCCAACACTGGAGAAAGACGGCTATCAGTGGGTCAAGGTCAAGGATGGCGACAGCATTCGCCTGATCGCCAAGACCCATTCTGCGGATGTGGCGGAGACGGTGGTGCTCAACATGGATCATATTTTGAGCCCGGACCTGATCTTCTCAGGCGACCGCATCTATCTGCCGGTCACCTCGATCGGCTGAGAAACTGCGGGCCAAGCCTATCGTCCATTGGCTCCTGCGCCTTGCCGGTTCTCGCGGCATACGCGTTTGCGACACTGGCGGCCAGCTTTGCCGCCCGTTCAGCTGCCGCATTGGACGGTTCGGAGGAGTAGGAGGCGGTAAACTGCAGATCGGACGGATGCCATTCGCAGTCGACAATGCGCAGTTTGCCGCTTGCGGTATAATCCTGGACGACTTCCCCCGGGAGAGAGGCGATGCCGATACCATTGAGTGTCATTTTGATGGAAGCGGCCAGCGAATTGGCGGGAAAGATACGCGGCGTCTCTTCCAGTTCGCCGGTCAGCTTGCGGTAAAGTTCGCTGTAGGGTCTGGTGGTGCGCGCATAGCTGATGATTGGAAATTGCATCAGATCAGTCAGCGTCAGCTTGCGCCGGTGCGGCAGTTTCAGGTGCGGCGAGCAGACCCACACGAGCGGAAACGACGGCATCTCGATGTTCTCGATGCTGTGTTCCAAAATTGGGCCCATCAGCACTGCAAGATCGAGTCGGTGCGACATGAGTTCGTTGCGAAGGGTGTTCGTCGCGTCAACGACGATATCCGTATCGACAAGCGGATAGTTTGCTTGCAGCTCCCGGAGGAAATCCGGTAGCCAGGTGTGCACGATCGTTTCGGCAACCCCGAGCCTAAGCACCCCCGCCGCCTCTGAAAGAGAGCTGGCCGTCAGTTGCAGCCGTTCCGCTACCCGCAGGACCCGTTGAGCAGCCGGCAGAAGCCGTTGTCCCTGGGCTGTCAGCCTGACATTGCCGCTCTGCCGCTCGAACAGCTTGGCACCTAGCGCTTCTTCCAGCCCGGCAATTCGGTTGGACACCGCAGGCTGCGTGGTGTTCAGGCGTTCGGCAGCCTTTCGAAAGCTTCCGAAAGTCGCCACCAGGAGAAAGGTTTCGAGCTGCTTGATGTTGAAAGGGATCACAATTCAATGCCGGACAATAATCTGAGCGCCGACCTTTACGCGGTCATACAGGTCAATGACGTCTTCATTGGTCATGCGAATGCAACCAGAGGAGTTGGCTTGTCCGACGGTCCACGGCTGATTGGTGCCGTGGACGCGATAAACCGTGTTTCCGATATACAGGGCCCGTGCGCCCAATGGGTTGTTCGGGCCTCCGGCCACGTGCGCAGGCAAGATCCGGCCTTTTGATGCTTCTCTGGATCGCATTTCGGCCGGTGGCCGCCAATCTGGCCAGTCCTTCTTTTTCGAAATCATGTCGCGACCGGACCACTCCAGCCCCTCCTTGCCGACCCCCACCGCATATCGTAGCGCTTTGCCGCCCCCCAGCATGTAATAGAGGCGCCGCTCCGTGGTGTTGATCACGATCGACCCCTTCGGCTGAGCCTCGCTGAATGTCACGACCTGCCTGGGAATCACCGACTCCTCGGGCACGATTTCTCCGTCGGCCGTCAGGCCGGAAGCACTAGGCGAGACCAGTACATTTCTTCCCCGATCGTATGTCCAACTTCTAGGGTCATAACCGCCGTTCGATTGGGCCTGCGCCGACGCGATTGCGGCAATCGACGCCACGGCGACCAGAACCGATGCACTCAATCCCTCGACAAGACGCGTTGCCACAAACCTCTTGCCTCGAGGAACGCCTGCGGGCACGTCCAACTTCGCGAGCAGGCTGTTGTTTGCCGTCACCGACACCACTCCCTTCCACATTGAACCAATGATCCCGAACCCGGTGGTAACCGATTCCGACGCCGTACCATATCGTCTTGCGGTTCCTTCGCAACATTTGGCACAGGTCGTTGATACGCAATCCAATTGGACTTCCCCTTTTCGAGTGTCCGCGATAGAATGACATCGGCGGACAAGCTATGAAGCAAGCGAGGCGGGGCATTACTCGTGGGTCGCTTTCGATAGGACCAATGTGACGGGACGCAGTATCTACCGTGCGGATCGGTTATCTGGAGGCAGGGCTGCCCTTGTAGCCCGCCGGCTTGCCGTCATCCTGGCGCTCGGCTTTGGCTCCCAGCCTGCGTTTGCTGCCGAACCGCGCTGGCCCCCTGGCCCTTACAAATACATCACGATCGATCAGTCGGTGACAGACGCGCTGGTTGAGCTCGGCCGCAACATGCGGGTGCCCATGCGTGTCAGCAAGCTGGTAAAGGGGCGCCTGAGCGCCGGCATGCCGGTTGGAACAGCTCGCGAGTTCCTCGAAGAGATATGCAATCGATACGGATTGATCTGGCATTTCGACGGCATTGTCATGAACGTCGCGACCGAAGCGGAAGTCCAGACGGAAATGATCCCGCTTGATGCCAACATGGCTGCTGGCGCGGAAGACAGGCTTTCACGGCTGGGCGTCAGTGACCCGCGGTTTCCAATAAAGGTCTCCAAGCAAGACGATGTCATCTCGGTATCGGGTCCCCCATCCTACATCGAGCTCGTCAGGAAAACCCTCGGGGTGCCTGCCACGCCGAGCGCCAAGCAGGAGACTGGCAAGGCTGTGTCCGTTCGCGTTTTCCGCGGAAAGCAGGCGGAGGCGCAGATTGTCCCCTCCGCCAAACCGAACTAGAACAGGAGGGCAGATTCATGCAAATCGCACCGATTGGAGCCCTAGAGGCTACGCTTGCAAACTTAACCACCAGCATAAGTTCGCAACAGCAAATCACCGTCGGCGCGGCAGCCCAGCCCGGCAACCGAATGGTGGGCGCCAAGCAAGAAAAGCACGATGCCGCGAAGATCAATACACATGAGAGCAGTGGTGTCGCCACGCGGGCAGGTCAGCAGGTGGCGCAGACGCCCGGCGCCAATCCGGCAATAGGCGGCCAGGCTTTCAAGCCGGAGAAGACCGAGCCAATCCTCGAGCACAAACTCTTCGACTACATGGCCGAGACGGAGAAGGCTGCAGGTGGGGTGTTCACGGATCCATCGGCCCTTTTCGGTTCTGCCGTCAAGTCGCTGGAACGAACCATGCAGCAGGTACAGAAGGCTCTTGGCCAGGCTAACGCCCCCGAAAGTGCTGAAACGGCCGCCGCGCAGGATCGCGCCGACAAGATGGCTCTGTCCGGCAAGGAAGGCGAAGACTCCCGAGCCAAGAATGCAGAGCAACTCCTGGAACGATCGATTTCGGTGATGTGGGCGGCCGCCAATCTCGAGGTGGTTACGAGCAGCGTGACGGCTGTCACGTCCTCCACCAGCACGCTGATCAAGCAACAGTAAGCGCCGCGGAGTGTTCGCGCCCATGCCAACCTCGCTGCGGCGTTTAATGCGATTGAATCGATGCGGCGCCAGGTGTCGCGTTGCGCTCGTTGTCGTGGGGATGCTTGTGCTCCAGGCGTGTTCGGTGGAGTTGTATTCCAACCTCAACCAGCGGCAGGCCAACGAGATCGTGGCCACGCTCATGCGTCACGGGATTCCGGCTCAACGCGAGGCAGGCAAGGACGGCAAGATGACGGTTTCCGTACAGAAGGGCCGCTTCGCCGAAGCTATGGCCATTCTCGACGAGAGCGGCTTGCCCAAACAGGAATTCCAGACGCTCGGCGAGGTGTTCAAGAGGGATGGGCTTGTGTCCTCGCCGGTGGAAGAGCGGGCAACGATGATCTACGGCTTGAGCCAGGAGCTGTCGCAGACGATCTCGGACATCGACGGCGTGCTTTCGGCTCGCGTTCATCTCGTCCTGCCCGAAAACGATCCACTGAGGCAGCAACTGGTACCGTCGTCCGCCTCCGTGTTCATCCGGCATCGCGCATCCGTTCCGATGAACGAGCTCATCCCGCAGGTCAAGATGCTGGTGGCCAAGGGCATCGCCGGACTGACCTATGACAATGTTTCGGTCACCCTCATTCCGGTTGCAGCGACAGCCCCCAACCAGGAAACCGGCGAGGCTGGTTTCACCACCTTCCTCGGCCTGTGGCTGCATCCAGACAGCGTCGCCGCCGCGATGTCGCTGTTTTATGGCATGGCGGCGGCCATATTCGCGCTGGCTGGTCGGTTGGCCTACATGCAGTGGTATCGACGGCCCGGCGTCTACGCGCTCGATGCTCCCGCAATGCCGGTGAAGAAAACATGACCCAGCGCGGCTCGGAGCAAACTGCCAGCCCGGAATGGCAGGCATTCATCTCCAAACCCGCGTCTTATGTGGATGCGGCTTGGCTCGCGGAGTGCTTTGACGGCGCGATCGGCGAGGCTGCCTGCGAGCGCATGCTGCGCTCGCAACGCTTGCAGGAGCGACTGTCGAAGCTTCTGCTCGACCGGCATAGGCTCTCTCCAGTGGTCGAAGAGCCGGCCGATGAGGTGGATCGAGCGATCGCCTTGTCGTCTGGCGAAGAGTTGGAGGAACTTGCACTTCGCTCGGGCGCGATCTACTGGGCTGGGAGTCTGGCCGCCGTCATTGTTGGGCGCGAAGCGGCCGCATTGCAGACGGCGCTTGGGGCTGATCTGTGCGCTTTCGCCGTCGCCAACCGCGATCTGGCCGGCCCGATTGAGCGATTGGGGCCGCTGGAAGACATTTCCGGTCGCGTCTATGCCGACGGCCTGAGCTGCCTTGGCGCCTGGTGTCAGATCATGCCGAGCGATACGAGCATGCGGGTGCGTCTCAAGCTGATGCCGCAAGAGCTCATCCACCAGCCGTCAGCCGAACAATTTGCCGAGGCCGGCCCCGCGATTGTTCGACGGGCGATGAGCTAGACGGGATGATCGAATCGGGCAAAGCGTCGGAAGCTCTGGTGAGGAGTCCCTACGCTCGGATCCTGCGGGCCGCCGAGGTGCGCGCTCTGCAGGATGGGCATGCGTTTCTCGATGAAGCAAGGCGTGATGCGCAGCAGTTGCGCGACGCTGCTCGACGAGCCTATGCGGCCGAATATGCGCAGGGCTATGACGACGGCAAGGCGCAAGGCGATGCGGAGGCCACGCGGCTAGTCAGCGAGACGGCGGTCAAGGTGGATCGCTATTTTGGTGGGCTGGAATCCGAAGTCGTTGGCCTTGCCGTCGATATCGTCAGGCGAATTCTGGGAGAATTCGACGTTGGCGCGCTTGTCGCCAAAGCCGCAAGACAGGCGGTGACTGAAATTCGCCGCGCCAAATACCTGAAAGTCCGAGTTCATCCCGCGTCCATCGAAAGGGTTCGTGATGAGCTGGACGCAGTCTTGCGCGAGAGTGATCTGGGGATGACGGTTGAGATCGACGCGGATGACGCGCTGGCTCCCGACGCCTGCATCGTTTCGACCGACTTTGCCGTCGTCGACGCGAGCATCGACGCGCAGCTCAAAGCCATAGCTGCCGCGATTGCGCCGAAGACGGAGGTCCGATGACCGCGCCCGCCGCTGATATCGAAAGCCGTCTGGCCTCCATCATCCCGAATTTGCGTTCGGGCCTGCGCGACGATACCGGCCGGCCCAGGAAGGGGCGTGTACGGCGGGTCGCCGGCACGGTCATTCATGCGACTGTGGAGGAGGCACGGATCGGCGAGATATGCGAACTCGTCGACCCTAGGACCGGAAGGGTGACCAAGGCGGAAGTCGTCGGCCTCATGGACGAAATGGCGATCCTTGTTCCGCTGGGCGATTTGGCCGGTCTTTCAAACCTGACTGAGGTCGTGGCGACCGGAAAAGACCAGCAGGTGCCCGTCGGCCCCAGCCTTCTTGGTCGCGTGATCAGCGCGCTTGGCGAGCCATTGGACGGCAAGCCGCTTTCGCCGGACGGCATCACCGGCAGCTATCCGGTCAATGCCTATCCGCCATCTCCGCTGGAGCGCAGCTTGATTTCCCAGCCGATCCAGCTCGGAATACGCGCCCTCGATGCGCTGCTCACCTGTGCGCGCGGCCAGCGCGTCGGAATCTTTGGCGAACCGGGCGTGGGAAAGTCGATCCTGCTTTCCGATATCGTCAGCGGCACCGATGCCGATGTCGCGGTGGTCGCCCTTGTTGGAGAGCGCGGACGTGAGGTGCGCGAATTCCTCGAACAACAGCTCGGGCCCGAGGGGCGGGCGAGGGCCATTGTCGTTGTTGCGACCTCGGACCGTCCCGCCATTGAGCGTGTCAAGGCTGCCTATGTGGCGACCAGCATTGCCGAATATTTTCGCGACCAGGGCAAGCATGTGTTGCTTGCAATGGACAACCTAACCCGGTTTGCCCGTGCGCACAGAGAGATTGGCCTAGCCGCGGGCGAGCCGCCGACGCGTCGCGGCTTTCCGTCTTCGCTGTTTGCGATCTTGCCCCGTCTGCTCGAGCGGTCAGGCACGGGTCGCGTCGGATCCATCACCAGCCTCTACAGCGTTCTTCTTGAAGGCGACGGTACGCTGGACCCTGTCGCCGAGGAAGTTCAGGCCCTCCTTGATGGCCATGTCTTCTTGTCGAACGAGCTTGCGCAGCGCAACCATTTCCCGGCCATTGATGTCTTGCGCAGCCGAAGCCGCCTCATGGATGCGGTTGTGGCGCCGGCACATCGGTCCGACGCCGGCCACCTGCGCGAACTGCTTGCCCGCTACGCTGACATCGAGCTTCTCCTGCGCGTCGGTGAATACAAAAAAGGCAGCGATCCCTTGGCGGACGAGGCGGTGGTGAAGATCGATGTCATCAACGCCTTTCTGCGTCAGGCGTCCGCCACTCATGAGAGCTTCGAGAGGACACGCCAACTCATGCGGGAGATCGTCGGTGAAAGATCGTGAGATGATCACTCGATTACGCGACCTCAGACGCCGCCGTGAGGACCGTGCACGGGAAGAGGTGATCAGACGGCACGCCGCTTTGGACCGGGCCGCGAGGAAGGGTCGGGAGGCGGCCAGAGCGGTCACGGAGCACCTGCAGCGCACGGTCGATGCCGAAGACGCAGCGTTCGGCTCGCTTATTGGGCATCCGATAAAGGCTGCCAGCCTTCACCAGCTACAGGGACGGTTCGAAATCGCCGCCAGAAAAACCGAGCTGTTGCGTGAAAACGAGAAGATGGCCGGCGTCGCCGAGCAGCAACGGAAAGAGGAACTGTCGGCAGCTCGCAATGATCATCGTGCGGCCATGAAAGCTCTGACGAAGCTGGACGGGCTATTGGAGCATCTGATCAAACGCACCGCACGACGTTGCCTGGCGCTTGCCGAGCTTTCCGAGGAAGAAGAGCGTGGTCCAACGCGCCTGCCCACAGAACGATAGCCCAGTTTGTGATCGTGAATATGGATGTGATGCCCCAAGCCTTTGCGTCGGGAAAAACGAGAGCGCAGGTAAAGCCGGCAAAACGCAAGGCCTCACGGTCAAGCGTTGGCGAGCGGCTGCTGCTGAACTCTGTTGCGTCTGTCGACGTTGAGGCATTGAACGCCTTCTACCGCCGGCGCGCGCCCGCGGAAATCACGATCGCGGGCAGGGCGGTGCCGATTGCCGCCGTCTGGCCGGCGCCCAACCCTGCCGACCAGTGGTGGTACACCATTGCGTTCTCCGTCGGAGACACGATGGGCAAATTGCGCCTGCCGCTCTCCGTGGTCGAAAGGGGCTTCGCCAGGGCAGACGAACTGGTCGACATGAAGCGGCTGGCCCCCGCCCACGCCGCACTGCTGCTGGAATCCGCGTTTGAAGAGGATCTCGAATGGATTGAGGCCAAGGTGGGCGAGAGCATCGCGCTCACCTCGGTCACACAAACAGAAGCAGCTTCGGTTTCGGGCGAGACCCCTTTGGCTTTTGTCCTGACCGACAACCAGGAAACGATTGACTGCGTCTTGAACACGAATGACGCCAGCCTGGCGGTTCGGATCGGTCGTCTTTTTGACGAGATCGCCAATGCCAGACCGCCGATCCCGGCCGAATTTCCTCTGCCAATCTGCCTTCGGCGCGGCACACTCAAAGTAACGCTTGGCGAGCTGAAAAGCCTGCAGGCTGGCGACGTGGTGCTTTTCAGGAATGAGGCGGAAGAACGCAACGCGGCACTCATCATTGCCGAGCACCTTTATGCGTCGGTCGCCCTGACTGCCGCCGGGCCGCAATTGCTTGCGGCGCCGACCCCCATCGCCGGATCCAATTGGGAGTGGACCATGAACCAGAACACGCCGCCGTCAGTCGGCCAGACCTTGGAAGAGTCAACTCTGGACGAGTTGCCGGTTGTACTCGCTTTCGAAATCGGCCGCACGGCAATGCCTCTCGGAGAAGTGAGGCTGCTTGCGCCCGGCGCTATCGTTTCGCTCCCCGATGTGACGGAGGCGATTGTCGACATCATCGCCAACGGTAAACGTGTTGGCCGTGGCGAGATCGTGCGGATTGGGGAAAGCCTGGGCGTGCGGATCGTTCGTATGTTCGACAATGCTTGAGAATTCGCCCAATCTCCTTGGTATTCTGATCGCCGTCGGCTTCGTCGGGTTGCTGCCTCTGGCGGTGGTCACGATGACAGGGTTCTTGAAGATTTCGGTCGTGCTGTTTCTCATCCGTAACGCACTCGGCGTCCAGCAGATGCCACCCAATCTGGTGCTGTACGGCATAGCGCTTGTGCTCACCGTCTATGTCACGACACCGTTGCTGAGCGAGATGTCTGGCCGACTTCGGGAAGGGCAAGTTCAGTTCCAGACGACTGACGACCTCGCCAGGGCAGCACAACTGGTCAGGGAACCATTGCAGCGACACCTTATGAAATTCACTCAGCCGCAGGAGCGGCAGTTTTTTCTCGATGGAACGAGCCGCCTTTGGCCGGAACAGGCGCGGCAGAACCTGAAGGACGACGATCTCTCGATCCTTGTTCCGGCCTTTGTCGCGTCCGAGCTTACCCGAGCCTTCGAGATCGGTTTCCTGCTTTATCTTCCTTTCCTCATCATCGATATCGTTGTTGCCAATATCCTGATGACGCTCGGCATGATCATGGTCTCGCCGGTCCTTATTTCGATTCCCCTGAAACTATTCCTTTTCGTCGCCATAGATGGCTGGTCGCGGCTGATGCATGGCCTGATCCTGAGTTACGGCTGACGACATTGGCGGGTTCGCATGAGCAATGACTTCATCGTGGCGAAGGTCCAAAGCGCGCTTTTGACGGTGCTGTTCGCGTCCAGCCCAGCGATCATTGCGGCGCTGGCGGTCGGCATCCTCGTCGGCCTTGCCCAGGCGCTGACACAGATTCAGGACCAGTCGCTGCCGCAGACGATCAAGCTTGTCGTGATCCTGCTGGTCATCATCGTCTTAGGTCCTGTGCTTGGGCAGCAGATCGCGCAGCAGGCATCGACGGCTCTGGACGAATTCCCGGTCGTCACACGTTGAGGCACGCGGGTGCCGGTCGAACCACTCTTCGCGTCTGTCAAAGACCTTCAGGTCTATCTCCTGGCAGGCGCTTTCGCGCTCGCACGCGTGGGTGGTTTCATGCTTCTGATGCCGCTGTTTTCGCGTGTGCCGCTATCAGGGCTTCTACGCAATGGCGTGGCGCTGGCGCTGGCAGTTCCAATCTTTCCAATGGTCGTGAGCAAGCTGACGAACAGCGACATCACGACCACGATGATCGCAGCCTACATTCTCAAGGAGGTTGTGGTCGGTGTAACGCTCGGGCTGTGTATGGGGATACCGTTCTGGGCAGCGGAGGCTGCCGGCGACATCCTCGACCTGCAGCGGGGCTCTACGATGGGGACGCTGATCGACCCTATGATGACGCACGAGACGAGTGCTACCGGCACCTTGCTCGCAGTCATCATGGTCACAATCTACCTGGCTGCCGGCGGCCTGCAGCTTTCCCTGACCAGTCTCTACGAGAGCTACGGCCTGTGGCCGATCGACAGTCTTCTGCCTGTATTCAGCAAGGATGCTGCTGGAATATTTCTGGGTCTGCTGAATCGCATCATGGCGATGGCGCTGACCCTCGTTTTCCCGCTCATCATCAGCATGCTCCTGTCCGACATTGTGCTGGCTTTCCTGGCGCGGGCTTCTCCGCACCTGAACGTTTTTGCACTGTCGCTGATCGTCAAGACGCTGGTGTTCAGTCTCGTCTTTGTACTCTATGCGGCTTTCCTGCTCTTCTACATGAACCGGGATCTTGGCTTCCTGCATGAGGCAAGCCGACAGATAAAAGCGATCGGCTGCGGCGAGTGTCAATGAGAATAAATATGAGCAAAAGCTAATAAAAAGCGCCATCCTTCGCCGGCGAATAAATACGATTTATCAATGAGGAAAGATTCTGATGATTTGACAAGCGGCAGACCCGCCGATGATCTTACGCGCTCTCGACGTGTCTCTGAAACGCGCATCCGTTGGAAGCCATGGCTCGCCCGATCACTTTACCGATCTACGAGGATTTGCGAATGGTCGATGCGGGCAGATTGCGCAGACTCGTCAGGATGGGTGCCTATGAAGGGCATACAGGAGGGCTTGCGCGCGGCAAGCTCCAGGCCAACGTCGTGATTGTGCCGCGCAGCTTTGCCGCCGATTTTTATCAGTTTTGTGTCCGCAATCCGAAACCCTGCCCTTTGGTCGGCGTGAGCCGTGCGGGCAGCCCATTTCTGCCAGCGCTGGGCGATATCGATATTCGGACCGATGCACCACAGTATAGCATCTATCACTTCGGCGAAATGATCCGCCAGACCACAGACATCATCGACCTGTGGCGAGATGACTTTGCGGCCTTCGCGCTCGGCAGTTCGCTCACCGTCGAGGCCGCACTTGTCGAACGGGGTGTGAAACTCCGGCGTATCGGCCATGGAAAAACCACCCCCAAATTCCGCACCAAGATCGAGACGTCCCAAGTCGGACCGTTCGGTGGCGAAATGGTCGTCTCCATGCGTCCGATACGGCATAGCGAGGTCGACAAGGTTCGCGTGCTCACCGCGCGCTTTCCGCATGCGCATGGGTCTCCCGTCCATGTCGGAGAGCCCACGACGATCGGCATTCGAAATTTGATGGCTCCCGACTGGGGTGATGCCGTCGAAGTCTTGGAAGGGGAGGTCCCTGTATTCTGGGCCAGCAGCCTGACCGCCCAAGACGCTCTTGCTCGTGCCGAACTCGCGATCTCCATCACAGTCTCGCCGGGCCATATGCTGATCACCGACGTAGATGCACGCGCGCTGTCTTGGCCTAATTTCGAGCTTGGCGCGAGCTTGCAATGATCGTGCTCAAGTCGGAGCTTGCCTGATCCAACGCTCCGAAGCACTTCGACAGCAGGGCGGACGCGAGGATAAGCACCCTTTGCCGCCGTTCGGTTTTCTGAGAGCATGACTGAGTACGCGCAATCCGGAGCCGATATTCCATGCCAACAAGAACCAATGCTAGTGAAGCGCGCCGGTGGTTTGCCGAAGACCTGCGAGTCTCATCACCTGTCTTGCACAATCCTGCGGTCATCGACGCCTTCGCAAAGGTTCCGCGCGAACACTACCTTGGCAACGGGCCATGGCGTATCCATTCGAGATTGCAAATCGGGGCGGTCCATACCAGCCCTTCAACCGCACTTCATGAGATTTACCACGACGTTCTGGTCTCGCTTGACGAAAAGCGCGGACTAAACAGCGGCTTGCCGTCGCTTTGGGCACTGGTTTTCGACCATCTGAACATCGCTCCCGGCCAGACCGTCCTTCAGGTGGGCGCCGGTGTTGGCTATTTCACCGCCATCCTCGCTGAACTGACGGGTTCTGAAGGACGCGTGATTGCCTATGAGATCGACGAAGAACTAGCTCGGCGCGCGCAAAGCAATCTTGCTCATTATGCCCACGTCGAAGTGACGTCCGGTGATGCAACGCAGGCAGTCTCGCGCAATATCACCGAGGGCGACCAGCAAATGGCCTCGAGGACGCTTGGCTGGTGACCGACACATACTGGATTTCGAAAGCCTAGAGATTGATGTCAATCTTGTGTGTCACCGTCGTAGCGTGCCACGGCGTTCCACGACCGATCTATGCCGTCGGGAGCAGTCCGAAACATCATTGCGTCCGAAATTTCCCCGATCCGCGCGCGCGGATTGTAGCCGCGGTCCTGGCCGGCTGCAGCGCAGGCTTCTTTTTGGCTTCGAGAACGCTTGGCTGACGACCGACGCGTACTGGATTTCGAAAGCCTGGCGATCGACATCAATCTCGCGTGTCACCGCAGTAGGTGTGGCAAGCATGGATCTATACCATGGTGCCAGTCGTGGCCTTCCCTGCAAGTAGTCGGGCAGTCCGCGGACTTCCAGCCAGCTTAGACAAGTGGCGAGCGCGATGTGGCCGACATGGAGCGGCGCGTCGAATTCGACCTCGCGTTCCACGAAGTCATAGGATTCGATAAGCTTCATCGTCATGCCTGCGCTCAAGGCAGGATAACGCAGATGTTCAGGGCGGCGCTCGTTTTCCCAGCGGATGGAAATGCCTGCGTCGCACATGCCACCGGCGAGCGCCTGGAGGCGCAAGGCGGACCATTTTGCTCGCCCTGTTTCGGGGATGAGCCGACGACTGCTTTCGAGATTGTCGAGATAGTCGCAGATCACGTCCGAATCGAAGATCGGCATAGCCGTCGTTGAGAACGAGAACGGGCACCTTGCCAAGCGGATTGATTGCAAACACATCATCGTTGCGATTGGTGGGGCTCGTCTCCTGATGAATGAAGCGCAGACGTCCGGCAAGTCCGGCCTCGTGGACAAAGACCAGAACCTTGCGCGCGTAGGGGAGTGGGTCTGGTAAATGAGTTTCATGGACCCGTTCAGCGTTGAGTCTGGAACGCCGGCATCTCGAGCAGTCCGTGGCCCAGCCGCTCTTCTGCTCCATGGTCTGGGGCCCGGCGCCGTCGTCATGTGTCCCTCTCCAGTTCGGCCTCGGTCACGCATCGCATGACAAATTTGTGATAGCGACGCTGATCGCGTCTGGTGCCGGTTGGCGGGCGGTTGCGGCTCGTTCCGGCATAGTGATCGTCTCGGCAGCGAGCGGCATTGATTTCGGAAGGCATATGAGAGCCAACATTTCAGGACCTCCCGGTGACGAGGCGCACCTCTACGCGGAGCAGAATCAAAGAGGTCACGGCCGAGTTTTATGTCCTGCGCGGCCACGACGGTTTCAGCTTCGGCGATATAGCGGCGGCGATCGGCCCGATGCGCGCCAACATCCATCATCACTTCGGCAACAAGCGTCAGCTGATGGAGGAATTGATCGCGGATTTCGCTGCCAACGCCGAGGCCCGGATCAAACGCTTCTGGACGACTCCCGACATCCGGTTCTTCGACCGGCTCGATATGCAGCTCGATGAGTGATGATCGAGCGGTTCTGCTCAGGTCGCCTGCTTCAACCACGGTTTTCAGGGTCGATCGGCAACAAGTCCTTCAGAACGCGCCATTCCGCTTCGGTCAGATCGCCCCTGCTCAAGCCTGCCTCCAAAAAGCAGCCTTGAATCAACCCGCGCGTGCCTCGTCAGTCACTCTCATTTGAGAGGCTCAGATTTGCTCCATGACCCGCCGCTTCCGTGATACGTCTCCGCTCCCAGCACGAAGTTTTGCCCGCAGTCGGGGCAGCGGAAACGATAGAGCAAAAGATCGTCGAGCGGACCCGCTTCGTATAGATCGCCAAATGCCATCGTGCCCTTCATGGGACCTGCATCGATCTCTTTGATGTCTCCATCGGACACGGCCTGACGGATCGTGCCAACAGCACGAAATAGCTCGCCTCGCGTCCTGAAGCGCACATACTCATCCAGATTTTCGCAACGCGAGCAGGTCATCTCAAGCAGGAATAGCAGGTCTGCTCACCGCCGCCAATTTGCCCACGCCGCCGAGGGTCCTTCCGTGCCGATTTGTACTAGCCTCCCGCCAGCGACAACCCACGGGCGCGCTCGCATAGAAGGGCAAGCAATTCGCTGCGCCTGGCTTCCCGTGTGTCGACGGGCAACACGAAGCAAAGAGTCTTGTTGATGGCCGCGTTGCCGTCGCGGATGGGCGCGGCCATGCACCAGGTGAAGCGGTCGGCCAGAGCAGCCGTCTCGCTGAAACCTTGCTGGCGCGCCAGAGCTACATCGCCGAAGAACTCGGCTGGCGCAATGACGCGGCCGTCGGGAAGCTTGTAGTCGCCAGGCGGAATGAAGGCCTGTATTTCCTGTTCGCTCATATGGCCGAGCAGCAGCCTTCCGGACGCCGTCCACGGGATCGGCACCTCGACCCCTACATCGCTTGAAATCCGGAACGGGCCGGGCGAGTCCCGGCAATCAAGGACGACGTATTTGTTCCCGCGCAGGCCACACAGTTGGACGGTCTCGCCCGTCTCCGCGCCTAGTCTGTCCAGGGTTTCGATGATGCGCCGATAATGGGCATTATGATGTGAGTAGGCCCAGCCGAACAGATGCATCGCCTTTCCGAAATAGACATAGCCTTCCGTCCCGACGTTCTCGAGCATTTCGGCTTCCAGCAGGCTGTTGACGATCTCATAAGTGGTCGAACGCGGCGCGCCGATCATCTTGGCGATATCGCCGACGCGCATCGGCGCGCGCTGCCGCAGAAGCGCTTCAAGCAGCGTGATAACGCGGTCGATCCCGCGGCGCCGTTCGCCATTGCGCGGCTCGGCGCGGACTTCCGTTTCGATCAAACCAGTGACGCCATCGCTCATGTGGGCCGCACCCCGCGCAAAATCATTTCGGCCCTCGTCTCAAGACGCTTGAAAGATGTCAAGGCTCAGTCTAGCATCCGATCTGTCCGATATATAGGTCTCTTGTCTGGAATATCGGACAATAACGAACCTGGCGCAGAAAGTCCTGACGAGAAAAAGCGCGGTTTCCGAGATGCGGCAACCGGCGGGTTTTCTCGTCTCGACCCCGCACGTCCAGGCATAACCTCAGAAGGGAACAATCATGACCAAATCATCGTTTTTCGCATCCGCCAGCGCCCTTTGCCTCGGTCTTCTCCTCAGCGTTGGCGCCGGTTCGCAGGCCAACGCCGCCGCTAAATGCATCAAGGGCGACCGCAAGGCGCCGTATACGATCGGCTGGGCCAACATCTATTCAGTGCCGACCTGGATGAAGCAGACACAGGGCACGATCGAAGCCGAAGTCGAGACTTTGAAGAAGCAAGGCTTGGTCGACAAGCTCGTCGTGACCGACGCCCAAGGCGATGCCAACGTCCAGATTCAGCAAATCCAGTCGATGATCGATTCCGATGTCGATGCCATCATCCTGATCGCTGGCTCGTCGACCGCGCCGGCGCGCGTGCTGGCGGACGCCTGCTCCAAGGGCATCGCGATCATCAATTTCGACAGCCTCGTCGACACCGACCAGGTGACCGCCAAGGTCAACACCGATTCCTCACAGTGGGGCGATCAGGCGGCCAAGTTCCTGATCGACGCCATCGGCGGCAAGGGCAAAATTTTGATCCTCAATGGCCCAGCCGGCGTTTCGGTCAGTGACGACCGGCGCAAAGGCGCCGATGCCGAGCTTAAGGCTCATCCCGATGTGAAGGTGCTTGCCGAAACGAACACGCCCTACAATGTCGCGCCCGCCCAGGAAGCCGTCACCAGCCTGCTTTTCGCCAATCCCGAAATCGACGGCATCCTGTCGCTCGGCGGCGCTCTGTCGGCGGGTGCCGTGCTCGCGCTCGACAAGCAGGGTCGCGACCAGGTGCCGATCACCGGCGAGAATGCGCGCCAGTTCCTCGAACTGTGGAAGGAAAAGGGCTTGAAGAGCTGGGCGACGATGCAGCCGAACTGGCTCGGCGCTTTCGCCACCTACACCGCCGTACAGGCGCTGGACGGCAAGGATGTGCCGGCTTTCGTCAAGATCCCGCTGCCGGTGATCGACAATTCCAACATCGACGAATATCTCGCCCGGGCTAAGGATTTCCCGGCTGACGGTTACATCTATTCGCCGTACGATGAGGATCTGTTCAAGAAGCTGCTGGCCCAGAAATAAGCCTGAAGGGTTGTAGCATTGACAACCACGGCTACGCTTCTCGCCGCGCGGGGGGTCTCGAAGTCCTTCTTCGGCAACCCCGTCCTGCGCAACGTTTCCATCGCTCTGCAGCCGGGCCGCGTGCATGCGCTGCTCGGCGAGAACGGCGCGGGGAAGTCGACGCTGATCAACCTTTTGTCCGGCGCCCTGCGCCCGGACGGCGGGGCGATCGAGGTTGATGGACGCCCGGTATCGCGCATGAGCCCCGCTCATGCGCGGCACGCCGGGATCGCCGTTGTCCAACAGGAACTCAGCCTGACGGCCAGTCTCTCGATCGCCGAAAATATCGGGCTCGGCGCCTATCCCAAGAGATTCGGCTTGGTCGATTACACCGAACTGGCCGCACGGGCCAGGGCCGCATGCGATCTTGTCGGCCTTCGCGAACCGCTGTCGACGCCGGTGGGGCATCTGTCACTCGGCCGCCGTCAGATGGTGGAGATCGCCAAGGCGCTTTACCGGCGGCCGCGCGTGCTCATTCTCGACGAACCCACCTCATCGCTATCGGCAACCGAGACAAAAACCCTCACGGACCTGCTGGAAAGGCTCCGGGCCGAGGGCATCGCCATTCTCTACATCTCACACCGGCTGAACGAAGTGATGACACTGTGCCAGCATGTCACCGTACTGAAGGACGGCGCCTGCACGGCGGACCGCTCGCTGGAAGAAACTGATGCCGCCGGGCTGGTGCGGCTGATGGTTGGCCGCGACCCGGGCGATCTCTTTCCACGATGGCAGCCTTCGCCATCGCCAGCCAACGCCATCTCGGTTCGTAATTTTTCGGCCGGCCTGATGCGCGACGTTGATCTCGACATCAGGACGGGCGAGGTGCTTGGGATCGGCGGCCTGGTCGGGCAGGGGCAGGAAGATCTGCTGCTTGGCCTCTATGGCGCGATCCCGGCTAGGACGGCATCTGCGACCGTAAACGCTGCTACGGGTTTGCCGGGCGGCGTGCCGAGCGCCAATGCGCTCGGCCTCGCCTATGTCCCGGCCGACCGCAAGCGCGAAGGCCTGCACCTGATCCATCCCATCATCACCAACATGATGCTACCAGCCTTCGCAAGGCTGCCGGCGTTGAAGCTGCGCAGCCGGCGTGCCGAGCGCGACATGGCGAGGGGACTCGCCGCCCAGCTTGCCATCAAGGGCGACCTCGACCGCCCGGCGCAGGCACTCTCAGGTGGCAACCAGCAGAAGGTCGCGCTGGCGAAATGGATGCCACACGATCCGCTTGTGCTTCTCCTCAACGATCCGACGCGCGGCGTCGATGTTGAGACCAAGCGTGAGATCTACATGATGCTTCGCAATCTCGCTGCCGCCGGCAAGGCGATCGTCCTGCTCAGTTCCGACACACCCGAACTGGTGCACCTTTGCGACCGCGTCGCCGTGGTCCGCGAAGGTCGCATCAAGGCCATGCTCGAGCGCGAGGCACTGAGCGAGGAAGCCATCGTCTCGGCCGCAATGGGCGCCGAACAGCAGAAAGTTGCGGCATGAGCACGGTTGTATCCTCAAGCCAAGCCGGCGCCCTCTACTGGCCGGTTCAGCTGCGCCGAAATGTTGGCGTGCGCAGCCTGTTCGCCGTGGTTCTGGCGTTCCTCGTTGCCTACGGCGTGTTGTTCCCCGGCCTCTTGACGGCGTCCGGCTTCGCCAAGTTCACCCAGAGCTGGTTTCCGCTGGCGCTGGTCGCGATGGCCCAGGCGATCCTCATGCTCACCGGCGGCATCAGCTTGGCGATCGGCGCAATGGTCAGTCTCGGCGCGGTAATCGCCGCGACGACGATGATCGGGCCGCTGGGCGTAGCCGGCGGTACCGCCGCGGTGGCGCTGACCGGTATCGGCATCGGTGCCGCGACGGGGTTCATCGTCGTGAAACTTCGGTTGCCGGCCATCGTGGTGACGCTCGCCGGCTCCTTCATCATCGGCGGTGCTGCGTTGCTCATCCTGCCGAGGCCGGGCGGCGCCATTCCGGAGTGGCTGTCGGACCTGCTTGCCGGCAACAGGCCGGCGGCATTCGTGTTGCTGGTGCTCGTCGTGCTTTTGTGGAAACTCTATCTCGCCACGCCGCTTGGGTTGAGCCTCTATGCCGCCGGTGAGAATCCGGTCGGCGCCTATCGCTCAGGCGTGCCGGTCGATGGCGCGCGGATCGCGGCCTATGCGATCAGCGGTCTGCTTTGCACAGGCGCCGGCCTGTTCGTCGCCGCGCAAACGGGTTCGGGCGATCCGGTCATAGGCACGGCCTTCACGCTGAATTCCATTGCCGCCGCGGTGCTCGGCGGAATCGGCTTCCTCGGCGGCCAGGGCACGATGCGCGGCGCGCTTGCCGGCAGCCTGCTGCTCAGCCTGATGATCAGTGTCATGTTCTTCCTCGGCTTCACGCCAGTTGCTCAGTATGTCGCCCAAGGCCTCATCATCATCGGGGCGGTCGCCATCCCGCAATTCCGCAAGGTGCAGCAATGACAGCACGGAAAGAGAGCGCGCGCGGCAGGCGGGCGTTGACGATCCTGCGCAGCCGGCCCTTCCTCACGGTCGCTATCGTTGCCGCGGTGTGGATCGTGGCGAGCTTCGCTTCACGTGGCTTCGGCGCTTATGGTCATTTGCGCTATTTGGTCGAGTTGGGCGCGGTGATCGGCCTGGTCGCGGCGGGCCAGACCTTCGTGGTGATTGCCGGCGGCATCGACCTTTCCGTCGCGGCGATCGTCACCGTCAGTGCCGTCAGCCTTCCGCTGCTCTCATTGCAGGCGGATCCGACCGGGCTCACAGCCGTTCTTGCAGTGCTTGCGTTGACGACCGCGATAGGTCTCGTAAACGGGCTGGGCGTGGCGCTGTTGCGCGTTCATCCAATGATCATGACACTGGCGATGGCGACATTCCTGCAGGGCCTCCTGATCATCATCGCCGGCGGCAGCGCCGTGACCGCCGAGAACCCGCTGGTCCGCTGGCTCGGCAATGCGCGGCCAGCCGGTATTCCGGCAGGCGTGCTTTTGTGGGTGGGCATTTCCGTGATCGTTCTGACCACGATGCATGCGACATCCCTCGGCGCCCGGATTTTCGCGATGGGCGCCAATCCGCTTGCCGCGGCGCTCTCCGGAGTTTCCGTCGCCTCGACCACGCTCGCGGTCTACGGCATCAGCGGCTTCTGTTCGGGACTTGCCGGAGTGTTGGTCCTCGGCATGAACGGCCAAGGCTATGTCGGGATCGGAGATCCCTATCTCCTCGCCTCGATTGCCGCCGTGGTGCTCGGCGGCACCTCGATACTGGGCGGGCTCGGCACCTATGCCGGTACTATCCCCGGCGCCATCCTGCTGGTCACGATCACGGCGCTGATCACCGTCGTCAACGCATCGCCCGGCTGGCGCAGTATCCTGTTCGGGTCGCTGATTCTGGGGCTGCTGCTTCTCTCAGGCAGGGAGCAGGCCCGCCGATGAAATATCGTGCAGCCGGTAGATACGCCTTGCGTTGCCGAAGAACAGCGCCGTTTGCTCGTCCGCGGAAAGCTCTCCTGCAATGGCTTTGAAGCTGTCATATACTGCATCGAACGACGCATGCAGGCCGGCGACTGGGAAGTCACTGCCGAACATCGCCCGCTGCGTACCGAAACAGTCGATGCAATGCATGACAACCGGCTTCAGGCTGTCGAGTGTCCAGTCATGATCGTAGGCGACCAGATCCGATATCTTGATGGCAGCGTTGTCGCACTCCGACAAAAGCCGCAGCCCTTCGCGCCACACCCGCATCCCGTCCGCATCGCGATCGATCGGGCTGCCGCAGTGGTTGAGAACAAAGAGCTGGTCCGGAAAGGCCGCTGCGAGGCGCGCCGCACCGGCGAGCTGGCGCGGAAACACCATCAGGTCGAAAACCAGCCGGTGGCGCCCAAGCAGGGACAGGCCGGCACGCCAGGCCTGATCGTCCATGATGCCGTCACGGGCAGCAAAACGGCGGGCAGGATCCGGATCCCAGCTCAGTATGTCGCGCACACCGACGACCCGGTCGAATGCCGCCTGCGCCTCCACCAGCGCCGGCGCTTGGCGGCTCGCCAGCGGTATGTGAACGACATAACGGGCGGCCACGCCGCGCGACTTGTCGAGCGTTTCAAGCCATCGCGTTTCGCCGACGCAGTCATCCCCGGTCCAGCCGGCTTCGACATGGACGGTTGCGACGACATTGTGCCGGCCGGCGTCGCGCAAATAATCTTCAGGAAGGTAGTTTCGCCGCAACGGGCCAAGCTCCCCCAGACCGCCGCGTTCGCCAGCCGTTGTGGCGAGCCAGGGGTGCCGGCTGAGGCCGAGATCCCAAAGATGATGGTGGGCATCGATGATCGGTCCGCGGTAAGGTGTTGGCACGCATCTCTCTCATGGTGTGGCCGGAATCGGAAATCGATCCGGACTTCATCCTGTGAAGGAAGGACTAGCATCGGATGACCGAAAGCTCACCCGTACTGTCGCTGGCGACCCGAGAAAATTTCCTACTCGATGACCGTATCCGCGGCGTGCCGCCTGGCACCCTCGGCTTGGACAGCAGCCTTGTCGCATCTGAGCGCTGGCATCCAGCGCATGGGCGTATGTCGTTGCCGGTGTTGACCGTCGACGAGGAGGCCTTCATCGCCAATCGTGACCTGTTCCTGCGCTATGCGCGAGAACAGGGCGCCCTGATCGCCCCGCATGCCAAGACCCCGATGGCGCCTGATCTTGCCCGGTCCCTGATCGAGGCCGGAGCATGGGGCACGACCGTCGCCGACATAAGGCAGGCCACGGTGATGCTCAAAGCCGGACTCTCTCGGCTGATCATCGCCAATGAGGTCGGCGGACCAGGTGGTGCGAACCGGCTTGCGGTTCTTGTCAGCGCCTGGCCACGCGCCGAGTTCTACGTTTTCGCCGACTCGATCGCCGCTGTGAATGCGCTTGCCGAAGCCTGGCGGGCCAATGCGACGCTGCCGCCATTGCGCGTGCTCGTCGAACTTGGAGCGGGCAGGGCAGGCGCCCGGACCACCGACGAAGCCGAGGCGATTGCCGACGCGATTGTAGCAGCTGGCGGCCGGCTGCTGATCGCCGGCGTCGCAACCTATGAAGGTGCCGCGGCGCAGCCCGATCCTGGCCGCACCGATGAGGCGATATCCGCCCTGCTGGCAATGACAGCCGACATGTTCCTGCGGCTGCGCGCCCGCGTCGGCGGCGACACCCCGCTCATCGTCACGGCAGGCGGCTCGGTATACTTCGACAAAGTGGTCGCAGCGCTTTCGCCTCTCGTTTCCAGGGACAGCAGCGCGACGCTGGTGCTGCGCAGCGGCGCCATCTTCTTCCACGACCATGGCGTCTACGACCGCTCGCTCGGCGCACTCGATGCCCGCGAGGGTTTTGCAGTCGGCGGCTTCAATGCGTCCGCACGAAATTCGTTCCGTCCGGCTTTGCGCCTGTGGGCCGAGGTACTGTCGCGGCCGGAGCCTTGTCTTGCGATCTGCGGCATGGGCATGCGCGACGTGTCGTTCGACCAGGGCTTTCCGATGGTCCTGACCATCTTTCGTGCCGGCAAGCAGCTGCCGATAGCGCGTGCCGAGGTCTTCAAGCTCAACGACCAGCACGCCTTCCTGACGATTGCGTCGGGCGACGACATTGCCGTCGGCGACACCGTTGAATTCGGCATCTCCCATCCCTGCACCTGCCTCGATCGCTATCGCGTGATCTTCGGCGTCGACGCGGCCGGGTATGTCAGCCACGCTTTTCCCACCTATTTCGGCTGACCATCGTCGCGATTTCCAAACAGAGAACCTCGAAAGGATCTGATATGATCAAGTACTTCCAGTCCGGCTCCCGCATGTCGCAGGCGGTCGTCTATGGCGGCCTCGTGCACATAGCGGGCCAGGTCGCAGAGGATCGCAAGGCCGGCATCGAGGGTCAGACGAGCGAGGTACTCTCCAAGGTCGAGGCGCTCCTGGTCGAGGCAGGCAGCAGCAAGTCGAAGCTCGTGGCGGTCAACATCTTCCTGCCGCAGATTGGCGATTTCGACGCCATGAACAGTATCTACGATGCCTGGGTGGATTCCGCCCGTTTGCCGGCGCGTGCCTGCGTCGAGGCGCGTCTCGCTGATCCTGACCTCCGCATTGAGGTCACCGCCGTCGCGGCTGTGTGAACCACCGCCATGCACACCGGCATCAGCCATTCGCTCGATTTCGATCGGGACGGCAAGACGCTCAGCCATCTGAGCATCCCGTTCTCGATAGACCGTTCGCCATATTTCCAAATCAAGGTCCCGATCTGCCTCATTCGCAACGGTGAGGGTCCGTCGCTGCTTCTTATGGCCGGCAATCACGGCGATGAATATGAAGGCGAGCTGTCCTTGGCGAAGCTGGTCCGCCGGCTCGATCCAGCGCGCGTCAGGGGCCGCGTCACCATCCTGCCGATGGCCAATGTGCCGGCGGTGATGGCCGCCAAACGCTGCTCGCCGCTCGATGGCGGCAATCTCAATCGCGCCTTTCCCGGAGATCCGTCGGGCACGCCGACAAGCCGGCTCGCCAACTTTCTCGAGACAGACCTGTTCCCCCGACACGACATTGTCTTCGACATCCATTCGGGGGGCACTTCGATGGAACATCTGACGACTGCACTCGTCGAGCGCAATGCCGATCCCGAGCGCCACAGGCGCGGCGTGGAGCTGATGCGGGCGCTCTGCATGCCCTATGGCTTCGTGGCCGACAATGGCCAGGCCTCGCCGACCTCCATGGGCGCAGCGCGCCGTGCCGGCGCCATCGGCGTCAGCGGTGAGTTCGGGGGCGGCGGCACCGCCACGGTCGACACGATGGCGATCACCGCTCGCGCGATCGACAATCTGCTGATTGCGCTAGGCCTGGTCGACGGGCCAGTTGTTGGCGCGGAGCCAATGGATTCAATGCCGACGCGACTGCTTTCGCTTTCGCGGCATAGCCAAGGCCTCTACGCCACCCGCCGCGGCTGGTTCGAACCCGCCGTGAGGGTTGGCGACAGCGTGAACGCCGCACAATTGGCTGGCTGGTATCACGATCTCGAAAGGCTCGATCTTGCCGAGGAAGCCTTGCATTTTGCCGAAAACGGCATCGTGCTTTCGCGGCGGCTGCATACAATGTGCGAGGCAGGAGACTGCCTCATGCAAGTCGCCGAACCCGTAGAAGCCTAAAGGGAAACCGCACGGCGTCTGCCTGCTGCGTCACTCTGGAGAACTGAGGATATCTTATGCAGCTTTCCATGTGGACCTACCCTTGGGATGTCCAGGATCTGGGTTTCGAGATGGTCGAGCGCGATCTGGTCGAACGCGCCGGGCTCAACATGATTAGCCTTGCTGCCTCGTATCATGCGGGGCGCTTCCTTCAGCCGCGCAGCCCGCGCCGCAAAGCCTATTTCCCGGAGGACGGCACGATCTACTTCAAGCCAACCGCCGCGCGATGGGCCGACCTCGCAATTCAGCCCAAGGTGGCGGACGTGATCTCGCAGGGCGGCGACGTGCTTGGCGAGCTCGTCCGCAGACGAGACGCCAATGGGCTGGGTGTTTCGTGCTGGACGGTGTGCCTGCACAATACCCGCGCCGGCATGCTTTATCCGCAGGTGGTTACCCGAAATGCCTTCGGCGATCCCAATTATTACAACCTTTGTCCCTCGCATCCGGATGCGCGCGCCTATGTTCGCGCGCTGGTCGCCGACGTTACGCACACTTACAAGCCGGACAGGATCGAGCTCGAAAGCCCGTCATTCATGAGCTTCGCCCACGAATACCATCACGAGAAAGACGGTGTCGGGCTGACCGCGGAAGATGACTTCCTTCTGTCGCTGTGCTTTTGCCCGTCCTGCCTCGCCCGCGCCGCTTATGCCGGCATTGACGGCGAGGCGGCGCGCAAACTGGTCAGAGGGTGGATCGTCGAGACCTGTGATCGTGCCGTTCCGGCACCGCGTTTTCCGGACTTTCCGAACGGTAGCTTCGATACCTTCCGGCCCTGGCCAGAATTATACGACTTTCTGCTGTGGCGGTTCGAGCCGGTGACCAGCTTGGTTGCCGAGCTGCGCGACGTTGCTGATCCGGGCACACGTGTCCTCATCATTGACCTGAAGGACGGCTGGTTGGGCGGCTGCGATCTGGCAGCTCTCGGCCAGGCTTGCGACGGCGCGATCCTGTGCGCCTACGATATGCAGGCCAGCGATGTCGCAGATCTGATGGCCACTGGCCGTGCCACGCTCGGAGCAGAGAAATTCCTTGGGACCGGTTACCGGCTGTTCCATCCGGAAATGGCAGGCCCCGACATTCTCGCCGCCAAACTGAAACCGGCGCTGGCGGCGGGCGTCGATGGCATTAATTTCTACAATTACGGCCTTGTCCCTGCCGCACGCCTCGATTGGGTGAGTGCCGCACGATCTGTGTGAACAATCGATCCACTGTCGATCCAATAGACCTCATTTGCCTCGAGCATTGCGCGTAATGCCGGAGAGTCGCTGGGAGGACTTCCCGCATGGATCCTCGCATCGCCTTTGGCCGGCGGCCAGCAGCCTAACTGAAAGTCGAGGCATGGCTGCGAGAGGCCACGCGGGATGGGAGGGGGTTATACGGTCGAGCGTATCTTCCAGTTTATTCGCGCGAGCGCATATTGAAATTTATCTTCGGAAGCGTATATTTCATAGCTAGAGAGGTACGCTGTGGACCAAATCGCCCGAACGCCCAAGCAACTCGGAGATGCCATCCGCCGGCAGCGCCGCAGACTCGGTCTGAACCAGACCACTGTCGGGGAGCGCACGATGCTGCGCCAAGCGACCATCTCGGCCGTCGAGAATGGTGCGCCCGGGACACAGCTCGGAACGCTTTGCGACATTCTCGCAGCGCTCGACCTTGAATTGGTTGTCCGCTCTCGGACCAGGGCAAAGTCGACCGAGATCGAGGACGTCTTCTGATGGCTCGTCCGCGGCGGCACCTCCCGCTCAATGTCTTCTTGAACAGCCGTCTCGTCGGGCGGCTGAATAGACAATCCAGCGGCGCGATCGATTTTCAGTATGATCCGTCCTGGCTTGACTGGGAGCACGCGCTACCAGTCTCGCTATCTCTGCCTCTACGTGAAGATCGCTATATCGGTGCACCCGTCATTGCCGTCTTCGACAATCTCTTGCCCGACAGCATCCCGATTCGCCGCCGTATGGCGGAGCGTGTTCATGCCCAAGGGATAGACGCCTATGACTTGCTTGCCGCTGTCGGACGGGATTGTGTCGGCGCACTGCAATTCCTGCCAGATGATGTCGAACCGGGCCCCGCCGGTATTGTCGACGGCAAACCCGTTGACGATACCGAGATTGCTCGTCTCCTCCGCGATCTGGCATCGGCCCCCCTCGGGCTGGGCGAGGATGAGGATTTTCGGATCTCGATCGCTGGCGCTCAGGAAAAGACTGCGCTCTTGTTCTGGAAAGGACGTTGGTACAAGCCGCTGGCGACGACTGCTACAACGCACATCCTCAAGCCACAGATTGGACGCTTGCCAAATGGCATCGACCTTTCCTTCAGTGTTGAAAACGAATTATTCTGCCTCAAGATGACAGCCGCCCTGGGGCTCCCGTGCGCCGTCGCCGCAATCGAGGAGTTCGAAGGCAATCGCGTGCTCGTAGTCGAACGTTTCGATCGCCGATGGACGAGTGACAACCGTCTCCTGCGCTTGCCCCAGGAAGACTGCTGCCAGGCTTTGTCTGTGCCTCCGTCGCTGAAATACGAATCCGATGGCGGGCCTGGGGTTCCGGCTATCCTTGGTCTGATGAAGGGAAGCGACCAACCGGAGCTAGATCAAGCTGCGGTTCTGAAGGCCGTGGTCGCCTTTTGGCTTCTCGGCGCCACAGATGGGCATGCCAAGAATTTTAGCGTCTTTCTTTCTCCCGGCGGCCGGTTCCGCATGACGCCGCTATATGATGTGATCTCAGCGCAGAGCAGCCTTAATGCGGGACAGATCAGGCGCAACAAAATGAAGTTGGCGATGGCTATAGGCGATGCACGCCACTACCTTATCGATAGCGTCATGCCGCGCCATTTCATCCAGACCGCCGCCAAGGCAGGAATTGGTCAAAAACCCGTCACGGCGATCTTTGACGAGCTGCGCCAACAGGCGCTAACGGCAATTGAACTAGTTTCTGCATCACTCCCAAAGGGTTTCCCTTCGCAAGTCGCAGATGCCATTAGCAATGGGGTCAAAGCTCGCGTGCGCAGACTGGAAGAGGTGTGATGCTGAAGATCGAGGCACAACCAGACTGATAGCCATTGGGACGGTCCAATTGATCTTTCTTAACAGCGGCAACGCCGCGCGGGATGTAATCAACCCAAGGACTTGCCAGCCTGTAACTTTCTAACCAGGCCAATCAGCTGATTCAGATCAGCGCGTGGAAGCGCAAGCATCTCGGCAGGGCGCTTGTGATATTCCCTTGTCAATTCCTCAATGGTTGCAGCACCCTTTGGTGTAAGCTTGACAAGTTTCATACGGCGATCGCTTGGCGACGGAATCCGTTCGGCGAGCCCCGCCTGGGCGTGTGCAGTGACGCGTCCGTGGTCACGCGCTCGATGGCGGCGCATCAGGCGCGCCGCGGCAGCCGGCTCGCCGAGATGCTCCAGCATCATCACCGCCGACCAGAACGTGCCGACCGGATTGGCGATGCCCTTGCCGGTGATGTCGAACGCCGAGCCGTGGATCGGCTCGAGCATCGACGGAAACCGCCGCTCAGGGTTGAGGTTCGCAGTCAGCGCGATGCCGATCGATCCGGCAAGTGCCGCCGAAATATCCGACAGGATATCGGCGTGAAGATTGGTCGCTACGATCGTGTCGAGCGAGCGCGGATTGAGCGTCATGCGCACGGTCATCGCGTCGACCAGCATTTTGTCCCGTGCGACATCCGGGAAATCGGCCGCGACCTCACGGGCGATGTCGAATGGCCGCAATCCTGTAGCTTCGCGTTGGTCCGGTCTCCCCTTGTGGCGCTAAACTCCGATGGACCACGTGGTCTTGGCAGACCGAATGTCGCCGTTACCGCAAATGTTCAATCAAACCGTTCAGCAGGAGCAGCAACGCCCCAGCGACGACAGCCGCGGCAGCATCGTCCAGCATGATGCCGGCCCCACCCCTTACCTTGTCATGCATGATACGGATGGGCCAAGGCTTGACGACGTCGAAAAACCGGAAAGCAAGGAAGCCTGCTGCCCACCAGAGTGGGTCGAGTGGCAGCATGGAAAGTGTCACGGCGGCGCCGAAGGTCTCATCGATGACGACGATCTGCGGGTCCTCCGTCCCGGTTCGGGAGATGACATGCGATGACGCCCATACGCCGACGGCGAACAGGGCCGCATAGGCAAGCACGGTCAGCCAAGGCGATGCAGGTATCAAAGCCGCGGCAACAGCCACTCCAACCATTGCGCCGGCCGTGCCCGGCCATATTGGAGATAATCCCGCGCCAAGAGAGGTCGCGAGCAGGTAGGCAAACTTGGGTGAAAATTTATGCATCGAGTTTCGGCCGGCTTCCGACGGATGGCAAGCAATCATAGTCACATCGTTCGGGTGCGGCCGCCAGACCGCCGGTCGATTTGCGCCGTCAGCTTGGCGAGCACCTTAATCCGCCGGCCGCATCCGCCAAAAAGAAATCGCTGTTGAGCCAGTTCTCCGTCTGCGTTGACCAAGTCGAACGCTGGCGAGCGGTGGAACAAACCCGCAAATTGCTGGTAAAGCTCGGTGAAACGACATCATCAGAGGAGCCGCCATGATCGCCGGTCTCATGAAAAGTCGCATCGACCCGCTATGGGAGCAGGCCGCCTCTCCGCTGATCGGGATCGGCATGACGCCGAACCAGGTTACGGCCAGCGGGCTCGTGCTCGTCGCTTTGTCGTCGGCCGCCTATGTCTATCACCATTCAAGTCTTGCCTTTGGCCTTTGCCTGGCGTTTGCCTTCACCTTCGACGCGCTGGACGGTGCGGTCGCCCGCCGGACAAATATGAGCACCAAGGCCGGTGGCTATTTCGACGCCGTCGTCGACCGCTATCAGGAGCTGGCCGTCTTTGCGGCAATCGGCTGGGTCGCCGATCTGTGGGCGATCGCAATGTTCGCGTTCGCCGGCGGGATCCTCACCAGTTACGCCAAGGCGCGGACGGCGCTGGAAATTCCTGTGGAAAACCACGGGTGGCCGGATTTCTTTGAGCGAATGGAACGTCTGGTGTTCATTTGCGTGCTGCTCGCTGCCGACGGAGTCGCGAACGCCATGGGCGCGGCTTCGCCCTGGATTCTGGCGGGCGGGTTCGCGCTTTACGCAGTGCTGGCCAACGCGACAGCGCTGCAACGGATCAGCCGCGCATTTGCGATGCTGAAACGAGCCGACGGGAAGCAGCCGTGAGACCGCTAGAACGCGAGCATCGTATCGACCGCCGTGGGCTTTTCCAACAAAGTCGCGCGTCAGCGCCAGCCCAAGCCAGGGGCGACATGGGTCAGGATCGCCTCGATGACGTGGGCATTGTAGTCGACGCCGAGCTGGTTGGGGACGGTAAGCAGCAGCGTATCGGCCTCGGCGATGGCTTCGTCGCCCTTTAGCTGCTCGATCAGGACGTCCGGTTCGGCGGCATAGGAGCGGCCGAACACGGCAAGCCTGTCTGCCTCGATATAGCCGAAATGATCTCCGCTCTGGTTGCTGCCGAAATAGGCGCGGTCGCGATCGTCGACCAGCGCAAAAATGCTCCGGCTGACCGACACCCGCGGCTCGCGCGTGTGCCCTGCCGCCTTCCAGGCCTCACGAAAAGCCCGGATCTGTTCGGCCTGCTGGATGTGAAACGGCTTTCCGCCTTCGTCGAATTTGAGCGTGGAGCTCTGCAGGTTCATCCCCAGTTTCGCAGCCCATTCTGCGGTGGCGTTTGTGGCGGCGCCCCACCAGATGCGCTCGCGCAGGCCCTCCGAGTGCGGCTCGACGCGAAGCAGGCCAGGCGGGTTGGGAAACATCGGCCGCGGGTTGGGCTGCGCAAAGCCTTTGCCCAGCAACACTTCGAGCAGCACTCCGGTGTGTCTGCGGGCCATGTCGGCATCACTCTCGCCCTCTTGCGGGGCGTAGCCGAAGTAGCGCCATCCCTCGATCACCTGCTCCGGCGAGCCGCGGCTGATGCCCAGCTGCAGACGCCCTCCGGCGATTAGGTCGGCGGCGCCGGCGTCCTCGGCCATGTAGAGCGGGTTCTCATAGCGCATGTCGATCACCGCCGTGCCGATCTCGATTCGGCTGGTCTTCGCCCCAACCGCTGCCAGCAGCGGGAAGGGCGAGGCGAGCTGGCGCGCGAAGTGATGCACGCGGAAATACGCGCCGTCCGCACCCAGCTCCTCGGCCGCGACCGCCAGCTCGACGGACTGCAAAAGCGCGTCGGATGCCGTCCGCGTCTGCGATTGCGGCGAGGGCGTCCAGTGCCCGAACGAGAGGAAACCAATCTTCTTCATGAAATAGCCAGCCTAGAGGGAAGACAGGTGCAGACTATGCTTCGGCGCAGAGCAAAGCACTTCAAAAATTTTGCCCTGACGGCAATCTTTCAAAGCCGCGCCGGCCGATTTGGGAGAGAGGGCAGGGGATGAGTTCTGGCAGTGCAGAAGGCCAATGTGCGACCGTAAAATGACGGATGGATACCGATCTAGCGGTTGAAATCCAACACGACGGGTAATACCTTGTTGATTATTGGTATTACCGAGGTTCGAACATGACCACCAAAGTCACAGCCAAGGGACAGGTGACTATTCCAAAGCCGGTCCGCGAACTGCTTGGGATCGTCCCGGGCAGCAGAGTCGACTTCCGCCGCGCCGATGACGGCAACGTCGTGATTACGCGCAGTGACAAGAAGCAGCCCGCGAGCCGCTTCGCGAAATTGCGCGGCCATGCCGGCAAGGGTCTCGATACCGACGCGATCATGGCACTGACGCGTGGCGACGTGTGACGCTGGTCGACACCAACGTTCTGCTCGATCTTGTCACCAATGATCCGAACTGGGCGGATTGGTCGATCGCCCAGCTTGAGGCCCAAAGCCTGAATGGACCGCTGTTGATCAACGATGCTGTCTATGCGGAGTTGGCCGTCCGATACGGGCGCATCGAGGATCTCGACGCGTTTCTTGACAAAGCTGGTCTCGAAATCGCTTCGATGCCACGGGCAGCACTGTTCCTCGCGGGAAAGGTCTTTACCCAATACAGGAGATCGGGCGGGTTGCGCTCCGGCGTGCTGCCCGACTTTTTCATCGGCGCCCATGCCGCCGTCAATGGGCTGCCGCTGCTCACTCGCGATGTTGGTCGTTATCGTACCTATTTTCCATCACTCAAGCTGATCGCACCGAACTCGTGAATAGCCCGCCGAATAGGGTCCGCTAGGAAGGTGCCGCGAATGCGAGCACTATCGCGATGAGGATCAACAGCGGCCCCATCCATTTAAAATGGGTTCCAAAGTTGGTCCACCATGCCTGCTGTTGGCCGGGGCGAGCTTGAGAGGGGTCCGAGAAAAATCCGAAGCCGACGCCAGCCATCCACAACCCGGCGCAGAACATGATGAACTCGTCGATGTAATCCGCGACCACGCTTCGAAGCTTTCGAATTTATGCCGCCGCTACATGCGCCGAATTCGAGCCGATATAGTTACGGATCGTTTCGATGATCCGGTCCTGGTCAGCCTCGCTCAGATAGGGATGCATCGGCAGGCACAGGATGCGCTTCGGCAGCCCTTCCGAAACGGCAAGGCCGGTCGGCGTGCGCGGATAATCGCGATAGGCAATCTGGCTGTGCAGCGGTTTCACATAGTAGATGACTGACGGAATGCCCTTTTCACCGAGATGTGCCTTGAGCCCGTCGCGTTTCGGCGTTTCGATGGCGTATTGCGCCCAGGCCGAGCGGCCGCCGCCCAGATTGCGCGCAGCCTTGACGATATCGCCGAGACCTTCGGCATAGCGATTGGCGACCGCTTGCCGCGCCACCATCTCGTCCTCGAGGATGGCCAGCTTCTCTATCAGGATCGCTGCCTGCAGGGTATCGAGCCGCGAGTTGATGCCGACGCGGACATTGTCGTATTGCGTTTCGCCCTTGCCGTGAAAAGCAAACGAGCGCAGCTGTTCGGCCAGCGCATCGTCATTGGTGAACATCGCACCGCCGTCGCCATAGCAGCCGAGCGGCTTTGCCGGATAGAAGCTGGTCGAGCCGACGGTGCCGAACGAGCCGCACATCTTGCCGTCGGCCGAGCCGCCGGTCGCCTGCGCCGCATCCTCGATGACCATCAGGCCTTCGCGATCGGCGATGGCCATGATCGCCTCGTAATCGGCGGCGAGGCCGAACAGGTCGACAGGAATGACTGCCTTTGGCCTCAGCCGGCCCTCCGCCTTGATCATGGCGATTGCCGCCTCGAGGCTGGCGATGTCGATATTGTAGCTGTCGGCATCGACATCGACGAATACCGGTTCGGCCTTGGTCAGCGCCACCACTTCGGCCGTGGCGGCGAAGGTGAAGCTCGGCACGAACACCGCGTCGCCCGGGCCGATGCCGGCGGCAAACAGCGGCAGCAGCAGCGCATCGGTGCCGTTGGCGCAAGCGACCACATGCTTGGTGCCGATATAGGCGGCGAGCTTGTTTTCGAATTCGGTGACCTGAGGTCCGAGAATATAGCGGCCCTCCTCGACAACCCGGTCGATTGCCGCTTTCAGCCTGTCGCGGATGCGTTCGCGCTGCGCGCCAAGATCGATGAACTGCATGTCGGCCTCAAACGGTTTAGCCAGATAACCGGCCGCTGGTAGCAGACTTGGCACGGCCGAGAAAGCCGCAGGGCAAAACCCTGAATTGCTCAAGTGTCGCAGCCTGTTACCTCTGATTTCCGATCTGCCCTCTTAAATGCGGGGAAATCCGGGCTTCGGCCGGCCTGATACAGGCTTCGCATCCCGCCCGCCAGGCTGGACGAAACATAAAGTGATCGCCGGTGAGCAGTCCATGGGCTGCGCACCAGCCGGTCAAGCGAGTTCATGCCGCCATGGTGGATTGGCGCCGGCCCGCGATACCGTCACCGCTGCGGCCTTGGCGCCGAGCGTCAGCGCCTTTTGGATGGCATCTTCCGGCAGGCTGGCGATTGCCGTCTTCGAGAGCAGGCCCTGTTCGTGCAAGGAAGCAAGGATGCCGGCGTTGAAGGTGTCGCCGGCGCCGACCGTATCGACCACCTCGACCTTGTCCGGTACGACGGTGACCCGGTGCTGGCTGCTGTAACCAACCGCGCCCTCGCTGCCATGGGTGACGACGATCAGCTTCGGACCGCGGTCCAGCCAGTTGCGGACCACGTCCTCATGCGAGCCGGCTTCGCCGAACCAGTTCAGATCCTCGTCCGACAGTTTCACGACGTCGGCCATCGCCATCATGTTGCGGATGCGCCTGAGGTGCTTGGCCTTGTCCGGAATGAAGTTTGGCCGGATGTTGGGGTCGAGCATCATCACGCGGCGCTCATGCTCGCGTCGCATGAACTCCTCATAGGCCGACCCGGCCGGCTCCGAGATCAGGCTGATGGCGCCGAACAGCATGGCCTCGATCTCGCTGCCGAGTTCCGGCAAATCCTCGATGGTCAGCATGCGCCCGGCGGTGTTCTCGTCGTAGAATGTGTAGGTCGCCTGGCCGTTGGTGAGGCGCACGAAGGCGAGCGTGGTTGGTCGCGGCGAGGTGTGTGCATAGGTGGAACTGACCTTGCTGGCTCCCAGCGCCTCCCTGAGCTGGCCCCCGAACAGATCCGACGACAGGCCGGAGAAGAAGGCAGCGGGCGCGCCGAGCCGGCCAAGCGCAATTGCCGAGTTGAAGACGGCACCGCCGACATAGGGCGCAAAGGCCGACTCGCCCTCCGTCGTGGTGCGCGGCAGCATGTCGATCAGGGCTTCGCCACAGCAGAGGATCATGAAGTCTTGCTTTCCGGCGGATAGATCACGCCCTTGCGGATGATGATGTTGGCATAAAGCCGCGGCTCGCTCGTCGCTACGATCGCGTGCGCGGCCTTGACCCGTGCATAAAAGTCGGCGCCGGCAAGCGCAACCACCTTGCGGCCCGGCACACGCCTCGCGCAGATCGCTTCCATCTCGTGGTGAACCGGATCGGCGAGCAGGGGATCGCCTTTGGCCGAGGCGCGAAAAAGCGCGTCAGGCACGGCGTCGTCGACAGGCAACACGCTCAATATGGCATCGAGCACCGGGATGAGATGATGGCCGTCGGCGCGGATCAGCCGCCGTGCCTGCTGCTCGGCCGGGTAGTTGCCGTCGACCAGGGCGATCTCATCGCCATGGCCCATGGCGCGCAATATCGCCAGAAGCTCCGGGCCGAGCAGCGCCGGGATGCCGATCAGCATGCTCAGAAGCTCCGGGAAATCGTGGTCGAGCCGATGAGGAAGCGCTCCGACAGCGGCAGGCTGGCGCCACCCAGCGCCCGCGCATGGATGCCGACGGTTCCCTCGCGAACGCCCGGCAGCCTCAGGCCTTCGCCGTCGATCCTGCCGATAGCTTCGATGACGGCACCGACGAGCCGGCGGCGCACGGCGAGCGGCATCCACCCGTCGATCACCGCGGCTTCGAAATCAATGACGGAGGACGCCGAAACGATGGCGTAGGCGAGCGCCTGCGAGGCGCTGGCGATCCAGCCGTCGAGATCGGCGCCGATCTCGCCCCAGTCCCCCGGTGACGTCCACAGATGCGAGGCCTCGACGCCGCGCGCGTTGAGCGCCTTTTCCAGCATGGCGATCGACGCCACGTCGATCAACTGCGTCGGCTTGCCGTCCGGCCC
Source organism: Mesorhizobium sp. ISC25 (assembly GCF_042295465.1). Classification (NCBI taxonomy): domain Bacteria; kingdom Pseudomonadati; phylum Pseudomonadota; class Alphaproteobacteria; order Hyphomicrobiales; family Phyllobacteriaceae; genus Mesorhizobium; species Mesorhizobium sp. ISC25. The sequence goes on along the minus strand of NZ_CP135441.1, from coordinate 2,220,062 downwards.
GGGCACCGGCATCGAGCCCAGCGCGCCGGCATTGCCGGTTGGGCCGCCAAACAACCGGCCGTTCAGCACGATGCCGCCGCCGGCAAAGGCGCCGATATAGAAATAGACGAAATCGCGTGCCGCACCCGCCGCCTGGCCGAACACGAGCTCGGCGCCGCAGGCCGAGGTGGCGTCGTTTTGCAGATAGACTGGAAATTCGCATTGCGCCTGGATGTCGGCGCGGATGTCGCGATGGCGCCATTCGTCCATGATTTCGCGCGGTGCACCGGCGGTGTCGGCCCAGTTCCACAATTCGAACGGCATGGCGATGCCAAGCCCGGCAATGCGTTTGTCCTGCGCAGGGGTGAGTTCGCCGCGCATCTTCTTCATGCCGCTTGTGACGAACTCCACCGTCTCGCGCGGCGCCGGATAGCGGTATGAATGCTGCAGCATCGAGCGCACATTGCCGAGGAAATCGATCAGCACCAGCTCGGCGCTGCGGCGGCCGATCTTCAGGCCGATGAAATAGGCGCCGTCGGGATTGAGCGCCATAGGTATCGAGGGCTGGCCGATCTTGCCGCGCAACGGCGCCTGGCGAACGAGCAGGTCGTCCTCCTCCAGCTCACGCATGATGACTGATACTGTCTGCGCCGAGAGCCCGGTCATACGTGCGATGTCGGATTTGGCCAGGCTGCCGTGCTGGCGCACCAGCGACAGCACCAGCCGCTCATTGTGGTCCCGCATGCCGCTTTGATTGGTGCCGCGGTGCAGGCGGCTTTCGGCCGCATCGGGCGAGCCGTGCCTCGTAATGCCGGTCTCCACCCTGTTCCTCCCGTCGTTTCCCTCAATGCTTTTGGTCTAGAGTGAGTGAACAATCCTGCGTTGTCAATAATAAATAAGAGTGATTTAATTATTGACAGTGCTGGCGGACTGGTGTCTCTTGAGGTCGGCGCCGACACTGGGAGATTTCGTCGGACGCGCTGCAGATGCCGGTTGGCCGGCATCCTAAATGGTTCCATGGGAGGAAAATCGTGACCACGTCAAAACTGTTGAAATCCACCGTGTTTGCCGCGGCCGGACTGAGCCTGATGGCCTTTGCTTCGACGGCATCGGCCGCCGGGGTCGGCGCCTGCTTGATCACCAAGACCGACACCAATCCCTTCTTCGTCAAGATGAAGGAAGGTGCGACGGCCAAGGCCAAGGAGCTTGGCGTCGATCTCAAGACTTACGCCGGCAAGATCGACGGCGACAGCGAGAGCCAGGTGGCTGCAATCGAGAGCTGTATCGCCGACGGCGCCAAGGGTATCCTCATCACCGCGTCCGACACCAAGGGCATCGTGCCGACCGTGAAGAAAGCGCGGGACGCCGGGCTGTTGGTGATCGCGCTCGACACCCCGCTTGATCCGATCGATGCGGCTGACGCGACCTTCGCGACCGACAATCTGGAAGCCGGCAAGCTGATCGGCGCATGGGCCGCCGCGACGCTTGGCGACAAGGCCAAGGATGCCAAGATCGGCTTCCTCGACCTGACCCCGTCGCAGCCCACGGTGGATGTGCTGCGCGACCAAGGTTTCATGATGGGCTACGGCATCGATGTGAAGGACGCCAACAAGATCGGCGACGAGGACGATGCGCGCATCGTTGGCCACGACGTGACGAACGGCAATGAAGAGGGTGGTCGCAAGGCGATGGAGAACCTTCTGCAGAAGGATAACACCATCAACGTCATCCACACCATCAATGAGCCCGCGGCTGTCGGCGCCTACCAGGCGCTCAAGGCTGTCGGTCTCGAAAGCCAGGTGCTGATCGTCTCGGTCGACGGTGGCTGCCCCGGCGTGAAATCGGTGGCCGAAGGCGTGATCGGAGCTACCTCGCAGCAATATCCGCTGCAAATGGCGGCGCTCGGCATCGAGGCGATCGCCACTTTCGCCAAGGACGGGACGAAGCCGAAGCCGACCGAAGGCAAGAACTTCTTCGATACCGGCGTCAATCTTGTCACCGACAAGCCCGCCAACGGTGTGAAGTCCATCGACACCAAGGAAGGCCTTGCCAAGTGCTGGGGCTGAGCCTGGCCTGACCGGCAACAGATCGCGAGCGGCCGGGGCTTGATCCCCGGCCGCTCCGGGTGGACGATGTGCCGATCTAAACGCAAATAGTCCCGGCGGCAGACCGGAAGGCGTGGACGGCGTCGGCGGTTGGCCGAAGCCCAAGGGAGGAAACATGGCTCAAGCACAAGAATTCGAAAAAGTTCTATCGAGCAGCGACACAAGCGTCGCCGCGTTCGACGAGCATAAATCGGCCGTCAAGCGTGCCCAGCATTTTCTGCATTCTACGCCGGCCGCGGTGCCGCTTATCGTGCTGGTTCTGGCGATCATTATTTTTGGCATTACCATCGGCGGGCGTTTCTTTTCATCCTATACGCTGACGCTGATCCTTCAGCAGATCGCCATTGTCGGCATTCTGGGCGCTGCGCAGACCCTGGTGATCCTGACCGCCGGCATCGACCTGTCGATTGGCGTGATCATGGTGATTTCGGCTGTGATCATGGGCAATTGCGCGGTCAGCTACGGTATGCCGGCAGTGCTCGCGGTGGCGATCGGGCTTGTCGCCGGTGGCGCATGCGGCCTGCTCAACGGGGTGCTGGTCGCCTACATGAAGCTGCCGCCCTTCATCGTGACGCTCGGCACCTGGAACATCGTCATGGCCACCAACTTCATCTATTCGGCCAATGAGACGATCCGCGACACCGACGTCGACGTTCAGGCGCCTCTGCTGCACCTGTTTGCCTTGAGCTTTAAGGTCGGCACGGCCGTGCTGACGCTTGGCGTCATTGCCATGGTCGTTCTCGTGTTGGTCCTCTGGTACGTGCTCAACCACACCGCATGGGGCCGCCATGTCTACGCGGTTGGCGACGATCAGGAGGCTGCGAAACTGTCGGGCATCCAGACGAAGAAGGTGCTGATGACGGTCTATGCCCTTGCCGGGCTGATCGCCGCTTTCGCAGCCTGGGTCTCAATCGGCCGCAATGGCTCGATCTCTCCTTCCGCCGCCGTGACCGACTACAATCTTCAGGCCATCACCGCGACGGTGATCGGCGGTATTTCGCTGTTCGGCGGGCGCGGCTCGATCCTCGGCACGCTGTTCGGCGCCATGATCGTCGGCGTCGTCTCGATGGGCCTCAACATGCTGGGCGCGGATCCGCAGTGGAAGGTGCTGCTCACCGGCGTGCTGATCATCGGCGCCGTGGCGATCGATCAATGGATCAGAAAGGTTTCGGCATAGCCATGACCCAGGAACCCATCCTCATCGCGCGCGGTCTGGTCAAGCGCTATGGCCGCGTCACCGCCCTCGACAATGCCGATTTCGATCTCTATCCGGGCGAAATCCTTGCCGTCATAGGCGACAATGGCGCCGGCAAGTCGTCGCTTATCAAGGCGATTTCCGGCGCGGTCGTGCCCGACGAAGGTGAGATACGACTTGAAGGCAAGCCCATTGCCTTCAAATCGCCGATGGAGGCCCGCGAGGCCGGCATCGAAACAGTCTATCAGAACCTGGCTCTGTCGCCGGCGCTGTCCATCGCCGACAACATGTTCCTCGGCCGGGAGATCCGCAAGCCGGGGTTCCTCGGCGAATGGCTGCGCATGCTCGACCGCCCGGCGATGGAAAAGCGTGCCCGCGACAAGCTCACCGAACTTGGCCTGATGACCATCCAGAACATCAGCCAGGCCGTGGAAACTCTCTCCGGCGGTCAACGCCAGGGCGTGGCAGTGGCGCGCGCCGCCGCGTTTGGCAGTCGGGTGGTGATCATGGATGAGCCGACGGCAGCACTTGGCGTCAAGGAGAGCCGCCGCGTGCTCGAATTGATCCTCGACGTGAAGAAGCGGGGCCTGCCGATCGTGCTGATTTCACACAACATGCCGCATGTCTTCGAGGTGGCGGACCGCATCCACATTCACCGGCTCGGCCGTCGCCTGTGCGTGATCGATCCGAAGCAGTATACGATGTCCGACGCGGTCGCCTTCATGACCGGCGCCAAGGTGCCGCCGGAAGCGGCGCTGGCGGCTTGAGCAAGAATTTGAGGCCATCGCCGAGGGGCCCAAACGCGCTGTTTCAAAATACCAAATTGCCGCAGGGCAACCCGGCTTGCGGTCGCCTGAATCGATTGAACATTCGGTGAGATGCGTTAGCATTGGCACAGATGGTGAAAGCCGCATGATCCTGGCAATTTCACGAGAGGCAGCATGACGCGCGCGATGACAACCGAAGCTCCTCTGCCCACGCTCGAAAACCCGGATCCCAAGACGCTCGCCGAGGAAGTCTTGCAGGCCCTCAAATACAGGGTCGGTAAGGGCACCAACGTTGCAACACAGTACGATTGGCTCACCGCCTCGATCAAGGTTGTGCGCGACCGCATCGTCGATCACTGGATGCAGGCGACCCAAGAGGCCTACGCCCAGCAGGAAAAGCGCGTCTACTACCTGTCGCTGGAATTCCTCATCGGCCGCCTGATGCGCGATGCCTTCTCCAATCTCGGCCTGATGGACAATATGCGCGAGGCGCTGTCGTCGCTTGGCGTCGACCTCGACATCATTGCCGCGCTCGAACCGGACGCTGCCCTTGGCAATGGCGGTCTTGGCCGGCTCGCCGCCTGCTTCATGGAAAGTATGGCTACCGTCAATATCCCCGCGCATGGCTACGGCATCCGCTACGCCAACGGCATGTTCCGGCAGGAGATCCATGACGGCTGGCAGGTGGAGCTGCCCGAGACATGGCTCGATCACGGCAACCCCTGGGAGTTCGAGCGCCGCGAACGCTCCTTCGAGGTCGGCTTCGGCGGCTCGGTGGAATCGGTCACCTCGAAGGACGGCCGGCTCGAGCGGCACGTCTGGAAGCCGACCGAACATGTTCTGGCCGTTGCTTACGATACGCCGGTTGTCGGCTGGCGGGCCAACCGCGTCAACACGCTGCGTCTGTGGTCCGGCATGCCGGTCGACCCGATCCTGCTCGACAAGTTCAACGCCGGCGATCACATCGGTGCGCTCGCCGAAAGCAACAAGGCCGATGCGTTGTCGCGCGTCCTTTACCCCGCAGATTCCCACAAGGCGGGCCAGGAGTTGCGGCTCAGGCAGGAGTATTTCTTCTCCACCGCCTCGCTGCAGGACATCGTCCAGCGTCATCTCAGCCAGTATGGCGACCTGCAATCGCTGCCCGACAAGGCGGCGATCCATCTCAACGACACCCACCCGGCCATCGCCGTCCCCGAGCTGATGCGCCTGTTGATGGATGTCCACGGCATGGATTTCGATCAGGCCTGGAGCATCACCAGGCGCACCTTCGGCTACACCAACCACACGCTGCTTCCCGAAGCGCTGGAAAGCTGGCCCGTGCCGCTATTCGAGCGGCTGTTGCCGCGCCACATGCAGATCGTCTACGCCATCAACGCCGAGGTGCTGCTCGAGGCGCGCGCCTCCGACCAGTTCTCGGACGAGCAGATCAGCCGCATCTCGCTGATCCAGGAAAATGGCGATCGCCGCGTGCGCATGGGCAATCTGGCCTTTGTCGGCTCGCACTCGATCAACGGCGTCTCGGCACTGCATACCGAGCTGATGAAGGAGACGGTGTTTGCCGACCTTCACAAGCTCTACCCGGACCGCATCAACAACAAGACCAACGGGATCACGCCGCGGCGCTGGCTGATACAGTGCAATCCCGGCCTCACGGCACTCACCCGAGAGGCGATCGGCGACGGTTTCCTCGACGACATCAACGAGATAAAGCGGCTTGATCCTTTCGCCGAGGACGCCGCCTTCCGCGACAAGTTCGCCGCTGTCAAACGGGCGAACAAGACGAGGCTTGCCAATCTCGTTGCCGACCGCCTCGGTATCAAGGTCGACCCCTCGGCGCTGTTCGACATCCAGGTCAAGCGCATCCACGAATACAAGCGCCAGCTCTTGAACATTCTCGAAGCGGTCGCGCTTTACGACCAGATCCGCTCGCATCCGGAGCGCGACTGGATGCCCCGCGTCAAATTCTTCGGCGGCAAGGCGGCGCCCAGCTATCACAACGCCAAGCTGATCATCAAACTTGCCAACGACGTCGCCCGGGTCATCAACCGCGACCCGGCGGTGCGCGGTTTGCTGAAAGTGGTGTTCGTGCCGAACTACAATGTCAGCCTTGCCGAGATCATGATGCCGGCCGCCGATCTTTCGGAGCAGATATCGACCGCCGGCATGGAAGCGTCCGGCACCGGCAACATGAAGTTCGCGCTGAACGGCGCGCTGACCATCGGCACGCTCGACGGCGCCAACGTCGAGATCAAGGAATGCGTCGGCGACGACAACATCTTCATCTTCGGCCTGACCACAGAGGAAGTCGCCGAGCGGCGCAACAATGGTTACGATCCGCGCGTCGCAATCGAGGGATCGCCTGAATTGGCGCAGGCGCTTGCCGCGGTTTCGTCCGGGGTCTTTTCGCCTGGCGATCCGGACCGTTATCGCGACCTGATCAACGGCCTTTACCAGAGCGACTGGTTCATGGTCGCTGCGGATTTCGATGCCTACGCCGCCACCCAGCGCGACGTCGATGCCGTCTGGCGCAACAGCCCGGACTGGTACGCCAGAGCGATCCGCAATGTCGCCCGCGTCGGCTGGTTCTCGTCCGACCGCACGATCCGCCAATATGCGAAAGACATCTGGCACGTGCCCGCCTGATGTGATTGCATGAGACCAGGAACAATGTGGCCCTAGTGGAGTGATTTGACCTTCGCATCCCTTGGAAGGTCAGGCGGCCTGCGACTGTCGAATTCAAAACTTCACTAGAAACACACACTTGGTGCCCGAGGAGGGACACTGCCTGATGAGCAAGCCGCGCGCGACCGTTGCGACAAGCGGGCCGGACGGACTGGCGCCAGCCGGCGATGTCGCGGCGATTGTCGCCGGCACGCATGGCGACCCGTTTGCCGTGCTCGGCGTGCATGAGGCGGGGAAGGGCTTTGTCGCCCGCTGCTTCGTCCCTCATGCCGAGGTCGTCACCGCCTACACGCTGACCGGCAAGAAGGCCGGCGAGCTGTCGAGACGCGACGATCGCGGTTTCTTCGAAGGCAAACTGTCGCTGCGCAAACGCCAGCCGCTGCGCTATCATGCCAGGAATTCCGGCGGTGACTGGTGGCTGACCGATCCATATTCCTTCGGCCCCGTGCTCGGCCCGCTGGACGATTATTACATCGCCGAAGGATCGCATCTCAGGCTGTTCGACAAGCTCGGCGCCCATCTCATCGACCATGAAGGTGCATCGGGCGTGCATTTTGCGGTGTGGGCGCCCAATGCAAGGCGCGTCTCGGTGGTCGGCGACTTCAACGAGTGGGACGGCCGCAGGCACACCATGCGCGTCCGCCGCGACACCGGCATCTGGGAGCTGTTCATTCCCGACATCGGCGCTGGCCGCCCGTATAAGTACGAGATCATCGGGCCGGATGGCGTGAGATTGCCGCTCAAGGCAGATCCGTTCGCCTTCAAGTCCGAACTGCGCCCGGCCACCGCCTCGGTGACGGCATTGCCGCCGGCGCATGAATGGGGCGACGAGGCGCACCGGAACTACTGGCGCAATGCCGACCACAGGCGCGAAGCCGTATCGATCTACGAGGTCCATGCCGGGTCATGGCGGCTTCACGACGACGGCAGCTTCCTGTCGTGGGACGAGCTCGCCGACAGGCTGATCCCTTACGTGGTCGAGACCGGTTTTACCCACATCGAATTCATGCCGATCTCCGAACACCCTTATGACCCGTCCTGGGGCTACCAGACGACGGGTCTCTATGCGCCGACTGCCCGCTTTGGCGATCCGGACGGTTTTGCCCGCTTCGTCGACGGTGCTCACCGCGCCGGCATCGGCGTCATCCTCGACTGGGTGCCGGCGCATTTCCCGGTTGACGAACACGGTCTGGCAAAGTTCGACGGCACCGCACTCTACGAACATGCCGATCCGCGCAAGGGCTTCCATCCCGACTGGAACACCGCGATCTATAATTTCGGTCGTCGCGAGGTGATTTCGTTCCTGGTCAACAATGCGCTGTTCTGGGCAGAGAAATATCACGTCGACGGTCTGCGCGTCGATGCGGTCGCCTCGATGCTTTATCTCGATTATTCGCGTAAGGCCGGTGAATGGATTCCCAACGAGAAGGGCGGGCGCGAGAATCTCGAAGCGGTCAGCTTCCTGCAGCGTATGAACAAGGAGGTCTACGGCCACCATCCGGGTGTGATGACCATCGCCGAGGAATCGACCTCGTGGCCGAAAGTCTCGCAGCCGGTGCATGAAGGCGGACTGGGCTTCGGTTTCAAATGGAACATGGGCTTCATGCACGACACTTTGGAATATCTCTCCAAGGAGCCGATCTTCCGCAAGCATCACCACAACGACATCACCTTCGGCCTGGTCTACGCCTTCAGCGAGAATTTCGTGCTGCCGCTGTCCCATGACGAAGTGGTGCACGGCAAGGGCACGCTGCTCAACAAGATGGCCGGCGACGACTGGCAGAAATTCGCGACGCTGCGCGCCTATTACGCCTTCATGTGGGGCTATCCCGGGAAGAAGCTGTTGTTCATGGGCCAGGAGTTCGCACAGCGCCGCGAGTGGAGCGAGGCGCGCGCGCTCGACTGGAACCTGCTCGATTTCCGGCTCCACCGCGGCGTCTGGCAGACGGTGCGCGATCTGAACTATCTTTACCGCTCGCGCCCGGCGCTGCATGCCCGCGACTGCGAGCCGGAGGGCTTTTCCTGGCTGATCGTCGACGACAGCGCGAACTCGGTATTTGCCTGGCTACGCAGCGCGCCGGGCGGCAATCCGGTCGCCGTCATTTCCAACTTCACGCCGGTGCCGCGCGACAATTACCGCGTGCCGTTGCCGCAGGCCGGAAAATGGCGCGAGATCATCAACACCGATGCCACGGATTATGGCGGTTCCGGCAAGGGCAATAGCGGCGGCGTCGAGGCTCGGGCGGAAGGAGGAGGCATTTCGGCAACGATGCTTTTGCCGCCGCTGTCGACGATCATGCTCGAATTCGTCCCGGACTGAGCTATGTCTGGAGCATCTAACCTGGGAGGATAGGAATGGCTGAAATAAAACGAACACAGCCGCTGGCACGCGACGCCATGGCTTACGTGCTGGCCGGCGGCCGTGGCAGCCGGCTCAAGGAACTGACCGACCGCCGCGCCAAGCCGGCGGTCTATTTCGGCGGCAAGACCCGCATCATCGATTTCGCGCTGTCCAATGCGCTCAATTCCGGTATCCGCCGCCTCGGCGTCGCCACCCAGTACAAGGCGCATTCGCTGATCCGCCACCTGCAGCGCGGCTGGAACTTCCTGAGGCCCGAGCGCAACGAGAGCTTCGACATTTTGCCGGCCAGCCAGCGTGTGTCGGAAACGCAATGGTACGAGGGCACCGCCGACGCCGTTTACCAGAACATCGACATCATCGAGGCCTATGGGCCGGAATACATGGTCATCCTGGCCGGCGACCATATCTACAAAATGGACTACGAATTGATGCTGCGCCAGCATGTCGAGGCCGGCGCCGACGTCACAGTCGGCTGCCTCGAAGTGCCGCGCATGGAAGCCACCGGCTTCGGCGTCATGCATGTCGACAACAAGGACACCATCATCTCCTTCATCGAAAAGCCCGCCGATCCGCCGGGCATTCCCGACAAGCCGGATTTTGCGCTGGCCTCGATGGGCATCTATGTGTTCAAGACCAAGTTCCTGATGGAGCAATTGCGTCGCGATGCGGCGGAGCCCGGCTCGAGCCGCGACTTCGGCAAGGACATCATCCCTTACATCGTCGAACACGGAAAGGCGATCGCGCATCGCTTCGCCAAATCATGCGTGCGCTCGACCGCCGAGAACGAGGCCTATTGGCGCGACGTCGGCACGGTCGACGCCTATTGGGAAGCCAATATCGACCTGACCGACATCACGCCGGAACTTGATCTCTACGACCGCGACTGGCCGATCTGGACCTATGCCGAATTGAAGCCGCCGGCAAAGTTCGTGCATGACGAGGATGGCCGCCGCGGGTCGGCCGTGTCGTCTCTCGTGTCGGGCGATTGCATCGTTTCGGGCGCTTCGCTGAAGCGAAGCCTGATCTTCACTGGCGCGCGCATCAATTCCTATTCGACGCTGGAGGAGGTCGTCATGCTGCCCGACGTCCATGTCGGCCGCAACGCCAGGCTGAAGCGCGTGGTCATCGATCACGGCGTCAGGATCCCGGAGGGGCTGGTGGTCGGCGAGGATCCTGTCCTCGACGCCAAGCGTTTCCGCGTTTCGGAAAAAGGCATCTGCCTCGTCACGCAGGACATGATCAACAGGCTGGGATCGTAGTGCATGCAGGTTCTGTCGGTGGCGCCCGAGATCTTTCCGCTGGTCAAGACCGGAGGGCTCGCCGACGTGACTGGCGCCTTGCCCGTGGCGTTGGCCGGCAACGGCGTCACCATGCGCACGCTCGTCCCGGGCTATCCCCAGGTGATGGGCGCCTTCAGGAAAAAGAAGGCGGTTCAGCAATATTCATTGCTGCAGGGCGGCAAGGCTTCGGTGCATGCCGTCCAGATCGCCGGGCTCGACCTGTTCGTGCTTGACGCGCCGCATCTTTTCGACCGCCCCGGCGGCCCATACGGCAACGCGACCGGCGCCGATTGGCCGGACAATTGGCGGCGGTTCGCGGCCTTGAGCCAGGTAGGCGGTGATATTGCCGGCGGCGCGATCTCAGGCTACCTGCCCGATATCGTCCATGCCCATGACTGGCAGTCGGCGATGACGCTCGCCTACATGCGCTACGGCAAGGCGGTCGGCACGCCGTCGATGATCACCGTGCACAACCTCGCCTTCCAGGGCCAGTTCGGCGCCGGCATTTTTGGCGAGCTTGGCCTGCCGGCACCGGCGATGGCGCTCGACGGCGTCGAATATTATGGCGGCGTCGGCTTCCTCAAGGCCGGCCTGCAGGCCGCCTGGGCGATCACCACGGTCAGCCCGACCTATGCGCAGGAAATCCGCTTGCCCGAATTCGGCATGGGCCTCGACGGCCTGATCAACATGCGCTCCGTCGATCTCCATGGCATCGTCAACGGCATCGATACCGAGATCTGGAACCCGGAAACCGACAAGCATCTGGTCTCCAATTACACGGCAAAGACGCTTAAGGCGCGAATGCCCAACAAGGCCGCGGTCGAGGACCGTTTCAGCCTCGATCGCGATGATAGCCCGATCGTCTGCGTCGTCAGCCGGCTGACCTGGCAAAAGGGCATGGACATACTGGCGGCGGCCGTCGATGGCATTGTCGCGGCAGGTGCACGGCTGGCAATCCTTGGGTCTGGCGACGCTGGGCTGGAAGGCGCGTTGCTTGCCGCCGCAGCCCGCCATCGTGGTCGCATCGGCGTCGTCGTCGGCTATGACGAGGGACTCTCCCACACCATGCAGGGCGGCTGCGACGCCATCATCATCCCGTCGCGCTTCGAACCTTGCGGGCTGACACAGCTTTACGGCCTGCGCTATGGCTGTGTGCCGGTCGTCGCCCGCACCGGCGGCCTTGCCGACACGGTCATCGATGCCAACGAAGCCGCCATCTCGGCCGGCGTGGCGACCGGTTTCCAGTTTGCCCCCGCCAATGCCGGCGCCTTGCTGCACGCCGTCCGCCGCCTTGTCGAGGCGCATGCCAATCCCGCGGTGTGGACGTCGATGCAGCGGCAAGGCATGAAGGCCGACGTGTCGTGGGACAAAAGCGCCGAAAAATATGTCGAACTCTATCGCTTGCTGCTTTCGAAAAGGGCTGCCTGACTGATGATCCGCACTATCGCCACCAAACCCTATCCCGACCAGAAGCCCGGCACCTCCGGGCTGCGTAAAAAGGTCCCGGTGTTCCAGCAGGAGCACTATGCCGAGAACTTCATCCAGTCGATCTTCGACGCGCTGGACGGATTCGAGGGAAAAACCCTGGTGATCGGCGGCGACGGCCGCTTCTATAACCGCGAGGTCATCCAGAAGGCCATCGCCATGGCCGCGGCAAACGGCTTCGGCAAGGTGATGGTCGGGCAGGGCGGCATCCTGTCGACGCCCGCCGCTTCGCATGTCATCCGCAAATACAAGACCTTCGGCGGCATCATCCTGTCGGCCAGCCACAATCCGGGTGGCCCGCATGAGGATTTCGGCATCAAGTACAATGCCGGCAATGGCGGCCCGGCGGCGGAAAAGCTGACCGACGCGATCTTCGAAAAAACCAAGGCGATCTTAAGCTTCAAGATCGCCGATATCGGACCGGTCGACATCGACACGATCGGCACGGTCAAGACGGCTGACATGACCGTCGAGATCATCGATCCGGTCGCCGATTATGCCGAACTGATGGAAAGCCTGTTCGATTTCGATGCCTTGCGGGCGCTGTTCAAATCGGGTTTCCGCATGCGCTTCGACGCGATGCATGCGGTGACCGGCCCCTATGCCAAGGAGATCCTCGAAAACCGGCTAGGCGCGCCGAACGGCACCGCCCGCAATTTCATTCCGCTGCCGGATTTCGGCGGCCACCATCCCGATCCCAATCTGGTCCACGCAAAACACCTCTACGACGAGATGATGGGGCCGGATGCGCCAGACTTTGGCGCTGCCTCCGACGGCGACGGCGACCGCAACCTGATCATCGGCAAGGGCATTTTCATCACCCCGTCGGATTCGGTGGCGATGCTCGCCGCCAACGCCCATCTGGCGCCGGGCTACAAGGCCGGGCTGAAAGGCATCGCCCGTTCGATGCCGACCAGCGGTGCTGCCGACCGGGTCGCCGAAAAGCTCGGAATCGGCATCTATGAGACGCCAACCGGCTGGAAATTTTTCGGCAATTTGCTCGATTCCGGCATGGCAACGATCTGCGGCGAGGAGAGTGCCGGGACCGGCTCCAACCATGTCCGCGAAAAGGACGGCCTGTGGGCCGTGCTTTTGTGGCTCAACATCCTTGCCGTGCGCGGCGAAAGCGCCAAGCAGATCGTCACCCAGCATTGGGCGGCCTATGGCCGTAACTACTATTCGCGCCACGACTACGAGGAGGTCGAGACCGATCGCGCCAATGCGCTTGTCGACGAGCTGCGCGCCAAGCTTGGCTCGCTGCCTGGCGCCAGCGTGCGCGGCATGACGATCGCCAGCGCCGATGATTTCGCCTATCACGATCCGGTCGACGGCTCGGTCAGCAAGAACCAGGGCATCAGGGTGTTGTTCGAAGGCGGCTCACGCGTCGTCTTCCGCCTGTCAGGCACCGGCACCTCGGGCGCGACGCTACGTCTTTATGTGGAGCGCTACGAGCCGGACAACAGCCGCCACGATCTCGACACCCAGGAGGCGCTTGCCGACCTGATTGCGGCCGCCGACGATATCGCCGGGATTCGCAGCCATACCGGCCGCGCCAAGCCGAGCGTGATTACGTGAGCTTGGCGTCCAACTTTGTCCTCGCGCTTATCAGGAGGGTTGGACCGTATTGCCGATCGGGGTGCTGCTTTCGCGACGCAGATATTTGACAGGTCGGATGTGCTTGCGCTGGCGGATCGAATGCCTTGGAGATCGACCACAACACCTGTCGTTTCGTCATCTTGGGGCGAAGCAAGGAGCGAAGCGACGCGGCGCAGACCCCAGGATCCATGCCATGACTCCGGAGCGATGCCCCGGTGCAGAATTCTGTTCGGCCGTGCACTTCGGCCGAGGCCACGGCATGGATCCCAGGGTCTTCGCGACGAAGCTTCGCTCCTGCTTCGCCCAGGAATGATGAAGTTGGAGAGGCCTGCTCGGCCAATCCCGAACCTTTGCGCTGCTCAACAACAAGGTTGGTCCGCGTGAGCCAGCTCGGCGCAACCATCACCAAGGAAGGTATCCGCTTCGCCGCATGGTCCTCGTCGGCTCGGCGCATCTGGGTCTCGATCTTCGACGAGCGCGGCAACCGCGAGATCGAGCGGCTTGAACTCCAGCCCGAGGGCGACGGCGTGCATACGCTTTTTGTTGCCGGTCTCGCCGCCGGCACCCGATATGGGTTCCGCGCCGACGGCGACTACGCGCCGGAACACGGTCTCTGGTTCGATCCCGACAAGCTGCTGGCCGATCCCTATGCCGTCGAGATCGACAGGCCCTATGCCTATGACGGCCGGCTGGTCGCGCGCCGGGGCGAGGGGGCCGACACGGCGTCGCTGATGCCGAAGGCCATTGCTGGCGCCTTGCCGGAACCCTTGCCCGCATTGCCGCCTTTGTTTCGGCCCGGCGGCCTCATCTACGAAGTGCCGGTACGCGCCTTCACAAAGCTGCATCCGGACATTCCCGAGAAGCAACGCGGCACCATTGCAGCGCTCGCTCATCCCCTTGTTATCGAGTACCTGCAAAAACTCGGCGTCGCAGCCATTGAGTTGATGCCGGTGACTGCATCGATCGACGAACGGCATTTGCCGCCGCTCGGTCTGCGCAACGCCTGGGGTTATAATCCCGTGACCTTCATGGCGCTCGATCCGCGACTGGCGCCCGGTGGTCTGGCCGAGTTGCGCGCCACGGTTGCCGCGCTGCGTGAGGCCGGCATCGGCACCATCCTCGACCTGGTGTTCAACCACACCGGCGAAAGCGACCGGCTCGGCCCGACATTGTCGCTGCGCGGGCTCGACAACCGCGCCTACTACCGGCACGAGGCCGACGGCGCTCTGGTCAATGACACCGGAACCGGCAATACGCTCGCCTGCGACCATCCTGTCGTCCGGGAAATGGTCCTCGACGCACTTCGTCACTTTGCCCAGCGCGCCGGTGTCGACGGGTTCCGCTTTGATCTGGCGCCGATCCTCGGCCGCGTTGACGGCGTTTTCGACGCTGATGCGCAGCTTCTGAACGCCATCCGCAACGACCCTGTTCTTGGCGACCGGGTGCTGATCGCCGAGCCTTGGGACATCGGACCGGATGGCTATCAGCTCGGCAATTTTCCGCCGCCCTTCCTCGAATGGAACGACAAATACCGTGACGATATCCGCCGCTTCTGGCGCGGCGACGGCGGCATGATCGGTGCGCTGGCGACGCGGCTTGCCGGTTCGTCCGACGTCTTTTCCCAAGCAGGCCAGACAACGAGCCGCAGCGTCAATTTCATCGCTGCACATGACGGCATGACGCTGGCCGATATCGTTGCCTATGAGCACAAGCACAACGAGGCCAATGGCGAACAGAACAGCGATGGTCACGACGATAACCTGTCCTGGAACAATGGCGTCGAGGGCCAGGCCGACGACCGCGCGATCGTTACGGCCCGTTTCGATGACCTGTGCGCTCTGCTGGCGACGCTCTTTGCCTCGCGCGGCACGATCATGCTGACGGCCGGCGACGAGTTCGGCCGCACGCAACGCGGCAACAACAACGCCTACGCGCAGGACAATGACATCACCTGGCTCGACTGGGCCGGGCGCGACCAGGCGCTCGAGCAGTACACCGTTCTGCTCGCCAAGATGCGTCGTGCTGTGCCGGCATTTTTGGACACAAGCTTTCTCACCGGCGAGCCAGCGGCCGGCTCGGAAATGCCAGACGTTGCCTGGCTGACGGAAACCGGCGTGACGCTTGACGAGGCAGCCTGGCACGACGCTAGGCGGCATCGGCTGGTCATGGTTCTCACTAGCGATCGGGACAGTCGTTTTGCAGTGATCATCAACGGCGACCGCCGGGCCTGCATGTTCACGCTGCCGGTACGGGCGGGTTTTCATTGGCGCACGGCCACCGAAACCGATTCTTGCGATATCTCACGGCCGGTGCCTGGGCGAACGGTCATGTTCATGATCGAACGCAGGACCGCGCAGGCGGGCGCAGAGGAGAGCCATGATGGCTGACAATGCCGAATGGTGGCGCGGCTGCGTCATCTACCAGATCTACCCGCGTTCCTTCCAGGACAGGACAGGCGACGGCAGCGGCGATCTCAGCGGCATCACCTCGAGGCTGGCCCATGTCGCATCGCTTGGTGTCGACGCAGTCTGGCTGTCGCCTTTCTTCAAGTCGCCAATGGCCGACATGGGCTACGACGTTTCGGATTACTGCGCCGTCGATCCGATGTTCGGCACATCAGAGGATTTCGACGCGCTGATTGCAGAGGCGCATCGACTCGGCCTGAAGGTGATCATCGACCAGGTCTTGTCGCATTCGTCGGATCGGCACGAATGGTTCGTCGAAAGCCGCACGAGCCGCGACAACCCCAAGGCCGACTGGTACGTCTGGGCCGATGCGAAGCCCGACGGCACCGCCCCCAACAACTGGCTGTCGCTTTTCGGCGGCCCGGCCTGGGAATGGGACGCAACGCGCAGGCAATATTACCTCCACAATTTCCTCGCCTCGCAGCCGGACCTTAATTTCCACAATCCGCAGGTGCAGGACGCCTTGCTGGAAACGGTGCGGTTCTGGCTCGAGCGCGGCGTCGACGGGTTTCGGCTGGACACGGTCAACTACTATGTCCACGACCGCTGGCTGCGCAGCAACCCGCCTTTGGCGGAAAGCGTCGCCGGCATCAATACGGCAACCAGCACCTATCTTTACCAGGAGCATCTGTTCGACAAGAGCCAGCCGGAAAACCTGGCTTTCCTCAGGCGCTTCCGGGCCTTGCTTGACGAATATGAAGGCCGCGCCGCGGTCGGCGAGATTGGCGACGAAACCCGTTCGTTGCAGACACTCGCCGCCTATACCGGCGGTGGCGACAAGCTCCAAATGTCCTACACCTTCGACCTGCTCGGCCCGCAATTCTCGGCGGCGCATGTGCGTGGCTGTGTCGAGGCCTTCGAGAGTACGGTGTTCGACGGCTGGGTTTGCTGGGCATTTTCCAACCACGATGTCGTGCGCCATGTCAGCCGCTGGGCAAGGCAGGGCGGCGCGCCGGACAAGCTGGCGAAATTCTCGATTGTGCTGCTTTCCTGCCTGCGCGGATCAATCTGCCTCTACCAGGGCGAGGAGCTCGGGCTGGAGGAGGCCGAACTGGCCTTCGAGGATTTGCGCGATCCTTTCGGCGTCCGCTTCTGGCCGGCAATCAAGGGGCGGGATGGGTGCCGAACGCCGATGGTCTGGGAGGCTAGCGTCGACAATGCCGGCTTTTCGACCGGCAAGCCGTGGCTTCCAATCCCGGCAAGCCATCGCGCCCGGGCGGTCGACGTCCAGTACGGCGAGCAAACGTCCGTCCTGGCGAGCTACCGGGCGATGCTGGCCTTGCGCAAGCAGCATCCGGCGCTGGTTCGAGGCTCGATCCGGTTCCTCGATGCCGAAGGCGACGTCCTTGCTTTCATTCGAGAAGGCGGTGACGAAAAGCTGCTCTGTGTCTTCAATTTCGCCGACGAGCCCGCCGGCTGGCAATTGCCGCCGGATCTGGATGCGATAGAGCTGGTAGATCTTGGCGGTGCTGACGGGGTCTTGCAGGAAAGAACTCTGTCGCAGCCGCCGCTCGGCTGCTTCCTCGGCCGGATCGGCTGAGCTCTATTTCGTCATCTCATTGAACGAGCACGGAGCGCCCGCAAGTCGCGCCGACAACCCGAACATCGGCCTCGCCCACATGCATACCAAGCGCCGCAAGCACGTTATAGACCAGTGCGTCGACAGGCGCCGTCACGCCGTTCAGAACCGTTACCACCGCCGGCTTCACCGTTCCGAGCAGGGCCGTCACGTCCAGCCCGAGGCCCAGTGCATTGACCGAGAGCGAGAGGCCGCTGACCAGCGATGTCGTGAGCGATTGCGTCAGGTTTTTTGTGGCGACAGTTTTTATCGTCTTGTTGGCGATATCGGTGCTGTCGAACGTCAATGTGGTCGGATCGTTGTTGGTGATGGCAAGTGAGGACGAACCCTTCACATCGAGCAGATTGAGGGTAAGCAGCAGAAGCTTCACGCTTACCTGTGCAATCGTGGCGTCGGAGAACGATTGCGGATTGCTGAAATCGGCGAAGGCCGATGGGTTGTTGTCGGCGTCGCTGGCGGCAAGGTGCAGCGAGGCCACGCCTGGCTGCGCGGCGATCGAGACCTTGATGCTATCCGGCCGGCCCGTCGGGCAGCTGATGTCGGTTAGCTTAGCTTCCGCATAGGCGACTTCGACATGCAGAGGCAGGTTGACGGACAGCAGACTGATGCCGCCGCCGAGATTGGAATTGCCGATGCCGACTGTGGTGACCAGCTTGATTCGTGTCTGCGCGGTGCGCACCACGGTGCCTTTTTCGCCGACGGCCAGCCAGGGTGAATATTGCATCGGTTCACCGATGGCGATGGCGAGCGTGGTGGAGGTAAGTCCCGGAATAGTGGCGCCGAGATCGACCTGGACCTGGTTTGAGCCATTGGCCAGCGAGGCGGCGGCACCCAGCATGCCCATCGCGCTTGCGTCGACGGAAAAGCCAGGAGACTTTTGTCCGAGGCCGAGCTTGCCGATCGAGCCAAGATCGACAAGATGATTGAGGGGTATCTTGACCGTGTTGGTGGCCCTGGACGCGATCGTCTGCAACACAAGTTTGCTGGCGCTGCCCGACCCGGACGCATTGGCCATGGCGGTCGCGATCTGGCCTACCGTCGCTTTTGACGCCAGCACGTCGGAATAGCTGACACCTGTCAGTTGCAACTGCACGGCAAGGGCATCGACGAACGAAAGCACGTTGACATCGGCCGAGATCAGCGCGTTGTAGTCCATGACGCTGAGCGAGATGTTGGCGCCCAACAACTTGCTGAGAAGCGCGTTGAGGATGCCGCCATTGACGCTGAGGAGCCTGGACCCGACCGAGAACATCGCTTGCGGGGTTACGCTGGCAATGGCTTCGGTGCCGACAACCGGAGTAGGGATGAGCGAACTGGCGAAATACCGGGCGGGGATTTTTTGCAGAGTGACGCGAACGGCGTTGTAAGGCGTTTTACCGGCCTCGAAGCGCTTGTCGACACCAACGGAGGACACCGCTGAGTATCGGCCGCCGGTGACCGACACGACGGTTTTTCCAACCGTGGGAACGATTGTCTGACCTGGCTTTTGAACAATGATGCCGGGCATTCGGTTGTCGCTGAGCGTCGTTACTGCCGCGGCTTCCATATTGTTGATGTTCGATGCCGCGGTGATCGCCGCCAGATCGGTCATGGCCTGGGCTTCCCTGCGCTCCGTGTAGATCGAACCTTCGTCAACAGCGAAGGCCGCCAGCCCCAGCGCGAATGGCGCTATCAGCGCCGTCATGACGGCAAAGTTCGCCTTCACGTCACCAAACATCGAGCGCCCGATCCGGTCGATGCTCCTCACCAAGCAATGTGGCATTTCAGATGCCTCCAATCCTGATGGTCGATCTGCGCGAGATCGTGGTTTGCGGCATTGCAAGGCTTGGCAACAGGTTCCAGATCGGCAGGTTGCTGGCATCGTACTGGATCGACACGACGAACTGATTTCCGTCGGCCGTGCTGTCCGTCGCCTGATAGGTCAGCTTGCCGGAATCGACGAACGGGTATCCACTGGCATTGTTTTTGACGAAACTCGCCACCAGCGCCCGGCGCTCGGTTTGGTTCAATCCGGCAATTGCAGTGCGGGCGGCATCGGCGGCGATTTGCTGCAAGGAGTTGCTTGCACCAAAATAGATACCGTATGCAACCATTCCGAGCAGGAGCAGGATAAAGACCGGTGAAAGCAGGGCGAATTCGACCGCAGAAGTTCCAGATTCTTCCCCAATCAGGCGTAGCTTTGTCCTTAATTGGCGTATGTTTTTTGCCGCTAATGAGACAGTTTTACTGTCTGTCTTATCCATTGCCCTTGTCCACGGAACTTAAGAGAGATGTGCCGAAGCCGCCCAAATATGTAACCCATGGTTGACTAAAAACTAATTAATACATTCTCGCAAACTGAAATGATCCGCCAGATTATCTCCCACGGACGGGCGTTTTCTGGGCGATGAAACGCAGCCAAGGCCAATGATTTCGACCATTGATTGGCAGCTCGCAAGGCGACTGTCCCGGCGCCTTACTTTGGGTGACCCCGAGAGTCTGTTGAAATAAAAAATCTCCACGTTACTGTTTGGCCACCAGCTGCCGGAAAGGGAACCGGCTGCGCGCTCGAAAGGAACCAGCCAATCGGTTTCGGGGCGTCAACACTTAGAGACGTGGCTGAAGGGCGACGTCATTAGGGAGAACTCCATGCTGAAACATGTGCTGAAGGCGACGGTACTCGCCACGACCATGGTCTTGGCCGCCGGTACGTTCTACACGCCGGCTTTCGCCGAAACTGTCTACAACCGCGGGGCCGCCGCCGAAGCGGAGACGCTCGATCCGCACAAGACCTCGACGGTCTACGAAGCCGATATCATACGCGACCTGTTCCAGGGCCTCGTCATGCATGACAAGAAGACGAACCTCATTCCGGGCGCCGCCGAAAGCTGGACGGTGTCCGACGACGGCACTGTCTACACCTTCAAGCTGCGCAAGGGCGGCCTCTGGTCGGATGGCAGCCCGGTGACGGCGGACGATTTCGTTTATTCGTTCCGTCGGCTGGAAGATCCGGCCACCGCTGCCGAATACGCTTCCATGCTCTATCCAGTGAAGGGTGCCGAGGAAGTCAACACCAAGAAGGGCAAGCCGGAGGATATGGGCGTCAAGGCGATTGACGCAAATACCCTCGAAGTCACGCTCAAGGCGCCAACCCCTTACTTCCTGGAGATGCTGACCCATCAGGCGACCTATCCGGTTAACAAGGCGTCTATCGAAAAGCTTGGCGCCGACTGGATCAAGGCAGGCAAGCTGGTCTCCAACGGGGCCTTTACAGCAGCGGAGTGGATTCCCAACGACCATCTGAAGCTGGTCAAGAATCCGAAATTCTGGGATGCCGCCAGCGTCAAGTTCGACGTGGTCAACTACATCCCGACCGAGGATCGGTCGTCTGCGATGAAGCGCTTCGAGGCCGGCGAACTCGACAGCTACGGTGACCTGCCGACCGAACAGCTCGCCGACCTCAAGGCCAAATTCGGCGACCAGGTCCGTGTCGGACCATATCTCGGCACCTACTATTATGCGATCAAGACCGACAAGGCGCCGTGGGACAATGTCGAACTGCGCAACGCCATCTCGATGGCGATCGATCGCGACTTCCTCGCCGAAAAAGTCTGGCAGAATTCGATGCTGCCCGGCTATTCGATGGTGCCTCCGGGCATCGAGGGCTACACGCCGGCACTGGCCAAATACGCCGACATGTCGCAGATCGACCGCGAGGATGAAGCCAAGAAAATCCTGGAAAAGCTCGGCTATACGCCCGAGCATCCGTTGAAGATGGAAATCCGCTACAACACCTCGGAAAACCACAAGAACACCGCTGTCGCCATCCAGGAACAGCTGAAGCCGCTTGGCGTCGAGGTCAGCCTGCTCAACACCGATACCAAGACCCACTACTCGTTCCTCGAGCAGAAGGGCGACTATGACGTCGCGCGTGCCGCCTGGATTGCGGACTACAAGGATCCGGAAACCTTCCTTGGCATCTCCCGCAAGGCCAGTGGCAACAACTATTCCATCTACAACAGCCCGAAATACGAAGAGGCCATGGACAAGGCCGCCGCCGCCGGCGGCAAGCCCGAAGAGCGCATGAAGGAACTCGCCAAGGCCGAGCGCATCCTCGTCGATGAGGTCGGCAACATTCCGATCCTCTACTATAGCTATCACGACATCGTTTCCTCGAAGCTGCATGGCTTCGACGACAATGTGATGGACATCCATCCGTCCCGCTTCATCAGCAAGGATTGATCCACTAGCCAGGCCGCCGCGCAACTCAATGCGCGGCGGTGCTGGTTTGCCATCGCATCGGCCCGGGAACCGGATTCGATTTTCGACAATGCCGGTGCGAAGATTTGAAGGCTAGAGCGCAATCGTCCAGCCGGACGCGCGCTGCTCTGGATCAAGCGGGGCATCGATGCTGCGTTACGTATTCCGGCGGCTGCTGACCGCCATCCCGACGCTGTTCGTCATCGTGACCATGGCGTTCTTCCTGATACGCGTCGCACCGGGCGGACCGTTCAACCAGGAGCGGGGCCTGAGCCCGGAGATCAGAGCCAATCTCGAGGCCCAGTTCGGGCTCAACGACCCGCTCTGGCTGCAGTACCTCCATTATCTGGGCAATCTTCTGCGCGGCAATTTCGGCCCCAGCTACAACATGCCGGATTTCACCGTCGGCGAGCTGTTCAGGGAAGGCCTGCCGATCTCGATCCAACTCGGCGCTTCGGCGCTCGTTCTGGCGCTGCTCCTCGGCAGCGTGCTCGGCACTGTTGCCGCGCTCAACCAGAACAAGCTTGCCGACTATTCGGTGATCGCGCTGGCGACTGCCGGCAGCACCATACCGACCTTCGTCATCGCCCCGGTAATCCAGCTTGTATTCGGATTGACCTGGAAGCTGCTGCCGATCGGTGGCTGGGGCGATGGAGCCCTCATCAACAAGGTCGGCCCGGTACTGACGCTCGCTCTGCCGCAGATCGCCATCGTTGCCCGCCTGATGCGCGGCTCGATGATCGAATCGCTGCACTCGCATCACATCCGCACCGCGCGCGCTCTCGGCCTGTCCGACTGGTCAGTCGTCGTCAAGCATGCACTGCGCGGCGCCATCCTGCCGATCGTCTCCTTCACGGGTCCGGCAGCCGCGGCCCTTCTCACTGGCTCGATCATCGTCGAGACCATCTTCTCTATCCCGGGCATCGGCCGCCATTTTGTCGTTGCCGCGCTCAACCGTGACTACACACTGGTGATGGGGACGGTGGTGGTCATCGCGCTCTTCACCATCGTTTTCAACCTGATCGTCGACGTCCTCTATGGGGTCGTCGATCCGAGGGTGCGCTATGACTGATATCGCAGTTGCCGCACCGGTCGTCGGCCGGTCCCTGTGGGGTGACGCCTGGGCACGCCTCAAGGCCAATCGCGCGGCCATGTTCAGCCTCTATTATCTTGCCTTCATCGCCGTCATCAGTGTGTTTGGGCCTTATTTCGTGCCGCACCAATACACCACCATCTATGCCCACTATGTCCGCACGCCGCCGAGCTTCTCCGCCTATCCGAAGGCCGACATGATCGAAGGCGCTCTCGACGAGGCGATCAGGCGCATGCGCGTCGACATCAAGGAGTGGCGGCAGGAGGGCAGCCGTGTGTTCGTTACCGTCAAATCGTCCAAGCCGATCGACGACCGCAACATTCGCTACCTTGATCGTTCCGACACCTTTGATAACACAAAGATCGAGAGCAAATCGCCGGACGGTCTCGAAATGGTGATGAGTGCCTCGATCAAGCAGCAATATTTCCTGTTCGGCACCGACAATACCGGCCGCGATCTCCTGTCCAGAACGCTGATGGCCGGGCGCATATCGCTGGCCATCGGCCTGCTTGCCGGGATTGTGGCCGTGGTCATCGGCGTGCTCTACGGCGCCACCGCCGGCCTCGCCGGCGGCAGGGTCGACGAGGTGATGATGCGTGTCGTCGACGTGCTCTATTCTTTGCCGTTCATCTTCTTCGTTATCATGCTGGTGGTGTTCTTCGGCAGGAACTTCGTGCTGATGTTCCTGGCGGTCGGCGCGGTGCTGTGGCTCGACATGGCGCGCATCGTGCGCGGACAGGCGCTGTCGATCCGCCGGCAGGAATATGTCCAGGCGGCGGAGGCGATGGGCGTCGGCCAGCGCGGCATTCTGCTGCGCCACGTCATCCCCAATTTGCTCGGGCCGGTGGTGATCTACATGACGCTGCTGGTGCCGCAGGTCATCATCCTGGAGAGTTTTTTGTCGTTCCTCGGGCTCGGCGTCCAGGAGCCGATGACCAGCTGGGGCGTGCTGATCTCGGTCGGCGCCCAGAACATCGGCTCGGCCAACTGGCTGCTTTTGTTCCCGGCCTTCTTTCTCGTCTCCACGCTGTTCGCGCTGAATTTCGTCGGCGATGGGCTGCGCGACGCGCTCGACCCGAAGGATCGTTGAGATGGCTGCTTCCGAAACCATACTCAGCGTCAAGGACCTTCGCGTCCGCTTCCGCACCCTCGACGGTGTTGTGGAGGCGGTGAAGGGCATCAATATCCACGTCAAATCAGGCGAGACTGTTGCCGTCGTCGGCGAATCCGGTTCCGGCAAGAGCCAGACGATGATGGCGGCGATGAGCCTGCTCGCCTCGAACGGCGAAGCCACCGGCACCGTCGATTATCGCGGTCGCAATCTTTTGATCTTGAGTAAGCCCGAGCTCAACAAGATCCGCGGCCGCAAGATCAGCATGATCTTCCAGGAGCCGATGACTTCGCTCGACCCGCTCTATTCGATCGGTAACCAGCTGATCGAGCCGATCCGCAAGCATCGCGGACTTGGCGCCGCTGCGGCACGCGAGGAGGCGCTCAAGCTGCTGCGGCTGGTCCATATTCCCGATCCGGAGCGGCGGATGAAATCCTATCCGCACGAGTTGTCGGGCGGCCAGCGCCAGCGCGTCATGATTGCCATGGCGCTGGCCAACGACCCCGACATATTGATCGCCGACGAGCCGACGACCGCGCTTGACGTCACCATCCAGGCGCAGATCCTCATGCTGCTCGCCGAATTGCAGCGCAAGCTCGGCATGGCGATCGTCTTCATCACCCACGATCTCGGCATCGTCAGGCGCTTTGCCGACCGGGTCTATGTGATGCGCTATGGCGAGGTCGTCGAGGAGGGCGAGGCGGAAGCGATCTTCGCCAACCCGCAGCACGCCTATACCAAGATGCTGCTCGCCGCCGAACCGACCGGCACCAAGGCGCCGCCGCCTCCGAATGCCCCTGTCCTGCTTGAAGGCAGGAACGTCGAGGTGACCTTCAAGATCGGCGGCGGATTTCTTGGCGGAGAACCGCTGTCATTGCGCGCTGTCGATCGCATTTCGATCCAGCTGAAGCGCAACCAGACCATCGGCATCGTCGGCGAATCCGGCTCGGGAAAATCGACGCTCGGCCGCGCCTTGCTGCGGCTCCTGCCCAGCGATGGCATCATCCGGCTTGGCGATCGCGACATTTCCCACGCCGACCGGCAGGCGATGCGGCCGCTGCGGCGCGAATTGCAGCTGGTTTTCCAGGATCCATTCGGCTCGCTGTCGCCACGCATGACCGTCGGCCAGATCATCACCGAGGGGCTCCTGGTCCACGAGCCCAATCTGTCGGGCAGGCAGCGCGATCTCCGCGCGGTCGATGCCTTGCTTGAAGTCGGGCTCGACCCGAACACGCGCAACCGCTATCCGCACGAATTCTCCGGCGGGCAGCGGCAGCGCATCGCCATTGCGCGCGCCATGATACTGAAGCCGAAAGTGGTGGTGCTGGACGAGCCGACCTCGGCGCTGGACCGCTCCGTGCAGAAGCAGATCGTCGAATTGCTGCGCAAGCTGCAGGCCGACCACGAGCTGTCCTATCTGTTCATCAGCCACGATCTCGCCGTCGTGCGCGCCATGGCCGACTACATTATCGTCATGAAGCAGGGCAAGATCGTCGAGGAGGGACCGGCCGAGGCGATCTTCAGCAATCCGCAGGCCACCTACACGCAGACACTGATGGCCGCGGCCATCGATGTCACGCGATTTCGCCTGAGCGCATAGCCTTGCTGGCGATCTGCCACATATCGACGTCGCACAGCACAGGCCACATGGCGCGGGTATAGCGAAGCACATTCGGGGTGACATCGTCGCCGAGCCCGGCTTCCACGCGGCAGGTGCGGAACGCCTTCTCGATGCGCTTTATCGGTTCGCCCAGACTGCCATGGACGACTGGCCCGCAGTCGCAATCGATACGCTTCCAGCGGCGCATATGGGCGATCAGCCGTGACGGCAGTCGCGCCGGCGGACGCCATTTCTTGCTTTTTTTCGCGTGCTGATCTTTGCAATAGAGCACGCCGCGGCCAAGGTCTGGCCAAGCTTCTGCGGTCTCGCCATCCCAATTGAGTTGCAGGATTGAACGATGTCGGCAGCCAGTGTAGAGCCCCACAATGATAAAGCGGCAGAGATGAGCATACTGACCGTGCTT
Organism: Mesorhizobium sp. ISC25; assembly: GCF_042295465.1. Taxonomy (NCBI): domain Bacteria; kingdom Pseudomonadati; phylum Pseudomonadota; class Alphaproteobacteria; order Hyphomicrobiales; family Phyllobacteriaceae; genus Mesorhizobium; species Mesorhizobium sp. ISC25. Next base: position 2,194,100 of record NZ_CP135441.1, on the reverse strand, counting down.
CCGGCGCAGCCGCAAGGCCGCGCGTAGCAGTCCCGCTGCTTCCTCGCGCGTCAGCCAGCGCGCGCGCGCTGCTGGTTTGTCTGGCAAGGTGACGGACGGCTTCGCATCGAGACCGTATTCCTTGGCGCAAAAGTTGATCGCCGAGCGGAGGTCCTCAAGATCGCGACGCGGGCCTGATGTAAAGTCCTTGTCTTGCCACGCCGGCAGTAACGCAAGGCGGGTCTCCATCGCCGCGGCGTTGAGCTTGGCGATTCGCTCACGCTGTATCCGATTGCGCTCGCGCGAACGGTGCTCGACATAGGCGCGGCAGCGATCTCCATTGATGCTGGCGACCGGCTCGGTGCCGAAGAATTCGTTCAGAAAACGCATCCTGGCGAGAAATCCCTTGCGACCGGCAATCTTGGCCTGGCGCGCTTCGGTATAGGCGGCGAGGATGTCACCGACAGTCAGGCGGCGCGCATCGGTCTTAGAGATCGGCTGCTGATATTTGTCGGCGGTGGCAGGCCCGAGTTGAGGGCGCAGCATACCTGCGCCGCTAGACACCGCTGCCGTGCGGGCATGATGATGGGTCGTCACGGTGGTCCCCCTTTTCGCTGCGAACTTGTTCGTCCTGCGGACGGGGATCATTAGAAGAGGTACAAGACCGGCTCTGCAACAAGCAAAATGGGCGATAGCGCCGCGAGATACAAAGGCTTGCGAAATGCGGCGGAGGAATCGCACCGGCTTGGCTTTCCCGCCGGAATGAGTTTTGGTGAGTTCCCGGAGGGTAGCTGACAGCCGCATCAAAATGGTGGCTCGGGCTATCTCACGTTCCGGTTGCAACTGAGGTGTAAATTTCACGCCGGCCTTCACGGGACGACTTGGCATTCCGAAGCGGGGGAGGTTTCCGCTGCCTCGGAAATCTCGCTTTTTGTCGGTGACGAACATCCGCTCGCGTCGGCAATAACCGCGATCCGATGCCACTGCGGGCACCGCTGAGCCTCTCCTCGGCCAAACCTGCCTTCTTGTCGAATGTGTAGGCGCAATTTGGAAAGAGCGCCTACGGGCCCTGAACCATGCCTCCCGGGGTGGACATGTGAGCGACCCGAGACATAGGTGACGTTTTGTACCGGACACATGGGTAACACTTTTGGCTTTTGGCCGGAGGTGTTGATGCCGTGGAAAGAGTGTTCGGTGATGGAGGAACGTCTTCGTTTTGTAGCTCGCCTTCTCGACGGGGAAGGCATGAGCGATGTATGCCGGGAGTTCGGCATCTCGCGCAAGACGGGCTACAAGATCTTCAATCGCTACAAGGATGAGGGCCTCGAGGCCCTGACGGACCGCTCGCGCCGGCCGGTGCGCTATGCCAACCAGTTGCCGGTCCAGATCGAACGGATGATCATAGAGAGCAAGCGGGAGAAGCCGCACTTGGGCGCCAGGAAGATACGCGAGTTGCTGGTGCGCAAGCTCGCAGGCGATGTACGCATTCCGGCCAAGAGCACCGTTCATGCCGTGCTCGACCGCCACGGCCTTGTGAGCCAGGCCCGCAAGAGGAACCGGGCGAACAAGGCCGTGGGCACGCAACTGTCCCAGGCGACGCGGCCCAATGATCTGTGGTGCGCCGACTTCAAGGGCGAGTTCAAGCTCGGCAACGGGTTACCCGCTGACCGTCACCGACCAGGCTTCGCGCTATCTGCTGGCCTGCGAAGCCCTTGAATCGACAAAGGAGGTTCCGGTCATCGAGGCTTTCGTCCGGCTCTTCAAGGAACGCGGTCTGCCGGAAGCGATCAGAAGCGACAATGGCCTTCCCTTCGCAAGCCCCAACGGCCTCTACAATCTATCAAGGCTGTCGGTGTTCTGGCTGAGGCTCGGCATCGCGATCGAGCGCATCCGGCCCGGCAACCCGCACGAGAACGGCCGCCACGAGCGCATGCACCGCACGCTCAAGGCCGAGACCACGCGGCCGCCGGGCATGAACGCCCTCCAGCAGCAGGCCAGGTTCGATGCTTTCATGAGCGAATTCAATGACGAGAGGCCTCACGAGGCGATCCAAATGAAGATGCCGGCCGAACTCTACAGAGGTTCTTCAAGAGCCTATCAAGGTCTCCCCGAGCTGGAATATCCCTTCCATGACAAGGACATTCTCGTCACCGCCTGCGGCCGCATCTGCATGCACAGGAAGAAGATCAACATCTCCACCGTGCTCGCCGGCCAGAGGCTTGGTATCACCGAAGTCGACGACGGCATTTGGCTCGTCTCCTTCATGCACTATGATCTGGGATATATCGACTTGGAACAGAGGACCTTGCAGACCATCGACAACCCGTTCGGCACGAGGTTGTTACCCATGTCTCCGGTATAAACCGTAACCTATGTGTCCAGAATGGACCATGTTTTTTCTGGTCGGAGTGGCAGGATTTGAACCTGCGACCCCATCGTCCCGAACGATGTGCGCTACCAGGCTGCGCTACACTCCGTGACCAGACCGCGGGCTTATAGCCGCCGCGTTTGGTTACTGCAAGCGCCAATGGCAGCGCTTCTGTCGCATTTCTTTCGGTTTCGCCGCCACGTCTACAGGTTTCAGTTTCCTGTCGCACAAACACGGCTTAAAGGGGCTTCTGGGTAATCGTCCACTTGCCTCGAAGCACCTGATTCAGCCGCCTGGAGTTTGCAGCCTTGTCGATGAAGATCGTTAGCGATGTCAGACCAAACACTTTTGAGTTTGAAACCTCGGCGCTGATCAAGCCGTCCGGGTTTCGCGAATATGATGCGCGCTGGTGGTTCGGCCATCCCGGCTCGAACGAGCCGCCGGAACTCAATCTGATCGGCGTCCAGGCGCTCGGCATGGGGCTCGGCACGCTGATCCGTCGCCTGGGTGCCGGACCCGACATCGTCACCGGTCACGATTTCCGTTCCTATTCGCTTGCCATCAAGCTGGCGTTGGTTTCCGGGTTGATGGCGGCCGGCGCACGGGTCAGGGATGTCGGGCTGGCCCTGTCGCCTATGGCTTATTTCGCCCAGTTCGCGCTCGACACGCCGTCCGTCGCCATGGTCACTGCCTCACATAACGAGAATGGCTGGACCGGCGTCAAGATGGGCGCGGCGCGCCCGCTGACTTTTGGTCCGGAGGAGATGAGCGCCTTGAAGGCGATCGTGCTCTCAGGCGATTTCGACCTTGTCGGTGGTGGCTCCTATGACTTCGTTGCGGATTTCCGCAAAACCTACCTTGACGACCTGACAGCGGGCAAGCGTATCTCCAGGAAGCTCAAGGTGGTAGCCGCCTGCGGCAACGGCACCGCCGGGGCTTTCGCTCCCGAGGCACTGGAAAGGATCGGCTGCGAGGTGATCCCGCTCGACGTCGAGCTCGATCATACGTTTCCCAACTACAATCCCAACCCCGAAGACATGCAGATGCTGCACGCCATTCGCGACAAGGTGCTGGAAACGGGCGCCGATGTCGGGCTCGGTTTCGACGGCGACGGCGATCGCTGCGGCGTGGTCGACAATGAAGGCAACGAGATCTTCGCCGACAAGGTCGGCGTCATGCTGGCGCGCGACATCTCGCACCTCTACCCAGGCTCGACTTTCGTCGTCGACGTCAAGTCGACCGGATTGTTCATGACGGACAAGGTGCTGCGGGAAAATGGCGCGGTCACCGACTATTGGAAAACCGGTCACTCCTATATCAAACGGCGCGTCGCCGAACTCGGCGCCGCCGCCGGTTTCGAAAAATCGGGCCATTTCTTCTTCAATCCGCCGATCGGCCGCGGCTATGACGATGGCCTGGTAACGGCCATCGCCATATGCCAGATGCTGGATCGCAGCCCGCAAAGCAGCATGGCCGACCTCTATCGCGATCTGCCGCTAACCTTCGGCACGCCGACCATGTCGCCACACTGCGCCGACGAGCTCAAATACGGCGTCGTCGAGCGCGTCGTAGGCGACTTTCGCAAGATGAAGGACGAGGGCGCGGTCTTCGCCGGCCAGAAGATAGCCGAACTGATCACCGTCAACGGCGTCAGGGTCGTGGCGGAGGATGGTACCTGGGGGCTGGTGCGGGCATCATCGAACAAGCCGGAGCTTGTGGTGGTGGTCGAAAGCCCGATATCGTCCGAGCGGCGGCGGCAGATGTTCGAAGCCGTCGACGCGGTGCTGCGCCGCAGCCCGGAAGTCGGCGCCTACAATCAGACCTTTTGAACGCGGGGCTTGTTTTCATGACCGAACGGATCGTCAGTTTTGTGATGAGCGGCGGCGTCGGCTCGCGGCTGTGGCCGCTGTCGCGCGAGGACAATCCCAAGCAGTTCCATGATTTCTCAGGCGACGGCTCGATGCTGGCCAAGACGCTGCGCCGGCTGACCGCGCGGCCGGAAGGCGAAACGCCGGTTTTCCTGATTGCGTCGGAAAGGCATGCCGACCGCGTTCATGCCGACATTGCCGGTCACGAGCTTTCCGGCGGCGGTCCACTGTTCGAGCCGACCGGACGCAACACTGCCGCGGCCGTCGCTTTAGCAAGCCTGCGCACCTTGTCGGAATTCGGCGACAGCCTGGTGCTGGTGGTGCCGTCCGACCATGAGATCGCGACCGCGCAGCAATTCTGGCGGAGCGTCGAGGCCGGCACGGCGGCCGCGCGCCAAGGCAGGCTGGTGGTGTTCGGCATCAAGCCCGCCCAACCCGAGACCGGTTATGGCTACATCGAGGTGGCCGGCGAGCGCGATGGTATCTGCGATGTCTCGCGTTTCGTCGAAAAACCCGATCTCGCCACCGCGCAGAGCTATCTCGAGGCCGGCAATTTCTACTGGAACACCGGCATCTTCCTGTTTCGCGCCAGTGCCATGCGCGACGCGTTCATGGCTTTCCAGCCAGACATCTGGAGCGCCACAGAGGCTGCCTACCAGGCTGCGACATCGGACCTTTCCGGCCTCTACATGCCTCTGGAGCTCTATGCCGCCATCCCATCGACATCGATCGACTATGCGATCATGGAGCGCGCCAGCGGCATCGCCATGGTGCCGGCCGGCTTTCGCTGGAACGATCTCGGCTCGTGGCAATCGCTGCTCGACGTCGGCCCCTCCGACACGCAGGGCAATGTCATCGTCGGCGACGTCGTCGCCATCGATTGCGAGAACTCCTATATCCGCAGCGACGGCCGCCTGCTGTCGGCCATAGGCCTGAAGGACGTCGCCATCGTGTCGACCGCCGACGCCACTTTCGTCGCTCCGGTCAGCCACAGCCAGAACGTCAAGAAGATCGTCGAGCAGCTCGAAAAGAGCGGCCGCCTGGAGACCAGGTTCACGCCCGCCGACGATCGTGTCATCGAAAGCGGCGCCTGGCAGCGCCGCGTGCACCATTGGCTGTTCGAGGAGACGGTGCCGTTATGGTCGACGGTCGGCGTCGATGAGCGCCATGGCGGGTTCCACGAAGCGCTCGGCTTCGATGCCGCCCCGCTGATGAAACCCAAGCGCATGCGCACACAGGCCAGGCAGATCTACGCCTTCGCCGTCGCTAAGGCGCGCGGCTGGAACGGCCCAGCCGATCGGCTGATCAGCCACGGCCTCGAATTCATGGCCAGGCACGGACGTACCGACAATGGCGGCTGGGTACGCACGCTCAACGTCGACGGCACCGTCGCCGACGCAGCCGAGGATGCTTACGACCATTCCTGCGTGCTCCTGGCGCTGGCGCATGCCCATATGTGCGGCAATCCCGATGCGTTGCGGCTTGGCGAGGAGACTTTTGCGTTCATCGACGCGCATCTCGAGGACGAGCGCCTGACCGGCTTCCGCGAGACCTCGAGCGGCGAGGGCGAGCGCCGCTCCAACCCGCACATGCATCTGCTCGAGGCGTTTTTGGCCTGGCATCAGGCGACCGGCGAGCGCGCCTATCTTCGCCGCGCCGCGCGTATCGTCGATCTGTTCCGCAGCCATTTCTTCGACCCGGAGAGCTGGACACTGGGTGAGTATTTCGACAATGAATGGCGGCCGGCCCCTGGCGAGAAGGGCACGTGGACCGAACCGGGCCATCATTTCGAATGGGCCTCGCTGCTGGTCGACTTCGCCGGCCGTAGTGGCCAGAGCGGGTTGACAGGGCTCGCCCGGAAACTTTATGCGTCGGCAATTGCCAATGGCCTGAACCGCGCCACAGGCCTCGCCTACGGCGCGGTCTCGCGGCAAGGACTGCCGCTCGACCGCGTCTCGCGCAGCTGGCCGCAGGCCGAAGCGATCAAGGCGGCGATCGCGCTGGACGGTTCGGGCGGTCCCGACCTGAAGCCGGAAATCGAGGCGCGTGTCGGCCGGCTGTTCCGCTGGCACATCAATCCGGCACCGCTCGGCCTGTGGATCGACCGCATCGACGAGCGTGGCCGCTCGCTGGCAAGCGAGGTGCCGGCCAGCATCTTCTATCATCTCGTCTGCGCGCTGACGCAGTATCTGGACGGCACCGCCCGCAAGGATCAGTATGGGCTGGCGACGTCCCCCGTCTCGACATAGACCGACTTCAGCTGCGAATAGAGTGCCAGTGCCGCGAGCGAATTCTCGCGGCCGATGCCGGACTGCTTGAAGCCGCCGAAGGGGATTTCGACCGGCGTCAGATTGTAGGCGTTGATCCAGCAGGTGCCGGCCTGCAATTCGGCGATGACACGGTGGGCGCGCGCCAGGTCGCGTGTGAACACGCCGGCGGCGAGCCCGAATTCGGTATCGTTGGCGCGCTCGATCACCTCGTCCTCGCTGTCGAACTTCAGCACGCTCATCACTGGCCCGAAAATCTCCTCGCGCGCGATGCGCATCGTGTCGGTGACACCGGTGAACACGGTCGGCTCGACGAAGAAGCCGCCCTGGAAACCCTGCAGCGAAGGCACATTGCCGCCGCAGGTGAGTACCGCGCCATCCTGTTTGCCCGCTTCGATGTAAGAGACCACCTTGTCGTGCTGCGCCTTGGAGACCAGCGGCCCCATCTGCGTGTCCGGATCGAGCGGATCGCCGATGCGGATTTTCTTGGTCCGTTCGGTCAGCCTGTCGACGAAACGGTCATGGATGCTGCTCTGCACGAACACCCGCGTGCCGTTGGAGCAGATCTGGCCGGTCGAATAGAAATTGCCGAGCATCGCGCCGCCGATGGCGTTTTCGAGGTTGGCGTCTTCGAAGACGATCAGCGGCGACTTGCCGCCGAGCTCCATCGTCGCGCGCTTCATCTTCGAGCCGGCAAGCGACAGCACCTTGCGGCCGGTCGGCACGGAGCCGGTCACCGAGACCTTGGCGACGACCTCATGGCCGACAAGGCCGGCGCCGACGTCGCCAAAACCCTGCACGACGTTGAACAGCCCGTCCGGCAGCCCGGCCTCGGTATAGATCTCGGCGAGCGCCAGCGCTGAAAGCGGCGTGCTCTCCGACGGCTTGAACACCATCGCATTGCCCATGGCGAGCGCCGGTGCGGATTTCCAGCCGGCGATCTGGATCGGGTAGTTCCAGGCACCGATGCCGACGCAGACGCCGAGCGCCTCGCGCCTGGTATAGGCAAAGGGTCCGCCGAGATCGACGGCCTCGCCATTAAAGGCGGCGACCGCGCCGCCGAAATATTCGAGGCAGTCCGCGGCTGAAGGCGCGTCCGCAACCAGCGTCTCCTGGATCGGCTTACCGGTATCCAGCGTCTCGATGCGCGCCAGATCGGCATTGCGCGTGCGCAAAATGTCGGCGGCGCGGCGCAGGATGCGGCCGCGTTCGACCGGCTTCAGCCGCGCCCAGGCGGGTTGTGCCGCACGCGCCGCCTCGATCGCGAGCTCCAGCACGTTCGGCGTCGCCGAGCGCAGCATGGCGATGGTCTCGCCGGTTGCAGGATAGATTACCGGCAGCGGCGCGCCGCGCTCGTCGTCGATATAGCGGCCGTTGACATAATGCGATGCCGTTGGCTGGGCGCGCATGACTGTTCTCCAAATCGTCTTTTCGCGGCATCGGAATATGCGTCCGCCGGATCATGGCCTATCTGTCCGACGCCTGCCAGCGCGGATTGATCCATGGTTCCTGGTTGGACGGTGGCAGCGGCGTACGCCCGAGAATGTGGTCGGCGGCCTTCTCGCCGGTCATGATCGACGGCGCGTTGAGATTGCCGTTGGTGACGCGTGGAAAGATAGAGGAATCGGCGACCCGAAGCCCTTCGACGCCAATGACGCGGCATTCCGGATCGACGACGCTCATCGCATCATCGGCACGGCCCATCTTGCAGGTGCCGCAAGGGTGGTAGGCACTTTCGGCGTGGTCGCGAATGAAGGCGTCGAGCTCCTCATCCGATTGCACATGCGAGCCCGGCGACAGTTCCTTGCCGCGGTACGGATCGAAGGCCGCTTGCCCGAAGATCTCGCGGGTCAGCCGGATGCAGTGGCGGAACTCCGTCCAGTCGTCCGGATGCGACATGTAGTTGAAGCGGATCACCGGCTTCGATTTGGGATCGGGCGAGCGCAGCGTGACCGAACCGCGCGACTTCGACCGCATCGGCCCGACATGCGCCTGGAAACCATGCGCCTTCGCCGCCGCCTTGCCGTCATAGCGGACCGCGGCCGGGATGAAGTGATACTGGATATCGGGATAATCGACGCCGGCGCGCGAGCGCACGAAGGCGGCCGCCTCGAAATGATTGGTGGCGCCGAGGCCGGACTTGAAGAACAGCCATTGTGCCCCGATCAGCGCCTTCGAAAACGGGTTCAGCACCGAGTTCAGCGTGATCGGCTTCGTCGATTCCTGCTGGATGTAGAGTTCCATATGGTCCTGCAGATTGCGGCCGACTCCGGGCCGGTCGACAATCACCGGAATGCCGTTCTCCCTAAGGTGCTGGCCGGGGCCGATGCCGGACAGCATCAGGATCTTGGGCGAGTTGATCGAGGACGCGGCAACGATCACCTCGCGCCGCGCTCTGACCACCTGAATCCGTTTGCGCACTTCGATCTCGACGCCGGTGGCGCGTTGATTCTCGATGATTACCCGCCGGGCGAAACCCTTAACCAGGCTGACATTTTTCCGCCTCAGCGCCGGCCTCAGATAAGCGCTCGCCGCGGACCAGCGACGGCCGCCGCGAATGGTCTGCTCCATCGGCCCAAAGCCTTCCTGCTTCGCGCCGTTATAGTCGTCGGTCAGCTCGAAGCCGGCCTGACGGCCTGCCTCGACGAAGGCGCCATAGAGTGGGTTCGTCCTCGAGCCGCGCTGCACAGTCAGCGGGCCGCCATGGCCGCGCCAGCCATCCTCGCCGCCTGCGCTGTCCTCCATGCGCTTGAAATAGGGGAGCACGTCGGCAAAGCCCCAGCCGGCCGCGCCCTGTTCAGCCCAGTGGTCGAAGTCGCGGGCATGGCCGCGCACATAGACCATGCCGTTGATCGACGACGAGCCGCCGATCACCTTGCCGCGCGGCGTCGCCAGCACGCGGCCGCCGAGGTGCGGCTCCGGCTCGCTGGCAAAGCCCCAGTCGTAGAGGCTCATATTGAGCGGGATCGACAGCGCCGACGGCATCTGGATCAGCGGCCCGATATCGCTGCCGCCATATTCGATGACGATCACCGAATGCTTGCCGTCCTCCGACAGCCGGTAGGCCATGGCCGAACCGGCCGAGCCGGAGCCGATAATGACGAAATCCGCTTCAAGCATAGTTCATGCGCGTCCATGGTTCATATGCGCAATGAAATCGGCCAGCGAGACGTTGCCGCCGGTTGCCATTACGAGAACGGTCTTGCCGGTCACGTCGACCTTGCTGCCGAAGAACGCCGCCAGCGAAGCAGCGCCGGATGGTTCGAGCACCAGCTTCAGCCGCTCGAAGGCGAGGCGCATGGCGCGCCGCACCGAAGCATCGTCGACGGTGACGCCGCGAACGCCGGCGGCCTTCACCGCTGCGAACGGCGCGTCGCCGGGCCGCCGCGACATCAGCCCGTCGCAGATCGATTTCGGCCCGATCGGCATGGTTTCGATCGCGCCATGCGCCAACGACGAGCCCATGCCGTCAAAACCTTCCGGCTCCACGCCGATGATCTTCGTGGCTGGCGACAGGTAGTGGAAGGCCAGCGAAACACCGCCGATCAGGCCGCCGCCGCCGACCGAGCAGAACAAGAGATCGGCCTCGGCTTGCCTGGCGGCGAGCTGGTCGAGTGCCTCCAGCCCGGCACCGGCCTGGCCGGCGACGATCTCCGGATCGTCGAACGGGTGCAGCAGTGCCAGGCCTTCGCTCGCGGCGATCTCGTGCGCCTTGGCGGCGGCGACTTCCTCACGCGCGCGCTCGCCATGGTCGGTCAGCACGACACGGGCGCCATAGCCCGACGTGGCATCGCGTTTGGCGGCCGGCGCGTCGATCGGCATGACGATGGTTACGGGAATGCCAAGCGCCTGGCCTGCCGCTGCCAGCCCTTGCGCGAAATTGCCGGAGGAATAGGCGACGACGCCCATTTTGGCTTCGTCGGGCGACAGCCGCTTCAGCCGCCAATAGGCGCCGCGCACCTTGAACGATCCGGCCCATTGCAGCGACTCGGCCTTGACGAAGACGCGGGCGGCGCCGGTCTCGCGGGCGAGTGCCGCCGATTCCAGCAGCGGTGTGATCTGCGTCGCCTTCGAGGTGACGGCATAGGCCTGCCTGAGGTGGTCGACAGAGGGGACGAGACTGTCTGCCATCATTTGCCTCGCGGGAAGCGCTTCTGCTCTTCGAGCAGGTCGAGGTTCATGTGATTGCGCATGTAGCGCTCCGATGCTTTCTGCAGCGGCTGGAATTCCCAAGGATAATGGGTGCCGTTGCGCAGCGCCGGGTAGACCACCCAGCGGCGTGCCTGGCTGGCACGCACCGCGGCATCGAACGCCGCCATGTCCCAGCGCGCCCGCACTTTGTCGGTGAAAGCGGCCACCAAAGCCGCATTGGCCGGATCGGCGGCGAGGTTGGTCAATTCCCGCGGATCTGATTCAAGATCAAACAGTTGCGGCGGGTCGATCTCGCAATGGATGAATTTGTAGCGGCCCTCGCGCATCGCCACCATCGGCGCATTGGAGCCTTCGGCCGCATATTCCATCAGCACCGGCGCGGAGCGTTTCTTTCCGCTTAGCAGCGGCAGCAGCGACTGGCCGTCGGTCCACGGCGCAATCGCGCTGATGTCGATGCCGGCGAGATCGCAAAGCGTCGGCGTCACGTCGAGATTGGAAACCGGCGTCTCGATCAGCCCGGCGTGTATGCTCTTGCCGGCGATCATCAGCGGCACCCGCGCCGAACCCTCGAAAAAGCACATCTTGAACCACAGCCCGCGCTCGCCGAGCATGTCGCCATGGTCCGAGCAGAACAGGATGATCGTGTCGTCGAGCATGCGCGTAAGCTCGAGCACGGACAGCAATTCGCCGAGCTTGTCGTCGAGATATGAGATGTTGGCGAAATAGCCGCGCCGCGCGCGGCGGATCTGCTCCGTGGTGATATCGAAGCTGTCATAGTCGCTGGCGCGGTAGAGTCGCTGCGAATGCGGGTCCTGCCTGTCGTAAGGAATGAAGCCGACCTCAGGCTCAAGCGCCGGGCAATCCTCGTAGAGGTCCCAGTAGCGCCGCCGTGCGACGTAGGGATCGTGCGGATGGGTAAAGGAAACCGTCAAGCACCAGGGCCGATGTGCGGCATCGTCGGAGACGCGGGCAAAATCATAAAGCTTCTGCACTGCATGGAAGGCGACCTCGTCGTCATATTCCAGCTGGTTGGTGATCTCGGCGGTACCGGCGCCGCTCACCGAGCCGAGATTGTGATACCACCAGTCGATGCGCTCGCCGGGTTTGCGATAGTCGGGTGTCCAGCCGAAATCGGCCGGATAGATGTCGGTGGTCAGCCGCTCCTCGAAACCGTGCAACTGGTCCGGCCCGACGAAATGCATCTTGCCGGAGAGGCAGGTGTGATAACCTGCGGCGCGCAGATGATGGGCAAAGGTCGGGATCGAAGACGCGAATTCGGCGGCGTTGTCATAGACCCCGGTGCGTGACGGCAACTGGCCGCTCATGAATGCGGCGCGGCCCGGCGCGCAGAGCGGCGAGGCGGTGTAATTGTTGCAAAAACGCGCCGAACGTGTGGCCAGCGCCTTCAGATGCGGCGCGTGCAGGAAGTCCGCCGGCCCATCCGGAAACAGCGTTCCGTTGAGCTGATCGACCATCACGATCAGAATGTTGGGTCGCTTGGATGTCACTGCTTCTGCCGTCCGCTGAGCTTCGTTTCGAGATAGTCCTCGACCAGTGCAATCGCGGTCGCGGCATCGGGGACGCCGTCCTTCAGCGCGCGCCTGATATAGAGCCCGTCGATCAGTGCCGCCGTCGCTTCGGCGACCCGGTCGGCCTCGCTTCTCGGCAGGATGCCGGCCAGCCCGCTGAGCAGATTGGAATGCAGCCGCCGCGCATAGACCTTGAGCAGCCGGCGAAGTGCTACCGATTTCTGCGCCTCGACATAGAAGGCGAGCCAGGCGGCGATCGTTTCGGGCTGGAACTGGATGTCGGAGAAATTGACCGCGACCACTGCCGAGACGCGCCGGCGCGCCGTGCCGGCCGCGCGAAGTGCACGGCGCGTGTCGGCGGTGAGCTCGCTCAGGATATGCCGCATCGTCGCCAACAGCAATTCGTCCTTGGCGCCGAAATAATGGTGGGCAAGCGCCGAGGACACGCCGGCACGCCCGGCGATTTCCGACATCGTCACATCAAGCGAGCCGCGCTCGCCGATCGCCGAGATCGTTGCGTCGATGAGCGCCCTGCGGCGCAACGGCTCCATTCCGAGTTTCGGCATTCCTGCTCCGGCCTTTTGCGGCAAAGATTATTTTTTATTGACGCATCAATCAACAAAAATCCAGCCTAATTTGCTGGCAAAAGCCAGGCACGATGACCAGATGATCAAGATCAAGCGATTGTGCGGTTCTGGCCCCTTCACGAAGCCGGCGCAACGGTTCATGCTTGAACAATGCTGATGCGCGCGCAGTATCGCGTAGCCCGGTCCACAGGATGGAGATCGCCATGACAGCATGCATCGTCGGTTGGGCGCATTCGCGCTTCGGCAAGCTCGAAGGCGAGACGCTGGAGGGCCTGATCACCAAGGTGGCAGTCGAGGCGCTCGATCATGCCGGCATCGGTCCGGATGACGTCGACGAGATCGTGCTCGGCCACTTTAACGCCGGGTTTTCCGCCCAGGATTTCACCGCGAGCCTAGTCCTCCAGGCCGATGACCGGCTGCGCTTCAAGCCGGCGACCCGCGTCGAGAACGCCTGCGCCACCGGCTCGGCGGCGGTCAGGCAAGGCATCCGCGCCATCGACGCCAATGCCGCCCGTATCGTGCTGGTGGTCGGCGCCGAGCAGATGACGACGACGCCCGGTCCCGAGATCGGCAAGAACCTGCTCAAGGCCTCGTATCTGCCGGAGGACGGTGACACGCCGGCAGGCTTCGCCGGCGTCTTCGGCAAGATCGCCCAAGCCTATTTCCAGCGCTACGGCGACCAGTCGGATGCGCTGGCGATGATCGCCGCCAAGAACCACAAGAACGGCGTCGACAATCCCTACGCGCAGATGCGCAAGGATTTCGGCTACGAGTTCTGCCGGCAGGAAAGCGAGAAGAACCCCTTCGTCGCCGGTCCGCTGAAGCGCACAGACTGCTCGCTGGTGTCGGACGGTGCCGCCGCGCTTGTCCTTGCCGACACGGCCACGGCGCTGAAGATGCGCCGCGCGGTCGCCTTCCGCGCCAATGCGCATGTGCAGGATTTCCTGCCGATGTCGAAGCGCGACATTCTCGCCTTCGAAGGCTGTGAGCAGGCCTGGAACCAGGCGCTGAAGCAGGCGGGCGTGACGCTCGGCGACCTGTCCTTCGTCGAGACGCATGACTGTTTCACCATCGCCGAAATGATCGAGTATGAGGCGATGGGCCTGGCAAAGCCGGGCGAGGGCGCTAAGCTGGCCTTGGATGGCGAGACGGCGAAAGATGGAAGGCTGCCGGTCAATCCGTCGGGCGGGCTGAAGGCCAAGGGCCATCCGATCGGCGCCACCGGTGTATCGATGCATGTGCTGAGCGCCATGCAGCTCGTCGGCGAGGCGGGCGGCATCCAGGTACCGGGAGCAAAGCTCGGCGGCATCTTCAACATGGGCGGCGCCGCGGTCGCCAACTACGTTTCCATTCTCGACCGGATCAGATAAACCCGCCCGCAGTTGCGGGAGGTGGCATGACAAATCCGGTTCTGGTCGAAGTTTTGCGCGGTGCAATCGTCGAGAGCGCGCATCGCGGCGCTGTTGCCGTATTCGACGCCGACGGCAAGGCCGTCTGGGAGATCGGCGACACGGCACAGCCGGTGTTCCCGCGTTCGGCGGTCAAGGCGATCCAGGCGCTGCCGCTGGTCGAGAGCGGCGCTGCCGATGCCTACGGCTTCGGCGATCGGGAGCTGGCGCTGGCCTGCGCCTCGCATTCCGGCGAGCCGCCACATGTCGAGCTCGCGCGCGCCATGCTGGCGAAGGCCGGCCTGGACGAGACGGCACTCGAATGCGGCGCGCATTGGCCGTCGAGCCATGGGGCGACGCTGGCGCTTGCCCGCGCCGGCAGCGTGCCGAACGCGCTGCACAACAATTGTTCCGGCAAGCACTCAGGTTTCCTATGCACCTGCGTTCACAGCGGCATCGCCCATCGTGGTTACGTCAAGGCTGGCCATGCCTTGCAGGAGATGGTGCGCGAAGCGATGCAGGCGGTGACCGGTGCTGCCCATGACGCCGATCACCGCGGCACCGACGGCTGCTCGATTCCGACCTATGCCGTGCCGTTGCGCAGCTTTGCCCTTGGCTTTGCCCGCATGGCGACAGGTGCCGGCTTCGAGCCGGTGCGCGCCCGGGCGGCGAAGCGGCTGCTTTCTGCTTGCATGGCCGAGCCGTTTTTCGTCGCCGGCACGGGCAGGTCCGACGTCGCGATGATGGAGGCCGCGCCCGGGCGGATTTTCGTCAAGGGAGGCGCCGAAGGTGTTTTTTGTGCAGCCCTTCCGGAGCTTGGCCTTGGCGTCGCGCTGAAGTGCGACGATGGCGCCGGCCGCGCCGCTGAAGTCATGGTCGCGGCCGTGCTGGCAAAGCTTTTGCAAGCCGATCAGGCGCTGGCTGCAAAGTTGATCGAACAGGCAAATGCGCCTATCGAAAGCCGGATCGGCGCCAAGGTCGGCGCGCTCCGGCCCACCGCCGCCCTCAACTGACGTGGTTGCGCTCGACGGTCAAATGCGCATAGCCGGCATTGCCTGACGCGGCGAGGTCGCCGGTTACCGGCTCGGCCCAGCGCTGGCCGACGATCGCGCCGTTCTGGACCCCGTCGATGACATTGTCGGAAATGATTGCCGTCCCGGCACCTTCGACCACGGTGACGACGATACCGGTCCCTGCCTTGCGGATGACGTTTCCCGTGGCGACCACATTGCGCATGAACGGTCCCCAGCCGATCTGCATGCCATAGAGCGGCGCATTCTCGACGACATTGCCGGAAACTGTGGTGTCTGCCTCGACGCTGATGCCGACGCCGAAGCCGGGCGCGTCGGCAGGGTAGGGGCCGCTGGTCGACAGATTGCGGACGATGTTGCCGGAGCAGACGCCCATGCGGCCGCCTTCGTTGAAATTGACGATCGAAATGCCGCTCGCGGCGCCATCGACGATGTTATTGCCGATGACCGCGCCTTCGAATGAGAATTCGGAATACACGGCCGTTTCACCCGAGCGCGAGCAGGTATTGCCGGCGATCTGCAAATTGCTGGCACTGTTGGCGCGGATCGCCGAAAACGCGCAGTCCGAAACAATATTGCCGGAGATGATGACATTGCCGGCGCGGAAGGCATTGATGCCATTGCCGTTCTGGCCGGTTCCGCCGCCGCGCGCCTGGATGCGTTCGACGCGGTTGCCGCTGACGATGGTGCCGTCTTCCGCTGCCTGCCAGCGGTGCACGAGGATGCCGCCATTGGCGCAGTCGGAGACGCTATTGCCTGATATTTCCAGGCCATCGGCCTCGACCGAATAGATTCCGGCATCGGCTGCACCGGATATCTCCGAGCGCTCGATACGGCCCGAGGCGTGCTCGAGCGCCAGACCGTTCTTGCCGCTGCCGGTAAACTGGCAATTGTCGACGACCAGATGGACGATGCGGCGCAGATCGAGCAGGCCTTGCGTGTAGTCGCCCATCCAGCGATTGCTGCCGTCGAACACGAGCCCGCTGAGTTCGATATGCTCGGCCTGTTCGGCCATGATGAGATGGCCATTGCCGCCGTAGACGATCCGCGATGCGCCCGGCACGCCGGACAGGCGCACGCGGCCGGGCAGCGACAGGTTGGAAACGATATAGTTCCCCGGCGGCAGGAACACCGGCATGTCGCGGTCGTGCGCGTCGCGCAGCAGCTTGGTGAAAGCCTTGCTCTGATCGTCAAGCGCGCCGGGCCGGACGCCGAGCTCGGTCGCGTTGATCGCGCCACGCATCGCGGCTTTCTCGATGCCGGGCAGGTTTTTCGCCGCTGCCTTGCCGAGTGAAAGCCCCACGACGGCAAAGCCGGCGGTCTGTGCAAGCAGCGTTCGTCTGTTCAACATCGGCACAGATTCCTTGCGTTCGACGGTCGCACCGCAGGATTCGTGCCAGACTAGCCCGGTCGAACTCGTGGTGAAAATCTGAAGCTTGCTAGTCAAGACGGAATATCGCTTGCGACCTTTCTATGGGCGATCAAACGAAGCCTCTTTTTGGCTTCTATTCGATCCTCGTTGGCTCGGCGAACACCGCATTTACCCCGTTGAAGGCAAGTTGCCGGAATATCTGGTCGATCTCCGCGGGGGACAGCTTCGTATCCGTCTCAAGCCACCAGTGCATCACTTCAAAGAACGCGCCAACGATGAAGCGTGTGGCGATCTCAAGTCTGCCTCCGCCTTCATCACCTTGGATATTCGCCAATTCATTGCGAACCTGCCTGCTTATCCAGCCGCGGATCTCTTCAGGCATTTCGCGCTTTTTCCCACCCATCAGCGCACGGTGCATCTCCCGCGTGGCGTGAGCATGCTCGAACACCGGACCGCTGAAGGAAAAACCCTTTGCATTTCTCTGCGAATGGCGTTCGGCACCGCGTGCCTGCAAGCTCTTAATATGCTCGTCGATCGTTGCTTTCCTCAAGCAGTCCTTGTCGGGATAATGCGTGTAAAAAGTCGAGCGGCCGACATCGGCTTCCCTGCAGATATCCTCGACCGTGATCGCCGTATACCCGTTCTCTGTGGTCAGCCTGAAGAGCGCCTGCTGCAGTCGGCTACGGGTCCTGGCGACCCGACGATCGATCGATCCGGCTGGCATCGGCAACATCCTTTTTCCGGTCATAGGCCACCAAACCGTCCAGTATTGGGCGCGCCGGTGCGATGTGGCCAGTAAAACTGATACTGGACACAGTGTCCAATATCATATGCTCCTATGGAAGGCCCATCGCGAGGCCGGCCGGCAGGAGATGAGGCAATGCACCAACGCCTTTTTGGAACAATAGTTGGCGGGCATGCGTTGGTCGCGCTCGTCAAAGTGGCCGTGGTGCTTGCGGCATTTTTCTCTTTGGGACAGGCAAATGCGCTCTTTTCCTTGGGAATTCCCGTCCTTCTGCTTCATGCCGGTGCACTCGCCGTAATCGCAAGCCTATTGATATGGCAAAGCGCTCACGGACGGCTGTCCGCCAAGGCCCGCAGACCGGTCGCCGGAGAGGAGAAGGCGCCGCATGTCGGCATCACGCTTCATTCCGCCGCCCTGTACGATATGCTGGCGTGGCTTCTGACTTTCGGCCGCGAACGCACTTTTCGCGAAAGGATACTAAGCTTTGCGAAGCTGAAACCGGGAGAAGTGGTCCTGGATGTCGGGTGCGGTACCGGCACCACCGCGCTCCTCGCCAGAAGAAAGGTGGGGCCGGCGGGGCGTGTGGACGGCGTCGACGCCTCCGCCGAAATGGTTGCGCGCGCGACGGCAAAGGCCCGGCGAGCAGGGTTACAAGTCGGGTTCTCGACCGCCACCGCCCAGGAACTGCCTTTCAAGGATGGGGAATTTGATGTCGTCCTCAGCACGCTGATGTTCCACCATCTTCCAAAGAAGGGCCGCGAGGAATTCGGCGGAGAAGCCTTGCGCGTCCTGAAGCCGGGCGGTCGTGCGCTCATCGTCGATTTTGCAAAACCGCCGCGCCAGAAGAGTACCTTTCGGTTCCACCGGCATGGGCACGTCGATTTGGACAAAGTTGCAGCGGATCTCGGGCGGCAAGGCTTCAATGTCGTTGAGCGAGGCGATGTCGGAACCAAGCGGCTCCGCTATCTAGTTGCGCAACCGGACCCCAAGCGGCTGTCTAATGCCGGGCATTGAACTCAGATTTTCGTCACTAGCCTCTTCATCAGCAATGGCTTGTGGAGTCGCCATTCCAAGCCTAAGTTCGACAGATGAGCAGGGCCTTCACCCGCGAGGAAGACAGCGAAAACGCCATCGCCGGCATCGGCGAGCGGCCGATCAGTCATCACCGCAATCTGGTGACGGAACGCGGCCTGGCGCTGATCGATGCGGAGGTGGCCGCTCTGCGCGACGAACTGGGCAGAGCCGAAAAGAGGGCCGACCGCGAGCGCATCGCGCTGGTGTCGCGTGATCTCCGCTATTGGACGGCGCGGCGTGAAAGCGCCGAGCTTTCCGTGCCGGAACCGGGCAGCGACATGGTTCGCTTCGGCATGGGCGTCACCCTGGAAAGCGACGGCGGCAAGAAGGTGCACTGGAAGATCGTCGGCGAGGACGAAGCCAATCCGGCCAAGGGAACAATTTCCCACATGTCGCCCATGGCGATGGCGCTGTTCGGCAAGAAGGTCGGCGAAGTTGCCGTGGTCAATGGCAAGGAATGGGAGATCGTCAAGCTCTCCGACAGTTAGTCTTCGAGCTTGACGACATCGTCGCGGAAGAACGCCGCGGCACCGGCCTCGTCGATTTCGCCGGCGGCGACCATCATGACCAGTTGAATAATGTCCGCCTGCTCGGCTTCGATGCTCAAGCCATTGAAATAAAGGAACAGATCGGCCGCCGCGAAAGCAGTACGCTTGTTTCCGTCGACGAATGGATGGTTTTTGGCGATACCGAAAAGATAAGCGGACGCCAGCTCACAGAGATCGGGCTCGCCATAGATTTCCCTCTGCTGCGGCCTGTAGAGCGCCGACTCCAGCATTCCTTCGTCGCGGATGCCCGCTGCGCCGCCGTGGAGGCGCAGCTGCTCGGCGTGAAGCGCCTCCACGAATTCCCGCGAATGATGCTCGGTCATTTTGCGAGCGCGCGGTAGGCAACCTCATACTTCTTCATCCGCTCGCGCGCGATCTTCATCTTGCGCTCGAATTCTTCAGCAGTGTCCTCGCTGCGGCGCAGACGAAGCTCATCGCCTTCCTGAACGATGACGATGCTGTCGCCCGCCTTCAGGTTCATGCGGTCGAGAATTTCCTTCGGCAGGATCACGCCTTCGGAATTGCCGATCTTGCGAATGGTCGTGTTCATGGTGAGACATCCTGTTGCAACGCTGATTATAACTCTGCGTGTTTCTCGTTACAACAGACATTATAACAAAGCGTCAGCCGGCCTGCAGCAGCCGGTCCATCAGCCGGTCCGCCGCTTCCGGGATGACCGTGCCGGGCGGGAAAATCTCAG
Source organism: Mesorhizobium sp. ISC25 (assembly GCF_042295465.1). Classification (NCBI taxonomy): domain Bacteria; kingdom Pseudomonadati; phylum Pseudomonadota; class Alphaproteobacteria; order Hyphomicrobiales; family Phyllobacteriaceae; genus Mesorhizobium; species Mesorhizobium sp. ISC25. Next base: position 2,174,492 of record NZ_CP135441.1, on the reverse strand, counting down.
TGGCGCCTGCCTGCCGAACTGCGTCGTAATCCTGCGGCGGGATGACGCCGCCGGCGACGATCAGCATGTCGTCGCGGCCGAGCCTCTTCAGCGCCTGTTTGAGTTCGGGAATAAGCGTCAAATGGCCTGCCGCCAGCGACGAGGCGCCGACGATGTGTACGTCATGCTCGACGGCCAGCCTGGCGATCTCGTCCGGCGTCTGGAACATCGGCCCGACGGTGACGTCGAAGCCTAGGTCGGCAAAGGCGGTGGCGATCACTTTCTGGCCGCGATCATGGCCGTCTTGCCCCATTTTGGCGACCAGGATGCGCGGCTTGCCGCCGAATTTTTCCTCGAATGCTACGATCTTGTCCTGCAGCCGGTCGACCACTGGATTGTCGCCGAGCGCGTTGCGGTAGACGCCGGAGATCGTCTGCACCGAGGCGACATGGCGGCCGAAAACCTTTTCCAGCGCCAGCGAAATCTCGCCGACCGTTGCGTTGGCGCGTGCAGCCCGGATGGCGAATTCCAGCAGGTTTCCGTTACTCCCGGCAGCACGGGTAAGCGCATCGAGCGCGCTCTCGACGGCGGCGACATCACGCGTGCCTTTCAGCCGCTGCAGCTTCGACAATTGCCGCGCCCTGACTTCGGCATTGTCGATCCTCAGCACGTCGACGTCGATATCCGTCCCAGGCCGGTGGGCATTGACACCGACGACGATCTGTTCGCCTGAATCGATGCGCGCCTGGGTGCGCGCGGCTGCCTCTTCGATACGCAGCTTCGGTAGGCCCTTTTCGATCGCCGCGGCCATGCCGCCGAGGTTCTCGACCTCCTCGATATGTGCTAGCGCACGCGCCGCCAGATCATGCGTCAGCCGTTCGAGATAGGCGGAGCCGCCCCACGGGTCGATGATGCGCGTCGTGCCGGATTCCTTCTGCAGGATGAGTTGTGTGTTGCGGGCGATGCGGGCCGAATGGTCGGTCGGCAGCGCCATTGCCTCGTCGAAGGAATTGGTGTGCAGCGACTGCGTGTGCCCTTGAGTCGCCGCCATCGCCTCGATCATGGTGCGGATGATGTTGTTGTAGGGATCCTGCGCCGTCAGCGACCAGCCCGAAGTCTGGCAATGGGTGCGCAGTGACAGCGAGCGCTCGTCCTTCGGCGAAAAGTTCTTCAGCATCAGGCTGGCCCACAAAAGGCGCGCTGCTCTCAGCTTGGCGACTTCCATGAAGAAATTCATGCCTATCGCCCAGAAGAAGGAAAGGCGCGGCGCGAAACGGTCGATGTCGAGGCCGGCCGCGACGCCGGCGCGGGCATATTCGATACCGTCGGCAATCGTGTAGGCGAGTTCAAGGTCCGCCGTCGCTCCCGCCTCCTGCATGTGGTAGCCGGAGATCGAGATCGAATTGAACTTCGGCATATGCGTCGAGGTGTACGAAAAAATGTCCGACACGATCCGCATCGAAGGTTTTGGCGGATAGATGTAGGTGTTGCGCACCATGAACTCTTTCAGGATGTCGTTCTGAATGGTCCCGGCGAGATCCTTCTGCGCGACGCCCCGTTCCTCCGCCGCCACGATATAGAGCGCCATGATCGGCAGCACCGCGCCGTTCATCGTCATCGATACCGTCATCTCGTCAAGCGGGATGCCGTCGAACAGCTGGCGCATGTCGAGAATGGAATCGATGGCGACGCCGGCCATGCCGACATCACCGGCGACGCGCGGATGGTCGCTGTCGTAGCCGCGATGCGTGGCGAGATCGAAGGCGACCGACAGGCCTTTCTGGCCGGCGGCAAGGTTACGTCGGTAGAAGGCGTTGGACTCTTCGGCCGTCGAGAAGCCAGCATATTGCCGGATCGTCCAGGGTTGCTGGACATACATCGTCGGATAGGGGCCGCGCACGAAAGGCGGCAGGCCCGGATAGCTATCGAGATGCGCCAAGCCCTTGAGATCGCCCTGGTTGTAGAGATGCTTGACGGCGATGCCTTCCGGCGTCATCCGCTGGCCTTTGACCTCGATCGGAACCCGCCGTGGCGGCGACCAGCCGATCTGGCTGAAATCCGGGATCATGGTGCGGCTCCGATCGACTGATCGATGCGGATCGGAAACAGCGGCTCGCACATCGCAACGCCTTCGGTGAAGGCTGGCCGCCGCTCCGCCGCCAGTGTCTCGACAGGACGCTCGGTTTTAGGTGGGTGCAGCGTCGTGCCGATCATCGCCCGTTCGCCCGCCTGGTAGGCAGCGTTGCGGCGGGCGGAAGCTGCCTGGACGCGTTTCTGGATATCGCCTTGCTCAAGGCTGGACAGCACGCCACCTTCAGCCTCGATCTGCTGAAACTCCTGCCAGGCCGCCGCGCAGAGCTCCGCAGTCAGCGCTTCGACGGCGCCCGAACCGCAAGCCGGATCGGCGACGTGGTCGATGTGGCTTTCATTGGCCATGACCAGTTGCGCGTTGCGGGCAGCGCGGCGGGCAAAACCCGCGGGCAGGCCGTGTGCGATCGTGTGCGGCAGGATGGCGATCGAATCCGCGCCGCCGGCGGCAGCCGCAAAAGCGGCGATGGTGGTGCGCAGGATGTTGGTTTCCGGGTCGGCCGCCGTCATCATCCTGAAGGAGGTTTCGGCATGGATGCTGGCGGTGGAGGGCGGTATCGAGCAGGCCTCCTGGACACGCGCCCACAGCCTGCGCAACGCCCTGACCTTGGCCATCGACACGAACTGGTCCTGGTTGACGCTCAGCGCAAAACCGATATGCGGCGCCGCGTAGACGAGCGGCTGGCGCGCCTTCTCGAACAGCCTCAAATAGGAGACGGCCGAGGCGAGCATGGTGCCGAGCTCCTGCGCCTCGGTTGCGCCGGCATTGTGGAACACCCGCCCGTCGGCTTCCAGCAGCACGCCGGGCACACCCATCGAAAAGAAATGCGCCAGCGATTGCGGCATCGAAGCCTGTAAAGCCTCGATCGACATGCGCAGCCTGCCGGTCCCGGCAAAGATCGCCGCCGGATCGATGCCGAAGGAGAGGTTGAGCTTTGCCGGGTCGGAGCGGCGCTTGGTCAAAAACGCCACCAGCCAGTCGGCCACGGCGCGGCTCCAGGGATGGGCGTCGATGCGGATCTGGATGCGGTTGAGCGGCACGCCGTCGAGTACACCCTCCAGCGCCTCCGCCGTCCTCGGCAAGCCGTAGCCGAAGGCGTTCGGCGCACCTTCGAAGACAAGCGACAGTCCGGTAGCACCCTGCGCGACGTCTTCCAGCGCCTGCGCACTGGCGCGGCCTATGTCCGGATCGTCGATACGCTGGCTGACGATCCACGGTGATTCCGGGTTGGCGCGCACGACAGGCTCGGCGGTTACCGAACGCTCGTAGAGCGGCTCGATGCGGATGGCGTCGTCCGTATGCGAGACGAGCTTTTCCTCGAAGGACCCGCCGGCCAGCGCCTTCTCTGCCAGCGCCCGCCATCGTTGCCGGTCGGCGTTCGGAAGGTCGGCATCCTGGGTCAAGGCACCGGCGCCCATCGGTTCTCCTCGTTCTAGCGGCCGCAGCGGCCGACTATGTCAGTCTACGGTCCCCGGCCCGATATCACAATGCAGCACACATGCCGTGCAACACGCCTTCCGTGATGGTGACCGTCAACCGATTGCCAAACATGGGCAGGTTCCGCAAGCTCCAAAAGCCATTTTCGACGACGCCCATTGTCGCTGTGCAATGGCCTCACTATACCTGCGGCGGGGCTCCCTTTTCTTCAAGGGATCAGGGCATTCAAGCCTATAGGTTTGCGGAGACCGGAGACATGGCCGACGATACCAGTATCTTCATAGGAGCCAGCCGCAAGCCGGACGACAGCTATCAGCGGCCCGAACAGCTTTTGCTGCAATATGGCAATCGTCACGGCCTGGTCACCGGCGCGACCGGCACCGGCAAGACGGTGACCCTGCAGATATTGGCCGAGGGTTTCTCCAATGCCGGCGTGCCGGTATTCTGCGCCGACATCAAGGGCGACCTGTCGGGTATCGCCATGATGGGCACGGCGCAGGATTTCCTGATCAAGCGGGCCGAGCAGGTCAAGCTCGATCCCTGTGAGTTCCAGGAATTCCCGGTCATCTTCTGGGATCTGTTCGGCGAGCAGGGCCACCCGATCCGCGCCACCATCTCGGAGATGGGGCCGCTGCTTCTGTCGCGGCTGATGAACCTCTCCGAGGCGCAGGAAGGCATTATGAACATCGCCTTCCGCATCGCCGACGAGGAAGGCCTTCTGCTGCTCGACTTGAAGGACCTGCAGTCACTGCTGGCCAACATCGCCGACCGCGCCGAAGAGATCGGCGCCCGCTACGGCAATGTGACAAAGCCCTCGGTCGGCGCCATCCAGCGCACGCTGCTGGTTCTGGAGCAGCAGGGCGCTGCCAATTTCTTCGGCGAGCCGGCATTGCGGATCGCCGACATCATGCGCACCACGCGCGATGGACGCGGTGCCATCAGCGTGCTCGCCGCCGACAAGCTGATGATGAATCCACGGCTCTATGCGACGTTCCTTCTGTGGCTGATGTCGGAACTGTTCGAGGAACTGCCCGAGGTCGGCGACCCGGACAAGCCGAAGCTGGTCTTCTTCTTCGACGAGGCGCACCTTCTGTTCGACGACGCCCCGAAGGTGCTGGTCGACCGCGTCGAACAGGTCGTCCGGCTGATCCGTTCGAAGGGCGTCGGCGTTTATTTCGTCACGCAAAATCCGCTGGATATCCCTGAAACGGTGCTGGCCCAGCTCGGCAACCGCGTGCAGCACGCACTTCGTGCCTATACGCCGCGCGAACAGAAGGCCGTCAAGACGGCCGCCGAGACGTTCAGACCCAATCCCGATTTCGACTGCGCGACCGTGATCACGCAGCTCGGCACCGGCGAGGCGCTGGTCTCGACGCTGGAAGCCAGGGGCGTGCCGTCCATGGTGCAGCGGACGCTGATCCGCCCGCCGTCCTCGCGCCTTGGCCCGATCACACCCGAAGAGCGCCGCAAGCTGATCACTGAGAGCCCGGTTGCGGGACAATACGATCAGACCATCGACCGCGAATCGGCTTTCGAGATGCTGCAGAAAAAGGCCAAGGACGCCCAGGAGGCGCAAGCCCAGCAGCAGGAGGGCGGCCGTTCGCGCTGGACCATTCCCGGCTTCGGCAATGACGATCCTCAGCCAGCTGGCGGCCGCCGCGCGCCGCGGCCCTCCAACCGCCAGACGGTGGCGGAGGCGGCGATCAAATCCGTGGTGCGCTCGGTCGGCTCGTCGGTCGGACGGGCGATCGTGCGGGGTATTCTGGGGAGTTTGGCCAGGGGGCGATGAGGCCCGCTCCAGCGCTTTGGACCAGCTCAGAAGATCGAATTTGTGATCGATTTTATCGGGCCGAGCAGGATCGATCCTTCCGGCACGCCGGCGTCGATCGGAATGGCTTTGCGGTTTGCTGTCGCCACCATCGGCTGGCCGATATCGGCCGTCACCACGACCGGGCTCTTGTTCGGCACACGATCGTAGAGATCGATGATGTCCTGGTTCATCAGGCGCACACAGCCGGACGACACCGATTTGCCGATCGACCGCCATTCCGGCGAACCGTGCAAGCGGTAGAGCGTGTCCTGGTTGTCCTGGAAGAGATAGAGCGCCCGCGCGCCTAGCGGGTTCTTGAGCCCCCCCGGCATGCCGCCATTATCGGCGCTGTACGGCTTCAACTCCGGCTGCCGCGCTATCATTTCGTCTGGCGGCGTCCATTTCGGCCATTTCTGCTTCCATTGGACCACGGCATCGCCCGACCATTCGAAACCGGCGCGGCCGAGCCCAACGCCATAGCGGATCGCCTGGCCGCCCGGGCGCACCAGGTAGAGAAAGTGATTGGTCGTGTCGACGACGATGGTGCCCGGCTGCTGACCGGTCGGATCGTCAACGATCTGGCGCAGGAACTGTGGGTCGATCTTGTCGACCGGTATGGCCGGCAGCTCGAAACCGCCATCCGACATCGGCCCATACATCGTCACGTAGTCGCTGAGCGCCGGCTCGACATAGGTCGGCGGCGGTGGCTCGACCGGCTGCTGCGACAGCGTGGTGCAACTGGAGACCGCGACCGAGGCGGCGCCAAGGGCTGCTGCGTTGAGGAAATCGCGACGGCTCAGGCGCAGAGAGGACGATGGGGGTGTGAACATGATTGCCTTTTTTAAGTCTCAAATCGCAACAATGCATAAATGCGTCCGGTTGCGCGCAGGTGCTCGAGCAATGCCCGGCGCGATAGGCGGTTCCAATTCTGGCCGCAGGGTGGACAAACAAAGGCAAAGCTGTGACTGGATCGTCACTGTTGCGCCGAGGCAACATGTCCGGCATCAAACCCCGGAGATCAGACCTTCGAGTGACGGCAGGATCAGGGCCGGTGGAAAATCCCGGTATTCCTCTGGCTGGTTCGTGCGGTTGATCCACACCGTCCGGAAGCCGAATTTGGTGGCGCCGGCGACGTCCCAGCGGTTGGAGGACTGGAAAGAGACAGCGCCTGGATAGAGGCGCCAGCCCGTGGTGACCATATCGTAGACCGACGGATCGGTCTTGAAGCGCCTGACGCTGTCGACGGAAAAGACGTCGTCCAGGACCTGGTCGAGCGCGGCGGACTTGACGGCCGCCTCCAGCATTTCAGGCGAACCGTTGGACAGGATCGCCAGCCTTGCTCCCGATGCCTTGAGCGCTTTGAGCACGGCCGGCACCTCAGGATAGCAGTCCAGCCGCCAATAGGCTTCGAGCAGCTTCGCCTTCAGCCCGGCATCCGCGGATGGAACCTTGCGCAGGGCGAAATCGAGAGCCTGCTCGGTGAGCTGCCAAAAATCGGCATAGGCTCCCATCAGCGTCCTGACCCAGGAATATTCCAGCTGCTTGGCGCGCCATATCTCGGACAGTAACTGGCCGTCCGGCCCGATCTGGTCGGCGTGACGGCGCACGGCCGCGTGCACGTCGAACAACGTGCCATAGGCATCGAAAACGTAAGCCGCATGGTGCATGCAACAGTTTTGAGGCTGCGCAAGGCAAGGCGCAAGCGCTGATTGCAGTCCGCCAGCCCGCTGGCCTCAACAAATCTCAGCCAGGCCGGTTGACGGCGGCCGCCAAAGCATCTTCCAATGCGCCGCAACAAGCATCGAACGGAACCTGGCAATGACACTGGCGACTGCGGCGCAATCCGCGACATGGACCTTCGTCGACGGCGACTGGTACGAGGGCAACGTTGCCATCCTCGGGCCGCGCAGCCACGCCATGTGGCTCGGCACCAGCGTATTCGACGGCGCCCGCTGGTTCGAGGGCGTCGCCCCCGACCTCGATCGCCATGCAGCAAGGGTGAACGCCTCGGCGATCGCGCTCGGCCTGAAGCCGACGATGAGCACCGACAAGATCGTCGGCCTGACCTGGGATGGGCTGAAGAAGTTCGACGGCAAGACGGCGGTCTACATCAGGCCAATGTATTGGGCCGAGCATGGCGGCTATATGGGCGTGCCGGCCGACCCGGCCTCGACGCGTTTCTGCCTTTGCCTCTACGAATCGCCGATGATCTCGCCGGCGGGGTTTTCGGTGACGGTGTCGCCGTTCCGGCGCCCGACCATCGAAACCATGCCGACCAACGCCAAGGCCGGCTGCCTTTATCCCAACAACGGCCGGGCCATCCTCGAAGCCAAGATGCGCGGCTTCGACAATGCGCTCGTGCTCGACATGCTGGGCAATGTCGCCGAGACCGGGACCTCGAATATTTTTCTGGTCAAGGACGGCCATGTCCTGACGCCGGCGCCGAACGGCACCTTCCTGTCCGGCATTACCCGCGCGCGCACCATGGCCCTGCTAGGCGAATACGGGTTCACGACGACGGAAAAGACGCTGTCGATCCGCGATTTCCTTGAGGCGGACGAAATCTTCTCGACCGGAAACCACTCGAAAGTCGTGCCGGTCACCCGCATCGAGGATCGCAATCTGCAGCCCGGACCGGTGGCCAAGAAGGCGCGCGAACTCTATTGGGAATGGGCGCATTCGACTTCGCCCGGCTGACCCGCTAAAAAGCGGCCGGCGCTTCGTTTCCGGAGTTGTTCCAGACCAATCCAGTCCTATGTTAGTTCGGTATCGACACCGGATTTTTTCACGAGGGAGTACGACCGATGGCTTTTGAATTGCCCGCTTTGCCCTATGACTACGAGGCCTTGCAGCCTTACATGTCCAAGGAAACGCTGGAATATCACCACGACAAGCACCACAAGGCCTATGTCGACAACGGCAACAAGCTGGCCGCCGAAGCGGGCATGGGCGATTTGTCGGTCGAAGAGGCGGTCAAACAGTCCTTCGGCAAGAATGCGGGCCTCTTCAACAATGCCGCCCAGCACTACAATCACATCCATTTCTGGAAATGGATGAAGAAGGGCGGCGGCGGCAACAAGCTGCCGGGCGCCTTGCAAAAGGCGGTCGACAGCGATCTTGGCGGCTACGACAAGTTCAAGGCGGACTTCATCGCCGCCGGCACCACCCAGTTCGGTTCGGGCTGGGCCTGGGTCTCGGTCAAGGACGGCAAGCTGGCGATCTCGAAGACGCCGAATGGCGAGAATCCCCTAGTCCATGGCGCGACGCCGATCCTCGGCGTCGATGTCTGGGAACATTCCTACTACATCGATTATCGCAACGCCCGGCCGAAATATCTCGAAGCCTTCGTCGACAGTCTCATCAACTGGGACTATGTGCTCGAACTCTACGAAAAGGCCTGATCCGTTCCAGAAAGCCCCGGCAGAACCGGGGCTTTTCTTTTTCAGCATCAGAACGACAGTTGCAAAAAATTCACGCAAGCGTGAGGCGAAGCGTCGGAATTTTTATGCCGTCCTTGCCGTTTGTCATCGGGGTGGACCGCATCCTGAATTGCCTTCAACATGGAGCCAAGTGAATGAGAAAGCTTATCCTCGCCATCTCGATGCTCGCCTTCGCCGGTTCGGCGGCATTTGCCGACCCGGTCGCTGACCGGCAGGCCCTGATGAAGGAACGTGGCAAGATCGCCGCCGGCTTGTCGAAAGTGGTCAAGGGCGAGACGCCCTACGACGCAGCTTCGGTGCTGACGGCGTTGCAGGCACTGCAGGCCAATGCCGAGAAATTCCATGCCGGCGTCGACACGCTTTTCCCGGCGGGCAGCGACACCGGCGACACCACGGCGTCCCCAAAAATCTGGCAAGACATGGCCGGCTTCAAGACGGCTGAAGGCAAGTACCTCGCCGACGTCAAGGCAGCGGTTGCCGCAGCACCTGCGGATGCCGAGGCGTTGAAGGTACAGTTCGACACCATCGGCGGCGACTGCGGCACCTGCCACAAGGGCTACAGGGTAAAAAAAGGCTGATCCCGGCCGATGCCCTTGCTGAAGAAGATCGTCGGCGCCGCCCTCGTTCTGGGCGGCCTCGCAGCGATTGCCGGCTGGTTCCTGTCGGCTCCGGTCAGGCTCGATGCCGCAACGCTGGCTGAGCTTGGTCCTGGCGACGCCGCGAGGGGCAAGCGCATCTTCTACGCCGGCGGCTGCACATCATGTCATGCCAAGCCCGGCTCGCAAGGCGACGCCCGCCTTCAGCTGGTCGGCGGCCTTGAACTCAAGACGCCATTCGGCACCTTCGTGCCGCCGAACATCTCGCAAGACGCAACGGACGGTATCGGCGCCTGGTCGGTCGAGGACTTTGCCAACGCCATGCTGAAGGGCGTGTCACCGTCGGGCGAGCATCTCTATCCGGCATTTCCCTATATTTCATACGCGCGCATGAAGCCGGCCGACATTGCCGATCTCTATGCGTTCCTCAAGACCTTGCCCGCGGTCGCCGGCAAGGCACCCGCCAATTCGCTGGGGTTTCCCTTCAACGTCCGACGCGGCCTTGGTCTGTGGAAACTGCTCTATCTGAGTAACCAGCCGGTCGTTTCTTTTCCCGACGGCACGCCGCAGCCGGTGCAGGCCGGCCGCTATCTGGTCGAAGGCCCCGGCCATTGCGGCGAATGCCACACGCCGCGGGACCTTACCGGCGGCACCAGGAAGAGCCAATGGCTAGCAGGTGCCGCCGCCGCCGAAGGCAGCGGCATCGTGCCGAACATCACGTCGGGCGAGGGCGGCATCGCCGACTGGTCCGAAGCCGACATCGCCAACTATCTCGAAACCGGCTTTACGCCGGACTTCGATACGGTCGGCGGCGCGATGGTCGATGTGCAACGGAACATGGCCGTGCTGACCCCGGAGGACCGCTCGGCGATCGCCACCTATCTGAAAGCCGTGCCGCCGCATCCCAACGGCTATCCGGCTCGCAAGAAGCCGTCGAGCTGATCCGGGAACCCTGGGAGTCACGAGGCGCATTGCAAACGTCTGCGTATTAGTTGACTTGAATACTCAAGTATCATAGGCGCTTCGGCTGGTTTTCTTGTAATCCGAAGCTTGCTCATGCCCTCCATCGACCTTGTGCCCGAAATCGCCCGTGGCGAGAGTCGCACGGCCCTTCTGTTTGCCGACGGGCGAGCTCTCTCTTATGCGGAACTCAACAGCCGTACGCTGCGCTTCGCCACGCAGCTGGGACAAGGAGAAAAGCTACTCGTTGCCATCTCGGCGGAAGCCTCGGAGCATGTGGTTGTCGCTTATCTCGGGGCCCTGCGGGCGGGCCACGCGGTGGCCATGATGCCGCCTTGCGACGAGAGGCTGTGGAATGATTTTCTGGCGGCCTTCCAGCCGGATTTCACTTTCCGGCCAGCCGATGGCCGCTGGCGTCTCATCAAAGAGACTCGTCCCGGGAGGGACGCGCAGCCGTTGCACCCCGATCTCGCGCTGCTGCTTATGACATCCGGTAGCTCGGGCGCTGCCAAGGCGGTACGGCTTTCCTACGGCAATCTCGAAGCCAATGCGCGCTCGATCGCAGCCTATCTCGAACTATCGTCCGCCGACCGGGCCGCTTTGGTCCTGCCACTCCATTATTCCTATGGGCTGTCGGTCCTCAATTCCCATCTGATTGCCGGCGGCAGCGTGCTCTTTCCTGGCGTGTCGGTCATGAACGGCGATTTCCTCGGGGTGATCGGCGACGCCGGCTGCACAAATTTTTCCGGCGTACCGTACTCCTACGAACTCCTGGAGAGGGCGCGCTTCCGCGCCGCCGAGCTCAAGGCGCTGCGCATGATGACCGTGGCGGGCGGACAACTCAGATCCGACCTTGTCCGCCTCTACCGAGACCACATGCACGCCAAGAGCGGCCGCTTCTTCGTCATGTATGGCCAGACCGAGGCGACGGCGCGCATTGCTTTCGTCCCGCCGGAAAGCCTTTCCGACAGCGAGGAGCGGATCGGCATAGCCATCCCCGGAGGCAGCCTTGGCCTTGTCGATGCCGAAGGAAAGCCGATTAGCCAATCGGGCACTCCTGGGGAACTTGTCTATCGCGGCCCAAACGTGATGATGGGGTATGGCGATCGGCGCTGTGACCTCGCACGCGGCGCCGAACTCGAGGCACTGAATACTGGCGATATTGCCATGCGGGACGAACAGGGTTTCTTCCGCATTGTCGGGCGCAAGAGCCGCTTCGCCAAGATTGCAGGCCTCAGGATCGGCTTCGATATTATGGAGCAGGTGCTGGGGCGGGCGGGCATTGCTGCCGCGGTACTGGGTGACGATGAAGGGCTGCAAGCCTATGTGACCGACGCAGACATGACCGGAAGGGCACAGCGCATCCTCACCGAGGCCAGTCGTCTCCCGGCCAACCTGGTTTGCGTTGCTGCGCGCGAGAACTTTCCCAGGCTTGCTTCCGGCAAGATTGACTACGCATGCCTTGAGCAGGAGAGGCTGAAAAGACGGGCGGAGGTCCGCTCTGAGACGGGCAGCGTGCTTGGTGCTTATCGTCGCGTATTCTACCCACTCACCGTTGGCTGCAACGACAGTTTCGTCACGCTCGGCGGGGATTCCCTCCGCTTCTTGCAGTTGGTCATGGAACTCGAACGCCTTGATGTTCACCTGCCGGACGGCTGGGAACACCAGAGCATCGCCGAGCTTGGCAACCGCGGTGGGAGATGGCCCTTCAAGCGCAAAGAGGCAGGCGGATTGCCGACCGAGTTGGTGCTCAGGGCGATGGCGATCCTGCTGGTGGTGGTACATCACGAGACGCTGTGGCCAATTCCCGGCGGCTCCGGCGTTATGATGCTGCTCGCCGGCTTCAGCCTGGCCCGCTTCCAGTCAACCCATTTCCTAACCGGTCGATTCCGACACGCGCTAAGGCCTGCGATCGACGTCCTGGTCCCCTATTTCCTCATCGTCGCGGCCTATGCAGTCGCCTGGCAGGCAGTTCCTTGGGCCTCGATAACGCTTACCGGCAATTTCGGCTATGCCGAGCCGGAGCGCCACGAGATGATTCCCTATCTTTACTGGTTCATCGAGGCCTATGCGCAGACCCTTCTCGTCTTCTCCCTCATCTTCGCCGCGCCGGCCGCGCGCAGGTTGGCGCAGGTGCGACCCTTCGCCTTCTCGCTCGGCCTGCTGGGGCTTGCCGTCGCTGCGCGTTTTTCCATCCCCCCGTTCGTCGACATCGGCAACCGCCAGATCTTTACGATCTACTGGGTCTTCCACCTCGCCGTCTTCGGTTGGTGTGCCGGTTTTGCCGACAATCCGGCAAGAAAGCTCATTTTGACGGCGTTGGCCGCGGCAGTACTAGGCTATCTCGCTCTCTGGGAGACAGTTTGGCTCGGCACAACGGTCAAGTATCTAACCATTTTCGCGGCGCTTCTGGCTGTTCTTTACGTGCCGCGTGTTCGCTTGCCGGGCGGGGTGGGCCGTGTGGTGACACTGATTGCTGTCTCTGCCTTTCCTATCTATCTGTCGCACCGCTTCGTCCCGGAGGCGTTGCTGGCGCCCGTGGCACGCACGCTACCGGCTCCGTTCTTTCATCTGCTGGCGATTACGGGCGGCATTGGCATCGGTATCGTCGCCGGCAAGGCCTGGGCAAGTCTTCGTAACCTGCTCAGCAGATCTGCGATGGGACGCCAGCCGGAATTGCACTCGGTCTAGCGGTCGCCGAGGAAGTCGAAGCCGGTTTCGAAGAAGTGATTGTAGTCGCAGGTCATTTCCTCGCCGGGCGCAATGTCGCGCGAGGCATAGGTCTCCTCCGGCTGCGAGACGTCGCAATTCGGGTCGTCGGCATGGTTCATGTAGCGCGCATCGTCGGCCTCGAAGACGATGTAGTTCGGGTCGCGCCGGTCCGGGTAGGCGTAGCGGTCGAGATAGGTTTTCACCGGCCCGGTTTCCCGTTCGTAGGCCGCCACCTCGATGCGGCGATCGTATTTCGGGTCGAGCTTCCAGACCAGCGTGCCGCGGGGAATGTGATTTTTGGCAAAGACGCCGATGCCCTGGATGGGCGATTTGTCGAGATAAACATCGACGAGCAACATGGCAGATCCCTGGGTGATTGAGTGTTGGCGGCGGCTGTGACCAGGCCGCGCACTGGGTAGCGCGCGACTTTTGCAATTGCGAGCGGAAAATCAGGCTTCGGGCGGGGCTGCAGCGGCAAGCCTGGCCTTGCCTGTCACCTTGAGCGCGAAGGCGTAGGTGAAGGCGATTTCCTCCAGCCTGGAAAACCGGCCGGAGGCGCCGGCATGGCCCGAATCCATGTTGATCTTGAACAGCACCGGATTCTCACCTCTCTTGCGGTCGCGCAACCGTGCCACCCATTTGGCCGGCTCCCAGTAGGTGACGCGCGGGTCGGTCAGGCCGGCCAGCGCCAGGATCGGCGGATAATCGAGTGCGGCGACATTGTCGTAGGGCGAATAGGCGGCGATGGTCCGGTAATCCTCCGCCGAGGCGATCGGATTGCCCCATTCCGGCCACTCCGGCGGCGTCAGCGGCAGGCTGGCGTCGAGCATGGTGGTGAGCACGTCGACGAAGGGAACCTCGGCGACGATGCCCCCGAAGCACTGCGGCGCCATGTTGGCGACCGCGCCCATCAGCATGCCGCCGGCCGAACCGCCTTGCGCGACGATGCGGTCATGCGCGGTGTAGCGTTCAGCGACGAGGTGCTGGGCGACCGCGATGAAATCGGTGAACGTGTTCATCTTGTTCGCCCGCTTGCCGTCGTCGTACCAGCCATAGCCCTTGTCCTTGCCGCCGCGAACATGGGCTATCGCGTAGACAAAGCCGCGGTCGACCAGCGAAAACAGATTGGTGTTGAACGCGGCCGGCACGGTGATGCCGTAGGAGCCGTAGCCGTAAAGCAGGCAAGGCGCCGACCCGTCGAGCGGCGTGTCGCGGTGGTGGAGGAGCGAGATCGGCACCAGTTCGCCTTCGGCGGCAGGCGCCATCAGCCGGCGCGTGACATAGTGCTCCGGGTCGTGGCCGGACGGCACTTCCTGGGTCTTGAGCAGCACCCGCTCGCGGGTGCGCATGTTGTAATCGAACACCTGCGCCGGGGTCGTCATCGACGAATAGGAAAAGCGCATGATCTCGGTGTCGTATTCGTAGGAGCCGGACAGGCCGAGCGAGAAGGCTTCTTCCTCGAAGGAGATCAGGTGCTCCTCCCCGCTCTTGCGGTCGCGTACGACGATGCGTGGCAGGCCTTCCTTGCGCTCGAGCCGGACCATGTGGTCCTTGAAGCCGATCACCGAAAGGATCAGCCGGCCCGCTTCGTGCGGCACCAGTTCCTGCCAGTTGGCGCGCACCGGATCATGGGCCGGCGCCGTCATGATCTTGAAGTCCTTGGCGCCGTCGGCATTGGTGAGGATGAAGAAGATGTCGCCGCCTTCCTCGAGCTCGTACTGCAGGCCGGTCTGGCGCGCCGCAACCAGCTTCGGCTCTGCGAACGGATCGTTGGCGTTCATGATGCGGTATTCCGAGGTCTCATGGTCGTTGATGCCGATCATGATCCACTCGTTGGAGCGCGTGCCGCCGACATCCATGAAGAAGCCGGGATCGGTTTCTTCGTAGATCAGCCGGTCGTTTTCAGGATTGTCGCCAAGCGCATGGAACAGCACTTTGGAAGGACGGTGGTTGGGGTCGAGGCGGGTGTAGAAAAAACCGTCATTGCCGGCATCCCACACACCGCCGCCGCCGGTGTCCGGGACCCTGTCCGCCAGATCGTTGCCGCCGGCCAGATCGCGGACGCGCAGCGTGTAGAATTCGGAACCCTTGTCGTCGAAGGCCCAGAGCAGCTTGCTGTGGTCGTCCGAATGGTCGACGCCGCCCAGGCGGAAATAGGGCTTGCGCTCGGCCTCGGCATCGCCGTCGAGCAATATCTGCTTGTCGCCGCCGTCGCGCGCCGTGCGGAAATAACGCGGCTGCTGGCCGCCAAGCTTGAAGGAGGAGCCGTAGGCGTAAGGCCCGTCCTTCATCGGCACGGAAGAATCGTCTTCCTTGATGCGTCCCTTCATTTCCGCGAAAAGCTGCTTCTGCAGCTGGACCGTATCGGCCATCAGCGCCGCCTGGTGAGCATTCTCGGCTTCGAGGTGGGCGCGGATTTGGCCGTCGAGCAGGGACGGATCCCTGAACATCTCTTGCCAATTGGTGGCCCTCAGCCAGGCATAGTCGTCCGTCCGCGTCATGCCGTGATGCGTGTCGAAGATCGGCCGCTTCTCCGGCTGCGGTGGGGTGGCGGTCGGAAACACTGGGGTTTTGGTCATTACGTCTCGCTATGGAAGTTACTTGAATGGCGAATGAACACGCCGATCAGCGCGGGTTCAAGGGCTACGATCTATTGTCGTGGTGCCTTCAGAAGATGGGCGGAGGAGAGGACAATGAATATTTTTTCTCGGATTGCCGCGGCCCTCGCCGTCGCTGCGATGACCCTGGCCAATGCCGGTCAATCTCATGCAACTGCCTTTGCGGCTTGGCAAGTGGCCAATGTGCCGTTCGGCGACACGCTCAACGTGCGCAAGTATCCTTCAGGAACTTCGCAGAAGCAGGCCGCCTATCCAAACGGGACGGTTCTGCAGATGACCGGCAAATGCACCGGTGGGATAAACCTGCTCGATCTCGCCCACCATTCGTACTGGCAGCAGAAACAGAAGATCCGCCATCGCTGGTGCGAAGTCTGGTACGATCCGGCACAGAACGGCCAGTTCGTCACCGGCTGGGTCTACGGAAAATACATCACCCCGTTTCAGTGACGCAGCACGTCGCTCCGGCCGAAGGCTCACGAGCAACAGTAACGCTTCGCAACCTATGATTTTACTGAATCCGGCGATCGGCCAGGCTGTAATGCTGCCGGCAGGATCAAGCATTGAGCTCTATTTACCTGCTGCCGTCTGTGTAATTGCCGCTTGCCGCAGCGTCAGTCGATGCTGGTCTGACCAGAAAAAACGGCAAAGTTACACTCTGCACGAAAGAGTGAAGCTGAATATGAAAGATTTGACTTGCATCGCTGAATAGACCGCAAGAAGCGAATTGACTTACTTGCCGCCCAGGCCCATTAAGATACCGCGACGCGAATCGCGGAGGCTTTTTCCTGCACAAGTTCGCGCGATGCCCAGCCTATCAGAACGGGCGCAAACAGAAACAATTCTCGTTGGGGCCTGAACGCCATGGATATTACCGAAACACCTTCCAGAAACAGTGACGCGCTGATCGAGCTCACCGCCGACGTGGTGGCCGCCTATGTCAGCAACAATCCCGTGCCGGTCGGCGAATTGCCGAACCTCATCGCCGATGTCCATGCCGCTCTCGGGCGCGTCGGCGGGGCCGCCGAGCAGCCGCCTGCCGACAAGCAGAAGCCGGCGGTAAATCCGAAGCGTTCGGTGCATGACGACTACATCATCTGTCTCGAAGACGGCAAGAAGTTCAAGTCGCTCAAGCGTCACTTGATGACCCACTATGATCTGACGCCGGACCAGTATCGCGAAAAGTGGAACCTGGACCCGAGCTATCCGATGGTTGCGCCCAATTATGCGGCCGCCCGTTCGCAACTCGCCAAGAAGATGGGTCTCGGCCGCAAGCGCAAGGGACGCTGACAAGCGGCTCTTCCGGTTTGACACTCAAACGGCGCCTGCGGGCGCCGTTTTGTATTTTTGTATTATGGGGTCAAGGTCGAACCCGCCATGCTGCCGGCAACTGCCGTCCGGTCAGGCGGTCTGCTTCAGCGCTGCCTCGGCGTCACGCTTGATGCGCTTGACCATCGAGCGAAGACCATTGGCGCGCTGCGGCGACAGGTGCTCGTCAAGTCCGAGCGCCTTTAGCGTTGCCTCTGCGTCAGTCCTCTGGATTTCGCTGGCCGGCCGTCTCGAAAACAGCGCCAGCATGATGGCGACCAGGCCGCGCACGATATGGGCGTCGGAATCGCCCTTGAAGGTGATAACGGGATCGCCGCCTTCGCCCTGTTCGGTGGTCAACCAGACCTGGCTGACGCAGCCGGGCACCTTGTTGGCCGGTATGCGTTGCTCGTCGGGAAACGGCGGCAGCGCTTCACCCAGTTCAATCACATAGCGATAGCGGTCTTCCCACTCGTCGAGCAGGGAAAAGTCGTCCCGGATGGTCTGGATCGTCGTCGTCATTCCCCGGATATAGTCATCCGGCGCTGCCACGTCACGGAAAAAGAGGAGAAACGCCGCAGGTGCCGGGCGCGGGAAGCCTTGCGGTCTGGCGATGAATTCGGCCGAAACAGTCAGTTCTTTGCCGGCAAGTGCACTTTCAGCGGCAAATCGACTTTCGCCGGCAAGACGATTTCCTCGGGCACGCTGCCGGTGGTCGTCACCGTATCGGGTTCAGCGGCCTTGTCGTCCAGCATGGCAGCCGCGATCTTGGCGGTCTCCTTTGCCCGGGCGGTGATGGTGTGCATTGCCGATTTGCCGGTCTCGCAAACGTCCGGCTTGC
Organism: Mesorhizobium sp. ISC25; assembly: GCF_042295465.1. Lineage (NCBI taxonomy): Bacteria > Pseudomonadati > Pseudomonadota > Alphaproteobacteria > Hyphomicrobiales > Phyllobacteriaceae > Mesorhizobium > Mesorhizobium sp. ISC25. The sequence continues at coordinate 2,156,705 of NZ_CP135441.1, read as the reverse complement.
GCTCGCAGATGCCGGCGATGTCGCCGACGGCTTCGCGCGCGGCAAACAGCGCCTGGAGCGGCCCGACGCTTTCGCGGCCCGCATCATCGGAGCCGGCACCCAGCGGCAGCGCCAAAAGCACCAGCGAAAACCAGAAAGCAGCTCTTATCAGAAAGCCCATCTGTCTGTCCTTTATGAGGGTCATGCATTCGAACCGGACGACCCGTGTACCGCGATATTGGCACAGACGCGCAAAGGACGGCTTGTCTCGAAAGCAACAGTTTTCCTCAAATTTTAGGCAGAATCGAAACGAAGCGTTTTGAAGTTCATTTGCCTCGAAAGGCTCAGATTTTATTCAGCAATTGATAACCATCCAACCTATTGTTTTTCCTGGTCATTTTCTTAACCGGCGACAGTTTGATGCCATCGGCCGCAGGTGCAGCCGCGGGCGGTCCGGATAACGCTCCGTTTACTATGGCGGCATTTGCCCCGGTTTTTCCCCGCCGGTATCCGGATATTTGCAGCCTGCCGGGGGACGATCGGCCCAGCCTTATCCATTCCTTAAACGCTGGATGCGAGTTTCGGATCGACAAAAGCCGCCTGCAAAGCAGGGCCGTTCACGACCGGGTGCGTTGAGTTGAGTGCGATCAAGGCCAGATACGCCGAGTTGCCAGGCGCGATAGCCGCCGGTTGCGAACGGATGGTTCATCCGTCCGTCCTCGGTCAGAGCGATCGTCGCCGCCACAGCCGGTTCATTGGCGTCATGCTGGCGGCTCCTTTCTTCAGCGCGGGTGCAGCGGTGACGCTGGTCACGTCGGGCATGGGCGCGGCCGTGACTGTGGCTGCGATCTTTGCGGCGTTCGGCCTTTGCTGGTTCGCCGCCCTGCTGGTGGCTGCATCGGGCAAGATGACCCTGGCCGGCCAACTCGCCTTGGTCGTCGGCAGCGTTGCGCTCGGTGCCCTTATCGCTGCTGCCGGCGGTCTGGCTTCGCCGGTTGCCGTGCTTGCGGTGGCGCTGCCGTTTGAAGCCTGGTGGATCGGCCAGTCGCGCCGTGCCGTGATCTGGGGCGCCATATCGGCCCTTGTCGCAGTCTTGCTGCAGCCTTTAGCCGGTTCCGTCTTGCCACTCGACCAGACCGAAATCGCCGCATGGCACTGGCTGGTACCACTGGCCTGGGCACTCACACTCATTCCGCGTGTCTCTCCACTTCGTGGCGCCGCCAACGCACAGCTCGATCCGGCCGGCAGCGACCGGCTCGAAGACCTCATCGACGCCGTCGTGCTGCGAATCGCGGCGCATGGCGAGGTTCTGGACGCCTCGGCTAAGGCACGCACGATGCTGAGGCTGCCGCCGGAGCTGCTTTTCGGCACCGGACTTTTCGATCGCATCCATCTGTCTGATCGCGTCCCGTACCTCAGTGCGCTGGCCGATATGCGCGATGGCGCCCTGTCGCGCCGGCTCGACCTTCGCGTCCGGCTGCCGCAGAACAGCGGCGTGACGGCCGACAATTACCGGCCGTTCTCGCTCGAGATGATGCGCGCGCCGGGGCAGGGGACTGTCTTCACGCTTCTTCTGCGCGAGAACGATGAACTGGCCGGACTGCGCCAGGAGCTTGCCGCAGCCAATGAGGCGGCTGCTTCGGCCGAGGTGGCGAAAGGACGCTTCCTTGCCGTCGTCAGCCATGAGCTGCGCACTCCGCTCAATGCTATCATCGGCTTTTCCGACATGCTGCTGCACGAGATGTTCGGCACCTTCAAGGATTCGCGCCAGAAGGAATATGTCGGCTTGGTCAGGGATTCGGGCCAGCACCTGCTTGCCGTCGTCACCTCGATACTCGACGTATCGCGGATCGAATCGGGCGCCTACGCGACCGAACCGGAACCGTTCCGCTTCCGCGAAGCGGTCGAGATGTGCCAGTCGATGATGCGCCTGCAAGCCGAGGCAAAGGCCATCGATCTGCAGGCCCAGATCGCGCCGGACGCAGGCGAAATAAATGCCGACCGTCGCGCCGTGCAGCAGATCCTGATCAATCTCGTCTCCAACGCGATCAAGTTCACGCCCGAAGGCGGCAATGTCGTCATCGGCGCCAAGCGGATCGGCTCGCGGCTGCATTTCTGGGTCCGGGACACCGGCATCGGCATCGCCGAGGAAGATTTCGCCAATCTTGGCAAGCCGTTCATGCAGATCCAGAACGACTATACCCGCCGTTTCGAAGGCACCGGGCTTGGGCTTTCGCTGGTGAAGGGGCTGGTGGCGCTGCACGAGGGCACAATGTCGATCGAAAGCATGCCGGGCGAGGGCACCACGGTGACGATCAGCCTTCCCGTGAGCGGCCCGACGGGCCGCTCGACGGAGAAGACTGGCGTGGTGCCGATGTCCGCAGCCAAAGCCAGAGCGGACGGTGGCAAAGGGGAGAGTAATGGGTCGCTCCGCAAAACAGCCTAAGGCGGTCAAACGCCGCGGCAATGCCTTCGAGCACGGAGCGATGGCTCTGGGCAGCCTGATCTCGCGCAATCCTGTTGTGGTCGGCGGCTCCACCGCATTCCTGGTGACGCTGTTCTACGTTTCGGCGAACGCTCTTTGGTATCAGCCCTTTCCCCATGCCGGCGCGTTTTTCGTCACCAGGAGCATCGAGCGCTTTCCCCGGGCGGAGAGCGACGAGCCCGAAACAACCATCAATATCGTGCGTCCGGCCGCTGCGCCGATCAAGAGCGACCCGGTCGTCGAGCAGGTCCAGGGCATATTGAAGGATCTCGATTTCTATTCCGGCACCGTCGACGGTATCCCCGGACCGAATACGCGCAAGGCCATCCAGGCCTATCAGCAGAAGGTCGGATTGAATGCCTCCGGCGAGATCGACGGCGTCCTGCTGGATCAACTGGGCGCCACGCCAAAGACCGCGGCCGTGGTTCCGCGTCCGGTGCCGCGGCCGGTCGAAACGGCCGCTGTTCCAGCCGCCATTCCAGCGTCCGCACCGGCAAATGCGGTGGCGCCGGATCCCCGCATCATCAAGATCCAGGCCGGACTGAAAGCGTTCGGCAATGACGACATGCAATTGGATGGCGTCGTAGGCGCGCGCACCAAGGCCGCGATCAAGGAATTCCAGGCGCTGTTCGGCCTACCCGAGACCGGCGAGCCCGACGAGATCGTCTACGTCAAGATGCGTGAGATCGGCCTGACCAACTGAGGGTCGTGACGGCCGCTCGCCGGTCGCTCGGCAAAGACCGGTTACGGTTTTCCGGCCGATGCTGTAAGGACCGCCGCATGTCCAGGAATTCTCCATGCGGATAACCACCGATCTGTGGGTGTCGGCGCTGTTGCGCCGGGTTTTCAGCGCCGGCGGCTTTGCCGCCGTGGTCAAGCGCGGCGCGACGGAAGCCGGCGCGGTTTTCGTGCTGGCGCGTGGCAGGCTGGGGGAGATGGCGCTGTTCGGGCCGGCGCCGCAGACGAGCTACGATTCGGCCAGGCCGGACGACCGCTTTTTCAGCCTGCTCGGCGAAGGCGACGATGCCGCCATCTTCGACGCGCGGCTGGAGCGCGAGAAGAGATTCGATCCGGATATCTGGGTGGTCGAAATCGAGGCGGGCGCCATTCCCGTCGAGGAGCTTATCTCGGTCAAGGCGTCGTAACGGCAAGCCTTCAGACGCGACGCGCCTTTGGGGCGGCGGTTATATCGGCGTTGTTCGGCTTGCGCAGGTCGGCATTTGCGGCGACGCGCCCGGGCTTGCGAACGATTTTCGACACGGTGTCGGCCTTCCAGCCCCGGAGCCTATCCAATGCCGCGTCGCGGTGCAGCAGGCGGTAGCGGTCGAGGAAGATGCGGATCGCTTGCGGGTGCGGAAACTCGGTCGGATAGATTGCGGCCGTGATCAGGAACGCCTTGTCTTCGCTGAGGTCGAGCGCGCGCAGGGCGGCCAGCAGCGGCGTGTAGTTGTGGCTCACGGTAAGCGTCCGCGCCGTTGAAAAATCGACTTCGAGCGCATCGGCGAGCGCTGTCTGGAAGAACGCCGCATTGCCGGTCAGTGCGGTCTCGCGCAGCTTGACGTAGGTTTGCGGCTCGACGAACGAACCGGCGCGCATCATGGATCGCAGCCGGCGGCGTACAGTTTCGGCGGCGGCATCGGAAGCCTCCTGCCTGCTGGCCTCGCCCGCAACCACTTCGGCGTTTTCGGACGCGGCGCTGGCAGTCGCCTCGGGCTGCTGCGACCGTACCAGCGTCGGCCTTTCGAGCACTTTGATGAGATCCGCGATCGTTTGATTGAGATCCTTGCGGCGGGCAATGGCACGGGCATGCGGCAGGCCGTGACGCCCGATCAGCGCGATCAGGTCGACGTCGCTGAGGGCGCGCGAGCGGATGAGCAGCGGAGCGGCGATGTCGACCCGCTCCTGGCAAAGCCGCCGCACCAGCGCGGCGGGTGCATATTCGCATTCGGAAAGGGCTGCCGCGACGTAGCGGCGCGATTCGACCGAGACATTGTCGAACAGCGGCAGCGTCAAGTCTTCGAGCTGCGCGATCTCCCGGCGCGAAGGGCGGGTGAGCGAGCAGAACGCCGATACCGCCGCACGAAACAGCCTTTCGGCCTTTCCCGATTCAGCTCCTGCTGCGATTTGCCTGAAATCCGAAGCTGACACGAAGGATACGCCCGACACTCGACACGATCTGGACAGCGCTCTGCCGGGCTGTACCGGTTTCGCGTTTCCCAAGAACAAAGATCAATTTAGCGGCGATCCGTTAGCGCTCCGTTAACCTACTGCCTTCTTAATCGACTATGGAGGCGTTGCGTTGTGCTCCGGGGCAACCGAGAGGAATACGCGAACCATGGGCATGGTACTGTCTTTCGTGCCGCGAACGGCGGCAACCAATCGAGCACAACAAACCGCGCCGGCGGCAGTGATTATCTTTCCCGGGGTGCGCTACGAGCAGCGGCCGCTGACGGGCCAAACGCGGCCGGCCGGCCCCGACAAGCCTGGACCTTCGGGGACATTGCCGGTACCGCATCACTGAGCATCGGAACCGGCTTAAAAATCCTGCAGTTCGCAGGAACTCTGTTCGAGAAACCGCGAGACGATCGGCTTCCAGCTGTCGTCGGGCACGAACGAACGGATGACGAACACGCCTTCCTCCATCGGCGCCTCGACGAAGATGGCCCCTTGCAGTTCCTCGGGAAGATCCTTGCGGACCTCGATCATCTGAGCCGGCGTCAGTACAACGGTGTCGAGCACGCCTGCGGTCGCGCTGTGGTCGTTGAACGAGTAGATGTTGTGGCCGCTGCGATCATAGACCGATATCGACCAGAACGGCACCTTTCCCGGCGCCTTGACCCGCACCATCCCCTCCGCAAGGTCGAAGCGGCAAGCCGCCGCATAAAACAGCGGATCGACCGATTTCACCACCGGCGCGCCGCCGGCTTCCGCGTCGAGCCTGGTCATCTTGTAGAGATCCGAAGCCATGGCCAATCGCGACCAGGCGTCGCGTTCGGAAAACTCGGGGACGAGCAGCAGCACGATGATGTGCACGATGCCGGCGCCGAGCAGGCCGAGCAGCACGGCATGCAGCAGGCTACGCATTGCAGCCGACCTTTTGGATCTGCGGCAGCGTGACGTCCGAGAGACCGGTGCTGCTGGCGATCGGCGTGTCGTAGAACGTAAGCACCAAATACATCTTGCCGGCGCCGCTGGTCAGCAGCCAGTTGCCGGGTGCAGGGCGGCTGCCGACAGAAATGACCACCGAATTGTCGGCCTGGCGCAGCACTTGATAGGACTGCAGGGCAGCCGGCCTCGGCTTGCCGGTCTCGACCACGCCAAGCGACTGGTCGGCGGCATAAAGCGTCCAGAACCGGGCGGTGGGAAAGCCGCCCGCAATCTTGTAGGTGCATTGCCGCTTGAGCTGTTCGCCGCCGGAATCGCGCTCGGCTATGAAGGACAGTCCTTCCGCCTGTCCGAGCGCCAGCACGCCTTCGCGAGCCACGCGGGCCTTCGAATAGGGATCTGCCGTCGGCGTGCCGATATCGGGGAAGGCGGTCCATTGGCCGATCCTGATGGCGCCGACGCCGTCCTGCAGCTTCAGCGCGTACCAGACACTGCCGCCACCGCCGGCGATGGCGATGGCAAGCGAAAGCAGTGTCAGGAAGGCGTTCTTGAGCATGAGGAGGCAGGGAACCGAAGGCCGGGGACAGAAAGATTGCCGCCCGGGGATATCGCGGCGCAGGGCCTTATGGCAAGCGGCCCCGCGCAATTGGCCGTCACAGCGCCGACAGGGTCTCCGGCGCAGCGGGCGCGTCGAGCACGGGGGCCGCCTGGAACAGCCTGGTCAGTTCCTTCAGGGTCTGGGTGGTCCGGCTGGACAGCACCGGCGGACGCTCGGCGGCGGCATCGGCTGCTGCCTGTTCGGCGTTCTTCTTTTCCGCTTCCTCGGCCTTGGCGGCGATTTCGGCATCGACGAAGGGGTGATCGAGGCCGGGGATCGGCTTGAGATCGATGTGCTGGTGCGCATAGAGCATCAGCCGCTGCCACACCATTGCCGGCAGCGTGCCGCCGGTCATCTTGTTGGTTGCGGTGAAGTCGTCATTGCCGAGCCAGACGGCGGCCGTGTAGTTGCCGGTAAAGCCGACAAACCAGGCATCGCGGTAGGACTGGGTCGTTCCGGTCTTGCCGGCGACAACGATGTTTGGAAGGGCCGCGCGCCGGGCTGTACCGATCACCGGCACCGCCGCCAGCATGGTGTTCATGTATTTGAGCGCCTGCTCCGACAGCACCCGGTGCGGCGGCGGCGCATCCTTGGCGAAGTCGTAGACCACCTCGCCGGTGCGGGTGAAGAGTTGGCTGACGCCGTGCCGGGTTCCGGCAAAGCCGTTCTGGGCGAACACGCTGTAGCCCGTCGCCTGGTCCATTACAGTCATGCCCGACGTGCCGAGCACCATAGTCTTGTGTGATTCCAGCGGCGACTCGACGCCCATCGCCTCGGCCATCGCCTTGATCGGCTTGATGCCGAGATAATCCTTGGCCAGCCGCACCGGCACGGTGTTGATCGATTTGGCCATCGCCGTGATCAGCGTCACCTTGCCGGCCGACCCGCCATTGTAATTGTGGGGCGACCAGCTGCCCCAGGAGATGGGGCCGCCGGAAACCACCGAATCCGGCGTGAAGCCATGCTCCATCGCCGTCGCATAGACATAGGGCTTGAACGAGGAGCCGGTCTGGCGAAGCGCCTTGGTGGCGCGGTTGAACTGGCTGGCGCCGTAGTCGCGGCCGCCGACGATCGCCCTGACCGCGCCATTGGTCTCGATGACGACGATGGCGCCCTCGGTGACGTTGTATTCCTTGCCGAACTGGCGGAGGTGGAACTCCATCGATTCTTCGGCCGCCTTCTGGATGTTGGCATCGAAGGTGGTGTGGGCGACAAGCGAGTGCGGGCCGCCTTTGGCGGCGATCTTCTTGACCTCGTCGAAGGCCCAGTCGAGGTAATAGTCGGGGCTCTTCTGCTCGCCGCGGTCGACGATTTCGGCCGGGTGCAATCTTGCCTGCAGCACCTGGCCTTCGGTCATGAAGCCGGAATCGACCAGGTTGGACAGCACCACATTGGCCCGCGCCCGGGCGGCGGGCAGGTTTATGTGCGGCGCATATTTGGTCGGCGCCTTGAACAGGCCGGCCAGCATCGCCGCCTCGGCGAGGTTCAGGTCCTTGACGCTCTTGCCGAAATAGAAATCGGCTGCCGCCTCGATGCCGAAGGTGCCGCCGCCCATATAGGCGCGGTCGAGGTAAAGCTGCAGGATTTCCTTCTTCGACAGATTGGCTTCGAGCCACAGCGACAGGAAGGCTTCCTTGATCTTGCGCTCGAACGTCCGTTCATTGGTCAGGAACAGGTTCTTGGCCAGCTGCTGGGTGATGCTCGAGCCACCCTGGACGACGGAATTTGCCCGCACATTCTCGAATATGGCGCGCGACAGGCCGAGTACATCGATGCCGTAATGGTCGAAGAAGCGCCGGTCCTCGGTGGCCAGCACCGCCTTGATGACATGGTCGGGCATCTCGTCGACCGGCACCGAATCGCGCTGGATGATGCCGCGCTGGCCGATCTCGTTGCCGTAGCGGTCGAGGAAGGTGACTGCGAAGTCGCCTTGCGTGCGCCAGTCGCCGGCGGTTATCTGGAAGGCCGGCAAGGCCAGCGCCAAAAGCACGACGATGCCGCCGGCACCGAGCGTAAAGCCTTCACTCAACAGTTCGATCAGGCTGCGGCGCCAGCCGCCGACGCGGAAACGCCGCGAGAAGATGGTCGCCGCCTCCCAGAACTGGCGCGCCCTGAAGCCGATTTCGTAGACCGAGGAATCGATCCACGCATCCACCGCCAGCAGCCTTGCAGCGATCGGACCTCTTTTCTTGCGTGGTTCCAAAGGACTGGCCATTCCAGGATCCGGCTGCGGGGATGCCGCCAACTGAGAAACCGCATGCCGGCAATTTCACGGCGGCGCGCCGCTATGACTATTCGTCCATTTTGGCGCTGCCTACAAGGGCGATGAAGATAAGGGCGGTGAAGATATAGCGGGAGGTTTGTCGAGGGGAAGACGGCTCCCGTGCTGCGTCAGCGAAAGATGCTGACTGCCCTGCGCGAGTAGGTGGTGTCGTTGATCTGGGCGAGTATGAAGGCCGCTACGTCGGGCGATCAGGCGTGTATCTATTCTGCCGTGCGGCCGTTGCAGCGGCGGTGCGTGCGGATGTCAGTCCAAATCGGGTGCAGAGGCCTGGAACACTGTCGAAGTCCATATCCAGTTCGTACTTCCGCAAAAGTTCGCCCGACTTTATTCTGTCTGGCCAGATGACGGCCAGTTCGCGGAAATAGTTCTCGAAGCCGGCGGGCGAAATCACCTCGATGATTTCGCACTGCGTGTCGCCCGCGTTCCAGAACGTATGCCATTCGCCTCGCGGCTTGAACAGCCATGTGCCCGGCCCGGCGGTAACCACGTTCTCTCCCAGTAACGCGCCCAAACTGCCGCTCAGCACATATGAATATTCGTCTTCACGGTGATGCCGGTGCAAGGGCGCGGCCAGCGCACGAGGGGCGAGCGGATGGTGCACGATGGAGAAGCGCTCCCCGGTGTGGAATCCGTCTATCTTCCAGTGGATGCCGAAACCGCCCAGGTCAAAGCGATCACCGGCTCCAGGCAGAATTGTGATGGGATCAGATGAGTGGCTGTGAGGCGAGTAAGCCGTCGCACGTTGGAGGCTTGGTTCAGGCACTGCGCGTTCCATATCATCCTCCTGAAAATGGGTGTACGCTGCCGATCACCCATTTCTACGCGCCATTCAAACCCAAGTCAATATCGGTGATCACATGAGTTCACTGAAAGAAGGCCAGCGGCGCTCATACCGGTTGCAGCGACGCGCGATCAAGCAGGCCGAGACCCATCTTGCGCTCGCCCGCGCAGCATTCGATCTGCACTGTTCGGTGGGTCCATCGCGAACGACGGTGAGCGCCATCGCCGAGAAGGCCGGAGTGCAGCGGCTGACCGTCTACCGCCATTTTCCCGACGAGGAAGCGGTCTTCAATGCTTGCTCGGCATATTCGTTCGGCCAGGACCCGCCTCCCAACCCTGAAGCCTGGCGATCGATCGTCGAACCGGAAGTCCGGCTCCGGACGGCGCTTTTCCAACTGTACAGCTACTACAGGCGCAAGCGGCAGCTCCTAGCCAATTTGTATCGCGATGCCGAAATGCCGGTTGTCGCTGCCGCACTGGCCCGCCGGCGAGAGGTTCTCGCAAAAGGCGTCGCGATCCTTTCACAAGGCTACCTCGACCCGGATGGCGGAACTGCAAGGTTGCTCGTTGCCGCGATAGGACATGCGCTGGACTTCACGACCTGGCTGTCGCTTGTCGAGAACCAGGGCCTCTCTGACGAAGAGGCGGTGGAAACCATGCTCGTCCTCGTCCGCAGCGTCAGGTCGAGTTTGCGGGATGCCGAGGTAACCAGCCGTTGACTTGACAACCGTCGGCGCTGGAAACGGATGCTTGTAGACTTTTGGCCGCCGGTCTCATGATCTGACGCTGATCTCGCGGATCACATGGGACGCTTGTCCGCGATCTTTTTCGGGTCGCGGCCTATCGTGCCGGCGTCGGCTTTCCTGTGCTTGTCGGCAAGCCTGCGAATGCGATCGAAGCGGCTTTCCTCGGCCACTTTGGTCTTCGCCGCCGCATTTGGCTTCGGGACGAATGCGATCATGGATCGATCTCCTTGCCGATGGTGCGCGCCGGGGAAGATACCCCGGCGGCTGTCTTTCAGGCCGGTTTGCGGCAGCGGCTGGTCAATAGCCCATGCCGCCGGGCGAAGCAGCGGCTTCCTTGGCCGAAACGTCGGTGATCATGGCTTCAGCAGTGATCAGGAGCGCGGCAATGGACCCCGCGTCCTGCAGCGCCGTCCGCACCACCTTCGCGGGGTCGACGATGCCGGCCTTGATCATGTCGACATAGACCTCGTTCTGGGCATCGAAGCCCTGGTTGTGATCCTTGCTGTCGGCGAGCTTGCCGACGACGATCGAACCTTCGACGCCGGAATTCTCGGCGATCTGCCGGATTGGCGCTTCGAGCGCTCTCGACACGATCGAAATGCCCGCCGTCACATCGGCATTGGCTCCGGTCAGCCCGTTCAGCACAGCCTTGGCGCGCAGCAACGCGACGCCGCCGCCGGGAACGATGCCTTCTTCGACGGCGGCGCGCGTGGCATTCAGCGCATCGTCGATGCGGTCCTTCTTTTCCTTGACCTCGGATTCGGTGGCGCCGCCGACGCGGATGACGGCAACGCCGCCCGCCAGTTTGGCGAGACGTTCCTGCAGCTTCTCCTTGTCGTAGTCGGAAGTGGTTTCCTCGATCTGCCCCTTGATCTGCTGGACGCGCGCCTGGATGGTGGTCTTCTCGCCGGCGCCGTCGATGATCGTGGTGGTGTCCTTCTCGATCAGCACGCGCTTGGCGCGGCCGAGCATGTCTATGGTGATGTTCTCCAGCTTGATGCCGAGATCCTCGGAAATCATCTGTCCGGCGGTGAGCACGGCGATGTCTTCCAGCATCGCCTTGCGGCGGTCACCGAAGCCAGGCGCCTTGACGGCCGCGACCTTGAGGCCGCCGCGCAGCTTGTTGACGACCAGCGTCGCCAGCGCTTCGCCCTCGACGTCCTCGGAGATGATCAACAGCGGCCTGCCGCTTTGCACCACGGCTTCGAGGATGGGCAGCAGCGCCTGCAGATTGCCGAGCTTCTTTTCGTGGATGAGCACGTAGGGGTCTTCCAGCTCGGCGCGCATTTTTTCGGCATTGGTGACGAAATAGGGCGAGAGATAGCCGCGATCGAACTGCATGCCTTCGACGACGTCGAGTTCGGTTTCGGCGGTCTTGGCCTCCTCAACGGTGATGACGCCGTCATTGCCGACCTTGTCCATCGCCTTGGCGATCATGGCACCGACGCTGGTGTCGCCATTGGCGGCAATGGTGCCGACCTGCGCGATCTCGCCTGAGGACTTGACCTTCTTGGCTCGGGCCTGGATTTCCTTGACGACGGCGCTGACGGCAAGGTCGATGCCGCGCTTGAGGTCCATCGGGTTCATGCCGGCGGCGACGAATTTGGCGCCCTCGCGCAGGATGGAAGCGGCAAGCACTGTGGCGGTGGTGGTGCCGTCGCCGGCGAGGTCGTTGGTCTTCGAGGCCACTTCGCGCACCATCTGTGCGCCCATGTTCTCGAACTTGTCGGAAAGTTCGATTTCCTTGGCCACCGTCACCCCGTCCTTGGTGATGCGCGGCGCGCCATAGGCCTTGTCGATGATGACGTTGCGGCCTTTGGGGCCGAGCGTCACCTTGACGGCGTTGTTGAGGATTTCGACACCGCGCAGCATGCGGTCACGCGCGTCGGTGGAGAATTTGATTTCCTTGGCAGACATGATTTTTTCCAGTTCGGTTGGTCGTGGCAAGACGCTTGCAGCGCCTGAATCAAAGCTTGGAGCATCCTTTGCGCCCGGTTGGGCGCGCGGCATTCCAATCAGGCGGCCTTCTTGGCAGCCACGCTCTTGGCAATGATGCCCATCTCGCTCTTGTCGATGATGCCCATCTCGCTCTTGTCGATGATGCCCATGATGTCGGCCTCCTTCATGATCAGAAGGTCCTCGCCGTCTATCTTGACCTCGGTGCCGGACCATTTGCCGAACAGGATGAGGTCGCCGGCCTTGACGTCGAGCGCCATCAGCACGCCGCTTTCGTCCCGCGCGCCCGGCCCGACGGCGATCACTTCGCCTTCCTGCGGTTTTTCCTTGGCATTGTCGGGGATGATGATGCCGCCCTTGGATTTGGAGTCGCTTTCGGCGCGCCGAATGACGACGCGATCGTGGAGTGGCCGGAATTTCATGGGGACTCTTTCTGGGGCCGGCTTAGGCGGCCGCCCCTCTCTATAGGCGCTCTGGCACTCGATTGATAGGAGTGCCAAAAAATATTCATAGGGCATGTCAAATATTGAATGTATTATTTTGCTAGGCCATCCCCCGGTGTTCGGGGCCTTGCCGAATATTAATGAAATTGAATTTCTGTCCTTGAACACCTATTTTACGGTGAAGCTCACATTCACGACTTTCGCTGCAAGGGAGATTTTACCGATGGCCGAAGGCAATCAGAACATCATGGAAAAAGCTCAGGCTCGCTTCATGGAAAATCAAAAGAAAACAGCGGAGCGGAACAAAGCAACTGCCGAATATCTCTCGGAGGCGAAGGCCAGGATGATCAAGACGGCGAAGCTGAGGGAATTGCGACTGGCCAAGGAAGAGGCGGATCGCGCGGCGGCAGCTCTGAATCCGGCCGCCCCAAAGAAGAAGCGGGCGGCGCGGACAGTCAAGCAGGCCGTATCCGCATCGACGGAGGCCAAATCATGAGCCTGACATTTCCCAATCCCAGCCGCAGCTACGACGAGGCAAGCAAACGCATCCGCTTCGTCGGCCATGACGGCATGTTCCAGATTTCCTTCTCTGTCGCAACCGATGCCATCTCCAAAGTGCAGCCGGGAACGGCGGCCTCGGAAGCTACCTATCTGGCGGCCTTCGACACGGCTTCCAGCGCGATCCACGATGTCGCCAGGAATGCCTATGCCCGCACCCGCAGGAGCATATATGTGCTGACTGCGGCCGATTTTCGCTAGATCGGTCGCGATCCGTCCACAGGACGCTTTCTTGGGGCTTCCGGTCCGCCTTCGCCCGCCGCGATGTCACGACTGTTCAGCCGATCGACCATCGCGTCCGCATCGCGCGTGTTTATGCCGACCATGGGTTGCTGCTTGAGCTCGACCCGCTGGCCTGTGAAGACGTCGAAGACGGTCCAGCTGTGAGGACGTTCCATACGCAGCGCGTAGCGGTTTGCCATCTTGGCGTCCTTTAGTTTCCGCCCGATCGATGAATGTCGCTCGGTCAGGCTTGGGCGACGAAGAATACCGCCGCCAGGACAAGCACCGTCCACAAAACGACGGACAGCTTCAGGGCCAGGCTACCGTGCGCCGAGAGCAGCTCCCGCGTGCGGTTGACCAAATTCTTGATGGTCATCGACATGGTCGGCGCCGCAATCGCGACCGTCGGCGCCCTGACTCCAAGCTTTCCGAAAACAGGCAGCAGCGATGGCTCGCGCACGAAAACGACCTCGAATGTTTGGAAACCGGGGATCTTCATAGCACCGTTTTTTCAAACTCCATGCATGCCAAATGAATTCGCCGGTTGGCATTGCCCTCAAGGGCGTTCGTGACGCGAAACGTCGCGGGTTCCAGGAGTAGGACTTATTCCCGAGATCATGAAGGTTCATAATCCGCATAGGACGCGCTGATTCGCGCTTTGCCGGGATGCCTTCATGCAACGCAGCTACGCAGCCGGGAGGTCGACGCGACGGGCGAGGGGCAAGACAATGACCGCGCCGGCCGTCGAATTGCAGAGGGCCATATTTGAGGCAGTGAACGGCGATCCCGACCTGTCGGCGGCACTGGGCGATGCAAGATTGTTCGACCATGCGCCGGAAAATGTTGCGTTCCCCCACATGACCTTCGGTCGCACCAGCGTCTACGACTGGGCAACGGGGATGGAGAACGACGCCGAACAGCTGCTGACGTTGCATGTCTGGTCGAAATCCGAGGCCAGCAAGGAAACCAACGACATCATGGACCTGGTCGGCGCCCGCCTGCGAGATGCGGCGCTCTCGCTTGGCGAGCATCGCCGCGTCCATCTCAAGCTCGAATTCGCCGAAGCCCGCTACGACGAGGACCTTTCGGCCCATCACGGGCTGCTGCGCTTCCGCGCCGAGATCAAGGACGAGGGCTGACCGCCGGGCACTTTTCGCAAAGACAATTTTGTTCTTGCTTTGTGCCGGCAGCTATGCTACTAATTTGGATATGGTGCTGATTGGCCCCAGCGACCCGCCCCGAGGCGGGTTTTTTTTTAGGTTCGGTTCGCCTGAACTGCCATCGGTTGCCTTGGGCCGGATGCTTCGTCCTCCCAAATGGTCCTGCCCGCCAGATGATGCCGGTTGTCGGCGAAGGATTGGAGGGCTAGGTTAAACATTGGCGATTTCGCGGGCCGGGTGGCGAAATGGCAATCCGGTAATCTCGCGCTTCAGGGGTGTGGCGGGCATGCATTCGAGCGTTCACCGTTCATATCACGTTCAGCACCGGCGCGTTAGAACGCTGGCCATGAAAACCCTTCGCTCCCACTTCCGGACCGCGGCACTGGCGCTCTCAGCCGCCGGTCTGCTTGCGTCGCAAGCGATGGCGATCCCCGCTGTCGCGCCCGAGCAGCCCCAGCCGGTCGTCCTCGCCGCGTCCGACTGCTACGCGATCGGCCAGCAGGTGGCGGAGCAGAATGGCGGCACCTTGGCCAAGGCCTCGCAGTCGACACGCGGCGGCCAGCCGGTCTGCGTCATCGTCGTGCTCGTTCCGGGCAAGGACGGGCAGCGTCCCCGTCGCTCGGAGATCGTCGTTCCGCTGAACTGAACCGTGCCGTTTCCCAGTCTGCCGGAATCGGCCTATATCTGAACAGCTTCAACAGGCCTTCCGCATGCGCGTACTCGTCGTCGAAGATGACAAGGATCTCAACCGGCAGATCGGCGACGCGCTGGTCGATGCCGGCTATGTCGTCGACCGCGCTTTCGACGGCGAGGAAGGGCACTTTCTCGGCGACACCGAGCCCTACGATGCCGTGGTGCTCGACATCGGCCTGCCGCAGATGGACGGCATCAGCGTGGTCGAGCGCTGGCGGCGCGGCGGCCGCAAGATGCCGGTGCTGATCCTGACGGCACGCGACCGCTGGAGCGACAAGGTTGCCGGCATCGACGCCGGCGCCGACGACTACGTCACCAAACCTTTCCACATCGAGGAAATCCTGGCCAGGGTGCGCGCCCTGATCCGGCGCGCTGCCGGGCATGCCTCGTCCGAGCTGACCTGCGGGCCGCTGCGTCTCGACACCAAGGCCTCCAAGGCCGACATTGACGGCGTGCCGCTGAAGCTGACCTCGCACGAATTCCGCTTGCTTGCCTACCTCATGCACCACATGGGCGAGGTGGTGTCCCGGACCGAGCTGGTCGAGCATCTCTACGACCAGGATTTCGACCGCGATTCCAACACGATCGAGGTCTTTGTCGGACGGCTTCGCAAGAAGATGGGCATCGACATGATCGAAACCGTTCGCGGCATGGGCTACCGCATGCGTAAGCCGGAGGCGTAACGCGGAACCGCTGCCTGCAAAACCCGCCGTCTCGAACATGCCGTCGCTGCGGTCATGGCCGCGTTCGCTGGCGTTTCGCGTCATTGCCTTTTCCACGGTCTGGGCAATCCTCACTCTGGTCGTCATCTTCACCTTGATCACCACGCTCTATCGCCAGGCCAGCGAGCGCGGTTTCGACAGCCTGCTTTCGGCGCATCTGTTCAACCTGATCGGCTCGGTCGGCGTTTCCGAAAGCGGCCAATTGACCGGAGCCCCCGACCTAGGTGATTTGAGGTTCTCGGAGCCGAATTCCGGCTGGTACTGGTCGGTCGAGCCTGCCTCGGAAGGCGTGCACGGCGATCTCCATTCGTCGTCGATGACCAAGGCGATCCCGTCGCCAAGCGTTGCCGAGGTGCCCTTCAATGCCAGCTTCCAGCGTAGCTATTCAGCGGACGGCATCGAAGGCGAACAACTGGAGGTGTTCGAGAGCGAGTTCGTCCTCGATGCGAAAAACCGCGCCGCGCGCTTCCGTGTCATGGGCAACCAGACCGAGCTCGAGCAGGAAATCGCCACCTTCCAGCGGCGCCTTTTGACCTATCTGTCGCTGTTCGGCGTCGGCATGATCGCCATCAATGCGATTGCCATCCTGCTCGGCCTGCAGCCATTGCGCCGGGTCAGGAATGCGCTTGCCATGGTGCGCGAAGGAACCGCGCAGCGCCTAGACGGCCGTTTCCCGGCCGAGATCGAGCCGCTCGCCAACGAGACCAATGCGCTGATCGAGAACAACAGGCGCATCGTCGAGCGGTCGCGCACGCAGGTCGGCAATCTGGCGCACTCGCTGAAGACGCCGCTTGCCGTGCTGCTCAACGAGGGGCGGGCGCTGGGTGGCGCCAAAGGCCAGCTGATCGCCGAGCAGGCCGCTTCCATGCAAAAGCAGGTGGATCACTATCTGCAACGTGCCCGCGTCGCCGCGCAGCGGGACAGCGTCGTCTACCGGACGCCGGTGGCGCCGCTGGTCCAGCGCATGGTGCGGGTGCTGCAGAAGCTCAACCCGCAGACGGCGCTGTCGCTTTCACTGCCGGCCACCGACATCGTCTTTGCCGGCGAACGCGAGGACCTGGAGGAGCTGCTCGGCAATCTGCTCGACAATGCGATGAAATGGGCAAGGAGCGCGGTCGCCGTTTCCGTCAAGCCCGTTGCCGGCGAGGAAGGTGCGGCCAGTTTGTTCGAGATTAGCATCGAGGATGACGGCCCCGGTATTCCCGACGACAAAGCGCGCGAAGTGTTGCAGCGCGGACGGCGTCTCGACGAGACAAAACCGGGCAGCGGGCTCGGACTTGCCATTGTCGCCGACCTTGTCAACGAGTATGGAGGCGTTCTGGCGCTGGAACGATCCGTCATGGGTGGATTGAAGGCGATGGTTCGGTTGCGGAGCCTTCAGTAATGCTTTTCCAGATTGCTTTTCTCAGGTGGCCGGCCGCGGCCAAATTTCCGACAAACATCGACATTATGGCCGCGTCAGCCTGCTGACAGCGCGGCGGTCCAGCTCAAGAAAGCCGGTATTGGCATGAAGATTCGCGTCGCGCTCGTTTCCGCCCTGCTCGCCGTCTCCGGCTGCACGACGCTCGGCAAGGGCTCGACCGTTACGGTAACGCCGGCCGCCACGCCTCCCAGCGGCGCCAAGGTGGCGACGACGATCATCTCCGCCATGGGCGGCGGCCTCGTCGGCGGCTCGATCGGCGCCGGCCTGAGCGAGACCGAGAAGCGCAGCGCGCTCGAGGCGGAATACAAGGCACTTGAATACACGGCGAGCGGCCAGAAAGTGGCTTGGAAGAGCGACAGTTCGGCCCATCGCGGCGAAGTGGTCGCCGCCCAGCCCTATCGCGTCGGCTCGCAGGACTGCCGGCAATACACCCATACGGTGTTTACCGGCACCGCCGGCGCCACCGCGCGTGGAACCGCCTGCCGCAATGCCGACGGCAGCTGGACGCCGCTGACGTAGCTGGCCCGGCCGTCGATCCGCCGATTCCGGTCCGGCACTAAAGCGCGTCGTGTTCGACCGGCCTCATGCGACGCGCTTGTCTTATGACATTCATTGCGAAGAGGCGAGAATGAACCGCTGGGAGAGAGTAGCAGCTCTCTCGTCAGCGGCGAGGGATGGATCGTCGACGCGCTGGCCATTTGAGGGCCGAGCTAAAGTTTGATCACCCTCGTCTTTTCCCGAAGGCCTGAACGGATACGCGCAGTTTGAGCTGCGCATGACAAGCAGAGGCACGGCAAAAGATGACAGACATTACCATTGGCGTCGACATCTCGAAAGAGGCGCTGGACGCCTATCGCTTCCCAAGCGGCGAGAGCTGCCGCTTCGACAACACGGCCAAGGGCCACAAGGCGCTGATGCGCTGGATCGGCTCCGGGGTCACCCGGATCGTCTACGAGCCGACCGGAGCTTACCATCGCGGGTTTGAGCGCCGCCTCGCCAAGGCCGGACTGCCACTGGTCAAGGTCAATCCGCGCCAGGCGCGCCGCTTCGCGGAGGCGACCGGCAAGCTGGCCAAGACCGACCGATGCGACGCCGCCATGCTGGCGCGCATGGGGGCAGTGCTGGCTTTGACGGCGCGGCCGCTTGGCAGCGCACTACTCAATGAACTCAAGGACCTGCACCTGGCCCGTGCGGCTCTGATCAAGGATCGCACCGCAGCCAGCAACAGAGCCAAAACCCTGACCCTTGCCTTGCTCAGGCGCCACAACAACGAGCGCCTGAAGCAGATCCAACGTCAGCTCGGCGATATCGATCAGACGATCCTTACGCTCCTCAAAGCCGATCCCGACCTTGCCCAGCGCCTCGACATCCTGACCAGCATACCCGGCGTCTCGGATGCCACCGCATGCGCACTCATCATCGACATGCCGGAACTCGGAACCCTCGAGCCGCCACAGGCCGCAAGCCTCGCCGGCCTCGCTCCGGTCGCCCGTCAATCGGGCACATGGACCGGCCGCGCCTTCATTCGCGGCGGCCGGGCCAATGTTCGCCAGGCTCTCTACATGCCGGCCCTCGTCGCCATGCGCTTCAACCCGGACCTCAAGGCAAAATACCAGGCGCTAAAGGCGGCAGGAAAACCCGCAAAGGTCGCCATCACCGCATTGATGCGAAAGCTCATCATCCTCGCAAACGCTCTCCTCAAGGCGCAGCGAAAATGGGCCCCTAAAACCCCTTGATCAAAACGGATACTTCAGGTTTTTGTTTTGATGCATGTTCGTTATCGCAAAACCGCTGCACACTTTTTGCGCGACATGCATTATCGATCGGAGCGGTCCCGCCAAAGCGTCGCAGCATGCTTGTGTTGGCAGGGCAAGGGTCTCGTTCTATTGGAAGAGCCATGCTGTTCTGGGTCATAGCCGCAATCCTGACGCTGGGCGCGAGCCTGGCGGTACTGCTGCCGTTGACCGGCGGTTCGAAGAACGCGTCCGCTGCCGGCGATCACGACCTTGAAGTCTATCGCGACCAGTTGGCCGAGCTTGACCGCGATATGGCGCGTGGCCTGATCCAGCCAATTGAGGCCGAAGAGGCTCGCGCCGAAATCGCCCGCCGTATCCTTCGCCTGAGCAATGCCGGCCAGGCTGACGACACGGCGACGCAGCCGTCGCGGTCGACAAGGCTGGTGGCGACGGCTGCCGTGCTGGTTGTTCCGCTGGTCAGCTGGGGCCTCTATGGCCAGCTCGGCTCACCCGACCTGCCGTCGCAGCCGCTCAGCGAACGCCTGGCCAAGAACCCCGCCGATAGCTCGGTCGACGAGCTGATAGCCCGCGCCGAGGCGCACCTGGCGGCCAACCCATCCGATGGCCGCGGCTGGGACGTGCTGGCGCCGGTCTATCTGCGCATGCAGCGATACGCCGATGCGGTAACCGCCTATCGCAACGCCATCCGCCTCGACGGCGACAGCGCTGCCCGTCAGGCGGGTCTTGGCGAGGCGATCGCCAATGCGGCCGGCGGCATTGTCTCGGCCGAAGCGCAGGCGGCGTTCGAGGCGGCGTTGAAGCTCGATCCGGCCAACCCGAAGGCCTCGTTCTATCTCGCCATGGGCATGGCACAGGAGGGCCGCTTAGCTGAAGCCACGGCGGCCTGGCAAAAGATGCTGGCCGCCTTGCCGCAGGGCTCGCCGTGGCGCGGTGCCGTCGAGCAGGCGCTGGCCGAATCCGCCGCCCGCAGCGTTGCTTCGGAAACGCCTGCGAAAGGGCCGAGCGCCGAGGATATCGATGCTGCTTCCTCGATGTCGCCGCAGGACCGGCAAGCCATGATCAGCACGATGGTTGCCGGCCTCGACGAAAAGCTTCGGCAAAATCCGCGCGACGAGGAAGGGTGGATGCAGCTCGTTCGTTCCTATGCCGTGCTGGGCAAGACAGATCAGGCGCGTGACGCGCTCAATCGCGGTATCGCCGTCTTTGGCGCGGACAGCGACCAGGCCAGGAAATTCACCGCCTTTGCCGCCTCGCTCGGCGTGACGGCGACGGAGTAGACGATGACGCGCAAGCAGAAACGACTGTCGGTGATCGTCGCAGGACTGGCGTTTCTCGGTGTTGCAACCGGGCTGACCTTCTATGCGCTTGGCCAGAAGGCCTCCTATTTCTACATGCCGGCCGATTTGGCCGCCGCCAGCCTTCAGCCGGGCCAGCGCATCAGGCTCGGCGGACTCGTCGAAAAAGGTACAGTAGAGCGTAGCCAAGGCGCCACCGTCGCCTTTTCGGTGACCGACAACCAGAAGGACGTCAAGGTTACCTATACCGGCATTCTTCCCGACCTTTTCCGGGAAGGGCAGGGCGTGATCACCGAAGGCTCGTTCGGCCCTGACGGGGTCTTTGTTGCCGACAGCGTGCTGGCCAAGCATGACGAGACCTATATGCCCAAGGAAGTGGCCGACGGCCTCAAGGCCAAGGGCGTATGGCAGGAGAGCAAGAGTGACTAGAGTGGTTCCGCAAAAGTGTTCCACGGTTTTGCGGCAAGAACCTGCGGCAAAACCTAGCGAGCGCGGCGACAATGGTTGAAACCGGACATTTCGCCCTGGTCCTGGCGTTTGCGCTGGCCCTGGTGCAGACGATGGTGCCGCTGTTCGGTGCGCGCACCGGCAACCACAAGATGATGGCCGTCGGCGCACCGGCCGCGCTGACCGGCTTTGCCTTGACGGCGCTGTCTTTCGTGGCGCTGGCAACTGCCTACGCCGGCTCCGACTTCTCGGTGGAAAGCGTCTGGGAGAACTCGCATTCGCTGCAGCCGCTGATCTACAAGATCACCGGAACCTGGGGCAATCATGAAGGCTCGATGCTGCTCTGGGTGCTGATCCTGACCTTCTTCGGCGCGCTCGTCGCCGTCTTCGGCGGCAATCTTCCGGCGACGCTCCGGGCCAATGTGCTTGCCGTGCAGGGAGCGATCGGCGCCACTTTCTTCCTGTTCATCCTGACGACGTCGAACCCGTTCGTCAGGCTCAATCCGGCGCCTATCGAAGGCCGCGATCTCAACCCGATCTTGCAGGACCTCGGCCTCGCCATCCATCCGCCGCTGCTCTATCTCGGCTATGTCGGTTTCTCGATCTGCTTTTCCTTCTCGGTCGCTGCCCTCATCGAGGGCCGCATCGACGCTTCGTGGGCGCGCTGGGTAAGGCCGTGGACATTGGTTGCCTGGATGTTCCTCACCGGCGGCATCGCCATGGGCTCCTACTGGGCCTACTACGAGCTCGGTTGGGGCGGCTTCTGGTTCTGGGATCCGGTCGAGAACGCATCCTTCATGCCGTGGCTGGCGGGCACGGCGCTGCTGCATTCGGCGATCGTCATGGAAAAGCGCTCGGCGCTGAAGATCTGGACGCTGCTTCTGGCGATCCTGACCTTCTCGCTGTCGCTGCTCGGCACCTTCCTGGTGCGTTCCGGCGTGCTGACCTCGGTGCACGCCTTCGCCACCGATCCGACGCGCGGCGTTTTCATCCTCTGCATTCTGACGCTGTTCATCGGCGGGTCGCTGGCGCTGTTTGCCTTGCGCGCCTCGCGGCTGACGGCCGGCGGCCTGTTTCACCCGATCTCGCGCGAAGGCGCACTGGTGCTGAACAATCTTTTCCTGACCACCGCCACCGCCACCGTGCTGGTCGGCACGCTCTACCCGCTGGTCATCGAAGCCCTGTCTGCCGACAAGATTTCGGTCGGCGCGCCGTTCTTCAACCTGACATTCGGCCCGCTGATGGTGCCGCTGCTGGTCGTCGTGCCGTTCGGGCCTCTGCTCGCCTGGAAGCGCGGCGACATTTTCGCGGTCGCCCAGCGCCTGATGGCGGCTTTCGCGGCGGCGCTGCTCGCCGTGCTGGTGACGGCCCTGTTCATCGATGGCACTTCGGTGTTGGCGGCACTCGGTGTCGGCCTTGCCTTCTGGCTGATCTGCGGCGCGCTCACCGATCTCGCCGTCAAATCCGGCTTCGGCACCGTCGCGCCCGCCACCATGCTCAGGCGCTTCGCCGGCCTGCCGCGCTCGGTCTTCGGCACAGCACTTGCGCATCTCGGTCTCGGCCTGACGACGCTCGGCATTGTCGGCACGCTTTGCTTCGGCACCGAAAAAATCCTGTCGATGCAGGCCGGCGAGACCGTCGAACTGTCCGGCCACAAGCTGCGCTTCGAGGGGCTCTACCCGGCCCAGGGGCCCAACTACAGTGAGGATCGCGGCCGCTTCGCCCTGCTTGGCGCCGACGGCAGCGTCACCGGCGAGATCACCTCGGCCAAGCGCTCATATCCGGTGCGCCAGATGACCACGACCGAATCTGGCATCAGGACGATCGGCTTCAGCCAGCTCTATCTTTCGCTTGGCGACGAGGGCAGCGATGGCTCTGTGGTCGTTCGTCTGTGGTGGAAGCCGCTGGTGACGCTGATCTGGGGCGGCGGACTGGTGATGATGGCGGGTGCGGCGATGTCACTGCTCGACCGCCGCCTGCGCGTCGGCGCACCGTCGCGCCGCAAGGCTGCGGCCGCTGTGCCATCGGCGAGCCCGCAATGAGAAGGGTCACACTGGCCTCGCTGATCCTGCTGCTGGCGCTGTTGTTCGCCGGCGCCGCCCAGGCAGTCAAGCCCGACGAGGTGCTGGCCGACCCTGCGCTCGAGGCGCGGGCGCGCGCTTTGTCGGAAGGCTTGCGCTGCATGGTCTGCCAGAACCAGTCGATCGACGAGTCCGATGCCGATCTTGCCCGTGACCTGCGCATTCTTGTGCGCCAGCGCCTGGTCGCCGGCGATACCGATCGGCAGGTGATGGACTATGTCGTTTCGCGCTACGGCGAATTCGTGCTGCTGAAGCCACGCTTCAATCTGCGCAATGTCTTGCTCTGGGGAACGCCAGTTCTTCTGCTGCTGGCCGGCGGCATGTTCATCCTGCTGGCTGCCCGCTCGCGCCGCTCGACGGCAACCGCTGCATTAAGTGCCGAGGAACAGGCGGCGTTGGACAAGATGCTGGGTAACTAATCCGCTAATCCGGCCATTCCTCAGGCGGCCAGTCCCGCGACGTGTGAATGACATGCAAGATAACAACGCTCTCACGGCTGGCGATCGGCCGCAGCTCATAGACGATGATGTAGGGCAGGCGGCTGATGGGTTTCTCATAGGTACCTGTTACCCGGCCCGGCCGGCCGGTCGCCATATCGCCAAGACTCCGGCCCGTGTCGCGAATACGGTCCGCGAGGCGTCTGGCGGCGGCCGGGTTCTCTCGTGCGACGAAGGCGACTTGCTGCTTAACGTCGTCCAGCGCTTCTCGCGACCAGGCGACGAACCGCTTCACGCCTTGTTCGCGCGTTTGGCTTCCGCCGCTTCGATCATGGCGTCGATTTCCGCCATGGCCTCGTTGTGAGGCACGACACGGCCGGCTGCCGCGTCGGCTATGCCGCGTTTGATGCCTTCGATGATCTCAAGCTCGCGATCGACATAGGCCGAAACCGCCTCGGCCGCGAGGAAGGATTTACTGCGCCGAGTGTTGGCGGCGATCTGCTCAAGCTTCAGCTTGGTTTCGGACGAAACCCGAATCGTCATGGTGGCGCTTGCTGTCATAGTGAAAGCCTTGTGCTGAACTGTGTACAACATAGGGCACCGAACGGGCACGACCAAGAGATTTATGCGCCCTTGTTGGTGATACATTACGAAAGTTTCATGTACCGGAAATGGCGCCGTAATGTGCGGCTCTCTATTTCCTTTGTCGAGGATGCCAATCAAGGGGCGTCCCTTGAAAAGAGGATACGAGAACCATGAATGTTGCCCCCAATTCATATCTGCGCACCCGCAAACGCCTGCTGGCCGCAGCCGCATCCCTGGCCATTGCCGGCGCGATCGGCTTTGGTGCTGTTGCCACCGGGACAGCCCCGGTGCTGGCCGACGCCGTGCGTGTCGAGGCACCGCAGGTCCCGAGCTTCGCCGATGTGGTCGAGCGCGTTTCGCCAGCGGTCGTCAGCGTGCGCGTCAAGGCCAAGATCCAGTCGACGGCCGATGACGGTTCCGGCCAGATGGACGACGAGGACGGGTTAGGCAATCTTCCCGACAACCCGCAGCTGCGCCGGTTCTTCCGCGAATTCCGCGGCTTTGGCGATCAAGGCGGCGATCAGGGCCCGAACGGAATGCGCCGTTTTGGACATCGTGACCGCAACAACGACCAGCCGCGGCCGGTGGCGCAAGGGTCCGGCTTCTTCATCTCCGATGACGGCTATCTCGTCACCAACAACCATGTCGTCGAGGAGGGCACCGCCTTCACCGTGGTGACCAATGACGGCAAGGAACTCGACGCCAAGCTGATCGGCACCGATCCGCGCACCGATCTTGCCGTGCTCAAGGTCGATGACGGCAGCAAGTTCACCTATGTCGACTTCGCCGATGATTCCAAGGTTCGCGTTGGCGACTGGGTGGTGGCTGTCGGCAATCCGTTCGGCCTCGGCGGCACGGTTACCGCAGGCATCGTTTCGGCCCGCGGCCGCGATATCGGCGCCGGCCCCTATGACGACTTCATCCAGATCGATGCCTCGGTGAACCGCGGCAATTCGGGCGGCCCGACCTTCAACCTCAACGGCCAGGTCGTCGGCATCAACACCGCGATCTTCTCGCCGTCGGGCGGCAGCGTCGGCATTGCCTTCGACATTCCCGCTTCGACCGCCAAGCAGGTCGTACAGGATCTGATGAAGAACGGCACCGTGCAGCGCGGCTGGCTCGGCGTCGAGATCCAGCCGGTCACCCCCGAAATCGCCGAGTCGCTTGGCCTTGGGTCCGGCAAGGGCGCGCTCGTTGCCAGCGCGCAGGACAATGGTCCCGGCAAGAAGGCCGGCATCACCGCCGGTGACGTGATCACCCAGGTGGACGGCAAGGACGTTGCTTCGCCGAAGGAACTCGCCCGTCTGATCGGCGCTTACCCGCCCGGCAAATCGGTCGATGTCACAGTGTGGCGCAACGGCAAGAGCGAGGCGGTCAAGGTCGATCTCGGCAAGCTGCCGTCGAGCGACAAGCAGGCCTCGGCCGACCAGCAGCCTGCCCCCGCGCCGAAGACCGACACGCTCGCCGATCTCGGCCTGACCGTCACCAAGTCCGACAATGGCAAGGGCCTTGTGGTGACCGACGTCGACCCCGACAGCGATGCCGCCGATCGCGGCATCCAGCCCGGCGACGTCATCACCTCCGTCAATTCGACGGAAGTGACCGGCACCGGCGACGTCGACAAGGCGATGGCCGACGCGGTGAAGTCTGGACGCAAGGCAGTGCTGATGCAGATCACCCGCGACGACAGCAACCGCTTCGTCGCGCTGCCTGTCGCCAAGGGCTGACGACCGGTTCGACTTTTCCGGAGTGGCGGTTTTCAACACCCCCGAGCCGCCGCACGGGAAAGCACGGGGCCTGAATGCGTTAGTCAGTCATCGTGTTCCGCCCCAGCGGCAGCGGGCTTCCCATCGTCCGCTGCCGCTCGAACATGCCGCTCAAGGCGTGAAGCGGTTTTAGGCTACGACATGCTAAAACAAAGACTTACCGCGTATCCCTGAATCACTTTGTTCGCGATACGCCATGGAGAAGGCCACGATGCATATGCCGGCCACTCAATCTTCCAGCGAAATCGCGTATAACGGTTCTATGAAGATTCTCGTCATAGAAGACGATCGCGAGGCAGCCGACTACCTGCAGAAGGCGTTCGCCGAGGCCGGCCATACCGCCCATGTCGCGGGCGACGGCGAAACCGGCTTCGCGCTCGCCGATTCCGGCGACTATGACGTCATGGTCGTCGACCGCATGATGCCGCGCCGCGACGGCCTGTCCGTCATCGCCGGGCTCAGGTCCCGGGGCAATACGACGCCCGTGCTGATCCTGTCGGCGCTGGGCGAAGTCGACGACCGGGTCACCGGTCTGCGCGCCGGCGGCGACGACTATCTGACCAAACCCTACGCCTTTTCCGAACTGCTCGCCCGCGTCGAGGTGCTGAACCGCCGCGCCAGCGCCAGGGAAGCCGAAACCGTCTACCGGGTCGGCGATCTCGAACTCGACCGGCTGTCGCACTCGGTGCGGCGCGCCGGGCGCGAGATAACGGTGCAGCCGCGCGAGTTCCGCCTGCTCGAATATTTGATGCGCCATGCCGGCCAGGTGGTGACGCGCACCATGCTGCTCGAGAATGTCTGGGACTACCATTTCGATCCGCAAACAAACGTCATCGACGTTCATATCTCGCGGCTGCGGGGCAAGATCGAGAAAGGCTTCGACAAGCCGATCCTGCACACGGTTCGCGGCGCCGGCTATATGCTGAAAAGCGGCTAGAACCCCATGGCTCTTTCCGTGCCGGCCATCATGAGGACGACGGCAGCGCGGCTTTCAGCGCTTTATCTTCTGCTTTTTGCGCTGTGCGCGGTGTTGCTGGTCTTGTACATGACCTCGCTGTCGGCGCGCATGCTGACCGCCCAGACGCAGGAGACGATCAACGACGAGGTGCTCGGCCTGGCCCGAGCCTATCAGCGCGGCGGCCTGCCGTTGCTGGTCCGCGTCGTCGAGCAACGCTCCCGCCAGCCCGGCGCCAATCTCTATCTGATCGCCGATGCCAACGGCCAGATCCTGACCGGCAACGTGCAGAGCCTGGAGCCGGGCGTGATCGAGGCCGAGGGCTGGACCACCGAACCGTTCTCCTACCGCCGCTTCGGCGAGGGCGAGCTCGAGCGGCAGCGCAACCCGGTCTCCGACCCGAACGAGCCCGCCCAGAGCGAAGTACAGGCCGAAGGCGAGAAAGGCCACAACGCCATTGCCCTGGTGCTGCGCCTGCCCAACCAGATGATCATGCTGGTCGGCCGCGACCTCGGCGAGCCGGAGCGCTTCCGCGCCGTCATTCGCCGCGCTCTGATGCTGGCGCTCGGCATGATGGGCGTCGGCGGGCTGCTGATCTGGTTCTTCGTCGGGCGCGCGGCGCTGAAGCGCATCGACAGCGTGTCGGAGGCGAGCCGCCGCATCATGGGCGGCGATCTTTCCGGCCGGCTGCCGGTCACCGGCGCCGGCGACGAGTTCGACCGGCTGTCGGAAAACCTCAACTCCATGCTGGCCAGGATCGCCACGCTGAACGAGGGCCTGAAGCAGGTCTCCGACAACATCGCCCACGACCTGAAAACGCCGCTGACCAGGCTGCGCAATCGCGCCGAGGCGACGCTTTCCGGCAAGCACAACACCAGCGACTACCGGCAGGCGCTGGAAGGAACGATCGCCGAATCCGATCAGCTGATAAAGACCTTCAACGCCATCCTGATGATCTCGCGACTGGAAGCCGGCTATTCCTCGGAAAGCACCGCCAGGGTTGATCTAGCCGCTGCCGTGCACGACGTCGTCGAACTCTACGAGCCGGTGGCGGAGGAGGCGGGCGTGACGCTCGAAACTTCGGTGCAAGGTTCTTTCGTCGTCAACGGCAATCGCGAGCTGATCGGCCAGGCGCTGTCCAACATCGTCGACAACGCGATCAAATATTCGACCGACTCGACCTCCAGGCCTACGGTTCGCGTGACGCTGGAGCGTGTCGACAGCGAGATCAGACTCGCCGTCTCCGACAACGGCCAGGGCATTCCCGACGATGTCGACCGTGCCAGGGTGACCGAGCGTTTCGTGCGGCTGGAAAAGAGCCGCTCGCAGCCGGGTTCCGGCCTTGGCTTGAGCCTCGCCAAGGCGATCATGACGTTCCACAATGGACGGCTTGAGCTTCTGCCCGGCAATCCCGGATTGTCCGTCGTCATGAGTTTTCCCGGGCGGGAGGGCCGCTGATGGTAGCGAGGATGGCAGTGCGACGCCTCGAAACGGACTGGCTGTTGAAGCCGGCGATAAAGCTCGTTCCGCTGGATGCAAGCCGCGCCAGGCAGGAATTGTCGGAGATCGCCGACGCCGCGCGGCAAAAAGAACTGCCGCGACTGGCGAAATTCTTGGCAGGCAAGGGGGTCGTCCAGGATTTCCTCGCCGCCGTGTTCGACCTGTCGCCGTTCCTGCGCGATACCGCGCGCCGCCGGCCGCGGATACTCGATGCGCTTTTCGACGGGACCATCGAGGCGCGGCTGGCATCGATCGGCACCGCGGTCGACAAGGCAGCACGCGTAGAGGCCGTCTCCGAAAGCAGCCTGATGATGGAGCTGCGCCAATGCAAGGCGGAGGCGCATTTCCTGATCGCCTTGGCCGATCTCGCCGGCGAGGCCGAGACCTCGTTGACGGTGAGGCGACTGAGCGACCTTGCCGACGCCTGCACGCGTGCGGCCGTCGATTTCCTGCTCCGCGACGCGCATGAGCAAGGCAAGCTCCGATTGCCGGATGCCAAAAATCCGGCGCGACGCTCGGGCTGGATCCTGCTCGGCATGGGCAAGCTCGGCGCGCATGAGTTGAACTTTTCCTCCGACATCGACCTCGTGGTCTTCTTCGACCCCGATGCGCCAGCCGTCGTCGATCCGCTCGACGCCACAGAGCTGTTTTCGCGCCTGACCCGCCGGCTGGTCCGCATTCTTCAGGACCGCACCGAGCACGGTTACGTCTTCCGCACCGATCTCAGACTTCGTCCCGACCCCGGCTCGACGCCGCTTGCGATCCCGGTCGAGGCGGCGCTGCGCTACTATGAGGCGCGCGGCCAGAACTGGGAGCGCGCCGCCATGATCAAGGCGCGCCCGGTGGCCGGCGATGTTGCCGCCGGCGCCGTCTTCCTAAAGGAACTGCAGCCCTATATCTGGCGCAAATACATGGACTATGCGGCGATTGCCGACGTCCATTCGATCAAGCGCCAGATTCACGCCCACAAGGGCCATGGCGAGGTCGCGGTTAAGGGCCATAACGTCAAGCTCGGCCGCGGCGGCATCCGCGAGATCGAGTTCTTCGTCCAGACCCAGCAGCTCATCGCCGGCGGCCGCTTTCCCGAACTGCGCGGCCGCGAGACCGTGCCGATGCTCGGCGAACTCTCCGCGCGCGGCTGGATCACCGCCGATGCGCGTGATGCGCTCACCAGGCAATACTGGTTCCTGCGCCGCGTCGAGCATGCCATCCAGATGGTTGCCGACGAGCAGACGCACATTCTGCCGGAGGACGAAGAGGGGCTGGAGCGCGTCGCCCGCATGCTGGGCTTTGCCGATGCGGCAGGCCTTGCCGAAACGTTCCGCGCGGCGCTGCACCAGGTCGAGCGCCACTATGCAGCGCTGTTCGAAACCGCGCCGGAGCTTTCGGCCGGCATCGGCAATCTGGTCTTTACCGGCGACGTCGACGATCCCGATACCCTGCAGACCTTGCAGCGGCTCGGCTTCCAGCGGCCGAGCGACATCTGCCGGGTTATTCGCGGCTGGCACTTCGGCCGTTACCGCGTCACCCGGTCGGCGGAGGCGCGCGAGCGGCTGACGGAACTGACGCCGGCGCTGCTGCAAGCCTTCGGCCAGACGCGGCGAGCGGACGAGGCGGTGATCCGCTTCGACGAATTCCTTGCCGGCCTGCCTGCCGGCATCCAGCTGTTTTCGCTGCTGCAGTCGAATCCGGCTTTGCTGAAGCTGATGGCCACGATCATGGGCGCGGCACCGCGGCTGGCCGCCATCATCACGCGCCGGCCGCATGTCTTCGATGGCTTGCTCGATCCGGCGCTGCTGAGCGAACTGCCCAACCGCGCCTATCTGTCGGCGCGCCTTGCCGCCTTCCTCGAAGGCGACAGGGCCTATGAGGACGTGCTCGACCGATTGCGCATCTTTGCTTCGGAGCAAAAATTCCTGATCGGCGTCAGGCTGCTTGCCGGGTCGATCGACCCGCCGCGCGCCGGCCGCGCTTTTTCCGATCTTGCCGACCTGACCATCGAGGCGGCATTGCAGGCGGTGATGGCGGAATTCGCTTTGCGTCATGGCTATATTGCCGGCGGCCGGGTCGCGCTGCTCGGCATGGGCAAGCTCGGCAGCCGCGAACTGACGGCGGGCTCCGACGTCGACCTCATCCTGCTCTACGATCACGACGCCGATGCGGAGGAGTCCGACGGCGACAAGCCGCTTGCCCCGTCGCATTACTACAGCCGGCTGACGCAGCGGCTGATCGCCGCCGTTTCAGCGCCGACGGCCGAGGGCGTGCTCTACGAACTCGACCTTCGCCTGCGGCCGTCCGGCAACAAGGGGCCGGTTGCCACCCATGTCGACGCCTTCAAGAAGTATCAGCGCCAGGACGCCTGGACATGGGAGCACATGGCGCTGGCGCGAGCCCGTGCGATCGGCGGCGATGCCGAGCTCTGCCGCGAGGTCGAAGGGGAAGTTGCCGCAGTGCTCGCTCTGCCGCGCGATCCAGCCAAGGTGATGGCCGAGGCATCCGAGATGCGCGCCATGGTCGACAAGGAGAAGCCGCCGCGCGATCCCTGGGACATCAAGCTGATCCCGGGCGGCCTCATCGATCTCGAATTCATTGCCCAGGTTGCGCTGATCACGGGAAAGATCGAGGCAGGCCGCAGGGCCACCGGCACGGCTGAGGTCCTGTCGCGCCTGGCGCCGGATTTCGCCAGCGCCCAGGTCAGGCAGGAACTGGTGGATGCCTATTCGCTCTATCTGGCGCTGACCCAGATGATACGGCTTTGCCTCACCGGCGCGTTCGAACGCGACGACGTTCCGCCAGGGCTTTCGGATCTGCTTCTGGCGGTCACCGACCTGCCGGATTTCGGGGTGCTTGAAGCGCATCTCAAGGAGACGTCGCAGAAGGTCAGAAAGGATTTCGACCTTCTGCTTCGTGCGAAACAACCGTGACGGCAACCAGCCGTACGGGCGAGAGCATCGGACCGAACATTGCGACCTGTTTTTGGGAGGTTCCGATGTTCAATCAAAGAGATTAGAGCGGGGGATTGAAGGTCCGCCGCTCTAGCATCGGGGGTGACGATGCAACAGGAGAAGACCATGAGAAAGACAACCAGACTTGCACTCGTTTTCGCAGCCCTGGCCGGCGCAGTCGGCACCGCAGCCTATGCAGACGAGCACTCCGGCGCCGGGCCGCGCGACGGCATGATGATGCGACTCGGCAAGGTAATGAAGGACAATGACGGCACCATCACCTTCGACCAGTTCTCCGACGCCATGAACGCGCGGCTGAAGAAGATGGTCGCCGACAATGGCGGCAAGCTGACCGTGGCACAGCTCGCCGACGCACTGGAGAAGGCGCGCTTCGAGCAGATGGCCAGGCGCATCATCGCCCGTCACGACACCAAGGGCGACGGCACGCCGACCGCCGACGACATCGCCAGCCGTCAGAAGAAGGTCTTCGCCATGCTCGACCGTGACAATGACGGTAAGATCGAGAAGAACGAACTGCCGAAGGGTCCCGGCCGTCACCGCCAATGGGACGGCGAGGGCAATGGTGGCGCTGACGGCATGCAGTGAGAATTTGATAACCGCTCCGGCGGCGCGAGCCGCCGGAGATTTATTTTGTCGTTCAGGCAGCGGCCCTGACCGCCTGCGCGGTTTTCTTGATCGGGATGCGTACCGAGACGATCGTGCCGATGCTTTCGGTCGAGCGGATCTTCAACGCGCCACCCTGAAGCTCGGCCAGCGAGCGCGAGATGGCGAGGCCGAGGCCGGAGCCGGCATGGCTCTTGGAGAACTGGTTTTGCACCTGTTCGAATGGCCGCCCGAGCTTGCTCAGCGCCGCCTTCGGGATGCCGCAGCCATTGTCCTCGATCGTCAGGATCAGCGCGCTGGAAATGCTGCGGGCTCTGACCGAGATGTGGCCGCCTTGCCCGGTGAACTTCACCGCATTGGACAGAAGGTTGATGAGGATCTGCTTGATCGCCCTGCGGTCGGCGAACAGCGTCAGCGAATCGGCGATGCGGGTTTCGACGGTGATCGACTTTTCCGCCGCCTGCAGCGAAACGACGCGAACCGTTTCCCTGATAAGCGGGCAGAGATCGATTTCTTCCTGATCCAGCGCGAACTGGCCGGCCTCGATCTTCGACATGTCGAGGATGTCGTTGATCACACCGAGGAGATATTTGCCGCTGCCGTTGATGTCGGTGGCATACTCTTCGTAGCGCGGCGAACCCAGCGGTCCGAACAGCCGCCGTTCCATCAGTTCCGAGAAGCCGATGATCGCGTTGAGCGGGGTGCGCAACTCGTGCGACATGTTGGCCAGGAATTCGGATTTGGCCCGGTTTGCCGCTTCGGCGCGCTCGGTTTCCTTCATGTATTTGCGATTGAGCTCGACGAGCTCACGAGCCCGTTCTTCTTCCGCGCGGCGGGCAAGGCTGAGGTCGTGGATTGTCGCCATCAGCCGGCGCTCGCTGTCGACCAGCTTCTCCTGGTGCAGCTTGATCTGGGTGATGTCGGAGCCGACCGAGACAGTGCCGCCGTCCCTTGTCCGCAACTCGTTCACCTGCAGCCAGCGGCCGTCGGCAAGCTGGCGCTCGAAGGTCACGCCCCCCTGCGGTCCGTTGGTATTGGCAAGCCGCCGCTCCGAGGCGAAGGCCAGCATGCGTTCCTCTAGCACGGCGCGCGGAGCGCCCGGCATCACGTCGCGATCCGACAGGCCGTTGTCCTGCTGGTATTTGGAATTGCACATGATCAGGCGCTCGGACGAATCCCACAAGACGAAGGATTCGTTGATGTTTTCGATGGCTGTCCTCAGGCGCAGGTCCGCGGCTTCGGAGCGCAGCGCCAGGTGCCGCTGCTCGGTGACGTCGACGGCGATGCCGATCAGCTGGATCTCCGGCGCTTCCGGATCGATAACCTGTGCTCTTGCGCGCATCCAAACCCATTGCCCGTCGGCATGGCGCATCCGGAACACCTGGTCGATATGGTCGATCTCGCGTGCGACGATCCTGCTGGCGAGTTCGAACAAATCGCCGTCCTCGGGATGAATGATTTCGTCGACTTCGCCGAACGACAGCATCGTGTCGCAAGGCTCGTAGCCCAGCATGTCGTACATCGAGCGCGACCAGTACATCTTGCCGCGCACCATGTCCCAATCCCACAGACCGCAGCGGCCGCGTACCAGTGCCATGTCGATGCGCTGGTGGGCTTCGAGATAGATGCGGTCGGCGGTCTGGGCGCGCGCCGCCTGGCCGAAATAGGCGTAGAGGATGATGATCAGCACGCCGGCCGTCAGCACGAACAGCGTGACGTTGAGCGAGACCGTCTTGCGCCAGGCGTCAAAGACTGCCTCCTGCGGCACAAACGCTGCCGCGGCACCCCTTCGGCCATTCGCCAGGCTCACTGCCGCGTACCAGTCCTGTCCGCCGATGCTGACCTCCATCACCCCGGCGCGGTTGCCGAACATGAACAGCGGCTGCCCGCCCTGGACGACTCCATCGAGCGATCGCCCCTCCCAGCGCATCGACTGCGGCGATACGGCAATAATCTTGAAAGCGCTGTCGGTGATCGCCAGTACGTGGCTTCGCCCCATCGCGCCCTGACGACCGGTGCTCTCCAACAGGTCCTGGATTGCGCCGGGCGCGGAAACCACCGTCGCGTCGGCGGCGATCGAACTGGCCAGTTGGCCGGCGGCCAGCGCAAGGATCGCCTTGGCGTCGCGCTCGATCTCGTCGCGCTCGTTCATCAGCGACAGAAAGCGCAGCACTGCGATGATCAACAGAAACATGATGATGAGGGCCGGTATCGATCGCCGCAACAGCGGCTCGGCTGCCAGCAGCCGTCGGTAGGCAGGTTCGGCGATGAGCCGCGTATTGCCTGCGAGACCGTCGCTTCGCGCCTCGCGTCGCTCAAAAGCCGTCCCACCGGGCGCGCCCCACGCGTCCGCCTTCGCCATAAATGGCACTCCCCGATTTTCAATCTGCTTGGCGATCCGGCAACGCCGCACTTCCGAATCGTCAGTAAAGAATCAAACGTGATTCGCCTTGTCCAGAGGCGCGGCGAAAAAAGATTAAAAATCGACTAAAATAATGGGTTTTCGGGCGGGATGGCATTGTGGTGGTGAGTTGGCGCGTTGTCAGGCGAGGGTGCGCTCGACGATGTCTCGCAAATCGGCCGACAGCTTCTCGGTATTGGCGATCGAAAGCAACGCCTCCCTTGCCTTGGCCTGCCGCACCGGTTCGAGCGAGCGCCACGACCTGAGCGCCGTCGCCAGCCTGGCGGCCACCTGCGGGTTGCGTTTTTCGACCTGCAGCACCGTTTCGACGAAAAGCCGGTAGCCCTCGCCGTCGGCGCTATGGAAGCCGGTCTGGTTGGCACTGCAGAACGTGCCGATGAGCGCGCGTACCCGGTTCGGGTTGGCCATCGAGAACGCCGGATGGCTGGTCAAGGCGCGCACCGCGTCGACAGTTTGCGGGCCGGGCACGCTGGCCTGGATCTGGAACCATTTGTCCATCACCAGCGGATCGGTTGCATATTTCGCCTCGAAATCGGCCAGCGCCTTGGTCGCCTCAGGTGAGCCGTGGTGACGGTGCGCAAGCACGGTCAATGCCGCGGCCCGATCCGTCATGTTGGTCGCCGATTGGAAGTGCCGGGCAGCGAGTTCCGCACCTCCCGGTAGCAAGGAGAGATAATCCAGCAGGACATTGCGCAGCGCCCGCCGCCCGGCACTGGTCGCATCCGGGCTGAACGGATCATTGTCGGCGAGCCGATCGTAAAGTTTGGAGAATATCTCGCTGTTGGTCTCGGCGATCGCAACCGCCAGCGCCTCGCGCGCCGCGAAAATGGCGTCGGGGTCAATGTTCTTGCCTATGTCGCGGGCAATATCGGCCTCGCCGGGCAGCGCCAGGGCCAGCGCCCGATAGGCGGGTTCGAGTGCTTCGTCGCCGGCTATCTTGCCGGCAAGCTCGGTCAGCCGGGCACTGAACTCGGGTTGCCGGTGGTCCAGGATCTGACGGAAGGCTGCAATCAGCGCATCGGTCAAAAGCGTGTTGAACGCCTGCCAGCGCGAGAAGGCGTCGCTGTCGTGGCCAGCCAGAAAAAACTGGTCGTCGGGCCGCTGCTCGACCGAAAGCGTCACCGGCGCCGAAAAGCCACGGTTGAGCGACATGGCCGGACGCTCGGCAATCCCGGAAAACCTGACGACATGGCGGCGTTTGCGGATATGGATGACACCATCCTCGACGTTCGCCCCTTCGACGCCGCTATTGGCTATCGCCTCTCCGGCGGCGCCAACCAGGCCGAAGGCAAGCGGGATGTGCATCAGCCGCTTGCGGCTTTCCGACGGCGTTGGCGGCACTGACTGCTCGATTTCGAGCGTGAATTCGCGCGCTGCCGGATTATACGCCGAACTGACGGTCAGGTTCGGCGTACCGGCCTGATGATACCACAGCGAAAACTGCGACAGGTCGCGACCTGTGACGTCTTCGAACACTTTGATGAAGTCTTCGATCGTCGCCGCCTGGCCGTCGTGACGCTCGAAGTAGAGGTCCATGCCGGCGCGGAACGTCTCGGCGCCGAGGATAGTATGGATCATGCGCACGACTTCCGAGCCCTTTTCGTAGACCGTCGCCGTATAGAAATTGTTGATCTCGCGGTAGCGGCGCGGCCGCACCGGATGCGCCAGCGGCCCTTGGTCCTCGGGAAATTGATGGGCGCGCAGCGTACGAACCTCGGCTATGCGCTTGACGGCGCGCGAGCGCTGATCGGCGGAGAATTCGTGGTCGCGGAAAACCGTCAGCCCTTCCTTCAGGCAAAGCTGGAACCAGTCGCGGCAAGTGATTCTATTGCCTGTCCAATTGTGGAAGTACTCATGCGCGATGATGGCTTCGATATTGGCGAAATCGGCGTCGGTCGCAGTTTCCTGGTCGGCCAGCACATACTTGTCGTTGAAGATGTTAAGACCCTTGTTCTCCATCGCGCCCATATTGAAGTCGGACACGGCGACGATGTTGAAGACGTCGAGGTCGTATTCGCGGCCGAACGCCTCCTCGTCCCATTTCATCGACCGTTTCAAAGCGTCCATGGCGTAGCCGGCGAGCCTCTCTTTGCCCGGTTCGACATAGATTCCGAGCTCGACCTTGCGACCAGACAGGGTAACGAAACTGTCCGAGATCTTGCCGAGGTCGCCCGCCACCAGCGCAAACAAATAGGACGGCTTGGGGAACGGGTCATGCCAGACCGCATAGTGCCAGCCGGCGGCAAGCTCGCCGCCGTCGACCGGGTTGCCGTTGGACAAAAGCAGCGGCGCCTCACGGCGCTGAGCTTCAATGCGCACCGTATAAACCGACAGGATGTCGGGACGGTCGAGGAAATAAGTGATGCGGCGAAAGCCTTCGGCCTCGCACTGCGTGCAATAGACGTCGCTGGAGCGATAGAGGCCCATCAGCGCTTCGTTCTGCGCCGGCGCCAACACGGTTTCAATTCTCAGCTGGAAGCGCCTTACCGCAGGGGGGCTGATGATTGTGAGTTGATCGGGCGTGGTGAGAAAATCCGCAGGGCTCGGTTCCTGGCCGTCGATGGCGATGCTGCGGAGCGTCAGCCCGTCGCCATCCAGCACCAGTGGCACCGACGCCGCAATCCCGTCGCGACGTTCGACCGTCAGCACGGCGGTGACATGCGCTGCTTCAGGCGAAAGGCGGAAAGTCAGGCTGGTTTCCGGAATGAGATAATCACTGGGGCGATAGTCTTCGAGCTTGAAGACCTGGCCGGTATCTGTGCGCATTCCTTGATTTTTCCTGTCGATCCGGGAGCGGCGGGCGGGTCCGCTGGTCCAAATAATTTGAAGTCTGCGCTCTTTACACGAAACGCTCCCTCGACAAAACTGCAGCGACGTCTATTTCAGGCGATCATCTCCCAAGCATCATCGCGAGGCTTCCATGACCGTCGTCACGCCGAAATTCGGGATGAGCGCCTCTGTGTTGCGTCGCGAGGATCAGGCCTTCCTCAAAGGCGCCAGGAAGGCGGGTACGATCGGCTCGACGCCTGCCGCGCTCAATGCGGTGACCGACGCGATCTACCGCGCCTACGGCATCAGGCATATCGACATGCCGGCAACGCCGGCGCGCATCTGGGCGGCGATCGAGGAAGCAAAAGGGGCGTGACAGCCGAACCGGACTTGCCAGTGCTTGCTGCCGGCGACCACGCCGGCGAACACAGCACGCTGACCGGGATCGTCCTCAAGATCGTATCGGTGGCGGTCTTCGTCGGCATGTCGTCCTGCATCAAGGCGGCAGGCACCGTGCCGGCGGGCCAGATCGTCTTCTTCCGCTCCTTCTTTGCCATCTTTCCGATCATCGCCTTCCTCGCCTTCCAGGGAAAACTCGGAACCGCCTTTTCGACAAAGCGCCCGCTCAACCACATTGCGCGCGGCGTCGTCGGTGTCTGTGCCATGGGGCTCGGCTTCTTCGCGCTGACGCGGCTGCCGCTGCCGGAGGCGATCACGCTGAACTACGCGCAGCCGCTGCTGGTCGTGGTGTTCAGTTCGATCTTCCTCGGCGAAGCCATCCGCATCTATCGCTGGAGTGCGGTTGCCGTCGGCCTGGTCGGGGTGCTGATCATCTCATGGCCGGAACTGACGCTGCTCAGTTCGGGCGCTGCCCTTGGCGATCAGGAGGTGCTCGGCGTCATCGCCGCCCTCATAGCCGCGGCGATCTCGGCCATCGCCATGCTCCTGGTTCGCAACCTCGTCCAGAGCGAGCGGACGGCGACCATCGTGCTGTGGTTTTCGGTAACTGCGAGCGTCATGGCGCTGCTTTCGCTGCCATTTGGCTGGCAGGCGCTGACGCCAGCACAGGCGGGGCTTCTGATTGCCGCGGGTTTTTGCGGCGGGCTTGGCCAGATCCTGATGACCTCGGCCTATCGCCATGCCGAGGCTTCCGTCGTGGCACCTTTCGAATACACTTCGATGATCCTCGGCGTCGTCGTCGGCTATCTGGTCTTTGGCGACGTCGCAACGATCAACATGCTGGTCGGCGGCATGATCGTGGTTGCGGCGGGGATTTTCATCATCTGGCGCGAGCGCCAGCTGGGTCTCGAACGCACCCGCACCCGCAAGGCCGTCGCGCCGGAAGGGTGATCAG
Organism: Mesorhizobium sp. ISC25; assembly: GCF_042295465.1. Taxonomy (NCBI): domain Bacteria; kingdom Pseudomonadati; phylum Pseudomonadota; class Alphaproteobacteria; order Hyphomicrobiales; family Phyllobacteriaceae; genus Mesorhizobium; species Mesorhizobium sp. ISC25. The sequence goes on along the minus strand of NZ_CP135441.1, from coordinate 2,118,614 downwards.
CCCTTCGCTGCGTCGGTCCGCTCTTTCGCCAGCCGCATCAGCACCGCCCGCGTCTGCTCGTTGGCGGGGAAAAAAGATTCGATCGCCAGCTCCGACAGCGTCACGTCGAGCGGCGTGCCGAACACGGTGATGGTGCTGATGAACGACAGCACCGCGTCGCCATGGGCAAGCTTGAGCGGATGGACAATCGCGTTCGGTTCGACCGGCGCTGGCCGGCTGCCTTTAAGGCCGGACGGATAGGCCCGAAGCTCGCGCTCGAGCTCGACCAGAACCGGATCGGCGGTAGCGTCGTTCTGCCGCTTCAGCCGCTCCAGAAGATGCGTCCGCCATTCCGCAAGGTTGACGATGCGCGGTGCGATGCCGCCGGGATGCAGGCTGAGGCGCAATACGTTGACCGGCGGCTTCAGCAGGGAGGCATCGGCGACATTGGCGAGGAACGGGCCGATGGCGGCGTTCGCCGACACCAGGTTCCAATGCCGGTCCACGGCAAGCGCCGGGAAAGGCTCGTGCGCCTTGAGCACGGTCTCGACCGCCGCCATCGCCGGTGCCATCGAGGCATCGTCAAGTGGTCGTTCGCTGAAGCTCGGGGCAAAGCCGGCGGCCAGCAGCAGCTGGTTGCGCTGCCTGAGCGGGATCGAAAGCTGCTCCGCCAGATGCAGCACCATATCACGCGAGGGTGCGGCGCGGCCGCTTTCCACGAAACTCAAATGCCGCTGCGAGATCTCGGCCTCCATAGCAAGGTCGAGCTGGCTCATGCGCCGGCGTGTACGCCATTCGCGAATGAGACTGCCGGCGGAAATCTGGGCTGCTGTCATGACGAGATGACTAGGCCGGCAGTGGGAGCATTTCAATTACCTGCGAGGTCATGATGCCGCCCTTCCTTCCTCGCAAGGGGAGAACGGAAGACGCGCTCGGCAATCTTACCCAAGCGCCCGCAACTTCGCCTTCACTTCGAGGAAATCCCGCCACGCCAGCTTCTTGTGCGCCGGCGTTCTCAACAAATAGGCCGGATGCAGGGTCGGCATGGCAGGAATGGCGACGCCGGACGGGGTCGTGTGGACGCGCCAGTTGCCGCGCAGCCGCAATATGCCTTCGGAGGTGTTGAGCAGGGTCTTTGCCGACGGGCCGCCGAGATTGACCAGCACCTTCGGATTGACCAGTTCGATCTGCCGCTCGATGAACGGCCGGCAGATCTCGGTCTCGTGCGGCGTCGGCGTGCGGTTGCCCGGCGGCCGCCAGGGAATCACGTTGGCGATGTAGGCAGATGTCCGGTCAAGACCGATCGCGGCCAGCATGCGGTCGAGCAGCCGGCCCGAGCGGCCGACGAACGGCAAGCCCTCTATGTCCTCGTCGCGCCCCGGCGCTTCGCCGACCAGCATCACCTCGGCAGTCGGATTGCCGTCGGCGAACACCAGGTTCTTGGCGGTGAATTTGAGATTGCAGCCGTCGAATGCCGCCATGTGCTGGCGAAGCTCGTCGAGGCTTGCCGCCGATCTCGCCAGTTGCCGCGCCAATGCCGCTTGCGCCTCGTCGGGCACCGTTGACATGGCCGGGGACGTTCGCATTGCCGGTGCTGTATTCGGTCTCTCGCCCATTTCGGCGCGCGACACGCTCGTCGAGCGTTGTGGCGCCGCATTTTCACCGGCCGGCATAGCGGCCGCCGCAGGAACCCGCACCGGTGGCCTGGCTTCTGCAAACCTGTTTACCGGCTGTTCTTCAAGTGCCTCGTCGACGCCGGCGCTGGCGTAGAAGGCCAGCAACTCGGCGAGATCGGCTCGGCTATTGTGGGGGGCGGCAGTCATGGTTTCACATTCGGCCGCGGAGCTTGAATTTGCAAGTTCAGCTCGACGGTATGCGTGGATCCTGCACCAGATAGAACGTCCAGCGCGGCGTGTAGTCGGTAATCAGGAAATAGAAGCTGGCGGTCTTCAGCGGGTCGATCTTGCCGTTCTTGAACAGCAGGCGGTCATAGGGTTCGAAATTGCGGTCGAAATCGGCGTAGCTGCTCGACCAGATATTTTCGGGCGTTTTGTTGCGCTGGTCGAACGACAGCCCGTCCCCGAACACGCTCGGCTGGTCGAGGATCTCCTGGAGTTCGAACTGGAACTCGACCCAGGCCTGGCCGCTATTGTTGAGCACGTCGATGCGCATGTACATCAGACCATTGGCGAAGTCTCCCGCCTTGCCGAACGGCTGGATCGGCTTGGTCGTGCGAATGGCCAGCGTTACCGGCGTCGCTGAATTCAGCTCTTCGGTGATGACCAGCGGATCCTCCTTCGTGCCGATGCCGGAAGCCCCGGTGATGCGGAAGCCGCCGCGCTCGTCGGAAAAGGAATAGGCGCCGGTTGCCCAGACCAGTTGCTGCTCGGCATGCGCAGCGAGGGCCGTCAGCGACAGAAGCGCCAAGAGTGCCGCACGGCAAATCCGGCCGGGCGTGAAAAAAAAGCGCGTCGATGAAAAGCCAGCCGGCCCGAATATGCGCATGGCGGGAAGTATGGCCGATAAGCAAGCCGTCGAACAATTAAAAACATCGGTGCGACATATCTCTGCAAACGGAATAGGATTGAAGATTGATGCTCGCCAAGGCGAATCTGTGCGGCAGGACGTGACTTTTTGACGAAATCGGTATTGTCACGTCCGCGCCGGTTTCCCGTCGCTATTTGATGCGCTATGCAGCGCGTGAGCCAGCAAGATGCCGGGACTAGCGAGCCAGTGAGGGGTCGATGAGCGATATCGAACGCGAAAGCATGGAATTCGACGTGGTCATCGTCGGCGCCGGCCCGGCCGGCCTCGCTGCCGCCATCCGTCTCAAGCAGGTCAATCCCGAGCTTTCCGTCGTCGTGCTGGAAAAGGGCGGCGAAGTCGGCGCGCACATCCTGTCCGGCGCCGTCGTCGATCCGATCGGCATCGACCGGCTGTTGCCCGGCTGGCGCGAAGAGGAGGGTCATCCCTTCAGGACACCGGTCACCGATGACCATTTCCTGGTTCTCGGCGCCGCCGGTTCGTTCCGTCTGCCCAATATCCTGATGCCGCCGCTGATGAACAATCACGGCAACTATGTCGTCTCGCTCGGCAATGTCTGCCGCTGGCTGGCGACCAAGGCCGAGGCGCTGGGCGTCGAGATCTATCCGGGCTTTGCCGCGGTCGGCCTGCTCTACAACGAGGCCGGTGCGGTCACCGGCGTCGTCACCGGCGACATGGGCGTCGAGAAGGACGGCACGCACGGCCCGGGCTTTGCACCAGGCATGGCGCTGATGGGCAAATATGTCTTGATCGGCGAGGGCGCGCGTGGCTCGCTGGCCAAGCAGCTGATCGCCAAATACCACCTTTCCGACGGCCGCGAGCCCGGAAAATACGGCATCGGCCTCAAGGAACTCTGGCAGGTCAAACCGGAAAACCACCGGCCGGGCCTTGTCCAGCATTCCTTCGGCTGGCCGCTCGATATGAAGACCGGCGGCGGCTCCTTCCTCTACCATCTCGAGGACAACCAGGTGGCAGTCGGCTTCGTCGTTCACCTGAACTACAAGAACCCCTATCTGTCGCCGTTTGACGAGTTCCAGCGCTTCAAGACCCATCCGGCGATCCGCGGCACCTTCGAAGGTGCCAAGCGTCTGGGCTATGGTGCCCGCGCCATCACCGAAGGCGGCTGGCAGTCGGTGCCGAAACTGTCCTTCCCCGGCGGCGCGCTGATCGGCTGCGCGGCCGGCTTCGTCAACGTCCCGCGCATCAAGGGCTCGCACAATGCCGTGCTCTCGGGAATGCTGGCGGCCGAGCATGTCTGTGATGCGATAGCCGCCGGCCGCGCCAATGACGAGCTGGCCTCCTACGAGGCCGCCTGGCGCGCTACCGATATCGGCAAGGACCTGAAGAAAGTGCGCAACGTCAAGCCGTTATGGTCGCGCTTCGGCACCATTGTCGGCGTCGGCCTTGGCGGCCTCGACATGTGGCTGAACACGCTGTTCGGCTTTTCGCCCTTCGGCACGATGAAGCACGGCAAGGCCGACCACGCCACGCTGGAACCGGCCGCCGCGCACCAGAAGATCGCCTACCCGAAGCCGGACGGGGTGCTGACCTTCGACCGGCTGTCGTCGGTGTTCCTGTCCAACACCAACCACGAGGAGAACGAGCCGGTGCATCTGCTCGTCGCCGACATGGACCTGCAGAAGCGCTCCGAGCATGACGTCTATGCCGGGCCCTCGACGCGTTACTGCCCGGCCAGCGTCTATGAGTGGGTCGACAAGGATGGCAATGCCGCCGCCGATCCTGCCGCCAAGGATGTGCGCTTCGTCATCAACGCGCAGAACTGCGTGCACTGCAAGACTTGCGATATCAAGGACCCGAACCAGAACATAAATTGGGTGCCGCCACAGGGCGGCGAGGGCCCGGTCTACCAGAACATGTAAGTCACAAGGTTTGGCTCCGGACCAAACAAGATGAGGAGCAGCGCAACCGTAGGATTGTTGAATAGACCGCCTGCCTGTGTTTCCTTTCTGTGGCGACAGGGAGGAAGGAAAAATGCGTCTGGCAGTTCTGACGAGCGCTGTGGCGATCGGGGCGTTGTGCACCCCTTCAGCCTTGGCCGACACTAAAGTATTGGTCAAAACACGAACTTATAACATTGCCGGAACCACCGGCGCGGCCCTGATCGAGGCCATGGATCGCGGTGGGCCGAAGCACGGCTTCATGACCCACGCCATCGCGCAGACCGGCTACAGCGTCGATGATTGGACCTTCGACGCCTACACGGAAAACGGCGTCTGCCGCCTGCGCCAGGCCAACGGGACGCTCAATCTCTTCTATACCTATCCCAAACTAGCCTCAGCCACGTCGCCGGCGCTGCAGAAGCGGTGGAAGCGGTTCTTCGCTGGCGTCCGCGCCCATGAAGAGACCCATGGCCGCATCGCCAGACAGATGATGCGGGCCACCGAAAAGTCGGTTCGAGGGCTGACAGTCGGTGATGACCCGCACTGTTTCGCGGCACGTCGCGAGGCAAAGCGCCGGATCAATGCCATCTATGCCGAATACGAGGCAAAGCAGATCGCCTTTGATGCGCACGAGCATCGCGACGGCGGCCCTGTCGAGCACCTCATCCGCGCTTTTGTGGGCCAGTAATAAGCCAGGTCGAGATTGGACTGCGGATTTTCAGCTTCGCGTCCCGCCAGGCAGCGCCGCAAGCGCGGTCGCCGTCTGGTGCTCGTCGAGCGGCTTTTGTTCATCCGACCGTAGCGAAAACTCCACCAGCACCGGCAGATGGTCTGAGCCGGTGTCCTCAAGGGTCGACGCCGAACGGATAACGATGGCGCCCTTGCTGAAAACCTGGTCGATCGGCAGTCCGGCGAAGCGCAGGAAATCCGGCAGCCTTCTGTAGAGCCAGGTCGGCCCGACCGACGGCATTACGGTCAGCTTGCCAAGCGATGCGACGCGCCGGACGGCGGCGCTCCATGGGGCTGCGTTGCAGTCGCCTGCCAGGATCGACGTCTCGCCAAGCGAGGCGATTTCGTCAGACAACCCTCCAATCTGCCGTGATTGGTTGTGCGGCCATGGCCAGGTGAGGTGGATGGCGGCGACATCGACGTCGGTTCCGCCGAAATCGACCGTGGCGATCGCCATCGCGCCGCGGCTGTCGCAGTGCGGCTCCGTGCCTACGGCAAACGGTCGTCTGGACAGCAGCGCAACGCCGAACACGCCATTGGGATACGGGCAGAGTATCCGGTAGGGATAAGCGCCGGATAGCAGCCCAAGCTTTGCCTTCCACATCTCGGACACCTCGTCGAGGGTGATCACATCAGGCTGGGTCCGGCCGATCAGCGACAGCACCTTCTCAGGCGTTGGATTGTTGAACCTGAGGTTCATCTGCAGCAGGCGGTAGACTGGCTCGTCACCGGGTTTGGCTTCGTAGGCCGCCTGCACCTGCCATAGCCGCGAAAGCGGCAAGGCATTCGACGTGGTGGCAAAGGAGGCTACCGCAAACAGCAATGCGGCCGCCGCCTGCAGGCGAAACGAGGTGGCGAGCAGCGGCAGCGCGCAAAGCGCCATCAGCACGGAAAAATGGACGCGGAAATGAGCAAAGGAATCGAGGGCCGGATGCAGCGATCCGAAGAACCCGGCCACCAGCGCGGCCGAGAGTGCAAGCATTGCGACGAATGCCAGCGCAACCGTCATGTCCAGAACACGTGCCATCGCTTTGTCTATCGGCAGAAATGCGGCTCAATCAAGATGACGAAATGTCCTGACCTGGACCGACACATGCAATTCGGCATTTACTGGAAGGCAGTTTCCGAAAAGCTCCTGAGCTTGCGCGAATGCAGTCGCTCCATCGGCATTCCAGCCAGCTTCTCCATCGCCCTGATGCCGATGGTCAGGTGCTGCGCTACTTGCCGCTTGTAGAACTCGGTCGCCATGCCCGGCAACTTCAATTCGCCATGCAGCGGCTTGTCGGATACGCAAAGCAGCGTGCCATAGGGCACCCGGAAGCGGAAGCCATTGGCGGCGATCGTCGCCGATTCCATATCGAGCGCGATCGCCCGCGACTGCGACAGCCGCTGCACCGGCCCGCGCTGGTCGCGCAGCTCCCAATTGCGGTTGTCGATAGTGGCGACGGTGCCGGTGCGCATGATGCGCTTGAGGTCGTAGCCGGAAAGCCCGGTGACCTCGGCGACCGCTTCCTGCAGCGCCACCTGGATTTCGGCCAGCGGCGGGATCGGCACCCAGACCGGAAGATCGTCGTCGAGGACATGGTCTTCCCGCACATAGGCATGCGCTAGCACATAATCCCCCAGCGCCTGCGTGTTGCGCAGGCCGGCGCAATGGCCGAGCATCACCCAGGCATGCGGCCGGAGCACCGCGATGTGGTCGGTGATCGTCTTGGCGTTGGAAGGGCCAACGCCAATATTGACCATGGTGATGCCGCCATGGTTCGGCTTCTTCAGATGATAGGCCGGCATCTGCGGCAGGCGAGGCGGCGCGGCACCCTCACCGGGCGCGCTGTCCCCGACTTTGGTCACGATATTGCCCGGCTCGACGAACTCGACGTATCCGTCACCCCCATTGGCCATCAAATCGCGTGCACGGGCAACGAATTCGTCGATGTAGAACTGGTAGTTGGTGAACAGCACGAAGTTCTGGAAATGCTGGGGACTGGTCGCCGTATAATGCGACATCCGGTGCAGCGAATAGTCGATCCGTTGCGCGGTGAACGGTGCCAGCGGCCGTGCCTCGCCCAATGCCACTTCGAACGTGCCGTTGGCGATCTGGTCGTCGGTGCCGTCGAGATCCGGCACGTCGAACAGGTCACGGATCGGCCGTTTGATGCGTTCCGCGGCAGTGCCGTCGACATGAGTGCCCTCGAGAAAGGCGAAATGCAGCGGGATGGGAGTGGTCGATTCCGAGACCGTGACCGGAACGCCGTGGTTGCGCATGATCAGGCGAAGCTGTTCGGTGAGATAACTCTCGAAAAGAGCCGGCTGGGTGACGGTGGTCGAGAAATGCCCCGGCGTCGGCATGTGGCCATAGGCCTGCCGCGAGTCGATCTGGGTGAATGAACTCGTGGTGACGCCGATCTCCGGATAGAAGGCCCGGTAGCGTTTGTTGTTGTCGCCGCCCGCGGCGAGAGCGGTAAATGAATCGCGCAGGAATTTGGTATTGCGATCGTAAAGCACCTGCAGGGCCGCGACCGCCTTTTTGGCATCGTTGAAGCTCTGTCGGCCAAACGGCTCCGGCGTGACGACCGATTCAATGGCTTGGGGATAGATTCGCTTTTCCATGACCCAATATAGAGAGTTGGGCGCGCAGTTGGGAGGGGGTAAGGTGATCTCAGAACGCCTGTTGGCGTTTTCTTTCCAGCGGCCTACAGCGCGTCGCGTTCGTCCGGCCGCATGCGACGCGCTTGTCTTATGACATTCATTGCGAAGAGGCGAGAATGAACCGCTGGGAGAGAGTAGCAGCTCTCTCGTCAGCGGCGAGGGATGGATCGTCGACGCGCTGGCCATTTGAGGGCCGAGCTAAAGTTTGATCACCCTCGTCTTTTCCCGAAGGCCTGAACGGATACGCGCAGTTTGAGCTGCGCATGACAAGCAGAGGCACGGCAAAAGATGACAGACATTACCATTGGCGTCGACATCTCGAAAGAGGCGCTGGACGCCTATCGCTTCCCAAGCGGCGAGAGCTGCCGCTTCGACAACACGGCCAAGGGCCACAAGGCGCTGATGCGCTGGATCGGCTCCGGGGTCACCCGGATCGTCTACGAGCCGACCGGAGCTTACCATCGCGGGTTTGAGCGCCGCCTCGCCAAGGCCGGACTGCCACTGGTCAAGGTCAATCCGCGCCAGGCGCGCCGCTTCGCGGAGGCGACCGGCAAGCTGGCCAAGACCGACCGATGCGACGCCGCCATGCTGGCGCGCATGGGGGCAGTGCTGGCTTTGACGGCGCGGCCGCTTGGCAGCGCACTACTCAATGAACTCAAGGACCTGCACCTGGCCCGTGCGGCTCTGATCAAGGATCGCACCGCAGCCAGCAACAGAGCCAAAACCCTGACCCTTGCCTTGCTCAGGCGCCACAACAACGAGCGCCTGAAGCAGATCCAACGTCAGCTCGGCGATATCGATCAGACGATCCTTACGCTCCTCAAAGCCGATCCCGACCTTGCCCAGCGCCTCGACATCCTGACCAGCATACCCGGCGTCTCGGATGCCACCGCATGCGCACTCATCATCGACATGCCGGAACTCGGAACTCTCGAGCCGCCACAGGCCGCAAGCCTCGCCGGCCTCGCTCCGGTCGCCCGTCAGTCGGGCACATGGACCGGCCGCGCCTTCATTCGCGGCGGCCGGGCCAATGTTCGCCAGGCTCTCTACATGCCGGCCCTCGTCGCCATGCGCTTCAACCCCGACCTCAAGGCAAAATACCAGGCGCTAAAGGCGGCAGGAAAACCCGCAAAGGTCGCCATCACCGCATTGATGCGAAAGCTCATCATCCTCGCAAACGCTCTCCTCAAGGCGCAGCGAAAATGGGCCCCTAAAACCCCTTGATCAAAACGGATACTTTAGGTTCTTGTTTTTATCCATGCCGTTGTCGCAAAACCGCTGCACACCTTTGCGCGACATGCATTAGCCGCGCCGCAAGCTGACCAGCAGCACAAAGCCGACGCCGGACTTCCTCGGCGCAGGCGCCTCGATGGTCGAACCAGCATCGGCGCGCATCGTCGGCACGGCCAGGACCGGGGCCGCCAGAAACATCAGGATGAGCGCAGTCCGCGGCAGAAGCCGAAGGCTCTTGAGGATATTGGCGGTGAGGCGGGTCATGGCGTGGTTTCTAAATCTCGCTGTCGGGTTCAGTGGCGAAGCTGGTTCGGGCAACCGAGCCGGCAGGAAATGGCGACGTCCCACGCGCGGGCCGGCCGGCCGGCTTCGGCGACAAGGACGGCGAACAACATGCCGAACAGGCTCATCAGCAGGCAGACGATGGTGAAGCGGCGGGCAAGCATTGCGCGGTGTCTCCTTCAACACGCATGACAATGCCTTGCCCAGCCTGAACCGGCTCTGATGGCGCCGTTCATCCGGGGTTCAAAATGGTTGATGATCTCTGGGCGTGAGTTTTCTACGCTATGGAGGATCTGACACGGGAGGGTGTTGTCCTCCAGCCAGGGCTCTTTGATTCCCGGAAGTACGTTCGTTTTTCCAATCGACGCGCTTGATTGACTCGCATCGAGGCCACCCCTACAAGTCGTAAGCTTCGGGTGATCCGGAGTCGCACGAATTGGCTGCATGGGGGGCGGCTTCATGATGTGTACCCGGAATCTCGATCTTTTTTCGACGCCTCGACAGCCTACTGGCAATGCGGGGAGAATCCTGCGTTCGCAGGCGAGCCAGCTTGCCCTGAGATCAGCCATCGGCCTTGCGGCCGCGGCCGGCGCGAGCCTGTTGGCTCCAAGCCAGGCCTGGGCCGCTTGCTTAGTCGGCGGTGTCATTGTCCAGTGCAATAATACCGTCACCACAGACACGACATTCCCCGTCAACCCACCTAATGACCGAGCTTACGCGGGCCTGATTGCAACTCCGATTGTCCTCAATGTCGATGCGGGAACGACGGTAAGCGGCAACGGTCTTGCGGTTAGCAACACCGGCGCCGGCGGTATCACTGTCACCAATAACGGTGCGATCATTGTCGATGCCGGCAACACGCCGACCGCGGGCGGCACCGCGGCGCTGTCGCTCTCGGCGGCCGGTGGCGTGATCGCCTACACGGGCGGCGACATCACCAACAATGGCACCGGCAACGCCTTCGATGCGAGGCAGACAGGTGGTGTCGGCTCGGTGGATATCAACGTCTCCGGCAATGTCTTTGCGGCGTCTGGCGAAGGCATCACCGTCCGTGACGTAGCGACCAGCACCGGGATTTCGGTGGTCACCAACGCTGTCACCGCGCTGACGGCGGGCAAGGACGGCATTGACGTCCAGACGCAGTCGCTGACTGGCAATATCACGGAGGTCGCCAACGGCAACATCCAGGCCGGCAATGCTGGCATGGTGGCGGCGATCTTCCCGGCCGCCGGCACGGGCAACATCGACGTGACCGCCAACGGGTCGATCGACGCGCGGTTCGGCATCGACGCCGAGAACTTTGGCTCGGGCTCGACCACGGTGACCACGGTCGGCCCGGTCAATGCGACCAGCGGCAACGGCATCTTTGCGCTCTCGACCGGCGGCGCCGTCACGGTGACCGCGGGCGATGTCACATCCACCGGTAATACCGCCATCGTCGCCCAGCAGACCTCGGCCGCCGGTGCGGGTGCGGTCGACGTGACCGCGGGCAACGTCTCGGGCACGACCGGCATCTTTGCGTTGAACAACGGCAGCGGCGCGATCGGCATCACCGCCAATGGCACGGTCACCGGCACCGCGGCCGAGGGCATCAACGCAAGCGGCAAGGGCGCCGTGACCGTCAATGTCGCCGACACGGTGACCGGCGCGACGCGTGGTCTGAGCCTGATCGGCGGGACCGGCGGCAGCGGCGACATCAGCGTGACCGGCACCGGCGGCTTCGTCGGCGGCACCGGCGATGCGGCCAACATCAAGAACAACGGTTCGGGCACGGTCACGGTCGACATCTCGGGCGCGAGCAGTTCGAGCGGCGGCGAAGGCATCTTGGTGCGCGACACGGTAGCTGGCGGCAACATCAGCGTCACCACGGGTGCGGTCACCGCGCTGACGGCGGGCAAGGACGGCATTGACGTCCAGACGCAGTCGCTGACTGGCAATATCACGGAGGTCGCCAACGGCAACATCCAGGCCGGCAATGCTGGCATGGTGGCGGCGATCTTCCCGGCCGCCGGCACGGGCAACATCGACGTGACCGCCAACGGGTCGATCGACGCGCGGTTCGGCATCGACGCCGAGAACTTTGGCTCGGGCTCGACCACGGTGACCACGGTCGGCCCGGTCAATGCGACCAGCGGCAACGGCATCTTTGCGCTCTCGACCGGCGGCGCCGTCACGGTGACCGCGGGCGATGTCACATCCACCGGCAATACCGCCATCGTCGCCCAGCAGACCTCGGCCGCCGGTGCGGGTGCGGTCGACGTGACCGCGGGCAACGTCTCGGGCACGACCGGCATCTTTGCGTTGAACAACGGCAGCGGCGCGATCGGCATCACCGCCAACGGCACGGTCACCGGCACCGCGGCCGAGGGCATCAACGCAAGCGGCAAGGGCGCCGTGACCGTCAATGTCGCCGACACGGTGACCGGCGCGACGCGTGGTCTGAGCCTGATCGGCGGGACCGGCGGCAGCGGCGACATCAGCGTGACCGGCACCGGCGGCTTCGTCGGCGGCACCGGCGATGCGGCCAACATCAAGAACAACGGTTCGGGCACGGTCACGGTCGACATCTCGGGCGCGAGCAGTTCGAGCGGCGGCGAAGGCATCTTGGTGCGCGACACGGTAGCTGGCGGCAACATCAGCGTCACCACGGGTGCGGTCACCGCGCTGACGGCGGGCAAGGACGGCATTGACGTCCAGACGCAGTCGCTGACTGGCAATATCACGGAGGTCGCCAACGGCAACATCCAGGCCGGCAATGCTGGCATGGTGGCGGCGATCTTCCCGGCCGCCGGCACGGGCAACATCGACGTGACCGCCAACGGGTTGATCGACGCGCGGTTCGGCATCGACGCCGAGAACTTTGGCTCGGGCTCGACCACGGTGACCACGGTCGGCCCGGTCAATGCGACCAGCGGCAACGGCATCTTTGCGCTCTCGACCGGCGGCGCCGTCACGGTGACCGCGGGCGATGTCACATCCACCGGCAATACCGCCATCGTCGCCCAGCAGACCTCGGCCGCCGGTGCGGGTGCGGTCGACGTGACCGCGGGCAACGTCTCGGGCACGACCGGCATCTTTGCGTTGAACAACGGCAGCGGCGCGATCGGCATCACCGCCAACGGCACGGTCACCGGCACCGCGGCCGAGGGCATCAACGCAAGCGGCAAGGGCGCCGTGACCGTCAATGTCGCCGACACGGTGACCGGCGCGACGCGTGGTCTGAGCCTGATCGGCGGGACCGGCGGCAGCGGCGACATCAGCGTGACCGGCACCGGCGGCTTCGTCGGCGGCACCGGCGATGCGGCCAACATCAAGAACAACGGTTCGGGCACGGTCACGGTCGACATCTCGGGCGCGAGCAGTTCGAGCGGCGGCGAAGGCATCTTCGTGCGCGACACGGTAGCTGGCGGCAACATCAGCGTCACCACGGGTGCGGTCACCGCGCTGACGGCGGGCAAGGACGGCATTGACGTCCAGACGCAGTCGCTGACTGGCAATATCACGGAGGTCGCCAACGGCAACATCCAGGCCGGCAATGCTGGCATGGTGGCGGCGATCTTCCCGGCCGCCGGCACGGGCAACATCGACGTGACCGCCAACGGGTTGATCGACGCGCGGTTCGGCATCGACGCCGAGAACTTTGGCTCGGGCTCGACCACGGTGACCACGGTCGGCCCGGTCAATGCGACCAGCGGCAACGGCATCTTTGCGCTCTCGACCGGCGGCGCCGTCACGGTGACCGCGGGCGATGTCACATCCACCGGCAATACCGCCATCGTCGCCCAGCAGACCTCGGCCGCCGGTGCGGGTGCGGTCGACGTGACCGCGGGCAACGTCTCGGGCACGACCGGCATCTTTGCGTTGAACAACGGCAGCGGCGCGATCGGCATCACCGCCAACGGCACGGTCACCGGCACCGCGGCCGAGGGCATCAACGCAAGCGGCAAGGGCGCCGTGACCGTCAATGTCGCCGACACGGTGACCGGCGCGACGCGTGGTCTGAGCCTGATCGGCGGGACCGGCGGCAGCGGCGACATCAGCGTGACCGGCACCGGCGGCTTCGTCGGCGGCACCGGCGATGCGGCCAACATCAAGAACAACGGTTCGGGCACGGTCACGGTCGACATCTCGGGCGCGAGCAGTTCGAGCGGCGGCGAAGGCATCTTCGTGCGCGACACGGTAGCTGGCGGCAACATCAGCGTCACCACGGGTGCGGTCACCGCGCTGACGGCGGGCAAGGACGGCATTGACGTCCAGACGCAGTCGCTGACTGGCAATATCACGGAGGTCGCCAACGGCAACATCCAGGCCGGCAATGCTGGCATGGTGGCGGCGATCTTCCCGGCCGCCGGCACGGGCAACATCGACGTGACCGCCAACGGGTTGATCGACGCGCGGTTCGGCATCGACGCCGAGAACTTTGGCTCGGGCTCGACCACGGTGACCACGGTCGGCCCGGTCAATGCGACCAGCGGCAACGGCATCTTTGCGCTCTCGACCGGCGGCGCCGTCACGGTGACCGCGGGCGATGTCACATCCACCGGCAATACCGCCATCGTCGCCCAGCAGACCTCGGCCGCCGGTGCGGGTGCGGTCGACGTGACCGCGGGCAACGTCTCGGGCACGACCGGCATCTTTGCGTTGAACAACGGCAGCGGCGCGATCGGCATCACCGCCAACGGCACGGTCACCGGCACCGCGGCCGAGGGCATCAACGCAAGCGGCAAGGGCGCCGTGACCGTCAATGTCGCCGACACGGTGACCGGCGCGACGCGTGGTCTGAGCCTGATCGGCGGGACCGGCGGCAGCGGCGACATCAGCGTGACCGGCACCGGCGGCTTCGTCGGCGGCACCGGCGATGCGGCCAACATCAAGAACAACGGTTCGGGCACGGTCACGGTCGACATCTCGGGCGCGAGCAGTTCGAGCGGCGGCGAAGGCATCTTCGTGCGCGACACGGTAGCTGGCGGCAACATCAGCGTCACCACGGGTGCGGTCACCGCGCTGACGGCGGGCAAGGACGGCATTGACGTCCAGACGCAGTCGCTGACTGGCAATATCACGGAGGTCGCCAACGGCAACATCCAGGCCGGCAATGCTGGCATGGTGGCGGCGATCTTCCCGGCCGCCGGCACGGGCAACATCGACGTGACCGCCAACGGGTTGATCGACGCGCGGTTCGGCATCGACGCCGAGAACTTTGGCTCGGGCTCGACCACGGTGACCACGGTCGGCCCGGTCAATGCGACCAGCGGCAACGGCATCTTTGCGCTCTCGACCGGCGGCGCCGTCACGGTGACCGCGGGCGATGTCACATCCACCGGCAATACCGCCATCGTCGCCCAGCAGACCTCGGCCGCCGGTGCGGGTGCGGTCGACGTGACCGCGGGCAACGTCTCGGGCACGACCGGCATCTTTGCGTTGAACAACGGCAGCGGCGCGATCGGCATCACCGCCAACGGCACGATCGAAGGCGATGTCGCCGCGATCATCGCGCTATCGAACACCGGCCACGCGATCGGCATCACCCTTTCCGGTGCGACGCACAACAGCGCGCTGACCGCGACAGCGCTGGCCATCACCACCTCGGGCGGCGCCACGATGCTCACCAATGGCGGCGCGTTGACCGGCCGGGTGGAGCTCGGGGACTTCGCCGACCTGGTGACCAACAACGCCATCTGGACAACCGGGGGCACCAGCCTGTTCGGCGCTGGCATCGATAGCGTGGTGAACGCGGCCGGAGCATCCCTCGTCACCGCCAGCAATGGCGCAACGCTCGAAACGACCACTTTCAGCGGCCTCGAATCCCTGTCGAATAACGGTCTTCTCACCATGCAGGACGGCGGCGCCGGCGACCGTACCTTGCTTTCCGGCGATGCGACGCTGGCCGCCGGATCCACCTATGCCATTGATATCGACGCGGCACTTCAGTCGGATCTGCTTCATGCAGCGGGTGCCGTGACGATCACTGGCTCGACGCTCGCTGTCAACGGGCTAGGCGGTCTGGTTTTCGGTGCTCACTATACGGTGCTGACCGCCGATGCCGGGCTGACCGGCGAGTTCGCCTCGGTGACAGGCCTGCCCGCCAACACCGCCTTCCTGGGCATGGTGGATACCTATGACGTCAACAATGCCTACCTCGACGTGTTGAAGGTGCGCGATTTCGCCGATGCCGGCGTGACGCGCAACCAGATCGCCACGGGTCAGGGACTGGACAGCATTCCGGAATCCGGATCCCTGTTCAACGCCGTCGCCAATCTGGCCACCGACGCGGAGGCCCGCAGCGCCTTCGACCAGCTGTCGGGCGAGATCCATGCGTCGGCCAAGGGCATGCTGCTCAACGACAGCCAGTTCGTGCGCGATGCGGCCACCAACCGCATCCGTACCGCCTTTGGCGATGCCGGCACCGCCGCATTGCCGGTCATGGCCTATGGCGAGGGCGGGCCGGAGATGGTCGCGGCCGACACCGACCGCTTCGCCGTCTGGGGCCAGGCCTTCGGCTCGTGGGGCAGTAGCGAGTCGGACGGCAACGCTGCCGCCTTCGACCGATCGATCGGCGGCCTGCTGGCCGGTGCAGATACTCTGGTCGGCGACTGGCGTGTCGGCCTGCTCGGCGGCTACAGCCGTTCGTCCTTCGACGCCGACGATCGTCATTCCTCGGGCGATGCCGACAATTATCATCTCGGCCTCTATGGCGGCACGAACTGGGGCGCCATCGCCTTCCGCACCGGTGCCGCCTACAGCTGGAGCAGCCTCTCGACAAAACGCAGCGTCGCTTTCAATGGCTTTGCCGACCAGTTGACCGGCGACTACGACGCGTCCACCGCGCAGGTCTTCGGCGAAGTCGGCTACAAGACTGATGCCGGCCGCTTCAAATTCGAGCCCTTCGCCAATCTCGCCTATGTCAGCGTGCATACGGACGGCTTCACCGAAAAGGGTGGTGGCGCGGCGTTGACCAGCGCCAGTTCGACCACGGATGCGACCTTCACCACGCTCGGGCTGCGCGCATCGACCGACGTCGCGCTTGGCGGCATGAACGCGACGGCGCGCGGCATGGTCGGCTGGCGCCACGCCTTTGGCGATGTCACGCCGGTTTCGACCTTCGCCTTCGCCGGCGGCGATGCCTTTACCATAGCCGGCGTGCCGATCGCGCAGGATGCAGCCCTCGTCGAGGCCGGCCTCGACCTGCAAATGTCGGCCAATGCCACGCTCGGCCTGTCCTATTCCGGCCAATTCGACGGCGGCGTCGTCGACAATGGCGCCAAGGCGGATCTCCGCGTCAAATTCTGACAACGACAGAGAAGAGGGTCGCCGTGATGTGGCGAAAAATACGCCCGACAATAAGGGCGGCTTTGATCGTCTCGGTGCCTGTGTCCGCGCCGGCGCAAGAGCCTGCGTCGACCCTGCCGGGAGGCGCGTCGTCTCTCCAGGAAACTTACCAGGACTGGCGCCTCTCCTGCGAAAGTGCCGCGCCCCGGGCGCTTTGCACTGTGTCCCAGCAACAGGCGCAGAAGAATGGCCAGCGCGTGCTCGCGATCGAATTGCGTCGAAACGGCAAAGATACTCTTTCCGGCGATCTGGTTTTACCCTTCGGTTTGCTGCTCGATGCCGGCGCCACGCTTCAGATCGACGATGGGCAGTCACGCAAGCCTTTGCGCTTTTCGACCTGTCTGCCGGGCGGATGTATCGTGCCGCTCAGCTTCGATGCCGCGATGATTGCAGCGCTGCGGGCCGGTACCGCTCTGCGGGTGAAGGCGCAATCCACCGACAGCAAAGAATTCGCTCTGTCGATTTCGCTGAAAGGCTTGGCTGCCGCGCTCGATAGGCTGCAGGTTCTCGGCGGGGTTTGATCCCGAGCTCTTCTCGTCACTCTCCATATGTTTTTCGACAGGCTGCAAACTGACCTCGCGGTAAGCTGAGCAGGGCACGGTCGTCGCCGCGGCCGACTGGCCCCGCTCACCACGGCAGGAAGGGCACAATCAGAGCTTGTGCCAGGTCTGGCTCTTGCAGATCAGCCCGCCGAAAACGCAGCCGCTCATCTTGAGTGAACTGCCGGAAAGCGAAGCCTTGCCCGAATAGGTCTTGTCGGTTTCCGGGTCGGTTATGGTGCCGGCATATTTGTTGTCGCCGGCCACCTTCAGTGAACCGATGTTCTTGCCGGCAAATTTGCCGGATTTGAGCGTAATCGAAAACGCCCCGCCGCCACCCGAAATGGCGGCAGTCGATCCGGCTTGCGTTTTCCAACTGCCTTCGATCGGATCGGCCCATGCCGCGCCGGTCATCATTATTGCGGCCGCGAGGGCCGGGCTCACTTGTCGAAACATGTCTCTCCTCCCTCAGGCAAGTCCAATCGGGCTCCGTCCCGGCTGTCTGCCCCTTACGCAAACGTAAGCTAGTCCAGCTCCCGGAAAAACAAAAGCGGTGCCGCCACGGAGGGGTTGCGGGTTTTTGCCCGCTCCCGAACGGCCGCGCCGGCGAAAAAATGAAACGGGCCGCACACGTCTTTGTCTTCTGTGGTTAGCGGAGTCTTGATCCGTGCCTCGCAAGTTTTCTTCAAATTTTGTGCAAACCGGCGCGATTGCTGGCTTTGTATCCTTAACGAATTTTCGCGTTTACCTCTTGTTTTAGCTTTGTTTTCCTCAAATTAAGCACGCCATTTAACGACGGATTCAAGCCTCCGCGGCATTCTCGAAAGCATCGAAAGAGCGGCCGCCCCCGAAGGTAATCAAGAACACCGAGGGACAGACGGAGACAGCTCTCGGGAGCCAGAACAGGGGATTTGAAATGGCACGTTTTGAAATGCTTGAAGCCGGCTTCGGCGCCATGGGGGCAACTGCCCAGGCCGATATTCTTTTCGAGTTGGGCATGATGTATGCGACCGGCCGCGATTGCGAGACCGATGTCGTCGCCGCCCACAAATGGTTCAACATCGCCGCGATCAAGGGTTCGGCCCGCGCCGCGGAACTGCGCTCTGAATTGTCGGCCGCCATGTCGAAGGTCGAGATCGCCAAGGCGCTGCGCGAAGCCCGCGAATGGATGACGATGCACTGAATTCGCCGGCATCGACTTCACAGGGGTACTGACCTCACGACAGGGACGCTTCGGATCAAAGCCGCGCAGACGGCTGGACCCGAAAATCAAGGCCGCGCAAGACGGCTGGGCCAACAAGAACACGGCAGGCGGACGAGCCGTGCAATAAACCGTACAAAACAGGGAAGGCGAGCGGATCCCGATGCTGATATCTCGGGAAGCTCGATGAGAAAAGCTGCGACCGGCCGGAACAAGGCTGGCGCGGCTTTGTCTTTGCGACAGCGTGTTGCAGGCCCAATCGAGCGCCGACGATGCGTCTAGACAGCTCCGGTGAAGGATGAAATTCTCCGGCCACTCTGGAAGAGGCGCGGCCGGGATGGTCGCGCGAGAGTGGAGGAGTTATGTCACCATGAAGAAATTCAGTATTTTGAGCGCAGCCATATTTGGCTTGATGATGACCGCGCCGGTCGCCTTCGCCGATGACATCACCTTTTCAGTGGTCGGACCGATGACCGGTCAGCTTGCCACCATCGGCGATCAATTCAAGCAAGGCGCGCAAGCCGCCGCCGACGCGATCAACGCGGCCGGCGGCGTCGATGGCCGCCAGATCAAGCTCGACGTCCAGGATGACCAGTGTGATCCGAAACAGGCGGTTTCGGTCGCCAACCGCGTCGTTGCCAACGGCGTCAAGTTCGTCGATGGCCATGCCTGTTCGGGCTCGAGCATCCCGGCCTCCGCGGTCTATGCCGAAGCCGGCGCGCTGATGATGAGCCCGGCTTCGTCGAACCCGGTGCTGACCGACGCGGCGGCGAAAGCCGGCTGGCCGACGATCATGCGTCTCTATACGCGCGACGACGCGCAGGGCGCTTTCATCGGTCCATGGATCGCCAAGAAATATGCCGGCAAGAACGTCGTCATCCTGCACGACAAGAGCGCCTACGGGCAGGGCGTCGCCGATGTCGTCAAGGCAACGATGAACCAGAACGGTCTCAACGAGATCCTCTATGAGGGAATCAACGCCGGTGAAAAGGACTACGCGGCGCTTGTCACCAAGCTCAAGGACCTGAAGGCTGACGTCGTCTATTTCGGCGGCTACCACCCCGAAGCCGGCCTCATCCTGCGCCAGTCGGCGGAACAGAACCTGAAATTCCAGCTGATCATGCCGGACTCGATTGCCACGCCGGAATTCTGGCAGGTTTCCGGCCCGGCCGGCGAAGGCACCATGTTCGTCTTCCCGTCGGATCCGCAGGCGAAGCCCGAAGCCAAAGAAGCCATCGAAAAGATCAAGGCGGGCGGCTTCGTGCCCGAGGGCTTCACGCTGTTCTCCTATGCCGTGATCCAGGCCTTTGCGGAGGGCATCAAGCGCGCCGGCAGCGACGACCCGGCCAAGGTTGCCGAAGCTTTGAAGAGCGGCGAGCCGATCAGCACCGTCGTCGGCGCGGTCACTTTCGACGAAAAGGGCGACCTCAAGAACGTCAGCTACGACATCAACCAGTGGCACGACGGCAAATACGCGCCGATCCAGCCGTAGTGGCTGGCGTCGCCCGCAGTAAACGGAAATGGCCGGGTCAGACCCGGCCATTTTCATTTTGGGCGGCGTTTGTGGGGCGTGTCTTCGATATCGACTTGTGGAGGAACAGCGGTCAGCCGTGGGCTTCCTCGGCAAAACGCACCAGCACGGTCCCGTCGGTGACCTGCGCGCCTTCGGCAGCAATCTCGGCGATAACCCCGTCATGGGGGGCGGCAATGGTGTGCTCCATCTTCATCGCCTCCAGGATCAGCAGCGGCTGGCCCTTGATCACGGACTCGCCTTTGGCTGCACGCACCAATTTGACCAGGCCGGGCATTGGCGCGCGCAGGCTTCCGGAAGCGGCGGCGGCTTCGTCGGCTCGCGCCAGCGGATCCGGCACGGCAAAACCGTAGCCGATGGCGCCATCGAAGACCGTGACGTGGCCCGGCCAGCGGGCGAGGCGAGGCGTCGCGCGAAGGTCATGCGAATTCACGCTGTCATAGGGCGCGTCCAGCGCCACCTCGAACCGTCCGTCCGGCCGCACCGACACGCGCGCGACGATCCCCTGCTCGCCAAATTTCAGCAGGGTGCGCCGCGCTACAGCGTGGAAATGCGCATAGCCTGCCAGCGACGACCAGGGATCGTCCGAGGACCGCAAGTCGCTCGCACCGGACGCGGCAAGTGCCGCGGCGGCAATTGTCTCACCGCTCGGCGGCGGAACCGCCGTCAACGCCAGTTGATGCCTGGCTATCAGGCCGGTATCGACATCGCCCGCCGCAAAATCCACATCAGCGGCCAGCGCGGCAAGAAAGCCAGTGTTGACCGTCGAGCCGGCGATTTCGGTCTGCGACAGCGCCGCGCCAAGTGCCGTGAGCGCCGCCCGTCTGTCCTTGCCATGGACGATCAGTTTGGCGATCATCGGGTCGTAAAACGGCGAAATCGCATCGCCGGCGCGCACACCGGTTTCGATGCGCATGGTCGCACCCTCTGGTGCCGGCTGCGGAAATTTCAAATGGTGCAAGGTGCCGGTCGCCGGCAAAAACCCTCTTGCCGCGTCCTCGGCATAGATGCGCGCCTCGAAGGCGTGGCCGGATAGCGCGATCTCGCTCTGCATCTTCGGCAGTTTTTCGCCGGAGGCTACCCGCAACTGCCACTCGACCAGGTCGATGCCGGTGACCATTTCGGTGACGGGGTGCTCGACCTGCAGGCGGGTGTTCATTTCCATGAACCAGAAACGGTCGGCCTTTAGACCTTGCGAGGCATCGACGATGAACTCGATGGTACCGGCGCCGGAATAGTGGATTGCCTTGGCGGCTTTCACCGCCGCCTCGGTCATCGCCTTGCGCAGTGCCGGCGTCATGCCCGGGGCAGGCGCCTCCTCGATCACCTTCTGGTGGCGGCGCTGCGCCGAGCAGTCACGTTCGTGAAGATGTACGGCATTGCCGAAATTGTCACCAAACACCTGCACTTCGATGTGGCGCGGCTTGTCGACATATTTTTCCACCAAGACGCGGTCGTCACCGAACGCGGCTTTCGCCTCGCGCCGCGCGCCCGACAGTGCTTCCGAAAAATCATCGGGATGCTCGACGCGCCGCATGCCTTTGCCGCCGCCGCCGGCGCGCGCCTTGATCAGTACGGGGTAGCCTATCTCGCGCGCCTTGGAGGCGAGCAACACGATCTCCTGCGCTTCGCCATGGTAGCCCGGAACGACAGGCACGCCGGCCTTTTCCATCAACCGCTTGGCCGCGTCCTTCAGTCCCATGGCACGGATCGAGGCCGCCGACGGCCCAATGAAGATCAGCCCAGCCGCCGCGACCTGGTCGACGAAATCGGGGTTTTCCGAAAGAAAGCCGTAGCCCGGATGGATGGCCTCGGCACCTGTGGCCAAGGCCGCCGAGATGATCTTGTCGCCGCGCAGATAGCTTTCGTTGGCGGGAGCGGCGCCGATATGCACCGCTTCGTCGGCCATTTCGACATGCAAGGCGTGAGCGTCGGCGTCGGAATAGACGGCGACGCTGCGCAAACCCATGCTGCGTGCCGTGCGGATCACCCGGCAGGCGATCTCGCCACGGTTGGCGACCAGGATCTTGGCGAACATCGGGCCTCCGCAGGCAGAGCTTGCCGCCAACGGCGTGAATTCTCTTCACGCGAGCTGCGGCGATGCCCTGCTTTGTAGTCTGGCGGTCAAAGGGTAGGCAAGCGAGGCCTGCCTACTTTGAGGCCGCGATTTCGCAAGCTCCCCCGGTCGTGACCTTGTAACGGTTGCGGGTGGCCTGGCAGGATTTCATCGCCGTATCCTCGGCAGCCTTTTGCGA
The DNA here is from genome assembly GCF_042295465.1 of Mesorhizobium sp. ISC25. Taxonomy (NCBI): domain Bacteria; kingdom Pseudomonadati; phylum Pseudomonadota; class Alphaproteobacteria; order Hyphomicrobiales; family Phyllobacteriaceae; genus Mesorhizobium; species Mesorhizobium sp. ISC25. The sequence goes on along the minus strand of NZ_CP135441.1, from coordinate 2,096,442 downwards.
CGGCGCATTCAAGCGCGAGCCGCAGATGATGTACAGCGAACGCACCCGGGAATACGGTGTGGTCGCATAGGCTGAATGGCCGCTGGCCGCCACATAGGCATTGTATGCCTTGGTGCACGGTCGCTTCGGGTCTAGCGATAGAGCCGGGTAAAAACGGATGTCGCCCTTGCTTCCCGTCAGCGATTCGGCGGCGCCGATATTAGGGCTCGAGATTAGAAGCAACCCACCTATTATCGACAAGACTGCTTGTTTGATGCCTATAGACTTCATTTTTCCCAACCATTGAAAAAGTCGAAGGCCGACGAGTATCGGCCTATTTGGAGGCAGCTATGGCGCAGGCCCCTGCAGTCGTGACCTTGTACTTGCTGCGCGCGGACTGGCAGGACTTCAACGCCAGCGCTTCCGCAGCCTTCTGGGACGGCGCATTGAGATGAGCACCGCAAATAATGAATTCGGTTGCCCAGTTGAACGGCGTCATCGCATAGGCCGAGTGACCGCCCGCTGCCACATAGTCCTTGTAGTCCTTGCCGCAGCCTCCGATTGTACCCGGTGCAAAATAGACCGGAAAACGGCTGTCGCCCTTGCTTCCCGCCAGCGATTCGGCGGCGCCAACATTCGGTGCAGAGGCCACGAGCAGTGCAAGTATCGATATGGTTGTTCGCCTGATGGATAAAGATTTCATTGCCCAACCCATTTGAAAAAACCCAACACTGAAAGATATTCGCCTATTTGGAGGCAGCGATTTCGCAGCCCCCACCTGTCGTAACCCTGTAACTATTGCGGGTTGCCTGACAGGATTTCAACGCCAACTCTTCGGCAGCTTGCTGTGACGGTGCATTCAAGCGCGAGCCGCAGATGATGTACAGCGAACGGACCCGGGAATACGGAGTGGTTGCATAGGCTGAATGGCCGCCGGCCGCTACATAGGCCTTGTAAGCCATGGTACATTGATCCTTCGGATTCTGCGGCAAATAGGGATAGAAACGGGTCTCGCCCTTGCTTCCCGCCAACGACTCCGCCGCACCAACGCCATGCGTCGCTAATATAAGCAACGCCGCAAGTATCTGCACAGTTGTTCTCTGAAAAACCCGCCGCCTCATCTTCGCCCAATCCCCATTGGTATTTGCGATGATCAATAGCCGTGATTCTTTCGTCTGGCCAGATCAAGAAGCAAAAAATAGTCTGGAGATGTGGACGGGTGCCGCCGGCGCAGGGTTACACCTTGCCGAGTGCGGCAACGACCCGCTGATACAGTTCGGCCGTTAGTTCGTCGAAGCAGCAGAAAATGACGGTTTCCGGAACGATGTTCTGGCCGATGAAGGCACTCACGGTACCGACAGCAATTTGCGTCGCCTGATCCTTCGGATAGCGGTAGGCCCCGGTCGAGATCGCTGGAAACGCCACCGTCCGGCAGTCCTTTGCGGCGGCGATTTCGAGCGACCGGCGATAGCAGGAGGCGAGCAGTTCGGCTTCTCCTTTGCTGCCGCCTTGCCAGACCGGCCCGACCGCATGGATGATGTAGCGCGCGGGCAGCTTGTAGCCCTTGGTGATTTTTGCGTCTCCGACCTTGCAGCCATTCAGCATCCGGCATTCGGCCAGAAGCTCGGGGCCGGCCGCGCGGTGAATGGCGCCGTCCACGCCACCGCCGCCGAGAAGCGAGGTGTTGGCGGCGTTGACGATGGCATCGACCGCCAGCTTCGTTATGTCGCCGGTTTGAATGCGAATCCTCGGGCCGGTTTCGCTCATCTCACATCCTGAACACGCCGAAGCGTGTCTCCTCGATCTGGGCGTTGAGCGCGGCCGAAAGGCTGAGCGCCAGCACCTCGCGGGTCTTGGCCGGGTCGATGATGCCGTCGTCCCAGAGCCTTGCAGACGAATAGAGCGGGTGGCCTTCGTGCTCGTACTTCATCAGGATTGGCTTCTTGAATTTTGCCTCCTCTTCGGCGCTCCACTCGCCGCCCTTGCGCTCGATGCCCTCGCGCTTGACGACGGCCAGCACCGTTGCCGCCTGCTCGCCGCCCATCACCGAAATGCGGGCATTCGGCCACATCCACAGGAAGCGTGGCGAATAGGCGCGTCCGCACATGCCGTAATTGCCGGCGCCGAACGAGCCGCCGATGATCATCGTTACTTTCGGCACCTTGGCGGTGGCGACCGCCATCACCAGCTTGGCGCCGTCCTTGGCGATGCCGCCGGCCTCGTATTTTCGCCCGACCATAAAGCCGGTGATGTTCTGCAGGAAAATCAGCGGAATCCTGCGCTGGCAGCACAGCTCGATGAAGTGCGCGCCCTTCAGCGCGCTTTCCGAAAACAGCACGCCATTGTTGGCGACGATGCCGACCGGCATGCCGCTGAGGTGGGCGAAACCGGTGACCAGCGTGGTGCCGTAATTCTGCTTGAACTCATCGAACTCGGAGCCGTCGACGATGCGGGCGATCACCTCGCGCACGTCGTAAGGCTGGCGCAGATCCGTAGGCACGATACCGTAGAGTTCATGTGGATCGTGAAGCGGCGGAATCGATTTCTTCAGGGCCAAGCTTACAATTTTGTTCCGATTCAGGTTTTTGACGATACGCCGGCATATGGCCAGCGCATGCTCGTCGTCGAGCGCATAGTAGTCGGCAACGCCGGAAAGCCTTGTGTGCACGTCGGCGCCACCGAGGTCCTCGGCGGTGACGTCCTCGCCGGTGGCCGCCTTCACCAGCGGCGGCCCGCCGAGAAAGATGGTTGCCTGGTTGCGCACCATGATTGTCTCGTCCGACATCGCAGGCACATAGGCGCCGCCGGCCGTGCACGAACCCATGACGCAGGCGATCTGCGGAATGCCGGCGGCCGACATGTTGGCCTGGTTGTAGAAGATGCGGCCGAAATGATCGCGGTCGGGAAACACCTCGTCCTGGTTGGGCAGATTGGCGCCGCCGCTGTCGACCAGATAGACGCAAGGCAGATTGTTCTGTAGTGCGATCTCCTGTGCACGCAGATGCTTCTTCACCGTCAGCGGATAATAGGTGCCGCCCTTCACCGTGGCGTCGTTGACAACGACCATCACTTCGGTGCCTTCGACCCGGCCGATGCCGGCGATGAGGCCGGCCGAGGGGATGTCCTCGCCATACATCGACCAAGCGGCAAACTGGCCGATTTCGAGGAGCGGCGAGCCCGTATCGAGCAATTGCGCGAGGCGTTGCCGCGGCAGGAGCTTGCCGCGGGAGACGTGCCGCTCACGCGCCTCTTCCGAGCCACCGCGCTCGATGCCGGCGGCTTTTTCAGCGATGTCGGCGACCAGCGCCCGCATGCGCTCGGCATTGGCGCGGAAGATATCGGAGGCGGGCGAGATCTGCGAGGTGAGGGGGGCCATGGCGCTACCGGATCAGCTCGATTTTGCAGCCGACATCGAGGTCGCCCCAATCGCGATCGGCGGTGACGGCAATAGCGTTCTCGCGAATTGCCAGTGCGAGGCAGGCCCGATCGCCCAGCGACAAGCCGCGATGCCGCGTCAATTGGCGAAGCTGCCCGGCCGCGATGCCCATTGCGTCGTCGAAAACGGCGATCGGCATGCCGAGACTGGCGAGGTCGTCCGCGGCCTGTTCCATGCTGCGTCCCTTGTCGATCAGCTTGGCGATGATTTCGGCCGCATTGACTGAACTGCATTGTGCGTCCGGCGCGAACCCCAAAGCATTGTCGGTGCCTTGCTCGTTGAGCAGGATTGCGAGCGCCGCCGAACTGTCCATGACGTAGGGCTTCATTTCGCCCGCTTTCCCGTTGTCCCTTCGGCGTGAAGCCGGTCGAGACGCTTGTCGCTTCGACGCTGCTCTTCCCGCCGCTCCTTCAGAAATTCGTCGACGACGCTTTCACCGGGCTGTTTCAGCGCTGACAATTCGGCCTGGACCCGTCGCAGATTCTGCAGCCACGATCTTACCCGCAGCTCGCCGCTTTCGACATGAAGGATCATGTCCTCGCCAGGCTTCACGCCCATCTCCTCGCGCATCGCGGCAGGGATGACGAAGCGCCCGCCCTCGCCAAGCTTGACCCGCTCGCGTTTCGCCGGAACCCGAAGCGGCGTTTTGCGAGCGCCGGCATCGAACCGTGCTTGCGGGTCTTCTTCAAGTCCGGACTTTCCCGTTTTGCCCGCCATGGTCCGTCTCGCCTGTATTGTGGCACATATTCCGAAGTATGCCACATCTTGCGGCTTCTGGCAAAATCTTAAAAAGATGCCATCAGGCGCCCTCCGCCATGATTTCCCGCCCGATCAGCCATCGACGGATTTCGCTGGTGCCGGCACCGATCTCGTAGAGCTTGGCGTCGCGCAGCAGCCGGCCGGTCGGGTAATCGTTGATGTAGCCGTTGCCACCCAAAAGCTGGATGGCGTCGAGCGCCATCAGCGTCGCCTTTTCGGCGGCGAAGAGAATACAGCCGGCAGCATCCTTGCGGGCCGTCTCACCGCGATCGCAGGCGGCGGCTACGGCATAGACGTAAGCGCGCGCCGCGTTCATCGTCGCATACATGTCGGCGAGCTTGCCTTGCACCAACTGGAATTCGCCGATCGGCTGACCGAACTGCTTGCGTTCATGCACGTAAGGTATCGCCACGTCGAGGCACGCAGCCATCAGCCCGATCGGCCCGCCGGCCAGCACGGCGCGTTCGTAGTCGAGGCCCGACATCAGCACCTCGACACCGCGCCCCTCCTCGTGCAGCACATTGTCGAACGGCACTTCGACATTCTCGAACACCAACTCGCCGGTATTCGAGCCGCGCATGCCGAGCTTGTCGAGCTTTTGCGCCACGGAAAAACCGGCAAAGGCCTTTTCGACTATGAAAGCGGTGATGCCGCGCGAATTGAGTTCCGGATCGGTCTTGGCGTAGACGACCAGCGTCTCGGCATCCGGCCCGTTGGTGATCCACATTTTGGTGCCGTTGAGCACATAGCGATCGTTGCGCTTTTCGGCGCGCAGGCGCAGCGACACCACATCGGAGCCGGCACCCGATTCCGACATCGCCAGTGCGCCGACCTTCTCGCCGCTGCAGAGCGAAGGCAGATATTTTTCCTTCTGCGCCTGCGTTGCCCAGCGGTTGATCTGGTTGACGCAGAGGTTGGAATGGGCGCCGTAGGAGAGGCCGACCGAGGCCGAGGCGCGCGAAATCTCCTCCATCGCCACGACATGGGCGAGGTAGCCCATGCCGCTGCCGCCGAAATCGGGATCGGCGGTGATGCCGAGCAGGCCAAGCCCGCCGAGCTCCGCCCACAGATGTGCCGGGAATTCGTTCGAGCGGTCGATTTCGGCGGCGATCGGTGCGATCTTTTCCTGGGCAAAGCGCCGCACCAGGTCGCGCAGTGCCTCGATGTCTTCGTCAAGCCCGAAGTTGAGCGTATGCGTGTACATGCCGTTCCTCCCGGCGCACGATCCCGAAAATCGGGATCATGCGCGAAATCAAGTTGCTAGAGCGTCCTTTGCGCGCCCGAATAGAGGCGCGGCGTCGTGGCTCGTTGTCTCGCCATCGTTCTTTGCTCCAACAAGGCGCATTGTCATTGCTAGATATGTAGCAGTGACTTCGGCGATCGACAGCCGCTCGCCCGGCCGGAACCAGACGATGACGCCGGTCATCATTTGGATCAGCGCCATTGCGGTGAGCCCGGTGTCTTCGATGCTGAACAAGCCCGCTTCGACGCCGTCGCGCAGGATGGCGCGCAGCTCCTTCTCGTAAGCCGTGCGCAGGCGCAGGATCTGCGTGAGTTTTTCGTGCGACAAGCTGCGCAGCTCCATGTTCGAGACATGGGTGGAATGGCGGCGTTCGACGTGGAAGGCGATGTGGTTTTCGACATAGGCGGCGAGCCGCGCTGCCGGACCGGCGCCGACAGGGCGTGTTGCGCGCCACGCCTCGATCAAGCCTTCCATATGCTCGCGCATCAGGGTGAACAGAAGGTCCTGCTTGGTCGGGAAGTAGCGGTAAAGCGCCGCTGCCTGGACGCCAACCTCGGCCGCCAGCTGGCGCATCGACATCGCCTCGTAGCCGAGACGCGCAATCAGGCTGACCGCCGCCTCGCGGACCGCAGCTTCGGTCTTCTCTCCGTCGGAACCGGTCGTACGCGCCATGACAAACCGCCTTTTCGCAGACAATAAAACAAACGTTCAATTAATTCAAGGGCCGAGGTATGTCCGGGCAGGGCAATGGCTTCAGGTTTGCTCTATCTGCACCCTGGAGATTTTGTGCGATGGAAGCGAATGAGCAGGGTCATGCCTTGCTAGGCAACAATCCTGAAACCCGCGGACATGTCGCGAGCCTCGATCTCCTCGACATCGACCTTCGAAACCGCTGCCCCTGGCGGTCCTTGCCAAAGCCGTTCGATCATTGTCGAGACCGCCGCACCCGTCCCTGCAATCAAAGCTGTCACCGAGCCGTCAACTTCGTTGCGCACCCACCCGGCAAGGCCAAGCGCCGACGCCTCGCGCCGCGCCCAGACCCGGTAGCTGACGCCTTGCACCTTGCCGTATATGCGTATCTGCACCGTCCGGTCGTCCATCGCGCTCTCCATCTTTTGAGTCGAGTCTGGCGCAGCGTCTTGCAAATTCAACCGCGCCGCGTGCATCGAAGGTCTCTCTGCCGATCGCGATCCGCCAGCTTCACGTGCGAGATGGGCGGCGTCTCCATCGAATGATTGACTAAGTCAAATAATAGGCGATCATGGTCCTTACGGAGCGATCAGCCCGAAGGAGGTCGACATGCCGGCCGATCGGAATGCCCTTGTCGCGGAGATCCGCGACTTCAATCGCTTTTACACGCGGCTGATCGGGCTGCTCGACCAGACCTTGACGCACAGCGCCTATACGCTAGGCGAGGCGCGGCTGCTGTTCGAATTGGGCCGCCGATCCCATGCTGCCGCCAATAGCGGCGGTGAGGCAGGGTTTCTTGCGCGGGCATTCCACCTCGATCTCGGACCGGCAGCCTCCGAAATCGCTGCCGAGCTCCGGCTCGATCCGGCGTATGTCATACCCGTCCTGAGGAGGTTCGCCGCCGCCGGCCTGATCGAGATGCGCACTGACCCAGCCGATCGGCGCAGACGCATCCTGTCGCTGACCGCTCGCGGAAGTGCGGAGCTCGCCAGGCTTCAGGCTGCGGCGGATCGCGATCTCGCGCGGCTGACGGCCGGCCTCGCGGATGAAGCGGCTGCCGAATTATCGGACGCCTTGAAGCGCGTCATGCGCCTGCTAGCGGAGAAATAGCGAGCAGCACCGGGATCCGGCGTTGCGCCCTTCAGTTTCCTCGCGCTGCCGCCAGTGCGCCAGGCAGTTCCTCGGCAAAGATGTCGAGCTCGTGGTCGAGGCCGACGCTGACCCGGATGCAGCGGTCGAGCACCGGCACCATCGGCTTGCGGATGAACACGTCGCGTGACAACAGCGCCTGCAGCACTTTTAGTGCGAAAGCGCCGTCGCGGCCGCAGTCGATGGTGACGAAATTGGTCGCCGAAGCCAGCGGCTTCAGCCCGTTCGCCTCGGCTATTGCGGCAATGCGCCGGCGGCCGGCGGCGACCCGCGCCACCACGCTCTCCAGCCAGGCCTGATCGGCAAGCGCCTCGACACCGGCCATCTGCGCCATGCGGCTGACGCCGTAATGATTGCGGATCTTTTCGAAATCGCGAATCACCTGGGCTTCGGCCACCGCATAGCCGCAGCGTATGCCGGCCAGCCCATAGGCCTTGGAGAAGGTGCGCATGCGGATGACGTTCGGCCGCGCCACATCGATCGGCGGCAGCGCTGAGGATGGCCCTAATTCGCCATAGGCCTCGTCGAGCACCAGCATTGTGGTCTCCGGCAACGCTTCGATGAAGCGGCCGAGCTCGGCGGCTTCCCACCAGCAACCCATCGGATTGTCCGGATTGGACAGGTAGACCAGCGGCGCCTTCTCCCTGGCGACTGCCGCCAGCAGGTCGTCCAGGCTTTCCCGATCGTTCTCGTAAGGTACCGCGACCAGCCGCCCGCCGACGCCGGCAACATGGAAGTTGAAGGTCGGATAGGCGCCGCGCGAGGTCACCACCGCGTCGCCAGGCGCCACATACATGCGCGCAACCAGGCTGAGCAGCCCGTCTATGCCTTCGCCGATGACGACGTTTTCGCCACCGACACCGAGATGCCTAGCTACGGCTACCTTCAAATCGTGATTATCGGGATCGCAATACATCCACATGTCGCCGGCAATCTCGGCCATGCGGGCAACCACGCGCGGTGAAGGGCCAAAGCTGCTCTCATTGGCGCCGATGCGGGCGCGAAAGGCGCGGCCGCGGTCGCGCTCCTGCGCCTCCGGGCCGACAAACGGCACCGTCGAGGGAAGCGCGTCGATGAGCGGCGTAAGGGGAGGGCGCAGGCGCATGATAAGTCTCGTTCGAAAGGGGCCTTCTTGCTAGCCTGCCAGCTTGGACTGCGCAAGTTCTGCGGCCAGCGGGAATCGTCAGGCTGGATTCTCCCGCATCATTTTGCTAGCGAGACATGATGAGTAACCGACTGCCGCCTGCTTGGTCCAAGCATATAAAGTCCCGTTCGGCGTCGAACGTGCAACCGCCGAAAGTGAAACCGCCGTCGCGCGCGCAAGCTGACGATGCGCTGCTGAGACAGGCCCTCGAACTCCAGCAAGCCAAGCGGCTCCCGGAGGCCGAGGAATTATGCCATCGCGTTCTCGCGCGCACGCCCAACCATCCCCTTTCGCTATACATCCTCGGTACGTTGGGGCTCGGTATCGACGACGAGTTGGCTCTTAAATATTTCGCGCGGGCAGTAAGCCAGACGCCTCAAAACCCATATTTCCACCTCAGCCTGGGAGAGGCCTGTCTGAAGGTCGGCGACAGCTTGCTTGCGATCAAGCACCTGCAGCATGCCTGCGAATTGAAGCCCGATCTGGTGGAAGCGCTTTGCGGACTGGCGCGTGCCTACGTCAACTTCGACAAGGCCGAGATGGCTTTGCCCCTTTACGAGAAGGCGCTAACGATCAACGGCGACCACCCCATGGTCCGGATTGGTCTGGCTGGTGCGCTCACCAGCCTCGGTCGCATGGACGAAGCCAGAGCCTATCTCAATCAGGCAATAGAACGTCGCGTCGATGTTGGGGCAGCCTACAACTACCTGGTCGACACGCAAAAGTTCACCGAAAAACCTGCCGAGCTCGACTCTATCCTGCGCGAACTGTCCAATCCCAGGCTCGAACCGGTTGCTGCATCGCAGCTCCATCACGCCGCAGGCAAAGTGCTGAACGATCTTCAGCGCTATGAAGAGGCGATGGATCACTTCAAGAGGGCGAAAAAGGCCGCTGGTCACGATTTTGACCTGGAGTACTACCGCCGAAGTGTCGATTCCATGATCGAGATATTCAGCCCGTCACTATTGGAAGCCAAGGCTGGCCACGGCAGTCCGTCCGAGATGCCTGTGTTTGTGCTGGGCATGCCCCGGTCGGGGACGACGCTCACCGAGCAGATCTGTGCGAGCCATCCGGATGTTCATGGCGCCGGGGAGCTTTCGAAGCTACGGCGAATTGCGACCTCGATGGGCTTCAGGACAGAGTCTGATGAGGCCTTGCGCAGTTCGATCATGTCGATGACGAGGAATCAGTCGAGGGCGCTGGCCGAAGAATACCTGTCCTATCTGCGTCAACACGCGCCTGGCGCGCTCCGCGTCGTCGACAAGAGGCCTCACAACTTCGAGCTTGTCGGCTTAATCGGAGTTCTCTTTCCCAACGCGCGCATCATTCATTGCCGCCGCGATGCCATTGACAATTGCGTCTCGTGCTTCGTCTTGCATTTCACCAAGGAGCACGGCTACAACGCCGACCTTGAGACACTCGGCCTATACTACCGCGAATATGATCGCTTGATGCGGCATTGGAATAAAGTCTTTCCCGGACGTATTTTCGAAAACCGCTACGAGACGCTGATTGCCGATCAGGAGGCCCAATCGCGCCGTCTCATCGATCATCTCGGCTTGCCTTGGGACGATTCCTGCCTGCGCTTTTTCGAGAGGAGCGGGTCGGTCAATACCCTCAGCCGCTGGCAGGTCCGGCAGCCGATCTATAGTTCATCCGTCAAACGCTGGAAAAAGTACGAGAGCACAATTCAACCGCTGATTGATGCCTTGGGCGATCTGGCCGAACTTTGAACAAGTAGGATGCGCTCGATCGGCCGAGGTCGATCGTGACTTGCTGTCGAGATACATTGATTCGATAGGCCAGCCCTTCAGATCGGCCCAAGTTTTTCTTTGCACGAACAAGCGTGCGGAGCGAGCGTTGCATTCGACCAGCCCTGCGGCTGCTCAGCAGCAGCCTGCATGATCTATCGAGCGTTGATAGCTGCGTCGCCCGATACGAAAAACCCGGCGGTCGCCCGCCGGGTTTAATCTCAATCTGGCTCGGACTGTTAGAATGAGCGCTGGAAGCGGAGCATGCCGCCAATGCTGTCCTTGTCGTCGGCATTAGTCCAGTTGCGATCGTAGGCTTTATCAAACTGACCGTCGTGGGCCCAATCGACTTCGGCAGTGATCGTGAAGCCCGGAACGATATCGTAGGCGACGTTCGCGGCGACGCCGTAGTTCTTGTCGTCGTCAACCGACGCCTGGAGGTTGAACGAGGTCTTCTCGTTGATGGTGTAGGTACCGCCGCCCCAGACTGCCCAGTTGCCGCCCCACTGCTTGTAGAAGTTGCGGTCGATGTTGTCGTCGGAACCGTAACCGGCCATGAGGAACAGTGTCAGGTTCTGAATCGGCGTAACGTCGACGCGAACCTTACCTGCCCACTCTTCCCACGTGCTGTCATAGGCGGCAACACCGGTGATCGAGCCCCAGCCCTGCGTGTATTTGATACCGCCGACGACATACGGGACATAGCTGTCGATGGAATCATTACCGCTGTTGCTGTCTTGGAAAATGCCAGGATCCGCAGCGGCGCTGCCCGAACCGGTTTCCAACGAAGCCACGGCCGAGAAGCCGTTTCCGGCATCGAAGTAGTACTGGACGACGTTGGTGTCGAAGCCGCCGTAGGGGACCAGCGTATCCTGGATGACGTTGCCGGCGTAGCCGATGAACGTGTCGAAGGCCGATTCGTCCTTACCGACGCGCAGACCACCGAGCTGGACCCAGGCAAAGTTCAGCGAAACGCTCGTACCGCCATTGAAGTTGTCATCAAGGTAATCATTGTGGTTACCCCAGTTGAAGCGGGTCTCGGTGTAGGTCTTCAAGGTGCCGAGCTCGGTTTCCTGGCCGGTCCAGGTCTTCAGCGTGAAGCGGGCGTGCTTGTAGTAGGTATCCTGCGAGTCGCCGTCCTGCTGATCGGTGGTCCTTGCACCGTCAAATGAGCCGACGTCACCGATGCCGATGTCATAGCGGACGTAGCCGCCGATGCGCAGGCAGGTTTCGGTGCCGGGGATGTAGAAGTAGCCAGCGCCGTAGACGTCGCAGATCTTGACGTATTCAGCGGGTTCCGGCTCGGCGACGACGACGGCGTCGGCGGCGCGCGCACCGGAAACTGCGATCAGTGCCGCAGCGGAGCCGAGAAGCAGGCTCTTGATGTTCATTTTCTGACCTCCAGTCAGAATCGAACAAAAGAGCGGAGTTGGCGCCGTGTGTTCGGTAGTAAGTATCTGGGATTTCGTTGTTATTTCGGAAAATAGCTATTTGCTGGGCAAAAACATGCCGGATCCGGATTTTGAGATAACGCCAAAAATCGGGGGCCTGACAAAACGGGAAAGAGGGTGCCAGCGTCACGGCCAGCCCCTTCTCCCCGTCACCATACGGGGAGAAGATGCCGGCAGGCAGATGAGGGGCAGCGCCGGCCTCTAAATTAGTCGTTCCAGCATAATCCAGAGGTGATCTCTTTCTGAAACGCTGAGCTTCCAACAGAGCAATCACTTCAGGTTGCGCTGCCCCTCATCGCCCTACCGGGCACTTCTCCCCGTATAGTGACGGGGAGAAGGACACCTTTCCAAGGATTTCGCTAACCTTCAGCGCCACAGGATCATTGCCTAACGCTTGCGTGAACTCGCCTGGCCTAAGCCCCGAAGGCGGTTAGCCCCTGTTTTTGCGAGATTTTCGCTGGACTTGTCCTGCGAAGCGCGCAGCGCGAAGCAGAATGGCCTGCCACCCGAAGCCCGCAGGGCGTAGGGTGGCGGAGAGGATGGGATTCGAACCCACGAGAAGCTTTTGACCTCTACTCCCTTAGCAGGGGAGCGCCTTCGACCACTCGGCCACCTCTCCGTTGCGCCGGTGGATAAAGAAAAGCGCCGGCACAATCAACAAGCTGGCGCTATTATCCTTGAAAAATCGACCTTCGCCAAAGCGCCGCCCAGTCATGTGGCGACTCTGCGGCAATTCCCTGGCCGGCGAGTCGGGTCATGGCCGCAATTTCGGCGGGCCGCCGCCGGATTCCGCGGGCTGCAAGGACTTGCGAAGGGCTGTTGGTTAACGGGAGCTTTCGGAGTGAGGCCAAATCGTGTCATTTGTGCAACAACGCCGGGGTATAGCGCCAACACAAACCTTTTGCCGGTATGATCGTGGTTGAACGCCGCCGTGTCATGGGTAATGTCGGGTTTGAAGGAGCGGCGCGGTGCGCATCTTTTTCGGTAGTGGGGATGGGGCAGGGAACGCTGTCCTTCAGCAAAGAATACCCAGACCCGTTTTTTAACTTTTGACTGGAGGTCAGAAAATGAACATCAAGAGCCTGCTTCTCGGCTCCGCTGCGGCACTGATCGCAGTTTCCGGTGCGCGCGCCGCCGACGCCGTCGTCGTCGCCGAGCCGGAACCCGCTGAATACGTCAAGATCTGCGACGTCTACGGCGCTGGCTACTTCTACATCCCCGGCACCGAAATCTGCCTGCGCATCGGCGGCTATGTCCGTTATGATATCTCCGCCGGCCAGGCTGGCTCGTTCGACGGCAATCGATATATCGACGCCAAGGATTTCCTGGACAACGGCGAATTTAATGAAAATGACGGCTACTACAAACGGGCTCGCTTCACGCTGAGGACCTATACCGGCCAGGAAACCGAGATGGGCACCTTGAAGACCTACACCGAAACCCGGTTCAACTGGGGATCCGGTAATGATGCGTATGGCTTTTCTAACTTTGGCAGCCAGGGCGTTTCGCTGAACTTTGCCTGGATCCAGCTCGGTGGTCTGCGCGTCGGTAAGGACGAATCGGCCTTCGATACGTTCATCGGCTACGCCGGCGACGTCATCCAGGATACGATCGTTCCGTACGGCGGCTTCGACACCAACGTCGTCCAGTACTATTTCGACGGCGGCAACGGCTTCTCGGCCGTGGCTTCGTTGGAAACCGGTTCAGGCACCTTCACTAGTGGCTTCCTCGGTGGCGACTTTGGCTCCGACTCTATCGACAGCTATGTTCCGTATGTTGTCGGCGGCCTGAAGTACACGCAGGGCTGGGGTTCGATCACCGGTGTTGCTGCCTATGACAGCAGCATAGAAGAATGGGCTGCCAAGGTTCGTCTCGACGTGACGCCGATGCAGAACCTGTCGCTGTTCCTGATGGCCGGCTACGGCTCTGATGACAACCTCCCGCGCAACTTCTACAAGCAATGGGGCGGCAACTGGGCAGTCTGGGGTGGTGGTACCTACACCATCAACGAGAAGACCTCGTTCAACCTCCAGGCGTCGTATGACGAAGCCAAGGAAGCTGGCGTCGCGGCCAATATCAAATACGAAATCGTTCCCGGCCTGGTGATCACGGCCGAAGTGGACTATGCTCATAACAGCCATAAGGTGGCCGGCGGCGACTTCGGTGGCTATGTATACAACTGGACGGGCATCCCGGGCGACAAGAAGGACGCCATCGGTGGTATCCTCCGCTTCCAGCGCTCGTTCTAAGGGCTGGACCTAAAGCAAGTGAAATCCAGCCCGGGCGCTCAACCGCCCGGGCTGTTTTGTTTTCGCGACTGGTAGCAAACAGAAGGAAAAGGGGGTTCGGTAGCTGAACAGGGTTGTGGAACGATGTCGTTGGGATCCGCCACCGGTGGATGAAATCGGCCGCAACGCTTAAAACTCTTGAAAGGGCACCGCCAAGCAGGTAGGTCTATGCCTATCCACTCGGGGGTGTGGCGAATAATGACGAACGATGCGATTCAAGAGGGAGGAACCTCTGATCATTTTTCGATGTTTTCTTCTCAAACTGCAAAGATAAAATACAGTTACAATAAGATACGGGAAGTAAAGTCGCACAGGATCGGAGAACTTTTTTCAGCATACCGGGACATACTTTGGGATGACGGGCGGCATAAATACAATGTCAGCTCCTTCATCGGCGAAATAGACGAGATCCTTCTTGGGGAGCGTTTCAGCGCCTTCGACCAAAGCACCCTCGACAACCTTATCGGCACCTTGCGCCAGCGCGGCAACAGCAACGCAACCATCAACCGGAAGATGGCTGCCCTCAGCAAACTGCTGCGCAAGGCTCACAAGATGGGGGATATCCACAGCCTGCCCGAGTTCCGCCGCCAAAAGGAGCGGGCGGGACGGATTCGTTTTCTCGAAAGAGACGAGGAGGCCCGGCTCTTCGCCGCCATCAAGAGCCGCAGCGAGGACGCTTATCGGCTTTCCGTCTTTCTCGTCGACACCGGCTGCCGCCTCGGCGAAGCGCTGGGCTTGATCTGGAACGATATCCAGGAGCACCGCGTCAGTTTCTGGATCACCAAATCCGGCCGCAGCCGCACCATTCCGATGACCGAGCGGGTAAAAGAGGTGATCAAGCTGCCGCCCACCGAGGGCCGCCGGCCCAAAGGCCCGTTCACCAAGCTCAGCCAGGCGCAGTTTCGCGCCATCTGGAACGATGCCAAGGCCGAAGTCGGGCTCGGCGCCGACGATCAGGTCGTGCCGCATATATTGCGCCATACTTGCGCCTCGCGTCTCGTCCAGGGCGGCATCGACATCAGGCGCGTGCAGATGTGGCTCGGCCATCAGACGCTGTCGATGACCATGCGCTACGCGCATCTGGCCACCAACGACCTCGACGGCTGCGTCACTGTGCTGGAGACGCCGCGGTGCAGTGGCTCGGACAGCGGCGGTGCAAGCACTTTGTCTTCTCCACCTCCGCCAAGGCGAGAGCCAAAAAGCGAGCCGGCCGCAAGCAAGGCCCCAAAGCCCGCGAAGAGAAGCGCCAAATCCTGACGGTTTGGGTGGATCTGGCATTGGGTTTCAGGGCAGTTGCTTCAGGTTAGCGCTGCCCCTCATTGCCCTGCCGGGCATTTCTCCCCGTATAGTGACGGGGAGAAAGGTACCCTCGCGAAAGATTTCGCTAGTCGCCAGCGTTCTGGCCAGCCCCTTCTCCCCGTCACTATACGGGGAGAAGGTGCCGGCAGGCGGATGAGGGGCAGCGCCGACATCGATAAAATTATTTCACCGCTAATTCCAACGGAACTGTCAACGGCCGTCGGAATGCTTTGATCGACGCAAAACCTGCGCGTGAATTACTTCACTCGGTCGAGCTTTACTTCCCGCCACCCCGTCGCTCCGCCCGATCGAAAAAGCCAGCGACCTTGCCCGGCAGGCCGCCGGTTTCGAGAAACGGGGCATGCCCCTGGCCATGGGCGGTGATCGTCTCGATATCGGTATGGCGCGTCCGCATCTGCTCGAGCGTTTCGGCGGACATCAACTTCGAGTTGGCGCCGCGTATGACGAGCATCGGGATCGCCGTCAGCGCGTCGAACTGCGGCCAAAGATCGGGTAGCGGCGAGGAGAGGTCCAGGCCGGCCAGCGTGTCGACCAATCTCGAATCGAAATCGGGCAACAACCCTTCCTCGGTCTTGCGGTAAAGGGCTGACGCCATCCGCTCCCAATCCGCATCGGTCAGCGCCGAAAAATCCGCGCCATGGGTGCTGCGCAGGTCGCGGACCACCTCCGCGTACGTCTTCGGCCTTGGCGCGGGGTCGAGGTAGGAGCGGATATGGGCGAGACCTTGCGCCTCGACCACCGGGCCGATGTCGTTGAAGACCATGGCCTTCAGCATGGCCGGCCGCATCGCCCCAAGCACATGGATGATCAGTCCACCGCGCGAGGTGCCGATGAAGCCAGCCGCCTCAATGCCAAGTGCTGCCAGCCCGGCGAGAATGTCGCCCGCTTCGATGCCGACCGTGTAATGGCCGATGTCGGCATCGTAGGCGGACTGCCCGCGCCCGCGATAATCGAAGGCGACGACCTTGCGCTTCGTCTGCGCCGACAGAAAAAGCGCCAATTCGTGAAAATCACGGCAATTGCGGGTCAGGCCGGGCAGGCAAACGACTGGCCAATGGCCGGAATTCGTTTCGCCATAGATGCGGGCGTGCAGGGACAGCCCGTCCGGCGCGGCGTAGAAGAAATCGGAGAAACCCTGCTCGGTTGCCATGTGGACCGCTTCCTCGCACTCGCCGGATCGTTTCCGACTGCTACAGGCGATGGCAGAGACGGTCAAATCGAAGCGTCGACGCTGAGAATCTTCGAGACATCGGCAGGACAGAGGGCGGCGCGAAGGATCGCAGCCTGACTTGGCTTGAAGCCCGGTCGTCACCCCCGGCCGTTCACCAAGTCTCCGACAATATCGTACTTGCCGGAGATACGCATCTTGTAGACCTCGTAATTCTCCATCACGCGCTGGACGTAACTTCTTGTTTCCGTATAGGGAATCCGCTCGATCCAGTCGACGACGGCGTCGACGTCCTTGCTGCGCGGGTCGCCGTATTTCGCCACCCACTGGGCGGCGCGGGTTGGGCCGGCATTGTAGCCGGCGAAGGTCAGCACGTAGGAGCCGTCGAAACGGCCGAGCTGCTCGCCGAGAAAGGCGGCGCCCAGTGTTGCATTGTAGCCGGCATCGGTGGTCAGCCGGGCCTGCGAGAAAGTCATGCCGGCCTTCTTCGCCAATTGCTTGGCCGTGCCCGGCATTAGTTGCAGCAGTCCGCGCGCGCCGGCGCTGGAGACAGCCCCGATGTTGAACTCGCTTTCCTGGCGGGCAATCGCATAGGCCAGTGCCTTGCCCGAGCCGGAGATGTTGGCGGTGTCGGGAATGACGCCGAGCGGATGCGACAGCGCGCCGACATCGATGCCGCGGGCGCCGGCGATCTTGCCGACCTTGAGCGCCATGAAATGGTTGCCTTGTCTTTCCGCCAGCGCCGCAAGCAGCGCCAGTTCGCCGGGGCTGTTCAGCTGCCCGGCAAGATCGCGGTAGAGTGTTTCGGCATAGCGATCATAGCCGGCCTCCTGCAGCCGCTTGATGGCGCTGACCGCCTCGCGGGTGGCAAAATTCCGGCGGTCGGCAGCACTTGGCTGTGGGTAGACGATGTTGAGGGTCTGCCGGCCGACGCGCTCGCCGGCAAGCTGGCCGTAAAAGGTCGTGCCGTAGCTGGCGGCACGGCTGAAATAATCCTTGGCACTGCCGGGGCCGCCGACTTCGGCGGCGCGGCCGAGCCAATAATAGGCGCGCGACAGCGACATCGGCCCTTGGGCGAGCTCCGCGATTCGCGCAAAATGCTTGGCGGCGGTGCTCGGGTCGTTGAGGCCGCGCAGCGCATACCAGCCGGCATGGAATTCCGCCTCGGCGGCATTGGCGGGACTTTCGGCGGCATGCGCGGCGACTATTCTGTAGGCGGTCTTCATGTCGCCCTGGTCGACCACCTCGCGCGACAGCACCCGGCGCTCAACCCACCAGGCGTCGGGATCGACCAGAGCGTCACGGTTGCCCGGCGCCTTCAGCACCAGCGCGGCGGCGTCGGAAAATTTCTGTTGCTTGCGCAGATATTCGGCTTCGGCAAAGAGATAGCCGGCCGCCCGCTGCGCTGCCGGCACCGCCTTCAGCAGCTTGGCCGCGTTCTTGTCGCCTTTGGTGACTGCCGCCCAGGCATCGGCCAGTTGCTGCGCGCCGGCGAGACCGGCGACGCGCAGCGCCGAAGCGACCCGGTCGGCATAGAACATGCGCTCCATGCGGAAGCGATGGTCGGCGGCCGGGATCAGCGCGCCGAACTCGCGGATGACCGCCGCCTCGTCCCTGGCTTCGAGCTTTTCGGTGCGCCAGAATGGCGACAGCACCGAGCGCGCCGCCTTAGTATCGCCCTGCGCTACATAGGAGCGGGCTAGGATCACCACGCCCTCGAAGGTCAACGGCTGACTGCCGTCGAACGCCCGCACCACCACCTGCGGTGCTGGGTTCTCGCGGTAGAGCGCGCGCTCGCTGTTCTTGCGCAAGGCGATCGTGCCCGGCCAGTTCGGCAGCATTTTTGCCGCATCGGCGATGTCGCCGCTCGGCACCTGGTCGCCGCCATAGAGCGCAATCGCCCAGGCAAGGATGTGCCGATCGAGCGATTTTGTCGGCAGCGCCTCGCGCACCTGGCGCGCGCGCTGAATGTCGTTTGCCGCCAGCGCATCGAGACCGCTCTTCAGCGCCGCGACGCTGGCGGACGGCGACTGCTGCAGCGCATCGTTCTGCGGCTCGGTCATCGGAATCGCCGACGTGACCTGCACATCGACGCTGCTGCCGATCGCGGCGCCGGGAATCAGCACAACGATCGCGCCGAGAAGCGCGAAAAGATGAGGCCGCCTGGTCGGCATGGATTTGATCATCCCCGTTCTTCGACGCTACAACAGACACAGATGAACTGAAGCCTATTCGTCTGTGATGAAGGGCCCGTAAAGAAAACCTTGTCGAGGTCGTTCGAATTGCAATTGCCGGCGCAATGCTTGCCGCGCAACAATGTCGAGACTATGGTGCGCCGCTTCGCTTTCGGCTAGAAGGCGCGCACGACAAACACCTACAGCGCCGCGCGTCTTCTCAGTCGCGCAAAGGACGCTGTAGCAATTTAAATTTGGCTCATGATCCTTTCCGAAAATCGACTGCGATTTTCGGGGTCATGCGCTAGTCCCAAGGAGTTGGACGACATGCTGAGAGGCTCGCTGACCGCGCTCGTTACACCGTTCGAAAAGAGCGGCCGTTTCGACGAGAAAGCCTTTCGCGCGTTCATCGCCTGGCAGATCGCCGAAGGCACGACGGGCGTGGTCCCGGTCGGCACCACCGGCGAGTCGCCGACGCTGTCGCATGACGAGCACCGCCAGGTCGTCAAGGTCTGCATCGAGGTCGCCAAGGGCCGGGTTCCGGTCGTCGCCGGCGCCGGCTCCAACAACACCGAAGAGGCGATCGGTCTGGTCCAGTACGCCGAAAAGGCGGGCGCCGACGCGGCCCTTGTCGTCACGCCCTATTACAACAAGCCGACGCAGCGCGGCCTCTATGCGCATTTCGCCGCCGTCGCCAAGGCAACCAGCCTGCCGATCATCATCTACAACATTCCGCCCCGCTCGGTGATCGACATGAGCCCGGAGACGATGGGGCAATTGGTGCACGACTTCAAGAACATCGTCGGCGTCAAGGATGCCACCGGCAAGGTCGAGCGGGTTTCGGAGCAGCGCGCCACCTGCGGCAAGGATTTCATCCAGCTCTCCGGCGAAGACGCCTCGGCGCTCGGCTTCAACGCGCATGGCGGCGTCGGCTGCATCTCGGTGACGGCAAATGTCGCGCCCAGGCTTTGCGCTGAATTCCAGGAGGCAACGCTTTCCGGCGACAGCGCCAAGGCGCTCGACCTGCAGGACCGTCTGTTGCCGCTGCACAAGGCGATTTTCATGGAGCCCGGCGTTTCCGGCGCGAAATATGCGCTGTCGAAGCTGGGCAAGGTCGAGAACGTGCTGCGCTCGCCGCTAGTGACGGTCGAGCCGTCGACCGCCGAGAAGATCGACGCGGCGATGAAGCACGCCGGCTTGATAAACTAGGGATGAGGCGCCACCTCTCCGCATCATGAATCAAGTCAGAAAAGCCGATCCCAACAACAAGACCGTTGCGGAAAACCGTAAGGCGCGGTTTTCCTATGAGGTGCTCGACACGATCGAGGCCGGCCTGGTGCTGACCGGTACCGAAGTGAAATCGCTGCGCCAGGGCCAGGCCAACATCCAGGACAGCTACGCCTCGGTCGAGGGCGGCGAGATCTGGCTGATCAACTCCTATTTGCCGGAATACCTGCAGGCCAACCGCTTCAACCACGAGCCACGCCGCCGCCGCAAACTGCTGCTCAACAAGCGCGAGATGGCCAAGCTGGCGCAAAGCGTCGACCGCGAGGGCATGACGCTGGTGCCGCTGAAGATCTACTTCAACGACCAGGGTCGTGCCAAGCTGCTGCTCGCCGTTGGCCGCGGCAAGAAGCTGCACGACAAGCGCGAGACCGAAAAGCAGCGCGACTGGTCGCGCGAGAAGGGCCGGCTGCTGAAGGAGCGAGGGTGAGGAGCAGCCCGCGAAGCGGACGAAAAGCCAATGATTTGGCTTTTCGAGCGGCGAACGTCCGGAGCCATAGCGGCGGGCAGGGCGGACCAATAGCGATAGGTCTCTGTTGAAAAACCGGATCGTCTTGTGGGGCGCGGCCGGTCTGCTCACGGCGGGCCTCGTTCTGGCCGGCGGCTATACCTACTTCCAGACGTTTTCTCTGGACCGCGGCAAATATCCGGTCAGGGGCATCGACGTTTCCCATCATCAGCGGCAGATCGACTGGCGGCGTGTTGCCGCCGACGATGTCGCCTTCGCCGTGATCAAGGCAACTGAAGGCGGCGACCATGTCGACGATGCCTTCGCCGCCAATTTGCGTGCGGCCCGCGCCGCCGGCCTTGCCGTGGGTGCCTATCATTTCTTCACCTTCTGCAGGCCGGGTGCGGATCAGGCACGCAACTTCATCTCGGTGGTGCCGCGCGATCAGCCTTTGCTGCCGCCGGTGGTAGATATCGAGTTCGGCGGCAATTGCCCGCAACGGCCAACTCCCGAACAGCTGAGCGCCGAACTCTCCGCCTTCCT
Organism: Mesorhizobium sp. ISC25; assembly: GCF_042295465.1. NCBI lineage: Bacteria > Pseudomonadati > Pseudomonadota > Alphaproteobacteria > Hyphomicrobiales > Phyllobacteriaceae > Mesorhizobium > Mesorhizobium sp. ISC25. The sequence continues at coordinate 2,075,615 of NZ_CP135441.1, read as the reverse complement.
CGGCCCGGTCGAGGCAGCGTTCGGCAAGACGGCGATCCTCTATGTGACCGACGAGGCGGCGCAAGCCTATGCCAGGCAGCTGGCCGGCCGCCCGCGCTGGCTGCGTTCGCTGGCGCTGCGGCCGGGCCATGACGACTGGATCTACTGGCAGTATCACAACCGGGGCCGCGTCGACGGCATCAGCGGCGACGTCGATTTGAATGTTCTCCAGGGCGGACCGGCGACGCTGGCCGCGTTGTTTGCCGCAGCCCCTGAAGCGATGTCGTCGGATTGACGCTATTCCCGTCCACTAAAACACCCTCAATGGCCCGAAGACGGAACGACGAAGCCTTGACAAATACGGCTATTCGATAGCGTCTCAGTTTTGAGTTCAGCTTACGACCGTTTGCAGACTTCATCGGCGGAGATAGCTTGGCCGCATACTTTTGGATTAGCCAATGGCCGCAGCACCAAAAAAATCTTGGATAGTCGCAAGCGACGTAGCCGACCGGGACGGAATCGGCATCGAGCTTTGGATTGAAGGCGACCTCGTGTTGGAGATTTTCCGTGACGACACAAGGCGAACCCGAGAGGTAACCCTCTACCGGAAGGAGATTCCTTTGGAGTTAGTCGAGGAGGCCATTGCGAGGTTCAAAGGTGACATTCCAAGGGATTTTGTAGATTGATCAATCGCCGCCCGATTCATTGTTTCCCCTAAAAGTTGAACGTCACCGCCCCGCCTTTTACGCTTCCGCTAACTATTCAAATCGCAGGCGGCGCCGTGCTAAGTACACTTGATGCCGGAGCGCCCTTCATCAACCAATGACAGCAACGCCCCGCCTGCTGCGACGGACGGCGGCGACCCCCGCCTGGCATTTGTCTATGCGGAGGCGATGCGTGGCCTCCAGCACCAGCAGGGCGTGGTTGAAAGTCTCAATACGCGCGCCGGCAATCTGATCTTCGCAACCGCGTTCGCGAGTTCTCTCCTTGGAGGCAGGGCGCTCCTGGATGGCGTAGGGCCCTGGGACTGGCTGGCGCTGACATTGCTCTTTCTTATCGGACTGCTGGTCGCGATTATGGTGTGGCCATATTATGACTATACGTTCCGTTTCGATCCAGAGAAGCTGCTCCAGGACTTCGTCGATCAGCATCCTCCCGCAACCATGGACGGGATGCACCGAGCGCTTGCGCTGCGCATCAAATCCGACATGGCCAGCAATTGGCAGATCATCCAACGCCTGCGCGTTGCGCTGCAGCTTGCACTGTTTCTGTGGTTGCTGGATCTCCTGGCCTGGTTGTTCGCGATTGCCCGAATCTAGGGCCTGCCGGCGGGCCTCGTCCGACTCTATGTCTTCAGAAAAGCTTCTATCTGACTGAAGACGTTGACGAACATCGCTTCCGTCAACACGCCGGTATTGGTGTTGTAGCGCGAGCAATGATAGCTGGAAAACAGCGTGATGCCATTGGCCTGCTGCTGCCCACCATGCCGGAACGGAAAGGCGGCGACGCGCTGGCCGAGCGCCCGCACGGTCGACTGGTGCGCGATCGAGCCCAGCGCCAGCACAGCGCGCAGATTTGGAAACCGCGCAATCGTCGGTACCAGGAACGTCCGGCAGGTCGCTATCTCGGCGCCAACCGGCTTGTTATCCGGCGGCACGCAGCGCACCGCATTGGTAATCGCCGTTCCGACAAGCTCCAGCCCGTCATCTGGTCGCGCTTTGAATTCGCCGCGCGCAAAGCCGTGCGCGATCAGCGTGTTGTAGAGCAGGTCACCGGCAAAATCTCCGGTGAAGGGGCGCCCGGTCCGGTTTGCCCCGCGCAGGCCAGGCGCCAGCCCGACGATCAGCAGACGCACCGCATCCTCGCCTTCCGGCGGCAAAAAGGTCGGCACCGGCGCGTTGAACCAGGACGGCTCGCGCCGCCGCCACTCGGCGATGAAGTCGTGCAGCCGCGGGCAGAGCGGGCAATCGCGATCGGGTTCGGGCGAGACGACCAGGGGCGCGGTCAAGGCAACGACCGTCAATAGTCTTCCTCGTCGACTTCGGCTGGCTCGGGCCTGCGCATCGGCCGCTCCGACGGATCGCGGCCGACTTCATTCTTGAGCGTCATCAAGTCGATGAAATGGTCGGCCTGGCGGCGCAGATCGTCGGAGATCATCGGCGGCTGCGAAGCCATGGTCGAGACGATCGACACCTTGCGCCCGCGCCGCTGCAGCGCCTCGACCAGCGTACGGAAATCGCCGTCGCCCGAAAAGATGACATAATGGTCGACGACATCGGCAAGCTCCAGCGCATCGACGGTCAGCTCGATATCCATGTTGCCCTTGATCTTGCGCCGGCCGGTCGAGTCGGTGAATTCCTTGGCCGGTTTGGTTACCACCTTGAAGCCGTTATAGTCGAGCCAGTCGATCAGCGGCCGTATCGAGGAGTATTCCTGATCCTCGACCAGCGCGGTGTAGTAATAGGCGCGCAGCAGATAGCCGCGTTTCTGGAAGCTCGACAGAAGTTTGCGGTAGTCGATGTCAAAGCCCAGCGCGCGCGAGGTGGCGTAGAGATTGGCACCGTCGATAAAGAGAGCGATTTTTTCACGAGGATCGAACATGGAAAAATGTCCTTTTTCGAAATAAGCGGTCGTCTAAATGCGTGGCGACTATCGGCCGGTCTGATAATAGACCTGTTGGCCTTCATCGTTCGAGATAACGCCAGTTTTACGGCAATCCAAGCCACCATGCGGCACCGCAAGCAATTGTGATCGGCGCTGCGTCGTCGCAGGCGGCCCGCGTCAGAGCTGCGCGCCGCCATAAAAGCTTGTATTTTGGCGGCGTTCGGGTTATGGACCGCGCCTGTTTTCCATCAAATCCAGGCATGAAAGGGGCAACTCATGGCCCGCGTAACCGTTGAAGATTGCATCGACAAGGTCGACAACCGCTTCGAGCTGGTGCTCCTGGCCGGCCACCGCGCCCGTCAAATCAGCCAAGGCGCGCAGATCACCGTACCGCGCGACAACGACAAGAATCCGGTCGTTGCGCTCCGCGAAATCGCCGACGAGACGCTGTCGCCGGACGACCTCAAGGAAGATCTCATCCATTCGCTGCAGAAGCATGTCGAGGTCGACGAGCCGGAAGCCGACGGCGAGGCGATTGCCGACCAGACCGGCAGTGCCGTTGCGGCCACCGATGCCGACGACGTCGAGGACAACGTCACCTTCGATCGCATGACCGAAGAAGACCTGTTGGCCGGCATCGAAGGCCTGGTACCGCCGGAAAAAAGCGACGATTATTGATCTTAGCAATAACTGCCGACACTTTCGCGTCGGCAGTTTCGTGGCTATCTATGACATGCGCCGTACGCCAGTGCGGCGCATGATTCATTTCAGCATTGCGAGATCCCGCCCATGATGCGTCAGTATGAGCTTGTCGAGCGCGTCCAGCGCTACAAGCCTGACGTCAACGAGGCGCTGCTCAACAAGGCCTATGTCTACGCCATGCAGAAGCATGGCCACCAGAAACGCGCCTCCGGCGACCCCTATTTTTCGCATCCGCTCGAAGTCGCCGCCATCCTCACCGAAATGCACATGGACGAGGCGACGATCGCCGTTGCACTGCTGCACGACACGATCGAGGACACCACGGCGACCAGAGCCGAGATCGACGAATTGTTCGGCCCCGAAATGGGCAAGCTGGTCGAAGGCCTGACCAAGCTGAAGAAGCTCGATCTCGTCTCCAAGAAGGCCGAGCAGGCGGAGAACCTGCGCAAGCTGTTGCTGGCGATCTCGGAAGACGTGCGCGTGCTTCTGGTCAAGCTCGCCGACCGCCTGCACAATATGCGCACCCTCGACCATGTGCCGGAAGCCAAGCGCCTGCGCATTGCCGAAGAGACGATGGACATCTACGCGCCGCTGGCCGGCCGCATGGGCATGCAAGGCATGCGCGAGGAGCTGGAGGAGATCGCCTTCCGCTTCATCAATCCCGAAGCCTATCGCGCCGTCACCGCACGGCTCGCCGAAATCTTCGAGCGCAACAAGGGCGTGCTGTCCGAGATCGAGAAGGCGCTGTCCACGCTGTTCGACAAATATTCGATCAAGGCCGAGGTCAAAAGCCGGCAGAAGAAGCCGTGGTCGGTATTCCGCAAGATGGAAGCCAAGGCGCTGTCGTTCGAGCAGCTGTCCGACATTTTCGGCTTCCGCGTCGTTGTCGAGACGGTCGAGGACTGTTACCGCGCGCTCGGCGCCATCCACACCACCTGGTCGATGGTGCCCGGCCGCTTCAAGGATTACATCTCGACGCCGAAGCAGAACGACTACCGCTCGATCCACACCACCATCGTCGGCCCATCGCGCCAGCGCGTCGAATTGCAGATCCGCACCTACCAGATGAACAAGATCGCCGAATACGGCGTCGCCGCTCATTCGATCTATAAGGATACCGGCGGCAAGATGAATGGTGCCGCCCATGCGATCTCGAAGGAAACCAATGCCTATGCGTGGCTGCGGCGGACCATCGAGCAGCTTGCCGAAGGCGACAATCCCGAGGACTTCCTCGAAAACACCAAGCTGGAACTGTTCCAGGACCAGGTATTCTGCTTCACGCCGAAGGGCATGCTGATAGCGCTGCCGCGCGGCGCCACGCCGATCGACTTTGCCTATGCCGTCCACACCGATGTCGGCGACACTTGCGTCGGCGCCAAGGTCAATGGCCGCATCATGCCGCTGATGACGGAGCTGAAGAACGGTGACGAGGTCGAGATCATCCGCTCGAAGGCGCAGGTGCCGCCGGCGGCGTGGGAATCGGTGGTCGTTACCGGCAAGGCGCGCTCGGCCATCCGTCGCGCCACCAAGAACGCTATCCGCAAGCAATATTCGGGTCTCGGTATCCGAATTCTGGAGCGCGCCTTCGAACGGTCCGGCAAGATCTTTACCAAGGAAAATCTGAAGCCGGTGCTGCACCGGCTGGCGCGCAAGGATATCGAGGATGTGCTGGCCTCGGTCGGCCGTGGCGAACTTGCCTCCACCGATGTCATGAAGGCGGTATTTCCTGACTACAAGGACGAGCGCGTCACGCTGGTCGCGCCCAAGCAGCGCGAGGAGGGCTGGTCGAAGATCCGCAACGCCGCCGGCATGCTGTTCCAGATTCCGGGCCGCGCCGCACGCAAGGACAAGAATCAGCAGCGTGACGATGCGGTGCCGATCCGCGGCGTGCGCGGCGATCTGCCGGTGCGCTTCGCACCGGAGGGGGCGGTGCCTGGCGACCGCATCGTCGGCATCGTGCAGCCGGGAACCGGTATCACCATCTATCCGATCCAGTCGCCGGCGCTGCAGGCCTTCGACGACCAGCCAGAGCGCTGGATCGATGTGCGCTGGGATATTGACGAGCGCACCAAGGAGCGGTTCCCGGCGCGCGTCTCGGTCACCGCCATCAACGCACCGGGTTCGTTGGCCGACATTGCGCAGGTCGTCGCATCCAACGATGCCAACATCCACACTCTGTCGATGGTGCGCACCGCGCCCGATTTCACCGAAATGCTGATCGATCTCGAAGTGTGGGACCTCAAGCACTTGAACCGGCTGCTGTCGCAGCTAAAGGACAATTCGAGCGTCAGCGATGCGCGACGCGTGAATGGGTGAATAGTGAATAGTGAATAGTGAATAGTGAATAGTGAAAGAGGGTGCTCTCACTACCATTCACCATTCACCATTCACCATTCATCATGGGCATGGAGCGAACAATGAACACCGATGAAGTGCTGGGCATTTTCCGCGAGGCCGGCGCCGTTCTCGAAGGGCATTTCATCCTGACGTCGGGCCTGCGCAGCCCGGTCTTCCTGCAGAAGGCGCGCGTTTTCATGCATGCCGACAAGACCGAGCGCTTGTGCAAGGCGCTGGCCGAAAAGATCCGCGCTGGCGTGCCCGGCAGGATCGACTACGTCGTCGGCCCCGCGATCGGCGGGCTGATCCCGGCCTATGAGACCTCGCGGCATCTTGGTGTGCCGGCGATCTGGGTCGAGCGGGAAGGGGGCGAATTCAGGCTGCGTCGTTTCGAGATCGCCAAGGGATCGCGCGTTGTCATTGTCGAGGACATCGTCACCACTGGTCTGTCGATCCGCGAGACCATCGACTGCCTGCGCGGCCTTGGCGCCGAAGTCGCAGCCGCCGCGTGCATCATCGACCGCTCGGCCGGCAAGACCGATGTCGGCGTGCCGCTGATCGCGCTTGCGGAATATGAAGTTCCGGCCTATCCGGCCGACAGGCTGCCGCCCGAGCTCGCCGCCATACCGGCGATCAAGCCCGGCAGCCGCAACATCTAATGCATGTCGCCCAAAAGTGTGCGGCGGTTTTGGGACAACGACATGCATAAAAACAAGTCAAGAGGCGCTGCCGTGATTGCCGGCATCGATCATTTCGTGCTGACAGTTCGTTCGGTGGACGATACCTGCGCCTTCTATCAGCGCGTGCTTGGCTTCGAGCGCCTCGACGAGCCGGACCGACCAACGGCGCTGCTGTTTGGAACGCAAAAGATCAATGTGCATCAGGTCGGGCGTACCTTCGAGCCGAAGGCCAAGGCGCCGACGCCGGGCTCCGGAGATTTCTGCTTGATTGCCGCCCGTCCGCTCGCCGAGATATGTGCCAGCCTCGCCGTCAATGGCGTGGTGATAGAGGTCGGCCCGGTCGAGCGTGTCGGCGCTCGTGGCGCGATGATGTCGGTCTATTTCCGTGACCCGGATGGCAACCTCGTCGAGGTCAGCGAATATCGACCCTAAGCGGCGCTCCTTAAATTCGCCGCGATCATACCCTGTTCAGAACGGCGACACCCAGGGCTGGCGCGACCGGCCACCGAGCGGATGCCCTCGGCCTCGTTGTTCTTCGGCCAGCGCATCGCTATATCAAAGTCGTAGTTGCTTTTCGGCGACCGCAGAGCGCAGCATAGGGCTGTCGCGCCCCGGCTGGGAAAAGCCGGCGCGAAGCCATTAATGGAACTAGGAACAGGAACAGAGTGCTTTTTCGACGGCGCAAGCCTGATGGTTTTTTCGAGCGGGTGCGTACTTATTTGTGGCCGCGCCGCTCGTTCTCGCGCTCGCTGCGGTATTTCTCCAAGCGCATCCTGCGGCTTAGGGCCACGCCGCACGCCGTGGCCGCCGGTGTTGCGGCGGGCGTATTCGCGTCGTTTTTCCCGCTTGGCTTCCACTTCATCATTGCCGCCATCCTGTGCTGGCTGATCGCCGGCAATCTGGTCGCGGCAGCACTTGGCACGGTGTTCGGCAACCCCCTGACCTTTCCGCTGCTATGGGCCGCCTCCTGGGAGGTCGGCAAGCTGATCCTGCATGAACACCTGCCGGCGCATGGCCCGCCCGCCCATCTTGGCGACATGCTGCATAATCTTTCCTTTGCGCAGTTGTGGGGACCGGTGCTGAAGCCGATGACAATCGGCGCGATACCGCTCGGCCTGGTTTTCGGCCTGCTGTTTTACGGCATCACCCGCTGGGGCATGGTCACTTTCCACGAGCAGCGCCGCAAGCGTCTGGCCGAAAGAGCCGCAAAGGCTGGAAAAACCGGGCCGGAAGTTCCCGCCGAATGATTATCGGTATCGGCAGCGACCTCATCGACATCAGACGCATCGAGAAGTCGCTGGAACGTCATGGCCAGCGCTTCATCCAACGCATCTACACCGAGATCGAACAGGCGCGCTCCGAAAACCGTGCGGCGCGTGCGGCCTCCTACGCCAAGCGTTTCGCTGCCAAGGAAGCCTGCGCCAAGGCATTGGGCACCGGTATGGCGCAGGGTGTGTTCTGGCGTGACATGGGGGTCGTCAACCTGGCCAGCGGCAAGCCGACCATGGCGCTGACAAACGGGGCGGCAGCGCGGCTGGACGAAATCCTGCCTGAAGGGCACCGCGCCGTGATCCATCTCACCATCACCGATGATTTTCCGCTCGCTCAAGCCTTTGTGATCATTGAAGCGTTGCCGGTCGAAGAAGCGCCACATTGATTGCATCTGACCACCGGCATGACGTTGCCCAGCGCGCGCCGAGACTCTATACCATCCAACGCACAATCGAGGACGACATGAGCGTGGCTGAAAAAACCCAGAAGAAATCCGGCGGACTTGGCGAAACCGTCAGCGTCATCGTCCAGGCCCTGCTGCTTGCGCTGGTGATCCGCACGCTCCTGTTCCAGCCGTTCTCGATCCCGTCCGGGTCGATGCGGCCGACTTTGCTCGAAGGCGACTATCTCTTCGTCACCAAGTGGTCCTACGGCTTCTCCCGCTATTCACTGCCGTTCGGGCCGAACATCTTTTCGGGCCGCATCTGGGGCTCAGAGCCGAAGCGCGGCGACGTGGTGGTGTTCAAGTTTCCGCCGGATCCTTCCGTCGATTATATCAAGCGCGTCGTCGGCCTGCCGGGCGACAAGATCCAGGTCAAGGATGGCCAGCTCTTCATCAACGACGTGAGCGTGCCGCGCGTCAAGGTCGGGCAGATCGACAACCGCGACATCACCGAGGAGAACGGGCCGGTCGATGTCTATCGCGAGACGCTGCCGAACGGCGTCACCTACGACACGCTCGACCTGACGCAGGCCTCGATCGGCGACAATACCAAAGAGTTCAAGGTGCCGCCCGGTCACTATTTCATGATGGGCGACAATCGCGACAACTCGTCGGACAGCCGCTTCACGGTCGGCTTCGTGCCGGAGGAGAACTTGGTCGGCCGCGCCAATCTCATCTTCTTCTCGATCGGCGGCAGCGCCAGCCCGCTCGAAATCTGGAAATGGCCGTCGCAGATGCGCGCCTCGCGCCTGTTCCATTTCGTCAATTAGGGCCATGGCGGCGACGAAACGGCTGACCGCCGATGCGCTCGCCGATGCGCTCAAGGAGCGCACCGGCCACAGTTTTGGCGACCACCAGCGCCTGCAGCGGGCGCTGACCCATGCCAGCGCTCGCGGCAGTCATGCCGGCATCGACTACGAACGTTTCGAATTCCTGGGCGACCGCGTTCTCGGCCTTGTCGTTGCCGATATGCTACTGGCAGCATTTCCCGACGCCGCCGAGGGTGAGCTATCGCTGAGATTGAACGCGCTGGTCAACGCCGAGGCCCTGGCGGAGATCGCCGAGGAGATCGGCCTGCCGGAACTCGTTCGCGCCGGTTCGGACGTACGCGGCCTCGATGGGCGCAAGCGCGTCAATCTGCGCGCCGATGCATTGGAATCGCTGATCGCCGTGCTCTATCTCGACGGCGGGTTGGAAGCGGCCCGTGCGTTCATCCACAGATACTGGCAGCCGCGCTCGCAAGCCATTGACGCCGCCCGTCGCGATGCGAAAACCGAACTTCAGGAATGGGCGCATCAGGCGGCAGGCGCAGTGCCGGTTTACATAATCGACAGCCGCGAGGGACCGGACCACGATCCGCTGTTCACCGTCAGCGTCAAGGTCGGCGCCTATCCGCCGGCGACCGGCCGCGGGCGCTCCAAGCGCGAGGCGGAGCAGGCTGCAGCCGCGGCACTTCTGCAGCGGGAAGGCGTCTGGCTCAATCAAGGGAGTGCCGCATGAACGCCACCGAAGCTCCGGCAACAGAAGCTCCCGCTACCCGCTCCGGCTTCGTCGCGCTGATCGGCGCGCCCAATGCGGGGAAATCGACGCTGGTCAACCAATTGGTCGGCGCCAAGGTGTCGATCGTGACGCACAAGGTGCAGACCACGCGCGCTATCGTGCGCGGCATTGCCACCCACAACAACGCGCAGATCGTCTTCGTCGACACGCCGGGCATATTCAAGCCGAAGCGCCGGCTGGACACCGCCATGGTGACCACAGCCTGGGGCGGTGCCAAGGACGCCGATATCGTGCTGCTGTTGATCGATGCCGAGCGCGGCATCCGGGGCGATGCCGACACCATCCTCGAGCGGCTGAAGGATGTCCGGCAGCCGATGGTGTTGATCCTCAACAAGGTCGATCGGGTCAAGCACGAGACGCTGCTCGCATTGTCGGCGGCAGCCAACGAAAGGGTGCCGTTCAAGCGCACCTTCATGGTTTCGGCGCTGACCGGGTCCGGCTGCAAGGACCTGCTCGACTATCTCGCCGAGACCTTGCCGGCCGGCCCCTGGTACTATCCGGAAGACCAGATCTCCGACCTGCCGATGCGCCAACTCGCGGCCGAGATCACCCGCGAAAAGCTCTATCTCAGGCTGCATCAGGAACTGCCCTATTCCTCCCACATCGAGACCGAGAAATGGGAAGAGAAGAAGGACGGCTCGGTGCGCATCGACCAGACCATCTATGTCGAGCGCGACAGCCAGAAGAAGATCGTGCTCGGCCATAAGGGCGAGACGATCCGCGCCATCGGCCAGGCCGCGCGCATGGAAATCGCAGGCATACTCGAGCAGAAGGTGCACCTCTTCCTGTTCGTCAAGGTGCGCGAGAACTGGGGCGACGATCCCGAGCGCTACCGTGAAATGGGGCTCGAATTTCCGCATTGAGAGCCTGTTTGGGCGATCCGCCGAGCGGCCTGTTGGCCGCCTCAGGATTACCCAAGTGCCAGCGACACGCCGTCGGCAAGATGTTCTGCGTCAGAGGCGTTTTCGAACGGGATGCCCGTTCTTGCATAGTCGAGCGGCGAGAAATCGGAGCCGTCGGCGTTGATCAGCGCAGCCTGGCGCCTTGCCGCCTGCATGTCGCCGAACTGAGCGTAACAGGCGGCAAGCCGGGTGCGGATCCACGGCGTCGGTCGCGTCGCCAGCTCCAGCGCCTCGGCGGCAGTGCGGTATTCGCCCAGCATGTATAGCGCAAGCGCGCGATCGTACTGATACCAGTGAGGATGCAGCGGGTTGATGCGGATGGCGCGCGCCAGCCAGGCGAGCGCGTCGAGCGGCCGGCCGCGCATCGTCAACAGATGCCCCATTTGCTCGATACAGTCTGCGTCGCCCGGATTGAGCTCGAGCGCGATGCGTAAATGATGCTCGGCCGCCTCGTGGTCGCGCATATTGAGCCGCACCAGCGACTGGATGCGGTGTGCCGTTGCCTGGTCCGGCGACAATGCGATGCCCCGGTCGGCCAGGTCGCGGGCCTTCGTCAGAACGGCGTCGCTGATGGGTCCGAATTCGCTGTTAAGCACATGTGACAACGCCAGATAGGTGTAAGCAAGGCCATAGGCCGGGTCCCTGACGATCGCCGCCTCGAAAAACGCTGCCGCTTCTTTCAGTTCGCTTTGCGCTGGATCGCGCAGCAAGGCGACGCCGCGCAGCACCAGTTCGTGGGCGGCGAGGCTGGCTACCGGCTGCCGCGAGGCACGTTGCAGGCCGGCATTGTTCAACCGAACCACCAGCCGGCCGACGATCTTTTCGACGATCTCCTGCTGGATGGCGGACAGGCCGGCGTAGTCGGCCTGGTAGCGATCCCCCCAGAGCTGGGAAGCGCTGGCTGCGTCAACGAGATTGACCGCACAGACGATGCTGTCTGCCTGCCGCCGCACCGAGCCCTCGACGAGATAGTCGGCGCCGATGCGCGAGCGTACGACAGGCCATTCACTGGGCGAATATGAGGCAAACGAGAAGCTCGAATTGCGCGCCAGAACTGTCAGCGTGCCGAAGCGGGCGAGGCCGTTGATAATGTCTTCGGCAATACCGTCGACGATTGCTTCGTCGGCCGAATCGGCGCCGTCATTGCGAAACCTGAGCACCGCCACGATCGGCTGCGCGCCGGGGTCGGGCACCGGCTCGATTTCAGGGATCAGCATGTAGCCGCGCTTCGATACGGTCCGTATCGTTTCCTCGCCGAGCACCTTGCGGATCTCGCGAATCGACTGCGTCAGCGAATCCTCGGTGACGAAAACACCCGGCCAGACCGCATCCATCAATTCCGACTTCGGCACCACACGGCCGATGTGGCGGGCGAGATGCGTCAGCAATGCGTAGGCTTTCGGCCGCAGGAAGGCCGGCTGTTCGACCCGGCCGAGCGTGCCTTTGCCCAGATCGAGCGTGAAACCGCCGAACTGAAAAACCTGATCAGTGGCCGAAACCGCCATCGAAACGGCCCGCTCCCTGAAGCCGTGCCTGTATTGGCCTACGGCTGGAGGGCTGGGTCAAGGTCTACCGCCGCCGAAAAGCGGCGCTTTGGATTTGGGCGCCGCATATTAGACGACACCAGCGAGGGCGGGCTGCGTTGCCGACCTGCGTACGAAGCTCTCGGTGCCGTAGACGGCAACGATGGCGACCGCAGCCACCGCCCAGATCGCAACACCGATCCATTGCTGCTGCACATGGTCGGCGTCGATGAACACCTTGCCGAGGAAGCGTACGCTGTTCTGATGGGTGACATGCATCAGAATGGCGAGAAGCACACTGCCGGTGTTCTGATAGAGCCAGGTAAATACCACTGCCGCCAGCAGGACGTTGACTGTGCCGTAGACGCTGAGATCGCCGACCAGACCGAGCGGAAGATGCCAGATCGCCCAGATCGTGCCGAGGATCAGGCTTCCGGCCAGCGCCGAATGCTTGGCCAGCAGACGCGGTGTCGCAAAGCCGCGCCATCCCGGCTCTTCGCCAAGCGGGCCGCTGAAGACCGCATATAGAGCGATGATCGGCAGTATCTCAGTGACAGCAGGAATATTGCTCCAGGCCGGCGTCGCCGAGGCGAACAGCGGATTGACCAGGATCGAGGCAAGCTGTGTGCCGAATGGCAGGCCGAATGCCATCAGATACCACAACGGAGATACTCGCCACTTCACCATTGAAGCGAGAATGGCCTTGACCGAAGTCCAGCCTCCAGAAAGGGCTGCGACACCGAATCCGGACAGCATCGGGCCGAAGGTAAACCAGGGAATGCTATCGCCATTCGACAGGTAGAACGGGATGAAGGCAAACCAGGTCAGGGCAAGCGCCAACGAAAAGAAGGCAGCCAACTGATGCTGCCGAACCAGGAGCAGGAAAGAAGTCATGTCGGGCCTCTCACGGGCAGATGACAATGAGAGGTCGCCGGGCTGCCCGATCGGTCGACTTGCATCTTGAACAGCCGGCCGAATCGTTCCGGGAGGCCATGCGCCGACCACGTCGGTCGACCCGTTTCTTATTGGCACCGGCGCGACCCGAAATCCTGAGCGGGTTCTGAGAAATTTCCGATATTTCATGCAGAACCGGCCAGTTAGACCGGCTGGAGCACCTGCCGACACTGCGATCGTGCATGGTTCCCGTTCGTCGTCTCTCCGTCACACACCCTGCCTATAGGCTGTGCGAAAGACCCGCTTCCGAGCAAACCGGAACAGGCGGGCAAGCAGCCAGATTAGGACATGACCGGGACTTGGAATCGCATCGACCCCATCCGTCAGACCGAGTTTGCAAACGCCGTCGCTGTTGAGATCGAGCGCGTGCTGGCGCGGCAAGGCAAGGTGACGAACAGCGATGCGGTCGTCGCAGCGGGCAGGGTCGCCGGGGCCGTTGCCGCCGCCGTCGCCCTGCTTGCGCCGACCGACATCAGGGCGATCGACACCATGCAGGAAAGATTGCCCGGCATGGCGTCGCGGTTCGTGCGGATATTGGCGGCCGAAGCTGCGGAACGCAGTGCCCGGACGCGTCTGTCTGGCGCGCACGGAGGCCAAGAGACGGACGTCCAACCGGCTGGAAGCGGCGACCTCGACGCGATGCGGGTCGAGGACTGGGCCGGTCGGGTCGCCGGGTCGACATTCCTGCAGGAAAATCTCGGCATATCGCGCTCGACCCTGCATCGCTGGCAGCGGAGCGGTACGGTCGTTGCGTTGCGCACCGGTGGCCGCAAGCATGTATTTCCCCTGGCCCAGTTCATCGACGGCAGGCCGGCGCCGGGTATCAAGGAGGTGTCGTCCGCGATGCCCGATCCGCGGCGTGCCTGGTCGTGGCTGATCGGCCCCGCGCCCGGCCTTGCCGGACGTATTCCCATTGAAATGCTCAAACAGGATCTGGTGGCGGAAGTCGTTCTTGCCGCACAGAACGCAGCGATGGCGAAGTTGGCTTGATCTCGCTGCCAACGTTAGAAGTATATTCCAAAAAAGAACACGTAAAAGGAATGCGTTCGGATTCTGACCAATTTGTCGGCTAATGGCATGAGTATATTTTCGTACAATTGTGACAATGTCTCGCTTGTGCCAGGAGAAATGTGAAGAAAATATGAAGTGATATTTGTGCAACATGGATTTCTTCTGTTGTTCAGACATTGATTATTTTTGGAATCGTCATGGAGACTGGAATGCGGATGAGTATGTTCGCCGCCTGAAGAGGGGGTGCGGTGCGCGCCTTTTTCCACGTGGGTGAGGCGTTCAGCCGTTCAACCCATGAATCCAAAGCCATTTTTAACTTTGACTGGAGAGGTCAGAAAATGAATATCAAGAGCCTTCTTCTCGGCTCAGCCGCGGCATTCGTCGCGGTCTCCGGTGCGCGCGCCGCCGACGCCGTCGTCGTCGCCGAGCCGGAACCCGCTGAATACGTCAAAATTTGCGACGTCTACGGTGCCGGCTACTTCTACATCCCCGGCACCGAGACCTGCCTGCGCATCGGCGGCTATGTCCGCTATGACGCCAGCTTCGGCGACGGTGGCCGCGTTTTCGACGGCGCGACGACACACGACCTTATGGACGGTGACGAGCAGCAGACCTGGAACAAGAATGCCCGCTTCAATCTGAAGACGTGGACCGGCCAGGAAACCGAACTCGGCACGTTGAAGACGTACACCGAGACCCGTTTCAACTTCGGCAATACCAAACGCACCGTGAGCGGTGTTGCTTTCAGCGTGCAGGACAACAAGGCGGTTACCCTGAACTTCGCCTGGATCCAGCTTGGAGGTTTCCGCGTCGGTAAGGATGAAACTGTCTATGATTCGTTCATCGGCTACGCCGGCAGCGTCGTCCAGGACACTATCATTCCTTACGGTACCAAGGACACCAACCTGATCAGTTACTATTTCGACGGCGGTAATGGCTTTACGGCAGTCGCCTCGGTCGAAACGGGCTCCGGCGCTGACCAGTCGATCGACAGCTACGTTCCGTTTGTCGTCGGCGGCGTGAAATACAAGGGTGACTGGGGTGCGATCACCGCGGTCGGCGCCTATAACAGCACGTCGGAAGAATGGGCCGGCAAAGCTCGCCTCGACGTCAAGCCGATTACTGACCTGACCCTGTTCGTGATGGCGGGCTACGGTAGCGACGACAACGTCGCAAAGAACTTTTACAAACCGTGGACTGGCAACTTTGCCGTCTGGGGCGGCGGCAGCTATGCCGTCAACAAGAAGACCTCTTTGAACGCCCAGGTCTCCTATACCGACGACAAAGACTTCGCCGTTGCGGCCAACGTCGCCTACACCATCGTTCCTGGTTACACGATCACCGCCGAAGTCGATTATTACGACAATTTCGATGCCGACGATGCCGACGCAATCGGCGGCATCTTCCGCTTCCAGCGCTCGTTCTGATCAAACGACGATCTCGCAAAAACGGCCCGTGGCGATACGCTACGGGCCGTTTTGGTTTGGCGGCGGATAAGTCGCTCATCTTGATTTCGCCATCCAACCGGTGACAAGCTCTCGTCATGGAATGGCGCGACGAGGGAATCATTCTCGGCACCCGCAAGCATGGCGAAACCAGCGCCATTCTCGAGGTGATGACACGTGCGCATGGCCGCCATCTCGGTCTCGTGCGCGGCGGCCGTTCGCGCAAACAGCAGCCTGTCTTGCAGCCCGGCAATCGCGTCGACCTGTTGTGGCGGGCGCGGCTCGACGAGCATCTCGGCACCTTCCAGGTCGAGGCCATCGAGATGAACGCCGCCCGGCTGATGGACAGCGCCGTTGCCGTCTACGGCCTGCAGACGATGGCCGCGCATTTGCGTCTTCTGCCTGAGCGCGACGCCCATCGCGGTCTCTATGAGACGCTTGCGGTGATGATCGCTCATCTCGACGATGCCGATGCCGCCGGCGAGCTGGTGGCCCGCTTCGAGCTGCTGGTTCTCGACGAACTCGGTTTCGGCCTCGATCTCAGCCGGTGTGCGGCGACCGGCACCAGGCAGGACCTTGCCTATGTCTCGCCGAAATCCGGCCGCGCCGTGTCGCGGGCGGCGGGCGCGCCGTGGCGCGACAAGATGCTGGCGCTGCCTGCCTTCCTACAGCGCGGCTCCGGGCTGCGCGCCGATCCGGCGGCGATCGAGGACGCCTTCCGGCTGACCGGCTTCTTTTTGACCCGCCATGTCTACGAGCCGCGCGGCATCGAGCCTCCCGGCGCCCGTGCGGGGTTTCTCGCCGCCTTGCGCAGGCATCATTCGCCCGGCCATGAATCCGGCAAGGCAAGCGCCGGGGAAACCACCAGATGAGCAACGTTTCGCCGCTCGACCTTGGCACCATTCCGGGTGGGCGAGGCCTATGCGACGGCCGAGTTCAAAGTGAAAATTTGACGCGGCCGATCACACCAGGGACCGGCGAGGTGGTGTGCGAGGGCAAAGTGGTGCACAAGGGCCGCACGCTGGCGGTTTCGGAAGCGGCGCTGAAGGACGCCAATGGCAAGCTGCTGGCTTTCGGCACCGAAACATGCTCGATCTTTCCGGCTGCCAATCTGGCGGCACGTTGAATGGACCGGCCGTTTGGCCGCCGCATTTGAATGTCACTGAAGATTGAATGTCAGTGACAACTGGCTTGGTTTGGGGGAACCGCCATGTTTGAAAGCCTGATTGGCCTCGTCGCCATCATCGCGCTGTTCGTCATCATTTCACGCCAGCAGAGCCGCATCGGCCTGATCGAGCGCGAGCTTGGCGCCTTGCGCAGCCTTGTGCTTTCAGGCGCGCCTGTGCTGCCGTCGCAAGCCAAGGAACCGGCTGCAAACGACAGCAAACCGACGGATGCCGCAATCCCGCCGGCGGCCGCAGCCGATATGGCCGCATCGCCAGGGACCGCAGCGGTAGCATCAGCCACAGAGGCCGATGCCGATACAACGGCGCCGTCCGCACCGGGGCGGGCGCAACCGGCGGCAGCGGCGAAGGCCGCCCGCCAGTCCGACGTCGAAACGGCGCTCGGTACTCGCTGGGCAGTCTGGGTCGGCGGCATCGCGCTGGCGCTGGGCGGCCTGTTCCTCATCCGCTACACCATCGAGGCCGGCATATTCGGGCCACGCGTGCGGCTTGTCATGGCGGCGGCACTCGGGCTGGTGCTGGTCGCCGGCGGCGAGTTCATCCGGCGCACCGGCTTCAGGGTGCCGGTGCAAGGTGCCGCCGGTGCCTATATCCCGGCGATCCTGACGGCGGCCGGCGCCTTCATCCTGTTCGGTATCGTCTACGCCGCGTACAGCATTTACGGCTTCATCGGCCCGACGCTCGCTTTCACGCTACTCGGCGCCATCGGGGTGGCGACGATCGCGGCAAGCCTGGTCCACGGTCAGGCGCTGGCCGGCGTCGGCCTGCTCGGCGCCATGGTGACGCCGCTGCTGGTCGCCTCGCAGGCGCCCAATCCGTGGGCGCTGTTCGGCTATCTGGCGATCGTGCTCGCCGCCACTGGCGTCATCGCCCGCATCCGCGACTGGAGGCTTTTGATGGCGGCGGCTTTCGTCGCCACGGGCATCTGGACCATCTTCTACATGACCGACGCGCCGGGGGCGAAGCTTTCCGTCATCCTCTTTATCGACGTGGTGACACTGGCCGTGCTCGCCTTCGTCTGGCTCGGCCGTCGCGGCGAAGCGGTCGCCGGCAGCGGCTTCGATTGGCCGTCGATCGCGCCGGGCTTCTTCGTCGCTCTTTCAGCGCTGGCCCTGTTCGTCGATCCGGTCTTTGCCGCCGCCGGCGATGCCTTGCAGGGCGCAGCCCTTGTCGCAGCCCTGGTGGCGGTGGCGCTCTATCGGCCGCGGGCGCTGGCACTGCTGCACGCCGCCGGGCTGGCGACGGTGCTGGTCTATCTCGGCATCATTCCGCCGACCACGGTCGCCGTCGATTTTTCGGGCGGCGCTCTCGGTGTCGATGGCGTGCCGGTTGTGGCGTCCGATGCCTTGATGCTCAGGATCGGCATCGCGCTGGGCTTGGTCTTCATCGGCGCCGGCTTTTGGGCGGCGCGCCGTTTTGCGGCCCCTGGCTGGCTGCGCGCCGCCGCATGGGCGGCCTGGAGCGCTGTCGCGCCACTGGTCATCCTGCTGGCGCTCTGGTCTACCTTCGGCAATCTCGACCGTGACCTTGCTTATGCGGCGGTCGCAGCCGTTTTGGTCGGAGTCTTCGTCGCCGGCGGCGAGTGGATAGCGCGCGGCGAAGCGCCGCCGCTAACCGGCGGCGCTGCTGTCTCCCTCGCGCTCGGCGGGGCGGCGATTGCCGGTCTGCTGATGCTGCACATGGCCTTTGGTTCGGGCTGGACAACCATCCTGCTCGGAGCAGCCGCCGTCGTGCCGGCGCTGGCAACGCGCTGGCGTAGCTATCCGGTGCTTGGCTGGATTTCGGTTGGTGCGGTGATTGCAGTGCTCGGCCGCGTTGCCTTCGACCCGACCATCGTCGGTGCCGAGTTCCTGTCGAAGACGCCGGTGTTCAACTGGCTGCTGCTTGGATATGGCGTGCCGGCGCTCGCCTTCGGCTTTGCCGCCTGGCAACTCGCCCGCACCACCAATGGCCGGCCGCGCCTCGCCATGGAGGCCGGCGCCGCGCTGTTTTGCCTGCTCACCGTCGCCATGCTGGTGCGCCATGTCATGCATGGCGGCGTCATCGATACGGCTGCTGCGACGCTTGCCGAACAGGCGATCTACACGCTGATCGCCATCGGTGCCGGTGCCATCCTGGTCGCCATAGACATGCGATCGCCAAGTTCGGTGCTACGCTACGGCTCGATTGCAGCGGGCGTGGTCTCGGTCGCCTTCATCGTCCTCCAGCATTTTCTGGCGCTGAACCCGTTGCTGACGGATGAATCGACCGGCAGCATTCCGATGTTCAACCTTCTGTTCCTCGCCTACCTCTTGCCGGCGGTTGCGGCAGGCGCATTGGCACTCTATGCCCGTGACAAGCGGCCGCAATGGTATGCGGCGATGCTGGCGGTGGTGGCGGCGGTGCTCGCTTTTGCCTATGCCACGCTGTCGGTCAGGCGCCTATTCAAGGGCGAGTTCATCGGGCTGTGGAGCGGTCTCGGCCAGCTCGAGACCTATACTTATTCGGCACTATGGCTGGTCATCGGCGTGGTGCTGCTCACCGCTGGTGTCTGGCTGAAGTCGCAGGTGCTGCGCATAGCGTCGGCGGCGCTGATCTCGATCGCCGTGCTCAAAGTCTTCATCTTCGACATGTCGGAGCTGGAAGGCGTGTTGCGGGCGCTGTCCTTCATCGGCCTCGGCGCGGTGCTCATCGGCATCGGCTTGTTCTATCAGCGGCTGCTGACAAGGGCGGCGAAAGGGACGTAAGGGTCAAGTTGCATGAATATTCAAGATGGAATATATGAATATTCCAAAGGAGATATTCAGTTGCCTCTCTATATTCGCGACGACGAGGTGGATGCGCTGGCCGCAAAACTGCAGCGTGAGACCAACGCCCCGAGCAAGACGGAAGCAGTGCGGACCGCGCTTTTGCACGAGCTCGAGCGCAACCGCGCCCGCAAGCCCCTGCGCGACAGAATTGCGGCGCTACAGGCCAGGTATGCTGCGTTGGGGCCGTCCGATCCCAACTTCGACATGAAGGCGTTCACCGACGAGATGTGGGAAGACTGATGTTCGTCGATGCGTCGGTCATCGTCGCCATTCTCGCCAAGGAACCGGGTTGGGCGGAATTGCTCAAGCGAATCTCTGGTGCCGTCAGTCAGCTGCATATTTCCGCGCTTGTTCGGCTCGAGGCGACACTTGCCCTTGGACGCATAAACGCCGTTTCCAAAAAGCCGACGCCCGAATTGCTCGCCGCGGCGCGCGATCTGGTCGATTCGTTCATTGTCGAAATCAGCGCCCGCAATATGCCTATCGACGAGGACATCGGCGCGCGCGCCATCGACGCGAGTATCCGCTACGGCAAGGCGGTCGGTCATCCGGCCGATCTCAATTTCGGCGATTGCTTCGCCTATGCCTGCGCAAAGGCCCTAGATCTTCCGTTGCTCTACAAGGGCGACGATTTTCTTCAGACGGATCTGGCGTAACCGGCGTTTTGACAATCGGATGCAAGCCGGGAATAAACCTGCCACTGGCAGCGTTATTCAGTTGCTTGGGTGACCGGGGCGGCGGACCGCTTCGCGCTGGCCGCTTGCGCCGCGCTGCAAAGGCGCGTTCAATCACCACGGACAGGGGCCCCAGAACCAGCGGTCATGGACGAAAAGAAGGCAGCAATCCTTGGAGAAATACCGCGTCTGCGCCGCTATGCACGCTCGCTGTTGCGCGACCGCGATTCCGCCGACGATCTCGTCCAGGATTGTCTCGAGCGGGCACTTGTGCGGCTCGACAATTGGCAGACAGGAGAAAGCCCCAGGAGGTGGCTGTTTACGATCATGCACCATTTGTTCATCGACCAGATGCGCAAGGTGAACCGGCGCGGCGAGGCGGCGATGCTGCCGCTCGAGGCAAGCGAGGCGCAGGCAGCACCCGCCGAGCAGGTCGAGAGCATCGCTTCGCGCGAGATCGTCGACGCGCTGCAGGCGATCAGCCCGGACCGGCGCGCGGCGCTTGTGATGGTCGCCATCGAAGGGTTTTCCTATGCCGAAGCCGCCAACATCCTTGGAGTTCCCGCCGGCACCTTAATGTCGCGCATCGCGCGCGGGCGTGAGGAACTGCGCGCGCTGCTGGATGATACCGCGCGCCGCCGCTCGATAAGGATCGTCTAGAAATGAGCCGGCGCTATTTCTCCGAACGCGACATCCACATGGCTCTCGATGGCGAACTGCCGGGCGACGAGCGGACTGCCTATGAGGCATGGCTCGAGGCCAATGCCGAGATGAAGGCCAAGAGCGCACGCTACGCCGCCGACCGGGCAGCATTGCGCGCAGCCTTTAATGGCGTGCTGGACGAACCCGTCCCGGTGCGACTGAGCAAGGTGGTGCTTGGCGAGGCGCCGGTGGTCAGAGCGGCGCCGTCGCGCTCGCGTTGGTGGCTTGCGGCCGCCGCTGCCGCCATCCTGGCGATTGGTGGCGCTGGCGGCTACCTTGCCGGCATCGGCCGCCTTGGCCTGGAAAATACGGCCGAGGACCAGCTTGCCGAAGAGGCGATCGCCGCCCACGTCATCTATGCCGCCGAAAAGCGGCATGCGGTGGAAGTGCCGGCAAGCGACAAGGATCATTTGCAGAGCTGGTTGTCGAACCAGGTGGGTTTGAAGCTCGTTGCACCGGATCTGGCGGCGCAAGGATTCCAACTGGTCGGTGGCCGGCTGCTGCCTGCCGGCCAGGGCAAGGCCGCGATGCTGCTTTATGAGGATGACAAGGGCGAGCGCATATCGCTCTTCGTCACCGCCGAATCAGCGGCCAAGGCCAAGGGCACCTATGGGTCTGAGGAAGATGGTCCTGAGGCCGTCTACTGGCTGGACAAGGGTTATGGCTGCGCCGTCGTCGGCTCGCTGCCGCGCGAGCGATTGGCCGCGGTGGCCAAGAGCGCCTATGGCCAGCTTCTGGCGGGCTTGCAAAGCTGAGCAGGCGCTTGTTTTTCCGGAGCCGCGCCGATGCCAAAACACGAAGGTCGTTCAAAGCCTTTCCGCGACCTGCCTGCCGTCAAAACTGTCACAATTCGGCCCTAATCGAGGTGCGATAGCGCTTGCTGAATGCTGGCACTTCGGCTGGTGTGACCGATGTTTAGACTAGGGCCGTTTCCACAACCCAATCGAGGTTTTCTGAGCCCGCATGCCTGCCGAGATTCGCAAGGCCCGCGCGTCCGACGTCGATGACCTCGCCGCCATCGAAAAAGCCGTTTTCTCGAGCGATCGCATTTCTCGCCGCTCCTTTCGCCAACTGATCGAACGCGACACCGCCGAACTGCTGGTTGGCGAAAGCGATGGCCGCGTCGCCGGCTATGCAGTCGTGCTGTTTCGCAAGGGCAGCGGCGTCGCGCGGCTTTATTCGATTGCCGTCGGTCCATTTTTCGGCGGCCGTGGCGTTGGCCGGCTGCTGCTGGAAGAGGCCGAAGCCGCCGCTTTCGAGCACGGCCGCATGATGCTTCGTTTGGAAGTCCGCGAGGACAACCCCCGCGCGATCCAGATCTACGAGCAGAGCGGCTACCGCAAGATCGGCCGCGAGCTGGACTATTACGAGGATGGCGCCACGGCGCTGCGCTATGAAAAGACCTTGCGCGGCGACATTCCGGTCGCCACCGAAGTGCCGTTTTATCAGCAGACTTGCGAATTCACCTGCGGACCATGCTGCCTGATGATGGCGATGGCTTACTTCGGCCCCGGCTTCGTGCCGGACCCGGTGATGGAAATCCGGCTGTGGCGTGAGGCGACGACCGTTTTCATGATGTCGGGGCCGGGCGGCTGCGAACCGTTCGGGCTTGCCGTCGCCGGCCATGAGAGCGGGCTTGCTGCTGAGATCTATGTCTCTTTCTACGGCGCGCTGTTTCTGCAGTCGGTGCGAAGCGAGGACAAGCGCCGGGTGATGGAACTGGCGCAGGTCGACTTTCGACGCCGCGCGGAACTTTACGGCATCCCGGTGAATTACCGTTCATTCGGGCTTGACGACATTCGCACCGCGATCGCAGAGGGAAAACTGGTACTGGTCCTGATCAGCGGCTTCCTGATGTTCGGCAAGAAGGTTCCGCACTGGGTATTGGCCATCGGTGACGATGGCGATCATATCCTGATCCACGACCCCTGGGTCGAGGACGAGCGGCAGGAGACGATCCTCGATGCTGCCAACATTCCCGTGCCTTACGGCATCTTCATGAACATGGCGCAATTCGGCCGCGACGGATTGCGCGCCGCCATCACTCTCGGAAAGCGCGACAGCCAATGACCTGGGTCATCCTTACCGGCCGGCAGAACGATCTCGACCAGGTGGCGACGCCGCACAAGATCATCACCAATCGCGACTACCTTGCCCATCCGGCACTCTTTCGCGGTCAGCGGCCGAAGGTCATCAACCTGTCGAACAATTACGGTTACCAGAGCCGCGGCTATTACGCCTCGCTGCTCGCAGGTTCGCGTGGCCACAAGGTCATCCCGACTGTCGAAACGATGATCGACCTGTCGGAGCGCAAACTCTATGAGCACGCGTTGCCGGAACTCGAACTCGCACTCAACAAGTGCCGCAAGGACCTGAGCGGCGCTTTCCCGCAGAAGGTCTGCATCTTCTTCGGCATCGGACCGTCCAGGATCTGGGACCGCTTCGCCAAGCTGCTGTTCGACTGGTTTCGTGCCCCGGCGCTGGAGGTCCACATCAGGGACAGCGCCGAATGGGCCTCGATCCGCAAGATCGGCTTCCATCCCCTGGCCAGGATGACCGAGGACGAGGAAACGCACTTTCTCCAGTGCCTGGAGACCTACACCAACCGCGAGTGGCGCGACACCAAGGGCCGCACGCCGGCGCGCTACACTTTCGCCACGCTGGTCGATCCGCACGAGGAACTGCCACCGTCGGAGATTTCGTCGCTGCGCCACTGGGCCAAGATCGCTGAAAAGATGGGCGTCGAAATCGAGCCGATCACCAAGCGGGATCTGGCCAAGCTCGCCAATTACGACGCGCTGTTCATCCGCGAGACCACTTCGATCTCCAGCCACACCTACCGCTTTGCCCGCCGCGCCCAGCAGGAAGGTATGCCGGTCATCGACGATCCGCTGTCGATGATCCGCTGCACCAACAAGGTCTATCTCAACGAGCTGATGACCTACAACAAGGTACCGGTGCCGCCGACGGTGATGATTGCCGGCACCTCGGACCTGGAAGTTGCGGCACAGACGCTGGGCTTCCCCCTGGTGCTGAAGATCCCGGACTCCTCGTTTTCGCGCGGCGTCAAGAAATGCGGCACCTTCGACGAGTTGAAGACGCTCGCAACCGAATGGCTGGAGGATTCCGACCTCCTGATCGCGCAAAAATTCATTCCGACGGAATATGATTGGCGCGTCGGTGTCCTCGGCGGCCAACCTTTGTTTGCCGTCCATTATCTGATGGCCAAGAAACATTGGCAGATCGTCAATCATAAGGCCAACGGCAAGCCCGACCAGGGCGGCATCAAGACCTTCACCCTGAAGGAAGCGCCGGCCCACGTCGTCGAGACGGCGGTCAGTGCGGCGCGCTGCATTGGCGACGGCCTCTACGGCGTCGACCTCAAAGAAACCAGGGACGGCGTCTTCGTCATCGAGGTCAATGATAACCCCAACCTCGACCACGGCTGGGAAGACTCTGGCGAAAAAGACGAGGTCTGGGTGCGGCTGACGCAGTGGTTCCTGGAGCGGTTGGACCGGCCGGGCCGATGACATCCGAATTGAGGGGAAAGATGCTGTTCTTCGTAACCGAGGATTTTCGCGGCTGCGACCGTAAGGAGATCTACCGCCGTTTCCGCGACCAGGGCCGCCTGAAGCCGGACGCGCTTCTCGTGCACCACAGCTGGATCGCAGCGGATATGAGCCGCTGTTTCCTGCTGGTGGAGGCCGATGACGTCACGCTCCTGCAGCGGTGGGTCATCGAATGGGCGGATCTGGTCGAATTCGAGATCGTTCCCGTGGCGACGAACAAAGATATGGTGGAGGCATTGAGCGGACACCTCTGACCCGCGCGCTTCGACGAGCAATATCCAGAAATTGTATTGATGGCAGATGTCCAGGCTGAGCCGCCGGCTCGCCCGGCTGTCGCACTTAGCCAGACTGCCTGATCGTCGCGCTCGACTTCAGCAGCCGATTGATGTCCGACGCTTTTGACGGCACCCCGATCAAATAGCCCTGGGCCTCGACGCAACCCTCTTTTTGCAGGAATTCAAGCTGCGCTTCGGTCTCGACACCCTCGGCGGTGACGGTGATGCCCAGCTGTGCGCCAAGCCCGATGATGGTGCGCACGATCGCCGCGGTATCGCGGCTGTCGATATCGCTGATGAAGGAACGATCGATCTTGATCTTGTCGACGGGAAAGCGCCTGAGGTAGCCCAGCGAGGAATAGCCGGTGCCGAAATCGTCCAGCGCGATGCGGACGCCCAGATCGCGTAGCTGCCTGAGTGTCTTGAGCACCAGATCGCTCTCGTCCATCAGCACCGTTTCGGTGATTTCCAGTTCAAGCCGGTTGGCCGGCACGCCCGAGAACGCCAGTGCCGAAATGACGCTGCGGGCAAAGGTACCGCTTTTGATCTGCACGGCGGAGACATTGACTGCGATGCGCCAAAGCGCCCAGCCTGCCGCGGCCGTGCAGGCTTTTCGCAGCGCCCATTCTCCAAGCGGCACGATCAGCCCAGTCTCCTCGGCGGCCGGAATGAAGTCGTCCGGCCGCACCAGGCCGCGCACCGGCGAACGCCAGCGCATCAAGGCTTCGGCACCGACGATTTCGCCGGAGGCGATGTTCATGATCGGCTGAAAATCCAGCTCGAATTCGCGGCGCGACAGCGCTGCCCTGAGATCGATTTCGAGCGCCCGGCGTGCCCGCACCATCGCGTCCATGGCTGGTTCGAAGAAGCGGTAGAGGTTGCGCCCTTCGCTCTTTGCCCGATAGAGCGCCATATCGGCGTTTTTCAGCAACGTGTCGGCGTCCTTGCCGTCATTCGGAAACAGCGCGATGCCGAGACTGATGCCGACGCGCATGTCGTGTCTTTTGTCGCGAAACGGCTTTCCAATGATCTCGACGATGCGTTTGGCCAGCTTTTCCGCGTCGCCCGGGCTTTTGAGATTGAACTGGATGATGACGAATTCGTCGCCGCCGAAGCGGGAGACAACGTCCGTTTCGTTGCGCAGGCACCGTTGCAGCCGTTCGGCCACGCATTTCAGCAGCCAGTCGCCGGCGGGGTGACCCCAGCTATCATTGACTGCCTTGAAGTGATCGAGGTCGAGCGAGAATATCGCCAGCGATCCTTCTCTCGTCTCGCTCAGGGCTTGGTCGAGCCGTTCGCGAAGCATCGAGCGATTGGGCAGGTTGGTCAGTGTGTCGTGATGCGCAAGGTGGGTCATGCGCTCTTCCACGCGCCTGCGCTCGGTCACGTCGTCGAATGTCGCGACCCAGCCGCCGCCGCTCATCGGCCGGCGTGCAACCAGCAGCGTTCTGCCATCGGCAAGATGGCGATGCGTTACGTGTGTTTTGCCCGCCCGCAGGCAGGCTTCGATTTGCGAAATTTCGCTGTCGGGATCGAGCTTTGTGTAAATGCCCAGTTCCAGCAGCCGCTTAAAGGCATCACGGTGGCTCATGCCAAGCGGGAAGTCGGCCGGCCTGACATGATAAAGTTCCAGGAAACGTTCGTTGCGCACGATCAACTTGCCGTCCGCATCGTACATCAAAAGGCCTTGCGACATGTTGGCAAGTGCGGCGTCGAAACGGCGGTGCTGCTCCTTCAACTCCTGCTCGGCGCGCCGTTGCTCGGTGATGTCCTCGTAGATCGATACCCAACCGCCCGACGCCAGCGGCCGGTGCGAAATGTTGACGATACGTTCGTCTGCAAGCGTTTCCTCATAGGTGGAAGGTTTTGCCTGGTCGATATAGGGCTTGCGGATGACATAGAGTTGCTCAGCGCTTTGCGAGGCGATGCCGATATCCACGCTGTGCTGGAGGATGTCGAAAAACCGGATGCCGGGCCGCACCACTTCGGCGTCGAGGCGAAAGATGCTGATGTAGTTCCTGTTGCAGATGATCATCCGTTCATCGGCATCGAACATGCACAGGCCATGCGACATGTTCTCGACCGCTGCCGAAAAACGCTCGTTCTGTTCGCGCAGCTCGTCTTCAATAGGTTGCGGCTGACCAACGCCTTTGGCCCTCCGTCGGCGGACGGACGAACCAGCCTTGATACCGGCAACGGGCATGAGGCAAGCCTATGGACCATGGTTTACCACGGCACTGTTGTCCCTGCCGGTTAATTTACCGTTTTCAGTCGGCTGGAACGGCAGTCTGGCGTCGCGACTTTTCGATCGCCGCAAAGCGTTTGAGAAAGGCATTCTGCGCCCAAGTCACCGAGCGCGGCGTGACGTCGAAACGCTCGGCGTTGAAGCCGCGCGGCCTGCCGAAGAACTCCGTCGCCTCTGCCGTCGAAAAACCCGCAAGCAGCGTTGCTTCGAAATAAGCGGCGATCTGATCCGCTCGCTTGATCTCCTTGCGCAGTCCCGCGTCGAGTTCGGCCGGCAGTGAAAAGCGCAGATGGATGGCGCGCTGCAGCCTGATCTCGCAATCCCTGTAGCTGCCGCCCATAACGGATTTGAACGGCGAGATCATGTCGCCGATGACATATTCCGGCGCGTCGTGCAGCAGTGCCGCCAACCGCGCATCGGCGTCGGCATCCGGCATCAGCTCGCCGACAAGCGTTTCGACCAGCAGCGAATGCTGGGCGACCGAAAAGGCGTGCTCGCCTCTGGTCTGGCCGTTCCACCGCGCGACGCGGGCAAGGCCGTGCGCGATATCTGAGATCTCGATGTCGAGCGGCGAGGGGTCGAGAAGATCGAGCCGTCGCCCGGACAGCATGCGCTGCCAGGCGCGCGGCGGCGCCCCGGCGCGATCGGCCGCCATCAGGCGTCCTCCGCGCCGACGGCTTCCTGCGGAAAGCTGAATTTCGCCCAGGATGGGATGGCGAGCGACACGGCGACATCGTCAGCCAGGATCGGCAGGCCGGCGTCGAGCGCTGCCTTGACCCGGTCGATGCGGGTAATGGCAAGGCCTGTCGTGCCGGCGGTCGAGCCAAGCGTGCCGACCGGTCGCCCCTCCACTGTCAACTCTGCGCCCGAGGCGGGCAGGGAGCGTTCAGCCGAGACGATCAACACCCGGCGCCTGGCAGTGCCGCGATGCTGCATACGCGAGACGACCTCCTGGCCGACATAGCAGCCCTTCTTGAAGCCGACGCCGCCGATCTCGTCGAGAAGCACATCATGCGGAAACGCATCGCCGAGCTGGTAGTCCGCGCCGCTTTCGGCAATGCCATGGGCGATGCGAAAGGCTTGCCATGCGACAAGGTCGCCTCCTTCGGAGGTGCCATCATAGAAGCGCTTGACTATAGTATCGACGAACCGCGCATCGGCAAACGGCGCTGATTCAAATTGCGAGGCAGTTGAATCGCTTTCCCACAGGACGGTCACAACCGGCTGATCCAGCTTGGCAATTTGGACTTTGGCGCGCAACTTGTAGAGCGTCAGCCGGCGCATGAAGTCATCGGCGGTCTCAGCACGGCATTCGAGCCGGAAAGCATTTTCGCCAGCGCGCGAGATCAGGAAGTCGAAAAGGATCTTACCTTGCGGCGTCAGCAGCGCGCCGGGCTTTGCTTCGGCGCTGCCGAGCGCGTCGAGGTCGGTGGTCAGGATGTTCTGCAAAAAGTGCTCGGCATCCGGCCCGGACACGGAAACGAGTGCGCGATCTCTGAGCGAGGCAAAGGGCATGGTGGGAAAACGAGCCTGAGCTTGCAAAACTATCGGCCATTACGTAAGCCGCTGGCACTTCCCCCGCAAGAGACCGGATCCGTATGGCCTCCATCTACGATCTCATCCTGACAGGCGGCACCGTGGTCAATCACGACGGCGAGGGTTTTCGCGACGTCGGTATCAATGGTGGGCGCATCGCTGCCATCGGCGACCTCCGCCAGGCATCGGCTGGCGAGACGATCGACTGCCACGGGCTGCACATCCTGCCGGGCGTCGTCGACAGCCAGGTGCATTTCCGCGAGCCGGGACTGGAGCACAAGGAAGATCTGGAGACGGGCTCGCGGGCAGCGGTGCTTGGCGGCGTCACCGCCGTCTTCGAGATGCCGAACACCAATCCGCTGACCACCAGCGAGGCAACCCTTGCCGACAAGGTGCGGCATGCCACCGGCCGCATGCATTGCGACTTTGCCTTCTGGGTCGGCGGCACCCGCGACAATGCGAAAGACGCTGGCGATCTCGAGCGCCTGCCGGGTGCGGCCGGCATAAAAGTGTTCATGGGCTCGTCCACCGGCGACCTGCTGGTCGAGGACGACGAAGGCGTTGCCTCGATCCTGAGGAACACACGCCGCCGCGCCGCCTTTCACTCTGAGGACGAGTTCCGGCTGCGAGAGCGGCTTGGCGAGCGCATCGCGGGCGATCCGTCCTCACATCCGGTGTGGCGCGACGAGATCGCAGCATTGCGCTGCACAGAGCGCCTTGTGCGCATCGCGCGCCAGGTCCGCGCCCGGATCCATGTGCTGCACATCTCGACCGCCGAGGAGATAGGCTTCCTCGAACAGCACAAGGATGTCGCGACCTGCGAGGCGACGCCGCATCATCTGACGCTGAGCGCCGATGATTATGCGCAGTTGGGCACCCTGATCCAGATGAACCCGCCGGTGCGCGCCACGCGCCATCGCGACGGGGTCTGGCAGGGCATTGCGCAGGGCGTTGTCGACGTGCTCGGCTCCGACCATGCGCCGCACACGCTGGCCGAGAAGGCAAAGCCTTATCCGGCGTCGCCGTCCGGCATGACCGGGGTGCAGACTTTGGTGCCGATCATGCTGGACCATGTCAACGCCGGCCGGCTGACGTTGCAGCGCTTTGTCGACCTGACCAGCCACGGCCCGCAGCGTATTTTCGGCATCGCCAGGAAAGGCCGTATTGCCGCCGGCTACGACGCCGATCTGACCATCGTCGATCTGAAGCGCCGCGAGACCATCGCCAACGCCCAGCAAGGCTCCAAGGCCGGCTGGACCCCTTATGACGGCAGGCAGGTGACCGGCTGGCCGGTCGGCACCATCGTTCGTGGCCGGCGCGTGATGTGGGAAGGCGAGATTGCCACGCCGGGCCAAGGCAAGGCGGTGGAGTTTTCCGAGGCGCTCGCGCGCTAAGCTCCCTGCCTCGATAAGGGCCAGGCTAGACCACTCAGTCCCCAGCGACGAAGAACGTCCATTGCCCGGTCGGCGTGATGCCGACTCGGTAGAAGATGTAGGCACCGAACTGCTTCATGTTGTCATAGTCGCTGGCGGTGACGATCTTAAACAACTCGACCCGCTGCCTGGCATCGAGCTTGTCCAGCGGCAGGGCGAAAAAATACGGCCAGACGTAGAGATCCTGCGGAGTGCCTGCATCGACGTGGACATAGCCGGCATTGAGCACCTCTTCCAGAATGGCGAGGATTTCCTGGCCTTCCGTGTCGCCCGAAAGGCCTTTCAGGAAGGCGATCGGGTCGCCCTCCATGTCGCCCAGCGACAATTGGGTCATCATGTCGCCCGTGCCGATCAGCGGCCGCAGTCTTTCGATGTCGCCGCTCTTGCAGGCCTCGACGATCAGATCGTGCATGCGCCTGACCGGTTCCGGCAACTTGGCAAGGTCGTAGACGACTTCGGGCACAGGCGCGTCCGGATCGACATGCGGATTGGCCATCCCGCCATCGTCCGCTGGCTCTTTCGGTTCGGTTTGCTCTGGCTCGTCGGACGGAGTCGGCTGGCTGGCTGCAGGTGGTGTCGTGCCGAGCGGGCCGGGCATCGGCACGGTACTTCCAGGCGGCGACATGTCGCCGTCGGGCGGCGGTGTGACCGGCGAAGGCAGGTCTTCGCGCTTGATCTCGCTGAGGGCGTGAGCGGGACTACTCGCAAGAAACAGTGCAAGGGGAATCGTGGCGCAGGAAGCAGTAAGCCAAATGCTGAGGACCAGGCCGCGCGGCTTGCCTGATATCGAAAAATTCACCGCCTGCTACTCCCTGGTTCCAGCCCATCCATGTGCCCGGACATGATGTCCGGCGGCGCGCCGTCGTCAAAGAACCGGGGTCAGTGCCGCAGCCTTTCGGGCTCGAAGGCCCCGGCAATCACCTTTTCACGCATGCGATCGAGCAGGGCAAGCGCCGAGGTCTCGCCATTGGTGCGCAGCATTTCGCCGAATGCCGTTTCGAGGGCTGCCTCGGCGATGATTTCCGGCTCGATCCCGGCCGACAATCCCTCTGCCCAGGCTTCGCTGTGGCTTTCCACGGCGGTCAGGCGCTTTTCTTCCCTGACCAGCGCGTCGATGTCGTTGACGCCATGTTCCATTGCGATGTCCACCCTTTCAAGCGGTGATCCGTTGGATAGGGATCAAGCTTGAGTTGTCCCTTTTACACGCAGGCGCAGTAAGTATTTGTAAATGCGACATTTTTTTGGTCGTTTTCTACAAATTCCGTCGCGTCCAGCAAACCTGCGTCCGATCCATTTCAAACTTAGCCGATTAGGCCGGCCAAGGGGACGGAAACCTTCAGTTTGAGTTAATTTCACATTCGCGCGCTAACGTTTCGTTAACATAGTTGCAAAAGTGCAACATCAGGTTTGCACCAAGGCCTCACTCGAGGCAAGCGGAGAAGTGTCGAACGCGTCCGCCGCCCACAGCGCCGGCGCTTGATGCCGGTTTGCCGGAACGGCAGCAGCCGCCGTCAGTTTCCGTAGCGAGAGGCTATGTCGCGAGACAGTGTCTCGCCTTCCTTCATGTAGCGGCTGATGGCTTCCGTCGCCGAGGCGGTGCATTGGGTATAAGTGCCGCCGAAGGACCGGTAGCCGCGGTTGAAGCTGGCGATGAAGCGGGCGCGCCGCTCCGGGTTCGGATTTTCCGATGCGATCAGTTTTTCCATCTCGGCTCGCCACCGGTCGCCTTTCTCGCCACACAGATTACGCAGGAAATGCAGAGAACCGAGCACTTCCGCCAGCCGCATCAGCCCAGGCTCGAATGGCGCTTCGGCGGCGATTGCCGGACGCACGCCGAAACTCACACTGACGGCGAGGCAGGCGGCGAGAAACGAGGACGTGCGGCTCATGAGGCTTTGTGCTGAAACAATTTGTCGCCTGCAAGGCGATTCTCTGGCTCAGGTCTCGCCGTCCTTGTTGGGGCCGAGTAGATCGTCGGCAATTTCAAACACTGCATCGGCGAGCGGCATCGCCGTCATTTCGGCCAGCGTATAGAAAGCCGCGGTTTCGGCGTCGTCGCTGGCAACCGCCTCGCCGCCGGCATAATTGGCCCCAAACACCGTCAGCCAGTAGTCGACCGGATGCCCGTCGCCGCTGCCGTCGATGTGGATTTCCCGCAGCGGCCGGTAGCTGCGCGCCTGCAATCCGGTCTCTTCCAGCAATTCGCGCCGTGCTGCCTGTGCCAGCGTCTCGCCGGCTTCGACCTTGCCGCCGGGAAAGGCATAGAGGCCTTGCGAGGGCGGCCTGGCCGCCCGCTTGACCAGCAGCACCGTGTTCTCGCGCACGACGCAGACCGAGACTGCCGGAATGATCTTGCGTGCTTCCATGGGCTCCGGATCGCTCGATTGGCACAGCCCGTTGTGGACCGGCCGTCGGCAAACAGCTTTAGCGGTTGCGAAAGGCGGGTTCCATGGCCACTTTCATATGCCACCAATTCGAAAGCTGAATTCATGTGCGGACGCTTTGCTTTGACAGCTACTGCGGACCAGACCGCCGCCTTTCTCGGCCTGGCGGAAGTTGAGGAGTTTCCGGCCCGCTACAACATCGCGCCGACGCAGCCGGTGCTGATGGCGCTCGCCGGATTGACGCAGGCGCCGGGCTCGAACCTGCCCGACCGCCGCTCGATTCTGGTGCGCTGGGGCCTGATCCCGGCCTGGGTCAAGGATACGCGCAACTTCCCGCTGCTGTTCAACGCGCGTTCCGAGGGGGCTTCGGAAAAGGCGTCGTTTCGCGCTGCCATGCGCCATCGCCGCGCCCTGGTGCCGGCTTCGGGATTCTACGAATGGCACCAAACCGGTGGCAGAAGAGGGCAGCCCTATTGGGTGCGGCCAAGGCGTGGCGGGCTTGTCGCCTTCGCCGGGCTGATTGAGACCTATGCCGAGCCGGGCGGCTCGGAAATGGATACCGGCGCCATTCTGACCGCCCACGCCAATGCCGATACTGCCCATATCCACGACCGCATGCCGGTAGTGATCCATCCCGAGGATTTCGCGCGCTGGCTGGATTGCCGCACGCTCGAGCCGCGCGACGTGGCCGATCTGCTGAGACCCGCCCAGCCCGATTTCTTCGAAGCGATCCCGGTTTCCGACCTCGTCAACAAGGTCGCCAATACCGGGCCGGAGATTCAGGAGAAGGGCGTCGTCGAGCCTGAGCCCGAGAAGGTCAAGCGCCAGAAGTCCGGCGCGAACGACAGTCAGATGAGTTTATTTTAGCAAAAGCTACTATTACTGGTTCGCCGTGAGCGCCTCAGTCTTTCCCGACGGCATTCTCAGGCAGCGCGCGGCGAAACGATCTTCTGCGCCGGCTTCTTCTTCTTCGCGGTGTGCAGAAGAGCTGCGACGATTGCTGCCGGGCCGATCGCCCGGTAGTGGCTGGCAAGCGCCGGTTGCTTGGCGCGGTTGGATTCTTGCTTAGGCATTGTTCTCTTCCCTGGTAACGTCTTCGTGTCTGCGTTTGCTGGCCGAATCCGACCAAATCGTGACGCTTGCTGATCTAGCCGGCGAATGTTTCATGACAGTGCCGACCTGTTTAATAAAATGTTTCAATGGCTCAATTCCTGTGAGCCAACGATATTTTTGGCGAAGGTAGCGACTTGACGGCAACACCGGGCAAGGCGATAAAGCCGGCCATGAGAACGTCTTTCGCCATTTGTGGCATTTGCATTATCGGCTAGCCTCGCGCTGGTCCTGGACGTTTTCGCCTCATCTCCTCCCAGATTGGACAAACGCCCCGGCCAGCAGGCTGGAGCCCGATTTGCGCCTCGGCGTAACCGACTCCATCCAGAGCAGGATCCCAAAAGATCATGCTCAAACAAAGTAACGCACCGGAAACGCACGTATGTCTGACGCATCGAAGAGCCTGCGCCTCTACAACACGCTAACGCGGAGCAAGGAAGATTTCTTCCCGATCGATCCGCGCAACGTGCGCATGTACGTCTGCGGCCCGACGGTCTACGACTTCGCCCATATCGGCAATGCGCGGCCGGTGATCGTCTTCGACGTGCTGTTCCGTTTGCTGCGCCATCTCTACGGGCAAGCGCAAGTCACTTACGTCCGCAACATCACGGACGTCGACGACAAGATCAACGCCCGCGCACTGCGTGATTTCGGCGACGAGATTGCATCGGGCAAGCTGTCGCTGAACGAAGCGATCAGGCGGGTCACCGAAAAGACCGCCGGTCAGTTCCACAAGGACGTGGCGGCGCTCGGTTGCCTGGAGCCGACGGTCGAGCCGCGCGCCACCGAGTTCGTCGAGCCCAGGCCCGACGGCAAGGTCGACATGATCTTCTTGATTCAACGCTTGATCGAACGCGGCCATGCCTATGTCGCGGCTGGAGAAGTCCTGTTCGACACCGCTTCCATGCCGGATTATGGGCAGTTGTCGAAGCGCAATCTCGACGAGCAGCAGGCCGGCGCCCGCGTCGCCGTCGACGCGCACAAGAAGAACCCGCAGGATTTCGTGCTGTGGAAATTGTCTTCGCCCGAGGAACCGGGCTGGGACAGCCCGTGGGGCAGGGGTCGGCCGGGCTGGCACATCGAGTGCTCGGCGATGTCGGCCGCCTATCTCGGCGAGGTGTTCGACATCCATGGCGGTGGTCTCGACCTGATCTTTCCGCACCACGAGAACGAGATCGCGCAGTCGCGTTGCGCCCACGGCACCGAAACGATGGCCAAGGTGTGGATGCACAATGGGTTCCTGCAGGTCGAAGGGCAGAAGATGTCCAAGAGCCTGGGCAATTTCTATTCGATCACCGAATTGCTGGAGACGGAGACCTTTGGCGGCCGCAAATGGCCGGGCGAGGTGCTCAGGCTGGCGATGCTGATGACGCACTATCGCGAGCCGATCGACTTTTCCGTGCGCAAGCTGGAAGAGGCTCTGAAGATCGCAAACGATCTCATAACGCTCGGTTCCCAATATCCTAACGGCGTTCGAGATACAGAGTTTTTACGGGTTTTGGGCGACGACTTAAATACGACCGAGGCAATCAAATATGTCCAAACGTTACGGAACAAAATTGTCCACGACGTTGAAGGCGCCTTTGGATCAAGGCTACGGTTCTGCCTCGATGTACTCGGCTTCGAACATCAATCAATCCAGTCCTGGACTAGTAAGAGAGCTGCTAGCGCAGGTGTGGATATCGAGCAGCTTAGGGAGACAATCAACAACAGAATCGCCAAACGGCTCGCGCTGATCGCCGCCAAGAACTGGGCCGACGCCGACCGCATCCGCGACGAGTTGCTGGCGCAAGGCATCCAGTTGAAGGACGGCAAGGACCCCGTCACCGGCGAACGCATCACCACCTGGGAGGTAAAAAGATGATCGATCATCTCGGCATCACCGTTTCGGATTTCGACGCGTCGAAGGCTTTTTACGACAGGGCGATGGCGCCGCTCGGCGCCTCGCTGCTTTATATGGTGCCGCAGGAATACACCGGTGGCGCCAAGGTCGGCGGTTACGGCCGCGACCGGCCGGTGTTTTGGCTGCATGCCGGCAAGGACAAGCCGAAGGATCATCAGCATGTCGCTTTCACCGCGCGCGGCCGCGCCGAGGTCGAAGCCTTTCACGCCGCTGCGATCGCCGCCGGCGGCAAGGACAATGGCGGGCCGGGCCTGCGACCGCACTACCACCCCAACTATTACGCTGCCTTCGTCTTCGATCCGGACGGCAACAATATCGAGGCGGTCTGCCATGCTCCGGAGTAATGCGCGATGAGCCTCGACAACAAACCGGTGTATTCAGGCGGCTGCCAGTGCGGCGCGGTGCGCTTCCGCGTCGAAGGCGCGCTCGGCGATGCTTCCGTCTGCCATTGCCGCATGTGCCAGAAGGCGAGCGGCAATTTCTACCTGCCGCTGGTCTCGGTGCGCGGCGCAAGGCTGGACTGGACGCGCGGTGAGCCCAAACGCTTCCGCTCGTCCAATGCGGCTTTGCGCGGTTTCTGCGCCGAATGCGGTACGCCGCTGACCTTCGAAGCGCCCGACGGCGTGGCGCTCGCCATCGCTGCATTCGACCACCCCGAGGAGATCGCGCCGACCATCCAATGGGGTGTCGAAGCCAAGCTCCCCTACGTAGATCACGTCCACGAATTGCCCGGTGAGGAGACAATGGCCGACGTTTCGTCTGCCTCCTATCTCGCCGATCTCGTCTCCTACCAACATCCCGACCACGACACCGAACAATGGCCGACGGAGGAAAAATCATGACCGAAACCGTTCGTACCGGCGGCTGCCAGTGCGGCGCCGTGCGCTTCCGCATCCACGGGGCGCTCGGCCGCCCGTCCATTTGTCATTGCCGCATGTGCCAGAAACAGTTCGGGTCGTTTTTCGGCGCGCTGGTGACAGTGCCGAGCGACGGCGTCGAATGGGTGCGCGAGGAGCCGAGTTACTTTCAGTCGTCGGTCAACATCGATCGCGGCTTCTGCGCCCGCTGCGGCACACCGCTGACCTACCGCCAGCCCGGTGCGCTGGAGATCGCCATCGGCGCCTTCGACGACCGTTCCGATCTGGCGCCGCAGATCCAGGTCAACTACGCCGCCAGGCTGCCCTGGGTCGAGACGATCTTCGACGCGCCGATCCATGACGACCCGGATTTCTACGCGCGACAGGAATCCATCATCTCCTTCCAGCATCCCGATCACGAGACGGCCAACTGGCCGCAGCAGGGCTTGAAATTATGAGCAGCGAATTCCGTACCCTCTATCCCGAGATCGAGGCTTTCGAGTCCGGCATGCTCGACGTTGGCGATGGCCATCAGGTTTATTGGGAGCGCTCCGGCACCCGCGGTGCCAAGCCGGCTGTGTTCCTGCATGGCGGGCCGGGCGGCACCATCTCGCCAAAGCACCGGCGGCTGTTCGATCCGAAACTGTACGACGTCGTCCTGTTCGACCAGCGCGGCTGCGGAAAATCGACGCCCAATGCCTCTCTCGAAGCCAACACCACCTGGCACCTGGTCGCCGACATCGAGCGCCTGCGAAAAATGTGCGGCTTCGACAAATGGCTGGTGTTCGGCGGCTCGTGGGGTTCGACGCTGGCACTGGCCTATGCCGAGAAACACCCCGAGCGGGTCAGCGAACTGGTCGTGCGCGGCATCTACACGCTGACTCGCGCCGAACTCGAATGGTATTACCAGTTCGGCGTGTCAGAGATGTTCCCCGACAAGTGGGAGCGGTTTCTGGCGCCGATCCCGGAGGCTGAGCGTGGCGACATGATGGCCGC
Organism: Mesorhizobium sp. ISC25; assembly: GCF_042295465.1. NCBI lineage: Bacteria > Pseudomonadati > Pseudomonadota > Alphaproteobacteria > Hyphomicrobiales > Phyllobacteriaceae > Mesorhizobium > Mesorhizobium sp. ISC25. Next base: position 2,038,547 of record NZ_CP135441.1, on the reverse strand, counting down.
CTATCGCAAACGGCTGGTCGGCAGCGATCCTGTGGCGCGGGTCGAGGCCGCTCGCGCCTGGAGCCTGTGGGAGGGCGAGACGATCACGCTGCTGCCGGAACCGGAAACCAGTGGTCCCTTCGGCCAGGATGATTATGCCCTGGCTTTCGCCCGCATCGAGAACCACTACTTCGTCCATGCCGGCTGGCTTGAAGAGGGACAGCTGCTGCGCGATGCATGGAAGCTTAAGGATATCCCGGGTACCATCGTTCACGGCCGCTACGACATGCCTTGCTCGGCGCGCTATGCCTGGGCGCTGCACAAGGCGTGGCCGAAAGCGGACTTCCATCTGATCGAAGGCGCCGGCCACGCCTATTCGGAGCCGGGCATCCTCGACAGGCTGATCCGCGCAACGGACATGTTTGCCGGGAAATGACCATGGCTCGCGAGCGCCTATATCTGTTCGACACCACGCTGCGCGATGGTCAGCAGACGCCGGGTATCGACTTTTCCGTCGAGGACAAGATCGCCATCGCCAAGCTGCTCGACGAGTTCGGCGTCGACTACGTCGAGGGCGGCTACCCCGGCGCTAATCCAACCGACACCGCCTTCTTTGCCGAGCGTCGCACGGCCGATGCCAAGTTCGTTGCCTTTGGCATGACCAAACGGGCAGGAGTGTCGATCTCGAACGATCCCGGCCTTGCCGCGCTGGTCCAGTCGAAGTCGGACGCCATCTGCTTCGTCGCCAAGAGTTGGGACTACCATGTCCGCGTCGCGCTCGGCTGCACCAATGAGGAGAACCTCGAGGCGATCAAGGCCTCGGTCGAGGCGGCGCTCACTGCCGGCAAGGAGGCGATGGTCGACTGCGAGCATTTCTTCGACGGCTTCAAGGCCAACCCCGATTATGCGCTGGCCTGCGCCAGGACGGCTTATAAAGCCGGCGCGCGCTGGGTGGTGCTGTGCGACACCAATGGCGGCACGCAGCCCTCCGAGGTGCGCGCCATCGTCGAAAAGGTGATCGCCGCTGGCATACCGGGCGACCATCTCGGCATCCACGCCCATGACGACACAGGCCAGGCGGTGGCAAATTCGCTTGCTGCCGTGGAGGCCGGCGTGCGCCAGATCCAGGGCACGCTGAACGGTATCGGCGAGCGCTGCGGCAACGCCAACCTGATCTCGATCGTGCCGACATTGGCGTTGAAGCCAGCGTTTTCCCGCCGCTTTGCCACAGGGATTTCGGCAGAGGCGTTGACCGGTGTATCGCGCCTGTCCCGCGCCTTCGACGAGTTGCTGAACCGCGCGCCGGAAGCGCAGGCGCCCTATGTCGGTGCCTCCGCTTTCGCCACCAAGGCCGGCATCCATGCCTCGGCACTGGCCAAGGAGCCGGCGACCTATGAGCATGTGCCGCCAGAAACGGTCGGCAACCGCCGCCGCGTCATGGTTTCGGACCAAGGAGGCAAGGCCAATTTCTTGGCCGAGCTGAAACGGCGCGGCATCGACATGCCCCGGGACGACCATCGCCTCGATGCGCTGATCGCCGTGGTCAAGGAGCGCGAGGCCGAGGGCTACGCCTACGAGGGAGCCGACGCCAGCTTCGAGCTTCTGGCGCGCAAGATGCTGCACGGCCTGCCGGAATTCTTCCGCGTCACCTCCTTCCGCTGCATGGTCGAGCGCCGCTTCGACGCCAACGGCCAGCTGAAGACGGTCTCGGAGGCGATCGTGAAGGTGCTGGTCGAGGGCGAGGAGAAGATGTCGGTCGCCGAAGGCCATGGCCCGGTCAACGCGCTCGACATTGCGCTGCGCAAGGATCTCGGCAAATTCCAGAGCGAGATCGCCGATCTCGAACTGGCCGACTTCAAGGTGCGTATCCTCAATGGCGGCACCGAGGCGATCACCCGCGTGCTGATCGAATCGCATGATGGCACCGGCGCGCGCTGGTGGACGGTCGGCGTCTCCGAAAACATCATCGATGCTTCGTTCCAGGCGCTGATGGATTCGATCGTCTACAAGCTGATGAAGAACCGCGACATGGCGGGATTGGCGGCGGCGGAGTAGCGTTGAACCATCAGCGAGACTCCATTGATCCATCAGCAATTTGCGATGGTTTTGGGCAAGCTGCTGGCGCATAGCCTTGGGCCATGACTACCCAAGCACTTCAAATCGAGACCGACACCAAAGCTCGTCGCGGCTTCCTGCTGGCCCTCGGCGCCTACCTGCTTTGGGGGCTGCTGCCCTTCTACATGAAGGCTGTCGCACATCTGCCGCTGGCCGAAGTCATCGCCCACCGCATCGTCTGGTCGGTGCCAATCGCGGCCGCTGTCCTGGTCTGGGCCGGTCGCACCGCCGATTTCAAAGCGGCAGTTCGTTCGCCGCGCATCATTTCGATGGCGGTGCTGACGGCGGCGCTGATCTCGGTCAACTGGGGCATCTATGTCTGGGCGATCGCGGTCGACCGCACCATCGAGACGGCGCTCGGCTATTACATCAACCCGCTGGTCAGCGTCGTTGTCGGCGCGCTGCTGCTCGGCGAGCGGCTCGACCGCCTGCAGATCGCGGCGGTGGTGCTGGCAGCAATCGCGGTCGCGGTGCTGACCATCAACGCGGGCAAGCTGCCTTGGGTGTCGCTGGTGCTGGCCTTTTCCTTTGCCGCCTATGGCTTCTTCCGCAAGACGCTGCCAATCGGCCCGAGCCAGGGCTTCCTGCTTGAAGTGCTGCTGCTGTCGGTGCCGGCGTTCGGCTACATCGTCTTCCTGATCGCCACAGGACAGGATCATTTCGTCTCCAGCTCGCTGAACGACACCGCCTTGCTGATTGGCTGCGGTCCGGTCACCGCCGTGCCGCTGCTGTTGTTTGCGTTCGGCGCCCGGCTGCTGCGCCTCTCCACCATCGGCATCATGCAATATATCGCGCCGACGATCGTCTTTTTGATCGCGGTGCTGATTTTCGGCGAACCTTTCGGCACCGTTCAGGCCATAGCCTTCGGGCTGATCTGGGCGGCGCTGGCGATGTACTCCTGGTCGATGTTTTCTTCGGCGCGCAAGACCGTTGCCGCATCCGCTCGAGCCGCCTAACGAAGAAGTCAGGACAAGCGTGCGGTCATTGCGGACTTAAGGAGGGCGGTAGGGCAGGGGTGAATAGTGAATAGTGAATGGTGAATAGTCAGTAGGGGATAGACAGGCGCCGGTTCGGAAGGTCTTGTACTTCACCATTCACCATTCACCATTCACCATTCACCATTCACTCTACATCTTATCAATCACCGACTGCACGCCCTCCGTCGGTGCATCTACGGAGGAGCCCGCCACCATGATAGCGGCGACGATTGCTTCCGGGTCCTCGACCACCAGCGGCTTGACCCGTTGCGCCGTGTGGATGAAGCCCTCCGTTGCCATGTGGTCGAGCAACGCCAGCATCGGATCCCAGAACCCTCCAATGTTGCCGAAGACGATCGGCTTGCGATGATGGCCGAGCTGCGCCCAAGTCATGATCTCGACGATCTCCTCGACCGTGCCGATGCCGCCGGGCAACGCCACAAAGGCGTCGGATTTCTCGAACATCCTGTGTTTGCGCTCGTGCATGTTGTCGGTGATGACGAGCTCGTCAAGCCGGTTAAGCGCGGTTTCGGTCGCCTCCCGGTTGATCAGAAAACGTGGAATGATGCCCGTTACCTTGCCGCCAGCCTTTAATGCCCCTTCAGCGACGGCACCCATGATACCTTTAGTGCCGCCGCCATAAATCAGACGCAGGCCGGACTTGGCGATCGAGCGGCCAAGCAGGTGTCCGGCCTTGATATAGGTTTCATCTCGGCCCGGGGACGAGCCGCAATAGACGCAGACAGATCGAATCGTGTTCATGTTATGATTGGTGATAGGGACTATTGGCATGGTCAAGCCCCGGGGCGGGCTTTTTCTTGTCGGCTTTGGCAAAACAGGCTAGACCGAAATTAGGTGGCTAAGGGGCAGGGAAACATGGCTATTAATCCATTGAAGGCGTTTTTGTTCGCGGCTGGCGGCTCTGTCGCCGCGGCCGGAACCGCCTATGTATCGGGCGCACTCGACCCGTATCTCAATTCCACACCGCCTGCGGAGGTTGCTGCGCTGACGCCGCCGGCTTCGAAACCGGCCGCTCCGGCGACCGAGGGCCGGCTGCCGCCTGCGCCCGCCGCGTCCACCGATGCGGCAGCGCCCGCCGCGCCGGCCGCAGCAGGTGCAATCGTGCCGACCTTCGACATCGTGCGCGTCGAAAGTAACGGCTCGATCGTCGTCGCTGGCTATGCGCCGCCCAACGCCAAGGTCGAGATTCTCAACGGTTCGACTGTGCTCGGCTCGACGGTCGCCGGTCCCGACGGCGCCTTTGCCATTATTCTCGACGATCCGCTGAAGCCCGGCGACTACACGATCACACTGCGCTCTACGGCTGGCAATGTCGTGATCGCCTCGGCGCAGACGGCCGTTGTTTCGATCCCCCAGAATTCCGCCGGCCAAGTCCTGGCAATGGTCGAGGAGCCGGGCAAGCCGTCCGAACTGCTCACTGTTCCGGCTCCTGAGGCAAAATCTGATGCCTCGCCGCCTGCCACCGGCACCGAACTGCCGGCCGCCGCCGCGCCGGCGCCAGCCGCCCCGGCCGTCATTGAAGCCGCACCGGCTCCGGCAGCGCCCGCCACACCGGCAGCGCCTGCCGCTCCCGCGGCGGAGCCCAAGATCGTCGTCGAAGCCGTCGAAATCGACGGCGACAAGATTTTCGTTGCCGGCGTCGCTGATCCCGGCCGCAAGGTGCGCGCCTATGCCAACGATATCCTGCTCGGCGACGCGAAGACCTCGCCGGACCGCCACTTCCTGGTCGAAGCGACACGCGACATTCCGGTCGGCACCTACACCATTCATGTCGACGCGCTCGACGCCGACGGGGTGACGGTGGTGGCTCGTGCCGCCGTGCCGTTCGAACGCGAGCCGGGCGAGGCGGTTGCCGCCGTCGCGCCCGCCGAGCCAAAGCCTGCCGAGATAAAACCAGCCGAGCCGAATGCTCCGGCGACCAAAGCCGCGCCGGCTACACCGGCAACAGTCGCCGAAACGCCCGCAACTGCGCCCACTCCTGCCACCGAGGCTCCGGCCGAAATGGCCACAACGCCTTCGGGCGAAACTCCCGAGACCGTGGCTCCAAAGCTCGAACATGCCGATGGCGCAGTCATTATCCGCCGCCATGACACGCTGTGGCGGATTTCGCAGCGGGTCTATGGCCAGGGCATGCGCTACTCGACCATCTATCTCGCCAACCAGGACCAGATCAGCAATCCGAACCGCATCTGGCCGGGGCAGGTGTTCAAGGTGCCGGAGAAATCGAAGGAAGGCGAGCCCGCCGATCTCAAGGCAATGGGTGACCAGATGACGACGGCGCCAGCCAAGGCCGAGTAGCGTTCTGCCCATCAGGATAGCTTGCGGCAGGGCCAGTCATCGTTTATCGCCGATGGACGATGACCGAATCCCCCCTCGTAACGGACCGACGCCGCGCGGCAGATGAACACGCGCCGGCCAACTGCACGCCGGATAGCCGCGCCGTCGCTGTCCGGCTCGCGGCCCTTTCGCATCCAGCGCGGATCGACATTCTCAAACTCCTTTCCGCCAGCCGTTCCTGCTGCTGCCGCGAGGTCGTCGAGCATCTCGACCTGGCGCAGTCCACCGTTTCCCAGCATTTGAAGATACTGGTCGAGGCCGGGCTGATCCGCTTCGAGCCTGACCGCCAGCGCTCGCGCTATGAACTCGACCGTGCCGCGCTCGCCGATGTTTCCGCATCGTTAGCCGCGCTGGTCGATTCCTGCTGCTCCGGCCGCTAAGATATAAAAGGTAAACAAGAATGGCCGAGAAAACCGTTTCCGCCGATTCCGGCTCGACCTTCAGAACGTTGCGCAATCTCTGGCCGTATATGTGGCCGGCCGACCGCGCCGACCTAAGGGCTCGGGTGGTGTGGGCAACCGTACTGCTGGTCGTTGCCAAGCTGACCCTGGTGGCCGGACCCTATTTCTTCAAATGGGCGACCGACGCACTGGCCGGCGATGCCAAATCGCCGCCGCCGCTGCCGGCCTTCCTGCTGGCGCCGGTCATGCTGGTTGTCGCCTACAATGCCGTGCGGCTGGTGCAGCTCGGCTTCAACCAGTTGCGCGACGCCCTGTTTGCTCGGGTCGGCCAGCATGCGGTGCGCCGGCTCGCCTTCCGCACCTTCGTCCACATGCACGAACTGTCGCTGCGCTTCCACCTCGAACGGCGCACCGGCGGACTGTCGCGCGTCATCGAGCGCGGCACCAAGGGCATCGAGACGATCGTCCGCTTCACCATGCTGGCCACGGCACCGACAATCGTCGAATTCGCGCTCACCGCCGGCATCTTCGCCGTCACCTATGGCTGGCAATACGTCTTGGTGATCGCGGTCACGGTATGGCTCTATGTCTGGTTCACCGTCAGGGCGAGCGATTGGCGCATTTCGATCCGCCGCGAGATGAACGACAGCGACAATGAAGCCAGCACGAAGGCGATCGATTCGCTGCTCAACTACGAAACAGTCAAATATTTCAACAACGAAGCCATGGAGGCCGAGCGCTTCGACCGGTCCACGGCGCGCTATGAGGTGGCGGCGACCAGGACTTGGACCTCGCTTGGCTGGCTGAACTTCGGCCAAGGTGTGATCTTCGGCATCGGCATGACCGTCGTCATGGTGATGTCGGCGCTCGAGGTAAAGGCAGGCACACAGAGCGTCGGCGATTTCGTCTTCGTCAACGCCATGCTCATGCAGCTTTCGGTGCCGCTGAATTTCATCGGCATGATCTATCGCGAAATTCGCCAGGGCCTGACCGACATCGAAAACATGTTCGATCTGCTCGACGTCAAGCGCGAGATCGTCGATCGGCCGGGCGCCAAGCCACTGGTCGTCGAAGCCGGCAAGGTCGAGTTCCGCGACGTGCATTTTTCCTACGACCCCAACCGCAAGATCCTGAAAGGCATCAGCTTCGAGGTGCCGGCCGGCAAGACGGTGGCCATCGTCGGCCCCTCCGGAGCCGGAAAGTCGACCATTTCGCGGCTTTTGTTTCGTTTCTACGACATTCAGCGCGGCAAGATTCTGATCGACGGCCAGGACATTCGCGACGTCAAGCAGGAGAGCTTGCGCGCCGCCATCGGCATGGTGCCGCAGGACACGGTGCTGTTTAACGACACCATCGCCTACAACATCCGGTACGGCCGCATCGGCGCCAGCGAGGAGGATGTGCGCAAGGCGGCAGAACTGGCCCAGATCGGACCGTTCATCGAGCGGCTGCCCGACGGCTATCGCTCAATGGTCGGCGAGCGCGGGTTGAAACTGTCCGGCGGCGAGAAGCAGCGGGTGGCGATTGCCCGCACCATCTTGAAGGCACCGCCGATCCTGATGCTCGACGAGGCGACCTCGGCGCTGGACAGCCACACCGAGCAGGAGATCCAGGCGGCACTCGAGCTGGTCAGCCAGGGCCGCACCACCCTCGTCATCGCCCATCGGCTGTCTACAGTGATTTCGGCCGACGAGATCATCGTCCTGCAGGACGGCCAGATCGCCGAGCGCGGCACCCATGCCGCCTTGATGGCCAAGCGCGGCCTTTATGCATCCATGTGGGACCGCCAGCGCGAGGCAAGCGAGGCCGAGGAGCGGCTGCGCATTGCCCGCGAAAGCGACGAGTTCGGCGTCGTCGTCCGCCGCCGCACCTCGGAGGTGAGCTGAAAATTCGTGCTTGACCTCAACTTAAGTTGAGATCGTAAACCGTTTTGGATCGCAGCAAGATGCGTCGTTCAAAACGGAGACAATCGATATGAGTGAGATAAATCAGGCACTTAGTGGCGGCAGCGTATTCCGGGTGGACAAGTTTGTCGTTCCGGCCAACGCCCGCGAGGAGATTCTTGCCAAGGTCCGGATGACGCATGAATTGCTGCGCCAGCAGCAAGGGTTCGTCCAGGATTTCCTGCTTGAGCAATTCTCGGGGCCGGGCGAGTTCAACCTCGTGACCATTGTCGAATGGGAAAGGCAGGCCGCTGTCGACAAGGTCGTGCCGATCATCAAGGCTGCGCATGAGCGCATCGGCTTCAATCCTCAGGAGACCATTGCGCGACTTGGCGTCAAGGCCGATATCGCCAACTATCAGCGGATTCCCGGGGTGTAAGCTCTTCTACGGCCAGCCCGCGCCCGGCGCGGTAGCCTCGATGCTGAGCACCTGGCCGGTACGGGCATCGCTGATCATATGTTCGAAGCCGCGCCATTCGGCGGCGACGATGAACAGCGTTTTTCCCTCGCTGCCGCCGAGCATGCAGGCAAAGCAGCCGCGGTCGACATCGACGCTTTCGAGCATCGCGCCGCCCTCGCGCACCCGCACGCAATGCCGGTTCGGAACGTCGGCGTACCAGGCCGTACCTTCGGCATCGAGGCAGATGCCGTCGGGAAAACCGTTGCCGACATTGGCCCAGATCCTGCGGTTGGAAAGGTGGCCGTCGGCAGCGATGTCGAAGGCGGTCAGCCGGCTGGCGTGGGACTCGGCAACGATAAGCGTCTTGTTGTCAGGCGTCACCGCCATGCCATTGGCGAAGGCGAGGTTCTCAGCCACCTGCAGAACCGAGCCGTCAGGCGCGACCAGCACGATGGTGCCGGGGCCGAAATGCTGGCCGGGACCCGGAGCAGGCCCACCACCATTGACATAGATGTTGCCGCGTCCATCGACGACGATCTCGTTCCACGGGCTCTTTGATAGTTGTCTCAGATCGGCATGGGTGACCAATGTCCCGTCTGCCTCCTGCCTGAGGATCAGCCCTTCGCGGCCGGAGACGACAAGCAGGCGCCCGTCCGGAAGCCAGTCAATGGAATAGGGCAGGGTCGCCGGCACGGTGAGCACGATCTCGCTGTTGCCCAGGGCGTCAACGGCGATGATCTGGCCTGTGCCCCAGTTGCAGAACCACAGCCGGCCATCGTGCCAGCGCGGCGACTCGCCGAAGGCCAAGCCGTTCATCACCACTTGCACTTGCCTAGCTGCTGATTTCTGCATGGGCCGAGAACCTCCGGGTTTGCGCAAATCGTCATGGCTGAAAGGCCGATGAGAGGCGCTGTCTTGCCAAGGACGGGCGAGAGTGCTGCGTTCCGACAATGAGGATGGCGACGGCGTCGTTTATATTTGACCTGAGTAGCCGCACGGAACCGCGCGATGCGCCGTGCGCCTCCACTCATCCTTCTTCAATGAAGTATAACCGGTCGGTGCTTGCGGACGGGAAAGTCAAATGCAAGAATCACGTTGGCCCGCAGAAATCCTGTTGTGGCAAGCATGAAGGGCGTTTGGCGTGTTCGAAAGATTTTCCCGCTGGGCCAAGAAGAAATTTCAGCGATCAGCGACCATTTCACCGGCTCGGTCCAAGCAGTCATTCCCAGGCAAGCCATCATCTTCGGTGATCGTGCCGCGCTCAGTCGTGGAAGACGCGGCCGACAATCCTTTCGGTCTCATTGTAGCCATCAGAGAATTCGTCGAAGCCATGGTCTCGCAAGGCCTTTACCGTTCCACCGAAATCAGCCCCAAGGCAATGCAGGCCTGTCATGCCGATGACTATTTGGCTGAGGTCAACAATGGCGGCCATAGCCAGTTCATCTATAATTCTGGCGAAGAACTCGACACCGTCATTGCCGACGCACGCACCGCCCTCGCTGAGATGGGTGCGTACGGACAACTGGCGACTTTGGACCAAATGGCTGCCTGGGTCGCGGAGCACCCCGAGGAGACTGAGGAACAGACAGGCTTCGAAGGAAGTACTGACGATAAGCTCAGTACGCTCGACCGTCTATTCTACCAAGCCGATCAGGCCGCATCGATGCTCGCTTTATCGGCTCGCTGGATAAACTCATGGCCTGAACTCGCAATCGTTGAGGATGCCGACTACGGAGAAGCCATCCATCAGCTGGCCGTGACCAATCCCCGGCGCGAGCCGAGGCTACTCCATCGTTCTGTTGGCAAGCTGGTCAACCAAATGACGGGCTGGCGTGACGTCGGCGTCGGCCTTGCATGCGCCGAGGCGCCTAGGCCCGAGGTCAAGCTGGCGCTCGGCATGGCAAGGGTGCTGGACGTCGAGGGCGAAAAACTGTTGGCTTTTCAGCTGCGCACCAATGCCAAGGAGCCGCGTCTAGCCGTCGCCACGCCCGCGCATGCGGCCGTCTATGAATATATCGCCCCGGAGGATCCGTCCGTCGCGCGTCCGGGCGAGAATCCATTCGCTGCCGGCGCCCCGCGCGTCGGCAAGAGACTTGGCCGTGTTGAAGCGCAGGCAATAGAAACGGTGCTCGAATTGGCCGCAGCCTATCATGCGCCGGTCGCTGTCGACCTCTTGCTGCGCAGGGCCGGGTTCGATCCGACCGATGCTGTCGTCTCTGCGAACTCGGTCGTGCCTAGGGAAGGCGGCGCGGTTGTGAACTGGGTGGTTATGGCCGACGAGCATGTATTCCTCCTCCAGTCGACCCCGAAAGGCGGCGTGCTACGCGGCACCCACGAAGAGAGCTTGGCGGAGGCCGATCGGCGCGAGCTCGAGGAGTATTTCGACCAAGCGGCGGCAGCGGGTGCCTGAGTGGATTTCGCTTGGCCGTTCTGAGACGGCGACGACCGCCACCTCCAAGCGCTCCCATTGTCGCGTTGCGACCGCGGGGTGTTTCCGCTATTGAGGCCGGACTTGGAACCAAGGTTGTCCTCATCCCATGAGCCTCGTCGACACGATCAAGAATGCGTTCGTTCCGATCCATCGCGAGGGTTATCCCTTTATCGCTGCGTTCGGCGCGGCGACGCTCTTTCTGGGCTATTTCTCCTCGACCCTGTTCTGGATCGGTCTCATCCTGACCGCCTGGTGCGCCTATTTCTTCCGCGATCCCGAGCGTGTCACGCCGATCGACGACCGGCTGGTTGTCAGCCCTGCCGACGGCATCGTCTCGGCGGTCGGCCCGGCCGTGCCGCCGCGCGAGCTTGGCCTCGGCGGCGGTGAAATGACCCGCATCTCGGTGTTCATGAACGTCTTTTCCTGCCACGTTAACCGCTCCCCGGTGCGTGGCCGCATTTCCAGGATCGAGCATCGGCCAGGAAAATTCCTCAACGCCGAACTCGACAAGGCAAGCACCGAGAACGAGCGCAACGGGCTGGTCATCGAAAGCCCCAATGGAACGGTCGCCGCGGTGCAGATTGCCGGCCTCGTGGCGCGGCGCATCGTCTGCTGGGCCGAGCCCGGCGGCGCCATCGGGACCGGCGAGCGCTTCGGGCTGATCCGCTTTGGCTCGCGCGTCGATGTATTCCTGCCCTCGACCGCGACGCCGCGTGTCGCCGTCGGCCAGACCGCGGTTGGCGGTGAGACGGTGCTGGCGGAATTCGGCGGCGTTGCCGCAACGCCGCTCGTGCGGGTCTCCTGACCGGTGGCGCCGCCGTTCAAGAAATTCGAGGCGCATGGCGGCGGTGGCCCTCGCATTCGCGAAATCCCGATGCGCATGGTGCTGCCCAATTTGGTCACGGTGCTCGCCATCTGCGCCGGCCTGTCCGGCATCCGCTTCGGCTTCGAGGGCCGGTTCGAGCCGGCGGTGGTGATGGTGCTGCTCGCCGCCTTCCTCGATGGTATCGACGGCCGTCTGGCGCGAATGCTGAAGGCGACTTCCAAATTCGGCGCCCAGATGGATTCGCTGGCCGATATCGTCAATTTCGGCGTGGCACCGGCGCTGGTGCTCTATGCCTTTCTGCTCGACAGGGCAGGTTCGCCGGGCTGGATCGCGGCGCTGCTGTTCACCATCGCCTGTGGGATGAGGCTTGCCCGCTTCAACGTGCTCGACGAAGAGCTCGACCGTCCGCAGTGGCAGACCGAATATTTCGTTGGCGTGCCGGCGCCGGCGGGTGCGGTGCTGGTGATGCTGCCGCTCTATCTGTTCTTCCTCAGGCTTGGCCTTGAACCCAGCCGCCTGGCAGCCTTCATTGCCACCGGCTTTACAATATTGGTGGCGTTCCTGCTGGTCAGCAGACTGCCCGTCTATTCCGGCAAGAGCGTCAGGATACCAGGCGACAGGGTGCTGCCGATCATCCTCGCAGTCGTCCTCTACGTCCTGCTTTTGATGACCTATCCCTGGTACACGCTGACGGCCTCGGTTGCCGGCTATCTGCTCTTCTTGCCGTTCAGCGTGCGCGCCTATTCGAGACGCGCCAAGCGCGAAGGCGAGAAGGTGCCGTCCTCGGACATTGGCTGACAGATTTGGTGCCAATTCCTCCTGCGCCTGGCAGTGCACGAAAAGGGTCACCAGTTTAGATCAGGGAGCGGCTCGCAGGGGACGCGGCGCTGTGGAGGGCATCACCGCGTTTTCGGAACTTGCTGGGCGCCTGACCGTTTGTGTCGGTAGATCCGTTTGAGCGGCTGCTCGTGATACGGGTCAGCGTCGCGCAAGCTGCCGCATCGGGCGGCAGAACCATCGGAAAACGAGGAGAAATGGCTGTCATCCTCATTGGCGTGTTACTGACTGTCGCCGGCCTTGTCTATATGGCGGTAGCAGCCATCATGCGCGGGCGGCTCAGTGAGCCGACCGCTGTCTCCACCGCGCCGGATAGCGCGACGCCTAATCTCGCAACACCAGGTCCAACCTTGGAGCCGCGGCGGCGCGGGCTCCGTTTTCTCGGCCTGTCGCAGAACTGGCCGGGCCTGCTGATGATGGCCGTCGGCGCCATTCTGCTGTTGTCGGTGGTGGTCCTCTAGAGTTCTCGACAGCAAACCTCAGGCGGCTGCGCTCAGTCCCAGCCTCTCGAGTGCCAGCTTTCTAGTCGAGACATAGTCGGTCTTGCCGGAGCCCAGTACAGGGATCTCCTCGACCTTGACGATGTCGTTCGGCACCATCAGTTCGGCCGCGCCGGCCTTTTTGCCGAATTCGCGCAATTCGTCGGGATCGGCATTGTCGGCGGTGGTGACGAGAACGAGGCGCTCGCCGCGCCGCTTGTCTGGCACCGCAACCACGGCGTGATGCCCTTCCGGCCACAGCGACTGCACCAGCATCTCGACCGCACCAAGCGATACCATCTCGCCGGCTATCTTGGCGAAGCGCTTGGCGCGGCCGCGAATGGTGATGAAGCCTTCGCGATCGACCGAAACGATATCGCCGGTGTCGTGCCAGCGTTCGAGCGGCTGCAGCTCGCCAGGCCGGTCGCCAGTCATGTAGCCCATCATCAGGTTCGGCCCGTCGAGCCACAGCCGGCCGGCGTCGCTGATGCCTTCGACCGGTTCGAGTTTCATGCGCATGGCCGGCAGCAGCCGCCCGACCGTGCCGTCGCGGCCGTGGATGGCGGTGTTGACGGCAACCACCGGTGCGGCCTCGGTCAAGCCAAAACCTTCGATGATCTCGGCCTGGAAGCGTTCGCGATAAACCCGGCGCGTCTCCGGCTTTACCGCTTCGGCACCGGCCACGACGAAGCGCAGGCTGGAAAAATCGCCGTCCTTGGCGGTGCGGGCATAGTTGGCGAGGAACGTGTCGGTGCCGAACATCACCGTCGGCCGGACCTTGCGCGCCACCTCCGGAATAAGTTTGTAGTGGAGCGGTGACGGGTAGAGGAACAGCTTTACTCCGGTGACCAGCGGCAGGATAGTGCCGCCGGTCAACCCGAACGAGTGGAACACCGGCAGCACGTTGAGCAGGATGTCGGCCGGCGAGATAGTGATGCGGGCTTCCGCCTGCATCGCATTGGCAAGGAGGTTCCGGTGCGACAGCACCACGGCCTTGGGCGTGCCTTCCGAGCCGGAGGTGAACAGGATCACCGCCGGCTTGGCCGCATCCTGGCGCTGCAACGGCCAGCGCCACACCAAGGCGGCTGCGGCCTTGTCCAGCACGGTCACGCTTGCGCGAACATCCTCTAGCCATAGCAGTTTCGCCCCGCCCTTTTCCACCGCCTCGACTATGTCGGCGAGGTTGGCCTTTTCGACAAAGGCGCGTGAGGAGACCACGGTCCGGATCACCGCCGTGCGGATGGCGGCGGTGACGCTCGCCGGGCCGGCGGTATAGTTGATCATCGCTGCCACCCGCGCAGCCGACAAAAGTCCGACGAACGACAGCACGACGCCATTGGCGTTGGGCAGGAGCAGCCCAACCGCTTCGCCCGGCGCTGTTATTGCCTCGAAGCGGCGGCCCAAAACCCTGGCGCCGATGAACATTTTCCGGTAGCTCAGCGCACCGCCAATGACGTCCTCGATAATTGGGTGCGAAGCGCCAACACGGTCGGCGGCATCGCGCATGGCGAGAAACAGGCCGCGATCGAGATCGCTGCCGAAAAGCCTGGCCTCGGCGAAGCGGTCAAACAGCGCATTGGTGTTGGAGGCCTGATCTGGGTTCCGCGCCACCAGCTCGGCGATGGTCATCGGCTCCAGCGCGCTGATCGACAGCTGCGGAAACCAATGGCGCGGCGCCTTGTCCGCCGGCGTCAGCGAAGCCGGCAGGCTGCGTGCGCCGGCAACAAAGACCGGCACGATGCGGGCGTCGGCCTGCATGGCGATACGGGTGATGGCGCGAAACAACCGAAACGACTTGACGTCGGGCTCGACTGCATCCGGCAGGTAAACGGCGAGCCGGCCCTTGCCCTTCAGCACCCGCACCAATCTGCGGCTGACGAAGACATGCTCGGCGTTGAAGGCGATGGTGCGGCCGAGCTCGCGCCACGGCTCCAGCCACGGCGATCCGGCCGAAGCCTGATCGAGGATGTGCAGCGTGTCCTCCGGCAGCAGCGACAGCATCAGCGCCGGCTCGATGCGTGACTGATGCCAAATGACGTAGATGACGGGGGCCGCCGACTTGCGGGCAATCTTGATGCGCTCGTCGCTGATCCGGTAGGCGAGCTTGAACGGCACGTAGAGCAGCGCCTGGCTCAAGCGCAGGCCGAGGCGGAACTTCTCCACCACGCCGATCAGCAGACAGGCCGCGACAAGACCCGCAAGCAGCGCCAGTGTCAGGATCATCGCCGCATCTCCCAACGATCTCACGTCACGGCTCTTCAGTGGCCGCTTCGGGTGAGAACCTAGCCGAAGTTGGATCAACGTCAATGCGGCTCCATTTTTCCTTCTCTCCTATCTTTAATTGGGCTCGGCTGCCTATCGCAGCTACGCCGCTTTCATCCTTCCGCTGATGAAGCGGAATTCCTGCGTCTTGCCGCCAAAGCCATAGGCGGCCGCAGGCACTTCATGCACGAGGGCGTAGCTTTCCTCATGCACCTTGCCCAGCAGCCGGCCGAATGCGGCGAAAATTGCCTGCAGATACGCCTCCAGTTCGAGCTTGGTGTTGGTGCCGTCGACAACCTTGATGTCGAGCCAAGCCGTGTTGGCGCCATGCTCGGCCAGCGACTTGCCGCCGGCGAACCAGTGCTCGGGGTCGTGATAGGAAATGGCAACAGCTGTAATCGTCGCGTCCTTGCGCAGATGCGTGGCCGTCAGTTCGGTCACTTCCTTGGCAATGGCGGCGGACAAAGCGGCATCGGGCTTGCCGGTAACGCTGACATTGATGATCGGCATATTTCTTCTCCTCGGTTTCAAGCGGCGCCTCTTCGCCGTCGAGAAAATCATGCCATCGTCCTTTGATCAAAAAAATCGAATTGTTTTTGATAAACACTTTGATAATATCAAATTATGCAGATGTTCGATCCTGACCTCCTCAAGACTTTCCTCGCTTTCGTCGATGGCGGTTCCCTGGCGCGGGCCGCGTCGATCGTCGGTCGCTCGCCGTCCGCAGTGACCGCGCAGATGCAGCGGCTGGAGGATGTTGTCGGCGAACCGCTGCTGGTGCCGCAGGGGCGAGGGCGCGGCCTGACGCCGGCAGGCGAGGATCTGATCGCTCACGCGCGTCGCATCCTTGCCGCGCACCGCGAGGCGTGGCTGGCCCTCAAAGGGGCGCACGCCGACGGGCGCGTCGCCATCGGCACCACGCAGGATTTCGCCGATAGCGGCTTGCCGCAGCTGCTCAGGGCTTTCGCTGTCAGCCATCCGCGCGTCAGGATCGAATTGCGCGTCGGCCGTTCCGCCGAACTGGCGCAGGCTTTGCAGGCCGGCACCCTTGATCTGGCCATTGCCATGCGGCAGGTGCCGACACGCGACGAAGTCGGTGTGCTCAAGGAACCAATGATCTGGCTTTGCTCACAGAACGGGCTGGCCACCCGCCACGACGAGCTGCCCTTGGCGCTGCTCGATCCCCATTGCGGGTTTCGCGAAGCGGCGACCAGTGCACTCGATGCTGCCGGCCGTCGCTACCGCATTGCTGCCGGCAGTGCCAGCCTTGCCGGCCTGCGCACGGCGGTGCACGCCGGCATCGCCTTGACGTTGAGGACGGCGCGCTTCGCTCATTCCGGCATCGTCGAGGCGCCGCGCGATCTTGATCTGCCGCCGGTGCCGGTCGCCGAATTCGCCGTCCGCTTGCGTGAGGATGCCGACCGGCCGGCGCAGGATCTGGCCGCGTTGTTCAGCGGCAACCTGGCCTTGGCCAATTGAGCCAGCAAAGAAAAAGCCGACCTTGCGGTCGGCTTCTGAGTAAGACGGGCCGAGGGGTTTGGGGGGACTTGGGGTGGCCCGTCGCAGCCATAATGCCTGAGCCCTATGATGGTTCCATGACTTTTCAAATTAATTTTCAGGACCGGATTTCTCGTGATCGGACCACCAACTCGCGCTCGAACGCGGCGAGGGATTGGTCATGCATCCGCTGCGCGCTGCCTGGCCATCAGCCAGTCGCGGCCGGCGTGAGCGAACACCGCGCAAAGCACGATGGCGCCACCGACCATGCTGGCTGCCGGCGGGATCTCCGCCAGGAACAGGAAGGCAAACAGGATCGCGAATGGCACTTCAGCTGAACCCAGCAATCCGGACTCGGCCGCCGGAATAAGCCGGGTGCCCTCCGTCCACAGGATCGAAGCCAGCGCGAACGAGGAGCCGAAGGTGGCTAGAAGCACAGCGTCCCTGGCCGAGACAGCCAGCGGATCGGTGATGAACCAGCCGAGCACGAACAGAAGGAACGCCGACACGGCACCCGCCCACACCACCGGCGTATCGCGGAAGGCCCGCACCATAATCATGTAGAGGGCGCTGCCGACCGTCATCAGCAGCGCCAGCCCGTCGCCGAACAAATGGCCGGTGCCGAAGCCGGACCAGACCATGATCGCCACACCGCATAGTGACACGGCGGCGGCGGCAAGCGTCTGCAGCCGGAACGGCTCGCGGACCAACAGGAGGGCCAGCAGCGCGGTGACGAACGGGGCGGTGGCATAGATGATCGCGACATTGGCGACAAAGGTGAACTTGAACGCCGAGATGAAGGCGATGCTGGCGAGCGCGCCCTCGATCGCCAGCAGCCAGCCGCGCCAGCCGAGCCGCAGGCTGTCGCGACCGCCGGAGCGCTGGCGGCGCCATAGCACATAGAGGCTGATCAGGATCGAGCCGACGAATCCGCGCCAGCAGGTAATGGTCAGCGGGTCGGCATGGATCGATTTGGTCAGCACGCCGGTGAGGCCGAAGACGGCCGCCGATGCCGAGACCAGGATGATGCCGAGGGTACGTTCGCGGGCGCTTTCCACTGTACCTGGCACGTCCAGCAATTCCGTCATCTCATCAGCCTACGCTGCCCCTTCTGACACCATAGTGTCAGCTTGAGGCGTGCTGCATCGAAAACAGCAGGTAGGCAGCCCCGGTGAACAGGATTCCGGCAAGAACCCTTTCGCGGGTTTCCACGATGGCGATATCGGCCATATGTCCGGCGGCCTTACGAATGTGTTGCGAGAGACGGTGGGAAGGCGTTGGATGCTCCCGTATCGTCAGGCTATACGGGCGAAACCCTGCTAAGCGCTACGCCAGCGCGGACTTGCGTTTGGGGCAGGCGGCATAAAGTAGCGAAGCCAGGCAATTTGGGAGACGACGAAATGGATGCGATCGCATTGAAGGCCATGCAGGCGCCGCTGAAGGAGGCCTATCGCGACGACGCCTCGCGCGCGCTGATTACTCTCCGCGCCAAAGGCTCGATCGACGACCAATCGATCGCCTGCAAGGTCGAGACAGGCAGGGCGATCGCCATTGCCGGACTGCATCCGGCGACCGGCGGCACCGGGCTCGAACTCTGCTCCGGCGACATGCTGCTGGAGGCGCTGGTGGCTTGCGCCGGCGTCACGCTGAAGGCGGTAGCGACGGCGCTGGAATTCAAGCTTAGGGCCGCCACGGTGGAAGCCGAAGGCGATCTCGACTTTCGCGGCACGCTTGGTGTGGCAAAGGATGCGCCGGTTGGCTTCCGTACCATCCGGCTGACATTTGGCCTCGACACCGACGAGCCGCAGGAGCGCATCGATGCGCTGCTCAAGCTGACCGAGCGCTACTGCGTGGTGTTCCAGACCATCAGCCAGAAGCCTGAATTGACGGTGAGCGCGAGACGCTGAGGCTGCTGATCTCCCCCCTTGAGGGGGAGATGCCCGGCAGGGCAGAGGGGGTTGGTCCGACCGGGCTCGGCCCGCTGCAGCAGATGGAGGCCGGCGCTTCATGCGCGGCGACCCCTCTGGCCTGCCCTCTTTGCCAAAACTTTGCATCTCCCCCTCAAGGGGGGAGATCACGCTGTCCTACTGCGCCGACGGCTCCTCGGCGTCGCCCTCGTCGGCGAAGGGCGAGGCGCTCGGCACGCACTGCACCGACCAGCCGGCCGGCGTCGGTTGCTTCTGGTATTCGGTTATGGCGAAGGTGCACTGTTCGCGGGTGTCGAATGTGCTGGGCAACACGACCATGCCGCCTTGCGGGCCGGCGATCACCAGATACCAGACTAACGCTACGCTCGGTGCCGCCATAGGTATTTCCTCGCTCTGCTTGTTTTGGGAGTCGCACGATCCTAGCAACTCCGGCCCAGCGGCGAAAGCTGGGCCAAAGCGCGGCGTTAAGCCACGGCATCACAGCCGCGTGATGTTAGGCCGCTTACTCCGGCTGCCGGTAAGCGACAAAGCGGTTGTGCTTGGCCTGGAAGATCAGCCCGGTCTCCTTGAGCGTAGGGCTGGCCAGCGGCACGATACGCTTTGCGATCTCCGAAGGGTGCGGCAGGGTTTCAGGATCCTCGCCGGGTACGGCCTGCGCCCGCATAGCGGTGCGCGTTGCCCCGGGATCGGCGGCATTTACCCTGAGCGGCAGGTTTTCGGTTTCATGCGCCCAGGAACGCGTCATGGCCTCGACCGCCGCCTTCGACGCCGCATAAGGCGCCCAGAAGGCGCGTGCCGTATGGGCGGCGCTGGAGGACAGCACGATGGCGCGGCCGGCATCGGAAAGCCGGAGCAGCGGGTCGACCGAGCGGATTAGCCGCCATGTTGCGGTGACGTTGATGGTCATCACCTTCTCGAAGGTCTTGGCCTCGACATGGCCGATCGGGGCGATGACGCCGAGCACAGCTGCGTTGGCGACCAGTATGTCGAGCTTGCCCCAGCGCTCGTGGATGGCGCCGCCCAGCCGGTCGATCCCCGCCATGTCGGCAAGATCGAGCGGTACCAGCGTCGCCTGTCCGCCACCTGCTTTGATCTGGTCGTCGAGTTCTTCCAACCCGCCGACGGTGCGGGCAACCGCAATCACATGCGCACCGGCCGCGGCAAGCTCCCTGGCGATGAAATAGCCGATACCGCGCGAGGCGCCGGTGACGACCGCTACGCGGCCGGAGAGATCGAGGGTCATGCTTGAACTTCCATGAGGTCGGCGTGAGGCACCCCCCTCTGCCCTGCCGGGCATCTCCCCCTCAAGGGGGGAGATTGGCCCTCATCAGGCTCAGCGCCTGTTCTGCGACCGTCGCGATTGGCGAAAGTCGACAATTCAGCCGATCTCCCCCCTTGAGGGGGAGATGCCCGGCAGGGCAGAGGGGGGTAACCTGGCGAAGACAAATGGCGATCCGGCAACCTTACGACCCGCCCGCCGCCAAGAGCGACAGCGTGCGCACATTGTCGGAGCCTTCGAAATCGGCGAGCCGGGTCGGATATTGCCCGGTGAAGCAGGCGTCGCAGAATTGCGGCTGCTCGTTATCGCGGCCGGTTTCGCCGACGGCGCGGTAGAGCCCGTCGATCGAGAGGAAGCCGAGCGAATCGACGCGGATGAACTCGGCCATCTCCTCCACCGACATGCGCGACGCCAGCAGCTTCGACTTTTCCGGCGTGTCGACGCCGTAAAAGCAGGAGGCGCGCGTCGGCGGCGATGCGATGCGCATATGCACTTCCTTGGCGCCGGCATCGCGCACCATCTGCACGATCTTCTGGCTGGTGGTGCCGCGCACGATCGAATCGTCCACCAGCACCACGCGCTTGCCTTCGATCATGCGGCGGTTGGCGTTGTGCTTGAGCTTGACACCCATGTGGCGGATCGAATCGCCGGGCTGGATGAAGGTGCGGCCAACATAGTGATTGCGGATGATGCCGAGCTCGAACGGAATGCCCGCGGCCTGCGAAAAGCCGATCGCCGCCGGCGTGCCCGAATCCGGTACCGGCACGACGATGTCGGCCTCGACCGGACTTTCCTGCGCCAGCTCGGCGCCGATGCGCTTGCGCACTTCATAGACGTTGCGGCCTTCGACCGACGAATCCGGCCGCGCGAAATAGACATATTCGAAGATGCAGAAGCGGGTCTTCTGCGGCTCGAACGGGAACAAGCTTTCGATGCCCTTGCTGGTGACGACGACCATTTCGCCGGGCTTCAGGTCGCGCACGAAACGCGCACCGATAATATCGAGCGCGCAGGTCTCGGAGGCGAGAATCCAGGCGCCGTCGAGATCGCCGAGCACCAGCGGGCGGATACCGAGCGGGTCGCGGCAGCCGATCATCTTCTTGGACGTCATCGCCACCAGCGAGAAGGCGCCTTCGACCTGGCGCACCGCATCGATGAAGCGCGAATTCAGGTCGCGCTCCTTGCTGGTGGCGACCAGGTGCAGGAGCGTCTCGGTGTCGGAGGTGGAAGAGAAGATGGCGCCTTGCTTCTGCAGGGCGCGCTGAACGGTCATGGCGTTGGTGAGATTGCCGTTATGGGCGACGGCGAAGCCGCCATCGGCAAGTTCGGCGAAGAAAGGCTGGATGTTGCGCAGGCCGGAGCCACCGGTGGTGGCATAGCGTGTGTGGCCGATGGCACGGTTGCCTTGCAGGCTGTCGATGACGCGCTGCTTGGTGAAGGTGTCGCCGATCAGGCCGACATGGCGTTCGACATGGAACTGGGTGCCGTCGTAGGAAACGATGCCGGCCGCTTCTTGGCCGCGATGCTGCAACGCATGCAGGCCGAGCGTGACGATGGCTGCGGCGTCCTGCCGGCCGAAAATGCCGAACACGCCGCATTCGTCATGGAAATGGTCGTCGGCCTCGGCGGAAAGCACGTCGTCTGCGTCTGCCATTGGGGCTCAAGCTCCGCTAAAGTCGCCATATAAGGTCATAGCGCATCGAAAGCAACGCACGTCGTGCGGCGTTCACATAATCGACAGTTTTGAGCCTCGCAAGTCTGCCGAAATCAGTTTGCCGGCGCCGGGTTTGCAGGTGCCGGCGTCGCGGGCGCATTGTCGGCTGGCGGCGTGTCGCTGTCGTCGGGTGCCGGAGCGGTGGCGTCGTCGCCGGCGGCAGGGGCTTCCGCTGCAGGCGCATCGGGGGCCAGCGGCGTCTCGGTGGCCGGCTGATTCGGATTGAGCTTGTTGAGGATGGCGTTTTCCGGGTCCTCGGGCAGCAGGCTTTCCAGCTTTGCGCCGATCGATTCGAGCAGCGGCTTTGACTTGGCATTGGCAATCCAGCCTGGAGCTTTGGCGCCGGCCAACCAATTGAAGAACAGCAGCGCGACAGCGACGACCAGGATGCCGCGCGCCGCGCCATAGAGGAAGCCAAGTGTGCGATCGAGCGCGCCGATCCTGGAATCGATGATCCAGTCGGCGAGCTTCATGGTGATGACCGAAACGACGATCAGCGCGACAATGAAGACGATACCGGCGGCCGCCGCCATGGCGGCCTTTTCGTTGTCGACATAGGGCTGAATATAAGGCAGCACCGGCTTGTAGAAGAAGAAGGCCGCCGCCGCGGCAGCTGCCCAGGAGATGATCGACAGGATCTCGCGCGAAAAGCCGCGAACCATAGCGAGCATCGCCGAGACCAGGGTGAAGCCGACGAGAATTCCGTCAAGCAGCGTAATCGGCATGTTTTTCGCCCCACTCCGATCTCTTTTTCACGACTCGACGAGCCGCATCACTCTTGCTCGTCGGCGCGGCTGCGCCGAGAGCCGGCTATGCGCGCCACGAGATCGGCAAGCTCGGTGGGCTGGAAAGCGCCGGCTCCGATCCCCCCGACCCCATTACCACCAACAAGTTCCTCGCTGCCCAAGGGCAGAACCGCGCGTCCGAAACCCAGCTTTTCAGCTTCCTTGAGGCGCTGCTGCGCATGCGCAACCGGCCTCACTGCACCCGAAAGGCTGATTTCGCCGAAATAGACGCAATCGGCGGGAAGGGCAAGACCGGTGAGCGAGGAAACCAGTGCCGCGGCCACCGCCAGGTCGGCTGCCGGCTCCGAAATTCGGTAGCCGCCGGCAACGTTGAGATAGACGTCGTGCGTGCCGAAGCGGACGCCGCAATGTGCTTCCAGAACCGCCAGGATCATCGACAGCCGGGCACCGTCCCAGCCGACGACGGCGCGGCGCGGTGTGCCCAGCGTCGACGGCGCCACAAGCGCCTGGATCTCGACCAGCACCGGCCGTGTGCCTTCCATGCCGGCGAAAACCGCGGCACCCGGCGACTTCGCATGGCGTTCACCGAGGAAAAGCTCGGACGGGTTGGCGACTTCCCGCAAGCCCTTGTCCGACATTTCGAAGACGCCGATCTCATCGGTTGGCCCGAAGCGATTCTTGACCGTGCGCAGGATGCGGTAGTGGTGGCCGCCTTCACCCTCGAAATAGAGCACCGCGTCGACCATGTGCTCGACCACCCGTGGTCCGGCGATCTGGCCCTCCTTGGTGACGTGGCCGACCAGAACGATCGCCGCCCCTGTGGATTTTGCGTAGCGGATCATCGCTTGTGCGGCGGCGCGCACCTGGGTCACCGTGCCGGGCGCCGAATCGGCCATGTCGGTCCATAGCGTCTGGATCGAATCGAGAATGACCAGGTCCGGCCGCTTGCCGTCGGCGATGGTGGCGAGGATGTCCTCGACATTGGTCTCGGCGGCGAGTTCGACCGGGGTGCCGGCGACGCCGAGCCGCTGGGCGCGCAGCCTGATCTGGGCGACCGCCTCTTCGCCCGAGACATAGACGATGCGGTGGCCCTTTGCTGCCAGTGCGGCGGCGGCCTGGGTGAGCAGCGTCGACTTGCCGATGCCGGGATCGCCGCCGACCAGCAGCGCCGAGCCGCGCACGAAGCCGCCACCGGTGGCGCGGTCGAGCTCGCCGATGCCGGAGACGATGCGCGGCGCGTCCTCGATGTCGCCGGAGAGGCTGGTCAGCACCACCGCGCGGCCCTTGCGGGCGTTGCGCGTGTTGGCCGGGCCGGAGCCGATGCCGCCTGATGTGCCTTCTTCGACCAGCGTGTTCCACTCGCCGCAGGCATCACATTTGCCGGCCCAACGCTGATGCACCGAACCGCAATTCTGGCAGATGAACTGGATACGGGATTTGGCCATCAGCGTCGCGTCGCTCGCAAATAGCCGGAGGCTGGCGATCCTGCCCACCCCCCTCTGTCCTGCCGGACATCTCCCCCGCAAGGGGGGAGATTGGCTGTCATTGATGCTTTCGCCAATCGCCGATGCCGCAAGAGAACCGGCGGCAAAACTGCCGATCTCCCCCCTTGCGGGGGAGATGGCCGGCAGGCCAGAGGGGGGTGTGACGGAGCGCGACGGTTGGTCAAAAAGCTACTCGAACCGATCCGGCAAATGATGCTCCTCGGCGAGGTCCGAGAAACGGGTGAACTCGCCCTGGAAGGCGAGGCTGACCGATCCCGTTGGGCCGTGGCGCTGTTTGGCGACGATGACTTCGGCCTTACCGCGCATCTCGTTCATCTCGTGTTCCCATTTGATGTATTCGTCGGTGCCCGGCTTCGGCTCGCGGTTCTTCAGATAATATTCCTCGCGGTAGACGAACAGCACCACGTCGGCGTCCTGCTCGATGGAGCCCGATTCGCGCAGATCCGAAAGCTGCGGGCGCTTGTCGTCGCGGCTCTCCACCTGGCGCGACAGCTGCGACAGGGCGATGATCGGCACCGCCAGCTCCTTGGCTAGTGCCTTGAGGCCGGTGGTGATCTCGGTGATTTCCTGGACGCGGTTTTGCGAGGATTTCGCGCTCGATCCCTGCATCAGCTGGATATAGTCGATAACGATGACGTCGAGGCCGCGCTGGCGCTTCAGGCGACGCGCGCGGGCCGACAGCTGAGCGATGGAAATGCCGCCGGTCTGGTCGATGAACAGCGGGATTTTCTGCATTGTCTGCGAGCAGGCGACCAGCTTTTCGAAATCCATCTCGCTGATCTCGCCGCGCCGGATTTTCGACGACGGGATTTCCGTCTGTTCGGAAATAATGCGGGTGGCCAGCTGTTCGGATGACATTTCGAGCGAAAAGAAGCCGACGACGCCGCCATTGGCCGCCTTGAACGAGCCGTCCGCCTGCTGCGCCGGGACATAGGCCTCGGCGATATTGAAGGCGATGTTAGTGGCGAGCGAGGTTTTGCCCATTCCGGGGCGGCCGGCAATGATGATCAGGTCGGACGACTGCAGGCCGCCCATGCGGCGGTCGAGGTCGCGCAAGCCGGTGGCAACGCCCGACAAATGCCCGTCGCGCATATAGGCGGCATTGGCCATGTCGACGGCGGTCTTGACGGCATCGGTAAAGCTTTCGAAGCCGCCATCATAGCGGCCCGTTTCGGCCAATTCGAACAGGCGCCGCTCGGCATCCTCGATCTGGTCGGAGGGCGACATGTCGACCGGCGCGTCATAGGCGATGTTGACCATGTCCTCGCCGACAGTGATCAGCGCGCGCCGCGTCGCCAGATCGTAGATGGCGCGGCCATAGTCGGTGGCGTTGACTACGGTGACGGCCTCGACCGCCAACCGCACGACATATTGCGCCACCGTCATATCGCCGACCTTCTCGTCGGCCGGCAGGAAGGTCTTCAGCGTGATCGGCGTCGCGATCTTGCCCATGCGGATGAGCTCGGCCGCGACCTCGAAGATCTTTCTATGCAGTGGCTCGTAGAAATGGCCGGGCTTCAGGAAGTCAGAGACGCGGTAGAAGGCATCGTTGTTGACCAGTATGGCGCCGAGCAGCGCCTGCTCGGCCTCGATATTGTTCGGCGCCTCGCGATAGAGCGGTGTTTCCGCCACGCCGAATTTTCGTGCTGCCTCTGCCATGATGTCCCCGGTCTGATCCCCGTCTCTCGATATCAGAACGAGACAAGTCGGTGATGACTTATCTGCATCAGTCCCCAACCAACCAACTTTGATGCCCGCGATTCACAGCCAGGATCTTTCGGTGGAAAGAATCTCGATTGACTCGAATCAAGATGGCGAGCCTAGCCGTTCTCAGGCGAGAACAAAACAGGAAAATAGCTGCCGGTCATTCCGGCAAGGCATCACCCCAGTCCAGTCGCCGCGCGGCCTTGAACGTCTCGCCGTCGCGCTTGGTGAACAGTCGCTCGGCAGCACTCCCATCCTGTTGGCAAAGCTTCAGCAAGACCTTGCCAGAGCCCGACTTCGGCGGTGCGATCACTCGCGCTCGAGGCGGAGCGGCCGGATGACGGGAAGCGGCGACAAAGATGAATTTTTCGTCCTCCCACGGCACCTCGGCATCCTTGGCCAGCCGGTGCAGGCGCGAGCGGGCGACGCGGCGGGCGAAATGGCACCAGTCGGGAGCGACAAGTGGGCAGGGCGCCTCATGCGGGCAGGGCGCGAGCACGTGCGCCCCCGCCTCGATCAGCTGCCGCCGCACGGCAAGGATGCGCTGCCAGCCGGCCGGCGTGCCTGGCTCGACGACCAGCAGCGTGTCGGCGGTCAGCTGCCAGAGCCGGTCGACGAGTTTTGCCAGCGATGCCGGCGCGATCTCATCCAGCACATAGGCTGAAGTCACCAGCTCGGCCGGCTCCAGATCGACCAGGTCGATGGTGACGTCGCCGGTCAGCCAGGCGGTCTTGGCATGGATTGCCTCGGCGGCAAGCGCCTCGCCGACCCGTCGCACCGCGGCGCCGGCCTCGAGCAGCACCGCCTGTTCGAGATCCGGCCAGAGGTTGATTGTGGCCCAAAGCACCGTGCCAGGCCCGGCGCCGACATCGAGCAGGGTTCTCGGAGCATAATCGGGCCGCGCCTCGCTTACAGCATCGAGGCTGGCGCGAACGGCAGCATAGGTCGCCGGCAGCCGCGTTGCCAGATAGGCCTTCACCGCCATGTCTTCGGCCATGTGCAGGCGGCCGTCGCGCAACTCGGCGCGGTAGCGGTCCGACAGCGTCTTTGCCGCTTGCTTAAGCATCGGCAGCGGCACCTGTTCGAGAAGGCGGTCCACGCCTTGTCTGAGTAGGACGGGCAGTTCCATCGCTCACGCGGTCCGAGGTGCGAGCAGAATGACCGAGGCGCCAATGATGCAGATCGCGGCACCGGCAAGATCCCAACGGTCGGGGTGCACGCCTTCCGCCAGCCACAACCAGGCCAGCGAGGCGGCAATGTAGATGCCGCCATAGGCTGCGTAGGCTCGGCCCGCCGCGCTGGTGTCGACCAGAGCCAGCAGCCACGCGAATAGCACCAACGAGACGAGACCGGGCGCCAACCACAGCGGCGATTTTTCCAGCCGCCACCACGCCCAGAACGAAAAGCAGCCGGCGATCTCGGCAAGTGCGGCGGCGACGTAGAGGAGGTAGGTCATGAAAAGGTCCCGCGTTGACGGGACCTTTTCAGCGCACCAGCCGGCAATGGCAAGCGGCAATGGCGTGATGCCGGCAGTCTACTCCGGATCCGCGACCTTGCGGCGGCGAGCCGGCTTGGCCGCCGGAGCCTTTTCACGACGTCCAAGATCGCGCATCTCCAGCGCCTTATCGCAACTGGCCATGTAGTCGCGCGTCATCGGCAGCGTGTCGTTCTTCTTGGCAATCTGGATCTGGAAGATCACCAGATCCTGCCAGCGGAAGGCAGCTTCCGAGGCGGCAAGATAGAACTCCCACATACGGCAGAAGCGCTCGTCATAAATCGCTTTGGCCTTGTCGCGATTGGCGGCGAAGCGCTCACCCCAATGCTTCAGTGTCTCGGCATAATGCAGCCGCAGAACCTCGATGTCGGTGACGACGAGCCCCGATTTTTCGATGGCCGGCATCACTTCGGAGAGCGACGGGATGTAACCGCCCGGGAAGATGTATTTGCGGATGAAGGCGCTGGTCGCCCACGGCACGCCGGAGCGGCCAATCGTATGCAGCAGCATGACGCCGTCCGGCTTCAGCAGCGTCGCCGACTTGTCGAAGAAGGTGCGGAAATGATTGACGCCGACATGCTCGAACATGCCGACCGAGACGATGCGGTCGAAACGTTCATTGAGTTCGCGATAGTCCTTGATGTCGAAATGAACCCGGTTTTGCAGGCCTTGCGCATGGGCGCGGTCGGTGGCGACGCCGTGCTGCTCGGTCGACAGCGTCACGCCCTGTACGTCGACGTCGAACGCCTTGGCGAGATAGAGGCCAAGCCCACCCCAGCCGGAGCCGATATCAAGCACCGTCTGGCCGGCCTTCAGCCTGAGCTTGGCGGCGATGTGGCGCTTCTTGGCTGCCTGTGCCTCGTCGAGCGTCATGTCCGGCTGCTCGAAATAGGCGCAGGAATACTGCATGTCCTCATCGAGGAAGAGGCGGTACAGGTCGCCCGACAGATCGTAATGGCGCTGCACGTTGCGGCGCGCCCGCGACGCCGTGTTGATCTGCTGCAGGCGCCGGAAGGCGTGGCGCAGACCCTCGATCGCCTTCGACCAGGTGGCATCGATACCGCCGCTGCCCATGTTCTGGAAGGCAATGCGCATCACCCCCAACACGCCACCCTCGAGAATGTCGAGTTCACCGTCCATGTAGGCTTCGGGCACCGCCAGCATCGGATCGAAGGTTATTGCGCGCTCGGCATGCCTTGTCTTGATCTGCATGTGCACCGGCTCGCCGCTGCCGTCACCGAAAGTCACCATCGAGCCTTGCGGCCCTGTCACCTTGAGATTGCCCGTGCGGACTAGGCGGTCGAGAACGCGCTTAAGCAGAATATTCATGACCAATTGTCCCCTCTCGGCCAGACATGCTGTCCTATTCTGCATCAAGATATAGGGGTTCGAAAAGTTCCATTTGGCATAAAAATGCCCGGGTACGAGGCCCGGGCATTGGTCCAGAATAGCGATTAGCCGGCGAATGCCGACGAATGACGATCAGCCGTTGTCTTCGCCGCCTTCGAACTCCGCATTCGGATCGAAGAAGTTTTCCGGCCGCGCATTATCGTTGATGTCCTCGCCGTAGATGGCTTCGGCGGTGGTCAGCGTTTCGCCCTTGGCCTGGCGCTCGGCTTCGTCGGCCGTGCGGGCAATGTTGAGCGTGATGGTAACCTCGACTTCCGGGTGCAGCGCGATCGCCACATTGGTGACGCCGATGGTCTTGATCGGCTGGTTGAGCAGGATCTGGTTGCGGTTGACCGAAAAACCTTCCGCCGTCACCAGCTCGGCGATGTCGCGCGTCGAGACCGAACCATAAAGCTGACCAGTTTCGCCGGCCGAGCGCACGGCGATGAAGCTCTTGCCGTCGAGCTTTTCGGCAATCTGCGCGGCTTCGGACTTGCGCTCCAGGTTGCGGGCTTCGAGCTGGGCCCGCTGTCCCTCGAACTTCTTCTTGTTAGCTTCGTTGGCGCGCAGCGCCTTGCCCTGCGGCAGCAGGAAATTGCGGGCGAACCCGTCCTTGACCTTGACGGTATCGCCCATCTGGCCGAGGCGGGAAACGCGTTCGAGAAGAATGACTTCCATGGTTTTGTTCCTTCGCTTGGGCGCTATCCTCAGGATCGGCGCCGAATTGTCTGGAACAGGTCAGGAAGCTCGGGCGTCGCCGCCTGTGTCGCTGTCCTGCCTGTCGCGGCAGTTAGGATCTCTTGTCGAAATCCAACCCGGGATTTGGTGTTCGATCCGGCTACGCCCGTCGTGGCCGGTGAAAAAAGCGGGCGGCGAACCGCCCGCGTAGATTTTAGCGAACCACGTAGGGCAGCAGGCCGAGGAAGCGGGCGCGCTTGATCGCCTTGGCGAGTTCGCGCTGCTTCTTCTGGCTGACGGCGGTGATGCGCGATGGAACGATCTTGCCGCGCTCGGAAATGTAGCGCTGCAGAAGCCGCACGTCCTTGTAATCGATCTTCGGCGCGTTGGCGCCGGAGAACGGGCAGGTCTTGCGGCGACGGTGGAAGGGGCGCCGGGTTGGGATCTGATTGATGTCGACCATTATTCTGCGGCTCCTTCAAAGCCTTCGCGCGGACGGCGCGGGCCACGATCGGCACCGCCATCCCCGAAGCTGCGCGGCGGACGATCACCACGGTCACCGCGATCGCGGTCGCCGAATGAGCGCGGGCCACGATCGCCACGGTCGCGATCGCCGAAGCCGCCGCGTTCCGAGCGCTCTTCGCGCTTCTGCATCATTGCCGACGGACCTTCCTCATGCGCATCGACCTTGATGGTCAGGAAACGCAGTACGTCCTCGGACAGGCCCATCTGGCGCTCCATTTCATTGAGCGCGGCCGGCGGGCAGGTGATGTCCATGAGTGTATAATATGCCTTCCGGTTCTTGTTGACCCGGTAGGTGAGGGACTTCAGTCCCCAGTTCTCGACCCGGCCGACGGACCCGCCATTCGCTGTGATGACGCCCTTGTACTGTTCGACAAGCGCATCGACCTGCTGCTGCGAGAGGTCCTGCCGGGCAAGAAACACATGTTCGTATAGAGCCATAGTGTTCGTGCCTTTCTTCGTTTCTCTCCCGGTTCCCGGCGGCAAAAGCCTCTGCAACTTCTCTGACCCGCAATCCTTGCGAAGGCGGGGAAGAAAGGAGCATGACGAGACGGTCGAGAGCGGAGACACGGGAGGCGGAAGCGCTTCTGGCTTCACGCGAAGGTTTCGAAAGACCTCCGGCCCTCCGTTCAGCCCCCAGCAAGGACCGGCAGATTGCGGACGTCTATACAGGAATTTGACCGCAAAGCAAGGCCAAACGACAGGGCAAACGGCTCGATTAGCGCCCACCGTCCTAGGGCGCCACGGGCCTCGACGGCAAGGTTTTACGAATTTCCTGAAACCGGACCTTAACCACCATGCAAAGTTCCAGCACCGGCGGGCGTGGCTTGCATCTTCGCATCTCGGCGACATCGACGCTACGCGCAAGGACGTCTTCGACCGTTATTTCCAGACCAATGTCGCCGGCCACAGGCCGCTCTCCCGCCGCCGCTGCTCAACTCGTATGCGCAGCCACTTTGCCTGTGGTTTCGGGGAAGAAATCGGGCGCCGCATGGCGCTTGCCGAACATCATGTCGTATTGCAGCAGACGGAAGTCGCGGATTGCCGGGTCGATCTCTTTCCGACGCGACCAATCGGGGGTGGCGCCGCCCCCCGGTGCCAACAGCAAATTGCGGTCGATGACGCGATAACGGTCCCGCAACTGGCCGAGGAAGCCGGTGTAATAGGGATGGGTGATGCCGGCTGTCTTCAGGATATGGTAGGGCAGGAAGGCCGGGCTGACGGCACCCAGATCCTCGGCCGGGCCACTGCGGTTCGACCAGACGATCAGCGGCGTCTGGTGATGCAGCAGCATCTGGTCGGCCGCCTCCTTGCGCGGCGCCACATTGTCCTTCAGGAAACCGGTCTCGACGTAGACCGGCCCAAGCGGCGGCAGATGGTCGCCGAAGAAAGCGATGACCGTCGGCCGCTCGCGTTTCTTCGCCCATTCGATCAGCCGCTCGAGGCCGCGGTCCGCGTCGGAAGAGCCTTCGGCATAGCTCAACAGCGATTCACGCGCCCATTGGCTGATCGGCGCCTGCACCTTATGGGTCGGATTGCTATAGCGATACGGCTCATATGGTCCGTGGTTCTGCAGGCTGACGGCGAAAAAGAAGACCGGCTCGGCGCTGGTATCGGCCTCGTGGATGATCTCGTCCGTCATAGCTGCGTCCGACGCGAGCGGTCCGCGTTTTTGCATGGGGGGCAACGTCTCCTCGGACTTGAAGTCGTTGAAGCCGAAATCGGCATAGACCGCCCCCCGGTTCCAGAACCAGTTGGTGCCGGGATGGATGGCACGCGCCCGGTAGCCCTGACTTTTCAGGAAGGTCGCCAGCGAAGGGGTCGGTGTCCGCACATATTGCTGGTAGGGAATGCTGCCCGCCGGCAGGAAGGCGTTGGAAAAGCCGGTCAGGGCCTCGAACTCGATGTTGGCCGTCATGCCGCCGAATTCGGGGGAGAACATGTAGCCCGTGCGCAGTGCCCGCACATTGGGGATAGGGTCGGGTGTGATGGTGACGCCGGGCAGCTTGGTCGGATCCCAGAAGGATTCGCTCATGACGACGATGATGTCGGGCTTCTCGGCGGGTACCGAGGCCGTCACCTGCGGTTTGCCGATCGCTTCGATTGCCTTGTCGGAATAGCCGGGCGGCGCCGAGACGTGGGCCATCGGGACGTTCAGCGCGAAGGCGAGCGCAAAACCGTTTGAGGCATAGTTTTCCTTCTGGTCCCACATGATCGGGATGATCTGCAGCCGGTCGCGCGTCCACGAGAAAGTGGCATAGTCCATGATGGAGACGAAGAAGGCGATCAGCGGCACCGTCAGTGTCAGCCGGGCAAGGCGACCCTTGTGGCTGAGTGCCGGAACGCGGCGGCGCCATAGCCGCCAGCCATAGACGAGCAGCGACAGCCCGCCGACGATGCCGATCGCCAGGGCAATGGCGGTTCCCGGGCGATCGCGTACCAGAAGCGGCATCAGTGCCACGATCTGCCGGGAATAGAGGAAATCGGTCGGATAGAGCGGATCGCCGAGATAGAGCGACTTCTGGTGACCGACGAACGCCAGCGACAACGTCAGCGGCGCGACGATCATCAGGCTCTGATGGCTGCGGCCGAGCACGGCGTCAAGGCCGATGAGGATCAGCGCAAAAATGATGATCGTGGTCCAGCCTGGTTTGAAAGGCTGCAGAAAGAAATCGATGGTGCCGGCAAAGTTGCCGCGCACGATCAGTTCGATGGCAAACACCAGGATGGCCGCGGCCAGCAAGCTGATAAGGCCATAGCGGATGACAGGCCATTTGCGCGCCGGCAGATAGCCGGTCGACGGATCGCCTTCAAGAAACTGTGGCGCCGCCTCGGCTGCGCTCTGCTTGGTCTTTGCCACTTCAATAGTTCCCCGGCCCGCAACAAAAGCGTCACTCGATTGTCATCGAACTGTCACGCAAAGCCTAGCGCCTGCGGCGGAAATAAGAAGAGCCAGCAAACAAATCGTGAGCGGTTTTCATCATGAGTGATCGCCAAAAAGCCTGCCGAAACAGGCACTCGGCCGACATTACGAGGTCAAGGTTGGACTTGACTTGGCCGCACGCCTTGCGTCACAGGCAACGTGAACCAGCAGCTGGGAGCCGCCGATGGCCATCGCATTCACCTTTCCGGGGCAGGGCAGCCAGGCTGTCGGCATGGGCAAGGATCTCGCCGAAACCTTTGTGGAATCGCGGCGGATCTTCGAGGAAGTCGACAACGCGCTCGGCGAAAATCTATCGAAGCTGATCTGGGAAGGCCCGGAAGAGATGCTGACGCTGACCGCCAATGCCCAGCCGGCACTGATGGCGGTGTCGCTTGCCGCAATCCGGGCGCTGGAGGCGCGCGGCCTCTCCCTGAAAGGCAAGGTCACCTATGTGGCCGGCCACTCGCTCGGCGAATATTCGGCACTTGCGGCCGCCGGTTTCGTTTCAGTCGCCGACGCCGCCCGGCTGTTGCGCATCCGCGGCAACGCCATGCAGGCGGCGGTACCGGCCGGCGAGGGCGCCATGGCGGCGATCATCGGGCTGGAACAAGCCGACGTCGAGGCCGCTTGCGCAGAGGCCGCCCAAGGCGCGGCTAAAGATCCCGCACAAGCCTTGGTTTGCCAGATCGCCAATGACAATGGCGGCGGCCAGCTGGTGATCTCCGGCGCCCGGCCGGCGGTCGAACTGGCGGCGAAGCTATGCACGGAGAAGGGCGCCAAGCGGGCGCTGATGCTGCAGGTCTCGGCGCCCTTCCATTCGGCGCTGATGAAGCCGGCGGCCGAGATCATGCGGGAGGCGCTGGCCGCCGTCACGAAGAGTGCGCCGGTCGTGCCGCTGGTCTCCAATGTTACGGTGACCCCGACGAGCGATCCCGACGAGATCGCCCGCCGCCTCGTCGAACAGGTGATCGGGCGCGTGCGCTGGCGCGAAACGGTGGAGTGGTTCGGCGCGAATGGCGTTGCGACGCTCTACGAAGTGGGCGCCGGCAAGGTGCTGTCGGGGCTGGCCCGCCGCATCAACCGCGATATTGCCACCACTGCCATCGGATCCGCGGCGGATGTCGAGGCGGCGTTGGCGGCGCTTGCATAATCAACTGGCGATTTGACCCCGCTCCATGCGAAGGGTGTTCGCTCAGAGTCAGGAGGCAAGAATGTTCGAATTGACCGGCCGCAAGGCGCTCGTCACCGGCGCATCGGGGGGCATCGGCGAGGCGATCGCCCGCGTGCTGCATGCCCAGGGCGCCATCGTCGGCCTGCACGGCACACGTATCGAGAAACTGGAGGCGCTGGCCGCCGAACTGGGCGACCGGGTCAAGCTTTTCCCGGCCAATCTTTCCAACCGCGACGACGTCAAGGCGCTCGGCCAGAAGGCGGAGGCCGATCTCGAAGGCGTCGACATCCTCGTCAACAATGCCGGCATCACTAAGGACGGATTGTTCGTACGCATGGCTGATGCCGACTGGGATAGCGTGCTCGAGGTCAACTTGACCGCCGTGTTCCGGCTGACCCGCGAGCTTACCCATCCGATGATGCGGCGCCGGCATGGCCGCATCATCAACATCACTTCAGTGGTCGGCGTCACCGGCAATCCCGGCCAGACCAATTACTGCGCCTCCAAAGCCGGTATGATCGGCTTTTCCAAATCGCTGGCGCAGGAGATCGCCACCCGCAACATCACCGTCAACTGCGTCGCACCGGGCTTCATCGAATCGGCGATGACCGCCAAGCTCAACGACAAGCAGAAAGAGGCGATCATGGCGGCGATCCCGACCCGGCGCATGGGCACGGGCGCCGAAGTCGCCTCTGCCGTCGCCTACCTGGCTTCCAACGAGGCAGCCTACGTCACCGGCCAGACCATTCATGTCAATGGCGGCATGGCAATGATCTAACACTTGGGAAAACGCTTCATTCCGTCTTGGATGCACGGGATTTTTCGTGTAATGCCGCCCGCAACCCGGCGGTTCGGGCAAAAACCGGTCCTGTTCCGTTGCGTTTCCGGCAGGACCATCTTTCAGCTTGATTAGCGGCATTCTGCCCGCTAACGAAGACAGACAACCAAAAGACGAGGATGCCCAAATGAGTGACACCGCAGAGCGCGTCAAGAAGATCGTCATCGAGCACCTTGGCGTCGATGCCGACAAGGTGACGGAGCAGGCGAGCTTCATCGATGATCTGGGCGCGGACAGCCTCGACACGGTCGAACTTGTCATGGCGTTCGAAGAAGAGTTCGGTGTCGAGATCCCGGACGATGCGGCCGAGACCATCCTGACTGTTGGCGATGCGGTGAAATACATCGACAAGGCCTCCGCCTGACGCTATTTGCAGTCATCACCGGGGAGGACCTGCGATGAGGCGTGTCGTCGTCACGGGCCTTGGGCTGCTTTCGCCGTTCGGCATGGGCTTCGAGCACAGCTGGAAGGAGCTTCTGACCGGCCGCAGCGCAGCCAAGCGCATCACCGAATTCGAGGTGGAAGACCTTGCCTGCAAGGTCGCCCACGTCATTCCGCGCGGTGACGGCTCCAATGCCACTTTCAATCCTGAAGCCGTTCTCGAGCCGAAGGAACTGCGCAAGATCGGCGACTTCATCCTGTACGGGATCGCGGCCGCCGACGAGGCACTCAAGGATTCCGGCTGGCAGCCGAAGACGCATGAGGAACAGTGCGCCACCGGCGTGCTGATCGGTTCGGGCATCGGCGGCATCGAAGGCATCGCCGAGAATGCGATGATCCTCAAGGAGCGCGGTCCGCGCCGCATCAGCCCGTTCTTCATCCCCGGCCAGATCATCAACCTCGTCTCCGGTCAGGTCTCGATCCGGCATGGGCTGAAGGGGCCCAACCATGCCGTCGTCACCGCCTGCTCGACCGGTGCGCACGCCATCGGCGATGCCGCCCGGCTGATCATCTGGGGCGATGCCGACGTTATGGTCGCCGGCGGCGCCGAAGCGCCGGTGACGAGGCTTTCGATCGCCGGATTTGCCGCTTGCCGCGCGCTCTCCACCGAGCGCAACGACGCGCCACAAACGGCCTCACGCCCCTACGATCGCGATCGCGACGGCTTCGTCATGGGCGAGGGCGCCGGTGTTGTCGTGCTCGAGGAGCTCGAACACGCCAAGGCCCGCGGCGCCAAGATCTATGCCGAGGTCACCGGCTACGGTCTGACCGGTGACGCCTATCACATCACCGCGCCTGCCGAAGACGGCGACGGCGCTTTCCGTTGCATGACCGCGGCGCTGAACCGGGCGAAGCTGACGCCGGCCGATGTCGACTACATCAACGCGCACGGCACCTCGACCATGGCCGATACGATCGAACTCGGCGCCGTCGAGCGGCTGGTCGGCAACGCCGCCTCGAAGATATCGATGTCGTCGACCAAATCGTCGATCGGCCACCTGCTGGGCGCGGCTGGTGCTGCCGAGGCGATCTTTTCGATCCTCGCCATTCGCGACAACATCGCGCCGCCGACCATCAATCTCGACAATCCGGAGCGCGAAACGGCGATCGACCTGGTGCCGCACAAGCCGCGAGCCCGGCAGATCGACGTGGCCCTATCCAACTCCTTCGGCTTCGGTGGCACCAACGCCTCGCTCGTCTTCCAGCGCTACAATGGCTGACCGCTCCGCCGGTTTCCGTCTGCCGTCAATTTTGCCATATTCGCCCCTACTCTGCCCGAGGGGATTCGTCGCAAGATCAAATGGTAGGGCGCTATGAACACAAATCCGGCCGATAACGGGGAATTCGGGCAACGGGCAGCAACGCCCGGCCCGATCGTGCCGAAGACGGCCAGCGAGGCGTTGCGGCCCGAGGCCGGCACGCCGCCGCCGAAGCGCTCGCGTGCCTCGCGCAGCCAGTTCGTCGTGTTCATGAACTTCGTCATCTCTTCGGTGATGCTGATGGTTCTGGCGGCAGGCGTTGCGCTGTATTTCGGCAAGCAGGAGTTCAACGAGCCCGGCCCGTCGGCCAATGGCGACACTTTCCTGGTCAAGCCGAATAGCGGCGTCCAGGAGATCGCCGACCAGCTTGAGCGGCGAGGGCTGATCAGCGACGCTCGCATTTTCCGGCTTGGCGTGCGCGCCTTCGGCAATGATTCCGCCCTGAAGGCCGGCGAATACGAGATCAAGCCGCAGGCCTCGATGCACGATATCATGGAACTGCTGAAGAGCGGCAAGTCGGTGATGTATTCGCTGACTATCCCCGAGGGGCTGACGGTCGAGCAGGCGCTGCAACGGATCGCCGAGCAGGACGCGCTGACCGGCGATATGCCGTCGACCACTCCACCTGAGGGCAGCCTGGCCACCGACACGCTGCGCTTCACCCGCGGCGCAACACGCCAGCAGATGGTCGACAAGCTTCTGGCCGACCAGAAGAAGCTGGTCGACGAAGTCTGGCAGCGCCGAGCGCCGGATCTGCCGATCGCCAACGTTGAGGATTTTGTCACCCTGGCCTCGATCGTCGAGAAGGAGACCGGCAAGGGCGATGAACGCTCGCGGGTAGCCGCCGTCTTCCTCAACCGGCTGGCCAAAGGTATGCGGCTGCAGTCGGACCCGACCATCATCTACGGCCTGTTCGGCGGCAAGGGCAAACCCATCGACCGCCCGATTTATCAGTCGGACATCCAGAAGCCGACGCCCTACAACACCTATCTGATCAACGGCTTGCCGCCGACGCCGATCGCCAATCCCGGCCGTGCGGCTCTGGAGGCAGTCGCCAATCCGTCGAAGACCAGCGATCTTTACTTCGTTGCCGACGGCAGCGGCGGCCACGTCTTTGCCGCGACGCTCGATGAGCATAACGAGAATGTCGCTCGCTACCGGGCACTGCTGAAAAAGCAGGCGCAGGACGCCGCCAAGGCCGGGGCAACCAATACCGGAGCCGACACGCCGGCGGGAGCCATCGTTGACGATGCGGGCGCCACCGCCGCCCAGTAGGGCCGGACGCCATCAGGTTGGCCCTGTGCATGTCCGGGTGGATGTGCAAGGGCTGCTATGGCATTGAAATTCAGATGATCCTGTCCGGAGAAATCGTTCCGGCTTGAGGGACATTCGGCAAGGGGACGCACGGCAACATGAACTTGCAGAGCATGACCGGTTTTGCGCGCAGTGTCGCCGAACACGACGGCACTTCGATTGCCTGGGAAGCCAAGTCCGTCAACGGCAAGAGCGTCGAGGTCAGGCTGCGGCTGCCGCAAGGTTTCGACCGGCTGGAGCCGGCCGCCCGGCAGACGGTGCAAAAGCGTTTTGCGCGCGGCAATTTCCAGATGACGCTGACCATTGGCCGCGCCGCCGGCGCTCAAGCGCAACCCGTGGTCAACGAGGCTTTCCTGAAGGATCTGGCGGGCTTGGCCAAGCGACTGCAGGAGCAGTTCGGAGTAGCCCCTGCGGCGGCCGACGGGCTGCTTGCGCTGCGCGGCGTCCTCGACATTCCCGAAACCATCGAAACCGAAGAGGCGCGCAGTGCGCTCGATACCGCAATACTGTCGGCGCTGGAAGCAGCACTGAACGGGCTGCAGCAGGCGCGCCAGGGCGAAGGTGCCGCCCTTCGTTCCCTGCTGTCCGGCCATATCGATGCCATCGAGGCGCTGACGCTGCGGGCCGAGGCCGATCCATCACGCGAGCCGGCCACGATCCGCGAAAGGCTCGCCGAGCAGATCCGCCTGTTGATGGACGCGTCCGCCAACCTGGACGCCAGCCGGCTGCATATGGAAGCTGCGTTCCTGGCCACCAAGGCCGACATACGCGAGGAGATCGACCGGCTGAAGACGCACGTGGCGTCGGGCCGGGCGCTGCTCGACGGCGGTGGCGCCATCGGCCGCAAGCTCGATTTCTTGGCACAGGAATTCAACCGCGAATCGAATACGCTGTGTTCCAAGTCGAATGCCGCCGCGGTCACCGCCATCGGGCTGGAGCTGAAGGCGGTCGTCGACCAGTTTCGCGAACAGGTCCAGAATCTGGAATGATCCCGATGCCAAGCCACATGACTGCCAAGCCCCATGACCGCTAGGGATGTGGGTTCCCGCATTCGGCGCCGCGGGCTGATGCTGGTCTTGTCGTCGCCGTCAGGCGCCGGCAAGTCGACGATTGCGCGCAATCTGCTGGAGAGCGATTCCAGCCTGGAATTGTCGGTCTCGGTCACCACGCGGCCACGCCGCGGGAGCGAGATCGAGGGCGTCCATTACCACTTCCGCACCATGCGCGAGTTCGAGCGGCTGCGCGATTCCGATGCGCTGCTCGAATGGGCGGAGGTGCACGGCAATTGCTACGCGACGCCGCGCGAGCCGGCTGAACAGGCGCTGGCCGAAGGCCGCGACATGCTGTTCGACATCGACTGGCAAGGCGCTCAGCAGCTCAAGGAGAAGATGCGCGCCGATATCGTCTCGATATTCATCCTGCCGCCATCGATGAAGGAATTGAAGGCGCGGCTGAAGCGTCGCGCCGAGGACCAGGAAGCGGTCATCGAGACGCGGCTCAAGAATGCCCGCAACGAGATCGAGCACTGGAAGGAATATGATTTCGTCATCGTCAACGACGATCTCGACCGCGCTTTCGCCGAGGTGCGCGGCATCGTCACGGCCGAACGGCTCAGACGCGATCGCCGGCCGGGCCTGTTCGATTTCGTCTCGGGGCTGCTCGATGAGAAGACGGATTGATCAAGGCGCTGTCCCCTCGACCAAGATCAAATTGCGGCTGAGCGCCGCATCGCGCAGTTCCAGTGCCGCGGCATATTCTGGGGAGCGGTACCAACGCCGCGCCGTCTCCATGTCGGGGAATTCCACGATGATCAGCGGCCGGGGAGACCAGTCGCCTTCCAACATTTCCACCTCGCCGCCGCGTACCAGATAGCGCCCGCCATGCTGGGCGATGGAGGCAGCCGCGCGGGCGCGATAGGCTTCGATAGCCTCTGCGTCACGGATCGTGACGTCGGAAATGACATAGGCGGCCACTGTTTGTCTCCGGGCAGGGTTTGTCCGGCAATCTATGCCATGAAAGCGGAAATTCCACGCGGACGCTTCCCGGCATCACACCGCGTTGGTCAGGCGAACGAATTCCTCGACGCTGAGCGTCTCCGCACGCCTGGTCGGATCGATGCCGGCGCGGGTGAGCAGCGCCTCGCCGCCGAGGCTTTTCACGCTCTGCCGCAGCATTTTCCGGCGCTGGCCGAACGCCGCTTCGGTGACACGGCTGAGCCGTTTCACCTCTGCCGGCAAGGGGCTGGCGCGTGGCACCAGATGCACCACCGAGGACGTCACCTTGGGTGGCGGCGTGAACGCCTGCGGCGGCACGTCGAAGGCAATCCTCGCCTCCGTCCGCCAGCCTGCCAGCACGCCGAGCCGGCCATAGGCCTCGCTGCCGGGGCAGGCTGCAATGCGTTCGGCGACCTCGCGCTGGAACATCAGTGTCATCGATGTGTAGAAAGGCGGCCACTCGGTGACGGTCAGCCAGCGGATCAGCAATTCGGTGCCGATATTGTAAGGCAGGTTGGCGACGATTTTCGCCGACCCGCCGCTTCCCGGCACTCCTTTGGCAAGCGCCGCAAAATCAGTTTTCAGCGCATCGCCGGCTACGATCTCGAGCCGACCCGGATAGTGGTTCGCGATCTCGGCCAAGGCCGCCAGGCAGCGCTCGTCGCGCTCGATCGCGACGACCCGCCGGGCGCCGTTGAGGAGCAGGGCCCGGGTCAGCCCGCCCGGGCCGGGACCGACCTCGATAACCGTAACGTCGCTCAGGTCGCCGGCGGTTCGCGCAATCTTGCTTGTCAGGTTAAGGTCGAGCAGAAAATTCTGGCCGAGCGCCTTTTTCGCCTGCAGCCCATGGCGCTCGATCACCTCGCGCAGTGGCGGCAGGCCGTCTATGCTCATCGGGCTGGGCTCATCGGGCTGGGCTCATCTGGTTAAGCCCATCGAATTGGGCTCATTGGGCTCAGTGGCCTACGGCCTTTTCCCGGTATCGGCAAGCAGGCGAGCGAGTTTCAGCGCCGCAATCAGGCTGTCGGCACGGGCGATGCCCTTGCCGGCGATGTCGAAGGCGGTGCCGTGGTCGGGCGAGGTGCGGACGAAGGGCAGGCCGAGCGTGACGTTGACCGCCTCGTCAAACGCCAGCGCCTTGGCCGGGATCAGCGCCTGGTCGTGATACATGCAGAGCGCCACGTCGTAGCCGGCGCGGGCGCGAGCATGAAACAGCGTGTCGGCCGGCAATGGCCCAAAGGCGTCAATCCCTTCCTGCCTCAGCCTGTCGATCGCCGGGCGCACGATGCGCTCGTCTTCGGTGCCCATCGCGCCGCCTTCGCCGGCATGGGGGTTGAGGCCGGCGATGGCGAGCCGCGGCTTGGCAATTCCGAAGCGGTTTGCAAGGTCGGCGGCGGTGATGCGGCCGGTGGCGATGATCAGGTCGGTCGTCAGCGCCTTCGGCACCTCGGCCAGTGCGATGTGGATGGTGACCGGCACGGTGCGCAGGTCCGGGCCGGCAAGCAGCATTACCGGTGTCACTTCGGTGCCGGTGTGAAGCGATGCCAGATGCGCCAGATATTCGGTGTGGCCGGGAAAGCGAAAGCCGGCATCGTAGAGCGGCTTCTTGGCAATGGGGCAGGTGACGACCGCGGCAGCGCGGCCAGCCAGGCAGTCGGCAACGGCGCGGTCGATCGCCTCGATGATGCCGGCGGCGTTGGCTGGATCCGGGCGGCCGGGACTGTCGACGAAACGGGCAGCAAGCGCCACCACCGGCAGCGCGCGCGAAAACACCCCCGGCGCTAGCGCCGGCGTCGTCTCGGCGATCGCGATATCGGTGCCGAGCCTGTGCGCCCGCCCGGCAATCAGTGCCGGATCGGCAAGGAGATAAAAAGACGGAACGCCAGCGCTATCGCGGGCCCGCCAAGCGGCGATGGCGATGTCCGGCCCCACGCCGGACGGATCGCCGACGCTCAACGCCAGCGGAAGCTCTGCGTCAGGCACGGCGATCGCGACTTCAGCGCTCGATGATGCGGGCTTTCTTCCGCAACTCCTCGACATATTTCTTCGAGAGTTCGTCGGCGTTCTTGTCGCTCGAACCTTCACTCTGGAACACCATCTGCGCGGCTTTGTCGTCTGACACTTCGCGCGACGAGCAGATGCCGATGAATTCGACACCGCGGTCGGTTTCGCGCGTCGTGGTGGCGCCGCCGACCTTTGTAGCCTTTATCTGCTCGGCCCAGTCCGCCGGCAATTGCGGCGCCAGCACCCGGCCGAGATCGCGAACGGTGACATCGATCAGGCCCTTGGCGAATTCGCGCGTGGTGTTGCAGCCGTTGAAGCGGGCGCGCATGGCGTCGGCTTCGCGTTTGCGCTTGGCCAGCGTCGCGCTTCGCTCGGCGGCCGGCACCACGAAGATGACCTGCTGCAACATGTACTCTGTGGCGCTCGGTTTGCTACCGCCTTTTTCGAGCATGCGCTTGACGAGGTCCTGCTCGCCCATTGCGCCGCCGCCGTCGCTAGAACGGTGACGCGCGGTCAGCGCCTGGTTCCAGGCCATCTGCGCCCGGATAAAGTCCTTGAAATGCTCCTTGGTGACGCCGGATTGCGCCATAGCGCCGTCAAGCTGCTTGAGCGGCATCTTGTTGCTGGTGGCGAAACGCTGATAAGCGGCATCGACCTGCGCGTCGCTGATGCGGATGCCGAGCCGCCGGGCTTCGGCCAGACGCAGCGTCTGGTCGATCATTTCCTGGCCGGCATCGCCCTTTCTGTGCTGCAGGCGCAGGAAAGCGGCCCGATGCTGGATGTCGCCGGTGGTGATCGGTATATTGTTGACGACGTATTTGATCTCGGTGGCGAAAACTGGCCGCGTCACTGCGGTGATCGAGAACGCCACCAGCAGGGCGAACCCTGCCGAAAAGAGGTATTTCCTCATCGAAAGCATCCCAATTCCATCCCGATTCGGCCCAACCTATCCCAGTTCAGGCCGCCGAAATTCGTGCCTGCTCTATGCGGCGAAACAATGTCGTCCGCCAGCCGCCCCGTTGCCGACCGCTGCCCGTTATTGAATGGTGTCGATGGAGCGTTGCGACGAGCCGAAATCGCCGAGCGTGCGGAACGACAGGTTGAAGCCGACGTTCTGCGATACTTCCTTGGTGTTCAGGTCACGTCTTTCCGAAAACGTCATCAAATAGGTAAAGCACGAATCACTATAGGCAAAGCCGACCCCGTCCTTGACCAGAACGCTCTGCTCCAGATCATACGTGCCGGTGCCAAAGACGCGCCAATTCTCGGCAAGATGTGTCGAGGCGCCGAGCGTAACTTCATGGCGATCGGTCGAGAACCCATAAAGCGGCTGCGCCTGGATGAAAGCGTATTTGGCGCTCAGCGATATCGGCAGGCCTGAAAAGGCGGCCTTTACCTCAGCGCGGCGGATCTCGAAGCTTTGCTCGTCGAAACGGCCACTGACCGAGCCGGAAAACCCGCTGGGACTGTTGAAGCCGACAAGGCCGACATAGTCGGAGGTTGCAGTTTCAAGACCTGAATAGGCGCCGACATTGACCAGGTCCGGCGTGCCGAACGAGTTCTGGCCGCCGAGCTGGTAGGATTGGCCGAACACCGCATTGGTGCCCCAGCCATTGTCGTATGCGCCGGAATAGCGCAGCCCGACATTGGCCCGTGTGCCGCCTTCCATGCGGTCATAGCCCGAGAATTTGTCGCGCTCGAACAGCGTCGTGGCGTCGAAGACGAAGCTCTGGGCGTCCTCGTTGGGAACCGCCAGCCCGCCGACATATTGCTCGTTCGGACGCATGAATACTTGCGCCATCGGTTCGAAGACATGGCTGGAACTGGTCATCGAAAACAGCACCGGCCAGCGCATCTCAAGGCCGGCGGTCGCCATGTAGCGGGCAAGCGATGAACGCATATCGTCCTCGACGCCGAGATTGGTCGCCATCTGGTTGATGGCGTCGAGCGAGGCCGAGGAGGCGTTGACGTAGCCGGCGTCGCCGCGCAGCGCCAGGAGCGGTGTCAGCAGCAGCCCGCCATCGGTGGTGAAGGTGCGCTTCCATTCGGCTTCCGCGGTAAGGCGGCCGGATTGACCGTCGATGCCGCGGAGGTTGTTGACAGACGAAGGGATGCCTGAGTTTGCAAGAGCCGTATCGAGCCTGTCGCGGTCAATGACCCGCGCGTTGACGTCGAACGACAGCTGCCCGCCGGCCACCGGCATGTCGGGGATATAGGCGTAGTCGAGCGAGGGCAGCACCCAGGGCTGCTTGGCGGCGCGTGCGGTCGGATCGCTGGCGAGCGTGTCTTCCTGAACGTCGAAGTGCATGGCGCGCACATCGAAATAATTGCGATCGTTGAGCCCGGTCAGGTACACCTCGGAGCGGTGCACGCTATCGTTGAAGCCATCGATGTCGTAGGTGCGCGCGAAATTCTTGTCGCTCTGCAGCAGGATGTCCCAGCCGAAGTCCCAGCGCGGGTTGATGGCGAACTGGCCCTGGGTGCCCATCATGCCGCGGAACCTGTTCGGGTCGCCTTCGGTACCCGAATTCACGTTGTGGCCATTG
This sequence comes from Mesorhizobium sp. ISC25, assembly GCF_042295465.1. Lineage (NCBI taxonomy): Bacteria > Pseudomonadati > Pseudomonadota > Alphaproteobacteria > Hyphomicrobiales > Phyllobacteriaceae > Mesorhizobium > Mesorhizobium sp. ISC25. The sequence continues at coordinate 1,994,592 of NZ_CP135441.1, read as the reverse complement.
TCGTCGATGAAGGCGTCGGGATTCTCCTGCCGGATACCCGCAATCTTCAGGCTGTACTGACCGTTGTTGAAGCGCTGCCTCCACTCGGCCTCACCGAGGAAACCTTGCTTGGTATAGCCGCTGCCGGTGACAGTGAGATCGTAGGTAGGCGAGAGCGCGAAATAATAGGGGACTTTAACACCCACGCCGAGATCGCTCTTGTAGGCGACGCCGGGGATCAGGAAGCCGCTCTTGCGCTTGACCGTTGGGTCGGCGATCTCGAAAGCCGGCAGATAGGCCAGCGGAAAGCCGAAGAACTCGAAATTCGAGTTCTCGAAGCGAACCGTCTTCTTCTCGCCGTTCCAGATGATCTTCCTGGCCTTGATACGCCAGGTCGGCGCTTTGTCGGGCTTGTCCTCGCACGGCTCGCAGGCGGTGTAGACGCCATTGTGGAACGTCGTCAGCACGCCGCCCATGCGCTCCGCGCTTTCGGCGGCGAAATACGCCTTGTCTATGGTCTCGACACGCAACGCGTTGACGAAGCCGTCCGCGAAATCGTCGGTGATGTCAGCATGCTGCGAATAGATCTTGGTGCCGTCGCTATTGACGAGCTCGACATTGCCGCTGGCGACGAGGCGTTTGGTATTGCGGTTGTATTCGACCCGCTGGGCGACGAGACGGTTGCCGCCATAGTCGATCTGAACGCCGCCGACGGCCGTCACGGTCTGCTTATCGTTGTCGTAGACCAGCGTATCGGCTGCCAGCAGCATCTGCGTGCCGCTCGGAACCTTCGTTGCCAGGTCACTGACGTCCTGGGCAAAAGCCGGAGCAACCGGGGCGACGCTGGCAAGCAGGCATGCCAAGGCGCTCGCCGCAGAGAGGCGTGCCAAACCGGCGTGCCTATGGCTGCGCAAAACCGCCTCCCTCACTAGCCGTCTTCCTTGTATAGCAGGAATGTCACCCCGAAGAACATAGCCACGACAACCGGGACCCAAGCCGCTACGGCAGTGGGTACGAATCCCGCTACGCCGAATGCCTTGACCAGCACCGAAACGACATAAAGCAGAAAGCCGGCCGCGATGCCACCCAGAATCATCGTTGCCGACTGCCCCATCCTCGCAAATCGCATTGATACCGTTGCCGCAATCAGCGTCATCGCGACAAGCAGGAAAGGCAGCGCAATCAGGGAATTGAATTGCATGGCGAAGGCATTTGCCTTGAGGCCGAAGGAGCGGGCCACCTCGATCTTGCTGGGCAGATCGTAGAAGGGAATGGTCTCAGGGCGCGCCAACCGCTCTTGCACGAATTCCGGCTTGAGATTGGTCGGCAGCCGATCGCTGGGTAACGACTGGATGGTGCCGTCCCGGAACACCTTCACGTCCTGCAATTCCCAGTAGCCGTCCCGCAAAAAGGCGCGCGCCGCATCCTTGCGCTCGATAATGTCGCCTTGCGGGCTGAAGCTGAAGAAGACGGCGTCGGCCATCTCCAGGCCTTGGTTGAGAATGGCGCGCGCGCCGATGATGGTGTCGCCGGCGTTGGTTTTCTGCCTGATCCAGGGCGCGGCATCGGCCGAGACGCTGTTCGACTTGCCCGAACGGAGCTGGGTCTCGATCTCCTCGGACCAGGAATAGGCGTGCGCGGCTACCGGATTGATGACGCCGACCGACAAGGCTCCAAACAGCAGCGCCCCGATGCAGCATGGCAGCAGGAATTGCCATGCAGAGACGCCGGCGGAACGGGCGATGACCAATTCATATTTGCGGTTGAGCGACACCAACGTCGCCATCGCCGAGAACAGGCCGACGAACGGCACCGTCTGCAGCATGATCATCGGCATCCTGAGCCCCGAAATGGCGAACGCAGTTGCGTAGGTGAAGCCCGGCACGCCGGTCGTGCGGCCGGAAAGCTCGGTGAAATCGATCAGGAACACCAGCGCCAAGAGGCCGATGAAGAACCAGATGGTGATCGTCACATAGCGAAAGAAGAAGTACCGACCCAGAGTCCAGCCCATCAGCCGGCCCCCTGTCCGGATGCGCCACGCCTGGCAAAACGGAGCTTGATGGCGCTCCAGCCGTCACTGAAGCGGCCGGCAAGATTGGTTATCCAATCGGCCCAGGCAACCGGCAGTTCCATGGTCCGGTTGGAAACAATGAACCAGATGGCGATCGCCGATGCCACGATCGGGACGCCGTAGACCATATAGGCATATTGCGGCACCTTGTCGGCCTTGCCGGCGGCAAAGAACCCGAGCCAGCGCACGAACAGCGCAATCGCGATTGCCGTGATCAGCGGGTGCACACGCGCCTCGCGATGCGAGCGCGCATCTCCGGCGACCGCAAGCGCGATCAGCGCGAAGACGAGCGAATAGGACCACTCGGAAAAACGCTGGTTGAGCTCGGCCAGGTACCTGTTCGGCTTTTGCTGGTACAGCTTGTCGTTCGGACTGGGATTGAGCAGATACTGGGTCGTCCGGTCCTTCGGCAAAAGCAGGATGTCAGATGAGGCCGACATGAAAGCGGACAGGTCGAAGGCATAGGAGGTGAACCGGATCACCGAGAGGTCGCCGGTCATGGTTTTGCGATGGATGACGCCGTCATTCATCATCAGCACCTTCTCGTCGCCGCGTTCGATGATGCTACCGGTCTTGGCATAATAGACGAGATTGACGCCTTCTTCGCGCGAATCGGCGACGAAGATGCCGCCGAGGCGATTGTCGGGAAGCCGTTCGCCAACCTGCAGGAAGAGGCCGTCATCGATCTTGCGGAAGGTGCCTTCCTGGATGATCAACGACAACAGATCGGCACGCGACGACGCAATCAATTCGCGGTTCTTCTGGCGTGCGTAAGGGTCGACGCCATTGTCGACGGCGAACGAAAAAACGCTGGCTGCGAGCGCCAGAAGCATAATCGGCCTGACGATGGTCCAGCGTGAAGCGCCGGCGGCATTGATGACGGCCAGCTCCGAATCCGAATTCATTACACTGAGTATCTGAGCGACCGCGACCACCAGGGCGAACGGCACGACGATCGGAACAATCGTCGGGATGATCAGCGCTGCGACTTCGAAGAAGGTGAGGGCCGACTGACCGCTATCGGTGACGAGGTCGATGCGGGCGAGCACCTGAGTCGTCCATACGATCGCCAGCGTCCAGACGAGCGCCAGCGCGAATACCGCGAAAGCACGGCGCATGATGTAACGTTCAACGACCTTCATGAAGGCTTTTCTCGGCGATTTCGAACGGCATCATGCCTTGGAACAAGGTAGTCGTCCGGCGCCGGCTGCACAACTGGCTCAGTTTGGCGGTTCGATCTGGGTTCCGTCCCGTATCGCAAATTCCGCTGGGCCGGAGTGTCGGCGGCAATGGATAAGAAAGGGCGAACATTGTTGGTTAACAACAGGTTGCGGCGGGAAGCGGGGCCGTGCCGCGACGAATCGTAGATGGTTCGATATCGCATATGGGAGCGATTTCGGCCAAAGTCTTGTCAAATGCGGCAAAACGACCAAATGTCGCGCCGGTCGCGACCGCGGCGACGTGATAAGACGGGTCAGGATCTGTTGAGCCCCAGCATGGAAGCGGAAAAATTGCGCGGTCAAACCGGTCGGGAAGCGGTCTTTGACGGCGCAATCGTGGTCGGCGCCGGCGCGGCCGGCCTTGCCGCCGCCCACGCCTTGATGAAGGCCGGCGTACCGACGCTCGTCCTGGAAAAGGAGAGCCGGCTTGCCGAACCCTGGCATCGGCGGCACCAGCGGCTGCACCTCAATACACATCGCGATCTCTCGACGCTGCCCGGCGTCGGCTATCCCGCAGGCACCCCGGCTTTTCCGCATAAATCGGCCGTCATTCGCCATCTGAACGATTTCAGCCAGGCGCATGGTCTGCCAGTCGCATTCGGCGTTGCCGTTGAAGAGATCACGTTCGATGGCGATCACTGGACCGTGCGGACGAACGCCGGACGTCGTCTGGCGCGCCATGTCGTCGTCGCCACCGGGCGCGACCGGCAGCCGTTTATTCCCGCGTGGAAAGGCATGAACGATTTTGCCGGCCGAATTATCCATTCGGCCGATTTTGGCAAGGCGAAGGACTATGCCGGCAAAAAGGTGCTGGTGGTCGGTGCCGGCAATTCGGGGTTCGACGCACTCAATCATCTTGCGAATGCAGACGCCCAAAGCATCTGGCTGTCGGCCCGCAACGGCCCGTCGCTGCTGCCGAAACGCATCGGCAAGATCGCCGTCCACAGGCTTTCGCCTGTCATGGCGCGTTTGCCGATGCGGATTGCCGATGCGGTGATGGCGACAACCCAGCGCCTGGTTTTCGGCGACCTGACGAAATTTGGGCTTCCGCCGGCTCCCATAGGCGGTGCGAGCCGTCTGAGCGCCGACTACACCGCGATTGCAGCCGATGACGGCGCGGTTCGCGCCATCAAGGCAGGCACGATCGTGGTGGTGCCACCATTGCGGGAATTTACCCAAGACGGCATCATACTGAATGACGGCAGGTTGATCACGCCCGACATCGTCATTGCAGCGACCGGCTATCGCACCGGTCTGGAGCAGATGGTCGGCAAGCTCGGCGTTCTCGACGGCAAGGGCGTTCCGCTTTTCAACGGCGGCGATGCCGATCCGAAATTGCCCGGCCTGTGGTTTACCGGCATGCGGCCGAGCATTCGCGGTTGTTTCGCCAATGCCCGCATTCAGGCCAGGGCGCTAGCGGCGCGGATTGTCAAGCAGCGATGATGAGCAGGACTGTGCCGACTGTTCCGCCCGCAACAGACACGCCTGTTGAAACGTGCTCGAACCGAAAGGTCAATGATCATGACGCCAGTCAGCATTCGCTACATGGTCGATGATGTCGCCGCCTCGATCGACTTCTACTGTGGATATCTTGGCTTCGCCGTCGAACAGGACGCGCGACCGGCTTTTGCTTCCGTCACACGCGGCGCTTTACGGCTCCTTCTAAGCGGACCCGGCAGTTCGGGTGCACGGGCGATGCCGGATGGCCGGCAGCCGGTTCCGGGAGGCTGGAACCGCATCCTGTTGGTGGTTCCGGACCTGAAAGAAGAGGTTGCGCGCCTCAAGAGTGCTGGACTTGTCTTTCGCAACGATATCATAACGGGCGTCGGCGGTTCCCAGACCCTGCTCGAAGACCCATCAGGCAATGTCATCGAGCTGTTTCAACCCGCCGCTCACTGACGCAACAATACGGCACCTTCGGTCCGAACTGCCCCAATCGAACGCCTCCCGCGATAATCCAACGCACTTCCCGAAAGCAGGACATCATGAATTCGAGACCCTCGATCGCCTTCGCCAAATTCGCCGCGCCCAAAAAGGGCAGCGTTTTCGTTCTGGTGGCCGACGAGGGCGGCCTCAGCGATGCCGCCAGGGCTTGCGATCCGGCAAAGACCCTCGATCGGGCTTTTCCGGTCGCCGACTTCACCGGCAAATTCGCTAGCCTGGTCGAAGTGCTGGCACCGGAAGGGACATCGCTGGAGCGGCTGGTGGCGGTCGGTGCCGGCAAGGGCTCCAATCTCGATGATTACGGTTGGCTGAAGCTCGGCGGCACGATTGCCGCGTCTTTTCGCAAGGCAAACGAAGTGGCCGTCGTGCTCGATCTTCCCGGTGCGGCCGTCAGCGGCAGGCAAGCCGTTCAGCTTGCAGCGGGCATCCTGCTGCGCAGCTATTCCTTCGACAAGTACAAGACCAAAAAGAACAATGGTGACGACAAGCGCGAGCCAAAAAAGCCGGTCAAGGTGACTATTCACACCGCCGATCCGGCAGCTGCAAAGAAGGCCTTCGCCGATGAAGCGGCGGTGATCGACGGCGTCTTGCTGGCGCGCGATTTGGTCAATGAACCGGCCAATGTTTTGGGACCGGTGGAATTCGCCGCCCGGATCGCCGAACTGGAGGCGCTCGGCGTCACGGTCGAGATCCTGGCCGAGAAGGAGATGAAGAAGCTCGGCATGGGTTCGCTGCTGGGCGTAGCGCAGGGTTCGCCGCGTGGCGCCCGCATCGCGGTCATGCGGTGGGACGGCGGCAAGGCCAAGGAAAGCCCGGTCGCCTTCGTCGGCAAGGGCGTCACCTTCGACACCGGCGGCAATTCGATCAAGCCGGCCTCGGGCATGGAGGACATGAAGGGCGACATGGGCGGCGCTGCTGCCGTCACCGGGCTGATGCACGCGCTGGCCGCGCGCAAGGCGAAGGTCAGTGTCGTCGGCATTGTCGGGCTGGTCGAAAACGCCGTCGACGGCCACGCTCAGCGACCGGGCGACATCGTCACCTCGATGTCGGGCCAGACCATCGAAGTGCTCAATACCGACGCCGAGGGCCGCCTGGTGCTGGCCGATGCGCTGTGGTACTGCAACGACCGCTTCCAGCCGAAATTCATGATCAATCTGGCGACGCTGACCGGCGCCATCATGGTCGCGCTCGGCCAGCATTATGCCGGCCTGTTCTCCAACAATGACGAGTTGGCGGACCGGCTGACGGCGGCCGGACAGGCGACGCAGGAGCGGGTGTGGCGCATGCCGCTCGGCGCCGAATACGACAAGCTGATCGATTCCAAAAATGCTGACATGAAGAACATCGGCGGCCGCCATGGCGGCGCCATCATCGCCGCGCAGTTCCTGCAGCGCTTCGTCAAGGACACGCCCTGGGCGCATCTCGACATTGCCGGCACCGCGATGGGCGCGCCCTCCAACGAGATCAACCAGTCATGGGCTTCCGGCTTCGGCGTCAGGCTGCTCGACCGGCTGGTGCGCGATCATTACGAGCAATGAGCGGCTGGGGCGGACTCCGACAATGTAGACTGAACGCATGGCCGAGATTCTGTTTTATCACCTGACCGAATCGACGCTGGAGGATGCGCTGCCCGGCCTCCTGGAGCGCAGTATCGATCGTGGCTGGCGCGCCGTGGTGCAGACCGGCACCGAGGAACGGCGCGACGCGCTGGACCAGCATCTGTGGACTTTCCGGGACGATTCGTTCTTGGCCCACGCAACGGACCGCGAAGCCCATCCCGCCGAGCAGCCGGTGCTTCTCACCATCGGCCCCGACAATCCGAACCAGGCGCAGATACGCTTCCTGGTCGATGGGGCGGTGCCGCCGGAGCTTGGCGGCTACCAGCGCGCCGTGTTCCTGTTCGACGGCCACGATGCGGCTCAGGTCGAGGCGGCACGCACGCACTGGAAGACAATGAAGGAGGCCGGCCACACCGTGACCTACTGGCAGCAAACGCCCGACCGGCGCTGGGAACGCAAAGCTTAGAGCATTTGCAGCCAAGTGAAATCACTGGCGCCGCAAGAATGCGAAAAACAAAAATATGGACCGCCGGCTATCCAGAAGACCGAAGCAAGCCCGATGCCGCCCAATGAACGAACAACAGGCATGCCGATAGATGCCGCACTTGTTCGCCGGCTGATTGCCGCGCAGTTCCCCGAATGGGCGGACCTGCCGGTAGAGCCGGTCGAGCCTGGCGGCTGGGACAACCGCACGTTCCGGCTGGGTGATCGCATGTCGGTGCGGCTGCCGAGCGCTGCCGCCTATGTCGGCCAGGTCGAGAAGGAGCATCGCTGGCTGCCCCGCCTGGCGCCTCACCTGCCTCTGCCGATACCCGTGCCGCTGGCCAAAGGCGCGCCCGGGGAAGGCTATCCATGGCCTTGGTCCGTCTATCGCTGGCTTGGCGGCAGACCGGCGGCTGGTGAACTGATTGCCGATCTCACTGAGTTCGCCCGTTCGCTGGCCGGCTTTCTGGTCGCGCTCTACCGGATCGACGCCGTCGGTGGGCCACCGGCAGGGCAGCATAATTTCCACCGCGGTGGCCGGCTTTCGGTCTACGACGCCGAGACCCGAGCCGCGCTCTCGGCGCTCGGCGGCCGCATCGACAAGGCTGCAGCCGAGGCCGTGTGGGCGACGGCCCTTGCCTCGCGATGGCAAGGGCCGCCGGTCTGGGTCCATGGCGACGTCGCCTCGGGCAATCTGCTCGTCGAAGATGGCAAGCTCTGTGCGGTCGTCGATTTCGGCAGTTCGGCTATCGGCGATCCTGCCTGTGACCTGGTGATCGCGTGGACGGAATTTTACGGCGAGAGCCGTCAGGCGTTCCGCGACGCCGTTGCCCTTGACGAGCACAGCTGGGCGCGCGCACGGGGCTGGGCGTTGTGGAAGGCGCTGATCGTCGCTTCGGGACATGACGGCAACCAGCGCGAGGCGGAAAAATCGTGGCGGGTTATCAATGAGGTGCTGGCGGATCACACAAACGGTCAGAGCGGGATGGCTAATTCAGTTTGAACGCATCCCGCTCTAATAACGAAAGCATTACTGCCCGCCCATCTCCCTCCTGAACGTATCGAAATCGACCTGCATGCCGTTGAAGATGGTGCTTCAATGGCGGGTCAGCGCTGAAACGGCGACCGCCTCCTGGATCTCCTCGTCGGTGGCGCCGGCGCGCTTGGCGTCCTGCGTGTCCGACCAGATACAGTAGTTGCACGGGATTTGCGCCGCCACCGCCAGCGAGATCAGCGACTTGACCTTCGGCGGCAGCGCCGTCTTGTCGCTGAGCTGGATGGCCTTGACCTCGGCCCATGCACCGGGCAGACCGGCTTTCGGGAACTGCTTTACGAAACCGGGCACCCCACCCATGGTCGACTGGATGTCCTTGACGGTTGCGTCATACTCATCGGCATAAGAAGGGGCTGCAGCCAGGGTCGGCCCGTAGGCGGCGGCGAGCAGGCAGGCACGCCCGACGGAAGAATGCTTTGATGAACGAGTACGACAGACAGACATGATGTTCTCCTCTGGTTTTTGTTAGCCTTACGATGTAAGGTAATGTTGAAAGTGAACCTTACAGCGTAAGTTGTTAAGCGGCGCCATGGACACATCGATCAAAAAGAAGCGACCCCGCGGCCGGCTGTCTCGCGAGATGATCGAGGATGCCGCTTTGAAGGTGATCGAGAGCGAGGGCCTCGCCGGTTTTTCGATGCGCAAGCTGGCGACTGCACTCGGCTGTGAAGCCATGAGCATCTATCACCACTTTCCTTCGGCGGCGCATCTCTTCGAAGCCTTGGTGGACCGGCTGATCGGCTCCATCGAAATGCCCGACGCGGATTTGCCCTGGCGGCAAAGATTGCGCAGCGCCATGCTGGATTTCCGCCGCGTCGCGCGTGAGCACCCGGCTTTCGCCAGCTTCTTCGTCACCTACCGGATGAACTCGCCGACCTGCCTTGCGTGGCTGAACGGCATCCTCGGCCTGTTCGAGGCCGGCGGCTTCGGACCGGAACTTGGTGCGCGGCTGTTCCGCACCACCGGCTATTATCTGATGGGTGCCATCCTCGACGAGACTGCCGGCTATGCGAAGGGGCCTTCGGCCGTGACCACCGTCAGCGATGAGCAACTGGCGCAGGATTTTCCAAAAGTAGCTGCGGCCGGGCGTTATTTCGGCACCGCCGAATTCGACCGGACGTTTGATCTCGGCCTTGACATGCTCCTGGACGAAATGGAGCGCGCCCGCGACGGCACCAGCGCGCCGAACACCGGGTCTTGACCTCATGCGCTCTCTGTTCGCCCTGATCCTGCTCATCGGTACTGGCATCGGCGTCGTCTATCCCTGGGCGATGACCAATTTCTCCGGCCGTGAGATCGGCACCTGGCGGGTTTACGACCAGGGCCGGTTCAAGCCGGTGACGGTTGCCCTGAGCGCACGCGACGGGCCGCTACGCGTGCTGGTCGACCTTACGGCAAGAGCCGAGCGCATCGCGTCGCAGCAGCGCACCGTGTTGACCCTGACTGCCGCCACCGGCGGCAGGACGGTGCTCGCCTCGACGCTGCAGTTCAACCATTCCGACAATCCGCGCCAGGTCAGTCCACAGCTGCCGGACAGGATCTTTCGCGACGACGCCGGCCTGATCCCGAGCGTTGCCGCCGGCCCCTACATCTTCACCGTCGGTCCGGGCGACGCCGAGGGCATTCCGATGCGGGCCGTCGACATCGTGCTGCGCTCGGCTGCCGGCGAGGTCGACCGCCGGGCGCGCCCGGTCGGTTTTTCCCTGATGGCGGCCGGCCTGGTCGGGCTGGTGCTGGCATTCCGTTTCGGCGGCCGCCGGCCGGAAAATCCAAACTCACAGCCGCCACCGCCGCGCTGGGGCAGGGGCTCCAATTGAACTATCGCCACGCCTACCATGCCGGAAACTTCGCCGACGTCGTCAAGCATGTCGTGCTCAGCCGGCTGATCGAATATCTGAAACAGAAGGACAAGGCGTTTCGGGTCATCGACACCCATGCCGGGATCGGCCGTTACGATCTGTCCTCGACCGAAGCGCAAAAGACCGGCGAATGGCAAGGCGGTATCGGCCGGCTGGTCGATGCGGCCCTCGACGCCCCGGCGGCAGCACTGCTGGCGCCGTATCTTGAAGCCGTGCGTTCGCTCAATCCGGACGGCGGCGTGAAAAAATACCCGGGTTCGCCGCTGATCGCCCGGCACCTGATGCGCAAGCAGGACCGGCTGTCGGCGGTCGAACTGCACCCTAAGGATGCTGCCAGGCTGAAGGCGCTGTTCGACGGTGACTTCCAGACCCGGGTGATCGAGCTCGACGGCTGGCTGGCTCTCGGCGCGCATCTGCCGCCAAAGGAAAAGCGCGGCCTCGTGCTGATCGATCCGCCTTTCGAGGAAGAGGGCGAGTTCGGTCGCTTGGTCGACGGGCTGCAAAGAGCCCATCGGCGCTGGCCAGGAGGGATTTACGCATTGTGGTATCCACTCAAGGACCGCAAGGCGGTCGCCGCCTTCCGCAAAGCGCTGAAGCAGATAGGCATTCCGAAGCTGCTCGATATTGGTTTTGAGATCAGGCCGGCCTCCGTCGAGCCGAGCCTCGACGGCTGCGGCATGGTGGTGGTCAATCCGTCCTTCACGCTGGAAGGCGAGTTACGGACACTGCTGCCGGCGCTGCACCGGCTGCTTGCACTCGAGCAGCCGTCGCATTGGACGCTGGATTGGCTGGCGGGAGAGTAGTTTGAGGCGCGGCCCTGCCGTTCCGTCAGCGCAACCATCGTCACCACAACCATCGTCGCTACAACCGCTTGACCGCGCGTCAGCGAATCCGCACAGTGCGCGCAGTCGACCTTGAGAGGCTGCCATGACTCGCTTCGCCCAATCCGCCCTTGCCGCACTGCTCGCCTTTTGCACGCCGCTGGCCGCACCTCTTGGCGTCACCCAGGCAGTCCAGGCGGCCGACCTTGCAATCTATACCGACGAGGATAGCGGTGTCTGCGGCGAGGCCTGGGTCCTGAACAAGATCACCGACCGCTTCTCCTATCAGGTGCATCACGTGCCGCATCTGCCCGACGTGCAGATCGTCGACTTCCAGCGTATCCACCAGCATCGCTATCTGCCGGCCGACGACACCTGGCCGATCGGCCGCCGTTATTGCGGTGCCACCGTCAGCCTCTCCGACGGCGGCGCCCGCACCATCTGGTACCTGATCGAAGAAGGCCAGGGCTTTGCCTCGATCGGCGACAATGTCGAATTCTGCGTCTCGGGCTTCGACCGCTGGATGGTCTATAACGGCCGCTGCCGCGTCCTGCGCTGATCGCGCACTCGCTGATTCCGACTTTTTAGCACCGGTCACCTGATCGACCGTCACCGCTTCCACGCGGCGCAGCATTCGCGGGAAGCGCGATCTGCTGTCACGAGTTTGCAGGAAGCAGCACTACATGGATTCGCTTGTCTACGTTGTTGCTCTCGGGGCGGTCGTTGCTGGCTTCGTCCAGGGGCTGTCCGGGTTCGCTTTCAGCCTGGTTGCCATGTCGTTTTGGGTTTGGACCGTGGAGCCCCAGCTTGCTGCCGCCATGGCGGTCTTTGGGGCGCTCACCGGCCAGATCATCGCCGCCGTCACCGTCCGCCGGGGTTTCGACCTCAAGCTTCTGCTGCCATTCCTGATCGGCGGGACCATAGGGATTCCGGTCGGTGTCGCCATCCTGCCCTTGCTGGATGTGCAGTTGTTCAAGCTGGTCTTCGGCGCGCTGCTGGTCGTTTGGTGTCCCTTGATGCTTTTTGCCCGTCGCCTCCCTCCCATCACGCTCGGGGGTCCTGTTGCAGACGGTGCAATAGGTCTGGTTGGCGGCATCATGGGCGGGCTTGGCGGCTTCACCGGCCCGGTTCCAACGTTGTGGTGCGTGCTGCGCCAATGGGAAAAGGACAGGCAGCGCATTGTCATCCAGAATTTCAACCTTGTGACCCTCTCCATGACGATGGCCGCCTATCTTGCGGCCGGAAAGATCAAGCTCGAAATGCTGCCGATGTTTGCCGTCGTCGCGCCGGCGATGTTGATACCGACACTCCTTGGCGCGAGATTCTACATCGGCATCAGCGAGGCAACTTTTCGAAAGATCGTCCTCACACTCTTGGCCGCATCAGGTGCAGCATTGTTGGCATCGTCCTTGCCGCACCTCACAAGCCGGTCTTGAATCCGACATACAGAAATCTCCGACTTCGACGGAAAGTCGCGCCGTCCGCTTGGTGTCGTCTATAGCCGGCGCCTGCAGGGCGCTATCGACCGATGCGGCCGGCGCCCGATAGGTAGGCGCAGATCAGTTCGACGAGTTGCTTTTGCAGCTCCGGCGCGGCGAGCATGTTCCGGCGTGCCGCGTTATGGATCACACCTTCGATCGCTGACGACAGCACGCGCGCCACGGTCTCCGTGTCGGCGCCTTTCCTTGGCTTGCGATAAGTGGCGACAGCAGTCGCATAGTGATTGAGGTATTGTGCCTGGAACGAAGCATGGGCGGCCCTGGAGCCGCGATCGCCCGGCGCCTCGTCGAGCAGCACCTGATGTAGTGTCGGGTGAATGCTGTGCGCCGCGATCATGCCGCGCACCAGCTCCTGCGCGAATTTCCTGAGCGGCTTTTGGTCTTCCGCCGAATCGCGAATGACCGACAGCACATGATCGAAGTGACGGCGCCGGACGGCTGCGAGCAGGGAAAGCTTGTCGGGAAAATACTGGTAGAGCGTGCCGATGCTCACACCTGCCGTCTCGGCCACCTTGTTGGTGGTGAAGCCGGCCCAGCCCAGCCCGCTCAGAACATGAGCCGCCGCCTCGATGATCGCCTCGACGGTTGCCCTGGAACGCGCCTGGCGCGGCTGCTTGCGCATGCGCGGATGCGGTTTTGCAATGCGAGTAGACACGCCCGCTCATTCTCCTGAAAATATAAACAACATACTCGCATTTCCGGAAAAGGACACCGACCATGAGTGCGCTCGCCCTGCTTCGCAGCCTGTTTGCCTATCAGGCCTGGGCCAATGACGAACTGCTGGAAAAGCTGGCGAGTGTCGACCGGCATGTTCACGGCAAGGAACGGCAGGCCGTGATACGGCTCGTCGATCACAGCCATGTGGTGTCGCGGATATTCTCGGCGCACTTGGTTGGTGCAAGCCATGGCTACTCCGCCGATACCACTGAGGACCCGCCGGCGTTCGACGAACTTCGCGCCGCGGTCGCGGCGACCGATCGCTGGTATCTCGATTATCTCGAAACCGTTTCGTCTTGGCAGCTGTCCGAGCCCGTCGCATTCGTGTTCACCGACAGGGATAAGGCATTGATGTCGCGACAGGAAATGCTGACCCACGTCGTACTGCACGGCGGCTATCATCGCGGTGAAGCGGGGCGCATCCTGGCGCAGATTTCCGTCATGCCGCCATGGGATACCTTCGCCGTCCATCTCCACAGGGCCGAGCCTTCGCGCCGGCTGCAGATGCAGCGCGGGCCGCTCGGCGCCTGAACGGCCGAGCGCATTCGATCACGAGGTCGGCTCGACCGGATCTATCGAGCGATATCCTGTCTTTCAGAAATGCGAGCTATCTGCTTACTTTCATCGCGTCATGCAAGATAGCGCAGCGGCGTGCTCGTCGCGTTGCTTCCTACTTACCTGTAGTTTATCGTTTCGGACAAGACGAGGCGGGCGACCGCCTTCGCTCTTGACAATGTTCGCGCTGAGCGTCGGACGTTGAAGCGCTAAGCTGGTCGAAAAGGTCCTGAGCTTGACGAGAAGACCGGTCGAGATAGAGCGACCAGAATTTCTGTCGCAGAACTTCGCTGCGGGACACAAAGATTCGCAGCCGATTTTTGCGCCGGTAAAATGGTCGCGCGCTCGCCGTAACGGAAACTTAAGCTGCAAAAATCATTCTAATGCTTCGCTGGCTAGCAAGCCGCGAGTCAGATATGCAATGCGCGCCGGGTCAATAACGGCCGTCGGCACAACGGAAGGGGCATGATATGGCTAAGCAGTCATCCAAAGCGCCGGCATCCAAGGCACCGGCAAAGTCACCGGCAAAGAAAGCACCAGCAAAAGCAGCCGCGGCAAAGACCGCAACTGCTGTGAAGAAAGCAGCACCCGCTGCCAAAGCGAAGGCCGCTGCGCCTAAGGCAAAAGCAGCGCCAGCCAAAAAGCCGGCCGCCAAGGCCGCGGCAAAACCGGCCGTGAAGAAAGCAGCACCTGCCAAGGCAAAAGCAGCACCGGCCAAGGCTGCACCGGCTAAGAAGGCGGCACCGGCCAAGAAGCCGGCTGCAAAGGCCGCGGCGAAGCCCGCTGCGAAGAAGGCAGCACCGGCAAAGGCCGCCGCTGCGAAATCTTCTGCAGCAGTGAAGAAGGCAGCGCCCGCGGCCAAGCCAAAGGCAGCGCCCGCAAAGGCGAAGGCCAAGAAGTAGTCGCCGCCCTGCTACCGCCGGGGACAGTACTCAAGACGGCCAGGGCGGGATGCCGAACAGGCGCCTCGCTTGCTGATTGACGATCGGGCAGGACGAGAAAGAGGCGGGAGGAAGACGTCTTTTCGCAGCTCCCAGGACTTCGCCATGCGGCGAAGTCCGGTGGGATTTTCGTGGCTGCCAAAGATCAACCTTCGGTGCAATGGCCGAGTTGGTAGCTGATCGGATTTGGATCGTCCGACCTGCTCGCGTCTGCCGCCACAGCTCCGGCTCATCACATCCGAAGTCGAGACTATGGTTGCACGCTGGCGGCGCGGTTTTCCGCCTCTGGCCGTTGATGAATCCTGCATGATCGGTCAACAGTGCCCACGCACGAGCCCCTGTCGGAATCGATTTTCGGTGCGGGTCATGCGCGAAGTCACAATGCTACCGCGTCCTTTGCGCGTCCAACAGGGCGTATGGAGCTGTAGCCGGCAAACAGGAATCGACAATGCCCAGACTGCTCTACGCGTCTACTTCTCCCTACAGTTCCAAGGTGCGCATGGCAGCACTTCATGCCGGCATTGCGGTCGATCTCGTGCCGATAAAGACCGAGGAAAGGCCGGCCGAACTGATCGGCGCCAATCCGCTCGGCAAGATCCCGGTGCTGGTGCTCGATGACGGACGCTCGGTCCACGACAGCCGCGCCATCACCCAGCATCTCAACCGGATGTCGAAGAACGCATTGTTTCCGCGCAATCCCGACAAGCGCCTTGAGGCGGAGGTGCTGGAGGCATTGGCCGACGGTATCTGCGACTGCGCGCTGTCGATGGTCTATGAGCGGCGCACGCGGCCGGAAGAGATGGTCTACCAGCCTTGGCTTGAGCGCCAGTGGACGAAGATTTCGGCCGCGCTCGATCTGCTCAACGCCAACCCGCCGAAGCTGCCGAAGAAAATCACCGTCGGCCAGATCGCGCTGCGCGCCTGCCTCGGTTATCTCTCGCTGCGCTTCGCCGGAAAATGGGAAAAGGGCCGCGGCCGGCTGACGCGCTGGGCGGCACGCTTCGACGAGAAATTCCCGGAGCTGAAGCCCGGCATCCCGGCTTGAGGGCGGGCGGCCTCAACCGGTGCCACAAAAAAAGCCGGGCGCGAGGCCCGGCTTTTTCGTGTCGTGGCTTGGACGACTTAGAACTTCAT
The DNA here is from genome assembly GCF_042295465.1 of Mesorhizobium sp. ISC25. Lineage (NCBI taxonomy): Bacteria > Pseudomonadati > Pseudomonadota > Alphaproteobacteria > Hyphomicrobiales > Phyllobacteriaceae > Mesorhizobium > Mesorhizobium sp. ISC25. Next base: position 1,978,756 of record NZ_CP135441.1, on the reverse strand, counting down.
ACCGACGCCGAAAGTGACGCGATTGTCGGTCGACTTGACCTTGCCGATACCGTCGAAGTCCTTCCTGCCGAAGTCCGTGTAACGATACTCGACACGGCCGAACACATTGTCGGTGATCTTGATGTCGGTACCCACGCCGGCTGTCCAGCCAAACTGCGTGTTGGTGTCGCTGACGCCGGCCGCTTCAATCTTCTGGTTCTTCAGCGCGCCACCGGCGGTGCCGTAGAGCAGGATGTCCGGGGTGACGGCATAGCCGAGGCGGGCACGCAGCGAGCCCTCGAAGCCACCCTTGGCCTCGATGCCGGCATCGTCGCCCTTGACGCCGTTGTAGCCGATATCGGCTTCGGCACCGTAGACGAAGTTCTCCTGCTGCCAGTTATAGCCGCCGAAGACGCCGCCGACAAAACCTTTGGTGTCGACGTCGACGCCAATGTCTTTGGCTTTGGCATGGCCGGCGAAGCCGTAGCCGACGCTCACACCGGCATAGGGACCGGCCCAGGATGCGACCGGAAGTTCTGCAATCGGGGCAGGTGCCGGCGGCTCTTCCTGAACCACGTCCGCGGCATAGGCAGTTCCGCCGAGGGCGAACAGCCCAAACGCCACCGCGAGCGGTCGCGCAAATTTAAGATTGGCTTGCATTGTTCTTTACTCCTTAAGCCACAGGACACAGGCTTGTTTTTCATGAGCGCCCTCAACCCGTCCGGGGGATGAAACGGATCCGGCGTTCAACGGTTGCAAATGTCGTGTCGAAATGCGGCTGAAGCGAACCTGAACTTGGGTCATTCCCTGGCACGAATGAGGCAGAACCTTGACGTTGCATCTTCGCAACAGCGAATGTCAGCAGGTTCGCCGTGCTGCACTGCACACGGCTTGGTATAAGGGCTCCAGCGCCCTATATTGCGGACGGACTGGCCCGAATTCCGGTCGAGCCAGAACGCCCACCGGCCACTTTGCCATAATCTTGCCCCAGGTGGAAATGGGATTTAACGCTTGGCGGGCCATAATTTGCCGGCGCTATCCCGGCAGGTCGGAATCGGCATCGGATTAAGGATTGACAGATGAGCAAGGTCGCCGCGACGGCACTAGTGACGGGCGGGGCGAAGCGGATCGGCAGGGCGATCGTCGAAGATCTTGCCGGGCATGGTTTTGCCGTCGCCATTCACTGCAATCGCTCGCTGGCCGAGGCGGAGGCACTGGCGGCCGAAATCAACAGTGGTCATTTTGGTCGACATGGCCGGGCCGCTGTGATTGCTGCCGACCTGACCGACATGGACGCCGTCGGCAACCTTGTCGGCCGCGCGGCGGCGGCGCTCGGGCCGGTCTCGCTGCTGGTCAACAACGCCTCGCTGTTCGAGCACGACAGCGTTGAGGATTTCGACTGGCCGGCCTGGGATCGCCATTTCGCCGTTCATGTCAAGGCGCCGGCGCTGTTGGCGCAGACTTTCGCCCGGGCCTTGCCGCAGAACAGTGAGGGGCTGATCGTCAACATGATCGATCAACGCGTCTGGCGGCCGACGCCGCGTTATTTTTCCTATGCGCTGTCGAAGTCGACCTTGTGGGCAGCGACCGAGATGATGGCGCAGGCGCTGGGTCCCCGCATCCGCGTCAACGCCATTGGTCCTGGCCCGACCTTGAAGAACACGCGCCAGCACGACAGCGATTTCGATGCCCAGATTGCCGGCCTGATCCTGAAACGCGGCCCGGAATTGCCGGAATTCGGTGCCACTATCCGTTATCTCTGGGCGGCACGCTCGGTCACCGGCCAGATGATCGCGCTTGACGGCGGCCAGCATCTTGCATGGCAGACGCCCGATGTGACAGGCATGGCGGAATGAGCCCCATGGACCAGAAACAAAAAACGCGCGGCGGCGCCGACGACCTGCCGCCCGAAATCGACCTCGAGGACGAGGCGGCCGAAGAGGTCGTCGAGCCTGCAGCCAGCGGTCCGGACGTCACCTTCACCACCATCGACTGGACCCCGCATGCCGGCGACGCCGACGGCATGGTCGGCGCCGAGGTAATCCAGACCCTGGTCAAACGGCTGCCCAATGCGCCCGGCGTCTACCGCATGATGAATGCCGCCGGCGACGTGCTCTATGTCGGCAAGGCACGCAGCCTGAAGAAGCGGGTCACCAACTACGCGCAAGGCCGGTTCCACACCAGCCGCATCGGCCGCATGGTGCGCGAGACGTCGACGATGGAGTTCGTCGTCACCCGCACCGAGATCGAGGCGCTGCTGCTTGAAGCCAACCTCATCAAGCGCTTGCGGCCACGCTTCAACGTGCTGATGCGCGACGACAAGTCGTTCCCCTATATCCTGTTGACCGGCGACCATGTCTCGCCCGGCATCTACAAGCATCGCGGCGCGCGCTCGCGCAAGGGCGACTATTTCGGCCCCTTCGCCTCAGCCGGCGCCGTCGGCCGCACCATCAACTCGCTGCAGCGCGCCTTCCTGCTCAGGAGCTGCACCAACTCCTTCTACGAGAACCGCACCCGGCCTTGCCTTTTGTTCCAGATTAAGCGCTGTGCCGGCCCGTGCACCGGCGAAATCTCGCATGTCGACTATGCCAGGCTCGTCGCCGAGGCGAAGGATTTTCTCTCCGGCCGCAGCCAGAAGGTGAAGACGGAGATCTCCGCCGCCATGCAGCAGGCTTCGGAGAACCTCGATTTCGAACGCGCCGCCATCTATCGCGACCGGCTGGCGGCGCTGTCGCATGTGCAGAGCCATCAAGGCATCAATCCGCAGACCGTCGACGAGGCCGATGTCTTCGCCATCCATCAGGAGGGCGGCCAGGTCTGCATCCAGGTGTTCTTCTTCCGCACCGGCCAGAACTGGGGCAACCGCGCCTATTTTCCCAAGGCCGATCCGGCGCTCGAAGCTGGCGAGGTGCTGGGTTCGTTCCTGGCGCAGTTCTACGACGACAAGCCGACGCCACGCACCATCCTGTTGTCGTATGGCGTCGAGGACCAGGAATTGCTGGCGGAGGCCCTCTCCACCCGCGCCGGCCGCAAGGTGTCGATCTCCGTGCCGCAGCGCGGCGAGAAGAAGGACCTGACCGACAACGCGCTGCAGAACGCGCGCGAAGCGCTCGGCCGGCGGCTCGCCGAGACCTCGACCCAGGCGCGGCTGCTCAATGGCTTTGCCGAGACCTTCGGCCTGGAAAAGCCCCCGGTGCGCATCGAGGTCTATGACAACTCGCACATCATGGGCACCAACGCCGTAGGCGCCATGGTCGTCGCCGGGCCGGAAGGTTTTGTGAAGAACCAGTATCGAAAGTTCAACATCCGCTCGACCGAGATCACGCCGGGCGACGATTTCGGCATGATGCGCGAGGTGATGCAGAGGCGCTTTTCGCGGCTGTTGAAGGAACATGGTGACGCCCCGCAAACCGAGGACGCGGACGAGGCGAGCCCTACCGGACCGGGCGACGATATCGAGGACGCCGGCGGCTTCCCGGCCTGGCCCGACGTCATCCTCATCGACGGCGGCCAAGGGCAGATGACGGCGGTGCGCAAGATCCTCGCCGATCTCGGCATCGAGGACCGCGTCGTGGCCATCGGCATCGCCAAGGGTCAGGACCGTGACGCCGGCCGCGAACGCTTCTTCGTCAAGGGTAGGGACTCATTCTCGCTGCCCGTACGCGATCCGGTGCTCTATTTCGTCCAGCGGCTGCGCGACGAGGTCCATCGCTTCGCCATCGGTTCGCACCGCGCCCGCCGCAAGAAGGAGATGGTCAAGAGCCCGCTCGACGAGATCAGCGGCATCGGCCCCGGCCGCAAGCGCGCGCTGCTGATGCATTTCGGTACGGCCAAGGCGGTCAGCCGCGCCGCCGTCGAGGACCTGGTCAAGGTCGGCGGCATCTCCGAGCAGGTGGCGAAATTGGTCTACAATCATTTTCACGAGAGCTAAGCCCCTATTGCCGATATTTCGGCCGGCTAATCGATTCTGGCCTGTTGACCCCCCACATTCGCTTCTGATTTGACTAAGCAGGCAGAAAGAGTTCCCAAAACATGTCCCAGCGCGCGTTCAACCTGCCCAACATGCTCACTTACGCCCGCATCCTGGCGGTGCCGCTGGTGGTGCTGTGCTTCTTCCTGGAAGGGCATCTGAAATCGAGCGACTTCGCCCGCTGGTCGGCGCTCATCATTTTCCTGCTCGCCTCGATCACCGATTACTTCGACGGCTATCTGGCGCGCGCCTGGCAGCAGACCTCCAATATCGGCAAGATGCTCGACCCGATCGCCGACAAGCTGCTGGTCGCCACTTGCCTGCTGCTGCTTGCCGCCGACACCGATCGCCATGCCGGCATCGCCGGCTGGTCGCTGTGGGCGGCGATCATCATCCTGTGCCGCGAGATCCTGGTCTCGGGCCTGCGCGAATATCTGGCGGCCCTGAAGGTCTCGGTGCCGGTGACGCAGCTCGCCAAATGGAAGACCACCATCCAGATGATCGCCATCGCCTTCCTGCTGGCAGGCCCTGCCGGCGACAAGATCTTCCCGCTGACCACCCAGACCGGGCTGGTGCTGCTGTGGATCGCAGCCCTGGTGACGCTCTACACCGGTTACGACTATTTCCGCGCCGGCCTCAAGCACATCATGGATGAATAAAATGTCGACGAAGCTCATCTATTTCGCCTGGGTGCGCGAGCGGATCGGCAGACCGGAGGAAGAGGTCGAACTGCCGGCCGACATCGAAACGGTCGCCGACCTGTTGCGCTGGCTGAAGTCGCGCGGCGAGGAATACGAGAACGCGCTGCAATATCCTGACGTGATCCGCGTCGCCATCAACCAGGAACATGTCGAGCACCTCGAGAAGATCGCCGGCGCGCGCGAGATCGCGCTGTTCCCGCCGATGACCGGTGGCTGAACCATGTCCGTGGTGGTGCCTGTCGTGCGCATCCAGGCGGAGGATTTCGACGTCGCCGCCGAGATCGCCAGGCTGACCAGGGGTCGCAACGACATCGGCGCTGTGGTGACCTTCTCCGGCCTTTGCCGCGACGAGCAAGGCAGGCTATCCGCGCTCGAGCTGGAACATTATCCCGGCATGGCCGAAGCCGAGATATCCCGCATCGCCGGCGAGGCAATCGAGCGCTGGCCGCTGCAGGGGCTCACCGCGATCCATCGCCACGGCAAGATCGCGCCGGGCGAAAACATCGTCCTGGTGGTGGCCGCTTCCGCCCACCGGCAGGCGGCGTTCGAGGCCGCGAATTTCCTGATGGACTATTTGAAATCACGGGCGCCGTTCTGGAAAAAGGAACACCATAGCGACGGTTCCGAGGGCGGCTGGGTCGACGCCAAGGGGGCCGACGACAAGGCGGCGAGCCGCTGGAAACGAGACTGACCAGGCTTTCCGCGAGCCCTCAGCCTCTATCAGTGCCGATCAGATGATCGAGCGAAATCCGGCCGGGTCCCCAGGCCATGATGCCCAGCGCCATCGCCGCCCAGGTAATGTGCAGCGGCCAGCCGTCCGGCACGGTGAGCTCGATGACCAGCGTCATCACCAGCAACCCGAATGCCGCCAGTCGCGTCGCCAGGCCGAAAACAAGGAGAACTGGCAACACGATCTCCGCTGACCCTGAGGCGAACGCCACCAGCCCAGGTGCCGGAAAATCGTAAGGGCCGCCCGGCAGATGCAATTTGAGTTCCGAGCTGAAAAGCAGCACGGCGACATCGTTCAACTGTAGAAAACCGTCCCATTTGTTGACGCCGGACCGCCAGAACGGGACGGCGAGGGCGCAGCGCAGAACAAGCTGCGTCAGCGATGGCGTCGCGATCGTGCGCAGGGCGGCATTCAGCCTTTCGACGAGAGCGGCGACCCCTCGCGGTTCGGTGCTCGCGTTCTGCCCATCGCTCATCGTGCTCACCTTTCCTGATGTGCCGTCGTGAAGGCTCCCGCTTGCAGCACGCCGGCAATGTTCGCGGAAAGCTCGAATTCGGCACTCTCCGCAAATGCTGCCGCTGCCGCCGCGCCGAGCGCCTCGCCCGCGATCAGATGCGAGATAAACACTGCGCCGCCGGGCGGCAGGTGGCGAACGAAGACCTCGAGGCCGGGCCGCGTGACCAGCGCATCTTCAGCGCCCGTTGCCCGGATCGGCCCAACAGGAGCGTCGTTCCGGTTTGCCGCGAAGACCGTGACTGCCGGGAACCGGGAGCGCGCAACCCGCGTCGCCGGATGCGGCCGCAGCACGGTATCGGCAAGCCTCTCGGAAGGGATCGACGCCAGTGCCTCAGCCGACAGCGCCTCCGCGTCGGCGGCATGATAGGCGTCGAGCCAGGCCCGCTCGATGCGCGCCACGTCGGCCAGCCACGGCATCGACTGCGCGTATTCGTAGCGCTCGATGAAATCGGGAAAGTCGCGGCCATATTCGAATAGAAGCGGCGAGGTGGGTGGCGTTTCGCGGATGTGAAAGCGCGCCATCGCGCGAAAGAAATCCGGGCCGGTGATGCGCAGCGTCGCTGGAAAGCTGGCGGCCAGCGCATCGATCATGCTGACCGTGACGTTGTTGCGGTAGACGGCATATCGCTTGACCGCAGCCTTCCCGTTCGGCCCCGAGACAGAGTCAGGCGGGGCACGGCCAGGATCGAGCAAACCGGCGATGAATGCCGTGGCATAGTCAAACCGGCGGCCGAGATCGCCCGACTGAAGCTCATCCTGCGGCATGGGCTTTTCCGAAATCGGCATGACGGTCGAGGATGGCTTGGGCGGCGGCGGCCTCCGCCTTTAGCACCGGCCACTCGGGAATGTCGCTGTCCCATTCGATCAGCGTCGGCAGTGGCCCGCATCGGCCGATGACGGTATCGAAGAGCTTCCAGACCGCGTCGGCAACCGGGCCGTCATGGCTGTCGATGAGCAGCAGGTCGCCCTCGTCGTCCTCCTGCTTGGCGTGCCCGGCCAGATGGACTTCGCCGACATGTTCGAGCGGGAAATCCGCGAGATAAGAACGTGCCGAATCGCCGTGATTGGTGGCCGAGACGAAGACGTTGTTGACGTCAAGCAGCAGGCCGCAGCCGCTACGCCGAACCAGCTCGCGGATGAAATCCGTCTCGCTCATCGTCGATTCCGGAAAAAGCACATAGGTCGAAGGATTCTCGACCAGGATCGGGCGGCCGATCGTGCCCTGCACCTCGTCGATGTGATCAGCCACGCGCGAAACCGTTGCCGGCGTGTAGGGCAGGGGAAGCAGGTCGTTGTAATAGGTGGTGTCGTGGGTCGACCAGGCGAGATGCTCTGAAACGAGCGCCGGCTCGTAGCGATCGACCAGCGCCTTGAAACGACCGAGATGCGCCTTGTCGAGCGGCTGCGGGCCGCCGATCGACATGCAGACGCCATGCAGCGAGACGGGATAATTGCGGCGGATGCGGGCGAGCGCGTCGTGCGGCGGGCCGCCGGCGCCCATGTAGTTTTCCGCATGAACCTCGAAGAAGCCGCTTTGGGGACCGTCGCCGAGGATTGCGGATAGATGCTCATGCTTGAAACTGGTGCCGGCAAGGCCGGCGACCAGGTGCGCCGGAAAGCGTGAGGTCTTCGACATGCGGGATGCTGGACGGGTCGGTCCGTTCATTGTCATCGCCACTTTCCGGGCAGGGTGCATCGCTTACGATGGGACGTCGCGGGTCAGCTCGGTGGGTGAGCCCTTGCGGCCGCCGGGTAGGTCCATCGTCGTGCAGGTGCCGCCGTCGACGAACTTCCAGGCGTTGCCTTGGTAGTCGACGGTCGAGGTACCTTGGCAGGTGGTTCCCGGGCCTGCCTTGCAGTCGTTCTGTCCCTTCAAGGCGACGCCAAAGCACTTCTCCTTGCCGGCGTCCATCGCTGCCTTGACCTGTGCCTCGGTCAGCGGGGCGGCCGTCGCAAAAGAAGCAAGAGCCGTGGCAACGGCGCTGGCCAGCAAGGCCGCGCTCACGGTTGATCTCGTTGACATGATTTCACCTCCGGTTGGGTTTCAAGCGCACTCTCCTCAGCGCGCATTGTCAGTTCGGTCCGGACGCCCGCCGTGTTACGTCTGTTTGGAACACGAATTCGTGATCGCCTGAGGCTTGGCCGAGGGTGGCCTGAACAGAGTTTGCCGAGCGGCAAAGAAGGCCGACGACATGGCGGCGGGCCGCTGGAAGCGCCCGCCGTCCAAATAAATCCCTGGGACAGCCATGCCCATACCCCGCCAGCCATTCATTGACCGCATTCCTGCGAGACCTTTGGCCGGAAGGGGAGCAGGATCATGCTGGACAGGATCGCCGAGTTCTTCATCTTCGGACTGGTGCCGCTGGCCGTCGGCACACTTGCCGTTCCGGATCGTTCCGTGGCTGCCGAAAGGACCCTCAAGGGCGAGGTGATGTATCGCGAGCGCATCGCGCTGCCGCCCAATGCCGTGGTTTCCGTGCAGCTTGCCGACGTGTCGTTGGCCGACGCGCCGGCCGCGATCATCGGCGAGCGCAAGGTCGTGCCGGCCGGCCAGGTGCCGATCAAGTCCGAGATCAGCTTCGATCCGCGGGTGATCCGGCCTGATATGACCTACGCGCTGCAGGCGCGCATCACTGTCGACGACCGGCTGCTGTTCGTCACCGACACGCGCCATCGGGTCGACCCGCTCAGCGACGCACCACAGACCATCATGCTGAAAATGGCGGCGCCGGGCGACGAGCCGGCGGCAGCCTCCGTGTTCGGCCAAAGCTGGCTGGTCGAATATATCGACGGCATCGGCGTGATTGCCGAGCCGCGGGCGACTTTTCGCATCAGCGAAGCCGGCAAGGCTGGCGGCAGCGGCCCTTGCAACGTCTATTTCGCCACCGCCAGGGTAGACGGCTCGACGATCGCCGTCACCGACATCGGCTCGACCTTCAAGGCCTGCGCGCCTCAGGTAATGGCCGAGGAAAAGGCGCTGTTCGAGGCGCTGGCCAAGGCGGCATCCTACCACGTCGACGCCGGCAAGCTTGTCATCGCCGATAGAGACGGCCGCGACATCCTGCGCTTCAACGCCGCGAGCTAATGCAAGTCGCGCAAAAGTGTGCAGCGGTTTTGCGACAACGACACGCGCTTTAGCTTCCAGCTTTGAGCATGTCGATCACCGCACACTCCCGCAGGTCGCCCGGCACCAGCGGCTATTCGGTCGCCTGATCGGCCGCATGTCGATCACGTTGTGTTTCAGCCGGAATAAACCGGGCAGCGCGCGCGTTACATCCTCATACGATGGCGGGTAAGGCAAAAGGGATATTTGTCCCTTCGTTGAAGCCGCCAGAATGGCTGCGGCTCGTCCTGGCCTTAACTCAAAGGAGTCCAGACATGAAAACGCACGCGCTTATCCTTGCCGCCACCGGTGCATCGCTCCTTGCCTTCACCGGCCTTGCCAAGGCGGACGACCATCTGTTCGATGCCCTTCAGCATGGTCTCAGTCCTGACAGCCAGCCTTTCCAGACCAACAAGGCTGGTCATAGCGGCGATCTCGCGCCCGGGCAGGGCAGCCCGTTCACAGGTGAGGAGACCAAGACCCCGGCCACCGACACGGACGCGGCGAATGAACATGCGAACGTGAAGGAACGCCAGGCGAAATAGACTGGCAGAACCCGCCGCTAGGGGGCGGCGGGCAAGATCTATCGGGCGACGACCGCATACACCAAGCATTCTCAATTTGTCGCGAGTTTGAATACCGCGCCGTAGTGGTAGGGCGGTATGTCGACCAGCTCGGCGAGCTTGAACCCGCTTGCTTCCACCGCCGCGGTGGTCTGTTCGGGTGATAGCCTCAGCTCGGTCTTTGGCCCGCGCGGCTCGCCCAGGACCGTGGTTTGCTCGCGCGGCTGCTGGTGCCAGTTGACGATGGCAAAACGACCGGCAGGGCCAAGCGTCGTCCGCACGGCGCGGGCAAGGCGCGGCCGGTCCGGAACGCCATGGAAAGCGTTGGCCATGAAAACGAAATCGACGGTTTGAGGCACCAGCCCGGCAAGCTCATAGGCATCGCCCGCCACAAACTCGCAATTGCTCGCGCCGCCTTCGGCCAACCGCCGCCTGGCGACTTCGAGCATATCTGCATCGATGTCGATGGCGATTACATGACGGGCGACCCTGGCGATTGGCAGCGTGAACCAGCCGTCGCCGCAGCAGAGATCGACCACGTCCGTGCCGGGCTTCATGCCTACTGCCGCCAGGACGCTGGCAGGCTCGGGCCACAGCGCTTCCCACCAGCCGCTGGTCGGCATTTCGGTGCCCTGGAAGAAGCCGGGAATGGTGCTGGTCATGGCCTGGTCGGCTCCATTGTCGGGACCGCGTTTGATCGGTGCCCTCGAGCTTAACGCACCCATGATCCGTCGAGGAGCCTGAAGCTGAAAATGTCCGCTAACAAAAAAGGCCGGCGTTGCGCCGGCCTCTTTGATGGGGTTCGGGATGCCGGCTTAGCCGACGATCTCGGTGTCCGAGAACCAGTATTTGATCTCCTGCGCGGCGGTTTCCGGCGCATCAGAACCGTGCACGGAATTCTCGCCGATCGACAGCGCGTGCAGCTTGCGGATGGTGCCTTCGGCGGCGCTTGCCGGATTGGTGGCGCCCATCACTTCGCGGTTCTTGGCAATGGCGTTCTCGCCTTCCAGTACCTGCACGATGGTCGGGCCCGACGACATGGACTCGACCAGCTCGCCGAAGAACGGACGCTCCTTGTGGACGGCATAGAAACCTTCCGCCTCACGGCGGCTCATCCACACCCGGCGCGAAGCGACGACGCGCAGACCGGCATCTTCCAGCATCTTGGTGATGGCGCCGGTGAGATTGCGACGGGTCGCGTCCGGCTTGATCATGGAAAAGGTGCGTTCGAGCGCCATGGGTCGTCCTTGTGATGAGAATGGAATTGAAGGTGGCGGGCTCTATACAAGCCGCCCGCCGGCTTGCCAAGGGGAGGCGGCCGCATAGCGCGTCGCCGTCGGCCAGACCCAATGTGTCATAGCTCTATCTCGATCGTCAGGTTGGCCGTGTCGCCAGCCCCGAGGCCTTCGCGAACCCGCACCGCGGTCTTGATCGGCAAGAGCAGGCTGCCGGATTTCTTGTCGGGAAACAGCGATGTCCGCCATCTGGTCTGGCCGATGACGGCTTCCACGTCAAGCGAGCCCAGGGCCTTGCCATCCCCACCATCGCTGTCTTGATCCGGGCACCAAGCTCCGGCGGCAGCGTCACGAAATGCCAGCCGCCCTTGCCCGGATAGACCCAGATCTCGGCCTGCATGTCGTAGCGAAACATTCTATGCCCTTCCTCAGGTCAAGGCCGTCACGACTGGCTTTGCGCTGCTGCCTTCTTGGCAATGCTGACGATCGGCGAAACCATCCATGATATCCACTGCCCTGCAGGGGAGGAGTCATTCTTCCCCGCAAAGAGGATGGCAGCGCCGCCATTCCACTACCGCCTTGTCACGATAGACGGCCGCCGGATCTCCCAGCCTTCCCGTTCCAGTTCCGGCACGCTGTGGTTCTCGCTCGGGTAGCCGATGCAGAAGTAACCGATCAATGTCCACTCCGGCGGCACGTCCAGGATCGTCGCCATCTCGGCCGGATCGAGGATCGAGACCCAGCCCATGCCTATTCCTTCGGCGCGCGCCGCCAGCCACATCGTGTGGACCGCCATGACAGCCGAATAGTCTATGGTGGCTGGCATGGTCAGGCGGCCGAGCCCATGCCCTTGCGAGGTTGTACGGTCGGCGAAAACCGCAAGCTGGCAGGGTGCCTCATTCAGGCCCGCAAGCTTCAGGCGCCCATAGAGCGCGGCGCGTTCACCGCAAAAATTTGCGAGTGCCTCCGTGTTGCAGCGCTCGAAGCAAGCCCTGACGGCGGCGCGGCATACTTCGCTCTCGACGACGACGAAGCGCCAGGGCTGGCTCAGCCCGACGGACGGCGCGGCGCTGGCAAGCTCGAGCAGCCGCTCCAGCGCCCCTTCGGGGAGCGGCGTCGGCTTGAACCGCCTGACGTCGCGCCGCCACAGGAAAAGATTGGCGAGCCCGGCGCGAAAGTCGGCCGGGAACTCTGGGTTTGCGGTCATGGCGCGCTGCCTTTGTTGTGGTTGCCCGGTTCGCCGGACTTTCGTCTTGTTTGCTTCGATCCGGGCAGTGATGAGGCGCCTCAAGCGACACTTCGTCTATCCGCATTGTCGCATTTCGCCGGGCGGCTATTCCAGCTGAGGCCGGGCGACGCCGCCGCGATCTACGCCGTTGGACCTCGATCGGCAAACAAAACCCGCCTCGGCAAGCCGGGCGGGTCGTCGGTACGAATCAGCACCATACCCAAATTAGTAGCATAGCTGCCGGCACAAAGCAAGAACAAAATGTGGCGTTGCCGATGAAACTGCCGATTTCACCCCTCAAGCGGGGCGATCGCTGCCGGCGCGACCGTTCGGCCGAGGCCGCCATGCAGATCGAGGCATTGTTCGAACCATTGCGCCACGACGTCGCTGTCGTCGAGCAGCCGGTAGGGCGTGGCGATGCGCGCCCATTGCAGCGCGCCGAAAACGATGTAGTCGGCAAATAGCGGCGACGGGCCGCCGATGAAGGGCTGATAGCCAAGCATCGAGCGGAGCGGCTCCAGCGAGGCGCGGAAGCCGGCGAGCCCAGCGTCGCGTGTGGCATATACCGCCTCCAGGCGCTTGCCGAAGCGCTGCTCGCGGTTCTGCCGGAAATAGGCGGCATTCGCCTCGTCCTGCATGGCGTGCAGGTCCAGTATCGCAGCGGTGGTGACGTAGGGATGGATGGTCAGCTGCGACCAGCGTTCGATGAGGCGCGCCATCGCCTTGCCGCCGTCGCCGGAATGTCGGCCGCTCGGGATAGGTCTCTTCGAGATAGAGCGCGATGGCGAAGGAATCGGTGACCACCGTCTCGCCGTCGCGGATCACCGGAACGAGCTTCGAGACGCCGCCTTTCACCTTCGGCACTTCGAGGAAACGGGTCGGCACGCTGGTGATGTCGAGCCCTTTGTGGGCCAGCGCCATCGCCGCCTTCCAGCAATGTGGGCTAAACGGGCGGGCGGCGTCGCGTCCGACAAGGTCATAGAGCAGAATGGTCATTGGCGGCAGCGTCCTTGCAGTCTAACTATGCCCGAAACAGACCCGCGCGAAACAGGGTCTCGCAGGTCGAGAGAAGAATGAAACAGCATTTCAGGATGTTTGCGGCCTACAATCAATGGGCCAACGGCCGCATCTACGATGCCGCCGCCGATCTCGACGAGGAAGAGTTCGACCGCAATATCGGCGTCTTCTTCGCATCGATGATGGGAACGCTCAATCACCTCCTGGCGGCCGACCGTATCTGGATGAAACGCTTCACCGGCGAGGGCGACGCGCCGGCAAGGCTCGACACGATCCTGCACCGCGCTTTGCCCGGCTTGCGGCTGGCGCGCGAGGCCGAGGACAAACGGATCATCGACTGGGTCGACGGCCTGAGCGACAAGGCGCTGTCGGGCCGCTTCTCCTACATGACCGTCTCGGATATGCGCACCGTCTCGCAGCGGCTGGCGCCGGCGCTCGACCACTTCTTCAACCACCAGACCCACCACCGCGGCCAGGCGCACGCGATCCTGACCATTCTGGGTAAGCCAAGCCTCGGACTGGACCTGACGATGTTCCAGCGTAGCGAGGAGGGCAGGGCATTCGCCTAAAGCGCGTCGCGTTCGACCGGCCTCCATGCGACGCGCTTGTCTTATGACATTCATTGCGAAGAGGCGAGAATGAACCGCTGGGAGAGAGTAGCAGCTCTCTCGTCAGCGGCGAGGGATGGATCGTCGACGCGCTGGCCATTTGAGGGCCGAGCTAAAGTTTGATCACCCTCGTCTTTTCCCGAAGGCCTGAACGGATACGCGCAGTTTGAGCTGCGCATGACAAGCAGAGGCACGGCAAAAGATGACAGACATTACCATTGGCGTCGACATCTCGAAAGAGGCGCTGGACGCCTATCGCTTCCCAAGCGGCGAGAGCTGCCGCTTCGACAACACGGCCAAGGGCCACAAGGCGCTGATGCGCTGGATCGGCTCCGGGGTCACCCGGATCGTCTACGAGCCGACCGGAGCTTACCATCGCGGGTTTGAGCGCCGCCTCGCCAAGGCCGGACTGCCACTGGTCAAGGTCAATCCGCGCCAGGCGCGCCGCTTCGCGGAGGCGACCGGCAAGCTGGCCAAGACCGACCGATGCGACGCCGCCATGCTGGCGCGCATGGGGGCAGTGCTGGCTTTGACGGCGCGGCCGCTTGGCAGCGCACTACTCAATGAACTCAAGGACCTGCACCTGGCCCGTGCGGCTCTGATCAAGGATCGCACCGCAGCCAGCAACAGAGCCAAAACCCTGACCCTTGCCTTGCTCAGGCGCCACAACAACGAGCGCCTGAAGCAGATCCAACGTCAGCTCGGCGATATCGATCAGACGATCCTTACGCTCCTCAAAGCCGATCCCGACCTTGCCCAGCGCCGCGACATCCTGACCAGCATACCCGGCGTCTCGGATGCCACCGCATGCGCACTCATCATCGACATGCCGGAACTCGGAACCTCGAGCCGCCACAGGCCGCAAGCCTCGCCGGCCTCGCTCCGGTCGCCCGTCAATCGGGCACATGGACCGGCCGCGCCTTCATTCGCGGCGGCCGGGCCAATGTTCGCCAGGCTCTCTACATGCCGGCCCTCGTCGCCATGCGCTTCAACCCGGACCTCAAGGCAAAATACCAGGCGCTAAAGGCGGCAGGAAAACCCGCAAAGGTCGCCATCACCGCATTGATGCGAAAGCTCATCATCCTCGCAAACGCTCTCCTCAAGGCGCAGCGAAAATGGGCCCCTAAAACCCCTTGATCAAAACGGATACTTTAGGTTCTTGTTTGATGCATGTCGTAATAGCAAAACCGCTGCACACTTTTGCGCGACATGCATTAACCCTGGGGCGGTTGGTGAAGCGGACGGTGGATAGTGGACGATCTGCCGAGATTGCAAAACGCGCCAAAACATTTTATGGAGCGCACGGTCGTGAGGGCGGCCGCTTCAGCAGCATTCAGCAGCAACAGCGAGAATTGGCACGCATGCCCAATGAACCCTTGCGCCTCGTGGCGTTCTTCGCCGTGGTCCTGGCGCTTCTCAACTCCGGTTATTATTTCCACCAGGGCGACATTGTCGCGACCATCTATTTCATGATCGGCGCCATTCTTGTGACCGCGGTCACCCGGATGAGCATCAGAAGGCAGCTGATCTAGGACCGATCTTCTTATCTGGCCGCCATCTCGACGGCTGGTTCGCTTCGACTGCGATCGAATTGAAAGCAAAGTCTTAGGACTTCGTTTGCGCTGTTGCTTCAAGGTAACCGGCTGAAGCAGGAGCAAAAAGCATGCAGATCGATTTGTCCCCGACGAGCTGGGGCAGGGTCGTGGCGGTTACCGTCGCTGGCACCGTGGTCTGCATTGCAGCCGCGTTCTTCGTCGATTCCTTCAATTTCCCGTATTTGTCGCCGGAAGCGCTGTGGCGGGCGCAGCTCACCGACCTGCTGCTGCCGCTTGTCCTGGCCAGCTCGTTCTTCTTTTTCCTGATGTGGAAAATGCGCCAGCTGGCCATCGCGCAAAAGGCACTGGCCATCGTGGCAGCGACCGACAGCCTGACGGCGGTATTCAATCGCGGTGCGTTTTCCATGCTTGTCGAAGCCTATCTCGAACAGGCCCGCGGCCATTCCGTCGTCAACGCCGGCGCCTTGCTGATTGTCGATGCCGATCATTTCAAGTCCGTCAACGACCACCTTGGCCACGACTGCGGAGACCAGGCGCTCAAGCTGATCGCCAGGACGATCCAGGATCAGCTGCACGGTGCCGACATAGTCGGCCGGATCGGCGGTGAGGAATTCGCTGTTTTCCTTCCCGGAGCCGATCGGTCGCAGTCCTGGTCGGTGGCCGAGGCAATCCGCCGCCACATTCGCGAGGCGGAGTTCTCGCCTGGCGGCCGACCGTGTCCTCTCTCGGTCAGCATCGGCGGCGTCGCCTTCAGCGGGCCGACCACCTACGCCGAAATATTCGTGGTTGCGGACAAGCACCTTTACAGGGCCAAATCGAACGGCCGCGATCAAGTCAGCTTCGAAGCCGCGCTACCGGGCAACCCGCCGGGCGGTCGCCTAATGACGGTCCATTGACGGTCGTTTCTGTCAGGCGGCGTACCCGCCATGGCCCCGGGCAACGGGTTTGACAGACACCGCCGGCTGAGCGGCCGGCCAGAGAACGCCTGCCGTCACGGCAAAGGTGATCAGGGCGTCGCGTGCCGCTTCGGCCGAGATCTCGCCGGCACGTGCCGCCTCGCAGGCCTTTACCGCGGCGCCATAGCTCAGCCGCCGGCGCGAAGGCGGGAATTCAGTCAGGAATTCGTGCATCTCGGAGAACGAAGCGATCGTACGCTTGTAGCCTGCGCCAACGGTTAGGGCGACCGGGGTGGAAAACGTCCTGTCGTGCATTCTGGCCTCTCGAATGGGCGGAGGTCACGGCGGACGCCGTTCTCCGGTCTGGGGGTCGGGCAGAAACGCGGATCACGGCGCGAGGTTCCATGTTGCCGGGATTGTTTTTTCGCCGGCTCTGGGAGCGGTCGCCGGGCGAGCAGCGCCAGCGGCGAGGCGGGTGCCTATTTCCACATGCCGCGCATGCGGGCGCCGAGGTCGACACGCACCTGCGGCTGGTGGCGCGGATCGTCTCTGGCCTGGACGCTGGCCCAAGCCACCTGCTCGAAGGCGCCGAGGATCGAGCGCGGGATGAAGCGCGTGCGCGAGGCATAGACATGGCGGTCGCCGCGCGCCGCCTGGCCGTGGACGAAAAAGCGATGCGGCATGACCAGGTGCAAGCTATCCTTGGCCCGCGTCATCGCCACGTAGAGCAGCCGCCGCTCCTCATCGACGTCCTCCTTGCTGCCGACGCCGAGATCGATCGGGATGCAGCCGTCGACGGTGTTGAGCACAAAGACGTTCTTCCACTCCTGGCCCTTGGCCGAATGGATGGTCGACAGGATCAGATAATCCTCGTCGCGGTGCGGCGGGCCGGCCTCGTCGCTGGTCGCGTCCGGCGGATCGAGCGTCAGCTCGGTGAGGAAGCGCTCGCGCGAGGCATAGCCGGAAGCGATCTGCTCGAGCTGCAGGAGATCGGCCCGGCGCGTCGTTGCATCCTCGTGGATGCGTTCCAGATGCGGCTCGTACCAGAGCCTGACCTGCTCGATGTCGGCCGGCCATTTCTTTGCGCCGCCGCGCAGGCCGCAATAGAGCGCGACAAAGCCCGGCCAGTCGTCGGCGGCACGCTGCGGCGGCCGATAGCGGGCAAGCCCCATCGTCTCGTCGAGCGAATTTGCCATGGTCTCGACAATCGCATTCGCGGCCGAAGGGCCGATGCCGGGCAGAAGTTGCAGCACGCGAAAGCCGGCGACGCGGTCGCGCGGGTTCTCGGCAAAGCGCAGCACGGCCAGCACGTCCTTGACGTGAGCGGCATCGAGAAATTTCAGCCCGCCGAATTTGACGAAGGGGATGTTGCGGCGCGTCAGCTCGATCTCCAACGGGCCGCTATGGTGCGAGGCGCGAAACAGCACCGCCTGCGCTTTGAGAACGGTGCCGGCCTCGCGTTCGGTGAGTATCGCCTGGCAGACATAGCTCGCCTGCTCGATCTCGTCGCGCACGCTCACCAGCTTCGGCTTTTCTGCCGATTTGCGCTCGGACCAGAGATTTTTGGTGAAACGTTCCGACGCTTCGCCGATCACCGCATTGGCCGCCGCCAGGATCGTCTCGGTCGAGCGGTAGTTGCGCTCCAGCATGACGACCTCGGCCGGCTGCGCGAACTGCTTGGGAAAATCCAGGATATTGCGCACTTCCGCGGCGCGGAACGAATAGATCGACTGCGCGTCGTCGCCGACCACCGTCAGCCCCGATCCGTCGGGCTTGAGCGCCGTCAGGATCGATGCCTGCAGCCGGTTGGTGTCCTGGTATTCATCGACCAACACATGGTCGAAACGTGCACCCAGATGCGCGGCGATTTCCGGCTCGCCGGCCATCTGCGCCCAGTAGAGCAGCAGGTCGTCGTAATCGAGCACGTTCTGCGCCTGCTTGGTCTCGACATATCTGGCGAATAATTGCTTCAGCTGTTCGGCCCAGCCGGCGCACCACGGGAACACCGAACCCAGCACCTCGCCGAGCGGCGCCTGTGCGTTGACGGCGCGCGAATAGATCGCAAGGCAGGTGCCCTTGGTCGGGAAGCGGGCTTCGGTCTTCGAAAACCCAAGCTCGTGGCGGGCGAGATTCATCAGGTCGGCAGAATCCTCGCGGTCGTGGATGGTGAAGGCCGGATCGAGACCGATCTCCAGCGCATAATCGCGCAGCAGCCTGGCGCCGATGCCGTGGAACGTGCCGGCCCAGCTCAGCGCATCGGTGATGACAGAAGCATCGCGGCCCAGCACCTCGCCAGCGATGCGCTCGACCCGCTTGGCCATTTCCGCTGCGGCACGGCGCGAAAATGTCATCAAAAGGATGCGGCGGGGGTCGGCACCCCTGACGATCAGATGCGCGACCCGGTGCGCAAGTGTGTTGGTCTTGCCGGAGCCGGCGCCGGCAATGACCAGCAACGGTCCGGCGATCTTGCCGTCGCCATGTTCGACGGCAAGCCTCTGCTCGGCGTTGAGCTTTGCCAGATAGGCCGGCTGGAAGGACGAATCACGGGCGGCGAGGTTCATCGCCCATCAAGCATCGTTTCTGCTTTGTTCGCAACGGTTTGCGGAGCCGGAATAGGGCTCGTGAGCGAAGAAGCCTTGCGGGCAGGCCCGTCGACTAGCGCTCGGGCTCGACGCCCATCCTTGCCGATTGCCGCCGCAGCGCCTCGCGATCGTCCTGTGGCGGCGGCAGCAGCAGCGGATCAAAATCGTCGGGCACCTCGTCGATCACTTTCTTGGCGACGCGATAGGCGACATAGACGATTGCCCCAGCAATGAGCAGACGGATCATGCCTTCCTCCATTGATTGTGGAGCAACCGGAGACGCGGCATTTTGTTCCCCGGCTCCTTGGCGAATGCGGGAACGACACCGGCCGCGCAACCAAATCGCCGACGCCTCGTTGTCGGGCGAGAGGAGACTGCGATGAAAAAGCGCTCAATCCTGCTACTTGTGGCAGCTCTGACTGTTGCGGGTTGCGACAACAACATCCAGCCGACCAAGGCCCCTGGCGACACGGTCGAGCAGAACCCGCAGGTCGACAAGAATCCGGTGCCGAAGTCGACGACCGGCGGCGATCAGCCCGGCACGCCGCCGAAACAATGACCACCTGAAATAGCATCGGCACCGGTCAAAGAGGTGGCCGGCGCCGCTTGGGAGGAAGCTGATGGCGCCGGCCAGGCGGAGATCAGGCCCGCCGCACATCCAAGGATAGCCGAGTCTTTCCGCAGCGTCATGGTCGATAGCGTACAGACGGCACGCCCCTGTGGACAAACCTGCCGGCCACGCCAGCGTTTGTTCATCAACACATGGAACAAACCCGCCTGCTGCGTGTTTGGGTGTCGATCGGACGCTCCCAAGGCCGCCGTTCACGAAAGAACCCGCTCTCCTTGTCCCCCCTCAGGATAGCGGGTTCTTTTTGCGTCTTGCGGGAGTCGCCGCCAGGCGGGTTGACTTACCAGCTTGCCGGTTTTCGCGCCTTATGCGGCGAACCGGGGCTCCAGCCCTTGCGAAGCATGGTTGTCCCGTGCAAAAGCGCGGCCATGCTGATCATCAACGACCTTTCGCTCCGCATGGCCGGACGCCTGCTTCTCGACCATGCCTCGCTGACCTTGCCGGCCGGCAGCAAGGCTGGCCTTGTCGGCCGCAACGGCACCGGCAAGACGACCATGTTCAAGGCGATCACCGGCGATCTCGCCTCCGAGACCGGCTCTATCAGCCTGCCCAAGAACACGCGCATCGGCCAGGTCGCGCAGGAAGCGCCGGGCACCGAGGAGCCGCTGATCGAGATCGTGCTCAAGGCCGATCTTGAGCGGAGTGCACTGCTCGAAGAGGAAAAGACGGCGACCGATCCGCACCGCATCGCCGACATCCACATGCGGCTGGCCGATATCGATGCGCACTCGGCCGAGTCACGCGCAGCCACCATTCTCGCCGGCCTCGGCTTCGACGACGCGGCGCAGCGGCGCCCGGCCTCGTCCTTCTCCGGCGGCTGGCGCATGCGAGTCGCGCTGGCCGCCGTGTTGTTTGCCGAGCCCGATCTGCTGCTGCTCGACGAGCCGACCAATTATCTCGACCTCGAAGGCACGCTGTGGCTGGAAAACTACGTATCGAAATACCCGCACACCGTGCTCTTGATTTCGCATGATCGCGACCTGCTCAACCGCGCCGTCAACTCGATCGTCCATCTCGACCAGAAGAAGCTGACCTTCTGGCGCGGCGGCTACGATCAGTTCGAGCGCCAATATACCGAGCAGCGCGAATTGCAGGAGAAGGGCCGCGTCAAGCAGGAAGCCGCGCGCAAGCATATGGAATCGTTCGTCGAGCGCTTCCGCGCCAAGGCGTCGAAGGCGAGGCAGGCGCAGTCGCGCATCAAGGCGCTGGAGAAGATGAAGCCGATCGCCGCGATCGTGAACGACACGGTGCGGCCGTTCTCCTTTCCGGAGCCGGTGAAGACGGTGGCCTCGCCGATCATTGCGCTGAACAACGTCAATGTCGGCTATATCGAGGGTGCGCCGATCCTGAAAAAGATGACGCTGCGCATCGATGCCGACGATCGCATCGCGCTGCTCGGCGTCAACGGCAACGGCAAGTCGACCTTCGCCAAGCTTTTGGCCGGCCGGCTGAAACCGGAGACCGGCAGCATGACCGTGGCGCCCGGGCTGAAGGCGGCAATCTTCGCCCAGCACCAGCTCGACGACCTGAGGCCCGACGAAAACGCTTATGAGCATGTCCGCCGGCTGATGCCGGACGCGCCGGAATCCAAGGTGCGCGGCCGCGTCGCCCAGTTCGGCCTGACCACCGAAAAGATGAACACCGCCGCCAAGGATCTGTCCGGCGGCGAGAAGGCGCGGCTGCTGATGGGCCTGTCGGCCTTCGAGGGGCCGAACCTGTTCATCCTCGACGAGCCGACCAACCATCTCGACATCGACAGCCGTGAATCGCTGATCCATGCGCTGAACGATTTTCCTGGTGCCGTCATGCTGATCTCGCACGACCGCCATCTGCTCGAAGCGACCGCCGACCGGCTGTGGCTGGTCAAGGACGGCGCGGTCAATCCGTATGACGGCGACCTCGAAGATTACAAGACGCTGGTCACCGGCGTCTCCGGCGACCGCCGCGGCAAGCGCGAGGCGGACAAAGCCTCGAAAGCCGACCGCCGCCGCGATGCAGCCGCGCGCCGCGCCGCCTTCGAGCCGCTGGCCAAGGAAATCCGCGCCACCGAAGCGCTGATGGACCGCCTCCGCAAGCGCATCGACCTGATCGAGGACGAACTCGCCAACCCGGCTGTCTACGAAAAGGACCCCTCGACCGCGACAAGGCTGGCCAAGGAGCGCTCACAACTTGCGCAACAGCTGGCCGGCCACGAGGAAAAATGGCTGTCGATGTCGGCGGAGTACGAGGAAGGCACGGCGGAGTAGGTGAGCGTAATCTCCCCCCTCGTGGGGGAGATGCCCGGCAGGGCAGAGGGGGGCGCTGTCCCGCCAGCCTGACAGCCATTTGGAGCCGCCGGTGGTGGGAGTTTGATCAAGAGCGAGTCACACCGACGACGTTAGCGATCCTTCACGCCCCCCTCTGTCCTGCCGGACATCTCCCCCACTTGGGGGGAGATTGGCTCGCCATCTGGCCCTACACCTGGTTGTCCAAAGCAGTTAGTTTGCTCCCATGAATCAGCACGCCAAGCTTAAAATCGGCCATTCGGCCTGTCCGCATGATTGCCCTTCGACCTGCGCGCTCGAGATCGAGGTGCTCGACGCCAGGCGTATCGGCCGCGTCCATGGCGCCAAGGCCAACAGCTATACGGCCGGCGTCATCTGCGCCAAGGTCGCCCGTTACGCCGATCGCGTCCATCATCCCGACCGCCTGCTGAAGCCGCTGGTCCGTGCCGGCGCCAAGGGCGAGGGCGTATGGAAGGAAGCGAGCTGGGAGGCCGCACTCGACCTTGTCGCCGAAAAATTCATCGCGGCAGAGGCAAAATTCGGCTCGGAGACGGTCTGGCCCTATTACTATGCCGGCACGATGGGTCTGGTGCAGCGCGACGGCATCGAGCGGCTCAGGCACGCCAAAAAATACTCCGGCTTCTTCGGTTCGATCTGTACCAATCTGGCCTGGACCGGCTGGATGATGGGCGCCGGCGCATTGCGCGGCCCCGATCCGCGCGAAATGGCAAAGTCCGACTGCGTGGTGATCTGGGGCACCAATGCCGTGGTCACGCAGGTCAACGTCATGACCCACGCAATCAAGGCGCGCAAGGAACGCGGCGCCAAGATCGTCGTCATCGACGTTTACGAGAATGCGACGATGAAGCAGGCCGATCTGGGCCTGGTGCTGAGGCCCGGCACCGACGGCGCACTGGCGTGCGCGGTGATGCATGTGCTGTTTCGTGACGGCATGGCGGACCGCGCCTATCTGGAAAAATGCACCGACGATCCGCACGGTCTGGAAGCGCATCTTCAGACGAGGACGCCGCAATGGGCCGCTGATATCACCGGGCTTTCTGTCGACGAAATCGAGGCCTTCGCCCGTATCGTCGGCACGACGAAGAAGACTTATTTCCGCCTCGGCTACGGTTTTTCGCGACAGCGCAACGGTTCGGTCAACATGCATGCCGCGGCCTCGATCGCGGCGGTCACCGGCTGCTGGCAGTATGAGGGCGGCGGCGCCTTTCATACCAATTCGGGCATCTTCAAGCTCAACCAGGAACTGCTCGAAGGCACGCGGATGCGCGACCCCGCGATCCGTCATCTCGATCATTCGCGCATCGGTCCGGTGCTGACCGGGGCTGAAGATGCGCTCTATGGCGGCCCGCCGGTGACGGCGCTGCTGATCCAGAACACCAATCCGGTCAATGTCGCGCCGGAGCAGCGGCTGGTGAAGCAGGGTTTTCTGCGCGACGATCTATTTTCCTGCGTGCATGAGCAGTTCATGACCGACACCGCCAAACTCGCCGATGTGGTGCTGCCGGCGACGATGTTTCTCGAGCATGACGACGTCTACAAGGGCGGCGGCAACCAGCACATCACGCTCGGGCCGAAGCTGATCGACCCGCCGGAAGGACCGCGCACGAATCATTTCGTCATCGAGGAGCTCGGCAAAAGGCTCGGTGTCGCCGATCGCCCGGGCTTCGGCATGACCGAGCAGCAGCATATCGATGTCATTCTCGGCAAGCGCGGGCTGGGCAGCTTTTCGAGCCTGAAAGAGCAGAAATGGGTCGATTTGCAGCCGGATTTCGCGGCCGCGCACTTCCTGGACGGCTTCGGCCATGCCGACAAGAAATTCCATTTTCGCGCCGACTGGACGGGCCAGGCGTCGCCCAATCGGCCACCGAAAACCATGGGCCTGTTCGGGCCGGTGGCGCGCCTGCCGGAATTCCCCGATCATGTCGACCTGATCGAGGTGGCGGACGAGGCGCACCCGTTCCGGCTGACCACCTCGCCGGCGCGCAATTTCCTCAATTCGACCTTCACCGAAACGCCGGTGTCGCAGGCAAAAGAGCGCCGGCCGGAGCTGCTCGTGCATCCCGATGATGCGGCGGCACTCGGCGTCGCCGACGGCGGCCGCGTCGAAGTCGGCAACCAGCGTGGCGAAGTGGTGCTGCACGCAAAGCTGTTCGACGGCATCAAGCGCGGCGTCGTGGTCGCCGAAGGCATCTGGCCGAACAGCGCCCATGAGCGCGGCGAGGGCATCAACGTGCTGACCGGCGCCGATGCGCCGGCGCCCTATGGCGGCGCCGCCTTCCACGACAACAAGGTCTGGCTGCGCCCGGCGGATTGAGCGTCGGAACGATATCTCCATCCGGCCGTTTTCGCGTGGCGGGTGGAGGCATTGTCATGGCAGAAGTGTTGCCGGCGCCGGATCCCATCGGAAGGACACTGTCGTCGGGCGAATTGGTAACCACTATGTCCCACTTTCATCGCGCCGAGATTGCGCGCATGGCTGGGTGGCGCGACCGCCTGGACCGGACGAGCAACTGGGCGATAACGGTTGTCGCGGCGATGCTGTCCGTCTCGCTTTCGACAGCCAGCGCTCACCATGGCGTGCTGCTGTTTGCCATGCTGCTTGTTCTGCTGCTGCTGTGGATAGAGGCGCGGCGATACCGCTTCTTCGACTTCTATCGGGCTCGCGTGCGCCAGTTCGAACGGCACTATTTCGCGCAGGTATTCTCGCCGCAGCCGGATTTCGCGTCCGATTGGCTGTTGATCGTCGGCGAGAGCCTGCGCGCGCCAAAATTCCTGATTTCGCAACGAGTGGCTTTGGCGCGCCGTCTGCGTCGCAATTACATCTACATGCTGCTGATCCTGCTGCTGGCCTGGATCCTCAAACTGTCGACCCCCAGCCTCTTAAACGAAGGCGTCCGCATCGGTTTCGTTGGGTCGATGCGTGAGGCCGTCACCAGTGCTGCCTTAGGCCCAGTTCCGGGCGCGGTCATCGTCGTGCTGGTCGCCGTCCTCTATGCAGGTCTATTGGTGGCAGCCTTTCTGACGGAGAGCGACGACGGCGAACTCTCCTTCGGTGACGTCCACGTCTAGCAACGCCCTGTCTGGCAACGCAACGCGCTGTCGCGCGTTGTGGGGCAGTTGCATTGGGCGGTGGGGGTTTCATGGCTTGGCAGGCTCCGATACGTTCCAGCCTTGCGCTGCTGGTTTGCGCGTTCGTCCCCGCAGGCGGGGCCTGGGCAGCGGAGACGCTCGTTGCCGGTACCCGGGCCTCGGGAATGGGCGGTTCGGGCGAAGGCGCTTTCGTCGCCGAGATCGTGCTTCTGCTGCTTGTCGGGCGCGGCCTGGGCGAAGTGCTGCAGCGCTATGGCCAGCCGGCAATCATGGGCCAACTGATCGGCGGCATCCTGCTCGGTCCTTCGCTGTTCGGCTGGCTGTCGCCGTCGGCCCAGCACCTGGTCTTTCCCAGCGATCCCGCGCAAAAGGGCATGATCGACGCGGTCTCGCAGCTCGGCATCCTGATGTTGCTTTTGCTGACCGGCATGGAGACGGACCTGCGGCTGGTGCGCCGGGTTGGCGCGGCCTGTTTTTCCATTTCGGCTACCGGCGTCGTGGTGCCCTTCATCTTCGGTTTCGCGCTGGCGCAGTTCCTGCCGGACGCATTGCTGGCTGACCCCACGCAACGCACCGTCGCCGGGCTGTTCCTGGGCACCGCGCTGTCGATCTCGTCGGTCAAGGTCGTCGCCATGGTGGTGCGTGAGATGAACTTCATGCGCCGCAACCTCGGACAGGTGATTATTTCCTCGGCGATCATCGAGGACACGATCGGCTGGCTGGTCATCGCCGTAACCTTCGGTATCGCCACCAATGGCAGGCTGCAGCTCGTGCCGCTGGTGACCACCATCGCCGCGGTGGCACTGTTCATGGTGTTCTCCTTCACCATTGGCCGCCGTCTTGTCTTCACCCTGATCCGCTGGACCAACGATCAATTCCGCAGCGAGTTTGCGGTGATCACCATGATCCTCATCATCATGGGAGCGATGGCGCTGATCACCAATCTGATAGGCGTCCATACCGTGCTGGGGGCGTTCGTCGCCGGCATCCTTGTCGGGGAATCGCCTATCCTCTCCAGCCATATCGAAGGCCAGCTTCGCGGCGTCATCACCGCGCTGTTCATGCCGATCTTCTTCGGCATGGCGGGGCTTTCCGCCGATCTCACCGTGCTCGCCGATCCGACGCTTGCCATGCTGACGGGCGCACTCGTGGTCATCGCCAGCATCGGCAAGTTTGGCGGCGCGTTCATCGGCGCCAAGCTCGCCGCCATGTCGTTCAAGGAAGCAATCGCCGTCGGCAGTGCCATGAACGCGCGCGGCTCGACCGAGGTGATCGTCGCCAGCATCGGCCTGTCGATGAACATCCTGTCGCACAATCTCTTCACCATGATCGTCACCATGGCCGTGATCACCACCTTGGCCATGCCTCCGATGCTGCGCTGGGCGCTCGGCCGGCTGCCGGTTGGGCACGACGAGCAGCAGCGTGTCGAGCGCGAGGCGTTGGACGAATACGGCTTCATTTCCAGGCTGGAGCGGCTGCTGGTGCTGGTCGACGACAGCAGGATCGGCAAGTTCACTGCCTATCTCGCCGGACTGGTCGGCGGAGGCAGCGGCATGCCCACCACCTTGCTTCGCCTGCCCACCACCTTGCTTCAGCCGAAAGACGGCCGAATTGACAGGCCAACCGACAGCAAGGGACAGGAGCGCGCCCTGCAGGAAATCAAGAAGGGTGCAAGAAAAAGCGCCCAGGCGGTGAAACGGATCGAAGATACGCTTGTCGATAAAGTCCACCTGACGGCCCGCACCGAATTGGAAGCCACGGGTAAGACGATCGCCGAAGAGGCCCGCAAGGGATACGGCCTGTTGCTGGTCGGCCTTGACGATGTGCTGACCGCCGATGGCGCCTTTGCACCGGCCCTCAACGACATTGCCGCAGGATTTGATGGCCCGCTTTGCCTGGTCCTGAACGGCGGCAATGCTGCCGAAAAGATGCCGACGCTGAAGGCCGGCACCAGCATTCTCGTCCCCGTCAACGGTACCCAGGTGGCGCGTCGCGCCGCCGACTTGGCACTGGCGCTGGCCCGTCCAAACCGGGCGCGGATCAAGGTTCTCTACGTCTCGCAAAGGGCAGCCAAGGGCCGCAGGTCGACATCCGTGTCGCATAGCCGCGAAGAGGCCGTGCTGAAAGACATCGCCGATCTGGCGGGCCGGTACGGCCTGCATGTCGACACAGCGTTCCATACCCGCGTCACACCCGACAAGGCGATCGCCCGGGAGGCGGCCAAAGGCGCGGCGATCGTCGTGATGGGCGTTACCCAACGTCCGGGTGAGGACCTGTTCTTCGGCGAAACCGCCGGCGCTGTTTTAGCCGCCTGCAACTGCCCCGTCGTGCTTCTGGCCAGCGCGCGGCCCAAGCATGAAACCGCTGGCGCTGAACTGGCAGCGTGATTTTCATTGCCTATTGATCCGTCGGCAGGCATGTCGATCGAGGCTCTGAAAGCGCTGATCAGCCAAACGTAAAAGAACTCGAACCGAACGGTTCGGTTCTGTTGACGGAGCGTACGGGGAGCGGTGAACGCCGGCTCACAGAATGTTAGCGCCGCAAATCACACCTGTCTGCATAACTAACTGAAAAGAAAGAAGAACATTGTGGCGGGAGGAGCCGCATGTCGAATTTCAAGCGGCCAATTTGGCGCACCCGTACAAAATTTTCGTGATTGGAAACGACAGGCTTGCCGACCCATCTCGGGGTGGTCCGAGCGACGCGAATTCCTCCCAAGGCACGCCACTTGACGGACAGACCAAAGAACTACCGGAGTACCTGAAATGACCAAGATCGCTCTTACCGCCGCCGCCATCTTTGTTGCCACCGGCACTGCTTTTGCCGGCAGCGACCACTATGGCTCGGACAACGTCAAACAGCCGGCCGCTCCTTCAGCCAACGTCGACAACACGTTCACCGGCTCGATCCGCAAGCCGGTTACTCCCGAGCATACCGGTGCCAAGGCAACCTCCGAGTCGGTGGCGCCTGAATCCGGCCAAGGCATCTGGGGCCGCTGATTATCACGGCCCCGGAATACAAGAGCGGCGGGCTTGGCCCGCTACTCTTGCTTTCGCGTATCAGCCGGGATGAGCGCCGGATAGCATCCTGCGCCGATCGAATACTTTAATTTGCAGGTTTCATCTGTAGCCATGATCTCGGTTACTGAAATCGTCCAGCAACATGCACGTCGGAAAAAGCCGATGCGTATTCGTCGGCGCGGGCAGCGCTCTCATCTCGAATGCGTCGAAAGCAACGACAACTCACGAATGACCAGTACACTGGAGTACCTGAAATGACCAAGATTGCTCTTGCCGTCGCCACCATCGTCCTCATCGCCACGGGCAGCGCCTTTGCCGGCAGCGATCACTATGGTTCGGACGGCGTCAACCAGCCGGCCGCGGCTGTTGGCAACGCGCCTGTCGGCACTATCGACAGCGGGTTTACCGGTTCCATCCGCAAGCCGCTGACGGCTGAGCACAACGCGGTCGACACCGAGGCGACCACCCGCTTCGGCACGGATCAGCCCGTAGTGCCCCAATCTGGCCGGGGCAACTGGGGCCGATAGGTCCTCAAACCCCGGAGCACAAAGAGCGGCGGGCTTGGCCCGCCGCTCTTGTTTGTGCGAAGCTCGGTCGGTCGAAAGGATCGGCGATCCTTCCCCCGGCCTGTTGGTAATCCCTAACGCAGATCCTTCGGCCAAATGCAGTGCGTCAGCCGGGCGCTGCCGAAGCTGAGACCGGCCCAATCGCCATCGACATCGAACCGAGCCAGGGCCGCGGTGGGGAATTTTTCCGCCAGCTTCTTCAGCGCCGCTTCATCCGATCCAGCCCCGGCAAGACCGCGCGCGAACTCCTCCAACCCGGGATTGTGGCCAAGCACCAGCAGCGTTCCGGTCCCCGCCTTTACTTGCCGAACCTTGGCGAGGATGTCCGCCGCCGCTGCCTCGTAGAGCGCCTGGGCAAATTTGGCCTGCACCTTCGCCGGCAATTCCGCCGAGACCAGCCGCCACGTGTCGCGGGTGCGCAGTGCCGGCGATACCAGCGCCAGCTCCGGCAGCCAGCCGCGCCGGGCCAGTTCGCGTCCGACCAGCGGCGCTGCCTTTCGCCCGCGCCCGGACAGCGGCCGGTCGAAGTCGATGAGGTCGGGATCATCCCAACTCGACTTGGCGTGACGCAGGAGCAGCAGTTGCTTCATGGATTCAAAATAAGGCCGAAACGTCGCGTGCGCCATGCACGGCGCGGACGATCTCGACCCGCTGTTCGGCCAGCCGATAAAGCACGAGATAATTGCCGATCGTCAACGCACGCACATCGGCAGCGATGTCGGGCCTCTTGGGACCGGATTCCGGGAATGTGCCCAATTGCACGATGCGCTCGGCAATAGCATCCAAAAAGCGGTCCACGGCAAGCGGGTTATCCCTTGCAATGCCAAACCAAATATCGATCAGGTCGTCTTCTGCCGCCGGACTGCGGACAATGCGGATGTCAGCCATTCCGCCGGTTTTTGCCGGTGTTGCCCAACCGGCTGCGGGCTTTCTGTTTTATGTCCTCGATGTCGAACGGCGCAAACGGACCGCTCTCCAGCCCTTCCGACCAGGCTTTTCGCAACCGCTCCGCTTCGGCCTCGCGCAAGGGCTGGCGAAGCCGCCATTCGCGCAGTGCCTCGCGGATCACCTCACTTGCCGAACCGTACTGCCCGCTGGCCACCGCGCCTTTGACCATGTCCAGCAGTTCCGGGGAAAGCGCTACGCTGACTTTTTCGACTGTCGCCATCAAGCCGTCTCCTCGCGAAGACGGTAGCAAAATTTGCTACCAAATTCAAGAACTGACTCTTACGGCGTTATCCGCGCCAGGTGCTCGAGATCGGTCTCTTCGCGCAGCGGGTCGGGCGCGATCACCACCGACGTGGCGTTGTCGGCATCGTCGGCGAAGCGCGAAAACACCGTGCGGCCGCCCTCCATTCGCGCCTTGCCTTCGGCGACCAGCCCCAGCGCCAGCGGATAGAGTTGGTGCTCGGCCTTGAGCACGCGCGCGGCCAGCGTATCCTCATTGTCGCCGACCATCACCGGCACGGCGGCCTGGGCGATGATCGGCCCATCATCCATGTCGAGCGTGACGAAATGCACTGTGCAGCCATGGATGCGCATGCCTGCGCGGATGGCTCGAGCGTGCGTATCCAGCCCCTTGAAGGCAGGCAGCAGGGCAGGGTGGATATTGACCATGCGGCCCTGCCACTTCTCGACGAAACGCGCGCCGAGGATGCGCATATAGCCGGCCAGCGCGACGATCTCGGCGCCGAAAGAGACCAGGGCCGCGTCGATCGCCCCGTCATGCGCTTCCTTGCTGGCATGGTCCGAGCGCGAAATCACCCTGGTGGCGATGCCGCGAGCCGCGGCGATGCCGAGACCGGCGGCATTGGCGCGATCGGAGATGACGCCGACGATCTCGGCCGGATAGGCCGGGTTGCCCGCCGCCGCGATCAGCGCCGTCATATTGGAGCCGCGCCCCGAAATAAGCACTACGGTGCGTTTTCTGGTCATAGCCCGATCGAGCCCCGATAGATGACGCCGGCATCGCGGCGCGGCACGATCTGGCCGATCGGCGTCACCGTCTCGCCGGCCTCCTGCAGAACGGCAGCGACCTGCGCCGCCTGGCCGGAGGCGACGACCAGGACCATGCCGATACCGCAATTGAAGGTCCGCATCATCTCTTCCGGCGCGACGCCGCCGGTCTTGGCCAGCCACGAAAACACCGGTGGCACCTCGATGGCCCCGAGATCGAGCTCGGCCGAAAAATCCTTGGGCAGAACGCGCGGGATGTTTTCGGGAAAGCCGCCGCCGGTGATATGGGCCAGCGCCTTGATGCCATGCGTGTTGCGGATCGCCTTGAGGACCGACTTGACGTAGATGCGCGTCGGCTCGAGCAGCGCCTCGGCCAGTGTCGCCTCGTCATTGAACGGCGCCGGATCGTCCCAGCCAAGGCCGCTTACGGCAACGATGCGGCGGACCAGCGAAAAGCCGTTCGAATGCAAGCCCGACGAGGCAAGGCCGAGCAGCACATCGCCTTCGACGATGTCGTCGGTCGGCAGCAGCTGGCCGCGTTCGGCGGCACCGACGGCAAAGCCGGCAAGGTCGTAATCCTTGTCGTGATACATGCCGGGCATTTCCGCCGTCTCGCCGCCGATCAGCGCGCAGCCGGCCTGCCGGCAGCCGGCGGCGATGCCACTGACGATCGAAGCACCCTGGTCGGGATCGAGCTTGCCGGTGGCGAAATAGTCGAGGAAGAACAGCGGCTCGGCACCTTGCACGACGATGTCGTTGACGCACATGGCGACGAGGTCGATGCCGATCGTATCGTGCTTGCCGGCATCGATGGCGATCTTCAGCTTGGTGCCGACGCCGTCATTGGCGGCCACAAGCACGGGATCGGTAAAGCCGGCTGCCTTGAGATCGAACACGCCGCCGAAGCCGCCGATTTCGCCATCGGCGCCCGGCCGGCGGGTTGCGCGCACCAGCGGCTTGATCTTCTCGACCATGAGGTTGCCGGCATCGATGTCGACGCCCGCTTCGGCATAGGTGAGCCCGTTCTTGCGCTTGCTCATTTCCGGCGCCTGCTCATCTGTTGCGCTTGCCTGTCGCTGGTTTCATTCGCTTGCGGGCTCTTCGCATGAACGGTTTTGCCCCGCAAGGCAAGCGCGCGATGATGGTGTTTTCAGTTGGATACCGGCGGAACCGGGCGCGATATACTCCAACAGTAAAAAGAAATCCCCGCCAGAATTGCGGCGAGGCCACCGACGGTGGCAAGAGACCTGATTTCGCCGTCGAAGGGCAGGATTCCATACGAGAAGCCGGCGGCGACCAAAGCCGCCGCGGCAGCCCACAGACCTGGATTTGCAACGACCGACCTCGCGAACAGGAATGCCATGACCGCAGCCGTCAGCCAAAGGGGCCAAGAGACGACCACGCCCACGGCCAGCTCAAGAGCGAAGGCCCACAGAAGATCTTGCGTCGCTATGTAGCGGTGCGGGGTTCCGAAGGATGCGAAAGCCAGGAGACTTTCTGTCAGTCCGGCCAGATAGCAAAGCGTGACTCGCCAAGCGATTGTGATTCTCTGCGCCATCGTCGTTCGGCAGTTGGGAAAATAAGCTATTGCTTTCCCGGGCTCTTCGCATGAACGGCCGCACCTCGCAAGGATGACGGCGGGATCAGACGGTCTTGGCTCGACAAAAGAGTGGACAGTCGCCCAAGTTGCCGCCCTTACGGACGCCCCTCTCGTTCCGCCAGAACCATGTCGACGCGGTCGAGTTGTGCCTTGGCGTAGCCGCTCAGCGCTATTCCGCTATTGTTCGTTCGAATCCAGTGCACAGCCTGCTTCACCCGCTCGTAGTGCCCAAGTTCGATTTCGCAGGCAATCAGCGCGAGGATCCGAACTGCGAAGGGCTGTGTGAATTCGTAAGGTTTGTCGAGCAACTCGCTATGTCCGGCGACGTAACTGGCGAGGTCCGGGTTCTGAGCCCTGATCCGTCGCGCCAGCTCGACATATTTCCCCAGCAACCTATCTATGCTCGTCTGGTCAAGGTGCTCGAAGTAACGAGCATAAGCTTTCAGCTCATTGTTAAATATCGTTTCAGGATGAAACTGCGACAGTCCGGGCCAGATCCATTTTTTGCCGTACAGCCTTTCAAGCAACGGCCTGACGGTAAGAAAATCCAGGTAAACGAGCATGTTCACATGAACATCGCCATAGCTCGCAGTAAAGGCCTCTTCGAGAATCAGGCTGATATCGTCGCTCCGGTCGACTTCGAAGACGCCTTTCCGGATGCGGCGAAAGCCATGTCCCGTCATGAACGTATCGAGATACTTACGCGCTTCGCCAACGGCCAAAGACAAGGTTCCACTCCCTCTTTGTTGCGCCATGGTGCCTTGATGGTTGCCGAAGAGTCCAGCCACTGCGCCGCTTGTTCCAAAACAGCTTCGCTGCCAGTGCGCTCTCGACAAACCCGTGCACGGCCCAACTTTTGTCGCTTCTCACTTGCCGTGACCCTCCATCTCCATCATGTATCGACAAACAAGAGCGACGGGATAATGCGTTTGACCATCCCCAACATGATCACGATCATGCGCTTCGTGCTTGTGCCGGCCGTGGTGCTGGCCATGCTGCAGGATCGCTGGGACTGGGCGTTTGCCGGCTTCCTCATTGCCGGCATTTCCGACGGGGTCGACGGCTTCATCGCCCGCCATTTCAATCAGTTTTCCAGGCTCGGCGCCTATCTCGATCCGATGGCCGACAAGCTGCTGCTGGTCTCGGTTTTCGTGGTCCTGGGCTTTAGCGGCGAACTGCCGCTGTGGCTGGTCGTTACCATGGTGTCGCGCGACGCACTGATCGTCTGCGCCGTGCTTTTATCCACCGTCATGGCGCATCCCGTCGAGATGAAGCCGCTCCTGGTGTCGAAGGCCAACACCGCGATCCAGATCGTGCTGGCGGCAGTGGTGCTTGGCGAACTCGCCTTCGACATCCGTCTCGATCCGCTGAGGCCGGCCCTCATATTGCTGTCCGGGGTCTTGACCGTGGCTTCGGCCGCGGCCTATCTCGTGGCTTGGCTGAGGCATATGAGCGGCTATGGCGAAGGCTCCACACCCGGCACCTGAACGCGGGGCACCTGAACACGGGGCACCTGAACACCGGGCACCTGACGAACGGTCCATCGACGCCGAGGCCGAAGCCGCGGCAGCGGAGGCTGCGGCATCGGCGTCGTTTCGCCGGCAGATCCGCTTCTGGCTGGTCAGCGCCATCATCCTCGCCGTCTTCCTCTATGTCTTCAGCGGCATACTTCTGCCCTTCGTTGCCGGCATGGTGCTCGCCTATTTCCTCGACCCTGTCGCCGACCGGCTGGAGCGGCTCGGCCTGTCCAGGCTTATGGCAACGGTGGTCATCCTCATCGCCTTCATCGTCGTCCTGGTGCTGGCCGTCGTCATCCTGGTTCCGATACTCGCCTCGCAGATGGCTGATTTCGCCAGCAAGCTGCCGGACTATCTGACCCGGCTGCAGGGCCTGATCACCAGCTTCGACCCGAAATGGCTGGAAGAAAAATTCGGCGTCGACGCCAACGGCCTGCGCGAAGGCTTGAACTCGCTGCTGACCTCCGGCTTCGGCCTCCTGACCACGGTCTTCACCTCGATCTGGAGCTCCGGCGTGGCGCTGGTCTCGGTGGTCAGCCTGTTCGTGGTGACGCCGGTCGTCGCCTTCTACATGCTGCTCGACTGGGACCGCATGGTGGCAATCGTCGATAGCTGGGTGCCGCGCGATTACGTCAAGACCGTCAGGACGATCGCCAGGGACATCAACACGGCGACCGCCGGCTTCGTTCGCGGCCAGGGCACGCTGTGCCTGGTGCTCGGCGCCATGTATGCCACCGGCCTGACGCTGACCGGACTGAATTTTGGCATTCTCATCGGCCTGTTCGCCGGTCTAATCTCGTTCATCCCCTATGTCGGCTCGCTGACCGGCCTGGTGCTGGCCGTCGGCGTCGCCTTCGTCCAGTTCTGGCCAGACTGGACCATGGTCGCGGCGGTGGCCGGCGTGTTCTTCGTCGGCCAGTTCATCGAGGGCAACATCCTGCAGCCCAGGCTGGTCGGCAAAAGCGTTGGCCTGCATCCGGTATGGCTGATGTTTGCGCTGTTTGCCTTCGGCGCGCTGTTCGGCTTCGTCGGCCTGCTGATTGCCGTGCCGGCTTCCGCCGCCGTTGCCGTTCTGGTGCGTTTCGCCATCGCGCGCTATCTCGAATCGCCGCTTTACAAGGGCCATGCCGACGAGCCGGTGCCGCCGTTGCAGGTGCGCCGCCGCGGGGGCGCGCGCGGTTGAGCCAGATGCCGCACAAGATCGATCCGCCGCGTCAATTGCCGCTCGATCTAGGCCACGGCACCGGCTATTCGCGCGACGAGCTCGTAGTCTCCAGCACCAACAGCCAGGCCGCGGCGCTTGTCGACCGCTGGCCGGACTGGCCCTCGCCGGTCGTCGTGCTGGCCGGGCCGGCCGGCTCGGGGAAAACCCATCTGGCCTCGATTTGGCGGACCCGTGCCGGCGCCGTGAAAGTGGAGGCCGGCCGCATCGGCGACTGCATCGAAACCCTCGGCCCGCGCCCGGCCCTGATCGACGACGTCGATGCCGGCCCGGTCGACGAGCACGGCCTGTTCCACCTGATCAACGCGGTGCGCGGCGCCGGCTCGAGCTTGCTGTTGACGGCGCGGCGCTTCCCGTCCGCCTGGGGCGTCAGGCTGCCCGACCTGGCGTCGCGGCTCAAGGCCGCGGCGACCGTGGAGATCCACGAGCCCGACGATCTTCTGCTGGCCGGCGTCATCACAAAGCTGTTCGCCGATCGCCAGGTCGAGGTCGAGCCGCATGTCGTGCAATATCTGGTACGCCGCATCGAGCGCTCGCTGGCCACTGCCATGCGCGTGGTCGAACGGC
Source organism: Mesorhizobium sp. ISC25 (assembly GCF_042295465.1). Taxonomy (NCBI): domain Bacteria; kingdom Pseudomonadati; phylum Pseudomonadota; class Alphaproteobacteria; order Hyphomicrobiales; family Phyllobacteriaceae; genus Mesorhizobium; species Mesorhizobium sp. ISC25. Next base: position 1,943,621 of record NZ_CP135441.1, on the reverse strand, counting down.
TCGACCGCACCGCGCTCGAGCGCAAGACGCCGATCACCCGCGCCCTGGCAGCCGAGACGGTCAGCGCCATGGACGAAGGGCAGGGCGAGTTCGAGATTTGACGATTCCAGTTCCGCCACTGTCCCATTTCGAGAAAAAAGGCTGGCATCGGTCTTGCAGCAAGGAGCTTGCCGGCTAATCCCGGTCCTGATTGCGTATCAATCAGGTAAGTAGGCTCGCCGGGAGATGGGTGGTTGGGGTTCTCTTCCCGGCGAGCTTGCCTTTGGCAGCATCGAATCGATAGCGCCATTGCGCGGCGGCTGGGCCTCAGCTTTCGTCTCTCGCAAGCGCCGCTCGTTCCGCGCCGAAGCGCCGGCGATAATCGCCGGGCACCAGCCCGGTTATCCTGGCGAATACTTTACGGAAGGAGCCGGGATCGTCATAGCCGACCTCCCAGGCGATTTGGTCGATCGACAGTATCGTGGTTTCCAGCATCTCGCGCGCCTTGCCGACGCGCAGGTGTTGACAATATTCGGTCGGCCTGAGGCCAGTAGCCTTGCGGAAGCGCCGCAGGAAAGTCCGCTCCTCCAGCCCGGCATGCTCGGCCATGGCGCCGAGCGTCACATCGCGGGCGCCGTTCGCCTGAAGCCAATGCTGCACCTTGAGGATCGCTTCGTCGTCATGGGTCAGCCGCGGCGCAAACGGGCTGTAAAAACGTTGCTCGCGGCCCGGCGGGTCGACCAGCATGAAACGCGCCGTGTCCATCATGACGGCCGACCCGAGCACCCTGTCCACCAGCTTCAGGCCGAGGTCGGTCCAGGCCATGTAGCCGCCCGCTGTGATGATGTCGCCATCGTCGATGACCAGCCTGTCGGCGTCGAGCAGGATGTCTGGAAAGCGTAGCGCCAGCGCGTCGCGATAGGCCCAGTGCGTTGTCGCCGCGCGACCGGACAACAGGCCGGTCTCGGCAAGCACGAAGGCGCCGGCACAGACCGAACCGAGCGTCGCGCCTGCCGTGTGGCGGTCCCTGAGCCAGCCGGCATAGGGCGCGGCCGCCTCGCGAGGGATCGGCTGCAGCAGGGTCGGCGGCAGGATGACCATGGCCGGTCCATTGCCCCGAGTTGGACCGCTGTCCCCGGGCTCGCTGTCGAAAACGCGGATGACGGCGCTCTCCTGCAGCCGCCAATGGCTGACCCGAAGCCTCGCCGCCTCTGGCGACCGCTCTACAGCCAGCCGGTTTGCCAGCATGAAAAGATCGGTCAGGCCGAGCACGGCTGCTTCCTGCACGCCGGGATACAAGACAAGGCCGATTTCGATCAGATCACGCGCAGCCGTCATTTGTCAGTTTTGCCACGTTGAATGTCCGTTTTGCCAATGCTCACCCTGACCGCACTGTTATAATTTGTCCAGCTGAAGGGGGCTAAAAGCTTCCCTGTTACCCCCAACTTTTCCATCAAGGAGTAGGACGATGAGCACATTCACCACCCATGACGGCACCGAGATTTTCTATAAGGATTGGGGTAAGGGCCAGCCGATCGTGTTCCATCACGGCTGGCCGCTGAGCTCAGACGACTGGGACAACCAGATGCTGTTCTTCCTCGAAAAGGGGTATCGCGTCATCGCACACGACCGCCGCGGCCACGGCCGCTCGTCGCAGACCGCGACCGGCAACGAGATGGACACCTACGCCGCCGACGTCGCGGGGCTGGCCGCGCATCTCGATCTCAGGGATGCGATCCACATCGGCCATTCGACCGGTGGCGGCGAGGTGGCGCGTTACGTCGCGCTTTATGGTGGCGGAGGCCGTGTTGCCAAGGCGGTGCTGATCGGCGCCGTGCCGCCGATCATGGTCAAGACCGACAGCAACCCCGGCGGCTTGCCGATCGAAGTCTTCGACGGCTTTCGCGCGGCTCTGGCCGCTAACCGCGCCCAGTTCTACAGGGATGTGCCGGCCGGCCCGTTCTATGGCTTCAACCGCGACGGCGCCAAGATCTCGCAAGGCGCCGTCGACAATTGGTGGCGCCAGGGCATGATGGGTGGGGCCAAGGCCCACTATGACTGCATCAAGGCTTTTTCCGAGACCGACTTCACCGATGACCTCAAGAAGATCGACGTGCCCGTCCTGATCATGCACGGCGACGACGACCAGATCGTGCCGATCGCCGATTCCGCGCTGCTTGCGGCCAAGCTGGTGAAGCACGGCACGCTCAAGGTCTACAAGGGCCTTCCGCACGGCATGTGCACCACCCACCCGGAGATCATCAATCCGGATCTGCTGGCCTTCATCCAGGGCTGACGGCTTACATGTCGGACGGGCAGCGCGGGCTCGTGCTGTCCGTCCGTCACTTAAGCATGACCGGCGACGGAGACACACTCGAGCGCGATCCGCTTGCGCAGCCGACGAGATTCGCCTGATGAATGGTCGGAGTGGAGAGATTCGAACTCCCGACCCTCTGGTCCCAAACCAGATGCGCTACCAGGCTGCGCTACACTCCGAACGGTCTGTTGCCTATTGATTTCGGCCCGCCAAAGCAAGCGTAAAAAGCCATCGGCCTTGCTGCCGGCGGCATTGCGCAGTAATGACGGGCTAGTGCATGCCAGAGAACAGTAATCTGGTCTCGGGGTCGTGTGCTTGCAACAAGCAATGAGGTGGTCATGTCAGCCCGCATTTTCAGCCCAGCCAAAACCGCGATGCAGTCCGGCAAGGCCAAGACCGGCTATTGGGTGCTGGAATTCGATCCTGAGCAGCGCAAGAAGATCGATCCGCTGATGGGCTACACCACGTCCGGCGACATGCGAAGCCAGATCAGGCTGACCTTCGACACAAGAGAAGAGGCGGTCGCCTATGCCGAGAAGGAAGGGCTGGCTTTCCGCGTCGAGGAGCCGAAGGAAATCAAGCGCCGCCAGATTTCCTATGCGGAGAATTTCCGCTATGACCGCAGGACGCCCTGGACGCATTGATCCCATACCGGCCCCGCCGGCACAATCCGCCGGTCATGCGGCCGGCCAGCGGTCCCGTAGCTCAGCTGGATAGAGCACCGGCCTTCTAAGCCGATGGTCACAGGTTCGAATCCTGTCGGGATCGCCAATATTTTTAGGTCCATTCCGGACAGGTTCACTCGCCAGTCGCGAACAGGATTTCCGAAGCATGACAGCGATGGGCGCGGCGGCACTGCTGATCCTTGTCCTGACCTATGCCGGCGTTGCCGTCGGCAGGGTACCCGGGCTGCGCCTCGACCGGGCAGGCATCGCGCTGCTCGGCGGTGCGGCGATGATCGCCATCGGCGCGCTCGACATGGAAGACGCCTACCGCGCCATCAGCTTCGACACCATCACGCTTCTGCTCGGCATGATGATCGTCGTGGCGCATCTGAAAGTGTCGGGCGCCTTTCGCGCGCTCGGCGGGTTCGCCATCGAGCATGCGCATGCGCCGTTCATGCTGCTGGTGATGGTGACGCTGTTGACCGGCGTCCTGTCGGCATTCCTCGTCAACGACGCCATCTGCCTGGTCATGGCGCCGATCGTCGTCCACGTCACCCGCGTTATCAACCGCAACCCGGTTCCCTACCTGATCGCCACGGCGACCGCATCCAATTGCGGCAGTGTCGCCACCATCACCGGCAATCCGCAGAATATGGTCATCGGCGCCCTGTCGGGGATTTCCTATCCGGCCTTCTCGGCGGCGCTGGCGCCGGTCGCGGCATTCGGCCTCGTTGCCGTCGTCGTCATCATCCGCATCGTCTACCGCGCCGAATTTTCGCGCAAGGCCGAGCTCAGCCCCGAAGTCTATCGCGGCCGCATGCTGCCGGGACAGGTGCTCAAGGCGGTGGTCGTCTGTATCGGTTTGGCGATCGCCTTCTTTGCCGGCGTTCCCGTAGCCAAGGCGGCGCTGATCGGCGGCGCCATTCTGTTGCTGACCCGCGCCATCAAGCCTGAGCGCATCTATCGCGAGATCGATGGGCCGCTGCTGTTCATGTTCGCCGGGCTTTTCATCGTCGTCGCCGGGGCGGAGAAGACGCTGCTTACGCCCGACATCGTCGCTTCGGCAAAAGACCTTGGGCTGAATGATGTCTGGCGGCTGTCCGGCTTCACCGCAGTGCTGTCCAACATCATGAGCAATGTCCCGGCCGTGCTGGCGCTGAAGCCATTCGTGCCCGGACTGGAAGATCCCGAGCGGGCCTGGCTGGTCGTCGCCATGAGCTCGACGCTGGCCGGCAATTTCACGCTGCTCGGCTCGGTCGCCAATCTGATCGTTGCCGAGCACGCGCGGGTCTCCGGCAAACCGCTGGGCTTCATCGCCTTCTTCAAGGTCGGCCTGCCGCTGACGCTGGTCACGCTTCTTGTAGGGACGGCATGGCTGGCGGCCTAAAAGCGCGTCGCATTCGACCGGCCGCATGCGACACGCTGCAGGCTATTGTTGTATGCATGTCGTTATCGCAAAACGCTGCACACTTTTGCGCGACATGCATTAGCCAGTCATGGTGATGTCACCGTGAGATGGCCTCTCATGTTCGGATGGAAGCGGCAGAAATAATCGACCGATTCCTCGTTCTTCACCGTCAGGCTCGCCGCCTTCTTCGGCGGGATCATCACTTCCCAGCCGCCGTTGACGGTTGCCGTGTGGGCGAACACGTCTTTGTTCACCCACCTGATCGTGTCGCCGACCTTCGCCTCGATCTTTGCCGGCGAAAACACAAGCTTGTCGATCGTCACCTCGATGGTTTCGGCCTTGGCCGGTGCGGCGCCCATGGTCAGCGCCAGCGCAACCCACAGATGCCGCCTCGACACCATTGGCCCAATCCTCACTTCAGCATGCCGGCGACGTGTTCGGCGTGCTGTTCGTGGCCCTGGAATATTTTCAGGCCGGTTTCCAGCAGGCTTTTCAGCTCGGCATTGCTGGCCGACGGAATCAGCAGTGTTTCGAGCGCGCCATTGACCTGCTTGTGGTAGGCCACTTCGCTGGCGACATAGGCCTTGTCGAACGCGGCGCCCTTGAGCTTGGCAAGCTTGGCACGTTCCTCAGCCGCCGCCTTGGTCAGCGCCTTGCTGGTCGGATTGTCCTCAGGCGTGACCTTGAGCTTCTTGACCAGGTCGAGAGCCTGTTTGTTGACCGCCTCGTGATCTCGCACCATGTCCTTGGCGAAATCCACGACCTCTTTGTTCTTCGATTTCTTCAGCGCCTGCTTGGCCGCCTCGACGTCAAGCACGCCCGCTGTGTAGGCGATATGCGCGATCTGCGGATCGGTCGGTTTGTCGGCAGCTTGCGACAAGGGCGCTGCGCCAAGCAGGAAAACTGCGGCCAGTGCCGTGGTCGATCGAATAAACATGATGCTCTCCTTCGCCCCGACGCGGAACTGCATCGGGCTTCGTTTTCAGTGACGCTCATTGGATGCAGGTCGCCGGCAAACGTTCCCGCGAAAATCGGCGCGACCTATCCGGAAAGACGAAGCCGCTGCATCACGGCATTGGTCAGCCGTTCGCAGCGCCGGCCCGCGAACGGAAAGGCGTCGAGCAGCACCGGGCCGATCTGGTCGTCCAGCGCCTTGCGAACCAGCGCACGGGCGCGGTGGAGCCGGGTCTTGATGGTTTCTGGTCGCACGCCAAGCAGTTCGGCGGTCTCCTCTATGCTCAGTCCCTCGATGACTCGCGCCACGAACACCATCCGGTAGATATCGGGAAGACTGTCGGTTGCCCGTTCGACAAGCTCAAGGATCTGCCGTTGCGCCATCGTCCGCTCCGGATCGTCGCTCGGGTTGAGGGGAAACCGGATGATTTCGGCTTGCGGGTTTTCAGGCATCGCTACCATTCGCCGCTTTTTGCGCAAGCGGCCGAGCGCTTCGTTGATGACGATACGCGACAGCCACGTGGCGAGCGAGGCATCGCCGCGAAAGGCCTCGAGATGGGCAAAGGCGCTGACATAGGCCTCCTGGACGATGTCTTCGGCCTCGCTGTCGTTACGCACCACGCCGCGGGCGATGCGGTAGAGCCTTTGGTTGTGCGTCTTGATGATGGTGCGGAATGCATCGCCATCGCGTGCCAGTGCGCGGCCGACAAGCTGCATGTCGCCGGAAGCGGCGGGCGTTGCCGTCAACGCAGCAGGCATGGCCGATCTCCTGATAGGCTTCTCATCGCGACATTGGATGCATCGCCCGGCAAAAGGTTCCCGACGAATCCGCCGGCCAGCCTCGATCCGTATCAAGCGCCGGCAGAGGCTATTCTACTGCTTCCACCACAGCGGCGTCTCTATTTTGTAGACGCCCGGTTCATCGGCTGGTCGGTCGCCATGACATCGCTCAGGATCGCAATTTTTCCAGGCTGTTACGCCGATTTCCTGGCTCAGCCTGGAAAGGTGCTGGCTCAGGCCTCTGCGGCAGCCGCCAGCCCGCGCGCCAAGTCGGCCTTCAAATCCTCGACATCCTCGAGCCCGATCTGCAGGCGCACCAGCGGCCCGTCATACGGGCCCTTGGCGACGGTACGGTCGCCCAGGAATACCGGCACGGCAAGGCTCTCATAGCCGCCCCACGAATAGCCGAGGCCGAAAAACTTCAACGCGTCGAGGAAGGCGTGCTGCTGCTTCTGTCCGCCGCCTGCAAGAACGATGGAGAAGATGCCGCTCGATCCGCAAAAATCGCGCTTCCACAAAGCGTGGTCGGGATGGCTGGGCAGCCCCGGATGCAGCACCTGCGCTACGCCCGGCTGACCCTCCAGCCAGCCGGCGAGAGCAAGCGCGCTCTTTTGATGGCGCTCCAGCCGCACGCCCATTGTGCGCAGGCCGCGCAGCACCTGGTAGACGTCATCCGGCCCGGCGCAGCAGCCCATCGTGTTGAACGTCTCGCAAAGCTGCTTCCAGCAGGCTGCGTTGGCCGAGACCGTGCCGAGCAGCACGTCGGAATGGCCGGCCGGGTATTTCGTCGCCGCATGGATCGAGATGTCGACGCCATGATCGAGCGGGCGGAAGTAGAGCGGCGTCGCCCAGGTGTTGTCCATCATGACGATGGCGCCGGCGGCATGTGCTGCCGTGGCGATGGCCGGTATGTCCTGCACCTCGAAAGTGTTGGAGGCCGGCGATTCGGTGAACACCACCCTGGTGTTGGGCTTGATCAGCGCCGCAATGCCGGCGCCGATGCGCGGTTCGTAATACTCGACCTCGATGCCCAGCCGCTTCAGCATCGTGTCGGCGAAGTTGCGGGTCGGATGATAAACGGAATCGACGATCAGCAGATGATCGCCGGCCGACAGGAAGGCGAGCAGCGGCAGCATCACCGCCGCCAGGCCGGACGGTACCGCGACCGTGCCTGCCGAACCTTCCAGCGCATCGATCGCGCTGTTCAGCGCATCGGTGGTCGGTGTGCCGCGCGTTCCGTAGGTGTATCTCTGGCTGCGTGAAGCCATCGCCGCCGCATTGGGATAAAGCACGGTCGAGGCATGCACCACCGGCGGATTGACGAAGCCGAAATAGTCATGCGGGTTGTTGCCGGAATGGGCGAGCCGCGTGTTGATGCCCATCTCGCTGCCGTCTTTTGCCATTGCTTTTCGTCCCATGGGTAGGTCGTTAGCCATAGTGCGGCGGCATTGGCCGCGCAACCGCACCGCACTCGCCAGGCCAAGGTCTTGAATATGCCAATTCAGCAGTGCGCCGTAGATCCTCTGGACGGTTGCCAGGTGTGCTTGGCAAGTCACGGTCGGACTTTGCCGGCTTTATTGGCGCGCTGACCAATTTGCGAGCGCGTTTGTCTGCAATTTCAGGCATTTCAGGCGATGGGTTTTCAAAGTCTTTCGGATTCGGTCATTTCCCTTGACCTCACAGGAATAATCGCCTTCGATGTTGTTCGTGAATGGGAGGCAGCGCGTCGGTTACGATGCGGGATTCCGGTAACGGGCCGGAATACATAGCTGCGTTCACACGGGAAAAAGTCAGGTTCGCCTGGAAAAAACAGAAAAGGGTCTGTGGGTCATGAAACACATTGCAATCGGCATTTTGGGCGCCGCCGCGTTTGGATTCGCGGCTTCGGCGGCTTCGGCAGCCACGCTCGACGATGTCAAGGCGAAGGGCTTCATCCAATGCGGCGTCTCGACCGGTCTGGCCGGCTTCTCGGCGCCGGACGACAAGGGTGAGTGGCAAGGCATCGACGCGGATTTCTGCCGCGCTGTGGCAGCCGCCGTGTTCGGCGATGGCACCAAGGTGAAGTTTACGCCGCTCAGCGCCAAGGAGCGGTTTACCGCTCTGCAGTCGGGTGAGATCGACATCCTGTCGCGCAACACCACCTGGACCATCAATCGCGACACCGCACTCGGCCTGAACTTCGTCGGCACGACTTATTATGACGGCCAGGGCTTCATGATCAACGCGAAGAAGCTTCCGGGCGTGAACTCGGCGCTGCAGCTTTCGGGCGCGGCGGTCTGCGTGCAGAGCGGCACCACGACCGAGCTCAACCTTGCCGACTATTTCAAGTCGAACAAGATGGAGTACAACCCGGTCGTCTTCGAAAAGCTGGAAGAGGTCAACGCCGCCTATGACGCCGGCCGCTGCGACGTCTACACCACCGACCAGTCGGGCCTCTATGGCATCCGCCTGACGCTCGGTGCGCCGGCCGACCATGTCGTGTTGCCCGAGATCATCTCCAAGGAGCCGCTTGGGCCGGCCGTGCGTCAGGGCGACGACCAATGGTACCACATCGTCAAGTGGACCTATTTCGCGCTGCTGGACGCCGAGGAGCTCGGCATCACCAAGGCCAATGTCGACGAGATGAAGAACTCGGATAGTCCCGAGATCAAGCGCGTGCTCGGCCAAGAAGCCGACACCAAGATCGGCACCGATCTCGGCGTCTCCAACGACTGGGTCGTCAACATCGTCAAGGCTGTAGGCAATTACGGCGAGATGTTCGAGCGCAATGTCGGCTCGGGCAGTCCGCTGAAGATCGCGCGCGGCATCAACGCGCTGTGGACCAAGGGTGGTCTGCAATACGCTCCGCCGATCCGCTGATCGAAAATGGATCCGGAAGGCAGATCGTCTGCCTTCCGGTCTCTCTTTCCAGGGGACTGTCGAATGGCATCGCAGGAAGTTCTTCGCGAGGAGCCAAGCCGCGGTTCCTTCATCAATGATCCTCGCGTCCGCGGTATATTCTTTCAGGCAGTGGTCCTCGTCCTGCTGGTGGCGGGAGTCTGGTGGGTTACCCACAACGTCATCGTCAATTTGGCGCGCTTGCACATCGCCTCCGGCTTCGGCTTTCTCAAGGGCCGCGCCGGTTTCGACATCAGCGAAAGCGCCATCGCTTATTCGTCGGATTCGACTTATTTCCGAGCCATCCTGGTTGGCTTTATCAACACCGTGATCGTTGCCGTCGTCGGCATCATCACCGCCACCATTATCGGTTTCATCGTCGGCATCGGCCGACTGTCGCGCAACTGGCTGATCAGGAAGATCTGCACTGTCTACGTCGAGGTCTTCCGCAACATCCCGCCGCTGCTGGTCATCTTCTTCTGGTATTCCGGCGTGCTTGCTGTGCTGCCGCCGCCGCGCGAGAGCATCAATTTGCCGTTCGGCTCCTTTCTCAACCAGCGCGGCTTCTATTTTCCGCGCGCTGTCTGGGGCGAAGGCTCCTGGCTGATCCTGGTCGCCCTGCTCCTCGGCATTGCCATGGCCTGGTTCGTTGCCCGCAAGGCGCGGCAGCGGCAGATGGCGACGGGTCAGCCGTTCCCGGTGCTCTGGACATCCATAGCGTTAATGGTCGGCCTGCCGCTGCTGGCCTACGCGCTGAGCGGCTTTCCGCTGAGCTTCGAATTCCCGAAACAATCGACCTTCAACCTGGTCGGTGGCTTTCAGGTCAGGCCGGAGTTCCTGTCGCTCTATCTGGCGTTGTCCTGCTATACGGCCGCCTTCATCGCCGAGATCGTGCGCGCCGGCATCAGGGGCGTCAGCACGGGCCAGACCGAGGCGGCCGCGGCACTCGGGCTGCGCTCGGGATCGATCCTCAGGCTTGTCGTCGTGCCGCAGGCGATGCGCATCGTTATTCCGCCGCTGACCAGCCAGTATCTGAACCTGACCAAGAACTCTTCGCTCGCCATCGCCATCGGCTACCCCGACCTGACGGCGACTGCCGGCACTGTCTTGAACCAGACCGGGCAGGCGGTCGAAGGCGTGGTGATCATGATGGCTGTCTATCTCGCGCTCAGCCTGATCACGTCGGCGATCATGAACGTCGTCAATGCCAGGATGGCGCTGGTGGAGAGGTAGGGCCATGCAGGAACACGACATGTCCTGGGTGCGGACGGAGATGACGCTGGCGCAGCCGGCGCCGTCGAGCGAGCGTGGCCTCACCGCCTGGATCCGCAAGAACCTGATTGCCACCACGGGCGACACCATCTTGACCATCGTCGGCATCGCGCTGGTCGCTATGATCCTGCCGCAAATCATCAATTGGGCCTTCATCAACGCCCAGTGGACCGGACCGGATCGCTCGGTCTGCGCCACCGTGGCGCAAGGCGGCATCCAGCCGGATGGCTGGGCCGGTGCTTGCTGGGCATTCGTCAACGCCAAGTTCGGCCAGTTCATGTTCGGCACCTATCCTATCGAGGAGCGTTGGCGGCCGATCCTGGTGGCCATCCTGTTCGTGGCACTGCTGGTGCCTCTGCTCATCCCGCGCGTACCGCGCAAAGGACTGAACGCCATTCTTCTCTTCCTGGCGCTGCCGGTCGTCGCCTTCGTTCTGCTGGTCGGCGGCATGTTCGGCCTGCCGCATGTCGAGACGTCGCGTTGGGGTGGGCTGCTGGTGACGCTCAGCCTGTCCTTCGTCGGCATTGCCGTGTCGCTGCCGATCGGTATCGTGCTGGCGCTCGGCCGGCGCTCGAACATGCCGATCGTCAAGCTGCTGTGCGTGATCTTCATCGAGACGGTACGCGGCATCCCGCTGATTACGGTGCTGTTCTTTGCCAGCGTGATGCTGCCGCTGTTCCTGCCGGCCGGCGTCAGCTTCGACAAGTTCCTGCGCGCGCTGATCGGCGTGTCGCTGTTTGCCGCCGCCTACATGGCCGAAGTGGTGCGCGGCGGCCTGCAGGCGATCCCCAAAGGCCAGTATGAGGGCGCCGATTCGCTCGGCCTCAGCTACTGGCAGAAGATGGGTCTGGTCGTCATGCCGCAGGCGCTGAAGCTGGTCATTCCCGGCATCGTCAACACCTTCATCGGCATGTTCAAGGACACCAGCCTGGTCATCGTCATCTCGATGTTCGACCTGCTCGGCATCGTCAAGCAGAACTTCTCCGACGCCAATTGGGCGACGCCGCAGACGGCCAGATCCGGCCTCGTCTTCGCCGCCTTCATCTTCTGGCTGTTCTGCTTCGGCATGTCGCGCTATTCAATGTACACGGAACGCCGTCTCGACACCGGCCACAAACGCTAAAAAGGGGACCTTGTCATGGTCATAGAAAACGCCGTCAGCGCGGAAGAGATCAAGGTCAATGCCGCCAAGATGCACATTTCCACCACCGATGTCGCCATCGACATCATTGCCATGCACAAATGGTACGGCGAATTCCATGTGCTGAAGGACATCAATCTAAAGGTGATGCGCGGCGAGCGCATCGTCATCTGCGGCCCGTCTGGCTCCGGCAAATCGACGATGATCCGCTGCATCAACCGGCTGGAGGAACACCAGAAGGGCAAGATCATAGTCGACGGCAAGGAACTGACCAACGATCTGAAGAAGATCGACGAGGTGCGCCGCGAGGTCGGCATGGTGTTCCAGCACTTCAACCTGTTCCCGCATCTGACCATTCTGGAAAATTGCACACTGGCGCCGATCTGGGTGCGTAAGATGCCGCGGAAGCAGGCCGAGGAAATCGCCATGCATTTCCTCACGCGCGTCAAGATCCCGGAACAGGCCAACAAATATCCCGGTCAGCTTTCCGGCGGCCAGCAACAGCGCGTGGCGATCGCCCGCTCGCTGTGCATGAACCCGCGCATCATGCTGTTCGACGAGCCGACCTCGGCGCTCGACCCGGAAATGATCAAGGAAGTGCTGGAGACGATGGTCGGGCTGGCCGAGGAGGGCATGACCATGCTCTGCGTCACCCACGAGATGGGCTTTGCGCGCAAAGTCGCCAACCGGGTGATCTTCATGGACCAAGGCCAGATCGTCGAGCAGAACACGCCGGCCGAGTTCTTCGACCACCCGCGCCACGAACGCACGAAACTGTTCCTGTCGCAGATCTTGCACTGATCCTGTACGCCGGTCGGGACAAGACCGGCGGACCAGGCTCTCTGTCTTGCTCGGGCCTTGCGCGTATTCGACGAGCGGTGGTGCTCGGGAGGATCTGCCCTTTGGTCGATGGCGAGCATCGGGAACTATCTTAGCACCCACAATCCTCCTGCGACGATCACCGCATATCGTGCAGCCTTGCCCAATGCGACAAGCATCACGAATACGCCGAGATGCATGCGGGCCGCGCCTGCCGCGACAGTGAAGGCGTCCCCGACGACCGGCAGCCAGGCGAATAGGAGCAGCCACGCGCCAAAGCGGCGAAAGCTCCGGCTCGCCCGCTGGTATCGTTCACGGGTAATGGGAAACCATCGCCTAGATTGCAGCGTATCGATGCCACGCCCCAGCATCCAGTTCACCACCGAGCCGAGCGTGTTGCCGATTGTGGCGACCGCAAGCAGTAGCACCGGATCGCCACGGCCGCCGGCGATCAAGCCGGCGAGCACAACTTCCGACGAGACCGGCAAGATGGTTGCGGCGAGGAATGCGCTGGTGAACAGGGCGCCATAGATTGCCAGTGCAGCCACGTCGAGCGACCGGCTATGCCTGCACGTCGATGACGCCCATCATGCCAAGCTGCTCGTGCTCCAGGATGTGGCAATGATACATCCTCCGCCCGGGGCGATCCTGGCGCAGCAAAAGCCGCACCGTTTCGCCGCGCGCCACGTTGACCGTGTCCTTCCAGCCGAGATAGGCCGGTTTCGAGACCTGCCCACCACGTTCGTGCTCGACCACCTGGAACTGCGTCCCGTGAACATGGAACGGATGGTCCATGTCGGCCTTGTTGACGATTTCCCAGAGCTCGACCTGTCCTGTTTTCGACACCACGTCGATGCGGCCCATGTCGAACGCCGCGCCGTTGATCAGGAAGCCCATCTGCATATCCGTCGCGCTCATCGTCATCGTTTCGGTGAACACGAAACGCCGGCTGACGGCAGGGGTGCCAAGTTGCGCAATTGGTCGAAGCTTTTCCGGCAGCGGAGGAAACGCCTCTGCAGGCGTGTCCGAAACATTGACCGTAAGCAATGCCAGGCCTGCATCGGCGGGGCGGCCTGCGCCCATCCAGCCGCGATCGTAGTCGAGCGTGTTCAGGGTGACGGTTCCGCGCTTCTCAAACGAGACGATCAGTTCAAGGCGTTCCGCCGGGCTGAGCAGGACATCGTTGGCTGCCACCGGCGCGTCCAGCAGACCGCCCTCGGTGCCGATGATCGTCATGGGTGCGCCGTCGAAGGAGAGCCGCAAAAAGCGCGCGTTGGTCGCGTTGTAGAACCGAAATCGCCGCTTTGTTCCAAACGGGACCGATAGCGCGGGATTTTTCTGTCCGTTGACCAGCACGTGATCGCCGACGCGCCCGTTCATCAAATCGACCATGGTGTTGTCCGGCATGGTGCCGTCGGCGGCAAGGCGAAGGTCTGTGAACACCAGCACAGTGTCGCCATACTCGGCCGGGATCGGGTCCGCCTTCGGCTTGACCACGAACGCGCCGGCAAGTCCGCGATAGACCTGCTCGGCCGTCTTGCCGTGCGGATGCGGATGATACCAGTACGACCCCGCGCTTCCTTCGGGCAGTTCGAAGCTGTAGGTGCGCTCCGTGCCCGTCGCAACGGGGTCCATCGGATTGCCATCCTGGTCAGCCGGAACCGGCATGCCATGCCAATGGATGGTGCTCGTCTCTTCAGGAATTTGGTTCGTGAATACAATCTCGACACGGTCGCCTTCAGTCACCTCGATCAATGGCCCCGGGCTCATGCCATTGTACCCAAGGATTGGCGTGTCGAGCCCTTCTGCAAAGCTAACCATGGCGGGTTCAGCCGTGAGGTTTGCTCTGAACAGGCGGGGCGAATTGGCTTCATTGGCTAGCAGCGGCAACTCGCGCAACGCCTGGCCCTCAGGCAGCATGGCCGCGCTTTTTGGTGCCCCGTCCATGTCGTGGCCCGTGTGACCGCCCATATCCATGCCGGGCATCTCGTCCATCTTCATCTGGGCGATGGCGCGCGGGCTGGCGAGAACCGTGGCAACGCCTGCCGCCAGAAAACTGCGTCGATCCATGTGTTGTCTCCGAGATTAAGGTCACGCGCGTCGGCACGCGGTATAACTCAGGTGGCACGCTCCGTAGCCAGATTCACATTAGCCTCGGTCACGTCATGCCAGCCGGCGACATAGGGGGCGCAGGTCATGCCCTCGGTGCCAATCTGAATCGCGGGAGCGGAAACAGGCTCGTCTGGGATTCGAGGAGTGACGGCAGTCATGGGCTTGCAACTCCAACCGGGCAGTTGCCACACGACATAAAGGTTCCCATCACGGGAAGGTCAAGAGGCAAATTTGCGATGTGCTGCCTCGGCACGGCGGCGATGATTTGAGCTGGCTCAAAAGCCCTTGACCTTCCTGTGATGGGAAGCCTCATAACGACCCCACTCCTCATAACGACCCCACTAGAGGAGAGCCGCAATGATAAGACTGAAAGTTCCGGAAATGAGCTGCGGGCAGGCGTCATCAGATCAGTCGGTTACAACGAAAAATTGGCCTGCCTGAACAGCGCACGGCCGACGCGGATCATAAGCGCGCCAGCCGCGTTTGTTGCCATTAGGAGTTGTATAACAAGCCGCGTGGGCGCGTGCGGCGACAGGTCAAGGGTCCATCCTGATGCTCATCCAACCGATCGATTATTTCCTCGTCGTCTGGTTCGCGCTGGCGCTGGCTTCGACGCTTTATGTCGGCATCGACCAATATCGCAACAATCCCGAGCCGATGGTGATGAAATGGGGCTTCATCCTGGTTACCCTCTATATGGGTCCGCTCGGCTTGCTGCTCTACGTGCTCGCCGACAAGGAGCCCCGGCCGGGCGAGCATGAACTCTTCACCCAGCCGCTCTGGAAACAGGGCGTCGGCTCCACCATCCACTGCGTCGCCGGAGATGCCACCGGCATCATTCTTGCCGCCGCCGTCACGGCGGCGCTCGGCCTGCCGATGTGGATCGACCTGATCGTCGAATATCTCGCCGGCTTTGCCTTCGGCCTGTTCATCTTCCAGTCGCTATTCATGAAATCGATGATGGGCGGCACCTATTGGGAGAACGTGCGCAAGAGCTTCCTGCCCGAATTCATCTCGATGAACTTCATGATGGCCGGCATGGCGCCGGTCATGAGTTTTCTGATGATGGGCCGCGACATGCGTGCGATGGAACCGACGGAGCTTTTGTTCTGGGGTGTAATGTCGATCGGTGTCATCGCCGGCTTTGCGGTTGCCTACCCGGCCAATGTCTGGCTGGTCGCCCGGGGGCTGAAGCATGGGCTTATGACGCAGCGCGCGCAGGCAGCCGGCATCGATGGTCGAGAGCAGCCTGCCACGAGGCAACATGCGCAAATGCAAATGCAGCAGGCCGACGCCAGTGCACATCGCGGGCAGCGCCACGATATGGCTTCCCACAAAGGCAAAGGCGGCGGCCATCACATGGAGACAGATGCCACGACGCCGCAGGTCACTGCCCTAGGTGCCGTCTCCCTGCTGGCGCTCGCCATCGGCATGATCGCGCCGGCGAACTGGCTGAACCTGACGCTGTCGGCACGCGACGTCGGCGGGGTGATCATGCCGCAAGGCATGATCATGGATCGCGACACGCCGGCCGATACGATGCGCGATATGGCTGCCACTGATCCGCGCCTCGTGGCCGCCTCTTATGGTCTGACGGCAAAGGGTGACCAGGACCTGCCGTTTCGGATGGAGAACGGCATCAAGGTGTTCGAGCTCAGGCCTTCGGTGGTCCGCTGGCAGATCCTGCCGGACGTCGCGGTCGACGCCTATGCCTATAATGGCCAGATTCCCGGCCCGCGAATTCACATTCGCCAGGGCGACCGGGTCAGGATCAACGTCACCAACGGCCTGCCTGAGGAAACGACGGTGCATTGGCATGGCTTGATCCTGCCGAACCAGATGGATGGGCCGGCCGAGATCACGCAGTCGCCGATCGAGCCCGGGCAATCCTATTCATACGAATTCACCGCAACCCAGCACGGAACCTATTTCTATCATCCCCATGCCAAGCCGGACCGGACCCAGGCGCTCGGCCTCTACGGTGCGCTGATCATCGATCCCGCCAATCCCGCCGATGAGGTCGCGGCCGACCATGATTACGTCATCGAGCTTCAGGAATGGCTGGTGCGGGAAGGGCTGACCTACCCGTCGATGCCGATGGACGGCGGCATGCCGAATTTCTTCACCATCAACGGCAAGGCCTATCCCTCGACCGAGACGATCCCGATGAAGGTCGGCGAGACGCTCAAGGTGCGGTTCATCGGCACCAACAACGGCTTCATCCATCCGATGCATATCCATGGCGGACCGTTCGAGGTCGTTGCCCGCGACGGCGAGACGATCCCTGCCTCGGGTCGTTTCCTTGCCGATACGGTCAACGTGGGGCCGGGTCAGCGCTACGACGTGATCTGGAAGGCGCAGCGTCCGGGCAAATGGCTGATCCATTGCCACATCCCGCATCACACCACGAACAACAATGTCGAGGAGAAGGGCGGAGGCGGGCTGATGGTCGTCATCGATGTGACATGACCGGCGTCGCCTAGGCTTGTTCCCATGCAGTGGCTGAAACCATATTTTCTCTTAAGCTGATGTGATCTGCCAGACAGCGACGCCGGCAAGGGCGAGACCGGCAGCGGCCTCGATGGCCCGGGAGATGGTTTCGAACAGCCGTGGCTGGCGCGCGAAAAACTGTACAAGCCGTTCCCGAAACACGATCGACAACACGGCGACGCAGGACAGCGTCAGCGCCACGCCGACCATCATGGTGATGGCAAACAGGACGCCCGCTGCCGGAACACCCCTGGAGATCGCGAAAGTCATCGCGAAAAGCGTCAGCGGGCAGGGGATCAGGCCTGCCATCACGCCGACAGCCTCGCCTTCGTGCCTGTGGTGATGGCTATGGCTCAAAGCGCGCCAGAGCATCCAGACGCCAATGAGGCCGAGCAGCCCACGACTGATATGCTCCAGAAGCGGAGCGCGGCCAACGCTGCCCAATGCTATGGAGACCAGTGGCAGCGAGAGAGCCGCAATCAGAACGGCAATCGTCACATGCGTGAACGATAGCGTCATAGATACGAGCAGGCCGCGCGAGACCTTCGCATCCGAACCGGCAAGATAGGTCGCCAGGACCGCCTTGCTATGACCCGGCGTCAGCGCATGGGCAGCCCCGAACACGACGCCCATCGGCAGGAAGGCCATGAACGCCAGCCAATTGCCTCCGGCCGCAAGCAGCTTGATCTGTTCGCCGAGAGTCATATAGATCGTGCGCTGAAATTCTACGAGCGTCTGGAACATCGGACGAGACTAGCAGAAAATCGGCGAGCGTCAGTGCATGTGGCCATGGTCGTGCGTGTGCTCGTGAGGACGGTCGTGCTCTCCATATACGGTTGAAAACCGCACATTCGCCTCAGCCAGGGCCGGCATATGCTGGGACAGTTCGTCCTTCAGCGCTGCCGCGATCTTGTTCGCTTCCGACAGCGGCAGGGTTTCGTCTGCGGCAATTGCGATGTCGGCGTGCAATCTATGACCGATCCAGCGCGCCTTGGCATCGACAATGCGTGCGCCCGCAACATGCTCGGCGGCATGTCGGATTTCATCCATCACACCGGGTTCGATTCCATCCAGCATGCGGGTCAGCACCGAGCGGGCCGATTGCCAGACGATACCGAAGATCGCAATCGTGATCAGCAGGCCGACAATCGGGTCGGCCAAGGAAAAGCCGAGCCAGACGCCGATGGCTCCGATGACCACGGCAAGGCTGGTAAGTCCGTCGGTGCGGGCGTGGTAGCCGTCGGCAATCAGTGCCGCGCTGTTGATTTCGCGGCCGACACGGATACGGAACACGGCAACCGCCTCATTGCCGAGGAAGCCGACAATGCCCGCCGCAGTCAGCCAGCCGAGGTGTGTCACCACTTGTGGATTGATCAGCCTGTCGATGGCTTGGTAGGCGGCGACTACAGCGCTGAACAGGATGATGAGCACGATGATGATGCCGGCCAGATCCTCGACCCGACCCAAGCCATAGGTGAAGGTTCGCGACGGCTTGCGCCGCGCCAGCACGAACGCAATCCATAGCGGGATCGCCGTGGTCGCGTCGCCGATGTTGTGGATCGTGTCGGCCAGCAGCGCCACACTTCCCGACAACGCAACCACGACCGTCTGCAATGCCGCGGTGATGGCCAGGATCACGAACGACCATTTGATTGCCCAGATGCCCCGGTCGGTGGTGGCAATTGTCGCATCGATGACGCCATGGGTGTGACCGTGCGGACCGTGACCGCCGTGATGATGTGCGGCGTGCGAGCCGAACCCGAGCCTGTCCAGAATGCGGGCCACGATGGCATTCATAGATATTTCGCCAGCTGCTTGAGTTCCGCCAGCGAGTTGCCGCCGGTTTCCACGCTGTCCGTCAGGCAATGCTCGATGTGATCGTTGATCAGCTCGCGCTTGGCGCTGCTGATGGCCCGTTCGACGGCGTGAAGCTGCTGCGCCAGATCAACGCAAGGGCGATGCGCCTCGATCATGGCCAGCACCGCCGTGAGGTGGCCTTGCGCGCGCTTCAGGCGCTTTATGATCGAAGGATGCGAGGCGTGGAGATGATCTGACATGCCCCAGCATATCCTCCCGGGGAGGATACGCGTCAAGCTCTAAGTCAGCTGTGCAACTTCCGGAAAGGCTTCATTTTGAGCATTGCTTGTTCTATGCCTTCCGCATGAAGAAGCTTGCCCGTTTTCTTGGCCTGCTGGCCGTTGCAATAGCGCTAGCGGTAGCGCTGGGCACGCTGCTGCCGCGCCCGCTCTGGCCGGCGGCCGTTGCCGATCCGATCGGCGCAAGCCACCGCATCTTGGTGCTGCAAAATCCAATCCACACCGACATCGCGATCCCGGTCGACGATGATGTGCGCCGGCGCTTCCATTTCCTGGTCGATGCCGGCATTCCAGCCGACATGGCGGAGGTCCGCTACATCGTCTTCGGCTGGGGCGGCCGCGCCTTTTATCTGGAGACGCCGACCTGGTCGGAGCTGAAGCCGATGCCGGTGATGAAGGCGCTGACCGTCGATGCCTCGGTGATGCATGTCGACATTTCCGGCGAAATCGCCGAACCGCATCCCGAAGTCGCGGGTTTCGACATTGGCGAGGAGCGGTTTACGGCGCTGCTCGATTACATTGCGGCAAGCTTCCAGCTGGGGCCGAACGGTGCCATTCCGATCGAGAATGCGGCCTATTCGCGTTTCGATCGGTTTTTCGAGGCCAACGGTCATTTCAACGCGCTGGTCGGCTGCAACACCTGGACGGCGGCGGCACTGCGCACGGCCGGCCTGCGCACCGGCTGGTGGAATCCGCTGCCGGCCTCGCTCGGCATGTCGATGCGGCTTTACAATTGAAGAGGGTTCCGGCTGATCAACGCCGCGATC
The DNA here is from genome assembly GCF_042295465.1 of Mesorhizobium sp. ISC25. Classification (NCBI taxonomy): domain Bacteria; kingdom Pseudomonadati; phylum Pseudomonadota; class Alphaproteobacteria; order Hyphomicrobiales; family Phyllobacteriaceae; genus Mesorhizobium; species Mesorhizobium sp. ISC25. The sequence continues at coordinate 1,923,944 of NZ_CP135441.1, read as the reverse complement.
CTTCGCGCCCCCTCTGTCCTGCCGGACATCTCTCCCACGAGGGGGGAGATTAGCGGCTTCGGCGCCTTGCTAGGTCGTGCAACCTTGAAGATTGGCGAAAGCCAATGTGATGGCCAATCTCCCCCCAAGTGGGGGAGATGTCCGGCAGGATAGAGAGGGGCGCTGTCCCGCCAGCCTGTCGTGCGTATCATCGCGCGCCATCGTCCAACGCCCGCCAGCCATAGAGCCAATCGAGATCGGCGGCGAGCTTTTCGGGTGAGCGCATTGCCAGGAACAGGTTGCGGGCCATCGCCACCGGCCCGGCCGCGTGCCAGGCGAGGCGGTTGACGGCGCCGCGGCGGGCGACCTGGGCGACGCGCGGCCGCCGCGCCTGTTCCCAGGCGGCAAGCGCCCCCTCAAGATCGGCAGGCGAAGCGGCAACGAAGCCGGCAAGCGTCGCCGCGTCCTCGATCGCCATCGCCGCGCCCTGTGCGGCAAACGGCGTCATCGCATGCGCCGCATCGCCGATCAGCGCGATGCCTTCCGGCGTCGTCCACCGCCGCTGCTCGACGGTGTGGATCGGCCATGCCGTCCACGGCGCCGCCTCGCTCGCCAGACGGGCCAGCGCCGGCGCGGTACCGCGCATGGCGCTGGCGAGGCTGGCGTGGTTGGCATTCCCCGACCAGTCTTCGGCGATGCGCTCGCCCTTGGTGAAGGCAGCGAGATTGAAGGCAGTGCCACGGCTGACCGGATAGGCGACCATATGGAAGCCGGGATAGAGGAAGGCGGTAACGCAATCGGCCGCACCGATCGCTGCAAAGGTTTGTCCGGCGGGGCTGTCGGCGACCACCGTGGCGCGCCAGGCAAGCTCGCCCGAAAACCGGCTCCTACCGAATTCGGCCGCCTTGCGGGCAAGCGTTTCTCGCACTGACGACCAGACGCCATCGGCGCCGATCAGCAGACAGCCAGCCTCGACCGTTTCGCCATCAACCGATGCAGTGACGGCAACACCTTTCGGTCCGGCTGTGATGTCGGTCACCCGCGAGCCAGCGATCAGATCGATACCGGGCTGCTCCGAAACTCGCTCCATCAGCGCTGACTGCAGATCGGCGCGGTGGGCAACGAGATAGGGCGCTCCCCAGCGCGTTTCGGCCGCCTGGCCAAGCGGTACGCGCGCCAGCTTGCGCAGCGTGGCGGCATCCTTGAGCACGACCGCCTCCGGCCGCACCGCCGTCGCCAGCAGCCGATCGAGTACGCCGAGCTGCCGTAGGATGCGCGTCGCGTTGGGTGAAAGCTGGATACCGGCGCCGGCAGCCTCGAGATGCTGCGCCTGTTCAAACAGTTTTATCCGATAGCCGCGCTCGGCGAAGGCCAGTGCCGCGGTCAGCCCGGCGACGCCCGCCCCGGCGATGACGACCTGCCGGGACTGCGTTTCTCGCATCAGGCTTGTCGCGGAAGAATCAGGCGGCCTGGTCGATATAGAGGCAGCCCGGCGGCTGCGTTTCCAATGCCTTCAGTTTTGGCGAATAGCGATAGAGCGTCGAGCAATAGGGGCAGACCTTTTCATTGTCGTCGCCCATATCGAGAAATACATGCGGGTGGTCGAAAGGCGGATTGGCGCCGGTGCACATGAATTCCTTGACGCCGATGTCGATTGCCGGATAGCCCGCATCGTTCTGGAAATGGGGAATGGAACCGCCTGCCATCGTCGCCTCCTGATCTTGTCGATTGCATCTGGATCATAACCCGTCTCTTTGCAAGATCGATGAAATGAAACTGTCGCAAAAGCCTGTCAGAGGATAAGTTAAGCCGGTTAACACCGTAATCCGCGGACGGGTGTGAGAAGAGCAGGAACTATGAACGAACTGAAGCCGGTGCAGAACGAATTCATCACCATAGAGGCTGCGAGCCGCGAAGGCGGCAATCCTGACCGCTTCGTCAACCGCGAGTTTTCCTGGCTGCAATTCAACCGCCGCGTGCTCGAGGAATCGCTGAACGCCAATCATCCGCTGCTCGAGCGCGTTCGCTTCCTGTCGATATCGGCAGCCAATCTCGACGAGTTCTTCATGGTCCGCGTCGCCGGTCTTGCCGGCCAGGTGCGCGAAGGCATCGTGCTGAAGAGCCCGGACGGCCGCACACCCGAGCAGCAGCTCGAACAGTTGCTGCGCGAGGTCGAGCGCCTGCAGGAGGACCAGCAGAACAGCCTTTCGGCGCTGATGCTGTTGCTCAACAAGGAAGGCATCGAAAGCATCACCCGCGATGCGCTGACTAAGGACGAGAAGACCTGGCTCGAGGACCATTTCCAGGAGCAGGTGTTTCCGGTCCTGACGCCGCTGTCGATCGACCCGGCGCATCCGTTTCCGTTCATTCCCAATCTCGGTTTCTCGATGGCGCTGCAATTGCGCCACCGCAAGAACGGCGAGGAAATGAGCGCGCTTTTGCGCCTGCCGGTGGCGCTGAGGCGCTTCATCCGCTTGCCGGATCGCAAGCATCACGTCCGCTTCATTCCGCTCGAAGAGGCGGTCAGTCTCTACATCGGCAAGCTGTTCCCCGGTTATGAGGTCAAGGGCTCCGGCACGTTCCGCATCATCCGCGACAGCGATATCGAGGTCGAGGAAGAATCCGAGGATCTGGTGCGTCTGTTCGAGACGGCGCTGAAGCGGCGACGCCGCGGCTCGGTCATCCGCATCGAGTTCGACAGGCTGATGCCGGCCGAATTGCGCGATTTCGTCGCCGGCGAGCTCGGCGTCTCGGCCAGCCGCATCAGCGTGCTTACCGGCCCGCTGGCGCTTAGCCAGATCTCGGAGATCGTCGCCGTCGCCCGCGACGATCTGAAGTTCACGCCCTACAATCCGCGCTTCCCCGAGCGCATCCGCGAGCACGGCGGCGATTGCTTTGCCGCCATCCGCGAGAAGGACATCATCGTCCACCACCCTTACGAATCCTTCGACGTGGTGGTGCAGTTCCTGCGCCAGGCGATGGCCGATCCGGAAGTGGTGGCGATCAAGCAGACGCTCTACCGCACCTCCAACGATAGCCCGATCGTACGCGCTCTGGTCGACGCCGCCGAGGCCGGCAAGTCGGTGACGGCGCTGGTCGAGCTCAAGGCGCGTTTCGACGAGGAGGCCAACATCCGCTGGGCCCGCGACCTCGAGCGCGCCGGCGTCCAGGTTGTCTTCGGTTTCCTCGAGCTCAAGACCCACGCGAAAATGTCGCTGGTGGTGCGGCGCGAGGACGGTAGGCTACGCAATTACGTGCATCTCGGCACCGGCAACTACCACCCGGTCACCGCACGCATCTACACCGACCTGTCCTTCTTCACCACCGACCCGACGATCGCGCGCGATGTCGCGCAATTGTTCAACTTCATCACCGGCTATGCCGAGCCGGCCGAGCAGATGCGGCTGGCCATATCGCCGTTCACGCTGCGCAACCGCATTCTCAAGCACATTTCGGACGAGATCGGCCACGCGCTGGATGGCAGGCCGGCTCGCATCTGGATGAAGATGAATGCGCTGGTCGATCCGATCATCATCGATGCGCTTTATGACGCCAGCCGTGCCGGCGTCGAGATCGATCTCGTCGTGCGCGGCATCTGCTGCCTGAGGCCGCAGGTGCCCGGCCTGTCGGAGAACATTAGGGTGAAGTCGATCGTCGGCCGCTTCCTCGAGCACAGCCGCATCTACTGCTTCGGCAACGGCCACGGCCTGCCATCGGACGGGGCGATCGTCTACATCTCCTCGGCCGATTTGATGCCGCGCAATCTCGACCGCCGCGTCGAGACCATGGTGCCGATCACCAATCCAACTGTGCATGAGCAGGTGCTCGGCCAGATCATGCTCGGCAACATCATGGACAACCAGCAAAGTTTCGACGTATTGGCTGACGGAACCTCCCGGCGCGTTGTGCTGGAGGAGGGCGAGGAACCGTTCAACGCGCAGGAATATTTCATGACCAATCCGAGCCTGTCCGGACGGGGCGATGCGTTGAAGTCGCATGCGCCCAAGCGCATCGCGCAGTTCAAGCGCCGCAAGAAACAGAACGCAGCGACGGGCTGATGATTTCAGCATCCCAGGGCCGGCTTCAGGACCGCCGACCGCTGTCCATCATCGATATCGGGTCGAACTCGATCCGTCTTGTCATCTATGAGGGGCTGGCGCGCTCGCCGACCTTGCTGTTCAACGAAAAGATGCTGGCCGGCCTCGGCCGGGGCATCGTTTCGACCGGAAAGCTCGATCCCGAGGCGGTGACGCGCTCGATGGAAGAGTTCCGCCGCTTCCGCGCGCTCTCCGACCAGGCGGGCGCCGAGCGCATGTATGTGCTGGCGACCGCCGCCGCTCGCGAGGCCGTCAACGGCCCCGACTTCATCCACCGCGCCGAGGACGTGCTCAAGACCGAGATCCAGGTGCTGAGCGGCCGCGAGGAAGCCCATTATTCGGCGCTCGGCGTGATCTCCGGTTTCCACCCGGCCAACGGCATCGCCGGCGATCTTGGCGGCGGCAGCCTCGAACTGATCGATATCGATGGTGAGACGATCGGTGACGGCATCACGCTGCCGTTGGGCGGCTTGCGCCTGCAGGACATGGCGAAGAACTCGCTGGTCCAGGCGGCAAGGATCGCGCGCGAGCAACTGGCGCGGGCAAAATTGCTGAAGGGCGGGCAGGGCAGGGCCTTCTACACGGTCGGCGGCACCTGGCGAAACCTCGCCCGGCTGCACATGGAAATGACCAACTACCCGCTCGGCGTCATGCATCATTACGAGATCGGCATCGAAAGCGCCGCGAATTTCCTCCGGCAGGTCGCCAAGGCCGAGATCGATAAGATCAAAGGCATCGAGGGCGTCTCCAAGAACCGCCGCTCGCTGCTGCCCTATGGCGCCATCGTGCTGCAGGAGATCATGGCGGCGATGCAGCCGTCGAAGATCATCGTGTCGGCGCTGGGCGTGCGCGAGGGCTTTCTCTATTCGCTGCTCGACAAGGCCGAGCAGAAAGCCGATCCGCTGATCTCGGCGGCGGAAGAGCTTGCCCGCCTGCGCTCGCGCTCGGCCGACCACGCGCATGAGCTTGTCGAGTGGACCGGCAAGGCGTTCGCCGCCTTCGGCATCGACGAAACCGGGGATGAGGCGCGCTACCGCCACGCCGCCTGCCTGCTCGCCGATATCGGCTGGCGTGCCCATCCCGAATATCGCGGCAAGCAATCGCTCAACATCATCGCCCACGCCTCCTTCATCGGCGTCGATCATCCCGGCCGCGCCTTCCTGGCGCTTGTCAGCCTGTTTCGCCACGAGGGCGTGTTCAATGAAGCCGCTCCGGAAATCCGCGGACTGGCGACACCGCGCTACCTCGAGAGGGCGCGTGTGCTGGCGGCGCTGCTGCGCGTCGTCTATTTGCTGACCGCGGCAATGCCGGGCGTCATGCCGCGGCTGAAATGGGAAAACCGCGGCAATGGCGTGCTGGCGCTGGTGCTACCGGCAGCGCTGGCCGATCTCTACGGCGAGCGGCCGGCCGGCAGGCTGGCGCAACTGGCAAGGGTCACCAACCGCCGGCTGGTGCTGGCGGTCGAGGGCGGGCCTAGCATGTCGGTGAAGTAGGCTGTCTCAGCCAAGTAATCTTAGGTCCGCCTCAAGGCAATCGCTTCAGGTTTGCGCCGCCCCTCATTGCCCTGCCGGGCATTTCTCCCCGTATAGCGACGGGGAGAAAGATCCCTTCGCAACGGATTTCGCTTACTCCTAGCGTTGCAGAAAGGGTGCCGAGGTCGCGGCTAGCCTCCTTCTCCCCGTCACTATACGGGGAGAAGGTGCCGGCAGGCAGATGAGGGCCGGCGCCGACTTCCGCAGGTGGACGAGTCGAGCGCTAGCTTTTGCGTGAAGCAATTGCTCCAACCACCCGCCCGTCGGCTGACCATGCACCTGCGCCAGCCATTGCCAGCGCCAGGAAACCGCCTGATATGGCGATGTCTTTCATCAGCATCTGTGAATGCATGAAGGTCAGCGTCGGATCGTCGCCGCCTTGGCCATAGTGGCCGATGAAGCCCGCCGCGATGCAGAACGCAGCGAGTAGCAGTGCCACGATCGGCGTCTTGAAGCCGACGAGGATGAGCAGCCCGGCGATCAGCTCGAACAGCCCGGTGCCCCAGGCAGCGAGCGTCGGCAGCGGCAGGCCGAGGCCGGCGAAATAGCCCGATGTGCCGGCGATGTCGGCAAGCGCATGGAAGCCGGACGGCACGAACAGCGCGGCGAGCAGCAGCCGGGACAGCAAGAGCAGCGCATTGCGAGGCATGGTCTCCTCCGATATCGGCGGCCGATGCTAGCAGAGTTCCAGCCAGCAGATATAAACCGACAACGAAAAAGGGGCGCGGAAAATTCCGCGCCCCTTTGTTCAGGAAATGCTGGGCCGCTTCAGCCGCGCTTGGCGTCGATCGAATAGGCGCCGGCACCCGACGAGGCGAGCACGAGGAAGCCGCCGGCAATGCCGAGGTTTTTCATGAAATTGATCATCTGCATCTGATCGGCCCAGCCGGTGTGGGCGACCAGTGCGGTGGCGACTGTGAAGATCGCCATCACCCAGCCGACGATCCGGGTCTGGAAGCCGACGAGGATGGCGAGCCCGCCAAGCAGTTCGATCAGGCCGACGACGATGGCGGTCACCATCGGCAGCGGCAGGCCGAGGCTGCCGAAATAGCCGGCGGTGCCGGCAATGGCCGTTAACTTACCGAAGCCGGAAAGCAGGAAGATGACCGAAAGCAGGATGCGGCCGAGCAGGATCGTGCCCGAGGCGCCGGAGGCGGTGCCGGAACCGGCAAACGAAGTGTTGGTGGACGTGTTGGTGGACATGCGTAACTCTCCAGAAGGGTTTGGCCAAACGACTTGGGATAGCCGTCCAGTTAGCGCATGCCGACTGTTCACCAAAGACGTCAGATTGGTTACGGATTGTTCACCGAGGTAACGTTTTCGCGATCAACTTACCCTGGGTGCGTCATGTCCTCCGGCCGCACCAGCCGCTCATAGTCGGCTTCGCTGACCAGCCCGGTGACCAGCGCTTCCTCGCGCAGCGTTGTGCCGTTCTTGTGCGCCGCCTTGGCGATCTTGGCGGCGTTGTCATAGCCGATCGTCGGCGCCAGCGCCGTCACCAGCATCAGCGAACGGTCGAGCGCTGCCTTGATGTTGTCTTCGCGGGCCTCGATGCCGACGACGCAATTGTCAGTGAACGACAGGGAAGCGTCGGCCAGCAACTGCACCGACTGCAGGAAACAATAGGCCATCAGCGGATTGTAGACGTTGAGCTCGAAATGGCCCTGGCTGCCGGCGAAGCTGATCGCCGCATTGTTGCCGAACACCTGCACACAAACCTGCGTCATGGCCTCGCATTGTGTCGGATTGACCTTGCCCGGCATGATCGAGGAGCCCGGTTCGTTTTCCGGCAGCGACAATTCGCCGAGGCCCGAACGCGGGCCCGAGCCGAGCAGGCGGATGTCGTTGGCGATCTTGAACAGCGCCGCCGCGCAGGCATTGATGGCGCCGTGCGAGAAGACCATGGAATCATGCGCGGCCAGCGCCTCGAACTTGTTCGGCGCGGTGACGAAATCGATCCCGGTGATTGCGGCGATGCGCGACGCCACTTTTTCGGCAAAACCGACCGGCGCGTTGAGGCCGGTGCCGACCGCGGTGCCGCCCTGTGCCAATTCCTGCAGACCGGGCAGGGTCATCTCAATGCGCTTGATCGACGAGGCGACCTGCGCCGCGTAGCCCGAGAATTCCTGGCCGAGCGTCAGCGGCGTGGCGTCCTGCGTGTGGGTGCGGCCGATCTTGACGATGTGGGCGAAAGCCCTGGTCTTGGCGTCGAGTGCCGCATGCAAATGTCTCAGCGCCGGCAGCAGGTCGTGAATGATGCGCTCGGCGCAGGCGATGTGCATGGCCGTCGGATAGGTGTCGTTCGACGACTGGCTCATGTTGACGTGGTCATTGGGATGCACCGGCTTCTTCGACCCCATGACGCCGCCCAGAAGCTCGATCGCCCGGTTGGAAATCACCTCATTGGCGTTCATGTTGGACTGCGTGCCCGAGCCGGTCTGCCAGACGACCAGCGGGAAATGTTCGTTCAGCTTGCCGTCGATGACCTCCTGGGAGGCCTCGACGATGGCCTTGCCGATCGCCGGATCGAGCCGCTTCAGCTCCATATTGGCTTCGGCGGCCGCCCGTTTGACGATGCCTAGCGCCCGCACGATCGACGCCGGCTGTTTCTCCCAGCCGATCTTGAAATTGGCCAGCGAACGCTGCGCCTGCGCGCCCCAATAGCGGTCGGCGGCGACCTCGATGGGACCGAACGTGTCGGTTTCGGTTCTGGTCTCTGGCGCGCTCACGAAGTCTCTCCGGTTTGCAATTTGCAAACGGCGTATCGCGTTGCACAAACGCCTTCAAGCGGAGATTGCGGACGATGGGGATGCAAATCGGTTGAAGCAGCGCCTTTTCCTTCTCCCGCAAGGGGAGAAGGAAGAGCGCGCTCCTCACCCCGCCGTATAGCCGCCGTCGACAGCAAATACACCGCCGCTGGTCCATGCCGCTTCGTCGCTGGCAAGATAGACCGCGATGCCGGCAAGATCGTCGGTTCGGCCGATGCGGCCGAGCGGGTAGCTGCGCTCGACATAGGCCTTGAGCTCGGCTTGCGCGGCCTCAGGCAGGTTTTCGATCGACCTGCGCCGCATCGCTGTGTCGACCGTGCCGGGCGCGATGGCGTTGACCCTTATGCCGCGCGGCCCGAGCTCGAAGGCGAGCGACTTGGTCAGCGAATTGAGCGCGCCCTTCGACAGCGAATAGAGGCTGGACGGCCGCTTCGGGATCATCTTGTGTGCGAAATAGGACGAGATGTTGATCACGGAAGCCCCGCCCGGCGCGAGATGCGGCAACAGCCGTTGGGTGAGGAAGAATACGGCCGTGACGTTGAGCGCGAACGACTGCTGGAACTGATCCTCGCTGACGGTTTCGAACGGCACCAGGAACGCCACGCCGGCATTGTTGACGAGGATATCGACAGGTGGGCCGCGCCTGGCATGCTCGACCACGGCGTCGATGCCGGCGCTGGCCGACAAATCGGCCGACAGCGTTTCGACATTATCCCCGAGCTGCTTGCGGGCGGCGTCGAGCTTTTTGCCGTCGCGGCCGACGATCAGCACATCCGCGCCTTCGCGCAAGAAAGCCTCGGCGATTGCCAGCCCGATCCCGTCCGAGCCGCCGGTGACCAGTGCCCGTTTGCCGCCTAGTCTCATCCAACACTCCCGCGCATTGCCGTCTTGTCTGATAAGGAGAACAGCGCCGTTGCCAATTGTGGTCAAGCCGCCGGCCTATCCTACAATATGAACTTTCGGCTGATGCGCCTGTCTATTCGGCAGCGGCTGCACCGCGCCGAACAGCTAGGCGGGTAGCGACGAAATCCTTGACCTGATGAATGGCCTGGTCACGCGTGACGCTGCCGGGTTGCAGGCCAAGCCGCAACCACAGCCCGTCGATCAGGGCGGTGACGCCGAAAGCGATCTCGTCAGCATCGCGTGCCGGCGCCAGACCGCGCAGGCCGGACAGCAGGTTGGAGCGCATGCGCGCATGGATCACATTCTGGATGCGGGCAAGCTTTTCGTCGCGCGGCACCTCCGCGCAAAGCGAAAGCCAGGCGTGGCAGAGGGACGGCTGGAAAAGATGCGGCTCGAAATTGCCTTCGATGATGGCATCTATCCGTTGCATTGGCGTGCGCGCCTGTCTCAGCCGCTCGACCACCGCATGACGCAGCACCAGGTTCGATTCCCGCATGGCGTGTTCGAACAGTTCCTGCTTGCTGTTGAAATAATGCAGCACGATGCCCTTCGACGCGCCGGCCTGCGCCGCCACTTTTTCTATGGTGGCGCCAGCTATGCCTTCGCGCTGAAGCACGGCAAAGGCGGCCTGCCGCAGCTCTTTGCGGCGTATGTCGCTGAGACGCTTGAGTTTCACGGGGCCGGATCCATGCATCGAAAACCGACGTTGACATTTTCGTCCATCGAGATCAAGAATTGACCGTTGGGACAATATAAAAACCGAATGGTCAACGCCCGTTGGTGAAATGAGGAGAACCGAAATGCTTCGTAGCCTTGGAATAGGCGCCTCGCTCTGCGTCCTGCTGGTTAGCCAGCCGGCCTTTGCGGCTGAACCCGAGCAATGCAAGGTCGTGCGCATGGCCGAGCCTGGATGGAACGACCTTGCCTTCACCACCGGCGTCACCAGCGTCTTGCTCGATGCGCTCGGCTACAAGCCGGCAAGCTCGCTTCTGGGCATCAACGTCATCTATGAATCCTTGAAGAACAATGATTTGGACGTATTCCTTGGCTATTGGGATCCGGCGATGATCACCTACTACGAGCCCTATAAGAAGGATGGCTCGGTAGACGATGTGCGCGTCAATCTCGTTGGTGCCAAATACACCTTCGCCGTGCCGACTTACGTCTGGGAGGCCGGCGTCAAGGATTTTGCCGACCTGCAAAAGTTCGCCGACAAGTTCGGCAGGAAGATGTACGGCATCGAGCCGGGCTCCAACCAGCTGATGATGGACGCCATCGCCGATAAGTCGTTGGGCCTCGATGGCTGGCAGGTCGTCGAGTCGAGTGAAGCCGGCATGCTTTCCGAGGTCGGCTACGAGATCAAGGAAAAGCGCTTCATCGTCTTCCAGGGCTGGGCGCCGCATCCGATGAACACGATGTACGACTTCAAATATCTGAGCGGCGGCGACAAGTTCTACGGCCAGAACTTCGGCGCCGCGACGGTGACGACGCAGGTGCGCAAGGGCTATCTGCAGCAATGCCCGAATGTCGGGCAGTTGCTGAAGAACCTCGCCTTCGACATCGATTTCGAAAATCTCGGCATGGGCTATCTCATCAATGACGGTATGAAGCCGGGGGAAGCCGGCCTGAAGGCCATCAAAGGGAATCCGGATAGGCTCGGCGCTTGGCTTGCCGGTGTCACCACATTCGATGGCAAGCCCGCGCTCGACGCAGTCAAGCAGCAGCTCGGCCTGTGATATCGGCCGATCAGGCGGGCTGGAACGGCCGCAAGCGCAGGGTCGGTGCCGGCTGCACTGAAACGGCCTGCGTCGAAATCGCCGGGCAGGAGCCCGCGCTGGTGCTGGTGCACGGGTTCTCCGACACGAGCCGCAGCTTCTCCTTGCTGGCGCCGCATCTCGCCGGGCGCCGGCTTGTCATTCCGGACCTGCGCGGGCATGGCGCCTCGCCGGCCGGGACACGCGGCTTCGCCCCGGCGGATTTCGCGGAAGATGTGGCGAGTTTGATCGAGCGATTGCGGCTCGAGCGGCCGGTTCTGGTCGGGCATTCGCTGGGCAGTATGGTGGCGATCGAGGCAGCCGCGCGCTACCCCGAGATGATCGGCGGCCTGGTGCTGATGGCCGGAACGCTACGGCCGCAGATCGGTGAGGACCACCCGATGACCATTGGTGTGCGGGCGCTTCGAGATCCGATATCGCCGGCCGATCCGTTCTATGACTATTGGCATGCCTGCGAGGCCGAGGTTCCAGCGGACTTCCTGACCATGGCTGCAAAGGAGGCGTCAGCCATGCCGGCGGCACTTTGGCGCGCAATCCTGGAGCAGGTTCGGCGCGTCGATTTGACCGACAAGGCGCGCACGCTGCGCCTGCCGGCGCTTGTCATTGCTGGCGGGCGCGACCTGCTCTTCGACGAAACGCTCCAACGGCGGCTGCTCGAAGAAATCCCTAGCGCCGCGTTCGTGAGCGCGGTGCGCTGTGGCCACAATCCGCATTGGGAGGACCCGGCATTGGTCGCGGCAGCCATCGCCCGCTATTTCAAGGTCCGGACCAAAGCTGGACCCCAGCCGACAGCCGAAGCGACCGGTAGTGCGGGCTGAGACCGGTCATGAACCTTTCCGAATACGTGGCGCTGGATGCCGTCGCCCTGGCCGGGCATATTCGCTCGGGCGAATTATCGGCCGTCGAGGTCGTCGAAGCGGCTATCGAAGCGATCGAAAGCATCAATCCCGCCATCAACGCTGTGACACTGATCGATGCGGACCGGGCGCTTTCCGGCGCGGCAAGCTGCAACCGGCAGGCCGCACTCGCCGGCATTCCTTTCCTGGTCAAGGACACCGGCGTCAATGTGCGGGAGTGGCCGACGACGCACTCGTCGCTCTACTTCAAGGATGCCGCGCCGAAGCCCGACAGCGAGATCGTCCGGCGCTGGCGGGCCGCCGGTCTGATCTTGCTGGGCAAGACAAACACGCCTGAATTCGCCAACGACTTCGTGACCGAACCCAGCTTTCGCGGCCCCACCTTGAACCCCTGGGATCCTTCGCTGACGGCGGGCGGCTCAAGCGGCGGAGCTGCTGCGGCGGTGGCAAGCGGTATGGTGCCGGTCGCCCACGGTTCCGATATCGGCGGCTCGATCCGGGTGCCGGCTGCCTGTTGCGGCGTGTTCGGCATGAAGCCGTCGCGCGGGCTCACGCCTGTCGGGCCTGGTCGAGGTCAGGTCGGCGCCGGGCTCTACGCCGAAAACGTCCTGTCCCGCACCGTTCGGGACAGCGCCGCCATGCTGGACATGACTGCCGGTCCAGAACAAGGAGCGCCTTACTCCGTGTCGAAATCGGTGCCGTCCTACCTGGACTGGCTGTCTTCCCCCGGCGAGCGTCTGCGCGTTGCGTGTCTGGCGCACCGGCCGGATGGCACGCCGGTCGCGTCCGAGATTGGAGAAAAATTCCAGGAAGCCATAATCCTCCTCGAGGATATGGGGCACCAGGTCACAGAGGCGCGTTTCCCGCGGGAAGCCAGCGCCGGAGCGGACTGGAGCATCTTCTGGATGTCGGAGGTTGCGCGGCTGGTTTACGAGCGCGCCGATGAGATCGGGCGGATGCCGGCGGCTGGCGAAATCGAAAGCCTGACTCGTCACGCGCTCGACTGTTTTCGGCGGTCTTCGGCCGCCGACTATCTCAGGGCGCAGGACCACGTGCACAGCGCTTCGCTGGCGATGGCGATGGCGTTCGATGCGTTCGACCTGATCATGACGCCGACGACGGCCGACCTGCCGCCTCGGCTTGGCGCCATCCATGGCGATGGTGCTCTCTTCGACTACGACGCTTGGGCGAGCCGGGCCTACGGCTTTGCGCCTTTCACGGAAATCTTCAACGTCACCGGCCAACCGGCCGCCAGCCTGCCGCTGTTCCAGTCGAAAGGCGGCCTGCCGATTGGCATCCAGCTCATTGGCCGCAAGAACGAGGATCACCGGCTGCTGCGCGTTTCCCTTGACCTGGAGCAGGCAACCGCATGGAGGGCGCGTTACCAAGCCATCCATGCCAGACATTTTCAGGCGTGAACCAGGAGGCTCCGGGCGTAGGTGGTTTCAACGGCGTTGGTCACGCCGGCGTTGGCTGCCCGAGCAGCGATCGCGCCGTCGGCGCCAGGCGCAGAACCTCCATGGGCCTGGCAAATTCCCACTGCGCGGTCTGCTCGAATGCCTGCCATCTCGGGGAGGCAGCCAAGGCTGCCTCATGGCGGGCATGGGCTTCGGTGCTGTCGAAACCCGCGATGCTGATGAAGACGTTTTCGCCGGCCCGCACCGGCAACCGCGGAAAGCTGTTTTCGGCATGTTCGGTGATGAAGGCGGCCAGCGGCCGTGCGCCAAGTGCGGCAAGCACCGGAAGAGCCCCGGTCTGGAAATCCCTGGCGAAGCCGGCTTCCAGGCCCGGTCGCAAATGATGAATCCTGACGACAACAATTGCCTGCAAATCATTGCTTACGGTTGGTTTTTCGAAATCCGGTGTAACTGCCCGCTGCGATCCCGAGAGGTCTAGGCCGGCGCTCGGCCAGGCCGGCTTCAGCAGCAGCACGTTGTCGGATGAGATCATCGTGGCGTTGGCGGCGTCGCGCCAGGCAGCCCAGACCGGCCCGTCATAGAAGGCGGTCAGAGCGTTTTTCCGCGCTTCCATACCGTCGAAGCCGCGCAGCCAGACGAACATGTCCGGCCGGTCGAGATCGCGGAACTGGCCGATGATGGTCATCCCCGCCGTTTCCTGGCCCTCGATCAGCTGATTGTCGAAGACGCCGATCAGCGTCTCGCGCCGGCCGGGTTTCAGCGTGTATTGCCGGAGTTCGACGACGGGCGAGGCGAGCAGATCGGATTTAGATTCGGCGTTCAAAGGCAGGTTCATCGCTCGATCTCCAAAACAGGACAGTCATCCTGTTTATTAAACAGACCGGTTGTCCTGTTTTGTCAATCTGCTATCGTCTGAAGATGTCAGCAGAGATAACCGCTCGCCCAAAGTCGCGGGCTCAAAAACGCACCAACGACCCCGAAGGCATGCGCAAAAAGTTGCTCGATGTCGCCGAAGAGGCGTTTCAGGCACGCGGCTATCACGCCTCCAGCATGGGCGACCTGATGGCGACGGCGGGCGTTACCGGCGGCGCGCTGCACCACCATTTCCCAACCAAGAAGGCGCTGGCGCTTGCAGTGATCGAGGAGCGGGTCGCCGCCGCCGTAGAAGAGACATGGATCGAGCCGGTGCGGACGGCTCCCTCAGCGCGCGAGGGCGTGCGCTCCGTGTTCGCGGCCGTCGCGGCGGAGCTGGAGCAGCAGGGGTTCGTACGCGGCTGCCCGCTCAACAATCTGGCACATGAACTGTCGCTTGCCGATCCGGATTTCCGCATTGCCCTTGCCGGCATTTTTTCGACCTGGCGTCAGGCGATCGCCGACAAGATCAGCGCCGACCAGCAGGCGGGCCGGGAGCTGGGCACCGATCCGCAGCGCTTTGCAGCGTTAGCCGTCGCCAGCTATTCCGGCGCCATGTCGATGGCCAAGACCGCACAGGACGCAAGCGTGCTGCGCGACTGCCTGATGGCGTTGGAGCAGGGAATTATGTCGTCCAAAACAGGAACGAGGCGACGTAGCAGGATACTGCACAGAGCCCTCTGACGCCGGCAGGACAGAGGTGCCGCTGTCGCTGATTTCACGACCAAGGCTCCTAATTCGGCAGCGGCTTGATCAGCTCGTAGCCGACCACGCTTTCGGCACTGGTGCCCTCGTCATAGCGCCTGGCCACAACTGCCTGCAGATCGGGTGCGTAAAGCGCGGTAAACTCGTCCCGCGTCTCGCCGGCCTCGCTGCTGATCGTCTGCTTGACGGCGAGCACGGGGTATTTGCAATCACCCAGGCTGAACGTCTCCTTTCCCTTGACGTTGATCTCCAGCGTCTCGGTGCCCTTCGGCGGCTTGTTCGGTGCGAGACGGGCAAATACGATCTTGCTCTTAGCCCCCGCCTTCAGCGGGAACACCTTCCTTAGATCGGAAAAGGGGATCATCGCCAGCTGGCCTGTGCTGCTGTCGCGAAACACCTCGATCAGCCCGCCGAACAGGTATTGCGACTGCGGCGATTGCGACTGGTATTTGTTGGCCACGGCAACCATTCCGCCCGCCGCCGCACGAAATTCGCTGTGGATGCCGGGCCTTTCGAGAATGAAGCCGGCCTTGGCCGATTTGGCGTCGATGCACTCGGAGGCATGCGCTGCGCTCGTCATCGCCAGCATGGCCATTGTCATGCCGATGGATGCAGTGTTCATGGCGTCCTCCTCTGCCCGCGCAAGTTGAATGCCGAAAGCAATGCCAGACCTGGGAGAACGTGTCGACATACTTTGCGAGCAACTGGACTGCCGGTCCGCGTCGTGCTGAATTTTAGCGCATGATGTATCGCATTTCCGCCCGACCGGCTTCACGGCGCAGCTTCCTGATGAAGGCAGCGGCCGTTGCCGCGGCCGGCACTGTTTCGCACCCGGCCTTCTGCCAGACCGGGCAGCGCGTTCCGCCGATCGACGCCACCTTCCTGTTTATCGCTGATATCCATGCCTGCCGAATGGCGGACGGATTGAGCCCGCATTGCGAGCAGGAGGGCAAGACCGACGCTGCCTTGCTGCGCAATGTCGCCGCACTCAACGGCGTCGGTGAAAGGCAATGGCCGGCTGAAATCGATGGCGTTGCCACCGGCCTGCGCTCGACGGGCAAAATCGGCACGCCGCTCGGCCTCGTCGTTGGCGGCGATATCACCGACGACGGCGGTGGCCAGATCACCCAGCCCAGCGAGGGCACGCAGCTGCTTCAGTTCAGCCAGCGCTACCAGCAAGGCGTCGGCCCCGACCGCGTGCACATGCCGGTCTATGTCGGCCTCGGCAACCATGACCTCGACCAGAACGGCCCGCGCTCGCATGTCGACTGGTACCGCCGCGAAATGCGCGACTACGTCGAGGTCAACCACCGCCCCGGCGTGTTCTTCAAGCCGCCCGCGCCGGCGACCGACTACGATGTCGAGACCGATTGTTATTCATGGGATTGGGGCGGTCTGCATCTTGTCCAGACGCACCGCTTTGCCGGCGATACCGGCCATGGCGCGGCCAGCAGCCTGCCATGGCTGAAGCAGGACCTGGCGACCTATGCCGGCGACGGCCGCCCGGTCATCCTGTTCCAGCATTATGGCTGGGATACTTTTTCGATCGAAAGATGGGACGCCGCCGAGAGAACCTTCGACGACAGCGGCACGGGTCCGCCGCATTGGTGGAGCGAAGCCGACAGGCGGGCGCTGCTGGCTGTGCTGAAGGGTTACAACGTCGTCGGCATCTTCCATGGCCACCAGCACGCGACGCCAATGATCTACCACCGTGACGGGCTCGATTTGTTCAAGCCGAAGGCTGCCTTCATGGGCGGCTTTGCGTTGGCGCGGGTGAGCGAAAACAGCATGGATGTGGTGCTGGGCGAAGCCGCCGGAGATCATGGCGAGGTCACCTTCACCAATGCATACAGCAAAAGCCTGACTTTCTGACGGGCAGGGGCGGACGCAAAAAAAAGGCGGCCGAGCCGCCTTTTCCTGGTTGCGAAGGGCCGGCGTCAAAGCGCCTTCTTCACCCTGTCCTTTACGTCGCCGTAAGCCTTCTGCATCTTGCCGGTCGCCTTGTCGACGTCGCCTTCGGCCTCGGTGCGCCTGTTGCCGGTGGCCTTGCCGGCGGTCTGCTTGACTGCGCCCTTGGCTTGTTTAGCAACGCCGGCTACTTGATCCTTGTTCACCATCTCGCATCTCCTGAACCGTTCGCCTGGAGAAACGGTCGCGGATCGCTTAGGTTCCGGGTTCGGCCGGTCGAGTTGTGCCGGCTTCCGGCCGCGAAGCCGACAGGATAGGGTGCGCGAGAAGCCCGGGCAGACAGGGCCGGAGGGACAATGGCTGAATTCACGCTCTTCATCGGCAACAAATGCTTCTCGTCCTGGTCGTTGAGGCCATGGCTGGCGATGAAGCATCTGGAGATCCCGTTCGAGGAAGGTTTTGTGCGCCTGCGCACGCCCGAGACCGCGGCCAATCTGGCCAGGATATCGCCGACCGGCCAGGTGCCGGTGCTGGATCATCGGCTGCCGAATGGCGAGGTCCGGATCGTCTGGGAAACCCTTGCCATCCTTGAATATCTCGCCGAGCTGTTTCCCGAGAAAAAGCTCTGGCCGGCCGATATCGGCGCCCGCGCGCTGGCCCGCTCGGCGGCAACAGAGATGCATTCCGGCTTTCGCGAGGTCCGCTATGGCTGGCCGATGAATTTGCGCCGGCCAAAAGGCCACAAGCCGCTCGACGCCGAAGGTGAGGCGCAACGGGCGCGCATCGAGGATCTGTGGCGGCAATGCCGCGAAAAGCATGGCAAAGGCGGGCCGTTTCTGTTTGGCCATTTCACCGCGGCCGACGCCATGTACGCGCCGGTCGTCACCCGCTTCGACACCTACGGTGGCACGCTGGCGCCCGACACCCGCGCCTATGTCGACGCCGTGCTTTCGATGCCGGCGATGCGCCACTGGTATGCCGAGGCGGCGAAGGAGCCATGGCCGGAGCCCGGCCCAGACGAGTAACCAAGCAAAGCCGGTCTTTCACTTCGCGCCCCGCGGCCTATCTGAAGATCGGGCAGGGGCTTCGGAGACTTCACCATGATAGCTGTTTCTTCCGCACTGGCCGGCAAGGTCGCGCTTGTCACCGGCGCGTCATCGGGCATCGGCGAGGCAACGGCTGTGGCGCTGGCCGCCGCCGGGGCCAAGGTGGCGATTGCCGCACGCCGCGCCGATCGGCTCGAAGCGCTGGCCGCGCGTATCGAAAAGGCCGGCGGCACGGCGCTCCGTATCGAGGCCGACGTCACCAGCAACGACGATGTCACCGCCATGGTCGACAAGGTTGTCGCCGAATGGAGCCGTCTCGACATCCTCGTCAACAATGCCGGAGTGATGCTTCTGTCGCCCGCCGCCGAGGCGGTGCTCGACGACTGGCGCCGCATGATCGAGCTCAACCTGCTGGCGCTGATGGGCGTCACCAAAGCGGCGCTGCCGCATCTGAGGGCCGCCAAGGGTCACATCGTCAATGTCTCGTCTGTCGCCGGCCGTGTCGCCAATCCGGGCGCCAGCGGCTATGCAGCAACCAAGTTCGGCGTCGTCGGCTTTTCCGAATCGCTGCGCCGCGAAGTCTACGCCGACAAGGTTCGCGTTACCGTTATCGAGCCCGGCCTGGTACGCACCGAGCTCGGCGACCACATCACCAATCCGGCGTTCAAGGCTGATCTGGACAAGCGGCTCGCCGCCATGGAGGCGCTGACCGCCGAGGACATCGCCGCCGCCATCCTCTACGCCGTGAGCCAGCCGGCACACGTCAACGTCAACGAGATCGTCATCCGCCCGACCGACCAGGAACGGTGACCTCATTTGCCGAGATGTTGGGGCACGATGCGCAACCAAGTAGACAGGCGGTACGCATAGGCCTTGGAACCAGACCACCGGCCCCGCGCGAATGGTCGCATCACACAGGAACGCCCCTCGTGCCTTTTATCTGCGCGGGGGGCGTCCTGGTTGTCGTCCGCCTTTCTCAAGATCGCTCTTTCGAGAACGGCTTTCGACACCGAAAAAATGCCCCGGCGCCGAAATGGTTCCCGGCTAAGTGGTTTTTTCGGCGGGCAGTAGCCCGGCTTTTGCTGTCCGATGTGCTGGCGCGCGGCCGCCGCCGCGCGTCTCAGCGAGTGTGGCAAATCAAAAAAATTTGACTCAACGCGCAAAGAAGTCTACAAGAATTTTGTCGATGTTTGTTTGACCGACTTTTGTTATCCGCGCGCCGAGGCGCGCCTTTGACGAACTTCCCCATCAAAATCGAGACAAACGTTGTTATGCATCCGCATGACAGCGAACGAATATTTGCCATGGAAAGGGTTCGTTATGAGCACAGGCACAGTTAAATGGTTCAACGCCACCAAGGGTTTTGGTTTTATTCAGCCTGACGACGGTTCTGCCGACGTTTTTGTCCACATCTCAGCCGTCGAGCGCGCCGGAATGCGCGACATCGTCGAGGGCCAGAAGCTTGGCTACGAGATGGTCCGCGACAACAAGTCGGGCAAGATGTCCGCCGACCAGTTGAAGGCGGCCTAAAACGGAATTCAGCCTCACCGGTGACCACGGATGTACTGGCACCGGTGAATGGCAAATTCCAGCGCATGGTCGCGGGGAGGTTAAGTCCCCGCTCATGCGCATGAGAAGAACGTTTCATTGCGCGTCTCTCGGGATGTGCAGGCGCTCTCATGGAAGGTCAGGCGGTGCCTGGCCTTTTTCATTTTTGCGCTTCGACCGGCGAAAGAGCGCTGCTCGACGGCCCGGACGTGCTAAGGACGTTTCAGCAATTTGAAACCGGCTGCCGTATTGCTTTCTGCGGGATCCTGGCCGAAAGACCAGTCTCGTCACTTTTTCGGCGGCGCGCTCCGAACCAGGAGAAAGACCTTGACCGAACCTTCAAAAAAACCCCGCGACCAGGCCGAATCCATTTTCAGCAAGACGCGGACCCAGTCGATGTCGCTCGACCGCATCAATTCCGAACGGGATGCCGTCAGCCAGGCCCGCGAAGCCAAGACCGCGCGGCTGCGCGAACTGCGCCTGGAAAAGGAAGCCGACGACATGGCGGCGGCGGTTGCGCTCGCGGCCTCGCCAAAACGCGCAGGCAAGCGCTGATGGCCACCAAACGTGTGCCTCAAAAGGCGATCGCCGCCGATTCGACCATTGCCGATGTCGTGGGTGAACTAGACAAGCCGGTCGAATATGTCCGGCGCGTGCTTGAAAAGCTCGAGCGCTGCCGGCGTGTCCACGGCGATGCCCAGGTGCGGCTCGGCGTGCGCGGCCGCGCCGAATGCCCCAATTATCTGATCGAATACGTCCGGGAAAACGCCAAGACCCACGAGCGCGTGACCTTTCAGGATGCCGCCTACAGCGGCAGCACGCATCGCGAGCTGGCGCCCCGGCACATCGAGGAAGCCAGGAACTGGTCGCCCGAAGAAATGAACATCACGGCCGTTTCGGCGCTCATCGGCCGCCTCCGCAATCCGAATGCGCCATCATCGCGTTTCTCTGACGAGGATTGATATGGCAATCAAGTTTTCCGCCAAGGGCCAGCCGGCAGCACCTGCTGCCGCCGTGAAGCCGGCCAAGCCGGCCGCCGCGCCAAAAACCGGTGAAGCCGCCGAAGCGGGCACCGATCTGTTCAGGTCGCCGGCCGAAGCACCGCCGCGCAAGCCGAAGAAGAAATAGCGCGCCTTGCAGCAAAATGCCGGCCGGAAATCTGCGCCAAGGCTGCTTGCCCTGGCGGTCGCAGAGGATTTTTCGTCGCCACAAGAGGGCGCCGATCCGGTCGCCTTCGATTGCCAGACCTGTGGCGCCTGCTGCGCCTACTCATCCAGATGGCCACGCTTCTCCACCGAGGATGACGCGCAGCTCGATCTTATCCCGCAAAAGTATGTGGCGGCCGACGAAGCCGGCATGCGCTGCGACGGCGCGCGCTGTTCGGCACTGTGCGGCGAGGTCGGCAAGTCGACCGCCTGCGGCATCTACGAGATCCGCCCCGACGTCTGCCGCGCCTGCATGCCGGGCGATGACGACTGCCTGATGGCGCGCCGGGCTCACGGACTGCCGACGCCGTAATGGCGGCACTCGGGCTGGCGTCCCAGTTGAATTTCGTCAGTCAGATGATCGAAAGTCGCTGCGGTAGAGGCCGGGCGATCGTCCGGTCAACCGTTTGAATGCCTGCGAGAACGACGGCACCGATTCATATCCGACGGCGCGCCCGATCTCGCCAATGTTCTGGTTCGTTTCCCGCAGAGCCTTGGCGGCAAGATTCATCCGCCACCGAGTCACATAGGACAGCGGCGGCTGTCCTACCAGTTGAGCGAAGCGACGCGCGAAGGTGGCTCGGGACTGTGCTGCGCCGCTGGCAAGGGAAGCGATAGTCCAGGGATTGCCCGGCCGCTCGTGGATCAGGCGCAAAGCCTGCGCAATGCCCTTGTCGCGCAAGGCGCCAAACCATCCCCCTGTTCCGAGTGGCTGATGTTCGATCCAGGCACGCAACAAGAAGATCAACGTGCTGTCGAGAAGGCGTGGGGCGACAATGTCGTGGCCGCCGAGATCGCCTTTCGCTTCGACCTGCAGAAGATCCAGGGCAAGCCGTAGCGGCTCGCTGGTGCCTATCTGATTTCGGGTCAAATGGATCAGCGGAGGAAGCAGCGAAACCATCGGGTATGGCCCGACGCCGTCGAGTGAATATCTCGCACAAAGGAGAGTTGTCGCGCCGCTTTCGCTTTTCGGTTCCGCTCCGCTCCGATTCGCGGAAAGGACGGCGGATATAGATGCCGTCGGTGCATCCGCCGGATTGCACAGGGCATGTCCCACTCCGCCCGCGACAAGGATGACGTCTCCCTCGCCTAAGCTGATCGGCTCCTTTTCACCGGCTAGCCGCAACCAGCATTCGCCGTTCTGTATTACGTGGATGGCGGCATTCCTTGTCGGATCGACTGAAATACCCCATGGCCGATGCAGGGTCGCGCTGCCGATCATGGCGCTGCCAAATCTCAGCGAAGCAAGAACTTCGGACAAGGCGTCCATGAGAACCATCCTCCGATGATGACCCGGGCGACGATATTAGACGATTGGATAAGAATCTAGCGGAATAGCGTATCGACCATCTCACAAGCGCGACAGATCATGTTGGCAATGTCGGCGTGCGGACGCTCCCGTCCACAACAGGCAGAGGCCAGGCACCAGAAGGAGCAAAACATGCGTGACGAACCATCAAATCCACTTTCAGCCAAGGCTCATAGTTCGCTCGAGACCAACAAGATGATCGTCCTGGACTTCATCGACAAAGCAGTAAACCAAGGTAACATCGAAGCTGCTTCGATGCATTTTGGCGAACGCTACATCCAGCACAATCCGAACATTGCGGATGGTGCGGACGGCTTCAAAGCCTATCTGCAGCAGCTCAAACAGTCATTTCCCCTCGTGAAGGGAGAGGTGAAGCGGATTTTTGCCGAAGGGGATTTCGTCATCGTGCACATGCACGCAAAACGTGAACCGGAAGAGGAGGGCTTGGCCATCGTCGACATTTTCAGGCTGAACGAAAGCAAGCTCGTCGAACACTGGGAAGTTCGGCAGCCTATTGCCGATAGCAAGCTGCACGCCAACAGCATGATCTGAATGCGCATAGGCTCTCAGGCTGGCTTGTGCCCGCACGTTCCGCTGATTACGCTGCCGGCGGCTAGGCCAGCACCGGGAGACCATCCGTGAGCATCGAATTCCTGTTGACGTCGCTGATTGTCGTGGCTTCGCCCGGCACTGGCGTTCTCTATACGCTGAGCGCCGGGCTTTCGCGTGGTGCCCGCGCCAGCATCATTGCCGCTTTCGGCTGCACGCTCGGCATTATTCCGCACATGGCGGCCGCCATCACCGGCCTCGCGGCACTGCTGCACACCAGCGCCGTCGCCTTCGAAACGCTGAAATATCTTGGCGTCGCCTACCTCCTCTACATGGCCTGGAACACGCTGAAGGAGAAGGGCGGCCTGAGCGTCGACGAAGATGTCGCGCCGCGCTCCGCCGGCAAAGTGATCACTTCGGGCATACTCATCAACATCCTCAATCCGAAGCTGTCGATCTTCTTCTTTGCGTTCCTGCCGCAATTCGTCAGCACCACCGAACCGCACGCGCTGTCGAAGATGCTGGAGCTCAGCAGCATCTTCATGCTGCTCACCTTCGTCGTCTTTGTCGGCTACGGCGTTTTCGCGGCGTCGATCCGCAGCCATGTCGTGTCGCGGCCAAAGGTGCTGACCTGGATGCGCCGCACCTTCGCCGGAGCCTTTGTCATGCTCGGCGCCAAACTGGCGCTAGCGGACCGGTAGCTCTCTCTGTTTTGACGCAAATTCCGGACGGAAAACCGTTTCACACCTTTCCTGGAATTGCTTACCGCTGCGGATCGGCCGGCCCGCCTTCGGTTTCGGAAGCCTCGCCGCCTCCGAAACTGGGCGCAGCGCGAACACCCAGCCGCCAGGCCGACGGGGGGACGCCGATCATCTTCTTGAAGGCACGGCTGAACGCCGCCTCGGACTCGTAGCCGATTTCCGCCGCTATGTTTGCGACGTTGCTGTTGCCGGTGCTGAGCAGTTCCGAGGCAATCTGCATCCGCCATTTGGCGAGATAATGCACCGGCGGCATCCCGACGAGCCTGGTGAAACGCTCGGCGAGCACGGTGCGCGACAGCGCGGCCTCCTTCGCCAGCGCCTCCACGGTCCAATTGTGCTCTGGCCGATCGTGGATCAGCGCCAGCGCCTTGCACAGGTGCGGGTCGCGCAGGCCAGCCAGCCAGCCGGTGTGTTGCGGTGGAAGCGCCTCCACATAGCGGCGCAGGACGTCGACGAACATGAGCTCGCTGAGCTTGGTGAGCACGGTCTCGCTGCCAGCCCGCTTTTCCGCCACTTCCGAGACTGCCAAACTGATGAACTGGCCAAGCCAGCCGGCATCACCTTTCACGTCCCCGGCCTTGATCACCGGGGGCAATGCATCGAGCAGCGGATTGAACGGCTGTGCGTCGCAGGCAAGATAGCCGCAAACGAGCCTGGCCGAGATCGACCCGTCGCTGACATAGTTGATGTGGAACGGCATTTGGCTGGCGGACGCGATCTCCAGGACATCGGCGGTCGGAGGATCGGCCGCGAGCTCGGGATTGCTCGACATGATGTGCGGGTCGCTGTGGGTGAAGACCACGACTTCGCCGGCCTCCACCGTGATCGCCTCCTTGCCCACGATGCGGGCAAAGCAACGGCCGGCCGTCACCACGTGATAGGAAATCAGGTGGTCCGCGCCGGGAAGGATCTTCGGCAGTATCGATGACGGGGCAGGCGAGCAGACGGCCCATGGATCCTGGGCCTTGATGTCGAAAAACGTCGCGCCGGTGAGACGCACCTTTTTCAAAAGGTCAGACAGAGCGTCCCCGGCCATTCCATCCATGTCCCGTAAGTTGCGCGGCAACCCGGCGCGACATCCCTTTCGAGTTCCGGACGCGCTGTCAAGTGAGGCGGACGCGGCGTCATTCCGTTCATCGCCGGAAGCTTTAAACCCCGTCGGCGCTGAGCTCTGTCTCAAATCAGCTGCTGAGCACAGTCGAACTCAAGAAAAATGAGGATCTAAGTCATGACGGTACATAAGGGCGGGTGTTTTTGCGGCGCCGTGGAAATCGAAGTGCACGGAGCGGCCGAGGCGATGGGCTACTGCCATTGCAGTTCCTGTCGTTCGTGGTCGGCGTCTCCCGTGAACGCCTTCACGCTGTGGAAGCCGGAAAACGTCAAGGTCACCAAGGGCGAGGAGTTCCTGTCCGGCTTCGAGAAGTCAGACATGAGCGACCGTCAGTTCTGCACGAAGTGCGGCGGCCATGTGATGACCGATCATCCGCCGCTCGAACTGGTCGACGTCTATGCGGCCACGATACCGACGGTGAAGTTCACGCCGGGGGTTCATGTCAACTACGCCGAGACGGTCCTGCCGATGAAGGACGGATTGCCGAAGCTGAAAGACTTCCCCGCCGAACTCGGGGGCTCGGGTGTGAGCGTGCCGGAGTAACCCGGCAATGACACACGATTTCGAACGGCCACATCTCACGACTGGAGAATATGCATGGACATCACGACATTTCGCGCCACGCAGGAGCCGATCAAGGATCTATATCGCAAGGATGCTTGCGCGGCACTTCTTACGCTAAAGGCCAAGGGCAGTGCCGACGACTCCAAGGTCACCTGCAAGGTCGAGACAGGACGTGGGCTCGCGCTAGCGGGCATCCATCCGAAGGCCGGGGGCAGCGGACAGGAGCTTTGTTCCGGCGATATGCTGCTGGAAGCCCTTATCGCATGCGCCGGCGTCTCGATGAGGGCGGCTGCCGCCGTCCTCGAAATTCCGATCAAGTCGGCCGAAATCTCCGCCGAGGGCGACGTCGATCTTCGCGGCACGCTCGGCGTCACCGAAGGTGTGCCGGTCGGCTTCAAGGAGATCCGCCTGCGGTTCGACATCGAGACCGACGTTGCGCAAGACCGGCTGACTGACCTGCTCGAGCTCACCGATCGCTACTGCGTGATCTTCCAGACGATCCAGCGCAGTCCCAAGACCTTCGTGAAGCTTCACAAAATCGTGCGGTAACCACGACCTGCCCGGAATCCTAAACTTTGGGATTCCGGGCTGGGCCTGAGCGCGGCCTCACTGAATGCAGCTTGGCTGAATGCAGCTTGTCGCGCCAAGCGCTATCCCTTCACGTAGCCCATGGCCTCGACGATCTGCCCGTCCGCAACGCGCATCAGGTTGACGCCGCGCAGCGAATTGCCGTCGGCCATCCAGTAGCGCCAGCGGATCGTCGCCCGGTCGCCGGCGACGAAGGTTTCTTCGATGTCGAAGCGCGTGCCGGGTCCGGTCGCGATCGCCGACCACAGTTCGACGCAGGCGCCCTTGCCGATGCGGCGGGCGCCGTCCGGGGCCGGCGTGGTGTTCTCGATCACGCAATCTTCCGCCACCAGATCGTCGAGCGCTGACGGGTCGTGGCGCTGGAAGACGTCGTTGTAGCGCCGCATGATCTCGGCCGTCTCGGCGGAGCGTTTGGCCGCGGCGATGTCGATGACAAGTTCCTGTGTCATTGGATATTCCTTCCCTTCAGTGATCGGTAGCGGTTTCGACGAGGCGGGCCTTGAGCGTGATCACGGCGACGCCGGCCAGCGCCCGCGACACGAGGCAGCTCTCCTTGGCCGTCTGCGCCAGCCGCTCGAAATCCCCCGCCGCCAGCCCGGCGACGCTTGCCTCCGTCTCCAGCTCGATACGGGTGATCGTCGGTCCGGCCGCGGTGGCGCCGAGATGCGCTTTCGCGATCGTGTGAATGCGCGCGGGAGTGTAACCTTCGCGGCCCAGGATGGCGCTCAGCGCCATCGAGAAGCAGCCGGCATGCGCCGCTGCAATCAATTCCTCGGGGTTGGTGCCGGGACCGTTCTCGAAACGCGACGGGAAGGAGTAGGCGCCTTCGAACACGCCGCTGCCTACCCTCAGCCGGCCCGAGCCTTCTTTCAACGATCCCTGCCATTGAGCCTCTGCTTCACGAATGGTCATTGTGTCTCTCCTTTGATTTGAGGGGGTCGATGAGATTTTGGGGGCGAACCAGTCAGGCGCCGTTGACGACCACTTTTCCGAAGACGTCGCCTTGCTGGAAATAGCGGTAGGCGTCGTTGGCCTCGTCGAAGGCGAACACCTTGTCGATGACGGGCTTAAGCCGATGCACCGAGATGGCGCGCAGCATGGCTTCGAGGTTGGTGCGATTGCCGACGAACAGGCGGCTGATGGTGGCGAGGCTGCGCTGGTAGATCGGGCCGGGGATCTGCACCGTCCCGCCTTTCGCATCCTGTATGGTGAGAAGCACGATGCGCCCGTAAAGCGCGCAGGCGATCATCGATTGCGCGAAGGTCGGCGGTCCGCCGGTTTCGACGACGAGGTCGATGCCACCGGTCTGCTCGCGCACCGCAGCACCCCATTCCGGCATGTCGGCGGTCGAGACGACGAGGTCGGCGCCCAGCGCCCGCAGCCGGTCCAGCTTCTCCCTGCGCGAGGTGACTGCCGCGACACGGCAGCCGAGCAGCTTGGCGAATTGCAGTGCAAACAGCGCGACGCCACCTGAACCGACGACAAGAACCCATTGGCCGGGCTTCGGCATCTCGGCCGCCGTCACGGCATTCCAGGCGGTCAGGCCGGCGCAGGTCAGTGTCGCCGCTTGATGCCAGTCGAGATGATCGGGAAGCCGTACAGCCCATTGCTCGTCGAGCACGGTGTTTTCGGCCAGCATCCCGTCCAGCGTGCAGCCAAGCTGGTCGATCAGACCGGCATTGATGCGGCCGTCGATCCAGCGCGCAAAATAACTGCCGGTGACGCGGTCGCCGACGGCAAAGCGGGTGACGGCCTCGCCGAGGGCAACGACTTCGCCGGCGCCGTCGCTCAGCGGGATAACGCCTTGGCGCGGCGCCAGCGGGTAGGTGCCGTTGAGGATCATCGTATCGCGGCGGTTGAGCGAGGTGGCGCGGACACGCACGACGATCTCGTGCGGCTTCGGCGTCGGCTGCGCCTCGTCACGCATCACCAGGCACTTGGTCCCGCTCGTTCCTTCAAGACGATAACTGCGCATTAGCCTCTCGCTGATATGTAGACTGATCTACATATTATATAGACCGGTTGTTATATTCGAGGCAAGGCCTATAGTGCTCGCTCCTGACAGAGGTTGACATGGCGAACGACACCCGCACCCGCATACTCGACACGACGGCGCTGCTGCTAAGGCAGCGCGGCTACCACGGCACCTCGCTCAACGACATATTGAGCGCCTCAGGCGCACCGAGAGGCTCGCTCTACTTCCACTTTCCGGGCGGCAAGGATCAGCTGGTCATCGAGGTGACGCGCGATAGCGTCGCCGATGTGACGCAGAGGCTGGACGCCGCGCTCGCTGCCGAAAAGGACCCGGCGGTGGCTGTCCACCACATCTACCAGTCGGTCGCGCGCATGCTGGAAGACAACCAGTTCACGCTCGGTTGCCCGATCGCGCCCGTGGTGTTGGATTCGCCGACCGACATGCCGGAGTTGGCCGAGTTGTGCCGGTCGGCCTTCGAGCAGTGGATAGGCCTGCTCAGGGCGGCCTTCGTCAGGGCAGGGGTGCCCGAGCGCCGCGCGCATGCGCTGGCGCTGCTGGTCGAATCATCGCTGGAAGGGCTGATGGTGATCGCACGCGCCACCCGCGACCGCGCCCCGGTGCTGGCGGTAGCCGACGAAGTCGCCGCGCTGATTGAGGGGGCATTGCTGGCTAAGGGCGCCGCTGCCGCGGTGCATTGACGCCGCTGTTTGAGCTTTGCGGCTTGCTCTCAAAGCAGAGAGGGCGACCTCTCGGTCGCCCTTTCCGTATCTGAAGACTGATGGATTGGATTAGAAATCCATACCGCCACTCAAGCCCGCTTGCGGGCTTGAGCAACTTGAGTTCATGGGCGTGCTTTATGGACTTCTTAGAAATCCATACCGCCACTCAAGCCCGCTTGCGGGCTTGAGCAACTTGAGTTCATGGGCGTGCTTTATGGACTTCTTAGAAGTCCATGCCGCCACTCAAGCCCGCTTGCGGGCTTGAGCAAGTTGGATTCATGGGCGTGCTTTATGGACTTCTTAGAAGTCCATGCCGCCCATGCCGCCCATGCCGCCGCCGCCCATGCCGCCAGGCATGCCGCCGCCAGCCGACTCCTTCTTCGGAGCCTCGGCGATCATGGCTTCAGTGGTGACCAGCAGGCCGGCGACCGAGGCCGCGTCCTGCAGAGCCGTGCGCACAACCTTGACCGGATCGACGATACCCATGGCGATCATGTCGCCATATTCGCCGGTCTGGGCGTTGTAGCCGAAGGTCGCGCCCTTGTTCTCAAGGATCTTGCCGGCAACGATCGATGCTTCCGCACCGGCGTTGGCCGCGATCTGGCGGGCCGGAGCCTGCAGCGCGCGACGCACGATGCTGATGCCGGCGGTCTGGTCGGAGTTGGCGCCGGTTGCCTTGATGCTCAGCGAAGCGCGCAGGAGTGCGACGCCGCCGCCGGGAACGATGCCTTCTTCGACGGCCGCGCGGGTCGCGTTGAGGGCGTCATCGACGCGGTCCTTCTTTTCCTTGACTTCCACTTCGGTCGCACCGCCGACGCGGATGACGGCAACGCCGCCCGCCAGCTTGGCGAGACGTTCCTGCAGCTTCTCCTTGTCGTAGTCCGAGGTGGTCTCCTCGATCTGCTGCTTGATCTGGGCGACGCGGCCCTGGATCTCCGCCTTCTTGCCGGCGCCGTCGACGATGGTGGTGTTCTCCTTGGAGATCGACACCTTCTTGGCGCGGCCGAGCATGTTCAGGCCGACATTCTCGAGCTTGATGCCGAGGTCTTCGGAGATGACCTGGCCACCGGTGAGAATGGCGATGTCTTCCAGCATGGCCTTGCGGCGATCGCCGAAGCCCGGCGCCTTGACGGCAGCGATCTTCAGGCCGCCACGCAGCTTGTTGACGACCAGCGTGGCCAGGGCCTCGCCTTCGACGTCTTCCGAAATGATGACCAGCGGCTTCGAGGTCTGCACGACAGCCTCGAGGATCGGCAGCATGGCCTGCAGGTTGGAGAGCTTCTTCTCGTGGAGAAGAATGTAGGCGTCTTCCAGATCCGCAACCATCTTCTCGGCGTTGGTGACGAAGTAGGGCGAGAGATAGCCGCGGTCGAACTGCATGCCTTCGACGACTTCGAGCTCGGTCTCGGCGGTCTTGGCTTCCTCGACGGTGATGACGCCTTCATTGCCGACCTTCTGCATCGCTTCCGCGATCATCGAGCCGACCGAAACATCGCCATTGCCGGCGATGGTGCCGACTTGGGCAACCTCTTCCGAGGTCTTTATCTTCTTGGCGTTCTTGATCAGCGTCGCGACGACGTCGGCGACGGCGAGGTCGATGCCGCGCTTGAGGTCCATCGGGTTCATGCCGGCGGCAACCGCCTTGTGGCCTTCCTGGACGATCGACTGTGCCAGAACGGTCGCGGTCGTGGTGCCATCGCCGGCGATGTCGTTGGTCTTTGAAGCAACTTCGCGGACCATCTGTGCGCCCATGTTCTCGAACTTGTCCTCAAGCTCGATTTCCTTGGCGACGGTGACGCCGTCCTTGGTGATGCGCGGTGCGCCGAACGACTTGTCGATGACGACGTTGCGGCCCTTGGGGCCGAGCGTGACCTTCACCGCGTCGGCGAGGATGTTGACGCCGCGCAGCATGCGCTCACGAGCGTCGCGGGAGAATTTTACGTCTTTGGCAGCCATTTTTAGCTCCTGGCAGGGGCTTGAATTGAGCCCGAAGATTTAAGTGAGGGTGAGGCCGATATTCAGCCGATGATGCCCATAATGTCGGATTCCTTCATGATCAGAAGGTCTTCGCCATTGAGCTTGACTTCGGTGCCCGACCACTTGCCGAACAGGATGCGGTCGCCGGCCTTGACGTCCAGCGGGACGAGCTTGCCGGCTTCGTCGCGGGCGCCGGAACCGACGGCGATGATCTCGCCTTCCTGCGGCTTTTCCTTAGCCGTATCGGGGATGATGATCCCGCCCGCGGTCTTGGATTCGGATTCGACCCGACGAACGACCACGCGGTCATGAAGCGGGCGGAACTTCGACTTTGCCATTTTTTATTCCTCGATGAGAATGGTGAGAACAGTTCCTCCGTCCGGCGGCGCCGGACATGTGGTTAGCACTCATCTTGGGGGAGTGCTAACGTGGCGCTGAAATAGGCTGGCAACTCGCGCGAGTCAAGGCGCCCGGTGAGCATCATCAGGACAATTGCTTCAAACGGATACTTGACTAAGTCAACTAAATGGCTGATCTTGCCGACATGAGGATGCCATGACCATTCATCATCACCCAGGCAAGGAGCGGATCGACGCCGTGCGAGCCTTCAACCGCTTCTACACCCGCCAGATCGGGCTGCTCGACGAAGGGCTGCTGAAAAGCACCTTCTCGCTGACCGAGGCGCGGGTGCTCTATGAGCTGGCGCATCGCGATGGCCTGACCGCCACCGACCTTGCGCGCGATCTCGGCCTCGATGCCGGTTATCTCAGCCGGCTGCTGAAGAAGTTCGAGGAGCGTGATCTGGTCGAGCGCGCCACGATCGAGGCGGATGCGCGGCGCTCGTCGATCGCGCTGACCAAGGCCGGGCGGCAGGCCTTCGCGCCGCTGAACCAGGGCTCGCACGAACAGGTCGCGGCCTTGCTCGATCGGCTTTCGGTTGCCGAACAGGACAGGCTGGTCAAGGCCATGCAGACTGTGCAGCGTCTGCTGGGCGGAAGCGCCGAGCCCAAAATTCCCTATATGCTGCGGCCTCTGCAAGTCGGCGACATCGGCTGGATCATCCATCGCCAGGGCCTGCTCTACGCGCAGGAATATGGCTGGGACGAAACCTATGAAGCGCTGGTCGCCGAAATCCTCGGTGCCTTCGTCAAATCCTTCGATCCGAAATGGGAACGCAGCTGGATCGCCGAGCGGCAAGGAGAGGTCGTCGGCTCGGTCTTCGTCGTGCGCCAGTCGGACGCGGTGGCGAAGTTGCGCCTGCTCTATGTCGAGCCGTCGGCGCGCGGCCTCGGCATCGGCAAGCAGCTGGTCGAGGAATGTGTCGGCTTCTGCCGCGCCACGGGCTACAGGACACTGACGCTGTGGACCAATGACGTGCTCGCCGCCGCCCGCCACATCTATGAGGCTGCGGGCTTTAAATTGACCAACGAGGAGCGCCACCATTCCTTCGGCAAGGATTTGGTCGGCCAGAACTGGAATTTGGAGTTGTAGCAGCGCCGCAGAATTTCGAGCATCAGCCTGCGGCGGTCGCTCAGGTCATAGGCTTAATGTTTTGGTTCAAGTGAAAGAAATTGGTGGGATCATACTTGTTTTTTAGTGCGGCCAACCTCGGATAATTCTCGCCATAAGCTGCCAGCACCCGATCAGTGCCCTCTTCGCCGAGATTGTTGGCATAGACGCCGCCGGTCGAGAACGGTCTCATTGCATCCCACAGGTCACGCGCCCATCGGATGTGCGTTTCGTCGTCAGACGGATTGTCCCAGATCGATATCGGGAAGCAATCGTAAAGTGCATCCCGGTTGGCGTAGGGCGTTCCGTCCATCGGTACTCGCGAGATGGCGCCGCCAACCTGCTGCAGGACCAGAAGCGATTCGCTGGGTGCAGTCATGTAAGCCGCAAGCATGGTATCGATCGCCTGATCTGTGATTTCGCGCATGAACTGCGCCTTCCAGTAGTAGCGCCGCCCACGCGGAAAGAGGCTGTCCCCGGCCGATTGGATTTGAAGATAGGGGACAGGAGCAATCCGGCGCTCAACCGGCGTGCCATACTCTCTCAAAGGTTGAATGATTTGCTGGCCTTCATCGAGTGGGCCGATGTAGCACGCCGATATGCTGAAGAAGCGCTCGCCCGAGGGCGCCATCACAAGTGCTGCATCCAGGCTCAGCTCATCCGGGGCGCCGCTCGAGAACGCATGGTAGAACCGCATCGCTTCGCGTGCCTCTTCGTAGCGGTATAGCATCGATCCCGCGATGAGGAGCGGACCCACGGGATGGAGCTTGTATTCGAAGGTCGTGACTATTCCGAAATTGCCGCCGCCGCCCCGAATGCCCCAGAACAAATCTGCATTTTCGGCCGCGTTTGCCGTGAGCAACCGGCCGTCGGCCGTCACGATTTCGACAGCGACAAGGTTGTCGCAGCTCAGTCCATGTTTGCGGCCAAGCTTGCCGAACCCGCCGCCGAGTGTCAGTCCGGCTATGCCGGTATCCGCGTTGACACCCATGGTCGTCGCAAGACCATGGACCTGTGTGGCTGCGTCGAACTCGCCCAGGTTCAAGCCGGCTTCTGCGCGCGCAACGCGGCGGTTCGGGTCGACTTCGATCCGCTTCATGCGTGACACATCGATCACCACGCCACCGTCGCATACCGAACTGCCGGCGACGTTATGACCACCGCCGCGGACGGCGACGAGGAAGCCTTGCGATCGGGCGAAGTTGACGGCCGTGACGACATCGCTGGATTCGGCGCAATAGAAGACAGCCGCCGGCCTCTTATCGACCATGCCATTCCAAACTCTGCGCGCCTGGTCATAGCCAGGGTCGTCCGGAAGGATCAGATCGCCGCGAATCGCCTGCCTGAGCCGGGCGATATCTGGCGCCTGCAACGTCGGCTCGGAACCGTCTATAAGCTTGAACATGCTCATCGAGGGATACCCTTCGTGATCTGGCACGGTTGGACAGGCCGCTTTCGTTCACCGACATGTGTCGGATCATAATGATCTCATGCGGCGCCATTCGCTGCAAAATCGAATATCTCAGTCGCTGGATGAGCTAAATTCATCTAAACTGCCTGGATGAGAAAACTTCCGCCGCTCGGGTCGCTTCGCGCCTTCGAAGCCGCTGCCAGGCTGATGAGCTTCAGGAAGGCCGCGACGGAACTCGGAGTGACGCCAACGGCCATCAGCCACCAGATTCGATTGCTGGAGGAGGTCTGTGGGCAACTGCTGTTCCGGCGGCGCCCACGACCGCTCGTGCTCACAGGCGTGGGCGAACGGCTATTCCCGGTAATTTGCAGCGGCTTCGACGCTTTCGCTGCGGCTATAGCATCAGCCTCGGCCGGTGTTGGCCAACGCCCGTTATGCGTGACGAGCCCAAATGCATTTGCCAGCCGATGGCTGGTTCCGCGCCTGTCGAAGTGGCGCGAACTGCATCCGAACATTCCACTGGAGATCATCGGGACAGACGCCGTTCTGGACCTGCGAGCCGGTGACGCCGACGTCGCGATCCGCTATGCGCGCAGGATGCCGCGGGATGTTCCCGCGCAGGAAATTTTTCGGGACGCATTCTTTCCGGTATGCAGCCCGGAGCTGTTCGCAGGAGGCGACCGACAGATCGAGCGCGCCGCCGATCTGCTGCAATACCCGCTCATCCATTTCAATTGGACGAACCGCGACCCGGAAGCGCCGACTTGGCAGCGATGGCTGGCGATCGCACGCTCGATCGATCCCAGCATCCCCAATGCCAACCAGGCATGGGACTTAAGTTTCCGCGAAGAGCTGCACGCGATCGACGCGGTCGCGGCAGGCCAAGGTATCGCTGTCTGCAGCGATGTGGTCGTCAGTGGCGAACTCGAAGCTGGCAGGCTGGTCAAGGCGCATGATCTCTCTCTGCCAGGCTATGGCTTTTACCTTGCCAGCGTAGCCAATCACCCCCGACAAGCGCATATCGAAGCCTTTTCCGCCTGGATGAGATCGATAGTCTGAGCATCTGAACGCCGATCTTCTGCATACTCGTCACAAGCGTCCGGGGTGATAAATTGCTAACCACGATCGCCCTGCACTGACTGCCATGCACACTTACCGGCTTCTGGCATAATCCGGCTCCTTGAATTATGAGCACGCTTATTATATATGTCGCTCATGGTTTCCGATGGCATCGACAGATTGGGCTTTTTGATCCACGACGTGCAGCGCCTGATGCGCAAGCGCTTCGAGGCGCGCGCCAGCGGTTTTGGCCTTTCTTCGGCGCAATGGCGGCTTCTGGTCCGCGTCGCCAAGGAGGCGGGTGTCGCGCAGGCGCGGCTTGCCGAGCTTCTCGAAATCGAGCCGATCAGCGTCTCGCGTCTTGTCGATCGCATGGAGGAGGGCGGCTGGATCGAGCGCCGTCCGGACGCAACCGACAGGCGGGTGCGCATGATTTTCCCGACCGCCAAGGCGAACGCGGCCTACGCCCACGTCAAGAGCCTAGCCGGCGAGGTTTATGAGGAATCGCTCGTTGGCGTTTCGCCGGAAGATCGCCGCGTCCTGGTCAAGGCGCTGGAGACAATGGTGCAGAATCTTGCAGATGGTGACACGCCGCCCTCGGAAAAAGTGAAGAATACGGAAGGCGCAGCAGCATGAACGCGGTAGCCAAAGTAGATGAGAATGCGGCCAAGCTGGAGATGGAAGCTCCCGCGAAGCCGGCGGCAACTCCGGTAACGGTCGCTGCGCAGGTAGCTCCGGCGTCGGTGGCGCCGAAGAAGAAGCGTCGTGCCGGCCGCTTCCTTTTGATGTTTGTGCTGCCCGCTGCGTTGATCGCCGGCGGCAGCTATGTCTGGGTGACCGGCGGCCGCTATCAGGAGACCGAAAACGCCAATCTGCAGCAGGCCAAGGTGTCGATAGCCGCCGATGCGGCGGGCCGCATCGTTCAGGTCGACATTTTCGACAACCAGTCTGTCAAGCAGGGCGACGTGTTGTTCGCCATCGATCCCGAGCCCTACCGGATCGCGTTGGCCCAAGCCGACGCGGCGGTGGCGGGCGCGCGGCTCAATGTCGAGCAGCTGCGTGCGGCCTATAGCCAGGCGCTGGCGCAGGAGAAGTCCGACGAAAGCCAGGTCCAGTACGCGCAGTCGCAATATGACCGCGCCGCCGACCTTGCCCACAAGGGCATCAACGCCAAGTCGTCGCTGGACGAGGCCAAGAACGACCTCGACAAGGCCAAGCAGCAACTGGCCGTGGCCCAGCAAGGGATCGTCAGCGCCAAGGCGGCACTTGGCGGCAATCCCGACATCGAGACCGACAAGCATCCAACGGTAATGGCGGCGCTCGCCGCACGCGACAAGGCGGCCTACGATCTGGTCCAGACCACGGTCAAGGCGCCTGCCGACGGCATCATCAGCCAGGCCGCTTCGTTCAAGGTCGGCCAGTATGTCGGTTCGGGCACGCCGCTGTTTTCGCTGGTCGAGACCGGCGACACCTGGGTCGACGCCAATTTCAAGGAAACCCAGCTCACAAACATGAAGCCGGGCCAGAAGGCCGAAATCGTGGTCGACGCCTATCCGGGCAAGACGTTCGAAGCCACCGTCAAGGCGATCGGCGCCGGCACCGGGGCCGAGTTCTCCCTGCTGCCCGCGCAGAACGCCACCGGCAACTGGGTCAAGGTCACGCAGCGCATTCCGGTCCGCCTGGAATTGGCCGGTGCCGACGCCAAGATGGCGCTGCGCACCGGCATGAGCGCGACCGTCACGGTGGACACCGGCGTTTCCCGCGGGCTGCCGAGCATTTTCCGCCGCGCCACGGCAGGCGAGGCCAAGTAAGGAGGCTTAACAGCGGCCGCATAGCAAACAGCGAGATGGATGCAGGTGACAGGATTGGTCCGAGGAAAACGCAGGAAAAGTTGAATGCGTGGTCGGGCTGCGCTGTAGCCTGCCTGAGCAGACAACGCCGCGCAGGATCTTCGGTCCTCAGGTTTCCGGGCGGCAGGCGCACGCTTTGTCGAGACGCTCAGTCGATGTAACCCCCACATCGATGCTCGCGTCCCACCGCGATGAGGGTCTCTCTACAGCGAGGGCCTCGCCGTCCGGAAACCTAATGTACACGTTTTTGTTACCTGCTGGAAGTTTTACGTCATGAGCAGCCCAGAACCCTTTCGCGAAGTACCGCACCGCGGCCTGATCACAGTTGCGCTCATGCTGGCGACGATCATGCAGGCGCTCGACACGACGATCGCCAACGTTGCGCTGCCGACCATGACCGGCGATCTCGGCGCCTCCCCCGACAACATCAACTGGGTGCTGACCTCCTACATCGTTGCCGCGGCGATCATGACGCCGGTGACCGGCTGGCTGGCCGATCGCTTCGGCCGCAAGGAGCTGTTCCTGACGGCCGTGGTCGGCTTCACCGTCTTCTCCATGCTGTGCGGCATCGCCTGGAGCCTGGAGACCATCGTTCTCTTCCGGCTGATGCAAGGCGTGTTCGGCGCGGCCATCGTGCCTCTGTCGCAGACCTTCCTGCTCGACATCAACCCTAGGGAACGTCACGGCCAGGCAATGGCCATCTGGGGCGCCGGCATCATGCTGGGACCGATCCTTGGCCCGACGCTGGGTGGCTGGCTGACCGAGAATTTCAACTGGCGCTGGGTGTTCTTCATCAACCTGCCGGTCGGCATCATCGCCTTCCTCGGCATGGCCGCATATCTTCCCAGCGTCGCCCGGCGGGTGCGCAGCTTCGATTTCTTCGGCTTCACCATGCTCTCGCTCGGTGTCGGCGCGCTGCAGCTGATGCTCGATCGCGGCGGCGAGGTCGACTGGTTTTCCTCGATCGAGATATGGATCGAGCTTGGTCTTTCCATCACCGGCTTCTGGGTATTCACCATACATACGTTGACGGCGGAGCACCCCTTTATCGACCCGAAGATCTTCCTCGATCGCAATTTCGTCACCGGGTTGGCGTTCATCTTTGTCATGGGCGTGCTCATCTTGGCGAGCATGTCGCTGCTGCCGCCAATGCTGTCGACCATCTTCGGCTATCCGACCCTCACCATCGGCATCGTCCTGGGGCCGCGCGGTGTCGGCACGATGATTGCGATGCTGTTCGTCGGGCGGATCATGCACAGGATCGATGCCAGGATCCTCGTCGTCATCGGCTTTCTGCTGACCGCGCAGTCGCTCTACACGATGTCCAGCTTCTCGCCGCAGATGGACAACTGGCTTATCCTCAGCTCCGGCGTCATCCAGGGCCTTGGAATGGGAATGGTGTTCGTGCCGCTGTCCACCGTGGCCTTCGCCACGCTCGACGCACGCTTCCGCACCGATGCCACGGCGTTGTTCAGCCTTGTGCGCAATCTTGGCTCGTCGATCGGCGTATCGGTGGTGACGGTTCTGCTGGTACGCAACACGCAGATCAACCACGCCGAGCTCTCGGCCTATGTCAACCCGTTCAATCCCAACCTCTGGGCGGCGTTGCCGGCAGCAGCGGGCGGCGATCCGACGGCGCTGTCTCTGATGGATCGCATGGTCAATATCCAGGCGATGATGATCTCCTACGTCAATGACTTCAAGCTGCTGATGATGATGACACTGCTTGCCGTTCCGTTTGTTTTCCTGCTGCGCAAGCCAAAGGCTGCGCCGCCCACCGGTGGGGCGCCTGCCGCGCATATGGACTAAGCCTCAGGGCTTACCGCAACCGCGACCGGCTCGAGGCTTCGTTGCTTGGGCCGGTCGCGCCGGCGTTGAGCCGGTTCACCTGCCATTAGTATATCCCGACCAATATGCACTCGCTTTTAGGTTGAAGGCGAGCCTCGTTTTGCTTGCCTCAAGCATCAGCGGGAGGAATTGTGTTTGGCCACGAAATCATCCAGGCAAACCGCCGAAGCGCCCGAATCCGCCAATTTGACGACTCTGGCACAACTGGCGACTGCCTCATATGAGGCCCTCGAGCGCGAGCTTCGCGCCACGATTGCGGCACTTCAGGACCAGGCACTGCGGTTCCAGACCGCGATAGAGAACATCTCGCAAGGCATCTGTTTCTTTGACGCCGATGAACGGCTGATCCTGTGCAACCGCCGCTATGCGGAAATCTATCGCCTTGCGCCCGAGCAATTGCAGCCGGGTGCGGCGCTCCGCGAAATCGTCGAGCGGCGCGTCGCTGTCGGCACCTCGGCAATGAATGCGGACGCCTACCTGGCGTTGGCCCGGGCAGTCAATTCGGGCACTGCTTCGGGGAACTGGACAGCCGAGCTCGCCGACGGCCGGACAATTCAGGTCTGCCATCAACCGATGCCTGACGGCGGCTGGGTGGCCACGCACGAGGACATCAGCGAGCTCAGCGCCAACCGCCTGGTCGTCGACGAGCGTATCTCGTTACAGACGCTGATCGACCTGGTGCCTGACTACATGTGGGTGAAGGACACGGAAAGCCGCTTCGTCGTCGCCAACCGAGCCATTGCGTCCGACAGCGGTCGGGACAGCACGAGCGACATGATCGGTCTGAGCGACTTCGACCTTCACGCGCCGGATCTTGCGCAGAAATTTCGCTTCATCGAGCAGCAACTGATGCGCGACGGACAACCGATGATCGACGAGGAGGAGTTCGTCGTCGATGCGTCAGGCACCGGCAAATGGTTCCTGTCTACGAAACTGCCGTTGCGCAACGTTCAAAACAACACTTTCGGCCTCGTCGGCATTGCCCGGGACATCACTGCGCGCAAGCAGGCCGAAATCCTTCGCGACGGGCAGGCGCATATCCTCGAGATGATCGCAAAGAGCGCTCCCCTCGAAGACGTGCTCGAGCGGCTCATGCGTCTGGTTGAGTCCCAGCTGGCGGGGATATTCGGTTCGGTCTTGCTGCTCGACAAGGATGGCAGCCACTTGCGCCACGCCGCCGCGCCGAGCCTGGCGAGAGACTACACCGACGCCGTCGACGGCGCCGCGGTCGGCCCTCGGGCAGGGTCTTGCGGAACGGCAGTCTATCGGCGCGAACCGGTGATCGTCGCTGACATCATGCAGGATCCGCTTTGGCAGGATTATCGCGAACTCGCGCGGCCCCATGGTTTGCGTTCATGCTGGTCGACCCCGATCTTGTCGCATCAGGGCGCCGTGCTCGGCGTCTTTGCGATGTATTCGATGACAGTGCGCGAACCGACCGAGGCCGAGACCCGCTTGATCGATTTCACGACGCGCATCGCCGGGATCGCCATCGAACGCAAACAGGCCGAAGACCGGATCCACTTCATGGCCAACCATGACGTGCTGACCGGGCTTCCCAATCGCGCCTTGCTCGAGGACCGGCTTTCGCAGGCGGTCCTATACGCCCAGCGATACGATCGCTGGGTGACGGTGGTGTTCATCGATCTGGACAATTTCAAATTCGTCAACGACACGCTCGGCCACAATGCCGGAGACGAGCTTCTGAAGATCGTCGCAAGTCGCATGGTCGACTGCGTCAGGGCGACCGATACCCTCGTGCGGCTCGGCGGCGACGAATTCGTCGTCGTGCTTTTCGATCAGCCGGCGAACGTCGATCTCGTCTCGGAGACCTTGCAAAAGCTCCGGGTGGCACTCGCCGAGCCGGTTCAGCTCGGAGCGCATCTTGTGCGGGCGACGGCCAGCATCGGCATTGCCAACTATCCCAAGGATGGGACGGATCCCGATACGCTGCTGGCAAATGCCGACGCGGCCATGTATCGCGCCAAGGAGTTCGGTCGCGACAATTTCCAGTTTTACGCTCCCGAGTTCAAGACCAGGGCGCATGAAAAATTCGTGCTTCAGGAAGAGTTGCGAAACGCCTTGGCGCGTTCGCAATTCACGCTGCTCTACCAGCCGCAGGTGGACCTTCGGTCAGGTCGGGTTTTTGCGGTCGAGGCGCTGATACGCTGGAACCATCCAACGCTTGGCACGGTAATGCCGACGACGTTCATCCCGACCGCCGAGGAGACAGGTCTGATCGTACCGATCGGCGACTGGGTTCTGCATGAGGCGTGCCGGCAGAACAAAGCCTGGCAAGACGCCGGGCTGCCGCCCTTGACCGTTTGCGTGAACGTGTCGCCGCGGCAATTCAGGGAACGCAACCTGATCGATCGCATCGTCAGCGCGCTGAAGGACAGCGGCCTGGAGGCCAGGTATCTCGAGCTGGAGGTGACCGAGAGCCTTATCATGCAGGATATCGAGCTCGCCGTCGCCACCATGAACGCTCTGCAAAGCCTGGGTGTCCAGATCTCGATCGATGATTTCGGCACAGGCTATTCCAGCCTCAGCGCACTCAAGACCTTTCCCGTGGCGCGGCTGAAGATCGACAAGTCCTTCATCAAGGACCTCGCCGCCGACGAGAACGACCAGGCTGTGGCCAGCGCGGTGATTTCATTGGGGCAAAATCTCAACCTGAGGGTCATCGCCGAGGGCGTTGAGACAGATGATCAGGTGGCCTTCCTGCGCAGGAACAATTGCGACGAAATGCAGGGCTATCATTTCAGCAGACCGGTTTGTGCGCAGGACATCGAGGAATTGCTCGGCGGCGGCCGCAAAGACTGACGGGTCGGTCGCCCGGCAGGCTTCCGCCGACCAAATGGCGGAAATTATCTGCCGAGCACAAGGCACCAATAGCGAAGCGTGCTGTCGCGGCCGTCGCGTACATAGGCGAGGCCGAAGCGGGTGAAGCGCGGGTCGAGCATGTTGCGGCGGTGGCCTGGCGAATGCACCCAGACATCGAACAGCTTCTGCTGGTCGAAGCGGCCTTCGGCGATGTTTTCGGCGGCAGCGCCGGCAATGCCGTTGTCTTTGACGCGCGAGGCAAAGTCCTTGCCCCAGCCGGTGGTGTGGTTCATCCGGCCGCCGCGCGCCATATAGCCGGCCTGCTGCAGGGCTGCCCGTTCGAGCTGAGGATCTGGGAGAAGCGGCGCGAGGCCGGCCGAGGCGCGGATGCCGGCCAGCGTGCCGGCGGCGGAGGCAGAGACACCGGCGCCTTCGCCGGTGGGCAGCACAGCCGTTGCGCAGGCGGTGAGCCCGGCAAGGGCGCCAAGGCCGGCAGCTCTGAGCAGCATGCGCCTGTTTAGGCCAGGTTTGCCTTCATCATTTTCGATTCTCGCAACGGTCATGCCCGCCTGACATAGCGGTGATCATGGCTTTTGCCGGGCAGGGGACTAGAATCTCGCGCAAGCCGACCCGCAGCGCAACAAAAGGACCGAGCTCCGCTGACGACGCCCCACTGATCCAAGGCGCTCGTGCGGGGGCGAGCGCAGGCGGGTTCAGTTGGTGCTGGTTGTGGCGGTGAACCCGCACTGCTTCTGTTCCATATCGATCTGCTTCGTGATGCGAATGGCGTTCTGTGCATAGGCCTCCGTCACGGAGCCACTATTCACGGTCTTGTCCTTCAGCGGACTCACGCCTGCGCAGAGGTGGAAAACATGCGGCTCGGCGGACTTCGCGGCTCCGTTTTCGGGCGCGATCCAGTAGACGACATCCTGACCGGCGGGGTGGCTCGCGTTCTTCGTCGCCGCCGCCACCGCGCCGGTGTCCGTCGCGATCGCCTGCGCCTGAGCGGCGACATCGGGCGAACAGGCGGTGGTGGGCTGCCCCGACTTGATCTGGGCTGCGCATGCGTTCATATCCTGGGTGTACTGTTCGACCGACGGGGGTTTGAAACTGATCCCCGTGACCGTCGCGAGCACGGCCAGCGCAGCGCCGACACCGCCGGCAATCTTCTTGGTCCGCGGATCCATGTTTTTGTCGGTGAGGATCAGGAAAACCAGCGGGAGGAAGGCAATCAGCGTGATGATTGCGCCGAGCTGGTTTTGGAAGAAGAACCTGGCCGCGTCGGATGCACGGGCCGGATCGTGCCTGTTGGCCGCCTTCCACAGCAAGTTGCCGGCGATTGCGAAAATCGCGATGCCGACCAGAAGGCCGATGATCAGCGGCAGGTGTCCCTGGTCGAACTTGTTCTGGCGAAGCAGCATAATCCCGTAGATCTCGCCGCCAATGGCGACGATCCACGAGAGTGCGGCGAAAAGGCGAAGACGCGTGGCGGAGGACTTCTGGCCCTGCGTCGCTTGCCAATCCTTGGTAACGTCTGGCTTGTTGTCGGTCATTGACCAGATCCCCTAATATCGACACTTCTGCGGGCGGCGTTAGACCAGAAGGCCAACCCGCCCTGCGCAGCGGCATTGAACGAGCGTCACCTGCCATAGCGACGCAGCGAAAATGTGAGCGCCACGGCAGCCTCATCGTCATTCATATTGCGCATGAGTGAATCCGTCCATACCCACGGAGGCAGACGCCTATGCGGCGATGGCTCCGTTCTTCTTAATCTCTGCTCGAACTTGACGCTGCCTTCCCTCGCTTCCCTGGCGATCCGGCAGAAGCGGCGGTGGTGACAGGACCGGTCGAAAGCAACGTCGGCAGATCCGAACTGAGGCC
This sequence comes from Mesorhizobium sp. ISC25, assembly GCF_042295465.1. NCBI lineage: Bacteria > Pseudomonadati > Pseudomonadota > Alphaproteobacteria > Hyphomicrobiales > Phyllobacteriaceae > Mesorhizobium > Mesorhizobium sp. ISC25. Next base: position 1,881,357 of record NZ_CP135441.1, on the reverse strand, counting down.
GGATCGATGGTCCAAGGACCCTAAAAGCGGCCAGTCCGCTGTCGGCCCCAATGCGACGTTGGAGTATCTGCTCGGCAATGACAGCTTCTGGCGCTACCCGCGCATTCCGATGGTCGGCCGGGACGGCAAATCCCACCCAAAGCGGTACCCAGCCTCGGGTAGCAAGCGTCAGATTTTCACCACTAGGCCGCCTTCACGAGCTTAGTTTCCGGCGTCGATGAGACCCGGCAGGCCCGTTCGTCCTCGGTATGTTCCCACCAGTCGCCAAGGGCGTTGATGAGCGGCACAAGCTTGAGACCTGGCGCCGTAAGGTCGTAATCCACGCGTAGCGGATAGCCGGCATGCGCCGTTCGCCGAACGATGCCGGCTTCCTCCAGCTTGCGCAGTTCGAGCGCCAGGATGCGGTGCGACACGGTCGGGTTGTCACGCCTCAGGTCGCTGAAGCGCTTGGTCCCGTCCTTGAGATAGTAGAGCAGCAAGGTGGGCCAGCGGCCGCTGAGCACACGCATGGTCTCTTCGATCGGGCAGCGTGAGACGACGTCTTTCATGGCGGGGACCTGGTTACAGAATAGTGCGTAATTTACATGGGGCGACCAGCGTTTAGGGTCAAGTTTCGCTGCGCAGCGTAATCCCTAAATCATGGAAGAGACAAAGAAATGGAACCTATTCTCCTTTACGGCTTCCCGCTGGGAAGTTCGATGGGGCTTGTCGCTGCTTTTGAACGCGTCGGACAGCCCTACCGCCTGTGTCGCGTCGACATGCTCACTGAGATGAAGAACGACGCCTATGCCAGCATCAACGGCCGTCAGGAAACGCCGGTGCTGATCACGGACGAGGGCAGGGTGCTCACCGAGACCATGGCGATTGCCGCTTGGCTCGAAGCCCGCGACACGCAACGCCGTATCAGCTTCGAGCCCCGCTCGCCGGAAGCCGATCGGATGCATCAGCTGATGGCTTTCGTGAACACCGGTTTCACCGCCGCCTTCACCCCGCTCTGGGCTGCTTATGAAATGGGGTCGGCCGAACCGGTGCTGCTGGCAACCTTGCGTGACTTTGGCCGCAAGGTCGTTACCAACCGCCATGACCAGCTCGAGGCGATGATCCTCGACACGGAATTCCTGATCGGCGACCGGCTGACGCTTGCGGATACCACGCTGATTGGCGTGGCGCGCTGGGCGGAGTTCCACCAGGCGGTCGACGGCGCCGCTTATCCTAAGCTGGCGGCGCTACGCCGCCGCATCGAAGCCAATCCGGCCGTGCGATACGCGCTCGCTGTCGAGGCTGGCGAAAAGCCCGCCGGGTCCGGCGCTAGCCTCGGTCACGTGCCGCTGGCCGAGGTGATCGATCGCTTCGCGGCCTAATCTGTTCGTTCAGCCGCTCGGCGCCCCGGCGCCGGGCGGTGGCGACAAGCGTGCCGAGATCGGCTATCATATCGCCGTTCTTGAAGTGGCAGCTGCGGGCGGCCATCCTGGCGGTGACCGCCCTGACACACGGGAGAAAGGTTATGGCCGGCTTTCATGTCATGGCGGACGCAGGTGGAATGCATGTACAGCCCACGGTGCGCCGCATCAGCACCGAGGACCTGCTCGATGCGCTCCGTCTCGGCGTAGAGGATTTCTGGGCCAAGCCGTCGCATTACGTGTTCCTGTGCCTGATCTATCCGGTGGTCGGCCTGATCCTGACGCAGTGGACGTCGGGCTCGAACGCCATCCAGCTCATCTATCCGCTGATGTCCGGCTTCGCTTTGGTCGGTCCGTTCGCCGCTATCGGCCTTTACGAAATCAGCCGCCGGCGCGAGTTCGGCATGGATACATCCTGGTGGCATGCGCTCGACGTGCGCCACTCCCCGGCGCTGCCCGCGATTGCGGTCATCGGTATCATGCTGGTGGTACTGTTCCTGCTCTGGCTGTTCACCGCGCAATCGATCTACACCAGTCTGTACGGCAATCAGCCTCCGGCCTCTATCGTCGGCTTTATTCGCGAGGTGCTGACGACCAGCAAGGGCTGGACGCTGATCCTGCTCGGCAACGCGGCTGGGTTCGCCTTCGCCGCAATCGTGCTGGCGACGACTGTCGTCGCCTTTCCGCTGTTGCTCGATCGTGACGTCGGCGCGGTCTCGGCAGTCGAGACGTCGGCGCGCGCAGTTATGACAAACCCGCTGCAGATGGCGTTGTGGGGCCTGATGGTCGCCGTGCTCCTGGTCATCGGCTCGATCCCGCTATTTGCCGGGCTTGCCGTCGTCATGCCCATCCTTGGCCACGCGACCTGGCATCTTTACCGCAGGGTGGTCGAACCGGAGCGGGCACAGCAGGTCAGGCGGCCGATGTAGGACCGATCAGCGTTGCGCGTCGGTTGCCATCTTGACGGCCAGCGCGGTCAGCACCGTGCCCATCATCCAGCGCTGGATCACCATCCATAGCGGCCGCCCGGCGAGGAACACGGCGATCGAGCCGGCCGTCACAGCGATGATGGCGTTGACGGTCAGGCTGATCGCGACCTGCGTGGCACCGAGCACCAGAAGCTGCGACAGCACGTGGCCCTTGCCGGGGCTGATGAATTGCGGCAGCAGTGACAGATAGAGCACTGCCACCTTCGGGTTGAGCAGGTTGGTCATCAGTCCCATGGCGAACAGCTTGCGCGGTCTGTCTTTCGGCAGTTCGCGGATCTGGAAGGGCGAGCGCCCGCCGGGCTTCACCGCTTGCCAGGCGAGCCACAGCAAATAGAGCGCGCCGGCAAGGCGCAGCACGTCATAGGCAAAGGGCACGGCGAGCAGCAGCGCGGTGATGCCGAACGCCGCCGACAGCACGTAGAACAAAAAACCGAGCGCCACGCCGCCAAGCGAGATCAGCCCGGCCTTCGGCCCTTGCGACAGCGAGCGCGAGATCAGATAGATCATGTTCGGGCCGGGCGTCAGCACCATGCCGAGGCAGACCAGCGCGAAGGCAAGGTGGTTGGCGGGTTCAGGCAAGAGCGCATCTCCAGATGAGGACACTCACCACACGCTTCCATCACCCGCAAGGGCATGAGGGCAGGAGCCTTTGAGCCAGCGCGCTGGGTCCCCTGCCTTAGTCGCCAATCCCATCGCCTTCAGCCGATGATGTGTCCCGTGCGACAATCTTGCGGACACAACGAAAGCTGGTGACAGGGTGAAGCGCTTCGGTTAATCCCAACCGGTCGCGGCGGACCGTCGGTCGCGGCCCTTGCAACCATCATGATACAGGGACAACGGCATGGCGGATTCGCCCGACATCATCGGTTCGCTCGCAGACCTGTCGGGAGCCTATGCAGCCATCCTGTGCGACGTCTGGGGCGTGGTGCACAATGGCGAATGGCATTTCCCCGCGGCGGCTGCCGCGCTGATCGCTGCTCGCGCAGCGAAAATACCTGTCGTGCTGATCACCAATTCGCCGCGTCGCAGCGCCGATGTGGTGGCGCAGATGAACGCCATCGGCGTTCCTCCCGCCGCCTACGACCGTGTCGTGACGTCCGGCGACGTTACCCGCGACCTGATCGCCGAAGGGCCGCGAAAGATCTTCCATATAGGCGCCGATCGGGATTTCACGCTCTATGAGGGCCTCGACGTCGAACTCGTCGAGGAGTTCGAAGCATCCGGCGTGGTCTGCACCGGCCTGTTCGATGACGAGGTGGAGAAGCCGGAAGATTATGCCGATCTTCTGCGGCGGCTGCGTGCCAGGAACTTGCCCTTCATCTGCGCCAATCCCGACATCGTCGTCGAGCGCGGCGAACGCATGATCTGGTGCGCAGGCGCTTTGGCCCGCGAATACGCACAGCTTGGCGGACGCACGCTGATTGCCGGCAAACCTTATGCGCCGGTCTATGACGTCGCCATGAAGGAGGTCGCCCTCACTCTCGGTCGCCCGGTCGAGCGTTCGCAAGTTCTGGCCATCGGTGACGGCATGATGACCGACATCAAGGGTGCGGCCGACAATGGCTTCGACGTGCTCTACGTATCGGGCGGCATCCACGCCCGCGATTACGGTGAGACGCTGCAGCCGGATCCGGCCAGGCTCGCCGCCTTCCTGGAAAAATACGGCTACAGGCCGGTCGCAGTGATTCCCAGGCTGCAATAGGTTCAAGCCATGACGGCCATGTTCGAACGCATTTCCGCAACCGCACCGCTGCCGGCCCATCTGCGCGGCGGCGTGGTGGCGATCGGCAATTTCGACGGCGTCCACCGCGGCCACCAGGCGGTGCTCGAACGTGCGCGCGCCGAAGCGGAGCGTCGCGGCGTACCTGCCCTGGTGCTGACCTTCGTGCCGCATCCCCGAAAAGTTTTCAGGCCGGACATGCCGCTGTTCGTGCTGACGCCGCCGCCGATGAAGGCGCGGCTGTTGTCGCATCTGGGCTTTGCGGCGCTGGTCGAGCAGCCGTTCACACGCGAGTTCGCCTCCTTGTCGGCGGAGACTTTCGTCACCGGCGTGCTCGAGCGCAACCTCGGCATAAGCCACGCCGTCACCGGCTTCGATTTCCACTTCGGCAAGGACCGCCAGGGGGGCCCGGCCTATCTGATGGCGGCCGGCGAGCGCCACGGCTTCGGCGTCACGCTGGTCGATGCGTTTCGCGACGAAAGCGCCGAGGTGGTGTCGTCGAGCCGCATACGCACGCTGCTGTGCGAGGGCAATGTGGCCGAGGCCGCCGGCCTGCTCGGCTACCGTTTCACCGTCGAGGCGGAGGTGATCGGCGGCCAGCAGCTCGGCCGGACGCTCGGCTTTCCGACCGCAAACATGAGGCTTTCGCCGGAAGCCACCCTTAAGGAAGGGATTTATGCCGTCCGCTTCCGACGCGCCGACGGTTCGCTTCATGATGGCGTCGCCAGCTTCGGCCGCCGGCCGACCGTCGACGACAATGGCGCGCCATTGCTGGAGACCTTTGTCTTCGACTTTTCCGGCGAGCTCTACGGCGAGATTTGTGCCGTGTCCTTTTTCGGCTACCTGCGTTCGGAGGTGAAGTTCGACCGCCTTGACGCGCTGGTCGCCCAGATGAAGCGTGACGAGGCCGAGGCGAAGGCACTGCTCGCCGGCGTCAGGCCGCTTTCCGAGCTCGACGCGGCCATAGCTTTTTAGAGCATGGTCCCGAACCGAAGGTCAGCGAAGCAAAAAGTGGGAACCGGATTTCCGATAAATCGTGCTCAAACCAGAATTTATCTCTTCAGCGCCAGGCCAAGGGCGATGAAGGTCCAGCCCTGGAAGATCAGGTCAACGGCCAGGAACAGGCCCAGCACCCACACGCTGTTGACCGGCCAGCCCATGGCGATGACCAGTCCAGCCAGCGCGCTGATGACGCCGGCCGCGACCACCCAGCCCCAGCCCGGCTGCGGCCGGTGGCTGTAGCCGACCCAGGCCCTGAGCACGCCTGAGGCAAGCAGCGCGACCGCCAGGAGGAAGGTCAGCACCGTCGAGGCGAGGACCGGGTTGTCGAAGGCGAAGAAGCCGGCGACGGCGTAGAGGAGGCCGCTGAGCAGCCAATAGAAGAAGCGGCCCCATGTCTTCACGCCGAAGGCATGGATGATTTCGACAACGCCGGCCATCAGCATCAGCCAGCCCACGACAAAGACCGAGGCGACGGTTGCGATGAACAGATTGCCGAAGGCAATGCCGCCGAAGACAAGCAGCAGCACCCCGAGCGCGACGAACCATCCCCATTTCGCCCGCGTCTGGCTGATCGCATCTTTCAAGGCATCGCCATGCAGTGTCATCGCCCTCTCCCTAAAGGTTGCCCAGCTTCTTTGTTCCGGAAAGTAGCGCCGATCGCCTTGCCCGTCCAGCGAGCAGGCTGTGAGCGCCACACTCCCGAGCGATCCGCTTGCCAGACCTCCGCTTTTGACCCGAAGCGGCCAAATACCAGATAGAATATTCGATCATGTGCGGGGGGTGGGCCAGTGCTAAAAGATGACAAGCGGGTTTACGGGCGACCCGTCGTCCCGTGTATTCGCCATGGCGCAAGTGTAACGAAAAATTCCCAGCGCTGGCATTGGCCCTTTATCGATGACGTGTGGCTGCTGCTGTATGCCGTTTTCTACGCTTGATGAGGCTAGGGAAGCAAAATGAGCGATGTGGACGAACACCTCGATCTGATGGAGATTAACGCCGTCCGCAGGCTGTTGACGTCTAAACCACGAACGGTCCGCTGGGACGAACGCCGCGCACGGCTCGACGAAGTCGGTTCGGTGTGGCCGATTGCGGACGACATCCGATGCGAGCATGTGGTTTTCGATGGCCTCGAGGGAGAGTGGTCCCTGGCGCCTGGGAGTGACAGGGATAGGGTTTTGCTCTTTTTCCACGGTGGTGGCTACTGCTCCGGCTCTCTTAAAAGTCATCGTCGAATGGTTACCGAGGCAGGTCGGGCAATGGGAATGCGCACCCTCGCGATCGACTATCGACGCGCACCGGAACATCCTTTCCCCGCACAACATGAAGACGCACTCACGGCGTGGCGCTTTCTGAGGCGGCAAGGGATCGCGCCGGATCGCATCGTGGTTGGCGGAGACAGTGCGGGCGGCAACCTCACCCAGTGTCTGGTCAGTATATTGCGCGCGGCAGGCGAGCCGTTGCCGCGATGTCTTTGGTTGGTTTCGCCCTGGACGGACCTTTCGATGTCCGGCGCGACACTATCAACGAAGGACGCGATCGACCCTATCATCCACCGGGCGTATTTGGAGGAACTGGCAACCGCCTATGTTCCCAATGGCGTTGGTCGGCGCGATCCGCTGATCTCGCCTTTGTTCGCCGATCTGAGCGGATTTCCCCCAATGCTTATACAAGTCGGTTCGGCCGAGACGCTGTTGTCGGACGCAACTCGGCTCGCCGAAGCCGCCGGCGCGGCCGACATCAAAGTACGTCTCGAAATTTGGCCGCATATGATTCACGCTTGGCCGGTTTGGAACGCGGGGTTGAGTGCCGGTCGGCGCGCTCTTCACAGCGCCGGCATGTTTGTCCGCTAATGTTTGTAACCCTTGGGTGAGCAGCTAGGGTTCATACGGCTGTCGCAAAATTCCAACAGCAGCCGAGACATTCCAAGCTGGAAGATGACAGTTGCTGGCGCATTCAAGACCCCTGGTATCTTGGTGCGCCAAACAATCGGCTGCAATGCGGAACAGGCCGGCCAACGCCGCCAATGTTACGGATATTAAGTCAAATTTTACCGAACTGGCGCCATGGCTTCAGTCAAGGCTGGTTGTATCGGCCAATGCGTTCGACGTATGGAGTAACGATGCGGTCAGTCCCGACGATCCCGACGGTCTTGGCCGCATTCATGCTCGGCACCTGCGGCGTTGCCAAGGCCGGCGAAGGCACCTTCGGCTGGCTGTCCGGAGACTGGTACCTGACGGTCGGCGCCACCGGCATGGTTGCCCCGAATTTCGAGGGCGGCAAGAAGTACCTGCTCAGCGCCTCGCCGATCATCTCGCTCGGCAAGGCTGGTCCCGCGACGCGCTTCACCTCGCGCAACGACAATATCTCATTGGCATTGATCGACGATGGCGCCGTCCGCGCCGGCCTGACAGGCAAGTTCCTGTTTTCCCGCGACGGTGGTGATGCCGACGAATTGAAGGGTCTCGACCCGGTGCGCTGGGGCGGGGAGGCCGGCGGCTTCTTCGAATTCTATCCTTTGGATTGGCTGCGTGCCCGCGCCGAATTGCGGCACGGCATTCGCGCCCATAACGGCTTTGTCGCCGACATCGCCGCCGACGCCTTTTACGATGTGACGCCCGACGTCAGGATTTCCGGCGGGCCGCGCGTTTCGTTCACCTCATCGGACTATTTCGACGCCTATTACGGTGTTGATGCCAAGGAGTCCCTGGCCTCGGGGCTCAGCGAATATCATCCCGGCGGCGGGGTGAAGTCGGCGGGCCTGGGCGGCGCAGTGACCTGGAAGGTGACCGAGCCGATGACGGCCAGCCTCTTCGGCGAATATTCCCGCCTGATGGGCCCGGCCGCCGATTCCAGCCTGGTCAAGGAGCGGGGCTCCAGGGATCAGTTCATGATCGGCGTGTCGACGACCTATCGCTTCGATTTCTCGATGTGAGCGGGTGGGCGTCGGCTCATTTGATCAAACGGCTGTCGAACGGATAACGGTATAGGCCCGCAATCGTAATGCGTGACGCATCGTCATGGGTCGGGTTGAGCAGATAGTTGTTTGCTTTGCGCATTATGATCGAAGGAATTTTCATGAGCGCGTAATGATTGGCCGAGAGAAAGTCCGTGCCCTGTCGCCGTGTCGATTCCATGTCGTTGTCCCAGCCGTCATGGATAACCGGTTCGGTCATTTCTATTCCGTCCGGAACGTCGATTTCGATGAGCTGGTAGGTTTCCGGAACGGTTTCGCGCGTCGCATGCACCAGTATCTCCAGCAGTGCCGTCGAAGGGTGGTCGGTGCAATAGACGATGGGCATCCCGCGCCTGTTCCATCTTCCATCAACGAGCGTTCCGCCACGACCCGAGAGATCCGCGAAATTGGAGATGCGCCAGATGCGCATCGTCAGGCAAGCATGCCAAAGTCGATACGGATAAGCTCTTCGGAAACGACGTGGGCGCCGGTCTCTGTCTCAAGGAGATCGATCGGCCTTGCACCATCCAATGCTATGATCTCGCTTCTCAGCCAACGCTGGGCTTTCTCATGGCTACCGAATACCCGATCCGCCTGCTCGGCGATGCGTTCAAGGCGCAGGGCGCGGTCGGATTCAGCTGGCGAAAGCGGCTCGGCATGTTCCTTGCGACGCGCCAGCGTGCGGCGGGGGGCAACGATACGATAGAGTTCTTCGCTACTGAAACCCAGACTGCGCAGATGATCGATCTTTTCCGTAGGGACGGAAAAGTCGTGTGTTGCGCGAATTGCCCTTGCTGCGACCGACATGAATGTTTCCTTGGCACTGCAGGCCATTCTGCTTGCCATTTGCCTACAAATGTATGCGCAATTGGCACCTAACGCAAGGAAGCATCAGAGTTCGGGCTTTTCAACATCGCCTGTCTCGGTTAAAAGCCCAGCCATGACGAGCTTTGCGCGCCTTCTCGCGACTGCGATACGAATTACAGGCCCGGTGTTCCGGGCGGCCTGACCGCCGCCGGAGCCGCCGGGAATCTTGCGCGCGGCCTCTCGCGCTTTTTCCAGATCATGATAGTTCAACGCCCGGGCTCTTTTGCCGCCGGGCAACGCATATGGCAGACGAATGACTGATACCGAGACCGCCGAGACGATCGACTATTCCAAAACGCTCTACCTGCCGCAGACGGATTTCCCGATGCGCGCCGGTTTGCCGGAAAAGGAACCGCTGCTGGTCAAGCGCTGGCAGGACATGGACCTTTACCGCAAGTTGCGCAAGGACGCAGCCGGCCGCGAAAAATACGTGCTGCACGACGGCCCGCCCTATGCCAATGGCAACATCCATATCGGCCATGCGCTGAACAAGATCCTCAAGGACGTCATCACCCGCTCGTTCCAGATGCGCGGCTATGACTCGAACTATGTGCCGGGTTGGGATTGCCACGGCCTGCCGATCGAATGGAAGATCGAGGAGCAGTACCGCGCCAAGGGCAAGAACAAGGACGAGGTGCCGGTCAACGAGTTCCGGCAGGAATGCCGTGAGTTTGCGGCGCATTGGATCAAGGTGCAGGGTTCCGAATTCCAGCGGCTCGGCGTCGTCGGCGACTTCGACAATCCCTATACGACGATGGCTTTCCATGCCGAGGCGCGCATCGCCGGCGAGCTGCTGAAATTCGCCATGTCCGGCCAGCTCTATCGCGGCTCCAAACCGGTGATGTGGAGCGTCGTCGAGCGTACCGCGCTGGCCGAGGCGGAGGTCGAATACCAGGACTATGAGTCGGACACGATCTGGGCGAAGTTTCCGGTCGTCAGCCTCGCTCGCCAGGTCATCAACATCGAGGATGGGCAGCCAGCCTTGGATCCCAAGCTGACGCAGACGTCGCTCGATCTGCTTGATACCAACGTCGTCATCTGGACGACGACGCCGTGGACAATCCCCGGCAACCGCGCCGTCAATTACTCGCCGCGCATCAACTATGGTCTCTACGAGGTAACGGCGGCCGAGAACGCCTTTGGTCCTCAGCCCGGCGAAAAGCTGATCTTTGCCGAGAAGCTTGCGGACGACGCTGCCGCGAAGGCCAAGGTCACTCTGAATCGGCTTCGCAACGTTGGCGCCGAAGAGCTTGAAAATCTTACGCTTTCGCATCCTCTCAAAGGTCTGGGCGGCGGCTACGACTTTCCCGTGCCGATGCTCGCCGGCGATCATGTCACCGACGATGCCGGAACCGGTTTCGTCCACACCGCGCCGGGACACGGCCGCGAAGACTTTGACGCCTGGATGGATGCAGCCTCTGATCTTCGCCAGCGCGGTATCGACACTGCGATCCCCTTCACGGTCGACGATGCCGGCTTCTTCACCAAGGACGCGCCGGGCTTCGGCCCGGACCGCGAGGGTGGAGCGGCGCGCGTCATCGACGACAATGGCAAGAAGGGCAACGCCAATCAGGCTGTCATCGACGAGCTGATCAAGCGCAACGCGCTGTTCGCGCGCGGCCGCCTGAAGCACTCCTATCCGCATTCCTGGCGCTCGAAGAAGCCGATCATCTTCCGCAACACGCCGCAATGGTTCGTCTATATGGACAAGGAGCTTGGCGACGGCACGACGCTGCGCGGCCGCGCGCTGAAAGCCATCGACGATACCCGCTTCGTGCCCGCCGCCGGCCAGAACCGCATCCGCGCCATGATCGAGGAGCGCCCCGACTGGGTGCTGTCGCGCCAGCGCGCCTGGGGCGTGCCGATCGCCGTCTTTGCCGATGCCGACGGCAATGTGCTGCGCGACGAGGCGGTCAACCAGCGCATCATGGACGCCTTTGAGAAGGAAGGCGCCGACGCCTGGTTCGCCGCCGGCGCCAAGGAGCGTTTCCTCGGCAATCACGATGCCTCGAAATGGCAGCAGGTCATGGACATCCTCGACGTCTGGTTCGATTCAGGCTCGACGCATGCCTTCACGCTTGAGGACCGGCCCGACCTGAAATGGCCGGCCGACGTCTATCTCGAAGGCTCCGATCAGCATCGCGGCTGGTTCCACTCCTCGCTGCTCGAAAGCTGCGGCACCAGGGGCAGGGCGCCCTACGACACCGTCGTCACCCATGGCTTCACCATGGATGAGGAGGGGCGGAAAATGTCGAAGTCGCTCGGCAACACCGTCGTGCCGCAGGACGTCATCAAGCAGTCCGGCGCCGACATCTTGCGGCTCTGGGTGGTGACGACCGACTATTGGGAAGACCAGCGGCTCGGCAAGAACGTGCTGCAGACCAACATCGACGCCTACCGCAAGCTGCGCAACACCATCCGCTGGATGCTGGGCACACTCGCCCATGACGACGGCGAGGAGGTGCCACTGGACAAGATGCCTGAACTGGAGCGGCTGATGCTGCACCGGCTCGCCGAGCTCGATGAAGTCGTACGCTCGGGATACGACGCCTTCGAGTTCAAGCGCATCACCCGCGCGCTGCTCGACTTCATGGTGGTCGAGCTGTCGGCCTTCTATTTCGACATCCGCAAGGATGCGCTCTACTGCGAAGCGCCTTCCAGCGTGAAGCGCAAGGCTTCCGTGCAGGTGGTACGTCATCTCTTCGACTGCCTGGTGAAATGGCTGGCGCCGATGCTGCCATTCACCATGGAGGAGGCTTGGCTCGACCGTCATCCGGATGCCGTCTCGGTGCATCTCGACCAGTTCCCGGAGATCCCGGCGGACTGGAAGAACGAGGCGCTGGCGGAGAAGTGGCGCAAGGTTCGGCAGGTCCGCCGTGTCGTCACCGGCGCGTTGGAAATCGCCCGTGCGCAGAAGGTCATCGGCTCTTCGCTGGAAGCGGTGCCGGTCGTCACCCTCGACGATGCCGTACTCGAAGCGGCGATCGCCGATGTCGACATGGCCGAGATGGCGATCACCAGCGATCTGGTTATCGTGCACGGCAAGGCGCCGGCGGGCAGCTTTACCCTCGACGACGTCAAGGGCGTCGCCGTGGTCGTCGAGAAGGCGGAGGACCGCGGCCTGGTGAAATGCGCGCGCTCCTGGCGCTACACCGCCGATGTCGGCTCAGATCCGGAATTCCCGGATGTTTCGGCCCGTGACGCAGCTGTCCTGCATGAGCTGAAGGCTTTGAGCCGCCGTTAAGGCGGTGCACAAATGCCACGGCGGGCGGCCGATCGGCCCCCGCGCGTTGCCCTTAACGAGTGGTTGAGGTAAACACGCGAAACTCCGGACGACAAATTGTCGCCGGAATTCCGTCGGAAGAGCATAGGCGATGGGGACCGGACCTTTCTTTGGCCGGCGGCAATCGAGAGGCTGTCTACAGTGGGACTTTTTGGCATGACCGAGAGAACTTACGCGCGCGTTGCGCTGCTGGCGCCGCTTGTCGTATCGGGCCTCGCCTTGTCCGGCTGCATGGGCTCGCCCACTTACGGGACCGACAAGACCGCGGGCGCGCAGCTTGCTGGCGACCTCACCGGGGCTTTTTCCTTCGCACCCAAGCGCAAGGATAGTATCGACTACAAGCCGCGCCCCACGCTGGTGAAGCCAGGGCCGGGGCAGAAGGAAGTCTTGCCGCCGCCGCAGGAAAGCATCGAGACGGCAAGCGCCGAATGGCCCGAATCGCCGGAGCAGCGCCGTGCCCGCCTGCGCGCCGATGCCACCCTGCATCAGGACGACCCGGCCTACCAGGCGCAGGTCATCGATGACGTGCAGACGGATCCGGCGTCGGTCAAGGCCGCGCTGAAGCAGTCGGGCTCGAGCCATCCGCCAGCCTGGACCCCGGCCGATTCGGACAAGGGCCGCGCCGCGGAAATCATGCGCCGCCGGGCTGAAGGCAAACAGGGCGACCCGACCACCCGCAGATATCTGAGCGAGCCGCCGGTGCAATACCGCGCTGCCGCCGCCACCGCGCCGCAGGGCGACCTCGGCGAGGACGAGTACAAGAAGGAACGACGCCTCAAGAAGGAGGCGGCCGCCAAGAGCAAGAGTGGCGGCATGTTCGACTGGCTGCCTTGGTAGCCTGACGGCGCCAGAGACTTTCTGGCCTGAATTGGCTGACTTGGATTTGGATCGTCGGCCGGACCAGAAAATCAGGGTCCGCGTCGCTCGCGAAAAAAGTCTTTCAGCAGCGCTGCTGCAGCGTTCTCGGCCATGCCCGGATAGATGTCGGGCACATGGTGGCAGGTCGGTGACGTGAAGAAGCGAACGCCGTTGACCACTGCGCCGCCCTTCTCGTCGGCAGCGCCGAAATAGAGCCGGCGCAGCCTGGCGAAGGAGATGGCGCCGGCGCACATGGCGCACGGCTCCAGCGTCACATAGAGATCGTGGCCGCTGAGCCGCTCGCTGGAAAGCTTGCGGCAGGCCTCGCGGATCGCCAGCATCTCGGCATGGGCGGTGGGATCGGCGAACTCGCGGGTGCGGTTGCCGGCACTCGCAACGACCGTATCGCCGCCGACGACGACCGCGCCAACCGGCACTTCGCCACGCAGGGCGGCGTCTTCGGCTTCTTTCAGCGCCAGCGCCATGAAATCCTGCCGCTTCACGCGGTTTCCATTCCGATTATCTCCTCGCCACTAGAGCGCGATCCTGTTACTACCCGCGCAAACGAGCAAAGGCCACATGGACGACAAAAACAAGAAATTCCCGCGCAAGGCCGGCCCGAAACCGGCGGGGCCGCGCGGTCGCGATAGCGCTTACGGCAAGGGCGGCAAGCCGTCCTTCGGCGCCAAAAAACCTTACGCTCCGCGCGGCGACCGGCCGGCGGCGGCCGAAGGCGAACGGCCGAAGCGCGACTTCAAAGGCGGCGACAGGCCGTTCAGCAAAGTGCCGCGTCCGGAAGGCAAGCCTTATGAAAAGCGCGAGGGTCCACGCAAGCCTTATGCGCCGCGCGGCGACCGGCCAGAAGCTGCCGAAGGCGAGCGGCCGAAGCGCGACTTCAAAGGCGGCGACAGGCCGTTCAGCAAAGGGCCGCGTCCGGAGGGCAAGCCTTATGAAAAGCGCGAAGGTCCGCGCAAGCCTTACGCACCGCGCGGCGACCGGCCGGCAGCTGCCGAAGTCGAGGGCGGCGAGAGGCGCTTCGACCGTCCCAAGCGTGACTTCGGTGATCGTCCCAAGCGTGACTTCGGCGATCGTCCCAAACGTGATTTTGGCGGCGATCGGCCCCATGGGGCACAAAGGGCCCCGGCCGCATCGGAGGGCGGCTTCAAGCCGCGCCCGCGTCGCGTCGAGGCAACGGAAGAAGCCGGCGAACGCATTGCCAAGCGGCTGGCGCGTGCCGGCCTGGCCTCGCGCCGCGACGCCGAGGAACTGATTGCGGCCGGCCGCGTCAAGGTCAATGGCAAGGTGTTGTCCTCGCCGGCCTTCAACGTGATGCCCGGCGACATCATCCATCTCGACGGCATGGAGATCCCGCCGATCGAGCGCACCAGGCTGTTCCTGTTCCACAAGCCGGCCGGCGTGGTCACGACAAACCGCGATCCCGAAGGCCGCAAAACCGTCTTCGACGTGCTGCCGCCTGGGCTGCCGCGGCTGATGACCATCGGCCGGCTCGACATCAACACCGAAGGCCTGCTGCTGCTCACCAACGATGGCGGCCTGTCGCGCGTGCTCGAACTGCCGGCCACCGGCTGGCTCAGGCGCTACCGCGTGCGCGTCCACGGCAAGGTCGAAGAAAGCGCCCTTGCCGGCCTGCGCGAAGGCCTTGCCGTCGACGGCGTCTTTTATGGCGCCATCGAAGCGACGCTCGACCGCGAGCAGGGCTCGAACGCCTGGCTGACACTCGGCCTGCGCGAAGGCAAGAACCGCGAGGTCAGGAACATCCTGGGCTCGCTCGGTCTCGACGTGACGCGGCTGATCCGTATTTCCTACGGGCCGTTCCAGCTCGACGATTTGCCGGAAGGCCATGTGCTGGAGATCAAGGGCCGCGTGCTGCGCGACCAGCTCGGTGAGCGCCTGGTCGAGGAATCAGGCGCCAATTTCGACGCCGATATCGCCAAGCCGTTTTCCAACAAACCGGTCAGGCGTGAGCGGGAGGAGGAGCCCGAGCGGCCGAAATTCACCCGCGACGGCGAACGCCGGCCGATCGGCGAGGGCGGCCTGATCAAGAACCGCAAGCGCCGCGAAGGCAGCCGCGACGAAGCGCTCGGCAAGCTGTCGACAAGCCCCGACAGGAGCTTTGGGCCGAAAAAGAGCTTTGGCGAGCGTGGCCCCAGACCTGAACGCGGCGACTTCGGGGACAAACCCCGTGGCGACAAGCCTCGTGGCGGCTTCGGTGGGAAGAAATCCGAACGCGAGCAGCGGCCGATCGAGCCGCCGGGCCAGCGCAAGGCCAATGTCTGGATGGCGCCGGGCGCACGGCCGATCGGCAAGGGCAGGGCGGAGGCAGACGCCGCCAAGGCGGCAGAAAACAAGGCGCGCAAGGCCTCGTTCAAGCCGTCTTACGGCAAGCCCGGCGGCAAGCCGCAAGGCGGCGGTGCAAAGCCGTTCGGCAAACCGCGTGGCGAGCGCCCGGATGGCGGTGGCGACCGGCCGCGCGGCGGCCCGAAAGGAAGCAATGCGGATCGTCGGCGGTGAGTTTCGCGGGCGTCCGCTGGCGACGCCCCGTACGTTTGCCATCCGCCCGACCACCGACCGCACGCGTGAGGCGGTCTTCAACGTGCTGGCGCATCGCTTTTCCGAAAAACTGGACGGCGCGCGTGTGCTCGACCTGTTCGCCGGCACCGGCGCGCTCGGCCTCGAAGCGCTGTCGCGCGGCGCCTCCTACGCTGTCTTCATCGAAGAATCCGCCGAAGGGCGCGGCCTGATCCGCACCAATGTCGAGGCCTTCGGCCTCACCGGCCGCACCAAGATATTCCGCCGCGACGCGACGGCCTTGGGCGAGGCAGGCACCATCGCCGTATTCGGCCTGGTCTTCGCCGATCCGCCCTATGGCAAGGGCCTTGGCGAACGCGCTTTGCGCTCGGCCAAGGCCGGCGGCTGGCTCGCCCCCGGCGCGCTCTGCGTCATCGAGGAAGCGGCGGCGGCGCCGTTCGAGGCAGGGCCGGGCTTTTCGCTGGTCGACGAGCGCAACTATGGCGAGACGGTCATCCGGTTCATCGAGGCCGCCTGAGTTCGGGTTCCACGATGGCGCCTTCAAAATGACGAACAATTCGCTTTGCCTCGACCAGCAACCCCGCCTATCGTCCCATCACAAACCGGAGCCATCTATGACATTTCAGGCTGAATGGCTGCGCGGAACGCTCTTGGGACTGGCTCTGGTGATGGCCGCGCCGGCTCTGGCGGATAACAATCCTGACGATGGCGTCGTGACCGATTTCCTGCTCGACAACGGCATGGAGGTCGTCGTCATCCCCGATCACCGCGCCCCGATCGTCACCCATATGGTCTGGTACAAGATCGGCAGCGCCGACGAGCCGCCGGGCAAGTCCGGCATTGCCCATTTCTTCGAGCATCTGATGTTCAAGGCGACCAGCGACCATGCGGCCGGCGAGCTCGACCGCGCCGTCGCTTCCATCGGCGGCTCGGACAACGCCTTCACCTCCTACGACTACACCGCCTTTCACGAGACGGTGGTGCCGCAGGCGCTCGCTGAGATGATGGGCTTCGAGGCCGACCGCATGCGCAATCTCATCCTCAACGACGATGTCATCAAGACCGAGCGCGACGTCATCCTCGAGGAGCGCCGCTCGCGCATCGACTCAAATCCGCAGGCGGTGCTCGACGAGGAGATCGACGCGACGCTGTGGCAGAACCAGCCCTACCGCATTCCGGTCATCGGCTGGATGCAGGAGATGGAGAAGCTGAACCGCACCGACGCGATGGCTTTCTACAACAAATATTATACACCCAATAACGCCGTGCTGGTGGTGGCCGGCGATGTCGAACCGGAAACGGTCAAGGCGCTGGCCGAAAAGACCTATGGCAAGATCGCGCGCGGCCCGGATCTGCCACCGCGCATCCGCCCCGTCGAGCCCGAGCAGAACACCAGGCGCACGGTGACGCTGACCGACGGGCGCGTCAGCGTGCCGAGCTTCACCACGCAATGGGTGGTTCCGTCCTATCACACGGCAAAACCGGGCGAAGCCGAAGCGCTCGACGTGCTGTCCGAAATCCTCGGCGGCGGCAACCGCAGCCGGCTCTACCAGGAGCTTGTCGTCAGGCAAGGCATCGCCGCCGAGGCTGGCGCCTTCTTCCAGGGCACCATGCTCGACGACACCAATCTCACCGTCTATGGCGCGCCGCGCGGCGATGCCAAGCTTGCCGACATCGAAGCCGCGGTCGACGCCGAGATCGCCCGCATTGCGAAAGACGGCGTCACCAGCGACGAGCTGGAAAAGTCCAAGGACCGTTTCGTCCGCTCGATGATCTTTGCCCGCGACAAGCAGGAGGACATGGCCAACATCTACGGCTCGACGCTCGCCACCGGCGGCAACGTCCAGGACGTTCAGCAATGGCCGGACCGCATCCGCAAGGTCACCGCCGACCAGGTCAAGGCGGTCGCTGCCCGCTATCTCAATCTCGACCACGCAACGACCGGCTATCTTCTGCCGCAAACCCAGGCTGGGAATTGATTTTGATGATGAACCAGCACGGTCCCGCTCTGCCTTCTCCCCTGGGCTCCTCCCCTTCTCCCACAAGGGGAGAAGGGAAGCGCGCGCGCTCCGGCCCTCTTCTAGCAACCCTCATCCTCTCCCTCGTCTTCCTCGTCCTGCCGGCGCTTTCCGCTCGTGCGGCCATGAACATCCAGGAGGTGACCTCGTCGAAGGGCATCACCGCCTGGCTGGTGGAGGATTATTCGGTGCCGATCGTCGCCATTCGTTTCGTTTTCGATGGCGGCGCGACGCAGGATCCGCCCGGCAAGGAAGGGCTTGCCAATCTGATGAGCGGCCTGTTCGACGAAGGCGCCGGCAACCTCGACAGCGAGGCCTTCCAGATCAAGCTCGACGATGTCGGTGCAGAGATGAGCTTCGACGCGCAGCGCGACGGCATCTACGGCTCAATGCGCATGCTGGCCGAGCAGCGCGACGGCGCCTTCGACTTGTTGCGGGTGGCGGTCAACCAGCCGCGCTTCGACCAGGTGCCGATCGACCGCATCCGCTCGCAAATCCTGTCCGGCATCATCGCCAACGAGCGCGATCCCGATACGCTCGCCCAGCGCAAATGGCTGGACGCGATCTACGGCAGGCATCCCTATGCGCGGCCCGACCAGGGCACCAGGCAAAGCATCGCGACGATCACGCCGGCCGATCTCAGCGCCTTCCACAAGGCGAATTTCGCCCGCGACGGCCTGCATGTCGCGGTGGTCGGGGCCATCGACGCCGAGACGCTGAAGCAGAAGCTCGACCTGGTGTTCGGCAGCCTGCCGGAAAAGCAGGCGCTCACGCCCGTTCCCGACATCGACCTGAAGCTCGGCCAGCAGCTCGAGGTCGTCTACGACCAGCCGCAGGCCTCGCTGCAACTCGCCTATCCCGGCGTGAAGCGGAATGCGCCGGACTTTTTTGCCGCGGTGCTGATGAACGAGATCCTCGGCGGCGGCACTTTCACCTCGCGGCTGTTCGACGAGGTGCGCGAAAAGCGCGGCCTGGCCTACAGCGTCAGCTCCGACCTCGTCGACCACGAGCACTCCGAGGCGCTGTCCATCACCACCTCGACCCGCGCCGACAGGGCGGCCGAGACGCTGGCCGTGGTGCGCGACGTGGTCAAGCGCATGGCCGAGGAGGGGCCGACCGAAGCCGAGCTGGCGGCGACCAAGAAATACATGATCGGTGCCTATGCCATCAACAATCTGAATTCCTCCGGCGCGATCGCCTCAACGCTGGTCGAGATCCAGCTTGGCAAGCTCGGCATCGACTACATGCAGCGCCGCGCCGCCCTGATAAACGCGGTGACGCTGGACCAGGTCAAGGCAGCGGCGAAAAAGCTGCTCTCCGCCGAGCCGGCCGTCATGGTGGTAGGGCCGAAGCTCGGCGCGGCCAACAAGGGATGAGCCCTAGCTTCGGCATCGCCTTTGGCGGCGGCGGCGCGCGTGGGCTGGCGCATATCCATGTCATCGAGGTGCTGGACGAGCTGGGCATAAGGCCGGCGGCAATCGCCGGCTCGTCGATCGGCGCCATCATGGGCGCCGGCATGGCCTCGGGCATGACCGGCAAGGACATCCACGACTATACGCGCTCGATCCTCGGCCGCCGCGCCGAAGTGGCGACGCGCATGTGGCGGGCGCGGCCCGGCACTTTTGCCGAGGCGGTGCAGGGCGGCTTGCGGGTCAGCCAGTTCAATGTCGAGCGCATCCTCAAGGCATTCCTGCCCGACGCCATACCCGAGACCTTCGCCGAACTCAAAATACCGCTGAAGGTGACGGCAACGGACTTTTATGGCCACAAGCTCGCGGTGCTCGACGAAGGCGAGCTGCATTCGGCGCTGGCCGCCTCGGCGGCGATCCCGGCGGTGTTCCGCCCGGTGATGCGCGACGGCAGACTGCTGATCGACGGCGGCATCTACAATCCGGTGCCGTTCGACCTGATCGAGCTCGACGCCGACATCATCATCGCCGTCGACGTGGTCGGCGCGCCGGCCGAGGCGGGTCGCAAATTCCCGACCTCTGTCGACCTGATGTTCGGCGCCACGCAGCTGATGATGCAGTCGATCATCGCCAGCAAGCTGAACCAGAGCCGGCCCGATATTCTGATCCGGCCGGCGGTGTCGAAATACCGGGTGCTCGATTTCATGAAGGTCGAGGCGCTGATGGCCGAGACGGTGGCGATCAAGGACGAGCTGAAGCGCGAGATCGAAAAGGCGGTCGACGCGCGCGCCAAAGCCGAAGCCAGCAAGCGCACCAACCGTCTCGGCGGATGATAGGCGTCAGGCGTCCGGGGTCAGCGCCCGCTGGACCATGAGCGTATCCTTCGTAAGTGGCGCGGATCAGCTCGCGATTGGCGCCCTTCTCAGCCCCACTTCATCTCGCCGGTGGCAACCTTGGAGCCGATGTCGAGCGCAACGCCCATGCCGAGGCCGGGGAAGCGGGCTTCCATGGCGCCCTTCAGCGCGGCGGCGTCCTTGGCCTTGGCCAGTTCTTCCTCGAAGGCGATGAGATAGGTCTTGGTGTGCTCGACGCCTGAAAGGTCCGTAGCGGCCTCAGGCGTCATGTGCCCGGGCACGACGATCGCCGGCTTGCGCGCCGCGATCTTGTCGAGATTGGCGATCCAGGCGGCGCGCAGTTCCCTGGTCGGCGTGTCGGCGGTCCAGACATGCACGCCGGCAAAGATCATCACCCCGCCGAACACCGCGTTCAGCGATGGCACGAAGAGATAGCGCCGGTTGGCGAGGCCTTCCGCGGCGACGATCTCGATGCTCTCGCCATCGACGCTGAGCGTCTTGCCGTCGAACGCTTCGGGGATGACGACATCGGCGAGCGCCTGCGGGCCATTCTCCTTCAGCTGCGCCCCCCAGACGGCGAGCTTCTTTTCGACATTGCCGTTGATGGCGGCCACCGTCTCGGCGGCGGCGATCACCCGTGCCTGCGGGAACGCCTGCCTGATCGGCTTGAGGCCGAAATAATAGTCCGGGTCGGACTGGCTGACATAGATGGTGGTGAGCGTCTTGCCGCTCGCCTTGATTGCCTCGGCCACGGCCCGACCGTCGGGGTAGGTGAAACCGCCATCGACCAGCACGGCTTCAGTCGCCCCGGAGACCAGCACGGGGGCGCGGAAGAAGCCGTTTTGTCCGGCTGGAAAATGCTTCCAGGAAAGCCCGCCGGCCGCATGGCCAAGCCCGGCGGGAGCAAAGACCGCGGCAGCGCCGGCGGCGAGGGTGGTTTTCATGATGGCTCTCCGTGTGAACATGGATGTCTCCTGGGAATGCGGAACTCGGCGGCGCGCAGCCTCGATGCCCGCAAGATGGCAGAAGCGGAATGCGTATTGAAGGCCGACAAAATAGACGTAATGTATGCTGTTGCCTGACAATGAGACTGCATCTGCCATGAGCGAAGCATGAACCTGAACCGGCTGGCCTATTTCGCGGCGGTGGTCGATGCCGGGTCGTTCACGCGGGCCGCCGAGCGGCTGGGCATCACCAAGGCGGTGGTCAGCCAGCAGGTGGCGCGGCTGGAGCGCGATGTCGGAACGACGCTGCTGATCCGCACAACGCGGCGCGTCCATCCGACCGAAGCCGGCCGGACATTCCATGCCCGCTGCCTGCAAGTCCTGCAGCAGGCCGAGGATGCCTTCGACGAGCTCGCGCAGGCGGCCGCCGAGCCGACCGGCACGCTGCGCATTGCCGCGTCCAACGACTACGGCACGTCGGCGGTGGTGCCGGTGGTCGCCGCCTTCAGCACGCGCTATCCCGGCTGCCGGGTGGAGCTGACACTGGGCGACGAGACGATCGACCTGGTTTCCGGCCACATCGACGTGGCGATCCGCGTCGGCTGGCTCGCCGATTCCAGCTTGCAGGCGCGGCGCATCGGCACCTTCCAACAATTCATGGTATGCGGCGCCGGCTTTGAAAACCGGTTCACCGCCGGCGAACCGCAAGACCTTGCCGGTCTGCCCTTCGTCGCCAACATGGCGCTGCGTGAACCGCTGCTATGGCAATTTTCGCGCGGCGATGACGAGCAGTCCGTGCGCATGCAGGCAACGATTTCGATCGACGCGACGCCGGCAGTGCTGGCGGCCGTCCGCGCCGGCGCCGGCCTGTCGGTGCTGCCGGACTTTTTGGTGCGGGACGAGCTCGCCGCCGGACGGCTGGTGCAGATCCTGCCCGAGTGGCGGCTGCCCGCGGGCGGGATCTACACAGTCTACCCCGCCGCCCGCTTCCGCCCGCCCAAGGTGACCAGCTTTGTCGAGATGCTGATTGCGACCGAGCAGAAGGTGGAGGCAGGCGGGCGGGGGCGCTGATGGGCGAAGCTGCGATCTCCCCCCAAGTGGGGGAGATGGCCGGCAGGCCAGAGCGCGGCGCTGTCCCGCCGACCTATCAGTCGATGGCATTAGCGTACCCGTGCAAGTTCCAGCTCATCACAGTTGAAACGAAGGCCGGCGATCCTTCGCGCCCCCCTCTGCCCTGCCGGGCATCTCCCCCACGAGGGGGGAGATTGGCTGTCATCGGCGCTTTCGCCAATCACCAGCGTTGCAGGATGAGCGCCGAGGCGGAAGCTGCGATCTCCCCCCAAGTGGGGGAGATGGCCGGCAGGCCAGAGGGGGGCGCTGTCCCGCCGACCTATCAGTCGGTTGCATAGCGTACGCGCGCAAGTTTCCAGTTCATCACAGATTGAAACGAAGGCCGGCGTTCTTCCGCGCCCCCCTCTGCCCTGCCGGGCATCTCCCCCTCAAGGGGGGAGATTAGCCTTCATCACGCCATCCCGGCCGCATATTCCAGCGCCACCACGCCGTTGCTGAATTGCCTGGCGGAAATCAGCTCGAGTGGCAATTGCGCGCCGGGCGGGAACAGCAGCTTGCCCTGGCCGACGGCACCGGGGTAGCTGAGCAGCCTGATGCGGTCGACAAGGCCATGGCGCAGCAATTCCTGCGCGACGCTGAGACTGCCATGCACATAGATGTTGCCGCCGCTGCCTTGCTTCAGCCCTCTGACCGCGTCCGGCAAGGCGCCCTGCAGCAGCTCGGCCGGCTGCCAGTCGAGCGCCGTCAAGCTCGTCGAAGCGACATATTTCGGCAGCGCGTTGAACCGGTCGGCGAAATCTCCGGTCTCCTTGGGCCACGAGCCGGCAAAAATCTCATAGGTCGTGCGCCCCAAAAGCATGGCGCCGCTGTCGGCAAGCTCGTCGTCCTTGAACTTTTGCATCTCATCGTTCCAGGCGACGCTCGGCAGCTTCTCGACCTCGGCGATGCCGTCGACGCTGATGAATTCGGTGACGATGAGTTTTCTCATGGCGGGTTCCTTTCTGGCAGGGCCGAATGGCGCGGGCCTTATGCGACATGCGCCGTCAACTAGCGCGGCGCTTTTTCAGGGGGAGGGCTTTTTCCCTATTCGCTTCCAAAGAGCGATGGCCGCCTCTGACACTAAGCCGCCGCCCTTCGGTCATGCCACAAGGTCCGCATCGGGTCGGGGGCGGTCTTTTTTGCCTGTCGCCGATTGGATCTGGTTTGTAGTTACGGGCTGGCTAGAGGTGGGCAATACCGGCTTTCAGCAGTCCTTCGCGGACGTGCTGCACATCGGACTCCTGGGCATAGTGCAGGGTGGCGATAAATGAATCGAGGTCGAATTGGGGATCGAGCGTTCTGATCTTGCCCAGATGCGCCGCGGCCGCGATTTCGTCGCCGAGCCAGCCGTAGCAGGCAGCCGCGAAAGCGTGCTGAGCCGAGTCCATGGTCGACAGATGCATGAAAGCTTCGATCGCCTCGCCATACTGGCGCGCGGCGAAGTGCGCCTTCCCCAGATGGCTCCAGAACCTCTCCGGGTGGTGCGGGTTCAACTGCATTGCCTTGCGGATCCATTCGATTCCCTCTTCCGGCCTCCCCAGCCATGTCAATAGCTCGCCTTGCTGCACCACCACGAGGTCGTAATTGGGATTGAGGGCCAGCGCCCGCTCTTGATGGTAGCGCGCTGTGGTCAGCTCGTTGTTGTTCACGTTGACTGCCGCGAGGATGCGGTGGACATCGGCATCGTTGTTGTCCAGCGCCAGCGCCCTGTCCAGCGCTGCCGAAATGTTGTTCCAGACGGCATCCCTGTCTTTGCACCAGTTATGGACCCAGGCCTGGCCAAGAATGCAGGCCCGCCAGGCATGGGCATGGGCATAATCGGGGTCGAGCGTGACGGCCCTTTCTATCAAGGTTTGCGCGCGTTCATTATCCGCAATCGTGCTTCGGTGATGCAGCACCTTGGCAGCAAGCACACATTCATACGCGGCCATGTTTGCAGGTTTCGCCCGCGCGAGCTGGTCCCGCTGAGCCGCCTCGACACGGCCGGGCAGCGTGGCTGCGATCGCCGCGGTCACCTCATCCTGTATAGCGAATATGTCGTCCAGCTTCCGGTCATATTTGTCCGCCCAGATATGGGCGTCATTCGCCGTGTCGATGAGCTGAACCGTCACGCGCACCCGGTCGCCGATCTTGCGGACGCTTCCCTCCACCAAATATTGGACGTCGAGTTTTTCGGCCACCTCGCGCACATTCACGGCGCGGTTCTTGTAGACGAAGGCGGAATTGCGCGAGATGACGAACAGCTCATGGTGGCGGGACAGTTCGGTGATGATGTCCTCGGTCAGTCCGTCCGCGAAAAATTCCTGCTCGGGGTCGCCGCTCATATTGCTGAACGGCAGCACCACAATCGAAGGCTTCGAGATGGATCGCTTTGCCTCGACTTGCGGCAGGACAGGGCCGTCAAACCCGACGCGATAGAGGCGAACCGGGCGGCTGATGTTCTTCAGCGTCTTCTCGCCCAAATCCTCCATGGCGATTTCGAGACGGTCGGCAATTTGGGTCGCCACCGCCGCGGTCACGCAGATACCGCCGACATCGGCGAGTTGCTCGATGCGCGAGGCAATATTGACGCCGTCGCCGAAAATATCCTCGTCGTCGAAAATGATGTCGCCGAGATTTATGCCGATCCTGAATTCGATACGCCGTTCTTGCGGCACATCCGAATTGCGCCGTTTCATGCGCTGTTGGATTTCCACGGCGCATTTAACGGCATCGGTCACGCTCTGGAACTCGACGAGCATGCCGTCTCCAGTGGTCTTGATGATCCGGCCCTTGTTCTTCGCGATGGCGGGATCGACCAGTTCTATGCGATGGGTCCGAAGGCGAGCGAGCGTGCCGGATTCGTCGGCCTCCATTAGCCGACTGTAGCCCGCCATATCGGCAGCCAGAATTGCGGCTAGTCTCTGTTCCATCGCTGAACCAAGGAGCAAGTCTACGCTTCCTGGGCCGCCAAATCCAGCAATTTGGGCTTGTGGCTGAATCAAGAAGTCCGCAGCAGCAAGAAAGGGCGCCTTCCGCCGACACCGCGTGAGTGTGTGCGAAGCTCCAGCGGCAGGGTTAATCCCGGCCAAGCCTCCAGCATCTGTTTTGGCCTTTAGAGGGCAGTCGCGCTGATGGATTAGCTATGGCGCGTGCCGACCACCAACAGCTCTTCGATCTCGCGCGCGGAAGTCACCCCCGCCTGAACCAGTATGTCGAGAGGATCAACCAAGGCCTTTACCTGGCTGGAATCCAGCACTTCCGTTGCGTCATCCGAGAGAACATCCTTCAACCAGCGGCATACCCTCCCGCCAATGTCGTGGCTGACCCAGAAGCTCGTGTCAGGCCCATACGCCGAGCACCACGCTCCCAAAGCCTCAAGCAAATACGGCAATAGTGCGGGACGGCGTGAGGTCTCGATGAGGTCGAGAAACAAAGCAGCCAGATAGCCTGAACTGGCAGCGCCTGTGGCCAGGCCGGTAAGCGTCGGCATGACCGCTTCGAGACCATCCCAATTGTCAGGAACGCTCGGACGACGTGTTTGCAGGATGCCTGACCGCTGGAAGAACATGGCCGTCAGCGCGTCGGCGGCGTGTACCTCGGTGGTAAATTCCTTCCTCCAGTTTAGTTGCCGATAATTCCGCGTGCTCTTCAACCGCTCGGCCAATGCGGTCCGCATAGCCGCCGGATAGGCGGGCTTTGTCGCATTGGAAGACAGCACGGCCCGATCGAAGCCTCTGAGCAGGCCGGCCATGCCGTCATGGAACGCCTCATCGCCGAGTTCGGTGATGGGCTGGACGAAGCTCTTGACGACCTCTTCTTGCGGCAGAGCCGCACACAGGATCCCAAGATAGTCATAGAACTGCGCGTTCCACGTAAATGGCCGGCCTTCAGATTCTCGCTCACCATCTTCCGACGCGTTGGCCGCGAGGGTCCATGCCATCAGATGCTCCGTGAGCGGCACGAGCCAGTCCGGCAACGTGCCAACGGTCAATGGAACCAAGTGGGCTACGATTTCGCCCAATCGCTGCTCGCTGGCGTAGGCGTCAGGCGGTTCTGCATGCCGCTTTCGGGGCTTCTCCACCGTAAACCCAGGCAATTGGAGATAACGTTTGGGCCGAGTGAGCCACGCTGGCAGCGTAGGCCAGCCCGGTTCCTCGCCTTGGCCGGAAAGCCAAGCGAGCTCGGCGGCAACAGCGTTTCCGACCCTTTGGGCATGCGCCTGCTCAACTGCCCGTTTGTCCGGTTCCGTATCGCGGCGACGCGGATAGCTTGAACTCGCCAGCATGATGCGGATGATTGCAGGTAGGATCCTGTCCGTCTTCCAATTAACGAATGCACCGCCGAGCGCATTCGTAACCGGGAGGCCGGGATTAGCGGCCAAAGCCAACAGTTTGTCCCGCACAGTGACGGTCGGATTCTCGCGATAAATGGCGATCAATCCGAGTGCTGAGATTGCGACCTTGTCGTAGACGATCTGGTTATTGCCGTAGCTCTCCCGAGCGGGTCCCGCAGCAGCTCGATCGAGAACCTCCTCCGCCCAATGAAGGATTTCAGCGCGGTCATCTCCTCGGTAATCGCGCGCGGCGAGCGCTGCGGCCATGACAATTGCGCGGCGGTCCCACTCGGCGTCAAACTCATCGCGGTCGGTATCTTCGGAAACCGGGGCGAGGTCGTCGGGCTGTTGCTTCGCCCACGTAATGCCATCCGCGACAATCTCCGGCGTGGAGCGTCCCGGATCGGTCAAGGCGAGCTCAATACTGGCACGGATGTTGAAATGCCGAGTGCTTGCCGCCACCTCTGCGTTCTTTTCAGCGATCAACCGCTGTTCGTCCGGGTCTGGTACATACTCGACAAACTGCACCGTTGAACCATCTGCGTTCACATGGCTTCCAGACTGCCAGTTGATCCGATCCATCATGCGCGCGGCACGGTTTGCCAGCGCACGCAGGCCGTGAAGCGGATCCTCGTCACCTGACGGTCGCTGCGAGATTTCACTCCTGGCTTGTTCAAGCGATCTCCGAAGCGCGTCGGCCAGCTCCGGTTCGGCATGGAAGACGTAGTATGGGAAACCGTTCAACAATCTGCTCTTGCGGGAGCCGCGTGCCTCAAGATCGGCACGTTTCACTTTCGCTGTCGTCGGCTCTCGTTCAGACGCGAGAAAGCGGTCGACGCCAGTGATATCCCGAACGTGGCGATGCTCATCGAGCTTAAGAAGTTCGGGGGCTGCCGCCAGTGGCCACGCCACGTCGCGGAAAATCGGCCAGTGTGACAAAACGACGTCGACGGCCACCGCCAGGAAGGCAAAGCTTGAACCATCAAAATATCGTCGAGGACTTGCCCTGGAGCCACTCCCGCCTCGATCCTGCTATGGCCCCACGCCTCCAATGCCATCAAAGCCGACGTGGTCATGCTGCTCGGAACAGGGACCCGTGGCCAGCCATAAACGCTGGCATCGCCCTCGAATGATTTTGAGCCGTCTGGAAACGCGATCATGATCCGGGGGAACGGCACGCGTTCCTTGGCGTATTGTTTGCGAAGCCAGTCTGTCGCATGTTCAACGATGCGGCGCACCAGCCGCAAGCCTTCATCGGGCGCCTGTTCGAGGATTTCGAGGAACGGACCTTGGCTTGGCGACGCTGGCATAAACAGGTGCTCATGAATGCCGAATGGCCTCAAATCCCGAGAACTGCTGTAAAAGTCCCGCCGTTTTGGCTTCTCAATCACGCCGCCAAGGAAGAAATCCACGAATTCGGCCGGCGCAGCCTTGGCAAGGGCGCCACGGCCCTTCAGCAGAGCCTCGAACTCTCGGTGAATCGTCTCGCCGGCATTCAGGGTCGCAAGGTATTTTCTTGCGGCCGCCGGATTGACCAGTGCAAAGGCACAAGCCGTCATTCGGACGAGCGCATGCGCATCGGTGATGTGCGGGATTGTCACGAGTGGCGGGATCTCCTCTCCCTCCCGAAACATGCGCGGTCGCACGGCCTCGTCGATCAGGGCGAGCCACTCGAACAGGATGGCAACAACCTCGGCATTTATGGGAAGCTGGAGCATATGGGTCGCCATCAGCCAGGCTCGGAAGGCGGTGGCGACTTCCGGGATCGTCGGCTGCGGAAGCGATCGGGCATTGAGTGCAAGCCACGCAATCAGGGCTACCCATCCACGCCCCGTCGGATATACGAATTCTCTGGCTCCGGGCGGAACTGGCTGACTTGGCTGCGCCTTTGCAAACACTTCGGCGTAAGTCTCTGTCTCGGCAATGATGATCAGCCGGACTACATCACGCAACACGCGGCCATCGTCCGCAAGCAGTACCTTATTCATTGACTGCAAGTACTGCGCAAAACGCTCTGAGCGCGGTAGGGCGAGCAGGATTGGTCGCCGCCAACTACCGTGCACTGTGTCCCCCGACACCAATTGGAGAAGGTTCTGCCATCGAGCCCCGATCTCGTCGCCCTCCAGAGCAACGCGGGCAGCCATTTCCAGGCCACGGGACAAGGCCGCTGGCAAAGGGGCATCCTTCGCCAACGCCTCAATCCGTTTTGAATCCTCGTCCAGCATGAAGCCGAGGGTCCAATCCCGTAGGACATCGTGCCGGAATGCGACTTCTGCGCCGCGGATTTCTTCGCGGATGGCATCAAGGCGCAGCAGTTCCGCCACCACGGCGGAATCGAGGCTGTCGGCCTTCGAGGCGACAAGCGTCGGCTGCGCCAGAAGATCGGCTCCCATCGCGCGCAGCGCTCTCAAGCGCCCCCACCGGCCGGAATCTTCACCGCGACCGCCGCCGTAATTCCACCAGAGACGGGCCAGGTCAATTTCAGACGAAATCTCGGCCTGCTGTCCGGCGCTCAACACAACCATACGCGAGAGGAAGAACAGGTTTCTGGCAATGCTCTTGGCCGGATGGTCTTTCTCCAAGAGAACGGCGAATGCCGCGTTCTGCTCCGACAGTTGCTCGGCCTCGTCGTCTGAGATGTCCGGGACTTTAAGCACCGCCATATCCGGCAACAGTGCCGGCGGAAGCACCGTCTTCCAATCCGAACTTGCTTCATTGCTCGTTACGATCGCGTGCCAGCCTGGGTATTTCGCGGCGGCGGCCAATAGGTCGGTGACGGTCGCCCGCTCCTTCCCATCGTCGACCTGGTCGATATTGTCGATGAACAGCGTGGTACCACCACCCGCTCCAAGTTCATTGAAGAATTGGTCCGAAGGAACGGTGCAGCCGATTTCATGGGCCATCCGCGGCCAACCACCCGGCACGATGCGCCCGTTCCGCAGGACGATGATGCGTCCCTCTGGTCGCAGAAGCTCGGCCAGGTGCTTCAAAACGGACGACTTACCGGCGCCGGGAGCACCCACAATGTTAAGAACGCGCGTCCGTCCCAGCGCCTCACAGGCTTCTTCAATCAGCGATGTCCGGGCGAGCCGCACACCGCCCACCTCGTTGCCGATCTCGCCGAGCGCCAACTGGGCGCTATCGGCCAGGAGGGCCATCGTCCCTTTTAGATCGGCGGCATCGCCAAACCGGAACCCCTCTTCGGCTGACAGTTTGCTGATTACGTCGGCTCGCGTGCGCGAGCCGCTTCCCCTGGCTGAGGCTTCTGCGTCAACGATCAGCTGGGACCAAAGATCGCCCGCTCGGCTGGCCTGGTCAGATGCCAGCACAAACCGACACCGTTCCCGAGCCCTGTGCTCATAGTCTGATCCCGCGGATTCAAAGTCGAAAACGAGTACCTGAAACCGGCGCAGCAAACGCCACACCGTTTCATCGTCAGTTGGCGCCCCATGCCGTTGAAGATTGTCGGTGAAGACTTTGACGAAGCCTCGCATCGGGTCGGAAGCGAAGCCTTTCCGTCTGATATTGGCCATAAAGGAGGCTGCGTCCGGCCGCTGCCGTGCCCAGTGCAGCACCTCCTGTACTGCTTGCTCAATCAGCGTCGTCGTGCGCGCGATGGCCACGGCCGTCAGATATCGTTGGGTCTCGAACTCCGGCTTCTGCGCCGCTTTCCACACCTGTCCGACAACGTCCCCAAATTCGCCATCGCTTGCAGTGAACGTCAGCGTTCGCTTCGCCTGGATTTCAAGCGTCGCCTTCGAGCCATCCGCATTCGTCGCATGTATCACGATGTCGTCAAGCGGATGTCCGGCAATCCTTTGCTGCAGGCCGACTGACTGTATCGTTGCGCCAACAAGGCCGCGCGGCTCACCGCCCGCCAGCATGCAGAGGGTAAAAAATGCCCCTACCCGCACCTCAAACTGCCCGCCAGCATTGGCGCTGGCGGCGGGAGGAGCGATCCGCGATTCGTTTTCATCCGTCACAACCCATTCTGTTCTTGATCTGTTCGAGACGCAAGCCACAGAGTGGATTTAGCGGATCGAAATCCAAATCATGGCGCCCGATGTCCAGCCAACGCCCGCCAAGCAGCCGGTCACCCTCCGCGAGGTGGCCGCCGCCTGCGTCAGCGTCGCCACGGCCTCGAAAGCCCTGAACGGGCAGGGGGCGGCCGAGACGCGGACCCGAATTCGCGAGACGCCGCAGCGGCTTGGCTTCCGTCCGAACAACCTGGCGCGTCGGCCCGCTGACCAACGACCTGTCGCCGCGCCTTTGTGACGGGCACCGCCCTCATGAAGCAACGCTGATCTCTGACATCATCGTGCGATGCCAGCCGTCGCGCGAGCGGATCCGGCTAACGCCACCAAAGCGGAACAATCCGGCAGCCGGCGGGTTTGTAGGATGAAGGGCGATTTGTTTCGGAGGAAGATTAGGATGAAACGCGTCCTTACCCACCATGCGGTACGACTCATGCTCGGCGGCGTAGCCGGCTGCCTGCTCACGGTCGTCGAGATTCCCAACCCGATCATGCCGTTGTCGCTTGTGTCCGAGGCAAGGGCTGCCACCGAGGTTTCGATCAGCACGTTCTACGAAGACCTGTCTTCCTATGGTGATTGGGTCTCGTATCACGGAGCGTCCGTTTTCGTGCCGGCTGATGTACCTGACGATTGGCGTCCGTATACCGTTGGACACTGGGCCTATACCGAGCAGTATGGCTGGCTGTGGGTATCCGACGAGCCATTCGGCTGGGCGACGTACCATTACGGCCGGTGGGGCTATGCCGACGATATCGGCTGGTACTGGGTTCCGGGCACTCGTTGGGCGCCAGCATGGGTGAGTTGGCGTCGTGACCGGGAGCACGTGATTTGGGCTCCGCTGCCGCCGCGCCGCGATCCGGATCTGATTTCAATCGAGGTGACGTTCGACACGACGCCGGATTACTACTGGGTTGTGGTCCCCACCCGCGAATTCCTTGTTGTCGACATTTCTACCGTCGTTATCCGTGATGAGCCGGAATTTGTCCGCATCGTGGAGGCGGCCGAGCCGGTCGGCGACGTGACGATCCAGAACAACGTGGTGATCAACAAAGTCATTGACGTTGATGTGATCGAGAAGGAGACGAACCAGCAGGTGACTGCCGTCAAGGTCAGCAAGACCGACGTACCCGAGCAGTCCGGCAAATTGGAGAAGGATACGGTCAAGGTCTTTCAAGGTAAGGTGAAAGCCGATCCCGATGCCAAACCAGCTAAGCTCAAAGACATCGAGGAGGTGAAGCAGGTTCAGGCTGGCCGCAAATCGAAGCCGACCGAAGGCGCAGCAACGACCGAACAGGCCAAGCCGGAAAAGACCGCCAAGCCTGAGAAGCCGACGACCAAGGAGCAGCCCGCCGCGGAGCAGCAGCAGACCGAGCCCGGGCAGGCGGCCAAGCCTGAGAAGCCGAAGACCAAGAAGCTGCCCGCCGCCGAGCAGCAGCAGGCCGAGCCCGAACAGACGGCCAAGCCTGAGAAGCCGAAGACCAAGAAGCTGCCCGCCGCCGAGCAGCAGCAGGCCGAGCCCGAACAGACGGCCAAGCCTGGGAAGCCGAAGACCAAGAAGCTGCCCGCCGCCGAGCAGCAGCAAGCCGAGCCGGAACAGGCGGCCAAGCCTGGGAAGCCGAAGACCAGGAAGCAGCCCGCCGCCGAGCAGCAGCAGGCCGAGCCGGAACAGGCGGCCAAGCCTGAGAAGCGGAAGGCCAGGAAGCAGCCCGCCGCCGAGCAGCAGCAGGCCGAGCCCGAGCAGGCGGCCAAGCCCGAGAAGCGGAAGGCCAGGAAGCAGCCCGCCGCCGAGCAGCAGCAGGCCGAGCCCGAGCAGGCGGCCAAGCCTGAGAAGCCGAAAGCCAGGAAGCAGCCCGCCGCGGAACAGCAGCAGGCCGAGCCCGAGCAGGCGGTCGAGCCCAAGCCACAGAAGAAGAAAAACAAGGCGTGCGATCCGCAGACTGAGAGCTGCTAGCCGTACGGGTAGACTGCGGCACCGCGATTATTCGATCGCGGTGCCCGTCGTGGACCCAGGGCATACATTCGCCGTTGCCTGCCCGAACATGCCTTTAACCAGGCCATTCCCTCTTGCCATCCCCAAACCCTTCCCCTAATCTCCCCCTTGAGAAAACCTTTTCCCAACTCGCCCCGCAGCCGCTGACCTCACCATTCAGCACCGCGCAGGACCATAAGAGAAAAGCTTTTCTCAATGGGGAGGATCGATATCTAAATCATGGCGTCCGACGTCCAGCCAACGCCCGCCAAGCAGCCGGTCACGCTCCGTGAAGTGGCGGCCATTGCCGGCGTCAGCGTTGCCACGGCCTCAAAGGCGCTGAACGGGCAGGGGCGCATGACGGCCGAGACGCGGACCCGGATTCGCGAGACGGCGCAGCGGCTTGGTTTTCGCCCGAACAGCCTGGCGCAGAGCCTGCTCAGGCGGCGCTCCTTTACCGTCGGACTGTTGACCAACGACACCTATGGCCGCTTTTCGCTGCCGCTGATGGCCGGCGTTTCCGATGCGCTGGTCGATGCCGGCGTCTCGGTGTTCCTGTGCAATGTCGAGGACGACCCGCGCCTTGCCCAGCTGCATGTCGATGCCATGCTCGACAAGCGCGTCGACGGCATCATCGCCACCGGCAAGCGTATCGACCGCCATCTGCCGGTCAATCTTGCCAATCTCGGCATTCCGGCGATCTACGCCTTCACCGAGCCCGATCCCGGCGCCATCGCTTTTGTGTCCGACGATGCCGGCGGGGCGCGGCTGGCGGTCGAGCATTTTTGCCGGCTCGGGCGGCGGCGCATCGCCCATGTCAGCGGTCCCGCGAGCTTTGCCGTGGTGCATGCCCGCGCCGAGGCCTATCGCGAGGTGCTGGCCGAGAACGGCCTGCCGGTCATGGAGCCTTTGCTCGGCCCGTGGTCGGAGGCTTGGGGCCACGAGGCCGTCAAGAAGTTGTTCGACGGCGGCGACGGCGCGCGCGAAAAACCCGATGCGGTATTTTGCGGCAACGACCAGATCGCGCGCGGCGTCATCGATGCCTTGCGCGAACGCGGTATCGGCGTGCCGGCCGAGGTCGGCGTCATCGGTTTCGACAATTGGCAGATCGTCGCCGAGGCGACGCGGCCGCCGCTGACCTCGGTCGACATGAATCTCGCAGCACTTGGCCGCGAGGCCGGCCTTGCCCTGCTTTCGCTCGTCGGCGGCGAACCCGCTCTGCCGGGCATCAGAAAACTGCCGTGCCGGCTGGTGGTGCGTCAGTCATGCGGCCGTCCGCCGGACGGCTGAAACGAAACGGGCCGTATCGACAGTACCCGTTTGGGAGCGCGGCCGAGTTAAAACCATGTGGAGGAGAAGCATGAGAACCACCATTACCGGGCTCGCGATCGCCGCGAGCATTTTGGGCACACTGGCAACGGCCGGCTCGGCCGCCGCCGACACCGCCAACATCTGGGTTCGCGCCGACGGCTCGAACTTCATGCCGCGCATCGTCGATGCCTTCAACAAGGGGCATCAGAACCAGATCAAGCTCGACATCATCCCCAATGCCGAGATCATCCCGAAATACGGTGCTGCCGCCGCCGGGGGCACGGCGCCCGATGCGCTGTCGCTCGACCTGATCTACACGCCGTCCTTCGCCGCCGCCGGCCAGCTGGAGGACATCACCGACTGGGCGAAATCGCTGCCTTATTTCGCCAGCCTGTCGCCGGCGCATGTCAAAACCGGCACCTATAAGGGCCGCATCTACGGGCTGCCGTTCTCGGCCGATTCCTCGGTGCTGATCTGGAACAAGAAGCTGTTCAAGCAGGCCGGCCTCGACCCGGAAAAAGGCCCGACCAACTGGGCCGAGATCGAAGCCGACGCCGAAAAGGTCAACGCGCTCGGCGGCGACATCAAGGGCTTCTATTTCTCCGGCAATTGCGGCGGCTGCAACATCTTCACCTTCACGCCGCTGATCTGGGCCTCGGGCGGCGACATCCTCACCGAGGACGGCTCCAAGGCGACGCTGGACACGCCGCAGATGCGCGGCGCCATCGACCTCTACCGTTCGATGGTCAAGAAGGACCTGGTGCCATCAGGCGCGCAGACCGACACCGGCTCCAACTTCTTTGCCGCCTTCGCCACCGGCAATATCGGCATCTCGCCGTCCGGTGCCTTCGCCATCGGCGCGCTCAACACGCAATATCCCGATATCGACTACGGCATCACCTTCCTGCCCGGCAAGGATGGCAGCTGGTCGTCGTTTGCCGGCGGCGATAATTTCGTCGTCACCAAGGGCACCACCAAGGTCGCGGTGGTGAAGGAGTTCCTCGATTTCGCCTATTCGCTCGAGGGCCAGACCATCCTGGCGAAATACGGCAGCCTGCCGGTGCGCGGCGACATCGCCAACGAGGCGCTGAAGGATCTCGACCCGCGCTACAAGGTCGCCGCGGAGGCAATGTCCAAGGGCCGCACGCCCTATTCGGTGGTGTTCAACGACCTGATCAACTCGGCCAACGGTCCGTGGAACCAGATGATGAACGAGGTCTTCTTCGGCGAAGACGTCGACGGCGCCATCGCCAATGCGCAGGAGACCATGCAGTCGATCATCGATTCGGCGCCGCAGAAGTAAAGCGCCCACCTCCCCCTCGAGGGGAGGTCGGACCGAAGGTCCGGGTGGGGTCGTTGCGGCAGTGCTCGACGTTCTTTTCTGTTGGCGCACTTCGCAGGCGACCCCACCCCCGGCCTTCGGCCGGACCCTCCCCTCAAGGGGGAGGGGGACGTCCCACTAATGGAAGACCGGCATGACCACCATCACAGCAATCTCCACCCCGGCGCGTCCCCGCAAACTCGTCGGCGCCGGGCGCCGGCAGTGGATCGGCCTGCTCTATGTCGCGCCGGCCGTCGCCCTTGTCGTCGTCTTCTTCATCGTGCCGCTTTGCATGACCGCCTGGATGTCGCTGCACAACTGGCCGCTGATGGGGACCCACAGTTTCATCGGCCTCGACAATTACTGGGCGATCCTGCGCGATACCCGCTTCTGGAACGCGCTGAAGTTCACCGGCTACTACACGGTGGTGGTGACGATCGCGATCTTCGCCGTCGCCTTTCCGCTGGCGCTGTTCATCGAAAGGCCGCGGCAGCTGACCGGTTTCTACCGGACGTCCTTCTTCATGCCGGCGGTCATCGGTTTCGCCTCGGCGAGCCTTTTGTGGTCGTGGCTGCTCAACGTCGATTCCGGCCTGTTCAGCCCGGCCGCTTTCGAGCTCGGCTTGACCGAGAAGAAATTCAACCTGCTGGCGACCTTCCAGCCGGCCTTCTGGTCGATCATCGCCATGGTCGTGTGGAAGGTGGCGGGCTTCACCATGATCATCCTGATGACCGGCCTGCAATCGATCCCGCCGGACCTGCAGGAGGCGGCGATGATCGACGGGGCAGGGCCATTCGCGCGGTTCCGGGCGATTACCTTGCCCTTGATGCGCCGCACGCTGGCGCTGGCGCTGATCCTGTCTGTGGCCGGCTCGATCCTCGCCTTCGACCAGTTCTACATCATCCTGCGCGGCGGCCCGCGCAACCAGACGCTGACCGCCGTCTACTGGATCTTCAACCAGTCCTTCGTGTCGTTCAAGCTCGGCTATGGCGCGGCCCTTTCGATGGTCCTGCTGGTCATCCTGGTGGCGCTCAGCCTGATCCAGCTGCGGCTGCTGCGCCAGCACGAGGGGGTCGACTGATGGCGCAGGCCCGCAGCCGCAAACGCCGGATAGGCATGCAGATCGCCGAGCATGCGACCGGCATCACCGCATCCATTCTGTTCCTGGCACCGATCGCCTGGACGGTGCTTTCGGCCTTCAAGCCGGCGCAGGAGGCGCGCCAGCCGCCGCTGCCGCCCTGGCCGACCAGCGGCATCTCGCTCGAGAACTACGCCACGCTCAACACCTTCGGCGATGGCCTCTGGCTGCCGGCGCAAAACAGCATCTATGTCTCGGTCATGACGGTGGTGCTGTCGGTGATCGTCAGCGTGCTCGCCGGCTACGGTTTCTCGCGCTTCCGCTTTCCGCTGAAGAACCTGCTGTTCGTCGTCATCCTGTCGACGATCATGATCCCGTTCCAGTCGATCCTGACGCCGATCTTCCTGGTGCTGACCAAAATCGGCCTGCACAACACACTGACCGGGCTGGTCTGCGTCTACGTCACGCTGCAGCTGCCGTTCTCGATCTTCATGATGCGCAACGCCTTCGACGCGGTGCCGCGCGAGATCGAGGAGGCCGCGCGCATGGACGGCGCCAACAATGTCACCATGCTGCTGAGGGTGATGCTGCCGCTGGTCTGGCCGGGCATCGTAACCATCGCGCTGTTTGCCTTCCTCGGCGCCTGGAACGAGTTTTTGGCAGCGCTCGTGCTGATGACCGACCAGTCCAAATTCACGCTGCCGATCATGATGACCGCGCTGCAGTCCGGCCGCTTCGGCGCCATCGACTGGGGCGCCGTGCAGGCGGGCGTCACCGTGATGATGGTGCCGTGCCTGGTGCTCTTCCTGCTGCTGCAGCGCTTCTACATCCGCGGCCTGATGGCAGGGGCCGTGAAGTGACCAATCGAACCGAACCGGAGTAAATTGATGACCGCATCGCAATCCGCCAGTCAGGGCGCCAAGCCGAAACTCGCCTTCCGCCCGCTCCCGGTGCCGCAGGTCGACGTGCGCGGCTTCTGGGGCGACCGCGTCGATGCCGTCGCCAGCAAAACCGCCGGCATCCTCTACGATCGCTGCGTCGAGGCGCGCATGCTCGAGCAGATCGACCCGGACCGGCCGTCGCCCGGCGTCGTCATTCCGTTCCACTCACCCTCGCCCGACGAGGCGGCCACCGCCGGCAACGAGTTCACCGGCTCGACGGTGACGACGCAGATGTTCTGGGACTCGGATTGGGGCAAGACCATCGAGACCGCTGCCTATTCGCTCTACCGCCGCCGCAACGACGAGCTCGAAAAGAAGATCGACGCCGTCATCGACATGTACGGCAAGCTGCAGCAGCCCGACGGCTATCTGTCGAGCTGGTACCAGCGCATCCAGCCGGGCCTGCGCTGGACCAATCTGCGCGATTGCCACGAGCTCTATTGCGCCGGCCATCTGATCGAAGGCGCCGTCGCCTATTACCAGGCCACGGGCAAGCGCAAGCTGCTCGACATCATGTGCCGTTATGTCGACCATATCGCCGAGAAATTCGGTCCCGAGCCCGGCAAGAAGAAGGGCTATTGCGGCCACGAGGAGATCGAGCTGGCGCTGGTCAAGCTGGCGCGGGTGACCGGCGAGCGCAAATACATGGAGCTTGCCAGATATTTCATCGATCAGCGGGGCCAGCAGCCGCATTATTTCGACGAGGAGGCGCGCGCCCGCGGCGCCGACCCCAAGGCCTATCATTTCAAGACCTACGAATACAACCAGTCGCACAAGCCCGTGCGCGAGCAGGACAAGGTCGTCGGCCATGCGGTGCGGGCGATGTACCTCTATTCGGGCATGGCCGATATCGCCACCGAATATGGCGACGACACGCTGCGGGTGGCGCTCGACCGGCTGTGGGACGATCTCATGACCAAGAACCTCTACGTCACCGGCGGCCTCGGGCCGTCGGCGCACAATGAGGGTTTCACCGCCGATTACGACTTGCCCAACGACACCGCCTATGCCGAAACCTGTGCTTCGGTCGGCCTGGTGTTCTGGGCAAGCCGCATGCTCGGCATGGGTCCCAACACGCGCTACGCCGACATCATGGAGCGGGCGCTTTACAACGGCTCGATCTCTGGCCTGTCGCTCGACGGCTCGTTGTTCTTCTACGAAAATCCGCTCGAAAGCCGCGGCGCCCACCACCGCTGGAAATGGCATCGCTGCCCGTGCTGCCCGCCCAATGTCGGTCGCATGGTCGCCTCGATCGGCAGCTATTTCTACGGCCTATCCGACGACGCGTTGGCCGTCCATCTCTATGGAAACGGCACGGCTCGTTTCAATATCGCGGGCAAGCAAATAGAGCTCACCCAGACCAGCAATTATCCCTGGGACGGCGCGGTCTCGTTCTCCGTCGAACCGGAAGCTCCGACCGCGTTCACCTTGCACCTGCGGCTGCCGGGCTGGTGCCGCAAGGCCACGCTCAAGGTCAACGGCGCCGATGTCGATCTGGCTGCTGTCACCAGCGACGGCTACGCCGCGATCCGCCGCGAATGGCGCAAGGGCGACCGCGTCGAGCTCGACCTCGAAATGGCCGTCGACCGCCTCTACGCCAACCCGCAGGTGCGGCAGGATATCGGCCGCGTCGCACTGGCGCGCGGCCCGCTGATCTATTGCGTCGAGGAGACCGACAATTCCAGCCAGCTGCACCGCATCGCTCTGCCGCGGACGGCCGACATCGAGACGCATCAGCAGCCGAACCTTCTGGGCGGCGTCGTGACACTTTCGGCGGTTGCCAAAAAGGAGGCTTTCGAAAACTGGGAAGAGGGGCTCTACCGCACCGAGCCGCCGGCGATCGAGGAAGCAAAAATCACCGCCGTGCCGTATTTCGCCTGGGACAACCGCGACCCCGGCGAGATGCTGGTCTGGCTCAGGGACGAATAAAGCCCGACGGCGGCGCCCGACCGATCTCCTCGGCCACAAGCTCCTGCAGCTGCCAGAGATTGCGGTCGCGGATGCCGCACGCGTCGAGATGGCGAATGGTCTCGAACAGATATTCGGCGCCCGAACCCCAATGGCCGACGGCCGTGGCCAGGGTCGCCGCTATCGCTCGCTTTTCGAGCTTGCCGGCATAGCGCGGATTGGCGGGGTCGACAACGAAACCAAGCGCTTGGCCCATGCCGTCGCCCGTCCTGACCTGCAGCCAGCGCGGCACGTTGACGGCCGGCAGGATGGTCATCTCACGGCGCAGCAGCGCCTCGAGATTGGCCGCCACGGGCTCGGCGATCTCGAACACCATGCCCTGGCATCGGCCGCCGCGGTCGAGCGCCATCATCAGGCCGGGCTGCTCGACGGTGCCCCTGAAGCGTTGCACCGTAAAACAGAACGAACGGTGCCAGCCCGTCGCCACGGCCCGTTCGCCACCCCTGACCTCGCCGGCCGGCTTCCACAGCAGCGAACCATAGGCGAACAGCTTCACCGGCCCGGCCGGCGCGCCGGCCAGCACCTCGTCGCGAATGCGCGCGTAATCGGCATCGGTCATGTAGACCATGCCCGGTGTCGGCCCGGCGTCCTCGACCGCCCGCAAAGTGCGGGCGACCAGCGCCTCGGTCAGCGCCATCGGTGACTTGCGCGGCGCCGACCGACGCCTCGATCCGGCGGAAATAACCTTGCTCATCCTCATGCTCTCAGCTTTGCCGCCATGTTGCCGAAGGCTGGAGGATTCTCAAGGGCCGAGTACACCGGCGCGGTACCGAACCGGCCGGCGGTGGAAGAAGCGGAGGTCACCGCCGTGCCGTATTTCGCCTGGGGCAACCGCGACCCGGCGAGATGCTGGTCTGGCTCAGGACGCCGGATGGGTATCGCCGACTGAGGAGCGCTGCATGCCTTGAATTCGCCGGGGCGCGCGTCATCTAGCTTTGAGTGGCGCCAGCCATTTGAACGGGTGGAGGCAGATTTTGGCGCTCGAAGCTGTCGCGCGTCCGAACGCCGGTCGCCGCTTTATTGCGGTAGCCGTCGTCGCGGTGCCGTTGGCGTTCGTCGTCAGTGGACTGGCCATCCGCTATGCCGCATTCGCTTCGGTCTCGTCGGAGGCCGGCTTCGCGGCCTACGCCCAGGCGCTCTGCCGGTGGGATTGCGCGTGGTATGTCGGCATTTCCGAACACGGCTATGAGCGCTTTCCCATTCCAGGCCAGAGCAATGTCGGACGCTGGGGCTTCTTCCCGCTCTATCCGATGCTGGTGGCGGCCATCCGGTTTATTTTCCCTTTCCCGACCATCCTGGTCGCATCGATCACATCGATTGCGTGCAGCTATGCCGCCTGCCTGGTGGCGTGGCCGCTGCTCGAGAAGAACATGCGCGCCTATGTGCTGTATTGCGCCTTTCTGCTCAGCGGCCCGTTCTCCTATCACTTCACGACTTTCCTGACCGAACCTCTTTTCGTGCTGCTGACGTCGTGCGTTTTTCTGGCGCTCAAACGCTCCAGCTACCTGGCTGCGGGACTGTCATCGGCTCTCCTGTCGGCAACCAGGCTCGTCGGAGTGCTTGTCGTATTCGCGACCGTCATTCAGATGTTCAGGGACTACCGCGCCAAGGGCGGGCCGACGCTGTCGTTCCCGCGTTGGCTGCTTGGCCGACCGGACCTGCTCGTCGCAATTCTCATTTCGCCGGCCGGTCTATTCGCCTACATCCTGTTCCTCTATCTGACCGTCGGCGACGGCTTTGCCTTCCTGCACGTGCAGCGCGCGTTTGGACGGGTGCCGGGCAATCCGCTCGCCTTTATTTGGGACGGGCTTTCGGCCGTTCCGACAACTGGATGGCTGCCTACGGCGCCGCAATGGAGCGCGCTCGCCGCACTCATAGGACTGGCGCTATCGGCGGTTCTGGCGGTTCGCAGGCAGTATGGCGCCGCGTTGTTCTGCGCCTGCTGCATCATCCTGCCGCTGATCACGAACCTGGCGTCGATGGTCAGATACGTCGTCGGGCTTGCGCCTCTGACAATGTTGCTAGCCATGCTGCTGTCCGTGTCGAAGCTGACTTATCTCGCGGCTCTGGGCCTCTTCCTAAGCGCCTGTTATTTCATGACCGTGGCATGGATCGGAGGCTATCTTGCCCTGGTCTGACATTTCGGGCCGGTATCAGCGCGGGGCCAGGCTTGGCGGCTACGCGCTGGCGGCGGTTCTGGCGGGAACAGAAATCGTCATTCTTGCGCTTGCTCTTAATCCGAATGTCAACGCCGATTATCGCGCCTATTACATTGATCGGACGACGACCTGCCTCAATCGCGATGCGGTCGGCAGCTATACCCTAGGCGAGACCGTATCGTTCCGGTCCGACGGAGCCAAAAAGACAGCCGGAATGAGGGTCTGCGGCTGGTCGGGACCCGTTGCCGACGGCACCCATTCCCTGGGCGAGACCTCGCGGCTTCGCCTGAAGATACCGCCGCTCCGCGACAGCGTGACGGCCACGCTGCAAATGGCCGCCGTCATTCGCCCGCCGCAGGTCACGCAGCGGGTTATGATTTCGGTGAATGGCGTTCGGGTGCATGCGGTGACGCTGTCCGGCAAAGAGCCGCGAACGGTCTCGTTCGTCGTTCCAACGGCGGCCCTCGCCGAGGTTAGGATACTCGATGTCGCCTTCGACTACCTCGACGGCATTCCGCCAAGTCCGGCCGCCAGCAACATCTACAAGCGCGCCATCAAATTGTTGTCGTTCCGGCTCGATCCTATTGAGCCGGGTTAGGGCAGGCGATCGCGTTGCTGACCCGGTCTTCGCTGCGCAAAAACCCAGCGATCGAGCACGAGAAAATTGACCGCCGGAACAAGCAAGCATGTAACCAGAATGGCAATGATCGGCGGCAGGCCGAGTTTGGCCGTCAAAAGCGCCGGCGCCGCGTAGGCGACGGCGAAGCCTGTCGCCGTCAGCAAGAAAAAACGCGGAGCTTCCGATCGATGCGATCCGCTCGACGCGAAGGTCACGAACTTATGCGCGAGATAAGAAAACAGGGCGGCTGCGGTGTAAGCCGCGAGCGAGGCACCGACCGGCGAGAGGCCGAACCGTTGCCATTTTACCAAAGCGGTGGCCATCACTGCATAAAGGATCGTTGCGGCGATGCCGACGGACCCGAAACGCGCCAGCAGCCTCAGCCCGGCGTCGCTGGTCGAACGGCGCTCAGACATGCGCACTGCACGCATACTGCGCTCCAAGCGGCAAAGGCGCGAATACCCGCTCGACTCTTCTGGCGAAAGTCGTTGCCGACGGCAGCAGCAGGAAATGCTCGGATCGGATGTCCGTGAAGCCGGCCTGCTGAAACAGGGACGCTGCGTTGGCGGAGTTGAGCAGGACCGCGTCGTGGTCGAACGGACACCGGAACACAGCAAGGCGCGTCAGTGGATTGTAGGGATTGTGCTCAATGATGCAGGCGACGCCGCCCGGCCGTACGACGCGCCGCATTTCCAGGAAGAAATCGAGCCAGGAGGAGGGCGGAACGTGATGGACGACGCAACTGGCGAAAGCCAGATCGAACGTGCCGTCCTCGTAGGGCAGGCTCGGCGTGGTACAGGCCCTGTAGGTCACACCTGGATTGTCCTTGCCGGCGCGCAAAATTGATTGCTCCGACACGTCGCAACCATCGAGGCTGTCGAAAGCGCCGTCGAGGTGGGGGTGAAGCGAACCGACGCCGCAGCCGACATCCAGCGCTCTTACAGCCGACCCACCCTGCCGAAGCTTTCGCTCGACCACCAGACGCCGCAGCAGATCCGCCTTGGCGACAAGGAAGAAGTCGTGGCTGAGTCCGGAAAACCGGATGGACCCTTCGACCGCCTCGCCATAGTGGGATTTATAGCTGTCGAAGAGTTCGGCCATTGGCGGGGACTCCACTCCTGGGCTTGTGAAACGACCGCCGGCGCTCACCGGAGGCGGCACGCATCGCCTCGTCGAAGCCGGTGAGCCGATCGATCACATAAAGCGGGCGGCGTTTCACCTCGGCGTGGATGCTGCCGACGTAGAGTCCGACCACGCCGGTCATGAAAAGATTGATCCCGCACAGGAGCGACACGATCACCACCGTGGATGTCCACCCAGCAATGATACCGGTTTCAAAAAACCAGGCAAAAATGGCGTAAGCGCCAAAGGCCCCCGCAAGCGCGGAAATGGCCAATCCGCCCCAGAGCGCCAGGCGCAACGGCTTCTCGGAGAAGCTGACGATGCCGTGAACTGCGAGGTGCATCATTTTCCAGAATGGGTATTTGGTCTGGCCCAGGGTTCGCGCGTGGCGCTCAAATGGCACAGCCGTCTGCTTGAAGCCCATCCAGCCGAACATGCCCCTGACGAAGCGGTCATGTTCAGGCATACGCTTGAAGGTTTCCAGCGCCTTGCGGCCGACCAAGCGGAAGTCACCGACGTCGCGCGGAATATCGACCGAGGTCATTTGCTCCAGCAGTCGATAGAATAGACTTGCCGTAAAGACCTTGAACCAGGATTCGCCCTCGCGCTTGACTCGGCGAGCATAGACGATCTCAAAGCCTTCCTTCCACTTAGCCACCAGATCGAGAACGACTTCCGGCGGGTCTTGCAGGTCGGCATCCATGACGATGACGGCATCGCCCGCAGCGGCGTCCATACCGGCGGTAATCGCCACCTGGTGGCCGAAGTTGCGGGAAAATTCGATCAGCCGAAAGCGCGGCTCGGCGGCGACCACTTGTTGAAGGTATTCGACGCTTCCATCGACGCTTCCGTCATCGACGAAGATGGCCTCCGTTTCGCCGTCCAGCCTGCCGATAAGCGAACTGATGCGCTCGATAAGCCGAGGCAGCACCTGTTCTTCATTGTATATGGGCAAGACCAGCGAATAGCGCGGCGGTGAGCTGTTCACCGTCATTCCAGCCCCTTGGACCAAAGACTCTCGCATGCGGTTGAAAATGGAACGCAAGCTACAAAGTTCCAAGGGCACTTAAGAAACTGCTAATTTAGCTAATTCTGAAGGCGATACCGGTCCTCGAGGAGGACTGAAGGGTGTCGTGGTGACGTCGGACGTCCGCATCGAAGCGTGGAATTATCGGTAGGCTGCCGGCGCGATCGGCCTGAAGGGAAGCAGCCGCTGAGGCATAACCCTTTGACCGCATTGCCTGCTCCCGGACTTGCCGGTTGAAGCAGCGCTACGGGTGACCTGAGCGTGCGGGCCGACCGCTTTTGCTGCATGTCAGACATGGCTCATGGAACATGGTCGCCGAGCCCGGCCGAGTATCGCGCTTGCAAGGCCGGCGAGCGTCCTGACCGGCAACCTATCGTACCGGGCTGGGCCTAAGCTGGCCGCAGCCGGTACGACACAACGCTTTGCCGGCCTGACGAAGACCGCCGTCAAGCAGCCGGCCGGATGTTTTGGTTCACCCGGAAGAGGTTGTTCGGGTCGTATTTTCTCTTCAGCGTAGCCAGGCGCTCGTAGTTGTCGCCATAAGCCGCCTTGATTCTTGCATCGCCCTCGTCATCCATCATGAAGTTC
This sequence comes from Mesorhizobium sp. ISC25, assembly GCF_042295465.1. NCBI lineage: Bacteria > Pseudomonadati > Pseudomonadota > Alphaproteobacteria > Hyphomicrobiales > Phyllobacteriaceae > Mesorhizobium > Mesorhizobium sp. ISC25. The sequence continues at coordinate 1,836,948 of NZ_CP135441.1, read as the reverse complement.
AGGTAGGCGCCACCCAGATCGAACGGATGCACGGCCTCCCAGTAGGCCTTGGTCCAGCGTGTCACCGGCCCCGCTTTCTGTGGGTCCGGATCGATCCCGGCGATGACCATCGACCAGGTCGCATCACGGTAATTCCAGGGTGTCTCGTCTCTGCCGACGCGATGGACGGCACCATCGATCGGATAGAGGTGCATGAGCGATAGCTCGCTCGGTGTTTTCGCCGCCTGCTTGAGATGAGCGTCGATCGCCTCGTCGGACAGCGTCTTGACAAAATCGCCCCTCCAATACCACTGCATCCCCTTCGGGTAGAGCCCATCGAACATGCTCTGCACCGCGGGATAGGGCATCGTTCCCATCCAGTTGAACCAAGGCGCGGGCAGCGCATCGAGCAGCGGGGCCAGCGCCTCTCTGCCCTTTTCCTCCGGGCCATTATAGCAACACATCAGCAGACACATCCGCTTTCCCCAAAACTCTTCGGGGAACGGTGCGCTCGACAGGATGGTCTTGAGCCCGAGAAAGATCCCGAGTTCTTCGGGCGCGTTCGGCAGGAACTCGCGATAATGCTGCATGATGGTACGGGCGTGGCGCTGATCCCATGCGATCGGCCCCGCAAAGACCATGCTGACCTGGTGGAGCTTGAACACAAAGCTGGTGACGATGCCGAAATTGCCGCCGCCGCCGCGAAGCGCCCAGAACAGGTTGGGGTTCCGCTCCTTGCTGGCGGTGACGAAGCTTCCGTCGGCAAGCACGACATCGGCCTCGACGAGATTGTCGATGGTCAGGCCATATTTGCGCGTCAGATAGCCGTGACCGCCGCTCAGCGTCAGTCCGGCGACCCCGGTGGTCGAGATGATGCCCGCCGGTACGGCCAGGCCAAAAGCATGCGTGGCGTGGTCGAGGTCGCCCTGAGTGCAGCCCGGGCCTACCCGCGCAGTACGGGCATCCGGGTCGATGCGCACGCCGTTCATCGCCGACAGGTCGATCACCAGACCGTCGTCGCAGCTCCCCAATCCTGGCCCGTTATGGCCGCCGCCACGTACCGCAACCAGCAAATTGTTGTCGCGGCCGAAATTCACCGCTGTGATCACGTCGGCGACGTCGACACAGCGGGCGATGATCAGCGGCCGCTTGTCGATCATGCCGTTGTAGAGCTTGCGGGCCTCGTCATAGCTGGCGTCGCCGGCGCGGATGACTTCGCCCCGCAGGCTTGCTGCGAATTTGGTGATGTCTTCATCGTTCATGACATTCCTCCCTGTTATTGGACCTGTCGGCCGGCCGACGAAACGCTAGTCCCGTCCGCTGCTCCCGCAAATGTCACATCGTCCATTTCTGTTGCCCGATCGTTCAGAGTAGGATTAGACCGGATGGGCAGTTGCTCGGGCGGCTGTATTGCCGGATAGTTCGAGATGCCTGGCCGAAAAATCGTTGTCAAAGGGAGTAGCCGATCGTTTCCGGAGGTGTAGTGCATGGATGTCCTTTCCGATGTGCTCCGAGCCGTTCGCCTCACCGGTGCGATCTATTTCGACGTCGACGCTAGCTCTCCCTGGGTCGGCGAGTCGCCGGGCACGGCCGACATTGCCGCCGCCATCATGCCGGAGGCAGAGCACATCATTTCTTTTCATGCCGTGATGTCGGGCTCGTGCTGGGCCGCGCTGGGAGACGATTCGGTGCCCCCGGTGCTCGTGAACGCCGGTGATGTCGTTGTCTTCCCCGGTGGTGTTCCGAATGTGTTGAGCTCCTCGCCCGGGGCGCGGGGCGAACCCAATATGGCGATGTATTATCGGCCGATAGACGAGAGCCTGCCGTTCGCGGTGATCCATGGTGGCGGCGGAGACGAGCGGACCCGGTTCATTCGCGGGTATCTTGGCTGCGATGCGCGTCCCTTCAATCCTCTCCTCGCCGCGTTGCCGGCCATCCTGTGTGCCCGCAAGCCCGCCGATGGAAGCAGCTGGGTTATCGACCTTTTTCGGCTGGCGCTGGCAGAAGGTGGCAGTGGGCGGGCGGGCTGTGAAACGATCCTCGCCAAGCTGAGCGAGCTGATGTTTGTCGAGATCATCCGCCGCCATCTCGAGACCCTCCCCGATGATTCGCGCGGCTGGCTGTCAGGCCTACGGGATCAACACGTCGGCGAGGCGCTCCGGCTCATCCACGCTCGCCCCAGGGAGGAATGGACGTTGGACCGGCTCGCCCACGAAGTAGGGCTCTCGCGCACGGCGTTTGCGAGCCGCTTTACCCACTATGTCGAGGTCTCGCCCATGCACTATCTTGCTCGCTGGCGTCTGCAACTGGCAGGACGTTTGCTCGAACGGCCCGAAATGAGCATCGCGCAAGCGGGTGCCGAGGTCGGCTACGAGTCGGAAGCCGCCTTCAATCGCGCCTTCAAAAAGTTCGTCGGCATTCCACCTGGCACTTGGCGAAAGGGACGGTCGACGTTGCTCGAGGCTCAAAGATTGGCCGCTGGCATCGTCCAATAGGAAAGAATTGGCAGGGCGTTGACGCTTCAGTTTGCGTGCCGCGTCGACATCGTTCCAGAGTTCGAAACCCGCTGGCGCAAGCCGTGGCTACCGGTCGCGTCGAGGCGTTCGGCGAGGCGTTTCCAACCGCCGCCGCACTCTAATCCTTCGCGCGCTCGACATAGGCGGCATCGGCCGTCATCACCACCACGCGGGTGCCGGCGCTGATGTGTGGTGGCACCAAAGTACGCACGCCGTTGGACAGCGTTGCGGGCTTGTAGGACGACGACGCCGTCTGGCCCTTGGTCACCGGCTCGGTCTCGACCACCTCGAACGTGGCGCGTTGCGGCAGTACCAGCGAGATGGCGATGTTGTTGTATTGCGAGATCTGTACCGGCATGCCTTCCACCAGATAAGGCGCCATCTCGCCGACCACGCTTTCCGGCACCGCGACCTGGTCGTAGGTCTCAGGGTTCATGAAGTGAAAGCCTTCGCCGTCGCGGTAGAGGAACGTGTGCTCGCGCTCCTCGACATAGGCGCGCTCGACCTGCTCGGTGGTGCGGTAACGCTCGGAAACCTTTACCCCGTCGGAGATACGCCGCATGTCGAGCTGGGTGACCGGCGTACCCTTGCCAGGATGAATGTTTTCGGCAAAGAGGATCACATAAAGCTTGCCGTCCTTTTCGACGACGTTGCCTTTGCGTAAGGAGCTGGCGATGACCTTCACGGGTTTCCATCCTGATAAAATTTGTTGGCGCAAATCGGCTGGAGAGGCCGTTGCGTGCGGCCTAGCGCATCTTGGCCGCAATCGCCAGCCCTCTGTGCAATTCGCCTGAAGCCGATGACCGCCGCCTCGCCCTGGTGGACGCCGCATGTCCATGCCGACCGCCGGCCGCGGCTGATCCTGCGCAATGCCATTGCCGCCGGCATGCGCGATTGGTTCGCCCGCCGCGACTTCGTCGAGGTGGAGACATCGGCCCTGCAGGTCTCGCCCGGCAATGAAGCGCACCTGTCGGCCTTTGCCACCGAGGCGATCGGGCCCGACGGCGCCCGCCAGCCGCTCTACCTCCACACGTCACCGGAATTCGCCTGCAAGAAGCTGCTTGCCGCCGGCGAGGAGCGCATCTTCAGCCTCGGGGCTGTCTGGCGCAACCGCGAGCGCGGCCCCTTGCACCATCCGGAGTTCACCATGCTCGAATGGTACCGCGTCGGCGAGACCTATGAGAGCCTGATGCGCGATTGCGCCGAGCTCGTCGCGCTGGCGGCCGAACGGGCCGGAGCGAAGCGTTTTAGCTTCCGCGGCCGCGAGGCCGACCCGTTTGCCGAGCCGGAACGGTTGAGCGTCGCCGAAGCCTTCATGCGCCATGCCGGCATCGATCTGCTGGCGACGGTTGCAGCCGACGGCAGCACCGACCGCGCGGGCTTGCATGCCGCCCTGGTCCAGGCCAGATTGCGGACCGCGCCCGACGACAATTGGGCCGACCTGTTCAGCCGGGTGATGGTCGAAAAAATCGAACCGGCGCTGGGGCAGGGGCGCGCCACCATTCTTTTCGGATATCCGATCTCGGAGGCGGCATTGGCCCGGCCGAGCGCCGACGATCCGCGCACTGCCGAGCGCTTCGAGCTTTATTGCTGCGGCGTCGAGCTGGCCAACGCCTTTGGCGAGTTGACCGACCCGGCCGAGCAGCGCCGGCGCTTTGCCGCCGAAATGGACGAAAAGCAGCGTGTCTATGGCGAACGCTACCCGATCGACGAGGATTTCCTCGCCACGCTCGCCATCATGCCGCAAGCGAGCGGCGCGGCACTCGGCTTCGACCGGCTGGTGATGCTCGCCACCGGCGCGCTCCGGATCGACGAGGTGATCTGGACACCGGTGGTCGGTTCCTGACGATAGGTTTTGCTGACCGACGCGTCAGATTTGGAACCAATTACATGGTCAGGCCAGGCCGCCGCTGGCTGCGTCGGCCAGAAGACTAGCGACGACGAGCAGGATGATCGAGAGATCCATCATCAGCGTGCCGGCGGCGGTGATTGCTGGGAGAGCTTTTCGCGCGGGCCGTTGCATTGGCCAGGAACTCCATCACGACGACCTCATGGGCGGAGCGCTGCAACCGTTCCGTGTGTTGCCGCCATCATGGCGGGCCGGCATAGTGCTGGCGGAGTGCTCGGCGCAGCGGAGCTACCGGCCGTCGTACTCAGAATGGGCTTCGGCACAATGCCAGACAAGAATGCGCTGGACACAAAGCATGGCGGCGAATGGAGGATGTCCTGGCGCTTGGTCATGCTTGCGGCCGCAGCGATTAACGTTGTGATGCTCTTGGCCGCGCTGTTCGCAGCGCAAAGTCTTAGTCTGGACGCTACGATCTTCTATCGAGATCCATCTGCAGCCGCCGATGTCGGCTTCTATACGGGGTGGATTTCGTCCCTAGGTGCTTCGCTATGGATCGGGACCGGTGCTGCGACCCTGTTTGCTGGTCTGCTCACGCGCCGATGGGATTGCACGTTTCTCGGCGGCCTTACCCTGGTCATGGGCCTCGATGACCTGTTGTTGATCCATGAGGACGTGCTGCCCGTTTTTGCGATACCAGAGATTGTTACGATGATTGCCTACGCCGTCGCAGGGTTGTTCTGGTTCTTCCGGCTGCGACGGAAGACATTCGACGGCACGATCGTGTTTGTGGCCGCGGGCTCCCTACTCGCGATGTCAGCAGCGATCGACCAGCTGGGAGAGCTGTTTCCTACCCCGGGTTCGGCGGTCGACATCGCCGAAGACGCCGTCAAAGAGCTTGGCATCTTCCTTTGGGCGGCAGGTGCCGTTGGGTACGCGGCGATGGTGACACGATTGGGTCGCCCGTGGGTGGATCCAGCCGATCCCAACTCTACAGGTTGACTGCCGCATACGCCGCATCTTCGAGTAGCGCCGACGCCTGACAGGGCTCGTATGCCTTCACCCGACCGCCGCAAGGACATTCCTAGTCGATGCGCGGTCGCTGCTTGCCACGGCGGGCCAGAAGATTAGCGACGACGAGCAGGATGATTGACAGCCCCATCATCAGCGTGGCGGCGGCGGTGATTGCCGGGGAGAGCTTTTCGCGCAAGCCGATGAACATTTCGAGCGGCATGGTGCGTTGATTGGCACTGGCCAGGAACTGCACCACGACGACCTCGTCGAACGAGGTGACAAAGGCGAAGGCGGCCCCTGACAGCACCCCGGGCAGGATCAGCGGCAGCATCACCCTGAAGAATGATGTGACGGGCTTTGCACCGGAGATGGCGGCAGCGCGCATCAGATTGCGATCGAAGCCGGTGAGGCTCGCTCCCACCGTGACAACGACGAACGGGCTGGCGAGCGCGGTGTGCGCCAGGATGATGCCGGCATAGGTGCTGGCAAGGCCGACGCGGGCATAGAACAAATACGAGCCGACAGCGGTGATCACCACCGGCACGATCAGCGGCGACAACAGCAGCGGCATGACGATGCGGCGGCCGGGAAACTTTTCGTCGGAAAGCGCAATCGCTGTCAACGTGCCGAGTATCGTCGCGATCAGCGTCGTCCCGAACGCAACGATCAGGCTGTTGCCGATCGCCGATTGCCAGCGTTGGGTGCCGAGCACGACCGCGTACCAGCGCGTCGAAATCCCCTCCAGCGGAAAGATGAAGAAGGCGCCGCTGTTGAACGACAAGGGGACGGGAACGAGGATCGGCACGAGGAGGAACAAGATCACCATGCCGCACCACAGCCAGAGCAGGGTGATCCGGATTCTTTCGCTTGTCGTCGGATAGGGAGACAGCAGCATGGCTACACCAGCTTGAGACGGTCGAGGCCGAGGATGCGGGCGAAGATGCCAAACAGCGCCAGGGTGAAGACGAGCAGGATGAAGCTCAGCGCTGCCGCCATCTCCCAGTTCAGCTCGACATTGACGTAGTTGGCGATGAAATTGCTGATCAGCTGGTCGCTTGCCCCGCCGATGAGCGCCGGCGTGATGTAGTAGCCGAGGCAGAGAATGAAGGTGAGCAGGCAACCGGCCACGACGCCCGGAAAAACCTGTGGAAGATAGACGCGGCGGAACGCGGTGAAGGGTTTTGCACCGAGTGAATAGGCGGCCTTCATCTGCGAGGCCGGGATCGTGCGCATGACGCTATAGATCGGCAGCAACGTGAACGGCAGCTGGATGTGGGTCATGGCGATGATCAGGCCTATGCGGCTGTACATCAGGTCGAGCCGGTCGTCGGCAATGCCGAGCCACAACAGCAAATCGTTGACTAGTCCGAATTTCTGCAGGAGCACTGTCCACGCCGCCGTTCGCACCAGGATCGACGTCCAGAATGGCAGCAGCACCGCGACGATGAGGATGGCGGCGAGGCCCTTGGGCACGGCGGCGATGAGGTAGGCGAGGGGGAAGCCCAGTATCAGCGTGGCCAGCGTCACCGCCGCGGCGACAAAGAATGTGCGCATGAACACCTGCAGGAATATCGCCTGTTGCGGCGGAACTCTTTCAATGCCGCCGTCGGCGTTCCAGCGCAGATCAAGCGCGCTCAGCAGGTAGAACGACGTCACGCTGTGGGTGCCGCTCTCGATGACCGGCCATGTGCCGGGCGCCGACCAGAACGGCACGGCTTTCATCACTTCCAGCGGCGGCCTGTCGGCAGCCTCCAGTTGGCGTACCGTCTTGAGCACCTGGCTGCGCGCACCGGGCAGGCGGGCGTTGAGGCTCTTGGCAAGTTCATATGCCGTGCCCCTGGCCTGATTGTCCCTGAGGTCGGCGGCAAGGGCCAGGAAGGCGGCATCGCCTGGCAGTTCCGCGCCGTTCCAGCCGCGCAGCGCCTGGCTGGTCTGCGGCAAGGCGTCGGCAATCGTCGGATCATAGACGGCGCGCGACAGCAGCAGGACGATCGGGATGCCGAAGCTCAGCGCCAGGAGCACAAGCAAAGGCGCCGCCAGCGCCAGCGACCGCAGGCGGTCGCCAAACTCGGCGCGCCGAAGTTTTGCCGTGACGGATTTCGCCGCCTTGGCATCGGCGGCCGACCGGTCGCGCGCGATGCGCGGCCGGTCCAGTTCCGTGGGCTCAAGCGCCGTCATTTTTCCTACTGCGCGAGCCAGGCGTTGAAGCGCTTGACCAGATCCTCGCCGTAGTCGCCCCAGAATTCGGTGTCGGCGACCAGATAAGCGCTCATATGGTCGGGCGCGTTCGGCAATTTGGGCAGCGCGTCCGGCGCGACAAAGGAAGCTGCATCGGTCCGCACCGGCCCGTAAGTGATGTAGCTGGCGAGCTTGGCGTTGTTTTCCGGCTGGCTGATATAAGCAAGATATTTGTAAGCCAGCTCTGGGTTCTTGGCGCCCTTCGGAATGGCGATCATGTCGTATTCGAGGATCTGGTTGTTCCAGACGATCTTGAATGGCGCCCCGTCCTTGTCGATCGCATTCTGGATACGGCCGTTCCAGGCGGTGGTCATCACCACTTCCTTGGATGCCAGGAGCTGCGGCGGCTGTGCGCCGGCATCCCACCAGACGATGTCTTTCTTGATGGTGTCGAGCTTCTTGAAGGCGCGGTCGACGCCTTCCGGCGTTGCCAGCACCTTGTAGACATCGGCCGGCGCGACGCCATCGGCCATCAGCGCCCATTCCAGATTCTGCGCCGGGAACTTGCGCATCGCGCGCTTGCCCGGAAACTTGGTCGTGTCGAAGATGTCGAGCACCGAAGTCGGCGCCTCCTTCAGCACGTTGGGGTCGTAGGCGAGCACGTCGCCATAGGCGTCGAGGCCGACACCGCAGTCGAGCGCGGAGCCTTCGAGAAACTTTTCGCGCGGCGCGATCTTGGAATAGTCGAGGCGCTCGAGAATCCCGGCGTCGCAACCTTGCAGCACGGTCGCGGTCTCGACCGTCACCAGGTCGATCGGCACGTTGCCGGTGTCGACCATGGCTTTGACCTTGCCGAGATCGCCAAGATATTCCTGCTCGACGATCTTGGCACCGGTCTCCTTGCTGAACGGCTCGAACCATGCCTTGCGCTGGGCGTCCTGCCAGGCGCCGCCGCTGGCCATGATCGAAAGCTCGTCGGCGAAGGCGACATGTCCTGAAGTGATGAATGCTGTGGCTGCCGCAAAGGCGAACAGCCGTGCTTTGGTGATTTTCATTGTTGTTATTCCCCTGTTTTCGAGATGGAACCGCCCGTTCCGGCATCTGCCGGAAAGGCGCGGCAGTCGTTGGGCGCGCAGGAAACCGTGATCGGTTCCCCGTTGCCCATGATCGCTTCGGGGCCGACCTTGACGGTCAGCACCTGTCCGTTTTCCAGCCTAGCCAGAAGACGCTGGTGGTCGCCGAGATAGATGCGGCCATCGACCGTGGCGGTTAGCGCATTTGCTCCGTTCGAAGCGGGCGCAAGCTTCAGCCGCTCCGGGCGGATGGCAACATGGCAGGCCGCGCCCTCCGCAACACCGATGGCCAGCGCGGTTACCGAACCGCCGCCGTCCAGCACAACGTGGCACTCCTTGCCAGAGACACGGTCGACCTTGCCGAGCAGCGTATTGTTCTCGCCGATGAAGCTTGCGACAAACGAAGTTTGCGGCGCGTTGTAGAGATCATCAGGCGAACCGAGCTGGGCAATCCCGCCATTGTTGAAAACGGCGACGCGGTCCGACATGGTCAGCGCCTCGCTCTGGTCGTGTGTCACATAGACGATGGTGACACCGAGCATCGTGTGCAGTTGCTTGATCTCGATCTGCATATGCTCGCGCAGCTTCTTGTCGAGCGCACCGAGAGGCTCGTCCATCAGCACCAGGCTCGGCTCGAACACCAGCGCGCGGGCAAGCGCGACGCGCTGCTGCTGGCCGCCGGAAAGCTGTGCCGGCCGCCGGTCGCCGAACTGCCGCAGCCGCACCATGTCGAGCGCGCGGCCGACGCGGGCTGCGACTTCCGTCTTGGTAATCTTGCGGACGGAGAGCGGGAAGGCGACGTTCTCCTCGACGCTCATATGCGGAAACAGCGCGTAGTTCTGGAACACCATGCCGATGTTGCGTTGGTAGGGCGGCAGCCTGTCGACCGACCGGCCTTCAAGCGCAATGACGCCGCTGGTCGGCCGTTCGAACCCTGCAAGCATGTTGAGCGTCGTCGTCTTGCCCGAACCGGAGGGTCCGAGAAGGGTAAGGAACTCGCCGCGCGCAACGCCGAGGTTCAGCCGCGTTACCGCGAAGGTGCGGCCGTCATAGGATTTCTCGACATCGATGAATTCGACAAATCCATGGCTGCCGGCATCGGCTGCCCGTGCAGGCGCGGCACTGTCGCGTGACAAGGCTGTCGCTTCGGCGGTCACGGACGCAAGTCCGTCGAGCTGCGGCAGAAGCTGCTTGTCGAAACGAGGTGGTGCTTGCCGTGCATGTGTCGGCCTCGCGTGATGCTGCCGCACAAGGCGGCAAACCAAACTTGTATGCTCACACAATCGATCTCTACAGGACCATAGATGCAGACAAGTTTGGCCGTCAAGCGGCTTTCGTCGGGATTGTGTGAGATTTTTCAGCCGGATTTTGGAAATATGTACCGGACAAGTACTATTGTCCGGAGCATTGTCTTATGCTAGATGCGCCGGTAGCCAGAGCGTCAACACACCGAATCCGTCAATCCGCATGCTTCAGGACCTGCAACTCGCCTCGGATGAAGGCCCGGTCTACCGGCGCCTTGCCGACGCTATTGCCGAACGGATCACGGCCGGCACACTTGCGGTTGGAGACCGGCTGCCGCCGCAGCGCGAGATCGCCCGCGCACTGGGCATCAATGTCACCACGGTGACGCGCGCGCTGTCGACGCTGCAGCAGCGCGGCCTGCTCGAAGCGCGGCCCGGACGCGGCACAACGGTCGCGGCCCGCAATGGCGGCGAAAGGCCAGGTTTCGTGTCGGCGCCGAGCGACGACACCGGCGTGATCGATCTTTCCGTCAACAGACCTGCGACCTCGGCCTATCTCGACGCGCTCGGGCTGCTGCTGCCGCGCCTGTCGAAGGACCGGCACTATGCCACGCTTCAGGACTATCATCCGCCGGAGGGGCCGCTTTGGGCGAGGACGGCAATCGCCGAGTGGATGCGACCGGTGGCGGGGGAGGGCGATCCCGGCCGCGTGGTGCTGGCGGCGGGCGCCCAGCATGGGCTGGATTGCGTGCTTGGCGCGGTGACCAGGCAGGGCGAGGTCGTGCTCGCCGACGAAGTGACCTATCAAGGCATCAATGCACTGTGCCGCGTGCATGGGCTCGACCTCAGAGGCGTCGCGATGGACCGTGGCGGCATGCGGGCCGACGCGTTCGACGCGGCCTGCGCGCAGCTCCGCCCACGCGCGGTCTTCCTGGTGCCGACCCTGCACAACCCGACGACCATCACGCTATCCGAGGAGCGCCGGCTCGAGCTGGTAGCTGTCGCCCGCCGCCACAACGTCCTCATCATCGAGGATGACGTCTACCGCCCCCTGGCAGACGATCCGCCGCCATCGCTTGCCAGCCTCGAGCCCGAACTGACGATCCATATCGGCGCCATGTCGAAATGTCTTGCCCCAGGGCTGCGCCTCGGTTTTGTGATCGCGCCACGCGCCATAGCCGGCCAGGTCGCAGCGGCTTTGCGCATCAACTGCTGGAGCATCAGTCCCTTGACGGCGCTGATCGGCGCGCGGCTGATAGAAGAGGGCCTGGCGGCGCGCATCATTGAAACGCAGAAGCAGGAGCTTCGCCAGCGCCAGGCCATCCTTACCGAAATCCTCGGCCGCTACGATGTCCAGAACCACCCAACCTCGACCCACGCCTGGCTGCGCCTTCCGGAGCCGTGGCGGGGCGCGGGTTTCGCTCGCACCTGCCTGGAACGTGGCGTTGCCGTGCTCCCGGGTGATGCCTTCGCGGTTGGGCGCGAGCCGGTACAGCACGGCGTGCGCATCAATGTCGGCGCCGCGCGCTCGCTCGACGATCTGCGCACGGCCCTGAACACCATGGCCGAATTGCTATCGGCCGGCCATCTGCAATTGCCTGGCTTCGTCTAGGATCTAATGATGGCAGCGTCGGAAACGGTCGAAATCGCCATTGTCGGTGCCGGCGTTGTCGGACTGGCAACGGCACTCCGGCTCGCTGCTGAGGGTCGCGAAGTCCTGCTCATCGACCCCAATGAGCCGGGCTCCGGTGCCTCGTTCGGCAATGCTGGAACGCTCGCCGAGTATGCCTGCATGCCGGTGGGCAATCCGGCTCTGCTGCGCGCGCTGCCAAAGCTGCTTCTCGATCCCGACAGCCCTTTTTCCTTGCGCTGGCCGGCGCTGTTGCAGCTTGCGCCATGGCTGGTTCAATTCGTGCGGCAGTCGCTTCCGGCGGCCACCCGAGCCAATGCGCTGGCGCTCGCCGGGCTTCTGGCTGAGGCCCTGCCGGCTTGGGAGGAGATGGCGAAGGAGGCTGACATGGCAGACCTGCTGCGCCGCAACGGCTGTCTCTACCTGTATCGTCGCGAGAGCGATTTCGCCAAGGCCGCCGGGGGCAGGGCGCTGCGCGCCGGGTTTGGCGTCCATCAAGAGGTTCTGACGCCTGAAAAGATCGCCGCGCTGGAGCCTGGCTTGCCCGCGACCGGGGCCAGCGGTCTGTATTTCCCGGACTCGATGAATGTCACCGATCCCAAGACGCTCATGCGGCGGCTGCTCAATGCCGCGACCGCCCGCGGTGTGTCGGTAGCGCAGGCTGAGATAACCGGACTGCGGGTCGAGGCGGACGGTGTCAGGCTCAGCGGTTCCGGTTTTCGCGTCAAGGCGAACACGGTGGTGATCGCCGCGGGCGCGCAATCGCGGGCGTTGGCCATGCAGTTCGGTGACAGGATCCCGCTCGAGACCGAACGCGGTTATCATCTCGAATTCCCGACCGAAGCGCCTCTGCTCCATCGTCCGGTCTGCCCTGTCGATCTCGGCTTCTACATGACGCCGATGAACGGCCGGCTGCGTGTCGCCGGAACTGTCGAGCTCGGCGGGCTTGCAGCGCCGGCAAATCCACGCCCGCTGGCGCTGCTCGATCGCGGTGTCAGGCAGTTCTTTCCACAACTCGGCCAGCCTTCATCCGAATGGCTCGGGTTTCGGCCATCGCTGCCCGATTCCCGCCCGGTCATCGGCCCGTCGCGCGGCAGCTCCAGGGTGATCCATGCTTTCGGTCACGGCCACCTCGGCCTGACGCTCGCTCCGATCACTGCACGCCTGGTTGCCGAGCTGATCATTGGTCGCGGCGATCCAGCGCGTGTCGCGGCGTTTTCGGCTGATCGCTTCCGCGCCTGATCGATCGAACATTTCGCCTTCGGGTTGAGATCAGGAGTCTGTTTCCGATCAGGCCAGCGTAGGTGCAAAATCAAAGATCTAGGCCGTCGTTTGTACGTCTAGAAGGACGCACCAGCTCTAAATCGGTCGCGCCGACCTGGGGCTAGATGCCTCCTGATTGCCCGCTTCTCCCATTGCAGAAGCGGCACCGGGACAATAGATGGTGCAGCAGCGGCTGCCCTATAGCCGGCCGCAAGCAACAGGATTATGCGCATGACCGATACGCTTGACGCAGCGAAACTGACCGACCGCGTCGCGGCCCTGGTCGAGGCTGCCAAACGGGCCGGCGCCGATGCCGCCGATGCGGTTGCGGTGCGCGGCCGTTCGACCGGCGTGTCGGTGCGGCTCGGCAAGGTCGAAGGCACCGAAGCGTCCGAGAGCGAGGACGTCTCGCTGCGCGTCTTTGTCGGCAAACGGGTGGCGAGTGTTTCGGCAACGGCGGCATCCGATCCCAATATGCTGGCCGAGCGCGCCGTCGCCATGGCCAAGGTGTCGCCCGAGGATCCCTATCAGGGCCTCGCCGATCCGGTCCTGCTGGTCAAGAAGCCGCGCGATCTTGATCTGTTCGACGCCACCGAGGTGTCGGCGGACCAGTTGAAGGAAGCAGCCCTTGCCGCCGAAGCGGCGGCGCTTGCGGTCAATGGCGTCACCAATTCGGCCGGCAGCGGTGCCAGTGCCGGGCTCGGCGGCCTGGTGCTCGCCACTTCGCACGGCTTTGTCGGCCATTATGTCGCCTCGCGTTTTTCGCGCTCGACCAGCGTGATCGCCGGCGAGGGCACTGGCATGGAGCGCGATTACGAATTCTCCTCGCGCCAGCATTTTTCCGATCTCGACGCGCCGGAAGACATCGGCCGCAAGGCTGGGGAGCGCGCCGTGCGCCGCATTGGCGCGCGCAAGGCTGCGACCGGGCCGGTCGACGTGGTGTTCGATCCGCGCGTCGCGCGCGGCATTGCCGGCCATCTCGCCGGTGCCATCAATGGCGCCGCGGTGGCGCGCAAGACCAGCTTTCTGCGCGACATGATGGGCAAGAAGGTGGCTTCGGCCGCAATCACCGTCACCGACGAGCCGCTCCGGCGCCGCGGACAGGCCTCGCGCCCGTTCGACGGCGAAGGCGTCGAGGGCGAGAAATTGTTCATGGTCGATAAGGGCGTGCTCAACCACTGGTTCCTGTCGACTTCGGCGGCTCGGGAACTCGGACTCGTCACCAATGGGCGCGGCTCCCGCAGCGGCTCGTCGGTCTCGCCATCGTCGACAAATCTCGCGATCGAGCCCGGGGAAAATACGCCGGAAGAGCTGATCAAGTCGCTCAAGACCGGCTTCTACGTCACCGAAGTGTTCGGCCAAGGCGTCGACATGGTGACGGGCGAATATAGCCGCGGCGCGTCCGGCTTCTGGATCGAAAACGGCGAGCTGGCCTATCCCGTCGCCGAGGTGACCATTGCCTCCAATCTGAAGACGATGTTCCTCAACATGGTTCCGGCGAGCGATCTCGACCGCAATTTCGGCACTGCCGCACCCACGCTTTTGATCGAAGGAATGACCCTTGCCGGAGCTTGACCCGGCCGTCTCGGCCGGCGCTACTGAAGACCTGCAGCTGCTGCGCGACGCTGCCCGCGAGGCGGGGCTCATCGCCATGCAGTACTTCAACAACAATCCGCAGGTGTGGATGAAGGGCGGCACCTCGCCGGTCAGCGAAGCCGATCACGCCGCCGACAAATATCTGCGCGAGACCTTGCTGGCGGCCCGGCCGGACTATGGCTGGCTGTCGGAGGAAACCGTCGACGACCCGGTAAGGCTCGTCGCGCGCCGCACCTTCGTCGTCGATCCGATCGACGGCACGCGCGGCTTCCTTGAGGGCCTGCCGACATGGTGCGTCAGCGTCGCTGTGGTCGAGAACGGCCGCACGCTCGCCGGCGTGCTCGACTGCCCGGCGAAGGGCGAAATCTATTGGGCGCTGCCGGGCGAGGGCGCATTCCTGAATGGCAAGCGCATCAGCGTGCGTCCGCCGTCGGAAACGGCCGAAATCGCCGGACCGAAGCCGATGATCGACCTGATGCCGGCGAAATGGCACAAACGGCTGAAGCGGGTGCCCTATATTCCTTCGCTCGCCTACCGGCTTGCGATGATCGCCGGCGGCCAGCTCGATGCCACCTTCGTCAAGGCCAACGCGCATGACTGGGACATCGCCGCGGCCGATCTCATCCTGCGCGAGGCAGGCGGCGCCTTGCTCGATCGGCATGGCCGCGCGCCGCGCTCTATGCCGGCGAAGTGATCCGTCACGGACCGCTCGCCGCCGGCAGCGGCGAACTCCTCACTCTGCTCGCCGGCGTCATCGCCGGGCTGGACAATTGACCACTATCAATAGTTCCAAAGTCGGCGGCTTTGGTCTAGACCTGTCCCAAACTCACGATATGTGAAGGATCGACATGGCCGCTGAAGACGGAAAGAAACAGCTTTTGCACCTGGTGTTCGGCGGCGAACTCAAGAAGCTGGGCGGCACCGAATTCCGCGACCTCGACGCGCTCGATGTCGTCGGCATCTATCCGGACTACCAATCGGCGCACGCCGTCTGGAAGGCCAAGGCGCAAGCCAGCGTCGACAATGCCCATATGCGCTATTTCGTCGTTCACCTGCACCGCCTGCTCGACCCCGAAAACAAGGCTGCCGGTTGACATCGATGAACCATGAAGCGGTCAAGCGATCAGCCCCGCGGTCGGCGGTCAGACGTCGCAAGCCGAAGACGTTCTGGCGCAAGATCCGCGAACCGCTGGCGCAGTCGCGATTCGTCAAGAATGCGCTTGCCACCCTGTTTGCGTATTTCGTCCGCCTTGTCCGCCTGACCAACCGCCTGGTCGACGGATCGGCCAAGTTTTCCGGCGGCGCCTATGCGCAGCTCGAGCCCGGAATTATCGCGCTCTGGCACGGCCAGCATCTGCTGACCCCGGCCTATTATCCCAAGGGACGGCCGCTGGTTGCCATGGTGTCGCGCAGCGCCGATGCCGAGCTCAACGCGCTGATGGTCGAGAAATTCGGCATCGAGGCGGTGCGTGGCTCTGGCGGGCGCGAAAGCGCAAAGCATCTCGACAAGGGCGGCGCCAAGGCGCTCATCGCCCTCAAAAAGTCGCTCGCCACCGGCAAGAATGTCGCCATGATTGCTGATATTCCCCACGGCACGCCGCGCGATGCGGGGCTCGGCGTCGTTCTTCTGGCGCGGCTGTCCGGCCGGCCGATCCTGCCTGCCGCGATAGCCACCAGCCGCCGCAAGGTGATCGAGGGCAGCTGGGACAAGACGACGATCAACCTGCCCTTCGGCCGCTCCTCGATCGTCGTCGGCACGCCCGTCTTCGTGCCGGCCAACGCCGACGCCGCAGAAATGGAACGCAAGCGTCAGGAGGTCACGGCCTCGCTCAATGCCGCGACCGCCGAGGCCTATCGCCTTGTGGACGGTTCGAAATGAGTATGCGCTGGGCGCGCGCCTTCCTGACGGCATACCGTTTCGCCGGGGCCGCCGCTTACCCGCTGGTCGGACCTTATGTCGCCTGGCGCACATCCAGAGGCAAGGAGGACCGCATTCGCCGGCGTGAACGCTACGGCGTCGCCGGACGCGAGCGCCCCGAAGGCCCGGTGATCTGGATCCATGCAGCCAGCGTCGGCGAGACCATCGCCGTCGTGCCGCTGGTCGAGAGCATTCTCGATTACGGCGTCAACGTCGTGCTGACGACGGGCACCGTCACCTCGGCGCAGGTCGCCGAAGAACGGCTGGGCGACCGCATCATCCACCAATATGTGCCGCTCGACCTCAAGCCGGCGGTCAGCCGCTTCCTCGACCATTGGCGGCCGGACCTGGCGATCATCGCCGAATCGGAGATCTGGCCGATGACCATCCTGGAACTCGGCGCCCGCCGCGTGCCGCAGGTCCTGGTCAACGGCAGGCTGTCCGACCGCTCCTTCAAATCCTGGAAGAAGCGCGCTAACATCGCGGAAGCCTTGTTCGAAAATCTCGCCCATGTCGTCGCCCAGTCGGATATCGATGGCGAGCGCTTCCTTTCGCTCGGCGCCAGGCCGGTCACCGTGTCCGGCAATCTCAAGGTCGACACCGCGCCGCCGCCGGCCGACGAACGGGCACTGGCGGCGCTGAAGCGCCAGATCGGCGGCCGCCCGACCTGGGCGGCGATATCGACCCATGACGGCGAAGAGGCGGTCGCCGCCGAAGTTCACGCCATGCTGCACAAGCGCCACCACGGGCTTTTGACGATCATCGTGCCGCGCCATCCCGATCGCGCCGGGCAGCTGGCCGCGCAGATTTCCGGCATGGGCCTGAAGCTGGCGCAGCGCAGCAAGGGCGACAGGATCACCGCCGACACCGATATTCTGCTCGGCGACACGATCGGCGAGATGGGGCTTTATCTGAGGCTGACGGAAATCGCCTTTGTCGGCCGTTCGCTGACTTCCGAGGGCGGCCAGAACCCGCTGGAACCGGCGATGCTGGAGACAGCGGTGCTTGCCGGTCGCAACGTTCAGAATTTTCGCGAGGCCTATCAGCGCCTGCTCGACAGTGGCGGCGCCAAGCTGGTGCGCGACCGCGATATGCTGGCCGGCGCCGTCAATTTCCTTTTGACCAACGAGGCGGCCCGCCATGAGATGATGGCGGCGGGTGCGGCGACCGTCGACGAGATGCGCGGTGCGCTGGCACATACGCTCAGGTCGCTCGAGCCCTATATCCAGCCGCTGGTCGTCAAGTCGCGCCTGAAGGGCGCGAACGGGCGCTGACGTGACCTCGGAAGCGCCACCCTTCTGGTGGGAAGAGCCGGACTGGCGGGTCACGGCGCTGTCGCCGCTCTCCGCCATCTATGCGCTTGTCGCCGGCCGCCGCATGCGGCACGCGCCGCGCGAAAAGGTCGAGGCGCCGGTGCTCTGCGTCGGCAACTTCACCGTCGGCGGCACCGGAAAGACGCCGGTGGCGATCGCATTGGCCGAGCAGGCCCGGCGTATGCAGCTCAATCCGGGTTTCCTGTCGCGCGGCCATGGCGGCTCCTTCGCGCAGCCGCATATCGTCGACCCGCACCACGACGCCGCCAAGCATGTCGGCGACGAGCCGCTGCTTCTGGCCGAACACGCGCCGGTCGCGGTGACGCCGAACCGGGCCGTCGGCGCCAGGCTTCTGCTGGAGAAGCTCGGCTGTGATTTCCTGATCATGGATGACGGTTTTCAGAGCGCGCGCATCCACATCGACTATGCGCTCGTCGTCGTCGACGCGCGCCATGGCATCGGCAATGGCCGCGTCATCCCCGGCGGGCCGCTGCGGGCAAACATCGTCGACCAACTGGTCTTCACCAGCGCCTTGCTGAAGATGGGCGAGGGCATCGCGGCCGACACGGTCGTGCGCCAGGCAGCGCGCGCCGGCAGGCCGATCTTCGAGGCGCATACTGCGCCGAGCAGCAAGGTGACGCTGGCCGGCAGGCGGTTCCTGGCGTTCGCCGGCATTGGCCATCCCGACAGGTTTTTCGACACCGTAAGCGAGGCCGGCGGCGAGCTTGCGCTGACCCGACCATTTCCTGACCATCATTTCTACAGTGCGGACGAGCTGGCCGAATTGGCGGCGACGGCACGTAAAGCCGGGCTTGGCCTCATTACCACCGCCAAGGACGCTGCCCGCCTGCGTCACGGCGCAGCACCGCCGGAATTCCTCGACCGGCTTGACGTGCTGGAGATCGACACCGTCTTCGAGCTCGACCATGTGCCGCAACGCATCATCGACGAGACGCTGGATGCCTGGCGGCAGCGCAGGCTGAGGGGCTGATCAGCAGCTGAACACCGAGGCGATGCGGGGACTGGAATGTGCATCTTTCCGCCGGTCGCGCGTATTTTGTTCTTGCTTTGTGCCGGCAGCTATGCTAATAATTTGGCTATGGTGATGATTCGCCGACGACCCGCCCTCGAGCCCCGAGGCGGGTTTTTTATTTCAAGATAACCTCTAAGGTTTCGGTGTTGCCGGCTTGACGCAGCGCAGAGGGGGCGCAGGATCGCAACCGGGCGGCTTCCCATTTGCGCTGGACTAGCGTCGGCGGCGCAGTTCCGGATGCGCTTCGATCTCGCGACGCAGCGAGGCGGCGGCATTCACATAGGGTTCCTGCCTGGCGACACTCCAGTATTTAAGCTCGTCGAGCGGGATGCTCTCGCCGGTCACCGCGCAGCGAACGAACGCGCCGGGGCTGGTCACCTGGAAGTCGCCATCGAGATAGCGGATGCGGGCTTCCTTGCCGCCGGGGCCTTCGAAGCGGTTCATCATGGGGTGGTGCCGAAAGTCATGACGATGTCATCGCCACAAATTGCGGCGAGGTCAAGCGTGGTTGGCCTTGCCTGGTTCTGTTTCTGGTGACACTTGCTCGAACAAGCCGGCAAAGCGGATGCCAATGCATGTCGCGCAAAAGTGTGCAGCGGTTTTGCGATAACGACGTGCATAAACACAAGAATCTGAAGCACGTCCCATGAGGCCGGTCGAACGCGACGCGCTTCAGGCATCTCATTCTTCGGCGATGATAAACTGCTCGATCTTCTCCGCTGCCAGTCCGGCCTGGACGGCGATGCGCCGGGCGAGTTCGGCGGCGGCGGCGCGCGGGCGCCCCAGCGGCCGGTCGAGCCAGTAAGATATCGGGCTGAGCGCACGGCGCTCGTCTACGGCGACGATGCGGCCCGACTTCAATTGGTCCACTGTCAACGGCGGACGTGCCAGCGCTATGCCGAGCCCGTGCGCGGCGGCGTCGAGCACGAGGTTGTAGTCCTCGAAACGGCGGTCGTGCGGCCGCGGCCGATAGTCCATCTCCTGCGCCGCAAACCAGGCGCGCCAGGCCGAAGCGTCGGAATCATTGATCACCGGATAGTTGAGCAGCCGGGCAGGATCGCCGCGGCCGATCTCCCTGGCCAATTCCGGCGAGGCGACCGGGAACACATATTCTTCGAAAAGCTGCACCGAGATCCGGCCCGGAATGCGACCGCGCCCGCAGCGGATCGACAGGTCGATGCCCTCGTCAGCAAGATCGCCCTGGCGGATGTCGACATCGAGCACGACACGCAGCTTGGACGGGTGGTTCTCCAGCGCCGCCATGCGCGGCATCAACCACAGCCCGCTGACCGAGGGGATCGAGGTCAGCCGCACCACCGCCGTGCCGCGCGGCTCGACCCAACGGTCCGAATTGCTGGCGATCAGGGCGAAGGCTTCGGTGGTGCGCAGATGCAGGCGATTGCCTTCGACGGTTAGCGAGACGCCGCGCGCGCCGCGATCGAAGACTTTCAGCCCGAGCCAGTTCTCGAGCTTGGCGATCTGCCGGCTGACGGCGCCATGGGTGATGTTGAGCTTCTCGGCCGCCGCCGAAAAGCTGCCGGTCCGAGCCGCGGCGTCGAAGGCGCGCAGCGTTTCAAGCGGCAGCATCGGGTCTAAGCTGTGATCCATAGTCACAGGTGATCCTCGATTTGTTCGTTTGTCAATCGGCCCGCGATAACGTTTCTCTATTTCATGGCATTGGATCGCGAGGACACCCAGATGAGCGCTTACACCGGCACGTTGAATACGACACAGCGCATGGATGCCACGGCGGCCGTCGCGGTGGCGCTGACGGTGGTCGGCTGGGCCTCGGCCTTTCCGGCGATCCGCGCCGGCCTTGCCGCCTTCGGGCCGCTGGAACTTGGCGCGCTGCGCTTTGCCATCGCCGCGGTTCCGGCGGCGATCTTTCTCGCGGTCAAGCGGCCGGCACTGCCCAGGCTCGATGAACTCTGGCGCTTTGCCTTCGGTGGTGCCGTCTTCGTCGCGCTCTACACGGTGATGCTCAATTTCGGCGAGCTGACCGTTTCGGCCGGTGCGGCCGGCTTCATCATCAATGTCAGCCCGATCTTCACCGCCATCATGGCCATGGCGCTGCTTGGCGAACGCTTCTCAGGCCTCGCCTGGGCCGGCACATTCCTGTCCTTCGCCGGAATCGGCATCATCGCCATGGGCGAGGGGCAAGGGCTGCATTTCAACAATGGTGCGCTGCTTGTCCTCGGCTCGGCGCTGTGCTCGGCCGTCAACACCATCGTCCAGAAGCCGCTGTTTGGTCGCCACCACCCACTGACCATCTCGGCCTCGAACATGGTGCTTGGCGCGCTCTGCCTGTCGCCGTTCCTGCCGAACGGTCTGGCGCAGGCGGCGGTCGCCGATACCGCCGGGCTCGGTGCCGTCATCTTTCTCGGCATCGTACCCAGCCTGATTGCCTATGCCGCCTGGGCAACAGCGCTTTCCCGGCTGCCCGCCGCGCGCGCCTCGAACTTCCTCTATCTGGTGTCGCCGGTGGCGACCCTGATCGGTTTCTTCTGGCTGGGCGAAGTACCGACCCTGCTCGGCATCATCGGCGGTGCTCTGGCGCTGGGCGGCGTCATCGTGGTGAATTTGAAGAGGTGAATTAGAGGGTTCGGAGGCTTGCTTGAATCAAAAAGAGCCGTATCGAACGGCTCTTTTTGATTTCCCCTCTCCGGTTTGCTTCGCAAACCACCTCTCCCCACCTTGTGGGGCGAGGAACCCAAGGTTTTCAAGATTGCGCCTTTGGCGATTAGCGTTTCCTCGCCCCACCAAAGTGGGGGAGAGGTGGCCGCGGAGCGGCCGGAGAGGGGGCTGCGCCAGCGGACGTTGTAAGCCGCAGGCCCTACCGCCGCCCGAACAACCGCTCGATATCAGCAAGCTTGAGCTCGATGTAGGTCGGACGGCCATGATTGCAGGTGCCGGAGCCGGGCGTCGCCTCCATCTGCCGCAGCAGCGCATTCATCTCTTCGGGCTTGAGCAGCCGGCCGGAACGCACCGAGCCGTGGCAGGCCATGGTCGCGGCTATCCTGTCCAGCCGCTCCTTCAGCGTGTCGACCGTGTCGTTGTCGGCGATCTCGTCGGCGAGGTCGCGCACCAGCTGCTGGACGTTGGTCTCGCCGAGCATCGACGGCGTCTCGCGCACCGCGACGGCACCGGGGCCGAAGCGCTCGATGCCGAGGCCGAAGCGGGCGAGCGTCTCGGAGTGCATGGCGAGCCGCTCGGCATCCTCTTCCGGCAGGTCGACGATCTCCGGCAACAACAGCATCTGCGACGGCACGGCGCGCGCATGCAGCGCGTTCTTCAAGGCCTCGTAGACCAGCCGCTCGTGCGCCGCGTGCTGGTCGACGATGACAAGCGAATCCCTGGTCTGGGCGACGATATAGTTCTCATGCACTTGCGCGCGCGCGGCGCCCAGTGCCGTGCCGAGCAACGTCTCCGCCGCTTCGTTTTGGCCGGCGCGCGCGTCGGCACTGTGCAGCGGCCCGGCGTCGAAGGCCGCCTGCTCGTCCTCGCCGAAGCCGCCGCCCATATCGAGCGGCCGCTGTGGCGAGCGGGCAGGATCGAACCCGGCAAAGCCGGAGGCCCGGTAGGCGGCCTCGTAGCTGCGGTGACCGTTGGCCGGGCCGCCATGCGCATAGGATGCCGCGCCGGGCCGGAACGCCGCCATCATGCCGGCGGCCCCGGTGGTGGCGGCGCGGATGCCGGCGTTGGCCAGCGCTTCGCGGATGGCGCCGACGATCAGCCCGCGCACCAGCCCCGGATCGCGGAAGCGCACGTCTGCCTTGGCCGGATGGACATTGACGTCGACGATCGCCGGATCGAGCGTCAGGAACAGCACGGTGACGGCATGGCGGTCGCGCGGCAGCACGTCGGCGAAGGCGCCGCGGATGGCGCCGGCGATCAGTTTGTCACGCACCGGCCGGCCGTTGACATAGGCATATTGCTGCAGCGCGTTGGCGCGGGTGAAGGAGGGGACCGAGACATGGCCGGCGAGATGCACGCCGTCGCGCGTCGCGTCGATGGCGATCGCATTGTCGGGAAAGTCGGCGCCCATCACCTGCGCCACCCGGCGCAGCCGGCCTTCCGGGCTGTCGTCGGTCGCCGGCAGTTCCAGCGTCGAGCGGTCCGGGCCGGCCAGCGTGAAGCGCACGGCGGGGAAGGCGATGGCGATGCGCTTGATCACGTCGCCAATGGCCGAGCTTTCGGCGCGCTCGCCCTTCATGAATTTGAGCCGAGCCGGCGTGGCGAAGAACAGGTCGCGCACCTCGACCGTGGTGCCGCGATTGGCCGCCGCCGGTCTGACGGCGGAGACGCGGCCGCCGTCGATGCCGATCTCGGCGGCGTTTTCACTGGACGCGGTGCGCGAGCGGATCGACAGCCGCGCCACCGAGCCAATCGACGGCAAAGCCTCGCCGCGGAAGCCAAGCGAGCGGATGTCGTGAATGTTGTCGGCGAGCTTGGAGGTGCAATGGCGCGCAATCGCCAGCGCCAGTTCCTTTTCCGGAATGCCCAAGCCGTCGTCGCTGACGCGGATCAGGTTCAGCCCGCCACCGGCGGTGACGATCTCGATGCGCGTCGCGCCGGCGTCGAGCGCATTCTCGACCAGTTCCTTGACCACGCTTGCCGGACGCTCGATGACTTCGCCGGCGGCGATCTGGTTGATCATCGTTTCGGAAAGCTGGCGGATGGGCATGGCAGCACTATAGGCGGATTCGTGGTCGATGCGGGAGGGCGGAATTGAGGAAATCCGCGGAGCTGACCGCGACCGTGCTTTCAACTCATGAGCTTGGGCAGCGCTGCCGCGAGTGCGTCGACGGCAAGGCGGACTTTCATCGGCAGATGTGGCGTCTGCAACCACAGCGCATGGACATCATAGAGAAACTTCGGCTGTTCCGGCAACAGCGGGACAAGTACACCCGCCTGAATGCGCTGGCGAACCAGCCAGTATGGCAGCCAGGCGAGCCCCATGCCGGCCGCCGCGGCATCGGCGATGGCATCGAGGTCGTCGAGCCGCAATCTGCTGACGGGCCGGATCTCCATTGCGGGCTGGCCGCTGCGCGGAAACAACCACGGCTGAACGGCACGACCCGAACGGCGGTAGATGATCGCACGATGGCTGCCGAGGTCATCTATCTCCTGCGGCTCGCCGTGCCGGTCGAGATAGGACGGCGACGCGCAGACGACCATCTGCTGGCGCGCGATGCGACGCGCTATCACCCCGGTCTGGTCCTCCAGATCACCCGTTCGGATGGCAAGGTCGCAGCCATCCTCGGCGAGGTCGGCGAGGGCGTCGCTGAACGACAGGTCCAGTTCCAGCGCCGGATATTGCTGCGCAAGCCCGAACAGGATCGGGGCAACGCAGCGCCGGCCGAAATGCATCGGCATGAGCACGCGCAGCTTTCCGCGCGGCTCGGCAAGCTGGTCAGCGGCAAGCGCATCCGCGGCCTCCGCTTCAGCAAGCACCAGCCGGCAGCGTTCATAATAGGCGCGCCCGAAATCCGTCAGGCTTTGGCGGCGCGTGGTCCGGTTGATGAGGCGCACGCCTAGGCGCTCCTCGAGAAACCGGACATGCTTGCCGACCATCGGCCCGGACAGATCGAGAGCGGCCGCCGCGGCTGCGAACGAGCCCAGGTCGACGGCTTTGACGAACACGGCCATGCTAGTAAGGCGATCCATATTCAAAACCCACAGTTTCTGCTGATCTACTCAAATGGCTATTTATCCGCCTGATCGCCGCTGGCATAGCACATTCAGTTCAAATATTTTGGAGTCGTGACCGATGGCACGTGTCGTTCGTTTTTATGAGCTGGGTGGTCCCGAGGTTCTGCGCATCGAGAATGTCGATATTCCTGCGCCCGCGCGGGGCGAGGTCCAGATCCGCGTCAAGGCGTTGGGTATAAACCGGGCCGAGGCGCTACTGCGTTCGGGGACCTACATCCAGACCGCGCCGTTGCCTTCCGGTCTTGGGCTCGAGGCGGCGGGTATCGTCGAGATGGTCGGCGAAGGCGTGGACGGCCTTGCGCCGGGGGATGCCGTCAGCGTCGTGCCGCCATTGTCGATGGCCCGCTGGCCTGCCTATGGTGAGATTGCCACATATCCCGCCGAGCTCGTCGTCAAGCATCCACCATCGCTGAGTTGGGAAGAAGCCGCCGCAGCGTGGATGCAATATCTCACAGCCTGCGGTGCGCTGATCGACATTGCCAACCTCCAAAGCGAGGACTTTGTTGTCATTACCGCGGCCTCGAGCAGCGTCGGACTTGCGGCGATCCAGATCGCCAACATGATTGGCGCGACCCCGATCGCGGTCACACGGACGTCTGCCAAGAAGCGGGCTTTGCTTGAGTTCGGCGCGGCCCATGCCATCGCCTCGGCAGAGGAGGATCTGGAATCCAGGTTGAAGCAAATCGCCGGCCCGGACGGCGTGCGCGTGGTGTTCGACGCCGTCGGCGGCCCGATCTTCGAGCCTCTGACGGCAGCGATGGCTCCGGGTGGCATTCTCATCGAATATGGCGGCTTGAGCCTCGACCCGACACCCTTTCCGCTGTCCGCAGTGCTGGCCAAGACACTGACGCTGCGCGGTTATCTCGTCCATGAGATCGTGCGCGATCCGGTCCGGCTGCAGGCCGCCAAGGCGTTCATCCTTGACGGACTGAGCTCGGGTTCGCTGAAGCCGGCAATCGCCAGAACCTTTCCCTTCGACCAGATCGTCGAGGCGCACCGTTATCTCGAATCGAACGAACAATTCGGCAAGATCGTCGTGACGGTTTGACCGGGCATTTATCGGCCTCACGCCTGCGCCGCCAGCCAGTCCCGTACCTTGCCGGCATTGTCGCTGAGCTCGCGGTTCCTCGACCAGATGACATGAAAGCCCTTGCCGGTCGTCATCGTGTGGCCGGTGACGCGCACCAGCAGCCCTGATGCCAGCAGCCGCTCGGCGAGGTGACCCCAGCCGAGCGCGATGCCTTGCCCTTCCATCACTGCCTGGATCACCAGCGCATAGTCGTTGATACGCAAGCCACGTCCGGCATCGACGATGTCTACACCGGCCGAGGCGAACCACTCGTCCCAGCTCGCGGCCTCGCGAAACGGCTCTTCGAGATGGATGAGGCGGTGCGATTGAAGGTCCGCGACACGCTCCGGCAGCCCGAACCGGGCCACATAACTAACACCGGCAACGGGGAATATCACTTCATCGGCCAGCGGCAGCGAATGATAGTCCGGCCATTCTTTTGGCTCGCCGCCGCGGACACCGAGCGGGATATCCTCGGCGATGATGTCGAGATCGCGGTCGGCGGTCTGGATGCGCAGGTCGATGCCCGGCAGTTCGTCGCGAAACTGCTGCAGGCGCGACATCATCCAGAACGAGGCGAAGGCGGTCGAGGCGGCGAGCGTCACATGCGCGCCGACGGCGACCTGGCGCAGGTCCTCCGCCGACTTGCGGATGTGCGACAGGCCGAGCGAGACATCGGCATGGAAGCGGTCGCCGGCTTCGGTCAGGATGACTTGCCGGTGGCGGCGCTGGAAGAGTTTCGCGCCGAGCTGCTCTTCGAGCCCACGGATCGCATAGGAGACGGCAGCCTGCGTCATGCCGAGCTCGCGCCCGGCGGCGGTAAAGCTCGACAGCCGCCCGGCGGCCTCGAAGACGATCAGGCTGCCGGCCGACGGCAGCAGGTGGCGTAAGTTTCGCATAAGCTGAGCTTATACAAGAGATCAGGATTTTCCAGCGTCACAGCTGCATTTTGTCTGGCTAGATTGGTTGCCAACAGGAATATGGAGCCTCCATGAACGCACCGGCCGTTGAAGTGAGCGAACACACCAATCGTCGCGCGGGTGGCCGCCTGGGGCGCAAGGCGCTGCGGGGAGCTCCCGTGGCGTCATTTCCGACCCTGGTTCGCAAGATTCCGGTGTATCAGATGGTCCCGGACGAGGCGGTGGAGCTCATCCACCAGGAGTCGCTCTCCATCCTCGAAGAGGTGGGATGCGAGTTCCGCGACGACGAGGCTATCGCAATGTGGAAGGCGGCGGGCGCCGATGTCTCGGAGACAAGGGTCCGCATAGACCGCGCCCTGCTGATGGACCTCGTATCGAAGGTCCCGTCGGAGTTCACGCTCAATGCGAGGAATCCCCAGCGTTCCGTACGTGTGGGTGGCAACAACTCCATCTTCGTGCCGATGTACGGGGCACCTTACGTGCGCGACCTCGACAACAACAGGCGCTACGGCACACTCGCCGACCTCAACAATTTCCACAAGCTCGCCTACATGGCGCCGGCGCTGCATTCGTCGAGCTCGATCATTTGCGAGCCGATGGAAATCGCGGTGCCGAAGCGTCACCTCCACATCATTCATTCGGCGCTGAAGCACTCCGACAAGCCGTTCATGGGCATCGTGACCTCCAAGGATCGAGCCGAAGACACGATGGCGATGGCAGGTATCGTGTTCGGCGAGGACTATGTCCGCGACAACCCGGTCCTGGTGGCGATCACCAACTGCAATTCGCCGCTGGTCTGGGATGCCACCATGCTGGACGCGATGAAAGTCTATGCGCGCCACAACCAGCCGCTGATCCTCGCGCCCTTCGCCCTTTGCGGCGCCTCGACTTCGGCCTCTGCCGTGGGTGCGGTCGCGCAGGTCAATGCCGAAGCGCTGGCGGGCGTCGCGTTCACACAGCTATTGCGTCCGGGTTCGCCGCAGATCTACGGACAGTTCATGGTGACGGTCGACATGAAGACCGGCGCTCCCATGGGCGGCACGCCGGAGGCGGCCCAGATGATGTATCTCATGGGCGCGCTGGCGCGGAAGTATCGGCTGCCGTGGCGCACGTCCGGTTTCCATGTCGGCTCGAAGCTGAACGACGCCCAGGCGGGCTACGAGGCGAACATGCTGATGCATGCCGCCATCCTTGCCGGCGCCAACTACATCTGGCACTCCGCCGGTTGGCTCGAGGCCGGCCTGACCTGCGGCTATTCGAAATTTGCGACAGACTGCGAGCAGCTTGTCGGCTGGTACAAATATGCTGGCGGGCTGCCATTCGACGATTTCAAGGAGGCTATGGCGGCTATCCGCGAGGTCGGACCGCAGGGCCATTTCCTTGGCACCCAGCACACGCTCGAACATTTCGAGTCTGCCTTCTTCATACCGAGCATCATGGACTTCAATTCGTTCGAACAGTGGAAGGCGGAAGGAGCAAAGGACCACGACACCCGCGGCCGCGAGAAAGCACGCAACATGCTCGCCGATTACGAGGAGCCGAAGCTCGATGAGGGCATCGCCGATGGTCTCAAAGATTTGATTGCGCGGCGCGAGGAGAAACTGCCGGACAGCGTTAGTTGATAACGGGCGAAGACCCGATGGGAACCATAACGGAGGAAAAAATGACACTCTTCAGAAGCAACGGTGATCGCGTACCGAGCGCCATCGAAGCGATGGCCAGCGAGGCTCGTGCAGGTCGTGTGGATCGGCGCGAGTTTCTGGCTCTGGCAAGCGCCTTCGGCGCATCGACGGCCTTTGCCTACGGCATGATCGGCCTTGCCGTGCCGCAGCGGGCTTTGGCTGAAGAGCCGAAGAAAGGCGGCACGCTGCACGTTTCGATGTCGGTGAAGGCACAAAAGGATCCGCGCACTTACGACTGGGTAGAGATGGCAAACATCACCCGCAGCTGGCTCGAACCGCTTGTTCGCTACACGCGTCAGTTCACATTCGAGCCGGTTCTGCTCGAAAGCTGGGACGTCAATGACGATGCCACCGAATACGTGCTGCATGTGCGCAAGGGCATAACCTGGAACAACGGCGATGCTTTCAGCGCCGATGATGTGGCCTATAATCTGACGCGCTGGTGCGAAAAGGCTGCCGCCGGCAACTCCATGGCCGCGCGCGTTGGTGCGCTGATCGATGCAAAGACCGGCAAGGCCAGGGAAGGGGCGATCACCAAGGTCGACGACAACACGGTGAAGCTGAAGCTGAACGAACCGGACATCTCGCTGATCCCGAACTTCACCGACTATCCGGCGCTCGTGGTCCATCGCAACTTCGACGCCGATGGCGCCAATCCGATCGAGAAGCCGATTGGCACCGGGCCGTTCGAACTGGTGTCCTATGCGGTCGGCCAGAAAGCGGTCGTCAAGCGCCGTGAGACTGGCAAGTGGTGGGGCGGTGAAGCGCTTCTCGACGGCGTCGAATTCATCGACTACGGAACCGATTTCAACGCCTCGATAAATGCATTCGACTCCGGCGAAATCGATCTCAACTTCGAGACGCCGGCCGACTTCATAGACATTCTCGACAAGATGGGGCTGGTCAAATCGGAGGTCGCGACAGCGACCACGCTCGTCGCCCGGACCAACATCACGAACAAGCCCTATGACGACAAGCGGGTTCGCAACGCCCTCCAGATGGCCGTCGACAACCAAGCGGTGCTCGAACTTGGCTATGCCGCGCGAGGCACTGTTGGTGAAAACCACCACGTCAGCCCGATTCATCCGGAATACTATGCGCTGCCCAAGAAGACACGCGACGCCGCGGGGGCCAGGAAGCTGATGGCGGATGCCGGGCAGGCCGACTTCGAGCATGAACTGATCACCGTCGAGGACGATTGGCAAAAGAACACCGGCGACGCTATTGCCGGCCAGTTGCGCGATGCCGGGATCAAGGTGAAGCGCACCGTGCTGCCGGGTTCGACCTTCTGGAACGACTGGACGAAATACCCCTATTCGATGACCATCTGGTACATGCGCCCGCTTGGCGTCCAGGTGCTGGCGCTCGGCTATCGCACCGGCGAGGCCTGGAACGAAACCGGCTACTCGAACCCTGATTTCGATGCCAAGCTCAAGCAGGCTCTCTCGCTGATCGACGTCGAGAAGCGCCGCGAGGTCATGAAGGACATCGAGCAGATCCTGCAGGATTCGGGCGTCATCATTCAGCCGTTTTGGCAGAAGCTGTTCAGCCACATGAACGAGAAGGTGAAGAACTACGGTGTCCACCAAACCTTCGAGATGGATCTCCAGAACGTCTGGCTGAACGCCTGAGGTGCCGGCAGAGGACGCGTTGCAGGATTTCATGGACCGCAAGAAAGCCGACGGGCAAGATGCGTGGTACTGATGGCTTCCGTCAGTGAACAATCGGGGACACGCATGAAACTGCCACTTTTTGTTGCCGCGCTTTCGATGGCCTTGCCGGCGGCCGCGTTTGCCGGCCCTGCTGCCAACGCCGTGAAGTTCTTCTATGTCCCGTCGGTCAAATTCGAGGCCGATGCGCAATATCGCGACCGCTTCACCGCGCCAGTCACGAAACTGTTCGAACTGAACGACAATGCGGCAAAGAACCATCCGGATGAAGTTCCCTGCATCGACTTCGCCCCTGGTCTCGATGCGCAGGACTATGACGAGAAGACCGTGGCCAAGACGCTGACCCTGGCTGAAACGCTCAATGGCGACAGCGCCGAGGTGACGGCGACGTTCAACCTTTTCCCGGAAGGCGATGATTCCAAACGCGAAATGGTCTGGTCGTTGAAAAAGGTCGACGGCCAGTGGAAGATCGCCGACATCACCTCGAAGACCAGCGGCTGGACGCTGAGTGCGCTCGAATGCCTGGCCGGGCAGCCCCCGGAGTGATGCCGTGCTCCGCTGCCGTCCCTGGGTTCTGGCGACTGCGTGGCTGCTGGCTGGATTGAGCAGCGTCGCCGCTCAGGGCTTGTTGGGCGCTCCAGCCGACAGTGCGGCACCTCCGCCGGCAGTTTTGCCGCCGGCAGAAAACGCGCCGGCCGCACCCGTGCAGCCGGGCTCGCCGACGGCGGTGGTGAAGCCGTTCTACGAGCATGCCGGGCTCGAGGTCGATCCGGCTCAGCGGGGCCATTTCACCGACCCGGCAAAGTCAGTGCTCGACAAGAGCGACGCGCTGCGGAAGTCGGGGCAGGGCGAGTGCCTCGATCCCAACATGGCGCTCGACAATGCCGAATACGACAAGGCGGAGATCGACAAGAGCCTGAAGACCATCGAAGCGGTCAACGGCGACGAGGCCAAGGTCGTCGTCGCCTTCGTCGTCTCCGGCGGTCCGCACCGGCTGGAATGGAAGTTCAAAAAGATCGACGGCGACTGGAAAATATCGGACCTGCTCTCGGTGACCGGCGAATGGGCGCTAAGCCAATACCAGTGTGAGTGAGAACGGAACCGATGAAGATCAGCAACATCCGCGTCACCCACGTCAACGTCCCGCTCGATGCTCCGTTCTGGTGGACGGCTGGTCTCTACAGCGGCGCCTCGAAATCGATCGTCGAGGTCGAGACGGACGAAGGCGTGGTCGGACTGGGCGAGGCGCCATGGTGGCATTTCGGCGAGGTGATCAAGGCCGAGATCGCGCCGGCGCTGATTGGCGCCGATCCACTCGACATCGCCGACTGCGAGGCGCGCTGTGTGCCGCCCTGGCAGATCACCGCCAACACCGGCGAGAACGCAGCCACGGTGGCGTTCGGCGCCGTCGAACTGGCGCTGTGGGATATAAGAGGCAAGGTCTTCGGCATGCCGCTCTATAAGCTGCTCGGCGGCGCGGTGCGCAAGGACATTCCGTTTTCGGAATATTTCGCCTTTCGCCCCGCTCAAGGCGGAGCCGGCGGCGAGATGACCGCCGAAGCGATCGTCGACTACTGTCTCGGCATGCGAGAACAGCACGGCTCGACGATCTTCGAGGGCAAGCTGATCATGGGCGATCCCGAGCTCGAGATCAGGACAGTGCGCATGCTGCGCGAGGCGCTTGGCGATAAGGCGCAGATCAGACTCGATTCCAACATGCAGTGGTCGCTGACCACAGCGCGCTGGGTACTGCGCGAGATCGAGCCGTTCAACATCCGCAATTACGAGGATCCGGTCGCGACCTTCGAGGAGATGGCAGCGCTGCGCCAGCATTCGCGCATTCCGTTCTCCACGCACATCCCGGATCTCAGACGGGCAGTCGCGCTCGGTGCGCCGGATTACTTCGTCTGCAATTTCGCAGCACTCGGCGGATTGTCGAAAACTCTGAAATTCATCGCCGCCTGTGAGGCGATGGGCAAGGGGTTCTGGTGCTATTCGAACGATCTCGGCATCATGACATCGGCTTATCTGCACGTCGTGGCGGCGACACCGTGGATCACCGAAGCATCGCAGTCGCTGTTTCGCTGGCAGATCGGCGATGTCATCAAGGACGGTCCTTTCCGCCAGACGGGCAATACGGTGCGCGTGCCGGAGGGTGACGGGCTGGGCGTCGAACTCGATCCGGCTGCGATGAAGCGCTGGGCGGGCCACTTCGCCGAACACGGGCCGATGGGCCATTTCAGCGACCCGAACAATCCCGGCCGCTACCGGCGGCTCCCGCTCAACTGATGCAACGTATTTTCCTCAGAAACTCAGGCTCACCCGCGCCCGCGATAGGGGGCGACGCCGGTGTCGGGCAGCCACACACCTTCCGGCGGCGCGCCGGTTTGCCAGAACACGTCGATCGGAATGCCGCCGCGCGGATACCAGTAGCCGCCGATGCGCAACCACAATGGCTTGGTCGCGGCGATGATGCGGCGGCCGATCATGACGGTGCATTCTTCGTGGAAGGCGCCATGGTTGCGAAACGAGGTCATAAACAGCTTGAGCGACTTCGATTCCACCAGCAGCGCATCGGGTGCGTAGTCGATGACGATATGGGCGAAGTCCGGCTGGCCGGTGACCGGGCAGAGCGAAGTGAATTCCGGGCAGGTGAAGCGAACGATGGCCGGCGGGCCGTCGCCGCGCGAAAACGGCACGGTTTCCAGGACTGCCGCTTCGGGACTCTGTGGAGCCTCGACGTTGGTGCCGAGCTGGGTGAGGTTTTTCGTATCGGTCATGAGCAGGTTCCTTGCTGCATGTCGCCCAAAACTGTGCAGCGGATTTGAGACAGCGACATGCGTAAAAACAAAAATTTGCCGCTCATTAGCACAATTTGAAGCAGCAGGAAGACGATGACTAGCAACGACCCGCTCCTCCAGCCCTATCAGCTCAAGCATCTGACGCTGAAGAACCGGGTGATGTCGACCAGCCATGAGCCGGCTTATTCCGAGGACGGCATGCCAAAGGAGCGGTACCGGCTCTACCATGCCGAAAAGGCCAAGGGCGGCATGGCGCTGACCATGACCGCCGGTTCGGCGATCGTCTCGCGCGACAGCCCGGCCGCTTTTGGCAATCTGCATGTCTATGAGGACCGCATCGTGCCATGGCTCGCCGAGCTTACCGATGCCTGCCACGAGCACGATTGCAAGGTGATGATACAGATCACCCATCTCGGCCGCCGCACCGGTTGGAACAAGGCCGACTGGCTGCCGGTCCTGTCCGCCTCGCCGGTGCGCGAACCGGCGCATCGCGCCTTTCCCAAGATTATCGAGGACTGGGATATCGAGCGCATCGTCGCCGACTATGCGGCGGCCGCCCAGCGCTGCCAGGCAGCCGGTCTCGATGGCATCGAATTCGAGGCCTATGGCCACCTGATGGACGGCTTCTGGTCGCCGGCCACCAACCAGCGCGACGACGATTTCGGCGGCTCGCTCGACAACCGGCTGCGCTTCACCGGCATGGTGCTCGATGCGGTGCGTGCCGCGGTCGGCGAAAAGTTCGTCGTCGGCATCCGCATGGTCGCCGACGAGGATTTCGAGAAAGGCCTGTCGAAACAGGAAGGCGTCGAAATCGCCAGGCGGCTGGCCGGCTCCGGCAAGGTCGATTTCCTCAACATCATCCGTGGCTCGATCGAGACCGATGCCGCGCTGACAAAAGTCATTCCGGTGACCGGCATGCGGTCGTCGCCGCATCTCGACTTCGCCGGCGAGATCAGGGCGGCGACCAAATTCCCGACCTTCCATGCGGCGCGGATTTCCGACGTCGCCACCGCGCGTCACGCCATCGCCACCGGCAAGCTCGACATGGTCGGCATGACCCGCGCCCATATCGCCGACCCGCACATCGTCAAAAAAGTGATGGAGGGCCGCGAGCACGAGATCCGTCCTTGCGTCGGCGCAACCTACTGCCTCGACCGCATCTATGAGGGCGGCGAGGCGCTGTGCATCCACAATGCGGCGACAGGCCGCGAGGCTGATATCCCGCATATCATCCCGAAAACCGAGGGACCGAAGCGGAAGGTGGTCGTCGTCGGCGCCGGCGTCGGCGGGCTGGAGGCAGCGCGCGTCGCTGCCGAACGCGGGCACCAGGTGACGGTGCTGGAAGCATCGAGCCAGGCCGGCGGCCAGGTGCGGCTGGCAGCGCAGAACCCGCGCCGCAAGGAATTGATCGGCATCATCGACTGGCGTCTGGCCGAACTCGACCGGCTCGCTGTCGAGATCCGCTACGATACCTGGGCGGAGAAGGACGACGTGCTGGCGCTGTCGCCCGACGTGGTGGTGATCGCCACCGGCGGCCTGCCGCAGAACCCGCCTCTGACGGCGGGCGACGATCTCGTCACTTCGAGCTGGGACATCATGGCCGGCAGCGTCAAGCCGGCCGAGAATGTACTGCTCTATGACGACAATGGCGGCCATCAAGGCATGGGTGCTGCCGAACTGATCGCCAATAGCGGCGCCAGGCTGGAGCTGGTTTCACCAGAGCGCTTCTTCGCCCCGGAAATGGGCGGCATGAACCATGTGCCCTACATGCGCGCTTTTCAGGAAAAGGGTGTCACGGTGACCATCAACACACGGCTGCGTTCGGTGCGGCGCGAGGGCAACCAGCTGATCGCCGAGCTCGCCTCCGACTTTGCCGATGGCTGGCGCGGCGAGCGGCGGGTCGACCAGGTGGTGGTCGAGCATGGCACGCTGCCGCTCGACGATCTCTATCTGGCGCTGAAGCCGCTGTCGAAGAACGCCGGCGCGATCGATTACGAAAAACTGATCAATGGCGGCGACATCTTTCCGGTGCGCAATCCGCGGAGTGGCTTCGTGCTCTTCCGCATCGGCGACGCAGTCGCCTCACGCAACATCCATGCCGCCATCTACGATGGCATCAGGTTCGGCTTGCGGATCTGAGGAATATTTTGGATTGATTGGTGGCGCGCAGCCGAACCTCCGTACGGAGAGCCACCACGGTACTTCGGTCCGGTCTGCGCGCCGCGCACGCCGCCGGCCATCGCCGGGCACCGTACGATCTTGCGATTGCGGCAGGACGTTCAAAACATCCTGGCGGTGGCCATGCAGAACACCGTGATGACCAGCAGCCCGCCGGCGATGCGCTCGCCTTTTGTCATCTTCGCGCGCAACTGGGTTTGCTTCGCCGCATCAGCGCCGGCCAGCTGCCTGCTGGCGGAACCCACCAGCGCGCCCTGAACCCCGGCGGCGATCAACGCCGTCAAAATGCCCAGCGCCAGGACCTTCTCCATCGAGCCGAAAGAGCCGTTGTGGAAGAAATACCAAAGCAGCAAACCAGTGAGGAAAACCACGCCGGCCGCGCCCATTTGCGGCCGGAAGAAACGTTCCGCCCTGATCTCCG
Source organism: Mesorhizobium sp. ISC25 (assembly GCF_042295465.1). NCBI lineage: Bacteria > Pseudomonadati > Pseudomonadota > Alphaproteobacteria > Hyphomicrobiales > Phyllobacteriaceae > Mesorhizobium > Mesorhizobium sp. ISC25. The sequence goes on along the minus strand of NZ_CP135441.1, from coordinate 1,801,892 downwards.
GTTCGCGGGCAACCGCGATGGTGGTGCCGGCCCAGAACACACCCGCCATGACGTGAAGGCCGAGGACGATGATGTAGACATATTGCATGACCGCATTTCCTCTCTTGCCCACCGCTAACCGTATTGATAGATATCAAATGATTAGATGTCAACGCATAAGCTCGAGCCGGTTCCATAGGCTTTGCCCTTGTTCTAGTGTCGGATCATGACGCCCTTTGACCGCCCGCCGATCGGGATGAATCTCGCCCGCACCGCCAAGCTGGTCGCGCAGGCTTTCGACGCTGCCTTGGTCGAGGCCGGCGGCACGCTGCCGGTCTGGGTCACTTTGCTGTCGGTCAAATCGCGGGAGCTGGCCAACCAGCGCGAGCTCGCCGGCATGATCGGTATTCGGGGCGCAACGCTGACCCACCATCTCAACGCCATGGAGACGCAAGGCCTGTTGATGCGGCGCCGCGATCCCGAGAATCGCCGGGTTCACCAGGTGGAGCTGACCCAAGCCGGAGAAGCGTTGTTCCTGAAATTGCGCACCGCCGCGTTAGCCTTCGACAAACGGCTGCGGAAAGGACTGTCCGACGACAGGCTGGCGGAGTTTGCACAGGTGCTGGCGGCGCTGCGGGCCAATGTCGAGGGTTAGAAATTAAGGCTAGCAAAGGCCTGCGCGAAATTTCGCTGAAGGATGCCAGGGCTACACTCTCGGCGGTGCTTGATGAGGTCGTCGCGGGAGAACCGGCCATCATCACCCGGCACGGCCGCAAGCAGGCGGTCATTTTGTCGTTTCAGGACTACGAAAGACTCCGCGTGTGCCCAGCTTTGGACAATTTCTGGCAGCATTTCCCGGCGATGAGGGTGACTTTCCGCCTCGTCTCAGGTCGGTTCGCAAGGCCGAACCATGACGGATCTACGCCCGGCTGCCCTGCAGCACTGTCAGCCTGGCCTTTTTCGGTGTCCGCGCCACCAGCCATTCGCGCACCCTGTCCGGCGGCATCGGGAAAGCGATGGAATAGCCTTGCACCTGGTCGCAGCCGATCGCCATCAGCGAGTCGAGCTCGGCTTCGGTTTCGGCGCCCTCGGCAACGATCGAGATGCCGAGACCGCGGGCGAGCTCGGTGAGGGCACGCACGATCTTGGTGTTGCCGCTGTTCTCGTTGATGTTCTGGACGAAGCGGCGATCGATCTTCAGCCGGTCGATCTCGTTTGGATTGACATGGCTGAGCGATGCGTAGCCGGTGCCGAAATCATCGAGCTCAAGATGGATGCCGGCGGCGCGGATGTGCCGCAGCTTTGCCGCGATACCGGTCTTCTCGTCGTCGAGAATGACGGATTCGACGATCTCCAGCGATAGTTTGTGCGCTGGCAGGCCAGCCCTTTCCACCGTATCGAACAGGAAGACTTCAAAATCTGTCTCGCGCAGCTCCGAACCGGATACGTTGACGGCGATCCGTCCGAAGGCGATGCCTGCGCGGTTCCATTCGGCTGCTTCGTCGATCGCTTTGGCAATGACGATCCGGCCGATCTCGGGCATCAAGCCGCATTTTTCCGCGATCGGAATGAACTCGCCCGGCGCGATCATGCCGCGTTCGGCATGCCTCCAGCGAACCAAAGCCTCGATACCACTGATGGCACCGTCCGACAGGGACACCTGCGGCTGGAAATAGACTTCGAACGCCTTCTCAGAGATGGCGACCCTGATGTCGAGCTCGAGCTGCTTTCGACTGTCGAGTTCGCGCCTCAGCTCATCGGAGAAGAACGATAAACTGCCGCCGCCCTGCCTCTTGGCTGAATACAGCGCCAGATCGGCATGGACGAGCAGGTCCTGCGCATTGTCGGCATCGATCGGATAGACCGCAATCCCGGCACTTACGCCCGGATGGATCGTCGTTCCCCGGAAAATGACCGGCGCATTGAGTTTGGCCAGCATGCGCCTGGCGACGATATCGATGTCATCGATGCTGCCGGCGTCGTTGAGGATCACAACGAATTCATCGCCTCCGAGACGCACGTTGAGATCCGACGTTCGGCAGGAATCGCGCATACGCTGCGCGGCCACCACCAGCACATAATCGCCGGCGGCATGGCCGAGCGCGTCGTTGATCTGCTTGAACCGGTCGAGGTCGAACTGCACCACGGCGACCCGCTCACGCCTTCGCTGCGCACCGCTGATGAACGTGTCGAAATGGTCGGTCAGGAAGGTGCGGTTGTGCAGGCCGGTCAGCCCGTCATGCACCGCAATAAAGGCCATGGAATTGCGTGCGTCGACCAGCTCGCGCGTCCGGCGCAAGATGGCATTCGACATCGGCCGGAAAATGAAAAGTGCCACCAGCAGGATGACGCCGATGGTCGAATAGAACAATGTGCGATGAAGATCGAGGAGCCTTTCGGAGCGCTGGTCCGCGTAGGCGCTGATGCGCTGGCCGAGTGCTGCGTAGCCCGACAATGTTGCGTTGGCAACGGAAGCGTCAAGGTTGACGCGCTCCTCTCCGCCCTTGTAGCCGCCGCTGCCGGTCGTGTTGAGCCGCGATTCGAATGAAGATATCAGGCGCTCGCCGTTGGCGATGAGCCCGACCGAGAAATAGTCGAGATGGTACGGCTTGGCGAAAAGCACGCTCTCGATCGATTTCGGGTCGAACCTTGCCGGCGACACCGGATCGGCGGCGGTCCGCTCGAGCAGCAGATCGTAATTCTTCTCGAACTCCACCGTCGCTTGCTTGAGCGCGGTAACCAGGGTGCGCTGTTGATCGCGCTGGGCGCTGCCTGTCGCGCCGGCAAGGAAGACGATGCGCTGCGACAGGGCTCTTTGTGTGCTGACGATATCGAGCAGCGCCTGATTGTGCCGTTGGGTCGCCATCACCTGTTGCAGCAGGATGAAAGAGGCCATGACCATGGCGGCTATGATCAGCAGAGCCAGCCAGTAGCCGGATTTGATCAGGAGTATGAGCCTGCCCGAAAGGGCGTGCACCGGCTGCTGCGACATTTTCTGAGGCGGCCTCTCGCCAACGAATTCTTGTGCGACAACCTTTGGCTTCAAAGTGTTAACAGGTTTGGGACGGCAGCAGGCCGGCGGCGGCGACCGTGGCGGGAAACCCGCAAAGTGGTTATTGCAATCTTTCGCGGTGCCTCCGCATTTGAACATCGTGGCCTCTGCCGTGCCATTGCCGCCACCGAAGCGGTCGCTTTTGCGATGGATTTTTCGTCCGCGCGGCGCGACAGTCCTCATCGATCTCAACAGGGCCTGATCATGACCGAAGCATTCCTTTCCCACATCGACAGCGAGCTTGAAGGACTGAAATCGGCAGGCCTCTATAAATCCGAGCGGGTGATAACCTCGACCCAATCGGCCGAGATCGAGGTCGGCGGTGAAAAGGTGCTGAATTTCTGCGCCAATAATTATCTCGGCCTCGCCGACAGCGCCGAACTGCGGGAAGCGGCCAGGCAGGCGCTCGACCGCTACGGCTACGGCATGGCGTCGGTGCGCTTCATCTGCGGCACGCAGGAGGAACACAAGCAGCTCGAGGCGACCATTTCTGATTTCCTCGGCATGGAGGACACCATCCTCTACGGCTCCTGCTTCGACGCCAATGGCGGCCTGTTCGAGACGCTGCTCGGCGAAGAGGATGCGGTCATCTCCGATGCGCTGAACCACGCCTCGATCATCGACGGGGTACGGCTGTCGAAGGCAAAGCGCTTCCGCTACGCCAACAACGACATGGCCGATCTCGAAGCGCGGTTGAAAGAGGCGCGCGACTGCCGGTTCCGGCTGATCGCCACCGACGGCGTGTTCTCGATGGATGGCATCATCGCCAATCTGAAAGGCGTCTGCGACCTCGCCGACAAATACGATGCGATGGTCATGGTGGACGACAGCCATGCAGTTGGTTTCGTCGGCAGGAATGGCCGTGGCTCGGCCGAACATTGTGGCGTCGAGGGCAGGGTGGACATCATCACCGGCACGCTCGGCAAGGCATTGGGTGGCGCCTCCGGCGGCTACACGTCGGGCAGGAAGCAGGTGGTCGACTGGCTGCGCCAGCGCTCGCGGCCCTATCTTTTTTCCAACACGCTGATGCCGGCGATCGCCGGCGCCTCGATCCGGGTGTTCGAACTGATCCGCAATGGCGACGCGTTGCGTCAGCGCCTATATGCCAACGCAGCGCGGTTTCGCTCCGAGATGGGCAGGCTCGGCTTTACGCTGGCCGGCGCCGACCATCCGATCATCCCGGTGATGCTGGGCGACGCGACGCTGGCGCAGGAAATGGCGGCGCGGATGCTGAAGCGCGGTATCTATGTCATCGGCTTCTCTTTCCCGGTGGTGCCGAAGGGCCAGGCGCGCATCCGCACGCAGATGTCGGCCGCCCATTCCAGCGCAGATATCGATCGTGCGGTTGAGGCGTTCGCCGCAGTCGGTCGCGAACTCGGCGTGATTTCCTGAACGGCCGGAACCGAAAAGCGATTCCGGATCAAGAGATTTCAAGCGACTAAGGTTCTGGGGACAAAAGAATGTCGAATATGATGAAGGCGCTGGTCAAGGCCAAGGCCGAGCCGGGCATCTGGATGGAACAAGTGCCGGTGCCGGAAATCGGTCCGAACGACGTGCTGATCAAGATCAGCAAGACCGCGATTTGCGGCACCGACGTCCACATCTACAATTGGGACCAGTGGGCACAAAAGACCGTGCCGGTTCCGATGGTGACCGGCCACGAATTTGTCGGAACCGTCGCCGATTTCGGCACGGCGGTGACCGAGTACAAACTCGGCCAGCGTGTTTCCGGTGAAGGCCATATCGTCTGCGGCCATTGCCGCAACTGCCGGGCGGGCAGGGGGCATCTGTGCCGCAACACGCTCGGCGTCGGCGTCAACCGGCCGGGCGCCTTTGGCGAATACCTGGCGATCCCGCAGCACAATGTGGTGCCGATCCCCGACGACGTGCCCGACGAGATCGCCGCGATATTCGATCCCTTGGGCAATGCGGTTCACACCGCATTGTCCTTTGATCTCGTCGGCGAGGACGTGCTGGTCACCGGCGCCGGGCCGATCGGCATCATGGGCGCGCTTGTCGCGCAGTGCGTCGGGGCGCGAAAAGTGGTCATCACCGATATCAACCCGGTGCGCCTGGCACTGGCGAAAAAGCTCGGCGTCCAGCATGTCGTCGATGCCTCGAAGGAAAAGCTGCGCGACGTGATGCCGGCGCTCGGCATGACCGAGGGTTTCGACGTCGGACTTGAAATGTCGGGCGCCGCACCTGCCTTCCGCGATATGATCGACACGATGAACAATGGCGGCAAGATCGCCATTCTGGGCATCGCGCCGACCGGCTTCGAGATCGACTGGAACAAGGTCATCTTCAAGATGCTGCATCTGAAGGGCATCTACGGCCGCGAGATGTTCGAGACCTGGTACAAGATGATCGCGCTGGTCCAGGGTCCGCTCGATGTCAGCGGCCTGATTACCCACCGCATCGGTATCGATGACTATATTTCGGGGTTCGAGGCGATGAAGAGCGGTAACTCCGGCAAGGTGGTGATGGATTGGTAGGCGATTAGAAACGCCGACAGGACAGCACCCCCCTCTGGCCTGCCGGCCATCTCCCCCGCAAGGAGGGAGATTGGCAGTTCTGGCCGCACCACCCAGTCTGCAACGCTGGCAATTAGCGAAAGTCGACACCATGTCTGATCTCCCCCCTTGCGGGGGAGATGTCCGGCAGGACAGAGGGGGGTGGGAAGGATCGCTACGGAACAGCTTTTAGCTCTTTTGTCGACCTCTCTAGCGCCGCCAGCCCTTCCGCTATCGCGGCACGTTCGCCATCGCTGAACTTGGCCAGAAGCTCCCGCTCAAAAGCCTTTGCCAGCGGCACCATCTCGCGATAGGCGGCAAGGCCGGCTTTGGTGAGTGTCAGATGCTCGACGCGGCGGTCGTTTTCATCGGGTGTGCGCGTCAGCCAGCGCCGCCTTTCCAACTCCGCCACTGCTCGCGAAACCTTGGTCTTGTGCATGGCCGATTGGTCGCCGAGCGCCGTCGCCGTCATCGTGCCGTGCTGTCCAAGTCCCGCAAGCGTGCGCCACTCGGGCCGGGTCAGGCCGTGGCGGTCCTTGTAGACCCTTGCGAATTCGCGGCTGACTGCATCGGCAAGCCGATAGAGCCGGTAAGGCAGGAAGGATTCGAGTTCGAGGATTTCCGGTTCCATTTTGGCCTTGACTGAGCAGGCTAACGCCCCATGCCGAAATCACTATTGATGGTTACATTTTCAATGGTTACAAATGAAACCAGTTTGGTCAACTCGGAGCATCTTTTCGGAATGCGTAGACGATGCTCCGGGACTATGAATTCGGGAGGATACCATGGCCTATTCCTACATGCCGGGTTTCGGCAACGACTTCGAGACCGAAACTCTGCCTGGCTCGCTGCCGCAAGGCCGAAACTCGCCGCAACGGCCGGCCTATGGCCTCTATGCCGAGCAGCTTTCCGGCTCCCCTTTCACCGCGCCGCGCGGCACCAATGAGCGCTCCTGGCTTTATCGGATAAGGCCGAGCGTCAGGCATACCGGGCGCTTCAAACCGGCGAATTATCCGCTATGGAAGAGCGCGCCGAACGTCGGCGACCACCAGCTCGCTCTCGGCCAGTATCGCTGGAGCCCAGTGCCGATGCCGAAGGAGCCGACCGATTTCATTGCCGGCATGCGCTCGATCACCACCGCGGGCGACGTGCTCGGCCAGAGCGGCATGGCAGCACATGTCTATGTTGCCAATCGCTCGATGGTCGACGATCATTTCTTCAACGCCGACGGCGAGTTGCTGGTCGTGCCCCAGGTTGGAGCCTTGCGCTTCGTCACCGAGATGGGCGTCATCGAACTCAGGCCGGGCGAGATCGCCGTGCTGCCGCGTGGTCTGGTGTTCAAGGTCGAACTGGTGGATGCCGAAGTGCGAGGCTATGTCTGTGAGAATTACGGCGCCAAGCTGACGCTGCCGGATCGTGGCCCGATCGGCGCCAATTGCCTGGCCAATCCGCGCGACTTCAAGACGCCCTGTGCCTGGTTCGAGGACAAGGAGACACCGTGCCGGCTGATCGCGAAATGGTGTGGTCAGTTCCATGTCACCGAGATCGACCATTCGCCGCTGGATGTGGTGGCGTGGCACGGCAATTATTCGCCCTACAAATATGATCTTGCGACCTTTTCGCCGGTCGGTGCGATCCTGTTCGACCACCCCGATCCGTCGATCTTCACCGTGCTGACCGCGCCGAGCGGCGAGGAAGGCACCGCCAATATCGATTTCGTCATCTTCCCGCCGCGCTGGCTGGTTGCCGAAGATACGTTCCGCCCGCCCTGGTATCATCGCAACATCATGAGCGAGTTCATGGGCCTGATCCACGGCCAGTACGATGCCAAGGAAGAGGGCTTCGTGCCCGGCGGCATCAGCCTGCACAACATGATGCTGGCTCACGGACCCGATGCGTCTGGCTTCGAAAAAGCCTCGCGCGCGGAGCTGAAACCGGTCAAGCTCGACAACACCATGGCCTTCATGTTCGAGACACGCTTTCCGCAGATGGTGACCCGCTATGGCGCCGAACTCGAAACCCGGCAGGACAATTATATCGACTGCTGGGCCGATCTGAAGAAACGCTTCAACGGCACGCCCGAGGGCGACTGGTCTTGAGCGCCGTCGCATGACGGATCGTCTGGTGCTTCTTGGCTCGAAGGGTGGTCCGGCGCTCAGGCCGGGCGGGCCGTGGCCGAGTTCGTCGCTGCTGGAGATTGGCGGCCGCACCATCGTCGTCGATTGCGGGCTCGGCGTAACGCGCGGGCTGACCGATGCCGGCGTCAGTCTGAAGGCGATCGACCTGATCTTCATCACGCATTTGCACTCCGACCATGTCCTGGAACTCGGACCTCTCATCCACACCGCGTGGACGGCCGGCCTGGGAACAAAGGTCAGCGTGTTCGGCCCGCCTGGCATCGGCTACTATTGGCAGCACTTCTGCCAGGCGATCGAGTTCGACATCGAGATCCGCATCGCCGATGAAGGCCGGCCGGATCTCCGCGACTTGGTTTCGATCGTCGAATTTGGTGAAGGCCAGGTGGCGGAAGAGCGCGGTCTCAAAATATCGGCCTTGCGCGTCGACCACCCGCCGGTGACGGACTGCTTTGCGCTGCGCTTCGATCATGCGGGGCAAGGCGTCGTCTTTTCGTCGGATACGGCGTTCTTTCCGCCATTGGCGGATTTCGCCCAAGGCGCCGACATACTGGTCCACGAGGCCATGCTGGCAGAGGGTATAGAGCGGCTGGTCGCGAAGACCGGCAACGGGGCAAGGCTGAGGGAACACCTGCTTGCCAGCCACAGCTTTGCCGAAGAGGCGGGCCGCATCGCCAGCGGTGCAGGCGTCAAAAGACTGCTCCTCAACCACCTCATCCCGGCCGACGATCCCGAGATCGGCGAGGCCGACTGGATTGCCGCCGTCAGGAAAACATGGGCCGGCGACTTGACGATCGCCCGCGACGGCCTTGTTGTGGGGCTGGAGCATGACGCCGAAAAGTGGAAACCGGTTTTCGGTTGAGGTCAGGCGTAGAACAAAAAATCAAAGCAGCACCAAAGCTGCGCCAGGAGAGGAAACCGCATGAAGCTTGCCACCTTGAAGGACGGGACGCGCGATGGAAAGCTCGTCGTCGTCTCGCGTGACCTGACGCGATTTACCGATGCTTCGTTCCTGGTGCGGACGCTGCAGGCCGCGCTCGACGACTGGCATCGGATCACGCCCCATCTCGCTGCGATGGCCGAATCTCTAGAGAATAATGCAGTGCCGTCGGCCCGCTTTCACGAGCATGACGCTCTTTCGCCGCTGCCCCGCGCCTACCAATGGGCCGACGGCTCGGCCTATGTGAACCATGTCGAGCTGGTGCGGAAAGCGCGCGGCGCCGAGATGCCGGCAAGCTTCTGGACCGATCCGCTGATCTACCAGGGCGGCTCGGACGCTTTCCTCGCACCGCGCGACCCAATCCGCACGATCGACGAGACCCTTGGCATCGACATGGAAGGCGAGGTTGCCGTTGTTGTCGACGACGTGCCGATGGGTGCTGGCCTCGATGAGGCGCGGGCAGCGATCCGGCTGGTCATGCTGGTCAACGACGTGACGCTGCGTGGCCTGACCGGGCCTGAGCTCGCCAAGGGGTTCGGCTTCTACCAGTCGAAACCATCATCGGCCTTTTCGCCGGTTGCAGTGACGCCGGACGAACTGGGCGATGCCTGGGACGGCGGCAAGGTCAGCCTGCCGCTGCTGGTCGATCTCAACGGCAAGCCGTTCGGCCGAGCGAACGCCGGCATCGACATGACCTTCGACTTTCCGGCGCTGATTGTTCATGCCGCAAAAACGCGGCCGCTGGCTGCCGGCACCATTGTCGGTTCGGGTACCGTCTCCAACAAGCTCGATGGCGGGCCGGGCAAGCCCGTTTCGGCGGGCGGCGCCGGCTATTCCTGCATCGCCGAGTTGCGTATGATCGAGACTATCGAGGCTGGCGAACCGGAGACGCCGTTCCTGCGTTTTGGCGATACCGTGCGCATCGAGATGAAGGACAGGGGCGGGCATTCGATCTTCGGCGCCATCGAGCAGAAGGTCGAGAAATACGAGGGGGCAAGAGAATGACGGGCGAGACATTCTATCTGCTGTGCGGTGTCTGGGCACTTGCCATGCTGGCGATCTTCATCCTGGCGATCCGCCTGAGCTATCGCATCGAGGCGCGCTCGCCCGGCCTGACCAACCGCAGCGGCTTTCCGCGCAAGGCGATGATGTTTCACACCGTCACCAACACGAACGTCGCTGGAGACCAGGAAACGCAAGCCATGCGGCGGCGCATGATCGGGCTGCTGCTGATTGTTTTGGCTGGGTTTGCGCTTCTATCGGCGGGTGTGTCGCTGTTCCGAGTCGCGCCGTGAAGTCATGGACCTGCTGAACCATTTCCGCCGCATGGCAGCTAACAATCTGTGGTCCAACGACCGGCTCTATCGTGCCGTGCTGCAGCTTCAGCCTGGTGAATTCGAAGCCGAGCGAACCAGCTTCTTTCCCTCGATCAAGGGAACGCTCAATCACATCCTGGCGGTCGATTATCTCTATCTCGATTTTCTCGAAGAGGGCGGCGTCGGCGCCGCGGCCTATGATGAGTTCTTGCTCTTCGACGAAGCGGACGCGCTCTTTGGCAAGCGGACGGAGGCCGACCGGCGGCTGATTGCCTTTTGTGATTGCCTGTCGGAGGAGGATCTCGAGCGCCGCGTCGTCACCGACCGGCGCGAGGACGGCATGATACCGGAACGGATCGGCGACCTGCTCGCCCATCTCTTCATCCACGACATCCATCATCGCGGCCAGGTGCACGCGATGCTGTCCGGCACCTCGGTGAAACCGCCGCAACTCGACGAGTTCTTCCTCGATTACGATGTGAAGTTGAGGAAAGCCGAAGTCGAGCGGCTGGGACTGCGAGATCAACTGCTTGACTAATCATGCCAAAGCCACATCGTAACTGGCGAAATGCGGGTCGGATGTAAGGATGGTGAGATTCTCCATTTGCGCCTGCGCAATCAGAAGTCTGTCGAACGGATCACCATGGTGGCGGGGTAGGCTGCCGACGGCGTTTGCGTGCTGGAAGGTTACGGCGAGCGGCTGAAATTGCATCCTTGGAAGCAGCGTCGGCAGGTCGTCCGGCGCATCGAGTTTTCTGATCGAACGTTTGATGGCAATTTCCCAGACGCTTGCCGCGCTCGCGAACACCACCGCTTCCGACGCCAGAATAGCGCGGTGGTGCTCGGTGAGACGTCGATCGTCCGAAATCGACCAGAGGATGATGTGTGTGTCGGCGAGAAACGGACCGACAGTCATTTCACGTACTCATCCCACTCGGGACCGAGTTCATCAAAATCGTCCGCAATCCAGATCTTGCCCTTCAATGCGCCGATACGCGGCAGGGGTTCGGCCACTGCCGGAGGTACGATACGCGCCGCCACCTTGCCGTGGCGTGTGAGCACGATCTCCTCGCCGGCTTCCGCGCGGCTGACGAGTTCCGACAATTTGGCCTTGGCTTCGGCAATGGAAACATTCATGACTGGATCCTTTATGACCAGAATTTAGGTCATAACTGATCAAACCACAAGCCACCTCGGCCGAACTGGCTACGCTGCCTTGCCGTCCACCTTCAGCACGCCGCGCTTGATCTGGTCCTGCTCAATCGACTCGAACAAGGCGCGGAAATTGCCCTCGCCAAAGCCCTCGTCGCCCTTCCTCTGGATGAACTCGAAGAAGATCGGCCCGATCACGGTCTTTGAAAAAATCTGCAGCAGGATCTTGGTCGTGCCGCCGTCGACCACACCTTCGCCGTCGATCAGGATGCCGTGCTTTTTCATGCGCTCGATCGGCTCTTCATGGCCGTTCACGCGGGCAAAGGACATGTCGTAATAGGTCTCGGGCGGTCCCGGCATGAACTTCAGGCCGTTGGCGGCCAGCCTGTCGGTGGCGCCGTAGATGTCGTCGGTGCCGACCGCGATGTGCTGGATGCCCTCGCCATTATACTTTTTCAGATATTCGGCGATCTGGCTGGTCTCGTCCTTGGACTCGTTCAGCGGGATGCGGATCTTGCCGCAGGGCGAGGTGATGGCGCGGCTGACCAGGCCGGTGATCTTGCCGTCGATGTCGAAGAAATGGATCTGCTTGAAGCCGAACAGGTCGCGGTAAAAATCCCACCATTTGTCCATCTGGCCGCGATAGACATTGTGGGTCAGGTGGTCGAGATAATAAAAGCCGACGCCTTCAGGCTTGGGATCGCGCTCGCCCAGCCAGTCGAACTCGGCGTCATAAGCCGACCCCTTCTCGCCGTAAGTTTCGATGAAATAGAGCAGCGATCCGCCGATACCGACGATCGCCGGCACGTCGAGCGTCTTGTCGTTGCCTTCATAGGGCGTCGCGCCCTTGGCCACGGCGTGATCGAAGGCATGCCTTGCATCGACCACCCGCCACGCCATAGAGGCGGCGCAAGGACCGTGCTTGTCGACGAATTTCATGGCATGCGAGCCGGGCTCGGCATTGACGACATAATTGATGTCGCCCTGCCGCCAGACGGTGATGTCCTTGCTGCGGTGCTTGGCCACCGGCACATAACCCATGCGGGTGAACAGCTCGGCGAGCTTTTCCGGCTCGGCATGCGCGAATTCGACGAATTCGAAGCCGTCGGTACCGGCGGGATTGGTTTTGCTGATCTTGGCGGGCGGTGCGTCGTGCGGGAAGGGACCCATGGCATTGCTCCGAAATCTGGCCCGAAATCTGGCATTGGCCGCGTCGGCCATATCTGAGCGCAATTATAGCGCGGAGCGAGTGCAAATTGCTTGCATTCGAACGCTTGAAATGGTCTGGTCATGCGCGAGTTGTGCATTGCGGAGCCGAAATTCATGGATGAGGCGCGCATCGACCAGTTTGACCGCAAGATAATGGCTCTGCTGCAGGGCGATGCACGGCTGACCAACAACGATTTGTCGGAACGGGTGAACCTGTCAGCGTCGCAATGCTCGCGCCGTCGCCAGCGGCTCGAGGAGGACGGTTATATCAAGGGCTACCGGGCGGTGCTCGACCGCGACAAGCTCGGCTTTTCCCTGGTCAACGTCATTTCGGTGACGCTCGCCACCCACAACCGCGACAATGCGCGGCGTTTCGGCGAGTTAGTGGCGCGGCTGCCGCAAGTGCAGGAAGCGCACGCGCTGACCGGCGAGATGGACTACATATTGAAGGTGGTGACGCCCGATCTCAAATCATTGTCGGAGTTCGTCAACGGCGTGCTGCTGCCGCACGAATCCGTACAGCATGTGAAGACGGCGATCGTGCTGGAGACGCTAAAGGAAACCGGCGCGCTGCCGATTTAGGCTGGGTGAATTGAGCGCGATATGTCGGAGGGACAGCACCCCCCTCTGGCCTGCCGGCCATCTCCCCCGCAAGGGGGGAGATCGGCAGCTCTGACCTCGTGCCCCACTCCGCAACATTGAAAATTGGCGAAAGCCAACGCGGCATCCAATCTCCCCACTTGCGGGGGAGATGTCCGGCAGGACAGAGGGGGGTGCGAAGGATCGCGGCGGCTAGCCAGTCACCCCTTCTGCTGCTGGATCAGCCCATACAGATTGGTGCAGCGGGCACCGGAACGGCAATAGGCGAAGACCGGGCCTTCGAGTTCGTCGAGCGCCTCGGCCTGGTCATCGACATTCTCGGCCGTGATCTGGCCGCTGATGACCGGGATGTAGCGGAAGGCGAGCCCGGCGCCCTCGACCGCCGCCTTGACGGTGTCGGCTGATGGCTGGCCGGGCTGCTCGTCGTCCGGCCGGTTGCAGATCACGCTCTTGAAGCCGGCGGCCTTGATGGTCGCGACATCCTCGGGCTGGATCTGGCCCGAGACCGAATAGTCCTCGCTGATCTGACGGTATTCCATGGCTGGGGTCCTCGCAATCTGGTTAGCGGCAGTCTTGCCACTCCCTGACCCGGTCGGCAATCCGCGCGGAAAAGAAATCCATCCACGCAGATAGAGATTTCGATGCCAGAAATCCAGCCGGGCTAACGCCGTCTGTCGCCAGGACGCATCATGCGCAAGCCCGGCTGGATGAACCGGATCGGTCGGCTCAGCTGCCGAGGATCGCGCCTTTGATCTGGGCGATGTTGTTGTGCATCAGGTCGATATAGGTCGCGGCCGGGCCGTCGGGCTGCGACAGCGCATCGGAATAGAGTGTGCCGCCCACCTTGATGCCGGTCTCGCTGGCGATCTGCTCGATCAGCCGCGGGTTGGTGATGTTCTCGACGAAGATCGCCGCCGCCTTGTCCTGCTTCACCTGGCTGACCAGCTTGGCCACATCGGCAGCGGAGGGCTCCGACTCGGTCGACACGCCTTCCGGGGCCAGGAACGTCAAGCCGTAGGCCTTCTCGAAATAGCCGAAGGCGTCGTGCGAGGTAATGACGACGCGCTTCTCTTGCGGGATCGACTGGATCGCCGCCTGCACTTCGCCCTCGAGCGCATCGAGCTTTTGCGTATAGGCGGCTGCATTGGCCTTGTAGCTGTCGCAACCCGCAGCGTCGGCCGTGCAGAACGCGTCGGCGATGTTCTTCACATAGATCTTGGCATTGGCGATCGACTGGAAGGCATGCGGATCGGTGACCGTCTTGCCGCCATCGGTTTCCGCGCCTTCGGCGGCATCGGCCTCGGCGAATTCGGGTTTGAAATTGATCGGCGTGACCCCCTTGGTCAGCACGGCAATCGAAGCCTTGGTGGCGCTGGCGTCGACCAGGCGCTGCAGAAAACCTTCGAAATGCAGGCCGTTGACCAGCACGATGTCGGCCTTGGCCATCGCCACCGCATCGGCGGGGCTCGGCTCGTAGACGTGGGCGTCGCCGTCCGGCCCGACGATGGTGGTCAGATCGATGCGGTCGCCGCCGACATTTTTGGCGAAATCGCCGATGATGGTGAAGCTGGCGACCACTTTCAACGGCTCAGCAAAAGCCGACGACGCGCCAAGGGCCATTAATGTTATAACGCTCACGGCCAAAGCGGCGCGGATCGATTTCAGCATTGACGGGTCTCCTTTGTTGGGATCAGGCGGTTCTATGGCGGTGATGAACGATGCGGGCGCGCAGGATGCCGCGCGTGCCGAACAGGATCGAGGCGAAATAGACGACACCGGCGGACAGGATGATGGCCGGGCCGGAGGGCAGCGACGCATGGTAGGACAACAGCAGCCCGGCTATGCAGGAGGCAAAGCCGATCACTGTCGCCAGCACGCACATCGGCTCGACGCGCGAGGTCCAGAAACGCGCCGCCGCCGCCGGCAGCATCATCAGCCCGACCGACAGCAAGGTGCCGAGCGCCTGGAAGCCGCCGACGAGGTTGAGCACGACGAGGCCGAGGAAGATGAAATGCACCGGGCTGCCCATCCGGCTGACCGAGCGCAGGAACAAAGGGTCGAGGCATTCGGCGACCAGCGCCCGCCAGAAGATGGCGAGGCTGGCCAGCGTCACCACGACGATGCCGCCGATCAGCGTCAGCGCCTCGTTGTTGAGCGCCAGCACGGTGCCGAACAGCACATGCATGAGATCGACGCTGGAGCCGCGGATCGACACCATAAGCACGCCAATGGCCAGCGAAATCAGATAGAAGGCCGCCATCGAGGCGTCCTCGCGCTGGATGGTGAAGCGCGAGACGGCGCCGGCACCGAGCGCCACGATGATGCCGGCGATCAGTCCGCCGATCGTCATCGGCAGGATCTCCAGGCCATAAAACAGGAAGCCGGCGGCAGCACCGGGCAGGATGGCATGCGCCATGGCGTCGCCGGACAGGCTCATGCGCCGCAGCATCAGGAACACGCCGACCGGGCAGGCGCCGAGCGACAGCATCATCGAACCGGCAAGCGCACGCTGCATGAAGGCGTAGTCGGCGAAAGGAGCGACGAAAAGACCATAAAGCACGTCCATCATGCCGCCCTCGGCCCGGAGCCGTGGTGATGGTCGTGGCTGCCGTGCTCGTGCACACTGTGATCATGCTCGCCGGGCTCACACCATGGCGCGTTGTCTTCCCAGGCTTCGTGGAAGCGGCGCGCACGCAACAGATTCTCCGGCCGCAGCGTCTCCCTGGTCTCGCCCCAGGCGACCGGCTGGCGCGCCAGCAGCAGTGTTTCGGGGAAATTCTGCCGCACCAGATCGAGATCATGGACGACCACCATGATGGTGCGCTCCTCGCCATGCCAGCGTTTGATCAGCGCGATCAGGTCGCCGACGGTCTTCGTGTCGACCGCGTTGAACGGCTCGTCGAGCAGGATGAGCTCGGCATCCTGCAACAGCACGCGGGCAAACAGCGTGCGCTGCAGCTGGCCGCCCGACAACGTGTCGATCGGCCGCTTCTCGAAACCGCCGAGGCCGACGGCCATCAGCGCCTTGCTGACCGAGTCGCGATCTTCCCTTGTATAGCGGCCGAGCATGCCGCGCCGCGGCCATAAGCCAAGCGAAACCAGGTCGACGACCCGGGCCGGAAAGGAGCGGTCCAGTTCCGATTGCTGCGGCAGATAGGCGGCACGCACGCCCGGCGCCCGGATCACCGCGCCGGCCATCGGCTTCAGGACGCCAACGATGCCCTTCATCAGCGTCGACTTGCCGGAGCCGTTGGCGCCGACGACCGCCGTCAACGATCCCTTGCGGATCGTACCATCGAGGTGGTGGATCGCCGGGTGGCTGTTGTAGCCCAGCGTCAGGTCGCGGAAGGTCAGGCAGGTTTGGCTCATGTGACGATCCATGGGGCGACGATCGGTGCTACAGGGGCGGATTCGATATGTGATGTTATTACATTAGTCAACAAGCCAATCGGGCGGAATTGCGGCCGGGCCGTCATGTTGTGTGCTTTGGCTTGGCTCAAGAAGTTCCGCTCGAGCGACCTTGCTCCCGGCGAACCCGGCCCCTAAACAGGCGCAGCTGACAAGAGGAGAAGGAATATCCAATGAGCATTCGTCGCATCGATGTGGGCCCGCGCATGAGCCAGATCGTCATCCACGGCAACACCGTCTATCTGGCCGGTCAGGTCGGCAAGCCGGGCGGAAACGTCGGCGCCCAGACAAGGGACATTCTGGCGGCGATCGACGAATTACTGGCCAAGGCCGGCACCGACAAGAGCAAGATCCTGCAGGCGATCATCTGGCTGGCCGACATGAGCACCTTCGCCGAGATGAACGCGGAGTGGGACAAGTGGATACCGCAAGGCCACACGCCGGCCCGCGCCACCGGCGAAGCGAAACTTGCCGGACCGGAATATCTGGTCGAAATTATTATTACTGCGGCGATTTGAGAATGCGGCTCTAACCCTCCCCCTCGAGGGGAGGGTCGGCGAGTAGTCGAAGCGAAGCGTAGACTGCGAGACGGGGTGGGGTCGGCGAGGTAGCTCCGACCCCACCCCGCTTCACAAAATGCCGCCATGCGGCAATTTGCTCCGCGACCCTCCCCTCAAGGGGAGGGTTAGGAGCTTACCCCTGCGACGGCGTGAACCGCGCCACCAGCGTGTGGTTCTCTGCCGCATAGGTGAACCGGACATGGGTGACGGGGTGCTCCGCGCTCCATGTCCGCCGCTCGATCACCAGGCACGGCGCGCCCGTCTCGATGTCGAGCGCCGCCGCGATATGCCTTTCGGCTGCAACCGCGCGGATGCGATGCTCCGCCGCACTCCATGGCACACGGCCGATCAGCCACGGACCGGGCGCCGTGTCGAAAAACGCCTCTTCGGCGGCCTCCGGCACGGCAGCCAGGTTGATCAGCCGCTGCTCGTGGGCGAATGGCCGCTTGCCGGCGAAATGCCGGCATTCCAGCACCAGCACCGGCCCGGCGACGTCGAGTTCCAGCAGGGTGCGGTCGTCGGCGCTGCTGCGTCTTCTGTTTCGCGCCACGCGCTCATAGCGGTAAGGCAGGCCAAGCGCCTCGACCTCGATCCGGATGTCGTGGATTTCGAGAACGGCCGCCTGCGATTGCGGCCGGCGGACAAAACTGCCCGAACGACGCCGGCGCTCGATCAGCCCGGCCTTGGCTAGCTGCGACAGCGCCTTGTTCACCGTCATGCGCGAACATCTGTATTCGGCCGTCAGTTCATGCTCGAACGGAATGCGGTGGCCGGGCGCCCAGGCGCCGGACAGGATCCGTTCGCTGATGTCCGACAGGATGCGCTGGTGCAGCGAAAGCGCCTCGCCGCCGTCCGCGCTTCCAGGATCCGCGCTTATTGCCTCGATCATGCTCATGCCGAAAGCACCGTCATCACCTTGCGGAACCGCTCGGCAATAGCATCGCGCCTGGCATGCTGGCCGTCGCTGACCAGTTTCTTGCCATGCACCCAGACGCAATCGACCTTGGTGCCGTTGGCAAAAATCCAGGCGTCAAGGATTGCATCGCCCGTCTTGCCGGCCAGCGATGGATGCCTGCCGTCGAGCGAGACGAAATCGGCCGAGGCACCCGCGGCGATCCGCGAGGGGCCGGCGCCCAGCGCGGCACTGCCACCATCGAGCGCTGCATCGAACAAAGCACGGCCGGTCGAGCCGCCGGCCACCGCCAACACGTTGCGGGCGCGGTGAGCGAGGCGCTGTGAATATTCGAGTTGCCGCAACTCGTCCGGCAGGCCGATCAGTACGTTTGAATCCGAGCCGATGCCGAAGCGGCCGCCATGCTGCATGAACAGGGGCGCGGCAAAGGTGCCGTCGCCGAGATTGGCCTCAGTGATCGGGCAGAGGCCGGCAACGGCGCCGCTTTTCGCCATTTGCACCGTCTCGGTGTCGGTCATGTGGGTGGCGTGGATCAGGCACCAGCGCTGGTCGACCTTGGCATTGGCAAGCAGCCATTCGACCGGCCGCGCCCCGAACCAGGCAAGGCAGTCCTCAACCTCCTTCATCTGCTCGGCGATGTGGATGTGGATCGGCCCCTCCGGCGCCATCACCGTGATGTTTTCCAGTTCCTCCTGCGTTACGGCGCGCAGGCTGTGCGGGGCGATGCCGACGACGCCTTGATTCAGCGTGCGAAGGGATTCGCGGCATTTCTCAACAAGCCGCGAGAACTGGTTCACATCGTTGATGAACCGCCGCTGGCCTTCATTTGGCGCAGCGCCGCCGAAAGAGGAGTGCGCGTAGAAGACGGGCAGCAAAGTCAGCCCGATGCCTGTTTCGGCGGCTGCAGCAATGATACGCTCCGCCATCTCGGCGATGTTGGCATAGGGCCGGCCGTCACGGTCGTGGTGGAGATAGTGAAACTCGCCGACGCGCGAGAACCCGGCCTCCAGCATCTCGACATAGAGCTGGGCCGCGACCACTTCGACCTGGTCCGGCGTCATCGCCAGCGCGAAGCGGTACATCACCTCGCGCCAGCTCCAGAAACTGTCGGCGGAAGGCCCGCGCAATTCGGCAAGGCCGGCCATGCCTCGCTGGAAGGCGTGGCTGTGCAGGTTCGGCATGGCGGGCAAGAGGATGGCATGGCGCTCGTCGCCAGGCAGGAGCGAGGTATTCGCCTCGACCGTGGCGATCCTGCCGTCGGAGATGACGATCCGCACATTGCTGTGCCAGCCGTCGGGCAGAAGCGCCTGTTCCGCAAAGATTGCCGTCACGTTTTTCTCCAAATCCGGGCCTGCCATGCGATGATAGCGCTTGCAGTGCCTTTTGATATGTATATACATAATCGCCACCGATTGAAACGGAAAAGATGATGACTGCACAGAGCAAAAGCCGGGCAGGGGAGGTTCGCCTCTGGCGCAATGCGCGCCTCGCGACCATGGCCGAAAGCAGCCCCGGGTTAGGCATCGTCGAGCACGGTGCGGTCGCCGTGCGCAACGGCCGGATCGTCTATGCCGGGCCGGAAGCCGACATGCCGGCAGCACTCCGCGAGGGCGCGGAGGCGACCGACTGCGAAGGCCGCTGGATCACGCCTGGCCTGATCGACTGCCACACCCATCTGGTCCATGCCGGCAACCGTGCCAATGAATTCGAGATGCGGCTGGCCGGCGCCACCTATGAGGAGGTTGCCAAGGCCGGCGGCGGCATCGTTTCCTCGGTCACGGCATTGCGCGCCGCGAGCGAGGACGAACTGGTCGCCCAGTCGCTGCCGCGCCTCGACGCGCTGATCGCCGAAGGCGTCACCACCGTCGAGATCAAATCCGGCTACGGTCTCGACCTCGAAAACGAGAAGAAGTCGCTGCGCGCCGCGCGACGGCTGGGCGGTGAGCGGCCGGTGACGGTCAGGACCACTTTCCTCGGCGCTCATGCGCTGCCGCCCGAAGCAAAAGGTGACAAGGACGCCTTTATCGATCTTGTTGCAAAGCGGATCTTGCCGGCCGTCGCTGCCGAGGGCCTGGCCGATGCCGTCGACGGCTTTTGCGAAGGCATTGCCTTTTGGCCCGAGCAGATCGCACGCGTGTTCGATGCGGCGAAGGCGGCGGGCCTGCCGGTCAAGCTCCATGCGGACCAGCTGTCCAATCTGCATGGCGCCGAACTTGCGGCGCGCTATGATGCGTTATCGGCCGACCACCTCGAATATACCGACGAGGCGGGTGCGGCGGCGATGGCGAAGGCCGGAACCGTGGCGACCATCTTGCCCGGCGCCTACTACTTCATCCGCGAGACCAAGAAGCCGCCGATCGCCCTGTTTCGCCAGCATGGCGTCAGGATGGCCGTTGCTACCGACAATAATCCGGGCACGTCGCCGCTGACCTCGCTGCTTCTGACCATGAACATGGCGGCGACATTGTTTGGCCTGACCGTCGATGAATGCCTTGCCGGCGTTACCCGCGAAGCCGCCCGCGCGCTCGGCCTGCTTGGACAGACCGGCACGCTGGAGGCCGGAAAATCCGCCGATCTGGCGATCTGGAACGTCGAGCGCCCGGCCGAACTCGTCTACCGCATGGGCTTCAACCCGCTGCATGCCCGCATCTGGAGGGGACAATGACTGAACTCAAGCTAAGGCCAGGCAATGCGGCGCTGGCCGATTGGCGCGCCATCTATCGCGGCGCCGCACTGAGGCTCGACGATGCATGCCGCCCGAAGATCAAGGCCAGCGCCGAGGCTGTCGCCAGGATCGTTGCCAAGGGCGAGCCGGTCTATGGCATCAACACCGGCTTCGGCAAGCTGGCCAGTGTTCGCATCCCCGCCGCCGACCTCGAGACGCTGCAGCGAAACATCGTGCTGTCCCATGCCGCCGGCGTCGGCGAGCCGATGCCGCTGGCAATTTGCCGGCTGATGATGGCGCTGAAGCTGGCCAGCCTGGCCCAGGGCGCCTCCGGCGTGCGGCCGCGGACGATCGAACTATTGGAAGCGATGCTGGCTAACGACGTCATTCCCGTGGTGCCGGCGCAGGGCTCGGTTGGAGCTTCCGGCGACCTCGCGCCGCTGTCGCACATGACCGCGGTGATGATCGGCGTCGGCGAATGTTTTACCCCGCATGGTCGCTTTCCCGCCAAGGTCGCCTTTGTTTCGCACGGCCTGGAGCCGGTGACATTGGGCGCCAAGGAAGGCCTGGCGCTGCTCAACGGCACGCAGTTTTCGACCGCCTATGCGCTTGCCGCTTTGTTCGAGGCGGAAGTGCTCTACCAGTCGGCACTGGTCGCCGGCGCGCTGTCGACCGATGCCGCCAAGGGCTCCGACGCGCCCTTCGATCCACGCATCCATTTGCTCAGGAAACATCGCGGCCAGATCGAGACGGCCGAGGCGTTGCGCAATTTGATGGCCGGCAGTGCCATCCGTGAATCGCACCGCGTCGGCGACGAGCGCGTGCAGGATCCGTATTGCCTGCGCTGCCAGCCGCAGGTGATGGGCGCAGCACTCGATGTGCTCCGCAAGGCCGCCGACACGCTCGGCACCGAGGCCAACGGCGTCACCGACAATCCGCTGATCTTTGCCGAGGACGACTCCGCACTTTCGGGCGGCAATTTCCACGCCGAGCCGGTGGCGTTCGCCGCCGACATGATCGCGCTCGCCGTCTGCGAGATCGGCTCGCTGTCGGAACGGCGCATCGCCATGCTGGTCGATCCGGCGCTGTCGGGCATGCCGGCCTTTCTCACGCCCAAGCCGGGTTTGAATTCCGGTTTCATGATCCCTCAGGTCACGGCGGCAGCACTGGTTTCTGAAAACAAGCAAAAAGCCTATCCGGCCAGCGTCGATTCGATCCCGACCTCGGCCAACCAGGAAGACCACGTCTCGATGGCGGCGCATGGCGCGCGCCGGCTGATCGGCATGGTCGAGAATGCGACGGCCGTCATCGGCATCGAATTGCTGGCCGCCGCGCAAGGCTGCGATTTCCATGCGCCACTGGCCTCGAGTGCGGCACTGGAGGCGGTGCGCCGGCTGGTCAGGACAGAGGTGCCGCATCTCGACAATGACCGGCACTTCCACCCCGACATGGAGAAGGCCATCGCCATGGTACGCAGCGGCGCCGCGGTGGAAGCGGCAAGCGCGGTAAAGCTGCCGAGGGTGACGTCGTGAGGCCGTCGTCGCTGCATTACGCCGGCATGGGTCGTGTTCCGTCGCGCCCCCCTCTGTCCTGCCGGACATCTCCCCCTCCAGGGCGGAGATTGGCAGCTTCGGCCCTGCGTTCATTTCTGCAACGTTGGAGATTGGCGAAAGCAGTCGTGACCGCCAATCTCCCCACTAGAGGGGGAGATGTCCGGCGGGACAGAGGGGGGCGCTGTCCCGCCAACCTCAGCCCGGCAACACCGAAACTTTCAAAGTCAGAAACAAAAAACCCGCCTCGAGGGCGGGTCGTCGGGCCGAATCAGCACCATGCCCAAATTAATAGCATAGCTGCTGGCACAAAGCAAGAACAAAATGCGACATGGCCGGCAAAAAGAAGCGAATTCCGTTCACCGCTTGGCCTCGTCGGTATTCCCAACGCCTGTGCTCCGGGACGATCGCAAAGTCGCGATCCTTCGCGCCCCCCTCTGTCCTGCCGGACATCTCCCCCACGAGGGGGGAGATTGGCAGCTTTGGCGCCTCGCTCAGTCCTCCAACGTTGGAGACTGGCGAAGACCGGTGTGACAGCCAATCTCCCCCCTCGTGGGGGAGATGCCCGGCAGGGCAGAGGGGGGCGCCGTAGAGCTCCAACGCGCGGAGACCTCTCATGACCTGGCTCACCGTCACCCAAGGCACAGCACCGCTGCTGGTCTCGATCCCGCACACCGGCATCGACCTCGCCGGCCTCGACAGCCGGCTAATCTCGACCTGGCTCGGCCGCTGTGACGCCGACTGGTGGATCGACAAGCTTTATGACTTCGCAGAAGACCTCGGCGCGACGGTCGTGCATACGGCGATTTCGCGCACCGTCATCGACGTCAACCGCGATCCGTCCGGCGTTTCGCTCTATCCCGGCCAGACGACGACTGGGCTCTGCCCGACCGAGACCTTTGACGGCGATCCGCTCTACCGTGCGGGCGAAGAGCCGGGACCGTCGGAGATCGACGAACGCCGCGAAAAATTCTTCGTACCCTATCATGCCGCTCTGCAGGCCGAGATCGACAGGCTGCGCGCTTTGCATGGGAAGATCGTCCTCTATGACTGCCATTCGATCCGCTCGGTGCTGCCGCGCCTGTTCGAAGGCAAATTGCCGGTCTTCAATCTCGGCACCAATGACGGCAAGAGCGCCGATCCGGCGCTGCAAGCGACGGTTGGCCAGATCCTCGCCGAAACCGGCGAGAGCTTCGTCCTCAACGGCCGCTTCAAGGGCGGCTGGATCACGCGCCATTTCGGCCAGCCGCAAGCCGGCGTCCACGCGCTGCAGATGGAACTCTCCAACCGCGGCTATCTGCGCGAGCCCGAAGGCAAGGGCATGCCCGGCAATTGGCCGGTGCCTTACGATGCCGAATTCGCGGCGCCGATCCGCGTCACGCTGAAGAAGATCCTGGAAACCGCGATCGTCTGGGCCGAACGCTGACGCGCGGCGCACCTCATTCGAAAGGGACAATCATGACCGATCCTCGCCATAACATCCGTGAAGTGCGCAGCCCGCGCGGCAGCGAGCTCAACGCCCGCACCTGGCTGACGGAAGCGCCGTTGCGCATGCTGATGAACAATCTCGACCCGGACGTTGCCGAAAATCCCAACGAACTGGTTGTCTATGGCGGTATCGGCCGGGCGGCGCGCACCTGGAACGATTTCGATCGCATCGTTGCCTCGCTGAAGACACTCGGCGACGACGAGACGCTGCTGGTGCAATCCGGCAAGCCGGTCGGCGTGTTCCGCACCCATGCCGATGCGCCGCGTGTGCTGATCGCCAATTCGAACCTCGTGCCGCACTGGGCGACATGGGAGAAGTTCAACGAGCTCGATAGAAAGGGCCTGATGATGTACGGCCAGATGACGGCCGGCTCATGGATCTACATCGGCACGCAAGGCATCGTGCAGGGCACCTACGAGACGTTCGTCGAGGCCGGCCGCCAGCACTATGGCGGCAATCTCAGGGGCAAATGGATCCTGACCGGCGGCCTCGGCGGCATGGGCGGTGCCCAGCCGCTGGCCGCGGTCATGGCCGGCGCCTGCTGCCTGGCCGTCGAATGCGATCCTGACCGCATCGATTTCCGGCTGCGCACCCGCTATGTCGACGAGCGCGCCGACACGCTCGACGAGGCTCTGGAGAAGATCGAGCGCTGGACCAAAGCCGGTGAGGCGAAATCGGTCGGCCTGGTCGGCAACACTGCCGACATCGTGCCGGAACTGGTGCGGCGCGGCGTGCGCCCCGACATCGTCACCGACCAGACCTCGGCGCATGACCCGCTCAACGGCTATCTGCCCAAGGGCTGGTCGCTGGCCGAGTGGCGCGAGAAGCGCACCAGCGACCCGAAGGCGGTGGAAAAGGCTGCCCGCGCGTCAATGCGCGAGCATGTCGAGGCGATGGTGGCGTTCTGGAACGCCGGCGTGCCGACGCTCGATTACGGCAACAACATCCGCCAGGTGGCAAAGGAGGAGGGCTTCGAGAATGCCTTTGCCTTCCCGGGTTTCGTGCCGGCCTATATCCGTCCGCTGTTTTGCCGCGGCATCGGGCCGTTCCGCTGGGCGGCACTTTCCGGCGATCCCGAGGACATCTACAGGACCGACGCCAAGGTGCGCGAACTCACGCCCGGTAACACCCATCTGCACAATTGGCTCGACATGGCGCGCGAGCGCATTGCCTTCCAGGGCCTGCCGGCGCGCATCTGCTGGGTTGGGCTAGGCGACCGCCACCGGCTCGGCCTCGCCTTCAACGAGATGGTCGCCAGGGGCGAACTGAAGGCACCGGTCGTCATCGGCCGCGACCATCTCGACTCCGGCTCGGTCGCCTCGCCGAACCGCGAGACGGAAGCGATGAAGGACGGCTCGGATGCGGTATCCGACTGGCCGCTGCTCAATGCGCTGCTCAACACCGCGTCCGGCGCCACCTGGGTGTCGCTGCACCATGGCGGCGGCGTCGGCATGGGCTTTTCCCAGCATGCCGGCATGGTCATCGTCGCCGACGGTACGCCCGAGGCGGCGAAGCGCCTGGAGCGGGTATTGTGGAACGATCCGGCGACCGGCGTCATGCGCCACGCCGATGCCGGCTACGACATCGCGATCGAGTGCGCCAGGGAGAACCAGCTCAACCTGCCCGGCATTTTGGGCTGAGCCGTACCTTGCGCATTCTTCGGGCCTTGGAATACCGGTCGATGCCATGGAAGAATGGCGGCGGGGTGACGACGGAGATCGCCGTCTCGCCGCCAGGCGCTGGGCTCGACGATTTCGACTGGCGCGTCTCGATGGCGCTGGTCGAGGGCGGCGGCCCGTTTTCCGGGTTTCCCGGCGTCGACCGGACTTTGGCCTTGCTGGAAGGCGCGGGCATGGTCCTCGACATCGCCGGCCGGCTGCCGGTCGAAATCACCAACGCTTCCGCACCGCTTGCCTTTCCAGCCGACGTGCCGACGCAAGCCACGCTGATCGCCGGTCCCATCACCGACCTCAACGTCATGACCCGCCGCGCCCGGGCGGCCCACGCGGTCGAGCGCCTGCTGATTTCGGCTCCGACGGAAATCCGGGCCAAAGCCGACGCAACGCTCATCCTGTGCGTCTACGGCGAGCTCGGGGTGGCCGGCGCAGCGCCCATGCAACTTAGGCCGCTCGATGCGCTGTTGCTCGGGCCGCAAGCACCTGAACTGCACCTGGATCCCGTCCGGCCGGCGATGCTGTTCGTGATCCGCATCGACCTCATTGCCGGCAACGATTAACGCCTGTTTCCAAACATGATCGCGATGCCGGCCAAATATCGCGTAAGCTGGTCGCTGCATCACGAAAAAGCCTGAATCTTCCGCCGATCAGAGGCCGAAACGATGCTCGGAGCGCTCGCCTGGACGTTGTCGAAAGACGACACCTTGTCGTGGTGCGGAAACAAACATTCGGCCAAGTGTTGCGATGCAACCAATTGCATTTGGACCGGTTTTAGGGACATTGCCGTGGCGGTGACGCCGCACTGCGTCCCCAACACGGAACCTTAGATGAATATCCAGACCAATCTCGCACAGATCGAAAAGACGAGCGCCAGCTTCCCGGCTGTCACCGACGAGCCGATACGCTCCCATTTCCTGCCGGAAGATCGGCTGCGAGCGTTGGGCGCAGCCCTTGCCAATGGCGATGCCAAGGATTTGTTCGGTCTGACGCCTTTCGATTTTCAGGCGCGCATCCGCGACAGCGCCAGGAAGATTCTCGATGTCTACCGTTCCACCAACGCTGCCCAGGCGAGGGGCGAAACGATCACGCCCGCGGCGCAGTGGCTGCTCGACAACAATTACCTGGTCGAGGAGACCATTTTCCAGGTCAAGCGCGACCTGCCGCGCCGCTTCTATCGCCAGTTGCCGACGCTGAAACTGTCCGACGGATCCAGCGTGCCGCGCGCACTGGCGGTCGCGTGGACCTATGTCGCGCATTCCGACAGTTCCGTCTCGTCGGCCATGTTCAAGGCGATCGTCGAAGGCTTCCAGTCCGTCGAGCCGCTGAAGATCGGCGAATTATGGGCGCTGCCGTCGCTGCTGCGCTTCGTCCTGATCGAGAACCTTCGCCGCATCGCGGTCCGCGTCAATCGCACGCGGGAACTGCGCCAGATCGCCAACGAGGTCGCCGACCGTGTGCTGGCGACGGACGACAGCGCCGACCGGCAGGCGATACTTTCCCATTACAGCGCCCATGCGCAGGACACCACCTTCGCCACCCAGTTGCTCTACCGGC
The DNA here is from genome assembly GCF_042295465.1 of Mesorhizobium sp. ISC25. NCBI lineage: Bacteria > Pseudomonadati > Pseudomonadota > Alphaproteobacteria > Hyphomicrobiales > Phyllobacteriaceae > Mesorhizobium > Mesorhizobium sp. ISC25. Next base: position 1,775,181 of record NZ_CP135441.1, on the reverse strand, counting down.
TGCGCGACGGCTCGCAAAATGCCGGCAGGGCGCTGGAATGGCTGGAGGGCGAGCTGGAAAGGACCGGCTCCGACGCCGAGGAGATCATCCTCAGCGAGCACCACACGCTGTCCAGCGGCAATGTGACCACCGGCAACATCATCCGCGGCCTGCGCCTCATCAACGACATCGACTGGACGGTGTGGTTCGAGGGCGTCAGCCGCATCGACACCTTGCTGCGCGAACGCACCGATTTCGCCGCGCTCGATTTCTTTTCGCGCGACCAATACCGGACTGCGATCGAGGAGCTGGCACGCCGTTCTGACCTTTCCGAATTTCGTGTTGCCGAAAGGGCGATCGAACTCGCCGGCCATGCTGCCGATGCACCGGGCTCCGAAACCGGTCCGATCGCTCACACCGACGTCGGCTTCTTTCTCGTCGGCCCGCGCCGGATGGAGCTCGAGCGGTCGATCGGCTATCGGCCGACCATCGGCAAGACGATCAGCCGGACATTCCGCAAGACCGGATGGCTGGGCATCGTCGTGCCGGTGTTTGCGCTGACGGTCCTGCTTCTGGTCGTTTCCGGCAATGCGCTTGTCAATCTCGGCCTTTCGGTGCCGTCGATCGTGTTGATGCTGGCCCTGTTCGCAGTGCCGGCCAGCGAAGGCGCGCTCGCATTCTTCAACACCGTCGTCTCGCTGTTTTTGAAGCCGACGCGTCTCATCGGCTATGATTTCAGGCACGGTGTGCCGGCCGAGGCGCGCACGCTGGTGGTGGTGCCGTCGCTGATCGGCTCGCGCGACGATGTCGAGGAGAACATCCGCAACATCGAGGTGCATCACCTCGCCAACACGGCGGGTGAGGTCTATTTCGCGCTGCTTTCCGACTGGCCTGACTCGAAGACCGAGATCGATACGGCGGATGTCGAAATCCTCGAATTCGCCCGTGCCGAGATCGCCAGGCTGAACGCCCGCTATCCCTCGGAAGGCGCGCCGCGCTTTTATCTGCTGCATCGGCGCCGGCTCTACAACGCGTCGCAAGGCGTCTGGATGGGCTGGGAGCGCAAGCGCGGCAAGCTGCACGAATTGAACCTCCTGCTCCGCGGCGACAGCGACACCACCTTCCTCCCGCTGGAAGTGCCATTGCCGGAGAGCGTCGTCCACGTCATGACGCTGGACGCCGACACCCGCACCACCCGCGACGCCGTCGCTGCGCTGGCCGGCAAGCTTTGCCACCCCCTCAACCGTCCGCATTTCGACGTGGCCCGGCGCGAGGTCATCGCAGGCTATTCCATCCTGCAGCCGCGCATCACCGCGTCGCTGACCAGTGGCGACGAGGCGTCGTTCTTTCAGCGTGTCTTTTCCGCCAATCGCGGGCTCGATCCTTACGTCTTTGCCGTGTCGGACCTCTACCAGGACATCTTCGGCGACGGTTCCTTCACCGGCAAGGGTCTCTACCATGTCGACGCCTTCGAGGCGGCACTGAAGGGCCGCATCGAGGAAAACACCATCCTCAGCCATGATCTGCTCGAAGGCGCGCTGGCGCGCTCGGCCTTGGTCACCGACGTCGAACTGGTCGAGGACTATCCGACCCGCTATTCGGTCGATGCGTCGCGCCACCATCGCTGGGCACGCGGCGACTGGCAGCTTCTGGGCTTCATCCTCGGCCCGCGCTCAAACGTGCCGGCGCTGTCGCGCTGGAAGATGGTGGACAATCTGCGCCGCTCGGTGACGCCGATCTTCTGGGTGATGGCCGCGATCGCCGGCTGGACGCTGCTGCCCTTCACGCAGGCCGCGCAATGGCAGGCGCTGCTGATCCTCACGCTGTTCATGGCGCCCACTTTCGACATCGTCAACGCCATCCTGCCGAAGAGCGGCGACCAGACGCCGCGCGGCCATTTCTCGGCACTGGCACGCGACGTTGCCTTCGGTACCGCCCTGGTGGCGCTGAAGATCGTGCTGATGGCGCACCTTGCCTGGATGATGGGCGACGCGATCATCCGCACGCTCTACCGCCTGTTCGTCAGCCGCCAGAACCTGCTCGAATGGCGCACCGCCTCGCAGGCACACAAGGGCGGCGACAACGATCTCGGCTCCTACTACAGCATCATGTACGGCGCGGTGATCATCGGCGTCGTCGGGCTCGCGGTGCCGGTGCTGGCCGATTCCACCGGCGCCTTCGTCGCCTTCTTCTTTGCCTTGTTCTGGATCGGCTCGCCCGCCATCGCCTGCTGGATCAGCCGTTCGGCCGAAACCGAGGACCGCCTGCGCATATCGGCCGCCGACATCCACGCGCTGCGTACCGTGGCGCGGCGTACATGGCACTATTTCGAGACCTTCGTGACGGCCGAGCATCACCATCTGCCGCCCGACAATTTCCAGGAAAGCCCGGCCCCCGTGGTGGCGCCCCGCACCTCGCCGACCAATGTCGGCGTCTACCTGCTGTCGGTGATTTCGGCGCGCGATTTCGGCTGGATCAGCCTCTCCGACGCCGTCAACCGCATCGACGCGACCATGTCGACCATCGAGAGCATGCCGCGCGACCGCGGCCATCTCTTCAACTGGTATGACACGACGACCCTGAAGCCGCTCTACCCGCTTTACATTTCGGCCGTCGACAGCGGCAATCTCGCCGGCCATTTGGTGGCCGTGGCCGCTGCCTGCGCCGAATGGGCCGAAGCGCCGTCGGTGCATGTGCAGGGCGACTTCGAAGGCATCCTCGACACCGTCACCATCCTCGACGAGAGCCTTGAGGAACTGCCCGACGACCGGCGTCAATTGCGGCCCTTGCGCCAGCGGCTCGCCGACCGTCTCGACGGCATGCGGCGGGCGGTCGAATTGATCAAGGCGCAGCCGGAGATGGCGTCGATCCGCACCATCAACCTGGCCGTCCTGGCCGGCGAGATACGCAAGCTCGCGACAGCCATCCACACCGAGGCCGCGTCGACCCAGAGCGACACCATCGCCGATTGGGCGGCCAGGCTCGAAGCAACCTGCGAGGCGCATGTGCACGACGCGCACAGCGACGAAAACGCCGTCGCGGCATTGCGGGCCAAGCTTCTGACCTTGCGCGAGCGCACGCGCCGTTTCGCCTTCGAGATGGATTTCTCGTTCCTGATGCGGCCCGAACGCAAGCTCCTGTCGATCGGTTACCGGGTCGAGGAGCATCAGCTCGACGAAAGCTGCTACGACCTTTTGGCCTCCGAGGCGCGGCTGACCAGCCTGTTCGCCATCGCCAAGGGCGATTTGCCGACCGAGCACTGGTTCCGGCTCGGCCGGCCGATCGTCGAGATCGGCTTCCAGGGCGCACTGATGTCCTGGTCCGGCTCGATGTTCGAATATCTGATGCCGCCGCTGGTGATGAAGGAGCCGCAAGGCAGCATTCTCAACCAGACCAGCAAGCTCATCATCAAGCGCCAGATCCAGTATGGCCGTTCGAAGAACGTTCCCTGGGGGATTTCGGAAGCGGCCTACAACGCCCGCGACCGCGAGCTGACCTATCAGTACACCAATTTCGGCGTGCCCGGGCTCGGCCTGAAGCGCGGCCTTGGCCAAAACACGGTGATCGCGCCTTACGCGACCGTCCTGGCAGCGCAGTTCACGCCGCATGAATCCGTCCAGAACCTGGCCAGGCTGAGGCGGCTGGGCGCACTGGGCCGGCACGGTTTTTACGACGCGGTGGATTTCACGCCGCAACGCGTCCCCGAGGGCACCGACCACGCCGTCGTGCTCAACTACATGGCCCACCACTCCGGCATGTCGATTGCCGCAGTTGCCGATGCGATCTTCGAAGGGCGCCTGCGCGACCGCTTCCACAGCGATCCGGTGATCGAGTCGGCTGAATTGCTGCTGCAGGAAAGGGCGCCGCGCGACATCCCGACCGCGACCGTCAGGACCGAGGCCGACGAGCGCTCGAAGGACGAGACCGAGCTGGAAAGCCCGGATACGCGCATCGTGCTCGATCCGCTCAGGGCGCTGCGCTCGACCAGTGTCATGTCCAATGGCCGCTACTCGGTCATGGTCACCGCCACCGGGTCCGGCTACAGCCGCTTGGGCGAACTTGCCGTCACGCGCTGGCAGCCGGATCCGACCGAGGACCGCCTTGGTTCCTATATTTTCCTGCGCGACGCCAGCAACGGCGATTGGTGGTCGGCCACCGCCGAGCCGAAGCGCGCCGCCGGCGAGCGTGCGCAGACGCTGTTTTCCGACGACAAGGCGAGCTTCGTCAAATCGATCGGATCGCTGCGTTCGGAAGTCGAGTGTATCGTCATCTCGGAAGGCAATGGTGAGGGCCGACGGGTGACGCTCCACAATGATGGCCCCGCCGACCGGCATATCGAAGTAACCTCGTTTGCCGAACTGGTGCTTGGCTCCGAGCCCTCGGATAATGCCCATCCGGCTTTTTCGAAGATGTTCGTGGAAACCGAGATCGCGCCGAACAACGGCGCGATCTTCGCCACCAGGCGCAAGCGCGAAAAGGACGAACCCGACGTCACCATGGTGCATTTCGTCACCGACCCGTCTGGATCGGCGCGAGACGCCGAGGCGGAAACCGACAGGCGCGCCTTCATCGGCCGCGGCCGCACCATCACGGAGGCGGCTGCCTTTGATCCTGGCGCCAAGCTTGGCGGCCATTCCGGCTTCACCCTGGATCCGATCGCATCGCTTCGCCGGCAGGTGCGCGTGCCGGCCAACAAGAAGATTTCGCTGACCTTCTGGACCGTAGTCGGTACCCATCGCGCCGAATTGGATGCCGCCATCGCACGGCTCGACCATCCCGAAAGCTTCGCCCGCCAGGCGATGCTCGCCTGGACGCGCTCGCAGGTGCAGACCCGACACCTTGGCCTCAGCCTGTCCGACGCCGCTAATGTGCAGAAGCTGGCGCGCTATCTGATCTATCCCGATCCGTTCCTGCGCCTTCCGGGCGAATCCATCGTCTCCGGGCTCGGCAGGCAGTCGAGCCTGTGGCCGACCAGCATATCCGGCGATTTTCCGATTTTCCTGGTCAGGATCGCCGATGTCGCCGATCTGGAGATCGTCGCCCAGGCGCTTCGCTTCCAGGAATACATGCGCGCCCGCGGCATGATGATCGATTTTGTCGTCGTCAACGAGCAGGCGTCATCCTACGTGCAGGACCTGCAGCGCGCGGTGGAGACGCTGTGCGAAAACAGCCGGTTGCGCGGCAAGGAGCTCGGACCCCGCCAGCACATCTTCGCGGTGCGCCGTGACCTGATGGAGGAAACGACCTACAGGACCTTGCTCGCCGTCGCTCGGGTGGTGCTGCATACGCGCAACGGCACCATCTTCGACCAGATCGAGCGTGCCGAGGCCGCGGCACTGCAGGCGCGAGACGCCGCCCTCCAGCCGGCAGACCTTGCAGCCCTTCGCGAGCCGTCCTTGCCGGTGCCGACGTCGCACGCATCTGCCGCCCAGGCACTGATCGAGGGCCGCGTCGACGGCAGCGGGCTCGACCAATGGAACGGTTTCGGCGGCTTCGACAGCGACGGACGCCACTACGTCGTGCGTCTTGCCGGCCGGCGCACGACGCCGCAGCCGTGGATCAACGTGATTTCCAACCCATCGTTCGGGTTCCACATATCGGCTGAAGGCGCTGCCTTCACCTGGAGCCGCAACAGCCGCGACTATCAATTGACGCCATGGTCGAACGATCCGGTCACCAACCGCCCGGGCGAGGGCATCTATATCTACGATCAGGCCAGTGGCAGGGCGTTCTCGCCAATGGCTGCCGTGGTGCGTGACCCGACAATGACCTACGAAACCTGGCACGGGCAGGGTTTTTCGACGTTCCGCTCAAAGCGCGGGTCGCTGTCGATGGACCTGACCCATGTCGTCGATCCCGTCGATCCGGTGAAGATATCGCGGCTGCGCATCCAGAATTCGGGTTCGGTGCCGATGCGGCTACGCGTCTATGCCTATGCGGAATGGGTTCTTGGCGGCCATCGCTCGCGCACCGCTGCAAGCATCGTTCCGTCGAGGGATGCCGCGACCGGCGCTTTGCTGGCGCAAAATCCCTATGGGCTCGATTTCGGCGAGCGGATCGCCTTTCTGGCCGCCGACGGTGCGGTGCATTCGGTCACCGCCGACCGCGGCGAGTTCATCGGCAGGCAAGGCACGAGCGAGTTTCCGCATACCGTGCTGAGCGGCGCCGGCCTGTCCGGCCGTGTCGAGGCCGGCGACGATCCCTGCGCGGCCATCGCACGCGACATCGACATCGCTGCCGGTGGCGACGTCACGCTGCTCTGGCTGCTCGGCGACGCGGCCTCGCCCGAGGAGGCCAGCGCGCTGGTGCAGACCCATCGCTCCAGGGATTTCGATCAGCGGCTGGCCGACAACCAGCGCACATGGCGCGGCTTTCTCGACACCATCCAGGTCGAGACGCCGGACAAGGCCCTCGACGCCATGGTCAATCACTGGCTGCCCTATCAGAGCCTGGCCTGCCGCATCCGTGCCCGCTCTGCGTTCTATCAGGCGAGCGGTGCCTTCGGCTTCCGCGATCAGTTGCAGGACACCTTGGCCTTGCTGGCGCATGACCCCAAGCTGGCGCGCGATCAGATCCTCAACGCGGCGCGGCGGCAATTTCCCGAAGGCGACGTGCAGCATTGGTGGCTGCCGCGCACCGAGGCCGGCGTCCGCACCATGATCTCGGACGACGTGGTCTGGCTGGCCCACGCCACGGCCCGCTACCTGCTGGTGACCGGCGACACCGCGATCCTGAAGGAGCAACTGCCCTTCATCGAAGGGCAGCCGTTGGGCGAAGGCGAGCACGATGCTTTCTTCATCCCGGAAATCTCGAAGAAGACAGCCTCGCTCTATGACCATTGCGCGCGGGCGCTCGATCTTGCCGTCAAGCGCAGCAGCCCGGCCGGGCTGCCGCTGATCCTCGGCGGCGACTGGAACGACGGCATGAACCGCGTCGGCGAGCACGGCAAGGGCGAGAGCGTATGGCTGGGCTGGTTCCTGCTGAAGACGCTGGGCGACTTTGCCGCTGTCGCCAAGGCGGAGCGCGATGCCAAGCGCGTGCAAGCCTGGACAAAGCACGCCGAGGTGCTGAAGCGGGCGCTGGAAAGCACTGCCTGGGATGGCGAGTGGTATAGGCGCGGCAGCTTCGACGACGGCACGCCGCTCGGCTCGCGCAAGTCGGACGAGTGCAAGATCGACTCGATCGCCCAGTCCTGGAGCGTGCTTTCGGGCGAGGGCGACCCGGCGCGGTCGACCACGGCAATGGGGCAGGCGATGAAAGCGCTCGTCGACGACGAGCTCAACATCGTCAAACTGTTCACGCCGCCCTTCTCGAAGACGGAAAAGGATCCGGGTTACATCAAGAGCTATCCGCCGGGCGTCCGTGAAAACGGCGGCCAGTACACGCATGCGGCGACATGGTTCGTCATTGCGCTCGCCGAGATGGGTCGCACCGACGATGCCTACCGTTGCCTTTCGATGCTAAATCCGGTCAACCATGCGCTCGATGAAGCCGCGGCAGAGCGCTACCGCGTGGAACCTTACGTCGTCGCGGCCGATGTTTATTCCGGGCAAGACAAGGGCGGCCGAGGCGGCTGGACCTGGTATACCGGGTCGGCGGGCTGGCTTTATCGCGCTGCGGTCGAGAGCATTCTCGGCATAGAGCGCCGCGGACAGCGCATCCAATTCACGCCGCGACTTCCCAGCCATTGGGACGGCTATTCGGCAACCCTGAAGATGCTGGGCGCCGAGGTCAAGGTACGCGTCGTCCGCGACAAAAAGGCCCGGGCCATCTCACTTGAAGTGAATGGCACGAAGACCAAATCTTCGTCCTTCGAGCCAAAAGCCGGAGACAATGCCGAGGTGGTCGTTAGAATACCGACCTAGATTCAAGGACTTGGAGCGTCGCTCAGGGTTCCCCAGGGCACGCGCTGGCGCTCCAAGTGCCTCTACCGGTTATATTTGCGTTTGACCTTGCTGAATGCCTGCACACGACTTTAGACATCGTGCCCGGGGTCTTGCTGATTAAAATTGTGGCAGTGCTTTCGTGCTGCCATGATTTTGCCGCAGCGCTGACATTTCACCTTTTATCTCAAACTGTTAGACGATCACGGCAAATTTCGAAGCGTCGTCATCTTTTGTTCGCGGAATGGGAACGGAAGAGGTAGACGAGCATTGTTTTGCGACGCGTCAACCGATACGAGTCAAAAAATGACGCACTGCACCATAAATAATTGGCGGAGTAGCTGAAGTGTCACTTCTGCAAATCTACTGGCGAGCCCTCGGTTATCTCGCTGCCGACAGGAAACGCGTTGCGTTTATCTGCGGGGCGAATGTCGCGCTTGCCATTATCGCCATCCTCGAGCCGATCATGTTCGGCCGGGTGATCGATGCCATTTCGGACCGCGGCTCGGTATTCGCGACGCTCGCAATGTGGGCCGGCCTCGGCGCCTTCAACATCATCGCCTTCGTTCTGGTAGCGCGCGGCGCCGATCGCTTTGCCCACCAGCGGCGCAGCGAGGTTCTTTGCCAGTCGTTCGAGCGCGTGATCACCATGCCGCTTGCCTGGCATCATCAGCGCGGCACCTCCAATTCCCTGCACACGCTCCTGCGCGCCGTCGAGACCTTGTTCAGCCTGTGGTTGGAATTCATGCGGCAGCATCTGTCGACCGCGGTCGCGCTGGTTCTGCTGGTGCCCACAGCGCTCAGCATGGATATCCGCATGTCGATGGTGCTGCTGGCGCTTGGCGCGCTCTATGTCGGCATCGGACGGCTGGTGATGCGGCGCACCAAGGAAGGCCAGGCGGCCGTAGAGCGGCACTACCACAAGGTATTTGCGCATGTGACCGACTCGGTCAGCAACGTCGCCGTCCTCCAGAGCTACAACCGCATCGGCCATGAGACCGAGGCGCTGAAGCGCTACGTCAAGAACCTGCTCGACGCACAGAATCCCGTACTCGACTGGTGGGCGATGGCCAACGCGCTGCACCGCCTGTCGTCGACGATTTCGATGATGGTGGTGCTGTTGATTGGCGCCTATCTGGTGACGCACGGCCAGTTGCGCATCGGCGACGTCATCGCCTTTACCGGCTTTGCCACGCTGCTGATTGCCCGGCTCGATCAGATGTCGGCTTTCGCCAACCAGATTTCCGAGGCACGCGCCAAGCTCGAGGAATTCTACTATCTCGAGGACTCTGCTTCCGATGCCGCCGAGCCCGACGGGCTGCGCGACCTCGTCAACGTCACCGGTCATGTGCGTTTCGAGAATGTCTGCTTCGAGTTCGGCAATTCCGGGCAGGGCGTCGACGACGCGTCGTTCGAGGTCCAGGCCGGCCAGACCGTCGCCATCGTCGGCCCGACGGGCGCCGGCAAGACCACGCTCATCAACCTTTTGCAGCGCGTCTTTACCCCGTCCAGCGGCCGTATCCTGATCGACGGCATCGACACCCGCACGGTGACCCGCAAGTCGCTGCGCCATTCGATCGCCACCGTGTTCCAGGATGCCGGCCTGCTCAACCGCTCGATCGAGGACAACATCCGCGTCGGCCGTGCGGAGGCGACCTATGACGAGGTCCATGCTGCGGCCAATGCCGCCGCCGCCCAGGATTTCATCCTGTCGAAATGCGAGGGCTATGACACGGTCGTCGGCGAACGCGGCGGACAGCTGTCCGGTGGCGAGCGCCAGCGCATCGCGATCGCCCGCGCCGTGCTGAAGGACGCGCCCATCCTGGTTCTCGACGAGGCGACCAGCGCGCTCGACGTCGAGACGGAAGACCGCGTCAAGGACGCCATCGACGAGTTGCGGCGCGGCCGCACCACCTTCATCATCGCCCACCGCCTGACCACCGTTCGCGATGCCGATCTGGTCGTGTTCATGGACAAGGGCCGGGTGGTCGAGATGGGTGGGTTCACCGAACTGTCGCTGCGCAACGGCCGCTTCGCCAGCCTGCTGCGCGCCGGCGGCCTGCTCAACGACGAGGAGGTCCGCCGCCTTAGCCGTCCGGTGAACGAAGCCGCCTGAGCAGCGCGCCTTGCCTTCTCCCCCTGTGGGAGAAGGTGGCCTCGCGAAGCGAGGTCGGATGAGGGGTGCTCCAGCTTGGCGCAAATCTTCATCGAAAATCCAGACTTCGGCGCACGGCAGATAGGATCATTGGCGCCTCACTCCGTCCAGCACCCCTCATCCGGCTCGGCGTTACGCGCCGATCCACCTTCTCCCACAAGGGGAGAAGGGAAGGCGCACCGCCGCTGTGGTTGCCGCAACTCCGCCGGGGGTCTATGTAAAGCCGCATGAGCGACACGACTTCACGCCTCTCCGGCTGGATGGACCTTGCCAACCCGACGCGGTTCGTCGGGCTGGCCGACAAGGTCGTGCCGTGGCTGGCGAGCGTCGCTGCCATCGTTCTCGCTGTCGGTCTCTATATGAGCTTCACGGCGCCTGAGGATTTCCAGCAGGGCATCACCGTGCGCATCATGTATATCCACGTGCCTTTCGCCTGGCTTGCCATGATGTGCTACACGCTGATGGCGGTCTCGGCGCTTGGCACGCTGGTCTGGCGCCATCCGCTGGCCGACGTGGCGCTGAAATCGGCGGCACCCATCGGCGCCGTCTTCACCGCCCTTGCACTGATCACCGGTTCGATCTGGGGCAAGCCGATGTGGGGCACCTGGTGGGTTTGGGACGCCCGGCTGACCTCGGTCTTCATCCTGTTCCTGATGTATCTCGGCATCATTGCCCTGACCCGTGCGCTCGACGATGCCGCGCGCGCCGCCTGGGCCGCCGCAATCATCACCCTGGTCGGCTTCATCAACATCCCGATCATCAAGTTTTCGGTCGACTGGTGGAACACCCTGCACCAGCCGGCGTCGGTGTTCCGGCTCGGCGGGCCGACCATCGATCCAAGCCTGTTGTGGCCCTTGCTGGTGATGGCACTCGGCTTCACAGTGCTGTTCTTCGCGCTGCATCTGATGGCAATGCGCACCGAGATACGGCGCCGCCGCGTCATTTCGATGCGCCGCGTCGCGGCGAGGCAGGCTGAGCGGTAACCCGGCTGATCTTATCCGTCGAGTTTCTTCCCACCCCCCTCTGTCCTGCCGGACATCTCCCCCGCAAGGGGGGAGATCGGATGTTGCTTCTGCTTTCGCCAATTACCAACGTATCAAAGTGGGTGCGGGCGGCGGAGCTGCCAATCTCCCCCCTTGCGGGGAGATGTCCGGCAGGACAGAGGGGGGTGCTGTCCCTCCAGCGTTCAAAGACTGTTGCCTGAAGCCTCCACACGCGCTCCGGTTTGATTCATCCCATCCGTCCTCGTGCCTTGACCGGCAGCGTCTCGATCACCTTGTCGCCTTCGATCAGATGCACCTCGTCGAACAGATTGGTGACGACGCAGCAATGGTCGGGTACGATGCGCACGCGCTCGCCGATGCGAAGCTCCGCGTCGCCTGACAGCGTGACGTTGCCGTGCTCTTCGCTGAGGCTGGTAACCTTTGCGCCTGAAATGCCCAGCAGCTCGCCGAAATCGGCGAGCCCCAGCGTGTCGCTGGACAGCGCCTTGCTGCCGGCGTCGAGGATGGCGCGCGTCGGCGTTGGACGGCTGACCACCGTTGACAGCACCGTCAGCGCGCAATCGTCGAGGCTGCCGACGCCTTTGGCGACCTGGTAGCGGTCGAGATAAATGTATGTGCCGGGGCGGTATTCGGTGACGACGGAATGCTCGCCGGAACGCCACATGTCGGGCGTGCCGCCGCTGGAGATACGCTCGCAGGCAAGGCCGGCTGCGGCAAGCGCTTGCTGCGCATCGGCGAGCCACGCCTCGGTCTCGACGGCGCGGCCCGCCCCCGGGTAGGTCATAAAGCCGCCGAAGACGAGCCCCCCGACCTTGTCGATCTCTTTGGCCAGCGCGACAGCCTCGCCGGCCGACTGCACACCGCAGCGGCCCATGCCGGTGTCGCATTCGACCAGCACCGGCAGGCGGTGGCCGGGATCGGTAAAGGTGGCGGCAAGTCCCATCAGCGTGTCCATGCTGTCCGTTGTCACCGACAGGGTTACGCGGTCATGCAGCGCCTTGAGGCGCTCCAGCTTGGCCCGCCCGAGGATATTGTAGGGCAGAAAGATGTCGGTCAGTCCGGCATCGGCCATGACCTCGGCCTCGCCGATCTTCTGGCAGGTGATGCCGATGGCGCCGGCCGCGACCTGCTTCTTCGCCCAATAGGGCAGCTTGTGGGTCTTGATGTGCGGCCGGAGCTTCAGCCCGTGGCTGTCGGCATGGGCCTGCGCCCACGCGATGTTGGCTTCGGCGCGGCCGGCGTCGATCAGGATCGCCGGCGTATCGAGGTCGTCTATGCTGCGCATGGTCTCACCATCGGAAAATTGGTTGACCTTATGGTCCTGATCGACCCGAATGTCATGGGCCAGCGACAGCAGTTTGCATCGACACCGGATTGGCGTTCGGCTATTGCGGTTAGCGCCTGAAAAGCGACGGGAAGGAACCACGATCATGAAACGCTCCTCCATCAACGACATCATCCGCGACGCCGACGCCTTCATCCGTTCGTTCGGCTACATCATGCCGCCCTTCGCTTACTGGTCCCCGGAAGAGATGAAGGCGCACCGGCAGGATTCGGCCGCCATCTTCTCGTCGCGCCTTGGCTGGGACATCACCGACTACGGCCAGGAGAAATTCGACGAGCTCGGCCTGTTCCTGTTCACCGTTCGCAACGGCCGCTACGAGGACATGAAGAAGGGCATGGGCATGCTCTATGCCGAGAAGATCATGATCTCGCGCAAGGATCAGCTGTCGCCGATGCACCGCCACAACATCAAGGCCGAGGACATCATCAACCGTGGTGGCGGCAAACTGGTGCTGGAGCTGTTCATGCATGATCGCGATGGCGGCATCGATCCGAAGGCCGAAGTATCGGTGCCTGTCGACGGAACCATCCACAGGCTGCCTGCGGGTGGACTGCTGAAGCTCGACCCGGGCCAGAGCGTCACCCTGCTGCCCGGCGTCTGGCACGCCTTCTGGGCGGAAGGCAAGGACGTGCTGATCGGCGAGGTTTCGACCGTCAACGACGATCTCACCGACAACGTCTTCCGCGAACCAATCGGCCGCTTCGCAGACATCGACGAGGACACAGCGCCGCTGCACCTGCTGGTATCCGATTATGAGAAGTGGGTGGGGTAGGGCACGGGGCATTTGAACCGGCCTCATGAGAGGGGCTCATCAGGTTCGTCGGCGTCGCCCCTCATTGCCCTGCCGGGCATTTCTCCCCGTATAGTGACGGGGAGAAAGGCGCCATCGCAAACGGTTTCGCTAATTGGCAGCGTTGCGGAATAGCCGCCCGCGCCGCGGCATCTCCCCTTCTCCCCGTCACTATACGGGGAGAAGGTGCCGGCAGGCGGATGAGGGGCAGCACCGACGCTTGTCGCTAGGTGCGCCTGGTCGGCAACTGCTAACGCGCGTGCTTGTCGGCCCTGCGGTTGCCCAGCAGCAGCTTGCGTTCGAGATGCGCCCGCAACTCCCCGTAATACGCCGTCAGGAACGCGCGAGCGTCATGGGCTTGTGGTGCCGCGCCGATCTTGCGTCCGATCGTTTCGGCAACCGTCCGCAGGGCGAAATAGTCGTCGCGGCGCAGCACCTCCTCCAGCTTGTGGAGTTCGGCAATCCCGTAGGCATCGAGCTGGGCGTGGCTGAACCGGAAGGCGCCGGCCGCCGGATCCTGCCGTGCTGACAGGTCTTCAAGCAAGGCGCGCTTCGGCGCCTCGACCACCCAGGTCCCCGCCAACAGGTCGCCGATCCGCATGCGGTCTCGATTGAACAGCGGGAACAAGGCAAACAGCAGCGTCCACACCAGTCCGAACACCGTCGTCAGCGTGTCGGCAAGGTCGGTCCCGCTGCGTCCAACGATGATCGAGAGCGGCAGGAACACCTCGATCTCGCGCATCAGGTTGCGAGCAATGACCTGGTCGATCGACAGGCCGTCGCCGCTGCGCGACGCTACCCGGATGCCGACGATCCGCTTGCCGGGCGTAGCCGCGCGCCGGCCCGCTTCGAAAACGATGAAGTAGGCGTTGCGCAGAAAGAAGATCAGGATGATCCAGACGACGAAGAGCGGCTGAAATCCCTCGCTGCCAAGGCCTCCCACCCCGAACAGCGCGACGATCGTGATCACGATTGCAGCCACGGCGATGAACACGATGTCGAGGAGGAAGGCGGAGGCCCGCGTGCCGGCGTCGGCCAACTTTATCCGGAGATCGACGCCTTCGGGCGTGATCAGCGGCCGTATAGCCGCGAAGGCGGCGCGTTTAACGATCGCCATGCCGCACCGCCCGGAACAGATAGAAATAACCGATCCACAGCGCCAGCATGCCACCGCCAATGGCGTAGCGCGTGACGTCGCTGGTGATGGTCTGCCTGCCAATACCCTCGAGCAGCCCGGCAAACAGCAGCATGACCGAGACCCCGACCATGGCGTTCGCGGCGATGCGTCCGGCGCGAGCCGCTGCCGCCATTCGTGTCAATTCGCCGGGAAAGGCGATGCTGGTGCCGATGCGCATACCGGCCGCGCCGGCCAAAGAGATTGCGAACAATTCCGTGGTGCCGTGGATGGCCAGCCATCCGCCGAGCTCCATGCCAAGCCCTTTGGACCAATAGACTTGGAACAACGCCCCGATCATGCAGCCGTTGAACAGCATCAGCAGCACCGTCGGCACCGCGAAGGCGAAGCCAAGGGCGAAGGCCAGGATTGCGACCTGGACGTTGTGCGTGAACAGATAGGCGGCAAAGCCTGAGAGAAAGCCGTTGTCGCCATCATAAAGCATGCCGCGCAGCAGTTCGGCCGAGGTATCGGGGCCGCGGCCTCCTGCCAGGCCGGGCGGGATGATCGCGTCGAACCAGCTCTTGTCGGATGCCACCAGCCAGGCGCCTGCACCAATGCCGATCACCATCAACGCGACCGATGCCAATGTCTCGCGCCACAGGTCGCGAATGGCCCCGGGCCAGTCGTGCAGGAAGAAATCGGCGAGGCGCTGCCGCAGCCCGCGCCGCGCGCCATAGAGATAGAAATAACCGCGCAGCGACAGCGCTTCGAGATAGGCGACCAGCGCGTTGTCGAGCGATGTCGCGCGCGCCACCGAAAGGGAAGACAGCGCCGATCGATAGAGCAGCGGCAGCGACAGCAGCTCTTCTTCGGAAAGCGTCCGCGGCGCACGCTTCTCGACACGCGCCAGCAGTGCCTCGAATGCCTTCCAGTCGGCCTCGCGCTCGCGGCGGAAGCTGGCCAGCGACTGGCGTACCGCATCGCCACGCACCGCATTGCCCACTACCGGCGCCGTCACAGCAAATCCTCCTGCTTGAACTGCAGATAACGCTCGACCAGCGCAGGACCAAGCCGGTTGTGGTCGGCTTCGATGACATGCGCCCCGAGCAGGCGCAGCCGGCCGATGACGACCTGCCTTTCGCGCAAGAGCCCTCCGGCGACGACCGCGCGGGCAACGTCCTCGCCGGAGCGTGGCGGCATGTCGGCCAGGCCCTCCAGTTCGGTGTCCTTCATCATCATGAACAGCACGAGATGCCGTTCGGTGAGCCGGCCCACGGTGCGCAGCATCAATTCCGCGCTGATCGGATCGACGAAATCGGTGAAGATGATGACCAGCGAGCGGCGGTCGAGCCGCGCCGCGAGTGTCGTCAACGCCAGGGTGAAATTGGTCTCCTCGCTGGAGTAGTCGATCTCGGCGGCCCGTTTCTGGATCATCGCAAAGCTGGCGGGGCCGCGTACCGCGCCGCTCGAAACGCGCGGCCTTGCATCGAAGCCGAACAGGCTGACCATGTCGCCGCCCTTCAGCGCGATGAATGCCGACAGCAAGGCGGCCGTCACAGCCCGGTCCACCTTCGGCACACCGTCGACCGGCTCGCACATCAGGCGTCCGCTATCGATGGCCAGCACGACATTGTTGTTCTCCTCGATGCGGAACTCGCGCGCCAAAAGCTTGCCGTGGCGGGCGCTGCGCTTCCAGTCGATCATCCGCCGGCCCATGCCCGGCTGGTAATCCTTGAGCGCGTCGAACTCGCGGCCTTGACCGGCGCGGCGCTGCGCATGGCCTTCGGCAAGCGCCGCATGTTGCAGCAGGGTGATCGCCTCGCCGCGGGCGCTGCTGACGTCGGGCAGCACCGCAACCTTGCTTTCCACCGGCAGCACGAGCTGGTTCCAGACCAGCCCGAATGGCCCGCGCCAGCGCACCCAGAGACGGTCGAAGCTGGCGACGCCGCGCCGCAGCGCCTGGAAGCGGAGGTCGAGCGACCCACCTCCGACGGTCGGCTGCAAGGCTCCGCCGCTGCCGCTCACCGGCGCCAGACGCGCATCGTGGCCGACGCGAGCCTCCGCGGCGCGCGGCCCCGAGTGACGGGTGGTGATTTGCACGCCGAACTCGCCGCCGACACCGACCTGCTGCGGCGCATCGATGCTGGCATTCAGCGATGCCCGCCCGCGTCCGGCCGCGGCATCCACCGACAGGAAGGCAAGCAGCAGGCAACTCCACAGCAATCCCAGATACCAGAACGACGGCAGTGCCAGAGCGACCAGGAAGGCCGGCACCGCGCCGGCCGCTGCTGCCCATACCGCTCGGCCGCTGGGATAGATCAACGTGGTGCTTCCGTCTGGTCGACCAAGTCGGAGACGATCTGCTCGACCAGGCGGCCATCGATCTGGGCGGCAGGCGAAAGGATGACGCGATGGCGCAGCGCCGGCACTGCCAGCGCCTTGACGTCGTCGGGGATCACATAGGCGCGTCCGTCCAGCGCCGCCCGGGCACGCGCCGCCCGCGCCAGCATGGCGCCCGCGCGCGGGCTGGCTCCGACTTCCAGATCGGCATTTTCACGCGTAGCCCGGACCAGCGCCGCTATGTAGCCGACGACATCGTCGACGAGGGTGACGGAGCCGACGGTTGCGAGTGCCTCCTGCAGCGTCTCGCGGTCCGTCTGCGCCTCGATGCCATATTGCGCGATGTCGTGCGAGGCGGAGCCGCCGCCGTGATGGACGATGATGGCTCGTTCTTCCTCGGGGCCGGGATAGCTGACGCGGTGCTTGAACAGGAAGCGGTCGAGCTGCGCCTCCGGCAGCGGATAGACACCTTGGTGCTCGATCGGATTCTGGGTCGCGACGACCATGAAATTGCGGCCGAGCGAATGCGTGGTGCCGTCGAAGGTGACCGCATGTTCCTGCATCGCCTCGAGCAACGCGGCTTGCGTCTTGGGCGGCGTGCGGTTGATTTCGTCGGCAAGCAGAAGATCGCAGAAGATCGGACCGCGCGTCAGCGTGAACTGCCCGGTCTGGAAGTTGTAGATGTTCGACCCGACGATATCGCCGGGCATCAGGTCCGGCGTGAACTGGATGCGCCCGTAGGCGATCCCAAGCGCCTGGGCGAAGCAGCGTGCGGTCATTGTCTTGGCCGTACCGGGAGGACCTTCGAGCAGGATATGCCCGCCCGCGAACAAGGCGGTCAGCATCAGGTCGACCGTATCGTGCTGCCCGGTAATCGCCTTGGCCACTTCTTCCCTGATCCGTGTCGCCAGGGCCTTCACATCATCGACGTTCACCGAGCCTCCTTGCCGTCCAGTCGTGCAGCCGTTCTGCTGCCTGTTGCATCTGCGCCAGGTTCTTGGCCTCGCCGGCGGCTTGCGAGCGCATCGTGAATCCGCCGGCTTGCTCCTTATCGCGAGAGTCGAGCCAGTGGTCGAGCGCTTTGCCTTGCAACCCTTGCGGTGCCCCGAGCAGCGCGCCGGCGCGCACCCGCATCAAGGCCGCATAGCGGCCTCCCAGCTCGTCCAGCCGGCCGGCCCGCCGCATGAGCATCGCCGTCGTATCGACCAGCGCACGCTTGCCGAAGGCAATCGCGCGCTGGTCGGCGCGCGGCGGGCCGAACCGGCCAAGGCCATGCAGGAAAGCCAGCACGGCGGCGACCAGGATCGTCAATGTCAGCGCCAGAAACGGCGGCTCGACCAGAAGCTTGGCCAGATCATACTTTCGCCCCGCGCCGTGCAGCGTCAGATCGAACATCACCGGCCCGTCGTCCGGCTGGAGCAAGGCGATCAGCGCGAGCGCGGCTGCTGCCTTTTCGGGATCCTTGAGAGCGGCGTTGTTGATCAGGTCGGGGTCGGTCAGGATATAGAACGGCTTGTCGTCTAGTTCGGTAAGCACAGCCTTGTCATTGCCGGCTGCGATGAGAGGGTACTTGTCGGCCACCCACTGCAATTCTTCGGGTGCGGCAACCATGTTGCCTTCGATGTCGAGTTGCTTTGCCGTGCCCTGGCCGGCACCGATCTTTGCATCGGCGATCCGGCCAAGCCATTCGTTCACCACCGAACCGGGCAATCGCCCGAATTTCATGTTCCAGCCTTCATGCTCCTGCAGCGGCAGGATTTGCCATTTGGGCAGCACGAAGAGCGTGTTCTGGTCCCGGCGAAGGTTGAGGATGTGGTCGAGCGCTCCCGGATCGCTATCGGGCGAAATGGTGACGATCAGCAGCATGTCGGTGGCGAGATCGTCCTCTGTCCGCGCCATGAAGGGCGGTTCGCCGGTCAGCTTCAGCCATTCCGCCAGGCCGGCGTAGCCGACGCCGCTTTTCGACAGCGGCGTGGCGCCGCCATTGCCGGGTTGCCGGAAATCGGGGGCATAGGTGGACAGCAGGAAGAAACCGGCCGCCGCAAGCAGGCTGGCGAAAATCCCCCAAAACAGTGTCTTTCGATTGAACGGCTCCTGTGCCTCGACCGCCGGTGCGCTCACGTCCAGGCATCCCGGAAGGCGAACCGTTCATAGGCGCCGCGTGCTTGCCGCCAGCCTTCCGCGCCGACCGGCCGGCGCGCGAACAGCGCCGCCTCGACAATGCGGGCGATCTCGGTAAACGCATGGCGTGCCCTTCCCGGCAGGGAAGGGGCATTGGCGATGTCGCGCGCGGTGAGCGACGGGCGCAGGAAGTCCGGCAGTCGGCCGGCGATATCGGCGACGCTGCGCCGAAGCAAAAGGTGAACCGCCTCGTCATAGTCGCCGCATGCAGCCAGCGCATCCGCTTGCGACAGCAGGATCTGCGCGGCGCCGGCGTCTGGGCGCCAGGTTTCTTCGTCTTCGACTTCGGGCCGAGCGCGCTGCCACGGCAGCCGCCAGGCGATGCCTTTCACCTCGAGGAAGACCAAAAGCAGGATGATTGCGACGCCCGATATCACCGCCCCCCAGAACAGATAGATCATGTATGGACCGAGCCACGACAAAAAATCCTGCAGCGGTTTCAGCCACTCGGGCGGCTTTGGCGGCACATAGGCCGGCAGGTCGAACTGGATCGACTCATCGGCGATCAGCTGCTTGTGCAGATTGGTCAGCCATTCGGCTTCCGCTGTGCCTGGCTGTGCCACCGCCACCCGCTCCCCTGCAACCTGTGGTTCCCAGCCGACACTGACAATGCAGCACAAGAATTGCAAGTGGGCTGGACGCCCACCGTTAATCTTGGCAGAATTACTACTAGGGCGCCGTGATACTGTTACGGCGAAACACGGGGGGAAATCATGGCTTCAACGACACTGGAACGGCCTGAGAAATTCGAGATCGGCAGAGTGTTCAACAACAGCTTCGCCGTGATCGGCCGCAACATCGGCTTGTGCCTTGGGCTCGCGCTGCTGTTTTCAGGCTTACCGGCGATTATTCTTCGGCTGTGGAGCCAACCGCAAATAGATGCGGTTCTGCAGGGCGACCCCGGCGCCGCGGCCGATCCCTCCATGATGTTTCAGAATTCATGGATTACGGCTATTGCGGGATTGCTATCCTTCGTTTTCGCGCTGCTGCTCCAGTCGGCGTTGGTCCGGGCGACGATCGAGGACTTGAACGGCAAGCGGCCGACCTTTGGCGACTGTATCCAGATAGCCATCCGCAATCTACTGCCGACCCTTGGTATTGGGCTGCTCGTCGGCCTGGGTGCGGGCCTGGCGTCGATAGCCTTGCTGGTTCCAGGCATCATCTTATGGCTCGGATGGTGCGTGGCGGTGCCGGTTCTAATCCAAGAGCGGCTTGGCGTGTTTGGCTCCATGTCGCGCAGCCGTGTCCTGACCAAGGGCAACCGCTGGCCGCTATTTGGCCTCTTCTTGATCCTGATGATCATCGCGATGGTCATCCAGTGGGTGATGCTGGCAATCATCGTCATGTTGGGTGGGATCATTGCCGATGTGGCGGCAGCCTTGGTGTCGACCGTACTGTCGATGGTGCTGTCGGTGGCCACGGCGGTCAGCTATGTCGAGCTGCGTCAGGTCAAGGAAGGCACCAGCGTCGAAGAACTGTCGCAAATCTTCTCGTAGCAAAGTCGCGCGGCTGCACCACGTCGGGACCGGCCTGAACATCAGGCGGGGCCCGGCGAGCCGCGATAGCCGTTCGCCAGTTGCCGGCGGGTCAATGTCGGCCATGACCGGGTCGGCAAAGACGGACCGGTCAAAACAAGTAGAGGTATATCGTGGCCTCAATAACGCTGGACCAGCCCAACAAATTTCGTATCGGCAGGGTTTTCAACGACAGCTTTGCCGTCATCGGCCGCAATCCCGTGCTTTGCCTCGGGCTTGCCTTGATTTTCTCCGCCCTGCCGAGATTCGTATTTGCGCTCTGGTTCAGGAACAGCGTTACGAATGTCGAGCATGGCGGCCCGGAATTCTCGGTTCAACGGGTCGCGCTCACGGTGGTTGGCGCGATCGGCTATATTGTCCTCATATCCTTGCTGGAGGTGGCTTTGACGCGCGCTGCCATCGAGGATTTGAGCGGCAAGCGGCCGTCGATGCGTGATTGCATCGGGACGGCCTTGGCGCTCCTGCTGCCGGCAATCGGCATTTCGCTGATTGTCAACATTGGCTTCACAGCCGGCCTCGTGCTGCTCGTCGTTCCGGGGTTTTTATTGTTGGTTCTCTGGGTTGTCGCGACACCGGTTCTGGTTCAGGAAAAATTGGGGGTATTCGCGAGTTTGGGCCGCAGCCGCGACCTTTCCAAGGGCAGCCGTTGGTCTCTGCTCGGTCTCTGGTTCCCCCTGTTCGCAGCTTTGGTCGCAATAAATTTCGCGTTGGGCCGCATCCTATCCCACCTAGGCATTCCGCTCGGGTTCTTCCTGGATGCTCTGGGGCGCGCGGTAGAGCAAGTCGTGTTTTCCGTTGCCGCGGCGGTCAGCTATGTCGAGCTGCGTCAGGTCAAGGAAGGCACCAGCGTGGAAGAGCTGTCGGAGATCTTTTCTTAAAGGACACTTCGCCAGGCTTTTCGCCAGCGTCTGGGCTCGCGTTGCGCTTACCCAGCTGAGCCTGTTCACGAAGCTTTCGTCCGCCGCGCCGGCAACGCTGCTGCCAGGCGGTGCGCCCATTCCTCGATGCCGGAGCGGCTCGCCAGCAGGTCCTGCCGGATTTCGATGAGGACCGCGGCAATGCCGCGATCGTCGCCATGGACGGGTATGGCATAGTCGCCGTCACGGCTGATCACGTACGGCTCGTTTGCCGCGGCGTTGACCGCACTGTCGGCACGCAGGCCGGCAAGCACTGCCTGGCCGAAATCGACTGCCCGATCGTAAAGCACGCCGGCATGCCAGGGCCGCGCAATGCCGAGGAAGACCGGCGTGAAGGAGTGGATCGTCGCGATCCGCGTCGGTCTGCCCTGGTTCGCCCGGTCGTCGAGATGGGCGGCCACACGGTCATGAAACGGCGCGAACATGATTTCGGCACGCCGGCTTCGCACCTCCGGATCGAGGCCGACATTGCCGGGGATGTCAGTATCCTCCGAGAGCACCGGAATACTGCCGCTGGAACCCAGCGGCCGGTTTAGATCGATCAAAAGCCGCGAATAGGAGCCGAGGAAGGCCGGAGCGTCGAGCAGCTTCGACAGAGCGCGGGTCACTTCGGCGGCGCCGATGTCCCAGGCGATATGGCGCTGCAAATGGCTGCTGTCGAGACCGAGCCGCGCATACTCGGCCGGGATGTGATTGGACGCGTGCTCGCATATCAGAACGATATCGGAACGCGCCGTTTCGTTGATCGCTTCGACCGCGGGTGGCCAACCTTCCGGCAGGATGGCGTTGGCAAGCGGCTCAGCCATCAATACAGCGTCCGGTAGAGGTCGCAGTCCGCCACTGGGTCGAGACCGGCGAGGCGCTCGGTCTCATGCCGCTTGAGGCCGACAAAGGTCTCGACGAACACCGGCACGAACCATCCTGTCACGGTCTTGTCGGCGACGAGCGCGTCGAGTGCCGCCGGCAACGTTTCCGGCAGCCGTACGAGGCCAAGCTTCTTGCGATCGGCAACGCTCATCTGCGTCGGGTCGCCAGTGACCAGCGGTGGCGCCGGCAGCTTGGCCTCTAGCCCCTCAAGCCCGGCGCGCACGATCGCCGCCAGCGACAGATAAGGATTGCCGGTGGCGTCGGCTGCCCGGTATTCGATGTTGTACTGCCGCGCCGGATCGCGCCCGCCGATCGTCGCCGTCGGGCAGATGCGCAGGCTAGCCTCGCGGTCGCGATCGGCAAGCCAGGTGTAGGACGAGCTCCAGCTATGCGGCTTCAGCCGGTAGTAGGACGACACACTCGCCGCCGTCATGGCGGTGATCGCGGGCAGGTGGCGCAGCACGCCTGCGCAGAACGAAGCGGCCGCGCTGGAAAGGCCGCCCGGCTGGGCCGGGTCGTAGGTCGCCGGTTTGCCCGCCTCGTCGACGAAACTGAAATGGATGTGGACGCCGTTGCCGACGGCATCGGGCGCGATCTTGGGCGCAAAGCTCGCCCGCCAGCCGGCACATCGCGCGACTTCGCGCGTGATCTCGCGGATGGCGACCGCCCTATCGGCCGCGGCAAGCGCATCGGCCGGCTCGCATGTCACCTCGAATTGGTCGGTTCCGAATTCGGCAATCACCACTTCGGGCGCGACGCCGGCTTCGTCCAGCGCCGCCATAAGATTGGCGGCGAACGGATCGGTGCGGCGCAGTGCTGCCAGCGACATCGAATGAGCCGGCCCAAAGTCGCCCTCGATATGGAATTCATGCTCGAACGCGGCGATGACGGAAAGCCCGGTCGCCGCCTTCAACTCGGTCAGCGCATCCCTGAGCATGGTCCGCGTGCAGCCGACCCACGGGCTGCCGTCGAGTTCGACGATGTTGCCGGCGACCATGTCGAAAGGCGTCGCCGATCCGGTCAGCGCGGTGCGAAACCGCGCGTTGAGATCGGGAATGAGCCGCACATCGCCGGACGAGCCCCAGGGATTGGGGTCGACGATCGAGTTGAACGGCGTCAGCGACAGGTTGGCCTGCAGCCAGCCGACACCGGTCGCAGCGATCTTCTGCAGCCTGCTTTCGACGACGGAGCGGCCGCGCGTGATCGCCGAAAGATCGGTGGTTACGACGGCAACGAGCGGTTCGACGGTCGATGTCATGCAGTTTTTCCCAAGGCTTCGAAACGGGCAGTAACGATGGCGGTGTCGGCGATCCAGCAATAGCCGCCGAACGCCTTGAGCGCGCCATCATGGCGCTCCTGCGAGGCGGCGGCGCATGCATCCGATACGCAGGTGACGAGGTAGCCGCGATCGGCGGCATCGCGCACCGCCATGTCGACGCACTGGTCGGTCATGATCCCGGCGACGACCAGGTAACGCACGCCGAGGTTTTTCAGGACATAATCGATGTTGGTCGAGTTGAAGACGCCGGACGATGTCTTCGGCAGCATGATCTCGTCGCCAACCGGCGCCAGCGACGGCACCGGCAGGCCCTCCGGCCGGCTCGGCGCGATGTGGATCGGCGTCAGCTTGTGGTCGAGCGAACGGTCGCGGCCGTCTTCGGTCAGGCTCTGGATGATTGTGTGGATCACCTCGACGCCGTTGGCCCGCGCCGCCGCCAGCAGGCGCTCTTGATTGGGGATCGTTTGCGACGCCGTCTGCCGGTAGAAATAGTGGTCCGGGCCGCGCTCCGGATGCGCCGGATCGGCGCCGGGCTCCAGCCAGACGCGTTGCATGTCGACCAGCAGCAGCGCGGTTTCGCCGGCCCGGAACGGCTCGTTTCGTTTCGGCAATGCTGGCGTCATGCTTTCTGGTCCTGTGTTGCTGGTCACAATCCGGCTGATTTAGCTGATTTTGGTCCACGCGTCCTGCGTGGCGGACACACTTATTGGGAGTATTCGAAATCGCTAATTTGAGTTAAACTTTGTTTTCGGGCGTGGAGACGGGGGTCTCTGTGATGATCGATTCAGACGTGTTCGACTTTGTCGAACGCTGCAGGAAACACACAGCTACCGGGCCGCTGCTGAGCGACCTTCTTGATACCGTGAGGAATCTCGGCTTCGAGCACCTTATCCTGAGCGGGGTTCCGCTCAGTGGCCAGAAACTTGCACCGATGGTTGAACTGAATGGCTGGCCGGCCGGCTGGTTCGAACGCTATGTCGAGGCCGAGCATGCCGCGGTTGATGGTGTTTGCATCTACTCGGCAAAAACCCTGAAGCCGTTCCTTTGGTCCGAAGTTCCGGCAAAGTGGTCGGATACGGAAGGTTCACGACGTGTCGCCGGCGAGGCGACGGAGTTCGGCATCTGGAGCGGCTTCGCTGTACCGATGCTCAGCATTCACCATTGGCAATCCGTGCTGTCGTTTGCCTCCTCCGCGAAGTCCTGCAATCTCTCGCCACGCCATCAAGTGCAACTGGTGACCATGGCGGTCTATGCCGGCATGTCGATCCAGGCCTTGGCGGATGATAATGATGACGATGAAGGCGTGCTGACCGACCGCGAAAAAGAGGTGCTGTTGTGGGCCGCGGCCGGCAAGACCTCGTCGGAAACATCCCAGATCCTTGGTCTGACCGAGCGCACCGTCAAATGGCACTCGACGCGGGCCCGCGAGGCTTTTGGCGTCGCAACGACCACGCAGGCGGTCGTCGAGGCAGTGCGCCGGCGCCTGATCCATCCCTAGAGCATGATCCCGAAAAGTTGCAGACTTTTCGGATAAGATCATGCGAAGAACAAAGAGCTAGAGCAGGACGACCGTCCTGCTCTAGCGCGTCAACTGTCCTATCGGACAGGTGACGTACATTAGCGAGGCTGCAAATATCCCTGCGAGAACGATCGGGGGATCGCGCCATGATAAAGGCCCACGTAGTCAACGCGCATAACAAGCATCTCTACGAAAACGAATTCGACGAATTTCTGCGCCGCCGGCATGATTTCTTCGTGCATCAAAAACGCTGGCGCCCTCCGAGCCCGGATGGTCGCGAACTGGATCAATTCGATACAGACGCGGCAACATACCTGCTGGGCATTGAAGACGATCGCGTAGTGACTTCGGCTCGATTGATCCCAACGAGCGAGCCGCACATGGTCTCGGAGGTTTTTTCTCACATGTGCGAAAAATCGGGCGTCCCAAGACGTCCCGATTGGGCCGAATGGACCCGCACATTCGTCGTTCCCGACAAGCGAACTGCCGGACTGAGGGGCACGCTGACGCAGCTGTGCTGCGCGGTAATGGAATACGCGCTTGACGAAGGCCTCAGTGCCGTCGGCGGCGTCCAGGAAACCTACTTCATGCCGCACCACGGGGCGCTGAAATGGCGCGCCGAGCCAATGGGCATGGCCAGGGAAGAAAACGGCGAATGGTACATCGTCGCGTATATCGAGGTGAACGAGGCGGCATTGGCGAGCGTGCGGAAGATACTTGGGATTGAGCATTCGCTGTTGGTTCGGCGGGGGGCGCAGCCACCATTTCGCCGTTGGCCGGAGAAGCGGTTGGAGGTCGCCTGATGCTCAAGCGGACCATTCTTAGAAGGCGATCGCGTAGAACTATTTTTATCAACGAGGCATGCAGCAACGACGAAGGAGGAAGACCATGCAACCGGCACTGATAGTCGCAAGTTCTTGTATTGCTTTGCTTAGTATCTTTTCGACCCCAAGCCGCGCTGCGGAGCTGAAGATGTCGACCCCTAGCGAGATGGCGTTCAATATGCCTGATCTAAAGGGCGTTCCAGGCAGAAACTCTTTGATTCTCGTTGGGTCCAAAACTTGCACTAAGCCTGACGGAACAACCAGCACCTGTGATAAAACATGCAACACAGGCGAAACCTTCTATGGTAACTGCGACTCTAACGGAAACGCCACCTGCGAATGCCGCAACAACTGACGTTACGCTTCGCTTGGCGATCCATGGTTTAAATATTAGGGGCTGCATTGCGTCGTTCGTAGCGCCGTCTTGATGACGTGCCCCTTTGAAGCTAGCCGCTGAAGACGACCGTCGCCAACTGTGCAAGGAGGAAACTGTGGCTCCTTTAAAGTTTTTTGCGCCCCTTGCTGGGATCATCTCTTTTGTCTCATCAGAAGTGGCTTACGCCGACAACGGGCAGCACTTCGTCTCACAGCGGTATTATTGCAGCTCGGCCGAGAAACTTGACGCTGGCGATCAGACGATTTCTGCTGATGGGCCGTCATGCGAAGCTTCGCGCCAGGCGATCGCAGAAACCGTAGCGCGGTCTGGAGGGGATGTGTGCAGGGCATTCGATAAGGACTGGTTTTGGAACAGACGATCTGAGGAAATACAAGCAAGTGGGAGTTGCGCACCGCAATAGCTTAGCGGGGACGATTTTGCCCCTATCGCGCGGGTGTGGGACGAGGGTGTTGCTACCCATTTACACGTCCTTGGGAGGGCGCGAGATTGCCGGTACTCTAGATTAGCATAGGACGAGCATCGTCAAGACACGAGATGCAGAGATTCGCAAAATCTTCTTGCTATAGGAGGTGGTTACTATGAGCGCTGAATGGAAGAATAAAAAAATCAAGATCCTGATTTACTCCCTGGCTGCAACCGTTTGCTTGGGAGCAAGTCTTGGCTCGGCGCTTGCTGGGTCGTGCTCCGGGAATGCATGCGCGGATATCCAGCTTCAAAAGCGCGCCGACGGCTGCATGGTTTTTCACAATAGTGGAAGCAAACAAGTTAAGATTGAGCATCACGTCGGCGGGGTAGGAATTGGCATAGCATATGCTAATTCAGATTTCGCTCTAAAGGCGATACAGGGCTATTGCATGACGGGATTTGATGCTGACTATACAGCTAACTACGTATAAGCGTTGCACGCCGCCTACCTCGTTTCCGGGTTTCACGGCTTTGCCGATTTGCCCGGCGATGTTCTTGGCCCACGGGTGCATCGATAGCCGCGACATCAGCGACTCGGCAATACGCGATGAGCAGTTCTTGTATAACACATGGTCATCGGACGTGAAAATACTTTGGCTCGTCCGTACGATGCTGGGGGATGCGGCAGACGGGAACGCGGGCAAGATGCTCCAGGCGGCGAGGTATACAGCAACGACGAAGGAGGAAGACCGTGCGATTCGCAGTGATAGCCTCGAGTTCTTGTATTGCTTTGCTTAGTGTCCATTCGATCCCCGCGCAGACCGCTCACTTTCCTGTTAATCGGCGGCCAGGCTGACTGCTGCTCAATGGCCACCTGCGAATGCCGCAACAACTGACGTTGCGCTCCGCTTGAACCCATACTGCACAAGGAGAGTTGTTATGACAAGAAACAGCCTTTTTGCTTTGCCGCTAGTATTTGCTACGCTTGCTCTCGCCGATCCTGCCGCTGCGGATTATACCAAACGGGTTTGTGGGGGCGAGGATCAAGCGAATGGTTGCCCTGTATCTACTGACATAATGGTGGGATGTAATCCATCGCCGGCGGATGCCGTAAGGGCCGCATGCACGATCATCAGCAACGGTCAGGAAAAGGTATTGGATGGCCACGCTGATCGTCAGGGTAGTCATGGAGGTGGCAGCTGTGGTTACACATGGTATCTCGTGACGTGCATGGAACATTAATTGGAAAATATTCCGGCGGACTTTTCCGGTGCGCCACGGCTGCGATGACCGGACATTTCTGCCGGCGCGCTGTGGCCAGCGCGGCGGCAGACTGAGGCCTTAGCGCACGGGCGAGCCGCCCTTCAGTGGTGGTGGGCGGAAACGCTCTTGACATATTCGGACACCATTTCCTTCGGTGCCGACTGACTGACGTCGCCGACGCTAAGGATGCCGACCATCCGCATATTCTTGTTGATCACGGGCAACCTGCGGATTTTCAGTTCCTCCATGTGCCGTATGGCCTTGGCCAGGTCGTCGTCTTCGCGGCAGCAGTGAATGCCGGCCGTCATGACATCGCGCGCCGTTGCGGTGCGGCCGTCGAAACCATCCTCCGCCAGTCCTTTGCAGACAATATCGCGGTCGGTCACCATTCCGATCAGTCGGTCGTTCTCTCCAATGGGAATCGACCCGATATCCTGGGCTCGCATCATTTTCGCCAGTTCGGTGACAGCGGTTTCGGGGCTGACCCAGTCGACACCCTTATGCATTGCGTCTTTGACTTTCATGGCGGACCTCCCTTGCTGGGTTGGTGGATGTCCCCCTGTCCCATTCTAACGCAGACGGGGTTTGGCTGCCAGAGGTCATCATCCAGACCCGCATTTTGCGGTGGTTGTCATGCGTCCATCTCCAGCCGATCATGCCCCGGCTCTTCGTGCCAGGATCACCTGCCGCAGGTCGCGTCGGTCCACGAGCGATTACGGTGACAATGCACAATTTTCTTTCGCCGCCTGCCTTGTTTCCGGGTTTCACGGCTTCGCCGATTTGGCCGGCGATGCTCTCGGCCATATGGTGCATCGAAAACCGCGACATCGGCGACGCGGCAATACTCGATGAGCAGTTATTGTGGAACTCTTCGGAGGTGAAAACACTTTGGCTCGCCCGTGCGGTGCTGGGGGTGCGGCAGACCGGGAACGCGGGCAAGGTGCACCATGCGGCGGGGGCGACATGGTAAAAAGTGCACTGTCACCGTAATTCAAGGATAAGATCGGCATAAAGTGCCGATTTGAATCGGCGCCCAAGTCGGGCCGCATCGCACTGGCGGCATCCCGTGTCATAAGCTCCACATGCGTGATATGGCTGAGCAGAAAGAAATCTGGAGGTATGACGATGCCGGAAGACCTACGCTTAGGCCGAATTATTCATGGTATCGCCGACGCCAATTCTCTCCGCGATGAGATGGTCATCGTATTCGACCAGTCCATTGGGTCGGTGCGCGAAACTGATATGCTCGTGGTGGCAATTGCCGAAAAAAAGATCACGCTTCATGTGATTGATAATCAGGGTGATAATGTCGCTGTGAGCGGTCCGAGCCCGGATAAGGGATCCTGGAACTTCGCCCTCGACCGCCGTGATGGAAACACATGGGTTGTCAGGCTTGAACCTCAGCACATTGAGCAATTGGAGTGGGACCGAAAACGCCACCTCAGATGACATCCCATTTGCCGACCTGATTTGTCTGAGGAACGACGATGAAAGCGCAACAATTCTTCACACCGTTTTCGATTAAGACCGCGATGGTGAGAGATGTGGCTCAACACATCCTGGAGTTCTTCGAATACCTGATTCTGCTATCCGCATTTTGGGCTGGCTATCTGAAAACCGGCAGCAACATACTATCGATTTGTTCGCTAGTCATCGGCCTGGCGATCTTGGCTTATCTTCAGACTTTCCTTCCCCAGACGATTTTGCACCCGTCGAATCCGAGGCGCGAATGGGTCTACAACGTCGCCATGTCTCTGGGCACGATCCTGCTGGCTTTGGTTGTGATGCTGTTGTCGGTGAAGGTTATCGCCGGGCTGATCCTGACGGCGATATCGTAAGCTATGTGTGACAATGAGTAAGCCACCCAAGCGTCCAATCGATGCACAACGAGAAGCCGCGTTCTCAATGACAATCGGCGGCAAGGGGGACGGATCAGCGGTCCTGAATATGGTCGCGACCACGGATTCGCTCTTTATAATAAAGCAGAGCTCAGTTCATGAAATAAGGCTTGCGGATCAAATTGATCCTGATCGCACGAATATTAATCTTCCCAACACTCAGCAATTATTCGCCGAGGCCGGTTCTGAATCCGACATCGTTGCCCGAACGTTGCTGTCGGCGGACGCACTTTTTACCAAAACTCATTTCCCGGATGCGAAGTTAAGAGACCGAGTGGTGTTGATGTCGGCCGAAATCATGACTCAGCTTTTGGCGGCGCAGAAGGTTCTGGATCATCTTGAGGCAGACCAAGAAAAGCGAATTGCCGATATAGAGGCGTCGAAAGATCCGACGAGATTGCCGGCCGTCACGGAGGTCGAGACTCGAGCGAATACGTTCATCCAGAAGGCGGAACACACGCTTCAGGCAATATATCGCCTGGCTGAAATTTTTTACGGTCCGCAAATGAAAGCCGAAGGAAAATTTCCTGACAATCTCGCTGTAACCTTTACAAAAGCCTTTGGAGAGACCGACCCATCAACGGCATACGCAAAGGCTGTGGCACTCTTTGGGCATCAGGTTCGCAACGCTCGACATTGCGTCGAACACCGTAAAGAAAATCAACGGATCGTGGCGAGGGATTTTCAGCTCAGACCAGACGGAAAAGTTTATCCGCCTTCAATCGCAGTTGTTCATCCCAAGACCCCCCTAGAGGAAACGGATCTTGCAGCATTCATGTCGGCGTGGATTGAGGGCCTAACGGCGGCTACGGAAACGCTGCTCCTCTATCTCGCGGGCAAGAATCACGCCCCTTTCGGAAACTTCCCCATGGGGGTTGGTTACGTTCCCGAAGAGCAAAGGGCTATGCCGAAAGTTCGTGTCGGCTACCTGATGAATATGGGTGGCCAGTTGCACCGGATAGGTTAGGGCACAGAAGGAGTTTGGCGCTGCAAATCCGCTCCGACGCCCGCCTGATCATCACCGCCGTGCGGATTACCGTGACAGTGCTATTTTCTTTTCGCCGCCTGCCTCGTTTTCCGGTTTCACGGCTTTGCCGATTTGCCCGGCGATGCTCTCGGCCCCACGGGCGCATCGAAAACCGCGACATCGGCGACGCGGCAGACAATTCCCGTTATGCCACTAATGGCTCGTGCTTCCGGAGTGCCTTGTCTGGTCGTGCCAGAAGCCAGAAAATCAAGCCTGTACAGCCACCGAATATTCCCACGTAGGCGCAGGCATAGAGAACTGGGCCAATGGCGTATGTTTCGTTCCATCGGATGAGGCAAAGAACAAATATCGAAATAAAAACTCCAAGAAATCCAACCACCGTGTAAGCCCAAAAATACTGTCACCGCTGCCGCGCAAGGAAATAGAAAGTGGGTATCCCGACCGCTATTTCCAGGACGTAGAATACAAGGCAGACGACAATGAAACCTGATATTGCGACCGTCTCAGGGCGATGTAAGTGCAAATTGTAGCCAGGCAGTATGGCCGGAGCGATGGGTGCGAGGAAGAAAGCTGAACGGGCACGCATCCGGGTTCCCCTTTTAACACGAGCCCTTTCGGCCACTGATTGACGGGTCGGCTTTACAGAGATTGCGCTACCGCCATATCAAGACAAGCGCATCCGGTCGACTGAGGTGTGTGGCAAACCTACAAATTAACGCAAACAAATTTGGCTGGGGAACCTGGATTCGAACCAGGACTAACGGAGTCAGAGTCCGTGGGTCTACCGTTAACCTATTCCCCAGCAGGCGCGGCTGTTGAAAACCACGCGGGCAGGGCGACGATGTCGCCGCGCGTGCCTTGTAGCCGCCGCCGGAAAATAGTCAACCCTGTGTCTGGGCTCAATCGTCGGCTTCCGGCGCCTTCAACTCTCGCTGCGGCTGAATTGCGAGCGCTCGAAATAGAGCACTACGCCGAGCGCGATCAGCAGCGGAATGATCAGGTAGAACAGCCGGAACACCAGCAGCGCCGCCAGCACGCCGACCTGGTCCATATGCGACAAGCCGGCGAGGAACACCACCTCGAAGACGCCGAGCCCGCCCGGCGCATGCGAGATCTGCGCGATCGAGAACGACACCAGGAACACGCCGAGCACGACGAAATAGCCGGGATTGCCGGTGGCGGGCAGGGCGAAGAAGATGATCGCTGCCGCCGCCAGCAGCTCGATCGGGCCGACCAGCAATTGCCGCGCCACGATCGGCAGCGCCGGGTAGTGCAGCTGAAAGCTGCCGATCCTCAGCGGCCTCAGATGCAGCCAGCTGCCGAAGACATAGGCCGCCACCACGAGCAGCATGGCAAGCCCTGCTGCTTGCGACAGCTTGTGGTGCGGCGTGCCGGAAAACCGGTCGATCACCTCAGGCTCGAGCAGCAGGACGATGCCGGAGACGAACAGCGTCGACAGCACGAAGGTGATCCAGCAGATCGCCACCAGAATGCCGACGTCCTGCCCGGTCAGGCCCTTGGTGCCGTAGGCGCGGTAGCGGATCACCGCACCGGAAAATACCGAGCCGCCGATATTGTGCGACAGCGCGTAGGTGGTGAACGAGCAGAAGGTGACGAACAGCCACGAGACTTTTTTGCCGATGTGCAGCAGTGCGATGTGGTCGTAGCCGGCGAGCGAGGCATAGGCGACGACCGAGCTCAGTGCCGCCAGCACCCAGCCGCGCGCCGGGATGGCGACTATGCCGTCCCAGACGTCGTCGAGCGAGATGCCGCGCAATTCGTGCAGCAACAGCCACAGCGAGAACACCACCGCGGCGATGCCGATCACGGGCCAGAAATAGCGCCTCCAGTTCATGGCGTGAGGATCATGCGTTTGCAGCCCGTACCCGTTTTTCGGTTCGCAGCAGGAAAACCGCCCGCGGTCCCGAATGGTTCATTTCAGAAATGCCTCATTGAAGCCGGCTATTCAACCGGGAAGGCGCGCCATCCTCCGCCGAGGGCACGGGCGAGACAACGCCGCCGGCAAAATTCGCCGCGAGCACTCTTGGTGATCCGGCCCGGCGCTGATAGTCTGGCCGCAACTTGAACATGTAAAAGCGCCTGCTGCGTCCGGTCTCGGTTCGCGCGGCGCCGGAAGGAACGACAGTGGAAGACCACGACGCCGGCGCTGGCGCGCCGGAAGTGGGCGTGTCCAGGGGTTCGCCGACGCCGTCCGGCCAGGCAAGCCCATCCACCGGACGCTACGGCCGTCAGGTGCAGCCCCGGTCCGGCAATGGACAGGCTGGCGACACGTCCCACGATCACAAGGGTCAGAACGGCCCGCATCAGAACGGCAAACCCAAGAAGCGGCGCAAGCGCCGGCGCGGGCGCAAGGTTTTCGCACGCGACGAGGCTCGTCCGCTGGCGGCCGGCGCGTCGGTGCCTGCCGCCAACGAGGCGCCGGCCGCTCGCCAGCCCCAGCCAGCGGCTTCGATCGCGCCCCCATCTTCGATCGCGCAATCGGCTTCGATCGCGCAATTGCCTCCAGCCTCGCCAAGGCCGGGGCAAGGTGCCCGCACGCCGCCACCGCTGCAGGAATTGCCGGTATTTGCCGCGCTAGATCTCGGCACTAACAATTGCCGCCTGCTGGTCGCGGTGCCGACGTGTCATGGCCAGTTCCGCGTCATCGATGCCTTCTCGCGTATTGTCAGGCTGGGCGAGGGGCTTACCGCCAATGGCCGGCTCGGCGAGGCCGCAATGGACCGCGCGGTCGAGGCGCTGAAGATCTGCGGTGACAAATTGCGCAACCGCAAGGTCAGGAAGGCCAGGCTGATCGCCACCGAGGCCTGCCGCACCGCCGCCAACGGCGTCGAGTTCCTCGAGCGCGTCGAGCGCGAGGCCGGCCTGAAGCTCGAGATCATCGACCGCCAGACCGAGGCGCGGCTGGCAGTGTCGGGCTGCGGCTCGCTGGTCGAGCGCGACACGCAAGGCGTCGTGCTGTTCGACATCGGCGGCGGCTCGTCCGAAATCGCGCTGATCGACCTCACCGGTCAGCGCTCGCCAAGGCTTGCCAACCATATCGTCTCGTGGACCTCGCTGCCGGTCGGCGTCGTCTCGCTGGCCGAGCGTTTTGGCGGCCGCACGGTGACCCGCGAGATCTTTGGCGCCATGGTCGAGGACGTCGCAATGCGGCTGCGCGCCTTCGATGGGCGCGACCGGCTGAGCCACCTCCTGTCCAGCCCGAAATTCCATCTGCTCGGCACGTCGGGCACGGTGACGACGCTGGCCGGCGTCCATCTCGATCTCGATCGCTACGACCGCCGCCGTGTCGACGGGCTGTGGATGGATCGCGACAGCGTCGACCGCATGGTCGAAAGACTGGTCGGCTGGGATTTCCAGCAGCGCGTCGCCAACCCTTGCATCGGCGCCGACCGCGCCGACCTGGTTCTGGCCGGCTGCGCCATATTGGAGGCGATCCGTGCCGTCTGGCCGTCGGAGCGGCTGCGTGTCGCCGACCGTGGCCTGCGCGAGGGCATATTGAGCGAATTGATGGCCGATGACGGCGTCTGGCGGCGAGGCCGGCAATGACCAAGAAACCTGAAAAGCCGAGTTCGGCCGGCATTCGCGTGCTGAAGACGAAGATCAAGAAGAAAAGCGGCCTGAAGGAATCGTCGCGCCGCTGGCTGCAGCGCCACATCAACGATCCCTATGTCCAGCGCTCGAAGGCCGATGGCTATCGCTCGCGCGCGGCGTACAAGTTGATCGAGATCGACGACAAGCACCATTTGCTCAAGCCCGGCATGAAGGTGATTGACCTTGGTGCGGCACCCGGCGGCTGGTGCCAGGTCGCCGCCGCACGTACGAAATCTACCGCGGAACACCCGAACGTCGTCGGCATCGACTATCTGGAGATGGACGCGGTGCCGGGCGCGCCGGTGCTGCTGATGGATTTCCTCGATCCCCAGGCACCCGAGAAGCTGGCCGAGACGCTGGGCGGGCCGCCGGACATCGTGCTCTCCGACATGGCCGCACCCACCACCGGCCACAAGCGGACCGACCACATCCGCACCATGCATTTGTGCGAGGTGGCGGCCGATTTCGCGCTGTCGGTACTGAAGCCGGGGGGACATTTCCTCGCTAAGACGTTTCAGGGCGGCGCCGAGAACGAATTGCTGGCCAGGCTGAAGCGGAATTTCCGCTCCGTCCATCACGTCAAGCCGCCGGCCTCGCGCGATGAGTCGGTGGAGCTCTATTTGTTGGCGAAGGATTTTAAAGGCGGAAACGGCGCGGCGTGAAAATCGCTCTGTGGTGATCCTTCGCGCCCCCCTCTGTCCTGCCGGACATCTCCCCCACGAGGGGGGAGATTGGCAGCTTCGGCGCGCCGTCTAATCCTGCAACGTTGAACATTGGCGAAAGCCGATGTCACGTCCGATCTCCCCCCAAGTGGGGGAGATGTCCGGCAGGACAGAGGGGGGCGCTGTCCCTCCGGCGTCCGTAAGCACGAGCAAAGGTCAACTCCCCGGCGGGCTCACCGGCTCCAGCGTCTTCGGCGGCGTCAGTCGGCCATGTCCCGATACGGCATTGCCGGCGTCCGGCGCCAGCCGCATGAACGACAGCGAGGCTGCCGCCGACACCGCCGCTACGATGAAGAAGGCGGTGTGGAAGTCGCTCAGCGTCAGTGGGCCACCATGGATCTTGGTCGACACTTCCAGGATGCCGCCGGCCAGCGCCACACCGAGCGCGATCGCCAACTGCTGGAACACCGCCGTGATCGGCGTCGCCTTGCTCGTGTCGGCGGCCGAAATCTCGGCGTAGGCAAGCGCATTGATGCCGGTGAAGAACATCGAGCGGATGAAGCCCCCGGCGAGCAGCATGGCGAGGATCAGCCCATAGGGCGTATCGGGTGTGAACAGGCCGTTGATGGCAATCGACGCGGCAGCGATGAGCGAGCCTGAAATCAGCACACGGCGGAAGCCCGCGACCCTGAAGATCAGGGCAGTGACGAATTTCATGCCTATGGCGCCGATTGCCGAGACGAAAGTGATCATGCCGGACTGGAACGGCGTCAACCCGAAACCGATCTGGAACATCAGCGGCAAAAGAAAAGGTACGGCACCAATGCCGATACGGAACAGTCCGCCGCCGAGCACCGACGAGCGGAACACCCGATTGCGAAACAGCTCGAGCGCCAGCAGCGGATTCTTGGCGTGGCGCGCGTGCAGCAGGTAAAGCACCGCCGACGCCAGTCCGACGGCAACGGTGATAAAGCCGGCAGCGGGCGGCAGAGCCGGCAGGCTGACCACCGACAGCCCGAACACAATGCCCGATGCCGCCAACCCGCTCAGCACGAAACCGGTGAAATCAAGCGGCGGCGTCTCGGCAGGATCGGTTTTCGGCAGGAAACGCGTGGCCAGCCAGATGCCGATCAGGCCGATCGGCACATTGATCAGAAAAATCCAGTGCCAGGAAAAATAGGTAGTGATGAAGCCGCCGACCGGCGGACCGACCAGGGGTCCGACCAGAGCCGGAACGGTCAGCCACGACATGGCGGCGACGAGTTCGCTTTTCGGCGTCGCGCGTACCAGCACCAGGCGCCCGACCGGCGTCATCATGGCGCCGCCAATGCCTTGCAGAAAGCGTGAGACCACGAAAGCCGGCAGCGAATTGGAAATGGCGCAAGCGACCGAACCGACGATGAACACGGCGATCGCGGCGCGGAAGACATTCTTGGCGCCGAAGCGGTCGGCCATCCAGCCGCTGATCGGAATGAAGATCGCCAGCGATACCAGATAGGCGGTCAGCGCCAGCTTGAGCGCGATCGGGCTGGTGTGGATGTCGATGGCGATCGCCGGCAACGATGTCGCAATGACGGTCGAATCCATGTTTTCCATGAATAGAGCGACCGCCAGGATAAGCGGAATGGTGCGGTTCACGATGGATCCGGCCTTGAAAATGTGCGTCGCGATTGCTTGCCGGCCTTGGGGCCAAACCGGAACATAGGGCGGTTATCATGGCTTGGCCCGGATGTCGCATTAATTTGCTGTCACGTTTTTGCGAACCGCAAGTCTTGCAGCACCTGCGGCAAATGCAGCTTTGCCACTACACAACCATCGGCTTTTCAACGGCGACGGGACGTGTTACGAGCCAGCGCCAATCCTGAAAGGGAAGAAGACGAGTCGGCGCTGTCCATCAGGGCGAGCGCCTTTCCTGCATTCCGAGGGCTGGCCATGGCAAAAATCATCGAGACGTCCACCGGCGCATTGGCGCTGACCTTTGACGACGTGCTGTTGCAGCCCGGTCATTCCGAGGTCATGCCCGGCGAGACCGACATCCGCACCCGCATCGCCGGCGACATCGACCTCAACGTGCCGATCCTGTCGGCCGCCATGGACACGGTCACCGAGGCGCGGCTCGCCATCGCCATGGCCCAGGCCGGCGGCATAGGCGTCATCCACCGCAATTTCTCGCCGGCCGAACAGGCCGAGCAGGTGCGGCAGGTGAAGAAATTCGAATCCGGCATGGTGGTCAACCCCGTCACCATCGGTCCCGAGGCGACGCTCGCCGATGCGCTGGGCCTGATGCGCACCTACAGCATTTCGGGCATTCCGGTGGTCGAGAACGGCGGCAGCGGCGGCCACACGGTCGGCCGGCTGGTCGGCATCCTGACCAACCGCGACGTCCGCTTCGCCTCCGACCCGGCGCAGAAGGTCTATGAGCTGATGACCCGCGAGAACCTGATCACCGTCAAGGAGAACGTCGATCAGGACGAAGCCAAGCGGCTGCTGCACCAGCACCGCATCGAGAAGCTGGTTGTGGTCGATCGGGACGGCAATTGCGTTGGGCTGATCACGGTCAAGGACATCGAGAAGTCGCAGCTCAACCCGCACGCCACCAAGGATGCGCAGGGACGCTTGCGCGCCGCCGCCGCCACCAGCGTCGGCGATGACGGTTTCGAGCGGGCCGAGCGCCTCATCGACGCCGGCGTCGACCTTCTGGTGATCGACACGGCGCACGGTCATTCGCAGCGCGTCCTGGATGCGGTGACGCGGGCCAAGAAGCTTTCCAACTCGGTTCGCATCCTGGCCGGCAACGTCGCCACATCGGAAGGCACGCTGGCGCTGATCGATGCCGGCGCCGACGCGGTCAAGGTCGGCATCGGACCAGGCTCCATCTGCACCACCCGTATCGTCGCCGGCGTCGGCGTGCCGCAGCTCTCGGCAATCATGTCGGCGGTCGAGACGGCGCAGAAATCGGGCGTCTCGGTCATTGCCGATGGCGGCATCAAATATTCGGGCGATCTCGCCAAGGCGCTGGCCGCCGGGGCCAGCGCAGCGATGATCGGTTCGCTGCTGGCCGGAACCGACGAGAGCCCGGGCGAGGTCTATCTGCATCAGGGCCGCTCCTTCAAAGCCTATCGCGGCATGGGCTCGGTCGGCGCGATGGCGCGCGGCTCCGCCGATCGTTACTTCCAGGCCGAGGTGCGCGACACGTTGAAACTGGTCCCGGAAGGCATCGAAGGGCAGGTGCCGTACAAAGGACCTGTGTCTGGCGTGCTGCACCAGCTTGCAGGCGGCCTGAAAGCCGCTATGGGTTATGTCGGTGGCCGCGACCTTGCCGATTTCCGCGAGCGCGCCACTTTTGTGCGGATATCCAATGCCGGACTTCGTGAAAGCCACGCCCATGACGTCACGATTACCCGCGAAAGCCCGAATTATCCTGGCGGAGCCTGACCGTCATGCGTCTTGGCGCAATCTGGCGGCAATGATCCTGCGGCTGTCGCGCCACGCGGCCGCACTCTGTGTCGCCACCGTGGCGGTTTTCATCATGATGACGGCGATGGAGTTCCTCTATTTTCGTCAATTGAGCGGCGGTCTGCCGTCGCTCGACATCCGCTATGCCGGTTTCACTCCGGATGAGGGCATGGCCTGGCTAACGGCCCTCGGCCGGCGCGGCAGCGAGATTATTCTCGTCTGGCATTACCTGACCTTCGACCTGCTGTTTCCGGCGCTGCTGTCGCTGACGATGGTCAGCCTGATCCTGGCCACGGGCCGGCGGCTGAAAAACTTCCGTGCACTGCCTGCGCAAACCCAGCCGATATTCGCAGCCGTGTTGGTGCTGCCCTACACGCTTGCCGACTATGCCCAGAACATCGCCGTGGCTCGTCTTTTGTCCGATTTCCTGTCGGCCAATCCGGATTCGCTATCCTTCGCCTCGGCGCTGATCGTCACCAAATTCGCGCTTCTGGCGGTGCCGGTGACCGTCATTGCGGCTTTCACTCTGATGGCTCAGAAACGGCCTTGAAGGCTGGGTGACAACGACAGGGGGCGTCTTGAACCAGACCGCGATCTTCTGGCCGATGCTGGCGCAGGTGCTGCTGGTCTATATCGTCTATGTAGTAATGGGCCGGCGCCGCTATGATGCGGTCAGATCGGGCGAAGCCAAGACCGGCCAGTTCAAGACGCGCTCGACGGAGCCTGGTTCCAGCATCAGCGTCGCCAACAATCTGAGCAACCAGTTCGAACTGCCAGTGCTTTTCTACGTCTTATGCTTGACGCTGCACGTGACCAATGGCGTCAATTATCTGACCTTGGCCCTGATGTGGATCTTTGTCGTCTCCCGCTTTCTTCACGCATCGGTCCACTTGACCAGCAATCGGCTAATTCTGCGCAGCAGGGCATTCTACCTGGGCGCGGTAGTTCTCGCACTTGGCTGGATATGGCTGGCGCTGCATCTGCTCGGCCTGGTCTGAGCAGATCAAGGCTGCACGTCGAACACAGCGATCTTGCGTTTGTCGAACCTGATGGCGAGTTCACCGCGCACCAGCTTGAGCGCGGCCTCGCCGAAAACGGCACGCCGCCAACCTTGCAATGCAGGCACGTCGGCTTCCTCGCCCTCGGCAGCGATGCGGTCGATGTCGTCACTGGAGGCGAGTACCTTGGATGCGACGCCCTCTTTTTCGGCAACGATCCGCAGCAGCACCTTCAGCAACTCCGCAGCGGCGCTCGACCCCTCCGGCGGCTGGAAGCTCTTCGGCAGCTTCGGCATCTCTTCCCTGGGCAGGGCAAGGGCAGCGTTGACTGCGCCAAGCAATGCCGTCGCCGTCGAAGAGCGTTCCCAGCCCTTCGGCGTGGTGCGCAGCTTGCTCAGCGCCGCCGAGTCGCGCGGCGCCTGCTGCGCCACTTCGTAGATCGCATCGTCCTTGAGCACACGGCCGCGCGGCACGTCGCGCTCGCGCGCTTCGCGTTCGCGCCAGGCGGCCACCGCCTGAACGATCGCCAGTTCCTGCGGCTTGCGCAGCCGCATCTTGAGCCGCTTCCAGGCATCCTCGGGATGTGGATCGTAGGTCTCGCGCGAGGTCAGCACGTCCATCTCCTCGTTCAGCCAGTGGGCGCGGTTTTCCCGCACCAGCTCGGCGCTGAGATGCTTGTAGACCTCGATCAGGTGGGTGACGTCGGCGAGCGCGTAGTCGAGCTGCTTTTCGGACAGCGGACGGTGGCGCCAGTCGGTGAAGCGCGAGGACTTGTCGAGCCTCGCGCCGGTGATGCGCTGCACCAGCTGGTCGTAGGAGACGCTGTCGCCGAAGCCGCAGACCATCGCCGCGACCTGGGTGTCGAACACCGGATGCGGCACCAGATCGCCGAGATGAACAATGATTTCGATGTCCTGCCGCGCCGCATGGAAGACTTTGACGATCGCCT
The DNA here is from genome assembly GCF_042295465.1 of Mesorhizobium sp. ISC25. Classification (NCBI taxonomy): domain Bacteria; kingdom Pseudomonadati; phylum Pseudomonadota; class Alphaproteobacteria; order Hyphomicrobiales; family Phyllobacteriaceae; genus Mesorhizobium; species Mesorhizobium sp. ISC25. The sequence continues at coordinate 1,734,818 of NZ_CP135441.1, read as the reverse complement.
CGTTGGCCATCAGCCTGAAGAACGGTTTCAGGTCGATGTCGGGCGACAGCGGATCAATCAGTGCCGTTACCCCGGGCGCTGCCATCTGGATCAGGCACAGGATCGGCCAGAAGGTCGTTTCGCGAATGAATTCGGTATCGACGGTGACGAACTCCGCCTTTTCGAAAGCGGTAATAGCGGTCTCGAGTTCTTTCTGGGTGGTGATGACGTGCATCAAATCGCTTTTGGCAAGGGATAGGGTCTCTTTCAATTTCAGCCGCGCGCGCTTTCGTCAAGCGTAAGCACCTCTATCGGGGCTTTGCGGGTTCATCGGGATCAGCATTCCGCTTCGCCAACCGGGCAAAAACTGTAGACGTGCGCAACAGCGCCGTAAAACGGCTGCGATGGCTTGCCGGCACGGCGGAGCGCGCCTGCATCCGGTAAAGGATGACGGCCACGAAGATCGCATAGACGGTGGCGCTGAACACGAACAGCGCGCTCGGCCCGAAAAATTGCATCACCGTCGAGGCGGCGAACGGCCCCCCGATGGCGCCGAAGGAATAAAACAGCATCAAGGCTGCATTGATCAGCACGAACTCGCCCTTGTCGGCGCGGTCGTTGGAATGCGCCGCCGACAGCGAATAGAGCGGCATGGCGAAGCAGCCGAAGATGAAGACGAGCAGGAAGTTGAGGAACGGACTGCCGCCTGCCACGAAGGCCAGCGCCAGTGCCGCCACCATCGCACAGCACGTCGTCATCAGCAGGACCGAGCGCCGGTCCCAGCGGTCGGAGAGATAGCCGAGCGGGTATTGGATGATGGCGCCGCCGAAAATGCCGACGCTGACGAAGGTGACGACGTCGGCGACCGACATGCCGATCTGCTCGGCATAGACCGGCGATAGGGTGCGGAAGGCGCTGTTTGTGACGCCGACGGCGATGCAGCCGAAGCAGCCGAGCGGTGAAATCCGCCAGACGCGCGCCAAATCGAGCTTGACGTCTTCCGGCGGCGTCGGATTGGAGCGGTCGCCGAGCGAAACCGGCACCAGCGAAACGGTGATCATCATCGACATGATGGCGAAGATGGCAAAGCCGCCGGCGCCGAAGATCGGGATCAGGAACTGGGCGCCCGTCACCGAGCCGATATCGACCATGCGGTAGATGGCAAGCACCCGCGCCCGGTCGGTGTTGGTGACGCCGGAATTCAGCCAGGCTTCCATGATGGTGAACAGGCCGGCAAAGCAGAACCCGCCGGCAAAGCGCACGGCGCACCACATCACCGGATCGATGACCAGCACCAGAAGCAGCGTTCCCGCCGAGGCGATCGCCGCGAGTGCCGAAAAGGCGCGCACATGGCCAACGGACTTCATGATGCGGGTAACGGCAAGGCAGCCGAGCAGGAAGCCGGCGAAATAGAACGTGCCCATCAGGCCGATCGAGGAAGCGGGAAAACCCTCCTGCGCACCACGCAGCGCAATCAAGGTGCTCTGCAGGCCGTTGCCGCCGAGCAGGATGCCGGCGGCGATCAGGAGCGGGATCAGCGGGCGGATGGAGGACATGAAGGAAAGCCTGTCGTTGATCCCTTCTTGAACCATCGCCTTCGCCAATGCCAGCGGCAATTCCCTGTGGCGTTGGGGTCAGCCGGGGGCCACCGCGTGGCGCCGGACCCTCGTGTTGGGAACCAAGGCGTATCTTTGTAGTTCAGTGCTGGTGGGCGAATACGCGTCTTGTGAGCTGCCGGTGTGCGGAGACGGTGTCAGGCGTCGACGTTGTTTCTGCTACCCGGCCTGAAGCTCCAAAGGGAGGTCCGCCATCATGAAATTTCATCCCGCATTTGCGGCATTTGCCGTGGCCGCAGTTCTGGCGGCCGGGCCGGCGCGGGCTGTCGACCTCGCCATGGTGTCCGGCGATACCGGCAACGGCCAGAGAATCCTTCGCGAGATCCTCGATCGATACGAGAAGAAGACCGGCAACAGGGTTAGCGTCGTTCCGCTGCCTCCCTCGGCGACGGACCAGTTTGGCCAATACCGGCTTTGGCTCGCCGCTGGAAGCAGCGACGTCGACGTCTATCAAACGGACATCATCTGGGCTCCCCAGCTTGCAAGGCAGTTTATCGACCTGACCGAAGCGACCAAGGATGTCGTTGGCGCCCATTTTCCATCGATCATCAAATCGCAGACCGTGGACGGCAAGCTGGTCGCCTTGCCGATCTTCACCGACGCTCCGGCGCTCTACTACCGCAAGGACCTCCTCGACAAATACGGCGCCAGGGTCCCGGCCAGTTGGGCCGAGCTTGCCGACACCGCCAAGCTCGTCATGGACAAGGAGCACGACGCCGGCAACAAGGACATGTGGGGCTTCGTTTTCCAGGGCAACGCCTATGAGGGGCTGACCTGCGATGCACTCGAATGGGTGAAGTCGAACGGCGGCGGCCAGATTATCGAGCCGGACGGCACGATCTCCATCAACAATCCGCAAGCAGCTGCAGCGCTGGAAATGGCGAGGAGCTGGGTGGGAACCATCTCGCCGCCCGGCGTTCTAGCCTACCAGGAAGAGGAGTCGCGCGGAGTCTGGCAGACCGGCAACGCCGTCTTCATGCGCAACTGGCCCTACGCCTACGCACTTGGCAACAGCGAAAGCTCCCCCATCAAAGGCAAGTTCGAAGTGACCACGCTGCCGCCGGGGTCGGGTGAGGGTGCGCACCCGGCAGCAACGCTTGGCGGCTGGAATCTCGCGGTTTCCAAATATTCGAAGAACCCGGATGCAGCGATCGAGCTGGTCAGATGGATCGCCTCGCCTCAGATGCAGAAGTACCGCGCCTTGAAGGGGGCATATCTGCCGACCATCGAGGCACTCTATGACGATGCCGACATCGCCAGCGCCCAGCCGGTGATTCCGCGCTGGAAGGAAGTCGTCCTCAACGCGGTGCCGCGTCCCTCGGCTCAAGCCAAGAGCAGGTACAATGAGGCATCGAGCGAGTTCTGGACCGCCGTCCACAACACCATTTCCGGCGAAGGCACGGCCGCCGACAACCTTGCCGATCTGGAATTCTCTTTGACCAGACTCAAAGGCACCGCCTGGTGACCTCGCCGCGCTCAGGCTCGCTGCTGGCGCGTCAGCGTGCGCGCTCGGCATGGCTGCTGCTTGCCCCGATGCTCATCGTACTCGCCGGCGTTGCCGGCTGGCCGTTGACGCGCACGATCTATTTCGGCTTCACCGATGCCTCGCTCGCCGATCTGGAGGCCCGCCGCTGGGTTGGCTTCGCCAACTATTTCTCCGTCCTGCAAATGCCGAGCGGCCGCGTCATCTATGACGGGCTGCTCGCCGACCCGGTCTGGTGGCGCGCTGTCTGGAACACGGTGCGCTTCGCAGTGATTTCGGTGACCTGTGAGACGGTGCTCGGCATGATCGTCGCGTTGGTGCTCAACACCAAGTTTCGCGGCCGCGGCATCGTGCGCGCCGCCATCCTCATCCCTTGGGCGATCCCGACGATCGTCTCGGCGAAAATGTGGCAGTGGATGCTCAACGACCAGTTCGGCATCATCAACGACGTCCTGCTCAAGCTCGGCCTGGTCAGCACAAAAATCGCCTGGACGGCCAGCGCCGACACGGCGATGGTCGCCGTCCTCGTTGTCGACATCTGGAAAGCGACCCCGTTCATGGCGCTTCTCATTCTCGCCGGCCTCCAGATGCTTCCACAAGAAATCTACGAGGTCGCCAAGCTCGACGGCGTCGGCGCGTGGAGAGTTTTCTGGAAGATCACCTTGCCGCTCATCCGGCCGGCGTTGATGGTGGCCATCATCTTTCGCGGCCTCGATGCCTTGCGCATCTTCGATCTGATCTATGTTCTCACGCCAAACAACATACACACCAAGTCGATGTCGGTGTTTGCCCGCGAGAGCCTGTTTGAGTTCGATAAGTTCGCTTACGGTTCCGCCGCCTCGACGCTGCTCTTCCTTATCCTCGCCCTGCTGACCATGCTTGTTCTTTGGCTCGGCCGGATAAGGCTGGACAAGGACTATTGATCATGTGGGATTACTGACCATGTGGATCGTCAAGCGCACGGCTTTCTACCTCCTCGTTGCCGTCATCGTCGTCGTCGCGGTGTTCCCGTTTTACTACGCCATCATCACCAGCCTGAAATCGGGGACGGCGCTCTTCCAGATCGACTATTGGCCGAAGACGATTACCTTCAGCAATTACAGGACGGTGTTCACCGAGGGGACCTTCCTGCGCAACCTCGTGAACTCGCTGTTCATCTCGAGCGCCGTCGTCGTCATTTCGCTGTTCCTGGGCGTCACCGCCGCCTATGCGCTGGCGCGCATCCGCTTCAGAGGCCGTTCGGCTCTGCTCCTCATCATCCTGTCCGTATCGATGTTCCCGCAATTGGCAGTGCTTGCCGGTCTTTTCGAGCTGATCCGCACCTTCGGCCTCTACAATTCGCCGTTTGCGCTGATCTTGTCCTACATGATCTTCACCTTGCCATTCACCGTCTGGGTGCTCACCGCCTTCGTTCGCGACCTGCCGATCGAGCTGGAGGAAGCGGCGATCCTTGATGGCGCCACGCCCTGGATCATCATCAGCCGCGTCTTCCTGCCGCTGATGTGGCCGGCGCTGGCGACCACCGGGCTTCTCGCCTTCATCGGTGCGTGGAACGAGTTCCTGTTCGCCCTGACGTTTACCTCCAGCAACGAGCAGCGAACCGTGCCGGTGGCGATCGCGCTGCTCTCCGGTAACTCGCAGTTCGAGATCCCGTGGGGCAACATCATGGCCGCATCGGTGATCGTCACCGTGCCGCTCGTCATCCTCGTCCTCATCTTCCAGCGCAAGATCATCACCGGCCTCACCGCCGGCGGGGTCAAGGGATGAGGTGGTGACGAGCATCCGCCGAAAACTTCGTTTCAGCGATAATTTCTGGCGGCGCACGGCTACTGGCTTGAGCAATCTGGCATGACCTCAAAGGCAACTCGCGACGTCGCCGTGATGGCGGTCGGGCGTTATAGCTCGGGCCATACAGACGCAAGTAACAGAAGCGCAATACCAGCGAATGCGACGTTCCAGATGAGCGAACGGAGCAAGAAAACGCCTGTTGCGTAGAGTGGCAGGTAAACCAGCCTGGCGGAGAAATAGAGACCGGCTCCCCACTCGCTGAGGGCACTCTCACGCCCGAGCACATGGACAAGGAAGACCGCGGTTACAAACACCGGAAAGGTCTCGAGGAAGTTTCGAAGTGCCCTATCCAAACGCCCGGCGATCCCTGTAAGCGGGGAGACTTCAGCGTCGCGAGAACTTGCCGTCCAGCGATAACCCCGCTGCAGGCTGGCTGCGTGCGAGGCGATAATGACCTGGATCAGACAGAGCACGCAGCTTGCAACAAGCATCGCCAGTTCGAAGCTCATCCAATCTCCCCCTATCCATTCCTCAAGACATTACCACTGCCGCGCGTTGCGCCGGTCAGCTTAATGGCGACATCCGGGTAGGATCGCAAGGCGAAGTCAGAGCGGAGATGTTACCCAAGCGATGCCTGCCTTGACAAATGCACCCTCTCATGTGCTTTTCGCGCAAATTTTCAGGCTGGGCCATCATGCCTTGGCCGCAACCAACATCCGGACCTAGCAATGACAATGCATCGTTACCGCAGCCATACCTGTGCCCAATTGAGGAAGAGCGACGTCGGTTCCTCGGTTCGCCTGTCGGGCTGGGTGCATCGCGTGCGCGACCATGGCGGCTTGCTGTTCATCGATTTGCGCGACCATTACGGCCTGACGCAAATCGTCGCCGATCCGGATTCGCCGGCCTTCAGGATTGCCGAGACCTTGCGCGGCGAATGGGTCGTCCGCGTCGACGGCGAGGTCAAGGCGCGCCTCGCCGAGACCGTGAACCCCAATTTGCCGACCGGCGAGATCGAGATTTTCGCGCGCGAGATCGAGGTGTTGTCGGCGGCCAGGGAATTGCCGTTGCCGGTCTTCGGCGAGCCGGACTATCCGGAGGACATCCGCCTCAAATACCGCTTCCTCGACCTGCGCCGCGACACGCTGCACAAGAATATCGTCGCGCGCACGAAAATCATCGCCGAGATGCGCAAGCTGATGGGCGAGGTGGGCTTCACCGAATTCTCGACGCCGATCCTCACCGCCTCGTCGCCGGAAGGGGCGCGCGACTTCCTGGTGCCGTCGCGCATCCACCCCGGCACGTTCTACGCGCTGCCGCAGGCCCCGCAGCAATACAAGCAGCTGATCATGGTGTCCGGCTTCGACCGCTACTTCCAGATCGCGCCGTGCTTCCGCGACGAGGACCCGCGCGCCGACCGTCTGCCGGGCGAATTCTACCAGCTCGACGTTGAGATGAGCTTCGTCGAGCAGGAGGACGTGTTTAGCACCATGGAGCCGGTGATGCGCGGCGTTTTCGAGACCTTTGCCGCCGGCAAGCCCGTGACGCAGAAGTTTCCGCGCATCGCCTACGACGTTGCCATGCGCAAATACGGCACCGACAAGCCGGACCTGCGCAACCCGATCGAAATGCAGAATGTCTCGGAACACTTCCGCGATTCGGGTTTCAAGGTGTTTGCCAACATCCTCGCCAGCGACCCCAAGGCCGAGGTCTGGGCCATTCCCGCCAAGACCGGCGGCAGCCGCGCTTTCTGCGACCGCATGAACTCCTGGGCGCAAGGCGAGGGCCAGCCGGGGCTGGGCTACATCTTCTGGCGGGGTCTTGAGCCGACCATGTCGTCATCCGCTGCTTTGGATCTACCTGACTCAGATCCGGACAAAATTGACGAGATCATCTCAGCAGTAGCATATGAAAATGCCGGAGGTATCGAAGGCGCGGGTCCGCTGGCCAAGAACATCGGCGAGGAGCGTACCGAGGCGATCCGCCAACAACTCGGCCTTGCCGATGGCGATGCCGCTTTCTTCGTCGCCGGCGACCCGAAAAAGTTCGTCTCGTTCGCGGGCGCGGCACGCACCCGCGCTGGCGAGGAACTGAACCTTATCGACCGCGATCGTTTCGAGTTGTGCTGGATCGTCGACTTCCCGTTCTTCGAATGGAACGAGGAGGAGAAGAAGATCGATTTCGCGCACAACCCGTTCTCGATGCCGCAAGGCGGCATCGATGCGCTGAACGGCGAGGATCTGCTCGGCATCAAGGCGTTCCAGTACGACATGGTCTGCAATGGTTTCGAGATCGCCTCAGGCGGCATCCGCAACCATCTGCCGGAAACCATGGTCAAGGCGTTCGAAACGGTCGGGCTGGACCGCGCAACGGTCGAGGAACGCTTCGGCGGCCTTTACCGCGCGTTCCAGTATGGCGCGCCGCCGCATGGCGGCATGGCAGCCGGTATCGACCGCGTCGTCATGCTTCTGGTCGGCGCCAGGAACCTACGCGAAGTGACTATGTTCCCGATGAACCAGCAGGCCTACGACCTGTTGATGAACGCGCCGTCGGAAGCCAGCCCGCAGCAGCTTCGCGAATTGTCGCTGCGCGTGGTGGCGACGAAGAAAGAGCTTTAGGAAACGCTCCGAACCGGTTCTGTGGATTCATAAAAAGGCCCGGCATCGCTGCCGGGCTTTTGCTTTGGGACCTCGATCAGTCTTCGTTCGCGGTAACCGTCACGCCAAGCGTTTTCGGCAGGTCGAGCGGGTTGGACATGGCGCCCGCCATGATCAGCGCGAACGGCACCGCTGCCGGCGGCTCGGCCGAGACCTCGATGCTTTGCGGATCGTCTAGGAACTTGTTGACCGCGGCCGAAACCTGCGCCGTCAGTTCCGGATTGTTGAGCTGCGCCATGCCGAAGGGCACGATCGCCTTGGCCTGGTTGGCGATGTCCTTGCCGGACATGCCTTGCTGCTTGCCGGCATAATCGAGCACCTTCTTGGTCAGCGAATCGTCGTCGAAGCGGATCGAGGCGCTGTTGAACGAAAGCTGCTGCAGCAGCCCGAGCATGGCCATGCCTTGCGCGGAATTGTCGGCGCCTTCGGGCTGCGCTGCCATCTTCTTCTGCATCTCCTGCAGTGATTTGATGACGTCGAGCGTGTAGCCGCCGAGATCGAAGGTCATGCCGAGCGTGCCGGCATTGTCGACCGATATTTCGTATTTCGACAAGTCCATCCTGCCGTCGGTAGGTTGCCAGGTGCCTTCCATCTCAAGATTGCCCGATATGTTCTGGTAGCCGAGCGCGTTGATGACTTCCTTGGACTTCGGATCTTCGACCAGCGTCAGGTCGGCAGTGAATTTTTCCGTGGTGCCGGAAAACGCCAAGGCCTTGCCGTCGGCCGGCGGCGTGATTGCGATGGCAAGCCCGTCCATCGAGAAAGCGGTCTTGTCAGCCACTTTGACTGTCATGTTGTCGAGCTCGGCCGATTTGTACATCATCAGCGAGCCCAGCGGACCGGTTGCGCCTTCGGCCGGAACCGTCATGTCGTGGATGACGAAGGGGCTGAGATTGAGCGTGACGCCGTCTTCGCTGTGTTCGAACGGCGACGTCGATACGGTCGCGATTTGATAGCCGCCATTGGCTTCGGTCACGCCTTCGAGCTTGACGTCGCCGATCTTGAGCGCCTCCTTTTCGGCCGCCGGCTTGACGGCTACGCCTTGCAGAACCATGCTGGAGGTGTCGCCGGTTACTCCGGTCCAGGAGAGGTCGACGCCTTGGGCGGCGAGGGCAGCCTTCAGCCGGTCGGCGACCGCGGTGTCCTGCGCGAATGCCGCATTCAGCGGCAGCGTCAGCAAAAAGGTCGAAAAAGCCAGTCTTTTGATAAGTGTCGAGTGTCGGATCGTCATCGAGAGCTCCCCTGAGAGTGTCCTGAAATTCTTTTCAAATCGTCGCGCCGTCACCATTCAGCGACGAACTGGACCGGAAAAAGGCGGGCCTCGGCACAATGGTCGAAAATCGCGGCCAAAGGCAAACCCGATCCATCAGGCTTGCGATAGAAGCCGGATGTAACGGATTGATGTTGGCCGGCGCTGTGACGCTTCCAATTCCTGTTGCATAATGGATGTCGCGCAAAAGGGTGCGGCGGTTTTGCGAGAACGACATGCATCAAAACAAGGACCCAAAGCGTCGCATGAGGCCGGTCGAGCGCGAGGCGCTTCAGGAGGACGCATACCGGTGTGCCTCTTGCCGCGAATCACCCGCTCGGCTAGTGCCAGCCCATGGGAAAAAGGCTTTTGCCGCCCGAGAGTGGCGGCGGCGACAATATCGAGCCGGTCGATCTGAAGAAGGCGCTGGAAGAGCGCTATCTCGCTTACGCGCTGTCGACCATCATGCACCGGGCACTGCCGGACGTGCGCGACGGGCTGAAGCCGGTGCATCGTCGCATCATGCATGCCATGCGCCTGCTGCGGCTTAACCCCGACCAGGGCTTTGCCAAATGCGCCCGCATCGTCGGCGAGGTGATGGGCAAGTTCCATCCACATGGCGACCAGTCGATCTACGACGCATTGGTGCGGTTGGCGCAGGATTTTTCGATGCGCTACCCGCTGGTCGACGGGCAGGGCAATTTCGGCAATATCGACGGCGATAACGCCGCTGCCATGCGCTACACCGAAGCGCGCATGACCGAAGTGTCGACGCTGCTTTTGGAAGGCATCACCGAGGACGCGGTCGATTTCCGCCCGACCTACAATGAGGAAGACGAGGAGCCGGCGGTACTGCCCGGCGCCTTCCCGAACCTGCTCGCCAACGGCTCGTCCGGCATCGCCGTCGGCATGGCGACCTCGATCCCGCCGCACAATGCGGCCGAGCTCTGCGACGCCGCGCTTCACCTGATCGATCACCCGGATGCGCCCGTCACCAAGCTGATGGATTTCGTCCAAGGCCCGGATTTCCCGACCGGCGGCATCATCGTCGACAGCCGTGCCTCGATCCTCGAAGCCTATGAAACGGGTCGCGGCGGCTTTCGCGTCAGGGCGAAATGGAACCAGGAGGACCAGGGCAGGGGCACCTGGAACATTGTCGTCACCGAAATCCCCTACGGCGTCCAGAAGGCCAGGCTGATCGAAAAGATCGCCGAGCTTTTGATGGCGCGCAAGCTGCCGCTGCTCGAGGATATCCGCGACGAGAGCGCCGAGGACATCCGCGTCGTGCTGGTGCCGAAGAGCCGCTCGGTCGATCCCGGCATCATGATGGAATCGCTGTTCAAGCTGACCGAGCTCGAAAGCCGCTTTCCGCTCAACATGAACGTGTTGTCGCGCGGCAAGGTGCCGAACGTGCTGTCGCTGAAAGGTGTGCTCAAGGAATGGCTGGAGCACCGCCGCGACGTCTTGATCCGCCGCTCCAAGCACCGCCTCGGCGAGATCGAGAGGCGGCTGGAGATCCTCGCCGGCTATCTGATCGCCTATCTCAACATCGACGAGTTGATCAGGATCATCCGCGAGGAGGACGAGCCCAAGCAGGTGATGATGGCCCGCTGGTCACTCACCGACACCCAGGCTGAAGCCATCCTCAACATGCGGCTGAGGGCGCTGCGCAAGCTCGAGGAATTCGAAATCCGCGAGGAATTCAACAGCCTGACCGGCGAGAAGAAGCAGATCGAGGCACTGCTTGCGTCCGACGCCAAGCAGTGGGCGACGATCAAGTGGGAAGTCGCCAATGTTCGCCAGAAATACGGGCCCGACACCGAGATCGGCAAGCGCCGCACCGAGTTCGCCGACGCGCCCGAGCATGACCTGACCGATATCGCCCACGCCATGATCGAGCGCGAGCCGGTCACCGTGGTCGTTTCGGAAAAGGGCTGGCTGAGGGCCATGAAAGGTCATCTGACCGACCACTCGGCCCTGACCTTCAAGGAAGGCGACAGCCTCAAGCTCGCCTTCCACGCCCAGACGACCGACAAGGTGTTGGTGTTCACCACCGGCGGCAAGTTCTACACGATCGGCGCCGACCGGCTTCCGGGTGGGCGTGGCCATGGCGAGCCGATCCGCATCATCGTCGACATGGACAACGACCAGGATATCGTCACCGCCTTCGTCCATGATCCAAAGCGCAAGCTGCTGCTGGTGTCGCATGACGGCAACGGTTTCATCGTGCCGGAAGAAGAAGTCGTCGCCAACACCCGCAAGGGCAAGCAGGTGATGAACGTCAAGGCGCCCGACGAGGCCCAGCGCTGCGTGAGCGTCGCCGGCGACCATCTCGCCATTGTCGGCGAGAACCGCAAGATGCTGGTGTTCCCGCTGGCCGAGATCCCGGAGATGGGGCGCGGCAAGGGCGTGCGCCTGCAGAAGTACAAGGATGGCGGTGTCCTCGACCTCAAGACCTTCACGCTCGCAAGTGGCCTGTCCTGGCAGGATTCGGCAGACCGCACCTTCACCAAATCGCGTGACGAGCTTGCCGAATGGATCGGTGCCCGCGCCTCGGCCGGTCGCATGGTGCCGAAGGGTTTCCCGAGAACTGGCAAGTTCGGGTGAAGCGGTAATCTCCCCCCTTGAGGGGGAGATGGCCGGCAGGCCAGAGGGGGTCCCCGCGCATGAAGCGCCAGCCTCCTTTGTTCGTGGTAAGGGTCGCGTCAGGACGACCCGACCGCCTCTGTCGCCTTCGGCGACATCTCTCCTCAAGGGGGGAGATTAGCAGCTCCACCCAAACATTTGGAATGTCGTCACGATTGCTGCACTATATCAGTGCATAAGCGATGCGATGGGCCAGGGAGAGTTGGGCGCTTGAAGGAAGTCGGGATACAGAAGCCGGAGCGGCAGCAGCGCCTGTTTGGCCTGTCGACGCCGCTCAGGGCCGCTGTCATTCCGCCGCTGTCGGCGGCGCGCTGGCTCCTGGTGCTGATCGTCGCCGCTGGCGTTTATTTCTTCCACGGCTTCCTGTTCCCGGTCCTTGCCGCCCTGGTGATCGCTTTCGCCAGTTGGCCGCTCTATTGGCGGTTGCTCGCTGGCGTCGGCGGCAACCGCACGATTGCCGCGACGCTTGCGATTCTGTTCATCCTGACCTTCCTGGTGGTGCCGATCGCGCTTGCCGGCACCTACGCCATCAATGAAGTGCGCGAATGGGTCAACTGGGCCATCGAGACCAACCGCTACGGTGCGCCGACGCCGCACTGGCTCGCCACCATGCCCGTGGTGGGCGAATGGCTCAATGAACAATGGACGGTCAACGTTGGCCACCCTGGCGGCATCGGCGAACTGATCCAGCTGATCAGCGGCGCTAATATCGGCAGCATCTATCGCGGCGTGCTTGCCGCCGGCGGCAGCGCCTTCGGCCTTTTGCTGACGCTGCTGTTCATGATGATCGCGCTGTTCTTCGCCTATCGCGACGGCGAGCATTTCGCCGGACAGATCGATCGCCTCGGCGAACGCATCCTGCCGGCCAGATGGGAACGGATCTCACGCGTGGTGCCGGCGACTATTTCCTCGACGGTGACCGGCATGACCGTTATCGCCATCGGCGAAGGGCTGGTGCTGGGCATCGCTTACTGGTTGGCCGGGGTGCCGTCGCCGGTGACGCTCGGCGCGCTGACCGGCATCATGGCGCTGATCCCCGGCGGCGCGCCGCTGTCCTTCACGCTTGTCTCGATCTATCTCGCGGCCAGCGGCTCGCCGATGGCCGGGCTGGCACTGTTCATCTGGGGCGCGGTCGAACTCTTCATCGTCGACAAGACATTGCGCCCGAAGCTGGTCGGCGGGCCGATAAAGCTGCCCTTCCTGCCAACCTTTTTCGGCCTGATCGGCGGAGTCAAGACGATGGGCTTTCTCGGCCTGTTCATCGGCCCGGTGCTGATGGCGCTGCTGGTCGCAATCTGGCGCGAGTGGCTGCGCGAGGTGGAACTGACCGATGAACTCGCTGCCGCCGAACCGGCGGAGCAGGATGACGCACCGCCGCAGATCGAAATTGTCGCCGAACGCGCCGCCGCGAAAAAGAATCAGGCCGGGTGACTGACGGCGAACATGGCGCGGCGCTTGCGCCCCTCGTGCAACTGCCAGAGCGAATGGCCGATCAAGGTGACGATGAGGATCGCGCCCCCGATCAGGCTATTGCGCGACGGTGTTTCGGCGAAGATCATCCACACCCAGACCGGCGCCAGCACGGTTTCGAGCAGGTAGAACATCGCCACTTCCGGCCCGGAGATGTATTTCGGGCCGTTGGCGAGGCAAAAGAACGAGATCGGCATGATGACGGCACCGTTGAAGATGATCCACCAGGGTGCGTTGACGTGAAAACCCACCTTGGAAACCATCAGGGCGGCGACGGCCAGCGGCAGGACCACTCCGATCAGCGCCGTGAAACCCATATCCTTGCCGCTGGCGCGCGAGATGGTGATGGCCGCGGCGATCATGAAAGCCGAGCATAGCGCCATCAAGTCGCCGAAGAGATGTCCGGTTCCAACGGAATCGCCGACAATGATCGTGACGCCGACGATCATCAATGCCAGCGCGGCAAGCGTCAGCGGCCGTGGCCTCTCCTTCAGGAACAGCCATGACAAAAGGGCCGCGAACATGGTTGTGAAGGCCAGGATGAAAACGAGGTTGGCGGTCGAGGTGTTGTAGACGCCGGTGATGAAGGCGATCGAGCCGAGCCCGTAGAGGCCGGCAACGATGAGCCCTGACCAGCCCGGCACAAGCTGCGGTGCCTTTGCGCTCAGCGAACGCCAGACGGCCCAGATGATCAGCGTGGCGACGAAGGTCGTGCCGGTGCGCAACAGCAGGATCGTCCATGCCTCGCCGTCGGCGAGCCGGATCAGCGGAATGTCGACGGTCAGCGTCAGCCCACCGATGGCGGTGATCAGAAGGCCTCTCTGGTGGTCGTTGTGGGAAGGCATGCGGCAATTCTCGCGATAAGCCTGGAGGCGCAAAATTGACTCGCCCGGTCTTCCAGCCGATCGGCCGGAAGCCCAGCGGCATCCTCCTCCAAACGATTTAAGAGTGAATACCGAAAGCGGAGATCAGCGCGAAACCGCTTCGTGATTGTAGCGTTCCCAGCCTTTCGGGCCGAGATGCTCCTGCGGCTGGAAGCGCATCTTATAATTCATCTTGCGCGAGCCGTTGACCCAGTAACCCAGGTAGACATGGGGCAGGCCCATCGCCCTGGCGCGGGCGATGTGGTCGAGGATCATGAAGGTGCCGAGCGAGCGGTCCTCGAAATCCGGGTTGAAGTAGGAATAGACCATCGACAGGCCATCGGCCATCTTGTCGGTGAGGGCCACGGCGATCAGTTCGCCCTGGCCCTTGCCGGTGATGAAGCTGTCGGGTCCGCGGCGACGGTATTCGATGACCTTGGTGTCGACATGGGTATCCTCGATCATCATGGCGTAGTCGAGCACGGTCATATCGGACATGCCGCCACGGCGATGGCGGGCGTCGAGATAGCTGCGGAACAGCGAATACTGTTCGGTGGAGGGTTCGGCGTCGTGCATGGCGCCGACCAGATCCGAATTATGCTGTATGACCCGTTTCATGTTGCGGCTGGCGGTGAACTCCTGCGCCAGGATACGCACCGACACACAGGCGCGGCAGGTCTCGCAAGCCGGCCTGTAGGCGATGTTCTGCGACCGCCTGAACCCGCCCTGCGTCAACAGATCGTTCATCTCCGGGGCCTTGTCGCCGACCAAGTGTGTGAACACCTTTCGCTCGAACTGGCCCTCGAGATAGGGACACGGCGAGGGCGCGGTCAGAAAGAACTGCGGCGACTGGGTCGGGTGCTGCGTCATCGAGCCTTGGAAACACTCCTGCGAATCGTTCTACCTTTGGCGCGGACGCCGAAAAATTCAACAGGATTGTGAAAGCCTGGGTAATAGGATGTCTTCACATTTGTGCGCAAAGGCTGCGGCCGCGCTTCAAAAGTCTGCTCAGCGGCCGCTGCGGCTGACGACGGTGCCGAGCAGCAGGTCGTGCAGCGTGCGCTTGCGGTCGGAAAACAGGCTCACCAGCAGGACCAGCGGCGAGAGGATGACATTGCCGGCCCAAAACAGCACCGAATGCACGACGGCGGTCAGCCCGTCGATGGGGCTGCCGTCGAGCCGGTCGAGCCGGATGCCCATCAGCTTCATGCCGGTGGTGGCCTGGTCTTTACTACCGAGCGTGTTCCAGATGTAGAGGATGGCGACGGCCGGCACGAGAATGGAAAACAGCATCCAGCCGAGGCCGAGCGTCAACAGCCCGAACAAGAACACCAGGATCGCGAATGGAATGGTGAGCAGCGCGACGATGAAATAGTCGATGACGAAGGCGAGAATGCGCCGCGTGCGCACGCCCTCATAGGCGCGGACATCTTCGAGCCTGCTGGTGATGATTTCGCCGTCGAGAACGCGAGCGTTCATGTCATTTCCTCGTAATCGAACCCGGGTTAATGCACGGGGCCGCTTCTTGGTGAAATGGTGAAGGTTAGCGGCGGAATCAAGATCGAGCCTTTCGCCGCCGTGTAGACGGCGACGGAGTGTTTGGTGCCGTCTGACTTGTTGAATTCATGGCGCGGATAGCGTTAGCTTGCTGCGGCGCAACAAAAGGCGCCGAGCCGAGGGGACGGGGCGACATGGACTACGACATGCTGGTCATCGGCAGCGGCCCATCCGGGCGCCGCGCCGCGGTGCAGTCGGCCAAGCTCGGCAAGTCGGTGCTGGTGGTCGACAGAGGCCGGCGTCTCGGCGGCGTGTCGGTGCACACTGGCACCATACCGTCGAAGACGTTGCGCGAGACGGTGCTCAACCTCTCAGGCTGGCGTGAGCGCGGCTTTTATGGACGCGGCTACCGGGTCAAGCAGGACATTTCGGTCGGCGATCTGGTCGAGCGCCTGCACAAGACGCTCGACCATGAGGTCGAGGTGCTGCAGCACCAGTTCATGCGCAACACGGTCAAGAGCGCGCGCGCCGCGGTAAAATTCCTCGGTCCCAACAAGGTCAGCCTGACCACCGACACCGGCGACTACAGCGAGGTTGGCTTCGCCCATGCGCTGATCGCGGTCGGCACCCGGCCGCACCGGCCGCGCGACGTGCCGTTCGACAAGACACGGATCTTCGACAGCGACGAGATGCTGGAACTCGACCGCCTGCCGCGCACGCTGACGGTGATCGGCGCCGGCGTCATCGGCGTCGAATATGCGACGATCTTTTCGGCACTCGACGTGCCCGTGACGCTGGTCGAGCCGCGCAATACCATCTTGGATTTCGTCGACCGCGAGATCGTCGACGACTTCATCCATCAGATGCGCGACCGCGGCATGACGATCAGATTGGGCAGCGCCGTCAAGGAGATCGCCTCGAAACCGGATTACGCCGAGGTGACGCTGGCCGACGGCCGCACCATACGGTCCGAGATCGTGCTTTACGCGGCAGGGCGTACCGGCAATGTCGGTAGCCTTGGGTTGGAAGCGGTCGGCATCGAGGCCGATCCCAGGGGCCGTATCAAGGTCGATCCGAACACCTTCCAGACCAGCGCGCCCAACATCTATGCCGCCGGCGACGTCATCGGCTTTCCGAGCCTGGCCTCGACCTCGATGGAGCAGGGCAGGGTGGCCGCCTGCCATGCGTTCGGCGTGCCGTTGCCGCCGCCGCCCGAAACCTTTCCCTACGGCATCTACGCCGTGCCGGAAATCTCCACCGTCGGACAATCGGAGGAGCAGGTGCGCGAGAGTGGTGCTGCCTACGAAGTCGGCGTGGCGCGGTTTCGCGAGACATCGCGCGGCCACATAATGGGCGTCAACACCGGCTTCTTGAAGCTTCTGTTCTCGATCGAAACACGCCGTCTGCTCGGCGCCCATATTGTCGGCGAGGGCGCGACCGAGCTCATCCACATCGGCCAGGCGGTGATCAATCTCGGCGGCACTGTCGACTTCTTCGTCAACAACACCTTCAACTATCCGACGCTGGCCGAAGCCTACAAGATCGCCGGGCTGGACGCCTGGAACCGCATGGGGCGAGGGTAGCCTCGAGGCTCATCGATCTGACGCTGCAACGGCGACTGCAGGATCCGCCAGCCATTGCCTGACGATCTCGGCGTCCGGATCGCCGATTTCATGGCCAGAGGCAATGGTGTGGGGCTCGACCTCGGCGCCATGCGAGCTCAGTAGATCAGCCAACACCGGCGCAAAAGGCGCGTAGGTCAGGTCGGCGGCGCCGGCGATGATCAACACTCGCGCCTTCGACAGGTCTGCCGGCGGCACCTCGTCGAGCACCGGCATCGGACGCAGCAATGCGGCGCGCTCGATTAGGCCCGGATGCAGCAGCATGACGCTTGAGATCACGTTGGCGCCGTTCGAATAACCCACAAAGGTCGCCCGGCTGAGATCGAAGCGGCGGCGCTTCGCGATGCCGTCGACGAAGCCCGCGAATGCGTCCGCCTCTGCACGGATGCTGGCCTGTTCGAAACGCGTCGGGGTGATTCGCGTGAACCAACGGAACCCGTGCTCCTGAGGAATGCGGCCACGGACCGCAACCAGCGCCGCGTGCGGCGCGATTTGCCGACCAAGCGGCAGCAAGGTCGTCTCGTCTACACCCGATCCATGCAACAGGAACAGCCAGTCACCGGGTGAAATGGCGGGTCGAAGGAGCCGGTAGAAAAAGCCTGAATTTTCCTGCAAAATACCGTCTTCGAGGCTCTCCTCGGCCATAGTCGCATCCTTTTGATTTCGCGTTACTTTCGTTGATTTGCCGGCTTCAAAACGAAATATTTTCAAGCTCCGCGAAAGTTGATTGAACCGGGCGCATTTCAGTCCGTTTCTTCGCCGATATAATCCCCGCGGGAGGGATCGAAGCAGTGTGCGCCGGGTGGTCGCATTGCCGCGCATGAACAACCAGCTTTAAGGCCTTTTATCGATGACCATGCCAGTTTCGCCGGAACGCGATACGCGTATTGATGTGTTCCGGGCACTCGCTCTCCTGACTATATTCGTCGACCACGTGCCGGGCACTGTTTTCGAAACCCTGACCTACAAGAATTTCGGGTTTTCGGATGCGGCCGAGGCCTTCGTGCTGATCTCCGGCATGTCCGTCGCTCTCGCCTACGGCGCCAAATTCCAACCGGGAAACCGGCTGGTTGCAACGCTGAAGATGTGGCGCCGCGCCGGCGTGCTTTATGTCACCCACATCGTCACGACGATGGTGGTCATGGCTATCTTCTGCGCAGCGGCGGTGTTTGCGAGACGGCCGGACCTTCTGACCCTGATCAACATCGAGCCGCTCGTCAGGAACCCACCACAAGTCCTGGTCGGTATCGTCACGCTCGGCCATCAGCTCGGTTACAACAACATACTGCCGGTCTATGCGGCGCTGCTGTTGATGGCGCCGGCCTTCCTGCTGTTCATCAGCTATCGGCCACTGGCGGCGCTTGCCGTATCCGCAGCCCTTTGGCTGATCGCCGGAATCTACCAGATCGCGCCGCCGAACTACCCGGAACCCGGGTTCTGGTTCCTCAATCCGCTGTCATGGCAATTGCTGTTCAATATCGGCATGGCCAGCGTGTTGCATGTGCGGCGCGGCGGCACCATCCCGGTCAATCGCTGGCTGGTCGGCGCGGCGGCCGCCTATGTGCTGACGGCGCTCGTCTGGGTGCACAGCCCGCTGTGGGGGCATGTGTCGTGGCTCGACCTGCCGGTGGTGCTGACCGGTTTCGACAAGACGTTCCTGTCGTTGCCGCGGCTGCTGCACATCCTGGCGATGAGCTATCTGGTCGTCGCCTTGCCTTTCGTCTCGAACCTGTTCCGCACCGGCCGCGACAATCCGCTCGCCATATTGGGCAAACGCTCGCTGCCGGTTTTCATCGCCGGCACGGTGATTGCCATGGCGGCGCAGGTGATGAAGCTGATCAACCCGGGCGGCATTGCCTATGACAGTCTGCTGCTCGCTGCCGGCATCGCCATGCAGTTCGCGCTCGCCTTCTATCTGGAGTGGCTGTCCGCCATCGGCTGGTCCGGCAAGGGCAAGCCGGTCCGCAACGAGGCGGCCCGCTCGTCTTTTGAAATCGGGCCGATGGCCGCACAAGCGAACCGATAGACCTGGACGGTCGATCTGCCGGCCTCAAGCTATGCTCGGCGAGGGTCCGGACGATGCCCTGACGACAAGTTCGACATCGAGCGTTTCTCGCCGCACCGTGCCGTCGAAGTCGAGGATTCTTCGCGCTGCCCGGCGGCCGATCTCGGCGATCGGCTGGGCGACGGTGGTGAGCGGAGGCTCGCAAATTGCGGCTTCAGGCACGCCGTCGAAGCCGACGACGGAAACATCGCGGGGAACCGCGATGCCCCGTGCGTTCAGCCATTCCAATGCCACCATCGCGATCCGGTCCGACATCGCCAGGATGGCGGTCGGCGGCTCCGCCGAGGCGAAGATGGTTTCGAGACCAACCCTTGTGCTCGCCTTGTCGTTTTCGGTCTCGTAGACCGGTACCTTGGCGGTGTCGACACCAAACCGGGAAAGCTCTTCGAAATAGCCGAGGAGGCGGTCACGGGTTCCGGTATAGGACGCCGTCCGGACCTGCTCGGGCGAGACAAGACCGGTGCTGTCGTCAGCGAAGGCCAGCGACAGCACGGCGAAGCGGCGATGTCCAAGTTCCGCCAGATGGCGCGCCGCGAGCCGGCCGCCGGCAACATTGTCGATACTGATCGCGGAGACCGTGTCGTCCTGCGCGCCGAGCTCAAGCGCGACGAAGGGGAGCTTTCGTTCGCGCGTCAGCTCGACGAGGCGCGGACCGCCCTCGATGCAGAAAAGGATGAAGCCGTCCACGAGGGCGCTCTGGATATTCCAGGCAAGTTTTTCCTCGTTGCCAGCCGACACGAGGGCTATTCCCGCGCCGGTGGCGTCGCAGGCTTCCGAGATGCCGGCCATCATCACGCGGGCAAACGGGTCGTCGAAGAAATAGGACAGCGGCTCGGTTGTGGCGACGCCGATTGCATTGACCTTGCCGGCGCGCAGCAGGCGGCCCTTGGGATCCGGACCGGCGTAGCCGAGCGCATCGGCCGCCGCCTTGACCCGCTCGCGGACTTCCTCGCGCACGATTTCGGGACGGCTGAAGACATTGGAGGCAGTGCCGTGCGATACGCCCGCGGCTTTGGCGATGTCCGCAAGCCGGATGGGCCTCCTGCCGCCTTCGGTGAGTGATGCCATTTGTTTGTCTCCAGGACTCCGGTCCAACAGTATCGCCAATTAACTAACACCTTCCTTGGATCGATTCAAATTTTTGCTTGACATTTATGGTGCGATGCGTATTCTTTGAATCGATCCAAGAGCGTTTTTATCCGCAGATTGGATCGATACAAGAGGAGAGTGCCATGCACCCCGTCAATTATCTGTTCGAGGACATTTACCGGAACGATTGGAGCATCCGCTCCAGTGCGGAGGCCCGTAAGGGGCGCGACAGGATCGGCCCGTGGATTCGCGACCTGCGTTTCCTCGTACAACGCAAGTGGAGCTGATCGGCGGCCTATTTTTTGTGCCCGCTGATTGGATCGATTCAAAAAGCTAGAGGAGATTAAGCCATGCACCCGATCAAGCATCTGTTCGAAGACATCTATCGCAATTATTGGGGCATCTCGCCGGCCATGGAACGGCCGGAGCGACGGCGTGTAGTCAAGACGACCAACCGCGATGGCCAAGTCCGGCCCGAGCGCCCGCGAGACTGACAGAACCGGCGAACCTGACTGCCGCGTCAAGGGCGCGGGCGCACCAGCGCCGAAGCGGCCATCACCAGCCAGCCGCCGATGAGCAGGCTGCCGCCGATCGGCGCCGACATCGGGAACAGCCGCGAGCCAAGGAAGTCGCGGGCCAAAAGATCTCCCGAGAACAGCAGAAGCCCGACGAGAAGGATGAGGCTTCCGGTTCGCAGGATGCTATTGCCACCGAGCAGCCCGACGGTAAGGAAGACCGGCGCATGCATGAGCAGGAAGGATGCGGCCGTACCGACGAAAGCGCCGCCGAGATGCGCCGCCGCCGCCGAAAGCGCCACGCCGGTTGCGCCGCACAGGCCGCCGGCAAAAATCAGAATGCGACTGCCCGCCGTCTGTTCAGCCATGCTCATTTACAAGCCTCCGTGATTCCTGGCGACCGCCTGAGATAGTGCCGCGAACCGTGTCAGGATTTGCCGGCTTCCGCCAGCATGTCGCGTTCGCGGCGCGACTGGACCAGCCAGTTATAAGCCGCTCCGCCCGCCATCAGAACGGATGTGCCGAGAAACACCGAGCGCATACCGAAATGGCCGCCGACAAAGCCGCCGAGCAACGGTCCGGCGACCTGCCCGACATATTGCGCCGAGATCGACAAGCCCAGCACATTGCCGCCGACGCCGTCGGGCACATTGTGGCGGATGACGCTGGTGATGCAGGGCAAAAGACCGCCAAGCGCCAGGCCCATCAGGAAACGCAGGCCGACGAGCTGCCAGCCCTGCGTTACGAAGGCCTGCGGGATCAGCAGCAGCGCCGAGACGGCCAGTGCGGCAACGATGACGTTCCAGTGGCCGATACGGTCGGCGAGCCTGCCGAGCCGCGACGCCGACAGGATGGCGCCGAGCGCTGCCGCGGACATGACGATGCCGGAGACCAGCGTGACCTGGCTCTGATCTTCGATGAGCTGCTGGACATAGACGGTGATGATCGGCTCGATCGACATGGTGGCGAAACTCAACAGCATGCCGGTCGCCAGCATGGCGACGACGGGGCGCTTGTCGGGAATCTGCGACCACCCGTCTTTCACTTTTCCTTGTGACGAGGCCTTGGCGGTAACCGGGCGAGGGGCCTCCTTGATCAGCAAGGTGGTTGCCAGAAACGCCAGGAAAATGACGCCGCCGGCGAGCAGGAATGTGGCGCGGATGCCAATCAGCGGCGGCAGTGCGCCGCCGAGCAGCGGACCGACCAGGGCGCCGGCGGTGATACCGGCCGACAGCACGCCCAATGCCCAGCCGGAGCGATCCTTCGGCGTCTGCATGGCAACCAGGATGGTCGAGCCCGAAGAATAGCCGCCGGCAAAGCCGATCAGCAGGCGCAAGAGCACCAATTGCCAGACGGTCTGCACCATGCCGGTCAGCGACATGCACAGCGCCATGCCGAAACTGGCGCGCACCAGCATCAGTTTGCGGCCGTAGCGGTCGCCTAACCGCCCCCACAGGGGTGCGACCAGCGCGGCAGCAAGGAAGGTGGCGCCGTAGGCAATGCCCGACCACTGGACGATCGCCGCGTGGCCCTCTGCGCCCAACTGCTCGATGTAAAGCGGCAGGAAGGGCAACAGCAGCGTCATCGCTACAAGCGTGCTGAACGAGCCGGCAAAACACACGGCGAGATTGCGACGCCAGTGGACGTTGTGCGTGCCTTGCACGGCCACGGTGGCGTCTTGCGGCATGTCCTGTCCTGTCCAGCCAGCTCGTATGAAAACTTGCTGCGGATACCATTTTGGGATACCAAACTGGTATCCGTCATGCACGCAAGGCGGGTCGCTGTCAATGCGGGCCTCTCAAACATGATCGACAAAGGGCGTAATCGGCCGACGCTGGCCAGTGACCCGATTGCCGGAACAAATGACCTGAACGGAACGCCAATGTCGCAGATGCAGAACGTCGAAAAGCAGCTTCGCGAGATGATCCTCGGGCTCGAGATCGGTCCCGGCGAGCGGCTGACGGAGCGCTGGGTCGAAAGCCGCTTCGGCGCCTCGCGCACGCCGGTCAGGGCGGCATTGCTGCGGCTCGAGACCGAAGGCCTGATCTGCCGCGACGGCCGCGGCTGGACGGTCTCGCCCATCAATCTTGCTGAACTCGAGCAGATCGCCGTCTATCGCGAGGCGGTCGAGGTCGCGGCACTCAGACTAACTTGCACCTTGCAGGACAGAAGTGCCGTCGAAATCATCGAGGCGATGCTCGATTCTTGCGACGACAAGACGCCGCGCGAGGAATGGCATCGCGTCGGCATGGATTTTCATATCGAGTTGGCGCGTCTATCCGGCAACGAGTTCCTGTTCAGAGCGGTTCGCGACGCGATGACCCGCCTGTCGCGCGCCCGCTGGCTCGAGGTTCGCGACGAGGCAGCGCTCGGCCGTGCCTGGGCCGAACACCATGCCATTCTGTCGGCGGTGCGGGCCGGCGATGCCGATAGCGCCGCCCGCCTGCTTTCAGGCCATATCATCGGCAGCCGCGACCGGCTGGTGACCTCGCTGCGCAACGACCGGCGCGGCCTCCGCGCCAGGGGATTTGCCGTCGTCGCTTGAGTTCGGATCCACGGCCATTGATGACGAAAAAGGGCAGATGAGCGAAGAAAGCTACTTTCGGCCTCGCTTCGCAAATGCCGATGGCGTAAGAGCGGCGATGGAAAACAACCGATTTGACACACCCGTGACCGTCAAGGGCGCGGCGGGAAGCAATCAGCTCTTGCGTACGGCCCGCGAGGCTTCCGACTACCTCCTCAACAATTGGCCCGGCAAGCGCAGCCCCAAGCACCGCGAAGCGTTGCAAGCCTGTCATGATGCGCTGGCCGGCGACAAGCCGGCCATGAACGCAAGACGGGCCTTCATTGCCGCCGCTCGTGAAGTGAACGTCTTCGTCAGCGACAAGGCGCCCGCCTGAGGCATAGCGGGATTTGACCGAGGCCCGGACCGCCTGACAGGCCTGATATCATCACTCGGCCGTTTCGGTGTTGGTCTGGGGCTCGCTTTCGCCCTCGGGCTTCGAGCGCTCCTTGGCCGCGACCTTGGCAGCCTGCTTTTCCGCCTTCTTGGCAGCCTTCTGCCGGTCGCGTTCCTTGCGTTCCTGACCGTAGTTCGGTGCTCGTGCCATATCGTTTCCTTTCATTGTGCTTGGCCTTTGCCTAGGAGCATTGGGCCGCAAACACAACACCGCAAGGCACGATAGGCTCCATATCTCGGCGCAGTCCGGCGAGCCCCGCTTCAGGGCGTTTTTTCAGGCGCCGTCCCGGTCGAGGACGAGATCGGCGGGCCCGAACCGGTCCTTTGCCGTGAATTGCTGGTGCCAGTAGGGATAGAGCACGGGCGGCCTGCTGACCACGTCGAGGCGTGTGCGCTCCTCGTCGCCGAGCACCAGGCTTGCAGCGGCGATATTGTCCTTGAAATGCGCTTCGGTTCGTCCGCCGATCACCAGCGAACTGACGGCGGGCCGGCCAAGCAGCCAGGCAAGCGCCACCTGCGCCGCCGACACGCCGTGGTTCTTGCCGATATCGATCAGCACGTCGACGATCCGCCACAGCCGGTCCTCGTCGCGGATCGGCGGTTCCGACCAGCCGCTGAGCTGGCGGGCAGTCGGCTGGTCACGGTGGTATTTGCCGGACAGCAACCCGCCGGCAAGCGGGCTCCAGACCAGCACGCCGAGCCCCTGGTCGACCGAGATCGGCAACAATTCATATTCGGCCTCGCGCGCTTCCAGCGTGTAATGGATCTGCTGTGTGACGAAGCGCGGCTGGTGATGACGGTCGCTGATCCCCAGCCCCTTCATAACTTGCCAGCCGGAATAATTGGAGCAGCCGACATAACGGACCTTGCCCTGCGCGACCAGCGTGTCGAGCGCGGCGATGGTTTCCTCAAGCGGTGTCAGGCCATCCCACTCGTGGAGGAAATAGATGTCGATGACATCCGTCCTGAGCCGCTTAAGGCTCCTTTCGCATTCGCGGACCAAATGGTAGCGCGACAGGCCTTCATCATTGGGGCCTTTGCCGATCCGCATGCGCGCCTTGGAGGCGATCAACACGTCGCCCTTGCGCTTGCCGCCGAGCGCCTCGCCGATGATCTCTTCCGACACCCCGTTCGAATAGACGTTGGCGGTGTCGATGACATTGACGCCGGCATCGATGCAAAGGTCGATCATCCGGCGCGCCTCGTCGAGATCGGTCTTGCCGACCGCCGAAAACGCGCCGCCGCCGCCGAACGTCATGGTGCCCATTGTCAGCGTCGAAACCTTCAGCCCGGAACGGCCGAGAGTGCGGTATTCCATGTCGTATCCTCACGATTTATCGGGAAAGGGCGTTGCAAACGACAGCCCTGAATGAACCGGGCATTTGTAGGATAATTCGTTCCGCTTGTCGCCCCGTGTTACAGGGGCAACATCGATCACATCTTCCGGATTGAACGCACAGCCAGCGCAGTAGTGGCTGCAATAAAACCGTCATTGCCGGCCTATACTAACATCGGTCCAGCGCTTCGATTTCCGGCCGCCGGGCCGGGCGGCAGAGCGCCTGACAGCGGCCGGCAAGGCCTGTAAGCGGAGCAGCGCAAATGACCGAGATAAAACAGAATTCCCCGGCCAGGGACTGGCTGGAAGCGGAACTCGCCGACACGCTCGATGAAGACTATGAGCTGGAAATCTCGGAGCCGGCGCTGTCGATGGAGATCGCCAAGATCTACAAGAATGCGCATCCGCCATCGATCGACCGCCTGCAGTATTTTCGCGATCTCATCACGCTGCAATCCGAATTGATCAAGCTGCAATCCTGGGTCGCCTATCACAAGAAGAAGCTCGTCGTGGTCTTCGAGGGCCGCGACTCGGCGGGCAAGGGTGGCGTTATCAAGCGCATCACCCAGAGGCTTAATCCGCGCATCTGCCGCGTCGCAGCACTTCCGGCGCCGACCGAGCGCGAGAAGTCGCAATGGTATTTCCAGCGCTACGTTCCGCATCTGCCGGCCGGCGGCGAGATCGTGCTGTTCGACCGCTCTTGGTACAACCGCTCGGGCGTCGAGCGGGTAATGGGCTTTGCCCAGCCGGATCAGGTCGAGGAGTTCTTCCGCGACGTTCCGGATTTCGAACGCATGCTGGTCCGCTCAGGCATTACGCTCGTCAAATACTGGTTTTCGATCACCGACGAGGAGCAGCAGATGCGCTTTTTGATGCGCATCCACGACCCGATGAAGCAATGGAAACTATCACCGATGGACCTCCAGTCGCGCGTGCGCTGGGAGCAGTACACCAAGGCCAAGGAAGAGACCTTCGCCCGCACCAATATCCCGGAAGCCCCGTGGTTCATCGTCGAGGGCAACGACAAGAAGCGGGCACGGCTGAACTGCATTGACCATCTCCTCAAGCAAATGCCCTATGAGGAGGTGCCGCACGAGGAGATCACGCTGCCGGAGCGCGTCTTCAATCCCGAATACGAGCGCCAGGTACTGCCGCGCGAACTGTATGTGCCGGAGAAGTACTGACTAAAGCGGCGAGGAGGGCGCTGCCTCCGTGGCGGCGCCCTGCAACAAGCTAGGTGCGCTCGATGATGACGTGCGTGGCCTTCGGCGTCGCGACCTGCTCGCTGCAGCGATAGCCGAGCTTGGGCGTATCGATGCCGGCAAAAAGGCTCTCGCCGGCGCCTAGCAGGACCGGTGAGATCGCCAGATGCATTTCGTCGATGAGCTTTTCCTGGAGATATTGCCGGATCGTGGCGACGCCGCCGCCGAGCCGTACGTCCTTGCCGTCAGCCGCTGCTTTCGCCTTTTGCAGCGCTGAGTGGATGCCGTCGGTCACGAAATAGAAGGTCGTGCCGCCCTCCATGACAATGGGATCACGTGGATGGTGCGTGAGCACGAAGACCGGCACATGGTAGGGCGGGTTGTCACCCCACCAGCCTTTCCAGCTGTCATCCGGCCATTCGCCGCGGATCGGCCCAAACATGTTGCGGCCGAGGATCCATGCGCCGACATTTTCGAAGCTGCGTGCCGCGAACGCCTCATCAGTGTCCGTGGTCCCGCCATCCTTGCCGAGGACCATCTTGCGGAAGGTGCGGGTGCCGAACATCCATTCGTGCAGGGCTTCCCCGCCAACACCCAGCGGGTTCTTCAGGTCTTGGTCGGGACCGGCGCCGAAGCCGTCGATCGACAGGGTGAAAGCGCTGACGCGAAGTTTGGACATGAGAGCCTCCTCGATAACCAATTGTGAGATGCAAGCAGTCATCGGGGTAGCTTAACTGATTGCATTTTGCAAGCGGTATTTTGAATCGCCGGTGGGGCGATCACTTCCAAATCATGTTGGAATAACCAATCTCAATGTCGGCGCCGCCCCTCATCCGCCTGCCGGCAGCTTCTCCCCGCATAGTGACGGGGCGAAGGGGCTGGCCGCAACGTCGGCGATGTTTTGCAACGCTGGAGATTGGCGAAATCTTTTGCGAACGCGTCTTTCTCCCGGTCACTTTACGGGGAGAAATGCCCGGCAGGGCAATGAGGGGCAGCGTAAGCCTGAAGCGATTGTCCTGCGGCGGCCATGTCGCGTTTTGGACGAAGGAGCGCTACTCGATGTAGACGCTACAAAGGCGCATCACCCCCTCAGCATCGCCGCCACTTCAGGCGCGAAATAGGTCAGGATGCCGTCGCAGCCGGCGCGCTTGAAGGCGAGCAGCGATTCCAGCATCGCCTTTTCGCCATCGATCCAGCCATTGGCGGCGGCGGCCTTGATCATCGAATATTCGCCCGAGACCTGATAGGCGAAGGTCGGCATCTGCAACTCGTCCTTCAGCCGCCGGATGATGTCGAGATAGGGCAGGCCGGGCTTGACCATCAGCATGTCGGCGCCCTCGGCGAGATCCTGCTCGGCCTCGCGCACCGCTTCGTCGGAATTGGCGTGGTCGATGTAGTAGGTCTTCTTGTCGCCCTTGAGCAGGCCGGCGGTGCCGACCGCCTCACGATAGGGACCGTAAAAGGCGGACGCGAACTTGGTCGCATAGGACATGATCGCTACATCCTGAAACCCATTGGCGTCGAGCGCATCGCGGATGGCGCCGATACGGCCATCCATCATGTCCGAGGGCGCGATGATGTCGGCACCCGCGGCCGCCTGGATGACGGCTGCTGCCGTCACCTGTTCCACCGTCTCGTCATTGACGATGATGCCGTCGCGCAAGATGCCGTCATGGCCGTGCGAGGTGAACGGATCGAGCGCCGCGTCGGTGATGATGCCGATCTCCGGTACCGCGTGCTTGATGGCGCGGGTGGCGCGGTTGATGATGTTTTCCGGATCGAGGATGTGCGAACCGGTCTGATCGCGCAGGCCGAGCTCGACATTGGGGAAAGTGGCGATCGCCGGAATGCCAAGCTTAGCCGCGCGCTCAGCCTCCTTGACGGCGAGGTCGAGCGACAGGCGGAAGACGCCGGGCATGGCGGCGATCGGTTCGCGCACTTGTCTGCCGTCGACGACGAAGATCGGCCAGATCAGATCGTCGACCGAGAGCCGGTTCTCCTGGACAAGGCGGCGCGACCAATCGGCCTTGCGCATGCGCCGCAGCCGCCGGCTGCCGGTGATCTCGTCGACGCTGCGCGCGCCGGCAGGCTTTGCAGGGGTGAATTTGTTCATCGCAAAAACTCCGGATCGGCGGCTTTTACCACGAGCCTTCCCCGCTGACCAATGCGACACGATTGTGCCAGTGCTGGTTCAAAACCTTACTCTGGCGCGCCGTTGCCGGACAACACCTGCGCCGCGCCCCGCATGGCGACGCGGAATGCCTCGTCGAAGCTGACGCCGTGCACTTGCCATTTGTAGCTCTTGCCCTTCATGACAAGCCGCCAATCGGCGACCCAGCCAAGTTCCTTATCGCGCCAGATGATGCTGCCGGCGAGCGCCTGGTCGGCGCCGGCTTTCCTCGCAAGCTGGTCCAATGTCGCCATGTCGGCATGGCTGAGGCTTCGGTCGTCCAGCTTTGAGGCGGAGAGCTGCGACGCTGCGGGAAACACAATCCGCATGACCAGTGGACCGGTGGCATTGGCAAAGGATTCGCGCATCGCCGCTCCGCGCTGATCGTCCGCGGTCAGCGCGAAATGTCTCGCGCCTTGCTCCGCGGTGAGGAAAATCGCCAAGCGTGGCCGCTCGGCAAGCCATGGCTTGCTGCCAAGCCCGGCAAGCACGGGATCTATCACTTCGGGCTTATAAAGGCAGGTGAGATCGTGCGGTCGGTCGTGGGTGCCCTGTTCGTCATGGACCGGAATGCCTTCGAGACGATCATGATAGCGGAATTCGGCAACGAAGCTGCCGGCCTTGTCGCGCAGCGCCGCCATCTCAGCTCTCTTCGGCAGCCGCTGATCGCCGGACACACGAACCAGCACCGCATCGAGGCAGGTCTTGAAACCGATATGCCTGTTGACCTCGCCCTGGCCGGTGACGATGGTCTGCGATTGATAGAGCTGGTCGACGGTTTCGGCCGATACGGGAGGAGTGTTCGCAGCGATCAGGCCGACCACCACAACAGCAAGGCGCGGCAACCAAGGCATGGTTCAACCTTCCGGTTCAAAGCGCCAGCATTAGCACTGGGTGACGCCGACGACCAAGCAGCGGATTGGGCGCCGCCATTGACGCGGCCATGCGCCACGCTTTAGCACTTCACTCCCGGCGGGCGCGGGGAGGGATTCTCTGGCGATGGATTTTGGCGGAGGCGACGAGATTCGCTTCGAAAGATTGGGCAGGGCCGGCGTCGTCACGCTGACGCGGCCGCAGGCGCTCAATGCCGTGACCCACCGCATGGTCAAGGCGCTGGACAAGGCGCTGCGCAGTTGGGAGCGCGACGACGGCGTCGACGTTGTCGTCGTCAAGGCCGAGGGCAGGGCGTTTTCCGCAGGCGGCGACATCCTCCACATCTACGAAGCCGGCCGCGCAGGAAAGCCTCCGGTCGATTTCTTCGTCGATGAATACCGGCTGAACGCCCGCATCGCCCGCATCAAGAAACCCTATGTCGCGCTGATCGACGGCATCGTCATGGGCGGCGGCGTCGGTATCTCCTTCCATGGCTCGCAGCGGGTGCTGACCGAGAACGCCCAGTTTGCCATGCCCGAGGTCGGCATTGGCTTTTTCCCGGATGTTGGCGCGAGCCATCTGTTGCCGGATCTCGGCGGCAGCTTCGGCATGTATCTGGCGCTGACCGGCAACCGCATCCGCTATGGCGACGCTTTGTGGTCGGGCCTCGCCACCCATACGATCAAGGCGGAGGACCAGGCCGGCTTTCTCGACCGTCTGGCGGAAAGCGGCGACCCGGAATCAGTGCTGCGCGGTTGCTTCATCCCGGCCAGGCGCGAGACCGACAGGCCGACACTGGAGGCCATCGCCCGGCATTTCGCGCAGCCGTCGCTGGCCGATATCGTCGCCAGTCTGGAGCGGGCAGCCACTGCCGACGAGTTCGCGGCAAAGACGCTGGCCACCATCCGCACCCGTTCACCGACCAGCCTGCATGTTGCATGGCGCCAGATCAGCGCCGGGCAGACGCTGTCGATGGACGAGTGCATGAAAATGGAGTTTCGTATCCTCAACCGCATGCTCGCCGGGCACGACTTCTATGAAGGCATCCGCGCCGCCATCATCGATAAGGGCTCGACGCCGCAATGGCGGCCGGCAGGCATCGATGACGTCAGCGCCGCCGACGTCGACGCCTATTTCGCACCGCTCGGCGAACGGGAACTGAAGCTGTGAGCGAGGTCGCCTCGAGACGCGTGGTGCTGCAGCCCTCGACGGTCGAGGTCATCTTCGCCTGGTTTCAGCGCGTCATCGCCGGCTACTGCCTGCTGTTCGGCATCTTGTACTGGATCCGGCTGATCGGCTTTTACCCCGGCCCGTTGTGGCGCTTCGACCTGATGCCGGTGCACTGGCAGGTAGCGGCGGTGGTGCTGGCGGTGTTTTTTCCATTCGCTGCCGCCGGCCTCTGGATGCTGGCGTCCTGGGGGCCGGTGATCTGGTTCATCTGCGCGGTGACCGAGAGCGTCATGTATGCCGGCTTCCCCGAGCTGTTCGGCCACCGGCCGCTGATCGTCGCCTCGCACGTTGCGGTGGCGCTGCTCTACATCGTGTTCCGCGTGGTGATCTGGATCCAGAAACGGCAAGCCCGGCGATAGCAATTCCGGCCAGGATCGTTGGCTAAATCTTTAGGTTAATTATCCTTGCTCGGGTGACCGTCCGTTAAGCCTCTTTCGAAACCCTTTACCGGTAAGCTCTTGTTAGCCTTGGCGTTTAAGTCGAATTTTATGAGTATTCGATAGTGTCGCGATCAAGGTGAAGAACAAAAAATCACCGGGCGACAAACGAGAGGCAAAGACAATGATCAATTCGCGTCCGGCGGCGAAGACCGCCAACGTATCCGATGACCGCCGCGAGGCGATCCGTTCGCTGTATATGGAATCGCTGCAGCTGGTCGAGCGGCTGCATCGCCGTCTGCTTGATGTGATCAAGGACGAATTCGACCGCAACGGCCGCTCCGACATCAACGCCATCCAGGCGCTGCTCCTGTTCAACATCGGCAATTCGGAGCTGACCGCCGGCGAACTGCGCTCGCGCGGCTATTATCTCGGCTCGAATGTCTCCTACAATCTGAAGAAGCTGGTCGATCTCGGCTTCATCAACCACCAGCGCTCGCGCATCGACCGCCGTTCGGTGCGGGTTTCGCTGACTCCGAAGGGCAATGAGGTGGCAGAAGTCGTCGCCGGCCTTTACGAGCGCCATGTCGGCTCGATCGAGCAGGTCGGCGGCATCAACACCGAAGAGTTCAAGCAGATGAACCGCGCCCTGCAGCGGTTGGATCGGTTCTGGAACGATACGATCGCCTATCGGATGTAGTCGCATCCGCCGCAGCAAGATCTGAAGCTGGACCACGGAAGCGCTGCCGCGGAGCAGACCAAAGGCCGGTGCCGAAAAGCACCGGTCTTTCCGTTTCGTCAGGCCGGCCGATCCAAATTCGAGCAACAGCCACGTTGCCGCCATATTCCAGTGGAACCGAAGATGCGGGTGATGCTGGGGCCAAACCCGTGCATTTGTCCTGTGCTCAAATCACTTCCCATGTGTTTTTACACCGAAGTGATGCGGGCCATGGTTGGCTAATTGTTAAGAAGCCAACTCTAGAGTGCGGGCGAGACCGCCCGGTGAGTGGAATTGTAGCAAGAATGTCTGGACCGTCCATGAGAACCAGCCGCCGTTTCTTCCTTTCAGGGGCCTCCGCGCTCGCAGCCGCTATGGTCGCCGGCCGAGCCAGTGCGCAGGATGTGATCGGGGATATCCTGAAATCCTCGGCCCGCGGCAATTGGGACGACCAGTTCGACGCGCGCCCCAGCCAGGGCGGCAAGGTTGCCTCGACGCTGCCGATCTTCAGCCTGCAGACCGTTTCGTTTACCGAACAGGCGGTCGCGCAATACCAGAACATCGTTGCCCAGGGCGGCTGGGAGCCGGTTCCCGACACCAAGAAATTGCAGCTCGGCGTCGATGATCCCGACGTGGTCCCGCTGCGCAAGCGCCTGATGATTGCGGGCGATCTGGCGCAGAGCGCCGGCATTTCGACAGCCTTCGATTCCTATGTCGACTCGGCGGTCAAGCGCTTCCAGGCGCGTCACGGCCTACCTGCCGACGGGACGCTGGGCCAATATTCTTATGCGGCGATGAATGTTTCGGCGCCAATTCGTCTCGGCCAGTTGCAGACCAATCTGCAGCGGCTGCGCGAGCGCGCCGGCACGCTGGGCAACCGTTACGTGCTGGTCGACATTCCAGGCGCCCAGATCGAAGCCGTCGAGAACGATCGCGTCGTGCTGCGCCATACCGCAATCGTCGGCAAGATCGACCGCCAGACGCCGATCGTCAATTCCAAGATCAACGAGATCATCGTCAATCCCTACTGGAACGCGCCGGTCTCGATCGTACGCAAGGACATCATTCCGCTGATGCGGAAGGACCCCAACTATCTCAAGGACAGCCACATCCGTCTGTTCGCGCCGGATGGCAGCGAGGTTGATCCGCTGACAGTCGACTGGTCGACCGACGACGCCGAGAAGTACCGCTTCCGCCAGGATCCGGGTGCTGGCAACGCGATGGCCTCGGTCAAGATCAATTTCCCCAGCCCGGACGGCGTCTACATGCACGACACGCCGCAGCAGAGCCTGTTTGGCAAGATGATGCGCTTCGATTCCTCGGGCTGCGTACGCGTCCAGAATGTGCGCGATCTCGTCACCTGGATTTTGCGCGACACGCCGGACTGGAATCGCCAGCACTTCGAGGCGGCGATCAAGAGCGGCGAGAACGTCCCGGTGCAGGTCACCAATCCGGTGCCGGTCTATTTCCTCTACATCTCGGCCTGGTCGACGGGGCCGGGCGTGGTGCAGTTCCGCGACGACATTTACGGCCTCGACGGAGCCAACGAGCTGCAGATCACATCCGCGCTCTAAGCAGCTGAGTTCATTTGCAAAAGGCCGCCGGAAGGGCGGCCTTTTTTATTGTCGCCGTCGTGCTCTGAGCTTTGCGCATGATTCCGAAAATCGGTTCGCTACGGATCATATGCAAATCATGCGGCGCTGTTCAGGAGATCACGCGAAGCGCTGCTGCCGGCCGGCAGGCGAGGAAATTAACGTGCTTTCAGGGGGGCTGCCGCAATCCGGCCAGCAAATTTCGCGCTGCAAACGTGGCGGGCCGAAAGCAACTGTGTTAATGGCGCGACAGACCCCGAACCTTGAGGATTTCAGCCCATGGCAACAGCAGCGGCAGTGTCGAACAAATTCGAATCCTTCTTCGAAACCACGCTTGCCGATGCCGACCCCGAGATTTTCGGCGCCATCCGCAACGAACTCGGCCGCCAGCGCCACGAGATCGAGTTGATTGCCTCGGAAAACATTGTCTCGCGCGCCGTGCTCGAGGCGCAAGGGTCGATCATGACCAACAAATATGCCGAGGGCTATCCGGGCAAGCGCTACTATGGCGGCTGCCAATTCGTCGATGTCGCCGAGGAACTGGCCATCGAACGCGCGAAAAAGCTGTTCGGCTGCAACTTCGCCAACGTCCAGCCGAATTCCGGCAGCCAGATGAACCAGGCGGTGTTCCTGGCGCTGCTGCAGCCCGGCGACACCTTCATGGGCCTCGACCTCAATTCCGGCGGGCACCTGACGCATGGCTCGCCGGTCAATATGAGCGGCAAATGGTTCAAGGTTGTCTCCTATGGCGTGCGCAGGGAAGATCATCTGCTCGACATGGACGCGATCGAGAAGACCGCCCATGAGACCAGGCCGAAGCTGATCCTGGCTGGCGGCACCGCCTATTCACGCGTCTGGGACTGGAAGCGTTTTCGCGAGATCGCCGATTCGATCGGTGCCTATCTGATGGTCGACATGGCCCACATCGCCGGCCTGGTCGCCGGCGGCATGCATCCTTCGCCGCTGCCGCATGCCCACGTGGTTACCACCACGACGCACAAATCGCTGCGCGGCCCGCGCGGCGGCATGATCCTTTGCAACGACGAGGATATTGCCAAAAAGATGAATTCGGCCGTCTTCCCCGGCCTGCAGGGTGGACCGCTGATGCATGTCATCGCCGCCAAGGCGGTGGCTCTGGGCGAAGCGCTGAAGCCGAGCTTCAAGATCTATGCCGAGAGCGTCGTCGCCAACGCCAAGGCGCTGGCCTCCAGTCTGCAGGAAACCGGTCTCGACATCGTCTCCGGCGGCACCGACAACCATCTGATGCTGGTCGACCTGCGCCCCAAGAACGCCACCGGCAAGCGCGCCGAGGCTGCCCTTGGCCGCGCCAACATCACCTGCAACAAGAACGGCATCCCCTTCGACCCGGAAAAGCCTTTCGTCACCTCCGGCGTTCGGCTCGGCACGCCGGCCGGCACCACGCGCGGCTTCGGCCAGGCCGAGTTCCGCGAGATCGGCAAGCTGATCGCCGAAGTGCTGGATGGACTGAAAGTCGCCAATTCCGACGAGGGCAATGCGGCCGTCGAGGCAGCCGTGAAGACCAAGGTGGCGGCATTGACGGATCGTTTTCCGCTTTACCCGTATCTTGGTTGACGCAGGGCGTCGTTCCCCAACTGTGACGGCGCCGATCAACTGGGCACGGCGGCATCTCGGAGAGGCTTGATGATGATGCGAATTTTCCGTTTCGCCAGCGTTGGCGCCTTGCTCACCTTAGCCATCTCGCAGCAGTCCGACGCCGCCTTGGCGCAGACCGAGCCGACGCCAGCAGCACCCAAGACAGAGACCTTCGGCAGGTGGTCCACCACGGTGGACGAGGTCAACACCGGCGAGGATGTGCGCAAGACCTGCGCCGCCTCGACGGTCTTTTTCGACGCTAACGGGACCAGTGGCACCCTCACGCTGGCCATCTCGAATGGCGACGTACTGCCACCAGAGGGCTATCCGAGCCTCATCATCGCCGTGAAAAACAGTGACTTGCCCAAGGGTGACAACATCCCGGCCGTGTTCCGCGACGTCAACGACAAGATCAAGGCTGGTTTTCATCTTATCGCCGACGGACAGTGGATAATGAACAACAAGCCCGAGACCACGCTTGCCATACTGCGTGCCATGCGTCGTACCAGCGCCCTCGATGTTAGCTTCGCCGACAAGCCGGTCGCGACCATATCGATGGACGGCTTCACCAAGGCCTATCGCTATCTCGGCACGTCCTGCGGCTTCCCGACCGGCGACGTCGCTCCCTGATTGGCGTATTGCCGTCCAACTGATTGCCGCTCTCGCAATTCTCCTCGTGCCTCGCTATCTCTGAGGCGCGATCGGTCATCGGCCATACTTTGCCATCCTGGCAAAAACCTCTAAGCCTGTCGCTCCACGAGAATCGCGAACCGAAGGCTCTCCATGCGCTGTCCCTACTGCCAGTCCGAAGATACGCAGGTGAAGGATTCGCGGCCCGCCGAAGACGGCGCGGCGATCCGCAGGCGGCGCGTCTGCCCGGATTGCGGCGGCCGCTTCACCACTTTCGAGCGGGTACAGCTGCGCGACCTCGTCGTGGTGAAGAAGTCTGGACGCAAGGTGCCGTTCGACCGCGACAAGCTGCTGCGCTCGGTCGAAATCGCGGTACGCAAGCGCAATGTCGATCCCGAGCGCATCGACCGCGCGGTGACCGGCATCGTGCGCCAGCTCGAGAGCTCGGGCGAGACCGAAGTCGCATCCGGCGAAGTGGGCCGGCTGGTCATGGAGGCACTGAAGTCACTCGATGATGTCGCCTATGTGCGCTTTGCCTCCGTCTACCGTAATTTCCGCGAGGCCAAGGATTTCCACGATGTGTTGGGTGAGCTCAAGGGCGACGAGCTCAAAACTGACGAGCCTAGGGGCGAAGAGCTGAAGAGCGAAGAGGACGCCGGCTGAGCATGGCAAGGTCCGAGCGCAGCACGGCGGAGCAAGAGGTCCTCGATCGCCGCTATATGGCGGCAGCCCTCAGGCTGTCGCGCAAAAATGCCGGCCGGACCTCGACCAATCCTTCCGTCGGCACGCTGATCGTACGCGACGACGGCGCCGGGCCGATGATCGTCGGCAGCGGCGTCACGGCCGTCGGCGGCCGGCCGCATGCCGAGACCGAGGCTTTGGCGGAGGCCGGCGAACTGGCGCGCGGCGCCACCGCCTATGTAACGCTGGAGCCCTGCGCCCATCACGGCCGCACGCCGCCTTGCGCCAATGCGCTGGTCAGTGCCGGCGTGACTCGTGTGGTTGGCGCTGCCAGCGATCCGGACCCGCGTGTTTCCGGCAAGGGCTATGCAATCTTGCACGCCGCTGGCGTCGAGGTGGTGGAAAAAGTGCTGGCGGCCGAGGCCGCGGAGCAGATGGCCGGCTATTTGATTCGATCTCTGAAAAAACGTCCGGAAGTGATCCTGAAGCTTGCGCTTTCGAGCGACAACAAGATCGGCGTGAAAGGCGAGGGGCAGGTCTCCATCACCGGCGACATCGCCCGGCGCGAAGTCTATCTGATGCGCGCCGAAGCCGATGGCATATTGATCGGCATCGGCACGGCACTGGAGGACGATCCGGCGCTGACGGTTAGGCTTCCGGGACTGGAGAGCCGTTCGCCGGCGCGCATCGTGCTCGACCGTCAGATCAGGCTACCCGAGACTTCGAAACTGGTCGCCGGCGTCGACCGTGTGCCGCTCTATATCGCTGCCTGCGCCGAGGCCGATCCGCACCGGCGCGCCGCGCTCGAACGCGCCGGCGTTCGCTTCATCGGCACTGAGACGTATGAAGGCGATATTGCGTTGCCAGAACTGCTCGAGGATCTGGCGGCGCTCGGCATGGCCAGCCTCCTGGTCGAGGGCGGCGCCAGGGTGGCCAAGGCGTTCCTCGATGAACAACTGGTTGATCGCATCGTGCTGTTTCGGGGGCCGGACGCGATCGGCGAGGGCGGCATAGTATCGCCAATCGATGCCAACAATATCCCACCGGGATTTCGCAAATTGCGCAACATGCGTTTCGGCGAAGACGCATATGCGGAATGGATAAGAGACATCTAGGACCGAACTGATGTTCACGGGGCCAAACTAATGTTCACTGGAATCATCACCGATGTCGGCACCGTCGCTGCCGTGAAGCCGCTCAGGGAAGGCGTAGGTTTGCGTATCGACACCGCCTACGATCCGCAGACCATTGCCATCGGCGCCTCGATTTCCTGCGGCGGCGTCTGCCTGACGGTGACGGGATTGCCGGAAGATGGCGCCAACGCACGTTGGTTCGAGGTCGAGGCCTGGGAAGAGGCGCTCAGGCTGACGACCGCGATGGGCTGGAAATCCGGCACGCGTATCAACCTGGAGCGGGCGCTGAAGATCGGCGACGAGCTTGGCGGCCATATCGTGTCAGGCCATGTCGACGGCATGGCCGAGATCGTGGCCCGCAAGGAAGAGGGTGACGCCGTGCGCTTTACCCTGGATGCACCGCGCGAGCTTGCCAAATTCATCGCCCCCAAGGGTTCCGTCGCACTCGACGGCACTTCGCTAACCGTCAACAAGGTCGAAGGCACCCGCTTCGACGTGCTGTTGATCCACCATTCGCTGACCGTTACCACCTGGGGCGAACGCCAGGTCGGCGACTGGGTCAATCTCGAGATCGACACCATGGCCCGCTATGCGGCGCGATTGGTGGAGGCGGCGAAGGAGGGACTTTGAGGCGGTCGTCCATAAAGCCCATTCCCTAATGCGACCGCCACCGGGTTGGCCTTGAACGTTCCTTCGGCAATCTTCCGCTTGCGATCAAACCGGCTTCGGCCTAAGTCACCGGCGATCCCCGGAGACATCTATGGCAGGCACATCCCAACACGGCAAAGCGTTCATCCGTCCGAAGAAGAAGGCCCACCTTCTTGTCATCGAGGCGCGCTTTCACGACGATCTTGCCGACGCGTTGCTCGAAGGCGCGACCAGCGTGCTCGATGAAGCGGGCGCGACATACGATGTCGTCACCGTTCCTGGCTCGCTCGAAATCCCGGCGGTGATTTCCTTCGCACTCGACGGTGCCTCCGAAGGCGGGACGAACTATGACGGTTTCGTCGCCCTCGGCACGGTGATCCGCGGCGACACTTATCATTTCGATATCGTCGCCAATGAATCCAGCCGTGCCCTGATGGACCTGTCCGTGCAGGATGCGGTCTGCATCGGCAACGGCATCCTGACCACCGAAAACGACGAACAGGCCTGGACACGGGCCAGGCGTTCGGAAGGCGACAAGGGCGGCTTTGCGGCGCGTGCGGCGCTGACCATGATCGCTCTAAAGGAACAGCTGGGAGAGCGAACGTGAGCGAACCCGCTTTGCCCGGCCAGCCTGCGGTTCGCCATGCCAACAAGCGCGGTGCCGCCCGTCTGGCCGCTGTGCAGGCGCTCTACCAGATGGACGTCGCCGGCAGCGGTGTGTTTGAGATCACCGCCGAATACGAGGCGTTCAGGCTCGGCAAGGAAGTCGACGGCGCGCTCTATCGCGAAGCCGATGCGCAATGGTTCCGCGCCATTCTTGCCGGCGTTGTCGAGCACCAGAAGACGATCGATCCAGTCATCCGACAGGCGCTGACCGAGGACTGGCCGCTGTCGAGGCTCGATTCGACATTGCGCGCCATATTGCGCGCCGGCGTCTACGAGCTGATGCAACGCGAGGACGTGCCGGTGGCGGTCATCGTCTCCGAATATGTCGACATCGCCAAGGCATTTTACGAAGAAGACGAGCCGAAACTGGTCAATGCGGTGCTTGATCGCGTGTCGCGCCGGGTGCGTGGCGAGGGCCGCGGCAAGGACGCCTCATGACTGCTGTCGTCGCCGTTGAGGCGGGCAAGGAAGCGCGTCGTACCGCCTTCATCCTCGCAGCCTCGCAGGCGATCATCGGCTCGGCCGCACCCATCGCCATTTCGATGGGCGGATTGGCCGGGCAGTACCTGCTCGACGCCGACAAGTCGCTGGCAACCGCGCCGATCACCGGTTTCAATGTCGGCGTGGCGCTCGGTTCCCTGCCGGCCGCGGCGATCATCCGCCGGCTCGGCCAGCGCGACGGTTTCATGACCGGCACGGCGGTGACAGCACTTGGCGGCCTGGTCGCCACGCTGGCGCTGTTTCATGCCAGCTTCTGGCTGTTCGCTTTCGGCTTGGCCGTGATCGGGATCGGCGGCGCCTTCGTCCAGCAGTTCCGCTTTGCGGCCGCCGACAATGCGCCGCCTGAATTCAAGGCGCGCGCCATCTCCTTCGTGCTGGCCGGCGGCATCGTCACGGCCATCCTTGGGCCGCAGATCGTCATCTTCACCGGCGATCTGTTCTCGCCGGTGAAGTTTGCCGGCTCGTTTGCGTCCATCCTGGTGCTGGCGGCGGTCGGCGCCGCCATTCTCTCTTTGTTGCGCATCCCGGCCAAGGCAACCGACAAGGTGGAAATCGCCGACAGCGACGCCCGGCCGCTCTCAGAAATCGTCACCAGGCCGCGCTTCGTCGCGGCGCTGTTTTGCGCCGTCGGCAGCTACGCGCTGATGAGCTTCGTCATGACCGGAGCGCCGCTGGCCATGGTCGGCTGCGGCCTGTCGACCGACGACGCCACGCTCGGCATTTCCTGGCACGTCATGGCGATGTTCGCGCCGAGCTTCTTTACGGGGTCGCTGATCCATCGTTTTGGCGCGGAGCGGATCGTGGCCATCGGCCTGGTGCTGCTCATTGGCTGCGGTATAGTCGCGCTGTCGGGGTTGGCACTGTGGCAGTTCTGGACGACGCTGATCCTGCTCGGCCTCGGCTGGAACTTCAGCTTCATCGGCGCCACCGCCATGGTGGCCGACAGCTACCAGCCGTCCGAAAAAGGCAAGGTCCAGGGGTTCCACGATTTCGTCCTGTTCGGCTCCGTCGCCTTCGCCTCACTGATGTCGGGGGCGGTCTACAATGCCTGGGGCTGGGAGATGCTGAACTGGATGATTTTCCCGGTCGTCGTGCTGTGCTTCGTGGCACTGGGCGTGTTGAAGATGACGGGCTTGCGCGCGGCCAACTGACGTCACGCTGTCGGGACGGCGCGGCAGCGGAGTCACTCGCATTCGAACAAAATTATTGCGCCCATCCCTCTTCTTATGAAACCGTGTACCCCGACGGGGCATCGAAGCCATGCTCATATGCGGCAGCCGTATTCCGGTTCACAGCAAGGGATTTGTGAGATGTTTTCAATCAAGGTTCTGGCCGGTGCTGTACTGGCGCTCGGCATCACGGCAGCCTCGGCAAGCGCCCAGGTGGTGGTGTCGTCGAAGATCGACACCGAGGGCGGTGTGCTCGGCAACATCATCCAGCTGGTGCTGAACGCCAACAATATCCAGACCACCGACCGCATCCAGCTCGGCGGCACGCCCGTGGTACGCAAGGCGATTACAGCCGGCGAGATCGACATCTATCCGGAATACACCGGCAACGCCGCCTTCTTCTTCGAGAAGGCCGACGATCCGGTCTGGAAAGATGCCGCCAAGGCGTACGAGACTGCCAAGAAGCTCGACTACGACGCCAACAAGATCGTCTGGCTGTCCCCGTCACCGGCCAACAACACCTGGGCGATCGCCCTGCGCAAGGAGGTCGCCGAGACCAACAAGCTTGTGACGCTGTCCGACTTCGGCAAATACGTTTCGGGCAGCGGCAAGGTGGTGCTGGCGGCCTCCGCCGAGTTCGTCAATTCGGCGGCCGCGCTGCCCGCTTTCCAGACGACCTATGGCTTCACACTGAAGCCGGACCAGTTGATCACGCTCTCGGGCGGCGACACGGCGGCGACCATTGCCGCTGCGGCCAACCAGACTAACGGCGCCAACGCCGCCATGGTCTATGGCACCGACGGCGGCATCGCGCCTTCCGGCCTCGTCGTGCTTGAAGACGACAAGGGTGTGCAGCCGGTCTATCAGCCGGCGCCGATCATCCGCGAGGCGGTGCTGAAGGAGCATCCCGAAATCGAGACGCTGCTGAAGCCGGTCTTCGCCAAGCTCGATCTCGTCACGCTGCAGGAGTTGAATGGCCGCGTGCAGGTTGGCGGCGAGCCGGTCAAGGGCGTCGCTGAGGACTTTTTGAAAAAGAACGGCTTCCTGAAGTAAGGCGATTCCGGCGCGCCGCTTTCGAGGTGCGCCGGATCGGCCGATGGGGGAGGGCGTGCGCATCCGGTTCGACAAGCTCGGCGTGGTCATCGCGGCGATATCAGCCTATGCGGCTTTTGCGGCACCATTTGCCACGTTCCGCGCCAATCGCATCGTACCCGGCGAGGCGCGCTCGATCCTCGAATCTTTGCCTGCGACGGTCGGTCCGCTATTGATGGCGATTGTTGTCGCAGCGGCGCTCATTGCGCTGCTGAAAACGCCGCTTGCTCTACGCCTCGCCGCCAGTGTGGTTGCACTTGGGGCGCTGGCGCTGCTGATCGGCGTTGCCGGCAGCTTCCTGACGCCCGCCGGCAACACCTTCGCCCGTATCTCGCCGGCTTCGGGCTTCTGGCTGCTTATCTTCGCCTTCACGCTTCTGCTCGCCGACGTGCTTACAAGGCTGAACCTGTCGCCGCAGGCACGGGTCGGCGTGCTTGTTGTCGCCGCAGCGGCGATCGGCCTGCTGCTGGTCTCGGGGAGCTGGAACAGCCTGTCGATCCTCAAGGAATATTTCAATCGCGCAGATAGTTTTTGGGCGGAAGGCTCCAAGCACGCGACGTTGGCGCTGGGTTCACTGGCGGCAGCAGTAATTATCGGCTTGCCGCTAGGCATCCTTTGCCACCGCGTCGAGAAATTGCGGGCCGGTGTGCTCAACGTACTGAACATCATCCAGACTATTCCTTCGATCGCGCTGTTCGGCCTCTTGATCGCACCGCTCGGCTGGGTTGCTTCGCATGTGCCGGGAGCTGCCGCGCTCGGCATTCGCGGCATCGGCACAGCGCCGGCTTTCGTCGCCCTGTTCCTTTATTCGCTGCTGCCGGTGGTGGCCAACACCGTGGTCGGTCTTGCCGGTGTGCCGCGTGCCGCCAACGACGCAGCGCGCGGCATGGGCATGACCGACCGCCAGCGGCTGTTCGGCGTCGAGTTTCCGCTGGCCTTCCCGGTGATCCTCACCGGCATCCGCATCGTGCTGGTGCAGAATATCGGTCTCGCTACGATTGCGGCGCTGATCGGCGGCGGCGGCTTTGGCGTGTTCGTGTTCCAGGGCGTCGGCCAGACGGCGATGGACCTGGTGCTGCTCGGTGCCGTGCCCACGGTGGCGCTGGCCTTCGCCGCCGCTATCATCCTCGATGCAGTGATCGAAATGACCGCCGGCAAGCGCAGGGTTGAAACGGCATGATCGAGATCGAAGGCATTACCAAACGCTACGGCGAGACGACAGTCGTCGACGACGTGTCGATAGTAATCGAGCCGCGCAGCATCGCCGTCATCGTCGGCACCTCCGGCTCCGGCAAGACGACGCTGCTTCGCATGATCAACCGGCTGGTCGAGCCGACATCGGGCGTGATCAAGCTCGACGGCGTAGACAACCGCTCGGTGCCGGATTACGAGCTGCGTCGCAGCATCGGCTATGCCATCCAGGGCCACGGCCTGTTTCCGCATCGCACGGTGGCGCAGAACATCGCCACTGTGCCGGTATTGCTTGGCTGAGATGCCAACCGCATCAAGGCCCGCGTCGACGAGCTGATGACGCTCTACCAACTCGACCCCGAAGCCTACGGGCCACGCTATCCGCATGAGCTTTCCGGCGGCCAGCAGCAGCGCGTCGGCGTCGCCCGCGCGCTTGCCGCGGAACCCAACGTGCTGTTGATGGATGAGCCGTTCGGCGCGCTCGATCCGATCATCCGCAACAAGGCGCAGGAGGATCTGCTGGCGATCCAGAAGCGCTTCGGCACCACCATCATCCTTGTCACCCATGACATGGAAGAGGCTGTTCACATGGGCGACAAGATCGCAGTGATGGATGGCGGCAAAGTGGTGCAATATGCCGGGCCGGCCGAGATACTGGCAAAACCGGCCAGTGCGTTTGTCGAAACCCTGGTAGGTGCGAGCGAAAAACCGTTCCGGCTGTTGTCGCTTGGCCGGGTCCGCGACGCGGTGGAAAAAGGCACCGCCGAAGGCGAGGCGATCCCCGGTGATGCCAGCCAGCGCGACGCGCTCGCCGAACTCCTGTGGTCGGGCCGCCCGGCGCTGCCGGTGAAAGATACCGACGGCAAGCCGCTTGGCCGCGTCACGGTGGACGGGCTGGTTAAGCGAGCGGCGAGGCCGGCATGAAGGCTTGGCTTCCCTCGCTGCTCAGGCTTGCCCTGGTGGTGGTGCTTATTGCCTTCGTCACCAATCCCGGCTGGTTCGAACCGCTGCTGAAGCCGCTGACAGAGAACAACGCGCCGGTAATCTACAATCAGGGCAGCCTGTTGACGCTGACGCTGCTGCATCTGCGGACCGTGCTGATCGCGACGGTTGCCGCGACAATCGTTGCGGTCGCGCTCGCCATTCTGGTCACCAGGCCAGCCGGCGCCGAATTCCTGCCGCTGTCGCGCAGCCTGGTCAATATAGGCCAGACCTTTCCGCCGGTGGCGGTACTGGCGCTTGCCGTGCCGGCGGTCGGCTTCGGCGAAAAGCCGACGCTGATTGCGCTGTTTCTCTATGGCCTGCTGCCGATCTTCGAGAATGCGCTGACCGGCCTGACGACGCTGCCGGCCAACGTCGTCGAGGCGGCGCATGGCGCCGGGATGTCCGGCTGGCAAAGGCTGGTCAAGATCGAGCTGCCGCTCAGCGCGCCGAT
This sequence comes from Mesorhizobium sp. ISC25, assembly GCF_042295465.1. Taxonomy (NCBI): domain Bacteria; kingdom Pseudomonadati; phylum Pseudomonadota; class Alphaproteobacteria; order Hyphomicrobiales; family Phyllobacteriaceae; genus Mesorhizobium; species Mesorhizobium sp. ISC25. The sequence continues at coordinate 1,691,062 of NZ_CP135441.1, read as the reverse complement.
CATTCTCGGCGGCATCCGGCTTTCGGTGGTGATCAGCCTCGCCACCGCGACCATCGGCTCGACGGTGGCAGCGAGGACACTGGGCGAGGTGATCATCGCCGGCCTGCTGTCGAACAACCTCGCCTTCATCCTGCAGGGCGGCCTGATCGTCGCCGCCCTTGCCGTGCTGATCTATGACGGGCTGTCGGCGATCGAGCGCTACACGGGCCGGCGCATGGGACGCGAGGCCGAGTAACCTCTCGGGGCGAAGTTCGTTTCTTTCAGCGGCCGGTTGAACGCGCTGGATGATCGAGCGTCAGTTCGAGCGTGGTGCCCGTCTCGCTGGCGATCCAGCGGCGGCGGATGATGGCGAAATCGTGCTGTGTGCCGGCTCTAACCACAGAGACCAAGTCGCCCACCGCGCAATCACTGTCGAGATCGAGGACTTCGACAGTCTCGGCAATGTCTTGCTTGCCGGCATAATGTCTCGCAATGGCTGTGAGCACGATGGTCACTGGCCCACCCGTTGCGCGATCTTCGGGACTCGGCGATTGATGAGTGCGCTGCCCCGATCTTTCAGCAGGAGTTCTTGCCATGACCGCGCGCTTCTCCAAGATCGTCATGTGTTTGTGTCTGGCGGCTTTCGCCTTCCTCGTCGCCTTCGGCAACATCACCGATTACGGCTCAAACTTCGCCTTTGTCCAGCATGTGCTGAGCATGGACACGACCTTTCCCGGCAATGCGCTGATGTACCGCTCGATCACCACCCCGGCCTTGTGGACGGCGGGCTACTGGCTGATCATTATTGGCGAGGCGCTGACCTGTCTGCTCTACCTGATCGCCGCCTGGCAACTCTGGCAGGCGCGCAACGCCAGCGGAGAAGCTTTCAACGACGCCAAGAAGTTCGCCATCATTGCCGCCACCATGGGCTTCCTCGTTTGGTATTTCGGCTTCATGGTCGTTGGCGGCGAGTGGTTCGCCATGTGGCAGTCTTCGACATGGAATGGTCAGGAGGCGGCGTTCAAATTCTACATGACCATGCTGGTGGTGCTGGTCTTCGTCATCCAGCCGGACGGCGACCCGCGCAAAGCCTGACGGCCGTTCGCCGATTTCGATCGAACTAACCGGACGGCAGTGTCGATAGGCGCACTGCCGTCCAGCGTTTTGGACGAAACCCGGGATCTTTTGGGCGAAAGCCGGACAGGAACCGAACAATATCTTGACGTTCCGAGCCCTGTTTCGCATAAGCCGCTGCGAGGGGACGGATTCCGGTTGCGGAAATTCGTCCCTGTCTCAACGGCCCGGGGAGGGGTTCTTTTGGGCCACCAATCGAGGAAAATTCGGCAATGACCATAATTTCAGCTGTCATCGCCTGCGGTCTGCTTTCAGTCCTTTACGCCATCTGGGCGACACGTTCGGTTCTCGCGGCCGATCAGGGCAATGCACGCATGCAGGAAATTTCCGCGGCCATCCGCGAAGGCGCTCAGGCTTATCTGGCGCGCCAGTACACCACCATCGCCATCGTCGGCGTCGTGGTCCTGCTGCTCGCCTGGTGGCTGCTTTCGATCACCGCCGCCATCGGCTTCCTGATCGGCGCCGTTCTATCGGGTGCCGCCGGCTTCATCGGCATGCACGTCTCGGTGCGCGCCAATGTGCGCACCGCGCAGGCAGCTTCCAACAGCCTCGCTGCCGGCCTCGAGATCGCCTTCAAGTCGGGCGCTATCACTGGCATGCTGGTTGCTGGCCTGGCCCTGCTCGGCGTCTCGATCTACTACCTGATCCTGACCCAGTTCATGGGTCTGCAGCCCAACGATCGCGTCGTCATCGACTCGCTTGTTTCGCTCGGCTTCGGCGCCTCGCTGATCTCGATCTTCGCCCGTCTTGGCGGCGGCATCTTCACAAAAGGCGCCGACGTCGGCGGGGATCTCGTCGGCAAGGTTGAAGCCGGCATTCCCGAAGACGATCCACGCAATCCGGCGACCATTGCCGACAATGTCGGCGACAATGTCGGCGATTGCGCCGGCATGGCCGCCGACCTGTTCGAGACCTATGCGGTAACCGTCGTCGCCACCATGGTGCTCGCCGCCATCTTCTTCGCGGCACCGCCGTTCTCAGCTCGGCTATGCTCTATCCGCTGGCCATCTGCGGCGCCTGCATCCTGACCTCGATCGTCGGCACCTTCTTCGTCAAGCTCGGTTCCAGTGGCTCGATCATGGGCGCGCTCTACAAGGGCCTGATCGTCACCGGCCTGCTGTCGATCGTCGGCCTTGCCGTCGCCACTTCGGCATGTATCGGCTGGGGCGAGATCGGCACCGTCGCCGGCATGGCCATCACCGGCACGAACCTGTTCATCTGCGGCCTGGTCGGCCTTTTGGTAACCGGCCTGATCGTGGTGATCACCGAATATTATACCGGCACCGACAAGCGCCCGGTGAACTCGATCGCCCAGGCCTCGGTCACCGGTCACGGCACCAACGTCATCCAGGGCCTAGCGGTCTCTCTGGAATCGACGGCGTTGCCGGCGATCGTCATCGTCGGCGGCATCATCTCGACATACCAGCTTGCCGGCCTCTACGGCACGGCGATCGCGGTGACAACGATGCTTGGCCTCGCCGGCATGATCGTCGCGCTCGACGCCTTCGGCCCGGTCACCGACAATGCCGGCGGCATTGCCGAAATGGCCGGCCTGCCCAAGGAAGTGCGCCAGTCCACCGACGCGCTCGACGCTGTCGGCAACACCACCAAGGCGGTAACCAAGGGCTACGCTATCGGTTCGGCCGGCCTCGGCGCGCTGGTGCTGTTCGCGGCCTACTCTAACGACCTGAAGTTCTTTGCCGCCAATGGCGACAAATACCCCTACTTCCAGGGCATGGGCGACGTCTCCTTCGACCTCTCCAATCCTTACGTCGTCGCCGGCCTGATCTTCGGTGGCCTGATCCCGTATCTGTTCGGCGGCATCGCCATGACCGCCGTCGGCCGCGCCGCGGGTGCTATCGTCCAGGAGGTGCGCAAGCAGTTCCGCGAGGATCCGGGCATCATGGCCGGCACCTCGAAGCCGAACTATGCGCGCGCCGTCGACCTTCTGACCAAGGCAGCGATCCGGGAGATGATCGTTCCGTCATTGCTGCCGGTGCTGGCGCCGCTGGTGGTCTATTTCGGCGTCCTCCTGATCTCCGGTTCGAAGGCATCCGCCTTTGCCGCGCTCGGCGCCTCGCTGCTCGGCGTCATCGTCAACGGCCTTTTCGTCGCCATCTCGATGACCTCCGGCGGCGGTGCCTGGGACAACGCCAAGAAGTCGTTCGAAGATGGTTTCGTCGACAAGGACGGCCTCAAGCACCTCAAGGGCTCCGAAGCGCACAAGGCCTCGGTGACCGGCGACACGGTCGGCGATCCCTACAAGGATACTGCCGGCCCGGCGGTCAACCCGGCGATCAAGATCACCAACATCGTCGCGCTGCTGTTGCTGGCCGTTCTCGCGCACGGCTAAGCTCAGCCGCTACGCCTCAAGACAAAACCCGCGGGATCGCTCCCGCGGGTTTTTCGTTGCCTGAGATGTGCCGCTTACAGGGAAGCGAAAGGAACGAAAGCCGATATCGCCGGGGTGGATCAGCTGCCGCCGAGCGTGCTGCCGCCGCTGGCGCCCGGAATACCAGGCGCCAGCTTGCTGGCGCCACTGATGATCTGGCTGAGGAAGTTCTGGTCCTTGCCGCCGGTCGGCGTGGTGCGCGAGATGAAGTCGAACACCTTGCCGTCCTTCAGGCCGTAATTGGCTATCTGGGTGACGCGCCCGTCATCGCCAAAATAGACCGCCAGCACATGCTGGTCGACCAGCCGCGGCTTGTCGAAGGCGACATAGCGCTTGCGCGTCTGCGAAATGTAATAAAAGGCCTCGTTGTCGAAGGTCGCCTTCGTCGAGGGAGTGCCGAGCGCCAGCAGCACCTGTTCGCGACTTGAGCCGACCGGCACCAGGTCGATCGCCTGCTGGTCGATGACGTAGCCCTGCGTCAGCGTCTCGCTCGGATTGAGATCGCCGATCATCTTGGACGAATTGCAGGCGGAAAGCGCCGCGGCGATCACCAGCAGCGAAACCGCACCGGCGGGCCTGGGCAGGAAAGTCGACTTGAATTTCAGCGCGCGCAACTACAACTCCATAAGCTGGCCGCAACTTGCGCTGGGCCGCAAAACCGGTAAACCAGCTTGCTTGCCGATGCAACAAGGCCACTTCAACAAACGGTCCCGGGAGACCACCCTCAAATGTTCCAGCGCCTCTTTGGCCGCGAACGACATGCCAACCGCGCCATCACCGAGGCGCTTTACGCACAAATCGTGGCGGCGGCGCGGCAAACGGTGTTTTATTCCGCCTGGAACGTGCCGGACACACCGCTCGGCCGCTTCGAGATGCTGTCGTTGCACATGTTCCTGTTCCAGCACCGGTTGCGCGGCGAGGGTGGTGCTGCGGCAGAGGTTGCGCAGGTGCTGATCGACGAGTTCTTCATGGATGTCGAACATTCGCTGCGGGAATTGGGCATTGGCGACGTCGGCGTGCCGAAGCGCATGCGGAAACTGGCGAAGATGTTCTATGGCCGCACCGCCGCCTATGACGATGCGCTGCAACGAAATGACCATGATGCACTTGCCGCCGCCCTTGCCCGCAATGTCAGGCCCGACGCCGGCGCCTGGCCGCAAGCGTCGCAACTGGCACTCTATGCCGCCGATGCATCAAGGCAACTCACGGAACAGCCGACCGAATCGATCGTTTCCGGCACGGTGGCATTTCCCGTGGCCAACTCTGAGCGATGGCGGGCCGAGTGAAGGCGGCGAAGTGGAGGCGAAGATGAAACATCCTGATTCCCACAGCCCAGTGTCATTCCTGGCAAATGTCGCCCGGCTGCCGCAAAAGGGGCTGCCGGTGGTGATCGATGCCGACGCCGGGCAGCGCGCCCTGCTGGCCGTCGAGCACGAGCTGCTTTCGGTCGAGAACTATCGCGCCGAACTCCTGGTCGAGCCCTGGAAGCGCAACGGGGTGAAAGTCAGCGGCCATGTCGAGGCCGATATAACGCAGGCCTGCATCGTCACCCTCGACCCGGTCGAGGCGCATATCGACGAGCCGGTCGAGGCGCTGTTCCTGCCGGAGCAATCCAAGCTCGGACGGCAAGGTTTCGACGGCGGCGGTGAGATCCTGCTCGACGCCGAAGGGCCGGACAGCCCGGAAACCTTTTCCGGCGACGCGATCGACGTCGGGGCGCTTGCCGAGCAGTTCTTTGGCTTGGCGATCGATCCCTATCCGCGCAAGCCGGGTGTGTCGCTGGAGGTAGCCGGCGATGCCGAGCCTGTGGAGAATGAATTCCAGCAGAAGCTCAGATCACTGCTGGGAAAATCCTGATAGCTGACCCAATTTGAGAAAAGTTGGTTGTGCGGCAGCCCAAAACCGTTATTTTCGCCGAACCTTCGCGAGCCCCGTACCTTGGCAAGCCCGCTGGCCAAGCAACCGTGAGATGAACACCGCGTGATCAGGATTTCCATTGATGCCATGGGCGGCGATCACGGGCCAAGCGTGGTCATCCCGGCGCTCATGACTGTCGCCACCCGCCGTCCGGATATACGCTTCGTCATTTATGGGCGTGAAGAAGTGGTACGGCCCGAACTCGCCAAATTCCCCAAGCTGGCGGAAGTGAGCGAGTTCATCCACTGCGAGATCGCAGTCCGGATGGACGACAAGCCGAGCCAGGCGCTGCGCCATGGTCGCTGGAAATCATCGATGTGGAAGGCCGTCGAGGCGGTCAAGGCAGGCACTGCCGATGCCTGCATCTCGGCCGGCAATACCGGCGCGCTGATGGCGATGTCCAGATTCTGCCTTCGCACCATGGCGACCATCGACCGCCCGGCAATCGCGGCGCTCTGGCCGACCTTGCGCGGCGAAAGCGTGGTACTGGACGTCGGCGCTACCATCGGCGCGGATGCGCATCAACTGGTTGATTTTGCCATTCTTGGCACCGGCATGGCGCGCTCGGTTTTCGGCATCGAACGGCCGAGTGTCGGGCTGCTGAATGTCGGCGTCGAGGAGATCAAGGGCCAGGAGGAGGTCAAGGAGGCGGGCCGTATGCTGCGCGAGGCCAACATGGCCTCGATGAACTACCATGGCTTTGTCGAGGGTGACGACATCGGCAAGGGCAGTGTCGACGTCGTCGTTACCGAAGGATTTGCCGGCAATATCGCGCTCAAGACGGCGGAAGGCACGGTCAGGCAGATCGCCGGCTATCTGCGCGCGGCGATGAACCGGACGCTGATGGCCAGGATCGGCTATATCTTCGCCAAGTCCGCCTTCGATCGCCTGCGCGAGAAGATGGATGTCGGCCGTTCCAATGGCGGCGTCTTCCTCGGATTGAACGGCATCGTGGTGAAAAGCCATGGCGGGGCTGATTCGGATGGCTTCGCGGCGGCGATCGAGCTTGGCTACGACATGGTGCGCAACAATCTACTTGACCGCATCGAAGCCGATCTCGACCTGTTCCATGCCCGCAATCCGAATGCCCAGACAATCCGGAAATCCGACGTCGTCATCGACGCAAAGGAATAGGAAAGAGCATTGATCAGATCAGTCGTGCGCGGCACGGGCGCCGCGCTGCCCCGCCGCATTATGAAGAATGCCGATTTCGAAGGCATGGTCGAGACGTCGGACGAGTGGATCGTCCAGCGCACCGGTATTCGCCAGCGCCACATCGCGGCCGACGACGAGACGACGGCCTCGCTGGGCGAGGCGGCAGCGCGCGCAGCCCTCGACAACGCCGGCCTGACGGCTGACGACATCGACCTGATCGTGCTGGCGACCTCGACGCCCAACAACACCTTTCCCGCGACCGCGGTCGAGATCCAGAACCGGCTCGGCATGCACCACGGTTTTGCCTTCGACCTGCAGGCGGTCTGCTCGGGCTTCGTCTATGCAGTGACGACCGCCGACCTCTATATCCGCGGCGGCTTGGCCAGACGCGTGCTGGTGATCGGCTCGGAAACGTTTTCGCGCATTCTCGACTGGAACGACCGCTCGACCTGCGTTTTGTTCGGCGACGGCGCCGGCGCGATGGTGCTGGAAGCAGGCACGGGGGCAGGCGGCATCGCCGACCGAGGCGTTCTGGCGGCCAGCCTGCGCTCCGACGGCATCCACAAGGACAAGCTTTTCGTCGACGGTGGGCCGTCGACCACGGGAACGGTCGGGCACCTCAGGATGGAAGGCCGCGAAGTGTTCAAGCATGCGGTCGGCATGATCACCGACGTCATCGAAGCGACGTTCGCACAGGCCGGCATCAGCGCCGCCGATCTCGACTGGTTCGTGCCGCATCAAGCCAATAAACGAATTATTGACGCTTCGGCCAAAAAGCTCGGGATTGAGGAGCGGAAGGTGGTGGTGACCGTCGATTTGCACGGTAATACCTCGGCTGCTTCCGTGCCGCTGGCACTGTCCGCGGCCGTCGCCGACGGTCGCATCAAAAAGGGTGACCTAGTACTGCTTGAGGCGATGGGCGGCGGCTTCACCTGGGGCGCCGTCCTGCTCCGCTGGTAAGTGCCGAACTATCGGGTTCGGGTCCTTGACCTTGACGGATCAATTACTTAGGTTCTGCCGTTGCTTGTATCGATTTATGTTTTTGAGCTGATGGGACGGTTCGTATGGGGGGAAAGACACTTACGCGCGCCGACCTCGCCGAAGCCGTTTACCGCAAGGTTGGGCTGTCGCGTACTGAATCGGCCGAGCTTGTCGAGGCGGTGCTGAATGAGATCTGCGAGGCGATCGTTCGCGGCGAGACGGTGAAGCTGTCGTCCTTCGCGACCTTCCACGTCCGCTCCAAAAACGAGCGCATCGGGCGCAATCCCAAGACCGGTGAGGAAGTGCCGATCCTGCCGCGCCGGGTGATGACCTTTAAGTCGTCGAACGTGCTGAAGAACCGTATCCTGCGCTCCCATCAAAACAGCAAAGCCAAGGGCAGCAAGTAGACGCCCGATCCACTTTGCCGAGAATCATGCTCCAGACTTCGGTTGAAAAACGAACCCTGCTTTTGCGCTGGGCTTGAATATTGTTTCATAAACCGCTGAAATAAGATGCGATTCGGTAGGCCGGATCGGTATTTGGGTGTGATCCGCTCCGGCGGGACGGAAAGCTGCTCTCTTTGTTAAGCGTGATGTCGCCCGAACCCGGTTCCCGCCTTTCGCGATCATGCTCTAGCGTGAGGATTCGCCCATGGACAAGAGCCCTGATGCTTTCCGCACCATCAGCGAGGTCGCGGAGGATCTGGATTTGCCGCAGCACGTGCTGCGCTTCTGGGAGACGCGTTTCAACCAGATCAAGCCGATGAAGCGCGGCGGCGGCCGCCGCTACTACCGTCCGCAGGACGTCGAACTGATCAAGGGTATTCGCCATATGCTCTACGATCAGGGCTATACGATCAAGGGCGTGCAGAAGCTGTTGCGCGAGAACGGCAACCAGTTTCTGATCGCCCTCGGCAGTGGCGACATGGCGGCGGTCGAGGCGATCTCGCAGCGCCGACAGGCTGACACGGTACTGCTGACGCAAGCGGCGCAGCCGCGCGGCCCGGACGACGAAATGCTGGTCGGCCAGCCGAGGGTGAAACCCAGCCGTCGTTTTTTCGGCATCGGCAAGACCGACGAGGAAGGTCCGGTTCCGCCGGACACGTCAAAACTTTCCCGTGACAATCGCGCATTGCTGCAGGAGGCGCTGTTCGATCTCCTTGAATGCAAGCGCCTGCTCGATCAGGTTCGCTAGAGCCCGCCGGGCTGACCGGAACGGTCTTCAGGGTCATGCGTTAGGCTTCCTTCTACAGATGAAGGAAGCACGTCATGGCATCGCTTTCGAGCATCTCCGACACCGATCTGAACAAGCAGGTCGCGGCCTTGACCAGGGAACTGGCCACCTTGAAGAAAGCCGTGTTGAAGCAGGGCGGCGCCCTTTACGAAGACGGGCGCGATACCGCGTCGGATTATTATTCGGATATCACTGAGCGCCTCGGCGACGCCTTGCCGACAATCAGAAGGCAAGGCCGGGCGATCGAGAAGACCGCCCGAGATCACCCGGCGACGGCGGCCGCTGTCGGGCTGGTTCTGGTCGGGCTGGTCGCCAGTCTGTTCCTCGGCGGCCGGCAGCAACAAGCACCGCGAGGGCGTTCAAGATCGGCACGTTGAGACAAGCAAATGGCGGTGGTCAGCGGACCGCCGCCATTTTTCGCCGACACGGAAAGCTCGGCAAGCGCGCCGCCGTTTGATCAAGGACCAGAACGCCTGATTGCCGGTTGTTCGCCCGAGGATGTTTTCAGTACTTCTTCGCCATAACCTTCTTGTGATGGTGGCGGTAGTGGTGGTGGACGCGGTGATGGTAGTGATGGCGGTGATGCTTCTTGACGGTGGTGTGCATCGTCGTTGCATTCGCGCTGCTTGCGCCGATGATCGGCATTGAGAGGGCAAGTGCGATTGCAAGTCCAAGGGCGGAGAGAAGAGGCTTGTTCGTTTCCTTTTTGCGCAGGCGGAATTTGAGCGTCACTGATTCAGGTCGGTGACTCGAGCGCTGCGGTTGGGACTATCGCCTTGGAGTTTTTCGGCAGTTTTTCCGGCCTGTAGAATTTTGTTTCCGAACTGTGTTTGCTGACGATCCGGCCAGATGTCAGCTCGCCGGCATCCGCCATTCATTCCGGCGTCGGTTCACGATGCCGTGACGCTATCTTTGATGCTTGGCAAATCACCGGCGAGCGGGCATTCTCCCGATCGTCTCAGGCAACAACATGATTTGATCTAACTCTTTCATCCCACGGAGTTGCCAATGCCCCAAATAGCAAAACGCGAACCTTACTCCGAACTGGCGGCGAGCGCGGTTACGCCTGAACGCAGTGCCGTCCGAACCGCCCGGGAAGCCCGTGGATACAGCATCGAAGAGCTGTCCCTGGCGTGCGGGCTGGCAGCCTATGAGATCGCCGACATTGAAAGCGGCAAGGATGCCGATCCTTCGAAACGTCGGCGTATTGCCTCCGCGCTTCAACTTCCGGAAAGCGCTCTGTTTGACGAAGCCGTGTTGCCTGCCAAAAGGCGATCCGTGTCGTAGCGGCGTACCATGCTTTTATTCCACGAGCTCGCCATGGGTCGCCCTGGCGGGCTTCGTTTTTTCGGCCACGTAGTGGACTTGCCGGCCGCCACGGCGACGCCAGACGGAAATTGCTGGAGATGAGCCTCGAATCCGTTCGCGCCTTCTTCGCCGCCCACGCGCCCGACATTGACGTCATTGTCACGGAGGCAAGCTCGGCGACGGTGCCTCTGGCCGCCGAAGCGCATGGCGTAGCGCCGGCGCAGATTGCCAAGACGATCTGCTTGCGCGCCGGCGACCAGACGATGCTGATCGTGGCCGGCGGGGTCTCCAGGCTGGACAACCGCAAGTTCAAGGACCGGTTCGGCGGCAAGGCGCGAATGCTGGATGCCGAGCAGGTGTTCGCCGCGACCGGTCATCCCGTCGGCGGCGTATGTCCGTTCGGCCTGCCATCACCGCTGCCGGTCTATTGCGACGTCTCGCTGCGCGCCTTTGACGAAGTCGTCCCCGCCGCAGGCGCAACCAACGCCGCCGTACGGCTCAGCCCGCAACGCATGGCGGAACTCGTTGGCGCCGAATGGGTGGATGTGTGCCAGTAGCCCCTTATCCGGGGCGTGGGACCGCTGAGCGTTACCGCTATTCGGTCTTCTGTGCTTCTTCTTTCTTGATCGTCTGAGCGTCCGTGGCAGTCGACATATCGGCCTTCTCGACGCTCGCTGTCCTCGTCTGCGTGTCGACCGATGCCTGGACCTTGGAATGCGCGGGGCAATCCGCAGAGGCAGCTGATATGGACATGGTCAGTGCCGCGGCTGTTGCGAGGAATGTCTTCATGATCATTCTCCTCTTTCGTTCGATGGGTAAAGTTAGCCCGTCTGGCACCGACCGCAAAATCACATTTGTTCACGCGCGCCCTTGCGTGTACGGAAGCCTACGCTGGACCAATAATTCAAATGGTTGCGCGGATAGCCGCTTGCCGTATCAAAGCCCACCGGCTCCGGCCGAAGGATTTTTGGCGTTAAAAATCTCGCCGCTCAGAGCCAGTCTCAAATCTTCGGCGCTGAGCTGACCACTTTCGAACAAATCCATCACCCTGCGGCCGAGCACTTCTCTGCCTGGATCGCCATCAGCGAGGCCTAGTTCACGGCATCGGGCATCAAGTGCTTTGGTCAACATGGTCAGCTCGGCAGGACAGGTAGCTCCTTGAAGCGACATTGCATCTCTCCCGAAAAGGGCGAAAGGGCGTGTCATCTTCGAAGCGTCCGCTCGCCCTTACAACTGCGGACGACGGCAATTCAACTAGAGCCAACCTTTTTCGAACTCAACATTCGAACGTATTAAAAACGCCGCCCGCGCTCCAATGGGAGGATCCTGCTACAATACGGGATGGCCGTCCGAATAGCGGTTGTCCTCGCGCTTCTTTTCGCCTTCGCCTACGGTTTCGCAAAACTCGTGGAACGTTATGGCAGCGTTGGCGACAGGCCCTCTCCGTGTGAAGAATTGCCCTATCCTGATTGTCCTGACCCAAAAGCTCCTCCCCGGGAAGAAACTAAGCCTTGAGCGTGCGCTTGTTCAGGCCAGGCCAGCCGCCGGCGTTGAACTAGCCCTTTCCAACCGACGGTTGGTGGACGCATTGCAGCTGATGCGCCTAGTGTTCACTACGATCCGCGCGCACCGGGCATGCCCAACCCCCGAGTCACCCCTGCCTGATGCAAGGCGCCTGATCGAGTCCCGCCGTTCTGGCATGTGCGGCGGGACCTTTTTATTGAAGGTGGAACACGGGCTCACGGTGAAGGTTGGCAAACCTTACCTAGCACTACCGCGCGGTTTCTCGGCGGGCTTTTGGCTAGACTTCAGCCTCCGTGCCTCGCGCACGAGTGATGCATGATCAATTCCAATCATTTCGATGAGATCGCGCGCCTGCGCTTCCGTTATGCCGGTCTCATCGGCGAGCAGCCGCGCATGAAGATACTTGATACGCTCGCGGTCGGTCTCATCCTCGCCCATGGTGACAATCACCTTTTTTGGCAATCAGCTTTCGCTTCGCCGAGGTGCATTCGTGCTCTTTCCTGGCGGATCTCCCTTGCCGTCCGATCGCTCCGGCCGGCCGCCCGCCGGAGCGCCTTGGTGGCTTCCGCAACGCCCGCGCGGTCGTTGTCATTGGCCCGGATCAGTTCGGGGACCTGGTCCACGGCGATGCCATTCTGCCGCGCGAAATGCTCCACGTCGTAGTCCTGGCTGGACCCCAGGCGGTCTCGGTCGCGCGTGCTCTTGTCGTCGGCCATGTGGTCCTCCTGGTGGAGCTTCGGATCAATGGCAACGTAGGCAAGCAGCTTTCGTTGCGGCATCAACGCGGAAATGGTTGTGTTCGCTCTGGCTAATATAGTCTTTGTGCCTAGGGGCTCTCCCATGTGCGTAAAATTGTAAGTGCCGGCGCCGGCCGCCTCTTGTCGGCCGCGATCAGCCGACTGAGGGACAGCATGATCTCCCCACGTCGAGCCGGCCTCGGTCATGCAATCGGTGATCGTCTGAAAGCCGGGCGCCATCGCCTCCTGGCCCAGTCAGCGCAACATCAAGGCCGCCGAAACCGCGTCCGCGGCCCATCGGCTGGGCGGTGCCATGCGGCTACTGACTGCATAGCCAGTTTGGGGGGAAACTAAGCCTTGGATTTTAATGGTCGGAGTGGCCGGATTCGAACCGACGACCCCTTGACCCCCAGTCAAGTGCGCTACCGGGCTGCGCTACACTCCGGACCGGTCGCGATGTATCGTGATAGACCGGCTCCGGTCAACCGAATTCGGTTGCTGTCCTGCCTGAAGCAACAGCAACGGGGATTGCCGGTCGCTGCGCCGCCCGCAACTGCCACTGGTGGCGGTATTCGAGCGCGATGGCACCCCAGATCAGGCCGAGCAGCAGGTAGACATGGCGCCAGTGGTCGATGTCGATGAAGGTGCCGAGCCCGATGTTGCCGATGAACGCGACATAGGCGCATAGCAGATAAGGCTGCCAGGGCCGGTCGCGCAGCAGAATGCGGAAGCCGGCGGCGATCGTCCAGCACGTCAGCGTCAGGAACGACACGAAGCCGAGCCAGCCGTAATCCATCAGCATCTTCAGCCAGATGTCGTGCGTGTCCTCGCCGAACATCTTGCCGAAGACGAGCGGGCCGATGCCGAACGGATGCTCCAGCGCCATCTGAAAGCCGATCGTGTAGCGGGCGAAGCGGCCGAGGCGGGCGGTGTCGTAGCTTTGTTCGAGCTGTGCGCGGTTCGAGAACATCTCCGCGACGCCCGGCAGTTGCAGGATGACGATCGTTGCGATGACCAGCAGTCCGACGGCGGCGATGGTCATGACGACGACGCGCAGCCTAAACTTGCCGCTGGCGCTCTGCAGGAACAAGGCACCGGTCAGCAGGATCGCCGAAACGGCGAACATGCCCCAGGCGCCACGCGAAAAGGAAAAGAAGATGCCGGCGGTGATGATCAGCAGCGGCACCGCCAATAGCGGCATGCGCGCGACCGAGCCGGTAAGCAGCAGATAGAGCAGGTAGATGCCCGGCAGCACCAGGAAAGGCCCGAACACGTTCGGGTCCTGGAAGGCGCCGGCGGCGCGGTCGTATTTGGTGAAGATCTCCGCTCCTGGAAAGGCATGGAAATAGCCGGCTATGCCGACCAGCGAGGTCAGCACTGCCGACACCACGTAGGCGACGAAGATCACCCGATAGAGACTGGGCTGGACGGCCGTTACCGAAGCGAAGAAAACCGCGGTCAGAGCCAGGAACAGCGAGACGGCGAGATAGAGCGGCGTGCCGGCGAGGTCCGACATCTGCGTCATCGAGATCATACCGCCGATGTTCATGATAACCAGCAGCACCAGCAGCGGCACCGCCGCGCGCTGTATGCGCATGCCGAACAAGGGCCACACCACGATCAGCCCGATCATATAGAGGTCGTACGGCGCGGGCTCGGCAATGACGAAGCCGGACAGGAAGACGCCGAGGAAAACCGCCCCCGACGCAATCAGTGCAATCAGCTTGGCGTTGACCGCCGCCGCCGGCAATTCGTAGGCCGTCGCGCTCAATACGCGTTTTCCGTATTGAGCAGACGGATCGGCGTCAGGAACAGGATTCTGAGGTCGAACAGGAGCGACCAGTTCTCGATGTAATAGAGGTCGTATTCCGTCCGCATGCGAATCTTCTCGTTGGTGTCCATCTCGCCGCGCCAGCCATTGATCTGCGCCCAGCCGGTCACACCGGGCTTGACTTTGTGGCGGGCGAAATAGCCGTCGACCACTTCATTGTAGAGGAGGTTGTGCGACTGCGCGGCAATGGCGTGCGGGCGCGGCCCGACCAGCGACAGCGAACCGAACAGCGAATTGAAGAACTGCGGCAATTCGTCGATCGAGGTCTTGCGGATGAAGCGGCCGACGCGGGTGACGCGTGGATCGTTCTTGGTCACGGTCTGCTTCGCCGTCGGGTCCGCCTTGTCGGTGTACATCGACCGGAACTTGTAGACCTCGATGATCTCGTTGTTGAAGCCGTGTCGTTTCTGGTGGAACAGCACCGGCCCCTTGCTGTCGAGTTTGACCGCGATTGCGGTCGCCAGCATCACCGGCGAGAACACGATGATGCCGATGATCGAAAAGACAATGTCGAAGGCGCGCTTGGCGACCGAATCCCAGTCGTTGATCGGCTTGTCGAAGATATCGAGCATCGGCACCGAGCCGATGTAGGAATAGGCGCGCGGCCTGAACTGCAGCGCGTTTGAATGCGCCGATAGCCGGATGTCGACCGGCAGCACCCACAGCTTCTTCAATAACTGCAGCACGCGCGATTCGGCGGTCAGCGGCAGCGATACGATCAGCATGTCGATGCGCGCGATGCGGGCAAATTCGATGAGTTCGGAAATTGTGCCGAGCTTGGGATAACCGGCGACAACCGGCGGCGACCGCTTGTCGCCGCGGTCGTCGAAGATGCCGCAGATGCGAATGTCGTTGTAGGGCTGCCTTTCGACCGAGCGGATCAGCACCTCCGCCGCCTTGCCGCCGCCGACGATGACGGCGCGGCGCTCCATCCGCCCGTCGCGCGCCCATCGCCGAATCAGCTTCGACATCACCAGGCGGAGACCCAGTATCAGCACGAAACCGACGATGAACCACGTGCCGAAGAGCAGGCGCGAATAGTCTTCCGACATTTTCATGGTGAAGGCGGTGAGCGCCATCAAGGCGAAGGTTCCGGCCCAGACGAGCAGGAGCCGGCCGAAATTGGCGATCGGCCGCATCAGCGCGACGATCTGGTAGCAGTCGGTGACGTCGAGCAGAACGACCGCGAGGAACGAGGTGGCGGCGATCGTCAGTGAGTATTGCCAGGCAAGATAGTTAAAAAAGCCGACGTAATAGAAATAGACGGCAAGACCTGACACCAACAGCAGCGCGAATTCCACCATGCGCAGGACGCCGCTCACCATGATCGGCGACATCGTATCGCGCCGGTATTGCGAGGCGACCTGGCGGGCGACGTCGTTCATGCCGCCGGCCGTGTTGTTCTCGGCAGGGGCGTCGAATTTGCGCACCGCGTCTAGCGAAAAACGGCGCGCGGGGTCGATTTCGTTCATGGGGCGTCCGTAGGTTTCCCTCACGTGAATAGCAAAAGAGAGCTAAGAAACCCTTGAAACAACAGATGGCTTTGGAGACGCTTTCACCGAGGGCGTTTTGCAGCCGAGTGGAACCAGTTGCTCTATTGTTTGAGCGCGGCGAAATAAGCTTTTTCGATTTCAGCGGCCATTACATCGGCGCCGAAGCGTGCCTTGAGGTTGGCGGCGCCGGGCATCAGGCCCTTGTAGGCGTCGAGATCGGCCAGTGCAGTGCTTATCTTGTCGCCAAGTTCGCGTGGGTCGGGCTGGATCAGGGAAGGCGAGCCGGTGTCGAAGATTTCCGGTATGCCCCCGACCGACGTCGCGATGATCGGCTTGCCGGCGGCGAGTGCTTCCAGAACGATGTAGGGCATGGCTTCCGCACGCGAGGGAACGACGACCAGCTTGGCCAGCGCGAAGGCGAGCCGGGCTGGCATCGGCGGCAGGAAGCCGACGTCCAGGCCGCGCTGATTCACCTGGGCGCGATAGCGCGGCAGGTCGTCGCCATCGCCGACCATCAGCGCCTTCAATGGGCGGCCGAGCCCCGTTGCGGCTATCCCCAGCGCATCGATGAAGATGTCCGGGCCTTTGAGGTCTCGCATCATGCCGATATAGAGGAGGTCAACCGCATTGTGCTCGGTCCGCACCGGCTCGAACTCGGCGGCGCGCAGGCCGTTGTGGACGAGAGCGTTCGGAATGGGCGGCTCGCCGACCTTCCTGCGATAAGTCCGCCGCTCATAATCGGAAACAAACAACAGGCAATCGGTGAAGCGAGCCATGAAGCGCTCGAGCGCGAAGAACAGCTTCCCCATGGCGGTGGTCTCGTCATAGTGGAGCGAGCCGCCATGCGGCGAATAAAGGCGGGCTACGCGAGACCTGGATACCCGCAACAATGAGCCGAACAGACGGGCATAGGCGCCACCTTTGGCGCCATGCCCGTGCAGCACGTCCGGCCGCAATTCTTTTATGATCCTGTAGGTGCGCCGGGCCGAGGCGAGATCGCCTGGCCCGACATGCCGCTGCATCGGCGTTCGGTGAATGCCGAGCGCCAGGCTGTCTTTCATCTGTTCGAACAGCCGTTCCTCGAAATCGCCCCCAGTCGTCGAATCGCAGACGATGCCGACGGCATGGCCGGCGGCAACCTGAGCCTCGGTCAGGTCGCGCACATGCCGAAAGATGCCTCCGACCGGTGAGCGAAAGCAGTGGACGATCCTGAGTGTGTCCGCCACTTGGTCAGCACGTCAAAACAGGCGTTCGCGAACGTAGACTGTATCCCCGGGCAACAGCGGGTCGGAGGTCACCACGCGTCCGGTTATCACTTTGCCGTTGATGTCGCGGGTAATGTCGACGCTTTCCTGGTTGGCGCGCGGCGTGAACCCGCCGGCGATTGCGACGGCTTTCTGCACGGTCAGGCCCGGAACGTAGGAATACTGGCCCGCCGCGCCCACTTCACCCATGACGAAGATCGGTCGGTAGCGATCGATTTCGACTGAAACGTCGGGATCCCGCAAATAGCCCTGGCGGAGTTTCTCGGCGATCTCGCCCTCAAGCTGCTGGGCGGTATGGCCGCGCGCCGGCACGTTGCCGACGAGCGGCAGCGAGAGATAGCCGGACTGGTCGACGCTGTAGGTGTTCGTCAATCCTTCCTGCTCGAACACGGTGACGCGGACGCGGTCGCCGGCACCGAGGCGATAGGGCTGGTCGAGCACTTCATGGAATGCGGCCGGCGTCGGCCGGTAGCTGGAGCAGCCCGAAAGCATAGATACGGCAAGCAGCGCGCGGAAAAGGGGAGCAGTGCTTTTCATGAGCGGACACGTACCTTTGAATAGCCGGCGACTCTGCGGCAAACCTTAACGATCGAGCTCGGTTATCATCCTGTTAGGGTTAATGGCCGGTAAAGGCGCGCGGCCGATGCGGGCCGGATTGGCAAATGCAGATGGTTTTCAGCCTCTTGTTTGCGGCTTGTTAGTAGAGCCTAACAGGTTCTTATCGCGATATTAACGGCTGAGTTACCATAGTTGTTTACGGTGCATGCTGACTCAGTACCGGAGCAGGGATGCATGTCCGTTCAATCCGCGGCCGCAGATGTCGACGTCGATCTCAGGCAGCTTTTCGCCAGCCTGGCGCGAAACTGGCTGCGCATCGTTGTCGTCGCGCTGGTGGTAACCGGCCTGGCCTTTGCGTTCGCCTGGCTTGCAACGCCCGAATACAAGGCGGCAGCCAAGCTGGAAATCGGGCCTCGAGAATCGGAGTTCACGCGGCCAGCCGGTACCAACGGCAACGAGCGGTCGATTCCCGACGAAGAGGCTGTGGCCACCGAGGTTCAGATAATTTCGTCCCCTGACATCCTCAAACAGGTGGCGGCGAAGCTCAACCTGGCGAAATTGCCCGAATTCGACGAGGCGCTGAAGATGTCGGCGCTGAGCCGCACCCTTGTCCTCGTTGGCTTGAAAAGCGATCCGTTCGAGATTCCGCTGGAAGAGCGCGTGCTGGACGCAATGCATGAGAAGCTCAACGTCTATGGCGTTGAAAAAACCCGCGCGATCGCAATCGAGTTCTCGTCAGAGGATCCAAAGCTTGCCGCCGCGATTCCGAACGCCATTGCAAACGCCTATATCGCCTCCAAGGGCAATGCCAAGCTCGAATCGAATTCCGCCGCCACCGACTTTCTGGCGCCGGAAATCGCGGATCTGCAGAACCGGGTGAAGGAGGCGGAAGCCAAGGTTGCCGCATTCCGTGCCCAGTCCGATCTTTTGATGGGCGGCAACAATTCGGTGCTTGCCACCCAGCAGCTGTCCGAATTGTCGAGCGAACTGTCGCGGGTCCGCGCCAACCGCGCTTCAGCGGAAGCGACCGCCGACAGTGTGCGCAGGGCGTTGCGCAATGGCGGCTCGCTGGATGCCGTTCCGGAGGTGTTGTCTTCCGACCTGATCCAGCGCCTGCGCGAGCGGCAAGTCGAACTCAAGAACAACATCGCCGACCTTTCCACTACATTGCTAGACAATCATCCGCGCATCCGCGCGCTGAAGTCGCAGCTCGCTGATCTCGACCGCCAGATCCGCAACGAAGCGGAAAAGATCATGAGGGGTCTGATGGCGCAGGCCGAGACGGCGAAGGCGCGAGAGGCTCAACTCATGGCCGACGTCAACACGCTGAAGGCGGCGTCCGCCCGCGCCGGCGAAGAGCAGGTGGAACTCGATGCGCTGCAGCGTGATGCCGCGACCAAGCGCCAGCAACTCGATCTCTATTCGTCCAGCTATCTCCAGGCGGCCGCACGCAAGGATCGCAACTACCTGCCCGTCGACGCTCGCGTATTTTCGGAGGCCCAGGTGCCGACCGAACCCTATTTCCCCAAGATTGGTCCGATTGTCAGTGCGGCCTTTGTCGGCTCGTTGCTCATCATGGCGATCGTCACGCTGCTGCGGGAACTGTTTTCCGGCCGCGCCATGCGTCCGGCCGCCGGTGCCCATTTCGAGCGCATCGAGCAGGTTGCGATGCCGGCTGTCCAGGCCGAACGCGTAATGGCCGAGCCCGACCCGCCGGTTGCCCGGCCCGAACCGGCAGTCGTCGAAATTGATGAGACCGACGACGACAAGATTATCGAAACCAAAGTGGAGCCGGAACCCTCTGCGGTGGCGGAAGCGGCTGCCGAGAAAATCGAACCGGAGTACTCTGAAATGGCTGCAGGAAACATTGAACCGGCACGTTCTATCCTCGGCGAGGTCGATATCGACAAGGCCGCGGAAAAACTGATCGCCACCGGTGCCGCCCGCGCCATATTCGTGTCGCCAGAAGGCGACGAGGCGGCCGCCTCGGCGGTGCTGGTGGCGCGCGCAGTTTCCGACGCCGGGCTACGCGTGCTGCTGCTTGATCTCACCGCTTCGGGTGCCGCCTCGCGGCCGATGCTGGACAGCGGGCTGTTTCCGGGCATCACCGATCTGCTCGCCTCGCAAGCGCAGTTCAGCGATGTGATCCACCCCGACCTCTATTCGGACTGCCACGTTATTCCCGTCGGCACAGCCGATCCGGTCCGCGCCATGCGCGCCGCCGACCGGCTGCCGATCATCATGCAGTCGCTGACCACCGCCTATGATCTGGTCGTGGTCGAATGCGGACCGGCCGACGCGCAAGGCATCAGCCGCCTGGTGGGCGAGGGCACCGAGGTCTTGCTCTCCATGCTGGAGCCGGACGACGAGGTGACGCAGGCCGCGGTCGCGCTCATCGAGAGCGGCTATCCCGACCTGACGCTGGTCACGCCGATCGGCCATGTCGCGCCGGGGCCAATGCCGGGGCGGCGCTCGGCCGCTTGAGGCAGTTTTCTCAAATCGAAATCAGCTGTCGTCTTCGCCCGCGACCGGCACTGTCTGCCCCGCGGCCTTGCGGCGCAGCAGCTTGGTCAGCTTCCAGACTGTCGGCCTGTGCTTGATGAAGGCCTTCGCGCGCGCGCCATGCCTGAGCACAAGCGCCAGCCCCCGACCCTTCGGCGTCAGCGGAACCAGCACCTCGAAATGCTGCGTTTCGACATCGCACCACAATCGCTTGTAGGGTTCGTCACCGACCGAGAAATCATAGATTTCGAAACCCGCCTCGCAGGCTTCCTGGATGTTCTCGAAGAACAGGAAGTCGCCCGGGCTGGTGTGTGCGAGGTCGTCCTCGGCGATGGCCCCGAATTCGCAGATCAGCCGCTTGCCCGAGCGGCTCGATCCGGTGACAGCACGAAGCTTGCCGGCGACTTCCAGCCCATGCAGGACAAAGGACGGATCTTCCTCTTGACGCGCGTCGGTAAACAGCGAGCGGAAAAAAGCGCGCACCTCCGCCTCACCGAAAACATTGCCGATGCCCATCTTGCGGAAGCGGAATTCCTTCATCTCGAAAAAGGCGTCGAGCAGCCTGTTCACCTCGTCCGCAGTCTTCGCCTCGATGCGACGACAGCTGCCGACGGCCTCGAACTTGCGCGCCTGCGAGCGATGCTTCTTGCGCCTGCGCTTGCCGCTCACGCGGGTGAGCAGTGCATCAAACCCTCCTGCAAGACTGGCGGCCAGCGACAGATTGGGGCTCGAAAAATGCGGCAAGGCGAAGAGCGGGTTGGCAACGCCGTCGAGATCGGGCAGCAGCCGCTCCAGCGCGACAAGATCGATGTCGCGCCGCGACTTGGCGATCGCGGCCAGCATCGAACGGATCGCCGCGCTATCGGCATTCGCCAGCCATTGCGGGTCGGTGGCGGCAAAATTGCCGTTGGCATGGCGGCCGCCCATGAAGCGGGCGACGCGGAACGCTCCACTGCGAGTGACCTCCAGCGCCAGTGATAAAACCGGCCTGTCATCGGCGCGCAGCGTCGCAACGACAACGTCGGCGCCGGTATGTGCGGCCCAGTTCAGGATCCAGCCTGCGCTCTGCGCCGGGGCAAAAAGCGCTGAACGGCAGAATTCGGCGTACGCCGCCAGCGCCGCACTGTCGGTGACCGAGGTTGACAGGCCGGCTTTGCCGGCCGGCAAGGCACACGGCGATGCCTCGCTGCTTGCCAGCCGATTGCCGTCAAATGACGCGGTGGCGTCAACCATACCTCAATCCTTAGGGCGTATTCGTCGCGATTGGGGGTTCGCGCAGGCGCATTCCAAGCTTGATGAGCTTAGGCGCAAAAGGTGAATGAATGATCGACGGGGGCGAGGCAATCCGCAAACTGGCGCTCAATCTCGCCCGCTATTCCGGTCTCGCGCCGCTGGCCAAGCCGTTTATCGGCGGCCTCGGCGCCATCCTGATGCTGCATCGGGTCACCGCGACACCGGAAAAGCCGAACGGCGTCAATCGCCACTTGAACATCGCGCCTGGGTTTCTCGACACCGTGATCGCCGACATGAAGGCGAACGGCTACAGTTTCGTCACGCTGGACGAAGCGATCGAGCGCATCGAGGCTGGCGACAAGGACGGCCAGTTTGCGACGATCACCGCCGACGACGCCTATCGAGACAACATGACCGAGGCGCTGCCGGTGCTGGAGAAGCACGGCGCGCCGATCACCATCTACGTCGCGCCGGGACTGATCGACGGCGCTGCCGATTTGTGGTGGGACGTGGTCGAGGACATCGTTAATGCGCGCGATCGCCTGACGCTGACGACGCCGGATGGCCCGGTGACGATCGACTGCTCGAGTCCGGGAAAAAAGGTCCAGGCCAATGCGCGCCTGCAAGCTCATCTGACGCTGAAGGTGCGCGAGCAGGACCAGCGTGCGGTGTTGCGCGATCTGGCGCGCTCGAACGGCATTGAGTTGGGCGGTCCGCGCCCGAGCACGCTGATGAACTGGGACGAGATCCGCACCATGTCCGCGCACCCGCTGGTGACGATCGGCGCGCATAGCGTCAATCATTGCAATCTGAAGCGGCTTTCCGAGAGCGACGCGCGGCATGAGATCGGCGACGTCAAGCGCATATTGCGGGCCAAACTCGGCGAGGAGCCGCGCCATTTCGCCTATCCCTACGGCTATGCCAGCGCCGTCGGCCGCCGCGAAGTGGGCCTAGTCCGCGATGCCGGCTATGCCTCGGCGGTGACGACCCGCCACGGCATACTCCGCGCCGAGCATGCCGGGTTCCTGCATGCCCTGCCGCGCATTTCGGTCAACGGCCGCTATCAGAGCGTCGCCCACATCCGAACCATGCTGTCGGGCGTGACGACGCCCCTGGCCAATGCCGGCAAGACGGTGGTGACGATCTAACTGTTGCCTCGGCTCTTCGGCCGCGGCTCCAGAATCAGCCATTTGATGATGCCCATTGCCGGCAGCACCCACAAAAGCCCGCTGAGCAGGAAGAAGATGAAGTGCGTCAGCGGCCCTGACTGCGACAATTGGGCGACCGCCACGATCGAAGCGACCAGCGCATAGACGACGACCAGCACTACCAGCAGGAAGCTTCCGATCAGCTTTTTCAGGCGAATGGGCATGGCGCGATCTCGTTGATCGCTATCGCTTAGGCCGAACAATCGATGCGCGCAAGCCGCCAGAAACGGCGCGACGGCGTGCCGCGCTGTCCGGTCTTGCAAGCCGGGTTGCGATGGTTCACCAATCCGCGACTTCAACTGCCGGGACAAAGCCATGGCTGCTGCCATATCCGATGCCGCGCCTTTCGCCGCCCGCGATCGCGACCTTCGCAACCGCGCGCTGGTACGCGGTTGGCTCTATGTCGTGCTCCTGGTGCTGTTTGCGCTGGTACTGGTCGGCGGCGCTACAAGGCTCACCAATTCCGGCCTGTCGATCACCGAATGGCAGCCGATACACGGCGTCATCCCGCCGCTCAATGATGCCGAGTGGCAGGAGGAATTCCTGCGTTACCAACAGATCCCGCAATATGCCGAACTCAACAAGGGCATGAGCATCGAGGCGTTCAAATCGATCTTCTGGTGGGAATGGGTGCACCGCATCCTGGCGCGTAGTGTCGGCGTGGTCTTCGCCCTGCCGTTGCTGTTCTTCTGGGCGACGCGCCGCATCGAGCGCGGCCTCGGCACGAAATTGTCGGGCATTCTCCTGCTCGGCGGGCTGCAGGGCGCGATAGGCTGGTGGATGGTGGCGTCCGGGTTGGTTGACCGGGTTTCGGTCAGCCAATATCGGCTGGCGACGCATCTGACGCTGGCGGCGCTAATCTTCACGGCGACCATGGTGGTCGCGCGTGGGCTGGCGCCGCACTCGGAACCTGCCGCCGACCGCTCGACGCAACGGCTGGCCGGCTTCCTGGTGCTGCTGGCGCTGGTCCAGATCTATCTCGGCGGGCTGGTCGCAGGGCTAGACGCCGGCTTGAGCTACAACACCTGGCCGCTGATGGACGGCAAGCTGCTCCCCGGCGACCTGCTGCTGCTCGAGCCGGCATGGCGCAATTTCTTCGAAAACCCGAAGACGGTGCAGTTCGTCCACCGGGTCGGCGCCTACACGATCTTCGCGGTCGCGCTTTGGCACATGATCGCGACACGCCGGCGTCTGCCGGGCACGACGCATGCCCGACGCGCGACGCTGCTGTTCCTGATTGTCGTGGTGCAGGCGTCGATCGGCATCGGCACCCTATTGATGCAGGTGCCGCTGCACATGGCCTTGACGCATCAGGCATTCGCGCTGGTTCTGCTGGGCTTCGCCGCCGCGCATTGGCGCGGTACCAAGGGCGCTTACCCGCTGCCCCACGAGATTGCTCTCAGAGGCTGAGCCGCACTCGCTGGATTGCCGCGGCAATCGCCAGCTCGCGGTTTTCCTCGACCGCATTTCGATCTTCTTGGTGCCATGCAGCCGACAGGCAGCCATAGGCAATGGCGTGGTCCAGTATGGCGGGCGCCGTCTGGCCGAGCGTTGCGGCAAAGACTTGTGCCATATGGGCGATCCGCCGCGGATCGAGGCAAAGATCGTCTCGGTCGAGTGGGTTGTAGAACATGTTGGCGGCATCGAAGCCCGGGTCGCCGAAAACGCCCTTCGGATCGATCGCCAGCCAGCCACGTGGACCGTGCATGATGTTGTCGTGATGCAGGTCGCCATGCAGCGGCCGGGCGTCATGCGGATTGGACAACAGCTGTTCCGCGATTTCGGCAGCTTCGACATACAGGCTCCTTTCGCCGGCGGCGCGATCGGCCTTCGTCTTTTTGAACAGGCTGGAAAACCGTGTCCGCAGCGGCTGAAGGTCCGGCGGGGCAGGGTGCGTCGAAGGCGAGTGCAGCTTAGCCATCACCTCCGCCGCGATTGCGGTGGCGCCATTGTCGTCCTGATCCGCAATGATCTGTGACAGCGAGGTTTCGCCAGCGTATTCGAGCAGCATGCGGTGGCCGTCGCTGCCGAGCAGCCGCACCGCGCCTTCGCCGCGTCGCCAGGCGAGGAAATGCTCGCCACGCAACTCGTCCTCGACATCGTCGAAAGGCTTTAGGTCCTTGACGATTGCCGGTGAGCCGTCCTCGCGAGCAACCTTCCAGATGCGGCTACTGAACGTTTCGGCGACGGGTTCGGGCGCGCCGACCTTCCAGCGCTTCGGAAATGCCGGCACGTCCATTCAGAGGCCGAGCATCAGATCCATGTTCTGCACGGCGGCACCCGAGGCGCCTTTGCCGAGATTGTCGTAGACGGCAAGCAGCAGCGCCTGCGCTCGATCGTCATTGGCGAAGACGTAGAGCTTCATCCTGTTGGTGCCGTTGTAGATCTCCGGATCGATGTCAGGCATGCGTTCCTGATGCAGATACGGCGCCACCTCGACCACGCCGCCATCGATGGAAGCGAAATGATCGGCGATCGCCGCGTGAAGCTCGGCGCCGGTCGGCACATGGCCGAGGCCGCCGAGTTGCAGCGGCACCACCGTGATCATGCCTTGCGCGAAATTGCCGACCGCCGGCTGCATGATCGGATCGTGCGAAAGCCTGGCATAGGTCCTGAGCTCAGGCACGTGCTTGTGCTGGAGCGTCAGCCCGTAGGGCAGGAATTCCGGCGCATCCTCGCCCTTGGCGACATAATCCTCGATCATCGGCCGGCCGCCGCCGGAATAGCCGGAAATGCCGTTGACGGTGACCGGAAAATCGGCCGGCAACAGCCCCGCCGCAACCAGCGGCCGCAGCGTCGCGATTGGTCCTTGCGGCCAGCAGCCCGGATTGGCGACGCGCTTCGCCGAAGCGATCTTCCTCGCCTGGTCCTTGTCCATTTCGGCGAAACCATATTCCCAGCCTTCGGCAACGCGATGCGCCGTCGAGGCGTCGATCACCTTGGTGATGTCATTGGCGATCAGCGAAACGCTTTCCTTGGCGGCCGCGTCCGGTAGGCAGAGGATCGCGACATCGGCGGCATTGAGGAACTCGGCGCGCGCTGCCGTTTCCTTGCGGCGCTCGGTCGGGATGGAGATGATTTCCAGGTCGCCGCGCTCGGCAAGCAGCGCCCTGATCTGCAGGCCGGTGGTGCCGTGCTCGCCGTCGATGAAGATTTTCGGTTTCATTGCCTGCCTGAATTCCTGTTGTCTCAAAGCTATATGCCGCTTGCCTGATTCAATCCGGCAACGCTGTGATTGCCCTGGTTCATTTCCTCGAGCCGGGCCTTTCGTTCCGCCAGCAGCCCGAGATAGTGCATGGCCACCATCGAGCCGGCAATTGCCGTTATATCGGCGTGATCATAGGCTGGCGCAACCTCGACGACGTCGGCGCCGACGATATCGACCTGGTTGATCTGGCGCAGCACCGACAGGATCTTTGCCGAAGACGGGCCTCCCGCGACCGGCGTTCCGGTGCCGGGCGCAAAGGCCGGGTCCAGGCAATCGATGTCGAAAGTGACATAGGTCTTCTTGCCGCCGGTACGGTCGACGATGGCATAGGCGATGTCGGACGCCCGCATTTCCTCCACTTCATGGCCATACAGGATCTTGATGCCGAACGTGTCAGGCGCATGAGTGCGGATGCCGATCTGGATCGACCGGTCGGGGTCGATGATGCCCTCCTTGACCGCACGGCCGACGAAGGAGCCGTGATCGATGCGCTTGCCGTCGTCGGGCCAGGTGTCCTGATGTGCGTCGAACTGTACCAGGGCCAGCGGGCCGTGGATGGCGGCATGCGCCTTGAGCAGCGGCCAGGTGACGAAATGGTCGCCGCCGAGCGATAGCAGGAAGGCGCCGGATTTCAGGATCTTCGCCGCTTCGCGCTCGATTGTAGCAGGCGTCTTCTGGTGATTGCCGCTGTCGAGCAGGCAATCGCCAAAGTCGATCACAGCAAGCTGTTCGAACAGGTCGCGCGAAAACGGATATTGCGGATCGTTGTCGAGGATGGCCGAGGCGCGGCGAATCGCCTGCGGTCCGAAACGCGCGCCCGGCCGATTGGTGACCGCCGCATCGAAGGGAATGCCCCACACCACTGCATCGGCGCCCTTCACGTCCTTCGAATATTTGCGCCGCATGAACGACAGCGCGCCGGCATAGGTCGGCTCAAACGACGCGCCCGTCCTGGAGCGGGTAGTGAAGGCGTGATCTATGGTCCTTGGCGGCATAAAGCGATCTCCTGTGCGTCGACGCGCAACCTTATTGGACATAATTCTCAGAATTGCGACTCCTTCGGAGAACCACGGCCATTCGAGCCCGGTCACAAATTCTTGCTTGCCAGGCGAGATCCGCATGGCTGGCCAGGAGATTGCCTGGCAAGCAACCGAAAGTAGCCGACGACGACTGCTTCGGCCGGCGCTGAGCTGATTTTCCGGCGTTTTGCAAGCCGGCTTCGTTCACCTGCCTGTCACGGGCATCGCTTAACCGGGGTGCGATCCCGGTACGGAGCGATTCTCGTGCGAACGACTTGTCTCATGCGAACGATTTGGCTGAGCCTTCTGCTTTCCGCGGCGCTGGCGGTCTCCCTTGGCCATGCATCGGCAGGCGAAACGCGCGCCAGGCAGATTCTTAACCGCTTCGAGCACGCCAACCAATGGCGCGATCATGTGATGGTGGCTGCGCACCGTGCTGGTGGCATGCAATCCGGCAAGACGCTCTATCCCGAAAACTCGATCGCCGCCGTCGAGGCGTCGATCGCAATGGGCGCCGAAATTGTCGAGGTCGATATCAGACGCTCGAAGGACGGACAGTTCGTCGTCATGCATGACAGCTGGCTCGACCGCACGACGAATTGCAAGGGTGAGGTGGTCAACCGCACGCTGGCCGAACTCAAGACGTGCCGGTTGGTGATCGAAGGCACCGGCGCCGTTACGGGCGAGACGGTCTCGACGTTGCGCGAGATGTTGATGACGACCAGGGACAGGATCCTCATCAATCTCGACAACAAGCTCGATACCGAAAGCCTCCTCGGCATGGTCGCGGTGGCGCGCGACCTCGGCATGGCCGAACAGGTGATCGTCAAGGAGAACCTATGGAATGCGGAGCGGATCGCCACGGTCAAGGCTGCCATGGACGCGATCGGCAGCGGCTTCCAGTTCATGCCGATCATCGCCGATGATGCGGTTCGCGACGCCATGTTTGCTGAAAAAATCAGCCGGGCCTTCCCGGTGCGCGCGGTCGAGATGATCAACTGGCGCGCAGGATCAGAGACGCTGACCGAGACCGGCGGTCCGCTGTTCAGCCCGCACATGCGCGCGCTGGCGGTGAGGGGCGACTGGCACATCTGGGCCGACACCTACGCCATCGTCAACAAGCCGGGTGGCTTCCTCGCCGGCGGCCGCGGCGACGAGCTGGCGGTCGCGGCCAGCCTGCCGCGCGAGACCTACGGCTTCTGGGTCGAGCGCGGCGCGACCATCATCCAGACCGACGAACCGAAGGCCGCGATCGGTTGGCTGGCGGCGAACGGTTTTCGCGTGCCCTATGCCGGTGAGAAGCGACCTGCCGAGCCGGCCAATACGGCCAGCATCAACTAACTCCAGGCACGAACCAGAGCGACTGCCGCGCTACGCGTGAGCGGGGACATTGCCGGCAATACTGTCCAATTCCTCGAGCGCATCTTCGGGCAACGCGAGATCGCCCGCGGCGAGGTTCTCCCTGAGATGCGCGACGGAAGACGTGCCGGGGATCAGAAGAATGTTGGGCGCGCGGCGAAGCAGCCAGGCGAGCGCGACCTGCATGGGCGTGGCGCCGAGGCGTGCCGCGACCTTGGACAAGGTCGACGACTGCAACGGGTTGAAGCCGCCAAGCGGGAAGAACGGCACATAGGCGATGCCGTCGCGGGCCAGATCGTCGATCAAGGCATCGTCGCCCCGACGCGCCAGATTGTACTGGTTCTGCACGCAGACGATCTTGCAAATCCTGCGGCCTTCGGCGATCTGCGCAGCGGTGACGTTGCTGAGCCCGATATGATGCACGAGGCCCTGTCGCTGAAGCCCGGCGAGCGTCGCAAGCGGCGCCTCGATCGACCCTTCGGCGGGGCCATGCGCGTCGAACATGATCCGAAGGTTGACCACCTCCAGCACGTCGAGCCCGAGATTGTGCAGATTGTCGTGCACCGCCTGGGTGAGTTCTTGGGCCGAGAAGGCCGGCAACCACGATCCGCCCTGGCCGCGTCGGGCGCCGATCTTGGTGACGATAACGAGGTCGTCGGGATAGGGTGCGAGCGCTTCGCGGATCAACAGGTTGGTCACGTGCGGGCCATAGAAGTCGCTGGTGCGATGTGATTGACGCCTTGCGCGACGGCCTCGCGCAGCACGGCCAATGCCGTGTCGTGGTCTTTTGGTGGGCCGAAGACGCCTGGCCCTGCGAGCTGCATGGCGCCGTAGCCGAGCCGTCTCACTTTGCGGTCGCCGAGGATGAATATGCCGGACTGGTCGACGCTGGACATGGTCTTTCTCCTTCAGGAACGGTGCACAGATAGACGTTGTCCGATCTCATGATAATTGGGTACAATTCGCACGGGCTGTGCGGAATGACGAACAATGCAGATTGATCTCGGGGATCTGAACGCCTTCGTGGCCGTAGCGCGCGCCAAAGGTTTTCGGGATGCGGCACGCGCCAGCGGCGGCAGTGCGTCCGGCTTGAGCGAGGCGGTGCGGCGCCTGGAGACGCAGCTCGGTGTCAGGCTGCTCAACCGGACGACCCGTAGCGTTGTCCTGACGGAAGCCGGGGAAGGCCTGCTGGCGCGGCTCGGTCCTGCCTTGAGCGAGGTGGAGTCGGCCCTGGACGTGGTGAACGGCTTTCGCGACAGGCCGGCGGGTACGCTGCGCCTCAACGTGCCGGTCAGCGCCGCGCGACTGGTCCTGCCCAGTATCGTTCCGCCTTTTCTCGCCGCCTATCCCGGTATCCGGCTGGAGGTGATCTCAGAGGAGAGTTTCGTCGATGTGCTGGCGGCTGGCTGCGACGCCGGCATTCGCTATGAGGAGCGGCTGGAGCAGGACATGATCGCCGTGCCGATCGGGCCGCGCGTGCAGCGCTTCGCCACCGCCGCCAGCCCTGCCTACCTGGATCGTCACGGCCGCCCGCAGCACCCGCGCGACCTGCTCGGCCACGCCTGCCTGCGCGGCCGCTTTGCCAGCCGTGCGATGCCGCCGTGGGAATTCGAGCGCGACGGCGAGGTGGTGCGGGTCGACCCAAGTGGGCCGCTTCTCGTGACACTGGGCGGGGCGACCGACCTCAAGGTCGATGCAGCCATCGCCGGCACAGGCATCGTCAGCATCTTCGAGGATTGGCTACGCCCTCACTTCGAGAGCGGGGCGCTCGAACCGGTGCTTGAACCGTGGTGGCAGAGCTTCTCCGGGCCGTTCCTTTACTATCCCGGCCGGCGCCTCGTGCCGGCGCCGCTGCGGGCGTTCATCGACTTCATCAAGGACAGCCGGACCTGAGCTCTGCGCCAGGCATGAACCGCGCCGCAGGCGCGGGTGGGGTGATGCCCCTGTATGAAAAGAAAAGGCCGCCCGGAGGCGGCCTTTCGATAGCGTGTAATTGCGCAGCGCTTAGCGCTTGGAGAACTGGAAGCTCCGGCGGGCCTTCGCCTTGCCGTATTTCTTGCGCTCGACGACGCGGCTGTCGCGGGTCAGGAAGCCGCCCTTCTTGAGCACGGCGCGCAGCGCCGGCTCGTAATAGGTCAGCGCCTTAGAGATGCCGTGGCGCACGGCACCGGCCTGGCCGGAAAGGCCGCCGCCGATGACGGTGGCAACGATGTCGTACTGGCCGGCGCGGTTGGCAGCGATGATCGGCTGGTTGAGGATCATCTGCAGGACCGGGCGCGCGAAATATTCGGCGAACACCTTGTCGTTGACGACGATCTTGCCGGAGCCGGGCTTCACCCAGACACGGGCGATGGCGTTCTTGCGCTTGCCGGTGGCATAGGCGCGGCCCGATTTGTCGAGCTTCTGGACATGGACGGGTGCTGCCGGCTGGGCGTTGGTGTTGCCGGTTGCAGTTCCGAGTTCTGCGAGCGAGGAAAGCTCAGCCATCTTACGAAACCTTCTTGTTCTTGGCGTTCAGCTTGGCCACGTCGAGGACGACGGGCTGCTGGGCGACATGCGGATGTTCCGTGCCTGCATAGACGCGGAGATTCTTCATCTGGCGACGGCCGAGTGGGCCACGCGGGATCATGCGTTCGACGGCCTTCTCGACGACACGCTCGGGGAAACGACCCTCGAGCAGCTGGCGCGCGGTGCGCTCCTTGACGCCGCCGGGGTGGCCGGTGTGCCAGTAATAGACCTTGTCGGTGAACTTCTTGCCGGTGAACACCACCTTGTCGGCATTGATGACGATGACGTTGTCGCCGTCGTCGACATGCGGGGTGAAGGTGGGCTTGTGCTTGCCGCGAAGATGATTGGCGATGACAGTGGCGAGACGGCCGACGACGAGACCCTCGGCGTCGATCAGCACCCACTTCTTCACCACATCCGCAGGTTTCTGCGAAAAGGTTGCCATGGATTGTTGCTTTCGGTTCGGACCTTCAAAAGAAGGCGTTTCTTGTTGCTTGGATTGGCGAAAGGCACTTGCCGTCGCCAATAACAAAACGGCGGCCTTTGCGGGCCGCTGCTTCGTCACGGCTTATAGGGGAGGGTGGTTATCGCGTCAAGGCGCATGAAATGATTGCCTGAAGATAAACTTAAATGAAAACAAGGGTTTGAGTTGAAGGTATGATTTTACCACATCGCGATTTTTGGCCCTGTGTAGGTAAGTTCAGTGCTTTGCCTCGATTTCCTTGCGAGCTGCGCTGGAGAGGAATGCCGATCGCGTTATGCCTCGGTCGCGCGCTGCCGCGTCGATCGCCCGCAAGACGCCGCGCTCGAAAGTTACATTCGCCCTCACAACGGCGCTGTCATTGTCGATGAGTGGTACCGAGACCAGATAGCCTCCTTCAGCAAGTGCTTTGCGTATATCCGCAAGCGCGACGATCGCCTCGTGGCTGGACGGCTCGGGAACAGGCATGTCCTCCGCCCACAGTTGCAACGCTTCGACTGCATTCGGTACGATGTCTTCCGCCTCGTCCGCGGCTGAAAAGCAGCCGGGAATGTCGGGAAAGCGAATACCGAACGCACTGTCTGGATCTTTGTCGACCAACGCGAAATAGTTCTTCATCTCAGCCTCCAAGACGCTTCAGGTCGCCTATGTCCAGCCCGCTTGCTTGGCGATGGCGCGAGCTGTACCGGTTGGTAGATCCTTCTCAGGATGCGGAACGATCAACACGATCTCGCCCTTTCGGAACTTGTGATGTGAGCCGCGTATGGAAACCAGCTCGAAACCATCATCCTTGAGACGCTTCACGATTTTGCGGCTGTCATGCTCAAGCAAACGTCACCTATGCGCACATATATACACATCAACGAAAAACTCAATAGAAAGCATCAGGCCGGTTCCGGCCTTGGCGGGATCGAATAGGTGCCCGTGGCGTGCGCTACCGTGTGTCCCTCCGGGCCGGCGACGATGTCGATATCGAACACCATCAGGCTCTTGCCGAGCTTGAGGATGCGGCAATGGCCGTCGATCGGCCCGGCCTCGGCCTTGCGGACAAAATTGATGTTGAGACTGGTGGTGACCGAAAGCGCATCCGGCCCGGCATGCGAGAGCACGCAGACATAGCCGCCTATGTCGGCCAGCGTGAACAGCGCCGAACCCGAGACGGTGCCGCCGGGACGCAAATGGCGCTCGTCGGCATTCAGCCGCACGATACAGCCGCCTGGGAACACCTCCAACGCCTCGTAGAAGGTGAACTGGTCGTTGAGCTGCGGGAAAACGGTCGCCACAAGCGCGTTGACATCAGCAGCCGTCAGCACCGGCTTGAGATTGCTTTGGGCAGGCATGGCGGTCTCTCGTTTGCGCCTGCCTGTTTGAGCGCAGCGTGCGGTTTCTGGCAACAGCCATTCATTATGGCAGAAGCGGAGTGTTGGACGAAGCGAGACCCGCACACTAGATTAGTCGATCACCGATCCGGAATCGCGGAGGAATGACCCATGGCCGAAATCGTCGCCATCAAGCCTGCCGTTGCCGAAGGGCCGGTCGCCGCCCGGCTGGACAAGGGCGTGCTGCGCCTGACGCTCGCCAATCCGCCGGCCAATGCTCTATCGCTTTCAGTGATGGCGGCGCTGACGACGGAATTCGACCGCGCCAAGGCCGACAAGTCCGTCCGCGTCATCGTCCTTGGGGCGGCCGGCAAAGTGTTCTGCGCCGGGCACGACCTCAAGGAGTTGAGCACGCATCGCGCCGATGCCGATCGCGGCAGGGCCTTCTTCGAAAAGACGTTTTCCGCCTGCGCTTCACTGGTGCAGGCGATCGTTCGCCATCCCAAGCCGGTGATCGCCGAAGTCGACGGCCTGGCGACGGCGGCCGGATTGCAGCTGGTCGCCAGCTGCGACCTCGCCATCGCCTCGCACGAGGCGACCTTCTGCACGCCTGGCGTCAATATCGGACTGTTCTGCTCGACGCCGATGGTGGCGCTGTCGCGCAACGTCTCGCGCAAGCACGCCATGGAGATGCTTTTGACCGGCGAGACGATCGATGCGGCAACCGCTAAGGAATTCGGCTTGGTCAACCGCGTCGTGCCGCGCGAATATCTGAATCAGATTGTCACCAAATACGCGCAAACCATTGCGTCCAAATCCTCCTTGGTCGTCAAGATCGGCAAGGAAGCCTTCTATGAGCAGGCGGAAATGGGGCTGGCCGAGGCCTATGATTACACCGGGCGCGTCATGGTCGAGAACATGCTGGCGCGCGATGCGGAAGAGGGCATTGGCGCCTTCATCGGCAAGCGCAAGCCGGAATGGCCGGAGGAATAGGAGGCGGATATGGAACCGCGCATCTCCATCATCACCATCGCCACAGACGATCTCGACCGCGCCACGCGCTTTTATGAGGCGATGGGCCTGACCCGCCATGCCGGGATCACCGACGGCGTTGCCTTCTTCCAGATGGGCGGCGCCATTCTTGGCTTGTTTCCGCGCCCAAGCGCCGAGGAGGATTCGGGCGTTACCTTCTCCAAGGCACCGTCGGCGGTCTACCTTGCCTACAACACCCGCTCCGACGCCGAAGTCGATGAAGTGCTGGCGATGGCCGAGAAGGCTGGCGGCCGTATCGTCAAGCCGGCGCAACGCGCCTTCTGGGGCGGCTGGTACGGCTATTTCGCCGATGCGGACGGGCATGTCTGGGAGGTGGCGCACAATCCGGCTTTTCCGATCGCGGAAGACGGATCGATTTCGCTGCCGGCCTGACGAGGTCCCCTCTGGCTCATCGCAAGCAACTGACGCGGCTGAAGGCGCCCTATCTCAAGCGTATTCTGATCGAGCCCGGCCGGGTCGTCGATTGGGAAAAATATCCCTGGAACCTGCCGATCTTTCACGGCCACGAATTCGAGCTCGAATTCACCACGCCGATCACCATCATCGTCGGCGAGAACGGCACCGGCAAATCGACATTGCTCGAAGCGATCGGCGCGCTGGCCGGCTACGATGAAGCTGGCGGCGGCAAGGGCTACATGCCGGTCGACCATTCCCGCGCCATCGATAAGAGCGGCGCCGCGCTGGCGGCAACGTTGCGCGGCCACTGGTTGCCGAAGGTCACCGCTGGCTGGTTCTTTCGCGCCGAATCCTTCTATTCGGTCGCTCGCTATCTAGATCAGGCTGCTATCGACGTACATGAGGCGCCGCCCGACTTCCTGTCCTGGTCGCATGGCGAGGGCTTCATCAGATTCTTCGAGGAGCGCTGCCGCCGGCAGGGCATTTACATCCTGGACGAGCCCGAAAGCGCCTTGTCGCCGACGCGGCAGATCGAACTTCTCAAGATGCTGCGGCGGATGGACCAGTCCGGCACGGCGCAAGTGATCATGGCGACGCATTCGCCGCTGCTGATGGCCTGTCCCGGCGCGCGGCTGTTCCGCATCAGCCGGTCCGGGCTCGATCCCACCGATCTTAGCGATACCGACCATTTCCGCATGATGCGCAATTTTTGCAATGATCCAGATGGTTTTCTCGCCGAAGCGCTGTATGAGGACGAGGCATGAACCACGACGCCTACGACAACGCCTATATCGCCGGCATCCTCAATTCGGTGAAGACCATCGCCATGGTCGGCGCGTCGGCCAATGACGTGCGGCCGAGCTATTTCGTGCTGAAATATCTGCTCGGCAAGGGGTTTTCGGTGTTCCCGATCAATCCCGGCCAGGCCGGCAAGGAGATCCTCGGCCAGATGACCTACGCCAGGCTCGCCGACGTTCCGGGACCTGTCGACATGATCGACGTGTTTCGCGCTTCCTCTGCCGTGCCGGGCATTGTCGACGAGGTATTGCGGCTCGATCCGCTGCCGAAGGTCATCTGGATGCAGCTTGGCATACGCCATGACGAGGCAGCCGCACGCGCCGAAGCTGCCGGCATCAAGGTGGTGATGAACCGTTGCCCCAAGATCGAATATGGCAAGCTGTCCGGCGAGATCGGCTGGACCGGCGTCAATTCAGGCGTGCTGTCCTCCAAGAAGCCGCTGATGCGCCCGGGGTTCCAGAGTTTCGGCGTTCGCCAGAAGTAGGTAGTGAATGGTGAATGGTGAATGGTGAATAGAAGGATTTTTCTGGAAGGCGGGCAAGGCGGCATATGAGCCGCTTGCAATCAGGGTGGGGCTGGCCGACTTTGCCATTCACCATTCACCATTCACCATTCACCATTCACCATTCACCATTGAGGGAGGTTTTCGATGGCCCGCACGCCCGGTTTCAATACGCTCGCCGTCCATGCCGGCGCCAAGCCGGATCCGGCGACAGGGGCGCGAGCGACGCCGATCTACCAGACGACCTCCTTCGTCTTCGACGATGCCGACCATGCCGCCTCGCTGTTCGGGCTGAAGGCGTTCGGCAACATCTACACCCGCATCATGAACCCGACCCAGGCGGTGCTGGAAGAGCGCATCGCGGCACTCGAAGGCGGCACGGCAGGCCTTGCCGTCGCCTCCGGCCATGCCGCGCAGGTGCTGGTCTTCCACAATCTGATGCAGCCCGGCGACAATTTCGTTTCAGCGACAAAGCTTTACGGCGGCTCGATCAACCAGTTCGGCCACGCCTTCAAGAATTTCGGTTGGCAGGTGCGCTGGGCCGACACCAACGACATCTCGACCTTCGAGAGCCAGATCGACGACAAGACCAAGGCGATCTTCATCGAAAGCCTGGCCAATCCGGGCGGCGTCTTCGTCGACATCGAGAAGATCGGCGACATTGCCCGTAAGCACGGCCTGCCGTTGATCGTCGACAACACACTGGCCTCGCCCTATCTGCTGCGGCCGATCGAACATGGCGCCGACATCGTCGTGCATTCGCTGACCAAGTTCATCGGCGGCCACGGCAATTCGATCGGCGGCGCCATCGTCGACGGCGGCACCTTCGACTGGTCGAAGTCGGGCAAATATCCGATGCTTTCGGAGCCGCGCCCCGAATATGGCGGCCTCGTCCTGCACGAAACCTTCGGCAATTTCGCTTTCGCCATTGCCGCCCGCGTGCTCGGCCTGCGCGATATCGGCGCGGCGATTTCGCCGTTCAACGCGTTCCTGATCCTGACCGGCCTGGAAACCTTGCCGCTCAGGATGCAGCGCCATTGCGACAACGCGGCGGCGGTCGCCGGATGGCTGTCCAACCACCCCAAGGTCGCCTGGGTGTCCTATCCCGGCCTGCCCAGCGACAAGAACAACGCGTTGCAGAAGAAGTACTCGCCGCTTGGCGCCGGCGCGGTGTTCACCTTCGGGTTGAAGGGCGGCTACGCGGCGGGCATCAAATTCGTCGAGGCGCTCGAACTGTTCTCGCACCTGGCTAATGTCGGCGACACCAAGTCGCTGGTCATCCACCCGGCATCGACCACGCATCGCCAGCTTTCCGACGAGCAGAAGATCAACGCCGGGGCAGGGCCGGACACGGTCAGGCTCTCGGTCGGCATCGAGGATGTCGACGACATCGTCGCTGATCTGGAACAGGCTCTCGCCAAGGTTTGATCGCCATGACCAGCCGAAATTTCTTTCCGTCGGCGTCGACACCGTCGAACCGGAGCTTGGCGCACCGGCGCCGGATCGCCTGATTTCGGGCGATCCGAAATTCCGCACCTGGAATGTTGAGGAGCAGGACGGCGGCCTCTATGCCGGCATATGGGAAGCAACGCCAGGCAAATGGCGCATCGAATATGATGAGTGGGAGTTCTGCCACATCCTGTCAGGGGTTTCGGTGATCGCCGAAGACGGCGGCGACGCGCGCACTGTCGGGGCCGGCGACAGTTTCGTGCTGAGGCCTGGCTTCAAGGGCAGCTGGGAAGTGCTTGAAACGACTCGCAAGGAGTATGTGATCAAGCTTTGATCACCCTGCGGCTGAGCCTGCCGGACCGAATGCTCAAAAGCGCACGGCGACCGTTTCCAGCCCGTGGAAATGATAGCTGTCGCGGAAGCGCGGCTGTTCGGCAAGATGCAACTGCGGTAGCCGGTCGAACAGGGTTTTCAGCGACACCTGCAATTCGAGCCGGGCGAGCGGCGCGCCGATGCAGAAATGGATGCCGGCGCCGAACGATACGTTCTTCTGGTCGGCACGGTCCGGCCTGAAGGCGAGGGGCTCGGCAAACGCAGTAGGGTCGCGATTGGCCATGCCGAGCAACAGCCCGATCGTCTCGCCCGACCGGACGATGATCCCCGGCCCGGCCTCGACCTCCTGATAGGCGTAGCGCGTGAACATGTGCAGCGGCGCGTCGAAGCGCAGGCACTCTTCGACCGTCGCGGCTGTTGCTTCCGGCGAGGCGAAGAAGCGGCGCGGGTCGCCGCCTTGCGCAAGGATCGAGCGCACCGCATTGCCGGTCTGGTGGACAGTTGCTTCATGGCCGGCATTGAGCAAAAGGATGGCCGAGGATACCAGCTCGCCCACCGACAGTTTCTGGCCGTCCTCCTGTGCCGCAATCAGCAGCGACAGAAGATCCTCGCCCGGCCTCTTTCGCCGCTCGGCGACGTAGCCGCGCAGAAAATCGGAAAAGTCGCGCGCGGCGCGATTGGCTGTCTCCTCCGTCTCGCGGGTGCGGCCATGCATGTACATGGCGACCATCCGATGCGACCAGTCGAGCAGCTGCGGCCCCATGTCGACCGGCACGCCGAGCATTTCCGCAATGATGGTGATCGGCAAGGGAGCGGCGAACGCCGGCAGCAGGTCGACTCCTCCTGGTTCGAAACGGTCGATCAATCCATCGGCCAGCGCCTCGACGCGCGGCCTGAGCCGCTCGACCTGGCGCGAGACGAAGGCGCGGTTGACCAGCGTTCTGAGCCGTGTGTGGACGGGCGGCTCCAGCTCCAGCATCGAATTGGCCTCGACGCCGTCGAAGGCGCTGAGATGCGTGCGGTCCTGGCCGATGCCCCGGCTGTCCGGAATGCCGGCCGGGTTCTGGCGGCCGAAGCGGCGATCGCGCAACAGACGGTTGACGTCGTCGAAGCCGCCAAAGCACCAGAAACCAAATTCTTCCCAGAGGAAGGCGTTCGATGCGCCGTGCAGGAAGGCATAGGCCTCGTATGGATTCTGGAAAAAGGCCGGCTCGTGCGGATCGAGCCGCAGGCGACGTGTGGCTGGATCAAAGGCAAGGTAGGGCGGCTTCAATTCGGTCATGCCAGATCATTAGCGCGGCTTGCCAGTCTGGTGCCAGACCGTATGTTGGCCCTCCCGTGAGGTGAGCCGCGGAGCGGTTGCGGAAGGACGGTTGTCATGAATGTGATCGTGGTCGGTGCAGGCATTGCCGGGCTTTCCACAGCGTGGTCGCTGGTCAAGGCCGGGCACCTCGTCTCGATCGTCGAGCAGGGACCGATCCCCAATCCGCTTGCAGCGTCGGGCGACCATCATCGCATTATCCGCCGCGCCTACCGGGCTGGCACGGGCTACGGCCGGCTGATCACCGAAGCTTATGAGGCCTGGGGCGAGATGTGGGCCGATCTCGGCGAAAGCCATCTCGATCCGCGCGGCTTCATCTGTATTTCGCGGGAGCCGGAGATGAGGCGGAGGAATACCGCGAGGGCATGGAAGCGGGGAGCTATCCTTTCGATTTGTTCGAACCGGACGCCGCGGTTGAACGCTGGCCGTTCCTGCAGCCCGGTTCGTTCCGCTATGCGTATTTTTCGCCGGACGGTGGCGCGTTGCACTGCCGCAAGATCGCCTGGGGCCTCGCCCGATGGCTGCGCGAGAACGGCGCCAATGTCTACGAAAACAGTAAGGTGGTCGAGATCGACGCCGACGTCGGACATGTCGTGCTTGCGAGCGGCGAAACGATGCAGGCCGACCGGATCATCGTCGCTGCCGGTGCCTGGGTGCTAAAGCTGTCCCCGGAGCTGGATGGCCAACTGAAAACCTGGCGCACCGCGCTCGCCTATGTCGAACCGCCGGCGGATCTGAAAGCAGCTTGGCAGGCTGCACCCGTTGTCCTCGACATCGGCGGCAGCGTCGACGGCTATGCAATCCCGCCGACAGGTGGCGCCGGCATGAAATTCGGCTCGGGCCTGCACAGGGTGCCGACCAGCGATGCCGACTGGAACCGCCAGCCGGTGCCGGGCGAGGGTGAGGCGATCCGCAACCTGTTTTCGCCGCCGATTGCCCGCATCGAGGAATACAAGGTCACCAAAGTGGTCACCTGCGCCTACACCTTCACCGCCGACGAGAAGTTCCTGGCCCACCGCAAAGGCAAATGCCTGGTCGTCTCGGCCTGCTCCGGCCACGGCTACAAGTTCGGCGCGGCAGTTGGCAGAAGGGTTGCGGCCTGCGTCAGCAATGGCGATGTCGACGGCCTGAAGAAATGGCTCAGGGCCGAGGCGGCCTGAGCGCCTAGTATCGGCAATGCCTCGGAATATGCACGCGCCGCCAGCTCGATGAGCCCTCCCTAACAACCACGCGGCGAGCCACTGTCTGATAGGACGCCGGAATGTCGATGATGCGCCGCTGCTCCGGCCGCACCAGCACCTCTTCGGCGACGCTCTCATATTCGGCGGGGAGGACAACGCGCCGACGGCGTTCCGGCTCAACCACGACGATTTCGGCCACGCGTTCATAGCGCGCCTTGTGCCTGACCTTGCACAGCACCTTGCGGCCATTGATGATGCGCCATTCCCAGGAATAGCCGCCGTCATCGACCCTCACGGAGCGGTAGATGGTGCGGGTAATGGCGGGCACGATCTCATAGCTGACGCGCGCCGACGCGATCTGCACCACGCGCTCGCGCGTCCCGTAGATTGGCGCCTCGTATTCCACCTGCTGGCCGGCTGGGCTGACGAGCACGTCCTCATAGACCGTGTCGTAGACGGCCGGCCGGTTGACCTGCTCGTAGCATTCGACCGCGCGTCCGCCGGCAGCCGGCTCGGACGCCATGCCGAGAACGGTGATGCCGGTAAGGGCCAAGGAAGCAGTTTTCCTGATCATCGCACTCCCCCTTATTTGAACTGCGTGAAGCGGGTTCAACGTTGGATTGTAGGGCAAGCCGCGGCCGGAAAAAGCGGTTTCACCACTTTTCGTTAAGCGATGCGGTTAAGAAACTGCTAAACAACGGCCAGGCATGAGCGCCCCTTCCCACCGCAGGAGAGGGGCTGCCGGCACGGCGACAGGCGAAACTGGTTTGGAAACCTTGATTCGACTTAACCGGATGGCTAGGAGAGGCGGCCTTGCGCTAGGGTGAGCCGGCATCCTATTTACACAATAACGATCCAGAACCGATTCTGCCCGATTGCAAATCTCCGGCGCCGGAATCCCATCCTCAAAAAGGGATAGTCCATGAAGAACCCCGTCGAAACCTACATGAACCTCGTTCCGATGGTGGTCGAACAGACCAATCGCGGCGAGCGGGCCTACGACATTTTCTCGCGGCTCCTCAAGGAGCGCATCATTTTCATCACCGGCCCGGTCGAGGACGGCATGGCGACGCTGGTCTGCGCGCAGCTGCTGTTCCTCGAGGCGGAGAATCCGAAGAAGGAAATCAACCTCTATATCAACTCGCCCGGCGGCGTCGTCACCTCCGGCATGGCGATCTACGACACAATGCAGTTCATCAAGCCCGCTGTGTCGACGCTGTGCATCGGCCAGGCCGCATCGATGGGCTCGCTGCTTCTCACCGCAGGCGAGAAGGGCATGCGCTTTGCCACGCCGAACGCCCGCATCATGGTCCACCAGCCTTCCGGCGGCTTCCAGGGCCAGGCCTCCGACATCGAGCGTCATGCGCAGGACATCATCAAGCTGAAGCGCCGCCTCAATGAGGTTTACGTCAAGCACACCGGCAAGAGCTACGATGAGATTGAAAAAACGCTCGACCGTGACCATTTCATGACTGCCGACGAGGCCAGGGATTTCGGCCTCATCGACAAGGTCATTTCGTCACGTGAGCCGGTCGAAGGTATTGCCTTATAGGTCCGCGGTGGCCCCGCGGTGGCAATGAGTGGCGGGATCACGCGCTTTTGGCGCAGCTTGCGGCATTTCGGCCACAATTGGCTGTTCCCTCGACGGGTGCAATTGCCTACGTTAAGGCTATGTTGATTTTCGACGGCTTAGCTTTGCGCGTGGGGTTGTTCGAATCATTGCCCCGTTTTCCGATTTGTGTTTCGTACGGAATGCGTTGCGGGAGCCGGGGCACTGGCGGCAGCGGATTCCCGCGATAGATTGAATATACGCCCTTTCAACCAGACCATCGGCGGGCGGCCATGAAAGGACAGGAAAATGAGCAAGGTCGGCAACAACAGCGGTGATTCCAAGAACACGCTTTATTGCTCGTTTTGCGGCAAAAGCCAGCACGAAGTGCGCAAGCTGATCGCCGGGCCGACGGTGTTCATCTGCGACGAATGCGTCGAACTGTGCATGGACATCATCCGCGAGGAGAACAAGACCTCGATGGTGAAGTCGCGCGAGGGCGTGCCGACCCCGCAGGAAATCCTAAAAGTTCTCGACGACTACGTCATCGGCCAGCCCTACGCCAAGCGCGTACTGTCGGTGGCCGTCCACAACCACTACAAGCGCCTCGCCCATGCCGGCAAGAACAACGACGTCGAGCTGGCGAAGTCGAACATCCTGCTCATCGGCCCGACCGGTTGCGGCAAGACGCTGCTGGCGCAGACGCTGGCCCGTATCATCGACGTCCCCTTCACCATGGCCGACGCGACGACGCTGACCGAGGCCGGCTATGTCGGCGAGGATGTCGAGAACATCATCCTGAAGCTGTTGCAATCGGCCGACTACAATGTCGAGCGCGCCCAGCGCGGCATCGTCTATATCGACGAGATCGACAAGATATCGCGCAAGTCGGACAATCCCTCGATCACCCGCGACGTATCGGGCGAGGGCGTGCAGCAGGCACTTTTGAAGATCATGGAAGGCACCGTTGCCTCCGTGCCGCCGCAGGGCGGCAGGAAGCATCCGCAGCAGGAATTTCTGCAGGTCGACACCGCCAACATCCTGTTCATCTGCGGCGGCGCTTTCGCCGGCCTGGACAAGATCATCTCGGATCGCGGCAGGAAGACCTCGATCGGTTTCGGCGCCATCGTCGCTTCGCCCGAGGATCGTCGCACCGGCGATGTTTTCCGCCTGGTCGAGCCTGAAGATCTCTTGAAGTTCGGCCTCATTCCCGAGTTCGTCGGCCGTCTGCCTGTCTTGGCCACGCTCGAGGATCTCGACGAGCCGGCACTGATCCAGATCCTGACCGAGCCGAAGAACGCGCTGGTCAAGCAGTATCAGCGGCTGTTCGAGATGGAGAATGTCGACCTGACCTTCCACGAGAACGCGCTGTCGGCAATCGCCAAGCGCGCCATCGAGCGCAAGACCGGCGCACGCGGCCTGCGTTCGATCATGGAAGCGATTCTGCTCGACACCATGTTCGAGCTGCCGGCACTGGAAGGCGTGCGCGAAGTGGTTATTTCGGAAGAGGTGGTGTCAGGCAACGCCAGGCCGCTCTACATCTATTCCGAGCAGAAGGAAAAGAAGGGCAACGTCAGCGCCTGACGTGAGCCGGCAACGGATTTTTCTGAAACGGCGCCGCAGGGCGCCGTTTTGCTGTCGCACACCGCGTACGGCGCCGCGAAATGGCCGCGTATTGGAGGGACGGACCGTGTTGACCCTTGATCTTTACCCACTGTGCCTCCAACTAATGCCAGAAGGCCGTGGTGCCGAATTCTGTGCTGTAAAACTCCCGTCACAAACGGTGGTAGGCGGAACGATCCCCGGTCGTTAATATGAGATTCGCGGTTGGCCGATTGGCGGCCGCGACATGAAAGGTTGGACAATGGCCAAATTATCCAAGGCTCCCAGCGACGGCGTCTTTGCAGTCCTCCCACTGCGCGACATCGTGGTGTTCCCGCACATGATCGTTCCGCTCTTTGTCGGGCGTGAAAAGTCGATCAAGGCGCTGGAAGAAGTGATGGGTCAGGAAAAGCAGATCCTGCTTGCGACCCAGATGAATGCCGCCGACGACGATCCGGAGGCCGATGCCATCTTTGACATCGGCACGCTCGCCAATGTGTTGCAATTGCTGAAACTGCCGGACGGCACCGTCAAGGTGCTGGTCGAAGGTGCCTCGCGCGCGAAAATCGTCGCGTTCACCGACCGTCCCGACTTCCATGAAGCCCGTGCCGCTGCGCTGGTCGAACCGGATGAGGAAGAGGTCGAGGTCGAGGCGCTGGCACGTTCCGTGGTCACCGACTTCGAGAACTACGTCAAGCTGAACAAGAAGATCTCGCCCGAAGTGGTAGGTGCCGCCAGCCAGATCGACGACTATTCCAAGCTCGCCGACACGGTCGCTTCGCATCTTGCCATCAAGATCCCCGAGAAGCAGGAGATGCTCGCCACGCTGTCCGTCAAGGAACGGCTGGAGAAGGCGATGGGCTTCATGGAAGCCGAAATCTCGGTGCTCCAGGTCGAGAAGCGCATCCGCTCGCGCGTCAAGCGCCAGATGGAGAAGACGCAGCGCGAATACTACCTCAACGAGCAGATGAAGGCGATCCAGAAGGAGCTCGGCGAGGGCGAGGACGGCCGCGACGAGGCCGCCGAGATCGAGGCGCGCATCAAGAAGACCAAGCTCTCCAAGGAGGCCCGCGAAAAGGCGGAAGCCGAACTGAAGAAGCTGCGGACGATGTCGCCGATGTCGGCTGAATCGACCGTCGTGCGCAACTATCTCGACTGGCTGCTGTCGATCCCGTGGGGCAGGAACTCCAAGGTCAAGCAGGATCTGGCCTTTGCCCAGAACGTGCTCGATACGGATCATTTCGGCCTCGACAAGGTCAAGGACCGCATCGTCGAATACCTCGCTGTGCAGAGCCGCCAGAAGAAGCTGAAGGGGCCGATCCTGTGCCTCGTCGGACCTCCCGGCGTCGGCAAGACCTCGCTCGGCAAGTCGATCGCCAAGGCGACCGGCCGCGAGTTCATCCGCATGGCGCTGGGCGGCGTGCGCGACGAGGCCGAGATCCGTGGTCACCGCCGCACCTATATCGGCTCGATGCCCGGCAAGGTCATCCAGTCGATGAAGAAGGCGAAGAAATCCAACCCGCTCTTCCTGCTCGACGAGATCGACAAGATGGGCCAGGATTTCCGCGGCGATCCGTCATCGGCTTTGCTCGAGGTGCTCGATCCCGAGCAGAACTCGACGTTCATGGACCATTACCTCGAGGTCGAATACGACCTGTCGAGCGTGATGTTCGTGACGACGGCGAACACGCTGAACATCCCTGCGCCCTTGATGGACCGCATGGAGATCATCCGTATCGCCGGCTACACCGAGGACGAGAAGATCGAGATCGCCAAGCGTCACCTGATGCCCAAGGTGATCCGCGACCACGCGTTGCAGCCGAAGGAGTTCTCCGTCGGCGAGGACGCGATCCGCGGCATCATCCAGACCTATACCCGTGAAGCGGGCGTCAGGAGCCTGGAACGCGAGCTGATGAAGCTCGGCCGCAAGGCGGTGACCGAGATCCTGAAGACGAAGAAGAAGACGATCAACATCACGGCGGACAATCTTGCCGA
Organism: Mesorhizobium sp. ISC25; assembly: GCF_042295465.1. Lineage (NCBI taxonomy): Bacteria > Pseudomonadati > Pseudomonadota > Alphaproteobacteria > Hyphomicrobiales > Phyllobacteriaceae > Mesorhizobium > Mesorhizobium sp. ISC25. The sequence continues at coordinate 1,646,539 of NZ_CP135441.1, read as the reverse complement.
TTACCTTGGTGTTCCGCGCTTCCGCTTCGGCCAGGTCGAGAGCGACGATCAGGTCGGCGTGGTCACCGGGCTCGCCTGGACGGAAGTCGGCGGCGAGCTGTTGACGGTGGAAGGCGTCATGATGCCCGGCAAGGGCCGCATGACCGTGACCGGCAATCTGCGCGACGTGATGAAGGAATCGATCTCTGCGGCGGCCTCTTACGTCCGCTCGCGGGCCATCGATTTCGGCGTCGAGCCGCCGCTGTTCGACAAGCGCGATATCCACGTCCACGTGCCAGAGGGTGCAACCCCGAAGGACGGACCGTCGGCTGGCGTGGCGATGGCGACGGCGATCGTCTCGGTGCTGACCGGTATCCCGGTCAGGGCCGATGTGGCGATGACCGGCGAGATCACGTTGCGTGGCAGGGTGCTGCCGATCGGCGGCCTTAAGGAAAAGCTGCTTGCCGCACTGCGCGGCGGCATCAAGAAGGTGCTGATCCCGGAAGAGAACGCCAAGGATCTGGCGGAGATTCCGGAAAACGTGAAGAGCGGCATGGAAATCATCCCGGTCTCACGCGTTGGCGAAGTGTTGCGCCATGCGCTGGTGCGCATGCCGGAACCGATCCAGTGGGTCGAACCCGTTAGTGCACCGGCCGTGGTCGATGTCGGAGACGAGGCTGGTAAATCGCTGGCGCATTAGTTCTTGCTAAAGTTGCAATGCACAAAGAGAGAGCCGGGCCTTGAGCCCGGCTTTTTCATGTGAAGAACCCCGGATTTCCGGGCTTTTTTCGACATTCTTGGCGCTTTTCGACTTGGTTGCCGGAGCGCTTCTTTCTAAAGTCCGTTTCCTGCCGGATCGAGTCGAGTGTTCCGGTTTTCTCATGGAAGGGAATTTTTATGAACAAGAACGAACTGGTATCCGCTGTCGCCGATGCCGCGAGTATTTCGAAGGGTGACGCGCAGTCGGCGGTTGATGCGGTGTTTTCCGTCATCACCGGCGAACTGAAAAAGGGCGGCGATGTCCGGCTTGTCGGCTTCGGAAATTTCACCGTGTCAAAACGCGCCGCGTCGACCGGCCGCAATCCGCAGACCGGTGCGGAAGTGAAGATCCCGGCGCGCACCGTGCCGAAGTTCTCGGCCGGCAAGGGCCTCAAGGACGCTGTCAACTAAGCGCCTCCTTAAGTCTTTCAGAGAAAAGAAAAGCCGGCATATCCGGTTTTTCTTTTCTGTTGGAAAAGGCGGCGCTATGCCGTCGGCGCGTCCGTGCGCATCAAGCCTTCTTTCTTGAGATCGGCCCACAGCGCCGATGGCAGCTTCGCGTCGAGCAGCGAGCGATTGCTTTCGACTTCGCCCGGCCGCTGGCCGCCGGGGATTACCGAGACGACCGAGGGATGCAACAGCGGGAACTGCAGCGCCGCCTCGATCAGGCGCACGCCGTGGCGCTTGCAGACGGCCTCGATGCGGGTAACGCGGTCGATGATGTCCTGCGGCGCCTCCGAATAATTGTAGTAGGCGCCGGGCTTCGGCCCGGTTGCGAGGATGCCGGAATTGTACGGCCCGCCGAGAACGATGCCGATGCCGCGTTGCTGGCATAGCGGCAGGAAAGACTGCAGCGCTTCCTGCTCCAGCAGCGTGTAACGCCCGGCAAGCAGGAACAGATCGAAATCGCCGCGCTCGGCCAACGTCTGGGCAACCTGCCACTCGTTGATGCCGCCGCCGAACGCCTTGATCACGCCCTGGTCGCGCAATGCCAGCAATCCGTAGTAGCCGGAGCTCATGAATTCCTGGATGCGCTGGTCCGAGGCTTCCTTGCTGCCATGGGTGAAGATGTCGACATCGTGCACGAAGAGGATGTCGATGCGGTCGACGCCGAGCCGTTCCAGCGAGGCTTCGAAGGAGCGCATGACGCCGTCATAACTGTAGTCGTAGACCTCGCGGCGCGATGGGGTGTCGAAGAATTTGCCGATGCCGGTGCGCTGATCCGGCGGGCAGGCGCGCATGATGCGCCCGACTTTGGTGGACAGCACGTAGAGGTCGCGCTTCTTCGAACGCAGGAACGGATTGAGCCGCGTTTCGGCAAGGCCCAGCCCATAAAGCGGCGCGGTGTCGAAGTAGCGGCAGCCGACCCGCCATGCCGTCTCCAGAGTGGCACTGGCATCCTCGTCGGAGACGGCGCGGTAGAGATTGCCGAGCGGCGCGGTGCCGAAGCCGAGCTCGGTGAAGTTGATGCCGCCATTGCCGATGCGGTCGAAATGCCGTGTCTTCATATGCTGCCGTTTCCTCGTTTTTGCGATTTGCCATGACACTATCACGGCTGCAGCGCATCAAAAGCACTGCGTGTCGTTGGACACCGATTTTCGCGGTGATAGCATGAGTGAAAACAAGCTGTTCGGGGCAGATGTGACTGAGATATTCAAGTGGTTCTCCGGCACCTGCAAGCTGGTGCAAATGTCATGACGGACGCCGGCGAAAACCTGTTTGGGATTGCGCTGAGCGAGCTTGGCACCGTGCTGGAGCGTATCGACGAAAGCCGCATCGACGCCGCTTGCGCCATCTTGGCCGGAGCTAGAAAGATCGTCACCTATGGCTGCGGCCGCGAGGCGCTGCAGGTCAAGGGTTTTGCCATGCGGCTCTACCATCTCGGCCTGCCGGTGTCGGTTGTCGGCGACATGACCACGCCGCCGCTGGGCGCGGGCGATGTCTTCTTCGCAAGTTCCGGCCCGGGGGAGACATCGACGGTGCTGACCTTGATGCGGGTCGCACGTGAGGCCGGTGCCGCCGTCCTGCTGCTCACCGCGCACGCCGACAGCAATGCCGCGAAGCTGGCCGACTTCACACTGCTTATCCCCGCTCAGACCATGGCCGACGACCAGGGCCCGGAAAAGACATCCGTGCTGCCGATGGGCTCGGTTTTCGAAGGCGCGCTGTTCGTCCTCTTCGAAGTGATGGTGCTGAAGCTCAGGGATCTGACCGGCGTCTCGCCGGAAGCGATGCGCGCCCGCCACACCAATATGGAGTAGGTGTCATGCGCTACGAATTGATGCTGCCGCACCAGATCCGCAAGGCTATCGCCGAGAACCGGCCGGTCGTGTTGCCGCTCGGTGTGCTTGAATATCATGGCGAGCACATGGCCGTCGGCGTGGACACGCTGGCGGTGGTCAAGAGCCTGGAACTGTTCGAAAAAGAAGCCGAGATCGTCATTCTGCCGCCCTTCTATTACGGCGCGGCGAGCTATGCGGTTGCAGCACCGGAAGGCAGTGGTTCGGTGCAGGTCGGCGGCAATGTGCTGGCGCCATTTGCGGAAGAACTGTTCTACAGCTTGCTGCGCATTGGCTTCCGCAACATCCATGCCATCATTCACCACCAGACCGAGAATTTTGCCGCCGGCATGCCAACCGATCTCGCCTTCAAGGCCGCCGGCCGGCAGGCGATCTTCCGCTTCCTGGAGAAAGAACGCGGCGAAGGCTGGTGGGGCTCTGCGGCGATGGCCGACTATTATGCCGAGCACGCCGAGGGCATCAATTTCTTCAACTGGGTGCAGGTGCATCCGCTGATGCCGGCCTCAATGCACAGCCAGTATCCGTTCGACCATGCCGGCATCGGCGAGACGTCACTGATGCTGGCGCTGTGTCCGGAAGCGGTGGACGCCGGCCGTTTCGCCGACAACACCGGCTGGTATACGGCAAGCGCCTCCGAAGCCTCGGCGGAATTGGGGCAAAAAGGGGTTGCCATGATTCTCGATTATTTGCGGGCAACACTTTCGTAGCCAGGTTTTCCCTTCTCCCCTTGTTGTGGGAGAAGGGAGAGCCGGCGCAATTACTTCACCGCGCCCGCGGTCATGCCCATGATCAGGTAACGCTCGAGCGCGATGCCGATGACGGCGAGCGGTGTGATGGCGGCGGTGGCGAGCGCCGCCATCGACCACCAGTTGATGCCTTGCGAGCCGGTCTGGCTCGCCACCATGACGGGAATGGTCTTGGCGTCGGTCGAGGTCAGAAGCGCGGCGAAGAAATACTCGTTCCAGCACAGCACCATCGCCAGGATGAAGGCGGCGACCATGCCCGGCAGCGCGATCGGCATGACGATGCGCAAGAAAGCGCCCCAGATCGACAGGCCGTCGACGAGTGCTGCCTCCTCCAGCTCCACCGGGATGGAGTTGAACTGGTCGCGCATGATCCAGATGACGATCGGCAACACCATCAGCGTGTAGAGCAGGATCAGCCCGATGCGTGTGTCGAGCAGGCCGACCTCCCGGTAAAGCACGAGGAAGGGCAGGGCCAGCACCACCGGCGGCAGGATCAGCTGTGACAGGAAGAAGAAGGAAATATCCTCGTTCCTGAACCAGGCGAACTTGTAGCGGTAGCGGGTCAGTCCGTAGGCGGCGAGGCTGCCGATGACGATGGCGAGGGACGACGCGCCGACCGAGGTGATGACCGAATTCATGAAGCGCTTGATGAATTCGTCGCGAACCGTCGACGTCCGAAAGATCGAGTCCGGCGACAGGCCGAGCGAACGCCAGCCCTTCCAGTCGGGGTTGAAATCGACGAACGGGATCAGATGGCCCTGGGTGACGTCGACCGCGGTCTTGAACGAGGTGGTTATCGTCCAATAAATCGGGAACAGGCAGATGAAAGCCCAGAAGATGAGGGCGCCGTAGATGAAGACGCGGTTGGCGACGAAGCCCGCCGGCGAGCGGATTTCGGAGGCGGCAAAGTCGGTGGTTTGAACGCTCATCTTGCCGGCCCGATCAGTTGACGTTGCGCACGAAGCGGCTGGCGAATTTCAGCAGCCAGGTCACGAACACGATGATGATGATCAAATAGGCCATCGCCAGCATCGTGCCGTAGCCGACGTTCGAGCGGTCGCGATATTCGCGGTAGATGAAACTGGACACCGAATCGGTCGCGCCGCCCGGGCCGCCGGAGGTGACGGTGATGATGATGTCGGCAAGCTTCAGCTTGAAGATGATGCGCAGGATGACCGCCGTCACCGACACCGGCAGCATCAGCGGGAAGGTGACTTGCCAGAAAGTCTGCCAGGCGGTGGCGCCATCGACACGCGCCGCCTCGAGCACCTCGCGTGACATTGCCTGCAGGCCGGCAAGCAGCATGATCATCATGAACGGGATGAAGGTCCACGCGTCGAGCACCATGATCGAGATGCGGGCGGTGATCGGGTTGGAGAAGAAGGCCGGGTTTTCCCAGCCGAGATGGCGCGCCAGCGTCGCGGCGGGCCCGAAGCGGTATTCCATCAGCGACTTGCCGATCATCCACGACACGGCCACCGGTGACAGCATCAGGGGCATGAGAAACACGACGCGGAAGAATTTTCGTGCCCTAATCTGCGCGTTGAGCAGCAGCGCCAGGCCGAAGGCGATGACATATTCGACGAACACCGCCAGCACGTAGAGCACCATATTGAACAGCGCGTTGCGATAATAGGCGTCGTTCAGCATCTGCCAGAAATTGTCGAGCCCGTTGAACTGCCGGCCGCTGAAGGAACTGAGGTTCCAGTCGGTCAGCGCGATGTAGAAGCCGAACAGCGTCGGGAAGATCACCATCGCAATGGTGAACAGCAGCGCCGGCAGCAGGAACAGCGCGCGCTGGCCGTCCTCGCCGCGCGTCAGCACCTGGCCGATGCCAAGCGCGACACCCCACAGCACATAGGCGTAGACAACCGGCCGCCAAGTCTCGAAGCCGATAGCGTCGACATCGCTCTTGTAAAGGATCTGCAGCGCAATCACCGCCAGAAGGCCGAGCGTTGCAGCAGCCATCAGCGCCCAGCCAAGCCGTTTGCGGCTCCGCGGTATCAGGTCGGATGGCACGGCGCCTGCCGGCCATTCACTTGTCGACAAAGTCTGGTCAGCCAGGGTCCGGTCAGCCACGCGTCTTGCCCGTTCACAGGAGGCTCGATGACCGGCCGAGCCGGTCGAGGCCAAGTCGGTCAAGGGGAGGTCCGGCGGCTGTGCGCTGCCGGACCAAGTTTCACGATCTCAGCCTACATGCCGAGCGAGGCCTTGTAGAGCTTGACCTGGTTGTCGCGGCCGATCTGGTCGGTCAGCTTCTCCCAGGCGGCTGCGATGGCGTCGGCGCCTTCCTGCGCCTTCATCTTGCCGGCAAAGGTGTTGGCCAAAATGTCCTCGGCGGCGCTGTAGTATTGGAAGATGCCGGGGATGCGCGGCTCGATCGCCGCGTTGGGATGGTTGTAGCTGTCGGCTTCCGACTTCAGATACGAGGTGATGAACGCCTCGTCGTAGCCCGCCGCCACCCATTCCGGAATGTTGAAATGCGAGTTGCGATAGGGCTGGAAACCCGACGGATAGGCCGCGCACCAGAGCGACAGGTCCTTGCCGCCGAGATGGGCAGCGGCAGACCATGCCGCCTTCTTCTTCTTTTCGTCGCTGTCGACACGGGCCATGACATAGACGCCCCAGCCGAGATAGGCGCAGTTCGGCGCATGGTTCGGGCCGCTGGCGAGCTTGTCCCACTGGCCGGTCTTGGAGTTGTAGACATCGTCCGAGCCCGGCAGGATCGAGAAGCCGGTGATGTCGCCGACGACCGAGGAATCGTTGGTCTTGACGTTCGAACCGACGTCGCCCCACCAGGTAACCATCGAACCGGTGCCTGCCAGGAATTGCTGGAAGGCGGTGGTGTTCGGGTCGGCGTTGATCTGGTCGGCAGGCTCGGAGGGCAGGGCATCGATGACGTCCTGGATCGCCCGCACCCATGCCGGATTGTTGACGCGCGGCTTCATCGTGTCGGCATCGAACAGCCATGCCTTGTCATCGGGATGCTTGGCGTAGGCGCTGGCGCGGCTGCCGAGGAAATAAAAGCCGAAACCGCCCCAGGGCTTGGGCGCATCGAGATAGCCAAAGACATCCTGGCCCTTCACCTGCTTGCCCTTGAGGAATTTCGTCACCGCCTGCACCTGCTGCCAGGTCTTCGGCACGCCCCATTCGCCTTCTCCGCCGCCGTCCTTCCAGGCCTTGGCGAGGTCGGCATCGGCGAACACGTCGGTGCGGTAGTTGAAATTATGTGCGTCGCCGTCAACGGTCACGCGATATTGCTTGCCGTCCCATGTGCCGACCGGCGGCTGCAGATAGGCCACGACATCCTTCATGTCGATCTGGTCCTTGACCCAGTCCGGCATTTCGGAGGTGAGACCCTTGCCGCAGACGTCGCCTTCGAACGGTGCCCCCATTTCGATGATGTCGAAATCGACGGTGCCTGTCGCGATCGACTGCTGCAGGCGGGCGTTGTAGTCAGCCTGCGCCAGGTCGATCCAGTTGATCTTGGCGCCGGTATAGGTCTCCCACGGCTTCAGGAAACCGCGAAACAGCACATTGTGCAGGTTCTGATTGTTGAGGCCCATGAAGGTGAGTTCGACACCGGCGAATTCGCCTTCCTTGACATTGGCCTTGGTGGCTCCCAGGCAAAGCTCGCCGACCTGCTGGAAGTCGGCATCGGTCGGCTGACCCTTGCCGACGCCCGGGATCTGCAGGATCTGCGCGCGCAGATCGTCGGCGGCCGCAGCCGTGCGCGTCAGGGCACCAAGTCCGGCGCTTGAGGCCGCGGCGAGGGCGGCCATGCTGGCCGCTCCCTTCAGCACGTCGCGGCGGGTGGCCCCGGCGCGGACAAGTTGGTTATAAAGGCTGACTTTCATCTCGTTCCTCCCAGAAGGTCAATTGTGAATTGGTTCAGATGGTGGAGCGCCGATTATGTTCCCAACGACAGCGACTCCCGTAAATAGCGGCCCGAATTCTCCCTCCCGCGACGCTTGGCATTCAGTGCCGGACAAGCGTACCGGTGCGCCCGGAACAGGGTCATAAGCCGGGCAGTTGTCACTATTCGCACAACGAAGTGCGGTGTCAACGTGAATGGGTTTTTTATCTATAAGAGACCGACTTGCCCTCGCCGTTTGCGTTGTTTAGCTTCACGGCAAATGAAGGGGGAATGATGGCTCAAGTCGCGATCCGCAATGTGGCCAAGGCGTTCGGAACCGTCAAGGTTCTGCACGATGTCAGCGTCGACATCGCCGACGGGCAGTTCGTGGTGCTGGTCGGGCCTTCCGGCTGCGGCAAGTCCACGCTGCTGAGGATGGTGGCCGGGCTGGAAACGGTCTCCGGCGGCACCATTGCCATCGGCGAGCGCGTCGTCAACCATCTGCCGCCGGCCAAGCGCGACATCGCCATGGTGTTCCAGAACTACGCGCTCTATCCGCACAAGACGGTCGAGCAGAACATGGCCTTTGCTCTCAAGCTGCGCAAAACCGACCCGGCGGTGGTCACTGACCGGGTCAAGCGCGCCGCCGACATCCTCGACCTCAACCCCTACCTCAAGCGCTATCCGCGCCAGCTCTCCGGCGGCCAGCGCCAGCGCGTCGCCATGGGCCGCGCCATCGTGCGCAACCCGCAGGTGTTCCTCTTCGACGAGCCGCTCTCCAATCTCGATGCCAAGCTGCGTGTCCAGATGCGCACCGAGATCAAGGAACTGCACCAGCGGCTGAAGACCACCACCATCTACGTCACCCACGACCAGATCGAGGCCATGACCATGGCCGACAAGATCGTGGTGATGCGCGACGGTCGCATCGAACAGGTCGGCGCGCCGCTGGAATTGTTCGACCGGCCGGCCAACCTGTTTGTCGCCGGCTTCATCGGCTCGCCCTCGATGAACCTGCTCAAGGGCGTCGTGCGCAAGGGCGATAAGCCCGTCGTCGAGATCCCGTTTGTCGAGATCAATGGGACGCCGTTCCCGATTGCGGCGACCAGTGCCGTGGAAGATGGCCGCAATGTCGTCTACGGCGTGCGGCCCGAGCATCTCGAAATCCATCCCGATGGTGTTCCGGCGAAGATTTCGGTGGTCGAGCCGACCGGTTCCGAGACTTTGGTGTTCCTGCGCTTCGGCGAGGGCGAGATGGTGGCGCTGTTCCGTGAACGCCACGACTTCAAGCCGGGCGACACACTGCACCTGAAACCGCGGCTCGACCAGGTGCATCTCTTCGACGCAGAGACCGGCAAGCGTCTCTGATTTCGCCCAGCAAACTTCGCGAGGAATACCATGCTCAAAGGAATCAATCCGCTGCTCAATGCCGATGTGCTGCAGGCGCTGCGGGCGATGGGACACGGCGACGATCTGATTATCGCCGACACTAATTTCCCGTCCGATTCGGTGGCGCGCCAGACTGTGCTTGGCCGGCTGCTGCGCATCGATGCGTCGGCGGCCGACGTGGCCAAAGCGGTGCTTTCGCTCTATCCGCTGGACACCTTCGTCGACGATGCCGCCGCGCGCATGGAGATCGTCGGCAGGCCGGACGACATCCCCGCCGTGCAGCAGGAAGTGCAAAAAGAGATCGATGCCGCCGAGGGCAAGGCCTGGCCGATGATCTCGGTCGAGCGCTACGCCTTCTACGAACGCGCCAAGAAGGCCTATTGTGTCATCCAGACCGGCGAGCGCCGCTTCTATGGCTGTTTTGCCTTCCGCAAGGGCGTCGTGCCACCAGATGCGGAGTAGCGGCATGCCGGCGAGACCGATCGTCATGAAGCCTGTTGTCATATTGGGCGTCTTCGTCGCCGACACCGCCTACCGCGCCGCCCGCCAGCCGCGCATGGGCGAGACGATCCTGGGCACGTCCTTTACGCTCGGCCCCGGCGGCAAGGGTTCGAACCAGGCGGTGGCGGCCGGCCGGCTCGGCGCCGACGTCACCTTCCTGACCCGCCTCGGGGTCGACCCCTTTGCCGATATGGCGAGACAGACCTGGTTGCAGGCCGGCGTGAAGAGCGCCGTCATCGACACGCCGGAAAGCTACACCGGTGCCGCCTATATCTTCATTGAGGAGACGAGCGGCAACAACGCCATCATCGTCAGCCCCGGCGCGGCGATGCTGATCTCGCCCGCCGACATCGAGGCAAATGCCGGGCTGATCCGCGCGGCCGGCGTCTTCGTCACCCAGCTCGAACAGCCGATCGAGGCGGCGCTGCGGGCGCTGGAGATCGCGCGCGGGGCAGGGGTGACCACCATCCTCAACCCGGCGCCGGCGGCAAAGCTTCCGGACCGCATCTATACGCTTTGCGACTATGTCACGCCGAACGAGACTGAGGCCGAGGAACTGACCGGCATCAAGGTGTCCTCCATCGACGATGCCCGCCGTGCCGCCGACAGTCTGCTGGAGAAAGGCGTTGGCACGGTCATCGTGACGCTCGGCGAAAAGGGTGCGCTGCTGCATGCGGCCGATCGTTCCGAGCATGTCGCGGCGGTCGCCGCCGGCCCGGTCATCGAGACCACCGGCGCGGGCGACGCCTTCAATGGCGGCCTGGCGGCGGCGCTGTCGAGGGGGATGGAACCCCTGCAGGCGGTGCGCTTCGCCTGCGCCGTCGCCGGCATCTCGGTGACGCGTCCAGGCACCGCCCCGTCCATGCCGACGCTGCCGGAAGTCGAGGCACTGCTGGCCAGGGAGTGAAGCCGTCGCTGCGGGATGAGACTGTAAGCGGCAGCGAATGGGTTAGACCCGGCGCCTGTCCGAGAGATTATCGTTCGTTTACACCGAAGATGTCGGCGGTTCGAGCCCGTCATCGCCCACCATTTTTTCTCAATAAAATCAAAGCGGTGCGCCATCACTCGGAGGCGGACTTCGGCTGGTGCGCCCAGCTATGCGCCCAGAAACGATGATTTTGGGCGCTTTAATAGGCATCGGCGGCGGCCTGCTGGAAGTCCGGATGATGGTGGCCGTAGGTCGTTTCCATCTGCTTGACGGTCATGCCGAGCGAGCCGGCTGCATCCCAGATCGGAACGCGGCGCTGCATCAACCAGGTCGCGCGCGTGTGGCGCATGATGTGCGGGGTTACTTCCTCGCCGAGCTTGGCCTCGACGCGCGCAGCGTCAAACGACTTGCGCATAAGGCCGATCGGCTCGCCGCCCTTGGCATGGATCACCGGCCCCTTGCCGCCGTCGATCCCGCGCCACCGTTTCAGATGAGCGATCAGCCGCCGCGGCAGCCGCATCGGCGGCCGGCGCTTCGTCGTCTCGCGCACGCGCTCACCACGCCGATACAGCACGCCGGCGTCCAGGTCCGGCCAGCCGCCGGCCGGGCCGCGGTTCCAGTTGAGATCGAGGATTGCCGCGTGCCGTGTGCCGGTATAGAGGCCGATCAGGATGAAGCGCGGCAGGCACTCATAGGTCTTCGGCCTGGAGCGGCGCAGGCGAAGTGCTGCGCGCAGCAGCTCGGCCGCCTCCCGGCGTGTCAGCCAGCGCTCGCGGGCGACGGGCTTGTCAGGCAGGTCGAAATACGGCCGGAAGTTCAGCCGCTTCTCCTTGCAGAACATGTAGACGGCGGCACGAAGATCCTCGAGCTCGCGGCGCGCGGCCGCCTGGTGGATGCGGCTTTCGGCGTATTCGCGGCAGGTCTCGCCGTCGATCGCTGACAGCGGCTTGTCGCCCCAGAAGAGCGTCAGGAAGGCGATTCGGCCCTCAAGCGGGCTGGTATCTTCGTCACGGGATTGCTTGGCGGCGAGATAGTAATCTAGAGCTGCCGCGCACGCGATGTGATCGGGACCACGTTCGACGGCGACGGGCTTTTGCTTTTTTTGGCCGATGTATTCCGCGAGCTTTTCCGCCGCGCTCTCAGTTTCGCCAACAAGGCATCCCGTTCGCTTGTAAACGGACCCGTCGCGGATGACGAGCCGCTTGACGCCGTCCCGGTCGAGCCGGGGGACGATGCGGGGAGGGCTTTTCCGACGCGGCATTTGAGGCGCATTTCCATGATTGCGGACGGGGTGACGAAATCCTTGTTGGCAATCCGCTCGATTGTCAAATTCCCCTTGCGCGCCTCGGCGCGCAGCGCCTTTGGCGTCAGCCTCCCGGCGAAGAACCGGTCGCAGGCTTCCTGTAGCCGAATCGGCCTGTCGTCGTCGGTCACGGCTTGGCCTTCCGGATGGCGTTGCCGCTGGTGAGCATCGCCGTACCGTCGGCGAATTCGACACGGACCGAGTTGAAGCGCGCCGGCGTTGCCCGGCCGAAGCCCGGCAGCGCGAACGAGGCGGCGCCGGGCTTGCTGCGTGCCGTCACGGCGCAGGGCTGGCCCTTGCGGCCGTGGCGGTCCCATCGATAGATGTAGGGCAGGGCGGTCACCAGAGATCCTCCGAATAGAGCTCCGGCGGCCATTGCGGATCGCGGATCTGTTCGGCCTTTACGGCAACGACGGCCGCCTCATGTCGCCCGACGAATCTGCCATTGCTTGTCAGGAAGCCCTGGTTCCGCAGGGCGACAAGCTCTTTCGTCAGGTCGTAGAGCGGCCGAAGCACATCGCAGTGGCGCGCCGGCGCGGGCAGCGTCACGACTAGGCCTCTGTGGCGGATGGCGACGGCTACGATGCGTTCCTGCGTCACTACGGCCTCCAGTCCCAGAAGCCTTGGGCGCCCTTAGCCGGCTGGATCGGCTCCAGCGGCTCGATCGCGGTCAGCGGCCACGCCCAGTTGCTATGCTCGTCGCGATCGCTGTCGTTCGGCCTGGCGCCGAATTCCGACACGATCTCAAAGGCGCGCCGCGGCTGGCCGAGCACGGCCGTGCCGAGAATCGAAGCGAGGGGCAGCGCGAGCGGGTTGGAATGCCAGCGCTCGAGCATGGCGAGCGCCTCCGGCTTCAGCGCCGTCGACCAGGCCTCGGCCGAGCGGAGCCGGATGATCAGGTCGGCAATCTCCGCCTTCTTAACCGGCCGGGCGCCGGCATGAATGGCGATCCGCTGGCCGCGAATCGCCACAGGCGCGGGCCAGCCGCGAAACTCGTAGGGCTTGACGCCAGCCATGATCAGCGTCGCCCAAGGCTGCCATATGGTCAGGGCTTTCATCGGGCGACTTCCCAAGCCGAAATGCACACCGGCGCGATGGTCCGCGCCAGTTTCTGCCAGGTCTTCGCGAACTGCCGCCACAACAGTGTCGATCGTCGTCATGCCTTCACCTTTGGGAAGTTCTCGGCATCGAGGCGTTCCCTCTTTTCCAGAGCGAGCTCGGCGCCGGCGCGGGTGAGGCCAAACAGGTCGTCACCCCCAGTCAGTTGTGAGCCGGCGCGCCGCCAGGCGTGGCCGGCCTCAACCAGCGCCATCCATTCGGGATGATCGTAGCTGCCTTCACCCGTGACGAAGTGGTTTCGGTATGAGCGCCGTTGCCTGTTCGGTAGTCCGAGCGCATGCCGCGCGAGTTCCTTCTGTACCGGGGTCATGCTGCCGCCTTTGGAAATTCTGAGTGTTCACGGCCGTCGAGCAACCGCCCGGCGGCTTTCTTGCCGACGAGGCTCATGGTCCGCATCTCCGGATCAATAAGCCGCGCTTTTGGAAAGTCGGCCTGCCATTCCCTGACACGACCGTCTGGCAACAGGGTCGCCTGCTCGAAGCGCCATGGATCAGTCACATCTGATGATGGAGCCCAAGCACCCCATTGCTTGAACAGATAGGGAATGCCGTTCGATGCCGCGAAATCGCGTGTGCTGTAGTGCCATGCCGGATGGTTCGGCCGCGCACCCGCGCCGCTCTCACCGCCTGAGACGATCCAGCGAAGGAATTCCCAGCCCGTCCAGTCGATCGGGCCGAGCGCGGGCTCGTAGGAAACCCACGTCAGCCAGCCCATCTCGGCGAGCTTGCGCATCGGCTCGCGTCGTTCATCCGCGTGCTTCTGATCTTCGACGGAGCAGCCGAGCCAGATGTGCGGGAAGACGTCGGGCCAGTGCGACATGCCGCCTGCCCAATCGAACAGCGGATATGCGCATCCTGGTGGCGGGGTTCCCATCGCTTCCAGCATGTCTGCAAAGAGCTTGCCGCGTCCGCTCGAGTGCGCCGCTCGAACTTCGGCAGGTCCGCGTGCGCCCTTGAAGTCGAGGTCTTCCTCGAAAAAATTCACGTCCGCCCACCGCTGGAAGAAATCCAGCATGATGTCGGGCCGCTTCGTCAGCACCTGGTGTGTATGACGCCACGCCTGCGCCATGACGTCGAAGACGCGCATCGTCCAGCCGAATGGGACTTTCTCGTAGAAAAGGTCTCCGTGGGCGCAGACGAAGATCTTGCGCGGCGTTTTCCACTGCAGCGGCTGGAAGAGCCACTCCTCGTTGAAGCGGACCTCTCCAGTCCAGACCGGCCCGTTCTTCGTTTCCACCGTCAGCCCGGCTCGGCTCGGGTGGTTCCGCAGCCGCGTTCCGGCCAGCTTCATCGCGTAACAGCGCTTGCAGCCAGGCGACTTCACAGCGCAACCGGTGATCGGGTTCCAGGTCGCGTCGGTCCATTCGATCGAGGAATGATCAGCCATCTGCGTCATCTCCCAATGGGACTGTGATAGGCCAAGCACCAGCCGGCGCCTTCGCGCGGCGTGGAAACTCGACTAGCGGTGTGTAGGATATGCCGCCTCGGCTGTTGAATGGCTCGGCTCTGACGAGGCCGGCTGCGACCAGCTCGTCAAGCGCCGCTTGCGAGCGGGGCGAAGGCTTGCTCTCGACCATTCTGAAGGTGAGCTTGCCTTCGCCGGACGGCATCAACGAGAACATTGATGATCCGAAGAACTTGGCGTCCGTGCTGAGACCGGAGAGTTTCACGGCACACCTCCTGAGAGGGCGGCGTCGAGTGCGGAGCGGATGGTAGAAAGCCACCAGTCTGCCTCGCTATATCGACCGTTTGCTTCCGCTTGTCGCAAAAGTGGTGAAATGTCATGAGGCAGCGAAAGATTGCCGTCCGTGTCGGTAAAATCCTCCAAGCTTGGGAATTTGTGTTGCTTATCGTTGAAGTAGGATTTTTGCGCTATGGCCTTCGTTTCGAGATTACGCAGCGCCTCCAGCGTATCCGGCACTGCCCGGGTGGCAGGGGCGAGGGCGCTTCGGATGCGAGCTTCGTAATCAGCTTGAGCGGCTGCTTGGGCGGCCTGTAGGGTGGCGTGATCACTTCCAACGCATCGCCAGACTTCATCTGTCTGATAGGCTACATAGTTCTCGCCAAACCCGGTCGGCGCGACGAATGATGTATTTCTGTAAGGACTTTCCTTCCACTCCAGCCCCTTCACCGCCACAGCAGGAACTGCCTCTGGGGCGGCGGTAGCTTCTTCCCGGTATTTGACACCGCAGAACGGACAGAACGTCGGGATGGCCCCGACCTTGTCTCGGTTGCGCCTGTCGATCTTTTCGGTGGAGATAGCAGGGAAGACGTATCCGGGGCGCTCCGCCGTACCGAACGTGAAGCCTACCGCAAGCCGGCTGTTGCGCTCGGCCAATTGAGCGTCGAGAGTTTCAATGCATTTGCAGGACATGGTCAAACCCTCATTGGCATCAGGACGAAGAGCGGCTTCAGCTCGTCGTCGGTTTCCGGCTGGATCAGCGTCGGCGAGCCTGGATCGCCGAGGCTGAACACCAGGCGCTTGCCTTCGGCGGCGTTGAGCAGGTCTAGGCAGTAGCGGCCGTTGAAGCCGATCTCGACGCTGTCGCCCTCGCCGTGCTCGATCGTCACTTCGTCATTGGCGCTGCCGGCGTCTGGATTATTGGTGGTCAACGTAAGATTGCCGCCGGCTTCGAAGGAAAACTTCACCGCGCTGCCGCGCCCGCTGGACACCGTGGTCACGCGGTCGACGGACTTGGCGAGCGCTTCCTTCTCGACCGTGAAGTGGTTGGCGTTGCCGGCGGGAATGACACGCTGATAGTCCGGGAAGCTGCCGTCGATTAGCTTTGAGACCAGCACAGCGCCATCGCATTCGACGCGCAGCTTCGTGTCGGACAGGCCGATCGTCGCCTGTCCCTTGTCGCCGAGGATCTTGCCGATCAGGTCGACCGTCTGGCGCGGCACGATGATGCCGGGCATGCCGGCCGCACCTTCGGGTAGAGCGGTGCTGAATTTGGCCAGCCGGTGGCCATCGGTGGCGACGGCGTGGAAGTGTTCGCCGGCGTGCCAGTAGACGCCATTGAGATAATAGCGCGTCTCCTCGCTGGAGATGGCGAAGGACACGGTGTCGAACATGCGGGAGATCGCCGCGACATCCATTTCGAAATTGTGGCTGGCAGTGCCGCCGTCCATGGTCGGGAAATCGATTGCCGGCAGCACCTGGATGCGGAAGCGCGTGCGGCCGGACGACAGCGTGGCGAAGTCGCTTTCGGCCGCGAGCGCGATCTCGGCGCCTTCCGGCATCTTGCGCACGGCGTCGTGGAGCAGGGTCGACGGCAGCGTAAAACGTTCATCCTTGCCGGCCTGGCAGGCCACCGTGGTGCGCAGCTCGCGGTCGAGATCGGTGCCGGTGATGGTAAGCGTGCCCGCCTTGGCGTCGACGGCGAGCAGCACGTTCTGCAGCACCGGAATGGTGCTGCGGCGCTCGACAGCCTTGCTGACCAGGGCGAGCGCGGGAAGCAAAGCCTCCCGCGAAAGCATGATGGTGCTGGCCATGCCTGTACGGTTAGCGGCCATCGTGGCTACCCGTAGTGTTCTCCGATTTGGCAATCGTTTTTACGGGGTACGGCCCGCTGGTCTGTGCCCGCCACCATGCGCGGAAACTGTCCGTGTCGGCGGGTTCGCTCATGACCATCATGAGGCTAGGCGCAAGAGGCCCACGAAAGTGCAGCAATTCCAGATAAATGTCCGCGCCCTCGGCGATAGCCTTTCTCTGTGCATCAGTGAGATGGAAACGGCTGATAGCACTATCTCCATTTCTGCCCGGCAAGGTTCGAAGTGGACGGTACTGCGGCTGATTTTTGGCGTAAGTCGTCTCAAACTCCTCGAGGCCGACCACAACTGGTCCATCATGTGGACTGATAAAATCGAACATCGTTTCTAACTCCCTTTGCTGTACCAAGACATGGTTCTCTTGGTCTTTGCTTACGCCGTCATCTCCGGCGTGCCTTCATAGGTCGGCAGGTCGGTCTTGCTGCGCACCTCGGCAAGCGTCGAGCGGACATGTTCGTTGATCGCCTGGTCGGGCCGATAGATCTGATACGACCACAAGATCATCGCGCCCGACGGGCGGTAGCGCAGCCGCACAGGAATGCGCACCTTCTCGCCCATGAAGAACGGCGCCAGATTGAGCATGAACAGGCCGGGCACCTTCAGCGGCTTGCCGTCGGCGTCGTTATGCGCCTCTTCCCAGGCGATCTGGCCTTCGCCGCTCTGAAGCGTCGTTGCCGTCTTGACCTTGGTGTCGATGTTGACCTTGAGGCCGCGCGACAGCTCGACCACTTGCGCCGGCGTCGCGATCTTGGTCTGGAACTGCTGTTCGAAAGTGGCCCGCTCATGCTCGGTCGGCGAGGCGAGCTCTGCGACGCGATCCTCGAGGAAATAGGCGAACTCGGCCTGCTTCATCGGCTCGCCGTTCATCTCGATCCACTTCTTCCATTCCTCCGACAGTGGGAAGGCGTAGTGGACGCGATGCTTGCCGAAGGCAGCGAGCCCGGCCGGGGCGTTCTGGTGATAGTCGATGACGGCCGTGAAGGACGGATTGCGCCAGTCGGCATCGGCGAAGATGACGCTGTCGCCGGTCTTGTGGCGATTGGTCAATTCGCAGAAGGCCTCGAACGTCTGCGCGGTTGCCTGGCCGGCCTTGCGGGCAGGGTGCTGGCGGAACGGTTCGAACAGGCTGGCGATGCCGCGCGCTTCGGGCGAGCGGCCGTTGACCAAGGCCACGGGGATCGAAGCGGGCACGCCGACCATGCCTTCCGGTGCGGCCAGCATCGACAGAGTGATGGCGCTGGCGTCGGCGCCAAGCTGGGCAAGGGCCTTGATGTCGAGGCCGGCGGCTGGTGCAATGAGTTCCGCCATCTGGGCGGCAGGCGTGGTTTTGGCGTTCATCGAAAAGGATCCTTCAGAGTTGGAGGTGAAAAAAATCAGGACTACTGGCGATCGGCGGCCGCGCGCGGGCCGCCGAACATGTCGGTCTGTTGCGGATGCTCGGTCGACAGCGAGCCGTCATCCAGCACCCAGTAAAAGGACGAGCCGCGTGCCGGCTTCGGCCGCTTCGAATCGATCTCGCAGGTGATCGTCGCCGTGCCGGCCTCGACCTCCACGTTGATCTTGAGCGAGACGTGGCCCTTGATCTTGGTCTTAGGCCGGTCGCCGGAAAGCTCCTTCAGCTTGGCCAGCGTCTCGGTGATCTCGGTGGACATGGCGGCGGCGACTTCGCCGCCTTCCAGCATGCCGATGATGGTCTGTGCATCGCGGATTTTTTTCACTTCGTTTGTCCTCGCGGCCGTTCCGCGCCCGTCTTGAGCTTGTCCGATCCGGAAGCGCCCGGGCGCTGGCCTCCGGACGGGGCGGGCAACGATGCCCGGCCCGCAGTCGCGGGCTAGAAGGGGATTTCGTCGTCGAGGGTTTCGCGCAGGCCTGGCGACTGCTGGTCAGGGCCGCGCTCCTGGCGGGTCGATCCGCTCCGCTGGGTGCCGTAATCGTCAGGGCTGCGCGCCGGATGGTCGGCCCCGTTTTGGCCCAGCTTGTCGAGCATCTGCAGTTCGCCGCGGAATTTCTGCAGCACGACTTCCGTCGAGTAGCGTGCGGCGCCTGACTGGTCTTCCCATTTGCGGGTCGAGAGCTGGCCCTCGACATAGACCTTCATGCCCTTCTTCAGATACTGCTCGGCGACCTTGCAGATGTTCTCGTTGAAGCAGACGACCGTGTGCCACTCGGTCTTTTCCTTGCGCTCACCCGTCGTCTTGTCGCGCCAGCTTTCCGATGTGGCGATGCGGAAATTGACCACGCTGTCGCCGCTGTTCAGGCGGCGGATTTCCGGGTCCGCGCCGAGGTTGCCGATCAGGATGACCTTGTTGACGCTGCCGGCCATTAGCGGCCTCCCGCCTGGAGACGCAGCATCTTCGCCGTCTTCTTCAGCGTTGACGTGCAGCCGGCCGGCCGGCTGCGGCGCGACATGTATTGCTTCGAGCTCCAGCCTTTCCAGACGACCGGCGTTCTCTTCGCGGACTTGCGCTTCTTCCGGATGACGGGCTGGCGGACCGGCGCCGGGAATTGCGGCATGATCGCTGGCCAGGCGAAACCGCGATCGGCTCGAGGGTTGAAGTGCCTCCGCGGAGGCGAACATCGCCGCCGCAAACATTGTCGACCTGCCAAGTGAGAGCGCCATTGGGGCCATGTCAGGCTGTCCTTTCTTCGGGGAGAGTGACCAGCGCATGGCCGGCAGGAGCGTTGGGGTCGTTCGGCGTCAGGCCGGCGATCTGCGCCTCGATGTCGGCGATCAGGTCGTTGCGCAGGCTGGCTGCGAACGGCGCGGCGAGCATGATCTCGCTGGAATTGTAGAGCCGCTCGCCGATCAGCAGGCGCAGCGGTTCGCCGCCGCGCAGGCGCTCGACCGTCTCGTGCCAATGGCGGATCGCGGCCTCGCTCATGCCGCCCTCACGATCAGGCCGAGATAACGCTCCAGCCGGTCGAGGAAGGCAATCTCGGCCTTCATCGCGCCCCATGGTTCGATCGGGCTCTTCAGCTTCGGCATTGGCAGGTCGCAGCGGACGAGCGGGAAGTCGCCCTTGGCGCCATAGAGTGCGCGCGCCTCGGCCATGCACATGCGTTCGTCCATCTCCGCGACCTGGCGGGCGTAAAGCGGCATGCGCGAAATCGGCGGAAGCTGCGCTGCTTCGGTGATCGGGATGTCGAGCGCGCGCTTCGAGCGATTGGTCCCTTCCGCCACTGCGCCATGCGCGATCTCGGCGGACACGCCCTTCTCGATCAGGTATTCCGCCGTCTTGAGATCGATATCCAGAACCGCCGGCCGCCCGATATCGCCGAGTAGATATTCATGGGCGTCATGCAAGAGGAAATAACCTGCCAGCACGCCGTCGCCGCTTTCGCGAAACAGCGCGTCGGCGCCCATCACGCAATGCTGTGCCACCGACAGTGCGGCGCCGCGATGCCGGCCGGTCCACCGCGACGTCTTCGACAGGGTTGCCGCTATGTGGGCAAAATCGATCTGATCGACCTTCATATCGGCGAGGTCTGCGATCTGGCCGTCCAGCATGACGATCGGAACCATCTTGCTGACGCGACGGGCCGATTGCTGCTCGGCCCGTCGCGTTGCTTTCGAGATGTGCCGCACCTCCTGGTTCATTGCGCCACCTGCGGCAGCATCTGTTCGACGGCGCGCATGACGGTCATGCGGTTGGCCGGAAAGATCGGCAGGCGATTGAGGTAAAGCGCCAGCAGCGCGAGGCAGCGCTCGCGCTGGCCCGGCCATGGGTCGAGCACCAGTGATGCCCGCGCGGCGCAGTATGTGCCCCAGGCGACAAGCAGCGCCTGCGTCTCTTTAGTGTCCCGTGGCAGCGGCGGCCGGTTCGGCAGCGGCGCGCGCGCCTTCTCGATGATGTCGGCCAACAGATCGGGCCGGGACCAAATCTGCCGCGTGCTCGCTTCGGTGGCGAGCCTGGTCGCCTGTTCCTTGAACTCGACGATCTCGGCGTTAGTGAAGCCGGCTCGGATCAGATCGTTGAAGCGCACGCCGCCGCCGACCGAAAACAGCTCGCGCATCGTATCTGCCATTTCGCGGCAGCGCGGATGCATATCGCCGCCGTCGTCGGGCAGTATCGGGCGCGTTTGAGGCGATGAACGATGGTGCAGCATCAGAGAGCTCCCAAAATGACAGCGGCGCAGAACAGGATCGCCGCGACCGCGATGAGCGAGGCGAGGTTCTTGGCCAGCGAATAGTCCTCGTGGTAGCCTCGCGCTCGCTGCAGGCGCTCACCTTCGATGACGCCGAGATTGCGCGGGGGGATTGAATGCGACGATTGATGCTGGCGGCGACGCTCTGCGCGGCTTGGACCGGGCAGGGACTGGCAGACGATCCTGCCGTTCTTGGCCGCGCCGGCATGGAGCAGGTTTACGTGTGGCGGGATCACGACGCGTGGAGCGAGGGGTTGGCGCTCGTTCGGGCCGGCGTGCACAAGACCGATCCGCAGATGGTCCTTCGCCTGATGGCTTGTATCGCCAGCAATGGTGACCGCGCGGTTATTATCGGAAGCTCTGGCCTTGCGTCGAAAACCATCCTTGTTATCGACGGCGCCCAGAAGGGCTGCCGCGGCTTTGTGACCGACGAGGACCTTGGATTGCGGTGACACCTGAAACGCTCCATCGGTTGAGACGACGGCGCAAAGTGTGAATTACTCACATCAGAGTGTCAAGCGGAAATGTGATAAACTCACACTTTCAGAATGCGGGAGTGAGAATCATGCAGGCTTATGGGGCCCGCTTGCGCGGCTTGGCGACCAACATCGCCGCCAGTTCGCTCGCCAGATCGACGACCTTGGCCCGGTCCTCATCGTCCAGCGGCGCAAGGTAGGTGGCTATAACCTCTCCGAACTGGAGGGCCAGGTCTTCTCCAAACGACCGCTCCAGCCTGTCGACCACCTCCCGGTTGAGGCTCTTCGCGCCTCGAACCGCCTCGAGCCGGGCTTTGAGTTCGGGCGGCAGGCGGACATGAAAACTGGGGCGTGGCGGTCGAGGCATGCCTCGACTTATCGCCGAAAGGTCAAGCCTTCGAAATGGTTCCATATTTGACGGAAATTTGGTACTATTTTCCCCGCTATTCACAGGCCATCGTTACAGGTTGAAATAATCTGGTGATCATTCAGCAACGGTTGTATGCGTACCGAAATGGCACACTGGACGGCGTGAAAACTGATTTGACAGCCTACAGGAAATTGTTCCTAACTTCACTGCCGTTCGGTTTGGGAGAAGAGACAAGTGATCCAGTACGAATCGCGGGAAGCTGCGGGCGAGCAGGCGATGGCCAAATTGCGGGCGATTGCGACATCGCCTCAATCAAAGGCAGCGATAATCTCCGAGCGCATTGCCAGGGAGACGCGATCGATCGCAGAGGCGATGAGGCAAATCCATGGCGGGCACTGGCGTGTACTTATCGATCACGACGTCGGTGTGGTTGCAGTCTCGCGGGATTTTTCGGAGCCGCTCGGCTCGCCCAGCGCGAATCTGGCATAGGTCAGTACGGCGGCCTGGATCTCCCGTGGAGCCGCCGCTAGGCGGGTGAAAACTTCGCGCAGCTCGTCGCTGCCATCGATGTCCTGCGGCAAGCCTTCTCCAGTAATGAGCCAAGCTTCTCTCACCCGGAAGGCGCGGGCATAGTCCTTGGCCGCGCGGGTGATTCCTGTCCTGCCGCTCTCGTGCTGAATGTAGGTGTTGTAGTTAAAGCCGAAACGCTTGGCGGCGGCCTTCGCATTGTCGAAGCCGCGCATCTCGCGGGCCTGGCGCAGGCGCGCAGCCTGCTCGTCTATTCGGGTTACATCCGTCATAGCGTGACTTTTTCACATTTCTGCAGTGAGTTTCTACTTGACAGATTGATGTGACTTTCTCACACTATCGGTCATGATGGATCATTCGTTCGAACTAGACACGGCTGTCGACGTGGTCGCCCTGCGGGGCGAACTGGGCTGGACGCAGCAGCAACTCGCCGACCATTGCGGTGTCGACCGCTCGACCGTCTCCACCTGGGAGACGAGGCCGCCGACCAAAGGGCCGGCTTTGATTCTGCTCCGCCAACTCCAGGCATCGCTTTCCGATGCTGCTCGCCACAATTCGGTGGTCGATGGCGTCGCGGCCGGTCCTGAAATCTCCCAAGCCGGGACCGGCCACCCTCGTTCTCGCGAGGCGGCCGAATGACCGCGCTCCGCTGCTCGCCTTCGCTGACCTTGCTGCCGCCGCCGGCTGAGCCGGTGCGCCGGCTGCCGCCAAAAACGCTGCGGCTTTTAAAACTGCTGTCCGCCTTTTCCCGCGAATATCCCGCCGATCTGCTGGCGCGCCTTCTGCGCGACGAGGCAAAGCGGGTGTTGCGCTGGGGTCCGAGAGGAGGCGGCAGTGCTCACCCATAACCCAGAGCGAAGGGCGGTCAGGTACGGCTCGCGAGGCCCCCTGCACCTGTTGAGGCACGCCCGGCGAAAGCCGTGCGGAGGAGCAAAGCTCGCCGCCCACGATGACGAAGGACCCTGGAGGGCAGGCCTTTGGCTGCTCTCCAGGGGGCCGCCTTGATGATGTGACGTAGACGCGGGTTTTCATGCCCGCGAGTTGAACCCTTTCCCCTTCGTCCCGCCATGGGAAATGCAGCCCGCATTTCCCACGCCGGGAAAACTGTGCCCGGAGCCAGACATGGCCGAAATTTCCAGTCAGTGGTTTTACCGCCTCAAAGCCGCGCAGCGCGATTTGATCGAACGCTGCGGCACGATCGAGCGCGCCGCTGCCATCGCCTCGCTGTCGAAAAGCCAGATGGGCCGCTTCAACAATGCCGGCGATCCCGAGCTGATGCCGCTCTCGGCGGTGCTTCTGCTCGAGGCCGAATGCGGCACGCCGCTGGTCACCAGCGTCATGGCCGAACTCAACGGCCGGCGCCTGGCCGATGCCGATGCGCCGGGTGCCGCCAATGCGACGATGATGGCCGCGCATGCCGATGTCGTCGTGCAGTTCGGCGAGCTGATCGCGTCCGCCGCCATGGCCTTCGCCGATGGCAGGCTGACGCCGGCCGAGCTCGCCGGTATCGATCGGGGCGCGGCGAAACTGGAAAGCGCACTTGCCGAACTGCGCAAGGCGGCTGCGGCTGCCCGCGGCGCCGGTGGCCTCAGCATAGTCAGCGGTGCGGCATGAGGTTCGTCAAGCAGCTGTTCCGGCACGATCCGGCCAATGGCGTCTATGGCGACTGCTACCGCACCGTCGTCGCCTGCCTGCTCGACCTCGATCATGACCATGTGCCGCATAGGCACGAGGTGCTGAGCAATGAGGAGCAGTGCGGCGCGATGGACGCCTTCCTGCGGGATAGAGGCGTCCACACGATCCGCATTGCGCTGAACGGCGGCGATGTCGACGGCGCGCTTGCCGTCGCCGCGACGCTGAGCGACGGGCTGCCTTACCTCTTCTCCGGCCAAAGCCGCAACGGCACCAACCACGTCGTTATCGCCCGTGACGATCGCATTATCCACGATCCCTCGCTCGACGACAGCGGCATCGTCGGCCCGACCGACGTTGGCCAGTTCTGGGTCGAATGGCTGGTCCTGCCCCTGAAGGGGTATCCGGTATGACCTTCTTCGGCCTTGAAACTATCTATGGGGTCCACCGCGAGCACGCGACGCCGTTCCTGACCCGCGCGAGGATCGGCCGGCTGCGCATCCACATCTTTCACCGCGGCGATGCTGATCCCGATCCGCACGATCACCCCTGGGATTTCTGGACGTTCCCGCTGACGGCCTATGTCGAAGAGGTGGTTGATTTCGCGCTTGCGGAGAAGGTGCGCGAGTTTCCCAGAAAGATTGCCGGAAACCATCTTATGACGCGCAGGCAGATCGTGCCGGCCTGGCGCTGGTCATACCGTCCGGCCGAACACGCGCATCGGGTGCTTGGCCTGTACGACAGGATGGCGACCTTGGAAGCGGCGATGGGTGCTTTCATCGTCGGCGCCGCCCGTGTGCCGCCGCAGACCCGGCCGGGCAAGATCATCACCATTGTCTGGCAAGGCAAGTCGAACCGCAAATGGGGATTCCTGCGCAACCGCAATGGCAAGTGGTGCTGGACGCCCTGGCGTGAATACGTCTTCGGCGGCGGCAAGCACGCGCCCTGCGAACCGGAGGGTGGCGAGTGATGGCCGATCGTCCGACCTACATCGACAAGGGCGCTCAACTCTCCGCCTGTGGCACCTATCGCTATCGGCTGTGGCGAGAATGGCGGCTGCACCCTGCGCCGGCCCAGTGGGACATGTGGACAGACGAGCGCGGCAAGCCGATCGTCGATGGTGCCGGTGCGCAGCTTGGCGAGCCGAAGACCTGCGTCTTCGTCATGCTCAACCCGTCGACTGCCGACGGCAACGAGGATGACCCGACAATCAGGCGGTGCGTCGGATTTGCCCAGGCCTGGGGTTACGATCGGCTCGAGGTTCTCAATCTCTTTGCCTATCGGGCCACCGAGCCTCGCGCGCTGCTGGCACTCAATCATGACGATGACGCCGTCGGCGAAGGCAACCGCGCCGCGTTCGACCATGTCCTGGTCAGCAACTATCCAGTCGGCACGATCATATGCGCGTGGGGCCAACACGGTGCGTTCCTCGGCCAGGACGAGACGGCCTTGGGCTGGATGGGTAGCCGCGCTCGCTATTCGCTGGGCTTTACCAAGGACGGGCACCCGAAGCATCCGCTTTACCTGCCGAGAGACGCGCAGCCGGCGAGGTTCCGGCCATGACGGCGCATCCCGACTATGCCGAGTTCCTCAAGGCCAAGGTGCGCCTGGCGCCGTCGCTCGGCTTCGATATCGACCCGGCGACGATCAATCCACTGCTGAAGCCGATGACGCAGGCGATCGTGCCATGGGCCTGCCGCGGCGGCCGGCGCGCGCTGTTCCTGCGCTTTGGCCTGCACAAGACGTCGACGCAGCTCGAGATCCTGCGCCAGTCGATGATGCATGCCGGCGGCCACGCGCTACAGGTCGTGCCGCTTGGCGTCAGGCATGAGTTCTTCCTGGAGCAGGCGGAGCGGCATCCGGACATCGAGCTGAAGTTCGTCAACCGCCCAAACCAGATGGAAGAGGCCAACAGGCCGGGCCCGGGCAGGAAGCTGATCCACCTGACCAATTACGAGCCGATCCGCGATGGCAAGCTGGAACCCTGCCTGTTCACCGCCGCATCGCTCGACGAGGCGGCCGTGCTGCGCGGGTTCGGCGGCACCAAGACTTTCAGAGAGTTCATGGCGACTTTCGCCGGCGACGATCGCAAGACCGGCGTAAAACATGCCGGCGTGCGCTATCGCTTCGTCGCCACCGCCATCCCTGACCCGAACGAGTATATCGAGCTTCTGGCCTACGCCGCCTTTTTGGGCGTCATGGATGTCGGTGAAGCCAAGACCAGGTTCTTCAAGCGCGACAGCACCAAAGCCGACCGGCTGACCCTGCATCCGCACAAGGAGGATGAGTTCTGGCTGTGGGTGGCGAGCTGGGCGCTGTTCGTGCAGAAGCCCTCCGATCTCGGCTATTCCGACAACGGCTACGATCTGCCCGAGATCGACGTGCGCTGGCACGAAATCCCGTCCGACCACAGCGCGGCCGGGCAGGACAGGAATGGCCAGGCGCGCATGTTCGCCGATAGCGCCCACGGTGTCGTCGACGCGAGCCGCGAGAAGAAGCGCTCGCTCGATGCGCGCGTCGAAAAGATGCTGGAGATCCGCGCCGAAGATCCCGCGGCGCACCGCATCATTTGGCACGACCTCGAGGCCGAGCGGGTGGCGATCGAGAAGGCTATCCCGACCGTCAAGGCCGTATGGGGCACGCTCGACGACGATTTGAAGGAAAAGCGCGTCGTCGGCTTTTCCAGGGGCGAATTCGCCGAGCTCGCCACCAAGCCGGTGATCAGCGGTTCCGGCTGCAATTTCCAGAAGTATTGCTGGTGGAACATCTATCTCGGCATCGGCTTCAAGTTCCACGACTTCTTCCAGTCGCTGTTTCGCACCCAGCGATTTGGCCAGACGCGCCGCGTCCGCGCCGACCTGATCTACACCGAGGCCGAGCGCGGCACGCGGCGCGAGCTCGAACGCAAATGGCGCGAGTTCGAGGCGCAGGCCGAGAAGATGTCGGCCATCATCCGCCAGTACGGGCTTGCCGAACAGGCGATGGACGGCGCGCTGAAGCGCTCGATGGGCGTCACCAGGCAGGAGGTGCGCGGCGAGAATTACCTGGTCGTGCACAACGACACCGTCGAGGAGACGCGCTCGATGGCCGACGACAGCGTCGACCTGATCGTCACCTCGATCCCGTTCTCGACGCAGTACGAATACACGCCGTCCTTCAACGATTTCGGCCACACCGACAGCGATGCGCATTTCTGGGCGCAGATGGACTTTCTGACGCCGCAGCTGCTGCGCGTGCTCAAGCCCGGGCGGCTCGCCGTCATCCATGTCAAGGACCGGATCGTGCCGGGCGGTGTCAACGGCTTCGGCTTCCAGACGGTCAACCCGTTCTCCGACGACTGCTGTTCGCATTTCCGCCGGCACGGCTTCGCCTTCATGTCGCGCGTCACCATCGGCACCGATGTCGTGCGCGAGAACAATGGCACCTATCGGCTCGGCTGGAGCGAGCAATGCAAGGACGGGACCCGGCAGGGCAATGGCATGCCGGAATACACGCTGACCTTCCGCAAGCCGCCGACCGACCGTTCGAACGGCTATGCCGACCAGCCCGTCGTCAAGCAGAAGCCGCTGTCCTTCACCGACCATACCGAGCAGCCGGACAAGTCGCTGCCGCTGGGCGAGGGCGTGCGCACCCAGACGTTTGAGCGTTCGCTGCGCAGCGCGCCCGGCACCGGCTATTCGCGCGGCCGCTGGCAGATCGATGCGCATGGCGTGCGCCGGTCGAGCGGCGACCGGCCGCTGCTGCCGGACGAGCTGCGCCGCCTGGTCAAGCTCGATGCCAAGCTGATCTATCGCGGCTGGAAGAAATGGGCGGAAGAGAACGTCTACGATCACGCCCTGCATGTCGAATTCGCCGAAGTGCTCGACGCCGAAGGCAGGCTGCCGCCGACCTTCATGATCGCGCCGCCGCACAGCGATCATCCCGAGATCTGGACCGACGTGGCGCGCATGCGCACGCTGAACATGCTGCAGCAGCGCAAGGGCCGCGAGATGCATCTCTGCCCGCTGCAGTTCGACATCGTCGAGCGGGCGATCGAGCAGCATTCGATGCCTGGCGAGACGGTGTTCGACCCGTTCGGCGGCATCATGACCGTGCCCTATTGCGCGCTGCGCATGGGCCGCAAGGCCATCGCGGTGGAGCTCAACCCGGACTATTTCGCAGACGGCTGCACCTATGCCGAAATCGCCGCCGGCGGCGGGCAGGGGCCAGGCCTGTTCGACCTGATCGCGGCCGAGCAATCGGCGGATGACGTTGACGAGGCGGCGGAATGAACCACGCGCCAATCGTCGCCGACGCCTTTGATCCCAGCCATGTCGATTTCGACGTGTTCGCCATGTTCCTCGAGGCGCGCCGCGTGCATCGCCGCAAGAAGCCGCGCCAGGTCGCCAAGGAAGCCGAGATCGAGCTTGACGCGGTGCTGCGCGCGGCGCGTGGCCGCAACCCCGGCAGCTATGAGTTCTTCGCGCTGTGCGACTGGATCGGCGAGGAGC
Source organism: Mesorhizobium sp. ISC25 (assembly GCF_042295465.1). Taxonomy (NCBI): domain Bacteria; kingdom Pseudomonadati; phylum Pseudomonadota; class Alphaproteobacteria; order Hyphomicrobiales; family Phyllobacteriaceae; genus Mesorhizobium; species Mesorhizobium sp. ISC25. The sequence continues at coordinate 1,618,466 of NZ_CP135441.1, read as the reverse complement.
CGACGCTCTTCCTGAAAAGGGAGTTCCGGCATGGCTAGGCTCGCCACGTATGACTATCGCTCGCTGGGCCGGCTGCTGCGCGCCCGGCTGGAGGATGACGGGCGCGGCTGGCGCGTCTGCGCGGCCGAGATCGGCGTCTGTGCCTCCGACCTTTCGCGCATCTGCAACGGCCAGAGCGTCTCGGCGCCCAAGGTCATCGCCGTCTGCGACTGGCTGAAACTGTCGTTCCGCGCCTTCTACGACCCGCCGCAAGCAGCCGAGCCAGAGCGTGAAACACCAAAAATGTTTCACGGGAAGAGCACTGAAACAGAGGGGCGTCACGATGGCTGAGACTGACGATCTGATCCACGAGCTGGACATGGCGGAGCGCCAGTTGGCGCGCTTCACCGCAGAGCCAGAGGAAGAAAAACCCCGCTACGTCTACTGGGTCCAGCTGGTCAACGGCTTCGGGCCGAAGTCCAGGGCGTTCGTCGTCATCTTCGAGTGCCCATTTGCGACCACTGCCGATCTCGACCGTGAGCTGCGCCAGCACGGCGTCGTCAATGGCTCGCGGCTCGATACGGTCGACGACGGCAAGGGCGGACGGCTGATCCGCAACCGCTCCGATTTCATGTTCGGCGTCGCCGGCCTGGTCTCGATCCAATCCTACCACAAACCCTGCTGGGAGCCCGACGCATGGCCGCTATGAAGAGACCCGAACCCGGCTTCGGCAAGCCCGGCAGCATCGATCCGAAGCGGCTGATGAAACTGCCGCTGCCCATGCAGGCGGAAGGCATCCGGCTGCTGTTCGAAATGGGCTTGAGCATGAGCCAGGTGAAGAAATGCGTCGGCCTGTCGGCCGGCACAATCGACCTGATCCTGCAGAAGGCCAAGCCGTTCACCCGCGGCGGCGACATCAACACCGTTGCGGAGGGCATGTGATGCTGCGCCGCTCGGTGTCCACACCCGACTTTTCCGAGGTCGAGCTCCGGCAGGCGCTGATGCGGCTGGGCGGGGGCTGGCTGACCGGCGACGCTGCCCTGGCGGCGATCGTGCTTTGGTCCAGCGGCCAATTCGACACGAACGCAATCGCCGCAGTCCTGACCGTTCGCGAGGATGCCGTTTGCCGCACCCTGGCAATGGCGCGTGACGGCGCGCGTGCCGATGCGAGGGCTGCACGATGAAAAACCGACTGTCCGACCTCAACAATCACCTGTTCGCGCAGCTGGAGCGCCTGTCTGACGAAGACCTGACCAAGGAGCAGATCGAGCAGGAAGCGACGCGCGGCGAAGCGATCGTCGCGGTCGCCGATCAGATTATTCGCAATGCCGCCCTGCAGATCAGAGCCGCCGAGCTTGTCGCCGAGTATGGCTCAGACCCGGAGCCCTATCTTCCCCAAATCGAGGGAAAAACCTCGTGAGGGGAGGCCGCATCAGCTATTCCGCCGCCGAAATGGAGTGGCTGGCGGCCAATCGCACGATGGTCATCAGCGACTATCACCGGGCGTTCTGCGCCGCGTTCGACCGTCAGGATGTGACCGCTGCAAACCTTCACGGCCTGCGCAAGCGCAAGGGATGGAAGGTGGGGCGTGCGCCTGGCCGGTTTTCGGGCCGACACCTTCGCTACTCCGCTGCTGAGATCGCCTGGCTGCGCGATAATTGCACGATGGAGGTCAACTCTTGGTGCGCCGCATTCCGCGAGGCGTTCGGCCGGGATGATGCCACGCCCGCCAGGTTGCACAGCTTGCGCAAGCGCATGGGCTGGAAAACCGGCCGTACCGGGCATTTCGACAAAGGGCACGTTTCGCACAACAAGGGCAAAAAGATGCCCTTCAACGCGAACTCGGCCGAGACGCAATTCAAGAAGGGGCAGCTGCCGCTCAACTATCGTGGGCCCGGGCACGAATCGATCGATGACGATGGCTACGTCTGGATCGTCACCGATCAGACCAATCCGTGGACAGGCGCCGCGACGTGGCGCGTTCACAAGCATCGCTGGCTATGGGAGAGGGCAAACGGGCCTGTGCCGGAAGGCCATGTTCTCAAATGTCTTGGCGACAAGAAGAACACCGACCCGTCGAATTGGGAGTTGGTGCCGATCGGCCTGTTGCCCCGGCTCAACGGAAAATCCGGCCGCCGCTACGACAAGGCCCCGGCCGAACTGAAGCCGACCATCATGGCTGTCGCCAAGCTGGAGCATCGGGTGCGGAGTGTTGCCAAGTGAGGCCTTCGGTCACCACGCTTGCCATGGATGCGCGGCAGAGTGCCGCCGATGTCGTCGCGCGGCACAAGAAGCAGGCATCGTTCCGGCTTTATGCCGTGCTGGCGCCTTGCCTTGAAATCTGCGAGCGCTGCACGCGCAACCCGGCCGATCTCGCCGAGATCGAAGCGCTGTTTCGCCAGCAGCCGCATGACGGCAACCGCCGCTATGTCGAGGCTGGTAGCCACATCTTCGTGCTGGTCTGCCGCTTCGTCTTTTCCGGCACGAATCGATCGAACGCCATCCGCTATTCGCAATGCCTGCGCGAGGCGGTGAAGCTCGGCATCGACAGCGAGGACCTCGAGGCCTGGCTGCGTCAGAATGGCGGCGTCAACGCGCTCTACTTCCGCCGGCCGCTTGCTTCGCGGACGGCGAGCGCGCGTACATTGCGGCTCGCTCGGTCGATCACCTTCCCGCGCGACAAGCCCTTCACGCTGACGCTGCAGTGGGGAACCGACAATGCTTTTCGGGTGCTGGAGGCGGCGGAGTGACGAACCCATATCTGATCACGGGCCCCGCGCTGATCTCGTTCTCTGGCGGGCGGACAAGCGGCTACATGCTGCACCAGATCGTCCAGGCGCATGGCGGCGCGCTGCCGGATGACGTGATTGTCGCCTTCGCCAACACAGGCAAGGAACGCGAAGAGACGCTTCGCTTCGTACATGACTGCGGGTTGAATTGGGGCGTTCACATTCATTGGGTCGAATGGCGCTCAGGATATCCGGTTTTGAACAGGTTGGCTTCAATAGCGCCAGCCGCAACGGCGAGCCGTTCTCAGCACTGATCGCAAAGAAATCCCGCCTCCCCAATGGTCATGAGCGCTGGTGTACCGAATATCTGAAAGTGAAGCCGATTTTCGCTTTGATGCGGCATCAGCTTGGCCTCGACCCCGGCAGTTATGAGGAAATCCTCGGTCTTCGCTATGACGAGGGCATGCGCATATTCAGGGGTATGGACCGCGCCGCGAAAGACGGCCGCAGCGTCTCGTATCCGCTCTCGAAGGCTAAGGTTGTAAAGTCTACCGTCTCGGACTTTTGGGCAGTGCAGCCCTTCTACCTCGATCTGGAACCATGGGAGGGCAACTGCGACCTTTGCTTCCAAAAAGGGAAGGGCATCCGTAAGCGGATCATCCGAGATCATCCCAATTCCTCCGAATGGTGGGCCCGCGAAGAGGCGAGCGTGGGAGGACAATTTGACCAACGCGACAGTGTTTCTGGTCTCGTGGAGCAGGTCAGGTCTGCTCCGATGCTTTGGGAAACCTTCGTAGATACGTTCGATGACGGCATGGAGCACGACGTCGAGTGCGGCCTTCATTGCGGGGAGGCAGCATGAACCTGCAGCCGTTCCTGATCGGCGAGGGCTGGGTCGAAGTGCTCGACGGCAACGACACGGCGCGCGATATTTTCAAGCGCCACTACAGCTATCGGCCGCGCCAGCAGCGTCGTCGCGCCGAACTCATCATGGGGCCGGGTTTCAAGCTGTTGCTGGTCACCGCAGATGCCGGTGCGCTCTGTGCCTGGCGCAAAGAGCAGCACCGTGCGGACGGTCAGGTCGGTGTGGAATGTGCGATCTTCCGCCGTGAGGACGGTGAGGACCTTGCGAGCGATTTGCTTGCGGCTGCAATGTTGATCGCATGGGCGCGCTGGCCCGGCGAGCGGTTCTTCTCTTTCGTCGATCCGCGAGAGGTCGTGCCGACCATGCGGGCATCGCGCCCGACCTGGGGGCATTGCTTTTATCAGGCCGGATGGCGCTTCGCCGGCATCACGAAGAAGAGACTGCACGTCCTCGAATACCGGCCGGAATGGCTCGATAAGTCTACACCGGCGAGCCTGCCGCATAATGCCTCTCCGGAGGTGCTATGAGCGAAGCCATAAAACTCTTCGTCGAAGACGCGCGTGCGGTGTCGATCGAGGCCGCGGCGAAAATCATGGGCCTCAAGTTCAAGCGGACTGGCTTTGAGCATCCGCAGCCCTGCCCTCATTGCGGCGGAACCGATACATTTGCGTTCAACACTACCAAGGAAAAATGGAACTGCCGCGCTGGCGGCATCGGCGGCAACGATTCTATCGGCATGGCGGCCCATTGCGAAGGGCTGGACGTCAGGCGCCGCGATGGCTTGCTCGAGGCCTGCTCAATCGTCCTCGGCCGCGACATTCCCGACGAGGGCGAGCGCGAGAGCGACGAGGATCGCCGGGCGCGCAAGCAGCGGCTGGAAGAGCGGCGCGTGCAGAACGAGGCCGCCTTCGCCGAGCGCGCGGCCAGTCAGGACGAGTTTCGCGAACGCGAGCGAAACAAGGCGCGCGGCATCTATCAATCGCTGACAGCCCTGCGCACGGCCGCGCAGATGCATGGCCGGTTCTATCTTCAGTGCCGCTGCGGCGGCTATCCTGACGCGACCTGGCTGCGCCTCGGCGCCGATGTCACCTACTGGCTCGGCCAGGACGAGCGCGGCAGCCCGCTTGCGCTCTTTTCGGGTCCGGCCATGGTGGCGCCTTTCATCGGGCCAGACCTGGCGGCGATCGGCTGCCACATCACCTGGATCGATCTTGATCGGCCGCCGAAGTTCCGGCCAGAGCTGGTCGACCCCTCGACCGGCGAATTGCTGCCTTCCAAGAAGATGCGCGGCTCGAAGAAGGGCGGCCTGATCCCGATTGCCGGTCATCCAGAGGCCAATCGCTGGGTCGGCGGCGAGGGCATCGAGAACGGCGTCGCCTTCGGTGTCTGGGAAGGGTTTCGCGAAGACACCTTCTACTTCGCCGCCGGCGATCTCGGCAATCTGTCGGGCCCGGCCGAGGCCTCTTCGCGCTTTGCCCATCCGACGCTGAAGAAGCTCGACGCCAAGGGCGTGGCGCGGCCGGTGATGGTCGCCGGGCCGGTTCCCAAGGCCGACCAGGACGCCGACGACGCCATGTGGATTGGCGACCAGGTCGGCGAGCTGGTGCTGTTGGCGGACGGAGATTCCGAGCGGGTGATGACGGCTGCCGCCATGGCCCGGGCCCGTGCCCGCCATGCGCGGCCTGGCCGGCTCATTCCGATCGTCTGGCCGCGCGCCGGATATGATTTTTCACGCATGGCGGTCGAGACGGGGGAATAGTGGCCAAGAAAAAGACTGGCATGCCGCAAGAGGTTGCCGCACTGCTCGAGGAAGCGACGCGCCAGGCCCAAGCGGCTGGGTTGCCCCGCACCCCGCTCGATGCCGATGTGACTGTCGATGAACTGGATGATGGCGAGCCCGGCACCGGGCCCCGCCGCGGCAGCAAGGTCGACCTTGAAGTGGTCAAGGCCTGTGCCGGCCTCGATCATTCCGACACCGACAATGCCGAACGGCTGCTTGCCCACTTCGGCGAGGATCTCTTGGTCCGTGCCCAGTCGAAGGCTCGCAAGGCCGCCTATGCCGTGTGGACCGGCACGCACTGGGATATCGACACCGGCGAGCCGCGCGCCCTGGCGGTGGCGCAGAATGTCGGCGGCCGCATCGCGCTGGAGATCGAATATATCGACCACACGCCGGCCGAGAAGCAGGCGATCGAGCGTGGGACAGAGGCGCTGAAGATCCCGGAAGAGGAGCGAACCAAGGGTCAGGAACGCCTGGCCAAGATGGCCAAGGCTGCCGAGGCCAACCTTGTCAAGCGCATCAGCCGACGCATGAACCATGCCGTGTCCTCGAAGAACAAGGGCCGGCTGGAGGCGATGCTCGCCTGCGCCGCGCCGCACATCCAGCGCGGGCCTGACGAATTCAACGCCGACCCGCTGAAGGTGGCGCTGGCCGGCCATACGCTGTGCTTCCGGCGCACCCTGAAGCGCGTTCGCAACCCTGCCTTGGACGATCCCCCGGACTTCGAAGAACAGGACAGCCGCGAGGACCTGCCGGAGTTCATCCATGTCGCAGATGCCGAGCTCAAGGTGGTCGAAGGCCACCGGCGGCAGGACATGATCACGCAGCGCGTGCCGGTGCCCTACGACCCGAAAGCCAAATGCCCGAAATGGGACGAGTTCCTGAAAGACAAGCTGCCGCTCGACGAGGTGCGCCGCATGGTCCAGGTCGCCTCCGGCCTCGGCCTGGTCGGTGTCACCGTGCAAAAGCTGTTCTTCCACTATGGCAAGGGCGCCAACGGCAAGTCGGTCTACATGGAAACGCTCTGCCGGCTGCTCGGCGAGGTGGCGGTCACGTTGCCGTCCGAATCGTTCATCGGCGAAGGCAAGGCGGGCGGTGCGGCCAATCCCGACATGGCGCGGCTCTATGGACGGCGCTTCCTGCGCGTCAAGGAACTGCCCGAGGGCGAGGATCTCAGGGAGAACCTGGTCAAGGATTTGACCGGTGGCGAACATTTTACCGTGCGCGACCTGTTCGAGGGCTATTTCGACTTCAAGCCGGTGTTCACCGGCCACATGTCGGGCAACGGCTATCCCAAGATCACCGGCACCGACAACGGCATCTGGCGGCGCATGGCCGTCATCCACTGGTCCAAGATCATTGCCGAGGCCGACCAGCGCGAGTTCGAGGAAGTGGTGGCCGAGTTCGTGCCGGAATATCCGGGCATTCTCAACTGGCTGATCGAGGGCGTGATGATCTTCCTGCGCGAAGGCCTGGTGATCCCCGACGCGGTGCGGCTGAAGACGCAGGAGTACCGCGACGAGATGGACCGCACCTCGGCCTTCTGTGCCCGCTGCGTCGTGCCGGACGCCTCGGCCGAGCTGACTGCCAAGGAGTTCTATCAGGCCTATGTCGACTTCACCGTCGACGAGGGCGGCAAGCCGATCTCGCTGACCGCCTTCGGCCTGATCATGAAGAAGAAATACGACAAGATCGACGGTCGCATCGTCGTCTATCGCGGCGTCAGGCTGGTCGACGTGCCGGCCTCCAAACAGGGCAATCTCGGCTCAGGTTCCAGCGATTTCGAGGGCCATTTGCGATGATCCCCGCAACCCCCTCCAGCCGTGTCGTGACCGCGCGCAAACTGATGCGCGCATTGAAATCATTCAGCTTTTCGCCGCGATAGTTGCGATAGTTCGCGACACTCCGCGATAGTTCATTCAGCGAGAATAACACAATGAAATCGACGGTTTGCGATAGTTTGCACCAGTTTTCCGCCGCCTATAGAGGTGGGGAAGGGGAGCGGGGAATTGATATCTTCACGTCTATGAGCAACCAAAACTATCGCAACTCCCGCATCATCCACACAACGGATTGAAATCCCTCAATAAACTACCGCCTACAACTATCGCTAAACTATCGCAAAACTCTCGAAAACTGTCGCAAGGATAAGACAATGAAGACCGTGACCATTGAGGAATTGCTGACATGGGCCTTTGTCCATGAATTGCCGAAAGGCGGCGGGGTTGACGGGCTGGACAATGCCAACTCGGCCTGGCGGATGCTGGAGGCATCGTCATGGGGCAAGATCACCAGCTTTGCCGAGCTTGGCGCGATCGTCGACCAGGGCAGGGGCGATACCGAGAATTACTGGATCGAGCAGGGAGAGCCGCATGACGACGCGGTTGCGGTCGGGCGGGCGGTGGCCGGGCTGTCGCGCTGCGACGTGGCGGTACCGGCGGGCTGGAATGCGCTGGCCGACTGGCCGGATAGCGAAGGCATGGCTGAGGCAGCGGTGCGCAAGGCGGTTGAGCGCTACATGGTGCGGACGCCACAACGGCGCGCCGCCGGCATCGTCAGCCTCGTCGTCGGCACGGCAATCCTCGGCCGCGAGCCGGACTTCGGCGCCGAGCCGTCAAAGACCAGGCTGGTCGAGCGCGGCGGCAGGCCGGCTTGGTTCGTCATACGGCGGATGAAGCACGAGGATGGCCAGACCTACGATCTGGAGGTCGACGGCTACAACGGCCGTACCCAGCGCCCGGTGAAGGGCGCTTACCGGAAATATGAGTTTTCGATCGATCCGACCGGCGACATCCTCGGCCGGCTCGATTACCAGATCTGGGTCGCGGCGCTGCGCCGGCTCGAGGCTGAGATCGCCACGCAACTGGTCGGGCACAGGCTGGTGTTCTCGGACCGCTCGATGACGCCATGGCTGGAGGCCGATCGGCCCGGCGTCGGCATTGTCGAAAGGGCGGCTGATCGGCCTGGCAAAAAAACTGCGTCCGTCTGTTGACGTGCAGCAGAAACTTGACATACATCTGAACACGGTAAAAAAGAAATCACCCCGGCGCCCCCAAGCGACCGGGGTTTTTCATTGGGAAAAGGCCGTGACCGTCGAACTTCATGTCGATGCGTCGGACTTTGAGCACCTCGGCCGGGCGATTGCCCGTCTGCCGGAAGAGATCAAGGCCAAGGCCGCTGCCCGCGCCATGCGCCGCGTCACCGAGATGGCGCGCAGCCGCATCGTCAAGCGCGATGCCGAGCGCATCGATATCCCGCCATCGCGGGTGAGGGCGGTGACCACGGCTCAGTTCAATGCGGGCGGCAACACGTCGGACGTGGTGGTCAGGTCGGGCTGGATACCGCTCTACAAGCTCGGCGCGACCCAGACGGCCAAGGGTGTGCGCGTCCGTTTGAGAGGATCATATCGCTCTGCCTTCATCGCCGAGATGAAGAGCGGCCATGCTGGCGTGTTCAGGCGACAGGGCAAGGCAAGGCTGCCCATTCGCGAACTGTTCGGGCCGAACCCCGCGCATGACATCACCAACAACCCGGAGGTCTACCTCCAGGTGCTGACCGAGGTCATCGAGCAGAACCTGATGCCTCGGTACCTGCATGAGGTCGATCGCCTCCTGCCCCGCTGACCCCACCCCCGGTGTAGGGACCGTACCAGCGTTTCCACCCCATACGGGCCCGGGGGAGCCCGGGATTTTTCTAGTAGGCGCGTCGGAAAGCGGTACACGCAAGAACGTGTGATGCACGCGTGCTGCACGGGACACTGCACGACATGGTCATCGAAACCGACGCCGACGCCGGCGAGTGGATTTCGATCACGGATGCCGCGGCGCGTTTGAGCGCGGCCGGTGACCGGATCGACCGCTCGACCTTGTCGCGCTACCTGAAGCAGCACTCGGAAGCGCTGCCGACGCGCGAGGAAGGCAAGTCGCACCTGGTCGAGTACGGCGCGCTGGTCGCGCACCGCGGCGAGAATATCCGCCTGCGCAACATCCCGCCGGTTGCCGGCGGCCTGGCTCCCGGTTTCGGCAGTCCGAAGGGCAGGCCGGTCTCGCGCTTCGCTGGCAGCCAGTCGGACGGGCAAGCCCGCAAGGCGCAGGCCGACGCCGAGATGCGCGAGATGGACCTTGCCCAGCGGCGCGGCGAACTGACGCCGACGGCCGAGGTCGACAAGGCCGGCCGCGACGCCATCGCGCTGATGCAAAGCGCCTTCGACCGGGCGATCGAGAGCGAGGCGGCGAGCCTGTCGGTCAAATATGGCTGGGACGAGCGTGTCGCGCGCATCGCCCTGAAGAGCTTCGTCCGCGCCGGTCTCGACGACTTCAACCGCGAGATCCGCGAGCGCCTCGACCAGCGCGAGCGCGAACGCGCCGCCGGCGACACCGGTCCGTTCGACCAGGCCTCGCTGCAATGAGCTATCACGACGCGCGGCTGTCCTTTCCGGATCTGCCGGATGGCGCCCAGGTGCTGTTCGCTGGGCTCGAGGCCGCCAGCCGTCCCGTCGCCGACCTGACCATCTCGGAATGGGCAGACCGCTACCGCGTCGTCTCGCCGGAATCGGGATCGCCCTGGCCGGGGCCGTTCAAGACCGATCGCGTGCCCTACCTGCGCGAGCCGCAGGATTGCCTGCATCCCGACCATCCGGCACGGCGGGTGACCTGCCGCTGGGCGGCGCAGCTCGGCAAGTCGACGGCGATCGAGAACTGGTTCGGCTTCATAGTCGACCAGGCGCCTGGCTCGATGATGATCGTGCTGCCGACGCTCGAGGAAGCGACCAAGTTCAACCGGGTCAAGCTGCAGCCGACCATCGAGGCCAGCCCGCGCATCGCCCACAAGGTGATGCCGGTCAACAGCCGCGACGAGCAGGGCTCGACCACCTCGTTCAAGCGTTACGCCGGCGGCTTCTGCCAGATCGTCAATGCGGGCTCTTCCAAGGGCCTGCAGATGGTGTCGATCAAATATCTCGCCATGGACGAGGTCACCGGCTATCCGCGCGATGTCGACGGCCGTGGCAGCCCGCGCGACCAGGCCCGCGCGCGCCAGAAAATGTATGGCGACCTCGCCAAGGAATGGGAGGGCTCGACGCCAGGCATCTCCGGCGAATGCGCCATCACCGGCGACTTCGAGGCCGGCGACCAGCGTTATCGCTACGTGCCCTGTCCGCATTGCGGCATTTACCAGGTGCTGGAATTCGACCAGATGCGCGAGGCCGATGCGGCGCACGGCCTGCCGGTCCACATGGCCTGCGTCGCCTGCAACGGCGCCATTCTCGACGGCCACAAGGCCGAAATGAACGAGCGCGGCCACTGGATCGCGCGCCGCGTCCATGACGGCGAGGAGAAGGTACCGGACGCGATCGCGCCCGAAGACATCGCCCGCTGGCACTGCGACCCGTGCGAGGGCCGCTGCCGCGACTGGCAGCCGAGCTACCATCTGTGGGCCGCCTACGCCCCGCGCGAGCGCTTCGCCGACATCTGGAACCGCTTCAAGGACGCCGAAGGCGACACCACGAAGCTGCGCACCTTCTACCAGCAGGACCTGGCGCTGCCCTACGATCCGGGCGGCGTCGCGGTCGAATGGGAAAAGATCGTCGAGGCGGCGCGCAAATCGCCGTTCCCACGCGGCGTCATCCCGCCGGAAGCCGGCCTGATCGTCTCGGCCGCCGACGTCCAGGGCTACGGCATCAAGTGGTCGGTCTGGGCGATCGGGCCGCGCGACCGGGCCTGGCTGATTGACCGCCAGGTGTTCATGGGTGCGCCCGACCAGGTCGACGACGCCTGGATCGAACTCGCCGACGCACTCGGCAAGACATACCGCACGGCCGGCGGCGGCGAGAAAGGCATCGACCTGTCGGGCGTGGATTCGGGCTTCGCCACCGACCGCGTCTATCGCTTCTGCGCCTCGCGGCCGAATGTCTACGCGCTCGACGGGCGCCATCTGATCGGCCTGCCGTGGCTCGGCACGCCGGTGAAGAAGGATATTCGCGACCAGCGCAAGCGCATCGTCGCCAAGGTGATGCTCTATCCGGTCGGGCTTTACGACATCAAGACCTCGGTGATGGCAGCACTGGCCAATTTCGTGCTCGGGCCGGACGAGCGAGGCAGCTGGCCGCGCAACACCATCCACCTTTCCGGCGAACTCTGTGACGAGGAGTTCGCCAAGGAGATGACGGCCGAGCGGCTGGTCGATCCGGACGAGGAGGCGCGCGCCACGGTATCGCGGCGGGCTCGCAACCTGATCAGCCCGAAGGCGCCGCGCGAGTGGAAGAAGATTTTAGGCCGCGCCAACGACTGGTTCGACACGACGGTCTATGCCTTCGCGCTGGCCTGGCACCTGAAGCACAAGCGGCGGCTCAACACCGAGCGCTGGGCCGACCTGTTGACCGAAGTGCACGGCAAGCCGGCCGAGCCCGATCTGTTCGAGGCGGCCGAGGACGGGCCGTTCAAGGGCAAGACCAGAAAAGCCGATCCGGAGCGCGACGCGCGCCGCAAGGCCAACCGCGAAAAATGGGCGAAGCGCACGTGAAACTGATCGACCGGCTCTTGGGACGAAAGGCGGGCACGGATGTTTCCGCGCGTCCGCTCCCTGGTGCTGCGTTCCTGCGCGATTCTCGATCGGCCATCATCAACACGCGTCCGGCCATCCTGCGCGACAGCCGCGATGACATTCGCCTTGCCTGGCGCCGCGCCGCCGGCCTCGCCATCGACCTGATCCAGAATTCGGGACGGCTGAAGGGCGCCGCCGACCAGGTTCTTGCCGATACAGTCGGCGTCGAGTTGGTGCTAAACCCGCAGCCGGACCTGACCGGTCTCGGTTACAACGACGCCGAAGCCGCGGAACTGATCAGGATCATCAAGCGCCGCTGGAAGCGCTACGCCTGGAACCCGCGCGAATGCGACATGCGCGGCAAGTTCACCGTGCCCCAGATGGTCGACATCGCGCTGCGTTGGGACATGGCTTATGGCGAGGCCACCGGCCTGATCTCCTACATGCCAATCGCGCAGCGTCGCGGCTACGGCATCACGACTGGGACCAAGGTCTGCATGGTGCCGCCGACCTCGCTCGTTCAAGATACGAGCGAGTATGAAGGCCTATACCAGGGCGTCATCCACGAGGCGAACGGGCGACCGATCGCCTACCGCTTCGAGGAAAAGGAAAACGGCATCGTCACCCGGCGCGACTATCGCGCCTATGATGCGGCCGGCCGGCTGCAGGTGATGCATGTCTTCGACCCCTGGGATGCGACCGACGTGCGCGGCATCTCGCGCATCGCCCCGGCGTTCCGAAAGCACATCCAGCATGAGATCCTGGTCGACGCCAAGATCCAGACCGGTATCCTGCAAACCGTCTTCGCCGCCGCGCTGACCAGCCCCAATCCGTCGAAGGAAGCTTTCGAGGCAATCGAGGCTTTGCCCGACGACAGCGATCTGCAGGGCGATTTCCATGACTACTTCGCCGCTGCCTTGAGCCGCGCGGCGGAAGGCAAGATTTCGATCAGTGGCGATCCGCAGGTTTCGCATCTGGCGCCGGGCGAGGAGCTGAAGCTGCTGACCACCGGCACGCCCGGCCCGGAATTCCTGCCGGTCTCGGCCGAGCTTTCGCGCGACATGGCCCGCGCCATCGGCATCACCTTCGGCGGCCTGACGATGGACCATACGGCCGCGACCTATTCGAGCGTGCGGATGGAGAATTCGTCGATCTGGCCAGTCGTCACCCGCCGCCGCGAGCGGATTGCAGCACCAGTGTGCCAGGCTATTTACGAGCCCTGGCTGGACGAGGAGATCGGCGAAGGTCGCATTCCGTTCAAGGGCGGCTACGAGGCCTTTGCCGCCAACCGCGACCGCGTCAGCTGGGCGTTGTGGCAGGGGCCGGCGAAACCCTCCGCCGATGACGGCAAGAGCGCCAATGCAGCGACGGAGCGGCTGATCAACGGCACTTCGACGCTGGCCAGCGAATGCGCCGAACTCGGCTACGATCCCGACGAAGTGTTCGAGCAGCGCGTGCGCGAGCATCAGAAATATGTTGCCGCCGAAATGCCTTCGCCCTTCGTGCCGCGCAACACCGGCAAGCCCGGCGCGGCCGAGCCGGTCCAGAAAGCGGCACCCTGACATGGCCACTCTCGTCAAGATTGCCGGCGTCTCGGTCGACGCCGAAGACCCGTGCGCGCTCTATCAGGCGCTCTATGCGGCCAAGCTGAAGCTGATCGCCGGCGAACGGGTCGAAGAGACAGAGATCCGATCGCCGGTCACGCATCGGCGCGTCCGCGTCTCGGTCGGCAGCATTGCCGCGCTCGATGCCGAGCTGATGCGGCTCGCCGCCGCCTGCTCGGCAAAGCAGGGCAAGCGTTCGCGCTATGCCAAGTCGATCCGCTTCGTCGGAGGCGGTCCATGTCGTTAGCCTTCGAGCGCGTCTGCGGCGTCCTCTTCGACCGGCCGCACCTCTACCATCCCGGCAAGGCCGAGGTCTTGCTGCAGATGCTTGGGCCGCGCCTCACGGGACACCCGATCACCATCGTCAACGCGCCGGGCGCCGTCGACCACGTAGCCTTCGCCAATGGCAGGCCATCCGCCGGCGTGCTCGGCGACGGCATGGGACGCCGCCTCGACCAGCGCGGCATCGCCCCGTTCGAGATGATCGAGAATGTCGCCGTCATTCCGGTCGAAGGCACACTGGTGCAGAAAGGCGCCTGGATCGGATCGTCCTCGGGCGAAACCTCCTACCAGGGGCTGATCACGCAATTTGCGCGGGCCGAGCGCAGCACGGCGGTCAAGGGCGTCGTCGTCGAGGTCGATTCGTTTGGCGGTCAGGTCAACGGCGCCTTCGAGGCGGCGGCTGCCCTGCGTTCGCTGTCAAAGGCCAAGCCGACCATCGCCATCCTGACCGACTTCGCCTACTCGGCCGGCTATCTGCTGGCCAGCCAGGCGCGGCAGATCATCATGCCGGAGTTCGGCGGCGCCGGCTCCATCGGCGTCGTCATGATGCATGCCGACTTTTCCGGCAATCTCGAGCAGGAAGGCATCAAGGTCACCTTCATCCATGCCGGCAAGCACAAGGTCGACGGCAACCCTTACGAGCCGCTGGCGGCCGGCATCCAGGAGAAATGGCAGGCCGAGGTCGAGCAGATGCGCGACCGCTTCGCCGGCGTCGTCGCGCAAGGCCGCGGCAAGCGCATGTCGAAGGCGGCGGCGCTGAAGACCGAGGCCGAAGCCTATTCGGCAACTGATGCCGTCGAACTCGGCCTGGCCGATGCCGTCGGCGACGGCCAGGAGGCGTTCGCCGCCTTCATCAAGGACATCAACGGAAAGGCCTGATCATGACCAGCATGTTGGCCGCGGTCCGCGCAGCAACGCTCGCGGCAGCGGATGAGCTTTCCCCGGATGACGGGGAAGAAGGCGATGCCGAGGCATCAAGTGCAACCAACCGCCCCCCGCGGGCAAAGGAGACCGGAATGTCCGGAAATCAGGCGCCCGCCGCAGCGGGCATTTCGCAGGCCGATCACGATGCAGCCGTCGCTTCGGCTGAAACCAAGGGCCATGCTGCCGGTGTGACTGCCGAGAACAAGCGCCTTACTAGCGCTCTGGGTGCCGAGGGTGTGAAGGGCGATGGCGGCCGCATGGCCGCGGCACTCGACCTCGCAACCAAATCGCCGGCCATGTCCGGCGAGGACGTTGCCGCCTTCGTCGTTGCCAATGTCGCGGCGAGCAAGCCTGCCGGCGGTGCCGATGCGGCCGCCTATGAGCAGCAGCGCCTTGCCGCGTCCGGTCTGGCGCAGCCCGGCAATGCCGGCAAACCCGCCGGTGTCTCTGCGGGCTGGGCCAAGGCGGCCGAACGCATCAACAAGCGCAACGGCTGACCGGCCTTTCGCGCATCCCTCCCACTCGTGAAAGGCTGAAGCCATGACGACTGTTACCGAAGGCCGGCATGCCGGCGAATTCCTGCTCAGCGAGGCGAATTTCCACCGTTCGCGCGAGAACGCCACCATCGCCTTTTCGCAGACGCTTCTTGCCGGCACCGTGCTCGGCCGCATCGCGGTTGTGGCCGGCGTCGTCGCCACCGCTGCCGCCGATCCTGGCAACACGGCTGGCGCCGGCGCGCTGACGCTCGCCAATCCCGCCGTCTCGTCCAAGGTCAAGGACGGCGTCTACAACATCGTCTGCACCGAGCCGGCGACCAATGGCGGCACGTTCGAGGTGACCGACCCGACAGGCAAGTCGATCGGCAAGGCGACGGTCGGTGTCGCCTTCAACAAGGAAATCAAGTTCACCATCGCCGACGCGACCGACTTCGTGGCCGGCGACCGTTTCACCGTCACGGTCGAGGCCGACGCCGAGGATTTCCAGTACGTCGCTTACAATCCGGCAGGCGCGGACGGCTCCGAAGTGGCTGTCGCCCTTGCGATCTACGGCGTCGTCACGCCCGCCGACGCAACGGCGGCGATCGCGATCATCGCCCGCGATGCGGAAGTCAACGGCCATCAGATCGAATGGCCGGTCGGCATCACTGCTGCCGCCAAGGCCGACGCCATCCAGGCACTCGAGGCGCGCGGCATCATCATCCGCAACTGACGGCGCGGCGGGTGACCGCCGGCCTTCGAATTGAGCCCGCGGCCCGCCGCGCCGATCATCTCCTGCCAGTCAGGATTTCCAAGGGAAACCAAAATGGACAACATTCTCGACATCTTCAAGAATGACGCGTTCAGCTGCACGTCGCTGACCGATTTCGTCAATGACCTGAGATACCGGCCCGGCCGCATTGGCCAGATGGGTCTGTTCTCCACGCACCCTGTCACCACGACGTCGATTGCCATTGAACGCGTCGGCGATATCCTGCAGCTCGTCAAGCCATCGCCGCGCGGCGGTCCCGGCGAGACGCGCGATATGCCCAAGCGCAAGATGACCGATTTCAAGGTGCCTCACTTCCAGCGCGACTGGGCGGTTTACGCCGACCAGGTGCAGAATGTCCGTGCCCGTGGCAGCGCCGACCAGCTCGCCACGGTTCAGCAGATCGTCGGCGAGGTGATCGCCGCCAACACCTCGGACATGGATCTGACCGAGGAGCAGGCGCGCCTGGGTGCTGTCACCGGCATCATCACCTATGCCGATGGGTCGACGCTCAACCTGTTCACCGAATTCGGCGTGACGCAGGAGACCGAGGTCGATTTCGATCTCGACAATGCCAATCCCGTCGACGGCGTTCTCCGCCAGAAAGCGACCAAGGTCATTCGGGCTATGAGGAAAAGACTGGGAAAGGTGCCGTTCACCGAAGTCCATTCCTTCGTCGGCGACACCTTTTTCGACCAGATGCTCATGCACAAGGAAGTGCGCGACACCTACAAGGGCTGGTCGGAAGCGCAGATCCTGCGCGAATCGTATGTCGGCAAGAACCGCTCGGAAAACCCGATGTTCGAATTCGGCGGCATCGTTTGGGAAAACTATGGCGAGATCGACGGCGAGGGCGTCGGCATCGACACACTCAAGGCGCGTTTCTTCCCGGTCGGCGTGCCGAACCTGTTCAAGACCTACCAATCGCCGGCCGATTACATCGAGACCGTCAACACGCTGGGCGAGCGTCTCTACGCCAAGCAGTGGCAGATGCCCAACGACAAGGGCATCAACGGCGAATTGCAGATGAATGCGCTGCAGCTCTGCACGCGTCCCGGCAGCCTGATGGGCGGCCGCAACACCTAAGCAGGGCCTGACATGATCGACTGGAACGAGGCTTTGGCGGCGACAGATACGACCGTCGCCGAAGTCTTCGACCGCGAAAGCTTCCGCGTTGTGCCGACGGCGCGGCGCGTCGGCGTCAATGATACCCGCATGGCCGACCCCGACCGGACCGGCTTTGCCTTCCTCGGCTCGATCGATTTCGGCCCGGCGGCGCTTGCGCCTGGCTTCGCGCATCCGTCCACTATGTCTTCGGACGTCGGCCGGGCGCGCGAAATGCCGGCCCATGAGGCTGTCGTCACCGCGCTATCGACCGACTGGCCCGAACCGGTCAAGGTCGATGACCAGATCGTCTGGGTCGATGATGCCGGCTTTGAGAAGGGCCGCTTCGTCATCGCCGCCATGCCGGCCGATGGCGGCAAGCGCCTGGCGCTCTTCGTCAACCGCACCAAGGGCCGGCCATGACCATTGCAGCCGAAATCACCCGGCTGGCGGCCGTCGAGAGCCTTTGCCCCACGGGAGCGATGCTGGCCGGCACGGCGCTGCCGACCCTGGCCCGCCACCGTGTCTTCGACAGCCGCCGGCCGTCGGTCGACGAACTCGACGCCGGCGAGGAATACACGCCGGTGCTGTCGCTGTTCACCCGCAAGTCGGAATCGCCCCGCCGCGGCCAAGGTCAAGGCAGTGTGGCGACGAACGGCCGCACCATCCTCGAGGTGGTCGCGGAACTTGCCGTGTCCGCCAGGGACGAGGACGGCTCGCCCTTTACCGACGCCATGATCGGCTCCGATCCGAAGGCGCGCATCGTGCTGTCGGCACTCTGCGCCCAAGTGCGCTTCGTGCTGATCCAGGGGCCGACCGGGACGCTCTTTCGCCAGGTCGTCATGGCCGTGCAAAGCATCGACGAGGAAGGCTTCGCCGTCCCCGAACTCGGCCTGCGCTGGCAGCGCACCACAATGCTGTTCGACTGCCAGATACCCGACGACGACTTTTCAGGCGGGGCAGGGCTGCCGCAGCCGGCCGCGCGCATCGCGGCACTTCTGCCGGCGAACTCCTACGCCAAGGCGACGCTTGACAACATGGCCGCGCAGTTCGCGGCCGCGGCGCCATTGCCGATCATCGACACTTTCGCCTTCGAGGTGAAGCAGGCCGGCCTCTCCGGTGAAGCCGGGCTGGCCTCGACCATAGCGCAGCCCTTTCCGGAAATCGAGGAACCGACATGACCAGCCTCGTTCACGTCAAACTCGCCGATGCCGAGCACCGCATGCCGCACCCGTTCAACCCGACCGTCGACTTCCCGGCCGAAGGGCTGACCGTCGACCGCGAGGATCCGGCCTGGATGCAGCTCATCAACGACGGCTCGCTGGTCGCCGAAGAAATCAAAGCGCCTGCCGCGGCAGGCAAGCGCAAGGAGAAATAGAGCCATGGGCATCCTGTTCAACAATATTCCCGGCGCCGGCCTGGTCGCGCCGCTGTTTGCCTTCGAAGTCACCTCGGGAGGCTCCTATCAGTCGGCCTCGCGCCTGCTCCTGATCGGCCACAAGAACACCGGCGCGGCGATTGCCGACAATGTTCCGACGCCGGTCGGATCGGCGCAGGAGGCCGTCGCGCTTGCCGGCGCTGGCTCGATGCTGGCCGAAATGGCCCGCGTCGCCTTCCTGAACGCTCCGACGCAGGAGACCTGGATCCTGGCGGCGCCCGCGACCGGCACGGCGCGCGTCGACACAATCAAGGTCAATACGGTTCCGGCCGGCGGCGGCGTCGCCACGATCGAGATCGGCGGCGAGCCGGTGCAGGTGCAGATCGCCGCCGGCGACAGCGTCAATACCGTCGCCGCGGCCCTTGCCGCCGCGATCAACGCCTATTTCAACGCGCTGACTGGCGCCTCGCTGTCGGTCACCGCCACTGTCGCGACCGACACGGTGACGGTGACAGCCCGGCATCTCGGCCTGGTCTATGTCGACTACGATTTCTATGTGCCGACCGTCGTCGCCGGCAACGCGTTTGCCGGTGCCGCCGTCACCATCACCAACACGGTCGTGCCGACCGGCAGCCCGGATCTGTCAGCGGCCCTGGCTGCGCTCGGCGACGATCCTTTCGACTGGATCGTCTCGCCCTTTTCGGACGCCACCAATATCGCCCGCTACACGGCGGCGATGAACGATGTGTCCGGCCGCTGGGCCTACAATCGCCAGGTCTATGGCCATGTCTTCACCACTGCGGCCGGCACGCTGTCGGCGCTGACCACGATCGGCCTGGCGCTCAACGACCGTCATCTGACCATCCATCCGCGCCTGCCTGTCGCAGCCGGCAATCCGACGCCGGCCTGGCTCGCCGCAGCCGCCCGCACGGCGCGCATCGTGCCGTGGCTGTCCGACGACGCTACGGGCAATGTCTCGCGCAACCAGAAGGGCCTAGTTGTGCAAGGTGAACGGTCGCCGCGCGATCGATCGCTGGTGCCGACCTATGCCGGCCGCAACACCATGCTGCGCTCAGGCATTTCGAGCGTCATCGTCAACACCGATGGCGGCGTGGCGATCGACAAGATCATCACGACCTATCAGAAGGATGCCAACGCGCAGCCTGACGAGACTTTTCGCGATATCCAGGCCATCGGCCAGCTGGTCGCCATCCTGCGTTATTTCCGCGCGCAGCTTTCCTACGAGCACGGGCAGAAGGCGCTTGCCGATGAAAACCCCGGCGGGCTCGGCGCGATCTCGACGCCGAAGTCGATCAAGGCGACGCTGGTGCATGCCGCCGACACGCTGGAAAACCGCGGCGTGCTGGAAAACGCGCGCGGCTTTGCCGACCGGCTGATCGTGCAGCGCAACAGCCAGAGCGCCAACCGCGTCGACATCATGGCGCCGATCGACCGCGTAAACCCGCTCGACGTGATCGCCGCCAACGCGATGCTGTACAGCCAGTATCGCGCCGCCTGATCGCCGCAGCCATCCATCCAAGTGAGAGGAAAAACCGATGCAGAATTTCGGCGGAGAAATGACGTTCGGTCTTTCGACCGGCGAGCGGATCGTGGTGCGCGGCGCGGCCGAGATCATGCCGTCCAATGTGGAGATCACAGGCGCCGCCAACCAGGACGGCTCGCCCTATCGCACGGTCGAGCCGACCGGCTTCAAGGCAAACCTCACCTTCGAGGATTTGCCGACCGACGACTGGAACCGGCTGATGCGCGCCTCCGGCTTCAACGTGACGCTCAACGAAAGCTTCACCGGTGTCCAGCACTTGTGGACCGAGGCCGGCTTCACCGGCGCGCCGACCATTAACCGGGCGACCGGCGAAGTCACCGGCGTGGCGCTGCTCGCCCGCGTCTACCGGAAGATCTGACGATGACGGAGACGGTTGTTCCGCTTTCGAAGCGCTATGAGGCGCATGGCGAAGCCTTCCAAAGCGTCACCCTGCGCGAGCCACGCTTCGAGGACCTGCTGGCGCTTGGCGAGCCCTACGAGATACAGCGCGCCGCAGGCAACAATGTCGTCATCGAGAACGTCGACACCGTCGCGGCCTATGTCCGCCGCTGCGTCGTGACGCCGGGGATCGAGAAGCTGGGAGTGCTCGAGCTGGCCGATGCCAGGCTGGTCCGCGACGCGGTGATCGGTTTTTTTATGCGTACCGCGTCGGCGGGCACCGAGTAGGAGACGTCGTCGGCCTTCAGGCTGATGACCTGATGTTCTTCTTCAATTGGCAACCCGGCACCGTACTGCCGATGCCGTTCTCCGACATCGCCATGCTGCACCGGCGTGGCATTGAATTCCTGAAGCGCAGGCCGAAAAAATGAGCAACCGCACGATCGAGGCCATATTGCGCCTGTCGGCGAAGCTCGGCCCAATGGGCGCGTTCAGCCAATTGTCGAGCAAGCTAAACCAGGTCAACCAGAAGGCGGTGGCGTTCAATCGGACGCAAGGCCTTATGGCGCGCAACAGCATGCTTGCGGCAAACGCCGTTCGCGGCCTCGTCGCCTATGGCCTGGTGCGCGGCGCCGGCCAAATGGTGACGAATTTCGCCGGAGCCGAGCGCCGGCTGAACCGCATTGCCATCAATGCCGATGCGAGCAAGGACAAGCTGGCCGACATGTTTCGCACCGTCGACCGCGCGGCGCTCGACTATTCGATGACGCAGGACAGCATCACCGATGGCCTAGAATCGCTTGTCGCCTCCGGTCGCAGCCTGGACGACGCGCTGTCCTTCCTGCCGTCTGTCGCCGCCACGGCGCAAGCCGCGGGCGCCGAGATTTCTGATATCGCCACCACGGCGGACGCCATCGGCGCTTCGTTCCATTTCGCCGGCAACAACATGCAGCGCGCCTTCGACATCCTTGTGACGTCGGGCAAGCAAGGCAAGTTCGAGCTGAAGGACATGGCCCAATACCTGCCGTCCTTGGCCCCGGCCATGGCTTCGCTCGGCTACGAGGGCGAGAAGGGCTTGGGCAAGCTCGCATCGATGCTGCAGACGGTGCGTCTGCAAACCGGTGACGCGAGTTCGGCGGCGACGAATTTGCAGAACGTCCTGCAGAAGATGGAGTCGAACGAGACGGCGAAGAGTTTTTCGAAGTTCGGCGTCAATCTGCGCAAGGAAATGGCCAAGGCGCGCAAGGAAGGCCGCGACCTGATCGACGTGTTCATCGAGTTGACCAAGCGCGCCCTCAAGGGCGACATGTCGAAGATCCCGCAGCTCTTCACCGATGCCCAGTTCCAGCAAGGCATGCGCGCGCTCTTGCAGGGCCGCGACGCCATGGAGGGCTTTCAGAAGGCGCTTGAGAATGTCGACGGCGCGACGATGCGGGATCTCGGCCGAGTCCTCGACGACAACCAGTCGAAAATCGACCGCATGGGCGCGTCCTGGGAACGCATGGTGCGGGCGATAGGGTCCGGTATTGCCCCTGCCGCGACGGGCGCCATGGACTTCGTCAGTTCCAACATGGACAAGGCTCAGTTCATCAACGCCGAGCTCGACAGGCAGGGCATGGGCTTCTGGGACAAGCGCATGTGGTGGCTGCGCAACGGCTTCGACAATCAGGAT
The DNA here is from genome assembly GCF_042295465.1 of Mesorhizobium sp. ISC25. NCBI lineage: Bacteria > Pseudomonadati > Pseudomonadota > Alphaproteobacteria > Hyphomicrobiales > Phyllobacteriaceae > Mesorhizobium > Mesorhizobium sp. ISC25. The sequence continues at coordinate 1,596,422 of NZ_CP135441.1, read as the reverse complement.
CAGGGGTTGACCGCATTCAAGGGCGGATGGCGCTCGCCGGAGGGGCTGATCGCCGCCAAGGGTCCGATGAACGCCAGCCCGGAACTGCCGTCGCGCCGCCAGGATCAGCCGGGCCGCACGCCGATCCCGACACCGCGTCCGGTGGCGCCAACCGTGGCTGAGCAATATCGGCTCTACGGTCGCGGCCAGGCGGCAGCTGTGCGCAACGGCGCCTTCGAGCCGAAGAAGCAGAAGCCGGCCGGCTATTTCGGCAACGAGATCGATTTCAGCGCGATGGAGCGGGCCACGGCAGCCGCAGCCTCCGACCTGAAGGGAGCCGGCGTCGAGACGGCATCATCCGTGGTCGACGGCGGCAAGCAGGCCGGCGACAGCATCAAGTCGGGAGCCGACACTCTGGCGTCGGTCGCGGGCAAGCTGGAGGCGGCGATCGTCTCGGGCGCCAACAGTCTTGCCGCCGCCGCTCGCAGTGCGGCCGCCGACCTGTCGCGGCCGATCGGCTCTCTGAAGACGGTTCGCGCCGACACCGGCAAGTCCAATGCCGGGCACTTGATGGGGCCGCGCTGATGCGTGACTGGCTGAAAGCTTTTCGGCCCGCTTCGTTCCGCGGCGTGCCGTTCTTCGTCGAAGTCGAGGAAGCCGAAGGCGGCCGCCGCGTTGCCGTGTCGCCGATCGCCTATTCCGACCTTCATGTCACCGAAGACATGGGCGGCCAGGTCAGGCCGTTCGTCCTGTCGGCCTATATTGTCGGTGACATCGCCGATGCCTCGACGCGCTCGTTCATCGCCGCACTCAACGCGCCAGGGCCGGCGACGCTCGTGTTGCCGATGCTCGGGCCGGTGCTGGTCCGCGTTCCGCATTGGCGGCTGTCGCGGGAACTTGGACGCGCCGGCTATGTCGGCTTTGAAATCGATTTCGTTTCGGCCGGCCTGGCTTCGCTGCCTTTCGCCGCGGTGCCCGGCGCATTTGCCATTGCCGCCAAGATCGCCGCCGGTATCGACATCCTCGCCTCGGCCGCAGCCTTCCGCATGCGAGATGTCGCGCCCGGCCAGGCGGCGCCGTCTGCCATCGCGGCAGCCAGCGCGGCGGCGTTGATGGCCACGGTCGCGGATGCAGCGGAACTACCGGCCGAGAAGCGGCCCGCCATCGCCGACCAGATTGCGACGATCACCCGCCTGTCGGCGGAACCTGTTGCGCAGGCCGGGCCGATCGCCGCCGCGATCGTCTCGACGGTCGGCGCCATCGCCGATGTGGCGAGCCCGGCCGAAGCCGTCGAGGCCTTCGCCGTAGCAGCTGTGCCGGCCGGCAACGATGTCTTCGGCCTGGTGGCGGCCGCTGCCTTCGCCACCGGGTTTTGTCAGACGCTCGCTGCCGGCGATTACCTTTCGCGCCAGGATGCGCGCCGCGCCCGTGACCGGATTTCGCCGGTCGTCGATCCGGTGCTTGAAGCCTTGGCTGCTGGCATCGACGTTGCCGTTAGCGAGTGGCTTGGCGAAATCGCGGCCACCGCAGCATCCGATCTTAGCGCGGTCGCCGCCAATCGGGCGCCGCTGGTCAGCGTGCAGACCGAAATATCGTTGCCGGCTACGGCGCTGGCCTACGCACTCTATGGCGATGCCGGTCGTGCCGGCGAGCTTGTGCGGCGTAACAGCGTCGCCACGCCGGCGGCCATGCCGATCAGCTTCGAAGCCATAGCGCCGTAAAGGGGAATTCGCTTGCCCCTTGAAGTAATTACTGTCCAGGCGGGCGGGATGTTCCTGTCCTGGCAAGACGTCTCGATCTCGATCTCGGCCGAGGAGGCCGTGCGCAGCGCTGTGGTCACCGGGCACATCCCGCCCGGTGTCGAGCCGCCCTGGCCGGACGACAAGGCCAGTTTGACGGCGAATGGCACACTGATCTTGACCGGCTATGTCCGCGACCTACGGCCTGACCAGGGATCGGATGACTGGAAGGCGACGATTTCGCTGGTCTCGCGCACGGTCGACGCTGTCGAGACCTCGATCCTGCACAAGACCGGCCTGGTCGAGAACAAGGATATCAAGGGGATCGGCGAGGCCTTCGACAATTGCGGCGTCGGTATTGAGGCGAAAGGGTCGTTCGAAACAATCGCCAAGCATCAGATCGAGCCTGGCGAATCGCTCTATTCGACGCTGGAGCCGCTGGCACGCGCCGAGGCGGCGATCATCCATGACACGCCCGAAGGCAAATTGCGCATCGTGCAAAAGCCGGAGGGGTCGCATAGCGGCGGACTGGCGGCCGGCGTCAACATCATTTCCGCAGCCGCGGAATTTTCGGGGCAGGGCAGGTTCGACCCGGTGATCGTGCGCGGCCAGCAATCGCGCGGCACGACACCGCAGGCGCTGCGGCCTGAAGCCAAGGCGTCCGATCCATCGGTCGGCCGCAGCCGGCCAAAGATCGTCGTTCTCGATAGCGAGGCGACGACCAAGCACATGAAGAACGCGGTCGAATGGGAGGCGCGCGCGGCGGCGGGGCTTGCCGTCAACGCGACCATCACAGTGTCGGGCTGGCGCGATGCCGCAGGCAAAATCTGGACGCCGAACTTCCTGGTCTATGTCAGGCACCCGCGCGTCTTCCTCGACCAGATGATGGTCATCAAATCGGTGGAACTGACGCAGGACACGCAGGCCGACAGTGACGGCACGCGGGCGACCTTGACCTTGACCGATCCGCGTGCCCTCGGCAGCTCTTCCTCCGGCTCGAAATCGGGCAGGGGCTGGTCGGCGCCGGAACCGAAGGCGGAGTATTCGGCGCAATGAAGTCTTCACCTCATCTCACGCGCTTCGAGATCGACAGTTCGCGCTTCGACAATGGCCAGCTGCTGATCTCCGGTCGCGGCCTTGCCGGCGAGACGTTCAAGGATCTGCTTTACGTCCAGCCGCATGGCGCTGCCAGCCGCCCGCCCAAGGGCGCGATCGGTGTCGCCATGGTGATGCCCGGCCGTCGCACCCAGGCGATGCTGATGGGCATCGAGCATGCGCAGCACCGGCCGGACCTGCCGGATGGAGCGGCGGCACTTTACGATGCGTCTGGAAACATCATCAAACTGTTCGGTGGAGGCGTGACCATGGATTTTGGCTCTCGCACCATCACACTGACCGGCGGCACCTGGAATTTGAAGGGCGATCTCAACGTCGACGGTAACATCAATGCGACCGGCTCGATTATCGACGCCGGCGGCAACACGCCTCACCATTCGCACTGATGATCAGGATCGTACCGCTCACCGGCGACGGCGAACCGCTGCTGTCGCCCGACACACTTTGGGACGGCACCTCAGGCGACTGGGCTTTGGCCGGCGATGACAAGACCAATGCCGGCGGCCTGCGCGCCAGGGCGGAACTTGCCACCGCCGTGTTGCTCTGCCTGATGACCGACGCGCGCGTCGAGCCCGACGAGCTGCCGCCCGAAGAGCAGAACCGCGGCTGGCCGGGCGACAGTTTTGACCTGCGCACCGATCTCGGCGAAACCGCGATCGGCTCGAAACTCTGGCTGCTGCGCCGCTCGACGGCGAACGATGCGACGGCGCTGCGTGCCGAAGACTATGCGCGTGCCGCCCTGCAGACGCTGATCGACCAGGGCGCGGTGTCCTCGGCCGAGGTGACCGGCACTGCCGATCCGGCGCAGCGCCGCATCGACCTGAAAATCACTTTGAAGGACCGCGATGGCGCGGTCGTCTTCGATCGCCGCTTCGGCGTCCTGTGGGAGCAATTGCGTGGCCTGGACCGTCCTCTCGCCAACTGAGATTTCGACCCGGCTGCGTGGCACCTTGCGGCGCTACCTGCCGGGCACCGATGCGCTGGTCTGGCCCAACAATCTGACCGCGATCGTCAAGACGGTCGCTGCCGGCCTGCACGACACGCATCTGCGCGCCGCCTGGCTTTACGAGCAGATATTCGCCACCACGGCCAGCGTCCAGCACCTGGAGCGCCACGGCGCCGAACTCGGCATCTATCGCCGGCCGATGGCGCGCGCGGAGGGTGTGGTGACGCTCAATGGCTATGCCGACACCATCTATCCGGCCGGCGTCGCCTTCATTGCCGGCAACCGGCTCTATCGCTCGGTCTCCGATGCGCGCTCCGACTTGGCGGGGCTGCTGACGCTGACCATCCTGTCGGACGATTACGGCGTGGCCACCAACATCGCCGCCGGCGAGACTTTGCAGCGCGCCGACCCGACGCAGTTTCCAAATCTCGAGCTGGAAGCGACGGTGGCGAGCGGCGGCATCGGCGGCGGCGCCGATACCGAGACCGATGCCAGCCTGCGCGCGCGCATCCTCGACCGCAAGCGGCGTCCTCCGCAAGGCGGGGCTTATTCGGACTACGAGCAGTTCGCCCGTGCCGTGCCCGGCGTCACCCAGGCCTGGGCCTTTCCGTTCGCCGACGCACCCGGCACGGTCGGCGTCTGGTTCCTGTTCGAAGGCCGCGTGAACGGCATTCCGGAGGCCGGCGACATCGCCCTGGTGCAGGACGCGCTGGAGCAACGCCGCCTGATCCGCGCCGGTCTGTCGGTCTCGGCGCCAATTCCTGCTCCGCTCGGCATCACCATCGCCAACCTGGCCGTCGACACGGTGCAGACGCGCGCTGCGATTGCCGCCTCGATCGCCGCCATGCTGGTGAGGCGCGCCAGGCCGGGCGTCGCCTCAGCACCGTTCACCCTGTCGCGCTCATGGATCTCCGAGGCGATCAGCCTGGCCGTCGGCGAGGACCGCCATTTCCTGGTCGATCCGTCCGGCGACATCATCTATGTCGGCGGCGAAATTCCGGTGCTGGGCACGGTCAGCTATGTCTGAGCGCTGGCCGCGTTATCCCGGCGAGGACGAACTTGCCTTCTTTCACTTCGCCCCCGACGACCCGTTCATCGGCGCGCCGCCGCAGGGCGATGTCCTGTCCGATCCTTCCGACGAGGCGGCCGAAGGCTTTTTGACGGCGCTGCTGCCGCGAGGCCCGGCATGGGGCACGCCTGACAACCAGGCGCTCGACCCGCTGTCGGTGCTGTCGCGCTTCTGGCGCGCGATCGGTTCGGCCCTGGCCGATGCCTATCGGGCGCTGTTCGGAGTGGCGCTCGAATCGACGGCGATCACGCTGGTCAATTCGCTCGACGACTGGGAAATCGAATACGGCCTGCCCGATCCCTGCCTCGGTCCCGACCAGACGATCGATGCGCGCATGCGCTCGCTGCTGCTAAAGATCCGCTCCGGCGGCACCATCACGCCGGCCGATTTCATCAAGCTCGCCGCCGATGCCGGCTATGCGATCTCGATCGAGGAGCCGACGCCGTTCCGGGCCGGTGCGTCGACTTGCGGCGGCCCTGAGGCAATCGCCGGTGGCGAGGTGGTCGAATACGTCTGGATCGTCAGCGTGCCAGGCGTTTCGGTCGAATTCTTTCGCGCAGGCGACGGCCGTGCCGGCGAGACGCCGCTCGGCCGCCTCGGCCTGCCTGACGATCTGATCTGCCTGTTCAACGCGCTGAAGCCAGCCTGGACCACCATCGTTTTTTCCGTCTGAAAAGAGGCCGCCATGAAGTTCGTCAATCCGCGCAATGCGCCCGTATCGAGCGAGCGCGTCCCATACTGGAACGAGAACCGCCCGGCTGGCCTGATCGGCGCGATCCCGCCGGCCGATGTCTTCAACGATCCGCAGGACGAGATCCTGAAGGTGATCGTCGAAGCCGGCCTCACACCCGATCCCGCCGACAAGACGCAGCTCTGGCAGGCGCTGCAGGCGCTGATCGCCGACATTGTTTCGGGCGGTGCGCCGTCGATCGAGGTGCCACCCGGATCGGTTTCGATGTTCGCGGCTGCAGGGGCGCCGACCGGCTGGCTGAAATGCAACGGCCAGGCCGTCAGCCGCGTCACCTACGCCGATCTGTTCGCAGCGATCGGCACCAGCTGGGGCGCCGGCGATGCGGTCACCACCTTCAACGTGCCCGACTTCCGCGGCGAATTCCTGCGCGGCTTCGACGATGGCCGCGGCATCGACACCGGACGTGTCTTCGGCAGCTTTCAGGACTATGCCACTGCGCGCCCGAAGAACGACACCGTCCAGCGCGTCGATCCGGCGACCGGCCTGCCTGTCACGCTTCAGCAGGCCGGCAATCCGTCGCCGGCGACCAATCCATCGCAGGTCGGCTTTGTCCGCGCCTCGAAGCTCGGCGAGCGGATCGTTACCGGCGATTTCGATCCGGGCGGCGGCAGCAACCCGTACGTTGATATCGTCAACGTCGTGACCGGCGATGCCGAGACCCGGCCGCGCAACCGGGCGGTTCTGTACATAATTAAAACTTAGGCCTCACGGGCCGCATCCCCGCCTGCGGCGGCTGGCCCTCCGGCGGGGCGCGCCATGAAGCGCGACGCCCGGTCGGGCTTGGGGGCTCCGCCCGAATTCTTCTCCTTCAACGGACTGTAAATCATGGCCGCACCCGACCTGTTCGGCATTCTCGATGTCGTCAAGAAACTGACGCCGCCGGCCGGCATGGGCACCGCCCATGTCGACGGCTTCTCCTGGGCGCGAAATGGCCTGTCCTATGGCGATTCGACCAAGCTCACCGCCGACGACTGGAACCGCATCATTGCCAATCTGCGCGTCGTGCTGATCGCCTCCGGCGCCGACCTGGCGAGCCTTGACCCGGCCGATCCGGCGCTGTTGAAGACGGTGCTGGAGCTTTATCTCGGCGCCGCCGTCACCGACATCCTGTCGGGCGTCGATGTCGGCGGCTATGGTATGATGGCCAAGGCGATCTATGACGCCAACAATGACGGGCTGATCGATATCGACCATGGCGGTACCGGCGCCTCCAGCCTGATCGATGCCGCCGACAATCTGTCGGCCATGTCGAGCGACATCGCCAGCGCCGCCACAACCGATCTCGGCGATGCCACCGGCATCAATGTCCGCATCACCGGCACCGACGCGATCTCTTCCTTCGGCTCGGCACCGGCAGGCGCCATCCGACGGCTGACCTTTGCCGCGGCGCTGACGCTGACGCACGACCCGGCCAGCCTGATCCTGCTCGGAGGCGCCGATCTTGTCACCGAGGCCGGCGATACCGCGTGGATGCAGTCGCTCGGCGCCGGCAACTGGCGCATGCTCGGCTTTTTCAGGGCGAGCGGCGCCGCGTTGAGCAGCATCCTGCGGCAGGGCTCAAACCCGCTGCCAACCATTGAAGGCGATCTCCGCTGGGATACCGACGACAACATCCTCGTCGCCGGCGATGGCGCCGGGCAAAAACTGTTCCTTTCGGCACCGGCCGGCCTGGTGGCCGGCGACGTTCTTTACGCAACCGCACCCAAGGTTCTGGCCCGCCTGCCGAAAGGCGCGGCGCGGCGTGCCCTGCGCATGAATGCCGCGGCGACCGCGCCGGAATATGGCGGCGGCAACGGATTGCCTGATGCTGTGCTCGAGGACCAGAAGGCCTCGGGCGTTAGCGGCGGCTCCTCGGCGCCTGGCAATGGCGCCTGGGTGACGCATATCCTCAACACCAAGGTTCGCGATCCCTACAATCTGGTGTCGCTGGCCAGCAATGTCTTCACGCCGGCGACCGATGGCTGGGTCGAATGGCAGGTCGGCTCCTACGGCATCGACCTCCAGGTGCGCCTTTGGGACGTGACCGCCGGCGCCGAAGTGGCGCCCGGCATCGGTATCGTCGGCAGCACCGCGCCCGATAGCGGCAGCATTGCCGTCGGCGGCGGTCCGGTCGTCGCCGGCCATGGCTACCGGCTCGAATACCGCACTACCCACACGCACGCCAACGGCCTCGGCCAAGCCTTCGGCTTTGGCTCGACCGAGGTCTATGCCCGCCTGAAATATTGGGGAGATTAGATGAGTAATTTTGTTCTGGTCGAGAATGGCATCGTCGTGCAGTCGGACCGCACGGGAGCCGAGCCGGAAGGTTTTGTCGAAGCTGACGACGCGGTCTGCTCTGGCTTCCTGTTCGCGGACGGGATCTTCACCCCGCCGCCAATCGAGCCGGTCATTCCCGATCGGGTTTCGGCACGACAGTTCAAACTGCAGCTGCTCAATGCCGGCTTGCTGGCAGAAGTCGAGAACTGGATCGCGGCGCAAGGCCCTGCCGTCCAGATCGCCTATGACAACAGCGGCAGCTTCGTGCGCGCCGATCCGATGATGCAGGCCGGCTTTGCCGCTCTGGGTTTCACCGGCGCCCAGATCGACATCTTCTTTTCCGCCGCATCGGATCTCTGAAAATGGCCAAGTATGTCTTTCCCGATGTCGAGCCGATCCGGCCCGGCTACGACATCGAGTTTCGCCTCCAATTCCCGCAGGACCTGTGGGATGCCGAACAGATCGGCAGCGGCCGGCTGGTGGCGCAGTTCCGCTCGGCCGTACCCGGCCCGGTGCTATTCGAGGCCGACACGCTTGATCTGACGATCCAGCGCGAGGCACCGCGCACGCTGGCCTTCTTCCTGTCGGAAGCGGCGACGCGTCCGATGGATGCCTCGACCATCGTCGCTTTCGACATCGCCCGAATCGACGGCACCGACAGCCGCGTGGTGCTCGACAAAGTGATCTGGCCAGTCCTGAAAACGGTGACCCGCGATGTCGTATGACGCCATCCTCGAAATCCCAAATGTCGTCGTTGTTCGTGGCGCGCCCGGCGTGCTCTGGCGCGACGACGTCAACGGCGGGGAATGGCTGGCTGGCACGGACTATCTTGTCCATGACGGCGTCTTTCACGACCCGTCATCCTTCCGGGCCATCGCCGACCATACGGCGAGCGCGGACACTGAGCCCGGTGTCGGCGCCAGCTGGCTCGATGTCTGGCGTTACGTTGCGAAGGGCGCCGACGCGGAACCACCGGCGCCGCCGGTTGGGACACTCGACTTTTCTCAACCCCAAAACAGCGGATTGCTGGCTCTGATCTCCTGGCCCTGAAAGAGGAACACTGACCAATGGCAACGATTGACGTCAAAGACGCGAGCAACAACACAGTGCCGATCGAGAAGCCGATTGCACCCGGTCGGGCGCTAGCTGCTGCGTCCCATCCGGTAGCACTATCGACTGAGGACGCTGCCGCGTTGGCGCTTTTGCATACCGACCTAGCGACGACACTGGCCGGCTTTCTCGACGGCCTCGAGGCGCTGATCGGCACCACCAACGCCGGCAACGCTTCCATTCTGGCGAAACTCTCCGCCGATCCGGCCACGCAGACGACGCTGGCCGCGCTGCTGGCGAAGGTCATTGCCGCCCCCGCCACTGAGGCGAAACAGGACGCCGCCAACACTTTGCTCGCTGCCGCAACTCCGGCCGGCGAGAATCATCTTGGTTCCGTCGGGGGCAACACAGTCTATATCGACGTGGCCCTGACGCTCGACACTGCCATCTATGCTTCCGGCGACGTTTTAGCCGACACCCAAGTCATAACTAATGCCATGCGAGTGGCCGATGGACTAGGCGTCCTGCAGAGCATCGCTGTGATTGATCAAGATGATCAGAAAGCGGCTATCAACATCTTCCTGTTGAGCGCCAACGTGCCGATGGGCACGGAGAACCTGCCGCCATCGATATCGGACGTAAACGCGCTTCAAATACTCGGCGCGCCGATTTCCATTGGAACGGCCGATTATTTCGATCTCGGCGGCGCTTCGGTGGCCGGCAAGGATGCCATCGGTAAAGTGGTTAAGCCTGCCGCCGGCACGCGGAACCTCTATGTCGCCGTCGTCAACGGAACCGGCACGCCGACCTATACCGCGACCGGTGTGACGCTGCGCTTCGGCTTCCTGCAGGATTGATCACATAAATGACACTCGCCCTTCCGCGCAGGTTCGCGCCTAAGTCCATGCCGGCTTTCGTCGGGACGCGCCGCGTCCTGAGAAACCCGCCGCCGGCTGAATTCAATCCGCTGCTGTCGGTCGTTACTGAGACATCGACCACGCCCACGACCGCGAGGATTCGGCTCGGCCGACAAAGGACAGGCATTCGCATCTGGGCGGGTGAGCAGGCTGTCTCCGAAACTCATTTCTTTGTCTATGTGAGTCGCAATGGCGGCGCGCCAAAGAAGCTGAAGCTCTATCGCTGGTCTGGCCGGATACTGACTGGAGCGCCTGGCGACGAGTTCGCTTTCGGGACTGCCGATGGACGGACGCTGATTATGTCCGTCATGAACCCGCCGACTACCTTGGAAACTTCTTTCCCAGTCACTGGCACTGCGAATGCCGATCAGGCCGGGCCGCCTTTCTGGTCTCCACCGGCTGCGCACGTCATTCTGGCTAGTCCCGACAGCGCCTTCAAGCTGGTCGACGACGGCACGTCGAAGATCGTCTTCATCAAGGAAAGAGATCCGGCGAGCGGGCAATGGTCGCCGACGCGCTTTGTGCGCACCCAGGCCGGGCGCGATACCGCAGTCCGCTGCACATATCGTGAGATCGCTCTGGCGACCTACACGGGGTCGACGCTCTCGATCGCTGCTGCTGACGGGCCGAAAGTCGCAATGATCGGCGGCACAAAGACCGTCATGCACAACCCCTTCATGCTCACCGCGACGGGAACGACGCGCAACGTGACAGACGTGGCAACCTTTAAAGCCGCAATGGCGGCGGCGGTTGCTGGCGACGAGATCGTTTTGGCGGCGGGCACCTATGCGCTCGACATCCCCGTCATCGACTCGACCTTTGCCGCGAACGATGCAACAGCGCGCGTTGGAATGGAGGGCATTCTTATCCGAGGTGCTACTGGCGTCGCGGCGGATGTCACCATCACAGGCAACGGTATCGGCACCAATGGCAATTGGGAGGTCCACGGCGGCACTGGTCTCTACAGCTGCATGAAGGATCTGACCTATAGCGTCGCCGGCGTGACCGGCATTCAAATGCTGCTTCGCAGTGGCAAATGGGCACTCGAGAACGTCCCGAGGATTGGCAACCTGAGTGAGACGACAAAAGACCTGTTTGCGTTCGACTGTAGCGGATGGGCGCTTGAGCTCTATGATTTCTGGGGATCGGCACAGAGCGCTGGCGGTGACGTCCTCAATGGCAATGGCGATCTAGGTGGCGGCACCAATTATCTTTCATCGCGCGTCATCTTCGTAGGGATGAACGCAACTATCCCAGGAGCTGTATTCCAGGATCAATGCTTGACCACGCACGGCGCCCTTGCCGTTGAAGCCTATGGAGGCGTCTATTCGGATGCTAATTTGAATGCGATTGCTCCCGATGATTTGTCGATTTCTCCGATCTATGCATTCTTTGTTACCGGCGAGAAGAGAACTCGCGCCGCTGGCATGATCTGCCACGCGTTTGGCTGCACATGGGACGATAGCAACAACTATTCTTCGGTTGGTAATGCCTTCTTCAATTACATGCTGCCGACCGGGTTGGCCTCCACCGCCACCATTCTCCGGAATTGCACTGGCACCATAGAGCACAATTATCTTGTTTCTGCATCTGGGACTGGCCGTGCCTTTTTTGACAGCAACAACACCGGCATAAACACCGGGGTTGCTTGCAACATCATGGTTAATTTCAACGAGGGTGTTCGTTGGAACAACTCATCAGGTGCGGGCGGTACGTCGAAATCTTTCAACAACACGCTCATTCGTCCTGGAACCGGTGGCATTGCCATAGGCGCCGATGATTTGAATATGCTGATGGAGATCAAGGGAAATGCAACGAAGGGTTGGGGAACCGGTCTTTCCTGCTCCGCGGCTTCGATGGCGCATCTTACGACCGACTTCAACGTCATCGATCCGACGGTGAACGGCAATTTCGTCAAGGGCGCCAACGACATCATCACGGCCGACGCTCAATTGGACGCCTTCTTCTTTCCGACCGCTGGCGGCAATTGCGACGGTAATGATGACCCGACGCGCATAGACTACATCGGCGACAGCGATCCGTGGGGCTATGTCCGCGTCTACAAGTCCGGCCGGGTTTCGCGCGGCGCGCGCGACATACCAGCGATCTATGCCGGCGCAGACCTTCATCCTGATCTGTTTTAGCCAGAACCGACATCAAAGATCCGAGAATTTCAACCTGCCCGCGAGGGCGGAAAGGAACAGCCATGTTCGATGCTTCGACGCTGCATGCGATCGAGGGCCTTGCCGTTCGCCTGAAATGCGCGCCTGCCGCTCTGCAGGCCGTCGCCGAGGTCGAAAGCAACGGCCAGGTCTTCGCCCTGGTCAAGGGCAAGCAGGAGCCGCTGATCCGTTTCGAGGGCCATTACTTCGATGCACGGCTTAAAGCGACCGACCGGGCCGTCGCCCGAGCGCAAGGCCTGTCCAGCCCCAAGGCCGGCGGGGTGAAAAACCCGGCCTCTCAGGCAGCCCGCTGGGCTCTGCTGGCGCGCGCGGCGAAAATCGACCGGCAGGCCGCACTCGAATCGATCTCGATCGGCCTTGGCCAGGTGATGACGGCGCACTGGCAGAAGCTTGGCTTCACCAGCGTCGACGACATGATCAAGCTTGCCCGCAGCGGTGCGGCCGGCCAGATCGACATCATGGCCCGCTTCGTCGACAAGTTCGGCCTTGCCGACGAGCTGCGCCGGCTGGACTTCACCGCCTTCGCCCGCGGCTACAACGGGCCGGCCTTCAAGAAACAGGGCTACCATTTGAAGATGGCGGCGGCTTACAGGCGCCTCAGCGGCGTGCAGCCGGTGTCTGCCTCGACCGGCATGCTGCGCATGGGATCGAACGGCGCCAGGGTGCGCGACCTTCAGGCGCTGCTGGTGCGCGCCGGCTATGCGGTCGAGCTCGACGGTGACTATGGCCCGTCGACCCGCGATGCCGTGCGCGAGTTCCAGAAGGCGCAGAAGGTCGCCGCCGACGGCGTCGCCGGCCCGGAGACCTTCCGCCGCCTCGAGGCGTGGAAGCAGGGCGCGGCCGAGCAGCCGGGCGCGCAGCTGGTGGCCGAAGTGCCGGAAGTCCAGAACGCCACCAAGGGCGGCGGCGTGCTGGTCTTCATCGTAGCGGCGCGCGACCAGATCGCCGAGACCGCGAGCTATCTCACCGGCATCGAGGCCGACACGGCGCAAACGGTCGCAAACCTTCTGCTCGCCGGCTCCAGCGCGATCGGCCTCGGCCTTGCCGCCTACGCGGTGTGGGGCTGGTTCAGGAGCCGGCGGACTGATGAAGGCGACATTCACCCGCCAAAAGCGGCCGAGGCGCCCGATCCGGTGCAAGATCCGGTGCTTGCGTGATGGCCTGGCTCCTCGCCTTCGTCGCCAGCCGGCTCGGCGTCAGCCAGGCGCTGGCGAACATCATAGCCATCGGCGCCGCGGTCGTCGTCGCCTCGGGCGCGGTCTTTGGCGTCTACGTATTCATCAAGCACAAGGGCGCGGAGGAAGTCCGCCAAAGGATCGAAAGGGAAAACCGTGATGCGATCGACAAGGGCCAGGATGCTCGCATGTCTTTTGACGACTGCCTTGCTGCCGGCGGGGTGTACGACTTCAAGCGTCAACGGTGTTCCCGCGCTGCGCTCGGCCATCGGTAACAGCCTGGCGGGCGCACAGGGCAAGACGGTTGAGGATCAGAACCGGATTGACCGCACGATGGCGCCTGGCTGCGCGATCGGCCTCTACAAGCCCGGCGAATGCGACAGGCACAGCAAGGCCAGTGCCGCGCGCCGGGCGGAGCTTCCATGATCATCCTGCGCGTCGCGGATGGCATCCGCCAGCATTTCGGCATGCGGGTGACGGAATGGATCATGACCGCCTCGCTGTTCGGCTGGTCGGCCATGCTTGCATCGAATGGCCGGACCTTCGAGGGGTCACCGTCCTTTTCGGTCATCGCCCGCTATGGCGACGAAACTCTGTGGGCCAATGTCTGCCTGTTTGCGGCGATGCTGCGCCTATGCGCGCTGATCGTCAACGGCACGTTTCGCCAGTTCCGCTATTCGCCGCATCTGCGGGGAGGGGCCTCGCTGGCCGCCTGCATCTTCTGGGGCCAGATCACGCTCGGCGTGATGGTTGCTTGGGTCACCATAGGCGGCGGCGGCACCGGCGTCATCGCCTACGCCACCTTCATGGCGATCGAAATGTGGAATCTTTTTCGCGCATGGGCAGATGTCGGTGCCACACATCGGAGGCATTGATGATTTTCGGCATGTCGGTCGAACAGATCATTCCGTTCGCCAACTTCGTCGGGCTCGGACTATTGGGCATTCTTGCCGCCTTCGGCCTGCGCTTTGGCCGCAGCAATGCCACGCCTGGCGAACGGCAGCTCGAGATCGCCGGCGCGCTGGTTGATTCGGCGGCCGTCAAGCAGCTCGCCTCGGCGATCGAGGCGCACACCCTGGAGACCGTCGCCTGCCGGCTCGACGCCGAGAAGGCCCGGCAGGCCATGTACCGCATGATCGAGGTCGGCAACCGCATTGTCGACGAGCTCGGCGACATGCGCCGCGAGGTCGGCGATCTCGGCAAGGAAATCGCGCGATCAAAGTGATCCGCGCCCGGCGGTTCCGGGCAAATCCCAACTCATGGAGATGAAGAGATGGGCATTCGTGCAAAAATGAAACTTGAGAATGTGTTCGCGCAGGCATGGGGCGGAGCGAAGGCGATCTTCCGCTGCGAATATGATCAGAAGGTAGCCGAGGATGTTTCCTTCCAGAAGGCGACGCCATCCGGTCACGCGGAGTTCCAGATCGACAACCCGAAAGCGGCTGAGCAGCTCGTCATCGGCAAGAGCTACTACGTCGACTTTACGCCGGTCACCTGATTAACACTGCAGCGGAAGGGTCCGCCGCGCCGAAAGGTGCGGCGGATTTTTTTCGTTTGTAGGGCGGCATGTTTTTGGGCATATGACCTCAACGGAGGAGCCCTGTGATGAAACTCAAGGATTTGGCGCTCGCAGTTGTTTCGAAGAAGCATCGGGGCGCGGCTTGGTATAAGAGGGCCCAGAAGAAAGCCGACCAACACGGTTTTTATGTTTATTCTCGCCACATGGTATGGAAAGACCAGCCGTTTTTCCTGAAAGCTCTGGAACGCACTAAAACGATCACCGGCATCCCGGACCCGCGCGCCTTCGTGCTGCAAAGCTGCCTTCGCTCGCTAGAGGCCGTCGATGGCGATGTCGCCGAATGCGGCGTCCGATATGGCAGATCAACGGTGTTCATGCTGACGGCCGATCTTCGGCCGCGAGAGTATCATCTGTTCGATTCCTTTGCGGGTCTTTCCGAACCCGTTGCGGAAGACCGCAAGGCTAATGGCCGGATGCCGTGGGAGCCCGGCGATTTCGACGCCAATGAACAGGTAGCCAAGAACAATATCCGCCCCTATGGCGATCCACGATTTCACGTCGGCTGGATTCCGAACGCTTTCCCAGAAGTCATCGATCGACGCTTCGCCCTGGTCCACATCGATGTCGATCTTTACGAGCCGACGAGGGACGCACTGGCCTTCTTCTATGACCGCGTTCAGCCAAACGGTATGATCGTGTGTGATGACTACGGCTCAAGTATGTGTCCCGGCGCCCGAAAGGCCTTTGACGACTTCTTCGCTCCACATCGCGAGGGCATCATCGAGCTGCCAACAGGGCAGGCGCTGGTGATCAAACAGGCCTAGCCGAGCCAGGGGGCGCCGGGCTTTTTGCGTTTGGATTGACAATGCCGCCGGACCATGAACGGAATGAGAACTTCTAAGGGAGTTCTCATGCATCTCGCCATCGATATTTCGGACATGCCGGCTGGCGATCAGGTCGACAGCTTCGTCGTCCTCGCCCCGTCCAATGCTCGCTCCGACGCCGCTCTGCGCGAGGTCGAGGCCTACCTGAAGCGATGCTTCCCGGAATATGATTTTCTCGCCAATGGCGAGGCGATGCCGTTCGATGGCGACTACCAGGTGCTGCCGGTCTGCGGCGTGGTTGGCGACGAGCTGGACGCGCTGCGCATGCTCGACTATCCAGAGCAGTCAGTGATGATGGGCATCGCCGCGGCGCTGAAGGGTTTCAGGCCGGGTCGGCCGCCGGCGCTGAACTAGAATCACGTTCCGTTCACTCTGGCTAATATAAGCTTTGTACCTAGTATTCACTGGGTGCGTAAAATTGTAAGTACCGGCGGCGGCCGTCTCGAGTTCATTCCGCCGATGGAGCCCAAGCTGGTTTCAAAGCCACCCGAGGGCGAACACTGGATTCACGAGATCAAGCTCGACGGCTACCGCACGCAGATCGTCATCAACAGCCCCGACGATATTCGCGTCTTCACCAAAAGCGGCGCGGACTGGACGAGCAAATACACCGGCCTTGTCGAAGCGGCGCGCGAGCTCGACGTCAAGAACGCGATCTTCGAGGGCGAGGCGGTGGTCACCAACGCAGCCGGCCTGCCTGACTTCGACGCGCTGCAGAAGGCCGTGCACGGCGATCCCTACGCCATGATCCTCGGCGCCTTCGACATCATGCACCTCGACGGCCACGATTTGCGCGACATCGGTTGCAAGGCGCGCCGCGAGATCCTGTTCGGCATCATCAAGCCGAACAGCCGCATCCAGTTCAGCGAGGCACTACCTGGCGATCCGAAGGCGATCTTCTATCTCGCCGACCAGGCGGGGCTCGAGGGGATCGTTTCCAAGCTCGCCGACAGCCGATATCGCAGCGGCCCGACATCGAACTGGGTGAAGACAAAGAGCTTTACGGTCCAGGAATATGAGCTGATGGGCGTCGAGCGTGAGCCGGGCAAGGCCGCATTCGCCTTGCTGGCGCAGCCCGGCACCGGAAAATATGTCGGCTCGGCCTTCATCACCCTGGGACGCGACATGAAGGAACGGCTGTGGAAGCGCGTCCAGGAACACGCCGGCCCGCCTCCGGAGGGCGTCAGGAGACGACCGGCAACCCAGTGGGTCCAGCCAGGGGAGGTGAAGTTGCGCGTCAGGCACCTCCGAGGCGAGCACAAGTACATTCGCCACGCCTCGCTGCAGGGCTTTGGCGACGAGGAATAGCACTCAGCCGGCGAACAGTTCCTTGTAGCCGGTCGTCACCATCCAGTTCGCCCGGTCGATATGGCTGCGGACAGCCTTGCGGGCGCGCACCGGTTCAAGAGCCGGGTCGATGCCGAGGATGAGATCTGCCATCTCCTCTATGCTGGCATCGTCGCCGCAGGCGTCGAGGATCTGGCAATAGACCCTGAAATTCTGTCTGTCGTAATCCGTGATCGAGTCCGACCATGGGACTTCTTCAAAGATTCCAGGTAGCATGTAGAGCTCTGTCCCTCTCGATTAACCAGGCGGCCACATTCTGGCGCTGATCTGGCGATCGTCAAGGGCCGACGCTATATCCGATCCATGTTCAAACTGCCCGAAATCACCTATCCGCTGTCGATCGACACCATCGGCAAGATGCTGGCGATGGGACATGAGGCATCCCTTCACTGCCTGAACACAGGCTGCAGACATCGGGCGCTACTTCTACTGCCCGGAGTGTCGCGCAGCTGGCCGGCCCGACAAGCGCATCGGTTTGACGCAGCATGTCCTGAGAGATCCAGTGTCGGCATGGCCGCGCCAAGGAGATTGACGGGTATCAGAGGGCCAAGGAAGCGCGATGACTGCGCCCAGAAAGCGCTCAGATACGGGCCGGAAGCGCTCAGTTTCAGGGGGAATAGCTGGGCACAAACGGCACGAAAAAGCCCGGAAATGCGCCATTCCTGCGGTTTGAACGCTCGTTTACACCGAAGATGTCGGCGGTTCGAGCCCGTCATCGCCCACCATTTTCCGCCACGTGTTTCAACCAGGCATGTTCGTGCCACATCAGGCTCATACGCCTGCACGGCAGGCGACTCGTCCAACTGGCGATTGGTAGACGCAACCATCTGGTATCCTTTATCATTTCGTCAATCTGCGTGCACCGGGCTACACTCCATCGGCCCAAAGCTGACCCGCCCGGCGCAATCTCTGATCGCCCGGCCACATCGAAAAGACGGCGGCAGGGTTCTTTCGTTGCCCGGATAAGAGTCAATGCTGGGCGTTGACCCTTCGCGATAATGTCGGCACGGCTTGGAGGTCGGAACGTGAAAGAATTCCCTCGCGAACCCGATAACATCCCAGTAGCACGTGCTCGTCAGACCACTGAACACGGAACCGCGCTAATTGAGGAACTTCGCTACACGATCGCCCTTATCGCGCCGGCTGATCGAGGCGTCACATTCACTGCTGAAGAGGTCGCAGAGCAAAGGCAGGCGTGTCGAGGGCGATGGTATCGAGATTGGCTAACACGCACGTGGTTTGTCGACGCTAAGGTGCCCCGTAATGCACATGGACCCTCGATACTGAGTTGTCCGCAGGCAAGCACCAGCCTCAATACAACCAATGGTTTCGTTGTCGTTACCGTATCTCCGCTCGCAAATGCTTCACGGTTCGGGTGACGCGGATGGGTCTACTAGGACTTTAGTCTGATTCAAACCGTCTTTCTGTTGGGACTTAAGTCTGGTCTCATGCCTCGCTATGCGGCAAACGATTGCCGAAAGTTAAAACTTACAGTAATTTAAAGGAGCACAAAAGAAAACTGAATCTTACTTGCATATGGGCATGGGCGGAAGCGAAAATATTCCTGGGTGGCTTACGAGTCATCTTCCGAATGATCCTGTGATCGCAGGAGATCTCGCGGATAAGATATCGAAGGAGGCTGAAAAAAACCGGCTTCCAGGCGAACGGGTTGTGACAACCCGTAACGAAGAAGATATCTTCAAGAAAGAAAAAGTTGAACCTTATCCCGACGCCACGGTTGCAGGAGTCTTTGCCAGCGGTTCATTCCTTGCGCTGTTGGTGTTAGCCATTTATCTGCTTTATGTGCTCTCGATTGTGGCCGGGGGAACGGTTACGGATGCTCCCCTTCCGCTTCCGCTGGACTAGTAGACGCTCCGCTAACACTCGAATTAGCCCGCACCGTGTTGATGCTGCGGACTTTTTTTGTGGTGGAACACGTGGTCCCGACGAAGGTTTCGTTCCCGCGGCAAAGGTGTTCACGCGGGGCAGCTGGCTGCTGCAGAACGGCAGCATCGTAGTTCTATAAGCCTCCCGGTAACCTGAGCGATTGCTTGCCGCAGCTCAGCCTGCAATCGCCGGAGCATGAGCAAGCCGTTTCGCCACATAAACACAACGCTTCGGCACCTGCACCACCTCCAATCCGATCGCCTTGTAGAACCTTAGCGCATCATCGTTCTCCGCCATGACTTCGAGGTGGATGCCGGTCGAGCCTCTCGCGGCAAGGCGCTGCTCGAGGAAGGCCATCGCGCGCCTGCCGATGCCTTTCCCGCGCGCTTGCGGCAACAGGTCGATGTGGCCGTGCGACGGATAGGCCGCCAGTGCAGGCGGGACAGCGAAATCGGGGTGGTGGATCCGATGCCGCGCCCAATCGCTGCCGCGCCAGTGTGAGCTGTCGGATCCCGGGTCGGCGACACGTCGCTGCAGGTCGGGATACCAGTCTGACGCCAGGCTGGCATTGAAAGCGGCCGTATCGGCCGCGCCAAGCAGGTAGCCGGCCGCACCTGCGGGACTATCGATAATGAAGGCCAGCTCGGGTTCGAGCACCTGGTAGGGAATAGTGTAGAGCAGGCCGAGCAGTTCCGGGTCGTCCTCGCGGCCGCTGGCGTCCTTGCCGGCATCGCCGGTCTTGAGACAGATCATCGCAAGCCCCTGGTGATCGGCGGCGGTCGCCCGGCGCAGGAAGAAACCGCCGCCGAAATCGAGGATCATGGCGGCAGCAGCCGGAAATCCTTGCCCTCGGGCAAAAGCTGCCCGCCATCGACGATGATGGTCGTGCCGGTGATGTAACTGGCATCGTCAGAGGCCAGGAACAGGAAGGCATTGGCCACATCGCGCGGGCTGCCGAGGCGGCCGAGCGGGATGGCGTCTTCCATGTTCTTGATGAAGGCCGCACCGCGATGCTGCTCTATGCCTTCGGTGAGGATGTTGCCGGGCTCGACGCCGTTGACTGTAATGCCGTAGCCCGAAAATTCGAGCGCAGCCGAACGGATCAGCCCATTGATGCCGGCCTTGGTCGCAGAATAATGGCCGTGGCCGGGGCTGGTGACATGCGGGCCGGTGATCGAGGAGGTGAACAGCATGCGGCCAAAGTGCTGCGCCTTCATCGGCACCAGTGCGGCGCGCGCGGCGATGAAGCTGCCACGCAAGTTCACTGCCATGACCCGGTCCCAGTCGTCGGGACTGGTGTTTTCCAGCAATTGCCAGGGATAAATGCCGGCATTCTGCACCATGATGTCGAGCCGGCCGTGACGGTCGAGGGCCAGCGCCACGGCGGCTTCCGCATCGGCCATCTGCGAAATGTCGGTGCGAATGAAGTGGGCGCCGACCTCATCTGCCGTTGCTTGTCCGGCTTCGGTCTCGGTATCGGCCAGCACCAGCTTTGCGCCTTCCTCGGCAAAGCGCTGTGCGATCGCCTTGCCGATGCCGCGCGCAGCGCCGATGACCAGCGCCACCTTGCCAAAAAGTCGCCCGGCTTGCGGTCGGCTGCTCATGCGAGCCTCTGGCGAATGGTCTGCTTGAATGCGTCGAGCAGCACGGCGGCGAGCACCAGCAGGCCGTGGATCACCTGGGTGAAGTTGGCCGGCAGGCCCATCAAGTTGATCGCCGTGTTGATGGCCGAGAGCAGCAGCACGCCGGCATAGACGCCGGGCAAGGTGCCGACGCCGCCTTTCAGGCTGACGCCGCCGATGACGACCGCGGCGAAGGCATTGAACAACAGGCCGACGCCGAGATTGGCGGTTGCGCCGGAGGTGCGGATTGCCAGCAGCCAACCGGCAAGGCCGGCGATGGCGCCGGCGAGAACGAAGGCTATGACCAGGTTGCGGTTGACGCGGATGCCGGCGCGGAAGGTCGCCGTCTCGTTGCCGCCGATCATGACCAGATGCCTGCCGAAGGGCGTCTTGGCCATGATCAGCGAGAACACCACGAAACACGCAATGGCGATCCAGGCAGTCAGCGGCAGGCCGCCCAGGCGCTGGATGCCGAACCAGCGGATCGCCGGCGCAAGGTCCTGCGCCGAGCGGCCGCCGGAGATGACCAGCACCAGGCCGCGCACCCAGATGTAAGAAGCCAGCGTGATTATGAAGGCGCTCATCTTCACCCTGACCACCAGATAGCCGTTGAAGGCGCCGATGAGGCCGCCGACGGCAAGTGCGATGAGCAGCGAAACCGGAACCATCAGCCATTGCGGCTGCAACTGGATGCCAAGGCCGATGCCCGACGAGCAGAACAAGATCCCGACCGCCATGGCGCTGAGCGCCGCCACCGATTCGACCGACAGGTCCATATGGCCGGCGATGATGACCAGCGCCAAGCCGATCGACATCACGCCGAGCACGCTCGACGCCTCGATGATGTTGGCGAAGATGCCGAGCTGAAAATAGTTCGGGATAAGGATGGAAAAGACCACCAGCACGAAGACCAGCATGAACCAGACGAGATTGTCGAGGATGAACTCGAGGGTTTGGCGCGTGCGGGGGTTCATCTGCGGATCCGGTTGGCGCCGACCCCGAAAGACCACTCGGTTTTCGGAAAGATCAGCGTGGTTGAAAATTGCTGCAGCATTCCCGTGCGCGTCCGTTTGAACGCACCGGGGCTGCAGGGCTGGGCTCCGGGCCGGCATGGCCCGGAGCTTCTGGCGAGTTTGCTATTCGACCGGCTTTATGGTTTCGGTCGGCGGCTTCATGTTGCCCCAGAAGGCCGGGTTATCGACATTTTCCTTGGTGATCGCAGCGCCGGGGATCTTGATGTTCGGCCCCCACGCTTCCTTGGTCAGGGTCGATTTCAGGCCAAGCACATCATATTCGCCTGGCTTGATCTCCTGCTTGTTGACCACTTTGTCCATGAACATGGCGACCGCCGCGGCCTGGGCGTAGAGCGGCTGCTCGACTTCGACATTGAGCCAGCCCTTGCGGATCAGGTCGAGGCCGACCGGAGCGCCGTTCGAGCTCATCAGCATAACGTCGCCCGGTTTCTTGCCGGCGGCCTCGAGCGAGGCGACGGCAGCGACCGAAAGATGCGCGGCATGGCTGAAGATCAGGTCGATGTCGGGGTTAGCGAGCAGCTGGTCGTTCACGATGGTCCCGGCTGCATCCGCTGCCCATTGCATGGCGGGCAGCGAGATGATCTTGACGTCCGGGAACGCCTTCATCTTCTCCTCGAAACCCTTCTGGATATCGAGCGTGTAGGGATCGCCCGGATCGCCGAGCACCTGCAGGATCTTGCCCTTCACCGAGCCGTTCTTCGCGGTCAGGAGTTTTTGCGCCTGATCGGCGGCGACGTAGCCGATCTCGACAGTTCCGGCCACCGAGGTGAAGTCGGACGGGGTCGAGGTGATCTGGCGGTCGAACTCGACGACCGGGATGCCGGCGGCACGGGCGGCCTCGATAGACGGTTTCAGCGCATTGAAATCGACGGCGGCAAGGATGATCGCCGCCGGCTTCAGCGCGATGACGTCGTTCATCTGCGATTGCTGAGCGTCTGTCTTGTTGTCGGCGTTCAGCGTCTTCATCTCGTAGCCGACCTGCTTCAGGAACAGTTCCAGCGCGCTCACCGAGCCGGTCTGGAACTCATCGAGCAATGTCGGCACCATGTAGTAGACGGTGCCCTTGGACTGGGCGAATGCCGGCGTGAGCGTGGCAAAGGCCAGTGCCAGGATACCGAAGACGGAAAGAAGTATTTTCTTCATGTCGTTCGCTCCTCTTGCGCCGGACCCCTCATTTGTCCCTCAGCTCGCCGGTCCGGCACCGGCGAGCGTCTCTCCGGTGATCATGTTGATCACCGCGTCGGGACTTGTTTTGTTGCGTGCGACATCGCCAGCCACGACGCCTTGCCGGATCACCACGATCCGGTCGGCGACCTGGAAGGCCTGTTGCATGATATGGGTGATGATGACGACACCGATGCCCTGGCTCGCCACCTGACGGATCATGTCGAGGCCGCGCCGCGTCTGCTCGACGCCGAGCGCTGCGAACGGCTCGTCGAGAAGCACCAGCTTGCCGCCAAAATGCACGAAACGGTTAAGCTCGATGGCCTGCCGCTGACCGCCGGAGAGGTGCTCGACATTGGTGCGAAGCGAGGGAATGCGGGTGCCGGCGCTGGCCAGCGCCTTTTGCACCACCTGCTCCATGGCGCGCTCGTCGAGTACCGGAATGCCGAGAACCTTCCTGGTGATCTCGCGGCCCATGAAGAAATTGGCGACGACGTCGACATTGGTGCAGAGCGACAGGTCCTGGTAGACCGTCTCGATCCCCGCAGCCTTGGCCTCGGCGGGGGATTTGGCGAGGAATTCCTTGCCTTCGAACAGCATGCGGCCGGAGGTCGGCTCCAGACCGCCGGCAATGATCTTGACCAGCGTCGATTTGCCGGCGCCGTTGTCCCCCAAAAGAGCCACCACTTCGCCCTTGCCGATCGAAAAGCTGATGCCTTTCAGCGCTTCGATGGCGCCGTAATTCTTGGCAACGTTATCGAGCACCAGCAGCGGTTCGCTCATGCCGCGATCCCCTTGTTATGCAAGAGATCTCGCCTGCGTTCGCGTTCGGCGGTGAAGATCTGGCCGAAGCGTGGCGAAAGCACCCCCGAAACGGCAAGTGCGGCGGCGCCGCGCAACACCGCATGCTGGCCGCCGCGCGCGACGCTGACGCGAGGCGTCGTGCGGTCGCTTCGCGCCGAGACCGAATTGGGCAGGTGCGCGGCTGCGCCGGCCAGTCTTTCGAGCAGATCGGTGGAGGCAAGCCCGCCGAGGATGATGGTTTCGGGATCGAACAGATTTTCGATGATGGTGACGGCGTTGCGGAAGATCGGCGCGATCTCACTCACCCAGTCGGCGTCGGCGATGTTGCGGCGCCGCAGCGCCTCGAGCGAGAGATACCGTTCGAGGCAGCCGCGATTGCCGCACGGACAGGGCTCGCCGCCCGGCACCGCGGGAATGTGGCCGATCTCGCCGGCATTTCCCCAGGCGCCGCGCAATGCGGCTCCGTCATGCACCATGACGCCGCCGAGCCCGACGCCGAAATAGAGGTAGTAATATTCGGAATATGCCGTCCCGAGGCCGTAGAGGCGCTCGCCGATAGCAGCCGCCGCCATGTCCGTTTCGAAAAAGGCCGGCAGCCCGGTCGAGGCGGCCAGTCGCTCGCGCAGCGCCACATCCTTCCAGCCGGTCATGGTGGTCGGCCCGACAAAGCTCATGGACTCCACGCCGAACGGTCCGGGCAGCGCCATGCCGATGCCGAGAACGCGGCCACCGGGCCGCAATGCCGTCAATTCGAGCACCATGGCGCCGATCAGCTCGAAAGCGTGGTCAGGCGTAGCATTTGGGGCTTCGCGGTAGGTGCTCTCGATGACGTCGCCGCTGAGGTTGATCAGGGCGGCATTGATGCCGAGCGGGGTGACGTGGATGCCGACCGCATAGCCGCCTTCCGGATTGATGCGCAGCGTTGCCGGCGGCAGTCCGCGCCCCTTGGGCTCTTCGCGCAGCGACAGCACGTAACCATGCTCTTCCAGCTCGCGAACGATGGTCGACACCGTCTGCACGGTGAGCCCGACCCGCCTGGCAATGTCGCCACGGGCGATCGGGCCATGAAGGCGGATCGATTCGAGCACTATGCGCCGGTTATACGGCCGCCCGAACTCCTGATTGGTTCCCCGCAGTGCCATGCCTTGCGCCCTCGAGAGAGGCCAGACTGGCACCGAAGATTTATTCAGTCAAATGGAATTCAAAAATAAATTGACTGCCTTGCTGAGCGAACCCGGCGGATGGCCGCGCAACGGCACGGTCAATAGCGGATGGCACGTCGCTCCAGCAGAACCACGATTGCGAACATCGCGATCGACAAGGACGACGACAGCACGATCGCCGCATAGAGCCGGTCCGACTGATAGTTGAAGGTCGCCTGGATGATGAGCGCGCCGAGGCCCTTGTCCGACCCGATCCACTCGCCGACAATGGCGCCGATCACGGCCGTGGCCGAAGCGATTCTCAACGAGGAGAACAGCATCGGCAATGCTCTTGGCAGGCGCAGGCTCCAGAAGATCTCCCAGCGCGTGGCCGATAGCACCCGGAACAGTTCGTGCTCGTTGTCGCTGGCCGAGTCCAGTCCGCGGATCATGTTGACCAGCGTCGGGAAGAAGCAGATCACCGCCGCGATCACGATCTTCGGCGTCATGCCGAGCCCGAAGATCAGAATGATGATCGGGGACAGCGCCAGGATGGGAATGGTGTTGAAGAACAGCACGACCGGAAAATAGGCGGCCTGCAGGATGCGGCTGTGCACGAAAACCACCGCCAGCAGCACACCGGCGAGATTGCCGATGACAAATCCCGCCAGTGCCTCGATCAGCGTCGGCCAGAGATTGCTGAGCAGTAAAGCGAGACTCTTCCGGAACACGCCTGATATGGCCGTCGGCGTCGGCACGATATAGGCCGGCACGCCAAGCCATGGCAGCACGAACTGCCAGGCGAGCAGGATCGAGGCCGCGCCAAAAACGGGCAGGGCGACGACCAGCGCCGATGGCAAGGGCGCCTTCCTCATGAGGCCTGTTCCAGCGCGCCGCGCAGTTCGGCCATCGCGGCAACGATCGCCGGATCCTCGCGCGAACAGCGGTTGCCTGCCTGCTTGAACGGCCGCATGTCGAGGTCCCTGGCCAGGCGGCCCGGATTGGCGGCGAGAACGATGACCCGTTCTCCGAGATAGGCGGCTTCGGCGATCGAATGAGTAACGAAAAGGATGGTCGCGCCGGTGCGCCGCCACAACGACAAAAGCTCGTCGTTGAGGCGGTCGCGGGTGATCTCGTCCAGCGCGCCGAAAGGCTCGTCCATCAAAAGCAGCCTGGGTTGCCCGAGCAGCGCCCGGGCGATCGCAACGCGCTGGCGCTGGCCGCCGGACAATTGGTGCGGCAGACGCTCACCGAACCCGGCAAGCCCCATCAGATCAAGCAGCTCGTCGGTTCGGTCGTCTATTGTCCGGGTAAGCCGGCCTTGTCCGACATCGAGCGGCAGGCGTACGTTGTCGCGCACGCTGCGCCAGGGTAGCAGGGTCGAGTCCTGGAAGACGAAACCGACATCGCGCCGCGAGCGGACCGCATGCGGTGTGTCGCCAAGCACGCTGATCGAGCCGCCAAGCGGATCGAGCAGGTCCGCGACAACGCGGAGCAGGGTCGACTTGCCGCATCCCGAAGGTCCAAGGATCGACAGGAAGGAGCCGGCCGCGACCGACAGGTCGAGACCGGTGAGCACTTTCACCGCCGGCTGCCGGCCGCCATAGCCGACATCCAGCCTGCGGGCCTCGATCGCGTTCGCCATCAAGCGGCGGGCGCGTCGAGCTTGGGTCGGTCGGCGGCCGACAATTCGAGTATCTTGGTGGTGTAGACATCGGCTGCCGCGGGCCGGCCGTTCGGGTATTGGCCGACCTTGTCCAGCAGTGCCAGCTGCTCCTCGATCGAGGCGGGATCAAAGGTTCCCCATCCGTCCTTGGCGGTTGCACCGTCGAAGGAAAGTTTCAGCACCAGATTGATCGTCTTCTGCTCCCAACCGAGGTCCATTTCCGGATAGGCCGCGACCATCTTCTTGACGGCTTCCTGCGGATTGGCGTGCACCCAGCCCCAGCCCTTGGCGACGGCGCCGATGAATTTCGCCAGCGTTTCCGCATCCTGTTCGATCGCCGTGTCGGTAGCGAAATAGACGTCCGCATAGGAGTTCAGCCCGAGGTCGCGCACCAGAAGGTCGATCCTGTCGTCGCCGACGACGCTCAGCGCCTGGGTGTTGGTGATCCATCCGCCAATCGCGTCGACGTCGCCGCGCACCAGCGGCGCCTTGTCGAAGCCGACATTGACGACGGTGACCTCGGAGGGATCAATGCCGTTCTTGGCCAGGATCTCATCGATGACGAAGCGCGCCGTCGGCTGGATGCCGATCTTCTTTCCCTTGAGATCGGCCACGCCGCGGATCGGCTTGGCAGGCTTCGAAGTGAAGGCATAGGGACCGGTGCGGAAGCCGCAGGCGATGATCTTCACCGGCACGCCGCTGGCACGCGCCGCGTAGAGCTGCGGTGTTTCGGAAAACTGGCCGAGTTGCGCGGCCCCCGAAATCACCGGCGGCACCGTCGCCGCATTGGGACCGCCCGGGCTGAATTCCACCTCGAGACCCACGTCCTTGAAATAGCCGTTGGCGACGGCGGCGATGTCGCCGATCTGTCCGTTGGACATCAACCAATCATACTGGATGACGATCTTTCCGGCAGCCCTGGCGCCGGGCGTCAGCACGAGCTGCATTCCGGCCGAAGCTGCCGCGACGGCGGCGAAGCCGGCTTTCACGAAGCTGCGGCGGTTCATGTCGTAGTCTCTGTTCCCACTCATTTTTCGCTCCTGTTGCAAGACGTTCTCGTCTCTTCATTGCGCGCCGTTCCCGTGGCGCGGCGTCGTCTACGGCTGTTCGTCGTGATAGTCGCCGGGGCCGCCGTCGAGCCAGGCGTATAGTTCCCAAAGCGTGTCGTCGGGATCGGTGAAATAGGCGCAGCGCGCGTTCCAGACATAATCCGCCGGCGGGCCGTAGAAGGGCACGCCCTTGGCCGCCAATTCGCCATGGAGCCGGTCGATCTCGCCGGGCGCGTCTAGCCTGACCGCCACGCAGACCTTGTGCGCCTGGCGCGGCGACCTCAACTTCGAGACGCCGGTGTGCCGGTTGATGTGATCGATCTCCCATGCCGCCAGCGTGACGCCTTCGCCATGGAAGTCGGCAAAGCCCTCGGCGCGACGCCGCAGGCGGAAGCCGAGTTTTTCGACATAGAATTCAACTGTCCGCCCGATGTTTTCGACGAGCAGGCAGACGTCCGAAATCGCATATTCGCCTCCGAGCGGCATGGCTATCTCCCTGTGCTGTGCGCGGCGCGCGATGCCGGCAGCTTGACGCCGACGCGGTCGGCGGCGCCGACGATATGGGCGCGCATCGCCGCCTCGGCGGCCGTGGGATCGCCGGCGACCAGCGCCTCGTAGATGCGCACATGCTCCCCGACATTGACTTCGACCAGGTCGTGCAGCGGATTGGTGAGGCGGGCGTAGTGGATCGAGCGGCGGATCTGCTCGCAAACGAAGGAGATAAAAGTGTGGATGTAGTTGTTGCCCGTCGCCCGCGCGATCTCGCGATGGAACAAAAGGTCGGCGTCGATACTGCCTTCTTCCCAGCGCTCCTCGCCGCTCATCCGGTCTAGCGCCGCCTTGATTGCGTCGAGGTGCTCCTGCCCGCGCCGTTCGGCGGCGAGCGCGGCTGACTCGGCTTCCAGTATGCAACGCAGCTCGAACAGCCGCTCCATGTTCCCGGTCGCTTTCAGCGCCTCGCCATCGATGCGGATCGACGCGCGCTGTTCCGGCGCCAGCACGAAAACGCCGACGCCTTGCCGGGCTTCGATCATGCCATCGGCCCTGAGTTGAGCGATTGCCTCGCGCACCACATTGCGGCTGACGCCGAATTTTTCCGAGAGCTGCTGCTCGGTCGGCAGCCGCGTGCCCGGATTGAGCTCGCCGGATTCGATCTCGCGGCTGAGGAATGCGGCGACGCGATGCGGCAGCGCCTCCACCGTGCCGATAGCGGCCAGTCTTTGCTTCATGGAAAGGTCTCCGTCGGTGGCAGCAGGCAGCCGGGATTCATTGATCCCTGAGGGTCCATCGTCGTTTTGAGGGCCGTGATGAGCCGGCGATGGGCAGGCGCCAGGCCGGCCCAGAAAGTGCGATGACGGGTGCGGCCGATACCGTGCTCGGCGCTGATCGAGCCGCCAAGCGCGCCGACGATCTGGTAGAGCCCGGCGGTGATCTCCGCGCCCTGGGCACGAGCTTCACCCTCGGCGATCCCAGGCGGTGGCAGGACATTGAAATGGATATTGCCGTCGCCGGCATGGCCATAGGCCTGCGGCAGCCAACCGGGATGTTCCAGCGCCACGAATTGGCGGGCCTGATCGATGAGGGCAGGGATGTCCGATATCCTGACCGCAAGGTCGGTGCGCACATGGAAGCCGCGTCTTGCCTGGCCCTCGACCAAGCCCTCGCGAATGGCCCAGAACGCCCTGGCCTGCGCAACGCTTTCAGCAAGGACGGCATCGGCAACCAGGCCGCTCTCCATGGCTCCGGCCAGGAAATCGACCAGCATGGAGCGCAGATCGACCGCAGCACTTGCGGAGAGTTCGATCAGCACGTGGACGGGAGCTTCGACCGGCGAAAGGACGTCTGCGTCGATCAAGCGCGCGAGGTCGATGCACTCCGAACCAATGAGCTCGAAGGCAGAAATCAGATCGGACGAGGCCCGGCGAGCCTGCCGGAACAGGGTGATGGCCGCTTCGAACGAGGCGAGACCGAGATAAGCGGTCTCGACCCGGGCCGGTTTCGGAAACAGCTTGAGCTCGACGCCGGTGATGATGCCGAGCGTTCCTTCGCTGCCGATAAAGAGCTGCTTCAGGTCGTAGCCGCGATTGTCCTTGCGCAGGCCGGAAAAGCCGCTCCACAACTCGCCATCGGGCAGGACGACTTCGAGGCCGAGGATGAGATCGCGCGCCATGCCATAGCGCAGCACGTTGGTGCCGCCGGCATTGCTGGCCGCATTGCCGCCGATCTGGCAGCTTCCCTGCGCGCCGAGCGCCAGCGGAAACAGGCAATCCTGTGCCTCCGCCGCATCCTTGATGTGCTGCAGGATGCAGCCGGCGTCGGCCTGCAGGATGAAATTGTCGGCGTCGACGAGACGGATGCGGTTCAACCGCTCCAGGCTGACGACCACCCCACTACGGGAATCGATGTCGATTGCACCCGCCACCAGCCCTGTGTTCCCGCCCAGCGGTATGATTCCGAGCCCGAGCGTGCCGCAGAGCCGCACCACAGCCTGGACTTCGCTGACGGAAGCAGGCTTCAGCACCGCAAGGGCTCCGCCGCGATGATCCCCGGACCAGTCCAAAAGGTATTTCGCCATGCCGGCAGCGTCGGCAGCCACGCCGCTTTTTCCGACGGTGCCCTCCAGGGCATTCAGAATTTCAGGCGGGATACCATGAACGGTCATTACAAGCCTTCTGGATTAAGGCATAGGCTTATACATATCATCCTACAACCGCGCCGGAGTCAACGCTGTGGGCACAAGCCCTCAAGGGCTGGAGCCGAATGTTTGCTGGGGAGAACGCCTGAGGGTACTTAGGTGAGGCCGCCTTGGCCTAGCTGCGCCGGCCCGATGCCGCTCAAATGCCGGTTCGTCTGAGAAGCGGCCCGGTTCCTACAGATACTGCGCGACCTTCTTGCCGACGGTCAGAAACCGTAGCGGGTCGATTGCTTCGCCATTGTGGCGAACCTCATAGTGCAGGTGCGGGCCGGTCGAGCGGCCGCTGTTGCCGGTCTTGCCGATGACGTCTCCGGCATCGAGCTTCTGGCCGACGGCGACCTCGATTTCGCTGAGATGCCCGTAACGCGTCACAAAACCATTGCCGTGGTCGACCTCGATCATGCGGCCGTAGCCGCCGTTCCATCCGGCCTTGACGACCACGCCGGCTGCCGTGACCTTGGCGGGCATGCCGACCGGCGCCCTGAAATCCATCCCCGAATGCAGGGCGGCGGTGCCGAGGAGAGGGTCGGTGCGCACGCCGAACGGGCTGGTGACGCTATGGCCGGGCGCGGGGTTGGCGAGCGGCAGCCGGCGCGCTTCCTTTTTAAGATGATCCAGCGCGTCAAGCGCTTCGTCCAACTCCTTGACCTTGCTGTCGAAGACCAACGAGCTGTCGAGTGGTATCAGCGGGCCGCCGACATCGCTTTTGCCGAAATCGCTGTCGACCTTCAGGCCGGCTGCCGCGAGTGCCTGTGAAATCGCGTCGGCATTCCTGTAGGCATTGTCGGCCAGCGTGGCGATGCGGGTGAGCTGCTGGCTCTCGATGGTTTTGAGCGAGTTGTTGATCGAAACGAAGAGCTTGTCTGCCCGGTCGGCCGCGCTTTCGCTCGGCAGCGGATTGGCGCGGGTCGACCACAGCGAGAACGGCCTCGTGTCGTTGCTGGCAAGGGGGGCGGCAAGGCTGGCGACTGAATAGGCCGTCGGCTGGATGCTGCCGGTCGCGTCGGCATGTTCGTCCGGCTTTGCCGTCGGCACGGGCGGCGTTGCGACCTCATTTTCGGCTCGTTCGAGGATCGGGCCGAGGCGGCCGTGACGCAGGCTGAGCTGGCTCTGCCGTTCCAGCAGCTCGCTGACCTTGGTTTCCATCAGCTGCTGATCGAGTAGCTGGCGGCTGGTGATGCGGTCGACCTGGCTGCGCAGTGCCGAGATGCGGTCTTCGTAGGCCTGTTGCATGCGCGCCTGCCGCGCCGTCGTGGCGCCGATCAGATCGTCGCGCAGCACCAGATAGGAGGTCGCCAGCAGGTAGCCAATGACGATCGCCGCCAGCGCCGAGCCGCAAAATGCAGCCAGCCACGGGCGTATGGTGAAATGCCTTATCTGGTCGCCCCGGGCGATGATGACCGTGTGGGGCTCTTTGCGTCTGCCGAAGACCGCTGACTGACTGGCTACGTTCACGGGACCAAGCTTTCGTTACGACACCAACGACGAGCCTGATTACACATTATTAGGGTTAACAAAGTTTTGTCTTCGCGCAAAACGGGTATCGAATTGCAGCGGCCTGCCGCAGCGCTCAAATTGCGCGAACCGCTTCCAGCACCGCTTCGGCGTGGCTTTTGACCCGAACGTTGCGCCAGATCCTGGCGATGCGTCCGTCGCGGCCGATCAGGAACGTCGCCCGCTCGACGCCCATATAGGTGCGGCCGTAGAGCTTCTTTTCCACCCACAAATGGTAGGCCTCGATCACCTTGCGCTCTTCGTCGGCGACCAGGTCGATGCTCAGATCGTATTTCGCCTTGAATTTGTCGTGTTTCTTGACGCTGTCCGGCGAGAGCCCGATGACGACAGCGCCGGCCTTTTCGAACTCCCGCTTCAACTGCGAAAAGCCGATCGCCTCATTGGTGCAGCTTGTGGTGTCGTCCTGTGGGTAGAAATAGAGTACGATGGGCTTTCCCAGCAGTGCGGCGAGATTGAGTGAACCGCCGCCGTCGCGCGGAAGATCGAATTGCGGCGCAACATCGCCCACGTCGAGGTCAGCCATACCGATGCCCTTGTTTGAGGTTACGCGCCAGGCTGCATCGATATAATGTCGAGCGGGGATTCGTCCACGATCGAATTCGTTTCAACGGAAGATTGCGTGGATCAGGAGCTGCCGCAGCACGAGAAGATCAGGTTCAGGCGTGACGAGATCACCGACCTGGGAACCTTTCCGTCCGCATGCCGCGTCCCGCCGCTCGGCCAGGCTTCGATCGGTCGCGGCGTCCGTTTGATGGCGCGGCTGTTTGCCGGCCTTGTCGCCCTTGTGCTGCTGGCTGCTGCCGGCGTCTATGCGATCGGCGTATCCGGCTTCGGCTCGGAGCGGCTTCGCGTGGAAGCCGAAACGGCAATCGAGAAATTGGCCGGCTTCGATGTCGACGTTGCCGTCGGGCCGGCACGGCTGACGCTTGACGGGTCGAGCTTCATTGCGCTGCAGGTCAGCGACGTCAGCCTCAAGACCGCCGACGGAAAACCGATGGCCGATGCCGGCCGGGTCCGCTTCGGCATCCGGCTGATCCCGCTGCTTTCGGGCGAGGTGCGGCTGACCAGTGCCCGGATTTCCGACGCGCACATCGTCATGGCGGCGATGCCGTCCGGCGGCGACTGGACGGCCGGGCTGCGCAACCAGGACGGCCTCATCGATCCGGAAAAACTTTCCGCCGCCGTCTTCGCCAATCTCAACCGCGCGCTCGATGCGGTGCGCGAGGATTCGATGCGCCAGATCGATCTGCGCAATGTCGAGCTGGCACTGCCCGAGACCGGATCGGTCAAGTCGGTCACCATCGCCGACGCCTCCGTCTCGCAGTCGGGACCGGGAAGCATGGAGTTTTCATCCGACGCGGATGTCGACGGCAGGGCGCTTACCATCGCCGCTTCCGCCACCCGCGATCCGGCGACGCGACGCATCACCACGCTGGACGCCAGTATCCAGGCGGCGGATGCCGACGCTGCGGCAGCAGGTGGCAAATTGGGCGCGATCGCCTTGAAGCTGGCGGGGTCGGAAGGGACCGGCGACAACGGCTCGCGGCTAATCGCTGGCCTGTCGCTGACCGGATCGGTGCTCGATCTCGGTTCGCGCGGCCTGCTTCCGGCCGACATCGATCTCGATGCAACGCTCGTCGCCGGATCGAACAAGATCCAGGTCGACAGTTTGCTGGTGAAAACCGGCCGCTCGACCTTCGATTTCGCCGGTTCGATCGGGCCGAAGCCGGTTACAGGCACAGCGGGCGAGGAGCCATCCTATCGTTACGACCTGACCAGCGACGGTTCGACCCTGGCGCCTTCGGATTCGCCGGAGCCGGCACTCAGCTTCATTGCCCGTATCGCCGGCGTCTACCAGCCGACGAGCCAAAAGCTGGTCGCCGAGCAGATCGGCGTCCGGTCCGGACCCGGCAGCGAAGTGCTGGGCACGGCTTCGGTTGCATTCGTGGCCAACCAGGCGCCGGGCATATCGGTGGCGCTCAATGTCCACGACATGCCGGTCTCGCACGTCAAGCAATTATGGCCATGGTTTTCGGCGCGCAATGCCAGGCTGTGGGTGCTTAAGAACCTGTTCGGCGGCCGCGTCGTCGATGGCAGCCTGCAATTCCAGGTCGTACCCGGACGGCTCGGCAACGGCGTGCCGCTTTCCGCCGATGAAGTGTTCGGCCGATTCCAGGTCGAAGGATCGCGTTTCGACACGGCCGGCCGCATTCCGCCGATCCGCGATGCCGTCGGTGTCGTCGGTTTCCACGGCAATGACGTCGACGTCGCGCTGTCGTCGGGCAGCGTCTATATGCCGAGCGGCCGCACGGTGGCGGCAAGCAACGGCACGCTCACCGTCAAGGCGGCGAACCATCCGCCGGTGATCGGCGCGCTCGATATCGATGTCGCCGGCGAGGCGCCGGCAATCGCCGAGCTGGCATCCTTTGACCCGATCAACGCCATGCGCCATGTCGGCCTGCTGCCGGACGACCTGTCCGGCACGGTGACCGGCCACGTCAAGGCCGATATTCCGCTGCAGTCCGGCGTCGACTCCTCCAAACTCGATTGGCTGGTGGCGCTCGACTACAAGGATCTGTCGCTGGGCAAGCCTTTCGAGGGCCAGACGGTCAGCCATGCCGACGGCTCGATCACCGTCGCGCCCGACCGGGCGGTGATCTCGGCCAGGGCACTGCTCAACGGCATTCCGGCCGAGCTCGACCTGATTGAGCCGCTCAGGGATGGCGGCCCGCCGCGCAGTCGCAAAGTAGCGCTGGTGCTCGACGACAAGACGCGCGCCACCGCCATGCCTGGCCTGTCGACGCTGCTTTCCGGAACCATCAAGGTGGCGATCGACAAGAGCGGCACCGGCAACCAGAACGTGTCGGCCGACCTGACCAATGCCAGGCTGGACATTCCGTGGGCCGGCTGGAGCAAGGGTCCCGGCATTCCCGCCAAGGTCGTCTTCGCCATGGCGAAGACCGGCGACACCACGACGCTCTCCAATTTCGAACTCGACGGCAAGACCTTCTCCATCGACGGCAGCGCGGTGCTGGTCAACGGCGCCTTGTCCTCGGCCCGGTTCAGCAAGGTCACGTTGAACAGGGGCGACGACGTCGCCGTCTCGGTGAAGCGGTCAGGCAAGGCCTATGCGGTCGAGGTTAGCGGCAGCGCGCTGGACGCACGCTCGCTGATCAAGCAATTCACGTCCGATGTCGATACCGCCACCAAGACCACCGGCGTCGATGCGATCTCGGTCAGCGCCGACGTCAGCTCCTTGACCGGCTTCCACGACGAGGTGCTGTCCAATCTGAAGCTCGACTATAGCGCCGCCGGCTCCCGGGTGAACGGGCTCAAGGTGAGCGCCACGGCAAGTTCGGGAGCCGCGATCACCGTCAGCAACACGACCGGCGGCGGCCTGCGCACGCTCAACATGAAGTCGGCCGACGCCGGCGCCATACTGCGCTTCCTCAACATCTACGAGCATATGGAAGGCGGCTCGATCACGCTGGCGCTCAGTGGGGCCGGCGACGGTCCGATGAAAGGCCAGGTCGACGCCAAGGACTTCTTTATCGTCAACGAGCCGAAGCTCGCCTCGATCGTATCGACGACGCCGGCCGGCGACAGCCGCAGCCTCAACGAGGCGGTCAAAGGCAATCTCGACACGTCGAGGGTGAAGTTCGAGCGCGGTTTCAGCGAAATCGACAAGGGCAGCGGCTATCTCAAGCTGCGCAACGGCGTGCTGCGCGGCTCGCGCATCGGCACCACCTTCCAGGGCACGCTCTACGACCAGAACAACAACATGGATATGACCGGCACGTTCATGCCGGCCTACGGCGTAAACCGCATTTTCGGCGAACTGCCGCTGATCGGCGCGCTGCTCGGCAACGGCCGCGACCGCGGCCTGATCGGCGTCACCTACAGGCTCAGGGGCAACGCCAACAAGCCAATCCTCGACGTCAATCCGCTATCGGTAATCGCGCCCGGGATATTCCGGTCGATCTTCGAGTATCGCTGAGGCGGGCGGGGGCTTGGCATAGAGCCGCTCCGCAGTGTTCCTCTGCGCCCCCCTCCGTCCTACCGGCATCGAGGGGCTCTAAACCTCAGACGCTCAAACCGGCCGCACCAGAACGTGCTTCTTCTTGCCGAGCGACAGTTTTGCGACGTTTTCCGGGCCAAGATCCTGCAGCGTCACCATCCGTCGGTCGTCTGACACCGGCTGGTCGTTGAGGCGCACGGCGCCGCCCTGGATATGCCGCCGTGCCTCGCCGTTGGACCCAGCCAGCCCGGCGGTGACGAACAGCGACAATATGCCGACGCCGGCTTCAAGATCGGCCCTGCCCACCTCGACGGTTGGCAGTGTTTCGGCGAGCGCCCCTTCTTCGAACGTCTTACGCGCCGTTTCGCTGGCCTCCTCCGCCGCCTCGCGGCCATGCAGCATGGCGGTGATTTCGGTGGCGAGAATCTTCTTGGCTTCGTTGATCTCCGAGCCGCCGAGCCGTTCGAGGCGCGCGACCTCGGCGAGCGGCAGGGTCGTGTAGAGCTTCAGGAAGCGGCCGACATCGGCATCTTCGGTGTTGCGCCAATATTGCCAGAACTCGTAGGGGCTCAACATCTCCGCATCGAGCCAGACCGCGCCCGAGGCCGACTTGCCCATCTTGGCGCCGGAGGAGGTGGTGAGCAGCGGCGTCGTTAGCGCATAGAGCTGCGCGCCTTCCATGCGATGGCCGAGATCGATGCCGTTGACGATGTTGCCCCACTGGTCGGAGCCACCCATCTGCAGCCGGCAGCCGAGGCGCTTGTAGAGCTCGACGAAGTCGTAGGCCTGCAGGATCATGTAGTTGAATTCGAGGAACGACAACGACTGCTCGCGATCCAGCCGGAGCTTCACCGAATCGAAGGCCAGCATGCGGTTGACCGAAAAATGCCGGCCGACATCGCGCAGGAAATTGACGTAGTTGATGTCCATCAGCCAGTCGGCATTGTTGATCATGACGGCGTCGTTGGGGCCGCTGCCAAATTTGAGGTAAGGCGTGAAGTTGCGGCGGATGCCGGCGAGATTGTCCTCAATGTCCTGCGGCGTCAAAAGCTTGCGCGCCTCGTCCTTGAACGACGGATCGCCGATCATCGAGGTGCCGCCGCCCATCAGCGCGATTGGCCGGTGGCCGGTCTGCTGCAGCCAGTAAAGCATCATGATCTGGATCAGCGACCCGGCATGCAGGCTCCTCGCGGTAGCGTCGAAGCCGATATAGGCGCTCACCGTTTCCGTGGCGAAAAGCTGGTCGAGGCCGGCATCGTCCGAGGTCTGGTGGATGAAGCCGCGCTCGTTCATCGTGCGCAGGAAATCGGATTTGAAGGCGGACATTTTTCTTTCCTGGAAGGCTTTCGGCCGAACGCGGCCCGGCTATGCATGAAGGCGGGCGTTTAGCACTCAAGCGCGATCAGCAAAAGTGGAATCCGGTTTTACGTCCGATCGCGCTTCGGATGGGTTTGCGCGATCAGCAAAGTGGAATCCGGTTTTTGCGTCCGCGCGGATAGCGTGGGGCCTGCTTGCGTCATTGTTTCGGCTGGCGTAATGAGGCGCCGCGCCAGCGGGACTCTTC
Organism: Mesorhizobium sp. ISC25; assembly: GCF_042295465.1. Taxonomy (NCBI): domain Bacteria; kingdom Pseudomonadati; phylum Pseudomonadota; class Alphaproteobacteria; order Hyphomicrobiales; family Phyllobacteriaceae; genus Mesorhizobium; species Mesorhizobium sp. ISC25. The sequence goes on along the minus strand of NZ_CP135441.1, from coordinate 1,559,331 downwards.
CTCTGGACCGCGCGGCATCGATCGAATGCCATATCCTGTGACAGAGTCGAGATGCCGGAGATATCCATCGTCATTCCTTGCCGGAACGAGGCGGCGAACCTGCCGCTTCTGCTCGACGAGATCGGCACTGCCATGGCCGGGCGGGACTTCGAGGTCATTGTCGTCGACGACGGCTCGACAGACGATACGCCTTCGGTGCTTGCCGCAGAAGCAGCGCTTCGCCGGTTTCCGCTGCGCCATCTCAGGCATGAAAAATCCGCCGGCCAGTCGCTCTCGGTGCGCTCGGGCGCCTGGGCGGCGCGCGGCGATATCGTCGCCACCATCGATGGCGACGGCCAGAACGACCCCGGCTACATCCCAGTGTTGATCGACGCGTTGCGGCAGGCTGGTCCCGACGTCGGGGCCGCGCAGGGACAGCGTCTGAAGCGCCGCGACAGCAAGATCAAGCAGCTGGCGTCGCGTTTCGCCAACGGGCTGAGAAAAGCCATCCTGCACGACGAGACGCGAGATACCGGCTGCGGCCTCAAGGCGATCCACACCGACATTTTGCGGAAATTGCCGTTCTTCGACGGCACCCACCGCTTTGTTCCGGCGCTGGTCATCCAGGAGGGCTACCGCGTCATCCATTGCGACGTCGTCGACCGTTCCCGCCGTTACGGCAAATCGAATTACGGCATCTTCGATCGCGGCCTTCAGGGCGTGCTCGATCTTGCCGGCGTCTGGTGGCTGCGCCGCAGGCGCCGCAGAATGCCCAAAGTAGAGGAAATCAGGCATGGGTAACGTGCTTCAGGAATTGGCGACCTGGCTTCACGATGTTTTCGTCAAGCAATTCGATGCCTGGGTTCTGCTCGGCTTCGTCGCCCAGTTCTTCTTCACCATGCGTTTTCTGGTGCAGTGGGTGGCGTCGGAAAAGGCCAAGCGCAGCGTCGTGCCGATCGCGTTCTGGTTCTTTTCGCTGTTCGGCGGCGGCCTGCTGCTGGTCTACGCCATCCAGCGTCAGGATCCGGTGTTCATCGCCGGTCAGGCCATGGGCCTGTTGATCTATATCCGCAATCTCTGGCTGATCGCCAACGAGCGCAAGGCGGCGATGACCAAGGTCGATTGAGCCCGCGACCGCCCTGGAACCGGTCGAGCAAGCAATCCAGATTACTTGCCGTCCAGCCCGCCGTAGGACCTTACCAGCTGGACCATGTCGGCCGAGTTGGCAGTCTCGCTCTCGAGCCCCTCGGCGACACCGACGCGGTCGGCAGTCGGCCGGTTCTGGCTGACTTTCCATTTGCCGCTGATTTCGGTGATGGCGATCTCCAGGCCGACAATGCCCTTGATCTGCGACTGAATGAAGGGCGCCGGCGCGTCGGTCACCGCCCATGGCGCCGAGCGGCTGTCCTCCTGCGACATCGTCAGATCGGAAATCTGCTCGGCCAGCCAATCCTGGTCTTCGATCACCGTGACGATGCCGCGCACCTGGACGATGGCGTAGTTCCAGGTCGGTACCACCTTGCCGGTTTCACGCTTGGTCTCATACCACGACGGCGTCACATAGGCATCGGCGCCCTGGAAGACGACCAGCACCGGCGCCAGGGGATTGTCGGCCAAAAGCCGCCATTGCGGATTGGCCTTGGCCAAATGGGCGCGCAGCCTGCCGTTCGGTGGCACATCCGCGTCTAGCAGAAAGGGAATCGCGTTGGCGACCGGCCCCTCGGCGCCGTTCGACACCAGCAGGCCAAGCGGATGCGCCCGGATCAGCCCGTGCAGGACGTCCGGCCGTGTTTCCTGAAAGTGAGGTGGTTGGTACATCGCCGATTATCTCAGCCGCTTCGGCCGTGGGTCGGACAGTTCCCCGGCCAGCCGGCGATCGAGATAGTCCGCGCATTCCTCGATCAGAAGCTCGGCATGGTTGGCAAAGAAATGGTTGGCGCCGGGCAAGGTCTTCTGGGTGATGGTAATGCCCTTTTGCGTGTGCAGCTTGTCGACCAGGCCCTGCACGTCCTTAGGCGGCGCGACCTTGTCGGCATCGCCATGGATGATCAGGCCGGACGACGGGCATGGCGCCAGGAACGAGAAATCATAGGTATTGGGCTGGGGCGCGACCGAGATAAAGCCCTCGATCTCGGGCCGGCGCATGAGAAGCTGCATGCCGATCCACGAGCCGAACGAATAGCCGGCAACCCAGCAACTCTTGGAATCTGGATGCAGCGACTGCACCCAGTCGAGCGCCGCGGCGGCGTCGGACAACTCGCCGGTGCCGTGGTCGAACTCGCCCTGGCTGCGGCCGATGCCGCGGAAATTGAAGCGCAGCGTGGTGAAATTGCGCTTCTGGAACATGTAGAAGAGGTCGTAGACGATCTTGTTGTTCATCGTCCCGCCGAACTGGGGGTGCGGGTGCAGGACGATGGCAATCGGCGCGCTCTTTTCCTTCGAGGGCTGATAGCGACCCTCCAGGCGGCCGGCCGGACCGGTGAAAATGACCTCAGGCATGAAATACTCCACTTGGCATAAATTGCGCGGCGCCCGGAACAACTTTCCCTAGGCCTTGACGCAGGGCGAGCGTCTTTCTAGAAGCTAGTTTAGAATTGTTCAAAACTGGGCGGCCAAAAGCTGTGGCTCGGCCACCCACGCCGCAAGCCGCGTAAATAGGACGTCTTGCCTTGCAATTTCAAGGAAATAACGCGCTATCTTCGCGGAACGGCTTTTGAAGGGACCAGTTGGACGGAAATGGCCGGAGCACGCGCCTATCTCGACTACAACGCCAGCGTGCCGCTGCTTGCCTCGGCGCGCGCGGCGGTGGTCGCTGCGCTCGACATCGCCGCCAACCCGTCCTCGGTCCATGCCGAGGGCCGCGCGGCGCGGCGGCTGATCGAAGACGCCAGGCGCGACGTGGCGCGACTGGTCAGCGCCAAAGCCGAGCATGTCGTATTCACCTCCGGCGCGACGGAAGCGGCCTCGACGCTGCTGACGCCGGACTGGCAGATGGGGCGCGGCGCCGTCCGCATGAGCCGGCTCTACGTGTCCGAGGCCGATCATCCCTGCCTGCTCAATGGCGGGCGCTTCCCGGCGGCGCAGGTAACGCGGATCGGCGTCGACGCCGACGGCATCGTCAAGCTCAATGCCCTGACGGCAGCACTTAGTGCGCATGACAAGGCCGAAGGCTTGCCGCTGGTGGCGATCCACGCCGCCAACAACGAGACCGGCGTGATCCAGCCGATTGGCCGCATTGCCGAAATCGTCAAGGCGGCGGGTGGCATCCTGGTTGTCGATGCGGTGCAGGCGGCCGGCCGCATTCCGCTCGATATGTCAGCGGGTTACGCAGACTATTTGATTCTCTCCTCGCACAAGATCGGCGGCCCCAAGGGCGTCGGCGCCATTGTCGCAGCGTCGGACTTGATGATGCCGAAACCGCTGGTCAGCGGCGGCGGCCAGGAGAAAGGCCATCGCGGCGGCACCGAAAACCTGGCGGCGATTGCCGGGTTTGGCGCGGCGGCGCGCGAGGCGCTTGCCGGGTTGCAAACGATCGATGCGGTGCGGCAGCGCCGCGACGAAGTCGAGGCGATCGTGAAAACGCAGGTGCCAGACGCCGAAATCTTCGGGACCGGCGCTCCGAGGCTTGCCAACACCACGTTCTTCGCTATTCCCGGCATCAAGGCCGAGACGGCGCAGATCGCTTTCGACCTGGCCGGTGTGGCGCTGTCGGCCGGATCGGCCTGTTCGTCGGGCAAAGTCGGGCCGAGTCACGTGCTGAAAGCCATGGGTTACGGTGACCGTCTTGGCGCGTTGCGCGTGTCCATCGGTCACGCGACCAGCGCTGAAGATATCGAGCTGTTTCGTTCGGCGCTGGCGACGATCGTCGCGCGGCGGGCAAACAGGGAAAAGGCCGCCTGAGCGCGGCAACGGAACATTTGGGCCTTGCGGCCTGGTAGAGCCGTGCGTTCGAATTTGGCCGGGTGAATTTCCGGCATGAACGCACTATATGAAACTTACGCCGCCTCGGATGCCCAAGGGTGCTCGCTTGCGGTGCCATAGTTTGAAAACTGCCGGGCCTTGACCCCGGCGTGGATGGAGAACGCTGATGCCTGCTGTGCAGGAGACGATCGATCGAGTTCGAAAGATCGATGTCGACCAGTATAAATACGGATTCCAGACCGAAATCGCGATGGACAAGGCCCCCAAGGGCCTGAGTGAAGACATTATCCGCTTCATTTCGGCGAAGAAGGACGAGCCGTCCTGGATGCTGGAATGGCGCCTGGAAGCCTATCGCCGCTGGCTGACGCTGGACGAGCCGAAATGGGCGCGCGTCCACTATCCGAAAATCGATTTCCAGGACCTCTACTATTACGCGGCACCCAAGAGCACGCCCGGGCCGACTTCGCTCAGCGAGGTCGATCCCGAACTGCTGAAGGTCTATGAGAAGCTCGGCATTCCGCTCAGGGAACAGGAAATCCTCGCCGGCGTGCAGAAGACCGATGCCTCGGAGCTCGAGGAAGCCAGCGACAACGTTTACAAGTCGGGCCGCGTCGCCGTCGATGCGGTGTTCGATTCCGTCTCCGTCGTCACCACCTTCAAGAAGGAGCTGGCGCAGGCCGGCGTCATCTTCTGCTCGATCTCGGAAGCTATCCGCGAGCATCCGGAGCTGGTGAAGAAATATCTCGGCTCGGTCGTGCCGATCTCCGACAATTTCTACGCGACGCTGAATTCGGCCGTCTTCACCGACGGTTCCTTCGTCTTCGTGCCCAAGGGCGTGCGCTGCCCGATGGAATTGTCGACCTATTTCCGCATGAACGAGAAGAACACCGGCCAGTTCGAGCGCACGCTGATCATCGCCGAGGAGGGGGCTTACGTCTCCTATCTCGAAGGCTGCACAGCGCCGCAGCGCGACGAGAACCAGCTTCATGCCGCGGTGGTCGAACTGGTCGCGCTCGACGATGCCGAGATCAAATATTCGACGGTGCAGAACTGGTATCCCGGCGACGCCGAAGGCAAGGGCGGCATCTATAATTTCGTCACCAAGCGCGGCGACTGCCGCGGCCATCGTTCGAAGATTTCGTGGACGCAGGTCGAGACCGGCTCGGCTATCACCTGGAAATATCCGAGCTGCATCCTGCGCGGCGACGATTCCAGCGGCGAGTTCTATTCGATCGCCGTCTCGAACGGCTACCAGCAGGTCGATAGCGGCACCAAGATGATCCATCTCGGCAAGAACACGTCGAGCCGCATCATCTCCAAGGGCATTGCCGCCGGCTTCTCGCAGAACACCTATCGCGGCCAGGTCTCGGCACACCGCAAGGCGACCAACGCCCGCAACTTCACCAACTGCGACTCCCTGCTGATCGGCGACCAATGCGGCGCACACACCGTGCCCTACATGGAAGCCAAGAATTCGACGGCGCAGTTCGAGCACGAAGCCACCACCTCGAAGATTTCCGAGGACCAGAAATTCTACGTCATGCAGCGCGGCATTCCGGAAGAAGAGGCGATCGCGCTGATCGTCAACGGCTTCGTCAAGGATGTCATCCAGCAACTGCCGATGGAATTCGCGGTCGAAGCGCAGAAGCTGATCGGGATTAGCCTCGAGGGGAGCGTAGGGTAATAACGTCGCCATGAACCTTGTTGACAGAGACGTATCCCCACATGCCGACGCGCAGGAGTTTGCGCGAGAACAGAATGGGCGTGGCGAAGACCCAATTAAGACGATCAAGGAGATTCGCGGGCGGTATGGGCTCGAACCCGAGCCGGCTCGTGCCTTAGTCGTGACATCTGACGAAGTCGAAAAATTCCTTCGCAGTGAGCGGGCATCGGGGGTTTCGCGTTTGGACGCGCGGCGTTCGGTAAAGCGCCGGTTCGGCTGCGGCGGGAAGGAAGCGCTCGGCTATATTGACGGGTCTGGCCTCTGGTCAGAGGAGGACAAGACCCCATGAAGGCGAGATTGACGTAACATATTCATTCAACGGCCAACGCCACGATCCCAATTACGACTGAAAGACTGTAAAAATGCTTGAGATCAAGAACCTCCATGCCCGTATAGTCGATGACGGCACCGAGATCATTCGCGGCCTGAACCTGACGGTCAGGGCCGGTGAGGTCGCCGCCATCATGGGTCCGAACGGCTCGGGAAAATCGACGCTGTCCTATATCCTCGCCGGCCGCGAGGACTATGAGGTCACTGAGGGCGACATCCTCTACAACGGCCAGTCGATCCTCGAAATGGATCCGGCCGAGCGCGCAACCGCCGGCATTTTCCTCGCGTTCCAGTATCCGATGGAGATACCGGGCGTGGCGACGATGGAATTCCTGAAAGTGGCGATGAACGAGCAGCGCAAGGCGCGCGGCCAGGAACCGCTAAAAATCCCGGAATTCCTGAAGCGCGTGAAGGAAGCGGCGGCCTCGCTCAACATGGACATGACGATGCTGAAACGGCCGCTCAATGTCGGCTTTTCCGGCGGCGAGAAGAAGCGCGCCGAGATCCTGCAGATGAAGCTGCTCGAGCCGAAACTGTGCGTGCTCGACGAGACCGATTCCGGCCTCGACATCGACGCGCTGAAGATCGTCGCGGACGGCGTCAACACGCTGCGCTCGCCGGACCGGGCCATCGTCGTCATCACCCACTACCAGCGCCTGCTCCAATACATCGTGCCTGATACGGTGCACGTGCTCTACAGGGGTCAGGTGATCAAGTCGGGCGACAAGTCGCTGGCGCTCGATCTCGAGGCCAATGGCTATGCCGGTGTGATCGGGCAAGCCGCGTGAGATGCCAGCAGGCCCGGAAGGCAAGCCAAACAAGGCGATACTGATGAATATGCACACGACACCCCAGCGAACATTGGCCGAAACGGCGCTGATCGACGCCTTCGGCGAGCGGCTGTCGCTGCTGCCCGGCGACGGCGCGGTGATGCTGAAGCGCGACGACGCCATCGAGGCGATCAAGAGTGGCCTGCCGACGCGGCGCATCGAATCCTGGCATTATACGGACCTGCGCCGGCTGCTGACCTCAGTGCCGGACTTCGATCCGGCAGCGGTCGCGAAAGCCATTGCGCCGATCGTCGAAGGCTCCAGTGTTTTGCCGGTACTGAACGGCGTTTCGAGTACGAAACTGCCCGATATCGAAGGCGTTGCCGTGCAGCGCCTGTCGGAGAAGCTGACCGACGGCAGCATCGCCCCCGGGTTGGATTCCTATGGCAGCGACGATGCCATCGGCGCGCTGAACACCGCCTTTGTCGCTGACGGCTATTTCGTCGACATCGCCGACGGTGCCCAACTGGAAAAGCCGCTCGAACTGCAGAATTTGCAGGCCGGGGGACAGACGCATGTACGGCTGGCCATCCGTGTCGGTGCCGGCGCCAACGCTGTCGTCGTCGAACGCCAGGCGGGCGAGGGGGCGGCGCTGGTCAGCTCGGTCAGCCAGCTGCTGCTTGGCGAAGGCGCCGAAGTGACATGGCTGGTCGTGCAGGAGCAGCCGGATACGGCGACGCACCTCGCCCAGTTCAAGGCGCATCTCGGCAAGAATTCGAAACTGACGCTGTTCGTCATGAATGCCGGCGGCAAGCTTGTCCGCCAGGAAGTCGTCGTGAAGACGACCGGCGAGGGCGCCGAATTCACGCTGCGCGGCATCAATCTGCTCGCCGGCGACACCCATACCGACGTCACCATGGTGCTCGACCACGCCGTGCCGCATACCGCCTCGACCGAAGTCATCCGCAACGTGGTGACCGGCAGAGCGCGCGGCGTCTTCCAGGGCCGCATCAACGTCCACCAATATGCGCAGAAGACCAACGCCAAGATGGCCTGCAACACGCTGCTTCTGTCGGATGACGGCGAGTTCTCGACCAAGCCGGAGCTTGAAATCTTCGCCGACGACGTCGTCTGCGGCCATGGCGCGACCGTCACCGAGATCGACCACAGCCATCTGTTCTACCTGATGGCGCGCGGCATCGACGAGAAGACCGCGCGCGGCTTGCTGGTCAAGGCCTTCGTCGCCGAAGTGATCGAGGAACTGGACGACGAGGCCATCGTCGAGGCGCTGGAAGCACGGCTCGACAACTGGTTCGTGGCGCACGGGTAGAGGTGGCTGAGGGGTGCTGGACGGAATGAGGCGGTGCCTCGAGAGAGCTTGTGATGGACCAGAAAGTCGAAAACATCCCCTATGACGTCGAGGCGATCCGCCACGACTTCCCGATTCTGTCGCGGCAAGTCTACGGCAAACCGCTGGTCTATCTCGACAATGGCGCCTCGGCGCAGAAGCCGCAGGCCGTGCTCGACGCTATCCAGCACGCCTATTCCCAGGAATATGCCAACGTCCATCGCGGCCTGCATTTCCTGTCGAATGCCGCGACCGACGCTTATGAGAAGGCTCGCGAGACGGTGCGCCGTTTCCTCAACGCGCCAAGCACCGACAACATCGTCTTCACCTCGAACACCACGGCGGCGATCAACACGGTCGCCTACGGCTTCGGCATGCCCAATATCGGCGAAGGCGACGAGATCGTGCTCTCGATCATGGAGCATCATTCCAACATCGTGCCGTGGCATTTCATCCGCGAGCGGCAGGGCGCCAAGCTGGTCTGGGTGCCGGTCGATGATCTCGGCGTTTTCCACATCGAGGAATTCGAAAAGCGCCTGACAGACCGGACAAAGCTGGTCGCCATCACCCATATGTCGAATGCGCTGGGCACGGTGACGCCGATCAAGGAGATCGTGCGCATCGCGCATGCCCGCGGCATTCCGGTGCTGGTCGACGGCAGCCAGAGCGCCGTGCATATGCCGATCGACGTGCAGGATCTCGACTGCGATTTCTTCGTCTTCACCGGCCACAAGGTTTATGGCCCGTCGGGCATCGGCGTGCTCTACGGCAAGAAGGACGTTCTGGAGCGCATGCGCCCGTTCATGGGCGGCGGCGAGATGATCGAGGAGGTGACGCAAGACATCGTCACCTACAACGATCCGCCGCACCGTTTCGAGGCCGGCACGCCGCCGATCGTGCAGGCGATCGGGCTTGGTGCTGCGCTGGAATACATGGAAAAGATCGGCCGCGAGCGCATCGCCGCGCATGAGGCCGATCTGAAGGATTATGCGCATCAAAAACTGCGCGCCATCAATTCGCTGCGCATCTTCGGCGATGCGCCCGGCAAGGGTGCCATCATCTCGTTCGAGCTGCAGGGCATCCACGCCCATGACGTGTCGATGGTCATCGACAGGCAGGGCGTGGCGGTCCGCGCCGGCACGCATTGCGCCCAGCCGCTGTTGAAACGCTTCGGCGTAACCTCCACATGCAGGGCATCGTTCGGCATGTACAATACCAGGGCCGAAGTCGATGCTTTGGCCGATGCGCTGGAAAAGGCACGAAAGTTCTTCGGGTGACGATCATGGATGATGCCAGCCACACCGCCGAGACCGCTTCGGAAACGACGACCAATGCGGCGGTTTCCGGATCGACGATTCCCGCCGACGAACTGGCCCGGCTGACCGACGACATCGTCTCGGCGCTGAAGACGGTCTACGACCCCGAAATCCCGGCCGACATCTACGAACTCGGCCTCGTCTACAAGATCGACATCGAGGACGACCGCTCGGTCAAGATCGACATGACGCTGACCGCGCCGGGCTGCCCGGTGGCCGGCGAAATGCCGGGCTGGGTCGAAAACGCCGTCGGCGCCGTCGAGGGCGTCTCCGGCGTCGAGGTCAACATGACCTTCGACCCGCCCTGGTCGCCCGACCGCATGTCGGAAGAGGCGCAGGTGGCGGTGGGTTGGTACTAGCATCGACCAGCCAGAGGGCTGGCGCACTTGCGCCGGGTACAAAACTTCACCATTTTAGGTGAGGAATCATTCGGCGGGCCTTGAACCTGCGCGCAATGGAGAAGGAAAACATGGGACGCTTCGCCGTCATCACGATGACCGAAAAGGCCGCCGACCGGGTGCGCGAGATCGTCGCGACCCGTGAGAATGCGCATGGCATTCGCCTTGGCATCAAGAAGGGCGGCTGCGCCGGCATGGAATATACGGTCGACCTGGTGACTGAACCCAACACCAAGGACGACCATATCGAGCGCGATGGCGCCCACGTCTATGTCGCGCCCGAGGCAGCGCTTTTCCTGTTCGGCACCGAGATGGATTTCGAGCAGACGACGCTGCGCACCGGCTTCACCTTCAAGAACCCGAACCAGAGCTCGGCCTGCGGCTGCGGCGAATCGGTCGAGCTGAAGCCGGCTGATCTGAAGGCACTGGCCGAAGCACGCGCTTCGGCCTGATTGGAAACCGCTAGCTCTCGACACGTTGAGATTGGCCGAGGCCTCGCAACTTCGTCATCCCTGGGCGAAGCAGGAGCGAAGCTCCGTCGCGGAGACCCTGGGATCCATGCCGTAACCTTAGCCGAAGGGTGCAGCGGAGCAGAATTCTGCACCTCAGCAGCGCCCCGAAGTCGCGGCATGGATCCTGGGGTCTGCGCGCATCGCTTCGCTCCTTGCTCCGCCCCAGGATGACGACGGAACAGGGTTTCGGCCCATCCCCTGGGCACACTATTCGCCAGCGCCCGCACCATCCGATTCGTCAAAACTTCAGCGCCACGCAAATAGCTAATCCACCCACATCCCCGTTCGCTTGTGCCAGTCTGCGATCGACTCCTCCGGGTAGACGTCGAAGACCTTGTCGCGCTTGCCGATGTCGGGCTCGACCCAGTTCGCCTTGTATTTCAGCATCAGATGCACCTTCTCCGGCGGCTTTGGCAGGTCGGTGTCGATCGCCGAGGCAAACGGATGCACCAGCTCCGGCCAAGTCGGGTCGTAGAGCCAGAGTGCCGTCCCGCATTTCGTGCAGAAATTCCGCTCGCCCGTCGAGGTTTCGCGTTGCGGGTGCTCGTCGTCCTCGATCTCGGCGCGGTAGACACCGAGATGGCGCTTGCCCTCGATTTTCAGCGTCTCGTAGTCAGCGCCGAGATTGATGGCAAAACCGCCGCCGCCCTGCTGCTTGCGGCAGATCGAGCAGTAGCACAGCATGAACGGCACCGGCGTGTGGCTTTCCACCTCGAAACGCACGGCATTACACCGGCAGGACCCCTTGAGCAGAAGCGGCATGAAAAACTCCGACGAAATTGATTCTGAACTTGTCAGGATGGTGCCGGTTGCGTCGATGACAAGGGGAAATCCGGGTGACATGATCGCCGCATGGACAACGAGCGCATAGAAGAGCTTTTCGAAGGCCTCGGCCCGGTCAGCATCCGCAAGATGTTCGGCGGCAAGGGCATCTATTTCGACGGCGTCATCGTCGCCATCGTCATCCGCGGCGAATTGATGCTGAAGGCCGACGCGGAAAGCGCCCCGGATTTCGAAGCGGCCGGCTGCCGGCAATGGACCTATACCGGCTCGCGCCACGGCAAGCTCGTGTCGATGCCCTATTGGAGCGTTCCCGACAGCGCGTTCGACGATCCCGACGAGATGGCGATCTGGGCGCGGCGTGCCTACGAGGCAGGACGGCGCGCCGGCAAATAGGCTGCGCTATGCTTCGGCAATTCCGGGCCGCATTTCACGCCAGGTCCCGCGCCTCGGGCACGAGCGCCAGCGCCTCGGCAAAGCTGGCGCTGGTGAAGGCGGCGCGCTCGACGACGAGCATCGCGGCGGCAACGCCTTCACGCAACGCTTCGCGCAGCGTCAGGCCGCGCAGCAGCGCGGCGATCGTCGCGCCGGCCAATGCGTCGCCGGCGCCGGCAGCATCGGTCCGCTTTTGTAGCGGCGGTGGCGAGATCGAGAACGCGCTCAATTCGTCGAAACCGAGCACTGGTTCGTCGCCGGCAGTGATCACGCCGCTTTTCAGGCCGGCGCGTCTCAGGCCGTCGACGAGGCCTTGATCGCCAGCATCGACATCGGTGCCGGCAAGCACGCCGGCCTCGTGCCGGTTCATGAACGCCACGGCCAGACGGTCGAGCACCGGCGTCAGCCGCGCCGCTTTGCTGGGCGAGACGGCAAGCGCAAACACCGGCTTGCCGGCGGCGAGTGCCGCCAGCCGCTCCAGCGCGGAAGACGGCAGGTTGGCGTCACACAGCACCGCGTCGGCCGAACCGATCGCTTCCCGCACCTTGGCGCGGCGGATCTGCTTGGGAAGCGCCAGTTCGTAGAGCACCATGTCGGCAAGGCCGGCGATCAGCCCGCCGTCGCTATCGATCAGCATCGTATGGCTTGGCGTCGCGCGGTCGAGGAACACCGCCGACAGGTCGGCAATGCCGGCCTCGGTGACGGCGCGTAGAACCGTGTCGCCAAGGGCATCGCCGCCGCGCACCGAAAGCAGCGAGGCCGAGACGCCGCGCCGCACCGCCCAGCGCAAGGCGTTGAAGACGGCGCCGCCGACATGCTCGCGCATCGTGCCGGGGTTCAAGGCGGCCGGCACGAAGGCGCCGGCAACCCGGCCGCGCCGCTCGATATAGGCGCCGCCCACGGCCAGGATCGTCGGGGATTTGATCATGCCGGCAAAATGCCCTTTGCTGTTGCCCGGGAGGCGACTAGGTCGCCGGGCGCTGTTGCGTGAGCCACGCGTTCTACACCAATGGCATCGCGGGCTGCTTCAGCCGCAGCAACGGCAGCACTGGTAACTCGAATGCTCAGCCAGATGGTAACAAGCAGCGCGGCCGTATTGTGCTTCAGCGGCTACTCAATGGGCTTCCTGCGCAATTATGTAGGTGGCTAGCACCACGAACGCGAAGAATACCAGAATCGCCCAATAGTATCTTGCCCGGTCCATATGATGGCATCATGAAACCGATCCTGTTGGCGGTGGCGGTGGTTCTAATCGAAGCCGTTCAAATGTTCGTCTTTCAGGTGAGCGGGAACGAACTCGTAGCTCCTGTAAACCCGGCAAAACCAACTCTTGTGGGGAGTTCCGAACGGGTCCTCATAATAGATGATCCCATAAAGATATATCTCACCTTCTTTCCGTCGTTCCCCCTCCATCATGTCGGTGGTGACTGTCAGCGGGACGTGCCAGTTGTTTGGGAAATCGACATCATAGGCCGCAATCGCTCCTTTGTGCAGAGTCCTGTCGGTCCCCTGTTTTCCGGCGGTCTCGGGGTCGGGCGGCACGGCGAAAAGTCCCACATCATACTGAATGCGCGTCACAAAGCCTGGCGTCCTGCCGAAATTCTTGAAGTTGATCCCGAGAAGTTTTTTGCCATCGAAAGGGTCTCGCTTAGTCATCCAAAGGAATACATAGGGTCGCTCAGCGGCAATGGCAGCATTGGCAGCAGCGGTGGCCGTGTTGGCAGCTTGAATAGCGGCTTTGGTAGCAAACTGATTAGCTTTGAGAGTACGCCAAATGAAGAAAATGCCGACGCCGCTCGCGATCAACCCAAACAGGTTAATCCGGTACATACTTGTGGTGTCTTCAGCAACGCTCTGTTGGGCTGCGAGATCACACCAATCCGTGTTGGTTTCGCTGGAGTCGTTTGCTTTTTCAGTTTTTTGATTGCTGGATTTGGGATGGACATAGGTGGTCGAAAAGGGGCTATCGCTATATCGTGCGGCACATTTTCTGGCGTAGTAGGAGCTTTGATTTTCAATGGACTTTTGAGAGTCGAGTAGCGACCCAAATAAGAGCAATCCAATTATGGTCGCAATCCAGCCGAACGTTATGAAGTCATATCGATCGTCGCCGCCAGACATGACAGAATCGCCGCCAAAATTCACTGCGGCGATTATCCCCTAGGATGCGGACAGGAGCAACAATGACCGATACACCTAACGCCCCTTCGACCGCCCTCTAAAGGCGATCGCAACCAAGCTCGTCCCTACCGGTCACGCCGATGGTGCGCTGGACTTCCTTCGCGGAAAGCGGGACATGAGCGTGACATCAGTCGCGCAGTGACGTGCGCCTGGCTTCGGAATGGAGTGCCTGCGGTCGGGTAGACCTGCGCACTGCAGAAGCCGCACTCATAGAGCGGCGAGCCTCACGCGATGGCACTTGGCGCATTCGTGACGATCACCGCACTGGGGTTATCATTAGGTGTTCGAGGCAGGCGTGTTCGCTAGCGAATCGCCCTTGAAATTGGCGGAGAGTCGGAAGTGTACCTTTTCTGACGGAGATAACATCCAGAAGCAAAAATTGCGAAACAAAAATAGAACAAATATGGATGTGCGTTATTTTTCAAACCCTTGGCGCTCATTGACAAATGAGAACAAATGAGGTACATTCTTTTAAGGATTGCGGGATTGTCCGGCCTCCATTGACGACCACGGGGTGATGTATCATGGCTCAGAATTCTTTGCGGCTTGTAGAGGACAAAGCGGTGGATAAATCAAAGGCTCTGGATGCGGCGCTGTCGCAAATCGAGCGTGCCTTCGGCAAGGGCTCGATCATGCGGCTCGGCGCGAACGAGCAGGTCGTCGAGATCGAAACGGTGCCGACCGGCTCGCTTGGGCTGGACATCGCGCTTGGCGTCGGCGGCCTGCCGCGCGGCCGCATCGTCGAGATCTACGGGCCGGAAAGCTCGGGCAAGACGACGCTGGCGCTGCACACGGTGGCCGAAGCCCAGAAGAAGGGCGGCATCTGCGCCTTCGTCGATGCCGAGCACGCGCTCGACCCGGTCTATGCCCGCAAGCTCGGCGTCGATCTCGAAAACCTGCTGATCTCGCAGCCCGATACCGGCGAACAGGCGCTGGAGATCTGCGACACGCTGGTGCGCTCCGGCGCCATCGACGTGCTGGTGGTCGATTCGGTGGCGGCCTTGACGCCGCGCGCCGAAATCGAAGGCGAGATGGGAGATTCGCTGCCCGGCCTGCAGGCCCGCCTGATGAGCCAGGCGCTGCGCAAGCTCACCGCCTCGATCTCGCGCTCCAACACCATGGTCATCTTCATCAACCAGATCCGCATGAAGATCGGCGTCATGTTCGGTTCGCCCGAGACGACGACCGGCGGCAATGCGTTGAAATTCTATGCCTCGGTCCGCCTCGACATCCGCCGCATCGGCTCGGTCAAGGATCGCGACGAGGTCGTCGGCAACCAGACCCGCGTCAAGGTCGTCAAGAACAAGCTGGCGCCGCCCTTCAAGGTGGTCGAGTTCGACATCATGTATGGCGAGGGCGTCTCCAAGACCGGCGAGCTGGTCGATCTCGGCGTCAAGGCGGGCGTGGTCGAAAAGTCGGGCGCCTGGTTCTCCTACAATTCGCAGCGTCTTGGCCAGGGCCGCGAAAACGCAAAACTGTTCCTGCGCGACAATCCCGACACGGCGCGCGAGATCGAGCTGGCGCTGCGGCAGAATGCCGGGCTGATCGCTGAGAAATTCCTTGAGAACGGCGGCTCCGAAAGCAGCGACGACGGCTTCGAGGACGATGCTGGGGTGATGTAGGGCAAGCGACGCCTCGCGGAGCCTCAGCCAGGTTTCGATTTGATGTTTTGATTTTGAGTTTGCGTAATCGATGCGTTTCGAACCGCCGGCCCCGTGCCGGCGGTTCGCGTTTGACGGCGGGGCAAACGCATTTCAAAGCGCTGGTGAAAGCCGGGATTTGAGCCCATTTGGTGTTTCTGGACAGGCTGCGGTGCGACCGCTAAAAGGCCATGTCTATTTTCCGCCGGCAGCCGGCGGTTCTCTCGAAAAGGCAGTATTTCATGAGTGGCGTCAACGAGATCCGGTCGGCATTTCTCGACTATTTTCGCAAGGAAGGTCACGAGGTCGTCGCGTCGAGCCCGCTGGTGCCGCGCAATGACCCGACGCTGATGTTCACCAATGCCGGCATGGTGCAGTTCAAGAACGTTTTCACCGGTCTGGAGAAGCGGCCTTATTCGCGCGCCACGACTGCCCAGAAGAGTGTTCGCGCCGGCGGCAAGCACAACGACCTCGACAATGTCGGCTACACTGCGCGCCACCTGACCTTCTTCGAGATGCTCGGCAACTTCTCGTTCGGCGACTATTTCAAGGAGCGCGCCATTGAGCTTGCCTGGAACCTGATCACAAAGGAGTTCGGGCTGAACAAGGACAAGCTGCTGGTCACCGTCTATCACACCGACGACGAGGCGGCCGGCTTCTGGAGGAAGATCGCCGGTCTTTCCGACGATCGCATCATCCGCATCGCGACCTCGGACAATTTCTGGGCAATGGGCGACACCGGGCCTTGCGGGCCGTGTTCGGAGATCTTCATCGATCGTGGCGAGCATATCTGGGGCGGCCCTCCCGGCAGCCCCGAGGAGGATGGCGACCGTTTCCTCGAATTCTGGAACCTGGTGTTCATGCAGTATGAACAGGTGACGAAGGACGAGCGCGTCGACCTGCCGCGTCCGTCGATCGACACAGGCATGGGCCTCGAGCGCATGGCCTCCATCCTGCAAGGGGTTGAAAGCGTCTTCGAAACCGACCTGTTCCGCCACCTGATCGACGCTGCGTCGTCGGCGCTTGGCAAAGGTCCGGATGCGGACACCGTCGCATCGTTCCGCGTCATCGCCGACCATTTGCGTTCGTCCTGCTTCCTGGTGGCCGACGGCGTGCTGCCATCCAACGAAGGCCGCGGCTACGTGCTTCGTCGCATCATGCGCCGCGCCATGCGCCACGCGCAGTTGCTCGGCGCCCGCGATCCGCTGATGTGGCGCCTGGTGCCGGCGCTGGTGCGCGAGATGGGCCAAGCCTACCCGGAACTGGTGCGCGGCGAACAGATGATCACCGAGACGCTGAAGCTTGAGGAAACTCGTTTCCGCAAGACGCTGGTGCGCGGCTTGGGCTTGCTTTCGGAGGCGACGGAAAAGCTGGCCTCCGGCGACATGCTGGATGGCGAGACAGCGTTCAAGCTCTACGACACCTATGGCTTTCCGCTCGATCTGACGCAGGACGCGCTGCGCCAGCGCAACATCTCGGTCAACCTTGCCGGCTTCACCGAGGCAATGGAGCGGCAGAAGGCGGAGGCGCGCAAAAGCTGGGCTGGTTCCGGTGAAGCCGCAACCGAGACGGTGTGGTTCGGGGTGCGCGACAAGACCGGCGCCACCGAATTCCTGGGCTATGAGACCGAGCAGACGGAAGGCCTCATCCAGGCGCTGGTCAGGGACGGCAAGACCGTCGATAGTGCCGGCAAGGGCGACGCCGTTGCCGTGGTTGTCAACCAGACGCCGTTCTATGCCGAGTCCGGTGGCCAGATGGGGGATACCGGCGTCATTTCGGGCGACGTGTTCTCGATCGAGATATCCGATACCCAGAAGAAGGCCGATGGGCTTTTCGTCCATCTCGGCAAGGTGGCCAACGGCACGGTCAAGACCGGCGCGACCGTCGAGCTGAAGGTGGACCACGCACGCCGCTCCAGGCTGCGCGCGAACCATTCCGCCACGCATCTGATCCATGAGGCGCTGCGCGAGGTGCTGGGTACCCATGTGGCGCAGAAGGGCTCGCTGGTCGCGCCCGAGCGTCTCCGCTTCGACATCTCCCACAACAAGCCGATCTCGCCGCACGAGCTCGAAGAGGTCGAGCGCATGGCAAACGAGATCGTCGTTCAGAATAGCTCTGTGACCACGCGCCTGATGTCGGTCGACGACGCCATTGCCGAAGGCGCCATGGCGCTGTTTGGCGAGAAATATGGCGACGAAGTGCGCGTCGTTTCGATGGGCACGGGCTTGCATGGCGCCAAGGCCAACCGGCCTTATTCGGTCGAGCTATGCGGCGGCACCCATGTCAGGGCGACCGGCGATATCGGTCTGGTGCGCGTCGTGTCCGACAGTGCGGTCGCTGCCGGCGTGCGCCGCATCGAGGCGTTGACCGGCGAGGCGGCCAGAAAGCATCTCGACGAACAGGACAAGCGGCTGAAGGCCGCCGCCGCCGCGCTGAAGATTTCGCCGGCCGATGTGCCGGCCCGCGTCGAGGCGCTGCTCGACGAGCGCAAGAAGCTCGAAAAGGAGCTGACAGAGGCGCGCAAGAAGCTGGCGCTGGGCGATCGCTCGCCAGCCGGTGTGCCTGCGGAAAACGAAACCATTGCCGGTGTCGGTTTTCTCGGCAAGGCGGTATCGGGCGTCTCGCCAAAGGATCTTAAGCCGCTGGCCGATGCCGGCAAGAAGTCCCTCGGCTCCGGCATCGTCGTCTTTGTCGGCGCCGGCGAGGACAACAAGGCGAGCGTCGTCGTCGCCGTCACCGATGATCTGACCGGCCGCTTCAGCGCCATCGATCTGGTGCGCGTCGCGTCCGCGGCATTGGGCGGGCAGGGCGGCGGCGGCCGACCCGATATGGCTCAGGCCGGCGGCCCGGATGCCTCGAAGGCCGAAGACGCGATCGCTGCGGTGAAAGCGGCTCTCGAAGCGGCGTGAACCTGCACCGGGGGCGGCACGGCCTAAATGGCGCGCCGCCCAGCGGATATCTTTGAGGGCCAATATGCCGACGCTGACGATGTATCAGGTCGATGCCTTTGCCGAACGGGCCTTCCAGGGCAACCCTGCCGCCGTTCTCCTTCTGGAGGAGTGGCTGTCGGAGCAGGTAATGCAGGCCATTGCCAACGAAAACAATCTTGCTGAAACCGCGTTTGTGCGGCCGAATGGCAAAGGTTGGGATTTGCGCTGGTTCACGCCGGTCCATGAAGTCGACTTTTGCGGCCATGCCACTCTTGCGGCCGCCCATGTGCTGACTACGGAATACAATGGTCAGGGCGAAATGGCCTTCGCCACCCGGGTGGGCGAACTGCGGGTTTCCCGGCGGGAAGAGACCTATCAGCTCGATCTGCCGTGTTTTCCGCCGCAGCCCATTGAAGAAGAGCTGAACTCGGCGTTGCAAGCGATATTGCCTCAGCGGCCGGTTGCGAGCTTCCGCAATTTCGAGAACCTGTTTGTCGAGCTTGCCGACGAGACAACCGTGCGATCTTTCGTTCCCGATCTGCTCAGGATCGGAACCTTTCATCCTCTCGGCCTGGTCATTACCGCGGCTGGGCGAGCCCACGATTTCGTCTCTCGTTATTTCGTGCCCGGGGCGGGCATTCCCGAGGATCCGGTAACCGGCTCCATTCATGCGACGCTGGTGCCCTACTGGGCTGAAAAACTCGTCAAGACGCATCTGTCGGCATTCCAATGCTCGCAGCGCGGCGGTCATTTGCTATGCGAGCTGGCCGGAGATCGTGTGCTGATCACAGGCCGTGCGAAGACCTTCATGAAGGCGGAGATCTACCTTCCCGATTGAGCGGCTTGCGAGGCAGAGAAGGCAAGGATCTGGGAGAATTTGTCGCCAGCCTCGGCAGGACAGCACCCCCCTCTGTCCGGCAGGACAGAGGGGGGTGCTGTTCCCTCGGCCTCTCGTATGTTTGTCACCTCGCCTTTTCGGTCTTCGCAAAACTATCGCGTCCGGCGATGCGCGCATACCAATCCCGAACATCGGCAAACTCGGCCAGCAGTTTTCGCCCCTCGGCGACCTTGACGAAATAGCCGATGATCGGCGCGGCGTGCAGGTCGGCCAGCGTCAGGTCCGTCCCCAACAGGCAAGGCCCTTCGGCTTTCAGCGAAGAGAGCGCCTGCAATGCCGTTCTTGCCTGCCTCAACCCGTTGGCGATCACGGCTTCGTCGGGCGGCGTTTTCTCCAGCCGCTCGACCGCCACATCCCAGACCATGGCCCTGTAGGCGTAGGCATCGAGCAGGCCGGTGATCTGGTTCATGCGTGCTCGAGGCCGGGCTTCGACCGGTTGCAGCGCCGGGCCGTCAAAGGCTTCGTCGACATAACGGGCAATCGCGCCGGTGTCGTAGAGGCGAAAGCCGTCATGCTCGAAGGCCGGGATGCGGCCGAACGGCTGGTGCTCGAAGTACCAGCCGGGAATGCCGTCCGCCGCAAAAATGTCGACGGGAACGAGCTCGTAGCCGACGCCCTTTTCCTCCAACACCAGCCGGACGATGCGCACATAGACGCTGTAGTCCGCGCCATAGACGACGGGCTTGCCCATGTCGGTTGGGCTCAGGCCATCGCTTTCTGCAAATTCTCGTCGATCTTGTCGAGGAAGCCGGTTGTCGAAAGCCATGGCTGGTCGGGGCCGATCAGCAGCGACAGGTCCTTGGTCATGAAGCCGGACTCGACCGTCTGGATGCAGACCTTTTCCAGGGTCTCGGCAAAGCGCTTCAGTTCGGCATTGTCGTCAAGCTTGGCGCGATGCGCGAGGCCGCGCGTCCAGGCGAAGATCGAGGCGATCGAATTGGTCGAGGTCTCCTCGCCCTTCTGGTGCTGGCGATAGTGGCGGGTGACGGTGCCATGCGCGGCTTCCGCCTCGACGGTCTTGCCGTCCGGCGTCATCAGCACCGAGGTCATCAGGCCGAGCGAGCCGAAGCCTTGCGCCACGGTGTCGGACTGCACGTCGCCGTCATAATTCTTGCAGGCCCAGACATAGCCACCCGACCATTTCAGGCTGGAGGCCACCATGTCGTCGATCAGCCGGTGCTCGTACCAGAGCTTCTTCGCCTTGAATTCGGCTTCGAACTCCGCCTCGTAGACCTCCTGGAAGATGTCCTTGAAGCGGCCGTCATAGGCCTTGAGGATGGTGTTCTTGGTCGAGAGGTAGACCGGGTAATTGCGCAGCAGGCCGTAATTCAGCGAGGCGCGGGCGAATTCGCGGATCGAATCGTCGAGATTGTACATGGCCATGGCGACGCCGGCGCCGGGTGCGTCGAACACATCATGCTCGATCACCTGGCCGTCCTCGCCGACGAATTTGATCGTCAGCTTGCCCTTGCCGGGAAAGCGGAAGTCGGTGGCGCGGTACTGGTCCCCGAAGGCGTGGCGGCCGACGATGATCGGCTTGGTCCAGCCGGGCACCAGCCGCGGCACGTTCTTCATGATGATCGGCTCGCGGAAGATGGTGCCGCCGAGGATGTTGCGGATGGTGCCGTTCGGCGACTTCCACATCTTCTTCAGCTTGAATTCCTCGACGCGCTGCTCGTCGGGCGTGATCGTCGCGCATTTCACGCCGACGCCGTATTTCTTGATGGCGTTGGCCGAATCGATGGTCACCTGGTCGTTGGTGGCGTCGCGGTGCTCGATGCCGAGGTCGTAATATTCGAGCTTGAGGTCGAGATAAGGGTGGATCAGCTTGTCCTTGATGAACTGCCAGATGATGCGGGTCATCTCGTCGCCGTCGAGTTCGACGACCGGGTTCGCCACCTTGATCTTCGCCATGGAAAGAATGCCTCGCTTTTTGGGAACGGAACGGCCTTGCCCGCACGGCTGCCGACCCTGGGATGCGGCCCGTATATCAAAGGCTTTTTGGCCGCGCAAACGGCGAACCGCTCCGCAGTGACGGCATTCCTTGCCAAAGCTTCATTTTCGCCGCCAAATGTGGCAGGGGACTGCGAAATGCCGCAAACAGCAGTTCACTGACAACCATGGCCGCTACCCAGGATCCCGACACCCCTCTTGCCTCCGGAACTCCAGCGTCCGGACCGGCGATCATCCTGGTCGAGCCGCAGCTCGGCGAGAATATCGGAATGGTCGCGCGCGCCATGGCCAATTTCGGCCTTGCCGAGCTGCGGCTCGTCAATCCGCGCGACGGCTGGCCGAGCGAGAAGGCGCGTGCCGCCGCAAGCCGCGCCGACCACGTCATCGATGCCGTCACGGTGTTCGATGACCTGGCCTCGGCAGTCGGCGATTTGAACTTCGTCTTCGCCACCACGGCGCGCGCGCGCGATAATTTCAAGCCGGTGCGCGGTCCGGTCGAGGCGGGCAGGGCGCTGCGGGCGCGGCAGCGGGCCGGCCAGCGCACCGGCATCCTGTTCGGCCGCGAGCGCTTCGGCCTCTATAATGACGAGGTCGGCCTCGCCGACGAGATCGTCACCTTCCCCGTCGATCCAGCCTTCTCCTCGCTCAACATCGCCCAGGCGGCCCTGCTAATGTCCTATGAATGGATGAAGTCCGGCCTGGAGGACGAGACCAGGACCAACTTCTCCGGCCCCGAAATGCCGCCGGCTGCCAAGGAAGAATTGCACGGCCTGTTTGCGTATCTGGAAGGCGCACTGGAGGCGCGCGGCTATTTCCGCCCGGCAGCGAAGAAGCCGAAGATGGTCGACAATTTGCGCGCAGTGCTGACCCGCCCCGGCTTTGCCGAGCCGGAGCTCAAGGTGCTGCGCGGTATAATATCATCGCTGGACAGGTTCTCGCCGGCCATGCCGCGCGGCGACGGATCGCCCGGCGACGATCCAAGGCGGCTTCCGGCAGCGGCGGCACGCGCCGGCAAGGCGAAAGACAAAGACTAGGCTTGCGAATGCAGTTGTCTTACCAGTAACCGAATTTTATTTGGTTTGATCCATGGTTTTCAAAACGATGGATTCTCGGATGTTTAGCTCGGATATCGGTCGTCTTCGCTTTTTCTTCTATTCCGTGGCTCTGCTGGTTACGGAAATCGTGACCTTTGTGCTGTGCGTCTTGTGGACCATCGGCATCGAGGGCTTGGCCAATTCGCAACCTGGTCCTTCCAGGGAAGGACTGGCCGCGGCCGTTCTCGTCGCCTCGCTGGTGATCGTTCTGTTCCGCGCGAATTTCGCCTGGCGTCGAAGCCGCGACGCGCAAGGGTCGGGTTGGATCCTTTGGTCGTATATCGTGTTCTCGATCCTGTTTGCGATTCTGCAGGCCGGCACTGTTCTTGTCGTAAAATTCGACGGCGAAGATTCGCATTCCGGCCTTAACCTGCTGGGATTAGCTCTTGTCGGGCTGTGGGCCGTCATCTTGGCGGCCAAGCCGGCGGGCGGTAGCTCTTCGGATATGGCGTCATCCCTGAGTTTCGACGATTTCGACCCGCCCGGGCCGCTGCGCGGCGCCGCGGCGCTCCATTCAGCGTCAGCCGCCGGCGCGACGGCCCTGGCTCCAGCCTACGCCATGCGGGCCGGGCCGGTGCCGTCGAACTACCCTGCATCTCAACCTGCATCTCTGGCAACCGGCCGGCCGCGGCCCGGCGGCTTCGGCAAGCGCGGCCTTGTGTGACCGGCGCGCCGCATCAAGGCCATGATGGTTCCACATAGAAGCGGCCGGGATAAAGCATCATTGGCCGAAGCAGAAAGCATGGGCCGGGCCTTTCCTCGTGATCTCGTTTGTGATTCCCAGCCCTTGGTGATTCCCAGCCCCTAGTGACTCAATGACAATGACCAATCCATCGAGCGCCCGTCCGATCCTGATGTTCGATTCCGGCATTGGCGGCCTCACCGTGCTGCGTGAGGCGCGCGTGCTGATGCCTGACCGCCGCTTCATCTATGTCGCCGACGACGCGGCGTTCCCCTTCGGCGGCTGGGAGGAGCCAGCGCTGAGAACACATATCCTGGAGTTGTTCGCCAGGCTGCTCGACCGGTTTTCGCCGGCCATTTCGGTCATCGCCTGCAACACCGCCTCGACGCTGGTCATCGACGCGTTGCGCGAGAGGTTTCCCGGCCACCCTTTCGTCGGCACCGTGCCGGCCATCAAGCCGGCGGCGGAACGCACGCGCTCAGGCCTGGTTTCGGTGCTGGCGACGCCCGGCACCGTCAAGCGCCAGTACACGCGCGATCTGATCAGTAAATGGGCGCAGAAATGCCATGTCCGCCTGGTCGGCAGCGACAGGCTGGCTGGATTGGCCGAAGCCTATATGCGCGATGGTTTTGTCGACGAGGAGGCCGTGCGCGCCGAGATCGCGCCGTGCTTCGTCGAGCATGACGGGCTACGCACCGACATCGTCGTGCTTGCCTGCACTCATTATCCTTTTTTGGCCAACCGCATGCGCAAGACAGCACCTTGGCCGGTCGACTGGTTGGACCCGGCCGAGGCGATCGCGCGCCGGGCGCTTTCGCTGCTGGCGGACACCGAGACCGACCGCGGCGAAGCCCTGCCGGAAGGCGCCGATCTTGCCGTCTTCACCTCGAACAGCGCCAATTTTCCCACGCGCCGGCTGATGCAGGGATTTGGCCTGGCGATATCCTGACCGCAGGCAATTGTCGCTTTGGGAACATCGCACCAGACAATGCGTTTTCCTCTCATCGGAAACGGGAGAAACCATCATGCCAGCCACCTCAAAAGCCCAGCAGAAAGCGGCCGGCGCGGCATTGTCAGCCAAGCGCGGCGAGACCAAGAAGGGCGCGCTCAAAGGCGCGTCGAAGGGAATGTATAAATCCATGAGCGAAAAACAGCTCGAGGAATTCGCCGAGACCAAGCGCAAGGGCCTGCCGGAAAAGAAGTCGAAACACTGATCGACTGACCATTCTGGCGGCGGATGCCGGTCAACAAAAAGCCCGCGGCTGAGCCGCGGGCCCTGAAGTCTCAACGGGCGAGGGCGAAAGTTACCAGTTCCAGCCCCAACCGCAGCGCCGCACTTTGTAGCGGATGACCTTGCGATGACCGTGGCGCCATACCACCTTCTTCTTGACCACGATGCGGCAGACCTGGTGATGCCTGTGCCCATGCCAATGCCGGGCCTGCGCCGGCTCGGGCGCGACCGCCATCGTGCCGGCCATCACCGCGGCGCCTACCAACGTAAGGAAGAACTTCTTCATGCGAATTCCAGCTCCTCTGACTTCAGTCCCTTCCTGATGCCGCTGGCGCAACCTCCCGCCACATCCGGCACGTTCTACAACCGTAACACTATCCGGTTCGGCGATTCGCGCCAGCCGGAAGCTTGACAGCGGTTAAATCTCCGTTTAACCAGCCCACCAACACCGGGCCGCAATGCCCGGTGGTTTTCTTTATATGTGCAAGACGTTTGGGAAGCCGGTTTTACTTTCCTTGTGTCTTGTTTGAAATGACGTGTCCCGTGGGTTTTCCGTCGCGTTGCGTGGAAAACCCTGTCAGGTCTCGAAAACGGAGGCCAGAGGAGGGCGCGTTTCCTTCACCCGGACCATGAGGTTCCGGGTGTGTTGTTTTGAAAGGGAATGCGATGAGCAAGCGCGAATCCGCGAAGTACAAGATCGACCGCCGTCTCGGCGAAAACATCTGGGGCCGCCCGAAGTCCCCGGTCAACAAGCGTGAATACGGCCCCGGCCAGCATGGCCAGCGCCGCAAGGGCAAGCTTTCCGATTTCGGCCTGCAGCTGCGCGCCAAGCAGAAGCTGAAGGGCCACTATGGCGACGTTTCGGAAAAGCAGTTCCGCAAGGTCTATGAAGAGGCGGACCGCCGCAAGGGCGATACCTCGGAGAACCTGATCGGCCTACTCGAATCGCGCCTCGACGCGGTCGTCTATCGCGCCAAGTTCGTGCCGACCATCTTTGCGGCGCGCCAGTTCGTCAATCACGGCCACGTCAACGTCAACGGCAAGCGCGTCAACATCGGCTCGTACCGCTGCAAGCCGGGCGACGTCATTGAAGTGCGCGAGAAGTCGAAGCAGCTGGTCATCGTGCTGGAATCGGTGGGCCTGGCCGAGCGCGATGTGCCCGATTACATCGAGGCCGATCACAACAAGATGACCGCGGCCTTCACGCGCATCCCCGGCCTGGCGGACGTTCCGTTTGCCGTGCAGATGGAACCGAACCTGGTCGTCGAATTCTATTCGCGCTGATCGGCGCGTTCGTCGCGATACAACCGAAGGCCGCCCGTCCAGGCGGCCTTTTCTTTTTTGGTCCTTTTCCGGGACGTGATTCGGAAATCGATTTCGATTTTCGGTCCGATGCGCTACTGCGGGCGGCAACAGGACTTTAGGGCCGACGCGCCGTGAACATGCAGCCAGACGCCGAAACGCTCGAACCGGTCGCCGACGCCGAAGGCGGCTTTCATCCTCTGTTTGCCGATGTGCCGTCCTCCGTCGAGTTCAACAAGCTGCGCAAACGGCTGTTGCGGCTTGCCCGCCAGGCGATCGACGATTTCTCCATGGTGAGGCCCGGCGACCGTTGGCTGGTCGCTCTGTCGGGCGGCAAGGATTCCTACGGCTTGCTTGCCGTGCTGCTTGATCTCAAATGGCGCGGGCTGCTGCCGGTCGAGCTGTTGGCCTGCAATCTCGACCAGGGCCAGCCGAACTTTCCCAAGCACATATTGCCCGACTATCTCGACAGCCATGCCATTCCGCATCGCATCGAATATCAGGACACCTATTCGGTGGTCACCGACAAGCTGCCCGAAGGCAGCACCTATTGCTCGCTGTGCTCGCGGCTGCGGCGCGGCCATCTCTATCGGATTGCCCGCGAGGAGGGCTGCTCGGCGCTGGTGCTCGGCCACCACCGCGAGGACATACTGGAAACCTTCTTCATGAACCTGTTCCATGGCGGGCGCCTCGCCGCCATGCCGCCGAAACTGCTCAACGACGAGGGCGATGTCATGGTGCTGCGGCCGCTCGCCTATTGCGCGGAAGCCGATCTCGAGAAATTCGCCGGCGCCATGAAATTCCCGATCATTCCGTGCGATCTGTGCGGTAGCCAGGAAGGCCTGCAGCGCAACGTCATGAAGGCGATGCTCGACGACATCGAGAAACGCATGCCCGGCCGCAAGGATACGATGATCCGAGCCATGAGCAATGTGCGGCGCTCGCATCTGCTCGACAGGACGCTGTTCGATTTCGCCGCCCTCAACGATGCTCTTAACGCAAAGCAAGACGGTCCCCATGACATTTGACGACAGCGCGATCGACTGGCTTGCCGACCTTCTGTCGGACGCCGCCGTCGCCGAGATCATGCCGCGCTTTCGCCGGTTGAGCGAGGGCGACGTCCGCCGCAAGACCTCGGCCGCCGATCTTGTGACCGAGGCCGACGTGAATGCCGAACGGCTCATCACCGCCAGGCTGCGCCAGCGTTATCCCCACGCAATGATCGTCGGTGAGGAGGCCTGCTCCGACGACCCGACGCTGCTCGACGGTCTTGGCGATGCCGAACTCGCCTTCGTCGTCGACCCGGTCGACGGCACCTTCAACTTCGCCTCCGGCGTGCCGCTGTTCGGCGTCATGCTTGGTGTCGTGGTCAAGGGCGAGACGGTCGCCGGCATCATTCACGATCCCGTCGGCAAGGATTGGCTGATCGGCGTTAGTGGCGCCGGCAGCCATATCCGCCATGCCCATGGCAATCTGGAAAAGGTCCATGTCGCCAAACCGGCGCCGATGTCGGAAATGACCGGTGCGGTCTCATGGCACTATGTGCCCGAGCCGGACCGCTCACGTTTGGCGCGCAACCAGACCAAGTCGCTATCGCAGTTCAACTATCGCTGCGCCGCCCACGAATACCGCCTGCTGGCCAGCGGCCACGGCCATTTCGTCGTCTACAACAAGCTGATGCCCTGGGACCACCTGGCCGGCGTGCTGATCCATGCGGAGGCCGGCGGCCATGCCGCGCGCTTCGACGGCAGCGCCTATTTGCCATCGCATGTCGGAGGTGGCCTGCTGGTCGCGCCGGACCGGGAAAGCTGGCGAGAGCTGCGCCGCGAGCTCTGGGCGGAATAACTCTTCGCTGCCAAAGTTGTTCAATCTTGTGCGAAACCGGAGACCTCGAATGAAACCTCGGTCCGCAATTGTTGCAACGGCCTTTGCCCTTGCCTTGGTTGCCGGTGTCAATGAAGCAAGATCTGGGGAACGCGCATGTCGCAGTCCCGACCCCGTCGACACCATAGACGAGATGTTCTCCGCGATCGTCGCCTGTTGGAAGCCGCCGCCCGGAACCGCGGGCATGACCCTGACGCTGCAGTTCTCAATTCGCCGAAACGGCACGCTTATTGGCAAGCCGCGCGCCACTTACTCCCATCTAGGGGACGATGGCTCGCTCAACCGGGCCTTCGTGGCTTCCGTCCTCGAGGCGCTCGACAAGGCTCTTCCATTGCCCGTTTCGGACAGCATGGGTGGAGCAATCGCAGGACGTACGCTGTTCCCTCGCTTCACCGCGGTCAGTGAGGGTGCATCCTAGGCGCGCCCGGCAATGTGCATTAAACCGGCGGGTTGTGCGGCTGGAACAGTCTGCCGCGCTCGGCCAGGAGGATCATCAGCAGCGCCGCCACCGACACGCTGCAGAACCCGGCGGCCAGCGGCGTCACCGTGCCGTTGAAGGCTTGGCCGATCAGCGTGCCGAGGATGCCGCCAAGAAATGTCTGCATGAACCCGAGGATCGACGAGGCAGTGCCGGCCAGGTGACCGAGCGGCTCCATGGCGAGCGCGTTGAAGTTCGCGCCGAGCGCGCCGAACGGGACCATGGCGCAGGCAAAGAAGGCAATGAAGAGCCAGAGCGGCATCTTCATTTCGATGGAAACGACCAGCCAGGCAAGGCTGATGGCCAGAAACAGCAGCAGCGCGCTTTGCGACAGACGGCGCATGCCGATGCGGCCGACGAGGCGCGCGTTGAGGTAGTTCGAAAAAGCAAGCACGCCGGCAACCCCCGCGAAGATGACCGGGAACATCTCGCCGACATCGAACACGCTGACATAGATCTGCTGGGCCGAGGCGATGAAGCCGAACATGGCGCCGAAGATGAAGGTGCTGGCGAAGGCGTAGCAGAGCGCGATGCGGTTGGTGAGAACGATGCGGAAGCCGCCGATGATGGAGGACAGCGTCAGCGGCCGGCGATATTCGGGGTGTAGCGTCTCGGGCAGGCGCAACAGCGACCAGGCGGACACGATCAGCGCGCCGGCAGCCATGGTGACGAAGATCACGTGCCAGGTCGCAAACAGCATGATGAACTGGCCGATACCGGGCGCCACCACCGGAATTGCCATGAACACCATGAAGATCAGGGACATGACTTCGGCCATGCGCCTTCCGTCGAACGTATCGCGCACGATCGAGACGGCAATGACGCGCGTCGCCGCCGCGCCGATGCCTTGCACGGCCCGGCATAGCAGAAGCGTGGCGAATGACGGGGCGATTGCCGCAGCGCCGGCCGCCACGACGTAGATCACCAGCCCTGCGACAAGAGGCGCGCGGCGCCCGAAGCGGTCCGAGATCGGCCCGAAGAACAGCTGTCCGCCGCCAAAGCCAAGGATATAGGCGGTGATCACATATTGCCGGTGGTTTTCATTTTCGACGCCGAGCGAGGCGCCGATCTGCTGCAGCGCCGGCAGCATGATATCGATGGCCAGCGAATTGAGCGCCATCAGCGCCGCGCACAGCGCAATGAATTCCCAGCGCGGAATAGGCAAAGTGCTTGCCTTTTGCTGCGCTTGTGCTTGCTGATCCACGGCCAGTCCGATCCTCAAACGAAAATGCGCCGGCTGGCCGACGCATCCATTCGTTCATTGCCCCGATAGCGGGCAGAACTTTTTGCCAAGGTGCCCCGGCGCTTAGGGTACGACCCCGAAAATCGCAGTCGATCTTCGGAGGGCCATACGCAAAACAGAAGTCAGGCGGCGCCTTTGACGCTGGCACCCTTTTCGACGAGGAAGGTCTGCAATTCGCCCGCCTGGAACATCTCGCGGATGATGTCGCAGCCGCCGACGAATTCGCCCTTGACGTAGAGCTGCGGGATGGTCGGCCAGTTGGAATAGTCCTTGATGCCTTGCCGTAGCTCGGCCGACGTTAGCACGTCGACACCCTTATAATCGGCGCCGATGTAGTCGAGGATCTGCACGACCTGACCGGAAAATCCGCATTGCGGGAAGCCGGGCGTGCCCTTCATGAAGAGAACGACGTCGTTGCCCTTCACTTCATTGTCAATGTAGTCGTTGATGCCGCTCATGGAATACCCTTTCATGCCTGTGGGAGTCAGGCTCGAACATTACCCTTCAAATAAACCCATGGGTTGCGCGAAACAAGATGTTTGCCGCCTTGCCATGCAAATGGCGCAAAGGAACGTCTGATCTTGGGCCAAGCCGTTGGCCACCATCTTTCCCGAGGCGTGATGAAAAGACGATATCTCGCCGGGTTCCTCCTCGCCGTTCTGCTCGCCGCACTGGCCTTGATTTGGTGGGCCAGGTCGCCGAGACGCCCACCGCTCGCCGTTAGCGGTGAATTGCCGGCGCCGTGCCGCGATGCAAGCTTCGAGGCGGTTGCCTATGTGGTCTGCGAAATCGATCTGCGCCGCTATGACGTCGGTGTGTTCCACACAGGCCTCGACGGCAAGGCTTTCGGTTCACTGGACAAATTCGACAAGGCGATGGCGGATCAGGGCCGGACGGTGCTGCTCGCCATGAACGGCGGCATGTATCACCAAGACCTGACCCCAGTCGGCCTTCTCGTCGAAGACGGCCAGGAGAAGGCGCCGATCAACGTCGCCGACAGCGAAGGCAATTTCTTCCTGAAATCGAACGGCGTGTTCCTGGTCCGCAAGGACGGCAAGGCGGCGGTCATGGAGACAAGCGCCTATGCCGCCGCCAGGCCGGACGTGATGTTCGCCACGCAATCCGGCCCGATGCTGGTGATCGATGGCCGGCTTCATCCCCGCTTCGAGCAGAACGGCACATCGCGCTATATCCGCAACGGCGTCGGCGTGCGTGACGAAAACACCGTCGTGCTGGCGATCTCGCGCTCTGAAGTCAGCCTCGGCAGCTTCGCGATGGCTCGACTGCGCCAACGCGCTTTTCTTCGACGGCGTCGTTTCGGCGCTGTCGAACGGCGAGCGGATGATTGTTGGTGGAAACTATCCGGCCGGGCCGATCATTGCCGTTTCGGCGAAAAGGTGAGAGAGGGTTATTTGTGCGCACGCACGCATATGAATACAGGCGCCAAACTCAGTTCGGCAAAATGCCTGGGGTCGACCATTTCCATCTCAGGCGCGGGAAGTGGCTCGACGAAGCGGTCGAGCGTCCAGCCCGTATCGGCAAGTCCATTGAGGATATCGCCGAGCGGTCTGCGATAGGATTCAACATAGGGATTGGGTTCGCCAAAACCTCCCCAATGCATACCCAGCGATTCGTTTCAAAATAGGTTTTCGTCCCGCGCGTGCGCGTGTCCTGCCAGTCGCGCATTGGATGGCCCATAGAGAACACCAGCCAGCCGCCCGGGCAGGAGACGCGATGAAACTCAGCGAATACCGGCCCCAGTTTTTCGACATAATCGAGCGCCAGCGAGCAAAGTATGCGATCGAAACTGCCATCCGCGAGCCAGTCGAGAGCCCTTTCGAGATTGCCAAGCCGCATATCGACATTGAGCCCAGCGCAGCGCTGACGTGCCAAAGCCAGCATTTCCGGCGTAATGTCGAAGGCACTTACCCGCGCACCTGAGCGAGCCAGCTTTTCCGAGCAGATACCGGAGCCGCAACCGGCGTCCAGTATGGTCAGACCCTTCACGTCGCCCAGCAACTCCAGCGAGGCCGGCCGTTCATAGAGGGCGTTGTGCGGCTTGATCGGCGCCAGCGCATCATAGCGCTCGGCAAAGGAAGCATAGGCACTGACTGCAACCGGATCGCTGTCGCCTTTGGCCATGACTTCCCGCTTGCGTAGAATTAGTCCGGCACGCTGGTCTGTAGGGCAAGCGCGTGCAGCACGCCGCCCATGTTGCCCTTCAGCGCGTCATAGACCATCTGGTGCTGCTGGACGCGGCTTTTGCCGCGAAAGCTCTCGGCCACAACCTCGGCCGCATAGTGGTCGCCGTCGCCGGCCAGGTCGCGAATCGTCACCTTGGCGTCCGGAATGCCTTCCTTGATCAGCCGTTCGATGTCGTGGGCGTCCATTGCCATTCGAGGATTCCTTGTTCAGGTCGTGATCTCATAGATATGGTCGAAATGGCGTATGAACCACAGCGAAAGGGCGCCACTCGATCACATCACGGATCCACGACCTCATTTGCCATGAAGCGAGGGAACCAGGATTCGTGGGCGGCGGTCAATTCGCTGACCGCTATCGCACGTGCCTCGCCCAGCTTCAATTCGCTGCCGCCGGTCGAGCCGATCCATGGTGCGAAGATGCCGAGCTTGCTTTGCTGTTCGCGAATGGCGCCCCATTCCTCGCTCTGCGGATCGATCGACAGCGTCAGCAGATAGCGGCCCTGATCCTCGCCGAACCAGACCGAGATCGGATCTGTACCGATCAGGCCGGGGATGGTCGCACCGATGCCTGAGGCCATCGCCATCTCGGCCAGCGCCACCGCGATGCCGCCATCGGAAACGTCATGCGCCGCGGTAACGACACCGGAGCCGATCAGCGCCCGCACATGGTCACCGACCCGCTTCTCGTGGTCGAGATCGACCGGCGGCGGCGGGCCGTCGGCGCGGCCATGGATGTCGCGCATATAGGCGGACTGGCCGAGATGCGTGCCCCACATCGTCGGCGCGCCGACCAGCACGATCATCTGGCCTTCGGCGGCAAAGCCGATGCGCACCATTTTCGACCAGTCGGCAATCAGCCCGACGCCGCCGATGGTTGGTGTCGGCAGGATGCCCTGTCCGTTGGTCTCATTGTAGAGGGAGACGTTGCCGGAGACGATCGGGAAGCCGAGCGCCCTGCAAGCATCGCCGATGCCTTTCACGGCACCAACCAGTTGGCCCATGATCTCCGGCCGCTCCGGATTGCCGAAATTGAGGTTGTCGGTGGCAGCGAGCGGCAGAGCGCCAGTGGCTGTCAGATTGCGCCAGCATTCGGCCACCGCCTGCTTGCCGCCCTCGTAAGGGTCGACCTCGCAATAGCGCGGTGTCACGTCGGAGGAGAAGGCGAGCGCCTTGGTCGGATGACCGTCGACGCGCACCACGCCGGCATCGCCGCCGGGAAGCTGCAGGGAATTACCCTGGATCAGCGTGTCGTACTGCTCCCACACCCAGCGGCGCGAGGAAAGGTCCGGTCCGCCCAGCAGCTTGAGCAGTGCGTCGGCCACATCGGCTTGCGGTGCATCGCCAGCCAATGGCGCCGGCTTCTTCGGCTCGACCCAGGGACGGTCATATTCCGGCGCCTGGTCGCCGAGATCCTTGATCGGCAGGTTGGCGACCTCGTCGCCCTGGTGCAGCACGCGGAAGCGCAGATCGTCGGTGGTCTTGCCGACGATGGCAAAGTCGAGGCCCCATTTGTGGAAGATCGCCTCGGCCTGTTTTTCCTTTTCGGGGCGCAGCACCATCAGCATGCGCTCCTGGCTCTCCGAAAGCATCATCTCATAGGCGCTCATGCGCTCTTCACGCACCGGCACCTTGTCGAGGTCGAGCTCTATGCCGAGGTCGCCCTTGGCGCCCATTTCGACTGCCGAGCAGGTGAGGCCGGCGGCACCCATGTCCTGGATGGCGATAACGGCGCCGGACGCCATCAGTTCGAGGCAGGCTTCGAGCAGGCATTTTTCGGTGAACGGGTCGCCAACCTGCACGGTGGGCCGCTTCTCGTCGATCTTGTCGTCGAACTCGGCCGAGGCCATGGTGGCGCCGCCGACGCCGTCGCGCCCGGTCTTGGCGCCGAGATAGACGACCGGCAGGCCGACGCCCTTGGCCTCGGACAGAAAGATTGCGTCCGTCTTCGCGAGGCCTGCGGCAAACGCATTGACCAGGATATTGCCGTTGTAGCGAGAGTCGAAATTGACCTCGCCGCCGACCGTCGGCACGCCGAAGGAATTGCCATAGCCACCGACGCCGGAAACGACGCCGGCAACGAGGTGCCTGGTTTTGGGATGGTCCGGCGCACCGAAGCGCAGCGCGTTCATCGCCGCGATCGGCCGCGCGCCCATGGTGAAGACATCGCGCAGGATGCCGCCGACGCCGGTCGCCGCTCCCTGATAAGGCTCGATGTAGGAGGGATGGTTATGGCTCTCCATCTTGAAGACGACGCAGTCGCCATCGCCGATGTCGACCACGCCGGCATTCTCGCCCGGGCCCTGGATCACCTGCGGCCCGGTGGTCGGCAGCGTGCGCAGCCACTTCTTCGAGGATTTGTAGGAACAATGCTCGTTCCACATCGCCGAAAAAATACCGAGTTCGGTAAAGCTCGGTTCGCGCCCGACCAGGTCGAGGATGCGCTGGTACTCGTCGGGCTTCAGCCCGTGTGCGGCAATGAGTTCCGGAGTGATCGGCACGGAATTGGAAATGGTCATGATCGGCAAATTGTGTCCTTGGGATCGAGTCCCGTCTTATCGCAAGCGTTGCAGCCGATACACCCCATCGGATGACTAAAAACGACGGAAAGCAACAGCTGACCGCAAGTAGCGAAAGATCGCCACTCGACCCGCCGGTTTCAAGCCGGTTCAGGAAAAGCTGTCGTAGCCGGCGCGGCCTTCGTCCAGGAGCCGCCGGATCACCGCCACGCCGTGCGCGATATCATCCCGCTGTCGCGGCTGCGAGATGCCAAACCGCACGCCGTGAAAGGCCTGTTCGGAACGCCCCGCCTTGAACTCGTCCTCGTCGTCGATGAGCACGCCATGCTCGAGGCAGGCCTGTTTGAAAGTGCCGGAAAGCCATGGGTCGGGCAAAGTGAGCCAGACGAAGGGCACATTATCCAGCGCCTTGAAATCGAAGCCGTCGAGTGTCTCGCGCACGATCGCGATGCGCGCGCCGATCTCGGCAATGCTGCGCTTGCGCATCTCGGCGGCCTGACCGGACAGCACCAGCCGGCTGCCCACCTCCGCCAGCAGAAAGGGCAGGCCGCCCGTCATCATCTTATGGGCGACCCGGATGCGGTGACGATAGGCCGGCGGGCAAGCGAGCCAACCGCCGCGAACACCCGCCGCGACCGATTTCGACAGGCCGCCGGCAACGATAGTCCGTTCGGGAGCATATTCGGCCAATAAAGGCGTCGGGTCGTCGGTCAGGCCGCCATAGAGATCGTCCTCGACCAGGACGACGTTATATTGGCGGGCGACACGCGCGATTGCCTCGCGGCGCGATGCCGACAGCGTCGTCAGCGTCGGGTTCTTGGCCGTCGGCATCAAAAACATCATCTTCGGGTGCTTTTGCGCACAGACGCGCTCGAAATCCTGGGGATCGATGCCCTCGTCGTCAGCCGCCACCAGTGCGGTCCGGCGACCGATCAGGCCGGCGCTGCGGGAAATCTGCGAATAGGTGAGGTGCTCGAAGACGACATAGTCGCCGGGGGCGGTGAGCCCCGCAATTGTTGCCATCACTGCGGAGTGGGTGCCGAGCGTGGGGACAATGGCATCCGCCGCCGGGCGAAAGGAATTGCGCGACAGCCAGCGCCTGCCGGCTT
This sequence comes from Mesorhizobium sp. ISC25, assembly GCF_042295465.1. NCBI lineage: Bacteria > Pseudomonadati > Pseudomonadota > Alphaproteobacteria > Hyphomicrobiales > Phyllobacteriaceae > Mesorhizobium > Mesorhizobium sp. ISC25. The sequence continues at coordinate 1,524,474 of NZ_CP135441.1, read as the reverse complement.
CGAACCAGCGGTCCGGGAAATCACGCGTGTAGCTTGAAATCTCATGCGGATGGTCCTGCGCCGTGCGTGTCAACACGTCGGCGACGATGGCACCCTGGCCGACATCCGGTGCGGCGGTGCTATCGAAGCGCAGCTTGTCGCCGGGCGCATCCATATAGCGCGTGCCTTGTTCGACCGGCCCCAGGAACTCCGGCTTTGCGCTCTCCGACTGTTGAGCGAGAACATAGGTTCCGCGGCCGACCTCGCCGCTGACCAATCCCCGCTCACGCAGCAATTGATAGGCCCTGCCGACGGTGCCGACGGTCGTGCCGATGTCGTATGCCAGATCGCGCTGCGGCGGCAGCTTTGCCCCTGCACCGATCAGGCCGCGGTCGATGTCCGTCTCGATGGAATCGGCAAGCCGCTGATAGAGCGGGCCGGTACCGGCGGTAAGATCTGGAAGCCAAGTTGTCATGGTGACAATTTTGTACATTGCACCGAGTTGGGAGTCAATACATATGAAGCGGGCCGTACAAAACGGCACAATTGCAATCTTGGCAGAAAGAAAATGGGTACAATAGAGACAATCCGCTACGCGGCAGTTGAATTGACCGGAAGCCGCTCGTCGGGCCGGAGATCCTATGTTCGCCGGCTCGTGCAAGTGGTCACGTCATTCGTCCGATGGATCGACAGCCTGCTGGATCGCCGGCGCAGTCGGCTAGTCCTGCTCGAGATGACCGACGCCCAGCTCAAGGATATCGGCATTTCGCGCGGCGATGCCCATCGTGAGGGTCTGAGGCCGTTCTGGGACTGAGCCGCCACGCTGGTCATCGCGGAGATGCGACCTCCTTCTTGCCTTCACAGGATTCCCACCTGCGACGCCTCCGATGAATAGGGGTATTGCTGAAAACAGCTATTTTACCTATTTTCGGGCGTGAAGGAGATTGCCATGGCGAGTTTCACGCTCACAGATCTCGGCAACAAATCCGGCGAGGTCGTCGAGGCTGCGTTCCGTGGTCCCGTCGACATCACCAAGCACGGCAAGCGAAAGTTCGTGCTCCTGACCGCGGAGCAGTTCGACCGCATTACCGGCCGCAGCGCTCAGCGGGCACACCGCGTTGAGGATCTGTCGACCGAGGAACGCGACCAGCTTCTAGTCGGCCTCGACGCAATCGCTCGAGATGATGTCCGGGATGACTGAGCTTGGCCACGGACAGATCATTCTCTACTCCTATCTGTGGGCAAGGGAATATGACCGGGGCGAGGAGAGCGGACGCAAGGCGCGGCCGACTTGCGTTATGTTGATCGTTGCCGGTAAGAATGGCCGCAAGCAGACCCTGCTCTTTCCGATCACGAGTCAGCCGCCACGCCCTGACGCATACTATGTCGAGATTCCTGAGACGGAGGCCCGTCGCGCCACTCTCTATACGCCAGCCTGGGTAATCGTCGATGAATTCAACACCGATGATCTCGCGACGAGCTGGGCGCTCGAGGATGCCAAGCCGCTTGGCCAATTCACGCGCAAGTTCATGTCACGGATCGCCGGTGAAGCTGCTGCGGCGATCCGTGCAGGCGCCGCGCGAACCGTGCCAAGACGCTAAAGGCGGCCAGGGCGGGAGAGCGTCATCGCGGACGGACGCGTTCCGCCCTGATCCGCGTGACACCGTGGTCCACAAGCACCGCCACAATGCACAGCATCAGAAAAAGCCCGGTGATCGCCAGAGCTGAGACGGCGACGCTGGTAGCACCGTGTTTGGAGACGTCGAGGAACGGGTAGGGCACTTCGCCGGCGATCGGCGCCCGCAGCAGCGCGTAGGCCAGATAGGCGATCGGATAGATCATCCACCAGGAGATGTCACGCCACCGCGTCGAGCCGTCGGCGCCCGCCACAAGCCACCACAGCACGAACAGCACCGGCGTCACATAGTGCAGGAGAACGTCGCAGAGCAGGAACAATCCTTGCGGCTGCCAAAGCTGCGCCAGGACTGTTGCATAAACGATGAGAACCAGCGTTATGGCGACGGCTACGCCCGCTCGCATCCGTGGCCCTGCAAAGGCCGGAAACCAGGCGTAACCCGTCGATGACAGCAACGAGGCATGGACAAGCACCGCGCCGATGTTGGTCAGGATGGTGAAGAAGCTGAAATAGAAGACCAGCGAGCCGACAAAGCCACGGCCGGCTTCCATTGACGCCGGGACGGTGATGCAGAGCTGCAGGACGAGCCCGGCCAGGCCGACGACCAGACCAGTGATCTGCAGCAACCGACCCATTGGGCTAGGCAGCAGCGCCGCAGGCAGGATTGCCCGCCTGCCAGCGGGCAATGTCCGAGCCAATGCGCGCGCCGAGCGGTTCCGCCATCAATGGACCGAACACGTCGACGCGACTCGAATTGCCTTGCGCCTGCACGACCAGCAGCGGCTTTCCGCCATAATGCTTGGCCGGCACCAGCAGGAAGCGGGGCGTGCCGCTAAACGAATTCAGTTCGTTGGCCATCTGGTAAGATTTGAAGGCAGGGTCCTTGCTGGCGATCCAGCATTTGTGGGCAGCGATTGCCACCTGTTCCATGGCAAGCAGTGACGCGCTCTTGCCCGCCGGCGCCGGCGTGCTCTTCGGGCCTGACTGGCATGAGGCGAGTACAAGCCCGGCGACAGTAGCGACGGCGAGGCGCGTGGTCGTCAGTCTCATGTTCAAGCGGCGCCCATCTCGAGTTCGGACAGAAAGATCTTCAGACCGTCTGTCATCTCACCCCAGACGCGCGACAGCGCCGGATGCTGCAAGGCGATTTGCTCGTAGGCATCGAATTTCGGATAGGCGTCAAGCAGGTCGGGGCGGCCGATCGTTGTCCTGAAATTGTTGAAGATGAAGCGGGTCGGCGTCAGCCAGGCATCGGCGAAGGAGATGTCGTCGCCGAGCGCGAACGGGCCGTGAGCCATGCGAGCCTCGATTGCCGCAAGCCCGTGATGCAGCCGGGCGAACTGTGCCTTGATCTCCGCCTCGTTGCTCTGCGGCACGAAATAGAGCTCGAACAGCTTCATCATCGGCGCGAGCACGTCGAGGTCGGTGATGCGGGCGAACATGCGCACCAGCGCCCGGTCTTTCGAATCCTTGGGCAGCAGCGCTGGCTCGGGGAAGCGCTCCTCCAGATATTCGGCAATGACCACGGATTCGACGATCGTTTCGCCCGAGCCGGTGATCAGCACTGGAATCCGGTTGAGCGGGGAGATGGCACGAAATGCCTCAGGGATGGGAAATCCCGGCGGCGGTGCAATGACCTTGAGCGGCACGTTCTTGATATAGGCCAGCGCCCGCACGATCGACGAATAGGGCGACAACGGCCGCGAATAGAGTTTCATGACCGTCGCTCCAGGAGGAAAATTGAAGGCATCAAGCGGCGATGCCCAGCGCGCTTTCGAACAGCGCCCGGCCGTCGCTGCCGCCGTGCGCCGCTTCGATCAGGTTTTCCGGATGCGGCATCAGGCCGAGCACATTGCTGCGGCCGTTGACGATGCCGGCAATGTCGTTGATCGAGCCGTTGGGATTGGTGCCTTCGGCATAGCGGAACACCACCTGGCCTTCGCCTTCGAGGCGGGCCAGCGTTTCGGCATCGGCAAAATAATTGCCGTCATGGTGCGCCACCGGCGCGCGGATGACCTGGCCCGGCTGGTAGCGGCGGGTGAACATCGTGTTGGCGTTGGCGATCTGCAGCTTCACCTCGCGGCAGACGAATTTCAGCGAAGTGTTGCGCATCAAGGCGCCCGGCAGCAGGCCTGCCTCGACCAGGATCTGGAAACCGTTGCAGACGCCGATGACCGTGACGCCCTTGGCCGCCTTTTCGGCGACAGCCCGCATCACCGGCATGCGCGCGGCAATGGCACCGCAGCGGAGATAATCGCCAAAGGAAAAGCCGCCGGGAATGGCGATCAGGTCGACATCGGGAATTTCGGTGTCGGTCTGCCAGACGGTGACCGGCGGCGTGCCGGAAATCTTGGTCAGCGCCGCGATCATGTCACGGTCGCGATTAAGGCCGGGGAGCAGGACGACGGCTGATTTCATTTTGGTTCGTAGGGCCTCTGGGCTTCGGCGAGTTCGCGCAATTCTAGGCGGCGTTCGATATGTTCGAGGCGATCGTCCTGCCGCGCCAGCACGCCGTAAATGTTCTTCACATCGCCCTCGGTGGCGACGAGATGACCACGGATCGAACCCAACTCGGACTTTACCTCGCCAAGTGTCAAATCCATCGTGTCCAGCCGCAACTGAATGGATTTGAGGACTTCAAAAATCAGGCTTCCATTGATCTCGGTCATCTACCCTCCGGCACAACCTCAGGTAATGGCCACACTATAATTCTCAATCACCGTATTCGCCAGAAGCTTGTCGCACATGGCTTTCAGATCCGCCTCGGCCTTGGCCCTGTCGCCCTCGGCAAGCTCGATATCGAAAACCTTGCCTTGCCGCACCTGGCCGACGCCGCCGAAACCCATTCCGGAAAGCGCATGCTCGATTGCCTTGCCTTGTGGGTCGAGCACGCCGTTCTTGAGGGTTACGGTAATGCGGGCCTTGATCACGCTGGACATGCTCCTGTTCACCTGTTGAGCGGGCAAGCCGTCAGTGCGGCTTGCCTTTGACACCGTCGGTCGAAGCGACGAGCACCGGTCCGGCAGGGCGCGGCGGCTCGTTCTCGTTCATGATGCCGAGGCGGCGGGCAACTTCCTGATAGGCTTCAACGAGCCCGCCCATGTCGCGGCGGAAGCGGTCCTTGTCGAGCTTGTCCTGGGTCGCCACGTCCCACAGCCGGCAGGAATCCGGCGAGATCTCGTCGGCGACGACGATGCGCATCATGTCGCCTTCGAACAGGCGGCCGCATTCGATCTTGAAGTCGACGAGCTGGATGCCGACACCCATGAACAGACCGGAAAGGAAGTCGTTGACGCGGATGGCCAGCGCCATGACGTCGTCGATCTCCTGCGGGCTCGCCCAGCCGAAGGCGGTGATGTGCTCTTCCGAGACCATCGGATCGTCGAGCGCATCGGCCTTGTAATAGAATTCGATGATCGAGCGCGGCAGCACGGTGCCTTCCTCGATGCCGAGGCGTTTGGCCAGCGAGCCGGCGGCGACGTTGCGCACCACCACTTCGAGTGGGATGATCTCGACTTCCTTGATCAGCTGCTCGCGCATGTTGAGCCGGCGGATGAAGTGGGTCGGAATGCCCATCCGGTTGAGGTGGTTGAAAATGTGCTCGGAAATGCGGTTGTTGAGCACGCCTTTACCATCAACGATTTCATGCTTCTTCTTGTTGAAAGCGGTGGCGTCGTCCTTGAAGAACTGGATCAGCGTGCCAGGCTCCGGTCCCTCATAGAGGATCTTGGCCTTGCCTTCATAAATGCGGCGGCGATTTTTCATCTGATTTTTCTCTGGATTTGCGGGCAGGCGGCAAGCGACCAGTTCCTGTCCGTCTGCCTAAAATAAGATGGCGACGGTGGGGTTCAATGCCGGTGTCTATCCCAATCGCACTGTTTGCTCAATCGGCAAATCCTTTCAATCAACCGCTTTCGGGGACCGAAATGCCGCAGCGCAGCAAGCAATGTAGCATATTGACCGGCCGGCGCCCTTTTGGTTTGTGCTCCGGCAACACATATTGGCACAACGAATCGGATTTCACGGAGGGATGCCATGAGCAGCATGAAAGACCGCGAAGAGGGCTTTGAGCGCAAATTCGCATTCGACGAGGAACTTCGGTTCAAGGCTGCGGCACGCCGCAACAGAGCGCTCGGCCTGTGGGCTGCCGAAAAGCTCGGCAAGTCAGGCTCCGATGCCGACGCCTATGCCAGGGAAGTGGTCGTCAGCGACATCGAGGAAGCAGGCGATCACGACGTTTTCCGCAAGATACGCAAGGATTTCGATGCAGCCGGCATCGACCAGTCGGACCATCAGATCCGCCGCACCATGGATGAATTGATGGCGCAGGCGATCGAGCAGATCAAGAACACCTGATCCTTCCGCTCGTTCCGATCGCATTCTAGACCAATCGACCGCCCGGCCTAGCCGGGCGGTTTTTCTTTGCCTTTGCGGTCATTTCCGGCTGAATTGCTGCAACCAAAGAGGAAATCGCCAATGTCCCTGAAGTCACGCCTTGCGGCCGACGAGACGCTGTTCACTGCGTGGTCCGGCGTGCCGGATGCCTTGACGGTCGAGATACTGGCCAGACAAGGGTTCGACGCGGTTACGCTCGACATGCAGCATGGTGGCCATCACGAGGACAGCGTGCTGCGCGGGCTTGTGCCGGTGCTGGCCGCCAACAAGCCGGCTTTGGTGCGCATTCCGGTCGGCCGCTTCGACATGGCCAGCCGCGCGCTCGACTTCGGCGCCGAGGCTGTGATTGCGCCGATGGTGAATTCAGTGGCGGACGCAAAGCTGTTTGCCGCCGCCATGAAATACCCGCCGCTCGGCGAGCGCTCCTGGGGCCCCACCTATGCCTTTCCGCGCCATGGCAAGGGCGATTATGCCGACTGGCTGCGCGACAGCAACCAGCGCACCATGGCGTTCGCCATGGTCGAAACGCGCGCCGCGCTTGATGCACTCGATGGCATCCTCGACACGCCGGGCATCGACGGTATCTTCCTAGGCCCTTCGGATTTCTCGATCGCCTGGTCGAAGGGCACCACCGTCAGTTCGACGCTGGAGAGCATGATGGAGACCGTCGCCTCGATCGCCGAGCGCACCCGCAAAGCCGGCAAGCATGCGGCGATCTATGTGATGGAACCGGCCATCGCCGGTCGCGTGGTGTCGATGGGTTACCGGCTGCTGGCGATGGGTTCCGAGCATTCGCTGATTTCGCTTGGGGCAAAGACCCTGCTGAGCAGCGTCAGAGGCTCAATCGCTTCCTAGAGATCCGTCAGGAATTTCGCGAACGTCATCGATCCTTCGGGCCAGGGGCCAAAGCCGGAATCCGCGTTGAGATGGCCGGCATCGCCGGCGTCGATGAACAGCGAGCCCCACGCCGCGGCAATGTCCTCGGCGACGCCGAAGGCGCAGAACGGGTCGTTGCGGCTGGCGATCACCACCGACGGAAACGGCAGCGGGTCGCGCGGATAGGGGCCGAAGGTCATCAGGTGCCTCGGCTTTATCTCTGGATTGGCGACATCGGGCGGCGCCACGAAGAAAGCGCCGGCGACTGGCCTCTCGAACCGAGGCAATGCCTGGATGACCGCGGCGACGCCAAGCGAATGGGCGACGATGACGACCGGCCGCTCGGCCTCGTTAACCGCCTTGGCGACACCGGCCGTCCAATCCTCGCGCACCGGCTTCGACCATTCCGCCTGCTCGACGCGGCGCGCTGTCGACAGTTTCGACTGCCAGCGGCTCTGCCAATGATCAGGGCCGGAATTGGTGTAGCCCGGCACGATGAGAATATCTGCTTCCCTGACTTTCATGGCGCGCATGTAGCGAGAGGCGCAGTCGGGTGCAACCGTGTATGAACTCGACAGCGACACGCAAACGGCCTCTCACGAGTCCGGTTCTGCTCGCTATTGTGAACACCATGTTCGCTTCTTGCGCTCTTGTGTGAACGATCGCGATCGACGATCTGTCGCTAGAAAAGAATGGCTGTTCCGAGATTTTGGCACGGACACGGCGTAGAATGATTGATGGCGCCGGGTTCCTCCATTGGAAGCTTGTCGAGCGCCGCCTGAACGGAGCACTTTGATGAGCGAACTGCCTTTTGCCGCGACGACCCCGGTCAGCGTTGCCCGCGTCGGCTTGCGGGCGCGGGATGCAGAGAATCTCGCTGCCTACTATCGCAAAGTCGTCGGTTTGCAGGAACTGAGCCGCGCCGGCGGCACGATTACGCTCGGCGCAGTCAATCGCCCTTTACTCGACATCGAAGCGGATCCGGCTGCGAAACCCGATGACCCGCGCAGCGCCGGTCTTTTCCACACCGCCTTCCTGCTGCCCAGCCGTGCCGATCTCGGCCGCTGGATCAACCACGCCATCGCCGGCAAGATCGGCATCGAGGGTGCATCCGATCATCTGGTCAGCGAGGCGCTTTATCTAACCGATCCGGAAGGCAACGGCATCGAGATCTATGCCGACCGCCGTCCGCAGGACTGGAAATGGAACGGCGACAAGATTGCGATGGCGACGGAGCGGCTGAACATTCCGTCGGTCGTTGCCGAGGTGCCGGCAGGCGACACCGGCTGGCAGGGCGCGCCGGAAAACAGCATTATCGGCCACGTTCATTTGCGGGTCGGCAGGCCAGAAGAAGCCGAAGCATGGTGGCATCAGGAGTTCGGTTTCGACACGGTGGCAAAGTACGGTGGCGCGGCGGTATTCCTGTCGTCCGGCGGCTATCATCACCACATCGGCGCAAATGCGTGGCAGAGCCCGGGCGCCGGTCGCCGCGATCCCGCCCGCTCCGGCCTGGCCTGGGTCGAGATGCGTTCGGACAATGCCGCAAGCGAGACCACCCGCGAGGATCCGTGGGGCACGGTGATAAGGACGATTCCCGGTAAGGCGTAGGCTAGAGGTTCGCCTTCTCAATCAGGCGTCCAAGCATGAGCAGGCCCGCTGGCCATACGCCCAGGCCGGCCTCGTTCCCCATATGGCCAAGATCGCCGGCATCGGCGATATCCGCGCCCCAGGCGGCGGCAAAAGCGGTCGCCTTGTCGAAGGTGACGCGTGGGTCGGTGCGGCTCGCCACCACCAATGTCGGGAAGGGCAGGCGCCTCAGCGGCATCGGCGCGAACGGGCGCACCGCGTCGAATGAGGGATCGGCATCCTCGACATTGGTCGCGGCAACCAGGAATGCCGCCGCGACCTTGTCGAGTTGGCTTTGACTGGCGCTAGCAGCCCACTTCACCGCCGTCGCCACCGCCAGCGAATGCGCAAGCAGCACGATGCGGCGCGGTGCGGCGGCCACCGCGGCATCTACCTGGCCGATCCAGTCTTCAGGCTTCGGCCGGTCCCACTCGGCCTGCAGCACGCGGCTCGAATTGGGGAACACCCGGCACCAATGCGACATCCAATGATCCGGCCCGGAATTGCCGCGCCCGGGCAAGGCAAGGAAATCGAAATCTCCGGCCGCCGAAATCATCAGGCTTCTCCAAACACTCGGCTGAAGATCGTATCGACGTGCTTGGTATGATAGCCCAAGTCGAATTTCTCGCGGATCTCGGCCTCGGGCAAGGCTGCGACAACGTCCTTGTCAGCCAGAAGTTCCTCAAGAAAATCAGCGCCTTGCTCCCATACCTTCATGGCGTTGCGCTGCACCAGCCCGTAGGCGTCCTCGCGCGAAACGCCGGCTTGCGTCAGCGCCAGCAGCACGCGCTGCGAATGCACAAGGCCGCGGAATTTGTTCATGTTCTTCAGCATGTTATCTGGGTAGACAAGCAGTTTGTCGACGACGCTGGTCAGCCGTGACAGCGCGAAATCGAGCGTCACCGTCGCGTCGGGCCCGATCATGCGCTCGACCGAGGAATGCGAGATGTCGCGCTCGTGCCAGAGCGCCACATTCTCCATTGCCGGCAATGCGAAGGAGCGCACCATGCGGGCAAGGCCGGTGAGGTTCTCGGTCAGCACCGGGTTGCGCTTGTGCGGCATCGCCGACGAACCCTTCTGTCCGGGTGAAAAGTACTCTTCTGCCTCGAGCACCTCGGTGCGCTGCAGATGACGCACCTCGATCGCCAGCCGCTCGATCGACGAGGCGATGACGCCGAGAGTGGCGAAGAACATCGCATGGCGGTCGCGCGGGATCACCTGCGTCGACACCGGCTCCGGTTTCAGTCCGAGTTTCTTGGCCACATATTCTTCGACATAGGGGTCGATATTGGCGAAGGTGCCGACCGCACCGGAGATGGCACAGGTGGCGATGTCCTCGCGTGCGTGCACCAGCCTCTCGCGGCAACGCGAGAATTCGGCATAGGCCTGCGCCAGCTTGACGCCGAAGGTGGTCGGCTCGGCATGGATGCCATGGCTGCGGCCGATTGTGATCGTGTCCTTGTGCTCGAAGGCGCGGCGCTTGAGCGCCGCAAGCAGCCCGTCAATGTCGGCCAGGAGAATGTCGCTGGCACGGGTGAGCTGCACGGCAAAACAGGTGTCGAGAACGTCGGAGGATGTCATGCCCTGGTGGATGAAGCGGGCATCCGGCCCGACGAATTCGGCAAGATGGGTGAGAAAGGCGATGACATCGTGCTTGGTGACGCGCTCGATCTCGTCGATCGCCTCGACATCGAACTTCGCCGCCCCACCTTTCTGCCAGATGGTCTTGGCGGCCTCCTTCGGGATGACGCCGAGCTCCGCCAATGCGTCGCACGCGTAGGCCTCGATCTCGAACCAGATGCGGAACCGGGTTTCGGGCGACCAGATGGCCACCATTTCCGGCCGGGAGTAGCGAGGGATCATCAGTCGGTCCTGACTTGCAAGAGCATTTGCCCGCGTCCTAACAGAGGCAGGCAAAATGCTCAACGTTGCTGGCGTGCCAACCAGACACTGGCGACAGCGAGCGCAATGAAACCGAGCGGAAAATACAGCCGGATGCCGAGGACGACGAACTGATAGAGTGCCGTCAACATCGTGAACACGAACTGGAAAACCCAGGTGATGGTGAGCGCGGGCGCATGCCATTGGACATAGTAGGAGCGGTATTGCAGCCCAAAGAGGCCGCCGGTGAAGGCGATCGTCGCTGCGAGAAAGCAGACGAAGGCGGCGGCGAGGGCGATCTCCCAGTGGCGCCCGAGCGAGACGAGCCGCGCCAGGAACAGCCCAATCGGGAAAGCGAGCGCACCGCCGGCAGCATAAAGCAGCGAGACGAAGCGGATCTTTGCCGGGGTCTCCCAATCGTACTGCAGCAGATTGAGCAGCGCGCTGGCGCCCATCGCTGTGGCCCACAGCAAGGCACCGGCAAATGCGGTGCGCAGCGACGGCAGAGCGCGGCGGAGACGGCGCAGAGCGCTATAGCGCATGGCGGGGACCGTCACAGGCGACCGGTTACCGCGATCCAGCGATAGTCCGGCCCTTCGAAGCCGTATTGGCGCACCGCGATCAGCACGGCATAGGCGCCGAGGCTATCCAGCGAAAATGTCTGAACCGCGCCGATCTGGTAGCCATTCGGACAGCCTCTGCTTTGCGGGATCGATTTGTCCTCGTGGATAATCCTCGTCTGGCCGCCGTCCTTCGCCTCGATGCGCAGCAGGCGAAAGCCATTGATCTCGCCCTGGCTCTGGCAGCGTTCGGTGTCATTCATGCCGATCTGGTCGAGCCGGAACTCAAGCGGATCGTCGACCGGCGAAAAGATCGGGCGCGGATTGACCACCATCCGGAAGGGATCGGCAGAAAGCTCGGTCACCGGGTTGAGGCCGGCGGTGATGCCGCGATTTGCCGTCAGTTCCGCCTGACTGACGATCGCTTCGCCCTTTTGCCGGGCCTGCAGCCGCGCTGCGTCCACCGCAGCATTCTCGTCGTCGAGCCGGACACGGATCGGCGAACCCTTCAGGAAACTGTCGTCGGCCGTGTCGATATAATAGCGGTTCGCATAGGGAAATCCCGATCCGTCCTGGACGCCGTATTCCTCGAAGGCAAAGACCCCGCCATCACGGCTGAAGCCGAGGATCTCAAGCTCGGCGACATCGCCTGCGCGGGCGGCGGCCAAGGTTGCAAGCGGGGCAAGCAGGCAGACGGCAAACAGGGCAAGATTTCGCATGGGGCTTTCCATTCAGGCGGTCGACGCCGTTAAATTCCTATCACGATGCCGTCAAAAGATCGTGCTGACTGAAACACAAAGTCAGTGCATCCAATCCGGCCGTCGTTTGTTATTGTCGGCAGCTTCACCGCATCGTGCCTTCCGAAAATCAGGATCGATTTTCGGAAGGCACGGTGCATTGATTCAAAATGTTTAGAGCGTCCTTTGCGCGTTCAAAAGGACGAGCGGCGCTCTAAGGGAGACCCTCATGACAAATGCAGCCAAGATTCGTGAACGTATGGAAGTGATCGGCGCCGACGGCGTCCATGTCGGTACCGTCGACAAGGTTGACGGGGATCGTATCAAGCTGACCAAGCGCGACAGCGGCGAGGGCGCTCACCGGGGCCATCACCACTTCATTCCTCTCAGCCTTGTCGCCGAGGTCGAGGGCCAGAAGGTGCGGCTCTCAGCAAACTCGGATGTTGCGGTCACGTTCGAAGAAGAAAAATCCGAACCCACCTGATCTTAAGTCCAGTCTGATTACGGCTCACCCGAATGAGCGTGGCGCGGTCAGCGCGACGACCAGACCGGGAACAGATCGCCCTCGGCCGGCGTCGCGGCAAAGACGCCGCGGCTGATGGCGCGCGCCATCGTGGCGCCGGCCGCGGCGTAGAGATCGATGGCATCGTTGGGTGCGAGCTCGATGCCGCTCTTGCCCGTTGCCAGCGCGAAGACCAGATCGCCGTCTGCGGGCGTGTGCGTCGGCCAAATGGCACGGACAAAGCCGTCATGCGCTGATATCGCCAGGCGTTTGGCGGCGGCCTTGGTGAGTATCGCATCGGTGGCGATCACGGCGATGGTCGTGTTGGCGCCGGTTTCCGCCTGCTCTGCGGCATGCTTGTCACGAAACTTCAGCAGGATCTTTTTGGCATCGTCAGGCATCGGGTGGGGATAGCCTAAGCCGCCGAACTCGTCGCCGATCTCGAACGGTGCCGCCCAGAAATGGCGGGTCCCGGCGACCGTCACCGAGCCGGTCGGGTTGACGGCGGCGAGCGCGCCGATGGTGACGCCGCTGTCCAGCGCTGTCGAGGCCGAGCCGAGCCCGCCCTTCAGGCCGGAGCTCAAAGCCCCGCTACCTGCGCCGGCAGTGCCGAGCGCAAAGTCGATCGCGGCGGCTTGCGCGGCTTCGTAGCCAAGATCGCGGTAAGGCGGATACCGGCCCCAATCCTTGTCGCCGCCATTGCGCAGGTCGAACAGGATCGCCGCCGGCACGATCGGCACGCGAAAGCCACCGACCTCGACGCCGATGCCTCTTTCGCGCAATGCCGCCTGCACCCCCGACGCGGCGTCGAGGCCAAAGGCCGAGCCGCCCGAAAGCACCACGGCATGGATGGCGTGGATCGAATTGTGCGGCTCGAGCAGGTCGGTTTCGCGGGTGCCCGGCGCACCGCCCAGGATTTGCACGCCGGCGACGGCCGGTTCGTCGCAGACAACGGTGGTCACACCGGATTTCAGCTTGGCATTAGCCGCATTGCCGACACGCAGGCCGGCGACGTCGGTGATGAGATTGCGCGGACCCGTATGGAACATCCCTGTGCTGGACATCATTGGCTCTCCACCGGCACGAAACGGCCGCCGTCGAAACGGTAGGCGCGATAAGGATTTTGCGTCAGGTCACCTTTTTCGTCAAAGCGGATCGGTCCGATCGCCGTGGTGAAGTCGCGCGCGGTCAACACGTTGGCCAGCCTCTCGCCGGAGCTTTGCGTCAATGCTGAGGCCGCCTTGGCGATCTCGACCGCGGCATAGGCGGGCAGCGTGTAACCTTCCGGCACGATGTTTTGTCCGGCAAAGCTTTGCAGCACCTTGGGGTCGGCGACATCGGCCCATTCGGGCGGCGCGATCATCAGCGTGCCGGCGGCATAAGGCGCGTCGCCGAGCGGCGCCCGCAACGCTTCGCCGCCGGCAAACACCATGCCGGTGTCGAGCTGGCCGGCATCGCGGCCCATAATGGCGACATCATCGCCGTCGCCGCCGGCAAAGACATGCGTTGCGCCGGCTTTCTTCAGCCGGCCGATCAGGCCGATCTGGTTGTCGAGCTGCGGCCGGAACGTGTCGACGAACACCGGCTTCAGAGCCGCCTGCTCGGCGGCTGCCCGAAACGTCTCGGCCATTTCGCGGCCGTAGATGGTGCCATCGTCGACGACGGCGAACAGCTCGTTCTGCCATAGGCGGGTGAGGATGGCTGCGACGGCATTGCGCTCGTCGTCGCCGCGCGGCCCGAGACGATAGATCGGCCATCCCGTCTTGGCGCGCCGGTCGGTCAGGCTTTCCGTGCGGACGCCGACGGTGATCACCGGGATGCCAGCGTCCTTCAGGATCGGCAGCGCCGCCTCGATTGCGTCGGTGCAGAGAAAACCGACGGCGACATTGACTTTCGCCGCGGCGAATTCCCTCGCTGCGGCGGCGCCACCATCGGCCGTGCAGGCGTCATCGATCGTCCTGATCTCGGTACCGTCAGCTTCAGCCGCCATTTTCGCGCCTGCCTCGATCTGTTTGCCGAGGATCGCCGACGGGCCCGACAAAGGTGCCGCGACGCCGATCAGGAGCGTCTCCGCACTCGCATTACCGGCGACCGAGAGCCAGGCCAGCACCGCTATTGTGGTTGTCCAGGGTCGCATGCGAGCGAAGAATTCCTCCGCGCCGATCGCGTGTTTTGCCGGCGCCAATGCCGTCAAGACCTAAAGGCTGGCCAGCTTTGGCGCAACACGCGAATTCGGGATATAGCTCAAGCACTTCGCTTGTGGCATGCAATATCCCCCGTATATAACGGTTGGCTCTGACCAGTGGAAAATCATCGGTGCTGAAGAAGAATGACATCGGGCCGCAGGCCTACCGCGACGCGATGGCCCATTTTGCCGGCCATGTACATGTAGTCACCACCGATGGCCCCGCCGGCAGGCGCGGCGCGACGGTGATCGCGGCCTGCTCGGTGTCGGACACGCCGCCGACCATCCTGGTCTGCCTCAATCGTGAAAATTCCAAGAACGAGCCGTTCGTGGAAAACGGCAAATTTGCCCTGAACACGCTGGCTTCGGATCAGGAGCCGCTGTCGATCGGCTTTTCCGGCATTACCGGCCTGCCGGTCGAGGAGCGTTTCGCGTTGGCCGAATGGGATGTGATCTCGACCGGTTCACCGACGTTGAAGGGCGCGCTCGCCGTCTTCGACTGCGAGTTGGTCGACACCAAGGATCTGGCCACGCACCGTGTGCTTTTTGGCAATGTGACAGGTTTGCGCATCGGCGATAATTTGCGGCCGCTGATCTATCACAACCGCGGCTACCACGCTCTGTAGAGGCTTTCAGATGGCCGCGCCCACGGAGACAGAATGACCGAGTTGAAACAGCGTCCGGCGCCGCGGACGATCGACGAGACGCCTGTCGGAGGAAATGGAACGGCTGCATAAATCCTGCCGGCGGCTGATCTGGCTGAACCCGCTGCTGCGCTTCGACGGCTTCGAGGCGCGTGCCCGCGGCATCAAGGCGATGCTGCCGCGTGTCGACGAATTCCGTTCGGTGCACAATCTCGATGCGCTCGCCGATCTCTGTGCGTCGCTGGATAAAAATTCGGTACGTTCGGTTGACCCGCGCAGGTGGATCGAGGCTGGCGCGAGGCGCGTCGCATAACCACATGTCTCCTAGGGAGAAAATCATGGAACACAGTATCTATCTCGATGAAGCCCGCGACCCGCTGGTCATCGCGGAGGGCTGGATGAAGGACGGCAAGGACGTCGCCATCGCCACCGTGGTCGAAACCTGGGGTTCGGCACCGCGTCCCGTCGGCAGCCACCTGGTCATCGACGCCGAAGGCAATTTCCACGGCTCCGTCTCGGGCGGCTGCGTCGAAGGCGCCGTGGTCACCGAGGCGGTCGATGTTATCGATAGCGGCAAGGCGAAGATGCTGGAATTCGGCGTCGCCGATGAAACCGCCTGGCAGGTCGGCCTGTCTTGCGGCGGCCGCATCAAGGTCTATGTCGAAAGATTGGGTTGATTTCGGATGGATCCCTACGCGCTGAAGACACTCAACGCCGAACGCCGCGCCCGCCGCGCGGCGATCCTGGTCACCGACCTCGGCGACGGCCGCGACCGTGTCGTGCGCGAGGGCGACCAGGTAGCCGGCGAACTCGGGGCGGCCATCGCCAAGGCATTTCGCACGGGCAATTCCGGTTCGGTCGAAGCTGAGGGGCGGACGTTCTTCCTCAACGCACATCTGCCGCAGCCGCGCCTGGTGGTGATCGGCGCCGTCCACATCAGCCAGGCGCTGGCACCGATGGCCAGGATCGCCGGCTATCCTGTCGAGATCATCGATCCGCGCACGGCCTTTGCCACGTCCGACCGCTTTCCCGACATCGCGCTACATGCCGAATGGCCGGAGGATGCGCTGAAGCGCCAGCCGCTCGATAGCTATACGGCGCTGGCTGCTCTCACCCACGATCCGAAGATCGACGATTTCGCGCTGAAGGCGGCACTCGACGCCGGTTGCTTCTATGTCGGGGCGCTCGGCAGCCGCAAGACCCACGCCAAACGTGTGGAACGCCTGCTGGCTTCAGGGGCGACCGCCGACCAGATCGCTCGCATTCATGCCCCGATCGGCCTCGACATCGGCGCCGCCAGCCCGGCCGAGATCGCCGTCGCGGTGCTGGCGCAAGCAATCCACGCCTTTCGCTCCCGCGGTCTCGAATCCAAAGGCGCGGTCGCGTGAAATTTGGTCCCGTTGCGATCGATGCGGCCGAAGGGGCAGTGCTGGCGCACGCCACCACAGCCGGAGAGCGCCGCTTTCGCAAAGCGCACAGGCTAAGCGCCGGGGATGTGTCCCTGTTGAAGGCCGCTGGCATTTCCGAGGTCGTCGCGGCGGTGTTGGCGCCCGATGATCTCGGCGAGGATGCGGCCGCCGAAAAGATCGCCGCATGTATGATCCACCGCAACATCGAGGCGAAGCCCGCCGCGACCGGCAGGGTCAACCTCCACGCGCAGGCTGCCGGCATGTTCACCGTCGATGCGGCGATGATCGACGCTATCAACGCTGTCGATCCGACGATCACCATCGCCACGCTCGCGCAGCATGCGCCGGTCGAAAAAGGTCAGATGATAGCAACGGTGAAGATCATTCCGTTTGCGGTCGCCTCCGCTTTGGTGGATGCGGTGGCAAGGATCTGCGCCGGCGGCGAGATCTTTGCGGTCAACGCCTATCAGCCGGTGCGCGTCGGCGTCATCCAGACGGTGCTGCCCGGCATCAAACCCAGCGTGCTCGACAAGACGCTGCGCGTCACCGAAGCACGCCTGGCGCGTTCGGGCGGCAGGCTGACGGCGGAGCGTCGAACGCCGCATGAAATTATCCCCGTCGCCGAGGCTGCGGCCTCGCTGATCCGCGACAACGATATGGTGGTGATCTTCGGCGCTTCGGCGATGGCCGATTTTGGCGACGTCGTTCCCGCTGCGATCGAAAGGGCGGGCGGCACTGTCATCCGCGCCGGTATGCCGGTCGATCCCGGCAATCTGCTGGTGCTCGGCACACTAGGCGGCAAGCGCATCATCGGTGCGCCGGGCTGCGCCCGCAGCCCCAAGGAGAACGGCTTCGATTGGGTGCTCGACCGGCTGATCGCCGGCCTCGATGTGACCGCCAGGGATATTGCCGGCATGGGCGTCGGCGGGCTGTTGATGGAAATTCCGACGCGGCCGCAACCGCGCGAGCCGTTGCCGGCCAAAGCCGAACCAAAGGTCGAGATCGTGCTTCTGGCCGCCGGCCGCTCCAGCCGCATGGGCGGACCGAACAAGCTCTTGGCGCTGTTCGATGGCAAGCCGCTGGTCCGTCGCACTGCCGAGCGCGCGATCGGTTCGAAAGCCGCGGCCACCATCGTCGTCACCGGCCACCAGCGCGAGCGCGTGCGCGATGCACTGTCGGGCATGGATGTGATCTTCGCGGACAATCCGGATTTCGCCGAGGGCCTGTCTTCGTCGCTGAAGGCAGGCATCGCCAAGATTTCCGGCGACGCCACCGGCGCCATGATCGTCCTCGGCGATATGCCCGGCGTCGCCTCGGCCGACCTCGACAGGCTGATCGAGGCGTTCCGCAAGTCCGAATGGCGATCGGTGGTGCGCGCCTCGCACGATGGCCGGCGCGGCAACCCGGTGGTGCTGCCGCGCTCGCTGTTTGCCGCGATCGCTCACCTCGAAGGCGATACCGGTGCCCGCCATCTGGTCGAGGCCGAAGGGCTCGACGTCATCGATGTCGAGATCGGCGAAGGGGCAGCCGTCGATGTCGACACGCGCGAGGCGCTGGAAAGCGCCGGCGGCGTGCTGCAGGATTGACAAACCGAAGCCGAAAAACGCATGGCTGCGGGATGGCCTTTCGTTCCTGCTTCCGGTTCCGCTTGCCTCCCTCTGGCCTCCCGGCCCTGCTGATGGCGATTCTTTTGCCGCTCTCTTGCGCCGCCTACGCCAACGCTCTCGAACTCAAACCCTTCAAGGATGATCTCTTCGCCTATCCGGCGACGCTCTCATCCGAAAACAACGGCGCGTATTCGGTTATCGATTATCGTGAGATGCGCGACATCAACGCTCGTGACGAAGTGCCTGAGCGTCGTGTGCACGCGCAATACACCGAAACCGGCGTGCGTAAGGTGCAGCAGGATTTGTTGCTGCCGACCGATGCAGGCGATGTCCGCCACATCGCCGTCGGCAAGGTCGGGGGCGCCAGCATCATCGTGCTTTATCTGCACGGGCAGGGCGGCAGCCGTAAGCAGGGCACCGACGACTTCACCTTCGGCGGCAATTTCAACCGCATCAAGAACCTGATGGCCGGCAATGGCGGCCTCTATCTGTCGCCGGATTTTTCCGATTTCGGTGACACCGGTGCCACCCAGATCGCCGCGCTGATCAACCACTATGCCGACCTATCGCCGAGCGCAAAAATCTTCGTCGCCTGCGGCTCGATGGGCGGCTCATTGTGCTGGAAGCTGGCCGCCCGCAAGGACACCGGCGGGCGCATCGACGGGCTGCTGCTGCTCGGCTCGCTATGGGACGAGAGTTTCTTCTCGAGCCCCGCATTCAAGCGTCGTGTGCCGGTCTTCTTCGGCCAAGGCAGCAAGGACCCGGTGTTTCCAATCGAGAAACAGGAAGCCTTCTTCCGATCGATTCTGGCCAAGTCGAAAACCTATCCGACCCGCTTCGTCCGCTTCGAGACTGGCACGCACGGCACGCCGATCCGCATGACCGACTGGCGCAGCACGCTCAACTGGATGTTGTCGAAGGCCCCTTAAGGCGCGGTGTTGTAGTCGACGACCGTCTGCGGATTTTCCTCGCCGTCATAAGACGCGTCGACGTCGTACTGGACCAGGGAAAAATCGCCGTTGCGAAACAGATAGGTCCCCGATGAAGAGGCATCGCCGATGCCACGCCACTTGTTAAAGGTGGTGATCGTCTTGGTCTCTTCGTCGTAATCGGAATTGGTTGCCCAGCCGGAGGTCTGGAAGCCAACTATGGTCATGCCCAGCAATTTGCCGTCGCTGTCATTGTTCTCGTAGCGAATGTCCATTTCAGGTTCGGCGAACTGCAATTGTCTCACGCCAAGCACGTCGTCGCTCATGTAATAGATCGAGTTTTCGTTGTAGGCCGCGGCCGAGCAGGCGAAATGGAAAAGCCGGGTTTCGCTTTCGGGATCACTGGCAGCCGCATCCTTGTCCTTATAGTGGATCGAGAAAATGTCCGGCTCCTGCGCCGAAAGATCCTTGTCGCACTGGTCGCCATAAGTCGCGGCAAACGCCTTGTTGGCCTGCTCAAGCGCTGCGTCCTTCTTAGGCGGCGGCGGTCCTTCGCCGCAGCTTGCCGGCACGGCATCCTCGAAATCGGCTTTTGACGGTTTCAGCGCACCCTTGTCGATGAAGATCGCGCGAAATGGCGGTTCCTGGATCGAGGCGTTGATCTGGCGCAGCGTATAGCAGCCGGCAAAGACATTCTCGCTGCCGTCCTTGGCCGTCGCCCGGATGGCGACCGGAACGCTGTAGTAGATGCTGCCGGCAGCCCCGTCTTCGGATACGCCACCGGTTTTGACTTCGACCGTGTCCGTGCCGTCATAGCCTTTGACGAAGGAATTGAAATCCTTGGCCGGCTTGGTGTCTCCGAAATAGTCCCAGGCGCGCGCGAATTCGTGCCGGCTGATGGCACTATAAAGCGACCGGATGACCGCTTCGGCATTCGACCTGTCGTCGATATAAGGCGCGTCTGCGGCGAGCGCCGATTGGCCGGCAACGGCAAGAGAGATAAAAGCGGCCGTTGCGAAAAGGGCGCGTCTCATCGGAAACCTCCACTCGATGAAAAATCCTATCATATCGATTGCGGCGGCGTGGTGACGCTTGAACAATCGCCTGCGAAAGCGCTACCTCTCGCCGTCGGCAGTCGGGCCGCGTGGAGATTTCTTGTGACCATATCAATGTATGAAGCATCCGTGCCGGTATTTTCGGCGAGGCTGAAGGCACTAGCCAATGTGCTGGACATTGCCGAGCAAAATGCGGCTGATCGCAAGATCGATCCGCAGGTGTATCTGACGGCGAGGCTGGCGCCGGACATGTTTGCGCTGACCAGGCAAGTACAGATTGCGACCGATCACGCCAAGGGCGCGCCGTCGCGGCTTGCCGGGCGTGAGGTGCCAAAATACGAGGACAATGAGGCGAGCTTCGCTGATCTGCAGGCGCGCCTTGCCAAGACATTGGCTCATCTCGCGACATTTTCGGCGGCCGAATTCGATGGTTCAGATGACAGGATGGTCGAACTGCGGCTTGCGGGACGCGAGGTTTCGATGCCGGGAATGCAGTATCTGCTGCACGCTGCCATGCCCAATTTCTATTTCCACCTGACCACCGCCTACGACATCCTGCGCCACAACGGCGTGCCATTGGGCAAGTCGACCTTCCTCGGATTGCGTTGAGATCCGCTCGTGAGATATCCCGCTGCGGCGGATATCTCACGGTGCGCTGTTTAGCGCAGGGACATTTCCCGGGCGATGCGCGGGAAATCGGCCGGCTTGACGCCGATATCGGCGCGATCGGCATTGCTCATCGAATGGAGCAGCGCCAGTGCCGCACGATAGCGCAGCTGTTCCCGCGGACGCGGACGGGCGAACATTTCAGTGAAGAATCCCATGATTCAAGCCCCTTATTGAACCTCCACGGCCGTCAATATAGGCAGATCATGACAATTGTGCAGTGCAGCATTCGCATGGCAGCCATGCTGCCCTGATCTTTTTTGACATAATTCGGCTGTTCCGGCGAACTTCTGCGGTGCTTCAACCGTAGGCCTCAGTGCCGGCACTTGGCCGGTTTTTCCTCGCCTTTCCTGGCGAACTTCCGGACTGCATTTCACATGCAGTCCGGCTTTTTATTGGCCGCAGGGATGAACCCCGTCCGCCGGCGTCCTGGGAAAGTCGCCTGACCCACCGTCGGTGGGCTTGGAAGCGGGCGGCGCTTTCCTGTATGCTATTGCTTCCTCCTCGCGCAGCCGCGCAAAATTCCCGCCGGAGAAACTCCATGCACAAACGCCGTCTCGGCCAGACCGATCTTTTCGTGTCGAAGATCTGCCTCGGATCGATGACCTGGGGCCAGCAGAACACCGAGGCGGACGGTCACGCCCAGATGGATCTGGCGGTTGCTCGCGGCGTCAATTTCATCGACACCGCCGAACTCTATCCGATCCCGCCCAAGGCGGAGACGCAGGGCCGCACCGAGACAATCATCGGCAACTGGATGAAGGCGAAGCGCAACCGCAGCCAGGTGATCCTCGCTTCCAAAGTGGTCGGCCGCACCGCCAACACCTGGTTTCGCGGCGACCGCCCGTCGAAACTGGTTCGCGCCGACATCTTCGACGCTATTGATAAGTCACTTGCCAGGCTCAACACCGATTACATCGACCTCTATCAGATCCATTGGCCGGAACGCGACGTGCCGTGGGGCGCCAATCCGAACCGCATCGGCGCCGTACCGCGACGGTCCGATGCCGCCGGCGTGCCGGAGGGCGAGACGCCGATCGCTGAGACGCTTGCCGTATTCGATGAACTGGTGAAGGCCGGCAAGATCCGCCATTTCGGCCTGTCGAACGAGAATTCCTGGGGCGTCATGCGTTTTATTGCCGAAGCCGACAAGGGCCTCGGCCCGCGCGTCGCCTCGCTGCAGAACGCCTATAATTTCGTCAATCGCACCTTCGAGGTGAACCTTGCCGAAGTCTGCGAGCGCGAGCAGGTGTCGCTGCTTGCCTATTCGCCGCTGGCGCAAGGCTATTTGACCGGCAAATACGATCATGGCGCGCGGCCGCAGGGCTCGCGCTCGCAATTGTTCAACCGCGGCCAGCGCTACGAGACGCCGAATGCTGCCGAGGTGCAGCTCGAATACAACCGGTTGGCGCGCACCTTCGGCATGGAGCCGGCGCTGTTTGCCAATGCCTATGTCTCGAACCGGCCCCTAGTCACCTCGAACATCATCGGCGCCACCACCATTTCGCAACTCGAAATGGCGCTCTCTTCCGCCGACGTGGTCTGGACCGACGAGATGCAGAAAGCCGTCGACGCGATCCACCAGCGCGTCGGCAATCCGTGCCCTTGATGCGTCGGGACGTGGTTGTCCGATCGTCATAAGGAGAGGGGAACAGCCATGGATTTCCGGATCGACGCGGTGCGCGCGAAATTTCCGGCCTTGTCGTTGACCGACAAGGGCCGCAGGCGCATTTATCTCGACAATCCTGCCGGCACGCAGGTGGCGCAGGCGGTGGCGGACGCGGTGTCACGCTGCCTGCTGACCACCAATGCCAATCTCGGCGGCTTCTTCGAGACCACCATTGCGGCACAGGACATTGTCGACGAGGCCCATCTGGCGATGGCGGATTTTCTTGGCGCGGCAAGTCCGCGGGAAATCATTATCGGCGCCAACATGACGACGTTGACCTACCACATGTCGCGAACGCTTGGCCGTACGATGAAACCCGGCGACGAGATCATCCTCACCCGCATGGACCATGAGGGCAACATCTCGCCCTGGCTGCAACTGGCTGAAGACCTTGGCCTGGTCGTGCGCTGGCTGCCTTTCGACCAGCAGAGCTGGCAGGTCGAGGAGGCAGCACTCGCCGCGCTACTTTCCGAGAGGACGCGGCTCGTCGCGCTCAACTATGCCAGCAATCTCACCGGGTCGATCAACCGGGTGAAGGCGTTGACCCGTATCGCGAGGCAGGCTGGTGCGCTGGTCTACGTCGATGCCGTCCAGTTCGCGCCGCATGGCCTGATCGACGTCCAAAACCTTGGCTGCGATTTTCTGATCTGCTCGGCCTACAAGTTCTTCGGCCCGCATATGGGAATTTTGTGGGGCAGGCTGGACGTCGTCGATGTGCTGCAGCCGTATAAATGCCGCTGCTCGTCCAATGCCTTGCCGGAGCGCTTCGAGCTCGGCACGCCGCAAATTGAATTGATGGCCGGCCTGTCGGCGGCTGTCGATTATTTTGCCGAGTTGGGCGCAGCAGCCGGCGAGCAAGCGTCGCGCCGACGGAAAATCGCCAAAGCCTTCGAAGTTTCAATCGCTTACGAGAACCCGCTGGCGCAACAGCTGATCGACGGTCTGTCGGATATTGCCGGCCTGACCATCCACGGCATCACTGATCCGAAGCGGATCAATGAGCGTGTGCCGACGGTGTCGTTCACTGTCGAAGGCATCGTGCCGGAGACGATCGTGCGGCAGATGAATGCGGAAAACATCTTCCTGTGGTCCGGCCACAACTACGCCTGGGAGATCGTGCACCAGCTCGGCATTCCGGCCGAGCAGGGCGTGGTGCGCATCGGCATCGCTCATTACAACACTTCAGCCGAGATCGACGAGACGCTGGAGAGCGTGCACCGCGTTGTCGCCATGCTGAGGCAGGAACGATCCTGAGCGGGCCTCGCGGGCGGATCATCGCTTGTGGGCGCCGCCAAAACCGGTGAGGAAAGCGGTGAGATTGTCGCCGAGCTCGTCGCAGAGATAGCCGCCTTCCTGGACGATGACCGTCGGCAGGCCGAGCCCGGCGATCGCCTCGCCAATGCGCGAAAAACCAGGCGTGCTCACCGACAGCCCGCCGAACGGATCGCCTTCGAAGGCGTCTAGCCCCAGCGCCACCACAAGCGCATCGGGCGAGAAGGCGTTGATGCGCTGGAACGCTGCCGTCAGCGCTTCGAGGAAAGCCGCATCGCCGGATTTGCGCGGTAGCGGCAGGTTGAGATTGTAGCCGAGGCCGGCGCCTTCGCCGCGCTCGTCGGCATAGCCCCAGAAAAACGGATAGAACCGCACCGGGTCGGCATGCAGCGACACGGTGAGCACGTCCGGCCGGGCATAGAAGATGCCTTGCGTGCCGTTGCCGTGGTGCAGGTCGACATCGAGGATCGCCACCCGCGCCGCCTGCTTGCGCAGAACCTGTGCGGCGACCCCCGAATTGTTGATGAAGCAGAAGCCGCCGGCGACATCGGCAAAGGCGTGATGGCCGGGCGGCCGGCACAGCGCATAGGCGGCCGGCGCTCCCGACATCACCGCCTCGGCGGTTTCAACCGCGCTCCAGGCGCTCCAAAGCGCGCTCTGCCACGTCTCCCCGGAGATCGGGCAGGCGGTGTCGGCCATGTGGTAGCCGGCTTGGCCGACCGCCGAGGCCGGATAGGAGCCGTTCCGCGCGATCGGGTGGATGTTGGGGATGACCTCGGCCGAGGCGCCCTCGATGCGCTGCCAGCGCGCGAAGATATGGTGAAGGAAATCGAGATATTCCGGCGTATGCACCGCGGCAATCGCGCCGAGCCCGTGATCCCGCGGCCGTTCGATCGTGCAGCCGGCAGCCTTTGCGCCGGCTAACAATCGCTCGACCCGTTCCGGCTTTTCCGGATTGGGCTGCGGCGCGCCGCTGGAGAGAAACGCCTTCGGGTCGTGGCGCTTCTGTTCTTCGGCATAGAAGACTTTCATGTTGGCTCCTCCGGTGCATCGGCAAAGGCGAAAAAAGCCTCGCCAACGATCTTTTGCACCTGCTCGTAGCTCGACCAGGCAATGCCCAACCGTTCGTAAAAAGCCTTGGCGGTCTCGTTGTCGGTGTCGACGGACAGCCTGAGATAGACGCCGCCTGCCTTCCGGCACTGCGCCGCGACCCGGCGTAGCAGGCGCTCGCCGATCCTGCGGCCGCGAAACCGGTCCTCGACATAGAGGTCCTGCACATAGACGCCGGGCCGTCCCATCCAGCTCGAGAAGATCGGAAAATAGAGGCACAGCCCGGCAATTTCGCCACCGACTTCGGCGATCAAGGTCGAAAAGGCAGGCTTTTCGCCAAAGCCATAGGTGCGGAGATCCTGAGCTGTCGAGGTGATCTCCTGATGTGCGCCGACATGCGCGCCGAGCCGTAGGAGTGCGGCGTGGATGGTTTCGACGTCTTCCACCCGGCCGGGGCGGATAAGTACATTTGTTGATGACGTACTCACGGCAGGCAGGGCGCCCAGGCACCCCCCTCTGGCCTGCCGGCCATCTCCCCCTCAAGGGGGGAGATTGGACTCCATTGCGGCTTTCGCCAATTGCCGACATTGCAGGATGGGCGACGAGATCGAAGCTGCCAATCTCCCCCCTTGAGGGGGAGATGGCCGGCAGGCCAGAGGGGGGTGTGACGGATCACAGTCATCTCAGGATACAACCATCAGAACGCCACGCGGTCGCCGCCCTTGAGCGCCAGCATCTGCCGTGCCTCGGCCGGCGTTGCGACGTCCAGCGACAGCCCGTCGAGCACGCTGCGGATGCGGCGCACTTGGTCGGCATTGGACTTGGCGAGCTGGCGGCCGTCGTAGAGGCTGTCCTCCAGCCCGACGCGGACGTTGCCGCCCATCGCCGCCGCAATCGAGATCATCGGCATCTGGTGGCGTCCGGCGGCCAGCACCGAAAATTGGTAGCTGTCGCCGAACAGTTTGTCGGCGATGCGCTTCATGTGGACCAGGTTTTCGGGGTCGGCGCCGATACCACCCAATATGCCGAGCACGAATTGGATGAACAATGGTCCCGACACCAGCCCGCGGTCGCGAAAATGCGCAAGCGAGTAGAGGTGGCCGACATCGTAGCACTCAAATTCAAAGCGGGTGCCGCAACCACGCCCAAGCTTCTCCAGCACCGTCTCCATGTCGGCAAAGGTGTTCTTGAAGATCGTGTCGCGCGTGGCCTCGAGCAGTTTCGGCTCCCATTCGTGCCGCCATTCTCGCGGCCGGTCGAGCATCGGGAACAGCGCAAAATTCATCGAACCCATATTGAGCGAGCACATTTCCGGCTCGGCCCTGAGGGGCGCGGCCAGCCGCTGGTCGAGCGTCATCAGCGAGGAGCCGCCGGTGGTGATGTTGATCACCGCGTCGGTCGCCTGCTTGATGCGCGGCAGGAACTGCATGAACACCTCGGGGTCGGCGGTAGGCCGCCCATCCTTGGGGTCGCGGGCATGAAGATGCAGGATCGAAGCGCCGGCCTCGGCGGCAGCGATCGCGTCTGCGGCGATCTGGTCCGGCGTCACCGGCAGATGCGGTGACATCGATGGTGTGTGCACCGACCCGGTGACGGCGCAGGTGATAATGACTTTTCGCGGCGCCATGGTTCGCCCCTCAGCCTTCGACCGGCAGGTCGAGTTCACCGGCCAGCACTTCGAGCGAGTCGCCGATGATGGATACGATCTCGCCGATCTGCGCGGCGGTGACGATCATCGGCGGCGCGACCATGAAATTGTCGCCGTCGACACCGCCCTTGACCTTGCGTCCGTAGATGATCAGGCCGCGCTCATAGGCGAGGTCGAGCAGACGCTGGGTGGCCTTCTTTGCCGGCTCGATCGGCCTCAGCGTGTCCGGGTCGGCGACCATTTCGGCACCGGTGAGCAGGCCCTTGCCGCGGATGTCGGCTATGAACGGAAACCGCTTCGCCAATCCCTTCAGCTCGTCCATCAAAAGCTCGCCCATGACAGCCGCGTTGGCGATCAGGCCGAGGTGGTCCATTTCGCCGAGCACGGCGAGCCCGGCGGCGCAGGCGAGCGGGTTGCCGGCATAGGTATGGCCATGCTGGAAGCCGCCGGAAGCGAGCAACGGCTGCACCAGCCGCATCGGTGCAGCAAGTGCGCCGAGCGGCGCGTAGCCCGAGCCCAGCCCCTTCGATAGCGCAACGATGTCGGGCTTGCAGTTCCAGTGGTCGCCGCCGAGGAATTTTCCGGTGCGACCCGCACCGCTCATCACTTCGTCATGGATGAGCAGGATGCCGTAGCGATCGCAGATCTCGCGGATGCGCGGATAATAGCTGTCCGGCGCCACAAGTGCTGCCGTGGCAGCGCCGCCGACCGGCTCCATGATGAAGGCGAGCACGCTTTCCGGCCCCTCGGCGAGGATCTTTTCTTCCAGCATATCGGCGTAGCGGATGCCGCGCTGTTCCATCGATAGATTGTCGCGGTCGCGCCAGGCGATGGGCGCCGGCACGGTCGGCATGACCTGCATCATCGGCGTAAAATTTTCGGCCAGCGCATCGTCGCCGGTGACGGCAAGCGCACCCAGTGTGCCGCCGTGATAGGAGGGAAAGCGCGTGATCACCTTCCAGCGGCTGGGCTGGCCGGTGGCGACCGCCCATTGCCGCGCCAGCTTGATACAGGATTCCGTAGCTTCCGAGCCGCCGGAGACAAAGAAGATGCGGTCCAGGCTCTCGGGGAGTTTGGCCGCCAGTTGCCGCGCGAGCTCCTCGGCCGGTTCGTTCTCGAAATGCAGGCGGTAGGCGAAGGTGGCGCGGTCCATCTGCCGTTTCATCGCGTCGAGCACGTTGCGGTTGGAATGGCCGATATTGGCGACCATCGGCCCGCTCGATCCGTCGATGAAGCGGCGGCCGTCCTGCGTCCACATGTAGATGCCTTCGGCGCGGTCGATCAGCGGCCGGCGCAGGCTGGACAGATAAAACAGATGCGAGGCTTCGCGGGCTTCCGGGGCAGGGGACTTCAGCATGTCATGACTTTCCGAGATAGCGGTCGAGGACATTTCTGGTAACACGCTCGACCATCGCATCCTGCCTTAGCAGGCCGGCAACCCATTCGCAGCTTCCAGCGTGAAACACCTCGCCCTTGCCGCGCGGGAAATTGACGATCATGCCGTTGCCGCGTTTGACCTTGTCGAGATTGGCGTCGCTTGCCTCGCCGAACAGCGTTTCGGCGGTGAAGCGCCCGTCCTCGTCGCCGAGAAACTGGTCCTCGAACGCAATGTCGGCGCTTTCCTCGACCTGGGCAGCCATGCCGACCGCGAGCACCTGCAGGCCGTCCGGTGCGCCGCTGTCGGACGTGGGGTAGGGCAGGCCGCCGCGGATCTCGAAGTCGAGCCCGTCGACCTCGTAGCCATAGACATGGCTGTCGGCGCCGAGCAGGTCGCCATAGTAGATGCCGGTACCGGCAAAGGCCCAATGCTCCGGCCGGTAGACCGGAAAGCCGCGCACGCCGCGCGGTGCGCAGCCGCCCCAGCCGGCATAGACGCCTCTTGTCGCGTTGAGGCCGAAGGTCGCCGCACCCGGCCGGCCGATTTCCGGCGCTTCCCAGGAATTGGTGGCGCGCCTTATATCGCCGCCGCGATAGGCCGGGTCCTCGGCGCGAGCGCGGTATTTGTAGCAGACCTGCCGGCGGCCTTCGTCCTCCAGCCTGGTCTGCCACATGAAATTGCCGGCAAAGCGCGCCGCATGGCCGCCGCGCTCGACATAAGCATCGACCGCATCGCGCATCTCCCAGGTCCAGTATTCGTCGTGGCCCACGAAGACGACGCAGTCATAGCCGTCGAGGATGTCGGGCGAAAAATGCAGATCGTGCTGGCTGGCGAGATCGACGGCGTAGCCGGCACGCTCGGCGAAGCGGAAGAAGTGGCTGTCGTAGCTTGCCCAGCCGGACGAGGCGTATTTCTTCGAATGGCCGGTGGCAAAGGCCCATTCCATGTGCGGATAGCGCGGCACGGTTTTCGGCTGCACGGCGACTTCGAGCGGCACGCGCGGCGCGTCCCTGGGCAGCACGACGAAGCCGCGGCACCACGGCCGCTGCGTCGACACCATTCGTGCATACTGGTCGCGGCCTGGCCCGGTGATGCCCTCGTAGTGGTTGGAACCGCCCCATGTATTGTAGGCGAGCCAGGTGCCGGTGGCCGCCACCTGCAGCACACGGCCAGGCTTCTTGCCGGGCTGCGGCGCGACGATAAAAAGATGGTGGCAGCGGATCGGCTTGCCGTCCCGGCCATCTGCTTCAAGCGTGACGCGATAGGCGCCGGACGGCCAGTCGTTGCCGATGCGAAACTCGAACGACGCTTGCCAGCCGCAGCCTTCGACCGAACATTGATCCGGCGTATCCTGCCAGCGCGCCACGATACCGGCCTCCTCGAACATTGTCGCTTCCGCGCCGCCGTCGCGGATGATCGCGATGCCGAAACTGGCGGCTGTCGAACTGACATGCAGCGCCACCATGTCGCCACGACGGTAGGAAAAACGGTCGCTGTAGCACCAGATTTCGCCACGCCCGCCATCCATCCCGGGCCATTCCCAGTAATGGCTGCGCACCGCCTGGCGTCGCTGCTCCGGCGTCAGTCCGAAATCGGGAAACTCGGTCGGCAGATGGTTCATGGACACCGCTAAGGTCGAAGGCCGCCATTTCGGCCATCGGCCGGCCAAACGTCAATTGGAAACGATCGGGCCAGCCATTGCCGGGCTGTTCCCTTGGCCTTGCCGGCCAAACAGACTATCTCACAAAGGGCGGCCTGTCCGCCACGGGAGCCGATATGCTGAGAGTGCAAAAGGTCAAGGTCGACGACATCTACGTGCCGACCGCGCGCAAGAAGACGCTGCATCCCGAAACCGTCCGCCATCTAGCCGAGGACATTCTGGAAAACGGCATGAAGATGCCGATCCAGGTGCGCCATGACGGCAAGCGCCACATCCTGGTCGAAGGGTTGCATCGGCTGGAAGCGGCCAAGTGGCTCGGCGAGACCGAGATCGACGCCTATCTGGTGCAAGCCAAGCGCCATTGAAGCCACTCAGTTCCCTCGTTCGCATCTCCGGTCCCGCGGATTTTTTCTCGCGGACCGTGTCGGCTTGCGTCTTGTTGGTTCGTCCTAGACACGAAAGCCAAAACCGACATGTGAGGAAACACCATGACCACCAAGCTCGACATCGCCCCCAACTCCGACCGCGAGCTGGTTCTCGCCCGCATCATCGATGCGCCGCGCGAGAACGTCTATCGCTGCTGGACCGAGCCGAAGCTGTTGACGCAATGGTTCGCGCCGAAGCCGTGGACGACGCCGCGCGCGGAGATGGACGTTCGCGCCGGCGGCACCAGCTTGGTCGTCATGGCCGGTCCGGACGGCAACGAGTTTGCGAACCCCGGCGTCTTCCTCGAAGTCGTGCCGGGCAGGAAGCTCGTCTTCACCGATGCCTATACCAAGGCGTGGGAGCCTTCCGCCAAACCGTTCATGACCGGGATTGTGACACTCGAGGACGAGGGCACGGGCAAGACCCGCTACATCGCCCGGGTTGCGCATTGGTCGGTCGCCGACCGCGAACAGCACGAGAAAATGGGTTTTCACGAGGGCTGGGGCCAGTGCGCCGAACAGCTCGAGGAGGTCGCAAAGCGACTTTGATGCAAACGGGAGAGGGAGACTGATATGTCCAGATCGATATTTTTTGCCATTTTCGCCTCGGCCGCCGCGCTCTTTGCGGCGCCGGGCACCATCAACGCAGAGGAGGCCAAGCCCGCCATGACGACCGCAACCGCAACACTGCCGACGCCGGAAAAATCCGGCCTGCTGCCGATCAACGGCCTGAACTATTATTATGCCGTCTATGGCAAGGGCGAGCCGCTGCTTCTGCTGCATGGCGGCCTTGGCACGACCGACATGTTCGCGCCGATCCTGCCAAAACTTGCCGAAAACCGCACCGTCATCGGCGTCGACCTGCAGGGCCATGGCCGCACCGCGCTCGGCGATCGGCCGCTCAGCCTGGAGGCGATGGGCGACGACATGGCGGCGATCGTCAAGGCGCTCGACTACGACAAGGTCGATGTCATGGGTTATTCGCTGGGTGGCGGCGTCGCCTTCCGCATGGCCGTCCAGCATCCCGAAACGGTGCGCCGCCTGGTGCTGGTCTCGACCGGCTACGCCGCGGACGGCTTCTATGCCGAGATGCGTGGCCAGCAGGCACAAGTCGGCGCGGCGATGGCCGACATGATGAAGGACACGCCGATGTACAAATCCTACGTCGCGGTCGCGCCGCATCCGGAGGATTTTCCGAAACTCCTTGACCAGCTCGGCGCCTACATGCGCAAGGACTACGACTATTCGGCCGACGTGCCGAAGCTGAAAATGCCGGTGATGCTGGTGTTCGGCGACAGCGACATGTACCGGCCCGAGCACGAGATCAAATTCTATCAGATGCTTGGCGGCGGATTGAAGGACGCCGGCTGGATGCGCGAGAACCTGTCGCAGAACCGTCTGGCGATCGTGCCGAACCGCACCCATTACGACGTGTTCTTCGCGCCGGAACTGACAGCTGCCGCGCTGCCGTTCCTCAATGCCGAGACCAAGGTCAAGACTTGGGATGAGGTCGTCAACGAAACGAACTGACGCTCGGACAACTGTCTCCCGGCCATCTCCCGCGAGATGGCCGGTTTTCGCCCATGAGGCCTTGGGCCCGGCGCGTCGGGCATGGTGTATCGGCCGGATCACAGGAACCGATGGCGCCCTATCAAAGCTTTTCAATTGACGCTGCCATGCCCGTCGCTACGGTTCGCCGATCTTCTCCAAATGACGGATCGGAGCAATGGCAAGATATCAGGGCGGGTGTTTGTGCGGTGCGGTGCGCTACCGTGCCGAGGCGGCACCGATCAATGAGCGCGTCTGCCATTGCCGGCTCTGCCAGAAGGCGCTGGGTGCCGCCTTCAACGCGCGCGTGCTGTTCCGCATTGACGATGTGACGGTCGACGGGCCGTTGGCGACGGTGAATTCCTCGCCCGATCTCAAGCGTGGCTTTTGCCCGCGTTGCGGCACGACGATGTTTTCCCGGCGCGATTCCGCCGGCATCATCGGTGTCACCACCGGCTCCCTCGATGATCCCTCGGTGTTCAGGCCTGAGATGCACATCTGGACCGCCTCGAAGCAGCCCTGGGTGCAGATCGACGACGGCCTGC
This sequence comes from Mesorhizobium sp. ISC25, assembly GCF_042295465.1. NCBI lineage: Bacteria > Pseudomonadati > Pseudomonadota > Alphaproteobacteria > Hyphomicrobiales > Phyllobacteriaceae > Mesorhizobium > Mesorhizobium sp. ISC25. The sequence continues at coordinate 1,492,592 of NZ_CP135441.1, read as the reverse complement.
CGCAATATGAAGGCGCGCCACCTCCGGCTTGAGGTGAAATATGGACAAAATTTAATCCGAAGCGACACGAGATAGCCGGCAAAGCGTCATTGGTGGGCCATCATTGCTGCCTATCTATTGCGTGCGGGCAGGCAGTCGAGGAGGCGACGGATGAACGACAGCATCAACACCCTGGACGAACTCTTGAGTGATCCGATGATCAAGCTGGTGATGGAGCGCGACCGCGTGCAACCGGCAGAACTTCGCACGCTGCTCGAGGAAAAGGTCCGCCGGGCGGACGATGATGTGGCGGTCAACGATCGTTTTGTACCGCCGGCCCACTTGATGGCCACGACCTGCCATAAGCTGTGGCTGTGCGGCTAGGATCTTGAAGCGGTCAGCCGGAATTTGCCGGCAAATAGCTGTAATGGCTGCGGAAATAAGCGAGCTTGAAGCCGAGGCGCGCATAGTTGCGATAGGCCGGTCCATCGCGTTCAGTTTGCGGCGCCTCGATGTCGGCCACGAACAGTTTTGCACCGGCCGCAAGTCCGTCGCGCACCATCGCTTCGCCGAGCACTGCATCGAGGTCGAAGCTCGGCGCCATGATGCCGGGAACCGGCGCGTCGATGCCGCTCCAGGCCATGCCGTCGGCACCGATGAACATCGAGCGCACCGCCGCAACCGCGCCGTCCCGCCGCAGCATGTAATGATGCCAGCCGTGCCGGCCGGCCAGCGCCAGCAGCCACGGTGAGGTCGGCAGCCGATATTGGCTGTCGATGAACCCAGCCCATTCCCTTGCCGTTGCCGGCGTCACCCGCTCGACCGAGACATCCTCCGTCGGGAACAGCGGCTCCGCTGCCAATGGCGTGGCGTCGCGAAAGATGCGTTCCCAGCCGCCCTGACGCTGCAGGCCGCGCGCCTCGAGCCAGCAGCTGAGTGTCGCCGGCTCGGTATGTGGATTGGTGTAGAACCAGGGCCGCAGAATACCGGCCTCGCGATAATGCGTCAGAAGCGCATCGAGCCGGCTCTCGGTGGCAGCGCTATCGACACCGAAATTCTTGACGCAGTTGAAATGGATGAACGGGATCGTCGTGCAGGTGGTCCAGACGAGATCGCCATCTTCGGCGATGGCCAAGCCTTGCCTTGCGGCAAAGTCTGCCGGGGCGGCGCGATAGAGATCGAGCCAGGCATCGACCTCGGCGCGTTCGATAACGCGGCTGAGATCGCCAGATATCTTGTCGATCCCGATGGCGGGCGAGTGCGGCTCCGGCGGGACTACGGGCTGCAATTCTGACAGGGCAGCTGGCTGCATGACTTCCTCCCAAGTATAGCCTTACACCGTAAGATTAGTAGAGACTAATCTCATCTAGTGAGTTGTCAAGCGGAGCCAGCGATGTGGCCGAACGTTGGGGAGATAGCGCACCTCTGTCCGGCCAACGTCCGGATGCAAAGCCCTAACAATTCGATTCAAACTTTGTTGGTAGTTTCTTGTTAGGAATCCAGCTTGGTTTGTCCGGCGGCGTTGTCCTGCCTTCGGTCTGTTGTGTTTTGCGTACAGGTCCAGATGCGGATATCAGGCGTCGTCATCTTTTCGATCGCAGCGCTGTGCCTTGCCGGCTGCACGTCGACCTCCGGTGTCGATGCGCTGCAAGTGCCGTCCAGCGAGACGACCAGCTCGGTCGTGCGGCCACCCGCGCCGGTGGCATCCGTGGCGAAAACTGATGCCGCGCCCGCTTTTGCCGAACAGGAGCAGGACGAACAGCCGGTCGCGATGGACGTACCCGATCAGGACGTCGAACCGCCGGCCGAGGTGATCGCGCTGATGTCGCCGCCGAAGCGGCTGACACGCGCAGCACCGGCGATGCTTGCGGAGCCGGTCACACGCTATGGTTTTCGCGACGCCAAGCCGATCAATTTCGGCAAGTCCTCCTCGCCCAGACGCCTCGCCGTCCACGGCGTCGACGTTTCGCGCTGGCAGGGCAATGTGAACTGGCAAAAGCTGCGCGCCCAGGGCGCCAATTTCGCCTACATCAAGGCGACCGACGGCGGCGATCATCTCGACCCGATGTTTACCAGGAACTGGCGCAATGCCGATGCCGCCGGCCTGAAGCGCGGCGCCTATCACTTCTTCTACTGGTGCCGCACCGCCGGCGAGCAGGCCGACTGGTTCATCCGCAACGTGCCGAGGGTCGAGGGCGCGCTGCCGCCGGTGATCGATGTCGAGTGGAACGGCGAGTCCAGCTGCAAGCGCCGCCCGTCGCGGCAAAAGGTGGTGGAGAAGATGCAGGTGTTCATGGACAAGCTCGAGCGCCACTACGGCCAGCGCCCGATCATCTACACCGCGCCCGACTTCTACCGCGACAACCTGCGCGGCGCATTCCCCGAGTATCCATTCTGGCTGCGCGCCGTGGCCGCGCACCCGTCAAAGGTCTATCCCGGCCGCAAATGGCTGTTCTGGCAATATTCCGGCTCCGGCCTGTCGCACGGGGTGAGAGGCCGCATCGACCTCAACGTGTTCCGTGGCGACGAGAAGGCCTGGCGCGACTGGACTGGCGGACGGCAGATGGTGGCCGAGGCGGAGTAGCGCCCCCCTGAGGAAGAAGGAAGGCGCTCGGGTTATGCCTCTACATATTCCTTGAGCACATCCGGCCGATAGCTGCGAACGTGACGCTAAGCATCATTGTTGAGGAGCGTCAAAGAGCGTCAGGGTCGAGGCTATTCCACCATGGAACATGTTTGCTAATGTCTCCAAATGGAAGGGCATCTTCGACCGCGCTACGTGACGGAAACTTTGACGAAAATATCGATGCCAGCAACCAGCCGCTATATTCATCAGTTGCGGAGGCACGGATGATCCCGATGAGAGTCTCGACGTCACTTCGCGACAGTACGAACTCCATATCGCTCAAACTAAATATAGGAACACGCTTGCGATGCTCCGGCGGAATTCCTCGCGGGTGTGCGTCAGCTTTCCTGTGTGCCATCGCATAAACATCAGCTTCGGTGCCGTAAGCCGACTCAACCCAATTGTCCAAAGTACACAGGCCAAGTATCGTGTCCGTTGATGCAGCGAACTCACTCGGGATCAAACCTTTTGAGCTGTCGGCAAGATATTTCCAAAGTTGGAAAACACCTTTGGACAAATCCTCATAGGCGCCTGCAGAATCTTTTGTTGGATTTTCGCCAAAACGGATGTTCGCGCTTTGCCGGCGCCCTTTGATTTCAACAGCAGCAACGACCCTTTTCTTCGAGCGCAAAAGAATGTCTGGTGTTCTCTCGGATGTGCGGCCATAAGTTACATCGCCGCCCACTTCGTATTGTTCGGCTCTTTTTTCAATTATTCCGCTTATATACGATTCAAGATTTGCGGAGAAATCATTACGCAGACTTGGATTGTCGACAAAATCGTAGAATAATCCTTCGGTTATTCGATAGAATAGAAGATCTGTAAAAGGAGTCATTACGAACCTGACTCCTTTTTGCTGAAACGTTATAAGTGGCGAAATGCGGAAGATGCTTGGCGCGTAAGCGATGTGATCGTAGCCCTGTCGAAGTCTTCGGACTGAAAAATGGGCTTCTTCTATGGAGGTAGATAAGACTTCAATGGTCTTCAAAAAATTCGATTTGTCGACGCCAATGCTCTGCGCATCGATATCCGTCCGAATTGCCGATTGACTTAACATTGCGTATATAGCAAATGCAGCCTTCGTAAACGTGTCAAATTCAATATCGTATTTCTCCTTAAAGTAAAGTCGTGAGGTATCGGTTCTGTAAATTTAGTGATAACGTGCCATTCGTGATACAGTCGAAAATCGCCGTTGCCACTCAAATTGGCATTTTGCCAACCTGTTAATCTGTGTAAGAACGCTAACACGACGTAGAACGGGCCCGTCAGAAGCATTTTCGGCTTTGTAGAGAATGCACTGAAACTGCGCGCATCTAAAGTTCTTGTGAATCCGTCGCGTTTCTTTGGCTCCCAGGGGGCCGCAAGCAATTCGTTAGCCAGTGTCTCTAAGAACCATGGATGGAAATAAAACTTAGAGTGACGATCGGTCGTCCGGGCCTCGTCGGGCAAGTCTGCAAAGAACGGCAGAGCGCCGTCTTTAGAACTTTGTATTTTTTGAATCGAATATATCGCCAGCAGGAAGTCTAATTTTGGCGCAGAGGATAGGTACTTCTGAAACCTCTTTAAACTGCGGCGCTTGTCTACTGTCGACGACAGCCGGATGGTTCCCCTGCCAATCATACATTTCCTCCCAAATTGGGCAGGCTACTGAAAGTCGCCTGCCCAACGGCAAGGGATTTCAGCTACACCCGCTCGTCGCCCCACACGTATCGCACTTCTCGCAAGTCCCGTTCCGCACCATCGTGAAATTGTGGCACTCCGAGCATTCGTTGCCGGTGTAGCCCTGCATCAGCGATTGCTGGCGCCGGTTGGCGGCGAGCGCTTTGGCTTCGGCTGCTTCTTTCGCCGCCTCGTCGCTGAACAGCTCCGTCGGGTCGGAGGCTTCCGCGTAGACGATGTCCTCGACCAGTTCCCTGGCGCGCTCTTCGTAGTCGCGCTTGTAGGCGATGGCTTCGTCGCTTGCCGGCTTCAGCGTCAGCACGTTGGAGCCGGAGAAGGCGGTCGGTGCAGTACGGGCCGGAATTCCGGAGCCCGAACCGGCAAAACCCTTGGGCTCGGCACCCATGCCCGACACCAGCTTGACCGGCGAGGCGCCGCGGGTCAGGCCCTTGGAGAAGGGCGTTGCCTTGCCTTCGTTGATGCCGCGCCCGAGCGCGGTCTTGTCGAAGTCCGACTGGTCGACATGGGCGAGGTCGTGGCGGCCGAGATAGGAGACGGCAAGTTCGCGGAAGACATAGTCGAGGATCGACGTGGCGTTCTTGATGGCGTCATTGCCTTGCACCATGCCAGCCGGCTCGAACTTGGTGAAGGTGAAGGCCTCGACGAATTCCTCAAGCGGCACGCCATATTGCAGGCCGAGCGAGATGGCGATGGCGAAGTTGTTCATCATCGCCCGGAAGGCGGCACCTTCCTTGTGCATGTCGATGAAGATCTCGCCAAGGCGGCCGTCATCGAACTCGCCGGTCCTGAGATAGACCTTGTGGCCGCCGACGACCGCCTTCTGGGTATAGCCCTTGCGGCGGTTCGGCAGTTTCTCGCGGTCGCGGTAGAGACGCTCGACGACGCGCTCGACGATCTTCTCGGTCACCTGAACGGCGCGCTGCGCGGCCGGTGCCGCGATCAGCTGCTCGACGGCTTCGTCCTCGTCCTCTTCGCCGTCGGCGAGCAGCGAGGCGTTGAGCGGCTGCGAGAGTTTCGAGCCGTCGCGATAGAGCGCGTTGGCCTTCAGCGCCAGCTTCCACGACAGCATGTAGGCGCCCTTGGCGTCTTCCACCGTCGCGTCGTTCGGCATGTTGATGGTCTTGGAAATGGCACCGGAGATGAAGGGCTGCGCCGCCGCCATCATCATGATGTGGCTGTTGATCGACAGCGAACGCTTGCCGATCTTGCCGCACGGGCTGGCGCAGTCGAACACCGGCAGGTGTTCGGTCTTCAGGAACGGGGCGCCTTCCAGCGTCATCGCACCGCAGACATGGATGTTGGCGGCCTCGATGTCTTTCTTGGAAAAGCCCAGCGCCGGCAGCATCTCGAACGAGAAATCGTTGAGCTGCTCATCGGTGAAGCCAAAATTCTCCTTCACCCAGTCGGCGCCCAGCGTCCACTGGTTGAAGACGAACTTGATGTCGAAGGCCGACTTCAGCGCCGCATTGAGCGCGGCGATCTTGTCGTCGGTAAAGCCTTTTGTCTTGAGCGAGCCGGGATTGATGCCCGGCGCCTGGTTGAGATTGCCGTGGCCGACGGCATAGGCCTCGATCTCGGCGATCTGGCTCTCGGAATAGCCGAGCGTGCGCAGCGCTTCGGGCACCGCGCGGTTGATGATCTTGAAATAGCCGCCGCCGGCGAGCTTCTTGAATTTTACCAGCGCGAAGTCGGGCTCAATGCCGGTGGTGTCGCAATCCATCACCAGGCCGATCGTGCCGGTCGGCGCGATCACCGTTGCCTGCGCATTGCGGTAGCCATGCTCCTCGCCGAGCTCGATGGCACGGTCCCAGGCGGCCTTGGCATGCTCGGCAAGATCCTGCTGCTTGAGATCCGAGGCGACCAGCGGCACCGGGTTGACGGCGAGCTTCTCGTAGCCGTCCCTTTCGCCATAGGCAGCGCGGCGATGGTTGCGCATGACGCGCAGCATGTTCTGCGCATTGCGGTCGTAGTCGGGGAAGGCGCCGAGCTCGGCGGCCATTTCGGCCGAAGTGGCATAGGCGGTGCCGGTCATGATCGCGGTGAGGGCGGCGCAGATGGCGCGGCCCTCGTCGGAATCATAGGGAATACCCGAGGTCATCAGCAGGCCGCCAATATTGGCGTAGCCGAGGCCGAGCGTGCGGTACTCGTAGGAAAGCTTGGCGATCTCCTTCGACGGGAACTGCGCCATCATGACGGAGATTTCCAGCACCATGGTCCACAACCGCACCGTGTGCTCGTAGGCTGATATGTCGATGGTGCCGTCGGCATTGCGGTAGGGCAAAAGATTGATCGAGGCCAGGTTGCAGGCGGTGTCGTCGAGGAACATGTATTCCGAGCACGGGTTGGACGCCCGGATCGCACCGGCCGAGGCGCAGGTGTGCCAGTCGTTCATCGTCGTGTTGAAATGCAGTCCCGGATCGGCCGACGCCCAGGCGGCATAGCCGATCTTTTCCCAGAGATCGCGCGCCTTCAGCGTCTTCAGCACCTTGCCGTCCTTGCGGGCGGTGAGATGCCAGTCGCCGTCCTGTTCGACGGCGCGCAGGAAATCGTCCTTCAGCGAGACCGAATTGTTGGAGTTCTGGCCGGAGACGGTGAGATAGGCGTCGGAATCCCAATCGGTGTCGTAGGTCTTGAACGACATCGAGGTATAGCCCTGCTTGGCGAACTGGATGACGCGGTAGATGTAGTTCTCCGGCACCGCGTCCTTCTTGGCCGCCTTGATCTCGCGCTTCAGCGCGGTGTTGACCGCCGGATCGAAGCAATCGTCGCCATTGCCTTCGCAGTTGATACAGGCCTTCATGATCGCTTCGAGATGCTTCTTGACGATCTTCGAGCCGGTGACCAGCGAGGCGACCTTCTGCTCCTCGTTGACCTTCCAGTCGATGAATTCCTCGATATCGGGATGGTCGGCGTCGACGATGACCATTTTTGCGGCGCGACGCGTCGTGCCGCCCGACTTGATGGCGCCCGCAGCACGGTCGCCGATCTTGAGGAAGCTCATCAGCCCCGACGAGCGGCCGCCGCCCGACAGCTTTTCGCCTTCGCCGCGCAGGAATGAGAAATTGGAGCCGGTGCCAGAGCCGTATTTGAACAGGCGCGCTTCACGCACCCACAGGTCCATGATGCCGCCTTCGTTGACGAGGTCGTCCTGCACGCCCTGGATGAAGCAGGCATGCGGCTGCGGGTGCTCGTAGGAAGACTTCGACTTGGTCAGCTTGCCGGTGAACGGGTCGACATAGAAATGGCCCTGGCTGGGACCGTCGATGCCATAGGCCCAATGCAGGCCGGTGTTGAACCATTGCGGCGAATTCGGCGCGACGCGCTGGGTGGCTAGCATATAGGCGAGCTCGTCGCGGAAGGCGCGCGCGTCTTCCTCCGACTTGAAGTAGCCGCCCTTCCAGCCCCAATAGGTCCAGGTACCGGCAAGCCGGTCGAAGACCTGGCGGGCGTCGGTCTCGGAACCGTAGCGCTCGGCTTCCGGCAGCTTTGCCAGTTCAGCTTCGTCGGCGACGGAGCGCCACAGGAATGAGGGGACTTGCGTCTCTTCGACCTTCTTCAGCCGTGCCGGGACGCCCGCCTTGCGGAAATATTTCTGCGCCAGGATATCGGCGGCAACCTGGGAGAACTGCGCCGGCACGTCGATGTTGTCCAAGCGGAACACCACCGAGCCATCCGGATTCTTGATCTCCGAAAGCGCCTTGCGGAATTCGATCTCCGCATAAGCTGATTGCCCTGGCTTGGTGAAACGACGCTCGATGCGCATTGGTCCGGTCCCTTTTGTCTACATATAGCGCTTTTCCCAGAGGATTTCTGCCCTCTTGACGAAACGCGCATGGCCGCCATCTGCCGGCGTTCGAAAACCGCCGGCTCCCATCCTCACAGTCTCCGCCGCCCTGCCGGTCGAACCTCTTGCGAGGCCGCTGTCCAACGCGCTCACGGACCCTGTGGGTCCCTCAAAACTGAAAACTTTTTGTAACGCCCTCGGTCGAGGGAAATTCACTCTATCTAGCGTCGAACCTACCTGCAAACACTAAATATAGTGTTAACAGACAATTTATTCAAGTCCGACAATCCTCCCCTTTCGCCACCCAAGGCTTGAAAATCCCACGCCTCCGCCAGCCTCGTAAACAGGCGGGAATGCGGATCAAAACGCACATATTCCGGGAAAAAGACCGGCCTCGAAACTTTTCCGGTCGCGCTCTCAACAGGAGCGCATGGCCTATAAAAGGCGACTCGTTTTGCGGCGTCAAGGATTCGTTTGCGTAGCTTTTATGACCCCAACATCTTGTGTGTCACATATGTGGATAACGGGGACAGAAGCGCGCTGATTTCCGTTTTTGCAGAGACAAGCCTGGTGCCGGCGACGCTCGAAAGCCCTTCGCCGCAGCGAAGAGCCATGCCGACTCGGAAGCCATGTGCCGACTCAGTTGAATCGATGCGGATCAGCACCGAAATGAGCGATGATCTGACAAAGGTCGGGCTCGTTGACCATGCGTACTGCCTCTGCGGCGCTGACCCATTTGCGGATGCGGGCCCGCTTTTCCTTCCACCGGTCGGCGACCTTGTCGACGTGCAGCGGGAATACCAGCACCTCGCACGGCACTTCCTCGCCGGACGCCAGCACCTTGGCATAGAAATAGCGGCCGGCCTCGTGATGCGAGATCGTGCCGCGCAGCCCGGCCTCTTCCCCGGCCTCGCGCGCCGCCGCTTCGCAAAGCGGCTCCTTTGCTTCCGGCCAGCCCTTGGGAAGCACCCAGCGGCCGGTGTCGCGGCTGGTGATCAGCATGATCTCGACGCCGTGCCCGCTATCGCGCCAAGGCAAGGCCGCAACCTGCAGGCGACACGCCGCCGTACCGAAGAGTCGCCGGACCCTTTCGGCCAGATGGTTATGCGTCGTTGGCCTCGTCAACATCGGAGAAGCTTGCCCCAGCTCCCAGAATCATTTGCCGTCTCGTGAATCTTACGGCTAATCATAAGCAATGAAAGTAAAAAACTTCATATCGACTTGTTAACTACGCCAACAGGCGTAGATTCAGGAAATATCGTGCGCCCCGGCACTTTTTCAAGGAGTGTGCGCCAGCGCGTTCCGAAGGGAACACGTTGCGCGAATCAGCCGGCGTGGTCGTCGGCGATCGGCTTTTGGTAGGTGAAGCCCATGTCCCAGGGAAAGTAGATCCAGGTGTCCTGGCTGACCTCGGTGACGAAGGTGTCGACCATCGGCCTGCCTTTCGGCTTGGCATAGACGGTGGCGAAATGCGCCTTGGGCATCATCGCGCGCACAATGCCTGCCGTCTTGCCGGTGTCGGTGAGGTCGTCGATGATCAGCACGCCGGCCCCGTCATCGGCGAGCAGTGCCGGCGTGACCTCCTTCAGCACCTGCAACTGCCCCTGGCTGGTATAGTCGTGGTAAGAGGCAACGCAGACCGTCTCGATGATGCGGATGCCAAGCTCACGTGAAATGATGGCGGCCGGAACCAGGCCGCCGCGCGTGATGCAGACGATCGCCTTCCATTGCCCCTTGTTGGCGCCGGCAAGCCGCCAGGCGAGCGCGCGCGCATCGCGGTGGAACTGGTCCCAGGAGACCGGGAAGGCTTTTTCGGGCAGGGACATCTTTCGCGCACTCCGCAAGCGCGCATCGCGCGCAGACACTAAGGAATGCGCGCGGAATTAACTGGAAAGGCTTGGCCTTGGCAAGGGGAGTGGCAAAGCGATTGTCCTGCCAGCGGTCCCTACGAACTTACCGCGACAGGAAAGCCGCCACCGGCGCGGTGCGCAGCACCGTCCGCGTCACTCCGCCGAACAGCAGCTGGCGCAGCCAGGAATGGCTGTAGGCGCCGAGCACGAGCAGGTCCGCACCCGATTCGGCGACCCTGGTCTGGATGATGTCGTCGACCGAGGCGCCGCCGGACCTCAGCACCGAGACGCTGACCGTCGCGCCGTGCCTGGACAGCGAGGCGGCGATCTCGGCGCCGGCCGTTTCCGGCGCCTCGTCGAGCGTGTCCGGCGGGTCGATGACGATGATGTCCGTCTTCTCGGCCTCGATGATGAAGGGCAGGGCATCGAAGGCCGCGCGCGCGGCCTCCTTGCTGCCGTTCCAGGCGAGCAGCACATGCTTGAAGCTGGTGACGAGGGGGCCCAAATGCGGCACCACCAGCACCGGCCGGCCGGCGTCGTAGACCAGCGTGTCGACGTCGGCGCTCGGATCGCTGCCCGATTCGCGCTGGGCGGCGATGATCAGGTCCGCGGTGCGAACGGTCGAGATGCCGGTCAGCGCACTGTCGCCGGAAAAACTCTCGAGGCTGCGCCATTCGAACGACAGGCCGGAATTCTCGACGCGCTTGTGAAAGGCGACCTGCAACTTCTCGGCCCGCTCCCGGTTCATGTCGGCCGAAACCTGCAGGAACTCGGTGTCCGGAAAGCCGGTGGCCGAGGTGTAGGGCACGGGCAGCGCCTCGGCATGGATGCCGATCAGATGGCTCTGGAACCGGCTGGCCAGCGGGATCGCGCAGTCGAGCACGCGCTCGGCGTCCTGTTCGTTCTGCAATATGGCGACGATGGTCTTGAAGCGCATGGCAATCCCTCACTTCTTACGGCGATCCCACTCGTGACAAACGTCACTGCGCGATGCTTGGTTCCGTCACTCCGCCGATCAGCCCACCCTGCTTGCCCTGGTCAAGCTCGCCACCATAGCCTCTACATCGGCGCGTGCCGAGTCCAGCGTCTGCTGGCTGCGGGCCCGCACCACCAGTTCCGTCCAGAACTTGCCGTCGCCATATTTCGGGTAGGAGCCGATGATCGTGTCCGGATGCGCCTTCTGGATGTCGCCCAGCGGGCCGCCGATCAGGCCTTCGCCGAACGGACATTCCACGGTGGCCGACAGCATTTTGGTGCCGGCCCGCAATGTCGGCACGACGTTGTCGAGCATCGCCTGGAAAATCGCCGGCACGCCGGCCATGACATGGACGTTGCCGATGCGAAAGCCCGGCGCAACCGACACCGGATTGTCGATGTGGTCCGCGCCACGCGGCATCCGCGCCATGCGCTTGCGCGCTTCGGTGTATTCGATGCCGCGGGCAGCATAGCTTGCTTCCAGCAGGGCGTAGGCCTTGGCGTCGTATTCGCATGGCACGCCAAAGGCCTTGGCAACAGAATCGGCGGTGATGTCGTCATGCGTTGGGCCGATGCCGCCGGTGGTGAAGACATAGGTGTAGCGGGCGCGCAGCGCATTCACCGCAGCGACGATCTCGTCTTCCTCGTCCGCAACGATGCGCACTTCCTTCAGGTCGATGCCGATCGCCGTCATGATGTCGGCGAGGTGGCCGATGTTCTTGTCCTTGGTGCGGCCGGACAGAATCTCGTCGCCGATGACGAGCATGGCGGCGGTGACGATTTCGGTCATGGCAGGCTCCGGCAACGGGTCGCCTGAGATAGCGCGGCGAACGGCCGGCGGCAATGCCGCCAAACGGCGGATCCACCTGTACCACCGCCCTTGCAGTGGACCCTTCGGCGGGTGATGCTGCGTGCCGGTTTGGGGCCTTGAGCAAGAACATGCCGTTATCGATTCTTCTATGGCTGCTTGGCGTGCTGTTTTTGCTGGCCATGGCAGCCTATCCGTTGCTGGCGACGCGGCGGATTGCGGCGAAGGCCGAAAAGCTGGTGCCGGCCAGCGGTAAATTCATCGAGATCGACGGCAACCGCATTCATTATGTCGAGACGGGCGAGGGGCGGCCGATCGTCTTCCTGCACGGCCTTGGCGCGCAGCTTCATCATTTCCGCCACAGGCTGTTCGGACGCTTCGGCCCGAACTATCGGCTGATCGCGCTCGATCGTCCGGGTTCCGGCTATTCGGTGCGGGCCGGGGGCGCCAGCGGACGGCTGCCCGAGCAGGCCGAGATCGTGCGGCGCTTTATTGAGGCGCTTGGGCTGGAAAAGCCTCTGGTCGTCGGCCATTCGCTGGGTGGCGCCATCGCGCTGACTCTGGCAGTCGAGCATCCAGAGGCGATTTCCGGCATCGCCTTGCTGGCACCGCTGACCCATCTGGAGCTGGACGCGCGCGAGAAGTTCGGCCCGCTATACGTCAAGTCGCCGCTGCGGCGCCGGATCATGGCTCACACGGTGGCGATCCCGGCGGCTTTCAAATACGCAGAGCGCACGCTGGCCTTCATCTTCGCGCCGCAGGCGACGCCGGCCGACTATATGGTCGAGGGCGGCGGCTGGTGCGGGCTGCGGCCAAGCCATTTCTACGCAACGTCGACCGATGTCGTGGCCATCGAGCAGGATCTTGGCCGCATCGAGCAACGCTATCGCGAGATCACCATGCCGGCCGGCATTCTGTTTGGTGCTTCCGACATCGTGCTGGGCATCGATATCCATGGCTGGCCGGTGATGGAAAAGATCAGCGGGCTCGATTTCGAGCCGGTCGAGGGTCTTGGCCACATGCCGCAATTCGTCGAGCCGGAACGGGTCGTCGCTTTCATCGAACGCATTGCCGACCGCGCATTTGCGCCGAAGTCCGACACCGGCAGCTGACACCCTCCCGGGACCTCGCGCATTCCTCACGCAAAGCTGTGCAGGCCTGCCCCGACGCCAACGCCATCACCAACGTCAACGATCAATACTGCGGCAAGTAGCCCGCCGCAGCCTCGGCCGGCAGGGGGCCCGCGCCGGGGCAACCCGGCCGTCGGGAATACTCCGAACCCAATCACGATGTCGGCTATTCCTTCACGGCTCCGGTCATTGAGGAAACATAGTGCTCGACAAAGAACGAATAGAGCACCACCACCGGCAGCGAGCCGATCAGCGCTCCGGCCATCAGCGCGCCCCATTCATAGACGTCCGAGCGCACCAGCTCGGTGAGCACGCCGACAGGCACAGTCTTGTTTTCGGACGACTGGATGAAGGTCAGGGCGTAGATGAACTCGTTCCATGACAGCGTGAATGCGAAGATGCCGGCGGAAATCAGGCCCGGCACCGACAGCGGCAGCACGATCTTGGTGAGGATCTGCCAGCGGCTTGCCCCGTCGATCAGCGCGCATTCTTCCAGCTCGAACGGGATCGAGCGGAAGTAACCCATCAGCAGCCATGTGCAGAACGGGATCAGGAAGGTCGGATAGGTGAGGATGAGCGCGAAGGGCGTGTCGTAAAGCCCAAGGTTGAACACCATCACCGAGAGCGGAATGAACAGGATCGAGGGCGGTACGAGATAGGCGAGGAACACCGCGAGGCCGACCTGCCGCGCCCCGGAGAACCGCAAGCGTTCGATCGCATAGGCAGCGAACACCGCAGCCAGCAGCGACAGGAACGTGGCGGCGGTCGAGATGATGATGGTGTTGAGCAGCCAGCCCGGATAGGATGTCTCGAAGAGCAGGTAGCGAATATGCTCGAGCGTCGGATGCACCACCCAGAACGGATTGAAATTGGCGTAGTCGGTCATCTCGAGGTTGGGCTTAACCGCCGTGATCGTCATCCAGTAGAACGGAAACAACAGCACGATGACGAATATCAGCAGCGGCAGGTAGACCGTCACCACGCGGCGCGGCACACTCTGCAGGTAGCCCATGCCGCCTTCGTCGAGTTCAGGGCGTTTGCTCGTTTCGATCGCGGTCATGTCAATCTCCGCCGCCCTGCTGCCATTTGCGGCGTTGCAGGCCAAAGTAGCTGAACAGGATCGCTGCCAGCAGGAACGGGATCATGGCGACCGCGATCGCGGCGCCTTCGCCAAGCTGGCCTCCGGAAATGCCGCGCTGGAAGGACAGCGTCGCCATCAGGTGCGTGGCGTTCACCGGCCCGCCGCGGGTCAGCACATAGATCAGCTGGAAATCGGTGAAGGTGAACAGCACCGAAAACGTCATGGTTATGGCGATGATCGGCGTCAGCAGCGGCAGCGTCACATAGCGGAACAATTGCCAGCGGCTGGCGCCGTCGAGCGTGGCGGCCTCGTAGAGCGACTGCGGAATCGTCTGCAGGCCGGCAAGCAGCGTGATCGCCACGAAAGGAATGCCGCGCCAGACATTGGCGGCGATGACCGAGGCGCGCGCATTCTCGGGATCGCCGAGGAAATTGATGCGGTGGTCGATCAGGCCCATTTCCATGAGCGCCCAGGACAGGATCGAGAACTGCGAATCGTAGATCCACCAGAAGGCGATCGCCGACAGCACCGTCGGCACCACCCAGGGCAGCAGGACGATCGCGCGGAAGAACGATTTGAACGGCAGGTTCTGGTTGAGGATAAGCGCCAGCCAGAGGCCGAGCGCAAACTTCAGGATCGAGGCGCTGATCGTGTAGAGCAAGGTGTTGAAGACGGAGAGCCAGAAGACGGCGTCGTCCCACAGATATTCGTAGTTCTCGATGCCGATGAAGATGCCGGGGCGGCCGATGCGGGCATCGGTGAAGCCGAGCCAGACGCCGAGCCCGAGCGGATAGGTCAGGAAGACCAGCAGCAGTGCCGCCGCCGGCAGCATGAAGCCGAAGCCAAGTGCGTTATGACTTTCAGACACGAACGTCAAAATGCGCGACAGCGTCGACCGGCGTGGCTGAGCGGCAGCGGAGGTCACGGCCATGGGTCGGCTCCTCTAAGGTCTCATTGAACGGCCGGGAGGCCATGCGCGATTCGAAGCCGGGCAGCATGGCTGCCCGGCTTCGAATCCGGCTCAAACGCGATAGTAGCGGTTTGCGCGCTTCTCGGCTTCTTCCATCGCTTCTTGCGGCGTCGCCTGGCCGGTCACCGCCTTGGCGAACATGTCGACCAGCACATAGTCGGCCATGGTCGCTGCCGAGGCATAGCCGAGCGGGCCGGCATAGCCGTTGGGCCGCAGCGTCGCCGAGGCCTTGGCGTAAGCGGCATTGTTCGGATCGGCCGTCCACACCGGGTTGTTATCGAAGGCTTTGAGCGTCTGGCAGCAATAGCCCGCCGAGGACGTGATCCACTTGGACATTTGCGGTTCCTCGAACATGAACTGCAGGTAGGCCTTGGCGGCGTTGGGGTAGGGCGTGTAGTCGAAGATCACGGCCGTGGTCACCTGGAACAGCTCGACGGATTTCCCGACAGGACCGATCGGCAGGTTGGTCGTGCGCGTGTCCTTGGCGATTTCGGTCAGTTTCGGATCCTTGTCCTTGTTGATCTTGGCGGTGTTGTAGGCGGAAATGCCATTGGCGATCACGCTAAGTTCGCCGGCCAGGTAGGCGCGGTTGTTGTTGACGTCGAGCCAGCTCTCGGTGCCGGGAATGAAGGTTTTGTAGAGTTCCTGCGCGTATTCGATCGCCTTGAGGGTCTCGGGGCTGTTGATCGTCACCTTGCCGCTCTCGTCGACCATTTTGCCGCCGTGGCTCCACAACAGCCAGTGGGCGTAGTTATTGCCGTCGCCGACGCCATGGCCATGCGTGAAGCCGGCCGGGTGCCCCTTCGCCTGCAACGCCTTGCAAAGTTCGAGCAAGCCTGCCGTGTCCTTCGGAAATTCGGAGAAGCCGGCCTCCTTCACCCAGCTTTCGCGATAGACGATGGCATTGCCGATGGTCGCCAGCGGCAGGCCGAGGAATTTGCCTTGCCGCGTCGCATATTGGTGCGGTCCGTCGTACCAGCCGCCATATTTCGAGCCGAGATATTCGCCCAGTTCCGTCACGTCGTGCAGCTTGTCGGGATATTGGTGCGGGTCGTCGAACCAGACGAACATCAGGTCCGGGCCGGAGCCGACATTGGCGGCGACCGCCGCCTTGGGGCGGATGTCCTCCCAGCTTTCCTTGTCGACGCGGACCTCGACGCCAGTCGCTTCGGTGAAGCGCTTGGTGTTGGCCAGCCATTGATCCTCGTCGCCCTGCACGAAAGGCGACCAGCGCAACAGCCTGAGCTTGGCGCCGTCCTCGGGCTTGTATTTCAATCCCTCCTGGGCAAAGGCGGGAGAGCCGATGAGCCGGCTTCCCAAGGCTCCCGCCGCCACGCCGGCGGTGGTGCGGATCACGTCGCGTCTGGTGAATTTCATGCTCGCTTCCTCCTGCTTATTGTCCTTGCCGTCCTACTGCTCGATGGGTGTTTCGAACCGCTGTCCGGTTTTGCCGTGAAAGAGATGGATGAGGCCAGGCTCGGCCGTAAGCCGGATGGTTTCGCCCGGCGTGAAGGAATGGCGTTCCCGGAAATTGGCGACGATCTCCTCGCCGCCGGCGGTGCGGCCGATGAGCTGCACTTCGGACCCTGTCGGCTCGACCACCACGACGGTGACCGGAATACCGTCGTGGTCGGACAGCCGTAAATGCTCGGGCCGTATTCCCAGCACGACCGGCTCACCATTGCCGATGGAAAGCGCCGACGCCAACGGGACCGAAATCCCTCCGGCGCCGCGAAACGACGGCGAGCCGTCGCTTACGATCTCGCCCCTGAGCATGTTCATGGCGGGCGAGCCGATGAAGCTGGCGACAAAGAGATTGTTCGGTCGGTCGTAGAGTTCGAGCGGCGGCCCGATCTGCTCAACGATGCCGTCATGCATGACGACGATCTTGTCGGCCATGGTCATCGCCTCGATCTGGTCGTGGGTGACGTAGACCGTCGTCGTCTTCAGGCGCTGGTGCAGTTCCTTGATCTCGGCGCGCATCTGCACCCGGAGCTTGGCATCGAGATTGGACAGCGGCTCGTCGAACAGGAAAACCTGCGGGTCACGCACGATCGCCCGGCCCATGGCGACGCGCTGGCGCTGGCCGCCGGAAAGCTGGCGCGGATAACGATCGAGCAGCGGCACCAGTCCCAGGATTTCGGCAGCGCGCCGCACGCCGGCATCGCTCTCCGTCTTGGGAACGCCCTTGAGCATCAGCGAGAACGCCATGTTCTCGGCGACCGTCATATGCGGGTAGAGAGCATAGTTCTGGAAGACCATGGCGACGTCGCGCTCCTTTGGCGCAACGTTGTTGACGATACGTTTGCCGATCGCGATTTGGCCGCGCGAGATCTTTTCCAGGCCGGCGATCATTCTGAGCAGCGTCGACTTTCCGCAACCCGAAGGACCGACCAGCGTGACGAACTCGCCGTCGTTTATATCGACGCTGACCCCGTGCAGGACCTCGACGGTCCCAAATGATTTGTAGACATCGCCGATTGCGACAGACGCCATCGATCTCCTCCCGACTAATTCCTGCAACGACTTCGAAGGAAACCGCTTTCTTGCCTGGCCCGCGACAGCGCCCAGGCTCCTCCCGGTCACGCGCGATGTGAGACGGTAGCGCTACCAAACCGACCTGTAAAGCACGCCAGCATCACCTGGATATCGACACACTCTAATCCGAAACCTCGGTCTGCGGCCGGTCGCGGCCGTCTGCGAGCTCGTCGTGCCATTTGCCGTCGGCGTCCTCGTACTGGATGCCGTCGGTGTTGCCGGCGACCTGCTGTTCGGCCGAAGCGATCTCGGCGGCACGCAACGCGTCCTGATGGGTGGGGAACGTTTCGGAGAATGTCGAGCCGACCTTGTAGGCCCAGCCTCCGTCATGCTCGACGATCTTGTAGGTCAGTTTCGCCATGAAACCCTCCGGTTGAAAGCCCGTTGCCTCAATGCAGCTTGTCGTCGGCCAGTCTGTCGTCTGGCAGCCTGTCGTCTGCGACCAGCACGTCCGATTCCCTGGCGGCTTCGATCAGTGCCCGGCGCGCATCCGCCGTCGAACGATAACCTTCCAGCACTTTTAGGCAAGTGTCGAGGGCATCACGATGACGCGGCCCGCGATTGAGTGGCCAGACCGTCATCAGGCACTCCGCCGCCTCCTGGGCGCTGCGGATATGGCGATACTTGCCGACATGGCCGAGTTCGACCACGACCGGCTTTTCAAATGGCTTGCTGTCCATCATCGCCGCCAACGCGGAGCGGCCGATTTGGTTGCAACTGCTATTTTAGCTCAGGCTAAAATAGCTCAATAGCCGCAGTCGTTGCGCAGCCAGCGCGCATTCGCCCAGCCGGTGCCGCCGCCGAAATCGACCTTGTACCAGTTTCCGCGGCGGTCGAAGATTTCGGTTTGGTCGCCGTTGAACAATTGCCCGATCATGCGCGACGACGAGGTCGGCCGGGCCCGAACGGCTAGAAAGCCGCTTCCCGTTGCTAGGTTGTAGTGCCTGGAAAGACCGTGCACCGTACCTTCGCAATATTGCGCCCCGGCCGGCGTCGATGCGGCGAACGACAGCCCAGCCAACACCGCGGCGGCAGCCGCAATGGAAATCCCCCTGAACGACATGTCCCTGCTCCCCCAACCCGCCGCGCCCAGCCGCGGCCCCGGCCACTCTACACCGGCAGAGGATCAAAGCGAAGCTATGGTGCCCTGTCCAGCGAGACGAACCCGCCGTCAGTTCGCTGCCTTCATCCAATGCTGCATCGTTGTCACCGAGCGGGCAAGCTGCGGCGCCGGGTGGATTTTTTCGCCGAAGGTGGCCGCGGCGCGCCAGCCCCAGCGCGGATCGGCAAGAAAGGCGCGCGCCAGCGCCACCATGTCGGCGCGGCCGTCGGCAACGATCGCCTCGGCCTGTTTCGGATCGTCGATTAGACCGACGGCCCGCGTCGGGATGCCGACGGCTTTACGCACCGCTTCCGCCAGATGCACCTGGTAGCCGGGCCCGGACGGCAGCTTCTGCAACGGCGAATTGCCGCCGCTCGAGCAGCAGAGATAGGCGACGCCGGCTTCCTTCAGCGCTTTTGCCACTTCGATCGCATCCTCGACGTCGAAGCCGCCATCGACCCATTCCTTGATCGACAGACGCGCGCCCAGCATCAGCCTGGGCACCGCCTTCTTCACCGCCTTGGCGATCTCGACGGCGAAACGCATGCGGTTTTCCAGCGAGCCGCCCCAGCGGTCGGTGCGCCGGTTGGGGAGCGGCGACAGGAACTGGAAGATCAGATAGCCATGCGCGGCATGCAGCTCGATGAAGTCGAAGCCGGCGCGCTCGGCCCGCTTTGCCGCTTCGGCGAAGCGTTCGATGATTTGCAGGATCTCGTCATCCTCCAGCGCCCGCGGCACCTGCCAGCCGGTGTCGTAGGCGATCGCCGACGCCGACACGATCGGCCACGGGTCCTGATCGGCGGTCAGCGGTCCGCCGCCTTCCCAGGGTTTGCGGTTCGACGCCTTGCGGCCGGCATGGGCAAGCTGCGTGCCGAATTTCGTGCCCGGTGCGGCGACCCGCTTGGCTGCATCCAGGGTGCGTCGCGCCGCCGCCTCATTGTCTTCGGAATAGAGGCCGAGACAGCCATGCGAGATGCGGCCGCGCCGTTCGACATCGGTCATCTCCACGGTGACCATGCCGGCGCCCGACATTGCCAGGTTCATCCAGTGATAGAGGTGCCAATCGCTGGCTGAGCCGTCCTCGGCCGAATACTGGCACATCGGCGCGACCGCGATGCGGTTGGGGAAGGTGAGGCCGTCGAGGGTGATCGGCTGGAAAAGCGGTGAGGTCATAAAAAACTCCGGGAAGGGTTGCCGCTATTTATGCAGCCGATTGCAGATGCGCCAGACACGAGAGGGTGAACCGGCGCACTGGACCAATTGGTGACCCGATTGCACGAACCGCCGTTCGCGGCTACGCCTTGCCGCGGCAGCAGGGAGTCCACCATGGAAGATCGCATTCGCATCCGCTCTGAGGAAGTCCTTTCCGACGAATGGGCGGTTTTGAAAAAAACCGTCTTCGACTATCGCCGGCGCGACGGCAAATGGGAAACGCACACCCGTCAGACCTACGATCGCGGTGACGGCGCGGTGATCCTGCCTTTCGATCCCGACCGCTCGACGGTGCTTCTGGTGCGGCAGTTCCGCTACCCTGCCTACGTCACCGGCCACAAGGAGCCGCTGATCGAGGCCTGCGCCGGTCTGCTCGACGAAGACGATCCCGAAACCTGTATCCGCAAGGAGGCCGAGGAGGAACTCGGCTACCGCCTGAAGGACGTGCAGCGGCTGTTTTCGCCCTATATGAGCCCCGGCAGCGTAACCGAGCGGCTCTGGTTCTTCGTCGCCCGCTATTCGCCCGCCGATCGCATTTCCGACGGTGGCGGCGCCCATGACGAAGGCGAGGACATCGAGGTTTTGGAAATGCCGCTCGACGAGGCGCTGGCCGGCATCCACGACGGTCGGATTATCGACGCCAAGACGATCATCCTGATCCAGCATTTGAAGCTGAACCCGATCGGGAGGTGAGGCGGCCAGAACCGGGTCGAGCGGCCTGGTCTCCAGTTACGAAGGGTATCAAACGAAGACCAATCTGGTGCGGACGACGGGAATCGAACCCGTACGATCAGAGATCGAGGGATTTTAAGTCCCTTGCGTCTACCAATTCCGCCACGTCCGCAGGCCAGCCCTTTTCAGCCGGCAGCCAAAGGCCGTCAAGCCGTCTTCTGCCGTCGACAAATCCGGCACTGGAAGCTAGCGAGGGCCGATCGCCTACAGTGATACAAACAAAATCGTTTCACCTGGAAATATTTTTAGCGGCAGCTTCCGAGAGTATCGCGAATGCGCGTCCGCCGTTTGCAGGATGCGTTCGGGCGCTCTGCTCTGATAGACTCCAATTGGCAAGTGGATCAGCGCGCCGATACTCGACGCCGTCCTCTACGAACCACTGGAGAGATTGTCATGCTCAAGCTTGCCTCAGCTCTGGCACTGCTGCTTGTTGGGACGGCGCCTCTGTTTGCCGATGAGATGCCGATGAACGCCAAAGACATCAAATGGGGTCCCGCTCCTGCTGTCATTCCCGCTGGC
This sequence comes from Mesorhizobium sp. ISC25, assembly GCF_042295465.1. Lineage (NCBI taxonomy): Bacteria > Pseudomonadati > Pseudomonadota > Alphaproteobacteria > Hyphomicrobiales > Phyllobacteriaceae > Mesorhizobium > Mesorhizobium sp. ISC25. The sequence goes on along the minus strand of NZ_CP135441.1, from coordinate 1,471,606 downwards.
GCGGAAATGGCTGTTATCTCCGGAGATCCCTCAAAGGACGGCGCCTATGTGCTGCGGTTGAAGACACCCGCCGGCTACAAAATTGCCGCACACAATCATCCCACCACGGAATACGTAACGGTGCTTTCCGGCAACTTCCATATTGGAATGGGCGATAAGCTCGACGAGACGAAAGGTGTCGAACTGACTGCTGGCGGCTTCGGCGTCGCACCGGCCGGAATGAATCACTTCGCCTGGACGACAAGCGATACGATCATCCAGGTTCATGGCGAGGGGCCATTCAAGATCACCTACGTCAACCCGGCAGACGATCCGAGCAAGAAGTGACAGTTCGGGATCGAATTGATTGAACCGGCTGAAGGCTCGAACGATGGAGTGCGTCAAACTCCGCGACCGTCGATTCAGAAGGATCCTCTAACGAGACGAAAGCTGATTGGCCGCAACGGAATCGTATTCCGCTTGGGCCATTTTGCCGTGAATCGCGCCGAAACAAAAACCCGCCTCGGGAGGCGGGTCGTTGGAGCCAATTGGCACCATACCTAAATTAGTAGCATAGCTGCCGGCACAAAGCAAGAACAAAGTTGCTGCGGCTGGCGCAAAAGCATAAAGCCTTTGTCCTGCCTTCCCGGCGTTGTCGATTGGCGAAAGCGGTGGTGGCATCAATCTCCCTCCTTGAGGGGGAGATGGCCGGCAGGCCAGAGGGGGTCGTCGCGCGTCGAGCGCCAGCCTGTTTTGTTCGCGGTAACGGTTCGCGTCAGGACGTCCCGACCCCTTCTGTCGCCTTCGGCGACATCTCCCCCTCGAGGGGGGAGATCGGCGGTTTCGCCGTCGGCGCTTACTTCCTCGCTGGTCAAAATCCTCGCGGCTTGGCACAGTCGGGCAAAGAGGAGCCTGTTGATGCCGAAGAATGCGACGAAACCAAAACCCTGGGCCGAGATGGCGACGCATCTGGTCGATGTCGCCATGGGCCGCAAACCCGCCGATCTCGTCATCCGCAACGGGCGCTGGGTCAACGTTCATTCCGGCGAGATCATCGCCGGCACCGACATCGCCATCGCCGGCGGCCGCTTTGCCTATTGCGGGCCGAATGCCAGCCATGCCATCGGCCAGGGCACCAAGGTGGTCGATGCCGGCGGGCGCTATCTGGTGCCGGGGCTTTGCGACGCGCATATGCATGTCGAGAGCGGCATGGTGACGGTGACGGAATTCTGCCGCGCGGTGATCCCGCACGGCACCACATCGATGTTCATCGATCCGCATGAGATCGCCAACGTGCTCGGCCTGCCGGGTGTCCGGCTGATGCATGACGAGGCGGTCGCCATGCCGGTCAACGTGCTCGTGCAGATGCCGTCCTGCGTGCCCTCCGCTCCGGGGCTCGAGCATGCCGGCGCCGAGCTGACCGTCGCCGATGTTGCCGAGGCGATGACCTGGGAGAACATCGTCGGGCTCGGCGAGGTGATGAATTTTCCGGGCGTCGCCGCCAATGATCCGGTGATGTCGGGCGAGATCGCCGCGACGGTGAGGGCCGGCAAGACCGTCGGCGGGCACTATGCCTCGCGCGATCTCGGCCTGCCGTTCCACGGCTATGTCGCCGGCGGCCCCGAGGACGACCACGAAGGCACGCGCGCCGAGGACGCCATCGCCCGCGTCCGCCAGGGCATGAAGGTGATGCTGCGGCTGGGCTCGGCCTGGTACGACGTGGCCTCGCAGATCAAGGCGGTGACGGAGAGCGGCCTCGACCCGCGTAATTTCATCCTGTGCACCGATGACAGCCATTCCGGTACGCTTGTGCATGAAGGCCATATGGACCGGGTCGTGCGCCACGCCATCAGCCAAGGCTTGAAGCCGGTGACGGCGATCCAGATGGCGACGCTCAACACCGCCCAGCATTTCCGGCTGGAGCGCGAGATCGGCTCGATCGCGCCAGGGCGGCTTGCCGATCTGCTGATCGTCTCCGACCTGGCCGAAATGACCATCGACGAGGTCTATGGCCGCGGCGTCAGGCTGGCCAAGGGCGGCAAGCTCGAAATCGACATTCCGGCCTACGACTATCCGAGGACAGCGAAGAACACGGTCAAGCTCGGCAAAAAGCTCAAACCCGGCGATTTCGACATCGCGGCACCCATGGGCGCCAACGAGGTGCGGGTGCGCGTCATCGGCGTCATCGAGAACCAGGCGCCGACGCGGGCGCTCGAGGCCGATCTGCCGGTCGAAGAGGGGCTGGTCGCCATGGACCGCCGCAACGATGTCTGCCAGATCGCGCTGGTCGAGCGCCACAAGGGCACCGGCGGCGTCACCAACGCCTTCGTCTCCGGCTTCGGCTATATCGGCGACTGCGCCATGGCCTCGAGCGTGGCGCACGATGCCCACCACATCATCGTCGTCGGCACCAACAAGCAGGACATGGCTCTGGCCGTGAACCGGCTGGGCGAGGTCGGCGGCGGCGTCGTGCTGTTCTCCAAGGGCAAGGAGCTGGCGCTGGTCGAGATGCCGATCGCCGGGCTGATGTCGGACGAGCGCGCCGAAATCGTCGCCGCCAAGGCGGACCAACTCAGCGACGCCATGCGCCAGATGGGCTGCTCGCTCAACAACGCCTACATGCAGCACTCGCTGCTGGCGCTGGTCGTCATCCCGGAGCTCAGGATTTCCGACGTCGGCCTGATCGACGTGACGACCTTCCAGAAGGTCGATCTGTTCGTTTGAACGCTGGCGGGACAGCCCCCCTCTGTCCTGCCGGACATCTCCCCCACGAGGGGGGAGATCGGCAGCTTCGCCGCCGGCGCTCGTTCAGCACGGTTGGCGATTGGCGAAAGCCGAGATGACGTCCGATCTCCCCCCAAGTGGGGGAGATGTCCGGCAGGACAGAGGGGGGCGCGAAGGATCGCTACGGGGCGTTTTTGTTGACTCGCGACCAATCACAATTATTGGCGATTGGCAGAAGAGGTCATCAACCGTCTCACCCGCCGGTGGCGATGGTCAGCACCTTGAACGGCGTGGTGATGACGATTTCGGCGACCGAGCCGACGGCCTTGCCGAGGCCCTGGCCGAGATTGTCGAGCTGGGCCGGCGCGGTCTCTTCGGAGGCTAGGCCCGCCGGCGCGCGCAGTCGGTCGCCGAGCAGCTGCACCAGGAACGGGTTGTCGGCGAATTTGGCGTGGTTCAGCCGGTCGCCGCCCTTGGTCTTGGTCAGGTCGACCACCGAGACGCCATAGCTGGCGAGGTCGGCCGCGTCGCCATAGTCGCCGACGCGCGGCTTGTCGCCGGAGATCAGGGTCGACAGCCTGAGCGCCCGGTCGTCGCCCGAAAGCAGCACGGCGAACGGCTTGTCGGGCTTGCCATAGCGGATCATCTGCTTCTTGAACACGTCGACGTCGATGTCGGGGGAAGCTAGGATGACATAGCCGAGCTTGCCGCCGAGGTCGCGCTCGCCGGTGATGGCAAGCTGGCGCAACGCTTCCATCGTCACCCAGGTCCCCATCGAATGGGCAATGATGTCGATGCTCTTGGCGCGGCTCTTGGCGAGCATGCGCAGCGTCGCTTCGAGATCGTCGCGCGCCGCATTGGCGCTTTCCTTGTCGTAGATATAGCCGGTCGTCTTGCCGCTCGACGCCCACGAAAACAGCACTGGTGTGCCGGGGTATTTCGTGTCGTGCGCGATCTGCGTCAGCCGGTAGATACCGTCGTCGAAGCCGTTGTTGAAGCCGTGCACGAAAACCAGCGCGCGGTCGCCGCGCATGGCGATATCGGCGCCGACCGCCTTGGCGAATTGCGGCGCGCCTTCGTAAAAGGTGACGCCGGTCGCCGTGAAATCCTTCGCCGGATTGCTGTTGGCCGAGCCCTTGACCCGCTCGATGGCGCCGAGCTGGTGGATTTTGGGCACCGTCACCTCGACGCTGGCAAAGCTGGTGGTCGGCGAACGGTCGCCGTCGAACACCTGCCGGGGCTCCTTCGTTGCCTTTTGCCGGGTCGTGGCGACGAAGATCTTATGCGTCGCCGCGATATCGGAAGCAGGCACGGTGATCGTCGTCTTGTTGAGCAGATCGTGCGTGTTCTGGCCGGCGCAGCCGGTAACTGCGAGCGCGAACGCAACGACGAGAAAGATCTTCGAAGGCACGATCACGCGGGCTCCCGCAAAGGCGACGTCGAGCCGGAGACGTCTTGGCCTATTCGATAGAGGCAGAGCCCGGCACGGTCCAGTTCAAACTGTTTCGATGGTGCGGCAATGGTCAACAACGACTGCCGCGCAATGCAGCTATTGTCCGACCGAGGCGATGCGGTCGGTCACCTCGCGGTCGCTGGCAAACCCGTCATCCTCGCGCAGCTTCTGGCCGATCAACTGCACCAATTCCGGATTGTCGGCGAATTTGGTGTGGTTGAAGCGGTCGGCGCCCTTGACGCTGGAGAGATCGACGACCGACACGCCATAGCTGGCGAGGTCCGCGGCGTCCTTGTAGTCGCCGACCCGCGGCCGCGCACCGGCGATCAGGCCCGATAACCTGAGCGCCCGGTCGTCGTCGGAGAGCAGCAGGATGAACGGCTTGTCCGGCTTGCCGTAGCGGCGCATCTGGCTCTTGAACACGTCGACGTCGATGTCGGGCGAGGCCAGCACGACGTCGCCGAGCTTGCCGCCGAGATCGCGGTCACCGGTGATGGCGAGCTGGCGCAGCGCCTCCATGGTGACCCAGGTCCCCAGCGAATGGGCGACGATGTCGATGCGCCGCGCACCGGTCTGCGCCAGCATTCTCAGCGTCACTTCGAGCTGGTCGCGGGCAACGCTGGCGCTTTCCTTGTCGTAGACATAGTCGGTGGTCTTGGCGCCCGACGCCCAGGAAAACAGCACCGGCGTGCCCGGATAGCCGGAATCATGGGTGATCTGGGTGACGCGGTAGACGGCGTCGTCGAAGCCGGTGTTGTAGCCGTGGACGAAGACCATGACGCGGCCGCCGCGCGCCGCGATGTCGGCACTGAGCGCGCTGGAGAATTTCGGCTGGGTGTCGTATCCGACGACCTCGGAAGCCATGAAGTATTTGGCCGGATCGTCCGACTTGCCGCGCGAGCGCCGCTCGATCTGGCCTGTCTTGTGGATGCCTGGGACGGTGACGTTGACGCGGGCATAGTTCAGCGTCGCCGAGCGCTCGCCGTCGAAGACCTTGTTGGGATCGTCGGAGCGCTTGCGCGTGGTGGCGATGAAGATCGAGTGGTTGCCGGCGATTTCCGTCACCGGCACCGCCATCATGGCGCTGCCGAGCAGCTCCTCGGTTTGGCGGCCGCCGCAGCCGGCGAGCAGCGCGGCAAGGACAATGATGCAAATCGTCTTCAAGGGCACTTAAGCAATTCCACTCCGGCCTAACCAAAGGCCCATCCACCTCCGCCGCACCTCCCGGACAGGCGAAGTGCGGCAGAAGTAAGTCGCAGGCGCTGAAATGCGCTCAGCGCCTCGCGACGGCCATCGCACTGTTGCGCGAAAGCCAGAACGGCGGCAGGAAAGCCGGAATGTTGGAAAAGGGCAGCACTTCCGGCTTGAGACGAATGCCGAGCACGTCGGTCATGAAGGCGCGGCGCGCCTCGATGCGGCGCCAGGCTTCAGGATGGCGCGCTGCGATCTCTTCGCGCAGCGCCTCGTCGGCCAGCGCGATGCCGTCCTCGATGTTGGTGGTGAAATAATCGGTGCCGGTCGCCGGGATGATGTCGGCCTGCAAGGCCATGCCCGACTTCAACCTGATGTCGGAGCCGGTAAATACCGGCGAATGCATCCATTCGTCGATATGGACGAGATGGCCGGGATTGAGCGACACGCCAAAGAACGGATCGCCGATGCGGTCGTGCACCGCTTGCCACAGCGCGCCGCCGGGGACGCCGATGCCGACCGTCTCGTACCAGTCGACGACGGCGCAGAAATAGGGCGCGACCAGCTTCTCGACATAGTCCTGGATGCCCCTCGGAAGCTCGGCCGCATATTCGACCAGAAACCCGGCGCGGGCGTTGAGCGAGCCCTGGATGCCGTAGGCCATGGTGATCGGGTCGCCGCGCTTGATGACGTCAAGACGCGGGCTTGGTAGGCCATAGGGCGCCCGCTTGCCAGCCGACAGCATCGGGTGGCAGCATTGCGGCAGGCCGTTGATGCCCATCAGCCGCGCCGCCTGCAATTCGGTCATGCCGGGTTCGATGCCTTGCAGCACATTGCGCAGCCCCTGAGAGGAATAGGTCGCGGCGAATTCGAACGCGGCCAGCTGGTCGGCCTCGTTGATGGCGCGCAGGCCGTCGGCAGGGTTCATCAAAAGGTTCGCCGCGTTGACGATCACGCCCCTATCGCCGGCAAGGCTGCGCAACGTGTCGGCGATGAAAGACGGCAGGTCGAGCGTCGTTTCGCCAAAACCGGCATCGCCGGGGCCGAACGGCTTCCAGCCGATGGCGCCGATGCGCTGGCCGGTTTTCAGGCCGCAATCGACGAGGATGTCGGCCAGCGCTTGCGAGCGGTCGCGCGGCTGCGCCGGCAGCGAAAACGTCTGGTAGAGCACGCGCTCATACGGTCCGTCGCAGATCTCGGCATAGCCCCAGCCCTCGTTGCCGACCAGCAGTTTCGGCGACTTGCCGGGAACGATGACCAGCAGCGTCTCCTCGAAGCGCGGGTCGTACCCGCAGAGATAGGCGACATTGGCCGCATGTTCGCGGTCGCCATAGACGACGAAGGCATCGAACCCGCCGCCCGCGACCAGCGCCGCTATGCGGGCCTCAAAGGTGGCGCGCATAACCAGCGGCATCACCGTCGGCTCGCCGAACTCCGGCAGCGACACCGTTTTCTGGGCCACCGATGCGACAGGCATGAATAGACGCTCCTAACGGCCAACGAGGTTTTGGGAACACCCTTTCGGGGTGGCCGGACAATGGCTTCGCGAGGCCGGATATGCAATAGCGGGACCGAATTCGCCTAGCCTGTGGGTGCTCTTGCCATGACCAGTTTCTCCTCTCGCGTCGCTGCCGCCGCTGCCGCGATCCGCGAGATCTTTCCGGAAACACCGCTGCAGGAAAACGACTATCTGTCGAAGAAGACCGGCGCGCGGGTGCTGCTGAAGCGCGAGGACCTGACACCGGTGCGCTCCTACAAGATCCGCGGCGCCTTCAACTTCTTCCGCAAGACGCTCGCCGCCGGCAACGCTGCCGAGCTGTTCGTCTGCGCTTCGGCCGGCAATCACGCGCAGGGCTTTGCCTTCGTCTGTCGCCATTTCGGCAAAAAGGGCGTCGTCTTCATGCCGGTGACGACGCCGCAGCAGAAGATCGACAAGACGCGGCTGTTCGGCGGCGAATTCGTCGAGATCAGGTTGGTCGGCGATTTCTTCGACGACTGCTACCGCGCGGCACTCGAATTCACCGAAACTGCCGGCGCACACATGGTGCCGCCTTTCGACCACAAGGACATCATCGAAGGGCAGGCGACCGTCGCCTACGAGATATCAGGCCAGATGCCCGGCGCGCGCATGGCTGATATCGTCATGCTGCCGGTCGGTGGCGGCGGCCTGGCCGCCGGTGTCACCCATTATTTCGCCGACCAGCACCGCGAAACGCGCTTCGTCTTTTGCGAGCCGGCCGGCGCCCCGAGCCTGAGCGAGAGCCTTGCCGCCGGAAAGCGGGTCAAGCTCGCCAAGGTCGACAATTTCGTCGACGGCGCGGCGGTGGCCGAGATCGGCCGCGAGCCGCTGCGCCACCTCAGGGAGTTTGCCGCCGACACCGTGCGGCTGATCCCGGAAAACCGGCTCTGCGCCACCATGATCGAAATGCTCAATGTCGAAGGCGTCGTGCTCGAGCCGGCCGGCGCGCTGGCGATCGATGCGCTCAAGGATTTTTCCAGGAAGGAAATCAGGGGCAAGACCATCGTCGCCGTGGTGTCCGGCGGCAATTTCGATTTCGAGCGGCTGCCGGATGTGAAGGAACGGGCGCTGCGCTTCGAGGGCTTGAAGAAATACTTCATCATCCGCTTTCCGCAGCGGCCCGGCGCGTTGCGCGATTTCCTCGAATTGCTTGGCCCCGATGACGACATCGCCCGCTTCGAATATCTGAAGAAATCGGCGCGCAATTTCGGTTCGGTGCTGATCGGCATCGAAACCAAGGACCGCCGCAATTTCGACCTGCTCAAGGCAAATTTCGACGCCGAGAGTGTCCACTATCAGGACATCACCGACAACGAGACGCTCGCCGGGTTCATCATATGAGCAGCAACGATCTTCCGAACGCTCAGGCGAAGGTTTTTATCGCTCTGTTTTCCGGCATCAATGTCGGCGGCAACCGCATCGTCAGGATGGCGGAACTCAGGTCATTCTTCGAGCAGCTCGGCTTCTCCGATGTTGCCACCTATGTGCAGAGCGGCAACGCCGTCTTCCGGTCGCCAGATGGCGATGCGGCGACGCTGACCAGGCGGTTGGAAGCGGAATTCGAGAAGAAATGGGGGTTCCATTCGCGCATCATGGTGCGCGATCTCGGCTGGCTCGAGCGGCTGGCGGCGGACAATCCCTATCCGGAAGTGGCCGGCGAGCCGACCAAGCTGCACGCCTATGCGCTGGAGCGCCGGCCGACCGCCGAGGAGATCGCTCGGCTGGCGGAAAAATGCACCGGGCCCGAACGCTTCGAGATCAAGGGCGACGTGCTCTACCTGCATGCGCCCGACGGGCTCGGCAAATCGGTCTTTGCCAATCTCATCCCGCGCGTTCTGAAGGTGCCCGGCACGGCGCGCAATTGGCGCACCGTGCTGACGCTGCTCGAGATGGCCAAGGCCGGCGGTTAACAGGTCGTCTACGCGGCCGGAGCGCGTTTCCAGTCGAATGCCAGCTCCTCACGGAAGGCGAAGCGCTTGATGTGCTCGGCGACGACCGTTTCCAGGCGCTCGAGCGAGCCGGCTTCATCGGTCGTCACCGCAATGTGCAGCGCAGCCGGGTCGGCATCGAGAACCGTGCGGCCGAGCGTCAGATCGATGGTGCCGTGGTTCGGGTCGAATTCGACCGGAAACTTGTGCGCCCAATGTTTGCACAGCTGCTGCAGATAGCGGCTGGCATGTTCGGTGGCGACGTCGACATGGCTGCTCGGCATGAATGAATTCTCCCTGGCAATGCGGACGCGAAAACCGAACCAGGGCCCGCCTGCGTCCGTTCAAGATGGCGTGATCGGCTACCAGCTGCCGGTGTTCGGCATCGACGCCCAGGGCTCGGCCTTCGGCTTTGCCGGACCTTTCTGCAACAGCTCGATCGAGATGCCGTCCGGCGATTTGACGAACGCCATGTTGCCGTCGCGCGGCGGCCGGTTGATGGTGACGCCATTGTCCATCAGCCGCTGGCAGGTGGCGTAAATGTCGTCGACCTCATAGGCGAGATGGCCGAAATTGCGGCCGCCCTTGTAGTCTTCCGGATCCCAATTGTAGGTCAGCTCGACCAGCGGCGCCTTCTCGGAGATGCCGCTTTGCTCGTCTTCGGGCGCGGCGAGGAAGATCAGCGTGTAGCGGCCTTGCTCGTTTTCATGGCGGCGCACTTCCTTGAGGCCAAGCTTGTTGCAGTAGAAATCGAGCGAAGCATCGATGTCGGCGATGCGGACCATGGTGTGCAGATAGCGCATGATTTCCTCCTTATGTTGCGTTGCGGCGCAACATAGGGGCGGCCCGGCCAAAGGGCAATTGGCCACGCTCGCCGGCGCCGGCAAATGACAAATCCGCTATTCCTGTACGGAACCGTGAAAAAAGGCACGTCAGGTCTTGCACACACCGGAAGCCGCGGTGTTAATCTGATACCAAGAATCAGTTGCAGTGTTTCTTGAAAAAAGGGGGCGTTCTTATGGGGGAAAAGGCCTCTTTCATGGGGCGGGACGGGGCCGGTAACGATGCGTTGAAGCGGGATGAGAGCGCCGATACGGCCGATCTCGTCGAAATCGCCGGCGCCATCAAATGGTTCGACGTGGCCAAGGGCTACGGTTTCATCCTTCCCGATGATGGTGCTTCGGGCGATATCCTCCTCCATGTGACGTGCCTTCGAAAGGACGGTTTTCAAACCGCCCTGGAAGGCGCCCGCGTCGTCTGCCTGGTCAAGCAGGGCGAGCGCGGGCTGCAGGCCTTCCGCGTGCTCTCGATGGATGTCTCCACGGCGGTGCATCCGGCGGAGATGCAGGAGCAGCGCACCCATGTCGCGGTGACGCCGGAAAGCGGCCTCGAACGGGCGCTGGTGAAATGGTTCAACCGCACCAAGGGGTTCGGCTTTCTGACCCGGGGCGAGGGCACCGAGGACATTTTCGTCCACATGGAGACGCTGCGCCGCTACGGCATCACCGAACTCCGACCGGGCCAGGTGGTGCTGGTCCGCTTCGGGCGCGGCGACAAAGGCCTTATGGCTGCCGAAATTCATCCCGATATGGGTACCTTGCCGGTCTCGCATTAGTTCCGGTCGAGGATTTCATATGGCTCACAGGAACCGGCTGACGGCAGGCGCGCTCTGCGCCGGTATTTTCCTCATCGTCGCCACAAGCGCCTTCTTCTATTTTCAGCAACCGAGTTCGGCCGACGGCAAGGCGATGATCCTTCCCGTCGACCCGGCGCCGCTGGTCGCGGTGACGAAGGCCGGCGAGCGTTCTTTTTCGGTCGAAATCGCCGACACGCCCGCCGAGCGCGAGGCCGGCCTGATGTTCCGCCGGCACATGGCCGACAATCACGGAATGCTGTTCGTGTTCGGTGCGCCGCAGGATGTGAGTTTCTGGATGAAGAACACGCCGATGCCGCTCGACCTGATCTTCGTCGGCCAGGACGGCCGGATCCGGGCGATCAAGCAAGGCGAGCCGCACTCCGAGGCGATCATCTCGCCGGATGAGCCGGTGCGCTTCGTACTCGAGCTCAAGGCAGGCACCGCCGCTAAAAAGGGCATAAACGACGGCGACCTGCTACGCCATCCGGCCATCGGTACGGCGCCGGGGCCGGCCATGCCGCCGCCCGACAAGGGCGATGCGCCGAATGTCGATTCCGACTGAACGGGCAGGATCTTCGGCCGATGCAGTTCTTCTCCCACGACGGTTTCGACCTTGCTTTCCTTGACCGCCAGCCGGCATCGGGGCAGGGCGATCCGGTGCTGCTGATCCACGGCTTTGCCTCGAGCCATTACGTCAACTGGGTGTCGCCCGGCTGGTTCAAGACGCTGAACGACGCCAGCTACCGCGCGATCGCCTTCGACAATCGCGGCCATGGCTCGTCGTCGAAGAGCTATGACGAAGCAGACTACACGCCGGCAAAAATGGCGTCCGACGCGGCAGCGCTTTTGAACCATCTCGGCATCGAACGCGCCCATGTCATGGGTTACTCGATGGGCGCGCGCATATCGGCCTTCCTGGCGCTCTCCGACCCGGAGAAGGTGGCGACGCTGGTCTTCGGCGGTCTCGGCATCGGCATGGTCGACGGCGTCGGCGACTGGGATCCGATAGCCGACGCACTTCTGGCCGAGGATCCGGCAGGCACCAGCGACCCGCGCGGCCGCTCGTTCCGCGCCTTCGCCGACCAGACCCGCAGCGATCGCCGGGCGCTCGCCGCCTGCATCGCCACCTCGCGCGAATTGCTGAGCGAGGCCGACCTTGCCCGCATTGCCCAGCCGACGCTGATCGCCGTCGGCACCAAGGACGACATCGGCGGCTCGCCGGATGAGCTCGCCGCCTTGATGCCCAACGCCAGGGCTTTTCATATCGAAGGCCGCGACCACATGCTGGCGGTCGGCGACAAGACCTTCAAGCAGCGCGTGCTGGAGTTTTATGCCGAGCATCCGCTTTGATGGATGGCTCCCCAAAAGCGGCCATTGGGCCTGAAGCTGGGGTTCTTAGCGGTTTTGCAACGATACAGGAGTAACTATGCGTGACGCGTGGATCGGTTCAACCCCGCCACGCGCTAAACTAGGGCAGGGGTACGATGGCACAATGGGGAAGAAGCGACGCCGCTTTGCCGGGCGTCGGTACGAAAAGCACGTTCGGCGAATGGTCCGTTGTTCTAGCGCTGGCCGCATTGGCGACAGGGGCGATTGCGATCACCGCGTTGATAGCAATGCCGAGCGACGCCTCCCCACTGCTCCAGAACAGTGCGACGGGCTTCTTCGCTGCGGTATTTTTTCTGGCCGGGCCTTTGGCACATCTTACCGGCGCGGTCTTCGGGCTGATGGCGCTTGGGCGCCAAAACGACAATCGTGTGCTCGGCCTGGCTGGCATCGTGGTCAACGGCGCGTCGCTGGCGGCCGGGGTGTTCATGTTGTGGGCAATGGCATCGACTTTTGGCGCATTCAGCTGATTTCGGGCAAATATCCCGGACGCAAGCGAGCGACGCGAACTACGATCCGCCCGGGCTGTGCCCCAGCGCCTTGAGCGACCGCGCCATGTTATGCCGGGCCTGGGTTTCGAAGCGCCGGCGGAATTCCTCGCTATGGAAGATATGCGGACGGGCGAGGAAGCCCTTCAGGACCGCGGCACGGCCGGCCCGCCACATTTGCTCATCGACCCACTGATATTCGCGGCGGACCGCCTGTTCATAAGCGTCGAACACGTCAGGCGCGGCACCCAGGATCGCCAGGTCCATGTCGAGGAACAGCGCCGCGTCGCGAACCGAATGCTGGTCGCCAAGAGCCGGCAATTCGTGGCCGGCGGTGGCAGTGATCATCGCCGCGATGCGATCGAGGCGTTGTGCGTCGGCGCGGCCGGCGAGCTTCTCCTCGGCAAGTGCGGAACTCCTCGCCTCATTGTCCTTGGCGCGGCTGTCGTAGATCGCGTCGTGGAACCAGATCGCCGCTTCGACTGCTTCAGGATCATGCAGCAACGCCTTGTAATCATTGGCTAGCGCCAGCATCGCCTCTATGTGGCCAAGATCGTGGTAGTGGCGATCTTCGGCCTCATAGAGCGCGGAAAGCTCGCGCTTCAGGGTGTCGTCCATCAAGGTTGCGTTTTCCATGGCTGCTTGAAATTCCGCCAACCAAATCCATTTGACGAAGCACTAAGGAAAATTGAGTTCACCCGTGCTATGATCTGGCTTATAGGTGCGGCCGGAGAATAGGCAAGCCGCCAACCGAGACATTGGATGGCCGAGACATTGGATGGCCGGAGACATCAGATGAACAGCGTTACGATTTCCCGTCCCACCAGGGTGCAGCCGGTAGATCCGATCTGGCGTTCGATCCGCGACGAAGCGATGGAAGCGGTCAACCGCGATCCGCTGCTGGCGGCGTTCCTCTATTCGACCATCCTCAATCAGGAAAACCTGGAAGAAGCGGTCATTCACCGGCTGGCCGAACGCCTCGCCCACCAGGACATCGGCTCCGACCTCATTCGCCAGACATTCAAGGCGATGGCGGCCGACGACAAGGACTGGTCGACGACGGTGCGCGTCGACATCCAGGCTTATTACGACCGCGATCCGGCCTGCGACCGCTTCATCATGCCGGTGCTCTACTTCAAGGGTTTTCATGCCATCCAGACGCACCGGCTGGCGCATTGGCTGTGGAACCAGGGCCGCCAGGATTTCGCGCTGTATTTGCAGAGCCGGTCGTCCTCGGTGTTCCAGACCGATATCAACCCGGCCGCCCGCATCGGCAAGGGCATCTTCCTCGACCACGCCACCGGCCTCGTTGTCGGCCAGACGGCGGTGATCGAGGACGACGTGTCGATCCTGCACGGCGTGACGCTGGGCGGCACCGGCAAGGCCGGCGGCGACCGTCATCCCAAGATTCGCTACGGCGTGCTGATCGGCGCCGGTGCCAAGATCCTCGGCAACATCGAGATCGGCCATTGCTCGAAGATCGCGGCCGGCTCGGTGGTGCTGTCGCCGGTACCGCACAACAAGACGGTTGCCGGCGTGCCGGCCCGCGTCGTCGGCGAGACAGGCTGCGATCAGCCTTCGCGCCAGATGGACCAGCTGTTGCCATCGCAGACGATGGACCACGTCGTCAGCTTCGACATCTGAGCGCTCGGGCAGGGGCTGAATTCCTGCCCCCTATGCCGGCTTGCCTTTACATGGCCATTGTCGACGTGCCAGAAGCGCGCTCACCAATGCATGTCGCCCAAAGTGCCCAGCGGTTTTGGGATAGCGACATGCATGAAGCAAGATTTAAAGCGCGTCGCATCGTCTCTTCAGACGCGACGCGCTTTAGCAAGCGACGATCGGAGAAGACTGTTGAAGCCGGATGAAATCAGAAAGCTGGACGCCTATTTCAAGCGCACCTTCCAGAACCCTAAACTCGAAGTGAAGGCGCGGCCGCGCAAGGAAGATTCGGCCGAGGTCTATGTCGGCGACGAGTTCCTCGGCATCGTCTTCAAGGACGAGGACGACGGCGATTATAATTTCTCGATGGCGATCCTCGACATCGATCTGGCCTGAGCAGGGAATTTAGCTGGCCACGACGCCTCAAGCGCAGCGGCGGTACGGAACCTTGCAAGACGCCAGCGGGACAGCGCCCCCCTCTGGCCTGCCGGCCATCTCCCCCACTTGGAGGGAGATTGGCAGCTTCGGCGCTGCACTCCTCCTGCAACATTGGAGATTGGCGAAAGCCAAGATGACGGCCGATCTCCCCCCTCGTGGGGGAGATGTCCGGCAGGACAGAGAGGGGCGCGAAGGATCGCTACGGAACGGCTCGTTTCGTTGCTAACGCCCAGTCTTCAGCATACGTGCTGCCTCGCCAGAAATCGTCGCGTCGAGCGCCTGCCAGTCGCCGAGGAATTCCCGGGGGAAGCGGTAGGTAAAGCTGAGATTGTCGCCGACCAGGATGTCGCGTTCGCAGGGCGCCAGCGATTCGTCCGCGCTCGGGCCGCTCAGGCAGCGCGCGACGAACGGATCCTTGCCGGGGCGGTTTGCGACCGCCAGCACTTCGTTGAGATAGCCTGATTTTTCGCTGAAGGCGTAAAGCGTGGTGCCGCCAGGGCCGGGCGTGCCCGGCTTGGCGATCAGCGCGCTGTAGATCGGCGCGAAGCGGCCGCTCATGTCGCGCGACATCATCTGCGGCTCGAACGACAGGAAGACGATGTCCTTGCTGGGTCCGGTGTGGTTGAAGTCGTTGCGGGCAGCCTCGCTGTAGCCATCCATCTCGGGATAGCGCAGATAGAGGTCGAGCCGCGAGGCGATGCCGTCGCGCCGGGCCTGCGCAAAGCGGATGACATTGGCCGGCACGGCGATGATGTTGTTGCCGATGACGACCTTGTGGATCGTGGTGTCGTCGGTGTACCCGGCCATGGCGATCGAGCGGCCGAACCATTTGGCGCCAAGGCTGATCGCCACCGAAAGCAGCGCCAGCGTCGCGAATGCATAAAACACCCGCTTCATCAGCGTCGAATCGACGACGCTGAGTTGCGGGCCCTCTGTGGCGGCTGCCTGCTTCATCGCGACCCTCGTTTACCGTCCCGTCGGGTGTACCTGAGCGGCACATCTCGGCGCGGCACGGCTCTTGCTTCGCAGCTTTTGCAGGCGACTGTGCGATTTCATGGTAAACGGAGGGTAAAGATGGGTCCGGTCGAACAAATCATATTCAGTTTTATGGCTGGGCTGACGGCTTGCGGCCTGGCCGGATCGGCTATGGAGCTGATCGCCGGCCGCAAGCTTGCCTTCGTCCAGCCCTATGTATCGTCGAAGCACATGTTGCGCTCGCTCGCCGCGACGGCTTGCGCCGGGCCGCTGATGTTCGCCAACGAGGCGCTGGACGCCTGGCGCGAGCGTCGCATCTCGGTGCTGGGGCTGATCTCCTGCGGCTGTACGGCGACCATCTGGGCGCTGGCGCTGGGCATGGTGGTGATCGCCATTGCGTCGTGGGCGGCTTCGCTTCTAGGGTCTGGCGGCTTGTCGGTGTGAGACGATCTGGAGACAGCGATGCCGATCTACGCGATTGACGGAAAAGCGCCCGCCTTCGAGGACGCCGACAGCAACTGGATCGCGCCCGACGCCACTCTGATCGGCAATATCAGAATCGGCCGCAATGCCGGCTTCTGGTTCGGCGTCATCGTCCGCGGCGACGACGAGCCGATCGTCATCGGCGCCGACACAAACGTGCAGGAGCACACAATCATGCACACCGACGCCGGCTTTCCGCTGACCGTCGGCCAAGGCTGCACGATCGGCCACCGTGCCCTGCTGCATGGCTGCACGATCGGCGACAACAGCCTGATCGGCATGGGCGCCATCGTGCTGAACGGCGCGAAGATCGGCAACAACTCGATGGTCGGCGCCGGTGCGCTGGTCACCGAAGGCAAGAAATTTCCCGACAATTCGCTGATCGTCGGCTCGCCCGCGCGCGTCGTCAGGATGCTCGACGAGGCCGCAATCGCCAGGCTGCGCGCCTCGGCCGCGCATTATGTGGCCAACGGCAGGCGGTTCAGGGCGGGACTGAAGGAAGAACAATCGGCGATGCTCATGAAATAACGGAGCCGGCCTTGGGATGCCGAAAGCATAGCTCCTTCCAAGTCAAACCGGCTGGGCGGTCGGCCGGAACAAGATCTCGTTGATATCGACGTCCTCGGGCTCGTTGATCGCGAAGGCGACCGTGCGGGCAAACGTATCTGGCCCCACGGCGATCTTGCTCACGAAGTCCCTGGTGCCCTGCTGGATATCCTTCTCGCTGATATGCTCGAGCAATTCTGTGCTGACAGCGCCCGGCGAGATCATCGTGGTGCGGATATTGTAGGGTTTCACCTCTTTCCGCAGACCCTCGGACAGCGCACGCACGGCGAACTTGGTGGCGCAATAGACTGCCGCACCCGGGTCGACCACATGGCCGTAGACGGACGAGACATTTATAATGTGCCCCGATCGCTGTTCCTTCATGTACGGAAGTGCGGCCGCGATGCCGTAAAGGACGCCCTTGATGTTGACGTCAATCATGCGGTCCCATTCGTCGACCTTGAGCCGTTCGAGCGGGGCCAACGGCATGAGGCCCGCATTGTTCAGCATCACGTCGATACGGCCGAATTCCCGGACCGCCGTGTTCACCAGATGCTGGACCTGGTCGCTGTCGGTGACGTCCGTGGTGACGGCCTTGGCATTGTGCCCAGCGGCGGTCAGTTCCTGGACAAGGGCGTCGATGCGGTGTGACCGCCGTGCACCCAGGACTACGGAAGCGCCTCGCGCGGCAAGATGGCGCGCCGTCGCTTCACCGAGGCCGCTGCTGGCACCGGTGATGACGACGACCTTGTTCTCGATTCCTTCAGACATGAGATTCTCCTAGACAAGAATTGAAAGAGTTCAGGTGCGGGGGCCGGCCGAGGCGGCGAGCAAGGCCGAGCCCGTGAGCAGGACGGCGGCGAGAAGGAAGGCGCTCCACCAGCCGGCCACATCGAACAGCAGGCCTCCCGCGATAGCGCCGCCCGCGATCGCGAACTGGATCAGGGCGACCTGGAGTCCGCCCCCGGCCTCCAGGTCTTCAGGGATGAGGGTGGTCATCCAGGTGTTCCACGCCACCGGGATCGGGGTCGCGAACAGTCCCCAAAGAACCAGCAGGGCGGCCGTCGCGCGTGCAAACGGTCCAAAGGCAATCAGCAGTAGAGCGAAGACCGCGAGTGCACTCGGCAGCCCGATCAGCACGGCTGTGAGGTGCCGCCGGAGTATGAAGCCGATGATCGACAGTCCCGCCACGCCACCGAGGCCGACGCCTAACAGAGCCATTGAGAGGGTGTTCACCTCGAGGCCCGTCACGTTTTCCAGAAACGGCCGCAGGTAGATCGAGAGCGCGTTCTGCCCGATGAAAGCGAGCCCGGTCGCGCCCATGCCGATGGCGAATCTGCGATTCCGCAGCAGGCCGAACATGCTCGACACCGAGGCGGCCTCCATCGGTGGCATCTTCGGGAGAACGGCCAACTGCCACACGAGCGCCGCAAGGCCGATGGGGACAGTGACGAAAAAGGTTCCCCGCCATCCGATCAGCGATCCGAGGAAGCTGCCGACGGGCGCGGCGATCACCAATGCGAAGGCAGTGCCACCCTGGAGCAAGGCAATGGCCTTAGGCAGGTCGGGTCCCGCGGCCAGGCGGGCCAGAATGGCCGTCGACAGTGACCAGAAACCGCCGATCGCGATGCCGACCAGCGCCCGCCCGGCCAGGAAGACCAGGAAGTTGGGAGCAAGCGCCACCGCCAGGCTCGATACCGCCAGCACTGCCGTATAGAGCAGAACCACCGTCCGTCGATCGACGTTTCGCAAGAGCGAGTTGCCGAAGAGGCTGGTAACCACGGCGAAGAATCCGGATACCGCGATTGCCTGGCCGGCCCGACCCTCGGAGACGGCCAGATCCTGAGCGATCGGGGTGAGCAGGCTCACCGGCAGGAACTCCAGTCCAACCAGAAGGAAGGTCAGCAGCGACAGGCAGACCACCGCAGGCCATGGGGTCGTCGTGCTGTCAGCTGCGGCGGCCTCGTCCAGTGCGAAATCGATGGTCATAAGGCAGTCTCCTGTCCGTTCCCGAACTAAGTAGTCGGGCTGGCCAAATGCGACTAGCGGGTATAATTTTGATGTGGTTGTGAATGAGGCTCATCAATGCCACGCGACGAGTTCGCCGAAATGCGCGCGTTCCTGGAGATCACCCGGACGCGGAGCTTCACCCGAGCAGCCGCCAAGCTCGGGGTCACTCCTTCGGCTCTTAGCCACACCATCAAGTCGCTGGAGTCGCGGCTTGGCGTCCGTCTTTTGTCTCGCACCACGCGTGACGTGGCCCCGACGGCGGCCGGTCAACGCCTCAAGGAAGGCATCGAACCGCATTTCGAAGGGATCGCGGCTGAGGTCAGCGCTCTCGGCGTCCTGCGCGACAGGCCGTCCGGCAACATTCGCCTGGTGTGCACCGACGATTCGATCGACATTGTCTTCCGCGCCCGGCTGCCAAAGTTCCTGAGCGACTTCCCTGATATCAAGGTCGAGCTGGTGGTCGATAATGCCTTCACCAACATCGTCGAGCGCCAGTTCGATGCCGGTGTGCGGCTGGGCGAGTCCATTGCCCGAGATATGGTAGCCGTGCGCATCGGAGCCGACGTGACCTACACTGTCGTCGGCTCACCCCACTACTTCGCCCACCGGTCACCGCCGGAGACACCGCAGGAGCTGACCGACCATAACTGCATCAATTACAGGCTGCCGACGTCAGGATCGGTCTATGCGTGGGAATTGCGGGAAGGCGCGCGCGAGTTCAGCGCTCGGGTCGAGGGACAACTGACGCTTAACAACATGGGGCCGGCGATCCAGGCCGCGCTTGACGGTGTGGGCTTGGCCTATCTACCGCGCGAACTCGTCCTTCCACACATTGAGAGTGGCCTTCTCCAGGAAGTCCTGACCAAATGGTGCCCGACGTTCCAGGGTTACCACCTGTACTATCCAAGCCGACGCCATCCCTCTCCGGCGTTTTCCGCCTTTGTCGACGCGTTCCGTATCAGGGGCAAGTAACAGCGTTTCGACGGCGAACGACAGCTAGGTATCGCACAAACGGTCGTGCGACAGCTTGGATGACGAAGCGCAGTTGGAGGCAAAGCCGAGATAACTGTATCGAGATGTGTTCCGCCGGAAATGGTGGAGCCGGCCCGGGGACGGGGCCGGCTCCTTAAACCCGGTCGTTGGGGACGGGGAGGGTGGGGACTCGACCGGGTTTTGCGTCGCGTCCTCAGCGGACGCTGGCGACCGCGTCGGAGCGGCCGTCGTTGATCGTAACCCAGGCGCCGGAATTGCGGTCGGACTGGCGCTTCAGGTAGGTGTAACTGGTATTGGTCCAGGACAGCACCTTGGGCTGGAGATTGTCGAGGATGAACTCGCCGAGGCTGGTGCGCACGGTCAGCACCGCATGGCCGTCGCCATTGCGCTGGCGCACCACCGTCATCAGCAGATCGCCGGCCGGCACGCCGATGCTCATCAGCTCGCGGCGCTTTTCCAGCGCATAGTCCTCGCAGTCGCCGAAGCCGCTATTGGGGAAGGACCAGACTTCCTCCTTGCCCCACATTTCCATGTCGGTGCGCGGCGCGACCTTGCTGTTGACCGAATTGTTGATCTTGACGATCGTTGCCCACAGCTTGCGGGTGAGTTCGACCGGTGCCCGGCCAGGCGTCCTCTGATTGCATTCCTGCGGAAGCTGCTGGCACAATTCGTAGTGACCGACTGGCTGCGTGGTGCGGCCGCCGGTATGCATGAAGGCCGGCTCCGCCGCGCTTGCAATCCCCCAGCCGAAAAGCTGCATCGCTATTGCCGCCAGCAACAGCTTGCCCCTCATCCTGTTCATTATTCAGTCTCCCCTTTTGAGGAGACAATGACAGGGCTGGATTTATTTGACGCAAAAGCGCGAAGTAGACATTAAGTAAAACCCCAATAGAATAAACATAAAATTTGATGCAATTGAGTATAGAATTGTTAATTGGGTGCGACCTCCGCGCGGATCGACAAGTGACCGACTGCAACGGCGCGGCAATCGCTTCAGGCTTGTGCTCCTCTTGCGCCCCGCGGTTCGCTGGTGGTTGGCGAAAGTCGAAGCGGCATCCAATCTCCCCCCTTGCGGGGGAGATGTCCGGCAGGACAGAGGGGGGTGGGAAGGATCGCCAACTATCGACTGTATCCATCCCAACCGGAAGCAGCTTGAGGACGCGGCTAAAAATTGGTTGACAGGTCGGAGGGACAGCACCCCCTCTGCCCTGCCGGGCATCTCCCCCGCAAGGGGGGAGATCGACAGTTTCGCCGACGGCGCCTGCTGCAGTATCACCCCATCATTGCTTGACGCGATTTGCCTTCAAAAAACGGACCGTTTCGTTTTTGGCTGTCAGGACGAGCTGAGTTCGGTATCGAGCGTTTCCGGCCGCTGGATGACGGCGAACTCGATGGCGACGCCATCTTCGAAATGGCGCACCACCTGGCCGCGCATGGTGCCCAGCGTCACCTGGACGCCGATGGCCGGCTTGACGTCGATCTCGATCGCCGCGCCAGACAGCGACAGGTCGATGATGCGGCACTGGTACTGCCGTCCGTCGGCAAGCTGCAGCACGCTCGTCGGGTTGCGTGGCGCGACGCGCTCATGGCGGCGGTCTTCCGGCAGGTCGAGCTCGTGCTTGTTGGCAAGCCAGGTCAGTTGCGCGGCCAGCTTGTCCCTCTTGCGGTCCGACGCGATGACGGTCATCGCAAAGCCATCCTGCAGGGTGCGGGTGATGACGCCTTCGATGCGGCCGATGTGATCGATATAGGCAATGACCTTTTCGCCAGCCAGGCCGGCGCGCTCGGTGCGCAGCGCAACGTTGCCGGGCGACATGTCGACCACCTGGCAGGGATGTTCGGTGCGGTCCTCCAGCATGAAGCGTCCGTAAATCTTCACGCGGACACGCTGAAAGTTACGCCTTTCAGCTTGGGACGGCGCATGGTCGACCGCCGCTGACCTCATCACTGCCATACCCCGTTCGGCATTCCGCGCATGGATGCGGGGAATTTCAGCGGAAAACTACAACAAAGCAGGTTAACAAAGGGGAAAGCCCGGCGCTGTTGCTTTAAGCTTTGGGCATCATTCCTCGCGTCCGCCGTCGAAGACGACCAGGTGACGGATGCGGCGGGCCTGGCCGAGCGCCGAAATCGTCTCGGGCGGGTCGAATTCCGACGGGGCGAGCGAGGGAACCTCTATCGCCGGCCGGTTCTTCAGGAACATCGGCTCCTTGTCGGGATCGACGACACGGATCGAATCGATCAACGCGTCGAGGACCGGGTCGGCGCCCAGCCAGAAGGGCTTTTCGACGGCGCTTATCACGCCGAGGCAGCGCGGGCTCTCGACCCCGCCGTCGAGCGGCAGCGCGAGCAGCTCGAACCTGTTGGAGCGACCATTGCGGCTGAAACCCTCATAGGTAATGAGGGCCACAGATTTCAGGTCGAAGACGCCATCGGTCAGCTTCGAAATCAGTCGCTGGTCCTTCTCGCGCCACAGCGAAGGGAATGAAAACCCCTTGAGTTCGCGGCCATAGACCGCGCAGAGCCTGGTGCCGGCGAGCCGGAACACCGCTTCGCCGCGCGTGTCCTTTTCCAGGATGAACGTGTCGGCCAGCAGCGACTTGATGTCGGCCGGTTCGACTTCCGAGCGCTTCGGGGCAGGGCGTCCGTCACGCAACCGGTTCCAATAATGGAACAGCGTGATCGATCCGGTCTGGTTCATGCTAATGCTGCTCCGCGCATTCTGTCTTCTGATGTCCCATCGGTGAACAGAAGGGCGCCCTCCGAAGACCTACATGCGTTGCGGAGCAGGATGCGTGCCAGCATCGTTAATACTTGTTCACGGGTCGGGGCGGTTAAGGTTAACAACTGGTTTACGTTGCGTGCCTGCCAGGCCTGTGGCACACCAAAACCACTCCAGAAGCGGTCGTTTTGCGACGATCGGCAGCACTTCAGTCAAGAGTTCGGGGGAGCAAGGGGGCTCGACCAGCCGTTCAAGGGAAACCTTGGACGGCTTCTTTTTTGATTCGGGGCTGCTGATTCGTCGTTTGTGATTCGGTTGGCCGTGATCTACATGCTCGCGAAGTCCAATCCAGCGACTGAGTGCAAGCCATATGAGCGATCCAGAAAGCCCGTCGGAGATCGAGCGGGGCCAGGGTGGGCCTGTCGCCCGCGAACCGGAGCGCCGCGAACCGGTGTTCAACCTGCCGCCCGTCGTGCTGGCGGTGATCGGCATCTGCGTCGTCGTCTTTCTGATGCAGCAGTATGTGCTTAGCCAAGACCAGCAGCTGACACTATTGTACGACGGGGCCTTCATTCCTGTTCTCTATACTGGCCAATACGGCTTCGACTGGTTCCTGTTTTCTCGGCCCTTTACGTATGCCTTCCTGCATGGCGGCTTTGCCCATCTTGCCATCAACATGGTGTGGCTCGCGGCGTTCGGCTCACCGCTGGCCAACCGCTTCGGCGCGCTGCGCTTCGGCCTGTTCTTCGCCGCGACCGGATTGGCGGCGGTGGCATTGTTCTGGGCCATGCATCCGCTTGGCGAGGCGCCGCTGGTCGGCGCCTCCGGCGCAATTTCCGGCATGATGGGCGCGGCGGCACGCTACGGCTTCCGGATCGACCGCTCGTCGGGCAAGGCCGCCTTCGCCGGCCAGCCTTTGCCGATGGCGGCAGTGCTGCGCTCGCGCGGCGTCGTCACCTTTCTCGCCATGTGGATGGTGATCAACCTCGCGACCGGCCTCTTCGGCCTGGCGCCCGGCATTGACGGCCAGATCGCCTGGGAAGCCCATATTGGCGGCTTTCTTGCCGGCTTCTTCGGCCTGCGGTTTTTTGATCGGCAAGGGCAGGTGCCCCGGAAGGCGGACGAGCCGGAGACCTGAGACCTCCGCACTTGAAAAGCAACCGATCGCGGCGCACCATGTTCATCCCAGGGAAAGCCGGCCAGGGCAGGAGCCGGCAAGGAAATGCAGAGGAGGACGCCATGACTGTTAAGGCAATTCTCGAGGCAAAAGGCCACGACGTGGTGACGCTCGGGCCGAACGAAAAGCTCAGCGAAGCCATCCGCATGCTTTCCGAACACAGGATCGGCGCGCTGGTCATCACCAACGGCGACCACAAGATCGTCGGCATTCTTTCCGAGCGCGATGTGGTGCGGGTTCTCGCCAAAGAGGGGGCGGCGGCGCTCGACCTTGCCATCCGCTCGGCGATGACGCCCAAGGTGAAGATCTGCAATGAGAACCACACCGTCAACGAGGTCATGGAGATCATGACCAAGGGGCGCTTTCGCCATCTGCCGGTGGAAAAGAACGGGCTGCTCGACGGCATCGTGTCGATCGGCGACGTGGTCAAGCGGCGCATCGAGGATGTCGAGCGCGAGGCCGAGGAGATCAGGGCCTATATCGCCACGGCGTGAGGCGACGGCGGCCGGGTTGCCGGCCATTGAATCTTTTCAAGCCGCTATAGCAGTCCATCCCGGCAGGTGCGGGCCTGTGCCGCGTCGGCGCCTGCGGCTTTGCGCTTGTCTCTTTTGGCGGTTTGCACTAGCGAAGTTGCACATCGAAATATGCGTTCTCGCATATCCGCAATTTCAATATGCAGGCCCTTATGAGCATCATCGATACCCGCACGCCCGACGCCAAGCGCCTGGTTCCCGGCGCCACCGGCGACTGGGAGATCATCATCGGCCTCGAGGTCCATGCGCAGGTGACCTCACAGGCAAAGCTGTTTTCCGGCGCCTCGACCATTTTCGGCGCCGCGCCCAATGCCAATGTCAGCCTGGTCGACGCGGCGATGCCCGGCATGCTGCCGGTCATCAACGAAGAATGCGTCAAGCAGGCGATCCGTACCGGGCTGGGCCTGAAGGCTGAGATCAATTTCAAATCGGTCTTCGACAGGAAAAACTATTTCTATCCTGATCTGCCGCAGGGCTACCAGATCTCGCAGTTCAAGCAGCCGATCGTCGGCGAGGGCAAGGTGATCGTCTCGGTCGGCCCGGACCGGCAGGGCGAGTTCGAGGACATCGAGGTCGGCATCGAGCGCCTGCACCTTGAGCAGGATGCCGGCAAGTCGATGCACGACCAGCATGCGACGATGTCCTATGTCGATCTCAACCGCTCCGGCGTGGCGCTGATGGAGATCGTCTCCAAGCCGGATATGCGCTCCGCCGATGAAGCCAAGGCCTATGTCACCAAGCTGCGCACGATCGTGCGCTATCTCGGCACGTGCGACGGCAATATGGACGAAGGCTCGTTGCGCGCCGACGTCAACGTCTCGGTACGCCGGCCCGGCGGTGAATTCGGCACGCGCTGCGAGATCAAGAACGTCAACTCGATCCGTTTCATCGGCCAGGCCATCGACTATGAGGCGCGCCGCCAGATTGCCATCCTCGAGGACGGCGGCAGGATCGAACAGGAAACGCGGCTGTTCGACCCCAACAAGGGCGAGACGCGCTCGATGCGCTCCAAGGAAGAAGCGCACGACTATCGCTATTTCCCCGATCCCGATCTTCTGCCGCTTGAATTCGACCAGGCCTATGTCGAGGCGCTGGCAAAGGACCTGCCGGAACTTCCGGACGCCAAGAAGGCGCGGCTGATCACCTCGCTCGGCCTGTCGACCTACGATGCCTCGATCCTGGTTTCGGAAAAGGCGATTGCCGATTATTTCGAGAAGGTGGCGGCCGGGCGCGACGGCAAGCTCGCCGCCAACTGGGTCATCAACGACCTCCTGGGGGCCTTGAACAAGGCCGGCAAAGATATTGAAAACGCTCCTGTTTCGCCAGACCAGCTTGGCGCGGTCATCGACCTGATCAAGGAAGGCACCATCTCTGGCAAGATCGCCAAGGATCTGTTCGAGATCGTCTGGAACGAGGGCGGCGATCCGCGCCAGCTGGTCGAAAGCCGCGGCATGAAGCAGGTCACCGATACCGGCGCCATCGAAAAGGCGGTCGACGAGGTGATCGCAGCCAACCCGGACAAGGTCGAGCAGGCGCGCGCCAAGCCGACCATGGCCGGCTGGTTCGTCGGCCAGGTGATGAAGGCGACCGGCGGCAAGGCCAATCCGCAGGCGGTCAACGAGCTGGTCAAGGCCAGGCTCGGGATCGAGTAGGATGTTCGTCCGTACCGCCAGCGAGCGCGATCTTGCGGCGGTGCGCGCATTGCTGATCGAGACCTGGCATGCCACCTATGACGCCATCTACGGCGCGGCGCGGGTCACCGAAATCACCGATGAATGGCATTCGATTGCCGCACTCAAAGCACGGCTGACGCGGCCGAACTCGGAGTTCCTGCTCGCCGACGACGGCAAGAGTATCGGCGGCATGGCCTTCGCCGCCGCCACCACGGATCCCGGGATCGTCATGCTGAACCAGCTTTACGTGCATCCGGCCTGGCAGAGGCAAGGCATCGGCCAGGCGCTGCTGGACGAGATCGAGGCCAGCTTTCCGGAGGCCCGGACGCTGCGCGTCGAGGTCGAGGAAGCAAATGCTCCGGCCATCGCCTTTTACCGCGCGAGAGGGTTCTTGCCCGCCGGCAACACGGCCGATTGCGGCGGCGCCTCAGGCCTCCCGGCGCTGGTTTTGGAGAAGGCGATCGGCTAGCTCGTTCGCCTGACGCTCAGTTGCGTTTCACGGGCAGGTTGGAGCAGCCGGCAGCGAGAAACTCGCACGGCAGGCTGCCGCCGCCACCCGACGTGTGCGGGGGCGTGGCGGCTTCGATTTTTTCCACCTCGTAATATTTCGAGGTGACGCCCCATTTTTTGACGCCCTGGCACGTCGAGCGCACGCCAACCTCCGTCGCCTTTGCCGCAGTCTTGTAATACGTGGTGATCCTGCAGGATTGGCTTACCGGCAGCGCGTTCGCCGGGCTCGTGACCGGCGGCAGGAAGTTCGGGAAGGCAAGCAGCGAGATCGCCGCAATGATCCGGGCGGCGGGCATGGTGTGGGTAAGGTGCAGCATCGCTTGTCTCCATCGATGGCGCCGCTCGCTCGTGGCGCAGCGGCGCGTTTGTTCCCGCAAGATCAGGCCATGATGCCGGCGCTTCCGCATCTGCCGCGCGGGGGACGGCGGCAGCGGTCTGAACCGCCGCCGTCATCCGCGAGCGGCCGCGTCAGGGCGTTTTCGGCTTGATGAGCGTCTTTATCGGAACGGCGACTTTTGGTGGCCGGACCGTACTGGCCCCACCGTCGACGGCCAGCCCGCCGCTGTTGAGATAGCGCACCGTATAGTGCAGCTCGTAGCCCGGAACTCTGATCCATGTAGGCTTGTGATTGAACTGGTCCGGAGGCCTCGAATACCACTTCGGGATCTGCATGATCTTGGAACCGGCACCGAATCCCGCATTCTTGGCCGCTACTGCGAAGGCGCTGTCTCTGGGGTCGTTCGGCGGCTGATCGACATTGCCGATGACGACCAGCGAATCGTATTTTCGCGCGTCGAGCCGTACTGCGGGAAGGTTCAGCGCAGCCACGTCGCCTTCGCGCATCGTCAGCGCCTTCTGAAGGCCGTCCTCATTGGCGTAGACGTTGAGGTTTATGGCCTCGGATTCCGCATAGACGACATTGTTGTGGAAGTCGCGGGCTGACAGGCGCGTGAGGCTGTCGAAGGTCACTTCAACCGTCGGCTTGGCGATGGCGTCCGTCACCACCAGGTTGCGCCGTGGCACCGTCCAGAAGATGAAATCATCGTCGGTGGCCTGCGTGCCGGCATCGGAACCGTCTATGGCCGAGCATTTCGAATTCGGAACCGGCGTCGTCACCGGCAGCGGTGCCGAAAACGAGCTGCGTACCTGGGCGTCGATGTAATTGCCGACGTTGAAAACGTCTTCGAGGATGTTGCCGCCCTCGAAGCTCGCCGGGCCGGGTTGCGAGCGGATGATGACCTGGCTGGAATCGGTCTGCCAGCCGCTGCAGAAGACGTTGACGTCTATGGGAATGCCGATGTGGCGGTCGGAGGTCACCGGGATCGAGACTTTGATGGTCAGGATGTAAGGAACTTTGACAAACCAGCTGTTCGGCTGGTTCAGCATCTGCGTCGCAAAGCGCGACGGCCGCCATTGCTTCAGCGATTCGATCGATGCGCGCGATGATCGTCCCTGGGCGGCCAGCTGTGCGTTGGTGGCGTCGACCTTGGCCTGCGCCAGGTTGCGGACGGTGTTGGTGATCAGGAACACGCCGAGTTCAGCTTTGCAGGGCCTGTTCGATTGTGTGGGGTTGCATGGGGCAAGTGCCGCACTGGGAACCGGCGGCCCCGAAGGCGGCGGCTGGGCGGCCGCGGTGGCCGCCATCAGGCAGAAGAACAGCATCGTGCAGGTTTTCAACATGGTATCCTCGCTCTGTCGTTGGAAACCACCCTCCGGCTAGACAGCAGCATTTCTTCGATGGCGGTTCATCGCCCGCACGGGGGATGAACCGCGAAACGTCGGGCGGGCCCAGCGACGTTGAGCCGCCGCCGTCCTTTCGGATCGGATGGCTACTGCTTCACGGCGCCTTCGGTTGTCGCCTTCGGCGCGACGACCTTCGGCTTGGGGGTTTTCGGGCCTGGGTCGACTACCAGTGCGGCCGTGCAGGAGCATTTGCCCGAACCGCAGTTCAGGTCGCCCTTGCACATTTTGGAATGCCGCATGTCGGTGCAGTCGGCGGTCCCGGAGCAGGAGCAACTGCCTTGCCCAATCGTTCCGGACTGACATTTGAAGCTCCATGCCGGATCGGCGGCAAGGCCGGCCACGGCGAGCGATAGGACAAAAAGCATCGTCGAGATAAGCTTGCACATGAATACCTCCCGGTTCTATCGAGCGATGGAACCACGAAGCAGCAACGCCTTCATCTCCCGCGTGGGGGACGAACTCGCATACCGGTGACGATCGTCAATGCTGTCCCTTCAGCACGACGAGATAACCGCGTTCGACGCGAAGCCGGAACGCGATTTGCCCTGCAGTGCCGGGATCCTTGGAAACTTTGTCGATGACATAGCCGCTGGGATGCGAACCAAGCCATTCTTCCGGTTTGTCGGTGCTTTCGAACGGCCTTTGCAACCGGGCCAGGAAGCCGACTTCGCCTTGATAGTCGAAAGCCACGGCCCAGTCCGCATCCTTTCGCTCGTCGATGAAGTTGGCGAGCGGCGTCAGGTCATAGCGTTTGAACGCGGTTGCCGATGCCACCGCGTGGCCGATGCCGAAAATGACAAGCATGACGACGGCCGAGCTCTTCAGTCTGGCGAGCGGGATCTCCGCCATGAAATAGCCGAACAGGATGACCACGAACGGCAACATCGGCACGACATAGTGGGGCTGCTTGCCGGATATCGCGCTGAACACCAAGAACACCGCAACGAACGAGAACGACAGCAGGCGCAAGGCGCGCAGATCCGGCGACTTCGCGTCGATCAGGCTGCGTATCCGCGTGCGCAGCTTCAACCGCCAGACCTCGGGTATGAAGATCCACGGTATGAACATGACCGGCAGCAGCAGCAGATAGAAATAGAACGGCCGGCCGTGCGAATTGCGCAAATTGCCGGTGACGCGCCCCGCCGACTGGTTCCAGACGAGATCATAGACGAAATTGCCTTTTGTCAGGATCGTCGCCGGCACCAGCCAGATCGCCACCGGAATCAGCGCGGCGAGCAATGCCAGGCCCACTCCAGCGAGGAAGTTCGGTGTCGCCAGTCCCGCCCGCCGGTCGCGCCAGAACGGGTAGAACAGGATGGGCGCGCCGATATGGATCAGCACCACCGGGCCTTTCGTCAGCACGCCCATGCCGATGAACAGCCCGGCCAGAACGGCCTGCCAGCGGTTGCCGCTCCGGGCAAAGGCAATCAGCGACAACAGCGCGGCGAGCACAAAGACCGTCAGCAACAGGTCGAACAGGATCAGCGTCGAATAGATGACGAACACGCTGCTTCCGGCGACCAGCCAGGGGATGCGCCGCGCGATGTCGTCGCGGCCCGGAAACAGGGTCTTTGCCAAAGCCGTCGTCAGCCAGATGACGAGCGAGGAGGCGGCGAAGATGACCAACATCGCCGCCGGCCGGCTGGCGCCGAAAACGGTCCAGACAAGGTCGATAAGCCAAAACAGCAGCGGCGGCTTCTGCAGATAGGGCGCGAAATTCATCGTCGGGACGAAGATCTGTCCGCTCAGATACATTTCCCAGGTGACGCTGAGATATCGCGTTTCGTCGACGGGCAGCAGTGGCCGGAAAGCGACCGCGATTACGATCAACCCAAGCAAAAAGAAGTAGGGGAGCAGCCGCTCGGTAGATGTCGGTGTCAAAGATCGAGATCCGCGCCAGAAACCATTTTCATTCCAGCCGAGCATAGTGCCGCGTTTCTGGACCGCGAACGACCGCACCATGATTTTGGCCGAATTGCAACGATGCCGGTTTCGTTTCGCAGATTTTGCGGACGATGGTCTCAAGAGCTTGGAAAACTTACCGACCGAGCCTTTTGGGCCGCTGCCGGTCAAGGAAACCCAGTGCAAATCAACTGGAGCGCAACGGCGGCGACAATTCGCGCATCAAGAGTTCGAGCTCGCGTTGATCGCCGGTACCGGTCTTGTCGAAGATCGTCGCCAGCTGCGACTTGACGGTGCCGTCCGAGACGCCGCCGGCCGCGGCGATTTCCTTTCGCGTCAGGCCGGCGGCAACGTGACCGGCGACGCGCCTTTCTGCCGCGGTCAGTCCGAACAGCGCCGCAATGGCGTCCAGCGCCGGGATCGGTGCCGAACCGGCCGCAGCGATGAAGATTGCTGCGGCGGCGCGCTGCGAGATGCGCGCCGAGATTTCACGCCGCGCCAGCGGCATTACATGGGCCACCGCCGGAACGGCCGTCTTGGCCAGAGGAATGTTGATGCCGCAAGGTCCGAGTGCGAATTCGTCGCGCGTGCCGAGCTGGACGGCACGGCCGATTGCGGCGTTGGCGTTGGCATAGGTGAATGAAAGCTGGCCGCGCACGCAAGCAACCGAAATGTTTTCGGCGAGCAGCGCTTCGGCTGACGGGTTGGCGAAGATGATGGTCATGTCTTCGGCGACGATCAGCACCGGATGGTCGAGGCTTTCGATGATGGAGCGGAAGATTTCGGCCTTGCGCCGCTCGGCTTCGAACAGGTCGCCGATCGTCACCGCGCGCCGCACATGCGGCGCCAGCAGGCAGACAAGCTCGAGATCCTCGCGGGAAATCTGGCGCCTGTCCTTGTCGGTCACCACCATTAGCGTGCCGATCCGGGTCGGCCGCTTCATCAACGCCACCCAGAAGAAATCGTCCAGGCGGTTGGGTTGCACCCATTCGCGCACGATGCGGCTTTCGAGCCATCTCTGTCGCGTATCCGGGCCTTGCAGGGCGTAGATCGAATCGACGGTGAACGGCACGTCGATCTCCATCTTGGGAACCGCCGCATAGAACGGCACTTGCGAGCCGTAGTCATGCTTCAACGGCTCAAGAACTGCGGGATCGCCGCAGGACACCGAAAACCGCGCGGAACTGCTGATCGTGTCGATGACGGCGAGCATGGCAAGCTGGCCTTCAGCCAGGCTGCAGATGGCCTCGAGTGTCGCCTGCCAGCGGTCGACGTCGGCAATCGAATCGTAGATCGCCTCAACGACCTGCGGCAATGCGCGACCGGCCGTGCCCGCCAGCGATGACATGAGCCCCTCTCATTTGCCGTCCTTGAGGCAACGAAGCATCAACTCCTAGAATAACGCTGCGTAAGGTCGCCAACAACCCATTTCATCTGCTTCGGGCGGACGCGAAAATCGCATGAACGTTTCGCTTTCCCGCCAGCCATTTGCTCGCCGGTTGCGGCAAGACCCTTGCCTTCGCAATGCCGTGACGCCATAAGCAGGAACAGGCGCCGCCGCAGCCGCCGCGAGGACTTGCTACAAGGACTTGCCACGAGGATTTGGATGAAAACTTTCCTTCTGCAGTTTTTCACCTGGTGGAATAGCCAGACATTGGGAACGCGCTTCCACACCTGGCGGCATGGCAAGAAGGTCGGGCAGGACGAGGTCGGCAACGTCTACTATGAGGGCGGCGTCGATTCGGAAGGCCGCACCCGCCGCTGGGTCATCTACCGCGACTATTCGGAAGCCTCGGCGATTCCGCCCGGCTGGCATGGCTGGATCCATCACCGTGTTGACGTTGCGCCGCCAAGCGAAGACTACAAGCCACGCGACTGGCAAAAGCCGCATGTGCCGAACCTCACCGGCAGCCCCGCAGCCTATCGGCCGAAAGGCTCGGTGCTGACCAACCAGCATCGTCCGCAGGTGACGGGCGACTACGACGCCTGGACGCCTGGTTCGTGATCGATCGGCGCGACACGCGCGCGGTCCTCACGGGCGCGGTCCCACGGGGGCGGTCCTTTGTCGCCACAATTGCTGTTTAGCTGTTTGCTGATCCGACAGCAGCAACTAGCCTTGGCGTTAAGCGAATCACCCGGGCGCAAACCACCGGACCTTGCATGAGCATGTTCAGCCGAATTTTGACGGGCGGATTAACCGCGGTCGTTCTCGCTTCTATGGTGGCGCTTGCTGCTGCGCAGGAATTGGCGCCGCCTGCGCCGGACGCATCGGTGGCGCCTGCAGCACCCGCAGTATCCGAGCGCATCACCAATCCCGTTGCTGAATTCGCCGGCATCGACAAGATCACCGGCCGTATCATCACCTTCGATGTCTATATCGACGAGACGGTGCAGTTCGGCGCTTTGCAGGTGACGCCGCGCATCTGCTATTCGCGGCCGGAGAACGAAGAGCCGAAGACGGATTCGTTCGTCGAGGTCGACGAGATCACGCTCGACCGGAAAATACGCCGTATCTTCACCGGCTGGATGTTTGCCGAAAGCCCCGGGATCAACGCCGTCGAGCATGCCGTCTATGACATCTGGCTGAAGGGCTGCAAGCAGAAGTCCGACGTGCCGGCACCGGCTGCCCCCAAAACCAACTAGAATCTGTCAGCGCGGCGGCGGATACCGCGCCTTGCGGAACCGCCGTATTGCCCGAGCGTTGGTGCCTCTCTACGGTGGAGGTTGCCATGATGATGGCCAACAAGAACGAACTTCTCGATATCGAAAGGGGATTCTGGAGCGGCGGTGCCGACTATTTCAAGGCCAACGCCGATACCGAATGCCTGGTGGCCTTCCCGCAGATGGCGCGGGTGATGAGCAATACCGATCTGGCCGCAACTGCGACGGACCCGAACCGCTGGCGCGATCTCGACATCGACCTCAAAGGCATCATCGAGCCTGGCAGCGACATCGTCATGCTGACCTACGAGGCGCGTGCGACGCGGCAAGATGGCGAAGCCTATGCGGCGCTGGTCAGCACCGGCTATGTCCACCGCGTCAATGGCTGGAAAATGATGTTCCACGCACAGACGCCGCTGGTGACGGCATCAAAAGGCTGACCGGCCGCTAGAGCAATTCCAGGAAAGTGTGAACGGTTTTTCGTCCGGAATTGCGTTTCTGTGAAACGATGAACCATCTAAGTTATGGAAAAAAAACGGCCTCGCCCTTCAGCGCCTCGGCCAGCATCTTCTCGTATTTGCCGCGCGGCACGTCGATCGCGCCGAAGCGTTTGAGATGCTCGGTGGTGAACTGCGTATCGAGCAGTGCAAAGCCGCGCGCCTTCAAACGTTCGACGAGGTGAACCAGGCAGGCCTTCGACGCGTCGGTCTCCCTGGCGAACATGCTCTCGCCGAAGAACACGCGGCCGAGCGATACGCCGTAGAGGCCGCCGACCATCCGGTCGTCGTGCCAGGCCTCGACCGAATGGCAATGGCCCATCCGATGCAGCTCGATATAGGCTTCGCGGATCGGTGCGTTGATCCAGGTCGACCGCCGTTCCTCGCGCCTTTCGGCGCAGGCCTCGATCGTAGCCTCGAAGTCGAAATCGATGCGGAACTCGAACAGGTTCTTGCGGATCGTCTTTCTCAGGCTTTTCGGTATGTGGAACCCGTCGAGCGGAATGATGCCGCGCGTCTCCGGCCGCACCCAGAACACTTCGGGGTCATTGGCGCTTTCGGCCATCGGGAAGACGCCGGAGGCATAGGCTTTGAGCAAAAGGTCGGTCGGGATGCGATAACCGGGTGCGTAGGGACGGGTCATCGCTTCGCCCCTGTATCACTCGCCTTCGGCCAGGTATTTTTCCAGCCAGTGGATGTCGTAGTCGCCATTGGCGATGTCGGCGTTGCCGACGAGGTCGCGAAACAGCGGCAGCGTCGTCTTGATGCCGTCGACGACGAACTCGTCCAGCGCACGCCGCAGCCGCATCATGCACTCGACGCGGTTGCGGCCGTGCACGATCAGCTTGCCGATCAAACTGTCGTAGTAGGGCGGGATCTTGTAGCCGGAATAGACGCCGGAATCGACGCGGATGCCGAGGCCGCCCGGCGTGTGGAAGTGGGTGATGGTGCCCGGCGAGGGGGTGAAGGTGCGCGGATCTTCGGCGTTGATGCGGCATTCGATGGCATGGCCGTGGAAGCGGATATCTTCCTGGCGCACCGAAAGCCCGCCGCCCGAGGCGACGCGGATCTGCTCGTGCACGAGGTCGATGCCGGTAATCGCCTCGGTCACCGGATGTTCGACCTGCAGGCGCGTGTTCATTTCGATGAAATAGAACTCGCCGTCCTCATAGAGGAATTCGATGGTGCCGGCGCCGGAATAGCCGAGATCGGCGATCGCCCTGGCGCAGACGCCGCCAATATGCGCGCGCTCCTCCGCATTGAGCGCCGGCGAGGGCGCTTCTTCCCAGACCTTCTGGTGACGGCGCTGCAGCGAGCAGTCGCGCTCGCCGAAATGCACGCCGCGCCCGGCGCCGTCGCCGAACACCTGCACTTCGATATGGCGCGGCTTCTGCAGATATTTCTCGATATAGACGGCGTCGTCGCCGAAGGCCGCACCCGCCTCCGAGCGTGCCGTCTGCAGCGCCACCTCGAGGTCGGCCTCGCTACGCGCCACTTTCATGCCGCGCCCGCCGCCGCCGGCCGACGCCTTGATGATCACGGGGTAGCCGATCGCGGCGGCAATGCGCTTGGCTTCCTTGTCCTCGGTGACCGCGCCGTCGGAGCCGGGCACCACGGGAATGCCGAGGCGTTTTGCGGTGCGCTTGGCCTCGATCTTGTCACCCATGATGCGGATATGGTCGCCCGTCGGGCCGATGAAGGTGATGTTGTGCGCGGCGAGGATGTCGGCGAACTTGGCGTTCTCCGACAGAAAACCGTAGCCGGGATGCACCGCGTCGGCGCCGGTGATCTCGCAGGCGGCGACGATCTGGTGGATATTGAGATAGCTGTCGCGCGACGGCGGCGGGCCGATGCAGACGCTCTCGTCGGCGAGACGCACATGCATGGCGTCGGCGTCGGCGGTCGAATGCACCACCACCGTCTGGATGCCGAGCTCCTTGCAGGCGCGCAGCACCCTGAGGGCAATTTCGCCGCGATTGGCGATGAGAATTTTCTGGAACATCTTTCGCCTGTTCCCGGCTCTACTCGATCACGACGAGCGGCATGCCATATTCGACCGGCTGCGCATCTTCAAAAAGGATCGCCGTCACCGTGCCGGCGCGCGGCGAGGGGATCTGGTTCATCGTCTTCATTGCTTCGATGATCAGCAGCGTCTGGCCTTCCTTGACCTTCTGGCCGATTTCGATGAACGGCCTGGCGTCGGGCGACGCTGCCAGATAGGCGGTGCCGACCATTGGCGAGGCGACGGCGTTCTTCGACACATCGGGCGTCGCCGGGGCGACCGCTGCCGCGGGCTGCGCGGCTGCCGGCGCATAGGCCGGCTGGGCTGCGGCGACCGCATGGACGGCCGGCGCCTGCCGCGAGACGCGCACCTTCAGATCGCCCAGCTCGACCTCGATCTCGGTCAGGTTGGTGTCGTTCAGTATGCCCGCCAGATCGCGGATCAGCTGCTGGTCAACACCGTTCTTCTTTATCGACATTTTCGAGCCTTCTGTTTGTTGGCCGGTCATAGGCGTGCAGCCAGCGCCTGCAGCGCCAGCGTGTAGCCGAGCGGCCCGAACCCGCAGATCATGCCGACGGCGACCGGCGCGACCATGGAAACGTGGCGGAATGGTTCCCGCGCGTGGATGTTGGAGAGATGCACCTCAGCGACCGGCAGCGGCGCGACAGCGCGGATGGCATCGTGAATGGCGATCGAGGTATGGCCGTAGGCGCCCGGATTGATGACGATTGCGGCGGCCTTGTCGGCGGCCTCCTGGATCCAGTCGACGAGGTCGCCCTCATGGTTCGACTGGCGGAAATCGATCTCCAGCCCAAGTGCGGCACCCGCCTGCTTGCAGTCGTCGGCGATCGCGGCAAGCGTCTTGCCGCCATAGATGCCCGGCTCGCGCTTGCCGAGCGCGTTGAGATTGGGGCCGTTCAGGACGAAAACCGTTTTCAAAAAATGCCGACCTTTCCCGGCGCGGCTAAGCCGGCGCGCCGGACCCTCTATAATGGGCATAGACGCTGGCGAAAAGAGCGCAAGTGCGTTCTTTCGCCGTCCACAACAGCCGGAAAACGGCCCGTGGCGGAAACCCGCAGCGTAATCGAAACCCGAACGCTAATCAGAGCGCGGCCTTCGCCGCCTCGATCTTTTCGGCCAGCACTTCCTGGCCAAGCGCGCCGAACACCACCTCGTTGCCGACGACATAGGACGGGGTTCCGGTGATGGCGAGCTTGGTGGCGAGATCATAGGTCTTGGAGAAGGCCTCGGTGATGCTCGGATCCTTCATCTTTTCGCGCAGCGTCGCCTCGTCGGCGCCGAGCGACAGCGCCACCTTGATTGCCGCCGCCTCGGTGGCGCGCCCCTGGCCGCCAAGCAGCGCGTTGTGGAATTCGCCGTATTTCTCCGGCTTCATCAAATGGAAGGCCATCGAGACGACGCTCGCCTTCTGCGAATCCGGGCCGAGGATCGGGAACTCCTTGAGTACGAAGCGCAGGTCCGGATCGGCCTTGGTCAGCGCGCGCATGTCGTCGATGGCGCGTTTGCAGTAGCCGCAATTATAATCGTAGAATTCGACGATGGTGACCTTGCCGTTCGGATTGCCGACAACACCGTCGAATGAGGAATTGAAGATCTGGTCCTTGGCGTCTTTGATCACGCCGAGACTGGCGACGCGCTGTTCCTCCTTCTGCTTGGCCTCGAGTGCCTGCTGGGCTTCCAGAAGCACTTCCGGGTTCTTCAGCAGATAGTCGCGGACGATGCCTTCGACTTCGGTGCGGTCGAGCTTGCTTTCCGAGGATGCCATCTGGACAAGCTGCGCCGTGCCGGCCGTCGCCGTCTGCGGATTGCCGGCGACGAAGCCGACCGCCAGCATGGCGAGGGCCGCTGCCACTCCGGTAGTGCCCAGCAGAATTGCCTTGGTCATGATCCTCGATCCTCTTGCCTGTGTTCGGGTCCGCTCGGTTTGGCTGTGTCGCAGCGTGCGTCCGAAAGGTTCACTTCTTCTTACCTGATGGTGCGTAGTTTATTATGTCCTGCGCGCGAAGCCAGCCCGGCTCGCCCCGCTTCATGCTCTGCTGCGCCCGCATGGCGAAGATCTTCGCATTCTTGTAGTCGCCGGAATAGAAATGCCCTTCGGCCGTCGCAAGCTCGGCGGCCGGGATGTTGCCGAGTTCCCCATAGGCCTGTGCCAGATAGCGGTATCCGGCGGCGTTTTCGCGATCCCGTCCCAGGCCAGTGTTGATCTGCGCCACCGCCTTCTTCAGCGAATCCTGCGTGCCGATGGCCATTAGCGCCTGGCCGTAAGAGACCGGCAGCAGCCCGGATCGCGCCGGATCGAGGCTGACCGACTTGGCATAGGCGTCCGCCGCATCCTTCGGTCGGTTCGCCTTCATCAGGATGTCGCCGCGCAATTCCTGGAAATAGGGATTTTTCGGCTGTTCCTTGATCAACGCGTTGGTTTTGGTGAGCGCCGAGGCCAGATTGCCGAAAAGATAGGTCATCTGCGCGTCGCCATAGCGCGAGGCGAGGCTGCCGGGATTCTTGCGCATCAATCGCGACGCCGCGGCCTGGCCTTGCATATAGGCGGCGATCTTGATGCGCATCATATCATGGCGCTGCTGCAGTGCCGGCGGGTCGACCTTGTCGACGTAAGGGCTCTGCTTCACCAGCACTTCGAGATTGGCGATACGCTCCTGCGGCATCGGATGGCTGATCCTGTAGGGATCGACTTGCGCGCCCGAGAGCGACAATGCGTTCTGGAAGCGGCCAAACGTCTTCAGCATGCCCATGCCGGACTGGCCGGTAGCATTGAGATAGGTGATCGCGGAGCGGTCGGCGGTCATCTCCTCGGTGCGTTGATAGGCGAGGATGCTGCGTTGCGCCATCTCGCCGCCGCCGGCCACCACGCCCATGCCGGCGCCGGCGAGACCGCGGCTGTTGCTGGTGGCGCCGGCCACCATGGCGCCGGCGCCCAACAACGTCGCCAGGATCGCCATCGTCTTGGCGCGCTCGAGCTGTTCGCGCAATTTTTGCTGGTGCCCGCCGGCGATATGGCCGGCCTCGTGGGCGATGACGCCGATGATCTCGTTGGGCGTTTCGGCCGTCATCAGCGCGCCGGTGTTGATGAACAGGCGGCGGCCGGCAACAAAGGCGTTGAAGCTCTGGTCGTTGACCAGCACGATGTTGATGGCGTCGCCCGACAAGCCCGCCGCCTTGAAGATCGGCCGCGCGTAATCGCGTACCAGCGCCTCGATCTCGGCATCGCGCACCACCGGCACATTCTGCGCAAAGGCATTGACCGAGCCGGTGATGGCGACCACCGCGGCAAGCGAAAGCGTCGCGAAGGCGCGCGCTATCCTGGCGATCGTCGATTTGGGTCGGCTCAACATGGCAGGTCCACTGGTAGACGAGTGGGCGAAGGATGAAAAGTCGGCAGCCTAAACTTACCGAACTTGTGATCCCCACACCAATCGGGCATTTGTGCGGCGCGGCCAGCATGGCCGGCACGTGCGGACAAGTGTGGTGGATTGAAAAATGGTTGTTTCGCTTTCGCGCCGCGGCGCGGTCGAACCGTTCCACGCCATGGACATCCTGGCCGAGGCGAATCGGCTGAAAGCCAAGGGCCTGCCGGTCGTTTCCATGGCCGTCGGCCAGCCTTCCGATCCGGCGCCGGCCGGGGTTCGCGAAG
Organism: Mesorhizobium sp. ISC25; assembly: GCF_042295465.1. NCBI lineage: Bacteria > Pseudomonadati > Pseudomonadota > Alphaproteobacteria > Hyphomicrobiales > Phyllobacteriaceae > Mesorhizobium > Mesorhizobium sp. ISC25. Next base: position 1,433,105 of record NZ_CP135441.1, on the reverse strand, counting down.
CGGCGGCCAATGCCCTGAAAGCAGGCCGCATCGGCTATACCGACGCGCTGGGCCTCGCCGGCCTGCGCAAGGCGATCGCGGCGCATTATGGCGAGCATTACGGGCTTGACGTTTCGCCCGAGCGGATAGCCGTCACCACCGGATCGTCGGCTGCCTTCAATCTCGCCTTCCTGGCAATGTTCGATCCAGGCGACCGCGTCGCCATCGCTGCGCCCGGCTATCCTGCCTATCGCAACATCATGGCCGCGCTCGGTATCGACATCGCCGAGATCGAGTTGGACGGCGCCGCCTATCTGCATGCCGAGCATCTGCAAGCCGCGCATCGCGAAAAACCGCTGAAGGGCGTGCTGTTCGCCAGCCCGGCCAACCCGACCGGCGCGGTCATTCCCGCCGGCGATCTCGAGGCGCTGGTCAAGACGGCGCAAGAGCTTGGCATCGCCGTCATCTCGGACGAAATCTATCATCGGCTGGCCTATGCGGCGCCCGACACGACCGCGCTTTCTTTCGGCGCGGATGTGACGGTGATCAATTCCTTCTCGAAATATTATTGCATGACCGGCTGGCGCATCGGCTGGATGGTGCTGCCGCAGGAACTGGTGCGGCCGGTCGAGCGCATCGCCCAGAGCCTCTACATCTCGCCGCCCGAGCTGTCCCAGATTGCCGCGATCGAGGCGTTCAAGGCGACGCCAGAACTGGAAGCGGTGAAGGCGCGCTATGCCTGGAACCGCGAGCTCCTGATGCAACGCCTGCCGGAGCTCGGCTTTGCTTTGGCCGCGCCCATGGACGGCGCGTTCTACGCCTTCTGCGACGTCACCAGGCACACCAATGACAGCATGGCGTTTGCGCGCCGGATGCTTGCCGAGGCACATGTGGCGGCGACGCCCGGCCGCGATTTCAATCCGCTGCAAGGCCATCGCACGATGCGCTTTTCCTACGCCGGCAGCCACGACGACATGGTCGAGGCGATGGCGCGTATCGAACGCTGGCTGAAGTAGCGGGGGCGACGATGCCGGAGCTTGAACAGGCGCCCCAACTCGAACAGGCGTTGCGCGAGGTCGCCGCCGAAATGGCGGAGCGTACCGATCGCGGCGACGTCGCCAGCTATATTCCCCAGCTCGGCAAGATCGATCCGAAAAAATTCGGCATTGCCGCGGTGACCAATGACGGCCGCGTGCTGACCGCGGGCGACGCGGACGAGGCGTTTTCGATCCAGAGCATCTCAAAGGTGTTCACGCTGACGCTGGCGCTCGGCAATGTCGGCGACGCGCTGTGGCAGCGGGTCGGGCGCGAACCTTCGGGCAACCCGTTCAACTCGATCGTCCAGCTCGAGCACGAGAACGGCATTCCGCGCAATCCGTTTATCAATGCCGGCGCCATCGTCGTCTCAGACATCCTGCTCGCCGGCCATCAGCCGCGCGAGGCGATCGGCGAGATCCTGCGCTTCATCCAGTTCCTGGCCGATGACGACACGATCATCATCGACCGCGAGGTGGCGGCGTCCGAACGCGCCACCGGCTTTCGCAATTTCGCGCTTGCCAATTACATGAAAGCATTCGGCAATCTCAATCACGAGCCGGAACTGGCGCTGGGCGTTTACTTCCACCATTGCGCGATCGCCATGAGCTGCCGGCAACTGGCCCTGGCCGGGCGCTTCCTCGCCAATGGCGGCAAGAACCCGGCGACCGGGCATTCCGTCGTGTCGGCCGAGCGCGCCCGCCGCATCGGTGCGATGATGCTGACCTGCGGCCATTATGACGGCTCCGGCGACTTCGCTTTCCGCGTCGGCATTCCCGGCAAGAGCGGCGTCGGCGGTGGCATATTGGGGATCGTGCCGGGCGTCGCCTCGCTTGCCGTCTGGTCGCCTGGCCTCAATGCCAACGGCAATTCCAGGCTGGGCTCGATCGCGCTGGAAAAACTGGCGAAGACGATGAACTGGTCGATCTTCGCGCCATAGTGCCCTGTCGCCTGGAATTGGGACAAAAGAATCCCGCGCAGCCGATCGGCAACGCGGGATTCTTTTAATCAGAAAGTCTGGCTAATCCACGGAAAAGCTTAGAAAAAACCCTTCCGCTGCCACCAGCCGGCACGCTTTGGCTTGTCCTCGGCCTTTGCTTCCTCGGTCTTTGCCTCGTCGGGGACGATCGAGGAGACGACCGGCACGACCGGAGCATCCACCGGTGCGGGCTTGCGCCGCGACGGCCGGACCTTCGGCGTTTCCTCGGCAGCCACCACTTCGGTCTCCTGCGAAACCGGCGCAGCGGTCTCGCCGGAAGCCACCGATGCCGCCTCGGCAGCCGATGTCTCGGCGCCCGCAATCTCGGCAACTGCTTCCGCCGCAACCTTCTTCGGCTTGGCCGCACGGCGCGGCTTCTTCGGCTTTTCGGCGCTCGGCATGTCGTCGTTCGCCGGAGCACGCACCGCAAGCTCTTCGGCCGGCGGCGCACCTTCCGGCTCGCCGGTCACTGGCTCTGCTTCCGACACGGCACCTTCTGTCATGGCGGCTGGCTCGCCGGCGCCGGCTTCCAAGCCGTCCTCGCCGTCCTCACGGCGATTGCGTTTGCCGCCGCGCTTGCCGCGCCGGCGCTTCTTGCCGTGACCGTCGTCCGCCGCTTCCGCCGTTTCGGTAACACCGGCCGGCGCTTCACGTTCCGCTTCGGCGGCTTGGTCGCCCGCGGCTACGAAGGTGTCGTCTGTCGGCGCCGAAACGGAAGCACCTTCCACAGCAACGCCATGCTCGCGGTCCCCATGTTCGCGGTCCCCGTGCTCGCGTTCCCCGTGTTCACGATCCTTGCCCCCGCGCCGTCTGCGGCGCTTGCGGCGCTTGCGATCGCGGCCTTCGCCTTCCTCGCCGGACCTTGGCTGCTGCGGCTGCTGGACAGGGCGTGGCTGCTCGGCCTGCACCGGTGCCTCGTCTTCCTCCTCGATGACGATCTCGTCCTCGGGTTCTTCCGGCTCGACATAGGCCGGGAACGTGCGCGCCTCGACGAAGCCTTCAGGCTTTTCGGCCAGCGCGCCGCGGAAGATGGCATAGTGTTGTGCACCGACCGTGTCATCGGCTTCGATGGTGATGGTCACGCCGAAGCGGTGCTCGAATTCCACCAGTGTGCCGCGCTTGTGATTGAGCACATAGAGCGCGGTCGCTGCCGGCGTCCGGACCGTGATGTGGCTGCGCGAATCCTTGAGCAGGAATTCCTCGATTGCCCGCACCACCATCAGCGCGACCGACGAATCGGAGCGCACATGGCCGGTGCCGCCGCAATGCGGGCACGGCTTCATGGTCGATTCCAGCACGCTGGCGCGGATGCGCTGGCGCGACATCTCCATCAGGCCGAAATGCGAGATGCGGCCGACCTGGATGCGGGCGCGGTCGTTCTTGAGGTGATCCTTCAGCCGCTTCTCGACGGAGCGGTTGTTGCGGTTCTCCTCCATGTCGATGAAGTCGATGACGATGAGGCCGGCGAGATCGCGCAGCCTCAATTGCCGGGCGACTTCCTCGGCGGCTTCCAGATTGGTGTGGAGTGCGGTGTCCTCGATCGAGTGCTCCTTGGTGGAACGGCCCGAATTGACGTCGATGGCGACCAGCGCTTCCGTCTGGTTGATGATGATGTAGCCGCCGCTCTTCAGCGTCACCTGCGGCTGCAGCATGCGGTCGAGCTGCGCTTCGATGCCGCTGCGCACAAAGATCGGCGTCGTGTCGCGGAACGGCTGAACCACCTTGGCGTGGCTCGGCATCAGCATGCGCATGAAGTCCTTGGCCTCGCGGTAGCCTTCTTCGCCGGAAACCAGGATCTCGTCGATATCCTTGTTGTAAAGGTCGCGGACCGAGCGCTTGATCAGGCTGCCTTCCTCGTAAACCAGGGCAGGGGCCGTGGATTGAAGCGTCAGATTGCGGACGTTTTCCCAAAGCCGCATCAAATATTCGTAGTCGCGCTTGATCTCTGCCTTGGTGCGGCTTTCGCCGGCCGTACGCAGGATAACACCCATGCCTTGCGGCACTTCGAGATCGGCTACCACTTCCTTCAGCCGCTTGCGGTCCTGCGCGTTGGTGATCTTGCGCGAAATACCGCCTCCGCGTGCCGTGTTCGGCATCAGCACCGAATAGCGGCCGGCCAGCGACAGATAAGTGGTCAGCGCTGCACCCTTGTTGCCGCGCTCTTCCTTGACGACCTGCACCAGCAGGATCTGCCGGCGCTTGATCACTTCCTGGATCTTGTACTGGCGGCGCACCGGCTTGCGCCGGTTGCGCACTTCTTCCAGCGCGTCTTCGGCGCCGACCGATTCGACCTCGTGATCGTCCGGATGCGAGGATTGCACCTCTTCCAGCATGCCGCGATCATTGTCTTCGGAGGTTGCTTCGCCGCTTGTCTCGGTCCCGCTTGTCTCGACCCCGCTTAGCTCGACTTGCGGGACAGCTTCCGAGATTACGTCGGCATCGACGCTGGCAGCGATGGTACTGGATCCGCCTTCGGACGGCTCGGTCTCGCCGCGATCGGCGACTTCATCGCTCTGCCCGGCGGCACCCTCGCTCTGTCCGGCAATGTCGGACATGGTGTCGTCGGCAGCGGCATCCAGGTTTTCTGCGATGGCATCTTCGCCGTTCTCGCCATTCTCACCGTCGGATGCGCCTGCCTCGCGCCTGTGCTCGCCGCGGTCGCGGCTCTTGCCGCCACGCCGGCGTCCGCGCTTGCCACGGTCGCGGCTCTGGCGGTCCTCGCCTTCGGCGGCTTCCTCGTCCTCTTCGTCCTGGGCCTCCTGTGCTTCTGCACGCAGCAGCGCCTGACGGTCGGCGACCGGAATCTGGTAGTAGTCGGGGTGTATTTCACTGAAGGCGAGGAAACCGTGACGGTTGCCGCCATATTCGACGAAGGCTGCCTGAAGGGAAGGTTCGACGCGCGTTACGCGGGCGAGATAGATATTTCCTTTGAGCTGCTTCTTGTCCTGGGATTCAAAGTCGAATTCTTCAATACGGTTACCGCGAACGACGACAACGCGTGTTTCCTCCGGGTGGGAGGCGTCTATCAGCATTTTGTTGGGCATTATTTCGTTTCCTCCCGGCAGCCGTCGGCCGCAGCTTGCAGGACAATGCCCGCTGCCGTGGACCCGGAACGTGGGTGCCGGATAATTGAACGTCCGCCGGCCGCTGCCTGAGCGCCATGGCGGTGCCGCCCGCAGCCGTAGTGGCGCGGTTTGTTGCGGACCTTTCCATGATTGCGCTTGAAGCCATCGTCACCAGCAGAACCTTTTGAACCAAAGCCCGGGAAAAACCGGACCAGCTTGTTTGCTCATACAGAGCCGGCACGGGACAATCCCGGCCGTTTTGCTCACGCAGGCGATTCCCCCGCCACGGGAGCACGCCTGCGAAAATCGTCGCGATCACCGATGCCTTCTTCGCCTGAAGCGAAAGGAGCCGTCTTGCGTCTGACCTGTAGCAGTAAGCTGCGGAGGAGGACGGTTCCAGGATTGCAGTGATCCACCATCGCTTTTATGATTTGGCGGGTTGGAAGGCAACCCCGATTCCCGATGCCGGCAAAAAGCCGTTCCGCAGCGGAAGCACAGGTCCCAAGCCTTCCATGAAAAGGCTTGGTTAACCTTCTCTGGATACCAATCGTTAATCGAGTTCGCGGCCTGCCAGCACTTTGACAAGCAATAAGGCACTTCGACAAGCAATCGGGCATGACGCCAAACGGGAGCGACTGGTAGAAAGATGGGACTGGCAGGCTTCGCAGACAAGGGCCGTCATCATGGAGGCCGGTTCTTCCGCACCGCCTGCCTGCTGCCGCTGATCCTGGCTTGCCTGCTCCTTTCGCCGCTTTCGCGTGCTGCCGACGCACCGCTCGGTGCCATAAGCTACAAGATGGCCGGCGATGCCACCAAGATGCGTATCGTCATCAATTTCGACCGCGAGCCGGACATCAAATGGTTTCTGCTGCGCGGCCCAAATCGTCTGGTCGTCGATCTGCCGGCCACGAGATTCGCCCTCAATGCCAAGGATGTGAAGCCGCGCGGGCTTGTCCGCGCCGTGCGTTACGGCGAACTCGGCGAGGGGAAATCGCGGCTGATTCTCACCGGCAAGGGACCGTTCGCCGTCGACAATCTCGACGTGCTCAAGAACGATGACGGCAACGGCTACCGCATCGCCATCGACATGTCGGCGGCGTCGCAGCGGGAATTCGATGCAGCGCTCGCCAATCAGGCGCTGACCACCGGTTCGACGGTCTCCGCCGGCAAGGCCGGCAGGGTCGGTACCGGGCCGGTCTCCAATCCGGGCCATCGATTCACCGTCGTCATCGATCCCGGCCATGGCGGCATCGACGGCGGCGCCGAAGGCCTGAACGGTACGGTCGAAAAGAGCGTGACGCTCGCCTTCGCCATGGAACTGCGCGACAAGCTCGCCGCCAGCGGCAAATACGACGTGTTCCTGACGCGTGAGACCGACGTGTTCCTGCGGCTCGACGATCGCGTGCGCATTGCCCGCCAGCGTGAGGCCGACCTGCTCATCTCAATCCATGCCGACACGATCAGCCTCAAGGGCATCCGCGGCGCAACCGTCTACACCGTGTCCGACAAGGCTTCCGATCCCGAGGCGCAGGCGCTTGCCGACCGTGAAAATCTTTCCGACCAGTTCGCCGGCATGGAGATCAAGGACGACAGCAAGGAAGTGACCGATATCCTGATCGACCTGATCCGCCGCGAGACCCATAATTTTTCGATGAGCTTTGCCCATACTCTCGTCGGCCAGCTTTCCACCAGCGTCGGCCTGATCAACAACCCGCAGCGCTCTGCCGGCTTCAAGGTGCTGAAGGCGCCGGACGTTCCATCCGTGCTGGTCGAACTCGGCTATCTGTCGAACGCCAAGGACGAAGCGCAGTTGCTCAGCGCCGATTGGCGCAACAAGGCGACCCAGAGCATAACCAACGCCGTTGCACTGTTTGCTTCGGCCAAGAGCGGAACGGGGGCCGGAGGCTGAAATGCCCGCCGGCGCCCACAACCTGAAGCAGCGTTGCACGGCGACAACACCCTGTGCTTTTATTTCCGGCATTCGAAACCGAAATTCCACGCTGCCGTATTTTGCCCACATGGTCGCGACATGGGTTTTGCGATTACGGTTTGGGATCGTCCCGAAAGCTTGCGTGAAGGGCGGCTTCGTTTAGGAAATTCCCGAACCAAGGACTGGAGCGGGTATGATTCGTCTCATTGGCTATTTCTTCGGCATCGGCACGACGCTGGCCCTTTTGGTCGCGGCGGGCGTGGCGATCTATATCGGCCATTTGTCGAAGGACCTGCCCGATTACGAGGTGCTGGCCAAATACGAGCCGCCGGTGACGACCCGCATCCACGCGTCGGATGGCGCGCTGATGGCCGAATATGCGCGTGAGCGGCGGCTTTATCTGCCGATTCAGGCGATCCCGGATCGTGTCAAGGCGGCCTTCCTGTCGGCCGAGGACAAGAATTTTTACAACCACCCCGGCATCGACGTGACCGGCCTTGGCCGCGCCATTGTCGTCAACCTGCAGAATGTTGGCTCGGGAAAGCGCCAGGTCGGCGCCTCGACGATTACCCAGCAGGTGGCGAAGAACTTCCTGTTGTCTTCAGACCAGACCTACGAGCGCAAGATCAAGGAGATGATCCTCGCCTTCCGCATCGAGCAGGCCTATTCGAAGGATCGCATTCTCGAGCTCTATCTCAACGAGATTTTCTTCGGTTTCGGTGCCTATGGCGTCGCCGGTGCTGCGCTCACCTATTTCGACAAATCGGTGAACGAGCTCACCGTGGCCGAGGCTGCCTATCTTGCCTCACTGCCGAAGGGGCCGAACAACTATCATCCCTTCAAGCATGCCGATCGCGCCTTGGAGCGCCGCAACTGGGTCATCGACCAGATGGTCGAGAACGGTTACGTCACGCATGAAGAAGGCGAGAAGGCCAAGGCCGAGCCGCTCGGCGTCTCGCCGCGCCGCACTGGCAACTATCTCTTCGCCGGGGAGTATTTCACCGAGGAAGTGCGTCGCCAGATCATCGCGCGCTATGGTGAGAATGCGCTCTACGAGGGCGGCCTTTCCGTCCGCACGACGCTCGATCCGAAGATGCAGCTGATTGCCCGTAAGGCCATGCAGAACGGTCTCATGAAGTTCGACACACTGCGCGGCTACCGCGGGCCGGTCACGAGCATCGACATTTCCGGCGACTGGGGCGTGCCGCTGGGCAACGTCAAGCGATTGGAAGACGTGCCGGAATGGTCGCTCGCCGTCGTGCTCGACAGCTCGGCCACAGGCCTGTCCATCGGCCTGCAGCCGACGCGCCAGATCTCCGGCGAAATCGTCAAGGACCGCGTCGAAGGCACTGTCAGCAAGGAAGACATGAGCTTCGCCATGCGCCACGTGGTCGACGGCAGGACCGTCAAGGCGAAGTCGCCGGCCGACGTGCTGAAGCCGGGCGACGTGATTTTCGTGCAGAAGAACGACGGCTCGGACAACAGCTACAGCTTGCGCCAGGTTCCCGAAGTGGAGGGCGGGCTGATCGCCATGGACCCGCATACCGGACGCGTCCTGGCCATGGTCGGCGGTTTCTCCTACGCGCAGTCGGAGTTCAACCGGGCGACGCAGGCCATGCGCCAGCCCGGATCGTCGTTCAAGCCGATCGTCTATTCGGCAGCCCTCGACAATGGCTATACGCCCGCCTCCGTGATCATGGACGGGCCGATCACCATCCAGAGCGGCAACACGACCTGGACGCCCAAGAATTACGACGGAACGGTTGCCGGCCCGGCGACCTTGCGCTCCGGTATCGAGAAATCGCGCAACCTGATGACGGTGCGGCTTGCCAACGACATGGGCATGAAACTGGTCGTGGAATATGCCGAGCGTTTCGGCGTCTACGACCATCTGGCGCCGTATCTGCCGATGGCCCTGGGATCCGGCGAGACGACGGTGATGCGTATGGTGTCGGCCTATTCGATCATGGCCAATGGCGGCAAGTCGATCAAGCCGTCGCTGATCGACCGCATCCAGGACCGCTACGGCAAGACCGTCTTTAGACAGGACGAACGCGGCTGCTCGAACTGCAATGCCGCAGAGTGGCAGAACCAGCCAGAGCCGGAGCTGGTCGACAATTCCGAGCAGGTGCTCGATCCGATGACCGCCTACCAGATCACATCGATGATGGAGGGCGTCGTGCAACGCGGTACCGGCGCCACCATCAACGAACTCGGCCGTCACATCGCCGGCAAGACCGGAACGACCAACGACGAAAAGGATGCCTGGTTCATCGGCTTTACGCCGAACCTCGTTGTCGGCCTCTATATGGGCTACGATCAGCCGAAAGGTCTTGGCAAGGGCGCGACCGGCGGCGGCCTTGCCGCGCCGATCTTCAAGGACTTCATGCGCGTGGCGCTGGACGGCACGCCCAATGTCGACTTCAAGGTTCCGGAAGGCATGAAGCTGATTGCGATCAATCGCAAGACCGGCATGCGGGCTAATGCGGGTGACGCCGGAGCCTTCATCGAAGCCTTCAAGCCGGGTACCGGTCCCGCCGACAGCTATTGGGTGATCGGCATGGGTGCGGACGGCTCCAACGCCACCGGCGGGGCGCTATCGCCGCAGGCCAACCAAGCCATCCAGTCGGGCGGCGGCGGGCTCTACTGACAATCGCTACATCGGGTCGGGCCGGCTTGACGATCATGGTCGAGCCGGTCCATTCCGCTTTACAGGGGCCGGTGCTTTACAGGGGCCGGCGCTTTACAGGAGACCGTGCCGTCCCTATGTATCGCGCCACCAAACCGCCATCCAGCTACAGGACAGAACAGCCAGCCATGCGCGCGGAAACGCAAAATATTGTCGACGAGATCAGGCAGGCGATCACCCTGCTGAGGAGGCATCTTTGACTGGGACCAAGCCATAAAGCGGCTTGAGTACCTGAATGTGCGTGCCGAGGATTCAAGCCTCTGGAACGAGCCGTTGGAAGCGCAAAAGCTGATGCGCGAGCGTCAGGGCCTCGAGGAAGGCATTGCCGCGGTCAAAGGCCTCACCCAGGCCCTGGAAGACAATATCGGCCTGATTGAGCTTGGCGAGGAAGAGGGCGACGAGGGCGTCATCGCGGAGGCCGAAGCGGCGATCCGCTCGATGCGCGGCGAGGCCAAGGCGCGCCAGATCGAAACGCTGCTGTCGGGCGAGGCTGATGCCAACGATAGCTATCTGGAAGTCCATGCCGGCGCCGGCGGCACCGAAAGCCAGGACTGGGCCTCGATGCTTCTGCGCATGTATACGCGCTGGGCCGAGCGCCGCCGCTTCAAGGTCGAGGTGCTGGAAGTGCATGACGGCGAAGAAGCCGGCATCAAGTCCGCCACGCTGCTGATCAAGGGCCACAACGCCTATGGCTGGCTGAAGACGGAATCCGGCGTGCATCGTCTCGTGCGGATTTCGCCCTATGACAGCAATGCGCGCCGCCACACCTCCTTCGCCAGCGTCTGGGTCTATCCCGTCATCGACGATACGATCGACATCGACGTTTCCGAATCCGACGTCCGTATCGACACTTACCGTTCTTCGGGATCGGGCGGCCAGCACGTCAACACCACCGATTCGGCGGTGCGCATAACCCATCTCGCCACCGGCATCGCGGTCGCCTGCCAGGCGGAGCGCTCCCAGCACAAGAACAAGGCCAAGGCTTGGGAAATGCTGCGTTCGCGGCTTTACGAGGAAGAGCTGAAGAAACGCGAAGCGGTGGCGAACGCCACCGAAGCGTCGAAGAGCGATATCGGCTGGGGCCACCAGATACGGTCCTACGTGCTGCAGCCCTATCAGCTGGTGAAAGATCTGCGCACCGGTGTCGAGAGCACCAGCCCGTCGAGCGTGCTCGACGGCGACCTCGACGATTTCATGGAAGCCTCGCTCTCGCAGCGGATCGAGGGTGGCGCCGGTCAAACGGTGGCCGATATCGACTGAGGCTGACGGCACCAGTCCGGCAGTACCTGGTTTCATCACGCGAGAGTTACGGCCATCGCGCGAGAGTGACGAGCTCTCAATTTGCACTTACCTGTCGTTCTACAACTTTGTTTTTCGTAGAGTTTTTCAAAATCGAATTCCGCTTTTGACGCGGATGCCTCGGGCCTGCCGGTGCCAAGCCTGGAACCAGCGCGAGCCAAATCCCGTTATTGGCGATCCCGCTGCCGGGGTTGACCAAATTTCGTCAATCAGGGCGGCAGGTTGGTTCCGACTGCAGAGGTCGGCGTTCGGTTGCAACAGCAATTCCTTGCGCCAACCAACGAATCAGCCCAGCATTCATTCGCTGGGGAGGAAAAAGCATTTATGGCCGGACGCGGCGTATCTGCGACCTGACGATCCGGCCACTGGGAAGACACGTTCCGGGAACGGGCAAGCGAAATGCTTGACAACCGTTGATAGGAACTGCGCTCATGCCTGCTCTCGCACCCAGACCGGCCCCAATCGCCCGCACGGCGCGCCGACTCCTGAATTCACTTGTCGCGGCAGTGGTTTTGATAGCTGCCGCCATTCCATTCGCGGCGCCTGCTCTGGCGCATGATGCCACGCCGACCGCGGCCATGCCGCAAGGCTGGAGCTATCCCTTCTCCTGCTGCTCGGGCTATGATTGCCGCGAGGTCTCTCAGACATCGATCAGCGAACGTCCCGAGGGCTATGTCATCAAAGGAACCGGGGAAGTCGTGGCCTATAGCGACAAGCGGATCAAGAATTCGCCCGACGGCGAATATCATTGGTGCTCCGTCGCCGGCGCCAATGACGGAAAGACCATCTGCCTGTTCGTGCCCCCGTCGTCCTATTAGTGCATGTCACCCAACGTTTTGCCCACGGCTTGACCCGAGGGAGTGCAGCGGTATTGGATTGACGCGCTCCAGCACTATTAACCTGCGCATCGCAGGCCGACAGGTCTGCTGACGGGGAGTTGTCAGGAGCGTTTCTTTATGGTGCCTTGCCGTAGGGGCGGCGGGCATTGTGAGGGACTGGTTCATGACCATCAAGGCAAGCTGCCACTGCAAGGCGACGACGTTCGAGGTTTCGCAAGCGCCGCAGACAGTGACGCGATGCACCTGTTCCTTCTGTTCGAAACGCGGTTCGTTGTGGGCCTATTACACCCCATCGCAATTCAGGCTTACCAGCCCGCCGGAGAATGTTTCGTTCTACCAGTGGGGATCGAAAACCATAAAACACGGTTTTTGCGCCACCTGCGGCTGCGGCACCTTCACCGAGACGCCGGACTGGTCGACAGGCGAGCCGAATTTCGACAATCCGAAGATCAGCGTGAACTCGCGGCTGTTCGACGATTTCGATCTCGACAAGGTCGAAGTGGTCGTCATCGACGGCAAGAATCTCTGGTAGGGGGTAGAATTGCGGTGGTCGCGCGAGCCGCTGCAGGCGTGTGGAATTGAGCCGGGGAAAGCCGCGGCAGCGGCTTTTGCTGGTCCGCTTTTCGCCGCATTTCATGTTACAAGTCGCTGGAAGGGCTGATGCGGTGCGCCGTTGCGCGGCCGTGGAATGGAGAGGGACCACCATATGAAAAAGATTGTGCTCGCCGTCGTGGCGACGGCTGTGCTCGTGAGCGCATGCACCACTGATCCCTACACCGGGGAACAGAAGGTTTCCAACACCGCTGCCGGCGCCGGTCTCGGTGCTTTGGCAGGTGCCGGGCTCGGCATGCTTGCCGGCGGCAACGACCGCCGCAATGCGCTGATCGGCGCGGGCATCGGTGCGCTTGCCGGCGGTGCCATCGGTGCCACCATGGACCAGAACGAGGCCGAACTGCGCCGGCAGCTTCAGGGCACCGGCGTCAGCGTCACCCGCACCGGCGACCAGATCATCCTCAATATGCCGTCCGACATCACTTTCAATGTCGACCAGGATGCGGTGAAGGCCGGTTTCTATCCGGTGTTGAATTCGGTGGCCCTTGTGCTGCAAAAATTCCGCCAGACCACGGTCGACGTGTTCGGCCACACCGACTCGACCGGCGGCGACGAGCACAATTTCGACCTGTCGCAGCGCCGCGCTTTGGCGGTCGCCAACTATCTCTCCGGACAGGGCGTCGATTCCCGCCGCTTCGCCGTCACCGGCTTCGGCAAGACGCGTCCGATCGCCTCCAACGCGACCGCTGCCGGCCGGGCTCAGAACCGCCGCGTCGAGATCCAGCTGTCGCCACTCACCTGAGGCAAGCGCACGAACCGGCAGCGGCCCCGCAAGGGGCCGCTCTAATGGCCATACCGGCCCGCCGGCCGCTGGCGCCCTTCGTTCGTGATATCAGGACCGGGCCGGCTGATCGACAATCGCGGCAACGATCCGGCGCACGATTGGAAGCACAATCAGCAGACTTGGAAACGCGACAAGCCATGAAGCGCCCCATGCATAGCTCCAGGCCGCTATAAACCCGTTCGTCCAGCCTGCGCCGATTGCCGTCGAAACCGCCGAGACAATCGAGGACATCAGAATCGAAAGAATCAACGGCATCACCACCGCGCCGTGGGAGGGCGGCAGCTTTCTCAATTTGAAGGCTCGGTCCGGTGATGCTTGCATCGAAATCTCCCAATCAGAAATGTGCGTAAGCGTTGTTGTGAGGACGATCAGGCGGCATATGCCGTCTGGAGCGCCAATTCCCGAATGAAGCTTCGCAGCGAACGCGGCTCGCGGCCAAGCGCGGCGCGCAACGCCAGGCTGTTCCCGCCGAGGCCGTATTTGGCGTAGTGGCTGTGTACTTTGGCCAGCATCTGCAACTGGCGGTCGGTATAGGGAAGGCGGGCTTTCGCCGCCCAGTCCTGAAATGTCGGCTCGCCCGTCGAAACCGGCCGGCCAAGCGCTTGGCTCATCATGGCAACGACCTCTTCGCGGCTGTGCATACCGTCGGCGCACAGTTCGAGGGTCGCATAGGACAAACGCGCTTCGGTCAGTGCGATCGCCGCCACTTCAGCCACATCGCGGTAGTCGACGCGGGCAAGTTTCGCCGTCTTTGGAAACGGCTCGGCGAAAACGCCATGCTCGAGGACGGACGGCCAGGCCGCCGCGATATTCTGCATGAAATTGGCCGGGTGCAGAATGGTGTATTCCATGTTCGTCGAATAGAGGGCAGCTTCGACGGGTACCTTGCTTGCATGGTTTTCCAGTCTCGTATTGGTGGGCTGGATCACCGATGAGAAGACGAACTTTCGAACGTCTGCTCGCGCCGCCGCCTCAACCATGGCGACCCCCATGGCGGCTTCGTCGGGAGCAAAGGCCGGTCCGATGTGGAAGACACCGTCGACACCTTTCACGGCCTGCTCAAGGCTCTGATGGTTGCGCAGATCTCCGATCGCGATCTCGGATGCACCGGCTTTCCGGGCTTTTTCGGCAGCCGCCGCGTCACGAACAAGCGCTCGAACCCTGGCAGTGCGGCGGACGAGTTCAGGCACAACCAAACCGGCAACGCGGCCTGCGGCGCCTACGACCAGGACAGTTGGACTGGGTGTTCGCATGACGATCTCCTTCCCTCGAGTCTGCCTTTTGGCCTGTGCAGGGAAGATAAAATCTGGCGAACTGCGTTACAATTCATCGATTTTGCGATAGTTTCTCCCGATTTTCGGGAGAAATAGGCGATGAGCCGGATAGATGATTTCGAAGCCTTCATTGCCATTGTCGAGCATGGCAGCCTGACGGCTGCCGCACGCCGGCTGAACCGCTCGCTGCAGTCGGTCAGTCGGTCCCTGGCGACATTGGAGGAATCAATCGGGGTCGAGCTTCTGCACAGGACGACACGCCGCTCGATGCCGAGCGAAGCCGGAGCGGTCTTTTTCCAGCGCATCAAACCCGCCGTCGAGGAAATTAACGAAGCCAGGCTTCAAGCAGCCAATCGACGGTCGGAGCCATCCGGCATCCTGCGTGTGAGTGCCCCGGTTCTGTTCGGCCCGGACTTCCTCGTGTCGGTTATCGCCGACTATATGCGGACATATCCCCGGGTCGAGGTTGACCTCCAGCTTTCCGACGAATTTGTCGATCTTGATGCCGAGGGTCTCGATCTGGCGGTAAGGATCGGCAATTTGCCGGATTCCAATTTACGTGCGAAGCGCCTGGGGGCGCTGCGGCGCGTGGTGTTCGGCGCACCTGCCTACTTCCAGCAACACGGCCGACCGGCCCATCCGCTCGAATTGCGTGCGCATGAATGCATCGTACGAACCGTCGACGGCCGCCCAGGCGAATGGATGTTTCAGATTGAAGGCAAGCCCCGGCCGGTGAAGGTCGCGGGCACCTTCCGGTCGAATTTGATGATATCGATCTATGCGGCCGCGGTTCACGGATTGGGTTTGGGCTACTCGCCGCTTTGGCAGGTAAAACACCTGGTGGACGATGGCCGCCTGGAACTGGTTCTGACCGAATTCGAGCCAGTGCCGGTGCCAATACACGCCGTGTGGCCGGAAGGCAGATCGTCCTCGGCCAAAGTTCGCGCTTTTCTGGACCTGCTGGCATCCCGCCTGGAGCTCAAGAACCTTTAGGGCCTGGACCAAACTGAACGCCCGATCTTACCTCATCGACATCAAGTTCGTGATCAGAACAGCCGTGGCGGCGTCGAGTGCGGGTTGATGGGACTCCGAATGGCCGATGTCGTTCAGCTGATCGGTAGTCAAATCTGCCAGTGCCCTGCGTCTCGCGATGGTCCGCCGCCATCCCGTGAAGGCAGCGATCATCATTGCTGCGCCTTTCAGGCTAGACCCCAGCAAGCGTTTGGACATGCTGCGGGCGGCGCGAGTTTCCGTGTGAGCCATTGTTTTGGTCTCCCATTTCGAGTTTGCAGATGGGAGCGTGCCACGCAGGCGTTTTCGGGCTGTTCGGCTTTGCGTGAACAACTGGGAGAAGTCCGGCGATCCGCCGTTAAATCGGTGTTAAATCGATCCACCGAGATGCTATTCTGTCGCTGCGGTAGAAGCCTGGAGACGATCTGTGCGCATCCGGTTGCTTGGTGGCCTGGAGGTTACTTCCCCGGAGCACCGGCCTGTCCGGTTCGCCACACGCAAGACTTCGCTCCTTTTTGCTGCTCTGGTTCTCGCAGGCCGCCGCGGCCATGGTCGCGAGCAGCTTTCCGAAGCCTTTTGGCCGGGGCGAGGCAACGTGCAGGCCCGCAATAGTTTGCGTCAGGCGCTGGTCGACATCAGGCGCACGTTCCCGGCCAGCCCGGATGCCACCGTCTACATCGATGGGGATCAGGAAACCGTCGCGCTTATTGCCGGTCCAGATGAAGCGGACGTCTCGATCTTCGATCGGAAATTGGAGCAGGGCCGAACCACCGATCTCGCCTTCGCCGCCGATCTCTACCGCGGTGAACTGCTTGCCGGGCAAGCCATCCCTGATGAACTGGACGAGTGGTTTGGACCGTATCTGAGCAAGTATCAGCGCAAGGCGCTGCAATTGGTTGATCGGCTGAGCCTGGCGCTGCCCGCACCCGGCTCAGCGGAAGAGACGGCCTGCGAAGGGCTCGCGGAGAGATTGCTCGCCTCGGATCCGACGGCGGAGGCAGCACATCGGGCGCTGATCCGCATCCACGCTCATCGAGGCCACGAAAACGCGGCCTTGCGCCAGTTCGAGCTGTGCCGGGCAGCTTTGAAAAAACATCTGAACGCCGAGCCTGAAGAGCAGACAAGCTCACTGGCGGCTTCTCTGCAGTCCCGCGAACATCAGCGGCCGGAGCCAAGCTCTGGCGCCGCATCCCTGGCGCCGGTTCTGGCGGTCCCGACGAGGCGCGACGACCAGCCATCGATTGCGGTGCTGCCGTTTCAGAATCTAAGCGGTGATGTCGAGCAGGAATATTTTGCCGACGGCATGGTGGAAGACATCGTCACCGCCTTGGCTCACTTTCGTCAGCTGTTCGTGGTCGCACGGAATTCGAGCTTCACCTACAGGGGACGATCCATAGACATAAAGCAGGTCGGGCGTGAGCTGGGCGTGCGCTATGTGGTCGAGGGAAGTGTTCGCAGGGCGGGCGACCGCCTGCGCATCGCCGGGCAGCTCATCGACACCTCGACAGGCGCCTATCTCTGGGCCGACCGTTTTGACGGAGCGCTCGCCGAGGTCTTCGATCTGCAGGACCAGGTCGCCTCGAGCATTGTCGGCGCAATCACACCGAAAATGGAGGAGGCTGAGATCGAGCGTGCCAAACGCAAACCGACTGAAAGCCTCGACGCCTATGACTACTATCTCCGCGGGCTGGCGGCCTTTGACCGGACGATCACTAGTAGATCGGCCATTGACGATGCCTTGCGCCTCTTCATGAAGGCGATCGACCGTGACCCGGAGTTTGCCGCAGCCTATGCGCGGGCGGCGCGGTGCTACGCTACCCGAAAAAGCAACGGCTGGATGGTCGACCGCGCGAAAGAGAATGCCGAGGCTACTCGACTGGCCAGGAGAGCGGTCGAACTCGGAAGGGACGATGCGATTGCGCTTTCCTTCGGTGGATACGTGCTCGGCTACGTAGGTGGCGACCTTGACGACAGTGCGGCTTGCATCGATCGCGCGCTCGTTCTCAACCCGAATCTAGCGGCCGCGTGGGGCCTAAGCAGCTGGGTCAGGGCTTGCTTTGGCGAGCCAGGCAAGGCCGTCGAGCACGCCGCGCTTGCCATGCGCCTAAGCCCATTGGATCCACGCCTGTTCGCTTGGCAATTCAACACCGGGCTCGCTCATTTTTGTGCCGGCCACTACGATGACGCCGCCGCTTGGGCGGGAAAGTCGCTGCGGTACCAACCGAATTACGTGAGCGCGATGCGTGTAGTGGCGGCGAGTCATGCCCTTGCGGGGCGCCTGTCGGAAGCGCAGCAGATGATGGCCCGGGTCTGCGAGGTCGATCCCTCGCTGCGGCTTTCGAATCTCGCCGAGGTGCTGCCGCCGCTTTATCGACCGGATGATCGCAGCCGATACATCGAAGGCCTTCGCAAGGCCGGCCTGCCGGACTAACCCCATCTCAGCGTGAAGCGAGGCCGTGTTATGTCGGCTTACGTGCTTCGCGCGTCGGTGTACGCGCGAGCGCAGTATCAGACCTTGGCGACGATGCGCATGAAGGCCGGCATGTCGTCGCCGAAGCCGACGGTCGCGTCGTTGTCTTCTTGGCGCTGGCGGGCAGGGCGCTCGCGTTGCGGCCTGGTGTCGCCGCGTTCGGGCGCGCGCCGTTCGTTGCGATCGGGCGAAGCCTTCCGTTCAGGTGAAGCCTGGCGCTCGCTGTTTTCCGAGCGGATCGCGTCTTTGCGGGTACGCCGCTCGCCTATGTCGGCGACGGTGGCTTCGGCCACGACCGGCTGTTCCTCGCTAACCGCTTCCGGCGCCGCATCTTCGCTGCGCTTGGCGTGGCGTTCACGCGGTTTGCGCTCGCCCCTGTCCTTGGCGTCGTCCTTGCGGCCGGCGCGGCGTGGCGCACCGCGGCCACGGCGCGGCGCCTCATCCTCGCCGCCTTCGCTGGCGACGACCGTCGACAAATCGCCGTCATGCCACTCAATCTTGGTGCCGATCAGCCGCTCGATCGCGTCGATGTATTTGGTATCCGACTTGGTCGCGATGGTGAAGGATTTGCCGGAGCGTCCGGCGCGGCCGGTGCGGCCGATGCGGTGGACATAATCCTCGGCGTGGATCGGCACGTCGTAATTGAAGACATGGCTGACGTCGGGAATGTCGAGGCCGCGCGCCGCGACGTCCGAAGCGACGAGGTAGCGCAGCTTGCCGTCCCGGAAATTGGCCAGCATCTGCATGCGCGCGCGCTGGTCCATGTCGCCATGCAGGGCGCCGGCGTCGAAATCATATTTCAGCAGCGAGCGGAACAGCTCCGACACCTCGACCTTGCGGTTACAGAAGATGATGGCGTTCTTCAGCTCGGCATCCTCGGCCTTCATCAGATTGCGCAGCGTCTCGCGTTTGTCCCAGGGCTTTGGCCCGGATTTCACCAGCCGCTGGATGATGTTGGTGGCGGCCGACGCAGCCTTCGACACTTCGACGCGCACTGGCGCGTGCAGGAATTTCTCGGTGAGCTTGGTGATTTCCGGCGGCATCGTCGCCGAGAAGAACAGCGTCTGCCTGGTGAACGGGATCATCTCGCAGATACGCTCGATGTCGGGAATGAAGCCCATGTCGAGCATGCGGTCGGCCTCGTCGATGACGAGGATCTCGACGCCGTTGAGCAGGAGCTTGCCGCGCTCGCGATGGTCGAGCAGGCGGCCGGGGGTCGCGATCAGCACGTCGGCGCCGCGCTCGAGCTTCTTGTCCTGCTCGTCGAAGGACACGCCGCCGATCAGCAGCGCGATGTTGAGCTTGTGGTTCTTGCCGTATTTGACGAAGTTTTCCTCGACCTGCGCGGCAAGCTCGCGCGTCGGCTCTAGGATCAGCGTGCGCGGCATGCGGGCGCGGGCACGGCCTTTCTCCAGGCGAGTGAGCATCGGCAGGACGAAGGACGCCGTCTTGCCGGTGCCGGTCTGGGCTATGCCCAGCACGTCCTTGCCGAGCAAGGCGTGAGGGATGGCGCCAGCCTGGATCGGCGTCGGCTCGGTGTAGCCGGCATCGGTAACTGCGGAAAGGACCTTCGGCGACAGGCCGAGGTCTGCGAAGGTCAACGCTTCTTGAGCGATCTGGGCGTCTGAGGACAAGTTTGGCTGTCTTTGGCTGGTTCGGGGGCGCAACATAAGCAGTCGCGGCAAGCGCCGCGCGCCTGCAAGATTGGTATTGCAGGTAGGCGCAAGCCCACGATTTGTCAACACAAACGGGCGGCATTGGCGCGATTGTGAAGTCGTAACCTTAATCGCGATGCTTAATTTGCGCAGTGGCTGTCGCGCAGGCTCAATACCTGAACTGTTCGGCGAGAATGCGCTCGTTCCACGAATGGTTGGGATCGAACAGCAGCGTCGCCGTTGCCGTCGGCGATTCCCTCACCGTGACCGTCGTCACCGCCTTGACCTCGGTGTGATCGGCGGCGGCATTAACCGGCCGCTTTTCAGGCTCCAGAATGTCGAAACGCACGATCGCCTTGTTGGAGAGCAGCGCGCCGCGCCAGCGGCGCGGACGAAACGGGCTGACCGGGGTCAGCGCCAGCAGCGGAGCGTCGAGCGGCAGGATCGGCCCGTGCGCCGACAGATTATACGCGGTCGAGCCGGCCGGCGTCGCAATCATCACGCCGTCGCAGTGCAATTCCTCCAGCCGCTCTTGCCCGTCCACGGTGATGCGGATCTTGGCGGTCTGGTAGGACTGGCGCCAAAGCGCGACCTCGTTGATCGCCAGCGCCGAAATCGTCTCGCCCTCCGCCGTCACCGCCTGCATCTCCAGCGGACGGATCGTTTCGGCAACGGCCGCCGCGATGCGCCCGGTCAAGCCGCTGGCGCGGTATTCGTTCATCAGAAAACCGATGGTGCCACGGTTCATGCCGTAGACCTTCTTTCCAGTGCTCATCGTCTCGCGCAGGGTCTGCAGCAGAAAGCCGTCGCCGCCGAGCGCCACGACGATCCCGGCCTCCTCGACGGATGCCTGGCCGTAACGTGCAGAAAGGCTTTCCAGCGCCGCATTGGCGTCGGCTGTACCGGATGAGACGAAGGCGAAACGGCTGGCGGTTTTGCTCATGGCTCTCAACGACAACCGATTGGCGACGACCGTCTGGCGACCGATGGGCGGCGACCGGTTGCTGGGCCGCGCCAGCGCCGGGTTAGCATGGGTGGGCATTTCTGCAAAGGGAGGGGAGGTGCCTTGAGTTGGCGGCCAAACAAGCCGCACTCGCGCATCATGTCGGAGGACAAAATGATGTGATGGTTAAGACTCGCCTTAAACTCTCGTAAAGCCATATCGATCATGTTAGCCGGCAGCGGACGGGCGGCGTGGGGGCTAACCAGTCGAGGCCGATCTATTGCCGCTGGCACGCTTGATTATCGTATTCCTGATGCTGGCAAGTTTTGCCCTGGCTTTCGCGGAACTGGTGCGCCAGTCGGAGGAAAAGAGTTTTAGACCCCAGCCTACGGCGTCACGCTGCGGCGACGCGGCGGGGACACCCTGTCCGCAAAGGGCACTTTGACGCTACAGTGCTAGTCCTTATCGGGCCTGCAACAGATGGCAGCCGGCCTGGCGCTTTTGCGCGAGATACTCGTCGACAAGCTGGCGATAGCGGACTTTGCCGAAGCTCGGGAAATGGCCGCCATGCACGACCGAGACATCGAGATCGCGCATGCGCAGCAGCGTTTCGACATAGTCGTCGATATCGGAGTGATAGACATCGTCGATCAGCGGGCCGTCATAGACGATGTCGCCGGAAAACAGGATGCCCGTCCTGTTTTCGTAGAGCGCAATGCCGCCGGGTGAATGGCCGGGCGTGTGGATGACCTCGAAGGCACGGTCGCCGAGATCGAGGATATCGCCTTGCTCGAGCAACCGGCCGGCTGGTGCGGGCAGGATCTGGTAGCGCTTCGTGTCCCAGCCTTGCGGCATGCCGTCGAACATGTCGTCGGTGGCATAGCGGTCGGCAACCGTCCATTCATTGCGCGGGTCGGCGAGGATCTCGGCCTCGGCCGGGTGCACGCAGCGGTCGGGAAATTCGTGATGGCAGCCGATATGGTCGAAATGCGTGTGGCTGGCCACGCAGGTGAGCTTGCGCTCCGTCAGCAGCGGCACGTGGCGGCGCAGGCTGAAATGGCCGAGGCCGGTGTCGAACAGAAGATCGCGGTCGCGGCCGCGCACATGCCAGATGTTGCAGCGGAAGAACGGCTTGATCCACGGCTCGTGGATCAGCGTCACGCCATCGCCCATGCGGATGGTTTCGTACCAGTGGCCGGCGTCGATGGTTGGAAGCGTGCTCATGTTCAGTCCGCAAGCAGGATGATGTCGCCAGCATCGCACGATACCGCGACCACGTCGCCCGGCTTGACGGCCGATGCGGCCGGGACCTTGGCGATGAAGTGCAGCGCCGGGTCGGTCGTGGAGGCCCCCAGCACGCGCTTGAAGCTGCCCTGGAAGACGACGTCGCTGACCTTGACCATGCCGAGCGCCACGGCGCCACTGGTTGCGCCGAGGACAAGATGCTCAGGCCGGATGGCCAGCGCAACGGTCGAGCCGGCCGGCAATGTGCCGGGCACGGAGAGCGACCCAAGCTTCGTGGTGACGGTGATCTCGCCGCTCTTCGCCTCGGTCACCGTTCCCGATATCAGCGTGCTTTCGCCCATGAAGGTCGCGGAAAAGCGCGTCGCCGGCCGTGCATAGACACGCTCGGGCGGTCCTTCGTCCTCGATGCGCCCGTCATTCATCACCACGCAATGGTCGGCCAGCGCCATCGCCTCTTCCTGGTCGTGGGTGACGTGGATGAAGGCGGTGCCGACGCGTTTCTGGATCGCCTTCAGTTCGTCCTGCATCTGCCGGCGCAATTTCAGGTCGAGCGCGCCGAGCGGCTCGTCGAGCAGGAGCACCGCCGGCTCGACCACCAGGGCGCGCGCCAGCGCCACGCGCTGCCGCTGGCCGCCGGAAAGCTGGTGCGGCTTCTTGTCGAAGGCGGTGGCCAGCCCAACTAGCGCCAGCGCCTCGCGCGCCCTTGCTGCCCGGGTTTCGCCATCGACGCCCTGCATGCGCAGACCGAAGCCGACATTGCTGCCGACGCTCATATGCGGGAACAGCGCATAATCCTGAAACACGGTCGTCGTCGGCCGCTTCGCCGGTGGCACGGCGGTGCAGTCCTCGCCGCGGATCAGCACCTTGCCTTCGCTCGGCGTGACGAAGCCGCCGAGGATGGACAGAAGCGTCGTCTTGCCGGAGCCGGACGGCCCGAGCAGGATCGTGTAGCTGCCCGGCTCGATCGTCAGCGAGACGTTCTTCAGCACCGTGTGCTGGCCGAAGCGATGCGAGACAGAGCTTATATCGACCAGTGGCGCACTCATGCCGGCTTCCTCCGCAACAGCATCAGCTCGAACAATACCACCAGTACGATGGAGACGGCGAAGACCAGCGAGCCGACGGCGTTGGTCTTGGGATTGAGGCCGGAGCGCAGCAGGTTCCAGATCTCGACCGGCAGCGTCGTGTCGAAGCGCGTCAACAGGAACGAGATGACGAATTCGTCCCAGGAGAAGGTCATCGACAGGAAGAAGCCGGCGAAGATGGCCGGCGCCATGACAGGCACCGTGATCAAGAGCAGCACCTTCCATTCGGGCGCGCCGAGGTCGCGCGCCGCGCGCTCGATATTGATCTGGTGGTCGCCCATCTGGCTATAGACGATGGCAAAGCAGAGCGGCAGGTTTATCACGACATGACCGATGCCGGCGGCAGTGAGCGACTTCGGCACGCCGGCCCAATTGAACAGCACCAGCAGCCCCATGCCGATGATGAGATAGCTGACGGTCAAGGGCAGCGTGATCAGCCCGCGCATCAGGCCCGAGGCCGGCAATGCGAAGCGCGCAAAACCCCAGGCGGAGAGGAAGCCGAGCGTGACGGCGACAGCCGAGGAGACGACCGCCACCAGCAGCGAATTGACCAGCGCCGAGGTGAGCCGCGTGTCGGCGAGCACGGCCTCGTACCAGCGCAGCGACGGCCCGGTGAAGGGCGGGATCGGAAACGACGTCGCCTGCAGCGAAAACAGCACCAGAACGACCACGGGCAAGAAGATGAAGCCGTAGATGGCGATGGCGTAAAGGCCGGAGACGAGGCGGATGAGAGCACGCATGGTCAGGCCCGTTCGATCTTCAGCCAGCGGGCGCAGGCGAGATAGGCGATGGTGACGACCGCCATCAGGATGATCGACAGCGCCGAGGCGAGCGGAAAGTCGCCGCGCCGGCCGATCTGCATCATGACGAGCTGCGGCATCAACAGCTCGTTGTTGCCGCCGAGGATCTGCGGCGTGATGTAATCGCCGATGCACAGCACGAAGGTGAGGAAGGCGCCGACCATGATGCCGGGCAAGGTCAGCGGAAGAACGACATGCAGGAATGTCCGAACCGGCCCGGCGCCGAGGTCGGCGGCGGCCTTGCGGTAGCTGGGGCTGAGCTGCTTCAGATTGGCGAAGATCGTCAGCGTCAGCAGCATGACGAAGAAATGCACGAAGCCGGTGACGGTCGCTAGCCGCGTATTGGCGAGCTGCAGCGGTTCGCCGAGCAGGCCGGAGCCGGTCAGCGCCCGGTTGACGACGCCGTTCTGCGCCAGCACCAGCAGCCACGAATAGGAGCGCACGACATAGGAGGTCCAGAACGGCAGCACCGCCAGCATCAGCGCCAGCCGCTGCCAGCGCTCCGGCACCTGCTCGGCCAGGATCCAGGCAAAGGGATAGGCAAGCAGCACCGAGATCACAGTAACGATGGCGGTGACCTGCAGCGAGTTCACCATCGCCTGCCAGTAAGATGGATTGGCAAAGAACTGGCTGTAGTTGGACAGCGTGAAGCCGCCGGCTTCATGCGCCGTCAGGCTGGATA
This sequence comes from Mesorhizobium sp. ISC25, assembly GCF_042295465.1. NCBI lineage: Bacteria > Pseudomonadati > Pseudomonadota > Alphaproteobacteria > Hyphomicrobiales > Phyllobacteriaceae > Mesorhizobium > Mesorhizobium sp. ISC25. Next base: position 1,408,729 of record NZ_CP135441.1, on the reverse strand, counting down.
CCGCCATGGCGACGAAGGGCAGCACGAAGAACAGCAACGTCCAGCCGAGCGCCGGCGTGACCAGCGCCCAGGGCAGGGCACGCTCACTCTTTGTGGCAGCGCTCACGACCGGTAGCCGGTCATTGCGCCTGCAGCATTTCGGTCCAGACGTCTTGCATCTTCTTGTCGAGATCGGCGTTCGGCGCCGGATAGGACTGCGCGCGGGCGAGGAATTCCGGCTGCTCGTCGAAGCGCAGGATCTTCTTCTGCTCGTCGCTCAACGCCGCCTTGCTGTTGGCCGGCATGCCCCAGTAGCAGGACGAGGTGGCGAGCCGCGCCTGGCCTTCGGGGCTCATAATGTACTGGATGAATTTAAGCGCCAGCTCCTTGTTCTTGGAATCCTTGAACATTGCCAGCGACTGCGACCACAGCACGGCGCCTTCTTTCGGGATCGAGAAGTCCAGCGCAGGGTTTTCCTTGGCCAGCCCCGCTGTCACCCATTCGCCACCGCCGACCAGAATGTCGACCTCGCCGGTCGCCAGCGCCGTCTGGCTGGCGGTCACTTCGCCGACCAGCTTGGCATTGGCCTTCATTTTGAGCAGCTCTTCCTTGATTGCGGGAAGGTCGGCTTCGGTCAGTTCCGCCGTCTTCTTGCCGATCGCCAGTGCGGCCATGCCGATGACCGGCAGGTAATAGTCGTAGATTGCGATCTTGCCCTTGTATTTGTCGCCGGTCAGCGCGGCAAGCGACTGCATGTCGGCCGGGTCGACCTTGGTCTTGTTGTAGCCGATCGTGTTGTAGCCGAACTTTTCGGTGATGCCGTAACGCTTGCCGTCGACGACGGTGGAGCCATCCATCTTCACCTGCGGAAACAGGTCGGCCAGCGGCAGCTTGTCTTCCGGTAGCGGTTCGAACAGGTCCTTTTCGACGCCGCGCGGTATGTCGATGCTGTCGATCACCATCACGTCCCAGTCGCCGGGCTGCGACTGTTCGACGATGGCCAGGCCGGCGCCGGTGCCTTCGAACTCCTTGACATTGACCTTGACACCGTTCGCCTCCTCGAACGGCTGCAGCAGCGCCGGATCGGCGTGATCGCACCAGATCAGCGCGTTGAGGTCCTGCGCCTGAGCGAGGCTGCCAGCCGCCAGCAGCAGTGCAGCCGCGGCACACGCGCCTTGGAGACGGCTCTTCAGAACGGAAAGCGGATTCCTGACGGTTGGATTGGGGGTCTTTGGATTGACGGACATCGAGTGTTCTCCCTTGCCTTTTTGGCTTGTAGCAAAAAATTGAACCAATTCTAAAATTGAGTCAATTCTGTTTTTGTGGCAAACAGCCGCTATGAGCGGATTGCGGGCAAGGCAGAAGGCGGATCGGCACCGCCGCATAATCGAGGCGGCGGCGGCGCTTTTCCGCGATGCCGGTTATGAAGGCGCCAAGATCGAAACCATCGCCGCGCAGGCCGAAGTCTCGGTCGGCACGATCTACAACTACTACCAGAACAAAGGCGACATCCTCGGCGCGATCGTTTCGATGGAGGTCAACGAGGTGCTCAATGCCGGGCGCGGTGTGGTGGCCAACCCGCCGGCAAATGTCGGCGACGCGCTGGACACGCTGCTCGGCATCTATATCGAGCATTCGCTGCATTATCTCAGCAAGGAGATGTGGCGACAGGCGATGGCGATCTCGACGCAACTGCCGGACAGCCCGTTCGGCCAGGCCTATACCGCGCTAGACCGCGCCCTGACCGAGCAGATCCGCGCGCTGATCGCCCGCCTGCAGGCGCTCGGCCTGGTGCGCCGCGACATCGACGGGCCGGCGCTCGGCGAACTCATCTTCAACAACATGAACATGATGTTCATCGAATTCGTGAAGCGCGAGGAGGCGAGGCTTGCTGAGCTGCGCACGGCGATACGGAGGCAGAACAGGATATTGGTGGCGGCGATAGGAGTGTAAGAAGATCAAGGGCGAGTAGGGCCTGCAACACAAATCGCCGCAGCCGGAGCATCGCCTAACGGTTGATCAGCCATAGAATGGCCGAGAGTACGATGCTGACCAGTATCCCCGTGGTGATGGGGACATAAAGCCTGAAGTTCTCACGCTCGATCACGATATCGCCGGGCAGCCTGCCAAGGCCGGTCCGGGCCAACCAAGGCCACAGCAGGCCTACGGCGACTATGCTGAGACCAACGACGATCAGAGTTCGCGACATGGCAGCATCCTGCCGGAAATAGCATCGTCCCAGAAATATAGCGCTGACGGGTCTGCAGGCAGCGCTTCCTCTCGATGTTGCCTCTTGAGTTGAGCTTGCAATCTGTTACAACCTAAAAGGGCATCAAGGGAGGGATTGGATGCAGATTTCCATCTGGCATTGGGCCATACTGCTGCTGCTGATCGGCGTGCCTGTTTTCTTTGCCGTTCGGTCAGCCGCAAGGCCATTACAGGATACTTCGGCTCTCGTAGGTTTCGGAGGCTGGCTTATGCTGCTGGCGATTGGACAATGCTTGGCACCTTTCCGCACGCTGGCTGAGCTGTTCTCTTCGAGTGACGGCTACCGGCACCTCATGACGTTGCCAAATGGCGCCTTGGCGGCCTACGGCGAGATTGCCCTGTTGCTGGTGTTTCTGGTGCTTCAGGTGATCGTGTTCGTTGCAATGCTGCGGCGGAGTTCCCGCTTCAAGCAGCTGTTCCTGTATCAGTGGTTTGCAATACCAATCGTGTTTATTCTGGACACGGTGTGGATCTCAGCGGTTATGAGCGCTCCTGTGAGCCTGGTGCTTGCAGGGGGTGCGCCGGTCATGCCCGCAGTTTCTTTTGTACTGACCGGGATCTGGGTCGCCTATGTCTACAAGTCGGTCAGGGTGAGAAACACGTTCGACAGGGCCGCGATATCCGGTCAGGTCGCGAGTGCTTCATAGAGCTTGCCGCGAGTGCTGTGTATGGCTGCCGACAAAAATGCCGGGCGCCCAGTATCGACCCGGATCACCCAGCCGTTAGGCCTGCTCGAGCGAGGATTTCAGGAGCCGGCGTGACATGCCCGTGCGGCTTGCAGTAGTCGGGGTCGATCGCGCGATAGCCGAGCAGATGGCCGAGTGGCGCCAGGATCCCCAGCGCCACTCGCTGAATCGAAGGTGGCGGGTGCGTGAAGACGATCACGTCGGCAAATTCCCTGGCGATGACTGCCGCCTGAAGCGGCGAAGGTCTGCCTTTTCTGTCCACCTTGCCGGCATTGGCCAGGCCGAAGAGCATGCCGATCAACAGCTCGAAACGGTTCGGGTCGACATTGTCCGCACCTGGCGCCCGGTCGACTTCGACCAGCACATGCGCTTCTTCGGTTTTGCTGCTGTTCCACCAATCATGTGCGACGCCTGCTTCGACCGTGGCGGATTGGCCAAGCCCCAGGGATAAAGTCTTCCCGGCGATGCAAGCGTCGAGCCAGCCGCGGAGGACGGTAAACCGTTCCGTCAGGTTCGGGTGGAAGTGCTCGCCCACCACTGCGGCTCCCGGCCGGGCGGTCAGATGAGCGATGCCAGGTCCCTGGCCGCGGTCTTCGGTGCCACGCAGGATGACGGCATATTCGCCGGTCACCTTGTTCTCGTAGACATCTCCACAGCGTGACATAGGATCAGATCGCGGGTTTCTGAGCACCAGTGTCGGGCAACTCTATCGTCAAAGGCTTGGTCGTTCAACGACGCTCGAACGGGCGATTGCGGAAACACCAGTTGCCGACTCTTCGTCAACGCGGGCGATCAGCGCTCTACCGAACATGCTTAGGCGGCCGTGCTCGTGGAAACGGCACGACCGTCAGTGGCGCCTTGCGGAATTCCGCGATGGCTATTTCTTCAATCAGCGCGTCGAGGGCCTCGTTGACGCATCGGCTCGTTTCATCCGCGCCGCAGAGGCGGTTTTGTGCGCACTCCAAAAGCTCGCGCGCCGCGGCGAAATCACTTCGCATGACAACACCCTTTGGTTTTTGGCCCGCCGCACCGACATTGTCGGCGCGCTCAATTGAGCGAGTGCTAATATACACTGGAGCAATTGAATCGAATGCTGTTAAATGGCCCGGAGCCCGGAGAGAGGCCGAAATGACGGCCCTGTAAGCGCAAGCCACAAATAGGCTAGGCATCTCCTGGTATGAGACGCCAAAGCGCAATCTGATGTCAGATTAACCCGGTAACTCACGCAAAATTTGTGGTTCGCCGAGGGGGGACGGTCGGGAACGCGTGGGGCCTAGTACGTTCTTGGGCGGCTTAGAAATTCTCGGGCGGCGGCAATCTGGCGTCGATGCTCGCGAAGGAATGCCGCGCCGAAACAAATGGCGAAGGCCAGTACTGAAAGACTTGTCGTTGCTCTTGATGCAGGATCAGGGTCAGGACTTATCAGGAAACGGAAGCCGAAGGCGAAGGCGAAGACGACAACGCCACCAAACATGCCGCTGATGAAGGGGGTGGTCGTGCGTCTCTGCTCCAACGAAGACTCCTAAGTTTTCCGCTAGGGAACTATGGTTTCCGCTAGGGAATATATGCGTTGAAGCTGATGTGCTACCGATCCTGACGGCCCCGGCCTGTGGATATCGGGGATGAGCAGATATCAAGCGCCCCGCAGGTCTCAAGAAGCCCGTACTGGTGCCCCCGGACGGGATCGAACCGCCGACCTTCGGTTTACAAAACCGCTGCTCTACCAGCTGAGCTACAAGGGCACGGCGCTCCGGTTAGCATATTTGATGCGCCAGTAAAGACAAAACTCCGTTTTTCGGTTCCCGGCGAACGCGCCGGTTCTGCCGCCAGGGCGTCCTGAAAACGGCCAATTCGCTTCCTATATTGATCGAAGGTGCAATCGCATCAGCGAGGCTGTCGCATGATCAGGTTTGTCATCATTCTCCCGCTCGTCGTTGTGGCCTGGGTTCTCCTGGTGAAGCTCGTCAAGGATCTGAAGCGCGCCAATATCGACTGGACCGGCGTTACCACCATCATCGGCTTCATCGCGCTCGCCTTCTGGCTTCGCCATATCACCGGCATGGGCTGAGGCCTGCCGATTGTTCCGGTGAACTGTCGACGGCGCGACCGTTCGTACGCGCGGCTGATAGGATCATGGCGCGCGATTTTCCCCGTCGAGAAAAAATCCAAAAAGATCTTCGAACCTTTTTCCTTGTTGCGACGACTGATGGTCAAGAGGCGGTTGGATCGCCTCCCACAACAAGGAGATCGTCATGTTCAATCGCACCATCGTTTCCGGCCTCGTCGCCACCACTGTCGCCGCCGCCATGCTGGTCGGCACGGTCGAGCCGTCGGCCGCCCATCACAAGCACTACAACAAGCACCTCGGCATCGGCATTGCCGCCGGTGTCGGCGGCTTCCTGCTCGGCAGCGCGCTGGCCCAGCCGCGCACCGTCTATATCGAGGAAGACGGCGGCTCCTGGCACGTCCGGCGCTGCCTCAATCGCTACCAGAGCTACGACCCGTACTCGGACACCTATGTCGGCTACGACGGTTATCGCCATCGCTGCCGGCTTTGAGAGCCAAGCTTGAGAGGAGGTGACCGTTTCAGGCAACCGGAAGAAGGGGCACCCCACTGCCCCTTTTCTGTGTGTCTGAGTGCAGGGCAGAGGGGCTGTTCCTCCGACCTCCTAGGACCTGGGTTCCTCGCCCGCCGCGAAGCGGGGGAGAGGTGGCCGCGAAGCGGCCGGAGAGGGGGCTTCGTAGAGCGCGGTTCCCCTCTCCGTCGCGGCTTCGCCGCGCCACCTCTCCCCACTTTCGTGGGGCGAGGAACCCAAGCTGGAATGAGGGCCGCGCTCCGTCAGTCTCTGTCCTGTCGAACATCGCCCACTTAAACGAGATCGGATGCCGCTTCAGCATTCGCCAACACTCTTGCCGATGTACAGGGGTTTCCCAGCAGCCTAATCTACAGGCCGAAGGGCAATCTACTGCCGAGCCGAAACAGGGAGAGGGCGCTTGGGCGAGCACGATCCGAACGAAGAGCCGATCGAGACGGATTTCCGCAACGGCACAATCACCACAGTCGGCATCCTGCTGGCGTTCTCGCTGGGCTTCATCACGCATTGGGCCGCCAACCCGATACAATGGGAAATCTATCACCTGGCCGCCGTCGCGCCGACTTTGATCGGCATTGCCCTGCAGATACGAGCGCTGCGGTTGCTGCTCGACACAACGTCTCTACAACGGCGCGTTTATGAACGCGCCAACCGTATCTTCATTGCCGGTCTCATCTTCACCGCCTGCGGAGTTGGGCTGGCGATGCTGCTTGATTTCTACGATCTATCGACAAAGAGCGCGGTGCCCGGGGGCTAGCCCTGGCCATCCTGGCAGATGTCGCACCATTCGGCGCTGGTCAGCGCGGCCATGCGCTCGGTTCGCTGCCAAGGCCGGCAGGGGTCGGCAGGCCGCCGATCATCCTCGTCACCTCCGCTGCCGCATCGCGCACCAGCGGGCCGATCTCGGCCAGCCGTTCCGGCGTGACCCGCACCGTCGGCCCGGAGACCGAAACGCCGCCGATCGGCTCGCCGAATTCGTTGAAGATGGCGGCGGCGACGCAGCGCATGCCGGGATGCCGCTCCTCGTCGTCGACCGACCAGCCGCGCAATTTGATCGTCACCAGGTCGCGGGCGAGCGCCGAGATGTCGGACAGCGTGTTTTCGGTGAAGCGCTCCAACCCGGCCCGGCGCAGGATGGTGGCGACGCGCTCCGGCTCGAGATGCGCCAGCACCGCCTTGCCGATGCCCGAGGCATGGAAGGAGCTGCGCGTGCCCGGCCGGAAGAAGGCGCGGATCGCCTGGTGCGTCTCGACCTGGCTGACGAAGACGACGCAATCGTCCTCGGCGACGCCGAGATTGGCGGTCTCGCCGGTCTTCTCCATTAATTCCTGCATGACGATACGGGCGCGGTCGACCAGCTTGCGGCGGCGCAGGAACGCCGCGCCCATGCGATAGGTCTCGACGCCGATCGACCACAGCTGGTCGGTGCCGTCGAACTCGACCATGCCGTGGTTCTCCAGCGTCGTTAGCATGCGGTAGGCGGTGGATGCCGGCAGACCGGAACTGGCGGCGATCTCGCTCAGCGACAGGCCGCTGCCATCGGCGACGATTGCCAGGATGCGCAGCGCCCGGTCCAGCGACTGCACCGAAGCGGCCTCGGCCGGGCCGTTGAAAGAGCGCGGCCGGCCGCGCTGACGTTTTTCGGTGGTTTCCATCGGGCCATTCTTCGCTCTGTTCGCCCAAACGAGCAATAAAAAAGTTTTTCATCGATTTGGGAAGCGAATTCGTGGAAAACAAAAAGGCCAATCAATTCAACCTATAAGAGCTGTTTTCTCGCAATGAAAAAATATTCTGAAAAAATTGAAAAATCATTGGTGCGCTGGCATTATCGGCTATCAACAATTCCGTGGAGGCTGGCATGGCCAGGATGCGCGCAGTCGACGCAGCGGTTCTCGTTCTTGAAAAGGAAGGCATCTCCTGTGCCTTCGGCGTGCCGGGTGCGGCGATCAACCCGCTTTATTCGGCGCTGAAGGCGAGGGGCAGTATCCGCCACATCCTTGCGCGTCACGTCGAGGCGGCCTCGCATATGGCCGAAGGGTTTACCCGCGCCAGATCGGGCAATATCGGTCTGTGCATCGGCACTTCGGGTCCAGCCGGCACCGACATGATCACCGGCCTCTATTCGGCCGCTGCCGATTCTATTCCCATCCTCTGCATCACCGGGCAGGCGCCGCGCGCGCGTCTCAACAAGGAGGATTTTCAGGCCGTCGACATTGCCGCTATCGCCGCACCCGTCGCCAAATGGGCGGTCACCGTCATGGAACCCTATCTGGTGCCGATGGCGCTGCAGAAGGCGTTCCATCTGATGCGCTCGTCGCGGCCGGGGCCGGTGCTGGTCGACCTGCCGGTCGACGTGCAACTGGCGGAGATCGACTTCGACATCGATGCCTATGAGCCGCTGGTGCCGTTCAAGCCGGCAATGTCGCGCGCCCAGGCGGAGAAGGCGCTGAAATTGCTCAATGCAGCCGACAAGCCTGTCATCGTCGCCGGCGGCGGCATCATCAATGCCGACGCGTCCGATCTGCTGATCGAGTTCGCCGAGGTCACCGGCGTGCCTGTCATTCCGACGCTGATGGGCTGGGGCGCGATCCCCGACGACCACCGGCTGATGGCCGGTATGTGCGGACTGCAGACCTCGCATCGCTACGGCAATGCGACGATGCTCGAAGCCGATTTCGTTTTCGGCATCGGCAACCGCTGGGCCAACCGCCACACCGGTTCGGTCGACGTCTACACCAAGGGCAAGAAGTTCATCCACGTCGATATCGAGCCGACGCAGATCGGCCGGGTCTTCGCACCGGATCTTGGCGTCGTCTCGGATGCCGGTGCGGCGCTTAAAATGCTGCTCGACGTCGCCACCGAATGGAGGACGGCCGGGAAATTGCGCGACTGGTCGGGCTGGGCCGGCGAATGCCGGCAGCGCAAGAAGACGATGAAGCGCAAGACCCATTTCGACCAGGTGCCGCTGAAGCCGCAGCGCGTCTACGAGGAGATGAACAGGGCGTTCGGCCGCGACACCACCTATGTCACCACGATCGGCCTGTCGCAGATCGCCGGGGCGCAATTCCTGCACGTCTACAAGCCACGCAACTGGATCAACTGCGGCCAGGCCGGGCCGCTCGGCTGGACATTGCCGGCGGCCCTCGGCGTTCGCGCCGCCGATCCGGACCGTACAATTGTCGCGCTGTCCGGCGACTATGATTTCCAGTTCATGATCGAGGAACTGGCGGCCGGCGCACAGCACAAACTGCCCTACATCCATGTCGTCGTGAACAACGCCTATCTCGGGCTGATCCGCCAGGCGCAGCGCGGCTTTTCGATGGATTTCGAAGTCAGCCTGGCCTTCGAGAACGTCAACCGGAAAGACGAGCCTGAGGCGGGCTACGGTGTCGACCACGTCGCCGTTGCCGAGGCGATGGGCTGCAAGGCGGTCCGGGTGCGCCGGCCGGAGGAATTCGCCGGTGCCTTCGAAGAGGCGCAGCGGCTGATGAACGAGCACCAGGTTCCGGTGGTGCTCGAATTCATCCTCGAGCGCGTCACCAACGTTTCGATGGGCACGGAAATCGACAAGATCACCGAATTCGAGGAGCTTGCCGAACATCACGAAGATGCCCCCACGGCGATCGTCATGCTCGACTAAGCTGTTTTATGAGGAATTACTGCCATGCCACGGTTTTCAGCCAATCTTTCGATGCTCTTTGGCGAGCATGACTTCCTCGACCGCTTCGATGCCGCCGCCCGCGCCGGCTTCAAGGGCGTCGAGTATATCGGCCCCTATGACCATGCGCCGGATGTCGTCGCGGCCAGGTTGAAGAAGAACGGGCTGACGCAGGTCCTGTTCAACCTGCCTGCCGGCGACTGGGCCAAGGGCGAGCGTGGCATTGCGATCCTGCCGGACCGCGTCCCGGAGTTCCGGCAAGGCATTGCCAAGGTCGTCACCTATGCGCACGCGCTGGGCTGCGAGCAGGTCAACTGCCTCGCCGGCATCGCGCCGCAAGGCGTCGATCGCTCCGTGTTGGAAGACGTCTTCGCCGAAAATCTGGCTTTCGCGGCGGAAAAGCTGGAGCAGGCCGGCATCAGGCTGCTGATCGAACCGATCAACACCCGCGACATCCCGGGCTTCTTCCTGAATTACTCGGATCAGGCGCTGGCGCTGATCGACCGCGTCGGCTCGAAGAACCTGTTCCTGCAATACGACATCTATCACATGCAGATCATGGAGGGGGATCTCGCCCGTACCATTGAGGCAAACCTCAACCGCATCGCGCATATCCAGCTTGCGGACAATCCCGGCCGTCATGAGCCGGGGACGGGCGAGATCAATTTTCCCTTCCTGTACAACCACATCGACCGCATCGGCTATTCCGGCTGGGTCGGTGCGGAGTACAAGCCTAAGGGCGGAACGGAAGCCGGGCTCGGGTGGTTTCGGGACGCGGCCGGGCAGGGGAGTGCGGCGGCGTAGCTGCCGGGGCGCCACAAATGACGTCGAGTTCCTTCGCGCCCCCCTCTGGCCTGCCGGCCATCTCCCCCACGAGGGGGGAGATTGGCAGTTTCAGCTGCCTCGCCAGCCTTCCGGCGTTTGCCATTGGCGAAAGCGGCTGAGCGAATAATCTCCCCCCTCGTGGGGGAGATGGCCGGCAGGCCAGAGGGGGGCGCGAAGGAACGCGGCCTCAACAAAACGGAGAACCAAAATGGAAATCATCGGCTTCATCGGCCTCGGCATCATGGGGGCGCCAATGGCGGGGCATCTGCTTGATGCCGGCTACAACGTCGTGGCCAGCGACCATCGCTCGAAGCCGCCGGCCGATCTCGTCGCCAAGGGTCTGAAGATCGTCTCTGGCCACAGCGCCGTCGCGAAAACGGCCGACATTGTCATCACCATGGTTCCGGATACGCCGCAGGTGGCCGATGTGCTGTTCGGCGAGAACGGCGTCGCGTCCGGGCTGACAAGAGGCAAGCTGGTCATCGACATGAGCTCGATCTCGCCGATCGAGACCAAGGAATTCGCAAAAAAGATCAACGATCTCGGCTGCGACTATCTCGATGCGCCGGTGTCGGGCGGCGAGGTCGGCGCCAAGGCGGCGTCGCTGACCATCATGGTCGGCGGCGAGGAAAAAGCCTTCGAACGCGTCAGGCCCATCTTCGAGAAGTTGGGCAAGAACATCACGCTGGTCGGATCGAACGGCGTCGGCCAGACAACCAAGGTCGCCAATCAGATCGTGGTCGCGCTGACCATCGAGGCCGTCGCCGAAGCGCTTGTCTTTGCTTCAAAAGCCGGCGCCGATCCGGCCAAGGTCAGGCAGGCGCTGATGGGCGGGCTGGCCGCCTCGCGCATTCTCGAAGTGCACGGCGAGCGCATGATCAAGCGCAGCTTCGCGCCGGGCTTCCGCATCGAACTCCACCAGAAGGACCTTAATCTGGCGCTGGAAGGCGCCAGGGCGCTTGGCGTGGCGCTGCCCAACACCTCGACCACGCAGCAATTGTTCAATTCTTGCGCGGCGAATGGCGGGGCCAAGGAAGATCATTCGGCGCTGGTCAGGGCTTTGGAAAGAATGGCGAACTTCCAGATTGGTTAGAGAGCTTGCTGGCTGCTGCCAGTTAATTTGAACTTACCGATATTGGCGGCTATCCGCTCAAGGGCTGGGACAAGCGTGCCGTTCTCGAACGCTTCGTTAAGAGCTCCGTCAACCCACCTTTCATCGGCCAAGTTGCTGGCGACCCGATAATGGATCTCTGTGACGTCCATGGAGGCCAGGGCTTCGGCGTTCTCCGGCAACCAACTCTCCCGGCCGGCGTTGACGTCGAGAAATTTTCCAAAATCGGCTGGATTCTCAAGGCCGTAGACAAGCTGTAATATGTCATCTCTCACGACGTGGTATCGGTCGTTCGCCTCGTCGTAAAACTCCGACGGAGTGAGTGTTCTTAATGTGCCGATCGTACTCGCGAAAAGCGCGAGCCATTCTCCCTGGTTTGAGAACGCCTTGAACATACCGATCGCTCGATCAATCCGCCGAAAGAAATTTCCCCGCCGCATAAAGCGCCACCGCCGCCGCATTCGATACGTTGAGCGAACGGATGGCGCCGGGCATGTCTAGCCGGGCGAGCGTCGTCACCGTTTCGCGCGTTTTCTGGCGCAGGCCTTTGCCCTCGGCGCCAAGCACCAACGCGATCTTTTCTCCGGCAAAGCTCGTTTCGAGCTCCGCCGGCCCGTCCGAATCCAGGCCGATCGTCTGGAAGCCTGCCTCGTGCAGTTGGCCGAGCGCGTCGGCGAGGTTCTTCACCTCGATCTGGTCGATGTGCTCCAGCGCGCCGGATGCCGATTTCGCCAGCACGCCGGATTCCTGCGGGCTATGGCGCGCCGTGGTGATCAGTGCACCGGCGCCGAAGGCTACCGCCGAGCGCAGGATCGCGCCGACATTGTGCGGATCGGTGATCTGGTCGAGCACCAGCACCAGCCTGGCGTCGCCAAGCGCATCGAGCCGCTTCGGTTTCAGCGGCTCGGCCTCGATCAGCACACCCTGATGCACGGCATCGGAGCCGGTGACCTTGTCGATGTCCCTGGGTTCGACCAGTTCCGCCTTGAAGGGCAAAGCGCCGAGATCGGCGATTGCCAGTCGCTCGGCAGCGTTGCGCGTCACCAGCATCTTCTTGATTTTGCGGCGCGGATTGTCGAGTGCCGCTCGCACCGTGTGCAGCCCGTAGAGCCGCACCAGCCCATCCGCCGGGTTCTCGCTGGCCGGCACCGGCTGGCGTGGCCTGAACGCCGGCGCGCCGCCGCTCTTCTCGTCGCGATGCGCGCGGCGCAGCTTGGCGTAGTGGGTGTCTTTCGGGGTCTTGGACCTGTTATCGTTGCTCATGGCCGGCTTCTATAGCCGTGTCGTCCGGCCATGGATACAGCCGCAGAAGCTGCTTGTCGGGCGAGGCGTGAGATTCAGCGCTTTTTGCCGGGCTGTTGCGGTTGACAGTTTTGGGCGCTGCCGCCATAAGGCGCTTCGCGGAAGGGCTGCTTTGGCAGCCGCGACGCGTCGATGCCTCGTTGCATGGCTCCGGCGGCAGACTGGAGAGGTGCCCGAGTGGTTAAAGGGGACGGACTGTAAATCCGTTGGCTATGCCTACGTTGGTTCAAATCCAACCCTCTCCACCACTGCCGGCCCGGAAGCCCTGAAACGCAGAGCGAGCGTCGGAGCGGATCCGATGCTTGACTGAAAGGCGCGGGTATAGCTCAGTGGTAGAGCAGCAGCCTTCCAAGCTGAATATGCGGGTTCGATTCCCGCTACCCGCTCCAGATTTCCCCCAAGCCGCGGCGCACCTCGCGCACGATGTCGAAGCAGGCAGCGCCAAGCAAAGCTCTTTGCCGATAGTTCAAAGTATTCGTTGCGCGTCCAAACGGGCGCGCGACGAACTCTAATCTGTGTTTTACGCATATCGTTGTCGCAACCCGCAGGCGGCGTTGGGCGACAGGCGTCAGCTCGCGAATTTGCTGAATATCGACGCGAGCTGGTTCTGCTGCGGCACTTGCCCGTTCGGCGTCAGATGGTCGACAAGCCCGGGCAAGGCCGCGGACAATTGCTGGAGCAATTCCTGCTGGTTCAGGCCCGTCCTTTGCGCGATCTCCTGGATGATCTGCGGGCCGAGGGCACTGCCCAGATCGCTGGGGTTGATCGGCTGGTTCTGACCGGTGCCGACCCACGAATTGGCGACGTTGCCGTGGCCGGCGTCCTTCAGTTTGTCGAGCAGGCCGCCCAGACCACCGAGCAGTCCGCCGTCGGCGGATGCGGTTGTATCAGGCGGGACGGCGGCAGGGCTCTGCGCTGCCTCCGGCTGGGCGGAACTTCCACCACTCAGCATTTTTCCCACCAAAAGTGCGCCGAGCGCGATCATCAGCGGCTTGGCGACGTTGCCGCCGGGAACGGCATTGTCAAACAGTCCCATTGTGGATCTCCATGTCAAATTGCCCGTCCGTCTCCGACAATGACGCATTCATGGCGAATTTCAAGCCGGTTTGAGCTTTCCGTAATCATGATTTTCAAGTTGGCTTGAGCTTTGCTTAATAATGTGGAAGTAATCGAGCGCGGGGAACGGAGAGGAAAAATGTCAATATTAAGCTGGATTATTCTTGGCGTCATCGCCGGCTTCATAGGCAGCAAGATCGTCAATAAAAGCGGGCAAGGCCTTGTGCTCGACATCGTGCTCGGGATTGTCGGGGCTATCGTCGGCGGGCTCATCTTCAGCGCCTTTGGCGCGTCGGGCGTTACCGGGCTCAACATCTATAGCCTGATCGTAGCCGTGGTCGGTGCCGTGGTTGTCCTGTGGGCCTATCACCAGTTCAGCGGCAAGAGGGCACTCTAGAAGCCGTTCGGCAGTTGCGTCGGCATTCACCCGAATGCCGACCGCCTATCTGATCCTTTTGAGGATTTCGCGGATCAGCGTGTTGAGGCCGGCTTCCAGCCCTCTCACCATGATCGGCCATAATTCCTCGAGCAATCGCTGCCATGCGGCATCGCGCCCAATCCTCACCGGCAGATTTGGCATCTCGCCCATTGCCGCCGTCACGTCCCGGCGCAGCCGCTCGCCACAGGCGCTTGCGCCGCTGATCGTCGGATCGAAGGGCAGCCGGGTGAAATCCCATTTTCCGCGTTGTTCTATGCCGAGATTGCTCTCGACCTCGGCATGCGAGAGCACCGTTTTGGACGTGACCTTGATGCGGTAGTATTTGCACAGTTCCGCGACAACTGCGGTCATCGCGTCCCATTGCGCCCTGGTCATCGGATAGCGGCCGGCATCGAACGGCCTTTCCTCCGCCCCGGCCATGCAGCAGAGCGAAATCCCGATCGAGCCGCCGTTGCAGTTGAGCGTGTGCGCGGCATATCCGGGTTTTACCCGGCCCGAATTGAGCGCGATCGAAGGCCGGCCCCTGACCAGGCGGCCATTCCCCTCGACCAGTATGTGATACGCATCCTTGTCGGTATCGCCGGCCGAATGCGAGCCGGCCGTCCAGTGGCAAATGACGCGCCTCATCGCAACATTGGGCAACCAGTCGGGCGGCAATGCCACAGAAATCTCCGCGACATAAGTTCAGTGACGGAGCACAGTATAGTTTCATTGGCGGCGGACGCGAAAAACGAAACGATAATTTGGTTGAGCGTTTCTAACGGTCAGCTATTCGCCGGCATCTGCGGCGGCCGCGTGTTCTTCATATTGCGGCAGATCGTCGGTGATCGTGAACCACTTCGCCTTGGAGCCAACGAAGATGTGCTGCGTCGGGCGGATGGTCGGCTCGTCGACGAGGGTTCCCATGGCGACATGCACGAAGGCACCGTCGCGGACCACCGAATAGAGCAACGAGCCGCAGGTCTTGCAGTGCGCGTTATGGCCGGTTTCGTCGCCGAAGATCATGAGATTGTCCTCGCCGCTCGCCAGGCTCAGCCTGTCGCGCTCGATGCCGGCGAATGGCTTGAAGGCCGAACCAGTGGTGCGCCGGCAGTTCGAGCAGTGGCAGTTCGCGGCATAGATGAACGCGTCCGCCACCGCGTACTGAACCGCACCGCACAGGCACTTTCCGATAAGCCTGCGGTTGCGTGAATTCTGGTGGTCATCCGGGCTTGCCACGCGGTCCTCCCATTGTGCAGGCCGATTTCAGTTTCAAGCGACGACGGTCAACCGGCGCTTGCGCTCGTCGAGCGAGACGATGGTCAACCCGCTGGCCACCACCAGCACGATGCCGCAGATGGCCAGCGCATTCGGGAGCTGCCGGAATACCACCAGGCCTGAAATCACCGCCCAGACGGTAAAGCAATAGTAGAACGGCGCCACCACGCTGGTCGGCCCGACGCGATAGGCCATGAAGATGAAGAAGTGGCCGAAGATCAGGAACAGTCCGGCGCCGCCCATCAGCAGCAGGTGACGGGTCCCAGGCACCACCCACTGCTCGGAAACCAGATGCGCAACGCCGGCGCCGGCGAGTACCACAATCACCGCGGAAATAGCGACGACCATCCCCGGCACGTCGGCGGCGACCTTGCGTCCGGCCAGATCGCGCGCCGCAGACAGGGCTGCATTGCCTAGCGCCAGCAGGGCGTAGACCGAAATCCCCTGCATTGTCGGTTGTGCCACCATCACCGCGCCGACAAAGCCGAGCCCGATCAGCGCCAGGCGTACCCCGCCGATCCGTTCGCCAAACAGCATCGAGGAGCCGACCAGCATCAGCAAGGGGGTGATCTGCCCGAGCGCGGTCGAATCGGCGATCTGCATGTTGGCGAGCGCCACCACGTAGCAAAGGATAGCACCCAGTTCGAGCATGTTCCTGCGCAAAACCTTGGCGTCGAGGATCAGCGGGATCTGCTTGCCATAGCCCAGCATGAACAGCAGCGGAATGCCCCACAATGTTGCCGCAGCGCCGCGCAGGAACAGCACCTCATAGGGCGGCAGTCCCGCGGTTGCGAGCTTCATCATCGTGTCGTTGACGATGTAGGACCCGGTCGAAACGACCATGAACAGCGGGCCTCGTATGGCAGTCGGGATGAAATGCATCGGCCCACGAAATCAGACCGGCGCCAGAGCGGCAATGGGCCAGATCCGGCTGTAAATCCGTCAAAGCCGTCAGCCGCCGCCGTAACCATTCCATTTGCCCTTGTTCGTTCCTATATCCGCGCCACATTCTCCGAAACCGGATCACGCGTTCGGGCCGGGCGAGCGCGCTCGGCGACAAGGCACTTGTGTTTTTCAGCCTTAGTCGCTAATCGCCCCGCATTCGACTGAACTGAAGGTCCAGGCCGTCCCCAGGCCGTCCAAGGAAAGAGACTATGGCAAAAGGTAAATTCGAGCGCACTAAGCCTCATGTGAACATTGGCACGATTGGTCACGTTGACCATGGCAAGACGTCGCTGACTGCGGCGATCACCAAGTATTTTGGCGAATACAAGCGCTACGACCAGATCGATGCGGCGCCCGAAGAGAAGGCGCGCGGCATCACCATTTCGACGGCGCATGTCGAATACGAGACCGCCAACCGCCACTATGCCCATGTCGACTGCCCCGGCCACGCCGACTATGTGAAGAACATGATCACCGGTGCGGCGCAGATGGACGGCGCGATCCTGGTGGTGTCGGCCGCCGACGGCCCGATGCCGCAGACCCGCGAGCACATCCTTTTGGCCCGCCAGGTCGGCGTGCCCTCGATCGTGGTGTTTTTGAACAAGGTCGACCAGGTCGACGACGCCGAGCTGCTCGAGCTGGTCGAGCTCGAGGTGCGTGAGCTTTTGACCAAGAACGAATTCCCCGGCGACGACATTCCGATCGTCAAGGGTTCGGCGCTTGCCGCACTTGAAGATTCTGACAAGAAGATCGGCGAGGACGCCATCCGCGAATTGATGGCTGCGGTCGATGCCTACATCCCGACGCCGGTTCGTCCGCTCGACAAGCCGTTCCTGATGCCGATCGAGGACGTGTTCTCGATCTCGGGCCGTGGCACGGTGGTGACCGGCCGCGTCGAGCGTGGCGTGGTCAAGGTCGGCGAGGAGCTGGAGATCGTCGGCATCCGTCCGACCACCAAGACGACCTGCACGGGCGTCGAGATGTTCCGCAAGCTGCTCGACCAGGGCCAGGCCGGCGACAACATCGGCGCGCTGCTGCGCGGTGTCGACCGTGAAGGCGTCGAGCGCGGCCAGGTCCTGGCCAAGCCCGGCACCGTCAAGCCGCACAAGAAGTTCGTTGCCGAAGCCTACATCCTGACCAAGGACGAGGGCGGCCGCCACACGCCGTTCTTCACCAACTACCGTCCGCAGTTCTATTTCCGCACGACGGACGTGACCGGCATCGTGTCGCTGCCGGAAGGCACCGAGATGGTGATGCCGGGCGACAACATCACCGTCGATGTCGAGCTGATCGTGCCGATCGCCATGGAAGAGAAGCTGCGCTTCGCCATCCGTGAAGGCGGCCGCACCGTCGGTGCCGGCATCGTCGTCACCATCAAAGAGTAATCGCCGGCGCTGCCGGTTGAGATCGGATGCAAAAGGGCGGTCTTCGGGCCGCCCTTTTGATTCTGATATTCTGGCAATGGATTAAGCGCATTGCTTCAAATCCTGTTGCAAGCGCCTCTGCCATAACTAGTATAGGTTGCATCGAGGGGGCTGCCCGAATGGTTCCATGGCGCCGTTTGCATAGTCAGGCATGGTGGTCGCTAGGGCTGATCTGCCTGGCGTCGTTGCTTGTCATGGGCCACGCTGCTTTCGCAGCGGATGCAAAGAAATCCACGCCGGAAAAATCCACGCCGGATTTCGGCCCGACGATGCGGTTCGTCGTCGTCCGCAGCAGCGCGCCGGGCTGCGAGCCGACCTGTCCGGAATGGATATCGGCCGAAGGCTCGATTGAAGCCGGCACGCCGGCCCTTTTCAAGCGCACGCTTAAGGCGCTTGGCGCCCGAAAGCTGCCGATCGTCGTCGATTCCCCCGGCGGCAATGTCGAAGCGGCGCTGACACTTGGTCGCCTGATCCGCAAGAACAAGCTCGATATCGCCGTCGGCAAAACCCGCTTCGTCGGCTGCCTGCCTGATATGAAGAACTGCAAGGAAAACGACGGCAAGGGCGCCCGTTATTTCGGCGATGCCTATGCCAACGGCGCCATCTGCAATTCCGCCTGTCCGTTGATGTTTTCCGGTGGCATCCGGCGCGTGGTCGGGGAGTGGGCCTTTCTCGGCGTCCATCAGATCACCACGACCTATATCCGGACGAAACTGCTGTACCGCACCACCTACCGCATGGTGAAAGGCAAGAAGAAGATACTCAGCACCAGGGTCGTCAGCCGGAAGAACGCCGGCAGCTACAAGACCTACGAGATGAACAAGCCGCTGGAGCGGAAGCTGGCGGCCTATCTGAAGGAGATGGGCGTCGGCCTGGGCGTGCTCGAGACCATGAAAAGCACGCCGGCCAGCAGCATCCAGCAACTGGTTCCCTACGAGATGCTGCAAATGAATCTCGTCACCAGCCTGGATGCCGTCGACTTGCTGACCGCGCCAACCCTATGCAAATCCGATCCGTTACCGGCGAGTTGCAGGGAACTGCCGGCGCCGGCGAATATCGCGAAGCCGGCCGGGCAAGTGGTGGCGAACGCCGAGCCTGCACCTCTGGGGCTCGAAACCCCGCCGGCGACGGAGGTCGCTGACATGCGTTTCGTCCTGGTCCGCGGCAGCAATCCGCTCTGCAATCCCAATTGCCCGGAATGGATCTCGGCGGAAGGCATGATTACCGCTGACACGGCCGAAAAACTGCGCCAACTGCTTGACAGCGTCGGCGACCGGCGCCTGCCCATCGTCGTCAGTTCGCCGGGTGGCGACGTGCTCGGTGCTTTGGCGGCCGGAAGGCTGATCCGCGAACGTAAACTCGACGTCGCCGTGGCGCGGACGGATTTCATTGGCTGCGAGCCGCGGCACGCCGACTGCACGGCCGAAGACGGCGTCTACAACGGGCTCACGGTCGATGTCGGCGGCGAGTGCGGCTCGGCCTGTCCGATCATGCTCGCCGGCGGTGTCAAACGCCTGGTCGGCCCGCGTGCACAGTTGAGAGTGCATTCGGTAGGGCAGGAGCAAAAGGTCAAGGCCTATCTCGATGAGATGGCCATCGGCCCCGGTCTGTTTACCGCAATTCAGCTGTATTCAGTCGAACGGCAGCTCGAACTCGACAGGATGCTGAAATACCAGCTGACGACCGGACATCAATCGGCAGACGAATTGACAGGCCCCGGCATCTGCAGATCGGAGCCACGGCCGGAGAACTGCCGCGAAGCTTCGGGCGCCAAGGCTCAGGCCAGCACGCCGGTCAAATCGTAAGGCGGGCTTGATCGCTGCGAGCTGATCGATCGTGCCGATCGCCATGGAAGAGAAGCTGCGCTTCGCCATCCGTGAAGGCGGCCGCACCGTCGGTGCCGGCATCGTCGTCACCATCAAAGAATAATCGGGACCGGCATTCGCCGGAATCCAAAAGAGAAAGGGCGGTCTTCGGGCCGCCCTTTTTCGTTTCCGACGCTCTGCGGCACAAGTATCGGCCGGTGTTTTGAAGCTATTGCAAGTGCCATTGCCGCAACTATTATAGGTTGCGTAGAGGGGGCTTTTGCCAAGCGTGGTTTCGGGACGCCATTCAGACACTGTGGCAAGGTGGTGGCGCGGGCTGGCCGGCCTAGCGCTAGTGGTCGCGGTTGCGATGGCTACATTCGCCGCAAAGGCCGAGGATGCGTCCGATCCTAGGACATGGGATCCGAAGTCATGGTACCTTCCGGGCAGTTCGTCCGATGGTTTTTCGGAGATGCGGTTCATCATTGCCCGCAGCAGTGCAGTCGGTTGTGAGCCCAACTGTCCGGAATGGATTTCAGCGGAAGGCGCCATTGCAGCCGGCTCGCCGGCTCTACTAAAGCGGGTACTGAAAAAGCTCGGTACTCGCAAACTGCCGATTATTGTCAATTCCCCTGGCGGCGATGTCGACGCTGCGCTCCAGCTTGGTCGCATAATACGCAAGAACAGGCTCGATATCGCCATCGGTAAGACCGAGTTTACCGATTGTTGGCCGGGGACGGAGGGTTGCGAGGCCAGCTACGGCAAAGGCGTAGCCTATTTCGGCGTCGCGTCCGATGGTGGCGCCATGTGCAATTCCGCCTGTCCGCTGATGTTTGCCGGAGGCGTCCACCGCGTGGTGGGCAGCTGGGCCTATCTGGGTGTTCATCAGATCACCACCACCTATTTCCCCTCGACACGGCGTGTTCGAACCACCTATCAAACTATCCGTGGCAAAAGATATCAGGTCACCACGGAGACCGTCACTCAAGGCGAGAGCTACAAGACCTATAAAATGAGCAAGGCGTTTTCGAGAAAGATCTCGGCCTATCTCAGGGAGATGGGTGTCGGACAAGGCGTGCTGGACAGAATGAAAGCCACGCCCGCTAGCGACATCCGGCAGATTTCCCTCGCCGACATGCTGACGATGAAGCTGGTCACCAGCAGCGGCTCTGTCGACATATTTACCCTGGCGGGCATATGCCGGCGGAGTCCTGCGCCGGCGAACTGCCGGGAGATCCCTGCGAATGCCAAGCCGGCCGAGGTCGCAGCGATCAAGACGAAGGCCGGACCTTCTCAACCGGCTCAAGTCCCACTTTCTCAGCCTGCCAAGCCAGCGGCCAAGGTTGGCGACGAAGGGCTGTCCAGTGGTGCTGGTTCCCACTTGGTCGCTTGTACAGACATAGATGGCGTAACGCGGATAATCGTGACCAATCCAAACCTCGGTCAAGCCTGTGGTGGTCCTAGCGGAATGGGACCCTGGCCGGCTTGGGGCGTGCCGAGCAGCCCGTACATATCATCGGATGTGAAGCCATGATCAGCTGGGGGGTGGCCGCGGCCGCCCAGTCAGAGCTACAGGTGCCGCAGCCGGCCGAACTGGCCATCGAGGCAGGTTGAGCCACGCACGATCCTTCCGCTATCGTCCCTGCACATCACAATCGAGGATCGGCGATGAGCCAGGATGTCTCGACATTGTTCGAATGGGCCGGCGGCACCGAAGCGCTGAACCGCCTGACGCAGACCTTCTACGACAGCGTCTCTCGGGACTCCATCGTCGGGCCGGTGTTCAAGCATATGTCGCCGGACCATCCCACCCACGTCGCAGCCTTCATCGGCGAAGTCTTTGGCGGACCGAAAACCTACAGCCAAAAGCATGGCGGCCATCGCGAGATGGTGATGCATCATCTCGGCAAGCATCTGACCGAGGAGCAGCGCCGGCGCTGGATCAATCTTCTCGCCGACGCCGCCGACGAGGTCGGGTTGCCTGACGATCCCGAATTCCGCTCTGCTTTCATGGCCTATGTCGAATGGGGATCGCGGCTGGCCAAGATGAACTCCAACAAGGGCCCGACCTGCGATCCCGAGACGGAACCGATGCCGGCCTGGGGTTGGGGGGTGCCGGGCGGCCCTTACAAGCCGCCTTCGGGAGACTGACCGGGCGCGAATCGGTCGAAAACCCTGCCGCCAGGAAAACGGGTGGCTAAGGAGGTCTCGGTCCTCCCCGCTAACGGTTTAAAGTCGCCGTCGAATGGCGGGGCCACATTGAAAACCGGAGGCTTTGCGATGAGATCGGAAGGCAAGAAAAATTCAGACAGCGTCTTTGACAGCGACCGCGGATCCCGAAATCCGTTTGGCGTCATGGACGTCCCCACTCCCGACGACGAGGAGGTGTCGGCGTTCGCCGCCGGCGTGAAACTGGAGGGAACTGCAAGCGATGAAAACGCCGAGGCCTGGGGCACCGAAAGCGACCGCGACCGCAACGACACCATCGAAGGCAGCTGGTCCAGCCGATGGAACGGCGGTGCCGACCCCACAATTCCGGGCGACAGCAAGGATAGATGGAAGTCTGGCCGGGGCGAGGTGAAGACGGCGGGAGAGAGAGTTTACCTGCTGTTCGATTGGCATGATGGCGTGCGCAAGGGGCTCATCGATGCGCGGCGCGAGGGTGCTAAAGGGCTGGTGGGAAAATATATCAATCTGACCGACCCACGAATCCTGCGTCCCTGGGTCGGCTTGATCGTCAGCAATCGACGGATCGACGGGAAATGGCCGGGAGGACGCCTGGACTTTCGAAGATGAAGGCCGGGCAGCGCACGTCGCTCTTTACAGAGCGCGCGGAAGCTTTTAGGAAGCGCCTGCTGCGCCGACATGCGCATACGGGCATAGCTCAGTTGGTAGAGCGGCGGTCTCCAAAACCGCAGGTCGTAGGTTCGAGCCCTGCTGCCCGTGCCATTCTTTGAATGGATGCCTAAAACGATTCTTTTGCAGTGCGGCCTTTGAAAATCGGCTTGTGACTTGCCATATAGGTCGAACTGCGGCATAAGGGCCGCATAGCCGGGACGGGACGACTGGATGGTTCCGAGGCGGCGTTTGGCCATAAAGCGGACACTTGCCACTTGCGTGGATCAAGAATCGGTTTTATGTAGACGAGACAGACACGCGACGCGTGGAGCTGGGAAGCCGGCTTTACGCGTCTGATTTGCATGGGCGAAATGATTGCGCTGATTCGGCGCGAACGCACGCTCAAGCGGCACGTCCCGGCCAGCGGGATCATCCAGGAGACCCGGCCAACGGGTCTTGCAGACAGAGCGGCATATGGCTTCGAAAACCACAAATCCCTTCACCTTTCTCCAGCAGGTTCGCGCGGAGACCGCCAAGGTCACTTGGCCGTCGCGGCGCGAAACGATGATCTCGACGGTGATGGTTCTTGTGTTCGCGGTCATTGCGATGATCTTTTTCTTTACCGCAGACGTGGCCATGGGCTTTGCGGTCGAAAAAATCCTCGGCCTCGGACAGTAAGTCCGGCGATTACGGAGAAGTCTTGAAATGACCGCGCGGTGGTACATCGTCCACGCCTACTCGAACTTTGAAAAGAAGGTCGCCGAGGACATCGAGAACAAGGCCAAGCAGAAGGGCCTGTCCGCCGATATCGAGCAGATCGTGGTGCCGACCGAGAAGGTCGTCGAGATCCGCCGCGGCCGCAAGGTCGATGCCGAGCGCAAGTTCTTTCCGGGCTATGTGCTGCTGAAGGCCAATCTGACCGACGCCGTGTTCTCGCTCGTCAAGAACACGCCGAAGGTCACCGGTTTCCTGGGCGACTCCAAGCCGGTGCCGATCACCGAAGCCGAGGCCCAGCGTATCCTGAACCAGGTTCAGGAGGGCGTCGAGCGGCCGAAGCCGTCGGTGACGTTCGAGATCGGCGAAGCGATCCGCGTTTCGGATGGACCATTCGCGTCCTTCAACGGTTTCGTCCAGGAAGTGGACGAGGAGCGGGCGCGGCTCAAGGTGGAAGTTTCGATCTTCGGGCGCGCTGTGCCGGTCGATCTGGAATTCGGACAGGTCGAGAAGGGCTGATCCGAAATCCCTGCACCGGTTTCGGCGGCAGGGAAGGCGGCGCGGATATCGCGCGGCCAAAACGGGTGGGAGGCGAATGCGGCTTTAGCCGGCCGCGCGGACCGCACCACCAGACTGCAACCGCCGGCAAGACCGGCATGAGAAAAGGCAGGAAGAGAGATGGCTAAGAAAATTGCAGGCCAGCTCAAGCTCCAGGTTTCCGCGGGATCGGCCACGCCGTCGCCCCCGATCGGCCCGGCGCTTGGTCAGCGTGGCATCAACATCATGGAGTTCTGCAAGGCGTTCAACGCGCAGACCCAGGAAATGGAAAAGGGTTCGCCGGTTCCGGTCGTGATCACCTACTACCAGGACAAGTCGTTCACCTTCGTCATGAAGACGCCGCCGGTGAGCTACTTCCTGAAGAAGGCTGCCAACCTGAAGTCGGGCTCGAAGGAGCCGGGCAAGGTCAAGGCCGGCACGATCGGCCGCGACAAGGTGCGCGCCATCGCCGAGCAGAAGATGAAGGATCTGAACGCAAACGACGTCGAGGCGGCCATGCGCATGGTCGAGGGCTCCGCCCGCTCGATGGGTCTGGAAGTGGTGGGCTGAGATCATGGCAAAGATTGCAAAGCGTGTATCGAAGACCCGCGAAGGCATCGATCCCAACAAGGCTTACGCTTTGGGTGAGGCGCTGAAGCTGCTCAAGGATCGCTCCTCGGTGAAGTTCGACGAGACGATCGAAGTCGCGATGAACCTCGGCGTCGACCCCCGCCATGCCGACCAGATGGTCCGCGGCGTGGTCAACCTGCCGAACGGCACCGGCCGCAGCGTTCGCGTCGCCGTCTTCGCGCGTGGCGACAAGGCCGAGGAGGCCAAGGCCGCCGGCGCCGACATCGTCGGAGCCGAGGATCTGGTCGACATCGTCCAGAAGGGCACGATCGACTTCGACCGCTGCATCGCCACGCCGGACATGATGCCGCTGGTCGGACGTCTCGGCAAGGTGCTCGGTCCGCGCGGCATGATGCCGAACCCGAAGGTCGGCACCGTCACCACCGACGTTACCGCCGCCGTCAAGGCATCGAAGGGCGGCGCCGTCGAGTTCCGCGTCGAGAAGGCCGGCATCGTTCACGCCGGCGTCGGCAAGGTCTCGTTCGACGTCAAGGCGCTGGAAGAAAACGTCCGCGCCTTCGCTGATGCGGTGACCAGGGCAAAGCCGGCTGGTGCCAAGGGCAACTACGTCAAGAAGGTGTCGGTCACCTCGACGATGGGCCCGGGCCTCAAGCTAGACGTCTCGACGCTCGCTGCGTCCTGATACGAACAATTGGATCGGCCGCTAAAACGCTGATCCATGAAAGAATTCCGGGCCTCCGACCTGTCGGCGGCTCGGTACCGGAAGTCGAAAGGCTTCCGGACATCCTGTCCGAGATTGCAGGCGGCCCCCAAGCCTTAGGTGATGTGGGCCTTAATTCATGTGGGCCTGCATGAGACGGGTGAAGACCGGACAAAGGAGCCACAAGCTCCAATGAAAGGTTCGAACCGTGTTTGCCTTTTGTCTGCGCACCGTCCGGCTTGCCGGCAGGTGTGGCGAAAGGGGGCAGGATCCTCGAGCGTCGTTCGGGAGATCCGTTACTGGATGGCCCGGCCGGCAAAAGGCAACCCGATGCCTGTCCTTCGTAGAGGGCAGGGGTCAACTGGAGATAGGCAGTGGACAGAGCGGAAAAACGCGAACTCGTCACGGGCCTGAATGATGCGTTTTCAAGCGCGGGTTCAGTCGTCGTGGCCCACTACGCCGGTATCACCGTCGCGCAAATGAACGACCTTCGGTCGAAAATGCGCGCCGCCGGTGGCACCGTCAAAGTCGCGAAGAACCGTCTCGCCAAAATCGCTCTTCAGGGCACGGACTCCGCATCGATCATCGAGCTGTTCAAGGGACAGACGCTGATCGCCTATTCGGAGGATCCGATTGCGGCGCCGAAGGTCGCGTCCGATTTCGCCAAGGGAAATGACAAGCTCGTCATTCTCGGCGGCGCAATGGGCACCACCTCGCTCAACGCCGACGGTGTGAAGGCACTCGCCACACTTCCGTCGCTCGATGAGCTGCGCGCCAGGCTGGTTGGCATGATCGCCACTCCGGCAACCCGGATCGCCCAGATCGTCAATGCGCCTGCGGCTTCGGTCGCGCGCGTCATCGGCGCTTACGCCCGGAAGGACGAGGCGGCATGAGGCCGTTCCTCGCTATCACAAACACACGTTCGAACCTTATGAAGGAACATTGCAATGGCTGATCTGGCAAAGATCGTAGACGACCTTTCGAAGCTGACCGTCCTCGAGGCGGCCGAGCTGTCGAAGCTTCTTGAAGAAAAGTGGGGCGTTTCCGCCGCTGCTCCGGTGGCGGTTGCCGCTGCCGGCGGCGCTGCGGCCGCTGCTGCTCCGGTCGAGGAAAAGACGGAATTCGACGTCGTCCTCACCGAGGCAGGCGCTCAGAAGATCAACGTCATCAAGGAAGTTCGCGCCATCACCGGTCTTGGCCTCAAGGAAGCCAAGGACCTGGTCGAGGCGGCTCCGAAGCCGGTCAAGGAAGCCGTTTCCAAGGCCGACGCGGACAAGTTCAAGGCCCAGCTGGAAGCAGCCGGCGCCAAGGTTGAACTGAAGTAAGCGTTGAGTACCGGCGGACGGCGTCGCGCCGTCCGCCACTCCCTTCGCAAGGAGGGAGGCTGCGTAACGCGAAGAGTGCGAAAACCTCTTTCCTGAGGGCCGCAAACCGGCCTTCAGGAAACGGGTTTTCTCCCGTTTCTGGCCCACCGCCAATTGGCGGCGGGTGAAAAGACAAGAAGCCGCCGACAGGCGGCGGGCAACAAGACAGGGCCGCCAAGGTGGCCCGAGATGCAAGGCGAGCCGCGGCGAGGCTCGTCCCGAGAATTGAGCTAAGGAGCGACGATGGCCCAGACCCAGACTTTCAATGGCCGCAGACGCGTACGCAAGTTTTTCGGAAAGATCCCGGAAGTTGCGGAGATGCCGAACCTGATCGAGGTTCAGAAGGCATCCTATGACCAGTTCCTGATGGTGGAGGAGCCCAAGGGCGGGCGTCCTGACGAGGGACTGCAGGCAGTTTTCAAGTCGGTCTTCCCGATTTCCGATTTTTCCGGCTCCTCGATGCTGGAATTCGTGAAGTACGAATTCGAGGGACCCAAATTCGACGTTGACGAATGCCGTCAGCGCGACCTGACCTATGCGGCGCCGCTCAAGGTGACGCTGCGCCTCATCGTGTTCGATATCGACGAGGATACCGGCGCGAAGTCGATCAAGGACATCAAGGAGCAGGACGTCTACATGGGCGACATGCCGCTCATGACCTTGAACGGCACCTTCATCGTCAACGGCACCGAGCGCGTCATCGTCTCGCAGATGCACCGTTCGCCAGGCGTCTTCTTCGACCATGACAAGGGCAAGTCGCACTCGTCCGGCAAGCTTCTGTTTGCCGCGCGCGTCATTCCTTATCGCGGTTCGTGGCTCGACATCGAGTTCGATAGCAAGGACGTCGTGCATGCCCGTATCGATCGCCGCCGCAAGATTCCGGTGACGTCGCTGCTGATGGCGCTCGGCATGGACGGCGAAGAGATCCTGTCGACCTTCTACAACAAGATCATCTACAAGCGTGCCGGCGACCATTGGCGCATCCCGTTCAACGTCGAGCGTTTCCGCGGCCTCAAGGCCGTTGGTGACCTGGTCGACGCCGACACCGGCGAAGTCGTCGTCGAGGCCGGCAAGAAGATCACCGCCCGCCAGGCCAGGGCGCTTGGCGAAAAGGGTCTCAAGGCAATCAAGGCTACCGACGAGGATCTGCTCGGCAATTACCTTGCCGAAGATATCGTCAACTACGCGACCGGCGAGATCTTCCTCGAAGCCGGCGACGAGATCGACGAAAAGACGCTGAAAGTGCTGCTCGGCACCGGTGAGGACGAGATCAAGGTCCTCGACATCGACCACGTCAACGTCGGCGCCTATATCCGCAACACGCTCAACGTCGACAAGAACGAGAGCCGCCAGGACGCGCTGTTCGATATCTACCGCGTCATGCGCCCCGGCGAGCCGCCGACGCTCGAGACCGCCGAAGCCATGTTCAACTCGCTGTTCTTCGACAGCGAGCGCTATGATCTTTCGGCCGTCGGCCGCGTCAAGATGAACATGCGCCTCGAGCTCAAGGCCGAGGATACCGTGCGCGTGCTGCGCAAGGACGATATCCTGGCCGTGGTCAAGACGCTGGTCGAACTGCGCGACGGCAAGGGCGAGATCGACGATATCGACAATCTCGGCAATCGCCGCGTGCGCTCGGTCGGCGAGCTGATGGAGAACCAATACCGCGTCGGCCTGCTGCGTATGGAGCGCGCGATCAAGGAACGCATGTCCTCGATCGAGATCGACACGGTGATGCCGCAGGACCTGATCAACGCCAAGCCGGCGGCTGCCGCCGTGCGCGAGTTCTTCGGTTCCTCGCAGCTGTCGCAGTTCATGGATCAGACCAACCCGCTGTCGGAGATCACCCACAAGCGTCGTCTTTCGGCGCTTGGACCGGGCGGTCTGACCCGCGAGCGTGCCGGTTTCGAAGTGCGCGACGTGCACCCGACGCATTACGGCCGCATCTGCCCGATCGAGACGCCGGAAGGCCCGAATATCGGCCTGATCAACTCGCTTGCGACCTTCGCGCGTGTCAACAAATACGGCTTCATCGAGAGCCCGTACCGCAAGATCGTCAACGGCAAGCTGACCAATGAGGTCGTCTACCTTTCGGCAATGGAAGAGGCCAAGCACCACGTCGCGCAGGCCAATGCCGAGCTCGACAAGAATGGTCATTTCGTCGACGAATTCGTCATTTGCCGTAACGCCGGCGAAGTGATGATGGCGCCGCGCGAAAACGTCGACCTGATGGACGTGTCGCCGAAGCAGATGGTGTCGGTGGCCGCGGCCCTGATCCCGTTCCTCGAGAACGACGACGCCAACCGCGCGCTGATGGGCTCGAACATGCAGCGTCAGGCCGTGCCGCTGGTACGCGCCGAAGCGCCGTTCGTCGGCACCGGCATGGAGCCGATCGTCGCCCGTGACTCAGGCGCCGCCATCGGCGCCCGCCGCGGCGGCATCGTCGACCAGGTGGACGCGACGCGTATCGTCATCCGCGCCACGGAAGATCTCGATCCCGGCAAGTCCGGCGTCGATATCTACCGGCTGATGAAGTTCCAGCGTTCGAACCAGAACACCTGCATCAATCAGCGTCCGCTGGTGCGCATGGGCGACCGGGTCAACAAGGGCGACATCATTGCCGACGGCCCGTCGACCGAGCTCGGCGATCTGGCCCTCGGCCGCAACGTGCTGGTCGCGTTCATGCCGTGGAACGGCTACAACTACGAGGATTCCATCCTCTTGTCCGAGCGCATCGTCGCCGACGACGTCTTCACCTCGATCCACATCGAGGAGTTCGAAGTCATGGCCCGCGACACCAAGCTCGGGCCGGAGGAGATCACGCGCGACATCCCGAACGTCTCGGAAGAAGCGCTGAAGAACCTCGATGAGGCCGGCATCGTCTACATCGGTGCGGAAGTGCAGCCGGGCGACATCCTGGTCGGCAAGATCACGCCAAAGGGCGAAAGCCCGATGACGCCGGAAGAAAAGCTGCTGCGCGCCATCTTCGGTGAAAAGGCCTCGGACGTGCGCGACACCTCCATGCGCATGCCTCCGGGAACCTTCGGCACCGTCGTCGAAGTGCGCGTCTTCAACCGCCACGGCGTCGAGAAGGACGAGCGCGCCATGGCGATCGAGCGCGAGGAGATCGAACGCCTCGCCAAGGACCGCGACGACGAGCAGGCGATCCTCGACCGTAACGTCTATTCGCGCCTTTCCGACGTTCTCGTCGGCAAGGAGGCGATTGCCGGGCCGAAGGGCTTCAAGAAGGGCTCGAAGCTGTCGAAGGACACGCTCGACGAGTATCCGCGTTCGCAGTGGTGGCAGTTTGCCGTGGAGAACGAAAAGCTCCAGAGCGAACTGGAAGCCCTGCGTGGCCAGTACGACGACTCCAAGAAGGCGCTCGAGCAGCGCTTCATGGACAAGGTCGAGAAGGTGCAGCGCGGCGACGAAATGCCTCCGGGCGTCATGAAGATGGTCAAGGTCTTCGTGGCCGTGAAGCGCAAGATGCAGCCCGGCGACAAGATGGCCGGCCGGCACGGCAACAAGGGTGTCGTGTCGCGGATCGTTCCGGTCGAGGACATGCCTTTCCTCGAGGACGGCACGCATGCCGATATCGTGCTCAACCCGCTGGGTGTGCCGTCGCGCATGAATGTCGGCCAGATCCTGGAAACGCATCTGGGCTGGGCTTGCGCCGGAATGGGCAGGAAGATCGGCGATCTGATCGACGCGTACAAGACGGCGGGCGACATCAAGCCGCTGCGCAAGACGCTCGAGAGCTTCATGCCGGCCAACGACCGCAACGAGCCGGTCCGCGAATATGACGACGAGAGCATCGTTCGCCTCAGCGAGCAGATGCGCCGCGGCGTCTCAATCGCCACACCGGTGTTCGACGGCGCGCACGAGGCCGACATCAACATCATGCTGGAGCAGGCGGGCCTGCACACCAGCGGTCAGTCGCAGCTCTATGACGGACGCACCGGCGAACCGTTCGATCGCAAAGTGACGATGGGCTACATATATATGCTCAAGCTTCACCACCTTGTGGATGACAAGATCCACGCGCGTTCGATCGGACCGTACTCGCTCGTTACCCAGCAGCCGCTGGGCGGCAAGGCGCAGTTCGGTGGCCAGCGCTTCGGCGAGATGGAGGTCTGGGCGCTCGAAGCGTACGGCGCCGCCTACACGCTGCAGGAGATGCTGACGGTGAAGTCGGACGACGTCGCCGGCCGCACCAAGGTCTACGAGGCGATCGTCAGAGGCGACGACACATTCGAGGCCGGCATCCCGGAGAGCTTCAACGTTCTCGTCAAGGAAATGCGGTCTCTCGGCCTCAATGTCGAATTGGAGAACACCAAGCTCGACGACAACCCGATCCGGCTGCCCGACGCGGCCGAATAAGCAAGACGTCCGGTCGCGGCCTTCCCGCGACCGGACGCACCAAATTCTCGGCCGATGGCCGATCAAGTCGGCGGGCGTTTGGCCCGCGCTAGATGCAAGGGGTTTTCGAGGACCCCGAAAAGGAGAACGGCATGAACCAAGAGGTCATGAATCTCTTCAATCCCCAGGCGCCTGCGCAGGTGTTCGATTCGATCCGGATCTCGCTTGCCAGCCCTGAGAAGATTCTGTCCTGGTCGTTCGGCGAGATCAAGAAGCCGGAGACCATCAACTACCGCACCTTCAAGCCGGAGCGTGACGGCCTGTTCTGCGCGCGCATTTTTGGTCCGATCAAGGACTATGAGTGCCTGTGCGGCAAGTACAAGCGCATGAAGTACAAGGGCGTCATCTGCGAGAAGTGCGGCGTCGAAGTCACGCTGTCGCGCGTCCGCCGCGAGCGCATGGGCCATATCGAGCTGGCGGCACCGGTCGCCCACATCTGGTTCCTGAAGTCGCTGCCGTCGCGCATCGGCACGCTGCTCGACATGACGCTGAAGGACATCGAGCGGGTCCTCTACTTCGAGAACTACATCGTCACCGAACCCGGCCTCACCGCGCTGAAGGAGCACCAGCTGCTTAGCGAGGAAGAGTACATGATGGCCGTCGACGAGTATGGCGAGGATTCGTTCACCGCCATGATCGGCGCCGAGGCAATCCACGACCTTCTGGCCGGCATGGACCTCGAGAAGATCGCCGGCGATCTGCGTTCGGAGCTGGCTTCGACCACCTCCGAGCTCAAGCAGAAGAAGTACCTGAAGCGGCTCAAGGTCGTCGAGAACTTCATGGAATCCGGCAACCGTCCGGAATGGATGATCATGAAGGTGGTGCCGGTGATCCCGCCGGACCTGCGTCCGCTGGTTCCTCTTGATGGTGGACGTTTCGCCACGTCGGACCTGAACGACCTTTATCGCCGCGTCATCAACCGCAATAACCGCTTGAAGCGGCTGATCGAGCTGCGCGCGCCCGGCATCATCGTGCGCAATGAAAAGCGCATGCTGCAGGAAGCCGTCGATGCGCTGTTCGACAACGGCCGTCGCGGCCGCGTCATCACCGGCGCCAACAAGCGTCCGCTGAAGTCGCTGTCCGACATGTTGAAGGGCAAGCAGGGCCGGTTCCGCCAGAACCTGCTCGGCAAGCGCGTCGACTATTCCGGCCGCTCGGTCATCGTCACCGGTCCGGAGCTCAAGCTGCACCAGTGCGGTCTGCCGAAGAAGATGGCGCTCGAACTGTTCAAGCCCTTCATCTACGCCCGTCTCGACGCCAAGGGTTACTCCTCGACCGTCAAGCAGGCGAAGAAGCTGGTCGAAAAGGAGCGTCCGGAGGTCTGGGATATCCTCGACGAGGTCATCCGCGAGCATCCGGTGCTGCTGAACCGCGCGCCGACGCTGCACCGCCTCGGCATCCAGGCGTTCGAGCCGATCCTGATCGAAGGCAAGGCGATCCAGCTTCACCCGCTGGTCTGCACGGCCTTCAACGCCGACTTCGACGGCGACCAGATGGCGGTCCACGTGCCGCTGTCGCTGGAAGCGCAGCTCGAGGCCCGCGTGCTGATGATGTCGACCAACAACATCCTGCACCCGGCTTCCGGTGCGCCGATCATCGTGCCGTCGCAGGACATGGTTCTCGGTCTCTACTATCTCTCGATCGTCAACCAGAACGAGCCGGGCGAGGGCATGGTGTTTGCCGACATGGGCGAGCTCCAGCACGCGCTCGAGACCAAAGCGGTGACGCTGCATGCCAAGATCAAGGGGCGCTTCCGCACGGTCGACGCCGACGGCAAGGTCGTGTCGAAGATCTACGACACCACGCCTGGCCGCATGATCATCGGCGAGCTTCTGCCGAAGAACCACAAC
The DNA here is from genome assembly GCF_042295465.1 of Mesorhizobium sp. ISC25. Lineage (NCBI taxonomy): Bacteria > Pseudomonadati > Pseudomonadota > Alphaproteobacteria > Hyphomicrobiales > Phyllobacteriaceae > Mesorhizobium > Mesorhizobium sp. ISC25. The sequence goes on along the minus strand of NZ_CP135441.1, from coordinate 1,376,367 downwards.
GTGCCCTACGAGACCGCCAACCAGGAGATGACCAAGAAGAACATCTCCAAGATGATCGACACCGTCTACCGCCATTGCGGTCAGAAGGAGACGGTCATTTTCTGCGATCGCATCATGGCTCTCGGCTTCAGCCACGCCTGCCGTGCCGGCATTTCGTTCGGCAAGGACGACATGCTGATCCCGGACGCCAAGATCAAGCTGGTGTCCGACACCGAGGCTTTGGCCAAGGAGTACGAGCAGCAGTACAATGACGGTCTGATCACGCAGGGCGAGAAGTACAACAAGGTCGTCGACGCCTGGGCCAAGTGCTCGGAAAAGGTCGCCGACGAAATGATGGCCCGCATCAAGGCGGTCGAGTTCGAGGACAATGGCCGTCAAAAGCCGATGAACTCGATCTACATGATGTCGCACTCCGGTGCGCGTGGCTCGCCCACCCAGATGCGCCAGCTCGCCGGCATGCGCGGCCTGATGGCCAAGCCGTCGGGTGAAATCATCGAGACGCCGATCATCTCGAACTTCAAGGAAGGCCTGACCGTGCTCGAGTACTTCAACTCGACCCACGGCGCCCGCAAGGGTCTGGCCGACACCGCCTTGAAGACGGCGAACTCGGGCTACCTCACCCGTCGTCTGGTCGATGTGGCGCAGGACTGCATCGTCAACTCCGTCGACTGCGGCACCGACAAGGGCCTCACCATGCAGCCGATCGTCGATGCCGGCCAGGTCGTCGCTTCCGTCGGCCAGCGCGTGCTCGGCCGTACGTCGCTCGACGACATCACCCATCCGGTGTCGGGCGAGGTTCTGGTCAAGGCTGGAACGCTGATGGACGAGCGCGACGTGGAACAGATCGAAAAGGCTGGCGTCCAGTCGGTCCGCATCCGCTCGGCGCTGACCTGCGAAGTCAGGGTTGGCGTCTGCGCGGTCTGCTACGGACGCGATCTGGCCCGCGGCACCCCGGTCAACCAGGGCGAGGCTGTCGGCGTCATCGCGGCGCAGTCGATCGGCGAGCCGGGCACCCAGCTCACCATGCGTACCTTCCACATGGGCGGTACGGCGCAGGTGGTGGACTCGTCGTTCCTTGAAGCCTCGTATGAGGGCAAGGTCGAGATCCGCAACCGCAACGTGGTGCGCAACTCCGACGGCCAGCAGATGGTCATGGGCCGCAACATGGCGGTGCTGATCCTCGACGAAGCCGGCAAGGAGCGCGCCACGCACCGTGTCACCTATGGTTCGCGCATCTTCGTGGACGATGGCGACAAGGTTAAGCGCGGCCAGCGTATCGCCGAGTGGGATCCCTATACCCGCCCGGTCCTCACCGAAATCGAGGGCAGGGTGTCGTACGAGGATCTGGTCGACGGCATTTCCGTTCAGGAAACGGCCGACGAATCGACCGGCATCACCAAGCGTGAGGTCATCGACTGGCGCTCGACGCCACGCGGCAACGACCTCAAGCCGGCGATTGCCATCCAGGACGCCAAGGGCAAGGTCGGCAAGCTGTCCAAGGGCGGCGACGCCCGCTTCCTGCTCTCGGTCGAGGCCATTCTTTCGGTCGAGCCGGGCGCACAGGTTCGCCCCGGCGACGTGCTGGCGCGTATTCCGATGGAAAGCGCCAAGACCAAGGACATCACCGGTGGTCTGCCGCGTGTGGCCGAACTGTTCGAGGCACGCCGTCCGAAGGATCACGCCATCATCGCCGAGATCGATGGCACGATCCGCTTCGGCCGCGACTACAAGAACAAGCGCCGCATCATCATCGAGCCGCATGACTCGACGCTTGAGCCGGTCGAATACCTGATCCCGAAGGGCAAGCCGTTCCATCTCCAGGACGGCGACGTCATCGAGAAAGGCGACTACATCCTCGACGGCAATCCGGCGCCGCACGACATCCTGGCGATCAAGGGCGTGGAGGCGCTTGCCTCCTACCTCGTCAATGAGATCCAGGAGGTCTACCGACTGCAGGGCGTGTCGATCAACGACAAGCACATCGAGGTGATTGTTCGCCAGATGCTGCAGAAGGTCGAGATCACCACGCAGGGCGATTCGACCTATATTCCGGGCGACCACGTCGACGTGATCGAACTGGAAGAGGTCAACGAGCGCCTGGTCGAGGAAGGCAAGAAGCCGGCCGAAGGCCAGCCGGTGCTGCTCGGCATCACCAAGGCCTCGCTGCAGACGCCGTCCTTCATCTCCGCCGCCTCCTTCCAGGAGACGACGAGAGTGCTGACCGAAGCTGCGGTTGCCGGCAAGACCGACATGCTGCAGGGGCTGAAGGAAAACGTCATCGTCGGCCGGCTGATCCCGGCCGGTACCGGCGGTACGATGAGCCAGATCCGGCGCATCGCCACCTCGCGCGACGAGCTGATCATCGACGAGCGCCGCAAGGCGTCCGGCGTCGAGGTCGCCGAGCCGATGCTGACCGACATGGCTTCCGCCGCGCAGTAAGCGCGCAAGAAAGATGAAGATAGAAAAGGGGCCCAAGTGGCCCCTTTTCGCATTGTGGCTCTCCCAATCGGATCGGAGAAGAAACGATGAGCATCAAGACCTGGGCTTCTGTCGACCACTACATTGTCGAGGCTCTTTTCGAGGCGGATGCCGCCCTCGATGCCGTACTGGCTGCCAACCATGATCAGGGCCTGCCGCCGATCGACGTTTCGCCGGCACAAGGCAAGCTGCTGTCACTTCTTGCGCGAATGCAGGGAGCGAAGACGGTTCTCGAAATCGGCACGTTGGGCGGTTATTCGACAATCTGGATGGCGCGAGCGTTGCCCGTGGACGGCAAAGTCGTGACGCTCGAGCTTGATCCGCACCACGCCAGTGTCGCGCGGTCGAACTTTGAACGGGCAGGGATGTCTGACCGGGTGGAACTGCGGGTCGGACCGGCGCTCCAATCGCTTGCGGCGTTAGGCGCCGAGAATGCCGGGCCGTTCGACTTCATCTTCATCGACGCCGACAAGCCGAACAACCCGCACTATCTGTCGTGGGCCATGCGTCTTTCGAGGCCGGGGACCGTCATCGTCTGCGACAATGTCATCCGTGACGGCGCGGTGGTGAATGAAGATGGTCACGACGCCAATGTCGAAGGGGCACGCGCGGCGTTCTCGTTCATCGGCAGCGACAAGCGTCTGGAAGGCACCGCGATCCAGACTGTTGGCGCCAAAGGCTATGACGGCTTTGCCATAGCGATCGTTAATTGAATTTGCGCGGCGAGCGGCCGGACCGCCGATCCGGCCGGCGCCCGCGGCTCAGTCAAAAAACGCCTTGACCACATTGCGCTTGCCCAGCATGAAAGCGTCGGCGACGTGCTGGAGGGGGGCGAGATCGACGTCGGAGGTGCCGGCGCGCACGATCTCGGCAAAGCGCTTGTAGAGCATCGGGTACTCCGCTTCCGGCTCCTCGTGAACGACGCGGCCATCGACAGCGAGCTTTGAGCCGCCGCCAGAAAGTACCATCGATCCGGCCTCCGTATCGGCCAGAATGTCCCAGCTTTGCGGGCCGGTCTGGCGCCAGTCGAGTTCCATCGTCACCGGCAGACCGTTCGAAGTGCGGAAGACGATATGGGCGGCGATTGGGGCCGCGCGGTTTTCGGGGAAATCGAGCTCCGCCGAGCTGATGAACATCGGCGGCAGGATGTGGGTAGCGATCGACAGCGCATTGATGCCGGGATCGAAGACGCCAAAGCCGCCGGGAGCCCAGATCCACTCCTGGTTCGGATGCCAGCGGCGCACGTCTTCCTTCCAGTTGATGGCGGCCGACCTGATCGTGGTCGCTCTGAGGAATGTACGCGCTGCTTCGACAGCCGGCGCATAGCGTGAATGCCAACTGGCGAACAGGCAGACGCCGTTCGCTGCCGCCAGCGCCTTCAGGTCTTCGACCTCGCTGACCGTGGCGCCGGGCGGCTTTTCCAGGAAGACATGCTTTTTCGCCACCAGCGCCGTGCGCGCGGCGTCATATCGAAACTGCGGCGGCATGCACAGCGACACCGCCTCGAGCTCCGGCACCGCGTCGAGCATCGCCTCGATCGTCGGGAAATTCGGGATATCTTCGACTTTGCCGTGGCGGCTCGCTGCGGCGACCAGGCGATAATCCTGGTCCTTCGCCAGCGCCGGCAGGTGCTGGTCGCGGACGATCTTTCCCACGCCGACGATGCCGAGCTTGATGGGATTAGAGGACATGGGAGCTCCGCAGGTTGAGTGTGCTTGGTTTTGCCAGAGGTCGCTTCTTAGCAGAGAACTTGTGCCGGGCAAGTCGCCGGGCTTGTGTCGCCGGCCCGTGAGATCGACCGCGATTCAGATCTCTTCAGATCGGCACATCGAATGTCACGATCGACACTTCGCCTTCGAGCGCGCCCTGATAGGCGGACAGATGCGGCTCCTCGTCGGGCACGCCGTCCAGGTCGCCGATCTGATCGAGCTCGGCCTCGGCGTAACCTTCCGCGGCGAGTGATTCGAGAGCGCGGCGCACCGCCGAATCGTCGTCCGGCGCGACCAGCATCACATGCACGCCTTCCGGCTTGCCGCCTTTGCGCTTCCACACCCGGCCGGTAATAATGGTGACCGGGCGCTCCTCATTGTCATTCACGGGTTCGTACCTCCGGGCGAGGGGTTTTGGGCTGTTCATGCCGCCTTTTCGCACGAAGCACCGCGTGGAAACAGCCGCAAGCCGGTCACTTTCTGCCTTCCTCTTGAAAAACGACGCAAGAAAATTACATGCGCTTTTCGCATGGCTGCCACGCCTCGGGTTCAGCGCAATATTTGCCGCTCCGGGGTTGACGGACAGTGGCCATACGAGTAGAAGCCGCCCAGTCAGAACCGATGTGAGGCTCTCGCTTCCGAAGCGACACGCTTTGGAGTTTGCCTCAAACAGGGTTCGTTTTACGAGCGAAAAGACATTTCCGGCGTGCATGAAGCGGATTCCGCTTCCTCTGCCATTTGTTCGGGCAAGACCGCGAGGCGCGGTTTGTGGCCCGAATTTGCGTATGGAAATGACGCTTTGAGCGGCCCTGACCGGGCAAGACACGGAATTGAGAGACAAGAGGGTTTAATGCCTACCGTCAACCAGCTGATCCGCAAGCCGCGCATTGCGCCGGTGAAGCGCAACAAGGTCCCGGCCATGCAGCAGAACCCGCAGAAGCGGGGCGTCTGCACGCGCGTCTATACCACGACGCCGAAGAAGCCGAACTCGGCGCTGCGCAAGGTGGCCAAGATCCGCCTGACCAATGGTTTTGAAGTGATCGGTTACATCCCCGGCGAAGGCCATAACCTTCAGGAGCACTCGGTGGTGATGATCCGCGGCGGCCGCGTCAAGGATCTTCCGGGCGTCCGTTACCACATCATCCGCGGCGTGCTCGACACGCAAGGCGTGAAGAACCGCAAGCAGCGCCGTTCGAAATACGGCGCCAAGCGTCCGAAGTGACCGAAGCGTAGCCAAGGTCGTTCCGGGCGGCGTCAAGCGACGATCCGGGATCCAGGCCACCGCGTAGAATTGAGGCAGAGAAAAAATGTCCCGTCGTCACAGTGCAGAAAAGCGTGAGATCAATCCGGACCCGAAGTTCGGCGATCTGATCGTCACCAAGTTCATGAACGCCGTCATGTATGACGGCAAGAAGTCGGTTGCCGAGACCATTGTCTACGGCGCGCTCGATCAGGTCCAGTCCAAGACCAAGCAGGAGCCGGTCACCGTCTTCCATCAGGCGCTCGACAATGTAGCGCCGCATGTGGAAGTGCGTTCGCGCCGCGTCGGCGGCGCCACCTACCAGGTTCCGGTCGACGTGCGCCCCGAGCGCCGTCAGGCATTGGCCATCCGCTGGCTGATAGCCGCCGCGCGCAACCGCAACGAGACCACCATGGTCGACCGCCTCTCCGGCGAGCTGATGGACGCGGCCAACAACCGCGGCACTGCTGTCAAGAAGCGTGAAGACACCCACAAGATGGCAGAAGCCAACCGCGCTTTCGCGCACTACCGCTGGTAAAGCGCGAACGAGACTGAAGAGGCACCTCCCATGGCCCGCGAATATAAAATCGAAGACTACCGCAATTTCGGTATCATGGCGCACATCGACGCCGGCAAGACGACGACCACCGAGCGCGTCCTCTATTACACGGGCAAGTCGCACAAGATCGGCGAAGTCCACGACGGTGCTGCGACCATGGACTGGATGGAGCAGGAGCAGGAGCGCGGCATCACCATCACGTCGGCCGCCACCACGACCTTCTGGAAGGGTCGCGACGGCAAGATGCATCGCTTCAACATCATCGACACCCCCGGCCACGTCGACTTCACCATCGAGGTCGAGCGTTCGCTGCGCGTGCTCGACGGCGCCATCGCGCTGCTCGATGCCAATGCCGGTGTCGAGCCGCAGACCGAGACCGTCTGGCGCCAGGCTGACAAGTATCGCGTCCCGCGCATGATCTTCTGCAACAAGATGGACAAGATCGGCGCCGACTTCTACCGCTCGGTCGAGATGATCGGTTCGCGCCTCGGTGCGCATGCCGTCGTCATGCAGCTGCCGATCGGCGCCGAGACCGAGTTCAAGGGTGTCGTCGACCTCGTCGAGATGAACGCGCTGGTCTGGCGCGACGAGACGCTGGGCGCTGCCTGGGACATCGTCGAGATCCCTGCCGACCTCAAGGCACGTGCCGAAGAGTACCGCGAGAAGATGATCGAGGCCGCCGTCGAAATGGACGAAACGGCGCTCGAGAATTACCTCGAAGGCAAGATGCCGAGCAATGACGAGATCCGTGCGCTCATCCGCAAGGGCACGATCGCGGTGAAGTTCTATCCGATGTTCTGCGGTTCGGCCTTCAAGAACAAGGGCGTGCAGCCGCTGCTCGACGCCGTCGTCGAATATCTGCCGTCGCCGGCCGATGTCCCGGCCATCAAGGGCGTCGACGCCAAGACCGACGCCGAGATCGAGCGTCATGCCGACGACAACGAGCCGCTGTCGATGCTTGCCTTCAAGATCATGAACGACCCGTTCGTCGGTTCGCTCACCTTTGCCCGCATCTATTCGGGCAAGCTCACCAAGGGCATCTCGGTCGATAACACCGTGAAGGGCAAGAAAGAGCGCATCGGCCGCATGTTGCAGATGCATGCGAATTCGCGCGCCGACGTCGAAGAGGCGTTTGCAGGCGACATCGTCGCCCTCGCTGGTCTCAAGGACACCACCACCGGCGACACGCTCAGTGATCCGCTGCATCCGGTCATCCTCGAGCGCATGGAATTCCCCGATCCGGTCATCCAGATCGCCATCGAGCCGAAGACCAAGAACGACCAGGAAAAGATGGGCCTCGCCCTTCACCGTCTGGCCGCCGAGGATCCGTCCTTCCGCGTCAAGACCGACGAGGAAAGCGGTCAGACGATCATTTCCGGCATGGGCGAGCTTCACCTCGACATCATCGTCGACCGCATGCGCCGCGAGTTCAAGGTCGAGGCCAATGTCGGCGCGCCGCAGGTGGCCTATCGCGAGACGATCACCCGCAAGCACGAGCAGGACTACACGCACAAGAAGCAGACCGGCGGTACCGGCCAGTTCGCCCGCGTCAAGATCCTGTTCGAGCCGAATCCGGAAAGCAGCGAATTCGAGTTCGAAACCAAGATTGTCGGCGGCGCTGTGCCGAAGGAATACATCCCCGGCGTCGAAAAGGGCATCAACAGCGTCATGACTTCGGGCCCGTTCGCCGGCTTCCCGATGATCGGCGTCAAGGCGACGCTGATCGATGGCGCCTACCACGACGTGGACTCGTCGGTTCTGGCCTTCGAAATCGCCGGCCGCGCCTGCTTCCGTGAAGCAGCGCCCAAGCTTGGCGTGCAGTTGCTCGAGCCGATCATGAAAGTCGAAGTGGTGACGCCGGAAGATTACGTCGGCAGCGTTATCGGCGACCTGAACGGCCGTCGCGGCCAGATCCAGGGCCAGGAAGCCCGTGGCGTCGCGGTGGTGATCAACGCGATGGTGCCGCTCGCCAACATGTTCAAATACGTGGACAACCTTCGCTCGATGAGCCAGGGCCGCGCGGCCTATACGATGCAGTTCGACCATTACGAACCGGTCCCGACCGCGGTCGCCCAGGAAGTCCAGAAGAAATACGCGTAACTCGAAACGAGTTGCACCAGTAACTTAATTCAAGGCCCGCACGGGCTGGCAGGAATGGAGAGATCACATGGCAAAAGGTAAATTCGAGCGCACTAAGCCTCATGTGAACATTGGCACGATTGGTCACGTCGACCATGGCAAGACGTCGCTGACGGCGGCGATCACCAAGTATTTTGGCGAATACAAGCGCTACGACCAGATCGATGCGGCGCCCGAAGAGAAGGCGCGCGGCATCACCATTTCGACGGCGCATGTCGAATACGAGACCGCCAACCGCCACTATGCCCATGTCGACTGCCCCGGCCACGCCGACTATGTGAAGAACATGATCACCGGTGCTGCGCAGATGGACGGCGCGATCCTGGTGGTGTCGGCCGCCGACGGCCCGATGCCGCAGACCCGCGAGCACATCCTTTTGGCCCGCCAGGTCGGCGTGCCCTCGATCGTGGTGTTTTTGAACAAGGTCGACCAGGTCGACGACGCCGAGCTGCTCGAGCTGGTCGAGCTCGAGGTGCGTGAGCTTTTGACCAAGAACGAGTTCCCCGGCGACGACATTCCGATCGTCAAGGGTTCGGCGCTTGCCGCACTTGAAGATTCCGACAAGAAGATCGGCGAGGACGCCATTCGCGAACTGATGGCTGCGGTCGATGCCTACATTCCGACGCCGGTTCGTCCGCTCGACAAGCCGTTCCTGATGCCGATCGAGGACGTGTTCTCGATCTCGGGCCGCGGCACGGTGGTGACCGGCCGCGTCGAGCGCGGCGTGGTCAAGGTCGGCGAGGAGCTGGAGATCGTCGGCATCCGCCCGACCACCAAGACGACCTGCACGGGCGTCGAGATGTTCCGCAAGCTGCTCGACCAGGGCCAGGCCGGCGACAACATCGGCGCGCTGTTGCGCGGTGTCGACCGTGAAGGCGTCGAGCGCGGCCAGGTCCTGGCCAAGCCCGGCACCGTCAAGCCGCACAAGAAGTTCGTTGCCGAAGCCTACATCCTGACCAAGGACGAGGGCGGCCGCCACACGCCGTTCTTCACCAACTACCGTCCGCAGTTCTATTTCCGCACGACGGACGTGACCGGCATCGTGTCGCTGCCGGAAGGCACCGAGATGGTGATGCCGGGCGACAACATCACCGTCGATGTCGAGCTGATCGTGCCGATCGCCATGGAAGAGAAGCTGCGCTTCGCCATCCGTGAAGGCGGCCGCACCGTCGGTGCCGGCATCGTCGTCACCATCAAAGAGTAATTTGGACTTAAACCGATCTGTCGCGGGCGCTGCCCGCGCCGCGCCAGAACAAGGAAGTGACGCATGAACGGACAGAATATCCGCATCCGCCTGAAGGCGTTTGATCACCGGGTGCTCGACGCCTCGACACGGGAAATCGTGTCGACCGCCAAGCGCACCGGCGCCAACGTCCGCGGCCCCATTCCGCTGCCGACGCGGATCGAAAAGTTCACGGTCAACCGGTCGCCTCACGTCGACAAGAAGAGCCGCGAGCAGTTCGAGATGCGCACGCACAAGCGTCTGCTCGACATCGTCGACCCGACCCCGCAGACGGTCGATGCTTTGATGAAGCTCGACCTCGCCGCCGGTGTCGACGTCGAGATCAAGCTCTAAGGAACCAGAGGTCAGCGGGGCGACCCGGAACTCTGAAGGAACAAGAGGCGTGGAGGGGCGACAGCCCCGACAGGGAACTCTAAAGGAATTGAACCGATGCGTTCAGGTGTGATTGCAAAGAAGGTGGGAATGACCCGCATCTACAACGATGCCGGGGAACATGTTCCCGTCACTGTTCTCCAGATGGAGAACTGCCAGGTCGTGGCGCAGCGCACGCAGGAGAAGAACGGCTATACCGCCGTCCAGCTCGGCGTTGGCCTTGCCAAGGTGAAGAACACGTCGAAGGCGATGCGCGGCCATTTCGCGACCGCTTCCGTCGAGCCCAAGGCCAAGGTTGCCGAGTTCCGCGTCTCCGCCGACAACATGATCGATGTTGGCGCCGAGATCACCGTCGAGCATTTCGTCGTCGGCCAGAAGGTCGATGTGACGGGAACCACGATCGGCAAGGGTTTCCAGGGCGTCATCAAGCGGCATCACATGGGTGGCGGCCGCGCGACGCACGGCAACTCGGTGTCGCACCGTACACACGGCTCGACCGGCCAGCGCCAGGATCCGGGCAAGGTGTTCAAGGGCAAGCATATGGCCGGCCACATGGGCGATACCCGCGTCACCACGCAGAATGTCGAGGTCGTTTCGACCGACGCCGATCGCGGCCTGATCCTGATCCGCGGTGCGGTCCCGGGTTCGAAGGGTGCATGGATCCTGGTCCGCGACGCGGCCAAGGTAGCGCTTCCGGCCAATGCGCCGAAGCCCGCCGCGATCCGCGCCGTTGCAACCGATGGTGCCGCCAAGAACGAGGCCCCGGCCACAGAGGGAGCGGAATAATGGACCTCAAGATTACAACGCTTGGCGGCAAGGACGCCGGCAAGCTGAAGCTCTCCGAAGAGATTTTCGGCCTTGATCCGCGCGAGGACATCCTGCAGCGCGTCGTGCGCTGGCAGCTTGCCAAGAAGCAGCAGGGCACGCACAAGGCCAAGGGCCGCGCGGAAATCGCGCGCACCGGCGCCAAGATGTACAAGCAGAAGGGTACCGGCCGCGCCCGTCACCATTCGGCTCGCGCTCCGCAGTTCCGCGGCGGCGGCAAGGCCCACGGCCCGGTCGTGCGCAGCCACGAGCACGATCTGCCGAAGAAGGTTCGAGCGCTCGGTCTCAAGCATGCGCTTTCGGCCAAGGCTAAGAGCGCGTCGATCATCATCATCGACGAGCTGAAGCTGACCGAGGCCAAGACCAAGGCACTGATCGCGAATTTCGCGACGCTGGGCCTGAGCAACGCCCTGGTGATCGGCGGCGCCGAGCTTGACAAGAATTTCAAGCTGGCGGCGACCAATATCCCGAACATCGACGTGCTGCCCATCCAGGGCATCAACGTCTACGACATTCTGCGCCGCGGCACGCTGGTCCTTTCGAAGGCCGCCGTCGAGGCTCTCGAGGAGCGCTTCAAATGACCGACCTTCGTCATTACGACGTGATCGTCTCGCCGGCGATCACCGAAAAGTCGACCATGGCTTCCGAGCAGAACCAGGTCGTCTTCAATGTCGCCAAGAAGGCGTCGAAGCCGGAAATCAAGGCCGCCGTCGAAGCGCTGTTCGGCGTCAAGGTGATGGCCGTGAACACGCTTGTCCGCAAGGGCAAGATCAAGCGCTTCCGCGGCACGATCGGCCGCCAGAGCGACGTCAAGAAGGCGGTTGTGACGCTGGCCGACGGCCAGTCGATCGACGTCGCGACGGGTCTCTGAGCAAGGTCGCGAGGACAGAACAATGGCACTGAAAAAATTCAACCCGGTAACGCCGAGCACCCGTCAGCTGGTCATCGTCGACCGCTCGGGCCTCTACAAGGGCAAGCCCGTCAAGGGCCTGACTGAAGGCTTGACCAAGTCGGGCGGCCGCAACAATTACGGCCGCATCACGGCCCGCTTCATCGGCGGCGGTCACAAGCGCACCTACCGTATCATCGACTTCAAGCGCCGCAAGTTCGACGTCGTCGGCACGGTCGAGCGTATCGAGTACGATCCGAACCGCACCGCCTTCATCGCGCTGATCAAGTATGACGATGGCGAGCTGTCCTACATCATCGCCCCGCAGCGTCTGGCTCCCGGCGACAAGATCGTGGCCGGTGAATCGGTCGACGTAAAGCCGGGCAACGCGATGCCGCTGGCCTCGATGCCGGTTGGCACGATCGTCCACAATATCGAGCTGAAGCCCGGCAAGGGCGCTCAGGTCGCCCGTTCGGCCGGTGGTTATGGCCAGCTCGTCGGTCGCGACCAGGGCATGGCGATCCTGCGCCTCAACTCGGGCGAGCAGCGTGTCGTCCACGGCTCCTGCATGGCCACCGTCGGTGCCGTGTCCAACCCGGACCACGGCAACATCAATGACGGCAAGGCAGGCCGCACCGTGTGGCGCGGCAAACGTCCGCACAATCGCGGCGTGACCATGAACCCGGTCGACCATCCACATGGCGGCGGCGAAGGCCGCACCTCGGGTGGCCGCCATCCGGTTTCGCCCTGGGGCAAGCCGACCAAGGGCAAGAAGACGCGGTCCAACAAGGCGACCGACAAGTTCATCCTGCGCTCGCGCCATCAGCGCAAGAGCTAAGAAGAGGTAACGCCAAGTGACTCGTTCGATTTGGAAAGGCCCCTTCATCGACGGCTACCTTCTGAAGAAGGTGGACAAGGTTCGTGAAGGTGGTCGCAATGAGGTGATCAAGATGTGGAGCCGCCGCTCCACCATCCTGCCGCAGTTCGTCGGCTTCACCTTCGGTGTCTACAACGGCCAAAAGCACGTTCCCGTCTCGGTGAACGAGGACATGGTCGGTCACAAGTTCGGTGAATTCGCTCCGACCCGGACCTATTACGGTCACGGCGCGGATAAGAAGGCGAAGAGGAAATAATCATGGGCAAGGCCAAAGCTCCGCGCAGGCTTGCTGACAACGAAGCGCGCGCCGTGTTGCGCACGATCCGTATCAGCCCGCAGAAGCTGAACCTGGTTGCCGCGCTGATCCGCGGCAAGAAGGTCGCGACAGCGCTTTCCGACCTCGAATTCTCGGCCAAGCGGATTTCCGGCACGGTCAAGAAGACGCTGGAATCGGCGATCGCCAACGCGGAAAACAACCACGACCTCGACGTCGATGCGCTGATTGTGGCGGAAGCCTACGTCGGCAAGTCGATCGTCATGAAGCGGTTCCATGCCCGTGGCCGTGGTCGCGCCAGCCGTATCGAGAAGCCGTTCTCGCACCTCACGATCGTCGTTCGTGAAGTCGAAGAAAAAGGGGAGGCCGCATAATGGGCCAGAAAGTCAATCCGATCGGTCTGCGTCTCGGCATCAACCGCACCTGGGATTCGCGCTGGTTCGCGAACACCGGCGAGTACGGCAAGCTGCTGCACGAGGACATCAAGATCCGCAAATATCTTGAGAAGGAACTCAAGCAGGCTGCGATCTCGAAGGTCGTGATCGAGCGTCCGCACAAGAAGTGCCGCGTCACCATCCATGCGGCGCGTCCGGGCCTGATCATCGGCAAGAAGGGCGCCGACATCGAGAAGCTTCGCAAGAAGCTGATGGAGATGACCAAGTCCGAGACGCATCTGAACATCGTCGAAGTGCGCAAGCCGGAGATCGACGCGACCCTGGTCGCCCAGTCGATCGCCCAGCAGCTTGAACGCCGCATCGCGTTCCGCCGCGCCATGAAGCGCGCCGTGCAGTCGGCGATGCGCCTCGGTGCCGAAGGCATCCGCATCAACTGCGCCGGCCGTCTCGGCGGCGCCGAGATTGCGCGCATGGAATGGTACCGCGAGGGCCGCGTGCCGCTGCATACGTTGCGCGCCGACGTCGACTACGGCACGGCGGAGGCGAATACGGCCTACGGCATCTGTGGCGTCAAGGTCTGGGTGTTCAAGGGCGAAATCCTCGAGCACGACCCGATGGCATCGGAGCGCCGCGCCACCGAGGGCGATCATGCGCATGGCGGTGGTGGTGAGCGCGAACGCGGTCGCCGTCGCGAAAACGCGTAAGACAGTTAGGAATTTGGAGTTAGAACGATGCTGCAGCCAAAGCGCACAAAGTTCCGCAAGCAGTTCAAGGGCCGCATCCACGGTACCGCCAAGGGCGGCACCAACCTGGATTTCGGTGGTTTCGGGCTGAAGGCGCTTGAGCCGAACCGCGTCACCGCGCGTGAGATCGAGGCGGCCCGCCGCGCGATCACCCGCGAGATGAAGCGTGCCGGCCGAGTGTGGATCCGTATCTTCCCGGACGTGCCGGTGACGTCGAAGCCGACCGAAGTCCGCATGGGCAAGGGCAAGGGCGCGGTCGACTACTGGGCGGCCCGCGTCAAGCCAGGCCGCATCATGTTCGAGATCGACGGCGTCAACGAGGAAACCGCCCGTGAGGCGCTGCGTCTCGGCGCGGCCAAGCTCTCGGTCAGGACGCGCTTCGTACAGCGCATCGCAGAATAAGGACGGGCTGATCATGAAAGCCGAAGACATCCGGACCAAGACCCAGGACCAGCTGACCGACGACCTGGCCAGCCTGAAGAAGGAGCAGTTCAACCTGCGCTTCCAGAAGGCCACCGGCCAGCTTGAGAAGACCGCGCGCGTGAGGCAGGTCCGCAAGGACATTGCGCGTATCAAGACCATCGCTGCGGAAAAGTCCGCGGCCAAGAAGGCTTAAGGACGAAAACCATGCCAAAGCGCATTCTGCAGGGCACCGTCGTCAGCGACAAGAACGAGAAGACGGTTGTCGTCAAGGTCGAACGGCGCTTCACGCATCCCGTGATGAAGAAGACCGTGCGCATGACCAAGAAGTACAAGGCGCACGACGAGAACAACGCCCACAAGGTCGGCGATCAGGTGTTCATCCAGGAATCGAAGCCGATTTCCAAGGACAAGCGCTGGGTCGTGGTGTCTTCGGACCAGGCCTGATCAGGGCTAACGAAACGAATTTTGGACAGACCGGGGAGGGGTGAGAAACCCGTCCCGTTAGAAAAGAAGAAGGCGGCCAGTCATGATTCAGATGCAAACAAACCTCGACGTCGCGGATAATTCCGGCGCCCGTCGTGTCATGTGCATCAAGGTGCTGGGCGGCTCGAAGCGGAAATACGCTTCCGTGGGCGACATCATCGTGGTGTCGATCAAGGAAGCCATCCCGCGCGGCCGCGTCAAGAAGGGCGATGTGATGAAGGCGGTCGTGGTTCGCACGGCCAAGGACATCCGCCGCCCGGACGGCAGCGTGATCCGTTTCGACAAGAACGCAGCCGTTCTCGTCGACAACAAGAAAGAGCCGATCGGCACGCGTATCTTCGGACCGGTTCCGCGCGAACTCCGCGCCAAGAACCACATGAAGATCATCTCGCTCGCGCCTGAAGTGCTGTAAGGAGCCGGACCAATGCAAAAGATTAGAAAAGGCGACAAGGTCGTCGTGCTGGCCGGCAAGGACAAGGGCCGTTCGGGCGAAGTCCTTTCGGTGCAGCCGAAGGACGACACCGCGCTGGTGCGCGGCGTCAACCTGATCCGTCGTCACCAGAAGCAGTCCCAGTCCCAAGAGGGCGGGATCATCACCAAGGAAGCGCCGATCCAGCTGTCGAACATCGCGCTGGCCGACCCCAAGGATGGCAAGCCGACCCGCGTCGGCTTCATCTTCCAGAAGGACGGCAAGAAGGTGCGCGTCGCCAAGCGCTCGGGAGAAGTCATCAATGGCTAAGGCTCAAACCAAGCAGGCAACTGCCCAGAACACGCCGCGCCTCAAGCAGGTCTACAACGAGACCATTCGCAAGGCGCTGCAGGAGCAGTTCGGCTACGAGAACGAGATGCAGGTTCCGCGCATCGACAAGATCGTGCTGAACATGGGCGTCGGCGAGGCGACCGGCGATTCGAAGAAGCCTTCGATCGCGGCGGAAGACCTTGCAATGATCGCCGGCCAGAAGGCCGTTGTCACCCGGGCCCGCAACTCGATCGCCGGCTTCAAGGTTCGCGAGAAGATGCCGATCGGCGCCAAGGTCACGCTGCGCAAGGAACGCATGTACGAGTTCCTCGACCGCCTCGTGAACATCGCACTGCCGCGCGTCCGCGACTTCCGCGGACTTAATCCGAAGAGCTTCGATGGCCGTGGCAACTATGCCATGGGCATCAAGGAACACATCGTGTTTCCGGAGATCAACTACGACAAGGTTGATCAGATCTGGGGCATGGACGTCATCGTTTGTACGACTGCGAAGACGGACGACGAAGCCAGGGCATTGCTCAAGGCCTTCAACTTCCCCTTCCGCCAGTAACGGCAGCGAGAAAAGGAAAAATCTGAAATGGCAAAGACCAGCTCAGTCGAGAAGAATAACAGGCGCCGCAAGCTTGCGGACCAGTTCGCTGCCAAGCGCAAGGTGCTCAAGGCGATCATCATGGATCAGTCCAAGCCGATGGAAGAGCGCTTCCGCGCCCAGCTGAAGCTTTCGGCGCTGCCGCGCAACTCGGCCAAGACCCGCATCCGCAACCGCTGCGAAGTCACCGGACGCCCGCGTGCCTATTATCGCAAGCTCAAAGTATCGCGTATCGCGCTTCGTGATCTCGGCAATAACGGCCAGATCCCGGGCCTGGTCAAGTCGAGCTGGTAAGGAGGACATAACATGTCATTGAGCGATCCTCTCGGCGATATGCTGACCCGCATCCGCAACGCGTATGGCCGTAAGAAGTCGAGCGTTTCGACGCCGGCCTCGCGGCTGCGCACCCGCGTCCTCGACGTGCTGAAGGCCGAAGGCTATATCCGCGACTACAGCCAGACCGACTTCGACAACGGCAAGTCCGAAATCGAGATCGAGCTGAAGTATTTCGACGGTGCGCCGGTGGTGCGCGAAATCGCCCGGGTCTCGAAGCCCGGCCGCCGCGTCTACGTTTCGGCCAAGTCGATACCGCACGTCGCCAACGGCCTCGGCATCGCCATCCTTTCGACGCCGAAGGGCGTGATGGCCGACCACGAAGCGCGCGAACAGAATGTCGGCGGGGAAATCCTCTGCCAGATATTCTGATCTGGTATGTGACCCGGTTGGAAACAGGTTTTCGGGATCAAGTCCCGAAAGCCGAGACCTGAAACAAGAGAAGTGACGAGGACAACAAAATGTCTCGTATTGGAAAGAAACCCGTTTCGCTGCCGCAGGGCGTGACCGCGACCGTCAACGGCCAGACCGTGACGGCGAAGGGTCCGAAGGGCGAGCTGAAGTTCGTGGTGAACGACGAAGTGCTGGTCAAGATGGAAGGCAGCGAGATCGCTGTCCAGCCGCGCGACCAGACCAAGACCGCCCGCTCCAAATGGGGCATGTCGCGCACGCAGATCGTCAACATCCTGCAGGGCGTCAAGGACGGCTTCGAAAAGAAGCTCGAGATCACCGGCGTCGGCTATCGTGCCGCCATGCAAGGCAAGAACCTGCAGCTGGCGCTCGGCTTCAGCCATGACGTCGTCTACGAGACGCCGCAGGGCGTGACGATTTCGGTGCCGAAGCCGACGGAAATCACCGTGACCGGCATCGACAAGCAGCAGGTCGGCCAGGTTGCCGCCGAGATCCGCGAGTATCGCAGCCCCGAGCCCTACAAGGGCAAGGGCGTTCGCTATGCTGGCGAGAAGATCGTCCGCAAGGAAGGCAAGAAGAAGTAATTTTAACGCCGCGGGGAGCGGTCGCGGGAGGCTCGTCCTACCGCATATGGTTGCCCCCGTTTTTTGAAGGCAAGGAACTGATATCATGGGCTCGAAAGAATCCACCCAACGCCGCGCTCAGCGCGTCCGCCGCCAGATCAAGAAGGTTGCCGGCGATCGCCCGCGCTTGTCGGTCCATCGCACGTCGAAGAACATCTATGTCCAGGTGATCGACGACGCCAAGGGCCACACCATCGCGGCTGCTTCGACGCTTGAGAAGGAGCTCAAGGGCTCGCTCAAGACCGGCGCCGACACTGCGGCTGCAGCTGCCATCGGCAAGCTGATCGCCGAGCGTGCCTCGAAGGCCGGCGTCAAGGAAGTCGTCTTCGACCGCGGCGCCTACATCTACCACGGCCGCGTCAAGGCGCTGGCCGAGGCTGCCCGTGAAGGTGGTCTGAGCTTCTAAAAACGAAATTCGCCCCCGGCGACCCACAGAGGTGCCGGATATCATCATCAACCGTGCTTCCGGAAAAAAACAAGGAACAGGATATGGCACAGGAACGTAGGGATGGCGGCCGCGGCCGTGATCGCGAAGAGCGCGACGACGGCATGGTCGACAAGCTCGTCCACATCAACCGTGTCGCCAAGGTCGTCAAGGGCGGCCGGCGCTTCGGCTTTGCGGCACTCGTCGTCGTCGGCGACCAGAAGGGCCGCGTCGGCTTCGGCCACGGCAAGGCGCGCGAAGTGCCGGAGGCGATCCGCAAGGCGACCGAATCGGCCAAGCGCGACATGATCTTCGTGCCGCTGCGCTCGGGCCGCACGCTGCACCATGACGTCGAGGGACGCTGGGGCGCGGGACGTGTTCTGCTGCGCGCCGCCAAGCAAGGTACCGGCATCATCGCCGGCGGCCCGATGCGCGCCGTTTTCGAGACGCTCGGCATGCATGACGTGGTCGCCAAGTCGATGGGTTCTTCGAACCCCTACAACATGGTTCGCGCCACTTTCGACGCGCTGAAGAGCCAGATGCATCCGAAGGATGTGGCTGCCGCGCGCGGCATCAAGTATTCGACCCTTCAGGCCCGCCGCGGCACCGCCGTTGCGGCTGAAGAATAGTCGACGCTGACCAGGGATCTGACCATGGCCAAGAAAGCAACCAAGACCATCACCGTCGAGCAGATCGGTTCGCCGATCCGCCGGCCGAAGGAGCAGCGCGCAACGCTGGTCGGCCTCGGCCTCAACAAGATGCACAAGCAGCGCACGCTGGAGGATACGCCCTCGGTGCGCGGCATGATCGCTGCCGTCCAGCATCTCGTCCGCGTCGTGGACGAGGGCTGAGCCAAAGCGCAGGAGAATCCAGATGAAACTCAACGATCTGCGTGACAAGGACGGCGCGACGCATTCCAAGAAGCGTCTTGGCCGTGGCATCGGTTCCGGTTCGGGCAAGACCGCCGGTCGCGGCGTCAAGGGCCAGAAGGCGCGCTCCGGCGTCGCCGTCAACGGCTTCGAGGGTGGCCAGATGCCGCTCTACCGCCGTCTGCCGAAGCGTGGCTTCAACAATATCTTCGCCAAGAGCTTCACCGTCGTGTCGCTGGCCCGCATCCAGGCGGCGCTCGATGCCAAGAAGCTCGACGCTAAGACAGTTGTGACAGCCGAGGCGCTGGTTGCGGCCGGCGTCATCCGCCGGGTCAAGGACGGCGTGCGCATCCTTTCGGACGGCGACATCAAGGCCAAGCTTGCCTTCGACGTGGCCGGAGCCTCCAAGGCCGCGATCGAGAAGATCGAAAAGGCCGGCGGTTCGGTGAAGCTGCCTGAGAAAGCAGCCGCCGAGTAACGGCAATTTGAAGCACGGTCGGCAAAGGTGGAATTCGGTTTTGCCTTTGGTCGTGCTTTGATCCGACAGATGTGGCGGCCGCATCAACGCGGCCGCTTGCATGTTTGCAGTCCGGAGCTTATCTCGTGAGCTTCGGTGACACGCGCCGCCTGAGCTGCGGGCATCGAGCGTGACCAAGCGGAGAATCAGGCATGGCTTCGGCTGCTGAACAACTAGCCTCGAATCTGAATTTTTCGGCCTTCGCCAAAGCCGAGGATCTGAAGAAGCGCATCTGGTTCACGATCGGCGCGCTGCTCGTCTACCGTCTTGGCACCTATATCCCGCTGCCCGGCATCAATCCCGACGCTTTCGCCCAGGCCTTCTCGTCGCAGAGCAAGGGCGTGCTCGGCATGTTCAACATGTTCGCCGGCGGCGCCGTGCAGCGCATGGCGATCTTTGCCCTTGGCATCATGCCCTATATCTCCGCTTCAATCATCATGCAGCTGATGACCTCGGTCATTCCATCGCTGGAAGCGCTGAAGAAGGAAGGCGAGCAGGGCCGCAAGATCATCAACCAGTACACGCGCTACGGCACCGTGCTTCTGGCGCTGGTTCAGGCCTACGGCATTTCGGTCGGGCTTGAGGGCGGCAACGGCATCGTCAACGATCCCGGCATGTTCTTCCGCATCTCTACCGTCGTCACGCTGGTTGGCGGCACCATGTTCCTGATGTGGCTTGGCGAGCAGATCACCGCTCGCGGCATCGGCAACGGCATTTCGCTGATCATCTTCTCCGGCATTGTCGCCGGCTTGCCGCGCGCCATCTCCGGCACGCTGGAGCTTGGCCGCACCGGCGCCCTGTCGACCGGCCTGATCCTGGCAATCATCGTGCTGGCCATCATCGTCATCGCGCTGATCGTCTTCTTCGAGCGCGCGCAGCGCCGCCTGCTGATCCAGTATCCCAAGCGCCAGGTCGGCAATCGCATGTTCCAGGGCGATACCTCGCATCTGCCGCTTAAGCTCAACACCTCCGGCGTCATTCCGCCGATCTTCGCCTCGTCGCTGCTGCTGCTGCCTGCGACTGTTGCCGGCTTCTCGCAGACCACCAATATGCCTGCCTGGGCCAGCACCATCCTGGCGGCGCTCGGCCACGGCCAGCCTCTCTATATGGCCTTCTACGCGGCGATGATCGTGTTCTTCGCCTTCTTCTACACGGCGATCGTCTTCAATCCGAAGGACACCGCCGACCAGCTCAAGAAGCATTCGGGCTTCATCCCGGGCTATCGTCCGGGCGAGCGCACTGCGGATTATATCGACTATGTGCTCACCCGCATCACCGTCGTCGGCGCCATCTATCTGGTGCTGGTGTGTCTGCTGCCTGAGTTCCTGATTTCAGCGACTGGCGTACCGTTCTACCTTGGTGGCACTTCGCTCCTGATCGTGGTCAGTGTAACGCTCGATACGGTGGCGCAGATTCAGGGTCACCTGATCGCGCACCAGTATGAGGGCCTGATCAAGAAGTCGAAGCTGCGCGGGGGGAAAAAGGCCAGATGAGGTTGATATTGCTTGGACCGCCGGGGGCGGGCAAGGGGACACAAGCACTAAGATTGGTAGAACGACACGGCATCCCACAGCTTTCCACGGGGGACATGCTGCGCGCTGCTGTTCAGGCCGGCACCGAAGTCGGCAAGCGCGCCAAGGCGGTGATGGACGCTGGCGAACTGGTGTCCGATGCTATCGTCAACGCCATCGTGGCTGAGCGCATCGATCAAGCTGATTGCGCAAACGGCTTCATCCTTGACGGATACCCGCGAACCCTGGTGCAAGCGGACGCCGTTGAGGAAATGCTGTCGGATCGCGGACTGGAGCTCGACGCAGTCATCGAATTTGTCGTCGACGACAAGGCGCTGGTTGGCCGAATCGTCAAGCGCGCCGAAGAAGCCAAGGCCGCAGGCCTGCCGGTGCGCAAGGACGACAGTCCAGCGGTGTTCGAAGAACGCTTGAGGGAATATTACAAGAAAACCTCGCCGCTGATCGGCTACTACTACGCCAAGGGCAAACTCAGGGGCGTCGATGGCATGGCCGACATTGATGCGGTGACGCAGCAGATCGAGGCGGTGCTCAGGGCGACGACCCGGAAAGTTGGCCAGGCGGCCGGCTAGCGAATCGAACGATTGCGCTTGACTGGAGCGGTCCGCTGGGGTATGGCGGCCCGTCTTCCTATCAGGCATGAGGCTTGCTTGTCCGCAAGGGCAAGGCAGGCCGCTTTGAACTGGAAACTCCCGCAAGGGCCGGCCTCCACCGGACGCGGGGCAACTTGAAGCGCCGGCTCGTCCGGCCTATATGGAGAAGAGAAGAAGATGGCTCGTATAGCCGGCGTCAACATTCCGACCAACAAGCGCGTCGTCATTGCGCTTCAATACATTCACGGCATTGGCAAGAAGTTCGCCCAGGAGATCGTCGACAAGGTCGGCATCCCGGCCGAGCGCCGCGTCAACCAGCTGACCGACGCGGAAGTGCTGCAGATTCGCGAGACCATCGACCGCGACTACCAGGTCGAGGGCGATCTGCGCCGCGAAGTGTCGATGAACATCAAGCGGCTCATGGACCTCGGCTGCTACCGCGGCCTGCGTCACCGCCGCTCGCTGCCGGTTCGTGGTCAGCGCACGCACACCAATGCGCGCACCCGCAAGGGCCCAGCCAAGTCGATTGCCGGAAAGAAGAAGTAATTTAGGGCAGTAAGGGAGTAGGGCAGTAAGGCAATAGGAACGGCAGACATACTGCCCTACTGCCATATTCCCCCTACTGCCTTCTCCCTGGTGGAGCCGCTGGCATTACGGCGGTGTAGAGATCAACTGAAAGGACTGTCATGGCCAAGGAAGCCGCTCGTGTTCGCCGTCGCGAACGCAAGAACATCTCGTCGGGCGTTGCCCACGTCAATTCGACCTTCAACAACACGATGATCACCATCACCGACGCGCAGGGCAATTCCATTGCCTGGTCGTCGGCCGGAGCCCAGGGCTTCAAGGGATCGCGCAAGTCGACCCCTTTCGCAGCCCAGATGGCCGCCGAGGATGTTGCCAAGAAGGCACAGGAACACGGCATGCGCATGCTCGAGGTCGAGGTCTGTGGACCCGGCTCCGGTCGTGAATCGGCGCTTCGCGCGCTGCAGGCAGCCGGCTTCACCATCACCTCGATCCGTGATGTGACGCCGATCCCGCACAATGGCTGCCGCCCGCGCAAGAAGCGCCGCGTCTAAAGAATTTACCGAACGCCGCGCGAGCGCCTCAAGGGCGCTCCTCCACGGCATTCCAGGTCGCCCGCCACGATTGGATGGTGGCGGGACAACGGAAGGAAAGCACTATGATCCAGAAAAATTGGCAAGAACTGATCAAGCCGAACAAGATCGAGTTCTCGTCGAAGAAGAAGACGCTGACCACGCTGGTCGCCGAGCCGCTCGAGCGCGGCTTCGGCCTCACCCTCGGCAACGCGCTGCGCCGCGTGCTTCTGTCTTCGCTGCGTGGGGCGGCTGTGACCGCCGTGCAGATCGACGGCGTTCTGCATGAATTCTCGTCCATCGCCGGCGTGCGCGAGGACGTGACCGACATCGTCTTGAACATCAAGGAAATCGCCATCCGCATGGAAGGCGACGGCCCCAAGCGCATGGTCGTACGCAAGCAGGGACCGGGCGCGGTTCTCGCCGGCGACATCCAGACGGTCGGCGACGTCGAGATCCTCAATCCCGACCACGTCATCTGCACGCTGGACGAAGGCGCTGAAATCCGCATGGAATTCACCGTCGACACCGGCAAGGGTTACGTGCCGGCCGACCGCAACCGCGCCGAAGACGCGCCGATCGGGCTGATCCCGGTCGACAGCCTGTATTCGCCGGTCAAGAAGGTCTCCTACAAGGTCGAGAACACCCGCGAGGGCCAGGTTCTCGACTATGACAAGCTGACCATGACCATCGAGACCGACGGTTCGATCTCGGGCGAGGACGCGGTGGCGTTCGCCGCTCGCATCCTGCAGGACCAGCTCGGCCTGTTCGTCAATTTCGACGAGCCGCAGAAGGAAGTCGCGGCCGAACAGGTTACCGAGCTTGCCTTCAACCCGGCGCTGCTCAAGAAGGTCGACGAGCTCGAGCTCTCGGTGCGTTCGGCCAACTGCCTGAAGAACGATAACATCGTCTATATCGGCGACCTGATCCAGAAGACCGAAGCCGAGATGCTGCGCACCCCGAACTTCGGCCGCAAGTCGCTGAACGAGATCAAGGAAGTTTTGGCGGCGATGGGCCTGCATCTCGGCATGGAAGTGCCGGACTGGCCGCCGGAAAACATCGAAGACCTCGCCAAGCGTTACGAAGATCAATACTGAGGCTCAGGCCTCTTGAACCCGCAATGAAGGAGAAGAGCCATGCGCCACGGATTTAAAGGCCGCCGGTTCGCCCGCAGCATAAGCCATCGCAAGTCGATGTTTGCCAACCTTGCCGTGTCGCTAATCGAGCACGAGCAGATCCTCACCACGCTGCCGAAGGCGAAGGATCTGCGTCCGATCGTCGAGAAGCTGGTGACGCTCGGCAAGCGCGGCGACCTGCATGCCCGCCGGCAGGTGATTGCCCAGATCGGCAATGAAGGCGTCGTCAAGCGCCTGTTCGATACCATCGCGCCACGTTATGCCACCCGCAACGGCGGCTATCTGCGCATCATGAAGGCGGGCTTCCGCCACGGTGACAATGCCGCAATGGCGGTCATCGAATTCGTCGACCGCGACACCTCGGCCAAGGGCGCCGGCGACCGCGCCCGCATCGAGGCCGAAGGCACCGAAGAGGAAGCCGCAGCTGCATAAGCTTCGGTTGTTCTGAGAAGTTCAAAGGGGCCTGCGGGCCCCTTTTTCTGTTTCCGAAGGCGCCGGGGAGGGCTGGTAGGGGTTTTGTCACCGGTTTTTGCGGCGACTACCCAAAATAATCGGATTTCAGCGGCTTAGCCTTTCATTTTGCACAATCGTCAGGACAATGGCGCCCGACTTGGAGGATTCGGAATGTGCGTTAAACGGCTGTCCCTTGTTCTGATCTGCGCCTTGATGGCGTTGGCCATCGTCCCGGCGGCCAGGCACGCGCTGGCGGAGGAGACCAAGCCAGATCCTGGTCTGTCCGACGTACTGACCGATCTGCTGCATGGCGTCGAAGGCGAAAACGCCACCTCCGGCCCCGACAAGCGCGTGCCGTTCGGCCGCGAGGAGGTACAGCTGTCCTTCGCGCCGCTGGTCAAGCAGACGGCCCCGGCCGTGGTCAATGTCTACGCCTCGCAGACCGCCAAGGTGACGTCGCCCTTCGACGGCGATCCGTTCTTCGAGGAGTTCTTCGGCCGCTCACAGCCGCGCGCGCAGTCTTCGCTCGGTTCGGGAGTGCTGGTCGATCCGACCGGCGTCGTGGTCACCAATTTCCATGTCGTCAAGGACGCCGACCAGGTCAAGGTCGCGACCGCCGACGGGCGCGAATTCGACAGCAAGGTGCTGCTCAAGGACGAGACGCTCGACCTCGCCGTGCTCAAGATTTCTTCTGACAAGCCGTTCCCGGTGATCGCCATCGGCGATTCCGACGCGCTCGAGGTCGGCGACCTGGTGCTGGCGATCGGCAATCCGTTCGGGGTCGGCCAGACCACCACCAGCGGCATCATTTCGGCGGTGGCGCGCAGCCATATCGGCGTCTCCGATTCCAGCTTCTTCATCCAGACCGACGCCGCCATCAACCCCGGCAATTCCGGGGGCGCGCTGGTCAACATGGGAGGGCAGCTGATCGGCATCAACACGGCGATCTATAGCCGTAGCGGCGGCTCGATCGGCATCGGCTTTGCCATCCCTTCGAACATGGTTCGCGCCTTCGCCGATGCGGCTAAGGCCGGGCTCGACTTCTTCGAGCGGCCGTATGCCGGCGCCGAGTTCGAGGCGGTGACGCCGCAGATTGCCGAATCGCTCGGCATTGACAAACCGACCGGTGCGCTGGTTTCTTCGGTCGAAGAGGCGGGACCCGCGGCCAAGGCAGGGCTCAAGCCTGGCGACGTGGTGCTGTCGCTCAACGGCAAGCCGGTCGAGAGCGTCGGGGCGCTGGACTACCGGATGGCGACGCTGTCGATTGGTACGAATGCCAGCTTCGGCGTTCTGAGCAAGGGTCAGCAGGCGACGATGGACATCGCACTGGAACGGCCGCCCGAAGGCGCCAAGGCTGCTGAACTCACATTGCGCGGCCGTAGCCCGTTTTCGGGTGCCAAAGTCGCTGAACTGTCGCCAAGGCTTGCCCAACGGCTCGGTCTGCGCACCGATGTCAAAGGCGTCACCGTGGTCGACATCAACCGCGATTCGCCCGCTGCCGATTTTGGCTTCCAGCCAGGGGACATCGTGCGTGAGGTCAATGGCCTGACGATCGACAAGACGGCGACCCTGGAACAGGTAGCCCAGCAGGATACGCGCTGGTGGCGCTTTACCGTCGAGCGCGGCGGGCAGATACTGCGCCAGGTGTTGCGTTACTGAGCCCGACTGTCAGCATGATCGGGCTCCAGGCAGAAGAAGTTGCATGGCCGATCTGTTCAGTGTCGATGAGCCGGAAAAGACGCCGCCCGGCAGGCCGCTGGCGGACCGTCTGCGCCCGAAGAATCTCGGCGAGGTCGTCGGCCAGGAGCATCTGACCGGACCCGACGGCGCGCTGACGCGGCTGATCGGCTCCGGCTCGCTCGGCTCGATGATCTTCTGGGGCCCGCCCGGCACCGGCAAGACCACGGTCGCACGGCTGCTTGCCGGCGAGACAAGCCTCGCCTTCGAACAGATATCGGCCGTGTTTTCCGGCGTTGCCGACCTGAAGAAAGTGTTCGAGGCAGCGAAGCTGCGCCGCTCCAACGGCCGCCAGACGCTGCTGTTCGTTGACGAGATCCATCGTTTCAACCGTGCCCAGCAGGACAGTTTTCTGCCCGTGATGGAAGACGGCACCGTGGTGCTGGTCGGCGCCACCACCGAGAACCCGTCCTTCGAACTTAACGCCGCGCTGTTGTCGCGCGCGCGTGTGCTGGTCTTTCACTCGCTCGGCGAGGACAGCATCGCCAGGCTGCTGGCGCGGGCCGAGGAGGCAGAGGGCAGGGCGCTGCCGCTCGATGAAGACGCGCGGGCGATGCTCATCCGCATGAGCGACGGCGACGGCCGCGCGGCGCTGACGCTCGCCGAAGAGGTCTGGCGCGCAGCGAAATCAAAGGAGGTGTTCGGCGCCGAAGCCCTCCAGCGCATCGTCCAGCGCCGCGCGCCGATCTACGACAAGGGACAGGACGGCCACTACAATTTGATCTCCGCCTTGCACAAATCGGTGCGCGGCTCCGACCCCGACGCGGCACTCTACTATCTCGCCCGCATGTTCGACGCCGGCGAGGATCCGCTTTATCTCGGGCGCCGGTTGGTGCGCATGGCGATGGAGGATATCGGGCTGGCCGACCCGCAGGCGCTCGTCGTCGCCAACGCCGCCAAGGACGCGTACGACTATCTGGGCTCGCCCGAGGGCGAACTGGCCTTCGCCGAGGCTACCGTCTATCTCGCCACCGCGCCGAAATCCAATGCAGTCTATACCGCATTCAAGGCCGCCACACAGGCGGCCAAGGAATTCGGTTCGCTGCTGCCGCCCAAGCACATTCTCAATGCGCCGACCAAGCTGATGAAACAGGAAGATTACGGCGCCGGCTATCGCTACGATCACGACGAGCCCGACGCTTTTTCCGGCCAGGATTATTTTCCGGAGAAGATGGGAAGGCAGACATTCTACGACCCGCCCGAGCGCGGCTTCGAGCGCGATATCAGGAAGCGGCTGGACTATTGGGCGAAGCTGCGCAGCGAGCGGGAAAAATAGTCGCCGATCGCACACTGGTGTGATCGCCGTTGTCTGGCGGGATAAAAAACCCTATCAAGATGCGCCTTCGGCCGGCGGACAGGCCAGAACGTACCGACGATATTCAGAACGGAATCGCGCCTGGCGCGTGGAAAAATGACAAAAAAATCTCGCAAAACCCTTCGGAAGTTCGCCATAGCCATCCCGCTGCTGGCGCTCGGCTTCTATTTCATTCCCATTCTGACGACGATTTTCATCGTCCTCGGCCTGATCGACGTGTTGCGCAACGACAACAAGAATTGGGCGCTGTTCAGTGGTTATTTCCTGGGCAACGGCATCTTCACCTGGCTGCTTTCGCCCTTCAATCTGCTGGTGGATCTGCTGTGCTATAGAAACCGCGGTGTCTGGAAATTGGACCAGTTTCCTCCGGACTACCAGCGCGAGGTCAACGAGGTCCTGGATGTCTTCAAGGCACGCAAGGACGAGATCATCGCCGACATCGACGCCAATTTCGGCAGCGGCCGGCGCGGCATGTATGTCTATCAGTGGTATGGCAAGCACAAAATAGACAACGTTGCCGACTTCAACAAGGATTTCAAATACATCAAGACCATCGCCGTGTCGGTGTTCAGGGGCAAGGAATCGACCTCCTGGCATTTCGGACCGCTGCGGCTCAGCCTGCGCATTCTCTACAATCTTCTCCCGGTGAAGGCCGAGGTTTTCGTCGAGTGCAACAACGCCAGGAACTACTGGCACGACAATCCGCTCTATATTTTCGACGACACGCTGCTGCACCGCTCGGTCAACGAATATGATGGGCGCCGCTACTGCGTGTTCATGGACATCATCCGGCCATCGCCATTCCCTGGCCTGATCGCCGCTCTTCTCGCCATCGTTTCGGTCAGCGTCGAGCGCATCAATGCCATGTTCTACAAAAACTGGAAGATGATCGCCTCCAGCAAGCCGAAGAAAGCCGGAGCCGCCTGACACCATGGTGTGACCGGCGCGAGGAAGCGCGATGTATCATCTGTTGCTTGTCTGCCTTGGTGGCGCGATCGGTGCAATGGCCCGCTTCTTCCTATCTGGCTTTGTCGCCCGCCGGGTCGGCGAGACCTTTCCCTGGGGCACGATGGTGGTCAACGTCTCGGGAGCGCTTGCAATCGGTGTCGTTGCGCATGCGGTGGCGCGCGACGGCATGCCCGCCATCTGGGCTTTTACCGTTACCGGCGGCCTCGGCTGCTACACCACGGTTTCTTCCTTCAGTCTGCAGACGTTGGCGCTGGCGCGCGAGGGCGAATGGTTGCGCGCCGGCGGAAATGTGCTGCTTTCGGTTTTCCTGAGCCTCGGCGGGGTGACGCTGGGCTTTGCCGCGGGAAGTCTTCTGATTGGCAGCGGGGCGCCGTGAGCGGCCCGCAGAAGCTTCGCTACGACGGGATGGCGAGGCGTGCGGCGCACCTCATTGGCTGGCGCAGAAGGAGCCAGACGGTTCGGCTCTATGCGATCGTGGCCGCAGGCAGCATGATCGGCGGCGTGCTGCGGGCGCTTGCCTCATTGGCGAGCACCGCCTCGTGGGGCACTGGATTTCCCTTCGGCACGCTCCTCGTGAACATCGTCGGCTCATTCCTCATCGGCTTCTACGCGACATTGACGGGACCGGATGGTCGCGTCTTCGCCGGTCCGCTGCAGCGTCAATTCTTCATGGCCGGTTTCTGCGGCGGCCTGACGACCTTCTCCGCTTTCAGCCTTGAAACACTCACCCTCGCGCAAGGCGGGAAGCTTGTGGCGGCGGGACTCAATATCGCGATCTCCGTGGTGGCGTGGCTCGTCGCCGTCTGGCTTGGCCACATCTTTGCAGTGCGCCTCAACCGGCTGAAAGGGTCCAGGCAATGAAGATACCAACACAGGCGCAATTGCTGCGCATATTTATCGGCGAAAACGACAAGGCAGATGGCCGTCCGCTGTATGAGGTCATCGTGCTGAGGGCTCGCGAAATGCAGATCGCCGGCGCGACCGTCCTGCGCGGCGCGATGGGGTTCGGCCATTCCAGCCGGCTTCACACCACGAAGATCCTCAGGCTGTCGGAGGATCTGCCCCTCGTCATCGAGATCGTCGATGACGAGGAAAAATTGGCCGCTTTCCTGCCCGTGCTTGAAACACTCATGACAAGTGGTTTGATTACGCTGGAGAAAGTTCAGGTTCTGCAATATGGAACCGACAACGAATAACCGAGTGAGATTGCGGGTGCCGGCGAATGCCGTTGCATGTTCGCAAAACGGCGATTGGAATCATGGCAGGCGTTGAACAGATCACAGTGGACGCCGGCGAGGCGGGCATGCGGCTCGACCGCTGGTTCAAGAGCCATTTCCCCGGTCTCGGTTTCGGTCATCTGCAGAAGCTGCTGCGTTCCGGCCAGATCCGCGTCGACGGCGGCAGGGTGAAGGCCGATACCCGCGTCGAAGCCGGCCAGACCGTCCGAGTGCCGCCGCTCGAAGTCGACAAGAAAGGCGAAAGCCCGCTCACCGGTCATTCGATCCGCAACCAGGGCGACGCCGACGTTTTGGCCAAGATGCTGATCCATGAGGACCCGAAGGTCTTCGTCTTCAACAAGCCGGCCGGCCTGGCGGTCCAGGGCGGCTCTGGGGTCACCCGCAACGTCGACGACATGCTCGAAGCCTGGCGCAACCAGAAGGGCGAGAAGCCGCGTCTGGTGCACCGGCTCGACCGCGACACATCGGGTGTGCTGGTTGTCGCTCGTACAAGGCTCGCCGCCATGAAGCTCGCCGAAGCGTTCCGGGCGCGTGAGACGAAGAAAACCTACTGGGCGCTGGTCAAGGGTGTGCCGCCGAAGCGCGAGGACAAGATCTCGACCTGGCTGATCAAGGAACCGACGCCCGACGGCGATCGTGTGCGCATCGCCAAGCATGGCGAAAAGGGCGCCGATCACGCCGTGTCCTATTACCGCATCGTCGAGCAGGCGGCGCAGACCCTGTCCTGGCTGGAGATGGAACCCTATACCGGGCGCACCCACCAGCTTCGCGTCCATGCCGCCCATATCGGTTGCCCGATCATCGGCGACCCCAAATATTTCGAAGCCGACACCAATTGGGATTTTCCAGGCGGCATGCAGAACCGCCTGCATCTGCACGCGCGCCGCATCGTCATCCCGCATCCCGACAAGGGTTTTGTCGACGTCACCGCACCGATGCCGCCGCATATGCGCCAGAGCTGGAACCTGCTCGGCTTTGACGAGCAGAGTGCCGAGGACTAGCGCTCGTGGGCGTCGCCACAGAAACCCTCGACCGCCGTGACGCGGTCGATCTGGTGGCAGCCGCCATCATGGTCGGGCTGACCTTTTCCTGGGGCCTCAACTACGTCGCTGCCAAGATCTCGTATGCCGGCTACGACCCTGTTTTCCTGTCCATCGCCCGCTCGGTGATCGGCGGCCTGTGTGTGTTTGGCTGGTGCCGCTGGCGCGGCATTGCGCTGCTCACGTCCGACAAGACCCTCGTCGCCGGCATTCTGGCAGGCGCGCTTTTCGGTCTCGAGTTCCTGTTCCTCTACGTCGGTCTCGAGCATACGACGGTTGTGCGCAACACCTTGCTGGTCAACACCATGCCGTTCTGGATGCTGGTCGGCGGCCATTTCCTGCTGGGCGAAAGCATCACGGCGCGCAAGCTCGTTGGGCTTCTGCTCGCTTTCGCCGGGCTGGTCGCGGTGTTTTCCGACAAACTGAGCGCTAATGGTGGCGCGACGTTGAGCGGCGACCTGCTCAGTCTCGGCGCCGGCATTCTGTGGGCCGTGACCAACATTGTCATCAAGCGGTCGAAACTGGTGGAGGCCAGCGCCGAAAAGCTGCTGCTCTATCAGCTGGCCGGGGCCGCCGTCGTCGGGATTTTGGTGATGCCTTTTGCCGGGCCGCCGGTCCGCAGCTTTGCCGTTCTGCCGACCTTGGCTCTGCTGTTCCAGGCCATCTACGTCGTCGCGTTCACCTATGTGCTGTGGTTCTGGCTGCTGCGGCGCTACCCTGCATCCGGACTGTCGAGCTTCACCTTCCTTTCGCCGGTGTTTGGTGTGCTGTGCGGCGCCGTGTTCTTGAACGAGCCGCTGACCGTTCGTATCTTCCTGGCACTCGCCCTGATCGCCGCCGGACTCATCGTCGTCAACCGGCCGGCCCGAAAACAAAGTCCCGGATGAGCATGCGCGATATATTGAACGACCTCGAAGCTGGAAAACAGCTCTCTGATCCGGACCCGGTGCGTCGCGCCCAGATCCAGATGAAGACGCCGCTGCCGAAGCGCTTCTATAAGACCGTCAGGGTAGCACCGGTCGAAGACGGTTTTGCCGTCCATCTCGATGGCAAGCCCGTCCGCACGCCGGCCAAGGCGCTGCTGGCGCTGCCGACCGAAAAAGCGGCTGCTCTCGTCGCCGAGGAATTCGCCGCACAGGAGGAGACCATCGACCCGGTGACGATGCCGGTGATGCGTCTTGTCAATACGGCAATCGATGGCGTCGCCAGTGATCCCCAGGCGGTGCTGGAGGACATCCTGCGCTTCGCCTCATCCGATCTGCTCTGCTACCGCGCCGATGCGCCCCAAGGGCTGGTCGACCGGCAGAACGAGCATTGGGATCCGGTCATCGACTGGGTGCGCAGCGCGCTCGGCGCCCGGTTCCATCTTGCCGAAGGCGTGATCCATGTCGAACAGCCGTGCGAGAGTATCGCGCTGCTTGGCCAGCATCTTGCCCAACGTGCCGATCCGCTGCGCCTTGCCGCCATCCACGTCATGACGTCGCTGACCGGATCGGCGCTGCTGGCGCTGGCCGTCGATTTCGGCGAGCTCGATGGCGAGGCGGCCTGGGCTGCCGGTCACGTCGACGAGGACTGGCAGGCCGAGCAATGGGGCCATGATGCCGAGGCCGTCGCGCGCCGCGCGGCCCGCAAGCGCGACATGATGGCGGCGGTCAAGCTGCTCGAAGCTCTCAAAAGCTGACTGCACCGTCGTTTCTATTTCGCGCTGCACATTAGACCAAAGTCATAATCCCAAAGGCGGTCTGCCTCTGGGCATTGCTTTCTGTCATTTTTTGCACCGATGGCTGTACTGAGTCTGCGTTGCGAGGAAACGCGGACGATGACGCGCAGCATCGAGGACTGACGGAATCACGAATCACACGGGAGGATACACTCATGGCAATGGCATCGACCGCCGGCAAAACAAGCCGCGGCATGACGCGGGAGGAGAAGAAGGTCATCTTCGCTTCCTCGCTCGGCACCGTTTTTGAATGGTACGATTTTTATCTCTACGGCTCGCTGGCAGTATTCATTGGTTCGACTTTTTTCAGTCCAACCATTCCGGAAGCGACGCGCAATATTTTCGCGCTGCTGGCGTTTGCCGCTGGCTTCCTCGTGCGCCCGTTCGGCGCATTGCTGTTCGGCCGCATCGGCGACCTTGTCGGCCGTAAATACACTTTCCTTGTCACCATGACGATCATGGGCCTGTCGACCTTCCTGGTCGGCTTGCTGCCTGGCTATGCGACTTTGGGCATCGCCGCTCCCGTGATCCTGATCATCTTGCGCATGTTGCAAGGCCTAGCGCTCGGTGGCGAGTATGGCGGTGCCGCCACCTATGTCGCCGAGCATGCACCCGACGATCGCCGCGGCTACTACACGTCGTGGATACAGACGACGGCAACGCTCGGCCTGTTCCTGTCGCTGATCGTCATCCTGATCGTCCAGGGGTCGATGACCAAGGAAACCTACGCCGCCTGGGGCTGGCGCATTCCGTTCATCGTTTCCTTCCTCCTCCTTGGCATTTCGATCTGGATCCGGCTGTCGCTTTCTGAATCGCCGACCTTCCAGCGCATGAAGGACGAAGGCAAAGGCTCCAAGGCGCCGCTGTCAGAAGCCTTCGGTCAGTGGAAGAACGCCAAGATCGCGCTGCTGGCGCTGCTCGGCCTCACAGCCGGTCAGGCCGTAGTTTGGTACAATGGCCAGTTCTACGCGCTGTTCTTCTTGCAGAACGTGCTCAAGGTCGATCCGCAATCGGTCAACATCATGATCGCGATTGCTCTGGCTGTTGGCTCGATCTTCTTCGTCGTGTTCGGCTGGCTCTCCGACAAGATCGGTCGCAAGCCGATCATCATGGCCGGCCTTGCGCTGGCGATCGTCTGCACCTTCCCGTTGTTCAAGGCGCTGACCTGGGCAGCCAATCCGGCGCTCGCCACCGCGCAGCAGAACACCCGTGCGACGGTGACCGCGGCACCGGGAGACTGCAAGTTCCAGTTCAACCCGGTGGGCACGGCGAAGTTCACCACGTCCTGCGATATCGCCACCTCGTTTCTGACCAAGAACTCGGTGCCTTATGATGTAGTGGCCACGGCAGCGCCCGGCACTGCTGCGTCGGTGAAAATCGGCAACGAGACGGTTGAGTCGTATGACGCGACCGCAGCCGGCGATCAAGCCAAAGCCAAGGACGCTGTTTTCGCCAAAGCGGTAAACACGGCGCTTCAGGACGGCGGCTATCCGCTGAAACGGGCAGCGGCGAAGGTCCCGGATCAGAAGCTCGAAGCCTTCATCGGGGCCAATCCCGAACTGAAGCTCGATGCGGCCGCGATCCGCGCCGGCGAGAAGGCCATGGTGCCGACCGACCAGGCGATCAAGGACAAGCTGCTGACTGCCGATGAGGCTGCGGGAGCTCCCGAGGTCACCGTCTACACCGTACCGGGCGGCGGTCCCTTCGCCATGTTCGCCGACCCGGCGGCGGTCAACTGGCCGATGACAATTGGTATTCTGCTCATCCTCGTGATCTTCGTCACGATGGTCTACGGGCCGATCGCTGCGATCCTGGTCGAGATGTTCCCGACCCGCATCCGCTACACCGGCATGTCGCTGCCCTACCATATCGGCAATGGCTGGTTCGGCGGGCTGCTGCCGGCGACGGTGTTCGCGCTCAGCGCCTACAAGGGCGATATCTACTACGGTCTCTGGTACCCAGTGGTGATCGCGGCGATGTCGCTGATCATAGGCATGATCTTCGTAAGGGATACGCTCGGAACGGACCTGCATACTAAGCAATAGCCGAACGTCCGGCCGGTTCAAAGCAAAGCCCGGCGCGAGCGATCGCGCCGGGCTTTGCAATTCATCGGAGGCGACGAGAGATGGGAGGACCCTAGCTCTTCCGATCCTGGTTCGCTTCCTCGATCGCTGCTTCATGATACCAGGCACTTCCGAAATCCGTTCGGTTGCGTAAAGAAGCAAGTTCTGCCGCGAACTTAGCCTTTCCGCTTAAATTTGAGGCAGAAGCGCGCGCTGCCACCGGGAACATCAGGATTTTGGCCGACTGACGAGTGGAAGTGATTTCCATTGTCGGTTTCCTTTCTTCGACAGAACCTTGCCGATTCAACCTTTCCCCAACATAGGTTCAGCAACCGAATTAGGCAACATGATTACGAAAAGATCAGTACTTGCACATTATTTGTGCAACATGTGCTTGTGGATGATCCGAACGCAGCATGACGGCGGACCAGCGATTTTGGGCGGATACAACCTCACTTTTGCCGCATCCGTCGCCGGCGAGAATGGCACACGAATTGCATTTTAGCAGTCCGGCAGGTCGGCTACTGGATAGGCCGGCTCGCCCCGGCGCCATCCAGGGTTCCGTGATCAAGCAACGAGAGGCTAGAATGACGAAATACAAGCTCGAGTACATTTGGCTCGATGGATACACCCCGGTTCCCAACCTCCGCGGAAAGACGCAGGTCAAGGACTACGCCGAGTTTCCGACGCTCGACCAGCTTCCGCTGTGGGGCTTCGACGGTTCTTCGACCATGCAGGCCGAGGGCCACAGCTCCGACTGCGTTTTGAAGCCGGTCGCCGTTTATCCGGATCCCGCCCGCACCAATGGCGCGCTCGTCATGTGCGAGGTCATGATGCCGGACGGCGTGACGCCGCATGCGTCCAACAAGCGCGCCACCATTCTCGACGACGAGGGCGCCTGGTTCGGCTTCGAGCAGGAATATTTCTTCTACAAGGACGGCCGTCCGCTCGGCTTCCCCGAGAGTGGCTATCCGGCGCCGCAAGGCCCGTACTACACCGGCGTCGGCTACAGCAATGTCGGCTCCGTCGCCAGGCAGATCGTCGAGGAGCATCTCGACCTTTGCCTTGCCGCCGGCATCAATCATGAAGGCATCAATGCTGAGGTGGCCAAAGGCCAGTGGGAATTCCAGATCTTTGGCAAGGGCTCCAAGAAGGCCGCCGACCAGATGTGGATGGCGCGCTATTTGTTGCAGCGCCTGACCGAGAAGTACGGCATCGACATCGAATACCACTGCAAGCCGCTCGGCGACACCGATTGGAACGGCTCCGGCATGCATGCCAACTTCTCGACCGCCTATATGCGCGAAGTCGGCGGCAAGGGCTATTTCGAGGCGCTGATGGCAGCCTTCGACAAAAACCTGATGGATCACATCGCCGTCTACGGGCCGGACAACGACAAGCGTTTGACCGGCAAGCACGAGACCGCACCCTGGAACAGGTTCAGCTACGGCATCGCCGACCGCGGCGCTTCGATCCGCGTGCCGCATTCCTTTATCAACAACGGCTACAAGGGCTATCTCGAGGATCGCCGTCCGAACTCTCAGGGCGACCCCTACCAGATCGCCTCGCAGATATTGAAGACGATCGCCTCCGTCCCGACGAGCGCCGAGGTTTCGGCCGCGGCTTGAGCACTTGTCGCGGCGCAGACCTCAGGTCTGCGCCGTGACTTTCTGTCCAATCGCATCACAATAAAAAATCCCGGCGTCTTCGCCGGGGTTTTTTCTGTTGGCTGCAACGATCTGAATCAGACCGAATAATACATGTCGTATTCGACCGGATGCGGGGTCATTTCGAAGCGCATCACCTCGGCCATCTTGAGCTCGATGTAGCTGTCGATCTGGTCGTCGTCGAAGACGCCGCCGGCCTTCAGGAAGCCGCGGTCCTTGTCGAGGCTCTGCAGTGCCTCGCGCAGCGAGCCGCAGACGGTCGGGATCTTCTTCAATTCCTTCGGCGGCAGGTCGTAGAGATCCTTGTCCATCGGCTGGCCGGGGTGGATCTTGTTTTTGATGCCGTCGAGGCCGGCCATCAGCATGGCGGCAAAGGCGAGATAGGGGTTGGCGCCCGGATCGGGGAAGCGGACCTCGACGCGCTTGGATTTCGGCGACGAGCCGAACGGAATGCGGCACGAGGCCGAGCGGTTGCGTGCCGAATAGGCGAGCAGCACCGGCGCTTCATAGCCCGGCACCAGGCGCTTGTAGGAATTGGTCAGCGGGTTGGTGAAGGCGTTGATCGCCTTGGCATGCTTGATGATGCCACCGATGTAGAACAGGCAGCTCTCCGACAGGCCGGCATATTCGTTGCCGGCGAAGGTCGGCTTGCCTTCCTTCCAGATCGACTGGTGGACATGCATGCCCGAGCCGTTGTCGCCGAACACCGGCTTCGGCATGAAAGTGGCCGTCTTGCCATAGGCGTTGGCGACCTGGTGCACGACATATTTGTAGATCAGCATCTTGTCGGCGTTCCGGACCAGCGTGTCGAACTTGATGCCGAGCTCGTGCTGGGCGGCGGCCACTTCGTGGTGGTGCTTTTCGACGCGCACGCCCATTTCGGCGAGCACGGTGAGCATTTCCGAGCGCATGTCCTGCGCCGAATCGATCGGCGGCACCGGGAAATAGCCGCCCTTGATGCGCGGCCGGTGACCGAGATTGCCGGTCTCGTAGTCGGTGTCGTCATTGGACGGCAATTCGGTGGAATCCAGCCTGAAGCCGGTGTTGTAGGGGTCGGCCTTGTACTTGACGTCGTCGAACACGAAGAACTCAGCCTCAGGACCGACGAAGATCTGGTCGCCGATGCCTTCGGCCTTCATGTAGGCCTCGGCTTTTTTAGCGGTGCCGCGCGGGTCGCGGTTGTAGGATTCTCCCGAGATCGGATCGAGAATGTCGCACAGGATGACCATGGTCGACTGGGCGAAGAACGGGTCCATATGCACCGTATCCGCATCGGGCATCAGCACCATGTCGGACTCGTTGATCGCCTTCCAGCCGGCGATCGAGGAACCATCGAACATGACGCCATCGGCAAACATGTCTTCCTCGACCTCGATGACATCCATCGTTACGTGCTGCAGTTTGCCCTTCGGATCGGTGAAGCGCAGATCAACGAACTTCACGTCGTTGTCCTTGATCTGCTTCATGATGTCTTTGGCTGTCGTCATGTCCCTGCTTCCCTATGTGATGACGTTTTGAACGTGGCCTTTTAACGGGAAAACTCAGACGGCGTCCATGCCGGTTTCGCCGGTGCGGATGCGCACCACTTCCTCGATGTTCGAGACGAAGATCTTGCCGTCGCCGATACGGCCGGTCTGGGCCGCCTTGCGGATGGCTTCGATCGCGGCTTCGACCGCATCGTCGCCGAGCACGACTTCGATTTTCACCTTCGGCAGGAAGTCGACGACATATTCGGCGCCGCGATAAAGCTCGGTATGGCCCTTCTGGCGGCCAAACCCTTTGGCCTCGGTAACGGTGATGCCTTGCAGGCCGGCCTCCTGAAGCGCTTCCTTCACTTCGTCTAGCTTGAATGGCTTGATGATCGCTTCGATCTTTTTCATGTAAAAAGTGGCCTCCACTGCCAAAAAAGACGGGTTGTGAGCCCCGCTTGCGCCTCAATCAAGCACGAACTGTGCCAATTGATGGGGTGCCGAGTGGGCCCACATGATTTGGATACCATGCTACGCGGGAATGTACATTCGCGTCATTCACTGCGTCGGATGCGCCATGAACGCCGCGAGCCTATACAAGGCTGGTCCTGCAGTCCGCACAAAAATTGGGCATATCGGACATTTCATGAGCAGATGCGGACCTGCGACTCGTCGCTCCGGGTATTGCCGGAGTGCTTCACAACCTTCGTAGTTTGCGTCGGATCAAAAACTGGACAATGCTTCGGCAGATGATGTGCATGTCGCCCGCATGAGCAACGAACTTCTTTCTCCGTCCGAAATGGCCGAGGCCGACCGGCTGGCGATTGCCGCCGGTCCATTCGACGGCATGGGCCTGATGCGCAATGCCGGCGCTGCGGTTGCTGCCGTGGTGCTCAAGCGCTATCCGAACGCAACGCGCGTCCACGTGCTTTGCGGCCCTGGCAACAATGGCGGCGACGGCTATGTCGTGGCCCGCATCCTTCAGGACAGCGGCTCTGCTGTCTCGATATGGGCGTTCGGCTTGCCCCAGGCCGGCAGCGATGCGGCAGTCGCTGCCTCGGAGTGTCCGGCCGAGACTCGGCCGCTGTCGGATTTCGTTGCCGAGACGGGCTCGATCGTGGTCGATGCCCTTTACGGGGCGGGGCTGTCCAAGCCGCTGTCCGGCCACGCCGCCAAGGCGATCGAGATTGCGGCGGAACTGAACTTGCCGGTTGTCGCGGTCGATCTGCCGTCGGGCGTCTCCGGTGAGAGCGGCAATGTACTCGGCCAGGCCTTCCGCGCCCGAACCACGGTGACCTTTGCGCGAAGAAAGCCAGGCCATCTTCTTTTACCTGGGCGCGAGCTGTGCGGCGAAATCGTGCTCGCTGATATCGGCATAAGCGACAGTGTTGTTGCGCAGCTTGAACCACGAACATTCGAGAACATTCCGGCGCTCTGGCTTGGCCGCTTTCCGGTTCCGGCCATCGACGCCCATAAGTATGAACGCGGCCATGTCGGCGTCTTTTCCGGCGGTCCGTCGGCGACGGGTGCTGCGCGGCTGTCGGCGCTTGCCGCGGCCAGGAGCGGGGCAGGGGCCGTCACCTTGTTGTCACCGGCGAACGCCATGCATGTGAACGCGGCGCATCTGACCTCGATCATGCTGCGCAGGCTAGACACCGTCGCGGATGTGGGCGAATTCGTCGATAGCCGCCGCCCATCCGCCTTCGTGCTCGGCCCCGGATTTGGCATTGGTGAAAAGACGCGCGACTTTGTCCTGGCCGTGCTCGGCAGCGCCAATGGGCAGGGCAGCGGGATCGACGGGCTGGTGCTCGACGCCGACGGCGTGACATCGTTTCGTGATGCACCGGATGCCTTGTTCGAAGCTGCCCGTCGACCGAATACGCCGGCTCTGGTGATGACGCCGCACGACGGCGAGTTTGCCAGGCTCTTTCCCGACATCGCCGGGGACAAGAACCTGTCCAAACTCGCCAAGGCACGCGCCGCAGCCGAACGGGCCAACGCCATCATTGTCTACAAAGGCGCCGACACGGTGATCGCAGCACCAAATAGCCGTGCAGCGATCAACGGCAATGGCGCGCCTTGGCTGGCCACCGCCGGTTCGGGCGACGTGCTGTCGGGCATCATTGCCGCGTTGCTGGCACAAGGGATGCCGGCTTTCGAAGCGGCCTGTGCGGCAGTCTGGATCCATGCCGAGGCCGGCAGCCGTTTCGGACCGGGGCTGATTGCCGAGGACCTGCCGCTGGCGCTGGTGCCGGTCCTGCGCGAGCTTATCGAAAGTCGCGAGATGGCTGCCGAATGAACCCCCTGTTCGCGCTGCTCGTTACGGTCGTTAGTGCCGTAGTCGTGGCGCAGCCCGCGCGCGCCGAAGCTCCGCTGACCATCATCGACGACCCGGCCGTTCTCACCGCCCTGGACGGCAAAGGCTTTGGCTTCGCCGGCATTTTCGGCGTCGCTGGCAAGGGCGATTTGAAGACGCTTTATGAGAAGTCTCCGGCCTACCACGCGATTGTCGAAACGGTTGCAAGCGACGTCGCGGCATTGCGGGCCGAGATGAAGGCCGGCGGGCGGCCGCTTTACGAGGTGACCGACGGCAATGTCGGCCGCGTCATGGACATGCGCTGGCTGAGGACCGAGGCCGCACGCTTCCGCCTCGTCGGCGTGGTCAACCGGCTCGACCGGCGCGACTTCGCCGCGTTGCAAGGCGACGGGAGTTGCGGCGAAGTGCGCTTCATCTATCGCCTCGCCTACAGC
Source organism: Mesorhizobium sp. ISC25 (assembly GCF_042295465.1). Classification (NCBI taxonomy): domain Bacteria; kingdom Pseudomonadati; phylum Pseudomonadota; class Alphaproteobacteria; order Hyphomicrobiales; family Phyllobacteriaceae; genus Mesorhizobium; species Mesorhizobium sp. ISC25. The sequence goes on along the minus strand of NZ_CP135441.1, from coordinate 1,336,418 downwards.
TTCAAGAAGAACGGCAAGGTTTTGGCCTCGCGCCTGCCGTCCAATTTCAGTGCCGTCTACAACGTCGCGCCTGATGCCGATGGCGGTTGTGTCGGCGTCGCCGGACGCTGGGCACCACAACTCGACGAGAGCGTCGATGCCGGCTGGCTGATCGGCGGGCCGCTGGAAAGGACGGCGCTCACCTTCAAGCAGCTCGAGCTCAATGCGCAAGTGGTCCGCTTCCCGTCCGGCCAGGAGACCGAATTCGGCGGGCAGGCTGCCTATCTCATGCGAATTTTCGGCATCGACGGAGCGGCTGTCAGCGAAAAGTCGCTGGAAAACACGCCCGACACGGCACGTCTCGCCGAAGACGCTGCGCTGAAAGCGAGACTTGCCGACTATGTCCGCACCAATGTCGCGGCGGTCGATCTCGGCATCTACCAGGTCCCCGACGAATTCCTGGCAAGGAAGGTCATCTCTTGGTCGACCTTCGGCAGTGCGAGGCAGGCCAACCACCCGTTCACGCCGCTGTTCCAGCCCGCGGATTTCGCTAGTGTCGATTTCGCTGCGCTGAAGTTGGTGCGCACGCCGGAGGCGCTGGTCGAGCGACTGGAAAACGGCGCCTGCCAGGGTTGTCATCAGGCGGGCTCGACCGCCGGCTTCCATTTTATTGGACTTGACGACAAGACGACCTCGCCGCTCAACCGCATCGAGGTCGGCATCTCGCCGCATCTCCACGCCGACATCCCGCGCCGCGTCGCCTGGCTGCACGCGACTGCCGACGGCAAGGAACCGAACCGCTTCCGCCCGCTGTCCTTCGCGCCGCCGGCGACATGGAGCGATGCCGACGAAATTGCCTATTCGCCGGCCGAAATGGCGATGCCGTGCTTCATGCCGGAAGATGCTGCCCGCTTCGGCGCGACCTGGCAATGCGGCGGCGGCACGGTCTGCACGCAGCTGGCGACCGTGTCAGGCGTGCGCACCAAGCTGGCGCAATGCCTGTTGCCCAAGGACAGCGAAAACATATTCTCCGGCCATCCGTGCCTGACCGGCTCGATCGCCAGCAACCCGGCGCAACCTTTCAATGACCGCTATACCATCACCGGCCAGTTCGCGGCGTTTGCGCCGGGCATTTCGCGTACCGGCTACACCTGCCGGCCGCCGAAGATCGGCGTGCCAGCCGGCATCGCCTATCGCGGCTGCAACGACAAGGATCGCAGCTTTGCCGCTTTCAAAACGGGCAAGCCGATGCCGAACGAGATTTGCGGACTGGTCGGCGGCAAAAAATTCGACACCTGCGTAGCGACCAATAATTTCGACCAGTGCCTCGGCGGCGCCGTCAATCGCGGCAATCGTCCCGCCTGCTCGGCCGACCATTTCTGCCGCGAGGATTACATGTGCCAGTCGCTGCCGCCCGATACACCCGGTATCGGCAAGATGAAGGGCATCGGCTTCTGCTCGCCGACCTATTTTATCTTCCAGATGCGCATCGACAATCACGCCACGCCATGGTCGGGCGCTGTCCGCGCGACGAGGGGGGCCGGGTTCGGAGCGGCGGAAGCGGAATAGGCCGCCGACTCTGGCATTGGCCGCAGTAGCTCCAGGTGGGCAGCTATCGATCGAGATAGTCGGCGACCTTCGATGTCCATTCGCCGTCGAAATGTCGGACATGTTCGGCGACGACCTCATCGCTCAGCAGGCTCGACAAGGCGGAAACCAGAACTGGTTCTATCTCTGGAGCCGAGCTAAATCCAAGAGCAGTCAAACGTTCGGACCAGGGCGGATGATCCGCGCTTTCGTTATCTGGCGCGTCCCAGGCCTTTTGCGCATATTCTTGCAGGATGGGAAGCCTCGACAGGTGACTGGCGGCCGCCAGAACTCTTTCAAGTGGTGGACGAGGCGGTACCATGGTGCCAAGCAGTTCACGTTTAAGCGGAATATACACTTGGTCATCGAAGAACGCACTGGCAGCACCGATCAGTAGCAAGGCGCGCGCCGTTTCATATGTATCGCCGGACATCGCTGCATGACGATCTGCGTCAATTTCCGCCCGCCGCGACAACCGTATTTCTTCGCGCTCCAGCGTGCGCGACAGCGGGCCAAGCATCCAGTAGAACAGGCTGCCCGAAACGGTTTTCCCCGGTGGGGCGAAGTCGAAGATTAGATCGAAGCTCTTTTCGAGTTCGGCCAGATTGAGCCCGCCATTTGTATCTTTGTTTTTCAGATGGGCGTCCTCATGGGCCAAGATCGCCGCAAACCCCTTTTGGTCGGTCGCTGCGAGCAGCGGCAGGCCCACGGTGAGAATTGCCCTGCGACCAAGCAGGCCCAGAAACGGCCGCTCTTCACCGATGCTAGCGTTGAGATCGTCGCTCAGCACGATCGTCGTCCGGCTGGCGCGGTGTTTGCCGGCAATACTCTCCCAGACAGCCCACAATTTCGGGGCTGATTCCCAAGTAATCCCGTCCACCTTGCTGGGTCGAAAACCGGCGAACAATGTCCCAATCAACAGAACGATGGCCAGCATCGCGGCCGGGATTGCAACAACGCCAGTCGCGATGACAGCGAGCGGATAGGAATCGACGAACCAGAACCACAGGAGTATTGGGCAAAACAGCGGCAGAGCGAAGAGCAGGATGGCAAACCTGCCGAAACGCGCTCCCATGGAGAGGACCAGGCCCGACATTAGCCCTCACAGCGGAATGTTGTCGTGTTTCTTCCACGGGTTTTGCATATCCTTGTTGCGCAGCATCCTGAGCGCGCGGGCGATGCGGCGGCGGGTCGAATGCGGCATGATCACCTCGTCGACATAGCCACGCTCGGCGGCAACGAAGGGTGACAAGAAGCGATCCTCGTAAGCTTTTGTGTGCGCTGCAATTTTCTTCGCGTCGCCGATATCCTTGCGATAGATGATCTCGACTGCGCCCCTGGCGCCCATCACCGCAATCTGCGCCGTTGGCCAGGCATAGTTCATGTCGCCGCGCAAATGCTTTGACGCCATAACGTCATAGGCGCCGCCATAGGCCTTTCTGGTGATGACGGTTATTTTCGGCACGGTCGCTTCGGCATAGGCGAACAGAAGCTTGGCGCCGTGCTTGATCAACCCGCCATATTCCTGCGCGGTGCCTGGCAGGAAGCCCGGCACGTCGACGAAGGTGACGATCGGGATCGAGAAGCAGTCGCAGAAGCGCACGAAACGCGCCGCCTTGCGGCTGGCATCCGAATCGAGCACGCCGGCCAGCACCATCGGCTGGTTAGCGACGAAGCCGACGGTGCGGCCCTCGATACGGCCGAAGCCGGTGACGATGTTTTTCGCAAAATTCTGCTGGATTTCGAAGAAGTCACCCTCGTCGGCAACTTTAAGGATCAACTCTTTGATGTCGTAGGGTTTGTTGGCATTGTCGGGGATCAGCCGGTCGAGCGACAGATCGTGATCGGTGACCGACTGGTAGCATTCGATCTCGGGAATTTCCGCCGTGTTGGAGGCGGGCAAAAGATCGACCAGCCGGCGCATCTGCAGCAGCGCCTCGACGTCATTGTCGTAGGCTCCGTCGGCGATAGAGGACTTCGTCGTGTGGACGGAGGCGCCGCCGAGGCTTTCGGCGGTCACCGTCTCGTTGGTGACGGTCTTCACCACATCCGGCCCGGTGACGAACATGTAGGAGGTATCGCGGACCATGAAGATGAAGTCGGTCATCGCCGGCGAATAGACGTCGCCGCCGGCGCAAGGGCCCATGATCAGTGAAATCTGCGGGATGACGCCGGACGCCAGCACATTGCGCTGGAAGATCTCGGCATAGCCGCCGAGGGCTGCCACGCCTTCCTGGATGCGGGCGCCGCCGGCGTCGTAGAGGCCGATGATCGGCGCGCGGTTGCGCAGCGCCATCTCCTGCACCTTGACCACCTTTTCGGCGTGGGCCTCGGACAGCGAGCCGCCGAACACGGTAAAATCTTTGGCGAAGACATAGACCGGGCGGCCGTTGACGGTGCCCCAGCCGGTGACGACGCCGTCGCCGGCGATCTTGGTCTTCTCCATGCCGAAATCGGTCGAGCGATGCTCGACATACATGTCGAACTCCTCGAACGAGCCCTCGTCGAGAAAGACGTCGATGCGTTCGCGCGCGGTGAGCTTGCCCTTCTTGTGCTGAGCGTCGATGCGGGCCTGGCCGCCGCCCATGCGGGCGATCTCGCGGCGGCGCTCGAGTTCCTTCAGCACGTCCTTCATGACCGGTCTCCGAAACGGAAAGCTGGATTGTGGTAATCATGCCCGCGAGAGAGCGCAAGCGCCGCTTCCTCATGGCTTTGCTGCGCTGCAGCATCAGGCCCCTTGCATTTCGATGCGAACTGGGCCATATGCGGCGGCATAGGCGCTTGGGCCGGGATAATCCGGCCTTCTCGACGAATGAGACTGGTTGCGTCTGTTTTCCCTCTTCCCGGCATATCGGCAAGGTGGCGAAAAAGCCCCGTGGCATGATGCCTGCGGGCACGACAGCGCAGCCGTGCGGACGACAGCGTCCGCCCGCCTTGTCGTTTCATGACAATTTTCGACGGCAGGTTGCGCCCTGCCGCCATTGATGTTTGCGGCCAGGAGCCGCATGAAAGAAGAATATTTTGACCAATGAAAACACTTTGACCGGTAAGGACACTGGGGAACTGAACGGTTTCGCCGCACTTGGAATTACCGGCGCACTGCTCAAGGCCACCAATGCCGCCGGCTTTACCGATCCGAAGCCGATCCAGGCCCAGGCGATCCCGCCGCAGCTCGAAGGCCGCGACATTTTCGGCATCGCCCAGACCGGCTCAGGCAAGACCGCGGCTTTCGCGCTGCCGATCCTGTCGAAGATCATCGCACTTGGCACCAAGCGCCGGCCGAAGACGGCCCGCGCACTGATCCTCGCGCCGACGCGCGAACTCGCGGTGCAGATCGAGGAGATGATCAAACTGCTCGCCAAGGGCGCGCATGTCTCGACCGCGCTGGTGCTTGGCGGCGTCTCGCGCTTCAGCCAGGTGAAGAAGGTTGCCCCTGGCGTCGACATCCTGATCGCAACCCCCGGCCGGTTGACAGACCTGGTGCGTGAAGGCGATCTCGTGCTTGCCGACACCAAATGGCTGGTGCTCGACGAAGGCGACCGCATGCTCGACATGGGCTTCATCAACGACGTCAAGCGCATCGCCAGGGCGACGGCGCCGGACCGTCAGACGGTGCTGTTCTCGGCAACCATGCCGGCCGAAATCGCCGAACTGGCGAAAGGCCTGCTGAAGAACCCAATTCGCGTCGAAGTCGCTCCTCACAGCACCGCGGCCGCCGAGATCGTACAGGGTGTCGTCTTTGCCCGCACCAAGCAGAAGCGCCAGGTGCTGGCCAACATGCTTGCCGATGAGGCGATGAAGTCGGTCATCATCTTCTCGCGCACCAAGCATGGCGCCGACAGGGTGACCAAGGATCTCGAGCGCGACGGCTTCAAGGCCGCCGTCATCCACGGCAACAAGTCGCAGAATGCCCGTCAGAAGGCGCTCAACGATTTCCGTGAGGGTTCGGTGCGCATTCTCGTGGCGACCGACATTGCGGCACGCGGCATCGACGTGCCCGGCATCAGCCATGTGGTGAATTTCGACCTGCCGGACGAGGCAGAGAGCTATGTCCACCGCATCGGCCGCACTGGCCGCAACGGCATGGACGGCATCGCCATCACGCTCTGCGACCCATCCGAAAACAGCAAGCTGCGCCAGGTCGAGCGCATCATCCGCACCAAGCTGCCGATCGTTGCCGACCATCTCGGCAGCCCCGATCCGCAGCGCAATCCTGCCGAGAAGAACGAGCGCAGCTTCGAACCGGCCAATGATCGCAACGACCACAATGGCCGCCGCGACGGCAGGCGGCCCGGCGGCGCAAACAACGGCTTCGGCAAGAAGCGGTTCGGCGACAAGCCGGCCTTTGCGGGCGAGCGCAAGCCGGAAGGCGCCAAGCCCTTCAAGGGCAACAACAAGCGCCGCTTCGGCGGCAAGCGGCCAGCAGCGCGGGCCGCATAATCTGACCGTGTTGCGGTCGGCCAAGCATGGCTTGGTCATTCACGATTGAAAAGGGCGACCGGAGCGATGCTCCGGTCGCCCTCTTGCTTGAGGCCTTTGGTTCACTTCACCACCGCCTCGACCCACACGACGATCCGCTGCGCGAGGAAAGCCGTGGTCGATGGCGACAGCGCGTCGCCGGCAATGACGTGGCGCCCCAGCGACCTGCAAACACGATCCGTCGCCCCGTCACCGATCCTATTCGACCGGTGGCTTGCGGTCGAAATTCAGCGGCCGCGCATTCCAGCGGGTGACCGTGCTGATCACCCATCGGCAGAACGGCCTCGGCAGCATCCTGAGCAGCTTCAGCGTCCAACTCAGGCGGCGTGGGAAAGTGACTTCGAAGCCGCCGTATTCGATGCCTTGCGCGATGCGGCGCGAGGCCAGATTGACCGGCATCAAGCCCGGCATCGGCAGGAAGTTCTTTTCGGTCAGCCGCGTGTCGACAAAGCCCGGATTAATCACCTGGATGCGGACGTTCATCTTGTCGAAATCGTATTTCAGCGACTCGGCCAGGATATTGACTGCCGCCTTGGTGCCGCCATAGGCGGCGGTGGTGGGCCAGCCGAAATAGGCGGTAACCGAACCGATCAGCACGACATGGCCGCGCGAGCGCACGCGCATGCGTTCGATGACCGGCAGCAGGCCATTGATGATGCCGAAATAATTGACTTCGAAAGACCGACGGAAATTGCGCGCCACAAGATCCTCGCCCGGCGTTGCGATATAGCTTCCAGCGTTGAACACTGCCAACACGATCGGACCGAGATCTTTCTCGATCGCTGCAACCGTCTTCGCCATGCGTTTTTCGTCGGTCACGTCGCAAGGATAGGCTGCAACACGGCCCGCCATCTGCGCCGTTTCGACGATGAGCGTATCGATCGGATGGTCATCGGGCGCAGTCACCGCGACGACATAGCCCTGAGCGGCAAGATCCTTGGCCAGCGAACGGCCGATACCGCTGCTGCCGCCCGTAATCCAGGCGACGCCATGCTTCGGATTGGCCCGATAGAGTGTCATGTTGCGCCCCGCCGGCTCTTCTTAGCCTGTGCTCTACCGGTGAAGAAATCGAATGAAAAGAGTGCTTTTCGGTACATGGTTGAAATGAATACCGGCCGGGCGCTCCTGGCTGCAGGAATTGCAGTGTGCGAAATGCGACTGGACCAGGCAAATTCTTGCCTTGAAACCGAAGCTTCGGGTTTCTAGGGTTTCGCCGCACCCACAAAGGAATCTCCATGCCCCGTTCTGTGATCGACGTGATCGGCAACACGCCCCTGATCCGCCTCAACAAGGCCTCGGAAGCAACCGGCTGCGAGATCCTGGGCAAGGCCGAATTCATGAATCCCGGGCAGTCGGTTAAGGACCGCGCCGGCCTGTTTATCATCCGCGATGCGGAGCAGCGCGGGTTGCTGCGGCCCGGCGGCGTCATCGTCGAGGGGACGGCCGGAAATACCGGCATCGGATTGACACTGGTTGCCAAGGCGCTCGGCTATCGCACGGTGATCGTCATTCCCGACACCCAGAGCCAGGAGAAGAAGGATACGATCAAACTGCTCGGCGCCGAGCTGATCGAAGTGCCCGCCGTGCCTTACAAGAACCCGAACAACTACGTGAAGCTGTCGGGCCGGCTGGCCGAGCAGATGGCGAAGACCGAGCCGAACGGCGCGATCTGGGCCAACCAGTTCGACAATGTCGCCAACCGTGACGGCCATATCCGCACCACGGCCGAAGAAATCTGGAACCAGACTGCCGGCAAGGTGGATGGTTTCGTGTCGGCGGTCGGTTCCGGCGGCACTCTGGCAGGCGTCGGTTTCGGGCTGAAGGCCAAAAACAACCAGGTCAAGATCGCGCTGGCCGATCCGCTGGGGGCAGCGCTCTATTCCTTCTACACCAGCGGCGAGCTGAAATCCGAGGGCAGTTCGATCACCGAAGGCATCGGGCAGGGGCGGATCACCGCCAACCTCCAAGGCTTTACACCCGATTTTGCCTTCCAGATCCCCGACGAGGACGCACTGCCGATCGTATTCGACCTGATCCAGGAGGAGGGGCTTTGCGTTGGCGGTTCGACGGGCATCAACATTGCCGGCGCCATTCGCCTGGCGCGCGAGCTAGGCCCCGGCCACACCATCGTGACCATGCTTTGCGACTACGGCACGCGCTACCAGTCGAAGCTGTTCAATCCTGAATTCCTGCGCGAAAAGAAGCTGCCGGTGCCGGGCTGGATGGAGCAACGGACCACGATTTCGGTACCGTTCGAAAGGGTTGCATGATGGCGCACAAGACCGAAGCGCTGTTTCGTGACGACGCCTATCTGGGGACGGCCGACGCCACCGTCGTCGCAGTCAACGATCGCGGCGGCATCATTCTGGACCGGACGGTGTTTTACGCCACATCGGGCGGGCAGCCTGGCGACACCGGCAGCCTCGAACGCGCCGACGGCACCGGCATAGCGATTGCCGCTACGATCACCGGCGAAACCAAGGACGAGATCATCCATGTGCCGGCGCCGGAGCAGACAGTTCCAAAGGTGGGCGAGCGCATGAGGCTCGCCATCGACTGGCCGCGGCGGCAGTTGCTGACGCGCATGCATTCTGCCTGCCACCTGCTTACCGTCGTCTGTCCGTTCCCGATCACCGGCGCCGCGGTTTCCGAGGACGACAGCCGTATCGATTTCGACATCCCGGACGCCGGCTTTACCAAGGAAGACGTGACGGCCAGACTGATGGAGCTTGTGCGAGCCGACCACCCGATCTTCACCCGGCTCATTTCCGACGAGGAACTGGCATCCAATCCGGGCTTGGTGAAATCCAAGAATGTGCGGCCCCCGGCTGGCACGGGAAAGATCCGATTGGTCTGCATCGGCGAGAACGCTTCGATCGACAGCCAGCCTTGCGGCGGCACTCATGTAAAGAGCACCAGCGAAATCGGCGAGATCCATATCGGCAAGATCGAGAAGAAGGGCCGCGAGAACCGGCGCTTCCGCATTCGCTTTGGTCCCATGCCGCCAGCCTGATATAGGACTGCGACAGGCGGGACAGGAGAGAAAAGATGGCCGACGACAGTCCTTTCACCATCGATGCCGATTGGTTGCAGAAGCGGCTCGGCGAGCCTGGCCTGACGATCGTCGACGCGTCCTGGTATCTGCCGGCGCAAAAGCGTGACGCGCGAGCCGAGTATGACGCAGCGCATATTCCAGGCGCCCGCTTCCTCGACCAGGATGCGGTTTCGGACCCCGACGCGGCTCTGCCGCACACGCTGCCGTCGCCGCAGCATTTCGCGCAATATGTCGGCGCGATGGGTATTTCGGCCGATGACACGATTGTTGTCTACGACGGGCCAGGGTTCTTTTCTGCACCGCGCGCCTGGTGGTTGTTTCGCGTCATGGGCGTGTTCCAGGTCTATATACTCGACGGCGGCTTCGATCATTGGAACGCCGCCGGACGGCCGGTGACGGCGGAGCCGACGAAGATCGCGCCTTGCGTGTTTTATGCCAACTTCGATGCCGCCCGCGTCGCCAGCCTTGCCGACATGCGCCGGATCGTCGAGACGGGGGAGAGCCAGATCGCCGACGCGCGCTCGCCTGGCCGTTTTGCCGGCACCGAGCCGGAGCCGCGCCCCGGCATCCGCTCCGGCCATATGCCGGGCGCGCACAACGTGCCGTTTTCGGCGCTTTCGGAAAACGGCGAATTGTTGCCGAAGGACAGGCTACGCAAAGTGATCGAAGGAGCCGGCATCGACCTGTCGAAGCCGGTCGTCACCTCCTGCGGGTCGGGCGTCACCGCGGCAGCCGTCACGCTAGCTTTGGAGACGCTTGGCCATGCCGACAACAGGCTTTATGACGGTTCATGGACCGAATGGGGCGGCCTTTCCGACACGCCCGTCGTGACGGGCAAGGACAGACGGTGATGGAAAACGGAGCGCTGGAAGACATCGACGTCACCGTGACGTTTCTCGAAATGCACGTGCCGCCTGCCTATTCGCCGCCGCTTCCGTACAACCGCCAGATCGCGCTGCTCAAGACCAAAGACATTCCGCTGCATTTCTACCGCTATTTGATGGATCGGGTCGGCCGCAAATGGCACTGGGTCAATGTGCTGAGGCTGAGCGACGAGGAGCTTGCGGCGGGCATCCACCGTGAAGACCGCGACATCAGGGTGCTTTATCTGGACGGTGCGCCGGCCGGCTTCTTCGACCTCAAGCCGCATCTTCCGGAAGAAGTGGAACTCGCCTATTTCGGCATGATGGAGCACGCGACCGGGCAAGGCATCGGCCGCTGGTTCCTCGGCGCGGCAATCGCCGCAGCCTGGTCGCACGGGCCAAAGCGGGTGACCGTGCAGACCTGCACCCTCGATCATCCAGCGGCATTGCCGCTCTATCAAAAGCTCGGTTTTGCGCCGGTGGCGCAAAAAAAAGAGGTCGTACATCCGATGCCTTTTGCCGAGCGCGCGGCCAGCGTCATGCGGCCCTGATTTTCAGGCCCGTTCATCCGAGCCTCAGCTTGTCTTTGCAACGCCCCAGGGTCTGGATCAACACTCAAAGGCGGACCCGACTTGAATGAGCTTGGCTCTTTCCATATCGCTGTCGTCTAAAAACCGATGGTGATGGAGGATCGCACGATGGCAATACGCGTGGTAATGGCCGGCGCGACCGGCTGGGTCGGCAAGGCGCTGGTTCCGGCGATCGGAGCGCAAGGCGACATGGCGCTGGCCGGGGCTGTGTCACGCAGCGGCGCGGGGCAGGATTCCGGCCTGCTCGTTGGCATGCCGGCCAATGGTATCACCGTTTCGGCCTCGCTGGCCGAGGCGCTGGAGGCGCCGTCGGACGTGCTGGTCGACTTCACCAAGCCGCATGTCGTGAAAGACCATGTGCTGCTCGCCATCGACAAGGGACGGCACACGGTGATCGGCACGTCGGGACTGGGTGCTGCCGACTATGCCGACATCGACGCCGCGGCGCGCGCCAATGGCGTCGGCGTCGTTGCCGCTGGCAACTTTTCCATCACCGCCACGCTGATGAAGCGGTTTGCACTTATGGCGGCAAAATACGTGCCGGATGTCGAGGTCATCGATTATGCCAGTGCAAAGAAGCCCGACGCGCCCTCCGGTACCGCACGGGAGCTTGCTGAGGCGCTGGCCGACATCCGCAAGGCCTCAACGGCAAAGCCGGTCTCGGAGGTCTCTGGCGTGCCGGCTACACGCGGGGGTGCGGTCGGCGCAGGCGAGGGGGTGCAAGTGCACGCGCTTCGGCTGCCGTCCTACATCCTGTCCTGCGAGGCGCTGTTCGGCCTGCCAGACGAGCGGCTGACCATCCGCCACGACGCCGGCCCGTCCGCGGCGCCTTACGTGGCGGGCACGCTGCTTGCCATCAGGCGGGTACAGCAGATCAAAGGTCTGGTTCGTGGTCTCGACGCGCTGATGGATTGATCCATTTCGGCAGGAATCGGGTGGGAAGCTCTGTCTTGCGAGCATAATTTCCGGTCGACGACACCGGAGATTTTGCCATGACGCTAAAATTCAAAGCCTTGCCAACCGATGCGGTCCGCGCAGTTCAGCGCGGCGGGCCGGATGCTTATGGCCTGAAGCCAGAGCGGAAGATTTCGGATGGCGACGGCGTGCCTTGCCGTCATTGCTTGAAGAATGTTGCTGCGGGAGAAGCCTATCTTGTTCTGGCCTATCGGCCTTTTCCGGAGCTGCAGCCTTATGCCGAAACCGGGCCGATCTTCCTTCATGCTGAAGAATGCGAACGCGCTGCCGAGGTTAAGTTGCTTCCCGAAATGCTCGAAAGCAGCGATTACATCGTGCGCGGTTATGGCAAGGACGACCGCATCGTTTACGGCAGCGGCGGCGTCATTCCGACCGACGCCATTGCCGCACGGGCAGAGACGTTGTTCCAACGCGACGACATTGCTTACGTCCACATCCGCTCGGCGCGCAACAATTGCTATCAGTGCCGGATCGACCGCGCGTAACCGGACAGGTCGCACCGGCTTGGGGCTGTCGTACTCCCGTCGCATACCGGCGGTAGAAAGCGACAGTCGATCGATTTACCGACCGCGGATGAACCGGCGGGAATTTTCGACAACCGAGGAAGCGGGGCTTTGGCTCCGCTTTTTTGTTGTCCGGTTATTTCGTGCGCCCGACACTTTTCAGTTTTTCACATAAGAAAAAACCCGTCGGACGAAACCGACGGGCACTGGAGAAGCAGATTCGAACAGCTCAGGCCGCGAGAACGGCCTTCGGCTCGACCAGTTCGTAACCGAGCGCTTCGGCCACCGCGCGATTCGTGATCTTGCCCTTGTGGACGTTCAGCCCGTTGCGCAGATGGTGGTCGTCTACCAGCGCCTTGAGGCCCTTGTCGGCGAGCTGCAGGCCATAGTGCAGCGTCGCATTGTTGAGCGCGTGGGCCGAGGTGACCGGCACCGCACCCGGCATGTTGGCGACGCAATAGTGGATGACGCCGTCAACTTCATAGGTTGGCTCGGCATGGGTGGTGGCGTGCGAGGTCTCGAAGCAGCCGCCCTGGTCGATGGCGACGTCGACCAGCACGGCGCCTTTCTTCATGCCCGACAGCATTTCGCGCGTCACCAGCTTGGGCGCTGCTGCCCCCGGGATCAGCACGGCGCCGACGACGATGTCAGCCGAAAAACACTCTTCCTCCAGCGCCTCGACGGTCGAGTAGCGGGTGTGGACGCGGCCGCCAAAGATATCATCGAGCTGACGCAGGCGCGGGATCGAGCGGTCAATGATGGTGACGTCGGCGCCAAGGCCGGCAGCCATCCGTGCGGCATGCAGGCCGACGACGCCGCCGCCGAGCACGGTCACCTTGCCGGGCAGCACGCCGGGCACGCCGCCAAGCAGCACGCCGCGGCCGCCATTGGCCTTTTGCAGCGCCGTGGCGCCCGCCTGGATCGACAGGCGGCCGGCAACTTCCGACATCGGCGCCAAGAGCGGCAGGCCGCCGCGCTCGTCGGTGACGGTCTCGTATGCTATTGCGGTCACGCCAGAGGCCAGCAGGCCCTTGGTCTGCTCCGGATCCGGAGCAAGATGCAGATAGGTATAGAGGATCTGGCCGTCGCGGAGCTGAACCCATTCGTTTGGCTGCGGCTCCTTGACCTTCACGATCATGTCAGACTTGCCAAAAACGTCGGCGGCCGTTTTGGCGATCGTGGCGCCGGCGGCGCGATACGCGTTGTCATCGGCGCCGATGCCGGCGCCGGCGCCCGTCTCGATAAGCACTTCATGGCCATGCGCGACATATTCGCGGACCGAGCCGGGTGTCAGGCCGACGCGGTATTCATGGTTCTTGATTTCCCGGGGGCAACCGACGCGCATCTTTTTTCTCCTGATCCGGCCCTTTTAGGGCTGTTCCCTGTCTAGAGATAGTGAACCACGAATCGTTCGGTAAGTGTTTGCGAATGCGCTTGCCTGAGAGGTCACTCTTCGATAATCGTTGCGCAAAACATTGGAATTGTCGCAGGAACCCGCAAAAATGCCGCTCGACAGGATTGATATCGCCATTCTCGAGACGTTGCAGAAGGACGGGCGGATACCCAACGCAGCGCTCGCCGAGAAGGTTGGCCTGTCGCAGTCGGCCTGTTCGCGGCGGCTGGACAATCTGGAGAAATCCGGAACCATCCGCGGCTATCACGCCCGGCTGTCCAACGCTGCACTTGGGCACCAGATGACGGCGATCGTGCATATATCGCTGTCCGGGCAGTTCGAGAAGACGTTGTCGGATTTCGAGGCGGCGATAAAGCGCTGCCCGAACGTCCTGTCCTGCCATCTGATGTCGGGTGAATATGATTACATCCTGCGCATAGCGGCTAAGGATCTCGTCGACTACGAACGCATCCACAAGGAGTGGCTGTCGGCAATGCCGCATGTGACGAAGATCAATTCGTCCTTTGCCTTGCGCGAAATCGTCGATCGCACGGCCGTGGGAATGAAGCCTGAGCTCGCTTAGGCCCCGAACTCGCCTAGGTGTTGAATGCCTCGGTCACCACGCGGTCCATCGGAATGTCGTGCGGCTGCGGGTAGATGGTGACGATGCGCTGCAGTTCGTAGCCGACGCCGATGACCAGCGGTTTGAAGGGCATCGCGGCAAGCGTGCGATCGAAGAAGCCGCCGCCATAACCCAGGCGAAACTGCCCGGGATCGATGCCGACGATCGGCGAAATGACGATGTCGGGCAGCACCGGATCGCCCTCGGCCGGTATCGGGATATTCCAGACGCCCTTCTCCAGCCGGTCTCCGTGGGTATAGGCGCGAAAGACAAGCGGCCGGTCTTTCTCGACGACGACGGGCAACGCCGTGCGGCCCCCCCGCGCGTTAACGGTCTCCATCCACGGGCGCAGGTCCGGCTCGCCGCGAAACGGCCAGTAGAGGCTGACCATGCGGCCGGCGATGTCGCCGATCACCGCGTCGAGCCCTTCGGCAATGCGCTGCGACATAGCTGCGCGCCTGTCGGCTGAAACGGCAAGGCGGGATACGATCAACCGCTCGCGCTCGGCCTTGCGCCAGCGCCTTACATCGGTCCAGTCGGATAGCGGCGCTTGGAACTCCGGATCGAGCTCGTGCATAAAACAAGGCGGCGAGGCGTATTGCGCTGAGCTTTCGTCTTCATTCCTAGCCATGCTTCACCTGCAATATACTGTTCCAACCAAGTCGTATCCGGGACGTAAGCTATATCCGGGAATGAGCCTGCAGCATGCGTATTCACGACATCAAGAGACGAGTCCCAGGCAGTTGCAGTGCAGCCATTGCTGCACTGCACAACGATACTTACATCAGCCTTGGCGAGAGGGATGAGTGAGATGAACACAGCGAACCATCACGTCGTCGTCGTAGGCGCCGGTTTCGGTGGCCTCGAGTTCACCCGCGCACTTGCCCGCGCGCCGGTGCGCATCACCATGATCGACAGGCGCAACCACCATCTGTTTCAGCCGCTGCTCTACCAGGTGGCGACGACGGCGCTGGCCACCTCCGAAGTGGCCTGGCCGATCCGCCATCTTCTCCGCAAGCGCAATGACGTGACGACGCTGCTCGCCACCGTGACCGGAATCGACCGCGACGGCAAGCGCGTGCTGCTGCAGGACGGCGGCACGGTCGCTTACGACACGCTGGTGCTGGCCACCGGCGCGCGGCACGCCTATTTCGGCCATGACGAATGGGAGCCGTTCGCCCCGGGCCTGAAGACGCTGGAGGACGCCACCACCATTCGACGGCGTATTCTTTTGGCTTTCGAGCAGGCCGAGCGGGAAACCGATCCCGCTAAGCGCCAGGCATTGCTGACGCTGGCGATCGTCGGCGGCGGGCCGACCGGCGTGGAACTGGCCGGCACCATTGCCGAACTGGCGCACGACACGCTGCGCGGCGAGTTCCGTAACATCGACACGCGGCAGACGCGTGTGGTGCTGATTGAGGCCGGCGACCGCATCCTCTCCAATTTCGCTCCCGAACTCTCCGATTATGCAACGAAGGCGCTCGAGCGGCTCGGCGTAATCGTCGAACTCGGCCGGGCGGTTACGCGCTGCGATGCCGAGGGTGTCGTCTTCGGCGACACACATTTGCCGGCCAGGACAATCCTGTGGGCGGCGGGCGTCGCCGCTTCGCCGGCCGCCGAATGGCTCGGCGTGGCAGCGGACCGCGCGGGCAGAGTGCTTGTCGAGCCCGACCTGAGTGTGCCGGGAAACCCGGAGATTTTCGTCATCGGTGACGCAGCGCACGTCCTGCGGCCGGATGGCCGGCTGGTGCCGGGCGTCGCGCCCGCCGCCAAGCAGCAGGGACGGCACGTCGCCGCGACGATCAAGGCAAGGCTTGCCGGTGACGCGACACCGCGCCCTTTCAGCTACAGGCATGACGGCGATCTGGCGACGATCGGCAAGCGCGCCGCGGTCATTGATTTCGGCTGGATCAAGTTCACCGGCCGGCTTGCCTGGTGGCTGTGGGGCTTGGCGCATATTTACTTCCTGATCGGCTTTCGTAACCGGCTTGCGGTTTCCCTGAGCTGGCTATGGATCTACTTCACCGGTCAGCGCAGCGCTCGGCTGATCACCCAGGGCGACGACGATAAGGGCTGATTGTTCGCTGCCGGACACTCATCGGCGCGTCACCTCCTCTTGATGGAATCGGCTTCTGGACTCGGCTGGATTTCGGCGCGAAGCTTTGCTTCGGGCAGGACTTGTCACGTCGTGGAAGAAAGAGAAAACGAATGTCTCAGTTGCGCCACCTCGTCTCACGCCGCGATTTCCTCGCCGGCGTCGCCGCCAGCGGAGCGCTGATCATGCTGCACCCGTTCTCCGCCCGGGCTCAAGCCAATCAGGCGCATCTGAGGATTATGGAGACGACCGACATCCACGTGAACGTGCTGCCTTACGATTACTACGCCGACAAAGCTAACGACGCGATGGGGCTGTCGCGAACGGCATCATTGATTGAAGCCGTGCGCAAGGAAGCAACCAACGCGATGCTGATCGATAATGGCGACCTTCTGCAAGGCAACCCGATGGGCGACTACATCGCCTACGAGAGGGGGATGAAGGATGGTGCATCCGGTCATGAAGGGTATGAACCTGCGGCTACGAATGCTCGACGCTCGGCAACCACGAATTCAACTATGGCCTGTCGTTCATGGACAAGGTGCTGGCCGGTGCCAATTTCCCGTTTGTCTGCGCGAATTTGATCCGCGGCACGGAGCTCGCCGCGAACCCGCGCGACGACAAGCTTTATCTCAATCCTTACGTCGTCCTCGACAGGAAGATCAAGGACGGATCGGGCGCCGAGCAGTCGATCAGGATCGGCATCATCGGCTTCGTGCCGCCGCAGATCATGGTCTGGGACCTGAAAAATCTCGAAGGCAGCGTCAAGACGCGCGACATCGTCGAGGCGGCCAAGGCGTGGGTGCCGCAAATGAAGGAAGAAGGCGCCGACATCGTCATTGCGCTCTCCCATTCCGGCATCGACGTGAAGCAAAGCGACATGATGGAGAACGCCTCCTTCTTCGTTGCCGGTGTCGAAGGTATCGATGCGGTGTTCACCGGCCACCAGCATCTGGTCTTCCCCGGCAAGAAGGACTTTCAGTCGCTGGAAGCCGTCGATACGGCGAAAGGCACGTTGCAAGGCAAGCCCGCCGTCATGGCCGGCTTCTGGGGCTCGCATATGGGGCTGATCGACCTGTTGCTGGAGCGCGACGGATCGACGTGGAAAATCGTTTCGACGACCTCTGAGGCCAGGCCGATCTTTGAGCGGGTCGACAAAACGAACAAGCCGACCGTCGCGGACGACCAGCGCATCATCGACGCGCTCAAACAGGACCACGAGGCGACGCTTGCCTATGTGCGCCGGCCCGTCGGCAAAACCTCGGCGCCGCTCTATTCCTATTTTGCGCTGGTCGCCGACGATCCGTCGGTGCAGATCGTCAGCCAGGCGCAGACCTGGTACTTGAAGGACATCCTGAAAAACACCGAATGGAAGGATATGCCGCTGCTGTCGGCGGCGGCACCGTTCAAGGCCGGCGGGCGCAACGGCGCCGACTACTACACCGATGTGCCGGTGGGTGATATCGCCATCAAGAACGTCGCCGATCTCTACCTCTATCCAAACACGGTGCGAGCCGTCGAAATCACCGGAGCAGAGGTGAAGGAATGGCTGGAAATGTCGGCCGGCATCTTCAACCGGATCGAACCGGGCTTAGCCGACCAGGCGCTCATCGACTCCGACTTCCCATCCTATAATTTCGACGTGATCGACGGCGTCACCTACAAGATCGATCTGTCGCAGCCACCGAAATATGATTCGAAGGGTGGGCGGGTGAATGCCGGCTCTAACCGCATCATTGACTTGATGTTCGACGGCAAACCAATTGATCCCGAGCGGAAATTCGTCGTCGCCACCAACAACTACCGGGCCGGCGGCGGGGGCAATTTCCCGGAGATCAATGCGTCGAAGATCATCTACGAAGCGCCCGACACCAACCGCGACGTGATCGTGCGCTACATTATCAGCAAAGGCACCATCAACCCGTCGGCGGACGCCAACTGGTCGTTTGCGCCACTACCGGGAACCAGCGTCATGTTCGAGACCGGCGCCAGGGCGAAGGAGTTTATTGCGCAGGTGAAGTCGCTGAAGATCGAGCCGGCAGGCGAGGGCGAAGCAGGCTTTGCAAAATACCGCATCACTCTTTGAGGCGAGGATTTGAGCGTCGGCTCGAAACTGTCTCAGCGCTAAGATCCTGTCCCGATACGGCCAATCCGTTTGAGACGGGTGCCTCTTCAAGCAGGTGGTCCGAAACGCCGCTTGACGGCAGGCATGACCAGATCCAGCGCGTCCGTCGAAATCCCACCGGAATAGGGACCGAGCAGGTCGACGCGGCTGCCGACGCTGTCCATACGGTCGAGAAAACGATCGGGCCAGCCACACATCCACTTCGCGACGTTGAAGGGAATGAGCAAAGTGCCCTGGCGGCAGGCATCCGGAACGTAGCCGCTCCAGCCGAGCGCAGCATAGCGAAGAATGCAGCGCGTCAGGGATGCGCGGCTCAGCGTGTGCATATCCGGCAACGCTGCCTTCACTGCTTCTATAGGCCTGTCACCGCCATAGACCGTCAGATTGGCGCGCTCGGCCGGCGTCAATGTGGCGAGCCACGCGGCCAGCATCTCGCCTTCCTTGGGATCGTTGCTTTTGATGTTGATATTGAAGCGCCGGTTCGGGAAGCGCTGTAAGACTTCATCCAGCGACGGCATCATGCCGACACTCTTGCCGCGAAACGGAAAGGTCTTGCCGCCATCGGCAGTGTAGCCATAACCGATATCGAGCGTCTTCAATTCGGACATTGCATGGCTGCGCGTTTCACCCTTGCCGTCGGTGCGACAATCCAGCGTCCAGTCGTGGAAGACGGCGAACTTGCCGTCCGTAGTGGGATGGACATCGAGTTCGAGCGCGTCCGCATCGAGCGCGAAGGCGGCTTCCATCGAGGATATCGTGTTTTCGAGGAAGCAATGGCGCGGCGTCAGCATGCGAGCAGCCGTGCATGTTTCCGATCCGAGGTTCGTACGGTCGAAATCCTGAGCCAGGCCGCGATGGGCAAGCACGGAAGGGGTGCCGGCCGGCCGGCTCGACAGCAGCGAGGTGTTGTTGAGCCAGACGGCGCCTGCAGCGACAAGAATTGCAACGAGGGAGATCGTCCGTTTGCGCATGATATGATTCCTGAAGCGGTCGTCGAAGCCGAGCGGGATTATCTTTTCAAGGCGCCCCTGCAGCGGTAGCGCCATTCTGGCCAGCAAGCATCGCAGCATACAGACCAAAGGCCGCTAAAATTCGGGGGAGGGTCCCAGTAGGGCCGGGAATTGCTATGGTTGCAACCGTCCATATGCGCTAGTTTTAGTCATGCGTTATGTCATCGTCATCACGACCGTCACCTTTTTCCTGATCTGGGACGGCATTTACAACCAAGGCCGCTACCTCGACAGGACGGTGAGGGAGGTGACCCGCATCGTGCACTATGTAACTAGCATGGTGTAGTTTATCTTCGTTGCCACGGTTCGTCCGACGCGACAAACCTGCCGATTGACGGCACGCTCCCGCTGACACAAAAGAACGCTGGTCCAACGGTCGAGGAGGCTGGGTTGATCCGGCATATCGTTTTCTTCAGCGCACGGCATAAAGCGGATGTCGAGGCAGTGCGCACGGGTCTCCTGGCGCTTGGCAAGATACCTCATTCGCGTCATTTCGAGGTAACGCTCAACACCAAGGTCGACCCGCTCTCGGATGAGATCGATGTGGTCGTCTACGCCGAGTTCGAGGACGAAGCGGCGCTCGCCGCCTACAAGGCGCATCCGCTCTATGCAGAGACGACCAGCCGGGTCAAACCGCTGCGCGAATTGCGTTATTCGGCCGACATCGTTGCAAGTTGACGAGCTGCTGTCCCCTACGCCCTGATGTGGTCTTGCCGCTGACGCGCCGGCTAAGCCCTTGAACCATTTTCAGGAATGAGGCACATCGCGCGGGACATGACCGAGAACACCCCCGCAAGCCCTCGTCCGCTCGATCACCTGGTGCTGCCGACCGCGAGCCTCGATGTTTCGCGGGCGCGCTTGACCTTGCTCGGCTTTACCGTTGCGCCGACAGGTATCCACCCTTTCGGAACGGAAAACTGCTGTGTCTTCCTCACCGACGGCACCTATCTCGAGCCGCTCGCGGTCGCCGACAGACAGGCCGTGGCAACGGCGATCGCGAACCGTAATGTCTTTGTCGCGCGTGATCGCACTTATCGCGAAGAAAACGGCGATGAAGGATTTTCTGCCGTGGCGCTGGGCACCGAAAGCGCCGCCGCGGACCACGCACGCTACATGGAAGCCGGATTGTCGGCGGGAGACATGCTCAGCTTTTCGCGCGCCTTCACCGATGCGGCGGGAAAGAGCGACACCGCATCGTTCAAACTGGCCTTCGCGGCTACAGGCAAGGCAACGGACGCTTTTCTCTTCGCCTGCGAGCGGATCAATGCGCCGAACGTCGACCGCACTGCGTTGCAGGCTCACGCCAATGGCGCAACCGGCATTGTCGAAATCGTGGCAGTCAGTGGCGAACCCTTCGAACAACGCAATGTGATTTCGATCGCAGCCGGGATCAAGGCGCAGGGCGGCACTGCCTACGAGCTGCCGAATGCCGTCGTGACCGTTCTGGATCCTGCAGCCTATTCGGCACGCTTCGGCATTCCTGCCGGCGCGCCATCTGAACTCCGCTTTGCTGGGATCGTCTTTTCGATTTGGCACGGCGATGCCGTCGCCAAGCTGCTTGCAGCCAATTCCGTCGAACACCACATGCGCGGCGGTGATATCATCGTGCCGCCGGCGCCAGGCCAGGGCTCAGCCTTCATATTCCGGGAGATCGCATGAACAAGCTCAATCCACTGATGCCAAATTCCTCCGTTGCGATCGGCAAGGTCATTTTCGGCAACGGTGCGCCCCTGTCGCTGATCGCCGGTCCATGCCAGCTGGAATCGCGGCAGCACGCTTTCGACATGGCCGGTGCGCTAAAGGAATTGACCGAAAGGCTCGGCATTGGGCTCGTCTACAAGACCAGCTACGACAAGGCCAATCGCACGTCTCTTGGCGGCACGCGCGGTGCAGGACTTGAAGCGGCAATGCCGATCTTCGACGACTTGCGCAAGAATTTTTCGCTGCCGATCCTGACCGACGTCCACACTGAGGAACAATGCGCGATCGTCGCTCCGCATGCCGATATCCTGCAGATTCCTGCCTTCCTTAGCCGGCAGACCGATTTGCTGATTGCTGCTGCAAGAACCGGCAAGGTGGTCAATGTGAAGAAGGGCCAATTCCTCGCGCCGTGGGACATGAAGAACGTCGTCGCCAAGATCATCGGCTCCGGCAACGCCAATGTCTTGGTCACCGAGCGCGGCGCATCCTTTGGCTACAACACCCTGGTGTCCGACATGCGGGCGCTGCCGATCATGGCCGAGATCGGCGCGCCGGTGATTTTCGATGCCACACATTCCGTGCAGCAGCCGGGTGGGCAGGGCGGTTCGTCTGGAGGCGACCGGCGCTTTGTCGAGACGCTGGCGCGCGCGGCCGTCGCGGTTGGCGTCGCCGGCGTCTTCATCGAGACGCACCAGGACCCCGACAACGCGCCTTCCGACGGTCCCAACATGGTGCCGCTAAAGGATCTTCCCGCATTGCTTGAACGGCTGATGGCGTTCGATCGCATTGCCAAAAGCGTGGGTTGAACCAGCAGTTGCGCCACAGCAGCGCGGCCAAGAAAACTTTGAAGAATTTCGAACCCGCCTGGAACCTTAGCCCGCGGCCCTCATTGTCAAAATCTAATGTCAACGACGACGAGGAGCACACCATGACGACCCAGACGGGACACACCGAAGCCATCGCCGCTTCGCGGGTTATCGGCACATCGGTCTACAATACGGAAGGCACTCATATCGGCGACATCGAGGACGTCATGCTCGACAAATTGTCGAACGGAATCATGTTTGCCGTGATCGGTTTTGGCGGATTTCTCGGCATCGGCGAGAAATACCACGCCATTCCGTGGGCGAGCCTTGACTATGATGAGAACAGGGGCGGCTATGTCGTGCCGTTCACCAAAGACCAGTTGATGGCCGCTCCTTCCTATTCGATCAACGAGCTGACCGGCGCCGACGGCGAGGCCGCGCGTGATGCCTCATACAATTACTACAAGGTCGAGCCTTACTGGCACTGACTAAGTCTCCTGGAATCAAAAAAAGGCCCCCGGGAAATCGGGGGCCTTTCGATGTGGCGGGATGCTACTGCGCAATCTGCAGGGCCGGCAAAGGCGACGATCCCTGCGGGGGTTGCTGATTGTCGCACGACGTCAGGAACGCAGCCGCGATCAGGAACAAACTCACAATACCGCTCAACTGGGACATGGCGAAACTCCTCCTGTTTCGCCCCGCGCGACAACAGCCATAAACCAGAAACCGGCATGCCGCGTATGACAAATGATGACAGCGCTTCGTGCTTCGTGAATCCCGTAGCGCACGGCAATATTTGCAAGTGCCCCGATTGCGTTTTGCGGCGCTTTGGCTAAGAGGTGCGCGACGCTTCAATAGATCAATCGGGGACATCGCAATGACGGCCATCATCGACATTGTCGGGCGTGAAATCCTGGACAGCCGCGGAAATCCGACCGTCGAGGTCGACGTCGTGCTCGAAGACGGCTCGATGGGTCGCGCCGCGGTGCCGTCCGGCGCCTCGACCGGCGCGCATGAGGCGGTCGAACTGCGCGATGGCGGCCCCCGCTATCTCGGCAAAGGCGTGCTCACGGCGGTCGAGGCGGTGAACGGCGAGCTGTTCGAGGCGATCGGCGGCATGGAGGCAGAGAATCAGATCCATATCGACCAGACCATGATCGAGCTCGATGGTACGGCCAACAAGAGCCGGCTCGGCGCCAATGCCATCCTCGGCGTGTCGTTGGCGGTGGCCAAGGCCGCGGCCGAAGCGGCCGACCTACCGCTCTACCGTTATGTCGGCGGCACCAAGGCCCATGTGCTGCCGGTGCCTATGATGAACATCATCAATGGCGGCGCGCATGCCGACAACCCGATCGATTTCCAGGAATTCATGATCCTGCCGATCGGCGCGCCGACACTGCGCGACGGCGTGCGCTGGGGCTCGGAGATCTTTCATACGCTGCGAAAGAAGCTGAAGGACGCCGGCCACAACACCAATGTCGGGGATGAGGGCGGCTTTGCTCCCAACCTGAAGAGCGCGCCGGCCGCGCTCGACTTCATCATGGAATCGATCGAGCAGGCTGGCTTCAAGCCCGGCGAGGAGGTTGCGCTAGGCCTCGACTGCGCGGCGACCGAATTCTTCAAGGATGGCAACTACGTCTATGAAGGCGAGAAGAAGACCCGCGACCCGAAGGCGCAGGCCAGATATCTGGCCAAACTCGCTGCCGACTACCCGATCATCACCATTGAGGACGGCCTGGCCGAGGATGACTGGGACGGTTGGAAAATGTTGACCGATCTCATCGGCAAGCAAACGCAGTTGGTTGGCGACGATCTGTTCGTCACCAACACGGCGCGGTTGCGCGACGGCATCCGCATGGGTGTCGCCAATTCGATCCTGGTCAAGGTCAACCAGATCGGCTCGCTTACCGAAACGCTCGACGCCGTCGAGACCGCGCACAAGGCCGGCTATACCGCGGTGATGTCGCACCGCTCGGGCGAGACCGAGGATTCGACCATCGCCGACCTCGCCGTTGCCACCAATTGCGGGCAGATCAAGACTGGCTCGCTGTCACGCTCGGACCGCATGGCCAAGTACAACCAGCTCATCCGCATCGAAGAGGAGCTCGGCAAGCAGGCGCGATATGCCGGCAAGTCGATCGTTAAAAGCTGATTTTTCGACAGAAAATCCGGGTGGGCGAGGGCGGGGACATTCCCGCCCTTTTGCTTTCAGGGCTCCGAATCCAGCAATCCGTAACCGTCCATTAAGCACAATCGGGCGACAAAGGCGGCGTAGAGGATTCGGATCATGTGGACACGCCAGCACAAGCAAAGAAACACCGGCCGGCTGATCATCCCCTCGCTCTGCGTGGTGTTCCTGACTTATTTCGGCTTCCATGCCTATCATGGCGAGTTCGGCATCTATTCCAAGTATCAGCTCGAAGCTGAGACTGCCGAATTGCAGGGCAGGCTCGATGCCGTCAAGGCGCGCCGGATCGATCTCGAGCGCCGCGTTCAGCTGATGCATGAGGGCACGCTGGAGAAGGACATGCTGGACGAGCAGGCGCGCAAGGCGCTTAATCTGTCCCACGCCGACGAGATCACCATCATGCTGCCGGTCGCAAGATAACCTGATTTCAGTTAATCAGCGATATTTGCAATGATTTTAATTGCTTAGATGCATGACAGCCATGCGTTTTCGGCATGGCGAAAGCCTTCCCTGCATGTTAGCCTGCCTCAAATCGGTGGGAGAACTGATCTCCCTCGCTGTCCGCCAAGAGACGCCAACAGGGAGTGATGCATGGCCACCGCCACCAGAAAAGCGCCTGCCAAATCCAAATCAGACGGCAAAACGCCGGGCCTTTCCACCCCAAAGCCTGTTGAATTCACCAAGGACCAGGAGCTTGCCGGCTACCGGCACATGCTGCTCATCCGCCGCTTCGAGGAAAAGGCCGGCCAGCTTTACGGCATGGGCTTCATCGGCGGTTTCTGCCACCTCTACATCGGCCAGGAAGCGGTCGTTACCGGCATGAAGATGGCGCTGATCGATGGCGACCAGATGATCACCGCCTATCGCGACCATGGTCATATGCTGGCCATGGAGTTGTCGCCGCGCGGCGTCATGGCCGAACTGACCGGGCGCCGTAGCGGCCTGTCCAGAGGCAAGGGCGGCTCCATGCACATGTTCTCCAAGGAGAAGCATTTTTACGGCGGCCACGGCATCGTCGGCGCGCAAGTGTCGCTCGGCACCGGCATTGCCTTCGCCAACCGTTATCGCGGCAACAACAATGTGACGCTGACCTATTTCGGCGATGGCGCCGCGAACCAGGGCCAGGTCTACGAAAGCTTCAACATGGCCTCGCTGTGGAAGCTTCCGGTGATCTACATCATCGAGAACAACCGCTACGCCATGGGCACCTCGGTCTCGCGCTCGTCGGCCGAGACGGATTTCTCGCACCGCGGCGCCTCCTTCAAGATTCCAGGCATCCAGGTCGACGGCATGGATGTGCGCGCCGTGAAGGCCGCCGGCGACCTCGCCGCCGAATGGTGCCGCGCCGGCAATGGGCCGCTCATTCTCGAAATGCAGACCTATCGTTACCGCGGCCATTCGATGTCGGATCCGGCAAAATACCGCTCCAAGGAAGAAGTGCAGAAAATGCGCTCAGAACGTGACCCGATCGAGCAGGTCAAGGCGCGGCTGCTCGACAAAAAATGGGCAAGCGAGGACGAGCTCAAGGCCATCGACAAGGAAGTCCGCGACGTCGTCGCCGACGCCGCAGAATTCGCCCAGAACGACGCGGAGCCGGATCCGTCGGAGCTCTGGACCGATATCGTACTCTAACGAGAGGGCAAGGACATGCCGATCGAAATTCTCATGCCCGCCCTCTCGCCGACCATGGAAGAGGGTAATGTTTCCAAGTGGTTGAAGAAAGAGGGCGATAAGGTCGTAGCCGGTGACGCCATTGCCGAGATCGAGACCGACAAGGCAACGATGGAAGTCGAAGCCGTGGACGATGGCACGCTTGCCAAGATCGTGGTTCCTGCCGGCACTGAGGGTGTCAAGGTCAACACACTGATCGCTGTGCTGGCCGTCGATGGCGAAGACATCGACGAGGCAGGCGAAGGCATCGGCGAGGAGGCTATCGAGTCGCAAGCGGAAGCGTCCGCGGCTGCTCCGGCCCCCGCGGCTGCTCCGGCCCCCGCGGCTGCTCCGGCCAAGAACGAAGCGGCAGCACCTGTTGCCGCCGCGCCCAGGCTGGAAATTGCCGCCGATCCGGACATCCCGGCCGGCACCGAAATGGTCTCGACCACAGTGCGTGAAGCCTTGCGCGATGCAATGGCGGAGGAAATGCGCCGCGATGGCGACGTCTTTGTCATGGGCGAGGAGGTTGCCGAGTACCAGGGTGCCTACAAGATCACGCAAGGCCTGTTGCAGGAATTCGGTCCGCGGCGCGTGGTCGACACGCCGATCACCGAGCACGGCTTTGCCGGCGTTGGTGTTGGCGCGGCGATGGCCGGCTTGAAGCCGATCGTCGAATTCATGACCTTCAACTTCGCCATGCAGGCGATCGACCAGATCATCAATTCGGCCGCCAAGACGCTCTATATGTCCGGCGGCCAGATGGGCGCCCCGATCGTCTTTCGCGGCCCGAACGGCGCGGCTGCCCGCGTCGCCGCGCAGCATTCGCAATGCTATGCCGCCTGGTACAGCCATATTCCCGGCCTGAAGGTGGTGATGCCTTATACCGCCGCTGACGCCAAGGGTCTGCTTAAGGCGGCGATCCGCGACCCGAACCCGGTCATCTTCCTCGAAAACGAAATCCTTTACGGCCACTCCTTCGACGTGCCGAAGATGGACGATTTCGTGTTGCCGATCGGCAAGGCGCGCATTCACAAATCCGGCAAGGACGTGACCATCGTCTCGTTCGGCATCGGCATGACCTATGCGATCAAGGCGGAGGCGGAGTTGCGCGGCATGGGCATCGATGCCGAGATCATCGACTTGCGC
Organism: Mesorhizobium sp. ISC25; assembly: GCF_042295465.1. NCBI lineage: Bacteria > Pseudomonadati > Pseudomonadota > Alphaproteobacteria > Hyphomicrobiales > Phyllobacteriaceae > Mesorhizobium > Mesorhizobium sp. ISC25. Next base: position 1,309,648 of record NZ_CP135441.1, on the reverse strand, counting down.
ACCATTCGCCCGCTCGACTTCGACACGATCATCGCCTCGGTCAAAAAGACCAATCGCCTGGTGGTGGTCGAGGAAGGCTTTCCGCAGAACTCGGTCGGCGACCATATCGCCAATCAGGTCTCGCAGCGCGCCTTCGATTTCCTCGACGCACCGGTCATCACCATTGCCGGCAAGGACGTGCCGATGCCCTATGCGGCGAACCTCGAAAAGCTGGCGCTGCCCAATGTCGGCGAGGTCGTCGAGGCGGTCAAAGCCGTCACGTATCGCTGAGCAGGGTGGGAGGACAAAATGCCAATCAACATCACCATGCCGGCGCTTTCGCCCACGATGGAAGAAGGCAACCTTTCCAAGTGGCTCGTCAAGGAAGGCGACAAGGTTTCGCCGGGCGACGTGATTGCCGAGATCGAGACCGACAAGGCAACGATGGAAGTCGAAGCCGTCGACGAAGGTACGGTTGCCAAGCTGGTGGTTCCGGCCGGCACTGAAGGCGTCAAGGTCAATGCGCTGATCGCGGTGCTGGCGGCCGAGGGGGAGGATGCGGCGGCCGCCGCGAAAAGCGGTGACGGCGCTGCGCCGGCAAAGGCTGAGGCTCCGAAAGCGGACGCCTCCAAAGCTGAAACACCAAAGCCCGAAGCGCCGAAGCAGGAGCCTGCTGTACCTAAGGCGGAAGCGGCGCCGGTCGCCAACGGCCATGCAAACGGTGAGCGCATCTTCGCCTCGCCATTGGCCCGCCGCATCGCCAAGGAGGCCGGTGTCGATGTGTCGGCGGTGACGGGCTCCGGCCCGCATGGTCGCGTAGTCAAGGCCGATGTCGATGCCGCGATTTCCAGTGGCGGCGCCAAGGCGGCACCAGCAGCAAAAGCGGCGCCCGCCGGCGCTCCGGCACCTGCGGCCGCAGCACCCAAGGCGATGTCGGACGAGCAGGTGCTCAAACTGTTTGCCGAAGGCTCCTACGAGCTTGTCCCGCACGACAATATGCGCAAGACCATCGCGCGCCGGCTGGTCGAGGCCAAGACCACCATTCCGCATTTCTATCTGACGCTCGACTGCGAGCTCGACGCACTTCTGGCGCTGCGCACGCAGATCAATGCGGCCGCCCCGGTGAAGAAGACCGAGAAGGGCGAAACGCCGGCCTACAAGCTTTCCGTCAACGACATGGTCATCAAGGCTCTGGCCATGGCGATGATGGCGGTGCCGGATGCCAATGCGTCGTGGACAGAAAACGCCATGATCAAGCACAAGCACGCCGATGTCGGCGTTGCCGTATCGATCCCCGGCGGCCTGATCACCCCTATCATCCGGCGTGCTGACGAAAAGACGATGTCCGTCATCTCCAACGAGATGAAGGATCTTGCCGGCCGCGCCCGCAGCCGCAAGCTGAAGCCGGAAGAATATCAGGGCGGCACCACGGCGGTGTCCAATCTCGGCATGTTCGGCGTCAAGGATTTTTCTGCCGTCATCAACCCGCCACATGCGACGATCCTGGCGGTCGGCGCCGGCGAACAGCGCGCAGTGGTCAAGAACGGCGAGATCAAGATCGCAACAATCATGTCGGTGACGCTGTCGACCGATCACCGCGCAGTCGACGGTGCGCTCGGCGCCGAGCTGCTCGTCGCCTTCAAGCGTATGATCGAAAATCCGATGGGCATGCTGGTCTAAGAGAGGGGAACAGGGCGGTGCGGAAATTCTTCACCAGCCTTTTTGCCTTCTTTCTTTCCGGTTTGGCCGGCGGATTGGTGGTGCAGTGGCTCGCCGTCGCCACCAATGCCGACGTGGAGTACATCCTTGTATTCATGATCTCGGCTCTCGTCACCATCTTCGCGACGCTCGCATTCTTAATCGCACAATTCATGTCGGACCCACAACGGGCAACAAAACTGACGGCGATCATAGGGGTGGCATTTTTTGTGCTCATTGGAGTTGCCCTGATCGGCTGGACTTTCTCCCAGCCGCCGGGCAAGCGCCAGTGGTCAAGCGATCTTCCTATCGTCGCCGGTCTCGTCCTGCCAGGCATCGCTACGGTGCTGGTTCAGTGGCTTTTCGTGCGCTGGCGTTTGGGGCGCACGCAACCAGGTTTCGGCGGGGCAGGCACATGAAGACGGTCCTCTGCTATGGCGATTCGCTGACCTGGGGCTATGACGCGGCAAACCTCGGCCGGCATCCGCTGGAAGATCGCTGGCCGAGCGTGCTGCAGGCGGCATTGGGCAGCGGCGTCGAGATCATTGCCGAAGGCCTGAATGGCCGAACCACCGCCTTCGACGATCACTTGGCCGGGGCGGACCGCAATGGCGCAAGGCTGTTGCCAACAATCCTGACGACGCATGCGCCGATTGATTTGATCATCATCATGCTCGGCGCCAACGATATGAAGCCGTGGATTCACGGCAATCCGGTCGCGGCCAAGCAAGGCGTGCAACGCCTGATCGATATCGTGCTCGGCCACGATTACCCGTTCGATTGGCTGGCGCCGCAGATACTGATCGTCGCACCGCCCGTAGTCAGCCGCACGGAGAATGCCGAATTCAAGGAAATGTTCGCCGGCGGCGATGAGGCCTCGTTGCGATTGGCGGCGCAGTATTCCGCCCTTGCCGACGAAGCCGGCTGCGGCTTCTTCGATGCCGGCTCGGTGGCCAAAACGACGCCGCTCGACGGCGTCCACCTCGACGCGGAAAATACGCGGAACATCGGGCATGCGCTGGCGCCGCTCGTGCGCCTCATGCTGGAATTGTGAAGGAGAAAGCCGTGGCTGAGAACTACGACGTCATCATCATCGGCTCCGGCCCCGGCGGCTATGTCACGGCCGTGCGCTCCGCTCAGCTCGGCTTCAAGACGGCGATCGTCGAGCGCGAGCACCTTGGCGGCATCTGCCTCAACTGGGGCTGCATTCCGACCAAGGCGCTGCTGCGCTCGGCCGAGATCATGCACTATTCGGATCATCTGAAGGACTACGGCCTGAAGATCGACGGCAAGGTCAGCGTCGACACAGCCGCCGTCGTCGATCGCTCGCGAAAGGTCTCGCTGCGGCTCAACGGCGGCGTCGGCTTCCTGATGAAGAAGAACAAGGTCGACGTCATCTGGGGCGAAGCCAAACTGACCAAACCCGGCGAAATCGTCGTGTCGAAATCGTCGAAGAAGCCGATGGAGCCGCAGCCGCCGGCGCCCAAGGGCGTCAGGGGCGAGGGCACCTACACCGCGAAGCACATCATCCTGGCGACCGGCGCCAGGCCGCGGGCGCTGCCCGGCATCGAGCCGGACGGCAAGCTGATCTGGACCTATTTCGAGGCGATGGTGCCGAAAGAGATGCCGAAATCGCTGCTGGTGATGGGCTCGGGCGCCATCGGCATCGAGTTCGCGTCGTTCTACCGCACCATGGGCGCGGAGGTGACGGTGGTCGAACTGCTGCCGGCAGTGATGCCGGTCGAGGACGCCGAAGTCTCGAAATTCGCGCAAAAGCAGTTCGAAAAGCAAGGCATGAAAATCATGCTCGAAGCCAAGGTGACCAAGGTCGAGAAGGGCACTAACTCGGTCACTGCGCATGTCGAGATGAAGGACGGCAAGGTCGAGAAGATCACCGCCGATCGTATGATCTCGGCCGTCGGCGTACAGGGCAATATCGAGAATCTCGGCCTCGAGACGCTCGGCGTGAAGACGGAACGCGGTTGCGTCGTCGTCGACGGCTACGGCAAGACCAACGTGCCCGGCATCTATGCCATCGGTGACGTCGCCGGACCGCCGATGCTCGCCCACAAGGCCGAGCACGAGGGCGTGGTGTGCGTGGAAAAGATCGCCAATTTCCCCGGCGTGCATGCCACCGACAAGCTGAAGATTCCGGGCTGCACCTATTGCAATCCGCAAGTCGCCTCGGTCGGACTGACGGAAGCCAAAGCGAAAGCCGACGGCAAGGACATCCGCGTCGGCCGCTTCCAGTTCGCGGCAAACGGCAAGGCGATTGCGCTCGGCGAGGACCAAGGCTTCGTCAAGACCATTTTCGACAAGAAGACCGGCCAGTTGCTGGGTGCCCACATGGTCGGCGCAGAAGTAACCGAACTGATCCAGGGTTTCGTCGTGGCGATGAACCTGGAGACCACCGAGGAAGAGCTGATGCACACGATCTTCCCGCACCCGACGCTGTCGGAGATGATGAAGGAAAGCGTCCTCGACGCCTATGGCCGTGCGCTCAACGCATGATAAATTGGCCGCGTGAGACTCAACAGGTGAGAGCCAAGGAACTCGACGGCAAGGTAATTCGTTTCCGGATGCATTCATCACCACAGGAGAGGGCATATGGACGTGAACGGCGTGGGCTGGGTAGCAGCCATCATCATCGGCGGTTTGGCGGGCTGGTTTGCCGAGATGTTCATGAAGAGCAACACCGGCATCTTGATGAACATCGTTCTTGGCATCGTCGGCGCGATCGTGCTGAATGCCATCCTGCAGGCGCTCAACATCGGCGCCTTCGGAGCCGGCTGGATCGCCTATCTGATCACCGGTTTCATTGGCGCCTGCCTGCTGATCTGGGTAGGACGCATGGTGCGCCGTTAGTTGCTGAACTCTTGCCATGCGAAAACGGCTGTGGCGGCATGCGCCGCCGCGGCCTTTTTCTTTGCAGCGAAAAGTCCTAGATGACTTGGGAAAGCGAACGTCGGACAGGCGATCGCGAATGAACCGGATTTCATATGGTCACCGTCCTCGACACGATCGCCAATGCGCCGCGCCTGCGGCATCCTGAAAAGGCGCACAAGCCCGACCAGGATGTGCTGCGCAAGCCCGACTGGATCCGCGTCAAGGCGCCGATGTCGAAAGGCTATGCCGAGACGCGCGAAATCGTTAAGTCTCACAAACTGGTAACGGTTTGCGAAGAGGCGGGCTGCCCCAATATCGGCGAGTGTTGGGAAAAGAAGCACGCCACCTTCATGATCATGGGCGAGATCTGCACGCGGGCCTGCGCCTTTTGCAACGTCGCCACCGGCATCCCGACCGCACTCGATCCCGATGAGCCGGCGCGCGTCGCACATGCGGTCAAGCAGATGGGCTTGAGCCATGTCGTCATCACCTCCGTCGATCGCGACGATCTCGCCGATGGCGGGGCCCAGCATTTTGCCGATGTCATCCGTGCGATCAGGGCAGCAACGCCTCTGACGACGATCGAAATCCTGACGCCCGACTTCCTGCGCAAGGAAGGCGCGCTGGAGATTGTGGTGGCGGCCAAGCCCGACGTTTTCAACCACAATCTGGAGACCGTGCCGTCGAACTATCTGACGGTCCGGCCGGGCGCCCGCTATTTCCATTCGATCAGGCTGTTGCAGCGGGTCAAAGAGCTCGATCCGTCGATCTTCACCAAATCCGGCATCATGGTTGGCCTCGGCGAGGAGCGGAACGAAATCCTGCAACTGATGGACGATCTGCGTTCGGCCAATGTCGACTTCATGACCATCGGCCAATATCTGCAGCCGTCGAAGAAACACCATCCGGTGATCCGCTTCGTCACGCCTGAGGAGTTCAAGTCCTTCGAGACGATCGGCAGGACCAAGGGCTTCCTGCTGGTGGCGTCGAGCCCGCTGACGCGCTCGTCGCACCATGCCGGCGACGATTTCGCCAGACTACGCGCGGCGCGCGAAGCGTTTCTCAGGAAGTCCGCCTAACAAACTGGTTTCATGCCACAATTCGAAGCCCATCGCCGCGTCGCGCATACGCCTGAACAGATGTTCGCTCTGGTCGCCGATGTCGAATCCTATCCGCAATTCCTGCCGCTTTGCGAGGCACTGACGGTTCGCTCGCGCAAGGAACGCAACGGACGCACGCTGCTCATCGCCGACATGAGCATTGGCTACAAGGCGATCCGCGAGACTTTCACCACGCAGGTGCTGCTGAAGCCTGACGAGAACGCCATCGACGTCAATTACATCGACGGCCCGTTCAAATATCTGAGCAATGTCTGGCGTTTCGACCCGGGGGACGGCCGCGGTTGCAACGTCTGCTTCTTTATCGACTATGAGTTCAAGAGCCGCATTTTGGGTGCGGTCATGGGAACCATGTTCGACCGCGCCTTCCGCATGTTCTCCGAGGCGTTCGAGAAACGGGCCGAAATCATCTACGGCGCGCCATCGGCAGCCTGATCCGCAGCGAGCGCGCGCAGACCCAGCTCAAGCGCATGCCGGACCGTCTCCCTGCGGATGAAATCCCGGCCCTTGTCGGCGAACAGCTGGCATTCGCTGACTACCGGCCGGCCAGCCACGGCAACGCCGAACCAGACCAGGCCGACAGGTTTTTCCGCCGAGCCGCCGCCCGGTCCGGCGATGCCGGTCACCGCCAGGGCGAGCCCGGCCGGCGAATGGGCCAAGGCCCCGGCCGCCATCTCCACCGCAATCTCGCGCGAGACCGCGCCGTGCACCTCGAGCGTAGCGGCCGAGACGCCGAGCATCTCGGTCTTGGCCTTGTTAGAATAGGTGATAAAGCCGCGATCGACCACCGCGGAAGAGCCGGCAATGTCGGTCAGCGCGGCGATGATCATGCCGCCGGTGCAGCTCTCGGCCGTCACCAGCATGATGCCGCGCTGCTGGCAGGCTTGAAGCAGGGCATCTGCGAGATCGCTATTGCTCATTCAGGGACATCCCCCGGAAATACAACGCTGGCGGTCGCGATGGCCGCTATGCCTTCCTCACGGCCGACGAAGCCGAGCTTCTCATTGGTTGTCGCCTTGATAGAGATGCGGTCGCGCGAAATTCGCAGCATTGCGGAAAGCGCTTCGGTCATGGCCTCTCGATGAGGGCCGACGCGCGGCGCCTCGCAGATCAGCGTGATATCGGCGTTGGCAATGCGGCCGCCGCGCTCGCGCACCAGCTTGGCCGCGTGTTCGACAAAGATGCGTGAAGCGGCCCCTTTCCATTGCGGGTCGGATGGCGGGAAATGCGTGCCGATGTCACCGACGCCGCAGGTGGCGAGCAGCGCGTCGGTCAAGGCGTGGAGACCGACATCGGCATCCGAATGGCCGGACAATTTCTTGCGGTGCGGGATAGCGACGCCGCACAGGGTGACATGGTCGCCGGGCTCGAAGGCATGGACGTCATAGCCATTGCCGGTTCGGATGTCCGGAAAACGTGGGGCGCTGGAAAGCCGCTGATCCGCCATTGCAATATCCCGTGCCCAGGTCAGTTTGACATTGTCCGGCGAGCCGGGAACGATCTTCACCGGAATATGTGCCCATTCGGCGATTGCCGCATCGTCGGTGAAATCCGCCTTGCCCAGATGATGAGCCTTTTCGTGCGCAGCCAGGATCGGCCAGAACGGAAAGCCCTGCGGTGTCTGTGCGGCATGAAGCCCGGCCCTGGACACGGTTTCGCCGATCATGCCTTCGGCCGTTTCGCGCTTGAGCGTATCGGCAACGGGCAAGGCAGGCAGTGCTCCCTGGCGCTCGCCAATGGCGGCGATCGTGCGGTCTATCAGTTCCGCGTCGACAAACGGCCGAGCCGCATCATGGATCAGGACCCGGCCCGGCGCATGGCTTCTCAACGCCAGCAGTCCAAGGCGAACGGACTCCTGCCGTGACGTACCACCGGTCACAGCGACGACACGGTCGGCATTTGCGCCGGCGGCGCGACGGAAAAGCGCGCCGTCATCGGCATGGATAACAACCACGACAGGTCCAATCTTCGGATGCGTCAGAAAGGCGTCGAGTGTGCGTGCAATAACGGCGCCGCCGCCAATCTGCTGATATTGCTTCGGCCCATTGGCCTGTCCGGCGCGCGCGCCGCGGCCGGCAGCAACGATGACCACGGCGACTTTGTCGTCGGCAGCATGCTTTTCGCTCACATCTCTCATGGCGAGACGCTTAGCGCATGATCCAGAAAAGTGATATCGCTTTCAGAAGACCCAGGATTGATGCGGTCCGGCGATCCTTTTTTCCCAAATGCGCCTTAATGTCACGACATTGCGCGTTGCACATTGCCGTCGTTCTGGCTAGAGAATGTGCAGCAATCGAAGGTGCTTGGTTTTTGTGCATGCCTGATGTGACCAAATTGGCTTCGCCGCTGGATGTGGGTGGCGTGAGAATCCGCAATCGCGTGTTTCTCGCGCCGATGTCGGGCATCACCGACGAGCCGTTCCGGCACCGCGCCCATGCCCATGGCGCCGGGCTGGTTGTATCGGAAATGGTGGCGAGCGGTGAGCTTGCAAAGGGCAGGGCTGGCTCGGGCCTGCGGATCCGTCATTCCGGGCTGCCTGTCCACATGGTCCAGCTTGCCGGCCGCGAGGCGGTGCACATGGCCGAGGGCGCGCGAATCGCGGCCGGCGAGGGCGCCGACATCATCGACATCAACATGGGCTGTCCGGCCAAAAAGGTGACGGGCGGCTATGCCGGTTCGGCACTGATGCGAGACCTCGACCACGCGCTGTCGCTGATCGAAGCGGTGGTCGCCGCGGTCGATGTGCCGGTCACGGTCAAAATGCGGCTCGGCTGGGACGAAGGTGCGCTCAACGCGCCGATGCTGGCGCGACGCGCCGAGCAGGCCGGGGTGAAGATGGTGACGGTACACGGTCGCACACGGTGCCAGTTCTATCAGGGCAAAGCCGACTGGCGTGCCATCGCACGCGTCAAGCAGGCCGTCTCGATCCCGGTCGTTGCCAATGGCGATGTCGGCTCGCCGGCAGAGGCTGCGTCGATCCTCGACCAGTCCGGCGCCGACGCGGTGATGATCGGCCGTGCGCACTATGGCGCGCCGTGGACTGCCGGCAGCATTGTAGCGGCCGCGCGGGCAGAGCCGGTATCCGGCATGCCGGACAGCCCGCAAGCGCTGAGCGACTACGTCATTGCCCATTACGAAGACGTGCTGACGCTCTATGGCATGGAAAGCGGATTGCGCCAGGCGCGCAAGCATCTCGGCTGGTATCTCGACCGCCACGCCGCGACAAGCGACGACCGGCGCAAGGCCGTACTCACGTCTTTCGAGCCTGGGCGTGTCGTTGCCTTGCTGCGCGACATGTTCTCAAGCGCTCCCGAGGCGGCAAACCTGCGGAGTGCGGCATGAACGCCACCGTCACACAGAGCACGGATATGTCGGACGCCGCGCATATTGTGCTCAACACCATTCGTCGGCCGGTGATCATGGTCGATCCGCAAGGCTTCATCACCTTCGCCAATGCGGATGCCGAGGATTTTTTCCGTTCGAGTGCCACGATGCTCGCCCGCAACACGCTGCACAAGCTCATTCCTTTCGGCAGCCCGCTGCTGACGCTTGTCGACCAGGTGCGCGAGCGCCGGGCGCCGGTCAACGAATACCGGGTGGACGTGTCGTCGCCACGTCTCGGCATCGAGAAGGTGGTCGACCTCTACGTCGCGCCGGTGACGGAATTTCCAGGCTCAGTCGTGGTGATGTTCCAGGAACGCTCAATGGCCGACAAGATCGATCGGCAGATGACGCATCGCGGCGCGGCGCGCTCGGTCACCGGCCTCGCCGCGATGCTTGCCCATGAGATCAAGAACCCGCTGTCCGGCATTCGTGGTGCCGCGCAGCTGCTTGAGCTGTCGGCGTCCGACGAGGATCGCGCACTGACCAGGCTGATCACCGACGAGACCGACCGCATTGTCTCGCTGGTCGACCGCATGGAGGTGTTTTCGGACGAGCGGCCGATCGACCGCTACCCTGTCAACATCCATGTCGTGCTCGACCATGTCAAAGCAATCGCCAAGAACGGTTTTGCCAAGCGGATCAAGATATTGGAGGATTATGATCCATCATTGCCTCCGGTTTTTGCCAATCGCGACCAGCTCATCCAGGTGTTCCTCAATCTGGTAAAAAATGCCGCCGAGGCGATCGGCAGCGATCCCCAGGGCGAAATCATGCTATCGACCGCCTTCCGCCCGGGCATTCGCGTTTCTGTACCCGGGACTCAGGATCGCGTGTCGCTGCCATTGGAATTCTGCGTACGCGACAACGGTTCGGGTGTCTCCGAGGATATCCTGCCGATCCTGTTCGATCCCTTCATCACCACCAAGCCGAACGGCTCCGGTCTCGGTCTGGCGCTGGTCGCAAAGATCGTCGGCGAGCATGGCGGCATCATTGAATGCGAATCGACGCCGCGCGGGACCACCTTCCGCATCCTGATGCCGGCGTGGAAAGAAACCCAGTTTGGCACCGACGACGACGGTGAAGGAGACCGCAAATGACCGTTCGCGGCAATATTCTCGTCGCCGACGACGATGCGGCCATCCGCACTGTCCTCAACCAAGCGCTTTCGCGCGTCGGCCACGACGTGCGTGTCACCTCCAACGCTTCGACGCTGTGGCGCTGGGTTGCGGCGGGCGAGGGCGATCTGGTTATCACCGACGTTGTCATGCCTGACGAGAACGCCTTCGACATGCTGCCGCGCATCAAGAAGGCGCGACCGGAACTGCCGGTCATCGTCATGAGCGCCCAGAACACGTTCATGACAGCAATTCGTGCCTCCGAAACCGGGGCCTATGAATATCTGCCGAAACCGTTCGACCTGACCGAGCTGCTCAACATCGTCAACCGCGCACTTTCCGAGCCGCGGCGGCCGAAGATCGATACGCGGGCCGACGAGCCGCCGGAAACGATGCCGCTGGTCGGCCGCTCGGCGGCCATGCAGGACATCTACCGCATGCTGGCGCGCATGATGCAGACCGACCTGACGGTCATGATCAGCGGAGAGTCGGGTACCGGTAAGGAACTGGTGGCGCGCGCGCTGCATGAATACGGCCGCCGCCGAGGCGGTCCCTTCGTCGCCATCAACATGGCAGCAATCCCGCGCGACTTGATCGAATCGGAGTTGTTCGGGCACGAGAAGGGCGCCTTTACCGGCGCGCAGAACCGCTCCACCGGCCGTTTCGAGCAGGCCGAAGGCGGCACGCTCTTCCTCGACGAGATCGGCGACATGCCGATGGAAGCGCAGACGCGGCTGCTGCGTGTGTTGCAGCAGGGCGAATACACCACGGTCGGCGGCCGCACACCGATCAAGACCGACGTGCGCATCGTCGCTGCCACCAACAAGGACCTGCGCACGCTGATCAATCAGGGGCTTTTCCGCGAGGATCTGTTCTACCGCTTGAACGTTGTGCCGCTCAGGCTGCCGGCGCTGCGCGAGCGATCGGAGGACATTCCGGACCTCGTCCGGCACTTCTTCAAGCTCGGCGCCAGTGAAGGTCTGCAGACCAAGCGCATTTCCACCGGCGGCATCGAGCTGATGAAGCGCTATCCATGGCCGGGTAACGTGCGCGAACTCGAAAACCTCATCCGCAGGCTGGCTGCGCTGTATTCGCAGGACGAGATTTCCGCCGAGATCATCGAGGCGGAGTTGAAGACAGGCGAAAGACCTGTCGTTCCAGGTGGCGGCAACCTCATTCCCGATGACCTTTCCATCGGCCAGGCGGTGGAGCATTTCCTTCAACGCTATTTTGCCTCGTTTGCCGGCGACTTGCCGCCGGCCGGGCTCTATCAGCGAATCCTCTCCGAGGTCGAATATCCGCTGGTCCTCGCCTCGATGACCGCAACGCGCGGTAACCAGATCAAGGCTGCCGAACTGCTGGGGCTCAACCGCAACACGCTGCGCAAGAAGATTCGCGAACTCGGCGTCAACGTCTACAAGTCCTCCAGGCAGATCTAAACGAACCCCTTACGAGCGCTTTCCAGGGGATCGATCGCCGAAAGATTTCCGTCTCGGCCACACTTGTTGCATAATCGCCACAATGCGTTGCATACATCCGACGCAATCACTGGCTCTAGACGGCGACATGGCTCTGCACGCACCGACACTGAGCAAACCGCTTTTCAGCAATACCGGCGCACGAGACGGTCGCCGGCTGCTTGCGCTGCCAGGCGTGATCGCCGTTGCCGGTGCGCTGGTGACGGCGGCGATCTCCTTCGCCATTCTCGTTGGCGCCACGCCGATCACGCCCGACGCGAGGACGACGCTGGCGCTGATTGCGCTTAATGCGGCGTTCGTGCTGTTTCTGATCTTGCTGGTCGGCCGCGAAGTGCATCGCATCCTGATGGCGCGCCGGCACGGCAAGGCTGCGTCGCGCCTGCACGTGCGCATCGTTGCGATGTTTGCGCTGGTCGCCGCAATTCCCGCGATCATGGTGGCGATCATCGCGTCGATCACGCTCGACATCGGCCTCGACCGCTGGTTCGAGATCCGCACCAAGACGATCGTCAATTCGTCGTTGTCGATCGCCGACGCCTATGTGCAGGAAAACGCACGAAATCTTCAGGGCACGACGTTGTCGATGGCTTACGACCTCGACGCTTCGCGCACGCTCTACGGCCTCGATCGCACCGGGTTCCTCGATCTCATGAACAAGGAGGCGGTGGGACGTTCGCTGGCACACGCAGCACTCATCAAGCCCGATGGTTCCTTCGTTATGAGTGCCAAGACCGACGCAGACTTTGCCATGCCGGAGCCGCCTGAGGGCGCCGTGGCAAGCGCTGCCGATGGCAAGCCAGTGCTGATAGAGCCGCGCACCCGCAACATCATGGGTGCGATCGTCAAGCTGCGCGAGATCGACGGGCTCTATCTCTACACCATCCGCCTCGTCGATCCCGAGGTGATCAAGGCACGGCAGATCGTCAAATCCAACACCGCCGAATATCGCGGTCTCGAAGACAATCGCCGCACCTCGCAAGTGGCTTTCGCGCTTCCCTATCTGTCGCTGACGCTGATCATCATCCTGTCCGCCATCTGGACTGGCATTGCGGTGGCCGACCGCCTGGTGCGGCCGATTCGTCAGCTCATCGGCGCGGCCGATGAGGTCGCCACCGGCAATCTCGACGTAGCCGTGCCTGTCCGCCCCTCCGATGGCGATGTCGCCTCGCTCGGCGACACATTCAACAAGATGCTGATGGAATTGAAATCGCAGCGCAACGAGATCCTGTCGGCCAAGGATCTGATCGATGAACGGCGGCGCTTTTCGGAGGCGGTGCTTGCCGGCGTCACCGCCGGGGTCATCGGCGTCGATCCATATGGCATCGTCACCATCGTCAACCGTTCGGCCGAAACGATGCTGGCCATATCCGCCACGGCAGCGCTTGGGCAGAACCTTTCCGCCGTGCTGCCGCACGTCGGCCGCGTCTTCGAGATCGGCCGCAAGTCGGGCAGGCCGGTCTATCGCGAACAGGTCACCTTCTATCGTGCCGGCACTGAACGAACCTTCAACGTGCAAATCACGATCGAAGCCGGCGACGACGGTTCGGAGGATAAATCCTACGTCGTGACAGTCGATGACATTACCGATCTGGTCCAGGCACAGCGTTCCTCCGCATGGGCCGACGTGGCGCGGCGCATTGCCCACGAGATCAAGAACCCGCTGACGCCGATCCAGCTTTCGGCCGAGCGCATCAAGCGCCGTTACGGCAAGGTCATCACCGAGGACCGTGAGGTTTTCGATCAATGCACCGACACCATCATCCGGCAAGTGGAGGACATCGGCCGCATGGTCGACGAGTTCTCGGCGTTCGCCCGCATGCCGAAACCGGAAATGAAGGCCATCGATCTGCGCGATTCGTTGCGCGAGGCCTCGTTCCTGGTCGAAGTGAGCCGCGCCGACATCACCTTCGAGCGCGTCTTCGGCAATGAGCCGCTCAAAGGCACATTCGACAGCCGCCTGATGGCGCAGGCTTTCGGCAACGTCATCAAGAATGCTGCCGAAGCCATCGACGGTCTTGATGCAGAGGATCGTCCGCACGGCATAATCCGGATTCAAGCCGGGCGTCAGAATGGCGCGATTCGAATCGACGTCATCGACAACGGCAGGGGCTTGCCGCGCGAAAACCGGCAGCGCTTGCTCGAGCCCTACATGACGACACGCGAGAAAGGCACCGGGCTTGGCCTCGCTATCGTCAAGAAGATCGTGGAGGACCATGGCGGGCGACTCGAATTGCACGATGCACCAGCGGATTTCCACGATGGGCGGGGCGCAATGATCAGCATCATCCTGCCGGTTGCCGCCACCGTTCCGATACGTGGCGAGGGCAAGACGGAACACGAAAAAGAAACTGAAAAGGTCGGTAATGGCGTCTGATATTCTCATCGTCGATGACGAGGAAGACATCCGCGAACTCGTCGCCGGTATCCTGAGCGACGAAGGTCACGAAACACGCACGGCGTTTGATGCCGACAGCGCGCTGGCGGCGGTCGCCGACCGGGCACCCAGGCTGATCTTCCTCGACATCTGGCTGCAGGGCTCGCGGCTCGATGGCCTGGTCTTGCTGGACGAGATCAAGACGATGCACCCGAACCTGCCGGTGGTGATGATCTCGGGCCACGGCAATATCGAAACGGCAGTCTCGGCCATCCGCCGCGGCGCCTATGATTTCATCGAAAAGCCATTCAAGGCCGACAGGCTGATCCTCATTGCCGAACGGGCGCTCGAAACCTCCAAATTGAGACGCGAGGTTTCGGATCTCAAGCTGCGCAGCGGCGAGACTTTCGACCTCATCGGCATGTCGTCGGCAATGAGCCAATTGCGCCAGACCATCGAGCGCGTCGCGCCGACCAACAGCCGCGTCATGATCATTGGCCCCTCCGGCTCGGGCAAGGAACTGGCCGCGCGCGCCATCCACGCGCTCTCAGCGCGCAAGAGTGCACCGTTTGTGACGCTGAGCGCCGCCAACATCACCCCGGAGCGTATGGAGATCGAGCTGTTCGGCACCGAATCGAATGGCGTCGAACGCAAGGTCGGTGCGCTGGAGGAGGCCCATCGCGGCATTCTCTACATCGATGAAGTGGCCGACATGCCGCGCGAGACGCAAAACAAGATCCTGCGCGTTCTGGTCGAACAGCAGTTCGAGCGGGTAGGGGGCACCAAGCGGGTCAAGGTCGACGTGCGCATCATCTCGTCGACCTCGCAGAACCTGGAAGCCATGATCGCCGACGGCCGTTTCCGCGAGGACCTTTATCATCGCCTGGCCGTGGTTCCGGTCATGGTGCCGGGACTGGCCGAGCGTCGCGAGGACATTCCTTATCTGGTCGACAATTTCATGAAGCAGATCGCTCGCCAGGCCGGCATCAAGCCGCGCCGCATCGGCGACGACGCGCTGGCGGTACTGCAGGCGCACAACTGGCCGGGCAACGTTCGGCAGTTGCGAAACAATGTCGAGCGGCTGATGATCCTGGCGCGCGGCGACGATGTCGATGCGCCGATCACCGCCGATCTCCTGCCTGCCGAGATCGGCGACGTCATGCCGCGCACTCCAAACAAATCCGATCAGCACATAATGGCGCTGCCGCTGCGGGAAGCGCGCGAACAATTCGAGAAGGACTATCTGATCGCCCAGATCAACCGTTTTGGCGGCAACATCTCGAAGACAGCAGAGTTTATCGGCATGGAACGCTCTGCATTGCACCGCAAGCTGAAGTCGCTGGGCGTCTGATAGCCACACCAGTCGTGGCCCACGCAATTATCCGTTACGGCCATCTTGGAATCGCATAAGAAAGCTGGGACTTCTTCCAGGGATTAGCCATGCCGCGCATTGCCTATGTGAACGGGCGCTACGTCGCTCACGCCGAAGCTTCCGTGCACATCGAGGACCGTGGCTATCAATTCGCCGACGGCGTCTACGAGGTCTGCGAGGTGGCACGAGGCTTCATCGTCGACATGCCGCGCCATCTCGCCCGATTGAACCGCTCACTTACCGAACTCTCGATCGATTGGCCGATCACGCGCGGCGTGCTGCCGCTCGTCATGCGCGAGGTGGTGCGCCACAACCATGTCGTCGACGGCCTGGTCTATGTCCAGGTGACACGCGGTGTCGCCAGCCGCGAGTTTTTCTTCCCGCCGGCGGGCACGAAGCCGTCGCTGGTGGTGACCGCCAAAAAAGCCGATCCTGCAGCTGCCGTGAAGCGGGCCGAGAGCGGGATCCGGGTTATCACGGTGCCGGAGAACCGCTGGGATAGGGTCGATATCAAGTCGGTCGGCCTGTTGCCGAACGTGCTGGCCAAGCAGAAAGCCAAGGAAGCCGGCGCTCAGGAGGCCTGGTTCGTCGATGTCGACGGCACCGTCAAGGAAGGTGGATCGTCGAACGCCTGGATCATCACCAGGGACGGCGTGCTGGTGACGCGCCCCGCCGAGCACGGCATCCTGCGCGGCATCACCCGCACGACGCTGTTCGATGTCGCCGCCAAGCTCGGCCTGAAGATCGAAGAGCGCGGCTTTTCGGTTGCCGAAGCCAAGGCCGCGCGCGAGGTTTTCATCAGCTCCGCCACCACGATCGCTATGCCGGTGGTGGCGATCGATGGCGCTCCCGTCGCCAATGGCCACCCGGGCTCGATAACAGTTTCATTACGGCAGGCCTTTTTTGACGTTGCGGAAAAAAGTCCAGCCTGATAACCGCACAGATGGAATGAACATCAATATATCTCGTTCTGCTTGTCGTTACTGACGGCAAGATGGTGTTTGCGTGCTTGACATGTGCCGGCTAATTTGGCGCATTGGCCTGCAAACCGAAGGGGATCGGCGAAAGACAAGAACAATGGCGGAACGATCGCAAAATCTTCAGGACCTGTTCCTGAATTCAGTTCGCAAGAGCAAAAACCCACTCACCATCTTTCTCATCAACGGCGTGAAGCTGACCGGCGTGGTCACTTCGTTCGATAATTTCTGCGTTCTGCTGCGTCGCGACGGCCATTCCCAGCTTGTCTACAAGCACGCTATTTCCACGATCATGCCGAGCCAGCCGGTTCAGATGTTCGATGGTGAGGAAAGCCAGGGCGCCTGATTGGCACGTGAGAAAGACGCGGACCGCAGCGTTCGCGGAAAACCAGCACATCAGACCGGGACAGAGGCCAACGGTCCGACCCGGGCGGTGGTCATCGTGCCGGTGCTTACCCGGCAGCCGCGTGGCGACGACGATACCAATCGCCCGCGCCTGACCCGTTCTGCCGAGGCCCGTCGCGACGAGGCGGTCGGCCTCGCCAGCGCCATCGACCTTGACCTGGTCCACACGGCGGTGGTGACCGTCAACGATCCACGTCCGGCGACCTTGCTCGGCAGCGGCAAGGTCGCGGAGTTCGCCGAGATCGTCAAAGAGGGCCACGCGGAAGTGGTCATTGTCGATCATCCGCTGACCCCGGTACAGCAGCGCAACCTCGAAAAAGAGTTGAACGCCAAGGTGCTCGACCGCACCGGGCTGATCCTGGAGATTTTCGGCGAGCGCGCCCGCACCAAGGAAGGCACGCTGCAGGTGGACCTTGCCCATCTCAACTACCAGAAGGGCCGCCTTGTGCGGAGCTGGACCCACCTCGAGCGCCAGCGCGGCGGCGCCGGCTTTCTCGGCGGCCCTGGCGAGACCCAGATCGAGTCGGATCGGCGTGTGCTGCAGGATAAGATCACCAAGCTGAAGCACGAGCTCGAAACCGTGCGCCGCACCCGCGAACTGCACCGCGCCAAGCGCAAGAAGGTGCCGTTTCCGGTGGTGGCGATCGTCGGCTACACCAACGCCGGCAAGTCGACGCTGTTCAACCGGCTGACCGGAGCAGGGGTGCTGGCGGAAGACATGCTGTTTGCCACGCTCGACCCGACGCTGCGCCGCGTGCGCCTGCTGCACGGAACGCCGATCATCCTTTCCGATACGGTCGGCTTCATTTCCGACCTGCCAACGCATCTGGTCGCGGCCTTCAGGGCGACGCTGGAGGAAGTGGTCGAGGCAGACCTCGTCATTCATCTGCGCGACATCTCCGATCCCGATACGGTCGCGCAGGCCGAAGATGTCGAGCGCATCCTTGCCGATCTCGGCGTCGATGCCCGCGACAGCAAGCGCGTCATCGAAGTATGGAACAAGATCGACCGGCTCGACGAGGGCAACCGGGCGCGGCTGCTTGCCGATGGTGCTGACGGAAAGAAGGCACCGCCGATCGCCATATCGGCGGTAACCGGCGAGGGCATCGATGCGCTGAAGGCGATCATCGAGACGATGATGTCGGGCGAACTGGAGACGTTCACCGTCACGCTCAAGCCCGACCAACTCGCCGTCGTCGACTGGCTTTACCGCAACGGCGACATCGTCTCGCGTGATGACAATGAGGATGGCAGCGTGACCATCGCACTCAAGGCCACGCACAGCGCTCGGCAAGAGATTGAAAGCCGATTGCGTCGTCAAAACAACGGGTAGGGGCGTTTACTTCGCGCTTTTTGCCTGCTGCCAGAGCGCTTCCATCTCGTCCAGCGTCGCCTCTTCGAGGCTGTTTCCCGACGCTTGCAGCGCCTGCTCGACATAGTGGAAGCGCGACCGGAATTTTTCGTTGGTGCCGCTGAGTGCCGCTTCGGAATCAATTTTGAGGTGCCGGCCGAGATTGACGACCGCAAACAGCATGTCGCCGAACTCGTCCTTGATCGGCGCGCTGTCGCCGTTGGCCAGCGCTTCGCGCAACTCGCCGATCTCCTCCTCGATCTTTTCCAGGATCGGTCCCGCCTCGCTCCAGTCGAAGCCGACGCGGGCGGCCTTTTCCTGCAGTTTGAGCGCCCGGGTCAGCGCGGGTAGGGCGACCGGCACGCTGTCGAGAAAGCCCTTGCCATGGTCTTCCGGGTCGAGCCCACGGGCGAGGCGCGCACTGCGCTTCTCCGCCTTTTCCTCTGCCTTGATCTTTTCCCACATGCCCTTGGCCATGCCGGCGCTGCGCGCCTTTTCGTCGCCGAAAACATGCGGGTGGCGGCGGATCATTTTTGTGGTGATGGCCTTGACCACGTCACCGAATGAAAATTCGCCGGCCTCCTCGGCCATTTGCGCGTGGTAGACCACTTGCAGCAGGAGATCGCCGAGTTCATCGCGCAGATCGTCCAGGTCGCCGCGCGCGATGGCGTCCGCCACTTCGTAGGCTTCCTCGATCGTGTATGGCGCGATTGTCGAAAAGTCCTGCTCGATGTCCCACGGACAGCCGGTTTCCGGCGCCCGCAGCGCTGCCATGATCTCGATCAGCCGGGAAATGTCTTTCGAGGGTTTCATCAGGCGAACGCTATCCTGTACCCGGCCGCGCGGCCAACGGCTTCAGCCGGCGAGGGCGTCTTGTCCACAGATGGGCGGTCAGACCATGATCCGAAAGTGGAAGCCGGTTTCCGGAAAAGTTCCTAACTAGCAAAAAGTATCAGTCGAGCACGGAGACGATCGCCTTGGCGAGCGCATCCATGCCGTCCTCGGGCAGGCCGGCGACGTTGATGCGGCTGTCGCCGACCATGTAGATGCCATGCTCGGCGCGCAGCCGCTCGACTTGCGCTTCCGACAGGCCAAGCCGGGAAAACATGCCGCGATGGCTGGCGACGAAATCGAAACGGTCGGAGTTGGACTGCCGCCGCAGCGCCTCGGCGAACTGGACGCGCAGCCGCAGCATGCGCAGCCGCATCTCTTCAAGCTCTGCCTCCCAGTCGGAACGCAATGCGGGGTCTTCAAGCACGATGCGCACCGCCGCCGCGCCGTGGTCCGGCGGCATCGAATACATGGCGCGCGCCGCCGACAGCATCTGGCCCATCGCCAAATCCGCCTGCGCGCCGTCTTTCGCCATGATCAGCGCTGCACCGACGCGGTCGCGATAGACGGCAAAGTTCTTCGAGCAGCTCGAGGCAACCACCATTTCCGGAACTTTTGCCGCTAGCATGCGCAAGCCGGCGGCATCCGCATCAAGCCCCTCGCCAAAGCCCTGATAGGCGATGTCGACAAAGGGCAGCAGGCCGCGCTCAACGACAAGATCGGCAACGGCAGCCCATTGCGAGATGTCTAGATTGGCGCCTGTCGGGTTATGGCAACAGCCATGCAACAATACGACGTCGCCAGGATTCGCGGCTCTCAATGCATTCAGCATGTCGTCGAAGCGAACCGCACCAGAAGCAGCGTCGAAATAGAGATATTCGCGTATCTGCAGAGACAGCGGCGCGCAACACCGGCATGTGGTTCGGCCAGGTCGGATCCGACAGCCAGACCGTCGCGTCGGGGCGGGTCCTTTTCAGCAGCTCTGCCACCAGCCGCAGCGCGCCGGAGCCGCCGGGGGCTTGCGCCGCACGTATGCGCGTCATGTCGGCGGTTGGGCCGAACACCAACCTGGCCATCGCCGCGTTGAAGGCGGTATCGCCGGCAAGGCCGAGATAGGTCTTGGTATCCTGGCCTTGCAGCAGCCGCTTTTCGGCTTCGCGCACCGCGCGCATCACCGGCGTCTTGCCCTCGCGATCCTTGTAGACGCCCACCCCAAGATCGACCTTGTCGGGACGCGGATCAGCGCGATAGAGGCCGATCAAGGCAAGGATCTTGTCGGCAGGCGCGGGCTGGAGATTTTCGAACATCGATAAGGTTCCGTTGGCGGCGGAGTGATACGCAAACCGGCCGTGCTTTGCCAGCAGTTTCATATGCGCCAACTCGGCGTCGGGTTTGCCTCGAGGGCGGCCAATACTATCTGCCGCGCGAGGGCAGGCGCGATATCTCCCAGGAGAGAGCGCGGCGAGCCGCCCAAGAAAAATTCGGGGAAAGCGGGATTAAAATCATGACCTGCTCCGTAAACAGGACATGAAACGGCCGATGCCACGCTTCGATATTCTGGGACAGCTCGGTTCGCTGCGCCGCTATGCACGCTCGCTGACACGCGACAGCGCCGATGC
Source organism: Mesorhizobium sp. ISC25 (assembly GCF_042295465.1). NCBI lineage: Bacteria > Pseudomonadati > Pseudomonadota > Alphaproteobacteria > Hyphomicrobiales > Phyllobacteriaceae > Mesorhizobium > Mesorhizobium sp. ISC25. Next base: position 1,289,061 of record NZ_CP135441.1, on the reverse strand, counting down.
AGAGGATCTGGTGCATGATGCGCTGGTGCGTGCCTATGAGCGACGCGGCAGCTTCCGCTCCGGCGGAAACCTTCGCGTATGGCTGCTGTCGATCGTCCACAACGCGTTCATCGACGGATTGCGATACCGCAAATCGGAAGCAATGCGCATCGAACAGGCCGGCTATCTCGCCGAGGCGAATGTCCGGGCTCCGCAGGAACATTCGGTCCGTCTGGCGCAGGTGCGCGACGCTTTTTTCAGATTGCCGGAAGAGCAACGTTGCGCGCTGCATCTCGTCGCCATCGAGGGACTTAGCTATAGCGAGGCGGCCGAGGTCAGCGGCGTGCCGCTGGGCACGCTGATGTCGCGCATCGGCAGGGCGCGCGCGGCCCTGCGCGAGATGGAGGACGTGGCACCGGCACGCGCGAAAGGCCATCTGAAGATCGTGGGAGATCGGTGATGAACCCACTGCGAGATCCCGTGACCGAAACCGATCTCGACGCCTATGTCGACGATCAGCTGGACGCGGCTCGTCGCATCGAGGTCGAGGCGTTCCTTTCGGCCCGCCCGGAAGCGGCCGCGCGGGTGATGTCCGACCTGCGGACGCGTGACGAATTGCGCGTGGCGCTTGCCGGATCGAAAGGCATGGCGCGGCCCGCGACGGCTGATGCCGCACGGCGGCTGGAACGGGGATTGGCGCGCGGCCGCGTCCTTGGTGCTTTGCAAAGAGCGGCGGCGGTCGCCGTCTTCGTCGCTGCCGGCTGGCTTGCGAACGGGCTCATCGGACCGATATCGGTGACGGAAGTCGTCGCTTCGACCCATCCGCCCGCCTATGTGGAGGACGCGGTCCGGGCGCACCGCACGACGCTCTTGCGCGAGGCGATGTCGTCGCAACCCGAAGCACCCGGCTACAACGCCGACGAAATCCGCGCCGCGACTGCGATCGTGATGCCATCCCTGCCAGCGGACTGGACGGTCCGTGACGTGCAGATCTATCCATCGCAATTCGGCCCGAGCGTCGAGATGGCCGTCGAGACAAAAGAGATGGGGCTGGTCTCGCTGTTCGCCATCCGGCCCGGAACATTCGACGTCGTCAGACCGACTGTCGTTCCCTCGGGCGAAGTTTCCTCGGCCTATTTCCAGATCGGCGAGGTCGCCTACGCGGTCGTCGGACGCAGCGATGTCGGCGGTCTCGATCGCACGGCCGAAGCGCTCGCCAAAACGCTTTACTGATCGACCTTCAAGAAGGAGAACCACATGAACAATCTCGGATATATCGGGGCCGGAGCCCGAGCCGGAGCCGTCTACGACGAAGGCCTGCGCCGGCACATGCTGCGCGTCTATAACTATATGGGCCTTGGCCTCGTCGTTACGGGCGTGATCGCGTTCGTGGTGGCCTCCACGCCCGCCCTTTACGTGCCGATCTTCTCCACCCCGCTGAAATGGGTGGTGATGCTGGCCCCGCTGGCCTTTGTGCTCTTGTTCTCGTTTCGGATGCAGACGGTGTCGGCAGCCGGCGCCCAGGCGATGTTCTGGGCATTCTGCGCGGTTATGGGGCTGTCGCTGGCTTCCGTGTTTCTGGTCTTTACCGGCACCAGCGTCGCACGCACCTTCTTCATCGCCGCCACCATGTTCGGCGCGACCAGCCTTTACGGCTACACGACCAAACGCGACCTGACGCAGTTTTCGTCGTTCCTGATCATGGGCCTGATCGGCGTGGTGATCGCCAGCATCGTCAATATCTTCCTGGGCTCGACCGCGCTCCAATTCGCGATCTCTGTGATCGGCATCGCCGTCTTCATCGGCCTCACCGCCTGGGATACCCAGACTATCAAGGAGCAGTATGCGGAAAACTTCGGTGCGGAATCACAGCAGAAACTCGCTGTCTTCGGTGCATTCTCGCTCTATCTGAACTTCATCAACATCTTCCAACTGCTGTTGAATTTCACCGGCGAGCGCGAATAGCCGGCGTTGGACCAAGACCGGAGTTGGACATCATGGACAGAAACGATTGCCGGCGCCGCGCAGACCGCGATGGGCGTTGCGGGCGGCGTGCTGCTCGGCAACGCGATCGCCGGCATGTTTGGCGGCAGCGAAGCGAAGGCAGCCGAGACCCCGGCACCACAGCCAGACTCAGCGGGTTCCAACGAGCCTGGCGACAGCAGCGGAGACTTCGGCGACTTTGAATTGTGACAATGACACGGGGAATTGTGACAATACGGGCTGCCTTCAGACCGCGTGATGATCGCCGGTGATCGAAGCCGGCGGCTAATAGCCCAGGCGCTTCAGTTCAGCCTTGACCGCCGCGATCGTCTTGAAGCGGAAGTGCTTCGTTGTGCCGTCGCGCCAATGGCAGTCGCATGTGGCGTCGAACTTCCGGCTTGCTTTCAATTGAATCAGCGCCTTCTGGTCTGGCTTGGGGCCATCGAAGATGCGAACTTCGTAGAGCGTCCCTTCGACATCGTAGTGCATCTGAGCCCAGGAAAGTATCACGATCAGTTCCTTTGCCGGGTCGTGGTCGGCATTGGCGAGGCCGAGCGCTATGTCCGGTGTATCGCCTTCTTGTTCACCGATCGTGACCTGGATTGCGCGATATCTGTTGTCAGCTAGCCGTTGCAGCGCAACAAGGGGGCGTTCCGGATAGTCCTCAGCGGTCTGGTAATCGACGAAGAGTGTCTGGAGGCCGTTCCAGCTCACGGCTGTGGTGTGCGGATCAGCATTGTCGGCGAACCCAACAACACGTTTCGCGAAAGCCAGGTCGGCCTCGCCTGGAGCACGATCAAAGTCCTGCGCTCGCGCGTCAGGGAGCGCGCAGGCGAGGGTGAGGGCAAGACTTGCAAGCAGCGGGAGTGTCTTCATGATTCGCAACCCTAGCATGCCCGTTGCCCCCACAGCGCTGTTGCGAATGTCTAAGAGTGACCGGTCTGATCTCGCCGCCAACGAATGCTATAGGCTTCAGTCGCATAAGATAGATTATGGAACTGGCATGGCCGATTGGATGTGGCGTGAAGATAGCACCTCGCGAGATCCAACTCGGGAACCCAGGCCGTAAAAACTTGGTCCTTCACGCTGATTCGTAAGGGATTTCGATCGTCATGCCGTCATAGGCGGGCTCGACGTTGGCCGGCGTCTCGGCCATTACCGTGGCGTAGTCGAGCGGCACATGCATATGCGTCAGCACCGCGTTCTTCGGCGCCAGTCTTTCGATCCAGCCAAGCGCCTGGCCAAGCGACAGATGGCTCGGGTGGACGGTGTATTGCAGCGCGTCGATGACGAGCATGTCCAGCCCGCGCAAACGCTTGGCGGTCGCCTCCGGAAAGTCGCTGATGTCAGGGCAATAAGCCAGCCCGCCGATGCGGAAACCCAGCGAGGTGATGTCGCCATGGAGCTGCAGCAGCGGTTCGAGGGTGAGGGCGCCGCCCTCGCCTTCGATCACCACCGGCCTGTCGTGGTCGATGATATGGGCGTTGACGATCGGCGGATACGAACTGCCTTTCGGTGTTTCGAAACAGTAGCGGAACGCCTCGCGTAAGCGCAGCATGGTGGCTCGATCGGCATGGATATCGATCCGGTGGCGCTGCTCGAGCACGAAGCCGCGCAAATCGTCGATGCCGTGGATATGGTCGGCATGCGGATGTGTATAGACCACCGCATCGATGCGCTTGACCGATGCCAACAGCATCTGCTCGCGGAAATCCGGGCCGGTGTCGATGACGACCGTGGTCCGGGCGCCATTCGCCGCGATCCGCTCGACAAGCGCTGCGGTGCGCGTGCGCCGGTTCCGGGGATTCGCGGGATCGCAATTGCCCCAGTCGCCGGTGATGCGTGGCGTGCCCGGCGATGAGCCGCAGCCGAGGACGGTAAGACGCAGCCGGGCGCTCATGCGTCAGAGGCCCGGCGCGCTCGGGCGCGGCATTTTCCTGAACAGCCGGAAAAAATTATCCGTGGTGATATCAGCGATCTCGGCCTCGCGGACGCCGACCGTCTCGGCCAGTATCTTTGCTGTATGCGCAACATAGGCAGGCTCGTTGCGTTTGCCGCGGAACGGTATCGGCGCCAGATATGGCGCATCGGTTTCGACCAGCAGACGGTCGCGCGGCACATCGGCGGCGACGGCGCGCAGCTCGGCGGAGTTCTTGAAGGTCAGGATACCGGAAAACGAAACGTAGCCGCCGAGCGCCACACCGATCTCGGCCAGCCTGCGTCCGGACGAAAAACAGTGCAGGATGAAAGGGAAGGCGCCCTTCCCTGTTTCTTCTTCGAGGATATCAGCCATGTCGTCGTCGGCGTCGCGCGAATGGATGACCAGCGGCAAACCGGTCACGCGCGCCGCGGCGATGTGTGTGCGAAATCCCTGTGCCTGTGCATCGCGCGGCGCATGATCGTAGAAATAATCGAGCCCGGCCTCGCCGATCGCCACCACTTTTCGATGAGCGGACAGCCGCACCAGGTCATCGACAGTCACATCAAGCTCTTCGGCCGCATTGTGCGGATGGGTGCCGACCGAGCAATAGACCTCATCGAAAGTCTCGGCAATCTCAAGCACTTGGCTAAATCGCTTCACCCTCGTCGAGATCGTCACCATTCGGCCGATGCCGGCCGTAAGGGCGCGGGCGACGATGGCCGCGCGCTCTTCGGCGAAATCCGGAAAGTCGAGATGGCAGTGACTGTCGACCAGCATCAGGCGCTTGTATCCGTTTGCTCGACATAGCGTGGAAATACCGGTTCCGGCGCCGGCAGCGCCGTGCCGGATACCAGCGCATGACCTTCCGCGACATGCTCGAAATTACGGCTGCCGGCCGGCACCGCCAAAAGGTCGAGCAGCTTTGCCGCCGACTGCGGAATGAAGGGCTGGCACAGCAACCCGACACGCCGGATCACCTCAGCGGTCGTCCACAGCACCGTTTCCATGCGCGCCGGATCGGTCTTCTTCAGCGCCCATGGCTCCTGCCCGGCGAAATAGCGGTTGGCTTCGGCCACCACGCCAAAGATCGCCGCCAGAGCAAGGTGGATGCCCTGGTCGGCCATCGTCCTGCGCGCCGTGACAAGGGCGGCATCGGCCTGATCGAGGATCGCCTTGTCGGAGTCGCTCAATTCGCCACGTTTCGGCACCACGCCGCCGCAGTTTTTGGCAATCATCGACAGCGAGCGCTGCGCCAGATTGCCGAGATCGTTGGCGAGGTCGGCATTGGTGCGGTTGACGATGGCATCATGGCTGTAGCTGCCGTCCTGGCCGAACGGCACTTCGCGTAGGAAGAAATAGCGCACCTGGTCGAGGCCGTAGTGCTCGATCATGGCGAACGGGTCGATGACGTTGCCGACCGATTTCGACATTTTCTCGCCGCGGTTAAACAAAAAACCATGCGCGAACACGCGCTTCGGCAATTCGATGCCAGCCGACATGAGGAAAGCCGGCCAGTAGACCGCGTGGAAGCGGATGATGTCCTTGCCGATGACGTGGACGTTCGCCGGCCAGAAAGACCATCTCTCATTGGCCGGATCCGGATAACCGGCGGCGGTGATGTAGTTGGTTAGGGCATCGACCCAGACATACATCACATGCTTCTCATCGCCGGGCACCGGCACGCCCCATTTGAATGTGGTGCGCGAGATCGACAGATCCTTCAGGCCGGATTTGACAAAGCTGATGATCTCATTGCGCCGCTCCGCCGGTCCGACGAATTCGGGGCTGTTCTCATAGAGCGCGAACAGTCTGTCCTGATAGGCGGAAAGGCGGAAGAAATAGCTCTCTTCCTCGGTCCATTCGACAGGCGAGCCGAGCGGTTCGCGGCGCACGCCGTCGTCACCGACCTTGGTTTCGGCCTCGTCGAAATAGGCTTCCTGCCGCACCGAATACCAGCCGCTGTAGCGGTCGAGGTAGATGTCGCCATTCTCAGCCATGCGCGTCCAGATCGCCTGGCAGGCCTTGTAATGACGCTCTTCGGTGGTGCGGATGAAAACGTCGTTCGAGCAACCGGTCGCTTCGAGCATCGAACGGAAGATCGCCGAGTTGCGATCGGCAAGCGCTTTCGGCGTCAGGCCTTCGGCGTCCGCCGTCTGCTGCATCTTCAAACCGTGCTCGTCGGTTCCCGAGACGAAGAAGACGTCCTTGCCGTCGAGCCGCTGGAAGCGGGCCAGCGTGTCGCTGGCGATGACATTGTAGGCATGGCCGATATGCGGCTTGCCGTTCGGATAGAAAATCGGCGTCGTGACGTAGTATTTTTCGCGTGCCATGGATGAGCCGTCATGAATGTCTGAATGAAAGATGTCGCGGTGAGATATCGCATCGAAACGGCAATTGCCATCCGACGCCAATGTGGTGGCTTCGAAGTTCCTGCGATTGATTGGGATCAATACTCAGGGGCTTCAAAAGCCACGCCAGCGGCCGTCACATTCGCATTGCAGAATTCAGGCGGTCTATCATGGTCAGGGCGTGCTGCTTTTTGTCGAGATTGTAGGTCTCGGTTTCAGATATAGCGTTCAAAGCCTCGTGCCAAGTATCCGACAGCGTTTTGGCCCGCGCGAGATCGCCGGCCAGCGCGGCCTGGCTGGCGCCGGCCGACAGCAGATCAAGCGCGCGGCGATTGAAGATCTCGAACTGGATTGCCTGGTCGCGCCCGGCGACCGCCTCCGCAAGACGGTAGGCGCCGGCGACATCTACCTTTTTGGCCATCACCAGGGCGTCGAGGGTGGCGGCGATTTCAAGCCCGCCATACTGCGTCAACAGGATCGCATTGCGCGCGCTGCCCCCTGCCCGCTCCGCCAGCGCCGCGCGCGCCGCAGGATCCTCGGGTGGCGGCGGCTCGATGCCCTCCAGAACTGTCATCAAGCTCTCGGCATCGAGCGGCGCCAACCGCACCATCTGGCAGCGCGACCGGATCGTCGGCAGCAGACTGCCCGGCGCATGGACGATGAGGATGAACAAGGTGCGCGCCGGTGGCTCTTCAAGATTCTTCAGCAAGGCATTGGCAGCATTGGTGTTCATGTCGTCGGCGGGATCGACGATAACCACCCGGTAGCTGCCGTCGTGCGAGGTCAGCGACAGAAAACGGCTGACCTTGCGGATTTCGTCGACGGTGACCACTGTCTTGAAACTCTTGGTCTTGTCGTTCGCGGGGCGTGTAAGATGCAGCACCGAAGGATGTGCCCCGGTGGCGATCTGGCGAAACAGCGACGAAGCCGGATCTGGAACGGCGAGGCTTTCCGGCGCCTGCTCGAAGGCCGGGTGCTTCAACAGATGATGCGCCAGGTGAAAGGCCAGCGTCGCCTTGCCGATGCCAACCGGTCCGGCAAAGATCAGTGCGTGCGGCAGCTTTCCCGAGCGGTAAGCGGTGGCGAGCATGTTGGCCACCTGCAGGTGACCGACAAGACGCGGCGTCTCGGATGGCTCGGGCACCCCGTCCAGCGTATCGTGCTGTTCGGGCGCGATGCGTTCGAAAATCACGCCGGTGCCGCCTGCCTGCTTTGCGCCGGCATCATCCTCTCGAGAGCCGCGAAGACGGTGGCGATAACGACATCCTCCACCGTGTCCGGGTCGGCTGATGCATCCACGACGACGCAGCGTTCGGGTTCAGCCGCGGCGATCGTCAGAAACGCCTCGCGGCGGCGTTGGTGGATGGCCAATGTTTCCTTCTCGAAGCGGTCCGGGCCGTCACTGCTGCCCCGTCGGGCGGTAGCGCGCCTCAGGCCTTCGGCGGGGTCGATGTCGAAGATCAGCGTCATGTCCGGCACCATGCCGTTGATGGCGACCTGCTCCAACGCGTCCATGAATGCTGGGTCGAGGCCGCCAGTGACGCCCTGGTAGACGCGCGAGGAGTCCATGAAGCGGTCGCAAAGCACGACTGAGCCGCGCTCGACTGCCGGCCGGATGACCTGTTCGACATGGTCGGAACGCGCGGCGGCGAAAAGCAGCGCTTCCATCTTGGGGCCGAACGGCTCGGCTGCGCCTGAAAGCAGGACATGCCTGACCGCCTCCGCGCCCGGCGAGCCACCCGGCTCACGCGTCACCAACACATCGTATTTCTTGGCGCGCATCTTCCTTGCCAGCCGCTCGATCTGCGTCGACTTGCCTGCTCCTTCGCCGCCTTCAAAAGTGATGAAAAATCCGCGCGCCAAAGCCTTTGTCCATACTTCGGGGACCGTATAGTCCCCGCGGGAAAAAAGGTCCACCGCGACGGTGCTAACGCAGCCAGCCGACGGCCAGTTCCTTGGCGGCATCGAGCGCGCGCTGCGGCAGCGAACCGACACCGATCGACTCGGCGGCAAACAGCGGCGTCTCCTGGCTCAGCGTATCGCCGATCCAGACGCGCAGCGCACCCACCGGCTGCCCCTCCTCCACCGGCGCTGCAACCGGTCCGTCATAGACGATTCTGGCGGTGAGCTTGTCGCGGTTGGTGATCGGCAGGAAGATCTGCACCGGTCCTTTTGCCTTTAACGCGACACCGGACTTGGCGCCGCCAAAGACCTGGGCTTCGCCAACCACTTCGTCGTTGGCGAATATTTCAGTCTTCTCGAAGGAGCGAACGCCCCAGTCGAGCAGTTTTCGCGCTTCCTCAGCACGCTCTCGGTCGTTTGCCAGGCCGCTCATCGCCGCGATCACCCTTGTGCCATTATGGCTGACCGAGCCGACGATGCCGAAGCCGGATTGCTCGCTGGCGCCGACCGCGAGCCCGTCGGCGCCTATATCCATGGCCAGCAGCGGATTGCGGTTCCTCTGGGAAATCTTGTTCCAGGTAAAATCCTTCTGGCGGTAATAGCGGTAGAGATCCGGGTAGTTGCGCCAGATATGCAGGGCCAGAAGCGCGAGTTCGCGAACGTTCGTTTGCTGCCCATCAGCCGGCAGACCGGTGGCATTGACGAAGGTCGATTTCTGCAAGCCGATCTGGCGGGCACGCTCGGTCATCTGCGCCGCGAAGTTCGCCTCGGACCCGGCCATCCCTTCAGCGATGACGATACAGCCGTCATTGGCCGCCTGCACGGTCACGCCCTGGATCAGGTCTTCCAGCCGGATCGTCGACTTGAGCTTGGCGAACATGGTCGATGTCCCCGAAGGAGCGCCGCCTTTGCGCCAGGCGTTCTCGCTGACCACGAAGGTGTCGTCGAGCGTCATGCGCCGTGATTTGATGGCGTCGAAGACCACTTCCATCGTCATCAGCTTGGCCAGCGAGGCCGGCGGGATCAACCTGTCGGCGTCCTTCGAAAACAGCACGGTTCCGGTTTCGGCATCGATCATGAAGGCCTGCGCGGCCTTGGTCTCGAAAAGCTGTGCTGAGGCCGGCGCAAGCGAGAGCAGCAGCAGGCCGAGCGCCATAAGCCCGGTGAAAGGGTGAAAAAATTTCATCAGGTTCGACCAGTCAGCCGGCGCTTTTGCAAGTTGGCAGAAGCTATCAGGCTTTTGCCTGGCGGATCAATTGCGCACGAAAAAACCCAGGCAGCCCGAGGTCAGTTGCGTACAGCAAGCGCATCCGGCGCACCATGCGACCACGCGGCCTGCAGCATCTCGTCCAGGCTGCCGCGGCCGTCGGCATAGAGGTTGACCGAGTACCAGTCCTTGCCGTCAAGTTCCGAGCGCTGGATCTCGGTCTTGCCGAAGCTGGAAAGCTGGGCAGCCACACGCTCCGCTTCGGCGGCATTCTCGAACGAACCCGCCGCGACATAGGCTGTAGGCGACCCGGCTGGAGGAGCTTGCCGCTTCCACGATTGAAGAAGCTCGGCGGGCGACATGCCGGCGCCATCCAGCCCGGCAAACGCGTTGGAGGCGCGCTGCACGCGCTCGTCGGCGTAAGACAGCGACGCCATGGTGAATGGCGATTGCGCCGGCAAGTTGATCTCCGGACGCTCCGGCACGATCGGGCCGAAATCGGGCAGTACAATGTCTCCCGAAACAGATGCTTGCACCGCCATGACAGGCCCTGCATCGGATCCCTGCCCGGAATTCGTCAGCTGACCGGGGAACGGCACGGCAGCAGCGCTCACCGGCAGGCTTGGCGACGGCCCATTCATCGCGACCATGACACCGCTGGGCAGGCCGTCCGACGGATCCGGCGCCCTGTTGCCTGGACGATACGAAGCCATAAGATACTGCCCGTCATTGCCTTCGAGCGGCGCACGGCCGACATATTCGACCTTCACCTCGGCCGTACCGATATTGGCATAATCGAGCATTTCAGCAGCGCGCTTCGACACATCGATGATGCGTCCATCATGGTAGGGTCCGCGATCGTTGACGCGCACGATCACCGAGCTGCCGGTCTTCACGTTGGTGACACGCGCATAACTCGGCAGCGGCATGGTCGGATGCGCCGCCGTCAGATCTGCCATGTCGTAGACTTCGCCGTTGGCAGTCAACCGGCCGTGGAACGCCTCACCGTACCAGGACGCGAGACCAACCTTGGCGTAGCGCTTGTCTTCCTTCGGATAATACCACTTGCCGCGCACCTGATAGGGCTTGCCGAGCTGGTCGCGTCCGCGAGACGTCTTGAACATGACGCGAGGGCTGGCTTTCACGCCATATTCGGCTTCGGAAAAATATTCCTTGGAGCGAGGTTTCTTGTTGACCATCGCCTTTTGCTGCGGCCCGGCACATGCCGCAAGAAAGGCTGCCGACAAGGCAAACAGCGCGAAAGCGGAAGCGCGACGAAGACGCGGGCGCGCCGTGGTCTGCATATTTTGATTGTCCCCTATAGCATCGACGAAGGCACCGCAGCATAAACGTCAGCGGTGCCAAAGCACCCACTCCAGAAACGCCGGCGACGCCCTACCCCAATCCTTTTGTGCGCAGGAATTGTTTATCACCGTATTAACCGATTGTGGTCGGAACCGGGCGAGATTGTGGCGCGGACCGTCTCGCCGATCGGCATGAAAATCATTGCTGATCGATCAGCAACGCCGTTCGTGGCGCGCTTTGCCCCTGGCGTGGCCTGGCTGCGAGCGCAGATTCAGGGACCGAAGATCACAAGCTCGGTGAACGTCAGATCTCCAGGTGCGGGTGGTCTGGGACCCTTGAAATATTTCAGCCCCTTATTGGGGCGGTACCACCCCAACAAACCTGGAATCGGCTCCTTGGCGTCGACAAAGCAAGCCAGGATTCCGCTTCGCAAGAGAAAGCGCCCCATCGCACCGGCGCAGCGGCTCAAATCCGCGAGCGAGCGGCAATAGATGATCTGATGGCATCGGACAAGACCGTGCAACATTCGGCGCGGCATCAACACCAGGGGGAACGCTGCTCCGTCGCAAATGCAGATCAACGACAGGCAGCCCAGCGCGGCGTGTTCCGAGAGTATGTATCTCTCACTCTCGGGCAGCATCGCCAATTCCGGAAGATCGGGACGCATTTCGAGCACGCGACATGACCGCTGCGCCGAACTTAAAGCCGGCAAGAAGGTAAATTGTCCACTGGAGAAGAGCCGAAAGCCGAGCGCCCGGTTGGCTTTCAATGTCGCTTGTGCCGGCGAAATGTTCGTGTAGGTCACGTCCTTCCGCTTGAGAACCGCCGCAACCAACATGGCACCATAGGGACGGAATTCGGCATCGACTGACCAGCTTGAAAGATTGCAGCGGATTTCCTCGCTCTCCGACCCCTGGTAGCGAGCATAAAGGGTGAGCACAACGCCGACGATCCGACCGGCATGCTCCAAAGCAAAGCCATATTGTGGGAACTCGGCAATCGCAGGCCGCTGCGACAAACGGGTCAAAGCGTGGATCCAGTAACTCCGGTTACGCGCCGGAAAGCCTCTGCACAGGCAATCGACCACTCCCTCCCAGTCGGTTTCGCGGATTGGTCTACAGCGGAGACCGGGCGGGAGAGCGCCAAGTACGGCCAAAATCAACTCCAGAATACGATTTACTTAGATGTGCCTAATGCGCTCAACATATCAGCGCTCAACGATTAATAGTCCGTGCGGGTTTTAAAAACGATTTTCCACACTCAGCACAAACACAGCCATGACGCTGCTCACCGCCCTGGATCGCGCCGAAAGGTGCGGCCGCCACGGTTGACTTGGCGTTGAATGCGGCTTTAGAGGAATGAAGCGCGAACCGGTCGGGGAACGTCCTGGTGCCAATCCGGTACCGATTGCTCGAACCCGCTCCTCTCGCGATATCCTAAGTGATTGAAAAATCACCTTGGAGGGATGGCCGAGCGGTTTAAGGCACCGGTCTTGAAATTCGCTTGCATTGATCCCGAGCCGTCCCGCAGCATCCCTGCAAAGCCTTCTCCGTCAACGGTTCGAACGCTCGGAAGCGCCGTTTGTGACACGTCGTCCCGCCCGATACCGTAGCGTTGAGTTGCAAAAAGCGTAGCAGTCTGTTCTCAGGCTGTTCCCGCTCGCGGTTTCTGGGAATTCCTGCGAGTATCGGCGAGTCCATGCGACATGGGAACGCGACATGGGGGCGGCGACCGTCCATTTGTTCCTTGGGAGTGGGTTTAGATGAAGATGCTCGCCTTGGGGGTTTTTCTCTTTGCTATCCCGGCTGTGGCTACCGGTGCCGATGATCCGGTCTTTCAAGCATATCTCGCGTCGCTTTTTACCGTGCCAGGAAAGGCTCAGGAAGAGTTCCAATCCATCGCCACCACCAGTCCGTTGCTGACGTCTTATGCGCTAGCGCTGTTCACGAAAAATCGATGCGAGACGCCAGACCCCTCGCCTGGTTTGGAGGCGGCAGCCGGCGGTACACCAGCTTTCTATACGGAAGCCGGTAAGCGAGTGTTTGCGGTAGCTGGTGTCGTAGCTACAATGAAGTTTCCCAGTCTCGAGGATGAGAAGAAATTCTGCGCCTCGGCTCAGGCACTGATCGACACCGCCGAGAAATACGTGGTCGACCATAAATGAGGGTCATCGGGAAGCAATGACACCAGGGAAAAGGTCAGCTATGCTGACGCGGTGGCGGACCTGATTCCGCTTGGCCGGCACCTATTCCAAGCCCTCCCAACGCCCCGATGGGTGCCGGCCATCTCCCTCTCCATGAGATCTCCCAGTCGATCAAGCGTCGAGAAGTGCATTTATGTCGGCGACAACTTTTGAGGACGTGATCTCACTGGCCTCGTCGTCCGTGTTCCAGCGACGCCGCACCCGAACCTTGACGAGCAGGCCCTCCATGCTCTTTGCACGGATCCTCATGACACGGCTGAAGGCACGGGCCGTCGCCGCGGCCTTTATGGCCTCCTTCTTTTCGGCCCTGCGGATGCGGGACATGAGCCGGTCTAGCTCCTCTTCGATCTCCGCTGTCTTGGCGGTCGCCGCGCGCCGCCGATCGTCGGCCAGGTTGAACTCGGCCTCGAGCCGCAGCAGCTTTCCGTCCAGGTGACGCTTGGAGTTCTTGCCCATCACGTCGCCTCCTGCCCGCCAGCCGCTGCGAGGCGGCTGATATCCGCGGCGATCGCTACGGTGTTTACCGGCAGCGCGAAAATCCGATCCCCGACCCTCCAGATTTCGTCGACGCGCGCACTGAAGGCCTCCTCGAGGGCATCTATCTTGAATTTTCGGCTTGGTTCCTCTTTATCCGCGACATATTCGTCGTAGGCGGCCTGTCGCCTGGCAATCTCTTCCTCTTTGGCCCGCTCCCAAGCTTCATATGCGGCAGGATAATGCAGGCAGTACAGGCCGCGCTTGAGGCCGCAGGGGTGATGTTCATTGCCTCGAACGGCAATGGCCCGGGCGTTCGGCTGAGAGATCGGCCGACAGGCTGACTATCAGGAACACCAATTATCACTAGGCAATAGGGAGGGGTTTCCATGTCCGCTTTGAGCATCGCCCCGGCATCGAACGCGCTGCCGGCCCTGTCCAACCTCACAGACGAGGCAATCGACTATGGCCGCGCTGCGCTGTCACGGAACACCATGCGAGCCTATAAGAGCGATTGGGCGGCCTTTCAGGATTGCCGCTCGAGGCCGCACCTCCCTGCCCGCTTCTCCTGCCACAGTGGCGAACTTCGCATCCACCCTGGCCGACGCCGGCACGGGAGTGCCCTTCTATCGACTCCGATCACTACCTGTGCTTGTATTCAATCGCCTTCGGGAGGGGCTTGAAATGGGCAGGGGAAGAATAGTCGCGGCTTTGGCCGCAGCGCTGGCGATGGCCGGCTGTCAGACATCGGCAAACTCGCATTGGGAACAGATCGGCTACGGTCCGACCTATGAGTATGCGAATGCACAATGCTCGATCATGTCGTCATCAACCCAGCAAGGTATAGTTGCTTGGGGAACGCCCAGCTACGTGGCAGGCGCCCAACTCGGCAATGCCTTGGGTAATGCGATCCGACAGGCCGAGTTCATGAAGAACTGCATGGTCATGCAGGGATGGAAGCAGGTTCCGAACGCTAAGCCAGCGGTTGCAAAAGCCCTTGCCGCACCTGGTTTCAGACCAAATCCTGAAATCTCGCCGAACATGATGGCTTGGTCGTCGGCCAACAATAAGTGCCTGGCCGGCGACAAAGACGCTTGCAACAGGAAGGTGATTCTTGCGGCAAAGCTGAAGGCGTTGGGAGTCGACATTGGGGTGTAATCGCTAAGTCGTAGATGCGGGAAGTCTTCTCCCCATAAAGGCCGTGACGACCTTGGGCGCGGCTCGCCAAGAACCGCAATTGGAGCGGGTCCCCCCTTAAAGCGGCGTTCCTAGGCTCTCTCACTTGGGCTCAGAACGTAATTCGGTCAATGTTCTTGCGAATGAACACGGTTAGGTCGAGAGCCGAGCGAAGGCCGGTCAGACTATCTGTATGGTCGACTGGGTAGTCATATGGCCATTTCACGAACCGCGTGGTGACGTTTTGACCGCTTGCAAGTGCAGTGACAAAATCGCCGCCTACACATCCGCTGGTGTCCGTTTCTACAGGCGATTGCTTGTCGACCCGAATTGCTCCAGTTCGGCCTGGGAAATCATGGCCCAGAAGGCAAATTCGTGGTTTGTCCGATGATCCAAAAAAAATAAACAGCTTGGCTTCGAAGGATGTCACATTGCAACGTCTCACGTCGTCCATAGGGTCGACATTGCACGAGATGCTCCAGCCAGACATGAGTGGATCGGACTGTTCTCCTACGTGACCACTTCCGTCAGTGTAAAATGAATAGAAAAAACCGTCGGGAGTTAGGCCCTCACGATGGGGGCCTATCTTAAGGATGCCGTCATCAGAACCGGAAACCACTCGTTCGTTCGGTTGAAATGCCAATGCCAATCGAGAAGGCTCCTGCCGTGACGTAGACCTGTTTGGACGCGTCCCTTGGGCGGCATACTTCGATCCGAACTGGCCTAGAGCCCACTGCTGACTTAGAGCAATGCAATCTGTGTCGGAACCGCACGCACGGCGCCTAGCCAAGAATTTTCTAGCAATAGCCAACGCCTGTTGCCGATTGGTTTTCCGCAGCGTGTCGAATGCTTGGGTGGTCTCCAAATCTGTGCTGGCTAACGAGGGATCCGAGCAAATGGTGCGCTCATCATCGTGCAACGCCTTTCGACAATCGAAGCTCGGGCTGCCGGCATAGGCGCAAGTGAAAGTTGCCGCAGCGAAGGCAAATACAAATGACGCAAACCCCCAAACTCGCATCCGTACAGCCCTCCCCGCCCCTTGAGCTCTAATTTCGCGCGATTGCAAAGAGTTGATCCGATCGTAAGTGGAGTCAATCGATTGAGTCTTGCCGCAGAGCCCGTTGTCATCCTTCCGATGAAGGTCGCCAATTCGGTCAAGCTCGCTTTCGTCATTAGCCACAATGATAGTCGCGCACGATCCGGGTCGAAATGCCCCCCAGTGTGACACTCGTCAGTTGCGCGAACCCCGCGACCGAAGGATCTGCGCGCTGAGCATCGATTAGACACGGCATCTCGGCTACCGGATCAAAGGTTTTCGGGCAGCTTGTCGCTCCACGTGCGGATCAACACGCCTGTCTCGTGCTGCATTTCGGAAGCGAGACAAGTCGTGCCGTTTGTGGTCATTGTCCTATTCTCAACACCACTTTGCGCCCATCGGAAAGGGTTCCCGTTCCTGTGCCAGTTGGGGGTTGTCTGCTGGTCAGCGAGAACACGAATCGGGTTGAGAATTGTCCGCAAACCATCCTTCCTTCTCCGTGCGAAAAGGTAAGGCTGACAGTAGTCGTCCCTCGGCATTCGACCCCGGTATTGGTCTGTCCGCGGATAGTTCCGCGCCGTGTAATACTGTTGACGAAAGCCGTCCCGGAAAAAAAGAGCGCCCCATCAACAGTATGACCGGAGACTGGTGCGGTGATGGTGAGTGGATTTTGCGCCTGCGCATAGCCGCCAGCGTCTGCGACACCACAGGCAATCAACATAGTCGCCAAGATTCCCCGGAAAGTACGGTGCATTTGGACAGTTCCTTTGAGACCGCTGCAAGGCAGTTCGCGAGGGGTTTGGTATCTCCGCGCTATCCCAGAATGCTAATGACATAGGCGCGCCAACAAATTCGCAGCGCGCATCCCAAGCCCGAAATCGGCAAAGGAATGCTCGCTACCATCGAGCGAAAAAGTACACTCCGCAAGAAATAAAAAACTGTTGGTCCTAGGCTAAACAACTGACTTTGCTATCGGAAACCGCTGTCGTGAATGGCCGCCGCGGTTATAGTCAAGAGAATGCTAACCCTTTTTAGTTGAAGCCGCTCAGAATCACTTGCGATCCGCGCGAGGGTGCTTTAAGTCCAGATACCTTGGGATGGGTGGGAGGCTTAAATGTCAAAGCGCAGTTTTCTGTCGCCGGTTGCTCTGTCGGCTTCAATAATCTTGGGCACGCCACAGGTACAGGCGGCGGTTTCAATAGATTCCCCTGCATCACTTACGAATGCCACGGAAACCGGCGCGTCGCCTCGCAATGACGGGTTCGGAGTGGTCCTTGACCGTTCGAGCGGCAGCGAAGTCAGGATGGCATATCATTCTAGCCATTCCAGCCATTCGTCGCACGCCAGCCACGCTTCCCACTGTTCCGGCTACAGCTATTGCTAAGTGCAAATGCTCGCCGAAGCCGTGGCGACGGCCAACTCCGCAGAACTCCGATTCGATCTGAAGGTCTTCACGTTGGATTGCGTGAAGCGTGCCGCCTATAGAGTAACCGGCGGTTCGTCAGTGGATATTGCTATCGAGGACGGCTTCGCCAAGTGCGTGCTTCACTTCAGCAAGCCCGTCTCGGGTGAGCAGGCTGATCGCGCGATTGAAGCGCTTCGACTTGAAGTCCTAGACCAGGACCTGCGCGGGGTGGTGGCCGACGAAACAGCCTCCGTCAGAAACGCAGTGCTTGCCTTGGCATTTTCTAAATCCGGCCTTCAATCCGTTGACTAAGTTCGCTCCACCTGCCGCGTTTCGAAAACCTGTCGAAGCCACGTATCAACTGGCCTTCTTTCGCTTTTCACCGCTGGATGGCGACCGTTACGTGCTCAGCAATCAGGCGGGAGAATATCTGGTTCTGCCACGATCGATATTGTCGTCGTTCATTCGACACAAGCTGTCGAGCGCCGACCCCTACTACTCGCGCCTTCGGCACCGACACTTTCTCTTCGACGCCTCATCGAACCTCGGCAAGGCTCTGCTGGCCAACAAGGTTCGAACCAAAGCAAAGCGGTTAGAGAACTTCACCTCTCTTCATATCATGGTGGTCTCTCTTCGCTGCGAGCATTCCTGTCCATACTGTCAAGTTTCGAGGCAGAGCGAGGACCGCTCCGCGTTCGACATGACCGAGGACACCGCTGCAAAGGCCGTGGCGTTGGTTTTTCGCTCGCCGAGCCCTTCCATTAAGATCGAGTTTCAAGGGGGCGAGCCATTACTGAACTTTGAGTTGATCCGTTACGTCGTAGGACGGGCGGAACAGATCAACTTATCGGAGCAAAGGGACCTGCAGTTCGTAATCACGACAAACCTCGCCGTCGTCGATGACGCGATTCTCGAGTTCTGCAGCTTACACGACATTCTCATTTCAACGTCATTGGACGGACCTGCTGACCTTCACAACTCAAACCGCCCACGCCCTGGCAGGAACAGCTACGAATTAGCCGTTGCCGGAATCGAGAAGGCGAGGAAGGTACTCGGGCACGAACGGGTTAGCGCCCTCATGACGACGACCAAAACGAGCCTCTCTATGGGCCGTCAGATTATCGATGAATACGTACGGCTGCAATTTCCGGGCATATTTCTTCGACCCCTGTCGCCATACGGCTTCGCTGTCAAAACCAAATCGTATGCGGCTTATGATGTCGACCGATGGTTGGATTTCTACTTCGATGGCCTGGAATACATTATCGATCTGAACCGGAGAGGTTTGCCTTTCAAGGAGCTATACGCGTCAACCATTCTGACAAAAATGCTCACCCCATTTGAGCCAGGGTATGTGGATTTGATGAGCCCAGCCGGAATCGGGATTTCGGCGGTCGTGTACAATTACGATGGCGATGTGTACGCCTCCGACGAGGCTCGAATGCTAGCCGAGATGGGCGACAAGACGTTCCGTATCGGCAACGTCCATGACAACAGCTACCATGAGATCTTCGCGTCAGACGCACTACTTGACCCGATAGAGCAATCTTTTGCTGGCTCTGCCCCGATGTGCTCGGAGTGCGCCTTTGAGCCCTATTGCGGGTCCGATCCCGTCTTTCACATGGCCACACAGCGTGACTTCGTAGGGCTGAAGACAAGGTCCGCCTTCTGTCATCGGAATATGACGATTTTCAAGAGGCTCATCAGCCTGATGGAAGACAGCCCAATGGTCCGCGAGTTGTTCTTACAGTGGGCGAACTAAGATGCTCCAGCTCAGCGGCTTCGCCAAGACAGACAACCTAACGGCGAGCCTTAGGCCCGTTATACTCCGGCTGATCGGCGCAGATAAGGCGGGGCGGCATATCGCCTCTGAGCACGACGCTTGCCTCTTCAGAGGCGGCAGCCCAATAGAAGGTTTCGAATGGGTTGTCACCTTCGAAGCTCACAAGGCGGAAGCTGCGCACATTGCTGGCGACAAACACCTTATCGTTCTGCCGGACCATTTTGGCTATCTTGGCGATGGAGACGTAATAAGGTTCGTTCCCGGCCGGAACGCGATCCGGGTGCTCTTCCGGGTGACGGCTAGCGCGAACTATTTCTTGTTAACGGAGCGCTGCAATCACTACTGCCTTATGTGCTCGCAGCCCCCAAAAGACATAGATGATAGCTGGCTCGCTGTAGAGATGCAGCAACTGCTGCCGCTTCTGCCGGCCAGCACGCCATTTCTGGGCCTGACCGGGGGCGAACCAACTCTGCTTGGGGAAGATTTTTTTGATCTCTTGTCCGCAGTCAAAACGCTGCTCCCGGATACGGCGGTCCACATTCTGTCTAACGGTCGGGCCTTCCAAGATTTCGAGTTTGCGTCGCGCTATGCAAGGCTAGATCACAGACAGCTGTCGCTGGGCATTCCTCTTTATTCCATCGATCCTGAGGTCCACGACTATGTCGTTCAATCCAGGGGCGCTTTTGACGAGACCGTTAAGGGCGTTTTGAACCTGGGAGCTCTTGGACAGAAGGTCGAAATACGTGTTGTCGTGCATAAACAGACATGCCAAGGGCTGCTGGAGCTCTCGGAGTTTATCTTCAGAAACTTGACGTTCGTTGACCACGTCACGTTCATGGGATTGGAGATTACCGGATTCACCCGCGCAAACATGGACAAGCTCTGGATCGACCCTTTCGAGTACCGGGAGGAGCTTCGGTCCGCAGTTCAGTTTCTGGCGGCGGCCAAGATGAATGTCTCAGTGTACAATCATCAGCTGTGCGTGATTGATCCGTCGATTCATCGGTATGCTAGGCAATCTATTAGCGACTGGAAAAACGAGTACCTCGACGAATGCTCCAACTGCAGCCGCCGCGGCGAATGTGGAGGCTTCTTCTCCTCAAGCAAGCTCGCGCATAGTGCCCACATTGCGGCGTTCCCGTAGAGCCACCTGGTGCCAGAACAACTTGATCGCCGCGCCCGATTCCCCACCGAGCTAGATCTGTCGCCATACGTCCGAAGCTGCCTCAGATGCTTGCCAAAGGCGTGCGGGCTCGATGTGCTAGATGTCCCATCCGGATTTGGTAGGCATTCATTGTTCTTAGCCGCCCAGGGGAATCGGGTCGTGGCGGCTGATATAGATCAACATAGACTCGACCAGTCGATGGCAAGCTGGCGGACCCTGATGCCACGCCAAGGGAACTTGCAGTCAGTCTTGGTCGACGCCGAACAGTCTTTGCCATTCTCCCGGGAGGCGTTCGATCTCGTGCTGGTTGTCCATTACGTTTCCGACAAGATCATTGAGGGGGTCTGCCCTCTAATTCGCACAGGTGGTTTTCTCATATACGAGACGTTCGGAGCACACGGTCTAAATTGGGAAAATCTTCCGATTGCGGGGCAAACTGCAAAACGAGCTTCTGGATTTGAGGTGTTGGATCTGAGAGAGAAACCAGTTCGCACTGCAGCCGGGGAGATAGTTACAGTCAAGATGCTGGCGCGAAAATTACGGGCTGCATAAGGCGACGAACCGGACGCGCGTTAACCACCTTCACGGCGTGCAGGGATGCCGCAGCTCTCATTTTGACCGGCGATCTCCATACCAGCCATCCATGCCAAGGTGTCCGCGACGGCTGGTGGGATGCGAACGGGAACCCTTCATCTCCGAGGACGAGGAAGGCCGAGACAGATACCGAAATCGACTCACATTACAGCCTCACCGCGAAACAAAGGCCACACGAATTGAGAACCATAACGAAACTCGCAATCCTTGGTGGCGTCGCCATTATTTGGGCGATCAGCAAGAATCCGCAACCAGGTCATGAGAGCGCCGCGACACAGATCAACGCTACGACAGAGGCCTTTCGGCTGGTCCGTGCTATTGGCAACGACGAGTATGTTATCGGCAAAGGCATGAGTTTGAACGACTGCCGGAATCGCAAAAGCGATTATGTGGCCGTCAACGAGATCGTGACTGGCCTCGGCGGCTCGGTGACATGCCAGCCGGAAAGTTACTACTGATGAGCGCGCGGGTGAAATCCCTGCTCGGCCTCGCAGCGCTCGCAGGCCAAGGCTATCGTCGGGCAATTGAAGCTCAGCCACCGACGCTACTGCGGTGAACGCAAGAAGGGTACGGCGGGTGATTTCGGGCATGCCTCATATCCTTGCTGTCCGATCATGCCAGCACACCATAGCATCGGCGCAACGGTTCGGAGAGGTGCTCTGGAACGCGAACCCGTTGTCTGCTGACAAAATGCATCCCCTCCGCAGTTTCTCTCTCACCTACGGCTGGCCGGTGGCCTTGAAAACCGAAAACACGCAGCGTGGTGGGGGCCCACAAGCCACCCTGCCCCCCGCCTTCGGGCAAACCACCCGGGGGGGTCGACCGGTCGCCCGGCGGCGGCCATGTCACACGCTGGCGCTCTGGTCAAACTCATCAGCTGGCCGTGGCCAATGGTCGAGATTGGTGGATAGTGTTGAAAAAGTCCGGCGCACAGCAAAACACTGCGCGAAATCCGGCTATTCGAACACGCGATCTGGATGACCCGATTTGGCGAGAAAATAGGATGATCTGGTGTTGCTTGCGAAGCGAGGGGCAGACACTCGTTCTGTACTGATTAAATTGATTATCGAAACATTTGGCCAACGTTAACACACTGCTGCATTCCGAACACGGATTTCGCTTTATTTACCCCACCCGACAGGCTAGGAGGCGAAGGGGGATGTGAGGAAACTCGTTAAGATCAGGGCGAGAACTCTGGGCTACTTAAAGGGGGAGAGATGACGACACTCAGCGACGTGGACATTGCTACGGAAATCCAGGCGCGGCGGCTAATTCAGAATGCCGATCCCAGTCGCCTCGCAGGAGCTTGCTACGAACTGCGGATGGGCAACGCATATTATGACCTAACCGAGGGCGGAAAACGGTTCGCTCTCATGCCGGGTCAGATGGTTCTGATCAAGCCGGGACACCGCGTTGTGCTCATTACCGCCGAAGAGCTCGATGTGCCCTCCGATATTCTGGTGCGCGTCGTAAGCAAGGGCTCGTTGTTTAGCGTCGGGTTAAGTCCGGTTGCCACCTACGCCGATCCTGGCTTCGGCGGAAATTTGGGAATCGTGACCCAAAATATCAGCGACAAATATGTTGAACTGCCGCAGGGCGAACCGATTGCAAAGGCAGACTTTACTCGACTTACGAGCCCTGCCGCACGTCTCTACCAGGGGCAGCACGGGTTCCAGGCCGGGATCTGGCCCATCAAAACGCACCTGCAAAAAGAACATGACGACGTGGCGAATGACCCTCGGGTGCGCTCCGAAAAAGAGGAAGCATTTGCGCTTCTGCCTGTGGCAACGCGAACAGTGATCCGCCGCATTGAACAGACTCAGTTTTGGACGAATTTCGGGCTCGCTCTGGCAATCGTCATTAACTCGGCATCGCTATTCTTGGTCGGCAGCAAGCTGATGGATAACTTCTACGGGGTCGTCGGGAACCTGGTAGCAAGCGCTATCATTGGCCTCGCTACAGTATTCGCCAACCTATCCCGAAGGAGTGCATAATGGAGCTCTCTGTTCTCATAAAAAAACAAATTGATGCTGACGAGCATCGAGGTTTCCCGGTGATCTTCGGAACCGACGCTGAAAGGCACGATCAGCTCATGCGGGACTTAGTCGGCCTCGTCGGTGAGGTGGGCGAGTTCGCCGATCTTTTGAAAAAGGTTGGTCTAGCGTTCTCAACCCCAGGCTATGTCGGACCTAGTCTCGCCGAGGCCGCGCCGCGCCTTCGCTCCGAGCTAGCCGACGTTGCGATTTACCTATTTCGACTATCTACAATCCTTGGAGGTGATCTTGAGCAAGATCTCCTTCAGAAGATGAAAATCAATGACGAGCGATATCGTTACCTTGAGCAATAGGCTCGTCTTCCTTCTCGGTGTGAATACCGGCTTTGTCACGGAAGGCGCGCCGGACAGTCGCTTCCTAGATTTTTACAGAAGCCGGAGCTCGCCGAAACTGCACTGCGCGATTGTCGGCAATGTCGTCACACCAGGCGGTTTTGGTAGCAATGCCGTCACGCCAACCCTTACGACCGAACCGGTTTGGGCCGATCTCGTCACCGCAATCCGGGCAGGCGGGTCGCTGCCGGGCATTCAGCTCGCGACCGCATGGGACGGCTATACCGGCTCTCGGAAATTTGTAGCAGCTGAGCCACGCGAGTTCATTCCTCGGGCGCGTCATCTGGTCGAACATATGGGATCAGAGGACGTCGCTGCGGTCCTCAACTCTTTTGATCTGGCAGCAAACGTCGCCACGCAGCATGGGTTCGGCCATATCCAAATTCACGCTGCCCACGGCTATCTGCTCAATCTGCTAGTCGACTATCGCATCAATCGCGGCGCGACCAGCGTACTTGACAGGCTGGCACTACTCTCTGAGCGATTGAGGCATAACGGTGTCCAAACCTCGATCCGCATTTCGCTGAAAACCGGCGATCCGGATTTCGACAGCGCTGGTGCAGCCGACTTCCAGGATACCATCGCCCAGCTTCCATTTGACTTCGTCGATCTCTCCTCCGGCTTCTACAATATCGACAAACGACTTATCTACCCGGCGCGGCCTGAGATCGTCGCCGCGCGGCTCCAAGAAAGTGTCGCCGTCGGATTGCGGTACCCAAGGCGTTCTTTCATTCTTTCTGGACGCGCCTTTAATCACGACTGGGCCGGGATTCCGTCAAATATGCATCCCGGCGTTTGCCGAGACCTTATTGCCAACCCTAGATTCCTGCAGGAACCGGATAACGGCTGCCGGAACCATAGCAAGTGCCATTATTACTCCCGCGGTGGCGATCATCTGACGTGCGCCAGATGGGCTGAGGACTAATTCAGTGGGTTTACGCCTCCTCCACGCGGTCGTTATCGATCTGGTCCACAGGCTCTTAGTGCCGAGTGTTGTTCTCACTACAATGCAAAACGCGGTTTGCGGATCATCCAGTGAAGACTCGCCAAATGGCCAAATGGCAGCTTTTCGCGCGCGACATTCAATTGCCAGTCCGTGGACAAAAGTCGCCTTTGGTAGTCCTGACGAGGATGTCGATCGGGCGCGCCGTCAAGGGGCCCACAAGCCGCCCCCGCCCCCGCTACCGACAAACTCCGGCAGGGTAGGTACCGGAAGCACGATGGTAGATTGCGAGTGCGTTATGATCGACGCAGGTCGATAACTTTGAAATCCGCTTCCAAGCCGTCCCCTTCGGCCGAGATAGCGAATGGGCTCACCATTACCTTGGATTGATCATAGAGGTCGACAAACAGCCGCTTTGCTGCCTCGAGGTCGGGCGCGGAATGCTCCTCATCGTTAACCTCAACCGCCCAGTCGCCATAGGGCGTGCACCAAGTTTGGCCAACCTGGATGCCGCCAAGCTTGGTGTCGACGAAATAGTGACCGCAATGTTTATCCAAAGCTGCAGAGCCCGCCCGTGAACTCGGCAGCCACTGGGTCAAGAGGCGAAGACAATGATCTTGCCTGGCCCCTGAGTGGCTTGGCACGCATACTACTTGTGGATGCCAGCATTCTCGAGACTGCAGTCGGTGTGTACTGCGTTCCAGCACTCGACAGATACCCCGCCTGCGCCAGTGCCTTCGCGACCTCAGCGAGCGTACGCCGCCGGCCATTGACCGGATAGCGGTGAAGCTTCTTTGCCAGCTCAATCAGTTTGGGTCCGCCATCGATCTCGGCATAATTCCGGCGCCCGCCCACTTTCTTGCCGGTCTCCCGGCGCTTGCGCTCACGGGCTCCGCGAAGCTTTTCGACCAGCATCGCCTTCTCAAACTCCGAGACCGCGCCAAGCACTTGGCGGATCAGGTTCGCCGTCGGGGTGTTGCCGACAAAACTGTCGGGACTGTCGACAGCTATCAGCTCGATCCCACGTGATTTCAGCATCTCGTAGCCGGTCTCCTGAACGATCAGATCGCGGGCGAAGCGGGAGGCGGTCTCGACCAGGATGGTGCGCACTCCATTTGACAGGAGCCGCTCGAGCATTGCGGAAAAACCGGGGCGCGCTGTGACCGCATCGGCACCGCTCACCGCTGCATCGTAATAGCTCTCGATGATTTCATAGCCAGTTGAACGGGCAAATGCCTCAATGGCCTCGCCCTGGCGCCGCTCGCTGTCTTTGTCGGCGCCAACGTTGGCTGCGGACGAGGTACGAAGATAAGCCACAGCCTGCGTCAAAGCCTTACTATTCATAGCTTGCCGCCCATACGCGATATCGTTTGCTTCAGCATTTGACAAATATTGGCGCGAAAATGGCCGGAAATCAAGCTCGGAAAGTGCCGACACTAAGATGGCGCCCCATCGTCCGCCATCTCTGTGTTACAGTGCAATTTCAACACGCACAGGAAGTATGTGCCGAACACGGGCTGGACCCGGAAGTACCGCCGCGCTTCCGTTACTGAATTGACCCGCGAGGAGGATCAAGCATGTCTGACCGCACCGACGTAGGCCCTCTGCAACTGGGCGAAACGGCGCCCAATTTCGTGCTCGACGCGATTACCCGCGAGGGCACAATCGCTATCGACGATTTCCGTGGCGAGAAACCAGTGTTGGTTGGGCTGTATCGAGGTCTCCATTGTCCTTTTTGCAGGCGTCATATCGCGACGATTTCGCAGCTCACCTCAGCCCTCAACGAGAAGGGCATCGAAAGCCTGACAGTGGTCAACACGCCCATCGAGCGGGCGCGCCTCTATCTGCGGTACCATCCGATGCTCGGCCTGCTCGCGGCATCCGATCCGGAGCGGACTTCACACCGCGCCTTTGGATTGCCGAATATGCAGATCACCGAAGACGAGAGCGCATGGCCGCAAAAGGTTTCGATGAGCGATGCGAAGTCGATGCGGGTCGACTTGCCGGGCGAGATGCCGGAGCCAATGGACCCGTTTGCGGCGCTCGAATATCTGAACAAGAAGGACAGCTACGATATCACGGAAGCGGATCAACAGATGATGGCCACCGGCATGGGGCAGCTCGTCGGCCAGTTCCTGCTCGACCGCGACGGTGTCGTTCGCTGGACCTCCACAGAGGTTCTCGATGGCGGCCTGTTCGGCGCTCCGAATATGCAGGAGCTAATGTCGGCAGCGTCGCACATTGGTCAGTAGCGGCGCAGGACATCGGCTGCATGGATAGCAGGTGTTATGCAAACCGTTAGTTCGAGCCGGGGTCGACGCGCTTCGGCGCGAAGATCGAATTGATCCTTAATACTACGGTAGTATCATCGAACCCTTACAACCGGGGGGTTGGATGGGCGTTGCAAGGATCGATCCAGTGTTGGAGGAGGCAATTAATGCGGTCCTCACCAGGGCTGACCGAGAGGACACCATATCGATATCTGGCGCACTACGCCGGGTTCGGGAGGCGGCACCTCATTTGGTCGCGACAGACCAAGAAATAAGGGACGCCATAGTCGAAGTTGCCGATGCCCTTCGGCTGCCAGTAGCGGACAATGACACGTAGTATCTACTGGCATTCCCGACGGCTCAGAAATCCATCTGACCAAAAAGGGACCCAAGTGGAAGAAGGCTGTGCAGCTCTGCACAGAGGCATTGGCGGGCCGAGCGTCACCAGAAGAGGCACGTATGGCCCTTCGAGGCTGCTAAGGAGGAGGGATGCTACGGCCCTCTGTTTAGGGCTCGGTGCGCCCGATGTTCGGTCCCGCCTCCACATCGTGTCGCGTGCCCCTCATGGGAACATCGCCCAGGACGGATGAGCATCGCGTGCCGCAGCCTTCCGACTGATCCTTCGCGGCAATCGCCGTCACGACTAAACCGAATGCAAGCGAAATGGCGAGGGCGACACCCATTGGGAGATGATGCATGCCTGCCCGCCTACCGAGCGCTTCGAAGACGGTCGATGAACGTTTGGAGACAGTCCCATCACGGCCTCAAACATGCCTAACGAACCGTTGCGCGGCGTCAGGAAGGCTATTGCAGAGCCGGGGGACTGGCTACCCACAGAAGCAGTGCAACGCCGATCCCGTAGGGAACCAGAACGACCGCCAGCGCTACCCAAAAGCCGGGGTCCGCCAACATCGCCATTTCACTGCGAAGCTCTTCCATCGCGTGTTTCCAAGGAGGGTGTGTTTTCAGCCTTCCGCCGCTGCTCCCGTAGCCGAGCCGTCTTTGCGTCTGGGGCCGCGCGCTCAATATCGATTAATGACCGTGCAGCATCTGTCGTGCGCTGCTCTCTCTCATCTCTTTGCGTCCAAGTAGCCAAGCGTCGCTCCCTAAAGTGCATGCCGCCGACCTGGCGGCACGGTGCTGCTTGATCGAACCATGGTCGCAGGCGAGTATTCCATCAAAGCAGCAAAAAAGCCCGCCGCACCTTTCGGCACGGCGGGCGATCATGTGGGAAGGCGTGATGGCTACGGCTGTTCAGACTTCAATGGATCGAGCGGCGCCGGGGCCGGAGTGATGGTAAAAACTGCCGACGGCGCGGAAACGACGATCGGTTTCCTCAACTTGTGCCAGAGATTGCACACATAAGAAAAGCGGGCATTGTAGCGCGCTTTGCCCACCGCGCGGCGAGTAGCATGGCGACTAGTCCCCAGTTAATCCGGTAGATCATCGATCGTCTGCCGACATATCCGCGCCATTGCCTGGACAACCGCCAAGGCTGCCATTGTGCGTTTGGTCCTGCCTCCGTTGCGATAGTTGCCGTTCCGCTTGCCTTCAGGTGCGCCACCGCCGGCCCCGTGCATGCGACAGACTGCGTAGCCCCTCACCGCTGGCGATCGACACTGGCAACCCGTCCGCTTCGACCGAGCATGACACCGAGGCGCTAGGTTCATGAGGTTGACGTTATTTTTTTTCGTCACCCTGCCCCCCATGCGAGACGTTGCCGACAATAGCTTGGCCGCCTTCGTTTACCGTTACGTGCTTGACCGTGACGTGCTGCTGGCCGCCCGTGCGGTATTTCTTTAGGGCTTCCACCTGGGCCGCGAATGTCCTGGTGAGCTTGTTGAAAGCACGTTCGGCGCTGTCAAATTCGGCCTTTACCAATATGCAAAACAGTCAGCCAAAAACAACGACTTGCAACCGCTTCGGCAACAGCGTGAACTGCACGACGTTTTGAGTTGGCACCGAAGGCGGAATGAGCGCCCGCCGCTCTCACTGCGAGCGCTCGACCGCAAATGTTGGCGCGTCATCACCCTCGCCGGCCTGGAGAATGGCGGCGCCGGGGTAAGGCTGCGGAAGATTAGCGTCTAGCGCCGTTGTTGCTCCGGCTACCAGCTCAAAGTAATTATCTGGGATAGCTCGGCGATGTCGCCATAGAGCATCGAACCTTTGACGAGAAAACACTTGTCACCAAGGACTTCGGAGAGCGAGCTTGACGCAGTGCAAACCGGCAGGCTCTTCGAATTGGCGTACGTCCCGAGCGTCGCGGTTTCGACCTTGCGGTCCGCGGCTTCGGCATAGCCGACGCTGATCGCGAGGATAGCGATAGCAAGGTGGCTCGGGGGTAAGTAAGGTCGCGACATGCATCAAATTAGCACCGGCCCTTGATGGGCTTCGTCCATCGATTGGATGAAGCGGTCACCTATATTAGCTACCACTTGACTGAGGCGCTGGCCGCTCCAGGCTCATAATGGCGCGGGGGATCGGGATTGGTGATGTGGTGGCGATCACACTGTCCGCAGACGGGTCACAGATGCTACCTTTTGTTCAGGCAGATGGCTCTCAGGCAGGCCGTTGCTCAGCCATTTGTGCAAGAAGTTCGTACCGCGGGTGCTCATTCCGAAGTTCCTTCGTCTCTGAAATCCTGCAAGACGCGTGCCGCAAGTCGTCCTCGCCGCGTAGGTGCTTGACACGGCCGATCAGCCCCGGCTTGACCCATTGAAAATCCGCGTGTCGGTGGTTCGAATCCGCCTCTGGGCACCATCACTTTCTTCAATGAAATCAGATATTTGTGGTGTCGCAAGCTTTGCGCCTCTAGCCTTTCCGTGTCGCGTCATGTTGCAAACTGCTACCGTTGATTTCCAAGGGTTCCCTGTCACACTCGGCAGGTCCACGCGACATGGACGCGACAGGGTGAGGGGGAATTATGTATGGACTTCATGGAATGCAGTGTCCCGTTCGCTGGGAAGGATGACATCCAGGGCCAATTCGAGCGCCTGTTTATCGCTGCATGGCGCTCCCGAAGAGATGGCACTATTTTGCCGCACTACCGAAGACCGCAAGTCGGTCGTGTATCTTTTGACCCCGACCGCATCGGAACTGTACGGACTCATTCATGCGGATTGGGAACAGTCGCATGGCGTTCCCAATCACAAGTGGACGTTCCTTGTGGGCCATGAAAAGGCAAGGATCGCGTTCGCCAGCCGCCAGTAGAACAAAAGCTTGCCACCGAGCCCCCCCGAAATGATCCTTGACTTTTGCTTTGCTCGATGATCGCAATGTAGAAGGTTTAACGGGAGGGGACTATGAAAATTTGCGTTTCGGTATTTGCTCTCATAATTGCGTTATTTGGCACAATGCCCGCCTTTAGTCATAGTGGCGGCACCGATAAAAATGGATGCCACCATGACAACGTTCATGGCGGTTACCACTGCCACTAATCGAACCAGCGCTCACATAAAAAAGCCCGCCGCCGTGAGGCAGCGGGCGCTAGTTCGGGAGGATTCGGGCGTCCCCTTTGCGCCCGTGTGAACAACGGTACGCCTCGCTTAGCTGGATAATAAGCTCGCGCCGGTTGAAGCTCTGCATATTCAAGCTGCGTGACTTTTCTGCCACAAGATAAAGAAGGCCCGCCACCAGAGGCAGCGGGCTTGGACGAGGAACATTCCCGCTTAACATATGTTATACGGGGTATGGCAAAGCCCCCGCCGCTCCCGCTGCCCTCTTCTCGCATCGTGCTTCTCGCGCTCTGCCTCGATCTTGCTTTGCGCAAGCAGCAACAGGCCATCCTGGGGCGGTTTGGCGACCAGGGTAGGCATCATCGGCGGAATGAACTCGAGGCGGCCGGCGCCGGTACTTACAATTTTACGCACCCAGTGAATACTAGGTACAAAGCTTATATTAGCCAGAGTGAACGGAAAGTGATTCCGCAGGTCTACCCGACCCTGTGATCGCCGCGACCACGATCTTCCGCATCCTCACCAGCAACGCGACCGGCAAGACCATCAACCTCGGGTTCCAATCGGAGACCGACGCCCTTCGTCCGCGACGATGACTTCTTCAAGGGACGCCAATGACCATGACTTCTCCAACGGGAGCGATGACGACCTATCATTCTGAACCAGGGAAGGCCGATGCTAGTGGCTCGTGATGAGCCAGAGGGCGAAGACGCCGATCGCACAGAACACCACCCCAGAAGTCACCTTCAGCCGCCCAGCCAGCCCCAGCCTTTCATAGTATCTGGCGTGTCGCTCCGTTGTGCCGGGCAAATCGAAGATATCAATTCTCGTATCTTCCCAGGTTCATTGTCGGCCATGTTTCCACCCGGAGCTGAGTGCCGGTGATCAAGCCACATTATCGCCTGTCGCGTCTATCCTAGCAATGCCAAGACATCTGACCTTCGACCACACCAACGAGACGGATCGACCGCTGCGAGTTCCGGCCCTTCGGCGCGGTCAGGCTAGTGGAGCAGTACAGGGCGCCGAAACGCAAGAAGCCCCTGCGGGACATGGTGGACTAAGCGGGCGCCAGGCGAGCCCCGGCGACCAGCGTCACATTCCGCCATGGACAACGGTCCAGATGACGAACGCCACCCAGACAGCCATCCCCACCCAGACGCAAATGTTGAGCGGCCTCACCAACTCATGTTTTTCATATAGCTGGCGGTAAAACTCGCGATTTTTCCGCCAATTCAAAGGGCGGAAATCAAAGGCTCTAGCTTCGAGATGAGCATGGCTGATCCTTGCGAACAGACCCAGCTTTTTCGTGTTTTTGTCTGTCACCGTGACGTCCTGGAATCTAGGAGACCTTGTCTGTCGGAGGCATTCACGGCAAGCTATTTGGTGGTTCGACGCAGCGAGCGGATAAAGACTATAAAGGCGCCAAAAGCAAACCCGCCCTGGGGCAACAACCGCACACCAGTTGTTGCCAAGAATTCCGCCTCCAGCGGGTCTGTTGGACCAAGCGGGCCGCCCTCAATATGCGCCCCCTCAGGGGGAGGCTGCCTCGCAGCTTTAAGCTCTGCAACGCGCGCGCCCAATTGGCTTAGCCGCGCTCGCAATTCGTGTTCGGTGAGATCTGTCCCCATTCATGAATTATCGCACCACTCAGGATCGGGCGCTAGGCGCTACCCACCCGTAGGGTGCCGGTCATCGACGCCCATTGACTTGCCGAGCCGCTATGCGAGCCCGACCCTCGGTGGAGAGACTTGCTGCGTAGATGAACCGCCGCGCCGTGGGTGTTAAGCAGTAAAAAGTCCCGCCGCACTGCCAGGACGGCGGGACCCGATCAAGCGACTTGCACCAAGCTAAGGACTTCGGGGGTTGGGCTGGTGCGCGCGATCAGGTCGACTTTAGGCGCATGAGCTGTAACGCGTCCACCAACCGACGGTTTTAGTTCAGGGCCGGCGCCCGGCCGGGCCTG
The DNA here is from genome assembly GCF_042295465.1 of Mesorhizobium sp. ISC25. NCBI lineage: Bacteria > Pseudomonadati > Pseudomonadota > Alphaproteobacteria > Hyphomicrobiales > Phyllobacteriaceae > Mesorhizobium > Mesorhizobium sp. ISC25. The sequence goes on along the minus strand of NZ_CP135441.1, from coordinate 1,257,563 downwards.
AAACCCTTCAGCGCCGCGGCGATGCCCATCATCACCGATTGCTCGGGATAGTCGCGCAGCGCGTCAGGCTCGTCGCCGACAACACCGCAGATCGGCAGCACCTGGTAATCACCGTCGAACGGCATGGCCTGCCCATTGGCGAGGAAATCATATTCCGGGAAGCATCGCTTCAAGAAAGCCTCGACCTCGCGCAAAGAAGCATCAGAGCGGGCGTTGGAGGGCGCCAGCACGACGAAGCTGTCGACCTCATCGCCGGCCGGCATGCCGGAAATGTCGATGGCGAGATGCATGAGAACCCCGATGAATGTTCTCATTCCGTTCATGATCAGCAAGCTGTGTCCCAATCCCGGCCCAAGTGCAAAAAAACCCGCCGCGCTGTTTGGGCACGGCGGGCAATCAAGCGCTGACACCAAGCTTAGGGACTTCGGGGGTTGGGCTTGCCTGGCGCCAGATCGTGGGCAGAAGTTAGGCGCATCAGCTGCAATGCGTCCACCAAACGACGGTTGGATAGAAGCTAGTTCGGCGCGGGGCGGCTTGCCGGGTGTGAAACCCTTCAGCGCCGCGGCGACGCCATCATCACTGATTGCTCGGGATGATAGTCGAGCAGGCGCAGCGTGGTGTTCCAAAGAGGTTGTATGCTACAGGTGCATCAAGGACATTTTCTTACTCCACGACCTAGCGGGGGCTCACATGGTCGAGAAATCGATAGTCGGTAAAAAAGCTTTCAATCGAACAAAATTGCTCGTTTCGATCTACATTGCTGTCGCTATTTCACTAATATTATACATGTCCTTTCAGATAGGCTCGATATGGGTGTCAGACGCGGCTTACTTCCGGACAAGCAGTGGTTCAGTCCCGGCTCAAAGCTCCTCAGCGAGCACTCCGAATGATAATCGCACGTCAGCTAAATTCAAAATCCCTAGCGATGCCTCGACCAGCATCCGCCTAACAGCTGATTCAACATGCATCGACTATAACGCAGCTTACATCACGGATCGCGCAACGTTGGTGGCCGATCTGATAGATGGGACGAGTATCTCAACAGGAACAAACTATCGCTCACGGTCAGCCGACATTCAACAATGTGTGGCCAGTACACTTACGACCCCATGTGCTTCGGCCAGTTTGTCGGTGCGTGACGCAATGGCTCTTTGCCTGATCATGCTTTCAAACTAGGTCGACGCCTTAGGCTTGGGAGTAGGGATCTAAGGCGCTTCCGACGTCAACGGATCGAGCTGCGCCGGTACTGGCGTGATGGTGAATGATGCGGACGGGGCAGAAACGACGATCGGCTTCGTCAGCTTGTGCCAGAGATTGCAGACGCATCAGCGATGCACGGAGAAACTCCAGTCCTGACATAGCCGGCCGGTTGCGGCTGATCGTACACCATGCCCACCAAGAGCTGATCGAGTTGGCTGACCAGTTCCTGCGCGCTCTCCTGAAAGATCACCTGCAACGCGCTGTCGACCTTCAGAGCCCACCGGCCGACTGTCGCGGCAAACGACTGCACCATCACGGCACCAGGCGGGCAGCAAAGTCGATCTTGTATTCGCAAAAGCACTTGCAACCGAGCGTATGCCTCGCCGGCACACCCGGAGCATGCGGATACGCGATCAGCGTGCCGTCCGGTGCGACGAAGGGCTGATCAAACCTGACTTTCTGTCCCTGCATGGCGATATGCTGAACACGAGGGTGTTCCCCGTTAATCCGCCTTCACTTCCTCGAACACTTCCGGTCCGAGCACGATCTTGCCGCGATAGGGTTCGATCTTGGTCAGATCGACATCGGCCTTCGTCAGGCTGAAATGCGGCTGGAAGTCCTCGAAATCGTGGCTGGCGCCGGCCCTGACGATCTCCTCATGACGCCAGCAGAGCTGCGACGAAGCGAACATCAGCACGGCGGCCATGTTGCCGAGCGGCTCGACGACACGCGGGCCGCCGGGTGCGATGGTGATCTTGCCGCCATTCTCGCTGCCCCATTTTGAGGCATTGCCGGCCCTGATCCAGTCCATCGGCGTGCGCGAATAGATGATGGTGACGTGCAGATCGTCGACCAGATCGGCGATGCCCTGCCCTTCGGCTGATCGCTTTGCGCAACTCGGCGAAGTCGGACAGGCCCTTGTCGGGGCCGTAGCGTTGGTTTCCCGCTAAACAACGCTACCAGACATTTAAACACGACCGCGTAGGATCGATGGTCTTGCGAATTTTTGGATTCGGCAACACGACAGCTACTCCCAGAGGGATATTCCCTCCTGCGTTAAGGCTCGTTGCACAGCCGCCCGCTCCTCCAACCGACGTGCATGAGAGGTCCAAGCGGGGTAGGTATTTCGCATGTCAACGGCCATACGATTTCCCCACCTGTAGAATACGAGCAAATACGGATCAACGATTGAATAGGCCTCTCCTATGGCCCAATCTCGGTCCGTCAACTTGGATTCTATAAGCGCAAACGCGGAAGCCAAGTGCTCTTTTCCTTTATGAACCAAGGGCGCGTACATCGATTGATCCGGTAAGAAAAAGTCGGCGCGCCAGATCATTCGGACGGCGACGGCGTGAACCGCACTCGATAGCCAGTTAAACCATTCGATGGAACGGACGATGTTTTCGGCATCCGCTCCCAGGAGCCGCGCGCCCGGATTCGTCAGGCCCAGGTGAAATAAGATTGCCGGCGCTTCAGTGAGAGTGAAATTCTCGGCAATGAGAACAGGGATTCGCCCTTTCGGGTTTAAGCGGTGAAATTCGTTAGTCTTGGCTTCGGGATGGCCTGGCGACATCAACGCCAGCGAATAGGGCCTTCCAATCTCCTCCATGACGATGTGGGGCGCAAAAGAACACGAGCCTGGCGCAGCATGAAGTGTGTAATGCATCAATTCCTCCGAAAACCGCGTCTTACCTGTTTCAATCTGTACTGAGTTGCCAAAGACGTCTTGCTGGATTTGAAAGACGCTCAAGTTGGCCGGCTGATGCCCAGCCGGCGCATTTCCCGATAGACGGTGGAGCGCCCAAGCCCAAGCTGTCGGGCGGCTTCAGCCGGAGTTGTTTTGCGACCAAGGTAGGCATCATCGGGGGAATGAACTCAAGCCGGGCGACGCCGGTACTTACAATTTTACGCACCTACTCGATTCTAGGTGGCCGGCTTACATTAGCCAGAGTGAACAGAACATGATTCCTCAGCTGCGGCAGCGAAAGCATCGTGCTCGCGTTCCGTAGCATGGAAGGTCAAGAGAACATTCGGAACTGCTGGGCGGCACTCAAACTGGTTCGTTTGGCTATTGAAGCTGCCCCGCCGGCGTGCTGCCCAGCAAGCCGTTCTTTTGCTTTACGGCGCCGAACTCGTCCACGAGGGCGAGGCGCTTGCCAAGGCGATCATCGAGATGGTCGAACGGCTAACCCGATGTGCTGAGTGATTAGCGTAGCACCGTTATTCTCCCATTAGCCCCCTCATAGGCTAGCCGCTTCAGCAACGGCGCGAACCCTCGATTTACGCGACGCGCCTCTTTTGCCGCTCCATCTGGACTCTGAGGCGCAGGAGTCGCATTCTTCGAACGGGGGGAAGGGGCTTGGACAAATCCCGCTACGAAAATCGCTCTAACCAGTGGCGAAAGCGCACTGGAGCAAAGCTGCGGCGTGCACGGCGACTGGCTGGCGTTCCGAAGCGGCTGGTCTTCATGACCGTAGCCGGGGCTGCTGCTTTGGTGACGCAGTTCATTGTGCAGCACAGCGAACGCCTCCCCGAGACAAACCTATCGAGTTGGATCGGGCCAACGCCTGCCCCAATCGCGGGTGTTGCTTCCGTAATCGATGGCGACACGATAGAAATTCACGGGCAGCGCATTCGTTTCAACGGAATCGACGCTCCCGAGAGCCGGCAGTATTGCAGCGACGCAAAGGGCTTTGAGTATCCCTGCGGGCGTCGTGCGGCGGAAACGCTAAACGCCTTCCTCGCGATGTCCAAGCCGGTGCGGTGCACCTTCGTGACGTGGGATCAATATCGACGCTATGTCGGCGACTGCACCAGGGCCGACGGTGCAGGCGTTGCCTCGTGGATGGTCGAGCACGGTCAGGCGTTAGACTGGCCCCGTTACAGCCGTGGGGCCTACGCGGGTCAGCAGGCGAAGGCCCAGGCGGCAAACTTGGGTCTATGGGGCGGCACGTTTCAGGCGCCTTGGGAATGGCGCACCGAGCATTCGGAAAATCCGCGACCAGCAACCAGCCAGCCTCTCGGCATCATCAGCGACCGGCAGCTCGCGCAGGGTTATGCATGCCAACCCCGGCGAACTTGCTCCCAAATCAGCTCATGTGATGAAGCGAACTGGTATTTGGTCAACTGCTCGTGGGGTGGGAAGCTAGACCGCGACAGAGACGGCATAGCCTGTGAAACCCTTTGCTGAATTGCGCGGCACCTAACGTTTCAACGCGGCGTCTAGCAGAATGCGACGTCCCCAACTGACTGCTGGGCCGACATCTCAGAAGGATGCAGTGGAAGCGCCAGAGACGATCCAAAACGACTTGCCGTGACAACGGCGCATCCGAAGCAAATCAGTCTGGCAGACCCCATCAGCGTCCTTGTCGCCGGCCTTGCGCTGGCCACCCATGACGCAGGGGCGCTGGCCGGTTATTCACCCTGTTCCAAGTTGCCCCGTATCTAGCGCTAAATTTTGCTGCAAACGCCAGCGTCGCATGTCAAGATGGTTGTTGAGGGTGGGGACTTCAATATGAACACGGCAATGAGCCAGAAACTGGCGAGCTATGGCCAGTGGACGTATCGCGGTGCGTGGGCACTTGAAATCGTCGCGGCGATCATGGGTCTAGCAACCGGCGTCGCCCTGAGTTACCGCGGCTTTGTTGCCAATGAGGCGGCGGACTCGATGGACCTTGTCCTCGCAAGTGCGCCGTTCTTTATGATCTCCATCGCTGAGCTGACGAAAATCCCAATCGCCACGCTTCTGTTCGGCGCCTCGTGGTTTTGGAAACCTGTTATCCTGGCGTTTCTACTCGTATTGGCCGGCATCACTTTTGAGACAGTCCTTCTGGGATTGGAGCGTGCCAGCACAATGCGCGAGGTGCAGTATGCCAACTTCGCCAATCAAACCAAAGGATTCCAGCAAGAGCTTGGAAATCTCAAGGCGGCAGCCGAAAGCTTGCGAAACACTGACGACGAGGCAAAGGCCCGAAGCGATCTGGAGCAGCTCAGTGGATTGGCTGACACCGCGCGGGACAAATTGCGTGCCCGGATAACGGAGGTTGACGAAGAGCTGCAGGACGCAACCACCCTTTCACCAGCGGCGGCACGAGCTAAGGAGTATCTTGAGGAGAAGCAAGCAGCGCTGACCGCGCTGGTGGAACGGCGCGATCGAGAGATCAAGGACGCCGTGGAGCAGTTCGAGCGACAGCGGGATAGCTACGTTGATCGCATAAAGAGCGCACGCGAAACAGGCGACCTTGCATCGGTGCAGCGCAACGAAGAAGGGCTGAACAAGCTAACTAACCCGCGGCCCAAAAAAGAGGCCGAATTCGCGCCGAAGTTGGCCGAAGTGGAGCGGACAGTCGCCGCGGCCCGCGCTGAATATGAGAGGCTGCGAAAAGATAGTCCTGCGATGACCCCCCAAGACAAACAGCGCCTTGAGGCTAGGCGCAATGATCTGGAGAAACTCTACGACGGCACCGCTGCCGATTGGGACCGCAAGCTTGACGAAGCACGTACTGCATTAGCGGCCGCTCAGGAAGCCGCAACTCGCAAGTCAGAAACGCTCGCGAACAACCAGCAGCGGCAAAACGCCATCGCGGCGGAACTGAGCCGTCTGGAAACAGAGCGGATCCCGCTCGCTCGCAACGATCAGATCCGTAGGCTGGCAGCCCGCTGGTATGGGATGAAGCCAGAGGACGTTACAGACGCTCAGGCCGGGACGGTGTCGACGATCTGGTTCGCCTCGCTTGCATTCATCGCTGCACTAGCGGGGCCGATCACAGCGATGGTCGCGCTGGCCTTACAACGCATCGGCGCACAGCCCGACGTTCAGCGCGAAAGCAAACTCTCGCGTTTGCTACGCCGAATGCTGCTACGGTGGCGGTGGCGCCGTGTCCGGAAAGTAACCGTGCAGGTGCCGGTCGACAGAGAGGTCGAAAGGCGCATCGAGGTTCCTGTCGAAGTCGAGAAGGTCGTCAAAGAGATTCTCTACGTTCCCGTCCTTACTGACGACCCGGAAGCGCTACGCCGGGCGTTGGATCGGGAACTCCCCCCGGAAGTAGTCGATCTGGTAAAGGTTTCTGCAAGAGGCAAAACTACAGCCTAGAGAGGGCTCTAGAAGGCGAACTGCAATTAGACTTTGACGAGCCGACAAAAGGGGCGAAACGGGGTATTAGACGTGCTCGTACGACATAACACCAAGCTTCTCGAACAAGCGATCGATCTGCAGGTCAAACGGTCGGCCATTCCAACTCTGCAGGCAGAAGCAGCTGCGCACGATATGATCGCCCGCGCCAATGCATTTCGGCGAATGGCTACCGGCGCTGCCATCGCCGTGGCCGCTGTTGGGATCGGTGTAGGTGTATGGCTGGTCTTTGATCGCGACCGTTCGGTGAACCAACCGGAGCCGCCGATCGCTCAAAAAGAACTGTCAAACCCGAACGAGAACCAGCCAAAAGAGACGAAGAAACCAGAAGACAGAATTCTGCGCGACGGGGCAATCGCCGAGGAGGGAAAAACAGACAAGTCGCCACCAATCGAGCAGCCGACGCTGCCGCCCGCAGACCCAGCCAATCCAGATACGTTCGATTTCGTAAAGTTCGCCAATCGCCAAGTGACCTACGCTGGCAGCACTTGGCAACTGGAGTCCGGTCATCATTTTGACAGTGAGAAAGCTCCAACTTGGGACAGCGCTTGGTGCTACACGCGGAGGCTGGCAAACACCGGAGTCGAGGTTCAGGTAAGTCTTGTTAATAGAGCCTCACCTACATCGAAGCCGCAGGCACCGGTGTCATCAATCGAGACACTTGCGTCGGTGGGCCTTGACGACAATTCGGCGCGAGAACTCGCCAGCCATTGCCTTTGGCTCGACGAGGCCAGTTTCGCGACAAGCGATTTCAACATGGACCAGGAGCGGAAGGACGCAGCGACCGCGGCCGAAGAACTGTTTGTGCAGGACGGATGGGACGCGATCGGAAACGATCTGCCGGGTATGCCCGCTTGGAATGTCTCGCTTGAACAGTGTCAGGCCCAATGCGAAGCAGATCGCAGCTGCTTAGCACTCACCTACGACAAGAAGCACGCCGCTTGTTTCATGAAAGGTAATGGGTCGATTCTGGTTAGGAATCCTGACGCAGTGATGGCGGCGAAGGGAGCCATCAAGGCGAATCTCCAGTACTCTAGCCTCGTCTTCGCCAAGGACACAGTAGTCATTGGGGGCGCTTACGCGAATGTGCGGAGCAGCTATGCCGACTGCGTAGTGGCCTGCGCCGCTGATCAGAGATGTCTAGGCTTCAATTTTGACGGTCCGAACAAGATGTGCGCCATGCTCGACAGCGTGACATCATCGTCTCCTTTCAAGGGGGTGACGTCGAGCGTTAAGGCCACCCGCAGTTGAATATGGCACCGGGGCGTTTCGCGGCGGATCGGAGACGCCGTGATGTTAGACATGACATGCCCTACGCACCAATCTCGCTTGCGCCCTTAGACCCCGTCGCGCTTTAAAATATCACTGATCTGCGTTGCCGCCCATGTGCCACCGCGAGCCGTAGGGATCCCACGCGCATTGAGAGCGGCGGCCGTTTTCCGCATGGACGGTACGCCTCCGGCGAAGGCCGCCTTGCGGGAGGATGGCACGGTAGCGAGGCTGCGCTCTTAAGGTCGTCCTTACGAGCGTAGTTAGCAGCACAGCATGAGCCATGTGACGTTATTGACCGGGCCGGAGCGGCGGCGCCGTTGGAGTGAAGCGGATCAGTGCCGGATACTGGCCGCGGCATTCGCGCCCGGGGCCACGGTGGCGGCGGTGGCGCGTCAGTACGATGTCGCGACCAGCCTGATCTACAAGTGGCGCCGCACGATGAGAGCCCGCGAGACGGGCTTTGCCGAAGTTGTCGTGGCTCCCGACGAGCCTGTCGCCGTTTCGCGGCCGGCGGCATCCCCAGCGGTGATCGAGCTGGAGGTCGCCGGCAAGGTGCGGCTGCGGATTCCGCTGACCACGCCGCCGACACTGGCGGCGGCGATGGTGAAGGCGCTGGGCGTTTCATGATCCCGGTCCCGAGCCAGGTGCGGATCTGGTTGGCGGTCGGCCGGACCGATATGCGTCGTGGGATGCAAGGCCTCGCTCTGCAGGTTCAGGAGACGTTGGGCCGGGATCCGCATGCCGGCGATATTTATGTCTTCCGCGGCCGCAGCGGCAATCTGATCAAGATTATCTGGCATGATGGGCTCGGCATGTCGCTGTATGCAAAACGGCTCGAGAAGGGCCGGTTTCTATGGCCGTCGCCGGCGGACGGCATGGTTTCCATATCGCCGGCGCAGCTCGCCTACATGCTCGACGGGATCGATTGGCGCAACCCGGTTCACACCTTCCGCCCGCAGCGCGCGGGCTGAGTTTTTCTTTGAGTTTGCGCCATTTTCCGCGAGTCAGCGGACGCGTTTTATGATTCACTCCAGGGCATGGTTGCCACCGCCCAGGATGCTGTTCCGGACGATATCGGCGCGCTGAGAGCAGCGCTGACCGCGGCGCTGGCCAGAGCCGAAGACGAGGCTGCGCGCGCTGCGCTGGTCGAGGCCGAACTGGCGGTCGCCAGGGCCAAGGCATCGGATGATGCGGCGCTGATCGCGCATCAGCATCTGACGATCCGCAAGCTGCAGCGGGCGCTGCATGGTCAGAGTTCTGAACGCTCAGCCCGCCTGCACGATCAGATGGAGCTCACCTTCGAGGAACTCGAGAGCACCGCGACGCAAGACGAGATCGCCGCCGAACAGGCCGCGGCCCGGACCACCGAGGTGGCGCCTTATGTGCGCAAACGACCGGCGCGCCAGCCATTTCCCGAGCATCTGCCGCGCGAACGCGTGGTCGAGCCGGCGCCGACCGCTTGCCATTGCTGCGGCGGTCATCGGCTGCGCAAGCTGGGTGAGGATATCACCGAGACGCTGGAGGTGGTGCCGCGGCAATGGAAGGTGATCCAGCACGTGCGGGAGAAGTTCACCTGCCGCGACTGCGAGACGATCAGCCAGGCTCCGGCGCCGTTCCACGCCACCCCGCGCGGCTGGGCCGGTCCCGGCCTGCTGGCGATGATCCTGTTCGAGAAGTTCGGCCAGCATCAGCCGCTCAACCGCCAGGCCGAACGCTATGCCCGCGAAGGTGTGCCGCTCAGCCTGTCGACGCTCGCCGATCAGGTCGGCGCCGGCGCCGCGGCGCTGATGCCGCTGTTCAAGCGGCTCGAAGCCCATGTGCTGGCCGCTTCACGTCTGCACGGCGACGACACGACGGTGCCGGTCCTGGCCAAGGGCAAGACCGATACCGGCCGATTATGGACCTATGTGCGCGATGACCGACCGTTCGGCGGCGCCGATCCGCCGGCGGCAGTGTTCTACTATTCCCGCGATCGTCGAGGCGAACATCCCGCGGCGCATCTCGCCGGCTGGAGCGGCATTCTGCAGGCCGATGCCTTTGGCGGTTATGGCGATCTCTATGCGACGGGTCGTCAGCCGGCGCCTGTTCTGGAAGCCAGCTGCTGGGCCCACAGCCGGCGCAAAGTGTTTGAGCTGGCCGATGTCGAAGCGGCGGCGCGCAAGAAGGCGCACGGCGAGAAGCCCAACCTGGTCTATCCGCTAGCGGTTGAAGCCGTGAAGCGCATGGATGCCCTGTTCGATATCGAGCGCGCGATCAACGGCCTGTCGCCGGCCCAACGCCACGCCGGGCGCCAAGAGCGGAGCGCGCCGCTGGTCACCGAGCTCGAGCGCTGGATGATCGAGACGCGCGACAAGCTCTCGCGCGGGCACGACCTGACCAAGGCGTTCAACTACATGCTGCGCCGCTGGTCATCCTTCACCCGGTTCCTCGAGGATGGGCGGATCTGCCTATCCAACAATGCTGCCGAGCGAGCCCTGCGCGGCATCGCTCTCGGCAGAAAGTCCTGGCTGTTCTGCGGTTCCGATCGCGGCGGACAGCGCGCGGCCGTTCTCTACAGCCTGATCGTCAGCGCCAAGATGAACGATATCGACCCGCAGGCCTGGCTCGCCGACGTCCTCGCCCGACTGCCCGCCTATCCGGCCCATCGGATCGATGATTTGCTGCCGTGGAATTGGAGATCCGCAAAATTGCGGACCCAACCAGCGGCGGCCTGATCATGCAGCGCAATAAGGTGCATCACGTCTACACCGTCGAACGTGTCGCCAGGGACCTCGGCGTCAGCGAAGCGCTCATCCAGGAACTGACCCTCGGTCTCGAGCCCGAGGACGGCGTCATCTGGGTGTACGGCGCCAACGATGACGACGAGATCTTGGCCTTCACCGATGAAGGCTTCGAGGAGGTCAAACTCCTCCTCGAAGAATATCATCGCGTCTCCCCATCGAAAGCTTGACCCAGCACTCCGGTGCTCAGGTCCTCATGGCCACCAGATACGGACGTCTGCGGTCTTCACCGGATGGGTACCATGGACGCGCCCGTTGCCTGAATTTCTCTGATGATGGGCAGGACGTTGGCTGCGAAGCCGTCGGCAATGGCCGTACGGCGCTCTGCAGCGGCTTCCTGAGCCTTGCGGATCTGCGGATTGCCGAGCTTTACGCCACGAGCCTTGACGGCTGCGAGCGCGTCTTTCGTGCGCTGTGAAATCATTGCGCGTTCCTGTTCCGCAACGGCTGCATAGATGTGCAGCATGAAAGGCAATACGTCAGCGCCCAGCTCTGCGACAACGAACGGTGTCCGCTTCGCCATAAGAGCCGAGATAAAGGCCACATCACGGGACAGCCGATCGAGCTTGGCGACGACGACCGCGCAATCGTTGCGCTTGGCTTCAGACAAGGCAGCTGCGAGTTGGGGGCGCTTATTCAAAGCATCCGCGCCTTTGCCTGTCTCGACTTCCTGAAATTCGGCGATCAGCTCTAAGCCTTCGGCTTCACCAAATTTCGCAATCGCCACCCGCTGCGCTTCGAGGCCAAGACCCGACTTGCCCTGCTGTGCTGTCGAAACGCGGATGTAAGCGACCGCTCGTTTCATTGCCCTGTATTCCTTTCTGGTATGTAAGGACACTATACGTCTGTTTAGAAAACTTACAATAGACCTTTTTGCCCTTTACTGCCTGCTAACCCTTGCAGCGCAACCTTTGAACGGTTCAACGAGACGAAGCCCCAGCGGCACAGCTGGCGGAAACAGTCGACACTTCCCAACGATTGACTGTCCACAGTAGGAAGGCGGTTTCAATGAGGCTTTCAGATATCAGTGTCGATGATCTTATGGCGGCCCTTGGTCGCGAACGAAGTGCGTGGATCGCGATTGCAGGCGCCGAGGGCCGCCGGCACACTGAAGGTGAGCGCGCCACCATATGTTTTCTCTCAGCGATTGAGAACGTTCTGAAAAAGCTCCCGAGAGGGACAGCACCAGAAGGCAGCGGCGAGAGCATGGCAATTGGTTCCAAGTTAATCCGGTAGATCCTCGATCGTCTGCCGACATATCCGCGCCATTGCCTGGACAACCGCCAAGGCTGCCATTGTGCGTTTGGTCCTGCCTCCGTTGCGATAGTTGCCGTTCCGCTTGCCTTCAGGTGCGCCACCGCCGGCCCCGTGCATGCGACAGACTGCGTAGCCCCTCACCGCTGGCGATCGACACTGGCAACCCGTCCGCTTCGACCGAGCATGACACCGAGGCGCTAGGTTCATGAGGTTGACGTTATTTTTTTTCGTCACCCTGCCCCCCATGCGAGACGTTGCCGACAATAGCTTGGCCGCCTTCGTTTACCGTTACGTGCTTGACCGTGACGTGCTGCTGGCCGCCCGTGCGGTATTTCTTTAGGGCTTCCACCTGGGCCGCGAATGTCCTAGTGAGCTTGTTGAAAGCACGTTCGGCGCTGTCTTGCTGCGGGATAGTTTCGCAATGAGCAAGGCGGCGGGCGAACGTCATCGTTGCCATGTGCACCGCGGCCATCTGCGATGCCAGCATAGCTTCGATCTGATCCTGCGGTTCAATGCCTTTCACAATCGACGCAACAAAGGCCGTGCCCTTATCGTCTGGCGTTTTACCGTGGCTGCCGACATTAACCAGCTGGTGCAGGAAGCCATTGATGAAGTCTTCGTCTGATGACCCGAAGGCTTTCCGGGCTGCCATATGATCGATCGTGAGGCTGCTGCCCTCGATCTTTAAGAGGCGCGACGGCTTCGATTGGTGCGCGTTATCGGGCGTGGGGAGGACTTTTGTTTTTGCCGTCATGGATTAGGCCGCCAATATTTCACGAATGCAATTCGCGGCAACTTGCCCTTGCAGGACAGGAACTCTTGCCACCGCCCGGTCATGCAGCGTTACCGGAAGGCCAATCGTATTTCATGCTGCACCATTGGTTTCGGGTTGACGGTAATTCCGGATTCGGCCGAAAACCTCTTCGGTAAACGCCCGAAGTTCCTGGTCAATGACCTCGTCGGCCAGGCCAGCGGATACCATTTGCGTCCGCATGCCCGCGATGACTTGTTTCCAATAGTGGTTTCCGCCCTTTCCGGTTCGATCAGACAGCACTTCGACGGTCCGACGGATCTTGCCGACGCGTCGAACGGTCGGAAACGGCAGTACGGTGCACACCGCATCGTCGATAGCATGAGGGATCAGCTCGCGCATCGGGATCCCCTCCAAGATATGTATAGGACTGCGGAACTCCGAAATGTGCCCGATATTGAAATCTTTGACCTTTTCGGTATGAAAATCATTGCGACACCTTGCGCATTTCGGAACTCCGAAGCGGGGACATTTCGGAAGTCCGAAGCGGGGTTTTTTTCTTGCGGCCGAGCTTGCCGCGCTGTTCGGCCCGTTGTTTCCTGACGGTCGTTGACCACGCCTTTGCCATCACCATTGTGCAGCGCCGCCATTCGTTGGTCGCTGGCGCGCCCTCATAATCGCCGGTGAAGGTCAGGCGGTATGTGTTCGGGTGCGATGTCCCGTCGCCAGCTTTGCCGCGCTGAACCCGGATGATGCCCTTGAACTCCAACTCGCCGGTCGCGTCGGCGACGTATTCGCCGGTTACGCCGTATTCGATGAACTGCGTGTGGGTCACGATCAGCCGCCCGTTGCACAGCGCCGCATGGGAGACATGTTCTATAAGGATCCGAAAGAGCACTCTGTGGGCGTTGCCGCTAAGCGTCCGAAATGCATCGGATTCCATGAAGTCGCGCGTCAACCACTGCCAACCGTTCTCTTCGGCCGATGGCTTGGTGTGCTTTCTCACAAGGTTGTATGTCTTACCCTTACACGTTCGGTCTTTCTGGACAGCGCTCAAGCAGCCTCCCTCCCCGCAGTCGAGCGAAGGCCGAGTTGCTGGGCGACCGGCGCCACCGGCACCAAGATCTTGCCACCAATCTTGACCGTCGGAATCTCGCCGCGTTTGGCGGCGTCATACGAGGCATTGCGAGCAAGGTTGAAGAACAGCCTGCCCGCATCAGGGACAGACACCGTCGCCCTGTCGAGTGCTTCTGCGAGTGTCATCACAAGGAAACCTTCTGTCAGCAAACCGGCGCTACTTGTGCCGATTTGTAGTTTACGTTCCTTGTGTGTTCTGCACAAGCCCATCTTGTGCTGCTTGTGCCGATTTTGTATGGAAGTTGTGGAAAAGGGAGAATCGTTCGTGGTCGAGCCGCGCGAAAAACGAATACCGATCATGTTCTCGGAAGAGGAGTTGAACGACATCGACGAATGGCGGTTCGCGAATCGTATCGCAACCCGCGCCGATGCCGTTCGGCGTCTGTGCAAGATAGGCATATTCGCCGAGAATGAGCTTGAGCAGATCGTCGACTCGGCTAGCGCTGGTGTCGAGATCCTGTCGGATCATGCGACCGAGATGAACGCCCTTTATCGAAGATTGGTCAGCCCCGAGAACGCTGATCTGAAATACGGCTCATACGAGGTTTCCGAGATACTTAGCTTCGCAAGTGGGCAGGCAGGTGAGGCCGAAAGCGGCATGACAGGTCTGCACTCAATGATAGTGACACTCTACAACGTCATTGCTGCGATTGCCGATGCGCGTTCAATCCGAAGCGGCATAAAAGAGTCTGAAAAGCGAATCGCCGAAGCCAACGCGGCGGCCGAGCGGGCTAATGCAAAAAAGGCTGAACGGGACGAAAACCGTTATCTCAACATCGCTATGTTGACCTCGCCGATGTCGCTCGACGAGCATGACAAGTACTTAGAAATGTCAGACGAAGAGCAGGATGCCTCCTGGGTAGAAAAGATTGATCGCCTGAAAACAGAGGAAGAAGCCGACCCAGACGCCTTTCAAGAGCGGTACATACCCAAGTGGTTTTGGGAGAAGTCTGGCTGGGTAACACGGTTGCGCCAACAGGGCGGAACGCCGCTTCTTTATCATCAGGGGGATGAAGCGAAATGAAAGGGCACATTCGCGAGCGCAGCCCAGGCAAATGGGCAATCGTCCTCGACGTAGGCGAGCGAGACCCGACGACCGGCAAGAAGAAACGAAAATGGCACAGCTTCCAAGGCACCAAGCGTGAGGCGCAGAAGGAATGCTCCCGGCTCATCACCGTTCTCGACCAAGGGCTCTATGTCGAACCCACCAAACAGACGGTCGCCGAGTTTCTTGACGAATGGCTTGGTTTCATCAAGCCGTCCGTAGCCCCGAAAACGCACGAGCGGTACGCCGAGATTTGTCGGAAGGGCCTGGCGCCGCTCATCGGCAACTTGATCCTATCCAAGCTGAAGACTGACCGGATAGACGCGGCCTTCACCACGACGCTGACAACGCCCCGAGTTGACCATCGCAAGAAGAAGGATGGGAAACCGCCCGCGCCCCTCCCGCCGCTGTCGCCCCGTACCGTCCACCACTACCGCCGCGTGCTTATCAAGGCGTTGGGCCAGGCGGTGACATGGGAAAGGCTGTCGCGCAACCCCGCACTTGCGACAACGCCGCCAAAGGTGGAGCGGCAGAAGATGTTGGCATACAATGTCGGCCAGACGGCCACATTGCTTGAAACGCTACTACCGACGCGCATGTTCATCCCCGTTCTGCTCGCTGTGACGTGCGGATTGCGACGTGGGGAGATCCTGGCGTTGCGCTGGCGCCACCTGGAACTCGGGGACAATCTCCGGCAGATGTCTATTGAAGAAAGCGCCGAGCAGACGAATAACGGGGTGCGATACAAAGAACCGAAGTCAGGCAGAGCGCGAACAGTGGCACTTTCAGCCAGCACCGTTGCGGCGCTGAAAGCGCATCGAGCCCGACAAGCCGAGGAACAGCTACGGCTTGGACTGCGGCCGGACGGTGACAGCTTCGTCGTTGCCCAAGTCGACGGCTCCCCATTGCAGCCAAGGTCGCTTACGCATGAGTGGGTGCGCGTCTTGGGAAAGACCGCCCTGCCCCGCATCCGCTTTCATGACCTTCGGCACACCCACGCCACGCAGATGCTATCGGCCGGCGTTCATCCAAAGGTCGCCAGCGAACGCCTTGGTCACTCTACTATCGGAATCACGCTTGACCTTTATTCGCATGTTATGCCCGGCATGCAGGCCGACGCTGCCGAGCAAGTTGACGCTGCGCTCCAAGCCGCTATAAGCAGCCAGCGAAAAGCTAAATAGTTGCAAAGCGCGTAGCAAAGGGCATTTTCAGACCCGTTGCTTGTTTGAGATAGCGCAATGAAACCAACTACTTGGAGGGATGGCCGAGCGGTTTAAGGCACCGGTCTTGAAAACCGGCGTGGGTGCAAGCCCACCGTGGGTTCGAATCCCACTCCCTCCGCCATTTGAAGCCAATTTCTTCGTTCCTGCGCGCACGACGTCGAGTTTCCAGGCGCAAGGCGGACCACCGCCCGCCATGGGCGCCACCGCATTCGCCGGCGCACTCGATGTGGTCGACAACATCCGGCCATTCTACACCGGCAGCAGCATGAAAACGCTGAAGTCGATGCCGGAATTCAAGGTTGTCTTCATGGCCATGCCGAAAGCCCAGCGCAACATGATGATGAGAGAATGCCAAGATGCGGCCCAGAGCAAGCCTTACGCCGAGTTCTGCGCCGACGTGAACGCACTGGCCGGAATGAAGTAGCCGCTCCTGATTCCCAATCGGGAATGAATACTATCGAGTGCATGGATGATGGCGAGCGGTGCCCCCCATCATCTGGAGTGGCGTCCTCAATGACCGAACACTTCTTCCACGGTATCAACAACCTGCCACAAGCGAAGACTGTCACCCGCCGCGTAGCCGCGCTTCGTCGGGTTGATTTCTCCGCCCGAATATGATGCTTCTCCCGCCCATGAATAAACTATTCTCTGCGGCTCTCGCATGGACGATAGTGGCTTGGCCGGCCGGCGCGATGGACAGCGCATTGCGCGCCGGCCTGCTGAAACTCGATCCGCAAACCCGGCTGGAGCAGCGATGCGACGCCGAAATTCTCGACCGGATTACCCGCGACGGCCACAAATACAAAGCCGATCGTGTTGTCGCCTACGCTTTTGCGACGCCCGAAATGGGGGCCGACGCGATCAAGAGCCCGGGTGCTGCGTTTCGCAGCAAGGGACAATGGTACCGGCTGAAATTCAAATGCGAGACAGCGCCGGACCATATGGAAGTCCTGCAGCTCCGCTACCAGATCGGTGATGAAATTCCGGAAAGCGACTGGCCCAAATACAATCTCTATAATTAGGCATTCGCGACCCGTGGCCGCATTTTGCCGGTGTTTCGGGCCGATTGTCGCAAACTCTGTATATAGCTGACCTTGTTCCAACCAGTCCCTTGACGCGCGGGAACCATACACGTTAGGCCCTCCAGGCATTCGACGCGAACGGTCGGCCAACCAGCAAGGGACTTCCAGTCGATGGAAATTTTCACTGCCGCGGGCTTCTCTGCCCTGCTCCAGGTCATCGCCATCGACCTCGTGCTTGCAGGCGATAACGCCATCGTCATCGGCCTGGCCGCGGCGGGCTTGCCGGTCGAGCAGCGCAAGAGAGCGATTCTCATCGGCGTGGTGGCGGCGACGGTGCTGCGTATCGGTTTTGCCGCGATCACCGTCACTCTGCTGCAGATTGTCGGCCTGCTGCTGGCCGGCGGCATCTTGCTGCTGTGGGTGTGCTGGAAGATGTATCGCGAGCTGCGCACGTCCCATGCCGACGAGGTGGAGGCGACCGAAGCGCTGTCCAATTCCGATATCAACAGCGATGATATGGTGGCCGGCAAGGCGCGCAAGAAGACCTTGGGTCAGGCGGCATTGCAGATCGTCATCGCCGACGTGTCGATGTCGCTCGATAACGTTCTGGCGGTCGCCGGCGCAGCGCGCGATCACTTCCAGGTGCTGGTGATCGGCCTCGTCCTGTCGATCGCGTTGATGGGCCTTGCCGCGAGCTTCATCGCCAAGCTGCTGCACCGCCATCGCTGGATCGCCTATATCGGCCTTTTGATCATCTTCTATGTCGCGCTCGATATGATCTATCGAGGCGCTGCGGAAGTCTTGCCGCATGTCAGCAGTGCGATGAGCTGACGCATCGACTCGAATTCGCATCGGCCGGCCTTTCAGCTTCGGCGAGCCTTCGTCGAAGCTGGCGGTTGCGTTTCGCCGCAGCCGCTGCCCATACCAATGCGGCAACAAGTGTGGTACTGCGCCGCCAATCCTGACAATCCGGAAAGCTTTGATGTCCGCCCCTCGCGTCAGTTTCGTCAGCCTTGGATGCCCGAAAGCCCTTGTGGATTCGGAGCGCATCATCACGCGCCTGCGCGCCGAGGGTTACGAGATCGCCCGCAAGCACGACGGTGCCGACCTGGTCGTCGTCAACACTTGTGGCTTCCTCGATTCGGCCCGCGACGAATCGCTCAACGCTATCGGCTCAGCACTTTCAGAGAATGGCAAAGTCATCGTCACCGGCTGCCTCGGCGCCGAGCCAGACGTCATCCGTGAAAGACATCCGAACGTCCTCGCCATCACCGGACCACAAGCTTATGAAAGCGTGATGGCGGCAGTGCATGAGGCTGCCCCCCCGAGCCACGATCCCTACATCGACCTTTTGCCGCCGCAGGGCGTCAAGCTCACGCCGCGCCACTATGCATATCTCAAGATTTCGGAAGGCTGCAACAACCGCTGCACCTTCTGCATCATACCGGCGCTGCGTGGCGACCTCGTATCGCGGCCCGCCGCCGACGTGTTGCGCGAAGCCGAGAAGCTGGCCAAGGCCGGCGTCAAGGAGATCCTCGTCATTTCGCAGGACACAAGCGCCTACGGCATCGACATCAAGTATCAGGCAAGCCAGTTCGGCGACCGCGAAGTGCGGGCGAAATTCTTGGATTTGTCGGAAGAACTGGGCAAGCTCGGTGTCTGGGTGCGCATGCACTATGTCTATCCCTACCCGCATGTCGCAGACGTCATCCCACTGATGGCCGAAGGCAAGATTCTTCCCTATCTCGACATTCCGTTCCAGCACGCCTCGCCGCAGGTGCTGAAGAATATGCGTCGGCCAGCTCATGGCGAAAAGACGCTCGAGCGCATTCGCGGCTGGCGCGACGTCTGCTCGGACCTTGCCATCCGCTCCACCTTCATCGTTGGCTTCCCCGGCGAGACGGATGACGATTTCGAGATGCTGCTCGACTGGCTGGACGAAGCCAAGATCGACCGCGCCGGCTGTTTCAAATACGAGCCGGTCAGAGGCGCCCGCTCCAACGAGCTCGGCCTCGAGCAAGTGCCGCAGGAGATCAAGGAAGCCCGCTGGCATCGCTTCATGCAGCGCCAGCAGAAGATTTCGGCAACACAGCTCACCAAGAAAATCGGTAAGCGCCTGCCTGTCCTGATCGACGAGGCGCATGGCAATTCGGCCAAGGGCCGGACCAAATACGACGCGCCCGAAATCGACGGTTCGGTCCATATCCAGTCGCGGCGGCCACTGCGCGCGGGCGACATCGTCACGGTCAAGATCGAGCGCGCCGACGCTTACGACCTTTACGGCTCAGCAGTCTGATATTCCGTCCAAAATAAAAGGGCGCCGCGTGGCGCCCTTTCGTTCGATATGTTTCCGACTGCCTACTGCGGCAGCTTGTCGTCGACGCCCTTCACGTAGAAATTCATGCCGAGCAACGTGGCGTCGTCGGCGACCTCGCCCTCCTTCAGCCAAGGTGTGCCGTCCTGCTTGGCGATCGGCCCGGTGAAGGGATTCCAGCCGTCGGCGATCTTCTTGGTAGTGGCTTCGGCCATCGCCTTGACGTCGTCGGGCATGTTGGTGAACGGCGCCAGCTTGACGGCGCCGTCTTTAATGCCGAGCCAGACATTGTCGGGCTTCCAGGTGCCGTCGAGCGCCGCCTGGACGCGGCTGATGTAGTATGGACCCCACTCGTCGGTCAGCGCGGTCAGCTGCGCGTGCGGCGCGAACTTGATCATATCGGAAGACTGGCCGAAGCCGTGCAGCTTGCGCTCCTCCGCCACCTGCAAGGCAGCGGTCGAGTCGGTATGCTGGACAATGATATCGGCGCCCTGGTCGAACAATGCCTTGGCAGCGTCGGCCTCCTTGCCCGGATCGAACCAGGAGTTCACCCACACGATCTTCGCCTTGAAGTTCGGGTTGATCGACTGTGCGCCGAGCATAAAGGAATTTATGCCCATCACCACTTCCGGGATCGGGAAGGAAACGATGTAGCCGGCGACGCCCGACTTCGATTGCTTGGCGGCAATCTGGCCGAGCACGTAGCGGCCTTCATAGAAACGCGCATTGTAGATGCCGAGATTTTCGGCCGTCTTGTAACCGGTGGCGTGCTCGAACATCACCTTGGGGAATTTCTTGGCGATCTTCACTTCCGGGTCCATGAAGCCGAAGGACGTGCCGAATATGATCTTGCATCCCTCGCGTGCTAGGCGCTCGAAGGCGCGATCGGCATCGGGGCCTTCGGAGACGTTTTCGAGATAGGCGGTCTCGACCTTGTCGCCGAGTGCCTTTTCCACCTCGAGGCGGCCTTGGTCGTGCTGGTAGGAGTAGCCGAAATCGCCGATCGGGCCGGTGTAGACCCAGCAGGCCTTCAGCTTGTCCGCCGCCTCGGCTGAGGCCGCCAGCGACAAAGCGGCCGTTGTCGCCATCAGGGCAATAAGCAGTTTTTTCATTGTGTTACCTCTCTGAGTTAAGCCTTGGAGCTTCCGTCTTTTTGTTGTCAACGATCCGGAACGAAGGGCTGCCCCAAGGAGGCCGGCGTGTTCATCATCGTCAAACGCTTGTTGCGCGAGATTAGAACGAGAACCACGATGGTTGCCAGATAGGGCAGCGAAGAAAGCAGTTGCGAGGGGACCGGAATGCCGAATGCCTGTGCATGAAGCTGGCCGATCCAGACCGCGCCGAAAATATAGGCGCCTGCCAACACCCGCCACGGTCGCCAGGAGGCGAAGACGACCAGAGCCAGCGCGATCCAGCCGCGGCCGGCGGTCATGTTCTCTACCCATTGTGGCGTATAGACCAGCGACAGATGGCCGCCGGCTAGGCCGGCACAGGCGCCGCCGAAGATCACTGAGAGATAGCGGTAACGGATGACGTGGATGCCAAGCGCATGGGCGGATGCATGGCTGTCGCCGATCGAGCGCAGCGTGAGCCCGGTGCGGGTCTTGAACAGGAACCACATCACGGCGGCGGTCAGCGCGATCGAGATGTAGAAGATTGGATCCTGGCCGAACAGCAGCCTGCCAATGACCGGGATTGCGGTCAGGCCGGGAATATCGAGGTTTGGCAGCCTTTCGCCGGGCTGGCCGACAAAATTCGTCCCCATCATGCCGGAAAGACCGAGGCCGAGCAGTGTCAGCGACAGGCCGGTTGCCACCTGGTTGGTGGCCAGCGACAGCGTCATGACGGCGAACAGCAGCGAGAACACTGCCCCCACGGCAATTGCCGCCAACAGCCCTATCCACGGCGAGCCGGTGAGATAGCCGGCGCCGAAGCCGCCGACCGCACCCATGATCATCATTCCTTCGACGCCGAGATTGAGCACACCGGAACGTTCGACCACCAGTTCGCCGATCGCCGCGATCAGCAGCGGCGTCGCCGCCGTCGCGATGGTCAAAAGGATGTTGACGGTGATGTCCATCAGCGAGCTTCCTCCAGCTTCGGGACTGTCTCGAGTTTCGGCGCGGCAAATCCGATCAGGCGGATGCGATAGTGAATGAGCGTGTCGCAGCCGAGCACGAAGAACAACAGCATGCCCTGGAACACGCGCGCCACCTTGTCGGAGATGCCGAGCGCGCTCTGCACCGCCTCGCCGCCGAGATAGGTCAGCGCCAGCACAAGGCCGGCGGCAACGATGCCGAGCGGATTGAGCCGGCCGAGGAATGCGACGATGATGGCGGTAAATCCGTAGCCGGGCGAGATCGCCGGCTGCAACTGCCCGATGGCGCCCGAGACCTCCGAAATCCCGGCAAGTCCGGCCAGTGCGCCCGACAGCAGGAAGGCAAAGAAGACCATGCGGTTAAGGCCAAACCCGGCGAAGCGCCCTGCCCTCGGGCTTGAGCCGAGAACGCGGACCTCGAAGCCTTTCAGCATGCGGCTCATCAGGATCCAGATCAGTATCGCCGCGACCAGCGCGAAGACAAACCCCCAGTTCGCCCGACCGGATTCCGGGAGGAGTTCCGGCAGTATCGCCGAGTCGTTGAACTGGATGGTTTGCGGGAAACCATGACCCTGCGGATCGCGCCACGGCCCGCGTACCAGCCAATCGAGGAAGAGCTGGGCGACATAGACCAGCATCAGGCTGGTCAGGATCTCGTTGGTGTTGAAGCGCGTCTTCAGCAGTGCCGGGATTGCAGCATAGGCGGCCCCACCGACCATGCCGAAAAGAAGCATCAGCGGCAGCACCAATGGGCCTTCGAACTGCGGAAACAGCACGGGGAAGATCGAACCGACAATGCCGCCCAGGATGAACTGGCCTTCGGCGCCGATGTTCCAGATGTTGGCCTTGTAGCAGACCGACAGTCCGACCGCGATCAGGATCAGAGGGGCGGCCTTGATCGCCAGCTCATGCATTTGCCAGACCTGGCTGATCGGTTCGATGAAGTAGATACGGAACGCGGTCAACGGATTGACGCCGAGCAGCGCGAACATGATGGCACCGGCAATGATCGTCAAAACGAAAGCGATGAAAGGCGAGAGTGCCGAAAACAGCATCGAGCGCTGCGGGCGTTTTACAAGTTCGAGGCGCATCAAGCCGTCTCCAGCGTATGTTCGGCATGCCCGGGTTCGGCGCCGCCCATCAGCAGCCCGATCTTCTCGAATGTCGCTTCGGCTATCGGCAGCGGCTTGGACAATTCGCCATTGTGCATGACCGTGATCGCATCGGAAATCTCGAACAGTTCGTCGAGGTCCTGGCTGATCACCAGCACCGCCGAGCCGCTGCGCGCCAGTTCGATCAGCGCCTGGCGGATGTGGGCCGCCGCACCTGCGTCGACGCCCCAGGTCGGCTGATTGACCACCATGACGCTTGGCCGGCGGTCGAGTTCGCGGCCGACGATGAATTTCTGCAGATTGCCGCCCGAAAGAGCCGCAGCTTCCGGATCCGGCGCGCTCTTGCGCACGTCCATCGCCTTTATGATGCGCTGGGCAGCGGTATAGATCGCATCGCCTTTGACCATTCCACCGGCGCCGACAAACATCTTGCCATCGGTGGCGTGGCGCGACAGAAGCAGGTTCTCCGAAAGCTTCATGCGCGGTGCTGCGCCATGGCCGAGCCGCTCTTCCGGGACGAAGGCAGCGCCCATCAGGCGCCTGCCGGTGATGGTGAGGCCGCCGGCATCCTTACCACGGATGCGGACCGAGCCGGCATCCTGCTGCAGCACCTCGCCGGAAACGGACTCGAAGAATTCGCCCTGGCCGTTGCCGGCGACACCGGCAATGCCGATCACCTCGCCGGCGCGGACCTCGAGATTGATGTTCCTGAGCGGGATCGAGAACGGGGTCGCCGGCTTGCGGGTGAGTTCGCGGATTTGAAGCAGCGCCGGCGCGGTCTCGATACCCTCGGCCGGCGCCCGCACCACGGCCTGCACCTCGTTGCCGACCATCATCCGCGCCAACGAAGACGCGGTTTCCTGGCGCGGATTGCAATGGCCGACCACCTTGCCGTGACGCAGCACGGTGGCGCGGTCGCAGATGCGTTTGACCTCTTCCAGCCGATGCGAAATGTAGAGGATAGACTTTCCTTCCGAACGCAGCCGTTCGAGCGTCTCGAACAGCTTATCGGCCTCCTGCGGCGTCAGCACCGAAGTCGGCTCGTCGAGGATGATGAGTTGCGGCGTCTGCAGCAGGCAGCGGATAATTTCGATACGCTGGCGCTCGCCGACCGACAGATCACCGACCAGCGATAGCGGATCGAGAGGCAGGCCGTAACTGTAGGAGAGCGCCCTCGCCTTGGCCGCGATCGTGCTGATCGGCGAGCCGTCATCCAGCGACAGCGCGATATTCTCCGCCGCCGTCAGCGCTTCGAAAAGAGAAAAATGCTGGAAAACCATGCCGATGCCGAGCTTTTTTGCGGTACCGGGGCTGGTGATCCTGACCGCCTGGCCATTCCAGAAAATCTCGCCGGAATTCGGTTCCAGCGATCCAAACAGCATTTTCACCAGGGTCGACTTGCCGGCGCCGTTCTCGCCAAGCAATGCATGGATCTCGCCCTTGGCGATGTTGAGATCGACATGGTCGCACGCCGTCAATGTGCCGAATATCTTTGTGAGGCCGCGAACCTCCAGCAGGTTTGCGCCGTCCTGATCTGCACTCACGGTGCCTCCATCTGGTTTGCCAGACATGTTCTGTGTTCCCGCAAACATCGTATGCGCGGCCTGCTCTCTACGGTAAGCGCCTCACGACTTGAAAGAGCTTCAAGAATTTCAGCGGAAACTCAAGCGGTAAAGAGCAGTTCGCAAGAACGGCGGCGTCGGCGGGCCGAAACTGCGGGCGCTCAAGGGATAAGTATCGTCGTCCCGGTGGTCCTGCGCCCTTCAAGATCGGAATGCGCCTTGCCCGCATCGCTGAGCGCGTAACGCTGGTTGATCTTGATCTTGACGGCGCCGCTGAGCACCACATCGAACAATGCGGCGGCGGAAGCCTCGAGGTCGTCGCGCTTGGCATTGTAGACGAACAGCGTCGGCCGCGTTGCGAATAGCGAGCCCTTCTGCGCCAGCAACGAAATGCTGAAGGGCGGGATCGGCCCAGACGATTGACCGAAGCTGACGAACGTGCCGAGCGGCCGCAGGCAATCGAGCGAGGCTGGAAATGTGTCGTTGCCGACCGAATCGTAGACAACGTCGCATTTCTTGCCACCGGTGATAGCGGCAACGCCGGCGACGAAATC
This sequence comes from Mesorhizobium sp. ISC25, assembly GCF_042295465.1. Classification (NCBI taxonomy): domain Bacteria; kingdom Pseudomonadati; phylum Pseudomonadota; class Alphaproteobacteria; order Hyphomicrobiales; family Phyllobacteriaceae; genus Mesorhizobium; species Mesorhizobium sp. ISC25. Next base: position 1,233,105 of record NZ_CP135441.1, on the reverse strand, counting down.
CTGTTCGCGATAGTTGATCACGTGATCGAAGCCATGCGCCTTGGCGAGCTCGATCTTGTCGGTTGAACTCGCGGTGCCGATCACCGTCGCGCCGAGATGCTTGGCCCATTGGCCGAGGATCAGGCCAACACCGCCTGCCGCCGCGTGGAACAGGATCGTATCGCCAGCCTTCACTTTGAAGGTACGGCGCAACAGATACTCGGCGGTCATGCCCTTCAGCATCATCGCCGCGGCCTGTTCGTCGCTGATGCCGTCGGGCACCTTCACCACGCGGTCGGCGGCGATCACGCGCTGCCCGGCATAGGCACCGGTGGTCACCGCATAGGCGACGCGATCCCCGGGCTTCAGCCAGTCGACATCTGTGCCGACCTCCAAAACCACGCCGGCCGCCTCGCCGCCGGGGATCAGCGGAAATCCGCCCTGCGGCGGATAAAGGCCCGAGCGATAATAGACGTCGATGAAATTGAGACCGATCGCGGTGTGCTTGACCAGGATCTGTCCCGAGCCCGGCTGCCCGGGATCGGCATCCTCGTAGGTCAGGACCTCCGGGCCGCCGTGGGCATGGATGCGGATCGCTTTGGACATTTTCAGGCTCTCTTGGGATCAGGCTTTCTTGTCCGGCTTGGCGCCGAGATTTGGAAAGAACTGCATGATAGCGCCGATGCAAGCGAGGTAAAGCCCGGTGACCGTAATCCCGATCTTGATGAAATCGCTGACCTGCTCGCCCAGCACGCCGATCTGGTCGTAGAAGGAGGCAAGTGCGGCCTGCGCCAGCGCCAGCGCGCCGAAAGCGCACCAAAGCAGCGTCATGCCGAGATTGATTGGCCGCAGCCGCTTCACCCGCACCGGATGGACGAAATTGATCGGCACGAAGGTGAGAATGCCGGCCACCACGACCACGGCGAAGGAAACCCATTGTCCTGGTTCGATGACGAACAGCGTGAACACCACCATGTTCCAGACGACCGGAAAGCCTTTGAAGAAATTCTCCTTCGTCTTCATGCCGGTATCGGCATAGTAGATTGCGCTCGACACCACGATTATTGCCGCCGACAGGAACGACAGGCGCTCGCCCATGAAGCCGCGCTGATAGAGCGCGAAGGCCGGAATCAGCACGTAGGTCACGTAGTCGATGATGTTGTCGAGCAGTTCGCCCGACCATGTCGGCAGGATTTCCTTGACGTCGAGCTTCCTGGCGATCGGCCCGTCGATGCCGTCGACGAAAAGCGCCAGCCCCAGCCACCAGAACATCGCCGTCCAGCGCTGCTCGCTTGCTGCCACTAGCGACAGAAACGCCAGGAATGAGCCCGACGCGGTCAAGAGATGGACCGAGAACGCCCGCGCCTGCGGCCATGTGACTTTCTTCTTCGGCCGCGGAATCCGGTCGGCGATTTTCCTGGCCGTCGTCTTCTTGCTCACGGGCCCCGCCAGTCCAGCTTGCAGATTTCGGCCGAACGGCCGGCAAAGTTCCAGTTGCGGCCAAAGGCCCGCATTTTGCTCTTGTCGGATTTGGCGACGATGATTTCCGGCGCAATCCAGTATTCCGAATTGCTGATGACCGTATCCTTGTCGCGATCCTTGCCGGTGATTGGCGTCACCGCGCCATCGATGATCTTCGGTATCTGGAAGATGCGCGTTTTCTCACGCGTCTCGTAGGTGATCGGCACCTGCTCGGCGCCGAGGAACTGTCCGACCAGGATGGAGAGCAGCGATGTGGTTCCGCCAGCCTTGCCGGTGAATATCTTGGTCAGTCCCTTCACAGCGTAAACCGAGGCGCGCCTGTCGATGAACAGGCCGGCCGTCCAGTTGCCACGGCTCATATAACCGGGGATTTCCATGATCAGCCCAAGATTGAGACCGGACAGGTCGACCTCGCCGAAATGGCCGGCATCGATGCGGAACCCCGCCCAGGTCTGGCAATAGCCCTCGGTCGGCGGATGACTGCCGAGCGACAGCACGCAAGGGCAAAAAACCGTGCAATTGCAGGAGAGTACGAGCTCTCCCTTCATTGCCCAGTTTTGATCTGTCATCGAATTCTCCCCCTCATGCCGAGACTACTAGTAGCGCGGCTGCCCAGACAAGCAGTATCGCACCGGCCAACCGCGTCGGCAGATTGCCTGCCGTCTGTTTTTCGACCAGGCTGAACAAGCCGATCAGCGCCATCCAGAACACGTTCATCACACCGACGGCAAACATTACCAGCATCAGCGCCCAGCAGCATCCAAGGCACCACAGGCCCTGCTCCATGCCGAGCCGGAAAATGCGAATGGACCTGGCGCTCCAGTTGGCGAACAGGACCGAGAACGGATTTCGGCACTTCTCCAGACAGGCTTCCTTCAACCAGCTGAACTGATAGAGACCAGCGATCGACAGCGCGGCTGCTCCGGCAATTCCAACCAGCGGATCGAGCATCTGCCCGGATGACGCGAATGCATCGACTGCGAGCGTCAGGGCCGCCAACATTCCCGAGGCGGCAAGCCAGACGCTCAAATATCCAGCGACCAGGATCAGCGGATGGACGACCGGCTCCCTCTTGATCCGGGCGGTATCTGCGATCTCGCAATAGGTGCGGATCATCGGCGCCGCGGAGGGCAGCATGGTCGCGATGGCCATCAACAGCCACATCGCGGTGAGTGCCCCGCCTTGCGCGCCTACACTTGCGCGAAGCGGCGCCGGCGCAAGGCAGAGGGCGAAGAAACGCGCAAAGAAATCCGGCAGCGGCAGTTGCGGCAGGTACCTCAGCATCGTGTCGCCGGGTGCATCGGTGCCCGGGAGCCGGCTTACGGCACCACGAACTGCCATTGCGCTGAGAAGGAGCCAGGCAAGGGCGATGCCCATGCCGGCAACAACGCTCACGGCCAGTCGAGGGCTGCGCGCAACGCTCGCCATCGCGCGGCCGGTACCGTCGAGGTGGTTGAAATCGTCTTGTTGGCCGGTCATGGCAACCGAATGGGCCGAATCGCCGCGTTGATCAAGCCGCATCACCTGACCTATATGGACCAGCAGGTCGGACAGGCCTCACCTCGCAATCCGGAAGCCGAATTTGGACCATCGGGAAACAGCACGGATACTGGTCGCCGGCAGCGGCCCTGCGGGGCTGATCGCGGCGCTTGGCTTTGCCGAGGCGGGCTTTCCCGTGACGCTCGTCGGACCCGAGGCAGCCGGCCCCGACGGCCGGACGACAGCCTTGATGAACCCTGCCCTGAAGATGTTCGAACGGCTCGGGATCTTTGACGGAATCAGGCAGCACGCAGCGCCGCTCAAGGTGATGCGCATCGTTGACGCAACCAACCGGCTGATCCGCAGCCCGACAGTGACCTTTCGCGCCAGCGAGATCAACGAAGAGCAATTCGGGCTGAACTTGCCCAACAGCGTTCTCAACCGCACGCTAGCCGAGGCTGTCGCGCATTCGGGCATCGAATGGCGAAAGTCGATGGTGGAGGCATGGCGCCTCGATGCCGACCATGCCCATGCCGTTCTCGCCGACGGCAGCGAGGTTGAGGCGTCGCTGGCGGTTGCCGCCGATGGCCGTCACTCGCCGGCCCGCGAGGCAGCCGGCATCCGGACCTCGGTCCGATCCTATCCGCAGGCGGCGCTGGTGCTCAATTTCGGTCACCGCAGCGACCACGCCTTCACCTCGACCGAATTCCACACCGAGACCGGTCCGTTCACACAGGTTCCTCTGCCCGGCAACCGGTCCAGCCTTGTCTGGGTGCTCGAGCCCGATATCGCCAGGGACCTTGCAGCACTCGACGACGCCGAGCTTTCGACGCGGGTCGAACAGCGGATGCAATCGATGCTGGGCCGCGTGTCGGTTGAGCCCGGCCGGCAGGTCTACCCCCTTTCAGCGGTGAGCCCGTGGCGGTTTGCGCAGCGCCGCGTAGCCCTTGTCGGTGAAGCCGCCCATGTGTTTCCCCCAATCGGCGCGCAAGGCCTTAATCTCGGCATCCGGGACATCGACGACCTGATTGCTACCGCAAGCAGAAACCGCTCGGACCCGGGCGCCGCCCAGGCGCTTGCAGCCTATGATTTCAAGCGGCGGCCGGACATTCTGGCGCGCAGCAGCGCGGTCAACCTGCTGAACATGTCGTTGCTTTCCGACATGCTGCCGGCTCAGTTGGTGCGCAGCGCTGGCCTGGGCGCGCTTGAGGGGTTTGCGCCGCTGCGGGCGTTTTTCATGCGCGAGGGTCTTCGACCCGGCAGCGGTTTTGCGGCGTTTTTTGGCGGATTGCGAAAAGCGGCTGCGCGATAGCGATCTTGGGCACCGCCCTTGATCCGCATCTTGCGATGCTCAACCCGGCATCAAGGGGATCGGGATTGAATTGACGCGGCGTCTGCGCCAAATAATGACGATGTCGACCGTAAGTTCTGCGCCAATCTTTGCCGGATTGGTGCGTAGGAGTCTAAAGTCCTGGAGCGTTTTCTTGCGTGTTTCGGGATGGGTGGCGTTCAAGAAGTTCAAGTGGTGAGTGCGATGAAGACAGCCAAATTCTCGATCGGACAGGTAGTTCGCCACCGGCTGTTTCCGTTCCGCGGCGTCATTTTCGACGTCGATCCGCAATTCGCCAATACCGACGAATGGTACGAGGCGATCCCCGCTGACGTGCGGCCGCGCAAGGACCAGCCTTTCTATCATCTGCTCGCCGAGAATTCGGAGACGGAATACATCGCCTATGTGTCCGAGCAGAATTTACTCGAGGACCGGTCGGGCGAACCGGTCCGGCATCCGCAGATAGGTGAGATGTTCGACAAGAAGCCAGACGGGCGCTACGAGCCGAAGCACCAATTGAGACATTGACTTAGCCGGGATCTGGCTGGGCTGGGACAGGCTTGAGACATGGCTGGACCCGACAAACGGCCGGTCCAAACGAAAAAAGCGGGGCATGAACCCCGCTTCTTGTTGGTTCGAAAACCCGTCGATCAGTTAGCGGCCTTCGCCTTCTCCTGCTCTTCCTTGAGCTTCTTGGCAAAATCCTGATTGTTCTTGGCGACGAACTCCTGGAGCTTTTTCTGCCGGTCCTCGATGTCCGACTGCTGCAGCGGCGGGCCGTCGAAGGCGCCGCTGAAGCCGGTGAGCGCAATCTTGATCGGGTTCGGCTGGTTTTGGAAATTGACTGAGGTGAGCGTCAGCGCCGATCCCTTCTTGAAGGATGCGACGAGCTGATCGGTCAGCGGCACTTCCGCCACGCAGCGATCCGGGAAACAGATCACATAGTCGAGCTTCTGCGCCTTGCCGCCGTCGATCTGGAGGCCGATGCCGGGAGGAACCAGACGGCCGGTCGGAACCGTCACCTGGAAGACCTTGCGGTTCACCTTGCCCTTCAATTCGATCAGGCTGACGCCGGTGATGAGCTGGCCGTTGCCGGCCGTGGTGATGTTCTGGACATTGCAGATGTCGACGTCTTCCTGCTTGGTGCAGGCCTTGAACCAGCCTTGCGGAATCTGCTGTTGCTGCTGCGCGGAAGCAGAGGGAATCCCGGCGCCGAGAATGCCGACCACGCCAGCGGCCATGACCGACAGGCGGTACGCGTTGCTGTTCAGGCTCGTCATGTCGTGCATTCCTCTCAAATGATCCCGGAACCGGCTTTTTCGCGCCGTGTGGTCCAGCTACCTGTTGCCGAAATGAGGCAACAGAATGACTTCGGACGGCGTGTTACACTGCAAGCGATGCCGAATCCAGCCCGGGCCTCGCGAATCTTGGCCGAGGGATTGGGTCAAGGGGTTGGCCGGTGCACGACCGGCTCATGTATGCTGCGCATCGAATCGGGAAGGAGACGGTCATGGGCCGCGTTGTCGTTTGGCTGATCGCCGCAATCTTGTGTGTTGGCCTTTCCCTGCAGCCAGCCCTGTCGGAACCGGTGCACGCGCTTGCCATGCAGGGCGAGCCGGCGCTGCCGGCCGACTATGATCATTTCAACTACGTCAATCCCGACGCGCCGAAAGGCGGCAGCATTACCTATTGCGTCGTCGGCAGCTTCGACAATCTCAATCCGTTCATCCTGAGAAGCCTGCGCACCACCGCGCGCGGCATGATGGATCAAGCCTTTGGCAATCTTGTCTTCGAGCCGTTGATGCAGCGCAACTACGACGAGGCCTTCAGTCTCTACGGCCTGCTCGCCGATACCGCCGACATGGATCCCGAGCGCAAGAGCATCGAATTCCACCTCGATCCCAGGGCCAAATGGTCGGACGGCGAGCCGGTGACGCCGGAAGACGTGTTGTTCACCTATGACGTCTTCACCGAGAAGGGCCGGCCACCTTACAGCCTGCGGATGAAAGCGATCGCCAAGCTCGAAAAGACCGGCGAACGCAGTGTGCGCTTCACCTTCAACGACAAGGCCGACCGCGAATTTCCTTTGATCATTGCGCTGACGCCGATCATCCCGAAACACGCCTTCAACAAGGACACCTTCGACAGGACGACGCTAAAGCCGGTGATCGGCAGCGGGCCTTACACGGTGGCGCAAGTCGTGCCCGGTCGGCGCATCGTGTTCAAGCGCAATCCGGACTATTGGGGCAAGGACGTGCCGTCCAAGCGCGGCTTCGACAATTACGACCAGATCACCATCGAATATTTCCTCAACGCCAACGCCAAGCAGGAAGCGTTCAAGAAAGGCATCTGCGCCATCGACGACGACAGCGACCCAGTCAAACGCGAGCGCGATCTCGACTTTCCGGCCTTCCATAGGGGCGAGGTCATCGCCGAAACTTTCGATACCGGCATTCCGCCGGTGGTCAACGGTTTCCTGTTCAACACGCGGCTGCCGAAATTTTCTAATCCGGTCGTGCGGCGCGCGCTCGGCATGCTCTACGATTTCGAATGGGCCAACAAGAATCTGTTCGGCGGCAAATACATGCGCACGATGAGCTTTTGGCAGAATTCCGAGCTGTCCGCGCTCGGCCACCCGGCCGGCGAAAAGGAAAAGGCCCTGCTGGCCCCCTACCCCGGCCGCGTGCCTGCAGATGTCATGGACGGCACCTACAGGCCGTCCGTCACCGACGGCTCTGGCCAGGACCGCAAGGTGCTGAAGACCGCATTCGAGCTGCTGAAGAGCGCAGGCTATACGGTGCAGGACGGGGCGATGCTCGATCCCGAGCGAAAGCCGTTCCGTTTCGAGATCCTGACCGCCTCGCAGGACGAAGAGCGACTTGCCGCTATCTATCAGCGCACGCTTGAGAAGCTCGGCATCGATGTCGGCATCCGCAGCCTCGACGGTGATCAGATCCAGTCGCGCAAGCAGCGTTTCGATTTCGAGGTGCTGGTCGGCTCGACCGGTTTCAACAACTCACTGTCGCCCGGTATCGAGCAAACCGGGCGCTGGGGATCCGCTGCCGCCAAGGCCGAAGGATCGTTCAACCTCGCCGGCGTCGCCGATCCGGCGGTGGATGCGGCGATCGAGGCGATGCTGAGAGCCCGTTCGAAGGAGGACTATGTCGCCGCCGTCCGCGTTCTCGACCGGCTGTTGATCTCCGGTAACTACATGGTGCCGACGCAGCACAACAACCAGCAATGGCTCGCTTATTGGAACTATCTGGAACATCCGCAAAAGACGCCCATATACGGCTATCAGTTGCCAACCTGGTGGCGCAAACCGAAGTGACCTCTTCAGAACAGGAGATCAAGATGAACGACGAGAACTCGATTACCGTCGATGTGGTCTCCGACGTGGTGTGCCCCTGGTGCTTTATCGGCCAGAAACGGCTCGACAAGGCGATTGCCGCCGTCGACATCGACGTTCACATACGCTGGCGGCCCTTCCAGCTCGACCCGACGATCCCGCCCGAAGGCAAGAACCGCCGCGACTACATGGTGGCGAAATTCGGCAGCGAGCAACGCATCCGCGAAATCCATGCCCGGATCGAGCCGTTGGGCGAGGCTGAAGGGATTTCCTTCGCCTTCGACGCCATCAAGGTCGCGCCCAATACGCTGGATGCGCACCGGCTCATTCGCTGGGCCGGGACGGCCGGCGAGGCGGTTCAGAACCGGCTGGTGCGCCGGCTGTTCCAGCTGAATTTCGAGGAAGGCGCCAATCTCGGCGATCATGCCGTGCTGATCGAAGCGGCCCGCGAGGCCGGCATGGATGCCTCCGTGGTCGAAACGCTTCTGCCGACCGACGCGGATGTCGAGGCGGTGCGCACCGAAATCGCCACCGCTTCGCGCATGGGCATATCGGGCGTGCCGTGCTTTCTGCTTGAAGGCAAATATGCGGTGATGGGCGCCCAGGACGCCGATACGCTTGCCGATGCACTCCGCCAGGTCGCCGCGGCCAAGGCACGCGGCGAACTGGAAACGGCCAACTGAGCCGGACTATTTCACCGTCACCTTGGCCTTGCTGACGAAAAAGCCATGGCCATGCCTGCCGGTGCAGGTCAATGCCTTGGTGGATGACTGGCAGAAAAACGGCCCCTTGCTCCAGCTATTGCCGTACGCCAGCTTGGTGACGTCGCCGCAGCAGCCTTGCTCGCCCGGATTCTTGATCAGCGTCGCCGGGCCTTTCGGGCCGAGGATGATGGTGACGTAGCTGGGCTCGACGCGCGAACAGCGCAGTTCCGGTCCGCCATCCTGCGGCTCGTAGGTGCTGGTGCCGCCCTTCGGCGTGTAGATGCAGCCAATATTGCCGGACGGCGTGTTGAACTCGATCTGTCCCTCGGCGTTTGCGGGAACGGTCTGGCTGCCGGCATATGTTTGCGGCAGCCAGGCGAACGTTGCGAGCATCGCCACAAACAATGTCCGTGCAAGCATGAAGAACTTCCCCCCGGTTCAAACCTGGATGCGTCCGGCAGGTTCGATCCGAAGCGCGTGTTTGTCAAACGCGGTTTGTGAGCGCTCTTAAAAAGGCACGGGCCAATTGATATTGATCCGCATCCTGGACTGTGTCGGCAAAGTCATTGCTTGGCCGACTACGGGCTCCTGACAAGGCGGCTTCAACCACGAATCATACGGTCACGTTCTGGCCGCCGATGAGGCCGGACTGGCCTCGAAGGCGGGTTCAGGCTGTGAAGATCGACCGCTGGACGGCGCTTCTATGTTCACAAAGCTGTGTGAAGACCTTCCCTTGGGGAAGGTCTCTACCTGCTCCGGCGCAGGCACGTAACTATCTGAAATTGCCTTGGTATTCCGCCCCTCGAAACGTGACGGCCTAGCGCCGAGATCATTCATTCTGTTGCTCCACTGCAACGGCCGGCGAGCTAAGCCGTCGGCGGCCGGAGAAAAGCTAATGGAAAATGATCAATTGGTGTTACTGTCCGTAACAAAAGAAAAATCGTTTGGGCGGGATAGTGATTCGGGTCGATAGACCAACGCGACATTCAATATCGGAAAAATGGCTCCGCGGTGCCGCAAGGCAGTCGCCCCTGACGCCCGTATCGTCGATGCGCAGCTTCTGGGGACTGATGCGGGCCTACTGGTTCTCAGACCGCTGGATGGAAGCCTGGACGCTGACACTGGTGATCGCCCTGCTCACCGCGCTCTCCAGCAAGTCAGGCGTCTGGTTTGCCGTAGCATCCGGAGAGCTGGTCAACTCGATCGCCTTTTTCCACGATGCCGCCAACACCACCCCGCTTCAGACACTGCTGACCAATGCCGGGATACTTGTCCTCCTGGTCTTGCTCAAGGATGCGGGTTTTACCGGTATCCGCAGCCTGGTATCCGCAACATTGCATCGCAAGTGGCGCGGCTGGCTGGACAGCCAGTTCAACGAAGCCCTGCTTGACGCCAATCACACGCATTTCCACGCTCAGCATGGCTCGTCAGGTGCCGCCGCTCCCGACAATATCGATCAGCGCATCCAGGAATCGATCAAGGACATGACGGGCGGCGCCATCGGCCTCGCGATGGGGGTTCTTGCCGTTGCTACTTCATTGTATTTCGTTGGCCAGCAACTGCTTGCACACTCGGCGGAGGTCAAAGGGCTGGAGTTCCTCGGCAGCTATGGCAGCGCCGTCCTCGCCTTTCTGGCGGTCGCCACCTACGTGCCGTTGAACACCTGGATCGCTGTCAAGCTGGGCAGGCTGCTGGAACGGCTCAATGTCAGGATGCAGCAAGCCGAAGGCAGCTATCGCGGCGAGCTGATCACGTTCCTGCGCCGCAGTTTTCATGTCGCCGCATCGCAAGGCGAGAACGTGCAGAAGGCAGTGCACACCCAGCGCTATGTCGACATCGACCGCACCTGGGCGCGGCTGAACATCGTCAACACAGGCTACAATTCGTTCGAGCTGATCTACAATTTCATCGGTGCCCGCATTGTCGCCTACGGGCCAGGCTTGGTTCCCTTTATCCATAACGGCTTCGATCTCAAGGGCTACATAACCGGCTCCGAGATGGTCAACTCGCTGATCAGTCAATGCTCGTGGTTCATCCACGTCATGCCTGCCATCGCCGCGCTGCGGGCCAACAGCCAGCGCGTCACCGAACTCGCAAACGCGATCGAAAACGTCCAGCACCCGCAGGAATTTTATCAGCAGACCGGCCGCTCCGATTTTCGCTACGACCGCCAAAACCCGGTTTTCGGCCTGACCATCCAGAAGCTCGAACTGGCGCATCAGGGCGAGGACGCAACGCCCTTCCTGAGTGCCGCGAATTTGCGCTTCCGGCGTGGCGAATGGACGTTTCTCAAGGGCGAATCCGGTTGCGGCAAGACCTCGCTGATCAAGGCGATCAACGGCCTGTGGCCTTACGGCCGCGGCACCATCGTCTTCCCTGAGGGGGTCAGGAGTTTCTACGCCGCCCAGGAGGTGAAGCTGCAGCAGGTTTCACTGAAGCAACTGGTCTGCCTGCCCGGTTCCGAGCACGATTATGCCGACGCGCAGGTCGCATCCGCCCTGCACAAGGCCGGCCTCGGCGATTTCATCGAGCATTTGGCCGATGAGAGCCGTGAAGGAAAGATCTGGGATCAGGTTCTCTCGGGTGGGCAGAAACAGAAGCTGGTTGTCGCCCGCATCGTGCTGCAGCAGCCGGGATTGCTGTTCCTCGATGAAGCCACTGGCGCGCTCGACCCCGATGGACGGATCGCCTTCCACCAGGCGATCAAGGACAATTGCCCTGATGCAACTGTGATCTCGATCATGCATGAGGCGACGCCGCCGAGATCGCTCGCGGGCACCGAATTCTACCACAGCGTGGTTGCGATCGCCGACGGCGTCGCCACCAAGAAGCCGCTGGTTCCGAGCTTGCCGGTCGAGCTCACCACCATCCTCACGCAGCCGACGCGGCCGGCCGAGGACAAGTGGCTACGCTTTCCCCGCCGGCTGAAGCAGAGATAGCCGCGGCACCACTGCCGGCATCCAGCCAGCCTGCCACGTCGCCCGATCACAGTCTCGCGATCCAGTCGGTTTGCCGCCGCTTTAACCCGCTCTCGCGATTGACTCGGCAAGGCGCTCTCCTATGTTGCGCCGGCTTGCAGAATCTCAACTCGAACCCGCGAGCAGAAAGGTCACCGCGCCATGCCTGGCGACAGTCACAGTCGAACGCAACCGCCGTCCGCTTGATGTGACCTGACAGGCTCACGTCCTGCCGGACGGCAAGGAGTGAGCCATGAACGAGTTTTCCCCCCTAGCGGGCGGCGATGCCATCGCCATCGCGCGCGTGCTTGCAAACGAACACATCGCCGACATCGTCGAGGCCTTGAACCAGGAGCCCCGCGAGACGGCATCGGAGCTGCTCTGCGAGGTGCCGTTCGAGCGGCTGGTCGAAATCTTTGACCAGCCTGAACTCGACGGCGCATCCGAGCTCGTCGAGGCGCTGCCCCGCGTCAAGGCAGGCAGACTGCTTGCGGCCATGTCGGTCGACCGCGCCGCCGACATACTGCGCGATCTGAATGAACCGGCTCGTTCCGAGCTGCTTGGTGGCCTGGCGCCACCGCTGCGCGCGACGCTGCTTGCCATTCTCGGCTACCCCGAGGGCAGCGCCGCCTCGCTCATGACGACCGAATATGTCAGCGTGCCGCCGGACTGGAGCGTGGCCCGCACGCTGGATTATATCCGCAAGGTGGAGCGGACTCGCGAAACCGTCTACGCGATCTACATCGTCGATCCGCAAACGCATGTCCTGTTGCGCTCGACCAGCCTGCGTCGACTGATCGCTGGCGAGCCCGACGAGCTGATCATGGCAATAGCGCCGGATCGTGCGCCTATCACCGTTTCACCGCTGACCGATAGTGAAAAGGTTGCTCAGCTGATCTCGAAATACGATCTGCTCGCCGTCCCGGTCGTGGATAACGCCAAGCTCCTCGGCATCGTTACCATCGACGATATTATCGACACGATGATCGAGGAAACGACCGAGGACGTGCATCGTTTCGGCGGCATGGAGGCTCTGGACGAGCCCTATATGAAGATGGGCTTTCTGGCGATGATCCAGAAACGCGCCGGATGGCTGTGCGCGCTGTTTATTAGCGAGATGCTGACCGCAAACGCGATGCAGAGCTACGAAGGCGAGCTGGAAAAGGCGATCGTGCTGACCCTGTTCATTCCATTGATCATGAGCTCCGGCGGTAATTCCGGCTCGCAGGCGACCTCGCTCGTCATCCGGGCGCTGGCGCTGCGCGAAATCAGCCTTGGCGACTGGTGGCGGGTGGCATTGCGCGAGCTGCCCACCGGCCTGGTGCTTGGCTCGATTCTTGGCGTGGTCGGCGTCTGCCGCATCGCGCTCTGGCAGTATCTCGGCTTCTACGACTATGGCCCACACTGGCCTCTGATCGCAATGACGATCGGCGCCACGCTGGTTGGCATCGTCACCTTCGGCTCGCTGTCTGGATCGATGCTGCCGTTCGCCCTGAAGCGCATCGGCTTCGACCCGGCCAGCGCATCGGCCCCGTTCGTCGCCACGCTGGTCGATGTCACCGGGCTGGTGATCTATTTTTCTGTGGCGCTGGTGATCCTGCGCGGAACGCTGCTGTAAAAAAACTCACGCACTTCCATCGCGGCAATTTCGTTGCCGCGATGGGTTTATTGTCGCGTCAGACGCGCTCACCATCTCTCACCCGGTAAGTCGGCTTGTACATGGTGACGAGTTCTTCCGCCGCGGTCGGATGCACCGCCATGGTGCGATCGAAATCATCCTTGGTCAGGCCGGCCTTCAGCGGTATGCCGAGAAGCTGCGCCATTTCGCCGGCATCCGGCCCGAGGATGTGGGCGCCGAGGACCTTTTTCGAGGCGCCGTCGACGACCAGCTTCATCAGCATCTTTTCGTCGCGGCCGGAAAGTGTGTGCCGCATCGGCCGGAAGGTGGCGCGGTAGATTTCAAGGTCCGAAAAGCGCTTTGCCGCCTCATCCTCCGACAGGCCGACAGTGCCGATCTCGGGCTGCGAAAAGACTGCGGTAGCGATCGTGTCGTGGTCGGGCGCCGTCGGATTGTCCTTGAAGGCGGTCTCGACGAAGCACATCGCTTCGTGGATTGCCACCGGCGTCAATTGCACGCGGTGGGTGACGTCACCGATTGCCCAGATATTGTCGATATTGGTGCGGGAGTATTCGTCGACTTGGATTGCCCCGGTCTTGGTCATTTCGATGCCGATGCCCTCCAGGCCCATGTTCTCGGTATTGGGAATGCGGCCGATGGCGAGCATAACCTGGTCGACCGTCAGCACCGTGCCGCCGGTGACAAGCGCGTCGAGTCGGCCGTCAGGCCGCTTCCTGACCCACTCGGACACGGCGTGGCAGAGGATTCTTATCCCTTTCTTTTCCATCGTGTCGTGCAGCATGCGTCTGAGGTCCATGTCGAAACGGCTGAGGATCTCCTTGCCGCGGTAGACCAGCGTCGTGTCGACGCCAAGTCCATGAAAGATGTTGGCGAATTCGACGGCGATATAGCCGCCGCCCTCGATCATGATTGCCTTCGGCAACTCCTTTAGATCGAAGGCCTCGTTGGAAAAGATGCAGTGCTCATGGCCGGGCAATGCCGGATGCGGCGCCGGGCGCCCGCCGGTAGCGATCAGGATCTGGTCGGCGCTAACGCTGCGATCCTCACCGAGAAGATGCACCACATGCCGATCGACCAGGGTGGCGCGCGAATGAAAGACCTGGCCGCCGGCGCCCTGCACGTTCTTCTTGTAGATGGCCTCCAGCCGGCTGATTTCCCGATCCTTGTTGGCGACCAGCTTTTGCCAGTCGAAACGCGCCTCAGGCACCGTCCAGCCATAGCCGGCGGCGTCGGCGAAATGCTCGGGGAATTGCGAGGCGTAGACATATAGCTTCTTCGGCACGCATCCGCGGATCACGCAGGTGCCGCCATAGCGGTATTCCTCGGCAATGCCGACACGCTTGCCGAGTGCGGCCGCGACGCGCGCCGCCCTCACCCCGCCGGAGCCGCCGCCGATGACGAAAAGATCGTAGTCGTAACCGGCCATGGCTGAACTCCTTGCCCCTCAAACACCGAGACAGGTAGGCTGCCGACTATCAAAAGAAAAGCCCGGACTTGCCGGGCTTTCTGGTCCAGTGGCGGTCAGGCCCCTCGGAAGTCGGCAATCAATTCGGTGTGGCGTCCGCGGGAGCTGCGCCATCGGCCGGAGCGGTACCGTCGGCAGGTGCAGCCGGCGCCTTTGCATTCGCCGCTGCACCCAGGGTCTCGCCGACCTGCTGGGCGAGATCGCGAGCCAGGCCGTTCTGCCAGATCTCGGCAGCCTTCACCAGTTCGCGCGTCACGATCGGGCCGTTGTCGAGCAGCTTCTTGCCGGAATCGGAATTGTAGAAGGCGGCAATTTCATTGAGTTCCTTTTCCGAGAACACCTTTGCATAGGCGAGCGCCGCTTCCTTTTCCAGGTCGGCGCGGCGCGAAGCCAGGGCCATCGCCTTCTCGTTGATCGTCTTGGCGATCAGTTCCTGCATGTCCGGGTTCTTCTGGATCAGCTGCTGCTCCAGTGCCGCGGCCGCTTGCGGCAGGATGCTGTCGAACGTATCCGTCGCATGGATCGCCGCGACGGCGGCGCGCGCCGCCTTCAAATGCGCATCGGTGACGTCCTGCGAAAACGCAGGCGACGAAAACGCGAAAACGGCCGAGGCCGCCAGAATGGCAAAAAAGCGGCCAACCCGGTTATGCAACATCATGATCGGTAAAACTCCCTGATTTTCGGGCGGCATGGAGGGTTTGGATGCCGTCGCCGCCGGCTATGATGGCCGTTGATGCCAGCCCGATGAAAAGACCATGCTCGACCACGCCCGGAATGGCGTGGAGAGCATTCGAAAGCGCTCTTGTATCCGGAATGCGGCCAAAAGATGCATCGAGGATAAAATGGCCGCCGTCTGTAACAAATGGCTGGCTCCCCGTCATCCTCAATGTAACAGGGCCGGAAAGGCCAAGGTTTGCAGCCGCCGCGCCGACCGCAATTTCGGTGGCGCGCAGGCCAAACCGGTTGACTTCGATGGGCAGCGGAAACCGGCCGATCATTTCGACCATCTTGGAGCTGTCGGCGATGACGATCATGCGGGCGGAGGCCGCCGCGACGATCTTTTCGCGCAGCAGCGCGCCGCCGCCGCCCTTGACCAACGTCAGCGCCGGATCGATCTCGTCGGCGCCGTCGATGGTGAGATCGAGCTCGGGGGTTTCCTCGAGGCTGGACAGCGGCACACCAAGCTCGGTGCAAAGGACGGCGGTGCGCTCCGAGGTCGGCACGCCGATGACAGTCAGGCCGGTGGCGACCTTGTCGGCGAGCAGCCGCACGAACTCATCCGCCGTCGTGCCGGTGCCGATGCCGAGCCGCATGCCATCCGTGACATGGGCAAGCGCTGCCCGCGCGGCCTCAACCTTCAATTGCCTCGCATCCATGCCGGGTCCCGAGATTTGTTTCGGCGCTCGTAGCATTTTTGCCGGGCTGGTCAAAGGACCTTGCCCGCGGTGGATAAGCCGGCTTGCCTGAACGGGCCGCAGCGGTTATCGCCTGCCGGCAATCAAATCGTCACAGGACAGGCCATGACCCGACCGATCATCGTGTTCGACCTCGACGGGACGCTGATCGACACGGCGCCGGACCTGCTCGACAGTCTCAACCACAGCCTTGCCGCCAGCCAGCTCGCGGCCGTCGACGAAGCCGGCTTCAAGCGCTTCGTCGGCCATGGCGGCCGGGTGATGATCGAGCGCGCTCACGCAGCGCAGCATAGGTCGCTGGCAGTGGAGGAGCACGACCGCCTGCTCAAGCTGTTTCTGGACCATTACACCGTTAACATCCCCGGCAAATCGCGCCCCTACCCCGGCGTCCCCGAGGCGGTCGCACGGTTCGAGGCAGCCGGTTACCTGCTGGCCATCTGCACCAACAAATACGAGGCCAATTCGGTGGCATTGATCGAGGCGCTCGGTATGACCAGGCATTTCGCGGCGATCTGCGGTCAGGATAGTTTCCCGTTCCGCAAGCCCGACCCGCGCCATCTCACGCAAACCATCGCGCGCGCCGGCGGCGACCCGCACCGTGCACTGATGGTCGGTGATTCGCAGACCGACATCGACACGGCAAAGGCCGCCGGGATTCCGGTGGTGGCAGTCGATTTCGGCTACACCGACCGTCATGTGCGAGAGTTCGAACCGTCGGCGGTGATCTCGCATTTCGATTCGCTGACGCTTGATCTTGTCCAAGGGCTGATGGCCGCGGCAGAAGGCTGAAAGCTGCCCATCGGGCGGACCGCCAGATGCCGACCGACAAGTGGTTGACTTCGCAGGCCGCCCTCCCTTATATCGCGGCGCGCTTGGCCTTCGGGCAACGAGCGGGCGATTAGCTCAGCGGGAGAGCACACCCTTCACACGGGTGGGGTCGCAGGTTCAATCCCTGCATCGCCCACCATCTGCTTTCCTGAATCAAATTCAAGCCAAGCCAGAGCGGCTAGCAGCTGCAGGTAGCCCCCTCGCCGCCAAAATTCTTTTGGGCAAAATTCAAAGCGCTGCTGTAGCTCGTATAGCTCTGGAACTGGCAAACGTTGGAGCCGGCCCGCACCTTCATCTGCTCGATATCCCAGAACGAAACCTCGATACGGTCGTCGGCGCAATAGACTGTATAGCGCTCAGGTTCCAGCGCTGCGGCTTTCTGCACAGGCATCGAAATGGCCAGGATGGAAAGTGTGAAAAGTACAAATATGATGGCATGACGCGTTTGCATGTAGACCCCCGAATGACCACCGGCACTATTATGGCCGCGATGTTGAGACGACGCATCATGATTTTAAGCAGTCGCCGTGTTCTTTCGGCGGCCATAAATCAGGTACGGACGACGTCTCCCTGTAGCGCAACGCTCCGCGATCCCGGAACAAACCTGCATGGAAACGAGTTTCTACTGATCGAGATGTGAGGGAAAGCCATGTCCAGACTTGTTTTGGCGGCCGCCGTGCTGCTTGTCGGCGGATCGGCCTTTGCCGCGGACGAAAATCCGGTGCCGCCGCAGAATGCCAAGAAGCTGTCGGAAATCATTGCTAAAGTCGAGCAGCGCGACGACTTCCGCTACATCAAGGAAATCGATTGGGACAGCGGCGCCTACACCGTCATTTATTACACGAACGACAAGGCCAAAGTCGAAATCACCTATGATCCGGTGACAACCGCGCCGAAATGAAGCTGTCCGCCAACGGTCCAGATTCTAAAAAGTGGCGCGCCTCGAAGGCCCCTGGCCTTCGGCACACCCTTGCGTAGATATGACTTTGATGGCTGACTGGGTGCTATCATTGCGCGCGGGGGTGGGCATGGCGACGGCGAAGCACGTATTGAAACGCGTTCTGATGATGCTCGCCGGTTATTTCGTTGCGGTATTGGTGGGCTTGATCGCGGTGGCGGCGATCTATGGCGGGCTGAGCTCGCTGCCAAATGCATCGAACTATTTCGACGTCATGGGTGTCACACCCGTCGCGGTGCTTCTGGTGCCGCCGCTTGGTATGTTCATCTATTTTCTGACGATCGTGCTGACCGCCCTGCAGACACTGATCTTCGCACTGATTGCCGAGTTTTTCTCGCTGCGCAGTTTTTGGCTGCATATGATCTTCGGCGCCGCGGCCGCGGTTGGCGGCTTCGCCTTGATCTGGCCCAGTGTACCAGACGACACGAACCCGGAGCGTTGGGCCGATATCGGTATCATTGCCGCGGCAGGCATTGTTGCCGGCCTGGTCTATTGGCTGATCGCCGGGCGCGACGCCGGCTTCCGGCGTCCGCTGTTTCAGCGCTAGAACCGTATCTCAGCTAGCCGGCGAACGCACCGCTTCGGTGCTGTCGAGCGCCTGCTGCAGGCGTATGTCACGGCCGTAGACATCGTTGAAATATTCGACGGTGCCGGACAGGTCCGGCCATGCGGTGAAATAGGCGACGTAGACCGGGATCTTGCGTGTCACATCTTCGGTCGAATGTCCGTGTTTCAGTCTGTCCTCGATATAGTCGACCGAGGTGCCGAGCACGGCAGCCGCCATGCCGCGCGGATCCTGCAAGCGCACGCAGCCATGGCTGAGCGCGCGCATGTCGCGCTGGAAAAACGACTTCTGCGGCGTATCGTGCATGTAGATGGCGTGCTTGTTGGGAAACAATATCTTCAGCTCGCCCAGCGCATTGGCCTCGCTCGGCAGCTGGCGCACGCCGTAGGGTATCTTTGCGCCGTAGGCGCCCCAATTGACCGAGGAGGAGGGAATGCGCTTGCCGCGGGCATTGACCACCTCATAGCCGGCGCGGTCGAGATAGCCAGGATCCCGGCGCAGCCGCGGCAACATCTCGTTGACCAGGATCGACTGCGGCACGCCCCAATAGGGATGGAAGTCGACCTGCTCGATCTGGTCATAGAAGAAAGCAGTCTGGTTGGTGGGCCTGCCAACGACGGCGCGGGTCTTCAGCTTCTCCTCGCCGTCGTCGATATAGCTCGCGGTGAAAGCCGGCTGGTTGATGAAGACGCGCGGGCTACCGAGGTCGGAAGGCAGCCAGCGCAACTCTTCGAGCGCAACCCGAACCTTCTGAATTTTGTCGGCCTTGGACGTTCCGGTCAACGATGCGACGGTACGCGGGCCGATGACGCCGTCGCCTTTCATGCCGGCCCGTTTCTGCACCGCCTTGATCACCGGCACCAGCTCCGGATCGTAGACCTGGCTGGTGGCGAGCCTCGCCAGGACCTCGCCATAGGCGCCGCCCATCTCGTCATCGAGATTGCGCGCGATCTTTGTCAACAGCTTCGGCAGCTCGGGGCTGGTCTGCCCCGGCTTCAACAGCAGATTGGGATCGATGGTGATTTCGTCTTCGGCGCTGGCCTGGAGCGCTTCCAGTTCGACGCGCAGCGCCTGATACTCGGAATTCTGTGGATGCCGCGATTCGAGATAAGTGCGCACTTGCTGGGTATGGGCCAGCGTCTTCAGCACGCCTTCCATGTCGAGCGGCTTCGGCGGAAAATCGTAGTAACCGGTCATGCGGTTGGGATCGACGCGGCCGCTTTGTGCGTCACGGGCGTAGCGCAGGACACGCGCCGACAGCGCCATCTCGAAGCGGACCAGCTCTTTCAGGCGTTCATCGGCATTGCCCGCCGATTCGCCTGCTGCCGGAACTTCGACGGTGTAGTCGGCGGGCGTCAGGCCGTAGCTCGCGGCCTCGCCCAGCACCCGCACGGCATCCTGGGCGCGGCTGCTGGGACTGGTTCCCGTCACCCAGATGAAATCTGGATTGGCCGAGTAATAGGCGATCAGCGCCTTGGCGATGTCCTTCTCGGCGTAGAGGTCATAGCCGTCGAGGCCGGCAATGGCTTCGCGGAATGCAGCCCCGGTGGCCGCCGGCTCGAACGCAGCATCCTGAGGCGTTGCCGGTTCAGGCGCTGCCGACAGTGCCGAAAAATCGACGCGCACCAGCGGATCGCTCTTGTAGGTATAATAGGATGGGCTGCTGATTTGCGCACCACCACCGCCCCCACCACCGGAAGCGGCCGGCGCCTTGGGCTTGTATTTTGACGGCGGCGGCGGAAAGTTACCTTTCGGCGGTGCGTGTTTGACGCCGCCGCCGAAAAGCATGTCGAAGAACCCTTGCGCTTCAGCCTTCGGCGCCCCGAAGGCCAGCATTGCCGCGGCCACCGCAAACGGCAGCACGGTTGCTTTGTTTCCAAGGAGTTTCATGGATCACCCGCTCCGGTTGAACCGGATCCCGTTCCGCACCGCTTTCACGGTCTCGCCCACCGCATGGCGGATGTAAGGCGTGACTACACTGATTCATACTGATTTCGTTAAGCTTCCATAAATTTCGGAACGTCTGTTGCAGAACGGTTTCACAACATCGTGACGGGTCAAGCGGTTCCGCCATCGCCCCCGATCAATGGTAGTGCCCGTGAGCCAAGCCTCAAGCGTTGGCGCCGCCGTCGATGGTCAATGCCGCGCCTGTCACGAAGCGCCCTTCGGGACCGGCAAGCCAGGCGACCATGCCGGCGATCTCGTCGGCCGTGCCGAAGCGAGGCATCGCCATCTTCTGGCGCTGATGCTCGGCGTGCGGGCCGGCTGCCGGATTCATGTCGGTATCGGTCGACCCCGGATGGACGACATTGGCGGTGATGCCGCGCGGACCGAGATCGCGTGCAAAGGCCTTGGTCAGGCCAACCAAGGCAGCCTTGCTGGCCGAATAGGCGCTCAGGCCGGCGTCGGTGGCACGCTCGGCCAGATTGCTGCCGATCGAGATGATCCGGCCACCCTCGCCCATATGCGCTGCTGCCGCCTTGGCGGCGACGAACGGGGCTCTGAGGTTTACCTCCATTGTCTCGTCGAAGTCGGCAAGCGACAGGGCATCGATCGGCGCAGCGCGCCAGATGCCGGCGCTGTTGACGAGGATGTCGAGCCGCCCGAAGGCTTTTGCTGCCTCATCGACTGCCGCCTCGATCGCCGCAGCATCGCGATTGTCGGCCTTGATGGCAAAGCCCCGGCCGCCGGCCGCCTCGATTTCCCTGACCACCGCACGCGCCCCTTCCTCGCCATTCACATAGGTGATCGCCACGCCTGCGCCGTCGGCCGCGAGCCTTCTTGCGATCGCCGCACCAATGCCGCGGCTGCCGCCGGTGACCAGGGCGGCCTTGCCGTTCAAGCTTCTGTATGACATCTGCTTCTCCATTTTGTAGTGATTGATACATAAATATTTGCCAGCCTTGCTGAACCACGTCAACTGAATTATGTATCGACCAATACAGAAGGATGCCATGCCGGAACGAGGCCGCCCCCGCACCTTCGATCGAGCCGCCGCGTTGCGGCGCGCAATGGAAGTGTTTTGGGCCAAGGGTTATGAGGGCGCGTCGATAAGCGACCTGACCGCTGCAATGGGCATCAACTCACCCAGCCTCTATGCCGCCTTCGGCAGCAAGGAAGCGCTGTTTCTCGAGGCAACCGAGCTTTACACGCGGGTCGAGGGAACCGAGATCTGGTCCGCGCTGGAAAAGGCGCCGACCGCGCGCCAGGCCGTCGAGCGGTTCCTGCGGCAGACAGCCAAGGCGTATTCGCAGACCGGTCGCCCGCAAGGCTGCCTGATCGCGCTCGGCGCATTGCACCAGGACTCAAGCCGCGGCGCCATCTGCGATGATCTGCGCCGTCGCCGCGCCGAAAACCGCGAAGCCTTGCTGAGACGGCTCGAGCGTGGCGTGGCCGAGGGGGAGTTGCCGGCCGATTTCGACTGCGGCACGGCCGCGACCTTCTATGCGACCGTGCAGCACGGCATGTCGATCCAGGCGCGCGACGGCGCGTCGCGCTCGGCTCTTCTGGAGACGGTGGCCGGGGCAATGGCGGCTTGGATTGCGATGGCCGGCACCGGGGCGGCGTGACGATCGAACCCGGCAGACAAGAACAGACATTCAGATCACTGCAGAGACGGCTCCAGCCTGCCCGCAACGAAGCCAACGGCACGCTCCACCACACCCTTGTCGGCAAGAATGCGGCGGTGGCCGAGCCCGTCGGCCCAGTACAGCCGCACATGGTTTCCGGCGCGCGCATAGAGCCTTGCATGATCGGCGGACACTTCGCGGTCGTCCGGCGCGTGGATCACCAGCGTCGGCAGCGGCGTGCTTGCCAGTTGGCGGTCGCCGGTGAACTCGTGCAACGGCCGGCCGGCGATGCGCTCGACCCGGTCGGCCATGGCGACCTGCGAGCGCGAGCCGACATTCAGCATGCGGCTGAAATCGGCAAAGATCGCAGGCAGGGAGCTCGGCGCAGCGATAAGCACCAGCCGCCCGGCCGCCAACGGCGGGATATTTCTGATTGAAC
Source organism: Mesorhizobium sp. ISC25 (assembly GCF_042295465.1). Classification (NCBI taxonomy): domain Bacteria; kingdom Pseudomonadati; phylum Pseudomonadota; class Alphaproteobacteria; order Hyphomicrobiales; family Phyllobacteriaceae; genus Mesorhizobium; species Mesorhizobium sp. ISC25. The sequence goes on along the minus strand of NZ_CP135441.1, from coordinate 1,210,947 downwards.
CGGCGACGGCATTGGCGGCGACGGCACCACCAAAGGAATGGCCGATAATAGCGGCAAACGGGCCGAACCATTCGCCGGCAACCCGTGCCGCATCGACTGCACTGACCAAGGTAAGCCGGCGGCCCTGCGACTGGCCGTGGCCCGGCAGGTCGAGCGAGACCACCTTGTAGCCTTCATGGCGATAGGCTTTGATCAGCGTGCGCATGTATTCGGTGCGCGAACGCCAGCCATGGATGACGAGCACAGTGCCGGCAGACGCCCTGCCCGGCTCGGGCCGGAATTCATGCACCATGACGCAGCCGGTTCTGGTCTTTAGCCGGTGATGGCGCGCTTCGGTCATGAAATCGGCGGCGCGATCGATTGCGCGGCGCTCACCTTGGCTCAAGCTCTTTTCGTGCGGTGTGCGGCAGAACAGCTCGAATGCGGCGCGCCCGGTGAGTCGCGGCGCCACATGCTCGGCCACGCCGAACGTGCCGCGGATGACCTTCAGTCCAAATGATGCCATAGTGGCGATCCATCCATTGGTTCAAGCATGAACATAATAGTTCAAACATGAACATTAAGCAAGACCTGCCCTGGGACAACCCGCGTTTTCGCAACTGGGTCGCGGTGGCGCGTGCCTGCCACGTGGTGGAACGCACCCTGGCGGTGAAGCTGGCGCCACTCGACCTGAAGCCGGCGCAGCTCGACGTGCTGATGAACCTCTACCGCCATCCCGGCATGTCGCAGCACGACCTCGCTCGCCGCCTGCTGGTCGGCCGCTCCAACATCACCATGCTTTTGCCGCAGTTGGAGACCCGCGGCCTGCTGCGCCGCGAGGGCGACGAGAAGGACAAGCGCGTGCTGCGGCTGACGTTGACCGAGGCCGGCGAGGCACTGCTGATGCAGGCGCTGAAGGTCCACATGACACTGATCGAAAAGGCGATGAGCCAGTCGACGCCGGAACAATGCGACATGATCGGCGAACAGATGCGCAGGGTTGCCGAGGTGTTGAAGACCGCCTGACGGCTTCACCACCAAATTCCCTCACCACCAAATTTCTTCACCACATCGATTTTTTCGCGCGCTCCGGCCATTCCCTGTCGTAGACCTCGCCGTCGATGTTCTTGCGGCTAGTGATCTCCAGGATCTGTCCGGGGGTCGGCAGCGATCTCGGGTCGACATGCCTTGCCGGATTCCACAGTTCCGACCGGTGGATGGCGCGGGCGCACTGGAAATAGACCGCATCGACCTCGACGATCGTCACCGAGCGCGCCGGCTTGCCCTCGACTGCGAACGAGACGCAGAGCCCAGGATCGGTGGTGATGCGGGCGCGGCCATTGACGCGCAGCGTCGTGCCGGAGCCCGGCACCAGAAACAGAAGCGCGACGCGCGGATCGCGAAGGATGTTCCTCAGCGAATCGGCACGGTTGTTGCCGCGCCGGTCCGGTATCATCAGCGTTTTCGGATCGTGGATGCGGACGAAGCCGGCGAGATCGCCGCGCGGCGAGCAGTCCAGCCCTTCAGGCCCGCAGGTTGCGAGCGCAGCAAACGGCGAAGCTTCGATGAAGGCTGCGTATTCGGGAATCAGCTGGTCGAGTTCCTTGACCACCGACGCCTCGCCGGGCAGGCCATAGAGAGCTTCGAGCTGTTCGACGCTGGTGATCATGGACATGTTTTCGTCTCCAAACCTTTGCCGGCGCTACTCTAGACGCATGACGTTTTCACGACACGATGCCGTTTGTCGTTCATCAGGAAACGGGTGTCGAGGGACCGCGAACAAGCGCAAATCGCTTTCGTGCTGACAGATACGGAGGTCAAAAATGGATAAACCGCTCGGCCGGCGATGCACCGCCATGGAACTTATTGAAAACATGTTCAACGTTGAAATGCGTTTCCTGCAATCAGGGTCGGAGAGCCTCGATGTGCTTGCCAGCGCATTTCATGCCGAGATTGTCGTGCATGAGCCCCAGTCCCTGCCCTATGCCGGTGACTGGAACGGCCTCGACGGCGTTGGCGCCCTTTTCCGCAAGATGCGGGAAATCTGGAGCGACGTGGCGGTGGAGGACCTTCAGGTCGCCCAAAACGATTACATGGTGTTCATGAGCTGCACGCTTTCACTGACATCGCGGTCCAATGGTGCAACCATCAAACAGCCGTTTGCCGAAGTGTTGCGCTTCAAGGATGATCGGCTGATCGAAGGCACGCCGTTTTATCACGACACCAGCGAGATACTGGCGATCCTGCGTTGACCGGAGCGTCCCGCGGGAATCATTCAACGATCGCGGCTTAGCCCCTTCTCTTCCAGCTCGGCGAGATAGGCGGCCCAGCGCGCATCCTTCTCATGACCCAGCGTATGCAGGTAATTCCAGGTGAAGATGCCGGTGTCGTGGAAATCGTCGAAGGTGATGCGCACGGCATAGTTGCCGACCGGCTCGATCTTAAGGATCGCTACATTGCGCTTGCCGGGAACGGTGACGCGCTGTTCGGGCGAATGGCCCTGCACCTCGGCCGACGGCGAGGCGACGCGCAGCAACTCGGCCGGCAATTCGAACGGCTGATGGCCCGGAAAGGTCACGGAAAGCAGCTTGCGATCCTTCGAGACCCTGAGTTCCTTCGGCGCTGTCATGTGGTGGATCCTGCGGAGAACCACCCTTCCCTACGCCGCTTCCTGTCGAGGGAAAAGGCCGCATCGAAACTTCCGACATGATCTGTCGGCGCCGGAATGTTACCGAAGATCGCGAGCTTCTATCTTGAATGGCAAGTTGGCTCGTATCACATAGCCATATATAACGAAGCCGTTCACGGCCACGGGAAGCGCATAAGCATGGATATGATCGATCCTTTCGGTCGCACGATCACCTACCTGCGCGTGTCGGTCACCGACCGTTGCGATTTTCGCTGCACCTATTGCATGGCCGAGGACATGACGTTCCTGCCCAAGAAGGACCTGCTGTCGCTGGAAGAGCTCGACCGGCTCTGCACGGTCTTCATCGAAAAGGGTGTACGCAAGCTCCGCCTCACCGGCGGAGAACCGCTGGTGCGCAAGAACATCATGCACCTGGTACGCCAGCTTTCGCGGCATCTCGAGAGCGGTGCGCTGGAAGAGCTGACGCTGACCACCAACGGATCGCAGCTTTCCCGCTTTGCCGCCGAGCTCGCCGACTGCGGCGTCAAGCGCATTAACGTCTCGCTGGATACGCTGGATGCCGACAAATTCCGCCAGATCACCCGCTGGGGCAATCTGGACAAGGTCATGGACGGCATCGACGCCGCGCAGGCGGCGGGGCTGAAGGTAAAGCTCAATGCGGTGGCCTTGAAGGACTTCAATGACGCCGAATTGCCGGAAATGCTGCGCTGGGCGCATGGCCGCGGCATGGATCTGACGGTCATCGAAACCATGCCGATGGGCGAGATCGATGCCGACCGCACCGACCAGTATTTGCCGCTGTCGCTGCTGCGCGCGTCACTCGAGCGCCAGTTCACCCTAAGCGACATCCCTTACAAGACCGGCGGCCCGGCCCGCTATGTCCATGTCGCCGAGACCGGCGGGCGGCTGGGCTTCATCACGCCGATGACGCATAATTTCTGCGAAAGCTGCAACCGGGTCCGGCTGACCTGCACCGGCACTCTTTACATGTGCCTCGGCCAGGAAGATGCCGCAGACCTGCGCGCGCCGCTGCGTGCGTCGGAAGGCAATGAGCTGGTCGCCGATGCCATCGACGAAGCAATCGGCCGAAAGCCCAAAGGCCATGACTTCATCATCGATCGCCGCACCAACCGTCCGTCGGTGTCGCGGCATATGAGCGTCACCGGCGGCTGATTTTTCGCCGATTTCGTGCAAGAACAATCGCCTTGGTATCAGCGCGAGGCAAGGCGTGCAGCGGTTTCTTGCAGTCCTGACGTTTTTCGGAGTGATGGCGGGGACCACGGCAGTTGCCGCGCCATTTACCTATACGAACGAGCGCTTCGGCACCGTCTGCACCTTTCCCGATGAAATCTTCACTCTTCGCCAGCCTGAGCCGGATAACGGCGATGGACAGCAGTGGCTCACTGCCGATGGCGCCAGCCTGATCTGTTCAGGTATCCTCAATATCGATGATGACAGCCCGAAAGCCTTCGTCTCCGCCGAGAGGGCCAGCAAGGAACCTGGCTACAAGATCACCTACAGCAAGACCGGCAAGGACTGGGCGGTGCTGTCGGGCATCAAAGGCGGAAACATCTTCTACGAACGCCGCCTGTTCGGAAAAGACGGTGTCATCCGCACGGTCTGGATCGACTACCCGCCAGCCCTGAAATCGAAATACGATCCGCTCGTCGGAGCCATCGCCGGCAGCCTCAGGGGACCGTGAGCATCAGGCGACGTCAGAACTTATTCGCAGCCTATTGTTTTGCTAGCGAGTCACGGTTGTTGACGCGTGTAGTCGTATCGTACGGCAAGCCATTTCTTGCCGCTGCCATTGGCCTGGAGGAAATGCTGCTCGGCCACTTCGTGATTGTCGCCGTCCTTGGAAATGACGAAATCGGAGGCCGTGAACCGCCCTTCGACCTCGGGGCCGAACCCGACGAAACCAAGCGGCTCGAACAGCAGCGAAATCTTGCCGTCCTCTCCGCCACCAAAACTCCAGGCGGGCATGATCCCTGCCGGGAAACGGGTGCCCATGGAAACATACTTCCACCGGCCCTCCACCCGGTCATAGCTCAAATAGGCTATCCGCTGGAAGTCTGGGATTTTCGACCCGGGCGCCGGGCGCATCACCTCCTGCATGAAGGGGCCGATCATCGTGCGCTCGGCCACCAGCCCGGTCATCACGATCGGCTGGGCGCCGGGCGTTGGCCAGATCGTGTTGACGACGGTCCATTTCCCGACGCGGCGAGCGAGCTCATCCGCTTCGTGACCCGGCGTGGACATCCGTTCGACTGCCGACGCCGAAGCGTCGTTCTCGGCGAGCGCAGGCGCTATCGCCATGAGGATAACCGCCAGTGCAGAAGAGAACCGGAAAGCCGACGAAACGTGCCGCCTGCTGCCTGTGCCAAGCCTGTCCGCATTGCCTCGTGCATTCATCATGGACCACCTCCCCAGACAAGATCAGAAGCCTACAATGACCAATTTGGTGAATCTTGCCGAGCAAATTTGATCTCGTCGAAAGGTTTTTCCTCGAGCCGCTGTGTGATCGATTTGCCCTGCGAACCCATCCTTTAGAACGGCACCTTTCGGGATCACACCCAGAAAAGGTCTTGTCCGCAAACGGTCACCGGATTTACCGCAAGCCCATTCGGGCCTAGCCTCTGCTCTGGAGCGGTTCTTCGCCCAGTGGGGGAATACGATATGCGCAAACTCATTCTTTCTCTTGCATTGCTCAACCTCGCGGCCCTGCCCGCGGCGGCCCAGTCGATCGGCGGCACCTATGCCGTGGCCGGCACCAACTTCGATGGGTCGTCCTATGGTGGCGACGCGACGATCACGCTGACCAGCGAGACGACCTGCACGATCCATTGGGAGACAGGTGGCTCGTCCTCGGACGGTATCTGCATGCGCAACGACGATGCCTTCTCCGCCGGCTATGTCATGGGCAAGGCGGTTGGCCTTGTCGTCTACAAAGTGCAGGAAGACGGCTCGCTGCATGGCCTGTGGACGATTGCCGGCAAGGAAGGCAACGGCACCGAGGTACTGACGCCCAAATGAGTCCTGCCGCTCTTGCGCGGCAGATGTCACGGGCCACAGAAAGGCTGTGGCCCAGCCCTTTGACGTTGCTGTTTTGCGGGTGCCTGCTAGACGCTTGCTGCAGGACTCACCCGGTAATCGCCTTGCCTCTTTCGCCAAATCTGCGCGGCGCGTTGTTCATGATGGTGGCCATGGCTGGTTTCACCCTCAACGACGCTATCACCAAATTCTCGTCGGAATCGATGAACATGGCGCAGGTCATGCTGATCCGCGGCGCCTTCGCTTCGCTTTTCGTTGGCCTGCTTGCGTGGCAACGCGGCGCGCTTGCCCGGCCAGGTTCGATGCTGCAGCCGACAGTTGCGCTGCGCGTCGCCAGCGAGGCCGGAGCCACCGTGTCGTTCCTGGTTGCTCTGGCACATCTTCCGATCGCCAATGTCTCCGCCGTGCTGCAGGCGCTGCCGCTGGCGGTGACGATGGGCGCCGCGCTTGTGTTCAACGAGGGCGTCGGCTGGCGGCGCTGGCTGGCTATTGCCGTCGGTTTTGCCGGCGTGCTGATCATCGTGCGGCCGGGCTACGAAGGGTTCAGCGTCTTTTCTCTGCTGGCGCTGGCCAGCGTCGCATGCTGTGCGGTGCGCGATCTCGCCACCAAGCGGATACCGCAGGCAATTCCGACATTGCTGGTGTCGACCGCCACCGCACTTGCCATGACAGTTCTGGGCGCGGCACTGCTTTCGCCGATGGGCGGCTGGACGCCGATGACAGGAAAAAGCACGGCGTTCCTGGCGCTGGCGGCGGTGCTTGTGCTCATCGGCTACCAGTTCATCATCACGGCCATGCGGGTCGGCGATATCTCCTTCATCGCGCCGTTCCGCTACACCGCCCTGCTCTGGTCGATCCTGCTTGGCTTCACAGTCTTCGGCGATGTCCCCGATCTGCCGATGATCCTCGGTGCCTCGATCATCATCGCGTCAGGCCTCTATGCACTCTACCGCGAACGGATCGTCGGCCGGCAAAAGACAGCTGCCGAAAGCGCTGGACCGGACATGGCGCCCGACGGCATATAGGCGTGACCGTCGACGACCGTCTGATTTGAAAACTGGATTTTGGTCATTGGGTCTAGGCAGCAAACGATGGGCCGACATATCGCAGGGATCATTCTGGCCGGCGGCCGGTCGAGCCGGATGGGCGGCGGCGACAAGACCCTGCTTGCGCTTGGCGACGGTACCCTGCTCGACCGTGTCGTTTCGCGCCTTGGCCCGCAGGTCGGACCGCTTGCACTTAGCGCCAATGGCGATCCAGCACGGTTTGCCGCGATGGGGCTTCCGGTGCTTGCCGATACCGTCAAAGGTTATGCCGGGCCGCTTGCCGGGATCCTGACCGGTCTCGAATGGGCTTCCGACACGACTTGCCAGGCGCTGGTCACGGCTGCCGGCGATACGCCTTTCCTGCCCAAGGACATGGTCGAGCGGCTGCTCGCAGCAGCCTATGCACGCCCGGGCTCTATCGCGGTCGCCTGTTCCGGCGGCAAACGGCATCCGACCTTTGCACTCTGGCCGCTAGGGTTAGATCAGGCCTTGCGACAATTTCTCGTCGAGGAAGACAACCGCCGCGTTGCGGCGTTCATCGACCGGAACGGTTTTGTCGAGGTGGAATTTCCCATCCTGAAATCCGGCGGGTCCGAGATCGATCCGTTCTTCAACATCAACACTCCCGACGACCTTGCCCAGGCCGCGCATCTGTTGCAGAGCATCGAGCCATGAAAAGACGTATTTTCGGCATCACCGGCTGGAAGAACTCCGGCAAGACGACATTGACCGAAAAGCTGGTAGCCGAACTCGTCCGGCGCGGCTGGAAAGTGTCGACGGTAAAACACGCCCATCATGATTTCGACATCGACAAACCCGGAGCGGACAGCTTTCGCCACCGGCAGGCGGGAGCGATGGAGGTCGCGGTCGTGTCGGGCAGGCGCTGGGCGCTGATGCACGAATTGCGCGGCGAGGACGAGCCGACGCTAGACGCGATCCTGTCACGGCTGGCACCGTGCGACATCGTGTTGGTCGAGGGTTACAAGCGCGAAGCGCACAAGAAAATCGAGACGCGACGGCTCGAGGCCAAGGACCGGACACCGCTCTCGGCAGGCGATCCACACATTGTCGCCATCGCCTCCGACTTCCCCATTGTCGGCGAAGACCTGCCGGCCTTCGATCTCGACGACACGAATTCGATAGCTGACTTCATCGAGCGCGCCACCAGCCTGTCGCGCTGAGAATGCGGCAGAAGACAGTCTCCGCCCACCTGCTTTCCAATTTAGGCGTCTGACCCAGCGTCATCGCTTTCTGAACATGACCTTCCCTCAAGCGACGGTTTTGCAGTTGCTTTTTCTTGGGAAAGAATGGGAGTATCGCATCAGCGGGCGGTCAAAAGCACCGCCCACAGAGCCGTTCGGGAACGACGGCCGGGACCAACAGAGAGGACCATTATGCGTATTGCACTGCGTATCGCGCTTGCCGCATCGGCTGCGCTGCTGACGCTTGGCGTTGCCCAGGCCCAGGAAAAAACCTTGCGGATCGGCACCGAGGGAGCCTATCCCCCATTCAACAATCTGACAGCCGACGGCCAGCTCGTAGGCTTCGATATCGACATTGCCAAGGCGCTCTGCGACGAGATGAAGGTGAAGTGCACCTTCGTCGCGCAGGACTGGGACGGCATCATTCCAGCCCTTCAGGCAGGCAAGTTCGACGCCATCGTCGCGTCTATGTCGATCACGCCGGAACGCGCCGAGAAGGTCGACTTCACCCACAAATATTACAATACGCCACCGGCGATCGCCGCCCCCAAGGACACTGACATCAAGGGTGTAACCAAGGAAGATTTGGCCGGCAAGACGATCGGCGTGCAGGCGTCCACCACGCATTTCAACTATTCGACCAAGACTTATACCGACAGCACCGTCAAGCCGTATCCGACCGCGCAGGAATACCAGCTCGATCTGGCCAATGGCCGGCTCGATGCCGCCAATGACGACGTCGTCGTGCTGCAGCAATGGCTGGATTCGCCGGACGGCGCCTGCTGCAAGCTGGTCGGCACAATCCAGCCGGTTATCGAAATCCACGGTCCGGGCGCCGGCATTGCCGTGCGCAAGGGCGAGACCGATCTGGTCAACCAGTTCAATGCGGCGATCGACGCCATCCGCGCGAACGGAAAGTACAAGGAAATCAACGACAAGTACTTCAAATTCGACGTCTATGGCGGCGAGTCCTGATCGACCGACATAGGAGGACGTGAACGGCGGGAGATTCCCGCCGTTCTTATAAGGATGCCGCGCACGAGGGGTGATGCGGTACGGGTCTCAAAGAGCCTTAGGAGAACAGGCAGGCGGATGCAGAGCGCACTGACGCTTCTCAGTTGGGGACCCGAAGGCTGGCTCGACAACATCGCCGCGGGTGTGTTTATCACGGTATGTCTTGCGCTGGCCACTTTGCCTTTCGGGCTGACGCTCGGCTTTTTCGTGGCGCTGGCCAAACAGTCGGAAGAGCCGTCGCTGAGACTGGCCGGGAACATCTACACCACGATTTTTCGCGGAATTCCCGAACTGCTCACCCTGTTTCTGATCTTCTTCGGCATCCCATTGATCCTACAGTACATTGTCCGGCTGGTGAGCCCCGGAACGTCCGCCGACGTCAACAGCTTCGTCGCCGGCATGATAGCGCTGTGCTTTATTTTCTCCTCTTACTCCAGCGAGGTGTTCTTATCCGCCTTTCGCGCCATTCCGAGAGGGCAATATGAGGGGGGCTATTCGGTTGGCCTGTCCAGCGGCCAGACGATGCGGCTGATCGTGCTGCCGCAGTTGATCCGCATCGCGTTGCCCGGACTTGCCAATCTCTGGCTGATCCTGCTCAAGGACACCGCGCTCGTCTCGGCGGTCGGACTCAACGAAATCCTCCGGCAGAGCGGGGTTGCCGCGCGCGTCACCAAGCATGCCTTCCTGTTTTATGGTTTTGCCAGCCTGATTTATCTCCTGCTGGCGATCGTCTCCTCCTTCGGCATCAACGCGATCGAACGAGCGGTCGGCGGCCGGGAGGTCAAGAGATGAGCCTGGCCACCGACACGCTGAAGGTCGACCGGCCGCCGCCGCCCGCACGCGGTTGGTCGCGCCAACGCATCCTCGGCCATGTCCTGGTCGGCCTGTGGATCGCTCTCGGCATTGGCATGGTCGTCTACCTCATCGCTGCGTGGAACCCGGAGTTCTTCCAGAAATATGCGCCGGGTTACATATCCGGCCTTGGCATCACCCTGTTGCTGGTTGCCATCTCGATTGTGCTTGGTGCGATCCTGTCGGTGCCGATCGCCTATGCACGCATGTCGAAGAACCCGATCCTTTCGGGGCTCGCCTATGCCTATGTCTATTTCTTTCGCGGCACGCCGTTGTTGGCGCAGACATTCCTGATCTACTACGGGTTGGGCTCCTTCCGGCAGGAGCTCGAGATGGTCGGCCTATGGGGCTTCTTCCGCGAAGCGTTCAACTGCGCGATCTTCGCCTTTTCGCTGAATACGGCCGCCTACCAGGCCGAGATCTTGCGTGGCGCGATCGAGAGCGTGCCGAGGGGACAATGGGAAGGTGCTGCCTCGCTCGGCCTGCACAAACTGCAGACGATGTGGAAAATCATCCTGCCGCAGGCGCTGATTGTGGCCCTGCGCCCCTATGGCAACGAAATCATCCTGATGATCAAGGGCTCGGCAATCGTCGCCATCATCACGGTCTACGATTTGATGGGTATTACAAAGCTAACCTATGCGCGCACTTTCGACTTCCAGTCCTTTATCTGGGCGGCGATCGTCTACCTGATCATTGTCGAGATGTTGCGCCACGGCGTCGAGTGGATCGAACGGCGCATCACCATCCATCTGCACCGCTGACTCCCATCGCCTTGCCTGATCCGGTAAGAAAACCGCAAAGCAGGTTTCCAAGGGATTCGAAAACATGGCTTCGGTGGCATTTCTTGGTCTTGGCGTCATGGGCTATCCGATGGCCGGGCATCTCAAGAACAAAGGTGGTCACGACGTCACCGTCTACAACCGCACCAGGGCCAAGGCCGAGCAGTGGACTGCCCAGCACGGCGGCAGCTTCGCCGCGACGCCAGCGGAGGCGGCCGAGGGCAAGGACTTCGTCTTTTCCTGCGTCGGCAATGACGACGATCTGCGCTCGGTGACGACCGGCGCCGGAGGTGCCTTCAATTCCATGAAGACGGGCGCCATCTTCGTCGACAACACCACGGCATCGGCGGAGGTCGCGCGCGAACTGGCGCAGCAGGCGCAAGCGATCGGGTTTTCGTTCCTCGACGCCCCGGTCTCCGGCGGTCAGGCAGGCGCCGAGAACGGCATGCTGACCGTGATGGTCGGCGGCGAGCCCGACGCCTTCGACAGGGCCAAGCCAGTCATAGATGCTTATGCCCGCATGGTCGGATTGATGGGACCGGCCGGGGCTGGCCAGCTAACCAAGATGATCAACCAGATCTGCATCGCCGGCCTCGTTCAGGGCCTGGCCGAGGGCATCCATTTCGGCAAGCAGGCTGGGCTCGACATCGAAAAGGTCATAGACGTGATTTCCAAGGGCGCGGCCGGATCCTGGCAGATGGAGAACCGCCACAAGACGATGAATGCCGGCAAATACGATTTCGGCTTCGCCGTCGACTGGATGCGCAAGGATCTTGGCATCTGCCTCGCCGAGGCCGACCGCAACGGCGCCAAACTGCCGGTGACGGCACTTGTCGACCAGTTCTACAAGGACGTGCAGGCGATGGGCGGCAAGCGCTGGGACACCTCCTCGCTGCTGGCAAGGCTGGAGAAGTAGGTTCGCCGTGGACGAGCTTTCGCCTCAATCCAGGGTCGATGAAATCGTCGCTCATCTGCGCTCGATCGCCTCGGAGGAAAATCGACTTGGCATGCTGCGCTACGGCATCAAGATCGAACGTGCGCTCGGTATCTCGCATGGCGTGCAGCGGCAGATTGCCAGGAAAATCAAGCGCAACCATGAGCGTGCCTTCGAGCTTTGGCAGACAGGCATCATGGAGGCGCAGTTCATTGCCTCCGTCACCGCCGATCCGGAGCGGTTCTCCGCCGCGGATGCAAGACGATGGGCGGCGACTTTCGATTCCTGGGATATCGTCGATGGGGTCTCCGATCTCTTTGTCGATACGGATTGCTGGAAGGAATTGATCGCCGAATTCGCGGTCGACGAACGGGAATTCGTTCGACGCACGGCTTTTGCGATGATGGCTTGGTCGGTGGTTCACCGGAAGAAGGAACCCGAGACGACCTTCCTCGAATTCCTGCCGATCATCGAAGCGCATGCGACCGACGGCCGCAATTTCGTGAAGAAGGCCGTGAACTGGGCGCTTCGTTCGATCGGCAAGCGATCGATGAATTTGCACGGCCCTGCCCTTGCCGTGGCGCAAAAACTGGCGACCTCGACAGACAGGACTGCGCGCTGGATCGGCAAGGACGCCGTGAGGGAACTTTCCGATGCCAAGACGCTCGAGCGGCTCGCCGCCAGAAAAGCTTGACCTGAGCGAAGTGCGCTTCACTGAGGTGACGCAATCGACGCGCGCCGATTTCGAAAACCTGTTCGAGCAACCCGGCGGGCCGAAATACTGCTGGTGTATGGCCTGGCGCAATCTCGACCGCCGCGAGCATGTCGGAAACGACGAGAGGAAACGCGCGATGATGGCGCTGATCGATACCGGCACGCCGGTGGGCATTGTCGCGCAGATCGATGGCCGGATCGTCGGCTGGTGCTCGGTCGCGCCGCGCGAGACCTACCGCAAGCTGTCACGGCAGCAGGACGATAGCGAGATGGGCATCTGGTCGATCGTCTGCTTCTATGTGCCGAGAGCGTTGCGCGGCGGCGGGCTGGCAAGCGCATTGCTCGACGCGGCCATCGATCACGCCTTTGCCGAAAGCGCCAAGACGATCGAAGCTTATCCCGTCGACAAGGCGTCACCGAGCTACAGCTTCATGGGTTTTCGCGACATGTTCGTCGCCCGCGGCTTTCGCGAGATCGGCATGACCGGCTCACGCCGGCATGTCATGCGGCTTGAACGTTGACCTTGGCGACAGCGGCAGCTTTACTTGCTGGCATAGGCCGCAGATCAAGGCTCAGCGGTGGAGCAGCGATGAAAAATCGTCTCAAATCAGGCGCGACGCTGGCAGTCGCGGTGTTCGCGTCTGTTGTCGCAGGCAACGCTTGCGCCGGGGCGATGTATATTTTCTGGAAGGATCTGCGCCCGGCGAGCCAGGCGGCTGCCGAGAGCGTCGGGCTGCCGATGATCGCGGCCAAAATGCCGGATCATGGCGAGACGCTCTCACTCAACCTGCAGGACAAGACCGTGCAGCTCGTGGGCTATGCGCTGCCAGTCGACCGCGACGGCGACCTCGTCTACCAATTCCTGCTGGTGCCGTGGACGGGAGCCTGCAGCCACATGCCGACGCCGCCGCCCAACCAGATCGTCCTCGTCACGCCGGCCCACCCTTACAGGATGTCCGAGGCCTACCAGCCGGTTTCGGTGACCGGCGCCTTGAAACCGGGTATGGAGAAGAGCCAGCTTTTCATTCTTGACGGCGTCAGCGTCATCCAGTCGGGTTACACTGTGCGCAAGGCCGAGGTGGTCAACGTCGTCACGGTGCCGGACACGATCACGCTGCCGGTCAACTCGCCCTGGACTTTCCTGAACAAAAAGAAAAACTAAACAGAAGAATCTCAGGCGGCGTTGGCGCCGGACTCCTTGTCGAGCATCATGTAATCCAGCGGCATCTCGGTCGTGTATTTGATCTGCTCCATGGCGAAGGAAGACGACACGTCGCGGATCTCGATCTTGGCGATCAGGCGCTTGTAGAAGGCGTCGTAGGCGGCGATGTCAGGCACCACGACGCGCAAGAGATAGTCGACGTCGCCACTCATGCGGTAGAATTCGACCACTTCGGGAAATTCCTGGATAACCTCCGAAAAGCGCCGCAGCCATTCATGGCTGTGCGAATTGGTGCGGATCGAGACGAACACCGTGACCCGCACATTGACCTTTTCATGATCGAGGATGGCGACGCGGCGCTTGATGACGCCCTCTTCCTCGAGCTTCTGGATGCGCCGCCAGCACGGCGTCGTCGACAGGCCGACCTTCTTGGCGACGTCGGCGACTGCAAGCGTCGCATCCTCCTGCAGGAGGCGGAGGATTTTTCTATCGAGGCGGTCCATTGGGTGCTCCCCTGATGCAAGTCGTCCAAAGTGCGCAGCGGCCTTGGCACAACGACATGCATAAAAACAAGAATTTAACGCGCGTCCCCTCATGCGCGGCGCGCTTCGAGGAATGGATTACCATATTCCCTCTTGCTCAAGCCTATTACAAGAAAGAAATTCTGTTGAATAGCGCAAAAGCGAGTGATTTCTTGCTGAATGCCTAGCCGAGGCGATAGCGGATTTCCGATCTCAGAAAGGGCAGCAAATCCATTTCAAACCATGGATTGCGCTTCAGCCAACCAGTGTTGCGCCAGGACGGGTGCGGCAGCGGCAGGACTTTCGGGTCGGTCGGCGTTGCCCAGATGGCGCGCCAGTCCATGACCGTTTCCGTCAGCGAGGGACGGCGCGCCGCGCCCATATGCCAGCTTTGCGCGTAGATGCCGATCGTCAGCACCAGATCGACTTGCGGCATCAGCGCCATCAGCGATGCGCGCCATGCCGGCGCACATTCGCGGCGCGGCGGCAGGTCGGCGCCCTTGGCGTCCTGACCGGGAAAGCAAAAGCCCATCGGCACGATGGCAAACTTGTCCGTGTCATAGAATTCCTCGCTGCCGACGCCCAGCCAGCTTCGCAGCCGGTCGCCGGAGGCGTCGGTGAATGGCATACCTGACACGTGGACCTTGGTGCCCGGCGCCTGGCTGGCGATCAGGATGCGCGCGCTCGAGGATGGCCTGAGCACCGGACGCGGCTGGTGCGGCAACGGCCTGCCGGCCGGGTTATCGACGCAGATGCGGCAGGCGCGTACCCTCGCCGCCAGGGCTTCCAGCTCTTCGCTCATTCGGAACTCATTGTCAGGCGGCGGCACTCGGCCGGCTGGAGATTTCTCGATACCAGCGCAGCACGTTGGTGCACTCTTCGGGTACCTTGATGCGAGCCGGCTTCATGAAGTCGATGGCGACCAACCCGGTGATGTCGGCGATCGAATAGGCATCGCCGGCGACGAATTCCCTGCCGGCGAGCTCAGCGTCCAGAAATCTCAGGAATTCGATCGCCTTCGGCTTATTGGCCTCGCCCCATTCGGGGATTTGCGGGATCTCCCATTCCCTCATTGCGGGGTGGATATGCCGGAACGCCGCGGCGACGCAGCCGAACAGATTGAACTCCACACGCCTTTGCCACATCTCGACGATCGCCTTGCCGAGCGCGCCACGCCCGAACAAAGCCGGCTCGGGGTGCAGTTCCTCGAAGTAACGACAGATTGCGACGGATTCGGTGATGATGATGCCATCATCGAGCTCGAGCACCGGCAGACGCTTCAGCGGATTGCGCGAGCTGACCGGCTGCTCTTTGTGCTCCAGCGCGCCCATGTCGACGGGCACCAGCGGAACCTGAAGTCCCTTTTCGGCCAGAAAAATCCGAACCCGACGTGGATTGGGCGCGCGCCCGCCGTCGAACAGCTTCATCTCCATCCTCCTCGTCCGTCCCGACGAACTATAGGCACAACTCACCAGAAGCGAAAAATTTCGCGCAAGGCATCGCCGATCGACGCCAAGGTGCCGTGCTTTCTTTCGACCAGCTCGTGGCCGTGGCTCTCGCGCCAGTTCTTCGGCTCGTCGAAAGTTCCGGCCCAGATGCCGGCTTTGCCCGCGCGCGCAGCAGCTTCCTCGGTCTCGAAATCGCCAAAGGCGACCGCCCAGCCGGCCTCGACCTGCGCGCGGTTGAGATCCTTGCCGCCGACCTTGCAGTCGCCGAGCAGCCTGCCGTAGCGGTCGCGCTGCCAGCCGCTGCAGGAGACGGCTTTGCCGGCTATCAACCGCACCAGGGACTGCCGCGCCAGCTTGCCGCAGGGATAATCGGCACCGTCCTTGCGGCAGATCTGCGAATATTCCGGCGCGTCGATGCCACGCATGCGGATGCGCTCGCTGCCGAGGGTGATGCTATCGCCGTCGTTGACAATAGCCGCGCCCTCCGTCTTGCGCGTCTCCACCCGGTCGAGGCGCGCCGCCAGGAGGATCAGCAGGCCGAGCACGATGAGTGTCAGCCCATAGTCCATCAGCCTGCGCCACAGGCTTCGCGGACGCGGCGCATAGTATCGCTGGCGCGGCCATCGCGACCACGAACGGCTCATATGGCAAACCGTTGGTTAATCATTCGAACGTAGCTTAACGATTTGAAATTGCTGCCCGCGTAAATTGAAGACTTCATGCCCCTGCAACGCTCGACCACGGCGGACAAGTTTATTGTGGACCGCAGGAAACGCCATCGCAACAGCGATGTCGCGCGCGCGGTCCGCAAGACGCGCGACCGTCTTTCGCAGCAAGCCGGAAATCCCGACTTCGACCGCGAGCTGTTGAAGCTCCACGCGCTTTCGATGACCGGCGGCGTGATCGTCATCCCGCTGCTCGTTCTGGCAACGGCCGCGGCAGGCTTGCTCGCGGGCGTCGGCAAGGAGATCGGCGTCTGGGCGCTGTTCACATTCATCTGCTATACCATCGTTGCATTCATGGCGAGACGCGTCACTCAAGCGTCCGAGCTCAACCCGCTGGAGACGCATAGGGATTTCCTGATCGGCCATTTTCTTTGCGGGCTTGGCTGGGCCTGGTTCGCATGGCTCGGCTGCGAAACTTGCCAAATCGATCAGTTCCAGGTCGCCAAGGCGGTGGTGCTGCTGCTCGCCATGTCGGCAACCGCGATCCTGGCATCGTCCCTGCGCGGTGCGCTGTTGGCGACCTTCGCCCTCCCGGTCGCCATCTATGCCTATGCCAGTGCGAAATTATGGATGCCGATCGAAGTGATCATGGCCGGTTTGCTGATCGTGTCGCTGCCTTTCTTCGCCTATGTGGCGCGCCAGCTCAACCGTTCCTCGCTGATGCTGCTTTCGTTCCGCTCCGAAAAGGATGCGCTGATCGCCGAACTGGAGACGGCGAAATCGATGTCGGACGAGGCACGGCGGCGGGCGGAAGACGCCAATCTGGCGAAATCGCGTTTCCTGGCCTCGATGAGCCACGAACTGCGCACGCCGCTCAACGCCATTCTCGGCTTTTCCGAAGTGATGGCTAACGAGGTGCTCGGCCCGATGAGCAACCCGACCTATCGCGACTATGCCCGTGACGTGCATGACTCCGGACAGCATCTGCTCGACCTGATCAACGAAATTCTCGATTTGTCGCGCATCGAAGCGGGCCGCTACCAGCTCAACGAGGAGCCGATGATGCTGCTCTCGGTCGTCGAGGATTGCTGCCACATGATGGAGCTGAAGGCGCGCAACAAGGACATCCGCATCGTCCAGGATTTCGAAAACGCGTTGCCGCGTTTGTTCGCCGACGAACGCGCGGTGCGGCAGATTGCGCTCAACCTCTTGTCCAATGCCATCAAGTTCACTGCCACCGGCGGCGAAATCCGCGTGCGCGTCGGCTGGACGGCGGGCGGCGGGCAATATCTCTCCGTCAAGGACAATGGGCCGGGCATACCGGAAGACGAGATTCCGATCGTGCTCTCGGCCTTCGGCCAGGGCTCGATCGCCATCAAGAGCGCCGAACAGGGCACCGGGCTTGGCCTGCCGATCGTGCAAGGCCTGCTGGCCATGCATGGCGGCGAATTCCAGCTCCATTCCAGGCTGCGCGAAGGCACCGAGGCGATCGCCATCTTCCCGCTGAGCCGGGTGATGGAGGAACTGCCGGCGCTGCCGACCAAGGCGGTTGCTTCGCGCCGGCGCTGAATGCTTAACCGCGGACCGCGGCTGCCATGCCGGAGCTGGTCAGCGCGGCCGCCTTGACCAGGCCGGCGGCAAGAGCCGCCCCTACCCCCTCGCCTTGACCAATGTCCAGTGCGAGCAACGGGCGAAGGCCGAGGCGCTCGGCGGCCTTGGCATGGCCAGGCTCCGGCGACAGGCTTGCGAGGAGACAATGATCGAGCGCGGCGGGGTTGGCGGTATGTAGAACACCAGCGGCCGCAGTCACCGCAAACCCATCGAGCAGCACCGGGATCTTCTGCATCCGCGCCGCCAGAATGGCGCCGCAGATCGCGGCGAATTCCCGCCCGCCGACCCGGCGCAGCGCTTCCAGCGGGTCCTTGAGGCTCGGGCCGTGAAACGCGACCGCGGCATCGACCACCTCCGCCTTGCGCCTCTGCATCGCCGCGTCCGCCCCTGATCCAGGGCCAACCCAGTCGGCGCCGGTGCCGCCGAACAGTGCCGTGCAAAGAGCCGCGGCGACAGTCGAATTGCCGACGCCGAGGTCGCCAAGGCAAAGCAGGTCGGTGCCGCCGGCAATCGCTTCCATGCCGAAGGCCATGGTGGCGGCGCAACCGCGCTCGTCCAGTGCCGCATCCTCGGTGATGTCGGCTGTCGGGATGTGCAGAGCCAGATCGAACACCTTCAAGCCGAGATCGTGAGCGATGCAGATCTGGTTGATCGCTGCACCGCCGGCGGCGCAGAGCTCGACTGCATTTGCCGTGGCGGCGGCGGGGCGCGGCGAAATGCCGTGGCGGGTGACGCCATGATTGCCGGCAAAGATTGCCACCAATGGTCGCGTCACCGCCGGCGGCGCGCGACCGCTCCAGCCGGCGAGCCATGCGGCGATGTCCTCGATGCGGCCGAGCGAGCCTTTGGGCTTGTCTGCCCTGGCAAACAGCTGGCGCACGCGGGCGTTGGCCGCCATATCTGCCGGCGGCAGGCTCACCAGGAGGTCGCGAAAATCGTCGAAAGGCAGCGCGCTGGTCATGTCGATGGCGATCGTCCGTGTGAATTGGTGAGCGGCATAGCCGCCTTGGCCAGCCGGCACAACCTCAAGCCGGCACAACCTCCAGGCCTGGTACAACTTGGCGGTATTGACGCGAAAGCACCCGTTGGCGGCGCATCCCGGAGGGCTTGCATTGACTTTGTCGTTGCACCATGTGGAGGCTAGCCAAGGAAATCCTTATGACGGCCATTGAATCTCCGTGTATCCTGGTCTGCTCGATCGACATGAAAACCGGCTTCTGTTTCGGTTGCGGGCGCACGCGCGAGGAAATCGCCGCCTGGATCGACATGACCCCACAAACGCGCCGCAGCGTCATGGCCGAGCTGCCGGCAAGGCTGGAAACGGTCGAGCGACGCCCCCGCCGGGAAACCCGTCGCAGCCGCATGGCACGCGAACGCGACGCCCTCTCGTGAACCGGCCGCAGAGATGAACCGACTGTTGTGGATTCTGATCGTCGCGATCGGGGCGGGTGTACTCCTGCTCATGCTCAACGATTCCGCCGGCAGCACATTCGGCGTTGAGAATTACGATTTCAGCCAGCTGATCTGGCTTGGCACTTTAGCGGCGCTCGTCGGCGCCGGCCTGGTCAGATCGGGCAGGCCGTTGGGCACCATGGCCCGCAGCCTCGGCGCCTGGGGTGCCATCGTGCTGGCGCTGATCGCCGGCTATCAGTACCGCTATGAGTTGCAGGATTTCGCCAGCCGCATCACCGCTGGCCTTGTTCCCGGCAGTCCGCTGGCGCTGGGCGTGGACGAAGGCCATGCCACCGTCACCCTGGACAAGGCCGGCAACGGCCATTTCGAAGCGCGCGTCACAATCAACGGCACGCCGATCCTGACGGTTGTCGATACCGGCGCGACCAGCACCGTGCTGACCGCCGAGGACGCGCTGGCGGTCGGGTTCAATTCGGCGGCTCTCCGCTTCACCATACCGATCTCTACCGCCAACGGCATGACACGCGCCGCCGCCGTAAGAACCGATGAACTGTCGATCGGCGGCATCGTGCGCAAGGACATGCCCATCATGATCGCCGCACCCGGCACGCTCGGCCAGAGCCTGCTCGGCATGAATTTCATCGGCTCGCTATCGGGTTTCGACGTACGGGGTGACCGCATGATTTTGCGGGATTAAGTTTTCCTCAGGCCGCCTCTGCGGTCCTGCCGAAATCGACCTCTGCGAAAGCCGTCTTGAGCACCTCCGGTCCCGCACCCGGCTTTGTCGCCTCGGTGGAGAGGATCTGCCGGTAGCGGCGCGCACCGGGCAGGCCGTGAAACAGCCCGACCATGTGCCGGGTGACATGCCCCAGCCGTCCACCCTTTTTGATATGACGTGCGGCGTAATCCGCCATCGCATCGATCAGTGCGGCAAAATCGAACGGCTCAGCTGTGCCGCCGTAAAACGCGGCATCGATGCCGGTCAGTATCCCTGGCGTGTGATAGGCGGCGCGGCCGAGCATGGCGCCATCGACATGGTCGAGATGCGTCAGCGCCTCTGCGAGAGATTGAATGCCGCCGTTGATGCCGATGAATTTGTTTTTCTTTCTGGCTTTCAGCCGATAGACGCGGCCATAGTCGAGCGGTGGGATGTCGCGATTTTCCTTTGGGCTCAGTCCTTCCAGCCAGGCCTTGCGGGCGTGCACCCACAGCGCGTCTGCGCCGGCCGCGAAAACACCGTCGGCCAACGAATCGAGTGCCGGTTCCGGATCCTGCTCATCGACGCCGATGCGGCATTTGACGGTAACCGGTATTTTCACCGCCGCCTTCATCGCCGCGACGCAATCCGCGACGAGCACGGGCGCCTTCATCAGGCAGGCGCCGAAGGTGCCCGACTGGACGCGGTCGGACGGGCAGCCGACATTGAGGTTGATTTCATCATAGCCGAAGGCTTCGCCGATGGGCGCCGCCTCGGCCAGCTTTCCAGGATCGGCGCCGCCGAGCTGCAGAGCCACCGGATGTTCGTTGTCGTCGAAGCCGAGCAGCCGCTCGCGTGCGCCGTGGATGACCGCATCGGCCACCACCATCTCGGTGTAGAGCAGCGCCTCGCGCGTCAGCTGGCGATGGAAGAACCGGCAGTGCCGGTCCGTCCAATCCATCATCGGCGCCACCGCAAGTCTGTGGCGTAGCATATTCATTTTACTATTTTCTCTGTCTCAGTCCGTCCGATACTCCGTTTCGAATGACAGAGCAATTTGGCAAGAGATGCACACCTAACTGACCCGATATACGATTTTGCCGCCGCAACTGAAAGCAATTTGGTCACGTCACACACCTCGCTGCACGCACCAATTAGACGCCTGCCATGGAACGATGAACCGCGTTGGCGGCATACCAGTCAGCCAAGGCGAAGCGTGTTGCGGGCGATCTGCCACGCGGATTCGACGTGCCGCCGCGCCGCCGCCTCCGCCTCGTCCGGTTTGCGCGACCGGATTGCATCCATGATTTCGGTCATTTCGGCGATCGCCGGCTCGCGGCGGTTCTCCGACGCGATCGTCATTGAGCGGAGCTGGTTGATGCGGACATTCAGCCCCGTCACGATTTCCCAGGCAATGCGCTTGTCGGCCGCCTCGAACAGCGTTTCATAGAACTTGGTCGTTGCCCGCATCACCTCGACAGGCGCACCGGACGCCCACGCCTCAAGCAGGTTCGTCAAGGCGGCATCGAGCAAAGCGATCTGCGCGTCCGTGGCCGTTAGGGCGCAAGCCCGCGCCGCGATGCCCTCGAGCAGCGCCCGCAATTCATAGATTTCGTCGGTGCGGCCGAGGTCCGGCTTGGCCACGGCGGGCCCATGGCCGGGGACCATCTGCACCAGGCCTTCCGCCTCGAGCTGCCGCAGCACCTCGCGCACGACGGAACGGCTCACCCCGAGCTGATCGCATAGCGGCCGCTCGACCAGCCTTTCACCAGGCTGGAAATGGAAGCCCATGATCGCTTCACGCATGCGCTCCAGCGCCAGCGTCCTCAGCGTCTTGGCAGAGCGGTCGATCCGCAGCGTATCGCCTGACATTTTCTCTCCCTATTCGATCCGGCCACAAAACAGATTCCATAGCCGATTGACAAGGCTTCTGGTGCTCCATAGTATGGTATACCATAAGATGATGTAAAGATTTCGGCGCTGCACAGCGCCGTGGCGACCGAGGACTTTCATGAAACCAGCCATTCGAAAGATCGTCACCTACATCGAGAACACGTTAATCGAGGGCGGCAAGGAAGCCCCAAAACCGTTGCGCCTGATCGGCGTCGCCGCCGTGCTGACAAACCCTTGGGCGGGCCGCGGTTTCACCGACGACCTGTCGCCGGAGATCCGCGTCATTGCTCCCGTCCTCGGCGAACTGCTGACCAGCGAGATTATCGCCGTTGCCGGTTCCGGCGAGGCAATAGAAGGTTATGGCAAGGCCGCGGTCTGCGGCACGGCGGGCGAGATCGAGCATGCATCGGCGCTGATCCATACGCTGCATTTCGGCAACCATTACCGTCGCGCCGTTGGCGCCAAGACCTATCTCGCCTTCACCAATCTGCGCGGAGGGCCGAACACCCCGATCATGATCCCGCTGATGGACAAGAACGACGAAGGCCGCCGCTCCCACTATCTGACCGTACATTTCCAAATCGGCGACGCGCCCGCGCCCGACGAGCTGGTGGTGGCGCTTGGCGCTTCGATTGGCGGCCGCCCGCACCATCGTATCGGCGACCGCTATCAGGACCTCAAGGAGGTCGGAGACCTGCATGGCTGACGTCGCTGCCACCGCATGGGTCCGGGACACGGCTCCGGACGGCACCGGCTTCATCCGCGCCGGCTCCGGCGCGCCGGTTCTGCTCATTCACGGTGTCGGCATGAACGCCGCGATCTGGCACGATCAGATCGCGGCGATGAAAGACCATCATGACCTGATCGCCATCGACATGCTCGGCCACGGCGTTTCACCGCTGCCGCCGGAAGAAGCCAGCCTGTCGAATTTCGCCGATCAGGCGGTTCGCCTTCTCGACCATCTTGGCCTGGCGTCGGTGTCGATCGTCGGCCATTCGATGGGCGCGCTGGTCGCTCTGGAGATCGCCCTTCGCACCCCTTCGCGCGTTCGCTCCATCGTCTGTCTCAATGCGGTATTCCGCCGCCCCACGGCCTTGGCGCAGGCCGTACGCGAGCGTGCGGCCGCGCTCGGCCCCCATGGCAACCCTTCCGCCATTGCGGCTACGCTTGCCCGCTGGTTCGGCGACCCGCTGCCGGCGAACCTTATCGGGGCGGCCACCACCGCGCGCGCCGCCCTTGAAAGAGTCGACCCCGAAGGCTACGCGCGCACCTATCGCCTCTTTGCCCATGCCGATGCCGAGCACGCCGATGCTCTCCCCGGTCTTGCCGCGCCGGCCCTGTTCTTAACCGGGTCGCAAGACAGCAATTCGACCCCGGCCATGTCGGCGGCGATGGCGAGGCTGGCGCCGCACGGCCAATGCCTCGTGCTCAATGGAGAAAGGCACATGATGGCAATGGCTTCTCCTGAAAAAGTGACCAAACACATCATGGAATTTCTCGACACGGCAGGAGACGCTGGCGTGAAGCCGGAGACGGATACCGTCTTTGACAGCGGCGAATTCCGGCGCGCGCTCGGCTCCTTCCTGACCGGTGTTACCATCGTCACCACGATCAGCGCGGAAGGCGAACCGCGCGGCTTCACCGCCAACTCCTTCACCTCGGTCTCGCTCGAGCCGCCGCTGGTGCTTGTCTGCGTCGCCAAGAGGGCGCTGGGACACAGTGCTTTTTCGACGTCGAGAGGTTTCGCCATCAACATCCTGTCGGAGCGCCAGAAGGCCCATTCCGGCATCTTCGCTTCCAAAGCAGCGGACAAGTTCGCGGCCGTGGCCTGGCAACCGGGCCGCACCGGCAATCCGCTGATCGACGGCTGCGTTGCGGTGTTCGATTGCGGCATGGAGCAGCTGGTCGATGCTGGCGATCACTCGATCCTCATCGGCCGCGTCCGTGACTTCAGTCACAACGGAGCCCAGCCCCTCGGTTATTGCAGAGGCACCTACGTCACGCCTGGCCTCAGCCAGGAGGCGCTGGCGGCGGCGCCCCCCGATACGGAGGTCGGCGCCATTCTCGAGAATGAGGGCCGTGTGCTGTTCTTCGCAACGGCCGATGGTTTTTATGAATTGCCTGCGGGGCGCGGATTGGGCACGCCGAACGATGCGCGCAGTCTCAAGGGGCGCCTTGCCGCCAGAGCTATAGACGCCCAGCTCGGCTTCCTGTTCGCGGTGTGGGACGATGCCGCCGAACCCTCGCGCACCCATGTTTATTATCGCGGAACGGTCGACGGCCCCTATTCCGACGATCGCCAGATGCGGCTTGTCGACATCAAGAAGATCGCGGATCTGAAGATCGCCGATCCCGCAGTGCGTTCGATGCTTGCCCGCTATGCGCGCGAACGTACGGAAGATGCATTCGGCGTCTATGTCGGCAACGAGGTCGAAGGCGAAGTCCGGCCGCTGGCCAAGCCCTCGCCTTCTCAAATTCCTCTTTCCGGCCGCGGGTGAAACCGATGAAGTTTTCGCTTTTCGTGCACATGGAGCGATCGGATCCGGCCAAGCCGCATTCCGAGCTTGTCGGCGAGCTGGAGGAGCTGGTTCTGCAGGCCGAAGAGGCAGGATTCGAGACTGCCTGGATCGGCGAGCATCACGGGATGGAATTCACTATCTCGCCGAACCCGTTCATCAACATCGCCTGGCTCGCCGCCAAAACCAGGCGCATCCGGCTCGGAACAGGAACCATCGTCGCGCCGTTCTGGCACCCGATCAAGCTTGCCGGCGAAGCGGCGATGGCCGACGTCATCACCGGCGGCCGTCTAGACATCGGCATTGCGCGCGGCGCCTACGCTTACGAATACCAGCGGCTTTTCCCAGGCCTCGAGGCCTGGGGTGCCGGCCAGCGTATGCGCGAGATGGTGCCGGCGATTCGCGGCCTGTGGGATGGCGATTTCGAACTCGCCGGCGAGTTCTGGTCGTTTCCTTCAACCACCTCGTCGCCCAAACCGTTGCAAAAGCCTTATCCGCCGATCTGGGTGGCCGCACGCGATCCGAACTCGCACGACTTTGCGGTTTCCAGCAAATGCAACGTCCAGGTGACGCCGCTTGCCTCCGGCGATGGCGAAGTGGCCAGCCTGATGGAGCGTTTCAACGCGGCGTGCAATGTCCACCCCGACGCATCAAGGCCGGAGATCATGCTGCTGATGCATACTTTCGTTGCCGAGGACGCCGCGGAGGCTGACCGGCTCGCGCAGGATCTGTCGCAGTTCTACTGCCAGTTCGGCGCCTGGTTCCAGAACAAGAAGCCGGTGCGTCAGGGCATAATGGAAGCGCTGACCGAGGACGAGATCGTGGCGTTGCCGCAGTATGCGCCAGACAAGATCAGGCAGAACCTCGTCATTGGCGAAGCCGACGAGGTGATCGCCAGGCTGAAGGCCTACGAAGCGCTCGGCTACGATCAGTATTCGATCTGGATCGACAGCGGCCTTTCCCATCAGCGCAAGAAGAAATCGCTGCAGCTCTTCATCGACAGGGTGATGCCGGCCTTTTCCGGGCCGAAAGCTGGACCGAAAGCTGGATTGCGATGAGCACCACTCAATTCAGGAACTATATAGACGGCAGCTTCGTCGAAGTGGCGGCGACCTTCGACAGCATCGATCCCTCGACTGGCGCGCCATGGACGACGATGCCCGCTGCATCGTCGGATGATGTCGACCGCGCCGTCGAAGCCGCTCACCGGGCGCTGCGCTCCGCCCCGTGGGCAGCCATGACGGCAACGGCACGCGGCAAGCTTCTGGTGCGGCTCGGCGATCTGGTGGTCGCCAATGCCGACCGGCTGGCTGAACTCGAGACGCGCGACACCGGCAAGATCATCCGCGAGACCCGCGCCCAGATCGCCTATGTCGGCGACTACTACCGCTATTATGGCGGGTTGGCCGACAAGCACGAGGGCTCATTCGTCCCCATCGATAAGGCCGACATGGAAGTAACCATCCGGCCCGAACCGATCGGAGTGGTCGCCGCCATTGTGCCGTGGAATTCGCAGCTCTTCCTGTCCGCCGTCAAGCTCGGGCCGGCGCTGGCGGCCGGCTGCACCATCGTTCTGAAAGCATCTGAAGACGGCCCTGCCCCGTTGCTGGCCTTCGCCGAACTCGTCCATGAGGCGGGATTTCCCGCCGGGACCGTCAACATCCTGACCGGCTTCGGCCACGATTGCGGTCACCGCCTGACCAGTCATCCGCTCGTCGCCCGCATCGCCTTCACCGGCGGTCCCTCGACCGCTCGGCAGATCGTCAGGAATACGGCGGAAAACCTCGCCTTCACGACGCTCGAGCTCGGCGGCAAAAGCCCGGTCGTGGTGTTCGCCGATGCCGATCTGGACAGCGCCGCCAACGCGGTCGTTGCCGGCATCTTCGCTGCCACCGGCCAGAGCTGCGTCGCCGGCTCGCGGCTGCTGGTCCAGCGCTCCGTGAAGGACGAATTCCTCGCCCGGCTCAAGCGCAAGGCCGAGGCGATCAGGATTGGCGATCCGCAGGATCCCGCGATCGAAATGGGACCGCTCGCCACCTCGCGCCAGCGCGAATGGATAGAGAAGATCATTGCTGAAAGCCTGGCCGCCGGCGGGCGGCTGGTCACCGGCGGCATCCGCCCCACGGGCATGGCGGATGGCTTCTACTACGCGCCGACGATTATCGACGCGCCTGATCAGACCCTTGCCTGCGTGCGCGAAGAGCTCTTTGGCCCGGTGCTCTCGGTGCTTGCCTTCGACAGCGAAGCGGAAGCGCTTTCGCTCGCCAACGACACGAAGTTCGGTCTGGCGTCCGGCGTGTTCACCACCAATCTGGCACAAGCCCACCGGATGGCGCGCGGCATCCATGCCGGCGTGGTCTGGATCAACACCTACCGAGCGGTCTCGCCGCTGGTTCCGTTTGGCGGCTACGGCCAATCCGGGCTCGGCCGCGAGGGCGGCCTCGATGCGATCCGCGACTACACGCGTTCGAAATCGGTGTGGATACGCACCTCCGACGACCCGATTCCCGATCCTTTTGTCATGCGGTAGCCGCCGCTGGCCGGAGATGCGCGATCAAGGCGAAAACGACCGATCGCGAACAGACAACAACGAAAACAACAGAGGAGAACGACATGAAACTGATCATCACCGGCATCCTTGCCGGATTTATTGCAACGACAGTTCTGGCAACGACGGCCGCGAAGGCCGAGGACATGGTGTTCACCAGCTGGGGCGGGACGACCCAGGAAGCGCAGACCAAATCCTGGGCCGAGCCGTTCACGGCCGCATCCGGCATCAAGGTCATGCAGGACGGCCCGACCGACTACGGCAAGCTGAAGGCGATGGTCGACAGCGGCAGTGTCAACTGGGACGTCGTCGACGTCGAGATGGATTTCGCCATCAAGGCGGCCAAGGACGGTCTGCTCGAGCCGATCGACTTCAAGACCGTGCCGAAGGCCGACCTCGATCCGCGCTTCACCACCGATCACGCCGTCGGCAGTTTCTACTATTCCTTCGTGCTCGCCTGGAACAAGGGCGCCGTTTCGGGTGAACCGGCCGGCTGGGCCGACATGTTCGACCTGACGAAGTTCCCGGGCAAGCGGACCTTCTACAAATGGTCGGCGCCCGGTGTCATCGAGATCGCGCTGCTGGCCGATGGTGTTCCGGCGGACAAGCTCTATCCGCTGGATCTCGATCGCGCCTTCAAGAAACTCGACACCATCAAGTCGGACATCGTCTGGTGGGGCGGCGGGGCGGAGTCGCAGCAATTGATCGCATCCGGCGAAGCAACGTTCGGCCAGCTGTGGAACGGCCGCGTCTTCGCACTGGACAAGGATGGCGCCGATGTCGGTGTCTCCTGGAACCAGAACCTGACCGCAGCCGACGTTCTGGTGGTACCGAAGGGTGCCAAGAACAAGGATACGGCGATGAAATTCCTCGCCGCGGCGAGCGGCCCCGCTGGCCAGGCCAAATTTGCCGAGGCCAGCGGTTATGCGCCGATCAACACCAAGGCCAAGGCAGAGATGCCAGCCGATGCCGTGAAATCGCTGCCGGACGCTCATGTCGACGGACAGATCAATCTCGACATGAACTACTGGGCCGCCAATCGCGACACCATCGCCGCGCGCTGGTACGCCTGGCAGGCGAAATAAGCCCGCCCTTGAACCGCAATGGACGAGACGGTTCGCGCCGTCTCGTCCCGTAGCCGGGTCGCTGTCATGTCGGTTGAAACACGCCGGAACTTTGGAACGGTGCGGGTGCCGGCAGGTCTCAATGGCCTGCTGCCGGCCCTGATTCTGATTATGCTGTTCTTCGTCGTCCCCGTGCTGGCGCTGCTTTTGCGCAGTGTCACGGAGCCCGAGCCAGGCTTGCAGAACTATGCTGCCCTGCTTGGTGACGGCACTTATGTGCGGGTGTTCTTCAACACATTCCTGGTCGCGGCGCTGGTCACCATCGTCACGGTCCTTGTCGCCTTTCCGGTCGCCTGGCTGCTGGCGATCATGCCTTCGGGACTGGCCTCGATCATCTTCGGCATCATCATTCTGTCGATGTGGACGAACCTGCTGGCCCGCACCTATGCCTGGATGGTGCTGCTGCAGCGTACCGGCGTCATCAACCGGACGCTGATGACCATCGGCGTCATCGACCAGCCGCTGCCGCTCATCAACAATCTCACCGGCGTCACCATCGGCATGGTCTATATCATGCTGCCCTTCATGATCCTGCCGCTGGTCGGCACGTTACGGGCGATCGATCCGATGACGCTGCGTGCGGCGTCGCTGTGCGGCGCAAGCCCTTTCCAGGCGTTCCGCCGCATCCTCCTGCCGCTGTCGCTGCCCGGCGTCGCCGCCGGTGGCCTGATGGTCTTCGTCATGTCGCTCGGCTACTTCGTCACGCCGGCACTGCTCGGCGGCACGTCGAACATGATGCTTGCCGAAATGATCGCGCAGATGGTCCAGTCGCTGCTTAACTGGGGGCTCGGCAGCGCCGCAGCCTTCATCCTGCTTGTCGTCACCATGGTTCTCTACGCGCTGCAGCTGCGCCTTGTCGGTGCCAGGCGCATGAGCGGAGGCATCTGAGATGCTGCTCGACTATGACCGCATGGGTTGGCTACGGGTTGCCCTGCTCGGCTTCACCGCGCTGGTCGGCGCCTTTCTTCTGCTGCCAGTGGTCTTCATTGTCTTGCTCTCCTTCGGCTCGTCGCGTTGGCTGGCTTTTCCGCCGCCCGGCTGGACGCTCAAATGGTACCAGAAGCTTTTTGCCGATCCGGCCTGGCTCGACGCGGCGCTGACCAGCGCTCGGATCGCCACCATGACGACGATCCTGGCAGTAGCGATCGGCCTGCTCGCCTCCTTTGCTCTGGTTCGCGGACGGTTTGCCGGACGTGAGATCCTGCGCGGCCTGCTGCTGACGCCGATGGTCCTGCCCGTCGTCGTCTTCGCCATCGCAATCTACGCCTTCTTCCTTCGCCTCGGCCTCGGCGGTACCACCATCGGCTTCGTCATCGCCCACACCGTGTTGGCGCTGCCCTTCGCCATCATTCCGATCGCCACCGCGCTCGAAGGGTTCGACAAGTCGATCGAGGACGCGGCAATCGTCTGCGGGGCAAGCCCGCTCGAGGCCAGGCTCAGGATCACCTTGCCGTCGATCCGGATCGGCATCTTCTCCGCCGCGATCTTTTCCTTCCTCGCCTCGTGGGACGAAGTCGTGGTGGCGATCTTTATGGCCAGCCCCAGCTTGCAAACCTTGCCCGTCAAGATTTGGGGCAGTCTGCGGTCGGACCTCAGTCCGGTGATCGCCGCCGCCTCCAGCCTGCTTGTCGGGCTGACGCTTGCCCTGATGCTGGTGACGGCGCTGCTGCAGCGAAAGTTCCGGACATGACCCAGCCTTTCCTCTCCATCCGCAATCTGCGCAAGGCGTTCGGGGCGATCGTCGCCGTGCACGACATCACGCTGGACATTCCCAGGGGCGAATTCCTGACCTTCCTCGGGCCCTCCGGTTCGGGGAAATCGACGACGCTCTACGCGATCGCCGGCTTTCAGGACCCGACTTCCGGCGATGTCGTGCTGGAAGGAAAATCACTGCTTGCAGTGCCTTCGCACAAGCGCAATATCGGCATGGTCTTCCAGCGCTACACGCTGTTTCCGCATCTGACGGTGGCCGAAAACGTCGCTTTTCCGTTGCGGGTTCGCCGCCGGCCGGACGCCGAGGTGAAGAAAAAGGTCGCCGACATGCTGGCCCTGGTGCGGCTCGAAAGCTTTGCCGGGCGCTTGCCCGGTGCGCTGTCGGGCGGCCAGCAGCAGCGCGTCGCGCTGGCCCGGGCGTTGGCCTACGATCCGCCGATCCTTTTGATGGACGAGCCATTGTCGGCGCTCGACAAGAAGCTGCGCGAGGAAATCCAGAGCGAAATCCGCCGCATCCATCGCCAGACCGGCGTCACCATCCTCTATGTCACCCACGATCAGGAAGAGGCGCTGCATCTGTCGGACCGGATCGCTCTGTTCAAGGATGGCCGCATCGAGCAGACCGGCACCGGCGAGGATCTCTATCTCAGGCCGGCGACCGATTTCGTCGCCGGCTTCATCGGCAATTCGAATTTCCTCGCCGCCGAACATCTCGACACCACCAACGGCAAGACAACGATCCGCATGACAGACGGTTCGATCATATCCGGAGTCAGGGCCAACGGCACGTTCGGCAAAGGCCAGAAGACCAGGCTGATGATCCGCCCCGAAGCCTTTAGCATGGAGCGGAGCCCGGCGAGCGCTGAACTGAATGTCGAGATCGTCGACATCGCATTTTACGGCGAGCGCCGGCGGATCGTCGCGCGCATCGCCGCTGGACAGGAGGTTGACATCAGGCCGACCTCCGCCGCCATGCAATCGCAGGGTGTGTCGCCCTGCAGCCGGCAGGTCTTTTTCGATCCGGCGGCGGCGTTCCTGTTTCCGGCTTGACTAAGCCGCGGTGGATCGCCGCCATCCAACGCTTCGCAGCGATGGAGGCGTGCTTAGGACAAGTTGTGGTTCGGTCCATTATCAACTTCGGTCGGCAAGCGCGTAACGTGTTCGACGCTACCGGCGGCTGATTGGATGGCGGGGGCAGCTCCTCTGTCCATTGACAGTCGTCATGCTCGGTTGGAAGATGAAGAAGGTCAGTGGCGATAGCCATACGGGAAGGCAATGGTCCAACCGCCAGATACCGAACACCATCCTGGCAGCGTCGTCGCGGTCATCGTCATTTGTTTGATCATCGTTGCTTTGTTCTTCATAGGCTTCAGATTCTCAAGGCCGGGCCAGGGTACTCTCATTATTCCTGGCGGTACGCAGCAGCAATAGTGAATCCGCTCGCTGGCGCGCTGATGCGGAGCTGTTCTCAGGCTGCCAAAAGTGCCCCGGACGAACTGGGGCGAAGACCGCAAGAATGGTCCGGCGCTTCGCAGCCGGTCTTTTGCATCCCGCCGCGGCATTCCTTTCCCACCTAAACGACCAAACCTGGCCGGTGTGAGGTCGTCGACCATACTGGGAGACGACGAGCCCTTCATCCACCAGGTACTAGACGGCCCTGATCAGCCGGAGCAGAGAAAGCGCTTCGAAAAAGCTCCCCTTGCGAAAGGCAAGATAGGTCGGCTCTTCGACACCGTGGAACCGGCGCTTGAAGGCCGCCTGCCCCTGCAGGTTGAAACGGGTGCGATTGACCCAGGGCGAGTCATAGGCACGCTGGAAGGCGCGCCGCCAGAAATCGCTTTCGGCAAACCCGCTAGGTCCGATTTCGACAAGCGGCGACAGGCCGAGGGTGACGGCGGAAACACCTTCGTCGCGAAAACGGTCGACCGCAAATTTGGTCAGGCCGATCTCGGCATGCGCCGAGGCATCGATGTGCTTGCGCTTGAACGAGGTGGTGTAGCCGATGATCTTGCCGTCGCTGAACAGCGGATCGAAATCCAGCAAGGCCACGAGCTCCCCATCCGGACCGTGCAGGACGAAACGGCGCATATCGACGCCAAGGTGATCGGCAAAGGGCCTGTTGAGAAATCTCATCTCCCAGCGCTTGACGATGCGGTCGGCTCGCCAATTATGGGAGAGCCTGGCAATCTCGTCGAGGAAGACGGTCCCGTTGTCCTCCGCGAAGGAAAACCCTTTCCTCAAGAGCCAGCGTTCGGAATAGCGCACTGTCTCATTGCGCTTTCCGGAAAAGTCGTGTCCGGGCAGGACAAGCTTGGTGTCAACGCCGAGGCGGTTGACCTGATAGTCAAGCCCGGCAAGCACGCGCGCCGTCTGTTCGCCGATCTGCACGAACCACGGGCTGCCGGCAGCCTCGATGAAACGTCTGATATAGTCGCGCCGAGCGGCCGGATCAGCCACTGGATCACCGAGCGCGAAATGATGTCGCGTTTTGCTGCCGTAAGCGATGTAGCCGTGGGCATCGCCGAAGTAATGAAGCCCCTTCTGCACGGCGGTCGAATAGGCAAGGGAAAAATCACCATGGCGACGAAGCAGCGCCAGGCGCTCGACATGGTTCAGCTGCAGCCGCGGTATTTTAGGCCCGCGGTTTTCCAGGAATCGATCGAGGCGTCTTCGCAGTGACGGCATGGTCGACTTTCGCGTGCCGGCTAGGCCGATGAAAGAGCTGACGGACCCCAAACCGATCATATTACCGCGAGCTGATCCTTAACTGGGTGCGGCATGCTTACACGGCCTAAACTGCCAGATTCCTAGGCGCAATCTGCCCCCGGTCCCGCCCAAAGGCGCACCGCGCATTGTTGTCGACGCCCAGCGCCTGACGGCTGGTTGCTGCGCCCTTGGCGACACGAAAATCGATGCCACTTCGGAAGCGCTCAGGTCACCTGCCGATGCTCTTATCGAACTGCGCTCTGAGAAGATTCTGCTTGATCGGAAGCCAGGAACTCGTCGCGTTCTGCTATCCACAAGTCGGCGTAGTCAACATTCTGCCACTCGGCAAACCACGGGCCGCCGCTGGTATAGTGGACCGCCTTGGGTGTGCCGACCGCAGGCTTTTCGTTCCAGCCTTCGAGCCAATTCCACTCTACTGGCAATGAGCCCAAATCCTTGTCGGCAACCCACTGCATTCGGTGAAGATAGGCGCCACTTTCCTGATTCACGACCTCTGGCGTAAGCGATTTGACCGAAGGATGCGCGCAATTGAACAGCATCAGCGACGACCAGTTTTTCCGAGGATAGGATGTCTGGACCACGCCATCCATCTTGGTCGTGGCCTTCGGCGTATAGTCATGCTGGACGCAATAGACCGCCTTGTCCGAGTCAGTATATTTCAGCAGGCCCGCGACGTCACCAAGCCACAGGAAATCGCAATCGCAAAACAGGGCCCAACCCGTGTAGTCGGCGAGAAAGGGCGTCAGAAAGCGCGTGTAGGTGAACTCCGTCGAGGCGAGCGGATCTTTTTCCCGCCAATACAGCCCGCGGTCACGCATCTCGTCCTGTTTGATCGGAATGACGGAGATAGGCGCCGACGCATGTTTGAGCAGCGAATGCCGCGCGACGTCGTACGCGATCGGCTCACGGCTGTCCCATCCGATAAATACCCTAAACGCATCAGTCATATTCACTACCCTGGCTTTCTATTTTAACGGTCGTACACTAACTAGTTGGCGATGGCTCGGCAACAATGGCGGTCAACCAAGCCGGTTTCTCACAGATTTGTCCTGGCCTCAGCCTTGCTTTTTTGGGTGGACCTGGCCTCGCATTCCCAATGCGACACGCGCCCATTTCTGATAGGTGTAGCTGGCCGAATACGCGGCCACCATCGCACCAATGGAACCGTCCAGAAATCCCAGCCGGAAAACATAGCTGCGCACATAGGCCCAGACGGAGCGCAAGACCGCCTTGCCTATCGAGCTTTTTTTGCCCTCGGCAATCAGTTGCGCGGCGGACGCTTCTGCGTACCGGCCGATCTTGTCGTGGGCATCTGCCAAGTCGGTGATGGAATCGTGCTCGATCGGCTGGGATAATCGGCTGACCTTCCCGTTCACCAATACCTTCTCGTGCACGGTGTCGTCGCTGAAGCGCCCGGAACGGCGACGGAAGAGCCTGAGCACCAGATCGGGCGACCAGCCGCTATGGCGGACAATGTGCCCGCAAAAGCGCGATCTTCTTGGTATTTCGAAGCCGTCATAAGCTTTTGGGTCGGCGATTGCGGCCCTGATTTCCGCGCCGAGCGGCGCCTCCACCCACTCATCTGCATCCAGCGAGAGGATCCAATCCCCCGTTGCCGCGGCCAGCGCACGGTTCTTTTGCGCGCCGAAACCGGGCCAATCAACAGTCATCAGAACCTTGGCCCCCAGAGCACCGGCAATCTCCCTGGTCCTGTCGCTGCTGTTGTTGTCGAGAACGACGATCTCATCGGCAAAATGGACCGACCGAAGGCATTGCGCGATGGACGCCTCCTCGTTGCGGGTGATGATAATGACCGAGAGCGCCGGCACGGTCAGAATGTTCCGGCATCAAAGCTGCCACTGTCATTCGAATGCATCTGCAGCATCGGCTCCCGGCCTGTTGGCACACTGAGGGTACTAACCTGATCTAACAAAGTCGAAAATCATTCCAGATCAAGGCTTTCATACAGCACCATCATTCGCTTGATCATGACATTGAAATCATAGTGTTCGGCCGCCGCTCTCACCCTGGCTGCGGTCTCAGGTCGTGACGCCAACCGCAGCGCGTGCGCGAGCGCTGCTGCGAGGTCGCTTTCGCTGGCCGCATCGCAAACGAGCGTCGGCTCGAACCGCTCGACAAGCTCGCGCGCTCCGCAGCCGGTGCTTACCACAGCAGGCAAACCGCTGGCCATCGCTTCGATGACCACTGTGCCGAAAGGATCATAGATGGAAGGCAGCACGGCAATATCGGCCGCGCCGTACCACGGCAGCATGTCTTTCTGCGGCCCAAGCATCTTGAGCCGTGCGCCGAGACCGAGCCTGTCACCGGCCTGCCTGAAGGCGTTGGCGCGCGAATCATGGCCGATGACCCACAATTCAGGCTCGCCATCGAGCCTGGCGACCGCCTTCATCAATGCAAGCAGTCCCTTTCGCGCAAAGCCCGAGCCGACAAACAGGACGACCGACCTGTTTTCGTCGACGTCGAGCCGCGCGCGGACCGCGGCCCTATGCAGCTGGCGCAGCTGCGGGCTGAAGCGGTCGAGGTCCACGCCGTTGGGGATATGGTGCACATTTTGCGCCGGATAATCGTAGTGACGGACAATGTCGTCGGCCACCATCTTCGAGATCGCTATGACAGCTTTGAGCCGAGGGCTGGCATAGGTTGCGCGTTCGAGGCGCAGCGTCTGGCGGTGAAAGGGGCTCAGCGCCATCGCCGCCCTGCCAAGCCGCGTCTCGAAACGCCGCCGCTCGGCAAGATAGGCGGCATGAACGCCCTCCCCGGCCCGGAAGACGTCGCAGCACGGGAGGCGATCGTTGCTCTGCACCAGGGCCGGTGGCATCTCGGCGATCTTGCGGCAGGCGGCCTGAGCAAAGGACGTTGCCCGCAACGAGCGCGGAAAGCGGCGGCCGGCACAATGGATGAATTCTATGCCTTCATAACGCGGCCAGTCGCCGGAGAGCACGGCCACCCGCCGCTGACGCGCGGCGAACGCCGCCATGATGTTTTCCAGCATGATCTCGCCTCCACCAAAAGGCGCATAACGCTGGCGCACGAACAGGATCGGCCTGTCGAATTGAATTTCGGTGCCACGAATGCCGGCGTACATGGGGTCTGGGCTCCGGCCTGTTGCCATCCGACGATGTCTATAGAGGCCAGCGCGCATCGGCAACACTTGGAAAGCTCACCCGCCGGAACTCCGCAACTGCTTGCGATTTGCCTAACGGTGCTGCATGTAGAAATTAACTGCAAACAGCGGATCTGCGCCAGCTCCAGCCGGGCGGTGACGCCATGAGGGGAATCGACGGCTTGAGCAAAGCAACCTGGCCCGCCATTGTCCGCCGGACGATTACCGACACCGCCATATATCGGCTGAGACACACCTTCGGAAGACGGGCAGAAGTGTCATCGCTGCGGCCGATAACGCCCCTTAAAGCGAATGACCTGCCTTTGATCCTCGTCATCCGCAACGAGGCGGACAGGCTACACCCGTTCCTGAAGCACTATCGCGAACTCGGCGTCACCAGATTCGCCGTCCTCGATGATCGCTCGACAGACGGAACAGCTGAGCTTCTGGCCGAGCAGCCAGACGTCGATCTGTTCAGCTCGCCGATCACCTATTCGCAGTCGGACCTGGGAAACCTTTGGCGGCAGCGGATTGTGCGGATTTATGGTCAGCCTCGCTGGTATCTGACCGTGGATGCGGACGAATATCTTGTCTATGACGGCATGGATCAGCATCCGCTCGGTGCGATGGCCGACTGGCTCAAGCGGCGCGGAATGACACGCCTGCTAGCGCCGATGATCGACATGTATCCGAGCGGAAACATCTGGGACGTACCCTTCGATCCCATCGTGCCGCCATGGCAAGTTGCGGACCATTTCGACGGCAGCGGCTATGAGGTGACGAGGAGCCCCCGGCATCTCAAGATCACAGGCGGCCCGAGAACCCGGCTTTTCGCCAGGCAGCACAAGTTGACCAAGTTTCCTTTGATATATGTTGATCGCCAGACGATTTTTACGTCGATTCACTCACCGCTGCCCTACTGGCGAAACTATATAAAAGGATTGGCCGGCCTGCTTCATTTCAAGTTCTTCGCCGATTTCAACGACAAGGCGCAGGTCGCGGTGGCTGAAGGCCAGTATTGGAACGGCGCTTCCAAATATCGCCAGTATCATGAGGTATCGAGCGGTAAAGCCGCTCTCAGCGCGATGAGCGAACAGTCAATGCTGTACGAAGGAGCTCACAGCCTGTTCAAAACGGGTTTGATCGACAAGATTGATTGGTAGACGGCATTTCCAGCAGATGCCGGACCGACATCATGCATAACCGAATGCTTTCATAAGCTGGGCACCTCGTCCTTGTACCAGGTCTTGTAACTCGGCGTTTCCGAGTTCGGAGCGCCATCTCCCGCTTCCGTCGTAGATCGGCTGATTGACCTGTTGGTTCCGGAGCACCTCATGTTGCGTCTCGACGCTGGCGTCGGTCGGCTTGAACCATTGCTGCGGGTTCTTGTGGTAGTCGAGGAGATCCGGGCTGAAGGTCACATCGAGAAAGCCGCAGATCTGCTCGACGACTTTGGCCGGATTCTCGACCAGGTCCTCATAGCGATAGATCAGCACATCCGGCTTTCCCCGTTCCGCAAAAACCAGCGCATTGTCGTTGATCCAGCGGTCGAGAGCCTCCTTTGGGTCGCCAAGTCGTTTGATCAGGGACGCTACGACGTCGCGCCCATCTCGCACCGGCATGACGAAACGCGCGCCGGGCACGAGCCGGCGAATGCGGGCGACACGGCGGATATGCCGCGGTGTCTTTTCAAGCAGCACGTTCTTTCCAGCATCGAGCGCCGCCCGCTTCAGTTTCCAGAAGCGGAACATGGCCAGTGGCGTCCACTTGAAGAAAATGTTGGTTTCCTGGAGCGGCAAGTAGACGTCGGGATGCGACGCAAGGATCGTCGCAATCAACGTCGTCCCGCTATGGCCGCAACCGCAAATGAATCCGGTCCGCATCACCATGTCGGCAATGCTCCCTAACCCAAGGCGACCCGGGCGCGGTTATCGACGCGAGCGTAGCACAAGCCGTTGGTGCTAAAGACCTTGTCCAGATTCTCCCAATATTCGAACTTAGCCAACTGCTCGTCACAATAGGCCACGTCGTCCTCGGAAAGATATTCGCCGTAACCGCCTATCTTGCCCTTGCGCACCTTGAAGCTTTCGGGATCATTCGCATCGCGGGGCTGTAATATCTTGCCGTATCGATCGGACAGATCACCGGTCGATTCACTCACTTTCATCTTGTCGAATGTTCGGTTATTCGCCACCTCGACAAGCGTCCGATCGTCAGCCTGCAGGTTCAGGAATCCAAGGATCGCGCGAAGGACACCAGCTGTATCCCGATGCATGTCTTCATATTGAAGATACCGGATTTCGCGCATCCGGGGCATTGCCGCAAACCAATGCAGGTTAAATCTGATGATCTTTTCAATCCCATGATTGTCGCTTCTGATAAAATCGCTAAACGATCCCGCTGGAAGCATATGGCGTTTCTGAACCTGAAAGTACCCAGAGACCACCGTATCTCTTGGATCGCGAACCAGCATTATTGTCCTTCTCTTCTTATATCGCGATTTATTCTCTTTAAGACTTGATTTTGGTCTAAGTAGCTTGTGGTCGGTTCCATCGTGAATGTATTGAACTTCAACGCCGAGATCGTCCAGCATGACACGCAGCCAGGTGCGCCCTGATTTTGGAAAGGATACGATGAGAGGAAGAGGCGGCGCTTTGGCCTGAAACAATTTCAGAAAGGACATGGGAGAGATCTCCTTTAGATTATCAGAGCTGGCGCCCGAACCGCTGCCGGCCAGACCAACCCCATCGCTGGGCGCCTAAACCTACGGCTGGTTCGAACACAAGGCAGAAATGCTGGCAAGAATTGCGATCCTCTGCGGGGCGAATTGGGCCTTTACTATATCCCGGTTCGGAATGCCTTATGTTTTTTTGGCCTGTTGCGACGACTGTTCGACACGGGCGCTCCATTCCGCGGTCCGTCGGCGGAACCCCTTAATGCGCATCGCGTCGAAGCGTATTCAGTGATGCGCTTTTGGACGACATGCATTAGCCACTCACTTTTGTGACCCATGGCGCCAGAATGGACTCGGCCTCGTCCATCACCACGGACCAGGGGCGTTCCCGTTTCGAGACCAGCACGGCCGATGGATAGTAGGGCGTGCGGTCGCCCTCGACCGGCCAGGAGCGCTTGAAGCCGTCGCCCAGAATGAAAATCGAGGGGATGCCGAGCGCGCCGGCCAGATGCGCTCCGGTATTGCTGATGGTCACCACGGCGTCCATCGCGGCAACCTGCGCGGCGAAAAGGTCCATGTCGACGAGCTGATCGACCGATCTGTCATGAAGAATGCGCTCCGGCTCACCGTCGGTCAGGATCTTCAGATCGGTCTCGATCTGGCCATACTGCAGCGAGACGAACCGGAGGTCCGGGCGGCCGATCAGGTTTCGCCAGGCGGCAAGCGGCGGCAGGTCTTTGCCGGGATTGGAGCTGCCCCATGCGATACCGACCAACGGCCGCCCTTCCTTCCGGTAGCGGGCGCGAAGTTCAGCGACCCGGGCCGGATCCGGCTTAAGGGCCACGAAATGCTCGCGAATCGTCGCCTCGTCGGTCTCGAAAACGGCAGTCAGATGCTGGACGCCGGCGAAGGCCTGCGCCTCGCCATAGGCAGCCTTGCCATCAGCGCCGACCGGCCGCACATCGGCGGTCGGAAAAGTGCGCTGAAAGAGCGGTACCAGGCGGCGCTCGACCAGCACGATCGAGCGGGCGGCGCGCGCCAGGGCACAGCCCACGGAACTCGCATGATGGATCGCGGTGGCCAGACCCTGCTTTTCGGTTTCCATCAGATCGACCAGCAGTGTCTGGCCAGAAATATCCTGGCCCAGCCACTCGCCATCGACGCGGCCGTTGACGATGTGGCGTCGTGCGATCCTGAGTTCGGCGGCTGCGCCATAGGCGCCCATCCGCATCAGCGCCTTGCTGAGCTCGTCGATCAGGTGGACCTCGCCCCTCGACTTCGCAATGGATCCAAGAGCCAGGGCTTTCGGCAGTGCCGCCGGCCAATCGCGGGACTCGACGCTTCGCCGATAATCCGCCATCTGATCGGCAATGTCGCCGTCGCGCCAGCGAAGGAAGAGCTGCCGGCGGTGACGTCGGAACCAGACCTTGTATTTGTAGCCTGCAAGCGCGACAGCGCGGCGCAACTGGCCGAGAAGTTGGCTACCCTCCATCGCCAGCTCCGCCGATGATTTGCATGACCCGTCCGCCTGCCTCCTGCACTGCCGACGCCCAGGCTCGGCCGCCTTTTCGGACCAGTCGAACGCTCGGATATGCGGCGACGGTCTCGCCGAAAGCAGGCCAGGACAGCCGAAACTCGTCGTCGAGCATGACAATCGTCGGCACGCCGAGCGCTCCGGCGAGGTTGGCGCCGGTATTGCTGATCGTCACCACCGCGTCGAGCGCCGCGATTTGGGCGGCAAAGCGGTCCATGTCCGTCAACTGGTCGACGGAAGCGTCATGGATGATGCGCCCCGGCGCGTGGCGCTCGAACTCGGAGAGGGCCGGCCCGACATCGCCATATTGCAAGCTGACGAGGCGCCCCTGCAGGCTGCCGAACAGCGTCCGCCAATCGTCCAGAGCCGGCAGATCCTTGCTCTTGTTCAGGCTTCCCCAGGCAAATCCGATCAGGGGACCTGGGCCGCCATCGAGATAGGTGCCGCGCAGCTCGGCAACCAGTCGGCGGTCCGGCTCCAGCGGAACGAAGGGCGCGCGTGCTACCGGGTCGTCCGGCCAGAAATGCTTTGCGAGTGTCTCGAAACCGGCAACGACATCGGCGTCCACCGCCGCCATGTCCTCTTCCCCTTCAATCCTGACATCGAGCGCAGGATATGTTCTGCGATAAAGCGGCGCCAGTCGCGGCTCGACGAAGACGATGCATCGACCGGCAGCCGCGACGACTGGACCAAGCAGCGACGCGAACTGGAAAAAGATCGCCAGGTCGCCTTCGCGACGATCGACGAGAAGCGTGCGACCCGCAAGATCACTGCCATCCCAATCGGGCCTGCCGCGCAGCTGCTTGCTCGCCGCCATCAACTGCCAGATGCGATTTCCTCCGTCGAGACGCCTCAGTCCACGCCCCGCTTTCTTGATCAGCCCGAGATCGCCAAGCTGCTCACCAAGCACGCCAAGCGCCAGTGCATGGTCGCGAGCAGTTTGCCAGTCACCACGCTGCACGCTTTCCTCCATCAGCCTCATATGCCTTTCGGCACTTTCGTCGGCGTGGCGCGAGGGACGTTTAAAAAGTTCCTTTGCCCGCTCGAGAACCTTCTGCAGCCGCTTGCCGACGGCGCTCTGCGGGCGCAGATCGGCGGTTTTTGCTTTCTGAAGGATGGTTCGTCTGTTCTGCACGGTGATGTTCTATCGTCCTCGGGGAGCGTCGGAAAGCGTCGTCAGGATCGACGAGAGCCGCCGGCAGGCCTCGTCGAGCACCAGCGACCAAGGGCGCCCCTCCTTGCGAATGATAATGCCCTTCGGATACCAGGGTGTCCGGTCGCCGGTCACTGGCCATGCCGTCTGAAAATTATCGTCGATGAGGAAAACAGTCGGCACGCCGAGGGCTCCGGCAAGATGGGCCGCCGTATTGCTGATCGTCACGACAGCATCGAGTGCGGCGACCTGTGCGGCGAAACGGTCCATGTCGACCATCTGATCGACGCTGTCGTCAAAGATCAGACGCGCGTCGTTGCCATTGCGAAGGCGCCGCAACGCCGGCTTGATCTGTCCGTACTGGAGCGAAACGAATGTCGCTGGCGTCTGGGCGATGAACCTTGCCCATTCGGGGAAATCCGGCACGTCCTTGGTGTGGGATTTGCTGCCCCAGGAGAGGCCCACCAGCGGCAGATCCGTCATCGAGCGATAGCGCTTGCGGAATGTCTCGACGAGTTCAGGATCTGCCCGCAGCGGCACGAAGTCGGCAGCAAGCTTTTCGGCGTCGCGTCCGAACACCCAGGCGAGATCTTCGAAAGTCGCACGTTTGTCGCCGACCACATCCTGCTGCGCCGGGATCACGGTCGCCTTCGGGAACGTTCGCTGCAGAATTGATACCAGGCGCGGCTCGACCCGAATTGTTGCGCTTTGCGCATAGGCAGCGGCAGCGCCGGCCAGTCGCGCGTGGCGGATAACCCGGCCAAGGCTGCGCGGGTCATCCTCCACAAGATCGATCAGCAGTGTATCCGATTCGAGATTCTCACCGGTCCACTCGTTGGCGCTTTTCCCTTTCCGCAGCCGGCGAGCGGAAAGCCGAAGCTCAGCTGCCCGCGCAAAGTTGCCAAGCCGTTCGAACGCCTGGCCCGCCTTCTGCATCAGCTCCGGGTCGCAATTATGATCGGCCGTGACAGCCATCTCATTGGTACCGGCTTCAAGGCCTTTCCAGTCCCTGCGCACGATCAGAGCCTCAACCTTGGCCCGCAGCTCAAGAATGGAACGAGGCTGCTTGGGACCGGAAAACAACCTGCGCACCGCCTTTCTGTACCGGCGCAACTGAAGGCCCAGTCCACCAATCACATACCGGACATAGGAACCGTGATAAAAGCTGGTCATCGGCCTTCAGCGCAATACGCTTTGCCGCAGCTTTTTGCCGCTTTCGACCATCGGATCGGGCGTCTCCAGGTGGAATATCGAACGATATATCTCGCTGTGTTTGGCAAGCTGGTCATGCGTTCCATCATCGACAAGCTGTCCGGCGTCAAACACGAGAGTACGATCGGCCGCCTTGATTGTAGACAGCCTGTGCGCAATGCAGATCACCGTGCGCTGAAATGTGTTGTCGAAGGCTGCCTCCATGACTGCCCGTTCGTTTTCACCGTCAAGCGCCGATGTCGCTTCATCATAGACGATTACCGCCGCATTCTTGAGCAAGGCGCGTGCGATGGCGACGCGTTGTTTCTGCCCGCCCGACAGATTGGTGCCGCTCGGCCCGACAAGCGTGTCGAGTCCGTTTTCGAGCGCCGAAGCAAAGCTGGTGACCCGGGCGAGGTTCGCAGCGGACTCGATTTCCTGATCCGTAGCGTTCGGGCGGCCATCACGAATGTTGTCGCGGATCGAGCCTTCGAACAGGAAGACGTCCTGTGACACAAGTGCGATATTGTCGCGAACGTCGGCCAGGCTGATCTTCGAAATGTCCTTTCCGTCGATCAGGATCCTGCCCTTGTCCGGCTCCATCAGGCGCAGGATCAGATTGACGATGGTGGTCTTGCCGGCGCCGGAGCGGCCGACGATCGCCAGCTTCTCACGAGGTCGCACGTCGAAGGAAACACCCTCGAGCGCCGGGCTGTTGCCGTCATAGGAGAAGGCCACATCTTCAAAGCGGATACCACCATCGACGTCGGTCAGGCGCTCGCCTGCGATTGCGAGTCGCCGCTGCTCGGGCGTGTC
This sequence comes from Mesorhizobium sp. ISC25, assembly GCF_042295465.1. NCBI lineage: Bacteria > Pseudomonadati > Pseudomonadota > Alphaproteobacteria > Hyphomicrobiales > Phyllobacteriaceae > Mesorhizobium > Mesorhizobium sp. ISC25. The sequence continues at coordinate 1,168,190 of NZ_CP135441.1, read as the reverse complement.
GATCAAATCATACATCTGCTCGACGGCAACCATTTGCTTCTGGATGTCGACGTTGACCCGCGCCAACCGCTTGGCAGGCTCATAGGCAAGCAGGAACGCGGTAATGAAGGCCATGAATTCGCCAGGCGTCTTGCCGTTGCCGAGGGTCTGCCAGCTGGCATACATAACGAAAAGCCCGATGATCACGCCGCCGCCGGTCTCCATCAATGGGCTCATCAATGCTGATGTCCGGTTGATCTGGATGCCACGTCTTTCCATCTTGCGGACGGCCTTTGCAAAGCTGGCAACCGCCTTGTCCTCGAGCTGGAAGGATTTGATGGTGCGGATGCCTTCGACGGCTTCCGTGCCGATCGACTGGACTTGTGCGGCCAATTCCGTCTCGCCCCTCGCCAGCGCCTTGAGCTTCCTGGTTATCGCGCCGACTGACAGGAACAGCATCGGCAGAACCGCCACGGATATCAGCGACATTACCGGGTCCTGCTTGACCATGACGCTGGCCAAGGCAATCAGGGTCAGCAGATCAGAGACGGCGCTGCTCGTGAGGGTGAGAATAACGGTCGCCCCGGCGCGCGCGTTGAACATGATTTTGGAGATGAATTTTGCCGGATGCTGGTTGGCGAAACGGCTGATGTCGAAATACACCATTCGGGAAAATTGACGGTTTTGAAGGTCCGAAACGATAGCCCGGCGAATCTTTCCCGTCGTGATGGTCTGGCAGTAGGCAGCTATGCCCTTGACCAGGAAAATGCCGATGATGACGACACTGATACCAGATACAGCGGCAGCGTCTCGCTCGACATAGATGGTGTTGATCATGACTTTCATGATCCAGGCCGCCGCGCCGGTCGCGGCAGCAGCGGCGATCGAGCACAGCAAACCTGTCACATACAGCATCTTGTGCGGCGGCAGATTTTCGCCGATCAGACGCTTGATCAGCGGATATGCCGGGACCGTTGACACTCGTTTCTTTGTAATCATCTCGTCGCCGCCCGTTGCGATCCCGTCCGGTCTTCGCGTTGTCTTGAAAGCGCGAGACGGTTTCGATCACTGTCTGTGGCTTCGTTCCCGACCGCAGTCAATGCCGAACCGGATCCTTGCACGTCATCGGCTTATGACCGTCGGTTCCTCGCATGCCAAGCTATGCGGCTCTTGCGCCATTCGTCGTCGGCCGCGCTATGCCTGGTCAGTGTTTTGCGAGGACCATGAGATGGCTTCCAAGAGGCGATGTGTGATTGCTTTTGATCGAAAAGCCCACATCCGAAAGGACCGCGATCATCTCCTTATCCTTGCCAGGAGGGACGCGGGCAACGATCGTTTGAGCACGCCTGGCGATATCGGACAGCACGCTTCGCGCCTTGTCCGCGCCCAGGCTCCATTGCATGTGATGGTAGACCGCCAGCAGCATGACGATGTCGTACTGCGGTTGGAGAACATTTTGCAGCTTTCGGCTGCCAAGATCGAGACAATCGAACCGGCTTTGGACTGGACAACCCAGGAAGATCATCCTGGCCGTCTCGATATGCGGCTTGAGAATGTCGATCCCATGGATCGAACTCGGTCCTAGCTTGGATATCTCATAGGCGACAACACCCATGTTGCAGCCAACATCGAGAATGGATTTCCCGGCGTAGTCGACCTCTGCGGAGAATAGCCCGTCCAGTCGGTCATCCCACGTTCCCTTGAATCTCTTTTGCTTATTTGACCACCACAAATCATTGTTCTCCAAAAACGGCGCCGGACTGATTTCCTTGACGGAGGACGACTGTGCGCCGGGCCTAATCCGGTCAGTTGCTGGCGCGCAAACGACACTGTCCTGAGCGTCCTGTAAACGTAACCGCGGGAGAAAGGAACTCCTGATCACAGCATCCTGCGAAGACGTTTCGGGAAGTTGACGAACACCCGGCCCGACAAATCGACACATCGGTTGGAAATCGCAATGTCGCTTGGCGCCCCCTACCGCGCCTGCCCTCGAGTTCCTGAAACGCACGCCTTTTCGGCAAGGTAAGCCATATTTGTTCTTGCTTTGTGCCGGCAGCTATGCTACTAATTTGCCTATGGTGCTGATTTGCACCAACGACCGTCTTGCCGCGACATGCGGTTTTTCAGCCAGGCTCGATCAAAGCCCGCCCGCATTGCGGGGCTGTTGACCAATCACGGTCGAGTGCCAGCCTTTTCGGCAGCTTCCGAGAAGGGAAATCGGAAAAGCAGCTTCCGGTTCTCGTCGCAGATTTCGAAGGAAAGACCTGTCAGGACCGGGCTGCCGCTGAGCAGGCCCTCGGCCAGGATTTCTTTGGCCGAAGCCATGGCGTTATCCTGAGCCGCGGACAAACCGTCCAATTCCTGACCCTCGAAATCTTCCGTCAAGCGGCCCTCATTGTTTCGGAAATGGGAAAAATATCTCGGCATGGCTGCTCCGGTTGGTCGGTTTCTCTAATGCATGTCGCGCAAAAGTGTGCAGCGGTTTTGCGACAACGACATGCATAAAAACAAGAACCTAAAGCGCATCGCATGAGGCCCATCGACGCGACGCACCTTAGTCGCGAGCGCCTCAGGAACAGCGTCGGATTTGTGCACGACAGCACCGTGCGATTTTGGCGTTGGGATTCATGGCGTTTAGGCCTTCATGCGTCAGGTCGATCGAACAGCACCCCCAGCCCATGTTCGAACGCACATGCCGCAATCATGTCGTCAAGGGCTTTTCCGGAGACCGGGCAATTCGGCATGACAGCCCTGATCGCGATCTCAGCCGCTGCGGTAGAAACCACATCGTGGCGCCTCTTCCTGGTCTCCATATATTGCTCGATCAGAATTTTCAGGCGCCGCGCTGCAATCTCGTCAACGACCATCGTTCTCCCTCGATTCGGCACAACGTCCGTCTTCCGGGGTCCGTTCTCCGGGTGAAGGTCAGCTGCCATTGGGTAGCAGCGGACCGCTCGGCTGGGTGAGCCAATGGCCCGAGGCGGGGGTGTCTCGGACCGCCACCACAATAGCGTCGGCAGGCCACTCGTTCCACAGAACGCTGTCGTTGGTAATTTTCGTACACTGAGCATTGCCGCAGGCAGTCTGCGACCGTGGGAGTTTTGGGCTATGCCGCGTCGCCGGGTACCGGATCAGTTCCGGTTTTGATAGCTGTAGATGCCCGCGCCGATCGCGACCGCTCCTACGGTGATCAGAATCGATGGCACACCCATCAACGTGGCGACGATCCCCCAGACAATGGCGACGGCAATTGCGCCGGCTGTCCCCAGGACCAGTCTAAGCCGTTTCGACATTATCCGTTCCCCCAAAAGTGCATCTTTGGCCTTTTCTGGTCGAAATACCGCATGCGGCACCATTGTCTGCGCTTCGTCCAACTTTTTATGCCGCCCCTGAGCCCCGACCGCTGAGGCGTAAGCGATCCGTATGCGGCCTTGTCGCAAACACCCACTCGACAATGAGGAAGCTTGGGCGGCGAGCCCGAGAAGCGGGGCGTCAGAAAGCGAGGTATCTATGCAAAATTTTCGGAATTTACTCCGGTTCACAATCATGGGCATGGCGGCCACGACAACCGCAATAGTCATCACGGGCCTTACCCCGAGACAACCGAAGCGACTTTGATTTGCCATAGGTTGGTCTGCCAGAAGGCGAGCAATGAACGCAGTGCTTTCGGCACCAAATATCAGCGCAAGTGCACCTGCGAAAATGTAAGCGAAAGCGCGTCGGTCGCCGATCGGGCGCTCCGGCTGAATGCCACCCTTGCTTGCTCTGACGATCTGCGGCAGTTGGCGCCTATCGCCTCAACGCGTGATCGCGATGCCGATCCTCGCCGCTCATCGGCAACGGCCGATCGCCCTCGAGCAGGCGGGTGATCCGGGCAAAGCCGGCAAAAGCCTTTCGCGCTTCCTCGGCCGACATCCGGCCGGCCATGGCCGCAGCGCAGCAATTCACCGCACATTGGTAAACCGGCCCGCGCCGCCCAGCCGGCCATTTTCGCAAGAATGCCATTGCCTCGGCAACGCTGTCGATCTCTTCCACGGGCTGTCCCTGTCCGCGCAAAATCCGCACGGGCGAAAAGAATTGCAAGCGGTCCATCATTTCCTCCCCGTCGACCGGATGCATGCGATCGAACCCCATTAAACTCGCGAACCGGGCTTTGGTTCCCGGCCAAGGAGGGCTTGGCCTGAAAAATGTTGGCCGGACCAGACGAGCAGCGGTGGAAGTGCCAGGCAGCCCCAATTGCCTGACATCTTGCCCCAATTGGGTGACATCTCGCCATTGTACGGGAACGTTAGCGCGGCTGATGCATTTCGATGCCACGAGCAGTCTTTTTGAGGGAAATGCCAAAACATGAGAATAGCCCATGTGGCGCCGCTCCATGAATCCGTGCCACCCCGGTTCTATGGAGGGACGGAGCGCATCGTCTCCTATCTGACCGAAGGATTGGTCGAGCTTGGCCATGACGTGACCCTGTTCGCCAGCGGCGATACCAAGACGTCGGCGAAATTGGTGGCGTGTCGCGAGCGGGCGCTCCGTCTCGATCCGCGCCCGCACAAATCCGAAACCGCGGCGCATCTCGCGATGCTCGCAGAGGTGAGGAACCGAGCGCAACAGTTCGACATCATCCATTTCCATCTCAGCCACTTCCTGCATTTTCCTTTCTTCGAACACATGCCTGACCGGACGGTGACGACACCGCATGGCAGGCTCGACTATGTCGACCTGGCCCCGGCCTACGAACATTTTCCGCGCTTTCCGATGATCTCGATTTCGCGCAGCCAGAGAACCGGGCTACCCAAGGCCAATTGGCTGGCGACCATCCATCACGGCCTGCCGATCAATATCTACGAGCCGACTTTCGAGACGGATGCGGACGAGCCGTATCTGGCCTTTCTCGGCCGGCTGTCGCGCGACAAGCGCCCGGACCGTGCCATTGAGATCGCCTTGCGCTCCGGGCTGAAACTGAAGCTTGCGGCAAAGATCGGCGACGACGACCGCGCCTTTTTCCACGACACCGTCGAGCCGCTGATCGACGGCGACCGTGTCGACTATGTCGGCGAGATCGAAGAAGACAGAAAAGCGGAATTCCTCGGCAAGGCGGCCGGCCTGCTGTTTCCAATCGATTGGCCGGAGCCGTTCGGTCTTGCCGCGATAGAGGCTATGGCCTGCGGCACGCCGGCAATCGCCTGGAAATGCGGTGCCCTGCCGGAGATCATCGACCACGGCGTGACCGGTTTCCTTGTCGATTCAGTCGATGCTGCGGTCGCCTCGATACCGGAATTGCTGCGCCTCGACAGGCGACAGGTGAGAGCCGTGTTCGAAAACCGTTTTTCTGCCACGAGAATGGCCCACGACTATGTGGCTGCCTATACGCGCCTGATCGGCGCTCCCGGTGAAGCGAGAGCATCCTGATCGGCGTCATTGTGGGACGTTGGAACGAAACGACAGAGCTTGTGACGTATGAATCAACTCGACGAGCGTAAGCTTGATCCCGCCGTAGCCCTTGCCTCCCTCGACGAGGTTGCGCCCCGGGAGCCGCACCGGCTGTTCGCCCTCAAGCAAGGCGACTGCTTCGCGGTGGCCGACGCCTATGGCGACATCCGCGGCGCCGGCGACGGCTTTTTCCGAGACGACACGCGTGTGCTCTCGGAATTCCGGCTGACGGTCGGTGGCCGGCAAATGTCGCTGCTGGGCGCATCGCTCAGCCAGGACAATGTGCTTTTCACCTCGAACTTGACCAATCTGCCGATCCAGAGTGTCGGTGGTCGCGACATTCCGCAAGGCGCGATCCACATAGAACGCGTCAGGCTGCTTTGGCAGGACCGGCTGTTCGAGCGCATCACCCTTTCCAACTACAGCCAGGAATCGTCGGCCATTCGGGTTTCGTTGCATTTCGCAGCAGATTTCCGTGACATGTTCGAGGTGCGCGGTTCGACCCGGCTCAAGCGCGGAATAGCCCACGCCGCCGAGACCAGTCCGACATCCGTGGTGCTTCGATATGACGGGCTAGACCAGCTCGTGCGCCTGTCGGCAATCTCGTTCTCGCGGGCGCCGGACAATTTGACCGCCAGCCGTGCGGATTTCCTGGTTGCGGTGACGAAGCGCAGCAGCGAGGTCCTCTATATCGAGGTCGGCCCGGAAGTGGCGGAGACACCCGACCGCGACCGTTTTCGGGCTGCCGCCGCCCGCGCTCGCTTCGGCATGCGCGCCAAACGCCGCCACGGCGCGACGGTGCACAGCTCCGGCCGCGTCTTCAACGACTGGATCGAACGCGCGCGCGCGGACGTGGCGTTGCTGACCACCGAGCTTGCAACCGGACCTTACCCCTATGCCGGCATACCCTGGTTCTCGACGGCGTTTGGCCGTGACGGGGTGATTTCCGCACTGCAGATGCTGTGGTTGAATCCTGGGCTGGCGCGCGGCGTACTCGCCTTTCTCGCCCAGCATCAGGCAACCGAAACGTCGCCGTTCAGCGATTCGCAGCCGGGCAAAATCATGCACGAGACCCGCAAGGGCGAGATGGCGGCACTACGGGAGCTCCCGTTCGGCCGCTATTACGGCGGTGTCGATACCACGCCGCTCTACATTCATCTCGCTTGCGCCTATGCGGATCGTACCGGCGACATGGCATTCGTCGACAGTCTGTGGCCATCGCTCTGTGCAGCGGCCGAATGGACGGAGGAGACAAGCCGCGCGACCGGCTTCGTTACCTACCAGCGCGGCGCCGAGACCGGCCTCGCCAACCAGGGCTGGAAGGACAGTTTCGATTCCGTCTTCCATGCCGATGGCCGCATGCCTAAGGGGCCGATCGCCCTGGTCGAGGTGCAAGGCTACGTCTTTGCCGCGTTCCGTGGGCTGGCGGCGCTCGCCCGCCGCCGCGGCGAGGACGACAAGGCCGATCATTGGGAGGAACGCGCGGAAACCATGCGCGCCGCGGTGGAACGCCATTTCTGGATGGACGATCTCAATTTCTATGCACTGGCGATCGATGGTGCAGGCGAGCTCTGCAAGGTACGGACGTCGAATGCCGGCCATCTTCTCTTTGTCGGGCTGCCCGAGCCGGAACGGGCGCAGATGGTCGCCGATCAGCTGCTCTCCGCGTCGTTCCACTCTGGTTGGGGAGTGAGGACGCTGGCCGACGATGCGATATTCTTCAACCCGATGTCCTACCACAATGGTTCGATCTGGCCGCACGACACCGCCATGTGCGGTGCCGGCTTGGCACGTTATGGCGTGCGCGACAGCGTGGTCCGGCTGATGAGCGGCACGTTTGAATCGGCTGTCCATTTCAACATGCGGCTGCCGGAACTGTTCTGCGGCTTTACCCGGTCGCCGGGCGAAGCGCCGATCGCCTATCCCGTCGCGTGCCTGCCGCAAGCCTGGTCAGCGGGATCGGCCTTCATGCTGATGCAGGCCTGCCTTGGGCTCGAAATCGACGGCTGGAACAGCGAAATCCGGGTCACCCGCCCAAGGCTGCCGATCGGCATCGACACGCTGACATTGCGGCATCTGGGTGTCGGCTCGACGGTGGTCGACCTCACATTCCAGCGTGTCGGCGACCGGGTCGTCGCCTTTCTCGCCGATCGGTATGAGGGGATGGTGCCGCTCATCGTGCGCACTTGATGCCGCCGCGCTGCGGCGCATCGAAAATGACGCGCCGCATTGCAATCGTCCGGAACCGATAGCCTCTTTGTGCGTTGCAAAAAGGGGCGGCGCGGGAACGCTGTCGTTGTCACACGGCCGCGAACCAGAAAAACAAATAAAAAACGGCTATCAGCTGGCCGGAGGCGAGATTACATTCCATGTCAGATTATACTGTAAACCTGCTCTGGGTTTTGCTGATTGCAAGTTTTGGCTTTTCCGCTTTTGCCATTCTCCTATCGATATCCCGCCAGCGTCGCGGCCGCGCAACGGCGGCCGCATACACGCCGAGCGAGGATGTCGCATCGGAAGCGGCACGCAAGGTGCTGCGCGAGTTCGAAAAGAACGGCCAGTCGGCCGATGCGGCACTGGTCACGTGGTCGCCCGACACTTTGCGCAAGATCCTGGCCGACGACCTGCCGGACGCACAGGTCATCGTGGTGTCCAACCGCGAACCCTACATCCACAACATCAAGGATGACGGGGTCCAACTTTTGGTGCCGGCCAGCGGGCTGGTTTCGGCACTCGAGCCCATCACCCGCGCCTGTGCCGGCACCTGGATCGCCTATGGCGGCGGCACGGCAGATCGCCTCACCGTCGACAAAGACGACCGGGTGCAGGTGCCGCCAGGCAATCCGTCCTACACGCTGCGCAGGGTCTGGCTGACGGAGGAGGAATATCAGGGCTATTATCTGGGCTTCGCCAATGAGGGCCTATGGCCGCTTTGCCATATCGCCTTCACCCGCCCCGTCTTTCGCGCCTCGGACTGGGACGCCTACGAGGCCGTCAACCGCAAATTCGCCGATACGGTGGTTGCCGAAGCCCGCAACGAACGGCCGATCGTGCTGGTGCAGGACTACCATTTTGCGCTGCTGCCGCGCATGATTCGCCAGCGCCTGCCGGACGCGATAGTCATCACCTTCTGGCATATCCCGTGGCCCAATTCGGAAGTGTTCAGCATCTGTCCGTGGCGTGAGCGGATCCTGGAAGGACTGCTCGGCAGTTCGATCATCGGCTTTCATACCCAATTCCATGCCAACAACTTCACCGAAAGTGTCGACCGTTTTCTGGAGAGCCGGATCGAACGGGCAGACGCGGCAATCTCCTATGGTGGGCAGACCACGTTGGTCCACGCCTATCCCATTTCCATAGAATGGCCGGCCCAATTGCTGGCAAAACTGCCGTCTGTGGAGGAGTGCCGCGCCAGCGTACGCGACAGATTCGGCCTGTCTACGGATACCAAACTATGCGTTGGCGTCGAGCGCCTCGACTACACGAAAGGCATTCTCGATCGCTTCCATGCCCTGGACGAATTGTTCACGAGATATCCCGAATGGATAGGCAAGGTGGTTTTCCTGCAGATCGCCGCGCCGAGCCGGGGGACATTGCCCGCCTACCAGCAACTCCATGACGAATGCCGTCGCTATGCCGAGGAGCTCAACCGGCGTTATGGCAGCGAGACATACAGCCCTATCCTGATGGTCGCCGAACATCATCGGCAGGAGCAGGTCTACGAGGTCTATCGCGCCGCCGACATCTGCATGGTCACCAGCCTGCATGACGGCATGAACCTTGTCGCCAAGGAATTCGTCGCGGCGCGCGACGACGAACAGGGCGTGCTTTTGCTCAGTACCTTTGCCGGAGCCTCGCGCGAATTGCTGGAAGCACTGATCGTCAACCCCTACGACGCTGCCATGATGAGCGAGGCGCTGTTGCAGGCGCTGACGATGACGCCGGAAGAGCAGCGCGAGCGTTTGCGGCCGATGCGGGAGATGGTCCGCGACAACAATGTCTACCGCTGGGCCGGCAGCATGCTGCTGGATGCCGCGCGCCTGCGCAAACGCGGCGATCTCGACAGGGTGACCGGAACCGGCGAGCGCCCGCCATCGAACACCAACAACGTCATCTCGATGTTCGAGCGGGCACGGAAGGCAGCATCGTGAAAAGCTTTGAACAACCGCCGGCGTTGAACCTGCCGGAAGGGCAATGGGCGCTCTTCCTCGACATAGACGGAACCCTGCTGGAACACGCTGCCCATCCCGACGCGGTGTTCGTCGGCGAGGAATTGCGCAACCTGCTTGGACACATCGAGCGGCGGCTGGATGGTGCGGTCGCCTTCATCACCGGCCGATCGATCCCCGCCGTGGACAAGCTGTTCCATCCGCTGAAGCTGCGGACCGCCGGACTGTATGGGCTGGAGCACCGGCTGACGCCGAGCGGTCCGATCGATGCCGCCGACGCGCCGGCCGACATCGCCGCCCTTGCCGACGAGATCGAGGCCGAACTGGGCAGCGGCAAGGTCTATGTCGAACGCAAGGGGCCGGTCCTTGCCGTTCATACAAGGGCAGCACCGCAACTGCTTGCGCCCGCAATCCAGCTCGTCGAACAGGCATTGGCCCGGCTTCCGAAAGGCTATCGGGTGCTTCCGGGAAACGCCGGCGTCGAGCTCATGCCTTTGGAAGCCGTCAAAGGTGCTGCCATCCGGCGTTTTATGGACATTCCGCCCTTTATCGGCCGGCGGCCGATATTCCTCGGAGACGATACATCGGACGAACACGGTTTCGAGGCAATCAACGAAATTGGCGGCATCTCCATCCGCGTGAAGCCGAACGGACCGACGGCCGCAACCTATGCCCTCGACGACGTGACCGGCGCAATAGCCTGGCTAGAGGCCAGTTTCGAGACGTCGGCGGTCGCCGGTGCTCGACCGGCCGGCAAGCAAGCAGCGACCGAATCAGCGGCGAAGCTCAATATCGCAGCCACGGCATCGTCCGGCCGATAAGCGCGTTTCTCATTGAATGTCTTTAAGTCCAAAGCCGGAAAATCGTCTGCTTGCCGGTTCCCCTGCGTCAGGCTTAACCTGCGTGCCATGCGTGGAGGCGCGTGCGGTTGCAAGGGGAGGACATAGCAATGACCATACAAGGCGCATCACCGGACCTGTAAATGAGGATCTCGCTCCGGCGAAGGTTCGAAACTGGGGACCGTTCTCGATCTTCAACGTCTGGACGTCGGACGTCCACAGCCTGTGGGGCTACTATCTCGCGGCCAGCCTGTTCCTGTTTTGCGGCGGCTTCGTCAACTTCATCATCGCCATCGGTATCGGTTCGCTGATCATCTATGCGTTGATGAACATGGTCGGCTATGCCGGCGTGAAGACCGGGGTGCCCTACCCTGTCTTGGCGCGTGCCTCCTTCGGCATCTGGGGCGCCAACATACCGGCACTGGTGCGCGCCATCGTAGCCTGCTTTTGGTACGGCGCGCAGACGGCGGCCGCCTCCGGCGCGATAGTAGCCCTGCTGATCCGCTCGCAATGGTTCGCGGACTTCAACCAGAGCACACATTTCCTCGGCCACTCCGGGCTCGAGGTGATCTGCTTCGTCGTCATCTGGGCGCTGCAGCTCCTGATCATCCAGAAGGGCATGGAAACGGTGCGCCGCTTCCAGGATTGGGCCGGACCGGCGGTGTGGGTGATGATGCTGATCCTGGCGATCTATCTTTGTATCAAGGCAGGCACCTTCGCCTTCACCAGCGACATCCCGATGGATGTGCTGCTGGAAAAGACAAAGGACGCAGGCGTGCCGGGCACGCCGGGCTCCTGGACCTCGCTGTTTGCGGTGGCGGCGATCTGGGTGACCTATTTCTCCGCACTGTATCTCAACTTCTGCGATTTCGCGCGCTACGCCCCGGATAAGGCATCGCTGCGCAAGGGCAACATCTGGGGCCTGCCGGTCAATCTTATCCTGTTCTCGCTGGTCGCCGGCGTCACCACGATCGCCGCCTTCGACGTCTATGGCGAGGTGCTGCTGCATCCCGACCAGATATCGGCGAAATTCGACAGCTGGTTCCTGGCGGCGCTCGCAGCCCTGACCTTTGCGGTGGCGACGCTCGGCATCAATGTGGCGGCGAACTTCGTGTCGCCGGCCTTCGACTTCTCCGTCTTTCCACGGCAGATCGACTTCAAGAAGGGCGGCTACGCGCTGATCGCGCTTGTGCTTTATCCTTTCGCGCCCTGGGAAGGCAGTGCTGCCTCCTTCGTCAACATCATTGGCGCGACGATGGGGCCGATCTTCGGCGTGATGATGGTCGACTACTACCTGATCCGGAAGGGCGAGGTCGACGTCGAGGCGCTCTACAGGGAGAATGGCGAATTCCGCGTTCAGGGCGGCTGGCATGTTAATGCCTTCATCGCCGCCGGTATCGGCGCGGTCTTCTCCTCGATCCTGCCCAACTTCACCAGCCTGCTGCCGTCATGGTGGGGCGTCTATGGCTGGTTCTTCGGCGTGGCAATTGCCGGCGTCATCTACTACGTGCCGCGCACGATGGCGCTCGGTGCCGGAGCCAGGATAGCCAAGGCCTGAACGGACTCGGGGCGGCGCGAGCCGCCCCGTTTATTCTGCGACCATCTTGGCCAGGCGGCGCACTGTATTCCAGTTGCGCGAGGTGCCGATGCCGAGACGTTTGTGGCTCACCGCCGCAAGCAGCCGCGAACTCGGCATCTCGCGGGAAAAGATGATCCAGATGTCGCCGTCGACAATCCGCAGCTTCTCGTCCTTGCCGGCATATGCCTCAAGCGCCGCGGCGGTCTCGGCGGGAACGGGCGCCCGCATCACGCGCACCGCCACCTGGTCCGCGGTCTCAGCCGATTCGGCTGGGAACGGATTGCCGGCCGCCAGCCTCAGCCAGCCGTCGGCGCGGCGCACGATGATGTCGACGTGGCGGCCGAAAGTCTTTGCGAACGCCGCCTCCAGCCGCTGCTCCAACGCCGCAAGTTCTGTTTCTTGCGCCTCGAAGACCAGATTGCCGGTCGCTACCAGCGTGCGCGGGTTATTCAGACCCAGGCTTTCGGCCATCGCCTTCAGATCGGACATGACGACCCGCCGCCCCTCGCCCAGGACAATGCTGTAGAGCAGCGCGACGTAAGTTTGCATGGGCGGCTAGTCTAGACCAGCCGCGACTGCTCTACCGCCGCCTCGATGAAGCTGGCAAACAGCGGGTGGGGATCGAGCGGCCGGCTTTTCAACTCGGGATGGTACTGCACGCCGATGAACCAGGGGTGGTCGGGATATTCGACCGTTTCCGGCAGCACCCCGTCCGGCGACATGCCGGCAAACACCAGGCCGCAATCCTCGAGCCGCTCCTTGTAGTCGACATTGACCTCGTAGCGGTGGCGATGGCGTTCGGAAATCTGCGTATCGCCATAGATCTCGGCGATCTTCGATCCCTTGGCGAGGTCGGCCTGGTAGGCACCGAGCCGCATGGTACCGCCGAGGTCGCCGGTTTCCCTGCGCTTTTCCAGCATGTTGCCCTTCAGCCATTCGGTCATCAAGCCGACGACCGGCTCCGCGGTCGGGCCGAACTCGGTCGATGATGCGTGTTCGACGCCGGCCAGCGAACGCGCCGCCTCGATGCAGGCCATCTGCATGCCGAAGCAGATGCCGAAATACGGCACCTTGCGCTCGCGCGCGAACTTCGCCGCCAGGATCTTGCCCTCCGAGCCGCGCTCGCCAAAACCGCCGGGGACGAGAATGCCATGGACCTTCTCCAGCCACGGCGCCGGGTCTTCCTTTTCGAATATCTCGCTTTCGATCCAGTCGAGCTTGACCTTGACCCGGTTGGCGAGGCCGCCATGCGACAGCGCCTCGATCAGCGATTTGTAGGCGTCCTTGAGGCCGGTATATTTGCCGACGACGGCAATGGTCACTTCGCCTTCCGGATTGTGGATGCGGTTGGACACCGCTTGCCACCGTTCCATGCGCGGCTTCGGCGCCGGATCGATGCCGAAGGCGGCCAGAACTTCCGAGTCGAGCCCTTCATTGTGATAGGCCATCGGCACGTCGTAGATATGCGGCACGTCGAGCGCCTGGATGACGGCGCTTTCGCGGACATTGCAGAACAGCGACAGCTTTCTGCGCTCTTCCTTGGGGATCGGCCGGTCGGCGCGGACCAGCAGTATGTCGGGTGCAATGCCGATGCCGCGCAACTCCTTGACCGAATGCTGCGTCGGCTTGGTCTTCAGTTCGCCCGCCGTCGGAATGTAAGGCATCAAGGTCAGGTGGACGTAGACGGCGTTGTTGCGCGGTAGGTCGTTGCCGAGCTGGCGGATCGCTTCCAGGAACGGCATCGCTTCGATGTCGCCGACGGTGCCGCCGATCTCGCACAGCACGAAATCGTAGTCGTCGTTGCCGTTGAGGACGAAGTTCTTGATCTCGTCGGTGACGTGCGGAATGACCTGCACGGTGGCGCCGAGATAGTCGCCGCGCCGCTCGCGCTCGATAATGTTCTTATAGATACGGCCGGTGGTGATGTTGTCCTGCTGGTTGGCCGAGCGGCCGGTGAAGCGCTCATAATGGCCAAGATCGAGATCGGTCTCGGCCCCGTCATCGGTCACGAAGACTTCGCCGTGTTGGTAGGGCGACATCGTGCCGGGATCGACGTTGAGATAGGGATCGAGCTTTTTGATGCGTGCGCGATAGCCTCGCGCCTGCAAGAGAGCCCCAAGGGCCGCTGCAGCAATGCCTTTTCCAAGTGAGGAAACCACGCCGCCTGTGATGAATACATATCGCGCCATGGGAGTCATCGCTTAACGCGGCCGAATTGATTCCGCCAGAGAAAAAACCGCCGCGAAGGCTTTTTCCCAAGAAGGCGCTCTGGTCGTTGGCGTATCAAAACAAAAGGGCCGGCGAGGCCGGCCCTTTTGGCACGATCTGTCAAAGCGTCAGATGATGACGACTTTGGTGCCTACTTTCACCCGGCGGTAGAGATCCATTACGTGCTCGTTGATCATGCGGAAGCAGCCATTGGAGGCGCTGGTTCCGATCGACTGCGGCGCAATGGTGCCGTGGATGCGCAGATGGGTATCCTTCTTGCCATCGTAGAGATAGATGGCGCGCGCACCGAGCGGATTGTCGCCGCCGCCGGGCATACCGTCCTTGTACTGGCCATAGTGCTTGGGTTCGCGCTTTTGCATATCCAGCGTCGGAATCCAGCGCGGCCATTCCTGCTTGTCGCCGACGGCAACTGTGCCCTTGAACTGCAGGCCTTCCCGGCCGACCGCGATGGCATATCGGCGGGCGGTTGACGATGATTCGACGAGGTAGAGGCGACGGGCGCTGGTATCGATGACGATGGTGCCGGGGTTGTAGCCGGTGAATTCGACCTCCTGCGGCACGAATTCCGGCTTGACCTTGAACTGCCGCTTGGCCTGCTTCCTTTCGAGCGCGGCGTCGAGCGCGCGTGTTTCCGGAAGCAGCGACATCGACGAAGAGGATGTGCCGCCGAACAGTCCCGCGAACAGCCCGACGCTCTGCGGCTTCTGCCCGACCGGTTCGCTGCGCAACTCGCCATTGTTGCCGGTCAGCGCAACGTTCATGGCCTCGGCCGGGATCGGCTCGGCCGACTGGATCGGCACGATAGGCGTAATCGGTTCGATGATGTTGACGGTCTTCTTCTTGGCCGGCGTGGCGTCAGCCACCTTGGCCGTCGCGAGCGGCTGGCTCTTCTTGGCAAGGAATGCCTGCCGTTCCGCATCGGCTTTGGCTTTCGCCGCCTCGCGCATCGCCAGCTTCCTGGCTTCGAGTGCCTTGGCGCGAGCGGCTTCCTTGTCGACTGCGATCTTGGCTTCGATCTTGCGGATCTGTGCAAGGTCGCCCGGCATTGGATCTTTCTTCTTCTTGAGAAGCTTCAATTGCGCCGCATCGCTTTTGGCAGCGACGTTGACGACGTCGGTTGTTGTTGCGGCTTTGTGGGCCGAGTTTGCCGTCGGCATGGCCGCGTAAGCGGGCGCACCTAGGCTGAGCACGGCACAAAGGCCGGCAAAAATGAAGCTGCGAAGCTGCATGGGGAAGATCCGATCGTTCAATGCTTGTTGCCCACGGCGTCGCCCGGCGCCCCCCAAGGACGCCGAGAATGCCGCGTGCAACGTATAATCGATTAGCCGGAAGCGCCTCAAGCGTGAGGCGCTGTCGAATCTTCTTGATCGTGCGGCATTTGCCGCGACTGTGTTCAAACGACAACAGATCGCGGCATAAGTTGCCCGATTACTGGTTGGGGACCTGCGGCGTGGCCGGCGCGGTGGCGCCGTTTGTCGCTGGCGGCGTCGCCGGAGCGGTTGCCGGAGGCGTCGTTGCCGCGCCATTGCCGGACGGTGGGGTCGGCGCCGTGTTGCCCGAAGGCGGCGTCGGCGTCGTGGTTCCGGGCAATTGGTTGAGTACGCCCTTGCCTGCCCCGTCCGAGGTCGCCGGCACGCGATCGAGAATGTCGATCGGCTTCTCGCCATAGCGCGCTACGATCGACAGTGTCAGCGAAGTGACGAAGAAAGCCGCGGCCAGAATCGCCGTCGCCCGCGTCAGCGCATTGGCGGCGCCACGCGCGGTCATGAAGCCCGATCCGCCGCCGATGCCGAGGCCGCCGCCTTCGGAGCGCTGCAGCAGCACCACGCCGACAAGCGCGAGCACGACCATAAGGTGGACGACGATCAGTACGGTTTCCATAATTTATCCTGGCAAGGCCTTGCGCGGCCGCTGATTTGGAGGCGGCTCAATACAATGCTTTGACGGCATTTCCAAGCCCGTGGCCGGAATATGGGAAGCAATGCGTCCTTTGCAACGATTTCGGCGCCGGCCGTCGCTCAAATCCAGCAAGCTGTCCCGGTATCAAGCGATGTTTCGATAGGCTTCCGCGATGCCGAGGAAGTCCGCCGCCTTCAGGCTGGCGCCGCCGACCAGCGCGCCGTCGACATTCCTGACGCCGAGCAGCTCGACGGCGTTGGACGGCTTGACCGAGCCGCCGTAGAGAATGCGCATCTTGGCTGCCGTATTGCCAAGCTTCCGCACCAGTTCCTCGCGGATATGGGCATGTGCCTCGGCGACGTCGGCGGCAGTCGGCGTCAAGCCGGTGCCGATCGCCCATATTGGCTCATAGGCAATGACAGTGTTGGACGCCGTGGCGTTTGGCGGGACCGAGCCAGAGACCTGGCGCGACAGCACGTCGAGCGTGGCTCCTGCTTCGCGTTCGGCTCTTGTCTCACCAATGCAGATGATGGCCACCAACCCGGCGCGCCATGCAGCGGAGGCCTTGGCCTGCACAATGGCATCGTCTTCCTTGCGATCGGCGCGGCATTCGGAATGGCCGACGATGACATGGCTGGCACCTGCATCCTTCAGCATCTCGGCCGAAATGCAGCCGGTATAGGCGCCGCTTTCCTCGGTATGGCAGTCCTCCCCGCCGGCCCGCACCGGCGTGCGCGACAGAATCTCGGCGGCGTGCGCAAGCAAGGTCGCCGGCACGCAGACCACCGCTTCGGTCTCGGCGTCGAGCCCGCTCATGAAGCCGTTGCCGATCATCCTGAGTTCGTTGAGCGAGGCGCCGGTACCGTTCATTTTCCAGTTACCGGCGACGAGCGGGCGGATTCCAGGCGTCATGGGATTTGTTTCTCCGGGCAATTTCCAGCTGGCCCTCACTATCAAAATCAGGCCACAAAGCAATCGACAGTGGGCAGGAAGGGCGCTATTGCGCTTGTTTCAGACTCGGCGCATGCGAAATGCGCAAAAATCGGAAGTACTCATGCTTGGTATGTTGAGAAGTGCGGCGGGGACCTGGGTCGCGAAACTGCTGCTGTCATTGTTGGTGTTGAGCTTCGCCATCTGGGGCATCTCGGGCCGGCTGATGGGCGGTCTTGCCGGCCATGACGCCGTGATTACGGCCGGAGGCACCAAGGTCTCGATCAACGAATACCGCCTCGCCTACGATCGCCAGCTCAGCGTCATGTCGCAGCAATTCGGCCAGCGCATCAGCCGTGAGCAGGCGACGACGCTCGGCATCGACAACCAGGTGCTGGCGCAACTCGTGTCGGGCGCCGTCCTCGACGAGCAGGCCCGCAAGCTCGGCCTCGGCCTGTCCAAGGACCGGCTCGCCGAACTGACGCGTGAAGACCCGGCGTTCAAAGGGCCTGCCGGAACCTTCGACAGGAGAACCTTCGAGTACCTGCTTCGGCAGATCGGCATGCGGCCGGAAGACTATTTGAAGAACCGCGCCCAGGTCGCGGTCCGCCAGCAGATCGTCGAGGCGGTTTCGGATGGCCTCAAGGCTCCGGATACGTTCTTCAAGGCGGTCGCGCTCTATCGCGGCGAAGATCGCACCATCGATTACCTGACCTTGCCGAAATCGCTTGTCGAGCCGATAGAAGCGCCGTCCGACAGCGTGCTTTCGGCCTATTTCGGGGAAAACAAGAAGACCTACGCCGCGCCCGAATACCGTAAGTTCTCCTATGTCAGGCTCGAACCGGAAGACATCATGGATTTGAGCGCGGTGACCGACCAACAGGTCAGCGACGACTACAACAAGAACAAGGCGCGCTACACCACGCCGGAGATGCGCACCATCGAGCAGCTTGTATTCAAGACGCCTGATGCCGCAAAGGCGGCGCTCGATTCGCTCAGGACCGGCGCGACCTTCGACAAGATCGTCGCCGCCGAAGGCAAGACGCCGGCCGACACGGTGCTCGGCACGCTGGCCAAGGACAAGATCGCCGACAAGGCGGTTGCCGATGCTGCCTTCAAGCTCAACGTCAATGAAGTCAGCCCGGTCGTGCAAGGCGCCTTTGGCCCCGTTCTGCTGCGCGTCACCGAGATCAAGCCGGAAGTGGTGAAGCCGCTGGCCGAAGTGTCCGAGCAGATCCGCAAGGACCTGGCACTGGGCGAGGCAAGCCGCATCTTGCTGGACGTGCACGACAATTACGAGGATACGCGCGCCTCGGGCAGTTCGCTCGCCGAGGCAGCCGCCAAATTGAAGCTGAAGGTCGTCACCATCGACGCCATCGACCGCACCGGCCAACGGCCGGATGGAAGCATCGTCAAAGACCTGCCGGAATCGCCGGCACTCATCAGGGCGGTGTTCGAATCCGAACCCGGAACCGACAATGAGGGTCTCACCACCGCCGATAACGGCTTCGTCTTCTACGACGTGAGCGCGATCACGCCGGCCCGCGACCGCACGCTGGACGAAGTCCGCCAGAAGGTCGTGGCCGACTGGACCGCGGCGGAGACCACCAAACGGCTTACCGCAAAGGCACAAGAGCTCGAGAAGCGTCTCAAAGCCGGCGCCACGCTCGAGGTGATCGCCGGTGAGCTCAAGCTCGAAAAGCAGACCAAGCGCGGCGTCAAGCGCGATGCTGACGACGTCGATTTCGGCAAGGAAGGGGCCGCCGCGATGTTCGGCGTCGGCGAAGGCGGCACCGGGCTGATCCCCTCGCCTACCGGCGACGGACAGATCCTGTTCAAGGTTGCCGAGGTGTTCGAGCCTGCCGGGGCCGATGCCAGCTCAGTACCCCAGGACGCGCAGAAATCCTTCACCTCCGGTTTGTCCGACGACCTGCTCGACCAGTTGGTGGCGCAGTTGCAGACGCAATATGACGTCCGCATCGATCAAACGGCCGTAACCCAAGCCCTGGCCAGATGAGCGCGCTGAAGATCCACATCGCCAAGGTCGCCGCCGGCAGCGCTCTTTCGTTCGAGGAGGCGCGCGAGGCCTTCGACATCATCATGTCCGGCGATGCCACCCCCGGCCAGATCGGCGGCTTTCTGATGGCATTGCGCGTGCGCGGTGAGACCGTCAGCGAGATCGCCGGCGCCGTCGCCACCATGCGCGCCAAGATGCTGCGCGTCGAAGCTCCCGAGGGCGCCATCGACATTGTCGGCACCGGCGGCGACAATTCGCACAGCGTCAACATTTCGACCGCATCCGCTTTCGTCATCGCCGGCAGCGGCGTGCCCGTCGCCAAGCACGGCAATCGCGGACTGTCCTCGCTGACCGGCGCCGCCGATGTGCTGATCGCATTGGGCGTCAAGATCGACATCCCTCCGGAGACGATCGGCCGCTGCATCCACGAGGCCGGCGTTGGCTTCATGTTCGCGCCGGCGCATCACCCGGCAATGAAGCATGTCGGCCCGACCCGGGTCGAGCTCGGAACCCGCACCATCTTCAACCTGCTGGGCCCGCTTTCCAATCCGGCGAGTGTCAGACGGCAGATGGTCGGTGTGTTCCTGCCCGAATGGATCATGCCGGTGGCAGAAACGTTGAAGGAGCTTGGTGCCGACCATGCCTGGGTCGTCCATGGCGACGGCTATGACGAGATCACCACCACCGGCGAGACACTTGTCGCCGAACTGGCCGGCGGCGAGATCCGCAGCTTTACGCTGACCCCGGAAGCAGTCGGGCTGAAGCGTCACACCAAGGACGAGTTGCGCGGCGGCGACGCCGCCCACAATGCCCAGGCAATGCGCGACATGCTGGGCGGCGCCGCCGGCGCCTTTCGCGATACGGTGCTGATGAATGCCGGCGCCGGGCTGGTGGTGGCCGGCAAGGCGACGACACTTGCCGACGGCATGGTGACGGCAACGCAGGCCATCGACAGCGGCCGCGCGCTAAAAGTGCTCGACAGGCTGGTCGAGATTTCGAACGGTTAAAACTATGTCCGACATCCTGCGCAAGATCGAGGCTTACAAGCGCGACGAGATCGCGGCGGCCAAAGCGCAAGTGCCGTTTGCCGAGATCAAGGCACGCGCGACGGATGCCGACGCGCCGCGCGGCTTTCTTTCCGCCCTTGAGGCAAAGCGCAAATCCGGCAGGTTCGCGCTGATTGCCGAAATCAAGAAGGCTAGCCCGTCCAAAGGCCTGATCCGCGCCGATTTCGATCCGCCGGCGCTGGCCAGGGCCTATGCGGAAGGCGGTGCCGCCTGTCTTTCGGTGCTGACCGACGCACCCTCCTTCCAGGGGGCGCCCGAATTCCTCACCACTGCGCGCGCTGCCGTCGAGCTGCCTGCCTTGCGCAAGGATTTCCTGTTCGACCCCTATCAGGTCCACGAGGCCAGGGCCTGGGGCGCCGATGCCATCCTGATCATCATGGCCAGCGTCGACGACGCGTTGGCAAGAGAACTCGAAGCGACAGCTTTCGGGCTGGGCATGGACGCGCTGGTCGAAGTGCATGACGAGGCGGAAATGGAACGTGCGCTGCGGCTGTCATCGCGGCTGATCGGCATCAACAACCGCAATCTCCGGACCTTCGAAACCAGGCTCGAGACCTCGGAACGGCTGGTAGCGATGGTGCCGGCCGGCCGCCTTCTGGTCAGTGAGAGCGGGATCTTTTCGCATGACGATTGCCGCCGGCTGGAGCGGAGCGGCATCGCCACTTTCCTCGTCGGTGAGAGCCTGATGCGCCAGCAGGACGTGGCCACGGCAACGCGCCTGCTTCTGACGGGCAAGGCGCCGGCAGAGGCGATCTGACGATGGCGGCCGCCCTCACCCATCTTGGCGCGCAGGGCGAAGCCAATATGGTCGATGTCGGCGACAAGGCTGAGACGGTGCGCACGGCAGTTGCGGAAGGTTTTGTCGCGATGCGGCCCGAGACGCTGGACATGATCCTTGCCGGCGATGCCAAGAAGGGCGACGTGCTGGGCACCGCGCGCATTGCCGGCATCATGGCGGCCAAGAAGACGCATGAACTGATCCCGCTCTGCCATCCGCTGCTGCTGACCAGGATATCTGTCGATATCGAGGCGGACGCCGCGCTGCCCGGCCTGAAGGTGACGGCATTGACCCGCGTCACCGGCAAGACCGGCGTTGAAATGGAAGCCCTGAGCGCCGTCTCGGTCGCTTGCCTGACCATCTACGACATGGCCAAAGCGGTCGACCGCGCCATGGTCATCTCCGGCATCAGGCTGGTTGAAAAGACCGGCGGCAAATCCGGCGACTACAAGATCACCGGAGGCGGGGCCACCGGGGCAGGCCGATAATGGCGCTGGTCCCGGTTGCCGAGGCGCTCGAGCGCCTGTTGGACGGCGCAGCAGAGCTGGCCGGCGAACCCGTCGCGCTGCTGGATGCCGCCGACCGCGTGCTGGCGGAGCCGGTTGTGGCGCTCCGCACCCAGCCGCCGTTCAACGCTTCCGCCATGGACGGCTATGCCGTGCGGGCGGCCGACATCGCGTCCGTACCGGCAAGGCTTTCGGTGATCGGCATGGCGCCGGCCGGACGCGGCTTTTCCGGATTGGTGCAGCAGGGGCAGGCTGTGCGCATCTTTACCGGCGCGCCGCTTCCCCAAGGCTCCGACACCATCGTCATCCAGGAGAACGTCCGCGACCTCGGCGGCGGCGGCATCGAAGTGACGGAGCCGACGGTGCAGGGGCGCAACATCCGTCGCCTCGGGCTCGATTTCGCCAAGGGCGATGTCCTGCTGCCCAAGGGCCGCCTGCTCGATCCGGCGGCCTTGTCGCTGGCGGCGTCGGCCAACCATCCCGAGGTCGCCGTGGTCAAGCGGCCGCTGGTCGCCATTATCGCCACCGGCGACGAATTGCTGCCGCCGGGCAGCAATCTGGGCCCCGACCAGATCATCTCCTCCAACGCCTATGGTGTCGCCGCTGCCGCACAGTCGGTCGGTGCGCGCGCGCTCGACCTTGGCATCGCACCGGACCGCAGGGAGGCGATCGCCGCATTGGTTGAAAAGGCCGTGAAGGCTGGCGCGAACGTCATCGTCACGCTGGGCGGTGCCTCGGTCGGTGACCACGACTTCGTCCATGACGTGCTGACCGGGCAAGGCATGACGCTCGATTTCTGGAAGATCGCCATGCGGCCGGGCAAGCCGCTGATGTTCGGGCGGCTGGGCGACATTCGCTGCATCGGCCTGCCCGGCAATCCGGTGGCAAGCCTTGTCTGCACCCAGCTCTTTGTGAAGCCGCTGCTGGCGCGGCTCGGCGGCCGCGCCTTTCAGCAGGATATGCGTCGGGCACGGCTCGGTGCTGCCATGCCGGCCAACGATCTCAGGCAGGATTATGTGCGGGCTGTTGTCACAGACGACGCCGGCACCCTCGCGGCGATGCCGTTCGGCATCCAGGACTCCTCGATGCTGAAAATGCTGGCCGATGCCAACGGGCTGATCGTCCGCGCGCCGTTCGCGCCTGCCGCGGCGGCGGGCTCCCCCTGCGACGTGCTGATGCTACGCTGAACCTGCCTCACTCCGAGATCAAGGTCTGGGTCAGCGGATGGTCTGGATCGGCCAAACCGTCGATGATGTTGAAATGGTGCCGGTCAGGCTCGACCACAGAGCTGGTCGAGGCACCTAGGCCGATCCAGATGTTGGCCAGCACCGCGCTCTGGCGCAGGAATTCGGCGCGCTCGCCGCCGCCGGCCCAGCAGGTCAGGCGGGCCTTGTCCATCGGGCGCAGCAGCACCGGGCTTTCGGCCTGCGCCTCGGCCTCATCGATCGCCAGCGTCTCGTTCATGCCGGTGCACATGATCGGGCGCAAATCGTGCACTCCCGAGATCGACACCACGCGACGAACGCGCCGGACCACTTCGGGCGCCAGCGGCGTCGTCGCCGTAACCATCCGGCTAACAAGATGGCCGCCGGCCGAGTGTCCGGTCAGCATCAGCGGCCCTGCGACCATCGCCGCCGCTGTGCCGATCGCCGCGCCGACTTCCTTGACGATGCCGGCAATGCGTATCTGCGGACAGAGCGTGTAGGACGGCATCGCAACCGCATAGCCGCGATCAACAGGGCCAGCGGCAAGATGCGACCAGAAACTCTTGTCGAATGCCATCCAGTAGCCGCCATGGACGAACACCACGAGCCCCTTGGGCTTGGTGGCCGGCAGGAAAAGATCGAGCCGGTTGCGTGGTTTATCGCCATAGGCCAAGTCGAGCCGCGCCCTGCCCTCGGTCGAAAGCACGTCGCGGAAAACCCGCGCTGGCTCGATCCAGGCCGCCGGCCAGCGATCGCTGCCGGCTATGTTGGCGCCGTTGGCATAGGCGTTATCCCAATCGGCAATGTGACGTTCGAACACCCTGCGCCCTCCCCTGGCAATATGGCCTTGCAACGTAGCCGTAAGCATCGCGCGGCGCGTCGTCGCCAGCCTCACGGCTCCAGCTCTCGCATCAATCTCAAGTGACAGCCGCCTTGATGGCGAAGCGCGCATCCTTCCACGCACCGGTGCGCAGGATGTCCTCAAGCACTTCGACGGCCTGCCAGACATCGGCATAGCCGACATAGAGCGGGGTGAAGCCGAAGCGCATGGTCGATGGCGTGCGAAAATCGCCGATCACGCCACGTTCGATCAGCGCGCGCATGATCTGGTAGCCATGCTCATGCATGAATGAAATCTGGCTGCCGCGTTTTTCCCCGTCGCGCGTGCTTTCGAGCGTGAGCCCGTAAGTGCCGCACTTTGCCTCGACAAGCTCGATGAACAGATCGGCCAGCGCGATGCTCTTCTTGCGCACCGCCGTCATGTCGATATCGTTCCAGATGTCGAGCGCGCCCTTCAGCGTGCGCATCGACAGGATCGGCTGGGTGCCGCACAGAAACCGGCGGATGCCGGTGCCGGCCGCATAGCCTGGCTCGAAGGCGAAGGGCCGTGCATGGCCCCACCAGCCGGTGAGCGGCTGCTGGATGTCGGCAAGATGCCGCTCAGCCGCATAGATGAAGGCAGGCGCGCCCGGTCCGCCATTCAGATATTTGTAAGTGCAGCCAACGGCAAAATCGGCCTTTGCCTTGTCGAGCTCGACTGGCATCGCACCGGCGGTGTGGCAGAGATCCCAGACGATCATCGCCCCGGCTTCCTGGGCCCTGCGCGTCAGCGCCGGCATGTCGCGCAGTTCGCCCGACTTGTAGTTGACGTGGTTGACCAACACCACGGCGGTGCGTTCGTCGATCAGCTCCTCGATGCTCGGCGCGTCGACCCCCGAGAGGCGCAGCAGCGTATCTTTTCGCGTCGAAACCACACCCTCAGCCATGTAGAGGTCCGTCGGAAAACTATCGCCCTCGGCGACGATGACCTGCCGCTCCGGCCGCATAGCCATGGCGGCGTGCAGCAGCTTGTAGATGTTGACCGACGTCGTGTCGCAGACCACCGTCTGGCCGATCGCGGCACCGATCAGGCGCCCGAGCTGGTCGCCAAGTTCAAGCGGCATGTTGAACCAGCCGGCCGTGTTCCATGCGCGGATGAGATCATGCGACCATTCCTCGGTCGCGGCCTTGTACAGTTCATCGAAAGCGGCACGTGAAGCAGCTCCTAGCGAATTGCCGTCGAGATAGATCACTCCTTGCGGCAACACAAAACGGTCGCGCATCGCGCGCAGCGGATCTGCGCCATCCATCGCCTTTATGGCCGCGAGATCGGGAATTCCTGTCATGATTTGCCTGCTCCCCCAAAGATCCAACGCAACGCCGGACACGCATCGACTGTTCTTCCATTACCAGGTAGCGCGCAGCAAGGCTCCACCAGCGAGAAGCAGCCTGACCAGGCGGTGGAAACCAGGAGTTTAACCCGAGGTTGGCGTTTTGAGTTCGTTTCGTTCACGGTGCATTGACCAAACCATACAGTCGATACGGGTTCACTTCCGTGCCTTTTGCCGACCGACGGCCGATGCCAGTGGCGCATTCTAGGAAGCCAGAAGGGCGCAAACGACAGCAGAATCAAGGCGATGAGGCTCGCGGCGGGTGAAAATGCGGTACCCCGGTAGGGGACGTCGTTTGTTTCCCGAGCCTTAACGCATTCATTAAACTTTAAACAGTTGCGGAACACAACTGGAACAGATAGTGTTTGTTCTGGGTTTGTTTTTCTGATTCTGTTGGGGGTCGCTATGCTGACACGCAAACAACACGAACTGCTTATGTTCATCCACGAAAGGTTGAAGGAAAGCGGTATTCCGCCCTCCTTCGACGAGATGAAGGAAGCGCTCGACCTGGCTTCCAAATCGGGAATCCATCGGCTGATAACGGCGCTGGAGGAACGCGGCTTCATTCGCCGTTTGCCCAACCGGGCCCGTGCGCTGGAGGTGCTGCGCCTGCCTGACTCGATCGCCCCCGGCCTCAATGCGGCACGCAAGTTCTCGCCGAGTGTCATCCAGGGCAGTCTTGGGCAAGGTGCCCCTCGGCAGGGCAAGCCGACATCGTCGCGCGTCCCTGCAGCCGGCAATGACGACGATGTCGTCGCCGCCGTTTCGATCCCGGTGATGGGCCGCATCGCCGCCGGTGTGCCGATCGATGCCATCCAGCACCAGACGCATTCGATTTCGGTGCCGCCGGATATGATCATGGGCGGCGAGCATTATGCGCTCGAGGTCAAAGGCGATTCGATGATCGAGGCTGGCATTTTCGACGGCGACACGGTGATCATCCGCAATGCGGATACGGCGAGCCCCGGTGAGATCGTGGTGGCACTGGTCGACGAGGAGGAAGCGACGCTGAAGCGGTTCCGCCGCAAGGGCGCTTCGATCGCCCTGGAAGCCGCCAATCCGGCCTACGAGACGCGCATCTTCGGACCAGACCGGGTCAAAGTGCAAGGCAAGCTCGTCGGACTGATCCGCCGCTACTGAGCTCCGCCCTTGGCGCCGGCTTTGGGTTTGTCGGCCCTGCGGTATGGCGGCAGGCCTCGCGCCGCGCGTGAAAATTTCCGCTGCACGTGCCAGGGCCGGTATGATTTTTCGACGGCGAAACGGATTTCGGGGCGTGTTGCCGCTTGTGGATCGAAATAGATGGCCGCACTTCCCGCGCGCGCCAGTTGCCGTTTGGTGACGACGAGGACCAGCCGGTCGTAGTAGCAGGGATTATGGGCGGTGGCGTCGTCGATGACGATCAAGCTGGCAAAGGCGCAGGCTGGCCGTGCAGTATCGCGGTCCTTGGCTTGCGCGATGATCGCGCCGGATGGATGCCTGGCAAGGCAGAGGCCGTCCGTGCAAATGAACGGCATGCCCGGCGGTAGGTCGGCCGGATCGGCAATGTCGAATTGCGGATCGTTCTTTCCAGGTGTTTCCGGCGCGACGATAGCCTCTGATGTGAGCGCGCGTTTCCAGTTGTCGATGGTGAACTCATTCGGGTGTGCCCGGTTGACCGCGAGTTCACCGCTGCCGATCGGCAGCGCGACCAGCCGTGCGTCCTCCGAGATCAATACGTCGGGTACGCGCGTCTGGGTCGTCGTCAGCAAGCCGGCGAGCGCGAAAGGAAGTGCCGCGAGCCGCAACCAGGTCGTCGCCATGCTGGCAATGACGAGGGCGATCGTCACCAAAAGGACAGATCTCAGCGAAATCAGCCCGACCGCATCGATCGGCGAGCGCTCGGAGATCCACCCGGACAGGGCGATCATCGCCGTCAGCCCCTTGCCCATCACGTAGAGGAAAGGCCCATCCGCGCCGAACGGCATCGCCAGCGCACTGAGGACGGCGAAGGGCATGACGACCAGTGAGACGATAGGCATGATGGCCAGATTGGCGAACAGGCTGAGCGGCGCCACGCGCTGGAAATGCCATATGGCGAAAAGCGCCGTGGCGCTCCCTGCAATGATCGAGGTCATCGCCAGGCCGCCCATGCCCAGCAGGACCTTTCGAGTGGCAAAGCGTAGCGGCGACCGCCGCGGCGGCGGCGTGGTGGCCCTGCCGGCGCGGTAATCGGACCAGCCTGCATAGGCGCCGACAAGGGCCGCCGTCGCGGCGAAGGACATCTGGAAGCTCGGACCAACCACCTCGTGCGGCGACACCAGAATGACGGCGATGGCCGAGATCGCCAGGTTGCGCATGGTGAGCGCGGCCCGGTCGAACAGCACGGCGATAAGCATCACCGCCAGCATGATGAAGCTGCGTTCGGCCGCTACCACAATGCCGGAAAAGACGAGGTAGGCCGCAATCGAAAAAAGCGCGGCGGCCGCGGCATATTTCTTGACCGGCCGTCGCGATGAGAAATCGGGAAACAGCGCAAAGGCGCCGCGTAGCAGCGCCATGATGGTGCCGGCGACCAACGCCATATGCAGCCCCGAGATGGAGATGATGTGGTAGATGCCTGTGCGCCGCATCGCTTCGTTGATCTCCTCGGGAATGCCGGCGCGCACGCCGACGATTAGCGCAGCAGCAATCTCGCCCTCGGCGCCGCCGATGCGGCTGCGGATATGGTCGGCGATGGATTCGCGCGCGTCTTCGATCGCGGAAGAAAGCCGCGCGGCAAGCGGCATGCTGCCCGACGACACGACTTTCGGATTGCCGAGAAAAAAGCCGCTGCCGCCGATACCGGCGAAATAGCTGTCGAAGGAGAAATCATAGCTGTCGGGCCGCACCGGCCCGGTCGGCGGCAGCAGCCGCACATAGCCGGCGATCTCGGAACCGGCGGTCAGCTCAGCCGGTATTTTCATCGCCGAAACGCGGACCCGTTCCGGCATGTAGCGCAGTGTCGGCCTGGCGGTTGAGATCACATCGATCGTCAGCCTGATGCGGCCGCTCGCCATGGGCTCGTACGATACGACGCGACCGGTCAGCCGCGTCGAGATTTCGGAACCGAGCATATGCGTCCCGACACGCCAGGTCTCGAACTTGGCGGCAAGCACGCCAAGCGCGCAGAGCAACGCCACCTTGAAGCAGAGGCGCGTCCTGGGCCATGACCGCGAGACGACGGCACAAAGGGCTGCCAAGGCGACGATAGCTATCGGCTGTGGGAAGGCCGGCTCAGCCGCCATCGCGAAATAAACGACCACCCCGCATGCGAGGAACACCGGCACCAGCAGGAAGGCGACGCCGCGGTCGAGTTCCAGGCCGGCCGCCGAGGTTACGCTGTTGCGGATACGGGACGGTGACGGAAGGCGGAAACGACGGCGTAGGCGCACGATGGGCTCGCCCGCGGGCACGGAAACCGTTGCTGGGTCGCTGGCCGGCAGCGACGGAGCATCGAAGCGCGGAGCGGGCAGCAATGCCGGTGTCGGCAGGACAGGCAGGGGAGCGGCAAACAGCAAGCGTTCGCTGACGCCGCTACCAGCGTCCTCGCCCTCGCCCGCACCACGGCCTCGCACAGCCATCGGGTCTGCCCCTTGCGCCCTCGACCTCCTATGCTACATGAACGCGCAACGCGCGAAAGTCCGCAAACCCCCTTCCTTCGCCCGCCTGAGAGTTCCATGCCCGATAAGGTCGTCACCCGTTTTGCCCCCTCGCCCACCGGCTATCTGCACATTGGCGGCGCGCGCACGGCGCTGTTCAACTGGCTGTATGCCAAGCACACAGGCGGCACGATGCTGCTGCGCATCGAGGACACCGACCGCGAGCGCTCCACCGATGCGGCAACCGCGGCCATTCTCGACGGGCTTTCCTGGCTTGGCCTGGCATGGGACGGCGAGCCGGTGTCGCAGTTCGAGCGTGCGCCGCGCCATCGCGAGGTGGCCGAGGAGCTCGTTCGCATGGGCAAGGCCTATTATTGTTATGCGACGCCTGCCGAGCTGGAAGCAATGCGCGAGAGCGCACGGGCCATGGGGCTGCCTCCTCGCTATGACGGACGATGGCGCGACCGCGACCCCTCGGAGGCGCCGGCCGGCGCCAAGGGGGCGATCCGCATCAAGGCGCCGACAGACGGCGAGACGGTGGTGCATGACCGCGTCCAGGGCGACGTGCGCTTTCCCAACAAGGATCTCGACGATTTCATTATTCTGCGCTCGGACGGCAATCCAACCTACATGCATGCCGTCGTCGTCGACGATCACGACATGGGCATCACCCACATCATCCGCGGCGACGATCATTTGACCAACGCCGCACGCCAGACCGTAATCTACCAGGCCATGGGCTGGGAGGTGCCGTCGATGTCGCATATCCCGTTGATCCACGGTGCCGACGGCGCCAAGCTGTCGAAGCGGCACGGTGCGCTTGGCGTCGAGGCCTATCGCGCCATGGGCTACCTGCCGGAGGCGCTGCTTAACTATCTGGCGAGGCTTGGCTGGAGCCATGGCGACGATGAGATCATGTCGATCGCCGACATGATCGCATGGTTCGACATTGGCGACGTCAACAAGGGCGCCGCCCGTTTCGACTTCGCCAAGCTCGAAGCGCTCAACGGCGTGCACATGCGCCGCATGAACGAGGCAGCGCTGCTCGACATCTTCATCGCCACTCTGCCCTATCTAGAAGGCAGCCCGGCAATCGCCGCGCGCCTCGACGACAGACGCAAGGCGCAACTGCTTGCCGCTTTGCCCGGCCTGAAGGAGCGCGCCAAGACGCTGGTCGAACTTGTTGAAGGGGCTGCATTCCTGTTCGTCGAGCGGCCGCTGCCGGTCGACGAGAAGGCGGCGGCGCTGCTCAGCGGTGAGGCGCGCGCGATCCTGCGGGGCGCTCATGCGGCACTAGCCACGGTTTCGGCCTGGTCTGCCGCCTCCGCGGAAGCTGCGATCCGCGACTATGCGCAGGCCGGCGGCCATAAACTCGGCGCCGTGGCCCAACCTTTGCGCGCCGCGCTCACCGGCAAAAGTACCTCGCCAGGTGTCTTTGATGTGCTTGCCGTGCTTGGCCGCGAGGAAAGCCTGGCGCGGATCGCTGATCAAATCGATTAGCAAACTGGCCCAAGAAGATTGGCATTGAAAGGTGTGTTTCGCAGTGCAACATTGGGTCTTGGCCTAATCTGGCGCGCAGATTCAATTGCGGGCGCAAATGTGCGTGTTCCGATGCTTTTGACGTGTTGGGTTCAGATATTTTGCCTTTGCCGGCCTGAGGAAACAAAAAGGAGTTTGCTATGACCGAACCTGCGACAAAAATGGAATTTGGCGGCAAAACCCAGGCATCGACGGCAAAGCTGGAACTCGGCGGCAAAACCCATGAATTCAAGATACGAAGTGGTTCGGTAGGACCTGACGTCATCGACATCGGTTCGCTCTACAACACCACCGGCGTCTTTACCTACGATCCCGGCTTTACGTCGACGGCGAGCTGCGAGTCGGAAATCACCTTCATCGATGGCGATGCCGGCATTCTCTTGCACCGCGGCTACCCGATCGACCAGCTGGCTGAGCACGGCGACTTCCTCGAAGTCTGCTACCTCTTGCTCTACGGTGAACTGCCGACCAAGGCGCAGAAGGACGATTTCGACTACCGGGTGACGCGCCACACCATGGTGCATGAGCAGATGTCGCGCTTCTTCACCGGCTTCCGCCGTGATGCGCATCCGATGGCGGTGATGTGCGGCGTGGTCGGCGCGCTGTCGGCCTTCTACCACGATTCCACCGACATCTCGGACCCTTATCAGCGCATGGTCGCCTCGATGCGGCTGATCGCCAAGATGCCGACGATCGCGGCCATGGCGTATAAATACCACATCGGCCAGCCATTCATTTATCCGAAGAACGAGCTGAATTTCGCAGCCAACTTCCTGCATATGTGCTTCGCCGTGCCTTGCGAGGAATACAAGATCAATCCGGTGCTGGCCCGCGCGATGGAGCGCATCTTCATCCTGCACGCCGATCACGAACAGAACGCCTCGACTTCGACCGTCCGCCTGGCCGGCTCGTCGGGCGCCAATCCCTTTGCCTGTATCGCTGCCGGTATCGCCTGCCTATGGGGTCCCGCACATGGCGGCGCCAACGAGGCAGCCCTGAACATGCTGGGCGAGATCGGCCATGTCGATCACATCCCGGAATTCATTGCGCGCGCCAAGGATAAGAACGATCCGTTCCGATTGATGGGCTTTGGCCACCGCGTTTACAAGAACTACGATCCGCGCGCCAAGATCATGCAGAAGACCGCGCACGAGGTCCTGGGCGAGCTCGGCATCAAGGACGATCCGCTGCTCGACATCGCCATGGAGCTGGAAAAAATCGCGCTGACCGATTCCTATTTCATTGAGAAGAAGCTCTATCCGAACGTCGATTTCTATTCCGGCATCACGCTGAAGGCGCTGGGCTTCCCCACCACCATGTTCACCGTGCTGTTCGCGGTCGCCCGCACCGTCGGCTGGATCGCGCAGTGGAAGGAGATGATCGAGGACCCGCATCAGAAGATCGGTCGCCCGCGCCAGCTCTATACCGGCGCGCCGGAACGGGATTACGTGCCGATCGCGAAGCGGTGAAGATGGTTGGTGAATGGTGAATGGTGAATGGTGAATGGTGAATGGTGAATGGTGAATGGTGAATGGGAGTAGCAAAGCGTCGCTCCCTGTCTATAGAAACTACTATTCACTATTCACTATTCACTCACTTCCTCACCATCCCCATCACCACCCCCGCCGCCATCTCGCCTGACGGCTTGGCGGTTGCCATACGCCCGGCAATGTCGGCAAAACCGTCCTTCTGCCAGGCGCGGTAGGCGGTATCGAAGAACAGCGCCTCCAGTTGCCGCGCCAGATAATGCGGCCGCACATATTGATTGTAGTGTTCCGGCACAACCGGCCGGTCGGCGATGAGATTGGGCAAGGCTGCGCTCCATACTTTGATCAGCGGCTGCGCCATGCGCATGACCGGATCGAGCCGGTAGCAGGAGATCATCGGCACACCTGCCAAGGCGAGTTCCAGCGATACCGTCCCCGACGCGATCAGCGCCGCATCGGCCTTGCCGAAGGCCTGCCATTTGCGTTCGGCATCGAGGATGATCTCCGGCTTCTCGTCCCAGCTCGCGACCGAGGACCTGACCAGGTCGGCGACGTGCGGCACCGTCGGCAACAGCAGGCGCAAGCGGTGCCCGCGCGCCCGCAGGATCGACACCGTTTCGCCGAACGGCCCAACCAGGCGCCGCACCTCACCACGACGCGAACCGGGCAATACAAGCAACGTTTTAACGTGATCTGCAGACAGATCACGCGGCTGCGCCTGCGCCCTGACGGCACTGATTATGCCCGGATCATGTGCAAGGCGATGCCCGACATAGGTGCCGGGCGGCCCGCCCAGGCGGGCGAGTTCCTTCACCTCGAACGGCAGGATGCAAAGGATGTGATCTACATATGGCTTCATCGCCGGCGCCCTGCCCGGCCGCCAAGCCCAAACGCTCGGGCAGACATAATGGACGATCGGGATCGTCGGGTCGGCAGCACGCACCTTCTTGGCGACGCGCAGCGAGAAATCCGGACTGTCGATGGTGATAAGGCAATCGGGCTTTTCACCGGCAATCGCGTTTGCCGTCTGGCCGATCCGCCGCATCAGGCGCGGTAGGTCGCGCAGGATGGCGCTAAGCCCCATCAGTGCGATCTCGCTGCCGTCGAACAATGGCGCCAGGCCGAACGCCTGCAAATGGCGGCCGCCGATGCCGACAAGCCGAACTTCGCGCCCGGTCATCCGCTTTAACGCCTGCACAAGGTCGGCGCCAAGCAGGTCGCCGGACTCTTCGCCGGCGACGACGGCTATCTTCAACGGCCGGTCATTCGCCATGCGCCGGCTCCGCAGCAGGCAGGCCGACCACGAAAAGGCCGAGCGCGTTGGCACGTCCGATGGTGGCGGGACCTTCGAGCACCAGCGAGCGACCGGCTTCGACGGCAATGCCGGCCAGTCCGGCGGCATGCGCCGCATCGACGGTCAGCGGACCGATAGAGGGCAGATCGGCGCGCAGTTCCTGACCAGGCTTGGCGCATTTGACCAAAACACCACGGCTCCTGCCAGCCAGCCTGCCGTGCCCGCGCAACTCCCTTGTCCGCTCGAGCAGCCCGTCGGTGCCTTCGACGCCTTCCAACGCAATGGCGCGGCCACCGACCGCAACAGCCGCCTGGCCGATATCCAGCGCGCCAATTGCTTTTGCAGCAGCGTGCGCCGCCTCGATGTCGCGCCAGTCGGATTTGCGTGGCGCCGCCTTGGTCAGCAGGCCTTCGGCGGCGACCAGCTCCGGCACGATCTCGTGAGCGCCGACGACCTTGATGCCGCTGCGCTCGATCCTGCGCACGAACAGTTTCAGCACGGTATCGTCCCCCCGGGTCACACCGACGAAGAGGCTGGGTAGCCAGGCGAGCAGGCCCAAATTGAGGCGCATGGCGCTCAGCCTGGGGCGGCGCGTGATATGACCCGCGGTCACCAGATGCGTAACGTGATGCCGCTTGAGCATCGGCAGCAGCGAGCCGACGTCTTCCAGCCTCAAGACTGCCTGCTCATAGGGCTCGAAATCGGCTATGCGGTCGACCTCGCCCGCCGCCATCACGACGAATGGCGATTTGCCTTGCCGGGCGAGCGCTCGGGCAATTTCGACCGGGAGACTGCCGCCGCCGGCGATGATGCCGACCTTGGCATCTGGCGCGAGATCAAGGCCCTTTCCGGCAGCCTCAATCTTCGTCATCTGCTCTCAGTCTTCATCATCGGTATCGTCGCCGTCGCCACCCTTGAGCGACGGCACGGCATAGTGCCGCTTGCCGCGACCGGCGATGAAATCGACGATCTTCATGGCAGTCGGCGACGAGGCGAACTCCGCCTTGGCGAATTCGATGTTTTCGCCGACGGTCCGAGAACGATCGAAGATCGTCTTATAGGCTTTGCGCAGCAAGTGGATCTCCGAACGCGGCAAGCCGGCGCGCTTCAGGCCAATGATGTTGAGGCCGCGAAGGCTGGCACGGTTGCCAACGGCGATGGCGTAGGGAATGACGTCGCCGACGATCGCCGAGCAGCCGCCGAGAAAGGCGTTATCGCCGATGCGTACAAACTGGTGAACCGCGGTAAGGCCGCCGATGTAGACATTGTCACCGACTTCGCAATGCCCGCCTAACGTCGCTTGATTGGCGAAGGTGGCGTTCTTGCCGACCACGCAGTCATGGGCAATGTGGGCATAGGCAAGGAAATTGCCGTTGTCGCCGATCGTCGTCTCGCCGCGGCTGGAATCGGTGCCGACATGCATGGTGACGCCTTCGCGGATCGTGCAGTTCTCGCCGATCACCAGCGTGGTACGGCCGCCCTTGTGCTTGGTGTTCTGCGGCGGCCCGCCCAGTATCGCCATCGGATAGACCTTGGTCGATGCACCGATGGTGGTCGCGCCAATCACCGAGACATGGCTGACCAGTTCGACGCGGTCGCCGATCACGGCGTCGGAACCGACGTGACAGAAGGGCCCGATGCGGGCGCCTTCGCCGATTTGGGCGCCTGCCTCGATGACCGACGATGGATGGATGACTGTCTGGATTTTCATTAGCATTCGTTTGTCAGCCGCTTGCGACCATCATCGCCGAGATCTCGGCTTCCGCCGCCTTGGCGCCATCGACGAGGGCCTCGCAAGCGAATTTGAGAAGATTGCCGCGTTTCTTGATTTTCTTCACATGAATTTTCAACTGGTCGCCTGGAACGACCGGCTTGCGGAACTTGGCATTGTCAATGGTCAGGAAATAAACCAGCGACGGCTTTTCCGTACCGAGGCTGCGGATGCAGATGGCGCCGGCCGTCTGCGCCATCGCCTCGATGATCAGCACGCCGGGCATGACCGGCTGGTCGGGGAAATGACCTTGGAAATGCGGCTCGTTTATGGTGACGTTCTTGATGCCGATGGCGGATTCGTCGCCATCTATGTCGACAATACGGTCGATCATCAGGAACGGATAGCGGTGCGGCAGGAGCTTCATCAGCCGCATTATGTCAACCGCTTCGAGCGTCGCCGCTGCGATGTCAGCCATTTCCCCCCTCACCCTGTTTGCGCGTCCGTGCAAGTCTGCGCAAGGCCGCTATCTCGCGCATGGCTTCCGCCATCGGCTGCGCCGGATATCCTCCCCAAATCTCACCGGCAGGCACATTGCTCATAAACCCGCTTCTTGCCGCAAGCTTGGCCCCGGACCCGATGGTCAAATGATCCGCAAGGCCGACGCCGCCACCCATGGTGACGTTGTCGCCTACCGTCACGGAACCGGAAATACCCGAAAGCCCGGCTATTATGCAATTGCGGCCGATGCGAACGTTGTGGGCGATCTGTACCAGATTGTCGATCTTGGTACCCTGGCCGATGATTGTGTCGGACATGGCGCCGCGATCGACGGTCGTATTCGACCCGATCTCGACGTCGTCCTGGATGATGACGCGGCCGATCTGCGGAACTCGCTCCGGACCCTTGGCGCCGGCTACGAAACCGAAGCCATCCTGGCCGATCCTGGCACCGCCATGGATGATGACGCGATTGCCAATCAACGCATATTGCACGCTGGCACCTGGACCGACATAGCCGTCGCGACCGATCTGAGAGGACGGACCGATGACCGCATGCGGGGCAATGACGGTCCCGCTGCCGATGGCAGCGCGCGGTCCGATGACCGCACCCGCTTCGATGATCGCACCGGCCTCGACATGGGCGGTCGCATCGATATGGGCGTGCGGCGAGATACCGGTTTCGCCGGTCATCGGTCCAGGCGTTGCAGCCGCCGGAAAAAGCAGGCGCCCGACCATTGCGAAAGCCTGCTGCGGGCGCGGATGCACCAGCACCGCGATGCCCGCCGGCGCCTTGCCGGCAAATTCGGCAGGGCAGAGAACCGCTGCCGCCCGCAGTGCCTGCATCAGCGCGAAATTGCGCCTGCCATCGACGAAGACAAGCGCGTTCTCGCCGCCTTCGTTGGCGGGCGCCAGAGCCTCGATCGATACATCGGAGAGACCGGAATCGACAAGTATCGAGCCGGTCAGATTCGCGACTTCGCCGGCCGTATACCGGCGTGATGGCGCGAAGAACACCGGATCGGTCATTCCAGAAGCAATATCCAGCTAGCGCATGACCCCGAAATCGGAAATCGATCCTCGGAAAGGATCATGCGCAAATCAAAGTGCTACAACGTCCTTCGCGCGTCCGCTAGGACGCGCTGCGCTGTAGTTTCGGATCACTGCCATCCGGATCCAAACGAGCCGGAAGCATCGTTACCCACGCATCAGAAGCGGGTCGATATGCCGAAGTTGAATTCCTGCACGTCGTCGGTCTTTTCCTTCTTGACCGGGATCGCATAGTCGATGCGGATCGGGCCAAAAGGCGATGCCCACATCAAACCGACACCGACGGAAGCGCGCCATTCCATGCCGGTTGTCGAAGAATTGACAAGGCCACTTGCGATTTTGCTGCCGTAGAGCGTTGCCGCATCGGCGAACACAGCGCCACGCAAACCGAAGCTTTCGGGGATGACCGGCAGCGGGAACTGCGCTTCCGCCGAGGCATTGAAGTAGGTGGTGCCGCCGAGATGGTCATTGCTGTTGTCCGAAGCAACCGGGCCGATGCCGCCGTATTCGAAGCCGCGGATCATACGGTCGCTGCTCTGGAAATGGTCGAAGACGCGCAGATCGCCGTTGCCATACCCTTGGACATGACCGGCGCCGCCCGAAATGAGGCCCACCAGATCCAATTGTTCGGACAGCGTCTGATAGATGCTGCCGCGCGCCGTAACCTTGATGAACTTGGCGTCGCCGCCGAGGCCGGCCACTTCCGTGCCGACATTGGCATAAATGCCGTCATGCGGGTTCTTCATGTCGTCGATCGTATTGTAGATCAGGCCGAGACTGACCGAAGACTTGAGCCATGGGCTCTCGTTAACGCCGTTTTGGATCGCCTGGGACACGTCGCAACCGGCCGCTGGGTCGCAGCCCTCGTCGAACTCGTACTTCTCTTGCGCAATATTATAAGCGAGTTGCGTCGAGATATTGTCTGTGATCGGCAGGCCGAAGCGAACGGTCGCGCCTGTCGTGTCGCTGTCGTAATGGTCGTAGTTACGGCTCTGCTTGTAGATGTCGAAGCCGGCCGCGATGCGGCGTCCGAGGAAATAGGGTTCGGTGAAAGAGAAGCTGTAGTCGCGCGAGTTCTTGCCACCGCCCGCCGCCACCTTGATGAATTGGCCGCGACCGAGGAAGTTGCGCTCACTGATGGAGCCTTCGACGGACGGACCTGACGTTTCACCGCCGCTCGAATAACCGGCGCCGACGGTGAACTCACCGGTCGATTTCTCGACCACGTCGACCACCAGCACAACCTGGTCCGGCTCAGAACCCGGAACGGTAGAGATTTCGACTTTCTCAAAATAATCGAGCGCTTCCAGCCGCCTCTTCGCGCGCTGGATGAGGACCTGATTGAAAGCGTCGCCTTCGCTGACATCGAACTCGCGGCGAATGACGTAGTCGCGCGTCCGATCGTTGCCGCGAATCTCGATGCGCTCGATATAGGCCTTGGTACCCTGGTCGACCGTATAGACGACCGAGATCGTGTGGTTCTCGAAGTTGCGGTCGCCGCGCGGCGTCACCTGGGCGAAGGCATAGCCGGACCCAGCCACCTTCTCGGTCAGCGCGATGATCGTGTCCTCGACGTTCTTGGCGTTGTAGACATCGCCCTTGTGGGTCTCGACTACTGATTCAAGCGACTTGCTGTCGACCTCGGGGATCGTGCTTTCGACGCTGACATCCCCGAACGTATAACGCTCGCCCTCCTGCACCGTGATGGTGACGGTGTATTTGTTGGTGGTGTCGTCGAGTTCGCCGACGGCCGAGACGACTTGGAAGTCCGCATAGCCGTGATTGTAATAGAAGCGGCGCAGCAGCTCCTGGTCGGCGCGCAGCTTGTCCTCGTCATAAACGTCGTCGCGCAGCACGAACGAAAGGAAGGACGAGCGCTTGGTGGAGATAATGTCCGACAGCCGGCGGCTCGAATAGGCGCTGTTGCCGACGAAATTGATCGCTGCGATCTGGGTGCGGCCGCCTTCGTTGATGTTGAAGACCACGTTTACGCGGTTGTCGCCGAGATCCATGATCTGGGTGGTCACGGCGGCGTCGTCGCGGCCGATACGCCGGTATGCGGCCTTGACCGCCTCGACATCGGCATCGAGCTGCTGTTGCGAGAAGGTGCCGCGCGGCTTCAATTGCACCGCGGCCTCAAGCGCGTTGTCCTTGAGCTTCTTGTTGCCCTGGAACAGCACCTGGTTGACGACCTGGTATTCGGACACCTTGATGACCAGCGTCGATCCGACCTGGTTGATCTGCACATCCGAAAACAGCCCGGTGCCAAACAGCGCCTTGACCGCATCGTCGATATCCGAACTGGAAAACGCCTTGCCGGGCTTGATCGTCACGTAATTGCGGATGGTGTCCGCGTCGACACGCTGATTGCCGGTGACTTCGACTCTGGAGACGACAGCCGCCTCGGCGGCCGATGTGGCAACGAACTGCACTGCGAGCGCGCCTGGTACAACCAGAGCGGCGGACATAGCCACCGCGGACGCGGCGCTCAGAAACTTGGATGCTGCCTTCATCGGGCTTTTGTACCTTTTCTCGAAGTCCCCACGGCGAGAAAACCGGACGTGCGGTAATTTCCCCTACCGTATTAACCGGATTTTCCCTACACGCAAGGCTTCTGGTTAATTTGTATTTACTTAACCCTGCGGCGTGGCTTTCGCGTCACGCATATCCCCACGCATGGTAAACGGCGTCTCAACATTGCTCGTGCCGAAGCCAAATTCCTTCATGATTTCAGCACCCAAACAGATCGTTCCAGAAAACAAAGCCCATGAACCCGAGCACCAATATGAGGCCGCTTCGGTAAGCCATTTCCATCATGCGTTCGGACACCGGCCGCCGGATGACAGCCTCCACGCCGTAGAACAGAAGATGCCCTCCGTCGAGGGGGGGAATCGGCAAAAGGTTGAGAATCCCTATCCCGACTGACAGGAATGCAACAAGCTGCACGAGCCATTCAAAGCCGAGCTTTGCCGCCTGACCCGACATCTTGGCGATCTTGATGGGGCCGCCCAGCTGGCACTTGTCCTCGCGACCGACAACGAAACGTTGCAGGAACTGGCCGGTACGCTGGATGACGTGTCCGGTTTCCTGGACCGCTGCCCCGACCGCCCCGGCCGGACTATAGGTGATGAGCCGTGGCTGGCCGAGTTCCTTGTTGTTGACGACGCCGA
The DNA here is from genome assembly GCF_042295465.1 of Mesorhizobium sp. ISC25. Taxonomy (NCBI): domain Bacteria; kingdom Pseudomonadati; phylum Pseudomonadota; class Alphaproteobacteria; order Hyphomicrobiales; family Phyllobacteriaceae; genus Mesorhizobium; species Mesorhizobium sp. ISC25. Next base: position 1,128,985 of record NZ_CP135441.1, on the reverse strand, counting down.
TCACGGCCACCTGGACCTTGTTGCCTAGTGCGTCTTGTTGTTCCATCAAGCGCGGCGTCGCCGTCACGGTGATTTCCTTGCCGCCGCGTAGCATGACGAAGGTGATGCTGTCGCCGGCGCGGCCAGAGACCAGACGCTGGACGTCGGCAAAGGTCTCGACCTTGCTGCCGTCGACGCTGACGAATCGGTCGCCGGGCATGATGCCGGCCGCGGCGGCCGGACTGCCGACGGTGACCTCAGCCACCATCGGCTCCAGCACGGGCCGGCCATGGACGGAAAATAGCACGGCAAAGACGGCGATCGTCAGCAGGAAGTTGAACAGCGGCCCCGCCACGACGGTCGCCGCCCGCTTCCAGATCGGCTGCGTGTGGAAGGCAACCTTGCGTTCTTCATCGCTCAGCGCCTCGATCTCCTCCGAGCTGGGCTGGCTCGATGTCGCGTTCATGTCGCCGACGAACTTGACGTAGCCGCCGAGCGGTATGGCGCAAAGCTTCCAGCGCGTGCCGCGGCTATCGTTGAAGCCTATGATCTCAGGGCCGAAACCGATCGAGAAAGCTTTTGCGCCGATACCGCACCAACGCCCGACGAGGTAATGGCCCATTTCGTGGACAAAAACGACCACGGTCAGCACGAACAGGAAAGGCACCAGCGTGCCGAGGACAAAGCCCTCTGTGCTGAAAACCGCGTTAAGAATCTCGTTCAACTCATGCCCTCAAATTCATCCACGGCACAGATCACGCCGCGACTGTGACATCAATCCAGGCGAATCCATGGCGCAGCCCCGCGCCGGCCCACCGACGATGCCGCTCAAACCGGAAACAGTCCCTGTGCCGGATGGTCGGCGGTCGCGGAAATCCAGCCGATGACGTATAGGGCGAAAGCCGCCGCGACAAGCCCATCGACCCGGTCCATGATGCCGCCATGGCCGGGTATCAGCGTGCCGGAATCTTTACGGCCGTGGCGTCGCTTGACCCATGATTCGAACAGATCGCCGGCCTGCGCGACGATCGAAAGTACCAGTGCGACCACGCCAAGCACGACGAGGTTGCCCGTTCCGGCTACGGCGGCCAGAAGCAGCCCGGCCACTACGCCGCCGACCACCCCACCGAGCGCCCCGCTCCGCGTCTTGCCCGGCGAGATCGACGGCGCCAGCCTTGGGCCGCCGACGGAGCGGCCGACGAAATAGGCAAAAATATCGGTCGCCCAAACCACGGCGAATAGGAACAGAATGGCTAGCAGCCCGGAAAGGTCGCCGTCGCGCAGCAAAGCCAGCGACAGGCCGGACGCGGCCGCATAGGCCAGGCCGGATGCTTCCCACGGTCCTGCCCTGCGCATGAAAGCCGCGACGGCAGCGACAGCAACCAGAGCCGCGACGAGCGGCAGCAGCAAAGACGCAGGCAGGCCGGCGACGAGGGCACCAATAAAGACCACGATCAGCGCCTCGGGCAGAAAGCCGAGACCTGCCCTACCATTAGCACCTGCCGGCGCAACGGGGCGGCTCATCCGCGTCCACTCGTAGAAGATCACCGCCGCCATGGCAGCGCAAAGCAACCGGAAGGGCAGTCCGCCGAGCCAGGTCAGGCCAAGCGTGACGATGGCAAGCACGACGGCCGAAATGACCCGGAGCTGAAGGTTGCTCATTCCTCAGCCTGAGGCGACATCTTGGGCGGCAAGTCCGCCGAAGCGGCGCTCGCGGCCGGCGAAATCGCGCAGTGCATCGGACAGGTGCTCGCGACTGAAGTCGGGCCAGTAGCAAGGCAGGAAAACGAGCTCGCTATAGGCTGCCTGCCACAACAGGAAATTGGACAGCCGAAGCTCGCCGCTGGTGCGGATGACCAGTTCCGGGTCCGGAATGCCCTCTGTATCGAGCGAGCTGGCAAAGGAATCGGCCGTGATCGCCTCGCTCTCGATCTCACCGCGCGCCACCGCCGCTGCGAGCTTGCGCGCGGTGCGCACGATCTCATCGCGCCCGCCGTAATTGAAGGCAATGACCAGTGTCAGCGCCTCGTTGCTGAGAGTGAGCGTTTCGGCTTCCTCGAGCAGGCCCCTTATGTCGGGCTGCAGCCCTGCCCTGTCACCGATGACCCTGATCCGCACCCCACTCTGATGCAGCTCGGCGAGGTCACGTCGGATGAAAAGCTTCAGCAGGCCCATGAGGTCGCTGACTTCGGATTTCGGCCGTGACCAGTTTTCCGACGAAAAAGCGTAGACGGTCAGGAAGGAGATGCCGAGGCCGGGGGCGGCGCGCACTGTCTTGCGCAGCGCCTCGACGCCGGCGCGGTGACCGGCCAGCCGCGGCAAGCCGCGCGCCTTGGCCCAGCGTCCGTTTCCGTCCATGATGATCGCGACATGCGCGGGCGTTGCCATATTCTCGCTTCCGGGCCAGCCGTGGCCAGACCCTAGACCTGCATGATTTCCGCTTCCTTGTCGGAAAGCAGGTGGTCGATGGTGCTGATTGTCTCGTCGGTCAGTTTCTGAACCTGGTCGGCCCGTTTGCGATGGTCGTCCTCACTGATGTCGCCGTCCTTTTCTGCCTTTTTCAGAAAGTCCATGCCATCCCTGCGAACGTGGCGTGCGGCGACGCGGGCATTCTCGGCATAACCGTGGGAGATCTTGACCAGCTCCTTGCGGCGCTGTTCGTTGAGCTCGGGCAGCGGAATCCTGAGATTGGTACCGTCGACGATAGGATTGAAGCCGAGATTGGCTTCACGGATGGCACGGTCGACTGCGCTGACCATCGACTTGTCCCAGACCGAAACCGAAATCATGCGCGGTTCCGGCACCGACACTGTTGCCACCTGGTTGATCGGCATGGTGGTGCCATAGGCCTGCACCTGGACGGCATCGAGCAGGTTGCTCGACGCGCGGCCGGTGCGCAGCGAAGCCAGATCATGCTTGAACGCGGCGATCGCCCCGTCCATGCGCCGTTTGAGATCGTCGTATTCGCCACTCATCATCGTCTCCTCGACCCGTTAACCCGGGTTCACTGCTTAGGGTAAGCCCTGTTCGAGCCTCATCCGCAACCGGTCCCTTTCGGGTTCATGGTTCGGTCAATCGTCTGCGACAACCGTGCAACGGCCGCCGCCCCTCAGGATATCGCCGAAACCACCCTTCTCGTGGATCGAATAGACGATTATCGGAATGTTGTTTTCGCGCGCAAGTGCAATCGCCGCCGTATCCATGATCGAAAGCCCGCGTTTGATGACTTCGTCATGGCTGATCCGCTCGAAACGTGTCGCGTGCGGGTCCTTCTTGGGATCAGCCGAATAGACTCCGTCGACCTGGGTGCCCTTGAACAGAGCATCGGCGCCGATCTCGGCGGCGCGAAGGGCTGCAGCCGAATCGGTGGTGAAGAACGGATTGCCGGTGCCGCCGGCGAAGATAACGACCTTGCCCTGGTTCATGTAGGCGGTCGCCTGACGCTGCGAAAAACTTTCGCAAAGCTCGGGCATAGCGATCGCCGACAGCACCACGGCGTCGACGCCGATCTTGTTGAGCGAGGTGCGTAGCGCCAGCGAGTTTATGACGGTGGCGAGCATGCCCATATGGTCACCGGTAACACGATCGCCGCCCTTCGAGGCAACCGCGACGCCGCGGAAGATGTTGCCGCCGCCTATGACGACACCGACTTCGATGCCCAGTGCGCGGGCCTCGGCGATGTCGGCGGCGATGCGGTCGACCACCGATACGTCGATGCCGAAATGCTGCTCGCCCATCAACGCTTCGCCCGATGCTTTCAGCAAGACACGTCGGTAGAGGGGCTTCACCGTCATCTGGTCCTCGTCATCGTGCGTGTGACGCGTTTCGGTGCGCCCCGAAACACTGGGCGTTCCGATACACGAAGGGCGCCGCGATGTCACGCAGCGCCCGAGCCGGAAAGTTGAGATCGTGGACCGGGATAGCCGTCAGCTCACGCCGGCAAAAGTGCCTTGCATGAGCAGGTCCGGCAGATAACTTGCCGGCTTACCGCCAACCGCCTGCCCACCGGTCAGGCCGCCTTGTATTTCAGGGCCGAAGAACGAATACGGAAAGGGCGTGACCGGCCGGCTCACCTCATCGAGCCGTGCCCGAAGATCTTCGGGAATGTCGAAATCAAGCGCGCCGAGATTGTCCTTGAGTTGGTTAAGCCTGGTGGCGCCGACGATGACGGACGCAATGCCTGGCCTGTTTGCCGTCCAGTTCAGCGCGACCTGGGCCATGCTGCGGCCGAGCTGGCCGGCAACCGTCTCCAGTTCGGCGACGATTTGCCAGTTGCGATCGGTAAATTTCTGGAAACCGGGATTGGTCGAACCACGCATTGTCTCCAGCCGGCCACCATCCTTGACGATTGTATCGAAATGGTATTTTCCGCTGAGCACGCCGCTGGCCAATGGACTCCAGACCATGATTCCGGCGCCATAGCGCGTGCCGAACGGCACGAACTCGTGCTCGATGTTGCGCTCGGCCAGCGAGTATTCGAGCTGAAGCGCCGAAACCGGTTCATAGCCGCGATGCTCGGCGACCGCCTGCGCCCGGCTTGCGTACCAGGCCGGCACGTCGGACAGGCCGACATGCCGGATCTTTCCGGCGCGCATCAGATCGTCCAGCGTCCGCATCACCTCCTCCGGGGGCGTCAGCCTGTCCCAGGTATGGAGGATGTAGAGGTCGATGTAGTCGGTGCCGAGCCGCTTCAGCGAACCGTCTACCGCTCGCAGGATGTTCTTACGGCCGTTGCCGCCGGCATTCGGATTGCCCGGTTCGGCGTTGTAGGTGAATTTGGTACTGATCACCGCCTTGTCGCGCAGCTCTCGCTCGGCGATGAATTCGCCGAGCCAGGTTTCGGCCGTGCCACCGGTATAGAGATCGGCGGTATCGAAGAAATTGCCACCGGCTTCGACATAGGCATCAACCAAGGCGCGCGCGGTTTCCTTCTCCGCGCCCCAGCCCCATTCCGTGCCGAATGTCATGGTGCCGAGCGCCAGGCGAGTGACACGCAGCCCGCTGTTGCCGAGCGTGTAGTAGGACATGGTCATGGATTTTCTCCTGAAGTTTGAAAAGCGGGATTGAGGTCTTGCCTGGGATACGCAGTCAGGCCTTGGCCAGCGCATCGACCACCACCTGGAACCGGCGCGGATCGAAATAATCGTAGTAGGCGCTGATCAGACCGCTCTCGAAACGGAAGATCGCGATATTGCTGTTGGTGTATTCAGTGCCGCCGATCAGCACCGCGCGGTTCTTGTACTCAACGACGATCGAGTCCGAATCCGCTGCCGGATAGATGGCTGTCAGCTGCGAATCGAAAAATTCGAAATTGCCGAAGAGGCCTCGGAAGGCCGCCAGGATCGCGGCCTTGCCATCGATGCTGTTTCCAAATCCTGCCGGCGGGTAGAGGACAAGGATACGGCCGTCTTCAGCCCAAGGTTGCCCCATGCCTCAATGTCCTTGCGGGTGCATCAGATCAAAGAATTTACGCACGGTCTCGAGATTACGGGTTCGTTCGGAATCGAGGTCGGTCATTTGACGTCTCCTTGGCTGCTCGGCGATTGCCGTGTGATGCAGCCAAAGATGCGCCCTCCTTATCCCGCCGATAAGATTGCATTATCCGAATGGACTATGCGATATCATGCATGAATGGACCGCGATCTGCTTAGCCACCTACCTATAATCGTTGCCGTCGCGCGGCGTGGCGGCTTCGCCTCGGCGGCCGCCGAGCTCGGCATGAGCCCGTCAGCGGTCAGCCATGCGGTGCGGCTGGTAGAGGAGCGAATCGGCCAGCCGTTGTTTGCCCGCACCACGCGCAGCGTCTCGCTGACCGAGGCTGGCACCGCGCTTGTCGCTGCGGCGGAGCCGGCGCTGGAAGACATTGCCGACCGGATTGAACGCATCCGCTCTGTCAAAGGCCGGGCAAGCGGACTGCTCAGGATCAACGCGCCGCGTCTGGCGCTGCCTTTGGCGCTGATGCCCATCCTGACGGCGATGGCGGAACGTTACCCTGACGTGACGGTGGAGATCGTCACCGACGAACGTCTGAGCGATATCGTCGGCGAGGGTTTCGACGCCGGCATCCGGCTGGGCGAGATGATCGCCGAGGATATGGGGACGGTGCGGCTGACTCAGCCGTTCCGGGCGACCATTGTCGCCTCTCCGGCCTATGTCGGCCGCCACGGAAAGCCTCGAACAATTGCTGATCTCTCCGCCTGCAACTGCATCGGCTATCGGCTGTTGCGATCACGTGCGCTCTACCGTTGGGATCTGTCAGACCATGGCAAGGATATCAGCGTCGAGACACGCGGCAGCGTGGTCGTCAGCGATCCGCTGTCGGCAAGGGACATGGCGCTTGCCGGCATCGGCCTCGCTTATCTGTTCGAGCCGCTTGTCAAGCCCGACATCGAGGCAGGCCGGCTGGTCGAAGTCCTTGGCGAGGCATCGATCGAGGAACCGGGACTGTTCCTCTATTTCCCGCGCCGCGCCGCGATGGCCCCGAAGCTCCGCGCCTTCATCGACACCGCGCAAGAAATCGGCCGGGCATCCTCGCGGACACCCGGCCGGAAAAGCCTTTCGAGCGGATAGTTTACTTCTTGACCGCTGCCGCGACTTCCGCCGCGAAATCGGTCTCTTCCTTCTCGATGCCCTCACCGAGCGCGAAGCGCAGATAGGCAGCGATTTTGGCTGGCGCGCCGATCTCGCTTTCGGCATCCTTCAGCGCCTTCTCGACGGTGATGTCGGGATTGAGCACGAAAGCCTGCTTGAGCAGCACGACCTCTTCGTAGAACTTGCGCAAACGGCCTTCGACCATCTTCTCGATGATCGCTTCCGGCTTGCCGGACTGGCGCGCCTGGTCGGCGAAGATCGCCTTCTCGCGCTCCACCGCGGCCGGATCGAGCTCTTCGGTGGTCAAGGCCATCGGATTGGTGGCAGCGACATGCATGGCAACCTGGCGGGCGAAGGCGTTGGCGACATGCGCGTTGCCTGTCGTCTCGATGGCCACCAGCACGCCGAGCTTGCCAAGGCCGTCGGCGACCGCATTGTGAACGTAGGTTGCGACAGTGCCGTGCTCGACGGTGAGCTTGGCCGAGCGGCGGAAGCCCAGATTCTCGCCGATGGTGCCGACAGCGTCCTTGATGGTCTCGGCGACCGACTTGCCCGAGCCCGGATAGGGAGCGGCGGCAACGGCCTCGGTCTTGCCGCCATAGGCAAGCGCGACCTTCGCGACATTGGCGACGATCTCCTGGAACGCAGCATTGCGGGCAACGAAGTCCGTCTCGGAATTGACCTCGACGATCGCTGCCTCGCGGACGCCGGAATCGACGCCGATCAGGCCTTCGGCAGCGGTACGGCCGGCCTTCTTGTCGGCCTTGGAAATGCCCTTCTTGCGCAGCCAGTCGATGGCTTCTTCCATATTGCCGTTGGTCTCGTTCAACGCCGCCTTGCAGTCCATCATGCCCGCGCCGGTCAAGTCGCGGAGTTCTTTGACCTGTGCAGCCGAAATGCTCATTGTCGCCTCTTTGTCTAAATGCACCGACGCACCATCGATTTTCGATGATGCGCCTGGTGCCGGTAGCGCTTACCGCGCCAACATATTGGAAGGATGAAGGCCGCAGCCGGCCTTCGCTACTATGCTTCCGGGGTCTGGGCTGCCGGGCTCTCGGCGGCCGGGGTCTGATCGAGCGCCGGCTCGACCGGAGCCTCGACCGATGCGCCGATGTCGACGCCGAGCGCGCCTTGCTGGCGGGCGATGCCGTCGATAGCTGCCTTGGCGATCAGATCGCAATACAGCTGGATGGCGCGGGCCGCGTCGTCGTTGCCGGGGATCGGAAAGTCGATCTTGTCCGGGTCGCAGTTGGAATCGATGATAGCAACGACCGGGATGCCGAGACGCTTGGCCTCGAGAATGGCGATCGCTTCCTTGTTGGTGTCGATCACGAACATCAAATCGGGCGTCGAACCCATATCCTTGATGCCGCCCAGCGCCTTGTCGAGCTTCTCACGCTCGCGATCGAGGTTGAGGCGCTCCTTCTTGGTCAGGCCCTGAGCCTCGCCGGCGAGCATTTCGTCGAGCTTGCGCAGGCGCTGGATGGAATTCGAGATCGTCTTCCAGTTGGTCAGCATGCCGCCGAGCCAGCGCGAGTTGACATAGTACTGGGCCGAACGCTGCGCGGCATCGGCGACGATGTCGGAGGCCTGGCGCTTGGTGCCGACGAACAGCACGCGGCCGCCCTTGGCAACAGTGTCGGAAACCTGCTTCAGTGCCTGGTGCAGCAAGGGCACCGTCTGCGAGAGGTCGATGATGTGGATGTTGTTGCGGGCGCCGTAGATATAGGGCGCCATTTTCGGGTTCCAGCGGTGGGTCTGGTGGCCGAAGTGAATGCCAGCTTCCAATAGCTGGCGCATGCTGAAATCAGGCAGAGCCATTCTTATTTCCTTTCCGGTTAGCCTCCACGGACACAGGCATTTTTGGACTTTGTCCTCGAACGCCACCGGAGGTTTCAGCCGGATTTCTCCCGGGCAGACACCAAAGTCCGTGTGTGGAATGAGCGCGCATATAGAGGGGAAGCGCGACAAACGCAAGCGTTGTGGCGTGTTGCGGTTCAGCGTGCGGCGATCAGCGCACCGGTGTCATCGCCGCATCTTCCCCTTCGGCATCCGCACACGCCGGAAAACAGCGACGATCTCCTCGCGGCTGCATTCGATGGCGCCGAGCCGCACCGCGCGATCGCGCTCGAACCCGGTTATGTCATAGTGCGGCGCCGATGTCTTGGGCGGCCCTTGGTAGGACGAGCGCTTGATGCCGAGCTGCCCGGCAAAGCGATGCAACTCGTCGGTGTCGTCTGCCAGCAGATGACACCAGCGGTGGCCGACCCATTTCCAGATCGCCGCATCGACATAGACCGCCATGAGGCTTGCCGCACTCCTTCATCTTGCGCCGACCAACACGCCGCTAACGATGATAGAAGGGATTGGCATAGAAAATGAAGCCGCCGCCGGCCTCGAGTTGCGCCATGGTGTTGGTGATGGTCGCCTGCATGCGGTCGTGCAGTTCGGCGAGTGCCTCCTCGACGGTGCCTTGATAGGCGTGCAAGCCTAGCGGCTCCGGTACCCGGATATGGGCGCGGCGTGGGCCTGCCGGCTGCGGCACGAAACGGTTGATCGTATCGCGCAGCGTACCCTTGCAATAATCGTTGCGGATCCGCTTCAAATGTTCGGCGATCTCCTCCTGCGTGATGCGCGGATTGGCCGAAGCCCACGGCCCGACACGCTGCAGGCGCTGGATCGTATCTGCCAGCGTTCGGACCTGCTTTTGGCTTCCGGTGCCGTCCGTGTTTTCCCGCAGCCAGCGCCGCGACCGGCGCAAAAGCTCGGCATTGTCGAGCGTGCCGGCTTCGAGCGAAACAAGTTCAGCAAGGCGACGGAGGAGTTCGGTCAGCAGATCCTTCTGACGTGTGTCATATGAAGCCCGCTCATCGGGCCGCAGGCCATTTGCAGCCTCGTCGCGCGATAGTAGCGTCGCGTAGATATGATGGACGCGCTCCGGCAGCGTATCGGCGGCACGGCGTTCGATCTTCAGGCTGTGCTCGACATAGGCGCATTCCTTTGCCAGCGCTGCCTCGACATTCCCCGTGAAAGCGAGCTTCCAGATCACGGGCGCGATCCAAACCTTGAAATCCGGATCCGTCAGGCGACCGCGCTTCAGCGCCTCGAACCCCATCTCGACCGCGCCTGGCAGCAGCGGGGCAACGATGTTGGCATGCCAGCCGACACCGCCTTCGGGATGCAGGAGCACGCCGTGCCCTTTCAGCGCCCAGGCCACCGAATGTTCCTTGGCCGCCGCGCTATTGCCCGGGATTTGCGCGATCAGATTGTTGGCCAGCCAGAATTTCTGCATCAGCCGGCCAAGCCCATTGACGACGCCATGCGTGGCCCAGGATGCCGCCAGCGGGCTTACCCGCGACACGACCTCCTTGTCGATCATCCAGTCGGTAAAGAATTCGGGATGGTTGGGTGTGATGAACGTCGCCTTGCCCGCACCGCAACAAGCCTTCAGCCTTTGCCGGTCATCCTCCGGAAAATCGATGTGGCGGACATTGGCGACGCCGCGCAAAACGGCCAGACGGTTGAATGGCAACAGGTCGCGAAGCCCCGGAATGCCGTGCAGCATGACAATCCGGTTGACGAATGTCATGGCCTTGATCAGCGTCGCATTGGGCCGCGGCGCCACAAAAACGTCGATCCTGCTCAACCTGCTCCCCCCACGGCGCTTACCGTCGTAAGACGTTGATAGGCAATTGCGGCATGCTCAAGTCGATGCGACATGCCCCGCAAGATCAAGCGCTACTATCCCGGATAGCGCCGGCGGCTTGTCGTTGGTTCGAGCCTATTTCGACGGGCAGGTCTTTGGCTGATCGAACAGCGACAGATTGACCAGTTTGCCGGTCATCGAGAACTCGCCATAGTCCATGACGAGATCGCGCGTGATGCCGTTCTCGTGCAGCTTGAAGCTGATCCGGTATTCCGGCACCTCCTCGCCGCCCTTGTCGGCATCGTCGAAATAGGCGATGTCGACCGGCCAGTATTTGTCGGTGGCGAGCTTGGCCAGCGCCGGCGCTTCCGGATCGGTGTTGTCGGCATCGGCTTGCTTGCCGACGACGACGGTGGTGGTCACCACCTTGTTGGCGTCCTCAGAGCCGTCGAACAGGTTGGTTTCGTAGAACCGCTCGCCCTTTTCCGCCTTGCCGATCATTTCGACCATTTGCTGGGTCGGGAACTGGGTCGGCGCGAGTTCCAGGCTGCTCTTTTCGGGCTTGTCGATATCGACCTTGAGACCATTGGCCTCCTTCGTTGCGGTACCCTTGACCTCCTTGTCGAGGTTCTGGTCGACAAAGGATTTGTTCACGAAGGAGAAGGTCTTGCCCTCGGCATCCTCGAAGGTGGTCATCTGCTGGTCGGTCAGCCTAGTGTTGTCGTTGGTTACGATCTGGGTCACCAAACGGAACTTTACCGTATAGCCCTCGCAAGGCGAGCCGTTGAACTCGTAGACCATGCGGCCGGTGATGCCAGTAATGCCGGAGCGATCGGAGGCCTTGTCGAGTGAAATGTCGTAAACAGCACGATGCGCCTGCAGCGCAGGCACCGCAAAAGCGGGAGCCGCCCAGGAAGCCGCTGTCAGGAGGACGGCGTTGAATGCGAGGCGCGTTGCGCGCATGGGGTGCTCCGATCATCGCGGCTAATGGCAGGCCGCATGGAAACATGGTCCAGCTTAAAAAAAGTCGTGGCGGAAGCGAGGCAAAAATAGCAATTTCGGCCCGGCCTGCGCGGCGCCTTCAAGCAATAGGGAAATAGCATGAGCGAAACAATCGAAAAGCGGCTAAGCGAACTCGGCGTGACGCTGCCGGCCGCCGCCGCGCCCGCCGCCAATTACGTGCCATATTGCAGGACCGGCAATCTGCTGTTCACCGCCGGGCAGTTGCCGCTCAAGGAGGGCAAGCTCCAGGCGAGCGGACTGCTTGGCCGCGATGTCGACACCGCGACCGGCAAGGAAGCCGCAAAATACTGTGCGATCAACATATTGGCGCAGGCCCAGGCGGCACTTGGCGATCTCGAGAAAATCCGTCGCTTGGTGAAGATCACCGTCTTCGTCGCCTCGGCACCGGATTTTGTCGAACAGCATCTGGTTGCCAACGGCGCCTCGGATTTTCTCGTCGCCGTGCTCGGCGATTGCGGCAAGCACGCTCGCTCCGCCGTCGGCACCGCCTCCCTGCCGCTTAATGCCGCAGTGGAAATCGAAGCGATCTTCGAAGTCGAATGACCGGGACTGCGACCATGACCGATCTTTCCTGGCTGACTGCCCGGCCCGTCGCCCATCGCGGCCTCCACGACATGAACAAGACGCGCTGGGAGAACACGCTTTCCGCTTTCGCCGCGGCAGCCGAGCGCGGCTACGCGATCGAATGCGATGTGCACCTGTCATCCGACGGCGTCCCCGTCATCATCCACGATGGCGATCTGCGGCGGCTGACCGGCAAGGACGGCTTCGTTTGGCAGCGTACGGCTGCCGAGATCACGGCGCTGAAGGTCGGCGGCACCGCCGACCATTTGCCGACGCTGCAGCAGGCGCTTGATCTGGTCGACGGCCGTGTGCCGATGGTTGTCGAACTGAAAGGAGCTGCCGGGCACGACGAAGGCCTGGTCGAAAGCGTCGGCAAGATGCTCAAGCAATACAAGGGCAAGACCGCGATCATGTCGTTCGACCATTGGCTGATCCGCGAGTTCGCGAAATATGCACCCGGCATACCCGGCGGGTTGACCGCCTACGGCAACGACAACCACCTGATCGAGGCGCATTTCGCGATGCTGGCGCATGACATCGCCTTCACCTCCTACGCCGCCGGCGACCTGCCGAACCGGTTCGTCTCCTTCGTGCGAGAGAGACTCGGCATGCCGGTGATCACCTGGACCGTGCATGACCAGCCTGCCGTCGATCTGACCTTCAAATATGCCGACCAGATGACGTTCGAAGGATTCGAGCCCGATCTTGTACGGCTTGCCTGAGCGGGCTTGTATGGGTCCGCAGCGAGCTTAAGTAAGCCTCATGGATCAAGGGGACGATTGCGAAAGACAAACGGCGAATGCGGAGCTGTCAATCCGCATCGCCGCGGGCATCGGCGCCTTCACCAGCGCTGAATGGGACAGCCTCGGCGGCACTACGCGCGGCGATGCAGAAAACGGCTACAACCCGCTTGTTTCATTCGCTTTTTTGAGCGCGCTGGAAGATTCCGGCTGCGCTGTTCGGCGCACCGGCTGGCAAGGCCATCACCTCAGGCTGGAAACCGCGCGAGGCAAGCTGCTCGGGGCGGTCCCCTGCTATCTGAAGTCGCACAGCCAGGGCGAATATGTCTTCGACCATGGCTGGTCGGACGCATTCGAACGCGCCGGCGGGCGCTACTATCCGAAGCTGCAATGCGCGGTGCCGTTCACGCCCGTCACCGGCCCTCGCCTGCTGGTCGGCAAGGGCGAGGACAGCCCCACCGTCAAGGCCGGTCTTGCGGCCGGCCTGAAGGCGGTGACGGATAAACTCGGCGTGTCTTCCGCGCATGTTACTTTCGCGCCGGAGGACGACGTCCAGATATTGGCGGCGGCCGGCTTCCTGCATCGCACCGACCAGCAGTTTCACTTCTTCAACGAAGGCTTTTCGAGCTACGACGATTTTCTCGCGACGTTAGCCTCGCGCAAGCGCAAGGCGATGAAGAAAGAGCGGCGCGAGGCGCTCGCCGGCGGCATCTCGATCGACTGGCTGACCGGCAAGGATCTGACCGAAAAGGCCTGGGACGACTTTTTCGCGTTCTACATGGATACCGGCAGCAGGAAATGGGGCCGGCCCTACCTCAACCGCGATTTCTTCTCGCTGATCGGCGAGCGCATGGCCGACGACATCCTGCTGATTATGGCCAAACGCAACGGGCGCTACATTGCCGGTGCCATCAACTTCATCGGTTCCGACGCGCTCTACGGCCGCAATTGGGGCTGCATCGAGGACCACCCATTCCTGCATTTCGAGGTCTGCTACCATCAGGCGATCGATTTCGCCATCTCGCGCAAGCTGAAGGTGGTTGAAGCCGGTGCGCAGGGCGAGCACAAGCTGGCGCGCGGCTACCGGCCCGTGACGATGCATTCGGCGCACTACATCGCCCATCCAGGTCTGCGCAATGCAGTGGCCGACTACCTCCAACGCGAGCGGCGCGAAGTCGAGCGGATGAGCGAATATCTGGAAGAGCACACCCCGTTCCGCAAGGACCTGGCGGAGTAGGGTAGCGAGACCCAATCGCTCAGCCGCGCGGGCCGGCATGGCCGATGTCGATCGATCGTCTTGCCCGTCCGGAGCAGCTTCGCTACACGAGACAGCGAGCCAAGAACCGGAGCGCGCGCCATGGCCGAAGCAACCTACGACAGCAGCAACATCTTCGCCAAAATCCTGCGCGGAGAAATCCCTTCGCATCGCGTCTACGAGGATGACGCGGTCATCGTCTTCATGGATGTGATGCCGCAAGGACAAGGTCACACGCTGGTGGTGCCGAAAGCGCCGTCGCGCAACCTGCTCGACGCGGATCCGGTGGTGCTTGGCCCGCTCTTCGTTCACGTCCAGAAAGTTGCGCGGGCCGTAAAAAAGGCCTTCGATGCCGATGGCGTCACGGTCTTGCAGTTCAACGAACCAGCTTCGGGGCAGACCGTCTTTCACCTTCACGTCCATGTCATTCCGCGCTTCGACGGCATTCCCTTGAAGCCGCACAGCGGACAGATGGAAAAGCCTGAAGTCCTGGCCGAGAATGCCGGCAAGATACGGATAGCGCTGGCAAGCTGAACCGGCGCAAACCGCTCCGGCGGGCGCCGGGTGCTTAACGGAAGGTGTCATAAAAAAAGCCCCGTTTCCGGGGCTTTTTTGCTGGCTGGTTCGTCAGCTCTTGCGCGGCAGTTGCGGCACAAGGCTGCGCTTGCCGCCGTCCTTACCTTTGGGCTCCGGCTTCTGCGCCACCACCTTTTTGGCGGCGGGCTTTTTCGCCACCGCCTTCTTGGCTTTCGGCACGTCGTCCGGGTCTTCCTTCTTTGGCTTCACCGGCGCCTCGTCGGCGAGCGATTCGAGCTTCAGGCCAGTCTCGCCGGTTTCCTTCTTCTCGACGGTGACACGCACCGTGCCGCCCTTCTTGAGCTTGCCGAACAGCACCTCATCGGCCAGCGGCTTCTTGATGTGCTCCTGGATGACACGGCCAAGCGGCCGGGCGCCCATGCGCTCGTCATAGCCCTTGTCGGCCAGCCATGCGATTGCATCCTGCGACAAGTCGAAGGTCACGCCACGCTCGGAAAGCTGCGCTTCCAGCTGCATGACGAACTTCTGCACCACCTGATGGATGACCGGCACCGGCAGCGAGCCGAACGGAATAATCGCATCGAGGCGGTTGCGGAACTCCGGCGTGAACAGCCGGTTGATCGCCTCGACATCGTCGCCTTCGCGCTTCGTCGAACCGAAACCGATCGCCGCGCGCTGCGCATCGGATGCACCCGCATTGGTGGTCATGATCAGGATGACGTTGCGGAAGTCTATCTGCTTGCCGTTGTGGTCGGTCAGCTTGCCGTGATCCATGACCTGCAACAGGATGTTGAACAGGTCCGGATGCGCCTTCTCGACTTCGTCCAGCAACAGCACGCAATGCGGATGCTGGTCGACGCCGTCGGTCAGAAGGCCGCCCTGGTCGAAGCCGACATAGCCGGGAGGCGCGCCGATCAGCCGCGAAACGGTATGGCGTTCCATATATTCCGACATGTCGAAGCGGATCAGTTCCACGCCGAGCGAGGCGGCGAGCTGCTTGGCCACTTCCGTCTTGCCGACGCCAGTCGGGCCCGAGAACAGGTACGAGCCGATCGGCTTTTCCGGTTCGCGCAGGCCGGCCCGCGCCAGCTTGATGGCCGAGGTCAGCGCTGTGATCGCGGTGTCCTGGCCGTAAACGACGCGCTTCAACTCGATGTCGAGGCCTTGCAGCACCTTCTCGTCGTCGGCGGAAACCGTCTTCGGCGGGATGCGCGCCATGGTGGCGATCGTCGCTTCGATCTCCTTGATGCCGATGGTCTTCTTGCGCTTGGCTTCCGGCACCAGCATCTGCGAGGCGCCGGTCTCGTCGATCACGTCGATCGCCTTGTCCGGCAGCTTGCGGTCGTTGATGTAACGCGCCGAGAGTTCGACCGAAGCCTTGATCGCCTCGCTCGTGTAGCGGACCTTGTGGAACTCCTCGAAATAGGGTTTCAGGCCCTTCATGATCTCGATGGCGTCCTCGACGGTCGGCTCGTTGACGTCGATCTTCTGGAAGCGCCGCACCAGCGCGCGGTCCTTCTCGAAGAACTGGCGGAACTCCTTGTAGGTGGTCGAGCCGATACAGCGGATGGCGCCGGACGACAGCGCCGGCTTCAACAGGTTCGACGCATCCATGGCGCCGCCGGAGGTGGCCCCTGCCCCGATCACGGTGTGGATTTCATCGATGAACAGCACGGCGCCGGGATAGTCTTCGAGCTCCTTGACGACCTGCTTCAGCCGCTCCTCGAAATCGCCGCGATAGCGGGTGCCGGCCAGCAGCGTGCCCATGTCGAGCGCGAAGATGGTGGCATTGTGCAGCACTTCGGGAACGTCGCCCTCGACGATGCGCTTGGCGAGGCCCTCGGCGATCGCCGTCTTGCCGACGCCGGGATCACCGACATAGAGCGGGTTGTTCTTGGAGCGGCGGCACAGCACCTGGATGGTCCGGTTGATCTCGCTCTCGCGACCGATCAGCGGATCGATCTTGCCGGCCTTGGCCTTGTTGTTCAGGTTGACGCAATAGGCAGTCAGCGCGTCCTGCTGCTGCTTCTTCTTGCCGCCTTCCTCTTGCGGCTCGGCCCCGCTCTGGCTGCCTTGCTCGTCGTCGGCGCCGCGCGGCGTCCGCGTCTCGGAAGCGCCGGGGCGCTTGGCGATGCCATGCGAGATGTAGTTGACCGCGTCGTAGCGGGTCATCTGCTGTTCCTGCAGGAAGTAAGCGGCGTGGCTCTCGCGCTCAGCGAAGATGGCGACGAGCACGTTGGCGCCGGACACCTCCTCGCGGCCTGACGACTGCACATGGATCACCGCGCGCTGGATGACGCGCTGGAAACCGGCAGTCGGCTTGGAATCTTCATCGTAGCCGGTGACGAGATTGTCGAGCTCGGTGTCGATATAGGTGAGGACCGTATGCTTCAACTCGTCGAGATCGACGTTGCAGGCACGCATGACGGCGGCCGCCTCGGTGTCGTCGATCAGGGCGAGCAGCAAATGTTCAAGGGTTGCATATTCATGGTGCCGCTCATTGGCGAGCGTCAGCGCTTGGTGAAGCGCCTTTTCCAGGCCTTGGGAGAAAGCCGGCATGTTACCTCACTTCTTCTCCATCACGCATTGCAGCGGATGCTGATTCTGTCGGGCGAAATCCATGACCTGGGACACTTTGGTCTCGGCCACCTCGAATGTATAGACCCCGCACTCGCCCACCCCATGATTGTGAACATGAAGCATTATGCGTGTGGCGGCTTCGCGGTCCTTCTGGAAAAAGCGCTCCAGCACGTGGACCACGAATTCCATGGGTGTGTAGTCGTCGTTAAGAATGAGGACCCGATACAGACTGGGCTTCTTGGTCTTGGTTTTTGTGCGCGTGATGACGGCCGTGCCGCGACCGGCCTCATTGCCGTTGCTGCCGTTCTGCATTCGCACCACGTAGCTCGTGGCAGTCAAACCTGTAGTCACGTAGTCCTGCCTCTTTCGAATCCTCATGCATGCTCGACATGTAGGTGTTCGATGGACGATTTTAAGCCCTTCTGTTTAGCTGACAATATGGCTAGGTGGCCAAACTTGACCGATTTTTCAAATCGTGAAGACCGCAGGCCCCGATTTCGAGCTGGCATGAAAAAACCCGGCCGCGCGTTTGCGACCGGGTCTGTCCTTGCGAGCCCAGGGCCGGCTCGGAACGTTCGTCGAATTTACTTCGCCTTGGCGACGATCGATTCGAACGGCTTGTAGGCTTCCTTGGCGAGTTCGGCATAGAGATCGCCAAGCTTGGTGGCCTCGGTGACGAAGCTCTCATAGGACTGCTTGGCATAGTCGGACTGGATCTCGATCGCCTTGTCCAGCGACTTGGCGGAAAAGAGCTTCTCGACAACGGCGCTACCGGCTTCGAAGCTTTTCTTGGTGTACTCGCCCGCCTCGGCGGCGATAGCCTGCGCACCCTTGGACAGCGAGGCGAAGCTCTTCAATCCGGTGTCGGCAAATTCCTTGCCGTATTTGCTGAAATCTTCATAGGTCTGGGTCATTTCACACATTCCCTTGAACGGTTGCCTTGGACGATAGACGCGCCTTGTCCGGGTCGCGTTGTGCAATGCGTGTAAATATATTGTGCAGTGCACAAAAAGTCAAGATTCCCGCGGCAATGCGCATCGTGAGCTGCCGGCAATCGCTAAGATTCGAATAAAGAGAAGCTCAATCCCGCAGAAAATGGTGAACGCGGCGGTTACCATAAACGGATTGGTAACGCTGCCCGCGTTAGCGTGGCCGAAGGTGAGGCAGGACCCTTTGCCGCCTCCAAGGCAACGGAAATTCAAAGGAACTATCAGTGCGTAAGGCGTTGTCGGGCTTCGTTTCCAAATCCGCGTCCCCCCTCAAAACGATCATGATCCTCGTTATGGCGATGAGCTTCGTCGTCGCGGACGCGGCTTCATCCATGGCGGCCAAGTCGGCGGCCATCGTCATCGATGCCAAGACCGGCAAGGTGCTTTATTCGTCGGACGCCGATGGCCGGCGCTATCCGGCGTCGCTTACCAAGATGATGACGCTCTATCTGACGTTCGAGGCATTGGCGAAGGGCAGGATCAGCAAGAATTCCCCGGTCGTGTTCTCGGCCAATGCCGCTGCCGAACCGCCGACGAAGCTCGGCGTCAAGCGGGGCGGCTCGGTCACGGTCGAGACCGCGATCCTGTCGATGGTGACCAAATCGGCAAACGATTCCGCAACGGCGCTTGGCGAGATGCTCGGCGGCAATGAAGCCAATTTCGCCCGCATGATGACCGCCAAGGCGCGGGCGCTGGGCATGAGGGGAACCGTTTTCCGCAACGCCAACGGCTTGCCTGATCCCGGCCAGTTCACGACCGCGCGCGACATGGCGATGCTCGGCATCGCCCTGAGAGAGCATTTTCCGCAATATTACGGCTATTTCTCGCAGCGCTCCTTTCTTTATGGGCGGCAGCGTATCAACGGCCACAACCGTCTGCTCGGACGTATCAAGGGCGTCGACGGCATCAAGACCGGTTACACCCGCGCCTCCGGTTACAATCTGGTCTCCTCGGTCTCGGATGGCGATCGGCGCATCGTAGCGGTGGTCATGGGCGGCAGGTCCGGCGGCAGCCGCGACAGCCAGATGGCCGGGTTGATCAATGCCTACATGCCGAAGGCGTCGTCGAGCGGCGGCGGCGTGCTGATTGCCAAGGCTGGTGGCGGCAATCCGATTTCAGCCCTGGCCAAGGTACTTCTACCGAAGCATGACGCGCCGACACCGGACAGTAAGCCGGACGACGATGCCGTTGCCTCCCTTGTCGAGGAAAATGCGCCCGTCGTTGAAGAAACCACTCCGGTCGTTCAGGCCAAGAGGGTCAAGACGACGGCTGTGTCGACGGTGGACGACGTGGCGACAGCCCGGGTCGCCGCAGCCTATGCCGAACCGGCGGCAGAGGTCGATCCGGTCAGCACGGCGTCAGTGCCATCCGGCTGGACAATACAGGTCGCCTCTTCGCCAAAACAGGCCGAAGCGAAGGCTTTCCTCGACAAGGCGACGAAGCAGGCGCCCTCCGTTCTGGCCGATGCCTCCGGTTTCACCGTCGCCTTCGACAAGGACGGTGTCACCTACTACCGCGCCCGGTTCGGTGGTTTCGGTTCGAAGAACGCTGCCTGGAAGGCCTGCAACGCTTTGAAAAAGAAGAAGATCGAGTGCTACGCCGTCCAGCAGTAAGCAGCGCGCGAAACGATATCTTTCCCGAAAGTTCTGCGTCGAAGGAGACTAGTTGTGATTGGAGAGCAAGACGTCCTTGGCTTCATTGATCCGCGCCGCCAGGAAAGACGTGCCACCGATATCGGGGTGCAGGCGCTGCATCAGGCGGCGGTGCGCCTTGCGGACATCCGCCGCGGCAGCCCCCGCTTCAAGACCAAGGATCTTGTAGGCCTCCTCCTTAGTCATGGCGCCAGAACCTGGCGCAACACCCAGCCCTTCGCCACCATTCGCATCAGCGTCTTTGCGCCAGATGGGAAATCTGCCGTCAAGATACGTCTCTAGCAATTGGCGGCTCTCCGGATCGCCGGAGAGTTCGCGATAGAGTTGCTGCAATTCGGCAAGCCCCATCGAGCCAAGCATCTTGCCTTCATGGCGCCCAGCCAGCACGAGGCCTTCGAGGCCGCCGGTATCGTGATCGAGTTCCATCTCAAGCGCCGCTGTACGAACTGTCGAACGCTTGCCTGGTGCCAGTTTTGCTGCCGGCCGATTCATGCGCATGGAGCCGTACCAGGCGAGCGCAGCCGACAGGATCAAGCCGCCGATACCCTCGCGCCCGACCAGCAGCACGGCGACGCCGATCAGCCCGAGCAGCACAGGTCCAAGCGTCCTCATGCCGCCTGCAAGCTTGGCCGGATCGGCGCGCAGGAAGACAGTGACCGTGCCGAGAAACACCAGAAGCAATGCTACAAAAGCGATAATTGCGCCCATCAGTTTCCGCCGCCCCTCAGATGCTCGATCATCAGCCGGTCCTCCGGCCTGCCCCGGGCCTCCAGTGCTTTCAGCCCGCCGGTCGCAAACACGGCGACGGACGAAAGCAGGCCGGCCAAGGTTGCGGCAGCCCGCCGATCGAACCGGAACCAGGCCCCTTTCGACAGCCGCGCAATTTCCTTGAACGCCTTTTCCGCGGCGGCATCATGGCCCTCCTGAAAGACGAAGACAGGAACGCCGTGCAGACCGAGGCTGCCGGCCTTTTCGGCCAGATCATCTATGTTTTCTTCCATCGCGTCGCCGATATAGACCAGCGCGTTGACCTTGGCCGCCGCCGTCTGTTTCAGCGCATGGGCGAGCACCTTGCCGATTTGGGTATGGCCGCTGCGGCATTCGATCCGCGTCATCAGCTGCTTCAGAGCTTCGGTATCGGGGACGAATGCGGAGGAGCGGCACTCGCCAAGGCCGCGAAAATAGACAAGTTGAACCTTGAGCGCCCCGGTCTTGCCGACGGCGTCGAACATCTCGGCCTGCAGCGCACAGGCGAGATCCCAGGTCGGCTGGCGGCTCATCGTCGCGTCGAGGGACAGGATCAGCCTGCCTGAACCGGTGGCGGATGCAGCGAGCGTTCTTGCCTGACGGAGAAACGCGTCGATCTCGCCGGTGCTCGATTGAGACTCGACCGGCGCAGGATTTGCCTTTGCAGGCACTGGCTGCTTCTTGTCGCTCATGACATTCAAGATGTGGCGTTGTTCCCCGGCTTGCAAGCCCAGATGAGGGACCTGGAGGACCGGTGATGATGGCAACTGCGGACAAGCGCTTCGCCTGGTGGTCTTGGCGTCGCGGTTCTCGGCGTCAGAGCAGGCCGAGATCGGCAAGCTCACGCCTGAGCTTCGGCGGCATCTCGATCAGCCCGGCTTTGCCCTTGCCGAGATCGGCCGGCGCGTCCGCCGGCTTCAGGTAGCGCCACCCCTGGAATGCACGGCGCGGTTGCCAGTCGGTGCGCACGACCTCGGGATCGAGGATCAGATGGCAACGGCCGATACCCTCGTCATCGGTAAAGGGCCGGATTTCGGTGATCAGCTGCCGGCATTGAACATTGCCCTTGATCACCCAGTAGAGCGAGCCGCCGTCGGTAATCTCGGCGCCGCGTGTCGGCATCATGCGGGTGGTGTGGTAGTGCTCGGCCGGTTCGCCGGCGCGGCGCCGCTCGTCGAGACGGAAGGTAATCCACTCTTCCAGATCCTCGACGCTGTCACAGCCGACGCAAAGCTTTATGAGATTGAGAGACATCGTTTAAGGTTTAGTCCAGCACGCGAACGCGTCAACGCCTGATCGACTTCTCCACAGTGGTGGTCCAGGCCGCCAGATTGGCGCTCAGCACTCCACGACATTGACGGCCAATCCGCCAAGGCTGGTTTCCTTGTACTTTTCGTTCATGTCGAGGCCGGTCTGGCGCATCGTCTCGATCGCGGCATCGAGCGGCACGAAATGAACGCCGTCGCCCTTGATGGCCAGCGAAGCGGCGGTCACCGCCTTGACGGCGCCAAGCGCGTTGCGCTCGATGCACGGCACCTGCACCAGGCCGCCGACCGGATCGCAGGTCATGCCGAGATGATGTTCCAGCGCGATTTCGGCGGCGTTCTCGACCTGCTCGGGTGTGCCGCCCATGACGGCGCACAGTCCCGCCGCAGCCATTGCCGAAGCCGAACCGACCTCGCCCTGGCAGCCGACTTCCGCCCCCGAGATCGAAGCGTTGGTTTTGATGATGCCGCCCACCGCCGCCGCCGTCAGCAGGAAATCGCGGATGCCGGGCTGGTCGGCTTCGGGATGGAAATGCAGCCAGTAGCGCAGCACCGCGGGCAGAGTGCCGGCCGCCCCATTGGTTGGCGCGGTGACGACACGGCCGCCGGCGGCGTTCTCCTCGTTGACCGCCATCGCATAGATCGACAGCCAGTCATTGGCGAGCAGCGGGTTGGGCCGGTTCTGCTGCCATTGCTCCTGCAGCTTGTCGTGCAGCATCCGGGCACGACGGCGCACTTTCAGTCCGCCCGGCATGATGCCGTCTTGCGACAGGCCGCGCTCGATGCACCCCTTCATGGCGCTCCAGATGCCGTCGAGGCCGGCGTCGAGCTCCTCGCGCGACATCTGCGTCTCCTCGTTGACGCGCTTCATCTCGGCAATGGAAAGTCCGCTTCTCGCTGCCATGGACAGCATTTCGACGGCGTTCTTGAACGGATACGGAACCTTCTTGCCCTCTGTTGTCGCCGCGCCCCTTGCCTTCAGCCGCTGCAGTTCTTCCTCGGACACTACGAAGCCGCCGCCGATCGAATAGTAGACGCGCCTCAGCAGCAACCGGTCGCCGGCATCATAGGCAGCGAAGGCCATGCCATTGGCGTGACCCGGCATCGGCGTCTTGCGATCCAGCACAAGATCCGTTGCCGGGTCGAAACGATAAGACGGATGGCCGGGCGGCGAAATCCGCTTCTCGGCGGCGATGCGAGCGACGATGCCGTCCGCCTGGTCGGGATCCACCGTCTGCGGCGTCTGGCCGGCGAGGCCGAGCACCACGGCACGATCGGAGCCATGGCCGATGCCGGTATAGGCGAGCGAGCCATGCAGGCTGGCCGCGATGCGGTCGACCTTGGCGCCGGCCGGGCGCGGCCAGTCGTCTCCCGCAATCTCGTCGAGAAACCGCTGCGCAGCCGTCATCGGCCCCATCGTGTGCGAACTCGATGGGCCGATGCCGATCTTGAACAGGTCGAAAACCGAAAGGAACACGTGGGCGTTTTCTCCTGGGACCCTGTTGAGGTCTACATATAGGAATTCCCATGAAGTTTTCCGCTGTTTTGAAGATCGCGGCGCTGCGCCTGCCGACCTTGTTTGCTCCGGCAGCGACATTCCAGCTTCGACCATCGAAGCGTCCCCTCCGCCTGTGGTAAAAGCAACGCATGAGCGATTCCTTTCATCTATCGATGGCCGACCTTGCGGCGCTGGGGTTCTTCCTTGCCGCGTGGGTGCTGCATACGCTCGCCGCAGACGGAATGCTGGTCAGCCGCGTGTCGCTGACGAGGGCGATGAACGCGCAGCGCGAGGCCTGGATGCGGACCATGGCCGAGCGCGAGATCCGCATCGTCGACACCGCCATCATGAGCGGCCTGCAGCAGGGAACCGCCTTCTTTGCCTCGAGTTCGCTGATTGCGATCGGCGGCTGTTTTGCCCTGCTCGGCGCCTCCGATCAGGTTCTGACCGTGCTGAGCGACCTGCCGTTTGGCGCTACGTCCTCGCGCGCGGCGTTCCAGACGAAGGTGTTCGGGTTGGTGCTGATCCTGGCCTTTTCCTTCTTCAAGTTCGGCTGGGCTTACCGGCTATTCAATTATTGCTCGATCCTGATAGGCGCCGTGCCGATTCCGCATGGCGAGGCGTCGCGCAATCCAGTCACCGAAACGGCAGTCTGGCGTGCGGCGCGCATGAACATGCTGGCCGGGAAGCATTTCAATTCGGGCCTGCGCGGCGTGTTCTTCTCGATTGGCTATCTTGGCTGGTTCGTCGATCCCGCCGTTTTCGTGCTATCGACGCTGCTGCTGCTGGCGGTGCTGGTGCGCCGCCAATTTTTCTCGGCGGCGCGGCAGGCGGTGCTCGGTCAGCCGCCCGGCCCGGGAAAAGGCCGATCGATGCGGCCCGACAGCCAATAGGCGATGAGCCCTATCCATTCGCGGATCGCAACAGTGCTGACCTCCAGCCAGTCGCCGGGATAGGGGAACGTGGTGATGCCTTCCCTACCGGAGGTGCGATAGTCGACTGGCCACGGAACGGTCGAAAAGCCGGCTTTGTCGAACAGCGCCTTGGCGCGTGGCATGTGGAAGGCCGAGGTCACCAGCAACCAGGTCTCGCCCGGTTTCGGCGTCACCAGTTCCTTGGTAAAGACAGCATTCTCGTAGGTGTTGCGGGATTTGTTCTCGAGGATCAGCCGATCGGCCGCCACGCCGAAAGCGGCGAAAAGACGCGGCGCGGTATCTGCATCGCCTTCGCCGCCGCGGAACGTTTCGATGCTGCCACCGGAGATAACGACTTTCGCTGTCGGAAACCGCCGCGCCAGCACGGCCGCCTCGACCATCCGGTCGCCGCCGGAGTTCATTTCATAGCCACCACGCACCAGATTGACGGCGCCATCCAGACTGCCGCCAAGCACCACGATACCGTCAACCTTTTCCGGTAGCGGCGGCCTGGGGAAGCGTTCCTCCAGCCGATTGAGCATCATGGGGCCGAGCGGGCTCCATGTCGAAACCGCCAGAATGAGGAAGGCAAGAGCGCTGCCGGCGGTCGCCAACCGTCGCCGGCCGAACATCGCCGCGACCAGCCCCGCCAGCAACAGGAAGATCGTGAGATTCAACGGCTGGACGAAGAACCAGAGAATCTTGGAGACATAGAAGAACATCCCTCACCCCCTCAGATGAGAAACGATCCTACCACCATTTTTCCGGCTGAAATGTGCCGGCCGCCTGTTCGATGACGTGGGCGGTCTGGAACAGCGTTTCCTCGTCGAAGGGCCGGCCGATTAGCTGCAGGCCGAGCGGCAGCCCCTTGGCGTCGAGCCCAGCCGGAACCGCTATGCCGGGCAGGCCGGCCATGTTCACCGTCACCGTAAAGATGTCGTTGAGGTACATTTTGACCGGGTCGGCTGCCATGTCCTCGTCGGCGATGCCAAAGGCGGCGGACGGCGTTGCCGGCGTTAGAATGACGTCGACGCCTGCGGCAAACACATTTTCGAAGTCGCGCATGATCAAGGTTCGAACCTTCTGCGCCTGTAGATAGTAGGCATCGTAGTAGCCGGCGGAAAGCACATAGGTGCCGATCATGATGCGGCGCTTGACCTCGCGCCCGAAGCCGGCGGCGCGGGTCTTTTCATACATGTCGACAATGTCCTTGCCGGGCACGCGCAAGCCATAGCGGACGCCGTCGTAACGGGCGAGGTTGGACGAAGCTTCGGCGGGCGCCACAATGTAATAGGCCGGCAGCGCGTATTTCGTGTGCGGCAGCGAGATATCGACGATCTCGGCGCCGGCATCCCTCAGCCAGGCAATGCCTTTCTGCCACAGCGCCTCGATCTCCGCGGGCATGCCGTCGACACGGTATTCCTTGGGGATGCCGACCTTCATGCCCCTGATCGGGCGGCCGATCGCCGCCTCGTAATCCGGCACCGGCAGGTCGACGGAGGTCGTGTCCTTCGGGTCGACCGAAGCCATCGACTTCAGCAGGATCGCGGCGTCGCGGACGTCGCGCGCGATCGGCCCGGCCTGGTCGAGCGACGAGGCGAAGGCGACGATGCCCCAGCGCGAGCAGCGGCCATAGGTCGGCTTGATGCCGACCGTGCCGGTGAGGGCAGCGGGCTGGCGGATCGAGCCGCCGGTATCGGTGGCGGTGGCGCCGGCGCACAGGAAGGCCGAGACGGCTGATGCCGAGCCACCGGATGAACCGCCCGGCACCAATTGGGCATTGTCCAACGTGCGCGCGGTCCTGGTGCCGCCGGCCGAAACGAAGCCGCCCTCGCCCTGATGCGTTGTCGGCATCACCACCGTGTCGAGGCGCGAACGCCGCCACGGGTTGATGACGGGCCCGTAATACGAGGTCTCGTTGGACGAGCCCATGGCGAACTCGTCCATGTTGAGCTTGCCGAGCATGACGGCGCCATCCGCCCACAGATTGGCGGTGACCGTCGATTCGTAGCGCGGCTTGAAGCCGTCTAGCACATGGCTGCAGGCCTGGGTGTGGACGCCTTCGGTGCCGAACAGATCCTTGATGCCGAGCGGGATACCCTCGAGCGACCCGCCCTCGCCCTTGGCCAGTTTCGCGTCGGAGGCCTTGGCCATGTCGCGCGCCCTGTCGTCGGTGACCACGACATAGGCGTTGAGCGCCGGATTGGCTCGCTCGATCGCCGATAGATAAGCCTCGGTGATTTCGGTGGCAGTGATCTCCCTGGAGCGCAATTTGGCGCGGGCCTGCGAAATCGTCAGCTGGGTCAGGTCGCTCATCAGGCAAGGCTCTTTTCGTAAAACACCGACCACTCGGAATCGGGATAATTCAGCACCGGACGGCAGCGAGAAAAACCGGCGCGTTCGTAGACGGTCCAGGCGGCGGGATGACGGTCCCCCGTCTCCAGCACCAGACGCTTAAGCCCTTCTTGGCGCGCCAGCGCCTCGATTCGCTCGACAATCTTCGCGCCGATCTTGCGGCCGCGATGCGAAGGTCGCGTATACATGCGCTTGACCTCGCCGACGACAGTATCGCGGCGCTTCAGTGCGCCGCAACCGATGGCAAGACCGTTATCGCGGGCGATGAAGACGGTCGTGTCGCCGTCCGCCATCTGCTCGACCGTCAAATGGTAGCAATGCTCCGGCGGCGTCAGCTCCAGCAATGTGGCGTTGAGCTCCTCGACCAGCCCACGCACATCGTCCTGCAGCGGCGTCTCCGCGGCGATCTCGATTGCCATCGGCCAGCTACTCCACGACCTTCGGCACAAGGAAGAAATTCTCTTCGGTCGCCGGCGCGTTGGCGACGATGTCGGCTGCCTTGCCGCCGTCGGTGACGCCGTCCTGGCGCTTTTTCATTGCCATCGGCGTGACCGAGGTCATCGGCTCGACGCCGGAAACATCGACCTCGTTCAATTGCTCGACAAAGCCCAAAATGGCGTTCAATTCGCCGGTCATGCGCTCTGCATCCTCCTCGCTCACCGCAATACGGGCAAGATGCGCGACGCGCTTCACGGTTTTTATATCAACGGACATGTTTGTGCCTCGGGGAAAACCAGCGCTATAGCGGCGCGGCGCGTGCCGCGCAACATGCATCGTGCCAACAGCTGCCCTATGGCATCGCGACGCCGTCGCAGAGGAAATAACTGCCGCCGTTGCCGCTCTGCTCGCCTTCGTCGGCGGCAGGCCGAACCGATACCAGGTCGATCTGCTTCGGGCTCATCTGTGTCAGTGAGAGAACATCGGGAAAGACGTAGCCCGGTTCCTGGCATATGGCGGTCACCGCCCAGCTTGGCGAGCGAGTCGCTTTGGTGATCTGCAGGAATTCACAATTATATTCGATGCTTTCTAAGCCATTTGCCGACAGCACGATATTGCCGCCCTCGATCACCGTCTGCAGCGTATCCTTTTTGGCCTGCGCGCAGAGTTCCTCCGATTGCAGATAGACGCCCTCGATGAAATTCTCCGCGGCCAGCGCCGGCGACGCGGCAACCAGCATGGAAATGCAAAGAGAATTTCTCAAGCGCATCGTATCGTTCCGGACCGGCTTTCTTTACAGCGTAATCGTCTCGCCGATCTTCGGCAACGCCACTTTCACACCAGATCCATCCAGCCCGGCCACGAATTTGTCGGCGGTCTGGTCGATCATCGGAAACGTGCCGAAGTGGGCGGGAACGACGGTCTCGAACTTGAAGAAACGCTGGCAGGCAAGGGCTGCCACCGCGCCACCCATGGTGAAGCGGTCGCCGATCGGCACGATGCCGATCTTCGGTTCATGCAATTCGTTGATCAGCGCCATGTCGGAAAAAATGTCAGTGTCGCCCATATGATAAAGCGTCTTGTCCTCGGGGAAGTGCAGGACGAGCCCGCCCGGATTGCCGAGATAGGTATTCTGGCCACCCTCGCCCGGAAAGGACGATGAATGCAGAGCCTGAACGAAGGTGGTGGTGAAGCCGCCGCAATCGACGGTGCCGCCGATATTGCCGGGGTTGATCTGCTTGTCACCGACGCCCTTGCCGACCAGGTACATGCAAATCTCGAAATTGGCGACCAGCATCGCGCCGCTCTTCTTGAGCACTTCGATGGCGCCGCTGATGTGGTCGCTGTGGCCATGGGTGAGCAACACGTGCGTGACCCCTTCGGCCGGCCCTTCCCAGCCGCTTGTCCATGACGGATTGCCGACCAGATAGGGGTCGATGAGGATTTTCGCGCCTTCGATTTCGATTCGGAATGCCGAATGTCCGTGCCAAGTCAGTTTCATCAATGCTTTCCTCGATTTTTGCTTCGGTAGAGGATAGAACGCCGACGGCGAAATTAAAGTGCCGCGCACGCTTTGCGCGTATAGGACGTGCGGCGTCGCGGTCAAAGGAAAAGCCGTTGGGCATCATCACCATAGAGGAGTTGCCGGCCCGGCTCGGCGGCGGCAAGACCCTGGCCGGTCTCGACCTCGGCGACAAAACGATCGGCGTGGCGGTTTCCGACCGCGGCTTGTCCTTCGCGCACCCACGCCCTGTCATCATGCGCAGGAAATTCTCGCTCGATGCCGCGGTGCTGCTCGCACTGCTACAGAAGGAACATGCCGGCGCCGTGGTGATCGGCCTCCCCATCAACATGGACGGCTCGGAAGGCCCGCGCGCCCAAAAATCCCGCGCTTTCGTCCGCAACATGGCTGGATTGACCGATCTGCCGTTCGTCTTTTGGGACGAACGACTCTCGACGGTGGCGGCCGAGCGGACGCTGATCGAGATGGATTTTTCCCGCAAGAAACGCGCCGGCAAGATCGATTCGGCGGCGGCCGCTTTTATCCTGCAGGGCGTTCTCGACCGCCTTCAGGCGCTCGGCGTCGATGCCTGGTCGAAATAGCGGTTGCGCATCGCCGTGATCCAGCTGCCGATCGCCTTGCGGCGGCGAAATGCCCAGAACGCCATCAGCAGCAGCCCGTCGAATACGCAAGCTTTCGCCACCATGCCCGGAATGAGCGCCGGATCGACGCCCAGCATCTGTCCATAGAGCTGGAAGACGAGATCGTGCAATTGGCGGCTCAGCATGACATAGCCGAAATTGATGTCATTGAGCGACAGAAAGAACCAGCCCCAAAACAAGAGGAGCGGAGCCGCCCACAGCGCGAACAAGGTGCGCATCAGCGGTCATCCCTCGAATCCAGCCGGCCGGAAATGCGCGCAAGCGAGGAATTATGCGCCGCTGCCTTGGCCATGACATGCGCGGCCGCTCGGATTTCGCCGGTCCCTGGAGCTGCCGCGGCAACGGCCGACCGCCGCTCGGCGAGCATCGCGACATAGGACGCCAGAAGTGCCGCCAATTGCACCGCGACAACCATGAACAGCCCGTTGATGCCTTGCGCGGCGCCGCCGATGACGATCAGCGACAGCACGCCCGAGGCGGAGATGAAGGCGATCCGCACGACGCTGTCGGCGGGATCCGGGTTGGCAGCGTCGCTGGTCAGCGCTTCAACAAAGGCCCAGCAGAACAGCACCGCGACGACAAGCAGCGCCACGGCGAGCGGCGCCACGACGACGGCGTTTTCGAGATCGGCAAATCGAGTGTTCTGGACGGGGACGCCCAGCACGCCAAGGGCCGTCGCCACGCCTCGATTCCCGTCGATGCAGATGAACGCCAGCAGGGCGAAAACGGCCGCCCAATGCAATGCCAGAAAAGAGCTCAGAATATGCCGCATGACGCTCCTGCTTCGCAGGGCAAAGCTGCTCAAGCTGAACAATCCTTGCCTTAACCATAACACTGGGCTTTGCCACCGGTCGCCGCAATGGAAACCATTCGTTAAGGTTAACGGCCATCCACAGGGGGCGCGAGAGCGGCAGCGAATTGGGCGACGGCACTTAGTTGATCGGCGGGTAGAGCGTATCGATGATCATGCGCGCATCATGGCGTGAATCGATCATGCCATAGGTATTGCGCCACTGGCCGGCGAGGCGCGTTTCGACGAAGGCGTCGGCGATCCGCCCTGCCCCCAGCCTGCGAAGCTCTGCCGCCGCCGCCGACAATGCCAATTGTTCTGTCAACAGCCGCGCCGAGCCCTCGTCGGTAGCCGCGACCTGCATTGCCGCCTTGAGCACGCCGACGGTGCCGCGTCCGCCTGCACCGAGATCGCGGTCGATGCCGGACAGCACGTCATCGAACAGGCCGGGTGCACGCCCCAGCACACGTAGCACGTCGAGCGCCATGACGTTGCCTGAACCTTCCCAGATCGCGTTGACCGGAGCTTCGCGATAGTAGCGGGCGAGCGGCCCCTCTTCGACATAGCCGTTGCCGCCGAGGCACTCCATTGCTTCATAGAGCAGCGGCGGCGCGATCTTGCAGACCCAGTATTTGACGACCGGCGTCATGGCGCGGGCGAAGGCCGCCTCGCCGCGGTCGCCGGCCGCCTCGTCAAAGGAGCGCGCCAGCCGGAACGACAGCGCGGTAGCGGCGGCAACGTCCAGCGCCATATCGGCCAGCAGACGCTGCATCAGCGGCTGCTCGATCAGATTGGTTCCAAACACCTTGCGGTGGCGCGTGTGGTGGACAGCCTCGGCCAGTCCGGCCCGCATGATCGCCGACGAGGCGACGGCACAGTCGAGCCGCGTCAGGGTCACCATGTCCATGATCGTCTTCACGCCGGCGCCGGGCTCGCCGACCATCTCGCCGATGGCATTGACGAATTCCACCTCCGACGAGGCATTGGATCGATTGCCGAGCTTGTCCTTCAGCCGTTGAAAACGGAAGCCATTGCCGGATCCGTCGCCGAGCAAGCGGGGCACGAGAAAACACGACAGTCCCTCCGGCACCTGTCCGAGCACCAGGAAGGCATCCGACATCGGCGCCGACATGAACCATTTGTGGCCGGTCAGGCGATAAAACCCGCTGCCGGCGCGCTCGGCCCTGGTGACGTTGGCACGGACATCTGTGCCGCCTTGCTTCTCGGTCATGCCCATGCCGAGTGTCAGCCCGGCTTTTTCGACCGGAGGCTTTTGGCTTTGATCGTATTTGCGCGTCGTCACCCGAGGCGCCCATTCGCGAAACAGCTTCGGGCTGGCCATCAGCGCTGCCAGCGAAGCGCTGGTCAGGGTGATCGGGCAGAGATGTCCGGTTTCGAGCTCAGCCGTGAGGTAAAAGCGTGCAGCGCGCACCTGATGGCGGCGGCCGATCTCGGCGTCGCCATTCTCCCAGACCGACGAATGCAGCCCGTTGGCAACAGAGCGGCGCATGAGCGCGTGATAGGCGGGATGGAACTCGACCTGGTCGATGCGCCGGCCCTGGCGATCATGGGTCCTGAGCTTCGGCGTCTCGACATTGGCAAGACGGGCCAACTCCTGCGCCTCATGGGTCAGAACGAAACGACCAAGCCCGTCGAGGTCCTTGCGGACCGGATCGGAAAAGCGCTCGGCAAGCTGGATCAGCAACGGATCGCCCCGCCAGGCGTTGCCGCCGGCCAGCGGCGGCGGCTGGTTGGTCACGTCGTCAGTCACGCTTCGTCCTTATCACCTGAAGGCTGCGAATCCAAAGCCAAGGCGGTTTATAGCCTATGGCCAGCGGGGCGCGACGAAAATACCGGGGAGAACCAATCCAATCCCAAGCCGGTGCTTGCAGCCGCGAGGCCTCCCCCCTATAGCAGCGACTTGAGATGACCGACGCATCGTCCCTGCCACTTTATCCCCACCGCCATCTTCTGGGCATCCGCGATCTTTCCCCCGCCGATATCGAGCTACTGCTCGACCGGGCGGACCGGGCCGTTGCCATCTCGCGGCAATCGGACAAGAAGACATCGACGCTGCGCGGCCGCACCCAGATCAATCTCTTCTACGAAGCCTCGACCCGCACGCAATCGTCGTTCGAGCTGGCCGGCAAACGGCTCGGCGCCGACGTCATGAACATGTCGGTGGCGAGCTCGTCGGTGAAAAAGGGCGAGACGCTGATCGATACGGCGATGACGCTGAATGCCATGCGTCCCGACATATTGATCATCCGCCATCAATCGGCCGGCGCGGCAGCACTTCTTGCTCAAAAAGTCGGCTGTTCGGTGGTCAATGCCGGCGACGGCGCCCATGAGCACCCTACCCAGGCGCTGCTCGACGCACTGACCATCCGCCGTGTCAAGGGTCCGCTGCCGAAGCTGATCGTGGCGATCTGCGGCGATATCCTGCATTCGCGCGTAGCGCGCTCCAACATCATCCTGCTCAACGCGCTTGGTGCCCAGGTCAGGGTCGTCGCCCCTTCGACGCTTTTGCCCACCGGCATCGAGAAGATGGGCGTCATCGTCACCCGCTCGATGGCCGAGGGTCTGAAGGACGCCGACGTGGTGATGATGCTGCGCCTGCAGCGCGAACGCATGGAAGGCGCTTTCGTACCGTCAGTGCGCGAATATTTCCACTATTTCGGCCTCGACGCCGAGAAGCTGAAAGCAGCCAAGGACGGCGCGCTGGTCATGCATCCCGGCCCGATGAACCGCGGCGTCGAGATCGCCTCCGAGATCGCCGACGGCCCTCAAAGTGTCATCCAGGAACAGGTTGAGATGGGCGTCGCCGTACGTATGGCGGTGATGGAAGCACTGCTCGATCCCCGTCGAAATCACGAGGGCCGCGGCGCATGAGCATAGCGATCTTCAGCCGGGCCCGCATCGTCGACCCGTCGCGCGGCATCGATGAGGTCGGTACCGTCATGGTCGAAGGCCGCAAAATCGTTGCGGCCGGCAAGGCGGCCTTGAACCAGGGCGCGCCCGAAGGCGCCACGATCATCGACTGCGCCGGCAAGACTATCATCCCCGGATTGATCGACGCGCGCGTCTTCATCGGCGAACCCGGCGGCGAACACCGCGAGACCATTGCTTCGGCGAGCATCGCTGCGGCGGCCGGCGGCGTCACCTCAGTCGTCATGATGCCCGATACCGACCCGGTGATCGACAATGTCGCATTGGTCGAGTTCGTACTGCGCACCGCCAAGGACACTGCAATCGTCAACATCTTTCCGGCGGCAGCGATCACCAAGGGGCTGGAAGGCCGCGAGATGACCGAATTCGGCCTGCTGCGCGAGGCCGGCGCTGTCGCCTTCACCGACGGCCGGCATTCTATCGCCAGCGCGCTGGTGATGCGCCGCGCGCTGACCTATGCGCGCGATTTCGGCGGCATCATCGCGCATGAAACCCAAGACGCCGATCTCGCCTCGGCCGGCGTCATGAACGAAGGCCTTTACGCAAGCTGGCTTGGCCTTGCCGGCATTCCGCGCGAAGCCGAATCGATTCCCCTGGACCGCGATCTCGCGTTGGCTCGGCTGACCGGCGGCGCCTATCACGCTGCCAAGATTTCGACGGCTATGGCGGCAAACGCGGTAGCACGCGCGAAAGCCGATGGCGCCAACGTCACATCAGGCGTGTCGATCCACAATTTGTCGCTCAACGAGAACGATGTCGGCGAGTACCGCACCTTCTTCCGGCTGACGCCGCCGCTGCGCGCTGAAGAAGATCGGCTGGCGATGATCGAAGCGATCAAGGACGGCACCATCGACCTCATCGTCTCCTCCCACGACCCGCAAGACGTCGACACCAAGCGCCTGCCCTTTGCCGATGCCGCGGCCGGCGCCATCGGGCTGGAAACGCTGCTGGGCGCAGCGCTGCGGCTCTATCACAATGGCGACGCGACGCTGCTGCGGCTGGTCGAAACACTGTCGACCGCGCCGGCAAGATTGTTCGGCCTGCCGGGCGGCACACTGAAACCGGGCGCGTTGGCCGATCTTGCGCTTGTCGATCTGGACGAGCCATGGGTCGTCAGCGAGAGCGGCATCCGCTCGCGCTCGAAAAACACCTGTTTCGAAGGCGCGCGGCTGCAAGGCAGGGTCTTGCAAACGATGGTGGCGGGCCGCACAGTGTTTTCGGCGTAGGACGGAGCGGGCGTCACGTCTTCAATCCGCTCAGCCAAGGAAAGTTCGGGGGAACAATGGTTTACAGTCCCGTCTTGGCATTGGTGTTCGGCTATCTTCTCGGCTCGATCCCGTTTGGCCTGCTGATCACCCGTGCCGCCGGCCTCGGCGACGTGCGCAACATCGGCTCCGGCAACATCGGCGCCACCAATGTGCTGCGCACCGGCAACAAGGGCTTGGCCGCGGCCACTCTGCTGCTCGATGCGCTGAAGGGCACCGCGGCGGTGTTGATCGCAGGGCGCTTTGCGCCCGAACTCGGACTTTGGGCCGGCTTCGGCGCGTTTTTAGGTCATCTCTTTCCGATCTGGCTCGGCTTCAAGGGCGGCAAGGGCGTCGCCACTTACCTTGGCGTGCTGATCGGCCTTGCCTGGCAGATGGCGCTGATCTTCGCCGTCGTCTGGCTGGCGGTGGCCTTCCTGTTCCGCTTCTCCTCGCTTGCGGCACTGACGGCAGCGGTGGTCGTGCCCGTGGCCCTGTATTTCCTGAGCACGCAGCAGATTGCCGGGCTTTTCGCGGCGATGAGCCTCATCGTCATCGTAAAGCACCGCGCCAACATTGCGCGGCTGCTTGCCGGCACCGAGGGCAAGATCGGGGCCAAGGAGTGAGCGAGCCCGACGCCGGGCCGCGCCTCAGCGACCGGCAGCGGCTGAGCTGGCTTCGTCTGATCCGCACGCCGAATGTCGGCCCGGCCTCCTTTCGCGACCTGATCAACCGGTTCGGTTCGGCCGAAGCAGCGCTATCGATGCTGCCCGAGCTGATGATTTCGGGTGGCGCCAAAAAAATCGTCCGCATCCCGTCCATTGCGGAGGCCGAGGTCGAGCTGGAGACGGCCCGGCGGGCGGGCGCCCGTTTCGTCGGCATCGGCGAGGCGGATTATCCGCCGCTGATGAAAAGCATGGATCATCCGCCGCCGCTGCTTGCGGTCAGGGGCAATAGCGCGGTGTTCCGCTTGCCAGCGGTCGCCATCGTCGGAGCTCGCAACGCATCGCTGGCCGGCATCAAGATGGCGCGGATGCTGGCGGCGGATCTCGGCCGCGACGGCTATGGCATAGTCTCCGGCCTGGCGCGCGGCATCGATACGGCCGCGCACCAGGGCAGCCTTTCGACCGGCACGATCGGGGTGCTCGCCGGCGGCCTCGATTTGCCCTACCCGCCCGAAAATGCCGGCCTGTGCGACGAGATCGCCGAGCGTGGCGGCGCCATAATCTCCGAAATGCCGTTTGGCTGGCAGCCGCGCGCACAGGATTTTCCGCGCCGCAACCGGCTCGTCGCCGGTGCTGCATTGGGATTGGTCGTGGTCGAGGCCGCACAGCGCTCCGGCTCGCTGATCAGCGCCCGGCTGGCCGGCGAGATGGGCCGCCTGGTCTTCGCCGTTCCCGGTTCGCCGCTCGATCCGCGCGCCGCCGGCACTAATGGCCTGCTCAAGGATGGCGCCACCCTTGTGACTGAGGCCGCCGATATCACCAGCGCGATCGCGCCGCTGGTCGGCGCCTGGGCGCCAAGGACATCGCCGCTTGAAGAGCCGCCCGACTTTTCGGCAACACCGCCGCCGCGCGAGGACGACCGCGACCGCGTCGTCGAGGCGCTCGGCCCGACGCCGGTAGCAGTGGACGAGATCATCCGCCACACCGGCCTGCATCCCGCCCAAGTGTTCATGGTGCTGCTGGAGCTCGACCTCGCCGGCCGGCTCGAACGCCATGCCGGCGGCAACGTCTCGCTGATTTGACCGAGAGCTTGCGCATGTCCCGGCAAGCAATTCCGCTGTGATCCTGATGGCCGATCCGAGCAACAAACCAAAGCAGACGCTGTTTGCTCGTACGACGACCCTTGTCTGGTCAGCGCTGAGCGTCATGCTGGCGCTCTGCAATGGTCGATGGATCTCGGCATGCTGGGTTTTCCCGACGGCTACATAACGCCCTTCGCAAGAGCGACCAGCACGCTTCTGGGCATTCTGACGGCAGGCTGCATGGCCCAGGGTCTCTAGTTCTTCCTGGCCGGCGCGTTCGGCAGGAAGGTGAGCGCCCTCGGTCGTTTCCTGCAAATCCTTGCCGCAGCGGTTCTCACCGTGTTGCCGGTGCTTATCGTGAACGATTGTCCGCATTCACAGCTGTGCAGCAGAGCTTATGAGGCGCTCACCGGCACGATGATGGACGATGGGGTCGGTGGTTAAGGCCACCGCATGCGTTCGGCACGAGGTTGTCACCCATGTCTTAGGTACAAACTGTTACCCATGTCTTCGGGCCGTACACAATCTGGATTGGTGAGCGCGATGGGATTCGAACCCATGACCTACTGATTAAAAGTCAGTTGCTCTACCGGCTGAGCTACGCGCTCCCGCGGGCTCAGAAAGGCCGCCCTCGAAATTGCGCGGAACATAGGGAGAGTGCCTCTGCCGGTCAACCGGAAAAAGACGGCTCTCGAACCGGACTTTCCTGCCGTGCCATCATGCCGTGCGGTGCGCTTCGGCGTTGACGGAACTGCCTCGCTCTAGCGCAAGGCCGAAGCTCGCGCTTTGCGGGACAAGCGCAAGCAGCGAATCGGGAGAACCTTTGCAGATCAGCAACTTGGGATTTTTAGCGGAACAATTTGCGCAGCCTGCCCGTTTTTCCGCGACAAGGGACACGCGTTTCAAGGAGAAGATCATGAATAGGATCATGTCGGGCCTGCTGGCCACTGCCCTGTCAGCATCGTTCGCCGTTGCTGAGATCGTGCCAGTCAATGCTCAGCCCGTCTATGTACCGCTAGGCCAGAGCGTCTCGTCGGATGTCCAGACCGTCGACCACAGGATATGGAGAAAACGCAACTTCAACCGCGATTTCTCCCGTCGCGATTTCTCGCGTGACGACGGCATGTACTGGCGTGGCCATCGCGGCTATCGCTACTACCGTCCCGGCTACCGCCGCCACGGCGACTTCTGGTTCCCGCTGGCCGCGTTTGCTGCCGGAGCGCTGATTACGGGCGCGATTGTCAACCAGAATCGTGTCTATCGTGGCGATGCCCACGTGCAGTGGTGCTATGATCGTTATCGGAGCTATCGCGCTTCTGACAACACTTACCAGCCCAACTACGGTCCGCGCCGGCAGTGCCGGTCGCCTTACTGAGTCCTAGCTTAGAGGCTGCAAGCCCGCGCCCGAAACGGCGCGGGTTATTGCTGGGCGAGGAAGCACTGATATTTCCGCCACCGTCACTGCGTCTCGAACGTTCGGCAGGCAGACATCAAGATCAGTTTGCCCGGCTGATGCTCTTGATGGTCAGATAGAGGCCTCCCCCTTCGCCACGAGGAGAACGATAGACCCCACGGGCGTTGCAAATTCGAGCCATTACGGCCGCCAGTTCCCACCCAAGCACGGTCAGGTCATTATCATCTGTCACAAAAAGCTGAGTCAGTTCATCAATGCCGTTCTTCTCCCCGAAGGATCGAACTCGCTGGGCATCGGTAACTACGTCGCCAGGCAGGTTTGAATTTCCCCAGGCCCAAAGCCAATTGCCACCTTTGCCGCTTGTGGAGCCTGCAACCTGGATTTCGGCGACGACCTTGACGACAACTTGATCTGAGAAAAGGAGCTTTCCAGTCTTGAGGTCATAATCATAACGAGGCCAACTGCCGACGCCGAAATCGTCTTGCAAGCCTCTATTCTTAGCGTTCAGTTGCTCGATGGCTTCTTGGCGCCAAGCAGGATACCAATCTGGGTGTTTCATGGACCTCACCCTGCCTGACCCGCTCTCCGAGTCGACCCACACATCCGAGCAGCCACCAGCCCAGCCTCATTAAACA
The DNA here is from genome assembly GCF_042295465.1 of Mesorhizobium sp. ISC25. Lineage (NCBI taxonomy): Bacteria > Pseudomonadati > Pseudomonadota > Alphaproteobacteria > Hyphomicrobiales > Phyllobacteriaceae > Mesorhizobium > Mesorhizobium sp. ISC25. The sequence goes on along the minus strand of NZ_CP135441.1, from coordinate 1,091,270 downwards.
AGGTTGGGAATTCGGCGGGTACGTGCTTATTGCATGCTTAGCGTCCTGCGCACAGCGTGGCGCCAACCTGCCAGCTTGGCGGCACGTGTCGAAGCATCCATGTCCGGCTTGAACCGGCGCTCGAGCGCCCAACTCCTGGCGAATTCCGCGGCCTTCGGCCAGACACCCGCCCTCGAGCCGGCCAGCCAAGCCGCACCGAGTGCAGTCGTCTCGAGAATTGTCGGCCGGTCGACCGGCGCATCGAGAATGTCGGCCAGCCGCTGCATGGTCCAGTCCGACGCCACCATGCCGCCATCGACCCTGAGCACGGTCTTGGCCGAGGCGCCCTTCCAGTCCTTGCGCATAGCGTCAAGCAGATCGCGCGTTTGGAACGCAACGGATTCCAGTGCCGCGCGGGCAAATTCCGCCGGCCCCGAATTGCGGGTCAGCCCGAAGATGGCGCCGCGCGCCTCGGCATCCCAGTGCGGTGCGCCGAGCCCGACGAAAGCCGGCACCAGATAGACGTTCTGCGTCGGATCGGCTTCCGCCGCCAATTTGCCGCTCTGCTCGGCCTTGCCGATCACCTTGATGCCGTCGCGCAGCCATTGTACGGCGGCGCCGGCGATAAAGATCGAGCCCTCCAGTGCATAGGTGGTCTTGCCGTTCAGCCTATAGGCGATGGTGGTCAAAAGCCGGTTCTTCGAACGCACCAGATCGCTGCCGGTGTTGAGCAGCGCGAAGCAACCGGTGCCGTAGGTCGATTTCATCATGCCCGGCTCGAAACAGGCCTGGCCGATCGCCGCCGCATGCTGGTCGCCGGCCACACCGAGGATTCTGATCTCTGCGCCAAACAGGCTTTTGTCGGTGATTCCAAAATCATCGGCACAATCTTTCACCTGCGGCAGCATTCTTGCAGGTATGCCGAGAATGGCCAGCAGCTCGTCGTCCCAGGCGTTTTGTTCGATGTTGTAGACCAGTGTGCGCGCGGCGTTGGTGGCGTCAGTGGCGTGGACCTTGCCGCCAGTCAGGCGCCAAATCAGAAAACTGTCGATGGTGCCGGCCAGCAGTTCGCCCTTTTCGGCGCGTTTTCTGGCGCCCTTCACCTTGTCCAGCATCCAGGCGATCTTGGTGCCGGAGAAATAGGGATCGAGCAGCAGGCCGGTCTTTTTCGTGAATTTCTTCTCCAGCCCCAGCTTCTTCAGTTTCTGGCATAGCGGCGCGGTGCGGCGGTCCTGCCAGACAATCGCGTTGTGGATCGGCTTGCCGGTCTCCTTGTCCCAGATGACGACGGTTTCGCGCTGGTTGGTGATGCCGATCGCGGCGACTTCCGCTGCGTTGCGGCCGGCTGTCTTCAGCGCGGCCTTCACCGTTTCCACGACGCTTGCCCATATCTCCTCGGGATCGTGCTCGACCCAGCCGGAGGCCGGATAATATTGGGTGAATTCCTTTTGCCCGCTGCCGACGACCTTCATCTTGTCGGCGAACAGGATCGCCCGGGTCGATGTCGTCCCCTGGTCGATTGCAAGGATGTATCCGGTCATTCTCTCTCCCGTCGAAGCGAATTCAAAGGTGCTACGGTGTCTCGACGCCGGATGGCGCGGAGCCGTTCACGCAAACAGGGGAGACGGCAACATGCCGCCTCCCCTGAGCATGGCGATGCGGGCGCGGACGCCCGCATCAAACGGTCCTATTGCTGCCAGCTCTTCACCAGTTCGTCGTAGTTGATGGTGACCGGCTTTTCCTTCTCGTTCTCGATCTTGAGCTGAGGAGCGAGATTGCCCTTCTTGACCGCGTCGGCGTTCCAGTAGGCGAGGTCATGCTCTTCGGCCATCTTCGGGCCAATATCGCCCTGGACGCCCGACTTCTCGATGCGGCTCATCACCTTTTCCTGCTCGGCGCAGAGCGAGTCCATCGCTTCCTGTGGGCTCTTGGCGCCCGACGAAGCATCGCCGATCGCCTGCCACCAGAGCTGTGCCAGCTTCGGATAGTCCGGCACGTTGGTGCCGGTCGGCGACCACTGGACGCGCGCCGGCGAGCGGTAGAATTCGATCAAGCCGCCGAGTTTTGGCGCACGTTCGGTGAAGCTCTTGTCGTGGATCGTGCTCTCGCGGATGAAGGTCAGGCCGACATGGCTCTTCTTCACGTCGACCGTCTTCGAGGTGACGAACTGCGCGTAGAGCCAGGCCGCCTTGGCGCGGTCGGTCGGCGTCGACTTCATCAGCGTCCAGGAACCGACGTCCTGATAGCCCAGCTTCATGCCGTCCTTCCAGTAGACGCCATGCGGCGACGGCGCCATGCGCCACTTCGGCGTGCCGTCGTCGTTCAGCACGGCCTTGGCGCTGGCGTCGACCATGCTGGCGGTGAAGGCGGTGTACCAGAAGATCTGCTGGGCAACCGCGCCCTGCGCCGGAACTGGCCCCGATTCGGAGAAGGTCATGCCTTGGGCTTCCGCCGGTGCATAGGCCTTCAGCCAATCGAGATACTTCTGGATGGAGTAGACGGAAGCCGGACCATTGGTGTCGCCGCCGCGCGCCGTGCAGGAACCGACGGGACGCGAATTCTCGTCGACCTTGATGCCCCATTCGTCGACGGGCAGACCGTTCGGAATGCCCTTGTCGCCATTGCCGGCCATCGACAGCCAGGCGTCGGTGAACCGCCAGCCGAGCGACGGGTCCTTCTTGCCATAGTCCATATGGCCGTAGACCTTCTTGCCGTCGATCTCGCGGCCGGTGAAGAACTCGGCGATGTCCTCATAGGCCGACCAATTGACCGGCACGCCGAGGTCGTAGCCGTATTTGGCCTTGAAGTCCGCCTTGTTCTTCTCGTCGTTGAACCAGTCGTAACGGAACCAGTAGAGGTTCGCGAACTGCTGGTCGGGAAGCTGGTAGAGCTTCTTGTCGGGCGCGGTGGTGAACGAGGTGCCGATGAAATCCTTCAGGTCGAGATTCGGGTTGGTGACATCCTTGCCGTCGCCTGCCATCCAGTCGGTCAGGTTGCGCACCTGCTGGTAGCGCCAGTGCGTGCCGATCAGATCGGAATCGTTGACCCACCCGTCATAGAGGTTCTGGCCGGTCTGCATCTGGGTCTGGATCTTCTCGACGACGTCGCCTTCCTGGGTGACGTCGTGCGTAACCTTGATGCCGGTGATGGCCGTAAAGGCCGGCGCGAGCACCTGCGATTCATACTGATGCGTGGCGATGGTTTCGGAAACCACCTTGATATCCATGCCGGCGAAAGGTTTCGCGGCATCGATGAACCATTGCATTTCGGCTTCCTGGCCGGCGCGGTCGAGTGTCGACAGGTCACCGATTTCCTTGTCCAGGAAGGCCTTGGCCTCGTCCATTCCGGCATAGGCATTGCTTGCCCCGAGCAACAGGACAAGCGCAGTTGTTGATGTCAAGAATTGCCGTCGCATGTATTTCCTCCACTGTTTCAGTTTCAAGTGCGATCTGGATCGGCGGCCGGCACGCCGCCGTTCCAACAGTTTCCCCCTCTATACGTAGCGGAACACGCCGACGGCGTAGACCACGGAGAGAGCGAGAGCCCACCACAGATTGGGTCCGACTAGACCCAGCCAAGCGAGATGGATAAAGGCGCTGCCAAGCAGCGACAGGAACAGGCGGTCGCCGCGCGTCGTTTCGAAGCGCAGCACGCCGACGCGCGGATTGCCGCCCGGCGAGACGTATTCCCACGCCGCCATGCCGCAAAGCAGCAGAAAGATGGTTCCAAAGAAGGCCGCGGTCGGCCACGTCCAGGCCATCCACGAAAAATCGAGGTTGGACGAGAGGTTAAATCCCCACAGGCGGATATTGGCCGGATCGCTGAAGCCTACCGTTATTGCCACGAAATCGATTTGAAGTGCCACCCAGGCCACTACGACCAGGGCGAGAAACAGCACGGCCCACCACCAGGGGCTTCTGTCGACCTGCTCCATCATACCCTCCCCAGGGCAAAGCCCTTGGCGATGTAGTTGCGCACAAACCAGATGACGAGCGCGCCGGGAATCAGCGTCAGCACGCCGGCTGCGGCGAGCAGCCCCCAATCCATGCCGGCGGCCGAAACGGTGCGGGTCATGGTCGCGGCGATCGGCTTGGCGTCCGTGGTCGTCAGCGTGCGGGCGATCAGCAGCTCGACCCACGAGAACATGAAGCAGAAGAAGCACGCCACGCCGATGCCGCTCGCAATCAGCGGCATGAAGATCTTGATGAAGAAGCGCGGGAACGAATAGCCGTCGATATAGGCGGTCTCATCGATCTCCTTCGGCACGCCCGACATGAAGCCTTCGAGGATCCACACCGCCAGCGGCACGTTGAACAGGCAATGCGCCAGAGCCACGGCGATATGGGTGTCGATAAGGCCGAAGGCCGAATAAAGCTGGAAGAATGGCAGCGCGAACACCGCCGGCGGCGCCATGCGGTTGGTCAGCAGCCAGAAGAACAGATGTTTGTCGCCGAGGAAGCGATAGCGCGAAAAGGCGTAGGCAGCAGGCAGTGCTGCGGCCACCGAAATCACCATGTTCATAACCACATAGGTGATCGAGTTGATGTAGCCCGAATACCAGGACGCGTCGGTGAAGATGGTGCGGTAATTCGCTAATGTCGGTGCGTGCGGGTAGAGCGTCAGCGACGAGACGATCTCGCCATTGGTCTTGAAGCTCATATTGATGAGCCAGTAGATCGGCAAAAGCAGAACGATGATGTAGAGCGTCGGCACGATCCACCACCAACGCGACTCCTCGCCGCGACGGCGCATGAGCCGTGCGATCTCGTCCTGCCGCAGCGTGCTGGCCAATCCTTGCGAAGCTGTCGTCTCGCTCACTCTGTCGGCTCTTTCGTCAGCGCGGCTCATCTCAGCGCTCCGCGTCGTAATTGGTCATCACGGTGTAGAACACCCATGACAACAACAGGACGATAAGGAAGTAGACCAGCGACATCGCCGCCGCCGGGCCGAGGTCGAACTGGCCGAGCGCCGTCTTGACGAGATCGATCGAAAGAAAGGTCGTCGAGTTGCCGGGTCCGCCGCCGGTCACCACGAACGGTTCCGTGTAGATCATGAAGCTATCCATAAAGCGCAGCAGCACGGCGATCAGCAGCACGCGGTTCATCTTCGGCAGCTGGATGTAACGGAACACCGCCCAGCGCGAGGCGCCGTCGATCTTGGCCGCCTGATAAAAGGCATCCGGGATCGAGACCAGGCCGGCATAGCAGAGCAGAACGACGAGGCTGGTCCAATGCCAGACGTCCATGATGATGACCGTCACCCAGGCGTCATAAGGGTCTTGCACATAATTATAGTCGATGCCGAGCGCGTTGACGTAATAGCCGAGCAGGCCAATGTCGTTGCGCCCGAACACCTGCCAGATGGTGCCGACGACGTTCCACGGGATCAGCAGCGGCAACGCCATCAAAACAAGGCAAACAGGCACGCCCCAACCCTTCTTCGGCATATTGAGCGCAATGAAGATGCCGAGCGGCACTTCGATCGCCAGGATGATGAAGGAGAAGACAAGGTTGCGGATCATCGCCTGCCAGAAGCGGCTGGAGGAAAGCAGTTCCTCGAACCACTCGGTGCCGGCCCAGAAGAAGACGTTGTTGCCGAAAGTGTCCTGCACCGAATAATTGACAACCGTCATCAGCGGTATGACCGCCGAGAACGCCACCAGCAGCAGCACCGGCAGCACCAGGAACCAGGCTCTGTTGTTCCAGGTCTTTTCCACTTCAGGCTCCCATCTCGACGCGCCAGGAATTGGCGTAGATGTTGATGCCGGCCGGGTCGAACCGCACCTTCGGATCAGCCGGAACTGTCTCGTCCTCGCCGATGATGGCGGCGATCTCGCGCCCTTCGAGATTGGCACGGACCACCTTGTGGCGGCCGACGTCCTCGATCTTGCTGACCCGGACGGCCATGCCCTGGCTGCCCAGGCGCACATATTCGGGACGGATGCCGAGCTCGATGGCGCCGCCGCCCGCCTTGGGCACGCCCGGCAGTTCGATCTGCTGCGAGCCCAGCTTCGCGGTCTTGCCGTCGATCGCCACCGGCATGACATTCATGCCGGGCGAGCCGATGAAATAGCCGACAAAGGTGTGGCGCGGGCGCTCGAACAGCTCCGCCGGTGTGCCGATCTGCACGATTTCGCCGTCATACATGACGACCACCCTGTCGGCGAAGGTCAACGCCTCGGTCTGGTCGTGCGTGACATAGACCATGGTGTAGCCGAAGCGGCGGTGAAGCTGCTTCAACTGCGAGCGCAGCACCCATTTCATATGCGGGTCGATGACGGTCAAAGGCTCGTCGAACAGGATGGCATTGACGTCGGAGCGCACCAGCCCGCGTCCGAGCGAGATTTTCTGCTTCTGGTCGGCGGTCAGTCCGCGCGCCTTTCGTTTGGCCATATCGGCCAGCCCGGTCATCTCCAGCGTCTCGCGCACCTTGCGGTCGACGTCGGCCTCCGGCACGCCGCGATTGCGCAGCGGGAATGCCAGATTGTCGTAGACGGTCATCGTGTCGTAGATCACCGGGAACTGGAAGACCTGGGCAATGTTGCGCTCTTGGGTCGACAGATTGGTTACGTCCCTGCCGTTGAACAGCAACTGGCCGTGCGAGGGATGCAGCAATCCCGAAATGATGTTGAGCAGCGTAGTCTTGCCGCAGCCGGACGGGCCGAGCAGCGCATAAGCGCCGCCATCCTCGAACGTGTGGTGCACTTCCTTCAGGGCGAAATCGGCATCCGTGCGCGGGTTCTGCAGATAGGTGTGGCGGATATGATTGACATCGATGCGCGCCATCGCTTCTTCCTAAGCCGCCAGCTTCGGCGCGGCCACGGCGCGGCCGTGCTCGTCGAAGACCATGATGTGGCGAGGGTCGATGAACACCTCGACCTCCTCGTCCGGCTCGAAGTCGCGAATGCCGTGGGTCAGCATGACCCAGCGCGCATCGGCAAAATCGAGATGGATGAAGCTTTCCGATCCAGTGATCTCAGTGATCGTCACCTTTGCGCGCACCGGCACTGCGGCGGCGTTGGGCCGATCGAGGGAAAGATGATGAGGCTGGAAGCCGATCGTATAGATCGCATCGGCAATGCCGAAGAGTTCGGCCGGCACCGGCAATTTCACGCCGCCCTCGAGCAGGAAATCCAGGCCCTTCTTGGCAAGCACGATGGTGTTGAGCGGCGGATCGGCGAAGGTTCTCGCCGTCACCAGATCGACCGGCTTGCGGAACACTTCGATGGTCGGCCCGAACTGGGTGATGCTGCCTTCGGAAAGCGTCGCCGTGTTGCCGCCGAGCAGCAAGGCCTCGTGCGGCTCGGTCGTGGCATAAACGAAGATTGTGCCGGCGGCCGCGAAGACTTTCGGCAGTTCCGCCCGTAATTCTTCGCGCAGCTTGTAGTCGAGATTGGCGAGCGGCTCGTCGAGCAGCACGAGGCTGGCATTCTTGACGATCGCGCGGGCCAGCGCGGTGCGCTGCTGCTGGCCGCCCGACAGACTGAGAGGCGTCCGGTCGAGATAGGGCGTGAGTTTGAGAAGGGCGGCGGCATTGCGCACCTCCCTGTCGATCGTTGCCTGATCCGTGCCGGCCACCCGCAGCGGTGAGGCGATGTTTTCGTAGACCGTCATCGCCGGATAATTGATGAATTGCTGGTAGACCATGGCGACGTTGCGCTTTTGCACCGGCATGCCGGTGACATCCTTGCCATCGAACCAGACCGAGCCGGAGGTCGGCACGTCGAGGCCCGCCATCAGCCGCATCAGGCTGGTCTTGCCGGAGAGCGTCGGCCCGAGCAGGACGTTGAGCGAGCCGTGCTGAAGCGTCAGCGACACGTCGCGGATATGTTCCGCCGCACCCACCGTCTTCGTCACGTTTCTCAGTTCAAGCATGATGCCTCCTCCCAGGCTTTCTGCATCAGTCGGCGGCCCCTATTCGGCAGCCGCTACGTGCTGCCGGCTTATTCCGCGCATGAACTCGTCGAGCACTGCCGCCTGCTCACGGCTGAGACGCAGGCCGCGCTTGGTCCGGCGCCACAATACATCCTCGGCAGTCATCGCCCATTCGTTTTCGACGAGGTAACGTACCTCGGCTTCGTAGAGATCGGCGCCGAAGTTGCGGCCAAGATCGGCGTTCGATTTGGCGAGGCCCAGCAGCTTCCTTGCGCGAGTGCCGTAGAGCCGGGTCAACCGGCGGGCCAGCCGCGCGTCGAGGAACGGGTACGCCGTTTTCAGTTTCGCCACCTCGGCATCGAAGCCGGTGACGGGAAAGTCACCGCCGGGCAGCGGCGCGTTTGCCGTCCATGGTTTGCCGCGCTTGCCGAGAAAACCCTCGATCTTCTCGAGCATCGATTCCGACAATCGGCGGTAGGTCGTGATCTTGCCGCCAAAGGCGTTGACGATCGGGGCGGCACCCTCGCCTCCATCGGCCTTCAGCACATAGTCGCGGGTGGCTTCCTGCGCCTTTGAGGCGCCATCGTCGTAGAGCGGGCGCACCGCGGAATAGGTCCAGACGATATCCGACGGACTGACCGGCTGCGCGAAATATTCGCTTGCCGCAGCGCAGAGATAGTCGATCTCGGCATCACTGATCCTGACGTCGTGCGGATCGCCGGGGTAGTCCCGGTCGGTGGTGCCGATGAGCGTGAACTCGTCTTCGTAGGGGATGGCGAAAATTATGCGCCCGTCCTTGTTCTGAAAGAAATAGGCGCGTGGGTCGTCGAATTTCTTGCCAACGACGATGTGGCTGCCTTGCACGAGGCGGACATTGTGCACGTCGTTCAAGCCGACGGTGGCTGAAAGCACCTGATCGACCCACGGGCCGGCGGCATTGACCAGCAGCCGCGCCTTGACCTCCTCGGTATCGCCGGTCCGCACGTTTTCAAGCCTGACCGTCCAGAGATTGCCTTCGCGGCGTGCGCTGACGACCCTTGTACGGGTTCGAATGATAGCGCCGCGCTCAGTGGCGTCACGGGCGTTCAACACAACCAGCCGGGCATCGTTGACCCAACCGTCGGAATATTCGAACGCCTTTCGAAACAGCGGCTTCAGCGGCTTACCGGCCGGATCCTTGGCCATGTCCAGCGTTTTCGTCGGCGGCAGCAATTTGCGCCCGCCAATATGGTCGTAGAGGAAAAGCCCGAGCCGGATCAGCCAGGCCGGACGCAGCCCCTTGGCGTATGGCAGTACGAAGCGCATCGGCCAGATGATATGCGGCGCGTTCCTCCACAGGACTTCGCGTTCCATCAGCGCTTCGCGCACCAGGCGGAATTCGTAGAATTCGAGATAGCGCAAGCCGCCATGGATCAGTTTGGTCGAACCCGAAGAAGTTCCGCTGGCCAGATCGTTCATCTCGGCAAGAAAGACCGAAAAGCCACGCCCAACGGCATCGCGGGCAATGCCGCAGCCATTGATGCCGCCACCGATGACGAAAATGTCATGGATCGGTGATGCGCCCAAAGAAATCCTCCCTCGATTTCGCATTGCAGCATTTTTGAGTTTTGCGAAACCGTGGCGGGATTATTTCGAAATGATAACGAATGTCAAACGAAATATGGACGGCGGCAGATGCCGCAACGGCACCTCTAGGAGAGCGACGTTTCGATCAGCTGAACTTCTGCCTCCTGGCAGATCTTGCGCACCGACGGAATGTCGCAACGATCGGTGATAAAGGTGTTGACCTGCGACAGATGGCCAATGCGGACGGGCGCGGTGCGCTCGAATTTGGTCTGGTCCGACACCAGGATCACATGCCGGGCGTTGGCGATGATCGCCTGGGCCACTTTCACCTCGCGAAAATCGAAGTCGAGCAGTGCGCCGTCATGGTCGATGGCCGAGGCGCCGATCACCGCAAAATCGACTTTGAACTGCCTGATGAAATCGACCGCTGCCTCGCCGACCACACCGCCGTCGGAACCGCGCACGACACCGCCGGCGATCACCACCTCGATCGAAGGATATATGCGCATCCTGTTGGCAACATTGATGTTATTGGTGATGACCATCAGGCCGCTGTGATCGAGCAGCGACTTGCTGACCGCTTCCGTCGTTGTCCCGATATTGATGAACAGAGAGGCGTTGTCGGGGATCAGCCGGGCCGCTGCGCGGCCGATCGCCTCCTTCTCCTCGGCGGCGATCTTGCGCCGAGCCTCATATTCCATGTTCTCGATGCCGGACGGGAACAATGCCCCGCCATGAATGCGGGACAAAAGCCGCTGGTCGCAGAGATCGTTGAGATCCTTGCGGATCGTCTGCGGCGTCACGTTGAAATGCGTCGCCAACTCCTCGACCAGTACGCGGCCATGATCTTTGGCCATCTGGATGATTTCGGAATGACGCGGCGACAGATACATCTAGCAACCTCTCATTTTCGTTTTTCTCGTCTATAGCTGAAAACGAAAGCCATGAACAGGTATGAGCCGGCTAATGAAAATCGGGCGACTGCAGAGAGAAAAGCTCCGGCGCAATCTCGACGAGGCTATCAACTCAGGCCCCGCGCGATCTCAGTGATGACCTCGAAAGCAGTATCGACGTCCGCCGCAGTCGTTTCGAACTGCCCGACCTGGAAGCGGATCGCCACCTGCCCGTCCACCCGGGTCTGCGTCAGGTAAATGCGGCCGTCATCGTTGATCGCGTTGACCAGCCGCAAATTGTGCTCGTCAAGGTCGATTCCCGCAGCCGCGAGATGGCGGAATGAGAACAGCGACAGCATCGGTTCCGTGACGATCTCGAAATCCGGTTCCCGAGCCAGCCAGGCGGCGAGGCCCTCGCTCCAGGCGACATGGTTGCGGATCATGTTCCGCAGATTTTCCAAGCCATGCGCACGCAGCAGGAACCAAAGTTTCAGCGCGCGGAACCTTCGGCCGAGCGGCACCGACCATTCGGAGTAGTTGATGACCCCGTCGCGGCCATGCGTCTTGAGGAATTCGGGCTTGATCGCCAGCGTGCGCACGAGGTCTTCCGGCTGGCGGATGAATTGCATCGAGCAATCGAACTGTGCGCCCAGCCATTTGTGCGGGTTGAAGACGATGGAATCGGCATGTTCGACGCCGGCCCAGAAATGCCGGAACTCGGGGCAGATCATGGCGGAGCCGGCCCATGCGGCATCGACGTGCAGGTAGAGCCCGTGCCGCTTCGCCACCGCGGCAACAGCCGCGACATCGTCGGTGCCGCCGGTACTTGTGCCGCCGACGCTGGCAATAATGCCGGCCGGCAGCATGCCGTTTTCGCGGTCGGCGACGATCGCCGCTTCCAGAGCCGCCGTCTGCATGGCGCGAAAGCGTCCGGCGACCGGAATGCGCACGAGGTTCGCCTCGCCGACGCCCGACACCCAGATCGCCCGGTCGATGGAAGTATGGACTTGGTCGGAAGAATAGACCCGCACGATAGGCTGGCCTTGCAGGCCGTTCTTGTTTCCTTGCCAGTCGAGCGCGCACTCGCGCATGGTCAGCACGGCGGCAAGCGTCGCCGATGAAGCCGAATCCTGCATGACGCCGGAGAATCCCGCCGGCAGACCAAGCGCCTGCCGCATCCAGTCGACGACCCGCATCTCGAGCTCGGTCGCCGCCGGCGAGGTCTGCCAGAGCATGCATTGCGCAGCCATCGCGGAAACCAGATACTCGGCCACGACGGAGGCCGGTGCCGCGTTAGCCGGGAAATAGGCAAAGAAACGCGGATGCTGCCAGTGCGTCATGCCTGGCAGGATCTTTTGCTCGAAATCGGCGAAGATTGCCTGCATCGTTTCGCCGTCTTCCGGCGGCGCGGCATCGATGCTTTTGAAGATTTCGCCCGGCTCGACAAGCGGCCGCACCGGTCTTTCGCGAAGGCTGTTTCTGTAGTCGGCGCCCCATTCAGCCGCTCGCAGCGACCATTCGCGGAATTCGTTGCTATTCATCTTCGCCTCCGTAGCGCCTCATCGAGCCGCGATCAAAGAGCACGAAAAGCGAAGGTTTTCATTCGGGAAAATCAGGCAAGCTGGCAAAGGCGGTCTTCAGCGCGTTCGACCAGCTATCCGAGATCGTGCGATAATATTGGTCGTCCTGGGTTATTCGCTTTTTGAGGCCGACCTTGAAAGTGTCCTCTTCATAGAACAGCAGGTCGAGCGGCAGGCCGACCGACAGGTTCGACTTCAGCGTCGAGTCGAACGACACCAGCAGCAACTTCACCGTCTCGGCGAAACTCATCGTCCTTTCATAAGCCCGGATGATGATCGGCTTGCCGTATTTGGTCTCACCGATCTGGAAGAACGGCGTGTCGTCGGTCGATTCGATGAAATTGCCCTCCGGATAGATCATGAACAGGCGCGGGGCGCTGCCCTTGATCTGACCGCCGAGGATGAAGGAGGCGTTGAAGTAGGAATCCGCCTTTTCGCCCGCCGGCGACGAACTGGCGATGACCTCCTTGACGGTGTCTCCGACCAACCGGACTGTCTGGTACATGGAGGGCGTTTCGAGCAGCGTGGCACGGCGCTCCGCCACTGCCTTGGTGCGTTCGTCGAGCAGGCTGACTACGGCCTGCGTCGTCGCCAGATTGCCGGCCGACATCAAAACGATGACACGCTCGCCCGGCTCTTCCCAGACATGCATCTTCCTGAAGGTCGAGATCGAATCCATACCGGCATTGGTGCGCGTGTCCGACATGAACACGAGCCCGCGATTGATTTTCAGGCCGACGCAATAGGTCATCGAATCTCTTTGGCAACAATCTTGCCGGGGATTACTGCTCCACGGTGACGGTGACCGCAAGCTGTTCTTCCGCCTGTCCCAGCCGAATTCCCGATACCGGGGTTGCGTCGCGATAATCGCGGCCGGTCGCTACCTTTACATAGCGTTCGTCGGGAGAAATGCCGTTGGCGACATCGAAGGCGACCCAGCCGAGGCCCGAGACATGCGCCTCGGCCCACGCGTGGCTTGCTGCCTGCTCGATCGCTGTATCCATCATCAGATAGCCGCTGACGTAGCGCGCCGGGAAATCCATGGCGCGCGCCGCGGCAACGAAGATGTGGCTGTGGTCCTGGCAAACGCCGGTCTTGAGCGCCAGGGCCTCTTCGGCCGGCGTCGTCGCGTTGGTGGTGTCTGGCGTATAAGCGACACGCTCACCGATCACCGCCATCAACCGGTGCAGCCTTTCGATGTCGGTACCCTTGCCGACCGAGGCAGCAAGTTCGCGAATGCCGCTGCCGATCGTCGTCAGCGGCGTTTCATGGCCGAACAGCCAGAGCGGCGCGAAACCTTGGTGCGGCCCGCAGACGCCGGCGGTGTCGCGCGTCACCACTTCGCCGGCTGCTTCGACGGTGATGAAGTCGCGCTCGCCCTCGACGCTCAACAGCCGGGTATCATTGCCGAAATGGTCGGTGAAGCGCACTTCCTCGCGTGCGCCTTCGATCTTCAGCGCCCAGGACAGTACCGTCTGGGTGCGCCCGTTCACCGGGAGCAGCCGCAAACGCTGCAACAGATAATGCACCGGCGCATCGTAGCGGTATTCCGTCCGGTGGGTGATCTTCAGCCGCATCGCACTCGTCCCTGGAGCATGAGCTTTTCCGAAAACCGGTCTCCGCTTTTTGGGGTCATGCTCAATAGAACCTGTAATCCTGCGCGATCTCGTCGCCGAGCCTCGTGTTGTCGCGGATGAAATTGGCCAGGAATTCATGCAGGCCGGCGTCGAAAATATCCTTGATCGAGCCGGCCGTCAGCATGGCCTGGGTCTTGGCAGCCGTCGCATGACAGGCGTGGCGCTCCCCATAGTCGTCACCCAGGAATTTGAGATGCTCCGTCAGGAAGCGGTAGCAAAAGGTCAGCGAGCGCGGCATGCGGACGTTGAGGATCAGATAATCGGCGATGTTGCTCGGCTTGTAGTCGGCGTCATAAACCCAGCGATAGGAACGGTGCGCCGACACCGAGCGCAGGATCGATTCCCACTGGTAGTTGTCGAGCGTCGAGCCGACCCAGGAGATCGACGGCAGCAGCACGTAGTATTTCACATCCAGGATGCGCGCGGTGTTGTCGGCGCGTTCGACATAAGTGCCGAGCTGCGAAAAATCGAAAATCTCGTTGCGCAGCATCGTGCCGTAGAACGAGCCGCGGATCAGCGCCGTCTCGCGTTTGATCGCGTCGAGCGCGTTGGGCAGGTCGCGCTCGTCGATCGGCTTGGCCAGCATCCGCTTCAGCGACATCCAGGCTTCGTTGATGCTTTCCCAGGTTTCACGCGTCAGTGCGGTACGCACCATGCGGGCATTGTTACGGGCCGTTTCGATAGACGACATCGTGCTCGACGGGTTCGACGTATCGCGCAGCAGATAGTCGGCGACATTGGCGGCGGTGTAGTCGAAATATTTCTGCGTGAAGGCGGCGTCCGAACCGGCGCTGAGCAGCACCGAATTCCACTCCTCCGAAGCGTTCTGAGTACGAGTTAGCGCCATGCGCAAGCCGGCGTCCACCAGCCGCGCCATGTTTTCCGCCCGCTCGATATAGCGGTTCATCCAGTAGAGCCCGTTGGCGGTGCGGCCGAGAAGCATGTCAGGCGGTCCTGCGGTGAATAGTGAATGGAGAATAGCGAATGGTGACTGTCCAGATTCCAGGGCACGATGCCGCGTGCTTCACTTCAGGGTATTTCACCAACATCAACGACACATATCCTTATCTATTCACTATTCACTATTCACTATTCACTATTCACTCTCTAATCATCCAACACCCACGTATCCTTCGTGCCGCCGCCTTGCGAGGAATTTACGACCAGTGAGCCTTCCTTGAGCGCTACTCTGGTCAGCCCGCCGGGCACGATCTGTATACGGTCGGAAACCAGCACATAGGGGCGCAGATCGACATGGCGCGGCGCCAGTCCCTTGTCCGTCAGGATCGGACAGGTCGACAGCGCCAGCGTCGGCTGGGCAATGTAGTTCGACGGTTTTGCTGCGAGCTTTTTGGAAAACTCTTCGCATTCCTTCTTGGTCGCCGCCGGACCGACCAGCATGCCGTAACCGCCGGACCCGTGGACTTCCTTGATCACCAGTTCGTCGATGTGCTCCAGCACATATTTCAGGCTGTCCGGCTCCGAGCAGCGCCAGGTCGGGATGTTGCCAAGCATCGCCTTGCGGCCGGTGTAGAATTCGACGATTTCGGGCATGTACGAATAGATCGCCTTGTCGTCGGCGATGCCGGTTCCCGGCGCATTGGCGATGGTGATATTGCCGGCGCGGTAGACGTCCATAATGCCCGGCACGCCAAGTGCCGAGTCGGGGCGGAAGGTCAGCGGATCGAGGAACGAGTCGTCGACACGCCGGTAGAGCACATCGATCTGCTTGTAGCCCTCGGTAGTGCGCATCGCGACATGACCATCGACGACGCGCAGATCCTGTCCTTCAACAAGCTGCACGCCCATCTGGTCGGCAAGGAAGGCATGTTCGAAATAGGCTGAGTTGAAGCTGCCCGGCGTCAGCACGGCAATGGTCGGCGCGCCCTTGGTGCTTTGCGGCCGCACCGCCGCCAGCGACTGGCGCAAGAGCTGCGGATAATTCTCCACCGGCCGCACCTTGATCTGCTGGAACAACTCGGGAAAGAGCTGCATCATCGTCTCGCGGTTCTCCAGCATGTAGGAGACGCCGGACGGCGTGCGCGCATTGTCCTCCAGCACGTAGAACTCGTTCTCGCTGATGCGTACGATGTCGACGCCGATGATGTGGGTATAGACGCCGGCCGGCGGCCGCACCCCGATCATCTCGGGCAGGAACGCCTCGTTCTTGGCGATCAACTCCTTCGGCACCCGGCCGGCGCGCAAGATCTCCTGGCGATGGTAGATGTCGTCGAGAAAGGCGTTCAGTGCCTGGACGCGCTGCTCGATGCCTTGCGTCAGCCGTCGCCATTCATTGCCCGAAATGATGCGCGGAACGATGTCGAAGGGTATCAGACGCTCCGACGCTTCCTGCTCGCCGTACACGGCGAAAGTGATGCCGGTCTTGCGAAAGACGCGTTCGGCGTCTTGCATCTTCTCGGTAAGCCTGGCCGGGTCCTGTTCCTTCAGCCAGCGATCGTAAGCCGAATACGGTTTTCTCAGCCCGGAAACTTCCGGAAGCATTTCGTCGAACGCTGCCAATCGCATACTCCCCTGTGACGCCATTTCACTGGCCTCTCTGGAGAAAATCAAGCGCAATCGGTGATTTGACGGGCGCCGGCGATCAGTATATCGCGGTTGCCTAAAATTAAGGCAGCACCAATAGGGCCTTGATCAGGCTTTGCCTCGTGTCCGGGCAATGCCGGACGAGATCAAAAGGCGCGAAAGGTGACGACCGTGAAAGTGTCCTTGATGCCGGGAAGAATCTGCACTTTCTCGTTGACGAAGTGGCCGATGTCTTCCTCGTCGTCGACATAAAATTTGGCGAGCAGGTCGTAGTTTCCGGCTGTCGAGTAGATTTCCGAAGCGATCTCGGCATCGGCCAAAGCGCTGGCAACGTCATAGGCCTTGCCCAGATCGCACTTTATCTGCACGAAAAATGCCTTCATTGCCTGGTCCTGCCCAAGATCGCACGCTCTAGGTATAATCGAGCGGCCCTTGTGGCAGACTGCCGTTCGCCTTTCAAGCATCGGGCATCGCTCAGGCTGTTCTCGCCTCGACAATGCGTTCTCGGTCTGGACACGGACTGCGGCGCCGAATGTTTGCGCTCGGCTGAAACCCTGAAGCACGGCAAAGCGTATGGTATCATGTAACTTCGGACAGCGATTTCTCAGGGACAACGGAGACAGGCCATGCGCCGCGCGTTTTTCGCATTCGCAGTCGTTCCATTCATTTTCGCCTCCCCGGCCTTTGCCGGCGACGCCGAAGTCACGGCGGCGCAGACGGTCATCGATGGTCAATTGAAGGCCTTCATCGCCAATGATGGAGCGACGGCCTACAGCTTTGCCGCACCGAATGTGAAACGCATCTTTCCGACCGTCGATACCTTCATGAACATGGTGACCAACGGCTATCCGCCGGTGCGCCAACCGCAGACCTACTCCTTCGGCAAGGTTCGCGAGACGAGCCCGACCTCGATCGTCCAGCAGGTGCTGATCGTCGGCCCGGATGGCAAGGACTACGAGGCGGTCTACACGCTCGAATTACAGCCTGACGGCAGCTTTCGGATCACCGGCTGCAGCTTGCGCGCGTCCACGTCGCTCAGCACCTGAGGGGCGCTTGAGGAGGGGCAAAGCTGTCTCACTCCTGTCGCCGGTAGAGCGTCCAGCTCAGGCCTGAAAACCCCCAGTGTCTCGACGCGTCGGCCCGTTCATAGGCCAGAGCGCATGCGGCCGCCGGTTCGACATGTTCGGCTTGTTTGTCCACGTCCCCCTCGAGGATCAGCCAGGCGGGCCGTTCGGTGCACAACCTGTCGTCTGGAACCAGCAATGCCCGACGATCCATTCGCGCCGCAAAATAGTCGACGACCATGGCGGTGCGGAAATCACTGTTGCTGGCATAGGTGGCAGCGCCACTTCTGGTCATCTCGTCGACCATAGCAGCGTACGAGCCGCGTCCGTACTGATAGAACTGGAGCAGCGACGAAATGCTTCCACTCACCACGATCGCCAGCGCCCCCATCGCAAGTAGCCTGGCAGTCCCGCGCGCATCCAGGCCGCGGCCAATCATCTCGCCGGCCCAGAGCAGCAGCAATGTTCCGCTGATGATGAAATAGCGCGGGAACTCGAGGTTGGGCAGATGTGCCGCCGCCATGAGCAAAGGCAGTCCGATAATCCCGATGGCATAAAGGCTGGCCCGGCGACCGCGCCAGACACCGGCGGAGAGGCCGACAAGACCACAGGCGGCAACGATATAGGGCCCGTCGCCGAACCAGGGTGGCAGCCCGAACAGAGAGCGGATCATCCCGCCATAGCCCTGCGCGAAGGCGGCAATCGAGAACGGCGAAACACCACCGACACTGAAGCCGAACAGCCTGCCGCCGACAAACACGCAGACAGCCAGCGGCAGCACGGCAAGCAGGGCCGGCAGGAAGATCGACGCCAGGTCCGCAACGACACGGCCGGCCCGCGCCGTACGCTGCCAGGCGAGCCACGCGGTCCAGGTTGCGAGGACTGCCACCATTCCGATCATGGTGAGGTGGCATAGGAACCCGAAAAGGATCGCCGCTGCCAAGGCCATTCCAGACCACCGTTTATTGTCGAGCCGGCGCTCTAGAAAAACCACCGAAAGCAGCGTGAACAGCACAAGGGCCGGCATAGCCGCGCGCCTCCGAGCCGTAATGGACCATTGGATAGCTCACGGCAAACAACAGGCTTGTGGCAATCATCGCCTGTCGTCCGCGCGATGCGGCGCTCGCTGCCGCCGCACCGATCGTGGCAACACCTAATGCTATCGACAGGCCTCGCTGGATCAGCGGCGAAGCGTCGGGGCCGATGAGATAGAGATAGACCGAGTTGAGGAAATGATTGTTGTCGTGATTGACGCGCCAGAATATCTGATCGATCGAGGTCAGCGGCTCGATCAGTGCAAAGCTCCAGATCTCGTCCAGCCAAAGGTCGCCGCGCGCGCCAAGCAAGCGCAAGACCAGACCGGTCACGGCGATCACCAGAGCGGCAAGCAACGACCCCGCCGTCCATTGCTGGACCGCCACGGAAGACGAAGGCGAAGCGATGCCATTCGTCCGCACCGTCGTGCCAGGAACTGAAACTTGCCCCGAGACGAACAGGTTCTTGATCCTCGCCCAACGTTGTCCGGCAATGCTTATTAGGCAGACGTTTCAAAACAGTTCATGGCAGGTGCAGCTCCTCGTTGGAGCCGGATTCCTGGCGAGCATGCCTACCGGACGGCGAGGTCACCGTTTGCCCATTGCTGCGTGATGATCTCGGCTTGTTCGGCGAACCTGCCAGCCTCGATCGCTTCACGAATGTCGCGCATCAACTGCTGGTAATAGGACAGATTGTTCCAGGTCAGGAGCATCGCCCCAAGCGCCTCTTGCGAGCGCACCAGATGGTGCAAATAGGCCCGCGAATAGTCGCGTGCGGCCGGGCAGTCGCTTTCCTCATCGAGCGGACGCGGATCGTCGGCATGGCGGGCGTTGCGTAGATTGACCTTGCCGCGCCGTGTGTAGGCAAGGCCATGGCGCCCTGCCCGCGTCGGCATCACGCAGTCGAACATGTCGATGCCGCGCGCCACCGACTTCAAGATATCGTCCGGCGTGCCGACACCCATCAGGTAGCGCGGCCGGTCAGCCGGCAGCTCCGGGCAAGTGATGTCGAGCATCTCCAGCATCACCGCTTGCGGCTCGCCGACAGCCAGCCCGCCGATCGCATAGCCCTTCAGCTCCATTGCCTTCAGCGCCTGCGCCGAGCGCAGCCGCAGATCCGGCACGTCGCCGCCTTGCACAATGCCGAACATCGCCTTGCCGGGCTGCTCGCCGAATGCCGCCTTGCAGCGCTCGGCCCAGCGCAGCGACAGTTCCATGGCGCGCTCGATCTCTTTTTCCTTGGCCGGCAGCGCCGTGCACTCGTCGAGCTGCATCTGGATGTCTGAATCGAGCAGCCCCTGGATCTCGATGGAACGCTCCGGCGACATCTCGTAAGCGCCGCCGTCGATATGCGAACGGAAGGTCACGCCATTCTCGGTCAGTTTCCGCAGCTTCGACAGCGACATCACTTGGAAGCCGCCGCTGTCGGTGAGGATCGGATACGGCCAGCAGGCGAATTCATGCAAGCCGCCGAGCCGAGCCACGCGCTCGGCGCCGGGTCTCAGCATCAGGTGATAGGTATTGCCAAGGATGATGTCCGAGCCGACGCCGCGCACCTGATCCATATACATGGCCTTCACCGTGCCGCCGGTGCCGACCGGCATGAAGGCAGGCGTGCGGATTTCGCCGCGCGGCATGGTGATTACACCACGCCGCGCCCTGCCGTCGGTCGCCAGCACCGTGAAGGTGAATGCGTTAGTCATTGAATTCCCTAGCCATCGAACTCCTTGTCGAATACCGGCGCGTCCGGAGCCTGCTTATCGAGCGACTGGCGGTAGCGGATGCAGCCGCGCATGAATTTCGGCCACGGCGGCACGGCAATCGCCGGCTCGGTCTCTTCGGGCAAAAGCGACCACAGGTCGGGATGATGCCAGCACAGATCGTGGCCGGTGGCGTCGCGGTGTTGGCGGATGCCGGCGCGCAGTTTCCTGACCTCGGCGATCAAGGCTTCGCGGTCGAAGGTTTCAAGGTCATCGTCCATCGGTATCCTTCCTGAACAGAAGACTTGCGTCTCCATAGGAATAAAACCTGTAGCGGTTCTCGATCGCATGCGCATAGGCCGCGCGCATCGTCTGCAAACCGCAGAAGGCCGAAACCAGCATGAACAGCGTCGAACGCGGC
Organism: Mesorhizobium sp. ISC25; assembly: GCF_042295465.1. Classification (NCBI taxonomy): domain Bacteria; kingdom Pseudomonadati; phylum Pseudomonadota; class Alphaproteobacteria; order Hyphomicrobiales; family Phyllobacteriaceae; genus Mesorhizobium; species Mesorhizobium sp. ISC25. The sequence continues at coordinate 1,070,978 of NZ_CP135441.1, read as the reverse complement.
AGATGGAAATTGGTCATCAGCATGTCTGCGGTCTTGAAGCGATAGCCGGGCGTGATGAAGATGTCGGTCGGGCCTGACCATGCTGCCAGCCTGCCGTCCTCGCCAGCCGCGCTCTCCAACAAGCGCAGCGATGTCGTGCCGACAGCGATAATGCGCCCTCCTTTTGCTTTCGCCGCATTCAGCGCCTCGGCGGTTTCCGGGCTGACCGAACCGGTTTCGGCGTGCATCTTGTGGTCGGCGGTGTCGTCCGCCTTCACCGGCAAAAACGTGCCGGCGCCGACATGCAGCGTGACGAAACGGCGCTCTATGCCCTTGGCGTCGAGCGTCGCAAACAGCTCCGGCGTGAAATGCAGCCCTGCCGTCGGCGCGGCGACGGCACCCTCCTCCCTAGCATAAATGGTCTGATAATCACTGCGGTCGCGTTCGTCGTCGTCGCGCCTGGAGGCGATGTAGGGCGGCAGCGGGATGTGGCCGACGGCATGCAGCGCCTCGTCGAGGAACGGACCTGACAGGTCGAAGCCGAGCAGCACCTCGCCGCCTTCCCCCTTCTCGATCACGGTCGCATCGAGTTGGCCGAGAAAGCAGGAATTGGCGTCATGACCGAAATGGATGCGATCGCCGGCGGCGACGCGCTTGCCCGGACGCATGAAGGCGAGCCAGCGGTCGGGCGCCGTCCGCATATGCAGCGTGGCTTCGACCTGCGCCGCCGCCTCGCCGCGCCGCCTGATGCCCTTCAGCTGCGCCGGAATGACCTTGGTGTCGTTGAAGACCAGCACATCACCGGCCTTGAGCAGGGACGGCAGGTCGCGCACCGTCCGGTCCTCGAGCCCCTCACCCGGCCTGACCACCAGCATTCTGGCGCTGTCGCGCGGTTCGGCTGGGCGAAGCGCGATGCGCTCTTCCGGCAGATCGAAGTCGAAAAGATCGACGCGCAAGAAATCCCCGCCTCAAGGTTCCGGGCAGGTCACCGCCCAGGCGCCGACACCGTCTATGCTCAGCGTGCCGCCCATCGCGAAACTGGACTGCTCGCTGGCTTTGACCAGCCGCAATTTGGCGACGATCGAGCTGAGGCCCTCATCAGTGAGATCGATCAGCATACGCTCGTCGTCTTCGAATGCCTGTCCGACGATGACTTTCGTTGAACCCGGCTGGCCGTCCGTCGTCCATGTCTTACCGCCGGCATCCAGCCACACGCGCGCCACCGCAATGACGGCTGTGTGTCCCATCAAAACGTCGATCGATGCCGCGCCGCCGTCGGCGCTGCAAACGATCGATTCCGTCGCCAGCGCCGGAGTGGCCGCCGCGACGAGCACAAATGCGATGGCCGCGACAGCCCGGCCGGTCATTTCACGTCGGCCGCGACCTTGAGCGACACGATCTTGTCGGGATCCTGCACCGGTTCGCCGCGCTTGATCTTGTCGACATTGTCCATGCCTTCGATGACCTGGCCCCATACCGTGTACTGGCGGTTGAGGAAGGCGGCATCGTCGAAGCAGATGAAGAACTGCGAATTGGCCGAGTTCGGGTTCTGCGAGCGCGCCATCGAGCAGGTGCCGCGGCCGTGGTTGGCGTTGGAGAACTCGGCCTTCAAGTCGGGCTTGTCGGAACCGCCCGTACCGGCGCGGGTCGGTGCGAAAGACGGCTTATTGGAATTGCCGAATTTCACGTCGCCGGTCTGCGCCATGAAGCCGTCGATGACGCGGTGGAAGACCACACCGTCATAGGCGCCTTCGCGCGCCAGCTCCTTGATGCGGCCGACATGGCCGGGCGCCAGGTCTGGAAACAATTCGATGACGACCTTGCCCTTGGTCGTGTCCATGATGAGCGCGTTCTCGCGGTCCTTGATCTCGGCCATGTCAGAAATATCCTTTTGAAACTTGGGTTTATTTGCCGTCGGCGGCGATGCGCACCTTGATCATGCGATCGGGGTCGGTCACCGTCCCGTTCTGCGCCTCTTCGCCTTTCTTGATGTGGTCCACCAGCTCCATGCCGCTGACGACATTGCCAACGATGGTGTACTGGCCATCGAGCGGCGGTGCCGGCGCGAACATGATGAAGAATTGCGAATTGGCGGAATTCGGATCGTCGGAGCGGGCCATGCCGACCACGCCGCGCTGGTAGTGCTCGGTGCTGGAGAATTCGGCCGGCAGGTCAGGAAGATCGGAGCCGCCGGTGCCGACCGCGTCGGCATTGAAGCCGCTCTTCATGTTGCCGAACTTGACGTCGCCGGTCTGTGCCATGAAGCCGTCGATGACGCGGTGGAAGGCGACGTTGTCGTAGGCGCCCTGGCGCACCAGCTTTTTGATCTGCGCGACGTGCTTCGGCGCAAGGTCGGGCCTCAGCGCGATGGTCACGTCGCCGTCCTTCAGCGTTACGATCATGGTGTTTTCCGGATCGGCGGCAAAGGCCGACATGGATGCGGTCACAAGACCGGCAAGCACGGCAAGCAAGAAGGCAAGCTTTTTCAGCTGCATGGGATCTTTCTCCGAATATCATCCTTCATGCATGTCGCTACCCAAAGCCGGGTTCCACTTTTGGGCGACATGCATTTATTTCGCGAATTTGGCGGTGAGCGCGCCGGCCACGGCCGCCGGCACGAAGGGGCGGATGTCGCCTCCCATCGAAGCTATCTGGCGCACAAGTGTGGCGGTAATGGTGCGCACCGAGGGGCTGGCGGGCAGGAAAACCGTCTGCAGCTCCGGTGCCATGGTCTCGTTCATGCCGGCCATCTGCATCTCATAGTCGAGATCGGTGCCGTCGCGCAGGCCGCGGATCATGATCGAGGCGCCATGCTTCCTGGCTGCGTCGATGACCAGCCCGTCGAAGTCGACTACTTTGATACGCGCACCGTCGCTGCCGAATTCCGCCTTCGCGGCCGTTTCGATAAGATCGACCCGTTCCTCGAAGGAAAACAGCGGCTTCTTGCCGGGATGGATGCCGATCGCCGCATAGATGGTATCCGCCACGGCCAGCGACGCCTTCAGCACGTCGAGATGGCCGTTGGTCAGCGGGTCGAAAGAGCCGGCATAAAGGGCGATGCGTTCGGTCATGGCAGGTGCTTCTAGCGAGCCTCTCCCCTAAAGGCAAATCCGATCGGCAGGCCCGCCCCATGAACCTTTTGGCGACGTGAACGACAGATGAATGTGCCGCTCACAACGGCTTCACGCAGTGTTCACTAAGTTTGCAGCTGCAGAAGATGAAACCAAACACCCATCTAATCGTTGTTAGGCGCAGGAGAACACGCACATGCTGATCTACATGCTTGCCACCGCAATGACCGTCGCCATGCTGATCGCTACCGTATTCGGGTTGCATCAGGAAGCACAGCGCGTTCGCGCCAAGGCCAACACCAAGCGGTTCGAAGGTTTCGGCAGCCGCAAGCCTTATCGCCGCTTCTAGATTGCCGGGGTTTCTTGACAACGCCGGCCAATAGGGCTGGCGCCGTCGTGGCAAAGTCACTCTACGGTAGTGTCAGGCCCCCCACCTTCGGCATCGGTAGCTGCGCCACCTTCAACCTCGACACTCTCTTCGATCTCCTCGTCCGCTTGCGGCTCTGAAATCCGCTCCACCGAAACGACCTTCTCGCCCTCTGCGGTATTGAAGATGGTAACGCCCTTGGTGGCGCGGCTGGCGAAACGAATGCCGTTGACCGGGACGCGGATAACGGTGCCGCCATCCGAAACCAGCATGATCTGATCGTCATTGCCGACCGGGAAGGTCGCCACCAGGCGGCCGATTTCGGCCGTTTTCGACACGTCGGTGGAGCGAATACCTTTGCCGCCACGGCCGGTCAGACGGAAATCATAGGACGAGGAACGCTTGCCGTAGCCATATTCCGTCACCGTCAGCACGAACTGCTCATGTGCCTTGAGGAATTCGTAGCGCTCGTCGGAAAGCTCCGCCTCTTCGCCGACCTCCTCATTGGTGAGCTGGATTTCCTCCTCCTCGCCGGCCGCGATGTCGGCGGCAAGCCGGCGTTCGGCCACCACCCGCTTGAGGTAGGCGGCACGCTCCGCCGGCGGTGCATCGACATGCTCGATCACCGCCATCGAGATCACCCTGTCGCCATCGGCCATCGCAATGCCGCGCACGCCGACCGAATTGCGGCTCTGGAAGACGCGCACGTCGCTGACCGGAAAGCGGATGCACTGGCCGGAACTTGCCGTCAAAAGCACGTCCTCATTGTCGGTGCAGGTCTCGACGCCGAGGATCTCGTCGCCTTCCTCGTCCAGCTTCATGGCAATCTTGCCGTTGCGGTTGACCTGGACGAAGTCCGAAAGCTTGTTGCGGCGCACGGTGCCGCGCGTGGTGGCAAACATCACGTCGAGCTCGCCCCAGCTCGTCTCATCCTCCGGCAGCGGCATGATGGTGGTGATGCGCTCGCCCTGTTCGAGCGGCAGCATATTGATCAGCGCCTTGCCGCGCGATTGCGGGTTGCCGATCGGCAGGCGCCAGACCTTTTCCTTGTAGACGATGCCGCGCGAGGAGAAGAACAGCACCGGCGTGTGCGTGTTCGCGACGAACAGCCGGGTGACGAAATCCTCTTCCTTGGTCGACATGCCGGAGCGGCCCTTGCCGCCGCGGCGCTGCGCCCGGTAGAGTGACAGCGGCACGCGCTTGATATAGCCGGAATGGCTCACCGTGACGACCATGTCCTCGCGCTGGATCAGATCCTCGTCTTCCATGTCCGCCCCGCCCTCGGCGAGCTCGGTGCGGCGCGGCGTGCCGAATTCGTCACGCACGGCGATGAGCTCGTCCTTGACGATCTGCTGGATGCGGGCGCGGGACGACAGGATATCGAGATAATCCTTGATCTCGTCGCCGATCGTGTTCAGTTCGTCGGCGATCTCGTCGCGGCCGAGCGCGGTCAGGCGCTGCAGGCGCAGTTCGAGGATGGCGCGCGCCTGTTCCTCGGAGAGATTGTAGGTGCCGTCCTCGTTGATGCGATGGCGCGGGTCGTCGATCAAAAGAATCAACGATTCCACGTCGCCCGAAGGCCAGCGCCGCTCCATCAACTGCTCGCGTGCCGTCTGCGGGTCCGGAGCGCTGCGGATCAGCTTGATGACTTCATCGATGTTGGCAACGGCGATGGCAAGGCCGACCAGCACATGGGCGCGGTCGCGCGCCTTGCGCAGCAGGAATTTCGTGCGCCGGCTGATCACCTCTTCACGGAAGGCGACGAACGCCTTCAGCATGTCGGTCAGCGTCAGCAATTCCGGCTTGCCGCCGTTCAGCGCCACCATGTTGGCGCCGAAGGACGTCTGCAGCGGGGTGAAGCGGTAGAGCTGGTTGAGGATGACATCGGCGACCGCGTCGCGCTTCAGTTCGATGACGACGCGGTAGCCCTGGCGGTCGCTCTCGTCGCGAATGTCGGAAATGCCTTCGATGCGCTTGTCGCGCACCAGCTCGGCCATCTTCTCGATCATCGACGCCTTGTTCACCTGATAGGGAACTTCGGTGATGACGATCGATTCACGGTCGTTGCCGCGCGCCTCGACGTTGACGCGGCCGCGCATGACGATGGAGCCGCGGCCGGTCGAATAGGCGCTGTAGATGCCGGAGCGGCCGAGCACGATGCCGCCGGTCGGGAAATCCGGCCCCGGAATGATCTCCATCAGTGCCGGCAGATCAATCGCCGGATTGTCGATGAGGGCAATGGCGCCGTTGCAGACCTCGCCCAGATTGTGCGGCGGAATGTTGGTGGCCATGCCGACGGCGATACCGCCGGAGCCGTTGACCAACAGGTTCGGAAAGCGCGCCGGCAGGACTTTCGGTTCGCTGCCCGACGCATCGTAAGTGTCCTGGAAATCGACGGTGTCCTTGTCGATGTCTTCCAGCAACTCATGCGCGACCTTGGTCAGCCGCGATTCCGTGTAGCGCATCGCCGCCGGCGGATCGCCGTCGATCGAGCCGAAATTGCCCTGCCCGTCGATCAGCGGCACGCGCAGCGACCAGTCCTGCGCCATTCGCACCAAAGCGTCGTAGATCGAGGCGTCGCCATGCGGATGGTATTTACCCATCACGTCGGCGACCGGGCGTGCCGATTTCACATATTTGCGGTTCCAGTGATAGCCGCTCTCATGGGCGGCGTAGAGGATGCGGCGATGCACCGGCTTGAGGCCATCGCGCACGTCCGGCAGCGCGCGGCTGACGATCACGCTCATGGCGTAATCGAGATAGGAGCGCTGCATCTCCTCGATGATGGATATCGGCTCGATGCCGGTGGGGCCGCCGTCGGCGCCGCGCGGTGTCTTTTGGTCGGTCAAATCGGATCACAATCTAATCAGGAATCACTTGGTGCTTATATAGGAAGCCGGCCCGAAACTCCAACAATCGCGGCAGTTTTCCAGTGTCGTTTTTAGCGGCAAATTCAAAAGGATACACCAATTGCGACGATATGGCCGTGGCTCGCTTTCACGAGCGTCGCCGGCGGGCGCGATAAGTACCCGGCGCCTCGCCCATCAGCCGCCGGAAACGGCGATTGAAGGTCGACAGATCGTTGAACCCCGCCGCAAAGGCGATCGCCGAAATCGCCTGATCCGACGTCCGCAGCCGCACGGCTGCCCGGTGCAGCCGCGCTCTCAGCAGGAATTGGTAGGGCGTCATGCCGGCAACGTGCCGGAAGGTGCGCAGGAAATGGTAGGGGCTGGTGGCGGTCTCGTCGGCGAGTTCGGCAAGCGAGATCGGCCGGTCGGCATCGACTTCGATGCGCCGCACCGCTTCGGCGACGCGCTTCTGGTCACGGCGGCTCGGCGCGCTCTGTCCTTCCGTAGCGCTGCAAGTCGTTGTCACCGCCGCACCGGCAATGCGCAGGGCGAGTTCCTCGAACGCGCCAGTGTCGGCCATCTCGCGCGCCGCCTCCGCTTCGGCAAGCAGCGGCACCAGCGCCGGCAAGGGCGGCAGGCGCGGCGTGCGGAAATCAAGCTGCTTCGCGCCCGGCACGTCGGCGACGATCCGCTCCATATAGGCCGGTCCGAAATGGAAGGAGAGGCAACGGTCGCCGGCGCCATGCTCATGGCCGCATTCGTAGCATGTGCCGGGATTGCCGAGCAGGAGCGCTCCCGGCGCCAGCATCGCCGTGCCCTGGCGGGCACGATAGCGGAAGGTGCCGCTGGTTACGGCGGCGACGCAGAAATCCCGATGCTCCTCCTCGAATGGCCTGTCGGCGGCGCTGGCGGTGCAGATGACATCCGACACCTGCCAGCCTCGGCCCGACGCAAGCCTATGCGCGCTCGTCGTCATCGCCGAAACATAGCAACTTTTCCCAAGCGCAGAACCCCTGTCGGCCGCTATGCTTGCCGGTCTCCTGACAAGATGAGAGCGAAGCCATGTCCAATTCCTTTGCCAAGGCCCTGCACAGCGATGGGCCCGTACCGGCCCTTGCCGAGAAACTGAATCTTTATGGCCGCTTCGTTGGCGCCTGGACGTTCGACGCCACGCGCCATCTCGAGGACGGTCAGGTGCTGACCGGGCGCGGCGAAGTGCATTTCGGCTGGGTGCTCGAAGGCCGGGCCATCCAGGACGTATGGATCCTGCCCGCCCGTGACGCCGGCGCCTCGCCGTCGCTCGGCAAATGGACCTTTTATGGCACGACTTTGCGCGTCTACGACCCCGGCGTCGACGCCTGGCACATCTTCTGGAGCGATCCGCGCAGCCAGTACTACAGCCGCCAACTCGGCCGTGCCGAGGGCGACACCATCATCCAGCAAGGCGCAGACGGCACCGGATCTGCTGTGCGCTGGAGCTTTTCCCGGGTCACCGAAAATTCGTTCCGCTGGCTGGGCGAACGCTCGCAGGACGACGGCGCCACCTGGCGTCTCGAAGTCGAGTTTCTGGCGCGGCGCGCCGCGAGCCCCTGATCCGCACGGTTTCCACTGGCTCCGCTTTGCTCTACCAATCCCGTTATCCGGCATTGCCGGCGGGGAGGGTCAGCATGCCGAGCTTCGACAGCCTGTTCAACGCCTTCGTCACCATACTGGTGACGATCGATCCGCCCGGCCTGGCGCCGCTCTTCCTTGCCGTGACCCGCGGCATGAACCGCAAGGAGCGCAACCAGGTCTCCGTGCGCGCTTCGATCATCGCTTTCCTGGTGATGGCGTTGTTCGCAATCGCCGGCGCGTCGATCCTGTCAGTCTTCGGCATCACCCTGCCGGCCTTTCGCGTCGCCGGCGGCTTTCTGCTGTTCTTCATCGCCTTCGAAATGGTGTTCGAGCGCCGGCAGGACCGCAAGGAGAAGATCGGCGACGTCGCCATCACCAGGGATATGATCCACAACATCGCCGCCTTTCCGCTGGCGATCCCGCTTATTGCCGGTCCCGGCGCAATTTCGGCGACCGTCCTGCTCTCAAGCTCGTTTCAGGGTTTTGGCGCGCAGACAGCACTTGTCGGCATCATCGCCATCTGCCTTGTCATCACTTACCTGGTGTTCGTGCTGTCAGAGCGCATCGACCGTATCCTCGGCCAAACCGGCCGTTCGATCCTGACACGGCTGCTCGGCGTCATCCTGGCGGCGCTCGCCGTACAGTTCGTGGCCGACGGCATCAAGGCGCTGATGGCGACGTAGGAACTGCCCTACTTCGCTGTCGTTTCAATGACTTCGAAGTCGTGGGTGATCTCGGCGGTCTTGGCCATCATTGCCGAGGCCGAGCAGTATTTCTCGATCGAAAGCCCGATCGCCCGCTTCACCTTGTCGTGTGACAGCGCCCGGCCCTTGACGACAAAATGCATGTGGATGCGGGTGAACACCTTGGGATCGGCTTCTGCACGGTCGGCATCGAGTTCGACCACACAATGGTCAACCGCCTCGCGCCCCTTTTCGAGGATATGGACCACGTCATAGGCCGAGCAACCGCCGGTGCCGATCAGCACCAGTTCCATTGGGCTCGGCCCCGGCGTCTTGCCCTCCGGCCCGAACGCAGTGCCTAGCACCAGCTTGTGCCCACTGGCGGACTCGCCAACGAAAGTGCGCTCCTCGACCCATTTGACCCTTGCTTTCACTTGATACGTCCTTTCACCGCTCAAACGCACAACGTCCCGAAAATCCAAGACAGATTTTCGGGACGCCATTTCGTGGCCAAGGTGCTGGCGCTTTTCGCCGCAAGGGCAGTCCGCCCCGAGAAATCAGAACGGGATTTCGTCGTCCAGCTCGCGCGACGAACCACCACCGCCGCCCTTGTTGGCGCCACCGCGATTGAAACTTTCGCCCGGGCCGGACTGGCCGAAATCGGAACCGCGGCTCGCACCACCACCACCGGCATAGTTGCCGACCTGGCCGCCGCCCTCGCCCCGCGCATCGAGCATCTGCAGCTCGCCGCGGAATTTCTGCAACACGACCTCGGTCGTATAGCGGTCATTGCCGGTCTGGTCCTGCCATTTGCGCGTCTGCAGCTGGCCCTCGACATAGACCTTCATGCCCTTCTTCAGATACTGCTCGGCCACCTTGGCGATCTGGTCGTTGAAGATCACGACATTGTGCCACTCGGTCTTTTCCTTGCGCTCTCCGGATGTCTTGTCGCGCCAGCTTTCCGACGTCGCGATGCGAATGTTGACAACCGGGTCACCCGAATTCAGGCGGCGGATTTCAGGGTCCGCCCCGAGGTTGCCCACCAGAATGACCTTGTTGACGCTACCCGCCATGAAACTTCTCCGCGCTCATCCGAAACCAGATTTCTGTCGCTGCACCTTACAGGCTACGGATAATCCCTGCCTGCCGTCGCTGCCTTTTCCCACAACGTTTTTGTTCTCTTTTCGTTCTATAGTACAAGCCCTGCACTGTCAATAGTTGTCAGTAAGAAGTAGTTGTCTTGACGTCGAATTTCCACAGACCATGGGATCGAGGCGAACGCATGAAGATGGTTGCGCATGACGATCAGCCGCAAGAAGAATGGCGGGCGGGAGTAAAGACCCGAATGCATGTCTCGGCCCGCAACGGCGCAACTCAACTTTGCATATTCGAACAATGGGTCGAACCAGCGGTTGGCGCCCCGACACATTGGCACCCGGTCGAGGAAGTGCTTACCGTCATCGCCGGCAGGGCTGAGATGTGGATCGACGAAGAGCATCTCGTCTTGACTGCCGGACAGTCGCTTGTTGTTGCCGCGCGCAGGCAACATGGCTTCCGAAACGTAGGCTCCGAAACGCTTCATATTCATGCCGTGCTCGCGTCACCAGTTTTCGAGGCGACGTTCAACGGATCCCCCGACATGGTGAGACGCTGGCTTCCAGCGAGTTTGTAAAACCTCGCCTGTCTAAAAAACACCGCCTGTCTCAAAAAACACGGCTTGCCAAACCGATAAGTATTGACTTATGCTTTCGGAATGATCGAAGCAGATATTTTTCGGGCACTGGCCGATCCAACCCGTCGCGCCGTCTATGAGCGGCTCGCCGACGGCGAGATGACGGTGTCGGAACTGCGCACTGGCATGCCGGTATCGCAGCCGGCGGTATCGCAACATCTCGCAGTGCTGCGCGGCGCCGGCCTCGTAGTCGAGCGCCGGGCCGGTCGCAACGCCTATTACCGCGCCGATCCGAAGGGGCTTGCGCCACTGCTCGGCTGGATCGAACGCTACCGTGCGTTCTGGCCAGAGCGCATCGAAAGGCTCAAGACGGTTTTGAAGGACATGGACCAATGACCAGCCGAGGCAAAGAACGCGCGGAAATGGCGGCAGACAAGATCGAGTTCGAGTGCGAGCTGCCCGAGCCGCCGGAAAAGGTGTGGCGGGCGCTGACGGTGCCGGACCTGCTCGCGGCCTGGATGATGCCGAACGACATCAAGCCCGAAATCGGCAACCGCTTTGCCTTTAAAGCGCCGAATGCGCCGATCGAGTGCGAAATCCTCGACGCGGATCCCGGACGGCTGCTGCGCTATTCCTGGCGGGAGCGGGCGGCGCCCGGCGATACGCAAGTGCCGCCCGGCAACCCCCTGGACAGCCCAAAGAACGACAACCCAGTGGACAGCATCGTCACCTTTACGCTTGACCGCACCGTTTCCGGCGGCACGCATCTGCGCATCGTCCATGATGGTTTTGCTCGGGCAGCGATGCCGGAGATCGCGATGGTAGGTGCCGGTTGCCGGCTTTCGTTTGAAGCACGCGCTCCCAAGCATAAGCAGATCGCCGCAAACGCGCCGCGCCTCTTCCTGCGCGCGGCCTGAACGACAACAGTCAATGGAGACAAACGATGAGCGGCCTTGCCAATTTGGTGCCGATGGTGATCGAGCAGTCGAGCCGCGGTGAACGCGCCTTCGACATATTTTCGCGGCTGCTGCGCGAGCGCATCGTCTTCATCAACGGGCCGATCGATGACGGCACCTCGGCGCTGGTCTGCGCCCAGCTTCTGTCGCTGGAATCCGACAATCCCGACAAGGAGGTCTCGCTCTACATCAACTCGCCGGGCGGCGTGGTGACCAGCGGTTTCGCCATCTACGATACGATGCAGTATATCAGTTGCCCGGTCTCCACCGTTTGTATGGGTTTCGCCGCCTCGATGGCCTCGTTTCTTTTGATGGCCGGCACGCCAGGGCGGCGTATCGCGCTACCCAACACCAGCATCGTGCTGCATCAGCCTCTCGGCGGTTTCCAGGGCCAAGCCTCCGACATCCAGCGCCATGCCGAGGGCATCCTTCGCACCAAGCGGCGCATGACCGATCTTTACGCCCATCATTGCGGCCGCACCTACGAAGAAGTGGAACGCACGCTCGACCGCGACTTTTTCATGACTGCGCAGGAGGCCAAGGATTGGGGCCTCGTCGACCATGTTTTCGACACTCGCAAGCAGGCCGCGTGAAGCACCTTCGAACGGAACTGAGCGATATGAGGGCCGGCAACTCTCAGCGCCGCCGGTCTGGCTTCGGCGCTATCGCCGCACTATAGTCAGGTGATGACCGCCATTCGTTCATCCAGCCTATGCCTTGCCATTGCCGCCATTGTGGGCACGAACATGCTGGTGGGCATGGCACTTGCCCAAGATAATTCGACGTCTTCGCAAAAGGGCGCCCTGCCCGGTGTGACGAGTGACTATCGCATCGCCGAGCCAACTCCGCAGCCCGAGCCCGACGACGCGGTTCCAAGCAGCGGCAACGGCACGTTCAAGATCGGCGATACCGATGTTCGGATTTCCGGCAGCATCACCATCGATGTCGCTACCGGCGGGATCAGGCCCTCCAGCCGCTAAGTTCGCCTGGTGTGAACCACAAATATTGCGCTTCAAACGAACAGCCCCGCCATTGCTTTTGCAACTGACGGGGCTTCTTGGATCTAAAATCCAAATTGCCGGGAGTGTACTGCCGGCTTTTTATTTCGGATGCTTCGCGGCGTTCAGCCGACGATCCGACTAGCAGTCTCTGATTGTTGTGGGGATCGGCAGATCAACGTTGGCAGGTAGCGCTAAACGCCTGACCTGGCTACTTATACCTGCCGCGGCTCCAGCGACACGTGGAGCCTCAAGGAACTATCCGGTGGAGTCATGCCTCTGCTCTCCTTCTGTTCGTTGCGACTGTCGTCGTCGAAGCGCTCATCGCATAACCCGCGGCGTCTCGCAGGCTAGCCCCAGGCCGCGAGGCCATCGAAAGACGGCCAGCTTCGTTGACGTTTGGAGTCTGCCCCCGTGACGCATGGACGTCAACCTTGAATAGCCGATTACCGAAAAATGTGATCGCGAGACGCTTTGTGAAGCCGGCCGCACGGGCAGCTTTTGTCAGGAGCGTGTTCGGCCTTTGTTCTTTCCGCTTGCCCGTTCGCGCGAAAGACGGTTAAACGCTTTGGTCGAGAGTTGTGGCGTCTCTCGAAAAGGCGGCGAAATTTACCTACATAGGGGGTGGTCGGGAAAACCCGCCCATCCCATGAATTCCAGATTCTGAGGCGGCGACCGGCGATGGCCGACCATAAATATCTCTCCATTCGCGGGGCACGCGAACACAATCTGAAGAATGTCGATCTCGACCTGCCGCGTGACAGCCTGATCGTCATGACCGGCCTGTCGGGGTCGGGCAAGTCGTCGCTTGCCTTCGACACCATCTACGCCGAGGGCCAGCGCCGCTATGTCGAGAGCCTTTCGGCCTATGCACGGCAATTCCTCGAAATGATGCAGAAGCCGGACGTCGACCAGATCGACGGCCTGTCGCCAGCCATCTCCATCGAGCAGAAGACCACCTCGAAAAACCCACGTTCGACGGTCGGCACCGTCACCGAGATCTACGACTATATGCGGCTTTTGTTCGCCCGCGTCGGTGTACCCTATTCACCGGCCACTGGCCTGCCGATCGAGAGCCAGACGGTTTCGCAGATGGTCGACCGGGTGCTTGCAGTCGAGGAAGGCACCCGGCTGTTCATTCTGGCGCCGATGGTGCGCGGCCGCAAAGGCGAGTACCGCAAGGAATTGCTGGAGCTGCAGAAGAAGGGCTTTCAGCGCGTCAAGGTCGATGGCGTCTTCTACGAGATCGCCGACGTGCCGGCGCTGGACAAGAAGTACAAGCACGACATCGACGTCGTCGTCGACCGCATCGTCGTGCGCGGCGATCTGGCGAGGCGGCTCGCCGATTCCATCGAGACCGCGCTGAAGCTGGCCGACGGACTGGCGGTAGCGGAATTTGCCGACAAGCCGCTCGACGCCAGCCAGACGGGCGAGGATTCGGTCAACAAGTCGAAGAACGAGACGCATGAACGCATGCTGTTCTCGGAAAAGTTCGCCTGCCCGGTGTCCGGCTTCACCATTCCCGAGATCGAGCCCAGGCTGTTCTCCTTCAACAATCCGTTCGGCGCCTGCCCGACCTGCGACGGGCTCGGCAGCCAACGCGCCATCGATGCCAGCCTGGTCGTGCCCGACGAGAATGTCTCGCTGCGCGCTGGCGCCGTCAGCCCTTGGGCGAAGTCGACCTCGCCCTATTATGCGCAGACGCTGGAAGCGCTGGGCATTGCCTATGGCTTCAAGCTCGGCGACAAGTTCAAGGATTTGAGCGAGGAGGCAAGGCAAGCTGTCCTGCTCGGCACCGGCGAGCGCGAAATCACGTTCCACTACGATGACGGCCTGCGCTCCTACAAGACGACGAAAACCTTCGAGGGCGTCATCCCCAATCTCGAGCGCCGCTGGAAGGAAACCGAATCCGCCTGGATGCGCGAGGAGATCGAGCGCTTCATGTCGGCCACGCCCTGCCCGGCCTGCCGCGGCTATCGGCTGAAGCCCGAGGCGCTCGCGGTCAAGATCGCCGGCAAGCACATCGGCGAGGTCACCGAGCTGTCGATCCGCAAGGCCGACCAGTGGTTCACCGACCTGCCTGCTTCGCTCAATGACAAGCAGAACGAGATCGCGGTGCGCGTGCTCAAGGAAATCCGCGAGCGGCTGCGCTTCCTCAACGATGTCGGGCTCGACTACCTGACGCTGTCGCGCAACTCCGGCACGCTGTCGGGCGGCGAGAGCCAGCGCATCAGGCTCGCCTCGCAGATCGGCTCCGGCCTGACCGGCGTGCTTTACGTGCTGGACGAGCCGTCGATCGGTCTGCACCAGCGCGACAACGCCCGCCTGCTCGACACGCTGAAGCATCTGCGCGACATCGGCAACACGGTCATCGTCGTCGAGCACGACGAGGACGCCATCCTGCATGCCGATTACGTTGTCGATATCGGCCCGGCCGCCGGCATTCATGGCGGCCACATCATCGCCCAGGGCACGCCGCAGCAGATCATGGCGACGCCCGCTTCGATCACCGGAAAATACCTGTCGGGCGAACTCGAAGTGGCGACGCCGGCCGTGCGGCGCGAGGCCAAGAAGAACCGCCGGCTGAAGGTCGTCGGCGCGCGCGGCAACAATCTGAAGAACGTCACCGCCGAAATCCCGCTCGGCACGTTTACCGCCGTCACCGGCGTGTCCGGCGGCGGCAAGTCGACCTTCCTGATTGAGACCCTGTTCAAGGCGGCGTCACGCCGCATCATGGGCTCGCGTGAACATCCGGCCGATCACGACCGCATCGAGGGGTTGGAATTCCTCGACAAGGTCATCGACATCGACCAGTCGCCGATCGGGCGCACCCCGCGCTCCAACCCTGCCACCTATACCGGCGCCTTCACGCCGATCCGCGACTGGTTCGCCGGCCTGCCGGAGGCCAAGGCACGCGGCTACCAGCCGGGGCGCTTTTCGTTCAACGTCAAGGGCGGCCGCTGCGAGGCCTGCCAGGGCGACGGCGTCATCAAGATCGAGATGCACTTCCTGCCTGACGTCTACGTCACCTGCGACGTCTGCCACGGCAAGCGTTACAACCGCGAGACGCTCGACGTGCTGTTCAAGGGCGAGTCGATCGCCGACGTCCTCGACATGACGGTTGAGGAAGGCGTCGATTTCTTCGCCGCCGTGCCCGGCGTGCGCGACAAGCTGGAGACGCTGAAACGGGTCGGCCTCGGCTACATCCATGTTGGCCAGCAGGCAACGACTTTGTCGGGCGGCGAGGCGCAGCGCATCAAGCTTGCCAAGGAACTGTCGCGCAAGGCGACCGGCAAGACGCTCTACATTCTCGATGAGCCAACCACCGGCCTGCATTTCCACGACGTCGCCAAGCTGCTTGAAGTGCTGCACGAGTTGGTCGACCAGGGCAACACGGTCGTCGTCATCGAGCACAATCTCGAGGTAATCAAAACCGCCGACTGGGTGCTCGACCTCGGCCCCGAGGGCGGCGACGGCGGCGGCGAGCTGGTGGCGTCCGGCACGCCGGAGGACATCGTCCGCGAAAAACGCAGCTATACCGGGCAGTTCCTGAGGGAATTGCTCGAGCGGCGCCCCGGAGGCAAGCGCGAAGCGGCGGAGTGATGGCAAAGAACGGTCTCATCAGGGTCCAAAGCCGCTTCGGCGTGACCGAAACGATCGATCGCCTGGTCGAGACTGTGGAACGTGCAGGATTGCTGGTCTTCGCCCGCATCGATCACGCCGCCGGTGCGCGCAGTGTCGAAGCATCACTGCGTCCAACCGAACTCCTGATTTTCGGCAATCCGAAAGGCGGTACGCCACTGATGCAGGACCGGCAGCTTGCCGGCATCGATCTGCCGGTCAAGGCACTGGCTTGGGAGGACGAGCAAGGCAAGGTCTGGCTCTCCTACAATGATGCGCACTGGATGGCTGATCGCCACGGCTTGGGCGACGCCAGTCGCAATGCCGTCGCCGCGATAGCGGCCGGCATGGACAAGGTGATTGCGGCCGCCGCCGGCGCGGGCCAGTTTTGATCATGAGAGCCGCTCGTCCCGATGATCTCGCCACGGTGATCTCGCTGACGGAAGCCGCCTACGCGCCTTACACCGCGATGCTGGGAGCACCGCCGATCCCGATTACCGAAGACTATGCGCCGCGCATCGAGCGCGGCGAGGTCTGGCTTTCGGAGCAAGACGGGCAGACGGCTGGCCTGATCGTTCTCGAACGACATGCGGACCATACAATGATCTTCAGCGTCGCCGTTGCGCCCGCCTCTCAGGGCAAGGGTTTCGGCATCGGACTGCTCGATTGGGCCGAGCAACAGACGCGCCTATGGAGCTTGCCTGAAATCCGACTCTACACCAATGCCAGAATGGAACGGAACGTTTCGTTGTATAAGGCGTACGGCTTTCGCGAAACGGGTCGCCGGCCCAATCCATATCGGCCAGGATGGACGGTCGTCGACATGGCGAAAGCCGTCGAGACGACCGCCATCGCGTGATCCTTTTCTGCAAACCGGGAGGACAACCATGACTCAATCAGGAACAATCCGCGCCGGCATGGGCGGCTGGACCTTCGAGCCGTGGGACACGTCCTTCTACCCGGACAAGTTGTCGAAGGCCAAGCAGCTGAATCATGCCAGCCGGCAGGTGCCGACTATCGAGGTCAACGGCACCTATTATTCGAGCTTCAAGGAACCGACCTTCGTCAAATGGGCGAACGAAGCGCCGGATGGTTTCGTCTATTCGCTGAAGGGCAACCGCTTCGTCACCAACCGCCGCGTGCTCGGCGAGGCAGGCGAATCGATATTGCGCTTTCTCGGGTCGGGCGTCGCGGCACTTGGCGACAAGCTCGGGCCGATCCTGTGGCAATTCGCGCCGACCAAGAAATTCGACCCGGACGACTTCGAGGCCTTCCTAAAGCTGTTGCCGGAAAAGCAGGACGGCGTTGCGCTGCGCCACGCAGTCGAGGTGCGCAACGACAGCTTCGTCGTGCCGGAGTTCGCAGCCTTGGCGCGAAAGCACAAGGTCGCGATCGTCTATGCCGACCACGCCAAATATCCAGGGATTGCCGACGTCACCGGCGATTTCATCTATGCGCGGCTGCAGACCGGCAGCGACCACAATCCCGATTGTTACACGCCCAAGGCGCTCGATGAATGGGCGGCGCGCGCAAAAACCTGGGCGGAAGGCAAGGTGCCGGCCGACCTGCCGCGTGCCGATCCTTCAACCGACGCGCCGGTCAAGCCACGCGACGTGTTCGTCTACTTCATCACCGAGGGCAAGGTCCGCGCTCCATTCGGCGCCATCGCGCTGATGAAGCGGGTCGCAGGCTGACGCCCCCGCTGTCGGTGGTCTGCCTGGCCGGGTCCTAAACTACCGGCTATGCGGCGCGCTCGTCCGAACGCCGATCAACCCTGACGATCTCGTTGAAAGCATCGAGATCGACATAGAAGACCTTTGTGATCTCCGCGATGAGTTCGTCGTGGTCATACCCCTGCGATTTCAGAATGTTGATGGCTGTTAGGATGTCGACGCGCTCCGTGAGCCGTCGTTTCTGGTAGTCCTCGACATAGCGCTCCATCGACTGGCCCTAGCTCCCAAGCACCCGAAATGTTGGACGACAACAGATCGCTGGAAGGGAGCGGCTTGCGCGCAAGCATGCCGACGCGGCCCGCGCCTTCCCCTGATCTGCCAAGTTGGAACTGGTACGGAAAGCGGCCGACTCACCAAGGCCAAGCAAAATCTAGCACGCAATCTCCAGCGCGCCAGAGTTGCAAAGTAATGGAATCAATAAGAATTCAGACAGTCAGGAATTTGCGGACGTCCGCCCGGTCGAGATCCTCGGCGGGGCCGGTATGGACGATCTGGCCGCGGTCCATGATATTGACCTCGTCGGCCAATTCCCGGCAGAAATCGAGATATTGTTCGACCAAAAGCACGGCAATGCCGGCCTGGTCGCGCAGATAGCGAATGGCGCCGCCGATATCCTTGATGATCGACGGCTGGATGCCTTCGGTTGGCTCGTCGAGCACCAGCAGCTTCGGCCGCATCACCAGCGCCCTGCCAATGGCAAGCTGCTGCTGCTGGCCGCCGGAAAGGTCACCGCCGCGGCGCGCGAGCATCTGCTTCAGCACCGGAAACAATTCGAAGACGTGACCGGGAATATTGCGGTCGGCGCGCCTCAGCGGCGCGAAGCCCGATTCGAGGTTTTCCCGCACCGTAAGCAGCGGAAATATCTCCCTGCCCTGCGGCACGAATGCGATGCCCGACCGGGCGCGATCATACGCCGCGCTCCGGTCGAGCGCCTTCCCCTCGAAGGCAACACTTCCGCTCGTCAGCCGATGATGGCCGACGATCGATCTCATCAAACTGGTCTTGCCGACGCCGTTGCGGCCGAGCACGCAGGTGATCTTGCCGGCGCCAGCCTTCAGCGAGACGCCGCGCAGCGCCTGGGCAGCGCCGTAATGCAACGTGGCATTGGAGACTTCGAGCATGGTCAGTGCTTTCTCCAACGCCTGAAGAACGAAAGGTCGAAATGATGGAACGGAACGCGCCAGACCATGTTCATCTCCCCAGGTAGACTTCGACGACGCGCTCGTCGGCCGAAACGAAATCGAGCGAACCTTCGGAAAGGACCGAGCCTTCGTGCAGGCAGGTGACCTTGACGCCGAGCTCGCGCACGAAATGCATGTCGTGCTCGACGACGATGACCGAATGGTCGCGCGCGATATCCCTAAGCAGCCGCGCGGTCTCTTCGGTCTCGGCGTCGGTCATGCCGGCAACGGGTTCGTCGACCAGCAGCAGCTTCGGATCCTGCGCCAGAAGCATGCCGATCTCGAGCCATTGTTTTTGGCCATGGCTCAAATTGGCGGCGAGCTCGTCGCGCTTGTCGCCAAGCCGGATGATGCCGAGAATGTCGTCGATCTGCCGCACGTCCGCGGCCGAGCGACGATGGAACAGTGCCGGGAAGATCGAGCGCGGGCCTTTCAGCGCCAGCATCAGATTGTCCTCGATCGTGTGGCTTTCGAAGACGGTCGGCTTCTGGAATTTACGGCCGATGCCCATCATGGCGATTTCGGCCTCGTCGTGTTTGGTCAGGTCGACCTCGCCGTCAAAGAAAACCTCGCCCGCGTCGGGCCGCGTCTTGCCGGTGACGATGTCCATCATCGTCGTCTTGCCGGCGCCGTTGGGGCCGATGATCGCCCGCATCTCGCCCTTATCGAGCACCAGCGACAGGTTGTTGATGGCGCGAAAACCATCAAAGGAAACCGACACGCCGTCGAGATAGAGGATGGTGTTGCTCTTCGACATCAGGCCATCACTCCGCCGGCTGCGGTTCGGCGCCGGAGGCCGACCAGTCGCCCGGCCTTCTCGCCGCCGAGCGATCGATTTTCGGCGGCACCGGCGCGTCGGGATCGATGCCGGCTTCCTCGGCGGCCGAGGCTGCCCGCATCGCCTTTGCGTTGCCGCGCCAGGAATCCCACATGCCGATGATGCCCTTGGGCAGGAACAGCGTGACGGCGACAAACAGTCCGCCCAGCGCAAACAGCCAGAATTCCGGCAGCACGCCGGTGAACCAAGATTTACCGCCATTGACCAGAAGCGCGCCGATGATCGGCCCGACGATGGTGCCGCGCCCGCCGACGGCCGCCCATACCACCACCTCGATCGAATTGGACGGCTCGAATTCGCCGGGGTTGATGATACCGACCTGCGGCACGTAAAGCGCACCGGCGATGCCGGCCATCACCGCCGACACGGTGAAGGCGAACAGTTTGACGTTCTCCGCCCGCCAGCCGAGGAAGCGTGTGCGGCTCTCGGCATCGCGCACTGCCATCAAAAGCTTGCCGTATTTGGAACCGACGATTGCCCAGGTGACGAAGACGGCAAACGCCAGCATGACGGCGCTGGCCGCGAACAGCGCCGAGCGTGTCGTGTCGGCCTGCACGTTGAAGCCTAAAATGTCCTTGAAATCAGTCAGGCCGTTATTGCCGCCGAAACCCATGTCGTTGCGGAAAAACGCAAGCAGCAGCGCATAGGTCATCGCCTGGGTGATGATCGACAGATAGACACCGGTGACGCGGCTGCGGAAGGCGAACCAGCCGAAGACGAAGGCGAGCAGGCCGGGTACCGCAAGCACCATGACCGCCGCGAACCAGAAATGGTCGAAACCATACCAGAACCACGGCAATGCCTTGTAGTTAAGGAATACCATGAAATCCGGCAGCAGCGGATTGCCGTAGACGCCGCGCGAGCCGATCTGGCGCATCAGATACATGCCCATCGCATAGCCGCCGAGCGCGAAGAAAGCACCATGGCCGAGCGAGAGGATGCCGCAATAGCCCCAGACGAGATCGAGCGCCAAGGCGAGCAGTGCGTAGCACAGGTATTTGCCGGTGAGCGCGACGATATAGGACGGCACGTAAAACGCACTTGTCGGCGAGACCGCAAGATTGAGCAGCGGCACGACGATGGCAACCGCCAGCAGGATGAAGATGGTGATGGCGACGCGGCGGTCGGCGCCGGCAGCAAAGAAGCGTCCCGTGATCATGCTTCCACCGACCTGCCCTTGAGCGCGAACAGCCCGCGCGGGCGTTTCTGGATGAACAGGATGATCAGCACCAGGACGACGATCTTGCCGAGCACCGCTCCAGCGTAAGGTTCGAGGAACTTGTTGACGATGCCGAGCGAGAAAGCGCCGACCAGCGTGCCCCAAAGATTGCCGACACCGCCGAAGACGACGACCATGAAGCTGTCGATGATGTAGCCGCGGCCGAGATTGGGTGAGACGTTGTCGATCTGGCTGAGCGCGACACCCGCGATGCCGGCAATGCCGGAGCCGAGTGCAAACGTTAGCGCATCGACCCAAGGCGTCCTGATGCCCATCGAGGCGGCCATGCGGCGATTGGCGGTGACGGCACGCATCTGCAGCCCCCAAGGCGTGCGTTTCATCACGTAGAGCAGCACCGCGAACACGCCGAGCGCAAATACCAGGATCCAGAGCCGGTTCCAGGTCACGGCAAGCTGGCCGATATCGAACGATCCGGACATCCAGGATGGATTGCCGACCTCCTGGTTGGTCGGCCCGAAGATGGTGCGTACGGCCTGCTGCAGGATCAGCGAGACACCCCATGTCGCCAGCAGGGTTTCGAGCGGCCGGCCGTAGAGGAAGCGGATCAGCCCGCGCTCGATGACAAGGCCGACGAGCGCCGCCACCAGGAAGGCCAGCGGCAGGGCGATGACCAGCGACCAGTCGAACAGGCCGGGAAAGGAACTGCGGATCACCTCCTGCACGACGAAGGTCGTGTAGGCCCCGAGCATGACCATCTCGCCATGCGCCATGTTGATGACGCCCATGACGCCGAAGGTGATGGCCAGGCCAATCGCCGCCAGCAGCAGCACCGATCCGAGCGATATGCCGTACCAAATATTCTGGCCGGCATCCCACAGCGCCAGCGTCGAATTGATGTTGGCGATCGCCGCCGTCGCCGCGTCCTTCACCGCACCTTCGGAATTGGCCTCTACCGACGTTAGCAGCGACACCGCATCGCGGTCGCCGCGCGCGCCGATGAGCGCGATCGCCGCCAGTTTGTCGGCCTCCGGCCTGTCTGAAACGAGAACCGACGCGGCGCGGGCCTGTTTGAGCAACGCCTTGACGCTTGCCACGCTCTCATTGGCGATGGCGGTGTCGAGCGGCTCAATGTTTGCCGCGTCCGGCGTCTTGAACATGGTCTCGGCGGCGGCAATGCGCACGGCCGGATCCTTGGAGCCAAGCGTCAGCGTGCCCAGCGCGTCGCGGATGACGCGGCGCAGCGTGTTGTTGACCTTGATCTTGGTGATGTCGCCCTTGGCAACTTCGCCCGATCTTTCGCCGGTGAGCGCATCGAGCAACTCGATGCTGTCGCCGCTGTCCTTGCCGACAAAGACCAGTGAATCGGCCTTGCGGACGTAAAGGCTGCCCTCCGCAAGCGCGGCAAGCGGCCGTTCTACGGCCGGATCGCCGGAAGCCGCAAGCTCCCGCACGACGGCTTCGATCGCCGGAAAATTGGTGGCGGTGGCGAATTTGGCGATGACGGCGCGCAGATCCGCTTCGGCAGCGTTCGACGGCGGCAGCGTCCCCAGGAGGAGGAGCAGCATCAGGCCAATCGCGCGGATCAGGATCATTGGTTTCTGGTGGCTGTTGAAGGTTGAATGTCGCCTCCGGGCAGGCTGGAGGAGGAACCTGCCCGGAGGCTTGCGGGTCTGGGAGGACAGACCGGGAGGATCAGTTGGTTCCCTTGCCGCCGCATTTGCCGGTGGCAACGTTGAAGTTGCCGCAGGACAGAGGCGCGCGCCAATCGGAGATCAGGTCCTTGGAGTCAGGCAGGTAGTCGGACCACTCGTCGCCCATCACCAGGCCCGGCGTCTGCGAGACGGTTTCGAACTGGCCGTCGGCCTGGATTTCGCCGATCAGCACCGGCTTGGTGATGTGATGGTTCGGCATCATGGTCGAATAACCGCCGGTCAGGTTCGGCACCGAAACGCCGACCATGGCGTCGATGACCTTGTCCGGGTCGGTGGTGCCGGCCTTCTCGACCGCCTTCACCCACATGTTGAAGCCGATATAGTGGGCTTCCATCGGATCGTTGGTGGTGCGCTTGTCGTTCTTGATGAACTTGTGCCAGTCGGCGATGAACTTCTCGTTCTCGGGCGTATCGACGCTTTCGAAATAGTTCCAGGCGGCGAGATGGCCGACCAGCGGCGCGGTGTCGAGACCGGCAAGCTCTTCCTCACCAACCGAGAAGGCCATGACCGGAATATCCTCGGCCTTGATGCCCTGGTTGCCGAGTTCCTTGTAGAACGGCACGTTGGCGTCGCCGTTGACGGTTGAGACCACGGCGGTCTTCTTGCCGGCCGAGCCGAACTTCTTGATCGCCGAGACTTCGGTCTGCCAGTCGGAGAAGCCGAACGGCGTGTAGTTGACCATGATGTCTTCGGCAGCAACGCCCTTCGCCTTCAGATAGGCTTCGAGAATCTTGTTGGTGGTGCGCGGGTAGACGTAGTCGGTGCCTTCGAGAACCCAGCGCTTCACCGAGCCGCCATCCTCGCTCATCAGATAGTCGACCGCGGGAATGGCTTGCTGGTTCGGCGCCGCACCGGTGTAGAACACGTTGCGCTCGCTCTCCTCGCCCTCATACTGGACCGGGTAGAACAGGATGTTGTCGAGCTCGCTGAACACCGGCAGCACCGATTTGCGCGACACCGAGGTCCAGCAGCCGAACACCGCCGCGACCTTGTCCTTCGAGATCAGCTCGCGCGCCTTTTCGGCGAACAGCGGCCAGTTCGAAGCCGGATCGACGACCACCGCCTCGAGCTTCTTGCCGAGCAGGCCACCCTTGGCATTCTGCTCTTCGATGAGCATCAGCATGGCGTCCTTCAGCGTCGTCTCCGAGATCGCCATGGTTCCCGACAGCGAATGGAGGATGCCGACCTTGATGGTGTCGTCGGCCGCCTTGGCGGGAACGCTCATCAGCAGGCCGGCGGTGACCACGCCGGCCGAAAACATTTTTGCTATTGTCGAGAAACTACCCCTCATACTTTTAAACTCCCAAGCTGGTTAACTGCATCGGAACAGACCATGCAACGGCTGTGCCAATCACGGGAGCAAGGTCGGAGGATTTGAGATTTCCCAGCTCTGTCAGTCGGTTAATGTATTAGCCGCAGGAGATGAACCTCGCCTGGCATGTTCGAAACGAGAAAGGATCACCCATATCAGCCTAAGTTTTACTCACGTATAGGCCAATGCCCTAATTTTGAGCATCATCATATGAGCGCTGGCGAGGATTGCAGCGCCGGAGCGAAATGAGGCAAGTTCGAACCCTTAACGGGGGACTCCATGGCCTTCAGAGCTTCTTGCATTTTCACCGCCATGCTTCTGCTGGCGACGACGACCGTAGCGCGCGCCGGCTTCAGCGACGGCAAGCTGCCGGACGGCTCCTATCATTGCGAAGTCTACCTGCTTGGCATGTTCCTCAGCCTCGGCGACATCACCATCAAGGGAAACGTCTATAGCGGTCCGGTGAGCTTCGGCATCGCGCCGCAGAGCTACAATTACCAGATGGATGCAGACGGTGTGATCACCTGGCTAGGTCCGCTGGGCGGCTACACCAGTGGCGGCAACTCGATCTCGCTTACGCAGGCGACGCTGGAAAGCGGAACCACCCCGTCCTTCGACATCATCATGAAGCAGCCAGACGGCGCCTTTACCGCCTCGACCTGCACGAAGCGTTGAAAAAAGCGCGGAACCTGGCGAGGTTCCGTACTCCGAAGCAGAAAGCCGCCTAACTCTCCGCCGCCAGGTCGAGCGCCAGCCGGGTCATGTCGGTGAAAAGACCCTGGCGTTCGGAATAGTCGGTCTGCACGCCGGTTGCCACATTGTCGACGACGGTCAGGATCGACAGCGCCCGGGCGCCGAAATCGGCCGCAATGCGGTAAAGTGCGCTGGTTTCCATATCCACGGCGAGCGCGCCCTGTGCCTGTGCTTCGGCAAAGCGTTCGCGCCCCAGCGGATGATAGAAAATATCGCTGCAGATCGTCAGCCCGGCCCGATGGTCGATGCCGAGTTCCGTAGCCCGGGCCAACGCCTGGGCCAACAATGCCGGATCGGGGCCGGCATCGGCACGATAGAGCCCAAAAACCTGGCCGCTCTCCGCATTTTCGCCGCGCACCGATTGCGCGATCACCAGGGTGCGCAGCGCCATCTCGGCGGTCAGGCCACCGCAGGTACCAGTGCGGATCAACGTTTCCGCACCATAAAAGTCCAGCAGCTCATGCACATAGACCAGGAACGAAGAGACGCCGATGCCGGTGGATTGGATGCTGACAGGCTTGCCGCGAAACAACCCGGTAAAGCCGAGCGCGCCGCGGCGGCGGTTGACGCAGCGCGGCGCTTCCAGAAAAGTCTGCGCCATCCATTCAGCGCGCTGCGGATCGCCCGGCAGCAGCACCGTGCTTGCGTAGTCGCCCTTGCTTGCCTCGTTGTGTGGCGTCACGGCATGCTTTCCAACCCGTCGCCCGTTTCGCCTGCAATCATGGCAGTCTCACGACATTGCGCAAGCGGAGCATTGGAAGGGTCAGGATTCCAGCATGTCCTTTACGATCGTGGCCAATTGCTTGAGCGAAAACGGCTTCGGCAGGAAGCCGAAATGCGCGTCGGCCGGCAAGTTCTTGGCGAACGCGTCTTCGGCATAGCCGGACACGAAGATGAACTTGATGTCGGGCTGCCGTTTGCGCAATTCGCCAAGCAGCGTCGGGCCGTCCATTTCCGGCATCACCACGTCCGACACCACGATGTCGACCTTGCCGCCGAGCGCTTCGTAAACTTCAAGCGCCTCGACGCCCGAGGACGCCTCGTGGACCGTGTAGCCGCGCGACTTCAGCGCCCGCATGCCGCCCATGCGCACGGCGTCCTCGTCCTCGACCAGCAGCACCGTGGCCGAGCCCGACAGATCCTTGGCTGAGTCGGCGATCTTGGCAGGGGCGGCCGGCACTTCTCCAGCCTCGCCCGCCTTCCTTGCCTCCGCAATGTGCCGCGGCAGGAAGATGCGGAACACGGATCCCTTGCCGACTTCGGAATCGCAGAAGATGAAGCCGCCTGTCTGCTTGATGATGCCATAGACCATGGACAGGCCGAGGCCAGTTCCCTTGCCAACCTCCTTTGTCGTGAAGAAGGGCTCGAAGATCTTTTTCAGCACATCAGGCGCGATGCCGCTGCCGCTGTCCTCGACCTCGACCAGCACATAGTCGGCCGGAGTAAGTTCGCGGTAGGAAAAGGTCTTGCACTCTCCGGCGCTGACGTTGCGGGTGCGTACGGTGAGGTCGCCGCCGGCCGGCATCGCATCGCGCGCATTGACCGCCAGATTGACCACCACTTGCTCGAACTGCCCGATATCGACCCTGACCGGCCACAGGTCGCGGCCATGGTCGATCTTGAGCTTGATGTCGTTGCCGACCAGCCGGGCAAGCAGCATCCTGAGATCGGCGAGCACGTCGGTCAGGTTGAGCACCTCCGGCCGCAGGGTCTGCTTGCGCGAGAAGGCCAGCAACTGCCGCACCAACGAGGCCGCCCGGTTGGCATTCTGCTTGATGTTCATGATGTCCGGGAACGACGGATCGGACGGCCGGTGGTTGGTCAACAGCAGGTCCGAGGCCATGATGATGGCGGTCAGCACATTGTTGAAATCATGCGCGATGCCGCCGGCGAGCTGGCCGACCGCCTGCATCTTCTGGCTCTGCGCCATCTGGCCCTCGAGGGCTTTTTGCTCGGTGGTCTCGACGGCATAGACGATGGCCGATTCCTCGGCGCCTTCGCCGCCGGTACCGTCTGCGACCGCGTTGACGTAGAAGCGTATGTGGCGCTCCTCATTGCCGGGCAGCACCGTATCGATCGGCTCGATGTCAGCCTGTTGCTGGCGTGCCTTTTCGAACGCCGCGGCGAAAGCCGGCCGGTCGCGCTCGTGGATCACCGTATCCAGCCGCACACGCCGATCGACCGCGTCGCGGTCGACGACCGAGGAAAACAGCGACAGAAACGGCGCATTGGTGCGCAGGATGCGGCCGACGTGGTCGACGCCGGCTATCGCCATCGGCGTCGAGTTGAAGAACCGCGTGAAGCGTATTTCCGAGGCGCGGAGGTCAGCCGAAGCGTCCTCGCCTTGCGTCCGGTTGAGCACGATGGTGCGAGTCGGGCCGTTGAGGCCCTCTCGACTGGCCGAGACACGATGCATGAAGCGCACCGGCAGCGCCTCGCCGGTCATCGTCGTCAGATCGAGATCGATAACAGCATTGCGCGTGGTACCCGCATCGGCCTTGACCGAACGGACCAGCGCCATGCCGTCGCCGGCGACGATCTCCGGCAGCGTGATGGCGCCGGGGGTGAAGCTGGCCAGGTCGATGCCCAGCCACTCCGCGAGGGTCGCGTTGATATAGGTGACGCGGCCTTCCTGGTCGGCGGAAAAGAAACCGGCCGGCGCATGGTCGAGGTGATCGATGGCCTTTTGCAGGTCGAGAAAGAACCGCTCCTGCTCGGCCCGTTCCCGCGAGATATCGGCAAGCTGCCAGGCAAGCATCGGCACCCGCTGGCCGGGAACGCTGAAGGCGCGGGCCCGGACGCGGTACCAGCGCGCGCCCGGTTCGGCGCCTGGCCGAATGGACTGCGCGAGCCGAAACTCGCCGTCGCCCGGCTGGCCGTCGCGCAGGCCTGACGCCAGCCGGTATATGGTCACCGAGGCCTCGGGAACGTCTGAAAGCAAACCTTCGACCGTCTTGAGGTCGGCGGCCGACTCGGCACCCGTCATATCAGCATAAGTCCGGTTGGCGTAGATGATACGGCCTTTGGTGTCGGTGACCAGGAGACCTTGCGACATCGAATCGACGAAAGCTTTCGACAGTTCGTCGCTTGTCGAGCGCGGCGTGATATGCACGAAGCCGATTGCAGTGGCGAATAGAAAGCCGACACCGATCATCGCCAGCACGCCAAGCATGCCGAGCAGGAATGGATCGCCAAGTCGCTCACGGAAAAGGCCAAAGACGATCGCTGCCCCTGTCAGGACGACGATGAAGACGATGAGCCGGGTGACCGCTCCCGGCCGCGTGTTCTGGTCGACGATAGGTACCGGATAGAAATCGCCGCGCGCTTCCTTGGCCATGTGCCCCCTGCTCGTGAATTCCGGTGTCGGTTGAATCATATTCTCAGGGTCGGGAAAAGGCCCGGCTGCAGATGTCCGCTAAAAATGACGCCGTTCGGCTCCCGGTGTTTCGAGCTGTTCACGAAGCGTGAAAGGCAACTTGCGGTCGCCTGCCGCAACAGTCTAGTGTCGCCTCTCTTCGAAAGCTGATTTTGGGGGAACCAATGCTGCAATGGCTGGATGGCGTGGCGGGTCCTGGTTATGCCGCAGCAATCCTATGGACGTTTGCAGTACTTGTCCTTCTGCTCATCATTCTTCTTATCATCAGGCTTGTCCGCAGCCTGACATTCGGAACATTCGTCGCCGGCGGCAGGAACCGCAAGACGCGGCTGGCTGTCATGGATGCCACAGCGGTCGACAGTCACCGGCGGCTAGTGCTGGTGCGCCGCGACGACATCGAGCACCTGCTCTTGATCGGTGGTCCGACCGACGTCGTCGTCGAGCGCGACATCAGGCTCTCGGCGCTGCGGCGCCCGGCATTGACCGGAGACAACAGCCACCAGCCGGCAGCAAGGCCAGCTCAGACCACAGCCGCGCCGGCGAGGCAAGCGCCGCCGCAGCCGGCAAGCGTGGCCGCAACCCCTGTCCGAGCCCGCCAGACGGCGACGATGCCGGCAACAATGCCGGCGCCGAAACCGGCATCGAACGTCACACCGTTGCCAAGTTATGGATCCGTCAACGCCAATGCCTCGCGATATGCGCCGCCGCCGGCAAAACAGGACTCCCCGGCAAGATACGAGCCGCCGGCACAGCATGAGTCGATCGACGATGCGCTGATGAAAGAGCTGGAGGTTTCCCTCGACGAGCCACGCTTCAGCCAAGCGCCGAGCAAGCCGGCGGCGAAGGCATCGCCCTCTCTCGACGACGAGATGACGAAGCTCCTCGGCGAGTTGTCCAATCAGAAAAGATAGGCCGATAGCGACCGGCCAATGAAAATGGCCGGAAAACCGGCCATTTTGAACGCTTTACCGATGCCGCTGATTTTCCCGCCGACTCAGTCGTCGCGGTAGACCTTCTCGCGCCGCTCATGGCGCTCCTGTGCCTCGATCGACAACGTGGCGATCGGGCGCGCGTCGAGCCGCTTCAGTGCGATCGGCTCGCCCGTCTCCTCGCAATAACCGTAAGTGCCTTCGTCAAGGCGCTGGAGGGCAGAATCGATCTTCGAGATGAGTTTTCGCTGGCGATCGCGGGCGCGAAGTTCGATGGCGCGGTCGGTTTCCGAGGAGGCGCGATCGGCGAGGTCGGGGTGGTTAGCGTTTTCCTGCTGCAGGATTTCGAGAGTTTCGCGCGCTTCGCGCAAGATGTCGTTCTTCCAGGTGACGAGCTTCAGGCGAAAGTAGGATTTCTGCCGCTCGTTCATGAACGGCTCGTCTTCGGAGGGTACGTAATCGGCGGTAACGATGTCGTTCATTCGACTCACCCAACAAACCCCAAATTTGGCGCCTATATATTCGCGGACCGAAAACTGCACAAGATCAATCGACGACAGTTTCACGCAATTGTTAGTCCCGGACAAACCAGCATCTGCGATGCCCTTTTTGCGAAGAATACGACCGAATCCGTACATGATTCGCTATGCTTGAGGGGCGCTTGCCATTGCGCACGGAGCTCTTCTGATGGCAAATCCTGCGGCGTGTTGACGGGTTCGGTGCCCGGCACAACGGGGATCCGGTGACCAGACTTTACCTGCTGAGGCATGCGAAGGCCGGCTGGGCACTGCCTGGCGTGGCTGACATCGACCGCCCGCTCGATGCATCCGGCTTCGCCGATGCCGAAGCGATGGGCACGCTGATGCGTTCCCGCAAATACGCACCGGGCCTCACCCTTTGCTCAAGCGCCAGGCGCGCCCGCCAGACGCTGGAAAGCTTGGCTGGCCACACCGACACGGGCCGGGTGCTGTTCCTTGACACGCTCTACAGCGACGATGCCGCCGCGTACCTCGCTGCCATCCGGCAGAATGGCGGGCTGGATGCCCTGCTTGTCATCGGCCACAATCCGATGATTGAGGATCTCGCCATGGCGCTCTCAGGCGACGGCGAGGAGACCGCGCGGGCTATGCTGAACCACGGCTTCCCGGCCTCCGCACTTGCGGCGGTCCGGTTCAACGGCAGTCTTGCCGAGGCTGCGCCGGGCGCCGGCTATCTCGAAGCCTTCCTGACGCCTGCCGATATCTGAGGCCATTTCAAAGCCGCGCATCAAAGCCTATATCGGATCCTGACCGGCCCGCGAGAACAGATTTGGCATCATCGCTGACGACTTTTACCGACGAGGCGAAGATTGCCTTGGATACGTTGTCAGGCCGCGCTGCCGGGCTTTTCGCTCCGTCGCTGCGCCTTGGCGTGACTGGGCTGTCCCGCGCCGGCAAGACGGTGTTCATCTCGGCCCTGGTGCACAATCTGGTCCATGGCGGACGCTTGCCGCTGTTTGAGGCACAAAAATCGGGGCGCATCGCCCGCGCTTTTCTCGAAGAGCAGCCGGACGACGCGGTACCACGCTTCCAGTACGAGGATCACATCGCGGCTCTTGTCGACGATCGGGTCTGGCCGGATTCGACGCGTGCGATTTCCGAACTGAGGCTCACCATCGAATACGAATCGGCCTCTGGCTGGAGCCGCATGTTTTCCGCCGGCAAATTGTCGGTCGACATCGTCGATTATCCCGGCGAATGGCTGCTCGACCTGCCGCTGCTCGGCAAGTCCTACGCCGATTTTTCGCGTGAGGCCTTCGAGATGGCCGTGTTGCCGGTGCGTGTCGATCTTTCGCGGGAATGGCGGGCTCTCTCCAATCCGGTCGACCCCAACGCCGAGGCCGACGAGATGACGGCGCGCCGTCTCGCTGAGAGCTTCGCGGCCTATCTCAAGGCCTGCAAGCTCGACGAGCGGGCTCTTTCGACCTTGCCGCCCGGCCGCTTCCTGATGCCCGGCGATCTTGAAGGCTCGCCCGCTCTCACCTTCGCGCCGCTTGCGAAGCTCGGCTCCGGGCGCGCCCGCTCGGGATCGCTGCAGGCGATGATGGAGCGGCGCTACGAGGCTTACAAGACGCATGTCGTCAAACCGTTCTTTCGCGAACACATCACGCGTCTCGACCGCCAGATCGTGCTCATCGACGCATTGCAGGCATTGAACGCCGGCCCCGGCGCGATGGCCGATCTGGAACGTGCGGTCACCGAAATCCTGTCCTGTTTCCGCCCCGGCCGGGGCAATTTCCTCACCGACCTGTTTTCGAGGCGCATCGACCGCATATTGGTGGCCGCGACCAAGGCCGACCATCTGCACCACGAAAGCCACGACCGGCTGCAGGCGATCGTGCGGCGGCTAGCCGACCGCGCCGTGGCGCGAGCGAATTTCACCGGCGCCGACGTCGACGTCGTGGCCATGGCGGCCATGCGCGCGACCCGTGAAGGCACGGTCAAGCAGGGCCGCGAGACTTTGCCGGTCATTATCGGCACGCCATTGCGTGGCGAAAAAATCAATGGCGAAACCTTTGACGGAAAGACCGAAACAGCCATATTTCCCGGTGACTTGCCAGAGAAAGTTAATGCGGTGTTCGACCTTTCCGAATCGGCTCGCCGCCAGAACAATGACGACCCCGCGATCCGCTTCGTGCGCTTTCGCCCGCCGAAACTCGAGCGCACCGCCGAGGGCGTGACACTGTCGCTGCCGCATATCAGGCTCGACCGCGCGCTGCAGTTCCTGATTGGAGATCATCTCGCATGAGTGCGCCCCGCAGACCGGCGGCCTTTCGCATCGAGCCGGAGCCCCAGCAAAAGGAAGATTCGACGGCTCGCCATGCTGCGTCCGAGGCCGCGCCGGCGCGAAAGCCGCGTACCGTGAAGGCGGATTTAGCCGTGGTCACACCGGCGGAGATCGACGTCTTCGACGAGCCTGATATCGTCGCTGCCGAACCGCCGCCGGCGATTGCGCCGCGAAAACGTTCGCTGCTTGGCAGCCTGTTCTTCGGCGCGCTGGGCGTTCTGGTTTCGCTCGCCGTCGGCCTCTGGACCGACCAGCTGATTCGCGACCTGTTCGAGCGCGCCGAGTGGCTGGGCTGGCTGGCTGCCGGTATGGCCGCGATCGCCATCCTGGCGCTTCTGATCATCCTCGTGCGCGAGTTCATGGCGATTGCCCGCCTTGCCGAGGTCGAAAAGTTGCAAAAGCGGGCGCTCGATGCGATTGCCCGCGACGATCCGAAGGCCGCCCGCGCCGTGGTCGACGAGTTGTCGGCATTTGTCGCGGCCAAGCCCGAAACCGCGGCCGGCAGGCGCTCGCTGGCCGAATTGCGCGGCGAGATCATTGACGGCGGCAATCTGGTGCGGCTGGCCGAGACCGAGATCCTCGGCCCGCTCGATGCCCGCGCCAGGGTGATGATTCTCGAAGCGGCGAAGCGCGTCTCCCTGGTGACCGCGGTCAGCCCCCGCGCCCTGGTCGACGTCGCTTACGTCGTGTTCGAAGCCGGCCGGCTGATTCGCCGCCTGTCGGAGCTATATGGCGGTCGCCCCGGCACGCTTGGCTTTTTTCGCCTGGCGCGCAGCGTTCTCGCCCATCTCGCGGTCACCGGGTCGATCGCCGTCGGCGACAGTTTCGTCCAGCAGATTGTTGGCCACGGCCTTGCCGCCAGGCTCTCGGCCAAGCTCGGCGAAGGCGTCGTCAACGGCATGATGACTGCGCGCATCGGCATTGCAGCGATGGAAACCGCAAGGCCCCTGCCCTTTTACGCTGTCAGGCGGCCCGGATTGGGCGATTTCCTCTCCGCGCTGACCTCCTTTGCTGCAAAGAAAGAAAAAGAAACATCCGCTTCCGGAACGTGACTATCGCCTTGGGGTGACAAAGCATTAACCAATCTTGTCCATGGTCGGAAGCGTCCAAACCAGTCTCTTTGTTGCCGGGTGTCGTCGATGAAAAGCGTTATTCTGTCCAGCGGGCTGCCCGTGGCGCTCGCGCTTGTCGCAACCGTCGGCATTGCCGGAAAGACCTCGGCGGCGGAACCGGACAAGCAGTTCTTTCGATCGGTCGAAGGAAAATGGGTCGGCCCAGGGGAAATCGTTGCCGGCAAATACAAGGGCACGAAATTCACCTGCAGCTTCATCGGCTCGACGCCTGACGGCAAGGTTGGCATGTCGCTCGACGGCGGCTGCCGGGTAGGCATGTTCACCCAGCAGATGTCGGCAACGATCGAACACAAGGGCCGGCTGGGCTACAAGGGCAGCTTTATGGGCGGGGCCGCCGGCTCCGGCCTCGACATTATCGGTGGCAATGTCGTCGATGCGCACAAGGTGGTTTTCACGATAAATCGCAATCAGTTGCGCGGCGTTATGCAGGCGCTTGTCCCCGATGACAATTCGATGACGGTGACCGTTGCCGTGCGCGTCGACCAGCAGCTGGTACCGGTCATCGGCATGAAGTTGAAGCGGATCGATGCAGTCGAGGTCGGCTCCATAACTCCGAACTGACTTTCAGCGTGAGAAAGGCGGCGGCCAGACGGCGCCGCCCTCATTTGATTTGCAATTAAGTGCTCAGCCCTTGATCGCGGCAATCACCTCGTCATAGGCCTTGCAGGCCTCGGCCGCTGTCGTGCCGCCCTGATATTTGGTTGTGACCGCCTGGACCTTGGCCGCGAGGTCGGCTGCCTTGGCTGGATCCTTGGTAATCGCAGCCTGAAGTGCCGCAGTCATGTCCTGGGCCTTCTTGGTCAGTATCTCCGTCGTGCACTCGGGTGCCTTCGAGCAGGCCGAGCCGGCAAGCGCCGCGATGCCAACGGCAACCAGCAAAAACGTCTTCATGTCAGTCATCTCCTCAAAAAGGGCTGCGACTTGATCGTCGCTCACCCTCCACTGGCCGAAGCCGGGCGTCCTTAGCGCCGGATCGCTGGAACAAGCAACGCCAGGCACCCCATTATCCTGTGCAGTGCGCCTGCAATATCGCCTTCACAATGCGCCGCATTCGCACTGTTCGATCCGCCTCGAACCCCCTATCTTGGCCGCTTGTTGCAAGAGAGCGGAACGGCAGGCATGGCGGCAGAGGCATCGAACAGCGATCTGATCCAGGTGGTGGCGCTGCTTGCCGCCGGCGTCGTTGCGGTACCGATCTTCAGGCGCATGGGACTCGGCTCCATCCTCGGCTATTTGGCGGCCGGTGTCGTGATCGGCCCGTTCGGACTGCGCATTTTTTCCGAATCGGAAGCCATTCTTCATGTCGCCGAACTCGGCGTCGTCATGTTCCTGTTCATCATCGGGCTGGAGATGCAGCCGTCACGGCTATGGGGCCTGCGCCGCGAGATTTTCGGGCTTGGCGCGCTGCAGGTCGGCGTCTGCGCGGTCCTGCTGACCGGCGTCGGGCTGGCGGGAGGTTTTCCTATCGCGCAATCCTTCGTCGCCGGCGCCGGTTTCGTGCTCACCTCGACGGCCATCGTCATGCAATTGCTGGAAGAACGCGGCGAACTGGCCACGCCCAAGGGCCAGCGCATCGTTTCGGTCCTGCTTTTGGAAGACCTGGCCATCGTGCCATTGCTGGCGCTGATCGCCTTCCTCGCGCCGGGCGGCGCCGATATGAGCCTGTCGGATCGGTTGACGGAGGTCGGCATCGGCCTTGCCGCGATCATCGGGCTGGTGCTTGCAGGACGCTATCTGCTCAATCCGTTCTTCCGTATCCTGGCGGATGCGCGCGCCCGTGAGGTGATGACCGCTGCCGCCCTTCTGGTCGTTCTCGGGTCAGCGCTTGCCATGCAGCTTTCCGGCCTGTCGATGGCGATGGGCGCCTTCCTGGCCGGCGTGCTTTTGTCGGAATCGACCTTCCGCCACCAGCTGGAGGCCGACATCGAACCGTTCCGCGGTATTCTGCTCGGGCTGTTCTTCCTCGCCGTCGGCATGTCGCTCGACCTGCATGTGGTCGTCATCAACTGGCAACTCATTGCCATTTATGTCGTCGCCTACATGGTGATGAAAGCGATCGGCATCTATATCGTTGCCCGCATTCTCAAAACCGGCCACCGGGAAGGGCTCGAGCGCGCGGTCTTCATGGCGCAAGGCGGCGAATTCGCCTTCGTCCTCTATTCCGCAGCGGCGGCGGTCGGGATCATCGATAGCCAGGCCAATGCGATGCTGACCGCCATCGTCATCATTTCCATGGTGCTGACGCCGTTGGCGATCATAGTCCTGCGGTATCTGACGCCGCGCGACGAGCAGTCGCTTGAAGGCGTCGATGTCGCGCAGGGCCTGACCGGCAGCGTGCTGATCATCGGCTTTGGCCGGTTCGGCCAGATCGCCAGCCAGCCGCTTTTGTTGCGCGGGATCGACGTATCGATCATCGACAATGAGGTCGAAATGATCCAGGCGGCAGCCGATTTCGGCTTCAAGGTATATTATGGCGATGGCACGCGGCTGGATATCCTGCGGGCCGCGGGAGCCGGGCGGGCACGCGCCGTGCTGATCTGCGTCGACAAGCCCGATGCCGCCGTGCGCATCGCGGAACTGATCAAGGCGGAGTTTCCCTTGCTGACAGTGCTGGCACGGGCCTTCGACCGCGGCACGGCGTTGCAGCTCATTCGTGCCGGCGTCGACTATCAGCTCCGCGAGACGTTCGAATCGGCGCTTGTCTTCGGCGGCTCGACCCTGGAAGCCCTCGGCGTCGACCCGGAAGAAGTCGCCGAGGTAGTCGAGGACGTCCGCCGCCGCGACGCTGCCCGTTTCGAGCTTCAACAGGCCGAAGGCATCCGCGCCGGACGGCGCTTCCTCAAAGGCAATATCGGCACGCCCATCCCGACGCCGCTCAGCACGCCACGGCGCGCGGGCCAGGCGCTCAACGAGGAGACCGCCGGCGTGCTGCAGAAATCCGAACCGGCCGATTAAACCTTGGAACGACGCGAATGATGAACGAACTGGACGAGCGCGCTCTCTCCGTCACCGGATTCTGGCGCGACGCGGGGGAGGACGCGTGGTTCGAGAAGAACGACGCCTTTGATATCGACTTTCGCACCCGGTTTTTCGATCTGCACTTCGCCGCCGCCCGCCGCGAATGCGACGGCTGGTCTGAACACGCCGAAGGGTCGCTGGCACTGATGATCCTGTTCGACCAGTTTCCGCGAAACTGCTTTCGCGGCACCGGCCACATGTACGCCACGGACCCGCTGGCGCGGCATTTCGCCGGGAAAGCGATCGCCGCCGGCCATGACCTGGCGCTCGACGAAAACCTCCGCGTCTTTCTTTATTTGCCCTACGAGCATTCGGAGGACCTCGCCGATCAGCTCAGATCGATGGAGCTTACCGCCGCCAAAGCCCCCTCCTACCTGAAATATGCGATCGAGCATCGCGACATCATCCAGCGCTTCGGCCGCTTTCCGCATCGAAACAGGATGCTTGGCCGCGAGACGACACCAGACGAACAATTGTTCCTCGACGGAGGTGGGTTTTCCGGCTGACTTCGGGCACCGATGGCGGCAGCGTCAGGCCTTCCACCAATCCCGGCCCGACGGCAGCCGTTCAATGCCCGATGTGTCGACGGCGGCCAGTCGCTCCGACACGCTCTTGCCGTCGACCACAAGCTCCGGCGCAATTTCTGCCAGCGGCGCCAGCACGAAGGCGCGCTCCAGCATGCGCGGATGCGGCACCTCCAGTCCGGTCTCGTGGATGATGCGGTCGCCGAACACCAGAATGTCGATATCGATCAGGCGTGGACCCCAGCGCTCCTCGCGCACCCGCTTCAGTTTTCGCTCGGCGTCGAGGCAAAGGTCGAGCAAAGCCCGCGGCGCGAGCGCGGTCGAGATTTCGGCCGCCGCGTTGAGGAAATCCGGCTGATCGAGCTTGCCCCAGGGCGGCGTGCGGTAGAGCGACGAAACGGCAATGACGCGCGTGCTCTCGTCGGCATCCAGAATGCCCAGTGCCGCAGCCATCGACTTCGCCGGATCGCCGAGATTGCCGCCAAGGCTGAGATAGACGGTGTTGTTGTTGTTACTATTCTGGCCAGACAACGGTCACCTCGACATGATCGAGCACACCCGGCACCGGGGCGTTCGGCTTGCGCACCGTGATCTCGGCCTTTTTGATCTGCGGAAACCGCGCCGTCAGCGCCCTCGCCACTTCGAGCGCCAGCGCTTCAATCAGAAAGCGCCGTTCGCCGGTAATGATCTTCTCGATGACCGCAAAGGCGATGCCGTAATTGACGGTGTCCTCGATGGAATCCTCGACCAGTGCCCGCCCGGGATCCACCGTGAGTGCCGCATCGACATAAAAGCGCTGGCCGAGCGTCTCTTCTTCGTCCAGCACACCGTGCCGGGCAAAGAAGGCGCAGTTCTTCATGCGGATGACATACATGGCTCAGCTTTCCCCGATCTCACGTGCCAGCATAGCATCGGCGATGGCCAACGCGTCCACGTTGATTGCGACATCGTGTACGCGAAAAAGATGCGCGCCTTTGAGCCTCAGGATTACGCTGGTGGCCGCGGTTCCGGCGCCTCTTGCGGCTGCGTCGCGGCCGGTGACGGTGCCGATAAAGCGCTTTCGCGATGTGCCTGCCATCAGTGGAAAACCTAGCGCACGAAGCTCGGAAAACCGTGCCATCAGGTCAAGATTTTCCGCGGCCGTCTCCTTGGCGAAGCCGAAGCCCGGATCGAGCACGATATGATCGTCGGCAACACCGCTCCGCCGCGCAATTTCCAGCGACTTCCTGAGGAAGAAAAGCTGATCGGCAATCACGTCGGGCAGTTTCTGTCGGTCCCGTCCCGTGTGCATGATGACAAGCCCGGCGCCGGTTTCGGCTGCGACGCGGGCAATGCCCGGTTCGCGCTGCAGGCCCCAGACGTCATTGACGATATGTGCGCCGGCTTGGACGGCAAGCCGGGCCGTGTCCTCGCGGTAGGTATCTACCGAGATCAGCGTTCCGCCAGACGTCGCGAGCGCCTCGATGACCGGCAATATGCGGGCCTGCTCTTCCTTTGCGGAGACCGCAGACGCCCCGGGACGTGTCGATTCTCCGCCGATGTCGATGACGGAGGCGCCCTCCTCCACCATGCGGCGCGCCTGGGCCACCGCTTTTTCCGGCACATCGAACAGGCCGCCGTCGGAAAAACTGTCAGGCGTGATGTTGAGGATGCCGACGACCACGGCCTTGCCGCCAAGGTCGAGATGGCGCCCATGCGCCAGCTGCCATCGCCCTGTCATCATTGCCCATCAACCATGTTCAATCCCGCGGCGTGGCCGGGTATCAATTCCGTTGCGCCGAGGACGGCGGTAAAGCAAGGTGGCGAAAGAGGCAAC
This sequence comes from Mesorhizobium sp. ISC25, assembly GCF_042295465.1. NCBI lineage: Bacteria > Pseudomonadati > Pseudomonadota > Alphaproteobacteria > Hyphomicrobiales > Phyllobacteriaceae > Mesorhizobium > Mesorhizobium sp. ISC25. The sequence goes on along the minus strand of NZ_CP135441.1, from coordinate 1,032,837 downwards.
ACGATGAAACGATCCCTCCTCTGCGCCCTGATGCTCGCTCTGACCGCATTCCCGGCCGGCGCTGCAACTCTCGTCAAGACATATAGTTATTTCCCGATTGGCGGCAGGACGCTCGACGACATCGAGACCCAGCTGTCGAAACTCGGGCCCCAGGTGAAAAGCACCGGGTCGCGGCATCCGGGCGCTACCCAGATGGCGTTCACCACCCGCGTCAGCTATGCGCAAAAGCCGGGCTCGTGCTGGATTGCCGACGCTGTCGTCACCGTCAAGGTCAAGGTGATCCTTCCCGAGTGGCGCCGCCCGCGCAAAGCCGATGCCGGCGTCAGGCTGTTCTGGGATACGTTGTCCGCCGACATCAAGCGCCATGAGGAACGCCACGTCGAGATTGCCAAGAACCATGGCCGCGAACTCGAAGACGCCTTGAAGGCGAGCTACCCGGAAAAGACCTGCGAACTGGCCAAGGCCAAGGCCGCGAAAATCACGGCGGCCATGCTCGCCAAGCACGACCAGGACCAGATGCGCTTCGATCGTGTGGAAAGCGTCAATTTCCAAAGCCGCATCCTGCGGCTTTTGCACTATCGCGTCGAGCGCATTGAGAACGGCCGGCTCGCACCCGGCTGAACTCCGCGTCGTTGGACAAAGCCAATTTTGCCGAAACATAGTGCCAGCTTCGGAAAACTTTCGAGCCGCTGTCGAAATCGGCCTATAGCGAACGACATATGCCAGGTTCGCAGGGATCAGCCTCCGGCAAACGCCAACGTACTGGATGCTTCCCAGCCCGTCGCGGAAGTGCACGCAGGCATAATGGATGAACGGATATGGACCAGGCTGTCGACAAGCAAGCGATGGTGGAAACCAGCGCGCCGCTGACCGAAACCGAGAAAAACGCCATCATCGGCGGCGTGCTTTTGTCGATGCTGCTGGCGGCGCTCGACCAGACCATCGTCGCGCCGGCGATGCCGACGATGGCACGCATGCCGAATATCTGCCATGGATCGTGACCGGCTATCTTCTGACCGCGACCGCCGTGGCGCCGCTCTACGGCAAGATCTCCGACATTTATGGTCGCCGGCCGACCGTCTATGCTGCAATCCTGATCTTTCTCGCCGGCTCGCTGGTCAGCGCCACGGCCCCCAACATGCTGGTCCTGGTTGTCGGCCGGGCGATCCAGGGCGCCGGTGGCGGCGGTCTTTTCGCCCTGACGCCGACGGTGATCGGCGACCTCGTGCCGCCGCGCGAGCGGGCTCGCTACGCCGCCTGGATCTCGGGCACCTGGGCCGTCGCCAGCATCGCCGGGCCGCTGCTCGGCGGCACCTTCGCCGAACATCTGCATTGGTCGCTGATCTTCTGGATCAACATTCCGCTCGGCCTGCTGGCGATGGCGATCATCAACAACCCGCTCAAGAAGCTGCCGATCGCCGCAAAACATCACCGCATCGACGGCCTCGGCGCGCTGCTTCTGGTCGCGGCCACCTCGCTGCTGCTGCTTGCCTTGAACTGGGGCGGCAGCGAGTATCGGTGGCTGTCGCCTGAAATCCTTGGACTGCTCGCCTGCTCGGCGGTGTTCTGGAGCGCGTTCGCGCTGCGGCTGATGCGCGCGGCCGAACCGCTGATCTCGCTCGAAGTGCTCGGCAATCCGATCGTTCTCGCCGGCACGCTGTCGATGTTCCTGCTGCAGGCCGCCAATGTCGGCTTGTCCGTCTATCTGCCGGTCTACCTGCAATCGGTCGTCGGCCTGTCGGTCAGCGAATCGGGCACCGCGTTGCTTGGGCTGATGCTCGGCACGGTGGCCGGTGCGACATTCAGCGCGCGAATGATCCCGCGCTTTTTCCACTATAAGCGCATTGCCATGATCGGAACTGTTTTCTCGATCCTGTGCCTCGGCGTGCTCAGCCTGGTCGCCGGGCATGCCTCACTGTTAGTCGTCGAGGTGTTGACGACCTGCATAGGGCTGGGCACAGGCACGACCTTTCCGGTTGCCACTGTCTCGGTCCAGAACGCCGTCGATCGTATGCACCTTGGCGTGGCGACCGGCGTGCTCACGTTCCTGCGCTCGCTGGGCAGCGCGCTTGGCGTCGCTATGCTCGGTGCCGTCGCCCTTGGATACGGGCTGCCGCTGGCCAGCGAAGGCACGCAGCCGGCCGGCCATATCGCCTCGGCCATGCCGTTCGTGATGATCTTTCTTGCAGCGGCCGCGATCTTGCTGTTGTCGCTCATCACGCTCTGGCTGATGCCGGAAAAAACGCTTCGCGGCCATGCAGAGGCTGTGGCCCCAGCCTTGGCGGAGTAGACCGGCCTGACGAAAATATGGCGAGGTTCAGCCGACCACGCCGAGCTTCTTCTGCAGACTGGTCGACGAGGTCGTATACTGAAAAACGATGCGCTCGCCGGGGCTGACGATGCGCTTGGCTGCCTGCGCCATCAAGGCGACCTCGTGGAAGCCCGACAGGATCAGCTTCAGCTTGCCGGGGTACCAGTTGATGTCGCCGACGGCGAAGATGCCGGGCACCGACGTCTGGAATTTTTCGGTGTCGACCGGGATCAGGTTCTCGTAAAGGTTGAGGCCCCATTCGGCGATTGGGCCGAGCTTCATTGTCAGGCCGAAGAATGGCAGCATCCGCGTACACGGCACTTCGATATCGCCCTCCGGCCCCTTGATGATGGCGGAGGCGAGCTGGCCGTCGGCGCCGGTCAGGCCGGTCACCTGTCCGACCTGGAATTCCAGCTGCTTCATCTCCTGCATGGCATACATCTTGTTGACGCTGTCGGGCGCTGCACGGAATTCGGGCCGCCGATGCACCAGTGTCACGCTCTTGGCCACCGGCTGCAGGTTCAGCGTCCAGTCGAGCGCCGAATCGCCGCCGCCGACGATGACGAGGTCATGGCCGCGAAAGTCCTCCATCCGGCGCACCGAGTAGAACACGCTCTTGCCTTCATAGGGTTCGATGCCCGGAATCGGCGGCCGCTTCGGCTGGAAAGAGCCGCCGCCAGCGGCGATCACCACAATTTTGGCTTCGAACACCTCGTTTTCGTCGGAAGTGACGCGGAAGCTGCCGTCCTCCAGTCTTTCCAGGCTCGAAACCATGCGGTTATAGGTGAATTCGGGCTTGAACGGCGCGATCTGTTCAAGCAGCTTGTCGACCAGACCTTGCGCCGAGATCGAGGGCCAGCCCGGAATGTCGTAGATCGGCTTTTCCGGGTAGAGTTCGGCGCACTGCCCGCCGGGCCGGTCGAGTATGTCGATCAGATGGCACTTCATGTCGAAGAGGCCGAGCTCGAACACCGCAAACAGGCCGACAGGCCCTGCCCCGACAATGAGTACGTCCGTCTTGGTGATAGCGGTCATGAAGCATGCGCCTTTATGGGAAAACGGCGCGACACTGCATGACCATTGGCCCGCTGCCAAGCGGCAGCGGCAAAAATCGGCATCAGCCCTGGCGGGCCGGCACGCGCACGACCAGCCCGTCGAGGGCGTCGCGCACCTTGATCTGACATGACAGCCGTGAGTTCGGCTGGACCTCGTAGGCGAAATCCAGCATGTCCTCTTCCATGGCTTCCGGCTCGCCGACCTCCGCCGTCCAGGCTTCGTCGACATAAACATGGCAGGTCGCGCAGGCGCAGGCGCCGCCGCATTCCGCTTCTATTCCCGGCACCGCATTGCGGATCGCATTTTCCATGACGGTCGAGCCGTTTTCGGCATCCACGTCAAAATGCGTGCCGTCATGGGCGATGAAGGTCAGCTTGGTCATTTGTCACCTGAAGGGAGTCTGAGCCGACATAATCACTCTGCCGGACAAGTCAACTGCGGCGCGAAAGCGCCGCTGCGTGGCGTTTTGGAGATAAGTCCTATCGGCTGATGGCGGCGACGAAATCCCGCACTTCTTCGATCAGCGACCCAAGCCGCTTCAGCGTGCTGGCGTCTTCGGGCCGGCATTCGATCGCGCTGGCGCAATCGGCAATGGCAAAGGCGCCGACCCCGCGCGCCGAGCCTTTGAGCCCGTGTGCCAATAGCAGCCGCTGCCTAACATCCGCATCGACGATCTTGTCGCGCACCGACAGCGCCTGCTGCACGAACAGAGCCAGCACCTCCTGCTCGAGGCTCCGATCGCCCATCGTCTGGCGCGCAAGATGCGCCAGGTCGATCGGCCGCGCCCCGGCTGTCCCCGACACGTCGCCGCCGGGCATCGAGAAGGCAATGCCGTTTTCGCCACGTATCACTTTGAGACTCCGTTCTTCGACCGCCGCAAAAACTAGGCGTATCCGGTGGACAACGGGTTAATGATTGGCCCGGAAAAATGTCGCGATAACGGCGCCGGAATCACGGCTGTGTTAACCTTATATTTAAAGTTTTACGTATCGGCCGGAATGCATGTTTTCTTTACCCGGCTGTGTCATTACGATACGACAGGTCCATTTTCAGCCTCCTGCGCGGGACACGCTAGGCAGAATCAATAAGCAGAACCATAAGTCCCGCCGCAGCTTGTACAGGGTAGCGAAGGCATGGCGAAGAAACCAACGACGACAAGAACGCTCGACAGCGACGTAGCCAGAGAACTCGAAAAGGCACTTGATATCGATCTGAGCGGCGATGCCGGCGGCGACTTCGACATGGCGGCATCCATGGAAGATCTGGAAGCGCAAATATCGCAGGCCGCCGACGAGCTGGCGCGCGAAGGTCGCAGCCAGAACGAACCGCCTGCCCCGGACCAGACCCAGAACGCGGCACCAGCCGCCAATCAAAGCCAGAGCGTAAATCCCGCGCCAAAGGCCAAGCCGGCTGAGTTGCGTCCTGTCGCAACGCGCAATGGCTCGCAGCCGGCAGCTTTCTCGCCGGCCAACGACGACCGTCAAAAAGACTATAAGACGCTCCTGCACACCCTCAATCGGCGCGCCTCGAACACGATCTATTGGGTCGTGGCTTTCGTTTCGCTGGCCTGGATCGCCGGCGCCGGCGGCCTTGCGAACCTATTGTTCGGACCTGGCATCTGGAACATCCGCACCTTCGATCAGTTTTTTGCCCGTCCCGAGCTGATCGGCCTGGCGGTCGCGGCAATCGTGCCCGTCATCCTGTTCTGGGCATTCGCAGTGATGATTCGCCGCGCTCAGGAGATGCGCCTTGCCGCGCAGTCGATGACCGAGGTGGCCTTCCGTCTGGCCGAGCCGGAAAATCTTGCCCAGGATCGCGTCATGATGATCGGCCAAGCGGTTCGCCGCGAGGTGGCGGCCATGGGCGAAGGCATCGAACGCACGCTTGCGCGTGCCGTCGAGCTTGAAACGCTGGTTCACAGCGAGGTGAACCAGATCGAGCGCTCCTATTCGGAGAACGAGTCGCGCATCCGCTCGCTGGTCGACGGGCTGGGCAGCGAGCGCGAAGCGGTCGTCACCCATGCCGAGCGCGTGCGCGCCTCGATCACCGGCGCCCACGAGACGCTGAAAGACGAGATCAACGCCGCCAGCGATATCATTCGCGACAGCATTCTCAACGCCTCGACCAAGCTGTCGATGACGATCAACGAATCCGGCGACACGCTGATCGACAGGATCAACGGAAGCTCGATGTCGATCTTCGATTCGGTGGAAGGCCGGCTCGAATCGATCACCGATCGGCTGTCGACGTCGGGCGAGGCCTTCGCCAGCCTGCTCGACACCCGCATCGCCAAGCTGACGGACACCACCGATGGCCTGACGCGGTCGCTGACCGACCTGCTCGACGACCGCACGAGCGGCATGGTGTCGCTGCTCGGCGGTGCTGCCCGCACACTTAATTCCGAATTCGAAGCCAGCCTCAACGGCATCGAGCGGACGCTTGCCGAACGTGGCCAGGCGCTTATCAGCGAGTTCCAGACCCGCGCCGAGGCGCTCGACACCGGTACGCAGAAGCTCAACGCCGCGCTGGAGGCTCGCGCACGCCAGATCAACGAGACGCTGGTCGAGCGCGCGCGCGAAATCGCCCACACCTTCCAGGATAGCAAGGAGACGCTGTCGGCGATGATTGATCAGGGCAAGACCCAGATCGGCGCCGACATGGCCGACATCATTTCATCGACCTCGACGATGCTTGAGGCCCGCGCCGGCGATTTCGCCGGGCGCATGGAGGCGGCGCGCCATGTCGTATCGCGTTCGTTCGATACGGACATCCAGCGGCTTGCCGAGGCTCGCGCCGGCATCGAGGAAGCCGTCGAAAACCACAGCCACAAGCTTTCCGAAAGCCGCGACCGGATGGCGGCGGCAATGCAGGCCGATCTGGCGAAGTTCGCCGAGGGTCGCGCCGAAATCGACGCAGCGGTGGCCAACCAGGTGCAGAAGCTTGCCGAAGGCCGCAGCCTTATCTCGCGCGCCCTTGAGGAGGATCTGCGCAAGGTCAACGAATCGCGCGCAGCGATCGACGCTTCGCTGGGCAGCCATCTCGAAAGCCTTGAAGAGGGTCGCAACAGGCTTGCCCAGGCCTTGAACGAAGACTCTGGAAAACTCGTGCAAGCTCGTACGATAATTGATGAAATGGTTGCCGGGCACGTCGGCAAGCTCGCCGAAGGCCGAAGCATCCTTTCGCGCGCGCTGGAGGCCGACCTCGGCAAGCTGGCAGAGAGTCGCGCCGGCATCGACGGCCTCGTCGCCGGTCAAGTCGAAAAGATCGCCGAGGGTCGCGCCATACTCGCCAGTGCGCTGGAAGCCGACATCGCCGGCATCAATGGCCTCATCGAGGCGCATTCGGCGAAATTGGCGCAAGACCGCAGCGGCCTTTCCCAGTCACTCGATAACGACCTGTCCGACATCAGGAGCCTGATCGCCGATCATTCTGGCAGGCTCGCCGATGACCGCAGCCTGCTCTCGAAGACGCTTGAAGACGATCTTGCCAAGTTGGCGGAAAGCCGGTCGAGCATCGATGGGCTGGTTGCCGGCCAGGTCGAGAAGCTGGCGGAAGGCCGCGACATCCTCAAGCGTGCACTTGAATCGGACCTGAACGCGATCAAGGGCGTCATCGCCAGCCAGTCCGACAAGCTGGCGGAAGACCGTGGCCAGTTGTCACGGGCACTGGAGAGCGACCTGGAGGCTGTGCGGGGCGTTGTCTCCGATCACATGAACAAGCTTGCCGAAGACCGTTCGACCCTTTCGAAAGCGCTCGAAGACGATCTCGCCAAATTGGCCGAAAGCCGCTCGAGCATCGATGTGATGGTTGCCGGACAGGTCGAAAAGCTGGCAGAGGGCCGCGACATCCTCAAGCGCGCGCTCGAAGCCGATCTGAGCACTGTCAAGGGCGTCATCGCCAGTCAATCCGAGAAGCTGGCGGAGGATCGCGGTCAGCTGTCGCGGGCACTGGAGACCGATCTCGAGGCCGTGCGGGGCGTCGTCTCCGATCATATGAACAAGCTCGCCGAGGACCGTTCGGCCCTTTCGAAGGCGCTCGAGGACGATCTCGCCAGGCTGGCAGAGAGCCGGTCGAGCATCGACGGGCTGGTCTCCGGCCAGGTCGAGAAGCTGGCCGAGGGTCGCGACATCCTGAAGCGCGCGCTGGAAGACGATCTTGCCAAGCTGGCCGAAAGCCGCTCGAGCATCGACGGACTGGTTTCCGGTCAAGTCGAGAAACTGGCCGAAGGCCGTGACATTCTCAAGCGCGCTTTGGAGGCCGATCTCAACACCATCAAGGATGTTATTGCGGGCCAGTCCGAGAAACTGGCGGAAGATCGCTCAACCTTGACCAAGGCGCTCGAAGACGACCTTGCCAAGCTGGCCGAAAGCCGCTCGAGCATCGACGGACTGGTTTCCGGCCAAGTCGAGAAACTGGCCGAAGGCCGCGACATTCTCAAGCGGGCCTTGGAGGCCGATCTCAGCACGATCAGGGGCGCCATCGCCGACCAGTCGCAGCTATTGACCGACAATCGCGCACAGTTTTCGCGTGCCCTAGAAGCCGATCTCGGCAATGTCAACAACCTTGTCGCAACCCACGCAGAGAAGCTTGTCCAGGACCGCTCGACGCTGTCGAAGGCGCTCGAGGACGATCTCGCCAAGCTGGCCGAAAGCCGCTCGAGCATCGATGGGCTGGTTGCCGGCCAGGTCGAGAAACTGGCGGAAGGCCGCGACATCCTCAGGCGCGCGTTGGAAGCCGACCTGGAAAGGCTTGCAATGAGCCGCAGCGAGGTCGACGAGATCGTCGCCGGTCATGTCGGCAAGCTGAGCGAGGGCCGCGACATGCTGACCCGCGCATTGCAGGACGATCTCTCCAGGCTCGCCGAAACGCGCAAGGATGTCGACCGTTCGCTGTCCGGCCATATCGACCAGATCGCCGCCAGGAGCACCGACATCTCCGATGCAATCGCTGCCGACGTAGAAAAGATCGAGCAGGTGTTCAGCCGGCAGACAGGCGTCATCGAGGAGCGCGCCAGCACCATGGAGCGGGCGCTGTCGACGGGTGTCGACAACGTTCGCAGTGTGCTCGAAAGAAGCGCGGTCTTCGTCGCCGGGGCGCTGCGCGAAAAGGTCATGGAAGTCACCAGCGCACTGCATGAGCAGGCGGGCGCGGCATTCAGCGATGCCGACCGCAAGATCGCCGAGCGCGCCGAGCAGACCTCGGCGGCTCTGCTCGCCAGGGCGGAGGACATCGCCCGCACCTTTGAAGATGCGGATCGTCGCCTTGCCGCGCGCGCCGAGGATACGTCGAGCGCACTGATTGCCCGCGTCGACGACACGTCGAACACCTTGCTCGCGCGTGCCCAGGAGACGGCCGATCAGCTGGCAGCCAGAGCAAGTGAGATTGCCGGCACCTTCGACGCGGCGGACCACAGGCTGGTCTCTCGCGCCATCGAAACGGCCCAGTCGCTGGCTGCACGTGCCGGCGACATCCTACGCAATTTCGAAACAGCCGACGAGCGGCTGGGCGTGCGCATCGGCGAATCCGCCGAAGCGCTCGCGGCACGCGCGTCGGACCTCGGTCGCATTTTCGATGCCGCCGACCAGCAACTTATCTCGCGCATTGCCGAAGGGTCCGAAGCACTTTCGGCCCGCGCGTCCGAGATCGGCCGCATCTTCGAGGAGGCGGATCATCGCCTGGTGTCCCGTATCGCCGACAGCAGCACCGCCATCGGCGAACATGCCGACACCATTGTTGGCGCCTTCACCAGCACCGAGCAGCGGGTTGCCGAACGCGCCAGGCAGACTGGCCAGGAACTCGCCGTCCATGCCCGTGAAATCGAGCAGGTGCTTGCCGGTGCCGACGAACGCCTGGCATCGAGTGCTGCTGTTACAGCCGCCCGCGTCGAGGAGCAGGTCGCCAGCGTCGAGAACCGCCTCGCCTACTCCGCCGAGACAATGGGCCAAAAGCTCAACGAACAGGTTTCGAATGCCGAGGCGCAGCTGGTCTCGCGTGCCAACACGATCGCCGAAACCTTCACCGCGGTCGGCCAGCATATCGGCCAGAGCACCAACGACGCTGCAAAGACCATCGGTGCCAATACTCGCGAGCTCAGTACGATGCTTGCGGCACGTTCGGCCGAAATATCGAAAATCCTGGACGAGACGGCACGGCCTCTGGTCGAGCGCTTCGCCCAGGGCGGCTCCGAGCTGCAAAAGAGCATGGAAGAGGTCACCGAACGTGCGACCGAGAAGCTGCGCACTCAAAACGCTGCCCTCGTCGACGCCCTCGCCAGCCGTACGGCCGAAACCCTGTCGGCCGTCGAAGGTGCGCGCTCGACGCTTGCCGACAGCGTTGCCGACCTCATCGGCCGCATGACCACCTCCAGCTCGCAGCTCGGTCAGTTGATCGAGCAGGCGGCGACCAATCTCGGCCAGGTCGACGAACGCCTGACCGGCAGCACGCAAAGCTTCGCCGCGACCACGGAAAAGACCGCGCAGACCTTCGCCAGTTCGGCGCGCCTGGTCGATTCGAACACGACGCGGCTCACCGAGCTGTCGTCGTCGACCTTGCGCGAGGTTGCTTCAATCGCCACCAAGTTCGACGAGCACAGCCGGTTACTTTCCAGTGCCTCGGACCTGTTGAGCTCGGCCCAGAGCAATCTAGAGCACACGCTCGAAAGGCAATCGTCGCTGGAGGACCTCGCCGTCGGCCTTGTCAAGAAGTCGGAAGATCTCGAAAGGGTCATGCGCTCGTTCGAGAATCTGGTCGGCCAGACGCTGCAGAACGCCGAAGGCAAGACGCTGGAATCCGCCGACAAGATCCGTACCGCGATTTCCGAAGTGGTCGATTCGGCCACCAAGCGCTTTGCCGATGCGACCGAGGAGATGCGGCGTACCGCCGGCTCGATCAAGAGCGAGCTCGACCTCACCCGGGCCGAGCTCAAGAAAGGCGTCATCGAGATGCCGGAAGAGGCAAAGGAATCAACCACGGCTATCCGCCGTGCCGTTTCCGAGCAGATCAACGCGCTGAAGGAACTTTCTGAAATCGTTGCCAAATCTGGCCGCAGCACCGACAGTTCGGAACAGCGCAACCTGCGTCCGGCGCCGCAAGCGCCTACTGCACGCGCCGCCGAACCGCCACGTCGCCCGGCTCCGGCTCCCGAACAGCGCCGTGCACCACAGGCACCTGCGGGCGAGACGGCGCTTCGCGGTACGCTCGACCTCGAACGTCCCGCAGACCAAGCGCCGCGCCAGCGCGACCCCAACGACCGCACGCCGCAGGGCGGTTGGGTGCGTGACCTCCTGACCGGTGCATCGCGCGAAGACGACGCCAAGCCGGCAGCGCCTGCCGAAGCGCCGCGCCCGGCACCCGCTGCGCGTTCGCCGCTTCATGTCGTGGAATCGCTGAACTCGCTCTCGGTCGATATCGCACGCGCCATCGATCACGATGCCTCGATCGAGCTGTGGAACCGCTACCGGCGCGGCGAGCGCGACGTCTTCACGCGCCGACTTTACACGCTGAAGGGCCAGCAGACGTTCGACGAGATCCGCCGCAAATATCAGTCGGAGGCGGAGTTCCGCGCTGCTGTCGATCGTTACTGCGACGATTTCGAAAAGCTGCTCAAGGACGTGTCGCGCAACGACCGCGACAACATCATGGCACAGACCTACCTGACCTCGGATACCGGCAAGGTCTACACCATGCTGGCCCACGCCAGCGGCCGCCTGCACTAAGCGGGCGACAGGAAAACTGAAAGGGCGTTCTGCCCTTTCCGTTTGAACCCGATGCTGAAATGATAGTCCCACTGCGCAAATCATCTGATCTGGTCGGATGTTTACGCGCAGGAGCTGAGGCCGGGATGTCGTGGCAATGCAGACAGTTCGCGGTGATCTGCTTCAGCTTGCGCTCGACGGAACGTTCGATGTCATTGTGCATGGATGCAACTGCCAGTGCCAAATGGGCAAAGGAATTGCTCTTTCCATAAAGCAGCGTTTTCCCGAAGCATATGCTGCGGATTGCGCGACATTGAAGGGCGACCCAGCCAAGCTGGGAAGCATATCCGTTGCCGAAATCAAGCGAGGCAGCCGCACTTTCCAGGTCGTCAACGGCTACACCCAGTTCCATTGGCAGGGCAAAGGCGTGAAGGCTGACTACCAGGCAATCCGAAAAGTCATGCAGGCGGTCAAAGGCAGATTCGCGGGCAAAAGAATCGGCTACCCGAAAGTTGGTGCGGGGCTGGCTGGAGGTGATTGGGAGATCATAGGCTCAATCATCGATGACGAGCTTGCGGGCGAAGATCACACGCTCGTCGAATATGCTCCGTGAGTTGCTTCGGTCTTTGGCCGCTTCATAGCAGCTAGCCCGGTTTAGATCACAGTGTCGGTCCAGCGGACGATTTGCCCGGCCGCATCGCCGAACGCGGCGTCGAGCGCGCCGACATAGGCCTGGTTGCCGCCGCCCGAAACGGGCGCGAGGGCGCTAAACGTCTTCGAAGCGCGCACTTCACCGTTGCGGTCGTTCAACAGGCGCACGAACAGCTCGACCTCGGCATGTTCGCCGCCATCGACACGCACCTCGAACGAGCGGATCTCGACGATCACCTGATAGTCGATCGCCAGCCCCTCGCCTGGCTTGCCGACGCCGGTGAAGCTGCCCGAGCGCTGGAACGTCTCTGCCAGCCGCGCCTGTACGATCATCGGCAGCCGGTCGGCCCATTGCGCGCCCTTGAGATACTGGATCGAGCGCGGCGATGGCTTGATGACGATGTTCTGGCTATCCAGCGCCTTGAGCGCCGACGGCTGGGCGATGAGGATCTGGCGACGGCTGTGGGCACGCGCTTCCAGCGACGGCGCCGAAAGCTCGAACGTATCCAGCGGCGCCGGTCTGCCGCCAGGCAAGGCCGCGCAGCTTGCTAGCGAAAGCGCCAGCAACACCGCCCAAACCTTAGACCCACCCGATGTGATGCTGCCTGAACTGATCGACTTCAAACGCGATCCCCCCCGGATCGTGGAAACAACGCGCATCTGCAAGCTATGTTCTTGCGGTGGTCGGGGATCGAAGTCAACGGCGCACCCTGCCGTCGAACTGCCGGACCTCGCCCTCGCCGCCGGACAAGATCCTTTGTGGGTTGCGGCTGAGATCGGTTACCGCCTCTTCGATGCGGGTGATCGAACGACGGCTGTCCTGGACCAGCGCTTCGACGTTTTGCAGCCCCTGTCCCGAGAATCGCGCCAGATTGTCGGTGATGGTACCGAGGCGGGCGTTCAGCGTGTCGGCGACCTGCTTGAATGATCTCAGCGTCGCTCTCGCGTCGGCCATGACGCCGTCGGCCTGGCCGGAGCCGAGCAGTTTGTCGACCTTGGCAAGGATACCGTCGACTCGCACCGAGGCATCGTTGAGGCGTCCTGCGAGCTGGTGCGCGTCTTTGATGGTTTCGTCGATGTCGTCGGCTCGGTTGGCGAACTTGTTGGTCACCTTGGCGATATCGGCGGCAGCCTCGTTGGCGTTTTCGCTGGCCTTCTGGATATTGGCCAGCGCGGTGCGAACCTCGGCCGGATCGATGCCGTCGAGCACGCCGTCGACCTTGGCCAGCGTGCCTTGCGTCTTCTGGGCGAAGTCGTTGATCGACCCGACCGCCGTGTCGACGTTCTTGATGACCGTGTCGAACTGCTTGCTGGTTTCCTTGAGATTGGCGGTGACCGTGTCGACGTTGGCGACGATGCTCTTGATCTGGTCCTTGTCGACGGCGTTGAGTAGCCCTTCCGCCGCCTTCAGGGTGCCGTCGAGCTTGCCCGAAACACCCTTCAATTCGTCGGCCAGCGAGCTGACGCTGGCCAGGAACTTGTCGACGCCGTCGGAATTCCTGGCCAGTGCATCGGAGAAGGTCTGGACATTGGCGACGGTCTGCGTCAGCGGCCCGCGAACATCCTTGGTAAAGCCTTCGAGCTCCGAAAGGACCTTGTCGGCGCGGGTGAAGATGTTCTGCGCTGTCTGCAGCAGATTGGTGACCGCCGACGGGTTGGCAACGATCTCGGCGACACGGCCTTGCTTTTCCGCCTCGTCGAGGAGCTTGGGCTCCTTGGGGTCGGCGCCCTTGAGTTCGATACTGGCCTGGCCGGCGAGGCTGACGATCCCGATATCGGCCTGCGTCGACTTGGTGATCGGCGTATTCCTGCCGATTTCAGCGTCGGCGATGGCCGCAGTCGGATTGTCAAGGTCGATATAGACACGCTTGACCTCACCAACCCTGACGCCGTTGAACAGCACGAAGCTGCCGCGGCCAAGACCGGAAGCCGAGCCTGGAATGCGCACACGCAGCATCGCCGTCTCACCCCTGTCACCGATCGCGGCCGTCCAATAGACGAACGCGAAGGCCGCCAGGATCGCGGCCAGCGTGAAAATGCCGACAATGACGTAGTTGGCCCTGGTTTCCATTGCTCACTTATGGCTATGCGCGCGTCGCAAGATCAAGTTGCCGGGCGCGTTTTCCGCGGAAATAGGATTTTACCCAAGGTTCCTCGCTCCTGAGCATGTCGTCAATCGTGCCCTCGACCAGCACTTTCTTGTTGCCAAGCACCGCCACGCGGTCGCACGCCGTAAACAGCGTGTCGAGATCGTGCGTGACCATATACACGGTCAAATCCATCGTATCGCGCAGCTTGACGACCAATTCGTCGAACTCAGCCGCGCTGATCGGATCGAGCCCGGACGTCGGCTCGTCGAGGAAAACGATATCCGGATCGAGCGCCAGGGCGCGCGCCAGCGCAGCACGCTTGATCATGCCGCCGGAGAGCTCGGAGGGGAATTTCTGCGCCGCATCCGGAGGCAATCCGACCAGCTCGACCTTGAGCATGGCAAGTTCGTCCATCAGCTTCTTCGGCAAATCGAGATATTCGCGCATCGGAACCTGGACGTTTTCGAGGACCGTCAGCGCTGAAAAAAGGGCGCCATGCTGGAACAGCACGCCAAGCCGCATGTCGATGCGAAGGCGCTCCCTTTCGGTTGCCTTCTCGACGTCGACCCCGAACAGTTTGATTGTTCCCGATTGCTTGCGCGTCAAGCCAAGGATGGTGCGCAAGAGAACAGATTTGCCCGCACCGGAGGCACCGACGAAGCCGAGAATCTCCCCGCGCCAGATATCGAGCGTCAATTTGTCGAGAACGACCTGGTCGGCGAACGACACCGTGATGTCGTGCGCCGACAGCACGATCTCGTCTTCTTTGGCTTTCTCGGCCACCTTGGTCGTGTTTGTGCCCGGCAGCGCCATGTCAGAACTCGATCGCTGCATAGAACATGGCGAAAAGCCCGTCGAGGATAATGACCACGAAGATCGACTTCACCACTGAGGCGGTCACATGCTGGCCAAGTGATTCGGCGCTGCCGCCAACCTTCATGCCCTCGACCGAGGCAATTATGCCGATGATCATGGCCATGAACGGCGCCTTGATCAGGCCGGCAAAGATGGTGCTGAGGTCGATTGCGACACGTAGCCGGTCGATGAACGCTGCCGGTGCAATATCGGAGTAGAGCCATGCAGCCAGAATGCCGCCGCCGAGCGCGGCAAAGTTGGCGATGATCGTCAGGCAAGGCAGTGCGATCACCAGCGCGACCAACCGCGGAAACACCAGCACGCCGATGGGATTGAGGCCAATGACCTTCAGCGCATCGACCTCCTCGCGCATTTTCATCGAGCCGATCTCGGCGGTGATCGCGCTACCGGAGCGGCCGGCGATCATGATCGCCGTCATCAGCACGCCGAGCTCGCGCAGGATCAGCACGCCGACCAGGTCGACGACGAAGATGTCGGCGCCGAAATAGCTGAGCTGATAGGCGCCTTGCTGGGCAACGATTGCGCCAACGATAGCCGACATCAGCACCACCACTGGTATGGCGCCGACGCCCATGCGATCGATCTGGTTGAAGATCGCCGCCATATTGACGCCATGGCCGCGGCCAAGCTTCATCTGCGAGCCGCGTATCGTGGCGCCGAGGATGTTCATTGCGGCCAGGAAATCGTCGCGCATCTCATAAACACGCCGGCCAACCGCCTCGAGCCCACGAATGATGAAGTTGGGCGGCTTTGCCGGACCTGATTCGGGCTCGCGTCGAACCGCATCACCGACGGCGCCAAGCAGGATCGAGGCAATCTCGCTTTGCCCCTGCGTCGTGATCTCGACGCCCTTCTTTTCGAAGCTGCTGACCAGGCGGTCGATCAGCCAGGCCCCGGCAGTGTCCATCTTCTCGATTTGTGAAAGGTCTAGCGCCAGCGTCTTGAAGCCGCTGCGCTTCTCGATCTTGCGCATCTCGGCGTCGACCAGCGCCACTGTGCGTGTCGTCCAGGTTCCCGAGAAAGCGCAGCCGAGAACGTCGCCCTCCTCGCCGATCGCGATGCGCGGCTGGTGGTCGGGCTCCTTGGCAGGGCCGCTTGCGTCGCGTTTGCGGATGGTCAACATGGCGTCCTGTTTAGCCTGACGGGGCCGACCTGTCGATTTGCCGACATCCTCCTTGTTGCACAGCCGGAGCAGAAAAATATGGCGCGTGTCATTTCGGTCGAGGCCGAGCGCTTTCCCATCGCCGGGACATTCACCATTTCGCGCGGCTCGAAGACCGAAGCTGAGGTGATTTCCTGCGCCATTGCCGAAAACGGCCGTACAGGGCGCGGCGAATGCGTCCCTTACAAGCGCTATGGCGAGACCATGGAGGGTGTGCGCGGCGCGATCGAGGCGATGCGCAGTGAGATCGCGCACAGCATCAGCCGCATCGCCCTGCTCGGTGCCATGCCTGCGGGTGCGGCACGCAATGCCATTGACTGCGCGCTCTGGGACCTTGAAGCGAAGATCACCGGAACACCGGTGGCGCATACGATACGAACCGTTCCGTTACGGGCGCTTGAGACGGCGTACACACTGTCGCTCGCCGAGCCGGAGGCGATGGCGGCGCAAGCCCGCGTCAACGCCCAGCGCCCGCTACTCAAGGTCAAGATCGGCGGCGACAACGACATCGCACGCATCCGTGCAGTGACGGCGGCGGCACCTGACAGCCGAATCATTCTCGACGCCAATGAGGGCTGGAATGACGACAATATCGTCGCAAACCTCGCCTTTGCCGCCGAGCACGGTATCGCTTTGATCGAACAGCCGCTGCCGGCGGGACATGACGGTATTCTTCGCCACATCGCGCATCCGGTGCCGATCTGCGCCGATGAAAGCGTGCACGAGGCGAAGGATCTTGAAGCGCTTGTCGGCCTCTATGACGCCGTCAACATCAAGCTCGACAAATCCGGTGGCCTGACCGCAGCACTCGTGCTTCGCGACCGCGCCCGCCAACTGGGTCTTGGCGTCATGGTCGGCTGTATGGTCGGCACATCGCTTGCGATGGCGCCGGCCGTGCTGTTGGCGCAGGATGCCGATTTCGTCGATCTCGACGGTCCGTTGCTGCTAGCCCGCGACCGCGTTCCCGGTCTGGTCTACCAAGGTTCGCTGGTGTCACCGCCCGAGCCGGCGCTGTGGGGCTGAACGCGCCGCAAGCCCGATCAGCGCCAGGCCCGTCAGGGCGATGGGGATCATCGCAAAGAAGCCATTCGCGCCGAAGCGATCGTAAAGAGGACCTGAAATCAGCGTTGCCACCGCCATGAAGAAACCATTGGAGAAATAGGCGATGCCTTGCGCCGCCCCGGTGCGTTCTTCCGCGATTGTCTCACCGATCATCTTTTGCAGGCCGATCAGCACCAGTGCCACCGAGACGGCGTGCAGTGTCTGGATCGCGAAAAACCCGCCAACGCCAAGCCCAAGCGGCCAGATCAGAGGGAAAGCGATCCAGCGCATGATCGCGCCTATCCCGGCAATCAGCATGATCGAGACGACCGAGAAGGAGGCGAAAGCCCGGGTGAAGACGACGAACATGCATATCTCGGCGACGACGCCCCACCCCCACAGCAGCCCGACAACCGAATCAGTGATGCCGATCGACTTCCAGTAGATCGACACGAAGCCGTAGAGAAATGCGTGGCTGGCGGTGATGACGCCGACTCCTGTCGAAAAATAGAGGAAGTACCGGTTGAGGAGTTTCGGTGCCGATTGCTGGATATCGGCGGCCGAAAGCGGCGAGGCGCGGCGTGGCCGGCCGAGGCGCGGCGCGATCAGTCCGGCGGCTAGCGCGGCACACAGCGCCGCGAAGATGATCACCGGAACAGCCTGCGCACCGCTTGCCGAGAGGATGAAACCGCCGGCGAGATTGGCACAGAGATAGGAGATCGAGCCCCATTTGCGCATGCCCGCGTAGTTGGAGCCGAAGCGGCGAACACCTGAAAGGGCGAGCGAATCGGCAATCGGCGAATACGGCGTCCAGACGACCGTCAGCGCCAGGGATACGGCAAGTACCGTTGCGTAGGTCGGCGGCAGGAAGTAGCCGGCAGACAGGATCAGCGATGCGGCGACCAGCGCAACATAGACATTGGCGCGGTCGCTCGCTTTGTCCGCCAGCGCGGTAAGGAAAGGCGTCGTCGCCACGCGCAGGAACATCGGTGCGGCGAGGATCACGGCTATCTGCTCGGCGTGGAACCCCTTCGCCTGCAGCCACAGCGGGAAATAGGGCACATGCGTTCCGAGCGGAACGAAGAGCGTGAAGAAGATCAAGCTCATGCGCAGTTCGAAATGACGTGGCTTGACGAGCTGTTCGGGCGAAAGCGGCGGCAGCGAGGACATTGGCAGGCAATCCGTCGGCACGGCATTCAGCCGGGCCGGCCCACCACACCTGCCGCTGCTTAACACGGCGAAAAAGTCGATGAAACCGCTGGACTAACCGATTAAAGCGAGATGAGGCCGGATCTGGTCAAGCCGCCTGGACTGCCCTGCCCTTGATGTCGATCGGCACGAGCACCTCGCTGCCGACCGGAGTCTCCGGTAGGACATGCGCCCAGTGCAGTATCTCCATCCGGCCGTCAAAATGCTCGACCACCGCCGTGCAGCTCTCCACCCAATCGCCGGTGTTGATGTATTGCACGTCCTCATAGCTTTCGATCGCGGCATGGTGGATGTGCCCGCAGATCACGCCGTCGACATGCGAGCGGCGCGCCTCCTCGGTCAGCACGGTCTGGAACGAGCCGATGAAGTTCACCGCCTTCTTGACCTTGACCTTGGCCCACGACGAGAACGACCAGTAAGGCAGGCCAAGCACTTGGCGCAGGCGCGTGATGACACGGTTGAGCAGCATGGCCGCGTCATAGGCGTAGTCGCCGAGATAGGCCAGCCAGCGCGCATTATGGACGACTGTGTCGAACTGGTCGCCATGGATGACAAGAAGGCGTTTGCCATCGGCGGTCTCGTGGATGGCACGATCGGCAACGACAATGCCGCCGAAATGAACGCCCTGGAACTGGCGCGCGAACTCGTCATGGTTGCCGGCGATGTAGGTGATGCTGGCGCCCTTGCGCGCCTTGCGCAGCAATTTCTGGACGACGTCGTTGTGGCTCTGCGGCCAATGCCAGCTCCGTCTCAGGCGCCAGCCGTCGACGATGTCGCCGACGAGATAGATGATATCGGCATCGTGATGGCGCAGGAAATCGATCAGGAACTCGGCCTTCGCCGCCTTCGATCCGAGATGGACGTCGGAGATGAACATGCTGCGGAAAGTGCGGGGCTCTGCGCCGGACATCATTGTCACCGTTGCTTTCGGTGAGGCTATGCCCCGATTCATGCAACAACCGTATGACGGTTGCGATTGGTCCAGCCATACGGCTAGGTTGCCGCGGCAATCAGAGGAGAAAATCACCATGGATCTCGGCATTCGCGGCAAGAAGGCCATCGTCTGCGCTTCGAGCAAAGGCTTGGGACGCGGCTGCGCCATGGCACTGGCCGAGGCAGGCTGCGATCTGGTCGTCAACGGCCGCAACGCCGACGTGCTGGCCAAAACCGTCGCCGAACTGCGCGAGAAATTCGGCGTCAGGGTGACCGAGATCGTCGGCGACATATCGAAGCCCGACGTTCAGAAGGCGCTGCTTGCCGCCTGCCCCGATCCCGACATCCTCGTCAACAACAATGGCGGTCCGCCGTTCCGCGATTTCCGTGCGCTCGACCGCGAAAAGATCCTCGAAGGCGTCACTCAGAACATGGTGACCCCTGTCGAGCTGGTTCAGGCCGTGATCGACGGCATGGCGGCGCGCGGCTTCGGCCGCATCGTCAACATCACGTCGCTGTCGGTCTACGTTCCCATCCCCGGCCTCGATCTGTCGTCCGGCGCCCGCGCCGGCCTCACTTCGTTCCTCGCCGGCGTCGCGCGGACGGTGATCGACCGCAATGTAACGATCAACAACATGCTGCCGGGAAAACTCGATACCGACCGGCTACGCGGCCCGCACGAGGCCGGCACACCCGAAGATCCGGCCGCCGCCGCCGCGCGCAAGGCGCAAGCAGCGGCCAATGTTCCGGCCAAGCGACTCGGCACGCCGGAGGAATTCGGGCAGATCTGCGCCTTCCTGTGCTCGGTTCACGCCGGTTACCTGACCGGACAGAACATACCGGTCGACGGCGGCCTCTACATCAGCGCGTTCTGAACGGCGGAGAGGAAACCACTTGAATAGCACGGCAGGATTTTAGCACAACTAACTGAAACAAATCGATTTTACTCGTTTCGCAAAGCAAAATGGCGGTTGCGTCATTTGGCGTCGTGAAAAACCAATGCTGCATGCTAAAAGGCTTCAAGGCAGGATCGCAGGGAGGCCCGTCATGACAAGCGAAAGCAAGAAGGCGGCGCGATCCGACCTCGACGAAGCAGCGCTCTATTTCCACAAGCACCCCCGTCCCGGAAAGCTTGAAATCCAGGCGACGAAGCCGCTCGGCAATCAGCGCGACCTGGCGCTTGCCTATTCGCCGGGGGTCGCCGCCCCCTGCCTTGAAATCCGCGACGATCCGGCAACCGCCGCCGACTATACAGCCCGCGCCAATCTTGTTGGCGTCGTCACCAACGGTTCGGCGGTGCTGGGCCTCGGCAATATCGGTCCGCTCGCCTCCAAGCCGGTGATGGAAGGCAAGGCCGTACTGTTCAAGAAGTTCGCCGGCATCGACGTCTTCGACATCGAGATCGATGCACCGGGCATCGAGCGCATGGTTGAGACGATCTCCGCTCTGGAGCCCACCTTCGGTGGCATCAACCTGGAGGACATCAAGGCGCCCGAGTGCTTCGAAGTCGAGGAGCAGTTGAAAGCCCGCATGGGCATACCGGTCTTCCATGACGATCAGCACGGCACCGCCATCATCGTCGCCGCCGCCGTGCTCAACGGGCTGGAATTCGCCGGCAAGTCCATCTCCGACATCAAGATCGTCACGTCGGGCGCAGGTGCTGCGGCGCTTGCGTGCCTCAACCTTCTGGTCTCGCTCGGCGCGCGGGTCGAAAACATCTGGGTCACCGACCGGTTCGGCGTCGCCCATAAGGGCCGCGTCGAGGAGATGGACCGCTGGAAAGACCCCTATGTGAAGGATACCGAAGCGCGCACGCTGGCCGACGTTCTGCCCGGCGCCGACGTGTTTCTCGGCCTGTCTGCCGCCGGCGTGCTGAAGCCGGAATTGCTTCACCACATGGCGCCCAAGCCGCTGATCCTGGCGTTGGCCAACCCCAATCCCGAGATCATGCCGGAAGCAGCACGGGCAGCACGGCCCGACGCGATGATCTGCACGGGCCGCTCCGATTTCCCCAATCAAGTCAATAACGTACTCTGTTTTCCTTACATCTTCCGTGGCGCGCTGGATTGCGGCGCAAGCGCCATCAACGAAGAGATGAAGATGGCGGCGGTGCGAGCGATTGCAGCACTTGCCCGCGAAGAGCCGTCCGACGTCGCCGCGCGTGCCTATTCCGGCGAGACGCCGATCTTCGGTCCGGAGTTCCTGATCCCCTCGCCTTTCGATCCGCGGCTGATCCTGCGCATCGCCCCTGCCGTCGCCAAGGCAGCCTGCGAGACCGGCGTCGCGACCCGGCCGATCACCGATTTCGCCGCCTATATCGACAAGCTGAACCGCTTCGTCTTCCGCTCCGGCCTGGTCATGAAGCCGGTGTTTTCGATGGCTAAGACGTCGAGCGCCAAGCGCGTCATCTACGCCGACGGCGAGGACGAGCGCGTGCTTCGCGCCGCGCAAGTCGTGCTCGAGGAAGGCATTGCCGAACCGATCCTGATCGGCCGCCCGCATGTCATCGAGGTGCGGCTGAAGCGCTACGGGCTGCGCATCAAGCCGGGCGTCGATTTCGGCTTGATCAACCCGGAAGACGATCCGCGTTACCGCCACTATGTCGACCTTTTGATCGAGCTTGCCGGCCGGCGTGGGGTGACGACGGAAGCGGCGCGCACCATGGTGCGCACCGACAATACGGTGATCGCGGCCCTTGCCCTGAAGCGCGGCGACGCCGACGCCATGGTCTGCGGCCTCGAAGGCCGTTTCGAGCGCCATTTGCGCAACGTGACGCTGATCATCGGACCGCGCGCCGGTATTAGGGATCGCGACCTGTCGACGCTTTCCATGCTGATCTCGCAGCGCGGCATCATTTTCCTCACCGACACCCATGTCTCCGTCGACCCGACCGCCGAAGAAATTGCGGAAATGACCGTTTTGGCGGCCGAGGAAATTCAGCGTTTCGGCATCGAGCCCAAGGCAGCGCTGCTGTCGCATTCTGATTTCGGCTCCCGCGATTCGCCAAGCGCCATGAAGATGCGGCAGGCGGCGGCGATCTTGGCGCGCATCGCGCCCGACCTGCAATGCGACGGCGAGATGCATGCCGACTCGGCACTGTCGGAACAGCTGCGCCAGCGCGTCTATCCGCATTCGCGGCTGAAAGGCGAAGCCAATCTGCTGGTGTTCCCCAATCTCGATTCGGCGAACATCACGCTGACCGCGCTACGCACGATGATGGACGCGCTGCATGTCGGCCCGATCCTGCTCGGCACCGACAGCCCGGCGCACATATTGACGCCGTCGGTGACGTCGCGCGGTGTCGTCAATATGACGGCACTGGCCGTGGTCGAAGCCGCGCATAAGGCGCAAGCCATCGTCGATCTGGGGTAGCCGCGGGCTTTCTCAGACTGGCTTGAACCGGAAATGCCCTGTCTGCCTGAAGGCAAACAAAGTGTCCTCTTCCCTTGCTCCGCTGCCGATATTGTGAATGACCAGCCTTCTTGTCGGCACCAAAGTGGAGCGATTGGACGACACGATGGCAATATGTGACAGGTTGCCGGGCAGCATCTGAGCGACGATATCCCCAGGCCGATAGTCGGCGGGGTCTTGGCTGACGGGCAAGGCAGCACCGCGCCGCTCGAAATAGACCGCAAGATTGGGCACACGGCGGTGATCGATATTGCGATCCGGCGCTTTCAGGCCCCAAGCCTTGGGATAGGCGGCAAAATTGGCCCGCATATCCTCATGCACCAATTCTTGCAGATCGAGATCGAAGGCGCGGCGATAGGCGCGGATCACGACATCCGTGCACACACCTCGCTCGGGCTCAACGTCCCCGCCCGGATAGGCCAGCCGTGTATAGGTCGGATCGTAGAGCGTGGTGACGCCGATCTGCTCACGGGCGGCTTCGACCAATTTGGTGCCCCAATCCGGCGTGATGGGCTTTTCCTGCGCCATGGCAACCGGCATCGCCAGGCACAAAAGACCAAATTGCAGTGCGGCTCGACGGGTAATCGCGGTCATGCCAAGCCTCCGGGCATTGCTGGATCCAGGCACTCTTCTGGGCGAATACGCCTTTTTCGTGCAACGCCAGGATGTCGCGGTTCTGGCTCTGTCCGAATACGTCGTGGGGCGTGGTCAATATGACAGCATTGGTCGTGGTCGAAGCCGCGCACAGGCAAGCCATCGCGCATTTGGGCTGAAGCCGGAATCGGCGGTATGCTAAACAAACGGTTAACGCAAGCGCGGTAGCTTTCTGAACGACAGGCAGGCGGAGTTTCGGAGGGATGACGGGCGCAAGTTGCAAGCTGACGCGGGCCGCCGCGCTGCTCGGCGCCCTGCTACTATGCGGTATTGCCGTCACTCAGGCGCAGGCCGCTTCGCGCCTCTGCCGCCAACTTGAAGCCGATCTTGCGGCCGCTTCACGTGGCGGCGGCAAGCCGGCCTTGCTCAGGAAATATGACGACGCGATCGTCTGGCAGCGCCAGCAGATTTCAAAAGCCGTCAGCCAGTCCAGCAGCGCCGGCTGCGGCTTTTCGCTGTCTCGCCGCAACGCCAACGCATGCGCAGCACTCGACGCGACCATCGATCGCATGGCAGCCAATCTCGACGTCTTGCAGGCCAAGCGCGCCGACCTTGCCGGCGGTGGTTCGCGACGCGATCGCGCGCGCATATTGACCTTGCTTGATGCCAATGGCTGCCGCGATGATGCGGCGCCGCCGACGCTCGCACCGGTTCGCGAAGCCAGCGGTGAAAACGGCAACGGAAACCTGCTCGACCAGCTTTTGGGCAGTGAACCCGGTGCGCCCGACCAGCCTGACGAGCCCGACCAGGCTGAAGAACTAAGTCAGCCGCGCAACATCCGCAGCATGCTCAACAACGCCGACGAGTTGGGCCAGCCCCGAGGCGAATTCCGCACCATGTGCGTGCGGACCTGCGACGGTTATTTCTTCCCAATGTCGAATGCGGCCTCGCTGGGCGATTTCGAGCGCGATCGGAAGAATTGCGAATCGAGCTGCCCCGGCACCGAGATGCAGGTTTTCTACACGCGCGGCATGAACGGCGATTCGGCGTCGATGACGTCTTCGGTGACCGGCAGGCCTTATATCGAACTGCCGACGGCCTACCTCTACAAGCAGTCCGACATGCCGCGGCCGCCGGCCTGCGGCTGCAACGCCGCGCAGAATTTCGAAATTATCGCCGGCAACCCGCCCAGCCCGGAACGATCCGAAGCGAATGTGGAGACCACCTCGTTCATTCCGCTGCCGGTTGCCAAGCCTGATCCGGGCGCCGACCCGGAGACCCTGGCCAATGCGCAAGGCGGCCTCGACCGTGAGGCGATCAGACGCCTTGCCGTCAAACCCGTGCCCTCGCCGACGTCCCTGCCGCCGCCGGAACAGCGCAAGGTCAGGGTCGTCGGGCCAACGTTCCTTCCCGACCCAGCAGCGGCAACAGCTCTGCAAGCTCCGGACCCGAAGGCTGTCCCGTAAGCGCCAGCCTCAGCGGCATGAACAGCGCCTTGCCCTTGCGGCCGCTCGCCGCTCGGATTTTGCCGGTCCAGTCTTTCCAGACGGTGCCGTTCCAAGGTTCCTCCGGCAGCAGTTCGAACGCCTGGCGAAGAAAATCGCGGTCATCGTCGGAAAACTCCGCCGGCTCCTCTGGACCGTCTCGAAGCGTACGCCACCAGATCGCCGCATCGGCCAGCCTGTCGAGATTGCCGCGCACCGCCACCCAGAAAGGCTCGGCCTGTTCGCCAGAGATGCCGAGCACGATCAGCCGGTCGCGCGCCTCGGAAAACGGCATGTGGTGCAGCAGCGTGCGGTTGAGCACGAAGAGCTCGTCCGGATCGAATTTGGCGGCGGATTTCGATGTTGCCGCCGGATCGAAGCGCTCGGCAAGTTCAGCCATCGTCGGCACCGCCACGACGTTTTCCGAGGTGCCGACGAGCACCGCCAGCGAAGCGACCGCCATTGGCTCTATGCCGCTCTCACGCAGGCTCTGGATGGACAGCGCGCCGGTCCGCTTGGAAAGCCCCTCGCCTGATGCTGTTGTCAGAAGATTGTGGTGGCCGAACACCGGCGGCTCGGCGCTGAGCGCCCGGAACAGGGCTATCTGGACGCCGGTATTGGTGACGTGGTCGTCGCCACGAATGACATGGCTGACACCCATCTCGATGTCGTCGATCACCGAAGGCAGCGTGTAGAGGTAGGTGCCATCCTCGCGCCGCAGAACCGGATCTGAAAGTGAGGCGAGGTCGACGGTCTCCTCGCCGCGCACCAGGTCGTTCCAGTGGATTTCGGTGCGCTCCGGCTGCAGCGGATCGCCGGTGAAGTTGGGTAGCAGAAAGCGCCAGTGCGGCCGCCGGCCATCGGCCTCATATTCCGCGACCTGCTCAGGCGTCAGCGTCAGCGCCTCGCGGCCATAGACTGGCGGCAGGCCACGCGTGCGGCGCACCTTGCGCCTCAGGTCGAGCTCTTCAGGCGTCTCATAGCACGGATAGACGAGGCGGGCCTCCTTCAGCCTTTCCAGTGCGGCATCATAGATTTCGACCCGCCGCGACTGATACTCCGTGGCATCGGGGAAGATGCCCAGCCAATGCAGGTCGTAAAGGATGGCGTCGGAAAATTCCTGCGTCGAACGGGTAATGTCGGTGTCGTCGAAGCGCTGGATGAAGCGACCCTTGTTCTTGATGGCGAACAGCCAGTTGAACAAAGCCGTGCGCGCATTGCCGATGTGAATGCGGCCGGTCGGTGACGGGGCGAAACGGACGGTAACTGTCATGAGCGGGGCGTACCGGATGGTTTTGCTGTTGACAAGACGCGCCCCCGCGCTCTGCGGCAGACATAGAACATGACGAAGACGAAGAAAAGACGGCAGCGCCGCGCGTCTATTAAGGCGCGCGGCGCCGTAACCGTCAGATCACCAGGCCTTTGGTCAGCTCAAGCGCTTGGCGTTCGAACAGCCTACGGTAGATGCCGCCTTGCAGCCGGATCAGTTGGTCATGCGAGCCCTCCTCGACAATGTGGCCGCGATCGAACACCAGAAGCCTGTCCAGCGCGCGCACCGTCGACAGCCGGTGGGCGATGATCAGCGTCGTGCGGCCGACCATCAAGCGCTCCATCGCCTGCTGGATCAGCACCTCCGATTCCGAATCGAGGCTCGACGTTGCCTCGTCCAGGATGAGAATGCGCGCATCGGCGAGGAAGGCGCGTGCGATTGCAACGCGCTGACGCTCGCCGCCCGACAGCTTTACGCCACGCTCGCCGACCAGCGTGCCATAGCCTTTCGGCAAATTGGCGATGAAGTCATGCGCGCTGGCCAACCGCGCCGCGTGCTCGATCTCGGCCTGAGTGGCGCTCGGCCGGGCATAGGCGATGTTTTCGGCCAGCGACCGGTGGAACAGGATCGGCTCCTGCTGGACGATCGCGATCTGTGCGCGCAGCGACGCCTGCGCCACATCGGCAATATCCTGGCCGTCGATCAGGATATTTCCCGCAGTCACGTCGTAGAGGCGCTGGATCAGCTTGACGAACGTCGTCTTTCCGGAGCCTGAATGGCCAACCAGCCCGACCCGCTCGCCCGGCGCGATATCCACCGAAAAGTCACGATACAGCGGCAAGCGGTGGCTACCGTAGTGGAACGTGACGTTGTCGAAGGTGATGCGGCCATCGGTGATCCGGATCGGTTTGGCGCCGAGCCGATCCTCGATGCCGAGCGGTTCGGACTGGAAGTCGACCAGTTCCTCCATGTCGTTGATCGAGCGCTGCAGATTGCGGATATGTGTGCCGATGTCGCGCAGATAGCCTTGCAGCACGAAGAATGAGGTCAGCACGAAGGCGACGTCGCCGGCACTTGCCTGCCCCCACGACCACAAAAGCAGGGAGAACCCGATGACCGCTGCCCGCAAAAGCAGCAGCATCGTGCCTTGCGTGGTGCCGTTGACGGTGCCGCGCACCCAGGTGCGCCGCGTGCGGCCGCGCCATTTGGCGACGACCTCGGCAAGCCGTGTCTCCTCGCGTTCCTCGGCGCCAAAACCCTTGACCACCGCGTTGCAGCTCACCGCATCGGCCAGCGAGCCGCCAAGCCGTGTATCCCACGCGTTGGCAAGCCTTGCCGCAGGCGCGACATAGCCAAGCGACAGCATCGTCGTCACCGCGATGAACAGAACCGAACCGGTGGCGACGATCGCGCCCATCAGCGGCCAGAACCAGCCAAGCAGCAGCGTCGAGCCGACGAGCATGACGACCGACGGCAGCAGCGCGATCAGGATCGTGTCGTTGAGCAGGTCGAGCGCCCACATGCCGCGCGTTATCTTGCGCACCGTCGATCCGGCGAAGCTGTTGGCGTGCCAATCGGTGGAGAAGCGCTGGACGCGGTAGAAGGCGTCGGCGGCGATATCCGCCATCATCTTCAACGTCAGCTCGACAATGGCCATGAAGGCGAGATTGCGCAGCACGACACCGGTGAGCGCCAGGGCAACCAGCATCGAAAAGGCAGCCATCGCCGCATTCCATGCGACATCGTCGGCCGCGGCACTGCTGGCAACGGCGTCGACCAGCCGGCCGGAATAGAGCGGCGTCAGCACGTCGGCCAAGGTCGACAGCAGGAACGCGCCCATAATGCCGGCAAGCCGCCACGGCTGACGCCGCCAATGGCTGAGCGTGAAGCCAAGAACGCTGCGAAATGCGCCCGCGCGCAAATCTATTCGAAAACGAGCCATGATGTCATTCGGGCGCAAACGAGCCCGATCCCGGAAAAGGTCGAAAATTGAAAAAACCGCGTCGGGCGAATTAACAACAAAGGAATGCGGAGGTTCGGCACATTTGGCGGCTCGCCCGAATACGGGCGGCGACCGGCATCGACGAACGCCTGTTCTCAGCTCGGCTTCGCCGCAAAGGTAAGAACCTTCTGGCTTGCCGATTGAGACCTAGGCTTCGCGGCCTCGCATGACGATGTCAAATCCTGGCATTCGGTTCCTCCTGAAGGGGAATCGCGGAGAGGCGTTTATAGAGACGCCTCAATGCCGCGCCAAGTCAGTAGATAGCCGAAAACGCATCTGGTCCAAGCAGTGAGACGATTTTGCAACAACGGCCGGTTGTGCGCTGCCTCTGTTCAGGTTGCCACGACACGGTCAAGCCGCATGTAGCGGCCGTCCGTGGAAGGCCTGAAGCCGAGCTTCTCGTAAACCGCGTGGGCGTCGTTGGTCGACAGGCTCCAATGCGTGACAGTCTTGCAATCCGGATGACCGATAAGCGCCTGGACAAGCCGGATTCCGATGCCTTGCCCGCGATACCCGGGCCAGACAATGATGTCGGCGAGATAGGCAAATACCGTACGGTCGGTGATCGCCCGGCCGAAGCCGACCTGATTGCCGCCGACATAGGCGCCGACGCACAGTGAGTTGGCAAAGGCGCGGCGGTGCAGTTCATCGCTGCGGCCGCTGCCCCAATAGCTCTCCTTCAAAATGTCGGACGTCGCCCGGAAGTCGATCTGCGACAGGTCGAAGCTGATCTCAAAGTTGGCCATGGCTAAACCGTTATGCAGCCAATCGCCTACCCGCCATCCCTGAACCGGTTGGTAATGGGATAGCGGCGGTCTCGGCCAAAATTCTTCCTGGTGATCTTCACGCCGGGCGCCGCCTGCCGGCGCTTGTATTCGGCGACGTAAAGCAGGTGCTCGACGCGCGTCACCGTCGCCCGGTCATGGCCACGCGCAAGGATCTCGTCGACGCCCATCTCGTTTTCGACCAGACACTCCAATATGTCGTCGAGCACTGGATAGGGCGGCAGCGAATCCTGGTCGGTCTGGTTCTCACGGAGCTCCGCCGAGGGCGCCTTGTCGATGATGTTGTTCGGGATCACCTCGCCGGACGGGCCTAGCGCGCCCGGCGGCACATGCGCGTTGCGCCAGCGCGACAACGCATAGACCTGCATCTTGTAGAGGTCCTTTATCGGGTTGAAGCCGCCATTCATGTCGCCATAGAGCGTGGCGTAGCCTACCGACATCTCGCTCTTGTTGCCGGTGGTGACCACCATCGAGCCGAACTTGTTGGAAATCGCCATCAGGATGGTGCCACGGGCCCGGCTCTGCAGGTTTTCCTCGGTGATGCCTTCCTTGGTGCCCTCGAAAAGCTGCGTCAGTGTGTGCAGGAAGCCCTCGACCGGCTCGAAGATCGGCACGATATCGTAGCGGCAGCCGAGCGCGCGGGCGCAGTCCTCGGCGTCCTTGAGCGAGTCCGTCGAAGTGTAGCGGTAAGGCATCATCACGGCGCGCAGCCGTTCCTCGCCGAGCGCATCGACGGCAAGTGCCGCGCAGATCGCCGAATCGATGCCGCCGGAAAGGCCGAGCACGACATTCTTGAAGCCGTTCTTGTTGACGTAGTCGCGCAGGCCCAACATGCAGGCGCGATAGTCGGCCTCCTCCTTCTCCGGGATTTTCGACATCGGTCCGTCAGTGCAGACCCAGATGTCATTCTTTCGCTTCCAGGTGGTGACGTTGACCGTCTCCTCGAACTGGCTCATCTGGAAGGCCAGCGTCTTGTCAGCGCCTATGGCGAACGATGCGCCATCGAAGACCAGCTCGTCTTGGCCGCCAAGCTGGTTGGCATAGATAATCGGCAGTCCGCATTCGATGACCTGGCGGATGACGATCTGGTGGCGGACATCGACCTTGCCGCGATAATAGGGCGAGCCGTTCGGGACCAGCAGGATTTCCGCGCCGCTTTCGGCCAGCGTCTCGCAGACGGCAACCTCGCCCCAGATATCTTCGCAAATCGGCACTCCCACGCGCACGCCGCGGAAATTGATCGGCCCCTGGATCTCGGGGCCGGCCTGGAAGACGCGCTTCTCGTCGAACTCACCGTAATTCGGCAGATCGAGCTTGTAGCGTTCGGCAAGGATCTTGCCGCCATCGGCAAAGATGATCGAATTGTGGGTGCCGGTCTTGCGCTTCAAAGGCGTGCCGATAATGAAACCCGGGCCGCCGTCGGCGGTATCGCCGGCGAAATCCTCCGCCGCCCGTTCGCAGGCTTTCAGGAAGGCGGGCTTCAGCACCAGATCCTCAGGCGGATAACCGGCAAGGAAAAGCTCGGTGAACAGCACGAGGTCGGCGCCCTGGCGGGCGGCATCCACCCTCGCTTCGCGTGCCTTGGCAAGATTGCCGGCGACGTCGCCGACTGTCGGGTTGAGCTGGGCAACGGCGATGCGCAATATGTCTGGAGCGGTCTTGTCGGTCATGCCCGTGGGTTTAGCGCGGCAAAATTCGTCGGGCAATGGCGTTCGTTTGGACCAACCAATCGGTCCTATTCGCCCATATATTCGCGCAAGGCTTCCGGCGGATGGTTCTCGCCGATCGACATTGCCAGAATGCGCGAAATGTGTCGGCGCGGCAGCCCGGTTTCCGCCGCCCAGGCGTTGATCTGCACCTGGATCCTGCCCAGGTCCTTCTTCGATGTCGGGCTCTCCGCAATGTCGAGCCCAGCGTCGCGCAGCGCTGCCGCCATGTCGGCCGAGACGATGAAGGCGTCCCACTCCAGCCAGCGCAGAAAATACTGGCCGGTATTGCCGCCGAGCCGGCTGCCGTGCTTGCCGAGATAGGCCATCAACCCGACCTGGTCATCCGCCGGCCAATTGGCCAGGAACTTGCCGAAGCTGCCATGCTCCTTCGACACGCGCTCGACGAAGGCTGCGTTGTCGCGTACGGACTTGATCTTCTGCGGATTGCGGACGATGCGCTTGTCAGCGGTGAGATCGTGCCAGAAATCGTCAGGCTGGAACAGCAGCCGCTTCGGCTCGAAGCCAAGAAACGCTTCCTCGAAACCCGGCCATTTCTGCTCGATAACACGCCAGACGAAGCCGGCGGCAAAGACCCGCTCGGCCATGGTCGACAGGATCCGGTCGTCCGCAATCTTTGCCACCGCGGGATTGTCGGGCATGTGGCCCAGCAGCGACGTAAGCGCTGCCTCACCGCCTTTGCGTTTCGCTGCACGGGCGCGAATTTTCCGAAAATCCACCATTGTTTCCTGACCCATCGCGTCAATCTACCACTTCCCGTTTGAACCGGCAGCTTCTACCTCTATCGCTGACGACGGAGGCGACGATGAATAAAACGATCGAGGACATGGCAAACCGCTGGCTGAAGCGAAAGCCGGACGGCCTCAGCGCGCTCGAAAGCCGGGTGCTGCAATCTACGCTCGAGCGCACCACGATCTCCAAGGACACCAACAAGGCCGTCGCCTTTCACCAGACGTTTGGAGATCGCCTGGCCGACACCATCGCCCGGATCGGCGGCTCGTGGTCCTTCATCCTGGCATTCATTGGCTTCCTGATCCTGTGGACGGCAGGCAACGTCTGGCTCTTGTCGCGCGCCGCCTTCGATCCCTATCCCTTCATCTTCCTCAATCTCGTACTTTCCATGGTCGCCGCCCTGCAAGCGCCAGTGATCATGATGGCGCAGAACCGCCAGACGGAGCGCGATCGAATCGACGCCGCCCACGACTATGAGGTTAATCTCAAGGCCGAGATCGAGATCATGGCGTTACACGAGAAGCTCGATGAACTGCGCCACAGCCAGATCATCGGCATGCGAGACGAGATCGCCCGGCTGGCCGAGCAGGTGAAGCGCATCGACGACATTCTGTCGAAGCAGCGAACGTCTTCATGACGGAAGTCATCCATCGTCTCATTGAGCAATATGGATTGGTCGCGGTTTTTCTGGGCTGCGTCGCCGAGGGCGAAAGCGCCGCCATCCTTGGCGGTTTCTTTGCGCATCAGCATGTCTTCGTCCCGTGGCAGGCGTTTCTCGCAGCCGCGCTCGGCGCCTTCGGTGGCGACACGTTCTTCTTCATCCTGGGACGGAGCTTCGCCGATCATAAATTCGTGATCAGGCTCCGAGCCCGGCCGGGCTTCAGCCACGCCTACCGCCTTGTCACCTCTCATCCCAACATTTTCGTGCTGTCGAACCGCTACATCTATGGCCTGCGCCTGGTCGGCGGAATCGCGGCCGGGCTGTCGGGCATCGCCGCGGCGCGCTTCATCATCCTCAACGCCATCTCGTCGGTAGTCTGGGCGGCACTGTTCTGCACTGTCGGTTATGTCTTCGGGCTGGGCGCGGAGCACATCGTCGGCCAGGCGCTGGCCCGCCACGAGCGGTTGCTGATCGCTCTGGCAATCGGCCTCGTTGTGGCCATCCTCGGCTGGCTCGCGGCCCATATCGTCGCCAAGAAGGAACTCCACAAGGGAAGCTGATCGTCAATCAATGCCGAGCGCGCGGTCGCCCTTCTCGAGGATCAGCGGGATGATGAGGTCTTCCTCGTCGGCAAGATGCCGGGTCAACATGGCGATCAGCCGGCTGTTCTCGTCAGCATAGGCATCGGCGGCGAAACGCTGTTTGTCTTCGCTCTCCTGAAGCGTGCGGATGAAGGCATTTGCCGCCTGGGCATTGCGCTCCAGTCCCTCATGGATTGTGTGGTGGTCGGCATCGAGAATCTCGAAGCCGCGCTTCAGACGGGTCTCGGCCCTTGCGAAGACCGGGAAATAATGATGGTCCTCGACATTGTGGTGGCCGTCGAGATTGCCGAGGAAATGGTTGAGGCGCGGCGCGAACCAGCGCGCGAACTCCGGCGCGTTCAGCCTACCTTCTCGATAATCGCCAATACCATTGGTGAGCATGCCGCCAAGCTCGCGGAACCTGTCGTGCCGCTGCAGCCACATATTGGCCGTGCCGTGGATGTTGGCGTGCGCCTGCCAGTCCTCGCGCGGATATTTTTCGACCAGCCAGCGCAGATCGTCCGGCAGGCCCTCACGTTCAAGCAGCAGAAATCCGGCGATATCGGCCATGTCGGTTTCCTCAATCAACCGGCATGTAGTGTCTGAGACGTCAGATCGGTACCCCGAGGATCCGCTCGATGACGGCGATGCCCCAGACGCCGGCGACGATCACCACCGAAATAAGCACCGCCAGCGAGCCGCAATCCTTAGCGAGCTGGATATCGACGTTGAACTCCCGGCTGAACGCATCGCACGCCGCCTCGATGCCGGTGTTCAGCACTTCGACCATGATCAGGAGCAGCACCGCGCCGATCAGCAGCGCATAGCCGCGCCACGATATCGAAACAAACCAGCCGAGCGGCAAGGCAAGCACGAGCAGCATCAGTTCCTGCTGGAAGGCCTTTTCGCTGGCGGCCAGTTTGCGAAATGCCCGCACCGAATTGTAAAAAGCGTCGATCAGCCGCTGCATGCCAAAACCCTTCGGAATCACCGGCAGGGGATTAGCGCAATGGCTGGACCAAGGGAATAAGGCGACCTCTTCAAAAATCAGTCGCCTGCCACCTTGATCGACGGCGTCGACTTCTCGAACTGCGGCAGCCCGTCGTCGATGGAGTAATAGTCGCCCTTGTCGCCGACGAAGATATGGCATTCTCCTTGAAGCCCGGTTGGCGCGTCGAACAGGCCTGCCATGACCGAAACATAGCCATCGTCGCTCGGCCTCCAGAACAGCAGAGAGCCGCATGTCTTGCAGAAGCCACGCCTGGCGAACGAAGAAGCCTCGTACCAGGTGATGCTCTCCGTGCCAGTGATTGTGATGTCTCGGGCGGCAACGTTGGTCGCCGCATAAAAATGCCCGCTCTGCTTCCGGCACTGCGAGCAATGACAGTAGATGACACCGCGTAGCGGTCCTAGTGTCTGGAACCGCACTGCCTCGCACAAGCATGATCCGGTGTGAGTGTCAGCCATGTCGGCCTCCCGATGCTATTGCCATCGCTTCGCAGGATTCCAGTTTTGCTCGCATTAGGCACGAGCAAATGCGACACCGGCCGGACGCGTTTCGCTGACCAGCTCGATGATCGAATACGTTCTAATCAGCCGTTGACGGCCTGCTTGTGCTGAACCGGATGGCTCTTCTTGAGCAGATCGGACACCAGGAACGCCAACTCGATCGCCTGGTCGGCGTTGAGGCGCGGATCGCAATGGGTGTGGTAGCGATCCTGCAATTCTTCGGCGGTGATGGCGCGGGCACCCCCGGTGCATTCGGTGACGTTCTTGCCGGTCATCTCGATGTGGATGCCGCCGGGATGCGTGCCTTCGGCGCGATGCACCTCGAAGAAGGTCTGCACCTCCTTCAGGATGCGATCGAACGGCCGTGTCTTGTATCCAGCGGCTTCGATGGTGTTGCCATGCATCGGATCCGACGACCACACCACGCTGCGGCCTTCCTTCTGCACCGCGCGCACCAGCTTCGGCAGGTGGTCAGCAACCTTGTCGGAGCCGAAACGCGCGATCAGCGTCAGCCGGCCGGGCTCGTTCTCCGGATTGAGCAGGTCGATGAGTTGCAGCAGGCCGTCCGGCGTCAGCGACGGCCCGCATTTCAGACCGAGCGGGTTCTTGATGCCGCGGCAATATTCGACATGCGCATGATCGGCTTGGCGCGTGCGATCGCCGATCCAGATCATGTGGCCGGAGGTGGCGTACCAGTCGCCCGAAGTCGAATCGACGCGGGTCAGCGCCTCTTCATAACCGAGCAGCAGCGCCTCATGGCTGGTGTAGAAATCGGTCTCGCGCAGCGCGTAATTGGTCTCCGAGGTGATGCCGACGGCCTTCATGAAGTCCATCGTCTCGGTAATGCGGTTGGCGAGCGATTCGTATTTCTCCCCCTGCGGGCTGTCGGAGACGAAGCCGAGCATCCATTGATGCACGTTCTCCAGGCTGGCGTAGCCACCTTGGGCGAAGGCACGCAAAAGGTTGAGCGTCGCTGCCGACTGGCGGTACGCCATCTCCTGCCTTGCAGGATCGGGAATGCGCGACTTGGCATCGAATTCGATGCCGTTGATGATGTCCCCGCGATAGCTGGGCAGCGTCACACCGCCCTTGGTCTCATTGTCGGACGAGCGCGGCTTGGCGAACTGGCCGGCGACACGACCGACCTTCACCACCGGCTGGGCGCCGGCGAAGGTCAGCACCACTGACATCTGCAAGAAGACGCGGAAGAAGTCGCGGATGTTATCCGCGCCATGCTCGGCGAAGCTCTCGGCGCAATCGCCGCCCTGCAGAAGAAATGCGTCACCGGCAGCGACGGCTGCAAGCTGCTTCTTCAGCTTGCGTGCCTCACCTGCAAAAACCAACGGCGGAAAGGTAGCGAGCTGGGTTTCCGTGTTCCTCAACGCGACAAGGTCCGGATAGGCAGGAACCTGCTGGATCGGCTTAGCTCTCCACGAATTCGGCGACCATTTCGTCATCGAAGCACCCAACGCTCTTTCAGGCGGACGCCATCGCCCGCCAATCCGCCCCATATGGGGTCGCGGCTCCATACACGAAGCCGATTTCCTATTCTAGACCGGAATCTCAGCGCTGGCGAATGACGGCCGGCGGCGAAAGTGCCGGCGCGGTTGTTGTCCAGAGCACCAGCGACACCCGGCTACGCCGCCTTCTCCACCAGCCGCGCCAGCTGCGTCATGACAACCGCTGAGCCTGCCAGCCGCTTTTCGGGCGTCGCCCAGTCACGGCTGAAGACGACGCTCTGGTCGGGTCGGATTTTGGCCAGCGAGCCCTGTTCGCCGATGAGCTTGACCAGCCCGACCGGATTGGGGAATTCCCGCTTGCGGAAATGGACGACGACGCCTTTCGGCCCGGCGTCGAGCTTCTCGACGTTGGCCTTGCGGCAAAGCGCCTTGATGAAGACGATCTTCAACAGATGTTTTACCTCTTCCGGCAGCGGCCCGAACCGGTCGATCAGCTCAGCGCCGAAAGCATCGATCTCTTCCGTATTTTCGAGATCGCCAAGACGGCGATAGAGCGCCAGCCGGAGCTGCAGATCCGGGACGTAGCTTTCCGGGATCATCACCGCTGTGCCGACGGCGATCTGCGGCGACCAGCCGCCGTCCTGCACCTCGCCGGAATCCTTCACTTCGGCCACCGCCTCCTCCAGCATCTGCTGGTAGAGTTCGAAGCCGACCTCCTTGATGTGGCCCGACTGCTCTTCGCCAAGCAGATTGCCGGCACCGCGGATATCGAGGTCGTGGCTGGCCAGTTGGAAACCGGCACCGAGCGTATCGAGCGACTGCAACACTTTCAGTCGACGCTCGGCCGTATCGGTGAGCTTGCGGTTGGCGGGCAGCGTGAACAGCGCGTAGGCGCGCACCTTCGAACGGCCGACACGGCCGCGCAGCTGATAGAGCTGCGACAGTCCGAACATATCGGCGCGGTGCACGATCAGCGTATTGGCGGTCGGTATATCGAGGCCGGATTCGACGATTGTGGTCGACAAAAGGACATCGTACTGGCCGTCATAGAAGGCGTTCATGATGTCGTCGAGTTCGCCGGGCGGCATCTGGCCGTGGGCCACGGCCACTTTCAGCTCAGGCACGGATTCGCGCAGGAAATCATGGATTTCCGCGAGATCGCTGATGCGCGGTACGACATAGAAGGAATGGCCGCCACGGTAGCGCTCGCGCAGCAGCGTCTCGCGGATGACCAGCGGATCGAAGGGGGAGATGAAGGTACGCACGGCCATGCGATCGACCGGCGGCGTGGCGATCAGCGACAGCTCACGCACCCCGGTCAAGGCAAGCTGCAGCGTTCGCGGGATCGGCGTCGCCGACAGCGTCAGAACGTGGACGTCCGTCTTGAGATCCTTCAGCCGCTCCTTGTGCTTGACGCCGAAATGCTGCTCCTCGTCGATGATCAGCAGGCCGAGATTCTTGAACGAGATCGCGGAGCCGAGCAGTGCGTGCGTGCCGATGACGATGTCGACCTGGCCTTCGGCGACGCCCTTCTTGGTCTCGGCCAGTTCCCTGGCGCCGACCAGCCGCGAGGCCTGGGCGACGCGGATCGGCAGGCCGGAGAAGCGCTGCGAGAAGGTCTTGAAATGCTGGCGCGACAACAATGTCGTCGGCACCACCACCGCGACCTGAAAGCCTTCCATCGCCGCGATGAAGGCGGCACGAAGCGCGACTTCGGTCTTGCCGAAGCCGACATCGCCGCAGATCAGCCGGTCCATCGGCTTTCCAGCGCCCAGATCATCCATGACCGAATCGATCGCCGTTTGCTGGTCGTCGGTTTCCTCATAGGGGAAACGCGCTGCAAACTCGCCATAGAGGCCTTCCGCCGGCACCAGCGTCGGTGCGGCCCGCATCTGCCGCTCCGCGGCGATACGGATCAGCTGTCCGGCCATGTCGAGCAGGCGCTTCTTCAGCCGCGCCTTGCGCGATTGCCAGGCGCCGCCGCCAAGCTTGTCGAGCGTCGCCTCGGCCGAATCCGAGCCATAGCGCGACAGCAGCTCGATGTTTTCCACCGGCAAGAACAGCCGATCGTCGCCGGCATAGTGGATTTCGAGGCAATCGTGCGGCGCACCGACCGCCTCGATGGTGCGGAGCCCGATGAAGCGGCCAATGCCATGATCGGCATGGACGACGATATCGCCTGAGGCCAATGCCGAAGCCTCGGCGATGAAGTCGGACGCGCGCTTCTTGCGCTTCGAGCGCCGGATCAGCCGGTCGCCGAGAATGTCCTGCTCGGCGACGACGACCAGTTTCTCCGTCTCGAAGCCGGATTCGAGCGGCAGCACGGCCAGTCCCGCCTGCCCTGGCTCAAGCTTTCCGGTTTCGGCAAGCGTCGCCACCGGCTTCAGATTGCCAAGGTGATGCTCGGCCAGGATCTGGCCGAGCCGGTCGAGCGAACCTTCAGTCCAGCCGGCGACGATGACACGGCGGCCTGCAGCGCGCTCGTCGGAAATGTGTTTTACGACGACGTCGAAGACGTTGGCGTTAGGGTCGGCGCGTTCCTCGACGAAGCTGCGACCATGGCGCGAGCCGGCATGGAACACCTTTTTCGCACCGGCATCGGGCGCGTCGAAGGAGGTGAAGTCGATCGCTTCGCGCGGGCCAAGCGAGGCAATCAGGTTCTCGGGCGACAGATAAAGCAAATCCGGCGGCACCGGCTTGTAGGGCACGGCATCCTTCAAGGCGCCGTCGGCCTGTTTTTTGCGCGCCTCGTAATGATCGAGGATCAGAGTGTGGCGCTCGGCCAGTGCCTCATGCGCCAGATGATCAAACACCACGGGCGCATCCGGCAGGTAATCGAATACGGTTTCCAGCCGCTCGTAGAAGAACGGCAGCCAGTGCTCCATGCCGGCAAACCGCCTGCCCTCGCTGACCGCCGCATAGAGCCCATCGTCGCGCGAGGGCGCGCCAAAGGCTTCGATGTAGGCGCGGCGGAAGCGGCTGATCGTCTCTGGCGTCAGCGCCACCTCGCTCATCGCCTGTAGCGCCATCGACTTGCGCTGGCCGGTGGTGCGCTGTGTTGCGGTATCGAAGACGCGGATCGATTCCAGCGTATCGCCGAAGAAATCGAGGCGCAGCGCCTCCGCCCATCCGGGCGCGTAGAGATCGAGAATACCGCCGCGCACCGCAAATTCGCCGATGCCGCGCACCGTCGGCACCCGCTCGAAGCCGGAAGTCTCAAGCCGCGACACCAGCGCGTTCATGTCGATCTGGTTACCGGGCTTGGCGTGAAAGGTCTGCGCCTCGACGAGTTCCGCCGGCGGAATGCGTTGAAGCAAGGCATTCGCGGTGGTGAGAATGACGGCGCGGTGAGGCTTCTTCGCCAGCGCGATCATCGCTGCCAGCGCATCGAGCCGCTTTGCGGCGGCGTCGGCGCCGGGCGAGACGCGGTCGTAAGGCAGGCAGTCCCAGGCCGGCAGTTCCAGCACAGGCAGGCCCGGCGCGGCAAAGGCAAGCGCCTCGACGATCGCCGGCAGACGCTGGCCGTCGCGCGCCACGAACAGCACCGGCTTGTCCGGTGCGATCTCGTGCGCAGCCTGCACCAGCGCAAAGGCTTCGTAGCCGTCGGCGACGCCATCGACGATGAACTGGCCTGCGCGGCCTTTCGGCAGACCGATCGTAGGGATAAGGCTCATGGCTACACGTTGTTCAGAAGGTCATCTCCCGGCGCGAAGCCAGGATTTTTTGCAGGACGGCACAGTCGACATCCGCCGGAACCGGGCGTTCGCCGGTGACGAGAGGAAGGAATTCGGTGTCGGGAATGTCGAGGAGCCTCTCATATTGGTCGATTTCGTCGCCGGTCAAGGCGCCGATCTCGGCGTCGGCGAAGCTGCCGAGTATAAGGTCCATCTCGCGCATGCCGCGGTGCCACGAACGAAACAGAAGCTTGCGGCGGCGGGCATCGAGGCCCTCGCTTGATCGTTTCGTTCCCGTCATCGTGCAGCATCCTTGCCCAGGCGGCGCATATAGCGTGGATAGAAGGCGGTGTCAGCCTTGCGCTACAGTCGCCGCAACATAAGCTGACATCATGCGTCCCTCCCTCCTCGATCCGCTGTTTGTCCCGATCACCTCGCTTGCCGGGGTCGGGCCAAAAGTTGGCACCCTGATCGAAAAAGTCGTAGCAGCCGACCTCGGCGACCGGGACGCGCGCGCCGGGGACCTCTTGTTCGTGCTGCCGCATACTGTCATCGACCGCCGCAACCGGCCGGGCATCGCCGGTTCGGCCGAGGGCGCCATCGTTACGCTCGACGTACGCATCGACCGCCACCAGCCGCCGCCACGCGGCAACAGGTCGGTCCCGTACCGGGTCTACGCCCATGACGACACCGGCGAGATCGCGCTGACCTTCTTCCATGCCCATGCTGCCTATCTCGAAAAAGCAATGCCCGTCGGCGAGCATGTCGTCGTCTCAGGCCGCATGGAATGGTTCAACGGCCGCCCGACCATGGTTCACCCCGACCATATCGCACTTGCCGGCGACGCGGAAAGCCTGCCGCTGGTCGAGCCGGTCTATCCGCTGACCGCCGGGCTCTCGGGCAAGGTGCTGCGCCGGGCCATCGGCCAGGCGCTGGCCCGCCTGCCGGTCCTGCCCGAATGGCAGGACGGCGAGTTCCGGCGCCGCCACGCCTTTCCTGCTTTCAGCGATGCGCTCAACCGCATCCACAATCCAGCCGACCCGATCGACGTCTCCGTCGACGGCGCAGCGTGGCGGCGCCTTGCCTATGACGAGTTCTTGGCCGGCCAGGTATCGCTGGCGCTGGTGCGGGCCAAGGTCCGGCGATTATCGGGCCGGCCACTCTTCGGCGACGGCCGCATAGTCGAACAACTGCGCGTGGCACTCCCCTATTCGCTGACCATGTCGCAGGAAATGGCGCTTGCCGAAATCAACGCCGATCTCGGCGACCCCGAACGCATGCTGCGCCTTTTGCAGGGCGATGTCGGCTCCGGCAAGACGGTGGTCGCGCTGCTTGCCATGGCGCGTGCCGTCGAGGCCGGCGGCCAGGCGGCATTGATGGCACCGACCGAAATCCTGGCGCGCCAGCATCTCGCAACGATTGCGCCGTTGGCGGAACGGTCCGGCTTGCGCGTCGCCATCCTCACCGGCCGCGAAAAGGGCCGCGAGCGCGCCGACACGCTGACCGGGCTGGCCAATGGTGACATCGACATCGTTGTCGGCACCCATGCGCTGTTCCAGGAAACCGTGACGTTCCATGACCTCGTGCTCGCCGTCGTCGACGAGCAGCACCGTTTCGGCGTCCACCAGCGCCTTGCAATCACCGCCAAGGGCGATGCGCCCGACATGCTGGTGATGACTGCAACGCCGATACCGCGGACGCTGGTGCTAACTGCATTCGGCGACATGGACGTGTCGAAGCTGACGGAAAAGCCGGCCGGCCGCCAGCCGATCCGCACCGTCACCTTACCGCTTGAACGGCTCGACGAACTGATTCGACGCATGCTCGACGCCGTCGCCGATGGCCAGAAAATCTACTGGATCTGTCCGCTGGTCGAGGAATCCGAGGAGATCAAGCTGATGTCGGCCGAGGACCGTTTTGCCTCGCTGAAGCCGCTGTTCGGCGACCGCGTCGGCCTGGTGCACGGCCGCATGAAAGGCGCCGACAAAGACGAGGCGATGCGCGCCTTCAAGCAAGGCGGCACCCGTATCCTGATCGCCACCACGGTGATCGAGGTCGGCGTCGATGTGCCTGATGCGACAATCATGGTCATCGAGCATGCCGAGCGTTTTGGCCTTGCCCAGTTGCACCAATTGCGCGGCCGGGTCGGGCGTGGAGACAAGCCTTCATCCTGCGTGCTGCTCTACAAGGACCCGCTTGGCGAGACGGCAAAACGCCGTTTGTCGGTGATGCGCGAGACCGAGGACGGCTTCCGCATCGCCGAAGAGGATCTGAAGCTGCGCGGCGAAGGCGAGTTGCTCGGCACCCGCCAGTCCGGCACGCCGGGCTTCCAGGTGGCGCGCATCGAGGCGCATGCCGACCTGCTCGAGGCCGCTCGCGACGATGCGCGGCTGATCCTGTCGCGCGATCCCGAACTGCAGTCCGAACGCGGCGCTGCGCTGCGCCTGCTGCTCTATCTGTTCGGCCGTGATGAGGCCGTGCGGCTCCTGCGTGCCGGCTGAGGCATCGTGTCGAGCGGAGGATTGGCAAGCGCGGCGTGGATCTGCTCGCCGTTCACCGTCACCATTTTGACAGCTGGCGCCACCAGGCCGGCCGACACGATCAGCTTGGCTCCGTCCTCGATCGTCATGTCGAGCAGCACAATGTCGGATTTCGGCACATACATCAGAAAGCCCGTCGTCGGGTTGGGCGTACATGGCATGAATACGGCAATCAGCGGATCGCCTTCCCGGTCGAGCTTCTGGTTGATCTCGGTTTCCTTCTCGCTGGCGACGAAGACCAGCGACCAGACCCCCTTGCGCGGATATTCGACCAACCCGACCTGGCGGAACATGTCGCCCTTGTTCGACAGCACGGTCTCGAAAATCTGCTTCAGCGAACGGTAGATGCCACGCACCAGCGGCATGCGGCCAAGCAGGCGCTCGCCGAAGTTGACGATGGCGCGGCCAACGATATTGGCGGTCATAAAGCCGATGAAGGTGATGAGGATCAGGGCAACGATCAGCCCAAAACCCGGCACTGGAAACGGCAGGTAAGTGTCCGGATTGTAGCGTACCGGAATGTAGGGTTTCACCCAGGAATCGACCCAGCCGATCAGCGACCAGGCAATGTAGGCAGTAATCGCCAGCGGCGCGCAAACGACGAAGCCGGTCAGGAAATAGTTTCTCAGCCGGGTCATGCCTGAGGTCTTGAGAGCATCCGACATGGTTCACCGCAGCGTGTGTTTGCAGCGCGACACTACTGAACCCGAAGGCGCTTTGGAATGGCGAAGTTTTTAAACGAGACCTATTCCACCGTTACCGATTTCGCCAGGTTGCGAGGCTGGTCGACATCCGTGCCCATGAACACGGCGGTGAAGTAGGCGAGCATCTGGATCGGCAGCGCGTAGATGATCGGCGAGATGATTTCCGGCACGTCCGGCAAAACGATCGTCTCCATCGTCTTCACCGTGGCGTGTGCGGCGCCCTTGCTGTCGGTGATCAGGATGATCTTGCCGCCGCGTGCCGCGACCTCCTGCATGTTCGACACGGTCTTTTCGAAGATGCGGTCATGCGGCGCGATGACGATGACGGGCATGTTCTCGTCGATCAGCGCGATCGGGCCGTGCTTCAACTCGCCGGCGGCATAGCCTTCGGCGTGGATATAGGAAATTTCCTTGAGCTTCAGTGCGCCTTCCATGGCCAGCGGAAAATTGGTGTCACGGCCGAGATAAAGCACGTTCTTGTAGTGCGAGAGGTCGCGCGCGATCTTTTCGATCTGGCCGTCGAGCTTCAGCACCTGGTTGGCATAACGCGGCGCTTCCGACAGCTCGCGTATCAACGTTTTCTCCTGCTCATGCGAAATCGTTCCGCGCGCCACGCCCGCCCGCACCGCCAGCGAGGCCAGCACGGAAAGCTGACAGGTGAACGCCTTGGTCGAAGCGACGCCGATCTCCGGGCCGGCCAATGTCGGCAGGATGACGTCGGATTCGCGCGCCATGGTCGATTCGCGCACATTGACGACCGCGCCGATCTTCATGCCGGCCTTGCGGCAGTAGCGCAGCGACGCCAGCGTGTCGGCGGTCTCACCCGATTGCGAGATGAAGAAAGCGGCATCGGTCTTCGACAGCGGCATCTCGCGGTAACGGAACTCCGAGGCGACATCGATGTCGACCGGCAGCCGCGCATAGCGCTCGAACCAATATTTGCTGATCAGCCCGGCGAGATAGGCGGTGCCGCAAGCCGAAATCGCCAGCCGGTCGATCTTGGCGAAATCGAACGGCAGGTCGAGCGGCTTCGAGACGCCGCCGACGAAATCAACATAATGCGCCAGCGTGTGCGAGATCACTTCCGGCTGCTCATGGATTTCCTTTTCCATGAAATGGCGGCGGTTGCCTTTGTCGACCATGAAGCTCGTGCTGAGCGACTGTTGGCGTTTGCGGTCGACCTTGTTGCCGCCCATATCGAAGATATCGACCTCGTTGCGGCGCACCACCGCCCAGTCGCCGTCTTCCAGATAGGTGATCGAATTGGTGAACGGGGCAAGCGCGATGGCGTCGGAGCCAAGGAACATCTGGCCGTCGCCATGACCGACGGCGAGCGGCGGGCCATTGCGCGCGCCGACGATCAAATCCTCGTCGCCCTTGAACATGATCGCGAGCGCAAAGGCGCCTTCCAGCCGCTTCAGGGCCTGGTGCGCCGCCTCAACCGGCTTCAGCCCCTTGGCCAGTTCGCGCGCCACCAGATGTGCGACGACTTCGGTATCGGTCTGCGAGGCGAAGCTGTAGCCGTCGCGCATCAGCTCGTCGCGCAATTCCGCGAAATTCTCGATGATGCCGTTATGGACGATGGCGACGCCGTCGGAAAAATGCGGATGCGCATTGCTCTCGTTCGGAACGCCATGCGTGGCCCAGCGTGTGTGGCCGATGCCGATCATGCCGTCGAGCGGTTCGTCCCTCAGCCGGCGCTCGAGATTGACCAGCTTGCCCTCGGCACGACGACGGTCAAGCCTGCCGTGCTCGATCGTGGCGACGCCGGCCGAGTCATAGCCGCGATATTCGAGCCTTTTCAACGCATCGATGATAAGCGGCGCGACCGGCGAGTTACCGACAATTCCAACGATACCGCACATGGCGCTTTGCCCCCAATTCCGACCTCAAACCGGCGCTATTTAGAGACTGCCGGGTTGCCGCGAAAAATCACATTCCATTTCGTCCGGTATCAGCCGGACTATCCTGCACAGATGCACCATGACAGGGCCCACTTGCAATCAGGTTACTGCAATTGCTCAGTTTCTCCGCTTATGTATCCTATCTCGGCTCAACGGCTCCTGAAATCAGCCAAAGACACGATGCGGCCATGAACGAACGAATTGAGACGGTGACGCTTTGGCGTCCGGTTGGGCCACGCGAACTGGAGTTGATCCAGAAGTCAGGGATGCGCGCCTTTCCGCCTCGACTTGCCGATCAGCCGATCTTCTATCCGGTTACAAGCGAGGCCTATGCCACCCAGATCGCCCGGGACTGGAACGTGCCCGCGAGCGGATCAGGTTTCGTGACGCGTTTCGAGGTGCGTCGCAGCTTTCTGAACCGTTACAGCGTCCAGCATGCCGGCAGCCGGGCGCATCTGGAATACTGGATCCCGGCCGAAGACCTGTCCGCCTTCAACGATACAATCGTCGGCCAAATTGAGCTTGTCGCCGAGTTCCGTTAGGCTACCCTTTTTTGCGGGCCGCCGCGGCCGAAGCAAAACGCTCGCGCAACTCCTTGCCCTTGCCGGGCAGCGTCCGCTGGCGGGCGCGGCCGAAGGCCAATGCATCGTCGGGTACGCTTTCGGTGATGACGCTGCCCGAAGCGATGTAGCCGCCCTTGCCGAT
The DNA here is from genome assembly GCF_042295465.1 of Mesorhizobium sp. ISC25. Lineage (NCBI taxonomy): Bacteria > Pseudomonadati > Pseudomonadota > Alphaproteobacteria > Hyphomicrobiales > Phyllobacteriaceae > Mesorhizobium > Mesorhizobium sp. ISC25. Next base: position 988,071 of record NZ_CP135441.1, on the reverse strand, counting down.
CGACACCGGCGCCACCAGCGAGGAGTTCGAGCCGATGAAGGCACCCTCGCCGATATCGGTGAAGAATTTCGAATAACCGTCATAATTGCACGTGATGGTGCCGGCGCCAATATTGGCGCCCGCGCCGATGCGGGCATCGCCGATATAGGTCAGATGGTTGACCTTGGCGCCCTCCTCGACGATCGCCTGCTTTACCTCGCAGAAATTGCCGACCTTGGCCTTGTTTCTCAAATCCGCCCCTGGTCGCAGCCGCGCGAACGGCCCGACGTCGCAATTCGACGCGATGGTGGCGCCTTCGATATGGCTGAAGGCATGGATCTTGGCGCCCGTGGCGATTTTCACGCCCGGCCCGAACCAGACATTGGGTTCGACGATCGTATCGGCACCGATCTCGGTATCGTGCGAGAAGAACACGGTTTCAGGCGCAATCAGCGTCACCCCGGAAAGCATCGCCTCGCGCCGCCGGCGCGTCTGCCAGATACCTTCCGCCTGGGCAAGCTCGGCACGGTTGTTGATGCCGAGCGCGTTCTCGAAACTGGCTTCGGTGGCGACGACATCAAGTCCCTGCGCAGCGGCGATCTCGACGATATCGGTGAGATAATACTCGCCCTTGGCGTTCTTGCTGCCGACTTCATCGAGCAGCTTCAGCGCGTGCCTGCCGGCGACCGCCATTAGCCCGCCATTGCAGAAGGTGATTTTCTTCTCCTCGTCCGAGCAGTCCTTTTCCTCGCGGATGGCCACGAGTTTGCCGGCCCTTTCGATAAGCCGGCCGTAGCCCGAAGGATTCTCTGTACGGAAGCCGACCACGACGACGGCCGCACCTTCGGCCAGCTTCAGCCGCGCCGCCGCGAGCGCTTCCGGATCAATCAACGGCGTGTCGCCAAACATCACCAAGATGTCGTCGTAACCTTTTGATATTGCTGCGCGTGCGGCAAGCACGGCGTGCGCGGTGCCGAGACGTTTTTCCTGGATGAAAGCCTCGGCCTTGGGCGCAAACTTGAGTGCTGCCTTGCGCATCTCATCGGCGCCATGGCCGATCACCAGCGCCAGATCGCCGCTGCCGGCGGCTTCGGCCGCCTTGACGACATGGGCAACCATTGGCAGGCCGGCGATTGTGTGCAGCACTTTCGGCACTGCACTCTTCATGCGCGTGCCTTCGCCAGCGGCGAGGATGATGGACAGGCAGGATCTCTGGCTCATGGGGACAGCAACCGTTGAAAGGGGTCTGGAATCGAAGCGTTAGTAGCACCGGCGCCATGCTGCACCAATGCGGTTAAATTCCGGTGAGACGGTGGAACCTCCAACCCGCGACACGCTCAAGCAGATCGGCTCAGGCGGCTTCCGCCTCGTTGCGTGGTACGAAGCTGGGGGCTCGGCCACGGCCGTATTGCCGTGGCGAACAATTCATGACCCGCTTGAAGGCTGTGCTGAAGGCGCTTTCGGATTCGTAGCCGAGCGACAGCGCGATGACGGCGACGGGATCGCTGGAATTCGTCAGCCGGTCGCCGGCCAGCAGCATTCGCCAGCGCGTCAAATAGTCCATCGGCGACGCGCCGACCGTCTCCTTGAATCTGAGCGCAAAGGTCGATCGCGACATGCCGGCCCGTTCCGCCAGCTCCTGTAACGTCCAGCCATGCGCCGGATTGTCATGCATGGCGCTGATCACCGTGCCGATCTGTTTGTCCGCGAGGGCAAAGAGCCAGCCGATGCCACCTTTCAATCCTTCCGAAAGATACAGCCGCAGCGCCTGAACCAGCATCATGTGGGCGAGGTGCTGAATCACCAGAAAGCCGCCCGGCTGCGGCTCGCGCAGCTCCTGCATCATCCGCTCCACCGACCAGCGCAGCGCCGACTGGTCCGACTCTTTGCGGATATGCACAATGGCTGGCAGCATCCGCAACAGGATGCCGGCATGATTGCCGCCAAGCGCGAAGCGGCTGCTGACCAGAAAGAAATCACCACCGCCATTGTGGGTCACGACACCGCCGGCTCGCGCAGGCGGAAAAATCCTGACGGCTTCAACAGGCGCCAAGCTGATGTCGCTTGCAAGGCGGAAAGGCCGTCCACTCGGCAGCAGGAAGGAGTCTCCCGTCTCAAGGCGCACTGCGTCAGCAACGCCCTCCACAGATAGCCAGCACCGGCCGGAGACCACCGCTCCGGTCTTGATGCTTTGCTGCTGGTCGGGGAACTGGATCGACCATTCACCACCAGCATCGAAACCAGCCGACATATAGTTTCGCGGCTTCAGCAGCGAGAGCACATCTGAAAGAGGATCCACGGGTCATTCCGGACGATTGCGAAGATAATACGGACTTTACCGCATAGATCGTATTTTCTCAAGCGCCTATCACGACACAACTGAGCCGCGGAAATGGTCGTGGTCAGAAATGAACAAGGAGAAGTCGTGATGCGTGTTTTCGTTACCGGAGCGACCGGATTCGTCGGTTCTGCCATCGTTCAAGAACTCATCGGCGCCGGCCATCGGGTGCTCGGCCTCGCCCGCTCCGAGGCATCGGCCAAGTCGCTTGCCGCCGCGGGAGCCGAGGTGCATCGAGGCGACCTGGAAGACCTCGAGAGCCTGCGCAGGGGCGCGGCAGCCGCCGATGCGGTGATCCACACCGGGTTCAACCATGACTTCTCGAAATTCGCGCAAAATTGCGAGATGGACCGGCGTGCCATCGAGGCGATGGGCGGAGCACTCGAAGGCTCCGAGCGCCCCCTGCTCGTCACCTCCGGAACCGCGCTCCAGGCGCGGGGCCGTATCGCGACAGAGGAAGATGCGCCTGTTCCCGCTTCCGCCTCGTATCCCCGCGCCTCCGAAGCGACAGCCGCCGCGCTGGCGGCACGCGGGGTGCGCGCGTCGGTTGTCCGCCTTCCACCGTCGGTCCATGGCCAGGGCGACCACGCCTTTGTTCCGATCCTCGTCGACCTTGCTCGCAAGAACGGCGTGTCGGCCTATGTCGGCGAAGGGCTCAATCGCTGGCCCGCCGTGCATCGCTTCGATGCCGCCCGCGTCTACCGGCTTGCACTCGAGCATGGAGCCGGTGGCGGGCGATATCACGCGATCGCCGAAGAAGGTGTGCCGTTCAAAGACATCGCCGGCGTGATCGGCCGGCGCCTGAACGTGCCGGTCGTCGCCAAGTCCGCGGAAGAAGCCGCCGATCATTTTGGCTGGTTCGCGATGTTCGCGGCGATGGATGTCCCGACCTCGAGCGAACGGACTCGCGCGCTGCTGGGGTGGGCGCCGAGCGGACCCGGGCTCATCGCCGATATCGACCAACCGGGCTATTTCGAAGGTTGAACGGACCATGTAGCTGCGGTGCCTTGCGCCGCAGCGGCGGCCTCGCGCTTCGGCCGGGCGACAAACCTAACCCAATTGCCCCAGCACCGGAAAATTCTCGAGCAGCCAGTAGGACACCGCCTGCACGCCGCCGGTCAGGAAAAACACGCCGGCGACCACCAACAGCGCACCGATGGCTTTTTCGACGCGGCCGAGATGGACGCGGAATTTTCCGAGAAAGCGCATGAAGGCGCCGGAAAACAGCGCAGCGATCAGAAACGGTATGCCAAGGCCGAGCGAATAGGCGGCAAGCAGCAGCGCTCCCTCGCCCACCGTCTCGCGGCCGCCGGCAAGCGTCAGGATCGGCCCCAGCACCGGGCCGATACAGGGCGTCCAGCCGAAGGCGAAGGCCAAGCCCATGACATAGGCGGCGACCAGGCTGGCCGGCTTGCCTTGTGCATGGAAGCGCGCCTCGCGTGAAAGCAAAGGGATGCGCAGTACGCCGAGGAAATTCAGCCCCATCAGGATGATCAGCACGCCGGCCGCCATTGCCAGCGGCTCCTGCCAGACCCGCAGCAGACGGCCGATGGTCGAGGCGCCGGCGCCGAGCGCGACGAAGACGGTCGAGAAGCCGAGCACGAAGGCGATGGAGGAATTAACCAGCGCGCCTCGCGCACCGGCCTTTGCCGTAATGCCGGCCTCGCCGCGGAAATCGTCGACCGACACGCCGGCCATGTAGCACAGGTAAGGCGGCACCAGCGGCAGCACGCAGGGTGACAGGAACGAAATTGCTCCCGCCCCGATCGCGCTGACATAGCCGACGTCCAATGCCATTTCCGTCTCCAGATGACTGCGCAGCCATATAGCCGCGACAACGGCCGTCCGCCAATCACCATCGCGTGGCCCCATCACTATAGCCTGGCCCCCGTCACTATCGTGTGGCAAGTCGTCGCCCTCGCCTGATCGACGGGAAAGCAGCCCGGGAAGAAAGGGCCGCCAGGCAGCGTTGATCACAACGAAGCCGCGGTTCCGCGCGCTTTTTCGAAACGATCCAGGGGAGAAGTCCATGAAAACGATCGCAATTGGCATGGCCGCGCTTTTGCTCGGCACTGCCGCATCCTTCGCCGCCGAGGCGTGGAAGGAAGCGGAGGTAGGCGGCACCAAGATCTACACCGACGCCAGCGGCATGCCGCTCTACACCTACGACAAGGACGAGGCCGGCAAGTCGAACTGCTACGACAAATGCGCCGCCAATTGGCCGCCGCTGAAAGCTGAAGCCAACGCCAAGGCCGAGGGCGAATGGACGATCGTCGACCGCACCGACGGCACCAGGATGTGGGCCTATGAAGGCAAGCCGCTCTACACGTTCATCAAGGACAAGAAGGCCGGCGATGTCACCGGCGAGGGTGTCGGCGGCGTCTGGCATATCGCCAAGGCCGACTAAGCCTTGAGCTTCTGATCCGCTGTAACAGGCGGTAACACGGCTGGTCGCTGGGAACTCGACCCAACCGCCCCGGCGGCCAGCTTTTCAGCACGCCAATTCCTTGCAACTATCCGGGCAAATGCCGGGCTACCGAATGCGCGCTTCACAGCATCTGTTCAAGCAGGGCTGGCGCGTGCTCGATGTTTCTCTTATATCCGCGGGAGAGTTCGTCCGTTCTCCAGGATCAATTGCCGGGTTTGTTCAGCGATAGGCTGGCCATTTCCCTTGTCCAGGATTGCGGAAGATCGCATGGCGCGCCGTTGGGTTGCGCATTCGGTACAGGGCCGCATTTTGACTGCTTGGCCTTGACCGGATGCAAACGCGCGGCCATGTGAGCGACACATTGAACGAGATTTCGTCGCGCGCAGCGGAATTCTTCTGCCGCATCACAACTGATATGAGACCGTATGGACGTCGTCGTCGTCGAATCGCCGGCCAAGGCGAAGACAATCAACAAGTACCTCGGCAAGAACTACAAGGTTCTGGCCTCGTTTGGTCATGTCCGCGATCTGCCGGCCAAGGATGGCTCGGTGCGTCCGGACGAGGACTTTGCCATGTCCTGGGCCGTCGACACCGCGTCTGGAAAGCGTCTCGCCGATATCGCCAAGGCGGTCAAGGACGCCGACGGGCTGATCCTAGCCACCGATCCGGACCGCGAGGGCGAAGCGATCTCCTGGCATGTCCTCGAAGTGCTGAAGCAAAAGCGCGCGTTGAAGGACAAGCCGGTCAGCCGCGTCGTCTTCAACGCCATCACCAAGGCGTCAGTGCTGGAGGCAATGGCCAATCCGCGCCAGATCGATGCGCCGCTGGTCGATGCCTATCTCGCCCGCCGCGCGCTCGACTATCTGGTCGGCTTCACGCTGTCGCCCGTGCTGTGGCGCAAGCTGCCCGGCGCCCGCTCCGCCGGCCGCGTCCAGTCGGTGGCGCTGCGTCTGGTCTGCGACCGCGAATCCGAGATCGAGCGCTTCATCCGCGAGGAATACTGGCAGGTCGCCGCTATCCTCGGCACGCCGCGCAAGGAAAATTTCGAGGCGCGGCTGACCGCCTTCGAGCGCAAGAAGCTGCAAAAGCTCGACATTTCCAACAAGGCGCAGGCAGACGACATCAAGGCGATGCTCGAAGGCGCCAGCTTCAAGGCAGTGTCGGTCGAAGCCAAGCCGACCAGGCGCAATCCCGGCCCGCCCTTCACCACCTCGACGCTGCAGCAGGCAGCCTCATCGGGTCTCGGCTTTTCGGCCAACCGCACCATGCAGGTGGCGCAGCGGCTCTATGAGGGCATGGAGATCGGCGGCGAGACAACCGGCCTGATCACCTACATGCGAACCGACGGCGTGCAGATGGCACCGGAGGCGATCTCTGCCGCACGCGATGCGATTGCCAAGGAATTCGGCCCTAAATACCTGCCTGAAAAGCCGCGCGTCTATTCCGCCAAGGCCAAGAATGCCCAGGAAGCGCACGAAGCGATCCGTCCGACCGATTTCATGCGCACGCCGGCTTCCGTCAGGCAGTATCTCGACGCCGACCAGGCGCGGCTTTACGAGATGATCTGGAAACGCGCCATCGCCAGCCAGATGCAGCCGGCCGAGATAGAGCGCACCACGGTCGAGATCGAGGCAGTCAACGGCCCGCGCACCGCCGAGCTTCGCGCTGTCGGCTCGGTTGTTCGCTTCGACGGCTTCCTTGCCGCTTACATCGAGCAGAAGGAAGAAGATTCGGAAGACGAAGAGAGCCGCCGCCTGCCCGAGATCCGTGCCGGCGAGCAGCTCACACGCGAGGCGATCAACGCCACCCAGCACACCACCGAGCCGCCGCCGCGTTATTCGGAAGCTTCGCTGATCAAGAAGCTGGAAGAGCTGGGCATCGGCCGGCCGTCGACTTATACGGCGATCCTGAAGACGCTCGAGGATCGCGATTACGTCACCATCGACAAGCGCAAGCTTGTGCCGCAGGCCAAGGGCCGGCTATTGTCGGCCTTCCTCGAAAGCTTCTTCGAGCGTTATGTCGAGTACGACTTCACCGCTTCGCTGGAGGAAAAGCTCGACGAGATTTCCGACGGCAAGCTCGCATGGAAGGACGTGCTGCGCGATTTCTGGAAGGATTTTTCCGGCGCCGTCGCCGACATCAAGGAGTTGCGCGTAACCGATGTCCTCGATGCATTGAACGAGGAACTGGCGCCGCTGGTCTTTCCCGCGCGGGAAGACGGTTCGAACCCGCGCATCTGTCCGAAATGCGGCACCGGCAACCTGTCGCTGAAGCTCGGCAAGTTCGGCGCCTTCGTTGGCTGTTCGAACTATCCCGAATGCTCCTTCACCCGCCAGCTCGGCGACGCCGCCAATCCCAATGGCGAGAACGGCGGTGGCGAAGACGGCACCAAGGTGCTCGGCAAGGACCCCTATACCGCCGAGGAGATCACGCTGCGCAATGGCCGGTTCGGCCCCTATATCCAGCGCGGCGACGGCAAGGATGCCAAGCGCTCCAGCCTGCCCAAGGGCTGGACTGTCGATTCGATCGATCATGAAAAGGCGCTCGCCTTGTTGTCGCTGCCGCGCGACGTCGGCAAGCATCCGGAATCCGGCAAGATGATTTCGGCCGGGCTGGGGCGCTACGGGCCGTTCGTGCTGCATGACGGCACCTACGCCAATCTCGACAGCATCGACGACGTGTTCTCAATCGGCCTCAATCGCGCCGTCTCGGTGATCGCCGAGAAGCAATTGAAGGGTAAAGGCGGCCGCAATGGCGGCACAGCCGCTGCGCTCAAGGAACTTGGCGAGCATCCTGCCGGCGGCGGCCAGATCGTCGTGCGCGACGGCAAATACGGGCCTTATGTGAATTTCGGCAAGGTCAATGCGACGCTGCCGAAGGGCAAGGATCCGCAATCGGTGACGATCGAGGATGCGGTTGCGCTCATTGCGGAAAAGGAAGCCAAGGGCGGCAATGGCGCCAGGAAGCCCTTCCGCAAAGCGGCTGCGCCTGCCAAGAAACCGGCTGCGGCCAAAAAACCGGCGGCCAGGAAAAAGGGATAGGACGGGTTGGCGCGCAAAGTCTCCGGAAGAAGCCACGGCGATCTGCGCACCGCCGATACCCGTGCCAAGGTCAGGGACAATTACCGGCCTTCACGCGACGAGATACTGCGTTACATCGCCGAAAATCCGGACCGCGCCGGAAAACGCGACATCGCCAAGGCGTTTGCGCTGCGCGGCGAAGACCGTATCTGGCTGAAGGACGTCTTGCGCGACCTGCAGGATGAAGGCCTGCTGACCAAGGAGCGCAAGCGGCTTGCCCGTGTCGGCGCCCTGCCCCACGTCGCGGTGCTCGACATCTTCGGCCGTGACGCCGACGGTGTGCTGCTGGCGCACCCGACCGAAGCCGTGGGCAATGGCGAACCTCCGGTCATAGCGATCCGCGTGTCGCGCGGCGGCAATGGCCCGACGCCGGGCATCGGCGACCGCGTGCTGGCCAAGACCTTTCCGACCGACGATCCGGCAGGCCCGGCCTATACCGGCCGGGTGATGAAGATATTCGAGAAGCGCACCGATGCGGTTCTCGGCGTTTTCCGTGTGCTGAAGGACGGCACGTTCCGCATCGAGCCGGTGGAAAGGCGCCAGCCGGAGCTGGTCGTCGACAAGGAATTCCAGAACGGCGCCAAGAACGGCGACCTGGTCGAGGTCGAGCCGGCGCGGGCCTCCCGCTACGGCCTGCCGAGAGCCAAGGTTCTGGCGGTGTTGGGGTCGCTGACCAGCGAAAAGGCGGTCTCGATGATCGCCATCCACGCACACGACATTCCGCATATTTTTCCCGCCGACGTCATCGCCGAGGCGGAGGCGGTCAAGCCAGCGACGTTTGCCGGCCGCGAGGATTGGCGCGAGCTGCCACTGCTCACCATCGATCCGGCCGACGCCAAGGATCATGACGACGCGGTGTTCGCCATGCCCGACACCGACGAGAAGAACGCCGGCGGCGTGGTTGTCACCGTCGCCATTGCCGATGTCGCTGCATACGTGCGCTATGGCACGGCGCTCGATCGCGAAGCGCTGAAGCGCGGCAATTCAGTCTATTTCCCCGATCGCGTCGTGCCGATGCTGCCGGAGCGCATCTCGAACGACCTCTGTTCACTGCGCCAGGGCCAGGATCGTCCGGCGATAGCGGTGCGTATGACTTTCTCGGCCGATGGCCACAAACTCAGACATTCCTTCCATCGCGTCATGATGAAGTCGGCGGCGAAACTCGCCTATCAGCAGGCGCAAGCGGCGATCGACGGCGCACCGGACGACACGACTGGCCCGATCCTCGATGCGGTGCTGAAGCCGCTATGGGACGCCTACGCGATCCTGAAGCGCGGCCGCGACACGCGCCAGCCGCTCGAACTCGATCTGCCCGAGCGCAAGATCCTTCTCAAGCAGGACGGCACCGTCGACAAGGTCGTCGTGCCGGAGCGGCTCGACGCGCACAAACTGATCGAAGAGTTCATGATCCAGGCCAATGTCGCCGCCGCCGAGACGCTGGAGGCGAAGCGGCAGGCGCTGGTTTACCGCATCCACGATGCGCCTTCGCTCGCCAAGCAGGAATCGCTGCGTGAATTCCTGCAGACGCTCGGCCTGTCGCTGGCGCGCGGTGCACAGATGCGGCCGAACCAGTTTAACGGCATCCTCGCTCGCGTGCGCGGCGCCGACAATGAGGGGCTGGTCAACGAAGTGGTGCTGCGCTCGCAGAGCCAGGCCGAATATTCGCCCGCCAATATCGGCCATTTCGGCCTCAATCTTAAGCGCTACGCGCATTTCACCTCGCCGATCCGCCGCTATGCCGACCTGATCGTGCATCGTGGGCTGATTGCCGCACTCGGCCTTGGTCCGGGCGGACTGGCGAAGGACGAGGCGGAACGGCTGGAAGAGGTCTCGGCGCTGATCTCGGCGACCGAGCGGCGCGCGATGGCCGCCGAGCGCGACACAGTCGACCGGCTGATCGCCGCCTATCTCGCCGAGCGCATCGACGACCGTTTCGACGCCCGTATCTCGGGCGTCACCAAATCGGGCCTGTTTGTCCAATTGCCGCAGTATGGCGCGGATGGCTTCATTCCGGTTTCAACCCTGGGCGGCGACTACTATATATACGACGAAACTGCTCGATCGCTTTTCGGAGAACGCACCGGCAAGGGCTATCAGCTTGCTGATCGCGTCGAGGTTCGCCTGATCGAGGTGGCGCCGATGGCCGGCGCGATGCGTTTCGAGATGCTGACCGAGCCAAAGCCGCTGCCCGGCTCCAAACGGTCGTTCCACAAGGCCAAAGGCCGCGCCCGGGCGTCGCAATCGCGTCCAGGCTCGCGCGGCAGGAGACGGTAATGCCAACAGAACTGCACGTGGAAGAACGGGTTTTCGGCGGCGAACATCACTCGGGCCGGACCGCCCGGCCGCTTTGGACGGCAATGAAGCGCGGCATGCTCGGCCGCTGCCCGCATTGCGGCGAGGGCAAGCTGTTTCGCGCCTTCGTCAAGACCGTCGACAAATGCGATCATTGCGGCGAGGAGCTACACCACCATCGCGCCGACGACCTGCCGGCCTATCTTGTGGTGGTCATTGTCGGCCACATCGTGCTCGGTGCCTTCATGGGCGTCGAGGCGACCTCGACGCTGTCGACCTGGCAGCACATCGCCATCTGGGTGCCATTGACCATCATTCTCGCCGTCGTCCTGCTGCAGCCGGTCAAGGGCGCTGTCATCGGCCTGCAATGGGCGTTTTATATGCACGGCTTTGGCGGTGAAGAAGATCTGATCGAGTCGCATCCCGAGGCTTGAAACCGAGGCTGGCGCAAATCGGCATGGCTGGACGCCACTTCCGCATCGGCGAAGATTCCGCTAGGTCGAGCGCATGGACGTTATGACCAAGGCGGAAATCGACAAGCTTGAGCGGATCGCGCTCGATGCCAAGCCTATACGCCCGCGCGACGCCGCGACGCTGATCCTGCTCGACCGCAAGGGCGACGAGTTCCTGGTGCTGATGGGCCGGCGCCACGCCCGTCATGCCTTCATGCCGGGAAAATTCGTGTTTCCGGGCGGCCGCACCGATCCGGCCGACAGCCGCATCCCCGTAGCCAGCGCACTTCATCCCGAGGACGAAGCGAGGTTGACCGCGGGCAGCGGCCGCACCAGCCCTGCCCGCGCCCGCGCCATTGCTCTGTCGGCGATCCGCGAAACCTATGAGGAGGCCGGCCTGCTGATCGGCCAAAAAGGCGCCTTCGCGAGCGCCAAGCGCGACTGGCAGGGCTTTGTCGAGCACGGCGTCATGCCGTCGCTGCAAGCGCTGCGCTTCATCGCCCGCGCCATCACACCGCCCAATCGGGTGCGCCGCTTCGATACGCGCTTTCTCGCCGCGTGGCGCGACGACGTCGCCGTAGAGCTGCCGGATGGCGGTCCGACCAACGAGTTGGAGGACGTCGTTTGGCTGCCGCTGGCCAAGGCCAGGCAAGCCGATATTCCAGACATCACGCGCACGATCCTGGAGGAGCTGGAAACGCGGCTCGCCCGGGATCCGCTGCTGCGCCCCGGCGGTCCGGTGCCGTTCTACCGGCTTGTCCGCAATCGCTTCGTCCGCGAAATTCTCTAGAGCAGCCAGGCATTTCATGACAGTGGATACCCAGCGAGAGGTCGAGGAACGCGTACACTGGCTGCCGATGGTCGCGGCGATCTCGTCGATCAGCGTCGTCGGCATTGCCATCGGCCTCGGCATGCCACTGCTCAGCGTGATCCTGGAAACGCGTGGCCACTCCGCGTCGATGATCGGTCTCAACACCGCGGTCGCCGGCCTCGCCTCGATCGCCGGCGCGCCGCTCGCCACCCCGCTCGCCATGCGGTTCGGGGTCGCCTGGACGATGCTTGCCATGATTGCGGCCGGGGCGCTGGCCTTTGTCGGTTTCCATTTCGCACCAGCCTTCTGGATGTGGTTTCCGTTGCGCGTGCTGCTGCATATCGCGCTGACGGTGCTGTTCATCCTGTCGGAATTCTGGATCAGCACCTCGGCGCCGCCACACCGTCGCGGGCTGGTGCTCGGCATCTATGCCACCGTGCTGTCTCTCGGCTTTGCCGCCGGGCCTTGGCTGTTCGCCCATCTCGGCAGCAGTGGTTTTCTCCCCTTCGGCGTCACCATCGCGCTGGTTACGCTCGCTGCCATACCGGTCTTGGCGGCACGCAACGAGAGCCCGACGATCATCTCGGACGGCGAAACCAGCAATTTCCTGCGTTACATCTGGCTGGTGCCGACGGCGACTGCCGCCGTGCTGGTGTTCGGCGCGGTCGAGACCGGCGGCTTTGCCCTGTTCCCGGTCTACGGCAACCGCATCGGCTACTCCGAGGCGGACGCAGCCCTGTTGCTCACCATGATCGGCCTCGGCAACGTGCTGTTGCAAATCCCCATCGGCATGATCAGCGACCGCGTCAGCGACCGCCGCTATCTGCTGATGGCCTGTGCCACTGTCGGGCTTGCCGGCACGGTCTTCATGCCGTTCTTCGCGCAGAACTGGCATTTGATGGCAGCGCTTCTGTTCGTCTGGGGCGGTGTGGTCGCTGCCATGTACACTATCGGTCTGGCGCATCTCGGCTCGCAGCTTTCCGGCCACGAACTGGCCTCCGCCAACGCCGCCTTCGTTCTCTGCTACGGCGTCGGCATGGTGCTTGGCCCGCAGGCAATCGGCATCGGCATGGACGCTTTCGGGCCGTCGGGCTTCGGCTGGGCGCTCGGCCTGTTCTTCGCCTGCTATATCGTGCTGGTCGGCACCAGGCTGCTCCGCAAAATCCTCTGAGTCGGCCCCGCTACCGACATCGCTCCCACTGCTGACCAACTACTGACACAACCATGTCAGGAGGGCTCGAGTATATGCTCCCTCAAAGTGCGTAAGCAGGGAGACCTCGGATGATCGACAGTGGCTTTGAAACGAAATCGCTGCGGATGGAATTGCTGCTGCTGGTGACCTTTCAGGCACCGGCAGCCGATGTCGACCGCATTATGGGGGCGGTCGTCGCGATCGCACCGCTCAGAATGGGCAAATATGACAGCAATGCCTTTCAGTCGGCGGACGGCATCGAACGCTACCGGCCACTTGAAGGTGCCGCCGCCGGCGCCGAAACGGAATTACGCAGGCGGCCGGGCACTGTCGAGGTGTCGTTCGAACTGCCTGACGACCAGAAGCTCGCCGCTCGCGTCGTCGAAGCGATTTACCAGGTTCACAGCTATCAGGAGCCGGTGATCCGCATCCAGCCACTGCTTGCCAGCCGCTCCAAGGGTCTCGACGACCGCGCCAACCCGAACCGCTGGTGGAACACGACCGGAGATTGGAAGAAGGCGATGCGGCCGGAAACCGTCGCGGCGGAGTGACCGGAACCTGATCGTATCTCGGTTTGAATTTTGGCTGTCAGGAAGGCTGCCAATGAATGATGAAGCAAACCGCAAATCGGCAAGCGATCCCCAGGATCTGGCGCGGCTATTGGTTTTTCGCGAGCAAGCGGGAGACGCGGAAGGAATGGCTGCTCTTTACGAACCCGGTGCCACCCTCGATACCGGCAACGGACAGTTGGCCTGCGGCAGAGACGCCATCCGCCGATTTTACGCCAAGTTGGTGGCAGCGGGACGAAAGTTTGATCTCGGAGATCAGCGTCCGGCTATCGTCAACGGAGATTTGGCGCTCACGTCCACGCGCCTTGCCGATGGCACCGTGACTGCGGAAATCGCTCGCCGGCAAAGTGACGGGAACTGGCTTTGGGTGATCGATCAGCCGTCCATCGCTCGATACTCATAGCCAGCATTCAAACTGAGACGCACCCGGAGCCTGCTTAGGACGGCCGGAGGCACACAGGAGCCTCCCGCGGCCGTCGGCAGCCAATCAAGTTGTCGGGTTTTGGTAGCACATCAATTGTCCGCTTCATCCCCAGCCTCCATCGGCTAGCAACAAACCCGGACAACTCTAATCCGGACAACTCATCTGCTCACGACACAGAACTTGGACAAGGGTTGACTTTCCGGGCGCGTTCTTTATGTGTCGCGGCAAGTTTCCCGCGTCCGGGTGTTTCCCCGTGCTCCAGCGGCCAAAACTCCACGAACATTAACGGACGAACATCATGGCCAAAGCCGCAAACATCAAGATCAAGCTTCTGTCGACCGCCGACACCGGTTTCTTCTACGTGACCAGCAAGAACAGCCGCACCAAGACGGACAAGCTGTCGTTCCGCAAATACGATCCGGTCGCCAAGAAGCACGTCGAATTCAAGGAAACCAAGATCAAGTAATCGGGTTTTCTCTCGCAGTACCGAATCGCCGCCCTCCGGGCGGCGTTTTTCGTTTCGGGAATACAGGACTAGCCGATGCGACCGCCGCTAGCCGGATCGAACAGATGCAGCGATGCCGGGTCGGCCGACAGGCGCACGGCCTCACCCGGTTTCACACTGGCCCGACCCATGGCGAAGACGCAGACCTGCTGGCCGGCAAGCCTGGTATAGAACTGGGTCGACAGGCCGAGCGGCTCCACCACGCCCACCTCTCCTTTCAGCGCGCCATTGTCGGCAAGCCGGATATGCTCCGGCCGTAAGCCGACGGTGATCGCATCGCCATCCCTGAGCGGCAAGTCGTCCGGCAGCCGCAGCTTCTGGCCGTCGGCCAGCACGGCATCCGACTTGGCGCCCTTTTCAACGACGGCAGGCAGAAAATTCATGCCGGGCGAGCCGATGAAACCGGCGACGAACATGTTGACCGGCCGGTCATACAGATCGAGCGGCGCGCCAACCTGCTGGACGAGGCCGTCATGCATGACGACGATACGGTCGGCCATTGTCATCGCTTCGATCTGGTCATGGGTGACATAGACCGAAGTGGTCTTCAATTGCTGGTGCAGCGCCTTGATCTCGGCGCGCATGTGGACGCGCAGCTTGGCGTCGAGGTTGGAAAGCGGCTCGTCGAAGAGAAAGACCTTCGGGTCGCGCACGATGGCCCGGCCCATGGCGACGCGCTGACGCTGGCCGCCGGACAATTGCCGCGGCAAGCGTTGCAGAAGCGTATCGAGCCCAAGCCGCTTGGCGGCACCGTCCACCCTTGCATCGATCGCTGGCTTGCCGGCCTTCCTCAGCATCAGGCTGAAACCCATGTTCTTCGACACATCCATGTGCGGATAGAGCGCGTAGGACTGGAATACCATGGCAATGTCGCGGTCCTTTGGCGCGATGTCGTTGACCAGGCGCTCGCCAATATGGATTTCGCCGTCGGAGACCTCCTCCAGCCCGGCGATCATGCGCAGCAGGGTCGATTTCCCACAGCCGGACGGGCCGACCAGGACGACGAACTCGCCGTCGGCGATTTCGAGATCGACCGCGTGCAGGACGCGCACGGCTCCATAGTCTTTGCGGACTTTGTCGAGTGTGACGGAGGCCATCGATCTATCCCTTGACGGCACCGGCGGTAAGGCCGGTGACGAGGTAGCGTTGCAGGAAGGCAAAAAAGACGCAGACCGGGATCAGCGCCAGGATGGAAGCCGCCATCATCTGTCCCCAGTCGACCGCGAATTTGCCGATATAGGTGAGCAAGCCGACCGCGAAAGTCTTCTGGTCGTCACTGGAAATCAGCATCAGCGCAAACAGCAACTCGCTCCACGCGGCGGTAAAGACGAAACCGAGCGTCGCCCCCATGCCGGGCAGCGTCAGCGGCACGATCACCTTGCGCATCGCCTGCAGGCGCGTGCAGCCGTCGATCATCGCCGCTTCTTCCAGGTCTCGCGGGATGCCGTCGAAGAAGGATTGCATCAGGAAGGTCGCGAAGGCCGTATTGAAGGCGGTGTAGATGATGACGAGGCCGGTCAGGCTGTTGATGAGGCCGATCTGCCCCATGATGCGGTAGATCGGCGGAATGACCATCACCAGCGGAAAAGTCTGGGTGAGCAAAAGCAGGATGGCCAAGGTCGCCTTGCCGCGGAAGGAAAAACGCGACATGGCGTAGCCGGCAAGCGTGGCAATGACCGTTACGAAGGCTGCCGTCGACACCGAAACGATCACGCTGTTCAGGAAGTAGCGCGGGAAATCGGTGGCTTCGAGCACGGTGATGAAGTTCTGCAGCGTCGTTTGTGACGGCCAGAAAGTGATGCCTTCGGAATAGAGCAGCCGCTCGGGTGTGACCGAGATCTTCAGCGTCCAGAAGATCGGGAACAGCGCGAAGGCCATATAGGCACCGATGGCGCCGTAAAGGCCGATGCCGCCGAGAATGCGCGAGGAGACGGAGCGTCCGGCAATCATCAGACGTGCCTTACCAGCGAACGGCGGATGCCGATCAGCGCAACCGCATAGACGATGAGCAGCACGAGTAACAGCACCGCCACAGCGGAGGCATAGCCCTTGTCCAGCGACTTGAACGCGCTGACATAGATATAGACCGGCACCGTGGCCGTCGACCCGGCAGGCCCGCCTTCGGTCATGACGAAGATCAGGTCGGCGAAGGTGGCGATCCATATCGTGCGCAGCATGACGGTAATGACGATGGTCGGCGCCAGGAACGGCAGCGTCACCTTGGTGAAGCGCTGCCACGGCGAGGCGCCGTCGATCGCCGCCGCCTCATGCAATTCCGACGGGATCGACTTCAGCGCCGCCAAAAGCGTGATGGCAAAAAAGGGAATGCCGAACCAGACATTGGCGACGATCGGCCCCCACATGGCGGTCGACGGATCGGAGAGCACGTTGGTAGGCTCGGCTTTCAGCCCCAATGCGTAGAGCCAATGCGGCAGCGGCCCGATGATCGGATTGAACAGCCAGGCCCAGGTCAGGCCGGAGAGGAAGGACGGCACCGCCCAGGGCAGGAAGACTACGGCCTGTACGATCTTTCTGCCCCGGAACGGTGTGTCGAGCAGCAGCGCCAGGCCAAGTCCCAGGAAGAATTGGAAGAACAGGCTGGCTGCCGTCCACCACAGCGTGTTGACGAGCGCCTGCCCGAGCACGGGATCCGACAGCATCGCCTGATACTGCCCAAGCCCAACATATTCGGATTTGAAAGCGGAGAATTTGCGGAACGAGTAACCGATACCGATAACCAGCGGCACCAGCAGCACGACGACCAGCAGCACGATCGCCGGGCTGAGATAGAGCCAGGGCTCGATCGCGGCATGGGATAGCCGATTCTTTCGCGGCCTGCCGGCGGATCGTATTTCGGACACGGCGTAGGTCATTGGTGCCGGATTGTCTCCTGGAGCAAGCATGGACTGGCGACAGCGCCTTCCCCGTTTACGGGGAGATGCCGGCAGGCAGATGAGAAGCAGCGCGAGCCAAGTCGGGTTGGCGCCGCCCCTCATCCGTCACTTCGTGACACCTTTTCCCCGTGAACGGGGAGAAGGGAGAAAAGCTATTTCTTGTTCTTGGCCATCCAGCCCTGCTGTTCCTTGGTCAGGAACTTGGCCCATTCGTCGGCCACGTCCTTGGCCGCCTTCTGGCCAAGCAGCACTTCCTGAAAATTCTTGATCGCCACCTGGTCGACGAAATTGCCGAGATTTTCCAGATGCGTCGGCGGCGTCACCATCTCGTATTTGTCGCCGTTGTTCAGTTCCTCGAACCAGCCTTTGAACTGCTCGGTCCTGAAGTGGGCGTCCTGGTCGGCGCCGTTGTGGATCGGAATGACGCCGACTTCCTTTGCCCACTCCAGATTGTCCTTGGGCGACAACAGCGTCGCCATCAGCTTCCACGCATCGTCCTTGTGCTGGGAATTGGCGAACATCGCCCAGCCGGCATAACCGAGCGTCGGATAGGATTTGCCGCTCGGCCCGACCGGCATCGGCGCCACGGCGAAGTCGTCGGCGCTCATCTTATCGGCGATGCCGAGGAGCGCGTCAGGATCCTGGTTCAGCATGGCGCAGGTGCCGCTGTAGAAGCCGGTGACGGTCTCGTTAAAACCCCAGCTCACCGCATCTTTCGGCGCCAGGCCGTTCTTGTACATGTCGGCAAGCATCTGCAGGCCCTTGACCGATCCTTCTTCGTTGATGGTCGAGGTGCCGTCCTCGTTGAAATAGCCGCCCTTGCCGGCGGCAATGTTCATGAACATGTGCATGCCGTTGAAGGCGCCCGGGCCGCCGCGCAGGCAATAGCCATATTTGCCCGGTATCGCCGAGATCTTCTTGGAGTCTTCGACGAATTCATCGAGCGTCGCCGGCGGACCGTCCAGGCCGGCCTCCTTGAACAGCTTCTTGTTCCAGAACAGCGCGTTCAGGTAATAGCCGTAAGGGATCATGTACTGCTTGTTGTCGACCGTCGAGCCGAACTGCTTGGCACGCTCGCCCAGCGTTTTGGCATCGTCCCATTTGGCCATGTATGGCCCGAGATCCTCGAGCTGGCCGTTGGTCGCATAGAGACCCATCCAGCGTTCCGGCATCTCGACGATGTCGGGCGTGTCGCCGGCCTGCACCATGGTGAGGAACTTCTCGAACGCCTGGCCCCAGGGCAGCGACACCAGCTCGACCTTGACACCCGGATTGGCCGTCTCGAACTCGGCGATCTGCTTCTTGAGGAATTCGGTACGCGGCGGACTGGTGATGACCTCGACCATCTTGATCGTGGAATCGGCCAGCACGCTGCCGGCGGAAATCGCCAGACCCGCGACGGCACCAAGAAGGATGCTCAGTTTCTTCATGTTCAGCACTCCCATTTTGAACGGCTCCTTTTATCTTTTTGCTCTGTCGAAGGCCTGGGCGACATCCGCCCACAGGTCTTCGACACTCTCCAATCCGACACTGAAGCGGATGGTTCGCGGGCTGACGCCGAAGCGCGCCATCGAATTCAGGCCCGGCGTCTGCTCGAGCGAGGCCTTTGCCGGAACGACCAGGCTCTCATGGCCGCCCCAACTGACGCCGATGCGAAAGAGTTTCAGCGCATCGACGAAAGCCGGGATGTCAACGTCTTCCGTCACCTCGAATGAGAACAGCCCGGCATAGCCGGCAAGCGTCGCCTTGCCTGGATGGTTGGAATAGGCCGGGTGGTTGACCCGCTCGACATTGCAATGCGCCTTCAGCCGTTCGGCGATGGTCAGCCCGCTCTTCATGTGATGCGGCAACCGCAGCGGCAATGTGCGCAGGCCACGCAGCAACAGCCAGGCCTCGAAAGGCGAAAGTTTGCCGCCAAGATAGGAATAGGTCTGCTCGTTGATGTGTCGAATATGGGCCGCCGAACCGGCCACCACACCGGCGACGGTATCGCTGTGGCCGCCGAGATATTTCGAAGCCGAATGCAGCACCAGGTCGACACCGTGCGAAATCGGCTTCTGGAACACCGGGGTCGCCCAGGAATTGTCGATCGAGGTGACGATGCCCTGCTCTTTGGCCAGCCGTGCCAGATGCGTTATGTCCTGAAGCTCGAACATCATCGACGTCGGGCTTTCCAGGTAGAGCAGCTTGGCGCCAGGAAGTGCTGCCGCGACCGCGTCCGGATCGGAACCGTCGACATAGTCCACCTTGATGTTGAGCCGCGGCAACAGCCGTTCGAACAGCCTATAGGCATCGCCGTAGCAATTGCGCACGACAACCATGCGCTCACCGGCACCGACGAAAGCAAGCACCGTGGCGCTGATCGCTGCCATGCCGCTGGAAAAGCCGCGCGCGGCCTCCGCGCCTTCGAGAGCGGCGACACGCGCCTCGAACTCCATGACTGTCGGGTTGTCGCCGCGCGAATAGATCGGCTGGCGTCGCCTGCCGGCGAATGTGTCGGCCATCTCGGAATAGTTGGCGAAGGTGAAGAGCGAGGTCTGGTAGATCGGCGGTACCACCGCACCGCCGGGGAAAGGCTCGTCATGGGCGAGAAGCGTCGCCGCCTCGGCGAGATAGTCGTTTTCGAAACCGGCGGAATGGTCGCTCATTTCTCGCCTGAAAGTTTGAGTTTGGCCGCACCGCGCTTCAGATCGTCCTCGACGGTGGCGATCAGCTTGAGCGCCTCGGCCCGG
Organism: Mesorhizobium sp. ISC25; assembly: GCF_042295465.1. Classification (NCBI taxonomy): domain Bacteria; kingdom Pseudomonadati; phylum Pseudomonadota; class Alphaproteobacteria; order Hyphomicrobiales; family Phyllobacteriaceae; genus Mesorhizobium; species Mesorhizobium sp. ISC25. Next base: position 968,375 of record NZ_CP135441.1, on the reverse strand, counting down.
GCTCCCTCCGGATCGTGCGCGGCGATGCGTTCGTAGATCGTACGGTGGTAAGGAAAGCTGGCGTGGCCGAAATCACGCACGCCAAGCGGATGCTCCCAGAAACGATGGAACAGTTCGTGCATGGCGGCGATGATCTGCTCGAACAGCGGATTGCCGGACGTGCGATAGATCGACTGGTGGAATTCCCAATCTTCCTCCGCCGACATGCCGGCGCGCGCGTGGAAGGCCTGCTCCATAATGTCGAGCTTACGCGCGATCTCGGCGATCTCGGCCTGGCCCGCGCGAACGGCGCACAGGGCGGCGGCTTCCGCTTCCAGTGCCCGGCGGATTTCCAGCGTCTGCATCAGGCTGGTGAAATCATTGCCGCCGGCCAGCGTCAGCGGCATGTGCAGCATGTCCAGCGAGACCACTCCCTTGAGATAGGTGCCGCTGCCTTGCCGCCGTTCGACCAGGCCGAGCCCTTCCCAGCGCGTCAGCGCCTCGCGCACGGTGTTGCGGCTCACCTTGAGGCGCTCGGCAAGGATGCGTTCGGTCGGCAGTCTCTGGCCGGGCCCGAGGGCTTCGCGCATCACAAAGCCGGCCAGCGCCTTGAGCACCGCGTCGTCGCGAGCAGTTGCCTGTATGGGGGAAAGGCCGAATTCGGTCATGCCAACGGGTCACAAATGGCTCAATGGTCCAACCAATTTCGGCATAGAAGACAGGCCCTGTCAATCGGCTGCAGGCACATTCGCACCCGCCCCCAGTGTGCGGATCAAGGGGCGGTCTATCTGCCACAACAAAAAAGCAAACGTTTTCCGCATATTGGCGCAGAATCCTGATGTGTTTTGAAAATTGGGGGCCGGCCGGCGTTTGGCAGCGGTACGAGGAGGCCACTATGTGCCAGCGCCGGCCGGCCGACCCCACGGACCCAGGAGATGCGGCGGACCTGAGCATCATGGGGTATTCTTCGGGTCGAACCGGCGATCTAGCCTCGTGCCGGTTACGTCTAAGGGCTGCACATTTGCGCAACAACTTATGGAAATCAACCGTTTCTTAACCAAGCCTCGCAAATCGCTTGGATTAAGGTAAATTCGTAACCTTGTCGCGTTGACCAGGCAATTGGTGTTCGGTGCTAAGCCGCCTTGGCGACGACGCGATTGCGGCCGCCGCTCTTGGCTTCGTAGAGCGCGAGGTCGGCGCGTTTCATCAGCGCCGCGACCGTGTCTACGCCTTTCAGGACCGACGACACGCCGACGCTGACGGTGACTTCGACGGCCTTGCCTTCGGTGCCGACGGCAAACGGCAATTGGGCGATTTCGGCGCGAATGCGCTCGGCGACCTTTTCGGCTACCGCGCCGTCGGTGTCCGGCATGACCACGACGAACTCCTCGCCGCCGAAGCGGCAGGCTAGATCGATGCCGCGCACATTCTTGCGCAGCCGCCGGGCGAATTCGCGCAGCACGTCGTCGCCGCCGTCATGGCCATGCGCGTCGTTGATGCTCTTGAAGCGGTCCAGATCGGTGATCATCACCGACAGCGGCCGGCGCCGTGCCACGGCGCGGTCGAACAGCGTCTGCAGGTGGCTGTCGAGATAGCGGCGGTTGTGCAGGCCGGTCAGGGCATCGGTCACCGCCATCTCGATGGTCTGGGTAACGCTGGCGCGAAGCTGGTCGTTGTAGCGCTTGCGGCGCACCTGCGTGCGCAGCCGCGCGGTCAGCTCCTGCTGGTCGATCGGCCGCATCAGGTAATCGTTGATGCCGAGTTCGAGGCCGCGGATGATGCGCCCCTCCTCGCCCTCATCCGCCAGAAGGATGATCGGCAGGAAACGGGTGCGATCGAGCGAGCGCAATTGCGAGCAGAGCCTCAGCGGGTCGAAATCGGCGAAGGCCGTCGAAATCATCACGCATTCATACGGCTGCTCGGCGGCCTGGAAGAAGCCGGCATGCGGATCGTTGGCGACGTCGAGATCGGCACTGCCGCGCAGCATCTTCTGGATGCGCTCGAACGAGGATTTGCGTTCGTCGACCAGCAGCACCTTCGGCACGGCGTCATCGGTAGCGAAGTTGCGGCTCAAAAGCTCCTCGATGCCGATATTGCGTGTCGTCGAGGCGCGCAGCCGCAGCTCGTCGGTCAGCGACTTCAGCCTGACCAGGCTCTTGACGCGCGTCATCAGCTGCAGATCGTTGACCGGCTTGGTCAAAAAATCGTCGGCGCCGGCCTCGAGGCCGCGCACCCGATCCGAAACCTGGTCGAGCGCGGTGATCATCACGACCGGGATGTGCGATGTCGCCGGGTCGCCCTTCAGTCGCCGGCAGACCTCGAACCCGTCCATGTCGGGCATCATCACGTCGAGCAGCACGACGTCGACCTTGCCGTTCTCGCAGATCTCGATCGCATCCGGCCCGTTGGTGGCGGTCAGGACCTCGAAATATTCGGCAAGCAGCCGAACCTCCAGCAGCCTGACATTTGCTGGGATATCGTCGACGACGAGGATCCGCGCGGTCATTTCACAAAGCTCCGGCTCGGCTGGAAAGGCGCATCAGGCATCGCCTAGGTAGGATTTGATGGTCTCGATGAAACGCGGCACCGAGATCGGCTTGGAGATATAGGCCTCACAGCCGCCCTGGCGGATGCGCTCCTCGTCGCCCTTCATCGCGAAGGCGGTGACGGCGATGACCGGGATGACGTGGAGATCATCGTCCTCCTTCAGCCATTTGGTGACCTCGAGGCCCGACACTTCCGGCAGCTGGATGTCCATCAGGATGAGGTCCGGCCTGTGCTGCCGCGCCAGATCCAGCGCTTCCAGGCCGTTGCGTGTGCGCACCGTCTCGTAACCGCTCGCTTCGATCAGGTCGCGAAAGAGCTTCATGTTGAGCTCGTTGTCCTCGACGATCATAACCTTTTTAGGCATCGATTTCCCGTCCCGGCTGGCCTTCCACTCGAAGGGTGCCGTCATGCGCCCTTGTCGGCACGCACCAAACCTGTTCCCACTATACGGCAATATGATTGACGAAACGGAAACCGGCCGCCCGAAAAGCGTTCGGATTCCAGGTCGGCGAGCTTGCTGCCGGCGACACTTGCCACTACTGCGAAAACAGAACGATTCCGCCCACGAAGGAAGGTAGCGATGGCAAACGCAGCGTCAATGCGCGAGGAAGCCGAAACGATTGCCGTAAAGGCGTTGGGCTTCGTCGCCGCCGATCCGGAACTTCTGCCCCGCTTCCTGGCGATCACCGGCATCGAAGCCCATTCCATCCGCCAGGCGGCGGGCGAGCCGGGATTCCTCGCCGGCGTGCTGCAGTTCATCCTTGCCCACGAGCCGACGCTGATGCGTTTTTCCGAGGAGACCGGAACGCCGCCCGCCGCAGTCGGCAAGGCATTGCGGGCGCTGCCGCTCGGCGACGACAATCATGAGCATTCGATATAAGCGGCGATCCCGAGACAGCGGGCAGATCGCCCCGCCGAAAATCGTGAGCGCACTCGGGCTTTGACGCCAGCCGCTTCTAAGCCCGGCTCAAGGTTTTAGCTTCGCCCCTGCCCCGCCATTGTCATTCTCGCCCGAGCCATGATCCGGAACGGTAGCATCGCTTGGGTCCATAATCGGATTATCCTGAACGGCATCGGCCGGCTTCAGCATGGCGCCGTTGACCGTGACCGAGCCGTCAGTGTTGGCGTCGATCACCCATTCTAACCGGCCGTCCGGCAGCGTTTTGGCAAATGCTTTTATGGCGAGCGCGGCCGGGAAAATCTGTGCAGCCTGCGGGTCAGTCTTGGCGGCCGCTTGAACAGCCTGCACGATTTTGTCGTAGCCCGCGACGTTTACCGTCATCGTCGCCTCCGGCTTCTCGCCCGGGAACGTCATCTCCCCTTCCACGGCAAGTTCGACGTTGCCATTCTTGACTATGCTATGCTTGAGCACGATCTTCGGGTTGTTGGCCATGAAATCGGCGACCAGGGCATCACCAAACTCGTCCGACAGCGCCGGATCCTTATTGAGATCAAAGGCTTCGATCGCTTTCTTTGCCATCGTGTCGAGATCAATGTTGTCGCCTCCGATGTTCAATTCGAGATCGGTTGGCAGCAAGGCGACGCTCCAGCTTGGTAAGAGCTGCTGAGGAACAGTCAGCCCTGCCGCCCTGATGTTGTAGTCAATCTTTCCATCGCGAGAGATGCCGCCGATGCTGGTTGTTGCCCTCAAATCACCGAGCCCGAAATCACCCACTGCCGTTGCAAAGGTCAGGCCCTCAAAGCGATAGGACTCTTCTAATCGCTCCCATAGGGGCAATGCGCTTGTGAGTAGAGATTTGAGCTCGGCCTGGTTTGCCTTTAGTGAAGCTTCGTCCTGATTGGCGATGGCAAAACCGAGAAGATCGAGGAACGCCTTCGTACGCACGCCATTCCCGGTAATCTCGGCCGACACCCTCGGTGACTTCATCGTGACTGGCACTTTCAGCCCCGTCTCACCTCCGTCGACAATAGCCGTTTCGACGAAATCAGCGATCGTCTGCGTCATGGCAAAATCGACGCCGCCGCCTGTGGATTTGCTGGCATTCAAGGTCGACGTGCCGGCGCCAACGCTGAGGTCCATCGGCTCCTTGGGATCTCTGGACCTCACTTGCATGCCGGCCATCGAGCCGGCTCCGCTGGTGAACGCCGTCAGTCCCGGATCGTAGATGCCGCTGAACGCGGAGCCGGAGACGGAGAAACGCACCCCCCGCGGTCCCGCCACATCGACGAAGGCGTTGGGCGCCAAATCTGACGACACGCTCCAGCTTCCGTCACTGCGCGGTTTGATCAGCATCGCAAAGGGTGCGAGATTGAATGTCAGAGGGTCCTTGCTGGGATTTGCCCTAATGAGTGCGTTGAAGTCGAAGGCTATCCGATAGGCATCGCCGTCGGCCGAGATCTTCAGAATGCCGCTGTCGAGCGCCTTCTTGCCAATGTAACGCGACAGATCATCCGACAGTTGCTTCGCACCCGGACTGTCGACGACCTGCCCCCAGGCTGGCGTACCGAATGCAAGCATCAAAACAAATGGCAAAACACGCTTCATGCTAACCCCCATTTTCGATCACTGAACTCAAAGCCGCTTCGAGCATTGACAGGAAAATATCGTTACAGCCACAACACAACCAGCTAAAGCACCAGCCGCACCAGCGGCCGGCCCGGCTTGCGCTCGACCAATCGCTGGAACCCGGCTTTTTCGAAGACCCGCGACGAGCCGACGAACAGCCCGATCGAGCGCGAATCCTTCGACAGGTCGATCGGGCAGGCCTCGATCAGCCGCGCGCCATTTTCCCGTGCGAACTCGATGCCGCCCGCGACCAGACGGTGCGACACGCCCCTACCCCGCGCCTTGGCCCGGATGAAGAAACAGGAGATCGCCCAGACACCCGGATCGGTCGCATCGGCTGGGTCGACGGGAGCCGACCCCCTGCCCTTATTGTTCCACTCGGGCACGTCGGCGCGCGGACCGATCTGCATCCAGCCGACTGCCTTGCCGTCCTCGAATGCCAGCAGACCAGGTGGCGGTCCGGCCTCGATCCGGGCTTTGATGTGGTCCTTGTTGCGCTCCCGGTTGCTCGCGCGGCGCACTGCCGGCGCCAGCCGGAAATGTGTGCACCAGCAGCCGTAGCAGGCGCCTTGCTTGCCGAAAAGATCTTCGAAATCCGCCCAAAGCTCGGGCACTAGCGGCGCTATGGTCGTATTCATGAGCTCTCTCCCGGCCCACCGCCTTGTCGTGGCGTCCGTCCTGACGTACCATTGCATTTGTTCTCTTTATGTTCGCAGTGATGGCGGCCCCTGTCAACAATCCCGAACACGGTTTTTGCCGCGACTGCCTGAGTTTTCAGCGCAGCGAGGCACGCCGTTGCGAGCGCTGCGGCAGTCCACGGCTCGCCCGCCATCCGGAGCTCTACCGGCTGCGCCTTGCCCATATCGATTGCGACGCATTCTACGCGGCGGTCGAAAAGCGCGACAACCCGGCGTTGAAGGACCGGCCATTGATCATCGGCGGCGGCAAGCGTGGCGTCGTATCCACCGCCTGCTACATCGCCCGCATCCACGGCGTGCGCTCGGCAATGCCGATGTTCAAGGCGCTCGAAGCCTGCCCGGAAGCGGTGGTCCTCCCGCCGGACATGGAAAAATACGTCCGCGTCGGCCGCGAGGTGCGCGCCATGATGCAGGCGCTGACGCCGCTGGTCGAGCCGCTCTCGATCGACGAGGCCTTTCTCGACCTCGCCGGCACCGAGCGCCTGCATGGCCTGCCTCCTGCGGTCGTGCTGGCGCGCTTCGCTCTCAGCGTGGAAAAGGAGATCGGCATCACCGTTTCGGCCGGCCTTTCCTACTGCAAGTTCCTGGCCAAGGTGGCGTCGGACTTCCGCAAGCCGCGCGGCTTTTCGGTGATCGGCGAGGCCGAGGCTATCGGCTTCCTGGCCGAGCAGCCGGTGACGCTGATCTGGGGGGTCGGCAAGGCCTTTGCCGTCACGCTCGAGCGCGACGGCATCCGCACCATCGGCCAGTTGCAGCGCATGGAACGCGGCGACCTGATGCGCCGCTATGGCGTGATGGGCGACCGGCTCTACCGGCTTTCGCGCGGCGAGGACGACCGTCGCGTCGTTCCCGACCAGGACGCGAAAAGCGTCTCGGCGGAAACCACTTTCGACACCGACATCGCCTCCGTCGACGAACTGGTTTCGGTGCTGAGGGCGCTGTCGGAAAAAGTGTCGGCCCGGCTGAAGAAATCCGGCATTGCCGGAGGCACCGTCGTCCTCAAGCTGAAGACCCAGGATTTCAAGATCCGCACGCGCAATCGCCAGCTCGGCGATCCGACCCGGCTGGCCGACCGCATCTTTCAGACCGGGCTCGAGCTGCTGCGCAAGGAGGCGGATGGCACGAAATACCGGCTGCTCGGCATTGGCGTCAGCGATCTGTCCGACGATAACCGGGCGGACCCGCCCGACCTGGTCGACGTCCAGTCACGCAAGCGCGCCATGGCCGAAGGCGCCATCGACACCCTGCGCGGCAAGTTCGGCCGCAGGGCGGTGGAAACCGGCTATACCTTCGGCAAGGGCCGCGATGCGCACCCGCCCGAACCGGTCGAGGAATGATACGGGCAAGTTGATATTCAGGTGAGGCCGGCCTGCGAAAGGCAGTTTCCTGCGCTTCCGGTGCTCACGTACTCACAAGTACGCTCCGCTCCGGTTCTCGGAAACCACCCTTCTCGACTCGGCCTGACCTGAATCTCAACATACCCCAGTCACGTGCGCCGCAGATCGATCCGGGTGGTCACCACACTCTTGCCGGTTTTCGGATCGGTATCGACTACGATCAGCCGCATGCCATCCTCGCCGGTCTTCTCGACCGTCATTTGCGCCGTGCGATCACCATTGACCTCCTTGGCCCAACGGATGCCGAGATTGATCGCGTTGCCGGAGCGGCTGCCGCTCAATTTCGCCGGCCCGGTGCGCGATCCGACATAGGTGCCGCTGTATTTCGTCCCGCTGGACTTGAGATCCGCGCTGATGGCGCGCGTTACCACGATAAGACCGCGGCAACTGCCGTCGAGCGACAGCGAACTCGACGTCGCGTCGGAATTGAAATGACAGGAGACATTCACCGTCGGCGCATCGGTGGTGACCTTGACGATGCCTTTGCCGGCGAAATTCCCCTGGAATGAGCGAAGAAAATCCGGATCGTCGGCATGCGCTGCGCCAGCCCCGGCCGTCAGGCAGCCGGCAAGTACAAATCGTGCAAGTGATTTCATCGGACCGCTCCTCATCGGTATCCAAAACCAGCACGCAAACACTGACGGACCAACGCTTCCCCCAGCGGCGGGTTCCGGCTTCAACATCACTGTTTGCAACGCTTCACGGCTGGCCCAGTCGAATGCGTCGGCTAGCGGTTGCGATGAAAGCCCCGGCTTGCGACATAGCGCGCATGGCACCCGCACCCTCGATCCCCAAGGCCGCGTTCTGGATGGCGCTGTCGATCGCCTCGTTCCTGGCGATGTCGGTGGCTGGCCGCGCCACGACGGCCGAACTCAACGTCTTCCAGGTCCTCGAGCTGCGCTCGGTGATCGGCTTTTTCATCCTGTTGCCGCTGGTCGTGATGTCAGGCGGTTTTGCGGCGATGCGCACCGGGCGTCCGCTGGCCCATATCGCCCGCAACGTCGTCCACTATACCGGCCAGGCTGCCTGGCTCTACGCCCTGACGCTCATCCCGCTTGCCGTGCTGATCTCGATCGAATTCACGACGCCGATCTGGACCGCCCTGCTGGCGGTCGCTTTCCTCGGCGAAAGGCTCTCCCGGCCACGGCTCGCGGCGATCGTGCTCGGGCTGATCGGCGTTGTGATCATCGTGCGTCCGGGCGTGGGCGCGGTCAATCCGGGACATGTCATCGTGCTGGGAGCCGCGGTCTGCTTCGGCGTCTCGGTGGTCCTCGTCAAGTCGCTGACGCGGACGGACAGCGTCGTGCGCATCATCTTCTGGATGCTGATCATCCAGTCGCTGCTTGGCCTCGTCCCGGCGCTTTACGAATGGCGCAACCCGCCGCTCGAGCTCTGGCCGTGGATCCTGCTGATCGCCTTCACCGGCATGTCGTCGCATTTCTGCATGGCCCGTGCCCTTGTCCATGCCGATGCGACTGTCATCTCGCCAATGGACTTTTTGCGCGTGCCGCTGTCGGCGGTGATCGGATGGCTGCTCTATCACGAGCAGATCGACGCCTTCACCGCCGGCGGCGCCCTGCTGATCCTCATGGGTAATCTGCTCAACCTGCAGCGGAGAGCACCGCAACCAGCGGAGATCGCCGCTTCATAAGCGTGCGCTAACTCTTAAACCAGCTCCACTTCAACCACGCCCGGCACCGCGCGCATCGCCGACGCGATCTGCGGCGAGACGCGGTAGCGGTTGGGCAACTCGATCTCGACCTCGCCCTCGCCGCCTTCTTTGATAACGATGATGCTCACCTGACTGTCGCCGCGCTGGCCAAGCTGCGATTGGATTGTCGATGCCGGTGCGTCATTCCTGACGAAGATGCGCAACGCCTTCTGGATGCGGCTTGCCTCGTCCTCCAGCGACTGCACGGTCTGGATACGCAGATTGACGCCTTCCGGCCTGTCCTCGGCCGAAACGGTGATCACCACAGAGCGGCCGGGCTCGAGCAGGTCGCGGTATTGCGCCAGCCCCTCGGAAAACAGCACCGCTTCATACTGGCCCGACGTGTCGGAAAACTGCACGACGCCCATCTTGTTGCCGGTGCGCGTCTTGCGTTCCTGCTTGGTGGTGACGGTACCGGCGAGCCGGCCGGCGGCAGCACCGCGTTTGACGGCGGCCGAAAACTCCCCCCAGGTCTGCACCCGCATTTTCTGCAACGCCGCCTTGTATTCGTCGAGAGGATGCGCCGAGAGATAGAACCCGACCACCTGGAATTCACGGTGCAGGCGGTCGGCGGCGAGCCAGGGATCGGTCGCCGGCAGGTAGAGCGCCTGCGATTGTGCGCCGAGCGAGGCGCCAAAGATGTCATGCTGGCCGGTGACTGCATTCTGCTGCGCCAGCGACGCCAGCCCCATCATCCGCTCGACGCCGGCCATCATCGCCGCGCGGTCATGACCGAAGCAGTCGAGCGCGCCGGCCATAATCAGGCTTTCGAAGACGCGCTTGCCGACGATCTTCGGATCGACCCTCTCGCAGAAATCGGCGAGGCTCTTGAACGGTTTTTCGCCGCGCGTGGCGACGATGTGCTCGACCGCCGCGTCGCCGACGCCCTTGAGCGCGGCCAGCGAATAGAAGATGCGGTTCTCGCCGACCTCGAAATCCCGGAACGACGTCATCACCGACGGCGCCACCACTTCGATGCCGAGGCGCAGCGCATCCTGGCGGAAATCGGCGAGCTTGTCCGTATTGCCCATGTCGAGCGTCATCGATGCCGCCAGGAATTCGACCGGGTAATGCGCCTTCAGATAGGCGGTCTGGTAAGAGACGACGGCATAGGCGGCGGCATGCGATTTGTTGAAACCATAGTCGGCAAACTTTGCCAGCAGGTCGAAGATGAAGTCGGCTTGCGGCTTGCCGACGCCGCGCTCGACCGCACCGGAAACAAAGCGCTCGCGCTGCTTGTCCATCTCGGCGCGGATCTTCTTGCCCATGGCGCGGCGCAGCAAATCGGCTTCGCCCAGCGAATAGCCGGAGAGCTCCTGCGCGATCTGCATCACCTGTTCCTGGTAGACGATGACGCCTTGCGTCTCCTTGACGAGATGGTCGATCTTCGGGTGGATCGACGCCATCTCCTCCTCGCCGTGCTTTCTGGCATTGTAGGTCGGGATGTTCTCCATCGGCCCCGGCCGGTAGAGCGCAACCAGCGCGATGATGTCCTCGATGCAGTCGGGCCGCATGCCGATCAGCGCCTTGCGCATGCCGGCACTTTCCACCTGGAACACGCCGACCACCTCGCCGCGCGACAGCATGGCGTAGGTATCGGGGTCGTCGAGCGGAATGTGGGCGAGATCGATCTCGATGCCGCGGCGGCGGATCAGCTTGACCGCCCTGTCCAGCACCGTCAGCGTCTTCAGGCCAAGGAAGTCGAATTTCACCAGCCCGGCCTGCTCGACATACTTCATGTTGAACTGCGTGACCGGCATGTCCGAGCGCGGATCGCGGTACATCGGCACCAGCTCCGACAGCGGCCGGTCGCCGATGACGATGCCGGCGGCGTGCGTCGAGGCGTGGCGGTAGAGACCTTCCAGCTTCTGCGCCGTGTCGAGCAGCGTCTGCACGATCGGCTCACGCTCCGCCTCTTCGGCAAAGCGCGGCTCGTTGGCGATGGCGTCGGCGAGCTTGACCGGATTGGCCGGGTTCGACGGCACCATCTTGCTCAGCTTGTCGACCTGGCCGTAAGGCATCTGCAGCACGCGCCCGACGTCGCGCAGCACCGCGCGCGCCTGCAGTGTGCCGAAGGTGATGATCTGGCCGACCTGGTCGCGGCCGTATTTCTGCTGGACGTAGCGGATGACCTCCTCGCGCCGGTCCTGGCAGAAGTCGATGTCGAAGTCGGGCATCGACACGCGGTCGGGATTGAGGAAGCGCTCGAACAGCAGCGAAAAACGCAGCGGGTCGATGTCGGTGATGGTCGTCGAATACGCAACCAGCGAGCCGGCGCCCGAACCGCGGCCCGGCCCGACCGGAATGCCTTGTGCCTTGGCCCATTTGATGAAGTCGGCAACGATCAGGAAATAGCCGGGATATTTCATCTTCTCGATGACGCCGAGCTCGAAATCCAGTCTTTCGCGATATTGGTCGGCCGTGTAGCCGGGTGTGAGCCCATGCGCCGCCAGCCGCGCGTCCAGCCCTTCATGCGCCTGCCGGGCAAGCTCCTGCGCCTCCGCCTTGACCGCAGCATCGGCGTCGGCGACATCGCGGCCGGCAAAGCGCGGCAGGATCGGGTTGCGGGTCTTCGGATAATAGGAGCAGCGCAGCGCGATCTCGACAGTGTTGTCGATTGCTTCCGGCAGGTCGGCGAACAGCCTCGCCATGTCGGCCTGGCTTCTCAGGAAGTGGTCGGGCGAAAGGCGGCGGCGATTGTCGGCCGCAACCACGGAACCTTCGGCAATGGCGATTAGGGCGTCATGCGCCTCATAGTCTTCACGAGAAAAGAAAAACGCCTCGTTGGTGGCAACCAGCGGCAGATCGTGGCGGTAGGCGAGATCGACCGACGACTGCTCGATCGTGCGGTCGTAGCCGGACACCCGGTCAAGCTCGACATAGAGCCGGTCGCCGAACAGGCTCTTGAGCGCCAGCAGCCGGGTCTCGGCGAGTTCGCGGCGATCCTCTTTCAAGGCAGCGCCGATCGGACCGCGCGGCCCGCCGGTAAGGCAGATCAGACCGTCGGAGTGACCCTGCAGCATCTCGGTCGTCAGATGCACCGCTTCGCCGGGCGGTGTCTCGAGGTAGACGCGGCTGACCAGCCTGACCAGATTGCCGTAGCCGGCCTCGGTGGCGGCGATCAGGACGACCGGCCGCATCTCCGGCCCTTGCCGCCTGCGGTCGCGCTGGCTGTCGCTCGCCTCGCCGGAAAAGGCGAGGTCGATCTGGCAGCCGATGATCGGCTGGATACCGTCCTTTACCGCCTTCTGGGCGAATTCCAGCGCGCCGAACAGATTGTTGGTGTCGGTGACGGCGATTGCCGGGCACTCGTCCTGCACCGCATGGCCAACGATCTTGCCAAGCTGCAACGCACCTTCGAGCAGCGAATAGGCCGAATGCACGCGCAGATGAATGAACCGACGCGCCGCCGCCTCCGCCCGCGACGCCTTTGCATAGGCCTCGCGCAGCAAGGGATCGCGTGGAAGTCTCTCATCCGCCATGGTTTTTTCGCGCCGCCTCACAAGGACTCAGTCGATGAAGATGTATTGTCCGGCACCGGGTAACACGAGTCCAGCGGTAGCGATTGGAGCTTTCGAAGTTTAGAGCAACCGCCGAAGCTGCCGATCTCCCCCCTCGTGGGGGAGATGTCCGGCAGGGCAGAGGGGGGCGCGGTCCCGCCAACCTCGGGCCTTGGAAACACAAAACCCGCCTCAAAGGCGGGTCGTTGGAGCCAATTAGCACCGTACGCAAATTAGTAGCATACCTGCCGGCACAAAGCAAGAACAAAATACGTTGCGACGACGAAAAAATAGGAGTTGCCCGCATCCCGAGCTCGTGCCCAATTGCAAGGTCGCGTTCCTTCGCGCCCCCCTCTGTCCTGCCGGACATCTCCCCCTCTAGTGGGGAGATTGGCTGTCATCTCGGCTTTCGCCAATCTCGTAGGGTGCAGAAGGGGCACTGTCCCCGAAGCTGCCGATCTCCCCCTGGAGGGGGAGATGTCCGGCAGGACAGAGGGGGGCACTGTCCCGCCAACCTTGGAAGAGTATCAAGGCGGTTTTAGCCTCACGCGAATTCCATGATCACCGCATCGACCGCAAGGCTGTCGCCGGGCTTGGCGTTGAGCTTCGACACGATGAGGTCGCGCTCGGCGCGCAGCACGTTTTCCATCTTCATCGCCTCGACCACGGCAAGCGTCTCGCCGGCCTTGACCTCTTGCCCTTCGGCAACGGCGATCGATACGACGAGGCCGGGCATCGGGCAGAGCAGCATCTTTGAGGTATCCGGCGCCACTTTTTCCGGCATCAGCCTTTCGAGCTCGGCAGTGCGCGGCAGCATGGCGCGCGCCGTCACCGACATGCCTTTCCAGGCGATGCGGAACCCGTTCAGCGCCGGCCTGACCTGCGCTGCGACCTTGCGGCCGCCGACGGTGCCGCGCCAGATGAGATCGCCCGGCCGCCAGTCGGATGCCACGGTCAGTGCCTTGCCGCCGTCGATTGTGAGGTCGAGCTCCATCGGAATGGAAATCATGCCTTCGACGATGGCAACCGAAAGATAATCCCGGCCGATCTTCAGCACCCAATCGCGTTTCAAGACGCCCGAATGCGGCGCCAGCCGCCCGCCCAGCCGGTCGAGCCGGTCGCGGCGCAGCAGTTCCACCGCGGTGGCAATCGCGGCCAGCACCCCTTTCTCCTCGGCGTCTGGCACGATCGGCGCGAAGCCGTCGGCATACTCCTCGGCGATGAACCCGGTCGATATCTGACCTTCCCGCCAGCGCGGATGCTGCATCAGCGCCGCCAGGAACGGTATGTTGTGCTCGATGCCGTCGACGACGAAACTGTCCAGCGCTTCCGACATCGCATCGATCGCCGCCAGCCGTGTCGGCGCCCAGGTGCACAGCTTGGCGACCATCGGGTCATAGAACATCGAGATTTCCGAGCCTTCGGTAACGCCGGTATCGTTGCGGATGACGATTTCGCCGAATTTTCCCTCTGCCGGCGGCCGGTATCTCGTCAGCCGGCCAATCGACGGCAGAAAATTGCGATACGGATCTTCGGCATAGAGGCGGCTTTCCACCGCCCAGCCGTTCAGCTTGACGTCGCTCTGCTTGATGGCGAGCTTTTCGCCGGCCGCCACGCGGATCATCTGCTCGACCAGGTCGATGCCGGTGACGAGTTCCGTCACCGGATGCTCGACCTGCAGCCGCGTGTTCATTTCCAGGAAATAGAAGTTCTTGTCGCTGTCGACGATGAATTCGACCGTTCCGGCGCTCTGGTAGTCGACCGCCTTGGCCAGCGCCACCGACTGCTCGCCCATGGCTTTGCGGGTCTTGGCATCGAGGAAGGGCGACGGCGCCTCCTCCACGACCTTCTGGTTGCGGCGCTGGATCGAGCATTCGCGCTCGCCGAGATAGAGCGTGTTGCCATGCGCGTCGGCGAGCACCTGGATTTCGATATGGCGCGGATCGACGATGAACTTCTCGATGAAGACGCGGTCATCGCCGAACGAGCTTTTGGCCTCCGAGCGCGCCCGGTCGAAGCCGTCGCGCACCTCGGCCTTGCTCCAGGCGATGCGCATGCCCTTGCCGCCGCCGCCGGCCGAGGCCTTGATCATCACGGGATAGCCGATTTCGCCGGCTATTCTTTCGGCATGGGCGGCGTTTTCGACGACGCCGAGCCAGCCGGGCACCGTCGACACCTTGGCCGTATTGGCGAACTTCTTCGATTCGATCTTGTCGCCCATCGCCTTGATGGCCTTGGGCTTCGGGCCGATGAAGACAATGCCTTCCTGCTCCAGCGCTTCGCAGAAGGATGCCCGCTCGGACAGGAAACCGTAGCCGGGATGCACGGCCTCTGCTCCTGTCGCCTTGCAGGCGGCGATGATCTTTTCCGGGACCAGATAACTTTGCGCAGCCGGCGAAGGCCCGATATGCACCGCCTCGTCGGCCATTTCGACATGCACGGCGTCGCGGTCGGCGTCGGAATAGACCGCGACGGTGGCGATGCCCATCTTGCGCGCCGTCTTGATCACGCGGCAGGCGATCTCGCCACGGTTGGCGACCAGGATCTTTGTGAACATGCAGGCCTCGTCCCTCGGCTGCCCTTCTTTTACGGGCTTCCCGTTTTATGGGCTTCAGGGGGCCGGTCAAGGCAAGTCGGAGCCTATCCCGGATGCAAATCGGCCGGCGCTGACGAAAATCCGGAGTCAGAACGTCGTTTCGTGCATAGCGCAGAGCTGAATGGTAAGTTAAATCTAACCTGGATTGCAGACTGTCTTGGGAGGATTGCCTGATGAAAACGCGCGCCGCTGTCGCCGTCGCCGCCGGAAAGCCGCTGGAGATCATGGAGGTCGACCTCGAAGGTCCCCGTGATGGCGAGGTGCTGGTCGAGATCAAGGCAACCGGCATCTGCCACACCGACGAGTTCACGCTGTCGGGTGCCGACCCGGAAGGCCTGTTTCCGGCGATCCTTGGCCATGAAGGCGCCGGCATCGTCGTCGACGTCGGCAAGGGCGTCACCTCGGTCAGGAAGGGCGACCATGTCATCCCGCTCTACACGCCGGAATGCCGGCAGTGCCCGTCCTGCCTGTCGCGCAAGACCAATCTCTGCACCGCCATCCGTGCCACGCAGGGACAGGGCTTGATGCCGGACGGCACCTCGCGCTTCTCGATCGGCAAGGACAAGCTGTTCCACTATATGGGCTGCTCGACCTTCTCCAACTTCACCGTGCTGCCCGAGATCGCGGTGGCCAAGGTCAATGCCGACGCCCCGTTCGACAAGATCTGCTACATCGGCTGCGGCGTCACCACCGGCATCGGTGCTGTGATCAACACGGCCAAGGTCGAGCAAGGCGCGACGGCCGTCGTCTTCGGCCTCGGCGGCATCGGCCTCAACGTCATCCAGGGCCTGCGCCTTGCCGGCGCCGACATGATCATCGGCGTCGATCTGAACAACGACAAGAAGGAATGGGGCGAGAAATTCGGCATGACGCATTTCGTCAATCCGAAGGAGATCGACGGCGATGTCGTGGCTCATCTCGTCAACATGACCAAGCGCGGCGCCGACCAGATCGGCGGCGCCGACTACACGTTCGACTGCACCGGCAACACCAAAGTCATGCGGCAGGCGCTTGAATCGTCGCATCGCGGCTGGGGCAAGTCGGTCATCATCGGCGTTGCCGGCGCCGGCCAGGAGATCTCGACGCGGCCGTTCCAGCTGGTCACCGGCCGCACCTGGATGGGCACCGCCTTCGGCGGCGCGCGCGGCCGCACCGACGTGCCGAAGATCGTCGACTGGTACATGGATGGCAAGATCGAGATCGATCCGATGATCACCCACACACTGAAGCTCGAGGACATCAACAAGGGTTTTGACCTGATGCATGAAGGCAAGTCGATCAGGAGCGTGGTGGTCTATTGAAGGAGGTACTGATCCGGGTTCGGATCCGATATCCGAATTTCAGCGAGTCGCTCAGTATGCAGAGCTGGCAATTCGGCGAACATCTTTGGGTAGCGCTTAGGAATAACAACCGCGTTCGCATCGACCTCGATGAGATCGACCGCGGCAGAGAAGAAATATCGTTTCTCGTGCGCGATACATATCTCAGCAAAGCGCTCAAGGTGGTTGAGCGCGTAAAGCAAGAACACCGTATGGAGAATGAAGCGGTAATCGAAACGGAACCAGCATAGAACCAAGGGAGGAAACAAAAATGCCGGAAAAACTGCATCCTAAAATCGACAATGGACTGCCCCGGGAAAAGCCCGACTTTGCCGGCGGCACGCTGGTCTGCGCCTGCACCAGCAACCCGGTCAAGGTGAAGGTCAAGGGCCAGATCGCCCATAACCATGCCTGCGGCTGCACCAAATGCTGGAAGCCGGAAGGCGCGCTGTTCTCGGTCGTGGCGGTTGCCGGTACGGGCGACGTGACGGTGACCGAAAACGGCGACAAGCTGAAGGTGGTCGATCCGGGCGCGCTGATCCTGCGCCATGCCTGCACCGGCTGCGGCGTCCACATGCACGGCCCGGTCGAGCGCGACCATGCGTTCAAGGGGCTGTCCTTCATTCATCCGGAGCGCTTCCAGGAAGACGGCTGGTCGCCTCCGGGCTTCACCGCCTTTGTCTCGTCGATCATCGAATCGGGTGTCGATCCGAGCCGCATGAACGGTATCCGATCACAGCTGAAGTCGATCGGGCTCGAACCCTACGATTGCCTCAATCCCGGCCTGATGGATTTTATCGCCACCTGGACCGCGAAGAAGTCGGGCGCGTTGCCGGCCTAGTAGCTGCTCGACTATCATCGATCGAGCCGGGCGACGCCGCCCGGCTCTTTCACATTTGGAACAACGATGCCCGCACCCGCCATTCTCGTCGATGCCGATGCCTGCCCGGTGAAGGCCGAGGTCGAAAAAGTCGCCGAGCGGCACGGCATCGTCGTCACCTTCGTCTCCAATGGCGGCTTGCGTCCATCGCGCGATCCGATGATCCGCAATGTCGTCGTCTCCAAGGGTGCGGACGCCGCCGACGACTGGATCGTCGACAATGCCCGGTCCAACGACATTGTGGTGACCGCCGACATCCCGCTTGCCGCGCGCGCGGTGGCACTTGGCGCCCATGTACTCGGCCCGACCGGGCGCCCGTTTACGCCGGAGACGATCGGCATGGCGGTGGCGATGCGCGACCTCAAGCAGCACCTGCGCGAAACCGGCGAAAGCAAGGGCTACAATTCGAGCTTCGCGCCGCAGGATCGCTCACGGTTTCTCGGCGAGCTCGACCGCATCTTGCGGCGGGCGCTGAAATCCGCCTCAGCGGACTGAGAACCATGGCGACCGGCACCCCGACCAAGATGCCCATGCAACGCCACACGCCGTTCGCGCTGTCGGCCTGCATCGGCGTGGCAGCCTTTGGCGCGGCGCTGATCTGGCGCGCGCCGCTTGCCTATTCGATCGGCGCCAATGTGTTCTTTGCCGCCTATCTCGTTCTTGTCATCGCCCACATGCCGCGGCTTACCGGCAGCTATCTGCGCAAGAATGCCGGCGAGACGGACCTGCCGGTACTGGCGATCTTCGCGGTCACTTTGGTTGTGGTCGCAATTGCCATTATTTCGTTGTTTCAATTGATCAACAGGGAGAAGAGCGCGGATCCCGTCGAGCTTACGGTGGCGTTGTTGTCTATCCCGCTTGGCTGGTTGACCATCCATGCGATGGCGGCGCTTCACTACGCGCATCTCTATTGGTTGGACGGCGATGCGATGGATGGTTACACCAAAAAGAAAATTCCGGTCGGCGGCCTCGACTTCCCGGGCGGCAAACGGCCGGAAGGCTCGGATTTCCTCTATTTTGCGACAGTGATCGGCATGACGGCGCAAACCGCCGACACCGACATCACGACCTCGCAAATGCGCCGTGTCGTGCTTGTGCATTCGATCCTGTCGTTCTTCTTCAACACGGTCATCGTGGCAGCCGCGGTCAACCTCGCCGTCAGTCTCGGCAGTCCGTAATAAATCCGTGATCGGGTGAAACATCGCTTAGGCTGGCGACGTATTGGGAGGAGAAGAGATCTGACAGGCCATGCGGAACCGCTTGGCAGGGAGGCACGGAAGATATGGAATCAGTTGCCAGAGGCGAAGCCAGCACCGGGGCAGATAGCGCTGCTTCGACGGATGCGACGCTGATCTATCGCCAGTCGCGCTGGACGCGGCTGACGCATTGGCTGTGGGCGATCGCGCTGTTCTTCATGCTGCTTTCCGGCCTGCAGATCTTCAACGCCCGTCCGCAGCTCTATATCGGCAAGGAGTCGGGGTTTGGCTACAACAACACCATCTTCGCCATCGGCGCCGAGAACACCGCAAGCGGCCCGCGCGGCTATACCGAGATCTTCGGCAAGCGCTTCGATACCACCGGCGTGCTCGGCTGGTCGGGTCCGGCCGGCCAGGAGACCTCCCGCGCCTTCCCGTCCTGGGCGACGATCCCTTCCTATTACGATCTCGGCACCGCGCGCGTCGTTCATTTCTTCTTTGCCTGGGTGCTGACCACCACGCTGCTGGTCTGGCTGGTCGCCAGCCTGATCAACGGCCATTTGCGGCGCGATCTTGCCCCGCGCCTCGATGATTTCAGGCGCCTGCCGCGAGACATTGTCGAGCACGCCAAGCTCAGGTTCCATCACACGCGCGACTACAACACGTTGCAGAAAATGGCCTATGGCGGCGTGCTGTTCGTGCTGCTGCCGCTGATGATCATCACCGGCCTTGCCATGTCGCCGAGCATGAACTCGGTGCTGCCATTCTTGAACGACGTACTCGGCGGCCGGCAGACGGCGCGCACCATCCACTTCACGGTGATGCTGCTGCTCGTCGCCTTCTTCGTCATCCACATCCTGATGATCCTGGCCGCCGGCCCGATCAACGAGCTGCGTTCGATCATCACCGGCTGGTACCGAACCGACCCGCCGGCACATGGCGACAAAGCGCCAGAGAGGAGTGCCTGACATGGCGAAACTTGAGATCAGCCCCAAGCTACAGATAAGCCGAAGAAAATTCCTGACCTCGGCCAGCCTCGGCCTTTCCGGCATCATGCTGTCGGGCTGCGACGCCTTCGACAGCCAGCTTGGCGTCGGCGACGGCCTGCGCAGCTTCCTCGAAAGCGCCAATGGCCTGACCTGGCGGGCGCAGCGGCTGCTTGCCGGCCGCGATGCGCTGGCGCCGGAGTTCACCGAGGCCGACATTCGCCAGCCGCAGCGGCCGAACGGTGTCACCGCACCGGACGACGATTTCTACAAGGGCCTGCTCGCCAGCGATTTCGCCGACTGGCGGCTGGAGGTTTCAGGCCTCGTCGAAAAACCGCTGTCGCTGAGCCGCGAGCAGCTGATGAACATGCCGAGCCGCACGCAGATCACCCGCCACGACTGCGTCGAAGGCTGGAGCTGCATTGCCAAATGGACCGGCACGCCGCTGTCACTGGTGCTCGACCAGGCAGTGGTCAAGCCGCAGGCCCGCTATGCCATGTTCCACTGCCTCGACACGATCGACCGCAGCCTTGCCGGCGATATCAAATATTACGGCTCGATCGACCTGATCGATGCTCGTCATCCGCAGACGATCCTTGCCTATGGCCTCAACGGCAAGCCATTGCCGGTCGAAAATGGCGCGCCGCTGCGCGTCCGCGTCGAGCGCCAGCTCGGCTACAAGATGCCGAAATACCTCTACAAGATCGAGCTGGTCGACGGCTTCGCCAATCTCGGCGGCGGCAGAGGCGGCTATTGGGAGGACAATGGCTACGACTGGTACGGCGGCATCTGACGACCGGCGATTTATTGCCTTTTGTTCAGGCGACCTTGTCTATCAGCGGTTTGAGCGCAGGGTGTATTTCCGGCGAGGCGTGATTGATCAGCGTCAGCAACGCGCGCTCGTTCTCATGCAGCGGCCGGTCGCCTATGTGTTCAGCGAGCCATTTGGCCTCGCCGGCGTCGACCGTCTCGGCGCGGCGGGCCAGAGCCTCGGCTGCCTTGTTCCTCGATTCCCATTCGGCCTCGACGTCGCCCGGCGAGCGGTAGGCCTCCATAATGCCGGATAGGCCGTCCGACACCATACGGCTGAAGAAACCGCCGATCTCCGGATCGGCCTGCTCGAAGAACGAATCCCGGCGCAGCGCCACGTCGCGCACCGGCGGTTCGTAGCCGGCCGAACACATGACGAAATTGGCGATCGCCTTGACGAACAGATCGTTCCAGGACGGATCGTTGTCGCCCGCCGCTGTCCGCTCGTTGATCTCGAACAGCACCTCGGCCTCGGCGCGGCTGATGGCGATGTTGCCATCGCCGCCATAGGCGTAAAGAATGCGGCGCAACAGCTCGACCTCAGCCTTGGCAATCGACCCAGGGATAAGCCTGCCGCCGGTCATCAGCGGCCCATTGCCCTCCACGACCGCATGAGCGACCTGCTCCAGCGCATAGCCGGAAAGCGTGCTCGGCGATGATTTGGCAACTTCGAGCACATGCACCAGCAGCTCGAGTTCTGTCCGGCTGTCGACCATGCCGTCGCGCGAAATCGTTCGGATCAGCCAGTCTGCATTCTCCTGCGAAACATAGCCCGCCGGCTTTTCCTGGTGGACGATGAAGTCGGTGACGGCCTCGACGAAAAACTCGAGCCATTCCGCGCATTTGTCCTTCGCCGTTGCATCCAGCGCAAACAGCGCCTCGGCCTCGCCGCGCGTTACCACGCCGTCGCCGAACACTTCGCGGCGCAGCATGACCACGTCTTCCGCCGTGATCCGATTTTTCGAAGTCAGCCCGGCCACTGGCGCGCTCATGATCAATTCGCCCATTTTGCTCCCCGCCCGCCGCCGGCAATTGCCAGCCCTTCTCCGGCATATATCAGCAAGGTCTTGAGAAAGCGGCAAGCAGCGTAGTTAGCGAAGGCTTGCCTGTTCAGAAGGCCTGCAAAGAAGTCTATCAGTAAAAATGTCGCTGGCAGGTGACAAGGTGTCGTCCACGGGCTATGGATGACGAGTCGAGGGCTTTTAACCGAGTCCTACCTGTTTGCGGGAGAGAGCAGCGAGAGCTGCCGCCGAAGGGGAAATCGCCCGAAATCTCTCAGGCAAAAGAACCGTAGACGGGAAAGACACTCTGGAAAGTCGGGGCTTGCCCCCGCGCCGAAGGTGTAAGCGCTGCCGACAGAGTTACGGGGCGCGAGTCTCTCAGGCTTCAGACAGAGGGGCACGGACTGGTCGCCATTCGCGGCCGCTTGCGTGCGACTCTGGAGATGACATGACGGGCGACACCAAACACCTTCCCCTCGAAGATCTGCACATGGCAGCCGGTGCGCGCTTCGGCGCCTTCGCCGGCTGGTCGATGCCGCTGACCTACCCGGCCGGCGTGATGAAGGAGCACCTTCACAGCCGAGAGCATGCCGGCCTGTTCGACATCTCGCACATGAAGTTGTTCGAAATCAGCGGCCCGGGCGCAGCAGCGCTTCTGAACCGCGCCTGCCCGTTCGATGCCGGCGCGCTTGAGATTTCCCAGTCCAAATACACGTTCTTCCTCAATGAGGCCGCCGGCATTCTGGACGATCTGATCGTCACCAGGCTCGGCGTCGAGCGTTTCATGATGGTCGCCAATGCCGGCAACGCCGCCGCCGACGAAAAGCATCTGCGCGCACTGGCCGGGGATTTCGATGTAAAAGTGGACGCGCTCGACCGCGTCTTCCTGGCCATCCAGGGCCCCGAGGCGTGGGCTGCCCTTTCCCGCGCCGGCATCGAGACCGGTTCGCTGGTGTTCATGCACGGCATCGAGCCGCGCGAAAAATGGTTCATGAGCCGGTCGGGCTATACCGGCGAAGACGGCTTCGAAATCGGCCTGCCGGAGGCGGATGCGCGAAACCTCGTCACCAGGCTGCTCGAGGACGAGCGGGTGATGTGGATCGGCCTTGCCGCCCGCGACAGCCTGCGGCTCGAAGCAGGATTGTGCCTGCACGGGCTGGACATCACGCCGGAGATCGATCCGGCCAGCGCCGGGCTGATGTGGGCCATCCCCAAGGAGGTTCGCGCCTCCGGCGCGTTCGTCGGCGCCGATGCGCTGCGCGCCATCCTGGAGCGCGGCCCGGCGCAAAAACGCGTCGGCCTGAAGCCGGAAGGCCGCCAGCCGGTGCGCGCCGGTGCTGCCCTTTTCGATGCTGACGGCGACCCTGCCGGCCATGTCACCTCCGGCGGCTTCGGCCCCTCGATCGGTCATCCGGTCGCCATGGGCTACGTCCAGACGCCGATTGCCAAATCCGGCGCAAAACTGTTCGCCGATGTCCGCGGGACGAAAATTCCGGTCGACATCCACCCTCTGCCCTTCACGCCCCATCGCTACCGCAAAGGATGATTTCAATGCCAAAGACCTATTTCACCGAAGATCACGAATGGCTTCGCGTCGAGGGCGGCATCGCCACCGTCGGCATCACCGACTACGCACAGCAGCAGCTCGGCGATCTCGTCTTCGTCGAGCTGCCGGAATTGGGCAGAAAACTGGCCAAGGGCGACACCGCCGTGGTGGTCGAATCGGTCAAGGCCGCATCGGACGTCTACGCGCCGGTCGACGGCGAGATCACCGAAGCCAACACCTCGCTGTCATCGGATCCTTCGCTCGTCAATTCGGCGGCAACCGGCGACGGCTGGTTGTGGAAGATGAAGCTGGCCAATGAGAGCCAACTCGACGGGCTCCTCGATGAAGCCGCTTACAAAGCCCATATTGGTTGATAGCAGGACCAGGAAGATGACCGCAGCACCCTACCCCTTCTCGGCTCGCCATATCGGCCCGGGCCTCCATGACGTCAGAGCCATGCTGGCGACGATCGGCGTTCCTTCGGTCGAGACGCTGATCAGTCAGGCAGTGCCGAAGTCGATCCGGCTCGACCGGCCGCTGGCCCTGCCCGCCCCCGCAAGCGAAGCGGAAGCGCTGGCCGAGCTCGCGGCGACGATGGCAAAGAACACGGTGCTGAAGAGCTTCATCGGTGCCGGCTATCATGGCGTCCATGTGCCGCCGGTGATCCAGCGCAACCTGTTCGAGAACCCGGCCTGGTATACGGCTTACACGCCTTACCAAGCCGAGATCAGCCAGGGCCGGCTGGAAATGCTGTTCAACTTCCAGACGCTGGTGACAGAACTGACCGGCCTGCCGGTGGCGTCGGCCTCGCTGCTCGACGAGGCGACGGCGGTGGCCGAAGCTGTCGGCATTGCGCTGCGCCATCATCGCGACAAGCGCACCAAGGTGGCACTGGCCGGCACGCCGCACCCGCAGACGCTGGACGTCGTGCGCACGCGCGCCGAGCCGCTTGGCATCGAGGTCGACGGCGAGGTGGTCGACGACAACACCGCCGCCCTGCTGGTCTCCTGGCCCGATTCGTTCGGCGTCTACGGCAATCACAAGGCAGCAATCGACAAGGCCCGCGCGGCCGGCGCGTTGGTCGTCTTCATTGCCGACCCGCTCGGCCTGACGCTGACCGAGGCGCCGGCCAGGCTTGGCGCCGACATCGCCGTCGGCCCGATGCAGCGTTTTGGCGTGCCGATGGGCTTTGGCGGGCCGCACGCCGCCTATTGCGCCGTGTCCGACAGGCTGACGCGGCTGATGCCCGGCCGGCTCGTTGGCCAGTCGACGGACAGCAAGGGCCGTCCCGGCTATCGCCTCGCTTTGCAGACACGCGAACAGCATATCCGCCGCGACAAGGCGACCTCCAATATCTGCACCGCACAGGCGCTGCTCGCCAACATGGCGACGGCCTATGCGATCTGGCATGGCCCTGCCGGGCTGCAGGCGATTGCCGGCCGCGTCCACACGCTGGCCAACCGCCTGGCCGCCGGCCTCAAGGCAGCGGGCGTTTCGGTGGTCGGCGAAAGCCGCTTCGACACGGTGACCGTGGAAGTGAAGGGCAGAGCCGGCGCGATTGCCGCTACCGCAGAAAAGACCGGCCGGCTGCTGCGCGTCATCGACGCCGACCATGTCGGCATCAGCTTCGACGAGACCTCCACCGAAGCCGATCTGGAGGCGATCGCTGCACTTTTCGGCGCCAAGGCCGGCGTTGCCGCCGGCAGTTCCATGCCAGGAAAACCGCGCGGCAAGGAGTTCCTCACCCAGCCCGTCTTCCGCGAAAATCACTCGGAAACCGACATGATGCGCTTCCTGCGCCGGCTGGCCGACAAGGACCTGGCGCTCGACCGCGCCATGATCCCGCTCGGCTCCTGCACCATGAAGCTCAACGCCGCCGCCGAAATGATGCCGGTGAGCTGGCCTGATATCGCCAACCTGCATCCCTTCGCGCCGGCAAACCATTCGATAGGCTATCGCGCCATGATCGAGGAGCTGGAAGGTTGGCTGGCGGAGATCACCGGCTTCGACGCGGTGACCCTGCAGCCCAATGCCGGCAGCCAGGGCGAATATGCCGGGCTGCTCGCCATTCGCGGCTATCATCTGTCACGCGGCGAAGGCCATCGCACCGTCTGCCTGATCCCGTCCTCGGCGCACGGCACCAATCCGGCAAGCGCGGCCATGGCCGGCATGAGCGTCGTCGTCGTGCGCTGCACGGAGGACGGCAATATCGACATGGCCGACCTGCAGGCCAAGGCGGCCGAGCATTCGCACAATCTTGCGGCGCTGATGTTCACCTACCCTTCGACGCATGGCGTCTTCGAGGAAGGCGCGCGCGACCTCTGCGCCCTCGTCCACAGCCATGGTGGGCAGGTCTATTTCGACGGCGCCAATCTCAACGCGCTGGTCGGTCTCGCCCGTCCCGGCGATATCGGTGCCGACGTCTGCCACATGAACCTGCACAAGACTTTCTGTATCCCGCATGGCGGCGGCGGCCCCGGTGTCGGCCCGATCGGCGTCAAGGCGCATCTGAAGCCATATCTGCCCGGCCACGTCACCGAAGGCTCGGCCCATGCCGTGGCGGCGGCACCGTTCGGCAGTGCCTCGATCCTGCCGATCACCTGGATGTATATCCGCATGATGGGCGCTTCCGGCCTGAAGCAGGCGACCGAGACGGCGATCATCTCCGCCAACTATGTGGCGACGCAGCTTGGCGAGCATTTCCCCCTGCTTTACAAGGGGCGCAACGGACGCGTTGCGCATGAATGCATCCTCGACACCCGCGTGCTCAAAGACAGCGCCGGCATCAGCGTCGACGATATCGCCAAGCGGCTGATCGACTATGGCTTCCACGCGCCGACCATGTCGTTCCCGGTGGCCGGCACGCTGATGGTCGAGCCGACCGAATCCGAGCCCAAGCGCGAGCTGGATCGCTTCTGCGAAGCGATGATCGCCATAGCCGGCGAGGCAGCCAAGGTGGCGAAGGGCGAATGGCCGTTGGCCGACAATCCTCTGGTCAACGCGCCACATACCGCCGCCGAGGCATTGGCCGGCCAGTGGACCCATCCCTATTCGCGTCTGGAGGCGGCCTACCCCGCCGGTGATGCCGATACGGCGGCAAAATACTGGCCGCCGGTGTCACGCATCGACAATGTCGCCGGCGACCGCAACCTGGTCTGCTCCTGCCCGCCGCTGTCGGAATATCTGGGTGCGGCGGAATAGATCATGATCCCGAAAAGTGGAATCCGGTTTTCGGACAAGATCATGGTCTAACAAGAAGATAGAAGCCTCAATCAGGCAGAACGCAAGGCCGGCCCGTCGGCCTTGCTCGCCCGGTCTCGGGCGACGACGCGATTTCGCCCGGCGCGCTTTGCCGCATAGAGTGCTGCGTCGGCTTCGGCCAGCACATCGTCGAGACCGGTGCCGCTTGTTCCGCCAAAGCCGATGCCGCCGCTGACTGTGCTTCGCAACGGACCAAGTTGGGTGGCCACGACTTCCGTGCCGAAGGCGACGCTGATCTTGCTCGCAACATCATAGGCCTTCTCTTCCGTCATCCGCGACATGACGAGGACGAATTCCTCGCCGCCCAGTCGGAAGGCGTCGACGCCGGTCCGGGCGTATTTCCTGATGACCCCTGCGAAGCGGCGCAGGACCTGGTCGCCGACCGGGTGACCGAATACGTCGTTCGTCCTCTTGAAATGGTCGAGATCGAACATGGCGACGGACATGAACGGACCGAAGACCCGCTCGCCGTAGAGTGCCGTCAACGCCCGCCGATTCATCAGCCCGGTCAATGGATCGGTCATCGTCTCGGCCTTAAGTTCGATCTGCGCCTGCAAATGGTGCAGGGAGAGCGTCAATGCGCCGAGCCCGGTCATGCAGGCGACGGCCACGACGGAATTCACCCGCTCGGCCCAATTGTCCGGTGCTACACCGAGCACCCATTGGCCCTTGACCAGCAGGACCGCGCCGCAAAGTCCGAACGACAGCGCACAGACGCCGCTCAGGAACGAGACGACCAGCAATATCCGGCGATCGTGACCACCCTCAATCCAGAACATCGCCCCGATGAGCGAGAGCAGCGCAGTTACCGTCGCGTAGGTGACAATAAAGCCGACACCATCAAACCCGAGATACGTCGCGCCCGCGCAAACAGCCATCGCAACCAAGGTCGGCAAGATGGCTCGCCTGTAGTCGCCTATGCTGAGATATTGCATGGCCGAAAGGCAGATAATCAGGAAGCCGAGGCTGAGAAGCACAAGCACGATCTGGCAAAGCCAGGCGCTTGGAACCCTGGTGTAATGCCAAAACAACACCACATGTGCGACGAGCACGAGAATGCCGCACGCCACCGTCAGCACAAAGCGTGCCTGTGGCGCGGTGAACCAGATCGCAAACATGGTGATGCTAAGGCACGTGCCCGACAGCGCCGCCGCGAGCAGGAGCGAACTGTAATCCAACATGTTTAAGCGACAGCCTCTTGAGGGTTCCGCTGCATTCTAGGTCAGCGACAGTCCGCAAATACCGTTTTTTCAGCCAATCTTCCGGCGTAACCTTCGGACAGGGTTTACAAAACGTCGATGCTCCAGGCTTCGACCCCATTTCCGCCGCTTGGTTGTCGAATGGTTTTGCAGTAAGAGGCTCTATCCTCGAACGTAACAGGAACCTCCGTCGCCTGCCCGCGAAAAGCGTGGCAGTATCGGGTGGTGATTCGCAGCATCGGAATCCAGAACCAGCATGGACGACAACAACGATCTTTTTGCCAATTTGGGTAAGCAGCCGCAACCGGTTCGCGCCGCCGCGCGCCCAGCCGACCCGCTGGTGCAGGCGGCGAAGCGGCCGGCGGCCCGTGACGCCAGCGAGAGCTACAGTGCCGCCGACATCGAGGTGCTGGAGGGCCTGGAGCCGGTGCGCCGCCGCCCGGGCATGTACATTGGCGGCACCGACGACAAGGCGATGCACCATCTGTTTGCCGAGGTCATCGACAATTCGATGGACGAGGCGGTCGCCGGCCATGCGACCTTCATCGATGTCGAACTTTCCGCCGACGGATACCTGTCCGTTACCGACAATGGCCGCGGCATCCCGGTCGATCCGCACCCGAAATTCAAGAAGCCGGCGCTCGAACTCATCATGACGACGCTGCATTCAGGCGGCAAGTTCGACAGTAAGGTTTACGAAACGTCCGGCGGCCTGCACGGTGTCGGCGTTTCCGTCGTCAACGCGCTGTCCGACCATCTCGAGGTCGAGGTGGCGCTGGGAAGGAAACTTTATCGGCAAAAGTTCTCGCGCGGCATTCCTGTGACCGGCCTGGAGCAGGTCGGCGAGGTGCACAACCGGCGCGGCACGAAGATCCGCTTCCATCCAGACGAGCAGATTTTCGGCAAGGGCGCGGCTTTTGAGCCGGCGCGGCTCTACCGCATGGCGCGGTCAAAGGCCTATCTGTTCGGCGGTGTCGAAATCCGCTGGACCTGCGATCCCTCGCTGATCAAGGAAAAGGACACGACGCCGGCCAAGGCAGAATTCCATTTTCCGGGCGGCCTCAAGGACTATTTGAAAGCCTCGCTCGGCGACGAATTCCAGGTGACCCGTGAAATGTTCGCCGGCAAGAGCGAGAAGCAGGGCGGCCACGGTTCGCTCGAATGGGCGGTGACCTGGTTCGGCGGCGACGGTTTTATCAATTCCTATTGCAACACCATCCCGACCGCGGAGGGCGGCACGCATGAGGCCGGGTTCCGCAACGTTCTGACGCGCGGCTTGCGTGCCTATGCCGATCTGGTCGGCAACAAGCGCGCCTCGATCGTCACGTCCGAGGATGTGATGATCTCGGCGGCGGGCATGCTGTCGGTGTTCATCCGCGAACCGGAATTCGTCGGCCAGACCAAGGACAGGCTGGCGACGATCGAGGCGATCCGCATCGTCGAAAGCGCCATCCGCGACCCGTTCGACCACTGGCTGGCCGACAATCCGCAGGAAGCTTCGAAACTGCTCGAATGGGTGATCGCGCGCGCCGACGAGCGGGTGCGCCGCCGCCAGGAAAAGGAAGTGTCGCGCAAGAGTGCTGTGCGCAAGCTGCGCCTGCCCGGCAAGCTCGCCGACTGCACGCAGAATGCCGCCGCCGGTGCCGAACTTTTCATCGTCGAGGGCGATTCGGCCGGTGGCTCGGCGAAGCAGGCGCGCGACCGCGCCAGCCAGGCGGTGCTGCCCCTGCGCGGCAAGATCCTCAACGTCGCCAGCGCCGGCAACGACAAGCTTGCCGCCAACCAGCAGATATCCGACCTCATCCAGGCGCTTGGCTGCGGCACGCGCTCGAGATATCGCGACGAGGACCTGCGTTACGACCGGGTCATCATCATGACCGATGCCGACGTCGACGGCGCCCATATCGCCTCGCTGCTGATCACCTTTTTCTACCAGGAGATGCCAAGCCTGGTCCGCGGCGGCCATCTCTATCTGGCGGTGCCGCCGCTGTATTCGATCCGGCAAGGCGGCAAGGTCGCTTATGCCCGCAACGATGCGCACAAGGACGAACTCCTGCGCACCGAATTCACCGGGCGCGGCAAGGTCGAAATCGGCCGCTTCAAGGGGCTGGGCGAAATGATGGCTGCCCAGCTCAAGGAAACCACCATGGACCCGAGAAAGCGCACGCTGCTGCGGGTCGATGTGATCGACGCCGAGGCGGCGACCAAGGATGCTGTCGACGCACTGATGGGCACCAAGCCCGAGGCCCGCTTCCGCTTCATCCAGGAACGCGCGGAATTCGCCGAGACGGAAGTGCTGGATATCTGAACGTCTTCTGCCCGGCGAGCCACAGACGGCGGTTGTTACTATCCGGATATTTTCGCGAAGGACGAGCCTAAACGGTTCAGCGTTTCACGGAAACGCCGAACCGCTCTACCTTTTTGTTTTGACGCAATTCCGGATGGAAAACCGTTTCAGACTTTTTCTGGAATTGCTTTAGGCAGCGGCGATGGCCAGCGCGTGCCCGCGTGCGTTTTCGCGCAGCGTGTCGAGATGGATCGATTTGACCAGCCCGGCGAGATCGCCTTCGGCGGACTGCCCTCCCAATTCCTTCAGCATCAGCCAGCTGACTTCCTGGACGCCGGCGAGGCGTTTGCCATTGGCGACCTCGCGCCAGACCTTCAGCGCGCGCAGGATGATGGCGTGGGTGGCGGCGGCAAGCCCGGCGCTGAGGAACAGTGCCTGCAACGCTATGTCATGCCCGCCGGCCAGCAGTGCCCTCACCCGTTGCTCGGACTGCTGGCTGAGCGCGACCAGCGCCGAGCCAAAGAAATCGACTTTGCCGTGCGCGATGGTGCGGATGACGAAGCTTGCGGTCAGGTCGCCGCGCAGGCGCAGATGTTCGACGAGTGCGGTATGTTCCTCGGCATGCGTGCCTTCGATCAATGTCACCGAAGCTTTGATGCAGGCATCGCGCGTGACGCGCTCGGCCCTGGCGGCGCCCATCAGCGCCAGCACCAGCGGCGAGCCCTTGAGCGTCTCGCCCACTTTGACCAGCAGCAAATGCCGGCAATCGGCGGGCAGGCGCACGTCGGCAATCAGCGCCTCGCGCACCATCGGCAGATGGCCGTGCCGCTCCGCCATGCGGCGAAAGCTGATGGATGCGATATCGGCGCCGCTGTTGGCGAGCAGCGTGACGCAGGCTTCCGGCTCGCCGATCTCGGCGATCGCCGCCGCAACCGACATCGACACGCGCGGCCGGTCGGCGATCACCCTCTGCGTCGCCTTCTGGCCGCCGGCAACCCGATCGATCAGGTCGCCATCGGTAAGCAGCGGCGACCGCGCCAGCACCAAGGCCGCGACTTCCGGCTGGTCCGAGGCCAGCGCGCTGACGATCTGCGGCGGCGCATGATGGCTCATGGAAAGCGCGTCGGCGATCGCCAGTCGCACCTTCGACGATGCGTCATCGAGCAGCAACGTCAGCGCAGCCTCGGCAGCGCAGCGGTCCTCGAAAGGCAGGTCCGAGTCGACATAGGCGCGAGCCAGCGCGCTTGCCGCCGCAGCGCGCTCCGACACCTTCGCCGTGTGGATCCATTTCAGGAAATGCGAAACGACCATGTCGCCTGCTTACGCCCTTTGCCAGAACGCTTCTGGCCCCTGTCGAGACCGTAGGCACAAATGGTTTACGAACGGTTCACCATGTTCGTTAACTGGCTTGCGAGCCCGGTATGCAACGCCTATCAACCCTTAAGCAGCGGAGGAGATCGACAATGGCCGGACTTTACCTTGAGGAGTTCGTTGTCGGCCATGCGTTCAAGCACACGCTGCGCAAGACCGTGACCGAAAGCGACAACATGCTGTTTTCGGTGATGACGCTGAACCCGCAGCCGCTGCACATCGATTTCGACTTCGCCGCCAAGAGCGAATGGGGCAAGCCCCTCGTCAATTCGCTGTTCACGCTGGGCCTGATGATCGGCATCTCGGTCAACGACATCACCGTCGGCACCACCATCGCCAATCTCGGCATGAAGGAGACGGTGTTTCCGCACCCCGTCTTCCATGGCGACACCATTCGCGTCGAGACCACTGTCGTCTCGGTGCGCGAATCCAGGTCGAAGCCGGACCGCGGCGTCGTCGAGTTCGAGCATCGCGCCTATAACCAGAACGACGTCCTGGTTGCCAAATGCACGAGGCAAGCGATGATGATGAAAAAGGCATAGCCGATGCGTTCCCTGCTCTTCGTTCCCGGCGATTCGGAAAAGAAGCTGGAGAAGGCCTTTGGCGTGGGCGCCGACGTGGTCATCGTCGATCTCGAGGATTCGATTGCCGCGCAGAACAAGGGTCTGGCGCGCGACATTGCGGCGCGTTTCATCGCCGGGCACAGGCACCGAACCAACTCCGTGATTTATGTGCGCGTCAATGACCTTTCGACCGGACTGACCGACGACGATCTGGCGGCGCTCGTGCCAGCAAAACCAGACGGCATCATGCTTCCTAAGTCGAACAGCGGACTGGATGTCCAGCATCTCTCGGCCAAGCTCA
This sequence comes from Mesorhizobium sp. ISC25, assembly GCF_042295465.1. Taxonomy (NCBI): domain Bacteria; kingdom Pseudomonadati; phylum Pseudomonadota; class Alphaproteobacteria; order Hyphomicrobiales; family Phyllobacteriaceae; genus Mesorhizobium; species Mesorhizobium sp. ISC25. The sequence continues at coordinate 936,700 of NZ_CP135441.1, read as the reverse complement.
GGGTGCACGAAGCTGAAAGCGGCCTGCCGGATGGAGCTATCAGGATCCTGCCGATCATCACAGAAACCGCCGCCGGCGTTCTGGCCACCGCGACCTACACCAAGGCAGGCGCGCGGCTTGTCGGCGTCACCTGGGGCGCGGAGGATTTGTCGGCGGCAATCGGCGCGCGCGCGACGCGCGACGAGAACGGCCGCTACACGGATGTATTCCGCTTCGCCCGCACCATGACCATCCTCGCCGCAAGTGCCGCGGAAGTCGCCGCAATCGACACCGTCTTTCCGGATTTTCGCAACATGGCCGGTTTCGAGGCCGAATGCGCCGAGGCCGAGCGCGACGGTTTCACCGGCAAGCTGGCGATCCATCCGGCGCAGGTGCCGGTCATCAACGCCGCCTTCACCCCTTCGGCGCAAGCGGTGAAAAGTGCCCTGGCGATCGTCGAGGCGTTCAAGGCGGCGGGAAACCCCGGCGTCGTCGGCATCGACGGCAAGATGTACGACCGGCCGCATCTCAAGCTCGCCGAACGGCTCCTGGCCCGAGCCAGCGCCGCCGGGCTTGACCCTTAGCGTCTGTGCCGCGTCGAAAACTATCCCACCCACGGCCCCGAATAATCGGCATAGAGCTTTGCCGGATCGGGGCGTGGCCGCTCCGGTGCCGGCCCCTGGTAGGAGCCGATATGGAGAAAACCGACGACCCGTTCATGTGGCGCCAGGCCGAGGATCGCCCTGCCCTCGGGCACGTCGGAATACCAGTTACTGATCATGTTGGTGCCGTAGCCCAGCGCATTGGCGGCAAGCATCAGGTTCATCGCCGCCATGCCGCCGGACAGGAACATCTCCCATTGCGGGATCTTTGGATTTTCCCTGGGGATCGAGATCACGCCGATGACCAGCGGGGCCCGCGAAAAGCGCGCCAATTCCTGGTTGCGCCGGCCTTCCGGCAGCGGCCCTTCGCGCTGTTCGGCAAGTTCTGCCAGCTTCTTGCCGATCTCGATGCGAGCCTCGCCGCGATAAAGGATGAAACGCCAAGGCTCCAGCCGGCCATGGTCCGGCACCCGCGAGGCGGCGGCGATCATCGTCGCGATCTCCGTATCGCTCGGCGCCGGTTCTTTCAAATCCGGGATCGGCGCGGAATTTCGGGTCAGCAGAAGATCGATGATCGGCGACGCCATGGGCGCAAGTCTCCTGGAATTTGAGCTGAAGCGCACCATCGAGACATCGGGCGGCTTGGGCATTGGCGCGGCGCGCCGGACAAAGAGCCCTGTAGCAGAAGCCGACCGGACTCTTAAGCCTTGAAATTGCCACCGCCTTGGGCTTCAACGCAAGGCATGTTTGAGGGGACATTGCGTCTTTTCCTGATATGGCTCGCTGCCGCACTGTTGATGGTGCCGGTTTCGCTCGCCGTCGCCCAGGATGTGGACGGCCTCGGCGAGCTGAAACTTCCCGGAATTTCGGGCTATGCGCCTCCGAAAAGCGAGACATCGCTGGCGTTGGGGAGCAGCGGGGCAATCACGCTGTCGGCGCAATTGACCGACAAGGGCGCCGACATCACGCGCGGCATCGTCTGGCGCGTCTTCAAGCCCGAATCGGCCAGCGACGGCAAGCTGCCGATGGTCGCCTCCGCTCATGGCGGCACCGCCGTATTCCAGCTCGAGCCGGGTTCGTATCTGGTCCACGCCTCCTACGGGCGGGCCGGCGCCACCAAGCGCATCACCGTCGGCAAGGAAGCCAAGCGCGAGAGCCTCGTGCTCGATGCAGGCGGCCTCAAGCTTGATGCCGTGCTGTCCGGCGGGGTACGCATACCGCCGAAGAAGCTGCGCTTCTCGATCTATGAGAGCCACGCCGCGGCCGACGGCGATCGCGCCCTGATCATACCTGATGTCGAGCCGAACAGCGTCGTGCGGCTCAATGCCGGCACCTACCACGTCGTGTCGACCTATGGCGCGGTGAACGCGGTCATCCGCTCCGACATCCGCGTCGAGGCCGGCAAGCTGACCGAAGCGACCGTCGAGCACCGGGCCGCCGAGTTGACCATGAAGCTGGTGCGCGAACCGGGCGGCGAGGCGATCGCCGACACCTCCTGGTCGCTGCTGAACGAGTCCGGCGATCCGATCAAGGAAACCGTCGGCGCCTTTGCCTCGATGGTGCTGGCCGAGGGCGACTACACCATCATCGCCAAGAACCGCGACCGCATCTACCAAAAGGATTTTACGGTGGTGGCTGGGCACAACCAGGACATCGAGGTCCTAGCCACCGAGGCTTCCGCCATCGATTCCGAGGAAGGCGCCGACTAAGCCCTGCCTCTCTAAGCTGCCTTGCGCATGCGTCGCGCCAGCAACGGCACGCGGCCACGCGCCTCGACCGGCGCCAGGTCGAAGACGCCACGCTGAAGGCGGTCGAGCAAGGCCTTGCGGTCGCGCAGCGGCTCCAGTTGGTCCCACCCCAGCGCATCGCCCACGCGCACGTCGATCGATTTGCCGGATAGCCGCGCAAATTCGCGGATGAGCAACGATGTGCGCAGGGTCAGCGAGGCCTTGCCGACGAATTTCGCGACACGCCCGTCGCGCTCGGCCATGTTCATCGGCCCGCTGACCAGATGGAACAGCCGCCCGTTCTGCCCGGAAAAATGCATCGGGATGACCGATGCCTTGGCATCCTGAACGAGACGGGCCGGAAACATCTTCCACGGCAGATCGCGCGCCCGGCCAAATCCCTTCGGCGCGGTAGCCACGCCGCCGGCCGGGAAGACAACGATTGTGACGCCCTGCTTGAGCAGCTTAACTGCCTCGTGACGCACTGCCATGTTGTTCTTCAGCGCGTCCTTGGTCTCGGAAAAGTCGATCGGCAGCGAATAGGGTTCCATCTCGCGGATCTTGAGCAGATCCTTATGGATCATTACGCGGAACGGGCGGCCGAGCTGCTCCGCCAACGACAGCACGGCAATACCATCGCCAATTCCGAACGGATGGTTGGCAACAATCACCAGCGGCGTCTCGGGCAGTTTGCCGGCAGCCATTGACCGGCGGTCCGCACCCGGACGTCGATCAATTCCAGCATGCGGCTGAACACGCGCTCGCCGTTCGGCACCACGTGCCGGCGCCAGAAATCATAGAGTGCCGCGAAACGATCACGTCCTGACAGGCCTTCGACCGAATGGATGAACCAGCGCGTCAGCGCCGGCTGATGCGGACCGGCATAGGAGAGCTCTGGAAATGGTCTTTCGCGCATCTTCAGCTTGAGCATGGGGCTCGCTACACAATTGGCGTGACAGGCATATGAAAAATGGCGGTGGATCGCTCCACCGCCATTTTCATTGCTGGTCGGCTGGTTCAGGCTGCGCGGCGCTTGCGGTCAGGCGTTACCGCCTCGTTGGCAAGCAGCTTCACGGCAGCTGCGAGGCCGAGCGATTCCTGGTCGCGCGACCCGAGACGGCGGACATTGACCGTTTCCTCCTCGGCCTCGCGCTTGCCACAAACGAGGATGACCGGGACCTTGGCAAGCGAATGCTCGCGGACCTTGTAGTTGATCTTCTCGTTGCGCAGGTCAGCTTCGGCGATCAGCCCGGCCGCTTTCAATTGCGCGACGACCTTTCGCGCGTAATCGTCGGCATCGGAAGTGATCGTCGCCACCACCACCTGCAGCGGTGCGAACCAGAGCGGGAAATGGCCGGAATAATTCTCGATCAGGATGCCGAGAAACCGCTCCATCGAGCCGCAGATGGCGCGATGCACCATCACCGGCTGCTTCTTTTCCGAATCCGAGCCGATGTAAAAGGCGCCGAACCGTTCCGGCAGGTTGAAATCAACCTGCGTCGTGCCGCATTGCCAGTCGCGGCCTATGGCGTCCTTCAGCACATATTCGAACTTCGGCCCGTAGAACGTGCCCTCGCCCGGATTGACGCCCGTCTTGATCCGGTTGCCCGACCGCGCCGCGATCTTGTCGAGCACGTCCTGCAGCACGCCCTCGGCATGATCCCACATCGCGTCGGTGCCGACCCGTTTTTCAGGGCGGGTCGCCAGCTTGACGGTGATTTCGTCGAAGCCGAAATCGGCATAGGTCGACAGGATCAGGTCGTTGATCTTGATGCATTCGTCGGCGAGTTGTTCCTCGGTGCAGAAGATGTGGGCATCGTCCTGGGTAAAGCCGCGCACGCGCATCAGCCCGTGCAGCGCGCCGGACGGCTCATAGCGATGCACATTGCCGAATTCCGCAAGTTTTACCGGCAGATCGCGGTAGGACTTCAGCCCGTGCTTGAAGATTTGGACGTGGCCGGGGCAGTTCATCGGCTTCAGCGCAAACACCCGGTCGTCGTCGGTGTCGTCGCCAGCAACCGTCACCTTGAACATGTTGTCCCGGTACCAGCCCCAGTGGCCTGACGTCTCCCACAGGCTCTTGTCGAGCACCTGCGGCGCGTTGACTTCCTGATAGCCCTGCTCGTCGAGGCGGCGACGCATGTAATTCACTAGGTTCTGGAACATCCTCCAGCCCTTGGCGTGCCAGAACACGACCCCGGGGCCTTCCTCCTGGAAGTGGAACAGGTCCATCTCACGGCCGAGCTTCCTGTGGTCGCGCTTCTCGGCCTCCTCCAGCATCGTCTGGTAGGCCTCGAGCTGCGCCTGATCGGCCCAGGCCGTGCCGTAGATGCGCGTCAGCATCGGATTGTTGCTATCGCCGCGCCAATAGGCGCCGGCGACCTTCATCAGCTTGAAGGCGTTGCCGATCTGGCCGGTCGAGGCCATATGCGGGCCGCGGCAAAGGTCGAACCAGTCGCCCTGTGCATAGATCTTGAGGTCCTGATCCTCGGCGATGGCGTCGATCAGCTCGAGCTTGTAGCGCTCGCCCTTGTCGGCAAAGATCTTTTTCGCCTTATCACGCGACCACACCTCTTTGGTGAACGGCTTGTTGCGCGCAATGATCTCGCGCATTTTCTTCTCGATCACCGGGAAATCGTCGGGCGTGAATGGCTCGTTGCGGGCAAAATCGTAGTAGAATCCGTTTTCGATCACCGGCCCGATGGTCACTTGCGTTCCCGGCCAAAGTTCCTGCACGGCTTCGGCCAGCACATGCGCCGCATCGTGGCGGATGAGCTCCAGCGCGCGCGGATCCTCGCGGGTAATGATTTCGAGCTTGCCCGATTTGCCGATCGGGTCGGAAAGGTCGCGCAACGTGCCGTCGATCGAATAGGCAACGGCCTTCTTGGCCAGCGACTTCGAGATCGATTCCGCCAGGCCGGCGCCGGTCATCGCCGCGTCGTAGTCGCGGACGGAGCCATCTGGAAATGTCAGGGAAACGGAATTCAGCATAAAATTCTCCTATCCAGTCCCGCAAACGAGCGCGGGTGGTGAAATGCATGGCGCCCAAGACTGCGTAGCGGTTTTGGGGCTACGACATGCATCAGTAAGAGCCGGATGCGTCCGGCGGCGAGCGGTCTTTTATGGGCAGTTTTCGGCGCCGTAAAGCCGGATGTAGGTCACCTGACGAGATTCGGCAGCTCTTTCAGGAACATCGCCCGCGTTTTGAGTCCCTTTGGCGTGTCGGAACGTTTCGTATCGACTACCAGGCGGGCAAAGACGATCTTGCGAGCATCCGTCTGCGCCCAGCCGACAAACCAGCCAAGCGAGCGCTTGTCGGCGCTGTCGCCAAGCCTGGTCGTTCCGGTCTTGCCCTGCACCGTCCAGCCGCCGGTCCGGAAGGTCGGAACAATCGCGCTGGTCATCGCATGCGCCTTGTCCGAGACCGGCAGTTTCCGCGCCAGCAGCTTGCGCAGGAAATCGACCTGCTCGATCGGCGATATCTCGAGCGAAGAGTTCACCCAGGAATGGGTGAGTCCGTCATTCCTGCCGGCAGTGCCGGAGACGTCGGTGTTGCCATAGTCCAATCTCGACACATAGCCGGCAAACTGTTTGCTGCCGAGCCGGCGCGTAACCTCGCGTGAGAACCAAAGGACCGAATCCCTTTCCCAGATCGTCGGGTCGACGGTCTTGCGGTCCCGTTTCGGCGCATTGAACTCTGCCTTGTACTCCCAGCTTGGCGTGTGCTCGTCGCTCAGGATTCCGGCATCATAGCCGATCAGCGCCAGCGGAACCTTGAATGTCGAGGCGGGACTGAAGCGCTGGTCGCAGCTCCCTTGCCGATACAGCGTCTCGCCGCTTGCGGCGTCGACGATCAGGGTGCATTCGACGTCCGCGAGCGGCGCCGACTGCGCACGGATCGGAAAACCCAACAGCCACGCCAGGACATAGAGAACCACGGCGAAAACGAAGGGAAGACGATCTATCCGGCGCATTTGGTAACCTCTCCTGAAGGGTGTCAGGAGCGGCTTAGCGAGGCGTCTTGTCTCGATTTTGTCTCAAATGCGCGATGTCCGCGCAAGCTGCGGTTAACCCTACCAGATCGTAAAAGCGGTCCGGTTGTGCACTGAACAGTTGCGGTCAGCTGTCCAGGTCGCTGCGTTTTTTCCCGATCCGCCAGTACTGCCATGGCGTGAACCAACGGTAACGATCAGCCAAGATCTCCGGCACGCGGTCGATGCCGTGCGTTCCGAACGGTCCGCAGCGCAGCACCCGGAAAAACCCCATCCAGCCGCCGGCCCACAGCCCGTGGCGGGCGATCGCTTCGTGCGCGTATTCGGAACAGGTCGGCAGATGCCGGCAGGAATTGCCGACGAAGCCGGACAGCGTCAGCTGGTAGAGCCGGACAAGCGACGTGCCGAAGACGCGGCCCGGCGTCTTGCGCCACGGGCCGGGCCAGTTGCGTCCTTGTCGAATCGGCCTGGCGCCGTGCGCATGCCGATGTTGGTCAACCACCGCAGTCTCCACATCGCATTTTCCCACACGATAGATGTGCGCATCGGACTGGGAACGCAATGGCGTTCCGGCAATCCCGTCATGGCCTGGTACGGCGAACCGGGTAGCGGTCGGGCGCCGGCTTCCGGCATACGGCGACACTGGTCGGCGGCCTCTCCTCGTACCAATCCCTATGCGGTTTCTCGTCGTGCCATTGAAACGTCGCGATCCGCACGACATCGCCCAGAATGTTGAGAAACTGGATCATGGCAGCACTCCTTGAGCACCGATTAGAGCGCCGCTGGCCTTGATCTTCAAACGAGTATAACGTGCACGTCAGATAACTCTGAGTTATGCGAATGAAGCGCGGACACCTCCCCTTGACGGCTCTTAGAAGCTTCGAAGCAGCCGGTCGTCACCTGAGCTTCAGCCGTGCGGCCGAGGAGCTTTACGTTTCGCAGGCAGCGATCAGCCGCCAGATCCGCGAGCTCGAAACCTTCCTGCGCCAACCTTTGTTCTTCCGCCATCATCGCCGCGTCGAGTTGACCGACACCGGCCGGCGGCTGCTCGACCAGTTGGTCAGAAGTTTCGAGGGGATCGACAGGCTGCTTTCGGAATTGACGGCGGCCCCGACGCAGTCCGTGGTCCGTGTCAGCGTCGAGCCGTCGCTTGCATCCGTATGGCTGGTGCCGCGGCTCAACCGGTTTCGCGAGTTGCGACCCGATATCGACGTTTCCCTTGAGGTCGACCCGAGGCTGATAGAGTTTCGCAGCGATCAGCCCGAACTTGCCCTACGCTTCAGTGCGCATGCCACCTCATGGCCACGCAGCGAAGCCGAACAGCTTGCCGCGGTCGTCGATTCACCAGTTCTATCGCCGGCACTTCTTGCATCCGGCCCAGTTCTGGAAAAGCCGATCGACCTTGGTCGCTATACATTGCTGCACGAAGAAAACCGTCAGGCTTGGGCGCGCTGGTTCGAAGCGGCCGGCGTGACGGCTGAAGCCGTGCCTGCGCGCGGCCCGATGCTCGCGGATGCTTCGCTTTCGAAGCAGGCAGCCTTGCTTGGACATGGCGTCGCACTGGGCGATCTTTTGCAGATCGGCGAAGAACTTGCATCCGGCGCGCTGATCAAGCCTTTCGACATCGACGTCGCGTCCGGCGCCTATTGGCTAGTGGCCAGAAGGCTGAATGACCTTTCCGAGCCGGCCACGGCTTTTGCCGACTGGGTCCGGGCGGAATTCGCCGAAAGCCGGCGTTTCCTTGCCGAGATCTAGGCCGCCTCTTCCGCCCGCTTCTTTTCGATCTGGCCGACGGCATCGACCACTGCGTCGAAGGTCAGCATGGTCGAGGCGTGGCGCGCCTTGTAGTCGCGCACCGGTTCCAGGTATTTCAGGTCGGCGAAGCGGCCTTCGGGCGGCGGGCCATTTTCCTTCAGCATCTTCAGCATCGTCTCGCGCACGCTGCGCAATTCTTCGGCGCTGGCGCCGACGACATGCTGCGCCATGATCGAAGACGACGCCTGGCCAAGCGCACAGGCCTTCACGTCATGCGCGAAATCGCTGACAACGCCATCATCCATCTTCAGATCGACGGTCACCGTCGAGCCGCACAGCTTGGAATGTGCTCGTGCGGTTGCGTCGGGCCGCTCGAGCCGGCCGATCCGTGCGATGTTTCCGGCAAAACCCAGAATTTTCGCATTGTAAACATCGTCGATCATATTTTTCCAATCCGTCGCCGCCCAGCGAACAGTCATTGCCGCTCTGGCGTCTTCCTTTCGCTCGGCACGAACATATATAATGGCGATAGTCGGGTATCGACAAGGCGACCACAAACCTCGTCATACCCAATTCTGTTCACGCCACTTACGGGCTGGAAACCGGGCGAGTTTCTGACACCCGAAAGGTCGTGGTCCGTTCAACTCGTTCCTCCTGAGAGAGGAACTACGGGAGACGCCTTTATGGACGCCGTTATCAAGAAACTCATGCCGCGGTCTGCCTATATGGAAAAGCCGGTCACCGACCGGCCGAGCGAGGCCGAAGTCGAAGCCGCTGTGCGCACCTTGTTGCGCTGGACCGGCGACAACCCTGACCGCGAGGGCCTGATCGACACGCCGAAGCGCGTCACCAAGGCGTTCAGCGAAATGTTCAACGGCTATGATATGTGCCCAGCCGAGGAACTTGGCCGCACGTTCGAGGAAGTCGCCGGCTATGACGATCTCGTCCTCGTCAAGGACATATCCTTCCACTCGCATTGCGAGCATCACATGGTGCCGATCATCGGCAAGGCGCATGTCGGCTATCTGCCTGACGGCAAGGTTGTCGGCCTGTCCAAGATAGCCCGCGTCGTCGACATCTTCGCCCATCGCCTGCAGACCCAGGAAGCGATGACCGCGCAGATTGCCGGCGTCATCCAGGACGTGCTCAATCCACGCGGCGTGGCCGTTATGCTTGAGGCGGAGCATATGTGCATGGCCATGCGCGGCATCCGCAAGCAGGGCTCGACCACGCTGACCTCAACCTTCACCGGCGTCTTCAAGGACACACCCGAAGAGCAGGTCCGCTTCGTTACCATGGTGCGCGGCGGCAGGATCTGATCGGCCTGCCGGCTTCGCTAGATAAGGACCGGCGAATGTCGGCATTGGAATTCCCGAAAGCTCCAAAAGACAAGAAGGCACTCGAGGAAGGCGCGGTCCTGTCACCGCGCTTCGATGCTGCCGGCCTCGTCACTGTCGTGGTCACCGATGCCGAAGACGGCATGCTGCTGATGGTCGCGCATATGAATGCCGAGGCGCTGGCGCTAACGCTCGAGACCGGCATCGCGCACTACTGGTCGCGTTCGCGCAACGCGCTGTGGAAGAAGGGCGAAACCTCGGGCAATGTCCAGCATGTCGTCGAGATGCTCACGGATTGTGACCAGGACGCGATATGGTTGCGCGTCAAAGTGCTGGGTCACGAAGCAACTTGTCACACCGGCCGACGTTCATGCTTTTATCGGACGGTGGGGCTGAGCGATGGCAAAGGAACGCTTGCCAGCGACGGCAGCAAGCCGCTGTTCGATGCGGAAAAAACCTATCGAAAGCCCAATACACCATCAATATGAACCATTCGCAGCACTTCAGCCACGTATATTCATGATTTCGATACGGCCCGCCTGTAGGATGACCGTGGGACAAGGGAGATTGTGATGCTCGACTGGGCGTCATTGCGCAACAGACCTGACGTTCGGGAGGCCAATGGCCTCTCCTCGGCCGCGGGCGCATCCGAAACCAAATCCCCCGGTAAAACAGGGATTTCGCTGGCATTGGGTGGCGGCTGTGCGCGCGGCTGGGCGCATATCGGCGTGCTGCGCGCGCTTGACGAAGCCGGCATCGAAGTGTCGATGATCGCCGGCACCTCGATCGGCGCGCTGGTCGGCGGCTGCTATGTTGCCGGCAAGCTCGACGAGCTGGAAGAATTCGCGCGCAGCCTGACCAGGCGGCGCATTTTTGGCCTTCTCGACCTCAATCTACGCGGCAGCGGCCTGTTCGGTGGCATGAAGCTCGATGCGCGGCTGCGCGAGCACATAGCCGGCATCCGCTTCGAGGACCTGCCAAAACCATTCGTCTGCGTCGCTTCGGAAATCCGCACCGGCCATGAGATCTGGCTGTCGAGCGGCTCGTTGAGCACCGCCATGCGCGCCTCTTACGCGCTGCCCGGCGTGTTCGAGCCGGTCGCCTGCAATGGGCGTGTGCTGGTTGACGGCGCCCTGGTCAATCCGGTGCCGGTCTCGGTCTGCCGTGCCTACGAGCAGCCGCTCGTGGTTGCGGTGAACCTTCACTACGATCTGTTCGGCCGCGCCGCGGTGATCAAGCATAGTGCCGGCGAGCTGGTCATCGAGAAAGACGCGCCGAGGGCCGGCCACGCCGATCCCGAACGCCAGTCGCGCGAGACGCGGCTCGGCATTACCGGCGTCATGGTCGAAGCCTTCAACATCATCCAGGACCGCATTTCGCGCGCCAGGCTGGCCGGTGACCCGCCGGACATATCGCTGCAGCCGAAGCTCAGCCATATCGGCCTGACCGAATTCCACCGCGCCGACGAAGCGATCCGTATCGGCTACCAGGCAACGATGGCGCAGATCGGCGATCTGACCCGACTGCAGACCGTCCTCGCTTAGGCAGAGCGGTCAGCGAGCTCTCAGGCAAGCGCCGCGTCGACGATACGAAATTGCACCGTGCGGTTGCCGTTCCAGTGGTTGCCCGACAGCGAGCCGGCGACGTGCACCGGTTTGCCCCTGTTCTTGAACAGGAATTCGCCGAGCGCAGTATCGACGGCGCGAAAGGCGATCGCCTGGATACGGCCGCCGCTTTCCGACTGCAGTTCGGCGCGGATGTGGTTGCTGCCGACCGCCCGCGCATCGACAAGCCGGTGGCGCGGCAGCGCGAACACCGGCGCGACGTGCCCGGCGCCGAACGGCCCTGCCCTCTCAAGCGCATCGAGCAGCGCAAGCGTCGCGCCCTCGGCGGCAAGCGCGCCGTCGATCGGCAGGCTCTCCTCGCCTTGCAGGCGGAACACATCCACCGCCGCGCGCTCTTCGAAAAAAGCCCGGAGCGCGCCGAGCTTCGCCCGCTCGACGGTGATGCCGGCCGCCATTCCGTGGCCGCCGCCCTTGACGATCAGTCCGGCATCGGCAGCCTCGCGCACCAGCCGGCCGAGGTCGAAGCCAGACACTGAACGGCCTGAACCGGTACCGACACCATTGGCGTTGAAGGCGATGGCAAATGCGGGCCGGCGCGCATGGTCCTTGAGCCGCGAGGCAAGCAGGCCGACAATGCCCGGATGCCAGTTGCTGCTGGCTGTGACCACGATTGCCGGACCATTACCGCCGGCAAGCTCGGCGTCGGCCTCTGAGCGCGCCGCGGCCAGCATCTCCTGCTCCATCGACTGCCGCTCCTGGTTGAGCCGATCCAGCGTCTCGGCGATGGTGCGGGCTTCGACCGGGTCGTCGGTGGCAAGGAGGCGACTGCCAAGTGCTGCGTCGCCGATGCGCCCGCCGGCGTTGATACGCGGACCGATCAGAAAGGCCAGATGGAACGTGCTGATCGGCTCGCCTATACGCGAGACCCGCGCCAGCGCCGCCAGCCCTTCGTTTCTCTGCTGTCGCGCCACCTGCAGCCCCTTGACCACGAAGGCGCGGTTGACGCCGGTGAGCGGCACCACGTCGCAGACTGTGCCCAGCGCCACCAGGTCGAGCAGGGCAAGCAGGTCCGGCGATGCGGCATCCGGCAAGCGGCTGCGGAGGATCTTCGCGGTCTGCACCAGGCAAAGGAAGACGACGCCGGCGGCACAAAGATGGCCTTGGCCGGAAAGGTCGTCCTCGCGATTTGGGTTGACGATCGCAGCCGCCGCCGGCAACGGCCCGCCGACCTGATGGTGATCGAGCACCACGACGTCGGCGCCAGCGGCCTTCGCCGCGTCGATGGAAGCAGCACTGTTGGTGCCGCAATCGACGGTGACGATCAGCGTCGCGCCGCGCGAGACGAGTTCGCGCATCGCTTCCGGATTGGGGCCGTAACCCTCGAAGATGCGGTCCGGTATGTAGATCTCCGACGGCACCGAGAAATGTGCGAGGAAGCGCTTGAGCAGCGCCGACGAGGCGGCGCCGTCGACATCGTAGTCGCCAAAGATCGCCACCTTTTCCCTGGCCGTCACCGCCTGGGCGATGCGGGCGGCGGCCTTGTCCATGTCGGTCAGCGATGCCGGGTCGGGCAGCATGTTGCGGATGGTCGGATCCAGAAACCGCTCAGTCTGCTCGGCGGTGACGCCGCGCCCGGCCAGCACGCGCGCCACGATATCGGGCACGCCATAACCTTGCGCGATGGCGAGCGCAGCCATGTCCTGGCGCTCGGTCAGCCGGTGTTCCCAGGAAACGCCGGTGGCCGATTGCCTGACATCGAGGAAAAAGCGTCTTTCCCCCGTCACGTGACGCGCCGTCTGCAATTTGTCATTGCGCACAATATGCAACGGCTAACTGAGTCGAAATCAAAACTTTTCCAGATCCTGGTGCCTGGCCTTGATTTCGCGCACGGTCCGCGATGACGAACGCAGCACGATCGTGTGCGTGGTGATGAAATTGCGGCCGAACTTGACGCCGGCCAGCATGTTGCCGTCGGTCACGCCGGTCGCGGCAAACAGCACGTCGCCGCGCGCCATGTCTTGCGTGTGGTAGATCCGTTTGGGGTCCGAGATGCCCATCTTGGCGGCGCGCACCAGCTTTTCCGGCGTGTCGAGGATCAACCTGCCCTGCATTTGGCCACCGGTGCAGCGCAAGGCGGCAGCTGCGAGCACGCCTTCCGGCGCCCCTCCGGTGCCGAGATAAATGTCGATGCCGGTCTCGTCCGGGTCGGTGGTGTGGATGACCCCGGCGACATCACCGTCGCCGATCAGACGGATCGCGGCTCCGGTCGCCCGCACGGCTTCGATCAACGCGCCATGGCGTGGCCGGTCGAGAATACAGGCGGTGATCTCCGCCACCGGCACGCCCTTGGCCCTGGCCAGGCTGGCGATGTTTTCGGCCGGCGAGGCATCGATGTCGATGATGCCGTCGGCATAACCCGGGCCTATCGCGATCTTGTCCATATAGACGTCCGGCGCAAACAAAAGGCTGCCTTTTTCGGCAATGGCGATGACGGCTAACGCATTGGGCAGGTTCTTGGCGCAGATCGTCGTGCCTTCGAGCGGATCGAGCGCGATGTCGACAGCCGGGCCTTTGCCGGTACCGACCTCCTCGCCGATATAGAGCATCGGCGCCTCGTCGCGCTCGCCCTCGCCGATCACCACTGTGCCGTTGATGGCAAGACGGTTGAGCTCCTGCCGCATGGCGTCGACCGCGACCTGGTCGGCCGCCTTCTCGTCGCCGCGTCCGCGCAATCTGGCGGCCGCGACCGCGGCGCGTTCGGTGACGCGCACCAATTCCATGGTCAGTATCCGGTCGAGGCCGGCGACAATGTTCTGGGCCACATTCATCGATGGACAATCCTCGTTGGCACTTTGGTTTTATGCATGTCGTTGTCCCAAAACCGCCGCACACTTTTGGGCGACATGCATTAGCCTCCCGCCAGAGACGCGCTTCTTGTGTCAAAGCCCCGTGACAACAGCAAGACCTGCGCTGGACCTTTTTGAAAGCGCAGCAATATCAATCGATTAAACGCAAAATGTCAGACTGCTATCCGGCCCGCTCGATGCGGATGACTTGCGGCTTGTCGGTCAGAAGGCTGTCCCTGGTGATGCCGTCGACGGCCTTGCGCACCGCCGCCTCGGTCGTCTCGTGGGTGACCAGGATGACGGTCTTCTGTGCCTCGGTTTCCGGCCCGGCGGCATGCTGGACGATCGATTCCAGCGAAATGTCGTTGTCGGCCATGCGCTTGGCTATTGCCGCGAAGACGCCGAGGCGGTCGTGCACGGTCAGCCGGATGAAATAACCGCCGGCATGGCTGCGCATCTGCGCCTTCTTGTAGGGCTTCAATTCCTTCGCCGGCCGGCCGAAGACCGGACCATGCTGGAAGCCAGGCCGGCTCTTGGCGATGTCGGCAATGTCGCCGATCACCGCCGACGCGGTGGCGTTGCCGCCGGCGCCGGGGCCGGAAAGCAGCAATTCGCCGAGGATGTCGGTTTCTATCGCGACCGCGTTGGTGACGCCGTGCACCTGCGCGATGACCGAGGCCGTCGGCACCATGGTCGGGTGCACGCGCTGCTCGATGCCGCTTTCGGTGCGTTGGGCGACGCCAAGCAGCTTGATCCGGTAGCCGAGATCGCCGGCCGCGCGGATGTCGGCCTGGCTGATGTTGGAGATGCCTTCCATGTAGATATCGTTGGCGGCGATCCTCGTGCCGAAGGCAAGGCTGGTCAGGATCGACAGCTTATGCGCGGTGTCGTGGCCCTCGATGTCGAAGGTCGGGTCGGCTTCGGCATAGCCCAGCCGTTGCGCATCCTTCAGGCAGGCATCAAAGGACAGGCCCTCGGCTTCCATGCGCGTCAGAATATAATTGCAGGTACCGTTGAGGATGCCAAAAACGCGGGTCACCGAATTGCCGGCCATCGCCTCGCGCATTGTCTTGATAACCGGAATGCCGCCGGCCACCGCCGCCTCGTAATTGAGCAGCACGCCTTTCCTCTCGGCGATCTCGGCCAATGCCACCCCGTGCTTGGCAAGCAACGCCTTGTTTGCGGTGACGACATGTCGGCCGGCCTCGAGCGCCGCTTTGACGGACGAGCGTGACGGGCCTTCGTCGCCGCCGATCAGCTCGACGAAGACATCTATCTCGGCGGTCTGCGCCATCTTGACGGCGTCGTCGAACCACTGTGCTGTGCCAAGATCAACGCCGCGGTCGCGTTTGGGATCGCGGGCCGAAACCGCCGACACGACGATGTCGCGTCCGCACTGCCGCGTCAGTTCGGCCGCCTTGTCGCGCAGCACGCGGGCCACCGACGCACCGACAGTGCCGAGGCCGGCAATTCCAACACGCAACGCTTCAGTCATCGGAGAGTCTGCCCGCCAACTAGAATTGATTTTCGACCGCAACCAGATAGTCGTCGTTTTCATCTGGCTTCCGGGTCACGGTGACTATAGTCCCGGGCTGAAACTCCCACACTTCCGAGGCTGGTATGGGCTGGTCCAAGATGAGGTATGTGGTCGGACTAATTTGTTTTGCTTGCACCGGCCGCCAAACCGAGACCGACTCATCGATTAGCCTGACATAAACGACGGCTTGGACGTTCATGCTGGCGGGGTCGGTCATGGCTGTGACTGAACCACTCAGCGATGCGCGGCGAGCGGGACGACATTGTTTGGCTGCTTGGCGCTGGACGTCAGGAAGCGCTTGATGTTGCGCGCTGCTTGCCGGATCCGGTGCTCGTTTTCGACCAGCGCGATGCGCACATGATCGTCGCCATGCTCGCCGAAGCCGACGCCCGGCGCCACCGCGACGTCGGCGTGCTCGATCAGGAGCTTGGAGAATTCAAGCGAGCCCAAGTGCTTGAACGGCTCCGGGATCGGCGCCCAGGCGAACATCGATGCCGCCGGCGCGGGAATGGTCCAGCCGGCACGGCTGAAGGCGTCGACCATGACATCGCGGCGTTTGCGGTAGACGTCGCGCACTTCGGCGATGTCGGCGCCGTCGCCGTTGAGTGCATGCGCCGCCGCCACCTGGATCGGCGTGAAGGCGCCGTAGTCGAGATAGGATTTCACGCGCGTCAGCGCCGAGATCAGCCGTTCATTGCCGACCGCAAAACCCATGCGCCAGCCCGGCATCGAAAAGGTCTTCGACATCGAGGTGAACTCGACCGCGACGTCTATGGCGCCCGGCACCTGCAGCACCGAAGGCGGCGGATTGCCGTCGAAGTAGATCTCCGAATAGGCGAGATCCGACAGGATGATGATGTCGTTCTTCCTGGCGAAGGCCACCACCTCCTTGTAGAAATCGAGCGAAGCGACCAGTGCCGTCGGGTTGGACGGATAATTGAGGATCAGTGCTAGCGGCTTCGGGATCGAATGGCGGATGCCGCGCTCCAACGCCGGGATGAACCCGTCGTCCGGCTCGACCTGCAGCGAGCGGATGACCCCGCCCGACATGATGAAGCCGAAGGCGTGGATCGGATAGGTCGGATTGGGGCACAGGATCACGTCGCCGGGCGCGGTGATCGCCTGCGCCATATTGGCAAACCCCTCCTTCGAGCCGAGCGTCGCCACCACCTGGCTGTCCGGGTCGAGTTTCACACCGAAGCGGCGAGCATAATAGTTAGCCTGGGCACGCCGCAGACCCGGAATGCCGCGCGACGACGAATAGCGGTGCGTGCGCGGATCGCGCACCACCTCGCATAATTTGTCTACGATGGCCTTGGGCGTCGGCAGGTCCGGATTGCCCATGCCAAGGTCGATGATGTCGGCGCCGCGCGAACGCGCGCTGGCCTTCAGCCGGTTGACCTGTTCGAAAACATAGGGCGGAAGCCGGCGGACCTTGTGAAATTCTTCCATGGCAGTTCCAGACAAGTGAGGTTGCGGTCGCGCGTATAAGCCTATTTGCAATTAGGGTCGAGAGCGGGGTCGCATTTGCCTTCGATCTGCTTCAGCGCCTCGGCGCCGTGTTTTTTTGCCAGCTGGTCCAGCGCTGCCTGGTCCGCGACCTTGACGCCACCGCCCTTGGCGGCCTGGCTCTGCTCCTCGGCCTTCAACTGGGCGAGCTTGGCGTTCTTTTCCTCGTCGGTGAATTGCTCGGCCGCCACCTGCGGCCGGATGTTCAGGTTCGGGTAGGAACCGGTGTCCTTCGCGCCGACAAGGCCGGTGGCGGGCGCTGCACCTTCCATGTTGCTGCTCGTGCAACCGGCCATCGCCAACAGGACGAGCGCCATGCGGCAAAAACGACCAGTGCCGGAAAAAACGTTCTTGCCAATATTAATCGTCATATTGTTTTCCTGGCGGCCGGGTTAGAGCACATTGGACCCTGTCCGATATCCCATGGTAATATGTCAACAAAACGCTTCGGGAGGAACCCCGCGAACCATGTCCAAAACACCCGATTCGGGCAAAGCGGAAGATGACCAACCTTCGACCGTAGAGCAATATCTGGTGAAGGACCCGGAACGCTTCGCTCTGAACATGGCCCGCATGATCGAGCAGGCCGGCAAGGCCGCCTCGGCATGGGCCGAGCCGCGGGAAAAGGGCGAGGTGCGCGATCACGTCGCCGAGCCGGTCGTCGACATGGTGAAGACCTTCTCCAAGCTCACCGAGTACTGGCTCTCCGACCCGCAGCGCGCGCTGGAGGCACAAACGCGGCTGTTTTCCGGCTACATGACCGTCTGGGCCAACGCCGTCCAGCGCATCGGCGCCGGCGCCGAGGACGCCGAGGACGCGGTCAAGCCCGAGCGCGGCGACAAGCGTTTCCAGGACCCCGAATGGGGCCGCAACGCCTTCTTCGACTTTCTGAAACAGGCGTATCTGGTCACCTCGCGCTGGGCGGCCGAACTGGTCGAGCACGCCGACGGCCTGGACGAGCACACCCGCCACAAGGCCGGCTTTTATGTCAGGCAGGTGTCCAACGCCATCTCGCCGTCGAATTTCATCCTGACCAATCCGGAATTGTTTCGCGAGACTGTCGCCTCGAACGGCGAAAACCTGGTGCGCGGCATGAAAATGCTGGCCGAGGACATTGCTGCCGGCAAGGGCGACCTGAAGCTGCGGCAGGCGGACTATTCACCCTTCGAGATCGGCAAGAATCTCGCCACGACGCCCGGCAAGGTAGTCGGCCGCAGCGACGTCGCCGAAATCCTGCAATACGAGCCGACGACCGAGACCGTGCTCAAGCGGCCGCTGCTGATCTGCCCGCCATGGATCAACAAATACTACATCCTCGACCTCAACCCACAAAAATCCTTCATTCGTTGGGCAGTCGAGCAAGGCCACACCGTCTTCGTCATCTCCTGGATCAACCCGGACGAGCGGCACGGCGCCAAGAGCTGGGAGGCCTATATCAGGGAGGGCCTGCAATACGGCCTCGACACGATCGAGAGGGCCACCGGCGAAAAAGACGTCAACGCCATTGGCTATTGCGTCGGCGGCACGCTTCTGGCGGCGGCTCTGGCGCTGATGGCGCAGGAAGGCGACCACCGCATCAAATCCGCCACCTTCTTCACCACCCAGGTCGATTTCACCTATGCCGGCGATCTAAAAGTGTTCGTCGACGAGGAGCAGGTCGCGGCCGTCGAAAAGGCGATGAACGAGAAAGGCTATCTCGACGGCACCAAGATGGCGACCGCCTTCAACATGCTGCGCTCGGGCGACCTGATCTGGCCCTATGTCGTCAACAACTACATGCGCGGCAAGGATCCCCTGCCCTTCGACCTGCTCTACTGGAATGCCGATTCGACCCGCATGGGCGCTGCCAACCATTCTTTCTATTTGCGCAATTGCTATCTCGAGAACAGGCTTTCGCAGGGCATGATGGAACTAGCGGGCCGCACGGTTTCGCTGAAGAACGTTACCATTCCGGTCTACAACCTCGCCTCTAAGGAGGACCACATCGCACCGGCGCTGTCGGTATTCCTCGGCTCGAAATATTTCGGCGGCGAGGTCGATTACGTCATGGCCGGCTCCGGCCACATCGCCGGGGTCGTCAATCCGCCGGCGGCGCAGAAATATCACTACTGGACCGGCAGCAAGCCGGCCGGCGACTTCGACCAGTGGCTCGCCGGGGCCACCGACCATCCCGGTTCCTGGTGGCCGCACTGGCAACGCTGGATCGAAGCCAAGGACAATACCCGCGTACCGGCCCGCAAACCGGGCGAGCATATGCAAGTTCTAGGCGAAGCCCCCGGCACCTATGTCAAGGTGCGCGTGTAACCATCTGTAATGTGTGGTGAGTTGACGCGCCGCCAAAAGCGGGCGAAATGGTGCCGTCAACCCTGAGCAGCCTTGATTCATCCTCTAGCCGCCAAATTACTTTGAAGCTTGCAGATTTGACACAGGTCTCGTTTCCGGTTCGGGGAACAAGGGTCATTTCGACGAGACGTTTCGGCGTCGCGCCAATGACGAACCGGTCGGATATCGAGGGGGAATTTTGTTTTGAGATCAGCAGGATCGCGCCTCGCGAAGGGAGAAAGCCGCGCCATTGTGGCGGCGCTTTTCTCGGTGCTCCTGGCGTCCTGCACCTCGGCCGGCGACCCGACCATGTCGGTCGGCATGCCAGGCTATAATACCTCGGCTACCGAAATCAGCACGGCCGCCGGTGCGCCCCAGGCCAGCACGACCGTATCATCGTCGCAGATGACAACCGCACAAATGACGATGAATGCCGACGGCGACGCCAACCTTCCCCAGCAGGTGGCCTATGTGCCAATGGCCAAGCCAGGGGCCAAGCCCGATGCCGGCTTCCCGATCGCCGTTCCCACGGCAGCCGAGACGATCGCGGGACAGACGCCGCAGCCGCTGCAACCAAACGCCCAGACGGCCGATCAGGCCGTGGCACAGAACAGTGCTGATGCATCGAAGCCCGACGCCAAGGCCGCAGCGCCGGCGATGAACAACCCGGTCTATGTGACCGCCGGCGAGATGCCGCAGCCACAGGCCTACGCACCGAAGAAAAATTTCCTGGCCTCGCTGTTCAGCGCCACCCCCGCTTCGGCGGCATCGCCGGCCAACAGCAGATCGGGCGGGCAATCAACGGTCGTGCAGGCCAAGGCGGCGCCTGCGGCAGAACCCACCGTCACCCTGGCCTCGGCCAACCCGGCCGAAAAGCCCGTGCAACTGGTGTCGACAGGCGATACCAGCCACTTCACGGCCGATGCGCTGCCCGGCGTGCGCCAGACGGCGCTGTTCGAGATCAAGCGCAAATCCGGCCTCGACGATGAGAGTGACGTCGACCTCAACGAGGACGAAGGTTCGGGTGGCGCCTACCAGGTCGCCTCCGCCGCCGGCCTCGCCCGGCTGGCACCCAACGGTCTCCTGAAACAGAACGAAAGCGTCGACGTCGCCTGCTTGAAGCCGTCGCTGGTTCGAGTGCTGAAGACGATCGAAGGCCACTACGGCCGCAAGATGACGGTCACCTCCGGCTATCGCGATCCGGCCCGCAACCGCCGCGCCAACGGCGCCAAGAATTCGCTGCACATGTACTGCGCCGCCGCCGACATTCAGGTTCCCGGCGTCTCGAAATGGGAACTGGCGAGCTACCTCCGCACCATGCCGGGCCGCGGCGGCGTCGGCACCTATTGCCACACCGAATCCGTTCACGTCGATGTCGGCCCCGAGCGCGACTGGAACTGGCGCTGCCGCAGGCGCGGCTAGGGCGAGGTTCTTCGGGCACTGCGAAGTCCCCTCGGCGACGTTACATCATGCCGCAAAACCAGCTTGGCTGTCGGAAAGACGCGGTTTGGAGCCAACGGGAAAAAAGTTGTCGCAGCCGGCGGCAGACGGGTTGCCGGTTTGTCGCGACGCAACTATAAGCGCTCACATCTGAGCGCGCCCATCGTCTAGCGGTCAGGACACCGCCCTTTCACGGCGGTAACAGGGGTTCGATTCCCCTTGGGCGTACCAGCAATTTCAACTTGGCATATGTCTATCGCCAGCGTGATGCTGCGCAAGCTTTGCTGGACCCGCCACTCTGATGGGGATGTCGGCAAGAAGGGGCGAAGACAGACTGAAGATTGTGTCGAAGGCTTCCTACGCCCGCAGTCCCCTCGCCTCGCCGCCGCGCTTGCGTGGAACCATCATGTCCCTGGCAAGGAGGCCGCTCACCCGGCAAAAGGCCATGAAGGCCCGCCATGCGTCTTCGGTCTCGACGATGTCCACCGTGGCACCAAAACAGGCGTTGAATGCGGCCTGGTAGGTTGGCCCCTTCCGGCGAACCGGCCACGTTTGCAGGAAATCGAGCGCCTGCTCGACACTGTAGATTTCCTCGACCGGCTGGCCGGGCACAGGCGCGATCCGCACCGGCACCTCGAATTGCAGTCTGTCCATTCGATCTCTCCCGAACCCGACGCCCCCGCAGCAACGCCGTTGGTCGCAAAAAAATTGCCGTGGCGGCTTAATGCTTGGGCCGCTTCTCGCCCAGAAATGTGTCGTCACTGCGGTAACCAATGAACCCGACGGAAGCATGGGCCGCTACAGGCAAGGAGAATGCCCCCAGGCGTGAATATCGCCGGTCTTCGGCCGTCGCCGGCAGTTCGTCCTTGAACCTTGCGCTTTCCAGTGCCAAATCTGGGGAGATTTCTCTCGCGGAGGCTCATCCAGCCTCGCATCTCTGCAAGACGGATAAAAATGGTCACCTATCTCGACGCCGCCATGGCACCGCTCAGAAACACCGGCCAGATCCGTCTTTACGACGAGGAAGGTTTTGTCGGCATGCGCAAGGCTTGCGATCTCACCGCGCGCTGCCTCGACGAACTAGTGACGATGGTGGCGCCCGGCGTCACCACCGAAGCGATCGATCGCTTCGTCTTCGAGTTCGGCATGGACCATGGCGCGCTTCCGGCGACGCTCAACTACCGCGGCTACACGAAATCATCCTGCACCTCGATCAACCACGTCGTCTGTCACGGCATACCCGACAGCAAGCCGTTGAAGGATGGCGACATCGTCAATATCGACGTCACCTATATCCTCGATGGCTGGCATGGCGACTCCTCGCGCATGTATCCGGTGGGCACGATCAAGCGTGCCGCGGAGCGGCTGCTCGAAGTCACGTATGAATGCCTGATGCGCGGCATCGCGGCAATCAAGCCGGGCGCCCGCACCGGCGCCATCGGCGCCGCCATCCAGACCTATGCCGAAGCCGAGCGTTGCTCGGTGGTGCGCGATTTCTGCGGCCACGGCGTCGGCCGGCTGTTTCACGACGCGCCGAACATCCTGCATTACGGCAGCGCCAGCGAAGGCGTCGAGATGCGGCCGGGCATGATCTTCACCGTCGAGCCGATGATCAATCTCGGCCGGCCTCATGTAAAAGTGCTGTCGGACGGCTGGACCGCTGTAACGCGCGACCGTTCGCTGTCGGCCCAGTACGAGCACACGATCGGCGTCACCGAGACCGGCTGCGAGATCTTCACGCTGTCGCCAAAAAACCTCGACCGCCCCGGCCTGCGGGCCTAGTGTCTGCAGATCGGGCATTACCTTGCCCGGCAAATGCTGGGTGGGGCAGCCATGAACGGTGACGACGACGAGCGGGCCTTCTTTCCCGAAAGGCCGGTGCGATCTCCCGCCAAGGCGGTGGCCGCCGACAAGCCGCATTATCTCGGCCATCGCGACCGGTTGCGCGAGCGCTTCGCCTCCGGTCCCAACACCCTCCCCGACTATGAACTGCTCGAGCTTTTATTGTTTCGGCTGATCCCGCGCGCCGACACCAAGCCGGTCGCCAAGGCATTGCTGGCACGCTTCGGTACATTGGCCGAGGTCCTCGGCGCGCCCGTCGAGCGCCTGCAGGAGGTGAAGGGTATCGGCCCGGCGGTGGCGCTCGACCTCAAGGTGGTTGCGGCAACGGCGCAGCGCATGGCGCGCGGCGAGATCGCTGGCCGCGAGCTGTTGTCGACCTGGACACAGGTTCTCGAATACTGCCGGTCGGTGATGGCCTTCGAGGAGCGCGAGCAGTTCCGCATCCTGTTCCTCGACAAGAAAAACGCGCTGATCGCCGACGAAGTGCAGCAGGTCGGCACCGTCGACCACACACCGGTCTATCCGCGCGAGGTGGTCAGGCGCGCCTTGGAGCTCTCCGCCACGGCGATCATTCTGGCGCATAACCATCCGTCGGGAGACCCGACGCCGTCGCGCGCCGACATCGAGATGACCAAGCTGATCATCGAGACGGCCAAACCGCTGGGCATTGCCGTTCACGACCACATCATCATCGGCAGGAAAGGCCACTCCAGCATGAAGGGCCTGCTGCTGATTTGATCGAGAATGCCTGCATCACCGCGATCGCGCGCGCACGATGAAGACAGGCGACGATACTGCACTTGGCCAGGCGAGGCGTTATCCCTGCGTCTTCAGCCCCCGAAGCATTGTCACCGCGACAATTGCCGTCAGCAGGACAATCCCCGCGGCAGTCAAGAACGTGATGTCCGCCGCGCTCGTGTACGCGCTTCGCGCTGCCAACAATAACGCGCTGCCGTCGCCGAGACTTGGCGCAAGGCTGCTCGCTGCCCCAATACCGCGTAGCGCGGTCTCTATTGTATTGGCGGGAATACCCGCGGGCATGGTGACGCCGAGCGCAGAGCGATAAAGGAGGGTGGCAAGACTGCCAAGCAAGGCGATGCCTAGCGCGCCACCGAACTCGGAGGCCGTCTCGGAAAGGGCCGAGGCAGCGCCGGATCGCTCCTTGGGCGCCGCGCTTACGACGAGGTCCGCGACGATCGCAATGCCGGGAGCCGAGCCGATCGAGAACAGCACGTTTCCCAGAACAATCAGAACCAAGCTGTGTATTTCCCCGGCGTATGCCATCAGGGCGAGACCGCCAGCAGCAAGCGTCAGGCCGAAGCCGAGGACATAAGCTGGCCGCATCAACCTGAGCACAGCCGAAGTCAACAATGATCCCACGATGAAGCCGAGCCCGGCCGGGATGCTCCAGAGGCCCGCTTCCAGGGGGGTTAGCCCCAAGACCAACTGGAGATACTGGGCGACAAGAACGAGAATTCCGAAGCCAACGAAGAAGTCGAGGACGTTAATGCCGAGCGCCGCCACCACAGCCGGCCGCTTGAACAGGCGCAAGTCAAGCAGCGGATCGGGCAAGCTCATCTGCCGCCTTGCGAACACCACTCCGAACAACAGGCCTAGTGCGACCGCGGATGCCGCCCACACGACACTGCCGCCCTCAGCAACTAGCTTGATCCCGAAGACGATCGGCAACACAGCTGCCAAAGACAAGGCAGCACTTAGGATATCAAGTCGCCCGGCGTTTGGGGTCCTGTGCTCGGGCAGCAATACCGGTCCGACTATCAGCAGAAGCGCCGTAATGGGGAGAGGCACCAGAAACACGGCTCCCCACCAGAAGTGTGATAGAAGCAGACCACCAACGACCGGGCCGATCGCGCCGCCAAACGAGAAACTCGCGACCCAGACGCTTACAGCGAAGGTCCGCTGACGGTCGCGGAACATGTTGCTGATGAGAGATAGCGTCGAGGGCGCCAGCGTTGCGCCAGCAATCCCGAGCAGCGCCCGAGCCAGGATGAGCATCTCGGCACTGCGCGCAAAGGCTGCGACCAGCGACAGGAGCCCGAAAGACGTAGATCCAATCAGCAGCAGCTTCCGCCGGCCGATGCGATCGCCAAGAGCTCCCATGATGAGGAGCGACCCGGCCGCCAGAAAGCCGTAGATGTCCACGATCCAGAGCAGTTGCGCGGCCGTGGGCTTGAGGTCGGCGCTTAGCGATGGCACGGCCAGGTTCAGCACGGTCAGATCCATCGCGTAGAGTATGCAGGGCAGCGCGATGATGGCGAGGCCGATCCATTCGCGATGCGTGGCTCGGCCCGCGTGCAGGCCGGTGGTGTCGGATGTGCCCATTGCCATCTCCCGATTGTTGAAGTCCGCTGACGGCTTGCCTGGCTGCTTACGCCGCTATCATTCAAAGCGAAGACAAGCGCGGCTTTGTGGCCTCCAAGGCCTCACCAGCGGACCAAAGCGCAACCCCGAGAAGCGTCAGGTCCTTGACGATGAAGGCGCCAAGCGCCGGGTCGAGTTGCGGCGTGGTGACGAGGAAACTCAGCGTGACCACCAGCGAGGCAGCGATGCCGTAACTGCCAATTGCCGAGACCCATGGCGTAAAGGGACGCGAGGCCATCATGAGAGCCAAGGCGATCTCCACAACGCCGATGAGGTCCGAGGACAGCTGCTGATTAAGCAGTCCGGGGAGCCAGAATAAGAACGGGCTGTGAACAAGCAACGGATGAATCGCCGTCGCTTCCGCCGCAGTGAACTTCGCCACTCCGAACAACACGAAAAATAGGACAACGCTATACCGAGCTACCACCTGCCCTGCCACCAGGGTCCATTTCTGCAAAGTTGTCATGACTTTTTTTCCTTGATGTGTGCGTGCTACACGCACATAATAAGTCATATAATTGCTAGCGCCGTCAACCCCTCATGATAAAGACTGCCGCCATGACACGTTTGAGAACCGCCAATATGCTTGCCGCCTTCGCTGGCGAAATCGCTGAACGCGTGGACGCGACCCTCAAAAGTCACCCCAACCAAACCGACTCTGCCTCAGCTGCGCTCAACATCATGGGCTTTTGGGAGGGCATCACCAACGCGCAGCTCGCGCGGGCGCTAAACCTCTCGCACACTGCGACGGTGCGTCTGGTCGACAAGCTTGAGGCTCAGGGTTTCGTCGAAGCTCGCAAGGGTGAAGACAAGCGTGCCACGCACCTCCACGTCACTCCGGCCGGCCGCAAAGCCGTATTGCCCGCTCTCGTCGCACGTTGCGCGGCGGTCAATGACTATCTTGGGGTCCTCACCGGAGCTGAAGAAAAACAACTCACCGGCCTCCTCGAAAAGCTGATGCGCCCACTAGCAACGGATGCATACGGGGTCAGCCATTTTTGCCGCCTCTGCGAATTTGCGGCGTGTCCCGGGGACCAGTGCCCGATGCACGCCAACATGGAGTCTTGGCCCGAAATTTGACGGACCATCCACCTTGCCTCGCGAGATCCGGACGCTGACTCGGCGACGTCGCGAGGCGAGAAGCACCACGGCAACATTCGCGGGACGTCTGATTTTACAAAAAGAATCTCGCGAGCTGCCGTGCTTCGCGCAAACTTAGCGTAGGCGACTGTGAGGGAGCGTGAAGGGTCACGTTGGTTCACGGACTACGGAATACAGGCCCATACCCCAGCGATTTCTCCAAATCCAAGAAAATTCTGTCAGTTCAATGCGATGGGTCCTGAGGGAAGACTGGCGCATAACCATCCGTCGGGAGACCCGACGCCGTCGCGCGCCGACATCGAGATGACCAAGCTGATCATCGAGAAACCGCTTGGCATTGCCGTTCACGACCACATTATCATCGGCAGGAAAGGCCACTCCAGCATGAAGGGCCTGCTGCTGATTTGAGGTTTGTTGTTTTCAGCTTTGTTGCGCGGATGTACCGCGACGCTCAAGGCGGGTCGGGTCGGTAAACTCCGGCGCCGAGGCTCAGCTGGCCGTGCGCAGGCGCCGCGATCGGACAAAGGTCTTAAGTCCCTCGGAATCGAACGCGTGGCCGAAGGCATAACCCTGCAATATGTCGCAGCCCAGGCCCTTGAGTAGCCGTGCATGCTGCATCGTCTCGACGCCTTCCGCCACGACCTCGATACCCAGCGACTTGCCGATTTCAATGATCGACGAGACAACCTGCCTTCTCTGCGGCGATTTGACGATTGGGGTGACCAGCTGCCGATCTATCTTCAGCCGGCGAGGCTGCAACTTCAGCAAACTGACCATCGAAGCGTAACCAGTACCAAAATCGTCTATTTCGATGTCAATCCCCAGTTCTTTTATCTGCTCGATGTTCCAGGTGACAAGATCGTCGTTCTCGTCCAGGAAAATCGACTCAACAAGCTCGAACGAAACTGTTCCTTTCTTGATGTTTTGTTCTCGCAGGCTCTTGATGAGCTCCTCGTCTTGAAGGCGCCTCGCCGAGACATTGACCGACACCCGCGGAATGTGAAGTTTTGCAGCGGACCACTCTTCGAAATCCGAAAGCGATTGCTTCAATATGGCTTGATCGATGATCGAGACGACGTTCAGTTCTTCTGCAATCCTCAGGAAGATGTCGGGCGCCAAAATACCCTTTACTGGATGTCGCCACCTCGCCAGCGCCTCAACCCCAACGATTTCGAGCGTCTTTGCGTCAAATTGGGGCTGGTAGAACGGGATGAACTCGTTGCGCTCGAGGCCGCCGAGAATTTCGTCGGCAATCCGCTTTGTATCGACGATTTCGCTTTGCATCGCGTCGGTGAAGAATTCGTATCGATTGCGCCCACGCCTCTTTGCTCGGTAAAGCGCAATATCGGCGTTCACCAGCAGGTGTTTGGCTTCGACATCTTTTCCGTTGTCGACAGCGATTCCCACGCTGACGCCAAAACGGCATCGATGGCCCTGATAGTAGACGGGTTCGCGCATCTGGCTGATGACCCGATTGGCCAGCAGCGCCAGTTGCTTGGTATCGTCGCGTACCACGCACAAAACGATGAATTCGTCTCCTCCGATGCGGGCGACGAATCCCTCGTCGCCGACCTTCGATCTGAGGACTGTCGACGCGTGAACCAACATTGCGTCACCGGCGGCGTGGCCCAGCGTATCGTTGATGTGCTTGAACCGATCCAGATCGATGTGAAGCAGTGCCGCATGCCCGCCGGAGCGCCTGGCGTTTGCGGCGTAGTCTTCCAGGACCTGGTCGAGGTAACGCCGGTTGGGCAAGCCGGTCAGCGAGTCATGAAGCGCGATGTGCTCTATGCGCGCCTTGGCCGACTCGAGTTCTGCATTTTTCGACTCGGACAGTTGTTTTGCGCGAACCAGATCCTTGTTCAGCAGGACGTCGGCGGTCACGTCCCATTCCGCACCGATCATTTTTGGGGTGTCGTTTGCGGCCCGGTAAAGGATCGCCTTGGACCGGACATGACGGACTTCGCCATTCGGGCGCACAATCCGGTACTCCGACAAATATGGTCGTCCGCTGGCCACCGCCCTATCGAAATCTGCGTTGGCGCCAGCCAGATCATCTGGATGGATCGCTCCCGCCCAGTCTGTGTAGCCCCGGTGCTCCCCCGCTGGTTTGCCATATATTTCATTGACGCGTTCATCCCATGTAAGCTCGTTGGTCGCGAGATCGTGTTCCCAAACCCCGATGGCCGAAGCTTCCAGAGCGAGTTCAAGGCGTCGTGACAATCGGCGCAATTCCGCGTAATTGCGCTGTCTTTCGCCTATCAGACGACCGGTGACCAGGAAGGGGAACACAACCAAGGCTCCGGCCGTCGCCATGATCGCCCGCAACAACCATGCGTTACTTGGCGTCGAAGGCCAGCCATTCTTGGGAATGGCAGCGAGCTGCCACGAGCCGGAAGGAAGCAAAACGTCAGCCGTCACCGGATCGCTTTTACTGATCTCCTCATTGCCGTAGAATTGGCCACCACGGTGACCGAGGGCGTCCCTGCCGATCAGCGCGACGTCGATCCCGAGATCGTCGTCAAGCATGCCGCTCGCTCTGTAAAGGCGCTGCACGTCGACAACGGCGGAAATAATGCCCCAGAACCTTTCCGTGTTGCCCGCGCTCGGCACGAAAACCGGAAAGCGGCCGATGAAGCCTTGTCCTCCCTGCTTCAGCTCGACGGGACCGGCAAGCACCAGCTTGCGTTCATCTCGCGCCCTTAGCGCAGCCGCACGTTGCCGCTCGTTCTTGCGGTAGTCCAGGCCCATCGCCTGCTCGTTACCCTCCATCGGGTACATCAGGGAAACGACCAGATCGGGCGCGCCGGCAATATTGTTCAATTGCGAGTCGGCGCCAAACAGATTGCTCGCCAGAGAGGCGAAGCGTTGCTGTCCCATATAGGGCTCGGTCACAACCGCAGCGACCAATCCACGTACGAGTTGAAGGTTTCCGTTGATATTGCCTTCGAGCTTGGCACGGATGAGATTGACCTTGGTCAGGACGTCCGCACGGACGGCCTGGTCCGAGACGACTTTGTTCTGGTGCTCCGCGAACGCAGCGCTGATAAGTATGACGACAAGCGCGATCGCCGCCGGAATATTTGCCGACGAAAAGACGACCTCCTTGATGCCGCCGAACCTAGCGCGGAAAAAAGCCAATAGGCGATTCCTCAAGTGCCATTTCAGGTTCCCGGGTCGACCCGATGAGGAACATTAGCTTTCAATGTTTAATTTGACCTTCACGCTCCTTAGAGCTTTTGCACTTTCCGACCGTTGCTGATGTTGCAGGCCCGAGCGGCTGGAGCCAGCTGCCGATTTCCACTGCCATCGTCCCACTGATTGCGATGCGCTGGGCGCCGGGGATCCAGCGTCTGCTGACCATTCGCGAGGAGATCTGATGCGAGCAGGAAACGGCGGCCGGCCGCCGTTCCCTGCTCATCTCATGGCGTTCGTCTGTGGAAGCGGACCGACAGTGAGGCCAGCTAGACCAGGCTTGCTCGGAAGATCGAGGAGCGCGAGCGCGATTGCACACTTCGACGCTCCGACCCGAGTACTCAAGAGCGTTGGCCTGGACTAGTGGCCCTCAATCGCCTTGGGAGACACAAGGTATGGTATCTTGCCGACGCTGCGCTTCGTCGCCCCAATGGAATAGGCCATCGGTATCTTGGGAGAGTTCTCGGGCAGGCCGTACATATCCTTGCCGGCCCGCACTGCAAATGAAAAGTGCTGCCACGAAACGGTGTCATGCTCATTGAGAAAATCGAGCGTCAGACCCGCTGAAATCAGCGCATTCACCACGTCACTGATCGGGTGGATCCACTCATAATAGCGAGGATGCTTCAAGATGCGGTCATCGCCGGTGTAGGTCAGTTCCTCGTTCCAGGCGAGCGGCCGAGCTATCGGCGTTCGCCAGTCGTGCTTCAATTCCAGGGCCGCGGCCTTTCGATCGCACTGAAACATCAATGGATGGCCCTCGGCCATGTAGAGGCGGCCGCCGGGTCGCAGGAGATCGGCAACCACCCGCGCCCAACGGAACACGTCGTCCAGCCAGTTTACCGAACCCCAGGTAACGTAAGCGATGTCAAAGGTCCGACCGAGCGCTTCCACCGCCTCGAACAGTGGCGCTTCCACGAAGCGCACGTCGGTGCCTGCCTTCGCAGCAAAATCCCGCGCCGCCACGATCGCCGTCGGTGAAAAGTCGAGCCCGGTCACGCTGCCTGCGCCGAGATTCTTAAGGCTGATCGTGTCAAGACCGATGTGACACTGCAGGTGGACGATATCCTTGCCGGCGATATCGCCGAGCTCGCGCGTTTCCAGCTCATAGAGATTGGATCCGCCGGCCAGCACATTCTCGATGTGGTAGCTGCCCGTTGTGTCGGTCGAGTGCAGTTCGGCCCGATCATCCCAATTAAGGCGGTTCGCGCCCAGAAACCGTTCCAAATTCCCCCCACCCCTGACTGACGCATGGTAAACAAGTCGTTAAAGTACCTTTGCAGCGAAAGTATCGCGCGTCAATCCGGATCGGGCGGCAGTGCGCCGCCGCTCGCGAAAGCCATAGCTCCGGGAAGGCTTGCTGCTGATCAAAGGCTTCTGGCGCAATCGCCGCGCCCGGCGACAAGACCCCGCAGGCGCTCCCTGACGCCGCCGTCGTGGTCTGCATGTGGATTAGTCGGTTCCTCAGCCCCCGCGGCCACCATCGCGATGTTTCTGGAGAGCTCGTTTGCGGGGTCAACTGCGTCTGCTCTGCCGCTCGTGAGTGCTCGGTAGAGTGCCACATAATCGCTGCACATGCGCTCGACCGTGAACCGCTTCTCGAACGTCTGCCGCACTCGTGCGCGCTCGAGGCTGTCTATCCGCCGGAGCGCGCCCACAGCTTCCTCCACCGTATCCACGATCCATCCGGACACACCGTGATCGATGATCTCCGGGACGGCGCCACGCCGGAACGCAATCACCGGCGTACCGCAGGCCATTGCTTCGATCGTTACGAGCCCGAAGGGTTCCGGCCAGTCGATCGGAAACAAAAGCGCTGTCGCATTGCCCAGAAAATCCGCCTTTTGCCGCTCATCGATCTCGCCAATGAACTCCACGTTCGAATGCCGCAGCACTTGCGGCTCGACCCTTTCCTTCCAGAACGACTGGTCCACCTTGTCGATCTTGGCGGCGATCTTCAGAGGAATCCCGGCCCGCGCTGCTATTTCTATGGCCGTTTCCGGCCCCTTTTCCGGCGAGATACGACCGAGAAATGCAAGATAGCCAGAGGTGTTCGGGTGGAATGGCAAAAGATCGCGGGGCAGGCCGTGATGCACGGTTCCAACCCAATTGACGGGCGGCATGGGCCGGCGCTGGTCGAAGGAAATCGAGACTAGGGGAACGTCGTCGAACATCGCATAAAGCTGCGCCAGATCGGGCAGGTCGAGCCTGCCGTGAAGCGTGGTAACCGTTCGTCTGGCAAAATCCCGAATTATGGGGAAGTGCAGAATATCGACGTGGAAATGCAAAACGTCGAATTCATCGGCTCGCCGGCGCACCCGTTCAAGCATCATGACATGGTGCGGAACACCGTCCAGAACCCTGGGATTCAGGCGCAACGCGACCTCGCAACACGGCACCAGCTCGGCTGACGTACGAGAATCGCCGCTGGCGAACAGCGTCACCTCGTGGCCCTGTCGGACAAGTTCTTCGGTCAGATACGACACAATTCGCTCGGTTCCACCGTAGGTTCGGGGCGGCACGGATTCGGTTAGCGGCGCGATCTGGGCTATTTTCATTTAGAAAATCTTTTCGGCGGCAACCGCCGTCTTTCAAACAAGCTTCGGCGGCAACCAAGACAAGCGAGAGCTTCCCGTTGCAAAGTATTCTATGCAGAGCGTATTTATAGTTGTGCCGTCCGTGCTCCTCCCGCGCAATCAGGTTGCCCTTATTCAATTCCTCTGGATCCAAGAACTGCGATCCCTGAGAAATGTTTCACCGGCTCGATAAAAAGACAGAATGAGCTACGCGCCGCCGCCCCACCGCCCCTGACCAGGTAGCTTTGGGATTGCTCGATCACCATCAATTGATCCAGGCGTGCCGGTGCCCAATGGAACATAAAGCCCGGAAATCAGTTACATAGCCGGATTTGACTGGAGTTCGCCAGTGCGCAACTCCGGCCGGGCAAGGGCACTGCCGTGACACGGAGTGAGCGGCTTCGGGCGTATCGCGCCGAACTCAGGCACCACCTTGCCGAACTCGGGAGCCATAAACGCTCCCTATGGAGGATGCCATGAACCAGTGGACAAACGCCAGGCTCTGTGACGTAGCCAACCTGATCCTTGGGGCAATTCTGTTCTTTTCTCCCTGGATCTTCGCCTTTGCGGCAGGCCCGCAGACGCAGAACGCCCTCGGCAGCGGAATCTTGATCGTCGTGCTTTCGATTGCCGCCCTCGCGGCATTTGCCGTGTGGGAAGAGTGGGTGAATCTGGTCGTCGGACTGTGGGTCCTCGTGTCTCCCTGGGTGCTTGGATTCCAGGCGACAACGGCGATGACCGTGCATGTCGTGATCGGCATTCTGGTCGCCGTCCTGGCCGCTCTCGAGCTCTGGATGATGTATCAGAACCCGCCGACCCAGTCCGCCGCCTAGCAAGCGCAGCCACCCGGCGCCCTTCTTAGGCCTGACGGATCTGCCGGCCTCTCGGCAACAGCCGCCGGAGGCCGGATGGCAGTTTGTTTGGACGAGAACTGCGAAGGATGGCGCATTATGGTCGGTAACAATCCGCGTTCGACGGCCAGGATTGCGGGACATCCCATTCATCCGATGCTCGTGCCATTTCCGATCGCCTGCTTCGTCGGCACCCTGCTGACGGATCTGGCCTACTGGCGAACAGCGGAGATGATGTGGGCTGACTTCTCAGCTTGGCTGGTTACCGTCGGCGTGATCATGGGCTGCCTTGCAGCGATCGCGGGGCTGATCGATTTCCTGGCTAATCCGCTGATAAGGGCACAGCCCCCCGCCTGGCCGCACGTGCTCGGCAATCTTCTGGCGCTGGCGTTGTCCATCATCAACATGCTCGTGCACACCCGCGATGCATGGACCTCCATCGTTCCCACCGGCTTAATCCTCTCGGCGGTTGTCGTGCTCATCCTCATCTTCACTGGTTGGCTGGGCTGGTCCATGGTTTACCGGCATCACGTCGGAGTGGCGGATTGATGCGCGTAGCAAGCTCCATCAGTCAGACCAGGCGCATCGCGGTGTCCGTCCTCATTGGCACTGCGGTGATCACGCTTGCCGCATGCAGCGGCAACGACCCAGATCCCGGCAGGCAGATAGGGCCAAATCCAAACCTGCCCGAACCGATCCAATATTTCTTCCCGCCCATGCATCTCGCTTCCGCGGTCGGATGGAAGAACGACGAGAAGCCGACCGTCGCGCAGGGGCTGCAGATCCAGGCCTTTGCCCACGGCCTGCAGCATCCGCGGTCGCTTTACGTGCTGCCCAATGGCGACGTCCTGGTGGTCGAGTCCAAGGCGCCGGCTGGCGAACCGATCAAACGGCCCAAGGATTTGGTGATGGGCTGGATCGAATCCTGGGTCACCTCGGGCGGCGACAGCGGCCCGAGCAATCGTATCACGCTGCTGCGCGACGCCGATGGCGATGGCAAGCCGGAGCTGACCAGCGTATTCCTCGACCACCTGACCTCCCCCTTCGGCGTGGCGCTGGTGGGAAGCGATCTCTACGTCGCCAATACCGATTCCATCATCCGCTATCCCTACAACACCGGTGACACAAAGATCACCGCGCCCGGAACGCCGCTCACCGCCCTGCCCGGCGGCCCGATCGACCACCATTGGACAAAGAGCCTGGTGGCAAGCCCCGACGGCTCGCTGCTCTATGTCGGCGTCGGCTCGAACAGCAACGTCGCCGAAAACGGCATTGAGGCGGAGAAGAACCGCGCCGCCATCTGGCAGGTAGACAGGGCCACCGGCCGGTCACGCATTTTCGCCAGCGGTTTGCGCAATCCAAACGGCCTGAGTTGGGAGCCGCAAACCGGGGCGCTCTGGGCAGTGATCAATGAGCGCGACGAGCTCGGCCCCAATCTCGTGCCGGATTATCTGACGTCGGTAAAGGATGGCGGCTTCTACGGATGGCCATACAGCTATTATGGCCAGCATCTCGATCCCCGCGTCATGCCCCAGCGTCCGGACCTGGCCGCGAAAGCGATCGTTCCGGACTATGCGCTGAGTTCCCACGTCGCCCCTCTGGGACTGGCCTTCTATACGGCAAACAGCCTCCCCGAGACATATCGCGGCGGCGCCTTCGTTGGCGAGCACGGCAGCTGGAACCGCACGCGCTTCAATGGCTACAAGGTGGTGTTCGTACCATTCAGCGGCGGCCATCCGAGCGGCGTCGCTACCGACGTGGTGACTGACTTCCTGGATAAGGACAACAAGGCGCGCGGCCGGCCTGTCGGCCTGGCTGTAGACAAAACCGGGGCCCTGCTCATCGCTGATGACGTCGGCAACACAGTTTGGCGGGTGACATCTGCCGGCCAATAAAGTGGCTCCACTCCCTTCGTCGAGCTGTCGGTCGAGCAGGTGGAACCGATACTGCTCCAAGCAATCGTGCTGGCGTTCTTCGTCATGCTGCTGTTCCTGCAGAACCTGCGCGCGACGATCGCCGTTCCGGTGATTCTGCCGGGCACATCGGCGTGCCGCCATTGCCGGTTACTCGACGCTGACGATGTTTGCAGCGCGCTCGCCATCGGGCGGCTGAGCTGGAATTGGATGAAGGCCTGCCCTGATCACCGCCGAGCCTAAGGACCGCCAGCGCCGAGAAATGGTATTTTTGCCCTTCCCACAGCCGGCTCTAGAATTTTCATCGCAAATCAAGTTATGATGCACTTGGTATTTCCCGGGACGGCTTTGCGCCGCTTGGAATACCGGGAGGAACCGGGACATGGCCGTTGCGCTTGTACTCGTTCTGATAGTCGTGGGCTCGGTGTTGTTCCACTTCCTGAGCCCATGGTGGTGGACGCCGATTGCCTCGAACTGGGACTATATCGACAACACCATCATTATAACTTTCTGGATCACCGGCGTCGTCTTCGCCGCCGTGGTTCTTTTCATGGCCTATTGCGTCTTCCGCTTCCGTCATCGGGAAGGCAATCAGGCGGCATATGAACCTGAGAACAGGCGGCTCGAATCCTGGCTGACGGTCGTCACCGCAGTTGGCGTCACGGCTTTGCTGGTTCCCGGCCTGTTCGTCTGGAGCCGGTTCGTTAACGTTCCAAGCGACGCAACAGAGGTCGAAGTCGTCGGCCAGCAGTGGCAATGGAGTTTCCGCCTCCCCGGCAAGGACGGCAAGCTCGGCACATCCGACACTCGCGACGTCAACGCTGAAAATCCACTCGGCGTCATCGCCACCGATGTCAACGGCCAGGACGATGTCGTAGTGGAAGCGGCCGACCTGCACCTCCCGCTTGGCAAACCGGTCAAGATGCTGCTCCGCTCGATCGATGTGCTGCACGATTTCTACGTGCCGGAATTCCGCGCCAAGATGGACATGATCCCGGGCTCGGTCACCTATTTCTGGTTCACTCCGACCAAGACCGGAACCTTTCAGGTCCTGTGTGCCGAACTCTGCGGCCAGGGACATCCGATGATGCATGGCGTGGTCATGGTCGATACTCAGGAAGACTATCTGGCGTGGCTTGGCCAGCAGCAGACTTTTGCGCAGCTGTCCGCGCCCCAGCAGATGGGCTCGGCGGAGTAGGAAACCGGAACGACGGCGCGCCGTCGGGATTGAAAATAGTGCGGCAAGCCCGAACTGTCGGGCTGGCCGAAAAGGGCACGGAGGTGTTCCTATGGTCGATATCACACCTGCAGATGCGGTACCGCCGGCCGAAGTCGCGGAAATGGAACTCTACCATCCGCACAGCTGGTGGACGAAATACGTCTTCTCGCAGGATGCCAAGGTCATCGCCATCCAGTATTCGGCGACGGCGACGGCGATCGGCATGGTGGCGCTGGTGTTGTCCTGGCTGATGCGGCTGCAGCTCGGTTTCCCCGGCACGTTCGATTTCATCACCCCGGAGGCCTACTACCAGTTCATCACCATGCACGGCATGATCATGGTGATCTACCTGCTCACGGCACTCTTCCTGGGCGGCTTCGGCAACTATCTGATCCCGTTGATGGTTGGTGCTCGCGACATGGTCTTTCCCTATGTCAACATGCTGAGCTACTGGATCTATCTGCTCGCCGTGCTGGTCCTGGTGTCGAGCTTCTTTGCGCCTGGCGGACCGACGGGTGCCGGCTGGACGCTCTATCCGCCGCAGGCGATCATGACCGGTACGCCAGGCGGCCAGGACTGGGGCATCATCCTGATGCTTGTCTCGCTGATCCTGTTCATCGTCGGCTTTACCATGGGCGGCTTGAACTATGTCGTGACGGTGCTGCAGGGCCGCACGCGCGGCATGACGCTGATGCGCCTTCCGCTTACTGTCTGGGGTATTTTCACCGCCACCGTCATGGCGCTGCTCGCCTTCCCGGCGCTGTTCGTCGCCTGCGTGATGATGCTGCTCGACCGGGCGCTCGGCACCAGCTTCTTCATGCCGGCGATCGTCGAGATGGGCGAACAGTTGCAGCACGGCGGCGGCAGCCCGATCCTGTTCCAGCATCTGTTCTGGTTCTTCGGCCATCCAGAGGTCTACATCGTGGCGCTTCCGGCCTTCGGCATCGTATCCGACCTGATCAGCACCCATGCGCGCAAGAACATCTTCGGCTACCGCATGATGGTCTGGGCCATCGTCGGCATCGGCGCGCTGAGTTTCGTGGTCTGGGCGCACCACATGTATGTCAGCGGCATGCATCCCTATTTCGGCTTTTTCTTCGCCACCACGACATTGATCATCGCCGTTCCAACAGCCATCAAGGTCTATAACTGGGTACTGACGCTGTGGCGCGGCGACATCCATCTCACCATACCGATGCTTTTTGCCCTGGCCTTCATCGTCACCTTCGTCAATGGCGGGTTGACTGGGTTATTTCTCGGCAATGTCGTCGTCGACGTTCCACTGTCGGACACGATGTTTGTCGTCGCCCATTTCCATATGGTCATGGGGGTCGCTCCAATCATCGTGATTTTCGGCGCGATCTATCACTGGTATCCGAAGGTCACCGGCCGGATGCTGAACGAGACACTGGGCCGGTTCCATTTCTGGGTCACCTTCCTCGGCGCCTATCTGATCTTCTTTCCCATGCACTATCTCGGCTTGATGGGCGTGCCGCGGCGCTACAACGAATTGACCGACATGACGGTGATGACGGAATCGGCCCACCACCTGAACTCGTTCATCAGCATCATGGCTTTTATCGTCGGTTTTGCCCAGATTGTGTTTCTGTTCAATCTCCTCTGGAGCATCCGCCATGGCCGTGAGGCTGGCGGCAATCCGTGGCGGGCAACGACGCTCGAGTGGCAGACGCCGGAAACCCCGCCCGCCCACGGCAATTTCGGCAAGGATCTGCCGATTGTCTATCGCTGGGCCTATGACTACAGCGTACCGGGCGCCAAGGAGGACTTCATACCGCAAAACGTTCCGGGCTCCTTCGCACCCTCCAGGGAGCCGGCATGAGCGTAATCCTGGTCTTCCTGCTCGTGATCGCCGGTATTGCCGGGTGGTGGCTCTCCCACCAGCGGCTAATGACGAAGCCGTGGCTCGAGCAAGGTATGATCGGGGATTTTGTCGCCCTGGACCGATCAGCGCTGCCGACTGCAAAGATCGGTCTCGGCGTCTTCCTTGCCGTCGTCGGCTGCCTGTTCGCGCTGTTCACCAGTGCTTACTTCATGCGCATGGCGCTGTCGGATTGGCGGCCGCTGCCCATCCCGCCCCTGCTCTGGCTTAACACCGGCGTACTGGTCTTGAGCAGCATTGCGATACAGTGCGCTTCGCTCGCGGCGCGCAAGGGTCAAGTGGACATGGTCAGGCTCGGCCTTGCCACCGCTGGACTCACGGCGCTCGTCTTCCTGATTGGACAGCTTGTGGCATGGCGGGAACTGAGTGCGGACGGCTATTTTCTGGCGTCCAATCCGGCCAACAGCTTCTTCTACCTGCTAACGGGAATGCATGGCCTGCACATACTGGGGGGGTTGGTCGGGCTGGGCAGAACGAGCGTCGGCGCCTGGAACGGGGCGCAGCCGCAGCGGCTTCGCCTCAGCGTCGAGCTGTGCGCCATGTACTGGCATTTCCTGCTTTTCGTCTGGCTCGCCATCTTCGCTCTTCTGGCCGGCTGGGCTTCGACTTTGATCGACATTTGCCGAGGGTTGCTGACCTAGGAGGAACGGGCGGATGGCAGAGACGACACTGACCCACATCGGCCGAACGGGGCCGCGCCCCGCAGGCTGGCAAGGCATCGCCGCCGACTGGTCCTCGGATCAGCGGGCGTTCAAAAACGTGTCCTGGGGCAAGGCCATGATGTGGATCTTCCTGCTCAGCGACACGTTCATCTTCGGCTGCTTCCTGCTCTCCTACATGACCGCGCGTATCTCAACACGCGTGCCGTGGCCCAATCCGAGCGAGGTCTTTGCCCTGCGCATCGGCGGCTCCGACATTCCGTTGATCCTTATCGCTATCATGACCTTCGTGCTGATCTCGAGCAGCGGAACGA
Source organism: Mesorhizobium sp. ISC25 (assembly GCF_042295465.1). Lineage (NCBI taxonomy): Bacteria > Pseudomonadati > Pseudomonadota > Alphaproteobacteria > Hyphomicrobiales > Phyllobacteriaceae > Mesorhizobium > Mesorhizobium sp. ISC25. Next base: position 898,137 of record NZ_CP135441.1, on the reverse strand, counting down.
TGGCCATGGCGGTCAATTTCGGCTACCGCCGCGACCGCCGCAAGACGGCAGTGCTGATGCTCTTGACCGCAGCACTCGGCGCGACCTTCGTTGGCATGCAGGCCTTTGAATGGACCAAGCTGATCACCGAAGGCGTCCGGCCTTGGGGCAATCCATGGGGCGCTGCACAGTTCGGCGCATCCTTTTTCATGATTACCGGCTTCCACGGCACGCATGTGACGATCGGGGTGATCTTCCTGATCATCGTGGCGCGAAAGGTCTGGCGCGGGGACTACGACGTCGGACGGCCCGGCTTCTTCACCAGCCGGAGGGGCCGCTACGAGAACGTCGAAATCATGGGGCTTTACTGGCATTTCGTCGACCTGGTCTGGGTGTTCATTTTCGCATTTTTCTATCTTTGGTGAGAGGCAGGACATGGCTGAAGCAACCGCAAACGGCCTGGGACAGCATGCGCTGGACCGCGCCCATACCCATGATGCGACGACGACCGGCGTTACCACGGCGGAGGTTCATCAGGAGCACCCGATCAAGCTCTATCTGGTAGTCTGGGCGTGGTTGTTCATCCTCAGCACCTGCTCGTATCTGGTCGACTATTTCGGTCTCCATGGCTATCTCAGATGGTCGCTGATCCTGATCTTCATGATCCTCAAGGCTGGACTGATCGTCGCCATCTTCATGCACATGGCCTGGGAACGGCTGGCGCTGACATATGCGATCATCCTGCCGCCGGTGCTGGTGCTGGTGTTCGTGACGATGATGGTCTTCGAAGCGGACTACACGCTTCTAACCCGAATGGCGTTTTTCGGGGCCGGGCCCTGACATGCAATCCGGCTCCAGGCGGTCCGGTCCTGGAGCCTTCGCCTTGAAACAATCCACGGCTGGTCCATTTCTGTTGGTATCGGAGACGTCAGGCGATGCCGGCGTTTCCATATGCGTCGCGAACACCAGCAAGGGGCGCCCAAGATGACCATCGCAAACAGACTGAAGGATTTCATCGATAGGAAAGGAATTTCCTACGACACCGTCGAGCATCACCGCACGGCGACAAGCAGACAATCCGCCATTGCGGCGCATGTGCCCGGCAGCATAATGGCCAAATCGGTCGTCGTTCACCACGACCGTGGCTACGCGCTGGCCGTGGTTCCAAGCACGCACCGGATAGAACTCGCGACATTGCAGGATGTCATGGACAAGCCCCTTGGGCTAGCCTCCGAAGACGAGGTGGTCTCGTTGTTCGGCGATTGCGACGTCGGCGCTGTGCCGCCGATCGGCGCTGCCTATGATGTGCCGGTGGTCCTCGACGAAAGCCTCGGCGACGCTCCCGAAGTCTATTTCGAGGGCGGCGACCACAAGACGCTTGTGCATGTGAGTGGCAAGGATTTCCGCGACCTGACAAAGGACGCGCGCCAGGCCCGTTTCAGCCACCCGGCCTATTGAAAGCTCTGCCCCCACCCTGCCCGCACCCGGCACTTTCGCCGGTGCGGGCACGGCAGGTTTTCAGCTCACGGTCTGGTGGCCGGCGGCGATTCCACAACTTTCCGATAGACATGCCAGGTGGCATGACCAAGGATCGGCAGCACGACCGCCAACCCGGCGAACACTGGCAGCGAGCCGATGATCAGGGCGACGGCGACAATGAGGCCCCACACCGCCATCACGATCGGGTTGGCCAGGACAACGCGCACCGAGGTGTGGATGGCTTCGTAGGCGCCGACATCGCGGTCGAGCAACAACGGGAATGCGACGACCGTGGTACACAACACAACCGCGGCGAACATGAAGCCGATGGCGTGACCCAGGATGATGAGCGTCCAGCCGCGTCCCGTGGCGAATATTTCACTGATGAAGCTGGACAGCGATTGCGGTGGCGCCGGGCCGAATAGGGTCTGGTAAAATACCTGGGCCGTCAAAAGCCAGGCGATGAAGATCGCAAGCAGCATGATGCCGACCGCCGCGATAGCCGGCAGTGCCGGAGAACTCCTGACCTCAAAGGCGTGCCTCCACGAGGCGTCGAGCCCGGCTTCCCGTCGCCGGCTGATCTCATAGAGGCCGATCGCCGCGAACGGACCAATCAGTGCAAAGCCGGACACAAGCGGAAACAGCAATGGCAGCGTGTTGTTGCCTGATGTCCAGACAGCAAGCACGATTCCCGCAAGCGGATAGATCAGGCAGAGAAAAACGATGTGCGACGGCTTGACCATAAAATCATCGACGCCACGCCTGAGCGCATCAAAAAGATCGGAGACACCGATTTTTCGAATTCTGGTGTGTTCCAGCGTCTCGCTGGCGCCTGCTATCACGTGAAAGCTTGCCATGACCATTCCTCCAGACCAGGTCCGGTAAGGTCGCGTTTTACGGTACTGCCGTTCTGCATGATTGGCCCTCGCAAACCGCGACCTGCACCATGATCAATATACTCTCATGCGGGGAACTTGTCGCGCTTTGTAGGAAGGCCCGGGAGTAAGAGGTCCCGGGTAGCCTGACTAGCTCCAGATGCCGTTCTTCGATATGCTCTTCTAGTCGAAGGTGAAGGTCATGGATGGAAGGACAGTTCTCATACTCGGCCTTGGCGTCGTTATTCTGCTGTTGCTGGGATTTTGTGCTCTGCCAACGTGATGTTTTGAGCAGGGGTCAATAGCCGGCTGACGCGACCACTCGCATTACAATGGTGTCGGCAAGCAGCGCCGCAAAGATTGCGAAAAGATAGACAATCGAATACGCAAATAGCGCCTTTGCCGGCTTCATCTCCTTGTCGGCGACGAGAACCTTCCAGGCCTGCCAAATGAAACCTGCGCCCAATGCGGCTGAAACAGTGCCGTAATATCCGCTCGCAAAGCCGAAGCCCCAAGGAAGCACGCCGATTGGCGCCAATAGCAGCGAATAGGCGAAGATTTGTCTTCTGGTCGAGTCCTGGCCGGCCACATTCGGCATCATCGGGATACCCGCCGCGGCATAGTCGCCGACCTTGAAAAGGGCCAGCGCCCAAAAATGAGGCGGCGTCCAGAGGAAAATGATCAGAAACAGAATGAGACTTTCAATACTGATAGCGCCAGTTGCAGCCGCCCACCCGATCACCGGAGGAAGGGCGCCTGCCGCGCCGCCTATGACAATATTCTGTGGCGTCGAGCGTTTCAGCCACATTGTGTAGATAACGACATAGAAAAAGATGGTGAACGCCAGCAATGATGCGGCAAGCCACCCCACCAGCACGCCGAGCGTCATGACCGACAGTGCGGAAAGCACCAGACCGAAGCCGAGAGCTTCGCCAGGCGTGACGCGGCCGGACGGAATTGGTCGCTTGGACGTGCGAGACATCAAGGCGTCTATGTCTGCGTCGTACCACATATTGAGCGCGCCGGCGGCTCCTGCTCCGACCGCAATTGCGCCGATGGCGATTACGGCGATAACTGGATTCATTACGCCGGGCGCCATCATCAGGCCGACGAAGGCGGTAAAAACGGCAAGCGCCATGACTCGCGGTTTCAAAAGCGCAAAGAAATCACCCGCCGTCGCCTCCGAGAGGCGGATGCCGGTATCCTTGAGACGGCTTTCTTCAGTCGACATTCAGACGACCACCGATGGGAACGGCAGCCTAGCCGGCCAATGTCTTTTTTGCAACGAGCCGCCTCCCGCCTGACGCTGCCGGCAGATTGCGGCCGAGGCTATGCCCCGACCTGTTTGCGATACCAAGATCCGGCGGAAGAGCCGCGTTATTTGGAGAATTGCTTCAGGTAGGCAATGACATTGGCGATGTCCTCGTCTTTCTTGAGGCCGGGAAACGCCATCTTCGTTCCTTTGACCATCGCCTTGGGATCGCGAAGGTAGGTCGTCAGCGTGGCCTCATCCCATTTGACGCCGGACTTGCCAGCTTCGGTCATCGCCTTGGAATAGCTGAACCCCGGATGCGTGCCGGCCGTTCGGCCGATGACGCCGTTCAACGACGGACCGACCTTGTTCTGATCCTTGTCCGCGACGTGGCAGACCTTGCATTTGGCGAAGACCTTCTCACCCGCCACGGCATCCTGGGCCCACGAGGGGCCGGCAATGACGGTCGCGACGGACATGACGACAAAAAACACGATGGCACGCATGGCATTTCCTCCCTGATCGCCAATTTGCCCTGGCTGACCTGCACAGGCCGACATTTAGTACGCTGGCATGCGCTCTTGAATGGCAGAACGGATATCCACTGCCTGGAGTTGCGGCACCTACATACCACAGAACCCGGCCGGCAGGTAGAGTTCGATCATTGAATGGATTAATGCGGATAATCCGCGCTCAAGGCAATTTGGTGTTGCAGGTGGTGGCGATCCGGCCGACGGCCTCTTCAACTCCGGCGAGGTCAAACTCGGCTTTGCCGCGCCCCGACAGCAGCCCGAACCGCCAGGACAGCAGCAGCCGGTCCGCGGAAATCAGTCGTCTGATGCCGTCGGCACCGTCGCGGACCAGCATCCTGCTGCGCGGGCCGACCGACCAGCTTTCGTTGAGCTTGCCGGATTGGCCGACAGTCACCGACATGGCGATGGTTCGGCTGGCGGAAACGGTGTCGCTCAGCTGCAGCCATTCGCTCCAACGCGGTTCGCCGGCGGTCCGGCAGGCGATCGTCAATACCGGGCTGTAACTCAATGCGCCGCCGCCGGTGATGAGCTTGTTGGTCGCGTACAGCGAGGCGGTGACAAGGCCATCGCTGGTCTTGTCGAACCGCCAGTTGTCGAGAACCGTATCAGCCTGAGCGATCCCGCAGACCGACGCAAGCAGGAATGCCGCCATCACGCTTCCGATACCGAAGAACTGTCTCAACGATGCCTCCAACAACCGCTGCGGTCAGCAACCTAGCGCAGATAATCATCAAAGCTTCGTATCGCTACCTCGACCACCAGATGCGTGAAATCCGTTGCGTCTGCGCCACAACGAAAAAGGCCGCCTCGAGAAGGCGGCCTTTCGGAACTCAGCAGGGACGTTATTCAGCGTCCTTGGCGGCCTTCTTCTTGGGCGCGGCCTTTTTCTTCGGCTCTTCAGCGTCGTCGTCGGCCTTCTTGGCGTCGGCTTTTTTCGCGGCCGGCTTCTTCGCCGGCTTGGCCTTGGTTGTCTCCGTATCCTCGTCGTCGGCCAGCAGCTCTTCCTTGCTGACCTTGACATCGGTGACCGAAATCTGGCCGAGCAGATGGTCGACCACCTTCTCTTCGAACATCGGCGCGCGCAACGTGTTCAGCGCTTCGGGATTGTTGCGATAGAATTCGAAGGCTTCCTGCTGCTGGCTGGCCGGATAGCGGCGTACCTGCTCGAACAGGCCGCGCTGCAGTTCCTCGTCCGTTACCGTGACGCCTGCCTTCTCGCCGATTTCGGCGAGAACCAGGCCGAGACGCACGCGGCGTTCGGCAAGGCGCATATATTCGGCACGCGCCTCTTCTTCCGTCGTCTCTTCGTCGGCAAAGGTGCGCCCGGCGGCTTCGAGATCGCGGTTGACCTGGTTCCAGATGTTGTTGAACTCGGCCTCGACGAGCTTGGACGGCGCCTCGAACGAGTAGGCGGCGTCGAGCTGGTCGAGCAACTGGCGCTTGACCTTCTGGCGCGTCATCGAGCCGAACTGATTCTCGATCTGACCGCGCACCACCACGCGCAGGCGCTCCAGCGACTCCAGGCCGAGGTTTTTGGCCATCTCGTCGTTGATCTCAAGTTCGCCGGGCTTCGACACTTCCTTGACGGTCACGTCGAAAGTGGCTTCCTTGCCGGCCAGATGCGCCGCCTGGTAATTTTCCGGGAAGGTTACCGTGACCTGCTTCTCGTCGCCAGCCTTGCTGCCGACCAGCTGGTCCTCGAAGCCGGGGATGAATTCCTTGGAGCCGAGTACCAGCGGCTGATCGGTGCCGGCGCCGCCGTTGAAGGCTTCGCCGTCGATCTTGCCGACATAATCGATGGTCACGCGGTCGCCCTCGGCGGCCTTGCCGGTCTTCGGCTCGTAGGTGCGGGCGGATTCAGCGACACGCTTGACCTGCTCGTCGATCTCTTCATCCGGCACGTCGAACACCTGGCGCGTCACCTTGATGTCGGAGAAATCCTTGATCTCGATCGGCGGGATGACCTCGTAGTTCAGGCGGAACTCGAAATCGGCGCCGCCGGCCAGGATCTTCTCGGCCTCCTTCTCGTCCTCCGTCATGATCACTTCGGGCTGCATGGCGGCCTTTTCGCCGCGCCCGGTGATGATCGAACGGGTCGAATCGTTGAGGATCTCGTTGACCACTTCGGCCATGAACGATTTGCCGTAGACCTTGCGCAGGTGCTGCACCGGCACCTTGCCCGGGCGGAAGCCGTTGATGCGGACCTTGTTCCTGGCATCGGAGAGCCGCGCCATCAGCTTGGCTTCCATGTCACCGGCCGGCACGGTGATCTTGATCTCGCGCTTGAGACCGGAGTTGAGCGTTTCGGTGACCTGCATCATAAAACCTTTGTTTCCACCAATGAGGCCGTCAAACGGCCCCTGCCGTTTACAGCCTGCCGGTATGATCTTGCCGGGAATGGCTTTTGGTGCGGGACTTGGCGATCTGTCCGCCCAACGCGGCACAAATCCTCCAGAAATACGCTCCAAAATGTGAATAAGTCTTTGTTTTTCCTACTTCTTATCACATTCTGCAGAAGCGGATCGTCGCGTCCCGTCACATTCGACACGCCTTTTGTCACAGGCGACGCTGATTTTCAACCATCTTTGCATTCCGGCCAATGATGCCGATATCGGCCCTGACATTGACAGAATGATGGCTACATGGGATTGGCCGGGCAATGCGGATGTGGCGGAATTGGTAGACGCCCTGGATTTAGGTTCCAGTGCCGAAAGGCGTGGGGGTTCGAGTCCCTTCATCCGCACCACCCTTCGCTCTTCGAGCTTCGGGTGGCAGGCCACCTGAGCCAACTCGACAGACGAAGGGATTGGCGAAGGAGGGCTAATAAAGCGGCTCCTCGAACAGTGTCTTGTCGCCGTCCACCAGCGCCTTGATCTGCGCCGTGCCGTTGGCCGCGATCGCCACCCGGATGCCGAACGGCCGAACCCGCATGTCGTTCTGGATCGCTATCCCCTCGCCTTCCGGCAGATAGAAGCGCTCGATGCCGTACTCCGGCGCGATCGTTGTTGCTCCCGGGCTGATATCCCAGCCCTCGGAGACGTGTCCGACGATATCGGCTTCATCGGATGCTGCCGGCGTGGGCGCTTGCCCGAACCATGCCGCGGTCGGCCCCCAATAGCCGTCGGCGCCCTGCTTCAGCCTGACCACCATCGACGTGTCGTCGCTGGAAAGCTTGCCGGCTGGAATGTTACCGATCAGCTTCACCGGTATGCGCGAGATATTGTAGCCGAGCAGAATGTAGTCACCGCGCAAGAGATCGCGCGGATCGATCGGCTCGACCTTGAGCAGGACCTGCGTGCCGTCGCGCAGGATCGCCGCACGGCCGGCGATGATCCAGCTCAGGAAGCCGATCTGGACAAGCGCCAGGGCTACCGCCGAGATGATCAGTCTTTTGCCGGTCATCATGCCGCCACTCCTGTCATGTTCGACGCGTTCATGCGCTTTTCTATGCGGATGATAATGAAAGCGAGAACGGCGAGAAGCACCGCCGCCGCAAGGAAGAAGCCTGCCGTGTCGAGCATTGATTGCAGCATCACCACATAGATGATGGCGAGTTCGAAGGCGAAGCCCGCATAGGCAACCCAGCGCAGTCCCCGGCTCTCACGGCCGCCCAGCACGATCGCTGCGACGATGCCGGCCAGCGCAACAGCCGAGGCAATGGCGAAGCCGCTGCTGTAGCTGCTTTCATCCGCCAGTTGGAACTGGATCATCGCCAGGCCGGTGAGAAAGCCGATCAGCGCGTGCAAGGGCAGCCTGCCACCCAGTTGCAAGATCCTGTCGACCGGCCCGGCAGCAAAGATCGCAGCGGTAAAAAGCAGCACCGACGCGGCAACGAGCGGGATGGCAACTTGCAGCGTGTCGTATTCCGTGACCAACAGCACAAGGTAGAAGAGGACCGACAGGATGATCAGGTGGCGCGCCGCCTGGCTGCGCGTCCAGAACGAAACGGCGAACAGCACCAGCGCCATGATCACGAAGAGATGCGGAAATTCCGTGCGCCGGAAGTAGTCGAACCCTCTCAGGAACAGCCAGGCATCGGCGATGCCGACGGCAGCCACGGTCAGCGGGTTTGAGCGCAGCGCCACCGCCGCCAGCGCCGTGCCGACACCCCAGGTGATCAAGGCCGAGGCCTCGTCGCCCGACAAATGATACATCTGGCCGATCAGCGCGATCGATCCGCCGAATGCTGCTGCCGCGACGATCCACAGCGCCTCGCCGATCGCCGCATGGGCGCGCATCTTCAGCACCGCGCCGCCGACATAGCCGGCAAGGATAACGGCAAAAAGTGCCGCTACCCGCACCAGCCGCGGGATGACTTCCCAGTTGGCGGCGATAAAGATCAGGATAGCTGCGCCGAACAGCAGCGCCGCCATCATCGCCAGGATCGAGCCGAAACTCATTGATTTGCGTTCGTTTGCCTCGACGTCGCGCCTTAGAGCCTCGGCTGTCGGCGCGTCGATCAGGCCAGCCTGCTGCCATCGCGCGATATCCGACCTGACCCGTGACGAATAGCTCGCCATTGCCCCTCCCCTTTCGCTTTGTCCTTTTAGCTCGTACGCTCAAGCGTTTGACCTAACGGCATTTTCCGATTTGGGCGGAAAGCCGGACGCGCGTTAATGTTGCATTGCACAATTTGCATTGCTGCCATGCACCAATAGCGCTTTTAAATCGATATGACCCCACCTATTTTCACGGTGCACGCAAAGACGGAATGATCCGAAAGAAAGACGAAACGAGAATACCATGAACCTGATCCGCAACTATCGCAACTGGCGCCGCTATAGGGACACCGTGTCCGAGCTGAGCCGCCTGAGCACCCGTGAACTGACCGACCTCGGCATCAGCCGCAGCGACATTCACCACGTCGCCCGCAAGGCGGTCTAACCCTTCGGGCCGCAAATGGTCCGAACTAGTTTTGAAAAGAGAACGACAATGAACCTGATCCGCAACTATCGTAACTGGCGCGTCTACCGCGAGACGGTTACCGAGCTGGGTCGCCTGTCCAACCGCCAGCTCAACGATCTCGGCATCGTCCGCGACGAGATCAAGATGGTCGCTCGCAGGGCGATCTAACCACAAGAATTTCGCCAGGGTCGACCTCCTCCCCGATCCTGACGGATACGGTCAGCCTTCACCTCCTCCCGAGGGTTGACCACAAAAACGGCGCCCGCCGGACCTCCTCCCTCGGCGGGCGCTGTTTCTAAGTTGTTTCTAAAAAGGGTTTCGCGCCCTTTCAAATGGCGAAAAGAATTTCGTCAAAGCCGACCTCCTCCCCGGCGATGACGAATACGGTCGATCTTCACCTCCTCCCGAGGATCGGCCAACAAAACGACACCCGCCGGACCTCCTCCCCCGGCGGGTGTTGTTGTTTTCAGGTCTAGGCACTCCGAAGCTGCTTTGGGGCGAGCCGTCTTTGCGGGACGGCCCTGTCGTCAGTCCAGCGCCCCGCTTTTCAGCACGCCCCGTTCCTTCCACTGGCTCAGCGGAAAAATATCCGGCGCGCCGCCCATCGGCGCATACCAGGAATCCACCACCCATTCCGTATCGCCGCGGTCGCTGATCACCGCCGTCCAATGCGGATAGCGCCCGTCGACAAACAGGCCTCGCGAGGCCTTGTCCTCGACCTTGTGAAACCTGAGCAGTTTTCGCTCGGCAAGATAGACCAGCAACGCATGCGTATTGGTCGATTCGTCGACACAATCCATTTGGCCCCTGACGCGCGAGGCACCGAATTCTGACGGCGGCTGGTCACGAATGCCGATGGCCTGGAAAATGCGCTGCTCGAAATAGCGGACCGCCTTCGAAATAGCGGAACGCTCGGCCTGAGGTGAACCGGCGCCTGCACGCAGGATAGAGCGGAAACGCGCGGCGTCACTGGGGCCAAGCGCCAGCATTGTGCGATAATTGCAACCGTAGCCGTGACATATGGGGATCCGCTTGGGAGCCGTCGCGGCCAGTTCGCCGGCGGCCGCTGATCCGCCTACCGCGATCACGACCGTCAGAAATGTCGCTCTGGCAAAGACCCCGAGACTCCCACCCATTCGCGACAGTAGACGATTGCAGCGCGTGGCGGCAACAGCGGCTCATTCGTGTAATTGCAATCCTCGCGCCAAGCGACTATTTCGGCGCTCATGGACAAGAACCCCATTCACGTTATCGGCGGCGGTCTCGCCGGCTCCGAAGCCGCCTGGCAGGTGGCCGAAGCCGGCGTTCCCGTTGTCCTGCATGAAATGCGCCCCGTCCGCGGCACCGATGCGCACAAGACCGACGGGCTGGCCGAGCTCGTCTGTTCCAATTCCTTCCGCTCCGACGATGCGCAAACCAATGCCGTCGGCCTGCTGCACGCCGAAATGCGGCTGGCCGGTTCGCTGATCATGAGCGCCGGCGATGCGCACCAAGTGCCGGCCGGCGGTGCGCTGGCCGTCGACCGCGACGGATTTTCCGAAGCGGTCACCAGGAAGCTCGAAGCCCACCCGCTCATCACCATTCGGCGCGAGGAAGTGCCCGGCCTGCCGCCGGCGGACTGGGACCAGGCAATCGTTGCCACCGGCCCGCTGACCGCGCCTTCGCTCGCCCGATCGATAGCGGAAGTGACCGGCGCCGACGCGCTCGCCTTCTTCGACGCCATCGCGCCAATCGTCCATTTCGACACGATCGACATGGATATCTGCTGGTTCCAGTCGCGCTACGACAAGGTCGGCCCCGGCGGCACCGGCAAGGACTACATCAACTGCCCCATGGACAAGGAACAGTACCTTGCCTTCGTGCAGGCGCTGGTCGACGGCCAGAAAACCGAATTCAAGCAGTGGGAAGGCACGCCCTATTTCGACGGCTGCCTGCCGATCGAGGTGATGGCCGAGCGTGGCATCGAGACATTGCGTTACGGGCCGATGAAACCGATGGGGCTGACCAATGCGCACAATCCGTCCGCAAAGGCCTATGCCGTCGTTCAGCTTCGCCAGGACAATGCGCTGGGCACGCTCTACAACATGGTCGGCTTCCAGACCAAGCTGAAGCACGCCGAGCAGGTGCGCATATTCCGCACCATCCCCGGGCTGGAGAATGCCGAGTTCGCCCGCCTCGGCGGCCTGCACCGCAACACCTACATCAATTCGCCGACGCTGCTCGACGCTTCGCTACAGTTGAAGTCGCGGCCCGGCCTGCGTTTTGCCGGCCAGATCACCGGCTGCGAGGGCTATGTCGAGAGTGCCGCTATCGGCCTGCTTGCCGGGCGTTTCGCGGCCGCCGAAAGGCTTGGCCGTGCACCATCGCTGCCGCCCTTGACCACCGCCTTCGGCGCGCTGCTCAACCACATCACCGGTGGCCATATTGTCTCCGACGACGAGCCGGGAAAGCGCTCCTTCCAGCCGATGAACGTCAATTTCGGCCTGTTCCCGCCGGTGGACGCGCCGAAGATCGAGGGCAAGCGGCTGCGCGGCAAGGAAAAGACGGTCGCCAAGCGGCACGCGGTGACATCGCGCGCGCTCGCCGACTGCCGCGAATGGCTGGGGCTGCCGAGGCAGGCGGAAGCTGCGGAATAGTGCCGCTCTCAGTTCTTGCGGGTTTCGCAGCGGAGAAGTAGGATAGTATCCTACTTTGTATCGCGAGGCCAAAATCCCATGGAATCCGCTGAGAAACTATCCGTCACCGTAACGCCCGCCATGGCGCGTATGATCCGCGAAAAGGTCGAGGACGGCTCCTACGGATCGGCGAGCGAGGTCATCCGCGCGGCACTTCGCGCTTTCCAGCGCGAAGAGGAAGAACATGCCGAGCGCATGGCCTCGATCCGGGCGCGCGTGAAGGCCTCGATCGAGGACACAAGGCCAAACCTTTCAAGCGAAGAAGTTCGTGCCCGTCTTAGGGAATTCGTCGCGCAGTATTCGAGCCGCGCCGATGATTCGGCGGCTTGAGGTCGAATATCGCGAGGACGCCAAAAATGATTTGGCCAATATTTTCCGGCATATTGTCGAAGCTGGTGGAACTGCTGACGTTGCATTGAAATTCGTCCTGCGCATCGAAGATCGATGTCAAAACATCGGCAATGCACCGCGTGGCGGCCGGCCGCGCGACGACATTGCACCAGGATTGCGAACGGTGCCGTTCGAGCACTCGGCTATTATCGCCTATGTTGTCAGCGACGATCTCGTTCGCATCGTCAACATCTTCTATGGCGGTCGCGATTATGAAACGCTGATGCGCGATGGCGGGTCGAGTGATCCATCGTGATGGAAACCACTCGGCCGGGCCGATGCTCGCCGCCGGCAGTCCCGGCTTGGCGGCCGGGCCGGATTTCCTCATTAGCAATCAGCATTCACACAGCCGGCCAGCCTTGCGTCGCGTGCCGGAACAAGAGCCAATGCCGGCGCATGGCCGAAAGCCGCACCGCATCCTTGAGAGGCGAGCGGCGGGCGTTTTCTATTCTGTCGAGATAGGCGCTCGACAGGGCCAGTGGCAGAAAGGCCGGGCGCAGCGAAACCGGTAGAGCGGACGCTCCCTGCTCGAAAGCGGAAAGATGCTCGCGTGCCAGCGCGATCATCGCGGCCACTGCGCGTTCCGCGCCCGGCCCGCCGTCGCCTGTAACGAATTCTTGCGGCGACGATCCCGCCGCCGCCAAAATATCGGCCGGGACAAAGCACTGTCCCCGCTTGCGATGCAGCGGCAGCAGAAGCAGGAGACCGGTCATCGCCTGCGCACAACCTGCCCTGCCGGCAAGTTCGGCAAAGCGCGGCGCTTCGCCCGGATCGAGCACCATCGCCGCAAGCTGGATAAGTGCTGCGGCAGTCTCGCCGCAATAGCCTTCGAGGTCGGTGCGCGACGGCATCAGGTCGTCATAGAGATCGAAGATGCGCGCTTCGAGCATATTGTCGAAAGCGGCCTTAGGCAGGCGGTGAGCGGAAATCGTCGTCCTCAGCGCGTCCGCCACGGGATGGCCGACCTTAGCCCGATCCTCTTCGGCTGCGATGACGTCTCGCCACCATTGCAGCCGCACCTCGCCCGGCAGCGCCTCGTGGATGCGATCGCGTATGCCGGCGACTTCGGCATTGAAGGCATAGAGCGAAAACAGCGCGCCGCGCTTGTTCTCGGGCGCATAGAGCACGCTGAGATAGCGGTCATGATCGGCGGCACGCACCGTCTCAATGACGACTTTGGTGTTTTCGGTCACGTCAGTCGACGGCGATGAGCGCTGCGGCCACGGCGCGGTCTTCCGCCAGCAGCACATTATAGGTCCGCACCGCCGCCCCGGTCGACATCGGATCGGCGGAAATGCCCGCTTCTTTCAGTGCCGTACGCAGCGCGGCAGGCAATGGCCTCAGATCCCTGCCGCTGCCGACCAGCAGGATCTCGACCTTGTCGGCCTCGTTGAACAGCTTGGCGAAATCCGCTGCCGTCAGCGCCAGCGGATCGGCCGGCTCCCAGCCATAGATGCCAGAAGGCAGGCACAGCAGCGAGCCGCGATGCGACATGTCGGCAAAGCGGAAACCGCCATTGCCGTAAGCCTCGATCGGTGCACGGCCGGGGAAATGCGCCTCGCGGATGACGATGCCCTTGGCCACTTTTGAGGCAGGCCGTCAGGTGGCTATGGCTTTGCCGCCGCCCACCGGCTTTTCCTCATCGGACGCTGTGGCCTGCGGCCGCAGCTTGAACAGGATAAGCAGTGGCGCAGCGATAAAGATCGACGAATAGGTGCCGAACACGACGCCGAACAGCATGGCCATGGTGAACGAGCGGATCACCTCGCCGCCGAACAGCACCAGCGCCAGCAGCGCCAGGATCGTCGTCACCGAGGTTAGCGTCGTCCTCGACAACGTCTCGTTGATGGCGTTGTTCAGCAATTGCGGCAGCGGCATTCGCTTGTATTTTCGCAGATCCTCGCGAACACGGTCATAGACGACGATGGTGTCGTTGAGCGAATAACCGATGATAGTGAGGATCGCCGCCAGCGACGACTGGTTGAATTCGAGGCCGGTGATGACGAAGAAGCCGATCGTCATGACCACGTCGTGCACGGTCGCAACGATGGCGCCAACCGCGAACTGCCATTCGAAGCGGAACCAGACATAGATCAGGATGCCGAGCAGCGCGACCAGCATGGCAATGGTGCCTTGCTTGGCGAGTTCGCCCGAGACCGTTGGCCCGACCACTTCGACGCGGCGAAAATCATACTGGTCCTGCAACTCACCGCGCACCTTGTCGATGACGGTCTGCTCGGCGTTCTCGCCACCCTCCTGCGTACCGACGCGGATCAGCACGTCGTTCGGCTCGCCGAACTGCTGAACCTGCACCTCGCCGATATTGAGTTCCGTCAGTCGGCCGCGGATGTCGGCCAGATCAGCATTGCCGGCCTTGGACTGCACCTCGATCAGTGAGCCGCCCTTGAAATCGATGCCGTAATTGATGTCGATGGTCATGAACCCGATGACCGAAAGGACCGAAAGCACGCTGGACAGCGTGAACGTCCAGCGGCGGATGCCCATGAACGGAATTTTCGTGCCGGGTGGAATGAAGGTCACTGGCGCTCGCGGCAACTCCTTCGGACGGGCGCGGCGAAGCCAGATCGACACCAGCAGGCGGGTGAAGGTGAAGGCGGTGAAAACCGTGGTCAGGATGCCGATGGCATAGGTGACGGCAAAGCCCTTCACCGGTCCGGTTCCGAGCCAGAACAGCACCACTGTCGCGATCAGCGAGGTGACGTTGGAATCGACGATGGTCGCCAGCGCCTTGCTGAAACCGGTGTCGATCGCCTGGATCACCGAGCGGCCGTTACGCCGCTCCTCGCGGATGCGCTCATAGATGAGAACGTTCGAATCGACCGCCATGCCGATGGTCAGCACGATACCAGCGATACCGGGTAGGGTCAGCGTTGCGCCAAGCAGCGACAGCAGCCCGACAATCATCGCCACATGCACCGCCAGCGCGATGTTGGCGAGGAAGCCGAGGAAACCGTAGGCGACGAACATGAATGCCACCACCAGGATCGACCCGATGATGCCGGCGACCTTGCCGGCATGGATGGAATCCTGGCCAAGTCCCGGCCCCACCGTGCGCTCTTCGATCACCGTCAGCGTCGCAGGCAAGGCGCCGGCACGCAGCAACACGGCGAGGTCGTTGGCGCTCTCAGCGGTGAAATTCCCCGATATCTGGCCGGTACCGCCGGGGATCGGTTCACGGATCTGCGGCGCCGAAATCACCTGATTGTCGAGGATGATGGCAAACAGCTTGCCGACGTTCTGCGATGTCGCCTGGCCGAACCGCTGCGCCCCTTTCGAATCGAAGCGGAACGAAACAACCGGCTCGTTGTTTTGGGAGTTGAAGGTCGCCTGGGCATCGACGAGGTTTTCACCCGAAACGATGACGCGGTTCTCGATCAGATACGGTACCGGCGGGTCGTCCTGCGAATACAGCACCGAGGATCCCGGCGGCGGACGGCCGTTCAGCGCATCCTGAACCGGCATCGACTGGTCGACCATCTGGAAGGTCAGCTTGGCGGTCTGGCCAAGAATTTCCTTCAGCCGTTGCGGGTCTTGGAGACCAGGCACCTGCACCAGGATACGGTCGTCGCCTTGGCGCTGCACGATCGGCTCGGTGGTGCCGAGTTCGTTGACGCGACGCTCGACAACCTGGATCGCCTGCGTCAGCGCCGTCGAGGTGCGATATTTGATCCCCGCATCGGTAACGGCAAATTTGAGCAGGCCGGGCTCGGAATCATCCAGCGTCATCTCCTGGACGGAGCCGCCGCTGAACAGGCCTGCGGCCACCGGATTGGTCAATGGTTGCAAGGCTGTCTTGGCAGCGTCGATCTGTGAGGGATCGGTGATGCGGACCTGCACCGTGCGGCCCGTTCCGGAAAGGCCGGTATAGCCGATCTTGGCATCGCGCAGCAGCGTCCTGATTTCGTCGCGCGTCGTCTCCAGCCGATCCTTGATCAGATCGTTCGGATCCATCCTGAGCAGGATGTGCGAGCCGCCCTGCAGGTCGAGGCCGAGCGTCATCTGCCGCTTCGGCACCCAGTCGGGCAACTTGGCCAGCGTGCTGGCGGAAAAAAGGTTGGGCGCAGCGAGGACCACTGTGGCGGCCACGGCCAGCCAGATCAGGATCATCTTGAAGCGCGAAAAATAAAGCATATGGCGTCGTCCGTCAGGGCGTACTGGCGGATCGTTCCGCCGACAATTCGGTTATTTCTTGGCGTTCTGGTTTGCCACCGGCTCGCCCTTGACGCGCACGTCGGCGATCGTCGAGCGCAGTGCCGTCACCTTGGTGCCGCCAAGGTCGACTTCGAGCTCGTTGTCGTCGATCACCTTGGTCACCTTGCCGACGAAGCCGGCGCCGGTGACCACCGTATCGCCGCGGCGGATCGCCGAAAGCATCTCGCCGCGCTTCTTCAGTTGCGTGCGTTGCGGCCGGATGATCAGAAAATACATGATCACGAAAATCAGAGCAAACGGCACGATCTGGATAAACATTGCGGACGAGTCCCCGCCGATGCCTTGGGCGTATGCCGGTGTCACGAACATCGAGGTACTCCTGAACTTTGAAAAACAGCCGCCAAACGGTTTTGCGGAAATTTGACGGCCCCGCCAAATTTGGCCGGAATATAGTCGGTAACGTTGCCAATGCAACTGCGCCGCCGGGCAAATCGGCTGCTTTTCCGGCCTGGTGAGCCGTGTTAGAGGGTGATCCCGAAAAGCGACGCTCGGTTTTCGCAAAAGATCATGCCCGAACAAATGCTTGGGACGAGTTTCGAAACCGCTGAAATCAGGTAGGTTGGCCTGCCGCACCATCCTGAATGCGAAACAAAAAAGACAAGAGATGACCGACAGCACCATCGATATCCTGAGCCAGAAGCTCGACCGCCTGATCGAGGCGGTCGCCCGCCTCGCGCCGCCGCCGGTGCCGCAAACCGACCTCGGCGAGGCTGATTGCTTCGTCTGGCAGGCCGATCCCGGCTATCTGGAGCCGGTGCTCAAGGTCAACCGCGTCGACATCGGCCTGATCCGCGGGGTCGATCGCGTCCGCGACATATTGGTCGACAACACCGAGCGCTTCGCCTCCGGCTATGCTGCCAACAACGTGCTGTTGTGGGGCGCGCGCGGCATGGGCAAATCGTCGCTGGTCAAGGCGATGCACGCCGCGGTCAACGCCTCGACCAAGCTCGACCTGCCGCTCAAGCTTATCGAGATCCATCGCGAAGACATCGACACGCTGCCGAAGCTGATGGGACTGCTGAAGGCCGCGCCGTTCCGCTTCATCCTGTTTTGCGACGACCTGTCATTCGACCATGACGACACGTCCTATAAATCGCTGAAGGCAGCACTTGAAGGCGGCGTCGAGGGCCGCCCGGCCAATGTCATCTTCTATGCCACCTCGAACCGGCGGCATCTGTTGCCGCGCGACATGATCGACAATGAGCGCTCGACCGCGATCAACCCGTCGGAAGCGGTCGAGGAGAAGGTTTCGCTGTCGGACCGCTTCGGCCTGTGGCTCGGCTTCCACAAATGTTCGCAGGACGAATATCTCGACATGATCGACGGCTATGTCCGCCATCACGATCTCGCCATCGATCCCGAGACGCTGCGCGCCGAGGCGCTGGAATGGGCGACGACGCGCGGCAGCCGTTCGGGCCGCGTCGCGTGGCAGTTCACCCAGGATCTGGCAGGCCGGCTCGGCAAATCGCTCAAGGATTAGCCGCTCAAGGATTAACAACAGAAGAAGCCCGCACCTTGCGGAGCGGACTTCCTCGGCGGGCTGAAGGTCAGGCGGCCCGCAAATCGCTTTTCGTTATTCGAGATAGGTCGAGGGATCGACCGGAGCCGAGTTCTTGCGCACTTCGAAATGCAGTTTCGGCGAGTCGGTGGTGCCGCTCATGCCGGACAGGGCGATTTCCTGGCCGCGCTTGACCTTCTGGCCGCGCTGCACCTCGATCGAGCTGGCATGGCCGTAGACGGTGACCAGACCGTTTTCGTGCCGCACCAGCACCGTGTTGCCGAATTCCTTGAGGCCGTCACCGGCATAGATGACGACGCCGTTTTCGGCCGCCTTGACCGGCGTCCCCTCGGGCACGGCAATGTCGACGCCGTCCTTGCCGCCGCCGAAGCTTGAGATCACACGGCCGCGCACCGGCCAGCGCATCTTGCCGATGCCGGTTGCATCCGGCGCCACCGCATCGTCGTCCTCGGCTTGCTGGATGACTTTCGCGTCCTTCTTCGGCGGCGTGTAGGAGGCGAGCGTCTGCGTCGGCGTTGTCTTGACCGGCGGCTGGGTGGTGGCCGTCGTCACCGGATCGACCTTTGCCGGCTTCGCGCCGGCGACGACAGCGGTTCCGCCTGCCGGCACTTTCAGTGTCTGGCCGATCTTGAGCAGTCCGTCCTGCATGCCGTTCGCCTGCTTCAACGCAACGACGCCGACGCCGGTCTTTCTGGCGATGGCCGACAGCGTATCGCCTTGCTGCACCGTGTAGGTGCCGCCGGCACCGGCCGGCTTGGCCGTCGCCGAAGCCACCTTCGCCGCAATCTTTCCATCCTTCGGCTGGCTCGCGGCAGCCGAGGCGTCCACCTGCGCGGCAGACTTGCCTTCCCTGAGCTTCGGCTGCTGCGGCAGCACGGCCACCTTCTCCGGCGCGTCGGCCGGCTGGTCGTGCTTGGTGCCGTTCGCGGGCTTGGCGTCGGCGACTTTCGGCGCGGCGCCATTGCTTGAATATGCATAGGCCGGGATGACGAGCTTCTGGCCGGTCTTCAGCCCCTTGGTCGCGCTCAGACCGTTGACTTTCATGATGGCATCGGCCGGCACGCCGTAGCGCCGCGACAGGCCGGAAATGGTCTCGCCGTCCTTGACGACGATCTCGGTCGCATGTGGCGCGCCGGCGGCCGTCGCCATGCGCGGTGCGTCGGGCTCGGCGTTCTTAAACGGCCTTGCCGCGGGAGCGACGGTGCCGGTTGCCGTCCTGTCGACACGAGGAGCGGCAGGCGCCTGGGCCGGCGCGGCAGCGGAACGCACCGGACGGGCGGCAGGCGCCAGGGCGGGAGCCGGCGGTGGCAATTGCTGCGCCGTGACCGGTTCGAGGCTTGAGCGGCTGACCGACTGTGTATGGCTGCCGTCGATCGGCGCGGCCGCAACATCGCCCGGATAGGGCTGGGCAGCATCCTGCTTGTTGATGATGGCGCGCTGGTTGTTGGTCGAGGCGGTGAACACGTCATCGACGCTGTTGAACCGCGCCACCTGGGAACTACACCCCGTCGCAGCGCCTGCGATCATGAGGACGGCGCAGCCACGCGCCAGATTGCGTCCGTTTGCCTTCAAAACACTGAATTGCATCGCACTAACCCGCACAGACCCGGTACAACTGAGTGTGATTAAAGCGCGTTAATGTTACCGGTCGGTTAAACCTGTAGAATGAGGCGCAAATTTTCTTAAAATATTCGAGGATCGAGCGCCGGGTGTGTCGAGATTCAGGTCAGGCCGAGCCGAAAATGGTGGGTTCCGAGAACCGGAGCGGAGCGTACTTTTGGGTACGTGAGCACCGGAAGCGGAGGAAGCCGCCATTTGCAGGCCGGCCTCACCTGAATATCGACACAGCCTAGATCACCGCGGCGACGCCGTGCAGGATCGGCTGCAGGCGCACCAGGCCGATATCCTCGCGTTCGAAGCGGCTGCCGACCTTGGTCAGCTTGGCCAGCACCTGCTCGCCTTCGTCGGGTCCGATCGGCGCGATGACGATGCCGCCGCTCGACAATTGGTCGAGGAGAAAGCGCGGCAGGCTGTCGAAAGCCGCCCAGGCGACGATGCGGTCGAACGGCGCTTCGTTGGCCAGCCCGTTGGAACCATCCGCCTGGCGCACGATGACATTGCCGATGGCGAGTGCCTCAAGGCGCTGCCGGGCCTGTTCGGCCAGCGTCTTGTAACGGTCGATGGTGACGATCCGAGCGGCAAGCCGCGACATCACCGCCGCCGTGTAGCCGGACCCCGTGCCGATCTCGAGCACGCGGTTGCCCGGCTCGATGGCAAGTGCCGCGATCACCGCCGCCTGCAGGTCGGCGCCTTCGATGGCCTCGCCGCATTCGATTGGCAGCATACGGTCCGACCAGGCGATCGAGTGGAAATGCGGAGACAGAAAGCCGCGCCGCGGCGTCGCCTCGAAGGCGGCGATCAGCGCCTTCGGCACCGTGCCCCTGCCGCGCAGGCGAAGCAGGAAGGCAGCGAAACCTTCGCGGTCGTCGACCGTTGCAGCGTGGTTCAAGTTCATGCGAGCGCCTTGGCCAGTTGATCGCGGATTTCATGCGCGGTGAGATCGAGCTGCAGCGGCGTCACCGATACCAGCCGATTGCGCAAGGCATGGAGGTCGGTGCCTTGCTTGCCCTCGACTGGTTCGCGGCCGAAGCGCAGCCAGTAGTAAGGCAAGCCGCGCCCGTCGCGCCGCTCGTCGACCGACAGGCTGTGGACCAGCTTTCCTTGCGAAGTGACCACAGTTCCGGCGATCTCCTCCGGCGCACAATTCGGAAAATTGACATTGAGCAGCACGCCGTCCGGCAACGACATGGCGACGAGCTTTTCGAGCAGCGCCGGCGCCAGCGCTTCGGTGGTCTCGTAGGGAACGACGCGGTCCTCGCCGACATAGGAATAGGCCTGGCTGATGGCGATCGATCGCACGCCGAGCAGCGCGCCTTCCATGGCGCCGGCGACCGTGCCCGAATAGGTGACGTCGTCGGCGATGTTGGCGCCGGAATTGACGCCGGACAGGATCAGGTCGGGCGCTTCGGGCAGGATCTTCTTCACGCCCATGATGACGCAGTCGGTCGGCGTGCCGCGCACGGCAAAGTGCTTTTCGCCGATTTTCCTGAGCCGCAGCGGCTCCGAGATCGACAGCGAATGCGCATAGCCGGACTGATCCTGTTCCGGTGCCACCACCCAGACGTCGTCCGATAGCGTGCGCGCGATGCGTTCGAGTGATGCAAGGCCCTCGGCATGGATGCCGTCGTCGTTGGTCAGGAGGATTCGCATTATTTCGATTCGATCTTTTCCAGACCGCCCATGTAAGGCCGAAGCGCTTCAGGAATGGTTACGCTGCCGTCCTCATTCTGGTAATTTTCGATGACGGCGATCAGAGCGCGACCGACGGCGGTGCCCGAACCGTTCAGCGTGTGGACGAAGCGATTGCCCTTGCCGTCCTTGTCCTTGTAGCGGGCATCCATGCGCCGCGCCTGGAAATCGCCGCATACCGAGCACGACGAGATCTCGCGATAGGCATTCTGGCCGGGCAGCCAGACCTCGATGTCGTAGGTCTTCCGCGCGCCAAAGCCCATGTCGCCGGTGCACAGCGTCATGGTACGGTACGGCAGGCCGAGCCGCTTCAGCACCTCCTCGGCGCATTCGGTCATCCGCTCGTGCTCGGCAACCGACGACTTCTGGTCGGTGATCGACACCAGTTCGACCTTGTAGAACTGGTGCTGGCGCAGCATGCCGCGCGTGTCGCGTCCGGCCGAGCCGGCCTCCGAGCGGAAGCACGGCGTCAGCGCGGTGTAGCGCAGCGGCAGCTTTTCATGCGGCGTGATTTCCTCGCGCACGAGATTGGTGAGCGGCACTTCGGCGGTGGGGATGAGCCATCGATCCGAGAGCAAACTGTTGCTGTCCTCCGAGCCATCAACAACTGAGTTCAAAAAATCCGCAAAATACTCGACGCTTTCCAGCGTCGTATCGCCGAAGCCGTTGGCAAGAGCTTGAAACAGCGCTTCACTTTCCGGATCCGAGCGTCTGGTGCTCAGGTATCTTACAAGTTTTGGAAAGAGATCGATCTGGTTCAGTATTCCGGGAATGACTGCGGCATGTTCTTCCATGCCGTAATGGGCATGGCTGCTTTCATCGTAAATTCTATACAAATCCAGTGCGAATTTTGGCAGCTGTCCCGTTCCATACATCGTCGCCGAATTCACCATCAGCGGCGGCTGAATCTCCTCATAGCCGTGCTCAGTGGTGTGCAGATCCAGCATGAACTGGCCGAGCGCGCGCTCCATCCGCGCCAGGCCGCTTTTGAGCACGGTGAAGCGCGAGCCGGAAAGCTTCGCGGCCCGCTCGAAATCCATCATGCCGAGCGCTTCGCCGATCTCGAAATGCTCTTTCACCCAGTTCGGGCGGGTCGGCAGCTTGCCGACGACGCGCTTGACGACATTGTCGTGCTCATCCTTGCCGACCGGCACGTCGTCGAACGGCACGTTTGGCAGCACTGCCAACGCATCGTTCAGCGCCTTGTCGAGCTCGCGCTCGCGCGCCTCGCCATTCTGGATAAAGGCCTTGATCTCGCCGACCTCGGCCTTCAGCCTCTCGGCAAGGGCGGCATCGCCCGAGCGCATGGCATTGCCGATCTCCTTCGATGCGGCGTTGCGGCGTTCCTGCCTGGTCTGCAGCTCGGTCAGATGCTCGCGCCGGGCCTCATCCGCGGCGATCAGGTCGTCGACCGTGGACTGCGCCGCCTCAGCCGACCACGAGCGCTTCTTCAGCGCCTCGACAAGGGCCTTCGGGTTCTCGCGAATCCATTTGATGTCAAGCATGGTCTGTTCGTCCTCAGGGGGCATGTCGCCCAAAAGTGCGCAGCGGTTTTGGGACCACGACATGCCCAAAACAAAGACCAGAGGGCGTAAACCGCATCTTTCATTGATGCAAGATGTCAGGCCGAGTTCCTTCGCGCCCCCCTCTGTCCTGCCGGACATCTCCCCCACGAGGGGGGAGATCGGCAGCTTCGAGGACAGCGCCTTTTCTGCAGCCTTGGAGATTGGCGAAAGCAGCAAGGACAGCCGATCTCCCCACCTGTGGGGGAGATGTCCGGCAGGACAGAGGGGGGCGCTGTCCCGCCGACATCAGCCGGCAACGCAGGAACTTTCAAAAGGAAGCAAGAAACAAAAAACCCGCCTCGGGAGGCGGGTTTTTGGAGCCAATTGACACCATACCCAAATTAATAGCATAGCTGCCGGCACAAAGCAAGAACAAAGTTGCTGCGGCCGGAAGAAAGATGCTGCCCGCCTCACCCGAACCTACGTCGAAGACGCGTCCGCCGGCTTTTCGGCCACCTCTTCGGTGGCGTCCTGCTTTTCGCGGGCCACACGGTCGCGCTCCTTGCTGCGCTCGATCAACCGGGCCGACCAGATCGAGACCTCGTAGAGCAGGATCGTCGGAATGGCGAGGCCTATCTGGCTCATCGGGTCGGGCGGCGTCAGCACCGCCGCCACCACGAAGGCGATGACGATCGCCCATTTGCGCTTCTCGGCCAGGGCCGTGGACGACAGCATGCCGACCCGCG
This sequence comes from Mesorhizobium sp. ISC25, assembly GCF_042295465.1. Lineage (NCBI taxonomy): Bacteria > Pseudomonadati > Pseudomonadota > Alphaproteobacteria > Hyphomicrobiales > Phyllobacteriaceae > Mesorhizobium > Mesorhizobium sp. ISC25. Next base: position 874,737 of record NZ_CP135441.1, on the reverse strand, counting down.
TCATCAGGCTGGTCACCACCGGCAGCTGGAACACCAGGCCGAAGGAGAAGATCAGCGTCATGATCAGGCTGAGATATTCGGACACTTTCGGCAGCAGCGAAATCTGCACCTGGTCGTTGGTGCCAGTCTGCTGCATGGCGAGGAAGAACCACATCACCATCGGCGTGAAGAAGAAATAGACCAGCGACGCGCCCATCAGGAACAGGATCGGCGAGGCGATCAGGAACGGCAGGAAGGCATTGCGTTCGTTCTTGTAGAGGCCGGGCGCGATGAATTTGTAGATCTGGGTGGCGATCAGCGGAAAGGCGATGACCATGCCGCCGAACATGGCGAGCTTGACCTGGGTAAAGAAGAACTCCTGCGGCGCCGTATAGATCAGCTCGACCTTGTGCGGGTCGAGCCCGGCCCATTGGGTCGCCCATCTAAACGGGATCACCAACAGGTTGAACAGCTTCTTGGCGAAGAAGAAGCACACAAGAAAAGCAACGAAAAAACCGCCGATCGACCACATCAGCCGCCGGCGCAGCTCGATCAGATGCTCCATCAGCGGAGCCGACGATTTTTCTATCTCGTCCTTTTCGTTGTCCGAAACGCTCACTTGGCGGCTCCCGCCGTTTTCCTGGCGGCCGGCTTCTTCGTTGCTGCCGCCGGCTTCTTCGCTGCTGACGACAGCGGTTTTGGCTCAGCTTTTGCGGCAGGCTTTGGCGCAGCGGTCTTTGCCGGCTTGGCCGGCACTGCAGCCGCGGCTTTCGCGGGCGCCGGCTTCTTCTTTGCCGCCGGCGCTTTTTGCGGCACGGCCGCTGCAGCCGTTTGCGCCTGCACTGCCGGCGCCACGACGGACTCGTCCGTCATCGCCGGAAAGATCGGCGTGGCCGGCGTCGGCTCCGGCGGGCTGACGCCCGGCATCGTCGTTGCGCCGTTCTTCAGCGGCTCGGCTGCCTGCTCCGTCGAAGCGGCGGCATCGACGGCCGGCTTGGGTTTCATCACCGCGTCGACGCCGGAACGGACGTCGGCGGCGGCCTGCTCGAATGGATTGAGCTGCTTCCTGATCTCGGCTGCCGGATTGAGGCTTCTCAGTGAATCGACCGACTTCTTGACGTCATCGAGTTCGGCTTCCTTCAACGCATCGTTGAACTGCCGCTGGAAATCGGACGCCATGGCGCGCAGCTTCGCCGTCGTGCGGCCGAAGGTGCGCAGCATGTTGGGCAAATCCTTGGGCCCGACGACCACGATCATGACGATCGCGATCACCAGCATCTCGGTCCAGCCGACTTCGAACATGGCTATACGTTCCGACTAAAGTTTGGGCTCAGCTTTTGCTGGCCTTTTCCTTCGGTACCGAAACGGTTTCGTCGGCACGGTGTTCGACAGTGCGCTTGTCCTCGGCAGTCTCGTCGTCGGCCATGCCCTTTTTGAAGCTCTTGATGCCCTTGGCCATGTCGCCCATCAGCTCGGGGATCTTGCCGCGGCCGAAGACCAGCAGCACGATCACCAGAACGATCATCCAGTGCCAAATCGAAAATGAACCCATAGCAAATCTCTCTCGAACGGTTTCCCAGACGCTGATCTATGCGCTTTCGGGTTCGGATTCAAACAGAACTGCGACAGAGTTCATGAATGAGTTGCCGAAGTCACGCACTTTCGGCACGGCGGCCCGCTACCAATCGGCGCAGTTCCATCCTGCCTGTGGCTTTAAGATGGCGCTCGGCTCAATCTTCCGTGACGCGCGGCGTCAAAAGGCCGAGTTCTTCGAGGTCGATGTCGGTCAGCGGATCCTCGTCGTCGGTGAGCGCATCGGGGTCTGCCGGCGGCAGCGGCACCGAGAAATTCGACGGCATGCGGCCGGACAGCAGCCCCGCACCCTTCAATTCCTCCATGCCGGGGAGATCGCGTATCTCCTCCAGCGCGAAATGGTCGAGGAAAATGTCGGTCGTGCCATAGGTAACGGGACGGCCGGGCGTACGGCGCCGGCCGCGCATCCTCACCCATTCGGTCTCCATCAGCGTGTCGAGCGTCCCCTTTGACGTCTCGACGCCGCGGATATCCTCGATCTCGGCACGCGTTACCGGCTGGTGGTAGGCGATGATCGCCAGCACTTCGAGGGCAGCGCGGGAAAGCTTGCGCTGTTGCACCGTGTCACGGCTCATCAGGAAGGCGAGGTCGCCGGCGGTGCGAAACGCCCAGGCATCGCCGACGCGCACCAGATTGACGCCGCGCCGCGCATAGATCTGCTGCAGTTCGGCCATTGCCGCGGCAATGTTGATGCCGTCGGGCAGCCGCGAAGTGAGCTGTTTTTCGCTGACCGGCTCGGCGCTGGCGAATACGATCGCCTCGGCCATCCGTACGGCCTCCGCCATATGCAGCCGCTCGCCAGGATTCTGCGACAAATTCTGCCCCTGGTTTTGTGCCGGGTTCTCGGCAACCGCGCCTTGCTCGGCGTCGTCCTCGACCTTGAACGGAATGACCGAAGCGTTGGCGCGTTCGCTCATGATGTCACCTCGACTATCTTGATGGCCTGGGCGCGGCCGCGCAGATAAAGCGGCGCGAACACCTGGTCCTGCCGCATTTCCATCTTGCCTTCGCGCACCAGTTCCAGCGTCGCCGCAAACGAGCTGGCAACCGCGGTGCGCCGCTCTTCCGGGCCGGCCAGATATTCGACCAGGAAACTGTCGAGCGCCGTCCAGTCGCGCAGCGACCCGATCAGCCTGGTCAGCACGTCGCGCGCATCCTTGAGCGACCACACGCCGCGCCTGGCGATCGTCACATTGGTTATCGCCTGCTTCTGGCGCTGCTGGGCATAGGCGGTCAACAGGTCGTAGAGCGAGGCCGAATAGGCATTGCGCTTCTCGACGATGACCATTTCCGGCATGCCGCGTGCAAACACGTCGCGTCCGAGCCGGTTGCGGTTGACCAGCCGTGCCGCCGCGTCGCGCATCGCCTCTAGCCGCTTCAGCCGGAACTGCAGCACCGCCGCCAGTTCCTCGCCGCTTTCGCTTTCGTCGCCGGGCTGCTTGGGGATCAGGAGCTTCGACTTGAGAAACGCCAGCCACGCCGCCATCACCAGATAGTCGGCGGCAAGCTCCAGCCTCAGCGCCCTCACCTTCTCGACGAAGGCCAGATACTGTTCGGCCAACGCAAGGATCGAGATGCGCGACAGGTCGACCTTCTGATTGCGGGCAAGATGCAGCAGAAGATCGAGCGGACCTTCGAAACCGGCCACATCGACGACCAACGCCGGATCGCCGGTCAGCCGGGAATCGTCGTTCTCGGCCCACAAGCGGTCCATCGGTGCGGCCTTGCCGGCCTTCAGGTCCAATGTTTCCGCCACTTCGCTTCCTTTGATGCTAGGCCACCGCGTCGAAATAACTGGCAAATTCGGCCCGAATCTCGGTTTCATCAGCCCGATCACGGTTCCTGATATAGGTCAGCGCCCGTTCCGCGCGCTCAAACGACTTGCCTTCCAGCCCGATCGTGCGCGATGCAATGCCGGCCATCTCCTCGAACACGCCGTTGCAGTGAAGGACCAGATCGCAGCCCGCCGCAAGGATAGCGGCCGCTTTCGACGGGAAATCCCCAGAAAGTGCCTTCATCGAAGTGTCGTCGCTCATCAACAGACCGTCGAAGCCGATTTCGCCGCGGATGATCTTTTCGATGACCTTGCCGGATGTCGTGGCCGGGTTCTTCGGGTCGATCGCGCTATAGACGACATGGGCCGTCATCGCCATCGGCAAATGGTTGAGCTCCCTGAATGGCGCAAAATCATGCCGTTGCAGGTCGCCGATCGAGGCGTCGACGGTCGGCAGTTCGAAGTGCGTATCGGCGAAGGCCCTTCCATGGCCGGGAATATGCTTCATCACCGGCAGCACGCCGCCCGCCATCAGGCCTTCCGCCGCGGCGCGACCCAATTCGATGACGGCGCGCGGCTCCTTGCCATAGGCGCGCGCGCCGATGACGTCGCTGGCGCCCTCGATCGGCACGTCGAGCACCGGCAGGCAATCCGCCGTGATACCGTAGCGCAGCAGATCGAAGGCATGCAGCCGCGCCATCAGCCAGGCGGCACGGGTGCCGGCGTCATGGTCGTCGCGCCACAAGGCGCCGAGTGCGCCGGCAGCCGGATAGTTCGGCGCCAGCGGCGGCCGCAGGCGCTGCACCCGGCCGCCCTCCTGGTCGATGAATACGGGCGCATCCGCACGCCCGACGCAGTCGCGCATGGCGGCGACCAGATCGCGGATCTGCTCGGTCTCGCCGATATTGCGCGCAAACAGGATGAAGCCCCACGGGCATTCGTTGCGGTAGAAACGGATCTCGTCGCGGGTCAGTGATTTCCCGGCGCAGCCGAGGATCATGGATTTTGATTCGGTCATGCGGAACAGTTTAGAGCTTCGCGCCGACAAAGGGAATCGCCCGCAATTGCCTCCAAAGGTTTCCGTCCATGCAAAAAAGCCGGCGCGAGCGCCGGCTTTTCGAGGGGGCTTTGGTGCCGCTAGTGGGACACGAAGCAATTGCCGCCGGCAGCCTTGTAGCTGGTGCACAGTTTGATCGCCTCGTTGCGAGACTGCGCCGGAACGCGGACGCGGTAGAAGGTGCCCTTGCCTGCAATCTCGGCCTTGACGATGTTGGCGGTGCGGCCGGAAAGCACGCCGCCATAGCGGCGCTGCAGATCCTGGTAAGTCGCCTGGGCGCTTTCGACTGTCGGCTGCGAAGCGATCTGTATCGACCATGAACCAGCCCCGGCCGCGGCCGGATCGATGGAAGCGACCTGATCGGGCTTGACCTCGCCGACCACGTCGACCGGCTGGTCGGACGGGCGCTGCGGCGCCACCGGAACCGTGGCCGGGGTGCTGGCGGACTGGTTGCTGGCCGACGGCTGGGCCTTGGCTTCAGCCTTTGTGTCGGGCTTCGGCGCCGGCTGCAGCTTGGGGGTTTCGGCCTGATCGCCACTCGCCTGATCGCCACTCGGCTGGTCACCAATCTTCTGATCGCCAATCTTCGGATCACTTGTCATTTGGTCGATCAGGGGCACGGTGCCGGTCTGCGCGGCGGCGTCGGCCTGGGCCGCCGGAGCCACGTGCTGCGGCGCCGGATCGGCCTGCTCGGCAGCAGCCATCTGCGGGGCGGCGGGCGCCGGATCCTCGCGCGCCACCAGCGAGCCGTCAGGTTTCACGACCATGGTCCGTACCTTGCGCGGCGCAACGGCGACGATCTCGGGGTTTGCACCCTTCTCGGCCTCCTGCAGAACCTGCGCGATGCGATCCTCGGACTTGGGCGCCGGTGCGGCGGAGGTTTCGGAAGCGCCAGCCGCGTTGGCGCCAAGCGCGCTGGGGTCAGACGCGTTGGTGCCGGGCGCGTTGGTGCCAGACGCGTCGGTGTCGGACGCCACGGTGCCGGGCGCGTCGATATCGTCTGCGGCATCGGGGTCATTGGGCGAAAGATCGACGACGCGGCTCTCCGGTTCGTTGGCTTTCAGGTCCACCGGCTCTTCGGTGTTGGTGACCAGCTTCTGCTGAACCGGTTCGGCGGGCCTGGCGCCCTTAACCACAGCGTCATAGACCTTGTTGTCCTGGTTCGGCACGACGGTGCCGCCTGGATTTTCCGGCTTGATCTTGATCGGCCTGTTGTCGGCCTTGACGATGACAGGCGCATCGCCACCACTCTTGCCGCCGAGGGTCAACGCAAAGGCACCAAGGCCTCCGGCGATCGCCACCGCGCCGACTACCGCTCCTATCAGCAGCCCGCGCCTGCGCGGCTGCCTTTCGGCCCCGCGTTCGGCAAGGCCCGGAACCGACATCTCCTCGTCCAGTTCGGGGTCGTAGTCGAGCTCATCGAAGGTGAAATCGTCGGCCTGCGAAACCGGCTGGCCACCGGGCAATGGGCCCAGATCGAAACCGTCCGCTGCATCGGCATAGGAAGCGGCCGCCGCGCTGACCGGGGCTTCCGCAGGCTTGGCGCCATAGGCGCGCGTCTCGCCGCGATCCTGCTTATAGGCAGACGCGAAGCCGGCATCGTATTCATCGTCATAGCCAGCACTGCGCACCGGGGCAGGCGCTATATCCGTGGCATTCATTTCGGTGAGAAGGCTGGCAAAATCGGCATCGAGATCGTCGTAGGCGGGCGCCACCGGCTCGTCATCGTCGAAGTTGAGCTCCGGAATGTCGAGATCGTCCGCCAGCGCCACGACGCGCTCGGGCACGTCGACCGTCTCGACATCGGGCATCTCGTCATAGGCGGAAGGCTGTTGGTGCGAGGTTGGTGCAGCTTCCGTGTAGGCGGGCCGATCTTCATAGGATGGCCGATCCTCATTGGACCGCCTGTCTTCACGGGATGTCTGGCCTTCATAGGACGGCGCCTCTCCGACCGGTGCGGCCCGATAGGACGGCGTTGCAGCCGGCTGCGGCGGTGGTGCCGGACGCGCCGAAGCCACCGGCTGGCTTGCAAAAGCGGGCTGAGGCTGCGCGACCGGTGTCACACGGCTCCACGAGCGGGCCGGCTCGGGCGGTGTGGCGCGTGTTGTCAGCCAGTTCAGCGCATCGAGCGGGTCTTCTTCGGCAGCAGCTGCGGCACTCTTGTCGGCCGAGTCATGATCCAGGCCGATATTCCTGGCGAAATCGGCATCGAGCGCATCGTTGTCTAAATCATCCGCAGGTCCGGCAGCGGCTTCAACACCGAAATCCTCGCCTTCAAGCTCATCGAGGAGGACACTGCCAAGATCGGTGTCATCGGCGGCACTGGACTGCTGCGGCTCAGCGGGCTCGTGCTCGTCGAGTTCCCAATCCAGCTCGTCGACAGGATGCACCGGTTCGTTGGTGACGTCTTCGGCCGCCGCCATGGGCTGTTCAGCAGCCACTGCTGGCTTCTGAATTACCGGCGCGATGGGCTGCTGAGCAGCCAGCACGGGCTTCTGGGCAGGCTGCTGGGCAGACTGCTGGCTTGTCTGAGGTTCGTTGACCGTTTGTGCCGGTCGTGTGCTCATCGCACCCAGCAGCGCGTTCAGCTCGTCCTCCAGACTGCGTTCCTCAGCCGCTGGGGCCGTCGGGACGACAGCGGCGGCCGGCGCCGCTGGTTCGGCTGCAACGACCTGCGCCACGGGCTCTTCGGCGTCCTCGGCAGGCGCATCGTCGAAGCTCAGATCGAAATCGTCGTCGAACGCCGCTTCAGCGGCCGTGCCGGAAAGCCCGGCGGCCTTTGGCTCTTCGATCGACAGCTCTTCCATAAACTCTGGTTCTTCGATTTCGGCAGGCCCGTTCGAGCGAACGTCGAAGTCCATGTCGACATCGGCCATGGCATCATCGAAATGGCCGGCAAGATCCTCATCGGCCGAAACCGCCTCAACCGGCGATGCCGGGGCGGCGACGTTTTCCGCCGGCTCATGCTCGTCGAACATCAGCTCGTCTTCGAGCGAGCTTGCAACGGCATCGTCGAACTCGTCATCGAACGCAGGCGCGGCGGCTTGCGCCGCGGTTTCAACGGCGACGGCCTGCTCCATCGGCTCATGCTCTTCAAACATCAGCTCGTCTTCGAGCGAACTTGCCACGGCGTTGTCGAACTCATCGTCGAAGGCGGGCCCTTCGACCAGCTCGATAGCCTCGGCTGCGGCCCTGGGTTCATCCTCGCCCGTCACCGCGATCTTGGCCGTCACATCGTCGTCGAGCCGAAAATCCTGGTCGAGCGAGGCGGCAAGTTCGTCATCGCTCGACAGGTCGTCCTCGAACGGCGACACGTTTTCGAGCGAGCCGCCGACGGCGTTGTCGAACTCGTCGTCGAACTCCGGCTCGACAGCGGGAGCGAACGACCTTTCGGGGCCGGAGGCAATTTCGTCGGCGGCAACAGGAGCGGCCGCAACAGGAGCAGCATCATCCACCGCACTGTCGTCGAACGCGAAATCCTGTTCGAACGAGGCGGCAAGCGCGTCCTCCATCTCGTCGGCGGCGGCGGGTTCGGGAGTCGGCTCGCGAAGCTCGGCAGGGGAAGCATTGTCATTGGCGTCGGCGCCGAACTCGCCCATCAACTCCTTCTCGAGATCGATCTCGAAATCGCCCTCGTCCACCGACGGCTCGGCGGCAGCGGCTTTCGGCTGGGCCGGCGTTTGCGGCTTGACCGGCTGGCGCGGGTCGAACCCCATGATCCTGGTCAATTCCGCGAACGGATCATCGTTGGCGATGTCGTTTTGGTCGGCTGCTCTCAGCTGGGTTCTGTCTGCCATTATTGTTCCCGAACTCGCACTCATTCGGACGCCATGGACGTCGCGTAGGGTTGGCCCTTACCAGCGCAATGTGGGCAAAAGGTGACAGGTTTTTTACTCAAACCTAACGCATTTCGGTGGGCGCATTGGCTCCGATCAGCGTCAGGCCGGACGTCAAAACGTCCGAAACAGCCTGCACCAGCCCTAGTCTGGCATGCGTCAATTGTCGGTCGTTAACCTTAACAAAACGTAAGTCGGGATTATCGGTGCCCCGGTTCCAGTGTCCGTGGAAGCTGGAAGCGAGTTCGTAGAGGTAAAATGCCAGCCGGTGGGGCTCGAGCGCGAGCGCCGCCGCTTCGATCAGCCGCGGATATTCGGCGAGTTTCCTGATCAGGCCGATCTCACCCTCATCGGTCAGCAAAGCCACTTCGGCGGCCAGCTGGTTGCGGTCGAACATGGCCTCGCCCAACTGCTCGCTTGCCTGCCGGAACACCGAATGGCAGCGCGCCGAGGCATACTGCACGTAGAACACCGGATTGTCCTTCGACTGCTCGGTCACCTTGGCGAAGTCGAAATCGAGCGGCGCGTCGTTCTTGCGGTAGAGCATCATGAAGCGGATCGGGTCGCGGCCAACCTCCTCGACCACTTCGCGCAAGGTCACGAACTCGCCCGACCGCTTCGACATACGCACCGGCTCGCCGGCGCGAAACAGCCTCACCAGCTGGCAAAGCAGCACGGTAAGCTTGACCTCGTCGCCGGCAATCGCCCGGGCAAGCGCTTCCAGCCGTTTCACATAGCCGCCATGATCGGCGCCAAGCACATAGATCAGATCGACGAAGCCGCGATCGACCTTGTCCTTGAGGTAAGCGACATCGGCGGCGAAATAGGTGAAGGTGCCGTCCGACTTGACCAGCGCCCGGTCCATGTCGTCTCCGACCGCGGTCGAGCGGAACAGCGTCTGCTCGCGGTCCTCCCAGTCGTCCGGCTTCTCGCCCTTGGGCGGCGGCAGCTTGCCCTTGTAGATGTGGCCCTTCAGCGTCAGGTCGCTGATCGCCGAGCGGATCTTCTTCGCATTGTTGGCATGCAGCGTCCGTTCGGAAAAGAAGACGTCGTGATGCACGTTGAGCAGCGCCAGATCCTCGCGGATCATCGCCATCATCGCATCGATCGTCCTGTCCTTGACGATGGCAAGCGCCTCCTCGTCCGGCATCTGCAGCAGGGAGCGGCCGAATTCGCTGGCCAGCGCCTGACCAACGGGGATCAGATAGTCGCCTGGATAAAGCCCGGCCGGAATGTCGCCGATCTCATCGCCAAGCGCCTCGCGGTAGCGCAGGATGACCGAGCGTCCGAGCACGTCGATCTGCGAACCGGCATCGTTGATGACGTATTCCTTGGTCACGTCGTAACCGGCGAAGGCCATCAGGTTGGCGAGCGCGTCGCCGACCACGGCACCCCGGCAATGGCCGACATGCATGGGCCCGGTCGGGTTGGCCGAGACATATTCGACATTGGTTTTCTTGCCGCCGCCGACAGTCGAGCGGCCGTAATTGCGGCCTTCGCCGAGCAGCGCCGTCAGATGCGCCTGCCAGAAGCCGTCCTTGAGCCTGAGATTGACGAAGCCCGGGCCGGCGATCTCAGCGGCCGCGATATCCTCGTCGGCGCGCAGCGCCTCGGCCAGCCTTTCGGCCAGCGCACGCGGGTTCTGGCCGGTCGGCTTGGCCAACACCATGGCCGCGTTGGTCGCGAGGTCGCCGTGGCTGGCATCGCGCGGCGGCTCGACAGCGATGCGCGACAGGTCCGGCGACACGCCATCCTTGTCTTTCAAATCAAGCGCTTCGACGGCCTTTATGATTCGCGCGTTGAAATCGGCGAAGATGTTCATTGCTATGGCTCTGACGGTTTTGCAGGGATCCGGCGCGTTGGCCGGCAAATCGAGCCCGCCCTAGCTCAAATCCGGCGTATGGTCAAACAAACGCCTGTGTTCCTTGAGCGCATAAGTGTCCGTCATGCCGGCCAGGAAATCGGCAACACTGCGCGCCTTGACGCGGTCCTCTGCCCGGTCGAGCCCTTCGCGCCAGCCATCCGGCATGGCGCGCGGATCGGCGAAATAGACGTCGAACAGGTCCCTGACGATCTGGTCGGCGTCGGCGCGCACCCGCATGACCTCCGCGTGCCGGTAGAGGTGCTTGTAAAGAAAGGCCTTCAGCTCCTTTTCCGATGCGGCCGTTTCGGCGGAGAAGCTCACCATCGTCTCGCCGGCCGCCCTTACGGCTTCGGCGCTGCCGGGCTTGATGCGCGCCAGATTGGCCGTCGTCGAGACGATCACGTCCTCGACCATGATCGTGATCTGCCGGCGCATCAGCTCGTGGCCGGTGCGTACGTCATCCAGCGCCGGATAGCGCTCACGCACGCCCTTGAGGATCGACCCCGGCAGCGAGACGCCCTCCAGCATATCCAGCGTCAACAGCCCTGCCCTCAAGCCGTCATCGATGTCGTGGGTGTTGTAGGCGATGTCGTCCGCAATCGCCGCGCACTGCGCCTCGATACCGGCGAAGCGGTCGAGCTCGAGGTCGTGCAGTTCGGAATAGTCGCGGATCGCCTGCGGCACCGGCCCTTTCAGCCCTTTGCCCTTGGCATCGGTCAGCGGGCCATTGTGCTTGACCAGCCCCTCCAGCGTTTCCCACGTGAGGTTCAGCCCGTCGAACTCGGCATAGCGCCGCTCCAGCCGCGTCACCACGCGCAGCGATTGCGCATTGTGATCGAAGCCGCCCCAGGCGGCCATCTTCTCGTTCAGCGCGTCCTCTCCGGTATGGCCGAAGGGCGTGTGGCCGAAGTCGTGCACCAGGGCCACCGCCTCGGCCAGGTCCTCATCGCCGCGCAGCGCCCGCGCCAGAGCGCGTGCAATTTGCGCCACCTCGATCGAATGCGTCAGCCTTGTGCGGTAATGGTCGCCTTCATGTGCGACGAACACTTGCGTCTTGTGCTTCAGCCGGCGGAACGCCGTCGAATGGATGATGCGGTCGCGGTCGCGCTGGAACGGCGTGCGCGTCGGGCTTTCCACCTCGTCGAACAGCCGCCCGCGCGACTTCGCCGGGTCGCTGGCATAGGCCGCGCGCGGCCGATAGCCGAATCCGATGTCGCCCAACTCGTTGGTCATAGCGTATGCCGCAGTTGACTTGCCCCGTCGCGCTTCATACCTATCATACAAAACCGAAAGCAAGGTGACGCCCATGGGCGCTGATGCCAAGACCGCCATGAAAGTCGAGATGACCGACGCCGCCGCCAGGCGGATCGCCAAGATTGTGGCGAGCGAAGCCGGTAAGACGGCCCTGCGCGTTTCGGTCGAGGGCGGCGGCTGTTCCGGTTTCTCCTACAAGTTCGACTTGGTCGACAGGCGCAATGACGACGACGTCGCCATCGAAAAGGACGGCGCCACCGTGCTGATCGACGACCTGTCGCTGGTCTATATGGGCGGCTCGGTGATCGATTTCGTCGACGACCTGATGGGCCAGTCGTTCCAGATCAGAAACCCCAATGCGGTCGCATCCTGCGGCTGCGGCACCAGCTTCTCGATCTAGGAATGCCCGACATCGGCGCGGTCCGTCAGGTCGCGCTTTCCGCCGGGCGCGACCTCGATGCAACGCTGGCGTTCTGGCGCGAGGTGCTGGGCATGAGCCTGCATGTACGTTTCGATCCTCCAGGCATCGCCTTCATCATGGCTGGTGACGTGCGCCTGCTTTTCACCGACGGCCTGCCGGCCGGCACCGTCTATCTCGACATATCGGGCCTCGACGAGTTCCACGCTTCAGCCAAGGCCGCCGGTGTTCCCTTCACCGCGCCGCCGGCGCTCGTCCATCGCGACACCGAAGGCCTGTTCGGCCAAGCGGGGGAAAGCGAATGGATGGCCTTCCTAAAGGACCCGGCAGGCAATACGATCGGCCTTGTCGAACGTCACCCGCCGGATCGCTAGTCTCCGGACCACCAGCCTATCGAGGCCGTTATGAAAATCGTCACCTGGAACATCAACGGCGTTCGCGCCCGCATCGGCAATTTGACCCATTGGCTGACGGAAAGCGCGCCCGACATCGCCTGCCTGCAGGAGATCAAGACCGTCGATGAGCAGTTTCCCCGCGCCGAGATCGAGGCGCTCGGCTACAATGTCGAGACTTACGGCCAAAAAGGCTTCAACGGCGTCGCCATCCTGTCGAAGCTGCGTTTCGACGAGGTCAATCGCGGCTTGCCGGGCGACGATGCCGACGAACAGGCGCGTTTTATCGAAGGCGTGTTCTCGACCGACAAGGGCGCCTTGCGCGTTGCCTCGATCTATCTGCCGAACGGCAACCCGATCGACGACGAGAAGAAGTTCTCCTACAAGCTTTCGTGGATGGCGCGGCTGGAGCGCTGGGCCGAGGAGCGGCTTGCACTGGAAGAGCCCCTCGTTCTGGCCGGCGACTACAATGTCATCCCCGAGCCGGCCGATGCGAAATATCCGGAGAACTGGCTAAGCGATGCGCTGTTCCAACCCGCAACGCGGCAGGCGTTTCGCCGCCTGAAGAACCTCGGCTTCACCGAAGCCGTGCGTGCCGTCACCGACGCCCCGGACGTCTTTACGTTCTGGGACTATCAGGCCGGCGCCTGGCAGAAGAACAACGGCATCCGCATCGACCACCTGCTTCTGTCGCCCGAAGCCGCCAATTGGTTTTCCTCGGCTTCGATCGAAAAGCAGGTACGCGCCTGGGAAAAGCCCTCCGACCATGTGCCGGTGGCGATCGATCTGGCGCTGCGGCCGGCCTGACCGGAGCTGCTGTCCGGCGGCACATTGATAAGTGGACCTCTTATCGCCACAAATCGCGCGCTTGATGAGAAATCATCATGGTGGCTGGGGTTCCCATGACTACTCGATTTGCACTCTGCCCGATCGGCTGCGCGCTGGCGATGGCGGTGGCGACGCCGGCTTTTGCCGATGCAGAGTGCCTGGCTAACGGAAAATCATTCCAGATCGGCCGAGTCGCCTGCCTGACGCTTGCAGGCCGGAGCCATCTCGCCCGCTGCGACATGGTGCTCAACAACACATCCTGGACAAAGCTCCGGGACGGCTGCCCGGAGAACACGCTGGCCCCACATCTGCAGGGCACGCCGATCTCAACACCGGCGCCCGGCGGCGTGCCGGCGGAACCGACCGCGAATTGATTTAAATCGACAACGCCCGAGTTTGCTGGCCCGCCGGCCTATTGGTCGCCGCCACCCTTGGTGAGGATGTCGTCGGCCAGCGAGATCGCGGTGCGGCGGTCGGCTTCGCCGGCGGCCGCAAACGCTTCTTCCTGCATGCCGCGGATCCATGGCTGGTCGGCGGGTGAGGCCCGTTCGAGCGCCGCGGTCATCATCGCCAGCCCCCGCACAATCTTGCCGCTTTGGAAGAGCAGGTTGCCGAGCGTCGCCTGCGCGCCCGCATGGCCCTTTTCGGCCGCCAGTTGGAACCAGCGTCCGGCCTGCTTGACGCTGGCCTTGACGCCGCCCTCACCTTTGAGGAACATTTGGCCCATCTCGAACTGGGCATTCGGATTGCGGTAGTTGGCGGCGGCACGCATGTAATATTCCTGGGCCGCCACCTCGTTCTCCTCGACGGGGCTGCCGGGAATGCCTTTCCTCAGATAGTCTCCAAGCGCCACCAGCGCGTCCGAAACATAGCTTTCCTCTGGCGAACCAGGCTCGACATCCTGGTCGACGATCTCGCTGAAGAACTTGAACGCCGCGTAGTCGTCTCGCGCCACGCCATCGCCTTCGGCATACATGCGCGCAAGCTTCCAGGTGGCGCCGATCTGGCCGTTCTCGGCGGCATATTTATAGGCTTCCGCGGCCTGCTCCTTATGGCCGTTCTTGTAGGCGGAAAAGCCGAACTGGAACACCGCCCACGGGCTCGACTGCGGCTTCACGCCGGTCTTGTCGTCGAACACCTTGTCGTCGAAGGCCATGGCCTGCCCGACGGCGCCCAAGGTCGCGCCAAAAGTGGCGAGCGCAACCAGTGCCGAAAGGACAGACGACCTCAACAACTCAGATGTCCGCATAGCAATGTGTTTCTTTGGCACCGCCGGGATGGGTGACCGCGCCGTCGCGGGCAGATCCGACCGTCTGTGCGTATTTCCAGATCGCGCCCGACTGATAGTCGGTCGTGCGCGCCTTCCATGCCTTTGCCCTCGCCGCCAGTTCGGCTTTGGACAATGCGACCTCGATCGTGCCGTTCACCGCATCGATCGAGATCAAGTCGCCATCCCTAAGCAGCCCGATCGGGCCACCCACTGCCGCTTCCGGCCCGACATGGCCGATACAGAAACCGCGCGTTGCGCCCGAAAAACGCCCGTCGGTGATGAGCGCCACCTTGCCGCCCATGCCCTGGCCGTAGAGAGCCGCCGTCGTCGACAGCATTTCGCGCATGCCCGGGCCGCCGCGCGGACCCTCGTAACGGATGACGAGAACCTCGCCTTCGCTATAGTTGCGATGCGTAACCGCTTCGAAACATTCCTCTTCCGAATCGAAGCAGCGCGCCGGACCCGAGAATTTCAGTTCCGCCATGCCGGCGACCTTCACGATCGCGCCTTCGGGGGCAAGGTTACCCTTCAAGCCCACGACCCCGCCGGTCTGGGTAATCGGCCTGTTGGCGGGACGGACCACATCCTGGCTGTCATTCCAGGAAACATGTTCCATATTTTCGGCCAAAGTGCGGCCGGTCACCGTCAGGCAATCGCCATGAAGATAGCCATGGTCGAGCAGCGTCTTCATCAAGAGCGGAATGCCGCCGGCCTCGAACATGTCCTTGGCGACGTATTTGCCGCCCGGCTTGAGGTCGGCGATATAGGGTGTTTTCTCGAATATCCTGGCCACGTCGAAAAGGTCGAACTTTATCCCGGCCTCGTGCGCGATCGCCGGCAGATGCAGCGCCGCGTTGGTTGAGCCACCGGTGGCCGAGACCACGGTCGCGGCATTTTCCAACGCTTCTATGGTAACGATGTCGCGCGGGCGGATGTTCCGTGCGATCAGCTCCATGATCTTTTCGCCAGAAGCGAAATTGAAGCGGTCGCGCATCTCGTAGGGTGCCGGCGCGCCGCAGGAATAGGGCAGCGCCAGGCCGATCGCCTCAGCGACGGTGGCCATGGTGTTGGCAGTGAACTGGGCGCCGCAGGAGCCGGCCGACGGACAGGCGGCTTGCTCGATCTCGAGCAGCTCGGCGTCGCCGATGGTGCCGACCGAGTGCTGGCCGACCGCCTCGAACACGTCCTGTACGGTGATCTGCCGGCCACGGTAGCTGCCGGGCAGGATCGAGCCGCCATAGATGAAGATCGACGGCACGTTGAGGCGCACCATGGCCATCATCATGCCGGGCAGCGACTTGTCGCAACCGGCCAATCCGACCAGCGCATCGTAGCAATGGCCGCGCATGGTGAGCTCGACCGAATCGGCGATGACCTCGCGCGACACCAGCGACGACTTCATGCCCTGATGGCCCATGGCGATGCCGTCGGTGACGGTGATGGTGCAGAATTCGCGTGGCGTGCCATTGGCGGATGCCACGCCCTTCTTGACCACTTGCGCCTGGCGCATCAGCGAGATGTTGCAGGGTGCTGCTTCGTTCCAGCAGCTGGCGACACCGACCAGCGGCTGCGCGATCTCGGCCGCCGACAGCCCCATCGCATAGAGGTAGGAGCGATGCGGCGCCCGCTCGGGACCAACGGTCACGTGGCGGCTCGGCAGCTTGGCCTTGGAGATCCCTCTGGCGTCCATACTCGTCCTTGCCGCGGGCGGTGCGGCCTGCCTCTTCGCCTAGCCTTTTGGCGCGTGTCCCGAGACAAGTTCGAGGTGCGCCGGGTTTATGGCGGGAAATGGGCAATGTTCCCGGGCGGCCGGGTGGCGCGAGGGTTGTTCAGAAACTGTTGCCAAAACGTCACAATTACAGGAGCGAACATCATGGGGACAATTGTTGCGCCGGCCGAATGCCGGACGCCACGCACCCAACAAACGGCCGGGCAGTGCCCGGCCGTTTTGTCGTTTAAAAATTAATAGTTAGAACTTGATCTTGACGGAAGCCGAACCGGCGAGAAGCAGGTCGTTGCCGTAGGTATAGGTGACGGCATTTGCCACGTCGCCGACACCGCTGAAAGTCGATGACCCGCTCGTCAGCACACCGATCGAGCCGCCGAGCCTGACCTCGACCTGATCGTTCGGCGAATAGGAGACGCCGCTGGCCACGGCCCAGGTATCCGACTGATAGCCGGAGGTCGTCGAGGTGCCGCGATCCCAGGTCAGCGAAACCACGCCCGACAATTGATCGGTGAACTTGTGACCGATACCGCCCGTGACCGTCCAGCCGTCGCGATAAAGCAGGTCGAATGAAACGGGCGAGGGAGCACCGGTTACCGGACTGCGCACGCCATTGATGGCGATGACGCCAAGTTTGCTCCACTCCTGCCAGCGGATGGAACCGAAGGCCAGCCAGCCAGGAGCTATACCGCTCTGCAGCTTGAATTCCAGAGCCTGAGGTATCTCAGCCGACGCCGAGACTGGGTACACGCCGGTAGAGCCAGGAACCAGATCCGCCGGAAAGGCGCCCCTGAAGCCGGTCGTGTCGACGGTTCCCGACAGCCCGTCATATTTGTAGCTCGAAGAGTACATCAGGCTGGCGCGCAGAGCGATCTCGGGGATCTCATAGGCTGCGCCCGCACGCCAACCCCATGCCTCGTCGGACAGCTTGAAGACGCCGAGGCCGGTATTGCCGAAGGCGAGCAGTGTCTGGCGGGACAGAAACGCGTCGACCTGCTGGTAGGAGACACCGCCAATGAATCGTATGGCGCCCTTGCCGACGTTCACCTTGTAAGAGCAGGTGAGACCGAAATCGTCTGTGTCTACGGCGTATTTGACCGCTGTCGGCGAATAGGCGTTGTTCATGCCGAAATTTGCGTCCGCACCATACGGTCTGGTATAGGTGGCAAGACAGTCTACGGGCTCAAAGATGTTGGCCTTGATGCCGACATGCGGCACCGCATAGTCGCCACCAACATCCACCGCCGACGTCGACAATCCCGAGCCATCCAGACGCTGCACATTCTTGAGTTTGCGCTGGGGCGAAACATAGGTGACGCCTGCGTCGAACGAATATGGCGCCGCGTCGAACAGCTGGTCGATGTTGACGCCGCCCCGGTCAAAGCCCCCGGCTTGCACCGTCCCAGCCAAAGCCAGCGAAAAAGCCCCCGCGCCCAGCAGCGCTTTCAGACGCGAATAACACATGAATCTCCTCCCCGAATGTCGTTGCATCAAGCTAGAACCAATTCAGGTTAACCGCGCAACAACGAATTCGCCGTGCGTACATGTACACCCTGGCTGAACGCATTTCCGACAAGGTGTCGGCCTTCTCGGCAAGGCCGGAAAACGGCCGGCTCAATACAAATCAACGAGAAAACTCGGGAAAAACGCTTAAAGCACTACAAAACGGGGCGTTTTGCGTGCCCAGCCAGCCATTGTTACATTACGGCAACAATGGGGCAAAAACATTCAGTTTGCGTCAAGATTTACGCTGCGGAATGACTGTTTTCGTGGCAGGCGGCCTATCTGGAAAGCAGATTCGTGACCGACGAATCTATTGCGGCCAGCCGGCCCAATTTGTTCGATCAACCGGCCCAATTTGTTCGATCAGCCGGCATCGCGCACCCGCGTCAATGCCACCGAAAGCTTCTCTTGCGCCTCGCGATATTCGGCGAGTTTTTCGCGCTCGGCTTCCACCACCTCTTCCGGCGCGTTGGCGACGAATTTCTCGTTGGACAGCTTCTTGTAAAGCCGCGCTATTTCCTCGGTCACCTTGGCAAGTTCCTTCTGCAGGCGCGCTGCCTCCGCGGCAAGGTCGATCAGGCTGCCGAGCGGCAGGCAGATGGTCGCCTCGTTGACGACGATCTGGGCGGATCCCCTGGGTGGCGCCTCGGCGAGCGAGATGTCGCCGACCCGCGCCAGACGCTTGATAGCCGAGCCCTGACGCTCGAGCCTTTCGCGTGTCGTGTTGTTGGCGCCGATCACCACGAGCGGTGCGATAGCCGCCGGCGGCACGTTCATTTCCGAACGCACCGAGCGGATGCCGGAGACGAGATCGACCAGCCAGTTGATATCGGCGGCGGCCTCCTCGTCCTCGAAGTCGGGCGACGGCCAAGCCGCATGACAAAGCAGCGACGGCCGTTGCCCGCCCTCGCCGGCGGTTTCGGCCCACAGTTCCTCGGTCATGAACGGCATCATCGGATGCAGCAGCTTGTAGATCTCGTCCAGCACGAAGGCGACGCATGCCCTGCTCTCGGCCTTGGCGGCCTCGTCGGCGCCCATGAACACCGGTTTCAGCAGTTCCAGATACCAGTCGCAGAACTGGTTCCAGACGAAGCGGTAGGCGGCGCCTGCCGCCTCGTTGAAGCGGTATGAGGTGATGCCGTCCGTTATGTCCCGCGCGGCTCGCGTCAGCTCCGTCAGGATCCAGCGGTTGACCGCCAGCTTGGCGTCCTGCAGCCAGAAATCGTCGTCGCGCGCCACTTCGTTCATCTCGGCAAAACGCGTCGCGTTCCACAGCTTGGTGCCGAAATTGCGATAACCGGCAATGCGGGCCGGATCGAGCTTAACGTCGCGCCCTTGCGCTGCCATCACCGTCAAGGTGAAGCGCAGCGCATCGGCGCCGTATTCGTCGATGAGCTCGAGCGGATCGATGACGTTGCCTTTCGACTTCGACATCTTCTGCCCGTTCTTGTCGCGAACCAGCGCATGGACATAGACCGTGTGGAACGGCTCCTGATCCATGAAATGGAGGCCCATCATCATCATGCGGGCGACCCAGAAGAAAATGATGTCGAAACCGGTGACCAGCACGTCGGTCGGATAATAGCTCTTCAGCTCCGGCGTCTGGTCCGGCCAGCCGAGCGTCGAGAACGGCCACAGCGCCGACGAGAACCATGTGTCGAGCACGTCCTCGTCGCGGGTCAGGATCTCGCCAGGCTGGAAATTCTCGAGCTTGTCCTCGACCCAGGCCTTCCACGGCCCTTCCAGCGCTAGATAATATTCGACGGCGGCACCGAGCGCTTCTTCCTCGGTCTTTTCGACAAAGACATGCCCGTCCGGCCCGTACCAGGCTGGGATCTGGTGGCCCCACCAGAGCTGGCGCGAAATGCACCAGGGCTGGATGTTCTCCATCCAGTCGAAATAGGTCTTTTCCCAGTTTTTGGGCACGAAATTGGTACGGCTCTCGCGCACCGAGGCTATCGCCGGCTTAGCCAGTTCCGCCGCATTGACATACCACTGGTCGGTCAGAAACGGCTCGATCGGCACGCCGCCACGGTCGCCGTGCGGCACAGTATGGCGATGCGGCTCGACCTTCTCGAGAAAGCCGCCCGCCTCCATCAGCTCGACGATCTTCCTGCGCGCATCGAAACGGTCGAGGCCGTCGAGGCTGTCCCAGACGGCCTGGCGCTCCGGCGTCACTTCCAGTCCGGCGAGAAAGTCCTCATTGTCCTTGAGGCTCACCGCCGCATTGACGGTGAGGATGTTGACCGCCGGCAGCCGGTGGCGCTTGCCGACCTCGAAATCGTTGAAGTCATGCGCCGGCGTGATCTTGACCGCACCGCTGCCTTTTTCGGGATCGGAATACTCGTCCGCCACGACCGGAATCCTGCGGCCGACGATCGGCAGGATGAGGTTCTTGCCGACAAGATGCCGGAAACGCTCGTCGTCGGGGTGGACTGCGACAGCCGTATCGCCCAACATCGTCTCCGGGCGGGTCGTCGCAACGGTGATGAAGGTCTTCGGATTCTCCGGATCGAAGGTCACGCCCGCGACCGGATAGCGGAAGTGCCACAGATTGCCGTTGACTTCCTGCTGCTCGACCTCGAGATCCGAGATGGCGGTCAACAGCTTCGGGTCCCAGTTCACAAGGCGCTTGTCCTTGTAGATCAGCCCTTCCTTGTAGAGCGTCACGAACACTTCGAGCACGGCCTTGGACAGGCCTTCGTCCATAGTGAAGCGCTCCCGGCTCCAGTCGGCCGAGGCTCCGAGCCGCTTCAGCTGATTGAGGATGGCGCCGCCGGACTCGGCCTTCCACTCCCAGACCTTGTCGATGAACTCATCGCGCGTCAGGTCGCGGCGGTGGATCTGCTTTTCCATGAGCTGGCGCTCGACCACCATCTGCGTAGCGATGCCGGCATGGTCCATGCCTGGTTGCCAAAGGACGTTCTTGCCGCGCATGCGCTCGAAGCGCACCAGAATGTCCTGCAGCGTGTTGTTGAGCGCATGGCCCATATGCAGCGAGCCGGTGACGTTCGGCGGCGGGATGACGATGGTGAAGGCTTCAGCCCCCTCCTCGGCGCCGGCCCCGGCCCGAAACGCGTCGGCCTCTTCCCAGATCCTGGCAATCTTCGGCTCGACGGCTTTGGCGTCGTAGGTCTTTTCGAGCATGGGAAAACGGTCCGCGCTGTCCGGAATTTGTGGTCCGGTGTAAATCGGAAGGTTGTTGCCAAGTCAACCGCAAGGGCGGTGGGTTTGTTCCGCCTGACTGCCCTGATGAGTTCGGTTACTTGGCGGCAAGCCCATGCCCGCATTCGGCACAGAATTTCGCCCTTGGCGTGCGGTATGGTTTTCCGCAGGCCGGGCAATCGGGGCCATAGTCGGACCGGCGGACGTGCAGAAGCCAGTAAGTGTGGCCAAGCGTGACCCCGGTGCGTTCGCGATAGCGATCGGCAGCCGGATGCTTCATTTCCTTCCAAAAGCCATTCTTGGAAATGAATCTCTTGGTTTGAAAGTAAAGGGCCGCAGGGTCTCCGACGATCTCTCGATACTCTTCGTCGGTAAGCATGGGCACCCAAGATCGCAATCGATAGCTGTAAGTCTGTTTGCGGTTCATCGATCGAAGATAGCAGGCGGGCTGTTCCGGCGAAATGCGTGGCGCGCAACTCGTCCTCGCGCGGACGCTTAGTGCAATCCGGCCGTTTCAGGACATCGGCTGTACGCAACTAGGCCCGCAAGCCGGTGGCGTTGGCTGCCGAGGGCTTGACCTGAAAGCTGCTACTGCGCGCCGCGCGCGACGCGCTCGATTTCCTCGCGCACCAGCCGCTCGACCAGCGTCGGCAGGTTGTTGTCCAGCCAGTCCTGCAGCATGGGCCGCAGCATCTCCTCGGCCATCTCGTCGAAGGTCTTTTTGCTGCGGCTGGCAAACGCGTCGGAAAGCTCGCCGAAGGCGGCGGCAACCTGCCGGCCCGTATGCTCCGAAAGGATCGCCGGACGTGCGGGCGGCGCCTCGCTGGCCGCCGGACGCGCCGATCCGATTTTCGAAGGTTCCGGGCCGATTTTCGAAGGTTCCGGGTCGCTTTCCGAAAGCTCCGGCCCAATTTCCGAAGGCTCCGGCGCAGGTCCAGCACTCGCCTCGCGCTCGAAAACCTCGGCTTTCGGCTCGGCGCCCGGCGTCCGGAGTGGCTCGGCGCGCTCCGGGTTGGCCATCGCGTCGCCGACGGCGGCGATCTCGCGCCGCCAATCGGCAATGATGGTGTCGGTCGTCTCGGCGGCCTTGGCTGTCGCAGGCCGATCCTGCTTTGCGGGCGGTTCGGGAGCGGTGTTCACCTCAGCCAACGTCACCGCTGCTTTTACCGGGCCGGGGCGGAGCGGCGTTTCCAGGCGCTCAATGACCGGCGCGGCCGCTGGCTGCACCTCGACCGGCGTGGCCGGCTTGGCGATCTCCAGTCCGCCGCGCAGTTCGGAGCGGAACGCATCCCCCTCCGCTGCCCGTCCGGCTGCCGGCGCCGGCTGCAGATCCTGGCGCAGCTCGTCCGCGTCGCCCGGCTGCTTGCGGCCGGTATCGCTGTCCTCGATGATCCTTCTGATGGAAGCCAGTATCTCTTCCATGGAAGGTTCGCGCTGTACGCTGCTCGCCGTCGCCATCGTCACATCCGCCGCCCTTGTGACTCGTTCTCAGATTTCCTGTCCGGCAATGCCGGATTCGAATCATGGCAACAGCGTAACCGACGGAGCGGCTTGCGAGAATCCCCAATCTGGCGACATCGCGGATTTCAACAGATTAGGGTCGGGAGTTGAAGCCCGCGCGTCGTTCGAGCGCGGGCTGAAAACACGGCTTGGTGATCAGCGGCCGTCGGGCGTGCGCAGGCCGATCCACTTGTCCTTGACGGCGTCGTAATGCTCTTCGGGCCTGTACTTCGTCACGTTGAGCGCAAGGCGCTCTGCCGACAAATGGCCAACCGCCGAGAGGATGGCATAGCTTGCCACCACCACGTCGCGTTCGGCGCTGACAAGATTGATCTTGGCGGTGATGAGGGTCGCCTGCGCGTTGAGCACGTCGAGCGTGGTGCGCTGGCCGACATTGCGCTCTTCGATGACGCCGTTCAGGGCAAGCTGTGCGGCGGCGACCACCTGCCGGTTGGCCGTGACGCTTTGCTGCGCGGCGGTGTATTGCGACCATGCCGAGGTCACCGCCTGGCGCACGGTGTCGCGGCTGACATCGACCTCGATACGGGCCTGGCTAAGTGATTCCTTTGATTGGCGAACCAATGCCGAGGTCCGGCCGCCGGAATAGATCGGTATCGTCAATGTCGCGCCGATGTTCGCCGAATTGGTTACGCCATCCTGTGTCGAGGAGAGCGAGCCGGGCGCGGTGCCGCGAATGGCGCTCGAAACACCTGCCGACGCCGATAGTTGCGGCAGCAACGCGCCTTCGGCAGACTTCACCGAAAACGCCGCCGCGTCGACCAGATGCGCGGTGGCGAGGATGGCCGGATGCTCGGCCGATGCGATCGCAATCGCCGCATCGAGGCTCGACGGCAACAGCTTCGACACCGGCGAAGCCGGCCTGAGCCTGCCCGGCTCGTCGCCGACGATCTGGCGATAGGTCGCAGCGCTTGCCAGCGCCGTCGCGCGGGCGGCGCTCAACTGCGCCACCGCGGAGGCACGCTGGGCGTCGGCCTGCGCGACGTCGGTGCGCGTACCTTCGCCGACCTCGAAGCGCGAACGCGCCGCACGCGCCTGCTCGGTCAGGAATTGCAGGTTCTGTTCGGTCAGCACGGCGACCTGACGGTCGCGGATAACGTCCATATAGGCACTTGCCGCGTTGAAAAGAGTGTTTTCTTCGGCGTTGCGCAAGCTTTCGAACGAAGCGCGGACCCGCGATTCGGCGGCCGCCACATTGTTCCTGGTCTGAAAACCGTCAAACAGCGTCTGGTCGATCTCGACGCCGAAGTTGCCGGTGGTTATCGAGATGTTTCGGTGCAACCGATTGCTGTGGCTGGCGGTATAATCAATACTTCCGGAACCAGTGATGGTCGGGCGCCAGCCGGACTTGGCGATGGCGACGCCCTCGTCGGTGACGCGGGCGCCGGCGCGTGAAGAATTAAGCGAGGAATTGTTCTGATAGGCCTTTGAAAGTGCGCCGAGGATGGTTTCGGCCGAGGCGGCCAGTGGAGAAAGCGCTGTCGCCGAAACGAGGACAGCGGTAAAAAGCAACTTGCGTACAGACGGCACGTTATATTCCCTCATTCGTTTTGCACGGGAACTGCGCCACGCTGGCTTCTCCTCTGATCAGCCGGCGCCGCGTTTTTTATCGTTCCCCCGCTGAAAGCCCCCAAGAAACACCCGGTTATGCAGATCAGCAACGATTGTTCAAACGCAAGCGATCATGACAACGCCTTCGCTGCAAGGCAAAATCACTCAGAATTCGAAGGCGGGAATGCGTTCGAATCCCGGTAGTGGCTTAATTGCCGCATTAAATGCGCGTCTTCCCGTTACAACCCCTCCAGTCTTAAAAAAAAGCCGGGCTACGCCCGAATTGCCCTGCCCTTCAACGGCGACGAGTCGGCCGCCTTCGGCAAGCTGTTCGAACAGCGCCGCCGGCACCTCGCCGACGCTGCCGCCGATCAAGATGACGTCGTAAGGCGCCTTGGCGGCATGGCCTTGCGGCAGCGGTCCCTGGACCACCGTGACATTGCCACAACCAAGTGCCGCGAGCGTCGACGTGGCGGTCTCGGCCAGCGCCGGATCGCTTTCCAGCGCGACCACGGACCTTGCCAGCCGCGACAGGATCGCCGCCGCATAGCCGGTGCCGCAGCCGACATCGAGTGCCGAATCGCTTGGGCCGACATCGGCCAGTTGCATCAGCTTGGCCAATGGCGACGGCTCCATCAGATAGCGCGGACCATCGGCCGTATCGGCAATGCGGATGTCCTCATCGATATAGGCAAGATCGCGCTGGCCGGCGCCGACAAAGGCCTCGCGCGGCACGACAAGCATCGCCTCGAGCAACGGCGCGCTGGTCACGTCGGTGGTGCGGATCTGGCCATCGACCATCTTCACCCGGCGTTCGGCAAAATCAGCGCTCATGTTCCAACCATCCGCTTGCCGCGCAAAGGCCGCGGCTGTTTCGACCGGAACTGAAGCCCCCCTGGCGCTGACGCGCGGGAGCTCGGGCATTGGAGGCCTCGCCCGGAATCGAACCGGGGTGCAAGGATTTGCAGTCCTCTGCGTAACCACTCCGCCACGAGGCCTCATTGCTCCCGGCGTTCCACCCGGCTCCAATAGGTTGCGGCGAAAATGCCGTCAAGCGGCCACCATGCATTCCCAACGGTTCTTCCGACATCGAGGCACTGCTTATCAACGCAATGCCATGCTAGCAATAACATATTAGCTTATCGTTAAGCATGATTCTGGGCGCCAGGAACCCGAAACCGGCGATCACGTTGGGCAGATAGGAGGCTCCGCCATGGGTCGAGCGGCTACGGAAAACGGCACGTCGCGCGGATTGTCGCAGTCTGCAGAGCTTGTGCGCTATGCTATCGATCGCCTCAGCATAGAAGGCGCAAACAGCCTGCCGCCGCGCGACCGGGCGCGGCTGGCATCGGCTACCGCCGTTCTCAAGGAGCTCTGCGAACGCCTGGAAAGCTGCTTCGACCAACCTCGGTAGTGCATAGGCGGAGCACGCCGCTCTCAAACAATTGCCTGTTTCCGGCCTGTCAGCAGGGCAACCTCAATCCGGCCGGCGCCGTCGCTCCCACCAGACGACGAAGCGGCGCCGGTGACGGCGCACCAACGCGAATTCGTAGGAGAGCACCAGCAATCCGATCGGCACCATCCAGAAACCCAGGATCGGCAGGAAGCCGAGAATGCCGCCGATGATCAGCACGACGCCGATCGCAATCCTGAGGCCGCGCGAGCGCGGCATGGTGAACTCGCGGCCGAAGACCGAGATTTTCCGGGCCGGTGGCTGTTCGTCGCTCATTGCCGTCATTTGAAATGTCGATCCGTTTGCATCAGTAGCACCATCAGCCGGAGAAAGCCGCAACGGCCTTTTCCGTTCCGTGACAGGCGAGAGACAGCTCATATGAGGGCGCTCGCCGGCCATTGCCAGAAAGCCTCGCGCCAAAAAGCACCGAAAAATGCGAAATGCTTCTTTGCAAAGCCGAAACGGGTTTGCTATAGGCTGCCCCACTCACATGAGAGCCTCTGTTCCCCGGTAGCTCAGTGGTAGAGCAACCGGCTGTTAACCGGTTGGTCGCTGGTTCGAATCCGGCCCGGGGAGCCAACATTTTCAAAGACTTAGTCGATCCTAAAAAGCTCCGGAAAACGGCTGATCTACAGCATATCTACAGAATCTGGGTTCGCTATGGACCTGTTCTGATGATTGCCGCGATCAGCGTGACGGAAGGCTTTGGACGAACTTCACCATCGCCCAACGCCCTTTCACGGCGGTAACAGGGGTTCGATTCCCCTTGGGCGTACCAGCAATTTCAATAACATGACGACAATCCGAGATTTGCGGTCCCGATAAGAGACCCGAGGCGATTCCTTTCGCCGCCGACCCTTCGGCAGCGAACCAAACACCGGTCGATCTAAGCTACAATTCGCGACCAGTGTATGGGTGGCGCATTTCGTCGAATTTCTTCAAGCCGCCATCACGATGGAGGGCGAACGGAGCAACGGAGGATCAGATGCCGCGCAAGAGCAAGCGCCAGAAGCGACCCGAAGAAGAACACACGCACCTCGCCATCAAAGTGGCACGCTGCGAGGCGAGCGTCGAAGCTGCCGTCAACTACAACGTCTACACGCCGGAGTCGGCTTGGAACTCAGATGATGACGACCCACTGTATCGGTTCACTACGCGACTGACGGTCGCCGGAATATCCACCTACCCAGAGGAACGGGCGGGCGACACCTATGAGGTCACAATCTATGGCGACAACTTGGGCTCAGGCGACATTCGTGCGACGCTCAAGGATGTGCAGGAGCGCGATGAGTACGGCTCGCCCAAATATCGTCAATACCGCGGTAGGCAGATTCCGATTTACAACCCACCTCCAGGCATGGGGCTCATCGACAAGATCCGCGGCGAGCCACGCTGGACGGTGTGGCTTCGCGTTTCCCCATGCTTTACGAGCGACGCACTCGCCCTATTGAGCAACGGACGATCGCTGTACCTGGCGATCCACGAGCGCAAGGCGAACCGCGCGCGCTGGGTTCAGAGTGTGAGCTTGCAAACGACCGACTCTGCAGAAGAATAGGCGACGCTTGAGCACTTTGCCCCCAGCCGAGGCGCCGCGCCACCCGACCGGGGCTAAGCCTTCACACGGATGACGCCCATAGGTTCAGTCCCTGTATAGACAGCCCGCATTTACCAAACTGCTTCAACGGCAGCTTCCCGGAAACGGAGGAGCTACTCCTCTTGCTCCGTTGGATATGTTCACTATGTCCACCGGATTCGCCACGAGAATACAAGTATTCGAATTTACAGACGAGGCAGTCATACGCTCAGGGTGGCCACACAAGATTAGTCACCATAATAAATGACTTAGTCAACCGCTCGTTGACTTGCCACAATGCCTGTGACAAACGGGGATGATAGGTTCGGGGGTATGGTGGAATTGGTAGACACGCTTGGTTTAGGTCCAAGTGCCAAAAAGCTTGGGAGTTCGAGTCCCTCTACCCGCACCATCGTCACCAGGCCATGCTGGCTCACCACTCGGCCGGCCGAAATTGCTCCCAACCTCATTTTTCAAGCTTAAGCTTGGAAAATGGTTGGAACGCCGGACTCTCCCCACTTCAATTATGGTCTTATCCAAACATTGCTTCGGTGGTAACGCAAATAAGGCCGATGCTCTAATCGTAAAACAAGTTTCGGAGCCTGTGCCAAAGCTAGCTGTGCCTGCGCAACTCCTTCTAGACTCGTTGACGTCAGAACTTTTCCATCATCATCGAATGTCACCAAGCCGGCATCGAATGCGGCATCCCATAAAGCAGATAAGAGAAGGCCGTTATGCACGTCGAGACGCTGAGCGTCGGTCTCGCAGCGAGCCCATGGCATCATATGCGATGCTCGCAGGAGATCGGGACTGGATATCCCGCTCAAGGGGCAAACCCCGTGCCAATAGTCCATCAGGGCGTCTCGAAAAATGCCCTGCCCAATCCTAAACTTCTGGGCGCGCTCACCTTCGGTGTCGCCAATCCCCCCAACGGCCTTCTCATATTTCTCAAGGGGAAAGTTCGGCAAGCTGACCGATAGACGGTACACAGCCTGGACCCCTGCATGCAGATCATCACGGGTTGCGAACACGAAGGCCGCAGCATGGCCCTTGGCACACGGGGATGCCGGTGCAGCATCCAGAGTTCGAGCCACGCCTTGGTGCATAACGGACAAAAAGAACGGTCCGGAAGGACTAGCGGCAGCCAATCCGATTTCGGCCGGCGCACTTGCTGAGCGGAAGAAGATCCAACCAGCGGCTTCTTCGGGGCCGATCCGGTACCCATGCTCGTTCGCCGCATCCCGTAGCTCCGAGAGGAGCGCGAACGGATAGGTCATCAAACGGGTCTCCGCGGCCGTCACAGGTCGACCCCGAGCAAGCGCTGTGCGGGTGGATCGCCGTACATCTTGAGCTGTAAATACGGGGGCTCTCTGAACTCAGCCGGAGGAGCCGTAGTAGTCGTAATGATGTACTGAAACAGCGGCGTTCCGCCCACCCGCTCCAATTCTTCGGCGATGTCGAATAGCCTTCCGTAGATCGACAGACCAAGGTCGGCCTCACGCGGGCTGTCATGCAACAGGAACGGCGGGACCCGTGTCGCCCCCTCAATACTGAGACACATCGCAGCTAGGTCAAAAGCCAGGACTTTGAGCGACTCGATCGCCGCCGTCGTGCGGTCGCCTCCCATATCGACCGCAATGCGACCTCTCGCGTCGTGCCCCACCAACCGTCGAACAATCGGATCGAATTTCTCGCTCATTCGACCGAATACGCGCGCCTGTTTGTCGCGAAACGCCCCGAGCCGCTCTCGTTCAGCATCGAGTTTCGCGCCTAGCTCGCGAAGGCGCTTTACCGCCTCATCCTGAGTGTCGATGAGATCGGCCACACGCTCAACATCGTCGCGGGCCCTCCGAGCCGTGTACCAGGCAGCCTCCCGGGTATCGCGAGCCTTCTCTATCGTACCAACACGAATGGCAGCTTGATGGAACTGCTGCTTGGCGAGCGCGATCTGCTGCAGAACTCGCACGCCTTCTTGGCGCAGGCCTTCAAGGCGCTTGCCTTGTGCCTCGAAGTCCGCCCGACGTTGAGCCCGACGTCGTCGGCATGCTTCGGCGTCGGGTATTTTGTGCGAAAGCTTGCACCCTTCAGCCAAAGCCCGATCAATCGGCACTTCACAAATTGGGCAGATCGGGCTCTCCGTCTCGGCTTGCGAATAGGAAAGCCCGGGCAGTTCCCCTTGGATCTCGCTCAATACTCGCTGTTCGATCGGAATCGATGTTTCAATGCGAATGCGTTCTCCATCGAGACGCATCCATTCGAGTCGCGCAGCTTCATGCTGCTCACGCGCCGCAGCGAGTTCGGCACCGCCGCCGGCGGGAAGATGCTTTGCAGCCCCTAGGCGCTCGCCCGCGGACTTACGCATGACATCGATCAAGAGCGGCATCTCGGGCAACGATTGGCCCGCCAGGTCAAGCGCTGCCACAAGGCGGCTTTGTGTGCGTTCGATTTCCCACCGCCGATGACCGATCTCCTGATCAAGGGTTCGACGTTGTTCATTGAGGCTATTCACTTCACCGCGTGTCGTTTGCTCCTCTGGAGTGATCGCCATCAGGAAGGCACGGAGCGCCTCGAGCCTCGGCCCCTTTTCCTGACCGCTCGCAGGTATAGGTGAACCCGAATCCGAAGTTGGCGACCGCCAGTCGAGAACGTCGTCGAACCGACATTCCTGGTCCCGCGTCAGCCAAGCCAAGGCGATCGGCCAAATCGGTCCATCGGCACGCGGGCGAACCAACCCCGCGAGCTCGGTGGTAATGACACTCTGATCCACAGCCTCGATGAAGGGCTCAAGTCCAGTCGACGTTCCCTCGCCGGCGGCGATCTCATCAAGATTGCCGTTAGCTACAGCCATATGTCGGCGGCGAACGCCGAGAGGTCGAACGATCGCCCAACATACCCCGTCGAGTATGACTTCGGCGCCGACAATGCCGTTCAGGAATGCGGTGCCTATCCGATCCCGCTCTGGCTCCGTGGCGAAGCGATCCACACCAAGGCAATAGCGGATCAACCTGCAGAACAGCGTCTTACCACTCCCGTGCCCGATCGCGTTGGTCTGGTCTGCCGAAGCAGCATCATCAGCTCCGTCTGGGGACCAGACGATATTGAGGCCAGGACGAAGGGCAACGTCTCGCACCTTTTCCCCGCCAGGCTCCTTCCAGATGACCAAACGCCGGACCCAAAGCCGCGGCCCCTCTAGCCCTTCGGCTGGCGTTATGGTGAGGGGCTGCGGCCCTAACAAGTCAGGCTGCAGCGGCATCGACTATCCACCTCTGTATCTCATCTGGCAGCGAATTCACCGCTGCGCCGAGATCTATGCTTCTCAGCGCCTCCAACACGAAGCCTGCGCGGCCGTCTGGCCAACTTAATGTATCAATCGCATCGAGTCCTCGACCTGGTGCCCACGTACCATCATCGAGGTTCTCAATCAGTCGTCCATTGCCGCGATGGTTGCGGACAGCCGCTCCCCACGCAGCGTTGTTCCGCGTGGCGAACGCTGCGACAGTTCCTGTGAGCGGATCAGCTTCGGCCCCCACCAAGCGACGCCATTCTGTCGCTTGAGCAGCCGTCAAAAACGGAACGAACAACCGCGGCTCTAGCACGAACGCCGCCATGAGACGGACATCTCTAGTTGGCTTTGGTCCGTCCATTGTCTTCAGGATGGCTGCTAACGCTGCGCCGGTGTCCCCAGGCTGTGGTTGTGGCTGGCGGGCCCACGCGCCCTCGGCGAGTGCTGCGCCAACTAGCGACATCGGAATGGAAATAGCCGGATGGCAGCAACTTGGATCTGCTGGAACCGGGTTTAGCAACGTTTGATAGGCGCGGCCTGCAAGTTTGGCCGCCGCCATCTCGTCATACATCTCGATCACGACGCGCTTCGTACGGAATTCATTGTGGTCACGCTCTTCATATTTGCGTAGCACCGTGAAGGAATCGAGAAGCCACTCGGCTTGGTTTTTGCTCAACCCGTACAGATGCAAGACCGCCGCGTCGATTTCAGCCTGCAACAGAATGCGACGTTCAGGCTGCCAGCGAAACGGAGGATGATCGCGCCCTAGATCGTGTGCAAAAGGAGCAATCTCGTCGTTAGTGTAACAAAGTTCCAGCGCTCGCGCTGACAGCCACGCCCTAGGCGGAATGCCTAGGAAAGAACAATTCGCCTGCAGGTGCTCAGATGATAGCGCCGGAATTTGCTCAACGACAAAATATTTCATTCGGTTGGATTTCTGTCGAGCGGCGTAGTCAATTACCAAGCTGCCAAGGATCGCTGTCAAAGCAATATTGCTCTCGGTTTCGCGCCCTGGGCAAAGGAGATAGGCCGTATCCCCGGCACCACTTTTTGGGATCACAGTTCCTACGAAAGATCGCTCCGACGGTCCTACATCGCGCCACGCGAAAAACCATTTATGGTCGCAGACCTCGCCTAGCGCTTCATGCGTCAACCGCGCTTCAACCCAATAGCGCGGTTCAATCCTGTACCGGGGATCGTTGTGCTTCGCGTCCGGAACGTGGGGCAAAACGCCCTTGTTTGCTTGCTTTTCGGTCTGGTCTTCGTAGGTGCCGTATCGGTGATCGAAGTGCCAGAACATCTTCCCTTCGTACAAAGGATAGACCTGTCGGCCATCTGTGAGGATCGCCAATGCGCCGCGCCTGTCGACGATGATCGGCGCAATGTCCTGATGATCCAGGAAATCGCCGGACGCCCCTGCCATATGGAAAAGCGTCTTGAATTTGACCTGCCATGGATTCTCCTCACCGCCATCGGGATGCTTGCGTACCAGCACCGGGGCAGCCTTGTGGATCGTTGCGGTGATCTCAGCGTCTCTGGCGCGTCGGAAGGCCGGCAGGTTGAGCGTGTTTGGGTTGATCGCCTCGATCTCATCGATCGTCAGCGCATAACGCCGTTCGGGGTCAGTTATCTGCTCGGGCTGCCGAATATGCGCAGTGAACCAAGGCTGCTCGATTTTCTGGCGCCCACCCGTCACGGTTAGGAGCCCGAATTTCGTCTCGTTGTGCACACTTTTGAAGAGCTTGTCCTCATTCTCGAACCCAAAGAAGGAAGCGAGAGTCTTGGTGCTGAGGAGATGGCGCAGAAATTCCCGATAGGTGTACCCGGTAACGAGGCCGTTCGGCAAAATCAATCCTGCCCGCCCGTTGGGATTGATCGCCTGTCGGAAATGGTCTGCAAAGATGGCGTAGGTGTTTACGTCACCGACGCCACCTAGAGGGTATCGACCCGACAGTCGTAAATAGGCGCTTTCGCAAGCCGCCGTCCTTACGGCCGCATTCCATTCGTCGGCAAGGTGGGGATTTGTTTCCCCTAGTGCCGCAATAAGCTTTTTCCGGGCAGCTGCATTCTTCGCATTAGCAATGTCTGGTGCCGGCGCTGCAAAAAACTCTTCCTCCTGGAGCTTCACTCTTTCCCAAGGCGGATTGCCGATTACGATATCGAAGCCACCCTTACCCATGATGTCCGGGAATTCGACCGGCCAGTGAAAGAATCGATGTCGTTGGGCGCATCGATCAGCCTCGGCGAGGAGCGGGCCATAGAGTGTTATTCCCCTTAGATACTCAGAGACCTGGCCACTAGTTGGCACCAGCTCGCGCCCACGTGTCGGTATCTCGGACTTCGGAGCGAACCAGGCGGCAGTCCAAAGATTACAGGCGGTCTTGAGCTTCCATGCCGCGCCTCCCTGCGCCATTAGGCTGTTGAAGAGCCGACGCTTTCCTTCGATATCCTCCAGGCTATCTTCAGGCCGTGACTGCAAGCCGGCAACAGCTTGCGACAGCTCTTTTTGCCCTGCCACCAACCCAAGCCCAGTCTCGACCTTCTCGCGTTCCTTGACCTCGCGCTTGTTCTTCGTGCGATAGTGAGATGCAGCCTCCTTGTCGTCGCCGGCCAACGGTTTGAACGCGTCGTCGGGAATGCCATCGCGCAAAACGCTGATGTCAAAGACACCGATCAAGCTGTCGCCACAGCGCAAGTTAGGATCCAAGAAACCCAAAGGTTTGCCCGGCTCCACCGTCTCGATCCACAAAGCGACCTTGGCCAACTCAATAGCCATTGGATTGCGATCAACACCGTAGATGCAGCGACGCGCAACGTCCCGCATCGCCGCCGAATAGTCCGGATCATCACTATCTCGAAGGAGCGCGACGCGGCTGGCAATTCTTCGCGCGGCACCGAGAAGAAAGTGTCCCGATCCGCAAGCCGGATCGATCACCGAAAGCGCAAGGATCGCCTCGACTCCACCTTCGGCCTCCGCCCGTTCGAGTACAGGATCTAGCGTACTATCGAGCAGCGCTTGAACGAGGCCATCTGGAGTATAATAGCTGCCGGTCTTCTTACGGACGTTACCACGCGTCTCATCACCGCCCGCAAAGCAGAAACGCCGGCCATTGCCTTCACGCGTGGGTACAAGCTCGAGCAGACCTTCATAGACCGAACCCAACTCTTCCGTCGCCATATCACGCCAGTTGATACGGACGCGGCGCCCGTCCTCGATCAACCAGCTTAGATGGAAGATCGCACGCATAAATGCTCTGTTGGGCAATTTTGCCTCGTCGAGATCCGGCGTCTGGCCCCGCGCGAAAAGGCTCCCGAGCGGCGGCAGCCCCAAGAGCTTCTCACCGCCCTCCAGGCCTCGGAAAACGATCTTCGCCCCTTCCCAGGCATCACGATGATGGTCGTGCGCGGATCGTCGGGCCGACCGCCCTCGCATGTGGCCGAAGCCGTAAGCTGACGCATAAAGGTCGCGTGATTCGGCCGAAGCATCCGGTCCGTGCAGAAGATCGCGGTCCTCTGACACAGCAAGGAAGATCAGCCTGTAGACGACCCGCAGAAGCTGCTCGAACCATCCTTGGACGCTGATGCGATTCTCATCCAGCTTTGCCAGAAGGTCCGGATTTACATCCAAGAAACCCTGCCCGAGCGCGAGGAGCGCCTCTTCAACGCTTTCACCAAGCCTTTCGCGAGCCGCCGTACCTGCTCTCAGTCCCGCCTCACGCCACCGTTCCAGAGCACAATCGACAGCGGGTGCGTTCTCTCCCCCAAAGCGCGTTGCATGGATCAGCAGCCATGTTGCGGTGAAGTCTGCGAACATCTCGTCGCGGAAAATCGCCCCGAGATCAGCCTCGATGTAAGTGGGACGGGTAAAACTGGCATTGTCCCGCATGAGACGGACACGATCTCCGGCGAAGACCATACCCCATAAGAAATCGGGATTGGCGTTCAGCCAGTCTTGAAGCAGTACGCCGGGCGAACGCCGCGGGATCGTCCCATCATGGTCATCGCCTAGCTGCGGAAGCGCCTTGTTGAACGCCTCACCGTCCGGCATCGGGGCCGCAACGACGACAGGCACCCGGCCGCCTTTGGCCTCAAGGGTGACGCGATAGGTATGCCCATCCCTGTGATGAAGATTGGGACCGTGGAGAGTCTCAAATCCGAAAGCTTCCTCCAGGAGACATTTTACGAAAGTGGTGGTCTGAATCACATTGGGCGTCGGCAACCTGGCAAAGGCCTGCCAATGGGCTTGGCCGATCCTGAAGTAGCGAGTGATCTCGTCCCGCAAATTGGTCCCCTTCGGGCAGCCATAGTCGGCGGCCGTTTTCTGATCCGGCGCGGTAGCGGCGATGGCCGCCACCTGATCTGGTGAAATGAGGCCGCCCTCGATTGAGACCGCGGTGAGCCCAATGTCGGCGACACGTTTGAGATGGCGAGCCACTACTCCCCCTCCGGAAGGAGGACGTAGATGCCAATCACGTCGGCTGGCAGAACCGGTACAACTTCAACCGTCACGCCACCGCGCGCCGCCTCCGTGAGCCTCAAATGGTCTTCAGACAGCACCGTCCCTCGTTCGGCGGCGAACGTTGCTATGGCGGGTTCGTAAGTTGCCAACCGCTCACGGGCACGCTGAATCTGGCGCGCGATCGCTTGTTCATCGAGATTGCCGGCCGCCTCAGGCTCCAGCAGTGCAAGCGCTGAGAGACCGGTCAGCCCGGCTTCGGCGGCCATGCCTCCAAAGGCGACCCCGGTTGCTTCCTCCGCTAGCAGCAGCCGATTTGTCCGACCGCTGGTGATCAGCTTGAAGCGGAGACGCAACAATAACAGCGTCGTCATCTGATTGACGGCCCGGGTTCGCCAAGCTCCACAACGGCCGAGCGGGGGGAACGCCCCACCGTCGGGATCCAGCGCCCCCTCCGCCAGACTCTCCGCCAAGCTGGCGACGAGCGGATGAACCCGGCCGAGGTGCGTTACGCCCGGAGCGGGATCGTCCTGAAATCCAACTCTTCGCGTCCCGCGGAGGCCGCGCGCTTCCAAGCGCTCCTTGATGGCGTCGGGCATCGCATCGAGATGAACGAGCTGAAGCTGGCCGGCTTTCTCCAACGGCGCCCCGACACGCTTCAGAGCTCGATCCGTGAAACGGGCGACCTCGGTCGGCCCCCCGTTCAGAGCCCGCATCTGTCGCCATTCCGGCAACACCTCCTCGGGCTTCAATGCACCTTGGGCATATCGCGCCCGACTCGCCTTCGCGTTCTCTTCGGCATCGCGCCATTTGCTGTCGAGCCGTTCGCTCGACAGACCAAAATCGAAGGCAAGCTGCTCGCGGTGTCCACGAAACATGAGTGCCTGCATGAGTGCAGCAGTCACGCCTTCGCTGTCCTCGGGCATGGGCACCGCGATGCCCGTCGCTTTACGGATCGCCTCCGCCTTGCGCAAAATGACCTGCAGCACGGCTCCGTCGATGGCGCTGTTCTCGCCAAAGATCGTCACCGATCGAACGATCGGAGACTGTTGGCCAAATCGATCGACGCGGCCCTCACGCTGCTGATGGCGGGTCGGATTCCAACTGAGATCATAGTGAACGACAGCGTCGAACAACGATTGCAAATTGACGCCCTCGGAGAGACAGTCCGTCGCGACCAGGATTCGGCTCTCTGAACCTTCGAGGCGGTCAACCCGGGCCCGCCGCTCTTCTGGTGTCAGGCGACCGGTCACGATGGCGACGTCAGCCTTTGGCCACGCCTTGCGGAGCTCTTCGCCTAGGGACTCAGCCGTGGCGATAAACCGGCAGAAAATAACAGGCCTCGCGCCGTCTTGGAGCAGCTCCTTCAAGACCTTCAACAGCCGAGCGACCTTGGGGTCCTCGGCACGCCGCGCATCGAGCGCCTGCGCCATCGCGATCAACTTGCCGAGTTCCGCCCATTCTTCGGCATTGATAGTGGCGGTTCCCGGTTCGAGATCGCCTTGGTCGAGAAGACCCTCATCCTCGTCAAAGACGACAGGCTGCATCGCCTCTTCGTCCGCAACGCCGCCGAGCCGATTGCGGAGCGCACTGGCCGCAGCCGCAGGAGACGAGCCAACGCAGCGCATGAGCGCCAGCGTTCCCCAAAAAGCGAGCCGGCGGCTTCGCTGGTCGGCGCCAGCCCGCTGCGTGACCGCCAAGCAGTAGTCCAGGACACGATCGTGTAAAGCAGCAAAGTCCCCAGTGAGGCTGAAGGACTCATCCTTCACCTGATGGATCGGGAAAGTCCGTTTCTCGTTCCAGCCGGACTCCATGATGTCCGGCCGACGACGCTGGACATAATGCTGAGCAAGGCGGCGCGCATATCGGACGCGGGTATTCCCATCACCCCGCGCTCCTCCCGCAAAATCTGGGCTGATCAGTCCCAGTAGGCGGTCAAATGCGGCTTCGTCCCCGCTATGCGGCGTCGCGGTCAAAAGCAGTATGTGGCGCTTTTCATCAGCGACCAATCGCTCCAGGAGTTCAAACCGCTGATGCCGACCACGCTCGCCTCCGATACAGGCATGGGCCTCATCGACGACTACCAGCGATGGGCAGGCGCGCGCGAACTCGTCACGTCGGCTGTCGGCCTTGATGTAATCGAGACTGACGACGGTGTGGGGATAAGCTTCAAAGAGGCTTTGCGCGGCTGGCAGCCCGCGCTCAAGACTACGAGCCCGGGCCGATGTGACGGCCACGGCGTCGATATCGAATTTCTCGGAGAGTTCGCCGACCCATTGCTCGACGAGGTGCGGCGGACAGAGAACCGAAAAGCGATCGATCAGGCCACGATCAAGCATCTCACGAACGATGAGGCCGGCTTCAATCGTTTTACCGATACCAACATCGTCAGCGATCAGCAGGCGCACGACAGGGAGTTTCAGCGCCATCATCAACGGCACCAATTGATAAGCCCGGGGCTCGACGCCAAGATGAGCGGCGCTGCGGAAAGGGCCGGCTCCGCGACGAAGCGACAGACGCAAGGCGTCCGCCAAGAGGCGGCCACCATCCTGAGTGTCCCGCTGATCGAGCTGGGGCGGCGAAAAACGAGCCGGCCTCACCGGGATTGCTTCGAGTGCGAGCGCGATCCGCTGCGCGTCGGCCTCCGACCCTGAAAGCGGCCGGACGTTGAGGATGTCATCGTCAGGCGACGGCAGGACGACCCATTCGCGTCCTCGCACCTCGACAAGATCACCCGGCGAAAATCGTACTGCGTCCACTATGCCGCTCCCAGAAGTTCTGTCAGTTCAACCGGAGCCGTCTCTCCGGGCTCATCGGGCAACTCGACAAGGTCCACTCCCAAATCTGCGCATGTCGCCGTCAATCCCTCCGGCACCAATCCCGGGACCGCAAGCACCTGAAAGTTCGGCCAATACAGGTCGTGCAAAATGCCGCCGATCTTGCGCGTCGACGGAGCGGGCAAGCCCCACCGCCGGAACGCTCGCCTCCAAGGGCTATCAACCTCACCAGGCGGCGTGTCCACGATCTCAGGCTCTGCAAGCTCGCAGAGGAAGGACGTTACCTCTGGGTCGCGGCGGTCGATCAGATTATGATCGGGTTGATTGAAATAGGAGAGCAGGCAACGATAGCAGCCGGCGACACAGGCATCCTCCCGTTCGATGATACTTTCACCCTTTGAGGGCAAATCATAGTGCATCAGATTGAGCGCCTGGCGCGCGATCTCTGCCATACGGAGCGGATCGGAAACCAGACGGTTGAGCACGCCTGCGCCACCTTCCGTCGCTTCGTAAAGCAAGATTGCCTTGCGCTCATCGCGCTTCGGTAAGGGCTCGCCCAATAGCTCCCCCTCCTCCAACTCGGCGACAATCTGAATGCCCCTTAGAAGCGCGTGCTGTAGCGTCGCCATTTGCGCTTCATTGAAATTCGCGATCGGCCGCAACAGAAGGGCGTTCTTATGGTCCTCAACTATCGGGACAATCCGTTGCGACTTCGGCGTCGTGACATCGATATCGTCGTCATCGCCACCGTTCAGCGTGTCCTTGACCCAGCGCCCCGATGTCGGATCAATACAGAAGCCTTTGATCGACTTGGACTTGCGACGGCGGAGGCCATTGTTGATGCGCGATAGCTTTGCGCGTGCGCCGTAGTCGAGGAGGAGAAGCGGCTCTGTCCCAGCGCGCAGAGTGAGCGTGCGGGTATCCAGAACCCCTTTGTCGAATTGCCATTGAAAAACTGTTTGAATTTCGAACCCGCGCCTCTGACGATCTTCGTCGTTTGCCGTGATCCGCGCCGACGGCGCAGTTTCCACGTTGTCGATCCGATAAACGTTATCGAGACGGTCCACACCCGCGAGCGAGGCATTGCAGGCGTGGCAGCGTTCCAGCTTGTCATCGGAATGAGCGGCACCGCACTCGGCGCACAAAATGAGGCTGGTCGTCGCCAGCTTGCCGTCGTCGAGACGACCGTGCGCTGGCAACTTCGCCCGCACAACTCGATAAGCGCGACCCTCATGATAGATCAGGCTGTTGGGACCAAACTCGGAAATGGCGAGAAACCGCGGTCTCTGAAGAACCGCAGCCCGTTTCGTTGCGGGAATAAATGCATAGAGCGGCAGACGCGGGAAATTGTAACCCGGCAGAAAACCCTCCGTGGCCAAGTAGCGGTACGTGTAGAAATCAGATCCGTTCGAAGCCTGACCACGTTCAAGCATGTCGAGCTCTTCCGTCGCGCGGAAGTGACGACGGGCCGCCTCCTTGCGCTCGCCCGGTTTGAAGGAGGTTTTCTGCTGAATTTGATGCGCCTCTTCCTGCTCACGGCGCGCACTTCGATACAGCTCACGCCACCGGCCGAAACTGCGTGCAAAATTCTGAGCCGCCTCTCGATCAGTCTCTTCCACGAATGCATTCAGATCCGACAACCAAGGAGCATCAGCCAGATCGATGGCGCTGGCAGTTTGCTCAAGGAGGCGCCGCATTGTGGGTCTTGCAGCGCCGCTAGCGGCGAGTTGTGAAAAGGCCGTCGCGATTTCGACCGAAACCGGCATTTCCAGATTGGCCATATCTAGATTTTCCGGAATTGAAGGCTTCAGCGGTATGACCGCGGCAGCAAGCCATTCCGCATGAAGGTGACTTTTCAGGAGATCTCGATTGGCAAGATCCAAGGCGGGCGGCTTCACTACCCCTGCGACCAAGCCTTGCCTATTGTTGAAATAATATTGGTCGTGAGGGGATTGTGCGGCGCAATAGGTTATAACGAGCGCTGCCTGGCCGCTTCGACCAGCGCGACCTGCCCGTTGCACATAATTTGCTGGGGTCGGCGGTGCATTCCGGAGAAAGACCGTGTTCAATGCGCTGATATCGACACCCAGCTCCATCGTCGGTGAGCAGAACAGGGCTGGAAGGAAGGTTGTGGGCTCGCCTTCTTGACGCATCTCATCCCGATTTTCGGCAATCCGTTCAACATCCGCCTTTCCGAACCTGAACCGGTCCTCGCGCCATGCCCGAACTCTCTGATCGACTTGCGCCGTATGCTCTCGCGCCTCGAAGGCCAAAGGTAGGTCACCCTCTTTCGCGAGCATCTCGGCGACTTCTTCGTAGAGAGTTTGGAAGAAGGGGTTCTCTCGCTTGCCGTCTGCCCTTTTGGTCGCGGGAAAAAGCCGCAGAGCCGTCGATGCGAGACGCCAAGCTGGCGCATCGCCGCCTGTGGCCACTCGGCGGACTACTTGATGGCCTTCGGCCGCCCGCAGGAGCGTCGCGATAACGTCTCCATACTCCTTCACTGGCAAGGGTTCAGGCCAGATATCTTTGCTGCGCAAAGCCTTACCGAGCGCGGTGCGCCACCCGCCACGCACAATCAATCCGTCTTCCGTGGCGCTGATATCTGCCTTGCTCGGGGGATCAATCATCAGGAATCCAGCCTGCCGCAACTCGTGCTCTTCGTTCTGGTCGATGAGCCATGGATCACGAAGGTGATTTCGGGACGCCTCGGCGACTTGCAGTATCCGTTGCCGGTCTAGTGCTTCCGTGGCGATCGCCAGACCGCGCCGCATATAGTCAAAGAGAAGATTGAAGAGCCTGGCACGCATTTGCGGCGTGGCGGCCGCTAATCGAGGGTTACTAACGAACTCTTCGTCGTCATTTGCCAGCTCCTCCAGTCCGGGGAACCGAACCTCTATCAGGCCGGCTTCTTCGAGATTGGGATTCGTAAAACGCCAGCCTTTGCGCAAGTCAGTCCAGAGCCGGTGAGCGAGAACGGAGGTGAGTACCTCCTCAGCCCCCTGGCGGTTATGGAAGCCCTTTACCCGAGGATCGAACATCCAGTCACTGAGCCGACCAGGCTCATCAAGATCAAAGCCGAGCGCTTTGCGTATCGCCTCGCCGAATCGAACGTCCGCCAGGCCCTTGTCGCCGGCATTGCGCACTGCGCGTAAGATGGCGCCGCGAAGCAGGCTGACGAAAATGAAGTCGTTGAAGTGGCCCGCCTGGAGAGCCGCATCTTGCCGGTTGTCGGTGAATCCCAGGAGTTTTCGAGTGCTTTCCTCCAGCGTCCCCTCC
The DNA here is from genome assembly GCF_042295465.1 of Mesorhizobium sp. ISC25. Classification (NCBI taxonomy): domain Bacteria; kingdom Pseudomonadati; phylum Pseudomonadota; class Alphaproteobacteria; order Hyphomicrobiales; family Phyllobacteriaceae; genus Mesorhizobium; species Mesorhizobium sp. ISC25. The sequence goes on along the minus strand of NZ_CP135441.1, from coordinate 834,191 downwards.
GCTTCCATCCATGCCAAGATGGTCGAAACGATCAGGGTCGTTGCGGAGCTGCGGCCCTCGGCCGATAGACCGGCAAGTTTGTTGATGTCACGTGCCTGTTGCGGTGGTTGATGACGGCAATGCGGGCAAAAGCGGAACTTGCCGCCAAAGAACCACGCTGGCACACCGTCATCGCCGAGCGATCCATCGGGTCTCACCGATAGAAGCTGCCCTTCGTGCTTGCCCCGATGCCCGCTTTTCAACCGATCTTGCCCCGCCGGTGTCGTCTCTTGCCAATCATCGGGAAAGTCAGCAACAGCTCCTCCGAACAGGAAATCCGCGTTGATCACCGGCACTAAAAAGCCCGCTCGCGAGCCGTCTGCTTCCACTTCCTCACTCGCCGGCTCGTCAATGGGCCGCGCCAGAACTTTTAGGCCGTCGAGTGAATTCTCGATCCGAACGCTGTGGTGCTCCTGCCCGCACTCCCGACAAAAGAAGACCGGATACAAGCGCGCGTTGGGATCAGAGGGATGAAAGACTTGTCCCTCCAACACGATGCGCCGGCTCGCTGCAGGCTCCAGCGTCGCATATGCGTGCCCGGCTCCCGAGATGAACCGGTGAAGCTTGAACGCTAGAAAGGCGCGATCGCTAATACCTCCACGAAGATCTTCGCGGCGCCCTATCAACGACAGCATGCTAGCAAGGGATGCGTTGCATTTCGCTTCAGGGATACCCGTTCGAACCGAGAGCCCCGAACTCGCCTCGCTCAGCGTCATGGGCGGCCGACGCCGCAGTTTCTCACCTTCGAGCAGCCCGATCTCTGTCTCGATCCAACATGCAAGCGGGTGAGAGAACAGCTCCTTGTCCTTGAGTTTTTCCGGCGTAGGTGCCTGGACTGCGTCTTTGAGAGTGTCCCCTAGGTTGGCACTATTGATCCGAGGATCTGTCGCTCGAGCAAGATTTTCATCGATAATCGAGGCAGCGCTCAATTCCTCGCCGAAAATGAGCTTGCCAACATGGGCAACAGCTGCCGCTCGTTCTATCTCATCGTGTGCGCTGGACATCGTTGCCGACGTGCCGATGCATATTAGCTTCTGGTCCCTGACTAATCGATCCTTCACGCGGCGGACGAGCATCGCGACATCTGCGCCCTGCCGACCGCGATAAGTGTGTAACTCGTCGAGCACCAGGAAATCCAAACCCGCGGCATTGGCGATGACGGCGCGATCAAGACCGTCCTGACGCGTCATGAGCAATTCAAGCATCATGAAATTCGTCAGGAGAATGTCAGGCTTGGACGCAGCAATGGCTTGGCGTTGGGTTTCGTTCTCTTGGCCCGTGTATCGTCTGTAGGTCGGGCGCAGTCCCTCGTCGAGCCCTGACTCTCCGATATACCTTTCTAGCTCCTCAAGCTGACTGTTGGCCAAAGCGTTCATTGGATAGATGATAATCGCGCGTGTTCGTGCTGCCTCGCCGGCTCGTCGCGCGCGAACGATGGCATCAACGATGGGCAAGAAAAAACACAGTGATTTTCCGGATCCGGTTCCCGTGGTGACAATGAAGCTTTCGCCATTGTGGGCTTTGGCAACGGCGCGCTCTTGGTGACGGTGAAGTTTGATCGATTTTCGATCCGGTCCGGCCGCGAAGATTTTGCTAAGGGCCGGATCGAGCACATCTTTGGCGACCAGCTCGTCAACCGATGCTCCTGCCTCAAAGCGTGGATTAATCGTAATTAGGGGCTCAGGCCAGAAGCGCTGATCGGCGTAAGCAGCATCGACTTGCACGCGAATTTCTGGCGCGCGAATCTCCGAAAACGAACGAGCGAACGATTCATATCGCTCGATCAATGCTTTATCGAGAGTGAAGATATCCACTGATCCCCCCTTTATCCACTCGTCTTATTTTACTTTTAGCCGCTGTATTGGGACAATTTCGCCTTATTGATTGCTTATGTCTCGCAATAACGTCTCCCGCTACGCATAGTCGTAGGGCTCCTCTTAATAAACCTCCTCTTCATCCTGATCGGCAAGAAGGAGAAGGTTGCGCGTTGGACTCGATGATATGTCACGCTCACAATCACGGCGACGGTAGGACCTCGCTTCCGACGAGGCTGCGCAGCCGCATTTCGACGGATGTCGGATCGGAGAGATCAATCGTCGCGATCGCGAGCCGTTCGACGCCAGCAGCAACCGTGTATTGGCGCAGCATACCCTCGTTCTCGCCCAACTCATCATGATGTGGATATAGGAGCGTCAGGCGACTACTTGCGTACAGGCGCGCATAGGCCATCATTTGATAGATATCTGCCTGCACCACGCCGCGCTTGCGGTCCTCCGTGTTTCGGGCGAGACGCTTCCACTTGGTGTCGATCACCATGACCACGCAGGCTCCATCCTTAACCAGGATGTCAGGCCGCGTTTGGAAGCGTTCCGGCCCGCGACGATCGTTCTCGTCCAACTCCGCGAGGCAGTAGCGCAACCCGCCTTGCGCCACGACGCGCAGCTTGGTGTCTCGCAGTGCTCGGTGCAGGCTGCGCGCGATATAGGTTTCGAACAACATGCCCATGTCGAACAGGAGCGCGGTACCTTGAGTTTCGCCCGCGCTCGTTGTCTGAAAACGGTCCCCAAGCAGGAGCCGGGCAAAATCGACAAGCGGCCGCCATCGGCTATCCGTGCGATCGAGCGAAAGCCGCTCCCAAGGCAAATCACGCCGTGGGACTTGTTCCACGTCCGCGTAGGCAAAGGCGAGCTCTGCAAGCCGGCGCTGTGTCTCAGCCCGCCGTGCAAGCCGCTGAAGCCTAGTCACCGCAGCCTTTAGGATACGGTTGAGCGCGATGTCTGGGGATAGCTCATCGTATCGGCAGGCGAGCCGCGTCGCATCAGCCGCAAATGTGGTGAATTGTCGGGCCACATCGAGGCGGCCGCGGAGAGCGGGCAGGTCGTCCCGCTGTTCGACATAGCGGCGTGGTAGACCGCTGCGGACAGCGTCGATTAATTGGTCGGTAAAGAGCCGGATCAGGATCTCGAGTAGCGTCTCGTGCTGGATGCCGAGCGCCGCGACGCGATCCGCAGCAATGTCAAGGTCGTGTGCGACGGCCAGCATATGGACCAGTCGGCGGCGAACGCCTATGTCACTATGTATTCCGTCGATCTTGGGCAGGATCTCGAGCGTGCAGTCCTCGGCCGAGATTACGCCCACCACATTCTGTGCGCGCAAATAGCGGCCTCCATCAACGAGGATCCGCGTGCCGTCCTCCCCGCCAAGAGGCGAGGCGCGGGCCACTGCGAGCAGCCGGTCTGCCTGAGCGCGGCTCAGCCCATCCGCACCGATTGGGCGTCGTTCCCATTCACGGAGCGATGTCACCCGACGATCCGGGTATACGCATTAAGGGGAAAGTCGGCCCGCACCGACCATCGTCGACGCTCAAGCCCGCCACCTGCGCCGCCATCAAAACCCTCAGGGGCTTTCAATGGTTGCCAAGTCAAAAATGCGCCCTCGCCCGCCTTTGCATCGGCATCGCCGAGCACGTGCGCAACCTTCTCCCAATCTTCAAAGAAATATTCCTGGAGCAGCGGCAGAATCTTGCGCCGCATCACCCGGTCGATGTCAGAACGATTTCGACACTGCATGAAGAAACCGTGCCCGATCTGGTGCTCGCGATCGAATAGGTATTCGATCCGCGCGTTGATGGTCTCGAGCAGCCGGCGCAGAGGCACCCCGTTCACCTCACTTTCCAACCGGTCCGCGTCAGGCATAAGTTCAACAAAATCGAAGCGCCGTCGAAGTGCTGTGTCGAGCAGCGCGATCGAGCGATCGGCGGTATTCATCGTGCCAACGAGATGGAGGTTCGGCGGAATGCCAAACATTTCACGCGAATAAGGCAACCGGACCTTAATCTCTCCAGCCGCGTCGATCCGCTTATCCGGTTCGATCAGCGTGATAAGCTCGCCGAACACCTTTGATATATTCGCGCGATTGATCTCGTCGATCACTAACACATAAGCGTCGGCCGGTTGGTCGCCCCCCTCCCCGCCCGGGAGCAGACCGGCGAGTGCATCGCGTTTCAGGAACTGTTCCTGTAGCAAGTAGCAGGAGCGCATTGTAAACGGCTTGTCATAGATCGTGTCCGCGGGAAGGGGTTCGTCGGGGAGCAGGAGCCAGCGGACAGCGCGGCGGTGATGATACTGGTTATTGTCGTCGCTCGCTTCGTAGTGGTACGCCCCAGTCACCTCGCCAATCGCGCGAAACTCTGAATTGCCATTCGATATGACGACCAGATCTCCCTCGCGCATGGACGTGCGAAAGCGCCAGAGCTGAGAAATGTGGCCGCTGTTGCCTGTAGTGCCCGGCTCGATCTCGTTCCATCGATCGAAGATCGCCTGGTAGCCGCGGTCGCCTTCATAACGCGCGTCCGACCAATCCTCTTTCCCTCCCCAACCCAGCGCTACATAGTTGCCCTCGACTGCGGCTTCGAAAATATGGTCTTCGAGCCCTGCGCGCCCAAGCGACATTTTGAAAACCTGCCGACCGCTCACGTCGAAGCCGCCGGTTTGTCCGGCCGACTTGCGAGCCTGCTCGGCGAGTGCGGAGATCTCACGAAAGACGCCACGTTTGGCCACGAGCCGGAAACCTGCCGACATGCCATCCTCCCCATCGCCCGCCCCTGTTTCCGGGCGAAGCCCCTCGACGAACTCCTCGTAAGAGTAGCTCTGGTGAAAGGTGACAAATTGGATCCGCCGCGCCGCAACGAGGCGCTTGTACTCGACCATCAATTGTGCGCGCGCGGTTGCGGCAAGCATCGGATCGTACGGCATAAGGTTCAGGCAAAGCCGCACTGCATGCACCGCGGTCTCATAGGTCTTGCCCGTGCCGGGGGGGCCATAGAGGATAAGATTGGTAGGTTCGACGGCTACAGCCCTTGCCTCTGCCGGCGAACGTTCGTCCTCCACGCCAGCCCCGTCTTCGCCGGCCACAATCTCGTAGCCGAGCGCCGCGAGCACCCTGCGCGCCTCGCTTCCGCCATATGGGCCGGGCTCGCCGTGCATTGTCTCATAAGCGGCGTTGGCAATTGCCTTTGACGGATAGCGCGAATTGCCTCGGACAACCCGATAGCGTACGCCTCGCAAGCTGCGATTATATTTGGCAACGAAACTAGCTTCACCGAGCGCGTCGCACTCGTTCATCACCATTTCAACGGTTCCGCGATCGATCGCTGGCCCCATCTGCTCATCCCCCAACTTTTCCTTGCAAGTCACCCAGACAAAGCCTTGCACATCCCAGAGATCTCTCGGGTGCCAAGCCCATTCGACATCCATCACAGTGAATACGAACGCTGCCAGTTGGAGCACTGTTTCGTACTCGGATGCGGTTAGTACGTTATTGCCGAATAGCGGCCGGTCGAGCATGGCCATGCCGAAATTGTGAAATCGCTGATAGATAACGGAGATCGCGATTTCGGGCCGTGCCAGCGCTTGGATTACGGTAGCCAGTATCCGGGTATCGCCATAGGGGAGGCTTTCTTCCGATCCCTCGCGCAACAGCGGCCATGCCGTGGCAAGGAAGGAGTCGGCGGCAACAGGCGGCGGATCGCTTGCTCTGAAAAGAGCGCCTGCCGCGGTTTCCAGTGCTCCGGGATGCGCAGAGCGGATGGCGCTTAATCTCGCATTGGACCTGTAGTAGCCAAGTAGGTTGCTGTCTTTGCTCAACGCGTCGAGGACCGCTCCGCCAAGCTCTGCGTCGCCGGGCGGGGGGTCCACGTGCAGAAGTTCGTTGGCCCGCGCGACAAGTGTGCGCTTATAGTCGTCCTCCTCGCGGTGATAGCTGGTCGAGCCTGTGAAACCACCACCAGCCTCGAAGTCCGGAAAGGCGGAGAGGAAGCGTTGCTTGAGCGCATCAAGCGCATGGCGGTCGGGACTCGGCAGCGTCTCTCCGCCTCCGGCAAAGCGGCCATAATAGCTCAGCGATGCTCGGTAGCTCGCCAGATTGGCGTAAAGATCGCCAGCAATCGGGAAGCTTGCCGGGTTCGGCCTTTCATCGCGCTTGTCTTGCCGCGAATATGCAAGTGTGCGCCGCAATTCGGCGAAACCGTCACGGACGAATACAGCGTCCAAGTCGCCATACGCCTGGTCCAGCCGCCGCGCCTGCGTAATCTGTGTATTGACTGTGTTGGCTGAGTAGTTTCCTGCCTCAAGCCACTTTCGGTACTCAGCTTCCCGCACGCTCCCACCCCCCACCCTTGTAACCCTAAGCACACCCATAAGGGGCTACTGCGCGCGAGTCGACAAACAGAGACTAAACCGCCTGCATTTCTCCGCGCGGTAGTGAGCGAGAGCACAACCGCCTACCGGTTCTCCCATGTCACAAAGGGCAGCCTAGCTGCGCACCGGTTGGTGGGGCTCCAAAGTCCCCTGCCCTGCCGCTAAACCCGGAAGGGGATGCCGATCGGCACCCGATCAGCCCGGCAGCTACGATCTCACACGCTGGCGTTCTAGGGCCAAATCTCTGTCAGCTGGCCTCTGCCAATGGCCGAGATGCGTAGGAAGTTGCCCGTCGGCTCATCTGTTAAGACGAGCAGGTTGCGCCAGGAACGGACCAACGGATCGCCGTCACGGCAGTCGCGTGTCGACCCTTCTCTGCCCTTCGTTCGGAGAACCTCTACGGCAGGCCCTGAGCCTAACCGGTCATACGTGCTAGCTCACCGCTTTACCGAAAGTCGCCCGCTGCCATAACCTGCAGCCATATTCCTTTGCGGGAGTCTCAATTGGCCGGATCTCTGGGGGGCTCGAGTGCCATCTTTCGCATCATCCGCCGTCTAGCTGGCCGCTCTGCGGCCAGCCGCCGACCTTGACCAATGCTTGAGAAACTGCGCGAAATGACTGTACAGAGCGTTGTGCACTACAGGCTTGTGGAAGCATGAAGCCGAACCTTGTGATTTTTCCACCTGTCGCAGAACGCGCGAGTACGCTCGACGATTTCCGTATCCGGATTGACCACAAAAAAACTGCGACAGCTGTAGGCAGTCGCCCTGACTGCAATCGCCGGCATCCCAAGAGCACGCAACCAGCTATCTACCTCAGCGTCGTGCCCGCCTTTGAACCTGCTATTGTGGTGATAGATCACAGCGCATCGCCCCGCGCTCAAAGCACGCGCCTCTGACAGAGGTATTTGCTTGCCGAAGCTTGTGGCCTTCCGGCGCCAATCCTCATCGCCCACTAGTCCGTTGTCCGGATCGGCGAAGACGAGGTCGCAGTGAGTTAATTGATCAAGACTTCTGTCAAACCAATTCTTTCGCGCAGTGCTGCGTTCTGAGGCTGGCAATCCTATCGGAACAGGTTCAGCGGCAAAGTATGAATCTTTGTCGAAGGCGCTATGAAGTGCTTGCACCGACCTGCTGCCAAGAACTGTTTCCTGGAGAAGGTCAAAAAGCTCTGGATCTAGATAACGCCAGTTCTCCCGTTCGTACAGATAAGCGGTGTGCCTGCCGTCCGCATTGTGGCGTTCATCCGGATATAAATACCAGGATACGCCAACCTTCCCGAAGGCACTCAGCGTCCGGATTAACGCAAGTTTGATATAGTCCCCAACATCTCCCGCGTATCTATCTTGCATGTGGCGGCGTTGGCGGGGCGTTTGGAGCTTGAGGTTTAGCATTGTCAGTGTCAGTAGGGCGCAGATTATCAATGATAGCCTGAAGCTCGTCGACCCGGCGTTCGAGTGCCTTCAGCTGTTCCTGAGAGCTTTCGTTAGTTGTGGATGCGAGTTCCTTCACTCGGTCACCAAGAGAATCCACCCTGCTGTCTACCCCTAGATAGAACGCTACGATACCGACTACAAAAGTGGCCCAAAGTGTCAAGACTGCAATCCCGCCAACTAGAGCTCCAAGCCACCCAATTCTATTAAACAAATCTCGTGTTTTATTCGCCTCCTGTTGCGCATTAGACGCATTATTTCTTGCGGACTCACTCGCCTCCAGTGCTTTTTGGGAAACGTCACGCGCCTCTTCTGCTACCCCTGTCGCACGGGCGACCATGGTGGGAATTGAGCTTCTTATGCCAATATTTGGCTTATCTTTTACAAGTGGAGTTGCCGCCTTCCGAAGAAATTCCTCTATTTCCCAATGTTCCGAGTGCTTTTCGCCCTCAGCGAGAGTGATTCGGCCTTCGCGGGAATCAGAAGTGGTCTTTGTGAACTCAACCCATATTAGCCCCTCACTCAGCGGGATTTCATAGTCTTCATTGGTAAGATTATGCAGCGGTATGCAGAGTTTTCCCCAGAATCCAGGATCGACAAGCGGGCCTGTTCCTAGTAATAGACCACGATGAACGTGCCTAATCTGAAGATTAAAACGAAGCGCTATATACTTTGGCAAGCGAAAATCGAGATCGGACTCTACGAAGACGATCGAGTTCGCTGGAATAAGTAGAGGTTTATCTGGAATAAGTACGGGCTTGAGTTCGTTTTTTTCGTCAAAGACATAAGCCTTCGATCCGATTCGACCTTCATAAGACGCCTTCTTCAATCGCGATTTGCGGCCGCCTCCGAGGAAGAATGGGGCAATAAGGCCAGTCGCGAGCACATACTTTTCAATATGCTCTGCAGAGAGCAGCGAGGGCGGAACCTGGTCAAACGAGAAGGGATCGCGTGAATCTAGGCAAGCTCGCGCGACCTTGTCTGCGTCTACAACGGAGAGCGCACACCTCTCGACATCAGCTCCCTGTTCGCTCAAACCGGCACCCGGTTGGCTTCTAAAATCCCAAGTTCTGAAAATCCATACCAATCGACCCGCTGCTTTATTTGAGAGCTGACTATCCTGATGAATTGGGAAACAGCGCTGTTTGGATCAGACACTGAGGCTGCAACGCCAACATAATCAAGGTGATTCAGTACTATTCTATTGGGCGTATTTGCGCGTATGGCTCGCCTAACGGAAGTTGCGTCGAATTCGCCGACTCTCCGTTCTTTTCTTGTAACCGTCGTGTACTCGCGAATATCTCTCTCAAGGCCCGAACGCTGGGCAATGCGAGCCCATGAGGTTTCCCCTAGTAGCGGCCCAGAATCTCCCGCTACACGAATTGGAAAGGCGCGAAGCACCATTGTAACGTCATCGACTAAAAGCGGGCTTAACCCTGCTTCCGCCAGTGCCGCCGCAGCGGTGGTGCATCGCGCAGTAGCCTTTGGCCAGTGTCCCCCGTCGAGCAGGGACAAGCCGAAACCTTGGGTCCCCTCAATGACGACTCGCTCCTTGCCGAGTAACTTCCGATGGAGGAGGGCTGTTGTGTCTCGCCGGAAATTCTCAAGCCGCGCATCATTGCCAGCATGGAACGCCTCCAGTGGGAAATTCTTCGCGCCGCGTGCCGTAGATGCCAATAAGGCAGCGCCAACTCCGGAACCCGTGGAACCGATAGACCCGATAAGGCCAGAAGCTTCCTCCCAAGCTATTTGCTCCGGGGTGATGAGATTGGCATATTTGCTGATGTAAATGCGATCTAGCGGATAGTCGAGTTCAGCGATCTCTCTGAGTAATATTTCTGTGTCCAGATATGAACCTGCTGGAAACACGACGTCGACATTGCGATCCACGCAAGCGGCAGGCATCTGCCTGAGTGCCCATTTTTTCCCGCTATGATCATAGGCCGTGTGGCCAGAGTTCGGCCCGCCCACCCGGATGACGGTTACAGGACCCCGACTGCGCCTAACAATTTCAAGCGCGACCTTTCCCTTACCTTCGGAGCCAAATTGGCCACCGACTACGATGGAGACTGGCATATCTTGCCCCTAACCCGTGCGGCCAGTTGATCTGCCCAAAGTTCAATTTCCTCTTTGTGTCCCTCGTTCTGGAACAGATGATGCGCCAAAGCACGCATTGATTCCACTTGGCTTTCAACTTCCGAGCTGGACACGGCATCGAAATCACCATCGGCAGCACGCGCCAGATATCTCGTTCGGCGCTTGCGCTCGTCGGCGTCTACGAAGACATGGACGTAGCTTCCGCCAGCGCGCTCGGCAAGGAATGCGTGATCTTCGGGGAACCGGAGCCCGTCCACGACGATGGCTGCAGCGTCGCCGACACGTGAGAGAGTCCGCTCGGCCAGCCATCTCTGTTTGCCTGCGCGGTTTATTTCGTTGCCCAATGCTTGTCGATGATTCCTGTCCAGAGGTTGGCCTCGCGCGTTCAGCTCATCATCAATGACGAGACTGAAGCGCGTGTACGCGAAGCCCATTTCCTCGAGAGCTCGTGCTACGGTCGTCTTGCCGGCAGCGATCGGTCCACTGATACCGATGATGATCGGATGGGCTTTGCCATCGAGCTTCGGGATGATCAACGGCGGCTCTTCGGAGGTTCCCATAGCTTCAACGAGACCTGCCCAATGGAACGAGCCAACCAGCGCCGAAGTGATGGCGTCGAGCTCATCGTGCGACGCGACGCTCAAATCGCCGATCACACCAAAATCCGTGAGACCCATTTTCAACCATTCGACACCCGCGCCCTTTCTGGGGATCCGCATTATGTCCTGCGCTGCGCCAGGGTAGCTTTCAATGACCGGAACTCCAAGGTTCCTAAGCGCCGTGGCAAGTCGGATCCCTCGCGCGGTCAGTTTCTGCATACTGGGCAACAGGCACGGATAGACGTTGACGCCACGCCTCTTCAGCTCCCGCTCACACTCCCGCATAATTCCAAAGCGCTCTCGGCCGGGGTCGGTATCGTCTACGCTTGTTCGCCCCGCCGGAAGGCAGAGCGGTGAGTCTATGGAAACGAGGGCAGGATTGCTGCTCAGCGTTTGCTGGAGGATTTCCTCATCGGTAAAAACGGTCTCGAAAGCCGCCTTCTTGCCATCCAGCAAACACCAGCCGGATCCCCGAGCCTCTGAGCCCGTCAGGTCAATTCCGACCACGCGGGCGCCTTCTGCCGGGCTACCTCCGAGCAGCTGATCGAAGTCGGGGGCCGACGAAAGTTCGGCTCTAGCGGTGCCGAATTGCGGAATGTCGATCCACCCAGCTGGAGCTGCCCAGTCCTTAAAGGCAGCGCGCTTTAGGAACAGGTCCGGCTCTATCCAAAGCCTGTCGATCACGTGATCGAAGATGGCACCCATGGCCGCAATATCGGCGCGGTTGTATCGAACAAGGGTCTCCAAAGCGGCGACGTCGCCGCGGAGATATCGATGCCACAACAGGACTGCGGCAAAGCCATCGACATCCGCAATCTCACCTCTCAGCGAAAGCCCAAGCTCTCTTTCAATCGCCTTTTGGCCCCCCGTGAGACCCACCCGGCGGCATAGATACATCAGGTCAAGGTGATGAGGGGGCAGCGTAACATCCGGGAACTCCTGCCGGATGAAGCGCTGGTCAAACCGGATGCCGTTGAATGTCACCAGGGCGAGCGCTTCATGGGCATCCTCCAGCAGCCGCTGATGGCTCTCGCCCTTAATCATCGTGGAAGCGCGGCCACCGATGGACCAACCAATGACGGTAATCTCGTCGTAGTGATGGCTCAGACCAGTTGTCTCAATATCGAGAAACAACACGCGTTCCGGATACTGGCCACAGAGAGCAAGCTGCTGTTTCAGCCGCAACGGCAACACAGGTCTGCGCTCGCTCGTTGCGGTCCTTGGTGTACGGGCCAGCATCAGATAGAATCTCTGAAAGTTCGCAGGACCTCCGGCGCTCGCTGGGTGGCAGTCGGCCTGAGCAGGCTCGCCCGGACAGATTTCACCTGTGCCACTACGCCCTCTCTTGGCCGGATTGCTGGCACCCTTATGCTCCGCTTGCTGCCCCGCGCTAGGTTACCTCTATCAGGTCCTTTTGGCGATAATTGGCGATTCGTTATACAAAGATATTCCATAGGGTCGTGAGATGCACGGTGACCACTTGAAGCGGAAGAAATCAGAATACGTGGTGGGGAAGTACGACGTAAAAATCGAGTCGATTGTCGATGATGCGTCGCGCCTTCATGACTATGGCTTTAGCCGATCCACCTGGTACCGGGGTGCGAACTTGATGCGGCGTCTCGGTTCCGATCGAGCACTGGAACTCATGGATGCAAGAGCCGACCGGTCGCTAGCCCGCGGTGATCTCGCAATGTGCCACAAATGGCGAGATCTTATGGGCGTGATACACGCGATCGAGTCTGATGAGCCGCAGCCGACCGACAGGATTCACTGAGGCTGAGCTATGGGCGCGGTGCAGGTTCCACCGACCAAGAACTGCGCTTACCACCGAGCACCGCGGTGAGTTCCTGACAAAGGCGCTGAAACCTTTCATCGATCCTCCAAGGAGGATTACAGATAACCAAACCGCTACCCGCCAAAGTGACACCGTCACGCTGATACGGACAGAATTCTGCGCGTAGAACGTTGTTAAATCCCGCTCCTATGGCAGCAGCGGCGATACGGTCACCCAAGACTGCATCCTTGATTGGGTACCACACAGCGTAAATTCCAGTCGCCCATTTGCGAAATCCCGCTTGAAGCGCAGTCGCGATCTGATCCGTTTCGCCCTTCAGCTCAAACGGCGGATCTATGAAGACCAATCCCCTCCGTTCCAGGGGCGGCAGCATCGCCCCAACTGCCTCGTAGCCGTCTCGCTGGTGGACCGAAATTCGACGGTCCTTCCGGTATCGCTCCTTCAACAGCGATCCGTCCTCTGGATGCAACTCACACACAATAAGGCGGTCGTTCTCCCGCAATGCGTGTCTGACTAGCTCCGGTGAGCCCGGATAGACCCTTAGGGATTGCCCGTTTAGCGCCTCGAGAGTCTTCAAATACATGGGTGCCGAAGAAAGGGTCTTGCCGAAAACCCTGTTCACCCCCGCATCCCTCTCGTTGGTTCGCATAGCTTCTTCAGAGAACAGGTCGTAGGTACCGATTCCACCATGTGTATCAAGTACGGCGAACGAGGCGGGTTTCTGCAAAAGGTGTTCAAGAATGAGCGTCAAAGCGGCATGCTTGAAGACTTCGGTGTGGTTGCCTGCGTGGAACGCGTGTCGATAGTTCATTCCTGTTCGATGCCTTTCCCTCACATGAGCCGACAGCTACTCCGAGGGTATTAGATCGAAGGGCGGCTTTAGAGAAGGTCGGAACGAATCAAAGGGCGGCGGGCCATGATGAGGTCCCGAACTGTGAACGAGGGTATCGGCCGGGCGCGCCTGATAGGGGCCCACATTCACCTCCCCAACCCGTCACCGACGAACCCCGGCGGGGCGGGTGCCGCTGGGCGCCATGATAGTTTGCCAGTGCGCTATTATCGGCGGAGGTCGATAATCCTGAAATCCGCCTCCAAGCCGTCATCTTCGGCCGAAATAGTGAATGGGCTCACCATTACCCGGGATGCATCATATAAGTCGACAAACAGCCGCTTTGCAGCCTCGAGGTCGGGCACGGAAAGCTCCTCATCGTTAACCTCAACCGCCCAGTCGCCATAAGGCGTGCACCAAGTTTGGCCTACTTGGATGCCACCAAGCGTGGTGTCCACGAAATAGTGGCCGCTTTCGTTGACCCAGAGCTGAAGCGCCATCCGGTCCTCCCAAAAATCAAACAATCGGCCGCACGGCTACCAACGAGATCCGAGCGGTGTCCGCATCACGGGATCCGCGAGATCGGTATCGTCTTTCATCTCGGCAGCAACTGCTACAAGCGTCGAAGACAATGATTTGGCGTCGCGCTTGAGTGTTGCGGCACCCTTACTCTCTTTTGATGCCAGCATCCGTGAGATTGCAGTCGGCGTGTAAGGCTTCCCAGCGCTCGACAGATATCCCCCCGGCCAGTGCCTTTGCAACGTCGGCCAAGGTGCGCTGGCGACCATTGACCGGATACCGGTGCAGCTTCTTTGCGAGCGCAATCAGCTCAAGTCCGCAAATCTCGGCATAGTTCCGGCGCCCACCGACTTTCCTGCCCGTCTCGCGGCGCTTGCGCTCGCGGGCACCCTTTGAGCTTCTCCACCAGCATCGCCTTCTCGAACTCAGAGACCGCGCCGAGCACTTGGCGAATCGGGTTCGCCGTTGGGGTGTTGTCCACAAAACTTTCTGGACTGTCGACGGCGATCAACTCGATCCCACGTGATTTCAGCATCTCATAGCCAGTCTCCTGAACGATCAGATCGCGGGCGAACCGGGAGGCGGTCTCGACCAGAATGGTGCGCGCACCATTTGACAGGAGCCGCTCAAGCATTGCGGAAAAACCAGGGCGCGCTGTGACCGCATCGGCACCGCTCACCGCCGCGTCGTAGTAGCTCTCGATGGTAGCCGGCCTCGATATAGGCTCTGGATTGAGGAAGCCCTTCGGCTAAGCCAAGGCAGAAACGCTCCTGCCTCATGTTCAATTTGGCGTTTGACATAGCGGTATTATTATACCGTATGACTGGGTTTGCACCACACGATTTAACAGAGCCGTCAATGAAGGGGCTCGATGCGTTCAAGATCGGCAGCGCTCACGAATTTGCCCTCTGGTGTCATGATCCGCGTGCCGCACGCAGAAGCTTTCCGCCGCTTCAAATCGGATTCGCGGTCCAGCAAGGGTTCATGATTTCGCGGGTCGTAGTAGCCTTCGACCGAAAATGGAAGGTCGTAGGTTCAACATCTCGAGCAACTCTCTTGCCGTCTCGCGGGCGGCGACGATCTCTTCAATGGTCATTTCAACTCCTATTTTTCTGGTTTCTGAGAACAAGTCTGAAATTCTCTGGGGCCGGAAAAAATATTCGAACGTGACCCCGTAGCAGGCGTTCGAACAACTCCAATTGGCCTGCGTCAGAACGGCGGTTCATAATTTAGCTCCCATGGTTTGAGGCCCTTTCGATCTTCCAAAAGCAGAAGTATTGCGCTCTCCGCCCATTTCGCAGTGACCGTTCCGATGAACTCGCGGGCTAGATCGCGCGAAGCTTGGATTTCCTTGTCGGTCATCTTTCAGTCCCTATTTTTTTCGGGTTTTTGAGAAAAATTCTGAAATTCTCTGGGGCTGGAAAAATTATATTTGAACGTGGCACACCGTGGGGTGGAAGCCTCATGAGGCTGTGAAGATTGATGCCCCCCTCCCCTTCGATCTTCGACGCGACGATGAGCGCAACCAGGCGACCAATTTCCCATGCCGATCTGCGATCTTTGCTGAGCAGTCAAGCTGCGTCCCCCTGGTCACGCAGGATCGACATGATGACCTGGCGTCGCAATTCGCATTGGAGCGTCGAGTCGAAGGTCTTCATCTCTCGTTCGATGGCGGCGGCCCCAAGGCCGCGCGCCGCGACACGAGCGCGAAAGATCGCCATCTGGTCGCGTCGATGCCATCCCTGCTTGGTGACCGGTCGCGTGAGAATTTCTCTCGCCGCCTGGGAGACCAGTGATCGACACCACGCGGGATGAAGCACCACTTCGGCCGACCGGTTCAGCGCGATGGGGATAGGGACATCGAAAAGCGAAAGCTGCCGGCTCATTTCGTTCCTCTTGGATTGATTGTTTCAAACATGTCGAGTTGGTACGGTCGGGCCGGCCTTGAGGGGCCGGCCTCCCTTCCCGATGCGTCACTGATCAGGTCATGAAACGTCGGAACCAGTGATGGGCTTTGCACAGATTGGTCGTCAATGAGATCAAGAACACCAAAGGTGTTCTCTAACGGCGACAGACGTGTGCAATCCGCATCGGTGAGATGCGACACACCAGTGCAATTTGCCTTCTTCAGTCGGTAGTAATAGGCCCTTCGGCCGATCCCCATGGCCTCCCAAGGCCGGTCACGATTAGTCGAATGCTCGGCCAACCATACCTCTCTCGGCTTTCGTTCTTGCTTTCGCTTTTCAGCGATGCGAACCCGATCACGCTCTTTGCGAGCCGCCTTAGCGGCGGCCTTTTGCTCTTCGATCGGCAGGTCCGCAGCCCACATTGTCGTGATGCGAAGCCGCTGACGTTCCTGAACGAGCAATTGCAGCCGAGTGCCTGCGTCCGAGCCATTCAGATTCCAATCTCGCCATTCGAGCGATCTCGCGATTGGA
Organism: Mesorhizobium sp. ISC25; assembly: GCF_042295465.1. NCBI lineage: Bacteria > Pseudomonadati > Pseudomonadota > Alphaproteobacteria > Hyphomicrobiales > Phyllobacteriaceae > Mesorhizobium > Mesorhizobium sp. ISC25. Next base: position 818,246 of record NZ_CP135441.1, on the reverse strand, counting down.
TCAATGACGGCATCAACATCAACGATATTCGGTGCGTATCGGCGGAGCCAGCTCTTAGGGTCTTTGAGACTCTTCCAAGCCACAATGAGAAAGCTGTCGACCTCAGAGAGAGGCAGGAACTGTCCATAGCGATCGGCGATGAGCCTTTCGACCTCCGCCAGACGCTGAAGAGTCTTGCTGTAACCCCCGCGCAGTCTTGGGCGACGCTCCGCAAGGATGCAATTGCCAATGCGCTTTTGGTTCCTCGCAGTACGGGAAGAGCTCACATCGCCCTCGCGCGCCTGGCGTTGACTTCGCGGAGCACACCACAGGCCTGCTTCGCACTCAGACCAAAGCGCTCTTTCAGCAACGGCACTGCCGGCTGCGAACGATCCCCCCTGTAGGCCGAGTACCATTCAATTGCTTCGAGGACTGCAGGGTCTTGAATGGGCTCCAGCGAGTTCATGCCGCCCGCTCCCCACGATCGGCGGCAGCCTGGTCGATTATGGCTTTGAGCTCCCCGACGCGCCACCTGTTGCTACTTGGGCCTATTTTGAGCGGCTTGGGGTAGCGGCCGGCATGGATGCCGCGCCAAAGCGTCGAACGATGAATTGGCGTGTTACTGCCGCCGATCAACCTGCATGCTGTTGCCTCATCGACAAGATCGTCGTCGCAGAGACCGATTAGTGGGATGGCGTCCATAGTGTCGCTCCATGTTTCAGCGACACTCTACAAAGAGCAAAACAGCTCATCTCGCAATAATGAAAATTGATCAAACTCCGGCTAAAACAGACAAGCTGCCATGGTGGCAACTTGCAGGTATAAATACCGTCCCTAAGTTGACATTCTGTCGTTCACTTTTTTGTTATCATCGGAATAACTTGAGCCCCGCCCGTGACAATTCCGGCAAGCCTCTCGGCCCAGACGTCCAGAGCGTCCCTTTTTTCCTTCATATAGTCGTAACGAGCGTAGACGCGGCTTGTGACAGTAGCCTTCGTCGCGCTGATGTGGTTGAGGACATGGCCGATTACGAATGGCGATATTCCGAGCATTTCCATATGCGTCGCGGCCGAACGTCTTAGATCGTGTGCGGTCCAAGGTGCCACGCCCATGATCGTTGCAACGCCGCGCTTGGTGACTTCTTCGCGCTTGATCGCTTTCGCTATCGCTGCACCGGTCACGGATGCTCGTGCGCCAGGTCCAGGAAAAACGTCAGACGGCACTGCGCGGCCCTTTCGTTCGGCGAGCGCGGCATTGTCGGTCAGTTGGGCGCGGATGATGCCCACCGCCATGGCCGATAGCGGCACGCCGTGCTCCCTCTTGTTCTTCGATCGCGCGGTCGGGATTGTCCACAGCCGCTGCTCAAGATCCAGCTCGCCTGCCGTCATGCCTGCTACCTCGCCGACACGCTGGCCAGTCACAAGGCAAAGCCGGATGACACGGCGGGTCGATTCCCGCATGTCAGCATCCGCAAGAGCCTTCCACATGATTTCGATTTCCGCCGCGTCGAGAACGCGGTCGCGCTCAGTCGTCTCGGTCGGCTTGCGCATTCCTTCCGTGAAGTTCTGATCGAGGTCACCGCGAGCGCGCGCCCACCGAACCATGGCGCGCAAGTCTTCGAACAGACGGTTGGCCTCAACGTGGGCGCCGCGGTCCTTGACCGCGTCGATCGCCTTCGTGATATCCCGCCGATGGAGCTCCGCAAGCTTCACGTCACCGATGCAGCCGGCTGACGGATCCTCTATCTTCCGACCTTCGCTATCCTTGCCCGAGACATTCTTTCTCAGCCGACGGGCAATTTCATCGCCAGATCGCTTGGTCGCCGCATGGCGCTTGACGTAGTTCTCAACGAGATCGGTGACAGTTTGCGAAGCCGCCAGAGCCTTCTTGTCGGCGATCGGGTCGCCACCCTCGCCGACCTTGGCGCGCGTGTCTTTCGCCCGCTGGCGGGCTCCCTTGTCGGTGCCAAGCGGCATCTCGGGATAGGAGCCCAGTTTCAGCCAGCTTCGTTTCGCTGGTGGCCCATAGACAGCATACCAAGATTTCGCACCGCCGGTGGAAACGCGGAGAACGAGGCCCTTAACGATCGTGTCAAAATAGTCGGTCTTCCGACCTCCACCTGCCTTCGCGGCCTGGCAAAATTTATCTGTCAATTCGACCTGCGGCATGCGCCCCCTCGACCAACCGGTTCGTGTGATCTACAGGATGATCTACACAAAACCCCGCGCAGTGTCGAGATAGGATGCGACAACGCGAGACACAAAGGCGCGGCCAAAGCCTTGTGTTGCAAGGGATACAGCCAATTCAGCCTGTCGCAAGCTGACGCATGAAACCTCGGTGGAAAACCTCTGTTAACCGGTTGGTCGCTGGTTCGAATCCGGCCCGGGGAGCCATTTTAGTACAAAACTGCGAACGTCGTGCCCCGCCATATGCACACTGGGGTTTCCTCTAGACGCGACAAGCGTCTGCAGGAGTGTAGCCTTTGATCCCTTGATAAGAATCCGGTCGGCTCCAACCTCAACCCGCTGCACCAGCGTTTGCAGATGGTGACGCCTAAAGCTTCCGTCCTGAGCCCGCGGTCGCTGCCTGACCCCTTCTGCGAACCGCGCAACAGCCTCTTGGGCAATTTCGATCGCTTGGCTGTCTCGGTGCTCCGCGCGCTCGGCGTCGGCGTTGGCCGCATCCCGAATTCTTTTCAATTCGGCGATTCTTCCCTTGAGGTTGCTATCGGCTAAATCGGCCAGACCGTTCTCGATCGCTTCGTAGAGTCGTGTGAGCTTCCCTTCAGCGTCGGCGGCTTGTCGTCGTAGATCACCCGCCCGATCCTTCTCGCGATCGACTTGCTCTGCCCTCCGACGCAACAACCCGGACAGCAATTCCTCAAGTCTAGCCGGGTCCAATAGCCGCAGATCCACATGATTCACGACTAAATCGTTGAGTTTCTCCATCGGCATTGTTCGGCCCCTGCAGCCCCTATGCCCCTGTCGGGCGGTCGTGCAACAGGTATAGTATCGATACTGTTTGCCCTTTCCCGAGGTGCGCAAAGTCATAGCACCTCCACAGTCCTCACAGAACACAACGCCGCCCAACAGCGTCGGACTGTTCACGGATCGCGGCGCCCGCAATTGCGGACTTCGCGACTTGAGGAGATCCTGGACCGCGTTGAATTCGTCCTCCTCGATGATCGGTTGCACCGCAACATCGATGATATCTTCCGGCGCCTTCTCAACACCTTTCCGTTTGCCGCTGACATTGAAACGATGTCGCCCGATGTAGGTTGTACGCGTTAGAACCTGATGCACTCCGCCGAGACCCCACTGTCCTCCGGTTTGTGTCCGAATCCCTCGATTGTTTAGATAGCTAGCGATCTGACGCACTCCCATCGGGCCGTGATCACTATCGCCCGCATGCGCCAAACGGAACATCAAGCGGACATGGTCGGCGGTCAGAGGGTTCGGTTCGATTTTCTTTTTAGTCCGGGTGCCACGTTGCTCGGCGGTCACGATCCTATAGCCGTAGGGTGGCCGGGAACCATTCCAATAACCCTGCCGGGCGTTTTCGCGCATAGCTCGAAGCGTGTGCTTGGCTTCTCCTTGGACTGATATTCATCGAATAGCGCCATGATCTGGCGCATCATCGTGCTCATGGGGTCATCACCTAGATCCTGCGTGATCGACGTCAGCCGAACACAGTTCTTCGCCAACCGACGGACGTAGAATTCAAGCTGGAACTGGTCGCGGAAGAACCGTGAAAACGAATGCACAGAGATTATGTCGAATGGCGCAGGCCGTTGCGATGCAGCGTCCATCATTTTTTGGAATTCGGGCCGCTTGTCATCCGTCGCCGATGCACCTAGCTCAACAAACTCCGTCGCCACAGCAATCCCCTTCGCCTGACAATAGGCCCGCAGCTGGCGACGCTGGTCTGGGATTGAAAGATCGTGCTCGGCCTGCCGGCCCGTCGATACGCGGAGATAAAGTGCCGCTCGGCCGGACATGATGCAAGGGTCGTGACTGAAGTCTGCCGATATCTGGATGATCACGCGAAAAAGACCACCGCAGTTTCGATATCTGAGGCCCTCCGTGTAATCAGGCGTCGCGTTAACACATTCTGCGTCAACGACGGAGGGTTAGAGGAACTGATCGTAGAAAGCGCTGCAACGAGACAGCTTGCCCTCCTATTGGACAACCATAACTAGTGTGCTTGGTTTAGCGCTGGCGATCTTTGCACCGCTATCGCAATCCGGTTGGAGGGCATGTTCGATCTTCCTAGGTGCCGTACACGGTGTGACCGTGGCGCTGGTGCCGGGGATTTTGGCGACAGTCGCTGCCTGTCCGATAAACGTCTCCGAAAATTGGTGTCGTCCCGGGCCAGGACATTTCCATTCTAGCGGCGGCCGGACTATCGCGCGGCTTGACCTTGCAGTAGCTGGAAGACTTTTCCTGGCAAATGAGATGGGAATAAACTGCGACGGCCACCCGTTGACAGTTCGAACCGTCGCGGTGCCTTGCCTGATCTCTGCAGAGTTGGACCGACGCCGCGAGAACATGGAGAAACGCACCTATGCAAGCCACCACGCTCATCGCGTGGCCGGCACGGGTTGGTATGTTGCCCGCTGCGGCCGCGCTTATCATCGCCGCTCTCCCAGCACGAGCCGACGAAACGGTTGGCGTCACCTTGGCCGACAAGGGCATGCAATCCATGCGCATGGACCTGGGCACCGAACAGGTCAAGGCCGGCAATGTGACCTTCAACGTGACCAATACATCCCAGACCTTGGCTCACGAGTTCGTCGTCGTCAGATCCGACAAGCCGATCGAGACGCTGCTTTACAACGAGCAGGAAAAGGAGGTCGAGGAGAGTGCACTCGAGGTCGTAAACGAGATCGAAGACCTCGATCCCGGGAAGTCCGGCGCGCTTACGGTGAAGCTGGAGCCGGGCTCCTACATCCTGCTTTGTAACAAGGCGGGCCATTTCAAGCTTGGCATGGTCAATCACATCACCGTCACAAAATAGGATCTCGCCGGATATCTTGACGCTCACAACTGCCACGGAAAGGATAGGATAGGCCGTAAGACCTCTACCAGGCGGCGGACCCTTCCATCACGGCGGCGGTCGGATTATCGACGGCATGATCTCACGCCTCAGTCGGCGTGCTCGCGATCTCTATGGGCCGGCACCTGGGCTGCGGAAGCAACCCCGACAGACACACAGGGCACCCTTAGCCTGGAAAGGCGCAACTCGGTACACGAGGGCGACTATATCTCCACGGAAACAACTTGAAGAAACGCTTCGCTACCCATAGCATGCCACCCCCTGGTGAAATCTGATCAGGAGGTCGGTGGGATCGGTCGGGTTTTTAAGCCAGTGCAAAGTAGGGAGGAGAACTATGGCTTCCGAAGTACAGGCAAACAATGGCGTTAACGTCGAGGCGCTGCTCGGCGCACGCGAAGCGCTTACCAACGCCCCGGAGGCCGCGCAGTTCAAGTGGCGCGCGGCCTGCGAATGGAAGGATGGCACCCACAGCCACTCGACGGTCGAGAGCTTCTACGGTCTCGGCCAGGACCAGCATCGCAAGACCACCTTCGCATTCGATGCCGACCATCCGGAGGTCTTTGCTTCCTTGGATCAGGGCGCCACGCCTGTCGAATACGTGCTGGTCGGGCTGGCGAGTTGCCTGACAGCCGGCATCGCCGCGGTTGCCCAGAACCGGAACATCCAGTTGAAGTCGGTGAAGGCGACCATCGAAGGCGACATGGATATTGCGGGCATACTCGGCATCGACAGCGACGTCCGCAACGGCTTCAGCGGCATCACGGTGAAGTACAACATCGACGCCGACGCCAAGCGCGAGGACATCGAGGCTCTCGTCGCTCAGTCACAGAAGCGGTCGGCTGTCTATGACATTGTAACCAATCCGACGAACGTCACGGTCGTGGTGAATTGAAAGGCGCTTCGAGCCGTAGACTCTCCTGATGAGAGGGCGCGATTAGTTCCGTCACCACAGTGATCGTCGGTGCAGGGCACGCGGGGCTCGCGATGAGCCGCTGCCTCGCGGAGCGCTCTATTGACCATGTGCTGCTGGAGCGCGGCGAGATCGCCCATACCTGGCGCACCGAGCGATGGGATTCGTTGCGGCTGCTCACCCCGAACTGGCAGAGCCGGCTGCCGGGCTTCCGCTATGATGGCGACGACCCCGACGGCTACCGGACGATGCCTGAAGTGATCGACTTCCTCGGGAACTATGCCAGGGCGATCTCGGCTCCAGTCAGAACACATACGACCGTTACCTCGCTTCGCAGCGATGGGGCGGGATATCTCGTGCGCACGGACCGCGGCGAGTGGCGCTGCCGAACTGTCGTGCTGGCGTCGGGCGCGTGCAACATCGCACGCCTGCCCGATTTGGCCGTCCGCGTGCCGCCGTCGGTAGCAATGCTGACGGCACAGTCCTACCGCAATCCGGCTCAGGTCGCCGACGGCGGCGTGATGGTGGTGGGTGCCTCGTCGAGCGGCACCCAGATCGCACAGGAGCTGCAGCGTTCGGGGCGGCAAGTGACCCTGTCGGTGGGCGAGCACATCCGGGCGCCCCGTGTCTATCGCGGCAAAGACCTGGAATGGTGGATGGACGCCGCAGGCGTGCTCGACGAGCGCTACGACGAGGTAGACGACATCAGACGGGCACGACGGGTTCCTTCGCTGCAGCTTGCCGGCACCCCCGACCGCACCACGCTCGACCTCAATGCGCTGGTCGACCTCGGCGTCAGGCTCATTGGCCGTCTCGCCGGCATCACCGAAGACGGCAAGGCCCAGTTTGCGGGGTCGTTGCGCAACATGTGCGCGCTTTCCGATCTCAAGATGGCCCGGCTGCTCGACCTCATCGACGAATGGGCGCACGCCAACGGCCTGGACGCTACGGTCGGGCCGCCGGATCGCCTGCCGCCGACCCGTGTCGAGGACAACCCGCCGCTCGGCCTCGACCTTACCGGAGGCGCGATCAGGACGATCATCTGGGCCACCGGCTACCGGCCGGACTACTCCTGGCTGGAGCTGCCGGTCCTCGACCGCAAGGGCCACGTCCGTCACGACGGCGGCGTTGCGGAACATCCGGGCATGTACCTGATGGGGATGCAGTTTCTGCGCCGCCGCAAGTCTGCGCTGATCGACGGCGCCGGCGACGACGCGCGTGATCTCAGCGGCCATCTGGCATCTTACCTCAGGCAAAAATCAATCAACGTCTAAGGCCAAGGTAACAGGTCAGCTACCGCGACAACGCCGAATTCCGTGACCCTGCGATCATATTCCCAAGTGCAACTTCGGCTTCCAGAAGGGGCGGAACAACTCAATCTTGGGACAGCGGTTCATCACAACTTTCAAGCCCGCTTCCTCCACCAACAGGGCGGCGGTGTCATCGCGCACCCCAATCTGACTCCACAGAACCTTGGCACCAATTGCGATGGCTTCCTGTGCAACTTCCAACAGGTCTTCGGAGCGGCGAAAAACCTCAACCATATCCACAGGCCGGTCTATGGCCGCCAGTGACGCGTACACCTTGAGCCCTCGAATTTCATCCAGACCTGGAGTGGGATTGACCGGGATCATGTCATAGCCGGTTTCGTGCAGAACCCTGAGAACACCATAGGAAAACTTGGTCTTGTCGGGGCTGGCCCCCACCATCGCAATGGTTTTGACTGACTTCAGAATGTCTTGCAGATAAGCCTCCGAATAGGGCTCATCATGATTCATATGGGTCATTTCTTTGTGTCCAACGGGGTCGCAATATCGGCTTTCAATTCATGTGCGGCCAAGGGATCTAGGAAGGGGTTGCGATAGAGCTTGTCGTGGCTTTCAACGCCGACCTCCAGCGTGCAGTCGCTCATAGGGCGGGCAACGCAGAGGATTATATAGCCATTGTTGATCTGGCGATTGTTCAGCGCCCGCTGGGCCTTTTGACTGACTTTGCCGCTGATTATCTTGGCCGCGCAGGTTATGCAGCCGCCATACTTGCACCCGTAGGGCAGGTCCACGCCCTGCTCGCGCAGGCTTTGCAAGAGGGGCTTGCGGTGATCGACCTCAAAGGCTGCACCGCCTTGGTTGGCGAGGGTGATGGTGAAGCTGGTCATACCCAGATGTCACTCGTGCAATCACCGCCGGGATAACGGGTTTCGTGGCAGCGGCTTGGTCCATTTGGTTCCTTGCCAAAATCGACGACAAATCGCGGATCAATTTCCATGCCGCCGTTTTCCGTATCGCAATTGACCATCAGCATGCATCCGCCATTGGTGCGGATTTCCGGATAGAACTGATTGTCCCAGGTCGAGAAGAGCGAGGTCGTCACATAAAGGCGCTTGCCGTCGAGGCTGAGCTGTATCATCTGAGGCCCACCAGTCACTTTCACGCCATTGACCTCAGGCGCACGGCCGAGAAGTCCGCCCATCCACACCTGTCCAGTGAGCTTGGCGTTGTGCGGGTCCGAGATGTCATATTGGCGGATGTCGCCATGCAACCAGTTGCACAGATAGAGGTGTCTATCGTCCATACTGAGCAGAATGACCGAGATCACGCCCGGTATCGGGATCGGCCATTCGGGATGCGGCTCATTGCCAACATCGACAATTTTTTCCCATTGCCAGTCACCCGCCGCATCCTTCCACCAATGGATGATGTTTGCAGAAAGGGCCGCGCCAACAAAGCCGTGACTGCTGTCGGGATTGTGATGGAATCGCACTTCGAGTGGGAGCAAGCCATCCTCACCGAGATAGAATGTTTGCTTTGGCTCCTTCTTCTCAAAATCCCAGAAATGGATCTCTCGGCCATATTTCAGATGGCCAACCTCCTCCAGGTCAAAACCAGGCATGAAGGTATTGGGCGCGGCCCACTCCGAGCTGACCATTACGTTATGTCGCGGCTGGTACCAGAAATCATAACCAAACTTGATGCTGCCCATGGAGTTTTCCCAACGGCCGACAATCTCGAACTCCTTGTTGAGTTGCAAATAGCCGCCTGGGGCGTTGCCTTGAGCGTCGCCAAGCATGGAAATGATGATGTCCGAGCCGAGGCAATGCACTGTGTGCGGCGCCGACAAGTTGGTCCTGGTTTTGATTTCAGCGCCGTCTATGACCTTGAACAGTGTCGGATTGCGGGGATCGGTCCCGCAATCGACAATATGCAGATTGGCCGAGCGCACACCCGGCACAATCAGATATTTGCGCTCCATGCTCGCATCGCCATGGCAGGACGAACAGGCATTCCAGCCCATGTGATGAAGCTCATCGCCAATACCCGGCATTTGCAAACGTGAAATCACTTGGCTGTAGGTCGAACTCTCCGGGTCGACATCAATGGTACACAAATAGTCCGGCTTCTGAATGCCCGTGCCGGTGTAGATGGCAATCGTATAGAGCAGCTTTTCGCGAGGTGCCCTCATCGCCTCTGCTGGAGAAGCATAGCCCGGTCCACAGCAATGATTGGTCATGGGTACTTCCCAAATTGAACAGATCACTGGCCAGCCCCAACGGGGGTCAAGCTGGAATGTTAGTGCATGGTTGGCTTTAGCGCTATGGCCAGGGTGGCTGGTCAAGCGCGCGCCCCATTTTCGATCGCCTCGTACAAGCGCGTGAGCTTGGCCTCGGCGTCCGCCGCCTGCGTCCATCATTTACAAAGCCGCCGGCAACCTACGAGCGGTGCAAATCCTACTCGGCCACACCAAGATCGAGAACACGGTGGGCATTTTGGCGTCGGCGTCGAGGGTGCACTCACTTTGGCGGAAGGGACAGAAATTTGACCACCCCGGCTCCTTGCGACCAACGAGGACCAGGTACGCGTCTCACCGCCACCATAGAGGCAACCTTTGCCTCCGCCCGGAAGCGGACATCGCGGGTGACAATGCTGGAGGTCATGGTCGCGCCATAGGTGGCCATTAGGTTGTTACTCACGGAACGACCGCTTTCTCCCCGTTGCGGCGATTTCGAGATCGGTCGATGACTGGGATGCTTTGTGCCGACGGTTCGACGGGCCGTATCGTCCAAAAGAGACCGGAGTGCGTCTAACGTGAGCTTGGCCGACCGATCCACCGTACGATTTCATAGGCAGGCATCGGGCGGCGAAAACCCTTCAGCGTCAGTTCGCCAACAAGAACTGATTCGACCAGCGGCTCGACAGCGCCGAGGACCCGTTGGCTGACGAGAATCTGGCGGGATTTGGCCTCCTCGCACAATCGGGCGGCGTGGTTCGACACAGTGCCGATGACGGCATAGTCCGAGCGCCGATCAAAACCGATGCGCCCGATGGTTGCGTGGCCCCTGGCAATGCCGATCCCGAAGCCCAGCAAATAGTCGCGCTTGCGCCATCGCTCTGAATGCTCGTCAATTGCGTCGCGCATCGCAGCAGCCATTGAGACGGCTCTCTCGGAGTGGTCGGCGCATGGCAGTGGATCGTTGAAAACCACGACGATACCGTCGCCCACGAACCGCTCTAGAGTTCCCTCGTGGCGGACGATTTGTTCACCGAGACAGGAATGATACTCGGCAAGAACTGTCATGACCTCTTCGGGCTCGGCGGTCTCTGCGAACGCAGTAAAGCCGCGCAAATCGCAAAAAACAACGGTCACCTCGCGACGGTGGCTCTGCAAGAGCGCGTCTCCATTGCCCGCCGCAACGATCAAGTCGGCGACCTGCTCGGGAAGGAACCGCCTGAGCCGCGCCATTCGCTCGAGCTCCGTCACCTGCCCAGCCACGGTTTGCTCGAGGGAGCGGTTCCAGTCGGAGAGTTGCGCGGCTTGGTCCTCAAGGCGTTTGGCCTGGCTCGCGACAATGTCGTGAAGGGCCTTCTGGCGCAGCATCGAGCGCACCCGCGCCAACAGCGCCCTGTGCTCGAAGGGCTTTGTCAGATAGTCGTCGCCCCCGGCGTCCAGTCCCTCAACCACATCGCGCGTGTCGGCTTTCGCGGTGACGAGGATGACCGGAATCGCCTGCAGGGAGATGTCCTGCTTGAGCATCCGCACCACACTGATGCCGTCCAGCTTCGGCATCATGATGTCGAGCAGGATCAGGTCCGGACTGAGGCTGCGTGCTTTCGCAAGCCCCTCTTCGCCATCAGCGGCAGTCGCCACATCGTATCCATTCGCCTCGAGGCGCATGCGCAGGATCTCGAGGTTTTCCGGGGTATCGTCGACCGCGAGAATACGGGGCGGATCATGCAAGACCCTGTCTCCTTCAGGAAAGGAACTGCCGAATCTTTGCGAGCAGCTCGCGCGGACTGAAGGGCTTGGCAATGTAGCCATCGCAGCCTGCGGCAAGTGCCTTCGCCTCATCGCCCGACAACGCGTAGGAGGTGACGGCGATAATCGGAATGTGCCGGAGCGCCGGCTCGGCCTTGATGCGGCGAGCCGCTTCGTATCCGTCAATCACCGGGAGCTGAATGTCCATAAGGATCAGATCTGGCTTGTGCGCGCCGGCTGCAGCGATGCCGGCGGCGCCGTCCGCCGCCTCGATCAGTTCGTATTCGGTGGTGGCAATGAGATCGCGGATGATCTGGCGGTTGTCCTCGGTGTCTTCCACCATCAGGATTCGTTTGCTCATGCGGCCCTCACGTCCTCATTTACCCGGATTGGTACCTTCAGACGGAATGTCGACCCTGACCCGATCACGGACTCGACGTCGATGGTTCCGCCATGCATTTCGACGATGCGCTTCGAGATCGCCAGGCCAAGACCCGTACCGCCCTTCTGCCTGGTACTGCTGTTGTCGACCTGCTGGAATTCTTCGAAGATGAGAGCCTGGTCCTTAGACGCGATGCCCGGACCGGTGTCTCGGACGGTCATCTCAAAGTGCCCGTCGACCGCATCGGCAAGAATGTCGACCGCACCCGTTTCGGTGAACTTGACGGCATTGCCTACAAGATTGAGCAGGACCTGCGTCAAACGGCGTTCGTCCCCACGGCCGATTGGAAGGTTCTCGGCAACAGTCGTTGAAAGCTCAAGGCCCTTCGCTCGTGCCAGCGGCTCTACGGCCGTAACGGTCGATCGAACAAGCTGCGCGACGGAGTAGTCCTCGATCGCCAGCGTGAGCTGCCCGGCTTCGATCTTGGACAGGTCGAGTACGTCGTTGATGAGCCCGAGGAGGTGACGACCGTTTGCCTGCACGCGCGCGACGGTCGTCTTAGCCTTGTCCGGGAGTTCGCCGTAGATGCCGTCGACCAGCAGTTCTGTGAAGCCCAAGACCGAATTGAGCGGTGTCCTGAGCTCGTGGCTCATATTCGCGAGGAACTGGGACTTGTGGCGGCTGGCTGCCTCCAGCTCCCGGCCTTTCTCCTCGATCTCGCGGAACAGCTTGGCATTCTGGATCGCGAGCACCGATTGGGCTGCGAAGGTCTCCAGCAGGTGGACAACTTGCTCATCGAAGGCACCTGGCTTGCGGCGCCTGACGACCAGTGCACCGACGATCTTGTTGGGCCTCAGCAGCGGAACGATCAGGATACCGCGATATCCGGCGTCGACGATCGTCTTTCTTACAAGGAAGGATGAGGTCTCCTCGCTGAGATCGGGAAGCTGCACCGGCATGCAGCGCCCGGGCGCGTCGCCGATCCCCATGTCGGCCAGCCCGATCGTCTGGTGCGAGACTGCGGCGATAAGCTCATCGCTCATACCGAAGTTTGCGCGCGGACGGAATTGCTGGCGCGTGCTGCTGAACACGTAGATGGTGCCAGCATCCGTTTCCGACAACTGGACCGCCTTGGCAACGATCGTCTTCAGCACCGTGTCGAGATCCAGCGTCGAATTGACCGCCTTGCTCACCTCACCAAGAGCCTCGAGCTCACCAACAGACGCGGCAAGCTCGCGAGTCCGTGACTGCACCTCCTCGAAGAGCCGCGCATTCTCGATGGCGATCACGGCCTGGTCGGCGAATGTCTCGACGAGGGCGATCTCCTTGGGATTGAAAGGTTGCGGCTCAACCCTCGTCATGACGAATACGCCAACGAGATCACCTTCCCGCAACAGCGGGGCAGCGAGGACGGTGCGGAAGCCGCCTGCCTCGGCGATCAAGGCAACGCGGTAGTCCGGATCAGCCGTCACGTCTTCGATTTGGACGATCCGCCGTTCTTCGATTACGCGCCCTACGGCGGAGCCTCGGCCTGCGGCAAGGGCCGGAGTTGGATTGGCGTCCACATAAGCACGGAAACTGGGCGGGTAGCCATGCGCCGACACATAGCGGAATACGCCATCCAGCGACTGCACGATACCACCCTTGTCGGCACGGCAGAGCCTGATAGCCGATTCCACCAACGTATCGAGCACGACCTGCAGATCGAAGGTCGAACGGCTGATGACCTTCAGAACGTCTGCAGTAGCTGTCTGCTGCTGAAGGGCTTCATCGAGCTGCTGGGTGCGCGTCTCAATCTCCTGATACAGGCGCCCGAGCTGGTCGGAGGTCTGGTTGACGTTAGCGGCGAGTACTCCAAGTTCGTCGCGATTGGCGACGGCAACCTGTTGGGCGAAGTCGCCGGCCGCTATCTGGCTGAGACGCGTCTCGATCTTCTTGACCGGTTCGATCAACGACCAGGAGATGATGTAGCCGAGCCCCAACGCCAGCAGGATACTGCCCACCGCAAACGAGACCACGATCAGTCTGGACGTGCCGTACGCACCCTCGGTCGTTTCGATGGCCGCCACCATGTCGGCTTCGGCCATGTTGACCAGCTGGTTTGTCAGCCGCTCGAGGCTATCGGCCGACGGTATGATTTCATCAAGCTGAACCTTGCGCGCCTCCTCAGTGCGGTCGGCGCGGACGAGCTCTGCCACGTGCGTCACCCCATCTGTAAGCCGTTCGTACTCTTGCCGGACCTGACCGAGCACTTCCGCCTCACTCTCGGCGACGAACTCCATGCGGTCGAGGTCGTAGCCGAACTGGTTGAGCTGGCGCAGCGCCGCATCCAGCATCCGGTCGTCCCGAAGCAACAGGGCGGTGGAGATGCCGTAGAGCTGGGTGGTCGTATCGTGCTGGACCTGGCGGTAGGCCGCGATCCTGCGCTGCAGCTTGATCAGCTCGTTGGTTTGATCGTTCACCCCACTCAGCACCTGCAACCCGACGGCCCCGAGCACGATCAGCAGGCCGACGATCGACAGGAACGCGATCAAGAGCTTGGTCTGGACGCGCGCCGGCAGCCGGGCAACCCAGCCAACGAGCCGGTTCGTTATGCTATTTGGATTCGTCCAAGAGGCTGAGAAGGTCATCCCGGAACTCCTCCAGGTCGAACCGGACACCAAGATACTGTACTCGCAAGATGCCACCGGGGTCCACGAGCGACGTCAATAGGGTATGGTCGACATCTCCGTTCGCCGCCTTCTTCGCGATGACCCCGTATTTCCGTCCCACCTCATGGACGACGGCCGGATCACCGGTAAGAAACGACCAGCCCTTCAGGTCGGCGCCAAAACTCTGCGCATATTCCTTCAAGACATCGGGCGTATCGCGCTCTGGGTCGACGGTGATCGAAACGAAGGCGATTTTGGGTCCGAACGCACTACCCAACTTTTCCTGCACGCTGGCCATATGGGCAGTCAGCATGGGGCAGACGTCAGTACAGTACGTATAGATAAATGAGACGGCGACCACCTTGCCGCGAAAGTCGTGCAGCGACACTCGCACACCGTCCTGCGATACCAAGGTAAAGTCCGGCGCCTGTCCGATCGTCGGCAGGCGCTCGTCGTGCGCATGTGCCGGCCCGGCCATCAGCGCCAGCAGCAAGATGCGCGCCGGCCACTCGCTCACGTTTTCAACTCACGCTTGACCTCGTTGAAGAACTGCCAATCGGTGCCGTTCGCGATGATCTCGTTTGGGTTCGACTTGACAATCCCGGCTTCATGCAACCGCAACGAGAAGAACCTGATCGTGTCCTCGGGATCGAAGTCGCGCCAATTAGAGTATGGGAGCTCGCGGAGCGACTGCACGGCGTAGTCGTATTGTTCGGTGTGTCCGCCGTCCACCAGGAGGCGTGCCACCCATTCCGGTTCGGCCGCGCAGATGTCGGCCGATTTGATGATGGCCCGGATGACGCGCTTGGTGGCAGCTGGATTTTTCTCAGCATAGGCGGCGTTGACTGCCAGCATGCAGCAGTAATATTGCGACCATGGCCGGTCCTTGGAGCTGTCGAGGATGACGTGGCCGACTTTGCGGGCGCGGAGATCTTGAGCCTCAGGCGGAAAAGCCAGGAAGGCGTCGACCTTGCCCTCGGCGAAAAGCTCCGCCGGCTTTGCCTCGCCAACGATCCATTCAATGTCGCGTTGCGGATCGAGGCCGACATAGGTCGCCATGGCACTGACAAAGATATGCGGATCCGATGACAGATTGCCGCCGACACCGACTTTACGGCCCTTGAGATCCGCGATGCTTTTGATGTCCCCGTGTCCGAACAATTCGTAACAACCGACATGCACTCCGGAGATCACCTTGATCGGGGCGCCAGTGTCGACCGGAATGATTAGGGCTGTGGCAAAGTCAATGCCGAAGTCGATGTCGCCGCGCGCCAGCATCTCGGTCTGGGCGATACCGGCGTCGGCGGCCACGAAGCCAAAATCCGAAAACCCCTCTGCGCGGATCAGATCCTCGGCGACGTACTGCGGAGCGATGCAGATACCCGGCGCCGCCGCAAAGCGGGCGACCGTGGTTTCAGGTGCCGCTTCGGCGGCGGCCGCGTTGCGGCCCCTTGCAAGACCCGCACCTGCGAGCGCGGACAGGCCTGTGAGGAAACGGCGACGGTTCTGGACAATCTGCACGAGTCTCTCCCTTCAAAAAAGGCACCGCGTGTCGGCGATAGGTCTACGTCTTCAGCTCGCGCTTTAGTTGATCTAGAAAGCGCCAATCCGTTCCGGTGGCGATTATCTCTTGCGGGCTCGACGTGATCATGCCCGTTTCGTGCATGCGCAGCGCGTAGAAGCGCATCGAGGCTTCGGCATCGAAATCCCGCCATCTGTCGTACCGGATGTCGCCAAGCGTTTGCAGCGCGAGTTCGTAGCTGGGGACGAAACCTCGATCGACCAGCTGCCCTGCAGTCCATGACGGATCTGAGACACAGAGGTCGGCGCCCTTGAGGATGGACCGCAGGACGCGCTTTGTCGCCGCCGGATATCTGTCTACATAATCCGCAGTCGCGGAAATCATGCAGCAGAAGTGCTGCGACCACGGCGGGTCGCTGGTCGAGTTGAGGATCGTGTGGCCTACTTTCCTGGAGCGAAGTTCCTGCGTGCGGGGCGGTTGGCCGAGCACTGCATCGTACTTTCCCTCGACGAAGCCTTCCGCAAAATTGTGCTCTTCGATGACCCATTCGATGTCGTTGACGGGATCGAGCCCAACATAGGCGGCCATCAGAGAAACCAACACGTATTGCGGCGAATCAAGCGTAAAGACCCCAACCCGCTTTCCCCGCAGGTCCGAGATGCCTTTGACGCTGTCGTTGGCGATCAGTTCGAGGCACCCGGAGTGCAGTCCGCTTAGTACCCTGATCGGCACTCCTGCATCGATCGACGCCAGATGAACCGGCACATAGTTCACACTGAAATCCGTCTCGCCGTTTGCGATCCATGCCGAATGATCAACCTTCTTGTCACCTTGCACGTAGCGGACATCGGTGAACCCCTCGGCGCGCAGCATCTCTCCGGCGAGGTACAGGCCCGCCCAGCAATAGGCGCCGCCGATGTACCGCGGCAGGCGGACCGAGGTGGTCTCCGGCAACGGCTCAGCCCAGGCTTGTGTCGAGGTGCCGATAAGACCCGCGGCGCCGGCTGACGCGGCGCCGGCTAGGAAACGGCGGCGGTTCGGGGCGATTTGCATGTCCACGTCTCCCCTTGAGACAAATGGGATCAGGTTTTCAGCTCACGCTTCAACTCGTCGAGGAAGCGCCAGTCCGTTCCGTCGGCGATGATCTGTTGCGGGCCCGATTTGATCATGCCCGTCTCTTGCATGCGCAGTGTGTAGAACCGCAGGGAGTCTTCAGGATCGAAGTCTCGCCAGCGGTCGTACCGGATATCCCTTAGCGTTTGCTGCGCGTAATCATACGACGGGACGAAATCGCGATGGACCATCTGCCGGGCCACCCACTGCGGATCCGACGCGCAGAGGTCGGCAGCCTTAAGGATGGATCGCAAGACCCGTTTGGTCGCTACCGGGTGCCTGGTCACGTAGTCCGTCGTCGCGGAGATCATGCAGCAGAAATACTGTGACCATGGGCGGTCGACGGCATTGTTGAGGATCGTATGGCCGATCTTCTTGGCGCGCAGCTCCTGCGGCTGGGGCGGCGTGCCGAGGAATGCATCGATCTTTCCTTGGACGAAGAGCTCCGTCGGGGTGGCGTCTTCAGTCAGGACCCATTGGATATCGTTCACGGGATCGAGCCCGACATAAGCGGACATGAGAGTCAGCCACACATGTCGCGAGTTATTGAAACCATCCACGCCCACCCTCTTGCCACGCAGATCCGCGACGCTGCGGATGCTCTCCTTGGCGATCAGTTCGAGGCATCCCGAGTGCAACCCGGTCAGCACCTTGATCGGCACGCCGGCATCGATCGACGCGATCTGATTCGGTGGAAAGTTCACAGAGAAATCGGTCTCACCGCGTGCGATCCATTCCGATTGGTCGACGCTTCTGTCGGCTTCTACGTAGCGAACGTCGGTGAAGCCATCTGCGCGCATCAGTTCTCCGGCGATGTACGCGCCTGCCCAGCAGTAGGAACCACCAACCCACCGCGGCAGACGAACCGTGGTCGTTTCCAGCGGCGGTTCCGCGTGGAGTGACTCGGGAAAACCGACGATACCGGCAGCGCCAGTCATTGCAGCGCCGGCCAGGAATCGGCGGCGGGTTTGCATGATCTGCATCGGAACGCTCCGCTCTTCCGAACTGCAAAAAGGCAATTCTGGCCGGAACCGAGCAAAAGAGGTTTCGGCAGAGGCAGGTGGTCTCGTGAGCGCGACGAGTAGTGGATTCTAGCGCGCCCAGTCCGATGCGGGAGTCTTGCGCTCTCAGTCGCCGGCTCATGTATTAGCAATCGACGATATGCCACGATACGCCCCATTAGCGTTGGTTGCGAGCGCAAAACTTACTCCGCCAAACGTCCTGCCAACGCCTCGCTGCCAGGAGACCGTTTGCGCGGTTGCGAATGCCACGCCGGGCCGAGTCATCGACGCAAAGGCCTGCACAGGGTCAGCTTCAGAGCTTGGTCCCACCGGCTGAACGTCCGCTATGCCAAAAGCCCGCCATTCCGCTTCCGGCCCAAAACGCGACGGGGCAAGCGGTCTTCTGAAGGGCGGCACGCAGTCCCCTCGCCGCGGCGGTTACGTCCGATCGACGCCATCTGCGAAGGCCGGATTGGCGAGGTCATCGAAGCGGCGCGATCCTATGGCGCATTCGGCCCCGCCTGAAGGTCAGGCCACCTTCAATGCAGCCGCTCGATACCGCCCATAGCCGACCTTCACGAGCAGCCCTTCCTCGCACATCTGGGAGAGATAGCATCGTGGGATGCCGATGTTGAGATCGCGGGTTCGCACCTCGCCGCGCTCTTGCGCCAGAGCAACGGCGCGATCCCGAAGCGATGGTGGCCGCCCACCTGCCAGGCCTAGTGCTTTTGCGCGGTCACGATCACGTTTTCGCATTTGATGCGGCTGTGGCGCGTCTCGGCGGAGCGCTATGGCGAACTCGTATTTCGCTGCTTCGTCGGTCCCGGGGAGCCAGCGCTCATTGTACGCTAAGGCGCGCTAGAACCAGCCGCGGCGCGCCCAGACTGCAATGCTGGCCGGGGAACGAGCGACATCGTCGGGAACAAGTCCCGTCTCATAAATCAGCACAACAGGTCGGCCGGGGCTAACTAGCTGACACTTGGTTGATCCCGGCATCAACCCAGGAACGTGTCTGTTCCAGCACCTCATCGGAAAACGCTGGGTCGTCAATCGCCCGGGCGAGGATCACTGCCCCCACCATCGCCGCAAAGCTTCCGATCGCCGCGCGGCGCCTGTCTGCCGCATCCAGCTCCGGCAACGCCTTGCCAATACGGTCGATCTGCGATCGAAGACCTTCGGTCATGGCCGAGCGCGCTGCCGGGGTTTGATGGCGGATGGCCGCGGCAAGGCCCGCCGTCGGGCAACCACCGGCGCAGTTGTCGCGATGCCGGGGTGAAAGATAGTCATCCAAATAAGCGCGAAGACCGCGCCCTCCGCCTGTGTCCGCGGCGAGGACATGGGCAAGGGTCTGCGCAATCAGGTCGTCTTTCGAGTTGAAGTGACCATAGAAACCGCCATGGGTCAGCCCGGCGGCCTTCATCACCTCCGCCACGCTGACCGCATCGAACCCCTTGTCGCGAAACAGCCGGCTGGCAACCTCCAGAATCCGGCGACGGTTCTCCGCCATCTGCTCTCGACTGACCTTCATTTCAAAATTCTCCGCCGGCTCCGTTGACATTTACATGATGGTCATCATATTTATCGGCAATCATGATAACCGTCATGAATATAAGTCCCTGCAGAAAAGAGCAATCCCATGACCGCCATTCCGTCAGTCCTCATCACCGGCGCCTCCACCGGCATCGGAGCTTCCTATGCCGATCGCTTTGCGCGCCGCGGCCACGACCTCGTGCTGGTTGCCCGCGACACGGCACGAATGGAGGCGCTGTCGGCGCGCCTGCGTCAGGAGACCGGCGTGGCGATCGACATCGTCCAGGCTGATCTCACGCAGCCCACCGATCTTGCAACGGTGGAGACGAGGCTGCGCGACGACGCCCGCATCGGGATCCTCGTCAACAATGCCGGAACGGCCATCGGCGGAAGCTTCATCGAGCAGAGCACGGATGACGTTACACGGCTCGTAGCGCTCAACACGACCGCCCTTCTGCGGCTTGCCAGTGCCATCGCCCCGCGCCTTGCGGCGGCGGGCGAAGGCGCGATCGTCAACATCGGCTCCGTGGTCGGCCTGGCGCCGGAGTTCGGCATGACGGTTTACGGCGCAACCAAAGCCTTCGTGCTGTTTCTGTCGCAGGGACTCAGCCTCGAGCTCGCGCCGAAGGGTGTCTACGTCCAGGCCGTGCTTCCCGCCACGACGCGAACGGAGATCTGGGAACACGTCGGCGCCGACGTCAACACGCTTTCCAACGTGATGGAGGTGGACGATCTGGTTGATGCGGCGCTGGTCGGATTCGACCGCCGCGAACCGGTGACCATCCCGCCGCTTCCCGATGCCGGGCAGTGGGACGCGCTTCAGGCCGCGCGCCAGGCCATGCTTCCAAACTATCGGAACGAACATCCCGCCGAGCGGTACCGCAAGGTCGCCTGAGCACCAACGAAGCCATTTCGATAACGACCCCGCCGCAGCGGGGACAAACAAAGGTGACCTATGACGAGCAAAACGCTGTTTGAGCCCTATACTCTCGGCTCGCTAACCCTCTCCAATCGTATTGTGATGGCGCCCCTGACGCGCAATCGCGCTGGACCGGGCTTCGTTCCAGGCGATCTCGCCGCGGAGTATTACGGCCAGCGCGCGTCGGCCGGCTTGCTGATTTCCGAGGCCACGCAGATCTCGCGGCAGGGACAAGGTTACCAGGACACGCCAGGCATCTACTCCCAGGCTCAGATCGACGGCTGGCGCAAGGTCACGACCGCCGTGCACGCCAAGGGCGGGCGGATTTTCCTGCAGCTCTGGCATGTCGGCCGCGTCTCGCACGTCGACCTACAGGAGAACGGGGCGGCGCCGGTTGCGCCGTCGGCGATCCGGGCCCAGACCAAGACGTTCGTCAACAATGGCTTCGTCGACGTCTCGGAGCCCCGCGCGCTGGAGTTCGAAGAGGTTTCTGGGATCGTGAACGACTTCCGGCAAGCGGCAGCTAACGCCATTGAGGCCGGTTTCGATGGCGTCGAGATTCACGGTGCCAACGGCTATCTGCTGGACCAGTTCGCCAAAGACAGCGCCAATGTCCGCACCGATGCTTATGGCGGCTCGGTCGAGAACCGCGCCCGTCTGATGCTGGAGGTTGCGGCTGCGGTGGCCGAGGAGATCGGCGCCGCGCGCACCGGAATCCGGATCTCGCCCGTATCGCCCGCCAATGGCGTTTCGAGCAGTGATGCTCAGGCACAGTTCGACTATATCGTCGATCAAATCGATGCCTTGGGCATCGTCTACATTCATGTCGTCGAGGGCGCCACGGCCGGGCCGCGCGATGTCGTACCGTTCGACTTCGGATCGCTCCGCCGGCGCTTCAACAACACCTATATCGCCAACAACGGCTATGATCTCGACCTCGCGACGTCGCGGCTGGCCGAGGACAAGGCCGACCTGTTCGCCTTCGGCCGCCCCTTCATCGCCAATCCCGACCTTGTGGAGAGGCTTGAGACCCGCGCACCGCTGGCGGCCGTCGACCCGGCTACGATCTATGGCGGGGGCGCCGCGGGCTATACGGATTATCCCGCCATCGCAGCCGCAAGCAGCCACTGATCCCTTCGGCGCCGCATTTTGGTGCGGCCCCGACCCTTCTGCGCTGTCTGCGATAGTGGATCGCAAGCTGGCAAGCATTAAGCGCGCGGATGCCATGGAATTCCGCGATCACATGGATCACATGCTTGACGGTCGCAAAGCGTCTTCGGTAGATCGCTACTTGAACGTAGTTCGCGCGGTCATCAACCACGCCATAAGAGACTTTGACCTATCTGGCGTCACCAATCCCTTCATGAATTTGGAGGCCGCGTCGAAGGATAAGGCCGAGCCCGACAAGGACAAGCGCCGTCCTTTCACCTTGGACGAGGTCACCGCCATAACCGCCCGCATCTCTTACCATGCCAAGGCGGACCTTCAACACATTTGGACAATTCTGAATGGCACCGGCGAAGTAGAGCTGGTCGCCAGCGAATGCCAGTGCGCGATGGCGGCCAGCTGGTCTGAGCGTTATCTCTTCATGCACTGCCCGGAGCCGCCGGGATCGCAGACTTCTCCTACACCGCAATCGAAATCGCGTGTGCAGGCGGGCGGCGACAAGGGCGGGGCGAGGACAATATAAGGCGTATGGACCTTGTCGCCAGGCGGCACGAAAGCCGGCGCTCGCTCGCCTGCGTCACCGAGCGTGCGGATATAGAGATAGAGCGACTTCTTGTCCTCATCGCTCATCGCCCGTACATTATACGCTGGCATCGGTGGATAAGTCCCAAGGCCTCGAAGATATGAAACGAAGCCGTCGGCTGTGAGGTCGACGGCCGTCAGTCGTAGGTTTGCCGCATAGCTGGTTCCCCACGGACCCTGAAAGCCGAGTGCATTTCCCTTGAGAGCCTTGGCCGGATCGATCTTGCCGCCACTTTCGCTATATCCTTCGGTGTGGCAATCGTGGCAGCCGCCGATGATGGAGATGTAGAGTCCTCGCTCGACCGAAGGTTCCCCTGCCGCCGGCGCGGCATTGAGAGCAAGCGCGGCAATGCGCATCAACCAATATGCACGCATCGCATTCCCCTTGCTTGGTGCCGTAGAGCTCGAGCGATGTCCATCAGATGGCCGGCTTGTTGGGACTGAGTCTGTCGCAAACTCGTACCGGTTGCAACACCGGGTGATGATAGTTCGTGTCCTCTACGCGCTTCAATTGGGAATGGAGAAAGACCGATCAGCAAGCGGCAGCCGCCTGAACCATGGCAGTGATCGCCCACGTCTTCATGATCCGGCGCCTCGCCCAAATCCTGGGCCAGGATGAAGACCTGCTGTGGGACCTGTCGGACCAGCTCGAGCCTGAGGATGGTAAGCTGTGGGTCTACGATATCGATGGAATCGCAACCCCTGTCTTTAGCGACTTCGGCATCGAGGCCCTTCGCGAAATCATTCGAGACCAGGCGACAGCTAGTTGTCCCGTCAAATCCGGCACGCCGCGGTCCCTACCGGATGCTTACGGTCTTGACGTTGACCGGAGGGGAGAACCAATGGGTCGCCATGACACTACTACTCAGGAGAGAGATACATTTTGGCCTCCTTAGCGGCAGCCTCAAATGCCTTTCGTATCACGTGAGGGTCAATCGGATCGCCCTCCACAGCCGACAGGCAGAGGGTCACCGCCTTGTGCCAGCAAGGTCCTCTCCGGGTCCACGTCTTTAGCTGCTCAAGGGCTGCCCTCGCATTGTTGCAGCCATGCCTATCACCGGACGCAGTCCTTACGAACACAGGAGGGACGAACCAATGGGTTGCCATGAGGGGAATCTAGAGCGGGACGAGCCTGCCGACCAACCCAGTTGTAGTCCGCAATAATGGAACAACGCAGGCGCTCTGTAGTTTAGAAATCGCAGCGGTCGATTCTTCGTGGATGCAGCCGCCTGCTGGGTCCGTCGCCTTTCTCACGAGCGGCGGGCCTCCACCTTATGGAGGGACTAACGTCCCCTGCTCCTTAGCGGCAGCCAGGAATGCCTTGCGGGCCTCCTCGGGTTCCATCTGGTCGGAAATCACGGCGATGCAAACGCGCACCGCGAGGTCCCACTGAAGGCCATGGTTGGTCCACTTCAGGAGTTCCTCAGCGGCTGCTTCAGCGTTGCTGACCTTGCGCGTCGAACCGCTACCCTCGGTCCTTACAGGGACCGGCGGGGAGAACCAATGGAGCGCCATGCAGTCACTCTTTGCCGGCCCGATCAAGTTCCTGCAGCAAATGCTTTTGCTCAGCCGGCAGCTCCTGTTCTACAGGCAGATTTAGCATGGCGCGAAGGTAATTGCGGATTACCTCTGAAGTGATCCACCGCCGCACAACTTCGGCAACAACTTCCTGTTTGGCTTTATCGATTTCGACCACGTTCAGGCCTACATGCTTAATAGGGCCGAACCCCCCTCGCGAGCGGATTTGTTCCTTAGAGGGCGGGGAATGTTTGGTACAAAAACCCGAGGGGGTGATCGGACAACTGGCTCGCGCGAGGACCCCCCGTACCCCCCTCCGTTTCCCCTACGGCGCCGGTGGACACAGCCTTGCTATGTACCCTTGGCAGCGTCCTCGATCAGTTCGGCTATTAAGGTGCGGACCCGTAGGTCGGACCTATCCCCTATGTTTCCCACATCTTTCGTCACCATCCCCGGCGAAGATACGGACACCGCCCCGCTCACCTTAACGTTGACCGTAAAGGTTCTTCTAGGCGCCTTCTCCAATTCTCGCTTCCTGTAGATCTGGAAACGAATCGACGGGGCTAAAGCTTTGACCCGCCGGCGTGGCGCGGTGTCTATGTCGACAGCCACCTCGCCTGCCACGTCAGCCTTGGCTGCCTCCAGCGATGCAATCACGACGTCGTTTAGCCAGGCCTTTGCTTGCTCGCTGAAGTCCAACATGGGGGCATCTCGCTTCCCCATCTCCGCGCCGCCGACGGGCTCCTCCTGCTGACGGCGAGCTTCTTTCCCGCGCTCAAGGGCTTCTTTAAACTTTGCCATCCCTGTTGCTCCGATTTGTCATCAGGCCACCCCCGTCAGATCGGCTATGGCGCCCTCCCATTCACTAGAACGCGCGTAGTCGGGGTACGTTGCGTTGGGGAGCCTTTGGGTTCGCCGCTATTCAGCACACGCGGCGGCCGATGGACAGCGAAGCAGGTTTCGAGGGTGCTGGAGAGGGTATCGGGCTGATTGGTTGACGGACTGGCTTTGCGTTGTCGTCCGTGCCTATGAAGCAGCTCGCTCACCAGCTGGTTGCAATTGCCGTTGGCGCAACTTTCTGATGTGAATAACCCGACCACTAGCTATGAAGGCGTCGTGGAGGAGAGCGCAGCGCACTTCGTGCGCGAAGCTACGATCGCCGGTGCTGATCTGCGCGAGATCGTCACGCTTGAGCCGGAAAGCAAGGTCACCTTCTTCCAGGCGACCGGTCCGCGCGAAGCGGAAATCGGGTCGCAACGGGTGCAGAGGCCTGCGGGCAGGAACAGGCGGGCATCGCGCGCCTTGAGTTCGAGGCCCTGCCATATCTGCGCACGGGTCAGCTTGGTCTCGCCTCCGGAATTCACCGGAACGGTAGCGGTCGTGTAAATCACGATGTGTCTCCTGGACAAAAGGTCATCGGTGATGGGGCTCAGCCGGCAATTGCGGCCGCATAGTCGCGATAGGAGCGCAGCGGCCGGCCCAGCAGCGCGGTCAGCCGATCGACATCGCCGGCATCGGGGACCATGCCGTGCGTGAGGAAGCGCTCCGCCATCAGGCGCATGTCGAGCGCCATCCAGCTCGGCATGAACTGCCGCAGGTTCTGCTCGAAGCCGGCGGTGTCGTCGCCCGGATACGCGATCTGGCGTCCGAGGACGTCCGTCCAGATGGCCGCGACATCCGCGCCGGTCAGCGTGTCGGGGCCGACCAGGTTGATGCGGTCGAACGGGAGCGGCGCGGCGGCCTGCTCGCGGCGGATGAGTTCGATCGCGGCGATCTCGCCGATGTCGCGCGCGTCGATCATGGCGACGCCCTTGGCTCCGATCGGCATCGGATAGATGCCGTAGCCGGTCACCACGTCCTTGATCGTGATGTCGTTGTTCATGAAGTAGGCGGGCCGCAGGATGGTGGCGTTGAGCCCCATCTGCTCGATCATCCGCTCGACGCCGAACTTGCCCGCAAAATGCGGCACGTTGACGTAGAGGTCGCTGTGGATCACCGACAGGTAGACGATCCGCTCGATGCCGGCCTCGCGGGCAGCGGCCAGCGCTACCAGCGCCTGGGTAAATTCGTCGGCCACCACCGCGTTCAGCAGGAAAAGGGTGGAGACGCCCGAGAAGGCCTTGCGCAGGGAATCGACATCGAGCAGGTCGCCCTGCACGACATCTACGTCAGCGGGGAAATTGGCTTTCGAGGGATCGCGAACCAAAGCGCGCACATTGGCGCCACGTTTCACGAGTTGTTCGACTACGTTGCGGCCGACATTGCCGGTCGCGCCGGTAACGAGAATGGTCATGGGGTTACTCCTGAGTTGAGCCGGATGGCATCCCAGAAAATTAGTGATCCACATTTGTGTCGGTAGGCGTTATATCTGGACACTCCGTCTCATTGGTGGAACACATGGATCTACTTGCTCTTGCTGATTTCAATCTAGTCGCCCGCCACGGGGGCTTCGGTAAGGCCGCGCGCGCTGCCGGGCGCCCGAAGGCCACCTTGTCCCGACGCGTGGCGGAGCTGGAGGCGAGTCTTGATCTACGGCTGTTCGAGCGTGGCGCGCGCGCGCTGAAGCTGACGGAAGAAGGACGTGCGCTTTTCGAGCGCGCCGGCCGGTTGCTGTCCGAGCTCGAAGAGACGGCGGCGGCGATCGCCTCAGGCGGCGAAAGGCCGCGAGGCAGGTTGCGGATCAGCGCCCCAGTGCTGTTCTCACAGACCGCGATGGGGAAGATCGCTGCCGGCTTCGCCCTAAAATACCCGGAGGTAAGGCTCGAGGTCACGACGGAAGACCGCGCCGTCGACATGATCGAAGAGGGATTTGACCTGGTGATCCGGGTCAATCCGGATCCGGATGAGAGCCTCGTTGGGCGAGCCTTTCTGCGTGATCGACTGGTGGTCGTGGCAAGTCCTCACCTCGCCCGGCCGGCTGAGGGTCTGGCGACCCCGGCCGTCATGCGTTCGACAGCCGATCGAAGGGCTTGGGACGTGAAGACGCCCACTGGCCGGTCAACAATCGCGATCGAGCCGGTCCTTGCGCTGTCGTCACTCATCATGGTCCGGGATGCGGTGCGAGCGGGCGTCGGCGCGGCACGCCTGCCGGTGTCGCTGGTGAGCCATGATCTGGCGGACGGAACGCTGGTACATTGGGGGGATCTCGATCGACCCGACATCGCCCTGTGGACGCTGTATCCCTCTCGGCGGCTGCTGAGCGCCCGCGTCTCCGCATTCATCGACCATCTGAAGCAGGCCTTTCCGATGGGAACACCTGACGAGCTGGCCGCCTATATCGGCAAATGACGCCCAGGAAGCTGGTTAACCTAGCTGAGGCCTTATACGAGGCACAAGGAAAGCAGTTGCCGTGCTTTCTTGGTGGGTGCGTTATTCGAAATATCTTCCGCGAACGCGACATTTTTTAACGGCAACCGGCTCCGCGAACGGTGCCATCGTCACCACTGCTGACGGCCGGCTATGTGTAGGTATTGAGAGCGCCACCGACCGCATTCCCTTCCCTCCTCGTGGACGAAAAGTGTTCGTTCGAATGATGCTTTTCCGTTGCCATAAGCGCAAGGTTTTGGTCAGCCAGCACAGGGCCTCCTCTTAAGCTCGCTGGCCGTCAAGGCCCAGCGGCCTCTAGCTGCCAGTCTCCCCCGCAACCAAGCCGCTGGGTCGCCTCGCCAAGGGCGAAGCTTGCAGGCCGCGTGTATATTAGCAACATCTTGACTAGGGGCACCGTCCGCTCCACACTCAAGTGTATGGCGCGGGGCATTGGCATCGGTGACGTGGTTGCGATCACGGCCACGGTAGGTAGGCGGGTCGCCGACGACCGTATCAGCGTCTCAATCCCCTCCTACAAGATCGGCGTTGGCACTGGAATGGCGCTGGCCGGTTAGATCGCTAACCCGCAAGATTCCACCCGTGCGCGGATTGCGCCCACGATCGCCAACTTGGCTTTATTCAGCCTTGAGGTTAATCACCCGCATCACGGCGACCACTGTCCCGTTGTTCGTAGCAGCCTCCTTCGTGCTACCCTTGCCGCAGCTCCATACATCGCCTTCCTTGGCTGTGAACTGCATATCCCCGGCCGTGACCTGCAGCTCGCCTTCAGTGACCGTGCAGACCATGTCGTCGGCCATGACATCCCCCAGCGGGCTAGATCCCTTTGGCTGATACACGACGTCTTCCATCGCGATTTTCTTGTACCCCTTGATATGGGAGTCTCGTGTTCCCAGTTCGACGAGCCGAACGCCGGGAAAAATCTCTTTGCCATCAGTCGGACCGTAGGTCTTGGCCGCTGCCGGAGTCGGCAATGCAACCAATAGCGGGGTCGACAAGGAGGTGGCACCAAGGGCGAGAGCATTACGTCGAGTCATCTTCATAACATTATCCTCCCTGAGTTAGTCCGCCCACAACTGGGCGAACCTGATATTTTACGCGCCCGTGCAGCCAAATAGTCAAAACACAATTGAGCAGGCCCATGCTCAGTATGGTCACCACGCCAGCGCAAGCGCGACACCAGCGGAAACGATGAACGCGAGCCAAGGCGCAATCATTCCAGTGTGCCTCGTGGTCGTGGCGAGTCCCTCATCTCGCCCGGCCGGCTGAGGGTCTGGCGACCTCGGCCGTCATGCGTTCGACAGCCGATCGAAGGGCTTGGGACGTGAAGACGCCCGCTGGCCGGTCAACAATCGCGATCGAGCCGGTCCTTGCGCTGTCGTCACTCATCATGGTCCGGGATGCGGTGCGAGCGGGCGTCGGCGCGGCGCCTGCCGGTGTCGCTGGTGAGCCATGATCTGGCGGACGGAACGCTGGTACATTGGGGGGATCTCGATCGGCCCGACATCGCCCTGTGGACGCTGTATCCCTCTCGGCGGCTGCAGAGCGCCCGCGTCTCCGCATTCCTCGACCATCTGAAACAGGCCTTTCCCATGGGAACGCCTGACGAGCTGGCCGCCTATATCGGCAAATGACGCCCAGGAAGCTGGTTAACCCAGCTGAGATCTTACTCCAGAGTTGGGGGATCGAGCGGTCGTAGGTCGTGCAAGCCTTTCCGCCGCAAATCTCAAACGCGCGTTTTTTGCTTTCGGGGCATGACAGCGTCTTTCCCCCGGAATCGCCCGCCCTATTTCGTCTCGACAGGTGGGCGGCTGCTTGCTGGACGAGTCCTTGCGGCGAGTACGGCATGTGCTTCGAGGTACCCCACATGAACTTCCACGATCGGCACCTATTGAGGTTGCGGGTGAACGGAGAGGATCACAGCCTTTCCGATCTCGATCCCCGCGTCACGCTGCTCGACCTGCTGCGCGAGCGGCTTCATCTGACCGGAACGAAAAAGGGCTGCAATTTCGGCGAGTGCGGCGCCTGCACGGTGCATCTCGACGGGCGGCGTGTGAATGCCTGCATGATACTTGCCGTGTCCGCCGAGGGACGCGAGGTCACGACGATCGAAGGTCTGGCAAACGGCGATGCGCTTCATCCCGTGCAGCAGGCGTTCATCGATCATGATGGTTTCCAGTGCGGATTCTGCACGCCCGGCCAGGTGATGTCGGCGGCGGCGCTGATCGAGGAGGGACATACCGGCTCCGATGCCGAGATCCGCGAATGGATGAGCGGCAATCTGTGCCGCTGCTCGGCCTATCCGCAAATCGTCGAGGCGGTGCGCGCGGCGGCCGGGAGGGTGAGCCAATGACCCCATTCGTCTATGCGCGCGCCGACAGCCTGGGCGACACGATCGCGGCAGGTGCCGCGCCGGATAGCGCCTTTCTCGCCGGCGGCACCGAATTGCTCAACTGGCTGCGCCTTGGAGTTGCCGAGCCGACGCGGATCATCGATATCTCCCGCCTCGACGGGCTGGATCAGATCGAGGCACTGCCCGGCGGCGGCTTGACGATCGGCGCGCTGACTCATCTCAACGACGTCGCGCAGCATGCGCTGGTCATGCGCGACTATCCGGTGTTGAGCCAGGCGATCCTCAACGCGGCGTCGCCGCAACTGAGAAATCTCGCAACGATAGGCGGCAATCTGCTGCAGAAGACGCGCTGTGCCTATTTCCGTGCCGAAGAGCAGTTGCCATGCAACAAGCGTCAGCTCGGCTCCGGCTGCTCGGCATTGCATGGCATCAACGACAATCACGCAATATTCGGCTGGACCAAGGATTGCGTCGCCACCCAGCCATCCGACCCGGCGGTGGCGCTGGCAGCACTCGATGCGGTCATCGTCACCGCGCACCGCAGTGGCGGCCGGCGCATTCCGGCAGCCGAATTCCACCTGCTTCCCGACACGCGGCCCGAGGCAGACAATGTGTTGCAGCAAGGTGAACTGATCACTGCAATCGAGCTGCCGGCACCGGCGCCGCGATCGGCTTACCTCAAGGTGCGCGAGCGCGAATCCTACGAATATGCCATCGTCTCCGCCGCTGCTGTGCTGGAGATGGACGGCCAAACCATCCGTCGGGCGGCCCTGGCGCTGGGGTCCGTCGCGCTGCGGCCGTGGCGGCTGAGCGCCGCCGAGGAGCAGCTCGCCGGTGCCGAAATCGGCGATCGCGGGGCGTTGAGCACCGCTATCGAGCAATCCTTCGCCGAAGCGCGTCCCTTGTCGCAGAACGCCTACAAGATCGAACTGGCCAAGACCGCCGCTTTGCGGGCGATCGAAAGAGCAGCGAGGACGCCGTCATGATGATCAGCCAGCCTGTTGCCCGCCCTGACGGCCGCGTCAAGGTTACCGGCCGCGCCCGCTATGCGGCCGACTATTTTGCTCCCGATCTGCTCCATGCAGTGCTGGTGACCGCGCCCGTTCCCGCCGGCCGCGTGACGTCGATCGTCGTCGACGATGCGCTCGCCGAGGAAGGCGTCGTGCGTGTGCTCACGCATGAGGACATGCCCAAATTCGGCCGGTTCGCATCGCCGAGGGCCGAGCCCGATACGCAGATGCAGCAGGCCGAAGGCCCGCCGGCGGCGCAGAGCTTCATGCCCATGCAGGGCAACGAGATACGTCACGAGGGCCAGCCGCTTGCCATTGTGCTGGGCGAGACGCTGGAGGCGGCGGAAGCCGGCGCCCGCCGCGTCGCATTGCGCTACGAGTTCGCCGAGCCGGCATTGCCGGCACCGCCGGAGTGGACCGCCATCGACAAGGCTGCGGTCGTGCCGAGGGAGAGCGGCTTTCTGTTCCTGGAGCCAACATTTACGAAGGGCGAGGTCGACCGCGGGCTTAGCAACGCAGCCGCCATGGTCGAAGCCGTCTACCTGCAGCCGTCGCGCCATCACAACGCCATGGAGCCCTCGGCGACGCTCGCTGAGTGGAACGACGGAGAGCTGACGCTGCACGACGCCACGCAGCACGTCTATGGTGTCCGCCAGGTGCTTGCCGCCCGTTTGATCCCGGCCGAGAAGGTCCGCGTGATTTCCCGCCATACCGGCGGCGGCTTCGGCGGCAAGGGTTGGATCTGGCCGCATCAGGTGCTGGCCGCCGCCGCGGCGCGCATCATGCAGCGCCCGGTCCGGCTGGCGCTCAGCCGGGCCAATGCCTATTCCTGCCTCGGCTACCAGCCGCGCATGGCACAGAAGATCGTGCTGGCGGCGGACAGGTCGGGCAAGCTGACCGCCGTGCAACAGGACGTGGTCAACCTGACAACCGTGACCGACGATTTCGTCGAGTTCGCCACCGAGGCCTCGAAGGGTCTCTACGCCACGCCGGCCATGCGTCTCAGCCAGCGCGTCGAGCGCGCAAACGTCGCCATGCCGACGGCGCTGCGCGCGCCGGTCGAGGGTCCGGGTACCTGGGCCCTCGAAAGCGCGATGGACGAACTCGCCCACCGCCTGGGCGTCGATCCGCTCGACCTGCGTCTGATCAACCATGCGGACACGGATCCGGCCACCGGCCTGCCCTGGTCATCGAAGAAGCTGCGCGAGGCTTATGAGGAAGGCGCCCGCCTGTTCGGCTGGCGCGAGCGCCCGCGCAAGCCGCAACGCGACGGCGATTGGCTGATCGGCTACGGCATGGCGACCTGCAGCATGGGCTGTTTCCGCCACCCGACGCCTGCAGCCGAGGTCAGGCTGCACAGGGACGGCACGGTGCTCATCCGCACCGGCACCCAGGACATAGGAACCGGAACACTCACCATCTTTCCGCAGATCGCAGCCGACGTGCTGGGCCTGCCGATGGAGAAGATCGAGTTGGAAATGGGCGATACACAGCTGCCGGAGGCGGGTCCGACCTATG
This sequence comes from Mesorhizobium sp. ISC25, assembly GCF_042295465.1. Lineage (NCBI taxonomy): Bacteria > Pseudomonadati > Pseudomonadota > Alphaproteobacteria > Hyphomicrobiales > Phyllobacteriaceae > Mesorhizobium > Mesorhizobium sp. ISC25. The sequence goes on along the minus strand of NZ_CP135441.1, from coordinate 786,462 downwards.
GCTCATCATCGACCATGGGGGTGGGCGCGGCGGTGCTCGCAGCCGCCGAAGATGCACGTTCGCAGCTTGCCCGTCTTGCCAATCTGCTGCCGGACGAGGTCGAGATGCAAGACGGCAAGATTCGCCGCAAAGGCGCTGCCGGCGGTCAGACGATCGCCGATGTGATGAGTCATACCGACATCGGCGAGATCATCGGCTCCGGCTCGTTCGATCCGGCGCAGCATGGCAAAGGCCTCGCCATGCGCACTTTCGGCGCGATCTTCATGGAGGTCGGTGTCGATCCGGGGCTCGGCCTGCTCAGGCTTCGTCGCGCCGTCGGCAGCTACAGCGCCGGCCGCATTGTCAATCCCCGCACCGCACGCAGCCAGATGACGGGCGGCATCATCTGGGGCTGGGGCATGGCGGCGATGGAGCAGAGCAGGCACGAACCGGTGCTTGGGCGGTTCCTGTCGAAGAACCTTTCCGGGGTCGCCATTCCGGTCAACGCCGACATTCCCGGCGATATCACAATCCACTTCGTCGACGAGGTGGACGAGCATGCCAGCCCGATCGGCGGCAAGGGCATCGGCGAGCTCGGCGCCACCGGCGTTGCCGCTGCGGTGGCCAATGCCGTCTTCGACGCTACAGGCAAGCGGATCCGGGAGTTGCCGATCACGCCGGAAAAACTGCTGTAGAAGGGCCGGCCCGCGGAAGCGTCTGCTCGACGAGGTTGACATAATAGCGCATCACCGTCGGCACGATCTCGTCGTTGAAGACGTAGCGGTCGCCGTGCAGGCCTTCGCCCGGGCCGACCTCGCCGGTGCCGATCCACGCATAACAGCCGCCGGCGTCGCGGATCATGAAAGCGAAATCCTCGCAGCCGAGACTGGGGCTGAACTCGGTCAAGACATTCTCCCGGCCGACGACGGATGCCGCCGCCTCGACGGCGCGGGCCGTCGCGTCCGCGGTGTTGATCAGCGGCGGATAGCCCCTCCTGTAGTCGACGCTGGCGTTGAGCGAATGCGCGGCGGCAATGCCTTGTGCGATCTCGCCGATCAGCGTCTCGCAATGGTCGGAAAGGCCGTGCTCGAAGAAGCGGCAGGTGCCTTGCAGCCAGACCTTGCCCGGCACGATGTTGCCGACATTGCCGCCATGGATCTGCGTGAGGCTGACGACCAGCGCGCTTTGCGGGTCGACCGAGCGGCTGACGATGCGCTGGACGGCTTGCACGAAGGCGCTGGCGGCCAGGATCGGGTCGTCGCCGAGCTGCGGCATCGCGGCATGCGCGCCAAGACCCTCGAAGGTCAGTTCGAAATTGTCCACGGCCGCCATTTGCGCACCAGCGCGGGCGGCGATCGTCCCCAGCCTGACGCCCGGCCAGTTGTGGACCGCATAGATCGCCTCGACCGGAAAGCGCTTGAACAGGCCGTCCTCGATCATGCGCATGCTGCCGCCCTCGTTCTCCTCGGCGGGCTGAAAGATGAAAATGACGGTGCCGTCGAAGGTGCGGGATTGACTGAGCAGTTTGGCGGCGCCGAGCAGCATGGCGGTGTGGCCGTCGTGGCCGCAGGCGTGCATCAGGCCCTCTCTCCTCGAAGCATAGGCCAAGCCGGTTTTCTCCAGCACCGGAAGCGCGTCCAGCTCGGCGCGCAGGCCGATGCCGCGCGCGCCACCACCGCTGCGCAGGACACCGACGACCCCGGTGCCGCCGATCCCTTCATGCACCTCGTCGAGGCCGAAGGAGCGTAGTTTCTCTGCAACGAAACGCGCCGTTTCGTATTCATTGAATCCGAGCTCCGGATTGGCATGGATATGGTGTCGCCAGCCTATGACGTCTGGTGTCAGCGCGGCGATGGGGTCATTATGCAGCATGATGCCTCCTTTCACGCCGGCAAAGGCGGCGCGATTTGATCCTGCCAGGCATACAAGGCCGGACGAGAGGCGTCTTGAACCGGATTGACCATGGCAAGGACAAACGAAGCGGCAGAGACCGGGAAATACTGGCGGCATCCGTGCTTCCCCGACCTTGGCCTGTTCGAGGCGCGCTTCACCCAGCACCGCTACGAACTGCACACGCACCCGACCTATGTGATCGCCCTGATCACCTTCGGCTGCGAGCGGATTCGCATCGGCCGTCAAAGCGTTCTTGCTCTGGCAGGCGCCATTGCCGTCGTTAATCCAGAGGAGTGGCATGACGGCGAACGCGGCGCGGACGAAGGCTGGGCCTACCGGACGTTTTATCCTTCGGTGCCGCTGATGACCGCGCTTGCCCGCGAACTCGGCCGCGATGGCGCTCCGGCCTTTTCGCGCGCGACTATCCAAGACAGTGGTCTTGCTGCAGCGTTGGCGGCAGCACACCAGGGCTCGACATCCCCGGACACAATGACGGCCGAGACGTCCCTGCTCGTGGCGCTGCGACGGCTGATCGTTCGGCATGGCGATTGGAACGGGCGTCCCGAGGAGCTCGAAAGCTCCAGTTCACGGCGAAGGTTTTCGCTCTACCGCGATCTTGTCGAAAGCGAACTTGGCTCGCAGCTCGACCTCAAGCGGCTTGCCGGCGCGGCTGGCGTGACCCGGTTCCAGGTCATCCGCGACTTCAACAAGGTAATTGGCCTGACGCCGGCGGCCTATATCCGCGACCGGCGATTGCGCCGGGCGAGCGCGCTGATCGAGCGGGGATTTGGCCTCGCCGACGCCGCTATCACGGCCGGTTTCGCCGACCAGAGCCATCTGTCCCGTACATTCCGGGCGATGCATGGCATGACGCCGGGCATGTTCAGAAGAGCGGGATAGGCGCTCCTGAACAGACAGCTTGCGCGCCAATGCGTGCTGCGCAATGCTGACGCAGCTCGGGGGGAATCATGCGAAAAATCTTGGCGCCGACGCTGCTGCTCGCGGCTGCACTGTTTGCAAACAACGCCCAGGCGCTCGATGCCAGCGGGACGCCGGTTGTCGTGACCCCGCTTGCCTCTCGCACCGAGACCGCGTCTGGCCAGCCGATCACGCTGCCGCAGAAGAACGTGCAGGTCCTGGTCTCGGCCTATCAGATCGCGCCGGGCGTGACCTTGCCGGTCCACAAGCATCCGTTTCCGCGCTATGCCTATGTCGAGGCCGGCACGCTTCAGGTCACCAATGTCGAGACCGGCAAGAGCAACACCTATCAAACAGGTGATTTCATCATCGAAATGATCGGGCAATGGCATCAAGCGACCAATGTCGGCGCCGATCCGGTCAAACTGCTCGTCATCGATCAGGTTGAAGAAGGCACCAAGAACACGGTATTGCGCCAGTAGCTGCGGTCGTCGGGCACTGCAGCAAGCAACGTCCGAATTCACTCCGCCGCTTCACCCGGTCGGCGGCGGCGGCAGAACGGCGCGATCCCCCTCCTCGTACAACCGATGGATGGCAATGGCGTTGACGCGCCAGCCTTCCGGCGTCCGCACCAGCCGGTGGAGATAGCTGCCGCCGACCGTCCAGAACCGGCCGCCGATCCAGTGAGTTGCGCGGACATGGCTGCGTGCAACCGCGTCATTGCCCGCGCCTTCGACGGTGATGTTGGTGATGAGGTGCTGGGTGGCGTCGAAGCCCGGCAGCAGCCCTTGCCACAGGGCGATCAGCGCGTCGCGGTCGCTGGTTGTCGCCTCGCCGCCGAAAAGGCTGGTATAGTCGGTCGTGACGCGGGCCGCGAAATAGGATCTGACCCGGTTCCACTCACGCAGATCGGCATAGAGGCCGATCCCGGCAATCGCCTCGGCGATTGCGATCCTGTCTTCGACCGTCAGTGCATCTCCCGGAGCGCTCGAGCCGGGCGCCGAGACGGCGGAAACCATCGCAGCGGAAACAGCCGAGACCAGGACTTGCCGGCGCGTGACGAGGCTCATTGTCCCGCCTCCCCCGCACTGCCCAGCGTCGCGCGGAAGTGCGCGGCGACGGCATCACTCGCCGCCTTCACCGGCGCGGCACGATCGTAGAAATCGAATTGGGTGACGTTGTCGAGCCACAGCTCCTGCCTGGAGCTGGTCAGCCGCGCGTAAAACTTGTGCGCACCCTGCGGAATGGCTGCCGCCTCGCTATGCACCATCAGAAAGGGCTGGTGCAGGCGCGGGGCAGCCTGGATGGCGTCGAACCTCAGCCAGCCGCGCCAGAAGGCCGGATCGGCCTCGTTTCGCCAGGCCGGGATCATGCCGCGATCGGGCTCGGTGTAATAGGGCATCTTGAACATGATCGCGTGCTCGTCGGTCAGGCTGGCGGCCGGCAGGAACCCCTGTCTGCCGGTGCGGCGATATTCCGCCTCTGCCGCATTGCTCGCGGCCTCAAGCTTGGCGACGCCGTCCCTGCCGCCATAGGTCTGCTCGACCACTTCGGCATCCTGCAACCAGGGCGCAACGAGGGCGACCGATTTGATCGCGGTGTCTTCGGCCGCAGCGGTGACCATGTAGCCGGAGCTGGCGCAAATGCCGAGCCCGCCGATGCGGTGCTGATCGGCTTCGGGCCGGCTCGCCAGATAGGCGACCGCTGCTTCGATGTCGGCGGTCTTGGCCTTAGGATCCTCGTACTGGCGGCGTATGCCACCGCTTTCGCCCCAGCCGCGGAAATCGAACGTCAAGGCGACGAAGCCGCGGTCGGCCATCTCGCGCGCGTAGCGGGCCGGCATTTGCTCCTTTACCGTCATCCAGGCGCCGGTCACGACCAGCGCGGGCCGAGGTTTCGCCGCGTCCAGATCCTCCGGCAGATAGAGCTCGCCGATGATCTGCTCACCGTTCGAGGCGAAAGCGACGCGCTCGATGCGCGGTGCGGCGAAGGCATTGGAGGCGGCGAGCGCCACGGCGGTTGCTGCAGCAAGTGTCAGGGTTTTAAGCATCGCAAGTCTCCTTTGGATTGGAGCGAGAAGCGCGGCGTTGCGATAAGACCGCCGTCTCAACGCTCGCCAGCCAGTCGGCCGGGCAATCGCGTCAGCGGGTAATGCGCCCAGTAGAAGGCGTCCGACTGGTACATGTCGGTCAAAAAATTCTGTGCCTCGGCGATCTTGCCGTCCTGGATGCGAAACGTCAGCGCGTAGAGCTGGTCAATCTCCGGACCTGAGCCGACATTCGACCAGCCGCGATGGACATCGACGACGAGGTCGCCTTGCGCCTGGAAGAAGATCGGCTCGGCCTTGAATTTGCCGTCGGCCAGGCCGCGGAAGAAGGCGACCACCTCGTCCGGCCCGCGCTTGTCGCCGGCGAGCGGATGATGACCGGGAATGTGCCACACGATGTCGGGCGCGAGGAAGGGCCGCACGGCCTCGGGATTTCCGGTCGCGTAAGCTGCGTAATAGTCCTTGATGAGTTGGATGTTGCTGTCCTCCAGCGGCCCGGCATTCGCCGGGGCGGCAGACACCGCCAGAAGAGCGCCGGCGGCGAGTGAAGCGAGCCTGGTCATCGGTCCTGTCTCCTTGCCAGTTCCGAGCCATCGCAACAGCGAGGCCCTTCGTCGGATCCAACATGAGGCCTTTTGTTCACCGGAAAAACCAGTAGAATCCGACAGGGCTATTTGGAAAAACCTTACAATGCGCCTTGACCAGTTCAGCGGCATCGTCGCCTTCGTAAACGTTGCGGAGGCCAGGAGCTTCACCCGCGCCGCGGCCGAGCTCGGCGTCGCTCCGGCCTCGTTGAGCGAGGCGGTCAAGGGGCTCGAGGAGCGTCTGGGGGTGCGGCTGCTCAACCGCACGACCCGCAGCGTTGGCTTGACCGAAGCTGGCGCTCAATACCTCGATCATGTGCGCCCGGCAGCCGAAGATATCCGGGCGGCTGGTGCGGCACTGCGCGAGGCCCGCGACCGTCCCGCCGGCACGCTGCGCCTCAGCCTGCCCTGGATCGCCGCCCCGCTGCTGATCGAACCGCTGATGCGGTCGTTCATGGATGCTTATCCCGAAGTGCGGCTTAGCCTGATCTTCGACGACAGCTTCGTCGACATCGCCGCCGAGGGCTTCGACGCCGGCCTGCGCATCGGCGAGCTTCTCGAGAAAGATATGATCGGCGCGCGCCTGGGCGGGCCCCTGCAGATGGTCGTGGTCGGCAGCCCCGATTATCTGGCACGCAACGGCACGCCGAAGCTGCCGGCCGACCTCGCCGCCCATCGCTGCATCGCATTCGCTCTCACCCGCACCCGCACGATTTCGCCCTGGGAGTTCATCGTGGAGGGACGTGAAGTCGCATTCACGCCGGACGCATGTCTGGTCGTGAACACGCTTCCGCTGTGCATTAATGCCGCCGCGCAGGGGCTTGGCCTCGCCTTCGCGGTCGAGGGCCTCGCCGCGCCGCTTGTTGCCTCAGGCGCGCTGGTCAAGGTGCTGGAGCCTTTCTGTCCCGCTTACGAGCCGCTCCACCTTTATTATCCCAGCCGCCGCCTCGTACCGCCGAAGCTGCGGGCCTTCATCGACTTCGTTCGCGCGAATTCGCACAAGCTGCGGATCTGATGTGGCTTTTGCGGGAACCCGGCCCCGTTCAGCCCCAGGCGCCGACCATCTGCCTGGTAGTTGCGTTGAGCCGGTTGAATGCATTGATCAGGGCAATCTGGACGACCAGGGCCGCAAGCGCCTTTTCATCATAGTGCCGGGCTGCCTCGTCCCAGACCGCATCCGGCACCGGATCCGGCCGATCGGCCAACCGGGTTGCCGCCTCGGTCAGCGCCAGCGCGGCGCGTTCGGCGTCGGTGAAGTAAGGTGTCTCCCGCCAGGCGGACACGGTGAAGACGCGCTCATCCTTTTCGCCGGCCTTCTTCAATTCGCGCGCATGCATATCGATACAGACACTGCATCCGTTGATCTGGCTGGCGCGCAAATGGACGAGCTTGCGCGTCACATAGGACAGGTCGGCAGTCTCGGTCGACTTGTCCAGCGCCAGCAGCGCCTGCAGGGCGCCGCTAATGAGCATCACCGGGTTTTTCAATCGTGCTTGCATAATGGTCTCCTTCGGACGTGTTTTCTCAAGCCCGGACGACGAACATCCGGGGTCTCGATATTTCTTGGTTCTGTCAGTTCGCCGGCCGCCGCGTTGCGGCAAGGCGAGCGCCGGGATCTTCAGCTTTGCGAGGCAGTCACCCGCTCAAGCCGCTCGAGAATGCGCGGCCAACCGCTTCCCATGCCGATGTAGCCGCGCTCGTCCTCGGACCGGAACCCGGAATGCTCCATGCGCACCCGCGTCGCCGTACCTTCGGGCGTCAACGACCATGTCACCACTGTCTTCAGACCGCTGTCGGATTCGGTGCCGTCGCCCCAGCTGTAGGCGAGCAGGCGTGGCGGCTCGATCTTCAGCACCTCGCAGTTCGTCACGCCGGACCAGCCAGGCACCGGCGTCGCGCGAAAGGTAAAGTGATGGCCTTGCTCAGGCGCAAAGTCGTTCTCCATCAGCCATTCGGCAACCAGATGCGGCACGGTCAGTGCGCGCCATATCTTTTCAGCCGCGTGCGGAATCAGACGCTCGACGACAATGGATTTGGTTTCGACTGTGGTTGCTTCAGTCATGACTTCGGACCCGTTGTTTGCGGTTTGGCTGGGCTATTCAACAACGCGCTCTCCATGAGAACCAATAACCCATCAGCTATGAGTTACGTATAACGCTTAAGTTATGAATGTGTCAAGCGGCGGAATGGCAGGCGCGCCCGCAAGCACATTGAGCCAACAGTTCCGGCTTTCATCGCACCAGACCCGATGCTACCGCTGGCCAGCCAAATCATCGACGGATCGCCCATGACCGAGACCGAACGCCCTCGCCTGCCGCTGATCGAGATCTGCGTCGAAGGCATAGACGGCCTGCTGGCCGCGCAAGCCGCAGGCGCCGACCGTGTCGAGCTTTGTGCCAGCCTGATCGAGGGCGGCATCACGCCGAGCTTCGGCACGGTGCGCACGGCGCTTGAATTAGCGACGATCCCGTTCCACGTCATCGTGCGGCCGCGCGGCGGCGATTTTCTCTATAGCGAAGCCGAATATCGTTCGATGCTCGCCGATGTCCGCGCGCTTGCCGAGCTCGGCGTCGCCGGTGTCGTCGTCGGCTGCCTCGCTGCCGACGGCACGATCGATGAGCAGCGCATGAGCGAACTGGCGCAGGCGGCGGCGAGCTTGAACGTCACCTGCCATCGCGCCTTCGACATGACGCGCGATCCGACAGAGGCGCTGGAGGCGTTAATCCGCTGCAAGGTCGGCCGCGTGCTGACCAGCGGCCAGCGCGACACGGCACTGGAGGGCGTCGACCTGCTCGCCGATCTGGTCAGGCAGGCCGGCGACCGTATCATCATCCTCGGCTGTGGCGGGCTCGCCCCCGAGAACATCGCTGAGGTGCGGAGGAAAACCGGATTGGGCGAAATGCACTTCGCCGCGCTCAAGGACGTGCCGAGCGCTATGCGCTATCGCAACCCGAAAGTCGGCATGGGTGGCACCGACCTAGACCGCGAATACCGCAACACCGTGACCGACGAGGCGATGGTGGCGGCGACCATCGCCGCTGCCCGGACATGATCCTGGAAGATCGAAAGAAAAACATGATCGAAATGCGTTTGCCGATCGAGCGGGTTTCACCGCAGGACGAGCCCGCAATCCTCGCGCTCAACAACGAGCATGCTGCCGAATTGTCATGGCTCGAACCCGAGCGCCTCTCCTTCCTGCTCGGCGAAGCGTTTTACGCGCGCCGCATCGGTGCGCTCGAAGCCTTCATCATGACGTTCCATCAGGACACCAGCTACGACAGCCCCAACTTCCTGTGGTTTCGCCAGCGCTACCCGCGCTTCGTCTATGTCGATCGTGTCGTGGTCGACGCCAAAGCGCGCGGCCGCGGCCATGCCCGCCGGCTGTATGAGGATCTGTTCGAGCAGGCGTCACGCGCCGGCCAGGCGATCGTCACCTGCGAAGTCAATGCCGAGCCGCCCAATCCGGCTTCGGACGCTTTCCATGCCGCACTCGGCTTTGTGGAAGTGGGCGACGCGGTAATCCACGGCGGCAAGAAGGCGGTACGGTATTATGCAAGGCGGATCGCCGGCTGAACGGCAGCCGCCTCGTCCTACCAATTGCGGTTCAGCCAGGAGCGGGCCGGCTTTTCGACGATGTAGTAGCTGCACAGCGCGCAAGCGAACGCCGCCGCCAGCATCAGCCACGGCGAACTGCCTTGTATGTCGACGAATTGGTAAAAGGGCTGCTGCCAAAGATAGAGCGAATACGACCACAGCCCCAGCATCGTCATCGGCCGGGAGGACAGAAACCCGGTCAGGTACCGGCTGCTGAAGTCGAGCGAGTTGACGGCGAGCGCTAAGAGCGGCACCGCGACCAGATAGTGGATCGGGATTGGCACGGCAGCCATGAAAAGCAGCACTGCTATGACTGAGGCCCCCAGGGCGAGATGCGGACCCTTGAGCAGCGCCGGCAGCCTGTCGTCGGCCTTGAGCAGGCATATCACCGCCGACAGCAGGATCGAGGCGATGTGCACGTCGGTGCGCCAATAGGTGCCCTCGTAACCGATTGCGAGCACCCAGTAGGAACTGGCGCCGTTTGCCATGGCCAGCACCGACAATGCGGCGAGCAGCACGATGACCCGGGACCGCCCCGAGACAACAACGCTGATCAGCGCCAGGATGATATAGGCATGCTCTTCGACGCAGAGCGACCAGATATGGTCGAGCGCGCCGGCACGGGTGACGAGAATTCCGGCATAGTTGTAGGTGAACGTCAGCGCCGTCAGCGCCGCCTTCCACTTGAAGGCGATGAATGTGCCGGACAAGGCAACCATCGCGGCGACGACGAAAACCAGCAGTGCTGGATAGATGCGGGAGAACCGGCGCTTGAAGAATTTCTTCAGCGGATAGTATTCGACAAACAGGATCTCGGCCATCAGCCGGCCGCTGAGCACGAAGAAGAATTCGACGCCCACGACACCGAAATTGATGCCGGGAACGGGAAAGAAATGGCCGATCAGCACCAGCGCGATCGACAGGCCGCGCCAGCCGTCGAGATAGGCAAGCCTGGTTCTTGCCGAGCTATCGGCGACAGGCCTGGACACGACAAGACGCGTCGCGGAGATGTCCGTCATGCCGGTCCCTTCATTGAACCTGCGAAAGGCGGGCCGGAGGCCGCATTCCTCCAGCTATATTGCAGCGCACCAGAATTTTGTGCAAGTGCGAGATAACGACACGCCCGAAGTACGGGACGCACAAAAAGGGGCCAATAAGTCCCCTTCCCAAAACCGACGGTCTGCAGTCTCAGGCGTTGGCGGCAGCCACCGCCATCGCGGTGCGATGTCGCCTTCCGTCTGGGAGCGGCTGCGCGGACACCGTCAAACGGCAGAAACTTCAAATCCATCATGTTGGCTCATTGCCAAAGCGCCGCTTCAAGACAACAATAACCTCGACGCCGGCGCGCCAGACGCGCACAAAAAAAAGCGTCGGAGGAAATGGAGGAGGAAGCCGCTGGCCAAGTCACGGACGCGCTATGCATGCGGCCTTTCGGTGCTCACCACCGACGAATCTGACGCGGATGCGTTCGCCCGGGCGGTGGCAGCGGAAGCAGTGGCCATCGACGCCGGGTTTGCCCTCCTGTTTTTCTCGCAGCGTCTCATAGAGGCCGTCGCCCTGTCGGAAGCGCTGAAGACCCACGCGCCGGCGCTCCACTATGCCGGCTGCTCGACGGCCGGTGAGATAACGCCCAAAGGGCTGGAGGAAGGCCAGATCCTGGCTATGCTGTTTCCCTCCGCATCGTTTTCGGCAGCCAGCACCATGGTCGAAAATCTGTCCTCATCGGGCATGGACGGGATTACCGGCGAAGTCGAGGCGCTGAGACGTTCGTTACGCGAGCGCCTCGGGCACGAGCGAGCCGACACCACTTTCGCGCTCTGCTTGATCGACGGGCTGTCCTATGCCGAAGAAGCGGTGACCTCCGCCATCCACTGGGGGCTCGACGATATTCCACTGATCGGCGGGTCGGCTGGCGATGATTTGAAATTCGAGACAACGCGGCTGATCTCGAACGGCAAAGTGACCTCCGACAGCGCCATCATCGTGCTGATCACCACGGAAATTCCTTTCCACGTGTTCAAGACCGACAATTTCGTTCCCACCGACGAGAAGCTGGTGGTGACGGCATCCGATCCCGACCACCGCATCGTGCGCGAATTCAACGCCACCAATGCCGCCGAGGAATACGCCGCCTCGGTCGGCGTCGTCGCGCAGATGCTGACACCACTGAGTTTTGCCTCGCACCCGGTGGTGGTGAAAGTGGGCGGCGAATTTTACTGCCGTTCAATCCAGAAGATGCACGCGGACGGCTCGCTGTCGTTCTTCTGCGCCATCGACGATGGTGTCGTGCTTGCCGTCGCCCAGCCCAAGGACATGGTCGAGGCGACCCGCGCCGCGCTCAGCGACGTCAGCCAAAGGCTTGGCGGCATCGACCTGATCCTCGGCTTCGACTGCGTGCTGCGCCGGCTCGACGCGCGCAACCGCCAAGTCTATCGCGAGATTTCGGAACTCTACAAGGTCAACAACGTCCTCGGCTTCGGCACCTATGGCGAACAGTACCGTTCGATGCATCTGAACCAAACCTTCACCGGCATCGCCTTCGGTGAACGCAACGCGGCCGAAGCGGCGGAGTAGGAAATCCGGGATGCCGCTCAGGAACATCGACGACCTGGAAAGGCTGAAGAAGATCAACGCCGCGCTGATCAGCCGCGTCGAGCGTTCCATGGACCAGCAAGGCAATGCCTTTTCGCTGTTCCAGACCGCCATTTCGCTCGAGAGCCGGGTGCGCAGCCGCACCGAAGAGCTGCATTCGACCTTGCGCCGGCTGGAGCAGTCGAACATCGACTTGAACGCGGCCAAGGAAAACGCCGAGCTGGCGAACCTGTCCAAGACCAGGTTCCTGGCGGCCGCCAGCCATGACGTGCTGCAGCCGCTGAACGCCGCGCATCTGTCGGTCTCGGCGCTTGCCGAAGTACAGACCAGCGAGGAAGGCAGAAACCTGGTCCGCCAGGTCGAGCGATCACTTGAGACGATGGAGGACCTGCTTCGCACCTTGCTCGACATTTCCAAGCTCGATGCCGGCGTCGTGCAGCCCGACATCACCGATGTCAGCCTGGAGACGCTGTTTTCGTCTCTGCGCTCGGATTTTCAGCCGGTTGCGGAGATGAAGGGGCTGACGCTGAAGTTCCGGCCGGTCAGTGCGCTCGTTCGTTCGGACCGAACCTTGCTGCGCCGCATCCTGCAGAATATCCTGTCCAATGCACTGCGCTATACCCGCTCGGGCGGCGTGTTGGTCGGCACCAGGCATCGCGGCGACACGATCCGCATCGACGTCGCCGATACCGGCTGCGGCATCCCCGACGACCAGCGCGAGGCGGTGTTTGAGGAATTCCATCGCGGCGCGATCCCGACGGATGCCGGGCTTGCCGCAGGCGGGCTGGGGTTGGGGCTGGCCATCGTTCGCCGCATCGCCGCGGCACTCGGCCATCCCGTCACGTTTTCGTCGAAGGTCGGACATGGCACGATTTTCCATATCGACGTTCCGGTCGGGATCGGCGACACAGCCGATCCAATCGCCAGCACCGCCGAAATGGAGCGGCCGCGCGGCTACGGCCTGTTCGGCACAAAGGTGCTGCTGGTCGAGAACGACATCGACGTGCTGCAGGCGATGACCTCCCTGCTCGAGCGCTGGCAATGCCTGGTGCGCCCCGCCACCTCGACCGGTGACGCGCTCGACATGCTTGGCGATACCGACTGGTTGCCAGATATTGTCATAGCCGACCAGCATCTCGACGGCGGCGACCTCGGCACCACCACAATCGCCGAGGTCCGTGATTATCTCGGTCGCGCCGTGCCGGCGCTGATCGTCACCGCCGACGGTTCGGAGACAGTCGCCAAGGCCGCCCGCGCCGCCGGCATCGAGCTGATGCGCAAGCCGCTGAAGCCAGCGCAGCTGAGGGCGTTGCTGGCACATCTGCTGGCTTGAACTGGTCGTATCTTCCCGGCACACGGGTCACCGTATTCCAGCCATTACTTGTGCCTAGGCGGTAATTCATATGAAGCAGATTCACTTCTTCGCGGTAAAGGACGATCTTCTTCCCGTATTGGAGGCAGTAGAACGTGAAATTTCGATAAAATACATCCTCATGGGTCATCTTCCCGAGATGGAGTTCGGCTCTTTTAGCAATAGAATGCAAATTCCAGCTCTTGGGCAATCAACCACTGAATCGGCTTCTAGCGGTCGATCATTTCTTGTCACTGGCCACGCTGTGCCCATTGAGGTGAGGCCGATAAAAACACCTTCCGGCATCCGGTATTCGCTAGATCAGCTTGGCAATCCGGACACAGTAACTTTTTCCCCTGGTGGGCGATGGACTGAAGATGTTGTGATAAATGGCCGCGTGGCAACGGTCTCCGACACGCCGCTCGCTCAGGAGCTAATGAAAACTTTTAATAGAGCATTCAAAAAGCAATTTAGTAAAATTAAAGCATTCTACGTTGGACCACAGGCCGCCATTTTACTAGACGCGGGAAAGCGGCTAACTGCTGCAGAGCAATCGCCGCGTGAATTTGATCTGACTAGAGAGGCGCGGGTTGCGTAGCTGGTGTCGGGAACGTGAGAGCCGTGGCTAGTCCGATTGCGGTGACACGAGTGCGGTCGACTACGGTGACGGTGCGCTTTTTAGCGAGCCCTCTCAAAACCCCGCATGGTCCCGAAACAGCTCGGCATTGTCGAGCTTCGAGACCTCGATCACCGCCTGGGTGCGGCTGTAGACATTGAGCTTGCGCAGGATTTCGGAAACGTGCGCCTTGACGGTGGTCTCGCCGACCTGCAGCTCGTAGGCGATCTGCTTGTTGAGCAGGCCCTGGCGCAGCATCTGCAGCACTTTGAGCTGCTGCGGCGTCAGCGTGGCCAGGCGCTGCACCATCTCGGCGCGGTCGGTGCTGTTGGCGTCGGGCGGCCGGCCCTCATAGCTCCCAGGAACATAGATCGCGCCCTCCATCACCGAGCGGATGGCGGCGGCAAGGTCGCTCTTGCGCGCCGATTTCGGGATGAAGCCTGCCGCACCGTAGGACAGCGCCTCGGAAATGATCTTCGGTTCCTCATAGCCGGAGACGATGACCACCGGCAGGCGCGGATAACGCGTCCTGAGCTGCAGCAGTCCGTCGAAGCCATGCACGTCGGGCATACTGAGATCGAGCAGCGCCAAATCGAACGGCTTGGCATCCGTCAGAAGCTCGAGCGCCTCGGCAATAGAGCGCGCCTCTACCGTGTCGACCTCCGGATAGGCCATCTGCACGGCGCTGTGCAGCGCCTCGCGAAACAGCGGATGGTCGTCAATGATCAGGAACCTGGCGCGATCGGTCATCAGCTTCATTTCGGTTTGGTCTGGCCTAGAATAGTCCTGCAACCATGGCCAGCTTATTGGCAAATAGTACATTGCCATCCTGGCTTGCTAAAGCAGAATGTGCCCATGATTTCCGCGGCGCCATGCGACAGGCCTGGCTCTTCCGCCATCCAATGCCTTGCCCGTCCGCCCAAATCGGCCGAATGTGCCGCGGACAGATCCGCTGAACAGAGACGTGCATGACCGGCTTCGTCCTTCCCGTGCCTGCAACCCCGTCGGTAGCCGTCGCCGGCTCGCCGGAGCGTTTTGCCGTGCGCCGGATCTTCTGCGTCGGCCGCAACTACGCCGCCCATGCCCGCGAGCTCGGCAATGATGAGCGCGACCCGCCCTTCTTCTTCACCAAGCCGGGCGACGCAGTGGTCGACGCAGTAGCCGGTTCGGGCACGACGATCCCCTACCCGCCGCTGACCCAAAACCTGCATCACGAAATCGAGCTGGTCGTCGCGATCGGCAGAGCCGGCTTTCGCATACCGCGCGAACGGGCGCTGGACCATGTCTGGGGTTACGGCGTCGGCGTCGACCTGACCCGCCGCGACCTTCAGGACGAGGCGAAAAAGGCGGCAAGGCCGTGGGACTGGTCGAAAGCCTTCGACCGTTCAGCGCCCTGCGGCCCGCTGGTCCCGACGCAAAAATCCGGTCATCCCGAAAAGGGCCGCATCTGGCTCGCCGTCAACGGCGAGATCAGGCAGGACGGCGATCTCGCCGAACTGATCTGGCCGGTTCCCGACATCGTCTCGATTTGCAGCGAGGCGGTAGAACTCCGGCCGGGCGACCTGATCTTCACCGGAACACCGGCTGGCGTCGGCGCCGTTGGGCCGGGCGAAAAGATCACCGGTGCCGTCGACGGCATCGGCGAAATCGAACTGACCATCGGCCAACCGAGCCCGTGATCCGATGAGCGACATCGTCCTCCATAACTACTACCGCTCCTCGACCTCTTACCGGGTGCGAATCGCGCTGGAGATGAAGGGCCTGGCCTACGACTACGTGCCGCATCATTTGCGCCACGGCGAGCATCTGGATCCCGCCTACCTCGCGGTCAATCCGCAAGGGCTGGTGCCGGCGCTGGTCCTCAGCGATGGCACGCTGCTGACGCAATCGCTAGCGATCATCGAATATCTCGACGAGACCACGCCTGAGCCGCCGCTGCTGCCCAAGGATGCGCCTGGCCGCGCCCGCGTCAGGATGCTGGCGCAGATGATCGCCTGCGACATTCATCCGGTGAACAATCTGCGCGTGCTGACCTCGCTGCGCACACTGTTCGGCGCCGGCGACCAGGATGTCGTCAACTGGTTCCGGCACTGGGTCAACGAAGGCTTCCAGCCGCTTGAAAAGATTCTGGCTTCCTCGCCCGAGACCAAGACATTCTGCCATGGCGACACGCCGGGGCTGGCCGACATCTGCCTGATCGCACAGGTCACCAGCAATGCCCGCTTCGGCGTCGACATGACGCCCTATCCGACGATCTCGCGCATCAATGCCGCCTGCATGGCGCTGCCGGCGTTCCAGAAGGCCGCGCCGGAGAACCAAATCGATGCCGAATAGCCGCAAATTGCGTGAAGTGATGAGGAACTGCCGATGAAAGCCGTCGTCTTCGAAAAATTCGGCGAGGCGCCGACGATCCAGACGGTGCCGGATCCGACGCCTTCGCCGGAAGGCGTCGTCATCAAGGTCGAGGCGACTGGCCTCTGCCGCAGCGACTGGCATGGCTGGATGGGGCACGACGACGGTATCCGCCTGCCGCATGTGCCGGGCCACGAACTGGCCGGCGTCGTGGTCTCCGCAGGCAACCAGGTGACCCGCTGGAAGGGCGGTGAGCGCGTCACCGTGCCGTTTGCCGTCGGCTGCGGTCGCTGCTTCGAATGCACCTCGGGCAACCACCAGGTCTGCGAGCATCAGTTCCAGCCCGGCTTCAGCGCCTGGGGATCGTTCGCCGAATATGTCGCCATCGACCATGCCGACACCAATCTCGTGCGCTTGCCCGACGAGATGGAATTCGCCACTGCCGCCAGCCTCGGCTGCCGCTTCGTCACCTCGTTCCGCGCCATCGTCGATCAGGGCCGCGTGACCCCAGGCGAATGGGTGGCCGTGCATGGCTGCGGCGGCGTCGGCCTGTCGGCGATCATGATCGCCAGCGCCATGGGCGCCAATGTCGTCGCCATCGACCTCACCGACGAGAAGCTGGACTTCGCCAAAAAGATCGGCGCGGTGGCGACGATCAATGCCGCAAAGACGCCGAACGTGGTCAAGGCGGTCAAGCAGATCACCGATGGCGGCGCGCATATGTCGATGGACGCGCTCGGCCACCCGACAACCTCGTTCAACTCGATCGCGAACCTGCGCCGCCGCGGGCGCCACGTGCAGGTCGGCCTGATGCTCGGCGAGCACGCCCGGCCGCAGATACCGATGGACAAAGTGATCGCCTTCGAGCTCGAGATCCGCGGCAGCCATGGCATGCAGGCCTTCCGCTACCAGGCGATGATGGAGATGATCCGCACCGGCAAGCTTAAACCCGAACTGCTGGTCGGCAAGAAGATCAGCCTCGAAGAGGCGCCGGCCGCATTGATGGCGATGGGCGGCTTCGAAGGCATCGGCATCGGCGTGGTGACCCGATTCTAGATCAGCGACCCGACCCTGGATTAGCGGAGAAAGGCGCAGACCTCCCGCACGCAGGCGCGTAACCAACGCTGCGCCGGATCGGCGTCGAGCCGCGGATGCCAGAGCATCGAGATCGTGACCTCGGCAACATCGACCGGCAACGGGAAGCTGTACATGCATGCGCGCGCGCCTTGCGTGTGCCGTTCGGGGACGCTGGCGATCAGATCGGAGGCGCGCGCCATGGCGAGCGTGGCCGAGAAGCTGGAAACCATGCACGCAATCGTCCGCTGGAGACCCAGCAGTTTCAAGGCCTCGTCGATCGGGCCTCTTTCGCGGCCACGCCGCGAAACGCTGATGTGGCGGCCGGCGGCATAGCCTTCCGGCGTCACAAGGCCCTCGCTCAGTCTATGTCCCGTTCGCACCGCACCGATGAAGCGGTCGCGAAACAGCGCCTGAATACGCATTTCGGGACCGGGTTCACCGGCAACCCCGATTTCGAGATCAATCCCAGCGTCGCGCAGCGCCATGTCGTTCTTGTCGGATTTCGGCGCAAAACGCAGCCGCACGCCGGGCGCGTCCGCTTCGATGCGAGCGACAAGACGCGGCGCGAACTCCTCAACGAAGCTTTCATTGGCGCGCAGCGTGAAGACCTTGTCGAGGCCGGAGAGCTCGAGGAGCCTGGCCGGGCGCAGGAGCGCTTCCGCATCCTGCACGACGCGGCCCACTTGTTGCTGCAATTCGAGCGCGCGCGGCGTCGCGACCAGGCCACGGCCGGCCCGGGCCAGCAATGGGTCGCCTGTCGCCTGGCGCAACCGCGCCAACGTCCGGCTCATCGCCGAGGGACTGAGGCGCAGCCGCCCGGCGGCGCGCGCCACACTGCCCTCGGTCAGCAGCACATCGAGGGCGACAAGCAGATTGAGATCGGGCGACGACATGGAAGGACCGTAGCACAGCTCGGCCGCGATGTGGCGTTTCATGCATGACTAAGATGCAAACGCTGCGCCTTCCGCCACATCAGGCGAGAGAATAGCGTCCGACAGCTCCGATTGGGGGCTTACCGGCAGAGGAGTTCACCGTGGCATCGACCGCTGAAAAGACCTGGGACGAAGTTGCCCCGGTGAGCGCCCGCTCGACCCGATGGGCATTGGCAAGCCTGTCGCTTTCGACGCTGCTGTCGTCGCTCGCCACCAGCATCGCCAGCGTTGGGCTGCCATCGCTGATGCAGGCGTTCGGCTCATCGTTCCAGCTCGTCCAATGGGTCGTCCTGGCCTATCTGCTCGCCATCACCACCTTGATTGTCAGCGCCGGGCGGCTCGCCGATATATTCGGCCGCCGCCCGCTATTGCTCGGCGGCATTGCCCTGTTCACCTTCGCATCCGTGCTTTGCGGGCTCGCGCCGACGCTCTGGCTGCTGATCGCCGCGCGGGCGGCACAGGGGCTCGGCGCGGCCGTCATGATGGCTCTGACGCTGGCCTTTGTCGCCGACTCGGTTCCCCGGGAAAAAACCGGCAGTGCCATGGGCCTGCTCGGCGCCATGTCGGCGATCGGCACCACGCTTGGCCCCTCGGTTGGCGGACTGCTGATCGCCGGCCTCGGCTGGCGCGCGATCTTCCTCATCAATCTGCCATTGGGGGCGCTGGCTTTCGCGCTCGCCTGGCGCGTCCTGCCGGCCGGAAAAAGGACAGCGGAACCGGATCGGCGCGGTTTCGACGGCATCGGCACGGCTTTGCTCGCGCTGACGCTGGCCGCCTATGCGCTCGCCATGACCCTTGGACGCGGCAGTTTTGGTTCTCTCAATGTCGGCTTGCTGATTGCCGCCGCCATGGGTGGCTTGCTGTTCGTTATTGCTCAGACAAGGGCCGAGAACCCTTTGATCCAGCCTGCCAGGTTCCGCGACCGCGCCTTGAACGCAAGCCTCGTCATGAGCCTGATCGTCGCCACCGTGATGATGGCGACGCTGGTGGTCGCGCCATTCTATCTGTCGCGCGCGCTCGGGCTGGACGCTGCCATGGTCGGGCTGGTTCTGTCGACCGGCCCTCTGGTTACCGCACTGGCGGCGCTGCCGGCCGGACGCCTGGTCGATCGTTTCGGGGCGAACCGGATGATGATCGTCGGCCTGTTCGATCTCGCTATCGGTACCTTTGCTCTGTCGCGGGCGGAATTCGGTATTGCCGGCTATGTCGTGCCGATCATCATCGTCTGCACCGGCTACAGCCTGTTTCAGACCTCCAACAATTCAGCCGTGATGACCGATGTGGCATCCGACCAGCGCGGCGTCGTCTCCGGCCTGCTCAATCTGTCGCGCAATCTCGGCCTGATCACCGGTGCGTCGGTGATGGGCGCGGTGTTCGCCTTCGCATCGGCTGGGGAAGGCACTGGCTTGGCAGTGTTGGCGCCTGCGGCAGCGGCACGAGGGATGCAGGTCACTTTCCAGGTGGCGACGGGCCTGATGCTGATGGCGCTGATCCTTGCGGTATTTTCAGCCCGCACCACTGCCGGGCGAACAGATATCGTTGCCAAGCATCCTTGAGGATTCCACCCGGTTCGCATGCAACTCCGGCAGCTGGCGCACCTATCTCGCATATCTCTTGGCACCGACGAGGCAAAGCACGACGGCGGCGGTGACGGCGATCATCGCGGGACTGACCTGCTCATGCAGCAGCGCTGCCGCCAGCCCCAGGCCGAAGAAGGGCTGCAGCAGTTGCAACTGCCCGACCGCGGCAATGCCGCCTTGCGCCAGGCCGCGATACCAGAACACGAAACCGATCAGCATGCTGAACAGCGAAACATAGGCCAGGCCAATCCAGGCGCCCCTGCCGGCACTTCCGAGCGACGGCGGCATGGTGATGAACGTCAGCGCCAACATGACCGGCAGCGACAGCACCAGCGCCCACGAGATCACCTGCCAACCGCCGAGCTTACGCGACAGCGCCGCTCCTTCCGCATAGCCCAATCCGCACACGATGATGGCGGCCAGCATCAAGATGTCGCCGAGCGGCGAGACCGACAGGCCTTGCGTGACTGCAAAACCGGCAACAAGGCCGCTGCCGAGGCACGAGAACAGCCAGAACGCCGGCTTCGGGCGATCACCGCCTCGAACCACGCCGAAGATCGCGGTCGCCAACGGCAACAGGCCGACGAAAATGATGGAGTGAGCCGAATTGATGTGCTTGAGCGCCAGCGCCGTCAGCAGGGGAAAGCCGACCACGACGCCAAGCGCCACGATCGCCAGCGGGAACAGATCTCGCCGCTCCGGGCGCTTCTGGCGAAAGAGAAGCAGCAGCGCCAGGCCGAGGATGCCCGCCGAAGCCGCACGGGCGACCGTTACGAACACCGGATCGAAATCCATCACCGCCACGCGCGTCGCCGGGAGCGAACCGCTGAAGATCAGCACGCCTATGAACCCGTTGACCCAGCCACTCGCCGCCCAGCTACTCGCCGCCCAACCACTCGCCGCCCAACTACTCGCCGCCTTGTCCATCGATGCCCCGCTCGTTTTCGCCCTCTATCGGGCCGGGCGTATGGCTCCGCCAGAGACAATGAGGTACAGTTTGACAAAACCGTCATGGTAGACTGAGCAGTACGGATGGATGAGCAGACGACAACAGATGAGGGCAGCCGGACGCTTGTCGAAAGCGTCATGGCGACGATCAGGCACAGGATCGCCGCGCGCAGCCTGACACCGGGAATGCGGCTGCCTTCGATCCGGGCTTTCGCCAAGGCCATGCAGGTTTCCAAGTCCACCGTGGTCGAAGCCTATGAGCGTCTAGCGGCGGAAGGCATGATCCGCTCGCGGCCAGGCTCGGGTTTCTATGCCGCCGGACAGTTGGCTCGGCTGTCGCTGGCCGAGATCGGCCCCAGGCTTGACCGTGCTGTCGACCCGCTGTGGGTCTCGCGCCAATCGCTGGAAGCCGGCGACGGCGTCCTGAAACCGGGTTGCGGCTGGCTGCCGGCCGCATGGATGCCCGAGGCCGGATTGCGCCGGGCGCTGCGGACGATGGCCCGCGCCGACGACGCCGCGCTGACCGACTACGGCACGCCGCTCGGGTTGCCGGCGCTGCGCCATCTGCTGGCGCGGCGCATGGCCGAGCACGGCATCGAAGCCTCTCCGGACCAGATCATGCTGACGGAGTCGGGCACTCAGGCGATCGACCTGCTGTGCCGGTTCCTGCTCGAACCGGGTGACACGGTGTTGGTCGACGATCCCTGCTATTTCAACTTCCATGCCCTGTTGCGCGCCCATCGGGCCAAGGTGATCAGCGTCCCCTACACGCGCTCGGGTCCGGACATCGAACTGTTCGCGCAGGCGCTGAACGAGCACCGGCCGCGCCTCTACATCACCAATTCGGCGCTGCACAATCCGACCGGCGCGATATTGTCGCCGGTCGTTGCTCATCGGGTGCTGAAGCTCGCCGACCAGTCTGGGCTGACGATCATCGAGGACGATATCTTCGCCGATTTCGAACACACGCCCGCGCCCAGGCTGGCGGCCTTCGACGGCCTCAGCCGGGTCATCCACATCGGAAGCTTTTCCAAGACGCTGTCGGCATCGGTGCGCTGCGGCTTCATCGCCGCTCCTCGCGACTGGATAGAAGGATTGACCGATCTCAAGATCGCCACATCGTTTGGCAGCGGTCGGCTTGCATCCGAACTGGTACTGACGCTGCTGAAGGATGGCCTCTATCGCAAGCACGTCGACCTGCTGCGCGCGCGGCTCTCGCGCGCCATGGAAGAAACCAGCACCCGCCTCAGGGCGATCGGCATCGTGCCATGGATAGATCAGCCCGCCGGCATGTTTTTATGGTGCAGGCTGCCGGAGGGGATAGATGCCGCGGATGTCGCCCGCCACGCACTGACGGCCAATGTCGTGCTTGCGCCCGGCAATGCGTTCAGCCTGTCCCGGTCGGCCAGCCGTTACATGCGCTTCAACGTCGCCCAATCGGGAGACGACCGGATTTTCAGGGCGCTTGAAGAGGCGATGTCGCGTTGATTGCGCTGCCGCGCACCTGTCTGAGGCCGTGTCCTCGGAGACCGTTTCGAAATTCGCTCTGACGAGTCATATGATGGTGGTTTCGAGAACCGGAGCGCAGCGGACATTTAGGTCCGTGAGCACCGGAAGCGCAGAAAACGCCATCAGATGGCCGCCAGAGTAGAGTTTCCAAACGGTCTCTCAGGTGCCGGCCCGCTTGCGGCGTGCGTAAAGCATGACGAGCGTCTCGGCGGTCAGCGCCGGCCTCTGCTCGCCTTCGATCTCGACCGTATTGGCAGCTTTCATCAGATATTGGCCCGGGCCTTTGTCTTCCATCGACAACAGCGTGGTGCGCAGTCTGATCCGCGAGCCGACCCTGACCGGCGCCACGAAACGCACTTTGTCGAAACCGTAGTTGAACGCGGCCTGCGTGTTTTCGGGTACGATGCCCATCTCGAGCGCAAGCGCGCCGATGATCGACAGGGTCAGATAGCCATGCGCGATGGTGGTGCGGAACGGGCTTTGCCGCTTCGCCCGCTCCGGATCGACATGGATCCATTGATGATCGCCAGTGCATTCGGCAAACTGGTCGATGCGGTGCTGATCGACCAGTGTCCAGTCCGAGACGCCCAACTCCTGCCCGGCCATCGCCCTGAGTTGCTCGAAGGTCGGCGGCGTCCTCGGCCGTATCTGCGTCATTCCTGCTTTCCCGATCGCTTGCCTGTTCCGGACCACGACGGGCCGCCCCTGTCAATTCGCCAATGCGATTCCAACGCATAATCTTCGGCCGAACCGCCGGTCTTCGCCGCCGGCAAGCGTGCTGCTGGGAAACAGCTTATTTCTTGTCGTGGCCGGCGCGGATCTCCTCCATCGCCTCCTTGATGCGGCTGCGCAGGATTTCGATCGATTCGGTGCCGGACGCCCTCGCCAGTTCGGCCATCTCGCCGGCATTCTTCAGCGCGGTCTCGAAGGATCTCCTGGCGAACGCCGCCTGCTTCTCCATCATTTCCTGGGGATTGCCGGGCGCCCTGTAGTTTTGTGCCATGTCGGTGATTTCGCGCAGCGTGTCCTGCAGCATCTCGCGTTGCCTGGACAACAGCGCCGACGCTCCGGCGGCACTCGCCCGGGCCGACTTCTCCAGCGCTTCTAAGTTTTTGCGGTTGTGAGCGAGGATCGCCTCGACGTCGACATTCGGCAGCTTCAGGTCGCGGCCGAACTTGCTGAACATGTCGATGAAGGACTCGGACTCCGGTCGTTTTGCCATGCTGGTTCTCTCCCCCTGTTGCCGTGAACGCCACCACTGCACGGAAGATAGTGCAGCAAAGCTCAGCGGTCCATTCGGACGAGTCAGCCGACGAGAAACAGCCGTTCGGCGGTGTAGAGCACGAGCCCGGCAAGGCCACCGATGATCATGCCGTTGAAGCGAATATATTGCAGGTCCTTGCCGATGTTCATTTCGATCAGCCTTGTCAGTTGCGCGAGGTCCCAGCGCTTGACCTGGTCGGCGATGAATTTGGACACGCCGCTCTTCTGGCTTTCGACAAAGGATGCAAGCGCCACGATGAACCCCTGGTTCATGTCGGCCCTGATCTGCGCGTCGTCGGCAAGATGGCGGCCGACCTCGACGAACATGGTGGCGAGATGGTCGCGGATCATCGAATTCGGCGCCTTGGCGTCCTGTTCGATGAACAGCCGCAGGCTGTCCCACATATCGCCGGCCAGCGCGCTGAGCTCTGGCCGGGCAAGGAAATCGCGCTTCAGCTTTTCGGCGCGCCTGGCATATTGTTTGGATGTCCTCAACCGCTCGACGAAGGTCCCGACGAAAAGGTCGAATTCGGCTCGCATCGGATGGTGCGGATCGGCGCGCACTTCATCGAGCAGCGAGCCGGCCGATGCAACGATCTTCTTC
Organism: Mesorhizobium sp. ISC25; assembly: GCF_042295465.1. Taxonomy (NCBI): domain Bacteria; kingdom Pseudomonadati; phylum Pseudomonadota; class Alphaproteobacteria; order Hyphomicrobiales; family Phyllobacteriaceae; genus Mesorhizobium; species Mesorhizobium sp. ISC25. The sequence goes on along the minus strand of NZ_CP135441.1, from coordinate 762,623 downwards.
AACAGATAGGCGTCGGCGCGAAACAGGTTGAACAGCGACGGCAGTTCCTCGCGGATCTTCTCGCGCATCGTCGCCAGCGCCTGCTCGTCGCTCAAGAAGCGGCCGACCACCTTGGTGAACTCGTCGAACAGTTTCTGGTGGCGACGGTCGTCGGTCAGCGCCGACAGCAGCTCGGCGGCGAGCGGCGCCAGCGGCACCTTCTCGATCTGCTCCAGCATACGGCTGGTGAAGAAGCCGCGCAGTCCGGATTGCTCGACCGCCGCCAGCGTCTGCGGCACCAGCCGGCCGACGAAGCGCGACAGGTCGGCGGCACGGTTCGGGTCGGCCAGCCAGTCCGCGACCAGCGCGGAAAAGTCGACCTCGGCGAGCTTTTCGCGCACCGGTTCCGGCGCCAGGAAATTCACCTCGATGAAGCGGCCGAGATTGTCGGCGATGCGATTCTGGTTTTCCGGGATGATGGCCGTATGCGGGATCGGCAGGCCAAGTGGCCGCCGAAACAGCGCCACCACCGCATACCAGTCCGCCAGCCCGCCGATCGTCGCCGCCTCGGCGAAAGCGGCGACGAAGCCCAGCCACGCATGCCGGCTCTCGAGCGATTTCGCCACCGCAAAGACCAGCACGCAAAACGCAAGTGCCGCGGTAGCCACGAACTTGGTGCGCCTGAGCGCTGAAAGCTTGGCATCGGCATCGGCGTCGAACCGGACGGATGCGACGGATGCAAATGCCGGGGCTGGTCGTGACATGATGGGCCGCTCCTGATCGTGTATGCGAACTTATCTAGTGTCGCCTGCCCCAGAAAGCGCGCCGCTGGTTCCGGTGCGCGCAATCGTGCACGCAAACTTGACGCCGGAATTCATCTATTATGCAGCGCCAGTCTGGAATTGTTCCAAACTATAGGCCATATTGACGCCAACCACTGTTATGTGAGGACACAATGCGGCTTACCCGTCAGACCAACTACGCCATGCGCATTCTGATGTATTGCGCCGCCAACACCGAGCGGTTGAGCCGCATCCCCGAGATCGCCGCCGCCTATTCGGTATCGGAACTTTTCCTATTCAAGATCCTGCAGCCGCTGGTCGAAAACGGCCTGATCGAAACGGTGCGCGGCAGGAATGGCGGCGTCAGGCTCGGCCGTGCGGCCGAATCAATCAGCCTGTTCGATGTCGTGCGGGTGACGGAGGAAAGCTTTGCCATGGCCGAATGCTTCGAGAACGACGCCGCCGAATGCCCGCTGATCGACAGCTGCGCCTTGAATTCGGCATTGCGCGAAGCGCTCAACGCCTTCTTCGCCGTGCTGTCGCGCTACACGATCGCCGATCTGGTGGCGGCGCGCCCGAATGTGAGGCACCTGCTCGGCATCGACATGCTGGTGCAAAGGGCGCCGGCCGCCTGATTTCTCTGATTGCCTACGCTGCCGATTGCGGCAATACGAACGGCGTGTTTGCGGCCGGCAACACACCGACCTTCAGCCGACAATCGAAGACCTTTTCGATCAGCTCGTCGCTGAGCACCTGTTGCGGCGAACCTGTAGCGGCGAGCCTGCCGCGATGCATGACGAAAATCCGGTCGGCATGCATCGCCGTCAAATTGAGATCGTGCAGGATGGCGACCACGCCGCCTCCCCGTCTGGCGAAATCACGCGCGATGTCCATGATGATCAGCTGGTGTTTGATGTCGAGGCTGGACACCGGCTCGTCGAGGAACAAATAGCGCGGCTTGCCGTCGAGCACCGGCGCCCAGACCTGGCAGAGCACGCGGGCAAGCTGCACGCGCTGCTGCTCGCCGCCGGACAGCTCCTGGTAGAAGCGGCCGGCAAAACCGTCGAGATCGACGCGAGCCAGCGCGCGTTCGGCCAGGCGCTGGTCCTCGCCGGGCAACACGCCGGAGCGCCCGCCGACCAGGCCTAGACTGACGATCTCACGCACGGTGAACGGGAAGGACAGCGTCGTTGCCTGCGGCAGCACCGCGCGCACCGTCGCCGCCTCGACCGGCTTCATCGCCGATAGATTGCGGCCGTTGATGTTGACCTCTCCCGAATAGCCAAGATCGCCGGACAGTGCTCTGAGGAATGTCGTCTTGCCCGAACCGTTGGGGCCGACGATGGCCGCGATTTCGCCGGGCCGCGCCTCGAAATCGACATTGGCGACAATGCGCTTGCCGCCGATCGCCACCGAGACATCGCGCGCTTCGATCATAAGCAAACTTTCACAAGTCGATGACGCCGCGCTTGCGCAGCAGGATCCACAGGAAGAACGGCGCACCGGCGACCGCGGTGACGATGCCAATCGGCAATTCGGCCGGGGCAACGATGGTGCGGGCAACGGCGTCGGCCAACAGCAGCAGCGCGGCGCCGAGCAGCGCCGATGCCGGCAGCAGGTAACGGTTGTCGGGGCCGATCAACAGGCGCAGCAAATGCGGCACCACGATGCCGACGAAGCCGATGCCGCCGCTGACGGCGACCGACGCGCCGACCGCTGCCGAGACGCCGACGATCGCGGTGTATTTCAGCCGCTGCACCGGAATGCCGAGATGGCCGGCCGTGGCCTCGCCAAGCGCCAGCGCGTTGAGGCCCCGTGCCAGGAACGGCAGTGCCGTCAGCGCCAGCACGATGACCGGCCCGACCGAGCCGATTTTCTGCCAGGTTGCGCCACCCAGCGAGCCGAGCTGCCAAAAGGTCAGGTCGCGCAATTGCCGATCGTCGGCCATGAAGATCAGGATGCCGGTCAGCGCCATGGCAAGCGCCGCCAGCGCGATGCCGGCGAGCAGCATGGTCGCGACCGAGGTCCGGCCTTGCCGTGTCGCGACCTGATAGAGCAGCAATGTCGTCGCCAGCCCGCCGCAGAACGCAGCCAGCGGCAACGCCAGCGTGCCGAGCGCCGAAGTCAGCGGCGCCAGCATGGTCGAGCCAAGCACGATGACGGCGACCGCACCGAGGCTCGATCCGGCCGAAACGCCGATCAGGCCGGGGTCGGCCAGGGGATTGCGGAACAGCCCCTGCATGACAGCACCGGACACGGCAAGCGATGCGCCGATCAGCACGCCCAGGATGATGCGCGGCAGACGGATGTCATGGATGATCAGGTGGTCGCGGGCGCTCAACGCCGCATCGCCGGGCGGCGCGCCAAACAGCCAGTCGCGCATGACGCCGATGGCCGAGGCATCGGATGCGCCGGAGGTCAGCGACAACAGCACGGCGATAGTCAGCCCGACGCAGAGCAGCACGATGACGAGGTGGGCGCGCCGCGAGCGGTCACCCTCGGCTGCCGTCACCATGATTCCCGCCGCACCAGCGATCGAATGATCCGCCATCGCGCTCAATCCGTGACCTGGCCGCCATAGAGCGAGACGGCGAGGTCGTGGATGGCGTCGGCCGTGCGCGGGCCGAAGCCGAGCAGATAGCCGCCGTCCATGCGGATCAGCTTGCGGGCGGCACCCGCCGGCGTCGAAGCCACGGCAGGGTTCGAAAACAATTCGTCATCCGCGGTGGCCGGTCCGGCATTGTTCATCATCAGGATCACGTCCGGCCTGGCGGTGATGACTGCCTCGTCCGACAATTGCTTGTAGCCGGCAAAGCCGTCGATGGCGTTGATGCCGCCCGCAAGCTTGATGATGCCGTCGGCGGCGGTGTCGCTGCCGGCGGCAAGCAGCTTGCCGCCCTGCATCGACAGAACGAACAGGATGCGCTTGCGCTCCTTGATCGAGGCGATCTGCTTTTCGGCTGCCTTCAGCTTGGCGTCTATCTCGGCTGCCAGGGCATCGGCCTTGGCGTCGACGCTGAGCGCCTTGCCGACGATGTGGATCTTTTCCAGAATGCCTTGATTATCATAGCGCTCGGGCACCTCGATGAACGGGATGCTCGATTTCTTCAGCACGTCGACGGCTTCCTTCGGTCCGCTGCCGTGCAGGGCCAATATACCCGACGGATTGACCGACAGCACACCCTCCGGCGACAGCTGGCGCATGTAGCCGACATCAGGCAGTTCCGCCGCCGCTTGCGGATAGCGGCTGGTCGAATCGCGCGCGACAAGGCGATCCTGTTCGCCGAGCGCGTAGACGATCTCGGTGATCGAGCCGCCAATGGCCACGATCCTCGAGCGGTCGGTGAAAGTCGCGATGCCTTCGGCGGCCTGAGCCGGCATCAGCGCGGCGAACGCCAGCAAAACAGCGGCCGCAGGACCAAGCGTCGACTTGGAGACCGATGCCAGCCTGGAGAAAAGAATCATCATCGTTTTCTCAGGCTGCGGTCGGGCTTGGGATACGCGGCAGATTTTCGGCCAGAAAGCGCCAGTCTTCGCGCTCGCTTTCGCCCTCATGCCGCTTACCGAAGAACTGGATGATCATCTTGCCGTCGGCGCCATAGACTTCGAGCGACGTGACATGGCCGTCCTTGGTCGGCTTGCGCACGGCCCAGACCTCATCGATGTGATCGGTCCGCAGGTGCAGATGGAAGGTCTTGTCGAGTACATTGAGCCATGGTCCCATCGGCTTGATCGAGGCGACGGGGCCGGAATGGATCTGGATGCAGCCGCGATTGCCGACAAAGCACATGATCGGCATGGCGCCAGCGGCCGCGTGGGCGAACATGGCGCTCACCGCATCCTTGTCGACCAGCCAGGCGAAGTCCTGGCCGACCATGCGCACCGCCTGGCGGCGGCTGATCTTCAGTGTCTTCAACATGCCGAAGAACTGGTGCACGTCGGTCAGCTGGCTCCAGCGGTCGCGCAGATCGTCGACGCTCGCCGAATTGTCCGCAGTCTCGGCCTCGTCGTCAGCCGCGCCCGCTGAAATTGCCACCGTCGGTTCCTGGTTCGGCGATTCCAGCCCGGCCACCAGCTTCTGATAGATGTAGAGGTTGGATGCGGGTCTGAGATGCACCTTGTGTACCGCCTCGCCTGCGGTGTCGAAGAACTGCAGGCTGCGGCGGATGTCGGCGCCATCGCGCTTTTCCACGGCAAAGCCGTGCGCCCAGACTTTCGGGAAGATGCGCAGGTCGATGTTTTCGCCGAGCACCATGGCATTGTGATTACCGGTGACGACCTTGTCGTAGACGCCGATCTTCTCGTGCACCGCGCTTTCGTTGCGGGTCAGCGCCATCACCTCACCGACAGCTTCGAGGCCAGTCAAAAGGTCGTTGACACGCGGCTCGACGCGCACGGCGCCGTCGCCGCAATGCGCGGCGACCAGTTCGGCCTCCGAAATACCGAGCTGGGCGGCGAGGTCGCGCTCGCGCATTTTCGGATTGTCTGCCCGTGCCCGCCGGATCTCGTGCGGGGCGGGTTTTACGCGCTGGTCCATTTCCACCACCTACTTGTTGAGGATGAGCTTGCCCTGCCGGGTGATCTTCAGCCGATACAGCGCACCGTGATGTTCGATGCCGATCTCGTGCTCGCCCTGGAACAGCGTGTTGCTGGACAGCGTTCTCACGGCCGATTGGACCCGGTCGAAACGGACGGAATTTTCGTCGGAACGGCGGACGCGATAGCGAAAGTCGCTGGGATTGTGCGTGTTCATTGGTTCGATCCCTTTCCTGTGCCGGGCATCTGGCTCGGCGCCTGCGTGAAATGCCGATTCAATTCTTGACTCGAATGATCATGTTATCTAGCAGTGCAATACAGGAGTAAATGAGTCAACATTTAAGACGCCGGACGCGATGAAAAATGCCAGCGAGCCCCAAGCCAGCCAGCAGCGAACATGGATTCTTGGAGTTGCAGCATGGGGTTGGCGAATTGGGGACGGCCGGCGGGCAGCGGTCTGGCACACTGGTCGACGGCAAGCAAAATGGGGTCTATGGCAAGCAAAATGGCCGCGTTGCTGGCCGGCGCGGCGGCGATCCCGCTGCTCGCCACACCGGCCGGCGCCCAGCAGGCCGCCCAACCGGCAGCCGACCAGCAGCAGACTGACCCGTCTCAACAGCCCGAAAAGGTAAAGCCGGCCCCGGCGGGTACCACGCTGCTCGACAAGATCCTGATCCTCAGCCGTACCGGCGAGACGGCGATCGAGTCGCTTGCTTCAGCCAGCCATGTCGACGAGGAACAGCTCGAGCGCCGCATGGCGACGACGCCCAACGAAATGCTGTTCGGTGTGCCGGGTGTCGCCGTCCAGGCCGACGCAAGGCGTGTCAGTTCCAGCATCAACATCCGCGGCCTGCAGGACTTCGGCCGCGTCTCCGTCATCGTCGACGGTGCCCGCCAGAATTTCCAGCGCTCGGATCATGGCACGCAATCGACCTTCTACATTGATCCCGAATTGATCAAATCCGTCGACGTGATCCGCGGCCCGGTCGCCAACACCTACGGCTCCGGAGCGATCGGTGGCGTCGTCTTTTTCGACACCAAGGATGCTCAGGATTTCCTCAAGCCGGACGAGATCTGGGCGGCATCAGCGACCGGACGTTATGAAACCAACGGTGAAGGCTGGAGCACCAGCGCCACCGGCGCCTATCGGATCAACGAGAACTGGGACGTGCTCGGCAACATCGTCTACCGCAACTATGACGACTACAAGCATGGCGGCGGCGACACTGTAGCGGGCACTGGCTTCGACGTCTTGAGCGGCCTGCTCAAGACGACCATCCGCCCCAGCGAAAACAGCGAGCTGAAGCTCGGCTGGATCGGCTCGAACGACGGATGGACCGAGACAAGCGGCAGTACGCCGGTGAACGACGCCGACCTGAAGGCGAATACCTTCACGGCCCGCTACAACATCACCGACGAGGACAAGAGCTGGCTCGATCTCCACATCAACGCCTCGTACAACAAGACCAAGCTCGATCTGACGACCCTTGTCGCGCAAAACCGGTTTGATCCGGTCACCGGTCTGCCTGTGGTTCTGCCGGCGGGTTCGAAATCGACGTTCGACATCGGCACCTCCGGCATCGACATTTGGAACACGTCGAGATTCGAGACCGGCGGCTTTGCGCATGAGCTGACCTATGGCGGCGACTGGGTTGGCGACGATGTCGAGACAGGCGGCACGGCGGGCGGCGATAGTTTCTACACGCCCTCGGGCGATAGAAACGTCTCCGGCGCTTACGTTCAGGACAAGCTCACCTGGGACTGGCTCGAGGTCATCGCCGGACTGCGTTACGACAGCTACAAGCTCGACAGCGATGTCGGCGAAACCTCTGGCAACCGGCTGTCGCCACGCATCACAGTAGGCGTTTCGCCCTTCGAAACCGCCAGCCTTTCCGGGCTGCAATTCTACGGCACCTACGCTGAAGGCTATCGTTCTCCGTCGCTGTCGGAGACCCTGATCAGCGGCAACCATCCAGCCGGCGTCAGCTTCCCGTTCCTCCCCAATCCCAATCTCAAGCCCGAAACCGGCAAGACCGTGGAAATCGGCGTCAATTACAGCACCAACGGTGTCATTGAGGCCGACGACGCGCTGCGGCTGAAGGCGGCCTATTTCAACAACAATGTCGACGATTACATCGACGGCGTAACGCTATCGGCGTTCGACCCGACCAGCGGCTGCCCGTTCGGTCCGGGCATCCCGATCTGCTTCCAGTATCAGAATTTCGCCAAGGCCAAGATCCACGGCTTCGAGATGGAGGGCGTCTATGACGCAGCGTGGGGCTTTGCCGGCCTTTCCGCCTCGTTCACCGATGGCCACACAATTTCCTATGAAGGCGAACGGGCGGACCTTGTCACCGTCCCCTCCTCCCAGGTCACCGGGCAACTCGGCTTTCGCTTCCTTGAGGACAGGCTGACCATCGGCGGTGAGGTGCAATACAACGGCAAGCCGCAGGGCAACGCGGTGGCCAAGGACTATACGCTGGTCAATGCCTTCGCCAGCTACCAGGCGATCGACAATTTCAAGGTCGATTTCCGCGCCGACAATCTGTTCGACGTCAAATATGCCAACCCGCTGAACGCGTCGACCACGAGTGTCGTCTACGAGCCCGGCGTTACGCTGAAGCTGGCGGCGACCATGAGGTTTGGAGGCTGACGATGATGCAAGGCGTGACAGCACCCCTTCGTCTGTTCGCCGCTGTGTTGGCAATGTCGCTTGCGGCAGCTCAGGCGTGGACACAACAGCAAGCGCCGGCGCTGATCCTCGAGCTGAACGGCGCACAGCCATCCGACAAGGGCTGCCGCCTGACCTTCGTGGTCACCAACAATCTCGGCGCCGGTCTTTCCAAGGCGGCGTTCGAGATCGCATTGTTCAACGAGGCCGGCGTCGTCGATCGGCTGACCGTGCTCGATTTCAAGGAGCTGCCGGCAGGCAAGACCAAGGTGACGCGTTTCGACCTTGCCGGCACCGATTGCGGCAAGGTCAGCCGCGTGTTGATCAACAGCGCCACGGAATGCGCCGGTGCCGAGCCAAATGCCTGCATGCGCGGGCTGAAGACGCAGACCAGGACCGGCATCGCCTTCGGGGTCTGAATTTGGGACTGGAACCCGCATTCGCGCGAAACACCGTGGCGTGGCCGCTAGCCGGTTTCCTGCCGCCGGAACCGGACGATCCGGATTTCGCCATCCCGCGCGGGGCGCTGCGTGTTTCGCCGCGCGACAGGCCGGAAGACAGTTACATCGCCGATGCGGACGGCGACTTGCCTACGGTGCCTGGGGAGCCATCGCGGCAGGCACGACAGAAGCAGCGGCGCCGCACCTGGACGGTGGCGATCGCCTGCTCTTGCGCATTCCACGTAGCAGTGGCGCTGGCCTTTCTCACGCTGCCGGACGACCGGCCAAGGATCGAAGGTGCCGACCAGCAAGGCGAAATGCTCTTCGGCGCCGACCCGCAGCAGGCGGCCGGCGATGCCGCAGACGACCCGGAAGTGACCAACATAACGATGGTGACCATGCTCGACGCCAGGCCCGTCGAAACGGTCGAGGCACAGGCGACCGCGGCCGAGGAGACGCTCCAGCCGGTCACTGACGCGGCCGAAGCATTGGGAACAGAAGTGGTCGAGCCGGTCAGCGAGGCCGCCACGGAAACTGCTGCCCTTGCCGATCCCACCGAGCCAGCACCTGCCCAAGCCGTCCAGCCTGCCCGCCAGCACCCATCGCCCGACATCCTTGCGATCGACAGGCTGGTGCCCACTGACGACAAGGCCGTGCCGCCGCCAGTCAGCGCGGTCGAAACTGCCGAGCCTGCCGAGACAGATGCACCAGCACCAGCCGACCCGGCGCCGGCCGAAACAGTTCAGACGACCGAGACAGTCGGCGCGGCGGAAGAACCGAAGCCGGACAGGCCGGAGCCCAAGCAGCCGAAGAAGGCAACCGCTAAGAACAAGCCGGCCAGGAAGGCCGAACCAAACGAGCCTGAAAAGCCGGCCCTGCGCAAGAAGGCGGGCAAGGCACTTGCCAAAGCCGATTCCAAGAAGAGAAAGACCGGCTCCGGCGGCCGTGACGAAACGGATGTCGCGCGCGGCACGGCCGACGGCAGGAAGGACGGCAAGATCCTGACCGCCAGCAGGGGCGGCAAATCAGGCGTCGGCAATGCAGCCGTCACGAATTATCCCGGCAAGATCCGATCAAAGCTGGTGCGGGCCTTCAATTCGACACGCACGCGCGCCACCGGCACAGCTACGGTTGCCTTTACTGTCGCTTCGAACGGCAACGTCCGGTCAGCCAGGCTGACGGGCAGTTCGGGTGTTGCCGCGCTGGACAAGGCCGCACTCGACGCAGTCCGCCGGGCTTCTCCGTTTCCCCCGATTCCAGACGGAGCCGGTCGCTCGTCCTGGCAATTCCAGGTGCCGCTCGGTATCAGGTAAGATCGTCCCCATGCGGGCACCAAAGTCGGCGCCGCCCCTGCCCGCGATGAGCGAGCCGTAGCGAAACCCTCAGGCCGCAGCCAGCAGGCTGGCGTTGCCGCCCGCCGCCGTGGTGTCGACGCAGACGGCGCGCTCGTGCGCATAGGCGGCCGGATAATAGACTTCGCTGACCAGCGGCACGATCGGGCCGGCGCGCTCGGCGATGACCTTGCGCACGATGCGCGCGGCCTCGGGCGTGCCGGAAAAGGCGACGACATCGACCCGCAGCGAGCGCGCTTCGACCGGGTCCGGTCTGCCGTCGATGGCCGCCAGCGGCAGGCCCTTGCCAGTAAGCGCCGATAGCGCCGCCGGCGCGCCGGGGGCGACGGCGAGCACCGCATTACCGGCGGCCAGCGCCTGGATCGTCTGAGCAAGCAGCGTATCCGCGTCGGGACCGAGGCACAGCACGCGGCCGCGCGGCGACAGCGACAGCGTGTTGGCCTCGCCGGTCGGCCCGGGCAGGTCGACCTGGCCGAAATCGATCGCGGCTGCAGTGCCGATGGCTGCGGCACCCTTGCCGCGCAGATGTTTCCTCAGGATGGCGACACGATCCGGACGCGTCGACCAGCCGCCAAACGCCGGATCCGGCAGATTGTCGGCGAGCTCGGTCGCCGTCACCTTGCGGCCTTCGGCGAGATGGGTGCCGGCCTCCGGTCCCTTGCGGAAGCGCCGGAGATAATGCGGGCCGCCGGCCTTCGGCCCGGTGCCGGAAAGCCCCTCGCCGCCGAACGGCTGCGCGCCGACGACGGCGCCGATCTGGTTGCGGTTGACGTAGATGTTGCCGGCATGGATGCCGTCGACGAAATGCTGGGCGCGGCCTTCGATACGGGTGTGCAGGCCGAAGGTCAGGCCGTAGCCCTTGCGGTTGATCGCGGCGATCACAGCATCGATCTCGTCGGCATCGAAGGTGGCGACATGCAGCACCGGCCCGAACACCTCGCGCTCCAACTCCTCGATGCCCTTGACCCGAAAGACGTGCGGCGCGACAAAGCGGCCGTCCTTCGGCGCTTCGAGCTTGGCAATCAGCCGGCCCTGCAGGCCCATTTTGGTGCAATAGTCGCGGATCGACGCTTGCGCCTCGTCATCGATGACCGGGCCGACGTCGGTCGAGATCCGCCAGGGGTCGCCGAGGCTGAGCGCTTCCATCGCGCCCTTCAGCATCTCAAGCATCTTCTTCTCGACGTCCTTCTGCAAGTAGAGCATGCGCAATGCCGAGCAGCGCTGGCCGGCGCTCTGGAATGCGGAGGCGAGGATGTCGCGCACCGCCTGTTCGGGAAGTGCGGTGGAATCGACGATCATGGCGTTGAGGCCGCCGGTCTCGGCAATCAGCATGGCGTCAGGCGCGGCGGTGTCGGCGAGCTGCTTTTCGATCAGCTTGGCGACCTCGGTCGAGCCGGTGAAGCAGACGCCGGCAATGCGCGGATCGGCGGTCAGCGGGCCGCCGACCGTGGGGCCGTCGCCGGGCAGAAGCTGGATGATGTCTTCCGGCACGCCGGCCTCGCGCAGCAGCTGGACAGCGCGGAAGGCGATCAGCGGCGTCTGTTCGGCAGGCTTGGCGATGACGGAATTGCCGGTGACGAGCGCTGCTGCGATCTGCCCGGTGAAGATGGCCAGCGGAAAATTCCACGGCGAGATGCAGGCAATGGCGCCGCGCGCCTCCGTTCCAGCTTCGGCATTGGCGGCCTCGGCAGCATAGTAGCGCAGGAAATCGACCGCCTCACGCACCTCGGCGACGCCGTCGGCCAATGACTTGCCGGCCTCGCGGGCGGCCAGCGCGAAGAACTCGACGGCGTTCGCCTCATAGAGATCGGCCGCCCGGTTGAGAATGGCAGCGCGCTCGGCGACCGGGCGTCTTGCCCATGCCGGTTGTGCTTCGACGGCGATGCGCACGGCGGTCTCGACCTGCTTGGCGCCGGCCTCGCTGACCGTGCCGACCACTTCTGAAGGTTTTGCCGGATTGACGACCGGACGCTGCTTGCCGTAGCCGGCGGCGCGGCTGACCGGCTTGGCGTGCCAGCGGTCCGGCCCGGCGAACTCGGCCCTGGCCTTGTCGATCGCCGCGAGCGTCAGCGTGTCGGTGATGTCGAAACCCTTGGAATTGCGCCGGCCGGGGCCAAAGATCGCCGACGGCGGCACGATCGCCGGATTGGCGGCGGGGCCTTGTTTCTCCACCGTCTCGAGCGGGTCGCGGGCGATGTCCTCGGGCTCGACCTCCTCGTCGGTGAGCTGGTGGACAAAGGAGGAGTTGGCGCCGTTTTCGAGCAGCCGGCGGACCAGGTAGGCGAGCAGGTCGGAATGAGCGCCGACCGGCGCATAGATGCGGCAGCGCGTGCCTTCGGCCTTGCGCACCGTCTCGTGCAGAGCTTCGCCCATGCCATGCAGCCGCTGGAACTCGAATGTATCGCGCTCCGTCGTCATCGACAGGATGGCGGCGACGGTGTGGGCGTTGTGGGTGGCGAATTGCGGGTAGATGCGGTCGGTCATCGACAAGAGCTTCTTCGCGCAGGCCAGGTAGGAGACGTCGGTGTTGGCCTTGCGGGTAAAGACCGGATAGCCGTCGAGCCCGAGCGTCTGCGCCCGCTTGACCTCGGTGTCCCAATAGGCGCCCTTGACCAGCCGCACCATGATGCTGCGGTCGTATTTCCTCGCCAGTTCGTAGAGCCAGTCGATGACGAAGGCGGCGCGCGGGCCATAGGCCTGCACGACGACGCCAAAGCCGTTCCAGCCGGCAAGCTCCGGTTCGGCCAGCACGCGCTCGATGACGTCGAGCGACAAATCGAGACGGTCGGCTTCCTCGGCGTCGATGTTGAGCCCCATGCGCGAATGGCGCGCCGCCAGCGCCAGCGACAGCAGCCGCTCGGCCATGACGGGCAGCATCTTTTCCTTCTGCGTCACTTCATAGCGCGGATGCAGCGCCGACAGTTTTACCGAGATGCCGTGATTCTGGCGGATGTCGGGGCCGTTGGCGCCGGCATCGAGCGACGAGATGGCGTCGGCATAGGCCTTGAGATAGCGCAGGGCGTCGGCCTCGGTGCGGGCCGCTTCGCCCAGCATATCGAAGGAATAGAGGTAGCCCTTCTGCGTCATCGGCCGGCCGCGCTTGACGGCCTCGGCAATCGTGCGGCCGAGCACGAACTGCTCGCCCATTTCACGCATGGCGGCGGCGACCGCCTTGCGGATGACCGGCTCGCCCAGCCGGCGCACCATGGCGCGCAGCGTGCCTTCGATGCCGCCCTCGCCTTCGTCGAGCACCCGGCCTGTCAGCATCAGCGCCCAGGTCGACGCATTGATGAAGATCGAGCTCGAGCCGCCTGAATGCGCCGACCAGTCATGCGGCGCGATCTTATCGGCGATGAGGTCGTCCATCGTCTCGGTGTCGGGCACCCGCAGCAGCGCTTCGGCCAGGCACATCAGCGCGACGCCCTCCTTGGTGGAAAGGCCGTAGGCGGACAGAAAGACCTCCATCAGCCGCGGATCGGACGAGCCGCGCACCGCCCGCACCAGGTCGGCGGCGCGGGCCGAGATCGCCTTTCGGTCTTTCCCCGAGAGCCCCGTCGCCTCGGCCAGCCGCTTCACCGCCTGGTCTTCGTCGGGCAAATAATTGGCACGGATCTGCTGGCGGATGGTGTCGAGCGCTGGCATGGCGGTCCTGTAGAGCGAGCATAAGAGAGCGGGCCGGCCGTTACCGGACCGAATGGCGCAAGCTAACATAAGTAGGGAGTCCAGTCGGTCCAAAGAAATCGACAGGACAGGTCGATTGATCTATCATTAGGACGGATAACCTCCAATTCGACCAGGAATCCGATGGCAGAAGACCAATTGGACCGGATCGACAGGAACATCCTGTTGGCCCTGGGCAGCAATGGCCGGCTTTCTATGTCGGAACTGGCGGCGAAAGTCGGCCTGTCGAAGACGCCGGTGCAGGCACGGGTGAAGCGGCTGGAGAAGGACGGCTTTATCAGGGGCTACCAGGCGATCATCGACCGTGAGCGCATGGGCGAAGGCCATGTCGCCTTCGTCCAGGTGAAACTGTCCGACACCCGCTCGGCCGCGCTCGACGCCTTCAACCGCGCCGTGCAGGCGGTGCCGGAGATCGAGCAGTGCCATATGATGGCGTCGAGCTTCGACTATCTCCTGAAAGTCCGCACTACCGACATCGCCGCCTATCGCCTCGTGCTCGGCGAGCGCATCTCCGCCCTGCCGAACGTCGCCCAGACCTCGACGTTTGTCGCGATGGAGACGGTGAAGGACCGGTGAGTATCTCTGCATACAGACCGATGTCAGCGGCCGATCCAACGCTGGCGATTAGCCTATCCCCACCATCCCTTCGTCATCCCAGGGTCTGCGCCGCGTCGCTTCGCTCCTTGCTCCGCCCTGGGATGACGAAGTGGAGGGATGTCTCAGCTAATCTCGAGGCTTTGTGATTGCCACCTTTTTAATTTGCTTCAAGTCGGGAAAGTCGAAATCTATCTTCACGTCCCGGCAAACCCAACCTCACTCCGCCACCGTCTTCAAAAACGCCACGAGCGCCGCGCGTTCGCGATCCGAAAGCTGCAGCGGATGGATCTCGGATGTGCCTTCGACACTTGCCGGCGCCTTGGAATAATGCGCCACCACCTCGTCCAGCGAGGAAAACTGCCCGGCATGCATGTAGGGCGACCGGGTGGCCGCGCCCCGCAGCGATGGCGTCTTGTACGCGCGGACGAGTTCCGGCCCGGCCTTGACCATGAAGCGCAGCTCGCGGCAGGCGGTGGCATCGCCGTCGCGAAAGGCGCCGAAACAGTTGAACGGATCGGCCTCGACCTGCGCCACCGCGTCGACGCGGCCGCGATCCGGCGGCAGGCCTGCGACCGGCGGCACGCCGGTGTTGTGGAAGCTGCCGTCCGTAAAACGCGGGCCGTTGTGGCAGGTCACGCAATTGGCCTTGCCGATGAACAGCTTCAGGCCGAGGATTTCCTCCGGCGAAAAGGCGGCGTCGCCTTTCGGCTCGGCGCCCGCAGCCAGGTCGATGGCAAAGCGGTCGAAGCGCGTCTGCGGCGGCGCGATCGAGCGCTCGAAGGCGGCGATCGCCTTGCCGATATTGGCAAAGACGCGGTTGACCTCCTCGGCTTGGCTGGCGGGCATGGCGTTCCAGGCCGCCTTCTCGGCATCGGTGCCGAGCGGGCTGGCATCGGCCGGCACGCCCGAAAGGTCGGGCAGCGGCCCGAAGATGCGCTCGTAACGCTCGCCGAAGCGGGCCTTGATGTAATGCGCGAAGGCGGCGCGGTTGCCGGCCTGCTCCAGCGGATTTTCGAGCGGTGTCAGCGCTTGCGCCCACAGGCTGTCGCGCCGCCCGTCCCAGAAGAACCAGGGATCATGCGCGACGCCGGCCAACGGCATGGTACGACGGTTGGTGCGGCCGACGCCGACCGCTTGCGGCAGGTCGTCCTGGAATTGGCGGTCGATCTTGTGGCAGGTCGAGCACGATACCGTGCCGTCGCCGCTCATCCCGGTGTCGAAGAACAGCGTCGAGCCGAGTGCCGCGGCGGCCGGCACATCGGCGACGCGATTGGTGGTGTCGCGCTTCAGCGGCGGCAGCTTGGACAGGGCCAGCGAGGCGACGGTCTGCTTCTCGGCGTCGGAAAACTGCGGCCTGCCGCAGCCGGCGAGCACGGCCACCATCACCAACGCGAGAAGACTGGAAAACCGGCCCATCAGTGGCTCACAGCACCACGTTGAAGACGACAGTGTCCGAACCGGCAGCGGCGGAAATGGCAAAATGCAACTGCCACCACCCGCTCATCGTGAATTTCACGCCGTCGATGCGATAGCGCCCCTCGCCGAGGTAATCGGTCGCCTGCGGGCTGGTCGGCAGACCGTGCTTGTGCTGCGGCATGCCGCCGGAAATCGTTATCGCAGCACCTTCCACCGGCGCACCCTCGACGGTTTTCAGCGTCAGCAGCCAGGATTCCAGTTCGCCCTGCCGGATGACGCCCTTCTCGGGCTCGAAAGTCGCCACGAACAGCTTGTTCGCTGTCGTCTTGGAACGGCCTACGTCCGAGCTTGGTTGCGGCGCATGCGGCGCCGTCAGATAGACGATTGCCAGCACGCCGGCGAGCAAGGTAGCCAAGCCGAGGCCTCCAAGAAGATAACGCCATAACGATGCCAAACCTATTCCTGTTCTGCGGATAACGTTTCGCTGGGCAGATCGCGTCCCACGCCCCTGTGGGAAATTGCGCCCAGTGCAAGAATCCGCCGTCGCCAAGCATGGCGCTGCCGGCAGCAAAAAGCTACAGCACCGCAATTGCAGGATGGAGGAGTACTTCATGGCAGGAAACGGCATCGCCTCGATCGGCGAGTGCATGCTCGAGCTTTCGGGGCAGGTCGGGCCGAACTGGCGCATGGGCTTTGCCGGCGACACGTTCAACACTTTGTGGGCGCTGCATGCCTTGAGCGGCGAGCGGCCGGCGACCTATGTGTCGGCCTTCGGCGACGACCCGTTCTCACGGGACCAGATCAAGTTCCTGGCCGAGAACGGCATCGGCATCGGCGCCAGCCCGGTGATAGCGGGCGCCCGCCCCGGCCTCTATGCGATCACGCTGACCGGCGCCGAACGTTCTTTCACCTATTGGCGGGCCGATGCGGCCGCAAGGCAGTTGGCTTCGGACCCAGCCGCTTTGCAGAAAAGCCTTGAAAACCAGGCGCTTGTCTATTTTTCCGGAATTACTTTGGCAATCCTCGACGAGGATGCACGCAAGGTACTGCTAACGGCCGTGGCCAAGGCGCGCGCGGCCGGCTCGCTGATCGCCTTCGATCCCAACTACCGGCTGCGGCTGTGGCGCCGGCGCGAGGAAGCGCAGGCCGCGATCCTCGAGGCGCTCGCCGTCGCCGACATCGCACTACCCACCTTTCCCGATGAGCAGATGCTGTTTGGTGATACGACACCGCAGGAAACAGCCGAACGGCTGCGAAAGCTGGTCGGCGAAGTCGTCGTCAAGAACGGCGAGGAACCGGCGCTGATCGCGCAAAACGGAACCTTGCAATCGATTCCGGCGGTACACGTCGCCACCCCGGTCGACACCACCGGCGCCGGCGACTCCTTCAACGGCGCCTATCTCGCCGCTCGCCTTGCCGGCCATGCCCCGGCAGAAGCCGTGCTGCGCGCCCATCGCGTCGCCGCCGCCGTCGTGCAGGTGCGTGGCGCGCTGGCGCCGTTCGAGACGCTGAGGGCTGCGTTCGAGGCAACTGCTATCTGACCTTGATGACGACCTTGCCCTTGGCGCGTCCTGTTTCGACATAGGCCAGAGCGTCATTGGTCGCTTCGAATGGAAAAACCCGATCCACAACCGGGCGGATCGCGCCGCCTTCGATGAGGGAGGTGATTTTGCTCAGCTGATCGCCCTGCGCCCACATGAAGAGGAACGAAAACTGCACGCCGCGGCGCTTGGCTTTGGCCCGAATTCCGCGACTCAGGAAGCGCAGCACCAGCCTCAGCATCAAATTCAGTCCCTTTTCCCTGCCAAATTCGGGATCCGGCGGACCCGAGATGGAGATGAGCTTCCCACCCGGTTTCAGCACGCTCAGGGATTTTTCCAGTGTTTTGGCGTCCTGGCTGTTCAAGACGACATCGTAGCCCGACAGAACTTTCTCGAAGTCGTCTTTCCTGTAGTCGACGACGACGTCGGCGCCGAGACTTTTCACCAGATCGGCACTCGCCGCGCTCGCTGTTGTCGCAACGGTCGCGCCGAGGTGCTTGGCCAACTGAATGGCGAATGTTCCCACGCCGCCGGAACCAGCCTGAATGAAGACCTTCTGTCCCTTCTTCAGGTTTGCCCGTTCGATGAGCGTCTGCCAGGCGGTGAGACCGACCAGGGGAATCGACGCCGCCTCTTCCATGCTGAGATTCGCAGGCTTCAAGGCTACGTCGGCTTCATTGATGGCAATGAATTCGGCGAATGTCCCAATCCGGCCATCGCGCGGCCGCGCATAGACCTCGTCGCCGGCTTTGAACTTGCGGACTTTCGATCCCACGCGAACAACCTTCCCGGCCGCGTCGTGGCCCAGGATGAAGGGCCGGTGATAGGGCAGGATGAGTTTAAATTCTCCGGTTCTGACCTTGGAATCGAGCAGGTTCACCCCTGCGGCATGGACCTCGACCAGAACATCGCTGTCCTGGAGCTCCGGCTCCGGCATTTCGGCCAACCGCAGAATGCCCTTTTTATTATACTTATCGACAACGAATGCCTTCATGGCAGTTACTTTCTAGGAATGTCTGTTGCTGTTCGGGGCGAAACAAGCCGAACGTTTTCAGCTGCATACCCGCCCTGCGGCAAGGCCTCAGCCTCGAGGAAGGACAGGGCTTTCGGGACAAAATCGGCGTAGTTCTGAAATACCCCGCCATGCCCGGCATCCGGATAGACAACCAGATGCGCCCCAGGGATACGCCCGGCGAGATCGTAGGTATTGCTGCTCGGCACCATCCTGTCCTGGTCGCCATTCGCAACCAAAGTGGGAATGCGGATGGTGCTCAGGTCTTGTGGCGCCTGCAGTCCGTAGGCCTTGATCGCCTTGAGTTGCGCGCCGAACGCGCTCAGCGATACCGCCTTGTCCCGGTTATTCCGGCGCTCCTTCAGCCGTCCCAGAAACGCGTTTGCGGCGCGGCGCCCATTCGGCGTCCTTGTGAAGAAGAGATAGTATTTCGGATCCCGCAAAGTCAGTGCGCCCTTGATCATGTCCACGATCGTCAGGGGCGTCACCTTGTCGATGCCTTGCCCACCGGCCGGCCCCGTGCCAGCCAGGATGAGTTTGCGCACAAGCTTGGGCTCGGTCAGCACGATCTCTTGCGCCACGAAGCCGCCGAGTGAAAAGCCGAAGAGATCGACTTCTTCGAACCCCAGCGCCCGGATAAAGGCGACTGCATCCCGCGCCATGCCAGAAATGGTCGACGGAGTTTTGCCACCCGAAGCACCGATGCCACGATTGTCGAAGGCAATCACCCGCCGGGTCGCAGCGAGGCCATCGACGATGCGCGGATCAAAATTGTCCAGCTGAGCAGCCAGATGGTTGAGCAGGATCACCGGCACGCCCGTCCTGGGCCCGAGTTCCCTGTAGGCAAAGGCAGTACCGCCGACATCGACCGAGCGTGTTGGCGCGTCCTGGAACAATGCCGGTGAACGCGGCGACCGATTGGATGTATGTGTCATGCTTGGCGCCTCCGTTTCGTAGGGCCTGGCCAAATGTGTCGTTGTTGCTAGTCGCACGTGCGTGAAATCCTCTGGCTCGCTGTCGTTCATACCGGCAACCGGAACTGCTTGCGCAGGCTCTTGTCGAAAATCCCCGCGGGGGCGAAGCGGCGCAGCAGGCTGACCTGGCGCGCTGCCTTGCCAGCGGTATAACGCCGTCGCGGACTGGCATCGGTCGCCGCCTTGACGACGACATTCGCCACCACTTCCGGCCGATCGGCTATCGGCATCACATCGCCCAGCAGCGCCTTGAGCCCGGCTCGAGCCCGATCGTATTCCTTCAACAGCAAATCCGGCTCGATGCCGTTCTGGTCGAAGACGGTGCGGACGAATGCCGGCTCGATGACGGAAACGCGGACGTTGAAGGCACGCACCTCGTGGTCGAGCGATTCCGAATAGCCTTCGAGCGCGTGCTTGACCGCCGAGTAATGAGCTGAGTATGGCGCGGGTACCAGTCCCAGAATCGAGCCGATATTGATGATGCGCCCTTCGCCGCCCGCCGCATCGACGGCAATACCGCATTGGTCATCCGCATGACGCCGAACAGATTGACGTCGAACAGCGCTTGTACCTGTGCGACGGAGGATTCCTCGGCGCCTCCTAGCAGGCCGACACCGGCATTGTTGACCAGGAGGTCGATCCGGCCGGTCTGCGCGAGCACGGTGGCAACGAGCGCATTGACGGCCGCATCATCGGTCACGTCGCATGCCAGCATGGTCACTCCATTTGGGCTATTACTGGTCTTGCGGCGACTTGTCCCGAAGACAGTGAACCCCGCCCGCGCCAAGGCCTCGGCGCTGGCGCGGCCGATGCCGGAGGAGGCTCCGGTCACGATTGCGGTTTTTTCAGAATTCCCATTCATTTTTGATGTTCCAGGTTCGAGAGGTCTAGCTTATTTCCACGAATTGAATTATGGTCGTAATATCAGATTATGGGCATAATGCAATAGCAGGACAGGAAAGAAAGACCATGCGCTACGAAAAGGGCCGAAAAGACGCGTCACGCAGCCGGATCATGGAGGTCGCCGCCGAACGTTTTCGATCTGACGGCATCGCGGCGTCCGGCCTGGCGACCATCATGAGCGACGCCGGGCTGACGAACGGCGCCTTCTATCCGCACTTCCAGTCCAAGGCGGAGCTCGTCCGTGAAAGCGTGGCGGCGGCGTTGGACGCGCAGTCGCATCAAGTGCAGGAAGCGTTGGACGCCGGCGGCCCGGAAATGGCCATAGAGGCCTATCTATCGGCCGAGCACCGGGACAATCCTGGAAAGGGCTGCGCTTCGGCCGCGTTGTTGCCGGAAATAGCGCGGCAGCCGCCTGAAACGCGGGCCCTCTACGCCGAGCGCGTTCAATCCCTGGTGCGCCAGATAGCTGAAGCTCTGCCGCAGACCAATGATCCAGAAGGCGCTGCGTTGGGCATGTTTGCAACGCTCATCGGCACGCTTCAACTCGCGCGCGCCGTGGAAGGGACGGAATTATCGGATCGCATCCTAGCGGCGGGAGCTGCTGCCGCAAAGGCGCTGATCCGGCCGGTTCAAGACGAGGTGGCCTCCTGAGGGCAGCCCGGACTATTCGGCCGGCTCGAATCTGCCTTGCACCAAGACTGTCTCCACCGGCCCAAGCGGATTGATGATCCGGCTCTCCAGGACTTCGATAAGTTTGCGTCCAACACCCGCCATATCCACGGAATGAACTCCGATCTTTGCCGGCAGGAAGCGTGCCAGCCGCGTGCTGTCACGGGTGACGATGTGGACGTCGTGGCCTGGTGTAAGACCCCGCTTGCCGAGAGCGTGCAATGCTCCCAGAAGGCCCAGTTCGTTGGCGCACGCCAAGCCCGTCGGCGGATCCGACGACGCCAGCAGGCGATCGAACCAGCCTGCGCTCGATTCCATGGTGAACATGCCATGACCGATCAACGATTGGTCGATCGGAATACCGGCCTCGGCCATTGCCCTTCCATACCCGGAAAGACGCATGGCACTCGCCTGGTCCTCCGGAACGAGAAGTTGCAGCGCAATGCGTCGACAGCCCTTATCCATCAGCCGCCGGGTCGCCTCGTAAGCAATCTGTTCATTGTCGACATCGACATAGGGATACGCGATATCCAGGTCGGTTCTTCCAAACGCGACGAATGGCATGCGTTTATCGAGCAGCAGCTTGACGCGCGGATCAGCCGACACCAGGCGCGTGATGACCAGGCCGTCTGCGCTGCGCGCCTGAAGCTGCCGCTGCACGCTCTCAACGGGATCGTCGTCGGGAGTGGTGGAATAGATGGACAGACTATAACCGGCTTGCCGCGCCGCCAGCGTCATGCCTTCGATTAAAGGAAGCTTCAACAGATCGGACAGATGGTCTCGGGTTTCCATCGGGAGTACGGCCGTCAGCGTCTGCGTTCGACCGGTTTTGAGCGCGCGACCATGATGATTTGGTAAATAGCCGACCCGCTTAGCCGCCTCCTTGACGCGGGCTATGGTCGAGGGCTGCACTTCCGGCCCATCCTTCAGAGCGCGGGATACCGTGGTCACCGAGAGGGAAAGTTCCGCGGCGATCTGCTTTAGATTGGCCATTGTTCGCCCGACTTCATTTGCGAAAGCGCCGGCTGATTTGCTGACCGCCATAACGTTGCCGAATTCGACATCCCGGTCAATCGAAACTCCCGTAGGAAGCAGCTTGACTCCAGCGCATTGAGATGCAATCGTAACGTTACGATTACAAAATAATGGCTCTTTTGAGCGATATTTGATAAAGTTGGGAGGAGAACCTATGTCCTGGCTACGCATTTCCTTAACAGCATTCGCAATCTCGGCTGCCCTGCCCGTCCATGCGCAAACAGTCACCATCACGACCGCAGGTGGCGATTATGGCAATGCCATGAAGGAAGCCATGTGGGGCCCTGCTGCAAAAGAGCTTGGCTATGATGTCCGCGAGGAGACCCTAAGCGACGGCCTGGCCGCCTTGAAGATGCAGGTCACCTCGGGTGCGGTCACGACCGACGTCATTCACCTGGGCTCACCGGAAGGCGCGCAGGCTGCCGCACAGTCGCTGCTTGAGCCACTCGACTACAAGATCATCGATCCGAAATCCGTGCCGGAGGGTGCAAAGTCCGACTACTGCTATCCGTTCGACTCCTATGGCACGGTCATGTCGTGGAACACCAAGACCTATGGCGAGAACCCGCCGAAGACGTGGGCGGAATTCTGGGATGTTGCCAAATTTTCTGGCCGTCGCGCGTTGCGCGCCAATGCGCAAGACTCGATCGAGATCGCGCTTCTCTCCGACGGCGTGGCACCGGCGGACGTCTATTCCGTGCTCAGCACGCCGGAAGGGCTAGAGCGCGCCATCAAGCGGCTTGAAGCGATCAAACCAAACGTCGCCGTGTGGTGGACTTCGGGCGCTCAATCCGCGC
Source organism: Mesorhizobium sp. ISC25 (assembly GCF_042295465.1). Classification (NCBI taxonomy): domain Bacteria; kingdom Pseudomonadati; phylum Pseudomonadota; class Alphaproteobacteria; order Hyphomicrobiales; family Phyllobacteriaceae; genus Mesorhizobium; species Mesorhizobium sp. ISC25. The sequence continues at coordinate 740,238 of NZ_CP135441.1, read as the reverse complement.
AGTTGCTGAAAGACGGTGAAGCGGATTTGGTCATTACCTGGAACGGACGCGCCCAAACCGTGAAAGCAGATGGCGGCGCGGCTGACTACACGTTCAAGGGTTCGGTCATCGGCACGGACTGCCTTGGGGTGCCGAAGGGAGCGCCGAACAAGGAAGCCGCGATGAAGCTCATCGCAGCGATGACGCAACCCGCGCGCGTTGCCAAGCTGACCGATTTCATTGCCTACGGCCCAGTCAATCCTGCGGCATATGAGGGTGGCCTTATTCCCGCGGACCGTCTGAAGACCCTTGCGACCGCGCCTGAAAATGCTGGCACTTCGGTGTTTTCCAATTCAGAATGGTGGGTCAAGAATGGCGAGGCTGCCCAAAGAGCCTTCGATGAAATGATGGCCCGCTGACTTTCAGCTCTGACGCATGTCGCGCAAAAATGTGCAGCGCGCGACAACGACATGCATGAAAACAAGAACCTAAAGCGCGTCGCGTGAAGCCGGTCGAACGCGACGGGCTTCAAGGCTGGAGCACATGATGAAGTCGCTCGCGATCACCATCGAAAGCGTGCACAAGGCTTATGGGTCCTACGTCGCGCTGGACAATGTTTCGCTCGACATTCAGGCTGGCGAATTCCTCACGCTGCTAGGGCCATCGGGATCGGGCAAGACCACTTTACTCATGGCTCTGGCCGGTTTTGTCCGGCCGGATTCCGGTAAACTTTTCTTGGGTGATCGAGACATCACCCGCCTGCCGCCCAACAAACGAGACATTGGCATAGTATTCCAGAATTACGCCTTGTTTCCGCACATGAATGTCCTGGCGAACGTCGCGTACCCGCTGGTGCTGCGCAAGGTACCGAGAGCGGAGGCGCGTCAGCGGGCGCTTGATACCTTGGCCCGCGTGAAGCTGGATGGTCTGGCGGAGCGCAATGTTGCCGCACTATCCGGCGGCCAACGTCAACGGGTGGCATTGGCGCGGGCTATCGTCTTCGAACCGCGCGTGATGTTGATGGACGAGCCGCTGTCGGCGCTCGACAAGAACCTGCGCGAGACCATGCAGTATGAGATCCGGCGTCTGCATGATCATCTACGGATCACCACAATCTATGTAACCCACGACCAGCGCGAAGCGCTGATTATGTCTGACCGGATTGCGGTGATGAATTCTGGCCGCATCCAGCAGATAGATACGCCGCAGCGGATTTATGATCGTCCATCGACCCGCTTCGTCGCGGAGTTCATGGGCGAGGCCAACATTGTGGCCCCGGGCTCGGCACGCAGAATCGACGGCGCCGAAGCATCACGCGAAACTCTGATGATCCGCGCCGAAAGTTTCCATCTTGATGCGAAGCTCGTCGGGGGAGACGGAGTGGCTCTCGAAGGAATACTGCGCGCCAAAGCGTTCCGCGGCGAGAACTGGCTTTTGACGCTGGCGCTTGACGGTGGGCAAGAGGTTCTTGTCTGCATTCCGGCAGCGCTGGCCGGCGGCTGCGCCGAGCTTGCCGCCGGTCAGCGGATGACCGCATATGCCCCAGCAGCGAAGGTTCACGCGATACCGGGAGCGATGGCGTGACCGTCGTCCGGGATCCGGCGCTCGCGGCGGATGCGCGGCGCGAGCGGCGGTTTTTTCTTTCACTTTCGCTCCCGGCGCTGTTCATCGTTGGGCTGGCGGCGATACTGCCCATCCTTTGGATCATCCGGCAATCCTTCCTGACCACCGCGGGTGAGTACACCGTCGGCAATTACCAGAAGGTCCTTTCGAGCGGACTGACGTGGTCGGCGCTCGTCACGACCCTCGAACTATCCTTGGGTACGCTGGCGGCCTGCATTCTTCTCGGCACCCCTCTGGCGCTGGCGCTGGCCAGCGTCAGACCAAGGCTGGCCAACGTGCTCATGGCGTTCGTCATGCTGCCGCTGTGGACCTCCATTCTGGTGCGTACCTATGGTTGGCTCGTGCTCTTGCGGCGCGATGGCCTGATCAACGCGGCTTTGACCGGTTCAGGCCTGACGGCGGAGCCATTGCCGCTCGTGTACAACTTCACGGGAACGCTCATCGGCATGGTGCACTACATGCTGCCACTCTTCCTGCTGCCTGTTTATGCTGCGATGCGCGATATCGACCCAAATCTCATTCGCGCGGCTGCGAGCATGGGAGCCACTCTCAGGCAGGTCGTCCGCACAGTCATTATGCCGCTTTCGGCGAGCGGCATCTTCTCGGGTTCGATCATCGTCCTCATCTACGCCATAGGTTTTTTCATCACGCCGGCGGTGCTTGGCGGCGGCAAGGTAAATCCTCTGTCTACCCGGATCGAGCGTACACTATCGACCTTTCAGGACTGGGGGTCGGCGAGCGTCCTGGGCATTCTGCTCCTCGTTCTTATGGCGCTGATCGGTGTGATGTTGCTGGCGGCACGCCGCCTGGTGGCCCAGAACACGGTGGAAGCCTCCCATGCTTGAAGCCTATCCGCAAAACAGGCTCGCCCGCATTTTGCTCTGGAGCTTTGCCGCTCTTGTCATGGCATTTCTGATGTTGCCGACGCTCGTGGTGGTGCCGCTTTCCTTTTCGGCGTCGAATCTCCTTGAGTTTCCGCCGCACGCCTACTCGTTGCGCTGGTACGAGAACTTCTTCGGCTCGGCAACGTGGATGGCCGCGCTCAGAACGAGTTTGATCCTTGGGACGTTGACGGCGTTGATCGCGGTGCCATTTGCGCTGCTCGCCTGCATTTCGATGAATCGGCTGGGCGGAAAGACCGCTGCGACGATCCAGAGCGTCCTGCTGACCCCCTCGATCACCCCAGGGATCCTGCTTGCGATCGGTCTCTTCTTTGTGTTGGCCGCACAACATCTGATCGGAACGCTATTCGGTGTGCTGGTCGGACATGTGGTGCTGGCCGTTCCGGTCGCCTGCATTGTGTTGCTACCCGCGCTCGCCCGCTTTGACTGGAACCAGGTTCAGGCGGCGCGCAGCCTCGGTGCAAACTGGGCCAGGGCCATTGGCGAAATAATCGTTCCGCAACTTCGGATCAGCTTGCTGTCGGCGACATTGATGGCGTTCCTGACTTCGCTCGACGAGTCTGTGATTTCGATCTTCGTCGCAAGCGGTCGCAACAGCACAATGCCGAAGCTTATGTTCCTGTCGCTGCGCGATCAGATCGATCCGACCATTGCGGCGATCTCGACATTGTGGACCGTCATCGTCGTGGCCGTGGTCCTGATTGTGACCCTTCGGCAAAAATCCTGACCGAGACTGGAAACATGCCCACCAATTACCACGCGGCCGACGATCTGACGGATCATTCGACGGACATCCCTCAGGTAGGGTTGGCCATCATCACCGGGTCGGCAAATTGGGGGCTTGCCTTCCCCGAAGATGTCGAATTCGATGGCGTGCGCACGTTGCGGCGCGACATGAGTTTTGAAACACCTTTCGGTCGTACCGACAACTGGAAGCTGCTCGAGTTCGATGCGTCGATCACAGCCGAAGGGAGAGCGAAGCGCGCTCTGTGCATGTATTCGCACGGCAATCCCCGCGACCGTATCGACCATTCCTGCCATCGCCGCGCGTTCTGGGTGTTGATGCGGGCGGGTGTACGGCAAGTTCTCGCCTGCTCGACTGTGGGCGCCGTCAACAAGGCGATCCAGCCGGGCGACATGGTGGTGGCCGCCGATATCATCGAACTGACGCAGACCCCGTTTTCACTGCTTCCTGACCGCCAGAGCTTTGACTGTTCGGGCAAGCAAATCGTGTGTCCAAGATGTGCGGCGGTTCTGGTCGAAACGGCCCGCCGTCATTGGCCAGCCGAATGCCGCGTTTATGGCATCGAACAGCAGTTGGTGGCTGCCCATTGTTATGGGCCCCGGCTGACAACGCCTGCCGAAGCCTTGGCGTATCGGGGCATGGGGGCGGATGTACTCAACCATTCCATCGCCCCCGAGGCGACCTTGTCGCGCGAGATCGGCGCATGTTTCGTGCCTTGCGCATTCGTGACGGCGGGCTTCAACGACTATATGGATCGCAACCGCCAGAAATTGCTGCAGGAGGACGTGCTGCCCAATCTCTCCATGACAGCCTCGCGGGTCGCGCTGGAGACCGCAGCGCGACTTCCCGCTGACCCGGAATGCTCGTGTCAGGGCTTGAAGTCGCCTCAGCCGAAAGAACGCTCCAGCCGGTTCTGAGATAACCCGCCCGATAGCTGAAGCTCTGCCGCAGACTAGATCGCGCCGGTCATAGAACCATCGCAGCTCCATCAGGCAATCGTCGTCGACCTTGCGCGGCACGTAGTCGAGCGCGTCTCTGAGGAAGTGCACGTAGCAGCGCTGCCAGGCCGTTCGGGCAGCACTTCGCGCATCGCCGCCCTGAGCCCCGGATGGTCGTCGGAGACGACGAACTCGACGCCGGCGAGCCCGCTTGAGCTCTGTCACGAACTCGCGCCGCTGTAGAGCGGGATTGAGATAATTGCTTTCGGTTATCCCGGTAAGCCTCATGGGAGCCGGTTTAGGGCCTCCGCGACTTTTACTCTCAGTTGTGCTTCGTCAAGATAGAATCTAGGATTCTCTCTGATCAAGCTGATATCGGAAGTGTATGAGTCAATGTCAGCAAAGATCTCATCTAGCACCCTAAACTCCTGATCTGGGATGGCTCGCGTCTCATCCTTAAATTTTTTTAAGTAAATTTCTACCAGCTTAGGAGCATCTACTTCCCCTGCGAGAAAGGTTTCAACCAACGCACGGTATTCGCCAGATACGCCGCTCATAGTCCGCCTCGCATTTTTCCGGTCGTCAAGACTATTCTAGCTGCTTGGGACTGAGCTTCCATCCAGACAGGAGATTTCCTGAACTGTCGCGAATGACACTCAAGCCGGTTTGCGGGTCGACGAAGTGCGTTACTGATTGCCCTTGGTAAGTTCCTTGGATGGCCTGCGTCATCTCGGCCTCCTCGCGACGGTCGAGTTGTACGCTTCGGCAGCGGCTCTCCCGCCCTAAGGCAGCCTGAACCGGTATTCCGTCACATGGTGGTAGATCTGGCCCGGCCATAGCGTGGCTTGCGGGAAATACGGCCGGTTCGGCGCATCCGGCCAGATTTGCGGTTCCAGGCAGAAGCCTGAAAACGCCCTGTATTGGCGTCCGCCCAATCCAGGCGAGGACGGCGCCAGATACTGGCCGGTATAGAGCTGGACGCCCGGCTCGGTGGTCCAGAGTTCCATCTCGACGCCGGAATTCGCGCCCTGCGCCCACGACGCCTGCTTCAGCGGCCCGCGCGTCGACGCGAGGCAGAAATTCTGGTCGTAGGGGAGCTGCTCGCCCTCGGTCTCCATGCGCAGCGGCCGCGCCTGGCGAAAATCGAAGGGGGTGCCGTCGACCGGCTTGACCGTGCCTGTCGGGATCAGATCGGCGTCGACCGGCAGATAGGCGCCGGCATTCAGCATCAGCCGGTGGTCGAGAATGTCGCCGGTGCCGCCGTCATCCAGGTTGAAATAGGAATGCTGAGTGAGATTGCAGAGCGTCGGCTCCTCGCAGGTGGCAGTCAGTTCGACGCTGAGTGTGCCGGGGATCTTCAGCCGGTAGGTGCAGGTCACGTCGAGCGCGCCGGGAAAGCCCATCGTGCCATCCGGGTCATGCAGGGTCAGCGTGACAAAATCCCTGCCATGCAGCGAAACCGCCCAGGCACGGCGCGAAAAACCTTGCGAACCGCCATGCAGCGTGTGCTTTTCGAGGAAATTACGCTCGGTCTGGTAGCGTTTGCCGGCAAGCGTGAAGCGGCCGTCGCGGATACGGTTGGCGTAGCGCCCGACGACAGTGCCGAAGAAGGCGGTATCCGTCTCATAGTGCTCGAAACGATCATAGCCGAGCACCAATGGCGCCTCGTGCCCGGCCAGGTGCAGATCCTGGATGATCGCGCCCAGCCCGATGATGTTGGCGGTAAGGCCGCCGCCACGGATGGTGAAGCGGCGGACTTCCTCGCCCGCCTGCGTCGTGCCGAAAACCTCGCCGTCCTTCATCGCCATGCTCGCAAGTTCGTTGCTCGATGCCAGCCTGGCCTTCCGAAGCGGCCCAGGATCGTTTTCGGTTTCTAGAGACCAAGTCCGCCGATGCAGACATATTTGGTGTCGAGATAATCCTCGATGCCCTGATGGCCGCCTTCCTTGCCGAGGCCCGATTCCTTGACGCCGCCGAACGGCGCCTCAGGGGTGGTGATGAGCCCTTCATTGACGCCGACCATGCCGTATTTGAGCCCTTCCATGACCCGGAAGGCGCGGCCGAGATCGCCGGTGTAGAAATAGCAGGCCAGGCCGAACTCAGTGTCGTTGGCGAGTGCCACGGCCTCTTCCTCGGTCTCGAACTTGAACACCGGCGCTACCGGGCCAAAGATCTCTTCCTTCATGAAGCGCATCTTCGGCGTCGCATCGGCGATCACCGTCGGCTGGAAGAACGAGCCGCCGAGCGCGTGGCGCTTGCCGCCGGCGACGACCTTGCCGCCCTTGGCGGTAGCGTCGGCAATCAGCTCCTCGACCTTCTCCACCGCCTTCTCGTCGATCAGCGGCCCCTGCTGGACGCCGTCCTCGAGGCCGGAACCGACCTTCAGCCCGTTGCTCGCAGTGGCCAGCTTTTCGACGAACTGGTCATAGATGCCGGCCTGCACCAGGAAGCGGTTGGTGCAGACACAAGTCTGGCCGGAATTGCGGTATTTGGCGGTGATGGCACCAGCGACGGCGCGGTCGATGTCGGCGTCGTCGAAGACGATGAACGGCGCATTGCCGCCCAGCTCCATCGACACTTTCTTGACGGTGACCGACGACTTCTGGATCAGGATCTTGCCGACCTCGGTCGAGCCGGTGAAGGTGATCTTCTTGACCAGCGGGTTGGCACAGATCTCGTCGCCGATCTCGCCGGCGGCACCGGTCAGGATGTTGATCACGCCCTTCGGGAAGCCGACTTCCTCGGCAAGGGCGCCCCAGGCAAGGCCAGAATAAGGCGTCTGCGACGCCGGCTTGACCACGGCGGTACAGCCGGCGGCAAGCGCCGGACCGAGCTTGCGGGCCAGCATCGAGGATGGGAAATTCCACGGCGTGATGGCGGCGATGACGCCGACCGGTTCCTTGGTCACCAGGATACGGCGGTCCGCCCAGGGCGACGGCACGACGTCGCCATAGGTGCGGCGGCCTTCTTCGGCGAACCACAATATGTAGGACGCGGCCGAACCGATCTCGCCCTTCGATTCGAACAGCGACTTGCCCTGCTCGATAGTCAGCAGTTCGGCCAGCACGTCCTGATTGTCCATCATTGCGTCGTGCAGCTTGCGCAACAGCTTCGAGCGTTCGAGCGCGGTGGTCTTGCGCCATGTCTGGAAGGCTGTGTCCGCGGCTTCGATGGCGCGGCGGGTCTCGGCCTTGCCCGATTTCGGCACGGTGCCGATCTTGAGGCCGGTGGCAGGATTGTTGACGTCGACCGTCTGGCCTGAATCGGCCTGCACCCATTCGCCATTGATGAGATTGGCCTGCCGCATGAAATGGCTGGTTTTCTGAAGCATGATCTCGCCTCCGTTCGGCACCTGGCGGGCCGGTCGCTGATTTCGTGAATGGACGTGCGCGATAGCATCGCTAGAGCCACTGCTCTTAGCCCAGGGCAAGCCCCGCAAGCAATCACAAGATGGCATATAGGGTTTGGGCCAGCCAAAGCGAGAGGGATGCAGCCGGGCTCCTATCCAAAAACATGGACGACCACTGTCAGCCAAAACGCAGTGGTCACGACCGCACAGGCGGTGGCTATGGTCATCTGGTTCGATGCCAGCGCCTGGCCGGTGTTGAACTGCACCGCGATGAGATAGGAATTGATGCCGGACGGCAACGCCGCAACCATGACCGCCACCTTGGCCGTCAATGGCGGCAGGCCGATCAGCCAGACCAGGCCGAGAACCAGCGCCGGCATCAGGAACAGTTTCAGCGCCGACAGCGCCAGCGCCGGCCTTACATTGCCGGAGATGCCGAAGCGGCGCAGGCTGAGCCCCATGGCAAACAGCGCCACCGGGGCGGCCGTGCCGGCCAGCGCGTCGCTCAGCCGCGTCGCAAGCACCGGCAGCGGCGCACCGGTGAAGCGCCACGCCAGCCCGGCCAGTATGCCGATGATCAGCGGATTGATGAATACCCTCCTGAGAAAGCTCCTGACGACGCGGAGCGGATGCACAGGCTCGCTGCCGCCGCGGCCGAACATCTCGAACAGGATGATCGAGGCCATCATCATCACCGGCAGGTGAATGGAAACGAGCAGTGACAGCACCTCGAACCCGGCCGGCCCGAACACGCCGATGATGAAGGGCGCGCCGAGCAGGACGACGTTGGAGTAGGACGACGACACGCCGCCGACGACCCCGGCGCGGGCGTCTCGTGCGAAGATGCGGGTAATGACCAGATGGCCGGCGGCCCAGGTGAGCGCGACCGCCGCGAAATAAGCGCCCCATAGCGACCACGGCGCCACGCCGTGGAAATCGGCCTTTACCATGGTCTGGAACAGCAAAAGCGGCATTGCCACGTTGATGGCGAATTCGGATACGCCCTCGCCGCTCGCCGGCTTCAGATAGCCGGTGAACCCGGCAAGATAGCCGAGCCCGACAAGACAGAAGACGAAGAGGACGGTTTCGGTAAGCGGAGACATTTTTCCCGTGATAGGCGAGCCCCGGCGGCGGCGCAATCGCCCTTCCCTGACGAATGTACCGGCCAACAATCCGGCCGCTCGGCTCTTGCCCGAATTTGCTCATGGTTGGATGCCCGCGCTATACAGGGCTGTCAGGGGGACACGCGGCGAATGGGCGCTGTCGGAAATCGGCACTTCTTCAAGCAGGCGTGGCGGACGGCTTTCGTAGCCGCCCTGCTCTGCCTGGTCACGACCTTGCTTCGTGCGGAGCCAACAAGCCTCAAGGGCGTGGCGCTGATTGTCGGCCAGTCGAAATACCAGCACATAGCGGCTCTTCCCAATCCCGCCAACGACGCCCGCGACATCGCCAAGATGCTGACCGATCTCGGCTTCGACGCGCGCAGCGTCACCGATCGCGATGCGGCAAAACTGAAGCGCGACCTCGAGCGTTTCGCCGAGGATGCCGAGGACGCCGACGTCGCCTTGATCTACTATTCCGGCCACGGCATCGAGGCCGGCGGCGAAAACTATCTGGTGCCGGTCGACGCCGACGTTTCTTCCTTGAAGGACGCCGATCAGGCCCTGGTGCCAATCTCCGCCGTCATGGACGAATTGAAGAAGACCGTGCCGGTAACGATCATGCTGCTCGATGCCTGCCGCACCAACCCGTTTCCGGCGGACGCGGTGCTGCGCCGGGCGCCCACGGCCTCGGCCTCGCCGATCGGCGCCGGCGGACTGGAGCCGGTGCGCGGCGCTAGGGCACTGGCAAACGCGACCGCGACGGAGAATCTGGGAACGGTGATCGGCTTTGCCGCTGAGCCGGGGCGGCCGGCACTCGACGGCATCGTCGGCGAAAACAGCCCTTACGCAGCGGCACTTCTGCGCCACCTCGCGGCAATGAAGGGCACCGAGTTCGGCTCGGTCATGCGCATGGTGACCGAGGAGGTCTATCTCGACACCAAGACAAAGCAGCGGCCATGGGTCAATGAAAGCCTGCGCCGGCTGCTCTATTTCGGCGTAGCACCGCAGGAACCGACCGGCGACGACGGGCTGATCACCGGCGAGCGGCGGCAATTGCTGCTGACGATCGCCGAGTTGCCGAACCCCAAGCGGGCACAGGTGGAACTGGCCTCGCTGCAGGACGGCGTGCCGCTCGACGCGCTTTATGGCGTGTTGAAGGCGCTCGGCACCGAAAAGATGCCGGAGGACCCCACCGACCTGCAAAAGCTGCTCGACGCCCAGGCCGAGCGCCTGAAGAAGATGATCTCCGAGCGCAACGCGCTGCGCACCGACGACCCCGAGATCAGCCGCCTTGTCGCCTCGGCCGACAAGGCGATCGGCCAGGGCGCTATCGTCACTGCGCGCAACTTCCTCGACCAGGCGGTGGGCCGGGTCGAGCAGGCCAGCGGCGTGGTCGACCAGGCAGAGGATCTGGTCAGGCAGAAGCGTCTTACCGACGCGGCGATCTATGCCAGGCGCGCCGACGCTTCGGCGCTGGTCTTCGACTATCTGTCGGCCGCCAACGATTACGGCAAGGCCTTCTCGCTGGTCGAGAAATGGGACGACAGACTACGCTGGAACTACAAGAACCAGGAGGCGGAAGCGCTTAACGCGCATGGCAACGCCACCGGCGACAGGCAAGCGCTGCAGCGCGCCATCGACGCCTACCGCGTCATCCTGAACTTCATCCCCAATGGCGAGCAGAACCGCGACTGGGCGATCACCCGCAACAACATGGCGGTGGTGCTGCAGACGATCGGCGAGCGCGAGCGCCAAACCGACCGGCTGGAAGAGGCAGCGAAAATCTTTCGCGATTCGCTTGCCGTGTTCGAGCGCGAGAAGGACGACCTCAACTGGGCCGCGGCGCAGAACAACCTGGCCAATGTGCTGCTGAAGATCGGCGAACGCGAGAGCGACCCGAAACGCCTGAACGAAGCAGTGGTGGCGATGCGCGCCACGCTGGAGAAGCGGCCGCGCGACAAAGTCCCGCTGGACTGGGCCGCCTCGCAAAGCAACCTTGGCCTTGCGCTTTACTCGCTTTCGGAGCGCGAACCGGACGGCGAGCGCCTGACCGAGGCCGAGGCCGCCTACCGGCTGGCGCTTGAAGAATACACGCGCGAAAAAGCTCCCGTTCAGTGGGCGATGGTCCAGAACAATCTCGGCAACACGCTGGTGTCGCTCGGCACTCAACGCAACGACAAGGCGAAAATCGACGAGGCAGCCGCGGCGTTCCGCGCCGCGCTCGAAATCCGCACCCGCGACACCTTCCCGCTCTCCTGGGCGAGCAGCCGTCTCAATCTCGGTAACGCGCTGAGCAGTGCTGCCCGTTTCGACCTCGGCACCGGCCTGCTCGAAGAGGCGGCTGCTGCCTATGGCGACGCGCTGACCATATTCACACGCCAGCGTTTTCCGACGGATTGGGCTTCGGCGGAGAACAATCTCGGCTCGATCTACCAGACGCTCGGCCAGCGCACCCGCGACGCTGCCAAGCTTGAGCAATCGGCCGCCGCATACCGGGCGGCACGTCGCGTCTACACCAAGAAGCAATTTCCGCTCGACTGGGCGATGACCCACTACAATCTCGGCAACACGCTGCAACTGCTCGGCGGCGTGACCGACAAGCCGGTGCACTACGAGGAGGCGATCGAGGCCTATCGCGATGCACTGCGCGAATACAAGCGCGAGACGACGCCGCGGCAATGGGCGCTGGCGCAGGCCGGCCTCGGCTCGGCGCTGCAATGGCTGAGCATGAGCGAGGCCGACACCAGCAAACTGGCCACTTCGATCGCCGCGCGCCGGGCGGCGCTGGAGGTACTGACCTTCGAGAACTCGCCCGTCGACTGGGCGAACGCGCAGAACGGCATCGGCATGAGCCTGATCAATCTCGGCAATCTCGAACGCACCGCCAAATATCTGGATGAGACCGAAGCCGCCTTCGAGGCGACACTCAAGGTCTTCACCCGCGAAAGCCAGCCGATGCAATGGGCCTTCGAGCAGAACAATCTCGGCGACGTCCACTGGAACCGCGGCAGCTATGGCGGCGGCAATGCCGAATTCCAAAAGGCGGTCGAATTCTTCGAGAACGCCAAGCAGGGCTTTACCGAAGCCGGCTACACCCTCCCCATCCCGCTGACCGACCGCAAGATCGATCTGGTGAAGAAGCAGATAGCGAAGAGATAGGCTTTTCGGCCGCAGGTTGCACTTGGCTTGTCTTTCAGCCGGCTTTGCCGTCCCTATATGCCGGTCACCGGGGACCTGCCTGCCGGTCACCCGAAAAGGATGTCTGATGTTTCGATTTGTGCTGGCGCTGCTGTTGCTTGCCGTTTCCGCCACAGCCCATGCGACGGAAGCCGGCTGGGCGCTGCTGCGCGATGGCGGACATGTGGTGCTGCTGCGCCATGCCATGGTCACCGGCACCACCGATGCGGCCAATTTCGACCTCGGCAAATGCGCCACCCAGGTCAATCTCTCGGAGCGCGGCAAGCAACAGGCGCGCAAGATCGGCGCGCTGTTTGGCGCCCGCGCGGCACCGGTCGAGCGCGTGCTGTCCAGCCGCTATTGCCGCTGCCTCGAGACCGCCCGCATCGCTTTCGAAAGCGAGCCGGAGCCGTTCGCACCGCTTGACCTGCTGAAGACCGACGAAAAGGAGAAGGCCGCCCAGATCGCCGCGATCGTAGCCGAAATCCGCGGCTATTCCGGATCCGACAATCTGGTCATGGTCACACATCTCGAAAACATCAAGGAATTGACTGGCATCTCGCCGCGTGAAGGCGAAGCCGTGATCGTCGAGCCGCAAGGTGACGGTCTGCGGGTACTCGGCCGCGTTACGTTCTGAGGGGTCGTCGCTCCTCACGTCGAGCGAGATAGCTGTTGCCGAAATGCCACTGCCACGAGAAGTCGTCGTTGGATTCCGATCTCATCTTGCTCTGGCTGGGCAGCCAGCCCATCTGCGCGCGGCGTATCAGGCCTTTTCCTGCTCGGAAAAACCGATTAGACAGCGCCAAACACATGCGGACAGATTCCGCCCGCAATCGAAGGAAAAGCCCTTGTCCACCACGTTCGACAAAGTCGCCAAGATCATCGCCGACACCAGCGAGATCGACATCGAGACGATCACGCCCGAAAGCCACACCATCGACGATCTCGGCATCGACAGCCTCGACTTCCTCGACATCGTCTTTGCCATCGACAAGGAATTCGGCATCAAGGTGCCGCTGGAAAAGTGGACGCAGGAGGTCAACGACGGCAAGGCTTCGACCGACGACTATTTCGTCATGAAGAACCTGTGCGCCAAGATCGACGCGCTCGTCGCCGCCAAGAACGCTACCTGAGCACAGCGCTTGACGCGCCCGACCCACAACAGCCGCCCATGAACCCCCACGACGTCGTCATATCAGGCATCGGCCTTGTCTCGTCGCTGGGCGAGGGTCCGGATGCGCATTGGCAAAAGCTTGTCCAGCCGCGCCTTGAGCCGGTTCTGGAGGCCTCGCGCTTCTCGCCCTATACGGTCCACCCGCTGCCGGAGATCGACTGGAACCTGCAGATCGCCAAGCGTGGCGACCAGCGGCAGATGGAGACCTGGCAGAGGCTCGGCACCTATGCGGCCGGCCTTGCGCTCGACGATGCCGGCATCAAGGGCAATGACGAACTCTGCTCGACCATGGACATGGTGGTGGCCGCCGGCGGCGGCGAGCGCGACGAGGCGGTCGACGCGGCGATTCTCGCGGCATCGGAAAGCCGCAACGACCGCGACGTGCTGCTCAACGAGAAGCTGACCACCGAATTGCGCCCGACGCTGTTTCTGGCACAGCTTTCCAACCTGCTCGCCGGCAACATCTCGATCGTCCACAAGGTGACCGGCTCCTCTCGCACCTTCATGGGCGAGGAAGGTGCGGGCGTTGCCGCAGTCGAGACGGCAGCCGCGCGCATCCGCTCCGGCCAGTCGACGCATATACTGGTCGGCGGCGCTTTCCAGACCGAACATTCCGACATGCTGCTCGGCTATGAACTGGCCGGCTACCTGCATCGCGGTCCGTGGCGGCCGGTCTGGCAAAGGCACGGTGCCGAGGGCGGCGGCGTGGTGACCGGATCCGGCGGCGCGTTCCTCGTCCTGGAGCAGCGCGAGCACGCGGAAAACCGTGGCCGCAAGATCTATGCGGAACTCGGCCCGGTCCTGTCCGGCCGTGCCAGGCGCCGGCGGCGCGAACTCGACGGTGAAATCGCAGCGCTGCTGAAGCAAGCCGCATTGCCGGACGGCGAAGTGCTGGCGATCTCCGGCGCTTCGGGCGCCCATGCCGCGACCGCCGCCGAGAAATCGGCGCTCGACGCCAATCCGGCGATCGCCGCACGCGGCTTTTCGACGCTGACCGGCCACATGAAGGAAGCGCAGTTCCCCTTTGCTGTTGCGCTGGCGGCCCTGGCTGTCGACCGCAAGGCCGCCTATCCTGTCTTCGACGCCACAGTCGAAAAACCGTTTGCCGGCGTCCCGAAGACCGTCCTTGCAACGGCGATCGGCTATCACCAATTCGAGGGCATGGCGCTGATCAAAGCCGCCTAGAGCATCGGACCGAAAAGTGTGACGCGGTTTTCGGGCGATCCGATGCTCCAAGAGAAACAGGTTTTTGGACAACAAATGGCCAATCTGAACGACCACATGGGCAGGCCCATCGTCGCCGTCACCGGCATCGGCGTGGTGACGTCGCTCGGTGTCGGCAAAGCCGACAATTGGGCGGCACTTACGTCAGGCAAATCCGGCATCCATCCGATCACCCGCTTCCCGGTCGATCATCTCAACACTCGAATCTCCGGCATGGTCGATTTCCTGCCGTCGAGCTCCAAGGGCGCCAGTCTCCTCACCTATGAGCTTGCCGAAACCGCCGCCCAGGAAGCGATGTCGGAGGCGGGCCTCGATGCCGGCGATTTCGGCGGACCGCTTTTCCTCGCTTCGCCGCCGGTCGAGCTCGACTGGAGCGAGCGCTTTTCGCTCTACAATTCCGACACGCACGACACCGGCGCCGAGAGGCTGCTGCGGGTGGCACGCGGCCTCAGGGAACTCGACATCTTCGAGACCACCCAGTTCGGCTCGATCGCCGACCGGCTTGCCGATCGTTTCGGCACGCGCGGCCTGCCGATTACGCTGTCGACCGCCTGCGCTTCGGGCGCCACGGCGATCCAGCTCGGCGTCGAGGCGATCCGCCGCGGCGAATGCGACAGGGCGCTGTCGATTGGCGCCGACGGCTCGGCGACCGCCGAGGCGCTGATCCGCTTCTCGCTTCTGTCGGCGCTCTCCACTCATAACGACATCCCCGAAAAGGCCTCCAAGCCGTTCTCCAAGGATCGCGACGGCTTCGTGCTCGCCGAAGGCTCGGGCGCCCTTGTGCTGGAATCTCTGCAGGCAGCACTTGCCCGCGGCGCCACCATTCTCGGCATATTGCGCGGCTGCGGCGAAAAGGCCGACGACTTCCATCGCACCCGCTCCAAGCCGGACGGTTCGCCGGCGATCGCGGCGGTGCGCGCCGCTCTTGCTGATGCCGGTTTGAGCGAGGACGGGATCGATTATGTCAACGCCCATGGCACCTCCACGCCTGAAAACGACAAGATGGAGCATTTGTCGCTGTCGACGGTGTTCGGTGAGCGGATCTCGTCAATGCCGGTCTCGTCGAACAAGTCGATGATCGGCCACACCCTATCGGCTGCCGGTGCCGTCGAGGCTGCATTTTCGCTGATGACGATGCGCGAAAGCGTCATTCCGCCGACCATCAACTACGACAATCCCGACCCGGCGATCGTGCTCGACGTGGTGCCGAACACCAAGCGCAACGCCGAGGTCGGCACCGTCCTGTCGAACTCCTTCGGCTTCGGCGGCCAGAACACCTGCCTTGTCATGGCGCGGGAACCGGTCTAAGCGACCGTTCCGCTCTAGCACTGTTGTCGTGCGCATGGTCCTTTCCGAAACGGGTCTCGGTCATGCGCAACCTGGGATCTGGCATGCGCGCACTGCAACTTATCGAGGATCGCCGGCTTGAGACGGTGGACCTGCCGCCACCGCCGCCGCCTTCGCTCGGCGAGGTGACGCTGCGCATCAAGGCCGTGGCGCTGAACCATATCGACGTCTGGGGTTGGCGCGGCATGGCCTTCGCCAAGCGCAAGCTGCCGCTGGTCGTCGGCGCCGAGGCCTCGGGCGAGGTCGAGGCGGTCGGCCCCGGCGTTTCCAGTCTTGTGCCCGGGCAATTGGTGTCGATCTATGGCGCCCGCACCTGCGGTCTTTGCCGCGCCTGCCGCGAAGGCCGCGACAATCTCTGCGAGCATGTTTCCGGCGTTCACGGCTTCCATCTCGACGGCTTTGCGCAGGAAAAGATCAACCTGCCGGCGCGCCTTCTGGTCCCCGCTCCGCCAGGCGTGAGCGAAATCGGCGCGGCGGTGGCGCCGGTCACCTTCGGCACGGTCGAGCATATGCTGTTCGACAATGCCCGGCTGCAGCCCGGCGAGACGATACTGGTCCATGCCGGCGGCTCCGGCATCGGCTCCGCCGCGATTCAGCTGGCCAAGAAGATGGGCTGCACGGTCATCACCACCGTCGGCTCGAACGACAAGATCGACAAGGCAAAGGCGCTCGGCGCCGACCACGTCATCAATTACCGCGACGACCGCTTCGAAGGCGTCGTGCGCAAGCTGACCAAGAAGAAGGGCGTCGACGTGGTGTTCGAGCATGTCGGCGCCGACACCTTTGCCGCCTCGATGCTGTGCCTCAAACGCGGCGGTCGGCTGGTCACCTGCGGCTCGACCTCCGGCGTGTCGACACAGATCAATTTGATGCAGTTGTTCCAGCAGCAACTGAAGCTGCTCGGCTCGTTCGGCTGCCGCATGGAAAACATGGCCGACGCTATGCAGAAGATGGCGGCGGGCCTGGTCGCGCCGGTGATCGACACCGAGGTCGGCTTCGACGGCATCGATGCGGCGCTGAAGCGCATGGAAGGCCGCGACGTCTTCGGCAAGATCATCTTGCGCGTCGGCTGAGAATGGTCGGCAACGCCTTCAGGAAGATCCGCAGGGACGTGGGATTCCGCTATGGCAGGCGGCTTCGCCAGTTCAACTACTGGCTGGTCGCGCGCGTCGCGATGATCATCATCTCAGCGCTGCGGCTGCTGCCGCCCGACAGGGCGCTCAATTTCGCCGACAGCGCCGCCCGCCGCATCGGCCCTTGGGTGCAGCGCCACAAGGTTGCGATCGACAATCTGCGCAAGGCCTATCCGGAAAAGAGCGATGCCGAGATCGAGGCGATCGCTTCCGACATGTGGGGCAACATGGCTCGCCTCGCCGCCGAATATATCTTTCTCGATGCTCTGTTCGACTACGATCCCGCTGCGACGAAGCCGGGCCGCGTCGAGGTCAAGGGCGTTGAGCATTTCGTGCGCATCGCCGGCGAGGACAAACCGCATATCGTCTTCACCGGGCATCTCGGCAATTTCGAGTTGCTGCCTGTCGCGGCCGCCACGTTCGGTATGAACATCACGGCGCTGTTTCGCCCGCCCAACAACCCTTACCTCGCCGACTACATCCTCTCGACCCGCCGCTCGAGCATGGGATCGCTGCTGCCGTCTTCGACCGGCGCCTCGTTCGCGCTTGCGGCCATCCTGGAGAAAGGCGGCAATATCGGCGTGCTGGTCGACCAGAAATTCACGGGCGGGCTCGAGACGACATTCTTCGGCCGCCCCTGCGAGAGCAACCGGGTCCTCGGCACCCTGGCGCGGCACTACGATTGCGATGTCTACCCGGCGCGCTGCGTGCGCCTGCCGAACAACCGTTTCCGGCTCGAGATCGAGGACAAGCTCACCTTGCCGCGCACCGCCGGCGGCAGTGTCGACGTCCGCTCCACCACCCAGCTTCTCAACGACGTGGTCGAGCGCTGGGTGCGCGAAGACCCCGGCCAGTGGATGTGGTTCCACAAGCGCTGGGAGATCAGCGGCCGCAAAAAGCGTCGGCCGCCGACAATGCGCGACAAAGCCGCCTGAGCGGAACGATCTTTTTGGGCACAGGCCTTATTTTGTTCTTGCTTTGTGCCGGCAGCTATGCTACTAATTTCGGTATGGTGCTATTTGGCGCCGACGAACCCGCCGCTCCGGCGGGTTTTCTATTTCGGGCCGAGGAGCAGGCCCTAATTCGTCACGAGGATCCGCGTATTGCCGAAGCCGGCTTTGCGTACCATCGAATAGAACGCGGCGGCGTTGCTGGGGTGGAGGCGCACACAGCCATGCGATGCCGGGCGCCCCAATTGCCGGATCGCGCCGGTGCCGTGGATGGCATAGCCGCCGCGGAAGAACACCGAATAGGGCATCGGCGACATGTCGTATTTGCGCGAATACCACATCCGGGCCGTCCGCTGTGGACGATAGCTGCCGCGCGGCGTGATGTAGCCTTTGCGGGCGGTGGAAACGCTCCACCGGTAATACGAAAGCCCGTATCTTACCGTCATCGTCTGTGAGGAAATATCGATGTTCGCGACCAGGCTGGCCGCCCGGCTCTCGAACGACGAACCGAACAGCATCGCCATCAATGCCGCTGCCATGAGAACAGTGTTTTTCATGCAATCAAACCCCTTTGATGCCCCTTGCCTGCCTGCCGTCACGCTGTTCTCCAGCGTTTTGATGGCAAGCCAGCGAGCTAACACCCACTCCCTGACGATTTCACCAATCCAAAGCAGCGAATTTGAACGATTTCCCGCAATAGTTGCCGTAACGACACGCAATCGCCCGGCAATTCGCCATCGGGCTTGCAAAACCGCCTCATCCGCTGCTCAATTCGCCGAATGAACGAACCGAACGAACGGCTCCTCAAGGCTATCGATCACCGAGCTGATGATCTGGTTGCACTGACCGCGGATCTGATCCGCTTTCCGACCATCAATCCGCCCGGCGAAGCCTATCGGCCATGTGCCGAATATATCGGCGCGCGGCTGAAGAAGCGTGGTTTTGAGATCGAATTCATCCGTGCCGAAGGCACCCCTGGCGACACTGACCGTTACCCGCGCGTCAACGTCGTCGCCCGCTTCGATGGCCGGGCGCCGGGTGCTTGCGTGCACTTCAATTCGCATATCGACGTGGTCGAGCCCGGCGACGGCTGGAGCCTCGATCCGTTCGCCGGCATCGTCAGGGATGGCAAGGTCTATGGCCGCGGTGCTTGCGACATGAAAGGCGGGCTTGCCGCCTCGATCATCGCCGCTGAAGCCTTCATGGAGGTCTTTCCCGATTTTCCCGGCGCCATCGAGATTTCGGGGACGGTCGACGAGGAGTCCGGCGGCTTTGGCGGCGTCGCCCATCTGGCGAAGCTCGGCTATTTCTCCAGGCCGAAGGTCGACCACGTCATCATTCCCGAGCCGCTCAACAAGGACCGCATCTGCCTCGGCCATCGCGGCGTCTGGTGGGCGGAGATCGAGACCAAGGGGGAGATCGCGCACGGCTCGATGCCGTTCCTCGGCGACAATGCGGTACGCCATATGGGCGCCGTGCTGCGGGCCTTCGAGGATGAATTGTTTCCGGCGCTCGACCGCAAGATGACGCGCATGCCGGTCGTGCCCGAAGGCGCAAGACGCTCGACCATGAACATCAACTCGATCCATGGCGGCCAGACGGAGGATTTCCGGCCCGGCCTGCCCTCGCCCAATGTGCCCGATTCCTGCCGGCTGACCATCGACCGCCGCTTCCTGCTCGAAGAGGATCTCGCTACGGTCAAAAGCGAGGTGACCGATATCCTCGAACGGCTGAAGCGCGAGCGCAAAAAGTTCGACTACGAAATCCGCGATCTGATGGAGGTGCTGCCGCTGATGACCGAGCGCGATGCGCCGGTGGTTAAGGCGGTCGCGCAAGGCATCATGGAGATATTCGACCGCGAGCCGGATTACGTGATTTCGCCCGGCACCTACGACCAGAAGCACATCGCCCGCATCGGCCACATCTATGACTGCATCGCCTATGGCCCGGGCATTCTCGACCTTGCCCACCGGCCCGACGAATGGGTCGGCATTGCCGACATGCTGGACTCAGCAAAGGTGATGGCGATCGGCCTCGACGTTCTGCTGAGGGGCACCGGCCCGCGATGATCCGGCTATGGGCGGAAAAACATTCCTCCCGGCGTCGGCGGACGGTACGAAACGCAATTTACTCGGCGGCGAATTCACGCTTCTATCCGCCGGGTTTGAGCACGTGTTTTAGCATATGGGGAGTTGCACGATGAAATTGTGGAAAACCATTCTGGCCGCTGCGGCGCTGGCGTTGGCGGCCGGAACCTCGGCGATGGCCGCGCGAACCGACCTGGTCATCGGCATTCCGCTCGAACCCCCGCATCTCGATCCCACCGCGGGTGCAGCGGCGGCGATCGACGAGGTGCTCTACGCCAATGTCTTCGAGGGCCTGACCCGCATCGGCCCGAACGGCGAAGTGCTGCCCGATCTCGCCGAAAGCTGGAGCATTTCCGACGACGGCAAGGTCTACACTTTCAAGCTGCATACCGGCGTGAAATTCCATGACGGCACCGACTTCAACGCCGACGACGTGAAATTCTCGCTCGACCGCGCCCGCGCCGACAATTCCGTCAACGCGCAAAAGGGCCTGTTTGCCGCCATCGACAAGGTCGAGGTCGTCGATCCCACGACGGTGACGGTCACGCTGAAGAACCCGCAGGGCTCCTTCCTCTACAATATGGGCTGGGGCGACGCGGTGATCGTGGCGCCTGAGACAGCCGACACCAACAAGGAAAAGCCTGTTGGTACCGGCCCGTTCAAATTCCAGAACTGGGCCAAGGGCTCATCGATCACGCTGGTCAAGTCGGACAATTACTGGGGCGCCCCGGTATTTCTCGACAAGGCCGAGTTCCGCATCATTCCGGATGCTGCCGCCGCCGTTCCGGCGCTGCTTTCCGGCGACGTCCAGGCCTTTCCGTTCTTCGACCCCGACAGCTTCGCCCAGATCAAGGACGACCCACGCTTCAAGGTGGTGATCGGCTCGACCGAGGGTGAAACCATCCTGTCGATCAACAACAAGAAGCCGCCCTTCGACAAGCTGCAGGTCAGGCAGGCGATTTCCTTTGCGCTCGATCGCAAGGCGATCATCGACGGCGCCTCGGCCGGCCTTGGCGTGCCGATCGGCTCGCACATGTCGCCCGCCAGCAAGGCCTATGTCGACCTCACTGGCCTCTATCCGCACAATGTGGAGAAGGCCAAGGAGTTGCTGAAGGAAGCTGGCCTGGAGAATGGCTTCAAGGCGACGCTCAAGCTGCCGCCGCCCTCCTATGCGCGGCTTGGTGGTGAGATCATCGCCTCCGAGCTTCGCGAAATCGGCATCGATCTCGAGATCATCCCGGTCGAATGGGCGCAGTGGCTTGATCAGGTCTTCACCAAGAAGGATTACGACCTGACCATCGTTTCCCACACCGAGCCCAATGACATCGATATCTATTCGCGCAAGGACTATTATTTCAACTACGACAATCCGGCCTTCGACAAGATCATCGACGAGCTGAACCTTACCTCCGACGAGGCCAAGCGCATTACGCTGCTCGGCGAGGCGCAGAAGGTCCTGGCCGATGACGCCGTGGTCGGCTTCCTCTACGAGCTGCCGAAGGTCGGCGTCTGGGACGCCAAACTGCAGGGCCTGTGGGAAAACGCCCCGATCCAGGCCAACGACCTGACCAAGGTGAAGTGGACGGATTGAGGCCGCTGGGCAAAGAGGCGAAGCTTGCGTTCCCGCCCACCCCCCTCTGTCCTCCCGGACATCTCCCCCTCAAGGGGGGAGATTGGCAGTTTCCACGCCGGCGCTGCCCTTACAACGCTAGTGGTTAGCGAAAGCAGCGGTGAGGGCTCGATCTCCCCCGTTGAGGGGGAGATGTCCGGCAGGACAGAGGGGGGTGGGCGGGAACGCAAGCTTCGCCCGGTTTTGTCCGGCGACACAGCGGTTCCTCAACGTCCATGACCGCCTATCTCCTCAAGCGCCTCGCCATCGCCGTCGTCACGCTGGTTCTGGCCTCGATGGTGGTCTTTGCCGTGCTGGAGATCATTCCCGGCGATCCGGCGCGGCTGATGCTTGGCCTGAACGCCAGCGCCGACCAGATCGAATTGCTGCGCAACCAGATGGGTCTCAATGCTCCCGTCGTGCTGCGCTATCTGCATTGGGCCGGCGGCTTGCTGAGCCTCGATTTCGGCCGTTCCTACACCTATTCGGTGCCGGTCATCGATCTGGTCCGCGAGCGCCTCGTCGTCTCGCTGCCGCTGGCGCTGATGGCGCTGGCGCTGTCCACCGTCATTGCCATTCCGGTCGGGCTGTTTTCCGCCAGCCGGCGCGGTCGCGCCGGCGACACGATCGCGATGGGTGCCGCCCAGCTTGGCGTCGCCGTGCCAAATTTCTGGTTTGCGCTGATGCTGATCTATCTGTTCGCCGTCTGGCTGCGGCTGGTGCCTGGCGGCGGCTTTCCCGGCTGGGGCGCCGGCGTCTGGCCGGCGCTGAAGTCGCTGCTTCTGCCGGCGGTCGCGCTTGCTCTGCCGCAGGCGGCGATCCTCGCCCGGGTCACTCGCTCGGCGCTGATCGAA
Source organism: Mesorhizobium sp. ISC25 (assembly GCF_042295465.1). Lineage (NCBI taxonomy): Bacteria > Pseudomonadati > Pseudomonadota > Alphaproteobacteria > Hyphomicrobiales > Phyllobacteriaceae > Mesorhizobium > Mesorhizobium sp. ISC25. Next base: position 718,044 of record NZ_CP135441.1, on the reverse strand, counting down.
GTATTGAACGAGGACTACATCCGAACCGCCCGCGCCAAGGGCCTGCCCTATCGACTTGTCTTGTGGCGGCATGCGCTGCGCAACGCCATGATCCCGGTGGTCACCATTCTAGGCCTGCAATTCGCCTTCCTGCTTGCCGGCACCATCATCATCGAGAACGTCTTCTATTTGCCCGGCCTCGGCCGGCTGGTGTTCCAGGCGATCAACCAGCGTGACCTGATCGTGGTCGAGAGCGTCGTCATGCTGCTGGTTGCCGCCGTCATCGTCGTCAATTTCATTGTCGATCTCTCCTATGCGGTGGTCGATCCGCGCCTGAGAGGCAGGCAATGACGCTGCACATCGACATCCCCGACGAGAACCTTGCCGGCATCCTGGCCAAGGCGTTCAAAAACCGTTCGTTCCTTGCCGGCTTCGTCATCACCGCACTGGTGGCCGCGGTCGCGATCATCTCGTTCTTGTGGACACCTTACGACGTCACCAGGCTGGTCATTTCCGACAAGACCCAGGCGCCATCGTTGGCGCACTGGTTCGGCACCGACCATTTCGGTCGCGACATCCTGTCGATGATCATGGTCGGCGCCCGCAACTCGATTGCAGTGGCGCTGGTGGCGGTCGGCATCGGCATGGGCGTCGGCGTGCCGCTCGGCGCCTTTGCCGCGGCGCGCGGCGGTGTCGTCGACGACGTGCTGATGCGGCTGAACGACCTGGTCTTTGCCTTTCCGGCGCTGCTTTCGGCAATCATGATCACCGCCATCTTCGGGCCGGGCGCGTTCAACGCCATCACTGCCATCGGCATCTTCAACATCCCGGTGTTCGCGCGCGTCGCCCGGGCCGGCGCCCTGGCGATCTGGCCACGCGAATTCATCCTCGCCGCCCGTGCCGCCGGCAAGAGCAGGACGCTGATCAGCATCGAACATGTGCTGCCCAACATCGCCACGCTGCTGCTGGTGCAAGGCACCATCCAGTTCGCGCTGGGCATACTGGCCGAAGCCGGGCTTTCCTATGTCGGGCTGGGCACGCAGCCACCGATGCCGAGCTGGGGCCGCATGCTGTTCGACGCCCAGACGCGCATGGTGGTGGCGCCGTGGATGGCGATCTTTCCGGGCATGGCGATCGTCGTCACCGTGCTTGGCCTGAACCTGCTTGGCGACGGCATTGCCGACATCCTCGATCCGAAATCGCGGCGGCAGCGATGAGCCTGCTCGAGATCGACAAGCTGTCGCTGACCATCGGCGACACCGCTATCCTCAGAGACGTCGATTTTTCCGTCGCGGCCGGCGAAGTGACGGGGCTGGTTGGCGAATCCGGCTCCGGCAAATCGATGACGGCGCTTACGGTGATGCAGCTTCTGCCCTGGGCGGCACACGCCAGCGGCCGCATCACCTTCGACGGCATCGACATCCTTGCCGCCAGCGAGGACCAGATGTGCGCACTGCGCGGCGACGACATCGGCATGGTTTTCCAGGAGCCGATGACGGCGCTCAATCCGGTGAAGACCATCGGCGAGCAGGTCGCCGAGGGTATTCGCTGGCACACCAGGGCGAGCCGCGCCGACGCCGAGGAACGGGCGCGAAAGATGCTCGACCGGGTCGGCCTGCCGGCAGCACAATTCCCGCTGTCGCGTTATCCGCACGAACTCTCCGGCGGCCAGCGCCAACGCGTCGTCATCGCCATTGCCTGTGCACTGAAACCCAAGCTGCTGATTGCCGACGAGCCGACGACCGCGCTCGACGTGGTGCTGCAGGCGCAGATCCTCGACCTGCTGCGCGATCTCGTAGCGGAAAACCGCATGGGCCTGCTGCTCATCTCGCACGACCTCGCAGTGGTGACCGAGATGGCGGACCGCATCACCATCCTGCGCCATGGCGAGGTGATGGAGGCCGGCGACACGGCGCGCATCTTGTCCGAACAGCTTCATCCCTATACGCGCCAGCTGGCGCAGGCCTCGATGCATGTGCCCGCGCGGGCCCGCACACATGACAGCGGATCGGCCAAACCGCTGCTTCAGGTAGAAAACGTGGCGCGCGATTATCCGGGACGGCGCCTATCGCTGTTGAAACGCGCGGCTCCCATCCGGGCCGTCGACGATGTCTCGTTCTCGATGGCGCCCGGCCAGTCTGTGGCGCTGGTCGGCCGCTCCGGTTGCGGCAAGTCGACGCTTGCCCGCATGGTCCTGGCACTGGACAAGCCGACGGCCGGTACGATCCACTTCCGTGGCGACACCCTCACCGGCAAGAGCGAGGCGGAGCTGAAGCCGGCGCGGCGCGACATGCAGGTCGTGTTCCAGGACCCGTATGGTTCGTTCGACCCACGCCAGAAGATCGAGAGATTGGTGGCCGAGCCGCTGCATGTGCTGGAGAAGAAGCCGGCGCCCGCCGCGCGGCGCGAGATGGTGGCGCATGCGCTGCACGAGGTCGGCCTCTCGCCAGGCGACATGGACAAATACCCGCACGAGTTTTCGGGCGGCCAGCGCCAGCGCCTGTCGATCGCCCGCGCCATCATCACCCGGCCGAAGCTGGTCGTCGCCGACGAGCCGGTCTCGGCGCTCGACGTCTCGATCCGCGCCCAGATCCTCGATCTGTTCGCCGAGCTCAACCAGAAGCTCGGCATCGCCTATCTGTTCATCACCCATGATCTGACCGTCGCCCGCGCCATCACCGACGAGGTGATGGTCATGCATGACGGCAAGATCGTCGAGCGCGGCAGGACGAGCGAAGTGCTCGACCACCCGCAATCCGAAGCGGCCAAGGCGTTGGTCGCCGCCGCCCCAGACCTGCACCGGGCAATTGCTAAAAGACTGCAGGAACAGGGGTGAGCAGCTTCGTGGCACGGCTAATTCGTTGGGCGCACGGGCGGGAGAACGGCCATTGACAGCCAACAGTTCTGAAACGCGCGAAGGGCCTGAGCCTCCTCCGCTGGGCCTGGGCGGCTCGGCTGCTCTGTTCGGCGCGGGTGCTCTGCTGCTGTTCCTGGTCACGCGGGTAGCCGTCCCGGCGTTCGTCTCCGCCACCGGGGCAGAGCCTGTGGTGATGTGGTTCCTGGCCGCAAGCATCGTCCTTTTTGGCCCCCTGCTTCTCACGGCTGCCCTGCTGTTGTATCGGGAACGGCGTCTGCCGGGTTCGTTGGGCGCGCGGCTGTGGCTTCGCACTATGAATGGCGGCGACTGGCTCTGGGCTGTTGGAGGGCTGGCGGCTGTCAGCGTGCTGACCGGCGGCATCGGCGCCGCGCTCCGGATGCTGCAAGACGGGAAGACTCTTCATCCCTCGTTCATGGCTTTCGAGCCACTCGGTCCTGGGCGGTACTGGATTCTCGGCGCGTGGCTGCCGTTTTTTGCATTGAACATCGTTGGGGAAGAGTTTGTCTGGCGGGGTGTCGCACTGCCGCGGCAAGAGGTTGCCTTCGGGGGGCGGGCTTGGCTGGTCAACGGGATAATGTGGTTGCTGTTCCACGCTGCCTTCCCTGGCAAGTCCTGTTGACGCTCGTGCCGATCACGTTGCTCCTGCCCTACATTGTCCAGCGGCGTCGCAGCATATGGGCCGGGATCGTTATCCATGCCGGGTTCGGAGCGATGGGCTTCCTGGTCTTGGCATTCGGGCTTGCATGAATGCCGCACGAAGTGAAGCGCTTGACGCAACGCGGAGCAAAGCTGCCGGACCAAGGAAACGACGAATCTGAGAATGATGAACGCGACAAACCCGAATGGGGCAATTCGAGTCCTGCCAGACGATCTCTGAACCCTTACACCGGGGCCCACTTTCGGTACCTCCGGGGGGCGAGTTCAAGGGAACATCAATTCGCACATATTCCAAACTGAACGCGAGAGGGTAAACGTCATATGGACTACCTAAAGGAAAATCTCATTGGAAAAGAATTTCGATCAATTAAGTACGAGAACGGCAGTATCATGATCGTTCTTGAGAGAGGTTCCATCGCAGTAAATACCAAAATTTTATGCTCTATCCTGGCATACACGCAGTCTATCGATATTATTGACGTTGTCACCGACTCCGGATGGGTTTCCATTATATTCTCAGGCGGATCTGATATCCGCATATCAAGAGTAATTGAGCACGGAATTTCCCCAGAGAGCTTTGTCTATAATGGCGATGATAACGTAATCATAGTAGATAATTCTATAGAAGAAGGGGGTTAACCAATTGACCCTGACGGTGTCAACCTTGTGGATAATTTAACTTAAGCCAAACGTTGCCGGCCGGATACCGGCTGTCGGCCTCCGATCCTGACCTCGGCACCTCGTCCTATGTCTATGACGGAGTAGCGGAATAGCGGTGACAGTGCACTTTTATCCTGTTCACTGTCCTCTTCGGCGAAGGGTTCGTCAACCAATGATGAAACCGGCCCCGCGCACAGACTCCTGACAGTCCCTTCCGGTAATCTTGAAACGGAGATAGGCGTCGATGCTGCGAGTGGGCAGCAGGATGCAACCATCGGCACAGACAAGATGACGTTCAGAACGTCAGCAATCGTAGTCAGCCGATGCCTCAGCCTTCCTGCTTCACCACATCGGCCGGGCTGATGTCGAGCAGGTCGAGCGTGCGGCGCAACAGCTGCATCTCGTTCCCGGCAAGTTGCGAATCGGCCTTGGCGATCTCGGCCATGTGGCGGGCGAGCAGCTTGCGCCGTTCGACGTCGAGGTCGCGAAACTGGGCGATCGCCTGCGAGCTGTTGGTTTCGTAGCCGAAATCGTTGAGATATTCGATGACGCTGTCGACGCTGGTTTCGGGAATGCCGAAGGCGTCCCGGCAGATACGCCTGAAGGCGGTCATTTCGCTTTCGCTGACCGATCCATCGGCCAGGATCATGCGGAACAGCATCAGCAACTCCGCCGACAGCACCGGATCGTCCGCCACCTTGCGCACGCCGGGATCGCCGTCGAAGATCGAGCGTATCTGGTCCAGCAATCCCATCGCCATGAGCCCCTTCCGATTCGTCGGGAAGGTAGCGCGGAATCGGCTTTGCGCAAACGGGGTGCGAATGGTGGAACCCGCCATATTTTCTCGCCGGAAACTGCCGGCCAATCCGATAAGCCCGCTGCCAGCGCTCATTGGTGTGTGACCGCGCGACTGGTACTATGCCGCTGTACGAATCATGTTGAGGAGGGACCGGACATGAATCTCAGTGCGCCTACCCAGCTTATTTTCATCATATCCCTTGTCATCGCCATCATCGGCGTTCTCGCCGCGCTTGGCGTTCTTGCGTTCATCCCTTTGAATGCCGCGTGGATTGTCGTCATCGCCTACATCGTGCTGGCCGCCGGCTGCCTGATGCGCGGCGCTTAAACAATTCAGAATCTCAGGCAACTCGGAGCGCCCGGCCAAAAGCCGGGCGCTTTTGATTCTGCAGGATGGTCTGTTAGAATTCCTGGACGAGGGAAAGCACATGCCCGCCAGCGAAGACGGCAGCTGCCACGACGGCCCAGGGCTCGATCGGTTCGAGATGGTGCGGCGCGCGCCCAGTCATCGGCTTCAGGGCGCCGTCACCGAAATATGCGGCTTTCGCGAAACCATGCCAGGCCATTTCCGCGCCGTCGAATATGCCTCGCTGACCGTGCCGCTGGTCATCAGCTTTGCCGAACCCTTTGCCATCGGGCTCGGCAAGGACCCAGGCGACAATGACCGCTTCGCCAGTTTTGCCGCCGGCCTCTACGCCGGGCCGGTGGTGATCGAATCCTTCGGCGGCGCCTGCTGTGTGCAGATCAATTTCACCCCGCTCGGCGCGCGTCGCTTCTTCGGCCGGCCGATGAGCGAACTGACCGACCGCATGGTCGGCCTGGATGACGTGCTCGGCGTCGAAGGCATCGCGCTTCGCGAAAGGCTTGGCAATGCGCCGGATTGGAGCTCACGCTTCGCAATCGTTGAGGCCTTCGTCGCGGACCGGTTGGCAACCGCGGACCGCACTCAAGCCGACATAGTCTGGGCCTATGAGACGATCGTCTCGACGCGTGGGCGGACCCGCATCTCGACGCTGGCCGAAAAGCTTGGCTGGAGCCGCAAGCATCTCGCCGGAAAATTTTCGAACGCGGTCGGAACCGGCCCAAAAACATTGTCGCGAATTGTCCGCTTCAACCATGCGCTCGGGCTGTCGAGACAGGCCAGCAGCGATTGGGCCGACATTGCCGCCGACTGCGGCTATGCCGACCAGGCGCATCTGGTGCGCGAGTTCCGCGACCTCGCAGGCGTCACGCCAACGACTGTCGCCGTGAGGTAACATTTCTTCAAGACGCGCAACCGGCCTTCGCGCAGACTGGGTTGATCGACCAACCCGCTGAAGGAGATCAGCCATGCCGAACAGCACCGAACCACCGCGGCTCTATCCGGCGCTGCGCTACAGGAATGCCGGCAAGATGATCGCCTGGCTGTGCGAGGCCTTCGGCTTCAGCGTTCGCGCCCGCTATGGCGAAGGCGACGTGGTGCACCATGCCGAACTCGCATTCGGCTCCTCGATCATCATGCTCGGCACGGCGCGTGACGATGCCTATGGCAAGATGGTCGGCGCGCCCGGGTCAGGCGGCGGCAAGTCGATCTACGTTGCGGTCGCTGACGCAGACGCGGCATACGCGCGGGCGAAGACCGCCGGCGCCGAGATTCTGGAAGAACTCACCGACCGCGACTATGGCAGCCGCGAATTCATCTGCCGCGATCCGGAAGGCAATGTCTGGTCGTTCGGCACCTACTGGCCGAAGGCTGACGAACCCGCCAGCTAATGCGCCAGCCCAAAGATGGCGTCGCAGTCGAGGTGGGTTTCCAGCTCGGCTGCGATCTCGTCCAGTGCCCGTTCGACCTCGGCGCGGTAGTCGATGCCGCCGCTCTTGACGCCGAGGCTTTCGAGGAATTTCGCCCGGAAGGCGTCGGCGGAAAACAGCCCGTGCATATAGGTGCCCAGCACCTTGCCGTCGGCCGAGATAGCGCCGTCATCGATGCCGTTGATAACGGCGGACGGCCGCAGCGTGTCCGGACCGGTGGTGCGGCCGAGATGGATCTCGTAGCCCTCGAGCGGCAGATCGAATTGCACCGAGCGCGCGCTGACGTTGCGCACCGTCTTTTCCGGCTCCATCACCGTTTCGACGTCGAGCAGCCCGAGGCCTTGCGTCTCGGTAACGCTGCCCTCGATGCCGTCGGGATCGCGCACGACATGGCCGAGCATCTGGAAGCCGCCGCAAATGCCGACGATATGGCCACCGCGTTTCCTGTGCGCGGCAAGGTCGCGGTCCCAGCCGTTCTCGCGGAATTTCACGAGATCGCCGATCGTCGACTTCGAGCCGGGAATGACCACCAGCCCTGCATCCTGCGGCAGGCGCTGGCCAGGCGGCACGAACACCACCTCGACCTGCGGTTCGGCCTTGAGCGGGTCGAGGTCGTCGAAATTGGCGATGCGCGAGAGCACCGGCACGGCGATCTTCAGCGCGCGCTTCTCGCCGGACGTCAGCCGTTCGAGCACGACGGAGTCTTCCGACGGCAGCCGCGCCGCCGCCTTCAGCCACGGCACGATGCCAAAACAGCGCCAACCGGTGAATTTTTCGATCGCCTCGATGCCATCGTCGAACAGCGAGACATCGCCGCGGAACTTGTTGATGAGATAGCCGACGACCATGCGGCGGTCCGCGTCCGGCAGGATCAGGTGGGTGCCGGCGATCGAGGCGATGACGCCGCCGCGATCAATATCGCCGACCAGGATCACCGGCACGCCGGCACGCGTCGCAAAGCCCATATTGGCAATGTCACGGCTCCTGAGATTGATCTCGGCCGGCGATCCCGCGCCCTCGACAATGACCAGGTCCGCGCCCTCGCCGACCTTTGCCCAGGAGTCCAGCACCGCATCCATAAGCCGGGCCTTCAACGCCTGGTAGTCGCGCGCCCGCGCCTCGCCGAACACGTTGCCCTGCACGACGACTTGAGCGCCGACATCGGTCTGCGGCTTGAGCAGCACCGGGTTCATGTGGACGGTCGGCGCCACGCCGCAGGCGATCGCTTGCAGCCATTGTGCGCGGCCGATCTCACCGCCGCCCGAACCGCCTGGAATATCGGCGACAGCGGCGTTGTTCGACATGTTCTGCGGCTTGAACGGCCGTACTTTCAAGCCGCGCTTCTTCGCCGCGCGGCAGAGGCCGGCGACGAGCACCGTCTTGCCGACATCCGAACCCGTGCCCTGCAGCATGATCGCCTTGGCCATATCAGTCCCTGCCCTGCGCAACGGTTCCGGTGATCGTCGACTTGACTGCCAGTGGCCCGCCGCGCCAGAGATAGAGCGCCAGCAGTGGCTCCTTGCCGGTGCGCATGGCGTGGCTGACGTCAGAGGCATGGTGGATCACCTCGCCCGCCGCTCGAAGGCGAAAACCGCCATCGCCCATGCGCCATTCGGCGCCGCCGGTCAGCGGGATATAGATCTCCTCCGCGACATGATGGTGATCGGGGTAGACGATGTCGGGCCCAAGGATCAGCAGGCCGGCCGCGACCTCTTCATTGACGAAATGGCCGCGCGCACCGAACACCTCCAGCCAGCCGTAATTGTCGATGAAAATCTTGCCGAAATCCGCTTCGCCATAGGTCTGCCCCCAGCGCAGATCGCCGCGACGCTGCGCAACCAGCCGCGCCAGCGGCTTGGCCGCAGCGGGAGCGAGTTCGACGATGCGGTCGAGCTGGACGAGACAAGGCAGTGCATGCGGTTCGAGCGGCCGGCCCGGCATGTCCCAGCCGATCCGGGCCACGGCGTCGCGCACCAGCGCATCATCGAACGTCTGGAGATAGGCATGGAAGCATCCAAGCAGTTCGTCGAAATTTGTCGTCACACTTTGCTCCAAAGCGCATCCGCGCACAGCGGCTGGGCAGACGGTCGGGTTGCGCGGCGGCATCATTGGTCTAGATTGGACTGCGCGCAAAGCCAAAAACGACAGGCCAGCAGGCCGGAAACATCAGGGAGCACGCCATGGACGCCGCTGTCGATGCGGGCACCAGCCAGTTCGAACTCAACGAGGACCAGCGCGCCATCCAGGAGATGGCCGAGGCCTTCGCCGCCGACCGTGTGGCGCCGAACGCACTCGACTGGGATCGCAACAAATATTTCCCCGCCGATGTGATCCGCGAGACAGGCCCGCTCGGCCTTGGCGGCATCTATGTCCGCGACGATGTCGGCGGCTCGGGGCTCGGCCGGCTCGACGCCGTGCTGATCTTCGAGGCGCTTTCGCGGGCCGATCCGGCGTTTTCCGCCTTCATCTCGATCCACAACATGGCGGCATCGATGATCGACCGATTCGGCGGCGACGAACAGCGCCGGCGCTTCCTGCCGAAGCTGACCTCGATGGAATGGCTGGCCAGCTACTGCCTGACCGAGCCGGGCTCGGGATCCGATGCCGCGGCGCTGAAGACGCGCGCGGTCAAGAGCGGCGGCGATTACGTGCTGAACGGCGCCAAGCAGTTCATCTCCGGCGCCGGCGACAGCGATCTCTATGTCGTCATGGCGCGCACCGGCGCCGACGGGCCGAAAGGCATTTCCACCTTTGTCGTGCCGAACGATGCGCCGGGCCTTTCCTTCGGCGCCAACGAGCACAAGATGGGCTGGCACATGCAGTCGACGCGCCAGGTCGTCTTCGAGGATTGCAAGGTGCCGGCGGAAAACCTGCTCTCAGTCGAAGGCGCCGGCTTCGGCATCGCCATGGCCGGGCTTGACGGCGGCCGGTTGAACATCGCCGCCTGCTCGCTCGGCGGCGCGCAATCGGCACTCGACAGGGCGCTCGCCTACACCGCCGAGCGCAAGGCTTTCGGGTCGAAGATCAACCAGTTCCAGGCGCTGCAGTTCAAGCTCGCCGACATGGAGACCGAACTGCAGGCAGCGCGCATCTTCCTCTACACCGCCGCTTCGAAGCTCGACCGCAAGGCGCCGGATGCCTCGAAATGGTCGGCTATGGCCAAGCGCTTCGTCACCGACACCGGCTTCAATGTCGCCAACGACGCCCTGCAACTGCATGGCGGCTACGGCTATCTGCACGATTACGGCATCGAGAAGCTGGTGCGCGACCTGCGCGTCCACCAAATCCTCGAAGGCACCAACGAGATCATGCGCGTCATCATCGCTCGCGCCCTGATCGGACGGTAAGGCAGTAGGCAGAAAGATGACCGCCAAGACCAAGGGCATCGGAAAAATGCTTCGCCAACTTATTAGCAAACTTGCGCCCGAATAGGTCGCCTACTGCCTACTGCCTACTGCCTTACCCAAACCACGGAGGGCCATTATGACCACTATCGCCTTCATCGGCCTCGGCAATATGGGCAATCCGATGGCCGCCAACCTGGTCAAGGCCGGATATGCCGTGCACGGCTTCGACCTGGTGCCGGAAAACCTCGTCATCGCCAGGGAGCACGGCGTCGTCATCATGGCCAATGCCGTTGCAGCGGTGAAGGATGCCGATGCGGTCATCACCATGCTGCCGGCTGGCAAGCATGTCCTGTCGGTTTACGCAGACATCGCGGCCAAGGGGAAAAAAGGCGCGCTGTTCATCGATTCTTCTACCATCGACGTCGAGTCGGCTCGAAAGGCCCATGCCATCGCCGCCAAGCACGGGTTGCTGTCGATCGACGCGCCGGTCTCCGGCGGCACGGGCGGTGCGGCAGCCGGCACGCTGACCTTCATGGCCGGCGGTTCGAAGGACGCCTTCGCCAAGGCCGAACCAATCCTAAAGCCGATGGCCGGCCGCATCGTTCATTGCGGCGACGACGGCGCCGGACAGGCGGCGAAGATCTGCAACAACATGATTTTGGGCATTTCGATGATCGGCGTTGCCGAGGCCTTCGTGCTGGCGGAAAAGCTCGGCCTGTCGCACCAGGCGCTGTTCGACGTCGCCTCGACCTCGTCCGGCCAGTGCTGGTCGCTGACCACCTATTGCCCGGTGCCCGGCCCGGTGCCGACATCGCCCGCCAACAATGGCTATAAGCCTGGGTTCGCGGCGGCACTGATGCTGAAGGACCTGAAACTGTCGCAGGAGGCCGCACAGAGCGTCGGTGCGGCAACGCCGCTCGGCGCCGAGGCAGCCCAGCTCTATGCGCTGTTCAACGCACAAGGCAATGCCGGCGCCGATTTTTCCGGCATCATCAATTTCCTGCGCGGTGCCACGGGGTAAACTCCGAATTTCATCGTTTTTTCGATATCCTGATGCGGAAAGCTGGCAAGTTTAGGTTTGCTTAAGCTCTTGCTAACCTTGCAGTAACGATGTGCGTTTAAAACGGATTGCGAGGCGGACATCCGCCCGGCGCTCCGGATCAGGTCTCGCGTACCGGAGCCCATAAGTTTCGCCGTAAGTTTCGCAAGTGTATTGTTGGCGAAGCGCCATGCGTATCTGGCAAAGCCGCGTTCCGATGGAGCGCGGTTTTTGCGTTTCAAGGACAGTGAGACGATCGCCTGGCGCGACTCCAGATGATCGTCGGCCTCGTGGCGGCGGTCCTGACCTACGTTGACGACCGGCGCGTCAGCTGCGCTACTTGCGTGCGAGCAAGACGTGAGCCTCTTGGGGGAATATCAGCTCCCCTCCAGTTGAATAGATTGCCAGCGAAGAACTTAGATCAGCCGTGATCGCTGCGATGACTGCGTCCCGACGTCCGGCCTCCATTCCGCTGACCAGCCCAGCCTGCGGTGTCGCTGCCAGCTGTAATCGCACGTATTGCTTTGACGAGGGGAACCGGATGTTCTGTGTCGTCGTGTGGATGGTCACCTGACGAAATCCCGCCCCGGCCACCAATCGGTAAAGCTCGTCCGCATCGGCGAGTGAATGCTCGGACCGTTTCGTTGCCGAAGCGCCCGGACCGAGGTGTCGATCCAAGGCATCCGCCAACGCGTTTGCCGCAGGAGTGTGCTCGATAGCGCTGAAAACGTTTAAGACCAGTCGGCCGTCAGGCACCAGAACTCGGAACATCTCACGTAGCGCACTCGATCGGTCCGGAAAAAACTGCAGTCCGAGCTGGCAAAGAACCAAATCAAAGGTGGAGTCAGGGAACGGCATTTCGAGCGCGCTTCCCTCGTGCCAGTCGATACGCGGTCCAGCACCTCTCGGGAGCGAGCGAGCAACGGCAAGCATGCCCGTGTTAATGTCGAGGCCGACGACCTGCCCATTTCCCATACGCTCGGCCGCCGAGCGTGCCACCACGCCGGTGCCGCAAGCTACGTCCAGAATCCGCTCACCAGATTGAGGCGCAGCATGATCCAAAAGGTCGGCAGCCCACTGGGCTGTGATTGCCGGGACCAGGTAGCGCTCGTAGAGTTCCGCAGCGCTGCCTTCCAGCTGCCACTGCTCTTGCTGGGCCATAGCGTCCCTCCCGGACCAGCCGTTCGGGCAATGGGCCGATCGGCGCTTCAAGCAGCCATCTTAAAGCACGTGTCTGTCAACTAGCAACCGGACCGGGAGACATGGATACAGAGCAGATCGCTAGGACGATCCGCCCGCCACCCTAACGAGACCTTTACTGCTGCTCGTTTCCATCGACGAGACGAATGGCAACGTTCCACCCACAGCCGAATCCAAACCGAGGCACCATCGCCTTTCGGATCACTTGTTGAAGTCGACAGGACACGCCCCGCCATTTCCACCGAGCGGAAGAGTGAAGGCAACCCGGTTGCAGACATAGTCTCGAAGACTATTTCGTTAGAGGCTATACGGCCGCACGAATCTCTTCACATATTGAGGTCCCGCAATGGCGCACGAGCCTCGAAAAAGACCATTATTCCGCAAGCTCGATAATCATCTATTGCGCGTGAGCGACCTCGATGCAGCCGTATCGTTCTATGGGGATCGGCTCGGTCATGCCCTCGTTTGGCGGGACGATGAAGCCGCTGGCTTTGCGCTGCCGGAAACCGATGCGGAACTGGTTGTCCATCTTCATATCGGTCCCGAAACCGATATCCTGGTCGATAACGTGGACGACGCGTTTGAGGAATTCTTGGCCGCCGGCGGTGAGGCTGTGCAACCGCCATTCGAGATCGCGGTCGGACGGTGCGCCCGTGTCCGCGATCCTTTCGGCAACATAGTTGTGATCTTGGACCAATCGAAAGGGATGTTGGTCACTGACGCGAAGGGGCACGTCATCGGTGTCAAGGCGGGCCAGTGATCACGCGTGGTCGTCTATACCGCCAACAGCCTCGCCTGGCGAACGCTTCGCCATAAAGCGGCATTCAATCTCCGGGCGCCCGATTACCGGGCGCCCGGATCGTTCCATCTTACCGCTTGTGCAGATCTGCTTCCGCCAGATCGAGCGCCCTGGCGATACGGTCGCAGGCGATGTCGATCGTCTCGCGCGTCCAGATCAGCGGCGGCGACAGGATCATCGTGTCGCCGGTGGCGCGCAGCATCATGCCCTGGGCAACTGCATGGTCGCGGACAAGCACGGCCGCGCTGCCGGCCGGCAGGAAGCGCTCCTTGGTTGCCTTGTCCTTGACGATCTCGATCGCTCCCATCAGCCCGAACGAGCGCACCTCGCCGACCAGATCGTGCCCACCGAGACGTTCCTGCAGCGCCCTGGCGAAGTAAGGCCCGGTATCGCTCCTGACGCGCTCGACCAGACCTTCGCGCTCGATGATCTCGAGGTTCTTCAGCGCCACCGCGCAGGCCACCGGATGCCCGGCATAGGTGTAGCCGTGATAGAATTCGCCGCCCTTTTCGACCAGCGTCGCCGCGATGCGGTCGCCGACCAGCAGCGCCGACAGCGGCTGATAGCCGGAGGTCAGCGCTTTAGCCGTGGTGATGGTGTCGGGCTCTACATCGAAGGCTTGTGCCGCGAACCACTCGCCGGTGCGCCCATAGCCGGTAATGACCTCGTCCAGCATCAGCAGGACATCGTATTTGCGGCAAATGCGCTGCACTTCCGGCCAATAGCTCATCGGCGGGATCTTCACCCCGCCTGCCCCCATCACCGGCTCGCCGATGAAGGCGGCCACCTTATCGGCGCCGGCTTCGAGGATCGCGTCCTCGACCGCTTTTGCCGCGCGCAGGCCGAAATCATGGTCGCTTTCGCCGGGCAGTGCGAGCTCGTACGCATAGGGCATCATTACATGGACGATGTTGGGCACGGCGCCGCCGAGCTGCTTGTGCATCAAATCCATGCCGCCGAGCGAGGCGCCGGCGATGGTCGAGCCGTGGTAGCCCATCTTGCGTGAGATGATGCGGTTCTTCTCGGGCCTGCCTTCCAGCACCCAATAGTGACGGACCAGGCGCAGCGCCGTGTCGTTGGCCTCCGAACCGGACGAGCCGTAGAACACCTGGTTGATATGCTTCGGCGCGATCTCCGCCAGTTTCTTGGCAAGCAGAACCGGCGTCGGCGTCGAGCATTTGAAGAAGGAGTTGTAGTAGGGCAATTCCTTCATCTGGGCGTAGGCGGCGTCGGCCAACTCGTCGCGGCCATAGCCGACATTGACGCACCACAGCCCGGCCATGCCGTCGAGGATTTCCGTCCCTTCGGCATCGTAGATGAACGGCCCGTTGGCGTGGGTGATGATGCGCGAGCCGGTCTCGCGCATCTCCTTGTGGTCGGTGAACGGATGAAGGTGATGCGCGGCATCGATCTGCTGAAGCTGCTTCAGCGAATAATTCTGGTAGGTCATGTCTGATCTTTCCTCTTGAACCAATCCGGCAGCTTTTGCGCCGGGGCGGATTCGTCAGAGGACAGCGGGCGGCGAATAGCCGATGCGGGCGCAGAGCCGCAATAGCTCGGCGCGAAGCGTGCGCGACGACGGCGTCACCGCCACCCCAAATGTGCAACCCGATTTCGCCAGCCGAGCCATGCATGTACCTTAGGCTGCCTCCAGCCCTCAGTTCAAGCCGTGCCGGTCAAGCGACGCCGGTCAATTGGTGCCAGTCAGGGCCCGTTGCAGGAAGACGTACTTCATCGCCGCCTGTGCGGCCTGCGGCCGCCGATCGCCGCGTCCACCATGGCCGCCCTCGGTCTCCTCGAAGAACAGCGTCTTGCCGTGGCCGGCCGCCTGCAGCCGTGCCGCCATCTTGCGGGCATGCCCGGGATGGACGCGATCGTCGGCGGTCGAGGTCGTCAGCAACACCGGCGGATAGGCTGCATCCGTGTCTACATGCTGGTAGGGCGAATAGGCGGCGAGCCAGGCTGCCTCTTCCGGTTTCGCCGGATTGCCATATTCGGCCATCCACGACGCGCCGGGCGGCAGCTCGGTGTAACGCAGCATATCGAGCAGCGGCACGTCGATGATCACCGCGCCGAATAATTCCGGGCGCTGCGTCAGCGAGACGCCGGTCAGCAAGCCACCATTCGATCCGCCCTGGATGCCCAGCGTGGCCGGTGTGGCGATGCCGCGTTTGACCAGATCTTGCGCGACCGCGGCGAAATCGTCGAAGGCATTCTGGCGATTGGCCTTGAGCGCGGCCTGGTGCCAGTTCGGGCCGAACTCGCCACCACCGCGGATATTGGCCTGCACATAGGCATTGCCCTTCTCCAGCCACAGCCTGCCGCGCACGCCGGCATAGCCGGGCAGCAGCGGCACTTCAAAGCCACCATAGCCGTAAAGCAATGTCGGCACCGGCCCGTCCTGGTCGCGCCGCCTGACGACGAAGTACGGGATCATCGTGCCGTCCTCCGAGCGCGCCTCGAACTGTTCTGAGACCAGGGACGACGCGTCGAAGCGCGCCGGCTGCGATTTCACCGGTGCCAGCGTCGCAGCATTGTCGTCCGACCAGATGATCGAGCTCGGCGTCAGGAAATCGGTGAAGGAGAAGGAGACGCTGGAACCGAAATGCTCGGCATGGCTGATGCCGACATTGCCGTTTTCGGGCAATGCAACGGGCTTGAACTCCCAGCCGCCGCCGCTGCGCTCGCCTGCGATGACCTTGCCGCGCACATTGTCCATCAAATTGATGAACAGCCGGTCCTGCGTGCGGGCAATGCCGGCAATCGAGACGCGGTGCGCCGGCTCGAGCACGGTATCGATGGATCCGAATAGCCCGGTTTCGATCCAGCGCTCGAAATCGAGTGAATAGAGCCCGTCGGGCTTGCACAGCGTGCCGTCCGGCGCCGTCCATGGGGAACGCACGCCGAAGACAAGCTGGCCCTTGAACAGCGCTGTATCGGTGACGTCGTCCGGCAATGGGATGCGCCTGTTCTCGCCGGAAGGCAGCCGCAGGAAACTGTGCGAGGCGAAGAAGTCGAGGGTCCGGGCGAGGAAGACATGACGCTTATCGCCGTCGAATTCGACGGACCCGCCGGCGGCAAGATCCTGCTTCAGCGCCTCGAAGATCGGCATCGCCGCTTCCAGTGGCGTGCCGCGCCGCCAAAGCTTGACCACGCGCGGATAACCGGACTGGGTCTTGTCGTCCTCCTCGAAGGCGGCGGCAACGATAACTGTGTCCTCGTCCAGCCAGCTAAAGCTCGATTTCGAGGCAGGAGCCCGAAAACCGCCATCGACGAAGGACCTGCTTTCGATATCGAATTCGCGCATCTCGCTGGCATCGCCGCCATCCGGCGACAGGCTGAGCAGGCAGCGGCTGAAGTCGGGATAGAGCCGGCTCGCGCCGCTGAACACCCATTTCACCCCCTCTTCCGCCGCCAGACTATCGAAGTCGATGATCGTCTGCCATTCCGGCTTGTCGGTCTTGTAGGATGCGACCGTGGTGCGCCGCCAGAGGCCGAGTACGTTCGTCCGGTCCTGCCAGAAATTATAGACATGGCCGTTGATAGCCGTCCCGACTGCGATGTTATCCTCGGCCGTCATCAGGTCGAGCGCCGTCTCGAACGACGTCTGATAGAACGGATCACGCTGCAGCTCCCCCACCGTGATCGCATTTTGGCGATGCACCCAGTCGAGCGCCTGCTTGCCTCGTCTGTCCTCCAGCCAGAGAAACGGATCTTCGGCCACCCAATCCGGCTGGCCCTTGGTATTCGATTTGGTCATGAGGTCTCCGGTTGAGTCGGACGTCGGTACCGCCCAGATCGACATGGGGCCGCTTATATTCAAGTCATCGCGTCAGGAACGGCAACCTTCTGGCATTCACACCATCCGCCTTCGAATGACAGTTACAGCCCCCAGCGCCAGGCAAATGGCGCCAAGCGTGAGCGGCAGGCCGCCTGCGCCAAGAACATCCATGGCGCCGCCCGCCAGCGGCGGCACGGCGATCCCGCCGACGCCCCACATCAGCGAGAAGGCGGCGTTGCCGGCGACCAGCGCCGAGCCAGTGAACCGCTCGCCGAGCTCGATGATCGACATCGTGTAGATGCCGTAGGAAACCGCACCCCAGATGAAGACGCATGGCCATATGAGCGGCGTCTCGATGAGAACCGGCAGCAGCACGCATCCAAGCACAGTCACCGATACACAGATGAACCGCACCAGCCGCGCCGTCAGCCGTTCCGCTAACAGGCCGAGGGGCACCTGCATGGCGATGTTGCCGGCGATCATCACCGACAGCAGCGCCGACATGCGCGCTTCGGCGATGCCGTAGTGCGTTCCGTAGACCGGCAGCAAGGCGAGCACCGCCTGTTCGAAACCGGCGGCCACGACGACCGCCGACAACAGCAGCCACGCCTGCGGCACGAATCCCAGTACCGAAACCCGGTGCCCGCTCTCGTCGACCCTCGGCAGCCGTGCCAGCACCGAGGCAAGGCAGGCGCCGCAAAACAGGAATGCGCCGATGCCCACCAGAAACGGCGGCCATCCCACGGTGCCGACCGCAAGCAGGCACAGCGGCCCCGCCGCAAAGCCCGCCGAAATGATCGTCGAATAGATGCCCATGACGCGGCCGCGGCGTGCTGGCGGCGCCAGTGCGATCACCCAGACTTCGCTCAGCACGTAGAGCGGGTTGGTGACCCCACCGATCAAAAAGCGCAGCGGAAACCACAGATAGACATTTTGCGTCCAGCCGATCAGCGCCAGCACCAGCGCGGAAAGTGCCGCGCAAATAAGCGCGGTGCGCCCTGCCCCGAAACGCCGCGCCAGCGCCGGAACCAGCGGCGACGAGACGATGAAGCCGATCGGCGTCATTGCCGCCGACAGGCCGATCATGGCCGGCGAGACGCCCTGGCGCTGCAGGATGAAGCTCAACAGCGGATAGCTCAGCCCTTGCGCGATGGCGAACACCGAGACGGTGGCGATCACGCCGGTGATCGCCGCCCATTGCACTATCTCGCCGCTGCTTTGTTCCGCACGTGCCATGAACCACACCAAATATCGGGCTGCAGCATTAGCGTTTCGGTTCCGTCACAGTAAGCACCGGCAACGAAAACCGCTTGCGCCAGCCGGAACGCGATCAAGAGGCTGACGATCCCGCCGGCTGCCCCCAGGGCATGTCGCTTCCCTCGTCCTAGTGGTCGCCGCCTCCGCAATGGCCGGCCAGCCGGCAGTCCATTATGCCGCCGCATTGCCGCAGCGTACGAGGACTATCATGACCGCCGCCCTTCAGCCCGCCGAACCGGCATTGGCAAACGATCGCGCCCGTCGCGGCGGCCGCGCGGGAAAGCGTGCCGGCGGATCGGCGGCGTTCGAACAGCCGCCGTTTCGGCAGTTGAAGAACCCGCTGGCGCCGACGCGGCTGGTTTCCGACGACGAGCTGGAATCCATCCACCTCGCCTCTCTGCGCGTGCTGCGGGAAATCGGCGTCGACGTGCTGCATGACGAAGCCCGGCGCATTATGAAGGCGCATGGCGCCGATGTCCGCGAAGGCAGCGAGCGGGTGCGCTTCGACAGCGACATGATCCTGGAACTGGTTGCGCACTGCCCGCCGGAATTCACCATCCACGCCCGCAACCCGGCGCACAATGTGCGCTTCGGTGGCGATAATCTGATTATCTCGATGATGGCGTCGGCACCCAATTGCTCCGACGTCGACCGCGGCCGTCGGCCGGGCAACCAGCAGGATTACCGCAACTTCCTCAAGCTTGCGCAGATGCACAACATATTGAATTGCACGGGCGGTTATCCGGTCGAGCCGATCGACATCCACCCGTCCGTCCGCCACCTCGAATGCATCCGTGACCTCGCCACGCTGACCGACAAGATGTTCCACATCTATTCGCTCGGCAAGGAACGCAATGTCGACGGCATAGAGATCACCAGGATCGCACGCGGCATCAGTCATGAGCAGTTGCTCGCAGAGCCGTCGGTGTTCACCATCATCAACACCAATTCGCCTCTCAAGCTCGACGTGCCGATGATGGAAGGCATTATCCAGATGTCGAGCAAAGGCCAGGTGGTCATCGTGACGCCGTTCACCCTGTCCGGCGCCATGGCGCCGGTGACGATTGCCGGCGCGCTGGTGCAACAGAATGCCGAGGCGCTGTCCGGCATCGCCTTCGCGCAGATGGTGCGCAAGGGCGCGCCTGTCGGCTACGGCGGCTTCACCTCGAATGTCGACATGAAGTCCGGCGCGCCGGCCTTCGGCACGCCGGAATACATGAAAGCGCAGCTGGTCGGAGGCCAGCTCGCGCGCCGCTACAACATCCCCTACCGCACCTCCAACACCTGCGCCGCCAACACGGTCGACGCGCAAGCAGCCTATGAAAGCGTGTTCTCGCTGTGGGGCGCCATCCAGGGTGGCGGCAATCTGATGATGCATGCGGCCGGCTGGCTCGAAGGCGGCCTGCGCTGCTCCTACGAAAAGACCATCCTCGATATAGACCTGTTGCAGATGGTCGCCGAGTTCCTGACGCCGCTCGATCTTTCCGACGAAGCGCTCGGTTTCGACGCCATCCAGTCGGTCGGCCCCGGCGGTCATTTCTTCGGCACCCAGCACACGCAGGACCGCTACAAGACCGCCTTTTACGCGCCAATCATTTCCGACTGGCGCAATTTCGAGAGTTGGGCGGAGGCGGGATCGCCGACGGCGCTCGAAAAAGCCAATCGCATCTGGAAGGAACGGCTGGCGTCCTATGAAGTGCCTTACATGGACCCGGCGATCCGCGAGGAGCTCAACGCTTTCGTCGACAAGCGCCGGGCCGAAGGCGGCGCCCCCACCGATTTCTGATCATCTGATGAGTAGTCGACCCCCACTCCGTCTTGATGGCAGGCTGGCCGGAAACATCGCTGTATCCGATCTCCGCTTTGTTTTCGCGCCCCGCTCACTCGATTCAATCTCTTTAAAAACGGAAGTGTCTTCATGAAATCTCATGCAAAAGCGGTTGTCATCGGCGGCGGGGTCGTTGGCTGCTCGGTGCTCTATCATCTGGCCAAGGCTGGCTGGACCGACATCATGCTGATCGAGCGTTCGGAGCTCACTTCCGGCTCGTCCTGGCATGCGGCGGGCGGCTTCCATACACTGAACGGCGATCCCAACGTCGCCAAGCTGCAGGCCTATACGGTGCAGCTCTACAAGGAGATCGAGGAGATTTCCGGCCAATCCTGCTCGCTGCACCTGACCGGCGGCGTGATGATGGCCGACACGCCCGAGCGCATGGACTTCTTGCGGCTCGCCCACGCCAAGGGCCGCTATCTCGGCATGGACACCGAACTGATCACGCCGTCCGAAGCCAAGGCGATGTTCCCGCTGATGGACGAGACGAATTTCGTCGGCGCGATGTGGGATCCAGTCGAGGGCCATCTCGATCCTTCCGGCACCACCCACGCCTATGCCAAGGCCGCTAGGAAGCTAGGCGCCGAGATCGTACTGCGCAACCGCGTCGTCGAACTGACGCAGGAGGTCGACGGCACCTGGAACGTCGTCACTGAGCAAGGCACAGTCAAAGCCGAGCATGTGGTCAACTGCGGTGGCCTGTGGGCGCGCGAGATCGGTCGCATGGTCGGCGTCGAACTGCCGGTGCTGGCCATGGAGCACATGTATCTCCTGACCGAGCCGATGCCGGAGGTCGAGGAATTCAACAAGTCGACCGGTCGCGAGATGATTGGCGTGCTCGACTTCAAGGGCGAGATCTATACCCGCCAGGAGCGCAACGGCATCCTGCTCGGCACCTATGAAAAGGCCTGCAAGCCGTGGTCACCGGTCAGCACGCCGTGGGATTTCGGCCACGAACTGCTGCAGCCCGACATCGACCGCATCGCGCCGTCGCTGGAGATCGGCTTCAAGCATTTTCCCGGCATCGAGAAGGCCGGCATCAAGCAGATCATCAACGGCCCCTTCACCTTCGCGCTGGACGGCAACCCGCTGGTCGGCCCGGTGCAGGGCCTGACCAATTTCTGGTGCGCCTGCGCCGTCATGGCCGGCTTCAGCCAGGGCGGCGGCGTCGGCCTGGCGCTGTCGAACTGGATGGTCCATGGCGACCCCGGCTTCGATGTCTGGGGCATGGACGTTGCACGCTTCGGCGAATGGGCAACGCTGCGCTATACCAACGCAAAGGTCCGCGAAAATTATTCGCGCCGTTTCTCCATCCGCTTTCCCAACGAGGAATTACCGGCGGCAAGACCAGCGCAGACGACCCCGCTTTACGACACCATGCTCGCCAACAACGCCGTCATGGGCGACAGCTGGGGTCTCGAAACCCCGCTCTGGTTCGCGCCAAAAGGCTCGGAGCCGAAGGACATAGTGTCCTTCCACCGCTCCAATGATTTCGGTCCGATCGGCGAGGAGGTGCGCGCCACCCGCGAGAGGGTCGGCGTCACCGAGATCGCCAACTTCGCCAAATACGAAGTCTCCGGACCAGGGGCTGAGGACTTCCTCAACCGGCTGAT
Source organism: Mesorhizobium sp. ISC25 (assembly GCF_042295465.1). Taxonomy (NCBI): domain Bacteria; kingdom Pseudomonadati; phylum Pseudomonadota; class Alphaproteobacteria; order Hyphomicrobiales; family Phyllobacteriaceae; genus Mesorhizobium; species Mesorhizobium sp. ISC25. Next base: position 696,414 of record NZ_CP135441.1, on the reverse strand, counting down.
GACCAATCGCATGCCGAAGACGGGCCGCATCGTGCTGACGCCGATGCTGAACGAGTTCGGCCGGCTGATCGGCGACTTCACCATCGCCAAGGCGGGGCCAAGGGGTGGGGAAGAACGCTTCATGATCTGGGGTTCTTCGGCCGCGCAAAAATACCACATGCGCTGGTTCGCGAAGCATCTGCCGAAGGACGGGAGCGTGCGCATCCACCGCTTCGACCAGACGCTGGTCGGCCTCTCCATCGCCGGGCCGAAATCGCGCGACCTGCTGCAGAAACTGGTCGATGTCGACATCTCGACCAAGGCCTTCCGCTTCATGGATTTCCGCGAGATGGCGGTCGGCGGCGCGCCATGCATGGTCAACCGCATCACCTACACCGGCGACCTCGGCTATGAGATCTGGATGGCGCCTGCCTACCAGCGCCTGGTCTACAATGCGATCAAGGAGGCTGGCGAAGAGTTTGGCCTTGTCGATTTCGGCATGCGGGCTTTGCTCTCTATGCGCCTTGAGAAGAACTTCCCGACCTGGTTCCGCGAGCTACGTCCGATCTACGGACCGTTCGAAGGCTCGATGGACCGCTTCATCAAGCTCGAGAAGAACGATTTCATCGGCCGGGAGGCAGCAGCCAGGGAACAGGCAGAAGGGCCGAAACTGCGCCGTGTCTCCTTCATCGTCGATGCAGCGGATGCCGACGTCATGGGCGACGAGCCGATCTGGGCCAAGGTCGGCGGCAAGGATTACGGCACCGTGGAAAAGCCGCATGGCTATGGCGCGCCGCGCTTCGACGCGGGCGGCAAGGAAGTGCGCGGCTCGAACGCCGCCGAAGGCGCATCTGCCGTGCGCGGCATTGTCGACGGCGACTGGCGCGTGGTCGGCTGGGTCACCTCCGGCGGCTATGCGCATTATGTCGAGAAGTCGATGGCGCAAGGCTATGTACCGGCAGCGCTCGCCGAAAACGAGAGCGCCGGGCTGTTCGAGATCGAAATCCTCGGGCACCGGCGGCCGGCACGCATCAATGTCGAACCGCCCTTCGACCCGAGCGGCGAAAAGATGAGGACATAGGCGCAGCCAGGCGGTCGCATTGTGCGGAGCATGCTCTTCATGCTAGCGCAGCCGGCAACACTCTGCTGGCAAGGGCGATGAGATTTCATTGAAGTACAATCTGAGATGGGCCGAGTGGTTGGCCGAGGGACGGATCGGCCCGTTCCCGGCGGCGATCGTCATGGTCGCGGCATACTTCGCCTTGCAGACCATCATACTGTCCCTGCTGAGCTCCTGGGCGGGAACCGGCGTCGGCATCGACGATGCGGAGCAGCTGATCTACGTTCCGTATCTCTGGGCTGGATATGGCGGCTCGCAACCACCCCTCTACACCTGGATCAACTGGCTGGCCGCGCATGTTTTCGGCACCAGTATCTTCACGCTGAAGCTCGTCAAATACTCCGTGCTGTCCCTCGCCGCCTGCAGCGTGTTCGCCGCCATGCGGCGGTTCGGCTACACCAAAGCGACAGCGGCGGCGGCCATGTTCGGCCTGTTTACGATCCCGCAGATCGTCTGGGAATCGCAGCGCGCCTTGTCGCATTCCGTCGCCGTCGTCGGCTTCTGCTCGCTGCTCCTGCTCGCCATGGCCTATCTTCTCGAGCGCCGAAGCATGATCGCCTATGCGGCGTTTGGCCTGGCCACCGCGGCGGCAATTCTTGCCAAGTATAATGATGTCTTCCTCGTGGTCGCCCTTGTTGCGTCGGTGCTGTCGCTGCGCGAATGGCGCAGCGCGATCCTTGATCCGAAGTTCGCCATCAGCATAGCGGCCGCGGTATTAGTGCTGGCGCCAACCACCTATTGGAGCCTCATGCATCCCGCCGATTTATTGTCGAGAGGCGAGAAGTTCGGAATAGACTCGCAACAAGGGCGCATGGCGGCGGCCTTTATCGGCGCCGGCAAGTTTGTCATGGGGACCTTCAATTTCGCGGTCTTGCCGGTGCTCGTCTCCGCCCTGGCTTTCTGGCTGGCGAAGTTCCGTTTCTCCGAGCGGCACCCGAAACGTCCGGCCAGGGAAATTCTGTTGTGGCGTAGCTTGGCGCTCGGCTTGGCCATGCTGGCGATACTTGTGCTGGCCACCGGCGTGACGGTGGTCAAGGACCGCTGGCTGCTGCCGGTCCTGTTCATCTTGCCGCTGGCCATCGTCGCCACTATGGAACGGCTGGCGCCGCGCGGCAGGAATGCGCAGCTCCTGGTGATCTCGGCTGGAGCGATCATCGCCGTGCTGCTCGCCCCCGCCACCTGGTACGTCCAGATAAACGGGACCAGTGGTCTGTCGCGGATGATCCGCGTGGATTACCCCGCCCTCTATCGCCAACTGACTGCGGACGGACCGGTCAAAACCGCAATATCTGATGGTGCATGGGTCGGAAACCTGCGGCTGGTCGACCAAAAACTGGTCGCACTTGACCAGGAAGTGCCTAATTTCGAAACGCTGATGCAGGAGCCGGCCGTACTCGTCTGGCTTGACCGCGACAATCCGAGGCCGGTCATTTTGGAGCAGCTCAAAGCGGCCGGCTATGAGCCGGACGGCCAGCCACGGCAAATGATGGTTCCGCTGTTGCGTGGCACCGACAAGTCCGCCCGGCCCGGCGCATTCGTCCGACTGAAGAGAATGGAAGGAGCCATGGCGCCCAAGAAAGGCGCTGGCGAAGGAGGCGAGGGTGGACAGGAACCCGACTGACCGGCCCCGTCATCATCGCAAGATCATGCCGTTCGAGCCGGACAGCTCGATCGATGCGCTGCGCAAAAAATCGCGCCTGAAGGCCGCTGAACTCAACCAGCATCTGCTGGGCTATGGGGCGCTTGCGGAAGCCGAGTGGCAGGTGGCGGGTATTGCCGCTCCTGACCTGCCCGCCATGCGCCGATACCGGCTCGAGCGCATCCGCGCCGAGCTGAAGCGCCGCGACTATGCGGGAGCCCTGCTCTACGATCCGGTCAACATCCGCTACGCGACCGATGCGACCAACATGCAGCTCTGGGTCGCGCACAATCCGACCAGGCATTGTTTCGTCGCCACCGATGGGCCGGTGGTGCTGTTCGACTATTTCTCGTGCGAGCACCTTTCCGATCATTCCGGCGTCGTCGACGAGGTGCGGCCGGCGGTGTCGTGGGCTTACCTCTACAGCGGCGAGCTGACCGGTCAAAAAGTCCGCCGCTGGGCAGCCGGCATCGCCGAGCTGGTATTGGAACATGGCGGCGGCAATCGCCGTATCGCCGTCGACCATATCAATCCCGAGGGCATCGAAGAGCTCGCCCGTCTCGGCATTTCGACGGGCAATGGCGAGGCGGTGATGGAAAATGCGCGGCTGATCAAATCGCCCGACGAGATCCTTGCCATGCGCCGGGCGATCGTCGCTTGCGAGGCAGCGATGGGTGAGATGGAGCAGGCGCTGAGGCCGGGGATTTCCGAGAACGAATTGTGGGCCGAACTCCACCGCGGAAACATCGCGCGCGGCGGCGAATGGATCGAAACCCGGCTCTTGTCGTCGGGTCCGCGCACCAATCCATGGTTCCAGGAGTGTTCGTCGCGGACGATCGAGGCCGGCGATCTCGTCGCCTTCGACACCGACCTGATCGGTCCTTACGGCTTCTGCGCCGACCTTTCGCGCACCTGGCTTTGCGGTGACGCGCCGCCGTCGCAGGAGCAGCGCGGCCTGTTCCGGATCGCAGCCGACCAGATCGCCCACAACACGGAGCTGATGCGGCCGGGCATATCGTTCCGCGACCTCGTCGAGGGCTCGTCAGTGCCACCGGGAGACTGCTTCCCGGCCCGTTACGGGGTGCTCTATCACGGCGTCGGCCTTGCCGACGAATACCCGACATTGCCGCATGCCGGCGACTGGACCGACGACACGCCGGACGGCGTGCTCGAACCGGGCATGGTGCTGTGCGTCGAGAGCTATATCGGTCGGCTTGGCGGCTACGAAGGCGTCAAGATCGAAGAACAGATCCTGATCACCGAGACCGGCAACGAGAAACTTTCGACCTACCCGCTCGACAATCGGCTGCTTGGCGGCTGAGCGAAGCTAATGCATGTCGCGCAAAAGTGTGCAGCGATTTTGCGATAACGACACGCATAAAACAAGAATCTAATGCGCGTCGCATGAGGCCGACCGAACGCGACGCGCTTTATGTGAGCGCCGCGATTGCCTCGCGCATCGCGGCGACGAAGGTTTCCGGCGTCCTCCTGGCCGTGATGAACGGCAAGCCTTTGCGCCGCCTTGTCCAGCCGACGACCGTCATCTTCTGCGCCGCAGGCTCAAAACGCCGCGCCAGCGCCCAGCTCTCGCAATCGATCGCCGCGACGTCGGCCCTGCCCTCGGCAACAGCAACGACCGAAGCGCGGTGCCCCCAGCTTTCGCTCAGCGCGGAAAAGATATCCAAACTCTCGCCCAGTGCTTGCAGGTCGCGTGTCGGCGCGATGATGCCCGACATGGAATCGAGGCTGTTGAAGGTGAAACGTTTGCCGCGAAGCTGATCGAGCGGAATGACGGCGCCGCCGTCGGCCGGCGACCTTGCCGGCGGTGCCTCGCCCGCCCTCATGACGATGGCGCTCGAATAGAGTTCGCCCTGTCCGCCCTCAAAGGCGTCGTAACGCGGCTGGCCGACGAGCTGGACACGCTGCGACAGGCCGAGTTCCATCGGTCCCCAACAGGTTTGCGCCAAGAGCAGCGCCGGATGCAGCCAGAGCTGGTGAAAATCCAGCTCGTCCGGCGGCAATGTCGCCGGATCGGGCGCGATGGGTTTTCCCTGATCATCGCGAATACCGCCAGGCACGGGGGGCAAATCGCCGGTGCGGCGGATGATCGTCTCCGGCGCATCGATGCCTTTTTGTCTGAAAGCATCGCGCAGCCGCGCCCATTGCGCGTCGACCTCGTCCCGCGCTTCCGGCCAGTCGTACATCGGCAAAGCCGCAATGAATTCGCTCATGCCGGGATTTGACCGTTATGCGGGGAATTGACAAGGTCAGGAAAGCGTCGTCCGCGCGGAACCGCCTGCAACAACGCAAGAATCATTCCTTCGGCGGCTCGGCGGGTACCGGTGCGGTGCCAAGCCCATTGAGGCTGCGTGCCCTGACGCGCGGCTTGAATGCGCGTCCTGGTTCCGGCATGCGCCGCAGCACGGGATGGACGATCGGCTCCTTCGCCTTGAAGGCATAGGCCTTGAGCAGCGCGAAATAGTTCGGATAGGCGTAGCCATTGTTCATCCGCAGCCACTCGTCGCGGCGGTCGCGAAACAGCTTCGGCAGCCTGTACCAGGCCACCGTCGGGCTCTTGTGATGGACGAAATGCAAATTGTTGTTGAGGAACAGGAAGGACAGCGGCGAGCGCTCGACGATGATCGTGCGGCCTTCCGGATGTTCCGACCATTGGTGCTCGGCGTAGGTGCGGATCGAAATCAGCGACTGCCCAAGCCAGACTGGCACCAGTATGTAGAGCCATAACGGCATGCCGAAGCCGAACTGCACGACAGGCAACACTACGGCGAGGCCGATCGCGTGCAGCAGCCATGCCTTGCGGATGGAATTGTCGCCCGCGGCAACCTGCCTGGCGTCGTCGATGAAAAAGCCGATGCAGGAAAGCCACGGACCGAGCACCAAACGCCCGATCATCGTGTTGTTGACCTTCAGCAGGAATTTCATCGCCGACGGCAGCTCCTCGTGCTGCCAGAGCGCCTTGTAATAGCTTTCGGGATCGTCGAGCGGATCGGTCAGGCGCTCGTCTGCATGGTGGCGCAGATGAATGGTCTTGAATCGTCGAAACGGCCAGACAAGGCCAATCGGCAGGAAAACAAGGGCTTCATTGAGCCGCGCGTTCCGGGTTGGGTGGCCGTGCAGGACCTCGTGCATCAGCGAGGATTGCAGCGCCGCAATCAGCGTGAGAAAGGCGAGTGCCAGCAGCGGGTAGGATGGCCAGAGCAGAAAGCCGGTAGCGAGCCAGCCGCCGTAGCAGAGAAGTGTGAGAAATACGGTCGGCCATTCGATGGCCGCTGTGCCGTGTCGCTTATTGCCCATGCTCGTCATGCTATCGACCACTGCCTTCCAGTCGCCGGAACCCGTTTGATTCCTGACAGCATTGTGTCAGGAGCGTTGCATCGCTGCAACGCGATAAAGCGCACAAACTGTTGCGATTGCGCATTTTCAGCTGCAGATGTTATCTATTGTAAACAAGCTCGTAGATTCATTTGCGCTCGAAACGCCATGTAGACCGCTTCGGCGCAAATTTTTGCTCACATGAGGGAGAGTAGAGATTTGGACAAGCGCGACCTGTCGACGATCTTTCGCGAGCGCCTGAAAATGCTCTTGACAAGGTCCGATTTGAACCAGTCGGCCTTCGCCGCCGCCGTTGGCATCGACCGTTCGGCGCTATCGCAGCTGCTCTCCGGCGCCTCGACCCGCCTTCCCCGCGCCGAGACGCTGCTCAACATCGCGGCCGAATTCAAAGTCTCGCTCGACTGGCTGCTCGGCCTCAGCCAGGACGAGGGCGTCACCGGTGAAATCCGCGAGAGCCTTGAGATCGAGGAGGCGCCGGACGGCTTCGACCGCACGCTGCTGGCTCGCTGGCATGCCGAGGCGGCGGGAACGAAAATTCGCTACGTGCCGGCCGGCATTCCCGATCTTCTGCGCACCGAGGCGCTTGTCGACTACGAAGCCGTCATCGCTAACAAGAGCCGCGAGGCACAGGCCGGTGAAACCCAGTACCGCATCGACTACAACCGACGGCCCGAAACCGACATGGAAGTCTGTATGCCGCGCCACACGCTGGAGATCTTCGCGCGCGGGCTGGGCGTGTGGGACCGCTTTCCGGAGGCCGACCGCCACCAGCAGCTCCTGCACATGGCGACGCTGCTCGATGACCTCTATCCCACCTTCCGCCTGTTTCTCTATGACGGGCGGATGCGCTATTCGATCCCCTACACCATCTTTGGGCCTTATCGCGCCGCCATTTACGTCGGCGATATGTATCTGGTGCTGAACGCCACGCAGCCGATCCGCACCCTGACCAGCCATTTCGACAATTTGATACGCGCCGCGGACGTCAACGCGCATGAAGCGGCCAGCTTCACACGAAAGCTGGCGGAGATGCGATTTTGACCGGCTGCTCTCCGCGCCGACATTGACGGCACATAAAGAATTCTTTATATCCTTATCTCAGTTATTCTTCCGGGAAGGCGTATTTCACATGACCAATCCGATCGACGCTCTGCTTGCCGAAAAGGGCATCCTGCTCGCCGATGGCGCCACCGGCACCAATCTGTTCGCCATGGGTCTTGAGGCCGGCGAGGCTCCCGAGCTCTTGAACGAGACCGCGCCCGACACAATCACCAGCCTGCACCAGAACTTTGTCGATGCCGGCGCCGACATCATCCTGACCAACTCTTTTGGCGGCACTCGTCACCGGTTGAAGCTGCACCATGCGCAGGACCGGGTTTACGCGCTGAACAAGCGCGCCGCCGAGATCGCGAGCGCCGTTGCAAAAAAGGCTGGCCGCAAGGTGATCGTGGCCGGCTCCGTCGGCCCGACCGGCGAGCTTCTGGTGCCGCTCGGCGCCATGACCTATGACGAGGCGGTCGAGGCCTTTGCCGAGCAGATCGAGGGGCTGAAGGCCGGCGGCGCCGAAGTCGCCTGGATCGAAACCATGTCGGCGCCGGACGAGATCCGTGCCGCCGCCGAAGCCGCCATCCGCGTCGGCTTGCCCTATACCTATACCGGCTCCTTCGACACCGCCGGCCGCACCATGATGGGGCTGCTGCCGAAGGACATCCACGGCGTCGTCGATGGCCTGTCGCAGACACCGCTCGGTGTCGGCGCAAATTGCGGTGTCGGCGCCTCCGACATTCTCGCCTCGCTGCTCGACATGACCGAGGCGAAGCCGGAAGCAACGGTGATCGTAAAGGGCAATTGCGGCATTCCCGAATTTCGCGGCGCCGAGATCTATTATTCCGGCACGCCCGAGCTGATGGCCGACTATGTGCGCCTAGCCGTCGATGCCGGCGCCAAAATCGTCGGCGGCTGCTGCGGCACTTCGTTCCAGCACCTTGCCGCCATGCGCAAGGCGCTCGATGCGCACACCAAGTCGGATCGCCCGACCGTCGAGCAGATCGTCGAACGCATTGGCCCGATGCGTAACAAGCAGGCGACGGTCAACGTCGCCGAGACCAGCGAAGCCCGCCGCGAGCGGCGCCGCGGACGCGCCTGACGCTTTCGTCTGCGACGCAGTCCGCGCGAAGCAGTGCAGCCGCGAAAAAAAGGCCGGCAAGGTTTCCCTCGCCGGCCTGCCTCACCCGCCCGTAGGCCGGCTCCCCCTATCAGAACGATCCCATCTGAAAGAAACCGGCCGTCATTGCCACTACCGGTTACCGCCGAGCGCCGAGGCAAGGCGCACAAGCGAGAGGAACTCGGACCGGTATCCAAACGGGTCGGCTCCTCGGGCGGCGGTGGCAATCTCCATGATCTTGTCGTAGCCGAACTTCGCGGTCGCGTCCTCGTCTCGCAGTTTCTGGCCGAAGGCAGCAACGGCAACGGAGAAACGCTGGTCGGTGCTGGCCTGGTCGAACGACGCCACCTCGTTGGCTGACGTTACCGGCGTGGTGATCAGCTTCGAAGTGTCCTCGTTCGGCAGCTTGTAGCGGATCTTGACGAAGGCATATTCGTCGGCATTGGCGACGCCGCCATTGTTCACCGAGGCCTGGCCATAGCGCAGCTGATCAATCTGTTCGCCACCGCTGCCCTTAGGCGTGATCTCGTAGATCGCGGTGACCGAATGGCCTGAGCCGATCTCGCCGGCATCGACCCGGTCGTTGTTGAAATCCTCTCGGTTCAAGGCGCGGGTTTCGTAGCCGATCAGCCGGTACTCCGAGACCTTGTTCGGGTTGAACTCGACCTGGATCTTCACGTCCTTGGCGATGGTGAACAGTGTCGAGGAGGCATCCTCGACCAGCACCTTCTCGGCCTCCGCCAACGTATCGATATAGGCAGCGGTGCCATTGCCGTTCTGGGCGATAGTCTGCATCATCTGGTCATTCAGATTGTCGCGGCCGAAGCCGAACACCGACAGGAACACGCCTGTCTTGCGCTCCTTTTCGATCAGCCGCTTCAGGTCGTCGTCGTCGGTCTGGCCGACATTGAAGTCGCCATCTGTGGCGAGCATCACCCGGTTGATGCCGTCCTTGACGAAGGATTTCTGCGCCAGCCTGTAGGCTTCCTTGATGCCCGCCTCGCCTGCCGTCGAGCCGCCGGATGCCAGATTGTCGATGGCAGCGAGGATATTGTCCTTTTCCGAAGCCTTGGTGGGCTCCAGCACGGTACCGGCATCGCCCGCATAGGTGACGATCGAGACGGTGTCGTCAGGTCTCAGCTTGTTGACCAGCAGCCGGAAGGCCGACTGCAGGAGCGGCAGCTTGTCCTGCTCGTTCATCGAGCCCGACACATCGATCAGGAAGACCAGATTGGCCTTGGGCTGCTCGGCCGGCTTCACGTCGAAACCCTTGATAGCGACATGCATCAGCCTGGTGTGCTCGTTCCACGGCGTCGGCATGACGCTGACGGTCGAATTGAACGGCGCCGAGGCGGAGTCCGGGCCTTTCCAGTCATAGGGGAAATAGTTGACCATCTCCTCGACGCGCACCGTATCGGCCTGCGGAATAAAACCCTCCTTCAGCGAGCGCCGCACGAAGGAATAGGATGCGGTGTCGACATCGATCGAGAAAGTCGAGACCGGGTCTTCGAGTGCGGCATGCACCGGGTTGGTCTTGAAATCCTCGACCCGGTCGCGGTTTTCCTCTTGCGGCAGCATCTGGTCGGCCGGCGCAGCGGCAGGCTGCTGTGCCATCAGCTTGGACTCGGCGACCGTGCCAGGCATGCGTCCGACCCGCGCACCGCCATCGACGGCCGGAGCCGCGGAGCTTGCACCGCCATCCAGCGCAAACTCGCCGCTCTGCGCCGGTTCGGGTGCATTGCGGGTGAGCACATCCTGCTGCGTCAACCCGCCGACCGCGGTCGATTCCGCTTTCGGCGGCGATGTCGGCGCCACAAGCGCCTCGCCGGCGTCGCGGCTTTCGCTGTCGGCGTCCGCCTTCTTCTGCTTATCTGCTTCGGCAACGACCGGCGGTTTGACGGTCGCCGGCTTGTCAGCCAGCGTTTCGGTGATCTTATCGTCCCCGCCGAATTCGGGCCCGCCGAATTTGGATTCCCCCAGCATATAGATGGTAGCGTATCCGGCGATCGGCAGGGCAACGAGCCCGGCAATGGCCGGCGTGGCGAAGAGTTTCTTTTGCATGATTTCGCTCCAGAGCCTTTGTGCTCGCTCTGTGAGACGAAGCCCGCCTGCCGATCCTTGGGCGGCCGGTAAAGTTTTTTCTTCCATGTCATAGGCGCGCAGCGCGGCCTGAAGGGCACGCGCCTTTGCATCCGCGTCGGGCGCCGGTGCTGCGATACCGCGCAGCCTGTTCAGTTGATTGTCGTCGACCATGGTCACACTTCCCCGGCTGAACGCATCAGCGTCTTCAACCGTTTCTTCGCCTCATGGATGTGCCAGGAAACCGTCGTCTCCGAGATCGCCATCGCCTCGGCGGCGGCTGCGTGGCTGAGCCCTTCGCCATAGACCAGCAGCACCGCGTCGCGCTGCTTGTCCGGCAGCTTGCGCACCGCTGCCCAGAGCGCCTCGGCCGGGTCTTCCGCCTCGGACGACGCCTCTCCTGAAATCAGTGCATAAGCGCCATAGGCATCGGTCTTGACAGTCTCGCGGGCGGTCTTGCGCATCATGTCGCGCGCGGCATTCAGCGTCATGGCGTAGAGCCATGTCGTAAAGGCGCCGCTGCCGTGATAGTCGCGGATCGCCCGGCCGAGCCGAACGCACACTTCCTGGGCGATATCCTCGGCGTCGGCCTTTTTCCCGCACCAGCGATAGGCGGCGCGATAGACGAAACCGTAGTGCCTTTCGAGCAACTTGCCGAAAGCACCCCGGTCTCCGCCTTTCGCCCGCCCGATCAGTTCGGCGTCGGAGGCTTCGCTTTCGTCCAGCATCATCGCCATCATTTGCCTGTTGGACGAAGGCTAATGGCGGTTCCTTGGGGCGATGGAAAGAATTTTTTGGCGGGCTGTCACGTCGTAATGGTTGGCGTGCCTTGGCCGAGCGTCTCCGCAAACAGCGTCGTCAGCCGCTTCCAGTGGCGTTCGGCGCCGGCTGCATCGAAGGCACTATGGTCCGGCATGCACCAGCCATGCGCCATGCCGGCATAGTTCTCTATGACATGATCGACCTCGGCGGCCCGTCGTGTTTCGGCCAGCCGTGCCGATTGCTCCGGCGGAAAGCTGCGGTCCACACCCGCAGTGCCGATATAGATCCTTGCCTTGAGCGAGGCGGCCTTCCGGTGCGGACTGTCGGCTGCGTCACCAGCCAGATTGCTGCCGTGAAAACTGGCTGCGGCGGCGATGCGGTCGGGATAGCTGGCCGCCGCGTTCAGCGCCCGCGCTCCGCCCATGCAGTAGCCGACAATGCCAACAGGTCCGGCCAGGCCTTGCGCAGCGAGCGCATCGAGGAAAACGCCGCTGTCGCGGATCGTCATCTCCTGGGTCGTGCCGCCGACCAGACCTGTGATGGCGGCCTTGCGTTTCTCGTCACTGAACGCAGTCTTGGCTTCGAAAGGGCCGTAGGGCGCGTTGCGGTAAAAAAGGTCCGGCACCAGCACCGCATAGCCTTCGTCGGTAAGCCTTTCCGCCATTTGGTCAAGCGCCGGTCGCGGGCCAAAAGCGTCCATGTAGAGGATGATTGCGGCCTTGGCCGGGGCTGCTGAGCGGAACAGCCCGGCTTTGGCCACGCCGTCGCCTGTCTTGATCTGGATCGCTTGCTTGGCCATCACCCGCTCCGTTGACGTGTCGCGCGATAGATATCCGCGCTGACCGTCGCGGCAAGCTGTAATGCCGCGATCTTCTTCAAGATTTCGTGCGGCATTCGGCGATGCTACAGGCGCGCGAATGCTGCCATGTGAAAGGCCTGAACCTCGGCCGGATAGCGATAATCTGTGCCGTAAGGACAGGCGTTGCGATCGAGGCAGCCGCCGGTCCGGCAGGGCGCGCCGTTTTGCCCACGCACATGGGCCAGACAGGTTTTATGTGCAAACCCATCCGCAGAATAAGCCTCGGCAGGACAGGATTTCAGGCAAGGTTTTTCCAGACATGTATCGCAAAGGTGAATCACGTCGCGGGGTTCTTGGAGCGCGATTTCGTCTTCGAACAGCAGCGCGCCGCGATAGGCATGCCAGAGCCCATATTGTGGATGCATGAGAATGCCGAGCGGCGACGGCTTCAGCCCCTCCGCACGCATCGCCCATTGCTGGAATGGCAGATAAGGCCTGTCGGACGGCGACACCGCGCGTGCCCCGAATCTTTCGGCCACCGCGCCGATCACTTCGCGAGACCATCTGTCGAGCGGATCGTCGATCGGCTGTGACTGTCTCTCCAGCCAGCGCAGGAAGTGCGGCCAAGGTGCGGCACCCGCCTGCCCCACCAGCAGAACGGATCTGGCGGCAGCGCCGGAGAGACCGGAAGGTGTTTCCTCACCGCCCGCAAAATTGAAGCCGCCGCGAAGCACGAGGCCGTGGGCGGAAAGCGCAGCCGCGATTGTTTCAGTCATGCCGCGCTCGGGATCATCCCTTCTTGTCCGGGTCGGAGAAGGCACTCCGCCAGACTTCCTTGTGGATGATGTTGGCGACTTTAGCCCCGCCTGATTCGGGCTCCTTTCAGGTGAAGGCGTCGGCCATCGACGCCTTCTTCCTGCCGATGAAGTCCTTCAGCCCGTCGTCGATGCCCGGGTCGAGATAAGGCGCCTCGTAGCTCTCCAGCCAGCGGCGGGCGAGCTCGTTGGCGCGCTGCGGCGCGGTTTTTTCGCCTTCGGCCAGCCACTGCTCGTAGGAATTGTTATCGGCGATGTTGGAGCGGTAGAACGCGGTCTGGAAATTCGCCTGGGTGTGATCGCAGCCGAGGTAATGGCTGCCGGGGCCGACCTGGCGGATGGCATCCATCGCCTGACCGTTTTCCGACAGGTCGACGCCTTCGGAGAACTTCTGCGTCATGCCGAGCTGGTCGATATCCATCATGAACTTTTCGTAGCAGGAGGCGAGACCACCCTCGAGCCAGCCGGCCGAATGCAGCACGAAGTTGGTGCCGGCGAGGATCGTCGAGTTCAGCGTGTTGGCGCTCTCATAGGCGGCCTGCGCATCGGGGATTTTTGAGGCACAGAGCGAACCGCCGGTGCGGAACGGCAGGCCGAGCCTGCGGGCAAGCTGTGCGGCGCCATACGAGACCAGCGACGGCTCCGGCGTGCCGAAGGTCGGCGCGCCCGACTGCATCGAGATCGACGAGGCGAAGGTGCCGAACAGCACCGGCGCCCCCGGCCGGATCAGCTGCGTGAACGACGCGCCGGCCAGAACCTCGGCCAAAACCTGGGTCAGCGTGCCGGCGACCGTCACCGGGCTCATCGCACCGGCAAGGATGAACGGCGTGACGATGCAGGCCTGGTTATGGCGCGAGTAAACTTTCAGCGCCCCCAGCATGGTCTCGTCGAACACCATTGGCGAGTTGGCGTTGATCAGGCTGGTCAGCACCGTGTTGTTCTCGACGAAATCGTCACCAAACACGATCTTGGCCATTGCCACCGTATCTTCGGCGCGCTCGGGCGCGGTCACCGAACCCATGAACGGCTTGTCCGAATATTTGATATGGCTATACACCATGTCGAGATGGCGCTTGTTGACCGGCACGTCGACCGGCTCGCAAACCGTGCCGCCGGAATGGTGGATCGACGGCGCCATATAGGCGAGTTTCACGAAATTCCGGAAATCCTCGATCGTCGCATAGCGCCTGACGCCGTCGAGATCGCGCACGAAGGGCGGTCCATAGACCGGCGCGAACACTGTCGCGTTGCCGCCGATCTGCACCGAGCGCTCGCCATTGCGGGCGTGTTGGGTATAGACGGACGGAGCGGTCTTCAACAGCGAGCGGCAGAGGCCCTTGGGGAAATGCACCCGCTCGCCCTTGACGTCGGCGCCCGCCTCTTTCCAAAGCTGCAGCGCCTCGGCGTCGTCGCGGAAGATGATGCCGATCTCTTCCAGCACCGTGTCGGTGTTCTTTTCGATCAGCGCCAGCCCTTCCTCGTCCAGCACTTCATAGACGTTGATCTTGCGCTTGATATAGGTGAGCTGTGTGCCGGGGCCGCCGCCCGAACGCGCAGCCCGTCGGGCTGCGGCGCCACCGCTGGCAGCGCGCCCGCGCCGTGCGTTTGACGCTTCCTGGTCGACCGGCGCGTTCTCACTCATAATCGTTCTTCCCTGGCTTTCGTTCTGGCCTGATTTACTCCGGCCGGGCTCTTGTACCGGCCTGAAATCCGTTTGCGGCCGCCTATTGCGGTCTCTGGCCGGATCGTAGCCATGCACCCTATTCGAAACGGCTCGCCAGCGCCAACGCCTGTCGCAAAATCGACAAGAATTCCAAGAGATTTACGGTCGCTTTCGTTTTGCGGGAAGTCGCAAATCAGCTATGGACAACCGGCCCGCGCAGGTTAGGTATTGACGCGATATTTTTAAGCTGCCGCGATAGTTGTAGCCGGCAAGGAGCCTGAGAAAAAATGGCCGACGACGAGATCATCCTTTCGGAACTCTCCGACGACGAGTTGGTGCAGCAGATGCACGACGATCTTTATGACGGGTTGAAGGAAGAAATCGAGGAAGGCACCAATATCCTTCTCGAGCGCGGCTGGGCGCCTTACAAGGTTTTGACCGAGGCTCTGGTCGAAGGCATGCGCATCGTCGGCGAGGATTTCCGCGACGGCATCCTGTTCGTTCCCGAAGTGCTGCTGTCGGCCAACGCGATGAAGGCCGGCATGTTCATCCTGCGTCCGCTGCTTGTCGCCACTGGCGCGCCGAAGCAGGGCAAGATGGTGATCGGCACCGTCAAGGGCGACATCCACGACATCGGCAAGAACCTGGTCGGCATGATGATGGAAGGCGCCGGCTTCGATGTCATCGACCTCGGCATCAACAATGCGGTCGAAAAATATCTCGATGCCATCGAAAAGCACCAGCCCGACATCATTGGCATGTCGGCGCTGCTGACGACGACCATGCCCTACATGAAAGTCGTCATCGATACGATGAAGGAAAAGGGCATTCGCGACGACTATGTCGTGCTGGTCGGCGGCGCACCGCTCAACGAGGAATTCGGCAAAGCCGTCGGCGCCGACGCCTATTGCCGCGACGCCGCGGTGGCAGTCGAGACCGCCAAGGACTTCATGAAGCGCAAGCACAACGTCCGCGCTTCGGCTTGAGCCAACAAATTCGGCACCGACGAGAAAAGCCGCGCCTTGCAGTGGGGCTTTTTTATTCCCAAATGTTTGAAATCGTGCAGATCAGGGTTTCTTGACGGTATCGTCAACCGCCTTCGCAGTGGATTTAAGATCCTTGCCGACGCCGCGCACCGTGTTGGCGCAGGCCGAAACAGCCAAGGCGCAGGCGAGAATAGCAATTGGCGCGACGCGGAACAATTTCATGAATGGTGGCTCCCTCAGCATATAAATCCGCTGGACAGCAACGAAGATGGATTAGACTGGTTCCATGACTACCGCGCGAAAACAACAATCCGATCAAGGCGACAGGCTGCTCGTCATCGCCTGCGGGATGATTGCGCGCGAAGTTTTGGCGGTCAAGGAGCAGCTCGGGCTCGACCATCTCGACCTGACCTGCCTGCCGGCAGAGTTCCATTTCTATCCGGACCGCATCGCGCCGGCCATGGACAAGGCTATCGAGAAGGCCAAGACCGACGGCTACAGACACATCTTCGTCGGCTATGCCGATTGCGGCACGGGTGGCCTGCTCGACCGGATCTGCGAGAAGCACGGCGTCGAGCGTATGGCCGGGCCGCATTGCTTTGCCTTCTACCAGGGCATGGATGCCTATGCGAAGGTCGCCGATGATGACATGATGTCGTTCTACATGACCGATTTCCTCTGCCGGCAATTCGATGCCTTCTTCATGAAGCCGCTCGGCCTGGACAAGCACCCGGAGCTGATCAAGGACTACTTCGGCAACTACGAGAAGCTGATCTATATCGCTCAGACCAACGACCCGGAACTCGACAAGGTCGCCGAAAAGGCGGCGAAAATGCTCGGCCTCGCCTATGAGCGGCGCTCGACCGGCTATGGTGACCTGACGAAGGAACTGGCCAGCGCCGCAATCCTGGCTTGACGATACTTCTAGGCAACTTCGATGCTGGCGAGCACATCGGCAAAGCTCGTCTTGCAGACGAAACCCAGCCGGTCCCTCGCCCGCGACGCGTCGTAGACCCGATCGATCGACGAAAACATCGTCCAGCCTTTCTTCGTGTAGAGTGCCGGATAATCGGGAAAATAGCGCGCGACGACCGACGGTGCGTCGGCGATCAATGCCGCGCAATCGTCGGGCTGGAACGGTGTCGGCGCCGAAATGATGAAGATGTCGAAGCCCAATTGCGGCGCTTTCTCCAAAGCAGCGATGTGGGCGTCGGCCGCATCCTCTACCGTCAGCCGGCGGAACAACAGCTCATTGGCCTTGGTGTTGGCATCCGACTGTTCGATCGCGTGCGCCATGTCGTCTGCTTCGGGAAAAACCGGGCGGTGCGCAACACGATCACCGGCAGGCCGAACTGCAAATGATAGAGCCGGCAGAGGTGTTCGGCTGAAAGCTTGGTCACGCCGTAGATGTTGCGCGGTTCAGGCGACATGTCTTCCGTCAGCCACGCCGCCATGCGCGCCCCGCCGGTGAAGCCGGTGCGGATGGTTTGGGAAATCATCAGCGATGTCGTCGAGGTGAAGATGAAGCGCTGAACGCCGAATGCAGAGGCCGCATCGAGCAGGTTGAGCGTGCCGCGCACATTCGTCTCGACGAAATCCTCGTTGCGACGATGTTCGATGTCAGGCTTGTGCAGCGCGCCGCTATGGATGATGGCTTCGATGCGGTTCTCCTCGACCGCACTCACGACCATGTCGCGATCGGCGACTGAGCCGACGATTGGCGTTTCCGAAGACGGAACGAGATCGAGACCGGTGACGTCATGGCCGAGGGCTCGCAGACGCGGTGCCAAGGCGCTGCCGAGCCAACCCGACGATCCCGTCAGCAAGATCCGCATTCTTTCCACCTCGTTTCTGCTGTCGATGCTCAAGCACGGATGACAGAACGCGGCGAAACATTAAGGTATGCGCCAGACAAGAAAACAGGCTGCTCCAGCCATCAAAAAGGGAAACGCCACCGATGATCGTTCGCCTCATGTTTGCCGCAGCGGCTGTCTTCTGCTTGACGTTGCCCGCGTTCGCCGATGGCGAGGTGCAGAAGCTGATCACGACTGCCGACAAGGCGCGGCTCGACAAATATGGCGAGACGCGCAAGGCAGCGCTTGACGAGGCGAAGGCCGGCGATCCCGCCGAGGTCAAGCAGCTCGACGCCTTGCTGGCAAAGCCGCTGGTTTCCTTCTCCGACAAGGACCTGACCGGCAATTGGCAATGCCGCACCACCAAGGCCGGCGGATTGAGCCCGCTCGTCATCTATGGCTGGTTCAAATGCAGGGTGAGCGACGACGGTTCCGGCTGGAGACTGGAAAAGATCACCGGCTCGCAGCGCACCAAGGGCCGCTTCTTCGACGATGGCGAGAAACGCGCGATCTATCTCGGTTCCTTCCACGTCAACGACGATCCGGCAAAGCCCTACGGCAGCGGCCCGGAAAGCGATCAGGTAGGCTATGCCTTCCGCAACAGCGCCGGCGAATGGCGCATCGAGTTCCCGGCGCCCTACTTCGAATCGAAGCTCGACATCCTCGAATTCAAGCGCTGAGCCCTATCACCAACGGTTAACCCGCTCAGCCTAGCATTCGCGCCCAGAGAACGGGTCTTGTTGGGTCGCGAAATATGGCACGGTCGAAACCAAACCAACGGCCGATCGTCGTCGTCACCGAAGGCGGCCCGCATATCTGGGCGATCGTCAACGCCATCGCCGACCACCTCGCGCCTGTCAGCGTCATTCTCGAAGCCCCTGAATCCAAAAAGCAATTGCTTCTCGGGCGGGCGCGGCGGCAAGGCTGGACCTCGGCCGTCGGTCAACTCGGCACGATGATGCTGACCCGGCTCGGCAAGCACTTCTTCGCCGGCCACGCAGCACGGCTCGCCGCCGAGCAGAAGCTGCAAACCGAACCGAAGCCTGGGCAAAAGACCATCCATGTCTCGTCGGCCAACGCGCCGGAGTGCCTGCAGGCGATCGAGGAAATCCAGCCGGGTGTCGTGCTGCTCGCCGGCTGCCGCTTGCTGTCGCGGCAGACGCTGGCGAAAATCCCTTGCCCGGTCCTCAACTACCATGCCGGCATCGCCCCGAAATATCGTGGCATGAACGGCGGCTATTGGGCTCTGGCTTCAGGCGATGCGGAAAACTTCGGCACCACCGTGCATCTGGTCGACGCCGGCGTCGACACTGGCGGGGTGTTGCGGCAGGCACGCGGGAAACCCCAACCTGGCGACACTATTTCAAGCTACGCGTTGCGGCAGGCGGCGTTCTCGCGCGACATCTGCGTCGAGGCCGTCAGGGATGCGCTGGCCGGCAAGCTCGGCACGGTCGATCCCGGCCTGCCTTCGAGAC
Source organism: Mesorhizobium sp. ISC25 (assembly GCF_042295465.1). Lineage (NCBI taxonomy): Bacteria > Pseudomonadati > Pseudomonadota > Alphaproteobacteria > Hyphomicrobiales > Phyllobacteriaceae > Mesorhizobium > Mesorhizobium sp. ISC25. Next base: position 677,726 of record NZ_CP135441.1, on the reverse strand, counting down.
AATGGTATCATCCGACGGTCTGGTTCTATCTCTATACCGGGATAAGGAACGGCGTCTGGTGACGCGCCGATTTACCGGACAGCCACCCGCCGCTAACATCGAACAATGAGCGACATAGATCACCGCACCATCATCGCCGGCCTTTCGGTCGAGGACCGTCGCGACCTCACCGCCCGGCTCGACGGGCCAGGCATTGTCCGGCTGGCCGTCCATGGCGGGCTGGTTGTCGTGCTGGGCGCACTGATCGCCGCCCGCATCCCGTTCTGGCCGCTTCTCGTCTTGCCGCAGGGGATCCTGATCGTCTTCTTCTTCACGCCGTTGCACGAGACCATCCATGAAACGGCGTTCAGAACGGCGTGGCTCAATCGCGCTGTTGCCGCCGTGGCCGGCTTCCTGATCCTGCTGCCACCCGCATGGTTCCGCTATTTCCATTTCGCCCATCACCGCCACACCCACGACCCGGACAACGACCCCGAACTGATGGCCCCGAAGCCGGAGACCATCGGCCAATATCTGCGCTATCTGTCCGGCGGCCCCTATTGGATAGCTATGGCTCGTGTGATCGCAACCAATGCGGCTGGCCGCAACCGCGACGGCTTTGTGCCGGAAAAAGGTCGCGGCAAGGTGGCTGCGGAAGCGCGGCTGTTCCTGATCGGCTATGCGGTGTTGCTGGCCGCATCGCTCGCCGCGCAGTCGGCGCTGCTTTTGTGTGTCTGGATCGTGCCGGTGCTGGTCGGACAGCCGTTTTTGCGGGCCTACCTGCTTGCCGAGCACGCGTTCTGCCCGCATGTCGCCAACATGCTCGAGAACACTCGCACCACCTTCACCACAAGGCTGGTGCGCTTCGTGGCTTGGAACATGCCATACCATTCGGAGCACCATTCCTATCCGGCCGTTCCCTTCCACAGCCTGCCGCGCTTCCATGAGATCGTCGCGGGGCATCTACGCACGACCGAACGAGGTTACGTGCGCTTCCACGGGAAGCTGGTCGGCAGCTTCGATGGCCGCGCCGGCTGACCTGTGCTGAAAGACTCCGCTTTCAACCGCCGCCGTCGATTGCGTCGTTTTTGAAGGCCCCCGCGTCGTCCCATAACAAGCAGCCCAACAGCGCTTCCGGCAATGCTCGAAACCACTGCATCGGCCCAAAAGATCGGAATCGATCCTCGAAAGTACGACGCAGCGGAGTTAGGTGGTAGAGCATCGTTTGTGCGTCCGATTGGACGCGCGGCGCTCTCCAGGAGCAGGAATTCATGGCCGATCTGATCGTCGTCTACTGGCGCGACATCCCCGCCCAGGTCATCGTCAAGAAGGGCCGGCAGAACGCCAAGCGCGAACTGCCATTGCGCTTCACCGAGGCGATCGACATGTGCGCCATGCGCACCGGCGCCGGCGGCACCGACGACTATCTTGCCGAATGGCGCAAGGCAGAGCCCATCCCGGTCGGTGACGATCTTGAAGCCGAGGCCGAGAAAGCCCTTCAGGAACTTGACGCGAAATACGACCGTGAGCGGCTGGTCGCTCTGGTCAAGGCGGGCGGCAAAGAAAATGTCTGATCCCCAATCAATGCCGGTGACGACGGCTCAAGCCGGCGTGACCCAGGCGACCATCGTCAAGAACGCGGCGCCGAAATCCGACTACAAGCCGGCCGACGTTTCGCCGCAGCGGCGCGTGCAGCGCTCGTTTGCTGTGCGGCTTTGGTCGGTGCGGCATTCGCGGCTGCTCGAATGGTTCTACGCCAGGTTTGCCGACATGTTCCTGACTCTCCACCCGCTATGGAAGGGCATCGGCTACAGCCGTGTCGAAGGGCCGGTGAAATTCGTCGAGAAGCGCGTCAAGGGATTCATGTTCGACTGCCGCATGTGCGGCCAGTGCATCCTATCCTCGACCGGCATGTCGTGCCCGATGAACTGCCCCAAGCAATTGCGCAACGGCCCTTGCGGCGGTGTCCGCGCCAACGGCAATTGCGAGGTCGAGCCAGACATGCCTTGCGTCTGGGTCAAGGCCTGGGAAGGCTCGCGGAACATGGTGCATGGCGACAAGATTTTGGACGTGCAGAAGCCGGTGGATCAGTCCTTGCGCGAAACTTCCGCCTGGCTGCGGGTGACCGCGCAGGCCGCGGCCGCCCGCAATGCGGCCCAGAACACTACCAACACCGGAGCGTCGGCATGATCGGCCGCCAGCCAGACGAGAATCCGGCCGGCATCCATTTGCCGCTCGATCCCCTGCCCGGCCACACCTCCCGCGGCCGGCTTGAGCGGGTTCTGCGACGCGGCGAGTTCGCAGTGACGACCGAGCTCAATCCGCCCGACAGCGCCGATCCGGAAGACGTCTACAACCGCGCCAGGATTTTCGACGGCTGGGTCGACGCCATCAATGCCGTCGACGCTTCCGGCGCCAACTGCCACATGTCATCGGTCGGCATCTGCGCGCTGCTGACCCGCATGGGCTATGCCCCGATCATGCAGATCGCCTGCCGCGACCGGAACCGCATCGCCATCCAGGGCGACGTGCTTGGGGGTGCCGCGATGGGTGTTGCCAACATGCTGTGCCTGACTGGCGACGGCGTGCAGGCCGGCGACCAGCCCGGCGCCAAGCCGGTGTTCGATCTCGACTGCATGTCGCTGCTCGAAACCTGCCGCATCATGCGCGATAACGGCAAATTCCTGTCCGGCCGCAAACTCACGACGCCGCCGCAGCTTTTCCTTGGCGCGGCGATCAACCCGTTCGCGCCGCCGATCGATTTCCGGCCCTATCGGCTTGGCAAGAAGATCGCCGCCGGCGCGCAGTTCGTGCAGAGCCAGTACTGCTTCGACGTACCGATGTTCCGCGCCTACATGCAGAAGGTCCGCGATCTCGGCTATACCGAGAAATGCTTCATCCTGTGCGGCGTCGGGCCGCTGGCCTCGGCCAAGACGGCCAAATGGATCCGCTCCAACGTGCCAGGCATTCACATTCCCGATCAGATCGTCAAGCGCCTGGAAGGCGCTCAGGATCAGAAGAAGGAAGGCAAGCAGCTCTGCATCGACATCATCAATGAGGTGAAGGAAATTCCCGGTGTGTCCGGTGTCCATGTGATGGCCTACCGCCAGGAAGAATATGTCGCCGAGATCGTCGATGAATCCGGCGTGCTGAAGGGCCGCCGGCCGTGGAAGCGCGAAATCCGCCGCGACGACCAGCTCGTTGCCGACCGGCTCGACCACATACTGCATGACGACCTCACCGAAACCCAGGTCGATATGGTCAAGACCGCGCATTGACAGCGCGAATCGTCAGCATTCGCTTGATCAGAAACAGATAACGATATAAAGAACTCTTTATATCACGACGGAGAGATTTCATGACCCGGACCATCGTCGCCTCGGCGACACGAGAAATCATCATCGGCTTCGATCAGCCCTTCTGCGTGATCGGCGAGCGCATCAACCCGACCGGCCGTAAGAAACTGGCCGCCGAAATGATCGCCGGCAATTTTGAGACCGTCATCAAGGATGCGCTGGAGCAGGCCGCCTGTGGGGCGACCATGCTCGACGTCAATGCCGGCGTCACCGCAGTCGATCCCAACGCCACCGAGCCGGCGCTGCTGGTGCAGACGCTGGAGATCGTGCAAGGCCTGGTCGACCTGCCGTTGTCGATCGACTCCTCGGTGACTGCGGCAATCGAAGCGGCGCTGAAGGTTGCCAAGGGCCGGCCACTGGTCAATTCTGTCACCGGCGAGGAGGAAAAGCTCGAAGCTATCCTGCCGCTGATCAAGAAATACAACGTTCCGGTCGTCGCCATTTCCAACGACGAGACCGGTATTTCGATGGACCCCGATGTGCGCTTTGCCGTCGCCAAGAAGATCGTTCAGCGCTGCGCCGATTTCGGTATTCCGGCGCATGACGTGGTCGTCGACCCGCTGGTCATGCCGATCGGCGCGCTGGGCGATGCCGGCCGCCAGGTATTTGCCCTGCTACGCCGGCTGCGCGAGGAACTCAAGGTCAACACCACCTGCGGCCTCTCCAACATCTCGTTCGGCCTGCCGCACCGTCACGGCATCAACGCCGCCTTCATCCCGATGGTGATCGGCGCCGGCATGACCTCGGCGATCATGAACCCGGTGCGGCCGCAGGAAATGGAAGCGGTGCGCGGCGCCAACGTGCTGAACGGCACCGACGAGAACTGCACCAACTGGATCAGGACCTACAAGGACTACAAGCCTGCCGAAGGCGGCCAGGCCGTTGCCGCCCGGACACAGGTCAACGCGCCGGGCGATGGCAATGGCAATGGCGGACGCAGGCGCGGCGGCCGCGAAGCGCGTATGGCCCGGGGTTGAGCCATGGCTTGGCCGACACGATATGGGGCCTAGGACTGGGGAGGAACCGAAACACAGCGGCATCGCTGCCGTGGCCAAGACCCGAGCAGCATAGAAAGTAAAGTCTGGAACGTATGAACTCTCCCGTCAACATCACCGATCCGCTCGTGCTGTTCATGCCGTCGGGCAAGCGCGGGCGGTTTCCGGTCGGCACGCCGGTGCTGGACGCCGCGCGCCAGCTCGGTGTCTATGTCGAGAGCGTGTGCGGCGGGCGTGCCACTTGCGGGCGTTGCCAGATCGAGGTGCAGGAAGGCAATTTCGCCAAGCACAAGATCGTTTCCTCCAACGACCACATCTCGCCCAAGGGCGCCAAGGAAGAGCGCTACGAGCGCGTGCGTGGGCTGCCCGAACGCCGCCGCCTGTCCTGCTCGGCGCAGATCCTCGGCGATCTCGTCGTCGACGTCCCGCAGGACACCGTCATCAACGCGCAAACCATCCGCAAGGATGCCGACACCAGGGTCATCGCCCGCGATGCGGCAATCCGCATGTGCTATGTCGAGATCGAAGAACCCGACATGCACAAGCCGCTCGGCGACCTCGACCGCCTGAAGATCGCGCTGATGAAGGACTGGGGCCTCAAGAGCCTCGATTTCGATTTCCATCTGTTGCCGCAGGTGCAAGGCATTTTGCGCAAAGGCAACTGGACCGCGACCGCCGCCATCCACAAGGACACTGACAACGAGACCGCGCGGGTCATCGCTTTGTGGCCCGGCCTCAAGAACGAGGCGTACGGGCTTGCCTGCGATATCGGCTCGACCACGATCGCCATGCATCTGGTGTCGTTGCTGTCGGGCCGCGTCGCCGCCTCGTCGGGTACATCCAATCCGCAGATCCGCTTCGGCGAGGATCTGATGAGCCGCGTCTCTTACGTGATGATGAACCCGGACGGCCGCGAAGGCATGACGGTCGCCGTGCGCGAGGCCATTTCGGGCCTCGTCGACAAGGTCTGCGCCGAAGGCAACGTCCAGCGCAACGACATCCTGGATTCCGTCTTCGTCGGCAATCCGATCATGCATCACCTGTTCCTCGGCATCGATCCCACCGAACTCGGCGGCGCACCCTTCGCACTTGCCGTCTCGGGCGCCGTGCACATCAAGGCATCGGACATCGGCCTGAAGCTCAATCAGGGCGCTCGCCTCTATATGCTGCCCTGCATTGCCGGCCATGTCGGCGCCGACGCGGCCGCGGTGACGCTGTCGGAAGGCCCGCACCGCCAGGACGAGATGATGCTGATCGTCGATGTCGGCACCAATGCCGAGATCGTGCTCGGCAATCGCCAGCGGGTCGTGGCGGCCTCCTCGCCAACTGGCCCGGCCTTCGAGGGTGCAGAAATCTCCGGTGGCCAGCGCGCCGCACCGGGTGCCATCGAGCGCGTCCGCATCGATCCCGATACGCTGGAGCCTAAATACCGCGTCATCGGCTCGGAACTCTGGTCCGACGAACCGGGCTTCCTCGACAGCGTACAGGCGACCGGAGTCACCGGCATCTGCGGCTCCGGCATCATCGAGGTGGTCGCCGAGATGTATCTCGCCGGCATCATCTCCGAGGACGGCGTCATCGATGGCGGGCTTTCCGCCCGCTCGCCGCGCGTTGTCGCCAACGGCCGCACCTTCTCCTATGTGCTGAAGGAAGGTGAGCCGAAGATCACCATAACCCAGACCGACGTGCGCGCCATCCAGCTCGCCAAGGCGGCCCTTTATGCCGGCACCAAGCTGTTGATGGAAAAGCAGCACACCGATCACGTCGACCGCATCCACTTCGCCGGCGCATTCGGCTCGTTCATCGACCCGAAATACGCAATGGTGCTGGGCCTGATCCCGGATTGCGACCTCGACAAGGTCTCGGCCGTTGGCAATGCGGCCGGCGCCGGCGCCCGCATGGCGCTGTTGAACCGCGGCTATCGCCGCGAGATCGAGGAAACCGTTAGCAAGATCGAGAAGATCGAGACGGCGCTGGAGCCGAAATTCCAGGAACATTTCGTTTATGCCATGGCGCTCCCGAACAAGATCGACCCGTTCCCAAAATTGTCGGCGGCGGTGAAACTGCCACCCCGCAAGACCGTCAGCGAGGACGGTGTCGCCGGTGACGCCGCCCCGCGCCGGCGCTCCCGCGAAGGCCACGCCGCGCGGCGCGGGCGGGGATGACTCGCCTCCGCTAGGCTGTCAGACCTTCCATTTTCATTTGTATGCAAATGTTTCCAGATCAACCAGATCTGGAAACGAAAATGCGTTTTCGTGAAATCCGCCAGATACATATGCGGCGCATTTAACCGGCATCGATGGCCGGTAGAGAACATCTCTTGTCCCGCCGCAACACTCAAAGGAGAGCACGATGTCGATGTTCGAAAGCCTCGGCCGCTATGGTGCGGCCATCAAGAAAACACGCGAAGCGCGCAAGTCGCTGCGCATCCTGAACAGCTTGCCGCCTGATATCCAAAAGGACATTGGCTGGCCGGTGTCGCCGCGTTCGAGCGAAAAGCAGCTTTCGGTCGGCTGGGGCATGCAGCGCGGATGAAATTCATCGACAAATGCAAGCTGCTCGGTATTCGCCGGGGCCGCAATGCGGCTCCGGCTGCACCCAGCAATTGGCTGCGCGCCGCATCACTACCCCGGCGTTGAGCTGCGCCGCTGGGCCAGCGACTTCATGGCCGGACGCTTTGTCGCCAGCCGGGATCAAACCACCGTGTTGAGATCGCATAAATCTTGACTTTTTTGGTGGCGACACAATCTTCGAAATAGTCGGGGGTTCTCTTAGTCGGCTCAGCCGAAGTCCGTGTATCTGCATGCCCAGCCTCAAAAGCCACGTCGTGTCGTTCGTCCTCAGGTACAGTCGCAAGAAGGCGTTTTCCAGCCCGGAGAACCTGCAGCGCTGGATCGCCTATGCGCGCAAGACTGAAAACCATCAGCCGCCTGCGTCGCTGCAGTCGCGCCTGGAGATCACAACCCGCACGATCAGCGGCTTCCCCGTCTACGAGATCGCTCCCCAGGCTGGCGAGCGGAGGCGGATTCTCTACCTGCACGGCGGCGCTTACGTCTTTGAAATCACACCCTATCATTGGCGGCTGATCGCCGACATGGCCGACCGTCTCGGGTTCGGCATCACCGTGCCGATCTATCCCATTGCTCCCGAACACGATTTCCACGCCATGTTCGGCATGGTCGGCGCCGTCTACCGCCAGATGTTCGGCGAAACCAGGGCGAATGACATCATCTTCATGGGCGATTCCGCCGGCGGAAACATGGCCGTCGTGCTGACCATGATGGCTGCGCAAGACGGCTTGCCCTTGCCATCACGCCACGTGCTGATTTCGCCCGGCCTCGACGTGTCGCTCGCCAACCCAGAAATGTATGAGGCTGAACGCAACGATCCGTGGCTAGGCATTGCTGGCGGCCGCGAGGCGATCCGGCTTTACAGCGCCGGGATAGATCCCACCGACTGGCGCATCAGCCCGGTTTACGGCGACCTGTCGGTGCTGCCCAAAACGCTGCTGCTGACCGGTTCACGCGATCTGCTCACCCCCGACAATCTGATCTTCGCGGAAAAGGCACGCGCGGCCGGCGTCGAAATTGAGGTCGTCCACGAGCAAGGCATGTTCCATGTCTGGCCGTTGATCGACATGCCGGAGGCGCGACGCGCGCGGGACAGTATAGTGGCCTTCTTGACCAACGAAACTGACAGTTACCATGCCACGGCAGGCGAGTTGTCGCTGCAAAGGACAGACCGCGACGGAACCCCTCGCGATCTGGTTGCGCCGCTCAGGTCGTAGTTTGGGTCAGAACTTCCCAGTTTCCCTGAACATCTCAAACGTCGCGCGGATATGGTCGGCGACTGCCTTCACCGGCGCGCTGGCGTCTGGCGTCACCACCATGGCGAGATTGTAGGTCCCGATGTCAGGCATGCCGTCCTTCGGGCACAGCTCGACCATGTCACTGCCGAGGAACGATTTCGGCAGCGGCGCGACTGCAAGATCCGCCATGATCGCGGCGCGCTGGCCGGCCGTGTGTGCGCTCATATAGGCGATGCGGTAGTTGCGGCCCTCGCGGCCAAGCGCCTCCAATGCCCCTGCCCGCCAGGCACAGCCCTCTTCCCACAATGAGACCGGCAGCGGCTCGCGCAGATGCGCGCAACCTCCCTTGGCACCGGCCCAGACGATCGGCTCTGTGAGCAGCACTTCGGCGCCGATCGCGCTGGTCTTGTAGGAGTTGGTTAGCAGCGTGATGTCGAGCGCCCGGTCGTCCATGCGCCGACGCAAATTGACGCTCTGGTCTATGGTGACGTCGACCGCGATCGATGGATGCGATTGTGCGAACCGCTTCAGCACATGCGGCAGCACACGTTCGCCGTAATCGTCCGGCGAGCCGAGCCGCACCACCCCGACAATGTCTGGAATGATGAACTTCGACACCACCTCGCGATTGATCGACAGCAGCCGGCGCGCATAGCCGAGCAGCATCTCGCCATCGGTGGTCAGCGTCACCGAACGGGCGTCGCGCGCGAACACCGAGCGGCCGAGTATGTCCTCCAGCTTCTTGATCTGCATGGAGACGGCCGACGGCGTGCGGAAGACCGCATTGGCCGCAGTGGTGAAGCTGCCGGTCTCGGCGATTGCGACGAAAGTGCGCAGAACATCAAGATCGAGCAGCGGCAGCGGATGATTGAGTGGGGCGTTCATGGGAATCGACCTTCAATTTTTCTGATGCAAACCATCATTCCATTTCGTTTGATTGAACATCAGTTTGGGAGGATAGTCAACTCCATCGAAGGCAGGCTGCATCGAAGTGGTCCGGGAAACAACCATGACACGGACCTGCAATCGACACGAAATGAAGCTGAAACAAACCCGGTGTACCGCCTGACGCTGCAAGCGCCGGGAAAATCCCGGCCCAACGCGAAGGAGAATGAGATGTCTATCCTGTCATCCATCGGTCGGATCGCGACCGAATTCAGTGAGGCCCGCGCCCGCTACCAGACGGAACGCGCCATCCGCGCACTGCCGATTGAACTGCAGAAGGATATCGGCTGGCCCGAAGCTGCCGACGCCAAGGCCGGCACTCGCCATGGCGTGGGATCCTGGGCTGGAGCAAAGTAAACCGTGTGTATCAACAGCTGAAGGCCTGCCGCGCAGATCAGCCCGGCAGGCCTTTTTGTTTGTATTCAAATGATTTCCCCGAGCCATGTCGCCGCCGCATGACGCATATGAGCAAGTCGCATAGCAGCCCGTGCCGGCAATCAACACATTGTAAATAATCGAAAATCCTGGGCAGAATGCCCAAATTTGTCGCATTCCGTGTCGCTTTTCATATCAAGTGCTTCGCTTTTGCGATTTAGTTTCCCCTCACGTAAGCCTATATCATCATCAACAAACGAGCTGCCCCACTCCATCAAGCGAAGGCGACCCGTCTGAGCAACCGAATGGAGATGATCATGAAGCTTTTTGCCCGCCTCTTTGCCCGCCGCGAAATGAACCTGACGACGGCGCTCGAGCGCCAGCGCCTGGCCAACACCATGCCTGGCCAGACCGGAGCCATGGCTGCCGCGCGCCTCGGCTTTGTCGCCTGAGACAGTAATCCTGAGACAGTAATCTTGACGGAAGCAGCCTAGCGCTGCTTCGACGTCGATCCAGCGCCGCTTCGGTTTTGCCGAGGCGGCGTTTTGGTGTGCGCAGACTGCGTCGGCTCGTTTGGTCAATCCGGCGGCATGTCGTGTCCTTCGCCGCATAGCGATTGCCCATTTGCGACCCATGTCGCAAATAAAGTCTTTCCGTTGCCATCTAGCCAATTGACAGGAAACGTTTTTCCTGATGTCGCTATGCTGATCGCGACATCCTGTTCGCGCCATTGCAGCGTGAGGATCTACCCGTGAACGTCGTAAAGCACCCGATCCGGCGATCGTTTGTATTCTTCCTGGTCCCCGATTTCACCATGATCGCCTTCGCGACGGCGCTCGATCCGTTGCGTTCGGCCAACCGCATGCTCGGCTATGAAGCCTATCGCTGGCGGCTCGCCAGCATCGACGGCAAGCCGGTGCGCGCCTCGAACGGCGTCGAATGCGCCGTCAACACCTCGCTGGAGGAAGAGCGCAAGAAAATGTCCGGACCGGACCGGCCGAACATGGCCATCGTCTGCAGCGGCATCAATGTCGAGCGCTATCAGAACAAATCGGCCTTTGCCTGGCTGCGCGAGGAGTACAATCGCGGCGTTGCCGTCGGCGGCCTGTGCACCGGCGCGCATATCCTGGCCGCCGCGGGCCTGCTGTCCAACAAGCGCTGCGCCATCCATTGGGAGAACCTGCCGGGCTTTTCCGAGGCGTTCCCCAAGGCCAATGTCTTCGCCGACCTCTTCGAGATCGACCAGAACATCTACACCTGCGCCGGCGGCACCGCCGCGCTAGACATGATGCTGAAGCTGATAGGCGACGATTTCGACGAGAGCCTCGTCAACCGCGTCTGCGAGCAGGTGCTGACCGATCGCGTGCGCAGCCCGACCGACCGCCAGCGCCTGCCGCTGCGCGCCCGCCTTGGCGTGCAGAATTCCAAGGTTCTGACCATTATCGAGCTGATGGAGGCCAATCTCTCCGAGCCGCTCTCGCTGATCGAGATCGCTGACCATGTCGACCTGTCGCGCCGGCAGATTGAGCGCCTGTTCCGCACAGAGATGGGGCGCTCCCCTGCCCGTTACTATCTGGAGATCCGCCTCGACCGCGCCCGGCACCTGCTGATCCAGTCGTCGTTGCCGGTGGTCGAAGTGGCGGTCGCCTGCGGCTTTGTTTCCGCATCGCATTTCTCCAAATGTTATCGCGAGTTGTACGCCCGCTCGCCGCAACAAGAACGCGTCGACCGCAAGCAGCTTCTGGCGGCTTGATCGGACCATCGGCTGAACGAAGCCTGCCTAGTCAATGCACTTCGGCCGTGCGCATCGCCTCGACGCGGATGTCTTCCGTCAGCCGCGCCTTCAGTGCCGAAAACTCCGGGCTGGTCTTCAGCGTATAGTGGCGCGGATGCGGCAGGTCGACAGCGACATCCGACTTGATGCGGCCAGGCCGCGCCGTCATCACCACGACGCGCGATGCCATGAAGATCGCCTCCTCTATGTCGTGGGTGACGAACAGCACCGTCTTTTGCCGGCGCTCCCAGATGCCGAGAAGCAGTTCCTGCATCAGCCCGCGGGTCTGGTTGTCGAGTGCGCCGAACGGCTCGTCGAGCAGCAGGATCTCCGGATCGTTGGCCAGTGCCCTGGCGATCGCGGTGCGCTGCTGCATGCCGCCTGAAAGTTGCTTCGGCCAATGGTTCTCGAAGCCTTTAAGCCCGACGAGATCGACATAGGACGCGACGATATCGTGCCGCTCTCGTTCGGCCATTCCGCGCTCGCGCAGGCCGAAGGCGATGTTGTCGGCGACCGTCAGCCACGGGAACAGCGTATAGGACTGGAAAACCATGCCACGGTCTGGACCCGGCCGGTCCACCACCCTGCCGTCGAGCAGAACACGTCCCTCACTCGGCGCTTCGAGGCCGGCGACGATCCTGAGCAGCGTCGACTTTCCACAGCCGGATGGCCCCAGGATGGTGATGAAGTCGTTGGCAGCAACCGCCAGATCGACCGGCATCAGTGCCTGGACCGGCTGCCCGCCGCCGACACCGGCGAAGGTGCGCGAGACGCCTTCAATGAGCAGCTTGCTCACGCCAGGCTCCACGGAAACAGCCAGCGGTTGAGCGCCTTGAAGGCGAAATCAGACAGCAGCCCGATCAGGCCGATGACGATGATGCCGAAGATGATCTGCCCCGTCGCCAACCGCGACTGGCTGTTGATGATCATGTAGCCGATGCCCGACGACGAGCCGATCAGCTCGGCGACGATGACATAGGTCCAGGCCCAGCCGAGCACCAGGCGCAGGGTTTCGGCGATCTCGGGCGCATTGGCCGGCATGATCACGCGCCGCACGATGCCGTTGTCGGACGAGCCAAGCGTATAGGCGGCCTCGACCAGGTCGCGCCGTGTGCCGCCGACCTTGACCGCGATGATCAGGATGATCTGGAACACCGAGCCGACGAAGATCACCAGCAGTTTTTCGAGCTCGCCGACGCCCGCCCACAGGATGAGCAGCGGGATGAAGGCCGATGCCGGCAGGTAGCGGGCGAAGGAGACGAACGGCTCCAGGAACGCCTCCACGGGCTTCCAGGCGCCCATCACGATGCCGAGCGGGACGGCAACGATGGCCGCCATCAGAAACCCGCCGAAGACGCGCCAGATGGTGATGAGGATGTCGAGCCAGAAGCGGTCCTCGACCAGCAGCCGCCAGCCGTCTCTCACCATCGACAGCGGATCGGCAAGGAAAATGCGATTGACGTGGCCGCCAAGCGTGATCCACGCCCAGAACGCCACGAACAGCACGAAGAACGAGATGCCGAGCACGGTTCGAATGCCCGGCGAGACCGGATGCAAGGGGCGCGGCATCTTCGACCGTCCTTTGATCTGAATGAAAAAGCGGCGGCGCACGCGCCGCCGCCGGGCGACAATCCTGCCGGTTAGTCGGCGACGGCGCTGGTGTCGGCCAATGTCGAGACGTCGGGCGCTTCCTTGATCAAACCCATCTGCAGCAGAAGCTCGCCGGCGGTCTTGGAAAAGTCCTGGAATTCCTTGGTGAAGAACTGCTTGTTCTCGGCCCTGTCGGCCCATTTCAGGTATTTGGCCGACTCTTCGAACTCCTTGGCCGACTGCTTCACGTCGGCGCCCATCGTCTCATAGGATTTCGCGGGATCGCTCTTGATCAGGTCGAGCGCCTCGAAATAGCTGTCGGCAAGCGCCTTGGCCGCATCCGGATTGGCCTTTAGGAACTCCGGCGTGCAGCCGACCGTATCGAGCACCATCGGATAGTCGAGAGTGGTCACAAGGATATGGCCCTGGTCGGATTTTTCGCGCACCGCCGAGATAAACGGCTCATAGGTGACCGCCGCATCGTTCTGGCCGGCGAGAAACGCCTGCGCCGCCGCGTCCGGCTCCAGGTTGACGACCGTCACGTCCTTGGTCGACATGCCGTTCTTGTTGAGCACCCAGGCCAGCATGAAATAGGGCGACGTGCCCGGCGCCGAGGACGCGACCGACTTACCTTTGAGATCGGCGACGGTCTTGATGTCGTTGCGGGCGACAATGCCGTCGGCGCCGTAGGACTTGTCGAGCTGGAATATCTGCTTGGTCGTCACACCATTGGCGTTCCAGACCAGCCAGGTCTCGACCGTGGTGGCGGCGCATTGCAGGTCGCCGCTGGCGATGGCGAGCGGCCGGCTGGCTTGTGGCACCTTCTTCAAGGTGACGTCGAGGCCGTGCTTTTCGAAGATGCCGGCCTGCTTGGCGAGCGTCAGCGGCGCAAAGCCCGTCCATCCACTGATGCCGATGCTGATCGATGTGGCGGCCGTGGCCGGCGCGGACAATCCGACGGCAAGCGTCAAGCCTGCGGCAAGAATTCCGATCCTGTTCATCTCGGTTCCCCTTTTTATGTGTTCGGATGGGGAATTGTGTCACAGACGCCTACAGGCTTGTCAATGAAGCAGATGCTGCACTGCGGTATCTCACCACCGGCAGTAAACTTCGCCATTAGCGGGTGTTGTACATCCAGCTGCGATCGCGCCACATTTTTTCGCCGACCAGGCAGTCGGTGTCGGGGATGTTCTGTGCCAGCACCAATGGCGGATGGGCCGCCTCTTCCGCCGCTCGCTGCGGCGAGGCCGGACCGGCAAGCTCCAGCACCAGCTTGCGGCGGATCGCTTCCGGAAACTGCGTCCAGTCATTGACCGGGATCATGAAGGAGCCCGGCCCGCCGATGACGCAGTCGCTGTAGTAACGGTCGAGATTGTTGACATCGTAAGCGCTGCTGAACCCGCCCCTGGTCATCAGCGGCAGGCCGTTGACGGTGATGCCCTGCTTGATCACGGCGTCGCGGGTGATATCGACAGGTGCGCCCTGGTTGTTGGGGCCGTCACCTGAAATGTCGATCACCCGCTTGACGCCCTGGAAGCCGCTTTCGGCAAAGAGATCGCTGGCGAATTCTAAGGCGCCGGAGATAGAGGTGCGCCTGGCACTGGCCGGCGGATGAGCGGAAAGCTGCGCTGCCAGCCGCTCGGCGTCGGCACGATTGGCGATCACCGTCCACGGCACGACGACCTGCTGCCAGGTCGCGCCAGCCCATTCGACATAGGTGACGGCAATCTTGCCATGAGCCTTCGCCGATTGCCTGCAGGACATCGTCGTGCGTCAGCGCCGCCGCATAGCCATGACGCTGGATTTCGAGCTCGTCGGGCGACATGGACAAGGATACGTCGACTGCCAGCACCAGTTGGACATCAACCGGCTCGGCGGCGCGGGAGTTTGCAGTCGGCCACAGCGCCGACGCCAGCGCGGCGGCGCCCGAAACGAGATGTCTTGCACGGGCAAAAGCAGACATGCCGCACGGTAAGCGAAAATCGCCGATCGACAAAGAGGAAAGCCCGGCCGAGAGCGCGGCTGTTCCAGTCACGTTTTTGCGAGCGCGTCTCTAAGTTCAGCTGCGCGGATTGAGGTTCTCCGGGTCGTAGAGCGGCCTGTAGCCGACGGCGGCCACTTCGACCGAGTATTTCTCGCCGAAATATTCGACGCTCAGCTTGCGGCCCTCCTGGCAATAAGCCCAGGGCAGGTAGGCGAGCGCGATGTTCTTGCCGAGGGTCGGACCATAGGCCACCGAGGTCGTGAAGGAGCGGCGGCCGACCTCGTCGACCAGCGTCTCACCGGTTTGCGGATCCATCACCGGCATCGTGCCGACCGGATAGCGGGGAACGCCGTTGGAATCGGTATTGTCCGTCATGATAAGCGTGCAAAGCATCGCCGGCTGATGCACCCGGGCGCGATATTCCAGATGCTTTGCCTTGCCGCAGAAATCGGCCTCCTTGACCTTCGGGCGGGCAAGGTCGGCTTCCAGCAGATTGTATTCGGTCAACAGATCCGCGTTTTGCAGGCGCAGGCTCTTCTCCATACGGCGGCTGTTGGCATAGGTCTCGACGCCAAAGGCCATCACGCCGGTCGACCGCAGCGCGTCCCAGACGGCCAGGCCGTCCTCGTAGCGCATATGCAGTTCCCAGCCTTGCTCGCCGACATAGGAGATGCGGAAGGCGGTCACGTCCTTGCCGGCGATCCTGACGGGCTTGATCGCGGCAAAGGGAAAATTCTCCGGCGTCAGCCCGTCGGGGTTTTCCACGACCTTGCCCAATGTTGCCCGCGCGTTCGGACCCCAGATGCCGACGGTCACGTACTTCTCGGTCACGTCGGTGACGGTAACGTCGAAGCCTTTGTCCTCTGCCGTCCGGCGCATGTACTGGAAGTCGCGCGGTCCGGCATCGGCGCCATCGATGACGCGGCAGCGGTCGGCCATGCGAATGACGGTCAGGTCGGCACGCACCATGCCTTCCTCGTCGAGGAAATGGGTATAGATGCCCTTGCCGATATTGCCGTCACCGCCGACCTTTGCCGCGCACAGCCATTCCATCAGCGCGACATGATCGGGACCTTCCACGTCGTACATGGCGAAATGCGACAGGTTGACGATGCCGCAATCCTCGCTCATGGCGAGATGCTCGGCATTCGAGACGCGCCAGAAATGGCGGTTGTCCCATTCGTTTTGGCGCACCGGCACCCGGTTGCCGTATTTCTCGAGCAGATGCTCGTTGGCGGCGTAGCCATGCGCGCGCTCCCAGCCGCCGAGCTCCATGAAATAGCCGCCGAGTTCCTTCTCGCGCTCCCAGAAGGGCGAGCGGCGGACATTGCGGGCCTTGGAGAAGGGCTCACGCGGATGCACCGCCGGGTTGTAGACCTTCATCGCGGTTTCGGTGCAGCGGTCCCAGATGAACTGCTCTTTCGTCTGGTGCGGATAGAAACGCGAATAGTCGATGGCGTGGTGGTCGATCGCCGTGCGGCCGTCCGTCATCCAGTCGGCAATGAGCTTGCCCATGCCGGGGCCGTCCTTGACCCAGATGGCAACGGCATACCAGAGGCCCCTCACCTTCTGGCTTTCGCCCATCGAGGGGCCGCCGTCCGCCGTCACCTGCAGCAGGCCGTTGAAGGAATGGCTCTCATTGTAGCCCAGCTCGCCCAGGATCGGCGTCAGTTCCATGGCGCGCTCGAGCGGCGCCAGGATCTGCTCCATGTCGAGATCGCGTTGCGACGGCGAAAGCCGCGCCTCGTTTTTCTCGAGAATATCGCGCGGATGGCAAAGGCGCGGATTGGTCTCTTCGTAATAACCCCATTCGATCTGCCCGCCTTCGGCGGTCTTGGGGTCGCCGGTATCGCGCATGTAAGCCGAGTTGCCCTGGTCGCGCAGCAGCGGCCAGCCGATCTCCTTGCCGGTGCCGGCGAACTCAGTGTACGGCCCGAAGAAGGTAAGCGGATGGTCGATCGGCATGACCGGCAGGTCCTCGCCCGCCATTTCCGCAATCAGCCGTCCCCAGATGCCGGTGCAGACCACGACATAGTCGGCTTCGATGGTGCCGCGGTCGGTCACCACGCCCTTGATGCGGCCGTTCTCGATGACGAGCGACCTGGCCGAGGTGTTGGCAAACGCCCTGAGTTTGCCGGAAGCTTCCGCCTGGTCGACAAGCTTGCCTGCGACGGTCTGCGAGCGCGGGATGACGAGGCCGGCGTCGGGATCCCACAGGCCGCCCTGTACCATCTGTTCTTCGATCAGCGGGAATTTTTCCTTGATCTCGGCGGGATCGATTAGGCGCGCGCGTGTGCCGAAGGCCTTCGCCGAAGCGATCTTGCGCTTGATTTCCGCCATACGGGCGTCGTCGCCGACGCGGGCGACCTCGAGGCCGCCGATGCGCGCGTAATGACCCATCTTTTCGTAGAAATCGATGGAATAGAGCGTCGTCCAGCACGACAGGAAATCATGGCTGGTCGTGTAGCAGAAGTCGGAGGCGTGCGCCGTCGAGCCGATATCCGTCGGGATGCCCGATTTGTCGATGCCGACAATATCGTCCCATCCGCGCTCGATCAGGTGATGGGCGACCGACGCGCCGACGATACCGCCCAGCCCGACGATGACGACCTTCGCCTTTTCCGGAAATCCTGCCATTGCCCGCGACTCCAAGATGCTATTGCGGCAGACTATAGGGCGGCGCGGCGGCGCGCTTGCAGCCTGTTTGCGACATCGCCAAAAAAGCCCGCGCCACCAGCTCGTCGAATGCAGTTAGACCTACGCGTTCGCCCTGCTCGGTACGAAGGCGCTGCTAGAGCCAGTCCTGCGCAGCTTCGAAGAAAAGTGCATACCTTCATCGCCGATTACCGGAAGCAAATAAAAGGCCGGGCGTTTGCCCGGCCTTCAAAAATCATGGCGTCGACTTTACTTGATGCGCGCGACGCCGCCCGAGATCTCAATGGTTTCCGAGCCGGTCAGCGCCTCGAGGTCGCCATTCGGCAAGGTAACAAAACAGCCGCTCGGGCAAAATTCCACGGTTTCGCCGGCGGCCAGCGCCAGCTCGGTCTTGCCGCCGCCTTCCGTCACGATCAGCGTGCGGGTTTCGGCGTCCTTGTTGACCGCGCTGGCGGCATGGGCCGAACCGCCCACGGCCAGAAGAGCGATGGCGGCGACGAGAGACTTCCACATTTTGCAGTATCGGTGTTGCCACCGCCTCTGTTGCATTTCGCAAGGCATTCTCGCCGTTTGCAGGTGAGCTTATATGCAATGCAAGCTGAACGGCAACTGAATGCCGCATTCATGCCGCAATTGGTTTCCGAAGGCTTGAAGGCAAGCTCCAAACAGCTAGTCAGGATCGGGCTTCCGTACCTTGCGTCCCGACTTGGCGAGACGTTTCGCCTCGACCGCCGCCAGTGCTTTTGCTTGTTCCCGCTCGGCGAATTCGACTTCGATCTTGTCGTCGTCGATCGGCCACGCCTCGTGCTTTTTGGTCTCGACGACGGCGCGCGGCGCCGACGGAATTTCGATATGCTGGTCGGCGAACACATCGAAGATAGTAAAGCGGATGTCGTTCTGGACGATATTGCCACTAAGAACGTCTGCCAGGAACACGCGAATCTCGAATTCGAGTGCGGCCGGGCCGAAATTGGAAAACAGCACGAAGGGTTCCGGATTTTTCAGCACCAACGGATGACTGCGCGCAATCTCCAAGAGGACGCCATGCACGTGCTTGACGTCGCTGCCATAGGCGACGCCGACCTTGATGTCGACGCGGCCGAGCTTGTTGCGGTGCGTCCAGTTGCCGACCGCATTGTTGATCAGGTTTGAATTGGGCAGGATCACCGATTGCCGCTGGAACGTCTCGATCTCGGTGGCGCGTACGCTGATCTTCTTGACCGTGCCGCTGATGTCGCCGGCGACGATCCAGTCGCCGACCTTGAACGGCCGCTCGGCCAACAGGATCAGACCCGACACGAAATTCGAGACGACATTCTGCAGGCCGAAACCGATGCCGAGGGACAGGGCGCCGGCGACCAGCGCGAGATTGGAGAGGTCGATACCGGCCGCCGAGATGCCGACCAGTGCCGCGACCGCGACGCCGGCATAACCGACCGCCAGCCGGATCGAATTGCGCACGCCGGTGTCGACCCGGCCGCGCGCCATCACCGAGCCGTCGAGCCAGCCCTGGAACCAGCGCGTCAGGAAATAGCCGATGATGAAGACGACGACGCCGGTGAGGATGCCGGTGACCGAGATCGTCACCGAGCCGATGGTGAGCCCGGTCGCCAGCTTGTAGGCCCACGCCTGGATGTCACCGGGCTGGAAGCCCCACATCAACAGGATCAGCGGCAGGAACACCAGCACGATCATGATGTTGATGGCGGCGCTGACGACAAGCCCGAGCTGGTCGAGCGCGGTCTCTTCGTAACTTGAATTGGCCGATAGCCAGCGCCCGATCGAAGTGTTGGCGAAACCGCCTTCCTCGCCGATCGCCCGCGCCGACAGGAAGCCGATATAGGCGGTGACCAGGATCGTGCCGGTGACCACGACCTGCACCGAGACGAAAATGGCAAGGCCGATAAACCCGAGCAGCGCCGACGCGATGGTGAATAGCCCCAGCGCGACGGCGGTGTAGCGCAGCCATGCCGGCCACGGGCGCCAGCTCCCGTCGCCAGCCTTGAACGGCTTAAGCAGGCTCATCAGGATCAGGATGACGCCGACGCTGATGGTGGCGACAAAGCTTCTGGCGATGGTCAGCGACAGCGGCGAGCCCATCTTGTCGTTGACGACCGATAGGAAATAATTGATGCCGATGGCGACAGCCATGGCCGTGGTCAGCCGCACCAGCCAGCGCGCCGGGCCGGTTTCGACAGGGATCAGACGCCAGTTCGGCAGTCGCGGCTCCAGCGCCGCATTGGTCAGCCGGTTGACGCAGAACACCACCGCGATAACGGCAACCAGCGCATTCAGGAAGATGCCGATGTCGCCGCGCAACACGTTATAATAATTGAAGAAGAAAATGGTCGAGACAAGGAAGACGCCTACCGCCAGCGTCGGCAGCAATGTCGACCAGAACGCCACCGACAGCCGGCTGAGATAGGAGGGATCCGCGACGGAAGGATCGGCTTCGAAGACGCGGCCGAACAGGCGCCGCCCGCCGACGAAAAGCACAGCAGCCAGCGCGAGCGCCATCAGGGTCGCGGCAAGAATGGCCTGGAACTTGAACTTGAAGGCGAAGCTCAGCCAGGACGACACCGCCTTATAGAAACTGGTAAATTCGTCGTTGGCGTCGGAAATGACCTCGGGGCTCAATGCATCGGACAGCACGTAGCGCTTGGTGAGCTGATTGCGGAACAGCTGGCTGCGCATGTTGCCGATCTGCTCGATCAGCCCGCTGATGCGGATCGACAGGGTTTGCGCCGTGGCGATGACGGCATTGATTTCGGCTTTTTCGGAGGCCAGCGCCTGGCGTTCGCCGGTCACGATATCAGGCTCGGCCGGCTGGCCCGCGGCCGGCCGCGGGCCCAGCTGCTCGAGCCGGCTGTTGATCTCGCTCAGCCGCGGTCGGAAAGCGAGCGCGCTGTTCAGCGACGCACGCGACATTTCTTCCAGTTGCAGCCGAATATCGACAAGGCTGGCGTCGTCGTCGCCGTCCTGCTGGATCTTCTTTTCGAGGTTGTCGGTCTTTGTCGTCAGATCCTGAAGGATCTTCTGCTGATCACTGACCAGCCCCGCGGGCGCCTGGCCAAGCCCTTGCGCCACCGCTCGCAACGAAAGCGGCGCCGAGGCGGCAAGTGCCAGGACCAGAACGAAGCGGAGCAGTCGGAAAAACATGATTGTCTGGCGACTCACGGGCGATAAGGCGTTCTAAAGGCCCGCTCTTGATAAAGACCGACATATCTGGGGGCAAGCCGTCCCAATCGAAGTCGCCCAATCGAAGTCGGGGAGTCGAAAAGCGATGGCGCAATCTTGGCTTTGCATCGGTGGCCTGCTCTATAGTCTGCCGCCAAGTCTGAAATGGATGACAATAAGAATGGCGGAATATTCGGCCTTTTCGCTTCTCAAGAACGCGCTGACCGGAAACAGGGACTGGAGGCCGGCCTGGCGCAAGCCCGACCCGAAGGCGTCCTACGACGTGATCGTCATCGGCGGCGGCGGCCATGGCCTGTCGACCGCTTACTATCTCGCCAAGGAGCACGGCATCACCAATGTCGCGGTGCTGGAGAAGGGCTGGCTCGGTTCCGGCAATGTCGGCCGCAACACCACGGCGGTCCGTTCCAACTATCTCCTGCCGGCCAACACGCGCTTCTACGAACATTCGATGAAGCTGTGGGAAAATCTGGCCCATGACCTCAACTATAACGTCATGTTCTCGCAGCGCGGCTGCCTGAACCTCGCCCACACACCTGCCCAGCTCGACGACTATGCCCGGCGCGGCAATGCCATGCGCCATCTCGGCGTCGACGCCGAACTGATGACCACGGCCGAGATCGCGCGCCTGGTGCCGGCGCTCGACGTCTCGGCCACCGCGCGTTTCCCTATCGTCGGCGGCCTGATGCAGCGGCGCGCCGGCACCGCCCGCCACGACGCCGTCGCCTGGGGCTATGCCCGCGGCGCAGACCGCCGCGGCGTCGACATCATCGAAAACTGCGAGGTCACCGGCTTCCTGCGCGACGGCGACCGCATCACCGGCGTTACGACGACGCGCGGCGAAATCCGCGCCAAGAAGGTAGCGGTCGCAGTGGCCGGCAGCACCGGGCGGGTCATGCGGCTCGCCGGAATCGAGACAATGCCGATCGAGAGCCACGTGCTGCAGGCCTTCGTCACGGAATCGCTAAAGCCATTCATCGATACGGTCCTGACCTTCGGCATGGGTCATTTCTATATGTCGCAATCGGACAAGGGCGGCCTTGTCTATGGCGGCGATCTCGACGGCTACAACAGCTACGCCCAACGCGGCAGCCTGCCGATCGTCGATGAGGTGATGAGCGAGATGCTGGCGCTGTTTCCTGGTCTGGCCCGTGTCCGCATGCTGCGCTCATGGGGCGGCGTCTGCGACATGTCGATGGACGGCTCGCCAATCATCACCACCGGTCCGCTGCCGGGCATGTATCTCAACTGCGGCTGGTGCTACGGCGGCTTCAAGGCTACGCCGGCTTCCGGCTGGTGCTTCGCCTGGACCATCGCCAAGGATGAGCCGCACGATCTCAACGCGGCCTTCACGCTCGACCGCTTCTACCGTGGCCTGGTGATCGACGACAAGGGCCAGGGCGCCACACCCAGGCTGCATTAGGCCATGATCCCGAACCGCAGGTCCGCGTCAGCGAAAAGTGGAAACCGGTTTTCGGACCAGATCATGGTCAAACGAGAAGTTTAAGAGATCCATGCTCATCACCTGCCCCTATTGCGGCCCGCGCGACGTGATCGAATTCACCTATCAGGGCGACGGCAACCGCCAGCGCCCACAGCCCGCTTCGCAGAACCTCGACGCCTGGAACGCCTATGTCTACGACCGGCTTAATCCAGCCGGCGACCACAATGAGATCTGGCAGCATTCTGGCGGCTGCCGCGCCCATCTCAGGGTCGTGCGCAACACGCTGACGCACGAGATCTCGAGCACCGCGTTCGCGCGCGGCGACCACAAGTCGGTTGCGCGGCACCGGGCCGAGGACAAGCCATGAGCCCGCGCCGTACCGAGGCCGGCGGGCGCATCGACCGGCTGCGGACCATCCGTTTCACCTTCGACGGCGCGCCCTATACCGGCCACGCCGGCGACACGCTGGCTTCGGCGCTGCTGGCCAACGGCGTCTCCCTGTTCGGGCGTTCGTTCAAATATCACCGTCCGCGCGGCGTGCTGACCGCCGGTGTCGAGGAACCAAACGCGCTGGTCACCGTGTTGAGGGGCGAGGTTCGTGAGCCGAACATTCCCGCCACCATGGTCGAGATCTATGACGGGCTGGCAGCAATCAGCCAGAACCGCTTCCCCTCGCTTGCCTGGGACGTCAGTGCCGTGAACCAGCTCGGCGGCAAGCTTTTGTCGGCCGGCTTCTACTACAAGACCTTCATGGGCCCGGTGATCGGTCCGCTGAAGGGCACGCGCTTCTGGATGTTCTGCGAGCATTTCATCCGCCGTGCCGCCGGCCTGGGCAAGGCAGGCACGGCTCCCGATACGGCGCGCTACGAACGTATGAATGCGTTTTGCGATGTGCTGGTGGTCGGCTCCGGCCCGGCCGGGCTGATGGCCGCCAAGGCGGCTGCCGATCAGGGTGCACGGGTCGTCCTGGCCGAGCTCGAGCCGCATTTCGGCGGCTCGGCCAATTGGTCGGGCGAGACGATCGATGGTATGCCGGCCGCCGACTGGGCGGCGCGCGCCGCTGGCCAGCTCGAAGGCCGTGACAATGTACGCCTGCTGCCGCGCACCACCGTCTGGGGCTATTATGACGGCAACACGCTTGCCGCGCTCGAACGTGTCACCGACCACAAGGAAACGCCCGGCAAGGGCGAACCGCGCCATCGCTACTGGACGATCCGCGCCAAATCGGTGGTGCTGGCCACCGGCTCCCTGGAGCGTCCGCTGGTCTTTCCAGGCAATGATCGGCCAGGGGTAATGCTGGCGCATGCTGCCGAGCGTTATGCCAATGAATATGGCCTGCTGCCGGGCGACAGGATCGCGCTGTTCACCAACAATGACAGCGCCTATCGCGCGGCCCTGGCGCTGAAGAAGGCCGGCGCCGTCGTCGTCGCCATCGTCGACGTGCGCCCTGAGCTTTCGAGCGAAATGCGCAGGCTGGCCGGCGAAGCGGAGGCCGAGATCCTTTCTGGCCACGCGGTGATCGCCACCGAGGGTGGCAAGGCGCTTTCCGGCTTCAAGGTGCAGCGCTTCGACATGGTCAACGGCGCGCTTTCCAGCGATGCGCGCAGCATCCACGCCGATTGCCTGCTGATGTCGGGCGGCTGGTCGCCGACCATCCATCTGGCCAGCCAGGCCGGCGCCAGAGCAGAATGGAACGAAGCATTGCAAGCTTTCCTGCCGCCCAAGCCGACGACACGGCAATGGATCGGCGCCGGCGCCTTTACTGGCAGCTTCTCCACCGCCGAGGCGATCGCCGAAGGCCGCGCCGCCGGTCTTTCCGCAGCGGGAGCAACCGCCACGCCGGCGGCCTTGCCTGCCGTCGAGGCAGCACCTGGCGATCCCGATCCGGCGCCGGTGTTCGAGATCAAGGCCGAAGGAAAGAGCTTCGTCGACTTCCAGCATGACGTGACGGCGGATGACGTGCGGCTGGCGCATCGCGAAGGCTTCGTCTCGGTCGAGCATCTGAAGCGCTACACCACGCTCGGCATGGCAACCGACCAGGGCAAGAGCTCCAACATACCCGGCCTTGCCATCATGGCGGAGGCGCTCGGCAAGCCGATCCCGAAGGTCGGCACGACGCGCTTTCGCCCGCCCTTTTCGGCGGTGTCGATCGGCTCGCTTGCCGCCGAACGCTTCGGCGATCTGAAGCCCGAGCGGCTGACGCCGATGCATGACTGGCACGTCGCCAACGGCGCCACCATGTATTCGGCCGGCCTCTGGTATCGGCCGATGATCTACGGCCATCCCGGCGAGACGATCGAGCAGGCCTATGTGCGCGAAGCGAGAGCCACGCGCGAGAGCGCCGGCATCGTCGATGTCTCGACACTGGGCAAGATCGCGGTGCAAGGCCCAGACGCGGCGGAATTCCTCGACCGCGTATACACCAACATGTTTTCGACGCTGGCCGTCGGCAAGGCGCGTTATGGGCTGATGCTGCGCGAGGACGGTCTCGCCTTCGACGACGGCACCACGTGGCGGCTTGGCGAGCAGGATTTCCTGATGACCACCACCACCGCCAATGCCGGCAAGGTGATGCAGCATCTGGAGTATTTCCTCGACGTGATCTGGCCGGCGCTGAAGGTCCACATCACCTCGGTGACCGACCAATGGGCCGGTGCCGCCATCGGCGGGCCGAAGGCAAGGCAGATATTGGCTGCTTGCGTCAGCGGCACCGCCGTCGACAATGCCGCCCTGCCCTTCATGGGCATCGTCCACGGGGAAATCGCCGGCGTGCCGGTGATGATCTGCCGGCTGTCCTTCTCCGGCGAAATGGCCTTCGAGGTCTATTCCGGCGCCGGTTACGGCACCCATGTCTGGGAGGCGCTGATCGAAGCCGGCAGGCCGTTCAGGCTGGTGACCTATGGGCTGGAGGCGCTGGGCACCATGCGCATCGAAAAAGGCCACGTCACCGGCGCCGAGATCGACGGCCGTACCACAGCACGCGACCTGCATCTCGACTGGATGCTGTCGAAGAAGAAGCCGTTCATCGGTTCGGCGATGATGGACCGCGAGGGGCTGATCGCGCCCGACCGCCTGGAACTCGTCGGTATTGTTTCACTCGACAACCAGCCGCTCAATGGCGGCGCACACATCGTCGAGGAGCTTGACGAAGCCAATCCGCACGGCTCGCTCGGCCACATCACCGCCTGCTGCTATTCGCCGGCGCTCGGCAAATATATAGCGCTTGCCCTGGTCAAGGGCGGCAAGGCGCGGCGCGGCTCGCGTGCCTATGTTTCCGATCCGTTGCGCAACCGGTTCGGGCCGGTCGAGATCGTCTCCAACCATTTCTTCGATCCGGACGGGAGCCGCATGCATGGTTGAACGCCAATCGCCGCTTGAGCCGGTGCTGCATCCGGGCTCGCATGGCAATTTCGAGCACGGCGTCGAGATCATCCTCTCCGAAATCAGGCCGGGGTCGATCCTGCAGCTCGCCGCCTGGCCCGGCGAGGAGAAGAAGCTGATGGCCGGCATCCATGCGGTCACCGGCCTGGCTTTGCCCGACGGCGCCGGCGGCGGTGTCACGGACGGCGTCAGGTCGGTGTTTGGCTTTGCGCCAGGAAAATTCACGGTTGTCGATGAAGCCGAGGGATTGGCGTCGGCCTTTGCCAGTGTCGTCACTTCGGCCATCGGTACGGTGACCGACCTTTCGCACGGCCGCACCGCGATCCGTATCGCCGGGCCGAAGGCAGAGTGGGTGCTGGCGAAATTCTTCGCTATCGACTTCGCGCTGCCGGCCTTCCCGATCGGCGCCGGCCGCTCGACCATGCATCACGACGTCTTCGCGCAAATCCAACGCACCGGCGCCGATCAGTTCGACATTTATGTGTTCCGCTCGTTCGCACGCTCGTTCTGGAAGGCGCTCTGCCATGCCAGCGAGGAAGTCGGCTACGAAGTGCAGTAGAGCCGGACGGCGCTTCACGTCACTCCGCGAACGTCACCCACTCTTCCAGCGGCGCTCGGTCGGTGCGGAAGGCGTTTTCGGGCTTGGACGTGTCCTCATGGCCGAGCGCCATGCCGCAGACGACGATCTCCTCGTCGGGAATGTTGAGCACCGGCCTGATCTGCCGGTGATAGGGCGCGAAGGCGGCCTGCGGGCAGGTGTGCAGGCCCCTGCCCCGCGCCGCGACCATGATGTTTTGCAGGAACATGCCGTAATCGATCCATGACCCCTTGTTCAGCCGCCGGTCGACGGTGAAGATCATGCCGACCGGCGCATCGAAGAAGACGAAGTTGCGGTCGTGCTGCGCACGCATCCTGTCGACCTCGCGCCTGCCGATGCCGAGCACGCCGTAGAGGCCGAAGCCGTTGGCCCGCCGTCGCGTCAGATAGGGTTCGAAGAACTGGTCGGGATAGTAGCGGTACTCGTCCCACTCGGCCTTTTCGGCACGGATGCCCGAGCTGAGGATAGCGTCGGTGATGCGCTGCTTGACCTCGCCCTTGGTCACATAGACTTTCCACGGTTGCATGTTGGTGCCTGAGGGCGCGCGCGCTGCAACGGCGAGAATATCGCGGATGGTCTCGTCGTCGACCATATCGGGCAAGAAGGCGCGTACCGACCGCCGCGAGGTGATCGCGTCATCGACGATCGCCGCCGCAATCCGGGAGTTGTTTTCCAGCATGGGCTGTCCCTTTGCGCATAATCCTGGAACCCGGCTATCCGGAAAGGATCATGCGCCGACTAGAAGTGATGGAGCATCCTTGCGAGTTTCTATGAGCGCTCGATGCCCTAACCGCCTCGACCGGACTCGCCGCTCGTGCGCCGAGCCTTTGCCCGAACCGTCAAAATGGCGCAAGTAAATCTTGTGGGCACGTGAAAATCCTCTTGATTTTTTCATGAACCCGCCATCAAATGAAATTTGCAGGGAATTTTTCACCGAGACAGGGATGGCTTTGCCCTCAACCGCCGCCAGATCGGAACAGGACAGCGGCGAACGGCTGCTGGCCGGCGACATTCGCGCGTTGCGCAAGGCGCGCGGCCTGACGCTTGCCGAAATCGCACTGAAGCTCGGCCGTTCCGTCGGCTGGGTCAGCCAGGTCGAGCGCGGCCTGTCGATCCCGTCGCTCGGCGATCTCAGGGCCTTCGCCGAATTGTTCGGCGTGCCGGTTAGCCTGTTCTTCAGCCATGATGTGCCCGTCGAGACCGAGCGCGGCGTGGTCGTGCGTGCCGGCAGCCGGCGCACGCTTGGCACAAGCGATTCCGGCCTGGTGGAGGAGCTTCTGTCGCCCGATCTCGGCGGTAGCTTCGAGATGCTGCGTTCGGTCTTCGCGCCAGGTGCCGAGCTGAAGGCCGAGGCGCGCCGGCCGACCGAGGAAGCCGGTTACGTCGCGTCCGGCAGCTTCGACATCGAAATTGCCGGCGTCTGGCACCGGCTTGGAGAAGGCGACTCCTTCCGCTTCGACGGCAAGCCGTTCCGCTGGCGCAACCCTGGAGCCGAGCCGGCTGTCGTCATCTGGGTGGTTTCGCCGCCCGTCTATTGATCTGGAGAAGAACATGGCCGGTTTGCCGACCACGGCACGCGTGGTGATCATCGGAGGCGGTGCCGTCGGCGCCTCCTCGCTCTACCATCTCGCCAAGGCGGGCTGGACTGACTGCGTGCTTCTGGAGAAGAATGAGCTGACTTCCGGCTCGACCTGGCATGCCGCCGGCAATGTGCCGACCTTCTCCTCGTCATGGTCGCTGATGAACATGCAGCGTTATTCGACCGAGCTCTATCGCCGGCTGGCCGACGAGGTCGGTTATCCCATGAATTACCATGTCACCGGCTCGCTCAGGCTGGCCCATAGCGCGGAGCGCATGCAGGAATTCCAGCGCGCCAAGGGCATGGGCCGCTACCAGGGCATGGACATCGACGTGGTCGGCCCGGACGAGATCAAGCGCCGTTACCCCTTCATCGAGACGCATGAGCTGAAAGGCGCGCTTTACGATCCGAATGACGGCGATATCGACCCGGCGCAATTGACCCAGGCGCTGGCTAAAGGTGCCCGCGACATGGGCGCGAAGATCATCCGCTTCTGTCCGGTCATCGGCGTGCACCGCGAGAACGACGAGTGGGTGGTCAAGACGGCGCAAGGCGAGATCCGCTGCGAGATCGTCGTCAACGCCGCCGGCTACCGCGCCGCCGAAGTCGGCAGGATGTTCGGCCGCGAGGTGCCGATGATGGTGATGAGCCATCAATATATCCTGTTCGAGGAAATCCCCGAACTGGCGGCGTGGTCGAAGGAACAAGGCAAGAAGCTGCCGCTGCTGCGCGACGTCGATACGTCCTATTATCTGCGCCAGGAAAAGAATGGCATGAATCTCGGCCCCTATGAGCGCAATGGCCGCGCCCACTGGGTCGGCCACAACGACCCGATGCCCGACGACTTTTCGTTCCAGCTGTTTCCCGACGATCTCGACCGGCTGGAACACTACCTGGCCGATGCTGTCGCCCGCGTGCCGATCCTCGGCACCGCCGGCCTGTCCAAGGTCATCAACGGGCCGATCCCCTATGCACCGGACGGCAACCCGCTGATCGGCCCGATGCCCGGCGTGCCGAACGCCTTCGAGGCCTGCGTCTTTACCTTCGGCATCGCCCAGGGCGGCGGCGCCGGCAAGGTGCTGGCCGAATGGGTGACGCAAGGCCAGACCGAATGGGACATGTGGTCCTGCGACCCACGCCGTTTCACCGCCTTTGCCTCGGCCCCGGATTATTGCGTCGCCAAGGGCATGGAGATCTACGGCAACGAATATGCCATCCAGTTCCCGCGCCATGCCTGGCCGGCCGGGCGCGACCGCAAGCTGTCGCCGCTCCACGACCGCATCAAGGCACTCGGCGCCCGGTTCGACGCTTATAATGGCTGGGAACGCGCCACCTGGTATGCGAAGGCAGGCGACGACATCTCCGAACAATCCACGCTGACCTTCCGCCGCGACGGGCCGTGGCAGCATCGTGTGCGCGAGGAATGCCTCGCCGTCCGCGATGCCGCCGGCATTTTGGACCTGCCGGGGTTTTCCCGTTTCAATCTCGACGGTCCGGGTGCCGCCGAATGGCTGAGCCTCCAGGTGACAGGCCTGGTGCCGAAACCCGGCCGCATCGGCCTCGTCTATTTTGCCGACGACAAGGGCCGCATCGTCACCGAAATGTCGGTGGTCCGCCACGACGAGAACCTGATGACGCTGATCACCGCCGCTGTTGCTCAGTGGCATGATTTCGAATGGCTGAAGTCGCGCATCCCGAAGGACGCCACGTTCAAGCTGGTCGACCGGACGGAGGAATACTCCACCCAGATCCTCGCTGGCCCCAACTCGCGAAAAATCCTCGCCGAACTCTGCACGGCCGACCTCACCCTGCCCTGGCTGACGCATCAGGAGACCAGTATCGCCGGACGTTGGGCAAAGCTGGTGCGCGTGTCCTTCGCCGGCGAGCTCGGCTGGGAAATCCACAGCAAGGTCGACGATACCGCAGCCATCTTCGACGCGGTCTGGGCGGCCGGGCAGAGGCATGGCCTAAAACCGTTCGGCATGTACGCGCTGGATTCGCTCCGGCTCGAAAAAGGTTACCGCACCTGGAAGGGCGACCTGTCGACCGACTATTCGATCCTGCAGGGCGGGCTGGAGCGCTTCGTCAGATGGGACAAGCCCGACTTCCGCGGCAAGGCGGCGCTGCAGAACGAAAAGCAGCAGGGCGTAAAGAAACGCTTCGTCACGCTGGTCGTCGAGAACCCCGGCGACTGCGACGCACCCTATATGTCGACGCTGTGGCATGAAGGCCGGATCGTCGGCGAGACGACGTCCGGCGGCTGGGGTCATCGCATCGACAAGTCGATCGCGCTCGGCATGCTGCGCGCCGACCTCACCGAGCCGGGAACCGCGGTCGAGGTCGAGATCTTCGGCGAACGTTTTCGGGCGGTCGTGCAGAACGATGAGCCGTTATGGGATCCAAAGAACGAGAGGCTCAGAGCATGAAGACAGTCATCCTTACCGATGGCGGAATGGGACAGGAGCTGGTCCGCCGCAGCAGTTCCGAGCCGACGCCGCTGTGGTCAGCCAGGGTGCTGATCGACGAACCGGATCTGGTGCGCGACCTGCATGCGGAATTCATCCGCGCCGGCGCCCGCGTCATCACCATCAACACCTATTCAGCCACGCCGGAGCGGCTGGCGCGCGAGGGCGCGGAAGAGCTGTTCAAGCCGCTGCAGAAGCGCGGCATCGAACTGGCAAGGCAAGCACGCGACCAGGCCGGCGACGCGGCGATCGCCGGCTGCCTGTCGCCGCTGTTCGGCAGCTATGCGCCGGCGCTGACGATATCCTTCCAGGATACGCTCGACATTTATCGCCGCATCGTTGCCGAGCAGGCGGACGGCGTCGATCTGTTTCTGTGCGAGACAATGGCGTCGGCCGAAGAGGCGCGCGCTGCCGTCACCGCGGCGTCGGAAAGCGGCAAGCCCGTATGGGTGTCGTGGACGCTTTCCGACCACGGCACGCCGCGCCTGCGCAGCGGCGAAGCCATTGCAGCGACGTCAGGCGCTCTTGACGGCCTGCCCGTCGCGGCCCGGCTGATCAATTGCTGCCGGCCCGAAGCGATCGCTGCAGCGCTGCCCGAACTGATCGCTCTCGGCGGTCCGGTCGGCGCCTATGCCAATGGCTTCACCTCGGTCGAGGCGCTCAAGCATGGCGGCACCGTGGAAGTGCTGCACGCCCGCCACGACCTCGATCCGGATGCCTATGCCGGCCAGGCGGTCGGTTGGGTCGAGGCCGGCGCCGGCATCGTCGGCGGCTGCTGCGAAGTCGGCCCCACCCACATTGCCACCCTGCGCGACCGGCTCGAACAGGCCGGCTACGAAATGTCGGGAGTAGCATAATGCCCAGACCATCATCACGCATTTCCGGCATCGTGCCTTCCGGCAAGGACGGCTGGGAGGTTCATTCCGCTGCCTGGGCACGCAAACAGGCGGGCGAGGACATTATCATGCTGTCGGTCGGCGATCATGATTTCGACACGCCGAGCGAGACCATCGAAGCCTGCGTGACGGCGGTTCGCGCCAGTAATCACCACTACACCCCGCTTGCCGGCGTTCCGCGCCTGCGCAAGGCGATGGCGGCGGCCTCGACGCTCTGCACCGGCGTTGCGACCGGCCCCGACCAGGTCATCGCCACGCCGGGCGGGCAGGCCGCGCTCTACGCGGCCATTCAAGCGGTTCTCGACCAGGGCGACCATGCCATCGTCGTCGCGCCCTATTACGCCACCTATCCCAACACATTCAGCGCGGCGGGCGCCGAGTTCAGCGTCGTCGAGACACCCGCCGAGGATGGCTTTCAGCCGCGCGCCGCCGACATCCGCGCCGCACTTCGGCCGAACACCCGCGCCATCCTGATCAACACGCCCAACAACCCGACCGGTGCCGTCTATTCGCGCGAGCGCCTGGAAGAGCTGGCGCAGATCTGCCGCGAGCATGACCTCTGGCTGCTGTCGGACGAAGTCTACTGGACACTGGGCGGCGGCGAGCACGTCTCACCACGCTCGCTGCCCGGCATGGCGGAACGCACGCTGGTCATCAATTCGATGTCGAAGAGCCACGGCATGACCGGCTGGCGCATGGGCTGGCTGACCGGGCCGGAACCGATGGTCTCGCTGTTGACCGACCTCAATCTGGTGATGACCTACGGCCTGCCGGCCTTCATCAGTCTCGCCTGCGCGGAGGCGCTCGAAAATGGCTACGGCGTCAAGGAGATCGCCGAGCGCTACGCCGCGAGGCGCACCGTCGTCCTCGATGCCATGCGCGGCATGAACAACATCACGGTGCGCGGCTCCGAGGGCGGCATGTACGTCATGCTCGACATATCGGCCATCGAGCCGGACGATGAGAAATTCGCCTGGGCTTTGCTCGACCAGGAAAAGGTCGGCGTCATGCCCGGCTCGAGCTTCGGCGAGGCTGCAGCCGGCCACATCCGCTTCAGCCTCTGCCAGCCTGAGCCGGTGCTGATGGAGGCTGCCACGCGCCTGCGCCGCTTCGCCTCAAGCTATCGCCGTGAGGCCGCATGAGCGCCCCGCCTACCAAAACCATTCCGACCAAAGCAAGGGCGGTCATCATCGGCGGCGGCGTCTCCGGCTGCTCGGTCGCCTATCATCTGGCCAAGCTCGGCTGGACCGATATCGTGCTGCTGGAGCGCAAGCAGCTGACGTCGGGCACGACATGGCACGCCGCCGGCCTGATCGGCCAGTTGCGCGGCTCGCAGAACATGACGCGGCTGGCGAAGTACTCGGCCGACCTCTACGTCAAGCTGGAGGCCGAGACCGATGTCGGCACCGGCATGCGCCAGGTCGGCTCGATCACCGTGGCACTGACCGAGGAGCGCAAGCACGAGATTTATAGGCAGGCGTCTCTCGCCCGCGCCTTCGATGTCGACGTGCGCGAGATTCCCCCCAATGAAGTCAAGGAGATGTACCCGCATCTTAATGTTTCCGATGTTGTCGGCGCCGTGCATCTGCCGCTCGACGGCCAGTGCGATCCGGCCAACATCGCCATGGCCTTGGCCAAGGGC
Organism: Mesorhizobium sp. ISC25; assembly: GCF_042295465.1. Lineage (NCBI taxonomy): Bacteria > Pseudomonadati > Pseudomonadota > Alphaproteobacteria > Hyphomicrobiales > Phyllobacteriaceae > Mesorhizobium > Mesorhizobium sp. ISC25. Next base: position 645,065 of record NZ_CP135441.1, on the reverse strand, counting down.
GCGCGCCAGCGCGGTGCGACCATCGTCGAGAACGTCAAGGTGGCCAAGGTGCATACCAGGGCCGGCCGCGTCACCGGCGTTTCCTGGGCGCAAGGCGACGAGCAAGGCCTGATCGAGGCCGATATCGTCGTCAACTGCGCCGGCATGTGGGCACGCGAACTTGGCGCCCAGAATGGCGTCACCATCCCGCTGCACGCCTGCGAGCATTTCTATCTCGTGACGGAACCGATCCCCGGGCTTTCCCGCTTGCCGGTGCTGCGCGTGCCGGACGAGTGCGCCTACTACAAGGAAGACGCCGGCAAGATGATGCTCGGCGCTTTCGAGCCGGTGGCGAAGCCCTGGGGCATGAACGGCATAAGCGAGGAGTTCTGCTTCGACCAGTTGCCGCAGGACATGGACCATTTCGAGCCGATCCTGGAAATGGGCGTCAACCGCATGCCGATGCTGGCCACCGCCGGCATCCACACCTTCTTCAACGGCCCCGAGAGTTTTACCCCCGACGACCGCTATTATCTCGGCGAGGCGCCGGAGCTTTCCGGGTACTGGATGGCGACCGGTTACAATTCCATCGGCATCGTCTCCTCCGGCGGCGCCGGCATGGCGCTGGCGCAATGGATCAATGACGGCGAAGCGCCGTTCGATCTCTGGGAGGTCGACATCCGCCGCGCCCAGCCGTTCCAGAAGAACCGCCGCTATCTCAAGGAGCGCGTCTCCGAAACGCTCGGCCTGCTCTATGCCGATCATTTCCCCTACCGGCAGATGGCAACCTCGCGGAACGTGAGGCGCTCGCCGCTGCACGAACATCTGAAGGCGCGCGGCGCGGTGTTCGGCGAGGTCGCCGGCTGGGAGCGCGCCAACTGGTTCGCTAGGTCCGGCCAGGAGCGCGAATACCGCTATTCCTGGAAACGGCAAAACTGGTTCGACAACCAGTGCGAGGAGCATCTGGCGGTCAGGAACAGCGTCGGCCTGTTCGACATGACCTCCTTCGGCAAGATCCGTGTCGAGGGTCGCGACGCCTGCGCTTTCCTGCAAAGACTCTGCGCCAACGACATGGACGTGGCGCCGGGCAAGATCGTCTACACCCAGATGCTCAACCAGCGCGGCGGCATCGAGAGCGATCTCACCGTCTCGCGGCTGTCCGAAACCGCCTTCTTCCTCGTCGTGCCCGGCGCGACGCTGCAACGCGACCTGGCGTGGCTGCGAAAACATCTTGCCGAGGAGTTCGTCGTCATCACCGATGTGACCGCGGCCGAAGCGGTGCTCTGCCTGATGGGCCCGGATTCGAGGAAGCTGATCCAAAAGGTCAGCCCGAATGATTTCTCCAATGACAACAATCCGTTCGGAACGTTTCAGGAGATCGAGATCGGCATGGGCCTGGCCCGCGCCCACCGCGTCACCTATGTCGGCGAACTCGGCTGGGAGCTTTATGTCTCGACCGACCAGGCTGCCCATGTCTTCGAGGCGATCGCGGAGGCAGGCACCGATGTCGGCCTGAAGCTATGCGGCCTGCACACTTTGGATTCCTGCCGCATCGAAAAGGCGTTCAGGCATTTCGGCCACGACATCACCGACGAGGACAATGTGCTGGAGGCCGGCCTCGGCTTCGCAGTGAAAACGGCCAAGGGAGACTTCCTCGGCCGCGATGCAGTGCTGAGGAAGAAAGAAACCGGCCTGTCACGCCAGCTGGTGCAGTTCCGCCTGAACGACCCCGAGCCGTTGCTCTTCCACAACGAGGCGATCCTGCGCGACGGCAAGATCGTCGGTCCGATCACCTCGGGCAATTATGGCCATCATCTCGGCGGCGCAATCGGGCTTGGTTACGTGCCTTGCAAGGGCGAGAGCGAGGCAGATGTGCTGTCGTCGTCCTACGAGATCGAGATCGCCGGCGAGCGCTTTGCCGCCGAGGCTTCGCTTAAGCCGATGTACGATCCGAAGTCGGAACGGGTCAGGATGTAACGCACCTCAGAATGCGTCCATCCTGACCGCGACCTTCGCCACGAACCTCGTCCGCGTCTCGTCGGTCGACAGGTTCATCGAATAATGCGCGATGTATGAAACCGACCCGCCGGGCTTGATGGTCGCACGCAGCACCCGCTTGACCAGCTTGCGCGGCGGGTCACCCATCAGCATGGCTCGGAACCGGCTGCCGCCATAGGTCGTGACCGCGACCACCTTGCGGATGTTGTGCAGTGACGGCTGCACCTTGCCGTCGACCAGCTTGAACGACACGCCGGGCAGGAAGACGCGATCGAAAAAGCCTTTCAGAATGGCCGGATAGCCGAAGTTCCACACCGGAAACGACAGCACCAGCGCCTCGGCCCGGAGCAGGCGCTCGACATAAGCCGCCGCAGGATCGCCGGCGCCGCGCGCGTCGTGATATGAGAGCCGTTCGGCCCGCGTCAGCCTGGGATCGAAACCCTCGGCATAGAGATCGCAGTCGTCGACGACATGGCCGGCCGCCGTCAACCGCTCGACGATGGTCCGGTGCAGACCGGCATTGAAGCTGGTCTCGACCGGATGAGCGTAGAGGACGAGGATGTTCACAGGAGAACAACCCGCAGGTCAGCGCGAGGCACCCCCCTCTGCCCTGCCGGGCATCTCCCCCTCAAGGGGGGAGATTGGCCGTCACCAATGCCTTCGCTCAACACCAAAGCCGCAAGATTCGATAGACATCGAAACTGCCAATCTCCCCCCATGAGGGGGAGATGGCCGGCAGGCCAGAGGGGGGTACAGCGCCATACGCCCGTCATCGTCTCAACCCGTCTTCTCCAGCCCCTTAAACAGAAACGACTTGCCGGAGCGATAATCATAGTCCGGGTTTTCCCAGGCGATCATCTTGCCGGGATTGAGCAGCCCTTGCGGGTCGGTTTCGCGCTTAAAGGCGAGTTGCACCTCGTCGGTGCGCTTCATGCCGCCTTCTTCCAGCGTGTAGCGGTGCGGGTTGAAGATCCAGCAGCCATTGTCCTCGTGGATGCGGATGATCTCGTCCAGCCGCTCGGCCGTGGTGAATCGCACCAGCGGCAGCCCGGCGATCCCGATGGCTCCGTCGAAGCGGATGAATTCGAGATGCGCCGGCACCTCGTCGCCGAAGCGTTCGACCATCGCCTTGACGTGACCGAGGTGGTCCGGCGACGGATAGCGGGTCTGCAGGTAGGTGATCGTCGGATCGACCCGGATGGCGCGCAGCGTGGTGTGGTTCCAGGTCAGCTCATAGGCCGGCGGCAGCCCCTTGAGATCGGCCTCCTTATCGGCGCGAAAGACGATCTCGCCCTTGCTGCGCGTCGTGAAGGCGAGGAAGGCATCCATCGCATGCGGCGCGATCATCAGGACGACGATGCTTTGGCCGCGCCGGAAAAACCGCTGGTGGCGCTTGAAGTAATCGTAAGGGATAGGTGCTGCGATCGGCGTGATCAGCTTCGCCAGTATGCCGTCCTGGATGGCGAGGTCGTTGCCGAAGCCGGCCGCATCCATGAAATCGTCGAAGCCGACGATGACGTCGATCCAGTCATAGCTGGCGGTCAGCGGCATCTCGACTTCGGTGATGATGCCGTTGGTGCCATAGGCGTGCATGACCTTCAGCACGTCCTCGCCGGTGAGTTCCATCACTCGCGGCTGTGCCTCCATCGTCACCGTCCTCAGCCGGATGACGTTGCCGAGGTCGCGTAGTCCGCCCCAGCGGATCGAGCCGATACCGCCGGAGCCGCCGGCGCCGAACCCGCCGATCGATGCGGTGTTGTAAGTCGACGGCGACATGCGGAGCTCCTGGCCGGAATGCGCCCGCGTCGCTCTGTCGATGTCGGCGAGCACGGCGCCGGGGCCGGTGACGACACGGCCCGGCGCGATCGTCTTGACCGCGTTCATCTCGGCGAGATTGAGCACCACACCGCCGGACAAGGGCATCGCTTGGCCGTAGTTCCCGGTGCCGCTGCCGCGCGGCGTCACCGGCACGCTATGCCGGTGGCAGGCGGCGAGAATGCGGACGACCTCGTCTTCGGTTTTCGGCGTCACGATCAGGTCACCGGTGACGTGCTCGAGCTGCTGCTTCAGCACCGGGCTGTACCAATAGAAGTCGCGGCTCTTCTGCTGGACGATCGCCGGATGGTCGTCGACCTTGAGGCCGTCCAGGTCGCGCTTGAGCGTCGCAATATCCATCATTCCACCATCAGATCATCGAGTTCGGCATAATCGGGCAGCTGGCGCTCGATCGCTTGCCCGTCGCGCACGACGATGCGATCCGATTCGGGCCGCGACAGCAATTCCGTCCAGCTTCGCCCCCTGAAGACGACGAAATCGGCCGCCCCTCCGGCGGCAAGCGTGCCGAAACCATCGAGCCGCATCACCTTGGCCGGCGTCGCGGTGACCGCTTGCGGCCAGTCGGCAACGGGATGGTCTAAATGCAGGATGCGCGTCGCCATCCGATAGACCTCCAGCATGTCGAGATCGCCATAGGCGTAGAACGGGTCGCGCGTATTGTCGGAGGCGACGGCGACGGCAATGCCGCGCGCCTTCATCTCGTGCAGCAGCGTCACCCCGCGCCAGCGCGGCGTGGTGTTGTCGCCGCGCCGGTCCTGCAGATAGAGATTGCACATCGGCAGCGACACCACCGCCAGGCCGGCTTTGGCGACCTTGTCCAGCGTGTCGAGCACGTCGAGATCGGGCTGGCACGCCAGCGAGCAGCAATGGCCGACCAGGATGTTCCCGTCAAAACCGTTCCAAAGGGCTGCTTCGGCAATCTTCTTCAGCGAGATCGCCGCGACATCGTCGGTCTCGTCGGCATGGAAATCGAGGTCGAGGCCATGCTTGATCGCTTGCGCAAACACCTGGTCCAGCAGTTCTTCGAGATCTGGCACCATGTAGGTGACGACGCCGAGCACGCCCTTGGCAGCGGCCACCCGCTTGGCCAGCCTCTCGAACCACTTCCTGTCGCGCACGCCCTCGATGCCGAGCAGGCAGGCCGCCTGCAGCTCGACGCGGCCGCGCCATTTCTCCCGCATCGTCTCGAACACCGGCCAGGAGATCTCTTCCTGCGGGGCAACGCTGTCGAGATGGGTGCGCAGAGCCCTGGTGCCGTGCGCATAGGCCGAGCGCAGCGAAAAATCCATGCGGCGGGCAACGTCGTCGGCGCTCCAGCGCGCCGCGCGGTCGGCGCCGGTCGCGTTCAATGCGCCCATGAAGGTGCCGTCGGGATTGGGCTTTCGAGGCCAGATATGGCCCTTGTCGATATGGGTGTGGCAGTCGACGAAGCAGGGCAGCACGATTCGGCCGCCGAGGTCGGTGGCGCCTGCCGGTGCGTTGGATCGATGCGCCGTAATCCCGGAGATCTTGCCATCGGCGATGACGATATCGGCGAGCCCAAACCCGTCGGTATCGAAGGCTCCAGAAAAGCCCGGCGTAAGTGAGGCATGAAGCCGAACCTTGGCGAGATGGTAGGAACCAGAAGCCGGTATCAAGGCCTACCCCCCTCTGTCCTGCCGGACATCTCCCCCTCAAGGGGGGAGATTGGCAGCTTCGCCGATGGTGTTCGTCTTGCAACGTTGGTAATTGGCGAAATCCTGGATGGCATCCAATCTCCCCCCTTGAGGGGGAGATGTCCGGTAGGACAGAGGGGGGTGCTGGCGCTGCCCACCATCACCGCTCCTGCCTCAGCGCGCTCTCGTGCCAGCGCCGCAAAATGAGATGCGAAATCAGCGACAGCACCAGGAAGATCAGGATGCCGGTGAGCGAGATCAGGATCAGCGCCGCGAACAGCCTCGGTGCGTTGAGCCGGTAGCCGGCCTCGATTATGCGCGAGGCGAGGCCGGACGACTGGCCGGTGGCGCCGGCGACGAACTCGGCCACCACCGCGCCGATCAGCGACAGGCCGCCGGCGATCTTCAGCCCACCGAGGAAATAAGGCATCGCCGCCGGCAGCCGCAGATAGCGCAATTGCTGCCAGCGGGTGGCGCCGTTGAGCTTGAACAAATCGCGCAGATTGCGGTCGACGGAATTGAGGCCGAGCGTGGTGTTGGACAGGATCGGGAAAAAGGCGACGATCCAGGCGCAAAGCAGCAGCTTTGTTGTCTGATCGTTGACATAGATATTGATCAGCGGAAAGATCGCGACGATCGGCGTCACCTGCAGCACGATGGCAAAGGGAAAGAACGACATCTCCACCCATTTCGACTGAGCGAACAGCACCGCCAGCCCGACGCCGCCGACCACGGCGAGAAGCAGGCTCAAGAAGGTGATCCTGAGCGTCACCAGCAGCGAGGAGAACAGCAGCCCGGCATCGTCATGCAGCGTCTGCAGCACCACGCCGGGACGCGGCAGGATGTATTTCGGGATGTCGTTCCAGACGCAGACGCGGTCCCACAGCCAGATCGCCAGGACCATGATCGCCAGCGGCAGCAGCCATCTGCCGATCCGCTCGAAGCGCTCCTGGCGGACGCGGCGCGCCTCCTCCGGGTCGAGCGCCAGGACTGGTTCTTCAATGGCCGTCATGATGCGGTCCGGCAGTTGAGTTGATGGCGCCGATCAGCACGTCGGATGCCTGGCGGCAGAGCGCGGCATAGTCGGGCGAGGTGCGAAATGCCTCGTCGCGCGGATAGGATGCATCGACAGCAAGCTCGGCGAACACCCGGCCCGGCCGCGCCGCCATGACGACCACGCGGTTGGAGAGGAAAACGCTTTCGAAGACGCTGTGGGTGACGAAAACGACGGTGAAACGTTCATCCTGCCATAGCTCCAGCAGATCGTTGTTGAGCTTGAAGCGGGTGATCTCGTCTAGTGCCGCGAACGGCTCGTCCATCAACAGAATGCGCGGCTTGGTCACCATGGCCCGGGCAATCGAGACGCGCATCTTCATGCCGCCCGACAATTCGCGCGGCACGGCATTCTCGAAGCCGGTCAGGTGAACCCGCGCCAGCATCTCCATCACCGCCGGCGCCGCCTTGGCCCGCGACACGCCCTTCAGCCGCAGCGGCAGCCAGACATTGTCGAAGACGTCGGCCCAGGGCAGCAGCGTCGGCTCCTGGAAGACGAAGCCGATATTCGAACGGTCGCCGATATTCGAACGATCGCGGGCGCCGCTGCCGCGCCAGTCGAGCACGCCCGAGGTCGGCGTCGACAGGCCGGCAATCAGCCGCAGCGCCGTCGATTTGCCGCAGCCCGACGGCCCGAGCAGGCTGAGGAAATCGCCCTCCCGGATCGTCAGCTCGACATTGCTGAGCGCGGTGACGCCGTTGGAAAAAACCTTGCCGACGCCACGCAGCGCCAACAGCGTCGGCCCCGGTACACTTCCTGGCTGTTGCGCCACTTTCTCCAGCTTCACGGCCTACTTCTTCAGGTCGAGCCCGACGCTCTTGTTGACGAAGGAAAGCGTGTAGGCCTTCTTGATGTCGACGCCCGCCGGCGCGACCTTGGCCTTGACCATCTTGTCATAGAAACTCTGGATGCGTGCGTCGGTCATGGCGCCGATGCCGAGCTTTTCGCTGTCGCCGGAATCGACCACGCCGAATTTCTTCAGCTGCTCGATCGAGAAGGCGATCTGCTCATCCGTCATGTCCGGATTTTCCTTCTTGATCATTTCGTTGGCGGCCTTGTTGTCGCCGTAGAGATAATTGTACCAGCCCTTGGCCGAGCCATCGACAAAGCACTGGACCACCTCGGGCCGCTTGTCGATCGTCTCCTGCATGGTCTCGACCGTCGTTGCATATGTGTCCCAGCCATAGTCGGCCAGCAGAAACTGGTTCGGCGTGAAACCGCCCTGCTTCTGGACGGCGAATGGCTCCGAGGTGACGTAACCCTGCTGGATCGACATCTTGTTGGCGATGAACGGCGCCGGGTTGAAGGTGTAGGGCACGCGCTTGGCTGCGTCGAAACCCAAGTCGGTGACCATCCACTGGAAGAAGGTCTGCGCACCTTCGTCGCCGAGGATGTACTGGTCGGCGTTCTTCAGGTCTTCCCATTTGTCCAGCCCCTGCCCGGGATGGGACATGATGACCTGCGGGTCCTTCTGGAAGTCGGCGGCCACGACGCGCATCGGTATGCCTTGCTGCACGGCATCGAAAGCCGACAGCAGATTGCCGCCCATGTAGAAATCGATCTTGCCGGCCAGCAGTAGCGGCCGGCCGCTGACCTGTGGGCCGCCCTGCATGATCGTCACGTCGATGCCGCAGGCGGCATAGGTACCATCCACCACGGCCTGGTAGTAGCCGCCATGCTCCGGCTCGGCCAGCCAGTTGGTGCCGAAGGTGACTTTTTCATTCGCTGCCGCGGCAAGCGTACCTGCGCCAAACAGCATGATCGCGCCCGCCGAAATCTTGAGTCTTCCGTACATCCACACCACCCTTTGTTCGCTCCGGCGCGTCACGCGCCGGGCTCGACACCATTGTTTCAAGAAGCAAGACACATGCCACCGGCGCGTTGCGTCGGGACCGCCCGCTTGTGCAACGCCCGCCTGTGCAATGGCGGCGCGAAGGCCGGACGGGTCATGCTGTACGAAAGGCATCGTGCCTATTTTTTGATCGCCTGTCCACAATCGCCCTCGTGACATGCACCGCCATCTTGATGCCCGCCTACATCCAGCTTTACGCTGCCGAGAACCGGAGATTGCCATGTTCAAATTTCTCACGCCGAAGTCGATCAAGCCGCCCTTCGCCCGCTACAGCCACGGCGTCGAGCTGCCGCCCGGCAAGCGGCTGGTGCTGTGTTCGGGCCAGGTCGCCATCACAGCGGACGACCGGATCCCCGAGGAGCCCCGCGCACAGGCCGAGCTCTGTTTCCAGAACATAGCGGCGATTCTCGGCGAGGCCGGGCTCGGCCTGTCCGACATCGTCCGCATCAACGCCTATGTCACCGACCGCGCGTTCCTGCGGCCGTATATGGAGGTTCGCGACCGGCTGTTCGCCAGCCCGGCGCCGGCCTCGACGCTGATGATCGTGTCCGGGTTTGCCCGGCCGGAATTCAAGGTCGAGATCGAGGTCATTGCGGCGGGATGAGCAGCGCTGGCCAGCGGCTGGAATCGACAGGCCGATGATCTCAAGTTACACGACAAAGGTTGGCGCCGCCCCTCATCAAGCGCGCATTCAGTCTCTCTTTGAGGTTCAAAATGGCCGGGACAAAAAAACGCGTATGGTGGGGTGACTACCGGACCACCGAATACGCGACCATCGATCCGGAGGCGACCATTGCCGTTCTGCCGCTGGCAGCGATCGAACAGCACGGGCCCCATCTGCCGGTTTCGACCGACACCTCGATCATGAACGGCATGCTCGACACGGTGATCGCCCGCCTGCCCGGCGATCTCGACATCCGCATCCTGCCGGTGCAGGCGATAGGCAAGTCGAACGAGCATTTGCATGCGCCCGGCACCCTCACTTTGCCGGCGACGACCTTGGTCGAGGCATGGACCGAACTCGGCCTGTCGGTCGCGCGCGCCGGCATCCGAAAACTGGTCGTCGTCAATTCGCATGGCGGCAATGAGGAGATCATGGGCATCGTCACCCGCGAATTGCGCGTGCGGGCAAAGATGCTGGCGGTAAAGACCAGCTGGCAGCGTTTTGGCCGGCCGGCCGGCATGTACACCGAGCTCGAAGACCGCCACGGCATTCATGGCGGCGACGTCGAGACCTCGCTGATGCTGCATTTCCGGCCCGACCTCGTCGACATGGCCAAGGCCGACAATTTCGTGTCCAAGGTTGCCCGTGCCGAAAAGGAATTTTCGCTGCTGCGCCAAACCGGAACGCACGCCTTCGCCTGGATCGCCAGCGATCTCAACCCGAATGGCGTGGTCGGCGACGCCAGCATTGCCACCGCCGAAAAAGGCCGGCTGACCGCCGAACATCAGGCCGACGGCTTCATCGGCCTGCTGAGGGACGTGCGCAAGGCAAAGCTGGCGGATTGGCTGACGTAATCAAGCGTCGATCTTCAGCGCAAAAGGCGTGCCCTCAAACGCTTCGGCACCGCGCCCGATCGCCTCGATGGCGCGGCTCATGCGGCCATTGCGCTCGAGCAGTGCGTCGGCAATTGCGATCAGCCGCGGATTGGGCGTCGCCGTGGGCGACAGCGCGCGCAGCGTCTCGGCCAACTCGGCCTCGTCGCGCTTCGGCGCCAGCGCTGCCGCGATGATGTAGGCCGAGGCAGTCGAGCGGCTGATGCCGGCATAGCAATGCACCACCAGCGGCCGCGAGCGGTCCCATTGGCGGGCGAAATCGAGCAGGTTCAAGACATGCTCCTCGCCCGGCATGGTCATGCCCTCCTGCGCTACCGCAATGTCGTGCATGACCAGATGCAGATGGTTTTCCCTGGTGATCGAGGCCGGCCGCATCACCTCCGTGCCGGCGGCAAGCAGCGAAAGCAGCCGCTCGGCCCCGGTCTTCGTTACCGTTTCCTCGACTTTGGACAGCGAGCAGACGTGGATCATTGGATCGTTTCTCCCTTGGCATCATCGTCGCGCCCGGAGGCCCAGCCGGCAAGCGCGGATTCGAGCCGCCGCCATTCTTCGTCGGCTCCCGGCAGGCCGGCGCGCAGCACATCCGGACGGTCGGCGAAATGCCGAAGCAGGATGCCGCGCTGGCCGAGCACCGAAAACAGGCCGGGGGCGTCCGCCAGCCTGATATAGCGGAACAGCGAGGTGCCACCGGCGACAGGCACGCCGAAGCGGCCGAACAGCGTATCGAGCCGTGCGGCATCCTCGGCCAGACGGCGCCGCATCCCGGCCTGCCAGCCGGTATCGGCAAGCGCCCTTATGCCATATTCAAGCGCCGGCCCGGCAACCGCCCATGGCCCGAATTGCGCCTCCAGCCGCTCGACCGTCAGCGCATCGGCCAGTGCAAAGCCAAGCCGCAGGCCGGCCAGGCCGAAGAACTTGCCGAACGAGCGCAGCACGACGATGCCGCCCTGGTCGACGTCGCCGGCCAGGCTTTCGCTGCACGGGCCGACATCCATGAAGGCCTCGTCGACCACCAGCAGCCCGCCTCCGGCGCGCAATTTTGCGGCAAGTCGAAGCAATCTTTCGCGCTCGACGACGCGCCCGTCCGGGTTGTTGGGATTGACGACGACGGCAAGGTCGGCCACCGCCAGGGCTTCGAAATGATCGACTTCGGCCGCCGCATGGCCGGCGATCGCTGCTGCCCGCCGATGCTCGGCATAAGTCGGCCCGAGCACCAGCGCCGTGCCCGGGTTGACCAGCGAAGCGACGCGCGGCAACAGGATCTGCGTGCCGGGCGCAGCCGCGACGTTCGCCGCCGACGGCGCGCCATAGGCGCTTGCCGCGACTTCGGCCAATTCACGGGCACGCGCTGCTTCCGGCAATCGCGACAGGGCGGTGGCGGGCAAATCGAAAAGCGGGTAGGAGTGCGGATTGATCCCGGTCGAGAGGTCGACGAAAGGCAGCGGCGCGTGAGGGAAAAGCGCCCTCGCCCGGCCAAGGCTTCCGCCGTGGTCCACTGCTGCCGTCACTCCATCAAGAGACTTCATGTCGATCCTGATCACTTTCCTGTCGCTGGCCATCGAACTTGTACTCGGCTACCCGGCCTGGCTCTTCGATGCCATTGGCCATCCCGTCACCTGGTTCGGCAGGCTGATATCCTTTCTCGACCGCAGGCTCAACCGCGCCACTGATTCCGACGCCCACCGTCGCCGCTGGGGCGTCCTCGCGCTGCTGGTGATCGTGCTGGTGCCGGCCGCCCTCGCCCTCTGGCTCGAAACCTTGCTTTGGAGCATTCCCCTCGGCTTGTTGGTCACCCCCATCCTGGCGACGTCGCTGCTGTCGCAGAAGAGCCTGGCCGAGCATGTCGAAGCGGTGGCCGACGCCCTCGACAGCGGCGGACTGGACATGGGCCGCATTGCCGTCTCGCGGATCGTCGGCCGCGACCCGGAAAAGCTCGACAGGGCCGCTGTCTGCCGCGCCGCGATCGAAAGCCTGGCCGAGAATTTCTCCGACGGCGTCGTCGCACCGGCCTTCTGGATCGGCGTTGGCGGGCTTGCCGGCGGCGTCGCCTACAAGGCCGCCAACACCGCCGATTCGATGATCGGCCACCGCACCCCGCGCCACGAAGCCTTCGGCTGGGCGGCGGCGCGCTTCGACGACTGGATCAACCTGCCGGCGTCGCGGCTGACGGCGCTGCTGATCGTACTCGCGGCTTTCCTGGTCAAGGGCGCCGACGCCAAAGCCGCCTGGCACGCCGTGCGGCGCGATGCGAAAAAACACCGCTCGCCCAATGCCGGCTGGCCGGAAGCAGCGATGGCCGGTGCGCTCGGCCTGGCACTCGCCGGCCCCCGTTCCTATGACGGAGTCATGGTCGAAGACGCATTGATGGGCGAAGGCGGCCGCCGCGACGACGTCGAGAGCACCGACATCCGGCGGGCGCTGAAACTCTACCGGGTCGCCGACTTGCTGCTGATTGCGCTGTTCGGGGTGGTCGCGGTGATCGTTATCGCCGCGTGAGCGTCCGAATGGGTCGGCAAACCCGACCTACCAAGTAACGCGGACTTCCTTTGCGCTTGGATCGGCTGCCTCGCCAAACCTTTTGATCGCGTACCCACCGGCGGCTACGGGAGAAGATTTCAAGACGGGTTCGACTACAACAAAAAGCCGTTCAGCGTTTGGCCCATACATGTAGAGGATGCATTCGCCCTCACAAAAAATGTCACCGTCAAACTCGCCGACCGACGCATCCTCGATAGCTTTCTCTAGCCGATTCTCGAGCGCGTAAATGGATTCGCGTTCTTGCGACGCTCCAAATTGACCGTCGTTCAGAAGAAGATAGACGATTACCGCCTGTTCCACGAACAATCTCCAGCTTGATCAGGCGGCGCCGGAACTCTGCCGGATCGCCCGACCTAGTCTAGTGCTGACGCGCTGTTCGGGAGAACTCGGCGGTCGTTTTCATAGCGTGATCGACGCTCGAGATCGAGCGCAAACAGAAAACCCGCCAAGCGGCGGGTCGTTGGAGCCAATTAGCACCATAACAAAATTAGTAGCATAGCTGCCGGCACAAAGCAAGAACAAAATAGGGCTACGCCTCAAATAATCGCTTCAGGTCGGCGCTGCCTCATTGCAGGCCCTTAACGTTCAAGGTTGGCGAAAGCCGGAAGTGACATCCGATCTCCCCCTTGCGGGACCCTTGCGGGACCCTTGCGGGGGAGATGTCCGGCAGGACAGAGGGGGTGGGCCGGATCGCCAAACCCCTCAGAACTCGATCCCCTGCTGCGCCTTCACGCCGGCGGAAAAGTGGTGCTTGGTCGCGCCCATCTCGGTGACCAGATCGGCTGCCTCGACCAATGCCGGCTTGGCGTTGCGGCCGGTGACGACAACATGCAGACCTTCGCGACGCGCCTTCAGCGCCGCGACCACCTTTTCGAGGTCGAGATAGTCGTAACGCAGCGCGATGTTCAATTCGTCGAGCACCACGAGGCTGATCGACGGCTCGGCCATCAGCTCCAGCGCTTTCGCCCAGGCGGCCTCGGCCGCGGCGATGTCGCGCTTCAGGTCCTGCGTCTCCCAGGTAAAGCCTTCGCCCATGGCGTGCCAGACGACGCGGTCGCCGAAGCAGGCAAAAGCGTCCTTCTCGCCGGTGTGCCACTTGCCCTTGATGAACTGGACGACGCCGACGCGCTTGCCATACCCGAGCATTCTGAGCGCCAGACCGAAGGCGGCCGTGGTCTTGCCCTTGCCCGGCCCGGTGTTGACGATCAGCAGCCCCTTCTCGACCGTCCTGGCCGCGACCTCGGCGTCCTGCACCGCCTTGCGCTTGGCCATCTTGGCGCGGTGGCGTTCCTCTTCCGTAGGGTCGATAGTATCAGCCATGTCATTTCACCTTGAGCGGTAGCCCTGCCACCATCAAAAGCACGGTGCCGGCAACAGCCGCGACGTCCTGGTTCAGCCGGCCGGCGGCGTCGCGAAACCGTCTTGCCAGCGCATTGTCCGGCACGATGCCCTGGCCGACCTCGTTGGACACCACGAACCAGGGGCCACGCGGCCGCGACAACACGTCCGCCAGCCTTCGGCATTCGGCCTCGACATCATGTTCGGCCAGCATATGGTTGGTCAGCCACAGCGTCAGGCAATCGATCAGCACCGGCTGGCCGTCAGGCAGTGCCTCGATCGCGCCGGCAAGGTCGAGCGGCGCCTCGATGGTCGTCCAGCCCGCGCCTCTCCGCGATCGATGCAGCGCGATCCGCTCGCGCATCTCCTCGTCATAGGCTTGCGCCGTGGCGATATAGCTCCACGGCGCTGGACAGGCGCTCACCAGCCTCTCGGCATGCGCGCTCTTGCCGGAGCGCGCACCGCCGACGACCAGGGTCAGTGCCCCGGCAGCGCGGTCAGGCAAAGCTGTCGCGCAGGCTGGTCGCCGTGCCGGTGAAGCGTCCGCGCACCACGCCGACGACCGCGCCGAGCACCAGCCAGAACACCAGATTGGTCAGCGTCACCGCCACCACGAACTGGTGGTGCAAGCCTTCCGGGATCGCCGTCTCGAAACTGTCGGGCTGCGGCGCGCCAACGATATGCGGCGCGACGATCAACGCCACCGCAAGGACCGCCAGCGGCAGCGATCTGCGGAAGGCGATAAGGCCGAGACCGGCCGCGGTCGCCATCACCGTTGCCCACCACCAGATCTGGCGTTGGACAAGGTCGGCCGCCGGCATCGCCGGCAGTTCCGGCGGCAGGCCGAGGCCCGGCGCCAGCGTGAACGCGGCAAAGCCAGCCAGCCCCCAGAACAGGCCCTGGCGCCAATTGCCGATGCCGCCGGCGAATTCCGAAACCGCAACCAGGACCAGCGCAAAGCCGATGCCGGTGACGATATTGGCAACGACGCTGAAGCCGAAGCGCTCGAAACCGTCCGCCGGCGCCCAGCCTTCGTCCTCAGCCGGAGCCATTGCTTCAGCCGGTGCCGGCGCGGCGCTGCTCATAGCCATCGTGCCCGTGGCGGCCGGTGCCGCAGCATGGTCATGGCCGCCGCCGGCCTGTTCGTAGACTTCGGCCTTCAGGATGAGCGGCACCGTGGCATAGGCCTGTATGCAGGCGAGAGCGACGCCGGCCACGAGCCCTGCGATCGCCGCGATGAACACGACGTTGCGAAACAGTGTCATGATGTCAGCCCCTTGTCAGTGGCAGGGAAAGCCCATCGAGTGGCGATAGTCGTGCGCGGCATTGTGGACCGCATCGATATGCGAGAAGCCGACAAAGCCCATGACGAAAATGCCGAGGAATGCAGCAAGCGCCAGCTGCATGAAACGCGACTGCGAGGAGACGGAAGCGCCGAGCGAGACGGAAGCGGTATTCATGTCTTGTCCTTTCGCCCTCCACCCGAGGGCATAGAAGTCAGTTTCCTGTCGCCGGCAGGTCTCCTGGCTCGCGGATCAGCGTCCTTCCCCACCTTCCCGAAGGCGAACCTTCAGTGGCATATGGAGAGGACTACCGCACACAGTTGCGGGGGCAGCCACGGCATTGGGCAAACAACTTGCCCTCACCGCATTCCCTCTTGGTTCCAAATGGAACCGACGACATCAGCGACTATAGGCAGAATCGCCGCGCCCGGCAAACCAAATTCCGCCGGATCGTGTGGCGAATGCGCCGCCTCGCCAAGCTGCCCGGCCGGCGCCGCGATTGACAATTTTCGCAGCCGGGTGTCGGCTGGCGGATGGGGAGGAAGCCGGCATGCAACCCAGCTCGAATGAGCGCGGTCCCTACAACGGCCTGACGCGGGCCGAGCCGACGCTGCCGTCATCAGCCTATTGGGACATCGCAGCCTACCAGCGCGATCTCGAGGCCATCTGGTATCGCAACTGGCTGCTGGTCTGCCGCGAGGCCGACCTTGCCCAGCCGCTGGCTTTCAGGACGTTCCGCATAGGCACGCAGGAGATCGTCGTGCTGCGCGACGAGACCGGCGAATTGCGCGCCTTCCACAACACCTGCCGGCATCGTGGCTCGCAGCTTTGCCAGCAGAGCGAAGGACGACTGAAGGCGCGGCTCATCACCTGCCCCTACCACGCCTGGTCCTATTCGCTGCGCGGCGATCTGGTGCGCGTGCCGTCGAAATCGCTGCCGGACGGTTTCGACAAGGCCGATCATCCGCTCTACCGGGTCGCGCTCTCGGTGTGGCGCGGTTTCGTCTTCGTCAACCTCGCCGAGGATGTTGCCGGCCCGGCTGAAACATCCTTCGATCCGGCATCCGGCGACCTCGCCAACTGGCCGCTGGAAACGCTGCTGAGCGGCCATGTGCTGCGCAAGGTGATGAACTGCAACTGGAAGATCTTTTGGGAAAACTTCAACGAGTGCCTGCACCGCCCCGGCGTCCACAAGGACCTGTCGCGGCTGGTGCCGATCTATGGCCGCGGCCTGATGGGCCGCCACGACGATCCCGAATGGGCGCGCCACGCCGACAATGACGCGCCGGAATTTTCCGGCGGCTTGCGTGCCGGGGCCGAAACCTGGTCGCGCGACGGACGCGTTCACGGCTCGGTCTTTTCCGGCCTGACGCCGGCCGAACGTACCGCCGGGCAGACCTACGCCACCAGCCTGCCGTCGATGTTCGTCGTCGGCCATGTCGACTATGTCAGGACCGTGCGGCTGGTGCCGCTTGGGCCGGAGCAGACCGAACTCACCGCCGAATGGCTTTTTTCGCCCGAAGCGCTCGCCGATCCGGCCGCGGATATCGACAACATCATCGCCTTCGGTACCCAGGTGCTGGAGGAGGATGCTGATATCTGCGAGGTCAACCAGATGGGCCTGCGCTCGATGCGCCACAAGGCCGGCGTGCTGATGCCCGAGGAATATGACTTGCACCGCTTCCACAACTGGGTGCGCGAGCGGCATGCCGCACTTCAAAGCGATTTGGGCAGATAGCGCCAGGTGACGAAGCCGCAGACTGCCGCCAGCAGGCCGAGTGTCGCGAAAACCGCGCCCAGGCCGAAGAACGCCAGCACCACCGAATAGACCAGCGGCGGCGTCAGCTCGGAAAAGTCGAGATAGGTGCGGTAGACCGCCGCCATCTGCGCCCGCTCATACGAGCGCACCGAGCGCATGAAGGCGGTCGAGCCCAGCGCATCCAGCGCGATGGTGAAGAAGGCACCGCAAAGCAACAAGGCGCCGGTGACGAGCGGTGCGGCCTCGCCGACGGCGCCGGCCGCCAGCAGCGTCGCCGACATGGCGAAATAGGCGAACGTCATGGTGCGCCGGCCGCCGAAACGCCGTCCCGCCCTGCCCCAGAAGATGGCCATGAACAAAAGCGCATTGCCGGCCGAAACCAAGAGGCCGCCGGCCAGCTTGCCCTCGCCGGTGATCACCATGAACAACGGCCCATAGACGAAGAACGTCGTCCAGAAGCAGGAGCGGCCGAAGGCGATCAGCCAGGCGAGCCTCAGCCTTGGCTGCGAGACGAAGCGGCCGATATTGGCCAGCGGATTGACCGGCCGCGTCTTGCCGGGGCGGATCGACGGATTGTCGCCAAGCCGGTAAGTCCAGAACAGCGCCAGCAAGGCCATGGCGAAGACGGCCACCGCGCCATGCGCGGCATAGATGCCGAAACGCGTGTAGAGGAAAATGCCGAGCGTCGGCCCGGCGGTCCAGGCAAGCATCGACCACGCCATGCGCAGCGACTCGGCCTGCATGAAATCGGTCTTGCGGATATGGTCCATGATGTAGAGGTTGAGCGTGATCGCCAGCGCGCCGGCGCCGACGACGCGGCAGAGCATGCCGACCACTTGGCCGGCCAGCGTATGGGTGACGAAGAACAGCGAACCGGCGGCCAGCAGGCAGGCGCCGGCGGTATAGACCCAGCGCCGGGCAAACCGGGCGATCAGCATCGGCATGAACAGCGTCGCCGATAGGCCGAGCATCGCCACGATCGTGTAGAGGATCGAAACGATCTGCTCGTTGTGCAGGATCTCGTAGGCCTGGATCGGGATGACGCTGGATACGGTGGCGCGCGCGAACGATTCGACCGCATAAAGCGAGGCGAAAGTGCGGGCATCCGCCGGCCGCAAGGCCGGAAGCCAGATCGGATGGCGCAAATGGGTAGCCATTGCTTCCCCCGAAGCCGAATCGCCCGAAGCAGGGTTTGGAGCACAAATCTGCCGCGGCGGTTCCTTGCCGGGTAACAGGAAACCGACGCCTTCACGGCAAAAAGCGAAGCCGGCCAAAGGCTTTCCGGCTCTGGCCTAAAGCAGCTCTGATGCCGACTGGCACCAACGCGACGCAAGGCCCTGCTTCTTTTGACGGTGGCAACCGTGATAGTCGTCTTGCCGGGGCTGAACCAAGACAGCGAGACCATGAGCACTGACACGTCGACCGCAGCCGTTGAGGATCAACCGAAGTCGAAGCGCATCGCCGCCATCGACATTGCACGCGGCATCGCATTGCTTGCCATGGCGAGCTATCATTTCACCTGGGACCTCGAATTTTTCGGCTACACCGATCCCGGCCTCACCGCCTTCGGCTGGTGGAAAATCTATGCGCGCTGCATCGCCTCGAGCTTCCTGTTCCTGGTCGGCATCAGCCTCTATCTCGCCCATGGCAAAAAAATCCGCTGGACCGGCTTCTGGAAGCGCTTCGCCATGGTTGCCGGGGCAGCGCTCGCAATATCGCTGGTCACCCGCATCGCCACGCCCGACGGCTTCATCTTCTTCGGCATATTGCACGAGATCGCGCTCGCCAGCCTGCTCGGCCTGGCGTTCCTGCGGCTGCCGGCGCTGCTGACGCTTGCCGTGGCGGCCCTCGTCATTGCCGCGCCTTTCTACCTGCGATCCGAGCTTTTCGATCATCCAGCTTTATGGTGGGTCGGCCTGTCGGCGACCAACCCGCGCTCCAATGACTACGTTCCATTGCTGCCCTGGTTCGGCGCCGTACTTGCCGGCATCGCGGTTACCAAGCTCGCCTCCACCTCCGGCGCGCTGACGCGGCTGTCGGCCCTGACGCCCGGCCGCTGGGCAAATCCGCCGGTCTTCATCGGCCGGCACAGCCTTGCCTTCTATTTGATCCATCAGCCGGTGCTGATCGGCTCGGTCTGGCTGCTTTCGCAATTCATGCCGGCGCAGGTCGAAACCAGGGAGGTGAGTTTTCTGAAATCCTGCCAGATATCCTGCGAGCAGGCACGCGACACCGGGTTCTGCTCCAGCTATTGTGCCTGCATGCTGGACACTCTCCAGGGCGAAGCCTCGCTTGACCGGCTCTACAGCAACGACCAGTCCCCGGAGTGGAAGGCGCATATTGGCGAGCTCGCCGGCACCTGCACCGCCCAAACCGAGACGGCGGAACCGGGAACGCGCTAATCGAGGGAGGACAACAATGAGCGACAGTCACCCGAAACCCGTGCAGCAAAATCCTGGGCAGCCGAAGCTTGGACACATCCCATGGCCGCCGCTGATCTATATCGCCGCCATCATCGTCAGCGTCGCGCTAGGGCTGTTCTATCCGCTGCCGTGGATCGGCGATCTTCTCGGCGACATCCTGTTCGCCGCCGGCCTTGTGGGGTTGGTGGCGGTCGCCGCGCTCTGGTTCACGGCAATCCGCACCATGATCCGCGCCAAGACGACGCTCAACCCGAACGGCGTGCCGGACCATCTGGTGACCACCGGCCCCTTCGCCGTCAGCCGCAACCCGATCTACCTCGCCAACACGCTGCTGCTGGTCAGCCTCGCCTTTGTCTCTGGGATCGCCTGGTTCCTGCCGCTGGCGGTCATCGCGGCGTTCCTGACGCAGAAGCTGACGATCGAGAGCGAGGAGAAGGTGCTGACAGCCAAATTCGGCAAGAAGTACCGGGACTACGCCAAAAGGGTGCGGCGCTGGATTTGAGCCGAGGCTGACACCGCGCTTATGTGGTGACGCCGAGTTCCACCAGCCGCTCGACGCAGGATTCCTCTGCATGGTCGAGTTCGGCCAGCGTCTCTTCGAGGTCGCGGCGTTTCTGGCGCAAATCCTCGCGCTTTTCCTCGATGCGCTTGATCATCAATTTGAGTTGGCCGACCTCGCCGGGCGGCTCCCTGTACATCTGGATGATTTCGCGGATCTCATTGATCGAGAAGCCGAGCCTCTTGCCGCGCATGATCTGGCGGATGAGATGCCGGTCCGACGGACGGAACAGCCGGGTGCGGCCGCGCCTTACCGGCTGCACCAGCCCTTCGTCCTCGTAGAAGCGTAACGTCCGCGTCGACACGTCGAATTCGCGGGTCAGCTCCGTGATCGAATAATATTCCCGCATCGTCACTCCAATGCCCCGGCCACGCCGCGAGTTCCAACTGGCCGGCGCCGGCGCCCGGGGCGCGTGCCAGAATCGGCGGACAAGGCACCTTCCAAAGCCTCGCACGGCATTTACGTAAAAGTCAATTGAGGTGCCGTTCAGCGCACGCCGAACCACCATGTGGCAAGCCCGAGAAAGGCAAAGAAACCGACGACATCGGTGACCGTAGTGACGAAAACCGCCGAAGCCACAGCCGGGTCGATCTTGAAGCGGTCGAGCAGCAGCGGGATAAGGATGCCCGCCAGAGCCGCCACGAACATGTTGATGATCATCGCCGCCGCGATGATGCCGCCGAGATTGCGATCGTGGAACCAGGCAGCCGCAACGATGCCGATCAGGATGGCGAAGATGATGCCGTTGATGAAGCCCACCCCGATTTCGCGGCGGATGATGCGGCCGGCATTGTAGATGTCGAGGTCCCTCGTCGCCAGCGCCCGCACCGTGACGGTCATGGTCTGCGAGCCGGCATTGCCGCCCATGCCGGCGACGATCGGCATCAGCACCGCCAGCGCCACGATATGCTCGATGGTGCGGTCGAACAGGCCGATCACCGAGGCCGCGAGGAAAGCCGTCAACAGGTTGACCAGCAGCCACGGCACGCGCGAGCGCGAGGTCGAAAAGATGCTGTCCGAGAGTTCTTCATCGCCGACGCCGCCCATGCGCAGCAGATCTTCCTCGGCCTCCTGCTGGATGACGTCGACGACGTCGTCGATGGTCAGCACGCCGACCAGCCGCTCGTTCTCGTCGACGACGGCGGCGGACAGAAGATCGTATTGCTCGAATTCGCGCGCCGCCTCTTCCTGGTCCATGGTGGCCGGGATGGCATGCCTGGTCTCATGCATGACCTCTTCGACCTTGACCGAACGCTTGGTGCGCAGGATCTGGTCGAGGTCGATGGCGCCGAGCAGCTTGAAGCTCGGATCGATGACGAAGATCTGGCTGAAGCGGTCGGGAAGATTGTTGTCCTCGCGCATGTAGTCGATGGTTTGGCCGATCGTCCAGAAGGGCGGCACCGCGACGAACTCCGTCTGCATGCGGCGGCCGGCGGTCTCTTCGGGATAATCGAGCGAGCGCCGCAGCCTGATCCGCTCGGTGAACGGCAATTGCGACAGGATCTCGTCCTGGTCCTCCTGGTCGAGATCCTCGAGAATGTAGACGGCGTCGTCGGAATCGAGATCCTGCACCGCCTCGGCGATCTGCGCATTGGGCAGATTGTCGACGATGTCGCGTCGGATCGCCTCGTCGACCTCGGTCAGGGCGGAAAAATCGAAATCCTTGCCCAGCAATTCGACCAGGGCGCGGCGCTGTTCCGGGTGCAGGGCCTCGAGCAGGTGGCCGAGTTCCGACTGGTGCAGATCGTCGACTTCACGCTTCAGCGTCAGCGTATCGCGATCGGCGATCGCTGCACCGATCTGGGCGAGAAACGACGACAGGATGACGCCGTCCTCGTCATAGATGTCGGCGCGGCGCTCCTCGGCGGCCCTGGCGCCGGTCATGTATTCGTCCTGGCCTTCCACCAGCGCCTCCCGCCATCGGATTTCCGGATAAGGTGCCTGTCAGGTCTAGACCATGATCCTGAAAAGTGGAAACCGGTTTTCCGAAAAGATCTTGGTCGAACACAAAGATGGAGCGGCGGCACGATTTGGCTTGAGAATCGGCCTCTCCGTGCGCAACGGACGGATATCAGACCTTGCGAGCTGCCGGTTGCCCAAGATTGATAATTCAAGATTGATAATTAGATAATTCTAATTTAGTATTTCTATAATTACCGCTAATAAATGGAGGGTGTTTATGGCGAAGTATCTGTTTACCAGCCTTGCGTTGGTTTGTTCGGGAATACTTTTGAGCCCGATTACCGCCGAGGCAAAGGCCTTCAAATCTTTTCAGGGCAAGGAATGCAAGCCTGACTACAAACGGCTTTGCCCAATGACACCGATCGGCAAATGCGACCTTCAGAGCATGATCGAGCAGTTGTCACCCGCCTGCAAGGCTTTCGTCGAGAAGCACCGGTAATCCAGCTCTGGTACCGCCGCTGACCAACCGCCGGGTAGTCCGCGACAACGCTAGGTGTGGTGTGCCCGCCGTTCCGGTTGGGGCATCATTCGCCCAACAACATTAGTGGCCGGACAGAGCGGCACATGCTGCACCGGGAATGAGGCGAGGCCGACAGTGCGACGGCCTCGCTGGTATGGACTGGGAGGCTTCCCGATCAGGCGGCGTGGCGCTGGGCCTCAGCCGCATAGCGGTCCAGGAGCCCGCTCCAGCCACCCTCGGATTCGAAGGCCTGGCGCGCTGCCTCTGCGGTCTTGCCCATGTTCTCCAGAAGCCTGTGCTCGAGTTCCACACGCGTCGCGTTCTCGCCGAGTGCGACAAAGCGGATCTCGACTTCGGTCAGCAATGCCGGATCGTAGCGCCAATCGGCTCCAATGCGCCAGGCGAGCGTCAGCCTGGACGGCGGATCCCAGGCGAGAACCTCGCCCCAATCGCATTGTGACCCGTCCTCGCCGATCTCGTACCAGCGGCCGCCGGCTTTGGGTTCGATCACCGCAGTCGTCAGGGCGGATTTGCCGATCGAGTGCGAAGCAGGCCACCACCGTCCGAACCCTGTCGTGAACACATCGAATGCCTTGTCGAGCGGCACCTCCACCGTCACCGACTTCCTGACCGGCGCGGGCTTGATCATGGTCGTCATTTCCTCTTCTCCTTGCTGTCGTCGACTTCCCGTTTGAAGGCGTCGAGCGCATCGCCCCACATGCGGTCGAGCCAGGCGCGCATCTCGCCGAGCCCATGCGGGTCGAGATGATAGATGTTGCTGGCACCTTTCGGCTCTGCGCGGACCAGCCGGGCCTCCTTCAAAACCTTGAGGTGCTGCGATACGGCCGGCTGCGAGACCGGAAGCACTCGCGTCAGATCGATGACCGAGCGTGGCCGATCGGCGATGAGCTCGAACACCTTGCGGCGCGTCGGATCGGCCAAGGCCACCATTCCTGCATAATCATAAACCATGACTTATGATAAGTTACAACTTATGATATGTCAACTGAGGGAGCGGTGGACCGGTGTTTAAACACCCGGCCGGTTCGGCCCCGAGGTTCCGGCGCGTTCCTTCACACCGGGCATGGACAGCAATGCGGATGCAAGATTGCTCAGGGAAACAATCCACCGCGTGCGGGCCGGCAGGCAAATGTCGATCACCGGGGAAAAAGTAAACCTGGCGGCAACGTTTTTACCTTATCGGTGTATGTGTCTCTCCGGCGAAACGTTAAGAACGGGTAAATTGGTTTGGCCCTAACCACGGAAGCCTCTCGCTACAGGCCCTCCGCCATATGGCAATTGCGCCTCTCCCTGTTCATGGCGATATACGTTTTAGGCGCATCTGCACTATATCCAGAACTATTCTATACATCAGCCTTAATCTATTCTCGCAAGTTTCTTATTGGTATTCCGGTGTTGTTTATCGGTGGTGTCTGTTGTGCCGCGATACTCCATGGCCGGCGGCAACCAGTTCGCTACGCCCTGGATTTGGTTCAAGGGCGCTGGCGCGGCTGTCTGCTGGTGCTGCTGTTCTTCTTCGCCAGCTTGACCGCGTTCTCTACCTACAAGATCGCCATCCCGTCCGTCGTCCCATACTATGCCGACAACTGGTTGGCCGACGCTGATGAATGGCTGCACGGGATGCCGCCATGGGAGATCGTCCATAAGCTCGACAGCAACAATTGGTCGCTCGTCGTCTTCAACAGCTATGAAGTCATTTGGTTTTACCAGTGGTTCGGCACCATCCTTTTGGTGTCGCTCTGGTCGGACGAGATTGCCCGCATCCGCTATCTCTGTGCAGCAGCGCTGACGTTGTGCGTCCTCGGAACGGTCTTGGCCCTGGCGTTGGCATCGGTCGGGCCGGTTTACTACCACCACTTTATTGGCGTGGATCGCTTCCACGGATTGAATGCGGCCTTGGACAGACTGGACCATAGTTACATGGTGCGGGAACCCGCGGCATATCTCCTGATGGCTTACCAGAGCGGCCGGCCAAGTCTTGGGGGCGGCATCTCGGCCATGCCAAGCATGCATGTCGCCTTTGCCGCATTGAACGCCTATTTGCTTTCCTCAATCAATCTCTGGCTTGGCGTTCTGGGTTGGACGTTCGCAGCCCTGATCCTGTACGGATCGGTGTACACTGGCTGGCACTATGCGGTGGACGGCTACGCATCGATCGTCGTTGTGTCTGTGATCTGGTGGGCGACCGGACGCCTGGTGCGCGAATAATTATGTGCGCTTGTCGGTAGATGGCCATGCCCGCCGATGGCCTCTTCGCATCGGCCAAACTCGCGACCGCAATCAGGCAAAAGCCTCGTGCCCTGACAAGGACGCTTCCTGCCGTGCTCGAACTCAATGGGTTGGAGGTTCCGCTTTCGAATTTGATTGGTGCGGTCGAGATGCAACGCTGCACCGCCTCCCGCGTTGATTTTAAAGGGGTTTTTGGTAGAATTCCGTAGCGATTTGTATCACAGTTTGTATCTCAGTCCGTATCGCACGATGCGGACCCGGCACCAGCTAAGTAGCCCTTCTTACGAAGGCCGAAACCCGCCCGCTTCAAGAGTCTTTTGCCTACCTCAAACGCTTGGCAAGGAAGGAGCACAAGAAACTGTCGAAAGCCATCCGGTCGAAAAGGCAGCGGAGATTTAGAAGGCACGAATTTACGATGCCGCCGTTCCCACTATTCAGCCGCCTCGGCATAGTGTGCCGGCACATAGTTGAGAACGGGGCCCAGCCAGCGCTCGACATCGGCGATTGGCATCGCCTTACGGCTAGCATAATCCTCGACCTGGTCGCGTTCGATCTTGGCGACGCCGAAATAATAGCTTTCGGGATGGGCGAGATAAATGCCCGACACGGAAGAGCCCGGCCACATCGCATAGCTTTCGGTCAGGCTGACGCCCGCATTGCGCTCGCCGTCGAGCAGGCGAAACAGCGTCGCCTTCTCGGTGTGGTCGGGCTGCGCTGGATAGCCGGGCGCCGGGCGGATGCCGCGATAAGGTTCGCCGATCAGGTCGTCCGGTGCCAGGTTCTCGTCGGGCGCGTAACCCCAGAACTCCTTGCGCACCTTCTCATGCATGCGCTCGGCGAAGGCTTCGGCGAAACGGTCGGCCAGCGCCTTGACCATGATCGAGGAATAATCGTCGTTCGCCCGCTCGAAGCGCTCGGCGATCGCCACTTCCTCGATGCCGGCGGTGACGATGAAGCCGCCGAGATAGTCGGCTTTACCGCTGTCGGCGGGCGCGACGAAATCCGACAGCGCGACATTGGCCCTGCCGTCTCGCTTGGCCAGTTGCTGGCGCAAGGTGAAGAAGGTCGCCAGTTCCTGCGAGCGCTTATCGTCCGTGAACAGCCTGATGTCGTCGCCGACGGTATTCGCCGGCCAGAAGCCAATCACGCCCTTGGGCGCGAACCATTTTTCGGCAATGACCTTCTTCAGCATCGCCTGGGCGTCCTCGAAAAGCTGGCGTGCCGCCGGCCCTTGCGCCTCGTCCTCGAGGATCTTGGGATAACGACCCTTCAACTCCCAGGTCTGGAAGAACGGCGTCCAGTCGATATAGCGAGCGAGCTCGGCCAGATCCCAGCCTTCGAAGACTTTGACGCCAAGGAAGGACGGCTTCGGCGGCACATAGGCCGACCAGTCGACCTTGTGCGCGTTGGCCCGCGCCCGCGCCAGCGGCAGGCGCTGCTTGTCGGCTTCGCTGCGCGCATGCGCATCGGCAACCTTCTTGTATTCGGCGCGGACGTTGTCGACGTAGCCGGCCTTGGCCTCGTTCGACAGCAGCGCCGAAACAACGCCGACCGCGCGGCTGGCATCGGCGACGTAGACCGTCTGGCCGCTGGTGTAGCGTGGATGGATCTTGACCGCCGTATGCACGCGGCTGGTGGTCGCGCCGCCAATCAGCAGCGGAATGTCGAAGCCTTCGCGTTCCATCTCGGCCGCCATATGCGCCATCTCGTCTAGCGACGGCGTGATCAGGCCGGACAGGCCGATGATGTCGACCTGCTGCTCGCGCGCCGTCTGCAGGATCTTCGTCGCCGGCACCATGACGCCGAGGTCGATGATCTCATAATTATTGCACGCCAGAACCACGCCGACGATGTTCTTGCCGATGTCGTGGACATCCCCCTTCACCGTCGCCATCAGGATCTTTCCTGCAGTCTGGCGCTCGCCATTGTCGATGCCGTTGGCGGCGTTCGCCAGCTTCTCCGCCTCCATGTAGGGGAGCAGGCCGGCAACGGCCTGCTTCATGACGCGGGCGGACTTCACCACTTGCGGCAGGAACATCTTGCCGGAGCCGAACAGGTCGCCGACGACATTCATGCCCGCCATCAGCGGACCTTCGATGACATGCAGTGGACGCTCGGCCGCACCCCGCGCCTCGTCCGTGTCCGCGTCGATGAATTCGGTGATGCCGTTGACCAGCGCATGCGAAATGCGCTGTTCGACCGGCCAGTCGCGCCAGGCGAGATCGCGCTCCTGCGCCTCCTTGCCAGCCGTGCCTTTGAAGCGCTCGGCAAGTTCCAGCATGCGCTCGGTCGCCGTGCTACCACCTTTCGGCTCACGGTTGTTGACGACATCCTCGCAGGCGTCGCGCAGGTCCGGATCGATGGTGTCGTAGACGGCAAGCTGTCCGGCATTGACGATGCCCATGTCCATGCCCGCCTGGATGGCGTGGTAGAGGAACACCGCATGCATGGCCTCGCGCACCGGCTCGTTGCCGCGGAACGAGAAGGAGAGGTTCGACACGCCGCCCGAAATATGAACATAGGGAAGCGTCGTGGTGATCTCGCGCGCTGCTTCGATGAAGTCGACGCCGTAATTGTTGTGCTCCTCGATGCCGGTGGCGATGGCAAAGACGTTCGGATCGAAAACGATGTCCTCCGGCGGGAATCCGGCCTGCTCGGTCAACAGCTTGTAGGCGCGGGTGCAGATTGCAACCTTGCGCGCTTTGGTGTCGGCCTGGCCGTCCTCGTCGAAGGCCATGACGACCACCGCCGCGCCATAGGCACGGACCAGTCGGGCATGATGCAGGAAGGCTTCTTCGCCCTCCTTCATCGAGATGGAGTTGACCAGCGGTTTGCCCTGCACGCATTTCAGGCCAGCTTCGATGATCTCCCATTTGGAACTGTCGATCATCACGGGAACACGGGCGATATCAGGTTCGGCCGCGATCAGGTTGAGATACTCGATCATCGCCCTCTTCGAATCGATCAGGCCCTCGTCCATGTTGATGTCGATGATCTGGGCGCCATTGGCGACCTGGTCGCGGGCGATATCGAGCGCGGCGACATAGTCGGCCGCCGTGATCAGCTTCCTGAATTTTGCCGACCCGGTGACATTGGTGCGCTCGCCGACATTGACGAATGGAATCTCGTCGGTCAGCGTGAACGGCTCGAGCCCCGACAGGCGCATCTTCGGTTCGATGTCGGGAACAGCTCGCGGCGGATATTTCTTCACCGCCGCTGCGATGGCGCGGATGTGGTCGGGCGTCGAGCCGCAGCAGCCGCCGACGACATTGACCAATCCCTCGCGCGCGAAATCCTCGATCTGCGCGGCCATGAATTCCGGACTCTCGTCATACCCGCCGAATTCATTGGGCAGGCCGGCATTCGGATAGGCGCAAGTGAACGTATCGGCGACACCGGATATCTCTGCCAGATGCGCGCGCATGGCGTTGGCGCCGAGCGCGCAATTCAGGCCGATGGTGAAGGGGCTGGCATGGCGCACCGAATGCCAGAAGGCGGTCGGCGTCTGCCCGGACAGCGTGCGGCCGGACAGGTCGGTGATGGTGCCGGAGATCATCACCGGCAGGTACACGCCCTTCTCGATGAAGATCTCGTTGCAGGCGAAGATCGCCGCCTTGGCGTTGAGTGTGTCGAAGATCGTCTCGAGCAGGATGATGTCGGCGCCGCCGTCGATCAGGCCGCGCAGCTGCTCGCCATAAGCAAGGCGCAGGTCGTCGAAGGTTACGGCGCGATAGCCGGGATTGTTCACGTCTGGCGACATCGAGGCGGTGCGGTTCGTCGGCCCGACCGCGCCGGCGACGAAACGGCGTTTGCCGTCCTCCTGCTCGGCACGAACAGCGGCGCGGCGCACCAGTCGCACGCCATCGCGGTTCAACGCGTAGACCGCATCCTCCATGCGGTAATCGGCCTGGGCGATTGAGGTCGAGGAGAAGGTGTTGGTTTCAAGGATATCTGCGCCGGCGATGGCGTACTGATAGTGGATCTCCTCGATCGCCCTCGGCTGCGTCAGGATCAGCAGATCGTTGTTGCCCTGCTGGTGGCAGGCACAGCCGGCGAAGGCCTCACCCCGAAAATGGTCTTCGTCAAACCCGAGGCCCTGGATCTGCGTGCCCATGGCGCCGTCAAGGATGAGGATGCGTTCGTGCACCGCTGCGGTCAGCGCAGCAAGCACTTCGGAACCGTTGGGCTTTGCTGTGGCGGGGCCGAACAGGTCATCCAGCGATGAGGAACTTTGCGACATTTTTCATCCTCGAGACGACAGTCGCACTCAAGTCACATAAAGACATCTTTATGTCAACATACGCCCTCCAGCTCTGTTTGTCACCCTTGTTCCCCACGCATCGGTTTCGCCGGCCTGAGGCTGATGATGCCGCTGGTGCCGCCGCCGCCCAAATGACCGCGCCAAGTGTCAGGCCGATGCCGACGTTTTCTCCATCGCTGCGATCAGTTCTTTCTACGGCGGATCCGCAAGTGGCTGGATAGGATCGCCGGCAGTTTGCTCATGATCTTCGGACTGCGACTGAAGTTCAGGCATAGGTCCGACTCGAGCCGTTGCGCGAAGGGCAGCTTTGAGCGGGCATGAAGGTCGCCTTATGGCGCAACTAGGATGTCCAGGGTAATCGCCTGCAGCGTCCGCTATCCGGCAATCGCAAAAATCGCCTCAAGGGCGGACATTGCGCGCGAAGCGGCCATCCAAGGTTCAGCCTACGGAAAGCGTCTTGGGGCGCATCGCGCCATACAACGCTCGCAACCGAATGACAGCAAAAGGGTCGAACTCCGTCGTTCAGAGTGATTTGGGTTGGGGCGAGAGCGGCCGGCCATGAGGAGGCCCCGGACTGAGAAGGAGGTGTCGGTCGGGCGCGCCTGATAGGGGCCCACAAGGGCACCCCTGCCCGGTCTGCCGACGAACCCAGGGGGCAGTGACCGCCACGATCAGAGGTACGGCAACATGGGCGGCCGGGCCGCCTTCGCGCTGTCAACCGCACGCTACCCAGCGGCAACTGTGGCCTTAAGTCGCAAACTATTGGCTTCAGAAACCAGGCCGTCGGGCTTCATTGACGCTGCAACCAACACCATATGGTGATCCATTGCCCTCCAAAACGAGAGAAGCTGGCCTGCCGCGGTCGCACTGCGGCCCTCAACCGGCAATGGCTATGAACTAGGAACCTGAAAACCATGCCTGAAAATATCAGAGTAATTTCGAGAGACGTCCCCCTCATTCAGCTAGGCCTCTATCAGTGCCGCTTCCCGGTAAGCGAAGACCCGTCGGTACCCGGCGGTTACCGTTTTTGTGCTGGGTCAACTTCGCCGGACCGCGTCTACTGCGATCACCACCACGGCATCGTAACCGCTGTCGACCCTCGTCGGGCCCGTTCGGTCCTCGCTCAACGACGCGCCGCGTAAATTAGGCGGCGGGCGGGTCGCCAATTTGCGAGTAGACACCCGGTGGATCACCTTGAGGCTTCCCCCTGCTTGCGGGCGTCGATCAGCAATGGTGCCTCGAAGCACGCAATAATATGGGCGTCGACATTGTCCATTTCCGCCGCGACCACCTGCTTGAGCAGGCCCGGTACGGAGAGTTCACCGTCAAATGGCCCTTCGATCGCTTCAGGTCCAGCCATGGACTGCATGCCCAATATCTCGGTCCCTGGGCCCGCCACCGCCATGGCGGCTGCGACGAAGCGGTCGTGTTGGGATTGATGACGGCAATTCGCATTCGCAGCATTCCGGCTTGGTTGCGCTCAATCACAAAGATGCCAGCGCGCTGGACATGCGCTCCAGCCCTTGGCGCAACAGAGGACGCGGGCAGCCGACATTCAGACGGATGAAGCCTTCGCCGCCAGGCCCATAGACGCGGCCGTCGTAGAGATTGACCCCGGCCTGATCGACAAAGAACTTCTGAATTCCACCCACTCTGCGATCGAGCGCGCACGCGTCCAACCACACCAGAAACGATGCGTCGGGCCGCATGGGCGTGATGCCTGGAAGGTGTTCACCGGCGAACTCGCAAACCAGATCAATGTTGCTGGCGATGTAACGCGTGAGTTGGTCGAGCCATGGCGCGCCGCTGCTGTAGGCAACCTCCAGGGCCAAGCGGCCGAAAAAGTTTGCATTTACCATGAATGACGCCTGCATTGCGGCAAGAAGCGTCTCGCGGCGCTTTTTGCTGGCAACTGAAATGGTTGCCGAAGGAACCCCGGCAAGATTGAAAGTCTTCGTTGGCGCGGTGCAGATGAACGATTTCTCCGCGGCATCTTCCGAGATGGAGGAGAAGACGATGTGGGGGCGATCCGACAACCTTATGTCGCAGTGAATATCGTCGGATATGACCAGGATCCCATGGCGCTCACAAATGTCGTTAAGCGCCGCCAATTCTTCGAGTGTCCAGGCCATTCCGGCAGGGTTGTGAGGATTGCACAGCAGGAATGCCTTGGCACCGCCAGCCGCCAGTCTCTCGAAATCCTCCAGATCGAGCTCATATCTGTTGTTGTGCAATCTCAGCCGGTTCGTAAGCAGAACCCGCCCGTTTCCCTGAACCACTTCGAAATAGGGCGAGTACACGGGCGACTGCACAATGACGCCGTCACCGGGCTTCGTGAAGGTTCGCAGTATCGCAGCGACCGAAGGCATGATCGCCGGGGCGGGAAGCAAGGTCTCCACTTTCGGCGACCAGTTGTGCCGGCGCGCGAACCACGATTGCACGATCTCATAGTGGCGCGGATCGCGGCGTGTGTAGCCGTAAATGCCATGGTCCGCGGCCTCGCACAGCCGCGCGATGACGGTTTCCGGAGCGCGGAAATCCATATCCGCTGTCCATAGGGACAGCAGGTTCTGGCCCTCGACCTGCGGAGAGAACTCATCCCACTGGTTGGCCCATTTGGCGGATCCGAATTGCTGGCGGTCGTGGATTTGGTCGAAATCTATTCCCGCGATATTTCGTTGCCCAAGCGCCGATGCGGGCGTGTCTGCACAAGCCATTTGATAGTCACCTAGAAAATCTGTTGCTACGGTTACAGCCGCTTTGCTTCTGCGGACGTCCCTATTTGAGGATTTGCGCCAGAAACTGCCGTGCCCGTTCCGATCGGGAGTTGGTGAAGAACTGATGGGGCGTGTTGGTTTCGACGATCTCCCCGCGGTCCATGAACACCACGCGATCGGCCACCTCCCGCGCGAAGCCCATCTCATGCGTCACGCACAGCATCGTCATGCCTTCACTCGCAAGCGACACCATCGTGTCGAGCACCTCCTTGACCATCTCCGGATCGAGGGCAGAGGTCGGCTCGTCGAAAAGCATGATCTTTGGGTTCATGCAGAGAGCCCGGGCAATTGCAGCGCGTTGCTGCTGGCCACCCGACAACTGCCCTGGGTAGCTCTCCGCCTTCTCCGCAATTCTGACGCGATCGAGATAATGGCGCGCCAATTCCTCAGCGGCCGACCGCGGCATCTTTCTCACCCAAAACGGCGCAAGCGTGCAATTCTCAAGCACCGTAAGGTGGGGAAACAGATTGAAGTGCTGAAACACCATCCCGACGTTGCTGCGCACTGCGTCGATCTTGCGCAGATCCTCGGTTACCAACTTGCCGTTGACGATGATGTCGCCCGACTGATGCTCCTCGAGATGGTTGATGCAGCGGATCATCGTCGACTTGCCCGACCCGGAGGGGCCACAGATCACAATGCGCTGCCCCCGCGTCACCGAGAGGTTGATGTTCTTGAGCGCATGGTACGAACCGAACCATTTATTGACGCCACGCAGTTCGATGGCCATCGCCTTGCCGTAGGGCGTTGCCTTCGTCGCTGCGTGCATTGCTTGTGGCATCATCATCTCGTCCTAGGATTTGTGGCCACGCGCCAATTGGCGCTCCATCGATTGCGAGTAGCGGGACATGCCGAAGCAAAAGCCCCAGTAGACCAGTCCGGCAAAGAGGTAGCCGGTTGAGGAGATCGTCGGGCCTGCCCAGTTCGGATCGACTCGCGCCGTTTCGACGGCCTTCAGGAAATCTGCTATGCCGACGATGGCGACCAGCGTCGTGTCCTTGAACAGGCCGATGAAGGTCGACACGATGCTCGGGATAACGATCGTCAACGCCTGGGGGAGGACGATCAGGCGCATCATGTCGAAGTAGTTGATCCCGAGCGCTTTCGCCGCTTCGTATTGGCCCTTCGGGATCGCCTGAAGGCCGGCCCTCACAACCTCGGCCATATAGGCGGATGAGAACAACGCTATCGCGATGAGCGGGCGCAGCAGACGATCAGGCGTCAGATAGTCGGGGACGAAAAGCGGCATCATGAAGTTCGCCATGAACAACACCGTGATAAACGGCACGCCCCGGACGACTTCGATGAATGTGACGCAAACCGTCTTGACGAAAGGGAGTTCCGACCGGCGTCCAAGCGCCAGGATAACTCCGATCGGAAGCGAGAAGACGATGCCCACAATCGACATCAGCAGCGTGATCAAGAGACCGCCCCAGAGCGTCGTGTCGATGACAGGCAAATGGAGCCAGGCGACGCCGCGGACCAGAACGAACGCGGCAATGGGGTAGACGAGGAAGAACAGCAACGCCGCCACTTCGCGCCGCGGAGCCTTCGTCCACAGGAGCCAAACGATGAGGATGGCGCCGATCGCCTGCGCAAGGTCCACGCGCCACCGCTCGGAAACCGGGTACGCGCCGTATCGCAGGTAGTCGAACTTCTCGGCAATGAAAGGCCAGCAAGCTCCTTGGCTGTTCGCACGGCATGCTTCGCGACCGCCGCTCCAGACCGCGTCGAAGATCGCAAAGCTCAAAAAGTGATGCAGCAGCCACACGGCGAGGACGACAAAGCAGATTGTCAGCGCGCCTGAAGCCGGCGTCGAAAACAGATTCTTTTTCATCCAGGTCACTGGACCTGGCCGAACGTCGGCGGGGGGCGCCATCGCTGGTATGAGCGCACCGCTGACCAAAGGCGAATGCATGGACTGATCGCTCACGCGTCACCTCTCGACGATCGCAAAATGTCGGTTACACGCGTTCATGGCCAACGACGTGGCGAGGGAGATAACGAGATAGACAGACAAGGTGATCGCCATGACCTGGACGGCCGCGCCGGTCTGGTTGAGCACCGTCCCTGCAAAGATCTGCACGAGGTCGGGATAGCCGATGAACACCGCCAGCGACGAGTTCTTGATGAGATTGAGATACTGGCTTGTCAAAGGCGGTATGATGATCCGCAGCGCCTGGGGAACGACGACCAGACGAAGCGTCTTGCCCGGCGCCAGCCCCAGCGCATACGCAGCCTCCGTCTGGCCCTTTGGCACTGCCTGGATTCCACCTCGAACGATCTCGGCGATGTATGAACCGGTGTAGACCGACAGACCGATCAGGAGAGCGGCAAACTCCGGATAGAGCTGATGCCCGCCTTGAAAATTGAAGCCGCGCAGCTGCGGCGCGACGAACGAGACCGGCTCGCCAGCCGCCAGGAACACGACCAGCGGAAATCCTATCAACGTCGCCAGACTGACCAAAAGCACCGGCAGCTGCTTGCCCGTCCGTCTCTGGACGCTCCTGGCGCGAAACCAGAATGCAACGCAGCAGGAAATGGCCGTCACGAATGCCAGGCTCACCAACCCCGCTCCCGGATGCAACTGGATCTCCGGAATGATGAGGCCGCGATTGTTTAGGTAGATGCCGCCGGGGATGGCAATAGACGCCTTCGGGGAGGGCAACGGCTTGAGGACGGCGTTGTACCAGAACAGCAGCTGCAGCAATAACGGGACATTGCGCACAAGCTCGACATAGGCGGTCGCCACCTTCGAAACGATCCAGTTCCGCGACAGGCGGGCAACGCCGATGACGAAGCCAAGCAAGGTCGCCAACAGGATTGCGAGTACGCTGACGTAGAGTGTGTTGACCACTCCGACCCAGAAGGCCTGACCATAGGTGGACAGCGCATCGTACGGTATCAGGGTCTGACTGATGTCGAAGCCGGCAGCCTCATTCCAAAAATCGAATGAGAGCGGAATCCCCCGGACCCGCATATTCGATGCTGTCTGCATCCCGATGCCCAGGGCCAAGGCCAGCAGACAGCCAGCGAGCAAGAGCTGGTAGAGAACGCCTCGCACTTTCGTATCGTGCAGCGACAGGCTCCTGCGCGACGGCGCGGGAAGCGACAAATGGGACATGGCCTGTTCCTATCGGGATCCGTGCAGGGCGCTGGTGGTAACACGCCAGCGCCTTGCAACCATGCTTTGCCTAGCGGATCGGCGGAGCGTACTGAACGCCGCCTTTGTTCCAGAGCGCGTTCATGCCACGCTCCATTTTCAGCGGCGAATCCTTGCCGATATTGCGATCAAAGACTTCACCGTAGTTGCCTACCTGTTTGATCACCTGGACCGGCCAGTCGTCGCCGAGCCCGATGTCCTTGCCTATGCTACCGTCCACGCCAAGCAGACGGCGGATGCTGGGATTGTCCGACGACTTCATGGCATCGACGTTCTTGGAGGTGACCCCGTTTTCTTCCGCGGCCACCATGACGTAGAGCGTCCACTTCGCCACATTGAACCACTGGTCGTCACCCTGCCGCACCGCCGGGCCAAGCGGCTCCTTTGAGATCAGCTCGGGAAGAACAATGCTGTCGTCCGGCTTGGCCATGCGAAGCCGCGACGCGTTCAAGGTGGAGGTGTCCGCGGACAAGACGTCGCAACGACCCTCCTCGTAAGCCTTCACGACCGCTTCCTCGTCGGCGAAACCAACCGTCGTGTACTTGATCGACTGCGAGCGAAAATAGTCGGCAAGGTTCAACTCGGTCGTGGTGCCCTGGGTGACGCATATCGATGCGCCCTCGAGCCCCTTGGCTGACGTGATGTTGTCCGCATTGCGCACCATGAATCCCTGGCCGTCATAGAAATACGTGCCGGCAAACAGTATGCCGAGGGATGTATCGCGGGAGGAGGTCCAGGTTGCGTTGTGTGCGAGGATGTCGATCTCTCCCGACTGCAAGGCGGTGAAGCGATCTTTTGGCGTCAATGGGATGAACTTGACCTTTTGCGCATCCCCGAGCACGGCAGCGGCCACGGCGCGACAATAGTCGACCACAAATCCGGTCCATTTGCCTTCATTGTCGGGAAGGCTGAAGCCAGCCGTGGCCGAATTTGTGCCACACGTCAGCACGCCATTTTTCTTGACATTGTCGAGGGTTGCGGACCACGCCGAGGAGGCGGTGCACGCGATAGCGAGGGCAAGGAGGCCCTTGAACGTGGATCTCATTTCGGTATTCCCCTGTTTTTCTTGAAGAGACTGTGCTCTCAACCATAAGTATTCGTCAAATTGATTGTTCTCATTACGAAAATGAGCGCTGCTCATAATTTACGAGGCACCCGCTCTCGGGTGAAAAGGGACTTGAGTGGTGATCGGGCCGGTTTGCTTGAGCGGGCTGATCGAATGAGCGACAGTGCGCGCGATCTATTGTGCAGCCAACCCCGGTGCTCCGACGGTTAGCCCTTGATCTCTCTTGGTCCGCGACTCGTTGTAGATGCTAATGATGATTTCCCGGAGCCATTTGGTACCCGGGTCATTCGCCATCTGGCGGTGAACAATGAGCCACGCATTCACATTTGATATCGAAAGGGGCGGCGGGACCAGCGTCACCTCGCTCCTCTCATCCAGCATTTGCAGGATGGCATCGCCGCAATGGGTAATCAGTTCAGTGCCGCGAAGCGCCCAGGGCAGCACCAGATAATTCGAGATGGTCGCAACGACATTGCGCCGTAGACCCATTAGCTTGAGGGCGGCATCAGCAAGACCTTCTGCCAGACCATCTGCGGAAATCTGCAGGTGAGAACTGGCCAAATACGTTTCCAGTGTCATTGCGTTCCTGGCTATCTTGCTTCCACTCCACACCGCGCAAAATAGCTGATCCTGGCCAAGTTCCACCTTCAGGAGACCCGGGTCATCGCGTATCGCGGCTCCCGTCAGCGCACAGTCGACTTGTCTCAAATAGACTGATGAACCGATCTCGGGTCCGTTTGCGGGAATGACGTTCAGCGTCGCGCCAGGAGCTTGCCTCGAAAATTCTCGAATGAGCCCAGGGATAAATATCATGGCGTGGTAATCGGTAAGTCCAACGCGAAAGTTGCGTCGCGTCGTTGCCGGATTGAACACCTGATGCCGGTCGATCGACGCGCGGATCGTTGCCAGTGCAGCAGAAATATCTGACAGCAACTCCACCGCCCGTGGGGTTGGCCGCATCTCCCCCCCGTCTCTCGTGAACAATTCGTCCTGCAAGAGATACCGAAGCTTTGATAGGGAATGACTTACAGCGGATTGTGTTCTTCCCAATTCGGTCGCTGCACGCGTTACGCTCCTTTCACGCATCATAACGTCGAATACTCGTAGCAAATTGAGGTCGATATCATCAAAACTCATGAGAACGTCCGCACAGTTTTTCGCATGCTACACTGTTTTCAAGCGGCGGGCGAAAGCCAGATTTGCGCCTGCTGTCGACGGCCGTGACGAGACCCTATCGTAGCTTCACTCTCAACGGCTTCGCTGGCCGTGGCTGTCGTATGGCCAAAGCCCGCGCAGACGGCTTGGTCTCCCCTTTTGCTCTCCGGCGAATTCTATTCGCCGACGGGCAGATCTGCATGACTTTGCCTATATATCATCAAGCCAGTTGCTTCCCTTGCCGGCATCTGCCTGCCTTGATCAAACCGTTTGTGGCGCAGAGGTAAGCCGCCCGGGCGAGTGTCCGCTTTTGGGATTTTCGCACATCATCGCAACGACCGACATTAGGCGCGAAGCGGGCATTCGCCGTCCAAGAGACAAAAGTTTCTTTCGGTGAACCCATGACATCGACAAGCAGCACGGATTGGCCCCTCTCCTGCGGTTCGAGCCGGAGGAACACTGGTGACCGTCGTCGGGCCGCCCGACGCGCCGCCCGCCAATGGCCTGGCAGTCGACTTCGTTGTCGAGTCCGATCGTGCTCAACTGAATGAAATCGTCCAGCGCGTGCGGGACGGACGGCTGCGGACGAACATCGGCAACATCTCGACCCTCGACGATGCCGTTTCCGCGTTCAAAACGACCGAGCGACGCTCGGGGAAGACGATCATCAGCGTTCGTCCGTGAGCGACACGCGCCTGTCAATGCGCCCGGCCGGCCGGCGCTGTCCAGATAGGCCGGCTGCGTCCTGTACGCAACGCCGGATCAAAGCACTCTCCTCTGCAAAGCTGGGCGCTCGTTGGCGATGCCGGCTATAACAAGGAGGCAAACACTGCGCAGGGTATCAGCGATGCCTTCCGGGATGCTGAGCTCTGCGCAAAAGCACTTGGCCTGGCTTTCAAGGGCGACAGCAGTTTCGAGGCGGCTATGGCGGACTATCAGCGACAGCGCGACCAACACTAGCTGCCGATGTATGAGTTCACCTGCCAACTCGCAACGATGGAGCCGCCCATGGAGATGCAGCAACTCTTCGGGGCGATCGCTGGCAACCGGCAAGCCGAGGACAACTTCGCGCGCGTGAACGCGGGCACGATCTCGCCAGCCGCGTTCTTCGCACGCGAAATATAGCCCGGATCATGGGCTCAGCCAGCAGGCCACTCTGACGCTGGTGTCGTCTTGAGCGTTGAGGTTCATGGGCAGCGGCTTAGGCCGCGCTCTGGGCTGGAGCGACCTCACCGAGGAGGAGCAGCGGCGCTCAAACGCACGAACCGTGGACCTACGAGGCGCGGTCGAAAGTATTGGCCGAACGCCTTATCTCCTCGGGCTTGCCGAAGAGAGACCGAGCGGGACAGGCGGAAACAGGGCTCGAAGAGAGCTGGTGATCAACACTTTGCTTGGCGCTCGCGCTGACTAGCTCGCGACTTTAATATCCGCCGAGACGGCTTCCTTGACTTCCCGGATCTCTTCACCAACTATCATGATATGAATGCCGCCGTTAAAATCCGTCACGACTTTCTTTTCCGGGTTTGCCCCATCGCGGGATCGTAACCCCCGGCTCGGCTGGCATGTGCCCCCGAGCCGAGGGGCAACACTTAAATAATCGACATGGAAGTCCGCGGGCCGCCGATCGGCTCGGCTCGGCTGTGAGCAGGACATCCTTGACTTGGCCGCTCGCATCATCTTTCGCGACGGCGTCCCACCTGAGATACGAGTATTCAAATGCAAGACAAGAAGACCCGGCGTAAGCCGAACATCCGCATCTCGCAGTCGGACCATGCGCGTCTGTCAGCGCTTGCGGGCGCCGTCGCCGCACGAAATCCGAAGGCTTCCGATGAACTCCTCGCCGAACTAGAGCGGGCTCGTATCGTCGCCGATGGTTGGATCCCCGCAGGCACCGTCCAGATGGGCTCGACAGTGACGTTCAAGCCAGACACCGGCGACGCGAAAACGGTCACGCTGGTTTTTCCTGGCGATGCGGATATCACCGAAGGCAAGGTTTCAATCCTCACGCCGATCGGAACGGCCCTGATCGGCCTCTCGGCCGGACAGTCGATCATGTGGACTGCGCGAGACGGGCGGCGGCACGAACTCTGGGTGCTAGCGGTGAAACAACCGGCTCCGGAAGGCGCGACAGAACAGCGCCCGCCGGCGCCTTCGGCTATCGAGGCCGGCGTCTAGACATGGGCGTTTCCGTGCGTCTCCTCAATCACGCGGGCAGCCTGATCGCAGGAGTCTGACGCCTGTGCCGGCCTGTTATGGTTCGGCACAGGGGAAGTTTTCCAAACCCGATCAATTGTATAACGCCGGATTTCGCCCCGCGGACCGGCTGGAGACGCGCCATGCCCACTAGCGACAGCTGTCAACTGACCACCAAGGACTACACAATTCTTGAAGTAATGCGGGAACGCCATCCGAGCCGCGGCGAAATCCTCTCGGCTATCCTTAACCGGAAGATTTCGAGCGCCGTTGTAATGTTTCGGGATGATATTCCGGCAACCGTCGTGACGCTCAGCAGCCGCGTGGCTTATCGGGTAAACGACGGCCCTGCCGAAACTCGCATCGTCGCACATGACGAGATGCGCGGTCTGGTTGGAATGCTTTTGCCTATCACCAATCCGCGCGGTCTGGCGCTGCTTGGCTTGGCCGAAGGTGAGTCCATGTCCATTCCGACTGCGGACGGTGGCCTTGAAACGCTGAGTGTGCATGAAGTGGTCTATCAGCCGGAAACCGCAAGGCGCGAGAGATTGAAGCTGGCGGGAGCTGCCGCGCCGGGCTCGTCGCGACTGGCCGGACCGGTTCTGCGCGTCGTCCATCGTTCCGATGAGCTGCAGGACCAAGCGGTAGACAAAATCATCGCGGCCTTCGACACCGGGTTCGACGACCCGGGTCCGTCGGCCGCCTGAGAGCTCGACTATCCCGAAGGATGTGAAGGCGGGTAGACAAGCGTTCCGTCGGCCCTTGCCTTCGCGGCGTCGGTGAGTTTCGCCGGCTCGATCTTATCCTTGCCCATTAGATGAAAGACAGACTCGCCGCGGCTAAGGAGATAATCGGCGACGATTCTTCTGTGACAGCGCCACCAGAGCGTTTCCGAGCACATGATGGCGCTTCGCCGCTGCCTGCCGAGGGACACAAGCCGATTCAGGCCGTCAAGAAACTCGGCCGACAGCGCGTAGTCGGCGTAATTGTGAAAACTCTGGTTGATCCAGAATGCGTTGAGCGCAGGTGGGATATCGTGCGCCTTGCCGCGCAGGCCGCCAAGCTCGGCAATGTATTCATACCCGATCCCGAACGCTGCCAGCGCTTCGGCAAGCACCTCGCTGTTGAACTGCGGGTTCGCCCGCGAGCGTCTGACAGTCCTGATGTCGATCACCAGAGTGATCTCTGCGAGCCCCAGCAGGGCGACAAATTCGGCGATCGACCGGGTCGAGTGACCTATGGTGTGGAATGGATAAGGCATGTACGGTCAACCCATGGCAACGGATTTCTTTCCGGCTTGATGACCGATGATTTGGAACTGAAACAACGCTGTCATTTCACCACCTGCTTCAGACCACGTAACGCCTCCTGGACGTCGGCACGCGCCTCGCTTGTTTCCGGATAGACTGCATAGGCTGGATAGGTGAATTCCGGGGCGCCTTCCACCACCTCCAGCTGTCCCGCCTCGATATGGGGCGCTGCGGCGCCCCTGCGGAAATAGCCCATTCCGCCAGCGCGCAGGATGTAGCTCAGCCCGAGCGGACCAAGGCCGACCATCAATCCTGGCTCGCCGAAGGCTGAGGAGCTGGCACCATGCTGGGCCGCAAACAGCGGTCCCCAATCAACATAGACATAATCGTTGTACCCGACCGTTCCCCGGTCTCTGTCCGTGGTCCGAACCAGGACGAGTTGCTCCTCGACGAGAAGCTCTACCTTGAAACCCGGCAGCAGCTTCGGCGCATAGAGCACGGCAATGTCCAGAACGCCGGTCCTTAGCTGCTCGAGGAGTTGGTCCGGAACGCCGACCTGGGCCTGGATGGCGATTTCCGGCCTGGCGTTCTTCATCCAGACCAGCCAGTCGAGCAGCAGCGGATTCCACAGACTGAGCTCTCCGCCCAAGGCAACCACGCTTGTCCGTCCCGATGGGATGGCGAGCTGATGGCGCGCACGTTCCCAGATTTGTACGAATGATTGGGCGAACCGCTCGAATTCCCGGCCCGCCGGAGTCAGCTGCGCGCCATTGCGGTTGCGGATGAAGAGCTGACGGCCGAGTTCGTCTTCCAGAGTGCGTATCCGCGCGCTGACAGTTGTCTGCGTGACATGGAGCCGGTCGGCGGCTTTCAGGAAGCTGCCTGAATGGACGATTTCCAAAAACGTTCGAGCGCGGTCGATATCCATTCTGGCTCCAGTCGGTGCAATAATTTTGCATCAATACAGCATTTAATTCCGTTTGCCTTCCTGTTTTACGCAGCGCAACGTCCAGAAGGTCGAGATGGTTTCTGCCGCAGGAGTTGATGGAGCGCACAATGTCTGATCAGGACGATGTTCTCTTGGAAACGCGAGAGTACGCCTCGCCGCCGTGCTTCATGCACGAACTCGTTCCCGGATATGGCACCGGGTCGGTTGTCCAAGACGCATGGACGGATGTCTGTCGATGGCGCAAGGCGGAGCGCAAGCGCTTGATCGATGAGCGTCTTGCCGTCGACGCCGAGGAACGCGTGGCGAGGTCTACACGCATCGCCTCCGCGCTCGACCGGGCTGTCGGCCGGGTCAGCGGGCGCATCATCAGCGGCTACTGGCCTTTTCGCGGCGAGCCGGACCTTCGCAACTGGGCGATACGCGTGATCGAGCGCGGCGGGCGGATCGCGTTGCCGGTCGTCATCAAAAAAGGCTGGCCTCTTGAGTTTCGTATCTGGGGACCAGGAGACCCGCTCGAACGCGGCATCTGGAACATTCTTGTTCCGTCAAATGGGCCATCGGTCCAGCCGGATGTAGTCATCGCGCCGGTTGTCGGTTTCGACCAGGCTAGCTACCGCCTGGGCTATGGCGGCGGCTTTTTTGACCGGATCCTGGCGGCCGTGCCGAAGCGGCCTCTCATCGTCGGCGTGGGTTACGCCGGCAGCAGGATCCGGACCATCTATCCGCAGCCACACGACATTCCGATGGATGTGATCGTCACGGATGAATGAATGAGTGCAGGCGAGCCCTGATCCTCCTGTGACGGCGGATCGCAGACGGGCGGGTCCATCTTTGAGTCCGCCGCGCCTCCAGTGAAGAGCAGGATGCAAATCATGTCCAATCCAGCCACCACGGCCTTGGATGATCATAAGCCGCGGTTTGTCGTCAGGTGGCTGTTCTCCACCAACCACAAGGATATCGGGACGCTTTACCTGCTGTTCTCGATCATGGCCGGGGTCTTCGGTACAGCGCTTTCCGTGTTGATCCGCACGGAGTTGCAGGAGCCGGGCCTGCAGATATTTGGCGATCCTGGGGTCTACAACGTCATCGTCAGTGCCCATGGGCTGGTCATGATCTTTTTCGTCCTAATGCCTGCACTGATTGGTGGCTTCGGCAACTGGATGGTACCGATCATGATTGGCGCCCCCGACATGGCCTTTCCGCGCTTGAACAACATCTCATTCTGGCTGCTGGTGATGTCATTTATCCTCTTCATCACCTCAATGTTCGTTCCAGGAGCGCCCGGCACGCTTGGCCATGGCGGCGGCTGGACGCTCTACCCGCCCTTGTCGACTGATGGCCAGCCAGGCCCCGCGGTCGACCTCGTGATTCTGTCAATCCACCTGTCGGGTGCCTCTTCGATCCTTGGCGCTATCAACTTCATCACCACCATCTTCAATATGCGCGCGCCTGGCATGACGATGCACAAGATGCCTCTGTTCGCCTGGTCGATGCTGGTTACTGCCTTCATGCTTCTGATGTCGCTGCCGGTACTCGCCGGCGCCATCACCATGCTTTTGACCGATCGCAATTTCGGGACGACCTTCTTCGCGCCCGCCGGCGGCGGTGATCCGGTCCTCTACCAGCATCTGTTCTGGTTCTTCGGCCATCCCGAAGTCTACATAATGATTCTACCCGGCTTCGGCATCATCAGCCATGTCATCTCGACCTTCGCCAGGAAGCCGATCTTCGGCTATCTCGGCATGGCCTATGCGATGGTGGCGATCGCCGCGATCGGCTTCGTCGTGTGGGCGCATCATATGTATACGACCGGCCTGTCCGTGGACACCCAGCGTTACTTCGCCTTCGCCTCGATGGTCATCGCCGTTCCAACCGGCGTGAAGGTGTTTTCCTGGCTAGCGACTATGTGGGGAGGATCGATAGACTTCAAGACACCGATGCAGTGGGCTCTCGGTTTCGTCCTGCTGTTCACCATCGGCGGCGTCACCGGCATCATGGTTGCAAACCCTGGTATCGACCGCGTGTATCACGATACCTATTTTGTGGTCGCCCACTTTCATTATGTGCTGTCTTTGGGCGCGGTGTTCGCCATCTTCGCCGGCTTCTATTACTGGTTCCCGAAGATGACCGGCTATATGTACAACGAAACGATGGGCAAGCTGCATTTCTGGGTGATGTTCATTGGCGTCAACCTGGTCTTTTTCCCTCAGCATTTTCTCGGCATGGCCGGCATGCCGCGACGCTATGCCGACTACCCCGATGCCTTCGCCGGCTGGAATTTCGTCTCGTCGATCGGGTCCTACATTTCAACGGCCGGACTTGTCGTCTTCTTCATCACGGTAGCGGAAGCCTTCAGCCGCAAACGCCAGGCTGGCGCCAACCCATGGGGCGAAGGGGCGGCCACCCTCGAATGGCTGCTGCCGTCGCCGCCACCCTTGCACCAATGGGAAAAGCTGCCGCGCATTCTCTAACACTCGCCTCCAGCTCAATCGGCGTCTGTTATTGTTCGGGAGACTGTCATGAACGAGACCACAGATCCAAACAACCAGATCCTGCTCGTAGCAATTGTCGCGTTTTATTGGGCATTGCTGGCAGGCTGGGACCAGCTGCTGCCGCGCTCGGATGACGACCAGACCAAGCGGGGCGATGCGATGACTGAGCAACGAAGCGGCGTTGCCGATTACGCTTCATCGGCGGGCCAGCCCTTGGATCTGATCCGGGACATCGATCCGAATTTTGACCTCGCTGCGTTTCTGACCGGCGCGAAGACGGCCTATGAAGTTATCCTGCGGGCCTATGCAGATGGCGACACCCAAACGTTGAAACGCCTTGTCGGGCCGGAAGTGCTTGAGACCTTCGAACGAGCTATTGCCGGGCGCCGGGATCGGGAAGAGACGCTGCAGCTGACCCTCATCGGCGTGAGTGAAGCAAAAGTCATCGAGGCTCTCGAGGAGAATGGGACCGCAGAGATCGGCGTTCGCTTCGTTTCCGAGGTGGTCAGTGTCACCCGTTCAGCCAACGACTGGGTCGTGGCTGGCGATCCCACGCTGATTGTTGAGGTGATCGATACGTGGACGTTCGCCCGCGAAACACAGTCAACGAAGCGCGACTGGGTTTTGATCGCCACCGAGGGCGACTAACAGGTACGTGCTCTCCGAGAAGCCTGCCTCCCCGTGTCACCGTTGAAGGCAGTCAACCCGGAGCGTTGGGTGGCCTGAACGGATTTGTCGGTTT
This sequence comes from Mesorhizobium sp. ISC25, assembly GCF_042295465.1. NCBI lineage: Bacteria > Pseudomonadati > Pseudomonadota > Alphaproteobacteria > Hyphomicrobiales > Phyllobacteriaceae > Mesorhizobium > Mesorhizobium sp. ISC25. The sequence goes on along the minus strand of NZ_CP135441.1, from coordinate 600,514 downwards.
TTGACAACACCCACCGACTATTTGCCTGTCGCGATCAATTGGACATGACACGGCTTCAGTCGACCATTTTCAAGCAGCGAGCTGCGTAGCACGGCCTGGAAATAAATTACCAGATCGTATCCTTTATTGGTGCCGCTATCTATTCCATCGTTTTCGGTAATACATGATAGCGCTTGGAGCCCGCGCTTAGACTTTCTCGAGACCAAGTCGCTGACATTTCCCGATCCTGAGCAGTAGCTAGGACGCGGCGGGACGCGCTTCGCGAACTGCTCCGACCTGCCAGCAGATCACTCAGGGACAAAACTACCCTTCGGCGCTAGGTGCAACCCAGTGGAACCATACCCGCGGCAGCTCGTGGCCCCTGAGCAGACGTTGATGTGTCGAGGTGCTGGCTGGTGAAGCCCAGCCTCGCCAAGCCCCTGCGCACTTCCGGCGCGCCCATGAACAGCCTCCACAAAAGCCCTGTACGATGGTTCTCGATCATTGCGATGATTGGCCCCTGATTGATCGCCAGATATGTCCGGGAGTACCAGTTGCGAGGTTCGCAAAACGCGTCGACAAAGCCGAAGCGGCCCCATATGCGGTTTCGAGGCTTGGTCAGGAAACCGCACAGTGCGCGCATCGCTTCCCCCGGAGCATAAGGGAAACTCGACAGGGCAGCGGACGGGGTGATTACGCCAAAGTCCCTGTCAGGTGCACTCGCGATGTATCCTCGCGGCCCATGGCTCGCGGTCAGACCCCAGCAGTCAGGGCCGTATCCCAAATGGTTATGGGGATTGCGGACGCAATGCCGATAATTGATCTGCGTATGACGGAGGTTCTGTTGCCAGTAGTCGGCGTATCGGTCGCTTAGGCCTCGTGGATCGAGCCCGCAGAAGGAATATTGCGAAAAGAAGAGCGGACCACCAGAATCCATTCCCAATGGTAGCACGATCCCGTAATGATCGCGCCCGTTTCGAAAGTCGGATCCACCAGCAAAGCCTTCGTGATAGATGCCCGGATCAATGGGGTGGCGAGTTGATCCCGCCGCCAGCACGAAGGTGAGCATGCATTCGTTCCAACCTCTGATCGGGCTGTCCATCGCCCAGCCGTGGTTCGGGCTCCAGTGCCACATCAGTTGCCGGGCTCCGCGTGTGAACCAGTTCCACTCGGCCTGTGACAACAGCGCGTTCACGCTATGGCGAAGGCGTGCCTCCTCGGTTGCCATCCCGGCCAAATACTCGCGGGCGCAGATCAGACCTTGAAACAGGAAAGTGGTTTCGACCAGATCAGCGCCGTCATCCTTGCGACGGAATGGAATTGTCGCACCGGTACGGCCATTGATGAAATGCGGGAACACGCCGTGGTAGCGCGGCGAGCTTTCCAGGAAATCCAGCATTCGCTGCAATCGGCATAATGCCGCCGTGCGATCGATCCATCCGCGTTCAACAGCAACGATGATTGCCATGATGCCGAAGCCAGAGCCGCCAATAGCTGCGAGATCGTTGGCCGGAGCACCGGTGGTCTTCTGACGATCTCGGGCAAGACCACTGACGGGATGCGCGCCCTCCCAGAAGTACCGGGCCGTTTGCCGTTGCACGATATCCAGCAGCGCTTCATCGTCGAGCTCGCGAACGTTTGCAGGGAAGTCGGGTGCTTGGAGCGTGGTCGGACTCATCGAGGCCGGTGTTCCTGAAATGGTCGTACAGTCCGCCGGTCAATATGTCGTACCGGCTTTGCGGCATATTGAAAAGTTTTTAGAGTTTCTCCGCCGGGCCGCTGGCGCCAAGCCCGCTATACCGATGAAAGTGCCAGCGGCGCCTTCTCGTCGAGCATGGCCTTGGCGGTCATCAGATCGTCGCTTCGCTTTTATGAGTCCGCAGCCTAAATATACCAGCACCGACGACAGCCAAGGCATTGCAAACGCGCCAATGACTTACCGATCTTCTCGGGTAATCCGAAAGGCTAGCTGCTTCGTGGGCCACTACATCTCAATCAGAACGTAGGCGACACCAAAGACAATACTCATTGGAACACCAAACAATGCCCACCCCTTCAATGCGGCGCGCACGTCCTCAGGCTCAGCGCCTTTCTGGTTGTCGTAGTCGTCCATAATTAGATCCCAGGTTTGTCGATCGGTACTTGGTACAAAATCAATAGAGGATGAGCAACCCCAACCCCCTGCCCGCTAAACATTCCCGGGTTTCGCGCTCCTATATCTCTCCTCGGAGAAGGGCAACGGCCCATTACATCGCATCTTATAATTGACGCGGTCAGGGCAAAACAACACTTGCGTACGCGCAAGCTAGAGAAGCTCAAGAATTTCTCTCACAAGGTCCGTCTGGTCTGTTGACGATGCCGGAATATCAGCCTGAGACGTCCTTGCCTCCGGCTCGGCTAGACACCGGAGGCCTGCTCTGCATTGTTCGAAACTCATGACGATCATTGTAGCAGGAGTCCGCCGGCCGGTACGATTTCAAGGGTTCCTTCTCCTACTCGAACATGATGCGAGCGGCACCTCTTTTGGCGAGCAACATTCTCCGAGCTTCCTGGATCCGCTGAGCCTGTTGTTTGGTGTATGGACCCATTGGCCGGGTCTTTTCATCGCCGCGACGAACACGGCAATACCAGCGGCCGCTGTCCGAGAAGATTTCAACCAGGGTCGGTGCATCGTTAGCCGCCCGCTTGGCGACCTCGTCGACGAATTTCACGATCTTTGAGTAACGATGGACGGGCGCAACCGTGTCCAAGCCACGGGTGACACCTAGTTCCTGCTGCACTGTGGACATAGTCGAACTCCTTTCAGTAACAACCCCATTCCGCGTCGCCATCCTGACTCTGACTTCCGCTCTTCGGAAGCCGAAGCTAGCTTGCCATTTGGCGCTCCATTTCCAGCTCGGCCTCCAGACTTTCAACGTCGCGGAAGATGGAGGCGACAGCCAGCGTGCGCCCTTCTCGTTTGAAGCGAAGCAGGCAATCTTTGGCAGCGATGTCGCCGTCCACCGCGATCTCGTCCCACCGCTCGGCGTGACCGACATAGTTGATGGGAACATCGTAATGCTGGCTCCAGAAGAACGGCACGGCCTCGAATTTCTCACGATGGCCGAGCATGTTGAGCGCCGCAGCTTGCCCCTGCCTCTCTGCAACCACCCAGTGCTCGACCCGAATGTTCTCGCCGCTGTGAGGATCTGGCCACCGCGCAATGTCGCCGGCAGCGAATATGTCTGGTGCGCTCGTCTCCAGAAAGGCGTTCACGAGAACCCCGCGGTCAAGGATGAGCCCGGCCTTTTCCGCGATGCCGATCCGCGGTCGCACACCTATGCCGGCGACAACGAAGTCGGCAGCTAACGTGCCACCGCTGTTGAGCTTCACCTTATTGCCGTCGATGCTGCTCGCCGTGTCCTGAAGGTGGAAAACAACGCCATTCTCCTCATGGATGGTGCGGATGAAGTCGCCCATTTGCGGACCCAGGACCCGCTCCATGGGCCGCTCATCCGGCGCCACGACATGAACTTCGATTTTGCGCGAGCGCAGGGCCGCAGCTACTTCCAGCCCAATGAAACTGGCACCAACCACAACAGCGATATGCGCCGTGGTGGCTCGCCCAATGATCGCCTTGCAATCTGCGAACGAGCGCAGTGCGTGGACATGCGGCTGGTCTGCGCCGGGTATGGTCAAGCGAACCGGTTCGGCCCCGGTCGCAAGAAGCAGCTTGTCATAAGGAGTCGAGGTCCCGTCCGCGAGCACAACCTCGCGAGAACGCACGTCGATCCGAGCGACATTCGCATTAAGACGCAGGTCGATATTATTCTTTGCGTAGAAGTTTTCGCCACGCAACGGAATCCAGTCCTCCGGTGCCTTGCCGGCGAGGTAGTCCTTGGAAAGGTTGGGGCGATCAACCGGCGGTGCTTCATCATTGCTGAGCATGACGATACTGCCTTGATAGTGTTCGCGCCGCAATTTTTCGGCCGCCGCGAACCCGGCTGCGCCGCCGCCGACGATGACGATCTTCTCCGGAACGGGGCCGGAGCCTCCATCGCGCGGCTTGGGAGCGGTCCGTTTGCGCTTCTCGCCCACGAATATCCGATCATCGCGTTGTTCCACCGACCAGCACGCGAGTGGACTGAAGGCGGGCGTTCGCAAGGCTTCGCCTGTATGCAAATCAAAGCACGCGTGATGCCACGGACACCGGACCGTGTCTTCCACCACAAGACCGTTGACGAGCGGCCCGCCGTAATGTGTGCAAGTCGCCCCGACGGCGAAGATCTCGGCCCCGCGGCGCACCAGCAGCACCTGCTCATTGCCGCAATGGCCGACCAGCTTTCCACCGTCGGGAAGATCGGCGAACGCGATGCCCTGGACCAGGTCTGGCCCGATCACTTCGGTAGGGTCCACAGCCATTTTCTTCTCCTTGGCGATTTCGACAAAATCGCATCCAGGGGAGCGGCGACAGGCTCATCAGCCTCTGAGCGCACAAAGCCAGCGCGTCTTCGAATTCTCGATTTCGCTTTCGCCCGACAAGAGCGAAACTGGCGCTCCACGGCTCAATTTCCCGCCATTTCCGACATCATGCAAACGAATTTAATCTGCAATTGAGTGCAAGTTTTATGATAGCTCCCTGCATGCCCTCGCCCGGGCGATTACAGGATCGTTTGCCCTGTCTTCCCCCAGTCGGCAAGAAAGGACTCGAGGCCCTTGTCGGTGAGCGGGTGTTTGGCGAGGCTTCTGAGTACTGCGGGCGGTACGGTTGCGATATCGGCGCCCGCCATTGCCGCCAGTTTGACATGCAGAGGCGTGCGAATAGAGGACGCCAGGATTTCCGTCGTGAACGCTTGATCGTTGTCATAGATCGTGCGGATTTCTCGGATCACCTCCATGCCGTCCAGACCGAGATCATCAAGTCTGCCGACGAACGGCGAAATGAAGGTCGCACCTGCCTTTGCCGCGAGCAGTGCCTGGTTGGCCGAAAAGCAAAGGGTGACATTGACCTTGTGTCCGAGCTGACTGAGCGCCCGGCAAGCCCTGAATCCATCCCAGGTGGATGGCACCTTGACAGCAACATTGGTCGCAATGTCGGCTAAGCGCTGTCCCTCGGCGACCATACCGTCAAAGTCGATGGCCGTGACTTCCGCTGAAACCGGGCCCTCGATCGTCTGGCCAATCTCCTTGATCACATCTCCGATCGGTCGGCCGGTCTTTGCGATAAGGGACGGGTTTGTGGTTACCCCGTCGAGAATCCCAGCGGCAGCAAGCTCTCGAATTTCAGATATATCGGCGGTATCGACAAAGAATTTCATTGTCTTTCTCCTCAACTGAACCCCCCATCGATGATTGGTGAATTTTCCTGGTTTGGTTCCGGGAGACGGGTTTGTTGTCGCTGTCGAGACCGCACGCCTACCTCTTTGGCAACGGAGGAGCGATGCGGCGTCTTCATCGCTGTCTCAGCAAAATCTCTCTGAGGACGACGGCATCGTTGTGAGTCTCGTCATGAGCCGAGTAGACGAGTGTGATGGTGCCCTCCCGTATCAGCTCGCGCAGCCGGTCTAGCTCACCGCGATGCTCCTGGATTTCCGCCGCATACCGCCGGCGGAATTCCTCCCAGCGGGCTGGATCGTGTCCGAACCATTTCCGAAGCTCGGTGCTTGGCGCGAGGTCCTTCACCCAATTGTCGATGGCCGCTTCGGTCTTCTTGACCCCACGCGGCCAAAGCCGGTCAACCAACACGCGCCTGCCATCGTCGGCGGCAGGGCTCTCATATGCCCGTTTCAATTTTACTCTCTCGTTGAAGATTTCTTCGCTCATTGAGATCCTGTCCCGTCCATGTCTGTGTCATTGACGGCATCGAGAAGGCTGGCGAATTTGCTCCTCAGGATTTCTTCGTCGACCGCATCCGACACGAATACGAAGATGTCGCCGCGATATCGCTCGATCCAGTGATGGCCAGCGCCGCGGCTACGCAGGTAGCTGCCGATCTGTTGGATCGTGGAATCCCCCAGACCCTTGTGCAGGAGAAATTTCTCAAGGTTGCACTTTGCCCAGGGACAGGTTCCCGTCTGGTCAGGGGCCGACCTTCTGGCCCCGAGCGTTGAACTATTTCAGATAGGCGATGACGTCGGCGATCTCCTGGTCCTTGCTGAGACCAGCAAACGCCATCTTTGTGCCGGGCACCAGTTTGCGCGGCGCCCTCAGATAGGTCGTTAGCGTCGGTTCATCCCAGGTCAGACCCGAATTCTTGTTCGCCGAGGAATAGCTGTAATCGGGATACTCACCGGCCGCTCGGCCGACGACGCCATTCAAGACCGGGCCCACTCCGTTCTTTGCCTCAAGGCCGACCTTGTGGCAGGCCATGCATCTCTTGAAGGCGACGGCGCCGGCTTCGGCATTGCCGGAAGATGTGTCCTGCGCATGGGCCGAACCGACTGCAGTGAGAATCGCGGTCGCCAATCCAGGCATGGTCCATTTCATGTTTGCTGCTTTCAACGAGCACGGGTTGGTTCTGGCCGAACTGGCCGGGGCAGTATGGTACGAAACATCTCTGGAGTCCCGGATCCGGATCCAAACCGCCGGATCCGCATCCGATTGATGTCGCCTCAGGAGGGAACAAGTGGGCCGGGACTCTTCAGATACTGGTTCTTGATCGCATCCACCGCCCAGTAAGCAAGAGCGCCTACGGGTCCGGTCGGGTTCTTCCCCGCGTTCTGGGGAAACACGCAAGCGCCGGTGACGAACACGTTCGGGACATCCCAGACCTGAAGGTATTTGTTCAGAACACTGGTGCTCGGGTCGGCTCCGAAGACTGCCCCGCCCGTGTTGTGTGTGCTCTGGTAAGGCATGATCGAATAAGGCACCGGGGGAATGCTCCGATCGACCTTGGTCGCACCCATCTCCTTGGCGATCGTCACGCAGATGTCGGCCTGAGCGTTCATCTGCTTTACCTCGTTGTCCTGGAAATCGAACGTCATCCTCATCAGCGGACGTCCGAAAACGTCGGTGTAGGTCGGATCGAGGCTCAAATAGTTCTGCCGGTACGCCATTACCGCGCCTTGGTTGCCAATGCTGGCCGCGTGGTCATAATTGTCGACCACTGCCTCCTTCCAGTCGGAGCCCCAGCGCGGCGTGCCCCGCGGCGTGGGATGCGACTGGATCGGCCTGGCGCCCGAGTTGCTGCAGCTGATGCCGCCGCCACCGATGTAGCCGGCCTTCTCGAAATCGTAGTTGTCGCCGTTGAAATCATCCATGCAGGTGCCGAGCGCGCCGGCCCCCATGAAGCGATTCAGGATGGTTTTTTTGTCGAAGAAGGCGGTAGCGCCGCCACCGCACTGATAGGCATAGTTGCGGCCGACCACGCCCTTGCCCGTTGCCGGATCATAAGGCACGCCAATGCCCGATTGCAGCAGCAGGTTGACGTTGCCGAGCGCATAGGCCGACAGGATGATGAGGTCGGCAGGCTGTTCGAACTCCCGCCCTCGTGCGTCGAGATAGGTGACGCTGACTGCCTTCTTGCGGGTCGAGTCGAGATTGACCTTCAGCACGATCGAGTTGGTGCGCAACTCGAAATTGGGGTTCTCCAGCGCCAGCGGAATGACGGTGAAATGCGGGCTCGCCTTGGCATTCGCCTCGCAGCCGAAGCGCTCGCAGAAGCCACAATAGTGACACTGGCCGAAGGCCACGCCATCGGGATTGACATAGTCCCGCGACGCGTTTGAGGAAGGATTGGGGAAAGGGTGATAGCCAAGATTGCGGGCCGCTTTCTCGAACATCAGCATGCTTTGCGCCGCAATCATCGGCGGATTGGGGTACTCGTCCTTTCGCGATCCCTCGAAGATGTTGCCGCCGTCGATCTTCCGACCGTTGATGTTGCCGGCCTTGCCGGAGGTGCCGCAGGTCTTTTCGAACTTGTCGTAATAGGGCTCGAGATCGTCATAGGTGATCGGCCAGTCCTGCAGCTGCATGTCTGAAGGGATGATCTTTTCGCCGTATTTGTCGATCGTGCGGGTACGCGCCTGATGATCCCATTCGAGCCAGCGCCAGGTGACGCCGTTCCAGTGCACGCCGGCGCCGCCAACGCCCTGGCCGGGCAGGAACGAGCCGAGCTGGCGCATCGGCAGCGCCGTTTGCGATTCACTGTTGCGGAAGGTGATGGTTTCCCGCCGCACGTTCTGCATGAGGTCGTGTCGGGCGGCGTAGCGCAATTCGTCATGGATCTGCGGGTCGATGAAGTCCGGATTGGTGTCACGCGGACCTCCCCTTTCTAGAGCGACGATTTTCAGCTTGGTCGATGCAAGCTCCTTGGCAATGATTCCGCCCGTCCAGCCAAGGCCGACAATCAGGACATCGACCTCGTTGAGTTTGGTGGCCATGCTACAGTCTCCTTCGTCTTCTTTCGTCGATTAAACGAGATCCTGAATTCCCTTCGGGTCAGCCGCATAGGCCTTGTTCCGAAATGGTTCTATCTTGTCCATGTACATGGCGTCGGCGCCTGGGAAACCGATCATCTTCCAGGCCGCCCTGTCCTTGTTTCCGCCATACATCGGGTCAGCGAAATAACCCTCGATCGTGAGCTGGAGCAGAAGCCCGAAGAAGGTTTCGGTTGGCACTGTTGGAAGCTCGACCTTCTTGCCCTCGAGGTCGCTCATCACCGCGACACGATCTTTTGCCGAAAGGCTCTCGAAAGCGCTCTTGTGGTTTTTCTGCACGTAGGCACTGACGTCGGCGATGCCGGCCCGGATCAGTTCCGATGGCGTCATCGGCAATTGATAACCCTGCTCGGGCGTACCCTCGCCAAATGGCCCTTCCAGATACAGCCGGTCGCCCTTTCCGTACCCGCCGGCCATTTGTCTATCGATGTAGATCGCAACGCCGAGTTCCTTGGCGCCGGGGCCTTTTGAATCGCTCGGAATCAGTGTGTCCACCGCGGCCTCGATGAAGGCGGACTCATCGACATTGAAGAATTCATAAGCGGAGCCGCCTGCATCGGATTTCGAGGCGTCGCTTGTGTGATGATGCGGCTTGCCGGTCGCCGCGGCCATCATTTCGGTCGCCGATGCGGACCCACCCAGCGGCAGGGTACTCGCCGCCGCTCCTGCCGCACCGAAGAGCTTCAGAAAGTCGCGACGCCCCACGTCGTCTTGGTTCTTGTCTTTCGTCGACATGATTTCTCCTGTGACGCTGCTGGCAAGGATGAGTGAGGTTGGAGAGAGCTTGCGCCCGCTCCAACCGGCGCTGCGCAGCATCCAGCGCTAGCCTTGGTGGAATTCTTCGAGCGTAGTGCTCACACTAACTATGTGGCAAGCGAAATTGATTGACATTTAAACGCAAATTTTATGCTATGTCCGTCATGGACATCGAGCTCGCCCGCACCTTTATCGAGATCGTATCGACCGGCAGTTTCATTCGGGCCTCGGAGCGCTTGAATGTTGCGCAGACGACGGTAAGCGCACGAATCCGCAACCTCGAGCAGCAACTGGGGCGGGCCCTTTTTGTCCGCCACAAAGGCGGAGCTTCGCTGACCCCGGCCGGCGAGCAATTTCTGCGCCACGCCCCGATGTTCGTCCAACTTTGGCAACGTACACTTCACCAGGTTGCCGTGCCGCCGGGACGCCGGGCTGTTCTGACCGTCGGCAGTGAAGTCAGCCTTGCGCAACCTCTGCTGCTTGATTGGGTCCGATGGATGCGCGGCTCGCTTCAGGATATTGCGCTTAGAGTGCACGTCGATGTGCCGCAGGATTTGATCAATCAGGTCGCGTCGGGAATGGTCGACTTAGCCATCATGTACGCGCCCCCGCACAGACCGGGTTTGAAGATCGATCTGCTTCTGGAAGAAAAACTTGTTCTCGTGACTACCAATTCCGAAGCACGCCTCCTGGACGAATCCGACTATGTTTACATGGATTGGGGGCCGGATTTTGGGCTTCACCACGGGATGAATTTCCCAAGCGCTGCGCCGGATCTTTCTTTCGATCTCGGTCCGCTCGCACTGAACTATGTTCTAGCGACCGGCGGCTCCGGATATTTCAGGATGAGTTCTGTGCAGCCTCACATAGAAGCCGGCCGGCTGCATCTTGTGCCTGAGATGCCGCAGTTCTCCTATCCGGTCTATGCGGTGCAATCCGCAAGTGCGGACGAGAGCGTAGTTGGTCCAGCGCTGACGGGATTGCATTCCGTCGCAAGCGGCGACATAAAATTATGAGAGTTCTAGTTGGGCGTCTAAATGTCCGACGGGACTGACGGGAACAGAAGGTCGACCGTTGTTCCAATCCCTCGTTCGCTCTTTATCCGGATCCGACCACCAACCATCTGGGTCAGTGCCTGCACTTGTGGCATCCCTATCCCGGTACCCTTCTCACCCTTCGTCGTGAAGAATGGATCAAACACCTTCCGCAAGACTTCAGGAGCCATGCCGCAACCGTGGTCTTTGACGCGAACGCATGCGTAGGTTCCAGGGCCGGGCGGGTCAGGTGTCGCGGTTGTCTGCACCAATCGTTCGGTGATGACGCGGATCTCCCCGCCACTTGGCATCGCATCTCGTGCGTTCATGACGAGATTAAGCACTGTGCTGTCGAAAAGTGCGTGATCGATCAAACAGTCTGGGACACCGGAACCAAGCTCCAGCCTGACGCGGACATCGGCTCCCGCGCCATACCTCAGGAAAGGCTCGAAAGACGTCAGGAACTCATTCAAATTGCCAGCGTGGATATCGAGTTCCTGGTGCTTCGCGAAGGTCAATAGCTGTGACGTTAGCTCGATCCCTCGATCGATTCCTTCCCGCGCTGCCGCAATGTAGGCACGAACCCTTTCGGGCTCGTCGGCTCTTCGCTCAGCGAGCCCGAGCCCGGATTCTATTACTGCCAGGAGGTTTCTGAAGTCGTGGGCAATACCGCCCGTCATCTCGCCCAAGGCGGCAAGCCGGTGCGTTGCACGCTCGCGTTGCTCGGCAGCAGTTCGGGCATCGAGAGGTGCGTCCGGCACTTGGGTGCGCGCGTCGCGTCCGGCCTGAGATGATGGTTGAGTTTCACACGCAAACACGCAGCCTGACATGAAAGTCCCCTCGCTCCGGATACCCAAGGAACTCTCGCTCCGTTTGGTATCTTCGGTCGCTTCTGTTGCGGAGGGCCGCGCCTTTCATGCGCATGATCTAAGCGCGCCGGACGACCCTTTTCGTCATGATGTCTTCGACAGTCGGGAATGCCTTTAGGGCCTCCTCCGGTAGGTCGCCATTTGCTCCGACCATTTCCGCCCAGCCATGTGCCTCTGGTTCGCCAACGATAACACGGCCGACCATTCCAGCATGCTCATGCGGGATGCAGTAATAGTCGTAGACCCCCCGCTCGGTGAAGGTAACCGAAAAGCTTTCCTTGGGCAGGAGGTAGTCGGAATCCCAAGATTTTGCCGTCTTGGGCATGCGAAGCGGTCGCCCGAAGTTTGCCGGATTGTACGCCGTCGTCGTGTGCGAATTGCCAGGATTGAGGTTGGTCCATCGAACCGTCTGCCCTGGCTTGATCAGAATGCCGATCGGGTCGAACCAGACTTGCGAACCGTCGTCGCGCCCCTGCATCCGGATTTGGACCGCCTCGCCGGCCCATGCTGCCACAGAAGAGAGCGAGAGGGCGGCGGCAAGGCCGCCGCCCGCACTTAGTATCTCACGACGCGTGAGTGTCATTTGGCGACCTGGGCCTCGTCAGCTGCCGAGACATGCCACAGCACGACGTGGACATGCGGCTCTTCGACTCCCGGATGGCCGGCATTGTAGTAGACATCGACATGGTCGACATTGCCGCCCGGTGAAGCGAGATCGTCAAAACGCTTGTCTGGATTGAGGTCCTTGGTCGGCAGCATATAAATCGTGCTGACAAGCTTGCCGTCGTGGTCATAGGCAAGGAATGGTCCGGCCGGCAATGTCGTCGGATCGATGAAGAGTTGGCCCATGCCCGGCAGGAAGTCGGGCAGCTTCACAAGCTTGCTGACCTGCTGGTAAGGCGCGGCTGGCGGAGATTTGGTAACCTCACCCGCCGCCATGGCGCAAAGCGAACTCCCCGTCGTCAGGGCAACTGCGAGGACGAGTTTCTTCATCACGGATCTCCTTGTTGAAATAAAGCCGCGCTGGCCGAAGATCTGGAAAGCTGTTTTGAAAAAGCGATTTCCATTTTCGACACGACCTGTTCGCGCCCGCCCAGCAAGCAGCAGACTGTTTCGCTCGTCAAACGAAATTAACTGGCATTTCAATGCATTATTTCTGCTGCTCGGGTGCGCACTGTTTGCTTGATTTCGAAAAAAACCTTCACTACCTCTGAATTGCTATGAATATTTTCAGCCTCGATTTCCGGCGGGAGCCGAAGCGCTTAAAAACGGGCCTTTAGCCCGGACGCGAGAAGGCCCTGGCTTCGCGTCCGGGGGTAGCCAGGATTTCCACTTATCCCGCGGTGCATTCTGCCTGCCTAAGCAGTGCGGCTGCACTCCCATTTTGCGATTCCGGTTGGGATCGACATTGAGGTTGACCCCGATGATCTGCCCCATCCTGTCAGAAGAAGACATTTCGCTTGATCTTGTGACAAAGGGAAAGCAATCAGCCCTGTCAAAAATTGCGATCAGGATTGCGCGAAGGACCGGGCTGGACGAGCAGATGGTTCTTCGTGGCCTTTTCGACCGCGAGTATCGCGGCTCCACGGGCATAGGTCGTGGGGTCGCGATCCCTCACGCTCTACTTGGCACAATCTCTTCGCCTGCCGCGTCTTTGACACGTCTGGCCAAGCCCATCGATTTCGACGGCCCCGACGACGATCCTGTTGATCTCATTTACACGGTACTCTGGCCGCGCTCTGCCACTTCCGCCTTCCTCCCTGCCCTTTCGCAAATTTGTCGTCTCCTCCAGGCATCTCAGGTTCGGGAGCGACTCCGATCGGCACGCTCATCCGATGAGGCGTTGGCCTTTCTCGAAAATGGGTCACATCGGAGAATTTCCGCCAATTTGCCTACTGCCCGGGTCGGGCCTAGCGTGATGATGTCCACGCAGTTCAGCAATGCCCAGGTCGGACAGGCCTACCTTTGGTCCGAACCCTCCGTCGGAGAATAACATAGATTGACAATCTATCTTTTATAGAGGATGCCTCAAGGAGCGAACCCAACGGCTTGAACCGGCTTGCATGGGAGAAAAAGCAGGAGCTGCAGATGAGCGAGGATGGTCGAAGCACGAGAACGATCGTAGTCGATGGCGTTCCGCTGCCGGACCTGCTCGACGAGACAATGATCCGCGGCGTGGTGCATGGTTTTTATGATGAAATTCATCGCGATGACCTTCTCGGCCCCATTTTCCACGATCAGATCGAGCCGGACCGATGGCCACAGCATCTTGCGAAGATGTGCGACTTCTGGTCTGCGACGTTACTTCGAACGTCCCGATATGAACGCCGGCCACTGCCACCACATCTGGCCATAGCCGGCCTCGGCTCGGCGCATTTCCGTCGCTGGCTACAGTTGTTTCGCACAACGGTGCGCCGCATCTGCCCGCCCGAGGTGGCAGCGCTTTTTATGGAGCGCGCTCTGCGCATCGCTCACAGTTTCCGTCTCGCGATCGCCTTCAATCGCGGCGAGACCACGATCGGCATCGAACCCATCGTTGAGAAGGACCTGTGATGCAGGATTGGTTTGTGGGGGTTTCCACAAACGCGCAGCGATCGACGGAAGGAAACATCCATGCGGCTTACAGCTTTCTCGGACTATGCATTGCGGCTGCTGATGTACACGGCCTCTGCCGGTGGCCGGGTCATAACGATCGAGGAAGCTGCGCGTAGCTTTACCGTGTCGAAGACGCATCTCAACAAGGTCGCCAACACGCTGACCCGCAGCGGCTATCTGAAGGCGATCCGTGGCCGTTCCGGTGGTCTCGTTCTGGGGCGCCGGCCCGAGTTGATCCGGATCGGCGATGTCGTGCGATTGACCGAGCCGGATTTCGCACTGGTTGAGTGTTTCTCCACTGCAAACCAGTGCATATTGACCGGCTCTTGCAAGCTTTCAAGCATGTTTGGCGAAGCGATAGCATCCTTTCAGAACACTCTTGACCGCTATACGCTGGCCGACATCACACTGATGCCGGAAGACTTCATTGGCGGTCCAATACTATCGGTGCGCACCGGGGTGGCACGCAACGGGGCGTAGTATTACGTGGTTTCTAGGCTTGCTGCTTTACTCGGATGGAGATGAGTCATGGCCGAATCAAAGAAGAACGACAAGCCGCTAACGAAGGAGATTGATTCTGGTATCGATCCCGACAACAGTCTAATGCCAATGCTTATCGGTGGGCTTGTCCTGATAGTCCTCGGCGCGATCATCGTTATGATGTTTGTCTAGTTTCGCAACGACGGCGTGTGGTGCTGTCGAAAACGTTTATGCCTGCAGGCTAAGCGCCCACATGCGAGTTTTGTTGAACGATCAAGTGCGACACTCTCGTGATAGTTCTCGCCAGCGGTAGAGCAGTAAGGAATCCCTGGCGCTATCGAATGTTCCTCATCCCTGCCAACTTGAGCTTCTCGACGCACCGCGAGCAACGAAACGCGGCCGCCCTGTCGGTCGAAACCCATGAGCAGCAGCAGGGCCGTATGGGCTTGCTCCATTTAGCCCCCCGAAATGCCAAGCTTGAAAGGTAGAGAAATTTCGGCTTCTGTCGCTCCTTATGGGCTACAATGAAGCGTTCTTTACTTGCGATGCTGATGGGAGTTACGATCTTTACTGCTGACCCCCGAGCAGCAGTGGATCCCAGGTACAAGGCAGAACAGAGCGCCCTGATTAAATGCAATCTGTTGTGGTCGGCAAAGCTATCAGTTCAGCCCGGCGATCCGTACTCGTTAGCCAGAAAGGCGCAGCAATATGCCGGCGATAGTTACGAGCCAAAACTGCCGCGCCGATGAGCGCTCACATCCCGATTCCACGTTTTCTGCCGAAGCTCCAGTCGATGCCGCCGCTGCTTTGCACGAACCCGCTGATGTGCTGGCCGATGCGCTTGTCGAGCATCGGCTGCCACGGCACCAGTTGAAACCCGAGCCCGTCGTCCAACATGGCGAAACGCCCGCTGGCAAGACCGACCGAGCCAAGCAGCGTGCCGCCGACATGATCACCGGGCTGCACGGGCGTGAAGATGAGGCCGCGCGCAGCGGCCATTTGCTTGCCGACCCGCGTGACCTCCTGGCGCTCCAGCGTGGCTACAAGGTCGCGCGCGAAGGTAATGGTCCCGCTCCCTGCATCGCGTTCGGCATTGCCCATCCTGACGAGCTGGGCAGCGCGTCTGTCGAGCGCGTTATCGACGTCGAGACCAAAGCCTGACCGGACCAGCGGCATGGGATTTTTTGCCGTAAGCTCCCGGTCGAGCCAGGTGGCGCCATCGCTGCCGACCTGCGCGTCAAGATCGAACGTCGAGAGCACACGCAGGGAGAAGTCCTTCTCGGCGTTGCGGCCATCATAGGCGATGCCGCGCTCGGACAGGTCTTTTGGAATGCGCCAGTGGTCTTCATCGATACGTTCGACGTGGCCGGCCCGGCGCAGCGCTTCGAGACGGCGGACATGGAAACGGACAAAGGCGTCCGGGTCCTTGCCCTGCCGCAAGAATGTCTCGCGGATCGCCTCCAGGTGTTGGCTCGGGCGATAGATGCCGTCCTCGCCCGCTACGCTGCTGATGTTGCGGTCGGCCGCACGTGGCTCCTGCTTCGGCAGCACCGGATCGAGCGCCACGATGTGGCCGCGCTGGATGTCTTCGAGCTTTGCCGCGTCGGCAGTCTCGACATAGTGGGTGCGCCCGTCGACGCCGTCGATGACCAGCGACAGCCGGTCGCTCATCTCGTCGCCGGCAAGACCCTTGGCGAGCACGCGGCCGACGACCGGCTCGGTGATGGTCTGGCGGTGCATGACATATTGCGCCGGACCCCGCTCGTGGGCGAGGCCGTGCTCGTCCAGCGCCCGGTGCATGGTCTTGATGATGTCGTTGCGCTCGCCAAGCGCCCGCAGCGTGCTTTCAGCCCGGTCGGAGATCAACCACCGGCCGGGCTCGATCTCGTTCGCCAGGCCGAAGTGCTGCAGCCTCTTTGCCCGATCGATCAGCAGGTAGCGGTTGCTGGAAATGGTGTAGCTGTCGCTGGCATTGGGACGGAGGTCGACCAGATCGTGCTCCTGCTGTTCGGCGATCAGCATGCGGTCGAGCCGGGTCAGCCGTTCGGCGTCCACCTCGTTGGCGAGCTTGCGGGCGACCTCGATCTCGCTTTGCAGCCCGAGTTCCCGTTCCACCAGCTCGCCTGCCCGGTGGCGGATGCCGTGGGCGATGTAGTCGCCGGCGATGTTCAGGATCTTGCCGTCATCGGTAACGCCGCGCACCAGGATGTGGGTGTGCGGATGACCGGTGTTGTGATGGTCGACAGCGATCCAGTCGAGGCGCGTGTTGAGGTCGGTTTCCATCTGACGCATGAGATCGCGGGTGAAGGAGCGCAGGTCTTCCATCTCGGCAGCATCTTCCGGCGCGACGATGAAGCGGAACTGGTGCCGGTCGCCACGGCCGCGCTCGACGAAGGCCTTGCCGTCAGCCTCGTCCTCGACGGCCGAGTACACCCTGCCCTTCTCGCCGTCCCTCGTGACGCCATCGCGCTGGAGATAGCGCAGATGCGCATCGACAGCCTTGCTCGTCGTCGCGAATTTTTGGGCGCGCCCGGTGATCCCCTTCCCTTGCTTCGGCAGCTTGACGACGCGCGCCTTCACCACGACGCGACGGGAACGAAAGCGAACGCCATTGGAGTCCTGCTTCCACCCGCCGCTGTCCCTTGGCAATCCTGCCCCCACCTTGCCGCCGCGGCCCCGCGCGTTGAAGCGGCCGCTCCCCTGCCCGTCGTTCCTGCTTGCGCCGAGGCGATTGGGATTGCCGCCCTGCTTGCGGATGGCAATCTCGACCTGGCGCAGAAAGGGCAGCGTGCGCGAATTGACCGGCGTGCTGCTGCGCCGGATCCGGCCAATGCGAACCTCGAATCTGTCGCTGTCACGATCTGCCATGACGACAGCATCGGGAGTCGGATTTGGTGCTTCAAGGTGGCCGGAGCGCCGGGCGTTCTACGGCGCGCAAAGACTTGCTGCGGCGTAGAACAACCGATCGCACATCGCTGCGGCACGACAGCTTTGCTTTTCCAATCAACAGCATAGCCATAGACCGTCAACCCCGCACCTCGCGTCATTCTGCGTTGCGTCGACATCCGCCCGGAAAAACAATGTGCAGACAGAGACTTACGAGCGAAGCGAGCGCGAGCGCCAGCTCGCTTTATCTTGCTGTCCTAATCCACCCTCGCTGTCCTAATCCACCCTCGGTAAGCGTCCGGTCCCTGCACCTATTCGGCTAGTGCAATTGAGCTTCATGTGGGGTTCCTTCGTCATATGGAGGATCTCCGATGGCGGCTCGCCGCTCCTGGGCCAAGGCCAACAGTCCTTACTGGTCGTCGCATGTTGCGAGCTGGTATCGCGGCAACCAGGATGCACTGGAATACTGTCGCCGACGCGATCTCTCGATCACCACATTCGAGCTGTGGATGCGCCATCTGGTGAGCGCGGATGATCTGCGCAAGCGTGCGGAAAGGCTGCAGAACTTGCACCGGAAGAAGGCAGCACGTTCGCGCAAGGAGGTGCCGCCGAAGCGGCCCAAAAGGCCTCCGCGCTATCGCTACGGCAGGCGTACGGACAGCGGCCCGATCGCTCTGCGGGCATTCTGGAGCATGCATGTCAAGGCGATGAACTGGAGCGGCATGGGGCACGCGGAGTATGCCGCTGCACTTGGTCTGTCGCCGCATGCGTTGCGGATCTGGCGCAATCGCCTGGAAGAATCCGGCGACGAAACCGAGTGGCGATCCCTGCTTCACCCGAGTGCCCGAGCCCAATCAAGCAGCGCTGCTAATTGCGCGCGACGCAAATACCGCTTGACGCCGGACGCGGTCGACGGGCGATCGAACCGGCGCCGCTTCAGCGACAACCAGAAGCGGGCGATCGTGCAGGAGACGGAGAAGCCCGGCGTCGCCGTGGCGCAGGTCTGTCGCCGCCATGGGATCGTCCCCAGCATGGTGTTCCGCTGGCGGGTCGAGTTCGGCCTGACCGCTCGCAAGGCGCCGCAACTGGCAACGGTGGTGCTTGCCGATGGCGCAGCAAAAGGGCTGCCCGCGCTCGGGGCCTTGCGCGATCTGGTGCAGCCGCCCGACGGCATGGTGGCGATTGAGCTGGCTGATGGACGGCGCGTGTTTGCACCCGGCGGACGCCAACCCGGCTGGGGTGAAGCAGCAGCTCGTCGGCAAGAAGAAGAGGTCATGACCGTCGCCATCCGAGCACCCGCTCAGCCGCGCTCATCGCGGTTCGACAGCCGGGTCCAGTGCGAGGTCCAGACACTTGTCTCGGCAACGGACTGGAACAGGTCGGCGCGGACAGGCTGTGGATGGTCGATCGAGATGGAGACATACCACCTGGCCTTGTCGCCGGCGCGATCCCACAACGCGCCGATCTCCTGCCTTCGCAGAAGACGCGACAGTCTGAGGCCTTTCTGCGTCGGCTTCTCGGTCAGCACAACAGCAAGCTTTCCGTCGAGCGTCAGAGTTGAGATGTCACCGAGATGCGGGTGTCGTCGCGAAAGGTGCAGATTTGCCCGCTGCTTTTGTGCTTTCGTGAGCCTTTGACGATGACTGTCCGCGCGTTCACGGCTCGCCGCGCAGCGATCGTTGGAAAAACCCGACGCCGGAGAGGTGTTGGTGACCCAGACGGCATTGCGCTGGACGATTGATGTGGGCGAGAGCGGGCCGAAATAGCGGCGGTCAGACTGTCCCAGTTCGTCAGAAAGAGAAGGATCTCGTAGCCGGCGACCACACCGCACCCTGGCAGGCATGCAGTGCTCGGCCGCGTGGTCTTGTTCGCGCCCATGTCCAAGGCTGGCACCCCGAGCGACGACAGCGATGCCGCGTCGGCAAACCGGTTGTCGGCTGTAGCTGGCAAGCGCTTCTGAGGCGGGACGCCAGAGCAATTCGCTGAGTCAGTAGGTTGGCCTGCCGTTCAAAAGCATGACGGTGGCCGTTTGAGTAACATCCATCCTGCCGCTGGCGCGACTAGATACAGCCCAACCTGACACGACCGATCCTTTCCAGATGAACCGCACTCGAACGTCCAATTCACACTGGCGCGCGAGGAGGATCGCACCGCAGAGCGTCGCGGCGACAAGTGTTGCACGCACGTTCATCGCTCAATCGTGCAGCGCAGGCGCGATACGTTCTGGCGCTGGTGTGTCCAGGTCTGGGTGCCTCCCGCGCACAAGGTGAGCGGAAGGCCTCGCTTTTCCGACGCGATCAGTAACTTTATCTGCCGGGCAGAATGATGGAAGCGAAGCTTCCCCCTTGATATTTGCAACCAATGAGGTTTGTTGGCGGAAATAACGAATTGTTTGCGAGATTGGCAATAAACAGCTCATCCGTTTCAACGCGCGCCATTAGACAAGAGGAAAACTCGATGACCGTTCCTGCAGACCGAAACTACAACGATGATCTCGTAGCAATTACCGCCGACATCGTTTCCGCCTACGTGTCGAACAATCCGCTGCCGGTCGGCGAGGTGTCGAAGCTGATTGGGGACACCTATGTTGCCTTGCAAGGGATCGGCACGCCTGTCGCTCCGGCCGCAGTCAAGCTGGAGCCGGCGGTATCGATCAAGAAATCAGTGTCACCTGATTTCATCATCTGCCTGGAAGATGGAAAGAAATTCAAATCCTTGAAGCGACATATCGGGACGCATTACAATCTGAGCCCTGACCAATACCGGCAGAAATGGAGCCTGCCCTCGGATTACCCGATGGTGGCGCCGAACTACGCAGCTACCCGCTCGGCTCTGGCAAAATCAATCGGCCTCGGACGCAAGGCGGTGGCGCCCACTCCTGCCGCGGCGGAAAAACCAAAACGGGCTGCCCGTGCGGCAGCAGCGACAGCAACCGCAACGGCAATCAAGTCGCCGACTAGGAAGGCGCGCAAGGCACCCGCAAAAACGTAGCGTTCCGCACCCGACTGATGTGCCAGGCAGCACCGGACCTGAACATGGCGAAGCCCCACCTTGCCGGCGGGGCTTCGTGTTGAGTCGGATCATTCTGCGGCGCGGCGAGACCAGATCAGCGAGAACTCGCCGTCGGTGTCGGTCTCAACCAGGCTTGCATAGATCGGAGCGGGAAAACTTGGATCGTCGAGCTTGACGGAGTGGTAGTCGCGGCCCTCGCGCGAGGTCTTCTTCCATGCCGCTCCGAATTCGGTGGCGCCAGAGAAGATACGGAAGTCCGGACCTTTCTTGTTGTCGCCTTCCGCTGGGGTCAAAGTCATCGTCTTGACGTTGAGGTTGAGGGTCTTGACCGAGCCGGAGAAGCCGTTCGCGGTGCGGGAGAAAGTGCCGATCGTAGCCATTGTGGTCGTTCCTTCTGTTATCTCGGGCCGCGCCTATCGCGGCCTCGATGGTGGTCGTGAGACCGTGGACGATGGGTCCGCACCCCAAAGTGGCTGAAACGAAGTGAAAGACGGCGGCGCGAGCCTTTCTTGGGCCGCGAGGAATGGACGCAAACCGGGCTCCCCGCCATGCCTGCGTGGTGGGGTGGTATGGCCAGGGGAAGAAAACGAGAGCGCCGTCGTTGCGCGAAGACGATCGAGACTGAGCGAAGCGAAGGCGGTCCTTGGTCAGACCCAATCCATCGAGGACGGCATAGGCTCAGGATGAACAGACAGGAGTGAACGCGGGGACGGCGATCAGTCACGCGCTTGCCCATCCGTGTTATGAGCGCGGCGATGACGCCTATGGTTGTGACGCCGCGCGAGGCTCCCGTAGCGAACGAAGAACTCAGGGTCAAACGCTCAAGTGAGTATTCCTACGGTGGAAGCCGGCTGAGCAAGTGATTTTCTGAGCAGTAGCGACTATGTCAGGAATGGGGCCGTGAGCCGACTGTCAGCTTCTAGGCTGAAGTCACCAGCAAATGGACGTTCCGCTGGCGACCTCATTGCGGACCTAAACAGAACAAGCAATCTCTATTGGCGGATGGTTCAAAGCCTAGCAGTCTGGCATCGCGTTGCTCGCCAACAGTGACGATCCGACCTCTCCGTCGAGCGCAAAACGCTGGCAGCGCTCGCCGTGGGACTCATCGATTAAGCTCTCGATATGTTTGAAGCCGAGCTTCGCCAATATTCGCAGCGACGCGAAATTGCGCGCCGCTGCCTCGGCCGTCACCTGTTCAAGCGCCAGAGTTTCAAAGGCGTAGCGGAGGACTTCGCGCGCCGCCTCGCTGCCCAGTCCGTGCCCCCAATGCGCACGCGCCAGCACAAATCCCAATGCGGCTGCCTTGGCGTCGGTTGCGCCGAAGGACAGGGTTATCGTCCCGATCGCGTCCGATACTCCTGCTTGGTCTACGGACCACTGGATCGCCTTGCCGTCAGCGAATCGCTGACGCGAACGGGCGAACCACCGTTCGCCTGCCCTTCTGTCGTCACGAATGGGATCGCCGGCAAGGGACGACATCCATCGCGCGCGCAAACCATGCTGGGATATCCCGTTCGCTCGGCGCCCGAAGCACGAGCCTTGGTGTCGTGAGCTTGGGAAATCGGACTGCTTCCATGGGGCATTTTCGACCTGAGGCGGCGCCAACGCAACGGCCCTGGCAGGCCGCTCCGCTAATCACCAATGACAGCCCCTTGGTAGTGTGCCGTCTTCAGGTCGCAGCCCAATCGCTGAGACCCATTTATCGACCAGCCGGGCATACTGCCGTGTGCTCATCGGCGCCTCGGAGAGCCTTGCGTCCGAAACCAACCATCCAACCACGATCAGCCCGTGAGGCGCGCACGAAACAAGGTGCAGCCGTCCGCCAGGCGCGACCTGGAGATATCCCGGAATCCAGCCTCGGTCATCCACGCTCGATACTGACCTTCAGTGTACGATTCGCCGTGGCGGTACAGGTTCAAGAAGGTGATATTGAGAAAGACACCCTCAGGCGGGCCGAGGCGGTCGTCATCGACGACACCCCACCCCGCAATTGCGATCTCGCCTCCCGGTGTGAGGCAACGCGCCGCGTTCAGGATCGAACTGCGCGCCTGGTCAGGCGGAAGGACCTGGACGACGGCCTTCAGGATCGCCAGATCGTGCCGACCGATCGATGGCGCGACAGTTATGTCCCCCTCTTCGACAACCACGTCAGCGGCACCGTATTCTGACAGGATATCTGGCGCGGCCGCTGCGACCGTTGGCAGTTCCATCAATGTCGCCGCAATCTGCGGCTGCCGCTCGCGAAGTCCGACGAGAATGGTCCCGGAGCCCCCGCCGATGTCGATCACCGAAGCGATCGCAGAGAGGTCTATCTCCCGGGCCAGATGTCGGCCGAAGATCACCCCGCCCGGTGCGAGCATGCGGCTGAAGGCCGCCGCCGCTGCGGGCCCTGCTTCAGAAAAGTCGTGCAGCGCAGCCGGCCGGTTCTGTCGCAGCGACTCTGCGGTCAGCAAGTCGGCTCCCCAGAGCTCGCGCAGGAGCGCATGATCGCCGCCGCCATAGGTCGGCTTGGACGCGTCGAGGAAGGCCGATGCTTCGGCTCCGTTGCGAAATTGACCATCCTTGACTTCGAGGAGACCGATGCTGGCGAGCGCGTAGAGGAGCCGCGACAGACGATCGGGCTCGACTTTGAGCGCGGCCCCCAGGCTGTCAGCAGTCACCGCGCTGCCACCGAGCCGGGTGAAGATGCCGAGGTCCAGCCCGGCTCGAAGCGCTAAGGCGGGGGGCACCGCTGCGATCAGCTTGTCGATCCGGGCAGAATCCACCATGTCGCCCCCCTTCCGCGATCCAGGACCGAATTTGAAGCAGCTCCCATAGATTAGAACCTCCGTTCTCCGGAAAGTGAAGACAAAATCATTATTTGGAGCGACCGACACGATGACGTAGCGGATACTCCTGGCAAAGCTGAACGTCAGCTTCTGAGAATGTCTATCGCCGCCTCGAACGGCCGACATAAGCGCAAAGCGGTTATGCGCGGCTTCATCTGCGATTGTTTGCTTCGAGCCAAAAGGGGGCGACCACCTATGGTTTGGAGTTCTGCCCAATTTGCGGCCAGACATTCGACAAGCGAAACCTTGTCGAAGTGCTGCATCATCACCTTCCCGAGCATGAGCCGTTCGCGACGGACAGGTGACGGAGGTCGAAGCCGACTCGGTTTTCCGCGAATTGGATAAAAAGTCCGGCCGCACATGCCAGGACGGCGGGATCCGATCAAGTGGCTTGCACCACGCTGGGGGATGCGGGATGGGCCTGCCCGGTGCACGCGGACCGTCAAGGACTTTAGGCGCATCAGCTGCAATGCGTCCACCAACCGACGGTTGGAAGGAAATTCGGCCACCGACGGATCGGTCATCCCGGATCGCTGTGGCCTGCAAACCCGTGACAGGGACGCATCCCGGGTGAAAGCCTTTGTTAAAGAAACTAAGGAACGGTGGACGAGGAAGGCGGCAAGGTGACCATCGACGTGAGGTCGCCGGTGACGATCGACCTCGACAAGGCCAGGCTGGTTGAAAATACAGGCCGCCGAAGCGCAAGAGCCCCTGCGGGCCATGCTGGATTAGCTCTTTGTATGTAAAAAAGAGACATTGAACATTTTCCGGCAATCCTGGTTAGGATTGATGCCGCGCTATTTCTTCGACTTGTCCAGCAATGGAGAGACCTTCCCAGACCCTGAAGGTTCAGAGCTTCCGAACCTGGAATCTGCGGAGGATGAGGCAGCAAAAACGCTGCTTGAAATCGCAAGAGAAAAGCTGCCCGATGGCACCTATCACGAGGCTGGCATTCAAGTCCGCGATGAAGCAGGGAACCAGCTAGCCCAGATCGTGGTCAAATTCGAACTGAACCGCATAGTCCGCATCAGACAATGAATCGATGGGACCCTGATCGTCTTCACCTTGGTCACTCGAGCCACTTGTCCGATCACCCGCTCAGAAATTTCTATCAAACATTCTGGTCTACCATTCCAGACGAAATCGTCGAGAGAACAAAGCAGAGGTCAGATGCGGCCTGCAGCTACCTTCGAAAGCTGCTTAGTCTATCATTAAAACGAACGCTGACGGATGAGCAAAAGTTGCTTAGGGGGCTTAAGGGGCGGCAAGGGCGGCAAGGAGTGACCCTTACGCCAAATCACTGGTTCTCCCCTCCGGTCCCTGTCGGGACTGAGTCTCCAAGTATGACGAACCACGTCAACAACGCCGATGCAGCGGCTAAGGAACTCCTGAAGTGGACCAAACGTGGCCCCAGTGGAATCTCGCGGTGCACGTCTGCGTCGCTGTGCTTGCCGACGAGATGGAGCCTGAGGAGGCCCGCAAGGCATTCCTGGCTGCCGCCAAGGAGCAGGGGATATTAGTCCCTCCATAAGGCGGGCCCGCCACTCGTGAGAAAGCCGGCGGACCCAACAGCGGCTGCATCCACGAAGAATTGACCGCTGCGATTTCTAAACTACCGAGGACCTGCGTTGTTCCATTATCGCGGACTACCACTGGGTGGTCGGCAGGCTCGTCCCCCCCTACATTCCCGTCATGCCAACCCATTGGTTCGCCCCTCCGGTGTTCGTAAGGACTGAAGCCGGTGATCGGCGTAGCCGCAACAATGCGAGGGCAGCCCTTGAGCAGCTCAAGACGTGGACCCGGCGAGGACCTCGCTGGCACAAGGCTGTGACCCTCTGCCTGTCGGCTGTGGAGGGCGATCCGATTGACCCTCACGTGATCCGAAAGGCATTTGAGGCTGCCGCTAAGGAGGCCAAAATGTACCTCTCCCCTGAGAATTAGGTACACGGTCAAGGGAGCGCGGGTGGATATAGTGGCAGCCGCCGAAGGGCTGCCCGTGCGGTTATGCCGGCTGGCATGAACGCGCTCTGGTGACTATCGTCCCACTGAAGGGAAACCATGCGCGCGGGCTCATTTGTGGCCTGTTTCCTCGGGACGCTCGCCGCAATGGGTCGCGCCTAGGCACGCGCGTCCTATGGCAGCTCGGCCGTGGCAATGCCTCCTTGCAAGCCTTCGGCTCGCCCATGGCGTGCGTGGCATAGATCAGGCAGCGAATAGCGTGGCGCGGCGACGACCAAAGTAATCGGCCCCAAGCGTCGCCACCAAATCGGCGACTTGCAGAACAATGAGTACTGTGATGGCGGTTTTCACGGTCTTTCCCCCCGGGCCGGCGCGGCCCAGATTCAGTGCATCAATCCCACGAAATGCCCGCCACCGCCACTGGCACCCCCTACGTATACGCGCGGAGCTATGATTATGGGACGGAAGGCGACCCGAGCAGCAGGACGTGAAGGAAACGAAGGGGGCACGGGGGGCGTAAGTTGAACATCAACCGCGAGCAATCGGCCTTCATGTTCTCCATTGTATGGCTTAGACTCGCCGCATGGGACTATTGACTTTCAGCATCAACGTCACCCTGGACGGCTGCGTCGACCACCAGGAGGGAATTGCCGACGACGAGACGCACGCCTTCTTCACCCGCCTTATGGATGAGGGCGGAGCAATGCTGTGGGGTCGCGTCACCTACGAGATGATGGAGAGCTACTGGCCGGCAGTCGCCCGCGGCGACGAGGAGGCGCCGCCGGCGATACGCGAGTGGGCGGTCAAGCTGGAGGCCAAGCCGAAGTACGTAGTGTCATCGACGCGAAAGGCCTTCCCGTGGACCAACAGCCACCACATCGGCGGCGAACTGCGCACGGGCGTGCAGAGGCTCAAGGACGCGACCCCGGCCGGCGTGCTCCTCGGTAGCGGCAAGCTCGCGACCGAGCTGGACCGGCTGGATCTAATCGACGAGTACAAGCTCCTCGTGCACCCGAGAATCGCGGGCCACGGCCCGACCCTCTACCAAAGCGGGCTGCCCAGCACGCGACGGCTCGAGCTGATCTCGGCCAAGCCGCTCCGCAGCGGCGCGGTCGCCATGCATTACCGGCGCGCGCGCTGACTCGGAGCAGGCTCAACGCGCCCAGCTCGGGGGCTTGCGCGTCGCAGGAGCGCCGCCGATTCACAGTCGGCTTTGGTCGCCTGGCGTCCTGGATGAGAACAGATGCACCCAAGCGCACGAAGCCCCTGCGGGACATGGTGGACTAGTATGGAAACGGGCCTTTGCTCTCGCAGCAAACATGAGGCACCGCTCCTGTGCCGCGACGGCAGCGCGTAGGCTTTGGCGCCGGCCACTTTCAGCCCCCTCGTTCAAAAGTTGGCTTCCAGCCGCGATTGCGCGCACGCTGCTGGCCTTCGTAGTCAGGAATGCATGTGAAGAACACCGGCCGGCGGTCACGGCCGGCAGCCCTGCAATCTGAGCAAACAAAAGCCCGACTAGGTCGTTACGCATTGAGCCGTGGTCACGGCCGAGCCTGTCACTCAGCGCCGGATATCGAGCCTCGTCGATTTGCAGCACATCGGCTGGCCGCAATTGACATAGACCGTCTCGCGGGCGGCCAGAGTGTCGGCAAGTGTTTTCTGAGGCATGCATGGCGATCTGTTGAAGGTGTCGCCGCACCGAATTTCACTGTCCGGTCTGTCGGCCGAATGCTAGTCGCTTCAGGGCATTTCCACCATGCCGCCTTCACGATGCAGCATCGAAAATGACGTCGAAAACGTTCCCGACCTCCTCTTCGATCTCATGTGCCTTGATGCCGCTCTCCTCAGCCGCTTTGAGAGCCTGGTCGGCAAGATCCCTAATGGCGAACGGATCGTTTGACCTTGCGTTAGGCAGATGCTCTGCCATCCATTTGTCGAAGAAGTTGATGCCGCGTGTGCTCATCCAGCCATAAGCTGGCGAATGGGATTAAGTTCCTTCTTCCCGAAAATCCTGCAGCGAGGCGTGCCAAAGGTCCTCCTCGCCCCTGAGACAGGTGTACGCCCTCGGCAAAGTTGCCGCGCAATCCGGGGCAGTCTTCGGTTATGTTTCCCTTTGACCCAACCCGGGTCGCGAGATCGACTGCCCGGAATTCAATGGAACTCCCCGCCCGCCTTGAGACAAACTTGCAAAACTGCGGCTCTTGCGGATGGATGATATGAGGTCGTCGACTCGGTCCACCGGCTCGGCCACCGGCTTTCTCGCATGCGATCGAGCCTCCAGCCGGTTGTCATAAATGCGCTTCAGCAAATCGCAGGCCACTTTGGCGCGCTGCCATGTCCGACCGACAAGTGAGCAGCCTCCTAAGCTTGCCGGGGCATTGTCGACCTCATCCCACACCATCCACGTGCCGGACGGCTCGGGGTGACAACGGAATCTAGATTGATCGTCTTCCATAGACGACTAACGAGAAAGCCACCTCTAGGTTCGATGTAAGGCGATAACGTGGTTAACGTGGCGCCGACCTTTTCTTCTACCCTTGGCTGCTTTCGGCTTTTCTTTGTTCCCGGTCCGCCGAGCGAACTCTTGGTCGGGGTTGCTTCTGACCTGCCACTGAATTTTCAGCCGCCTGCAGTTAGAGCCTCGGCGGGTTTTACGCCGTATGGCGCGGGTTGAGCAACGGGTGATCGGCGGAACTGGTCGGGTTGCGCAGCCGATCGTCCGTTGCGGTGAGATTGGCGGCATAGGCCGCAGGCGTGAGGTATCCGAGCGCCGAATGTGGGCGCGATCGGTTGTAGTCGTCTGCCCATTCGGCGATGGTTGTTCGGGCATGGTCGAGGCCGAGGAACAGGGTTTCGTTCAGCAACTCGTCGCGCATCCGCCCGTTGAAGCTTTCGCAGAAGCCGTTCTGCATCGGCTTGCCCGGCGCGATGAAGTGCCATTCCACCTGATGATCCTTCGACCAGGCGAGGATCGCGTTCGAGGTGAACTCGGTGCCGTGGTCAGAGACGATCATGCCCGGCTTGCCGCGCCGGGCGATCAGTTCCGTCAGTTCACGCGCCACCCGGCGGCCGGAGATCGAGGTGTCCGGGATCGCAGCCATTCGCGCGTTCACGTCGTCGACGATGTTGAGGACGCGGAAGCGCCGGCCGCAGCCGAACTGGTCATGGACGAAATCCAGCGACCAGCGCGCGTTCGGCTTCCCCTGGACCAGGATCGGGGCCCGCGTTCCTACCGCTCGGCGCCTGGAGCGTCGCTTGCGCACGGCCAGTCCTTCTTCGCGGTATAGCCGGTAGATGAGGTTGATACCCGATGCCTCGCCTTCGCGCCTGAGCAGAATGAACAGCCGCCGATAGCCGAAGCGCCGGCGCTCGTTGGCCAGATCGCGTAGCCGGCCGCGCAGTGCCGCCTCAGGTGGGCGACAAGAACGATACCGGATCATCTTGCGATCAGCGCCCACAAAGGAACAGGCCCGCCGCTCCGACAGGCCCATCGAGGCCTGCAGATGCGCGATGGCTTCACGCTTGGCGGCGGGCCCTACCATTTTTTGAAAGAAGCTCGCGCAGTGCCGACGCTTCCAGCATCTGGTCGGCGAGCAGCTTCTTCAGCTTCGCGTTCTCGTCTTCCAAGGCTTTCAGCCGTTTGGCATCGGAGACGTCCATCCCGCCATACTTCGCCTTCCAGTTATACAGCGTCGCCTCGGAGATCCCATGCTTGCGCGCCAGGTCGCCCGCCTTCGCCCCCGCTTCGTGCTCACGCAGAACCGCGATGATCTGCTCTTCCGTAAACCGCTTTCTCTTCATCGGTCCGTCCTTCAATCGAGGCCGGACTCTAATCTCAGATGGAGGAAAAACTCAGTGGCAGGTCATGCCCCATCAACCATCGTCATGACTCCCAATTTCGAGTTCGTGGGACTCGATTTCGATTTGTTGTCAGGCCGCTTGCCACAGTAGCAAAAGAACGCCTCGTCAATAAAAAAGGCGTACAAAGCGCAGTCGATGAAATGTCCATTGGTCTAAGGAGGATTCATTTCGTCGACGTAGCCAGTTCGTGACCTCGAGACCGGTTAACCGGGTGCCGAAGGAGCGTCAGCATAGCGGCGCCACAGGCGAGACGCGGGACCGCCACCCCCGGCGAGAGGTGCCGTACCGCGACTGATCTGCAGTCGCGTGCCATAGATGGTGGGTTGCGGATTCCGATCTCCGGCGGATGAAGGCCTAACGCCGATCGATTTCAGAGCTGCCGCCGCAGGCCCGTTTTCCGATTTCTACGCCGAAGCGCGCCGCCGCACTATGCCAGAGCCAAACCGCTTTTCTCACCTGCTCCTGCTGCCATTATCTCCTCTGTGTCATCACCGAGCCGAAAACGGAGATGGGAACCGCGGACAAATTGTGCTCTGCCACGGGTCAGCACGGTTCCTGAGTCTGTGACGTTAGAGCGAATTGACCGCGCTCTGGATACACTGGCGCTTGCTATTCACAAGGCTGGCAAAAAAGGACAAGCGTATCTCCCAATTTACGAGCGTCTTGAACGGGAAAAGAAGAAACTGATTGCAGAGACGGGCGCAATGCTGCGCGTCCAGGAACGGCTCAAACGATCTCGGGATCGAAAGGCAAAGCAATTTTCTTGAGCTCGTCGCGTCGCCATTGCAGTGATCCGCCCGAACCATACTCTACCCGCTCGATCGTATGGCCCATCAAGATTTTGCGAAGCTCACTGTCGAGGCCTGCCTCTTTCATACGATCCTCGAAACTGTGCCGGAGCGAGTAAATCTTGTGCTTCGGAGTCGGGAACAGTTTGTGGGTTTTGAAATACTTATTCAGGTTTGCTGAAAGTGCCTCTTCAC
Organism: Mesorhizobium sp. ISC25; assembly: GCF_042295465.1. Lineage (NCBI taxonomy): Bacteria > Pseudomonadati > Pseudomonadota > Alphaproteobacteria > Hyphomicrobiales > Phyllobacteriaceae > Mesorhizobium > Mesorhizobium sp. ISC25. The sequence continues at coordinate 570,855 of NZ_CP135441.1, read as the reverse complement.
GATTGCGGTAGCGCGGAAATCCCTGTGGACTTTTCTTAAAAACTTCCAAGGCGACGCCTACCAGCGGCACATCTCGCACGGACCATTCGGTCTTGATTTCGCGCGGATCATCGGCGTCCTCCCTTGGGGTTATGCGAATGTAGGGAACCGGTGTGTCCAGAAAGATCACGGTTTCGTCGAGATTGCATATCTCGCTTGGCCGTGCGCCTGTCTCGATCAGCGCCAGAACGCATCGGCGCGCTTGAGCATCCAGGGATGCTAATGCGCCTGGCCTCATGATCTGATCGGATATCCATTTGGATTCGAATGACGGCCGTTTACGACGGCGCTTGCCACGCTCCGAAAAGCGCAGGTCATCGAACGGGGTGCCTTTTTGTTCCTCGCCCAGATGAGCGAAATAGCGCCTGTAGAGGTCGCGCATGTTGCCGAGATCTCGATTGCCGGCCGACGGGGAATGTGTTGCGGGTCCGACGTCGGGCGACGGCGCAACACGCTTGAGCCAAAATCGGTAGAAGGCCAGTCCATCCTCGCGCGTGATTTCACCGATGGGCTTGTCGCCAACCAGGCCGACAAAATTGTTGACGGCCCTCTGCTTTACTTTCCTCCACATTCGGCGCTGAGACTGGCTCTTGCCTGCAACTTCATGTGCCATGATCTCATCGGCATAGAGATCGAAAGCGTCTGAGATTTTGACCGGCGGCACTGGCACACCGCCGAGAAGAGCGTCGGCCACGGCGGGGGTTGCCTGGACGCGCTCCAGCGCCTCGACACGCTTCAAGATCGCATCGACATTGTGAAAGCCTGCCACTTGTCCGTTTGAAAGATAGGAAACGCCCATGGCTTCAGCCCGGCGAACGGCGTCGCGATACTGATCAAGTGCTGATCTTGTCTCGCCGCCGCAAAGAAGCACGGCCCACAGGGTCTTATCCGCGTCTTCAAGCCTGTCGCGCATTGCACGTGCCAGGCGACGCTCGTCCGTTCCCAAAGACTTGCGAATGAAGGTGCCTCGATCGTCGATGCCGGCCAGCTTGGCAGGCACTCGCCGATGGTAATAGAAAATCCCGTCGCGCTGGATGAGGTAGCGATCCGGGTCCCTGGCGGGCTCTGGGACGGCCTCTTTTCGCATGGGCCAATCTCGCGATGTATCTCATTTCGTATCGCAGACTGTATCGCACTACGGCAAGAATTCCAAGATCCCCCGTGAGAGGGGGATCTGTCGATATGACATTTCAATGAGTTAGGAGAGTCAGTTCACTAATTTAATGGTGCGGTCGAGAAGACTCGAACTTCCACGGGTTGCCCCACAGCGACCTCAACGCTGCGCGTCTACCAATTCCGCCACGACCGCACGTGGTAGGAGCCGGAACCAACCGGCCCGCGGCGTGTAGCAAATCGTTTCCGGTGAAACAAGTGCGCGGCCAGCAATAATCGGCCGAACATCGGCATCACTCTTCAAGGGCCGAACGTGCCGGAACTGGACGTTTGTACCAATTGCCGCCATATGGGTGGCGAGACGAGATATCATGACAGAACGCAGCCAGATCGCCACGTCGTTCCTGCCCTTGCCCGGCTCGGCGCCGGTCGAATGGCGCATCGAGCCCGGGCTCACCGGCTATCCCGATGCGCTCGCCGTGATGGAGGCGCGCGCCGAGGCAATCCGCAGTGGTGCTGCCGGCGAGATGGTCTGGCTGGTCGAGCACCCGCCGCTCTACACCGCCGGCACCAGCGCCCGCATCGAGGACCTGATCGAGCCGGACCGTTTCCCGGTCTTTGCCGCCGGGCGCGGCGGCGAATACACCTATCATGGGCCGGGCCAGCGCGTCGCCTATGTGATGCTCGACCTGAAGCGGCGGCGCGAGGATGTCCGCGCCTTCGTCGCGGCACTCGAACAATGGATCATCGTCACGCTGGCCGCCTTCAACGTACGCGGCGAACGCCGCGAGGACCGCGTCGGCGTGTGGGTGGTGCGGCCGGATCGCCCCACTTTGCCCGACGGCTCGGCGGCCGAGGACAAGATCGCCGCCATCGGTATCAGGCTGAGGCGCTGGGTGAGCTTTCACGGCATCGCCATCAATGTCGAGCCGGACCTCAGCCATTTCAGCGGCATCGTGCCGTGCGGCGTCCAGGATCACGGCGTCACCAGCCTTGTCGACCTCGGCCTTCCCGTGACCATGGCCGACCTCGACCTGGCGCTGAAATCCGCTTTCGAGGACGTGTTCGGGCCCGCCGCGGTGTCGCCCGTCGAAGCCGCCCGCAGGGCCGGCTGAAACTACCAGCCCAATGCCTGCAGCAATATGCGAAGGCGGCCCTCGCTCATCAGCATCGAGCCCATCCTTGAGCCCAATCCTCACATCGCGCCGATCCAGATCGCCATGGAAATGAGGAACGTGCTCATGCACACCAGCGAGACGACATCCTGAACAAGATCGGTCATAACTCTCTCCTGTTGTTAGTATGTTCTTATTTTGTTCTAATTTTGTTCGAATGTCAACGACCGCGGTCCGGGCATCACCGAAATCGCCCGCGGTCATTTTCGGCAGGGTTAAGAAAGGGTTGAGAGGGAGATTGCCGATCCGTTCGGGCCGAGAGCGCGCACGAAAAATAGCGGAACGGCTTCTGCCAGTTCGCGGGCCGTCACTACCTGACTACCGACGCACCTAAAGCGGCACGACCTTGCCGTCGGCCAGCGTCACGCGGCGGTCCATGCGCGAGGCGAGCTCATGATTGTGGGTGGCGATCAGCGCCGCCAGGCCCGATTGCCGGACCAGCGCTGCCAGCGCCTCGAACACATAGGAAGCGGTCACCGGGTCGAGATTGCCGGTCGGCTCGTCGGCCAAAAGCACCAGCGGCGCATTGGCGACGGCACGCGCAATGGCGACGCGCTGCTGCTCGCCGCCGGAGAGCTCGGACGGGCGATGCTGCGCCCGCTTGCCGATCTGCATATAGTCGAGCAATTGCGCCGCCCGCTCGGCCGCCTCCTTGCGCGGCAGCCCTTTTATCAGCTGCGGCATCATGATGTTTTCCAACGCCGAGAATTCCGGCAGCAAATGATGGAACTGATAGACGAAGCCGACGTCGTTGCGGCGGATCGCCGTGCGCTCGTCGTCGGAAAGCCGGCCGCAGGCGCGCCCCGCCAGGATCACGTCGCCGGCGTCCGGCCGCTCCAGCAGCCCGGCCGTATGGAGCAGCGTCGACTTGCCGGTGCCCGACGGCGCCACCAACGCCACCATCTCACCACGCTTCAGCGAAAAATCGGCGCCATTCAGGATGGTCAGCTTGCGCGGCCCCTGCACATAGTGCCGCTCGACGCTCTTCAGCTCGATAATGGCCTCGGCCATCATTCGTACCTCAGCGCTTCGACCGGATCGAGCCTGGCCGCGCGCCACGCCGGAAACAGGGTCGCCAGGAACGATAGCGCCAGCGCCATGAGAACGACCGAGATCGTCTCGCTGACATCCATCCGGGCCGGCAGCTGGCTGAGGAAATAAAGCTCGGGATTGAACAGCCGCTCGTCGGCCAGCCAGGAGAAGAACTGGCGGATGCGCTCGACGTTGAGGCAGATCACGACGCCGAGCAGCACGCCGGCGATGGTGCCGACAACGCCGATCGCAGCCCCCGTCATCAGGAAGATGCGGAGGATCGCGCTGCGCGTCGCTCCCATGGTGCGCAGGATGGCGATGTCGTGGCCCTTGTCCTTGACCAGCATGATCAGCCCCGAAATGATATTGAGGGCCGCCACCAGCACGATCAGCGTCAGGATCATGAACATGACGTTGCGCTCGACCTGCAGCGCGTCGAAGAACGTCTTGTTGCGTTGCCGCCAATCGACAAGGCTTATCGGCCGCTGCGCCGCCTCTTCGACCTTCGGCTTCAGCGCGTCGATATTGTCGGGATTGTCGGCGTAGATCTCGATCGTCTGCGCCCTGCCGTCCATGTTGAAATAAAGCTGCGCTTCCGAAAACGGCATGTAGACGATGGAGCTGTCATATTCCGACATGCCGACTTCGAAGATCGCGGTGACCGGATAGCCTTTCATGCGCGGCGTCGTGCCGAGCGGCGTGACGTCGCCCTCGGGCGAGATCAGCGTGATGGTATCGCCGAGCACAAGGCCGAGATTCTCGGCCATGCGACTGCCGATGGCGACGCCCTCGCCGGTGTCGAAGCCGACGATCGAGCCCTCCTTGATGTTGTTGGCGACGATTGTGATCTTGCCGAGATCCTCGCCACGCATGCCGCGCACCAGCGCGCCGGTGCCGCCGCCGACATTGCCTTGCGCCAGCACCTGTCCGTCGATCAGCGGAATGGCGTATTTGACGCCGGGCACGCCGTTGATGCGGCCGGCGAGCTGAGCATAGTCCTCCAGCGGCATGTCGAGCGGCTGCACGATCAGGTGCCCGTTGACGCCGAGGATGCGCGTCAGCAGTTCGGCGCGAAAGCCGTTCATGACGGCCATCACGACGATCAGCGTGGCGACGCCCAGCATGATGCCGAGGAAGGAGATCGAGGCGATGACCGAGATTACCGTCTCCTTGCGGCGCGAGCGGAGATAGCGCCACGCCACCATGCGCTCGAAGCTGGAAAAGGGTCCTGCCCCCGAAGGTTTGGCTGCTGCCGCTTCGTTCATGCGGCGGCACCGAAACGCTTTTTCACGTCGCCGATCGGCAGCGTCTCGCGCTCGCCGGTCCTGCGGTTCTTGATCTCGACCTCACCGGCGGCGACGCCGCGCGGCCCGACGATTACCTGCCACGGGAGCCCGATCAGGTCGGCGGTAGCGAACTTGCCCCCCGGCCGCTGGTCGGTGTCATCGTAGAGCACCTCCTTGCCGGCGGCGGCAAAGGCGGCATGCAGTTCGCCGCAGACGCGGTCGCATTCGGCATCGCCAGCCTTCATGTTGATCAGGCCGATGTCGAACGGCGCCACCGCTTCCGGCCAGATGATGCCGTTATCGTCATGGCTGGCCTCGATGATCGCCGCCACCAGCCGCGACGGGCCGATGCCGTAGGAACCGCCAGAGACGAAATGATCCTTGCCGTCCGGCCCGGTCACCTTGGCCCCCATCGGCTTGGAATATTTGTCGCCGAAATGGAAGATATGGCCGACCTCGATGCCGCGCGCCGAGACCTTGTCGCCTTCGGAGAGCTTTTCCCATGCCTCTTCGTCATGCATTTCGTCGGTGGCGGCATAGGGCGTCGTCCATGTCTTGACGATCTCGGCGATCTCGGCGTCATTCGAAAAGTCGGTATTCGCCCCCGGTACATCAAGCGAGAGATAGTCGCGATGGCAAAACACCTGGCTCTCGCCGGTGTCGGCCAGGATGATGAACTCATGGCTGAGGTCGCCGCCGATCGGCCCGGTGTCGGCGCGCATCGGGATCGCCTGCAGCCCCATGCGCGTAAACGTCCTGAGATAGGACACGAACATGCGGTTATAAGCGGCCTTGGCGCCTTCATAATCGAGGTCGAAGGAATAGGCGTCCTTCATCAGGAATTCGCGCGAACGCATGACGCCGAAGCGCGGGCGCACCTCGTCGCGAAACTTCCACTGGATATGGTAGAGGTTGAGCGGCAGGTCCTTGTAGGACTTGACGTAGGAGCGGAAGATCTCGGTGACCATCTCCTCGTTGGTCGGGCCGTAGAGCATGTCGCGATCTTGCCGGTCCTTGATGCGCAGCATCTCCTTGCCGTAGTCTTCGTAGCGGCCGCTTTCGCGCCAGAGCTCGGCCGATTGGATGGTCGGCATCAGGATTTCGAGCGCGCCGGCGCGATTCTGCTCCTCGCGAATGATCCGGCAGACCTTGTCCAGTACCCGCTTGCCGAGCGGCAGCCAGGAGAAGCTGCCTTGCCCCTGCTGGCGGATCATGCCGGCGCGCAACATCAGCCGATGCGAGACGATCTCGGCCTCGCGCGGATTTTCTTTGAGGATGGGCAGGAAATAGCGCGACAAACGCATGAACTGGTCCGTGAGAGAGGATGGCGGCGCCGGAATCGGCGCAGCGCAGGCTTGCTTGCCTCGGCTTCATAGCCATTTCATGGCGGAATGGAAACCCGGCCCAGGCGCTGCACAGGCGCCGCAATTGCCGCACACGGCTTGCTGGGCGTTTCGCAAGCAACGCCTGCCGTACTATTGTGCACTGCAGCACGAGATTGCCTGTTTCCGGGCAAAATTCTTCGTGACATTTTCACCTGGCTTAGGCTAGTGTGCCCCCATAACCGAGAGGGTAGAGAAAAATCTGCTCTCCTACGCGGTCAAAGTCTTGGGAGGATGCGATCTAGGCGCGGTAACTCGCTGCCGCCGGACACCGGAAACAGATCGGACGCGTTTAAATTGCAAGGCCTCGCGCCTTGCATTTTTTTTGTGCAATCATTTGGTTAGCACGACAGATTACCAAACTACATGACGTTGCGTCAGGCCAAACTCGCCCCGCCCTTTACTTTGGGTTGACCTTGCTGGCTCAGCTTGATTTCAGGGCGTCGGCTAGGCTGGGATAGCCGGACACGGTAGGTAGCCGGCTAATGCGCCGGGCTCTGGTTGAAATCCGGCACGATGTGCGGGATGTCGTCGATACCGAGGCCAAGCCCTCTCGTGATGCCGTAGAAGATACCCATGAGGACCAGCGTGGCGATCGTCGTGCGCAGCGCCGCCCGCAGCATGTGCGGTCCGCGCGGCGCGCTCGGAACCGTGCCAAGCGTCACGTCCTGGTCCTCGTCCTGCGTCCGCATGCTGAACGGCAGGACGGCGAACAACACCACCCACCATGTGGCGAAGAACAGGGCGACAAACGAAACCCAGCTCATGCTTGCTCCAGTTCGATCAGCGTGCCGAAGAAATCCTTTGGGTGCAGAAACAATACCGGCTTGCCATGTGCGCCGGTCCTCGGATTGCCGTCGCCCAGCACGCGCGCGCCGCTGGCCTTGAGACGGTCGCGCGCCGCAACAATGTCGTCCACCTCATAGCAGACATGGTGCATGCCGCCGGACGGATTCTTCTCGAGGAATCCCGCGATCGGCGAGCCTTCGCCGAGCGGCTCCAGCAACTCTATCCTGGTGTTGCCGACATCGACGAACACCACCGTAACGCCATGCTCCGGCAGCGCTTGCGGCGCGGTCACGCGGGCGCCAAGCGTATCGCGATAGACCGCCGCAGCCGCAGCCAGATCCGGCACGGCAAGCGCGACATGGTTGAGGCGTCCGAGCATAGGTACTCCCGGGTTAGGGGAGTAGGGGAATAAGGCAGTAGGGGAGTAGGGAAAAACTGGATCTAGAAGTGCATCTGTTTGCGCTCCTAACTCCTACTTCCCTATTCCCCTACTGCCTTACTCCCCTACTCCCTTGTTCGTCACCGCGTGACGAACACTGTCACCAGCGGCTTCTTGCCCCAGGCTTCGTTGGCCGCGCCACGCACCGCGCGCCGCACCGCCTCCTGGACCAGGTCGAGGTCTTTTCGGCGCTGGCGGGGGATGGAGTCCACGGCGCCGATTGCCGCATCGATCATCAGGTCTTCCAGGCTCTCGCCGCCGCCGTCGGCCTCGGCGACGCCGATGGCGACGAGATCCGGGTCGCCGGCAAGCTCGTATTTGTCGTCGAGCACGACATTGACGGCGACATGTCCGGCGAAGGACAGCTTGCGGCGGTCGCGAATGCCCATCGCCTGGTCGGTGCCGATCAGCCTTCCGTCCTTGTAGATGCGGCCGAACGGCACCTGGTCGATGATGGCAGCGGAACCCGGATACAGCCTGAGCATGTCGCCGTCGCGCACCTGCGCGACCTGGCCGATGCCGGACGTCGACATCAACGAGCCCTGCGCCACCAGATGCGCCGCTTCGCCATGCACGGGAACGCCGATCTGCGGCCGCACCCATTCATACATCTTGCGCAATTCGCTGCGGCGTGGATGGCCGGAGACATGCACCAGCGCATCGCCGTCCTCGATGATCTTGATGCCGAGATCGATCAGGCGGTTCTTGATTTCGAGGATCGCCTTCTCGTTGCCGGGAATGGTGCGCGAGGAAAACACCACCGTGTCGCCGGCCGTCAGCGCCACCGACTTCATCTCGTTGCGCGACAGCTTGGCAAGTGCGGCAAGCGGCTCGCCCTGGCTGCCGGTACAGATGATGACGAGGTTTTCGCGCGGGATAAAGCCGTAATCCTCCTCGGCGATGAATTCCGGCAAGCCGTCCATATAGCCGAGTTCATCAGCCACATCGATGACGCGCTTCATCGAGCGGCCAAGCACCAGGCACTGGCGGCCGGCATCCCGCGCTGCCCTGGCGATGGAGACGATGCGCCCGACATTGGAGGAGAAGCTGGTGACGGCGACACGGCCCTTGGCGTTCTGGATGACGCTCTTGAGACCCTCGCCCACCGCCACTTCGGACGGCGATTCCCCTTCCCGCATGGCATTGGTGGAATCGCAGATCAGCGCCAGCACGCCCTTGTCGCCATAGGCGCGGAAGCGCGCCTCGTCGGTCATCGGCCCGACCGTCGGCGCCGGATCGATCTTCCAGTCGCCGGTATGGATGACGATACCGGCCGGCGTCGTGATCGCCAGCGACATCGGTTCGGGAATGGAGTGGGCGACGGGGATGGCCTCGATCTCGAATGGGCCGACGGCAAATTTCTCGCCGGCCCGGTAGATCGTCACCGGGATCTTCGGCGCCCCTTGCTCGCCCTGCCGCTTGGCTTCCAGCAGGCCGGCGCTGAACGGCGTCATCCAGACCGGCGCCTTGAGCTTCGGCCAGATATCGTGCAACGCCCCGTAGTGGTCCTCGTGCGCATGGGTGATGACTATGCCGCGCAGATTGGCGACATTCTCCTCGATGAAGCGGGTGTCGGGCAGTACCAGATCGACGCCGGGCAGGGTTGCATCGGGAAAAGTAACGCCGACATCGACGATGATCCATTCGCGCGCATTGGCCGGCCCATAGCCGTAGAGGGCGAAGTTCATGCCGATCTCGCCGACACCGCCGAGCGGCACGAAGACAAGTTCGGCGTTTTCCGCTATCGCCATGGTCTTTCCTTCCTTGCCGGTCAAAATTGTGGGCCGGTCAAATTCAAGCTGGTCAAATGCTGGCCAGTCAAACGTATTGGCCGGTCAAACGCCGGCCGAGGCAACCGCGCCGAAATGCACGTCGCCGGCAGCGATCGTCAGAACCGAACCTTGATCGTCGCGGATCACGAAACGGCAGTCCTCGTCAATGGTCTCGAAGGTGCCGCGCACCACATTACCGTCAATTCTGACAGCAACCTGCCCGCCAAGCCCCGCCGCACGTGCCAGCCACCGCCGCCTGACGGCGGCAAGCCCGCGCCCTTCGTTCCACAGCCGCGCGTTCTCGCTCCAGGCGTCCGACAGCGCCAGAAACAGCGTCTCGGCATCGCAAGCAGACCCCAGCTCGTTGAGCGACGTCGCTGGATAGGGCAAATCCTTGGGATAAGCCACCACATTGACGCCGATGCCGACAGCCACCGCCGAACAGTCGCCATCCAGCATCGCCGATTCCAGCAGGATGCCGGCGAGCTTGGCGCCCGAGGCAAGCACATCGTTCGGCCATTTCAGCTCGAAACGGTTCTTGCCTTGGCTCGCACCATCGAGGCCGATCGCGATCCTGCCCTTCGGCACGACGGCGTCGAGCGCGTCGGCCAGCGCCAGTCCGGCAACGAAGCCGAGCGTCGCGGCAAGTCGAAGCTCGGTGTTGGTGATCACCAGCAGCGTCGCGGCCAGATTGCCCTCGGGCGTCGCCCAGGCGCGGCCACGGCGGCCACGCCCAGCTTCCTGTTTTTTTGAAACGACCCACAATTTGCCGGGATCGCCTGCCCGCGCGTGCTCCAGCGCCAGCGCATTGGTGGAGCCGACCGTATCGTGCGCCTCGAGCCGGAACCCTTCCGAAGCCGCGGTTGGAGCCAGCCTGAACGTCATTCCGTTAGAAGAAGGTCTTGGCCGCGGCTGCCGCGTAGGTTCCGATCGGGCCGCCAATCAGCACGTAGAACAGCACGAAGGCGCCGCAGACGCCGAGCACGACGCGCAGTTCGGTCGCCATCGGCACGAAGCCGCCGACCGGTTCGTCGAACCACATGATTTTGATGATGCGCAGATAATAATAGGCGCCCACCACAGAGGCCAGCACGCCGATGATCGCCAGCGCGTAGAGGTTGGCGTTGATGGCGGCGAGGAACACGTACCATTTCCCCCAGAAGCCGGCGAGCGGTGGAATGCCGGCCAGCGAGAACATCAGGATGGTGAGGATCGTCGCCATGATCGGATTGGTCGCCGACAGGCCGGCGAGATCGCTGATCTGCTCGACATTGCCCTCCTTGCGCCGCATGGCGAGGATGAAGGCGAAGGTGCCGAGCGTCATCACCAGATAGATCAGCATGTAGATGGCGACGCCGCGCACGCCGTCCTGGCTGTTGGCGGCAAGGCCGACCAGCGCATAACCCATATGGCCGATGGAGGAATACGCCATCAGCCGCTTGATGTTGGTCTGGCCGATCGCCGCGAAGGCGCCGAGCGCCATCGAGGCGATCGAGATGAAGACGATGATCTGCTGCCAGTCGGCGGCGATCGGCTTGAAGGCGCCCATGGTGACGCGCACCATCAGCGCCATCGCCGCCATCTTCGGTGCCGCCGCCAGAAAAGCCGTCACCGGCGTCGGCGCACCTTCATAGACGTCGGGCGTCCACATATGGAACGGCACCGCCGAGATCTTGAAGGCAAGGCCGGCCAACACAAAGACCAGGCCGAAGACGAGGCCAAGCTGGCGCTCGCCGCCGCTCAGCGCCGCGGCGATCTCCTGGAAGCCGGTGTTGCCGGTGTAGCCGTAGACCAGCGAGATGCCGTAAAGCAGCATGCCCGACGACAGCGCGCCAAGGACGAAATACTTCAGCCCGGCCTCGGTCGAGCGCAGATTGTCCCGGTTGATCGCCGCCAGCACGTAGATCGCCAGCGACTGCAGCTCGAGGCCGAGATAGAGCCCGATCATGCCGTTGGCCGAGATCATCAGCATCATGCCGAGCGTGCAGAGCAGGATCAGCACCGGATATTCGAACTTGTCGAAACGCTCCGCCTGGGCAAAGCGGACCGACATGACCAGCGTCACCGCCGAGCCGATCAGCGCCAAAACCTTCATGAAGCGGGCGAACGGATCTTGGATGAAGGCTTCGCCATAGGCGTTGCCCTGTCCCGGCGAAAAGACCAGCCAGGCGCCGGCGATCACCAGCACGGCGACGGCAAGGCCGCTCACCGTGACGGTGGTGTTGGCGCGCGAATAGGCGCCGAGCATCAACAGCGCCAAGGCGCCGATGGCGAGGATCAGCTCTGGCGTCGAGAGCGACAGGCTGGAGAGAAGGTCCGGCGTCATGGTTCGCAAAACCCCCAGTCAGTTCGCCGCCGCGGTCTGCGCGGCGCCGATGGATGCGGTGACATTGGTAACGAGCGCCTTGACCGATTCGGCCGTCGCGTCGAAGATCGGCGCCGGATAGACGCCGAAGAAGATGACCAGCGCGACCAGCGGATAGATGATCACCTTCTCGCGCGTCGACAGGTCGAGCAGGCCTTTCAGGCTTTCCTTGGTCAGTGCGCCGAAGATCACCTTGCGGTAGAGCCAGAGCGCGTAGGCCGCCGACAGTATGACGCCGGTGGCAGCGAAGAACGCCACCCAGGTGTTGACCCGGAACACGCCGAGCATGGTCAGGAACTCGCCGACAAAGCCGCTGGTGCCGGGCAGGCCGACATTGGCCATGGTGAAGATCATGAACACGGTTGCATATTTCGGCATGTTGTTGACCAACCCGCCATAGGCGTCGATGTCACGCGTGTGCATGCGGTCGTAGACGACGCCGACGCAGAGGAACAGCGCGCCCGAGACCAGGCCGTGCGAAAGCATCTGGAAGATCGAACCCTGGACGCCTTCCTGATTCATCGCGAAGATGCCCATGGTAACGAAGCCCATGTGAGCGACCGACGAATAGGCGATCAGCTTCTTCATGTCCTCCTGCATCAGCGCCACGAGCGAGGTGTAGATGATGGCGACGACGGAGAGCGTGAAGATCAGCGGCGCGAACATTTCGGATGCAATCGGAAACATCGGCAGCGAAAAACGCAGGAAGCCGTACCCGCCCATCTTGAGCAGGATGGCGGCCAGGATCACCGAGCCGGCCGTCGGCGCTTCGACATGCGCGTCCGGCAGCCAGGTGTGCACCGGCCACATCGGCATCTTCACCGCAAAGGACGCGAAGAAGGCAAGCCATAGCCAGGTCTGCATATTGGCCGGGAAGTTGTGGGTCAGAAGCGTCGGGATATCGGTGGTGCCGGACTGGAAGAACATCGCCATGATGGCGAGCAGCATCAGCACCGAGCCGGCCAGGGTGTAGAGGAAGAACTTGAACGAGGCATAGACGCGCCGCTTGCCGCCCCAAACGCCGATGATGATGAACATCGGGATCAGCCCGGCTTCGAAGAAGACGTAGAACAAGACGATGTCGAGCGCGCAGAACACCCCGATCATCAGCGTCTCGAGCAGCAGGAAGGCAATCATGTAAGCCTTGACGCGCTTCTCGATCGATTCCCACGAGGCGAGAATGCAGAGCGGCATCAGGAAGGTGGTCAGGATGACGAACAGCATGGAGATGCCGTCGACGCCCATATGGTAGGAGATGCCGGAATCCAGCCAGGCAAACTTCTCGACGAACTGGAAGCCAGGCTGCGAATTGTCGAAGCCGGTCCAGATAAACAACGAAATCACAAACGTGAACGCAGTCGTGAACAGCGCGATGGCGCGGATGTTGCGGCGCGCGTTCTCGCTGTCGTCGCGCACGAAAAGGATGAGCAGCACACCAACCAGCGGCAGGAAGGTGACCAGCGATAGGATCGGCCAGGCGGTCATCAGAGCATCATCCAGGTGACGAGTGCGGCAACGCCGATCAGCATGGCGAAGGCATAGTGATAGAGATAGCCGGTCTGCAGCTTGACGACCCGGTTGGTGACGTCGACGACACGCGCCGAAATGCCGTCCGGCCCGAGCCCGTCGATCACGGTGCCGTCGCCGGTCTTCCACAGGAAGCTGCCGAGGCGCTTTGCCGGCCGCACGAACAGGAATTCGTAGAGCTCGTCGAAATACCATTTGTTGAGCAGGAAGGCGTAGAGCAGGCGATGGTTGGCGGCGACGCTCCGAGGCATTTCCGGCGCGCGAATATAGAACTGCCAGGCAATCGCAAAGCCGATCAGCATGGCGATGAACGGCGACAGCTCGACCCACAACGGCACTTCGTGGATTTCGTGCAGGATGTGGTTGTCCGGCAACGTGAACAGCGACGCCTTCCAGAATTCGGCATAGCCCTCGCCGATGAAGGCGCCGTGGAAGATCACGCCGGCGAACAGCGCGCCCGCCGCCAGGATGAACAGCGGCACCAGCATGACCGGCGGCGATTCATGGACATGGTGCATGACCTCGTGGCTGGCCCGCGGCTCGCCGTGGAAGGTCATGAAGATCAGCCGCCAGGAGTAGAAGGAGGTGAAGCAGGCGGCAATGACCAGCAATATGAAGGCAAACGCGGCGACCGCATTGTGGCTGGCAAAAGCGGCCTCGATGATGGCGTCCTTCGAAAAGTAGCCGGCCGTGCCGATGATCGTTACCGGGATGCCGACACCGGTCAGGGCCAGTGTGCCGATCACCATCATCCAGTAGGTCGTCGGGATGAGCGTCCTGAGGCCGCCCATCTTGCGCATGTCCTGCTCGTCGGAGACGGCGTGGATGACCGAGCCCGAGCCGAGGAACAGCAGCGCCTTGAAGAAGGCGTGGGTGAACAGATGGAAAATCGCCGCGCCATAGGCGCCGACGCCGAGCGCCACGAACATATAGCCGAGCTGCGAACAGGTCGAATAGGCGATGACGCGCTTGATGTCGTTCTGGACGAGACCGACCGTCGCCGCGAAGAAGGCGGTGAAGGCGCCGATGAAGGTGACCACCGTCAGTGCCGAATGCGACAGCTCGAACAGCGGCGACAGCCGCGCCAGCATGAACACGCCTGCCGTCACCATGGTGGCGGCATGGATCAGTGCCGAGACCGGCGTCGGGCCTTCCATGGCATCCGGCAGCCAGGTGTGCAACGGCACCTGCGCCGACTTGCCCATGGCGCCCATGAACAGGAGCAGGCAGACGACCGTCATCGCGGCCTGCTTATCGAGCGCATAGCCGAGGAAGGTCAGCACGGCCGCACCTTGCGGCGCGCCTTCCGCCGGAATGAACGTTGCCGCATTGGCGAAGATGGTGCCGAGATTGACCGAGCCGAACAGCACGAACACGCCGAATATGCCGAGCGCAAAGCCGAAATCGCCGACGCGGTTGACGATGAAGGCCTTGATCGCAGCCGCATTGGCCGACGGCTTCTTGTACCAGAAGCCAATCAGCAGATACGAGGCAAGGCCGACGCCTTCCCAGCCGAAGAACATCTGCACGAGGTTGTCGGCCGTCACCAGCATCAGCATGGCGAAGGTGAACAGCGACAGATAGGCAAAGAAGCGCGGCCGGTCCGGGTCGTGATGCATGTAGCCGATCGAGTAGATATGGACCAGCGCCGACACCGTGTTGACCACGACCAGCATCACTACGGTCAATGTGTCGATCCGCAGCGCCCAAGACGCTTCGAGGCCGCCAGACTGGATCCAGCGCATCACCGGCACGGTGAACACCTCGCCGCCGCCGAAGCCGACGGAGAACAAGGCGACCCACGACAGCACAGCCGCGATCACCAGGAAGCCGGAGGTGATGTATTCGGAAGCCTTGGCGCCGAGCGAGGTGCCGAACAGGCCGACGATCAGGAAGCCGAGCAGCGGAAGGAAGACGATGGCCTGATACATGGTGGTTCCGTCAACCCTTCATCATGTTCACGTCTTCGACCGCGATCGAGCCGCGGTTGCGGAAGAAGACGACGAGAATGGCAAGGCCGATCGCCGCTTCGGCCGCCGCGACCGTCAGCACGAACAGCGCGAACACCTGGCCGACGAGATCGCCGAGCGCCGCCGAGAAGGCGACGAAATTGATGTTGACCGCAAGCAGGATCAGCTCGATCGACATCAGGATGACGATGACGTTCCTGCGGTTCAGGAAGATGCCGAACACGCCGAGCGTGAACAGGATCGCCGATACGGTCAGGTAGTGCGCGATGCCGACGACCATCTCAGACTCCTTCGCCCGTCTTGACCTTGCGGATTTCCACTCCGGTTGCCGCCGTGCGGCCGACCTGGGCGGCGATCGACTGCCGCTTGACGCCCGGCTTGTGGCGCAGCGTCAGCACGATGGCGCCGATCATGGCGACCAGCAGCACCAGCCCCGCCACCTGGAAGTAATAGAGGTAATCCGTATAGAGGATGTCGCCGAGCGCTGCCGTGTTGGAGCGCGCGGCCAGGTCCGGAATGGGTTTCGCGACCGTCGCCGCCAGTTTCGGCGCGAATGTATAGCCGCCGAGCACGACGATCAGCTCCGCCGCCAGGATCAGCCCGACCAGCGCGCCGATCGGTGCATATTGCAGGGCGCCTTCCTTCATTTCGGCGAAGTCGACGTCGAGCATCATGACGACGAACAGGAACAGCACCAAAACGGCGCCGACATAGACGACGAGCAGGATCATCGCCAGGAACTCGGCGCCGGTCAGCATGAACAGGCCGGCGGCGTTGAAGAAGGTCAGGATCAGGAACAGCACCGAATGCACGGGATTACGCGCCGAAACGACCATGAACGCCGACGCCACCGCGACAAAGGCGAAGAGGTAGAAAAAGGCCGCCTCTAGTCCACTCAACATGGGTTCCCCCGGGTTTCCTGTCAGAACAGGACGTTCGTCCTGTTTTTTGCCACCGCCTCCGGTCGGCAAGTTGCGTGTTCCTTAAACGAGGCCCCTCGCCCCGTCCATGCGTGAAATATCACCGGTAAGGCGCATCCAGCGAGATGTTGCGCGCCAGTTCACGCTCCCAGCGGTCGCCATTGGCCAGAAGCCTGTCCTTGTCGTAATAAAGCTCCTCGCGCGTCTCCGTCGCGAATTCGAAATTCGGCCCCTCGACAATGGCGTCGACCGGGCAGGCTTCCTGGCAGAAGCCGCAATAAATGCATTTCACCATATCGATGTCGTAGCGCACGGTGCGCCGCGTGCCGTCGTTGCGGCGCGGGCCGGCTTCAATGGTAATGGCCTGCGCCGGGCAGATCGCCTCGCACAATTTGCAGGCGATGCAGCGTTCCTCGCCGTTCGGATAGCGGCGCAGCGCATGTTCGCCGCGGAAGCGCGGGCTGACCGGCCCCTTCTCATGCGGATAGTTGATCGTCTCCTTCGGCGCGAAGAACTGGCGCATCGACAGGAAGAAAGCGCTGACGAAATCCTGCAAAAGCAGTGATTTGGCGGCTTGGGATAATGCAGACATCAGGCAAACCCCGTGATCTTTAGGAAGGCGGCGGTAGCGACCACCATGAACAGCGAGATCGGCAGGAAGACCTTCCAGCCGAGCCGCATCAATTGGTCGTAGCGATAGCGCGGCACGAACGCCTTCACCATCGAGAACATGAAGAACACCAGGCAGACCTTGAGCACGAACCAGATCAGCCCCGGCACCCAGGTGAACGGCGCGAAGTTGAAGGGCGGCAGCCAGCCGCCAAGGAACAGGATGGTGGCCAGCGCGCACATCAGGACGACGGCGACATATTCGCCGAGGAAGAACAACAGGAACGGCGTCGAGGAATATTCGACCATATGGCCGGCGACAAGTTCCGATTCGGCTTCCACGAGGTCGAAGGGCGGACGGTTGGTTTCGGCCAGCGCCGAGATGAAGAAGACGATGAACATCGGGAATAGCGACAGCCAATGCCAGTCGAGGAAGGTGTTGGGCAGGCCGAGCCGCGTGCCCAACCCGTCCTGTTGCGACAAGACGATGTCGGACAGGTTGAGCGAGCCGACGCAAAGCAGCACGGTGACGATGACGAAGCCGATCGAGACTTCGTAGGACACCATCTGCGCCGCCGAGCGCAGCGCGCCGAGGAACGGGTATTTCGAATTGGACGCCCAGCCGCCCATGATCACGCCATAGACCTCGAGCGAGGAGATGGCGAAGACATAGAGGATGCCAACATTGACGTTGGCGATCGCCCAGCCCTCATTGACCGGGATGACCGCCCAGGCGGAGATGGCCAGCACCGCCGACACCAAGGGCGCCAGCAGGAAAACGCCCTTGTTGGCGCCGGACGGGATCACCGGCTCCTTGAAGACGAATTTCAAAAGATCGGCGAAGGCCTGCAGCGTGCCCCACGGACCGACGACGTTCGGGCCGCGACGCAACTGCACCGCCGCCCAGATCTTGCGGTCGGCGTAAAGCACATAGGCGACGAAGATCAAAAGCACGACGATTAGCACGACCGACTTCAAAAGGATCAGCAGCGCCGGCAGCACGTAGAAGGAGAAAAAGGTGTCCATGTCTACTCCGCCGCCTGCCTGAAGCCGTTCTTCGCCAAAGCCGAGCACTCGGCCATCACCGCGGAAGCCCGCGCGATAGGGTTGGTCAGATAGAAATCCTTGACCGGCGAGGTGAAGGTGCCCTTGTTCAGCCGCCCGCCGAGCTTCGCCACCCTGGCGATGTCGGCCGGGTCGCCGGCCACGACATGGTCGATGCGGGCGAGATGCGGGTATTCCGCATAGAGCTTAGCGCGCAACTGGGGCAGCGAATCGAACGGCAGCTTCTGGCCGAGCACATCCGACAGTGCCCGAAGGATCGCCCAGTCCTCGCGCGCCTCGCCGGGCGCAAAGCCGGCCCGGTTGGTCTGCTGCACGCGGCCTTCGGTGTTGACGAAGGTGCCCGACTTTTCGGTATAGGCGGCTCCCGGCAGGATGACGTTGGCGCGATGCGCGCCCTTGTCGCCATGCGTGCCGATATAGACGACGAAAGCGCCGCCGGTCTTGGCCATGTCGATTTCGTCGGCGCCGAGCAGGAACAGCACATCGGTCTCGCCCAGCATGCCGGCGACGTTCCTGCCGCCCTCGCCCGGCACGAAGCCGACATCGAGGCCGCCGACCCGCGCCGCCGCGGTGTGCAGCACGGCAAAACCGTTCCAGTCGGCCCTTGCGGCATTGACGGCGACAGCGAGCTTCGCCGCCTGGCCAAGCACGGCCGCGCCGTCCGGACGCGCCAGCGCACCCTGTCCGACGATGATCAGCGGATGCGTCGCCTTCTTCAGCAGCTGGAAGAACTTGCCGTTGCCGTCGGCCAGATCCTTCAGCGATTCCGGCCCGGCGCCGAGCTGCTCGTAATCATAGCGGGTATCGCCGACATCGCCGATGACGCCGACCGGCAGATTGCCGGCCCGCCAGCGCTTGCGGATGCGGGCGTTGAGCAAGGACGCCTCGAAGCGCGGATTGGCGCCGATGATCAGCACCGCATCGGCCTGTTCGATGCCTTCGATGGTCGGGTTGAACACATAGCTCGCCCGGCCGAGCGACGGATCGAGTGCGGCACCGTCCTGGCGGCAGTCGGTGTTCTTCGAGCCGAGCGAAGCCATCAGAAGCTTCAGCGCGTAGATCTCCTCGACGGCGGCGAGATCGCCGGCAATGGCACCGATCCTTTCGGGTGCCGCATTCGACACCGCTTCCTTGATCGCGGCAAAAGCCTCCGCCCAGCTTGCCGGTGCCAGCCTGCCGTCCTTGCGCACATAGGGGCGGTCGAGGCGCTGCGTGCGCAAGCCGTCCCAGATGAAGCGGGTCTTGTCGGAAATCCATTCCTCGTTCACCGCCTCGTTGGTACGCGGCAGGATGCGCATCACTTCGCGGCCTCGGCTATCGACGCGGATCGCCGAGCCGACGGCGTCCATCACGTCGATGGACTCTGTCTTGGTCAGTTCCCAAGGCCGTGCCTGGAACGCATAGGGTTTGGAGGTCAGCGCGCCGACCGGGCAAAGGTCGATGACATTGCCCTGCAGCTCCGAAGTCATCGCGCTTTCGAGATAGGTGGTGATCTCGGCATCCTCGCCGCGGCCGATCAGACCAAGCTCCGATATGCCGGCAATCTCGGTGGTAAAGCGGACGCAGCGCGTGCAATGGATGCAGCGGTTCATGATCGTCTTGACCAGCGGCCCGATATACTTGTCTTCGACCGCCCGCTTGTTCTCGTGGTAGCGCGAGGAATCGACGCCGAACGCCATTGCCTGGTCCTGCAGGTCGCACTCGCCGCCCTGGTCGCAGATCGGGCAATCCAGCGGATGGTTGATCAGCAGGAATTCCATCACGCCTTCCCTGGCCTTCTTGACCATCGGCGTGTTGGTGAAGATTTCCGGCGGCTCGCCGTTCGGGCCCGGGCGCAGGTCGCGCACGCCCATGGCACAGGACGCCTGCGGCTTGGGCGGCCCGCCCTTGACCTCGATCAGGCACATGCGGCAATTGCCGGCGATCGACAGCCGCTCGTGGAAGCAGAAGCGCGGCACTTCCGCGCCGGCGTCCTCGGCCGCCTGCAGCAGCGTGTAATGGTCGGGTACAGTGATCTCTTTCCCGTCGACCTTGAGCTTTGCCATTTCGCCTCAAACCCCTGCGGACGTTCCGCAATCTTTCCTTCCGGGCGCAGCCGAGACCGCGCACGATATTGAATTCACTTTTTGGCCCCGGCCAACGCCGCCGCCTGACCGATCCAGCCGTCACGGCCGATGCGGCCCTTCAACGACAGGTAATCTTCGACCCAGGCGATCTCTTGCGGCGCCCACGCGGCGATCTGGGCGTATGTCCAGATGCCAAGGCCGTTCAGCACCTTTTCCAGTTTCGGCCCGATGCCCGATATCGCCTTGAGGTCGGCAGGCTCGGCTGGCCGGTCCATCGGCTTGGGCTGCTTGAAATCCTCCGGCATCAGCCCGGCCGACGCGTCCGCTGCAACGGTGCTGGCATTCGCCAGGCTCCGCGCCGCACTGCTCGTCGCAATGTCTGTCACATCGTTGGCGAAGGACTGGGCCTCGGCAATCAGGGTTTTGGTCGCCGCGCGCGCCTTTATCGATGAGCTTTTGCCGGTTGCGGAAACGTGTTCCGTTCGCGCCTCGAAATCCTCGACGACCGGCTGCCAAAGCCACTGCGAGGTCTCGGCCGCGCCTGAAAGCACGCCCATCCAGATACCAAAGGCGTGGTTGGCGAGGCCGATGCCGAGTGCCGCCATCGCCGCCGCGCCCGCGACAGGATGCGCCAGGAGATTGACGGCATTGGCCATCTCCTTGGGCATCATCCTGGTCAGATCCTGGTTCATCTTCAACAACGGGTCCATTTCGGGCGTAAAATCGTCGGGTGTCGAAAACAGCGACATAGGTGGTCTCCTGGTCGTTTCCGTCTGCCCCGCGCTCGTTTCCTCGTTTCGGACATTCGCCCGCATTTTTGAATTCTTCTATTCCGCCGCCGCCAGCACCGGTTCGGCGCGGTGTGCGTTGCGCGAAAACTCGTCGATGCGGCGCTCCACCTCGCCGCGGAAATGCCGCATCAGGCCCTGGATCGGCCATGCCGCGGCATCGCCCAGCGCACAGATCGTGTGGCCCTCGACTTGCTTGGTCACATCGAGCAGCATGTCGATCTCGCGCTTCTGCGCCTCGCCGCGCACCAGCCGTTCCATCACCCGCCACATCCAGCCGGTGCCCTCACGGCAGGGCGTGCACTGGCCGCAGCTCTCGTGCTTATAGAAGTAGGAAAGCCGCGCGATCGCCTTCACGATATCGGTCGATTTGTCCATGACGATGACCGCCGCCGTGCCGAGGCCCGATTTCAGGTCGCGCAGCGCATCGAAATCCATCGGCGCGTCGATGATCTGCTCAGCCGGCACCAGTGGCACCGAGGCGCCGCCCGGAATGACCGCCAGCAGATTGTCCCAGCCGCCGCGAATGCCGCCGCAATGCGTCTCGATCAGTTCGCGGAACGGGATCGACATCGCCTCTTCGACGGTGCACGGATTGTTGACGTGGCCGGAGATGCAGAACAGCTTGGTGCCGACATTGTTGGGCCGGCCGAAGGACGAAAACCAGGCGGCACCGCGGCGCAGGATGGTCGGCGCGACCGCGATGGACTCGACATTGTTGACCGTCGTCGGGCAGCCATAGAGGCCGACATTGGCCGGAAATGGCGGCTTCAGCCGCGGCTGGCCCTTCTTGCCCTCGAGGCTTTCGAGCAGCGCCGTTTCCTCGCCGCAGATATAGGCGCCGGCACCATGGTGCATGTAGATGTCGAAATCGTAGCCGGAGGTGTTGTTTTTGCCGATCAGCTTGGCCGCATAGGCCTCGTCGATGGCGCGTTGCAGCGCCTCGCGCTCGCGGATGAACTCGCCGCGCACATAGATGTAGGCGGCGACCGCGCCCATGGCGAAGCCGGCAAGCAAACAGCCTTCGACCAGCGTGTGCGGGTCGTGGCGCAGTATGTCGCGGTCCTTGCAGGTGCCGGGCTCGGATTCGTCGGCGTTGACGACGAGATAGCTCGGCCGGCCGTCGCTTTGCTTGGGCATGAACGACCATTTCAGCCCGGTCGGGAAACCGGCGCCGCCGCGGCCGCGCAGGCCGCTCGCCTTCATCTCGTTGACGATCCACTCGCGCCCCTTGGCAACGATGCCGGGCGTGTTGTCCCAGGCGCCGCGCGCCATGGCGCCGGCCAGCGACTTGTCGAAGCGGCCGTAGATGTTGTTGAAGATGCGGTCTCTGTCCTGAAGCATTGCTCGTTCCTCAGACCGGCTTCTTGCCGGTCGGCCGGCTCTTGTTTCCGGGCGACAGTTTGGTCGCCTTGGCGACAGTCTTCGCCGGTTTGACCTTGGCCTCCGGCGCTTTGAAAGCAGCCGCCGGTTCGGCCTTGTTCTTGGGGCCTTTGCGCTGTTTCGAGACGTCTTCGACCTGCGGCTCGGCCTTGTTGGCATTGGCGGCCGAATGCAGAGGCGCGGCAACACTCGCCGCCTTTTCCGCCGCGGGCGCGACTTTTGTCGCCGACGGCGATTTCAGCGCCGGGCTCGTCTCGACCGCATCCGTTTTCGGCTTGCTGGCATTCGAGGGCGCAACCGGCGCCGGCGCGGCAGGAGCGGCTGGCAGGGCCGGCGCCGCGGGTGCTGCGGCGACAGCCGCCGGCGCCACTTCCTTGGCGGCCTTGGTCGCGGCCCTGGTTTCCCGGTCGCGGGTCGCCTTCAGGATCGCCTTTTCGCTCTTGAGGGTCGTCAGGCCGCTGGCCGGCTCTGAGGTGACGCGGCCGTTTTGCGGCCCTGGCGTCACCGAAGCACCCTTGCCGGAGTCATAAAGGTCGATGATCTCGGCAAGCCGCTCCGGCGTCAAATCCTCATAAGTGTCCTTGAATATCATCACCATCGGTGCGTTGACGCAGGCGCCGAGGCACTCGACCTCCTCCCACGACAGCGTGCCCTTGTCGTTGGTGTGGAACTGGTCGTGATGGATCTTCGAGCGGCACACATCCATCAGCGCTTCCGAGCCGCGCAGCATGCAGGGCGTGGTACCGCAGACTTGAATATGGGCGCGCGTGCCGACCGGGTTTAGCTGGTATTGCGTATAGAAGGTGGCGACTTCCAGCCCGCGAATATAGGGCATGCCGAGTATGTCGGAGATCGTCTCGATCGCCGCCTTGGTCACCCAGCCTTCCTGCTCCTGCGCCAGCATCAGCAAGGGGATGATCGCGGATTGCTCGCGACCTTTCGGATATTTCTTAATCCACTGCTTCGCCGCTGCCGCATTCGCCCGGTTGAAGGCGAAGGAGGCTGGCTGGAGGCTGGCTTCTGCGAGACGGCGGACTGACATTTAGCGATCGACCTCACCAAACACGATGTCGAGGGAGCCGAGAACGGCGGTGACGTCGGCCAACATGTGGCCGCGGCACAAAAAGTCCATGGCTTGCAGATGCGCGAAGCCGGGCGCGCGCAGCTTGCAGCGATAGGGCTTGTTGGTGCCGTCGGAGACGAGATAGACGCCGAACTCACCCTTCGGCGCCTCGACGGCTGCATAGACCTCGCCGGCCGGCACGCGATAGCCTTCGGTGTAGAGCTTGAAGTGATGGATCAGCGCTTCCATCGAGCGCTTCATCGCCGCGCGCTTCGGCGGCACCACCTTGCCGTCGAGATTAGACACCGGCCCGCTGCCCTCCTTGCCGAGCAAAAGCTCGACGCACTGGCGCATGATTTTCGCCGACTGCCGCATCTCTTCCATGCGCACCAGATAACGGTCGAAACAGTCGCCGTTCTTGCCGATCGGAATGTCGAAATCCAGCTCGGCGTAGCATTCGTAAGGCTGCGATTTACGCAGATCCCACGGCGCACCCGAGCCGCGCACCATGACGCCGGAAAAGCCCCAGGCCCAGGCGTCCGCCAGGGAGACGGTGGCAATGTCGACATTGCGCTGCTTGAAGATACGGTTGCCGGTCAAAAGCGCGTCGAGATCGTCGACCGATTTCAGGAACGGGTCGATCCACTTGCCGATGTCCTCGATCAGCTTCTGCGGCAGGTCCTGATGGACGCCGCCCGGCCGGAAATAGGCCGCGTGCATGCGCGAGCCAGAGGCGCGCTCGTAAAACACCATCAGCTTTTCGCGCTCGACAAAGCCCCACAGCGGCGGCGTCAGCGCGCCGACATCCATCGCCTGCGTCGTCACATTGAGGATGTGCGACATGATGCGGCCGATCTCGGAGTAGAGAACTCGAATAAGCTGCCCGCGCTTCGGCACCTCGATACCGAGCAGCCGCTCCGCGGCAAGTGCGAAGGCATGCTCCTGGTTCATCGGCGCGCAATAGTCGAGCCGGTCGAGATAGGGCACGGCCTGCAGATAAGTCTTGTGCTCGATCAGCTTTTCCGTGCCGCGATGCAACAGTCCGATATGCGGATCGACGCGATCGACGACTTCGCCGTCGAGCTCGAGCACAAGGCGCAAAACACCATGCGCCGCAGGGTGTTGCGGGCCAAAATTAATGTTGAAATTGCGGACGGAGGTTTCAGCCATTCACTGTTTTGCCTTCTCGTCCCCCGGCAGCACGTAGTCCGTACCTTCCCACGGAGACAGAAAATCGAAATTGCGGAATTCCTGTTTCAATTCCACCGGCTCGTAGATGACGCGCTTGGCTTCGTCGTCGTAGCGCACCTCGACGAAGCCGGTCAGCGGAAAATCCTTGCGCAGCGGGTGGCCCTCGAAGCCGTAGTCGGTCAGGATCCGCCGCAGATCCGGATGGCCTGAAAACAGCACGCCATAGAGGTCGTAGGTCTCGCGCTCGAACCAGTCCGCGCCGGGATATATGCCGGTGATCGACGGCACCAGCGTCTCTTCGTCGGCCTGGACCTTGATGCGGATGCGGATATTCTGCCTCGGCGACAGCAAATGATAGACGACGTCGAAGCGCTTTGCCCGCGACGGATAATCGGCGCCGCAGACGTCGATGATCGAGATGAACTGGCATTTCGGGTCGTCGCGCAGGAAGGTCACCACCTCGATCAGGTCGCGCGGCTCGACCGAGATGGTGAGTTCGCCATAGGCGAGCACCGCCTCGCCGATCCGGCCGGTCAGCTTCTCGCCGAGATAGGTCGAGAGATCGTTCAACGCCTGGGTCATGCCGCTCACCGTTCGATCGTGCCGGTGCGGCGGATCTTCTTCTGCAGCAGAAGGATGCCGTAGAGCAGCGCTTCGGCGCTCGGCGGGCAACCAGGCACGTAGATGTCGACCGGCACAATGCGGTCGCAGCCGCGCACCACCGAATAGGAATAATGATAATAACCGCCGCCATTGGCACAGGAGCCCATCGAGATGACGTAACGCGGCTCCGGCATCTGGTCGTAGACCTTGCGCAGCGCCGGCGCCATCTTGTTGGTCAGCGTGCCGGCAACGATCATGATGTCGGACTGACGCGGAGACGCGCGCGGCGCGACACCGAACCTCTCCGAGTCGTAGCGCGGCATCGAGGTATGGATCATCTCGACGGCGCAGCAGGCGAGACCGAAGGTCATGAACATCAGCGAGCCGCTGCGCGCCCAGGTGATCAGCGCCTCGGTCGAGGTGACCAGAAAGCCCTTGTCGGCGAGCTCGTTGTTGATCTCCAGGAAGAATGGATCGTCCTCCCCCACCGGCCTGCCGGTGTTGGGGTCGATGAGACCCTTGGGCTTCGGCGCGACGAGCGTGCCGGAATTGTCGCTCAATCCCATTCCAGCGCTCCTTTCTTCCATTCATAGGCAAAGCCGATGGTCAGCACCGCCAAAAACACCATCATCGACCAGAAACCGAGCATGCCGATCTGGCTGAACGACACCGCCCAAGGAAACAGGAAGGCCACCTCCAGGTCGAAGATGATGAACAGGATCGACACCAGGTAGAAGCGGATGTCGAACTTCATGCGGGCGTCGTCGAACGAGTTGAAGCCGCACTCATAGGCCGAAAGCTTTTCCGGATCGGGGTTGCGGTAGGCCACCAGGAAGGGTGCGGCAAGCAGCGCCAGGCCGACAACCAGCGCCACGCCGATAAACAGGACGATGGGCAGGTACGAACTCAACAATGCGTTCATGCTGCAGCTTTCCGTTGGCGGCCAATCCACTCTGATTACAGCACCGGACCCACTTGCGGAAGCGTGACAGTTTAACCACTGAACCGTTTTAGGGGGCTCTATGCTGCAACGCGGCGAGGGTTAGCGCAGCGCTTTCGGCGAAGCAAGTCAAACCTTGTTCAAAACACGGTGCTGGACGGCATATGCGGATAAACTGGTCCGATCCGCTCCTGTTTGATTTCCTTCACTTTTCACTCCACTTTTCTCTCCTGACATGGATGCCGCCAAAACCCTGCTAGCATGGCGCGGAATCGCAGGTTCTCTGCTCTGTCCAACATCATCAGGATACCGCCTTGATGAAGGAAAAAATCTCGCTTCGCATGGCCCGCCGCATCGCGCTGGCGGCACAGGGATTCAATGACCCCCGCCCCGCCGGTACGCCCGACCGCAGGCATCTGGCCCGCGTGCTTGCTCGCACCGGCCTGCTGCAGATCGATTCCGTCAGCGCCGTGGTGCGCGCCCATTATATGCCGCTCTATTCGCGGCTTGGCCCCTACAAGCTTGCGCTGCTCGACGATGCCGCCGTAACGCGCAAGCGCATAGTCTTTGAATATTGGGCGCACGAAGCCTCCTTCCTGCCGGTCGAGAGCTGGCCGCTGCTTCGCTGGCGCATGCAGCGCGCCGAGCGCGGCGACGAGATGTATCTGGGGCTGGCGAAATGGGGCCGCGAGCACCCCGCCTATATCGAGGAGATCTATCGCCAGGTCGTCGATCACGGCCCGATCGCCGCTTCAGCCCTCGAAGGCCAAAAGGGCAATGGTGGCTGGTGGGGCTGGAGCCATGCCAAGCATGCCTTCGAATGGCTGTTCTGGGCCGGCCGCATCACCACAGCGCACCGCCGCGGCTTCGAGCGGTTCTACGACCTGCCGGAGCGCGTGCTGCCGCCGGCGGTACTCGCTCTACCGATTCCCTGCCCCGAGGATGCGCACCGCGAATTGCTGCGTATCTCCGCCCGCGCCCACGGCGTCGCCACGGCAGGCGATCTGCGCGACTATTTCCGCCTCTCGCCCGCCGATATCAAGGGTCGCATCGAGGAGCTGGTCGAGGCTGGCGAGCTGTTGCCGGTGAGCGTCGAAGGCTGGAGCAAAGCAGCCTATCTCCACAAGGACGCCCGTTTGCCGCGCAGGATCGAGGCGCGCGCCTTGCTCGCGCCGTTCGATCCTGTCGTCTTCGAGCGGTCGCGCACCGAGCGGTTGTTCGACTTCCACTACCGCATCGAGATCTACACGCCGGCCGAAAAGCGCCGGTATGGCTATTATGTGCTGCCGTTCCTGCTCGGCGACAGCATCGTCGCGCGCGTCGACCTCAGGGCAGACCGTCCGGCCGGCGTGCTGCGGGTCCACGCCGCCTATGCAGAGCCCGGCGCCCCGCCACAAACCGCTGCCGAACTCTTCGAGGAATTGAAGCTGATGCAGGGATGGCTCGGGCTGGAACAGATTGAAGTCACGCCTGCGGGGGATTTGGGCCATGCGCTGGCGGATGTCGCGGTTTCGTAAGGGATTGCCGATGTCGGCGCTGCCCCTCATCCGCCTACCGGCACCTTCTCCCCGTATAGTGACGGGGAGAAGGCAAGCTGCCGCAACCTGGGCGCTCAGCTTTGCAACGCTGTAGATTAGCGAAATCCCAAGGAAGTCGTCCTTTCTCCCCGTCACTATACGGGGAGAAATGCCCGGCAGGGCAATGAGGGGCAGCGCCGACATCGAAAATTGCTCTGAAGTGTTTCCCTCGCCGTGTCGGAACCATGCGTTGACACGACTGCCTCCACAAGCCTAAATCCGTTCCAGACGGTCCCCTGCCCGCAACGGCAAGGGCCAAGAGGGAATGCGGTGCGAAATCTCGATTTCAAATCCGCGGCTGTCCCCGCAACTGTAAGCGATGAGCCTCGGCCGAAAACCACTGGGATATTCCCGGGAAGGCGGCACCCAGGCGATGACCCGCGAGCCAGGAGACCTGCCGTCTAGGACATAAGAATCCGATCGCCTGGCGGGTTTTCCGGGCAAGGAGCCTGATTTGGAACGCGACAGCAGTTTTCCAGCTGAGACAGCGGATTTATTGTCCGGCCATGGTGATTCCCCGGCCGACGTCACTGTCATCGTCTGCTCGTCCTGCCGTGACGAGACCGGTTCGGACGCCCATCCCCGCGCCGGCGAACTGCTCGCCGAGGACACGCGCCGCGCCGTTGCCGGCGAAAACGTCAAAATCCGCACCGTCGAATGCCTCGGCAATTGCAAGCGCCGGCTCAGCGCGGCCATGCTGCGCGACGGCTGCTGGAGCTACGTCTTCGGTGACCTGACTGCGACCAGCGGCGCCGATCTCGTGACCGGCGCAAAGCTGTTCGCCACCTCGACGGATGGGCTCATTCCATGGCGCGGCCGTCCCGATTGCCTGAAGCGCGGCCTGGTTGCCCGCATCCCTCCCCTTGACCTTTTGAAGGACCTGATATGACCGCTGCCTCCCTTTCGCGCGTTCCCTGCACCGTCGTCACCGGCTTTCTCGGCGCCGGCAAGACGACGCTGATCCGCCATTTGCTCGAAAACGCCAAAGGCAAGCGGCTGGCCATCATCGTCAACGAGTTCGGCGACATCGGCATCGACGGCGAGATCCTGAAGGGCTGCGGCATCGACACTTGCCCCGAGGAAAACATCGTCGAACTGGCCAATGGCTGCATCTGCTGCACCGTCGCCGACGATTTCGTCCCGGCGCTCGACCAGATCCTGTCGCTGACGCCGAGGGTCGACCATATCCTGATCGAGACGTCCGGGCTGGCTTTGCCCAAGCCGCTGGTCCAGGCCTTCCAGTGGCCGTCGGTGAAAAGCCGCGTGACGGTGGACGGCGTCATCGCCGTGGTCGACGGACCGGCGCTGGCTGATGGCCGCGTCGCCAACGACATGGATGCCCTGCAGGCGCAGCGCGCACAGGACGAGACGCTCGACCACGACGATCCGGTCGAGGAAGTATTCGAGGACCAGCTCGCTTGCGCCGACCTGATCATCCTGTCGAAGAGCGACCTGCTGGACGCAGCCGGCTCGGCCCGTGCCAATGCCGTCATCGGCAAGCATGTTGC
This sequence comes from Mesorhizobium sp. ISC25, assembly GCF_042295465.1. NCBI lineage: Bacteria > Pseudomonadati > Pseudomonadota > Alphaproteobacteria > Hyphomicrobiales > Phyllobacteriaceae > Mesorhizobium > Mesorhizobium sp. ISC25. Next base: position 542,253 of record NZ_CP135441.1, on the reverse strand, counting down.
GCGCGCGGTGAAGATCGTGCCGACTTCGCAAGGCAAGGTCGATCCGTCGGTGCTGCTCGGCCTCGGGCTTGCCGTCGAGGACGACATCGAGAACCGCAAGACCCATCACGACGACGAGCTCGACCACGAACATGACGACTTTGACTCGTTCGTCATCGACATCGCGTCGGTGTCCAACCCGGACGAGCTGGCACAACGCGTCGCCACGGCGGCGGAGGAGGAAAATGTGTTGCGCGTCAAGGGCTTCGTCGAGGTCGGCGGCAAGCCGATGCGGCTCCTGCTGCAGGCCGTCGGTCCGCGCGTCAACCACTATTACGACCGCGCCTGGACAGCCGAGGACGATCGCCGCTCGCGCCTCGTCGTCATTGGCTTGAAGGGGCTGAACCGCCCGGCGATCGAACGTATCCTCGCCGGCTGAGGCAAAGCACAAACCGCGATGCACATCCTCACCACCACATCCGCCTCGCTCGATGATCTCGCCGAGCCTGTCGATCTCAGGCAAACGCCTGCGGATGTCGTGGCCCTGTCCTTCACCGACAGCGACCTGGCCGGGCTGGCGGCGGCGTGGAACGCGGATGCGGCCCGCCTGCCGTCGATGCGGCTCGCCGCCTTGCGCGACCTGCGCCATCCGATGTCCGTCGATCTCTGGATCGACAGCGTTGCCCGCCACGCCAAGGTCATTCTGGTCCGCATCCTCGGCGGCTACGACTGGTGGCGCTATGGCTGCGACCAGCTTGCCTCGACTGCCCGGGCACGCGGCATAAAACTGGCGCTGCTGCCCGGCGAGAGCCACGACGAGGATTTGCGACTGATCGAAGGCTCAACGCTGCCGCGCGAGGAGTTGGACGGCCTGCTTGGCTATTTCCGCGAGGGCGGGCCGGCAAATATGACGGCGCTGATGCAGAGGCTGGCAAGTCTCGCCGGATCGGGTGTGGCGGTCGCGGAACCGGTCAGCGTGCCAAAGGCGGGATTTTACGAGCCGGGACGCGGTGTCGTCCCCCTCCCCCTTGAGGGGAGGGTCCGGCCGCAGGCCGGGGGTGGGGTCCTCTCTGAAGCGCGCCGACAGAAAAAAACGTCGAGCACTGCCGCGACGACCCCACCCGGCCCTTCGGGCCACCCTCCCCTCGAGGGGGAGGGAGACGTCGTGCCAATCCTGTTCTACCGCTCGATGCTGCTCGCCGCCGACGTGGCGCCCATCGATGCGCTTTTCGAAGCGCTGAGCGCGCGCGGCATAGCGCCGGTCCCTATCTTCGTCTCCAGCCTCAAGGACCCGGCGTCGCTCGCCTTTGTCGAAACCGCGCTTGCAACCCTGAAGCCTGCCGCCATCATCACTGCCACAGCTTTCGCCTCGGGTGCCGAGCCCGGCGTCGAAACCCTGTTCGACCGCGCCGGCGTGCCGGTGTTCCAGGTCATCGTTGCGACCACCCGCCGCGACATCTGGCAAACCAATCAGCGCGGCCTGGCGCCCGCCGACCTTGCCATGCATATCGTCCTGCCCGAGCTCGACGGCCGCATCCTGGCCGGCGCCATTTCCTTCAAGGGCGAAAGCGAAACCGATCCCGCATTGGCCTTCCGCGCCTTCGCCAACCGGCCTGAGCCCGACCGCGTCGCGCAGGTCGCGAACCGTGTCGAGGCCTTCGTGCGCCTGCAGCGGACGCCGCGTGCGGAGCGCAAGCTCGCCATCCTGATCCCCGACTATCCGAGCGCTCCGGGCCGCACCGGCTATGCCGTTGGCCTCGACGTGCCGTCCAGTGTGCTGGCGATGCTGCATGACCTCAGCGAACAAGGCTACGCCGTTGAAGGGATTCCGCAAACGCCGCGTAAGTTGCTGGAGGTGCTGGAGCGTGGAGGTGAAGGGTTGGGGTTTGAGGACCATCTCGAGTACTCGGCGGAATTGCCTGCTGAAGCGATAGCTGCCGTGACGGCCGCATGGGGGAATGCGGCAGATGAGACAAGTTTGTGCGAGGCACCCCCCTCTGTCCTGCCGGACATCTACCCCTCAAGGGGGGAGATCGGCGGTTTCGCCGCCGGCTCTCCCTTAACGCCCTCGGTAATTGGCGAAAGCAGAGACAACAGCGCAATCTCCCCCCTTGAGGGGGAGATGTCCGGCAGGACAGAGGGGGGTGTTCAAGCGCCTGCCGCCGCAAAATTCCCCTTCCGCGCAGCCACCTTCGGCAACATCACCGTGGCACTCGCCCCCGATCGCGGGCGCGCAGTCAACCGCCGCGCCGACTACCATGACCCGATGCTGCCGCCGCGCCATGCGCTGGTCGCCTTTGGCCTCTGGCTGCGCAAGTCGCTCGGCATCCATGCAATTGTCCATGTCGGCGCCCACGGCACGCTGGAATGGCTGCCCGGCAAGACCGTCGCGCTCAGCGAAAACTGCTTTCCCGAAATTGTCACCGGCGCCCTGCCCGTCATTTATCCGTTCATCGTCTCCAACCCCGGCGAGGCAGCGCAGGCCAAGCGGCGCATTGCCGCCGTCACGCTTGGCCATCTGCCGCCGCCGCTGACCGGCGCCGGGCTTGACGAAAACCAGCACAGGCTTGAACGACTGGTCGACGAATATGCCCAGGCCGACGGGCTCGACCGCCGCCGCCGCGACCGCCTGGCAAAGCTGATCGTCGAGACGGCGGAAAAGACCGGCCTCGCCTCAGAGGCCGGCGTCGCCAGGACCGACGCAGCCGACGAGGCCTTGCGCCGCATCGACGCCTGGCTCTGCGATCTCAAGGATTTCGCCATCAAGGACGGCCTGCATATTTATGGCCGCTCGCCTGAGGGCGAGGCTGATCCGCTACGGCGGCAAAGCGCGGCAGCTGAAAAAACCGCACTGCTTGCCGCCCTCGACGGCCGGCATGTCGCTGCCGGTCCAGCCGGTGCGCCGGCACGGGGTCGGCGCGATGTGCTGCCAACCGGCCGCAATCTGTTCACCGCCGACCCACGCACCATGCCGACGCCGACATCCTATGATCTGGGCAAGGTGGCAGCGGAAGAAGTCGTCCGCAGCTACATGCAATCGCATGGCGACTGGCCGCGCTCGCTGGTCATCGACCTCTGGGGCTCGGCCTCGCTGCGCACCGGCGGCGAGGAGATCGCGCAAGGCCTGGCGCTGATGGGCTGCCGGCCGCAATGGGATTCCGCCACCAGCCGCATCACCGGCATCGAGGTGCTGCCGCCGGCAACGCTCGGCCGCCCGCGCGTCGACGTCACCTGGCGCGTATCAGGCCTGTTCCGCGACATGTTCCCGACCCAGATCGCGCTGATCGATGCCGCGGCCAACGCGGTCGCCGCCCGCGACGAGGACGATTCGGAAAACCCGCTTGCGGCCAGGACGCGTGCAGACGGGAAGATCAGTCCGCGCATTTTCGGCACCTCACCCGGGACCTACGGCGCCGGTGTCGAGGATTTGTTGTCGAGCGGCGACTGGGCCGTGCGCGAAGAGATCGGCCGCGCCTATCTCGCCGCCACCTCGCACGCCTATGGCGGCTCCGAGGGCGAAGGCATTTCGGCGCCCGGCGCTTTTGAGGGCCGCATCGCTGAGGCCGACCTTCTGGTTCATACCGGCGACGACCCCGGCCGCGACATCCTCGAAGGCTCGGCCGACGTCGCCTTTATCGGCGGCTTTTCGGCAGCGCTTGCCGCGCTCGGCAAAAACGCCGACGTGATCGTGCTCGACACCACGGACCCGCAAAAGCCGAAGCCGCGCTCGGTTGGCGAGGCCGTATCCCGGGTCGTGCGGGCGCGCGCCGTCAATCCCCGCTTCATTGCCGGCCAGATGCGCCACGGGCCGCGCGGTGCTTCGGAATTCGCCGAGACAGTTGATCGGCTTGTCGGCTTCGCCGAGACTACCCATGCCATATCTGGCACGCTGATCGAGGCCGTGCACGACGCCTATCTCGGCGACCCCGTGGTCCGCGCCTTCATTCTGCGCGAAAACCCTTCAGCCGCAAAAGTCATCGCCGAGCGTTTTCTCTCGGCCCGGCGGCGCGGTCTCTGGCATCCGCTGCGCAATTCGATCGATGACGATCTCGCCGCACTGATTGCCGAAGCGCAAGCTCTGGGAGTGGCGGCATGAACGCTTTCTCCCGACGCGGCGCCTGCCCCGCTTTATCGGCACCGATGCAAACCGGCGACGGGCTGCTGGTGCGGCTCAATCCGGTCGCTGGAGGACTGTTGCCGAAGTCGTTGATCGGACTCTGCGAATCCGCCTTGCGCCATGGCAACGGCATCATGGAAGTGACCGCTCGCGGCAGCTTGCAGATACGCGGCCTGACGCCCGAAAGCGCCCGGCTGCTGGCGATGGAGGTCGATGCGCTGGGTATTGCGGTGCGCACCGGCGTGCCGGTAGAGACCGGGCCACTGGCCGGGCTCGACCCGGAGGAGATAGCCGACCCGCGCCCGATGGCGGAGCGGATTCGGGCGGCGATCGAGGAAGCAGGCCTTCCGCCGCGCCTTGGCCCGAAGGTTTCGGTGATTATTGATGGTGGCGGACGGCTGCCCATGGATGCGGTTACGGCCGATGTCAGGCTGGCTGCGATGCGGACCGGTGCGCGAACGCAGTGGCAGGTGGCTGTCGCCGGCGACGGTCAGACTGCGATGCTACTCGCTATGGCCGAGGAAGATGCGGCCCGTGACATCGCCGTCGCCATTCTCAGGATGATTGCCGAAAAGGGCCGCGATGCTCATGCACGGGATTTGACGGAGAGACAGCTGAGATCTCTGGCCAGCTGGCGCGTTTTACCCCCCTCTGTCCTGCCGGACATCTCCCCCTCAAGGGGGGAGATCGGCGGTTTCGTCGTTGGCTCTTCCTCCGCAGCGTCGGAGATTGCCGAAAATAGAGATCAGAGCGCAATCTCCCCCCTTGAGGGGGAGATGTCCGGCAGGACAGAGGGGCGCGCGACGGATCGCCAGCCAATCGGAGTTTTTAACCTAGCCACCACCGGAACCGCCCTCGGCATCGGCCTCCCCTTCGGCAGCACGCCAGCGCAAAAGCTCATCGACCTGACGCAAGAGGCCCTCACCCTCGGCGCCGCCGAAATCCGCCTGGCGCCGGGTCGCGCGCTGCTTTTTCTCGGCCTCTCCCAAGCCGCATGTCTTTCATTCCAGAAAACCGCCGCAACCGTCGGCTTCGTCACCGACGCAGCCGATCCGCGCACCAGGATCGCCGCCTGCCCCGGCGCACCCGCCTGCGCCTCCGGCTGGATCGCCACCCGCGACATCGCCGAGATCATCGCTACAGAAAACCGCGACATCCTCGATTCCTCGCTGACGCTGCACATCTCCGGCTGCGCCAAGGGCTGCGCCCGTCCCGGCCCGGCGGCGCTGACCCTGGTCGGCGGCGAAAACGGAGCCGGACTTGTCGTGGACGGGACGGCAAAGGCATTGCCCGCCGGATACAGGCCGGGCTACGACGCTGCGCACGGCATTGGCCGCATTGCAGCGGCGATCCGCAGCGCACGACATCCCGGCGAAACTGCTGCCGCTTGCCTGGCAAGGCTCGGCGCGGCCGGCATCACCGAAATCTACCGACAGGAATGAGCATGCCCGCCCAGAACGCCTACGACTACATCCATGATGGCACGGCGATCTACGTGCGCTCCTTCGCCATTATCCGCGCCGAGGCCGACCTGACCCGCTTTTCCGATGCCGAGGCCGACGTCGCTATCCGCATGATCCACGCCTGCGGCCAGGTCGAGGCTGCGCGGCACTTCGTTTTCTCGAGCGATTTCGTCGCCGCCGCGCGCACGGCGTTGGGGGCCGGCGCGCCGATCTTCTGCGACGCGCAGATGGTCTCGCATGGCGTCACGCGCGCCCGGCTTCCGGCCGGCAACGAGGTAATCTGTACGCTGCGCGATCCGCGGACTGCCGACATCGCGAAAAAGATCGGCAACACCCGCTCGGCCGCGGCGATCGACCTGTGGGGCGAGCGTATGGCCGGTTCGGTCGTCGCCATCGGCAATGCGCCGACAGCCCTTTTCTATCTGCTGGAAAAGCTGCGCGATGGCGCGCCGAAGCCGGCGGCGATTATCGGCATGCCGGTCGGGTTTGTCGGCGCCGCCGAATCGAAGGATGCGCTGGCCGAAAATTCCTATGGCGTACCTTACGCCATCGTGCGCGGCCGGCTGGGCGGCAGCGCCATGACCGCCGCCGCCCTCAATGCGTTGGCGAGGCCAGGCCTATGAATGCGATCGCAAAAGGTCGGCTGGTCGGCGTCGGCACCGGTCCCGGCGACCCGGAACTTTTGACCCTGAAGGCGGTGCGCGCGCTGGCCCAGGCCGAAGTCGTTGCGCATTTCGCCAAGCGCGGCAACAACAGCAATGCGCGCGCCATTGTCGGCGCGCATTTTCGCCCTGATCTGATCGAACTGCCGCTGCTCTATCCAGTGACGACCGAGATCGACAAGGACCACAGCGATTACCGGTCGCAGATAACGGATTTCTACGAGCAGTCGGCCGAAAAGGTTGCCGAGCACCTCAGCGCCGGCAGGATGGTTGCGGTGCTCTCGGAGGGCGACCCGCTTTTCTACGGCTCCTATATGCATCTGCATGTCAGGCTGGCGCACCGCTTTCCGACCGAAGTCATTCCCGGCGTCACCGCCATGTCCGGCTGCTGGTCGGCGACCGGCCTGCCGATCGTCCAGGGCGACGACGTGCTGACGGTGCTGCCCGGCACGATGAGCGAATTCGAGCTGACGCGCCGCCTCGCCGACACCGATGCCGCGGTGATCATGAAGGTCGGCCGCAACCTGCCCAAGATCAGGCGCGCGCTGGAGGCAACCGACAAGCTGGCGCGGGCAATCTATGTCGAGCGCGGCACCATGCCGGGCGGTGTCTCGATGCGGCTTGCCGACAAAAAGGACGACCAGGCGCCCTATTTCGCCATCGTGCTGGTGGCCGGCTGGTCGGGGCGGCCAAATGCATTGAGAGCCGAAGCGTGAGCGGCCGCCTGACCGTCATCGGCCTGGGGCCAGGCAACGCCGACCAGGTGACGCCGGAAGCAAGCCGCGCCGTTGCCGAGGCGAAATTCTTCTACGGCTATAAGCCTTATCTTGACCGGCTCGACCTGCGCGCGGACCAGATTCGCGTCGCTTCCGACAATCGCGAGGAACTCGCGCGCTCCAGGGACGCGCTGATGAAGGCTGCGGAGGGCCACGATGTCGCCGTCGTATCGGGCGGCGATCCCGGCGTCTTCGCCATGGCGGCAGCCGTCTGCGAGGCGATAGAGGCGGGCCCGCCCGAATGGCGCGCGGTCGACATCGCCATCGTGCCTGGCATCACCGCCATGCTCGCCGTCGCCGCCCGCATTGGCGCGCCGCTCGGCCATGATTTCTGCGCCATCTCGCTGTCCGACAATCTGAAGCCGTGGGATTTGATCGAGCTGCGCCTGCTGGCGGCAGCCGGCGCCGGCTTCGTCATCGCGCTCTATAACCCGATCAGCAAGGCGCGCCCATGGCAGCTAGGCCGCGCCTTCGAATGCCTTGCTGCGATCCTGCCCGGCACCACACCGGTGATCTTCGGCCGCGCCGCCGGCCGTCCCGACGAGCGCATCGAGGTTTTTCTATTGGCCGACGCCGATGCCGCGAAGGCCGACATGGCAACCTGCATCATCATCGGCTCGCCGGAAACCAGGATCATCAAGCGGGGTGACAAGGCTGCCCTGGTTTACACGCCGCGTTCGGCAGCGGGCCCAACAACATGACCGACCAGAAAATGATCGACCATCGCGGCAAGAGATTCGATGGTCTCGGCCGACATAACGTCCGGCAACGCCGGCCTGCGGATCATGACCACCTTGATTCCCAGCGCTCGCGCCGCCGCGACCTTGCCGTAGGTCGCCTCGCCGCCGCTGTTTTTGGAAACAACGACATCGATGCCACGGCTTTCGAGCAGCGCGCGCTCATCGACCTCATGAAACGGCCCGCGCGCCAAGAGATAGGTCGCGTCGGGCACAGCGAGCCTGGGCTCGACCGGGTCGACACTGCGGATGAGATAATGATGCTGGGGAGCGGCCTCGAAGGCAGCGACCTCCTGCCGCCCGAGCGCCAGGAACACGCGGCGCGGCACCGATCCCAGAGCCGTCACCGCGCTGGCAACACTATCGACCAACATCCAGTGGTCACCTTCGGCTGGATCCCAGCCCGGACGCCTGAGCGCAACGATAGGCACGCCGGTCATGCGCGCCGCTTCCGCGGCATTGGCGGAGATTTGTGCCGCATAGGGATGCGTGGCGTCGATCAGCAGGTCGATCGGGTCCTGGCGGAGATACGCCGCCAGCCCGCCGGCACCGCCGAAGCCGCCGACCCGCACCGGTACCCCCTGCGCGACCGGATTTTGGGTGCGGCCGGCCAGCGACAGCATGACCGAAATATCCGCGCGCGCGGCCAGCTTTCCGGCCAGTTGCCGGGCTTCGGTGGTTCCGCCGAGGATCAGAATGCGGTGGGTCATCATGCCTGCTGAAGCTCCGCGCGGCGTCAAGCTCACCTTCAAGTGGCTCACGATCATCGGCATCGGCGAGGACGGTGTAGCGGGTCTCGGCGACGAGGCCAAGCGGTTGATCGCGGAGGCCGAATTCGTTTTCGGCGGCAAGCGCCACCTTGCCCTCGTCGCGTCGCTCGCCAAAGGCGAAGCCCGCGTCTGGCCGACCCCTTTCGATGCCGAGATGCGCGACGTGCTGGCGCTCTCCGGCAGGCGCGTCTGCGTGCTGCCCTCTGGCGATCCCTTCTACCACGGTGTCGGCGTCACCCTCGCCCGCAAGGTCGCGGCGGAGGATATGCGGGTGATCCCCGCACCCTCGGCCTTCTCACTGGCCGCCTCACGCCTGGGCTGGGCGCTGCAGGACGTCGAGACCATTTCGCTGCATGGTCGCTCGCTCGACCTGATCCGGCCGTTGCTGCATCCTTGCACCCGCATTCTCGCGCTGACCTCGGACAGCGATGCGCCAACAGCGATTGCCCGTCTTATGACCGAGCTCGGCTTCGGCGCTTCGCGGCTGACCGTTCTGGAGGCGCTCGGCGGCCCGAACGAACGGCTGCGCTCGGCGAGCGCCGGCACCTTCGACCTCGCAAAGATCAATCCCCTCAACGTGCTCGCGATCGAAGTTGAATCGACTTCGCAAGCACGCATCCTGCCGCTGACAGCGGGACTTGCCGATCATTTGTTCGAGCATGACGGCCAGATCACCAAGCGCGAAGTGCGCGCGGTCACCCTGTCCGCTCTCGCGCCAAGACGCGGCGAACTGCTGTGGGACATCGGTGCCGGATCGGGCTCCATCGGTATCGAATGGATGCTGGCCCATCGTTCCATGCGCGCGATCGCCGTTGAGGCCGATCCGGCCCGCGCCGCGCGCATCCAACGCAACGCCGCGGCCTGCGGCGTTCCCGGTCTCGCCGTCGTCGAAGGTTCGGCGCCGCAAGCTCTTGCCGGACTGGAAACGCCGGCCGCGATCTTCATCGGCGGGGGCGGCAGCGATGCCGGAGTGCTGGAAAGAGCCCTCGATGCCTTGCCTGTCGGCGGCCGCCTCGTCGCCAACGCGGTGACGCTGGAGATGGAGGCGCTGCTGCTTTCCCGTCAGACTGCGTTCGGCGGCGAGCTCACCCGCATCGCGGTATCCCGTGCTTCGCCGGTCGGTTCGATGCAGGCGTGGCGGCCAGCTATGCCGGTCACCCAATGGAGCTGGGTCAGGCCATGATGGTCGCGGGTATCGGCAGCCGCAAAGGCGTCAGCGCGCGCGACGTGCTTGCTGCGGTAGAAACCGCCCTGGAAGCGCACGGGCTTGCCCTGCCCGCGCTTTCGGCCCTCGCGACCGCGTCTCTCAAGCAGGATGAAGCGGCAATCTTCGCCGCCGGACGCGAACTCCGCCTTCCGGTAATCGTTGTCGAGCAGGCCGAACTCAAAGCTGCGTCTACGACTAGCCACTCCGACCTATCGCAGGAGCATGCCGGCACGCCGTCGGTTTCCGAAGCCTCGGCGCTTGCCGCCGCCGGCAAAGGCGCAAAACTGCTCGGGCCGCGCACCGTGCTCGGTGCAGTCACCTGCGCCATCGCCATCAGCGGAGATGCGGCATGACCGTCCATTTCATCGGCGCCGGTCCAGGTGCTGCCGACCTGATCACCTTGCGCGGCAGCCGCCTGCTCAGCAGTTGTCCTGTCTGCCTCTATGCCGGATCGATCGTCGCGCCGGAGCTGTTGCAGCACTGCGCGCCCGGAACGCGGTTGATCGATACGGCGCCGATGTCGCTCGACGAGATCGAGGCCGAATATCTGGCCGCCCACGCGGCCGGCCACGATGTCGCCCGCCTGCATTCCGGCGATCTTTCGGTCTGGAGCGCCGTTGCCGAGCAGATCCGCCGGTTGGAAAAGCACGGCATCCCTTACACGCTGACGCCGGGCGTGCCGTCTTTCGCCGCCGCGGCCGCCGCCCTGCGCCGCGAGCTGACCATTCCGGAAGTCGCGCAAAGCCTGGTGCTGACACGCATCTCCGGCCGCGCCTCGAAAATGCCGCCCGGCGAAACGCTGGCCGGCTTCGGCCGCACCGGCGCCACGCTCGCCATCCACCTCGCCATCCATGCCGTCGATCGCGTCGTCGCCGAGCTGACGCCGCATTACGGCGCCGACTGCCCGGTTGCGGTCGTCTTCCGCGCCTCCTGGCCGGACGAACGCGTGCTGACCGGCACGCTGGCGACAATTGAAGCGCAACTGGCCGCCGATCCGATGGAGCGCACGGCAATCATCTTCGTCGGCCGCTCGCTGGCAGCGGAGGGCTTTGGCGAAAGTTCACTGTACGACGCGCACTACCAGCGGCGCTTTCGCGGACGGGACGGATTGTGAGCGGCAGCAACAGAAACACTACGGTCGAGCAGGCGCTCACCCGGCTCAACTTCAAGCCGCGCCAGCTGGAGCCCGGGCATGTCTGGCTGGCCGGTGCAGGCCCCGGCGATCCTGGCTGCCTGACGCTGGAAGTGCTGGCCGCCCTCGGACAGTGCGACGCGCTGGTTTATGACGCGCTGGTCTCGCCGGAAGTCGTCGCCGTCGCCGAGGGCGCGCAACTGTTCTATGCCGGCAAGCGCGGCGGCAAGCCCTCGATGAAGCAGGACGACATCACCGCTTTGCTGGTCCGGCTGGCGCGCGAGGGCCGGCGCGTCGTCAGGCTGAAGGGCGGCGACCCCTATATATTCGGGCGTGGCGGCGAAGAGGCGCTGGCGCTGGCCGGGGAAACTATCCCGTTCCGCATCCTGCCCGGCCTGACGTCCGGCCTCAGCGCGCTGGCCGCGACCGGTATTCCCGGCACCATGCGCGGCATCAACAAGGCGCTGATCCTGGCAACCGGTCATGCCGCCGGCACCGATGACGATCTCGACTGGGCGGCAATCGCCCGCACCGGCCAGCCGGTGGTCATCTACATGGGCATGGCCAATCTGCCGCTGATCGCCGCCTCGCTGCTTGAGGGCGGGCTGGCGCCTTCGACGCCCGCCGCGGTTATCGTTGCCGCAACGACGCCGCAGGAGCGCATCGTCGTCGCCACGCTCGCTACGATTGCCGAAGAAACGGCGGCAGCCGGTCTGACCTCGCCGGCGCTGATCGTCGTCGGCGGCATCGTCGGGATGCGCGCGGCACTGGCGGGTGAGCCATGACGCGCGCCATCATCATCGGCGCGCCACGCTCGGGCTCGGGCAAGACCAGCGTCATCATCGGCATTTTGCGCGCGCTCGCCCGGCGCGGGCTGAAAGTGCGCGGTGCCAAATCCGGCCCGGACTATATCGATCCCGGCTTTCACACCGCCGCCACCGGTTTGTCCGGCATCAATCTCGACAGCTGGGCAATGCCGCCCGCCCTGCTCAACGCGCTGGCCGGCGAAGCGACCGAAGATGCCGATTTTATCTTCCTCGAAAGCGCCATGGGCCTGTTCGACGGCATTCCGGCTGCTCCAGGCCGTTCCGGCTCGGCTGCCGACCTTGCCCGGCTCTACGGCCTGCCGGTGCTGTTGGTGCTCGACGTTTCCGGCCAGTCGACCACGGCAGCGGCCGTCGCCAAAGGTTTTGCCACCTACGATTCGGATGTACGCATGGCGGGGATCGTGCTCAACCGGCTGGGCAGCGAGCGCCACCGCCGGCTTTGTGGCGATGCCATCGAGGCACTCGGCCTGCCTGTCGTCGGCGCCATCCTGCGCGATCCCTCGCTCAACCTGCCCGAGCGCCATCTCGGCCTCGTCCAGGCCGGCGAATATGAGAATCTGATGGCGCATCTCGACCGGCTGGCCGACATGGTCGAGCGCTCGCTCGACCTCGACGCCATCATGGCGCTGGCGGCGCCATTCACGCCCGCGCCGGGCAATTTCGACGACGCGCTGCCGCCGCCCGGCCAGCGCATAGCATTGGCCGAGGACGCCGCCTTCACCTTCCTCTATCCGCATGTGGCCATGCATTGGCGCAAGGCCGGCGCCGAGATCGTTCCGTTCTCGCCGCTCGCCGATGAGGCGCCTGGCGACGATAGCGATGTCTGTTGGCTGCCCGGCGGCTATCCCGAGCTTCATGCCGGCCGCCTCGCGGCCGCGGCGAATTTCAGGGCCGGCATGGCGAGGTTCGCCGCCACGCGTCCGGTGCATGGCGAGTGCGGCGGCTTCATGGTCCTCGGCGAGGCGCTCGAGGACGCGTCGGGCGAGACCCACCGGATGCTCGGCCTGCTCGGTCATTCGACCAGCTTCGCCAAGCGCAAGATGAATCTCGGCTACCGCGAGGCGCGGCTGCGTTCCGGGTGTCCGCTCGGCAGCCAAGGCACGCTGATCCGCGGCCACGAATTCCACTACGCGCAGATGATTGCGACCGGCAATGACGAGCCGCTGGCCGACCTCGCCGACGGACAAGGCAATCCGCTCGGCGCCTCTGGCTACTGGCGCGAAAATGTCAGCGGCACCTTCTTCCATGCCATTGCGAGGGGCGCATGAAGGCGTCGCAACAGCAAATTCTCGAAGACATCGCGCTTTGCCTCGTCTTCTTCACCCGGCTGCCGCTGCCGAGGGCCGACTTCCGTGGCCGCAGCTTTGCCGCTGCGATCTGGGCGGCACCGGTCGCCGGTCTCGCCGTCGCTCTGGCCGGTGCGCTGGTGTACGCCGTCGGGACGAGGCTCGGCCTTGCCGAGGGTCCTGCTGCGGCATTGACCCTTGCCGCAATCTTGCTTGCCACCGGCTGCCTGCATGAAGACGGGCTTTCGGACCTCACGGACGGCTTTGGCGGCGGCAAGACGCGCGACAGGAAATTGGAGATCATGCGCGACAGCCGCATCGGTCCCTACGGCGCCTGCGCGCTCGGCATCTCGCTGCTGATCCGCTGGAGCGTGCTCTCTGGATTCGCCGGCCCGGCTCATGTCCTTTGGGCCCTCATTGCCGCGCAAGCGGCTTCGCGCGGCCTGCTCGGCGCCTTCATGCACCTGCTGCCACCGGCCCGCGCCGACGGCCTCTCGGTTGATGCAGGCACAGTCACGGCCGAAACCGCTATAGCCGGTGCTGTGCTCGGTGCGGCCGCGCTGCTAGCGCTTGGGTTCGGCGCCGCCGTTTTCGCCCTCATCCTGCTTGCGCTTTTATTTACCGCATTCCGCGCGCTGTGCCTCAACCAGATCGGCGGCCAGACCGGCGACACCGTCGGCGCCCTGCAGCAGCTGGGCGAGATCGCAATCCTGCTTGTCGCTTCTGTTTCCCTTTCCTGACTCTGTTTCGGAGATTTCGTCCCCATGCCTTTCAAATCGTTCGATGAACTGCGCGCCGCCTGCCTCGACCTGCCCAGTGGCAGCGATGCCGCCGCCAATGCCGTCGCCCGCCGCCAGGACACGCTGACCAAGCCGCAAGGCAGTCTCGGCCGGCTGGAGACAATAGCCGCCTGGCTGGCGCGCTGGCAGGGCCGCGACATGCCAAAGCTCGACCGCGTCAAGGTCTTCGTCTTTGCCGGCAACCACGGCGTCACCGCGCAAGGCGTGTCGGCCTTCCCCTCGGAGGTCACCGTGCAGATGGTCGCGAATTTCGCCGGCGGCGGCGCCGCCATCAACCAGCTTGCCCGCATCGCCGGCGCCGAACTCGACGTCATCCCGCTCGACCTCGACCGTCCGACCGGCGATTTCACGCAAGAAGTGTCGATGGACGACGAGGCCTTCCTCGCCGCCGTCTCGGCCGGCTACGACGCGATCAGCAGGGATCTCGACCTTGTCTGCTTCGGCGAAATGGGTATCGGCAACACCACGCCGGCGGCAGCCATCTCGACCGCGCTGTTCGGCGGCGGCGCGGAACCATGGACAGGGCGCGGCACCGGCGTCGACGATGCCGGCCTCGTGCGCAAGATCGTCGCCATCGAGGCCGGCCTGAAGCGCCACGCCCCGGCGCTGGCCGACCCCCTGAAGATAGCGGCAGCCCTCGGCGGGCGCGAGCTTGCGGCGATCTTGGGCGCAACACTGGCGGCGCGCCATCTCGGCGTGCCGGTGCTGCTCGACGGCTTCGTCTGCACCGCCGCCGCGGCACCATTGGCGAGATTGCATCCGGCCGGCCTCGCGCACACACTGGCAGCCCATGTCTCGGCCGAATCGGGCCATCGCCGCCTGTTGGAGGCGCTCGGCCTGCCGCCCCTGCTCGATCTCGGCATGCGTCTCGGCGAAGGCTCCGGCGCCTGCCTGGCGGTCAACATGGTCCGCTCGGCATTGGAGTGCCATGCCCGCATGGCAAGTTTTGCCGAGGCTGGGGTTTCGGAGAAGTAAGGACCAGACGGCTGCGATGAATGAACCGCCATATCCTTTTCGTGACCCGAAGCAGGGCATTCGCGAAGTCTATGCGCGAATTGTCCGCGATTTCGATCGGAAGGCTGGGGCCTTTGCCGGGCTCACATACAGTCCACCATGGATGTTGGCCACGGAGGATTGGGCTGAACGATCAGGCCATTCGGTCGAGGACCTATGCGAGATGATTTCTCAAAAGCGGATTTCCTACTTTTCCAAGGAACCCGCGGATCCAGAAACCGTCCGGATTTTTGAGGATTTTCGCAACGCGGCTGAGGAGTGGAGAGAAGAGACCGGCTACGCTGATCTGCCCACGCGCCTCACCCCCGAGATGAGAAAATTTACGAATTACAAGGAGTTAAAAGCACACACGTGGAGACTGTGGAGTTCCATGGGGCTGGATAGATCGTCACACGATTATTTTCTTCGTGACCTCAGCTTTAGGGGCACGATAGAAGATGCTTTTGGCCACGAGGTTCTAGTCGTGATGAAACTAAAGCTTGGATATGGTGGGCCGATCCGGCTGGATTCTTTCCTTACTACGCAGACGATGAGCCTACATCCTTTGGACTGGGCGGTCTCTCGGGCGAGGCGCTATTCCATGCACTTCGACTGCCCAGGCATCCGGAACTCGAATGGATCGCCGGCAAAAGCAAGACAAGCTTCGATGCCGTTGACGGCGTCTTGGCCATAACGCGAGCAATCCTGACCTATCTGAGGCCCACTATCCAGTAGTCGGGCGAGTCGACTAGCCGCTTGCCGACATGTGCAACGGGCAAAACGCTGTCTCGCGCCGCGGCTCGCTAAGGTCTTTCCACCAAATCCTGGAGATTTTTGGTGGGTGCGCACAGGATTGAACTGTGGACCCGCTGATTAAGAGTCAGCTGCTCTACCAACTGAGCTACGCACCCACTCGGCCGGCAAAACCGGCGTTGGCGGGCATATAGCCGCCGATATCCGCCATGTCCAGCCCTGCCGGATTCATTTCCCGACAAATCGCTCGGAGCATGATCCCGAAAAGCGGAATCCGGTTTTCGGAAAAGATCATGATCATGCAAAAACTTAGAGCCCATCCCGATTCCATCGGGATGGAACAGGCTCCAAGTGGTCAGATTAACAACTTACCTTCAGCCACCTTGACCGCATGGCCGCCGATGCGGGCGGCTGTCAGTTTGCCACCTTCGACATTCAGTTCGAGGCGAATGCGCGAAGGCCGGCCCATCTCCAGCCCCTGCTCGATCCACAATTGTGAAACGCCGTCGGTCGGGCCGTCGAAATGCATGATCGCGCCGGCGAAGGCGGCCGCCGCCGAACCGGTCGCCGGGTCTTCGTAGGACGGATTGCCGGGCACCATCATGCGGACATGGAAGGCGCTGTCGTGATGCACCGTCTCGCGGCAATAGACATAGGGGCTGGCGAAGGCCCAATCGCTCTTGCGTGGTGCGAGCTCCGACCACGCCTGGTTGTCCAGCCTGATCCGGGCGGCCGCCTCCAGATTGGCGACGGGGATGGCCACGTAGGGCACGCCCGCGGACCAGAACGAAACGCGGTGGTTCTCGAACCCGATCTCATGCGGTCCGAGGCCAAGTGCGGCGCCGATCGCCTCGGGATCGGCCGACAATTCCAGTTGCTCCGGCAGTTTCGCCAGGTCGAACTCGGCGAAGGTCGAACCATCGTGCTTGCTGACAGCGCAGCGCACCGGGCCGATATTCTCCTCCAGCACGAAGATGCCGGCGGCCTCTCCCGCCAATTCGGCGAGCGCTATCGCCGAGCCGACGGTTGGGTGGCCGGCGAACGGCATTTCATAGTCGGGCGTGAAGATACGGATGCGGGCGCGGTGCTTCGGGTTGTCCGGCGGCAGCACGAAGACGGTTTCGGACAGGTTGAACTCGCGCGCCACCGCCTGCATCGCCGCGACGTCCAGCCCGTCGCAGTCGAGCACCACGGCCAGCGGATTGCCGGCCAGCCGGTTGGTGGTGAATACGTCGTAAAGCAAGTAATTCCGCGGCTGCATCTCAGTAAGTCCTCTGCCTCATTCCCAACATGAGCGAAATTTAATTTGAATTTTGAACCATAAGGCCTGATTTGTGCACTGTTGGGATATCGCTGAACATAGGGGTCCGGCGTGGACCAGGTTGTCAATCTGCCAAAGACGGAATCCGCTTCCGCCATCGAGACGGCGCTCGGGCTCGACCATCAGGGCCTGAAGACAAAACGCCGTCGCGGTTGGTTTTACGCGCTGCTTGCGCTACTCGCAGTCGCCGCGAGTGTCGTCGGCTACCAGTGGTATGCGGGCTCGCCCGCCAAGATCGAGTATACCACGACACTGGCCGCCATGGCCGATCTTACCGTCGCGGTGTCGGCCACCGGCACGCTGCAACCCCTCACCCAGGTCGATATTTCCAGCGAACTCTCCGGCGTCGTCCGCTCGGTCGCGGTCAACGAGAACCAGCTGGTGAAGAAGGGCGATGTGCTGGCCGCGCTCGACACCGCCAAGCTGGAGGTGCAGATCGAGCGTGCCCAGGCCTCCGCCAAGGCAGCGGCGGCGAGTGTCGAGGACGCCACCGTGACCCTGGCCGAAAACGAAAAGGTGCTGGTGCGCGCGGCACAACTGACCAAGCGCGGCATGGCGACGGACCAGTCGCTCGAAGCGGCAACCGCCACGCGCGAGCGCTCGAAGGCAGCGCTCGATATCGCGAAAGCCAACCTCGCCATGGCCAATGCCGATCTCAAGGCGCAGCAGACGGATCTTGCCAAGAGCACCATCTACGCTCCGATCGACGGCATCATACTGACGCGCTCGGTCGATCCCGGCCAGACGGTCGCCTCGTCGCTGCAGGCGCCGGTGCTGTTCGTCATCGCCGCCGATCTGAAGAACATGGAACTGAAAGCTGCGGTCGACGAGGCCGATATCGGCGCCGTCAAACCCGGCCAGCATGCGCGCTTCACCGTCGATGCCTTCCCGGAACGGCCATTCGACGCCGAAATCCGCGACATTTCCTATGCCTCGGTCACTACCGACGGCGTCGTCACTTACGATGCAAGGCTGGATGTCGACAACAGCGAGCTTCTGTTACGGCCCGGCATGACTGCCACCGTCTCGGTCGTCACCAAGCAGGCCAGGAATGTGCTCACCGTGCCGTCGATCGCCTTCCGCTACCGGCCGGCGCAGACGGCGGAGCGCGGCTGGAGCCTCACCGACGTGTTCACCGGCCGCATGGGACGCCCCGGAGGCAACCGCCAGCGCCAGGCGGCGACGAAGCCCACCGACGGCTCGCGCACGCTCTACGTGCTGGAGAATGGACGGCCGCATCCGGTCAACGTCAGCGTCGGCTCGACAGACGGCGAACTGACCGAGATCGTCTCCGGCCTGGAGGAAGGCGCGCAAGTCATTACCGCCTCGCAGCAGCGGAGCTGATCGTGGCATCGGGCGCGCCCCTCATCGGCTTCGACAAGGTCTGGAAAAGCTATGGCCAGGGCGAAGCCCGGGTGCATGCGCTGGCCGGCGTCGACCTTGCCATCAGACGCGGCGAATTCGTCGCCATCATGGGCCCGTCCGGTTCGGGCAAATCGACGGCCATGAACATCATTGGCTGCCTCGACACGCCGACGGCCGGGACCTACAGCTTCGAAGGCATCGACGCCGGCCGTCTCGACCGCAACCGCCGCGCTCTGCTGCGCAACCTCTATGTCGGCTTCGTCTTCCAGGGCTATAATCTCTTGCCGCGCACCACGGCGGCCGAGAATGTCGAACTGCCGCTGATCTATCGCGGCGTTGGTGCCCGCGAGCGTCGCGGCCTTGCCATGCAGGCACTTGCCGAGATCGGCCTTGTCGGCCGCGAGCATCATACGCCGGCCGAGCTGTCCGGCGGCCAGCAGCAGCGCGTGGCGATCGCCCGCGCCATCGTCACCAGGCCGACGCTTCTCGTCGCCGACGAACCGACCGGCAATCTCGACACCGCCCGCACGCACGAGATCATGGAACTCCTGACGCAGTTGAATACCGAACTCGGCCTGACCATCGCCATGGTCACGCACGAAGCCGATGTTGCCGGCTATGCGCAGCGCACGATCCGTTTCCTCGATGGCCATGTCGCCTCGGACACAGCCAGCCTCGAGATGGCCTAGCCATGATCTGGGAAACCGTCCGCCTCTCGCTCCGCTCCATCCGCCGCAACGTGCTGCGCTCGTTCCTGACGTTGCTCGGCATCGTCATCGGCGCTGCCGCCGTCATCGCCATGCTGACCATCGGCTCGGGCACCACCGAAAAGGTCAAGTCCGATATTTCCAAGCTCGGCAGCAATCTGCTCGTCATCCGTTCCGGCCGCCCTGCCGGGCCTGGCGGACCTGGAGGGCTCGATCAGGTCGTCCGACCGCTGGGCGACAAGGACCTCGCAGCGCTTGCCGCGCATCTGGACGGCTCGCGCGCCATCTCACCGGCGTCGCAAAAGCAGGTGCGCGTCATTTTCGGCACCGAAAGCCTGACTTCGGGCGTCACCGGCACCGACAGCGCCTATCTCGACGCCCGCGACTGGAAGCTGGTTTCCGGCCGCCCGTTCAGCGATTCGGAAACCCGCTCGGGCACCGGCGTCTGCCTCATCGGCGAGACGGTGCGCCAGCAGTTCTTCGGTGCCGGCGATCCCGAAGGCGAGATCATCCGCGTCAATCGCACTTCCTGCAAGATCATCGGCTTGCTCGAACCGAAGGGCTATACCGGTTTCGGCCAGGACCAGGACAATGTCGTGCTGATGCCGCTCGCCGCCTATCAGCGTCGCATTGCCGGCAATCGCGACATCGACTCGATCTATGTCGCCGCCGACGACCGCACGCCAACCACGGTGCTGCAGACGCGCGTCGAGGACATCTTGCGCGACACGCGCCGCATCACGCCCGACCGTGACGATGATTTCTCGATCCGCGACATGACCCAAATCGCCGATGCTATGGCCAGCGCGACCACCACCATGACTGGCATGCTCGGTGCCGTCGCCGGCGTCAGCCTGCTCGTCGGCGGCATCGGCATTATGAACATCATGCTGGTGTCGGTAACCGAACGCACGCGCGAGATCGGCATCAGGCTCGCTATCGGCGCCCATGAAAAGCATATCCTCATCCAGTTCCTGGTCGAGGCAACCGTGCTGTCGCTGCTTGGCGGCCTCATCGGCATCCTGATCGGCCTGGCGCTGGCCGGCCTCGCCTCGGTGACGCTGACGATCCCGTTTGCGCCAAGCCCGGCGGTCATCCTGCTTGCGGTCGGCTTCTCCGCGCTGATCGGCATGGTGTTCGGCTTCTTCCCGGCGCTGCGCGGCGCGCGGCTCAACCCCATCGACGCGCTGAGACATGAGTAGGCGTTGCAGCAAGTATCGCTCCAGACGCTGCCAATTTTTTATGCAATCTGCCCTTGTCGCAGCACAATCTGCAATGATAACAATGCTGTTGGGGACTAAGGGGGAACAATGGATGAGCAAGAAAGGGCGACTGGCTCTGGCGATGGTGATCGTCGAAGCCGCCTTGGCAGGGCTTTGGTGGAATTTGATCCGTTATGGAATGGATAATCCCGATCGCGTCACCGCCGACTTCCAGCAGGTAATTGGGCAGACGATGGGAACGGCGATGGGGGCGCTCCTGGGTCTCGGCGTGCTGTTGTATTTTGTCGCTGCCCGTAGCGACCGCAAGGCTATTGAAGGCAGGTTGCGACGTTAGAGTCGGAATCCTTGCCCGCAAAGTGCCATTCGATCAGCGGTCTCATATGCGGCATTAACCCGTCCGGCAGGTCGGCTGCATTGCGGATGATCACGGGGCCTTCGATTTCAGGCTCTAACTCGGCCGCGACGAAAGCGCTGATCCGCTGTGCCAGGTCGTCGGCGGAGGCCGTCTCGCGGTAGCGGCGAAAGATCACCGTGCCGCTTGGCGTCGACAGGGCGTAATGGCGCTTGCCGCGTGTCGCGCCTGATAGGTCGAGGCCGGTCTCCTCCCGTACCTCGCGGATCATGTTGAAGTCGACGTCGACAAGGCCGTCGCGGAAATCGGTTGGCTCGAAGGAACCGGCGGCGAAGTAGATGCGCCCGGCATTGACGGTATGCGGCGCCATGCGGATCGCCACCAGCGCATTGTCGCCGGCGACCAGCATGGCATGGGCATAGGCGTGCTCGGCGCCGGCCACCTGTCGATTGCCGCGCCAAAGCATGAAGGTCGAATAACGCACCGCATGGCAGCGGCCAACGAGGCGATTGTCGCGATAGCTGAGTGCGGAAAGCAGCACCACAGTGCCGTCGAAAAGCGACGGCCTGGCTGCGGTCTCACGCCGCCAGTTCACCGCGATCGCCTCGGCATTATCGCGCTCGAACGGATGCGGGCCGGGATCGAGCCTGACGTCGATGGCATCGACCGGCAGGATGACGTTGCGCGGCAGGTCGAAACTCACGCCTGTCTCACGCCATGTCGAGGGCAATTGCTACCGGGCAATGGTCGGATGCCTTCGGCCGGTCCCATCCGGCGCGTGGAAAGCGCTCGACCTCCTGACCTGCCGGAAAAATAGTCCGCCAGGGCTGGCCGTTGCGGATTATATCGGGAACGGCGGTGGCGTTCTGCCTGGCTAGCGCCCTCGACAGAAGGATGTAGTCGAGCTGGCAGAGATGCCGCTCTTCCGGTCCGCGTGTGTGATAGAAAGTCCAGCGGTCCATTTCCGGCCGCCGCTCGACCGCGTTTTCGCAAAAACCGCCGGCAGTGAGCACGTCGATGCAGGATCGGGTCTCGTCGATGACCTCGAAGCGATAGCCGTCGACGACATCGCCGGTAATCTTCACGCGCTGCCGGTAGTCGTTCATGTCGCCGCAGATTGCCCAGCGCTTGTCGGCGGCATGGTCCTTGCCGAAACGCTCCTCGATGATCCGGCGCACCGCTTGCGCCTCGGCGATGCGCAGCGGCATTGTCGCCTCGCGGCCGTCGAGGCCGTTACGGGGCGAGCCCATCGACTTGAAATGCACGAGATAGAGCGTCAATGGCGCGCCTGCGACGGTCAGATCGACTTCCAGGCAGTCGCGCCGGAAGATGCGTTCATTGGCCTGGTGACCAAGCGCTGCCAATTCCGCCGTGTGCAGTCCGAATTGCTCGAACGTGACATAGGCGTAGCTGGTCATGCGCACGAATTCGATCGGCTGGCCCTGCGCGGTCTCGTTGCGCATCATCAGGGCGACGTCGATGCCGCGCGAATCATTGCCGGCGGTGGTGTATTTCTGCCGGTAGCCTTGCCCCACCATCTTGAATAGATAGCCATATTCGAAGGCCCTCAGCGCCTCGATGTTGTCGACCTCCTGCATGCAGATAATGTCGGCGCGGGTGGCCGCGATCGCCAGCGCCGTCAACTGGCGCGTGTCGTCAGACTGCGCGATGGCCCGCGCCTGCTCGAGCATCTTGTATTCGGCCTCGCTCTGGATGTCGAAAAGCGCCAGCGTGCGATCTTCGTTGAGCTGATTGCGGTATCCAGAATAATCAAACCTGTTCATCAGGTTTTCGACGTTGAAGGTGGCAAGGCGCAGCGACATGGCTTTGACCTTTGCCCGCAAGCGCGCCCGAAAACAAGGGCGCAGAAACTAAGCGGCTCTGATTGATCGCGCGCTCGCCATGGTTGACGGAACCTTTTTGTTCATCTTCCGTTCAGATGGAAAGTTCCATCAATAGGCCCTTCCCCGGGGTATTCTGGGCGTGGGGCCTGAACCTTCGGAGAGTGCGATGAAACCGCTCTTTTTATCTTCCGTCAGATCCGGGCTGATGTCCCTCGGTCTGATAGCCGGCCTCTCGGCCCCCTCGCTTGCCGGGCCGATGCCCAAACCCCTGCTGCCGGTGGCGGGCAATGCCGCCGACATCGTGCAAATTCGTGAAGATTGGGCAGGCGGCAACGACAGGCAGATCTGGCGTTGGCGCAATCGCGGCTTTCGGCAATGGAACGGAGACAATGATTGGAGATGGCGGTCCCACAATTTCCGCGGCCGTCATTTTTCGAGACACTGGGACAATGGCGGCTGGGACGACAGCTGGCGCTGGCGCCACCATCGCCGCCATTACCGCGGCGGCTACTATGATGATAGTGCGGGCGCCGCGATTCTTGGCTTGGGCCTGGGGTTCGGCCTTGGCAGCCTGTACAACAGCTATAACTACTACGACGCGCCGCCACCGCGCCGCTATTATCGCGCAGGGCGGCTTTCCAGTGCACATGTCCAATGGTGTTACAATCGCTACCGGTCGTACCGCGCCTGGGACAACACCTTCCAGCCCTATTACGGGCCGCGCCAGCAATGCTACTCGCCCTATAGGTAAGCAGGCCGACAACAAGCATCATTCGGCGCCGTGCTTCGCGGCGCCTTTTTCTTCCAGCCAGGAATCGCGAAAATCGCCCAGTCTCACTGGTGATAACGCTATTTTTATCAGGCAGGTCTAATAATCCTCCCGATCAGAACGCCCGAGACGCGAAGATGGCTGGATTGCGTGCAATGGCCGAGGACGAACAGAGGGACAAACGCCGGCAGCGCGTCTTGAAGGGCGCGACGATCCTGACCGGCATGACCAATTCCGAGGTCACATGCACGCTGCGCAACATGCATGCCGGCGGCGCCGAATTGAAGGTCTCGATCGACGCGCGCGTGCCCGATGAGTTCCTGCTCTATGTTCCGACCGACGGCATTGCCTACGAGGCCGTGGTCCGCTGGCGCCGCGAGGATCGCATCGGCGTGATGTTCACCGGCACTCAGCCAAAGCCAAGTTGGCATTACGGCTGATATCTCGCGGCGCTATCCGGGCGGCAGGACTTGCAGTGTCTGCTCGTCAAACAAAGGCTCATCCTGGCCGACGCGAACGAATAGAAGCTTTCGCAGTTCGGGTGATTGCACCTCGAAATACTGAATGCCGTCCGGGGCTTCGCCCCATTCGCCGCAAGGCGGTTCGCCGACCTCGTCAGGGTTGGCGGCGGCCTTCAATTCGCTGAGATAAACGGCATCGGGACTGAAGACATACCGCAGGGTGCCCGTGGGCGTGACCCCTTCGGTTAAAGGCATGAGCACGCAACGTGTGCTGATGGCTTTCTCGGTCTTCTGCGTAAAAATGCGCTGCAACGCAGCGACGGCCGCTTCGCCCGGCAGCATATCGAAGACTTCGACGACGGGATCGGCCGGCCCGCCGTCGCTATATTTGATGGCAAGCGCATTGCCGCCAAGCTCGAAATGAATCCGGCGAAAACCGAAATCGCAGCGCTGCACCCAGGCAGCCAGCCCGACATCCTTGTCCGCCAGCCGTTCCCAAGCGCATTTGTCGACAGGCGGACGCGACGGCTTGCTTTGGTCGGCACGAGCCCCGGTGGCTATGGCCACAAGGACCGGCAGGGTGAAGATGCAGGCCGGCAGTCTCTTGCTATTCATCGCTGCAACCCGTCAAGCTAAAGGCGTCCCAGGCTGAACCGTCGGGATTGGCTTTGGCGAAATCGGGCCATTCGGTAAAAATCGCGCCAAAGTCAGGCAACAGCAACCCTGCCGGTGCCGGCGAGGCTTCGCGGGAGCTCAACTGCTCGGCACCACCTGCGTTGAACGCATAGACCTGCCCATCCCACACTCTGCACAGCCCGGTGCCGTCCTCGAGACCCGCCTCGCGATCGTCGTCAGTGCAGGTGTGCCGGATCGTGCCCACAGGAAACGAGTACTTGCCATTGGTCCAGGTGATGTCCGACGGCAGATGGATGTCGGTGTTGGGCACGATCAGCGAAAAGACCTCTGTCGTCAGCGCAGCCGGCTCGTTGTTGGTTGGCCGGAACTGTATCGTCGCTCCCGAACGCGGCTCGCGATAGGTCGCATGGCTGAGCGAACATTCTGTTGCGTTCGCTGCTTGCAACAGGCTCAGCATGCTCAGAAAAATAGCTGCTGCTTTGCGGATGATCATTTAAGTCCCTTGGAGCAGCATCATTGTGAAGTTTGAGCATCGATGCTTTAGCATGGCCCAGGGCCACGCCGAAAAGAAAGAATCGATGATGCGAAATCCCCTGATGCTCATTTCGATCCTAGCATTTTCGTGCGGCCACGCCTTCGCCGCGGAACAGTATGTGGGCACGTGGTCCGGGAACAGATCGAACTGTACCGCCGTTGCGGATGTTCAACGCCAGACTGTCTACACATTGTACCGCGACGCGCTGTCGGTCCCTGCTCTCGGCTGCGAACACGCAACGTTCCTCAAGACGCCAACGGGCTGGGTGGCGCGGGCCAGCCAATGCTACGGATCCAACCCGTCGGCCGAAGAGCCGTTCTCCCGTGTCATCCATATTGTTGTCGACGGTGCGACGGTGAGATTGACTTGGCCTGGCTTCGACAGCGGAGTTCTTGTCAGATGCTGAAGACAAGTGCCCTTCCTCTGGATCTACAGCGTCTCGGACGGCAGCTTCAGCACTAGATCACCCCGACAAGCAGCGCGGCTCCACCAAGGAAGCCAGCGGCGCAGACCCACAGGAGCCAAAGCCCGCTCACCCTGCATTCGAGAACCGCTGCAACCGGGTTGTCGGGATCGTAGTGGACCTCGACCTTATCTCCCTGGAGATAGCGTTGTGATTGGCCACTGACGAGGCTCGGCAGCGAAGCCGTCACGTTTGCGCCGAAAGCGATGCGATCGGCGGCGTAGCGCTGGCCGGCGACGCTATAGCTGTAGACGATGCGAGATTTGAAGACTGCGCGCCAGGGTCGATAACCGCCTCCGGACCTGTCGCGGGTTTCAAATTTCTGCAGGCCCGAGGCGTCGATGCGTCCTGCCGTGATGGGCCATTTCGCGGCCTGCTCCGCAAGCGACTTCTGGGCAAAGCCCATGCGCAGGACAAACAATCCCATGAAAAGCAGAAGGGCTGCGGCGCCGAGGTTCTGCGGCCTGGGCAAATACGGCCGGATCGCTTCGAGGATGCCGCCGACGGAGAAGACCAATACGAGCGCGCCGACCACCAGCCCGGCCGAAAGCTGGACCATGAACTTGAAGGAGCCGTCGGGCATGGTGCGTTCGATCACGGCCTTGGCTGGATCGGCTGGATTGTAGAAGACGGTTACGCCGGCCCCGTTTGGAAATTTCGCAAGGGTTTCCGCCACCGCAAAGTTTCCAAGGTTCTCCTGCACGCTGTAGTGCGAACTGCGAAATGTCTTGCCGTTCACCTTGTATTCGAAGGTGATTGCCGGGAAGTTGCGCATCTCGGTCGACCCTCTGCTATCCGAACCGGATCCCGAACTGGTCACCTCGCGAGCCTCGACCCGCGACGAGATGATCTTTCCCGGCGTCGGAGACCAGCGGCTGGCCGCCCTCACCTCCCACCACTTCAGCAACGTGACGAGGGAGAGCATGCCGGCAACCGCGCAGGCAAACCCGACCAACAGAAATTTGAGTTCCAACTCTCACCCCCTTGGCACTTTGGTGCCATGCCCCGCACAGGCATATCACGGTGATGCGGAGAGTGCGCCTGTCCAGCAGCCTGGAAACCACACAATCTTGATGCGAAAAGGCCGGCGGATCGCTCCGCCGGCCTTCTTGATCGGCAATGAAATTGCGATCAGTTCTTGGCCTTGTCGACCAGCTTGTTCTTGGAAATTCCCACACGCCCGCAGGGCGAAGCCCGAGGACGCGTAACGAAACGAACGTGGATTTCCTTCAGTTCTTGGCCTTGTCGACCAGCTTGTTCTTGGAAATCCACGGCATCATCGCGCGCAGCTTGGCGCCGACTTCCTCGATCTGGTGGCTGTCGTTGTTGCGGCGGATGCCCTTGAAGCGCGACATGCCGGCGCGGTATTCCTGCATCCATTCCGAGGTGAACTTGCCGGTCTGGATATCCTTCAGCACCCGCTTCATCTCGGCCTTGGTCTCGGCGGTGATGATGCGCGGGCCCGAGACGTATTCGCCCCATTCGGCGGTGTTCGAGATCGAATAGTTCATGTTGGCGATGCCGCCTTCGTAGATCAGGTCGACGATCAATTTGACCTCGTGCAGGCACTCGAAATAGGCCATTTCCGGCGCGTAGCCGGCTTCCACCAGTGTCTCGAAGCCGGCTCGGATCAATTCCACCAGGCCGCCGCACAGCACAACCTGCTCGCCGAACAGGTCGGTTTCGCACTCCTCGCGGAAATTTGTCTCGATAATGCCCGAGCGGCCGCCGCCTACGCCGCAGGCGTAGGAGAGCGCCAGGTCGAGCGCATTGCCCGAAGCGTCCTGGTTGACCGCGACCAGGCACGGCACGCCGCCGCCCTTCTGGTATTCGCCGCGCACCGTATGGCCAGGCCCCTTCGGCGCGATCATGACGACGTCGACCGAGGCTTTAGGCTCGATCAGGCCGAAGTGCACGTTGAGACCGTGGGCGAAGGCGATTGCCGCGCCATCGCGGATGTTTGGCGCGATCTCGGATTTGTAGATGTCGGCCTGCAGCTCGTCGGGCGTCGCCATCATCATCAGGTCGGCCCACTTGGCGGCATCGGCGACGCTCATCACCTTGAGCCCGTCGGCCTCAACCTTCTTGGCGGTCGCCGAGCCGGCCTTGAGGCCGATGGCGATGTCCTTGACGCCGGAATCCTTGAGGTTGAGCGCATGCGCCCTGCCCTGGCTGCCATAGCCGATGATGGCGACCTTCTTGCCCTTGATCAGGTTGAGATCGGCATCGCGATCATAATAGACACGCATTTTTTCTTCCTTCCCGTTTAAATTCAGAGGGCTTGCGGCCCGGTTTTTGCCCCGTAAAGAGCGAGAAACTGCTGCGTCGCCCGGACGGCATCGCCGCCGATCGCCGCATCAGTCAATTCCAGCCGGTCGCCAAGCAGCAAGCGGATCTGCACGTCACGGGCGACCAGCCCGAAAAAGGTGCGGAACGCCGTCTCCGCGTCCGAAAATTCAAGGAACCCGGCCTGTCTCCCGGCCTCCAGCACCGGCTTCAGGCGCCTGGCCAGCGCGAAGCGGCCATTCTCCAGCACGATGGCGCCGAGATCGTCCTTCCCCGAACTAGCATGGCCGACCGCCACCCGGTTCAGCGCGATCGAGGTGTCGCTCGAAATTACCGTGAGCCAGTCCGAAGCGAAGCGTTCGAGGCTCGCCGTCAGCGAAGCAACGTCGAGCCCCTTGCGGTCGAGCGGCACTACCCGCACCTTGGACGCCTGCCATTGCACCGTTGCCGTCAACAGCCCGTCGCGATCACCGAACCATTTGTAGAGCGTCTCCTTCGAGCAGCTCGCCCGCCGTGCCACGGCGGTCATGGTCAACTGATCGCCCTCTTCGACCAGCAGGCGAAGGGCGGCGTCGAGCACGTCCTTCTGCCGCTCGGTCAGCGCCTCGCTGGTGTCGATGTCGGTCACGGCGTGCAACACAGTCTTTCCTCAGGAGGCAAACTCACCCGCAGTTCAGATACGAGCTCGACGGCGTACCGTACGTTACGGTTCGGCTTTATGGCGTATTGCCCGACCCGGCGCAAGCCTCTATTTCTGTTTGCTCCATGCGGGGCATCACGGGAGACACGGATTATGCTCACCGGATTGCTTGCCTTGACCGTTGCCGCAGTGTTCGCGGGCGCGGCTATCTACGTCAGCGTCGCCGAGCAGCCGGCGCGGCTTCGCCTCGATGACAAGGCATTGCTGCAGGAATGGCAGCCTTCCTACAAACGCGGCGCCGCCATGCAGGCCTCGATCGCCGTCATCGCCTGTATTCTGGGCCTCGTCGCGTGGTGGCTGACCGGCAATCTCGCTTATCTGGTCGGCGCCTTGCTGATCATCCTGCCTTGGCCATGGACGCTGCTGGTGATGATGCCGGCAAATAGGTCGCTGGAGGCGATGGACGCTAACACCATCAATCCTGAAGCTCGGAAATTGATCGTCAAATGGGGCAATCTGCATATGGTCCGCATCGGGCTTGGCGTTCTGGCGACATTGGCATTCCTCTTGGGCAGTGCCTGACCTCGCCAACCGGCGCCATCTTCGTCATGAAGGCGTGTCACTCCAGGGCGGGCGGATCTCGCAGGCGCCCAAGTAGAGCTGACAGCGCATCGAGCTCATCATTGGAAAGCCGGGAGCCGACCAACTCCGCGATCGACCGGCCGTAGACAGCCCACATGCGGCGGCGCGTCTCGCGTCCCTTGTCTGTGACGCGGACTGTTTGCCCGCGGCCGTCATCGGCAACTGGAAGCTTCTCGACCTGCCCGTCGGCTTCGAGCCGCGCCAGCAGCCGGGAGATGTTGTACTGCGCAAACAGGGTGCGCTCGGTGAGCTGGAACGGCCGCAATCCGCCCTCGCCCGCCTCGGCAAGCTCATGCAGGACGTCGTACCAGGCAAGCGGCGGCAGGCCACTGTCCTTCAGCGCGTCCTCGGCTCGTTCCAACAACTGGCGCGAAACCCGCATCAGGCGGGCCCAGGCCTTGATGGCTGGAGGTGAAGGAATCCCTGTCATGATTGCATCGTAGGCGATAGATGCAATTGCATCAAGCTTGACGATCGATGCAAATGCATCTATATAGATGCAATCGCATCAATCATGAGAGGCAATTCCGATGAAGCATGAAATCTGCAGGATCGCCGACATTCCGGAAACAGGTAGCCTGATCGCTCCGTTCTTCGGCCGCGAGGTCCATGTCTACCGCAGCGGCGAGCGTATCCGCGCCGCCGCCAACGTCTGCCTGCATTTCGGTGGCCCGCTCGACTGCAAGAACGGCAAGCTCGTCTGCCAGTGGCACGGCGCCTCGTTCGACATGGCGAACGGTGATCGCCTCGAAGGCCCGGCGCCGAAGGGCTCCCGCCTGATGTTCCTCTCCACCCGCGTCGAGGACGGCGCATTGAACTATGTCTGGGGAGAGTGAGATGACCGACAAGCTCATCCTCGTCAGCCACCATCTTTGTCCCTATGTGCAGCGCGCGGCGATTTCACTTCGCGAAAAGGACGTGCCGTTCGAGCGCATCGCCGTCGATCTCGCCAACAAGCCTGCCTGGTTCAAGGCGATATCGCCGCTCGCCAAGGTGCCGCTGCTCCGCGTTGAGCATGACGGCCAGGAAACGGTGATCTTCGAATCGCTCGTCATCCTCGAATTCCTCGAGGAAACCCAACCCAATCCGCTGCATCCCACCGATCCCTATGCCCGTGCCCTGCATCGCGCCTGGATCGAGTTCGGCTCGGCCATCCTCAACGCCATCGGCCGCTTCTATTCGGCGCCTGCGGAAGCCGCGTTGCTCGCTGAAAGCGAGACGCTATCGGCAATGTTCGATCGCCTGGAAGTGGAACTGGCGAATGGCGCGGCCGGGCCATGGTTCGCCGGCGAGCGTTTTTCACTGGTCGATGCGGTCTACGGGCCGATTTTCCGCTATTTCGACGTCTTCGACGTCTTCGACCGGATCGGCGATTTCGGCATGCTGGACGGAAAGCCGCATGTCGAGGCCTGGCGCGAGGCATTGCACGAACGCTCATCCGTAAAGGACGCGGTCGCTCCCGACTATGCGCAGCGCCTCCATGCGTTCTTGCGGGCGAAGGGTTCGCATCTTTCGGAAATCATCCGCCAAAACGATTCAGCCACCGCGCTTCCGCAAGCCCGATCGGCTTGAATGGATTGATCACCGTTCCTGCCATCATCGAGGCAAGGATATTCGTTTCCGGCGGAATTCTTGCCACTGTCGCCACCAGCCTGTCGCGAACGCAGGTCTCCAGCGCAGTATCGATACGGTCCGTTCCTATGAGCGCGTAACTGATCGCCGCGCCGGCAATCGCGATATCCAGAGAATTGCCCATCTGCCCGACCCAACCCAGGCCGGACAATCCTTCAGCGCTGTCGCTAAATCAAGCCGCCGTCTCGGCCTTGAGGCTCAGCCCTCGGCAGCATCAAAAACCTTCCGCGCCTCGCGCACAGCGCCGTGATTGAGCTCGGCCCATTGGATCAGCTGATGCAAGGGTCCAAACATCGAGCGCCCGAGATCGGTGAGGCTGTATTCGACGCTCGGCGGTTTGGTCGGAAACACCTGGCGATGCACATAGCCGTCGCGCTGCAGATCGTGCAGCGTCTGGGTGAGCATGCGCTGTGAAATATCGGGCACGAGGCGCCGCAACTCGCCAAAGCGGTACGGCTTCTCGGCCAAGGCCTCCATCAGCAGCGAACTCCATTTATTGCTTATGCCCTGGATCACGTCGCGAACCGGGCAATCCGCAAGGTTTCCGCCACCGCTGCCTGCTTTATATATCTCGAGCTTCGATCTCAGATTGACGATCTTGCCGTCCATGGCTGGTTCCCCGGGTGTGCCTACCTCCCGCAAAACTGCCTTCTTTACGAGGATGGGTCAATTCCTATTTTAGTGCTGGTCTCTTTTTGAGACTAACATATGAACCCGCCGCTCCGGCGCAACGTCAGGACCTTTCATGACCGACACCCTTCTTGTCACCGGCGCCTCCGGCCAGCTTGGCCGCGGCGTCATCAATCATCTGCTTGAAACGCTCAAGGTCTCCCCTCAGCGCATCATCGCCGCTACCCGCAATCCGGAAAATCTGGCCGATCTGGCAGCCCGAGGCGTCACCATCAGGACGGCCGACTTCGACGACACAGCATCGCTGGCCAGTGCGTTTACCGGCGCCGACAGGGTTCTGATCATTTCGACGAACGAGCTTGCCCTTCCGGGCAAGCGCCTGAACCAACATGAGGCCGCGGTCGCCGCCGCAAAAAGCGCCGGCGTTTCGCATCTGCTCTACACATCGATGCCCAATCCGGAGCCAGGATCGCCGGTACTGTTTGCGCCCGATCACCACGGCACCGAGCAGGCGATCAAGGCAAGCGGTATCCCCTACACCATCTTCCGCAACGGCTGGTATCAGGAGAACCTGTTCATGGCGCTGCCGCACGCCATCGCCTCGGGGCAGTGGTACACGTCCGCTGGAGACGGCCGCATTGCCCATGGCGCGCGCGACGATATGGCAGCCGCGATCGCCGCCGGTCTCGCTTCGAGCGCAACCGAAAGCACGACATACACGCTGACCGGCCCCAAGGCCCACACGATGGCCGAGATTGCAGCCCTCGTCACCGAGGTCACCGGCAAGCCGATCGAAGTTGTCCAGCTTACGGATGAAGCGCTGACCGAGGGATTGAAGGCAGCCGGCGTTCCCGAGGCTTTCGCCCCCGTTATCGTTTCCTTCGACACCAACACCCGCTCCGGTCGCATCAGCATGGTAACCGACGCGGTCGAGACGCTGTCCGGCAGGAAGCCGCAGCCGCTGAAGCAATTTCTTGAAGCAAACAAGGCGGCTCTGGTGAGCTGAGCCTCACTATGGCCGTGCCCTCAAAGGGCGCGGCCATTTGTTCAGATAGCCACCTGCGTCCCGATCTCGACGACGCGTCCGGTCGGGATCTGGAAATATTCCGTTGCGTCGGCCGCCGTGCGCGCCAGCCCGATGAACAGCTTGTCTTGCCAGACTGGCATGCCGGAATTGGGCGAGGCCTTGAGCGAACGCCGCGACAGGAAGAAGGACGTTGTCATGATGTCGAACTTCCAGCCCTGCTTGCGGCAGATCGCCAGCGCACGCGGGATGTTGGGCTGCTCCATGTAGCCGAAGGTCAGCGTCACCCGCATGAACAGCTCGTTGACCGTCTCCATCTTGACGCGCTCGCTGTCGGGCACAACCGGCTGCGGTGCCGTCACCACCGAAAGGATGACGTTCTGCTCGTGCAGCACCTTGTAGTGCTTCAGGCTGTGCATCAGCGCCGTCGGCGCGCTCAGCGGATCGCTGGTCAGGAACACTGCGGTGCCCGACACCAAATGCGGCTTCTTCTTCAGCAGATTGCCGGCAAGGAAATCGAGCGGGATCTCGTTCCGGCGGGTCTTTTCGAACAAATAGCGGGTGCCGCGGATCCAAGTCCACATGGTCAGCACAATAACTGCGGCAATGGCAAGCGAGGACCAGCCCCCTTCAAACACCTTGACTATGTTGGCGGCAAAGAAGCCGGTATCGACGAATGCGAACACCGCCATCAAGGCGACCGCGACGCCGAGCGGCCATTTCCAGATGCGCGTCATTACAACAAAAAGCAGTATGTTCGTCACCAGCATGTTGCCGGTCACCGAAATACCGTAGGCCGAGGCCAGGCGGCTGGATTCGCCGAAGCCGACCACCAGCAGCATCACGACCAGCGCCAGCATCAGGTTGATGCGCGGCAGATAGATCTGGCCCGACTGTTTTTCCGACGTGTGCTGGATGACGAAACGCGGCAGCATATTGAGCTGCACCGCCTGCCTGGTCAGCGAGAAAGCGCCGGAGATCACTGCCTGGCTGGCGATGACGGTCGCCGCCGTCGCCAGCACGACCATCGGAATAAGCGTCCAGCCCTGGTTCATCTCGAAGAAGGGATGACCGACAACGCCGCCATTTGCCAGCACGAAGGCGCCTTGCCCGACATAATTGAGCAACAGACAAGGGAACACGATTGCGAGCCAGGCGAGCACGATCGGCTTGCGGCCGAAATGGCCGAGATCGGCATAGAGCGCCTCGGCGCCGGTGACGGCGAGGAAGACCGCACCAACCGTGACGAAGGCGACATCGGGCGAATTGACTAGGAACGACACGATGTAATGCGGGCTGATCGCCAGCAGGATTTCCGGATCGGCGATGATGTGGTTAATGCCGGAAACGCCGATGGCCAGGAACCATAGCGCCGTGACTGGTCCGAACACCAATCCTACGCCGCCGGTGCCAAACCGCTGTACCGCAAACACGATCGCCAGGATGGCCAGTGTCAGCGGCACCACATAGGGCTGGAATGTCGGCGTGACGACATTCATACCTTCGACCGCCGACAGCACCGAGATCGCCGGCGTAATGACTGCATCGCCGAAAAAAAGCGCCGCGCCGACGATGCCGATGCCGAGGATCACCGCCGAGCGCGTCGGGAAACTGTTGCGCGCCAGCGCCATCAGCGACAGGACCCCGCCCTCGCCTCGATTGTCGGCACGGAGCACGAACATGATGTATTTGATGGTGACGGTGATCGTCAGGGACCAGATGATCAGCGAGAGTACGCCGAGGATGTCGCCACGGTTGGCGACGTTGCCACCGGCCGATGCGTGCAACGCCTCTCGGAATGCATAGATCGGGCTGGTGCCGATATCGCCGTAAACCACGCCGAGCGCACCTAGCATCAGCACCTTGGTACTGTGCTGCTCGACCTCAGAATGGCTCGATTGTTCGACAGGTTCTGCCTCGTTACCAGCATTGGTAAGGGCCATGGACGACACTCCGATAAGCGGGCGGTGCTCTACGCTTGCTGCGCTGCAATATCAAGTGCCGTCACGTAATGGCTCCGTCCCGATATTGCGAGTCCTCCACGACTTGGCAGACTCAGTCCCATCGGCAGACCACCTGGAATGTCGCAACGGACACGTTTTAAATAGCCACCTGCGTCCCGATCTCGACGACGCGTCCGGTCGGGATCTGGAAATATTCCGTTGCGTCGGCCGCCGTGCGCGCCAGCCCGATGAACAGCTTGTCTTGCCAGACCGGCATGCCGGAATTGGGCGAGGCCTTGAGCGAACGCCGCGACAGGAAGAAGGACGTTGTCATGATGTCGAACTTCCAGCCCTGCTTGCGGCAGATCGCCAGCGCACGCGGGATGTTGGGCTGCTCCATGTAGCCGAAGGTCAGCGTCACCCGCATGAACAGCTCGTTGACCGTCTCCATCTTGACGCGCTCGCTGTCGGGCACAACCGGCTGCGGTGCCGTCACCACCGAAAGGATGACGTTCTGCTCGTGCAGCACCTTGTAGTGCTTCAGGCTGTGCATCAGCGCGGTCGGCGCGCTCAGCGGATCGCTGGTCAGGAACACCGCGGTGCCCGACACCAGATACGGCTTCTTCTTCAGCAGATTGCCGGCAAGGAAATCCAGCGGGATCTCGTTCCGGCGCGTCTTGTCGAACAAATAGCGGGTGCCGCGGATCCATGTGGACATGATCAACCCCATGCCGCAAGCGACCGTGATCGACACCCACCCGCCTTCGAGTATCTTGACGACGTTTGCGAGGAAAAATCCGGTATCGATCGTGCCAAACAGCAGTGCGAGCGCGGCTGCCAGTGCAAGCTGCCATTTCCACCGGAACCGCATCACCACAAACAGCAGGATGGTTGTCATCAGCATTTCGCCAGTCACCGAAATGCCATAAGCGGAAGCCAGCGAACTCGAACTGCCAAAGCCGACCACCAGCAGCATCACGCCGAGCGCGACCACCAGATTGACCCGCGGCATGTAGATCTGGCCGGATTGCATCTCGGAAGTATGCTGCACCTCGATGCGCGGCAGCAGATTGAGCTGCACCGCCTGACGGGTCAGCGAGAAAGCTCCGGAGATCACCGCCTGGCTGGCGATCACCGTCGCTGCCGTCGCAAGGCCAACCATGGGCATCAGGGCCCAATCGGGCAGCATCTGAAAGAATGGATTGGTGGGTTTGCCGCCGTTGGCCAGAACGAACGCGCCTTGTCCGAAATAGTTGAGGAGCAAACAAGGGAACACGACGGAGAACCATGCCAGCACGATCGGCCTGCGCCCGAAATGACCGAGATCGACATAGAGGGCCTCGGCCCCGGTGACCGCCAGGAACACCGCCCCGACCGTGACGAAGGCGCCGGTGGGCGTATTGGCCAGATAAGCGACGGCGTAATAGGGATTGATCGCCAGCAGGACCGACGGGTCGTCCAGCAGATGATAGACCCCGGCAGCGCCGATGGCCAGGAACCACGTTGCCGTCACCGGCCCGAACACGGCCGCCACCCTGCTGGTGCCAAAGCGTTGCACGGCAAAAAGCATTGCAAGGATGATCAGCGTGATCGGAACCACAAAGGTCTCCAGCGTCGGGGTCACCACTTCCAGCCCTTCAACCGCCGAAAGCACGGAGATGGCCGGCGTTATGATGGCGTCGCCGAAAAAAAGCGCCGCACCGCAAAGTCCGATCCCCAGAATGAACCGGGCTCCCTTTGGATAAGCGTTGCGTGCAAGCGCCATCAGCGACAGCGTGCCGCCCTCACCCTTGTTGTCTGCTCTGAGCACGAAAGCGACGTACTTTATCGTGACGATGATCGTCAGCGCCCAAACGATAAGCGACAGCACGCCAAGGACGTCGTTGCGCGCTACCGGTCCCGACGATGCGTGCAGCGCTTCCCGAAACGCGTAGATTGGGCTCGTGCCGATATCGCCGTAAACCACGCCCAACGCGCCCAGCATCAAAACTCTGGTGCTGTGCTGCTCGGCCTTGGAGTGGCTGGATTGCTCGATGGGTTCTGCCTCGCTACCAGCGTTGGCAAGGGCCATGGACGACACTCCCATAGACGTGCGGTGCTCTATGTTGCGGGGAATGGAAAGGACGCGCTGCCATGCCGGGAAACGCACGGCCTATCGGCTCGCCTCTCTCTACCAGCCACAAGCCTTCAGAAACCGCCTGACCGTTGCGGCCATGCCATACTCCAACGCATCGGCTGTCAACCCGTGTCCGATCGACACTTCGGCCAATGCCGGGATGCGCCTGGCCAGTGCCGGCAAATTGCTCACCACAAGGT
Source organism: Mesorhizobium sp. ISC25 (assembly GCF_042295465.1). NCBI lineage: Bacteria > Pseudomonadati > Pseudomonadota > Alphaproteobacteria > Hyphomicrobiales > Phyllobacteriaceae > Mesorhizobium > Mesorhizobium sp. ISC25. The sequence goes on along the minus strand of NZ_CP135441.1, from coordinate 505,962 downwards.
CGTGCCCGGCATTGACCTCGAGCCCTGCAGCCAGTGCGGCATCCGCCGTCTTTCCCAATTTCTCCAATTCCTTCGCCGCTTTTGCCGAATCGGAATGATAGCTGCCATATGGACCCGTATAGAGTTCGATCCGATCGGCGCCGGTGTCGCGAGCGGCTTTCACGCCAGCGGGATCCGGATCGGAAAACAGCGACACGCGAAAGCCTCCCTTCTTCAGGCGCTTGACGACCGGTGTCAGGAACGCAGCCTCGGCGGCGAAGTTCCAGCCATGGTCGGAAGTCGCCTGCGCCGGGTCGTCGGGCACCAGCGTCACCTGCTCGGGCTGATGCTTTTCCACAAGCGCCAGAAAATCCTCGGTCGGATAGCCCTCGATGTTGAATTCCGCATTCGGGAACTCGTCATCGATCAGCGCCCTGATCTCAGGCAGGTCGGAATGCCTGGTGTGCCGCTCGTCCGGTCGCGGGTGCACCGTCAGCCCGTGCGCGCCGGCGGCAAGGGCGATGCGTCCGAGCCCTGTCACGCTTGGCCACGGCAGGTCGCGCCGGTTGCGCAGCATGGCGATTGCATTGAGGTTGACGGAAAGCTTTGCAGGCATTTGCACGGTTCCAGCTTGATCTCGGCGCGCATCTATACCGTCTTTAGGGGGAACAGACAGAGGGTTTCAGGTGTTCCAAGGGGAACGAAGAAATCGAGCGCAAGGAGTTCCCTGTTGAATTTTCTCGACGACGTGCCGGCGGTGCGCCGCATCGACACCGATCGCGAAGATCTCTTCGCCATCGATGTCGTCGGCCACGTCACCGCGGCTGACGCCGAAAACCTGTTCGGATTGCTGGAGGCAGCCTACGCGCTGCACCCGAAAATCGACGTGCTGGTGCGCCTGATCGATCATGAGGGTGTCGACTGGACCGACGTATCGGACGAGACGATCGAACAGGGCATAGCTCACGCGGTGGAGCATATCAGCCGCTGCGCAGCGGTCGGTGAGCCGAACTGGATAGCGGAGGCAAGAGCCTTCTTGCCCGCCTCTTTGCCTATCGAACTCTGTCATTTCGAGACCAAGGACGAAGCCGCCGCCTGGGAATGGCTCGGCGCCAGACCGACCGCCCAGCGCTGAGACGGCCGCCCTATCGGACGATCGTCAGCCGTTCGGCCGCGCGCGTGATGGCGGTGTAGAGCCAACGCTGCCGGGTTTCCTTGAACGCCCAGCTTTCGTCGAAAAGCACGATCTCGTTCCACTGCGATCCCTGCGCCTTGTGCACGGTCAGCGCATAGCCATAGTCGAAATCATCGAAGCGCTTCTTCTGCTGCCAGGGAATGTCGGCGTCCGGGTCTTCGAATGCCGCCTTGAGCAGCTTGATCTTGGCGACGCCGCGATCCGGGTCGTCTTCCTCCGGCGAAACCAGCAGATTGATACCGGGCTTGACCGTCTCGCGCGACGAGGTCATCACCTTCCACAGCGAGCCGTTGAGCAGTCCCTTGGCCGGGTCGTTGCGCAGGCAGACCAGCTTGTCGCCGGCTTGCGGATAATCGGCATTGAATCCTTTCAGCTCGCGCAGCCGCTGGTTATAGCGACGGCGCGTGCGATTGGTGCCAACCAGCACCTGGTCCGCCTTCAGCACCAGTTCCTGGGTGACGTCTTCCTTGCCGATCACTTGCGCCGCGCCATAGTCGCCGCGCATGAACTCGCGGCCCTCGCGCACGTCGAGCGCCAGCCGGATGATCGGGTTGTCGCGCGCCTGGCGATGGATTTCGGTGAGCAGAATGTCGGGCTCGTGGTCGGTGAAGAAGCCGCCGCCGGAGATTGGCGGCAACTGGCCGGGATCGCCGAGCACCAGGATCGGCGTGCCGAAGCTCATCAGGTCACGGCCGAGTTGCTCGTCGACCATTGAGCATTCGTCGATGACGACGAGCTTGGCCCGCGAGATCGGGCTCTGCCGGTTAAGCGAAAATGTCGGCGACATCGATGTCTTGCCGGTCACCTCGTCCGCTACCGATTCCTCGCCTTTCGGCCGGTAGATCAGCGAATGGATGGTGCGGGCATTGACCGCGCCCTTGGAACGCAGCACCTGCGCCGCCTTGCCGGTAAAGGCGGCGAACTGCACCTGGCCGTCGACATGCTCGGCGAAATAGCGCGCCAGCGTCGTCTTGCCGGTGCCGGCATAGCCGAACAGCCGGAACAGCTGCGGCTTGCCGGTTTTCAGCCAGCCGGCCACCGCCTTCAGCGCCTCGTCCTGTTGAGGAGAGAATTCCATCAGCGCGACAGACCGGATTCGCGAGGGAAAGACAAGGTGACTGCCGTCACCAGCAATTTCATCGCCGGCAATCACGCCGCTGCGACAGGGTCAGGCTATCAGTGACGAGCCGGAACGTAAAGAGAACAACGCCAGGCGACCGCAGCTTTACCCGGCCCGCTGTGGATCGTTCTCCAGCAGGATCGGCTTGCCATGCGGCGTAGCATGCGCGGCGCGTTCCCAGGCAGCGGCGATGGCGTCCACATCGGTCTTCGCAGCCAGACCTTTCGAAGCAAGCAGTTTTTCCAGTGCCGCCAGCCAGTGCTCGTAATAATCATGACCGTCGCTCGCGGCGCCTGGCCGCTTCACCTCTGCCGACAAAGCATCCGCCCATTCGCTCCATGAAAACAGCCCGTTATCATGCAGTGCCACCGTCATGGCAAAGGCCTCTGCTTGCCACGGCTCGGCGAAAACCGGCGCCTCGACACCGGCGGGCAGCATGGCGGCGACTGACCCCGTCTCATGCCGGCTCAAGGTAGCTCTCCCAGGCATCGATCGACACGACAAGTGTCGGGTCGGCGCCCTCGCCCCAGATTTCGTCGCCGGTGAAGGCCACTGTGTAGACCCATTGCGGGTTTTCAACCTGGCCGTGCGCATTGGTGTCGGGAAAGACAAAGGCGTCGCGCACGGCGTCGATAACGCCTTGCTTGTCGCGGGCATAGCGCGGCAGCCTGGTGTGGCCGGTCGGATGAAAGTTCTTGGTTCGCACCAGGTCGCCGGCCTTGAACCGCCGCGGGGCGGCGACAGGCCGGTCGCAAGGCCCGCCCTTGGCCAGCACCCTCGGAACATCTGCGGCTTTCAGCACCCGTTTGGGTGTCGCTGCCGGGTCGACTGCGTCGCCCGCGGCCAGATCGCGGTCGCTGACGAAACCATGGCGTTTGAGCAGCACCTCCAGCGCCTTGATCCAGATTTCGTAATAACTCGACGCATAGTAGTCGGCCGGGCGCAGCGATTCCCGCGCATGCCGGCTCTCATCAATGTTCCAGGCGCCCATGCCGCCAGCGGTGAGCGTCACGCCAAGCGCCCGCCTTTCCCAATTGGCATGGAAATAGGGTTCGTCCTTCTCGGGCGCGACCGGCCCGAAACCCATCTGGCCGCCGAGATCCTGCGGCCCGTTCATGCCGGCTCCCGCGCCAGCGCCGTGCCGATCATGGCATCGCGCGTCACCAGATCGGCGAGCCGTCCCTCATCCCAGCCCTCCGTACCCCTGGGCCGCATCGGCACGACGAGATAGCGCAGCTCGGCGGTCGAATCCCACACCCGGATTGTCGTCGTCGCCGGCAAGGTCAGCCCGAATTCCTCGAGCACGCCGCGCGGATCGATCACCGCGCGCGAACGGTAGGGCGGCGCCTTGTACCAGACCGGCGGCAGGCCGAGCACCGACCACGGATAGCAGGAGCATAGCGTGCAGACGACGAGGTTGTGCGTGTCGGCCGTGTTGAACACCGCCTGCATGTGCTCGCCTTGCCGGCCGGTGTAGCCGAGCGATTCGATGGCCGCCGTTGCATCACGCTTCAGCCATGCTGCAAACGCGGGATCAACCCAGGCCTTCGCCACCACCTTTGCGCCGTTGCGCGGCCCGATCTTGGTCTCGTAGGTGTCGACGATGACATCGATCGCCGCCGGATCGATCAGGCCTTTGCGGGTGAGAATCGTCTCCAGTGCGCGCACCCGCGCCGCAAAAGGATCAAGCTCGTTGTCGTGGTCGTGATTATGCGACATGGCGTCAAATTACGATCGCGGACACCCGGCCGCAAGCACCACGGCTTGGGCCAGCTCTATTCGGCTGCCGCCTTCTGCGGCACCGGTTCTTCCTCGTCGTCGAACAGTGACGGCTGGTCGACCGCCTCGACCGGGCTCGGCTCGCCCCGGCGCACCGCCCACAACCTGACCAGCCAGCCGGAAAAATGCTCCATGTAGACGTAGATGACGGGCGTGACGAACAGCGTCAGTGCCTGCGAGGCGACAAGACCGCCGACCACCGCCACGCCGAGAGGCTGGCGCAGTTCCGCGCTGGCGCCGGTACCGAGCGCGATCGGGATGGTGCCCATCAGCGCCGCAAGCGTGGTCATCATGATCGGCCGGAAGCGCATCAGGCAGGCCTTGTGGATGGATTCGACAGGCGACATCCCCTCGCGCCTAAGCTCGAGCGCCACGTCGATCATCATGATGCCGTTCTTCTTGACGATGCCGATCAGCATCAGGATGCCGATCACCGCGATCACCGACAAATCCATTCCCGCCAGCCGCAGTGCCACCAGCGCACCGAGCACCGCCGACGGAAGCCCGGTCAGGATAGTGAGCGGGTGGATGAAGCTCTCATAGAGCATGCCGAGAACGATATAGATGGTCAGGATCGCGCCGCCGATCAGCAGCCCCTGGTTGGAAAGCGAATCCTGGAAGGTCTTCGCCGTGCCCGAGAAAGTGGTCGAGATCGTCGGCGGCATGCCGATCTTTTCCTTCAGCGCATTGATGTGGCTCACGCTGTCGCCAAGGGCTACGCCCTGCGGCAGATTGTAGGAGATGGTCACAGCCGGAAGCTGGCCGAGCTGATTGACGGTCAGGGTACCGGCGGTCCGATCGACACGCGCGAAGGCGCCAAGCGGCACCAGGCTGCCGCTCGCCGTTCTCACCTTGATCGCCAGCATCCGTTCGGGCGACCACTCGATCTTCGGGTCGAGCTCCATGACCACTTTATAGCTGTCGGCCGAACCGAAGATGGTCGACACCTGCTGGGTGCCGAAACCGCCATAGAGGCTGGAACGCAACGTGTCGGTATCGACGCCAAGCGTCGATGCCTTGTCGCGGTCGATCACCAGCGTCGCCTGCAACGCGTTGTTCTGCAGATCATTGGTGACGTCGGTGAAGGCGCCATGATCGGCAGCCATCGCGTCCGTCAACTTTTGCGCCCAGACATTCGTCAGGCCGGTATCGAGGCCCTGCACGGCAAGCTGATAGGCACTCGCCGAAGAGCGCGCACCGAGCCGCAGGTTCTGCACCGGCTGCATGTAGGTTTCGATGCCGGGCACATTGGCAAGCTGGCGCCGCAGATCCGAAAGCACCTTGTCGATGTTCGGTCGCTGGCCCTTGTCCTTCAGCTGCACAAACAGCTGGCCCTGGTTGAGCGCATTGTTTCCACTGCCCGCCGACCAGCCGACATGCGCGACGTAGGGCGAGCGGGTGAAGACATCCGCCACTTGCCCCTGCAGCTTCACCATGGCGTCGAACGAAATATCCTGACGCGCGATGGTCGTAACCGAGACCTGGCCGATATCCTCCTGTGGGAAAAAGCCCTTCGGCGAGATCTGGATCAGCCAGACCGACAGCCCGGCGGTCACGAGGAAGATAAGGAAAACCAGGAAATTGTGGCGCAGGCAGAATGTCAGCAGCCAGTCATAGCCCCGCATGAAAACGTTTTGCCTATGGTCCTCGCCATGCGCCGCCTTCTGCTCGGCTTTCGATAACGACAACAGCCGCGAGCACAGCATCGGCGTCAACGTCAGCGAGACAAACATCGACGCCAGGATGGCGACCGTCACCACCACCGCGAATTCGTTGAAGATGCGCCCGATCACGCCGCCCATCAAAAGCACCGGAATGAACACGGCGACCAGCGAGATCGAGATCGAGATGATGGTGAAGCCGATTTCGCGGGCGCCCTTGAGCGACGCCTCCATTGCCGAGAGCCCATCCTCCTCCATATGGCGGAAAATGTTTTCGAGCATGACGATTGCATCGTCGACGACAAGGCCGACCGCCAGCGTCAGCCCCATCAATGAGACGTTGTCGATGGAAAACCCGAAGAGGTACATCACACCCAGCGTGGCGATGAGCGAAATCGGCACCGCCACTGCCGGGATGACCGTCGCCGTCACCCGGCGCAGGAACAGGAAGATCACCATCACCACGAGCGCGATGGTGAGCAGCAGCGTGAACTGCACGTCGTCGACCGCCTCGCGGATCGACGTCGAGCGGTCGTTGAGCAACTGGATGCTCGCCGTCGCCGGCATCTGACCCTCGAAGGAAGGCAGCATCGCCTTGACGCGGTCGACGACATCGACGGTGTTGGCATCCGGCTGACGCTGCACCGCCATGATGATGGCGCGGGTGCCGTCGTACCAGCTTGCCGTCGTCGTGGTCTCGACCGAATCGATGACGCGGGTCACCTCGCCGAGCCGCACCGGATGGCCGTTCTTGGTGGCGATGATGATGTTGGAGAACCCCGCCGCATTGGTGAGCTGCGTGTTCGCGGTGATTGTCAGCTGCTGTTTGTTGTTCTTGAGCACACCGAGCGGCGTGTTGCTGTTGGCCGAGGCAATGGCCGTCTGCAGCTGGTCGATCGAAATGCCGCGTGCGGCGAGCGCCGTCGGATCGATCTGGACGCGCACGGCATATTTCTGCTGGCCGTAGATCGAAACCTGCGCAACGCCGTCGATCGTCGACAGCGAAGGCGAAATCACATTCTCGGCAAACGCATTGAGATCGGTCAGCGGAATGGTGTCGCTGACAAGCGACATCAGCAGGATCGGCGCGTCGGCTGGATTGACCTTGCGGTAGCTCGGCGGGCTGGTCATCTCCGGCGGCAATTGTCGCTGCGTGCGTGCGATCGCCGCCTGCACGTCGGCGGCGGCTGCATCGATGTCGCGGTTGAGCACGAACTGAATGGCGATCGAGGTCGAGCCGAGCGAGTTGGTCGTCGAGATCGAATCGATACCTGCGATAGTGGAAAACTGCTTGATCAGAGGCGTTGCTACCGAGGTCGCCATGGTTTCCGGCGAGGCACCAGGCAGCGAGGCCGAGACGTTGACAACCGGAAATTCCGCGCTTGGCAGCGCCGCGACCGGCAGGAATTTGTAAGCAAATAGCCCGCCCAGAACCAGGGCGAACGACATGAGCAGCGTGGCGACGGGCCTGCGGATGCAGAATTCGGAAATCATGGCTGTGTTCCGCCGGTCCGGTCAGCCTCGGCAACCTTCGGAGCCGCCTGATCGCCGGTGCCGGTCGAAGCCTTGCCTTCGCGCACCGCCGCGCCGTTTTTCAGCTTGGTCTGGCCCTCGACGACGACACGCTCGCCGCTTTTCAATCCTTGGCTGATCGCGGTGTTGGCACCTTCTGTCAGCGCGACTTGCACGGGCCGCATTTCCACTGTGTTGTCCGGCTTGATCACATAGACGAACGGGCCCTTCTGGCTGGGCTGGACGGCGACCGTCGGAACGGACGTCATTTGTGGCATGATGCCGGCATCGAGCACGACGTTGACATATTGGCCCGGCCACAGCGAAAGATCGGCGTTGGGCACGCTGGCTCGCGTTGCGATCGTGCCGGACGCCGTGTCTACGCTGGAATCGACGAAATCCAGCGTTCCCTTGCCGATCGGCTTCGGGTCGCCATCCTTGGTCAGCGTTACCGCACCTTGCTGCGGCGCTGCCAGCGCCTTGTGCAGCAAGGCAAGATCGCTTTCCGGAAGATTGAAGTTCACCTGCAGCGGGTCGACCTGCGTGATCGTCACCAGCGGAGTCGACGTGCTGCTGCCGTTGCTGGTGGTGACGAGGTCGCCGACCGCGACGCTGACCGCGCCAAGCCTGCCGGAGATCGGCGCCCTGATTGTGGCGAAGCCAAGCTGGATTTGGTCTGCATCGATCGTTGCCTTGTCGGCGTCGACGGTGGCCGCGGCGGATTTCTGCGCCGCGACAGCCTGATCGTAGGTCTGCTGTGTCCCGGCCTGCCTGGCGACGAGATTTTTGGCGCGCTGAAGATCGGCCGTTGCGCTGGCAAGCAGCGCCTGGTCTTTCGCGAGCGTCGCCTGATCGCGTGTCAGTTGCGCCTTCAACGAGCGATCGTCCAGCGAGAACAGAAGGTCTCCGGCCTTCACCATCTGTCCGTCGTTGACCGCGATTGCAACGATCTGGCTCGAGACCCGTGCGTTGATGCTGACCACGGCAGGAGAGGACACGAAGCCGATGGCATAGCGCCGGACCGGGAAATCGGCCGTCGAAGCGGTGGCGGCAACCACCGAAGTCGAACGCGCGGCATTTGCCGCTGCAGCGGGTTTGTCCGCGGCCGCCGTCGTCTGCTTCACCGACAGAATCTGCTGAAGACCGCTCATTGCGCTGGGCGAAAGATAGAGCCACGCCGCGGCAACGCAGGCTGCAGCGATCACCGCAAATACGATCTTTCCGCGCATCGACAAAAGGCCTCTCGATCCGACACGCCGCTATCCAGTGGCTGCAGTCTAGCTCAACTCGCAGCCTCTTGCCGCGCTTTTGCCAGATAATAGAGGATGCCGAAGGCGAAAAAGGGCCAAAACCCGTCATTACGAAGATTTAATGTGCAGTGCACAATAAAACGGCAGCTAACGCAGCATCGGCCACAGCGTCGCCGCAAGCATCACGCCCATGGCGATGTTGAACCATTTGAGCCGCACCGCATCCGCCAGAAAACCGCGCAGCGCCATGCCGAAACCGGCCCAGGTCGAAATGCTCGGCAGCATGACGACGGCGAAAGCGGCCGCGATCAGCACCACCGACACAAACGGGCGTTCCGGGTTCGTATAGACGGCCATGGCTGTAATCGCCATCACCCAAGCCTTGGGATTGACCCACTGGAAAGCCGCAGCCTCGATGAAGCGCATCGGCTGGCCCTTCGCGTCGCCTTCGCCGCCGAGCGAGCGCGACACGGCGATCTTCCAGGCGAGATAAAGCAGGTAGAGGCCGCCGGCGATCTTCAACCCGGTATGCAGCACCGGAAAGGCCGTCAATACGGCGCCAAGCCCGAAGCCTACCGCAAGCAACAGCACGAGGAAGCCCATGCTGATGCCCAGCATGTGTGGCACGGTCTTGACCAAGCCGAAATTCACCCCCGAGGCCAGAAGCATGAAGTTGTTCGGGCCCGGTGTGATCGAGGTCACGAAGGCATAGACCAGCAAGGCGAAGAATGCATCGAATGTCATGCCGTTCCCCTAATCAATGCGATCGGTGGCAAAGCGATGAGATAGAGCCAAGCTGGATGATCACATCCCTTGCGGGCCGCGGTTCATCGCCGCCACTCCGGTACGGCAGATTTCAACTAGCCCGAGCGGTTTCATGATGGCGATGAACTGATCGAGCTTGGAGCCCTTGCCGGTGATCTCGAAGATGAAATGCTCGGTGTTGGCATCGATGACGCTGGCGCGGAATGCATCGGCGAGCCGGAGCGCCTCGACGCGGGCTTCACCGGTGCCGGCGACCTTGACCAGCGCGAGTTCCCGCTCCAGTGGCCGCTCCTGTCCGAATTCCTGCGACCGCACGGTGAGATCGACGACGCGGTGCACCGGCACGATGCGCTCGAGCTGGTGCTTGATCTGCTCCAGCACATGCGGGGTGCCGCGCGTCACGATGGTGATGCGCGACAGATGCTTTTCGTGCTCGGTTTCCGAGACCGTCAGGCTCTCGATGTTGTAGCCGCGTCCGGAAAACAGGCCGATGACCCGGGCAAGCACGCCCGGCTCGTTGTCGACCAGGACCGAAAGCGTGTGGTTCTCTGGTTTTTCCGTCTCCTTGGCTATGAAATAGGCGGAGCCGGTCGGTTGCAACTGTGCGTTCATGACATGAATCTCGGTTTCAAACTTTTGCGCTAATCTGCTGTTTTCGCACAGCTTCCTTGAACCAGGCTACACCAGTTCCCTGCCCTTGGCGTCGATAGCGTTGGCCACAGCTTCGTCCGTCGCCTCGTCCGGCAACAGCATCTCGTTATGCGCCTTGCCGGACGGGATCATCGGGAAGCAGTTGGCGAGCGTCGCCACGCGGCAGTCGAACAGGACGGGCTTCTTGACCCCGATCATCTCCTTGATGGCATCATCGAGCTCGTCCGGCTTGTCGCAGCGAATGCCGTGGCCGCCATAGGCTTCGGCGAGCTTGACGAAATCCGGCATCGCCTCGGTGTAGGAATGCGACAACCGGTTGCCGTGCAGCAGCTGCTGCCATTGCCGCACCATGCCCATATACTGGTTGTTGAGGATGAAGATCTTGATTGGCGCCTCGTGCTGCACCGCCGCGCTCATCTCCTGCATCGTCATCTGCACCGAAGCGTCGCCGGCGATATCGATGACCAGCGCATCCGGGTGCGCGATTTGCACGCCGAGTGCCGCCGGCAGGCCGTAGCCCATCGTGCCCAGCCCACCGGAGGTCATCCAGCGGTTCGGCTTCTCGAAGTGGTAGTGCTGCGCCGCCCACATCTGATGCTGGCCGACCTCGGTGGTGATGTAGGTGTCGAGGTCCTTGGTCAGCGCATAGAGCCGCTGGACGGCATATTGCGGCATGATCACCTCGTGGTTCATCTTGTAGGCGAGCGAATCGCGGGCGCGCCATTTGGCAATCTGCTCCCACCACGGGTGAAGCGTTTTCTTGTCGGCCTTGGCGGTTGCCCGCCACAGCCGCACCAGATCTTCCAGGACGCGACCGACATCGCCGATGATCGGCACGTCGGTATGGACGTTCTTGTTGATCGACGACGGGTCGATGTCGATGTGGATCTTCTTCGAATTCGGCGAAAACGCCGTCAGCCGCCCGGTGATGCGGTCGTCGAAGCGCGCGCCGATGCAGAGCATGACGTCACAATCGTGCATCGCCATGTTCGCTTCATAGGTGCCGTGCATGCCGAGCATGCCCATCCAGTTCTTGCCCGACGCCGGATAGGCGCCAAGGCCCATCAGCGTCGAGGTGATCGGAAAGCCGGTCAGGTCGACCAACTCGCGCAGCAGATGGCTCGCCTCCGGGCCGGAATTGATGACGCCGCCGCCCGAATAGATGATCGGCTTCCTGGCGCCGGCCATCAGCTCGACCGCCGCCTTGATCTTTTCCAGATCGCCCTGGACCTTCGGTTGGTAGCTGGTGCGCGGCGCCGTCTGCGGCGGGACATAGATACCCTTGGCGAACTGCACGTCCTTCGGAATGTCGACCACGACCGGACCGGGGCGCCCTGTGGTTGCCACATGGAAGGCCTCGTGGATCGTTGCCGCGAGCTCGTTGACGTCCTTCACCAGCCAGTTGTGCTTGGTGCAGGGCCGCGTGATGCCGACCGTGTCGCACTCCTGGAACGCATCCGAGCCGATCAGCGAAGTCGGCACCTGGCCGGTCAGGCAGACCAGCGGGATCGAATCCATCAGCGCGTCCTGCAATGGCGTCACCGCATTTGTCGCGCCCGGCCCTGAGGTCACCAGCATGACGCCGGCTTTGCCGGTGGAGCGCGCATAGCCTTCCGCCGCGTGGCCCGCGCCCTGCTCGTGGCGAACGAGGATGTGCTCGACCTCGTCCTGCTGGAAGATTTCATCGTAGATTGGCAGAACCGCGCCGCCCGGATAGCCGAAAACATGCTTGACGCCGTTGTCCTTCAGCGCCTGCACCACCATTTCGGCGCCAGTCATTTCGGTTCTTGGCATTTCGCGCCGCTCATTCTGTCCACTGCTCATCGGTCTGGTCCCGTACTGTTCGCCATCGGGCGATTGCTGGTCGTTTAGTCGTGTTTCGGGCAATAAAAAAGGCCCCCGAGGGAGCCTGTGTCTTGCGCATGGGAGGTCATCGCCTGGCGGTTACACCGCCTTGCCCACGCGCTTTCCTACGAGAATGAGTGCCTTTTTCATGGTGGCGGACAATAGAATTGGTTTGACGCCGCTGTCAACGGCGAATGTGCACGGGCCGGATCAGGCTGAACCGATGCGTTTCCAGTAGATGAGGGTGCCTGTCAGCCCGCCATGCGGCTTCAGCGCATAATCCGGTATTTCGCCGGCCAGCGCGAAGCCGAGCTTTTCATAGAGGCCGGAAGCCCCCTCCTCTTTTGCAGTATCCAGGACCAACAGCGTGCGGCCTTTCTCCACGGCAACAGCTTCCGCCTCCTCCATCAGGCGGGTTGCGATGCCCTTGCCGCGATAATCGAGGCGGGTCATCAGCTTGGCGATCTCGGCCCGGTGCGGCTGGTTGGGAGGGCAGTCGAGCAGCAAGGTGACGGTGCCGACCAGAGCCTCGCGGTTCCAGGCAGCCAGCACCACCCTTTCGCCTCTGGCGGCCGCCTGAAGCGACTTGCTCCAGAAGGCTGCGGCTATCTCCGGCGCCAGCGGATGCATAAAGCTGACCGAGCCGCCGGCGGCGACTGTCCCGATCAGCAAATCGACCAGCATTTTTTGCGTTCCGTCAGTATTGCTGAGTGGCCTGATTTCGATCGAACTCATGTGGTTTCCCCTTCGCCGCCCGTCAGTCGAAATGACTGGATCGCTTCCGCTTCCTGGCCCGGCGGATTTCCGCGATGCGCTCGGCGTCTTCCTCTTGCAGATGTCGCCCGCGTTCCAGCAGTTCGAGCGTGTATTCCTCGTAGGTCAGGCCCAGCCGCTCGGCCTTGTCCAGCCGCATCAGCATGATCTCGCGGCTCGGCACTTTCCATGCCTGGGCATGGGCGGTCCGCCAGGCAAGAAAGATATAGGGGTCGCCCTTGCCCCAGGGCGGACCGTCATAGTCGTCGAGCGGCGGACCACCATTGTCGGAGCGTTTCGGACGGCGCGCCTTCACCTCAGCTCCTGGCCAACGCAACCAGATAGTCGGCGGCGTCCGGCCCCGGAGCGTGGAAGACGCAATCGGATGGCGCGCCGAGCGCCAGGCAGTCGCCGGGTTCGAGCCTGTGAACGATGTCGCCCTCGGTGAATTCCAGCCGCCCGGAGATCAGCCAGATCTGTTGCCTGATGAAGGCATAGGACGCCGCCGGGAAACTTACCTTGGCGCCCGCCGGCAGTTGGACCCGGATCAGTTCGAGCGGCATATCCGAAACCGGCGAAAGGTGCCGCCGCACATAACCCGTAGCCGGATCGCGCCAGACCGGCTGGTCACGTTCGCGAAGCAGACCGCCGCCCTGCAATTCCGCCCTTGCGATCAAAGTGGAAAGCGTCATGCCGAAAGCGGCCGCAATGCGCACAAGAAGTGCCGCCGTCGGGCTCGTCATGCCGCGCTCTACCGTGCTCAGCATGGCTTTCGAGACATCGGACCGCTCCGCCAATTCCGCCAGGGACCAGCTGCGAGCCACCCTTTCGGCGTGTATCCTTCTGCCGATAGTCGAGGATATATCGTTCGCTATATCATCCATTGATCCAATATAGCGAAATTCCGCGCTCGAGCAACGGCCGTTTCGTCCAGTTTTCGCAAACTCCTTAATGTCCGTTAAACCATCCGGCCTCATCCCACCTTAACCCCGTTCGCCTAGGCTCATCGCTTGGGAAAAGGGGACCGGCCTGTCCATGCTCGTTGAACGCGAAGCCTCCATTGGAGAACCGTCTTTGCTGGAGCGCCGCAGGGCGGAGCAGAACGACAAGCGGATTCTGGGCAATGTCGTGCAATGCGATGGCGCGCGCGCCACCATCAGCGCTTATGCCGACGATATCGAAGGCACGGTCACCGGCCTGTGGAGCGTCGGCAAGATGATCTCGATCAATCTCGGTACATCACGAACCGTCGGCCTGGTCTACGAAATCGGCAAGTCGGATCGTGCCTGGAGCAGCGAGGGCCAGAATCCGATCGAGGTCAGCATCGAATTGATCGGCGAGGTGCGCGATGGTGCCGAACCCGGCGCAAAGCCGGTCTTCGACCGTGGCATCACGACCTATCCGCATATCGGCGCCATTGCCCATCGTATCCGCAGCCGCGATCTGCAGGCCGTCTACGATCTCGCCGGTCGTGATTCGATCACCATCGGCACGCTGTCGCAGGACGAGGCCATCGACGCCAATATCGCCATCGACGATACGCTGGCGCGGCATTTCGCCATTGTCGGCACCACCGGGGTCGGCAAATCGACTGCCGTGTCGCTGCTCTTGCGCAAGTCGATCGCCGCCCGGCCAGACCTGCGCGTGCTCATCCTCGATCCACACAACGAGTTCGCCGCGTCGTTGCCCGAATATTGCGTCAGGGTCGATTCGACGACCCTCGACCTGCCCTTCTGGATGTTCAAGCTCGAAGAATTTGCCGAGGTGCTGTTTCGCGGCCGCGAGACGGTCCCGGAAGAGGTCGACGCCTTACGCGATCTCATTCCCGCGGCCAAGAACCTCTACCGCAATCCGAACTCCGGCAACTACCTACGGCGCAGCACCGACGCGCTGACCGCCGACGCGCCGATGCCCTATCGCATTGCCGACCTCATCAAGCTGGTCGACGAGCGCATGGGATTGCTGGAAAGCAAGAACGATCGCCCGACCCTCAGGTCACTGAAGACACGTATCGAATCGGCAGCATCCGATCCGCGCTACCGGTTCATGTTCAACTCACGCCTGATCGAGGACACTATCCACGAGACGATCGGCAACATCTTCCGCGTGCCGCATCACGGCCGCCCGGTGACCTGCTTCGAAATGGCCGGCATGCCATCCGAGGTGGTCAATTCCGTATGCTCGGTGCTGGCGCGGCTGGCCTTCGACCTGGCGTTGTGGAGCGAAGGCCGCCTGCGGCTGCTCTTCCTGTGCGAGGAAGCGCATCGCTATATGCCGGCCGATCCGCGCCTCGGTTTCGCGCCGACGCGGCACGCGCTGTCGCGCATCGCCAAGGAAGGCCGTAAATATGGCTGCTATCTCGGTGTCGTCACCCAGCGCCCTGGCGAGCTCGACCCGACCATCCTGTCGCAGTGCTCGACGTTCTTTGCCATGCGGCTCGCCAACGAGCAGGACCAGGCGATCATCCGGTCGGCGATCGCCGATTCCTCGGCTTCGACGCTGGCGTTCCTATCTTCCATGGGCCAGCGCGAGGCTATCGCCTTTGGGGAAGGCGTGGCGACGACGATGCGGATGAAGTTTGAAAAGCTCTCCGAGGATTTGATCCCCGGCACGGCCAAGCGCGAGGACGCCTTGCCGTCCGAAACCGGCAACGAAGTCGACCTCGTGGCGATCGTCGAACGGCTGCGCAATGTGCCTAGACCGCAACAGGCAATGGCGTTCGCGGAAGTCGTCGATCCGGGCCGGCAGGCCGGCGATTCGGACTATCGCAAACCGCCGGCCGCACGCACCCAGCGGAACGACGATTTCGACTTACGCTACGGCCTCAAGCCGGCGACCTTCGGGCTACGCCCGCAAAACGAATAAGTCGGGCGACTTTAGGCAGACCTCATCGGTGCGGCCGCAGGTATCAAAGCTGAGCTTCGATGGCTGCCCTGTCTATAACTGACCACACCTGGCGAATTTTCTCTCTCTGAAACTCATAGAATACGTTCTCGGCAAACGAAATTCTCTTCCCGCTTACATCGAGCCCAAGGAACGTTCCCCTTGGAGCGCAGTCGAAGCTTAGCCGGCTCGCTATATAAGGCGGATCGGCAACCAATAGCTGAATGTCGAAGTAAAGGTCCGGAATTTCGTCGAAGTCTCTCACCAACATTTCGAGATAGCCGGACAATCCGAGCTTGCGACCGTTGTGGGTCACTTCATCATGGACAAACCGCCCCAGATTTGGCCAATCCTGCTTGTTCAGGCATGCAATATAGCCCCGGTAAAGATCGGAGAGATCGGATATAGTCACGGAACACCTCTATTCCCGGCAAGCCCCGCAAAGGCAGCATCTCAGCTTGACTGGGTGACATCGGTCTGCGTGCACCGGAAACGCAGAAAACGATACCAGACGGCCAGCATCGAATTCAATGACGGGATTTCAGGCGCAGACGCGGTTGCGCCCTTGCCTCTTTGCCTCATAGAGCTGGCGGTCAGCGCGGCGATAGAACTCCTCGGCGGTTTCCTTGCGATCCCAGACGGCAAGCCCGACGCTGGTGGTGATTTTCAGTCGGACATTGCCTGTCAGCACCGACATGTTGGCGATCGCCTTGCGGATGCGCTCGGCGAATTTGGATAGCAGCTCGGCGTCCATATTGGGCGTGACCACCGCGAACTCCTCGCCGCCCAGGCGCGCCACGACGTCGTGATAGCGTGTCATGTCCTTGAGACAGTTGGCGACGGCCCGCAACACCTCGTCGCCGACATCGTGGCCGTGGCTGTCGTTGACCTGCTTGAAATGGTCGAGGTCGAGGATCATCAGCCCGACTGGTTTCTCGATGCGGCGAAACTCTTCGAGATATTCCTTCAGCGCATCGTCGAAATAACGCCGGTTCTGCATGCCGGTGAGGCTGTCGGTGAGCGCCGCATGCTCCAGCGTCTCCGAGCGCGCGCTGAGCGAAACGGTCATTGCGCGCAGCTTGCCTTCTTCCGTCGCCTGCTTTCGGATCAGCGGGTAGATGAAGAAAATGCCGAAGAACAGCGCAGTCGCCAGCAACACGCCCGTCGCAAACAGCAGCTTGTTGAGATAGACGATTTCATCGAGTTCCGAAGGCGTATTGCTAATGTCGGCCGCCAGGGTTTGCAGGAGCGCATAGGCGTAAAGCGTCACCAGGCCGGCGGCCAGGATTACAAAAATAAAGACGAAAAAGGCTGATTCCGCCTTGTGGAAACGCATCTGCTCCCCGTTCGAAAGTTCCCATCGATTTTATGGCATGCGGGAGCTTACGGACAGTTAACCTGGACAACTTCAACGCGAAATGTCGCTTCGACGTCGGCTTTTCAGGTTGCGCTCGAAGGAGGGGGTGAGATCATCGAGTCGATCCCGTCACCAAGGCGCAATCTCTGCCATTCCGGGCCCAATTGGTGCCTGAACCAGGTAGCCTGCCGTTTGGCATATTGCCGCGTCGCGATTTTCGCGCGCTCGATAGCCTCGGGAAAACTGATGGCGCCGGCCAGCGCGGCCTGAAGCTCGCGAACGCCAATTGCTTTCATCGCCGGCAGGTCGGGATCGAGGCCGAGCGCTGAAAGCTGTTTCACCTCGTCGAGTGCCCCCTTGTCCAGCATGCGGTCGAAGCGGGCATCGATCCGCTCTACCAGCGCCGCTCGCTCCGGCTCGATGACGAAAAAGCGCGCGCTGCTCCTGTCGATCAACGGCCGGCCACGCGCGGCCTGCCAGTCCAGGATGGAACGGCCCGACGCGTCGAGCACCTCCAGCGCCCGCACGATGCGCTGGCCATCCGTCGGCCTCAGCATCATGCCGGCCGCAGAATCCTCGCGCAACAGGATGCGGTGCAATCTCACCGCGCCCTGTTCCTGGAGCTCGTAGCGCCAGCGATCACGGATCGACTTCGGAATGTCGGGCATCTCCGAGATACCTTCCGTGAGCGCCCGGAAATAAAGCCCGGTACCGCCAACGAAAATCACTTGCCGCGCCGAAAGCCTGCCGTCGTCGATGAGCTTCATGACATCACGCAACCAGGCGCCGGTGGAATAGGCGGTGGACGGATTGACGTGTCCATAAAGAAAGTGGGGGACGCGGGCGAGTTCGGCAGGACCAGGCCGCGCCGTCAGCACGGCGAGCACCGAATAGCCTTGCATGGAATCGGTGTTGACGATGACACCGCCATTGCGCTCGGCGAGGTCGAGTGCGAGCGCCGACTTGCCGCTGGCGGTCGGCCCGGCTATCAGGATCGCGTTCTTCACGCGGCCTTCGCCCGCCTGTCCGCTGGAATTTTCGATGCCGCTGACCGCCACGCTGCTATCCCATCCCGCCGGCCGCGCATTGACGCCGACGCTAGCGAATATGGCCTCGCGGTCGGTCCGCGCAAGCGCTGTTCGCTGGCTGGCCGAAGGCATCGCCTGCGAACTCGATTTGCCGGAGACCGCCGAAGCTTCCGAAATGACGGCGCGCCTGCATGCCGCACTTGCTTCCGAACCGATCGACGTGGCCGTCCAGCCGGCTGAGAACAGGCGCAAGAAGATCCTGATCGCCGACATGGATTCGACGATGATCGACCAGGAATGCATCGACGAGCTTGCCGACGAGATCGGCGTCAAAGATCGCGTCGCCGCCATCACGGCGCGATCGATGAACGGCGAGATCGCATTCGAGCCGGCCTTGCGCGAGCGCGTGGCGCTGCTCAAGGGTCTCGATGCCGCAATCATCGACCGCATCATCGACAATCGCCTGACGCTGGCCTCCGGCGGCCGCACGCTCGTCCAGACTATGGCGGCCAGCGGCGCCTGGACAGCGCTGATCTCCGGTGGTTTCGACATCTTCACCACCCGCGTCGCAGCCTTGCTCGGTTTTCACGAAAATCGCGCCAACCGGCTGATCGAGCAGGATCGCCGCTTCACCGGCTTGGTCGCCGAGCCGATCCTCGGCCGCGCCGCCAAGGCCGAAGCCCTTATCGAGATTTCCGCCCGCCTCGGCCTGACGCCTGCCGATGCCATTGCCGTCGGTGACGGCGCCAACGATCTCGACATGATCCGTCTTGCCGGCATCGGCGTCGCCTTGCACGCCAAGCCGGCCGTGGCGGCTGAGGCAAAGATCCGCATCGACCACGGCGACCTCACCGCCTTGCTTTATCTGCAGGGTTATCGCTGGGAAGAATTTGTCGAATGACGCCGATCCGCACCGAGCGCCTGATCCTGCGCAACTGGGAAGATCGTGACCGCGAGCTCTTCCATCGCATCAATTCCGACGAGTGCGTCATGGAATTCTTTCCGTTTCGCCGCGACCGCGCCCAGGCTGACGCTAAGATGGGGGAGTTGCGCGCGGCTATCGATCGCACCGACTTCGGCTTCGCGGCCGCTGAGATCGCAGCCACAGGTGAATGCATCGGCTTCGTCGGCATAACCGGAACCGATCATTTGCCATTCCTGCCGCCCGGCACGATCGAGATTGGCTGGCGGTTGGCACCAGAATTCTGGGGCCGCGGCTATGTCACCGAAGCAGCCGAAGCGTGGCTCACCTATGGTTTTGAAAGACTTGGCCTCGACGAAATCGTGTCCTTCGCAGTCAAGGATAACAGCCGGTCCACTGCCGTCATGGAGCGCCTGGGCATGACCGCCGACCCGGCCTCCGACTTCGACCATCCCGGCGTTCCGGACAGCCACACCGCACTCAGGCGACATGTCTTCTACAGGCTGTCACGCACGGACTGGCATGCAAGAAAAAGGGCGGCCCGCTAGCCGCCCTTTTCTTTTCAAGATCAGAGTGTTGCAGGCTCTTCCGGACTCAATCCATCCGGATTGTCACAAACCTCAGCTCGCCGGTCTTCGACGCCAGCATCAAAAGCGCGTTCTTGCGCCCTTGCTCCTTCAGCGCGCCGATCCGGTCCATGACGTCCTTGGGCGTCGCGACCGATTCCTGCGCGATCTCAGTGATCACCTCGCCCGGCTGGATGCCGCGTTCGGCCGCTGCCGAATCCTTTGAGACGTCGGTCACGACGACGCCGGAAACGTCGGCGGCGATGCCGAATTTCGTGCGCGTCTCGTCATTGAGCTCGCCGATCGTCATGCCAAGCACGGCAGCCGTCGAAACCGCAGGCGCCTTGTCGGCATCGTCCTGGTCGGTGTTGCCGTTTTCACCACCGCTGGCAAGCTTCTCGCCGTCCTCGAGCCGGCCGAGCGTCACCTTGACGGTCTGCTCGACCCCTTTGCGCACGATGATCACGTCGACCGCCTTGCCGACCGGGCTCTCCGCCACAACGCGCGGCAGGTCGCGCATTTCATGGATGTCCTTGCCGTCGAACTTGATGATCACGTCGCCGGCCTGGATTGTGCCGTTGTCGACCGGCCCCCCCTTGATGACGCCAGCAACCAGCGCGCCCTTGGCGGTCGCCATGCCCAGGCTTTCAGCAATGTCGTCGGTCACCGGCTGGATGCGCACGCCGAGCCAGCCGCGCCGCGTCTCGCCGAACTGGCGAAGCTGGTCGACGACGCCCGATGCAAGCTGCGACGGGATCGAGAAGCCGATGCCGATCGAGCCGCCCGACGGCGAGATGATTGCCGTGTTGATGCCGATGACCTCGCCGCTGCTGTTGAACAGCGGTCCACCGGAATTGCCGCGGTTGATCGCGGCATCGGTCTGGATGAAGTCGTCATACGGGCCGGAATTGATGTCGCGATTGCGCGCCGAGACGATGCCGACCGTCACCGTGCCGCCGAGACCGAACGGATTGCCGATCGCCATCACCCAGTCGCCGACACGCATCGTGTTGGAATCGCCGAACTTCACGGCCGTCAGCTTGTGCCCTTTCGGATCGACCTTCAGCACCGCGACGTCGGTCTTGGTATCGGTGCCGACCAGCGTCGCCTTGAGCGTCACCCCGTCGGAGAAATTCACCTCGATGTCGTCGGCATCGGCTATGACGTGGTTGTTGGTCACCACGATGCCCTGCTCGGCGTCGACCACAAAGCCGGAGCCCAGCGACTGAACCTTTTGTCCGCCGCCGCCCTTGTCGCCGCCACGGTTCTTGAAGAAATCGTCGAAGAAGTCCTGGAAGGGTGAGCCTTCTGGAAGCTGCGGCATCGGCACCGCGCCCGGTCCCTCAGTGCCCTTCACCGTCTGCGACGTCGAGATGTTGACCACCGCGCCGAGCAGGCCGGCGGCGAGATCGGCAACCGAGGGCGGCCCGTCGGCTGCCACTGTCGGCGTCACGAAAGACGGAACGGCAACGGCGCCGACCAGAAGCGCAGCGGCCCCGGCGATGAACGTCCGCCTCGCTGCACGCAGAAGGGTGGTGGATGTCATCGAAAGGCCTCCGGGTGTTCTAAAAAAGCGCTTCGGCAAAAACGCCGCGTCGCGTCATGTTGGCAAGAAATAAGGCACGTTTGCGGCTACGGCTACCGCCAGAGGATAAATCCTCCGTTACGCCGGCTTCCCCTGCACCGGCCCTACTGGCCGGTGCCTGGCTGTGCCGCTGGCGCGACGGGAGCGGCCGGCGCTGGTGCCGGCGGTGCCGCGGGCGTTTCCTTGCTGTCCGGGTCGCGGAAAAAGCGGAAGAACTCGGAATTCGGCGACAGCACCATCGTCGTTCCGCTGCTGTTCAGCGCAGTGCCATAGGCATTCATCGAGCGATAGAAATCGAAGAAGGCCGGATCGCGCTGATAGGCCCCGGCAAACGTGGCACTGCGCTGGGCTTCACCTTCACCGCGCAGGATTTCAGACTCTTTCTGCGCTTCCGCGACGATTTCGACCACTTCGCGGTCGGCGCGAGCCCTGATCCGCTGCGCTGCCTCATTGCCTCGCGCCCTCAGCCGCTCGGCTTCGGCGAGACGTTCGGCCTTCATGCGGTCGAAGGTCTGCTGCGAGACTTCGGCCGTGAGATCGGTGCGGCGGATGCGGACATCCTCGATCTGCAGGCCAAGCGAGGTGGCATCGGGCCTCAGCTGATCGCGCACCTCGCGCATCATCACGGCGCGCTCTTCCGACAGTGCCGCCTCGAAGTCGCGCAGGCCGTAGACGCGGCGCAAGGCGGCGTCGAGACGCGTCCTAAGCCGGGCCTCGGCCAGTTCGATCTGGCCGGAGACCGCGGCGCGGAACACACGTGGATCCGAGATACGATAGGCGATAAAGGCATCGACCTCATAGAACTTGCCGCCCGAAACCTGGACGCGGATGTTGTCGAGGTCGAAGCGCAGGACCCTGTTTTCGATCAGCTGAACGGTGTCGGCATCGAAGAAGGAGAATGGCGCCTTGAAATAGATGCCCGGCTGGTTCTTGACGTCGACGATTTCGCCGAACCTGAGCACCAGCGCCTGCTGGCGCGCATTGACGACGAAGACCGACGAATAGAGCAGGAACAGGATGACCGCGGCGATGACCGCAATGACGGGAAGACGGTTGGCCATCACTGGTTTCCTCCGGTGGCCGGTGCCGGCGCCTTCTGCTGCAATGCCGGCAGCGGCAGGTAGGGAACCACCCCTTGCCCGTTGCCTTGCTCGACAATGACCTTGCTCGAATCCTTCAGCACCCTCTCCATCGTTTCCAGGTAAAGCCGCTTGCGCGTCACTTCCGGCGCCTTGGCATATTCGTCATAGACCGAGATGAAGCGCTGCGCCTCGCCTTCGGCCTCCTGCACGACCCGGTTCTTGTAGGCGGCAGCGTCTTCGCGGATCTGCGCGGCCGCACCGCGCGCCTGGCCGAGCTTCTGGTTGGAATACTGATTGGCCTGCTCGACGAACTTGTCCTCGTCCTGTTCGGCCCGCTGCACCTCGTCGAACGCGTCTGCCACCTCGCGCGGCGGCGCGGCGTCCTCGATCGAAATGGCATTGACGTTGAGGCCGGCCTTGTAGCCGTCCAGCGTCGTCTGGATGATCTCACGCACCGACGCCGCAATGCCTTGCCGGTCGTCGCGGAAAATGTCCTGCGCCGGACGCCGGCCGACCGCTTCACGCATCGCGCTTTCGGCGACCTGCTGCAGCATGCCGCCCGGGTCGGACACGTCGAACAGATAGGCCTTCGGGTCGGAAACCTGATAGGCAACCGAGAATTGCACGTTGACGATGTTCTGGTCACCGGAAAGCATCAGGCCATTGCCGCTGGTGCTGCCGCCACCGATGCTGACAAGCTGCTCGGCGATGTTGGCGGTCTCGACCGTTTCAATGGGCCACCAATGGAAATGCAGGCCAGGCTGCGAAAGCTCCGCCTTCGGCTTGCCGAACCTGAGCTCCACCGCAACTTCGTCGGGCTGCACGGTGTAGACCGCCTTGAACGCCCATAGCACCACCAGCGCCGCAGCAATCAGCCCGAACACGGCCGGGCTCGCGCCACCGCCGCCCGGCAGCGCGCGCCGCAACCTATCCTGCCCACGCCGGATGATATCCTCGAGATCGGGAGGCGAGCCCTGCGGGCCACTGGGTCCCTTGGGTCCCTGTCCCCAAGGTCCCTGATTGTTGCCGCCGCCCCACGGGCCGCCGCCGCCGCTCTTGTCGTTCCAGGGCATGAATGTCCTTTCGCTTGGAATTCCCTCAAGCGCCGGCTCGCCGGCGCAAAATCCAATATTATTATTCTATAGGGATGCAACGGCACGCTTTCAACGCGATCGGCTGCCGTAACAGTCCGCCTTTGGGTCCATTTAGACCTGTCGCGACGCTTTGTCGTCTTCAATTCACGTCGCGGCGCCGCTCGTAAACCGAATAGCGTGTCGCATGGCTGTCCTTCTCACCGGCCTCCACCTCCTGTGAGCGGACTATCCGCCATAGCGCCGGGTCGATCGGCGGGAAATGGGCGTCGCCGTCGACCGCGGCCAGCACATGGGTCACGTGCAGCCGATCGGCCAACGGCAGCGCCTGAGCGTAGATCTCGCCGCCGCCGATGACGCAGATCTCGTCAGCGCCGGCCATGCAGCGCCCGCGCACCCTCGCCAGCGCGATCGCGTCCTCGATCGAATGCGCGACTTCGACGCCCTCGGCGCGCCATGCCCTGTCTCGCGTCACCACGATGTTGAGCCTGCCCGGCAATGGCCGGCCGATGCCTTCATAGGTCTTGCGGCCCATGATGATGGGCTTGCCCATTGTATCGGCCTTGAACCGCTTGAGATCGGTGGAAAGCCGCCACGGCAACCCACCCTCGCGCCCGATCACACCGTTCTCGGCGATGGCGACATAAATCGCGAGGTCCATCAGCCGCCGTTCCCGCCATCGGATGGCTCCAGCAGCAAAATGTCGATGTCGTGCTCGGGGTAGAAGTTCTGCGCCTTCATCTCGAATGTCGTCGGTCCGACCTTCGTGACGTTTTCGCCGCAAAACGAGACCAGGTTCTTCGGATCGCCCTTGTCGACGGTCAGCTTGAACGTGCCGATGTTTCCCGACGCCCAGTTGCCGCCCGTGGTCAGGATATAGGCGATGCGGTTCTCGAAATATTTGGGGTAGCCGTCGGGATCGTCCTTGGCTGCCTTGCGCACGGCATTCTCGAACGTGCCATCCATGCAGTAGCGGGTCTTGTAGGCGGCATACTGACCCTGGAACCGACCGTCATAGAAGAAGCTGACCGAGGAGGTGCCACCGACGCTCGGCTTGTAGCGATGCGAGACATGGACCGCCTTGTTGGCTGGAAAGGTCGAGCGCCACCAATAGGTCGAGCGCAATTGCCAGAACGGCGTATAGGCGGTCTTCATGCCCGAACCGTCGTCGGCGGTGTCCTCGATGATGATGCCCCGGTTGACCCAGTCGTCGGCGACCGCTTGCGGCAGCTTTGCCAGTGCTGCCTTGGCCGCATCGCCGAACGGATAGAACGGCACCCCCTGCGCCTTCAGGTCAGCACCGATATCGATGCCGAGTGCGAACACCTTCTGCTCGAGCTGCGGCTTTGCCGGCAACCCGTCGATCGTCACTTCGAAGCCAAGGAAATTGTCGCTCTGCGCCTCCGGAATTGCCGGTATTTCTTCGGGGTCGCCTTCGATGTCGGGCATCGGAAAGGCGACGATCGCATCGACATCCTTGTCGGTGTTATTGCGGAAGACGTAATCGACCGTCACTTTTTCCGGCGAGATGTAGAGATCCTCGCTTTCCATCGCCACCGCATCGCTGCGCGAAAGGATCAGCCCACCAGTGCCGAGTTCGGCGACCGAATCATTGGCGAGCGCAGGCGTAGCCGAGAGCGCCAAGGCTGCGGTCAGGACGTAACGGAACATGGAAACTCCCCCGGCGAGAATGCCAACATGACTCTAGCTGTTCAATGTGGCGTTTCAAAGCCTTTCGGCAAACGCGCCGGCGCCTGCCGGCATGTCATGTCGGTCTAGACACGCCGGTCCCGATCGGGCAGGAGTTCGCCCATGCGCAAGCTTCTTGTCATCGGCATCGGCGCCGGCAATCCGGAGCACATGACGGTCCAGGCCATTAACGGCCTCAACCGGGCAGACGTGCTGTTCATCCCCGACAAGGGCGCGAAGAAGAATGATCTCGCCGAATTGCGCCGCCAGATCTGCGACCGCTTCGTCACCAATCCCAACTCGCGCCGCGTTGAATTCGATGTTCCGGTGCGCGCCGAGCCGGCGCCTTCCTACCGCTCGATCGTCGACGACTGGCACGAGGCGATCGCCGCGATCTACGAAGGCCTGATCCGCGATGAACTCCCCGAAGATGGCTGCGGCGCCTTCCTGATCTGGGGCGATCCTTCGCTCTACGACAGCGCGCTGCGCATCCTCGAGCGCGTGCGCCTCAGAGGCAATGTCGCGTTCGAGCTGGATGTCATCCCCGGCATCACCGCTATCCAGGCACTCGCAGCCAGCCACAAAATGGCATTGAACCGCATCGGCGACACCATTTTGATTACCACCGGCCGCCGGCTCGCCGAGGAAGGTCTGCGCGAAAACGTCGGCAGCACCATCGTCATGCTGGACGGAAAATGCGCCTTCAACACGCTGGACGACAAGGACGTCACCGTCCACTGGGGCGCCTATCTCGGAACGCCCGACGAGATCGTCATCTCGGGCCGGATTGGCGACGTCGGCGACGAGATCGTGAGCACTCGTGAGGAGGCCCGTCGGAAAAAAGGCTGGATCATGGACACCTATCTGCTGCGCAAGCCGGGCGAGCCTGAGGAGTAGCAGAGATCGAGCGCGGCATGAATTCCGCCGAGTTCACGCAGCGTCGATCTCGGCCTGCAGCGCCTCCATATGTGCCGCCGCTGCTGAAGAAGCAGCCCGCTCGATGGCGCGGAAGCGGCTGACCACCGCAAGCCCGACCGACGTCAACTGGGCGCCACCGCCTTTCTTGCCGCCCGTCTGTGCCGCAACCAGCGGCTTGCCGAACACACGGTTCATGTCCTCGACCAGATCCCAGGCGTGCTTGTAAGACATCTCCATACCGCGCGCCGCGGCCGAAATCGAACCGAAGGCGGCGATCTGTTCCAGAAGCTCGATCTTGCCCGGCCCGAGGCGGCCATCTGGATCGAGATTTATCCGCAAACTCAGCGACGGCATTTGCTCCTCCGCGGTGACGCTATTCTACAAGTTCTGCAGCGATACCGCTATTCTAAAACGATATAGCGAATCATCGGCCGTTCACCCATCCGCCTCGGCCGGCAAGCCGGCGCCGGTATTCGCCCGGTCGAAGCTGACCGTCTTGACCACCGCGAAAACCTTTCGACCAGGCCGAAGCCGCAGCGTCTGCCGCGACTGTTCGGTGATGCGGGCAAGCACGGTTGCGCCATTGCAGTCGAGGCCAATCTCGACCGTAGGCCCTTCGCCCGGCTCTATCGCCACAATCGTGCCCGGCAGTATGTTGAGCGCGCTGAGGCCAACCGGCTGCTCGGTGGCGATCATCACGTCGCGGGCACGGATGCGGACGCGCACCGGCGCACCGACCGGCGTTGCCAGAAGCGGCACCCGTATCTCGCCCGCCAATGAGCCTAGCACCGTCATGCCAAAGGCTTCGTCGTGGCGCAGAACCGCGGCATCCAGCACGGCACCGCCCTCGCCGCGCTCTTCGGCCGGCAACAGATCCAGACGCTGCATGATCGCTCCGGTCGGGCCGGAAGCAGCGACCTTGCCTTGCATCAGCACCACGACGTCGCTCGCCAGCCGCGCCACTTCGGCGATCGAGTGGCTGACATAGACGATCGGAATTTTCGTCTCGTCGCGTAGCCGCTCGATATAAGGCAAGATCTCGGCCTTGCGCGCCTCGTCGAGCGACGCCAGCGGCTCGTCCATCAGCAGCAATTTCGGACTGGCAAGCAGCGCCCTGCCGATTGCCACGCGCTGCTTCTCGCCACCGGAGAGTTTTGCCGGCCGCCGGTCGAGCAAATGGCCGATTCCGAGCAGTTCGACCACGCCATTGATATCCGCGTAGCGCTCGGCAGCCGGCGTGAACCAACGGCCATAGCGCAGATTGCTCGCCACGCTCATATGCGGAAACAGCCGCGCATCCTGGAACACCATGCCGATCCGCCGTTTGTGCTTCGGCACGAACAGGCCGGCATCGCTATCGACCAGCACGCGGCCCTCGGCCGCGATGCGGCCTTTGTCGGGGCGGATCAGCCCGGCAATCAAATTAATAAGCGTCGTCTTTCCGGAGCCGGACGGCCCGAACAGCGCAGTCAGCCGCCCGGCACTCTCGAAGCGGGCATTGACGGCGAAATCGCCAAGCCGGTGGCTGATGTCGACCTGAACCGTCATTCGATGTCCATCCGCCGGCCGACGCGCCGCGCCAGCACTTCCGAGGCCACGAGTGCAGCCATCGAGATGACGATCGAGATCAGCGTCAGCCTGAGCGCGCCGGGGTCGCCGCCGGGAACCTGCGTGAAAGTGTAGATCGCCGACGGCAGCGTCTGCGTCTCGTTCGGGATATTGGAGACGAAGGTGATCGTCGCGCCGAATTCGCCCATCGCCTTGGCGAAGGAGAGGATCGCGCCGGCGATCAGGCCGGGCAGGATCAGCGGCAGCGTGATCGTGCCGAACACCCATAGCGGATTGGCGCCGAGCGTGCCGGCGGCCGCCTCGATTTTGCGGTCGACCGCTTCGATCGACAGCCGGATCGCCCGCACCATCAACGGAAAACCCATCACGCCGCAGGCGAGCGCGGCGCCCGTCCAGCGAAAGGAAAAAACGATGCCGAAATGCTCGGCCAGGAAGGCCCCGGCCGGACCACGCTTGCCGAAAGTCAGAAGCAATAAATAGCCGGTCACCACCGGCGGCATGATCAGCGGCAGATGCACCAGCCCGTTGAGCAGTGTCTTGCCCCAGAACTGGCCGCGGGCGAGCACAAGGGCGATCGCCACGCCTGGCGGCAGGCTGGCAATCATCGCCACGGTCGCCACCTTGATCGACAGCCGGACCGCATTCCATTCGTCGGGAGCGAGATCCAGCAGCCAGTTCATGTGCGGTGCCGTTCGTCAGTTGCTCGGCGCAAGCATGGTAAAACCTTGCGCCTTGAAGAGTTCGCCAGCCTTGGCGGATTGCAGGCATTTCAGGAACGTCGGGGTATCCTTGCCCTTCGAATCCGCAAGCTGGGCAACCGGATAGATGATCGGCGGATGTGTATTGTCGGGGAAAGTGCCGATCACCTTCACGCCGGGCTCCGCATGCGCATCCGTGGCATAGACGATGCCGAGTGCTGCCTCGCCGGTCGACACCAGTTTTAGGGCGGCGCGCACATTCTCGGCCTGCGCCACCTTGCCTTCGACCGAAGACCAGACACCGAGCGATTCAAGGGCTGCCTTGCCGTATTTGCCTGCCGGCACCGCCTTGACATCGCCCATGGCAAGTTTGCCGTCACCGACGAGCCCGGCTAGATCGAACCCCTTTTCGATCCTGGTCTCGACCTTGGAATCCTGCGGCGCAATCAGCACGATCTGGTTACCGAGCAGTTTCACTTCGGTTTCGGGCTTGGTCAGCTTCCTGTCGGAAAGATATTTCATCCAGTCGAGATCGGCCGAGATGAACACGTCTGCCGGCGCGCCGCTTTCAATCTGCCTGGCCAGCGCCGAGCTCGCCGCGTAGGAAATGGTTGCCGCCTCGCCGACATCGGCCTCGCAGGCCTTGTTGACGGCATCGAGCCCGTCCTTCAGGCTCGCCGCAGCAAACACGACCACCTTGTCATCGGCATGGGCCGCCGGCACCGCGGCCATCAGGATGGCTGCGAGACCCGCGATGGCAATCGTCGTCGAACCTTTGCGCGCCAGCATGAAACTCTCCTCGTCTCGGAACGCCCGAAGCCGTCCATCGATATATCCATGTGAACATAACAAGGAAAGGCTCTTTACCGGCGACGGCATTCTGAGCTCAGGTTTCTCGGCGTGCGATAACCTCCGCTGGATACAGCGGTATCGAGGCCAAAGGAAATATCACATGAAATCAGTACCCGCGGCACGGGCAAACGAGGGCGCAGCCGCAGTAGGCAATTTCGATATGGACAGTCAAGTAGGTCCTAGACCGCGATCGGCGCCTTGATCGTCGCGTCGGCGAAATAGTTCTCGAGCCGGAAATCCTCGAAGCGGAAGGCAAAGAGATCCTTCACCTCGGGATTTATCCATAGCGTCGGCAACGCCTTGGGCGTGCGCCGCAATTGCTCGCGCGCCTGCTCGAAATGGTTCGAATAAAGGTGTGCGTCGCCGAGCGTGTGGATGAAATCGCCGGGTTTCAGTCCGGTCACCTGCGCCACCATCAGCGTCAGCAACGCATAGGACGCGATGTTGAACGGCACACCGAGAAAGATATCGCCCGAACGCTGGTAGAGCTGGCAGGAAAGCTTGCCTTCCGAAACATAGAACTGGAACAGGCAGTGGCAGGGCGGCAACGCCATGGCCTCCACCTCGGCCGGGTTCCACGCCGAAACGATCAGCCGCCGCGAATTAGGATTTTTGCGTATCTCCTTCAGAAGATTCGCAATCTGGTCGATGGCGCCGCCATGGCCGTCCGGCCACGACCGCCACTGTTTGCCATAGACCGGGCCGAGATCGCCATTCTCGTCGGCCCACTCATCCCAGATCGAGACGCCGTGATCGTTGAGATATTTGATGTTGGTGTCGCCGGCCAGGAACCACAAAAGCTCGTGGATGATCGACTTCAGGTGCAGCTTCTTGGTGGTGGTGACCGGAAAGCCGCGGGCGAGGTCGAAGCGCATCTGGTAGCCGAATACCGAGCGTGTTCCGGTGCCGGTACGGTCGCCGCGATCGGCGCCGTTTTCCAGCACATGCTTCAGAAGGTCGAGATACTGGCGCATCGGCTCCGGTCCGATTCGGGTTGTCAGCCATCATAGCCGAATGACCGTCCGCCGAACACAGCAAAGCGAGACGATTCCACCGGAGCCCACCGACACCGGCGGCGAGGTTGTTCAGAGCGAGCCGAGCATGCCCAGATCCTTGGCGACGAGGTAGTAAAACGTCACCCTGCTCTTGCTGTTGTCCGCCGCCATCGCCTTGCAGGTCTTTTTGATTGCCGCATCCGCCTTGGCGCCGTCGGTGACGCCGAGCTTGCCAGCGACCCAGCTGTTCCTGACGCGCTTCAGTTCCTCCGGGTCGGTGCAGGACACCAGCGAGGAATCGCGGTTCCTGAGCGCGATGCCCAGATGCTTGACAATCTTGGCGACCGCGTCGGCATCCGCCGCCGCATCATATTTCTTTACGTCTGCGAGATAATCGGCCATCGAATTTCCCCTCGTCGGCGCCACGGGATCCGGTCGATGAGGATTGTGGCGCGCTGCCGCAACTATGCGCTGCGTCTCCTCACCGCCACAAAGCTTCGGTTGAGACCGGCCGCAAGTCAACCCTTGATGATCCACTTTGACACGGGCGAAAGTGGCATTCCGGCCTTTCATTTTCCACCGCCAGTCCCTATATTCGCTTCGTCGGCTCGACCGACTATGGCGATAAACAGGCGATGAAATAAGCCGTTCGGACCCGGGGGCGGTACCCGGCGCCTCCACCAAAAACCGCTGCTCGGGAGCGGCTTTTGCTGGGGGCGAAATAGGATCGACGAAGGTGTAAAGATCGTACTTTTGCCCGGCATTGTACCACCGTTATCGGGCTAAACTTATAGTTGCCAACGACAACTATGCGGAAGCACGTCTCGCCGCGTAAGCGGTGCGATAGCTTCAATTCAAGCCCTAGTGGTTCGCACTTCTAGGCGGGGTTCGGAGGTACCTGGCAACAGAAACCTCCATTTCTCTCTCTCTCATCACACTTATCCTTCGCCGCTGCCTGAACCGCATCCGGCGGCGCTGATTGTTTTGCAACTGCGCCGAGCCTATCGCGCGGCAGCAATGCCGAGAACACTTGAGCGGCATTCCGCCTAAACCTTCTGCATCCAGGCTTCCCATCATCGGAACCTCCGATGGCAGCATTCGTATCTTCCCGTTTCCCTTCTCTCATGCCTTTGCGGGACAAGGCCTCAGTTTCTCGCCGCGTGTGCTCACGCCCTGCGAGCTACCTGATGGAGACAAGATGAACCAGGAACCTACACCAAAACACGAACGCGTCCTGATCGTTGGCGGCAGTTCCGGCATGGGGCTGTCGCTGGCCGAACGGCGGCTTGCCGCCGGCGCCGAAGTTACGATCGTCGGCCGCTCCGAGGACCGGTTGTCGGCCGCACGGCAGCGCTTGCCTCACCCGGAAAGGCTGAGGACGATCGCAGCCGACGTCACAAGCGAGGAAGAGGTCCAGCGCCTGTTCCAGGATGTCGGTACGCTCGACCACATCGTCTCGACCGCCGCCGACGTTACGGGCGTCTATGTGTTGCTTCCCGGGCTGGACATCTCGGTGGCGCGGAAAGTGATGGATTCCAAAATCGTCGGGCCGCTGCTTCTTGCCAAACATGGCGCGCCTCGTCTGACGCTCGGGGGATCGATCACGCTGACCTCGGGCATCGCCGCCTATCGTCCGGCGGCGAAAGGCTCGGTGGTGGCAGCCGTTAACGGGGCACTTGGCTCACTCGCCTACGCGCTTGCCGTCGAACTGGCGCCGATCCGCGTCAACGTCGTCTCACCGGGCTGGGTCGACACGCCGATTTGGGATGCCGTCGTCGGCAGCGGAAAGACCGTCGCGCTGGACGCCATGGCAAAGCGTCTGCTCGTCGGCCGGATCGGCCAGGCAGCCGACATTGCCCAAGCCATCACGTCCCTGATGCATAACGGCTTCATCACCGGAACCGTGCTTCATGTCGATGGTGGCCAGCGGCTGGTCTAGCGATGGCCAAATTTCGCGAACCATTGCGAGGAACAGCCGCAGCACCGGCGCTTGAACGCGCCGGTGGCGCCATACCATGGTGACCGGCGTCACCGGGCTGCTTGCGACCCAAGGCAACACGACGATATTGGCGTCAGCCGCGGAAGCCACGAGACGCGGAACCAGCGCGCATCCAAGACCGGCTGCGACAAGGCCCCGTATCGCACCCATGCTGGCGAACTCGCCGACGAGTTTTGGACGGTCAGGCAACGTTGCGGCAAACGTTTCGTCAAACATCCGCCGATAGACGCAACCGGGCTGAGTGACGAGGAAGGCCTCATCAGCCAGATCGTCGGGCGTTATGGCAGAATATCCGGCCAACCGGTGATTTGCCGGCATTATGATGACGAGCTCTTCTTCTGCCACTTGATCGCTTCGCAGCTCCGGCGCCGCCGCCGGGACGGCTCCGAAATGGAAAGATACGTCCAGCGTCCCGCTTGTCACGCCGGCACGCAACCCGCTGCTATCGTCCGCCTTGAGGTCCAGTTCCACATCGGGATGGCGCCGATGGAATTCCCCCAGCAAAGCTGGCAAGCGTGTCGAGCAAAGCGTCTCCAGGCCGCCGACCGTCAGGCGACCGGCAACCGTGCCGCTCGCGTCGGCGACAGCGGAACGGGCTTCGTCGGCGAGGTCGAGGAGATCGTTTGCGTAGTCCAGCAGGCGTTGTCCCGCCGCGGTCAGCTTCAAGCCACGCCGTGACCTGTCGAATAGCGACGTGCCCAGATCGGCCTCCAGCGCCTGGATCTGTTCGGTCACGCTCGATTGGGCAAGATGAACCCGCTCGGAGGCGCGCGTGATGTTCAAGGTGGCGGCGACCGCCACGAAGGTCTTGAGATGTCGAAGCTGCATGTCCTGAACCTGTCATATAGGCATAGGCTGCTTTGAACCGGGATCGCAAACGTGAAAGGCCGGGAACATCGCCCGGCCTTTTTTGTCTCAATAGGTGAAGCTTACTCCGCCGGCGCTTCCGCAACGTCCCGGCTGCGGCCGAGCGTTATTTTGGCCAGCGTGAAGGAGATCGCCGCGCAGAGCGTGATGCCCGCCACCATCGGCAGCGGCGTGCCGTCGAAAAACGCACCGGCGACGCCCATGGCGACCGCGCCGATGGCGAAGTGCAGCGTGCCCATCAGCGCCGACGCCGTGCCGGCGATCTCGCCATGCTCTTCCATAGCCAGCACAGACGTCGTCGGGATGACCAGACCGAGAAAGCCGTAGCCGATGAACAGCAGAGCCGCCATCACGTCGAGCCGGTCGACACCCGATGCCATCACCGCGAACAGCACCACCATCGTCGTCGCATAGCCGGTCACCGCGACGCGCACCACGCGCTGCAGCCCGAACCGCTCCGATAGCAACCCGGTCAGCTGCGACATGCCGATAAAGGCAACCGCATTGATCGAGAAGAACACGCTGTAAACCGAAGGCGACAGGCCATAATGGTCGATCAGGATGAAGGACGAGCTCGACAGATAGACGAAGAAGCTCGCAATGCCGAAGCCGGCGATGGCCGTCAGGCCAAGGAAGTTGCGGTCGCCCATCAGGAAGCGGTAGCCGGAAAGTGCCGTCCCGAAGGACGACCCGGCGCGCTCCTCGACCGGCCGTGTCTCCTTGAGCGAGGTCGCCAGCAGGATGGTGGCGAGCACGGCCGCGCCCGTCACCGTCCAGAACACGGCGCGCCAGCCGAAATTCTCGATGATCTGGCTACCGGTCAGCGGTGCCAGGATCGGCGACACCGAAAACACCAGCATCAGCAGTGACATCAACTTGGCGGCCTCGGTGCCGGTATGCAGATCGCGCACGATCGCGCGCGGCACGGCCATGCCGGCGCTGGCGCCGAGCCCTTGCAGGAAGCGGAAGGCGATCAGCCATTCGATCGAGGGAGCCAGCGCCGAGCCGACGCCGCCGACCATGAACAGCGCCAGGCCGCCGTAGAGCGGCATCTTGCGGCCGACCATGTCGGAGATCGGTCCGACGACGATCTGGCCGAAGCCCATGGAAAGAAAGAAGATCAGCAGGCTCATCTGCACCGCGGCAGTGCCGGCATGCAGATCCTCGCCGATTGAAGGCAGGGCCGGAAGATACATGTCGATGGCAAACGGGCCGATGGCGGACAATAGGCCGAGCACGACCGCAATGCGGAGGAATTTGGCATTCATGATAGCAGGCTCTTTCGAATTCTGGTTGCCGCCGAGGACCGGCGTGTAACCCTAGGACGTTCCATCCCGTGGAGTTCCGACTCCTCTGCGGAACGAAACCCCCTTCGTGCAAGTCCACAAATTTAGACAGGCTTGTCTAATTCGTCAACCACCTCTATATAGTTTTGCATGAAGGCCAACGTTTCTCCTGACATTTTCCCGCCGCGGGGCCATGAGGCCAAGCGGATGTCGATTGTCGACGCCGCCGCCTCGGTCTTCTGCCGCGAAAGCTTCGCCGGTGCCAATATCGACATGATTGCCGCCGAGGCCGGCGTCTCCCGCCAGACCATCTACAATCATCACGGCGACAAGGAAAAACTCTTCGTTGCCATCGTCCGCGACCTCACCGAACGTTGCAATGCCGGCATCTTTGCCACGATTTCCACTTTTCCCGATCAGCCGAAGGATCTCGAGGCCGACCTCATCGCCTTTGCTGTGCGGATGAACCACAACTGCATCTGCAACCGCGACGGCAAATTCCTGCGCAAGCTGATCCAGACCGAGGGCGGGCGCTATCCCGAGTTGTTCGCCGAATGGCGCGAAGAAGGACCGGGCAGGACGTGGCCGGCGATCGCCGCCCGTTTCGCCCGCCTCGCTCATGCTGGCTTCCTTGACATCGACGATCCCGATGTCGCAGCGCGCCAGTTCATGGCGCTTGCGAATGCCGAGTTGCAGACGACGTTCATGCTCGGCGGCACACCGACCGAGGACGAGGTGGTGCAATCGGCGACAAATGGCGTGCGCACCTTCCTGCGCGCCTTCGGCAAGCGGCAGCCTGTGGCCCGAGCAAGCAAACCGGGCGCGCTCGCCAACGCCTGAGGATCAAATCCGTTTGACGATCAAATCGTCGCCAATGGGCTTCGCTTCCGCACGCTGGCGATCTATATCCGGTTTACGCCGCGCTCAAGCTTGATTACAGCTATCAGGACGATTCAACGGAACCCGACAGCCACATGGCCGACGACCACATCCGCTACGACATTCTGGCCCAGGAGGCGTTGCGCGGCGTCATGCGCAAGGTCCTGGCCGAGGTCGCGCGCACCGGTCTCCCGGGCAACCATCACTTCTTCATCACCTTTCTCACCGGCGCGCCGGGCGTGCGTGTGTCGTCGCGGCTGCGCGAGCGCTATCCCGAACAAATGACCATCGTTATTCAGTTCCAGTATTGGGACCTGAAGGTGAGCGACACCGGATTCGAGGTCGGGCTGTCGTTTTCCGACGTGCCGGAGAAACTGGAAATCCCGTTCTCGGCCGTGCGCGGCTTTTACGACCCGTCCGTCAACTTCGAGCTCGAATTCGACGTCAAGACGGATACCCCGGCTGAACAGGAGACAAAGGCCAAGCCTGCTCCCGAGCCGCTGGCCATCGTCGCCGAGAAAAAGCCCGAGACGAAGAAGAAAGCCGCCGAGGCGGAAAAGAAGCCTGCCGCGGCCGACGCCGGTGCCAAGGGCGCCGACGTGGTGTCGCTCGACGCCTTCCGCAAGAAGTGACCCGACAGGCGGCGTGACATGGCCGAGATCGTCAATCTCCGTCAGGCACGCAAGCAGAAGGCGCGAGCCGAGAAGGAGCGCCTGGCCGAACAGAACCGGGCGCTGCATGGCCGTTCCAAAACCAGCCGGGATAGCGACCGCCTGATCGCCGACAAGGCCGACAAATTCGTCGCGGGCCATCGCCGCGAAAAATCCGGCGATTCGGACAAATCCGATGCTTGAATGTGAATAGGATCGTCGCGTGAGCCCGGTCGAAAAGCGCTCGGTCACCATTCGCGGCCATCGCACCAGCTATTCGCTCGAAAAGCCTTTTTACGACGACCTGGTCGCTATTGCGGCCGTGCGAAAGCTGACGCTCGCCGCGCTTGTCGCCGAGATCGACGAGAGCCGCCCGCGCGATGCCAATCTCTCCTCGGCACTCCGGCTCTATGTGCTGGATTGGGCCAAGCGCCGGATGACGGGTTCGCTCTAACCTCCCTCCAGCGACTTCAGCAAATTGTCGATCGATGAGGGATCGATCTGGGGTTTTGGCGCGGGTTCCGCTGGCGACTGATTGTCATCGGTTGCAGGCCGAGCCTCACGCTCCATCTTCTGCGCTTGCTCCGCCGCGGCCTTGCGTTCGGCGTCGAGCTTTGCCTTTTCCTCCGAGGCGATCCGCAACGCCTCTTCCGCCCTCTGGCGTTGCTGTTCTTCGGCCTGCGCTGCTTCCTCGGCAGCCTGTTGCGCCGCCTTGGCTTTGGCTTCGGCATCCGCTTTGGCCTTTGCAGCCGCCTCGGCTTTCGCCCTGGCCTCGGCTTCGGCCTTCGCCGCTGCATCCGCCTTTGCCTTGGCGTCCGCTTCAGCCTTCGCCCTGGCCTCGGCTTCGGCCTTCGCCTCGGCTTCAGCTTTCGCCTTGGCCTCAGCTTGCGCCTTCGCCTCGGCTTCAGCTTGCGCCTTGGCCTCAGCTTGCGCCCTCGCCTCCGCTTCGGCCTTCGCCTCGGCTTCAGCTTGCGCCTTGGCCTCAGCTTGCGCCTTCGCCTCGGCTTCAGCCTTCGCCTTGGCTTCAGCCTGCGCCCTCGCCTCCGCTTCGGCTTGGGCCTGCGCCTCAGCTTCGGCCTTTGCCTTGGCGTCGGCCTCGGCCTTCAGCCGCGCTGCTTCCTGTTGCCTGCGCAGTTCCTCCGCCGCTCTTTCACGCTCAGTTTGCAGGGCAGCGTAGTAGCGCACCTCACGCCGCAATCTTTGTTTCTCGAGCAGTGCGGCTTGCATGGCTTCGACCCGCTGCTGCTCCTTTTCCAGCGCACGCTGGGTCAGGAACTGTGCCAGCGGCTCGCTGTCGAACTGCCGTTTGGTGGCGCCGAACGGACCGTCGACGCTGAAATTCAAAATCGGTTCGGAGCCGACCAGCGCCTCATCGCCGGGTCGATAGGCGATCTCGCCCTTGGCATCGACGGTGCTGGTGTTCAGATCGGCGGTGATGTCGGCGGACAGCGTCGCGCCCGGGCTTTCGAATTTGACCGGCGGCGCCCTCAGCGTGCCGCCGGCGATGGTGAAGGCAATATCGGTGTCCTGCGCCGGAAAACTGCCCGCCGCGGCGATCTGCGGCACGAAGCCGGCAGTCTTCGAGGCGTCGATATCGCGCCCTATCGCATCGGCCTTGGCGATGAATGCGCCAAAGGCATCGGGATTGAAGCCGGCAATAGTCATGCCCTTGAGCGTTGCCGTGCCGGAACCGGACAGCGCCGCAACCATCGCGTCGACCGATTTGCCGCTGGTCGAAAGCGCCGTCGAGAACTCGCCGCTTCCGCTGATGCCGGCCTCCGGCAGTACGGCTACCAGATCGGCGCCGGCGAGTTTCATCTGACCGGAGAAAAGCCCGGTGCCGTCATTGTTCTTGAGCTCGAACAGGCCACTCAACTCGCCGCCGAGGAACTTTGCCTTGAGGTCGGAAACGCGGATACCCTCCTGGTCGAGCTGCAGCGACAGCGCAGCGTCATAGGCGGTGGCAAGCGGGCCGGCGGCAAGCGACGCCGCCGTCAGATCGAGATCGGCGGTAAATGGCAAACTGGATTTCTGGCTGAACGGTGCCGTCGGCCAGGCCCCGTCATTGACAAGGAAGGCCTGGTCACCGAACAGCATCACCGCCATCGGATCGAGGTCCAACTCGTCCAGCGACAGCGCGCCGGCAAGATGCGGCAGCCCCTCTTTGACGTCGATATTTACGTCACCGGAAACCGCCGCTTCATTGACGGTGCCGCTGAGGCCGCTCAGCACCAAGAGACCGTTGCCGTAGTCGGCATCGGCAGCAAGCGACGTCGACATGCCGGTCCCCATGCCGGGCAGGCCGACGCCGGTCGTCATCAGCCATGGCTCGATGTCGGCCGTTTCAAGGCTGACCTTGCCCTTGGCTGCCGCGCCCTGAGGCGTGTCGGCAATTGTCCCGTCGAAACCAGCTTTGAAGTCATTGCCGGCGAGGCTGAATCGTGTCGCCAGGCCGCCGCCAAGCGTGCCTTTGGCCGAGACGTCGGTGGTCGCCTCGCCAAGCATGCCGAGTGGCAGCGCCGGCAGACCGTAAAGCGCCAGAAGCGCGGTGG
The DNA here is from genome assembly GCF_042295465.1 of Mesorhizobium sp. ISC25. Classification (NCBI taxonomy): domain Bacteria; kingdom Pseudomonadati; phylum Pseudomonadota; class Alphaproteobacteria; order Hyphomicrobiales; family Phyllobacteriaceae; genus Mesorhizobium; species Mesorhizobium sp. ISC25. The sequence continues at coordinate 467,984 of NZ_CP135441.1, read as the reverse complement.
CGTCGGCGTTCCTTGCGTTGAAGGTCAACGTCACCGGCGCTTCGAGAGGCCGGTCGAGCGCCCCTTTGCCGGACAATGACGCCGAAAAGGCCGAACCACCGGCCTTGCCCTGTGCGCTCATTGCCAGTCCGGTCGTACCATCGCCATTGTCTGCCGCACTCGTGACCGCGTCGATACGCGCATCCTGGAACAGCTCGGGATAGGCCGCGGCACGCTCCGCCAGCCCCCTCAGCACCGCGTTGTCCGGATAATGCTGGACGGCGACGTCGATCAGCGGCTTGAGGTCGACGGCGACCACCGAGGCGTCGAGCTTGCCGGTCGGGCTCGCCGGGAAATCCTTGATCCGGCCGGTAGCGCTGATCGAGGCGCCGGCAAGTCCGCCGACCGACAGTCGGTCGATCTCAAGCAGCCCATCGCGCAATCTAAGCGCGGTGTCGACGCTACCGGCGGTCAAGCCGCCGGCGCTGACCGGCCCGGCCTTGATCCGGAAATCGAGATCACGGTCGGAAAAGCGGTTGGCGCCCTTGTCGCTGACGAAGATCGAGGCGAAGGCGGCGAGCCCATCGACGTCGAGTTCGCCGCCTTCCAGTTGCATCAGCACCGATGGCCTGGTGTCGTCGGGCTGGCTGGAATCGATGCGGCCGGAGAACTTTGCCTTGCCGAGGATGAGTTCGAGATCGCTGAAGGCCTGGTGCTTCTCGCTCAAATCCACCTTGGCCTTGAAGCCGGCGGCCGGCAAGCGGCGGATCGCCTCGTCGACGTCCTTCGACAGCCAGGCGGCAAAGCCGGAGGGCTGCGCCACCGCCAGAAGCAGCGATCCGGTGAAACCGAAATGGTCCTCGACGCTGACCATGCCGTTGGCTTCCAGCTTGGCGCGGCCGGGTAGCGTGGCGGCCAGCGATTTTACCGCCCAGCCGCCCTCGGCCGGCTCGGCGGACAGATGCACGTCGCGAACCGTGGTGTCGCCTGCCACCACCGCCGGCAGTTTCACCTCGACCGTGCCCGGTATGGTCGGCTTCGGCAGATCGAGCAGCGCCTGCTCCAGCGCCGCCACCCTCTCGGACAGCGTCAATCCGGCACCGGCCGCCGCCCCCACGGCCTCATCGAACTGCACCTGCGCGCCATTGGCCTCTATCGAGAAATGCGGCTTCAGTCCAAGGTCGACCGCAGCCTTGCCATCGGCGGTGTAGGGATTGTCGAGCGGTCCGGTCTCGAAGCGGAATTCGTCGACGCCGAGCTTCTGGTGGTCGAGCGAAAACTTGCCGTTCAGCCTGAAGCCCGGGTCCGGTTTGCCGGCGCTGACTTTTAGCGCCTCGCCGCTGGTGCCGCGCGGCTGCGCCGCAGTCCGGTCTGCGCCCGATATCTTGAACTGGCCCGAATAGACCGCGGCGCCCTCGACGAGGCCCACATTGCCGTCGGTTTCGATGACCAGCGGATAGTCATCCGGATCGGCCTTGAGCCTGAGCCGCATTTGCCCGTCCGGTTCGGCCTTGCTGGTGGAAGCGGCGATCGTGGTCCGCAACCCGTCCAGCAACAGCGAACCGTCCAGCCGCCAGGGGCCGGCCAGCGACTTGGCCGAGATCGTTGAGTTGATCTCGGAAATAAGATGGCTGCGCCCGCCGGCGGCGTGGCTGAGCGCGATCTGTCCTTCCGTCACCGTCAGCTTCTCGATGGAGATCTGGCCGGGATCGAATGGCGAGGACGGCCGTATCGTCCAGTCGACCGTGCCGTCGGCGGCGATGTCGATGATCGCCTTCGGCCGCACCAAGCGCATGTCGAAGATCAGCACTTCGCCGCGCAGGAATGGCGCGAGTTCTGCATCCATCGAAAAGGTTTCGACGGTCATCGCCGGCTGGCCGTTGGGGCCGCCGGCAACGGCGACGTTGGAAAAGGTCACCGAGGGGAACGGCAACAGCCTTGCCGTTGCATCGCCTCGCACGGTCACCTTGCGCCCCAGAACGGCACTGGCCTCGCGTTCGAAATCGGCACGGTAACCCGTCCAGTCGACAAAGTACGGCACCACCAGCGCCGCACACAGCACCAGCACGAGAAGCCCACCGAAGATCACGAACAGGCGTGCGAGCATGAACTCCGAAGCGGTTGATTGAAAATCAGCCGCACTCTACCCGCATCAGCGTGTCGATAAAGAGGCAATTCCCGCCAGACAGGCTTCCAGAGCAAAAGAAGGCGGCCAAGAAAACTCAGCGGGCGTCGCGCTTTGCCTGCGCCACCTTTGCCGCCTGCCGCTGCCGGCCGAGTTCCATCGGCCGGATCAGATTCTCAGGCCGCTGGCTCACGATCGCGCGCATGCCTTTGTGCGCGGTGCGCGTGTTGAACTCGGGACCGTCCGCCGCGGCGCCTTGCTTCATGGACAGCGCCTTGCGTGCATTCTCGACCAGCGAAACACGCGCTGCCAATTGGCGGCGGCGTTCGGCCTCGCCATTGAGCCGCCGCATGGTCATTGCCAGAACCGCCAGCTTCAACTGCGAACCTCCATCGGCCTTCGAGGCGGCGGCGCCCTTTGGCGCACCTTTGCCGCGGATTTCGCGGCGGCGGCGATGCGCCTCGGTCTGGGCCTTGTCGCGCCGCTCCCTTAGGAGCTTGACCAAGCTGGCGAGTTCGGCGTCGGCAAGATGCTGCACTGCTGGATGGTGCGACTTCTCGACGAGAGCATGTTCGTCGGCGCTTAGCGCCCGAGCCTCCTCCTTGCGTGAAATCGCCATGACACCGTTCCTCCGTCTGTGACGCCTGCCTGCCTCTCAGGTCCTTGGAGTCTTGATCCAAATGGTGGTGCGGTCAAGCCGGGCACCATTTTGGATCTTCCTCCACTATTCGGCCGGCAATATCTTGCCGGGGTTCATTATGTTCAGCGGATCGAGCGCCTGCTTGATCGTGCGCATGATGTCGACGCCATGGCCGAGCTCATGCCGCAGGAAGCCTATCTTGCCTTGCCCTATGCCATGCTCGCCGGTGCAGGTGCCGTCCATGGCGATGGCGCGCATATTGAGCCGCGCCACGAATTTTTCCGCCAGTGCGATCTCCTTCGGATCGTCCACGTCCATCAGCACCAGCACATGGAAATTGCCGTCGCCGGCGTGGCCGACGATCGGCGCGACCAGCCCCATCTCGGCGATATCCGCTTCGGTCTCCGTGACACATTCGGCAAAGCGCGAGATCGGCACGCAGACATCGGTCGACAGGCCCTTGGCGCCCGGCCGCAGCGTCAGCGACGACCAGTAGGCATCGTGCCTGGCTTTCCACAATTTCGTCCGCTCTTCGGCGACGCTGGTCCACAGGAACGGACCGCCGCCATTTTCCTCGGCGATCATGCCGAAGGTCTCGGCCTGTTCGGCGACGCTGGCATCGCTGCCGTGGAACTCGACGAACAGGCAGGGGCTCTCCGGATAATCGAGCTTCGAATAGGTCTTCATCGCCCGCATCTGCAGCGCGTTGACCAATTCGATGCGCGCCACCGGAATGCCCATCTGGATGGTCGCGATCACCGCGTTGCAGGCCGCCTCGACGCTGGGAAACGGGCAGACGCCGCCCGAAATCGCCTGCGGAATGCCCTGCAGCTTCAAGGTCAGCTGTGTGATGATGCCAAGCGTGCCTTCCGAGCCGATCAGCAGCCGCGTCAGATCGTAGCCGGCCGAGCTTTTCTTCGCGCGCTTGCCGGTCGTCACTGCCTCGCCGTCGGCCATCACCGCGGTCAGCGACAGGACGTTCTCGCGCATCGTGCCGTAGCGCACGGCGTTGGTGCCCGACGCGCGCGTCGCCGCCATGCCGCCGAGCGAGGCGTTGGCGCCCGGATCGATCGGAAAGAACAGGCCGGTGTCGCGCAGGTGCCGGTTGAGGTCCTCGCGCGTCACGCCGGGCTCGACGGTGCAATCGAGGTCCTGCGGATTGACCGCAATGATGCGGTTCATGCGTGACGTATCGAGTGAGATGCCGCCGCCCGGCGCATTGGTGTGGCCTTCCAGCGAAGAGCCGACGCCGAAGGCAATCACCGGCACGCGGTGCGCGGCGCATGCGCGCACGATCTCCTGCACCTCCTCCGTCGTCTCGGCAAAGGCGACACCGTCCGGCGCCTGCGTCGGAATATAGGTCGTGGTGTGCGCGTGCTGGGCGCGGATCGCCTGGCCGGTCTGGAATCGCTCGCCGAGCCGCTGCTTGAGGATGCCGAGTACGGCGGCAATCCCTTCTTCGTTGCGCTCGACCGGATTGAGGTCGCTTAGAGCCATCGATTCCTCCGCGAATGGACCAGCATCCACCCTTGTTCTGCATCTAGGGATGCGTAGTCTCACCAACCACGCTCTGTCCAGTCCACGCTCAACCCGGCATGACGAGAAGGAAGTTTCCGATGCCCATTCCCGCCCCTTTCGTCTCTCGCGCCATGGAGATCGAGGAGGCCTGGATCGACTACAACGGCCATCTCAACATGGCCTATTACAACGTGCTTTTCGACCGTTGTTCCGACGAAGCCTTCGAGATGATGGGGATGGGGCCGGATTATGTGAAGGAACGACGGCTGACCATCTACACCGCGGAAGTCCATGTCTGCTACGTCCAGGAGCTGCATCTCGACCACAAGGTCACGGTCTCGTTCCAGTTGCTGGACCACGACGAGAAGCGGCTGAGGGCCTATCAGGAAATCCGCCATCTCGACGGCTGGCTCGCCGCCACCTCCGAAACGCTGTCATTGCATGTCGACATGGCTGGCCCGAAGGTCGCGCCCTTCCCCGCCGACGTCCTGGCCAGGGTGGAAGCGATGCGTGCCGCCCATGCCGCCCTGCCGATGCCGGAGCGCGCCGGCCGCTCGATCGGTATTCGTCTAAGCCGGCTTGAACCGCAGTCCAACCGCCGTTAACCTTACCGAGGTTTTAACGTGAACAAGCCGAATTGAGACGTTGAACGACTCAGCGCGGCGTTGGAAAACCATCCGCATCGAATTGCGATACGGGCGGCGGAGCAGCAGCGGTTCGGGGAACGTGCATGAAAACCGACATCAAGGTCGAGGCGGACAGGCTGGCGGCTGATCCACGCATCACCGACTATGATTTCTGGCGCTCGCTGAAGAACCTCAACAACGAGATCTTCCACATCGCCAACAACAACGAGCCGATCCCCTTCGCCATGATCCGCTGGCGCGCCATCCTTAAGCAGGCGCGGATGAAACGCGGCCACGCCTGAACGGTGCGGGAAGAAACAGACCGGCCGTCCGGTTTGCATTTGGTATATTTGCGCCGCCCCTCATCGCCCCGCAGTGCACTTCTCCCCATCGCGCCAACGCGTTCCGCGACGGTTACAGCGTCGGTGAATTGCGTCGGTGAATTGCATTGCCTACTCCCTGCCAATATGGATTGCTGGCGGATAGCAATGGAGATGCGGGATGGCGAATGACTCGCTGTCTGAAATCGAAGCAGGATTGCCGACATGGGCGGCGGCGATCGCTGGTCGACTTGACTTCTTCCGGAGCCGGCATTTCAGCAAACATAGCATCAGTGAGTTGACGGTCGTTCTGGCTGCGCTTCGCCGCCGCGTCGCGGCACCCGGTGGCGGGGATCAGGCTCTCCTTGCTTTTCTGCACGCCTGCCTGGCGCTGCTTGAAGAGGCAGCGGTCTCGCGAACGGACCTAGCCAGTATCTCCCGTGACTTGGCAACGTTGTGTGACATGGCGCGAATATCCCTTCACGGCGATTGCGACGATCGGCCGTTGATGGCCCACGAGGACAATATGAAAGATTTGTCTGGTGCATCGAGCTGGGCCGCCGAGTCCCAGCTCGCGTGGTTTGGTTGGCTGCAATGGTTGCCGAAGTGCCAGATGCAGAAGGCGAAGCCGCCGTTATGCTGGTGAATGACCTAGCTGCCGTTGACGCGGACTTTCCTCTGCGCGCCCTTCGTGTCGCGTCCCGAGCTTAAGCGTCGTCTTGCGGCTTATGCTCGCTCCTTGCGACCGCTGCCGCCGCGCGATAGGGCTACCGTGGCTATTGCCTACCCGCTCACGAATGATCGCCCCGTCCTTGAACATCACAGCAGCCGCTTCACCGCTCCCAGCGGCGATCGCGGCACCACCGGCGACGACTGGATGATCGCCGTATTGGTCATCGCGAACGGAATGATCCGGTCGATCAACCGCTCGAGCTCGGCCACCGAGCCGACATGCGCCAGCGCGATGAAACAGTCTTCGCCGGTGACCCGGTCGCATTGGGCGATTTCCGGCAGGTCGCGGATGATTTCGGCCACCACAGCCAGTTGCCCCGGCACCGGCCTGATGCGCAGCCATGCCGACAGCTTCATGCCCAGCGCGGCCGGATTGATGCGCACCGTATAGCCCTCGATCACACCGCTTTCCTGCAGCCGCTTGATGCGCTCGGCAACGCTCGGCGCCGACAGGCCGACCGACCGCGCCAGCTCGGCGGTGCTGGTGCGCGCATCCTTCTCCAGCAGGCGCAGGATTTTCAGGTCGGCCGGATCCAGATCGCTATTTTCATTTCGAAGGCGTTTCAGCGGAATACTCCTTGCTTTCGGAAAGCAAATAGCCGCAGAGACCGGCCATCATCCATATCAATGGCAAAAATCGCCTGCGATACTGATCCTATGCAAAATCGGACGCAAGCCCCGGCAGCGAGTCCGGCACTCGCCGGCCCCGCCTTTACCTTGGCAAACGCGGTCCCGCCGCATCTCTGGTTCGGCGTCAGTGCCGTGTTCCACTATCTCGGACCGGCCTTCGCGGTGCTGCTGTTCCCGCAGGTGGGCGTGCTCGGCATGGCTTGGCTGCGCATCGCCACCGCTGCACTCGTCTTTGCCCCATTGACCCGTCCATGGGCGGTCTTCGCCCGCGCCGATCGCTCGACGCGATTGTTGTTTGTGGCTTTCGGCGTCTGCCTTGGGGTGATGAATTGCTCGTTTTACCTGGCGCTCGACCGGCTGCCGATCTCGCTGGTGGCGGCGATCGAATTCGTCGGCACGATCGGCGTCGCGCTTGTCGGCCTCAGAAGCCCGCGCAATCTCGCCGCCCTTGCAATCGCCGTCGCCGGCACCTTGCTGCTGATCGACGTCAAATGGTCGAGCGATCCCGTCGGCCTGTTCTGGGCTTTCCTCAACGGCGCGCTGTTCGTTGGCTATATCGTGCTCGGCCACCGCGTCGCGCGCGCCGGCGCCGGCGATGGCATCGCCGGGCTGGGTGCCGCCATGGCGGTCGCCCTTCTCGTCGTACTGCCGATCGGTTTTGCCGATGCGCTGCCGGCTTTCTCGGCGCCGCCGCTGCTGCTTGCGGCGGTCGGCGTCGGCATATGCTCGTCGGTCATTCCCTATATTTGCGACCAGCTCGCCATGTCGCGGCTGCCGCGCTCCAGCTTCGCGCTGATGCTGTCTTTGCTGCCGGTCACCGCGACGTTGATCGGCGTCATTGTGCTGCGGCAGGTGCCGAGCCTCACCGACTGCATCGGCATCGCGCTGGTGGTGGCCGGCGTTGCATTTCACAAGCCGGCGCCGGCGCCCGCCTGATCAGGCCAGCTTCTCCTTGAGGAAGGCGATGGTCCGGCCCCAGGCGAGGTCAGCCGCCTTCTTGTCGTAGCGGGCCGCCGACGTGTCGTTGTTGAAGGCATGGTTGGCGCCTTCATAGACATAGACCGAGTATTCGACATGGGCCGCGTCGAGTGCCGTCTTGAAGGCGTCGATGCCGGCATTGGTGCGGGTGTCGAGCCCGGCATAATGCAGCATGAGCGCGGCCTTGATCTTCGGCACGTCCTCGGCCTTTGGCTGCATGCCATAATAGGCGACGGCGGCGGCGAGGTCCGGCGCGTTGACGGCCAGCATGTTCACCGTGCCGCCGCCCCAGCAGAAGCCGACGGCGCCGACCTTGCCGTTGCCGTCCTTGTAACCTTTGAGGTAGGCGACCGTTGCGACCGCATTGGCGGCGACCTGTGCTGGATCGAGCTGGGAAAACAGGTCACGTGCCCTGTTTTCATCGGCCGGCGTGCCGCCGAGCGGCGTCATGAAGTCCGGTGCGAGCGCTACGAACCCTTCCAGCGCAACGCGCCGCGCCACATCGCGAATATGCGGGTTGAGACCCCTGTTCTCATGCACGACGATGACGGTGCCGAGTTTGCCGGTCTGGTCCGCCGGCTTGACCAGATAGCCCTTCATCTGGCCGCCGCTGCCGGGATAGCTGATGTCCTCGCCTTTCACGCGCGGATCGTTTTCCGCCACGATTGCCGCCTGGGCCGAGTTCGCCGCCAGCAGCGGCGCGATCGCGGCCGCTGCCGCACCCGATCCGGCAAGCCTGGTCAATTGCTCCATGAAGCGCCGCCGGTCGAGCGTCAGATGCGTGTATTCGTCATAGGCATCGATCATCGCCTGGGTAATGACAGGCTCGGCGGCAGTGGGTCCGGCAGGTGTTGTCATGGCGCGCTCCTCGTCGGCCCCCCGCGGCAACATAGAGCCGAAGCTTGCCTGGTCCAGTCACGGCTGAGTGAGGCTGCCAAAAGTCCCTGCACGGGGGCCGTGATGCCGCGCGCCGCACTGTCATTAAATTTTGGTCCTTTGTGGCAATGCAAAATGCACGTACCACAATGTAAAAAGAAGTTACCGAGCTATGCCTCACTCGGGCCATTTGGCGAACGAGAATGGCCATTTGGCGGGAAAAGAATGCCTGATTGACGACGAAGGAATACGCCCATGACCTTTCCCTCCGCGCTTCTGGCAAGTGGGTTCGCACTCGCCGCTATGACTTTGCTGGCGCTGCGGTTCACCGCCTTCACCGCCTTCAAACGATCGTTGGTCAAGGTCCGCGCCAACCGGCACCCGCCCGCAAACACCAAAGCCTGAGGAAAGATCATGGACGTTAAGGACATCATCAACACCGTCTCCCAGAAGTCCGGTCTCAACCAGGCTTTGACGGAAAAGATCGCCGGCACGATTTTCTCGGTGCTCGAACACGAGGCGGAAGGTACGACCCTGTCGAGCTTCTTCGCCAAAATCCCGGGAGCCGACGCCCTGGCCAAGCAATATGATGTCATGGCTCCCGGCGCGGCTTCCGGTGGGGATCTCCTGTCCTCGCTGGAGGGCGCGCTCGGCGGTGCTCTCGGCGAAAAGACCGGCGCGCTGATCAACGGCGTCGCCATACTCAAGGCATCAGGCCTCACGCTCGCACAGATCAGCCAGGCCGGCAGCATGCTGGTCCAGCAGGCCGAGACAGCCGCCGGCCCGCAGTTGACCAATGAGGTACTTGCATCGGTACCCGACCTGAAAGGGCATCTCGGGCTCTGAAGGAACTTCTCTATTTCGGCAGCGTATAGGCCATCACATAATCGCCCGGCTTGGTGCCGACCGAGCCGTGGCCGCCGGCAACGATGACGACGAACTGGCGTCCGTCGGCTGCCGTGTAGGTCATCGGTGTCGACTGCCCGCCCGCCGGCAGCCGCGCCTGCCAGAGCTGTTTGCCGGTCGTCAGGTCATACGCGCGCACATAGTCGTCGACCGCCGCACCGAGAAAGGCGACGCCGCCGGCAGTGATCATCGGCCCGCCAATGCCGGGCACGCCGACCTTGAATGGCAGCGGCAGCGGCGTCATGTCGTAGACGGTGCCATTGCGATGCTTGTAGACGATCTTGCCGGTCCGAAGGTCGGCGCCCGCCACATAGCCCCAGGGCGGCGCCTGGCAGGGAATGCCGAGCGGCGACAGGAACGGCTTCAATATGACTGCGTAAGGCGCACCGTCATTGCGGTTCAGACCCTGTTCGCTGCCCTTGGTGTCACCGGGAGGCGGCACGTCGGCGCGCGGCACCAGTTTGGAGATGAACGCCAGGTATGTCGGCATGCCGAACATCACCTGCCGGACCGGATCGACTGCCACGCCGCCCCAGTTGAAGGTGCCGAAATTGCCGGGGTAGATCAGCGAGCCCTGCAGTGACGGGGGCGTATAGCGGCCCTCATAGCGCAGCTTCCGAAGCTCGATCCGGCAGGCCAGCTGGTCGAACATGGTGATGCCCCACATGTCGGCGCCAGTCAGCGGTTTCGGACTGAAGCTCAGGTCCGAGAGCGGCTGCGTCGGCGAGGTATGGTCGCCTTCGATCGCGCCGCCCGGCGCCGGTAGTTCCTTGACCGGAACGATCGGCTCGCCGCTGCGCCGGTCGAGCACATAAAGGTCGCCCTGCTTGGTCGGCCCGACCAGCGCAGGCACCACGCCACTTTCCGTGGTGATGTCGACCAGCGTCGGCTGCGCCGGCACATCCATGTCCCAGAGATCGTGATGCACGGTCTGCCGCACCCAGCGCAATTGTCCACTGTTGAGGTCGAGCGCGGTGATCGACGACGAGAATTTTTCGTCGTTGGCGCTGCGCCCGGCGCCGAGCTGGTCCGGCGTCTTGTTGCCGAGCGGCACATAAAGCAGCCCGAGCTTCTCGTCGGCGCTCGCCGTCGACCACATGTTGGGCGAGTTGTTGGTATAGGTCTGGCCCGGCGGCAGCGGCGTCGTCTGGTCAGGATTGCCGGAATCCCAATTCCACAACAGCGCGCCGGTGTCGGCATCATAGGCACGGATGACCCCGGATGGCTCCTGCGTCGAATAATTGTCGTTGACCGCGCCGCCGACGATAATTTTGTTGGCGACGATCAGCGGCGCCGAGGTCGAATAATAATAGCCCGGCTTCGGATATGGCATGTTGGCGAGCAGGTTCAGCGTGCCGCCTTCGGCAAATGTGGGGCAGACCTGGCCATTCGCGGCGTCGAGCGCGATCAGCCGGGCGTCGGATGTCGGCAGGTAGATGCGTGTGGCGCAGGGCTGGCCGGCGGCGATCTTGGCGTCGGCATAATAGGACACGCCGCGGCAAGTCTGGTGCTGGCGGTCCTTGTCGAGCTTGACCTGCGGATCGAAGCGCCATTTCTCCTTGCCGCTCGCGGCGTCTACGGCGATGGCAAAATTATGCGGCGTGCAGATATAGAGCGTGTCGGCAATCTTCAGCGGCGTCACCTGATAGGTCGTCTCGGCGATGTCGTCGGGCCCTTTCACGTCGCCGGTGCGATAGGTCCAGGCCGGCTGCAGATTGGCAACGTTTTCCGCGGTGATCTGGTCGAGCGGCGAATAGCGCTGGCCATATTGCGTGCGACCGTAATAGTGCCATTCGCCAGCTGGCACGTTACCGCCGAGATCGGCCGTCGGCGTCACCTTGTCGGTGTTGAGTTCACCCGCAATATCCTTTGGATCGGTCGTCATCGAATAGCCGGCGACAGCAAGCGAGGCCAGCACGGCGAGGATCAGCGGCGCGCGTCCGTCGGGACCGGTAAGCCCACGCCGCGCCCAAGGCGTCAACAGCCACAGCGCGACAAGCACGATGATGCCGCCACGCGGGCCGAGCTCCCACCAGTCGAAGCCGATCTCCCAGACCGCCCAGGCGAGCGTGCCGAGCACGATCGCCGCGTAGAGCCACAGCGCCGTGGATCTGCGCCTGTAGAGCAGCCAGGCCGCGACAAGGAAAGCTAGACCGACGATGACGTAATACCAGCTGCCGCCCAGCGTCACGAGCCAGATGCCGCCGCCGCCAACCGCCAGGCCGATGAGGAAAAGGATCAGGGAGGTGATGACCACAGCCAAGACGGTGCTCCTTCGACTGGTGCGCTCCGCGACGCGTCCATGGGCAACCCCGCATTGCGTTCCTGCCCCCACGCAACTTTCTCCGGCCCGCCTCCCCTGTCAAGCAAGCTCGGCGTTTTACGGCGCTGGCCCATCGCAAGCCCGGCGTTTTGGTTAGCGGACCCATTCCAGATTGTGAGTCTACCGACTGGACAGAGAACAAAACGGAGACACTTCTGGCCTTTCGCTGCCGAATCACTACATTCGGGGGGAGATGTCCGGGTTTTCGGAAGATATGCCCTTTTTTGACGAACCGAACGCGCGGCCCGTGGCCCCGTCGGGCATTGCCGCGCGCGCCATGGCTGCCCGCAGCAACCAGAACAACGCGCCCGATTATCTCAACGGCCTCAACCCCGAGCAGCGGCTGGCGGTGGAAACCACCGAAGGCCCGGTGCTGGTGTTGGCCGGCGCCGGCACCGGCAAGACGCGGGTGCTCACCACGCGCATTGCCCACATCCTTGCCACCGGCAAGGCTTTCCCCTCGCAGATCCTCGCAGTCACCTTCACCAACAAGGCGGCGCGCGAGATGAAGCAGCGCATCGGCCTGTTGATCGGCGAAGGCAATGTCGAGGGCATGCCGTGGCTCGGCACCTTCCATTCGATCGGCGTCAAGCTGCTGCGCCGACATGCCGAGCTGGCCGGGCTCAAATCCGACTTCACCATTCTCGACACCGATGATGTCGTGCGCCTGATCAAGCAGCTTATCCAGGCCGAAGGGCTGGACGACAAGCGCTGGCCGGCCAAGCAGTTCGCCCAGATGATCGACGGCTGGAAGAACAAGGGCCTCGGTCCCGCCGACATCCCCGAGGGCGATGCCCGTGCCTTCGCCAACGGCAAGGGCCGCGAGCTCTACAAGGCCTATCAGGAGCGGCTGAAATCGCTGAACGCCTGCGACTTCGGCGACCTCCTGTGCCACCCGATCCGCATCTTCCGCGCCAATCCGGACGTGCTGAAGGAATACCACAAGCGCTTCCGCTACATCCTCGTCGACGAATACCAGGACACCAACACCGCCCAGTACATGTGGCTGCGCCTGCTGGCACAGCGGCCGCAAGGCAAGCCAATCTCCCCCCTCGTGGGGGAGATGTCCGGCAGGACAGAGGGGGGCGCGAAGGATCGCGACGCTACCAACAGTCCTGGCGGAAACGCCGGCGGGACAGCGCCCCCCTCTGTCGGCTCCGCCGACATCTCCCCCACGAGGGGGGAGATTGGGCGCTCTTCGGCCGAAGGCCGCAAGCCCGACCGGGCGTCGGCCGGCCAGGCCGCCCCTGCGGAGGCCAGCGAGCGAAGCTCGCGCGCGGCCGTGAGCGAAAGCAAAGTTAACATCTGCTGCGTCGGCGACGACGACCAGTCGATCTATGGCTGGCGCGGCGCCGAGGTCGACAACATCCTGCGCTTCGACAAGGATTTTCCCGGCGCCACCATCATCCGGCTGGAGCGCAACTATCGCTCGACCGCGCACATCCTCGGCACCGCCTCGCACCTCATCGCCCACAATGAGGGCCGCTTCGGCAAGACGCTGTTCACCGAAAAGATCGCCGAGGACGACGAGAAGGTGCATGTCCACGCCGCCTGGGATTCCGAGGAGGAGGCCCGCGCCGTCGGCGAGACCATCGAGGCCTACCAGCGCCAGAAGCACAATTTGAACGATATGGCGATCCTTGTCCGCGCGTCCTTCCAGATGCGCGAATTCGAGGACCGCTTCGTCACGCTCGGCCTCAATTACCGCGTCATCGGCGGCCCGCGCTTCTACGAGCGCCTCGAAATCCGCGACGCGCTGGCCTTCTTCCGCGTCGTCGCGCAAGGCGCCGACGACCTCGCCTTCGAGCGCATCGTCAATGTGCCGAAGCGCGGCCTTGGCGAGGCCACCATCCGCCAGATCCACGACACCGCACGCGCCCTGCGCATCCCGATGCTGGAAGCGGCGGCAACACTCGCCGAGAGCGACGAGCTGAAGCCGAAGCCGCGCGCGGCCCTGCGCGAGGTATCGGCCAATTTCGAGCGCTGGCAGAAGGCGCTGGAAACCACGCCGCACACCGAGCTCGCCGAGACCATTCTCGAGGAGAGCGGCTACACCGACATGTGGAAGAACGACCGTTCGGTCGAAGCGCCGGGGCGGCTGGAAAACCTCAAGGAGTTGATCCGCTCCATGGAGGAGTACGAATCGCTGCGCTCCTTCCTCGAACATGTCGCACTCGTCATGGACGCCGAGCAGAACGCCGAGCTCGACGCCGTCAACATCATGACGCTGCATTCGGCCAAGGGCCTCGAATTCGAAACCGTGTTCCTGCCCGGCTGGGAGGAAGGCCTTTTCCCGCACCAGCGTTCCCTCGACGAAGGTGGCCGCTCCGGGCTGGAGGAGGAACGCCGCCTCGCCTATGTCGGCCTGACCCGCGCCAAGAAGAACCTGCACATCTGGTTCGTCTCCAACCGCCGCATTCACGGCCTCTGGCAGTCGACCATCCCGTCGCGCTTCCTCGACGAGCTGCCGGAAGCCCATGTCGAAGTTTCCGAGAGCGGCAACTCCTATGGCGGCTACGGCAATGCCTATGGCGGCGGCTCGTTCGCCTCCGGTCGTGGAGGCCAAGGTGCAGGCAGGCAGAACCCCTATGGAGCATCGCGCTTCGACAACATAGGCGGCAATAACGGCGCCGAGAAATCCGGCGCCTTCTCCAGCACCTATGCGACACCGGGCTGGCAGCGCGCTCAGGCCAACCGCACCGAAGCGACCGACCGCAATTGGGGCACCCGCTCCGGCCACCAGGTCGAGCGCATCGGCTATGGCGAGACCGATTCCGGCTACGGTGCCGGCCGCACCTCGATCAAGGGCCGCACCATCGACGGCGAGCTGGTCGCCAAATCCGTCGCCGACACGCCGTCCCCCTTCAATGTCGGCGATCGCGTCTTCCACCAGAAATTCGGCAACGGCAACATCTCGGCAATCGAAGGCAATAAGCTGACCATCGACTTCGACAAGGCCGGCCAGAAACGCGTGCTGGACGGGTTTGTCACGGGAGTTTGAGGTCGCCGGTCGTCACCGATACCGCGCCTGATTCCACTTATGGCCAAGCAGCGACAAGATGATAATTAGTCCGTTGAAGAACTGGACGTAAAAGCCGCTGAGGCCCGCCGCCACGACGCCGGTCTGGATGAACGACACGGTGACCGCGCCGATAGCGCCGCCGACGACGGTGCCGATGCCACCCCAGGTCGGGGTGCCGCCGACGAACACCGATGCCAGCACCGGCAACAGATAACCATCGCCCGCAGTCGGCCACCAGGTGAAGTTTATCATCACCGAGAAGGTGCCGGCGATTGCCGCGCCGATGCCGACGAAGACGAACACCTTCACCCTGACGCGCTTGACGTCGATGCCCATCTGCTGGGCGCTGTCGGGATTGTCGCCGACCACCTTGACCTGCGCGCCGAAGCGATGGCGGTTGTAGAGCAGCGCCGACAGCACGACGAAGCCGATGGCCCAGAATATCTGCACCGGAATGCCGTAAAGCTGGCTGGAGAAGATCTTGTAGGCCCAGCTGTCCGCAAGGCCGGTCAGCGCCGTCGACCTGCCCTCGTTGATGATCTGGATCAGGCCGCGCAGCAGGAAATTCATGCCGAGCGTGGCGATCAGCGACGACAGCCCGCCATAGACGACTAGAGAGCCGACCAGGAAGCCGAGCAGCATGCCGGTGACCATTGCGGCGGCGATGCCGAGGAACGGGTCGTAGCCGGCCTGCACGACCAGCGCGAACACCCAAGAGGCGAAGCCCATCGTCGCCGGAAACGACAGGTCGATCTCGCCGCAGGTGACGACGAAAACCAGCGGCACCACCACGAACAGCGCCACGGGCAGCGTGGTCAGCACGGAACTATAGAGATACCAGCTGGTGAAGACCGTCGGATTGGCGATCATGAACACCGCCATCATCACGATGAACACCGCAAGCGTGCCGAGTGCAGCGCGATTGTCGAGGACAAAGCCGCGCATCCAGTGGTCGGACGGGTGTTTCCATGCCTTCCGGGCGGCTTCGCTGCTGCCGAGAGGGGTTTGCAGATCGGGCTCCATTGTCTTGCTCATCGCGTTGCCTGCTCCCCGGCCTCGTGCAATCCCGCCAGTCCGCCGGGGTGTGCCACGTCTTCCATGAAATTGATGAGGTCTTCGGCCGACTTGACCTCGCTCCGGTCGGCGCTGAGCGCGACCTTGCCGCGATCGAGCACGACGAAGCGGTCGGCGATATCGAAGACGTGGTGGATGTTGTGGCCGATGAACAGGATCGACCGGCCGCTCGCCCTCACCTGGCGCACGAAATGAAAAACCTTCGCCGTTTCGGTCAGTGACAGCGCCGTCGTCGGCTCGTCGAGGACGATCAGGTCGGCCTTCTTGTAGATGGCGCGGGCGATCGCCACGCCCTGGCGTTCGCCGCCCGACAGCTGGCCGACGATCGACTGCGGCGTGAACACTTTCGAGGTGAAGCCGATCTCGCGCATCAGCCGGCTCGCCTCCGCGATCTCCTTGTTGACCTTCAGCCAGCCAAGCCAGCCGGTGAGCTCGCGGCCCATGAAGATGTTGCGCACGATCGTCTGCTGCACGGCGAGCGCCCGGTCCTGGAACACCGTTTCGATGCCGGCGTCGCGCGAGCGCGCGGCGCTCCACCCGGTCACCGGTTTGCCGCGAATGAGGATTTCGCCGCTGGTCGGCTTGACCACGCCGGAGAGGATCTTGATCAGCGTCGATTTGCCGGCGCCGTTGTCGCCGATCAGGCCGACCACCTCGCCGCGGTCGACGCTGAGATTGACGCCGCCAAGTGCATAGACCTGGCCGTAGGACTTGCTGATGTCACGCAGTTCGATGAGGCGTTCGGCCATGGCGGTCCTCGCTTGATTTCGTGCCGGCGTCTTCGCCAGCGACCCCGCCGGCCGGGCTAAATCCCGGCCGACGGCTTGGGAGGTCAGCGCAGCGCCTGCTTGGCGAGTTCGGCGACAATCTCGTAATTCTGCGGCGTGACGAAGCCGGCGCCGGTGTCGACGTTCATCGGCGCCAGACCCAGCACCACCTGCTGGCAGAGGCTGAGGATCGGTAGGTAGCCTTGCATGAACGGCTGCTGGTCGGCCGTCAGTTGCACCCAGCCGCCCTTGAAGCCCTCGACGATCTGCGGGCTGGTGTCGAAGCCGAAGTTGAAGATGTCGCCCGGCTTCCTGCCCGCCGCCTGCATGTAAGTCGGCACATTGCCCAGCAGCTGCCCGCCGGGATAGCCGACCGCCTTGACGTCGGGATTGTTGAGCAGTGCTGCCGTGATCACCGGAATGGCCAGATTAGGGTCGGCGGCCCACTCGGTTTGAGAATTGATTTGAACGACGTCGATGCCGGCCTCTTTCAGTGCGGCGACCGTGCCGCGTTCGCGCGCGCCGCGGCTCTCGTTCTCGAACGGGCCGATCATGATCGCCTTGTCGCCGGCCTTGAGCCCGGCCAGCTTGAACGCCTCGGCGCCCAGCGCGCGGCCCTGCTGCTCCTGCTGGGCGCCGACATAGCCGCCGCCGAACGCCGCCGTGACCGTCGGCACCGGCACGTTCTGGTACATCATCTTGATGCCGTCCTTGTGCGCCTGTTCGGCCAGCGGCATGATGGCGGCGTCGCCCGGGTGGCCCATCATGGCGATGCCTTGGGGCTTGACCGCAACAGCCTCGCGCAACTGCTGGACCATCTTCTCCACGTCCCACCCAGAGAAGATATAGTCGACCTTGGGCCCGAGATCGGCGGCCGCCTGCTTGGCGCCATTATAGACGATGGTGCCGAACGCATCGCCCTCCGCCCCGCCGGCGAAGAAACGGATATGGACATCCTTGCACCATTGCGCATCGAGCGCCTGCGCCGGCAAGGTCGAGAGTGCGGCGGCGAGCGCCATCGCGGCCGCCGAGACGGTCGAGCGCAGAACTGTCCTTCTCATCATAATGCTCATGCACGTTCCTCCCTTTGTTTCCTCGCTAGCCGAGGGGTTTTGACGATCGCTTCGGCGTTGCGCCGCAGCCTCCAGCTGGCCGGCACCTCCCGCCGGCCGACTTCTCACACCGGATTCGGCAGGTAGCTCGCGCCTCCCCGGCATTGTTGGAGATAATCCAGCGCCCGCGCCTGGCCGGTGATCTCGAGATCGCCGCGATAGACCGGGTCGTGCCAGCCCTCGATGTCGATGGCACCCTTGTAGCCGACCAGCCGTAGCTCGCTGATCACCCGCGTCCAGTCGCTGTCGCCGAAGCCAGGCGTGCGCATCTGAACGAACGGCAGCCGGCCGAACACGCCATGTTCGCGGATCACGTCCCAGCGCACCGTCGCGTCTTTGCCGTGGACGTGGAAGATGCGCGGCGCCCATTTGCGGATCTGCGGGATCGGGTCGATCAGGTAGACCAGCTGGTGGCAGGGCTCCCACTCCAGGCCGAGATTGTCGTCCGGCACTTCGTTGAACATCAGCTCCCAGGCGTCTGGATTGTGGGCGATGTTCCAGTCGCCGCTGGCCCAGTTGCCGTCCATGGCGCAATTCTCGAAGGCGATGCGCACGCCCTTGTCGGCGGCACGCTTGGCCAGCTTCCCCCAGACCTCGCGGAAACGTGGCAGGCTGTCGGTCAGCGGCTTGCCGCGAATGCGGCCGGTAAAGCCGCTGACCATATTGGTGCCGAACAGATGCGCGTTGTCGATGACCGTTTCCCACGCCTGGAGCACGCCGCGATCGACTTCGCCGCTCTCCAGCGGATTGCCGAACACGCCGATCGACGAAATGACGACATCGGCATCGCCGATCGCGTCGCGGATCTCGCCCGCCAGCCGCGGAATATCCTTGCCGCCCAGCGTCTGCCAGAAAAACGGCTGGATGCTCTCGAAGCCGAGCGGCAGGATCTGCCTGACATAGGCGGCCGGGTCGTCGAGATTGGCCCGCACCATTGTGCCGATCCTGATGTCGAGCAGCGGGTTTGGCATCATGATCCTTCCTGTGCAGTGATAGCGACCCGGCGCCCGGTCTCGGCGCTCTCGATGGCAGCGAAAACCATGGCCAGGCTCTTGATGTTGTCGGCGCCACGCGTCTCCGGCTCGGTGCCGGTTTCGACGGCGCGGACGAAATCCTGGATAATGCCGAGATGGCCGCCGACGCGATCGGCCGGGTCGAGCGGCGGTACGGCTATCGGTTCGGTGCGGTCGAACATGCCTTCACGGACCGGCCGCACGACTTCCGCCTTCAGCACGTCCTCGCCGTCCCAGACAATGCTGCCGCGCTCGGCGACGATGCGCCATGTACTGTCCCAGCTGGTACGGAAGCCGGCCGCGCACCAGCTGCCGGCATAGGTGAACAGCTTGCCGCCGCCGAGGTCGAAGCTTGCGGCTGCCGACGACCCTTGCCGATACCAGGAATTGGCCGGCTCCCACTCCTGGCAATAGACGCCGGCCGGTTCGCCGGCCACCATGTAGCGGGCCGCATCGAATGTGTGGATGGCCATATCGAGCAGCAGCACATGGCGCATCTCTTCGCGAAAACCGCCGAAATGCGGCGCAACGAAGAACTCGGCGTGGATGCTGGTCGCAGCACCAATGACGCCGGAATCGAGAAAGCGCCGGATGCGCCTAACGTTGGCGACATAGCGGCGGTTCTGCACGACGGCATGGATGCGCCCGGCGCTGCGGGCGGCCTCGACGATGGCACGCGCATTGTCCGGGCTGTCGGCCAGCGGCTTTTCGGTCAAGAGATGGCAATGGTGGGCAAAGGCGGAAAGCGCGACCTCGCGGCGGGCGGCGGGAACCACCACGTCGAATACCGCATCGGGCCTGGTCTGGTCGAGCACGGCCTCGAGGTCGGTTCCGATGATGGCGCCCGAAAGCTCGTATTCGCGCACCCTTGCCCGCGCCCTTTCGGCGTCGAGATCAACCAGGCCGACAATGGCGAGCCCGTCGACCTGCCTGGCCGCATCGAGCCAGGCCTTGCTCATCGCTCCGCAGCCGACCAGGACGACATTAATCATCCAGCACTCCTCCCTCCCGGCCCCTCCAGACCGATCGTCACGGCATTCACGGCAGGGCCATAAACCATTTTCCGTAAACGTTTACGAGAACACACCCGATGGCGTACAATGTCAATTAGCCGGTGCGAAAAATCGTCCTGCCGCCTTGGCCCGAAGAGCCGCCGGTGCTAGCCAAGCAAGGGGAGAACTGTCCTTTGGCGTCCAGTATTCACGACCTTGCGCGTCACCTGAACATTTCGATCGGCACGGTGTCGCGCGCGCTCAACGGCCGCGCCGATGTCAATGCCGACACACGCCAGCGCGTGCTCGATGCGGCCAAGAAGCTGAATTATTCGCCGAACCAGTCCGGCCGTAGCCTGCGGCGCGGCGCCACCCATTCGATCGCCTTCATGCTGCAGCCGCATCCGGGCGACCAGGAATATGGCGAGCCGTTCTTCATTCCGTTCCTGACCGGGCTGCAGGCCAAGCTCGCCGAAAGCGGACTCGACTTGATCGTGGTGATGGGTGCGCCGGGCGACTATCAGCAGGAGCGCCTGCGCCGTGTCGTCGAGACACGCCGGGCCGATGCCGTGGTGCTGGCCTGGACGCGGCGCGAGGACGAGCGCATCGACTATTTGACCCAGGCCGGCTTCCCGTTCGCGACGCTCGGGCGCAGCCGCTCCGGCGGCGATGCCTACCCCTCGCTCGACCTCGACTTCGAAAAAGCGGGGGCTGACGCGGTCGATCGTCTCGTCGCGCGCGGCCACCGTCGCATCGCCGCCATCCGCCCGTCGCTCGACCTCAATTTCGGCTATCTGTTCCTTGCCGGCTATCGCAAGGCGTTGCGGCGGCACGGCATTGAGTTCGACCCCGAGCTGATCGCCGACGGCTTCATCAACGAGGCCGGCGGCTACGCCGTGACGCCGAAGGTCATGCGCTCCAAGGACCCGCCGACCGCCATCATCTTCAACAACGACGCAATGGCGCTTGGCGGCTGCAAGGCTCTGGCCGAGGCGGGCATCAAGCCCGGCCACGACATCGCGGTGATCGTCATCGTCGACACCCCGCTCTGCCGCTATTTTTCGCCGGCACTGACCGGCTTCCGCCCGGCGCTGGAGCCGATGGGCGAGCGGCTGGCCGAAATGCTGCTGGCATCGATCCCGGCTTACGCCGGCACCGAAGGCGCCCGCATCACCCGTGAAGTCTGGCCGCTGGAGCTGATCGCCCGCGATAGCGACTGATCGCGGTGGTCACTGAGCAGGCTCAGATTGATCAAGGCCCCCGCGCTCGCGCTCCGGCGTTGCGACCAGCGAGGCAGCGGCGGCATTGGCGGCGGCAAGTGCCGCCTCGACAGGCTCTCCACGCGCAAGCCCCGCCGCAAAGGCACCGACGAATTCATCACCGGCACCGTGGGTGCTGACCACCTTCACCGGCATCGCCGGCAAGGCGAATGCCCGGCCGTCGCGGTCGCAATAGGCAACGCCCTCGCCGCCGGCGGTGACGATGGCAGCCGGATAGGAATCGACGAGCATACCGGCCGCCTTCGCCGCACCCTCGAGCGTGTCGACGACCGAAACGCCGGCCAGGAACTCCGCCTCGACGGCGTTGACGATGACGATGTCGGTCAGCGCGATCAGTTCGGCTGTCAGCTTTCGCGCCGGCGCCGCGTTGAGGACGACGCGGCCGCCATGCGCCTTCACCGTCCGCGCCGCGGCAATGTTGGCGGCTTCCGGTATCTCGTTTTGCAGCAGCAGAACCGCCGTTTGCGCGATCAGCTCGGCCGCCTCCGTAATGTCCTTTTCGCCGAGAGTGAGATTGCTGCCCGAGACGATCACCGCGCCATAGTCGCCGCTGTCGTCGAAGATCGCCACGCTCATGCCCGAGCCGGCGCCGGAAGCCACCCGCACGAAGCGCTGGTCGACGCCGTTGCGGTCGAGATTGTCGAGAAGCGCGCGGCCGAAATCGTCATCGCCGACGGCACCGATCATTGCCGCACGCACACCGGCCCGCGCTGCCGACACTGCCTGGTTGCCGCCCTTGCCGCCGCATTTTGGATGCCAGGCATGGCCGGTCACCGTTTCGCCCTTGCGTGGGCGATCGGGGGCTTCGACCATGATGTCGTAATGCAGGCTGCCGAATACGGTCACCAGCGGCGGAGGAGCCGTCATGTGCGCCAGACCTTCATGAGCCGCTTGCCTCTCATGAGTTCTTATCTTTCCGTTTCGAGGTCACCGCAGACATGGTGCGGCCGAGATTGCGCTTCGCCGCCTGGTAGTCGCGTTGCGCGACCGCGACGAACAGCGCGTCCAGAATGTTGAGCTGGGCAATGCGCGCCGCTGCGTTCTCACCCATCAGCGGCGAGCCTTGCGCCGTCGAGCAGAGCACGATGTCGGCAACGGCCGCCAACGGCGAGTTGTCATAGTTGGTGATGGCCAGCGTGCGCGCGCCGCTTTTGCGCGCAAGTTGGATGGCATCGATGACGGCGCTCGTGTTGCCGGAATGCGAGAAGCCGACAGCAATGTCGTCGGCGCCGAGCAGCGAGGCCGACATCAGCATCATGTGCGAATCGTCGTAGACAGAGGTGCGGATGCCGATGCGCAGGAATTTGTGCGAAACGTCGCGTGCGATCTGCGCCGAGCCGCCGACGCCGTAGAAATCGCGATTCCTGGCGCGGTAAAGCAGATCGGCGGCACGGTCGAAATCGTCCATGTCGAGGATGGCGAGCGTCTCCTCCAGCGCCTGGATGGAGGTGCGGAACACCTTCTGCACGATTTCGGCTGAACTGTCGTCCACCGACAGCTCCTGATGCATCTCGGCGGTCGGCAGGCGGCTGTACTCATAAACGGCGGTGCGAAAATCGCGATAGCCGGAGAAGCCGAGCTTCTTGGCGATCTTGACCACCATCGCCTCCGACACACCGGCCTCCTCGGCGATCTGCTTGAGCGGGATGGTCTCGTCGAAGCCGCGCCGTCCGAAGACGGTTTCAACCACCTTCGCCTCGAGCGGCGTCAGATGCGGCATCATCATGCGGATGCGCGGTCCTACTGCTTTCAGGTCCAGCCCGGTCAAGGTCATCCACGTCCCCTCGTCACGCGATCGATAAGCATCGCGGCGAGGATTATAAGGCCAGTTGCCAGGAGCTGATAGAAGGACTGCACGTTCATCAGCGTCAGGCCATTGCGCATGCTGCCGAGGATGACGGCACCCAGGATGGTGCCGACGACGCTACCCTTGCCGCCCATCAGCGAGGCGCCGCCGATTGCCGCCGCTGCTATGGCGTCGAGCTCCCAGAGATTGCCCAGAATGGGTTCGGCCGCACCCAGCCGGCCGATCAGGATCTGCGCTGCAAGCGCTGCCAGCAGGCCCGAGATCATATAGGCGGCGATCTTGGTGCGTGCGATCGGCACGCCGGCTATGTAGGCCGCCTCCTCATTGCCGCCGACGGCGAGCAGATATTCGCCGAACGGCGTCTTCTTGAGGATGATCCAGGCAATCAGCGCGACCACGGCCACGATGATGACCGCCAACGGCAATCCGAACAGCGAGCCGTTGAAGATGGCGCGAAAGCCAGCAGGCAGGCCGAGCACCGGATTGCCGCCGGTATAGATCAGCGCCAGCGCCCGGTAGGTGCTCAGCGTGCCGAGCGTGACGATGAAAGGCTGCAGCCCGACATAGGCGACCAGCACGCCGTTGAGCAGTCCGCAGGCCAGGCCGATGGCGAAGCCGGCGGCGATGGCCAGCGGAAACGGCACGCCGGTAACCAGCATCGACGCTGAGATGACGGCCGAAAGGGCTGCCGTCGGCCCGACGGACAGGTCGATGCCGCCCGAGATGATGACCAGCGTCATGCCCAACGCCAGGCAGGCATTGATGCTCGACTGCTGCAGGATGTTGATCAGGTTACGCTCGGCAAAAAAGCCGGGGACCAGCGCCCCGAAGACGGCAAGGATCACCACCAGGCCGATCAGCGTGCCGGCGTCGCGCACGGAAAACCGGTGCAGGAAATCTGCCCTCGGGCGCGCTGCTGTGTGTTGGGTTATATCGGTCATCCGCTGGTCCTGTCCGTTATGCACCGGCCCGATGGCCTTGCGCCTTGCCGGCCTCAATCTCCGTTTGGGGTATGGCGTGCGCGGCGATCGCCTGTTCGCTGAGACTTGCGCGGCCCAGTTCGGCGGCGACCGTGCCGTCGCGCATCACCAGAACGCGGTCGGCGAGCCGGATCACCTCGGGGAGTTCGGACGACACGAAGATTACCGAATGGCCTTCGGCGGCGAGTTCCTCGATCAGGTGGTAGATCTCCGCCTTGGCGCCGACATCGATGCCGCGCGTCGGCTCGTCGAACAGAAGGATCCGCGTTCCAGCCGCCAGCCAGCGGCCGATGATCGCTTTCTGCTGGTTGCCGCCGCTGAACAGCCGGATCGGCCGATCGAGCAGGAACGGCCTGAGATTGACGCGTTTCATCTTCTCGGCTGCCACGCGCCTCAGCCGGCGATGGTCGATGAGGATGCGCGGCGCGAACACGCCCATCGAGGCCAGCGCCATGTTGCTGGAGATCGAGCGCAACGGCACGATGCCTTCGCGCTTGCGCTCCTCCGGCACCAGGCCGATGCCGGCCGAAATCGCGTCGCGCGGACTGGAAAGCTTTACCGCCTTGCCGTCGATCTCTATCGCGCCTGATGAGGCCCGGTCGGCACCGGCGAGCAGCCGCAGCAGTTCGGTGCGGCCAGACCCGACCAGGCCGGCAATGCCCAGCACCTCGCCGCGATGCAGCTCGAACGAGACGTCACGGACCTTGGTCGCCGAGGCGAGGCCGCGCACGCTTAGCCTGATCTCGGCGGAAGCATGCGAGCGGTGTTGTTCCTGGGCAAGCTCGCGGCCGACCATCATCGAAACGACGGATTTTTCCGAGACCTGTGCGAGATCGACGGACCCGACCACGGCGCCGTCGCGCATGATGGTGGCGCGCTGGCAGATGCCGAACACCTCGTCCAGCTTGTGCGAGACATAGACGACGGCGACACCGTCGCGCGCCAGACCGGCAATCACCTCGGCCAGTCGTTCGAACTCGCTCGGCGTCAGGCTCGACGTCGGCTCGTCCATCGCCACGATTCTGGCGCGGTCGAGCAGCGCCCGGCCGATCTCGACGATCTGCCGCTGCGCCACCTTCAGGCTGCCGAGCGGGGCTGCCGGATCGATGGTCGGGTCGATGGCGGCGAGGGCTTCCGCAGCACGGCGTTCCTGCTCGCGCCGTGCGACGAAGACGCCGCCGCGCGTCAGCGGATGGCCGAGAAACATGTTCTGGGCGACGCTGAGGCGCGGCACCTGCTGTAATTCCTGATGGATCATCGCGACGCCGGCGGCGCGCGCCGCGACCGGGTTGTTCAACGTCACCGGTTTGCCGTCGATGAAAACGCTTCCCGCTGTCGGCCGGTAGACGCCTGACAGTATGCGCAGCAGCGTCGACTTGCCGGCGCCGTTTTCGCCAAGCAGGCCATGGATTTCGCCGGCGCCGACCGAAAAGGACACATCGCTCAGCGCCCGCACGGCCGGAAACACCTTGGAAATGCCCTCGAATTGCAGCCGCGCTGACATTGCTTCAGTTCTCCAGGCAAGGGTGCCGACCCAAGGCCGGCACCCGCCGCCCCTGCTCTATTGGCCCGCTGCCGCGTCTTCGAGCAGCGCCTTGCGCGCGGAATCGCCGCCGCCGGAGTAACGGTCGGCATTGTCCTTGGTGATCAGCGCCTGCGGCGTGGCGACGACGCGCGGCAGTTTCTGCCCGGCCACCAGCCGCAGCGCCGATTCCAGCGCCACCTCGCCGGTCAGCACCGGGAACGAGTCGACGGTACCGGTCAGCTCGCCGGCGCGGATCGAGGCATAAGCGTCGGAAATCCCGTCGGTGCCGAAGACGGCCACCTTGTCTTGCAGACCGGCTGCCTTGACCGCCTCGACGATGCCCAGCGCCATGCCGTCATTGTTGGCATAGAAACCGATCAGGTCGGGATGCTGCTGCAGGATGTTGGTGGCCGCGTCGTAGGAGGTCTGACGATCCCAGTTGCCGGGGACGCTGGCGACGACCTCGAACTTGCCGGCTTCGGTGATGGTGGTCTTGAAGCCGTCGGTGCGCTGGACGGCGGCATAGACGCCGGCTTGGCCTTCGACGATGGCGACCTTGCCGCCATCCGGCCGGTTCTTGATGAACCATTTGGCGACGCGCACGCCATTGTCGCGCTGGACATTGCCGACATAGTACTCGGCCTGCGGGATGACCGCGTCATTGACGTTGACCACCGGCACGTTGGCGGCCTTGGCCTGTTCCATGATCGGCTGCAAATTGGAGTCGGTCTGCGGCGAAACGAGCAGCACGTTGTAGCCTTGCGTGACCAGGCCTTCGGCGATGGTGAGCTGGCCGAGCTGGTCGCCCTCGCTCTGCGCCGCCTGGTAGACCACGGGTACACCGATACGGTCGCCGAACGACTTGTAGCCCTCACCCAGAGAGCGCCAGTATTCGTTGGTCAGCGTCTTGGAGACCGCACCCGCCTTGGTGCCCTCGGGCAGCTTGGGGAAGGCGCCGAATTTGGCCTCGAGCTGCGACCAGTCGATGCGATCCTTCTCGGTGTCGGAATTGAGCGGCGCGAGCTCCGCGGAAAATGCCGAACCGATGGACAGCGCCATCAGGCCAGCGGCAGCGGTGGCAAGTAGAAATTTCATGGTCTTTCCTCCCTTGTTGAAAACGGTGATGGCCGCTGCGTCAGCTGTCCGGCCCGAGCATGGCTTCCTGGATTATGGCCTGCGACGCGACCGCGTCCTGACGGTCGACGGCAGTGGACAGGCGGTTGTCCTTTTCCAGCCGATCGACGACGCGCAGCATGCGCTTGACGGTGGCGATGTTGACTTCGCATTCGTGGACCGGGTCGAGCCCGGTCATATCCGGAAACGTGTCGAAGTAGATTGCCCCGGCATAGCCGTCGCGGCGGATCTGCCTGAGCAGCTCGATCGTCTGCAGCGTGTGCACGGCGCCGACCATCAAGCCGTCGTCGCGCTTGGCGTAGCCGTCGTTGAGGTGCACGCCGAGCAGCTTGCTGTGCCGTGCCACGAGGGCGGCGGCGAAAGCCGGCTGCTCGTCGGCATAGAGCACATGGGCGAAATCGAGCGTCACGCCGAGATTGGGCAGGCCGATCTCGCGGATCGCCAGCAACGTCGTCGCCGCATCGGGCATCAGACTGTAGGAGCGCGGCTCGTTGGGTTTGTATTCAAGGCTGATCTGGCAGTCCGGATCATGCGCCGCAACTTCACGGATACCATCGATTTCGTGTTGCCAGAGCGTTGCGTAGTCAGCCTGGAAGGCGTAGTCGAAGCCATCCTGCCCCAACCACAATGTCATCAGACTGGCGCCGGCCTCGCGCGCGGCGTCGATGCCGGCCTTGGTCAGGTCGATAGCCTCGCGGCGAACGGAAGGATCCGGGTTGGTGAAGGCGCCGAGCTTGAAGGCCGGGTTGGAGTAGTAGCGCATGGCGAAGCCATTGATCGAAAGCCCGAAATCGCCGAGTTTGCGGGCCATTTCCGCAGGCTTTTCGTCGACATGGTCGGGAAAGTTGAGGTCGAGATCGGTCAACTCCGCAACCTTCGCCGCACGTGCCGCCATTTGCAGCATGGACGGTTTGCCGACAAGATCGGGCCACTCGGCCTGTGGCCGCGAGGCAAAGGAATTGAGGCGGGTGGCGAAACGATAGGCAGTCATCGAGGACCTTTCATTGTCGTAACTTTACATAAGTATGATTATTTGTAAAGTTGTTAATTGCTCGCTCGGCGACGACGAAATCGCCATGCCCAGGCCAGTTGCGACCACGGGGGACAAGCAAGCGCCGCACTGTCACGCAAGTATCATGTTCGCGTCCTAGATCGCTTCTCCGAAGGCTTTCGCGGCATCCTTGATGCGACGCGGCGCTTTTTCAGGGCCCGGCAGCTTTGTCACAAAGAGGATTTCCATGAAAAACCTGCACCGAAACGCGTCCCTCGCCGTCGCGCTGGCGATGTTCACCGCCTTGACCCCGGCCTCGGCTGAAAACGCCGCGACCGTCGGCGGCATCAGCTTCGTCAACAAGGGCCTGGTCGGTGTCGGCCGCATCCCGGCCAGCCAGAAGGACAAGTTCGGCGAGACGTTTGGCTCCGGCTCGGGCATGGCGATCGACGCTGCCGGCTGGACGCATGGCGCCGATGGCTATAAGGGCTCGCTGTGGCTGCTGCCGGATCGCGGCTACAATGTCGTCGGCACCACCGATTACCGTCCGCGCCTCAACACGATCGTTCTCGAGTTCGTCCCGATCGCGCCGGGTGCGGCACCGGCCACCGGCCAGGAACAGTCGGGCCTCAAGGCAACCCTAGCCGACACCATGCTTTTGACCGACGACAAGGGCGCCGACGCAACCGGCCTCGATCCGCTCAACGGCGTGCGCGCCGCGACCGACGACATGCCGATCCTGCCCGAAGCCAACGGCAAGCTTGCGCTCGACAACGAAGCGATCGCGCGGCTGCCCGACGGCACGATGTTCATCTCGGACGAATACGGTCCGAACATCTACCGCTTCTCCGCCGATGGGCGTCTGACGTCGGCAACGCAGCCGTCGGCGGCGCTTGTCCCGATGCGTCACGGGTCGCCAAACTTTGCTTCCAACAATCCGGGACCTGGCGCGGCAGACCCAGATCCGAAGGATCCCGAAACCGGCCGCCAGAACAACCAGGGCCTCGAAGGCATGGCATTGACGCCCGACGGCAAGTTCCTGATCGCGGTGCTGCAGTCGGCACCCAGACAAGATGGCGGCGATTCCGCTTCGACGCGCCAGAACACGCGCGCGCTGGTCTACGATGCCTCGGATCCCGGCCAGCTCAAGCTCGCGCATGAATATGTCGTACCGCTGCCGGTGTTCACCGATGCCAAGGGCAAAACCAAGATCGCCGCGCAGAGCGAAATCGTGGCGCTGTCGGACAAGACCTTCCTGATGCTGGCGCGCGACAGCGGCAACGGCCAGGGGGTGAAGGGCGACACCTCGCTCCATCGCGAGATCAGCGTCGTCGATGTGTCGGCGGCAACCGACATCGCCGGCACCGAGTTCGACAAGGACAAGCCGGTTGCGCCCAAAGGTGAGCTCGATCCCTCGGTGACGCCGGCCAAGCTGACGCCGTTCATCGACATCAACGACAAGAGCGAGCTCGGCCGCTTCGGGCTGCACAATGGCGCGCCCAACGACCGCAACAACCTCTCAGAGAAGTGGGAGGCGATGTCGGTGGTGAGCGTCCTCGATCCGAAGCTGCCCGACGACTATTTCCTGTTCGTCGCCAATGACAACGACTTCCTCACGCAGGACGGCTTCCAGGTCGGCGCGCCCTACAAGGCCGAGGGTGGCGCCGATGTCGACACGATGTTCCTGGTCTATCAGGTCACGCTTCCCGGCCTCGCCGGGAAGTAGCGGCACCCATACAGGCGGACGCGCCGAACGCGTCCGCCTGAGCTGGCGCGATTGAACGGTCGGGCCCTTCAGTTGCGGCTCGCCCGCGCAGGGATGGTGTCCTAGGCGTCGCAAAACCTGCGACTGACGATCCCGACGAAGGCACTTACCTCAACATCTCCGCGTCCTTTGGCACGCCCGCATCGATTGGCTCGGCCGTCCTGTTCGACACGGCGGCGATCTTCCCGGCGGCAGACAGGTTCGGGCGCACGAAGACCGGCGCGACGCCGTCGACGCGGCTGTAGAGGTCGATAATGTCCTGATTCATAAAGCGCACACAGCCGGATGAAGCGTTCTTCCCAATGGAATCCCACTCCGGTGTGCCGTGCAGCCGGTACATCGTGTCCTTGCCGTCGCGGAAGAGATACAGCGCGCGGGCGCCTAGCGGGCTGTGCGGGCCGGGCGGCATGCCGTCCTTGTATTTCGCCAGTTCCGGCCGGCGTTGGATCATTTCCGGCGGCGGCGTCCAGACCGGCCACTTCTTCCTCGCCTGAACCACGGCGCTGCCGGTCCATCCGAAACCGGCCTTGCCGAGGCTGACGCCATAGCGAATTGCCTTGCCGCCGTCGCGCACCAGATAGAGGAAGTGCTCGGAAGTAACGACGACGATCGTGCCGGGTTTTTCGCCGGTCGGGTCGGACACGATTTGGCGCACGAATTTCGGATCGACCTTGGCTACCGGGATTGCCGGCAGTTGATAGCCCTCGTCGACGCGCGCCGCATACATGCTTGCGGCATCGCCGAAAGCCGGATCGCTTGGCGCCGCTGTCACTGGCGGCGCCGCCACGTCCGTCGTGGTGCACGCCGAAAGAGCCACGGAGGCCGCACCCAGAGCGGATGCACCAAGAAACGCGCGCCGGTTCAGGCGCTCAAAAAACAACGGAATATCGGACATGAGCCCCCCGGCTTGTCCATGAGATCCAGGAAATGCGGCCCCACGCGTCCGTGATCAATATCCGATTCCGGAAGCTTTGAGAACATGCTTAGATCAAGGCACGCCAGGCGGAATTTGCAGCGCCGCATCGACCTGTTCCGTTGAATCGGCAATCATTGCGGACCGGACTCAAGATAAGCCTTCGCCGAGTTGCCTGCCATGGACGACAAGATGCCCGCGCGCCGGCGGACCAGCGACCTCACCAGTGGACCTATTGCGCGTACATTGCTGCTGTTCGCCCTGCCGGTGCTCGGCTCCAATGTTCTGCAGTCGCTCAACGGCTCGATCAATGCCGTCTGGGTCGGTCGTTTCCTCGGCGAAGCGGCGCTGACCGCCACCTCCAACGCTAACCTCGTGCTGTTTCTCATCCTCGGCACGGTGTTCGGCATCGGCATGGCGGCGACCATCCTGGTTGCGCAATCCGTCGGCGCTCGTGACCTGCCCGAAGCCCGCCGCATCGTCGGCACCAGCGCTACCTTCTTCTTCCTCGTCTCGGTGGTGTTCGCGGTCTGCGGCTGGATCTGGGTCGATGCGATCCTCGATGCGCTCGGCACGCCGGCCGATGCTTTGCCGCTGGCGCGCTCCTATCTGCGCATCATCTTCCTGGCCGTGCCGATGATGAACCTGCTGTCCTTCGTCATGACGGTGCTGCGCGGCGCCGGCGATTCGCGCACGCCTTTCCTGTTCATGGCACTGGCCGTCGTGCTCGACGTCGTTTTGAACCCGTTGCTCATCCTCGGCATCGGCCCGTTCCCCGAACTCGGCATCGCCGGCTCGGCCACCTCGACGCTGATCGGCCAGACGGTAAGCGTGGTTGCCATCCTGATCGTGCTTTATGCGCGCAAGCACCCGCTGCGGCTGGCCGGCGCTAATCTCGCTCTGCTGCGGCCGGACCCGGCGCTGCTGCGCATCGTCGTCTTCAAGGGCGTGCCGATGGGCCTGCAGATGATCGTCGTCTCGGCAGCGGCGCTGACAGTGATGGGCATGGTCAATTCGTACGGCTCACAGGTTGCGGCTGCCTACGGCATAGCCGCACAGCTCTGGACCTATATCCAGATGCCGGCGCTCGCCATCGGCGCCGCGGTCTCGTCCATGGCGGCGCAAAATGTCGGCGCCAGGCGCTGGGACCGGATTGGACGCATCGCCACCTCCGGCGTCGGCTTCAACCTTGTGCTCACCGGCGTGCTCGTCGCGCTGCTGTTCGTATTCGATCGCGCGGTGCTCAGCCTCTTCCTCGGCAGCGACAGTGCAGCAATCGACATCGCCACTCACATCAACAAGATCGCGTCGTGGTCCTTCATCCTGTTCGGCATCACCATCGTGCTCTTCGCCACCGTGCGTGCCACCGGCGCGGTGATGCCGCCGCTGATCATCCTGGTGATCTCGGTGCTGCTGGTGCGCACCAGCTTCGCCTATTTCTTCCGAAGCGTGATCGGCGAGGAAGCGCTGTGGTGGAGCTTTCCGGCCGGCTCGATAACCTCGCTCGTGCTGGCCGCGGCCTATTATCGCTTCGGCCGTTGGCGCACCATGCACATGATCGAGAGCCGGCCGGCTGCCGGCGAACCGCCGGATACCGGCCTCGGCGTACCGCGTCAGCGCGCGCATCTTTCGCCTGAGACGCCGAACGGCTGAAAGGTCGGCTCAGCGCGCGTATTTCGCGCCGAACCCGAGCGCCACCAGGGAAAAGATGACGATCATGCCGGCAAAGGCCAGGCTCGCCACGGTCGCGCTCGCCACGGTCGACAGGATGCCGATGCCGATGACCGGCAGCGCGTTGCCGCAAAAACAGCAGATGAAGAAGGCCGAGACCACTTCGGCGCGCCGGTCCGCAGGCGCGATCTCGTTCACCACTTGCAAGCCGCCGCGATAGCCGAGCGCTGCCGCCACGCCGCACAAGGCGGTCCCGGCAATCATTATGGCCATCGAAGCGAAGACCTGTGCCGCAACAATCAGCGCGACGGTTGGGATCATCAGCGCAAGCGCCGCGAACATCGCGGCTCGGCTCGAAAATCGTGCCGTCGCTACAATGGTGACGGCCGTCACGATCGCCAATTCAAAGAACAGAGCGCCGGCTTCGGCATGATTGGTTACCTGCAGCTGCTGCGCCAAAATGCTCGGTGCAAGTGCTGCATAAAAGCCGACCAGCGCCATTGAGCCAAAGCCGGTCACCGCCGGCGCAACGAAACTTGCGCGGATATCATCGGGCACGGAAAGCCGCGGCCGCATCGAAACGTCAGCCAGTTTCCCCGGCCGCGAAACGGTTTCCTGCGTACGCCAGACCAGCAGGGTTACAGTCGCGAGCATCGCCAGGTAGACGACGAATGTCAGCCTGAGCGGCCAAGGCGCGTATTCGGCGAGCAACCCGGCCCCCAGCGCACCAAGGCCGAGGCCGAGAAAATTGGTGCTGGTGGCAATCGTCGCCGCCTGTGACTTGTCGTCGGTCGGGAGCAATTCGGCGAGCCAGGCGGTGCCGGTACCGGCGCCGACGCCAATTCCCAATCCGCTCAGAATTCGGGCGATGTCGAGCCAGGCGACATTTTCGGCGAACAGGAAAACCACCGCGCTGACGACGGCCACCGCCATTCCCGCTAATGCCATCGGACGGCGCCCGATGGCATCGGACACACGCCCTAACATCAGAAGCGCTGCCAGATTGCCGATGACATAGACGGCGTAGACCAGCGTCAAAGTGATCTGCGAGAAACCGAAGACCTGCTTGTAGATGATATAAAGCGGCGTCAGCGCCGTGCTGCCGGCGAAAAGAGCCGCGATCATGGCGGCCACGGCGGCCGCTGCGGCGCTGCCGACGAGTTCGTGATCGCGCCTCATGACTTGAGCGTGAGCTGTCATTTTTTCGACCTTTTGCTGTTCGGGATCTGAAATCCTAACGCCTTTTTCGCGTCAGCCGTTCCCCCTCCCCGACTTGCTCCTGACAAGTTTGGCAGCTTTGCCGATGGCGCTGAGCGAGATCCTCTTTTAACTTCAGCGGATTGTCAGGGGAGATTCATGGGCAAAGGACGGGTCGAGGCATTCACCGATGGCGTGGTCGCCATCATCATCACCATCATGGTGCTGGAATTGAAGGTGCCGCATGGCGAGGATTTTTCCGCGCTTGCACCACTCTGGCCGATATTCCTCAGCTATGTGCTGTCCTTCATCTATGTCGGCATCTACTGGAACAATTTGCACAACATGTTCCATGCCGTGCAGCGGGTCGACGGCCGCGTGCTGTGGGCGAACCTCAACCTGTTGTTCTGGCTGTCGCTGATGCCGGCGACGACAGCCTTCATGGGCGAGAACCATTTCGCGCCGGTGCCTGTCGCCGTCTATGGCATCGGCCTGGCGCTCTGCGCCGTCGGCTTCAACATCCTCACCATGGCTCTGCATCGGCTGCACGGCAGCGAGACCCTTTTCGCCAGGGCGTTGGGCAATGACCTCAAGGGAAAGATCTCGCTGGCCCTCTATATCTCCGGCGTCGCACTGACCTTCGTCAATCACTGGATCGGTGTCTCGATCTACGTTCTCGTGGCGCTGATCTGGTTAGTGCCGGACAGGCGCTTCGAGCGGCTAATCGAGAAATAGACAGACCATGATCCCGAACCGAAGGACCGCGTCAGCGAAAAGTGGATGCCAGTTTTCGGAAAAGATCATGAGAAGACAGAGCCCCATACCGAATTTTATCGGATGGAACAGGGCTCTAGCCCCTCATTTCTTTCAGCTTTTCCGCTACCGAAGCGGCAAGGTCGGCATAGCGCTCCTCCAGCCGCTCGGCCGCCTTGATCACTGAAAAATCGTGGCCGAACTTTTCCAGCGCCATACGCAGCTTTTCGACGAACTCCGCCTGTTTTTCGAGCGCCGAAAACAGCGTTTTCACTTGCGCTTCGCTGATGTCGGGATTGGCAAGCATTTGCGGCACTTCGCGGCTCATCTGGTCGCCGGTTGCGGTCTGTTCTTTCAGGATCTCGATCCAGTCGGTCAATCGCTAGGTCTCCTTTTCGATATCAGCATGCGCAGCGCCCGCCGACGCGGTCAACCCGAAGATGCCTGCACCGTCTTGCGCGAGCCTCTTTCCGCGCTAAGTTCGCCGCGGCCAGAACAGGAGAAAATCATGACCACCGACGCCGAGATCCAGACCGCCCTGCCCGCATTTGCCTCCGGTAATGTCGCCGTCATCACCGGCGCGGCCAGCGGCATCGGCCTTGCCGCGGCCAAACGGCTGGCGGCGATGGGAATGAAGATCGTGCTGGCCGATATCGCCGGCGCACGCCTCGATGAGGCCCGGCAAGCCGTCGCCGCTATCGCCGGCGAGAGCGCCGTGCTTGCCGTTGCCACCGACGTCTCGAAAGCTGACGAACTCGACCGTTTGGCCGAAAAGACATCCGGCGCCTTCGGCGACGTCTCGCTGCTGATGAACAATGCCGGCGTTGGCAACAACCCCGGCAAGCCGTGGGAGAACCGTGACGCCTGGAAGCGATTGCTGGACATCAATTTCTGGGGTGTGGTGCATGGCATCGAGGCCTTCGCGCCGCGCATGCTGGCGGCGGGAAAACCGGGCCTGATCGTCAACACCGGCTCCAAGCAAGGCATCACCACGCCGCCCGGCAACCTCGCCTACAACGTCTCCAAGGCTGGCGTGAAGACCTATACCGAGGGCCTTGCACACGCGCTGCGCAACGAGCCCGGCGCCAATGTCGCGGCGCATTTGCTCATTCCCGGGTTTACCTTTACCGGCCTAACCGAAGGTGCGACCGAAAAGCCGGCCGGCGCCTGGACGGGCGAGCAGGTCATCGACTTCATGCTGGCCTCGCTGCTGCGCGGCGATTTCTACATCCTGTGTCCCGATAACGAGGCGACCCGGTCCATGGACGAAAAGCGCATGGCCTGGGCAATTGGCGACATCATCGAGAACCGCCCCGCTCTGTCGCGCTGGCACCCGGACTACAAGGAAGCCTTTGCAGCATTCATGAAATGATCCCGCGACCATTCGCGCTGTTGGGAAGCCGAACAACAAGCTCGCTCACGCCGTCGTGTGCTTCTTCGCGTTGCGCTTCTTAGCCACCGCTTTGGCTGCGGCCATGTCGGCAACCTGTTCGTCGTGCCGCTTCGCCGCGCGTTCACATTTGGCGCGGATTTCCTCGACTTCGGATTCGGTCAGGTGCTCGATGCCGATAAAGGTATTCTTGGCTTTGCTGACGCGGATCAACTCGTCGAGCTTGGTCTGGATCGCGGCGCTATCGCGGTTTTGCGTGTTCTGGATGAGAAACACCATCAGGAAGGTGACGATCGTGGTGCCGGTATTGATGACGAGCTGCCACGTGTCGGAAAAGCCAAAGACCGGACCACTTGCCGCCCAGACCACAATGATCAGGAAACAGACGGCAAACGTCGGCGGCAGACCGGCAAGATGGGCGACATAGTTGGCGATCCTGGTGAACAGCTTCTCGATCATGGCAGGGAGAAACAATCGGCAGCTCCCTCGAGTTCCCTGTGAGGTGGAATTCACGGTCAAACCGCGCGCGCCGCGCTTGCAAAGATCAGGTGGCGTCGTTTTCCCAGCGGTCGAGGAAAGCCTCGATGGGCAAGACCTGCATGTCGGGGACAGCCCTGGCCAGTTTCTCGACCGGCCAGTCCCACCAGGCAAGACGTTCGATCCGTGCCGCAGTTTCCGCGCTGAAGCGCTGCCGCACTGGCCTGGCCGGAACGCCGGCGACGATTGCATAGGCCGGCACGTCGCGCGTCACCACCGCGTTGGCACCGACGATCGCGCCATTGCCGATCACTATGCCAGGCATGATCACGGCGCCATGGCCGATCCAGACATCATGGCCGATGCTGACGGCTTTCGCCCGTCGCCGGTCCCGGAATAGCTGATCGACACCCAGCCAGCGGAAGTACTCGTTAGGCCGATAGCTGATCTTGTGCTGCGTCAGCCGCTCGACCGGATGCTCCAGCGCATTGATGCGGCTGTTGGCGGCAATCGAGCAGAATTTGCCGATCGTCGTATAGATCGCCTCGGCGTGGCGCTCGAAGTAGGAGAAGTCCCCAACCATGACTTCACGTAAGATGACCCGCTCGCCGATCGACGCGTAGCGTCCAAGCTTGCACGCCTTCAGCTCCGCCGTCGGATGGATGCGCGGCTCGGGATCTTTCAGGACAAGGTGTTCGGGACGGTCCATGCGCGCGCTTTACGCCCGCGCGCATAGTCTCGCAAGCCGAGTGCAGCGCCGCGCATCCGTTTGGACGCGCCAAGGACCTTGTAGCACCTTAAGTCTTTATTTCGGCTTGCCGCTGGTCCACACCACGTTCTGGCCGTAGAGCGGCACGGTGGTGACCGACATTTTTGCCGAGCCATCCTGCACCTGGCGCGAATGCGACAGGTAGATCAGCGTCTCGTTGGCCTTGTCGTAGATGCGGTTCACCACCTGCTTTTTCCAGATCAGGCTGATGCCTTGCTTGAACACCTCCTCGCCGGCCTCGCTCATGTCGATGTCGCCAATGGTGATCGGCCCGGTCTGGCGGCAGGAGATCGAGGAATCGGACGGGTCCTCGAACCAGTTGCCTTTCTGCAGGCGGTCGATCACGCCACGGTCGAAATAGGAGACGTGGCAGGTCACGCCCTCGACCTTCGGATCCTTGATCGCCTCGACGATGATATCGTTGCCGAGCCAATCGACGCCGACCTTGCCGACTTCCTCGGCGACGGCCGAGCCGGCACCAACGACCAGGCATGCGGCTAACGCGCCGCCAATCAGTTTTCGCAAAGAGGCCTCCTGCGGGTTCGAATTTTGCCGACCTCAGGTGGGACGAACGGCAGCGCTTTGCAAGCAGATCGCCTCCCACAGCATTTGCCGGTTGCGGCAACGCGACATCTTTGCGTCGGCGCGACCGAACCGCTAAGAGTGTTCGCCGAGCCAGGGCCTTCGCAGCGCCAATCCGGCGCCCGATGGAAATAACGACGGACTTCACTGATGATGCGTTCAATTCTGGTCGGTATTCTCGTCCTGATGGCCGCCGGAATCGGCTGGCTCACCTTCGACTGGTACCGCGGACATTATGGCGGCGAGCCGTTCGGAGCACCTTTCACGCTGGTCGACCAGAAGGGCGCGCCGGTCACCGAAGCCGCCTTTCGCGGCCACCCCAGCGTCGTCTTCTTCGGCTTCACCCATTGTCCGGAAGTCTGCCCGACCACGCTTTTCGAGTTGGCCGGCTGGCTGAAGACGATGGGCGATGACGGCAAGAGCCTGCGCGCCTATTTCGTTACCGTCGACCCGGAGCGCGACACGCCCGAAATCATGAACACCTATGTCAGCAATTTCTCCGATCGCATCCTCGGCATCACCGGCGATCCCGACAAGGTCCACGCCATGGCCAAGTCCTTCGGCATCTACTGGAAGAAAGTCGACACGAACGACGGCGACTACACGATGGACCACACCGCTTCGGTGCTGCTGCTCAATGCCAAGGGCGATTTTGCCGGCACCATTGCCTATGGCGAAAGCCCGGACGCCGCCATCGCCAAGCTCAAACGGCTGGCGGCGGAAGGTTGACATATCCGATAATGACGCAGACGCGTTTGTATTTCACCGCGGGCAAGATCGAGGCTGATCGCATCTTCGCGGCGCTCGGTGCGGCGTTCGACGATGAGGGCCTGCCGATTGCGGTGCTCGAGGTCGACGAGGACCGCGACATCCACGAAGTATCGCTCTATGCCGACGACGACGTCGATGCGGTCGAGGCGCAGCTTAGGGACATCCTTGCCGGACTGTCACTGTCGAAACCGATAGCGCGCGAAGCGCTGCCCGACATCGACTGGGTGGCGCGCTCGCTGGAGGGATTGAAGCCGGTGCGGGCCGGGCGCTTCTTCGTCCATGGCGCGCATGACCGTAGGAAGCGCCACAGCGGCGAGATCGCCATCGAGATCGAGGCCGGCCTTGCCTTCGGCACCGGCCATCACGGCACCACCGCCGGCTGCCTCGAAATGCTGGAGCAGGTCGTACGGCGCGAGCATCCGCGCAACGCGCTCGACCTTGGCACCGGCAGCGCGGTGCTCGCCATAGCGGTGGCCAAGCTCGCGCATATTCGGGTGCTGGCGACCGACATCGACCCGGTCGCCGTCAAGGTGGCCGCCGCCAATGCGCGGCTGAACCAGGTCAAGGGGCTCATTGAAACGGTGGCGGCAGCGGGTTTCCATCATCCGATCTTTGCCGCGCGCGCGCCCTTCGACCTGATCGTCGCCAATATATTGGCGCGGCCGCTGATGCGTCTGGCGCCGCAAATGGCCGGGCATATCGCGCTTGGCGGCTCGATCGTTTTATCGGGCATCCTCGAGCGCCAGCGCGACGCGGTAATCGCGGCCTATGTCGCCCAGAAATTCCGGCACGTCCGCACCTTGCACCGCGAGGGCTGGGTGACGATCCATCTCAAGCGCTGAGGCGCGACGCTTTCAAGCAAAGCCGGAATTTCCTCAAGCCTAGCGCGAGTTCGCCGCTTTCTTCAGCTCTTCGCGATCGTAGCCGTGAGCTTTCAGCGTTTCGTCGTCAAAGCCAAGCAGAACGCCGCTCACATACCGGCCCGCTTCGCGCTGGCGAGCTTCGATCAACGCGTTCATGGCGCCTCTGAAAAATCCGCGTCTGGCTGAAATCGTGGACATGACGGTCTCCTTTGCAGGCAATAAGACACTTTCCTCCACGTTAAGAAGGTAAGGTTTGCTGACGCTTTTTGAAATCGCCGATTCTGCATGGCCTCCATGCGCAAAAAGACACTGTAGCGGCCGGCCGTGATCGGTCCGAAAATCGATTCCGATTTTCGAAGTCATGCGCTACGGTCGCGCCAGCATTCGAGGAGAGCCCATATGTTCCAGACCTTCGATTCCGCCGGGGATCCGGCCGTTGGCAAGCCGCGCGTGGCAATGCTGCGCCAATGGTTGGCGGCGAACGGGTTGGATGGCTTCATCGTGCCCCGCGCCGACGAGCACCAGGGCGAATATGTCGCCGACCGCTCGGCACGGCTGAAATGGCTGACCGGCTTCAGCGGCTCGGCCGGCGTCGCCATTGTGCTTGGCGAGCGCGCCGTCATGTTTGTCGACGGTCGCTACACGCTGCAGGTGCGCCAGGAAGTCGATCTCGACATCTTTTCGATCGAGAGTCTTGTCGACAACCCGCCGGCCAACTGGATCAAGGACAATCTCGGCAAGGGCGTGCGGTTGGGCTTCGATCCGTGGCTGCATACGATCAGTGACGTCAAGGCGCTGAAAGCCTCGGCGGAGAAATCAGGCGCGATACTGGTGCCGCTCGAACAAAATCCAATCGACGCCATCTGGCAGGATCAGCCCGGGCCGCCACTGGCGCCGGTCGAGATCCACCCGATCGGCTTTGCCGGCGAACTGGCCAAGGACAAGCTGGTGCGGCTGGCGGCGGCCATCGAGAAAGACGGCGCCACCCATGCCGTGCTGACCGACCCCTCCTCCATCGCCTGGGCCTTCGACATTCGTGGCGGGGACGTACCGCACACACCGCTGGCGCTCGGCTTTGCCGCGCTCGCCGCCGACGGCTCGCATCTGCTTTTCATGGACCAGCGCAAGTTTTCGCGCACCGTCGCGGCTTACCTGACGCAGCTCGCCGAATTGCACGACCCGGGTGAATTCGAAACGGCAATCGTCACCCGGGCCAAGGGTGGCGCAAAAATCGCGCTGGACCCGGTTCTAGCGGCGGACAAGCTCAGGATGCTGGTCGAGGATAATGGCGGCACCGTCATTGCCGTGCCCGATCCGGCCCGCATTCCACGCGCAACAAAGAACAAAGCTGAGATCGCCGGCGCACGCGCCGCGCATCGCCGCGACGGCGCTGCGGTCGCCAAGCTGCTGTGCTGGCTCGACCGCCAGAAGCCCGGCACGCTCGACGAAATCGCCGTTGTCACCAGGCTTGAGGAGACGCGCCGTCAGACCGGCGAAGAAACGCAAATGCCGCTGCGCGACGTGTCGTTCGACACCATCTCCGGCGCTGGTCCTAACGGCGCCATCATGCACTACCGCGTCTCCCGCGCCACCAATCGCAAACTGGGGGATGGCGAGCTGTTCCTGCTCGATTCCGGCGGGCAGTACCAGGACGGCACCACCGATATCACCCGCACAGTGCCGATCGGCACGCCGACCGAGGAGATGCGCGAACGCTTCACGCTGGTGCTGAAGGGCATGATCGGCATCTCCATGCTGCGCTTCCCCCAGGGCACGCGCGGCTCCGAAATCGATGCCGTAGCCCGCCTGGCGCTATGGAGACACGGATGCGACTTCGCCCATGGCACCGGGCACGGTGTCGGCTCCTATCTTGCCGTGCATGAGGGCCCGCAGCGTATCGCCAAGACCGGCACCGAAAAGCTGCTGGCCGGCATGATCGTTTCCAACGAACCCGGTTACTACAAGGAAGGGGCTTACGGCATTCGCATCGAAAACCTCGTCCTGGTGACGCCGGCCGAGGCAATCGAGGGCGGCGACATCGCCATGCACGGCTTCGAGACACTGACGCTGGCGCCGATCGACAAGCGGCTGGTCCGGTCGGACCTATTGACCCGTGACGAGCTCCATTGGCTCGATGAATACCACGCGCGGGTGCTGGCCGAGATCGGACCGATGCTCGACGGCGAAACGCTGGCCTGGCTGGAAAAAGCAACCGCCCCGCTGCCGCACGACTTCAAGCAATAGTCGCGGCCGCAACGCCGGTTGACAGGCTTTGCTCCGCAAGCAGTTCTTGCAAAGCCGTGACGTTCGGAGAACCGGCTCCCTTGCGCCAGAACAACACCGTGATTGCGTTGTCTTCGTCAGCGGCCAGTTCGTGCAGCTTTAGCCAGCGGCTCTCCGGGAAACCCGAAAGCACACTTTTCGGCATCAACGCTATGCCCATGCCAGCCACCACGCAACCAAGGATGGCATGGTATGAACCAAGCTCGATGGTTTTCTCGGCCATGAACTCTCTGCGCGCATACCATTGTTCCAGCCGCTTTCGGTGCGGGCAGCCGTGCTCGAAGGCTATCATGGTTTTGGGCATGTCCAGGCGGTCGTCGACCGAAACGCGCGATGCCGCCGAGACAATGACCAGCTGCTCCTGGAATGCTGACTGCTTTTCGAACGGAGCGTCGGCGATCGGCTCGGCGGCGAAGGCTGCATCGAGTTCGCCGGCAAGCATGGCGGTCGCGAGAACCTGCGGATTGCCGGTGCGCAACTGGATTTCCACTTCGGGATAACGTGCGTGATAATCGGCGAGCAGACTTGGAAGCCGTGCCGCGGCGGTGCTCTCCATGGCACCTAGGCGAAGCGTGCCGCGCGGGCGTGGATCGAGCATCGCCGTTCGCGCCTCCTCCGCAAGCGCCAGCAGCCGATCCGCATAGCCGACCAATTTGTGACCGGCCGGCGATACGTGCAGGCGCTTGCCCTCCCGGATAAACAGCTGCACGCCGAGATCCTCCTCGAGCTGCCGGATGCGTGTGGTCACGTTCGATTGCACGCGAAACAGTTTTTCCGCTGCCCTGGTGATTCCGCCCTCGCGCACCACCGTGCGGAAGATGCGCAGATCGGCCAAATCCATATATCTCTCCTGGAGAACATAACGATCTTAATTATTCATTTTAGCTGATTAGCCCTTTCCCGTAAATCGCCGGTGTAGCTGCCAATCAACACGGCAAACCAGGGGAGTTGGAAATGTCGCCTGAGCCCTTCGGCATCCAGCCGATCGATCTAAGCGCATTGACGCCAAAGCAACGTGAGGCGCTCTATAGCGGCGCCGTGCGTCGCTCCCATCAGGAGAGATCGGAGGCTATCCGGCTAAGCCTATCGAAGGTCGGCGCGGCAATAGTCGCTGCGGTAAAGCGCATGTGTGCTCTCGCCGCCAAGGCAAAAGGCGATCAGCCGACGAGCTGCCGCGCGAGGATCAGCACGGCCGCACCCGCCAGGAACATCGCCATCAGGCCGCCGCGCAGCGAGACCAGGCCGGCAACGATCAAGGCTGCCCATTCCGCCGGTCCGGCGCTGAGCGCCGCCGGCGCCACCAGCGTGGTCAGCACCGCCGCCGGCACGGCGTTCAGCCCGGCTTCGACGCGCGGATGGATATGGTCGAAGCGTGAGATCACCAGATGACCGCCGATGCGGGTCAGATAGGTCGCGATCGAAGCGGCGATAATGATCCACAAGGTCGTGCTCATGGCCGTGCCTCCACCCCACTGTGGCGGGGCGGCAGGATGACGGCGAGCAGCACGCCGGCCAGCGCGCCGATGGAGACATGCCAGGGCGAGCCGACCGTTTTATAGGCAATGATGGAGGCAGTAGCACTGGCGACGACCACCGGCAGCCACAACGGCCGCTTGCGGAAGCTCATGACA
The DNA here is from genome assembly GCF_042295465.1 of Mesorhizobium sp. ISC25. NCBI lineage: Bacteria > Pseudomonadati > Pseudomonadota > Alphaproteobacteria > Hyphomicrobiales > Phyllobacteriaceae > Mesorhizobium > Mesorhizobium sp. ISC25. Next base: position 425,569 of record NZ_CP135441.1, on the reverse strand, counting down.
AGGCCAAGAAAATAGATCGGCAGCAGGAAGTCGATGCCCAGCGCATGGGTGTCGGGAATAAGCTTGCCGAACATCGCGCCGAGCGCGCTTTCGATGACCCAGAACACATAGACCGGCAGCCCAAGGCCCATATACCAGGCGAAGCCGACGGTCTCGCCGGCCTCCGCCTTGCGCTCGGCCACCGCGAACTGCGGATCGGTCAGCACGAAATAGCCTATCGCCTGCTGCACCAGCGGCCAATGCGCAATGCGCCGGCCGATGCCAGCCGAATAGAGCACGTGGCGAAAATTCACGGCGAAGATCGACAGCACGATCAGCCACGGCGCGACATGCTGGCCGAACAGCTCGATGCCGACCATCTGGCTGGCGCCGCCGAACACCGTTGCGCTCATCAAGAACGCTTCGAGCACGGAAAACCCGTTGTCGACTGCGAGCGCCCCGAACAGCAACGCAAACGGCGCCGATGCCACCACGACGGGCATGCTGAGCCGCACGCCGTCCCAGAAATCGCTTTTCGCACTGTTTTCGGAGATTGCTTCCGCCGACATCGACCGCTCCTCGGGAAGGGCCTATGTAGGGAGGGCGGTCCGGGTTGTCACACCAATTCGCTTGAGGCAAACGATCAGCGGAAATGATAGCTGAAGCGTCGCGGCAAGCTCGCTTCCGTGCCTAGCGCGGCGAAGCCTTGCCTTCGATCGCCCTGCCCCAGTCGAGCAGCGGTTTTGCCCGCATGACGAAGTCGATGAGTTCGTCGACCAATCCAGCTCCGTAGATATCCGCCGGCTCGATTGCGTGCCGGACGGCAAAATGCCGGTTGCGGATCGCGGCAGCGAGATCGGGCTCGGCGATATGCTCGAAGCCGCGCGGTGTGCGCTTCATGCAGCCGTCCGGGTCGAACTCGAGACCATTCTTCTTCAGCGCCGCGACGAGGCTGCGGAATTCAGCGGGCCGCTTCGCGATTGCGTTGCGCAGCGCCAGCAATAGCTCCGGTCCGGGCTGCCACCAGGCAATGGCGGCAAAGCAGCGCTCGAGCCCGATATGGACGTAGAACACGCCCTGTTCCATCTTGGTGCCGTCGGGCGAAAGGATCGCCGACAAATGCCGGTTGTAGGGCCGTTTGTCCTTGCCAAAACGCACGTCGCGGTTAATCCGGAACAGCGACTTCTTGCGGTTGCCGCGCAGGCCGAGCCCCGCGCCTGTGAAGCGCTCGGAGAGCGTCTCGACCAGATCGCCGAAGGGATCACGTAGGTCGCGTTCGAAAAGGTCGCGGTTTTCCAAAAACCACTCCCGGCTCTGATGAAAATCGAGCGCCTTGAGGAAGGGAATGGCCTTTTGCCCAAAGCCGTTGAACGCAGCCGCCATCACCCGCCCTTGCCGATCCGCTGCAGCCAGGTGTCCTCGTCGATCACCTCGATGCCGAATTTGGTCGCGTCCTTCAGCTTGGAGCCGGCGCCTGGCCCTGCCACCAGGAGATCGGTCTTCGCAGAAACCGAGCCGGCGACCTTCGCGCCGAGACGTTCGGCCATCGCCTTGGCCTCCGGGCGCGTCATCTTTTCCAGCGTGCCTGTAAACACGATTGTCTTGCCGGCGACCGCACTATCGGCTGAGACGTTCACAATGTACGGCTTCGGGTGGACCTGTGTGAGCAGCGCTTCAAGCACGGCATCGTTGCGTTCATTGCCGAAGAAATCGCGAAGCGCGCCTATCACCGTATCGCCGATGCCGTTGATCGAAGGAAAAACGGTGTGTGGATCGGCTGCCGCTGCTGTCTCCTTGCCAATGCGGATCAACTCCTCGATTGTCGAGAAGGTTCGGGCCAGCACAGCGGCCGTCGTTTCGCCGATATGGCGGATGCCCAGCGCAAAGATGAAGCGATCGAGTTCCGGTTCGCGGCGAGCGTCGATGGCAGCGAAGAGCTTGTCGAGGCCGTCGTAGTTGCGTTCCTCGACACTGCGTACATTCTTGCGCGTCTTGCCCGATGCGGCCTCACGCTGCCTGGCCTGCTCTTCCCGCCGCTCCGCCAGCGCCTTGGTGACGGCGGGACGGCGGTCCCTGAGAGTGAAGATATCGGCGGCCGTCCTGATCAACCCGGCATTGAAGAACAGGTCTATGTTTTCCGCGCCCAGGCCTTCGATATCCAGAGCGCCGCGCGACACAAAGTGGCGCAATCCTTCGACGGCCTGTGCAGGGCAGATCAGTTCGCCGGTGCAACGTCGGCGGGAATCTTCCTTGCCGGTCTTCTCGTTGATTTCGCGCGTTGCGGGTGAGCCGCAGATCGGACATTTGTGCGGGAATTCGTAGGGCACGGCATCTGGCGGACGCTTATCGGCTATGACGCTGACGATCTGCGGAATGACGTCCCCTGCCCGCTGGATGACCACCGTGTCGCCAATACGTACGTCATAGCCGTCGCGGATCGGCTGGCCGTTGCTGTCCAGACCCTTGATGTAATCTTCGTTATGAAGGGTGACATTTTCAACCACGACGCCGCCAACCGTGACGGGTGCAAGCCGGGCAACGGGCGCCAGCGTACCGGTACGGCCGACCTGAATGTCGATCCTCAGCACGGTCGTCATCGCCTGTTCGGCCGGAAATTTGTGGGCGATGGCCCAGCGTGGTTCGCCGGTGACGAAGCCCCATCTGCGCTGCAACTCCAACTGGTCGACCTTGTAGACGACGCCGTCGATGTCGTAGCCCAGCGATGAGCGCTGGGTCTCGATTAGGTGATAATGCGCGACCAGTTCCTCGACCGACTTTGCCCGGACCATCAGCGGACTGACCTTGAATCCCCACTCCGCGAATTTCTGCACGGAATCGTATTGGGTCGGAGCCGGATCCTTTGTGGTATAGCCCCAGGCGTAGGCAAAGAATTTGAGGTTGCGGCTGGCGGTAACGGACGGGTCCTTCTGACGGAGCGACCCGGCCGCCGTATTGCGCGGATTGACGTAATCCTGGCCGCCGATCGCCGCCGAACGTTGCTTCAGCGCCTCGAATTCCGCGTAGGTCATGTAGACCTCACCGCGTATTTCGATGACCTCGGGCCAGTCCGATCCCTTCAAGGTCTTGGGAATATCGGCGATGGTCTTGAGATTGGCGGTGATGTCCTCGCCGACGACGCCGTCGCCACGCGTTGCCCCCTGTACGAACGCACCGCCTTCATACCGCAGGGAAGCCGATAGCCCGTCGATCTTCGGCTCAGCCGTGAAGGCGATGTTCAGATCCTTGTCGCGGTCAAAGAATCGCCGGCCACGTACGATGAAATCGGCGACATCCTGGTCGGTATAGGCCTTGGCGAGGCTGAGCATCGGCACCGCATGACGCACCTTGGCAAAGCCTTCCGCCGGCGGCGCGCCGACCCTGCGTGAGGGCGAATCCTCGCGCACCAAAGCAGGAAAGCGCTGTTCGATGGCGAGGTTGCGCCGCGTCAGCGCGTCATATTCCGCGTCCGTGATTATCGGCGCGTCCTCGCCATGGTAGCGCCGGTCGTGCTCGGCGATCTCCTGCGCCAACCGCTTCAACTCGCTTGCCGCCTCGCTTTCGCTGAGCGAATCGACTGGTTTTTCGTCCATGCACTGCTCCCTCCACGGTGGCGCGACACAATAGAACAGGATTCTTTCATGAGGGAGAGACCAGACACGGAAAATCATTCCTGAACAGCAGGATGAAGCCAGACCCTGACTCAGGTCACGAGCGCCGGAAACGAACTCGTCTAGAGCAATTCCAGGAAAACTGTGAAACGGTTTTTCCGTCCGGAATTGCGCAAACAAAGAGGTAGAGCGGTTCGGCGTTTCCGTGAAACGATGAACCGCTCTAGGCTGCCGCGGTGTTCTCCCGCAGCAGCCGCTCGGCCGCCGCGCGCGCCTCGTCGGTGATGGTGGCGCCGGCGAGCATGCGTGCGATCTCTTCCTGCCGCGCCGCCCGGTCCATCTCGGCGATGCCGGTCGAGACCCGGTCGGCCCCGCCCGATTTGGAGATCAGGAAATGCGTCGCAGCGCGCGCCGCCACTTGCGGTGCATGCGTGACCGAAAGCACCTGCACGCGTTTTGCCAGCCGCGCCAGCCGCTGGCCGATGGCATCGGCAACGGCACCGCCAACGCCGGTGTCAATCTCATCAAAGACCAAGGTCGGCGCCGAGCCCCGGTCAGCGAGTGCTACCTTCAACGCCAGCAGGAATCGCGAAAGCTCGCCGCCGGAAGCGACCTTCATCATCGGGCCGGGCCTGGTGCCGGGATTGGTGCGCACCCAGAACTCGACCTGGTCGATGCCTTCTTCCATGCGGCTCTCGGCATCGCTTGCGATCTCGACGATGAACTCGGCCCGTTCGAGCTTGAGCGCCGGCAGTTCGGCCATTACCGCCTTGGTCAGCCCTACGGCCGCCGCATGGCGAAGCGACGACAGCTGGGCCGCCGTAATGTCATAGGCCTGGCGCGCCGCTGCAGCCTGTTTCTCCAGCGCATGCAGGCGCTCCTCGCCGGCGTCGAGATCGGCAAGGTCGGCAGCCATGGTGTCACGCAATTGCGCCAGGTCATCGACGGCGACGCTGTGCTTGCGCGAGGCGGCACGCAGCGAAAACAGCCGCTCCTCAGCCTTCTCCAGCCGCTGCGGATCATATTCGGTGGCGCGAAGTGCTGCTTCCACACCCGACTGCGCCGCGTCGAGCGAAAGCATCGCCTCGTCGAGCGATTTGACGACATCCTCGAGCAAGCCGGGCGCTTCCGTCACCTTGCGCTGCAGCCGCCTGAGCAGGCTGGCCAGTTGCGGCAAGGGCGAGGACGGACCCGAGAGTACATCCTGGGCGTCGTGGATTTCCGAGGCGATCTTTTCCGCCCGCATCATCGCGGCGCGCAGTTCGGCCAGCTCGGTCTCTTCGCCCGGTTGCGGATCGAGCCTGGTCAATTCGGCGACCGCTGCACGCAGATAATCGGCCTCGCGGGCAGCTGCCTCGACTTTGGCCCGGTGCCGTGAAAATTCTTGCTCGCAGGTACGCCAGTGCCGCCACGCCTCGCCTGTTGCCCGCGCGGCACCCAGATGACCGCCGAAACTGTCGAGCAACTCGCGATGCGCGCCGGGATCGACCAAAGCGCGCTCGTCGTGCTGGCCGTGGATCTCGACCAGCGCATGGCCGACGTCGCGCATCAGCGTCACGCTGGACGGCTGGTCGTTGACGAACACGCGCGTGCGGCCGTCCGCCGTCTGGACGCGGCGCAGGATGATGTCGCCGTCGTCCTCGATGGCGTTCTCGGCGAGCAGCATACGGGCCGGGTGGTTGCGCGGCACGTCGAAGACCGCGATGATCTGGCCTTGCGCAGCGCCATGCCGCACCAGCGAGGCGTCGCCGCGGGCGCCAAGCGCCAGCGACAAGGCGTCGAGCAGGATGGACTTTCCGGCGCCGGTTTCGCCGGTCAGCACCGAAAGGCCGGACGAGAAGTCGATGTCCAGCTTCTCGATCAGAACGATATCGCGGATCGACAGCCTGGAGAGCATGGTGACGCGCCGCTCAGGCGCCGGTGATCAGCTTCCCGGCCTTGGAGATCCACGATCCGGCATTCTCGCGCGGCTCGAGCCCACCACTCTGCAGGAGCTTGTAGGAGTCCTTGTACCACTGGCTGTCGGGATAGTTGGTGCCGAGCACGGCCGCAGCGGTCTGCGCTTCCGACGTCAGCCCCATCGCATAGTAGCTCTCGGTAAGACGCGCCAGCGCCTCCTCGACATGGCGTGTGTTGGAGTAGTTCTCCACGACGTTGCGGAACCGTTTGACGGCTGCGATGTATTCGCGGCGCTCGAGATAATAGCGTCCGATCTGCATCTCCTTGCCGGCGAGCTGATCGTTGGCGAAGCGGATCTTCTCCTTGGCATCGTCGGCATATTCGGAAGTCGGCCAGCGCGTTACCAGGTCCTGCATCGTCTGCGCGGTAAGACGCGCTTCCTTCTGGTCCTGGGTGACGTCCTTGATCTGGCGGTAGTAGCTCAGCCCGATAATATACTGGGCATAGGCTGCATCGTCGGTCGACGGGTAGAGCGTCAGGTAGCGCTTGGCCGAACCGATCGCCTCGTCGTAGTTGCCCTGACGATAGTCGGCAAAGGCACCCATCACCATCGATTTGCGGGCGAATTCGGAATATGGATGCTGGCGGTCGACGGCATCGAATTTGCGGCTTGCCTCCTGCAGTCGCCCGGCATTCAGATTGGCGAGACCCTGATTGTAGAGCACGTCGGCCGGCTCGGTCTGATCGACATAGGTCGACAGATCGACGTCCTTCTCGGACGACATGCAGGCCGACAGAAACAGCGATGGAACGACCACCGAAAGCGCCAGGAAAACAGCCCGCCGCAGCGCCTTCGATTGACCAACTCGCTTGAAAAACATGTTTGGATTCCGCCCTTTCGGCGTCATTTCAGTCAACGGCAGCAGCCATAAACCATAATTGCCTTGCCCGGCAACGCTATCCCCGGCCAATCGCACATTTTTGTGGCGGTTTGGCGCCACCTGGAACGCTGTGCGATTTGGCCGGCCAGTGATGCATCCATGCAACACTGCTGACCGCGATAAGAGCCGCAAAGGCGTAGAATCAGATCATCCAGGGCGCAAAGAGGGGTGCGTTGACGGCGCTCATCTCCGCGGTACGCCCGCGCTCGCGGCGCGTCGTCTCGACGATCTCGAAAGCCGAACGGTCCGACAAGAGACGGCGCAACGCCGCGGCGTTCAGCCTGTGGCCACCGCGGTAGGAGCGGAAGCAGCCGATGAACCGGGCACCGGCGAGCGCCAGGTCGCCCATCGCATCCATCGTCTTGTGGCGCGCGAACTCGTTGGGATAGCGCACGCCTCCCATGTTGATCACACGGTTGTCGTCGCCGATCACCAGGGAGTTTTCCAAAGACGAGCCGAGCGCATAGCCGGCCGCCCACAGCCGCTCGACGTCCTTCATGAAACCGAAAGTGCGGGCACGCGCGACGTCGCGGCGGAAAATGTCGGCATTCATGTCGGATGCAAAAAGCTGGCGCCCGATCGCCGGGCTTTCGAAATCGATCTCGATCTCGAAGCGCGTGCCGTCATAGGGCCTGAACTCCGCCCAGCAGGCGCCGTTCTCGATACGAACCGGCTTGACCACCCTGATGTAGCGACGCTTGACCGGCAGCGTTTCGATGCCTGCCTGGTCAATGGCCTCGACGAACATCACTGCGCTGCCGTCGAGGATAGGCACTTCATGGCCGTCGATTTCGATGACGAGATTATCGATCCCAAGCCCGAAAAGCGTCGCCATTAGATGCTCGACCGTGGCAATGTGCTCGCCTTGCGGATCGCCAAGCATGGTGCAGAGATCGGTGGCGCCGACCTCGGAGACGAGCGCGCGAAATTCGTGGGTTCCGCTTGCATTCGAAAGCTGGAAGACGACACCCGTATCGGCATCTGCCGGCAGGAAATGGACGGTGACCGGGGTGCCGCTGTGAACGCCGATGCCGGTCAGCGTCGCACGCGATTTAAGTGTCGTCTGATAGTCGTGCAAAACAATCCCCATAGCCCATACTGCCTAGGTCCGCTTAATCCGCCCTGAGGGCGCGGCTCTTGATTGATCGGCAGGCAGGGCCACTTCCCCAAGACTCCCAGCAAACCGACTTTGGTCGGTGGCGAAGATAATGGTCCCGCAGGGAGACTCCAAATCACGGTTTCTTACTCTTTGTAACCGCGGTCCGGAGCAGGAATGCCTCATAAGTCTTTGTTTTAAAATCACTTTTAATGTCAACAGGCGAACAGTTTCCTGCTCGCCTGTTAACAAATGTTACAAACCATTAACAGATCAATTGGCCTGTCGGCGCAGGAAGGCGGGAATCTCCAACTGATCGTCTTCCTGGACAGCCCGGCTCTGCGGCGTCAGGCGGCCCTGCTCGTCCAGCTGGCCGCGGCGTGGGGCGTAAAGCTGCGGATCCTGGCTGGCAAGGCGGCGCACTTCGGCCGGCGCCTGGCGCAGTTTCGGTTCGCGCGGCTGCGCCGGCTGCAGCCTTGCAGGCTCCTCCTCGCGGCGGGTCAAGCCGTTGGTCAGGCGCTTGAGCAAGCCCATCGGGCCGCTGTTTTCGTGGTCGGCCGGGCGGGCCTTGGCTTCCACTTCGGCCTTCACCTGCGGTGGAAAATCCTCGACCCGCGGCATGCGCTGGGGTGCTGCGGCAACCGGCTGCGGCATTTCACGATGCGGAGCGGGCTGCATCGCTTGCTGAACCACCGGCTGGATCATCGGCTGCGGCTGAGCCGGAGGCGCCTGGAAGATCTTGCTCTGCGGGCGGAAGTCTTCCGCATGGGCTACCGGTGCCTGGCGGGCCTGCGCCATCGCTGCCGCATTTGCCTCGGCGAGCTGAATGGCCTCGGCGACCGGATCGGCAGCACGTGGTTCATAGATCGGTTGCTGGGCAGCCGCCGGCCGCATTTCCGTGACCTGAGGCGCCGGGCGGCTGACCGGCTTCGGCGGAGCCGTGCGGATGGCGATCGGCGCGGCAGCGATTTCGGCCGCCGATTTGTCGATGCCGGTGGCGACCACCGACACGCGGATAACGCCTTCGAGTTCCTCGTCGAAGGTTGCGCCCAGAATGATGTTGGCGTCCTGATCGACCTCTTCGCGAATGCGCGTTGCCGCCTCATCGACTTCGAACAGGGTCAGGTCGCGGCCGCCGGTGATCGAGATCAGCAGGCCCTTGGCGCCCTTCATCGAGGTCTCGTCGAGCAGCGGGTTGGCGATGGCGGCTTCCGCCGCGGCCATTGCGCGGCCCTCGCCCGAAGCCTCGCCGGTTCCCATCATCGCCTTGCCCATTTCGCGCATGACCGAGCGGACGTCGGCGAAGTCGAGATTGATCAGGCCTTCCTTGACCATCAGGTCGGTAATGCAGGCAACGCCCGAATAGAGCACCTGGTCGGCCATGGCGAAGGCATCGGCGAAGGTGGTCTTGTCATTGGCCAGCCGGAACAGGTTCTGGTTGGGAATGACGATCAGGGTATCGACGCATTTCTGCAGTTCCTCGATACCCATGTCGGCCGTCTTCATGCGGCGCTGGCCTTCGAAGTGGAACGGCTTGGTGACGACGCCGACGGTGAGGATGCCCTTTTCGCGGGCAGCGCGCGCGACAACGGGGGCCGCCCCGGTGCCGGTGCCGCCGCCCATACCGGCAGTGACGAAGCACATATGCGTGTTGGAGAGATGATCGATGATCTCGTCGATGCATTCCTCCGCCGCCGCGCGCCCGACTTCAGGCTGCGATCCGGCACCGAGACCCTCGGTGACATGCGCGCCGAGCTGGATCAGCCGCTCGGCCTTCGACATCGTCAATGCCTGCGCGTCGGTGTTGGCCACCACGAACTCGACGCCGCGCAAGCCGGCGGTGATCATGTTGTTGACGGCATTGCCGCCGCCGCCGCCGACACCGAACACGGTGATGCGCGGCTTGAGCTCGGTGATGTCCGGCTTCTGCAGATTGATGGTCATTGTCTTCGTCCTTTGCCTTTCCCGCCGCTTCGCCGCCGCGGCCGCCTATGGGGCTGCCCCCGTCAAATTAAAAACTGTCTCTCAACCACTGACTCATTCGATGCAGTTTTCCGCCTGTTCCGGTCATCCGAAGACCGGAAATTCCCTTCGCCGGACGGCTCTCGAAGCTCGCCATCTGCGGGTAGATCAGAAGCCCGACGGGCGTCGAAAAAGCCGGTCCCTTGGCCGCCTCGGGCAGGCCTGCCACGCCAAGCGGGCGGCCAATGCGCACATTGCGGCCGAGAATGCGGCGTGCTGCTTCGGGCAGGCCGGCAAGCTGGCTGGCGCCGCCGGTCAGCACCACACGCTTGCCGACCGCGTTGCCGTAGCCGGATTTGTTCAGCCGGTCGCGCAGCAATTCCAGCGTCTCGTCGATGCGGGCGCGGATGATGCGCGTCATCACCGAGCGCGGGATCTGCAACGGCACCTCGCCGTCCTCGCCGATCGGATGGATGGAAACCAGATCGCGATCATCGGCGCTGCCGGGCAGCGCCGAGCCGTGCATCACTTTCAGCCTTTCGGCGGCATCGAGCGAGGTCGACAGGCCTTTGGCCATATCCAGCGTGACGTGGTTACCGCCGATCGCGATGGCGTCGCCATGGACGAACTTGCCTTCCGAAAATACCGAGATCGTCGTCGTGCCGCCGCCCATGTCAATGCAGGCCGCGCCCATTTCGAGCTCGTCGTCGACCAGCGCGGCAAGCCCGCTGGCATAAGGCGTCGCCACCATGCGCTCGACCGACAGATGCGAGCGGTTGATGCAGAGCTCCAGATTGCGCAAGGGCGCCGCGTCGCCTGTCAGCACATGCATGTCGACGCCAAGCTGGTCGCCAACCATGCCACGCGGATCGCGCACACCGCGCTCGGCATCCAGCGAAAAGGCAACGGGAAGCGAATGGATCACCTCGCGCTCAGCCCGCAGCGCCTGCTTGGCACCGGCGGCAAGCACGCGCTTGATGTCGGCCTCGTCGGCCTCATGGCCGCCGAGATTGATGGTGGCCGAAAAAGCCTCGCTCTTCAGCCGGCCGGCAGTCATGTTGACGATCAGCGAATCGACCGTCAGTCCCGCCATGCGTTCGGCGGCGTCGACGGCAAGACGGATGGCGTGCTCGGCACGGTCGAGATCGATGACGACGCCCGATTTCACGCCTTGCGATTTCTGGTGGCCGATGCCGATCACCTGGACGCGATGCGAGCGTCCGCGCAGCAGCTTGCCATCATCGCGCGGCTTGAGTTTGGCCACCACGCAGCAGACCTTGCTGGAGCCGACATCCAGCACCGTCAGGATGCCGGACCGGCGCGACGAGGCATCGCTATTGCCGCCAAGCCAGCTCATATCTTCGTCTCCGGCTTGCGCTTCAGCATCTTGGGTTTTTCGTCGAGCGCGGCTTGGCGCTGTGTCGCCGCTTCCGGCGTCAACTGGACGACCAGACGATCGGAAAGGCGCATGTCGACGGCGGCGATGTCGCGCGTCAAAAGCCCGTTCTCGTGGTCCATCCTGACCAGGTCGGCAATCGCCTGATCCTCACCGTCTTCGGGAAGCTTGATCGTGATGCCGTTTTCAAGCTTGAGATCCCAGCGCCGTTCGCCGATGCGGATATAGCCCTTGATCCGCGCGGCAAGCTCCGGATAATTCTTGATCTTGGCGAGGAAATCCGGCGCTTTGGCCGGTGCGCCGGTGCCGATGATCAGCGGCAGCAATATCTGCTTGCCGCCGGAGAACGGCGCAATGACGGTGCCGGATTTCTCGATGACCGAAAGCGCGCTGCCTTGCTGCCACAGCGCGAACGGCTCGCGCTCCTCGACGCGCACTTCCAGCGTATGCGGGTAGACCTTGCGCACTGCCGCGGCTTCGACCCAGGGCAGCGTGGTGATGCGTTCGCGCGCGGCTTCGGCATCGAAGCCGATCAGCGAGGTCCAGCCGTCGAGTTCCAGCCTGTCGAGAATATCGATCTCGGACGTTTCGCGGTTGCCGACGACCTTGACCTGGTCGACGGCAAAGCCGGTGCGGGCGGTGACACTCTGGACGATGGCGTCGGAATATCCGCCGAGATAGGCGCCATAGGCACTGGTCGAAACAAGCAGTGCCGCCGACAGCATGGCAGCGCAATAGGGCGGCGCTTCGAAGTCGCCTTCGCCGAGGCGCGCCAGCACGCGCACCGGCCGGCGGAGCAGGCGCGGCAGCACGAAATGGTCGAACGACAACGGCATGCCGAACAGCGCCGGCCCGGCCGCGCCCTTCCCCTTGCCCTGTCCCCACTTCAACGCAGACACGAAGCGTCCTCCACCATCCAACTCAACAAATCGCCGAACGAGTGTCCCGCTTGCGCGGCGATTTCCGGCACCAAAGACGTCGGCGTCATGCCCGGCTGGGTGTTGACCTCGAGCCAGACAATTTCGCCGTTTTCGGAGTGACGATCATCATAACGGAAGTCCGACCGGGAAACGCCCCGACAGCCGATTGCTTGGTGAGCCTTGAGCGTCAGTGTCTGTATTTTTTGGTAAATATTCGGTGAAAGTTTTGCCGGGCATTCGTGTTTTGATCCTCCCGCGACGTATTTTGAATCATAGTCGTAGAAGGAATGGCCGGTCGGGATGATCTCGCAGACACCGAGCGCCACATCGCCCATCACCGCGCAGGTCAATTCCCGCCCGTGCACATAACGCTCGACCATGACCGTATCGCCGTATCTCCACTCGGACGAGCCGATGATCTGCGGCGGATGCGACTGGCCTTCATGCACGATGACGACACCGAAGCTCGACCCTTCGTTGACCGGCTTGACGACATAGGGCGGCTTCATCGGGTGCTTGTTCTGGATGGCGAAGCGATTGGCCACCTTCGATTCCGCCACCGGAATGCCGGCCGCCTTGGCGACCTTCTTGGCCTGCTCCTTGTTCATCGCGAGCGCCGAGGCAAGCACGCCGGAATGAGTGTACGGAATGGCGAGGTACTCGAGGATACCCTGGATGGTGCCGTCCTCGCCGAAAGGGCCGTGCAGCGCATTGAAGACGACGTCAGGCTTGAGCGCGCTGAGCACCGAGCCGATGTCGCGCGAGACGTCGACGCGGGTGACCTGGTAGCCCTCTCCCTCGAGCGCATCGGCGCAGGCTTTACCCGACGACAGGGACACGGGCCGCTCGGACGAGAATCCCCCCAGAAGGACGGCCACATGCTTGCTTGTCATTCCCCGTCATTTCCTCTCACAGCAGGCCTGCACCATCGTGCATGCCCCGAAAAGCATCGCGCGCACTCAAATGCGCCCGAGCAACTTCGCTCCCGTGTTTCCGCAACATTGAGTCCGAGTCTCCCGGCAGGTTGCCCCCCAGACGGAAACGCGAGTAACGCGTCGAAACGACTCAAATCAGGAAACGCTTCAGGGCAGAGAATCAGAGAGTTGATTCGCTGGCAAGTGCTTACGATTCCGATGGATTCACTTTCCGCAAAAACGGCAGCAAAATGTGAATTCATGAGTCCGAAAGGCAACGGCGGTCGGCTTGCCTAAAGCAACTGCCCGAGAAATTCCTGGACGGCATGGCCCGGCCGAAAATTACCGATGCGCTTGATCTCCCACTGCAACCGGATGCCCGATCTTTCGAGCACACGCGCACGCACCGTCTCGCCGAGATATTCAAGCTCGTAGCCGGTGGCCGTTCCGGTGTTGATCATGAAGTTGCAATGCATCGGCGACATCTGCGCCCCGCCGACCATCAGGCCGCGGCAGCCGGCCTTGTCGATTTCCTTCCAGGCCGAGGTGCCTTCGGGATTCTTGAAGGTCGAGCCACCGGTCTTTTCGCGGATCGGCTGCACGGTCTCGCGATGGTTCTGGACAGCATCCATCGCGGCTTTGATCGCCGCCTTGTCCTCGGGAATGCCTTCGAACAGCGCCGATGTGAAAATCAGCCCGGACGGCGCCGCTGAATGGCGATAGGCATAGCCCATGTCGGCATTGCTCAGCGTATGAACATTGCCCTTGCGATCGAGCGCCCGCACCTCGACCACACGCTCGCGCGTCTCGACGCCATTGGCGCCGGCGTTCATCCTCAGCGCTCCGCCAATGGCGCCGGGAATGCCGTGGTAGAAATGAAAGCCACCGATGCCGGCCTCATAGGCGACGGCCGCAAGGCGCTTGTCGGGTGTCGCGGCGCCCGCCTTGATCGTGGTCGGCGCAATCACTTCGGTCTCGCCAAAGCCTTTGGCCGAAAGCCGGATGACGAAGCCCGCAATGCCGCCGTCACGGACAAGCAGGTTCGAGCCGACGCCGACGATGGTCAGCGGAATTTCCTCCGGCACCGCCTTCAGGAATGCGGCAAGATCGTCCTCGTCGGCCGGCTGGAACAATGCGTCCGCGAGCCCGCCGGCTCGAAACCAGGTGATCTTGTCCATTTCGGCATTGGGCGTGATGCGGCCGCGCAGTCCGGCAAGCCGGTCGCCAAGTTTGTCGATCAACGCCTGGCCGCGCATCATGAGATGGTCCCGCCGAGTTCCTTGGGCAGCGCATAGGCCCATTGGGTGATGTTGCCGGCACCGAGGAAGACGACGAAATCGCCCGGCTTCGCCACCTCGCGCACGATCGGCGCAATCGCCGCCGGACCTTCGATGTAGCGTGCGTCGCGATGGCCGCCGGAGCGGATGCGCGACACCAGTGCGTCGGACGTAACGCCGTCGATCGGTTCCTCGCCGGCCGCATAGACGGGCGCCACCATTACCGTATCGGCGTCGTTGAAGCAGACGGAAAACTCGTCGAACAGATCGCGCAGCCGGGTGAAGCGATGCGGTTGGGTAACGGCGATGATGCGGCCCTTGGTAGCGCTGCGCGCAGCCTTCAGTACCGCCGTGATCTCGACCGGATGATGACCGTAATCGTCGAACACATCGACACCGTTCCACGAACCGGTATGGGTGAAGCGCCGCTTGACGCCCGCGAAGGACGACAGACCCTTCTTGATTGCCTCAGCCGAAAGGCCGAGCTCATGCGCGACGGCAATCGCCGCCGTCGCATTGGAGACATTGTGGCGCCCGGGCATGGGCAGCCGCAGACCTGATATCGTTATCTGGCCGTGCGTCTTGCGGTCGCGGATCACCACGTCGAATTCCGAGGTCGGGCCGTCCATGCGGTGATTAGTGAAGCGCACGTCGGCCTGCGCATTTTCGCCATAGGTGATGACGCGCCGGTCCTCGATGCGGCCGACCAGCGCCTGCACTTCGGGATGGTCGGTGCACATCACGCCAAAGCCGTAGAACGGCACATTCTCGACGAACTGGCGAAACGCCTCGCGCACTTTGTCGAAGGAGCCGTAATGGTCGAGATGCTCGGGGTCGATATTGGTGACGACGGCAATCTCGGCCGGCAGCTTGAGGAAAGTGCCGTCGCTCTCGTCGGCCTCGACCACCATCCATTCGCCGTCGCCCATGCGGGCATTGGTGCCATAGGCATTGATGATGCCGCCATTGATCACCGTCGGGTCGAGCCCGCCGGCATCGAGTAGCGTCGCCACCATCGAGGTCGTCGTCGTCTTGCCATGCGTGCCGCCGATCGCCACCGCTTGGCGGAACCGCATCAGTTCGGCCAGCATCTCGGCGCGCCGCACGATCGGCAGCAACTTCTCTCTCGCCGCCTTCAGCTCCGGGTTGGATTTCTTGATTGCGGTGGAGACGACGACCACTTCGGCCTCGCCAAGGTTTTCGGCCTGGTGGCCGACGAAGCATTCGATGCCCTTGTCGCGCAGCCGCTGCACATTGGCGCTGTCGGCCTGATCGGATCCCTGCACCTTGTAGCCGAGATTGTGCAGCACCTCGGCGATGCCGCTCATGCCGATGCCGCCAATGCCGATGAAATGCACGAGGCCGATCGTCTGTGGCATCTTCATGCGTGCGTCTCCTTCCTGAATTCCGAAACGGATTTCCTGGACGCAATAGCCTCTGTCAGATCGGCGAGCAACCGCGCTGCGTCCGGTTTACCGGACGATTTCGCCGCCGCAGCCATCGTCGCCGCCCTGCCTGGATCATCCATCAGCCCGCCGACAAGCGCAGCGATCCGCTCCGCCGAAAGCGTGGATTGCGGATGCACCTCGGCGCCACCCGCTGCGGCAAGGGCGGCCGCATTCGCCGCCTGGTCGTGGTCGAGCGCGTGCGGATAAGGCACCAGCAGCGCCGGCCTGCCGATCACCGCGATTTCCGATACGGTCGACGCGCCGGAGCGCGACATCACCAGATGCGCCGCCGCGAGCCGCGCCGCCATGTCGGTGAAGAAGGGCGACACCTCGGCCTCGATGCCAAGCGCAGCATAGGCGGCTTTCACCCGCGTCACATCGTCGGCGCGAGCCTGCTGCGTGATCGCCAGTCGCCTACGCTGTGCATCGGAAAACCGGGCGATCGCCGCCGGCACCGCATCGGAAAAGAACTGCGCGCCCTGGCTGCCGCCAAACACCAGAAACTGGAACGGCTCTTCGTCGGCCGATGCAGCATAGGGTGTATTTGCCGCTTCCAATACTTGCGGCCTGACCGGATTGCCGGTGGTCACCGTCTTGGCGCCAGTGGCACTGATGTCTTCCGGCAGGAACCCGCCGGCAACGGCGTCGACGCGGCCGGCGAGCGCCCGGTTGGCGCGGCCCATCACCGCATTCTGCTCGTGGATCAGCGTCGGCACCTTGCGCCGGGTCGCCGCGTAAAGCGGCGGCAGTGTCGGATAGCCGCCGAAGCCGACCACGATGGCGGGCTTGATGCTGGCGATGACGGCCGATGCCTGCCTAACCCCGCGCCAGATTTTCCAAAACGCGGCGAGCATGGCAAAAGGATTCTTCGAGCCCATCGTCGCCGACTGGATCGGATGGATGGCGGCCGCCGGGAACTGCCCGGCAAAGCGCTCGGCACGGTCGTCCGTCGCCAGATGCACCGTCCAGCCGCGCCTGGTCAGTTCATGTGCCAGCGCCTCGGCCGGGAACAGATGTCCACCCGTTCCGCCTGCCGCCAGAAGGATAACCCCCTTCGCCATCTCACTCCGCCGGCATCGCACGCGGCGACGGCATGAACCCCAGCTGCTTGCGCTTTTCCGGGCGCTTGCGCGTCAGCGCCAGCACCATGCCCATCGAGATGGCGATCGCGATCTGCGAAGAGCCGCCGTAGGAGATGAACGGCAGCGTCATGCCCTTGGCCGGCATCAGCTGCAGATTGACGGCCATGTTGATGACCGACTGCAGGCCGAAGACCGTGACCAGGCCGCCAACCGCGTACCGCGTGAAATCGTCCTGCTCCTTGAGTGCCGTATTGAGACCGCGCAGCACGATGAAGCCGAAGATGGACATGATGAAGAAACACATGATCAGCCCGAATTCCTCGCCGGCGACGGAGAAGACGAAGTCGGCATGGCTGTCGGGGATGACCCGCTTGACGGTACCCTCGCCCGGCCCGACCCCGAACCAGCCGCCATTGATCAGCGCCTCGCGGCCCATGTCGACCTGGAACGTGTCGCCCTCACCGGTCATGAAGCGGTCGATGCGGCCGGCAACGTGCGGGAACACCGCATAGGCGGCGAACACGCCGCCGACGCCTGCAGCACCCAGCGCGACGATCCACAGCCACGGCAACCCGGCCATGAAGAACATCACCCCCCAGGTGCCGAGCACCAGCATGGTTTGCCCCAGGTCAGGCTGCGCCACCAGCAGCGAGATGACCAGCGCAAGCAGCAACATGGCGAACAGATTGCCCGGAATGTCGGGCTGGCGCTTGTGCTCGGCAAACAGCCAGGCGCAGATGATGACGAAGGCCGGTTTCAGGAACTCGGACGGCTGGATCGACAGGCCTGCAAGCGACACCCAGCGCCGCGCGCCCTTCACCTCGACGCCGATATAGAGCACCGCCACCATCAGAAACAGCGTGATGCACAACATAACAAGCGCCATGCGCCGGATCTGCCTGGATTCAAGAAAGGAGACGGCCAGCATCACGCCAAGAGCGGGGATGGTGAAGATGATCTGGCGTGTGGCGAAGTGGAAACTGTCGAGCCCGATGCGCTCGGCCACTGCCGGGCTTGCTGCGAAGGACAAAACGATGCCGAGCCCCATCAGCGACAGGAATGCCGCCAGGAACCAGCGATCGATCGTCCACCACCAGGTCGCAACCGGGCTTTTGTCGAGACGGCTTTGCATTATCGTGTCCCTCCGATGGGCATCACGCCATCAATGGCGGTTACGGCTTGCCTGAACGCCTCGCCGCGCACTTCGAAATTCTTGAACTGGTCGAAACTGGCGCAGGCCGGCGACAGCAGCACCACTGCCTCGCCGCTACTATCCCTGGCCGCATCGCGGGCGGCGTGTTCGACTGCCGCGGCCAACGTGCCTGAGATCTCGTAAGGCACCGGCTCGCCCAGCGTCGCCGAAAAGGCCGGTGCAGCTTCGCCGATCAGATAGGCCTTGGCGATGCGCGGGAAGAAGCCGCGCAACGGCTCGATGCCGCCCTCTTTCGGCAGGCCGCCGGCAATCCAGTAGATACGCGCAAAGCTCGACAGCGCCGGTGCAGCGGCATCGGCATTGGTCGCCTTGGAATCGTTGACGAACAGCACATGCCCTTTGCGGCCGACCTGCTCCATGCGGTGCGCCAGCCCCGGGAAACTCTCCAGTCCGGATTGGATCTCGCCGAGCTCGAGCCCGACCTTGAGGCAGGCAGCCGCGGCGGCCAGCGCATTCTGCGCATTGTGCTGGCCGCGCAACGAGCCGATGCCTTCGAGGAAGGCGACCCGGCTGTAGCGGCCGTGCACGGCTTCCATCAGGTTGGTGCCGTCGGCGAAATAACCGTCGGTCAGCGGCAGGCGCTTGGAGATCCGAATGACCTGACGGCCCGCTCGCTCCAGCCGATCGGCGATCTGGGCGCACCAGGAATCGTCGACACCGATGATTGCCGTCTCGCTGCCGGCCACCAGCCGCTCCTTGATCGAGGCGTAGTGCTGCATCGTGCCGTGGCGGTCGAGATGGTCCGGCGTCAGATTGAGCAGCACACCGGCCGTCGGATTGATCGAGGGGGCAAGATCGATCTGGTAGGAAGAGCACTCAACCACATAGTGCCGCTCAGGCTGCGGCGGATCCAGCGTCATCACCGCGCGGCCGATATTGCCGCCCATCTGCGTGTCGCGCCCAGCCGATTTGAGGATGTGCGCCGTCAGTGCCGTGGTCGTCGACTTGCCGTTGGTGCCCGTAATGGCAATGAAAGGTGCTGCCGGTGCCAGCAGCATCCGCTCGCGGCAGAAAAGCTCGATGTCGCCGATGATCTCGACGCCTGAGCCCCGCGCCAGCTCGACGGTCCAGTGCGGCTTGGGATGCGTCAGCGGCACGCCGGGCGACAACACGAAGGCCGAGAACCTCGCCCAGTCCGCGCCGCGCAGATCCGCTGTCGTGATGCCGAGCGCACCGGCCTTGGCGACGCTGTCGGGATTGTCGTCCCAGGCCAGCACATCCGCGCCGCCCTCGATCAGCGCGCGCGCCGTAGCGATCCCCGAGCCGCCGAGCCCGAAGAGCGAAACGCGCTTGCCTGAAAAGGATGCTGCGGGGATCAAGCGGCCTCCTATCTCAGCTTCAGGGTCGACAGGCCGACCAGCGCCAGGATGACCGCGATGATCCAGAAGCGGATCACCACCTGGCTTTCGGTCCAGCCGAGCTTTTCGAAATGATGGTGGATCGGCGCCATCAGGAAGACGCGCTTGCCGGTCATCTTAAAGTAGCCGACCTGGATGATGACCGAGAATATCTCGACGACGAACAGGCCGCCGACGATGACCAGCACGATCTCGTGCTTGGTCGCCACCGCGACCGTGCCGATCAGCCCACCCAGCGCCAGCGAGCCGGTGTCGCCCATGAAGATCGCCGCCGGCGGCGCATTGAACCAGAGGAAGCCAAGCCCGGCGCCGATCACCGCTCCAAGGACCACCGCAAGTTCGCCGGTGCCGGGTACGAAATGAATCTGCAGATATTCGGCGAACACTGCATTGCCGGAGAGATAGGCTATGACGCCGAAGGATGCGGCGGCGATCATGATCGGCACGATCGCCAGCCCGTCGAGGCCGTCGGTCAGGTTCACCGCATTGCCGGCGCCGACGATGACGAAGCACGAGAACGGGATGAAGAACCAGCCGAGATTGACGAGAAACTCCTTGGCGAAAGGGAATGTCAACGATGACGAGAAGGGCGCCTGGCCGTTGTGCATGATCACCCAGGCGGCGATGCCTGCGATGACGAATTCGAGCCCCAGCCGCGCCTTGCCGGAAAAGCCGAGATGCGATTGCTTCGTCACCTTGAGGTAGTCGTCGTAAAAGCCGATCGAGCCGAACCCCAGCGTCACCAGCAGCACCACCCAGACGTAGATGCTCGACAGGTTCGCCCACAGCAGCGAGGAACCGACGATGCCGGACAGGATCATCAGTCCGCCCATGGTCGGCGTTCCCGCCTTCTTGAAATGCGTCTGCGGCCCGTCGGCGCGGATCGGCTGGCCCTTGCCTTGCCGCAGCCTCAGCGAATTGATGATGGTCGGTCCGAAGATGAACACGATCAGCGCCGCTGTGATCAGCGCTCCGCCGGTGCGGAATGTTATGTAGCGGAAGACGTTGAAGACCGAGATCTTGTCCGCAAATTCGACGAGCAGTGTTAGCATGCGCTTGCGTCCCCCGGACCGATCCTAGGTCTGTCTGCTGGTTGTGGCTTCCGCCGGAAACTTGCCGAGCAACGCCTCGACCAGCTTTGAAAAGCCTATGCCCTTCGACGATTTGATCATGACCACGTCGCCGGGCTTCAATTCCGATAGAAGAACCGGTTTCAGATCTTCCGCGCCGGCGCGGTATTCCGTCTTGATCTCGCCGGGCAAAACGTCGGCCAGCGCCCGCATTTCCGGACCGCCGAGAAAGACCGTGCGCGTGTCGGTGCCGACGATCAGGTCGGCAAGCGCGGCATGCAATTTCGCCGAATGGCTGCCGAGCTCGAGCATATCACCGAGCACGGCAATGCGCCTGCCCTCGCCCGACACCGGCGTTGTGTTGAGCAGCGCCATTGCAGCGCTCATCGACGCCGGATTGGCGTTGTAGCTCTCGTCGATCAGCGTGATCGGCCCCTTTGGGTGACGCAACACATAGCGCTTGCCGCGTCCGCGTTCGGGCGAAAGATCGGCCAGCGCCTGCGCCACCCTGGTGACGTCGGCGCCGACCAGATGCGCGGCACCAAGCACTGCCAGCACATTCTGCACCATATGGCGACCCGGCGCGCCGATCCTGGCGACTATCTCGTGCCCGCCAATCTTGGCGGTGATGACCGAGTGATCGGCATTGAGCTCGCATTTGATCAGTTTGAAGGTCGCCCGGGCATTCTCGCCGAACCCGTAGACATGCTCGACGCCGGCCTCTTTGGCCATCTTCTCCAGCAGCTTCCAGCGCGCATCGTCGCGGTTGAGAAGGGCGGCGCCACCGGGCTCCAGTCCCTCGAAAACCTCTGCCTTGGCCTTGGCGATCTCGTCCAGGTTGCGGAAGAAGCCGAGGTGAGCGGCCGCGATCAACGTAACGATGGCGACATGCGGCCGGACCATCTTGACCAGCGGCCGGATCTCGTCGGGATGGTTCATGCCGATCTCGAAGACGGCATAGTCGCAATCCTGCGGCATGCGCGCCAGCGTCAGTGGCACACCCCAGTGATTGTTGAACGACTGGGCCGATGCATGCACGGTACCGACCGCGGAGAGAGCGTGGCGCAGTGCTTCCTTGGTGGTGGTTTTGCCCGCCGATCCGGTCACGGCAATCACCCTCGCCTTTGAGCGTGCGCGCGCCGCAACGCCGAGCTTTTCCAGCGCGACAAGCACGTCCTCCACGACGATCATCGGTGCCGTCAGCCGCCCCAGCGACGGCAGCTTGCCCTCGGCGACGACCAGCACGCCGGCGCCCGCCTTGATGGCGGCGGTGACGAAATCATGGCCGTCCATGGCCTCGCCCTTGATGGCGAAGAAAGCGTCTCCCGGCTGCAGGCTGCGGCTGTCGATGGAAATGCCGGCGATGCCTTCAGGCATCGGACCGAGCGGCCTGCCATCCATGGCGGCAACCAGCGCCTCGGAGGTCCACAGATAGCTCACGCCGCTTGCTCCCGCAGCGCCAAGCGAACTTCCTCATGATCGGAAAAATGCAGCGTCTCGGTGCCGATGGTCTGGCCTTCCTCATGGCCCTTGCCGGCCACGATCAGCGTGTCGCCAGCGTGAAGCATCCCGACCGCCTCGTGGATGGCCTTGCGCCGGTCGCCGATCTCGATGGCGCCAGGTGCGGCCGCGAGAATCGCGGCGCGGATCGTCTCGGGGACTTCCGAGCGGGGATTGTCGTCGGTGACGATGACGACGTCGGCCAGTCTTGTGGCGATCTCGCCCATGATCGGCCGCTTGCCCCGGTCGCGATCACCGCCGCAACCGAATACGACGATGACGCGGCCGGTGGTAAAGGGGCGCACCGAAGCCAGCACGTTTTCCAGCGCATCCGGCTTGTGCGCGTAGTCGACATAGACCGGCGCGCCATTGGCAGCCGTCCCAACGAGGTCGAGCCGCCCCGGTGCACCCTTCAATTTCTCCAGCGCCATCAATGCCTTGGCAACAGATGTTCCAGTCGAAATGGCGAGGCCCGCTGACACCAGCGCATTGGCGATCTGGAAGTCGCCGGCCAGCGGCAAGTCGACTTCATGGAGAACGCCGTCAACTTCGACCTCGGCGCGTTGGCGGTGGCGCTCGTGCTCGACCCGCTTCAGCCGCAGGAAATCGCCGTGGCGGCCGACCGTCAGCACGTTCAGTCCCGCTGCCCGCGCCGCCTTGATCGTCGGCTCCGACCACGGGTCATCGGCAAAGATGATGGCCGGCGCGCCCTTCGGCAGCAGCGCGTCGAACAGACGCAATTTGGCGCGATGATAGTCCTCGACCGTCGGATGATAGTCCATATGGTCGCGGCCGAGATTGGTGAAGCCGCCGGCCGCAAGCTTGACGCCGTCGAGCCGGCGCTGGTCGAGGCCATGGCTGGACGCTTCCATCGAGGCGTGGGTGACGCCGGCCTCCGCCAACTCCTTGAGCAGCCTGTGCAGCGCCACCGGATCCGGCGTGGTCAGCGAGCCATATTCGTTGCGGCCCGGCGCAACCACACCGGTCGTGCCGATCGAAGCGGCGACCAAACCCGCCTGCTCCCATATCTGCCGGGTGAATGCGGCGACGGAGGTCTTGCCGCTGGTGCCGGTCACCGCGACCATGGTTTGCGGTTGCTTGCCGAAAAAACGGGCAGCACTCAGCGCCAGCGCAAGGCGCGGATCGTCTACGACAAGAACCGGAACTGGCAGCCCGGCGACCGCACTGCCCTTGCCGACCACGATCGCTGCAGCGCCGCGGCTCGCGGCATCGGCTGCATAGGCTGCGCCATCCGCCTTGGAGCCGGTGAGCGCGAAAAAGACGACACCCCGTGTCACCTGGCGGGAATCCGACGAAATCCCTGTAACCTCCATGTCGAAGGAAGCTGTCCCCTCGACAGGCAGGATACCGGTTAGATTTTTCAGCTTCATCGAACCCCGTTCATCGCAACAAAATAGCGCGCAGTTACCGGCGCGCCCCAAGAATCACTGATAGGAAACCAGCGTTGCACCATTTTCATGGCTGAAATCTGGCTTCACGCCAAGCATGGAAGCCGCACGTCGGATGATGTTTGCAGCCATGATGCCCGCGTTCGAGGCGGCCGTAGCACCCATGCCGGGCTTTTCCGGCTTCGGTTCGTCGGCGATCGTAAGCACTATGTATTGCGGATCGTCCATCGGGAAAGCCGCAACGAAGGCGTTGAAATTCTTTTCCTTCGAGTAGCGGCCGTTGACGACCTTCTCCGCCGTTCCCGTCTTGCCGCCCACCCGGTATCCTGGCACCCGTGCATTGCGGCCGGATCCCTTTTCGGCATTGAGTGCATAGAGATAGCGCATGCCCTCGACGGTCTTGTCGCTGACCACTTTCTTGGCCACCGCCATCGCCTGCTCCTGCGTGCGCGGCAGGAATGTCGGGTCCATCAGATAGCCGCCATTCATCAGCGCGGCGCAGCCGACCGCTGTCTGCAGCGGCGTCGTCGACACACCGTGGCCGAAGGCGATAGTGATCGAATTGACCTGCTTCCAGACCTTGGGCTCGGTCGGCCGGGCGACTTCCGGCAGTTCGGTCTGCATCTTCTCGAGGATTCCCAGGCGATGCAGGAATTCGCGGTGTCCGTCGATGCCAACCGCTTCGGCTTCCTTGGCAGAGCCAATGTTGGAGGAATAGATGAACACTTCCGGCACCGATAGGACCCGGCCCTTGCCGTGGAAATCATGGATGGTCTGATGGCCGATCCTGATCGGGCGCGACGCATCGAAGCGGCTTTGCAGCGTTATCTTGCCGGAATCGAGCGCCATGGCGGTGGTGAAGCTCTTGAAGGTCGACCCCATTTCATAGAGGCCAGCCGACATACGGTTGAGCCGGTCCTTGTCCTGCGCGTTATAGGGATTGTTCGGATCGAAATCCGGAACCGAGGCCATCGCCAGCACCTCACCGGTCTTGACGTTGAGCACGACGGCGCCCGCCGCGATCGCATGGTACTTTTCCATGCCGGTGGCGACCTCGTCACGCAGGATATGCTGGACGCGCAGGTCGATCGAGAGCTGCACCGGCTTCAAATCCTTGGCCACCGCCAGACCCGACGCCTGAAGATCGCTCAAGCCCTGTTCGTCGATGTATTTCTCCATGCCGGAGATGCCCTGATTGTCGATGTTGGTCAGGCCGACAATGTAGGACGAGGTTTCGCCGGCCGGATAGAACCGGCGCTTTTCGGTGCGGAAGCCGAATCCGGGGATGCCGAGCTGCATGATGTCGGCCTGCTGCTTCGGCGTCAGTTGCCGCTGCAGCCAGACGAAGCCGGCGCCGCTCTTCAGCTTGTTATATGTCTGCTCGTAGTCGATCTCGGGAAGCACCGTCGACAGCTTTTCGATCGCCTCGTCGGCATCGACGATGCGGCGCGGCTCAGCAAACAGCGACGCGGTCTTGATGTCGGTCGCCAGCACTTCGCCGTTACGGTCGACGATGTCGGGTCGCGATGCCGTCACCCGGCTCTGCGGGCCGCCCGACAGGTCGGGATTCTGGAAACCAAGATAGACCAGCCGCCCGGCAATGGTCGAATAGATGCCGAAGAACACCGCCATCGTCATGACGATGCGGGTCCTGCCCTTGCCACCGGTCGCCTTGCGGGCGCCTTCGACCACGATCGATCCGCCCGCACCGGGCTTCGAACCGCGCTGCAGCAGCCTCCCAACCTTTGGAAATCTGGCGGCGATTGGAAATCCGGTGATCATTGGACGATGCCTCCGGTCAGCACGGGGTCCTTGCCGCCGACATCGGCCATGCCGCCCAGCCGCTGGGATGAAAGGTCCTCGATGTTGACGGGTTTCGCCGGCAGATCGTCCAGCCCGACGATCTGCCGCGCGTTGACCGGCTCGAGTCCGAGTTGCGATTTGTAGATTTCGGTGAGCTTCTGCAGGCGCGACGGCTGGGTAAGCAGGCTCCAGTCCGCCTTGAGCAGGTCGATCGTGTCCTCTTCATAGCGGATCTGCGCCTGGATCTTGTGCACTGCCGCCAGTTGCTCCTCGGCCTCGCGCTTGGTCTTGTAGGTCAGGGCAGCCGCCGAAACCATGACGGCGATCAGGACTATGTCGCTGGTACGAAACACGTGCTCACCTCTCTCCCGGTCGATCGGCGCCGGGAAGCTTTGGGCCAGGCAGTTTTGGCAGGCCGAAAATCGAAAAATCGCCGGCACGCGCCGGCGCCTCTGTACGGATCGCGGCGCGCAGCCTTGCCGAGCGCGCCCGCGGATTTGCCGATATCTCGGCATCGCCAGGCGTCACGCCGCCGCCCTTCTTGGTGAAGGTGGCGGTGCGCGCCTGCGCCTCGGGCAGATGCCGCGATCCGGTCGCTGAATCGGCTCTGTCGGCGATGAAGCGCTTGACGATGCGGTCCTCGAGCGAATGGAAGGTCACCACGGCAAGCCGGCCGCCCGGTTTCAGTACGCGCTCGGCGGCAAACAGTGCCTTGGCCAGTTCGCCGAGTTCGTCATTGACGAAGATGCGCAGCGCCTGGAAAATGCGGGTGGCCGGATGGATCTTGTCTTTTGGCGCGCGACCGATATGCGTTTCGATGGCATCGGCAAGGTCGAGCGTGCGCTCGAACGGGCGTTTTTCGCGACGGCTCTCGATCATGCGGGCGATGCGCCCGGCATGGCGTTCCTCGCCGAGAAAACCGAAGATGCGGGCAAGATCGCCCACCTTGAAGGTATTGACGACGTCGGCGGCGCTCAGGCCCGCCTGCGCCATGCGCATGTCGAGCGGTCCATCGGCCCGGAACGAAAAGCCGCGCTCCGGCTGGTCGATCTGCATGGAGGAGATGCCGATGTCGAGCACGACGCCATCGGCACTTTCAACCTGCTCGTCGAGCGTGGAGAACGGTGCCTGGATAAGCCTGAGCTTGCCGCCGGACTGCTGTTCAAGGGCCCGCCCCGCCGCGATCGCATCCGGATCGCGGTCGATGGCGACGACCGAGGCTCCGCTTGCCAGAATGGCCTTGGTGTAGCCGCCGGCACCGAATGTGCCGTCGACGATCACCTCGCCTTTTGTCGGCGCCAGCGCCTCCAGAACTTCGGCAAGGAGGACCGGAATGTGACGGGCTGGTCCGCCAACGGCATGAACTTCATCGCCGTCGCCCGCCATCATTCCGGCCGCTCCCCGGGCTTCGTGCCCTGCCGAAGCTGCAAAAGCCGGGCGCGTGCTTCCGTCCCATAGGCGCTGAGCCGTCCCGGCTCCCAGATCTGAAAGAAATTGCCGCGGCCAACGAAGGCCACCTCTGCTGAAATGCCGGTATGCTCGCGAATGAAATCGCTCATCGTGATACGGCCGTCCTGGTCGAGCTTCAGAAACGTTCCATCGCCATGGCAGAAGAACGACATGTCGTCCGCCGTCTGCAGGAACGGGTCTTCCTGGGCGATGCGCTGCTCGTAGCGATCGAGCAGGTCGAGCCCACCGACATCCATCGCCGGGCGATCCAGGCAGCGTAGCGCATAAAGTTCCGAATAGCCGCGTTTCTGCACAACGGCACGGAAATGCGCCGGCACGGATACCCGTCCCTTCGCATCGATCCTGTTCACCGCGTTCGACAGAAACCGGTCCATTACGCGTTACGGCCGCTTGCGCCGCCGCACCCCTCTGCATCTTCCTGTCCGCGCCGCCCCGGCCCGGTCGCCGTCCAAAACCCACTTCGTTATGACGGGTGAACGCAGGCAAACGCGCAGCCGCCGCGGCTGCCCGATTGGCGTACGCTTCACCCTGACACGGAACGAAGGCTTGAGTATCGGAATGGGATATCATGGGGTGTTATGGGCGTCAACGGGAACAGTCTTCAAAACGCGCCTGCCACGACTGGGGAGAGCAGCTTTGACGGCACTCCTGTCTTTATCCTCTATTAAGCCTAACGAAGCGTTTAGAGCCGTGTGGTCCAACCGGAGCCGGCTTGCTGCGGATCGCTGCCGCGCATAGCCTCGGCATCTCCTTTTCGGTCAGTAACGAGGTTTGAAATCATGTCCGAAACAGCCAAGTCGCGCGCCGCGGCACTTCCCCATCTTCGTCGCGGCAGGCTTGCCAAGGGCGACCCGATCCCCTTGCCCCTGACCATGGCCGCCATTTTCCACGCGCCGGGTGACGCCACCGGCTTCGATCAATATGGCCGCTTCAGCAATCCGACCTGGGATGCGGTCGAGCACATGCTGGCGCATTTGGAAGACGCCCCATGCGTTGCCTTTCCCTCGGGGATGGCTGCCATCTCGGCGGTATTTTTCGGCCTGCTCAAAGCCGGCGACCGTATCCTGCTGCCGTCCGACGGTTATCATACGACGCGAGCGCTGGCAGACCGTTTCTTGAAGTCCTTCGGCATCGCTTGTGATGTCCGGCCAACATCGAGCTTCCTCGACGGCGGCTTTGACGGGTATCGGCTTGCGTTCGTCGAAACGCCCGCCAACCCAGGACTGGACATATGCGACATCGCAGCCGTCGCCGAAGCCGTGCACAAAGCGGGCGCGGTGCTTGTGGTCGACAACACGACGATGACGCCTTTCGGCCAGCGCCCGCTCGATCTCGGCGCCGATATCGTCATTGCCGCCGACACCAAGGCACCAAACGGCCATTCCGATGTGCTGTTCGGCCATGTCGCCAGCCGCGACGCGGACATTATCTCGAGGGTGACCGACTGGCGCGAGACGTCGGGCGCTATCCCCGGGCCGTTCGAGGCATGGCTGGTGCATCGCGGCCTCGAAACGCTGGAGGTTCGTTTCGACCGCATGTGCGCTTCCGCCGAAATGATAGCGCGACGGCTGAAAAACCATCGCGCGATCAGCGGCTTGCGCTTTCCGGGACTGGAGAGCGACCCATCGCACAATCTTGCCCGCGCCCAGATGGAGCGCTTCGGATTTCTCATTTCGTTCGTGCTCGCCTCTGAGGACAAGGCGGAGGATTTCATCAACAACTGCGCGTTGATGCAGGCAGCGACATCGTTCGGCGGCGTACATACCTCGGCCGAACGGCGATCAAAAAGGGGAGACGCCGTTCCGCCCGGCTTCGTTCGCCTGTCGGTCGGCTGCGAGCCGGTGGAAGAGCTTTGGCAGGCGATCGAGGCGTCGCTAGACGCAATCGGTGGCTGAATCTGCAATCACGAATTCAGATCGCCGGCGTCGATCTTGCGCCGGCCGTGCAGCACGCGAACGATTTCGATCGCCTCTTCGCGGACACGATACAAGGTGAGGTACTCGCCGATGATCAGGTGACGGAGACCGGGTGCGATGTCTTCGCGCGACGCACCTCGGAAGGAATAAGTGGCCACTTGCTGCCAGCGGGCTACGATCCGATCGAGCAACCGATCCGCTGCAGCCTCGCTGTCTTGCGCAACATAAAGCCAAATCGCGATCAAATCCTCTTCTGCATGTGCAGTTCGGATGATGGGCAGCAAATTCATGCCGCGCTGTCGGGTTTCAATCGTCTCCGCGCTTCGGCCTTTATTTCGTCGATCGACGCAAACCGCCCCGGCCCGCTGTCGATCCCCTCCTGCACCAGTCTGCGCAATTCCTCGAGGGTGTAGCCGAGCAGGTCGCGCCGATCCTTCCATTGCCGCAGCGCATCGCGGATCACCTCGCTTGCCGAGGCATATTCGCCGGCGGCGACCACGTCGTCGACCGCCGCCGCCAGTTCCGGCGACAGCGTGATGCTACGTTTATCGACCTGGCCCATGACGTGCTCCTCAGTACTGCCATCCAAATGGTACGATTTAATCGCACCATTTCAAGGAATGTCGCGCGGGATTGCCGGGGCGAAAAGTGAATCAGCGGCTGCGCCCGAAGACGCAACCTGCTGATATCAGGAGATTTCTTTTTTTCGGGAAACTGCCAGCTGGCCTGTAAGCCGGGTTCTGTATGGCCCTCGCCCCTTACGGGGCGAGAACGTGGCGGCCATTCATCTTGGGCGCATGTTGCCATACGCCTCACGCAACCTACCCGGACGGTGAGCCGGAAACAGCCCTCGAGGGTTTCCCCTCGCACCGCCCCTATTCGGTCTTGCTCCCGGTGGGGTTTACCGTGCCGCTCCTGTTGCCAGTCGCGCGGTGGGCTCTTACCCCACCCTTTCACCCTTGCCACGATTGGATCGTGGCGGTTTGCTTTCTGTGGCACTTTCCCTGGGGTCGCCCCCGCCGGCCATTAACCGGCACCGTGTCTCCATGGAGCCCGGACTTTCCTCACCCGCAGCCTTTCGGCTTCGCGGGTGCGGCCGCCCGGCCAGCTGGCAAGGCGTATAAAGGGGTTCAGGCCCGAAAACGCAAACGAAAAAGCAAGTTATCGCTTGTCAGGCGGGCGCTCCAAGTGCTGCCAGCTGCACCTTGACCTTGCCGCAATAGGCTGCGGACACCGGGTTCATCCGTGTGGCGGCGTGGCCGGCATTGTATTTCAGGATCGTGCCGCAGGTCGTGCCGCCGCCGAGATCCCGCGCCATGGCAAGGTACTTCATGCCGTATTTGATGTTGGTATCGGGATCGTAGAGACCCTGAACAGAACCGCTATAGCCCATCATCCTTGCCGTCGCTGGCTTGATCTGCATCAGGCCGATCTCGCCGGCGCTGCCGACCTGGTTCGGCTGGTAGTTGCTCTCGATCTTGATGACGGCATTGGCGAGCGACACCGGCACGCCATAGCTGGCGGCATAACGCGCAATGATCGCCGAATACTGTCCGCTGCCGCCGACAACCGCCGCCTGGGGCGCTGGCCTGCTCTTCGGAGCGACTGACGCCGTTGCCATGTGGTCGATGCGTTTGCGGTTGCGCTTCACATGCTGTTTGGAGATTGTCTTTCTCGCAGCAGTTGGCTTTTTTGCGGAGGCTGGCTTTTCCGTCTTTACCGCGGCCGCTTTTTCCACTTTTGCGGTGGCGGTCTTCTCTACTTTCGTACCACGGGTTGCTTTCGGCATGGCGGTTTTGCCGGCTGCGGCACTGAAGCCCTGATCGGCCCGTTGGCTCAGCGGTGCGCTGTTCGCTGCACTGAAGGCAAAAGTCATTACGCCGGCAGCAATGGCTGCCGTTAAAACGGTCAATTTCTGCATGTGATCCTGTTCTGTTTGATCTGCACAAAGAACTTCGCGCAGATACCTCAATCAACATCGGAACATCTGGGGGGATAGAGGTCCGACAATCTGTACGGATCGCCTTTGACGACCGAATTGGCGCCAAAGAAGGCGAGGCAAGTCACTTTGGGTAACAGATTGTAACTTTGAAGCTTGGGAAAGACTATTTGAGAGTGGCTATCCTTGCGGAAGCGAGCAGCCTTTCCAGCGTGCGGATCGTCGATCCGTCAGCCATGCCATCGACCAGGCGCTGCCGGAAATGCCGCTGAAATGCCTCGACCACGATTTCGGTCTGCCGGTCGAAAGCGCCGGTGATCTCGACGCCATAGCCATAGAGCGCCAGCATCGACTGCAGCGCCTCGACCTCGGCGCCGGTATCGCCTGGCTTCAGCACGGCGCCACGCCGGATCGGTGCTGCCGACACAACATGGCCGACACCGGCGGCAAACAAGGCTTTCCATGGAAATTTCTCGCCCGGATCGACCTTGCGCCCCGGTGCCACGTCGGAATGGGCGAGCACCCGCTGCGCCGGAATGGAATGGCGCTCGACGATGCCGGCGCACAGGCCGATCACCGCGTCGATCTGCGGTTTTGGAAAGTTGCGATAGCCGAGCGTATGCCCCGGATTGACGATCTCGATGCCGATCGAGCAGGAGTTGACGTCGCTCTGTCCGAACCATGAGCTCTTGCCGGCATGCCAGGCGCGGTCGCTTTCCCTTACCATCTGAACAATGCGGCCGTCCTCATGGACCAGATAGTGCGACGAGACCTCGCTTGCCGGATCGCACAACCATTCCTCGGCACCGGCGCCGGTTGCCATGCCGGTGTAGTGCAGCACGATCATATCGGGTCTAAGCGTGCTGCGCCGTGGTCCGAAATTCGGCGATACCCTGACCTCGGCGCTCGGCTCGTCGGGCGGAAAGCCGCTCATGCGTGCCGCAGGCCTCGCTCGATCATCTCATAGGCCGCGTTGATCGCCGCCAGCCTGGTCGTCGCGATCTTGATGAATTCCTGCGGCAGGCCGCGTGCGATCAGCCGGTCCGGATGATTGTCGGAGACCAGCTTGCGGTAGCGCCTGCGGACCTCCTCGAACGGCTTCCCACGCTCGATGCCGAGCACAACATAAGGATCGGCGGCACCCAGATCGACATGCCGCGCCAGGATGCTCTGGTAATGCGCCTCATCGATTCGGAAGATCTCGGCGATGCGATGCAGGAATTGGCCCTCGCGCTCATGCACCAGCCCGTCGGCCTTGGCGATGTGGAACAGCCCGTCGAGTATGTCCTCCAGCATCAGGCAATTCGAATGGCCCGAACCGCAAAGCTGCGCCATCCGCTCGGCATAGGTTTCGAAGCCGGCAATGTCGCGTTTGGCCAAATCGTAGAGCCGCGCCACATTGCGCCTCTGTTCCTTCGGCACCTCGAATATTTCCTGGAAGGCGCGCACCTCGTCTTGCGTGACTATGCCGTCTGCCTTGGCCATCTTGGCCGACAGGGCGATCATCGCCACCGAGAAGGCGACACGCCGGCGCAGATCGGCATCGCCGGAGAAAACCGTGCGCACGGCCTCGACCACTTCGGCGACGCCTGACGACGCTGAAGATGAAACGCGTGTGACGAAGTCTCCAAGGCGGTCCCAAATCGACATGGGGGCTTCATAGGGCCAACCACCCATCGCTATCAAGCCAAGACAGTGCCGCAGGGGCTGGCCCAATCGATTTGGCGAATGCCTAAGGCGGCCGGTTTGCTAGTGCTTACCCATGGAAATCGGCAGACGGAAGCCGCTGCGCGCAAACCCGCGTCGTCGCACTCGGCCACAATGCGCGGGTATCGTAAGCAGCAGAAAGGCCGGCGTGTGAGGCCGGCCTTTCTTGGTTGTCACATTGACTACTGCGACTACTGCGCGGGGGCAGCCGGCGCAGGCGCAGGCGCCGGAGCCGGCTCGGCAGGCTTGTTTGCGTCAGGAGCAGCCGGCTTCATCGTCTGGTCGGATGCCGGCGGGTTGGTGCTCTGCGTCGTGGTGTTATCGGTGCCGCTGTTGCTGCAGGCGGCAAGGCCAAGCAACGCAAGCGCCGACACCGACGCAAGAATGAGTTTCTTCATGATATCTCTCCTCTAATCACGCCACCGTTACCGGCGACGATCGAGGGCACAATGCATCAGCTCATGATGAGTTTCGTAACGTTGCATTTCCGCGTGTAACATCAAGCGCTTGGCCGTACAAAGCATTGAGCACTAACAGGATGCATAAATGAAAATGCCCGGAGGCGCTGCCATGACCGCAAAATGGGATTTCTGGATCGACCGCGGTGGTACCTTCACCGACGTCATCGGCCGGGACCCGGAAGGCGGGCTGCATCCCAGGAAACTCCTTTCGGAAAATCCCGAAGCCTATGCCGACGCTGCCATCCAGGGCATTCGCGAACTGCTCGGCGTCCAGCCCGGCGCCCCAATCCCCTCCGCGCTGATCGGCGATGTCAAAATGGGCACCACGGTCGCCACCAATGCGCTTCTCGAGCGCAAGGGCGACCGCGTGCTGCTGCTCATCACCAAAGGCTTCCGCGATGCGCTGAGGATTGCCTACCAGGCCAGGCCCGATATCTTTGCCAAGCAGATCATCCTTCCCGAACAGCTCTACGAGCGTGTCGTCGAAATCGACGAAAGGGTTCGCGCCGACGGCAGTGTCGAGCGCCTGCTCGACATTGCTTCCGTACGCCCGGCTATTGAGCAAGCCAAGGCTGACGGTATCGATGCGGTCGCGATCGTCTTCATGCATGCCTGGAAACATCCCGATCACGAAAAGGCGGTCGCCAAAGTCTGTCGAAAGCTCGGATTCTCGCAGGTCTCGGTCAGTCACGAGGTCTCGCCGCTGATCAAGCTGGTCGGCCGCGGCGACACCACGGTGGTCGACGCCTATCTGTCGCCGATCCTGGCAAGGTATGTGCAGAAGGTGGCGGAGGAACTGGGTGCCGCGCCAATCTCCCCCCTTGTGGGGGAGATGTCGGCGAAGCCGACAGAGGGGGTCATCTCAGAAGGCACCGCCAGAGCGTCGAACCCAGTCGAGCCGACCCCACCCGGCGGCTTCGCCGCCACCCTCCCCTCAAGGGGGAGGGAAAGCCCTCGCCTCATGTTCATGATGTCGTCGGGCGGCCTCACCGCCGCCGACATGTTCCAAGGCAAGGACGCGCTGTTGTCCGGCCCGGCCGGCGGTGTCGTCGGCATGGTCGAGACGGCAAAACTCGCCGGTTTCGGCAAGGTCATCGGCTTCGACATGGGCGGCACCTCCACCGATGTCGCGCACTATGATGGCGACTACGAGCGCGCCTTCGACACCGAGGTCGCCGGCGTGCGCATCCGCGCGCCGATGATGCGCATCCACACCGTTGCTGCAGGCGGCGGCTCGATCCTGCATTATGAGGCCGGCCGCTTTCGCGCCGGGCCGGATTCGGCCGGCGCCAATCCCGGCCCGGCCGCCTATAGGCGCGGCGGCCCGTTGGCCGTCACCGACGCCAATGTCATGCTGGGCAAGCTGCAGCCCGAGTTCTTCCCGGCTATTTTCGGACCGGGCCAGGACGAACCGCTCGACGTGCAGACGGTTCGCGAAAAATTCGCCGCACTTGCCGCCGAGATCGGCGACGGCCGCTCGCCGGAAACCGTCGCCGAAGGGTTCATCACCATCGCCGTCGAAAACATGGCCAACGCCATCAAGAAGATTTCTGTGCAGCGCGGCTACGACGTCACCGAATACCTCCTGAACTGTTTCGGCGGCGCCGGCGGCCAGCACGCTTGCCTGGTCGCCGATGCGCTCGGCATGGAGGCGGTGCTGATCCATCCGTTCTCTGGCCTGCTGTCGGCCTATGGCATCGGACTATCCTCGGTGTTTGCGTCACGCCAGCAAGCGCTGCTGAAGCCGCTGGTGGAGGACGCCGGGGCGGCGATCGATGAACTCATCGCAACGCTGCGCAAAGCCGTCATCGACGAACTCGCCGCACAGGGCATCACCGAAGACGCGGTCGCCTCGAGACCGGTGCTGCAGATCCGCTATGACGGCACCGATACCGCGCTGCCCGTGAACTTCGAGCATGGCTCGATCGCGCAGGCTAAGGCGGACTTCGAACTGGCGCACAAGGCGCAGTTCGGTTTCGTCTACGACGACAAGCCGATGATCGTCGAATCGATCGGCGTCGAGGGTACCGATACCGGCGGCACCGGCCGCGACGAAAGCGATTCAGTTGTTGAAGACATGGCCGCAAGTCCTTCCGGGACTCGGAAAATCTTTGTCGACGGCGTCTGGCGCGACGCCGGCATCTTCCCTCGCGAGACGCTGAAGCCCGGTAACAAGATCGCCGGCCCCGCTTTGATCATCGAGCCGAACCAGACCGTTGTCGTCGAGCCGGGCTGGCAGGCCGAGATCACCGCCAAGGACCACGTATTGATGCGGCGCGTCGAGAAGAAGCGCCGGCAGGCCGCACTCGGCACCGAAGCCGATCCGGTGATGCTGGAGGTATTCAACAATCTGTTCATGTCGATCGCCGAGCAGATGGGTGTGACGCTGCAGAACACCGCCTATTCCGTCAACATCAAGGAGCGGCTCGATTTCTCCTGCGCGGTTTTCGACCGGGATGGCGCGCTGGTCGCCAATGCACCGCATATGCCGGTGCATCTCGGCTCGATGGACCGCTCGGTGGAGACCATCATCCGGCTCAACTCCGGCGACATCCATCCCGGCGACGTCTTTGCCCTCAACGCCCCTTACAATGGCGGCACGCATCTGCCTGATATTACAGTGGTGACGCCGGTGTTTTCCCTGCCCCTTGAGGGGAGGGTGGCCGCGAAGCGGCCGGGTGGGGTCCTCTCAGAAGTCACCACAAGTGCGTCGAGCACTGCCGCAACGACCCCCTCCGGCGGCTTCGCCGCCACCTCCCCCTCGAGGGGGGAGGAGATCCTCTTCTACGTCGCCTCGCGTGGCCACCATGCCGACATTGGCGGCACCGCGCCTGGCTCGATGACGCCGCTTGCCACTACCGTCGACGAGGAAGGCGTGCTGTTCGATAATTTCCGCATCGTCGATCGCGGCCGGTTCCGCGAGAAGGACCTGGAGACGCTGCTCACCAACCACCCCTACCCGGCGCGCAATCCGCACCAGAACATCGCCGACCTCAAGGCGCAGATCGCCGCGAACGAAAAGGGCGTCGCCGAACTGCGCAAGATGGTCGCGCATTTCGGTCTCGATGTGGTCGAAGCGTATATGGGTCACGTCCAGGATAATGCCGCCGAAAGCGTGCGCCGCGTTCTGGAGCGGCTGCCCGACAGTTCCGAATACGAATATCCGACCGACACCGGACAAATGATCAAGGTGAAGATATCGGTCGACCGGCGGAAGCGCGAAGCGACTGTCGATTTCACCGGGACGTCGCGGGTGATGAAGAACAATTTCAATGCGCCGGAGCCAGTCGCCCGAGCCGCTGTGCTTTATGCCTTCCGCGTCATGGTCGAAGACAACATCCCGATGAATGCCGGATGTCTGCGGCCGATCAATATCATCATTCCCGACGGCTCGATGCTGAAGCCCGCCTATCCCGCGGCGGTCGTCGCCGGTAATGTCGAGACCTCGCAGCATGTCACCAACGCGCTGTTCGGGGCGATGGGGGCGATGGCCAATGCGCAAGGCACGATGAACAACCTCACCTTCGGCAACAAGCAGTACCAGTATTACGAGACGATCTGCTCGGGCTCGCCGGCCGGCCGGATGAACGACGGCCGCGGCTTTGCCGGCACCTCCGGCGTCCACACCCATATGACCAATTCGCGCCTGACCGATCCGGAAGTGCTGGAACTGCGTTTCCCGGTATTGCTCGAGGATTTTCATATCCGCGAAGGCTCCGGCGGCAAAGGCAAATGGAATGCCGGCGACGGCACCAAGCGCACCATCCGCTTCCTCGAAAAGATGGAATGCGCGATCCTGTCCTCGCATCGCAACGGCCCGCCGCAGGGGCTGGACGGAGGCGGCGATGGCGAGGTCGGCTCGACCAAGGTCCGCCGCAAGACCGGCGCGATCGAGACGCTGAAAGCCTGCGATCAGACCATCCTCGACGCCGGCGAGGCGGTCATCGTGACGACGCCGACCCCGGGTGGATTTGGCAAGGCCTGAACTCGCGTCAACAGGCTGTCACTGGCCTGTCATGACCCTGCGCTACCCGCTTGCGGCAAAGCAAACGGGGAATCGCCTTGCCATGACGGACATTTCTGGGGAACTGGTTTTTCGCCGCGGCAAGGAAGTCGGCAAGGCCGTCTACCAGAACCGCCCGCTGTCGAAAGCCGGAATCTCCGAACGCTTGTTCGCCTTCCTGTTCTCCGGCCTTGTCTACCCGCAGATCTGGGAAGACCCTGAAATCGACATGGACGCGATGCAGCTCGGGACGGGCCACCGCATCGTCACCATTGCGTCTGGCGGCTGTAACATCCTCGCCTATCTCACCCGGTCGCCGGAAAGGATCGATGCCGTCGACCTCAACGCCGCGCATATCGCGCTGAACCGCATGAAGCTCGAAGCCGTCCGTCACCTGCCGTCGCAGGGCGACCTGTTCCGTTTCTTCGGCGCGGCTGAGACCGGGCACAATTCACAGGCCTACGACCGCTTCATCGCGCCGCATCTCGACCCGGTCAGCCGCCATTATTGGGAGCGCCGCAACTGGCGCGGCCGTCGCCGCATCGCCGTATTCGACCGCAATTTC
Organism: Mesorhizobium sp. ISC25; assembly: GCF_042295465.1. Lineage (NCBI taxonomy): Bacteria > Pseudomonadati > Pseudomonadota > Alphaproteobacteria > Hyphomicrobiales > Phyllobacteriaceae > Mesorhizobium > Mesorhizobium sp. ISC25. Next base: position 388,633 of record NZ_CP135441.1, on the reverse strand, counting down.
TACCAGACCGGCCTGCTTGGCCTGTTCATTGCGATGGGCCATCGCACCGCAAAATTCTTCGGCGTCGACCCGGCCGGCATCATGGACGCCAAGAGCATCGCCGATCAGCGCCGCTTCTTCGACGAGGAGCTGGCGCCAGTCTTCGAAAAACCGCTGCTGAAATGGGCGACATCGCGAAAGGCTTCGCTGTTCGGCCTCGGCATTCCGCCGGCCCAGTACGATTCGCTGATCACCTCGGGTGACGGCACCATGGCCAGCGTGCTGAAGGCACGACTGGAAAAGCTCGCCTGCGATTTTCCGCTGAAGACCAACTATTTCGCCTGGCAGGCTTTTGCCCGCCGCTACCCCAACCCGGGCGAGGCCGCCCTGCCCGCCTATCTCGAAAAGCGCAACTACAAGACGATCCGCAACAACGTCGATCGCGTCGCCATCCACCACGCCAATCTGATCGAGTTCCTTGCCGGCAAGGATGCCGGTTCCGTCGACCGCTTCGTGCTGCTCGACGCACAGGACTGGATGACCGACGACCAGCTCAACGGGTTGTGGGCCGAGATCACCCGAACCGCCTCCACCGGCGCCCGCGTCATCTTCCGCACCGCAGCGGAACCCAGCCTGCTGCCCGGCCGCGTCTCGAATTCGCTGCTCGACCAGTGGCGCTACGAGAACGACGCCTCGCGCGAGTTTTCGGCCCGCGACCGCTCGGCCATCTATGGCGGCTTCCATCTCTACGTGAAGCAGGGCGCATGAGCGCGACCGAATTGCCGGCCAGCCATGCCGAGCTGATGGACGGCGTCTATCGTTGGCAGCGCCACATCTACGACCTGACCCGCAAATACTATTTGCTCGGCCGCGACCGGCTTATCGCCGAACTGGATGTGCCGGCCGGCGGCACCGTGCTCGAGCTCGGCTGCGGCACCGGCCGCAACATCATCCTCGCCGCCCGCCGCTATCCCGGCGCCCGCTTCTTCGGCCTCGATATTTCGGCCGAGATGCTGGAGACGGCCACTGCCGCCCTCGCTCGCGAAGGCCTCTCCGGCCGCGTCACGCTGGCGCGCGGCGATGCCACGGATTTCGACGCGACGGCGTTGTTCGGCGTCGAAAGTTTCGACCGCGTCTTTGTCTCGTATTCGCTGTCGATGATACCCGGCTGGGAGAAGACGGTATCCGCGGCACTTGCAGCCCTGTCACCGGGCGGCTCGCTGCATGTCGTCGATTTTGGCCAGCAGGAAGCCTTGCCCGGCTGGTTCCGCGCGCTGTTGCGCGGCTGGCTGAAAAAATTCCATGTCGAGCCACGTCAATCGCTGCGCGCGGTTCTGGATTCGGAATCTGCAAGAGTTGGCGCAAGCTTCCGTTTCCAAACGCTTTATCGCGGCTATGCCTGGCTCGCTGTGGTCGGACCAGGTCGATAGCCAGGATGTGTTGAGATTCAGGTCAGGCCGAGTCGAAAACGGTGGGTTCCGAGAACCGGAGCGGAGCGTACTTTTGGGTACGTGAGCACCGGAAGCGCAGGAAACCGCCGTTTGCAGGCCGGCATCACCTGAATATCGATACAGCCTAATGCAGCGCCTTGACCAGCGCCGCTACCATCGCCTGCGGCCGGTAGCCGAGCCTGGCCGGCGTCAGCCCGAGCCGCAACACAACCAGCTGCTCCGAGGGGACGATGGCGACCGTTTGTCCGTCATGCCCCTCCATCCAGTAGGTGTCCTTGGGCAGGCCGACGGCAATGCCGGCGCCGGGGTTTTCCTCGTCGCCCGGCCCTTCGATCCATAATTGTCCCTTGCCGTAGACCTTCGAGGCAGTTGCCGGTTCCCGCATCCAGTCGACGAAGCCGGCGGGCAGGATCGCTTTGCCGTTCCAGACGCCGCCCTGCAGCAGGAACTGGCCGAAGCGCGCCCAGTCGCGTGCCGTGGCATAGAGATAGGATGAGCCGACGAAGGTGCCGTTCTCGTCGGCCTCAAGCACAGCGCTGTGCATGCCGAGCGGATCGAATAGCGCGGTTCTCGGCCAGGCCAGTGCCTTGTCCTTGTCCTTGTCGCCGATTGCGTCCTGCCACAATCGGGACAGCATCACCGCCGTGCCGCTCGAATAGGAAAACACCTTGCCGACCTCGCCGGTCAGCGGCTTGGAGCCGGCAAAGCCCGCCATGTCCGGTTCGAGATAGAGCATCCGCGTTACATCGGCAACGTCGCCATAATCTTCGTTGAATTCCAGCCCGCTCGACATCGCCAACATGTCGGCGAGGCTGATCATGGCGCGGCCATCTCCCTTCCAGGGACCGAACAGGCCCTGGTTGGTCATCGCCAGCTTGCCGTCCTTCACCAGCGTGCCGACGATCGCCGCATTTACCGTCTTGGTCATCGACCAGCCCAATAGCGGCGTCTTTTCGGAAAAGCCGTCGCCATAACGCTCAGCGACGATGCGGCCGTTCTTGACCACCACGACCGCCCGCATGCCGGCGCCGGTCATTGCTGGATCGTCGAGGACTTTCGCGACCTCGGGATCCTGCGAGGCATCGGCCTTGTCGCCCTCCGGCCAGATCGCATCGGGCGCCGGCGCCGGCGTCGGTACAGCTCCGGCGACAGCCTTGGCGGCGGCAATATCGCCGTCGGGAACCGATGCGCAGCCGAGCCCGTCGCGCACAACCGCGACACTTTTGCCGAGCACACCGAACAGGCCGGCCGAAACCGTTCCCTTCTCCTTGTCGACCGACACTCTCATCAGCTTAAGCAGCGGATGACCCGGCGCCTGCACATCGACGGCAAGCACGTCGTCGGCGTCTCGCCCGGCGATGAAGACGTTCGAACAGACGATCTTGGCCGCATAGCCGGAACCGACGCGGATCAGTTCCGGCGGCGCAAAATACAGCCAGCCGGCGAGTACCGCGGCGGCCAGCACAGCCAGGCCGAGCAGCCATTTGACGAACTTCAAAAGGATCTGCATTTTGAGTCCCCCCGGCGCGCTCGATCTATGTCATCGATTTGCCGCCATTGTTTCGGCAAAATCGCGGCTCTTGTCGAGCGCCGTCAACCGAATATCAACCATGATCGGCGATCACAGGTGCATGTCGCCTAAAAGTGCGCAGCGGTTTTGGGACAACGACATGCATAGACAGAGAGCTAAGCGCGTCGAAGCGACGCGCTTAGGACAGACCGGGCGATCCTGTGGGGTGACCGTCCGGCGGGGCTTTAATGCATGCGTCCCAAAACCGCGCAACGGTTTGGGAACGCATGAAACGAAGATCAAGGCGCGTCGCGTAAGTCGGTTTCAGACACGCCGCGCCCGGTCGAGGGGCCACCCGCGGAAAGACCCATCAGCGGCCGGCTGAAACCGGCTCGGGAAGTAGCGATGCGCCGTTTCGCGGTCCTCATCACGCTGATGCTGCTTGGTGCCTGCTCGACGGTCGAGGATCTGACGCCATCGCTGTCGTCATCCAGCGCCCCGACGGTTGCGGTACGCGCGCCGCGTTTTGCCGATTCCGACCCGCATGAATGGGACAGCGGCGCACCGTGGAGCTATGCCGTCCACGGCACCGACGTCTCCAAATACCAGGCCTCGATCGACTGGCCGGCGGCCAGGGCCAGCGGCATCTCTTTCGCCTTCATCAAGGCAACCGAAGGCGGAGACCGGTTCGATGAAGCTTTCAACGAGCATTGGAGCCGCACCAAGGCCTCAGGCGTCCCCCGCGCCGCCTATCATTTCTTCTACTTTTGCACGCCCGCCGCTACCCAGGCGCGCTGGTTCATCCAGAACGTGCCCAAAGACAGTTCGGCGATGCCGCCGGTTCTCGACATGGAATGGAACCCGAAATCGCCGACCTGCAAGCTGCGGCCCGATCCCGCCACGGTACGCAGCGAGATGAGCACATTCCTCGAAATCGTCGAAAAACACTACGGCAAGAAGCCGATCATCTACACGTCGGTCGACTTCTTCGAAGATAATGGTTTATCGGGCTTCCCCGGCTACCCCTACTGGCTGCGCTCCGTCGCCGGGCATCCGCGCCAGAAATACGGCAGCCATCCCTTCACATTCTGGCAGTATACCGGAACGGGCGTCGTACCGGGCATGGCCGGAAACGCCGACATCAACGTCTTCAACGGCTCCGAAGCCGCGTGGAAGAAGTGGTTGCGGCAGAACACCCGTTGACACCAGGCCTGCCGCCTGCTTTTCGACACAGCCAATGACGAATGCCCGCAACCGCTGGTAATCTTCTCGGAAGGATGGCGATGCGATCGCGCTTTGGATTTCTCGCGGCGCTGCTCCTGACCGCCGTGCCGGCCGCGGCACAGCAATGCGGCGGCGATTTCGAGGCATGGAAGCAGGGCGTGGCGGCGGAGGCCAGGGCGGCCGGCGTCGGCGCTGCCGGCCTTGATGCGCTGGAAAACGCCACCCTCGATGAGAAGGCATTGGCACGCGACCGCGCCCAGGGCGTCTTCACCCAGACCTTCATCGAATTCTCGAACCGCATGATCTCGTCGCATCGACTGAAGCAAGGTGCGGCCAATCTGCAAAAGTATGCCGAGATCTTTGCCCGCGCCGATCGCGAATTCGGCGTGCAGGCGCCGGTCATCGCCGCTTTCTGGGCCCTGGAAACCGATTTTGGCGCCGTGCAAGGCGATTTCCACACACTGAACGCGCTGGTCAGCCTCTCGCATGACTGCCGCCGCCCGCAGTTGTTCCGGCCGCAGATCGTGCCGCTGCTGATGCTGATCGATCGCGGCGTGGTGCCGGCCGACGTGACCGGTGCCTGGGCCGGCGAGATCGGCCAGACGCAGATGTTGCCTTCCGACTATCTCGGCCATGGCGTGGACGGCGACGGCAATGGCCTGGTCGACCTGCGCGGCAGCGCGCCTGATGTGATCATGAGCACGGCCAGCAAGATCCAGTCGCGCGGCTGGAAGCGCGACCAGCCCTGGATCGAGGAAGTCCGTGTGCCCGACGATTTGCCGTGGGAGCAGACGGGACGCACCAACAAGCTGCCGTTGATGCAATGGACCCAGTGGGGCGTTACCAGGCCCGACGGTACGCCCCTTCTCGACAACGGCCTGAAGGCCGGCCTGGCGCTGCCCATGGGTCGCAAGGGGCCAGCCTTCCTGACCTACGACAATTTCGACGTCTATCTCGAGTGGAACCAATCCTTCACCTATGCCCTGACCGCGGCAAATCTTGCCGCCCGGCTGGGGGGCGCGCCGCGATTCGATCCGCGCAACCCCGAACCCGGCCTCAACGGCGACCAGATGAAGGCGCTACAGATCAAGCTCGAGGCGAAAGGCTATGACGTCGGCACCGTCGACGGCATCCTGGGCACCAACACCCGCGAAGCGATCCGCAAGGAGCAGATGCGGCTGGGCCTGCCGGTCGACGGCTGGCCGACGCCGGAGCTGCTGGCGAGGCTGTGAGGGCGGTGAATGGTGAAAAGAATAGCACCGGAGCCGCACTGAGCACCAGAGCTACTACTATTCACTATTCACTATTCACTATTCACATCACCGCCTGGCAAGCAAGAAATCGATGAAGGCTCGCAGCGGCGCGGGAACCTGCCGGGAACTTGCGTGATATAGATAAAAACCCGGAAATCTCGGTGACCAGGCTTCGAGAAAGCGGATGAGCTTTCCCGCTTCGATCCACGGCCGGACCTGGTATTCCAGCATGTACGCCACGCCGACCCCATCCAGAACCGCCCCGATCATCAGGTCCGTATCGTTGACCGTCAGGCCACCGCTGACGGCCACTTCCAGGGCACGTTGGCCTCGGGCGAACTCCCACCGGTAGAGATTGCCGCCGCTCGGCCACTGGAAATTGATGCACTGGTGCTGATGCAGGTCCGCGGGGTGACGGGGTATCGGGTGATGCTGCAGATAGCTCGGCGCCGCCACTGCAGCCATCTCGAGCTCCTCGCTGAGCTTCACCGCCACCATATCCTTGTGCAGCCGCTCACCCAGTCTGATTCCGGCATCGAAGCGGCCCTCGACGATGTCGGTGAGCATGTCGTCGACAATGATTGTGAGGGCGATATCGGGATAGGCGCGGCGGAAATCGCCGAGGATCGGCGCGATGAAACGCGTGGCGGCGATGCGCGGAACATTGATGCGCAGCGAGCCTGCTGGCCGGCCACGTGATGCATGCGCGTCCGCGACGGCGCCTTCCAGTTCGCCGAATGCCGGTGCGATGCGGACAAACAGCTTCTCGCCCTCAGCGGTCGGCGACATGCTGCGCGTGGTGCGGTTAAGCAGGCGGACACCGAGACGCTCTTCCAGCCCACGTATCGTCTGGCTGAGTGCTGGAGGCGAAATCCTGAGCTTGGCCGCGGCGCGGACAAAGCTTCCCTCTTCGATGATTGCTGCAAATGCCGTGAGTTCGGAAAACTCGCTTCCTCGCATTATGTACCTCAGGCTTAACAAGTCAGTTAGATAATAGGCTATTCTCTGAGCAATAGCATGGCCCTAGCTTTTCCCCGGAACGCCGCTCGATCGAGGCGGCCGTAGTCAGACGAAGGAACAGCCATGCATCGTCCACTTGAAGGCAAGACCGCACTTGTGACCGGCAGTTCGCGCGGCATCGGACGCGCCATAGCAGAGGGCCTCGCAGCCAAGGGTGCTGCCGTGGTCGTCAACTATGTCGGCAACAAGAAAGCCGCCAGGGAAGTCGTTGCCGCCATTGAAGGGAATGGCGGAAAAGCCGTCGCCATCCAGGCGGACGTCTCCAGCATCCCCGACATTCGCAGGTTGTTCGACGAAACCGAAAGACAGATGGGGCCGATTGACATCGTCGTCGCCAATGTCGGCGTCGCCGTCATAAAGCCGCTCGTCGAGGCCACCGAAGCGGACTTCGATCACGTCTTCGGCGCCAATGCCAAGGGCACCTTCTTCACGCTTCAGGAAGCGGCGCGCCGCGTTCGCGACGGTGGGCGCATCATTGCCGTCTCCACCGGTGGAACGAAGATGTTCTTCACGCAGACGGCGCTTTATCTCGGCAGCAAGGGAGCCGTCGAGCAGTTCGTCCGCGTCCTCTCGCGCGAACTCGGCCCGCGCGCCGTTACCGTGAATGCGCTTTCGCCAGGCTTCACCGACACCGACCTGCTTCCGGAGCGGGACCGGGCCGTGGCCGCCGGCATGTCGCCCTTCGGCCGGATCGGAGCACCGCGCGACGTCGCCGATGTCGCGGTTTTCCTAGCCTCGCACGAGGCTCGCTGGCTGACCGGCGAGAACATCCAGGCTGGCGGCGGAGTAGCCTGACGCGGGTGAATGGTGAATGGTGAATGGTGAATGGTGAATGGTGAATGGTGACGATTCACCGGAGCGGACGGAACGCAAGAACTACTTCCATTCACTATTCACCATTCACCATCAACTAATCCGCCATCGTCTCCAGGCTGGCAAACCCCTGCGGCGCATCGCCTTCGTCGAATGGCGTTGCCACCTCGACGAAAGTATCGGGATAGAAGCCGTTGAACCGTGTTCGGAGCGACAGCGAATAGGCGCCGATATGGCCGATCTCGATCCAGTCGCCGGTATCGACGGTCTCGGGCAGCCAGAACGGCCGCGACAATATATCGACGGAATCGCAGGTCGCGCCACAGACCTTGAACGGCACGATAGTCTTGTCCTCGCCATTGCGCGAGCGGATCGCGGGATCGGGGATGAAGCGCGCCGGCAGCGTGATCTTGCCGGTCCAGGAATCCGACAGCGACGCCCAGATGCCGTCATTGATGTAGAGCCTTTTGCCCTTGCGCAGCAGCACGCGCACGATCAGCGACAGGCAGCGCGCCACGATCACCCGGCCGGGCTCGGCCACCAACGGCATCTGGTCGAACTGGTACTCCTGGAGGTCGCCCGACAGCCGCGACATGATCTGGCCGAGCGACGGCATTTCAGGTTTGCGGCTGTTCGGATCGTGGCCGTATTCGGCGGGAAAGCCGCCGCCGACATCGAGCCCGGCAATGTCGAAACCGACGCGGTTGCGCACCCAGTCGGCGGAGGCTAGCGCCCGCTCATAGGTGTCGGGATCCTCGATCTGGCTGCCGACGTGAAAGCATAACCCGACCTTGTAGCCGGTCCGGTTCAGCCGTTCGGCGAGTTCCACCGCATTGGCCGGTCCGGCGCCGAACTTCTTCGACAGTTCGTAGGCCGCCGAGCCTTTCGTCTGGATGCGCACGAACACGGTGATCGCGCCCGCATCGATGTCGAGCGCCCGCACCACCCTGGTCAGCTTGGTGATTTCGTCCTCATGGTCGAGCGAAATGACGCGAATGGCGTACTTTTCCAGTGCCAGCCTGATGTCCGACTGCGCCTTGACCGGGTGCATGTAGAGCATCTCGGCGTCCGGCGAGACGGCGCGCACGGCAGCGAATTCGCCCGGCGAGGCCACATCGAAGGCGCTGACGCCGGCCTCGACCAGTGCGTTGAGCACGATCTGCTCGCCATTGGTCTTGACCGCATAGGCGGTCTTGCCGGGAAACATGCCCATGAACTGTTTGGCATCCGCCTTCAGCACCTGCGGGCGGAAGCAATAGATCGGATCGTCCGGGCGCAGCGCCAGCGCTGCCTCGCGGGCATTTTCGAATCGCTGCATGGACGAATCCCTTGACTGAGGCTGCGCACAATTAATCCAAGCTAGCGGCTAATGAAAACAATTCTATGTCTCGCCGCCCCGGCTTCGCGGCGCTACGCCTTTCTGTACGCCGGTTATGGGCGAGCTAGGCCATCGCTCAGGTTTCGGGTGGCCCTTGCGGCCGGATCGGGTATGGCGTGAACAGACGCCTGAAGAGCAAGGCATCTCGTCTGGGAGGACGACCAATGGCGATAGCTGCCACCACCACGATGCGCGGGCCGATGGTGCTCAAGGACTGGGCGCAGCTTCTGCTGCTCGGCGCCATCTGGGGCGGTTCGTTCTTCTTTGCCCGCATTGCGGTGGCGGAACTTCCTCCGCTGGTGCTGGTGCTGTTCCGCGTCACCATCGCGGCGGCGGCACTTCAGCTCTATCTTGCGGTTCGCGGCCCATCCTTTCGCCTCGCTTTGCCGCATGCCGGCCTGTTCTTCCTGCTGGCGCTCGCCAACAATGTCATCCCTTTCTCGCTGATCTTTGCCGGCCAGACCGAGCTTGGCGCCGGCGTCGCCTCGGTGCTCAATTCGACGACGCCGTTCTGGACGCTGATCCTCGCCAACGCCCTGACCAGCGACGAAAAGCTGTCCTGGAACAAGCTTGCCGGCATCGCCCTCGGTATCGCGGGAACGGCGGTGATGATCGGTCCCGGCCTCGTCGCCGGGCTCGGCGGCCCGGTCTGGGCGAAATTCGCGCTCATCGGAGCGTCACTATCCTATGCGGTTGCGCTGATGATTGCCCGCCGCTTCAAGGGTGTGCCGTCACCGGTCATTGCCACCGGACAATTGACTTGCTCGACCATCATCATGATCCCGGTCGTTCTGTTCACCTACGGGACCGCCAATCTGTTTTCGGCCTCGCCGCCGGTCTGGGCGGCGGTGCTGGCGCTGGCGCTGCTGTCGACCGCCTTCGCCTATATCCTCTATTTCAACCTTGTCGCCTCGGCCGGCGCCACCAACGCCTCGCTGGTCACGCTCATCGTGCCGGCCAGTGCCATCCTGCTCGGCTTCCTGTTCCTGGGCGAGCGGCTCGAACTGTTCGAATTGGGCGGCATGGCGCTGATTGCGCTTGGCCTCGTCACCATCGACGGTCGCCTGTTCGGGCGGCGTTAGAGATGGCGCTATATGGGCGTGATCGCGGGAACAGATGAACCCTGCCATTCCAGACGCCAGATACCGCCTTGCCGGAGATTCTGAACGAGATCTGGATGGAAGGCGACAAGGCAGGTCCCGCCAACATGTCTCACGGAAGGATAAACAAAACCGGTCGCGGCGTCTTGCTTGCGGAGTTGCTTCGCCAACGCCTGACCGGCAGGATAGGCTAAGGCAGTATCCGGATCGAGCACCGGGTCCTTGCTGAACTCAGCACCGCGCAGATCGTGAAACGAGCCAATGAAGTCGGCAACGAGCTCCGCATAGTCGGTGACGTTTTCGAATCGTTCGATCGCGGCAAGCTCGCGCGTCAGATGAAACGAGACCTCGCCGAGCGCGGTTTCTGCATCGAACGCACAGTACCAGGCGCCCCTGGCATCATCGTTGAAACGATTGCCGCCCGGACGGGTGTAAGCGAACGCCGCATTGATGAAGGTGTAGCCCGGCCTCCCGAAAACCAGTTCGCGCGGATCGAGGTCGGACAATCCCCCTTGCTGCGCCTGAAGGCGGCCGCTGGTGGCTCCTTCGAGCTCCGCAAGGTCCTCCAAATCTCCATGATTTCTGGCCAACGGCATCAGGACCGGCTCCTTGAGCCTGCCTGTCGAAATGAGCCGGATCGTGTCGCGCTGGGAAATGTCAGCGCGCGGCGGGATCTGCATTCAAAGTCCGCCGCGCAAAGCGTCGATGTGTTGGCGAACCTGCAGCAGCTTCGGAATGCCGCCCTCGATCATCACGTCCAGGGGGCGCCGGCCACCATAAAGAGGCCCTTTGTTCGGCAACCGCACCCATTCATCGGCAAGCCCTTCGGAAAACAGAAGCCGCAGTCCCTTGAAGATGCCGATCAGAGCACTGATGCGTGTCAGCGAATCCTGGGAGAGAACGCCCTCCCACTCGCCTTTCTTCATACGGAACCAGGTTCTCTCCGATACGTCTCCGATCAAGGTGCAGATCTCGGTGCTGGTCAGATGCCAGATGTCTGCGAGCCTGACGATGCCGGCAACAGCCGCTGGCGTGAGCCGCGCCCGCGCCGAGGCATCGGCCAGATCTGCCGGCAACGCCTGATTTGCAGGATCGCGAACCGCGACACTCATTCCAACCTCCATCACTTGGCAGACAATATACTGCCAATTGGCAGCATATTCAAGTCCGGGCTCACAACGCGCTGCTGGTTGCCCATCGCATTCGTGTAGCCTGCAGCACCCGGTTAGACGTGCAAAGGACGCTTCGAATCTTCGGTTCGGTGCGAAAATCGATTTTGATTTCTGCCGCGGTAGCGCTGCCATTCTCGTTACTGCCCCGGCTTTGCCACAAATTATTCACAGGTCCCGAGCCGGCTTTTGACAAAGAGTTTCAATGCCTAACGGCAAACGGCAGGTCGCAAATTCCACAATCTCGTCGCATTGCAGCAAAGTTTCTCCTTGCCTGTGGCACAAATGACCCTAGACTCTCGCCATAGCTCTTTAAGAGGAGGCTATGACATGGGACTGACGAGGCCGATCAACGCATTGATGATTTGTGCTGCGTTTGCATTCATCGGCGCCCTCATTATGGGCGTCCTTCCATAAGGCCGCTGAGCGGGGGAAGACCAGCACCGAATACTCCAAACCATTGAAAAGGCCGGGCATTTTGCCCGGCCTTTTGCATTCCCCCGATCTTTGGCATTTCAAAAAGGAGCTTGCCGCTTTACGCCGCGGCGGATCCCGCCGCCTCGACTTCGTGCGACCTGATGCCGATCATGTGGCAGATGGCAAAGACCAGATCGGCCCGGTTCATCGTGTAGAAGTGGAAATCGCCGACGCCGCGCTCGACAAGGTCCAGCACCTGCTCGGCGGCCACGGCAGACGCCACCAGCGCATGCGTTTGCGGGTCGTTCTGCAGCCCATCGAAGCGCTCGGCCAGCCATGCCGGCACCAAGGCGCCGCAACGCGCCGAGAAGTTGGCGACCTGCGTGAAATTGTGCACCGGCAATATGCCCGGCACGATCGGTATGTAGATGCCGGCCCGCCGTGCCCGCTCGACATAGCGCTCATAGAGATCGTTGTCGAAGAAGAATTGGGTGATCGCCCGCGTCGCCCCATTGTCGGCCTTGCGCTTCAGCATGTCGAAGTCGGTGGCGAAATCCGGGCTTTCCGGATGCTTTTCTGGATAGGCCGAGACCGATATGTCGAAATCGCCCGCGCCCTTCAGCGCATCAACCAGTTCGGCGCCATTGGCATAGCCTTCCGGATGCGGCCGGTAGGCCGCGCCGACGCCCTCGGCCGGATCGCCGCGCAGCGCAACGAAACGCTTGACGCCCATATCGGCGAACTCCCGGATCACCGCATCGACCTCGTGGCGCGCCGCGTCGACGCAGGTCATGTGCGCCGCCGGCGTCAGCGACGTTTCGTTGAGGATGCGCTTGACGGTGCGGGCCGTGCGCTCGCGGGTCGAACCACCGGCGCCATAGGTGACCGAGACGAATTTCGGTCTGAGCGGCTCCAGCCGGGTGACCGTGTCCCATAGCCTTGCTTCCATCTCATCGTTTTTCGGCGGAAAGAACTCGAACGAAACCCTGACCTTGTCGCCGATGTCGGGGCGGCGGGAGAAGCGGAACTGGTTCATCAGGCGGTTTCCCCTATCGGATACGCATTGGCCGGTTGTCTGTCGTTGGAAGGCTCGGCAATCAGCATGCGCCGATCGCGGCCGAGCCAGAGTTTGACGGTGAGCTTGGCCTCGTTGCCGCCGCGCGGCTCGAATTCCTGGCTGTCCTCGAGGTCGAGGCCGGCCTCGGAAAACCAGTCGCCAATTTGCCGGTCGGAAAAGCCGAGGCGCATATGCGCGTGCTCCTCGCGCAAGAACTCCAGCGTGTGCGGCGCGAAATCGACGATCACCAGCCGGCCGGCCGGGCGCAACAGCCGCGCCGCCTCGCGGATGGCGCGGGCGGGATCGTCGAGATAGTGCAGCACCTGATGGATGGTAACGAGGTCGAAGGCGTCGCGTTCGACCGGCGGCGCAAAAATGTCGCCTTGGCGCACCTGCGCATTCGAAACGCCGGCCTTGTCGAGATTGGCGCGCGCCACCGTCAGCATCTCGCGCGACATGTCGATGCCGATACCGCGCCGATAGAGCGGCGAAAATATCTCGAGCAACCGCCCGGTGCCGGTGCCGAGATCGAGCATCGACTGGAACGGCCGCTTGCCGACGAGCTTGATGAGAGCTGCTTCGACCGCGCGGTCCGGCACATGCAGCGAGCGGATATGATCCCAGCTTGCGGCGTTGACCGAGAAATATTCGGCAGCCCGGTCCTGCCGCTTGCGCTTGACCGCAGCCAGCCGTTCGAGATCACGCTCGACCTGCGGATCGGCGCCGCGGATGCCGGAAACCAGCCTGAGCACGAAATCGCGAGAGGAGTCGGAATCCGATAGCCGGAAGAACGCCCACGAGCCTTCCTGGTATCGGCCGATCAGCCCGGCCTCCAGCAGCAATTTCAAATGGCGCGAGACGCGCGGCTGCGACTGGCCGAGGATTTCGGTGAGATCGGACACGGTCAGATCGCCGCGCGACAGCAGCGCCAATATACGCAGCCGGCTGGATTCGGCAGCCGCCTTCAATGTATCTACCATCGTGTCGAGAGCGACATGCATGCGAGCATTCTCTTTGAAAAGATATAAACATATGTTTATGTCGGTTTGGATAGGCTTGCAAGCGCTATGTCGCTTCCGGACAAGAAAATGACGCACGCATGGCGGACCGCGCAAGGCCGCAGGCATGATCGAGGCGAGGCCCATGTTCGAAACGCGCAGCGGCGAAAAGCTTCTGGAAACCGACCCGGCAACGATGCCGCCGGATGACCATGTCGTCTTCATTGGCCGCATCGCTTCACCTTGGGTCACGCGGGAGACCTGCCCCAAGAACATGAAGGCCGCGCGGGAGACGGGACAGCCGGCGGTTCTCACGATCGATCCGCTCTATCGGGACGGCCTGCTTGGGCTGGAACGCGCCAGCCACGTCATCGTCCTGTCCTGGCTGCACCATGCGCCGCGGCAACTGATTATCCAGAAACCCCGCCATGCCACGGAGCCGAAAGGCGTCTTTTCGCTGCGCTCCCCTGCCCGGCCGAATCCTGTCGGACTGCATGTCGCCAAGCTCGTCGCACTCGACATCGACACCGGCCGCGTCGAGCTTGACGCCATCGACGTGCTCGACGGCACGCCGGTCATCGACATCAAGCCCTATTTCGCCTCGACCGATGCCTTCGCCGCGGCGACCATGGCCGGGCGCGACGAATCGTCCAGATCGGGTGAGCGGTGAGCGCCCCGACCGGCCGCCGCCGCGCCATCGCCAAGGCGCTGACAGCGCTTCTGCCGCTGGCGCCTTATGCCGACATGGAAAAGATCCGTGCCGATGCCGGCGCCGTGCACATGAAGAGCTTGCCACCGAGCATTGCCGTGTGGCTGGCGACGATTGCGCATATTCGTCACGCCCACACCGACTACGAGAAGCTGCTCGCCGAAGGCTATGACCGCGATTCCGCGCGGTTCTTCGTCATCGAGCAAACCAACATCGTGCTGACCCGCTGGCGCGCCACCCGACTGCTCGACGATGAGGATGAGGCGTAGAGGATGGGTTCTGCGGCGCCCCCTCTGTCCCGCCGACGTCAGGTCGGCAACAAAAAACCCGCCTCGGTGGGCGGGTCGTCGGTGCGAATCAGCACCATGCCGAAATTAGTAGCATAGCTGCCGGCACAAAGCAAGAACAAAATGCGCCGTGACCGGCAAAGTCGCCTTGCCTGGAAAACAACTAGGCCCGGTAAATCCACTGCTCCGGCACGCGCACCGATATCTCCTCGCCGGCCGCGATCGTTCCGGGCTTCTCGACCCAGGCGACGAGCCCGCGCAAGCGCTTCGCCGCCTTCGGGAACAGCAGCGCGCCAGCCTCGTGGTCGGCCATCCCGGCCTTTTCGGCGACCGATCGCCCGGCAATGCGGCAAGGCCCGTTCTGCGCGTCGATCTTGACGGTCGCGCCGCCTTTGCAGAACAGCAGCGTGCCGGACGGCAGCCTGGAGAGGTGCGGCAGGCCTTCGATCAGGAGATTGGCGCCGATCCATTCCGGCTTGATCTCGGTAATGCCCATCCGTTCGGCAACGATTGCCAGTTCGTCCGCCGCGACGATCGACAATTGCCGTTCGTTGCGCATCTCGGTGCCGCGCGGATACCAGGGTTCCCGCCCGCCGGAGCGCCGCGTCGTGCCGGCATGGAAATCGCCCTCGATGCCGTCGAAACCGAGCTGCAGTGCATCCACCGCTCGTGTTTCAAAACGATCGAATGATGCGAGATAGAGCGCCGCCACCCTGGCGGCGAGTTTTCGCGCCGGCACGATCTCGACCGGATTTTCGGTTGCGGGAAACAGATCCGGCATCGGTTTCATTCCTCGCGACTGGATGCAGTTAGCCGAAGTCGATTTATAGGGTCCAGTCGAAAGCGTTGATGCTCCAATCAAGACGGCTGATGCGGGTCGGCACCACCAGCTTCCTGGTTGATCAGCCCCATGCAAAAGCGTGCCGCATTGCTGCCGCGCTGCATCGGTTGATAATATCGATCAGGTTAAGTCTGCGGAGGTTTATCATGCATCCAGCATCGGCAATCGCGCAGCTCTGGCTGCTCTGGGTTGTCTCATGGGCCGCGGCCGCCTTCTGGGCTGACCGGGTGAAAAAACGCGCCGGCTTCGAGGCGGAACTGCCCTACCGGGCGGTGCTGGTGGTCGGCACGATCCTGCTCTTCATCCCGGCGCACGGTTATGCCGGCCCGGTGAGGTTTTGGACGCCGAACCTTGCCGAAGCGTGGATCTGCGTCGCGCTGATTGCCGCTGGCCTGGCATTCGCCTGGTGGGCGCGGCTGCATCTCGGCCGCCTATGGTCGGGCACGGTCACCGCCAAGGCAGAGCACCGCGTCATCGACACCGGTCCCTACCGGCTGGTCCGCCACCCGATCTACACCGGGCTGCTTCTGGCGATCCTCGCCACCATGGCGGCGAAAGGCACCGTCTGGGGCGTTGCCGGCGCCATCCTTCTCACCGCCGGCATCGTCATGAAGGCAAGGCTGGAGGAGCGTTTTCTGCGCGGCGAACTGGGTAGCGCTTACGACGACTATGCCAGGCGCGTTCCGATGCTGGTTCCGTTCGCGCCAAAATAGTCAGAGCATGCGCAATAGCGCGCCGCCGATCGAGTAGCCGGCGCCGAAGGCGCAGAGCAGGCCGTAGTCGCCGGCTTTCATATCGGCATGGTTCTCCGACAGGGCGATGATGGCACCGGCGGCTGCCGTGTTGCCGAGGCGCTCCAGCACCATCGGCGCGCGGTCATGGTCGACGTCATGGCCGAACGACAGTTTCAGGATCATGGCGTTCATCCGCGCATTCGCCTGATGCAGCCAGAACCGCCGGATCGCTTGCGGCGTCAGCCCGTGTTCGGCCAGGAATTCGACGATGAACTTGTGGCCGGCGACGGTGACTTCCTTGAACACCTTGTTGCCGATCTGCTTGATCAGATTGCCTTCCAGATCGATCATGTACGGATCGTCCTGGGTGGCGCGGGTATAATAACCGAGATTGGTGCGGATGCTGTTCGACATCTGCGTCCAGGCGCGCGTGTCGAGCACCTCGAAGCGTCCCGGCCGCTTCTCGCCCTGGGCGAGCCCCTCGACGATCATCGACACGGACGCGTCGCCGAAGATGAAATGCGTCTGCCGGTCGCGAAAATTGAGATGCCCGGTGATGATCTCCGGCGTCGTCACCAGCACGCGTTTGTGCGCCCCTGCCCGCACCAGATTGACCGCAATGTGCAATGCGGCCGCCGCCGACGAGCAGCCAAGCCCCATGTCGAAGCCGGCGCCTTTCGTGCCCAGCGCCTGCTGCATTTCGATGGCGATCGCCGGATAGGGCCGCTGATGGTGCGAGGCCGAGCAAATCACCAGGTCGATATCCCCAGGTTTCAGCCCGGCATGATCGAGCGCCTTGCTGGCCGAGGCGATGCCGAACTCGGCCTCCAGCGACAGCGCATCGTCGGGCCGCGCCGGGAAGCGCGGCGCCATGCGGGTCGGGTCGAGGATGCCTTCCCGTTCGATGACATGGCGGGTCTGGACGCCCGAGGCATGGACGATGAAGGCACTGTCCGATTTCTGCAGCAGCGGCTCGCCCGACACCTCGCGGCGGACGTTCTCCATGTCCACCCAGCTGTTGAAGCTGGCGACGAGTTCCTCATTGGTGATCGAAGCTTCGGGGATTTCAACGCCGATGCCGCTGATGATGACGCGATGCATTTCCAGTTCGTCCCGTGCGCAGGCGTTGCGGCTTCATGTCGACGCCGAAAAAGCTCGGCGCGACCTCTTTTGCACCTAGCCAGTTTATGCCTGCTTAAATCAAGTCCCTGGAAAGGGTCTTTACCAGGCGCAGAGCTTGGTATTGGTCTGCGGGTTGTTCCAGCAGGCACCGTCATCGTTGCTGCGCACGAATTGCCCGGGCAGCGGCACGTTGCGGCGGCCGAGATTGACATAGCCATAGGCAAAACCCGGCCCGTCGATCTCCAGGACGTAAGTCGGATAGCCCGGCGCCGAGATGCGAAAGCTGCCGGTATCGTCCAGCGGCCGATAGCTGCAGGAGAAATAGCCGTCGTCGCTGGTGAAGCAGCGCGCTCGCTTGGCCTGCGCCGATATCGAGAAGGCAAGCACAGCGGCCGCACAAATGCTGCCGCCGAAAACTATCTTTTTCAGTGTCATCATCCACCCCCCATGGCCCATGAAGGGCCTGTTAACCCTGCCCCAGCGAGATGCGCATGACGGCCAAAGCCGGTCGAGCATCCGCCATGCACTGTTTTTGGGTAGCTAAGAGTTTCTAATTAGAACGCCGCGCCACGATGAAGAGACGGGGAAAGCGCAGCAACACCTTGCCGCTTGCCGTTTTCGGATAGGCTTCGCTGATCCTGGCCGTGTAGCGCGTCAGGAAAAGCTGCCGCTCGTTCTCGTCGAGCGGATCGAGGAACGGCTTCAACCCCGTCGACTTCACCCAGTCGACGATCGCCTCGGCATCGGCCAGCGGATGGTTGTAGATCGTGTGCCAGATATCGAGCCGATCCGAGAATGGCGACAAAAGGTCGTAGTAGAACGCGACCGGCGGCAGCGGCGCGCGAGCAGCGTCGCCGAGCTTTTCGGCAAACGGCACCTCGGCCGCGGTCTCCCGCATCAGCCGGTGCGAAGGCTCGCCCATATTGTCCGGCATCTGCACGGCAAGCGCGCCGCCGGGCGCCAAAAATCCCATCAGCCGCTGGAAGACCGCCGGATGCTCCGGCAGCCACTGAAACACCGCATTGGCAAAGATCACGTCGACCGGTTCGGCCGGCTGCCACTCCGCCGCATCCGCCAGCGCAAAGCTGACGCCGGGCAGGCCGGCCTTCGCCTTCTCGATCATGTCGGGCGAGGTATCGAAGCCGCTGATCTGCGCCTGCGGCCAGCGCTCGACCAGCAATTCGGTCGAATTACCCGGCCCGCAGCCGATGTCGACCACGCGGCGCGGTTCCTGCACCGGCACCTGCGCTAGGAGGTCGCGCGCGGGACGCGTGCGCTCATCCTCGAATTTCAGGTAGAGGGCGGCGGACCAGTCGGGTCTTACTTTCGCGACTGTATTCATCGATAGACCTCGCGACGGTCGCCGACTTGAACCACCCAAATTGCGACGGCGCTATCGTCGATCCTTGTCAGAATTCGGAATGAACCCACACGATATTTCCAGAGGCCCGCAAGGGGGGTCCTGTTAGCGCTTCGCCAAGTTCGCGTGGATTATCGCGCGGGGCGAGCCTGTTTTCCAGGAAGTCTACAATCCGACGCTGATCGGACCTTTGCAATCTGGAGATATCCTTCAGTGCACGCTTCTCGACACGAATTGTCCACACAATCAACCGTCACTGCGGTCGCTTGCATCGTCCAATCCCAGTCGTTCCTTAACTTCGGCCAGAGAAAGCCATTCACCTTTACCATGGTTAAGGCGCTCGAGGGCGATTAGTCCGTCCTCCAAATCCTGAATTTGCTCGACAATGGCCTCAACGACTACGTCGTGTTTTGTCCGGCCAGTTTTCCTTGCCACGATCTCGAGGCGTTTTTCCAGCGCGGTCGGAAGTTCCACATTAAGCATGTTTGTCTCCTTCCGGTAATTCTACGAGCAGCCTGGAATGCTTGCAACCAATCCGTTCCCTACCTCGTCAGCCGCTTATAGGTCATCCTGTGCGGGTTGACCGCATCCGGACCAAGCCGGCGGATCTTGTCCTGCTCGTAATCCTCGAAATTGCCTTCGAACCATTCGACGTGGCTGTCGCCCTCGAAGGCGAGGATGTGCGTCGCCAGACGATCGAGGAACATGCGATCGTGCGAGATGATGACGGCGCAGCCGGCGAAGCTCTCGAGCGCGTCTTCAAGTGCGGCCAGCGTTTCGGTATCGAGATCGTTCGTCGGTTCGTCGAGCAGCAGCACGTTGCCGCCGGTCTTCAGCATCTTGGCCAGATGCACGCGGTTGCGCTGGCCGCCGGATAGGTTACCGACCTTCTGCTGCTGGTCGCCGCCGCGGAAATTGAACGATGCGCAATAGGCGCGGGTGTTGGCTTCGAACTTGCCGAGCTTGACCACTTCGGCGCCGCCCGAGATCTCTTCCCAGACGGTCTTGGTCGGGTCGAGTGCGTCGCGGCTCTGGTCGACATAACCGAGCTTGACCGTCTCACCGACGCGGATGGTGCCGGCGTCCGGCTTTTCCTGGCCGGTGATCATGCGGAACAGCGTCGTCTTGCCGGCGCCGTTCGGGCCGATGACGCCGACGATGCCGCCGGGCGGCAGCTTGAATTCGAGATCGTCGATCAAAAGCGTGTCGCCAAAGCCTTTCGACAGGCCCTCGACCTCGATCACCACATTGCCGAGCCGCTCGCCATGCGGAATGACGATCTGCGTGTCGCTCGGACGCCGCTTGTCGGCTGCATCCAGCAGATCCTGGAACGCCTGGATACGGGCTTTCGACTTGGTCTGCCGGGCTTTCGGGCTCGACTGGATCCACTCGCGCTCGCGGCCGATCGCCCGCTGGCGCGCATCGTCCTCGCGGCCTTCCTGCTTGAGCCGCTTGGCCTTGGCTTCGAGATATTTGGTGTAGTTGCCTTCGTACGGGATACCTCGGCCGCGATCGAGCTCGAGGATCCAGCCGGTAACATTGTCGAGGAAGTAGCGATCGTGGGTGATGATCATCACCGCGCCCGGATAGGCGCGCAGATGCTTTTCCAGCCACGCCGTCGTCTCGGCGTCGAGATGGTTGGTCGGCTCGTCGAGCAGCAGAAGGTCGGGCTGGCGCAGCAGTAGCTGGCAGAGCGCGACGCGACGGCGCTCGCCGCCCGACAGCTTGGTGACATCGGCCTCCTTGGGCGGGCAACCGAGTGCTTCCATCGCCATCTCGACCTGCTGTTCGAGATCCCACAGGTTGAGCCGGTCCATCTCGTCCTGCAGCTTGGCCGACTCGTCCGCCGTCTCGTCGGAATAGTTCATCATCAATTCGTTGTAGCGCTCGATGATCGCGGTCTTGGCGGCGACGCCTTCCATGACGTTTTCGAACACGTTCTTGCTCGCATCGAGCGCCGGCTCCTGCGCCAGGTAACCGACGGTAGCACCCTCGGCCAGCCAGGCCTCGCCGCTCCACTCCTTGTCGATGCCGGCCATGATCTTGAGGATCGTCGACTTGCCGGCGCCGTTGGGACCGAGGATGCCGATCTTGGCATCCGGGTAGAAGGACAGATGAATGTTCTCGAGCACCTTCTTGGTGCCGTAGGCCTTGTTGAGGCCGGCCATGTGATAGATGAACTGGCGTGCCACGCGCGCTTTCCCTGAAAAGTCGACTGATGTCGGATTGAATGGAAGTTGGGCGCTATGTAAGCGATGCGGCCCCGAACGGCAAACAGTTTTGGCCCCAAGCGGATTTGGTCGCACCCGCAAACGCTTAGCCGCTTCATTTCGCGCCGGCGCCCTTGCGAAAGCTCCCATTAACCATTCCGCGTCAAAACGGTGTTGGATGGGAAATCGCTGGCAGCCGCGATTTCGGGGAGAGAGATCGGGCCGTGCTGAACAGTTTCCTGCTTTTTGCCGAAGCGGTTCTCTATTTCGGCATCATGGTCACGCTTTTCCGGTTCAGGGGCCGCATCGGCCTCGGCGTCTTTGTCTGCGCTCTTGGCGTCATGCATTTCCTGGAAACCTACCTCGCCAGCGTCTTCTACGTCGCGCTGCCGTTCGGCATGGTATCGCCGGGTTCGGCCGTGCTGTTTTCCGGCAAGCTGGTCATGCTGCTCCTGCTCTACATCAAGGAGGACGCGGCAACCGTCCGGCAGCCCATCTACGGCCTGCTGCTCGGCAATGCCCTAATGATCGGCCTCGTGCTGATCCTGCGCCTGCACGATATTGCCGCCCTGCCCGGCGGCAAGCTTCCCGACATCGGCTTCATCGACGAGATGGGCTGGCTGATGGTGTGGGGCACGACGCTGCTGTTCATCGACGCCATCCTGATCATCCTGCTCTATGAAAAGCTCGGCAAATATCTGCGCAAGGCGCTTTTCACCCGCATCCTGGTCTGCGTCGCCTGCGTGCTCACCTTCGACCAGGCAGGCTTTTTCACGGCGCTGCATTTCGTCACCGGTGCGCCGGTGGCGGTGTTCTTTGGCGGCTGGTTCGCCAAGATGGCAGCGGCCCTGGTCTACAGCACTATGCTGGTCGCCTATATCAGGTGGTTCGAGGCGCGGCAGGTGCCGGCGCCGCGCGGGCTTTCCGACATTTTCGACACGCTGACCTATCGCGAGCGCTATGAAGCGCTGGTCGAGCATGTCGGTCGCGACGGCCTCACCGGCCTGCTGCACAGGGGGCGCTTCGACAGCGATGGCGAGGCCGCCGTTGCAACCAGCCTGCGAACCGCCAGGCCGCTCAGCCTGCTGATCATCGATGTCGACCACTTCAAATCGATCAACGACCGCTTCGGCCATGCCGAGGGCGACAAGGTGCTGAAAGCCCTGGCGATTTTGCTTGGCGAACTTGTCGGGACCGAAGATCAATTGTTCAGGATCGGCGGCGAGGAATTCGCCATCCTCGGCTGGCGTCCGCAGCCGCTCGCCAGACCGCTGGGCGAAACCGTCAGGCAAGCGGTCAAGACGTCCGCAAGCACCAGCCGGTTCGACATCACCGTCAGCGCCGGCATCTCGACAGTCAGCGAGACGACCCGTTGCCTTGCCGATCTCTTTGCGCTCGCCGACCAGCGTCTCTACAAGGCCAAATCGACCGGACGCGATCGCGTTGTCGGCGAACCGGGCGGCAACGAAGCAGACGGCCGCAACACATGGACTAGGCCGGAGCGCAGCGCCGGCGCGTAACGCTACCCTGGCCTCCGATTGGCTCAATCAGGATCGTTTGCGCCGCTGCCATCCGCCGATCGCAACCGAAATCGCCATCAGCGCGATCGCCAGCCATTTCAACGCGGTAATAATCGGACCGGCATCGATGTCGTAGGCAATGAACAGAAGGATGCCCGGCATCAGCAGGCCGCAGAGCACGAGCGTGATCCGGTTGATCTGCCATGACACTTTTGCGGCAAGCGCCTGGTCGCCGGGCACGGCGACGAGCGCGGCACGTAGCGACTTCGGCGCCACCAGTGCGGTCGAAAGACTCAGCGAAATCGGCAGGCCGATGCCGATGATCAGGAAGGCGCATGCCGCCAGGAGCAGCGAAAACTTGAGCGCACTGGTTTCGGCCGGCACCGGGAACAGCAGCGCCGCCAGCGGCAGGAAGACACCGAAGATCCCGAGCGCAGCAATGGCGATGAAGATCGCCGCGTTGACCAGCGTGAACAATTGGTAGGTGCCGCCGCCGACGGGTTTGGCAAGCGTGGTCATGCGCACCCACTCCACTTCGGTGTAGGAAAAGCCCGGCCACTCCATATGGCCGTCGCGGATCGCCGTCATGCCCTTGGCCCAGAACGCCAGCCGCGCCAGCGCGCCGCTCGTCATGCCACTCATCGCCACCCCCTACGAATGATGCCCAGGGATCATACCATCCCCGGTGCAAAGCGACAGTTGCGTTCGGCCTGTCTACTGGAACCCGACGGCATCGACCGTGCCCTTCGGGCAGCCGGCCTTGGTTGTCGGTGCCGAGGCAAGCAGCAGGGCACCGAGCGAGGCGTTCGAGGCGATCGGGCCGGCCAGGCCGAGCGTCAGCTCGCCGATCAGCCGCCTGCCGCTCGAGGGATCGACCACGCAGGATACGCGGACCCGGTCCCCCGCGCCTTGGCCGAAGGCGCTGTCGAAGGTGCTGCGGATCTGATCGGATGTCAGCTGCTTGCCGATGCTCTTGATGAAGAGATCGCGCACCAGCGAAGCGTTCACCGCGCGCATCAGGTTCAGAGCGTCAGAGAAATACTCCTGCTGGCTCGTGCCGTAGCAGGTGCCGTGCTTGATCCATTCATGCCGTTCGAGGGCGGATGCGGTGCCCGGCATCACCTGGTCGAGTTCCGCTCGCGTTTTCGGGTCAAGGGTGACCGGCGGCAAATCCCGCCAGTGCGCTGGATCGTCGTTCGCCTTGTCGCCTGCGGCGACCTGGCAATAGAAATTTCCGTTCGGCTGCGGCCACAATCCATGCAAGGTGAAGTGGGTCGCATCGAAACCGGCGGCGGTCTGCGCCCGGCATTCGGTCTTGTTGGATTTGGTCTCGCAGAAAGCCGGCTGCCAGCTCAGCGCGAAGACATATTCCGGCTTTCCGGACGCCGATGGCTTGTTCGGCTCGGCAGGCGCCGGCGCAGCCGGCGTCGTCGACGCGCTACCGCCCGAAACATGGCCGCAGCTGATCTTGACCCAGCGCCGCTCCGGATCGGCGCCCGGCACCCGAATGAGATAATGCGTTGGTGCGTCCTTGTTGCCGGCCAGGAGATCGTAGCTCTGGCCAGCCGCGGTCGAGACGTTGCCGGGATTCTTGCCGCTCTTGATCGCCTGCGTTGCCGGACAGGCGGCATCGGCGACGAAAGCGCCGGTCATCTTCACATCGGCCCGCGCCGCGCTTGCGCCAGCAAACGCAAGAAACACCGCCCCCCAGATCGCCCAAATCCGCATTCCGGCACTCCTCATGATTCACGCCGCAAGCTAGAAACTTGCGACATGTCAGAATTACGATTTCTTTCGCCGGCCGTAAAACCAATCGCCAGCGCATTGAGACGGGCTCCCGCGTAGTCGATCAGGATCCGCCCGCTTCCACCCGTTCCGTCAGGGTGCGCAGCAGATCAAGCGAGGCTTTCAGCGCGTCGGCGTCCATACCCTCCGAAACGCGGTTCGCCCAAACATGCTGGCGTGTGCCGATATTCTTGACCGCTGCCCGGCCGGCATCGGTTATCGACAACAGCTTGGCGCGGCGATGCGCCGGGTTGTCGACGTAGGCGGCAAGCCCCTCCGCAGCCAGTATGTCGGCCAGCCGCTGTACGCTCTGACGGGCGAGGCCCATGTCGCGAGCGATGTCGGCCACGGATTTCGGCTCCTTCAAAACCGCACCCAAAACCTGCCAGCGCGCTGCCGTCAGCCCGGTTGGAGCGGCCAGCCGGTCGGCCGCATCCAGAAAACTGCCGTTCATCCTGAACACGGCAAGCACCAGATCGGTGAGCACATTTGCGGCTTCGGTCCTGGTCGTCATTTCTGGCCGGCCTCGATGGTCGCGACGAAATTGTTGACGGCTTCGGCTACCACCTCGGGCTTGTCAAGCATCACCCAATGGCCGCTGCCTGCCACGATCTGGCGCGGAATGTCCGTGCGCAGCCGGTAGAGCGCGGCTGGAGTGTCACTGGCCTCGGTAGCCAATACGAACATGGGCCCGCGATACGCATTGAGCGCCGGCTCCGGGTTCCATTCGGCCAGTGCCTTGCCGACACCTGCCCTCGCCGCCGGATCGACCACTGCCGCATCGGCCAGAACACGCTGGCGAACAGCCGCGTTAGGGCCGGCAATCGACGTGTAGTAGGCGTTCAGGACATCGCGGCCTTGCGGACCGGCCAGATCGCGGACAAAGCCGTCACGAATCGCCTGCGGCAGCGCACGAGGATCGGTCGCCGGGTCGACGAGCAAGACACCGGCGACCCGGTCGGCATGGCTGGCGGCATAAGCGAGCGCCACGCCACCACCGCCGCTGTGCGCGACAATGAGAAAGCGCTTCAGGCCAAACGCGTCGGCCACGGCACCGACATCCATTGCACGGCCGTCGTAGCCATAGTCACCGTCCTGCGCCGGCGCGGAGGCGCCATGGCCGCGAAAATCGAAGGCTACCGCCTCGCGGCCTTCGACGGAGAGCTGCATCACCCGGTCCCAGTGGGAAGCGCGGCTGCAATCTCCATGCAGGAACATGATCGGCAGGCCATTGCCGGCGTTGATCCTATAAGTGGTAAGCTGGCCTTGCGGGCCCGGAACGGTGGACGTCATCATGGTCATCTCCCTGGCTTCCTGACTGAACGCAGCAATCCCTGGCAGCAGGGTGGCCGTCGTGAAGGCGAAGGCCGCCAGCAAGATTGCACGCCGCGAAATGGCCCGGTGGTTTTCATAGTCATACCCCCAATCTGCTGCCGATCATTTGACAGTATGCTGTCATATAATTACATTGACAGCATACTGTCAACTACCGTCGAATGGGTACCCTACGTCCCTTGACGTCGATCGCTGCGTCGCCCAACAGTCGCCGACGGGAGCGAGACATGCCATTTGACGAGCAGAGGATGCTGGCATCGCCGACCGGCGCCGGGCTGAACCTCTATGTGAAAAACGCCGTCGGCGAGCCGCGGGCAGTCATCCAGATCAATCACGGGCTGGCCGAGCACGCCGCGCGCTATGCCCGATTCGCCGATTTCCTCGGCGCGCGCGGCTACCAGGTCTACGCGCACGACCACCGTGGCCACGGCGCCACCAAGGCGCCGGACGCGCCACCTGGCAGGTTCGCCGATGCGGATGGCGGTGCCAAGGTCATCGCCGATGTCGCCGCCGTCCACGATCTGATCGCCAGGGAACGGCCTGGCCTGCCGGTCATCGTCTTCGGCCATTCCTTGGGCGCGTCGGTCGCGCTGAACTTTGTCCTCCGCGACTCGGCGCGCATCCATGCCGCCGCGATCTGGAACGGCAATTTCTCGGCCGGCCTGCTCGGCCAAATCGCGCTGGCCATGCTTGGCTGGGAAAAGTTCCGGCTTGGCTCAGACGTGCCGTCGCGCCTGCTGCCCCGGCTGACATTCCGGGCCTGGGGCAAGGCCGTGCCCAATCGCCGGACGCCATTCGACTGGCTGTCGCGCGATGCCGTTGAAGTCGAGAAATACATCGCCGACCCGCTTTGCGGCTGGGAGGCATCGGTGTCGATGTGGCAGGACATCGTCAAGATGACGCTGCATTGCCGCAGCGACCGCAATTTTTCCGGCGTGCGGCGCGACCTGTTCGTCAATCTGGTCGGAGGCGAGCAGGATCCGGCCTCCGACGGCGGCAAGGCGGTCAGCCATCTTGCCGGCCGGATGCACATGATGGGCTTTTCGAATCTCGTTTCAAAGGTTTACGCCGAAACCCGCCACGAAAGCCTGAACGAGATCAACCGAGACATTATCATGGAGGATTTTGCCGCCTGGGCCGATCGCGTGCTGAGGGGCGCCGTAATGGTTGGCCCATCGCAAGGGCCGTGACAGCGGCGCGCGGGATTGATAGAGGCTGCGCTTTCGACCAACCACGGTGATCCATGACTGAGCCTCCGCTCAAAGGCATCCGCGTCATCGAACTCGCACGCATCCTCGCCGGGCCATGGGCCGGGCAGCTCCTTGCCGACCTCGGCGCCGACGTGATCAAGGTCGAGAGCCCGGACGGCGGCGACGACACCCGCAAATGGGGACCGCCCTTTGTTATCGGCCATGACGGCGAGAACCTGTCGGCCGCTTATTACCATTCCTGCAACCGCGGCAAGCGCTCCATCGCCATCGATTTCTCGACGCCCGAGGGCGCCGAGACGGTGCGCCGGCTGGTCGCGACATCGGACGTGCTGATCGAAAACTTCAAAGTCGGCGGACTGAAGAAATACGGCCTCGACTATGACAGCCTGAAGAAAATCAACCCGCGGCTGATCTATTGCTCGATCACCGGTTTTGGCCAGTCGGGACCGTACGCGCCGCGTGCCGGCTATGATTTCATCATCCAGGGCATGGCCGGCATGATGTCGATCACCGGCGAATCCGGCCGCGAACCGCAAAAGGCGGGCGTCGCTATTTCAGATGTTTTCACCGGGCTTTACTCGGTCATCGCCATCCAGGTTGCGCTTCGCCATGCCGAGAAGACCGGCGAAGGCCAGCATATCGACATGGCGCTCTACGACACCCAGATCTCGACGCTCGGTAACCAGAACCTCAACTATCTCGTCTCCGGGCAATCGCCGGTGCAGATGGGCAATGCGCATATGAACATCGCGCCCTATGAAGTGTTGCCGGTGAAGAATGGCCACATCATCCTGGCGGTCGGCAATGACGGCCAGTTCGCAAGGTTCTGCGCTGCCGTCGGCCTCGACGAGCTGGCGTCGGACCCTGACTTCGCCACCAATCCCGCCCGCGTCGCCAACCGGGCAAGGCTGCGCGAACATATGATCGAAGCGCTGAAAGCCTTCGATCGCGACCCGCTGCTGGCCAGGCTCGAAGCCGCCGGAGTGCCGGCCAGCCCGATCAACAACATCGGCCAGATGTTTGCCGACCCGCAGACCATCGCGCGCGGCATGCGGCTCGACCTCGATGACGGCCATGGCAATCTCTTGCCCTCGGTCCGGGCGCCGATGGTCATGTCCGGCACGCCACTGGTCTATGAGCGCCCGTCGCCGCGTCTCGGCGAACACACCGAAGAAATCCTTGCCGAACTGGAGAGGTCAGGAAAATGAAGACCGGCGGACAACTCATCGTCGATGCGCTCGAAGCCAACGGAACGGACCGTATCTATTGCGTGCCCGGCGAATCCTATCTCGCGGTGCTCGACGCGCTGCATGATTCGCCGATCCGCACCATCGTCTGCCGCCAGGAGGGCGGTGCCGCGATGATGGCCGACTGCCATGGCCGCCTGACCGGCAGGCCCGGCATCTGCTTCGTCACCCGCGGCCCAGGCGCCACCAATGCCTCGGCCGGCATCCACATCGCCATGCAGGATTCGGTCCCCCTGATCCTGTTCATCGGGCAGGTCGCCAGCCACGCGAAGGGGCGCGAGGCCTTCCAGGAGGTCGACTACGTCAGGTTCTTCGGCGATATCGCCAAATGGGTGGTCGAGATCGACGATGCCGCACGCATCCCCGAATTCGTCACACGGGCATTTGCGGTGGCGACGTCCGGCCGGCCCGGCCCGGTCGTCATTTCGCTGCCCGAGGATATGCTGACCAGCCTCGCCGAGGCACCGGAAGCCCGGCATTATACCCCTGTCGAGACGCGGCCTGGCGAAGCCGAGCTCGACGCGCTGGACGAGCTGCTCAACAAGGCAAAGCGGCCCTTCGTCATCCTCGGCGGGACGCGCTGGGATGCGCAGGCCGTTGCACGGATGCGGACGATAGCCGAAGCCTGGTCGCTGCCGGTCGGCTGCTCCTTCCGCCGCCAGATGCTGTTCGACCATCTCCACCCGAACTATGCCGGCGATGTCGGCATCGGCATCAATCCCAAAGTAGCAACCGCCATCAAGCAGGCCGACCTTGTGCTGCTGATCGGCGGCCGCATGGGCGAGATGCCGTCATCCGACTACACGCTGCTGAAGAGCCCCTACCCCGACCAGACGCTGGTCCATGTCCATGCCGACGCCGGCGAGCTCGGCCGCGTCTACCGGCCGGCGCTGGCGATCAATGCCTCGCCTGCCGCCTTCGTCAAAGCCTTTGCCAAACGCAAGCCGGCCGCAACGCCGGTGTGGGCGGTGGAGGCAGCGAAGCTGCACGCCGCCTATCTCGACTGGTCGACGCCTCCGGAGAGCGGGCCCGGCGCCGTGCAGATGGGGCCGATCATGAATTATCTCGAAACGATGCTGCCGGACGACGCCATCCTCACCAACGGCGCCGGCAACTACGCCACCTGGGTGCATCGCTACCATCGCTTCCGGCGTTTCGGCACGCAGGCAGCACCCACATCCGGCTCGATGGGGTACGGCACGCCGGCGGCCGTCGCCGCCA
This sequence comes from Mesorhizobium sp. ISC25, assembly GCF_042295465.1. Classification (NCBI taxonomy): domain Bacteria; kingdom Pseudomonadati; phylum Pseudomonadota; class Alphaproteobacteria; order Hyphomicrobiales; family Phyllobacteriaceae; genus Mesorhizobium; species Mesorhizobium sp. ISC25. The sequence goes on along the minus strand of NZ_CP135441.1, from coordinate 359,682 downwards.
AGCAGCTTTTCCCCGACCGCGACGTGATCGCCTTCGCCGGCGACGGCTGTTTCCTGATGAACGGCCAGGAATTCGCCACCGCCGTGCAATACGGGCTGCCGATCATCGTCATCGTCGTCAACAATGGCATATACGGCACCATCCGCATGCATCAGGAGCGCGAATATCCCGGCCGTGTCGTCGCCACGGATTTGAAGAACCCCGACTTTGCTGCTTTGGCCCGTGCCTATGGCGGCCACGGCGAGACGGTGGAAAAGACCGCCGACTTCGCCGCGGCCTTCGAGCGAGCGCGGGCAAGCGGCAAGCCGTCGATAATCGAGATCAGGCTCGACCCCGAGGCGATTACGCCGACGCGAACAATGACCCAGATACGGGAAAAGTCATGATCCGGTAGAAGGGCGGTCGCCCGCCCCTCTATCTGCAGAATGACCGGCGCTACATCGCCTTCTCGATTTGGCCGCGGATCTCACCGACCGCGTGGGCCGCGGTGTGGATGTTGACATAGTATTTGCCCGCCTCCAGGTCGGTGGCCTGGGAATCGGTCAATGTCGCCGAACCCTTGATCGGGCTCTTCAGCTTGCCTTCGAACGGCACCACCGGGTCGGCGTTTTCACCCTTTGCCGCCGGGCCGTGAATGTGTGCGGCCTTCGCCGGCCCGCTGAGGCCGGAATATCTCACGGTCCAGCTAAGTTTCTTGGTGGCGGTGTTGAACCTGAGCGTGGCGGTGCCCTTGCCCTTCGTGGTGACGGGCGGGTTCTGCTGAGCACCATCGAGCGTCGCCGTCATCTTTATAGTTTCGGCCAGGGCCGGTGAAGCAGAGAAGATGGCTGCAGAAATGGCCAGCGCCGAAAGCATCGGCGTGAAGGACTGGATGCGCATGGAAACCTCCGTTGTGACACCCTTGAGGCGGATGCACTGGCACAACGATTTTGCGAGCGGATGTTTCCGCCGGTAACGTTCATTTTACATCCCACTGAAAAGGGGCGATCGCCCGCCCCTTTTCGTCTTCCAACAGAGCCTGTTTGATAGCTTTATTTGATGGCCTTGTCGGTGATCGCCGTCGTGTAGGCGCCGGTCGGCTCCTTGCTGATGATCTTCTGGTCGAGCAGCGCCTTGGCGGTGCGCTCGTAGGTCGCCGGATCGAGCTTGCCATCGGCATTGTCGATCAGCTTGGCGACTTCGCCCATCATGCGCTTCTGGTGGTTCTCGTCCTGGCCACCATTGTCCATGACGATGCCGGCCGCCTCCTCGGAATTATCGACGGCGTATTTCCAGCCCTTCATCGAAGCGCGCACGAAACGCACCATCTTGTCCTCGAAGGCCGGATCCTTGAGCTTGTCCTCCAGGGCATAGAGCCCGTCTTCGAGCAGATCGTTGCCCATGGCGGAATAGTTGAAGACGGTCAGCTCTTCCGGCTTGTAGCCGGCGTCGATGAGCTGCCAGTATTCGTTATAGGTCATGACCGAAATGCAATCCGCTTGCTTCTGGATCAGCGGCTGCACGTCAAAACTCTGCTTGAGCACGGTGACGCCGTCCGGCCCCCCGTCGGTCTTCAAGCCAAGCTTGTTCATCCAGGCATAGAACGGATACTCATTGCCGAAGAACCAGACGCCCAGGGTATGGCCCTTGAAGTCGGCTTCCGTCTTGATCGGGCCGTCCTTCGGGCAGACCAGCTCCATGCCGGCCTTCTTGAACGGCTGGGCGATGTTGACCAGCGGCACGCCCTTTTCGCGCGCAGCCAGCGCACCGCCCATCCAGTCGACGATAACGTCGGCGCCGCCGCCGGCAATAACCTGCTCCGGTGCAATGTCCGGGCCGCCGGGCTTGATGTCGACGTCGAGGCCCTCGGCTTCATAGAAGCCCTTGGCCTTGGCGACATAATAGCCGGCGAACTGTGCCTGGGTGACCCATTTCAGCTGCAGCGTCACCTTGTCTGCGGCCATCGCCTGGAACGCGGCAAGCGACATCGCGCCAGCCAGCATCGAAACAACAAGTCTTTTCATGTTTTTACCCTCTGAAGTTAGCGCCCTAAACCCACCGCCCCTATCCACCACGGACAGAGGGATGCCAAAACGTGATTGCTCTCTCGAAAAGAGCGACCACGCCATAAAAGACCGAACCCGCAAGTGCTGCAACTGCGATTTCCGCCCACACCATGTCGATGTTCATCCGCCCGACTTCCGTCGAAATGCGGAATCCCATGCCGACCACCGGGGTGCCGAAGAACTCGGCGACGATGGCGCCGATCAGCGCCAGCGTCGAATTGATCTTCAACGCGTTGAAGATGAAGGGTGCCGCCGCCGGCAGCCGCAGCTTGAACAGCGTCTGCCAGTAGCTCGAGGCATAGGTGCGCATCAGGTCGCGCTCCATATGGCCGGAGGCGGCAAGCCCGGCGACGGTGTTCACCAGCATCGGGAAGAAGGTCATGATGATGACCACCGCTGCCTTCGACTGCCAGTCGAAGCCGAACCACATGACCATGATCGGCGCGACGCCGATGATCGGCAGCGCCGACACCATATTGCCGATCGGCAGAAGCCCGCGCCGCAGGAACGGAACGCGGTCGGCGGCGATGGCAACGAGGAAGCCGGCGCCGCTGCCCACCACATAGCCGAAGATGACCGCCTTGAAGATGGTCTGCCTGACATCGGCCCCCAGCACGGGCAGCGAGCCGACGATGCGTGCACCGATGGCGCTTGGCGGCGGCAACAGGATGAAGGGAATGCCGGCACCACGCGTCACCGCCTCCCAGATGATCAGGATCCAGGCGCCGAAGATGGCCGGAATGATCAGGCGCAGGGCGGTTGACGCCCAGCGCGATGTCGGGCGAAACGACGACAAGACCGTTACGCAGCGCCAGGCCAAAAACCACGCCGCGACGAGCAGCAGATAGAAGGATGCGCGAGCGCTGCCCTCATTGCCGGTTATGCCGGCGAGCAGCATCCACGCCGCGCCGTGCGCGCCAAGGAACAGCAACACCACCCCGATCATGGGTGGAAAGTTGTCGGCCTCGATTGCCACGAGCAGCAAAATGAAAATCAAAACCGTAGTCGCCATGCCGTAACCGGGCGCAGCACTGACGAGCGGCCAAAGAAGCAGCGCGCCGACAAGCAGGACAAGCGCGGCATACCCTTGCCAGGATCGAGGGGTGATTGAGGAAAGGCGCAGGAGCGCGCTCATGCCGGCCTCCCGCCCATGGCGCGGTCGACTAGGCGCCCGGCAATGCCGACCAGCATAACCAGCAGCGCCGCCACCACCGAGCCGGCAACCAGCGCCGACCAGATGTCGATGGTCTGGCTGTAATAGGCGCCGGCGAGCAGTTTGGCGCCGATGCCGGCGACGGCACCGGTCGGCAGCTCGCCGACGATGGCGCCAACCAGGCTGGCGGCGACCGCCACCTTCATCGAGGTGAACAGGAACGGCACCGAGGCCGGCACCCGCAATTTCCAGAAGATCTGCGAGGGGCTGGCATTATAGGTGTGCATCAGGTCGAGATGGGTGAGCTCGGGCGAGCGAAGCCCCTTCACCATGCCAACCGCCACCGGGAAGAACGACAGATAGGTCGAGATCAGCGCCTTCGGGATAAGCCCAGTGATGCCGACCGCCGCCAGCACGACAATGATCATCGGCGCCACCGCCAGGATCGGAATGGTCTGCGAGGCGATAATCCACGGCATCAGGCTGCGGTCGAGCGTCGCCACATGCACGATGCCGACGGCAATGACGATGCCGAGCGCCGTGCCGAAGGCGAAGCCGAGCAGCGTCGACGACAGCGTCACCCAGGCATTGTAGACAAGGCTGCGGTTCGAGGTGATGCTGCGCAAAAAAGTATTCTCGAAGAAATTCACCGCCACCTGATGCGGCGCAGGCAGCGTCGGCTTCGGCTGTGCCAGCGTCTTGCCGATGAATTCCACAACGCCCGGCCTCTGATTGGCGCGGCGGTCGAGATCGCGCTGGAACGGCGCGTTGAGGATGACAGCCATGACGTACCAGACGACGACCACGCCCAGCAGGATCGAGGTCACCGGAATGAGCTTGTCGCGGAAGGAGTCCATCAGCGATCCTCGGGCGCTTGGCGCCCTCCTCTCCCCAACGGGGAGAGGGTGGCCGCAGCGAAGCGGAGGCCGGGTACTTTCGCCCCGGCAATCGTTGCTTTCGTCTTCCCAGGGCCGAGCAGCCGCGAAGCGGCGTGCGCAAAGAGAGCGCCCAACCACGCCTTCGTCATCCTAGGGCGAAGCAAGGAGCGAAGCGACGCGGCGCAGACCCTAGGATCCATGCCGTTACCTTCCCGCTCCGCAAGGATGCGGAACATTGCTCCCTCTCTGGAGGGAACAGCGCCCGTGGCTTGCCCGGCGCTTATTCTCGACTGTTTGCGCCCTTCGGCCGACGTCGCGGCATGGATCCTAGGGTCTGCGCACGCCGCTTCGCGGCGGCTCCGCCCTAGGATGACGAAAGCACGGTTAGCGCCTCCCTCGCGACGGCGATGCACCTCCTGCGTCGAACGCGCAAACCCGTCGCGCGCGCCCTCAATCATCATAGCTGTGCCCTGCCCTCAGCCCGTCGCGCACGCGTGCCGCGATGGCCAGAAACTCCGGCGTCTCGCGGATATCGAGCGGCCGCTTTTTCGGCAGCGTCGATTCTATGACATCGCTGACACGCCCCGGGCGAGGCGACATGACGATGATGCGCGTCGACAGATAGACCGCCTCGGGGATCGAATGGGTGACGAAGCAGATGGTCTTGTTCGTCCGTTCCCAAAGCTCCAGCAGCTGTTCGTTGAGGTGATCGCGCACGATCTCGTCCAGCGCGCCGAACGGCTCGTCCATCAACAAAAGGTCGGCGTCGAAGGCCAGCGCCCGTGCGATCGAGGCGCGCTGCTGCATGCCGCCCGAAAGCTGCCAGGGGTATTTCTTCTCGAAGCCGCTGAGGTTGACGAGGTCGAGGGTTCGCTTGATGCGCGCCGCCTGCTCCGCCCTGGACAGACCCATGATCTCCAGCGGCAGCGCCACATTGCGCTCGATCGTGCGCCACGGATAAAGTGCGGCCGCCTGGAAGACATAGCCATAGGCGCGGCTCTGGCGCGCCTGCTCGGGCGTCATGCCGTTGACGGAGATGGCTCCCGATGTCGGCTTCTCCAGATCGGCGATGACGCGCAGCAACGTCGTCTTGCCGCAGCCGGAGGGCCCGATGAAGGAGACGAATTCCCCCTTGCCGATGGTCAGGTCGACATTCGACAGCGCCTGCACCGGACCATCATTGGTCTGGAAGGTCAAGCCAAGCTTGCTTGCCGAAACAACGGCTGGCGATGCTCGCATCATCGGCAGAAGCCTGTCGCTTCCAGCCACTGCGGCGCCGGCCGGAATCCCATTGATTTTACCCCGATGTTGCTTTCCACTCGACCAGTCCTACTCACCCCGGTTCTATTCGCCCCGGTCCTATTCGCCCCAGTTCTACTCGCCCTTGTCCCATCAGATAGACGCCCAGAGTTGCCCCGATGTCGCCCAAACCGACGTGCCATCTTATCCGCCCTGAAAGCTCTTATGAAGGCAAGCAGGGCCTGAGCTATTTCGCCGGTATCGCCGCCGAAACAGTCGGCTCTTCCGGCATCTGCATGCATCTGCTGACCATGCCTCCGGGCGCCCGCGCCAAGGCGCATATGCACGAAAACCATGAAACCGCGATCTATGTGCTCTCCGGCGAAGTCCATACCTGGTATGGCGACCGGCTCGAACAGCACATCGTGGTCAAGGCCGGCGATCTTTTCTATATTCCCCCCGGCGTGCCGCATCTGCCGGCCAATCTCAGCGACAGCCCCGCCTCGGCGGTCATTGCCCGCACCGATCCCAACGAACAGGAAAGCGTCGTCCTGCTGCCGGAACTGGACGGGTTGGTCGCCTGACGCCGGCATCGAGGCAGCGGCCGTCATCGGCACCTTCAAGAACATGATTTCAGCGGCCCTATCTCCTCAAGGCCGGGAATGGTCACGAAGAAACCGTCCCCTCCTTTGTTGATGACCTTGACGACATCTGTGGTCGTCCCCTCCTCGCCCTCGGCGAAACAGGTGGAGCTCAACAACAGGGTGCCAGGCGCCGTCGTCAATCGCTGTGCGAACTGGCAGCCGCTGCCATAGGTTTCGACGCCTTCGGCGGTCAGCACGACATAATCGTCGCTGTCCTGATAACCGAGCCGTACGCCAGCGCAACCGACCTCATTGCCATAGGAACCGGCAAGGACGTCCGCCGCCGCCGGCCCGGCGGCAAGGATCACCGCGGCCATTGAGAAAATCGTTCCGTGGCTCGCCAAGCTCAAACGCCCGTCGCCGGGATGCCCGTCCGTTCCACCTTACGCGGCGCGGAAATCTCCTTCCAGGTCGACAGTGCCCGGTTGACCGCTGCGTTCGCTTCGCGAGCGACGAACTCCCCATGGCCGGGCTTTGCCTTGACTTCGTTTTCCTCGATCGACAGTTCGCCGCGCGAGAAGACGAAGCGCGGCAGGCCGGTTACCTCAAAACCTTCGAAGACGTTGTAGTCGATCACCGACTGTTGCTTCTTGGCCGTGATCTTCTTCTTGCGCTTGGGGTCCCATACGAGGATGTCGGCGTCCGCGCCTTCAACGATGGCGCCCTTTTTCGGGTACATGTTGAGGATCTTGGCGATGTTGGTCGAGGTCACCGCGACGAACTCGTTCATCGTCAGCCGGCCAGTTTTGACGCCGGTCGTCCACAGCACCGGCAAACGATCCTCGAGCCCGCCCGTGCCGTTCGGGATCTTGGTGAAGTCGCCGACGCCGTTGCGCTTCTGTTTGGTGGTGAAGGCACAATGGTCGGTCGCCACCACTTGCAGCGAGCCGGCCTGTAGGCCGGCCCACAGCGAATCCTGGTGCCATTTGTTGCGGAAGGGCGGGCTCATGACACGCCGCGCCGCATGATCCCAGTCCTTGTTGAAATATTCGCTCTCATCCAGCGTCAGGTGCTGGATCAGCGGCTCGCCGAACACCCGCATGCCTTTCTGCCGCGCCCGGCGAATGGCCTCGTGCGCTTGCTCGCAGGAGACATGCACGACATAGAGCGGCACGCCGGCCATGTCGGCGATCATGATGGCGCGGTTGGTCGCCTCGCCTTCGACTTCCGGCGGCCGCGAATAGGCGTGTCCCTCCGGGCCGCTGTTGCCCGCCGCCAGCAGCTTCTGCGATAGCGCCGCCACCACGTCGCCATTCTCGGCATGGACCAGCGGCAGCGCGCCAAGATCGGCGCAGCGCTGGAACGACGAATACAATTCGTCGTCGTCGACCATCAGCGCGCCCTTGTAGGCCATGAAATGCTTGAACGAGGTAATGCCCCTGTCGACGACGGTGGCCATGTCGTCGAACACCTGCTTGCCCCACCAGGTGATCGCCATGTGGAAGGAATAATCGCAGGACGCCTTCGAAGTCTTGTTGTCCCACATCTGCAGGGCCTCGAGCAGCGATTGCTGCGGCGCCGGCAGGCAGAAATCGACGACCATCGTCGTGCCGCCGGCAAGCGCTGCTCGCGTGCCGGATTCGAAATCGTCGGCCGAATAGGTGCCCATGAACGGCATTTCGAGATGGGTATGCGGGTCGATGCCGCCCGGCATCACATAGCAGCCGCTGGCGTCGAACTCATGGTCGCCATGCAGGTCCGGCCCGATGCCGACGATCTTGCCGTGCCTGAACAGCACATCGGCCTTCCACGTCCGGTCGGCGGTGACAATGGTGCCGTTTTTGACGACTTTGGACATTTTTTTGTTCCCTTGTTCTTGTCGCGCTTCTTGTGAGCGGCGTTGCGAGGCAGCAGCTATCCCATCATTCGACAATCACCGCCGTGTCCACCACCGCGTGGAACAGCACGTCGGCGCCGGCCGCTGCCCATTCCTTGGTGATTTCCTCGGCCTCGTTGTGGCTGAGACCGTCGACACAGGGGCACATCACCATTGCGGTGGGTGCAACGCGGTTGATCCAGCAGGCGTCATGGCCGGCGCCGGAGACGATGTTGCGATGCGTATAACCCAAGCGCTCCGCCGCACCCCGCACAGCCTTGACGCAGCCCGGGTCGAAGGTGACCGGGTCGAAATGGCCGACCTGATCGATTTGATATTTGATGTCGAGCGCGTCGCAGATCGTGTCGATGCCTTCGCGGATGCGGCCGTCCATGGCGTCCAGCACCTCCTTTTCCGGCGAGCGGATGTCGATGGTGAAGACGGTGCGCCCGGCAATGATGTTGCGCGAGTTCGGATAGACCTCCATATGGCCGACCGCGCCGACCGCGTCGGGTTGGTAGTCCATGGCGATCTCGTGCACCAATTCGATCACCCGCGCCATGCCGAGCCCGGCATTGCGCCGCTTCGGCATCGGCGTCGAGCCGGTATGCGCCTCCTTGCCGGTCAGCGTCACCTGCAGCCATTTGAGTCCCTGGCCATGGGTGACGACACCGATGTCGATGCCCTCATCCTCGAGGATCGGGCCCTGCTCGATATGCAATTCGAAGAAGGCGTGGATCTTGCGCTCACCGACTTTCTCGGTGCCCTTCCAGCCGATCCGTTCGAGCTCCTCGCCAAATTTCTTGCCGTCCTTGTCGACATGCGAATAAACGTCGGCCTGATCGAGCACGCCGGCGAAAACGCCAGACGCCATCATGGCCGGCGCAAAGCGCGCGCCTTCCTCATTGGTCCAGTTGGTGACCACGATCGGGTGCTTTGTCTTGATGCCGAGATCGTTGAGCGAGCGCACGACCTCCAGCCCGCCTAGCACACCGAGCACGCCATCATACTTGCCGCCGGTCGGCTGCGTATCGAGATGGCTGCCGACATAGACCGGCGGCAGGCTGGGGTCGGTGCCTTCGCGGCGGGCAAACATCGTGCCCATCTCGTCGACGCCCATTTCGAGCCCCGCCTCATCGCACCAGCGCTTGAACAGATGCCGCCCTTCGCCGTCCTCGTCGGTAACGGTCTGGCGATTGTTGCCGCCGGCGATGCCGGGGCCGATCTTCGCCATCTCCATTATCGAATCCCACAAACGGTCTGAATTGATTCGCAGATTCTCGCCGGGGGCGGCCATTCAAGTTCCTCTCATTTACTCACATATTAGGACGACGGTTCCCGTCGTCGCCCCTACATGTTGGGGAGTATCTAGTCCACCGCCCTCAGCACTTCGCGCACGTGGTCGATCAATTCGTTGATCTGGCCCTTGGTGATGATCAGCGGCGGCGACAGCGCGATGATGTCGCCGGTCGTACGGATCAACGCACCGCCTTCGAAAGCCTTCACAAAAGCCGAGAAGGCGCGTTTCGTCGGCTGGCCGGCGATCGGCGCCAGCTCGATTGCGCCGATCAGGCCGATATTGCGGATATCGATGACGTTCGGCTCGCCCTTCAGCGAGTGCAGCGCGTCCTCCCAGTACGGCGCCAGTTCCTCACCGCGCGTCAGCAGCCCCTCTTCCTTGTAGGTGTCGAGCGTGCCCAGCGCCGCCGCGCAGGCGATCGGATTGCCCGAATAGGTGTAGCCGTGGAAGAACTCGATCATGTGCTCGGGGCCGGTCATGAAGGCGTCGTGGATTTCCTTCTTCACGAACACCGCGCCCATCGGGATGACGCCGTTCGAGACGCCTTTGGCGGTGGTCATGATATCCGGCGTGACGCCGAAATAGTCGGCGGCAAACGGCGTGCCGAGACGGCCGAAACCGGTGATGACCTCATCGAAAATCAGCAAGATGCCGTGCTTGGTGCAGATCTCGCGAAGCTTCTGCAAATAGCCCTTCGGCGGCAGGATGACGCCGGTGGAACCGGCAACCGGCTCGACGATGACGGCGGCGATGGTCGAGGCGTCGTGCAGGGCAACGATACGCTCCAACTCGTTGGCCAGTTCCGCGCCATGCTCGGGCACGCCCTTGGTGAAGGAGTTCTTTTCCGGCAGATGCGTGTGTGGCATGTGATCGACGCCGCCGAGCAGCGTGCCGAACATCTTGCGGTTGGTGACGATGCCGCCGACCGAGATGCCGCCGAAATTGACGCCGTGATAGCCGCGCTCGCGGCCGATCAGACGGGTGCGCGAACCCTCGCCTTTTACGCGGTGATAGGCGATCGCCATCTTCAGCGCGGTCTCGACCGATTCCGATCCGGAATTGGTGAAGAACACATGGTCCATGCCCTTCGGCGCGATATCGACCAGCCGGTTCGCCAGCTCGAACACGATCGGGTGGCCCATCTGGAACGCCGGCGCATAGTCGAGCTCGGCCGCCTGGCTCTGGATCGCCTCAGTGATCTTCGGGCGGCAGTGGCCGGCATTGACGCACCACAGGCCGGCGGTGCCGTCGAGAACCTTGCGCCCGTCGCTGGTCGTGTAATGCATGTCCTTGGCCGACACCATCATGCGCGGCGCCTGCTTGAACTGCCGGTTTGCCGTGAACGGCATCCAGAATGCACTGAGATCGTTCGGCGTGACTTTCAGCCGGTTGGACATGACCAAGACTTCCCCTTGTAACCTGTTTCGGTGCGGCTAACGCCTGGTCTTTCCAACACTTGGTCTTTGCTGTGTTTTCGTGCTACGCAAATTTTTGACCGGTTGGACAAACGTTAGCACCGCCTTATCAGCGGTCAAGGGATTACTAGCGGAAATGCGGCTTTCGAAGTGCGCTCCACAGGGCGGAGAAAAACTGGTCCAGAGAATTGGTCCAGACGCTCCTCGCAGCGAAGGTTTTTCGAGGTGACGGGAGCGGTCGAAAGCTCCGCTCCTCGCCGCACCCGCATCCAGCTGGAAAAGCGCGAGCTCATTCTCGAGGCGGCGCTCGAAGTCTTCTCCACCAACGGTTTTCGCGGCTCGACCATCGATCAGATCGCCGAAGCCGCCGGCATGTCGAAGCCGAACCTGCTCTATTATTTCCGCCGCAAGGAGGACATCCACGAGACGCTGATGCAGCGGCTTCTCGACACCTGGCTGGCGCCGCTGCGCGAACTCGACGACATCGGCGATCCCTTGACCGAACTGCGCAGCTATATCAGGCGCAAGCTCGAAATGGCGCGCGATTTCCCGCGCGAGAGCCGGTTGTTCGCCAACGAGATCTTGCAGGGCGCGCCGCGCATCATGCCGATGCTGGAGGGCGAGTTGAAGACGCTGGTCGACGAGAAAGCCAATGTCATCAAGGGCTGGATGCGCGCCGGCAAGATTGCCCGCACCGACCCCTGGCACTTGATCTTCTCGATCTGGGCGACGACGCAGCATTACGCCGATTTCGACGTCCAGGTCCGCGCCGTGCTCGGCCCCGACCGCGGCGGCGATGGCCGCTTCGAGGATGCCGCAAGATTTCTCGAGCAGCTGTTCATCGACGGGCTGAAGCCGAAGGGCTGAGGCTTCAGCGAAGCGATGGGCATCACGCGCTGCGCCGCTCGGCCGGAAGCGTCTCCAGCAGTTGTTCGAGCTTGGCGATCGAGTTCTGCTCGGCGAGCGGCGTGTAGACGATCAGCTTCATGTCCGAGCCGTCGTCGATCGACAGGCTCATATGCTCGAAAGCCATGGCGCCCGCTATCGGATGCCTGACATGCTTCACACCCGATAGGTTGCGGGCGACGTCGCGTAGCGGCCACCAGGCGCGAAACTCCGGGCTCGAGCGCGTCATCAGCGCGATCAGCCGCTCGAAATCCGGATCGCCGACATATCTGGCGCTTTCTGCCCGGAATGACGCCAGCACGGCACGCGCCAGTTCCTCCCAGTCGACGAGCAGGCGCCGGTGCTGCGGGCTGGTGAAAACCATATGGACGATGTTGCGGGCATCGTCCTCCAGCAGGCCATAGTCGCCGAACACGGCTGCCGCGGCAGAGTTCCAGGCCAGCACGTCCCAGCGCCGCCCGAGGACATAGGCCGGCTGCAGGACCAGGCTCTGCAGCATGTGCAGCAACGGGCTATCGACCTTTTCCGGCGCGTCGACGCGACGCTCCGGCTGCGGGCGGCCGGCAAGGATGAACAGATGCCGTTTCTCGGCCGCGTCGAGGCGCAGCGCCTGGCTGAGCGCGGTCAGCACTTCCACCGACGGCCTGACGTCACGGCCTTGCTCCAGCCAGGTGTACCAGGTTGTGCCGACGCCGGCGATCATCGCCACCTCCTCGCGCCGCAGCCCGGGCGTGCGCCGGCGCAACCCCGTCGTGATGCCGATGGCCGAAGGCGTCAGCCTTTCGCGCCGCGAGCGCAGGAAAGCGCCAAGCTCGCGGCGGCGGCTGTCTTCGGCGGAATGCGTGGTGGAATCCATAGCCACTATTATAGCAGTACCGATACCAGGATAAAGTTTGAACTGTTTGGCAAGTGGCTGGTGCCCCATCTTTCCGCTCAGAGCGATGAGACGGAGGCTCTGAACATGGAACTGAAAGACAAGACAATCCTCATCACAGGGTCGACCGACGGCGTCGGCCGCGTCGTCGCGCAAAGGCTCGGCGCCGGCGGCGCCCGCATCCTGTTGCATGGCCGCGACGCGACAAGGGGCAAGGCGACCGTGGCCGAAATCGAAGCCGCCGGCGGCAAGGCCGAGCTGCTGGTCGCCGACCTCTCCTCCCTGGCGGAAGTCCGCCGCCTCGCCGAGGCCGTGCGCGCAAGGACCAAGCGGCTCGACATCCTCATCAACAATGCCGGCGTCGGCACCGCCGGCCCAAACGCAAAACGACAGGTCAGCGCCGACGGCTACGAACTGCGCTTTGCCGTCAATTATCTCGCCGGCTTCCTGCTCACCACGGAGCTGCTGCCGCTGCTCAAGGCCAGCGCGCCGGCGCGCATCGTCAACGTCGCCTCGGCCGGCCAGCAGGCGATCGATTTCGACGACGTCATGCTGACCCGCTCCTATGACGGCGTCCGTGCCTACTGCCAGAGCAAGCTGGCGCAGATCATGTTCACCATCGATCTGGCGGAGCAGCTGAACGGCACCAATGTGACCGTCAACAGCCTGCATCCGGCAAGCTACATGAATACCACGATGGTGCGGCAGGCGGGCATCACGCCGTGGAGCTCGGTCGAAACCGGCGCCGAAGCCATCATCAACCTCGCGACGTCGCCGGCGCTGGAAGGGCGAAGCGGCCTCTATTTCGACGGCCAAAGAGAATCCCGCGCCGATGCGCAAGCCTATGACGCTAAGGCGAGCCAGCAGTTGCGCGAATTGAGCTTCGGCCTTGTCGGGCTCGCACCCGCTTCCGCAACATCGAAGAAAGAAAATTCATGATCGAGAAAACCAGTCACACCGTGGTCGTCGGCGGCTCCTCCGGCATCGGCCTCGCCACCGCGAAAAAGCTGCTCGGCCCGGGCATGAAGGTGACGATCACCGGGCGCAACCGGGAAAGGCTCGACAACGCATGGCACAGCCTTGGCGGCGCGGTCGAAAGAGCTGCCTTCGATGCCGCGAAGCCGGACGAGGTTCGCCGGTTCTTCAGCGATCTCGGCCCTTTCGATCACCTGGTGCTGGCCGCCAGCGGCGGCAAGGGGCTCGGCCCGTTCGAAACGCTTGACCTGACCGACATCGGCGGCGGCGTCGACGAGAAGGTCCGGCCACAGCTCTCCTGCCTGCAGGCCGCCTTGCCGACGCTGAACAAGAGCGGTTCGGTGACTTTCATCTCGGCGGTGTCGGCGCAATTGTCGGCGCCGGGTGTCGCCGGCATCGCCGCCGTCAACGGCATGCTGCTGACCGTGGTGCCGATCCTGGCGATGGAGCTGAAGCCGTTACGCGTCAATGTCGTGGCACCGGGTGTCATCGACACGCCATGGTGGGATTTCCTGCCCAACGATCAGCGGCAGGCGGTGTTTGCCGAGTATGCCGGCAAGACGCCGGTCGGCCGTATCGGCCGAGCCGAGGACGTCGCCGAGGCGATTGCGTTCCTGGTTTCGAACAGCTTCGTCACCGGCCAGGTCCTGACCTGTGATGGCGGCTTGCGGTATGCGGCGTAACGCGGCTACCTCGACGCGATGATCGCTGTCAAAGCGACTGCGCGATCAGCGCCAGAAATCCTCCGGTCAGCGCGACGTTGCCGACAAAACCGTTGATGCGGGACGCGCGCTCCGGGCCTTGATGATCCCAGAAGTTATGGAACATCGGCGTGGCGACGATCAGGAATAGGATCAGGCACAGAGCGGCGGCAGCGGTCCAGATGCCCACAATCACCAGTGCTCCGGCGACCATCTGCAGGACGATCCCCAGCCACAGCACCAGCCGTGCCTGCGGCACGCCGCGCGTCGTCATCAATTGGCTCACCAATGCCGCGTTCTGAACGTTGCGCAGGCCGGCAAAGACAAAGGCGCCGCCAAGCAGCAAGCGGGCGGCGAATAGTATCTCACTATCAAAGTTTGAAAACATGCTGTCGGGTCCTTGGGCAGAAAAGAGGCGCGCGGCGCAAGGCCGCGCGCCTGGTCCATGCTCACGCGGCCAAGGCCGCTGGCATCGGATGGATTGCATGGAACGGAACGCAAAGCCGGTTCCAGGTGTTGATCATGCCGAGCGCAACCGACAGCTTGACCAACTCTTCCTCCGAGAAATATTTGAGCGTCCTTGCATAGAGTTCGTCCGACACACCGTTGTCGGCGATCCTGGTCAGCGCGTCGGTCCAGGCGAAGGCTGCGCGTTCGCGCTCTGAAAACAGCGGCGATTCCTTCCAGGCGGAGATCAGATAGAGCCGCTGCTCGCTTTCGCCGTCGCGGCGCGCTTCGCGGCTGTGCATCTCGACGCAATACGAGCAGCCGTTGATCTGCGACGCCCTGAGCTTGATCAGATGCAACAGGCTTTTTTCGAGCCCGCATTCGTCGACTGCCTTGTTGAGCGCCGACACCGCCTTCATGATCTCCGGCGCCGCGCCGAAAAATTGCAGCCTCTGTTTCATCTTCTGTAGCCTTTCATGCTTGCTTGGTTGAACTTGATTTCTGCGATCGCTGGTGGCGCTCGACGAAGGCGCAGTTGGCGGCGACCGAACGGGGATCGGCATCGGTCGTGTATTCAGCAACGATGTCGGACAGCCGGGCGTCGGCGAGCGCGGCGCGATAGGCACGCTCGGCCTTCAGCATGGCCACGTTGATGCCGCAAGGTTTGACATAGACCGAGGCATCGAGCTTCGCCGGGCCGCGCTGGCGGATTTCGCCACAGCGGAAGGCCGGTTCGCGCCCTTCGACGGCCAGCACGATGTCGAGCAGCGTTATGCGTTCCGCCGGCCGCGCCAGCCGGTAGCCGCCCGACGGCCCCGGCACCGATTCCAGAATGCCCGACGCTGTCAGCGCGTTGAGATGCTTAAGCAGATAGCTCGGCGACAGCCCGAACGCTTCGGCCATGGCAGCGCCCGGCATGGTCGCCGCGCCTTCGATACCGGCAAGCATCGCGGCGCAATGGATGGCTGCTTCCACGCCTTCGCCCAGCTTCATTTCGCTCTCCTGTTCATGGATATAGATTATCGTGGATAGTTTTTATCCGCAATAGGAAAATTAAAAAGCGGCGCCCGTGAACGCCGCTTTTTTCGCAATGCTATTCCGCCGCCACCTTGGCCATCGGATTGTTCGGGTGCGTCGTCCAGTTGGCATAGATCGGCGATACCGGCTTGCCGGTGCGCTGATCCATCACGCCGACCGCCAAAGGCTCCATGGTGATGCAGTTCTCGACCGGACAGACATTGACGCAGAGATTGCAGCCGACGCATTCGGCCTCGATCACCTCGAAATGCCTGACGCCGTCGACCATGCTGGTGATCGCCTGGTGCGAGGTGTCCTCGCAAGCGATGTGGCAGCGGCCGCATTTGATGCAGGCGTCCTGGTCGATATGCGCCTTGGCGATGTAGTTGAGGTTGAGATACTGCCAGTCGGTGACGTTGGGCGTCGCGCGGCCGATGATGTCGTCGAGCGAGGCATGGCCCTTCTCGTCCATCCAGTTTTCCAGGCCGGCGATCATCTCCTGCACGATCTTGAAGCCATAGGTCATCGCCGCAGTGCACACCTGCACATTGCCGGCGCCGAGCGCCATGAATTCGGCGGCGTCACGCCAGGTGGTGATGCCGCCGATACCGGAGATCGGCAGGCCTTTCGTTTCCGGATCGCGCGCGATCTCGGCCACCATGTTCATCGCGATCGGCTTCACCGCCGGGCCGCAATAGCCGCCATGTGAACCCTTGCCGTCGATCGTCGGCTCCGGTGCGAAACTATCGAGATTGACGCCGGTGATCGAATTGATGGTGTTGATCAGCGACACCGCATCGGTGCCGCCGGCAAGGGCAGCGCGTGCCGGCTTGCGTATGTCGGTGATGTTGGGCGTCAGCTTGGTGATCACCGGCATGCGGGTGTTGGCCTTGCACCAGCGCACCACCATTTCGATGTATTCCGGCACCTGGCCGACGGCGGCACCCATGCCGCGTTCCGACATGCCGTGCGGGCAGCCGAAATTGAGCTCGATGCCGTCGGCGCCGGTCTCCTCGACCACCGGCAGGATCGCCTTCCAGGCATGCTCCTCGCACGGCACCATCAGCGAGACGACGATTGCCCGGTCGGGCCAGTCCATCTTGACCCGCTTGATCTCGCGCAAATTGACCTGCAGGTCGCGGTCGGTGATCAACTCGATATTGTTCAGGCCAAGCAGGCGGCGATCGGCGCCCCAGATCGCACCATAGCGTGGCCCGTTGACGTTGACGACCGGCGGGCCTTCTTCGCCGAGTGTCTTCCAGACCACCCCGCCCCACCCTGCCTTGAAGGCGCGTATGACGTTGTAGGCCTTGTCGGTCGGCGGCGCCGAGGCCAGCCAGAACGGGTTCGGCGATTTGATGCCGACGAAATTGTTGCGGATGTCTGCCATGCTCATGCCCTCCCGTTCGAGGTCAGTGCCCGATGAATGCTCTCCGCAGCATCGCGGCCTTGCGCGACGGCCGAGACTGTCAGGTCGTCGCCGCCAAAGATGCAGTCGCCGCCGGCCCAGACGTTTGGCAGCGACGTGCGGCCTTCGGCGTCGACCTTGATGCGGCCGGCTTCCAGCGCGATCTCCGCACCGCTGCCGTTGAGCGCAGCCGGGACAAAGCTCTGGCCGATTGCCTTGAACACCTGGTCGGCGATTAGCGTCAGCCGCTCGCCGGCGCCGACGAGCCGGTCGCCGTCCATCGCGGTGTATTCGAGCTCGATCGCCGACACCTTGCCGCCATCGGCAATGACCCGCTTCGGCTGCAACCAGTGCCGGATGATGACGCCGTTGGCGGCAGCCAGATCCTGCTCGAATTCGGAGGCGTTCATGTGCTCCGGGCCGCGCCGATAGCAGATCGTCACCTCTTCGGCTCCGAGCAGCTTCGATTGCACCGCCGCGTCGATCGCCGTCATGCCGCCGCCGATGACGACAACACGCCGGCCGACCGGCAGGCTGGCCAGATCACCGGCCTGACGAAGCTCGGCAATGAACTCGACAGCATTGGTGACGCCTTGCGCCTCCTCGCCATCCGCTCGCAAGGCGTTGACGCCGGCAAGCCCCATGCCGAGGAACACCGCATCGTAATTCCTGGTCAGGTCCGATAGCTGGTAATCACGGCCGAGCGCCTTGCCGTTCTGGATGTCGATGCCGCCGATCGACGTGATATAGTCGACCTCGGCCTGGGCGAAATTGTCGACGCTTTTATATGCGGCGATACCGTATTCATTGAGGCCGCCGGCCTTCGGGCGGGCTTCCAGAATGGTCACATCATGGCCATGACGGGCGAGCCGATGAGCGGCCGCAAGCCCCGCCGGTCCTGCGCCGACCACGGCGACCGTCTTGCCGGTCGGTTCGGGGCGCTTGTAGAACTGCTTGTTTTCGGCCATGGCGACATCGGTGGCGTAGCGCTGAAGGCGACCAATCTGCACCGGCTTGCCTTCGGCCACCTCGCGCACGCAGACTTCTTCGCACAGCGTCTCGGTCGGGCAGACGCGCGCGCACATACCGCCCAAAATGTTCTGGTCGAAAATCGTCTTGGCCGAGCCGATCGGATTGCCCGTCGAGATCTGGCGGATAAACAGCGGGATGTCGATCGAGGTCGGGCATGCATTCATGCACGGCGCGTCATAGCAGAAATAGCAGCGGTCGGATTCGACCAGCGCCTCGTGATGATCGAGTGGTGGATGCAGGTCGGCAAAATTGTCGGCATATTGTTCCGGCGAAAGCCGCCCGCCGGCAATGCCTTGCTTGAACTGGCCTTCTGGCATCATCAGTTCCCCATGTTCTTGTTTTGGGGAAGGCTAGCACGTTTTGTTTTTTTATCAATTGGTCAATTTTCGACGCAAGCAACTGAAAAGCTTCAACAAACATGACAATAATAGTCATGTTTTCCAAACGGCCCTGTGCGTCACGAAGCAGTTACGGAACCGCGTTCAGGGGTGTTGCCGTGGATGGAGAGGATCTCCTCCGCGACGAGTTCCTGCAGCCGCCACAGATTGCGGTCCCGAATGCCGAATTCTTCCAGGTGACTGACGGTGTTGTAGAGATATTCGGCACCGGATCCGACATGCCCGCAGGCTCTCGCCAGCATCCGCGCCACCTTTTCCAGCGGCTGGTTGAGCGAGGTGCCCCTGCCGGTTACGCCGACCCAAAAGCCCAACGCCCTGACTGTGCCTTGGGCCGTATGCACGGGAAGCCACCTGACCGAACCGATGCTCTCGCGGTCGTCGATCTCGCGCCGCAACTGCCTTTCAACCTGCAGCGGTTTTTCGCCTTCCGGCAAGCGGTAGATGACGCCGATGCATCGGCCGCCCCGCTCGAGCGCCATCATCAGACCGGGCTGCTCGACGCTGCCGCGCCAGCGCACCATGTCGAGGCAGAAGGACCGGTGCCAGCCAAACGCGGTGGCGCGTCGTCGTTCGACGGACTCGAACGCCGGCTTCCAGATCAGCGAGCCGTAAGCGAACACCCACAAGGCGGCCTCGTCCGCTTCGCAGACGCGAGGCAAGGACCCGGAAGTCTTCGTCGGTCAGCTGCGTCGAGCTGCCGTCGGGGCCGGGATCAGCCTCCTCCCGAGGGCACAGCGCGACAAGTTCGGAAGTGAGCGACATCCGGCGCATGGATCAACAACCCCTCGTTGACTGCAAGCAAAGTCGAAAACCGCAGGGCGCGCAACCCGGTAACATTTCCAATTTGCCGCCATCTTTTTGGTTGGCTGTCGGATTTTCGTCGTGAAGATCGTCCTAGAATGGATCGCGCATGATCGATGTACAAACCGCAAGGAGCACGACAATGCCACAGTCCCCCATGCCCTTCTTCTGGTACGAGCTGATGACCACCGATCTCGACGCCGCCGAGGCGTTTTACACCTCTGTGGTGGGCTGGAGGGGGCAGCCTTTCGAAGGGGCCCCGGGCATGCCGCGCTATATCGTCATGAATGTCGGCGAGCGCGGCGTCGGCGGGCTGATGACGCTGCCCGAGGACGTGCGCAAGATGGGCATGCCACCGGCCTGGATCGGTTATATCCTCACCAGGGACATCGATGCCGCAACGGCGTCCCTCAAGAAGGCTGGTGGCGCGGTTCACCGCGAGCCCGACGACATTCCTGGCGTCGGCCGCTTCGCCGTCGTTGCCGACCCACAAGGCGCGATGTTCAACTTCCTGCAGCCCAGCGGCCCCGACCAGCCGCCGCTACCGTTGACGACACCCGGCAACATCGGCTGGCATGAGCTCTACACGTCAGACTGGAAGACGGCGTTCGATTTCTATTCCAGCCAGTTCGGCTGGGAGAAGGGCGACGCCATGGATATGGGTCCGATGGGCGTTTACCAGCTTTTCGCCTTCGGCGGCGAGCCGGTTGGCGGCATAATGAACAAGCCCGAGCAGATCCCGATGCCGGTCTGGCAGTTCTATTTCAACGTGCCCGGCATCGATGCGGCAGCCAAGCGCGTCACCGACAATGGCGGCAAGATCCTGATGGGCCCGATGGAGGTCCCCGGCGGCAGCTGGATCGTGCAGTGCACAGACCCACAAGGCGCCCATTTCGCGCTAATGGCACCGGTGCGGTAGCAACGTCGCGTCGCGATTGGCGAAACCGGCAGCAAAAACCGATCTCCCCCCTCGTGGGGGAGATGTCCGGCAGAGAGGGGCGCTGTCCCTCCAACCTTACGCTCTTTGAGAACTATTCCGGCGTCAGCACGGAAACTTTGAGATCGGGCTTCTTGGCGCCGCTGAGCTGGATGGTCGCCGGGCCGGCGGCTAGCTTGAAGCGCACGCTCTTGCGGATCCCCGGACAGGTTTTTATACCACTGAAAGCCGCCGACTTCACGGCTTTACCGTCCTGAACGACATCGATCCAGGCCTCATCAGACAGGCTGATCTGGAGCTCTCCCTCCGGGGGCACGGCCACGCTCGCCGTCGCGCCGAATGTACCGGCTGCCGGCGCGCGTTCCGGCGGAACGGTGAAGCTGATCGTGCCGACCGGCGCCAACGCCACATCTGCAGCCTCGCCGACCGAAAGGTCAGCGCCGGACTGCGCGGCGGGCGCCGCCGGGGCCTCCTCGCGCGTCACCGGCCATTTGAAAGCAGCACAGCCGGCGTCGTCGGCCATGGCGACGCTGGTGCCTGCAAGGATGGCGAATAGGCTGACGACGACTTTTCTCATGGCAAACGGAACTCACATGGTTTGGAGTGTCTGGATCTCAGTACAACTATAGCGGTTTTTATACAACCTTGGAGAGAAAAATATTGAAAGGACGAGGACATTTCCATCACTGATTGTTGATGGCGGGCCATGCGAAGTGAATGGTCCCCTGCCGGGCGATAATCTATGGCCGGTTCGGGGGTGAAATGGAGTCTTAGATGAAGCTTTTCGACGGCCTTGCCAGATATCAGCCGCAGGCTCTGGCCGCATTGCGCATCATGACGGCACTGCAATTCATCGAACATGGTACGCAAAAGCTGTTCAATTTTCCCGCCGGCGACCATGCCGGTACATTGACCGGGCTGGCGCTGACCGCTGGTCTCCTCGAATTCGTGGGCGGCATTCTCTTGGCGCTTGGGCTCTTCGCCCGGCCGGTCGCCTTCCTCCTGGCTGGCGAGATGGCGATCGCCTATTTCATGGCGCACATGCCGCGCGACTTCTTCCCCATCAACAATGGCGGCGATGCGGCAATATCGTTCTGCTTCATTTTCCTCTATCTGGTGTTTGCCGGTCCGGGTGCCCTGGCCCTCGACAACCGGCGCAACAGCTGAGGCGTCGGCGCGTCTTCACCCGCGCATCCGCTCGAAATTGGCGTCGAATAGCGGCGCCGATTGCATGCGCGCTGCGTGACGTTTGCCCAGGACCTCGATCTCGAAACCGTCGGCCTCATCGGCGATCTCCTTCGGCACATAGCCCATGGCGACAGATTTCTTGGAATGATGCGCGTAGCCGCCCGACGTGACCCAACCGCGCACGGCACCGCCGTACCAGATTGGCTCGTCGCCGATGACGTCGGCGTCGACGGTATCGACGACAAAGGCCCGCAGCCGCAGTCTGCCGCCTTGCTTGCGCTCGGCCAGCGCCGCCTGCTTGCCGATGAAATCGGCCTGCTTGCCGTAAGCGACGAAGCGGTCGAGCCCGGCTTCCAACGGCCCGTAGATCGGCCGGTATTCGCGCGCCCATGAGCCGTAATTCTTCTCAAGCCGCAGCGCATTGAGGGCGCGCGAGCCGAACAGGCCGATGCCGAATTCCTCCCCCGCGGCCATCAAGGCTTGCAATGCCGCACGCTGATATTCCGGCGCCACCCAGATTTCGTAGCCGAGATCGCCGGTGTAGCTGACGCGCCCGACCAGACATGGCGCCATGCCGATGTCCATCTTGCTGATGGCCATGAACGGAAAGGCCGCATTCGACACGTCCGACCGTGTAACCTTTTCAAGAAGGTTCCGCGCGCTCGGCCCGGCGATCGACAAGCCGGTGAGTTTTGCTCCGAGCGCCTCGATGCTGACGGAGCCGTCCTTCGGCAGATGCGCCTCGAACCAGCGCATATGGTACTGCTCGGCGACGCCGGAGCCGGCCAGGAACCAATCGTCGCTTGCAGAATTTAGACTGCCGAGATTGGCCAGCGTGAAATCGCCGATCAGCCTGCCGTCTTCCTTCAGCATCGGCGCCAGCGTCATGCGGCCGGGCCTTGGCAGCTTGCAGGCCAGCAGACGGTCGAGCCAGGCTGCAGCGCCCTCGCCGGTTACGCTGTATTTGGCGAATGACGAGATTTCCGACAGGCCAATGCCTTGCCGAACGGTCTCCACTTCTTTCGCGACATGCTCGAAATCGTTCGAGCGGCGCCAGGAGAATTCGTCCTTGACGCCTTCGGGCGCGTACCACAGCGGCACCTCCAGCCCATAGGCGACGCCCCATTGCGCGCCCTTGGCCGACAACAGATCGTAGACCGGCGTCGTCTTGAGCGGCCGTCCGGCCGGCAGCTCCTCGTTCGGAAAGCGGATCGAAAACCGCCGCGAATAGTTTTCGCGCACCTTGGCGTTGGTGTAGGCCATCGTCGCCCAGTCGCCGTAGCGCGACACATCCATTGCCCAGATATCGGCGCCGGGATCGCCCTCGATCATCCAGTTCGACAGCGCCAGCCCGACGCCGCCGCCCTGTGAGAACCCGGCCATGACACCACAGGCCACCCAGAACCCGGGCAGGCCGCGCACCGGCCCGACCAGCGGATTGCCGTCTGGTGCGAAGGTGAAGGGCCCGTTGATGATCTGCTTGATGCCGGTGTTCTGGAAGGCCGGGAAATGCCGGAAGCCGACCTCCAGCGACGGTGCGATGCGGTCGATGTCGGGTTCGAGCAGCTCGTGGCCGAAATTCCACGGCGTCTGGAACTCGGACCATGGCTTGTTCGCCTTCTCATAAGTGCCCATCAGCATGCCGCCACGCTCCTGACGCAGATACAGCTCGCCATCGAAATCGACTGCATGGATGATCTCCGTGCCGGTCTTCTGGTTCCAGGCGGCGACTTCCGGCATGTCCTCGGTGATCAGGTACATGTGCTCCATCGCCAGCACCGGCAGCTCCAGCCCGACCATTCGTCCGACCTCGCGCGCCCACAGGCCGCCCGCGTTGACCACATGCTCGGCCACCACCTCACCCTTGTTGGTGATGACACGCCACAACCCGTCGGCGCGCCGCACGATGTCCTCGACCTTGGTGAAACGCTCGACCTCGGCACCAAGCTTCCTCGCGGCCTTGGCGTAGGCGTGGGTGACGCCGGATGGATCGAGATGACCGTCCTCCTTGTTGCGCACCGCGCCGACGAACTGCTTGGGGTCGAGCAGCGGCATCAGCTCGGCAGCCTCATCAGGCGATATCTCCTCGAGGTCGATGCCAAGATAGCGGCCCTTGGCGACGACGCCGCGCAGCCAGTCGAGCCGCGCCTCGGTCGCCGCCAGCAAGACGCCGCCAGTCAGATGCACGCCGGTCGCCTGGCCGGACAGTTCCTCGATCTCCTTGTAGAGCGAGATTGTGTATTTCTGCAGCTTGGCGACATTGGGATCGCCATTGATGGTGTGCATGCCGCCGGCCGCGTGCCAGGTCGAGCCGGAGGTCAATTCATCGCGCTCCAGAAGCACGATGTCGGTCCAGCCGTGCCGGGCCAGATGGAACAGCACGGAGCACCCGACAACGCCACCGCCGATAACCACGACCTTTGCATGCGATTTCATGGGATTCTCGTCATTTCAAAGAGTTGGTTGGGTTTCACGATTCTGTAGGAGAAGAGAATGAATCCGAACAAGAAGAGCGGCGCTTAAGGCTCGCCTTGCCCGATCGCTTCCTTGCGCTTGGCCACATACGCCTCCAGCGCCTCGCGCCTGGAGATTTCCATCACCGGCTCGACATAGTCCTCCAGCGCCTTCTTCCACAGCCTCGTCGCACGCGCCGTGGCGTCGAGCCCACCGGCCTCCTGCCAGGCCTCGTAGTTCTGCCAGTTGGACAGAATTGGCTGGTAGAAGGCCGTGGCGTAGCGCTCCAGCGTGTGTGGCTCGCCGAAGAAGTGGCCGCCGGTCGGAACCGCACCCAGAGCCTCGACGGCAAGCTCGGCCTCGTTGACTTCGATCGGGCGCAAAAACTCCATCATGTGCTGGATCATCTCGACGTCGATGATGAACTTTTCGAACGACGCGGTCAGTCCGCCCTCCTGCCAGCCGGCGGCATGGTAGACGAGATTGCCATGGCCGAGCACCGCGCCCCACAGCGCCATCAGCGTCTCATAGGCGCCTTGCGCGTCGGCGGCATTGGAAGCCGAGCCCGGTGTCGTGCGGTAAGGCAGCTTGTAGCGCCGCGCCAACTGTCCGGACGCTATATTCGCCTTGGTGTTTTCAGGCGTGCCAAAAGCCGGCGCTCCCGATTTCATATCGACATTGGAGGTGAAGGCGCCATACATCACCGGCGCGCCGGGGCGGATTAGCTGCGTCAGCACCACGCCGAACAGCGCCTCGGCATTCTGCTGGGCGAGCGCGCCGGCAAGCGTCACCGGGCTCATCGCCCCCATCAGCGTGAATGGCGTTACCGCCACCGACTGGCCGAACTCGGCCATCGTCATCAGCCCCTCGGCCATCATCTCGTCGAAGCGGCGCGGCGAGTTGACCGAAATGATCGTGGTGACGCCGGGATCGTCGCGCATCTCGTCAAGCGTCAGTCCGCGCGCGATTGCCATCATTTTGATGCCGTCGAGAGCCCTGCCGCGGCCGATGGCCGAGACGTGAAAGCTTTTGTCGGTCAGTGTCAGATTGGCGAAATAGGTGTCGAGGTGACGGGAATTCGCCGGCAGTTCCATCGGCGCGCAGACCTGGTTGCCGAGCATGTGGATACAGTTGAAATGCTGCGCCAGCCGGACGAGATCGGAATAATCGCGCAAATTGCCGGCACGGCGGCCGCGCTCCATGTCGTGCACATTCGGCGGCCCGGCGACGAGCGTGAAGTTGATGGTATTGCCGCCGAGGTGGACGGCATGGGCGGGATTGCGCGGCGTCAGCGTATAGCTGGACTGTGTCGTCCTCAGCGCTTCCTCGATCATGCCGCGATCGATGCGGACGTTCATCGAGGCATGATCGACCTTGGCCCCGGCCTTCTCGAACAGCGACAGCGCCCGCTGGCTCATCACCTCGATGCCGAAATTCTCCAGGATATGCATCGACGCCTGGTGGATCGCCTCGATCTGGTCGGCCGAGAGCATCGCCATCGGCGGATACGGATTTGTAACCCGCCTGAGCGGCAGTTGCGGGATGGCGGTCGGTCCCCTGTTGCTGGTTCGCTCGGCGCCGCGCTTGCGTCTCGGTTCGCTCATGCGGCGCATCAAAGCGCCGGCACGAAGATCGAGCTGTCAAGAATCCGCCACCTGCGGGCGTGATTTTAGCCAAGGCGCCATTGCGGAAATTTCACGTCGGTAAAAGCGACAACAAACGTCGGAATGTTTATACCTGCTCAGTGTCGGCCAAGCGGCCGATGAGCCGTTAAGGAAGACAGCAAGATTCCTTTTATGTTTTCGGCCTAATGCTCTTTCAATGCGTAGGTCGAGTTTTAGTAAAATTGTAGCGATTGCCGTGCCGCTGACGCTTTCGGCCTGCGCGACGCCGCCGAACCACATCAACGATGTCTGTGCCGTTTTCGACCAGAATGACGGCTGGTTCGACAATTGGCAGGCGGCGGCACAACGCGCCGAGCAGAAATACGGTGTGCCGGTTCCCGTGCTGATGGCGACGGTGCGCAAGGAATCCGGCTTCAAGAGCAATGCCAGGCCGCCGCGCACCAAGCTGCTGGGCTTCATTCCCTGGAAACATATCTCCAGCGCCACCGGCTTCTCGCAGGCGCTCGACGGCACCTGGGCGCAATACCAGAGCGAGACCGGCAGTTGGGCGGCGCGCCGCACCAGCTTTGCCGATGCCGTTGATTTCGTCGGCTGGTATCATTCGAAAACCGCCGACACACTCGGCGTCGCCCGCAACGACACCTACAATCTGTATCTCGCCTATTATCTCGGCTGGAATGCCTACAAGCGCGGCAGTCGCGGCGACGCCGACGTGCAGCGCTATGCGCACGCCACCGAACAGATGGCGCAGGACTACGCCGCGCAGCTACGGCAATGCGCGCCCTAGTCTAGCATTCTAACGGCGCGTATTAACGGCTCTCAGCCGCCCTTGGGTTTGCGCGGCTTGCGCGTGGCGCTCTCGGCCTGGCGGCCGTCGCCGACTGTCGGCGGCATGATCGGCGCCGACGCGCTATCGGCAGAGCTTGAGGTGCCGCCGGTCTCTGAAACCTCGTCGCGAACCTCGTGACGGCGGGCTTTGGCGACCGCTTCTCCATTCTCTGCCACCTGACCCTCGGCATCGGCTTCCGCGCTGCCTGTCTTGCCGTGTGGACGCTTGGGCGGATCACCGGCAAAACCCGGGCCAACACCGAGCTGTGCGTCGTCCGGCACGCCCTCATTCGCCGCGTGTTCCTTGTCGAATTTGATCACCGGCTCCATTTTTGCCAGCACGTCGTCGGCCAGCCAGCACAGGCTCATATGACCGTCGCCGAGATTTTTGACCGGCGGCACCGTAGTTTCGCAAAGATTGTCCGGCACCAGTTTCTTGTAGCCGCAGCGCGTCTGGAACGGACATCCCGAGGGCGGGTTCATCGCCGACGGAATGTCGCCTTCGAGCACGATGTGCCTTTTCACCACGCTGGTATCGGCAATCGGGATCGCCGACAGCAGCGCCTCGGTGTAGGGGTGATAGGGCGGTGAAAAGATCTGGTCGGTCGTGCCTTGCTCGACGATGTAGCCGAGATACATGACGACGACGCGGTCGGCGATGTAGCGCACCACCGACAAATCGTGGCTGATGAACAGCATCGTCGTCTTGTTCTTGCGCTGGATGTCCATCAAGAGCTCGGTCACCGCGGCCTGGACCGACACATCCAGCGCCGAGACCGGCTCGTCGGCCACCACCACCTTGGCGTCGCCGGCAAAGGCGCGCGCCACGCCGATGCGCTGTTTCTGGCCACCTGAAAGCTGGCGCGGCTTGCGCGACTCGAACGCCCTCGGCAGCTTCACCAGGTCGAGCAATTCCAGCATCCGCTTGCGTCGGTCGGCCACCGTGTTGCCGACATTGAACTTTTCCAGCGTGCGAATGATCTGCGAACCGACCGAATGGCTGGGATTGAGCGTGTCGAACGGATTTTGGAACACCATCTGGATCGATGACACCGTGTCGACGCTGCGCTTCTCGATCCCGGTCGACTGGATCTCCTTGTTGCCGAGCTTAACGCGGCCGGAACTTGCCGTTTCGAGGCCGAGCAGCACCTTGGCCAGGGTCGATTTTCCGCAGCCGGATTCGCCCACGATAGCGACGGTCTCGGATTCGCGTGCCATGAACGAGATCGTCTCATTGGCCTTGACGACACGGCCCTCGCTCGAGCCGAACACTTCGCTGCCGCCGACCTTGTAGTACTTCCGGAGGTCTTCGATCTGGAGCACCGGCGCACCGGGCACCACCCGCTCGTTGACCTTCTTGGCGCCGGGCGGCAGCGCCTCCCAGTCGATTTCGTTGAAGCGCACGCAGCGCGAGAAATGCCCGTCATGGCCATCGACCGCGATCATCGGAATTTCGGCGGCGTTGCAGACGCCCTCGACGAAATGGTGGCAGCGCGGGCCGAAATTGCAGCCCTTCGGCCGCTCGTGCGGCAGCGGCAACTGCCCCGGGATCGAGATCAGCGGCCGCGAATTCTTGTCGGCGCCCGGCAGCGGGATCGAACGGAACAGGCCTTGCGTGTAGGGATGGCGCATCCGGTCGAAGACGTCCTTGATCTTGCCCGTCTCCACCGCTTCGCCCGAATACATCACCGTGATGCGGTCGCAGGTCTCCAGGATCAGCCCGAGATTGTGCGACACGAAGATCATCGAGGTGCCGAACTTCTCGCCAAGCCCCTTGACCAGGTCGACGATGCCGGCCTCAACCGTCACGTCGAGCGCTGTCGTCGGCTCGTCGAGCAGAAGCAGCGCAGGCTTCGACAGCAGCGCCATGGCAATGACGATGCGCTGCTGCTGGCCGCCGGAAAGCTGGTGCGGGTAGGAACGCATCATGCGCTCGGGATCCGGCAGCTTCACCGCGCGCACCATTTCCAAAGCGCGTTTGTAAGCTTCGTCCTTCGACACCTTGTCGTGGATCAGCGGCACTTCCATCAGCTGCTGGCCGACCTTCATCGCCGGGTTCAGACTGGCCATTGGCTCCTGGTAGATCATGGCGATCTTGTTGCCGCGGATGGCGCGCAGTTCCTCGTCGGACAGTTCTCCCATGTCCTTGCCCTGGAACTTGATCTTTCCGCCGACGATCTTTCCGATGTTGGAGAGGTCACGCATGATACCGAGCGACACGGTCGACTTGCCGCAACCGGATTCGCCGACAATACCCATCGCCTCGCCAGGCATAACCGTGCAGGAAAAATCCATGACGGCCGGGATCTCGCCCTTGCGGGTGAAGAAGGAGATCGACAGGTTCTCGATCTCGATGATCGGCCCATTGGTCGGCCCATTGGTCGGCTTGGCGGGATTTCGAACTGCCTCATTCATGGGTCGCTCCAATCCTTGTTCTTCAAGCATGTCGGGCCGAACCCGGCATCGATCTTTCCCGGTATCAATCTTTCATCGACTGTTCGCGCAACGAATCCGCCAGGAGGTTGAGGCCGAGCACGAACGACATCAATGCGATCGTCGGCGGCAGCGCCGGGTGGATGAAGGAGCGCAGCAGCCGGCTGGCATCCTTGATCGCCGTGCCCCAGTCCGGGCTTTCCGGCGCCAGTCCCAGCCCGAAATAGCCGAGCGTGCCGAGCAGGATCGTGGTGTACCCGATGCGCAGGCAGGCGTCGACGATCAGCGGCCCGCGCGCATTGGGCAATATCTCCCACAGCATGATGTACCAGGGCGACTCACCGCGCGTCTGCGCCGCCGCAACATAGTCGCGCGTTTTGATATCCATGACCAGACCGCGCACGATGCGGAACACGCCCGGGCTGGAGGCGAACACCACCGCCACGAAGATATTGAGCTGGTTGGGATCGATGTGGATGATCTTGAACGGATCGGCATCGAAGACAAGGCCGGCATAGATCCAGCCGCCAAGTACCAACGTCAAGCCAAGCAGGATATAGAGGCGGTCGGGCCGGTTCTTGTAGCGCGTCCAGAACAGCACGCTGAAGAAAATGATCGGAAACAGGAAGAACAGTCCGGCCATCGCGTAGGGGATCGGCGTGTCCATGATGCCCGGCGTCACCAGCAGGTAGAACAGCAGAATCACCGGGAAGGCCAGCACAAGGTTGGCGAGGAAGGACAGCACCGTATCTATCTTGCCGCCATAATAGCCGGCCGGCAGGCCGAGCGTGATGCCTACCATCAGCGCAAAACCGGTGGCCGCCGGCGCGATGATCAGCACGATCTGGCTGCCATAGACCATTCGGGAGAACACGTCACGGGCGAGCTTGTCGCCGCCGAAGAGATAGGCGAGCCCCGATTGCGGATCGATTGCGCCAGGCAGCGCGTCCTTCATAATCGGCACCTGGGCGAGTGGATCGAAGGGCGCGACCGTCGATGCGAAGATCGCCGTGAACAGCCAGAACAGGCAGATGCCGACGCCGACGATGCCGACGCCGCTGTCGAAAAGCTGGCCGTAAAGGCCAAGCTTCTTCTTGTAGCCGAAGCTCGCCCCCATCACCAGGGCGAGAGCGATCCAGACCGGCCAGAAGCGGGTAAGCACGCCGAGTACGACGTTGAAGGCGCTGAGATATTCGACCTGCATCCGCCGGTCTCCTATTGAACTCTGATGCGCGGATTGAGGAACGCGTAGCCGACATCGGAGATGAGCTGTGTGATCAGGACGATAAACACCGAGACCAGCGAGCAGCCGAGCAGAAGATCGATGTCGTTGTTGCCGGCGGCCTCGACCAGCGTGTAGCCGAACCCCTGGTAGCGGAACATCACCTCGACGATGACGACGCCGGTGAGCAGCCAGGGAAACTGCAGCATGATGACGGTGAACGGTGCGATCAGCGCGTTGCGCAGAGCGTGCTTTATCACCACGCTGCCGAAGGAGAGGCCCTTCAGCCGGGCGGTTCGGATATATTGCTGTGTCATCACCTCCACCATCGAGGCGCGGGTCATGCGGGCGATGTAGCCGATGCCGTAGATCGCCAGCGTCATCACCGGCAAGGTGAAATTGTAGAAGGTGATGCCCTGGCTGGCCGAGGCCGCCGAACCGTTCAGCACGCCGAGCCAGGAGGCGAAGATGACGGTGAAGATGACGCCCGAAACATATTCGGGCGTCGCCGTCGAGGCGATCGAAGCCACCGACAACGTGCGGTCGGTGCGTGAGCCCTCGCGCATGCCGGCAAGAATGCCGATCAGGAGCGAGACGGGCACCATAACCGCAAGCACGCAGAGCATCAGGATGCCGGTCGCGCTGAGCGCCGGAAAGAGCTTTGATGCGACGGTCGTCTTGAACTTGGTCGAGCAGCCGAAATCGCCCTGCAGGATGCCGGAGAATGTCGGCACGACCGGATCGTTGCAGAAGGAGAAACGCTGTGCCGGCTTGCCGGTCGCCGGGTCGGTCACCGGCTGCTTGGGCATGACGCCCAGCCATTGGCCGTAGCGGATAAAGAAATTCTGCCGATAGCCATGGTTGACCAGCCAAGCCTCAAGCTGCTCGGCGGATGTATGCATTTCGGTTTGGCTGATCGCCAGCTTCTTCAGATTAGGCCCGAGATTGACCAGGAAGAAGACGATCATCGTCAGGCACAGCATCGTCAATGCCATGGTGCCGAGACGCCTGATAACGAAAGAAAGCATGGCGGTCCCCTGCCGGTCGGGTTGGGGGTTGGAACCGGTTTGCAAGCCGTGCCCTGCCGTCAGCGGCAGAACAGGCCTTCAGACCAGTCCCAGATGCAATACCCTTTTTATTGCAGACCCAGGCCGAAGAGTCCGCAACTTTTTGCTGCGCCGACTTCCGGTCCAAGGACCATGCAAAGAGCGACGGAAAGGGGCGAGACGCCCCTTTCCGGATCGTCCGGTCAGGCCTGGTCGAGCCAGACCTTGCCGTAGTCGCGCTCGAAGGTCGGGTGCATCTTGTAGTTCTGCACCGCCTTGACCGAATGGCTGTAGAGCTTGCGCCAATAAGGCTGGATGATAATGCCGGAATCCTGCAGGATCTGCTCGATATCCTTCATCATTTCCTTGCGCTTGGCTGCGTCGGCAACCGCGAGCGCAGCGTTGAGCTTGGCATCCCACTCCGGATTCGACCAGGCCGTCTCGTTCCAGGCTTCACCTGTACGATAGCCGATCGCCAGAACCTGGACGCCGAGCGGCCGCATGTTCCAGTTGGTCATCGACAGCGGATACTTCGTCCAGTCGTTCCAGAAGGTCGAACCCGGCAGCACCGTACGCTTGACCTTGATGCCGGCGTCGCGCATCTGCGCGGCGATCGCATCGCCGGTGTTTTTGTGCCAGTCTTCGTCGAC
The DNA here is from genome assembly GCF_042295465.1 of Mesorhizobium sp. ISC25. Lineage (NCBI taxonomy): Bacteria > Pseudomonadati > Pseudomonadota > Alphaproteobacteria > Hyphomicrobiales > Phyllobacteriaceae > Mesorhizobium > Mesorhizobium sp. ISC25. The sequence goes on along the minus strand of NZ_CP135441.1, from coordinate 328,250 downwards.
CGTGATCAGCTCGTGCTCGAAATCGGCTTGGCCGGCTTCCGCCATCAGCGCCTTTGCCTTGGCCGGGTCGCGAGCAACCTTCGGCAATTCGTAGTATTCCGGATGGATCGGGGCGACATGGTGGTTCTCGGCAACCGTGCCGGCATTGCCGTAGCCGAGCTGGAGGACGACAGCGTTGTCGACCGCGAGCTGCAGGGCGTTGCGAACCTTCTGGTCGCCGTAAGGCTTGTTGGTCACATTGGTGCGGCAGACGATCGTCGAGGCGGTGACGACCTCGGACTTCGCCAGGTCCATGCCGTCGAGGATCGACACATAGTCGGCCGAGGTTTCGAAATTGGTGTGCACTTCGCCAGCTTCGAAAGCGCTGACCATCGCCGCCGGATCGGTGCCGTAGTCGATGAACTCGATGCCGTCGAGGAAGACCTCGCCATCCCACCACTTGTTGTCTTCACGACGCTTGTAGACCACTTTCTGGCCTACATCGTAGGAGACCAGCTCGAACGGGCCGGTTCCGATCGGGCAGGCTTTGAAATCGCCGCCCTTCTCGTCGAAGGTCTTGTGGACGATGAGGCCGGGATAGTCGCACACGTTGGGAATGAGGGCGATATCTGGCTTGCTGAGCGTCAGCTTGATCGTGTGGTCATCGACCTTGGTTACCGCGCTCTCATCCAGCTTGTCGTCCTTGACCAGCGAACCGAGGCGACCGGGCATGGAATTGCCTTCGGCCTTCTTGTCGGCCCAACGCTTGAGGTTGAAGATGACGTCGTCTGCGGTGAACGGATCGCCGTTGTTCCAGGTGACGCCCTTGCGCACATGCAGCGTGTATTCGGTAGCGTCGTCATTCACGTCCCAGCTCTCCAGCAGATAGGGGCGGAATGTGTATTCGGTGGTATATTTGACCAGCGGCTCGAGCGCCTGACGCTCGGCATTGGCGATTTCCGACCAGTCGGACTTGCGCGGATCCTTCGGATCCTTGATCCATTGCGCGACCTTCAATACGCCGCCTTTCTTGCCCTGGACCTCTTCCGCCTTGGCCGGAGTCGGGTCTGCAAGGCCAAGCATGCCATAGGCCATCGCCGTCGACGCGCCGAAGACGCTGGCGAGAGCCAGAAATTCGCGACGATCCATCTTGCCTGCCTTGGCGTCTTCGGCCATGGCCAGGATGTGATCGGGAACGCGGTCGCCGTTACTCTTGTAGATCGTCATGAATAACTCCCATTGTTGGCTTTCTGCCTTTTAACATTCCGCATTCGCGCCATGATGTCAAAGACGGCACGGATTGGGAACATGCCAAGGAATGTGCAACTTTGAAAGCAGGGCGGTTCGCGCGATAACGACAGTCTTGGCGCAAATTTGCTACTGCGCCAGGGATTTCGTCCGAAATCTCAACGGGCGATTAAACTGGGACATTCGCGGCTGCGTCGCGCGTTCTTCGGACAAGCAACCGTTCTGCGCGAACGGCTGGTTTCAATATTCCCGTTCGTAGAAAACACCGCCTTTGGCTTCGCCGGCGTCGGTTGCCTCGCCACGCAGCTTGACGCCGCGCCCCACGTCGAGATCGACGGTTGCCTTGCCCGAGCCCGGCCTGTCGCCCTTCTGGATCGTCACATAGGTGCGGTCGTTGAGATACTTGCCCGCCGAGACGGCGGTGCCGCCCTGTTCGTCGGTGATTACGTCGAGATCGTCGACGCCGATCGCGCTGCGCAGGTTCTGCAGCAGGGAGGTCGAGCCGCCGACGCCGGCCAGTTGTCCGGCAGCCTCGGCAAGCTGCGCGATCTGCAGCGGCGACAGGTTCGACATCGAACGGCCGAAGATCAGCTGCGCCAGCACCTCGTCCTCCGGCAGCGCAGGTACCGACGAGAAGGTGAATTTCGGGTTGTTCGCCTCGCCCGACACCACGATGGTCACGGTGGCGCTGGTCGTCTTCGATTGCGCCGTGAGGTTGAGGTAGGGCACCAGAGAGCCGGAGAAGCCGACTGTGCCTTCGGTGAAGGTCAGCCGCTTGGCAAGAATCGTCAGCCGCCCGCGCCGCAAGGTGAAGGTGCCGACCGCCTGGGGTGACGATGCCGGACCGGTCAGCCGCAGCGAACCGCCGAGCTCGGCGTCGACGCCCCTGCCCTGGATGAAGATCTGGCTCGGCGCATTGACCGTGACGTCGAGGTTGAGGCCGCTGCCTCCACTGCCGTTGCTTGCAGCGGCAGGGCGCAACGCCTTGTCCTGCGCACGCACGGCGGCCGGCGCATTCTTGTGCTTGACGTTGAGCTCGGCCAGCGAGCCGGGCAGCTTTTCGGGTACGGTGATGACGGTCTTGGCCAGGTTGACGGTACCGGAAATCACCGGCGCAGAGGTGAGCGGTCCCTTGACGGTCAGGTCGCCGCCAAGATTTGCGGTGACCACCTTGCCGTCGGTATAGCGGCCGTCGACGAGCTTAATCGACAGATCGGCCGGAAAACCCTTAGCCGGATCGATGCCGACGGTGCCGCTGGCCGAAAGGCTGCCGCGCGTCGACAGCGTGCCGGTCAGGCGATTGATCCTTGCCACGCCGCCACCGATGGCGACATCGGCAGTGATGTCGTTGATCGCAAGCCCCGAGCGCGCGTCGAGCAGGCGGGCGCCTGACGTGCGGACCGTGCCTGAGATCACCGGCGAAGTCGCCGGGCCGCGCACCTGCACATCGACGTCGGCCGTGCCGCTCAAGGATAGGCCTTGCGCGGCGAGTGTCCTGGTGAGAAAGGCGAACGGCACCTTGCCGGAAAACTTGAGATCAAGGGTGGGCGCGCCTGATGTCGTCATCGTGCCGCCGCCCTTGAGGCCGAGGCCGGCGGCATCGCTCATGTTGGCGTCGAACGTCAGTCTGTTGCCCGAATACGTACCTGAGGATGAAACGCCCATGCCGCCGAAACCTGCACCACGGGTCTGCGAGGTCTGAACGCCTGCGGCGTCGATCTTGAAGGCAACGGCCGGATTGGCCGGCTCGCCCGTCACCTTCACAGTGCCCGAGATGGAACCGGCGGCATCGAGGCCCGGCGAAAAACTGTTGGCTATCGAGATCGGTACGCGCGCCAGCGTCGCGTTGAGGTCGAGCGCTTGCCCAGCCTTGCCCGTGACCGTCGCCGTGCCGCCGCCGAGGTTGAGCACCAGCCTGTCGAGGCTGGTCACTCCATTGGCGATGTTGATGGTCGAGGCCTGGGCGATGGCCGCCTTGATGCCGCGGATGGTCGCCTCGCCGGAGGCAAGTTCGACCGTCGTCGTGCCCTTGACCGCCCTGACCCGGCCGGCGGCCTTCAGCGGAATATCCTTGACGGAGGCGCCACCGGAAAAGCCGGTCCATTCGCCGTCGCGCTTGAGATCGACGTTGACGCCCCGAATAGCCGTGCCGCCGGAAGTTACGCTATCGGCACGGATTTTGCCCGAGATCACCGGTGCCGCCAGATAGTTGGCGATCAGCGCATCGATGCTCACGGCCTTGGCCGAGACATCGCCGCGCGAGATCGAGGCCGTTGTCGCCTTGACAGCGACCTGTGGCACCGTGCCCGCCTTGGAGAAGGCGATCGTGCCGCGCACATCGCCATCGGCCTTTTCCAGTGCCAGGGCCGCAAGCGGACCGATATCGGGCAGGTCGAGTGCCACGGTGCCGGCCGGCACGAAGACATCGTCGAGCGCCAGGTCGCCGGAGATACGGTTCTTGCCCAGCGACAGCAAAAGCCCGTTGATGGCGCTTTTGCCGTCCGATGTCGCCAGCACGGCGCTGCCCTGCAGTGGCTGGCCACCGACATTTCCGGTGAGTTGCACATTCGCCGCCGGGTTCGCGGCGTCCGCCTTGCCGGTGGCGGTGAGCTTCAGCCCGGTGATCTCACGCGCGGCCACTGAAAGCCTGTCGCTGTTGACAGTCAGCGACAGATCCGGCGCGGTACTGGCGCCTTGCGCATTCAGCGCGAAAGAAATGGCGCCTTTGGCATCCTTGGATAGCAGCGAGACGTCGCCTAGTGCGCCTTTGACGTCGGCGCTCAGCTTGTTGTCGGCAAGGCTCGCCTGCCCGTCTGCCGTCAGCGAACCGGACGACAGCCTGACGGCGTTGGCGGTGACATTGCCGTTGGCGTCCCGCTTCAGCGCGGCACTGAATTGCGTTCGCTCGGCAAGCACGCCACGTACCGCCCCCGGCAGTGCCGCCGAGGCGGCATCCGCATTGACATTAAGGTCGATAGCGCCGTTGGCCAGCGAGACCCGCCCGTTGAAGCCGCTGTTCAACGCGTCGCTGGTCACCGTGCCGCTATCGATGACGATGGCATCGGTGGCAAGGCTGCCGGCGAGTTTGGCGGTGACCTTGCCGGCGATCAGCGGCGCGACGGTCGGATTGTCGAGGCCGATTTTTTCGGCGATCACCGAGCCGGAGATCGGCCCGCTCCGGGCCTTCACGTCGAAGCGATCGGAGTGCAGCGCAAGCGTGATGCCCTCGACCTTAGCGAGATTGGTGGCGGCCGATGACAGCGTTGCGGAGATGTCGAGCTTCGGCTGGGTGCCCTGCCCGGCCGCCTTCAGCGACAGTGCCTGCAGCTCGAGCTTGATCGGGCTCGCCTTGCTGCCGAGCGAAAGCGGCAGGCTCGGGCCGGTGGATGCGAGGTCGAGCGAGAAATCGCTGGCGCCGTTCGGATTGATGGTGCCCGCTGCCTTGCCGGAGATTTTCTCGCCGGCAAGCGTCGCCTGCTCGATGGCCAGGCCGCTGACCGACGAGAAACGGCCTGCCGCATCGAGATCGAGCGGCCCGAGCCCAGCCTGCCGGGTCTGGCTGGTTTCGGCGCCGCTGAGCCGGGCGTTGAAGCGGATGTCGGGGGCAGCCGACGATCCCGTGACCTGCGCGGTGCCGCTGAGCGCGCCCACGGCATCGAGGCCCGGTGAAAAATCATTGGCAAGCGCTGCCGGCACCGCCGACAAGGTGGCAGCGAGATCGAGTGTCTGGCCAGCCGTACCCGACACGGCAATCGAACCACCGCCGACACCGAGCGCCAGTTTCTCTATGCTCACCACGCCATTGGCGATTGTCAGCGCCGATGGCTGCGCGATAGCTGCCTTGATGCCGCGGATGTTCGCCTCGCCCGAGGCAAGCTCGATGCTGGTGATGCCGTTCGCAACCCTGACCCGTCCGGTAGAGCTGGCCGGAATTCCGCCGACCGTGGCGCCGCCGCTAAAGCCGGTCCAGTCACGATCGCGCTTCAGGTCGACATCGATGCCGCTGATGACAGTAGTTCCGGAGGTGATCGTGTCGGCCTTGATCTTGCCGGAGATCGCCGGGGCTTTGAGATAATTGGCGACCAGCGCGTTGACGGCGATTGTCTTCGCCGCCAGTTCGCCGCGCGAAATCACGGCGCTCGTCACATCGATCGCGACCGTCGGCGCTCCGTTGTCGTTCGCAAAGCGGATGGTGCCGCGCACGTCGCCGGCTACCGACTGGCCTGCGAGTGTGGCCAGCGGAGCAATATCGGCGGCATCGAGGGTCAACGTGCCGAGCGGCAGCAGGTTGTCGTCGAGCCCGAGGTCGCCGGAGACCTTGTTGTCGGCTAACGAGACGGCAAGTCCATTGATGGAGCGCTTGCCGTCGGTGGTGACCAGCGATGCCTTGAGGTCGAGCGGCTGGTCGTCGACCGAGCCGGTCAGCGAGACATCGGCGGCAGGACTGGTAATATCGGCCTTGCCGCTCGCGCTCAGCTTGATCTGCTTCACCGCATGGCCGGACGCCGTCAGGCTGTCGCTGTTGGCCGAAACCGAGAAATCCGGTGCGCTGCGCGCGCCGCTTGCCGTCAGCGCGAAACCGACGGCGCCGCCGACCTTGGCGCCGACCAGCGGCGACAGCACCGACACGTCGCCGAGCGTGCCCTTGATATCGGCCCGGATATCGGTGCCTTGCGCACTGGCGGTGCCGCTGGCGCTAAGCGTGCCGGAGGTGAGTTGCAATGCGTTGGCGGCGAACGCACCATCCGGGTCGCGTGTCGCGGTTGCGGAAAACTGCACGCGCTCGCCGAGAACCGAGCTGATCTGCGGCGGCAGCGCCGTCGAGGCCGCGTCGGCATTCATCTTGAGCGTCATCGACAGATCGGCGAGCGCCACTGTGGCCGTTACGGACGCATTGAGCGCGTCGCTGCGCAGCGTGCCTTCGTCGACGACGACCTGATCCTTGCTGACCGAGCCGGCGAGACCGGCGCTGACCCTGCCCGTTACCAGCGGCGCCAAAGTCGCGACGTCGGTGTTCAGGCCGGCCGCCGTCAGCTTGATGGTGACAGGCCCGCTACGGTTCTGGATGTCGAAACCATCGGAATGGACTTGCCCGATCAGGTTGTCCACCCGCGTCCCGCCCGCCACCACCGACACCAGCGACGCGCCGATATCCACCATCGGCGCCTTGCCACCGCCGAAAGCGCGGGCCGTGGCATCCTTGATTGCCACGGTTATCGGCTGCGCCTCGCTGCCGAGGCTGAGCACGATCGGCGGCCCCTTCGCCGCGAGTTTCACCGAAAGATCGCTGGCGCCGTTCGGATCGACAATACCGGCGGCGGTCGCGTGCAAGGCGCCGCTGTCGATATTGGCGCGCTCGACATCGACGCCGCCGGCCGCGGTCGCTGTGCCGGCGAGGTCGAAGCTGGTCTTGCCGGCAAACAGCGGTTTCAGGGTTTCGGGCAGGAAGCGCTCGAATTCGCCATCGCCATTGGCCTCGACATAATGACCCTTGTCGGTGAGCTGATGGCGACCGGTAAGCTGGGTGACGATCCGGCCGTCGACAACGAAAGTCCCGATGCCATTCCAGTTGGCAAGCGGTCCGGTGCCGGAAACGACAATGTTGACCGGCGGCGCGCCCGGCAGGTTGAGCAGGTTGGCGATGATGCCGCCGGCCGGCTCGGATGCTTTAAGGTCGAGGTCGAGCTTGTTGTCGGCCGGCGCGAAATGGGCTTTGGCGTCGACCGTGCCTTGCTTGCCGTCGTGGCGAACGATGTTGAGGTTGGTCTCGATCGCCAATGGCGAGGCATCCGCCTTGAGCGCTCCCTTGGCTGCAAGTTCGGCGACACCGCTGCCGGCCAGAGCCTGCCCGAGCGCGATTTCGGGAAGGTCGAGCTGCTTGACGTCGATGGAAACCGGCAGCGTCGTCGCTCCGCTTTGGCTCGGCTGTGTGCTGGCCACCGGCAGCCTTGCCAACTCGATACGCTCGGCGCCAATGCGATCGGCGCTGAAGCTCTTCGACAGAAGTGCCAGCGGCGACCAGTCGACAGCCACCTTGCGCGCCACCATCCAGGCGCCTTCGCGATCCTCCAGAACGACATGATCGACCCTGAGCGCGCCCGACCAGATGCCGTCGATGCCGACGACAGTGACCTTGCGATCACCGGTCGAGGCCATAGTCGAGATGATGCCGGCAAGGTTTTCGCGGCCGCCCTCGGTTTTGGTCAGCACGACAAGCGCCCCCACCGCCGCTGCCACGATGATGAGCAGCGTGTAGAAAAGGATACGGAGGATGCGCCTGAATATTGCCATCAGAATGCCTGGCCGATGCCGGCATAAATGCCGAAATGAGGATCGTCGGGGCCGCGGTTGAGCGGCACTGCCGCGTCGATGCGCAGCGGCCCGAACGCCGTCAGATAGCGCAAGCCTACACCCGCGCCGACCTTCATGTCCGAAAAATCGGGGACCTGCCTGGTCGACACCGTGCCGGCATCGACGAACGGCACGACGCCGATCTTGTCGGTGACCGCGATGCGCATCTCGACCGAGGTCTCGAAGAAGGAAAGCCCGCCGATCGGCTCTCCGTTGCTGTCCTTCGGGCCGATGCCTTGATAGGCATAGCCGCGCACCGAGCCGCCGCCGCCGGAGTAGAAGCGGCGGTCGGCCGGAACATCCTGAAGACCGGCGCCGATGATCGAGCCGATGGCGACACGTTCGGCGAAAACGAATTTCGAGGCCGAATCGAGCGACTGGTAGGCCGACCCCTCGCCCTTCAGCTTGACAAAGGCAGCCCCGCTCAAAATGTCGTAGCTCGGCTCGGCATAGGCCAGCACCCTGAAGCCCCGGGTCGCATTGAGCTTGTTGTCGCGATTGTCGTAGACATATTGCAGTGGAATGCTGGCGATCAGATACGTGTGCTTGCCGAAAGCGTCGTGGATTCTCGAATAATCAAGCGCGACTTGCGCGGAAACCGTCTGCTTCTTGTCGAGTTCGTAGGATAGGCCGGTGCTGCCCTTTACCGAGAAATGGTCGTAGGCGTCGGGGTGCTCCAGCACGGTATTGACGCTGGCAATGAATTTCGACGCCGGCCCGACCACGCCCGGCTTTTCGAACATGACGCCGGCATTGTAATTGAGCTGGGTCAAGTCGTTGCTGCCGATGCCGCTGATCTTGCCGTCGATGCGCAGCTTTTCGGCGCGGCCAAACAGATTGCGGTGCCCCCAATAGCCTTCGAGGCCCAGCCCTTCGGTATTTGAGAAGCTGCCGCCAATGCCGAAATAGCGCGGCTTGCGTTCGCTTACCTGGACACCGATCGGGATGTTGCCCTCGGCGTCGAGGGCGTCGGCTTCCTTCACCGTCACGCTGTTGAAGACCTCGAGCCCGAGCAGCCGGTCGCGTGCATCGTCGATCTCATCGGGCGAATATTGGCGGCCGCGCTTCAGGCCGGTCATATATTCGGTGAAGTCGCGGTTGACCTTTTCGGTACCCTCGACAGTGGTGTCGCCATAGCCGGCGACCGGCCCGGCTGCGACGGTGAGCGTCACGTCGAGCGTCGAACCGGCGTGCTCGGCGACGATCTCGCGGCCCGTCACCTTGGCCAGCGGCCTGCCTTCTTGCTTGAGTGCCCGCACGATCGCCGCCTCGGCTTTGAGCACGGCGCCCGAACTGGCGTCACCGCCGGCGATCAGACCGAAATCGGCACTTGCCAGCCCCGCTGCATCGCCTTTCAGTCTGATGTTGCCAAGCGTGAATTTCGGCCCGGCCGCTATGTTTATCACCACCGGAATCGGCTGCGGGCCGGAAAACTCGGCATCGGGCGGCAGATCGTCGAGCGACTTGCCCTGAATAGTGATGGTGACGACACCCTCGTAGCGCGCATCGGCGTAGAGCGCGGCGACAAGTTGCTCACGGTCGCTGCGCGCCTTGGCCAAAAGACCCAGCGAACCTGATACCGGGTGTTCCTCGTCGGCTTTCAGCGCCGAGGCGTTTTCGAGCTTCTCGGCGAGATCCTTGTCGGCGTCCGGCGCCTCGATCGTCACCGCATAGCGCAGCGGGTCGACGATGTCGGCATCTTCGTCTTTGGATCCCCACAGTTTGATGCCGAAAATCTCGAAGGCGGCAGCGCTTCCGGTTTCGGCAACAAGTGCCGTCGAGCACAACAATGCGAAAAGCAGGGCGCGCGAAAGCGCGCGCCGTGGCGCGGTTCCTCCCGACATCTGCCTTTCATACGCCGGCATTACGCTCCTAGCCTAGCTCGCAAACCTAAAATTGGAATGAAGTTCTGAAGCACTCGTAAAGGGGCCACAATCCAATTGCTGAAATAGACAGGGCTTGGAACTCACACCTTCTGCGTCGCCGCAAGAAAGCGTGATCCCCTGTCCTATGGAGCTACTACCGGTCACCGGCCGGAAAGCAAACCGTTGGCAGGCGGATCCTGCCGCGTCCTGATGTTGACAAGCGCGACTGAAGCTTGAACATTTCTGGACGTAAGCACTTGTCTGGAGGGGTTTATGGCAATGCGCGCGGCTCGTGGTCTATCGATTCTTTTCCTTCTCTTTTTTGCCTGGAGCGGTGTCGCTCAAGCGGCCGAAGCCCGGCGGGTGGTGACATCGGACAATTCCGACTATTTCGGTTTCGATCTCAGATCCGACCAGAATGTCAGCCTCGACCAGTGCAAGACCACCTGCCTCGGCGACCCGGCCTGCCGCGCCTTCACCTACAACCTCAAGGCCAAATGGTGCTTCCTTAAATCCGATTACAATTCGTTGAAACCCTTCGGCGGCGCCGTCGCCGGCAAGGTCGTCAACATCGACGGCGATCCCGACATCGGCGCGCCACCCGAGCTCGCCTTCTTCCCCAACTGGATGGCCGACCAGGCCCAGCAATACCGCAACAAGCTCACTGGCCCGACCTACACCAAGCCGACCGAGGGGCTGACGGCGCTGAGGGCGGCCGCCGAACAGTCGGCGCTGACGGGCGATCATCGCTCGGCCATGCACAAATACGAAGCGGCGGTTTCGGTGTTGCCGGATGATGGCCAGCTCTGGCTCGAGCTGGCGCGCGAAACGCTTGCCGTCCATCCGACCGCCAACAGTTCGGAGCCGTCGACCCGGCCGGCGAACGCCACTTCCGCCGCCTTCAACGCCTACAAATTGCTGCGCACCACCAAGACGCGCGCCGACGTGCTGGCCCTGCTCGGGGACGGCCTTGATCGCCGCGATCTCTACAGGCCGGCCCTGCAGGCCTACGAGGCGAGCCTCGCTTTGGTCAATTCGCCGGCAGTCAGGGCCGCCTACCAGGATCTCAAGGCCCGCAAGGGCTTCCGCGTCATCGATCATACCGTCGATGCCGACACCAGCGCGCCACGCATCTGCGCGCAGTTCTCCGAGGAGCTGGTCAAGACCGGCGTCGATTATTCCCAGTTCGTCACCGTCGACAACGCCGCTCCCAAGGGCGTCGAAGCCAAGGACAAGCAGATCTGCGTCGAAGGGCTCGAGCACGGCCAACATTATGACGTGACCTTCCGCGCCGGCCTGCCGGCCGCCATTGGCGAGGTCACCGCGGCACCGGTGGTTCTGTCGATCTACGTGCAGGACCGCGCGCCTTCGGCCCGCTTCACCGGCGACAGCTTCGTGCTGCCCGCCGGCGCACGCCGCGGCATACCGGTCGTCACCGTCAACATGAATGCCGCCGAAATGAAGCTCTTCCGCATCGGCGACCGCTCGCTGGCCCAGCTTCTGTCGGGTTATCAGTTCCTGCGTCAACTTGACGGCTACGACATTTCGAACATCTCCGAACAGATGGGCGAGCCGGTCTGGCAAGGCCAGCTCGAAATCGCCAACGACCTCAACAAGGAAGTCACCACCTCCTTCCCCATCGACGAGGCGTTGCCGAAACGCAAGCCCGGCGTCTATGTGCTGACCGCACAAGCCGTCAACGATCGCAGCGACGACTATGATTCGCACGCCACGCAATGGTTCGTCGTCTCCGATATCGGCCTGTCGACCTATACCGGACAGGATGGGCTGAACGTCTTTGCCCGTTCACTCGCAACCGCCAAGCCGATCGCCGGCGCCGAGCTGACGCTGCTGGCCAGGAACAACGAAATCCTCGGCACCGCGACCACCGACGCGGAAGGGCGGGCGGTGTTCAATCCCGGCCTGACGCGCGGCGACAGCGGCATGGCGCCGGCCGTGCTGATGGCCAGACAGGGCGACGACGATTTCGTCTTCCTCGATATGGGCCGCGCCGGCTTCGACTTGTCCGACCGTGGCGTCGCCGGACGGCCGGCGCCTGGCGCGCTCGACGTCTATGCCTGGACCGAGCGCGGCATCTACCGCGCCGGCGAAGATGTCCATGTCGCGGCTCTTGCCCGCGACAGTGCCGCCAAGGCGGTCGAGAACCTGCCGCTGACCTTCATCTTCTCGCGGCCCGACGGCGTCGAGGACCGCCGCATCGTCAGCGACGGCGCATCGGCCGGCGGTCACGCGGTCGACCTGCCGCTGGAACCCAACGCCATGCGCGGCACCTGGACGGTGGCGATCCATACCGATCCCAAGCAGGCACCGGTCGCCAGCCAGATGTTTCTGGTCGAGGACTTCGTCCCGGATCGCATCGAGTTCGACCTGTCCTCCGACAAGCAGGAGATCGCCCAGGGCGAGACCGCCAACATTACCGTCGACGGCCGCTTTCTCTATGGCGCGCCGGCCGCGGGCCTGGCGCTCGAAGGCGAATTGACGCTGTCGACCGGCCGCGACTGGGACCGCTTCAAGGGCTATTCCTTCGGTCTGGCTGACGAACAGTCGGCAGAACCGACGGTGACGCCCTTCACAGGCCTGCCGGTGGTCGGCGAGGACGGCAAGGCGACCTTCCCGGTTTCCGTCGATCAATTGCCGTCGACCACCAAGCTGGTCGACGCCAAAGTCACGATCCGGATGCGCGAAACCGGCGGCCGTGCGATCGAGCGCTCGCTGAACATCGGCATCCGTCCGCAGGGCCACATGATCGGCATCCGCCCGGATTTCGACGACGACGAGGTGCCGCAAGGCGGCACGGCCAAGTTCAGCCTGATCGCCGTCGACCCAGACGGCAAGCGTGAGGCGCTGAAGGGCGCGCAGTGGTCGCTGGTCAAGGTCGAGCGCAGCTACCAGTGGTACCGCTCGAGCAACTCCTGGAACTATGAGCCGGTCACCTTCACCAAGGCGGTGGCCAACGGCCAGGTCGACCTGAGCGTCGACGGCGAGGCTACGGTGTCGCTGCCGGTCGACTGGGGCCGCTACCGGCTCGAGATCGAGACAGCGGATCCGGAAGGTCCGGCCACCAGCTACGAGTTCGACGCCGGCTGGTATGTCAGTTCCACCACCACCGAAACGCCCGACGGCCTCGAGATCGCCCTCGACAAGGATACCTATGCGGCGGGTGAAGTGGCCAAGCTCAAAGTGTCGCCGCACTTTGCCGGCGAGCTGCTCGTCACCGTCGGCGCCGACAAGCTCCTGAAGACCGTCACCGCCAGCGTGCCGGCAGGCGGCAGCACCGTCGACATCCCGGTCGGCGACGACTGGGGCGCCGGCGCCTACGTCACGGCAACGCTGTTCAGGCCGGGCGATGCGCAAGAGACACGCATGCCGGCCCGCGCCATCGGCGTCAAATGGCTGAAGCTCGATCCCGGCTCGCGGAAGCTTGCCGTCAGCTTGGCGCCGCCGGACAAGACCATGCCGCGCCAGCAGCTGTCGATCCCGGTCGCCGTCGCCGGCGTGCAGCCCGGCACCAACGCCTATGTCATGGTCGCGGCCGTCGACGTCGGCATCCTCAACCTGACCAACTACAAGATACCGGATCCGGAGAACTGGTTCTTCGGGCAGCGCATGCTCGGTCTTGAGGTTCGCGACATCTATGGCCGGCTGATCGATGGCTCGCTGGGCACAACCGGCAAGCTGCGCACCGGCGGCGACGGCGCCAACATGCAGTCGCAAGGCAGTCCGCCGACCGAAAAGCTGGTCGCCTTCTTCTCCGGCCCGGTCCAGCTCGACTCCGACGGCAAGGCGCGGATCGACTTCGACATACCGCAGTTCAACGGCACCGTGCGCGTCATGGCCGTCGCCTGGACCAAGGAAGCAGTCGGCCATGCCCAGTCCGACGTCATCGTGCGCGATCCGGTGGTAATCACCGCCGGCCTGCCGCGCTTCCTGGCGCCCGGCGATTCCGCCGTCATGCGGCTCGACGTCGCCGACACCGACGGCCCCGCTGGCGACTACAAGCTGACCATCGACACGACGGGCGACCTGTCTACCGGCAGTGCCGCCTTGCCTGAACAACTGACGCTGGCCAAAGGCAAGCGGCAGACACTGACCGTGCCGTTGATTGCGCAGACCGCGGGCAACGCCTCGATCACCATCAAGCTTGCGCATGCCGACGGCACCGCCGTCGAGCAGACGCTCTATGTGCCGGTGCGCCCGGCGCAACTGCCGGTGACCACCCGCATGGTCGTCGACCTCAAGGGCAATGGCGGCGCGCTGCGCGTCGACAAGGAACTGCTGGCGGCAAGCCTGCTCGATGGCGCTTCGGTCAGCGTCGGCGTTTCGCAGGCGGCTGCCTTCGATGTGCCGTCACTGCTGATGACGCTCGACCGCTATCCTTATGGTTGCGCCGAACAGACCACCAGCCGCGCCATGCCGCTTCTCTACGTCAACGAGATGGCTTCCGGTATCGGCATGGCCAGCGACCCCGATCTGCATGGCCGCGTCCAGGACGCCATCTACAAGGTGCTGAGCTACCAGGCCTCGGCCGGCAGCTTCGGCCTATGGGGTCCGGGTTCCGGCGATCTGTGGCTCGACGCCTATGTCACCGATTTCCTGACCCGGGCGCGCGAGCAGAAGTACGACGTACCGGCCCTGGCAATGAACCAGGCGCTGAGTAATCTGCAGAACGCGATCGGCTACGATCAGGACGTCCAGGATCGCGGCAGCGAGATCGCCTATGCGCTCTATGTGCTTGCCCGCAACAAGAAGGCTTCGGTCGGCGATCTGCGTTATTATGCCGACACCCAGCTCGAAGCCTTTACCAGCCCGATGGCCGTCGCCCAATTGGCGGCGTCTCTCGCGCTCTACGGTGACACGCAGCGCTCGGAGGCAACCTTCCAGGCCGCGCTGCAACTGGCCAAGTCGACGCCCGAATATGACTATTACCGGTCCGACTATGGCTCGCCACTGCGTGACGGCGCGGCGATCCTGGCGCTTGCCGCGGAAAGCAAGCCGGTGCCGACCATTGTGCCGGCGCTGATCCAACTGGTGACCAGGGAACGCGCCGACGCCAGGTGGACCAGCACGCAGGACGAGTCCTGGATGCTGCTGGCGGCCCGCGCGCTGAAGGCCGGCAATGATTCGATCGCGCTGACCGTCAACGGCGCACCGCACGCCGGCGGTTATTCGGACCAGATCGCCGGCAGCGACCTGGCCGACAGTCCGCTGACCATCGTTAATACCGGCAGAAATCCGCTGCAGGCGGTCGTCACCACTGTGGCCTCGCCGATCCAGCCTCTGCCGGCCGGCGGCAACGGCTTTACCATCAGCCGTACCTACTACAAGCTCGACGGCACAGGGGCCAACGTGACGGAGGTCAAGCAGAACGAACGCTATGTCGTCGTGCTCAAGGTTTACGAGCAGAACAGCTGGCCTTCGCGGCTGCTGATCACCGACCTGTTGCCGGCCGGCTTCGAGATCGACAATCCGGGCCTGGTCTCCAGCGCCCAATTGACGAACTTCTCCTGGCTGGCTCAGACCGATGCCGCCCATCTCGAATTCCGCGACGACCGTTTCGTTGCGGCGTTCAATCCGAACGATGGCGACGGCGACCGCAATATCACGCTCGCCTATGTCGTGCGCGCAGTGACGCCGGGCACCTACGCCCACCCGGCAGCAACGATCGAGGACATGTACCGGCCGCAATATTCGGCCCGCACCGCCACCGGCATGATGGAGGTCAAGGCGCCGTAGGCAAAAAATGGCGAACAGGAAGATGGCGATGGCGCTGCCCCTCATTGCCCTGCCGGGCATTTCTCCCCGTATAGAGACGGGGAGAAAGAGGCATGCGCCGAAGTTTTCGCCGAACTCTAACGTCGCAGAAAAGGCGCCAAGGGTCGCGACAGCCCCCTTCTCCCCGTCACTAAACGGGGAGGTGAGGCGTGGTCCGCGTAGCGGACGAAAAGCCAATTGCTTGGCTTTTCGAACGACGAACGCCCGAAGGGCCGTTATGCCGGCAGGCGGATGAGGGGCGGCGCCATGCTCTCCAGAAAATTCCTGCGCCGAGCGGCCATCACGGGCATTTCCTTCGCCGGTCTCGCTGCAATCACCGCCGCCGCCCTCTGGCAGCTCGACCGCGCTTTTCCGCCGCCGCTGCCAGCTGCGCTGACGGTCTCGACCGAGGTGCATGACCGAGACGGCCAGCTGCTGCGCGCCTTCGCCACGCCGGATGGCTATTGGCGGCTCGCTACCAGCCTGGACCAGGTCGACAAGCAGTTCGTCGACATGCTGGTCACTTATGAGGACAAGCGCTTCTGGGATCATCAAGGCGTCGACGTGCTGGCACTGGCGCGTGCCGCCGGCCAGTTCGCGACCAGCGGCCATATCGTCTCCGGCGGTTCGACGCTATCGATGCAGCTCGCCCGGCTGATCGAACCGCGCGACAGCCGCAGCCTCGGCTCGAAGATCAAGCAGATGCTGCGCGCCGTCCAGATCGAACGGCGGCTTTCCAAGCGCGAGATCCTCGAACGCTATCTGACGCTGGCGCCCTATGGCGGCAATCTCGAAGGTGTGCGCGCCGCTTCGCTTGCCTATTTCGGCAAGGAGCCGAAACGGCTGACGGTCTCGGAGGCGGCCCTGCTCGTCGCTTTGCCGCAATTGCCGGAAAAGCGGCGCCCTGACCGCAACCTCGACGTCGCCCATGCGGCCCGCGACCGCGTGCTGACCCGCATGGTCTCGGCAGGCCTGCTCGGCGAACGCGAGGCCGCGCGAGCGGCGCTCGACGATGTGTCGGGGCTGCGGCGCACCTTGCCGGCACTCGCCGCCCATGCGGCCTATGCAATGCTGTCCAAGGCCATCCTCGGCCAGAAGCTGCAACTGACGATCCGCAAGAGTGTCCAGGAAGGGCTGGAGCAGGTGGTCAAGGATGCCGCCGCCAGGCTCGGCCCTCGCCTCTCGGTGGCCATGGTGCTGGCCGATGCCCGCACCGGCGATATCCTTGGCGAGGTCGGCTCCGCCGATTTCTTCGATGCCAGCCGTTCGGGCTGGATCGACATGACCAAAGTCGTTCGTTCGCCTGGCTCGACGCTGAAGCCGTTCATCTACGGCCTCGCCTTCGAACAAGGCCTGGTGGCGCAGGAGACGCTGATCGAGGACAGCCCCGCCGATTTCTCCGGCTATCGGCCGAAGAACTTCGACATGGGCTATCAGGGCGATGTCAGCATCAGGCAGGCGCTGCAATTGTCGCTCAACGTGCCGGCGATCCGCGTGCTCGACGCGGTTGGCCCGGCCCGGCTGATGGCGCGCTTTCGCCAGGCCGATGTGACCCCTATCCTGCCCGTCAACGAAGCGCCCGGCCTGGCGATCGGCCTCGGCGGCGTCGGGGTGACCCTGCGCGACCTGGTTCAACTGTATGCCGGCCTTGCCAATGGCGGCAAGGCACACACCCTGCATGACGGCACCGAGCCGGCGAACGCCGAACGCTCGACCACCACCATCCTCGACGGGCAGGCGAATTGGCAGATCACCGACATCCTGTCAGGCGTCAAGCCGCCCCAGGGTGCCGCCCAACGCGGCATCGCCTACAAGACCGGCACCTCCTACGGCTATCGCGACGCCTGGTCGGTCGGCTTCGACGGCCGCTACGTGCTCGGCGTCTGGGTCGGCCGACCGGATGCCGGCGCGGTGCTTGGCCTGTCCGGCTACGTCTCGGCCGCGCCCATCCTGTTCGAAGGCTTTGTCCGTTCCGGTTTGGCCGCAGTGCCGCTGCCAAGCCAGCCGGCCGGTGTCCGGCGTCCGAAGCGCGAGGAGCTACCGGTGACGCTGACGCGCTTCGGCGCCGGCACCGATGGGCTGGTGCAGGCGACGCCGACCGAACCTGCGCCAACCATCATCTTTCCGCCCGACGGCGCCCGCGTCGATCTCGGCACTTCCTCGGCCGATGCCTCGCCGCTGGTGCTCAAGCTGCAGGGCGGCCGCGCACCATTCCGCTGGCTGGCCAACGGCAAGCCGCTGGTCGGCATTGACAGGCGGCGCACCGCGACCTGGCAGCCGGACGGCGCCGGCTATTCGACGCTGACCGTGATCGACGCGGCGGGACGCGCGGCCAGTGTGAAGGTTTTCGTTGAATAGACGGCGCCAAGCGATTAACTGAATTGGTTTTCTATAGGTCGGCGGATAGCAGGATATTCACCCATGCCTGTTCCGAAGCACCCCCCTCTGGCCTGCCGGCCATCTCTCCCGCAAGGGGGGAGATCGGATGTCTCCATCGTTTTCGCCAATCACCAAAGTTGGAGAGCAAGCGAGGCGGCGGAGCTGCCAATCTCCCCCCTTGCGGGGGAGATGGCCGGCAGGCCAGAGGGGGGTGTGCCGAAGCGCGCCCTGCAAAAGATTGCCGCGGTCCTTGCCACGTTGTTCGCAATCATCCTCTCCGCCTCCGCCGCTGACCTCCCGGCCGGTTTCGTCCGCCTTGCGGACATCGACCCGACGATCCGGCAGGATATCCGCTATGCCGGCCTCGAAAATTTCCTGCATCGCAAGGTAAGCGGCTACGATGCGCCGGTATGCGTCCTCACCAGGCAAGCGGCGCAAGCGCTTTCGGCAGTGCAGAAAGCGATTGCCGCCGAAGGGCTGACGCTGGTCGTGTTCGACTGCTACCGCCCTGCCCGGGCTGTCTCCGACATGGGTGAATGGACAAAAACGGGCGGGCCACCGGACCCGCAATGGTACCCTAAGGTCAAGCGCAAGGATCTCATCGCCAAGGGTTATATCGGCGAACTGTCCACCCATTCGCGCGGATCGACGGTTGATGTCGCGATCGCCCGGATCGACCACAAGCAGGCCGACCGCAAGAGCGCTCCGAAACCGGCCTGCGGCGCGACGAATGCCGACACGCTCGACTTCGGCACTGGTTTCGACTGTTTCGATCCGGCGAGCGAAACGGCTCATAGGCCGCTCGTCAGTGAAGCGGCGGCAAACCGCAAAAAACTTGTCGAGGCGATGCGCGCCGGCGGCTTCAAGAATTACGCCCGCGAATGGTGGCACTTCACGCTGGAAAACGAGCCGTTTCCAAGAGAGCGCTTCAACTTTCCCGTTACCGCCGAATAGCCGGCCGAAACCTTCAGACGCGACGCAGCCATTGCCGAAGAGCTAGCCGTCTCTAGATAATCGCGTCGGGAGCGCGATCATGGTCCATGCGGGGAAAATAGTTTCTCGCATCGCCGAAAGTAGGCGAAAAATTGCTTCAATAGGCCAAAAAAGGCAACATTGAATGCATCTAAATTCTATCAATTCGGTAGATTTGGCGCGAGTTCAACGGAGGCGGAAATGACCAAACCTCATTTCAGGAAACTGCTCGGCGCACTGGTCGCCACGTCTGTCCAGTTCGGCACGCTCGGTTTCGCGTTTGCCGACACCACCATTCTCAACGTGTCCTATGATCCGACGCGAGAGCTCTACAAGCAATTCGACGAGGCCTTCATTGCCCACTGGAAGGCCGAGACAGGCGAGACGGTCACCGTCCAGCAGTCGCATGGCGGATCCGGCGCGCAGGCGCGCGCCGTGATCGACGGGCTGGATGCCGACGTGGTGACGCTGGCGCTCGAAGGCGATATCAACGCCATTGTCTCGAAAGCGAAGAGGATCAATCCCGACTGGCGGACGAAATTCGAAAACAATTCGGCGCCCTACACCTCGACCATCATCTTCCTCGTCCGCAAGGGAAACCCCAAGGGCATCCATGACTGGGGCGATCTGGTCAAGGACGACGTCCAGGTGATCACGCCGAATCCCAAGACCTCCGGTGGCGCGCGCTGGAACTATCTCGCCGCCTGGGCATACGCCAGCGCCAAGGATGGCGGCGACGAGGCCAAGACCAAGGAATTCGTCGGCAATCTCTACGCGCATGTCCCGGTTCTCGACACGGGTGCGCGCGGCGCAACCGTGACCTTCGCGCAAAAGGGGCTGGGCGACGTGCTGCTCGCCTGGGAAAACGAGGCCTATCTGGCGCTCGACGAGTTCGGCGCCGACAATTTCGATATCGTCTACCCGCCGACCTCGATCCTGGCCGAGCCGCCGGTCGCCGTGGTCGATGCCAATGTCGACGCCAAAGGCACGCGGAAAGTTGCCGAAGCCTATCTGAGTTATCTCTATTCCAAGGAAGGCCAGACGATCATCGCCAAGAACCATTATCGCCCTTCGAAGCCCGACCTGGTGCCGGCGGAGGACCTGGCCAAGCTGCCTGAGATCAAGCTGATCACCATCGACGATCCGCTTTTTGGCGGCTGGAAGAAGGCACAGCCTTATCATTTCGGCGATGGTGGTATATTCGACCAGATCTACAAGCCGGCCCAGTAGCATTTAGATCAGGACGACATGACCACAGCACCCGCCAAGGCGGGGTGGCGATTCAGGCAGCCGAGCGTCATTCCGGGTTTCGGATTGACGCTCGGCTTCTCGCTTGCCTACCTCACCCTCATCATCCTCATTCCCCTGTCCGGGCTGATCTGGCGCTCGGCGGCGCTCAGCTGGACCGACTTCTGGGCGATCGTCACCGATCGCCGCACCATCAACGCGCTTGAAATAAGCTTCGGCACCGCCTTCATTGCCGCCGCCGTCAACGTCGTCTTCGGCACGATCGTGGCCTGGGTGCTGGTGCGCTACAGCTTTCCCGGCCGCCGCATCGTCGATGCCATGGTCGACCTGCCCTTCGCGCTGCCGACGGCGGTTGCCGGCATCGCGCTGACCACGCTTTACGCACCGAACGGCTGGATCGGAAGCCTGCTGACGCCGCTCGGCATCAAGGTCGCCTATACGCCGCTCGGCATCGTCATCGCGCTGGTCTTCATCGGCCTGCCTTTCGTCGTGCGCACCGTGCAGCCGATCATGGAGGAGATCGACAAGGAGGTAGAGGAAGTGGCCGCCACGCTCGGCGCCAATCGCTTCCAGATCATCAGCCGCGTTCTGCTACCCGGACTGGCGCCTGCTATCGTCACCGGTTTCGCGCTGGCCTTCGCACGCGGCGTCGGCGAGTACGGTTCCGTCATCTTCATCGCCGGCAACCTGCCCTTCAAATCCGAGATCGCGCCGCTTCTGATCGTCATCCGGCTGGAGGAATATAACTACGCCGCGGCGACCGCGATCGCGGCGATCATGCTGGCGCTGTCCTTCGTCATGCTGCTGGTCATCAACCTGGTGCAGACCTGGAGCCGCAAGCGCTATGGCTGACCCGGAGATCAAATCCTACGCGCCGCACCACGAGAGCCAGTCGCCGGCAGTGACCGAAAGCCGCACGGCGAGAACCGTGCTGATGATCGTGACCTTTGCCTTCCTCGGCATTTTCCTGCTCCTGCCGCTGATCATCGTCTTCAAGGAAGCTTTCGCCAAAGGCATCGAGGCCTACACACAGGCGCTGGGCGAACCGGACACGCGCTCGGCGATCCGCCTGACGCTTCTGGTCGCGGCGATCTCGGTGCCGCTCAACGTCGTCTTCGGTATTTCCGCCGCCTGGGCGATCGCCAAGTTCGAGTTCAAGGGCAAGGCGTTCCTGACCACACTGATCGACCTGCCCTTTTCCGTCTCGCCGGTCATTTCGGGGCTTGTCTACGTGCTCTTGTTCGGCGCGCAAGGCCTGCTCGGCGCCTGGTTCAAGGCGCATGGCATCGTCATCCTGTTTGCCGTGCCGGGCATCGTGCTTGCCACGATCTTCGTCACCTTCCCCTTCGTCGCCCGCGAATTGATCCCGCTGATGCAGGAACAAGGCAATGGCGACGAGGAGGCAGCCCTGTCGCTCGGGGCCAATGGCTGGCAGGCGTTCTGGTACGTGACGTTGCCCAACGTCAAATGGGGATTGCTCTACGGCGTGCTGCTGTGCAATGCCCGCGCGATGGGCGAGTTCGGCGCGGTCTCGGTTGTGTCGGGCCACATACGCGGACTGACCAACACCATGCCACTGCATGTCGAAATCCTTTATAACGAGTACAATGCCGCCGCCGCCTTTGCCGTCGCTTCGCTGCTTGCCGGCCTGGCGCTCGTCACGCTGGTCTTGAAAACACTTCTCGAGATGCGCTACGGCGCCGAGATCGCCGCGACGCGCGGACATTGACAAAATGCATGTCGCCCAAAACTGGGAACCGGTTTTGGGGTAACGACATGCATCAACTACAAAGGGATTTGCATGGAAGTTCGCGTTGCCAACGTGCGCAAGGAGTTTGAGCGGTTTCCGGCCCTCCACGACGTTTCGCTCGACATCAGGTCCGGTGAGTTGATCGCGTTGCTGGGGCCTTCCGGTTCCGGCAAGACGACGCTGCTCAGGCTGATTGCCGGGTTGGAGCGGCCGACCCGCGGAAAGATCTTCTTCGGCGAAGAGGATGCCTCGCAAAAGTCGATCCAGGAGCGCAATGTCGGCTTCGTCTTCCAGCACTACGCGCTGTTTCGCCATATGACGGTCGCCGACAATATCGGCTTCGGACTCAAGGTCCGGCACGGGCCGTCACGCCCGTCGGCGAAGGAAATCCGCCGCCGCGCCTCGGAACTCCTCAACCTCGTTCAGCTTTCCGGTCTGGAAAAACGCTATCCGGCACAGCTTTCGGGCGGCCAGCGCCAGCGCGTGGCGCTGGCCCGCGCCATGGCGATCGAACCAGCCGTGCTTTTGCTCGACGAGCCGTTCGGCGCGCTCGATGCCCAGGTGCGCCGCGAACTGCGCCGCTGGCTGCGCGACATCCACGACGCCACCGGCCACACCACGGTCTTCGTCACCCATGACCAGGAAGAAGCGCTGGAGCTTGCCGACCGCGTCGTGGTGATGAGCCAGGGCCGCATCGAGCAGGTCGGCACCGCCGATGAGATCTACGACACGCCGAACTCGCCCTTCGTCTACGGCTTCATCGGCGAATCGAGCTCGCTTCCCGTCAAGGTCGAGGACGGCCAGGTCTGGATCGCCGACCGGCCGATCGGGCTTTCCGCGCCGCACGCACCGCAAGGCGAAGCGACGCTGTTCTTTCGCCCGCACGACGTCGATCTGGTGGAAGAATGCAACGGCTGCATCGCCGGCACGGTCGCCGCCAGCCGCCGCGTCGCCGGCACCAGGCGGGTCGAGCTCGAAATCGGCGGCGAACGGCAGCGGGTCGAGATCGAATTGCCCGTCGATCATCCGGCGGCGCAGAAAAGTCGCGTGGCTTTTAGGCCGCGGCGCTGGAAGCTTTTTCCGGCTGCTTAGCTACAAGGCAATTGTGGATCCGAAATGCGGTCGCGCTTTCATGCAGAGCGACATTGCCTTCAACGCGCCTTTAGCGAAAGCACAAGGGTCATCGGATTCTTCGGGCAAGCCGAAAAGCCGTAGTGCTCATAGAAAGCTTTCGCTTCAGCCGATATGGCATGAACAAAAATGCCGCGAATCCCGAGGATCGTCGCGGCATGACCGGTGCGCAGAACGGCATCTTGCAACAGCGCTGCGCCTAGTCCCTTCCCTTGCCAGCTTGCGTCCACGGCGAGACGCCCGAGTACGACCATCGGAACAGGATCCGGCATGTTGCGGCGAATGCCGCCTGGAGCTTCCGCAAGATCAAGCCCACCCGAGGAGAGACAGTAGTAGCCGACAACGCGCACGCCTTCCGTCACGACATACGTACGCGAGGCGCCGCTGATCTGGTTGATCCGCGCCCTGCGACGAAGCCATTGATCCAGGTTCTCGGTCCCGCATTGGAAAAGTTCGAGATCGCGGCTGCCGGCAAGGGGCGTGGGCGCCGACAGCATCAGTCCTGCCAGGGCTTGGGCGCATTCATCAGGCGTGCAAAACCTTCACCACTCGGTGGCGCATCAAGAATGCCGAGGTAATGCTGGTAACTCTCGGGATCGACCTTGATCAGCGCTTGGTCGAGCAACGTGTCTTCGGCCGCGCGGTAGGCGGCATCGATCATAAACTCGGAACGGGTTTTCCCGCGCATTTTCGCGGCGCGATCAATCAGAACACGCACATCCTCTCGGATGCGGAGATTGACAGGCTTGGCATGGGTCTCTGGTGTAGTCTTCGTCATGAGGGCTCCTCTCTCCGACCTGTAGCACATTCGCATACACAATGTGTATCTATTTCGCAGCCTGACCAGAGACGTATGGAAACGACCGGGGGCGGCAGAACGCGTCGAAATGCGGCCGCTTGGAAGAAAATTCCAGTAATGGGCCATTTCAGCAATACTTTTCTCGCAGCCAGGCCATAGATCCGACCGGCATGCCTCGTCGCGTCGAGCACTGCCCGACTATTCTTCGGCATTCCATTCGATGTACGGTGTTTCAAGGAGCCCTGTTTTTATGAAGCGATTTTTGCTTGGCGTCGCCACGTTGGCCGGCCTGTTCCTCGCATCCTCCCAAGCCTGGTCGGCCGACAAATTGCTGAACGCTTCTTACGATGTCGGCCGCGAACTGTTTGCACAGGTCAACAAGGCGTTCGTCGCCGCGCACCCAGGCGTCACCATCGATCAGTCGCATGCCGGGACGTCTGCGCAGGCACGCGCCATTGCCGAAGGCCTCGGCGCCGACGTGGTCACCTTCAACCAGGTCATCGACATCGACTTCCTGGTCAAGAAGGGCCTCATCTCCGCCAACTGGCAGAAGGACTTTCCGGACAACGCCTCGCCCTTCTATTCGCTGCCGTCCTTCCTGGTGCGCGCCGGCAATCCGAAGCACATCAAGGATTGGAACGATCTCGTGCGCGACGACGTCCAGGTGATCTTCCCCAATCCGAAAACATCGGGCAATGCGCGCTACACCTACCTCGCGGCCACCGCCTACGCCAAGGAAGCCTTCAAGGGCGACGATGCCAAGGTGAAGGAGTTTGTGACAAAGCTGTTTAACAACGTGCCGGTCTTCGACAGCGGCGGACGCGCTGCGACCACCACTTTCGTGCAGCGCGAGATCGGCGACGTGCTGATCACCTTCGAGTCGGAAACGCGCGGCGTCCGCAAGGAATATGGCGACGACAAATTCGAGCAGGTGACGCCTTCGGTCAGCCTGTTGGCGGAATTTCCGGTGGCGATCGTCGACACGGTCGCCGACGAGCACGGCACACGCGATCTCGCCAAGACCTATCTCGACTTCCTCTATACGCCGGAGGGCCAGGACATCGCCGCCCGCAACGGCCTGCGGGCCCGCGACGCGGCGGTCGCCGCCAAATACAAGGCTGAGTTTCCCGATGTCCGCCTGCTGACGGTGGAGGACGTCTTCGGCGGCTGGGCCAAGGTCCAGGCCGAGCATTTCGCCGCTGGCGGCATGCTCGACCAGACTTACGGCAGCCGCTGACGTCGCCAACCTCGCGAACTGATTGAAAGCCGGCGTTTGCCGGCTTTTCTTCATTTGCCCGCCGAAATTGCCGTTTCCGCACATTCCGGACCGCCCGCCCGCCAAAACGTTACGAAGAATCAACGCGTTTGCGCGCAATATGTCGTCGGACGGCCTGTCTGCGCGAACGGCTTCGCACGGCCAAACCGTCATTATTTGCACACAAACAGCCGCCAGATGCGGGTGGTTGGGGCTTTATGGGTTGGTTCGGGCATGCTTACCAAAAAAGGCAAATACGGCCTCAAGGCCCTCGTGCATCTGTCAGGCCTGCCAGTCGGCCAGCTCGCATTCGTCAACGACATTGCGGTCGCCAACAATATCCCCAAGAAATTCCTGGATGCCATCCTGGGCGAGTTGCGCAACGCCGGCTTCGTCCAGAGCCGCAAGGGCAAGGAAGGCGGTTACCGCCTTGCCCGGCCGGCCTCCGAGATCAAGATCGGCCATGTCGTGCGCGTCCTCGACGGGCCGCTGGCGCCGATTCCCTGCGCCAGCCGCACGCAATACCAGCAATGTGAGGATTGCGACGAGGCGACCTGCCAGGTCCGGCACATGATGCTGGAGGTCCGTCAGGCAATCGCCGAGGTGCTCGACAACCGCAGCCTCGCGGCCATGCGCGACGCCGACAATGACGATTTCCCGGTCGAGCTGACGTCGCAAATCTAGAGCAATTCCAGGAAAAGTGTGAAACGGTTTTCCGTCCGGAATTGCGCAAAAACAAAGAGATAGAGCGGTTCGGCGTTTCCGTGAAACGATGAACCACTCTAGCGCGCGAGCGAGCTCAAGGCGGTCGCGACGGTGTCGGCGACCCGACGCGTGCCATCCAAGGTCATTGCCGCCTCGTCCGCCGCTGGCGCCTCAAGCGTGGCGAACTGGCTCTCGACCAGGCTTGCCGGCATGAAATGACCCTTGCGATTGCCGACGCGCCGCATCGCCGTTGCCGGGTCGATCTCCAAATAGACGAAAACGATATCCGGGCAAAAGCCGCGCAGGCGATCGCGATAGCTGCGCTTCAGCGCCGAGCAGGCGGCGACTACACCTTGTCTGCTTGCGACCGACGCGGCCATGCGCTGGCCGATCGCGTCGAGCCAGCCTTCGCGCAGCGCGTCGGTAAGCGGCTGTCCGCTCGCCATGCGCGCGACGTTTTCGGGCGGATGCAGCCTGTCGCCTTCGATAAAGAGGGCGCCCAATGCCGCTGCAAGCGCTTCGCCGACGACCGACTTGCCGCAGCCGGCAACGCCCATCACCACGATGGTGGGTATCGTTCGAACAGTGCTCGCCGGCTTATATGCCACGTCTTTCCCGGTCATGCAGGTCAGCGGCTTGCCGGCGCGCGGCCATAGAGCAGCAGCATGGCGACGATGACGACGCCGTAGATGATCTGCCGTCCCGCCTCCGGCATCTGCATAACCGAGAGAATGGATTGCAAAAGCGTGATCAGGATTACCCCGGCGACGGTGCCGAGATAGGAGCCGCGCCCGCCGAGGATCGAGGTGCCGCCGAGCACCACGGCGGCGATCGACGGCAGCAGATAGGCATCGCCCATCGACTGTGCCGCCTTGGAGGCATAGCCGGCCAACAGCACGCCGCCGAAGGCCGAAAGCCCGCCCGAAACCGCAAAGGCGATCATCACGACGCGCCGTGTATCGATGCCGGAAAGATAGGCGGCACGCTCGCGATTGCCGATGCCGTAGACGGTGCGGCCGAAGCCGGTTCGGGTCAGCACGAACACCATTGCGGCACCGATCAGCGCCCAGATGAGAACTGCGTTCGGCACGCCAGGAACGGCAAAGCCCGTCGCCAGATAACGCATCGCACCGGTCGCCGAATCCTGCGGCGAGAAACCGCCCGTGTAGACCACCATCAGCCCCTGCGCGACGGCGTTGGTGGCAAGCGTGATGATCATCGAGGGAATGCGCAGATAGGCGACGCCGATGCCGTTGACGATGCCGATCAGAACACCGCAGAAGATGCCGAATGGAATGGCAAGCGCCACGCCGACCGGCCCATAAGCGGCCGCGGCGCAGGCCATCATCGCGCCGGCCGCCACCGACCAGGGCACCGACAGGTCGATCTGGCCGAGCAGGATGACCAGCATCATGCCGGTGGCGATGACGCCGAGAAACGACGCCACCTTGAGCTGCTGCAGCAGGTATTCAGGCGACAGGAAGCTGCGCGAATAGAGGCTGCCGAGGAACAGCAGCAGCACGATACAGGCGAACGCCGTCAACACCGCCGGATCGGCGCGGCGGAGGAATTTCGGCATGCGGCCGGCGAGGCCGCTCACAGTCGTTTCGCTCACAGGAACCACTCCAGCCGGTTGCGGACCCGAAACAGGGCGAAGGCGCCGAGGCTGACCGCGATCAGCAGGATGACGCCCTGGAACAGGGGCTGCCAGAGCGGATCGAAATCGAAGACGAACAGCAGGTCGCCGATGGTGCGGAAAGCAAGCGCGCCGAAGATCGCGCCGATGGCGCTGCCCTTGCCGCCGAACAGCGACACGCCGCCGAGCACGACCGCGGCGATCGAAAACAGCGTATAGGCGTTGCCGCTGGCATAGGCCGCATCGCCGGTATAGGTGAAGAACGTCAGGAACAGTCCGCCGATCGCGGCAAGCAGCCCGGCAAGCGCATAGGCGGCGAACTTTCCGCGCCGGATCGGCACGCCGGACATGTAGGCCGCCATCTCCGAGGAGCCGGCTGCATAAGCGGCGCGGCCGAGCACCGACCGGCTGAACGGCACCCAGACCACGAGCACGACCGCCAGCAGCGTCACCAGGCTCGCCGGCACAATACCAAACAGGCGCCCGGTCAGCGCATCGGCGAGCCCCTCATTGACCGAGCCGCCCGGAAACGGCCGCAGCAGCAGCGCGATACCGAAATAGACCGCGCCGGTGGCGATGGTGGCGACGATTGGCTGCAGGCGTCCATAGATGACGATGGCGCCGTTGATTGCCCCGCACAGCAGCCCGGTGCCGAGCACGGCGATGACGCCGAAGGCGGTCTCGATGCCGGTGCCGACGACCAGCCACGACGCCAGGCAGTTGGTCAGCGTGAAGATCATGCCGACCGAAAGATCGATGCCGGCGGTGATCACAACCAGCGTCTGCGCCATGGCGACGAAGGCGAGCAACACGCCCTTGTTCGAGGCGGTCTGTACGACGTTGGCGGTGAAACCAGCCGGATGATTCGAGGTGTAGATGACAAACATGACGACGAAGATGCCGAACGCCAGCAGCGTTCCGCGCTGTTCGGCAAGCCAGTAGCGCCAATCCTTCACGCGTCCGCTCCTTGCCTTGGCATCTCTTCGTGAATGTTTAGCGCGCTGGCGATCAGCGCCCGCTCGGTGATTTCGGGGCCGACCAGTTCACGCTTCACCGCACCGTCATAGAGCACCAGCACGCGGTCGCAGCAGCCGATCAGCTCGTCATAGTCGGTCGAATAGAACAGGATCGCCGCACCCTGGTCGGCAAGCTTGCGCATCAACTGGTACAGCTCCTGCTTGGTGCCGACATCGATGCCGCGCGTCGGATCGTTGAGCAGGATTATGCGCGGCTGCCGCATCAGCCATTTGGCGATGACGACTTTCTGCTGGTTGCCGCCGGACAGCGCGCCGACCGGAATGTCGAGCCCGGCGGTCTTGATGGCAAGGAGACCGACCATGTCGTCGATCAGCCGCTGCTCGGCGGCGCGATCGATGATGCCGGCCCTGGACAGCCGGTCGAGGGCGGCGAAGGAGAGGTTTTCGCGCACCGTCATCGGCAGCATCAACCCTTCCGTCTTACGATCCTCCGGGATCAACGCCATGCCGATCCGGTCGTCACGCGCCGCGGCCGGGCTGGCGATCGCCACCGGTCTGCCGTCGATCAGGATCTGGCCCGACAGGCCGCGCAGCACACCGAAGAAGGCGAGCAGCAATTCGCGCTGGCCCTGGCCATCGAGGCCGCCGAGGCCGACCACCTCGCCCGCCCCGACCGACAGCGAGACATCGTGCAGCCGATCCGTCCAGGACAGGCTGCGCGCCTCGAGAACCGGCGTGGCTGCGGCAGCCGCCCGCGCGGGCTTGGGCGGAAAGATGTGGCTGTACTCGCGCCCGATCATCAGTTCGACGACCTCGTTGTCGCTCTTGGTGCCGGCCGCATAGCTGGCGACATTGCGGCCATTGCGGAATACCGTGCACTGGTCGGCCAGCTCGGCGATCTCGTTCATGCGATGCGAGATGTAGAGCAGCGCCAGCCCTTCCGAACGCAGCCGCTTCAACACGGCGAAAACCCTGGCGACGTCAGCCGCGGTCAGCGCCGAGGTCGCCTCGTCGAGGATTAGGATGCGTGGCTTGCGCGCCAGTGCCTTGGCGATCTCGACCATCTGCCTTCTCGAAAGAGGAAGATCCTTGACCAGCGCCAGCGGATGGATATCGGAGGCGCCGGCGCGAGCAAGGGCTTCTTCGGCGATACGGCGCTGCGCCTTGCGGTCGATCATGCCGAAGCGTTTCGGCGGATCGGAAATGACGATGTTGTCGGCAACGCTGAGTTCCGGGACCAGCGACAGCTCCTGGAAGATGCAGACGATGCCGGCCTGGTTGGCAGCGGCCGGCGAAGCGAAGCTCACTTCGTTTCCGTCCAGCATCATGCGGCCCTCGTCGGACGCGACGACCCCCGCCATGACCTTGATCAGCGTCGATTTGCCGGCGCCGTTCTCGCCGAGAATGGCGTGGATGCTGCCTGGAGTGACCGACAGCTCGGCCTTCTCCAGCGCCCGCACGCCGCCATAGCGCTTGGATATGCCTTCCATGCGGAAGAGCGGAACCGCACCGTCCATCGGCCCTCCCCAGGCGCTTGGCAATCAGGATGTCGAGCGCCGACGCCGCGGAATTTCCCGCGGCGTCGGGCTGTCGGAGTTTACTGGTTTTCCTTGCTCTGGCCCATGATTTCCTGCGCCGTGAAATTGATCCCGCAGGTCGGGAAGGAATTGCCGACGAAGAAATTGTCGGATTGGTCGGGGAAGAAATCCTGGCCTGCCTTGAAGTTCGGATCCTCGACGATCGCCAGCGGCAGCTTGACCGCTTGCGGCACGACCTGGCCTTCAAGTGCTGCAATCGCCGTCTTGATGGCAACCGCCACCTGAGCCGGGCCGGTGCCGGCCGACGAGCATTTCAGCCCGTCAGCGGCGAACTTGGCGCAGAATTTGCGGAAGCCATTCTCCGTCTCGCCGCCGAACGGCACGAACGGATGCTTGGCATCGATCATCGCCTGCACGATGCCGGTATCGCCGCCCTGTCCGGTAATGCCGTCGAAGGGGCCGTTGGTGGCAATGGCATCGGCCGTAGCCTTTTGCGCAACGCCGTCATCCCACTTGCCGACGACCTCGGTGACATCCCATTTCTTGCCGGAAGCGTCGAGAACCTCGTGGATGCCGTTATGGCGATCGGTGTCGACCGACGTGCCGGCTACGCCGCGCACTTCCAGCACCTTGCCGCCGTTCGGCACGTGCTTGACCAGCCAGTTGCCCCACAATTCGCCAAGGCCTTTCTGGTCGACATTGACGTTGATGGCATCCTTGGTGTCGAGGATGTTGTCGAAAGCGACCAGCACCACGCCGGCTTCCTTGGCCCGCTTGATGACAGGGCCGAATGCGGTCGGGTTCTGGGCGTTGACGACGATCGCGTCATAGCCGGAATCGATGAAATTGTTGATTGCCGAAATCTGGGCCGGCACGTCTTCGCCGGTCGAGACCACCTTGAATTCCTTGAGCTTGGCCGCGACATCCGGCTGCGCTGCATAGGCCTTCGCCGTCTGCACCATCTGGATGCGCCACGTGTTGGCGATGTAGCCGTTGGCCAGAGCGATGCGGTACGGGCCGTCTTTCTTCGGGAACTTGAAGAACTGCGTATCGGCCGACCAGGGCGCGAAGCAGTCAGGCTCGGCCGACGGCCCCTTGACGATTTCAGGATCGGCGATCGCCGACGAGCTCAGCATGACAAAAGCAGTGGCGGCAACGATACCGCCAACGAGTGACTTGATCATCGATATTCCTCCCAGTTGCAGTTTTGTTTGTTCTTACGCCGATGAATTTGCGCATTACCGGCCCGGCACCTCCCGCCGTACCCGTTGCGCGTTCAGGTGGCCGAATGCCGACCCGATCCCCTCCTTTGTTGCCCGGCTAGTCCCGCAAAAACTATCATATTATACATAATAAACAAGCGTGAGCTGTCGCTTATGTATAATAAACAGCCTGCCATCTTCGGGGCGAAGTACCGCGCGGCGGTAAGTGGTAGCGCTACCATGACGTTGTGTAAAGCACCATTGCGTTGAAGCACGCTTCAGCGCGCCGTGCTCTCACGTCGCTTGAGTTCGAAGCCGAGATCGACGACGCGCGACTCCGGCCTGTTACCTTCGATCGCCGCAAGCGCCATGGCGACAGCTCGCCGGCCGATCTCGTAACGGTAGGTCCGAACGCTGGTGACCGACGGGAAAGCCACTTCCATCATGTCGAGATCGTTGAAGCCGACGATGCCGATCGTCTTCGGCACGGCGATCGAAGCGCGATGGCATTCGAACAGCACGCCAAGCGCGATATCGTCATTGTTGCAGAACACCCCGTCGAGGCTCGGCACCTTGGCCAGCGCGTCGCGGAACAATTCGCGGCCGAGGGTGACGCTGGAGGGCACCGGCGTCGTGGTGGTGAGCCGCGCGTCGAACAGGCCGGCCGCCTCCATCGCCGCGCGATAGCCGGCCAGGCGCCGCTGCGAACGCGGATCCATGCGCGCACCGATGAAGCCGATCCGGCGATAGCCTGCCTCGATCAGATGTTCCGCAGCCGCCTTGCCGCCCTCGAAATGTGAGAAGCCGACCATCATGTCGACCGGATCGGGCCCGGTCTCCATCACCTGCACCACCGGACAGCCTGCCGTTTCCAGCAGTTTTCGCGACGCCGGCGTCTGGTCGATGCCGGCCACGATCAGCGCCGCCGGGCGTTGCGGACCAAACACCTGCAGCAGCCGCTCTTCCTCGAGGCCGGAATAGTGGGTGTTGCCGAGCTGGATGCGGAAAGGGCCGTCCGACAGGCTGTCATAGATGCCGCGCACCACTTCGGCAAAGACGTTGTTGGTAAGCGACGGCACCAGCACGCCAAAGACCTCGGCGCGCGCCGAAGCCAGCGCCCGCGCATTCGGGTCGGGCACATAGCCGAGCTCATTCACCGCGGACTCGATCTGGCGGCGCAGATCTTCCGAGACACGCCCCGGCTCGCGCAAGGCGCGCGAGACGGTAATGGCGCCGACCCCGGCCTTGCGCGCGACATCGGCGATGGTCGGGCGGCCGCCGCCGCGGCGAGAGCGCGGCTTGATCACCGTACTGGTCCCGACACCGGGCAACCGCCCAGACGCGACCGTGAAACGATGTTCAGCGTTTTTGCTACTGCTGCCATGCCAACCTGGCCCGTTGCCACCCCTTGTCTGGCGTCGCGCAGCCTTCGGCTATTGTCAAGCGACGGCCGGAGAGACTGTACCCGTACCGCCGTGCCTCAGGCCGTCACGGCAGCGCTGCGCCGGGCCTTCCACAGCAGCAGCACCATGGCCGAAATGTTCAGCAGGTTCCAGGCAATGCCGTTGAGGAACGCGGCGGCATAGGAACCGGTCAAATCGTAGATCCAGCCCGACATCCAGCCACCGATCGCCATGCCGAAGATGGTCGCCATCATGACGATGCCGACGCGCAGGCCAGCCTCCTTGGCTGGCATATATTCGCGCACGATGATCGCATAACAGGGGACGATGCCGCCTTGCGACAGGCCGAAGACCAGCGAGACGACATAGAGCGAGGCAAGCCCGTCGAACGGGATATAGAACAACAGCGACAGGCATTGCAGCACCGAGCCGATCAGCAGGGTTTTCACGCCCCCGATGCGATCGGCAAGGAAGCCCGAGCCGAGCCGGCTGACGACGCCCGCCGCCAGCATGATCGACAGCATATCGGCGCCATGTGCCACGCCGTAGCCGAGATCCATGCAGTAGGCGACGATATGGACTTGCGGCATCGACATCGCCACGCAGCAGCCGAGCCCGGCGACGATGAGCAGCGCCTGCAAGGCCGCCGGCGACAGTGAGATCGGCTGGACCACGCGGCTGCCCGGCGATCCCGGAGCCGCCTGGGGCGGTGCGCCGCGCCGGAGCAGCAAGATCAAGGGCACCATGGTGACCAGGCAGACGACGCCGATCGCGGCATAGGTGAAGCGCCAGCCTTCGGTCTGCATGACATAGGGCATCGCCGTCGGCCAGATCGCTCCGGCGAGATAGTTGCCGGATGCGGCAGCCGTCACCGCGACGCCGCGGCGCCGGTTGAACCAGTGCGAGATATCGGCGATCAAAGGGCCGAAGATCGCCGACGAGCCGACTCCGATCAACAGGCCCTGGACGAGGGTGAACTGCAGGATCGAACTGGTCAGCGACGCCAGCAGGAAACCGGCGCCAAGTGTAATCGCGGCAATCAGCGCCGGAACCCAGTACACAATGCGGTCGATGGCGCGGCCGAACAGCACATTGCCGGCGGCAAAGCCGACCATGGTCGCGGTGTAGGGCATCGAGGCAGCGGCGCGATCGACGCCGAATTCTGCCTGCACGGCAGGCAGCACCACGACCACCGCCCACATGCCGACCCCGCCGATCGTTGCCAGCAGCATCGAGATGCCCAGCCGTATCCACGCATAGGCACTGTCGATGCCGGAACTTCCTGCCTGGCTTGAGACGATTGGGGTCAAGAGCGTTTCCTGTCCGCAGTTCTTGAATCGGCGGTTCTGACCACTATCGGCGCATTCGCATAGCCGAGCAGCGCCACGACAGGCAAATCCGTGGCTCCAGGGATTCGGGCCGAAGTGGAACAGCGGTGCGCCATAAGGCGTTTTCCCGGCAACGACCTAGTGGAAGGAGTTTGCCATGACCGCGCAACGGAAATGGTCCGCCGACGTCACCGAGCATAGCGACGCGCTGGACCTCGAGGAACACATCTTCGAATCCCACGATCCAAGGAAAATCGCCGCCTCGTTGAAGCGATCGGCCGAGCACAGCGATCGACGCAAGGCAGGGCCGTTTCAATCCGCCATGTCGATGCTGAATTTCTACATCAACCGCGCCGGCAAGAACCTGCCGGCGGCGCGAAAGAAAGTGCTGGAGGACGCAAAGGACGAACTGCGCGTCCTTTTTGGCCGCCCAAAGGAAGACTAGAATTGGTCACCATTGATTGGTTCTGCCAAATTCGGCTGAACTGGACCTAGTGACGGGTCCTCTTTGCCGCCAGTCTGCAGGCTCGGCTTGTATTCCCAAGCCTGCAAAAGTCTGGCGCCATGACGGTCAAGATCGGCATCAATCCCATCACCTGGAGCAATGACGATGTTCCCGCACTTGGCGGCGATACGTCCCTGGAGACCTGCCTGTCGGAAACCGCACAGGCCGGCTACCGCGGCACCGAGCTCGGCGGCAAATTTCCGCGCCAGGCCGAAGTGCTTGGGCCGCTCCTGTCATCCTATGGCCTGGAACTCGTCTCCGGCTGGTATGATGGCCGCATTCTCGACCGTACTGTCGACGAGGAATTCGCGGCGATCACCCCGCATCTGCAGCTGCTGCGCGACCTTGGCGCTAGGATCGTCGTTTATGCCGACACCTCGCGCGGTCGCCATGACGGCATTTTTGCGCCGATCTCCGAGCGTCCGCGCCTCGCCGACAGGGACTGGCCGTCCTACGGCGAGAAACTGACCGCCCTCGCCGACTGCATGGCTGCATTCGGGGTCGGCATGGCCTTCCACCACCACATGGGCACCATCGTCGAGACGGACGATGAAGTCGACAGGCTGATGGCGGCGACGGGCCGAAGCGTCGGCCTTTTGTTCGATACCGGCCACTGCCTGTTTTCGGGCGGCGACCCGCAATCGCTGCTGCAACGGCATCTCGACCGTATCGTGCATTTCCATTGCAAGGACGTTCGCAAGGCGGTGCTGGAACGGGCACGCCGCGAGGACATGAGCTTCATGGCGGCGGTAATGGACGGCATTTTTACCGTGCCCGGCGACGGCTCGGTCGATTTCCTGTCATTGCTGAAACCCCTCGCCGCGCGCGGCTATGAAGGTTGGATCGTTGTCGAAGCCGAGCAGGATCCGGCCAAGGCGCATCCACTGACCTATGCCAGCAAAGGCTATTTCTCGCTGCTCGCCACCGCCCGCGAAGCCGGCTTCGAAGTGGCGACGCGGCAGGCAAACTGACCGGCCCGCATTTGGGAGCCGGGGGAACACAATGGGCGCGCGCCTCGATGGGGTTAGCGACGCGAAGGCGCCCGGCGACCCGCGCCGCCTTGCTCCCTGTGCGGCGCGGGTCGCAGAATCCCGGGCTCTGGATTTCAAACCCCGACTTTCAAGCTTGAGGCCGGCCGGAAGCCGTGCCTTGATGCAACCGAGGAGGAGCGACATGGCTTTCGAAGCTGCGCTTGGCATGGAACGGCTTTGCACCATCCGGGAGATTGCCGAGAAGGCGGAACTTGGCGCCGCCACCGTGCATCGCGCGCTGAAGAACAGCCGCGAGGTCCACCCCGAAACCAGGCGACTGGTGCTTGATACCGTCTGTCGGCTCAACGAGGAAAAGATCGCCCGCGCCGCCCGGTTTGTCGGGGAATAGTACCTTGGCCGACCAGATGCGCCTTTCCCTCGACATCATGTCGGTCGACCGCGCTTCGGAAGAACCGATGCATCGTCAGATCTACGGCGCCTTGCGACGCTTCATCCTTGACGGCCAGATCCCGCAGAACTCGCTGCTGCCGTCGACGCGCTCACTGGCCGAAGATCTGAAGGTCGGGCGCAACACGGTCATCGCCGCCTATGACCAGCTCCTTGCCGAAGGTTTCATCGAGGCGCGTGCCGGATCGGGCACCTGGGTGGCGCCGATCCAGCAGAACCGGCCCTTGGCGTCGCTGCGCGCCGGACTGGCAGCGCCGCAAAAACTGTCGCGGCGTGGCCAGACCATCGTCAACGGCCCGCAACCGCCGCGTAATGCCGGCGTTATCAATTTCCATCCCGGCGTCCCCGAAACGGCGTCGTTTCCGTTCACCATCTGGTCAAGTCTTCTGGTGCGCAATGCACGCAGCCGCGACGAGAGCCTGCTTGGTTATCTCTCCTTTGCCGGCCACCCCGGCCTGCGTCAGGCCATTGCCTCGACCATCGGCCTGTCGCGCGGCATCAGCTGCACCGCCGACCAGGTGATCATCGTCACCGGTGCTCAAGCAGCGCTCGATCTCGTCTCGCGCGTGCTGATGGACGAAGGCGACCACGTCTGGATGGAAGAGCCCGGCTATCTCGGCGCCAAGAGCGCCTTTCTCGCCAGCGGCGCCAGATTAGCACCGTTGAAGGTCGACAGGCGCGGCTGGCATCTTGCCGATCCGGAGCTGCCGCCGCCGCGGCTGATCTATGTGACGCCATCCTGCCAATGGCCGTTCGGCACCATCATGCGCATCGAGGAGCGGTTGCAGCTGCTCGACATCGCCGAACGCAACGGCGCCTGGATCGTCGAGGATGACTATGACGGCGAATACCGGTTTCGCGGCCGGCCGGTGCCGGCGCTACGCGGGCTCGATCATGCCGACCGCGTCGTCTATATCGGCAGCTTCGGCAAGACGCTAATTCCGGCGCTGCGCATCGGCTATCTGATCGTGCCGCGCGAATTGTCGGTGCCGTTCGACCGGGCGGTGAGCATCACCGGCCAGTTCGCGCCGCTGATCCTGCAGGCAACGGTCAACGACTTCATCACGCAGGGCTATTTCGCCACGCACCTCAAGCGCATGCGCCGGCTCTATGCGCGCCGGCAGGCGAACTTCGTCAAGCTGTGCCAGGAGCATCTGGCCGAATGGCTGACCGTCACGGAAAACGATTCCGGCATGCAATTGCTGGCGAGCTTCGTCAGGCCCTACAAGGACAGTGACGTGGTCACCGCCGCCCTCAAGGAGGGGCTCGACGTCCAGGGCATCTCCATCAACTACCATTCCACAGAACCCGAGCACGGCCTGCTGCTCGGCTATGCGGCGATGGACGAACGCCAGATCCTGCGCGCCGTGCTTGCCCTGCGCGCCGCGTTTCTGAGGTTGGACAGAAGCTAGGGCAAGCGCGTCATCTCGTTCACCGCGGTTGCAACATTCGCCCGAGGCGATTAGAAATACGGCATCGGTCCTGGTCCTTCGCCGCGTTCGCGCAAGGAGCCACTCACAAGGCC
This sequence comes from Mesorhizobium sp. ISC25, assembly GCF_042295465.1. Classification (NCBI taxonomy): domain Bacteria; kingdom Pseudomonadati; phylum Pseudomonadota; class Alphaproteobacteria; order Hyphomicrobiales; family Phyllobacteriaceae; genus Mesorhizobium; species Mesorhizobium sp. ISC25. The sequence goes on along the minus strand of NZ_CP135441.1, from coordinate 291,243 downwards.
GAATCTCCCCGAAAACCAGAAGCATGCTAACCGCCGAAATTGGCGGAGCAACGCATTCGTCTGACCGTGAGGACTGCCATGAGAACCGCATCCTGTGCCTGCGGGCAACTGAGGATCTCCTGTGAGGGAGACCCGCGACTGGTCGCGCAATGCCACTGCCTCGACTGCCAGAAACGGACCGGCAGCACATACGGCGTCGCGGCCTTCTTCGCGCGCGACAAGGTAGAAGCCGAAGGCAACGCCAGTACCTACAGGCGATCGGCTCGGAGCGGCCATCACGTCACTTTCCATTTCTGCCCGGGCTGCGGCTCGAGCGTCTTCTGGGAGCCCGAGCGAAAGCCTGAATGGATCGCCGTCGCGGTCGGCTGCTTCGCCGATCCCGCGTTTCCGGCCCCAGCGCATGTTGGGTGGGAAGAACGGCGTCATCCCTGGGTTTCCGGTTAGCGACGCCAACCCGCCAGGGCAGCTTTATCTTACTGGTTGATCTCGGGTTCGACGAGCTTCGCCAGATTTCGCAGCGACTCCTGCCAGCCGAGATAGCAGGCCTCAACTGGGATGACGTCTGGAATACCTGCCTGCGTGATATTCACTTCGGTGCCGACCGACACTTTCTTCAATGTCACGGTCACCTCGATCTCGCCGGCCAGGTTGGGGTCGTCGAACCGGTCGGTGTAGCGCAGCTGCTCATTGGGCACGAGCTCGACATATTCGCCGCCGAACGAGTGGCTGTCGCCGGTGGTGAAGTTGCGGAAGGACATTTTGAACGTACCGCCGACTTTCGCCTCGAAGTGATGAACCGTGCAGGTGAAGCCGTTCGGCGGAAGCCATTTCGCAAGTGCATCCGCTTCGAGGAACGCGCGGTAGACTTTCTCCGGACTGGTTGTCAGAACGCGGTGCAGCCGTACGGTGCCGGGCATATCGTTAATCCTCCGTATTGGTGATCGATGCCCCCTAGGACGAGCGGAGCCCGGCCTATCCGACACGGGCCTGCGGATTTTTTGACGACCGGTTATGCCGGCCGGAATCCTCGCCCGGCCGCCGGACAAGGAACTCGGCCGCAGGGTAGCAAACCGCGTCGGAACTGGTCTAGTTCACACTATCGAACTTCTGCAGATCAACCGGCGCCGCCCTGCGCAATTCGACATCATCCAGCGAAGCATTCTCCAGCGCCACCCGCGCCGCCGCATCGATGTTGTGGATCACGTCCTGAACATCGGTATCGCTGTGCGCCGGGTTCATGGCGATCATCACGGTGCGGTTGAGGATGTCAAGCGAGCGCTTGCCGAGGTCGTCGGAATAATCCAGCCGCAGGCCCTGGTTCTCGGGCAGTGCGTAAGGATTGAGCGCCGGATGATGCGCGCCTTCATGCATCAGCACCTGGTCCCACTGGGTGAAATTGTGGCGGCCGGTCTTGCCGGCAACGACACTGGGAATGGTCTTCGAAAACGTCTGCGCCGCCTGCTCGCTCGGCAGCAGATACATCACCTGAGCGGCGCAATCGTCGTCCGGGCTGTTCATCGGCGACGGCGTCAGCCCGAGATTGCTAAGGTGGCGGGTACCGGCCAGCACCGTCTTCTTCTCGGCCCGCATCGCCTCGATGATACCGTCCAGCCGGTCGAGCTGGACGTTGAGCATCGCCCCCATCAGTTCGGAAGCACGCGCGCCGATGCCGGCGAAGGGTTTGATGCTGTCGCTTCTGCCCTGCCAATAGAAATGGCAAGGGTCGATGGCGCAGCGCGCCCGCTCCGCCACCTTCGGGTCGCTGGTGGCAATGCCGCCGCCCTCGCCCGAGGTCATGTTTTTGAAGTAGTTGAAGGAATAGGCGCCGGCATGGCCGATCGAGCCGAGCTTGCGGCCCTCATAGCCGCCGCCGATGCCCTGGCAGACATCCTCCAGCACCAGCAAGCCGCGCTTGGCAGCAATGTCCATGATCGCATTCATGTTGCAGGCCGCGCCCCACATATGCACCGGAATGACCGCCCTGGTGCGCGGCCCAATGGCATCGCGCAAGGCGACAGGATCGATGGTCAGGCTCTCGTCGATGTCGACGATGACGGGAATGGCCCCGACCGACAGCACCGCGGTCGCGGTCGCCATATAGGTGTGCGCGGGCACCAGCACTTCGTCCCCCGGGCCGATGCCGAGGCCGATCAGGCCGGCGGCGAGCCCATAGGTGCCGCTGGCGGCCAGCGCGAAATGCTCGACGCCAAGATGCTGCGCATAGCGGGCCTCGAAGCGGTCGCATTCGCTGTCCTTGCCATAACGAAACAGCGCGCCCGAGCGGATCACCCTGGCAATGGCTTCGATTTCCTCTTCGCCGGCGGTGTACATGACAGGCCTCCAAGTTACTTGGTAGTTTGGGTCACTTGATAATGTGGTCGCTTGATGGTGTGGACAGCTGTAGGCTTGTCGGCACAGTTTGAAAGAACCACTCCGCCGCTATTCGACCAAGCCATCTGCGCCCGGAAGACGGTTCCTACGACTGGTTTTGAACCCTGATTGAGGAAATCGGCAGCTAAGTGTCTCAGCCGGCAGGCAAATCGTACCCATCCGAATTCGCCAAAGTGGCCCTGTCGGAAAGGCAGGTTTCGGCGTTCCATTCCGGCCAGTTGGGCAAACGGTTGGTTCCATGAAATACGGGACACACTTTGGAAGACCCTCGAAACCGGCGTGCCGGCGGAAAGGCGGCCATTCGTGAACGCCGCCAGCTCCGGCAAACGGATCGTGCTCCACGAGGACGATGTCGGCATGTGCCACGGCGCCAACAGCGCCTTCCTCGAATTGAGCGGGTTGGGTGTCTGCAGTTCCGGCGCGGTGATGGTGCCGTGCCCCTGGTTCCTCGAAATGGCCGAGAGCGCCGCCGCCAACCCTGCCCTTGACCTTGGCGTTCACCTGACACTGAACAGCGAGAAGCAGCATTACAAATGGCGGCCGTTGACCGCGCCGTCGCGGGCGGCCGGCCTGACCGACGAGTTCGGCTTCTTGTGGCCCGATGTGGCGACCACGCGCCGCAAGGCGGTGCCGCAGGCGGTCGAGGCCGAGCTTCGCGTCCAGATCGACACCGCCTATCGCGCCGGTATCGACGTCACCCATCTCGACGCGCATATGGGCGCGGCATTGTCGCCGGAATTTTGCGACATCTATATCAAGCTCGGGCTCGAATATCAGCTGCCCGTGTTGCTGACCAAGACCCTGTCCGCCTATTCCCCCAACGACAATCTTGTCGGCGTCACCGAGGAGGCGTTCCAGCGCGGTGTAGCGCTGGCCCGCGCCGGCGGCTTTGCCATTTTCGACGCCGCGATCCAGACGACCTGGGGCCGGCCGCGTTCCAGGCCGATCGAGCCGGCTTACAAAGCGCTCATCGAGGGTGTGCGCGAGGGCCTGACCTTCTTTTGCCTGCATTGCAACGCGCCCGGTGAACTCGATCTGATCGAGCCGCGCTCCGCCTATATCCGCACCGAAGAGTACGAGCTGTTCCGCGACCAGGGCTTTCGCGACTGGCTCGCCGCGCAGCCGATCGAAGTCATCGGCATGAAGCCGTTGCGCGAGGAGCTTCGCGCAACACTCTCGGCCGGGCGATCATCAACAACGGCCCGCGGCAGCAACGCGGGCGAACAGCGATTGGCGTCGGCAAAGGCCCGCAAAGCGGCCACCCGATCCGCGACATGAGCCGATCGTCGCGACCGGAAAACGGCGCCGGAGGGATTGGACAAGGGATTGGAACTGCAACGACAAATGGGAGAATAAGATGAAAACTCTTCTGAAAGTGGCATTGGCCGCCTTCGTCTCGGCGGGCCTGATGACAGGCATTGCGTATGCCGCGGGCCTCAAGGACCCGAAGGACGTCCGCATCACCTTCGTGGTGCACGGGTCGGCGTCCGATCCCTATTGGTCGGTGGTCAAGCGCGGCGTCGATGACGCGGCCGCCCTCACCGGCGCCAAGGTCGAATATTACGCGCCGCAGGTCTTCGACGTGGTCGAGCAGGCCCGGCTTCTGGACGCCGCCATCGCCACCAAGCCGGACGGCATCGCTGTCTCCATCGCCGACGCCAATGCGCTCGGCAAATCGGTCAAATCCGGGCTTGCCGCCAATATTCCCATGGTGGTTCTGGATTCCGGCGAAAAGGAAGGCGCCGAGCTCGGCACGACGCTCTATGTCGGCACCGTGTCCGAATATGATTCCGGCAAGAAGGCCGGCGAGCGGCTGGCCAAGGAAGGCACGCTGAAGGTCGTCTGCATCAACCACGAGGTCGGCAATGTCAGCCTCGACCAGCGCTGCCAGGGCCTCAATGACGGACTGAAGCCCTCCGGCGGCGGCACCGAGGTTCTGGCCGTGGCGCCGGATCCGGCCGACATCCAGCGCCGCACCGAAGCCTATCTGTCGGCGCATCCCGACACGCAGGCGGTCTTTGCGCTCGGCGCCACCGCCGCCAACCCGCTGATCCCGATGTTCCGCGACAAGGAACTGTTCGGCAAGCTCAAGCTCTACACATTCGACATCAGCCCGGAGGTTCTCGACTCGGTCGTCGCCGGCGAAATGGGCTTCGGCATGGACGCCCAGCAATATCTGATGGGCTATCTGCCGGTGATCTATCTGGTCGAGCAGGCGACGCACGGCTTCTGGCCGCAGAACAACGCCTATACCGGACCGCTGTTCATCGACTCGCCGGAAAAAGCCAAGGCGATCCTGGCGCTCGCCAAAGAGGGCATCCGCTAGGCAAGCGCTCCGACGGAACGGGAGAATGCGCCAAGCGCTCTCCCGATCCGTCCGTGACCAAGATTGCGAATTGAGCGATTGGGGAGCCTAATGACGATCGTGGAAGACAAGGCGATACCTCCGGGTGAACTGAAGGCGACCGACCGCTTCGGCATGACGTCGAAGCGGGCCGCCGGCGCCGACGAACGGTTGGCAAGCACCGGCAAGCTGACCCAGTGGCTGCGCCGGCCGGAGGCCGGTGCCGCAGGTGGGCTGCTTGCGACGATCATCATCTTTGCGCTGCTGCCGGGCGCGGCGAACCTCTATTCGCTGCAGGGATCGATGACATTCCTGACGCTGTCGGCGGAGCTCGGCATCGTCGCCACCGCGGCGGCACTTCTCATCATCGCCGGCGAGTTCGACCTTTCGGTCGGCTCCATGGTCGGCTTTGCCGGCGTCGTCATCGGGCTGACGGTGAAGTACTGGGGCCTGCCGCTATGGGGCGGCATCGCCTGTGCCTTCGCCGTTGCCATCCTCACCGGCTATCTCAACGGCCTGATCGTGGTGAAGACGCGCCTGCCCTCCTTCATCGTCACGCTCGCCACGCTCTATATCCTGCGCGGACTGTCGATCGGCATCACCCGCGCCGTCACCGGCCGCACCCAGATCCCCTACATCCTCGAAGGCGCGCCGGACCCGGCGACGGCCGGCATTTTCAACGGCCATCTGCTCACCGGCCTGTTCCACTGGATGGGCGCGCAAGGCTGGATCGCCACCCGCAGCGACGGCATTCCCTTCGTCGCCGGCATTCCGATGTCGATCGTCTGGTGGCTCGGCCTGACGGCGCTGGCCGGCTACGTGCTGACCCAGACGAAATACGGCAACTGGATCTTCGCCACCGGCGGCGACCTGATCGCCGCCCGCAACGTCGGCGTGCCGGTCGATCGCGTCAAGATCAGCCTGTTCATCTACACCGCCTGCGCGGCGACCTTGCTTGCCACCATCCAGGTGATGGAGGCGGGCTCCGCCGACACCACGCGCGGCCTGCTCAAGGAATTCGAGGCGATCATCGCCGCCGTCATCGGCGGCGTGCTGCTCACCGGCGGCTACGGCACCGTCTACGGCGTGTTGTTCGGCGCGCTGATCTTCGGGCTGGTGCAGATGGGCATCTTCTACACCGGCATCGACACCGACTGGTTCAAAGTCTTTCTCGGCATCGTCATCCTGATGGCCGTGCTGGTCAACAACTACATCAGGCTGAAGGCGCTCGGCCGCGGAGGTGGCAAATGACTGCGCCAGCAATGCAACTGCGCGGCGTCAGCGTCAATTTCGGTTCGGTGCGCGCCCTCCAGGACATCGACATCAAGGTCTATCCGGGCGAGGTCCACTGCCTGCTCGGCGACAACGGCGCCGGCAAGTCGACGCTGATCAAGGTTCTGTCCGGCGTCTACCGGCCGAGCAAGGGCGAAATCCTGGTCGACGGCAAGCCGGTCACCTTCCGCAGCCCGCGCGACGCGCAGGAGCTCGGCGTGGCAACGGTGTTCCAGGACCTCGGCATGATCTCGCTGATGTCGATCACCCGTAACTTCTTTCTCGGCCGCGAACCGACCAAAAGCAGCCTGCCCTTCTCGCGCATCGACAAGGAGCGCGCCAACACCATCGCCAGGCAGGCAATGGCCGATATCGGCATCGACGTGCGCGATCCGACGCAAGCCGTCGGCACGCTGTCGGGCGGCGAGCGCCAGTCGGTGGCGATCGCCCGCGCCGTGCATTTTGGCGCGCGCGTGCTGATCCTCGACGAGCCGACCTCGGCACTCGGCGTCCACCAGGCGGCGATGGTGCTGAAATTCATCATCGAAGCACGCATGCGGGGCTTGGCCGTCATTTTCATCAGCCACAACATCCACCATGCCTATCCGGTCGGCGACACCTTCACGCTGCTCAACCGCGGCCGCAATCGCGGCACCTACGCCAAGTCCGAGATTTCGCGCGACGAGGTCATCTCGATCATGTCGGGCGGCGAGGACCTGAAGGCGGTCGAGGCGGAGATTGCCGGCCTGCTCGCCCAGATCGGCAACCGGCCGCCTGCGGCGCCTTGAGCTGACAATCGGACATTGCGGGGAATGATGGCATGAGCAGGATACGCGTCGGAGTCGTCGGCGCCGGCATGATCTCGCAGGTCGAGCATATTCCCAACCTGCTGCGCCTCGGTGAATTGTTCGAGGTCGCCGGGGTCGCCGATCCCTCGAGGATTTCACGGCAGTTCGTCACCGACACCCATGGCGTTGCCAATTTCGAAACGATCGACCAGCTCTTCGACCAGCGCCTCGACGCGGTGGTGATCGGCTCGCCGGACCCGCTGCATCACGAACAGGTGCTGGCGGCGCTGGCGGTTGGCTTGCATGTCTTTTGCGAAAAGCCGCTCTGCTATTCGCTGGCGGAAATCGCCGAGATCGTCGCGGCGCGCGATGCCGCCAGGAAAATCGTTCAGGTCGGCTATATGAAGCGCTTCGACCCGAGCTACCGGCTGGCGCTCGCTTCGCTGCCGGGCACATCAAGCACGCTGCGCTCGGTCTCGGTGGAAGTGAACGATCCCGACGCCTGGCCGTTCATTGCCCATCAGCCCTACAGGCGCGGCACCGATATCCCGAAGGACATGATCGCCGCCGTCGCGGCCAAGCAAAAGCGCCAGGTCGAAGACGCCATCGGTGTGCATGTGACCGACCTCGCTTTCCGTGGATTTACCGGCGCTTACAGCTCGGCCTTGATTCACGATGTCAATGCCGTCCATGGCCTGCTCGATGCGCTCCGCGTGCCCGACGGCGAGGTCGTCGGCGCGCAGATCTTTGCCAATGGCGACGGCGGCCAGGGCGCGGTCAAGCTTTTGGACGGACAGGCGCTGTGGACCATGACCCACCTCACCGTGCCGAAGCTCGCCGACTACAAGGAGCGGATCACGTTGTTCTTCGACGATGCCAGCCTGGAGCTCGAATTCCCCTCGCCCTGGCTCAACCATCAGCCGACGCGGCTGACGGTGACGACCTCGCGCGGTCACACGCTGTCGAAGAAAGATTTGCGCGCCGGCTATGCCGAAGCCTTCGTCGAGGAGATGCGTGGCTTCTGGGCGGCGATCGTCAATGGCGATGCCGTCGTCAACCCGCCCGAACACGCCGCCCGCGACCAGGCGCTGCTGATCGGGCTGACCCGGCAGCATCTGGCGACCGCACCCGTCGACTGAGTGCCTGTAGCCGAACGGCGGCTACCTGGACTTGATGACGCTGTCGGTATTGGCCAAGAGCTTGCGCACCGCATTGCGCGCCGCGTCCGGCCGCTGCAGGCGGATGCTCTTCTCGATCGCCTCATGCAGCCTCTGCGCATGCTGCAAATCGTCGAGTTCCCGCGTCGTATATGCAAACAGATGATCGAATGCCGATTCGATCAGCACGCCGAGCGGCACCAGCAGGTCGTTGCCCGAGGCACGCAGGATGGCGAGGTGGAACCGCGTGTCGGCGCGCGTGCGCTCCTGCAGGTTGGTCGCTTCGCCCATCTCGCGGCAGGCCTGGCTGATCTCGGCCATCTGCTCGTCGGTGCGCCGCATGGCGGCAAAGGCGCTGGCCTCCGGCTCGATGATGTGGCGGAACTCCTGCACGGTCCTGAGAAACACCTCGCGGTCCGGCGAGGTCGCATACCAGGCCAGCACATCGCGATCGAGCAGGTTCCAGCGCTCCTTCGGCTCGACCCAGCTGCCGATCTTGGGACGTGACGACAAAAGGCTCTTCGCCATCAGCATTTTGATCGCCTCGCGCACCGCCGAGCGGCTGACGTCGAAGGTCTCCGACCATTTGGCTTCGTTGGGCAGGATGGTTCCCGGCGGATAATCGCCGCGCACGATCCTCAGCCCGATCTCGTTGGCCAGCGACGCGTGCACGCTCGATCCCGGCATGCGCGCCGCATCGGCCCGGCGAACACCGCTCGTGCGTTCGGCGAACGCCTCGGCCGCTGTCTTTCCCTTATTCGGCTTCGCGTCCCGCATGGCTCCACAAAGTCCGGATTTGGAGGCGTGTCAAGGAGATGAAATCGATGGCAATATCTCCGTTTGACTTTCCGCATCCGTCGCCTGGCCGGCACCGCGCTTTGCCGAGCGCTCACGCCGGAGAGGCACGAACGGCTTCTTTTGGTCCCGACTGAATTCCTCGATCAGGAAATCAAGGAAGACGCGGATTTTCGGGGCGAGATGCTGCCGCGCCGGATAGACCGCGTAGAGCGTGGTTTCGACCTTGTCCCAGTCATCCAGGGCCGATTGCAGCCGGCCTGCTTTCAGGTCGCTCTCGACATAGGGAAAGGGGATCAGGCTGACGCCGAAGCCGGCGCGCAGCGCATGGCGCACGGCAAGGCTCGACGAGACCGAATATCGTCCGTCGATCGCGATCCGCTCGCTGCGGCCGTCCTTGCGGAACTCCCATATGTCCGCATGCCCCGAGAGGCTGAACCGGATGCAATTGGCCGCCTTCAAATCGGCAGGCGTTTTGGGCCGGCCATGCTTCTCGAAATAGGACGGAGCCGCGCAAAGCACGTGCGGCATGACCGCAAGCTTTCTCGCGACCAGGCTGGAATCCTCGAGATTGTCGCTGCCGCGAATGGCAAGGTCAAATCCCTCCCGCACGATATCGACGCGCCTGTCGTCAAGATGCAGGTCGAGATTCAAATCGGGATAGCGCGATAGGAACGCGGGGATGGCAGCCGAAAGCCGCGTCAACGTGACGGTCATCGGCGCGCTGACCCGCAACGTGCCGCTCGGCGCCGTCTTGATGGGGCCGAGAACCTGGTCGGCCCTGGCCAGCGCGTCGAGCCCCTGCGTGACATGCTCCAGATAGATCCTGCCTTCTTCGGTCAGGGCCATGCGCCGCGTTGTCCGGTTGATGAGCCGCACACCCAGATGCGCCTCCAACTCGGCGATGTTCTTGCTGACCGCGGGAGGTGAGAGACCGAGCCGCCGTCCGGCTTCGGCAAAGCTGTTCAGTCCCGCCACATGGCGGAAAACCTGCAGCGCGGTCAGGCGATCCATCGCACCATTCTCTTCCAGTAAATAATGTCTTTCAATTATCGCATATTATCGCTCGTTGGTAAATTCTCTATCTGCCTCCCGAACAGCTTTCTCAGGTTCGGAATGACATGATGACCAACCCCACAATCTCCCTGATCGAGCAGCGCATGTCGGCCAATCGGTTCGATGCCTTGCACGCATTGACGGATGCGGAGGTCGAGGAACTGGCGCGCCTAGCAACGCGCGCGCCAACCGCCTACAACCTTCAGAATTGGCGGTTCATCGCCGTGCGGACGCCGGAAGCAAAGGCACGGTTGCGCGGCCTGGCCCATGGCCAGGCCAAGGTGCAGGAGGCAGCCGTCACGTTCATTGTATGCGGCGTACTGCCCGACCACGCCGCCCTCAATGCAAGGCTGCGTCCTTTCGTGCAAGCCGGCTTCATGCCGGCGGATATGGCTTCGGGCTGGCAGGAAGGCGCCCGCACCCAATATGCCGATCCTCGGGCGGCCCGCGACGAAGCCGTGCGCTCGGCAACGCTTGGCGCTGCAACGCTGATTTTCGCAGCCGAAGCGCTGGGGCTCGTCGCTGGTCCGATGGGAGGCTTCGATGCCGAAGGCGTGGCCCGCGAGTTTGGCCTTGGAACGAATGAAGTGCCGGTGATGCTCATCGCGGTCGGCCGCGCCGCGTCGGGCAACTGGCCGCAAAAGCCCCGCCGCCCACTTGCCGAAGTACTGGAAATCTTATGAAAACGCACCGTTCCGATCTGTTGCTGACGGCCGTTGCACCCGCAATATGGGGCAGCACCTATATCGTCACCACGCAGTTCCTGGCGAACTTTTCGCCGATGACGGTTGCAATGCTGCGAGCCCTGCCCGCCGGATTGCTGCTGCTGGCGATGGTTCGGCAACTTCCGGCGGGCATCTGGTGGCTGCGCAGTTTCGTCCTCGGAGCCCTCAACATCTCGATCTTCCTGAGCATGTTGTTTGTCGCCGCGTACCGGCTTCCGGGCGGGGTCGCCGCGACCGTGCTGTCGGTCCAGCCGTTGATCGTGATTTTCCTTGCCGCTGCCCTGCTTGGCAGCGCCGTCCGACCGTTAGCGATCGTCGCTGCCCTTGTCGGGATCGCCGGTGTTGCATTGCTGGTGCTGACCCCGAACGCGACGCTCAACGCGGTCGGCATTGCCGCGGGCCTCGCCGGGGCGGCCTCCATGGCCTTCGGAAGCGTGTTGTCGCGTAAGTGGCAACCGCCGGTATCGCTGCTTACCTTCACGGCATGGCAGCTGACCGCCGGCGGTCTTCTTCTCGTTCCGGTGGCGCTGCTTTTCGAGCCTTCCATCCCGCTCCCGACCGCGGCCAACCTGATTGGACTGGCGTGGCTCGGCCTGATCGGTGCGGCGCTGACCTATGTCCTCTGGTTCCGGGGTATTGCGCGACTGGAATCCGCAGTGGTGTCATCGCTGCTTTTCCTCAGCCCGGTGACCGCCGTGCTGCTTGGATGGGTATTCCTGGACCAGACGCTGACCTTGCCTCAAATCGCCGGCGTCGTTTTCGTCATCGGCAGCATCTGGCTGGCTCAACGCCCTGGTCGCAACGAGTCATGAGCCTGGGCGGGAGTGGGTCAGGTTGAAATTTCCCATATCGGGCTGACCTCCTATATGCTTATCGGAAAGCATGGGAGCAGCCGTGAGCGATCACAATCAAGACGCATTGGAAGGTTGGACGTTTACCTCTGGCGAGGTCTCAGTTGGCGTGTACCGATTTAGCGGTCGCCATTATGACGGACGCTCGGTTGAACGGCAGGGCCCGGACTATGAGGCCATAAAGGCCGACTGCATGAATGATGCCCGGACACTTGGGAAGCCGGGCAAGCGCGGTCCTTACACAAAGCGATTGAGGGATAATGGATAACACGACTTTTGCCATCAAGGATGATTTCTCGAACGATTTGGAAGTTCCTTACACAAACAATCATATTCGGTTCGTCATCACTGATACGTTACCTTGGACAGATGGCGAGGCGACAGACGCACACTTACAGATCATAACGACGAGAGCTGACTCCTACTTGCAGATTGCGAAAAGCGATCATTTTCGACAGCGGTATCCTGGAGCTTCGGTGTCTATCGTATTCCGATACCGCTACGACCCCACTCCCACTGCAGATCTGGTTTTGTCCGAAATCTCAAAGAGACTCGCAAACGACAGCGTACGTTTCTTGTACGGTATATGGGTGCCGAATATCGACGAGACCGCGCTTAGCGTTGGTGCCGTTCGCAAAATTCAAACTGAGACAGTACCGCCTGGGCTGCTGACTTGTGTCCGCGGATCGTTCGGCACTATGGTCAAGCGGCGGAGGATCTGCCGATGCCACAACGCCCTTATGATGAGCGCCTACTCCGTCAGGCGTTCGAGATCGCGCGCAAGGCCCGCGATGCCGGCGAACATCCCTTTGGTTCGCTCCTCGCCGACAAAGACGGCAATGTGTTGCGCGAGCAGCCCAACGCTTACAAAGCCGGCGGGGGCGACCGCACCGCTCATGCCGAAAGGCTGCTGGCCTCGTGGGCGGGGATGAATATCAGTCTCGAAAAGCTCGCCGATTGCACACTCTACACGTCGGCCGAACCTTGCGCGATGTGCTCCGGGGCAATCTATTGGGCGGGTATCGGACGGGTCGTCTTTGGGCAGAGCGAACACGACCTCAAGGAGCTGACGGGCGCACATGTCGAGAATCCCACACTCGACCTGCCCTGCAGGATCGTCTTCGAAGCTGGGCAGCGTCCGACTGAAGTCGTCGGTCCGCTGCTTGCCGATGAAGCGGCGCAACTCCAGGCCGAATTCTGGAAAGACAAGTAGGGTTCAGGACTCGTTGATGCAGAGGCAGAGGCGACTGCTGACGTGGACTACGACCTAGGACGTAGACTCGTGCCGTTTAGCACCCGCCGATCATCGACGCGCGGCACCCCTCGCGGCTTGTTGGGCAACAGCGGCTCGATCACGCGCCATCCGAAGTCGGTCAGATCATATCGGCTCATGCAGAGCGTGAATCAGAGTCCCGGTCGGAAAACGACCCCATTGCGGACTTACGCCCAAGAAGGATATGTTGCGGCAGCACGCGTAGGCAATCCGCCTCACCATCGCGGCGCATGTTTCATGAAAGAAAATAAGAGATTCTACTCGCTCATGCACGCGGTCTGCGCCGGTCATGGCTATTGTGGAGGAATGCACGGCGACAAGTTCATGGATGTCATCGATTTTATTCCTCAATCCGGTGATGTTACAGCGGATCAATTCGTCGAATGGGTATTTCTAGCTGAGTACGAGAATGAAAGTGAACGAATGTCTCCCAGGTGGGATCGGCATCGCCAGAGGATACGAGACTTTTTCGTTGAGCATATGGGATCAGACGTCGTCGATGCCAGCCAACTAAAATGGGGCGTGAAGGGCTAAGCCAACCCCTTTGCTCTGCTTCCCACCCCATCGCGGTTATACCGCATTTATGAGTTCACGTGCCTAGAGGCCGGTGAGCAATTTCTTAAGCAGAGCGTTAAGAGTTTCCTGCTCCGCCGGCGTCAGTGAGGAGATTAATTGCTCTTCCAGCGCCACCATTGGACCGATCAAATCGTCTATCGCGCGCTTGCCGCCAGTCGTCAGCGCAATTTGCTTGCCGCGCCGGTCGTTGGGATCGGGGCGTCGTTCAACCAGCCCGGCGCGCTCCAGCCGGTCGAGGCGGCTCGTCATGCCGCCCGAGGAGATCATTGCCGATTCGTAGAGCTGAGTAGGTGAGAGCATATAGGGTTCACCGGCGCGCCTGAGCGGCGTGAGCACATCGAACTCACCTACATTCAGGCCTGCTTCTTTGAGCAACGGGTTCATGTGATCGCGGATAACCCGCGCGGCGGCATCGAGCAGACGCCCTACCGTTTCAACAGGCAACAGAGGAAGATCGGGACGCTCGCGGGTCCATTCCTTAGCTGCGGCCTCGGCACGATCCATCGCAAATGTTCCCTTGGCAAAATGTATCTTGCAATCAAGATACATTGCATCTACTAACATTGCAGCAAGACAATAGCGCAGCACGCACCCCTGGAGAAGGCGAAATCGATGCCCAAAATGATTTTCGTGAACTTGCCTGTCCGTGACCTGTCGGCCTCAACGGCGTTCTACGTGGCGCTGGGCGGCACTGTGAACCCGCAGTTTTCTGGCGAGAAATCCACCTCGCTCATGTTCTCGGACACGATCGGGGTGATGCTGCTGACCCATGACCACTACCGCGAATTCACTACACGCCCAATCGGCGACGCGAGGCGCGACAGCCAGGCAATGATCGCCCTCACTGTCGATAGTCGCGACGCCGTCGATGCAACACTGACCAGCGCGGTCGCGGCGGGCGGTCGCGCCGATCCCAACCCGGCACAGGACCTTGGCTTCATGTACAACCGCCACATCGAAGACCCAGACGGCTACGTCTGGGAGATCGTGTGGATGAACCAGACGGCGAACGCCTGAACGTAGGGGTGTGGGCGCATCGGTCGTAGCGGGTGTGAGACTGAAGTCAGGACGAGCAATTGCGGGCTGGCCCGGTGCCGGGTCCGCGTCAGCTGCGCCCGTCAGGTCGTCTTGACGTATTTCCGCCAGCTGTGTTCCGGCCGGAAACCGAGCATGTCGCGTGCCTTGCGGTTGGAGAGCAGCGTCTCGTATTCGCCGAGTTCACCCTTGACCGGCACATCGGGATAGAACCGCTTCAAAAGTTCGGCCGTCGGCAGGTCGGACGAGGTGTCGTCATTGGCGGCATTGAACACCTGGTAGCCGAGCCCGTCCTTTTCGATGGCGCGCAGCGTGATCTGGCCGAGGTCGCGCGCGTCGATATAGCTCCAGGCGATGCGCTTGCGGAAACCCGGATCGGCGAACCATTTCGGAAACAGCGAATATTCATGCGGCTCGATGACGTTGCCGATGCGCAAGGCATAGATGTCGGAGCCATCGCGTTGTGCAAACGCCCGCGCGGTCTTCTCGTTGACGACCTTGGATAGCGCGTAGCTGTCCATCGGATCGACGTCGTACTCCTCGTCGAGCGGGAAATGCGTCGGATCGCGCGGTTCATTGGCGAAGACCAGGCCGTACGTCGTCTCGCTGGAGGCGATCACCACCTTGCGGATGCCGAGCTTTACCGCAGCCTCGATGACGTTGTAGGTGCCGAGCGCGTTGATGCGGAACACCTCGTTGTCGGGCGTGATCATGATGCGCGGGATCGCCGCGAAATGCACCACGGCATCGACCGGCTGCGTGCGCAGCGACGGGTCGAACTCGTGCAGGCCCATATAGCTCGACAGCGCATTGAACACCTGCCCGCTGTCGGTGATGTCGGTGATCAGCGTGCGCACCTTGGGATTGTCGAGCGGCTTGGTGTCGATGTTGAGCACCTGGCAGCCCTGCTCGACGAGATACTGCACGACGTGGCGCCCGGCCTTGCCGCTGCCGCCGGTGAACATGATCCGCTTCGTCATTTTGCTCTCCACATTCCCTAAGATTCATGTGTATTGTCAGACAATATCGAACTCTGCAATCGCCTGCCATGGCATGCGGCAAAAACCCGCTTCAACAATTCGCCGGCAAGGTGCAGCGCCGTCATCCATCATTGCAAATAGGACGAAACGACATGAACACGACCGCCGCGAGCGAAAAGATCGGCTTCATCGGGCTTGGCCTGATGGGCCACGGCATAGCCAAGAACATCGTCGACAAGGGCTATGCGTTGACGTTTCTCGGCCGCAAGAACCGCACGCCGGCGGAAGACCTACTCGGCCGCGGCGCCAAGGAAGCAGCGACCTCGCGCGACGTCGCGGCGGCATCCGATATCGTCTTCATCTGCGTCACCGGCTCGCGCGAGGTCGAAGCCATCATCCGCGGCCCAGGTGGCATCAAGGAAGGCCTGAAGCAGGGATCGGTTGTCGTCGACTGCTCGACCTCGGATCCTGTCTCGACGGTGGCGCTGGCCGCCGAGCTCAAGGCGCTCGGCGTCGACTATGTCGATGCCCCGCTCAGCCGCACCCCGAAGGAGGCCTGGGAAGGCACGCTCGACGCCATGGTCGGCGCACCCGACACGGTCTTTGCCCGGCTGAAGCCGGTGCTCGAAACCTGGGCCGGGCGCATCGTCCATATCGGCGACACCGGTGACGGCCATCGCATGAAGCTGCTCAACAACTTCATTTCGCTCGGCTATGCCGCGATCTATTCCGAGGCGCTGGCGTTGGCGCAGAAGGTCGGCATCTCGCCGCCGCGTTTCGACAGCGTCATCCGCAACGGCCGCATGGATTGCGGCTTCTACCAGACCTTCATGCGCTGGACGCTGGAAGGCGACCGCGATGCGCACAAATTCACCATCGCCAACGCCTTCAAGGACCTCACCTATCTGGAATCGATGGCGGGTGCTGCCGGCATCGCCAACCCGCTCGGCAACGCCACCAAGAACGCCTTCGCCGGTGCCTTCGCGGCCGGCCCCGCCGACCAGTATGTGCCGATGCTGGCCACGCATATCGGCAAGGTCAACGGCGTCGACCTCATGCCGACCAGGGATGGCAAGAAGCAGACGATCTGAGAACGTTGGGATTAACGTCTGTCGCAAAACACCAACATTCGACTGCCGCAGGCTAGTTCGTTTGCACAGAGGATTTGGTTCTTCGATTGAGCCCGAAAGGAACTGTAGACGTTCGCTGCCGACCAGCTACAGCCGCCAATCTCCAACGCTGGCGATTAGCCGAATTGCCACCACGCCTTCGTCATCCCAGGGCGGAGCAGGAGCGAAGCGACGTCGCGCAGACCCTGGGATCCATGCCGTGACATCCGCCGAAGAATGCAGCGGCTCAGAGCGGCGCTTGCATCCGCCATTGCGCTCGTTGCCCTTCCACCATGACCGCGAGCCAGAAGCTGCTGAAGCGCTGGCTCCGCCAACGGGAGACCGAATTGATCGAGACGACCAGTCCCAGAGTGCTTCGAGCTTTTTCGTAGGACGGGGGTGGCAGCGTTTGGTTCTGGTCCGCTGGAGCACTGCCGCAAGGTAACGGCATGGATCCCAGGGTCTGCGCCGCGTCGCTTCGCTCCTTGCTCCGCCCAGGGATGACGAAGGCAGGATTTCGGCTAATCTCCTAAATTTGCGATTTGCCACTGACAGGAATGATCGACCTTCGTTGCCGGTTGACCCGACTTACGCGCAATTGGCCGAGAAACGATCGAATTAGCGCCGAGACCGGCGGATAACGTCATCTGTATTCGCGAGAAGTCTGTGCACCGCAGCACGCAACTTCCGATCGGAAGACGCCAGAAATAAAAAACCCGCCTCGGTGGGCGGGTCGTTGGAGCCAATTAGCACCATACCGAAATTAGTAGCATAGCTGCCGGCACAAAGCAAGAACAAAATGGATGCGGTCGCACAAAGCTCTCAACGGTGTCGACATCATCCCGGCCAAGGATGCGAAAAATGCAGACGATCTAAGCGCATGGGCAATACGCACGGCGCACTATTTTCAATCAACGCCAGCGCTGCCCCTCATCGCCCTGCCGGGCACTTCTCCCCGTATAGTGACGGGGAGAAGGACGCTTTCGCTGATGATTTCGCCAACTATTTCCATTGCAAGAGTGTGCCAAAATCGCGGCCAGCCCCTTCTCCCCGTCACTATACGGGGAGAAGGTGACGGCAGCCGGATGAGGGGCAGCGCCGGACTTTGCGGTATAAATCACCGCCGCGAACGGCCGATGACATCGTCGGTGTTGGCGAGAAGTCTGTGCACCGCGGCACGGGCTGCAGCCGGCCGCTGCAGGCGGATGTTCTTCTCGATCGCCTCGTGCAGCCTCTGCGCATGCTGCTGGTCGCTGGTTTCGCGCGTGACGAAGACAAACAGGTGGTCGAGCGCCGATTCGATCAGCACGCCGAGCGGCACCAGCAGATCGTTGCCCGAGGCGCGCAGGATGGCGAGGTGAAACCGCGTGTCGGCGCGGGTGCGCTCCTGCAGGTTGGTCGCCTCGCCCATCTCGCGGCAGGCCTGGCTGATCTCGGCCATCTGCTCGTCGGTGCGCCGCATGGCGGCAAAGGCGCTGGCCTCCGGCTCGATGATATGGCGAAATTCCTGCACGGTTCTCAGAAACACCTCGCGGTCCGGCGAGGTCGCGTACCAGGCCAGCACATCGCGATCGAGCAGGTTCCAGCGTTCCTTCGGCTCGACCCAGCTGCCGATCTTCGGGCGTGATGCCAAAAGGCTCTTGGCCATCAGCATCTTGATCGCCTCGCGCACCGCCGAGCGGCTGACGTCGAATGTCTCCGACCATTTGGCTTCGTTGGGCAGGATGGTTCCCGGCGGATAGTCGCCGCGCACGATCCTCAGCCCGATCTCGTTGGCCAGCGACGCATGCACGCTCGAGCCAGGAAAGTGTGCGGCGTCGGCACGCCGAACGCCGGCCGGCCGCTCAGCCTCTGCCTTCAACTTGGCGGGTCGCTTTTTTGATGTCGCGTCCGGCATTCGTATTCCCCGGCAGCTGCCTGTCGAAAGCCTGAACTCAGGACACGACAAAGCGGCGGCCTACGCTCCAAAGCAGCGTCGCCTCGTGCGTTTTGTATGGACGATGCGTAACGGGGCGCCCGACGGGCGCCCCGAAATTGCCGACCTACTTCTGGATGCAGGTGTCGACGGTGTCCTTGGTGCATTCGTCGAGGCCGGTGAACACCGGATCGGCGACCGGCTTGCCGTCGACCAGGTCGATCATCACCGAAGGCGCCTTGTAGCCCATCTCGAACGGCCGCTGGCCAACCAGTGCGGTCACCAGCCCGTCACGAGCAATCGCCACCTCGTCGCCGATGGTGTCGGCGGCGCCGATGACGAAGGCGTTGCTGGCGATCTTGTCGGCCATCGGCTTGAACAGGTCGCGGTAGGGCTGCGGAGCGCCGAACAGCGGCCAGCCGCCCATGATACCGAAGGCGTCGAGATCGGGATTGGCAGCGAGGATGTCGGTCATCGCCTGCACGCCCTTGGCGCCGTCGTCATTGGTGAACACCGGGCAGCCGGCAACTTCGGTCCAGCCGCCTTCCCCTGCCAGCGCCGCGAGGCCGTCCTTGCCCGAAAGCGCGTCACGCATGCCCTGGGCGCGGCGCAGGATGTTGTCGGCGGCCGGATTGCCTTCGATGGTGCAGATCTTGCCGCCATTCGGCTTGGCCTTCTTGATGTATTCGCCGATCTTGTGACCCATCAGGTAATTGTCGGTGCCGAGATAGGTCTTGCGCAGTGCGGCATCTTCCTTGCTGAGGTCGGCGTCGAGGGTCATGATCGGGATCGACGGATTGGCGCTTTTGATCGTCTGCGCGATCAGCGGCGCGTTCG
The DNA here is from genome assembly GCF_042295465.1 of Mesorhizobium sp. ISC25. Lineage (NCBI taxonomy): Bacteria > Pseudomonadati > Pseudomonadota > Alphaproteobacteria > Hyphomicrobiales > Phyllobacteriaceae > Mesorhizobium > Mesorhizobium sp. ISC25. Next base: position 272,139 of record NZ_CP135441.1, on the reverse strand, counting down.
ATGGCGAAATCGCCATCGCCACAGTGTCGGGCTTGCTCAGCATGTCCTGGACGATCTGGGCTTCACCGGCCTCGTCCGAGGTCGATGCCGGTCCGGTGTAGAAGCACTCATATTCCGCGCTGGCGTTTTCCTTGTTCCATTTCTCGCAACCCTGGTGGATCGCCTCGAAGAATGGATTGTCGAGACCCTTCACGACGATGACGAGCTGTTTCTTGGCCATGGCCGGCCCGGCACCCAGCGCCATGACGGCGGCGGCAGCGAGCAATAGTGATTTCCTCATGTCAGTCCTCCCTTTTGAAACAAACGGACACCGCGTGCCCGCCACACACAGATCGACCCGGAGCAAGATGACAGAGGAAGTCGCACTCGTGTCGCCAAGCCAAGTCGATAAGCATTTTCATCTTCAGTCTCAGACTGGCACCGACAGATATCGCTGGTTGCCAAATCCATGACCGACAAACCCTCACCAATTCCTTCCGGCAACCCGGGGGATCGGCGCAAGCTCCTCCGACACTTAGCTAATATCGCCTTGTCACCGACGTCAATGCTATTTGTCCTACAAAACTGATTTTTCGAAAGAAGCCGTGGTTGACGCCAAGGTGGCTTATGCGTAAATGGGCAAAATCGCTGCCTCCGGGAGGAACTGGGGAGAGCGAAAGGCCGCGGCAGAACCGCAGGCCGCAAAGCACGGGGAGGCAAGAAGGCTGGTGGCGGTTCTCGAACTCACCAACATCTCGAAGCATTTTGGCGCCATCCAGGCGGTCAACGACGTTTCGTTGTCGATCGAGGCCGGACAGGTTGTCGGCCTGATGGGCGACAACGGCGCCGGCAAGTCGACGCTGGTCAAGATGATCGCCGGCAATTTCCCACCGAGCCATGGCACGATGCAGATGGACGGCAAGGAGCTGATCCTGCACAAGCCGGTCGAGGCGCGCCAGCACGGCATCGAAATCGTCCATCAGGACCTGGCGCTGTGCAACAATCTGACGGCCGCCGCCAACGTCTATCTCGGCCGTGAATTGCGCCGCGGCCTCGGGCCGCTTCGCATCCTCGACTATGCCGCCATGTACAAGCGTGCCGGCCAGATCTTCGCCGAGTTGAAATCCGAAACGCGCCCGCGCGACCTGGTCAAACAAATGTCGGGCGGCCAGCGGCAAGCGGTGGCGATCGCCCGTACCATGCTTTCGCAGGCCAAGATCGTGCTGATGGACGAGCCGACGGCAGCGATCTCGGTGCGCCAGGTCGCCGAGGTGCTGAACCTGATCCGCCATTTGCGCGACCAGGGCATCGCCGTCGTGCTGATCAGCCACCGCATGCCCGACGTCTTTGACGTCGCCGACCGCGTCATCGTCATGCGGCGCGGCCGCAAGGTCGCCGACAAGACGATCGCATCGAGTTCGCCGGAAGAAGTCACCGGACTCATCACCGGCGCCATCGAACAGGTATGATTGACGCCTCAACCATGAGTAAAAAAGGTCGATAATGGCAGTCACCCTTGATCAGACGATCGCGCACAAGCAGCACACCTTGCTGAGCAAGGTGTTTGCCAGCCAGACCTTCTGGGTGGTGATCGCGGTCATCCTCGCCTGCCTGTTCCTGTCGGTGGCCACGGATTCCTTCGCCACGACCAAGAACCTCTACAACATCACCCGCAACGTCACCTTCGTTGCCATCGTCGCGCTCGGCATGACCTTCGTCATCATCACCGGCGGTATAGACCTGTCGGTCGGCTCGGTGCTTTGCCTGTGCTCGATGGTGCTGGCCGTGACCATGCATGCCGGCTACGGCATCGAGATCGGCATTGGCACTGCGATCGCGACAGCGCTGATCATCGGCGCCTTCAACGGGGTTCTGATCGCCTATCTCGGCTTTCCGCCCTTCGTGGTGACGCTCGGCATGCTGTCGATTGCGCGCAGCCTTGCCATGGTCGCCTCCAACAACACCGTGGTCTTCCAGTTCGGGCCGGACCACGACAAGCTGCTGGCCCTGGGCGGCGGCGCCTGGGTGTTCGGCATCGCCAATCCGGTGCTCTACATGATCGTGCTGGCGTTGATCACCGGCTTTGTGCTGCGCTGGACGAAATTCGGCCGGCACATCTTCGCCATCGGCGGCAACGAGCATGCGGCGACGCTGACCGGCGTTCCGGTGCGCCAGATCAAGGTTGTCGTCTACATGATCTCGGCACTGGCGGCGGGCCTTGCCGGCATCATCCAGACCGGCTGGCTGGGCGCGGTCACAACAAATCTCGGCAACGGCATGGAGCTTCAGGTCATCGCCGCCACCGTCATCGGCGGCGCCAACCTGGCCGGCGGCATGGGCACCGCTTTCGGCGCGGTCGTTGGCGCGGCGCTGATCGAGGTCATCCGCAACAGCCTCGGCCTGCTCGGCATCAATGCCTTCTGGCAAGGCGTGTTCATCGGCGGCGCCATCCTGCTCGCCGTGCTGTTCGACCGCATCCGCAATTTCAGGCGCAACGACTGACGTTCAAGCCCCAACGTCACCTTCTCCCCTTGTGGGAGAAGGTGTCGCCGAAGGCGACGGATGAGCGGTGCTCCAGCTTGGCATCGCCTCATTTCTTCCAACACCCCTCAACCGTCTCAGCGCTAGCGCGCCGATCCACCTTCTCCCACAGGGGGGGAAGGGGACGCGCTCCTATCGCCGAGTCTGAAAATCCGCCGCTGCGGCGCATGGCCGGCGCCCGGACGCTCACATCCCGTCTTGACGCAAGCCCAGACTGAGCCGCACAATCGCTCGCAGCAGGCGAAGGGAGGCCAGTCGCCTGCGGGAGGATATACCCATGACGGAAGCGATCAGGCTCTACTGGGGCCGGTTCGGACATGTTTCTGTCCTGAACGTCGCCAGCGACTTCGTCACCCATGCCCATGTCGAGGCGCATATCATCATCTGGCTGGAAGGCACGGCCGGCGAGATGACCATCGGCCGCGAGACGGTGCGGCTTGGACCGGGCACCGCCGCCGGCATCAATTCCTTCCAGCCGCACAGCCACGCTCTGTCCCGCGACGGCACGCCCGGCCTGTTCCTCGCCTTCTACATCGATCCGGACTGGGCTCGAAAACGCCGCGAGCTGCCTTCCGCCGCGCCGCTGTTTTCAGCCCCTGCAATCACACTCGAGCCTTGGCTGCACAAGGCAGCGGCCAACCTCCTCGACCATCTCAGCGACAATGAGAGCATCGACGACATCGCCAATTACGAGATCGAGCGCTTCATCGACAGCGTGCTCGACGCCGCCGACGCGTCCGCACCGCAGACGGTGCGCGCCCGCGTCAACACCATGCAGGACTTCCGCGTCCGCAAGGCGATCCAGCTGATGAAAGCCAATGTCTGCGAGCGTATCTGCTTCGATGACGTGGCGCGCAGCGTCGGCCTGTCGCGGCCGCATTTCTTCGCGCTGTTCAAGGAACAGACCAATCTGACGCCCAACGTCTATTGGAACACGCTGCGCATGGAGGAAGCGGTGCGGCAATTGCAGTGGTCGCAGGAGCCGCTGATCTCGGTCGCCTGCAATCTCGGCTTCACCACGCAGGGCAATTTCTCGCGCTTCTTCCGCGACCATGTCGGCGTCCCGCCGACGCTTTACCGCGAGGCGGCGCGGGCAATCAGCTGAGCGCCCGTTTTTCAGACTATTTGATAGGCGTTCAAGACGCATTGATAAGCGCTGCCGAACCTGCCGCCCTAGCCTCCCAAGCAGCTGATTTGCAAGGGAACGATCATATGGCGAAAGTCACCATCTCCAGCGTCATCGACGTGCCGGTCGAAAAGGTCTGGGCGCGCATACGCGACTTCAATGGCCTGCCGAGTTGGCACCCACGCATGGTCGAAAGTCATATCGAAGACGGCAAGGACGCCGGCACGATCGGCTGCGTGCGCAATTTCCAGCTCATCAGCGGTGCCCGCCTGCGCGAAAAGCTGCTCGATTTCTCCGACGAGAACTTCCTCGTCAGCTACTCCATCCTGGAGACGCCGCAGCCGCTCACCAACCACAAGGCAACGCTGCAGTTGCGGCGGGTGACCGACGGCGACCGCACCTATGCAGAATGGACCGCCCGCTTCGACGCGCCCCCAGAGGAAGCCGACAAGCTGGCCGAAGGCATGGGCGCAAACGTCTTCCAGGGTGGCTTCAACGCCCTGAAGGCGCATTTTGCCGGCCAGAGCCAGGCGTAAAAGAGGAGCGTTCCATGGCGCTTGCACTGCAGACTTTCCCGACGGTGAAGGACGCCGGCGCGGCGCTGAAGGCCGCCGGCACCCGCTATCTCGGTGGCGGCACGCTGGTCGTGCGCGCCGTCAATGAAGGCGACGTGTCGATCTCCGGTTTCGTCAGGTCGACCGAACCGGCGCTGTCGGTCATCCGCATTTCAGGCGGCACGGTCCGCATCGGCGCTTCGGTGACCATGGCGGCGATCGCCCGTCACCCGGATCTCGCTCCGCTGGCCCACGCCGCGCGCGCCGTCGGCGGACCGGCGATCCGCAACATGGCGAGCGTCGGCGGCAATCTCTTCGCGCCCACGCCTTACGGCGATTTCACCGTTGCACTGCTGGCCTTGGACGCAACCGTCTGCACCGGCGACGGCGAACTGCCGATCGAAACTTTCCTGGCAAAACGCGAAAGCAACCACGCCATCGTCACCGCGGTCGGCTTCACGCTTCCGAAGGAAGGCGGCTTTCGCTTCCTGAAAGTGTCGCGGGTCAAGCCAAAGGGCGTCTCGGTGCTGAGCATCGCGACCGTGCTGGAACAGGCGCCGGACGGCACCGTGTCGTCCGCGCGGATCGCGCTCGGCTGCATGGCCGACCGGCCGATGCGTGCCAGGGCGGCGGAGAAAGCCCTGATCGGCCGGGAACTCACCAGCGAGGGCATCGCACCGGCACTGGCTGTTGCCCGCGACGGCACTTCGCCGCCAACCGATCCAGTTGCCAGCGCCTGGTATCGCAACGAAGTCCTGCCGGTCCATCTCGGCCGGTTGCTGCTCGCCTGAAAGACCGTGGCGCGTATGTCCCCGCCTGGCCGCGGCGCAAGGAGTAAAAAGATGGCAAAGGTTCCGGTTCAGTTCACGCTCAATGGTGCCGAAAAGGCCGAATTCATCGACAGCGGCACGACGCTGCTTCATGCGCTGCGCGACAAGATCGGCGACACCTCGCCGAAGGGCGGCTGCCATCAAGGCACCTGCGGCGCCTGCTCGGTCGTCATCGATGGCGAACTCCGGCTCTCCTGCCTGACGCTGGCCGAGGCCTGCAATGGTGCGACTATCACCACAACGTCAGGGCTTTCGGAAGGCGGCGTGCTGCATCCGCTGCAACGCGCTTTCCTCGACGCTTTCGCCACGCAATGCGGTTTCTGCACGCCGGGCATGATCATGGCGGCCAAGGTGCTTCTCGACCAAACCCCGAACCCCAGCCGCGAGGACGTGGTCGAGGCGCTTTCAGGCAATATCTGCCGCTGTACCGGTTACGAGCCGATCATCCAGGCGGTGCTGACCGCCGCGCGCTCCAATTCGCAGAACGCGGCTTGAGGGGAGTTAAGAAAATGGAACTCCGCAAGAGCTATTTCGCCGACCAGCGCAAGGACGATCTGCACGAGATCGGCCAGCCGCGGCCGCGTTCGGATTCACCCGGCCATGTCACCGGCAAAACCGCCTATTTCGCCGACCGCAATTTTCCCGGCATGCTGCATTTGAAGATGGTACGCAGCCCGCACCATCATGCCCGCATCCGCAGCATCGACACGTCAGCGGCGGAAAAGCATCCGGGTGTCGTCAAGGTGCTGACCGCCAAGGATGTGCCGCACAATGTCTACACCATCCTGATCCTGATCCAGATCGGGCCGGAGGACGAGACGGTGCTGGCCGACGGCAAGGTGCGCTGGAAGGGCGAGGCCGTGGTGGCGGTGTTGGCCGAGACCGAGCGCGCCGCGCAGGAGGCCGCCGCCAAGGTCAAGGTCGACTACGAAGTGCTGCCGGCCGTCTTCGACATGGAGGAAGCGCGGAAGCCCGGCGCGCCGATCGTCAACGAATATCACGGCCGGAATTATTACCTCTACGACAGCGGCGAATGCCGCAAGGTGCGCTTCGGTGATGTCGAGGCAGGCTTTGCCGAGGCCGATCACGTGCTCGAACAGACCTACCAGTCTTCACCGATCGAGCATGCGCCGACCGAGACGACAGGCTGCATCGTCGCACCCGAGGGTAACGACCGCTTCACCTGCTACACCAACACGCAGGCGATGTTCTTCACCCTCGACAACGCCTCGATCATTCTGCAGATGCCCGGCAACAAGCTGCATTTCGTCGGCGGTACCGTCGGTGGTGGCTTTGGCGGCAAGGTCGATGTCATCGTCGAGCCGATCGCCATCCTTGGCGCCAAAATAACAGGACGAGCGGTCTGTTTTATCTATAGCCGCGAGGAGGAGATGCAGATTTCCTCGCCGCGCGCCGCCGAGAAGGTCGTCATCAAGGACGGCGTGATGAAGGACGGCCGCATCGTCGCGCGCAAAGTGACCGGCTACACCGATGCCGGCGCCTATTCGCGCCATTCGCCCTACGGCGCGCAGAAGGGCGCCGGGCATTATCCCGGCCCATATACGATCCCGAATGTCTGGATCGACACCTACTGCGTCTACACCAACCGCACCCCCTCCTCGGCGATGCGCGGTTTCGGCGTCACCATCGGCGACTTCGCGCTGGAGGTGCAGATGGACAAGCTCGCCCGGCTGATCGGCATGGACCCGCTCGAATTCCGCTTCATCAACGCCTACCGCGACGGCGACGTGAAGGCGCATCGCCAGCCGACCGAGGGAGCGGCGCTGATCGAATGCATGCAGGAAGCCTCACGCGCCGCCAACTGGCCGGTGGCGGAGAAGTTCATGGCGATGTCGTCTTACGCGAAGGGAGCTTGAAATGGCGATCAGGCGCGGACGCGGCGTCGCCGCGATCAACTATCCGACCGGCATGAACCTTGGCGGCGACCCTACCCAGGCGCTGGTGCATTCGACGCCGACCGGCAATTTCATGGTCACGCTCTCCAGCGTCGACCTCGGCCAGGGCATGAAGCAGATCATGGCACAGATCTGCGCCGAGACGATCGGCGTGCCGACCGACCGTGTCGTTGTCGACACCGCCGACACCGACACCGGCCCGCACTGCATGGGCACCTTCGCCTCGCGTGGCACGCACCGCGCCGGCAATGCTGTCATCCAGGCGGCCAGGGAAGCCCGCCAGGTGATGCTGGAAGTGGCGGCCGAGGAGCTGGAGGTAGACGCCTCGGACCTCGAGACCGATGGCCAGGGCAATATCCTGGTCAAAGGCGCGCCGCAAAGGTCGATCTCGATCTTCGATGTCGCCCTGTCGGCGCATTTCAAGCGCGGCCGTTCGATTTCCGGTCGCGGCATGTTTTTGATCCCCCGCTCCTATCCGGAGAAAGAAACCGGCGCGATGAAGCCCTCGACCTGCTATGCCCACGCCTGCACGGTGGCCGAGGTCGAGGTCGATGACGAGACTGGCGAGGTCACGGTGCTGACCGTGAAGAACGTGTTTGAGATCGGTCGCGCGCTGAACCCGAAAATGGTCGAGCAGCAGCTCGTCGGCGGCTCGTGGATGGGCATCAGCCATGCTCTCTACGAAACGACCGAGCCCTACTATCCCAACCGCGAGCATGGCGGCACCGATTTCAACCAATATCTGATGCCGGGTCCTGGCGATCTCGCGCAAACCGAGATCATCGTGCTGGAACGACCCTCGGCGGACGGGCCGTATGGCGCCAAGGGGCCGGGCGAAATGTGCGCCAACCCGCAGATCCCGGCGGTCGCCAATGCCGTCTTCGACGCCGTCGGCGTGCGCATCGACACGCTGCCGATCACGCCGGAGCGCATCCTGCGGGCGCTGAAGGCGCAAGCATCGAACTGAGTGCTGGAAATGCCCAAGAGAAGCGCCGAGACAGTCGCGACCTCGCCGGAGGCGGTGGGGTCGCGCCTCGCCGCCTCGCGCTATCTCGCCGATGAAAGCCTGGCCACCGCCATCTTCCTGGCGATCAGGCTGGGCAAGCCGCTGCTGCTCGAAGGCGCGCCCGGCGTCGGCAAGACCGAAGCGGCGAAGGCGATAGCCGAACTGCTCGGGCGCGATCTGGTGCGGCTGCAATGCTATGAAGGCATCGACGCCGCACATGCGCTATACGAGTGGAACTACCAGCGCCAGCTGCTCGCCATCCGCCATGCCGGCGAGCACGAGGTCGACATCTATGACGACCGCTTTCTGATCGCACGGCCGCTGCTGCAGGTGCTTAAGGCACCGGAAAAACGCGTGCTGCTGGTCGACGAGATCGACCGTTCCGACCATGAATTCGAAGCGCTGCTGCTGGAATTCCTGTCCGATTTCCAGATCAGCGTCCCGGAGCGCGGCACCATCCGCGCCAAAGCGCAGCCGATCGTGATCCTGACCTCGAACCGCACCCGTGAACTGGCCGAAGCGCTGCGGCGGCGCTGCGTCTATCACTGGATCACCTATCCCGACGCCGGGCGCGAAGCCGAGATCATCATGCTGCGCGCCGGCGACGTCGCCGAGGCCACGGCGCGCGCCGTGGCTGCCGCCGTGCGCGACATCCGCGCCCGTCCGCTGGCCAAGCCGCCCGGCATCGCCGAAGCGGTCGAATGGGCCAACGCCGCGACCATCCTCGAAAAGGGCGGCAGCCCGTGGCCGGAAGCGTTTCGCCGCGCCATCGGCGTGCTGATCAAGGACGAGGAGGACCTTTCCTGCATCGCGCCCGAGCTCGGCAAGATTGTCGAGGAGGCGCTGGCGTGAGCCCCGCGGCTCTGTCTCGAGGGGCGGCGGCCTTCCTCGGCTTCGGCCGGCTGCTGCGCCGCTACGGCTTCCCGGTGGCGCCCGAGCAGATCTCCGGTTTCATGCAGGCGGTGACGCTGCTCGGGCCGCGCTCGATGACCGACATCCATGAAGCTGCGCTCGCCACGCTGGCGCCACCGCCCGACCGCCGCGACGAATTCGAGGCGCATTTCCGGAGCCATTTCTATGGGGACGGAGAGGCGCTGGTCGAAGGCGACAGCGACGAGGAAACCCGCATCAAGGATGACGGCGAAACCAGCGAACAAGAAATCGAGGTGGTTCGCCAGGAGCAAGGCGGCGAACTGTCTTCGGCCAGCGAACAGTTGAGCGTCCGCGAGTTCCAGCGCGATGGCGACAGGCTTGCCGCCTTCCGCCGCAAGCTCGCCACCGCTTTGCCCGCCCGCCGTTCCTTCCGCACGTGCGCACGAATGCACGCGGCAAGCTCGACCTGCGCCGCTCGCTGCGCGAAATCGTCAGTGCCGACGGCGATATCCCCTCGCCGCTGCTGCGCCGGCGGCAGACAGTGCCGCGCAAGCTTCTCATGCTGATCGACGTGTCCGGCTCGATGAAGCTCTACACATCGGACTATCTCAAGCTGGCACACGCGGCGGTGCAAGGCGCCGACCGGGCGGAGGTCTTCACTTTCGGCACACGGCTGACCCGTATCACCTCGGCGCTGCGCATTCGCGACCGCAATCAGGCGCTGGCCCGCGCCGCTGCCCAGGTCGACGACTGGGACGGCGGCACCCGCATGGGACCGACGCTGCTCGCCCTCCTCTCGGTGCCGCGCTTCTCCGCCTTTGCACGCGGGGCGGCGATCGTCATCCTGTCGGACGCGCTGGAGCGCGGCGACCATGCCGAACTGGAAATGGCGATGCGCCGGCTGAGCGCCCGCGCCTTTCGGCTTTCGCTGGCGACGCCGCTGGCCGGCGATCCACGCTTTCGGCCGGCAACGGCGGCACTTCGCGCGATCCTGCCGGTGCTCGACGATCTGGTCGACGGCTCCTCAATCACCGGTCTCACCGAGTTCATCCTGTCGCTCGCCCGCCCAGCTCCGGCGGCCGCGGCAATCTGGAAAAGGGTTTTGTGATGCAGAAGGCGATCGACGCGCATTTCCACATCTGGCGCCAAAAGGACCAGCCCTGGCTCGTCGGACCGATGGTGCCACGCATCTTTGGCCCCTACGAGCCGATCCGCCGCGATTATCCGATCGAGGAATTCCTCGCCGACCAGCAAGGCTCGGGCGTCGAGAAGGCGGTCTATGTCCAGACCAACTGGGCCAAGGAGGATTTCGAGAAAGAGGTCGCCTTCCTGCAGAAGACCGCCAAAGAAACCGGTTGGCCGCACGCCATCGTCGGCTATGCCGACATGACGGTCGACGATGTGCGTCCTCAGATCGACCGGCTGAAAAAATATCCGCTGTTGCGCGGCGTGCGTATGCAGCTGCACTGGCACCAAACGCCGGCCTTCCGCTTCGCCGCCTCGGCCGATCAGGTCATCAACCCAAAGGTGCGGGCCAACGTCGCGCGGCTCAAAGATTACGGCCTGTCCTTCGACCTGCAGCTTTTCCCCGCCCAGATGAAGGATGGGCTGACGCTTGTCGGCGAGAACCCCGAGACGAATTTCGTTCTCACCCATGCCGGCATGCTGACCGACATGGAACCGGAGACCACCGAGGCGTGGAAGACCGGCCTGCGCACGCTGTCAGCGGCACCCAACCTCTATGTCAAGCTGTCCGGCCTCGGCACCTTCGTCCACCGCAACGACCCGCTGCTGATCAGCTATATCGTCGACGCCGCCATCGACATCCTCGGCAGCGACCATCTGATGTTCGGCTCGAACTTCCCGATCGAGAAGCTGTGGACCAGCCATGCCGAGCTGATCAGGGCGCACCAGCAGGCCGTGGCAAAACACGGCGCGACCGCCGAGGCGGATATTTTCTGGAACACGGCGGAGCGGGTCTACCGGCCGGTGTGAGGCGCGCAGACCTTCCCTTCTCCCCCTGTGGGAGAAGGTGGATCGGCGCGTAGCGCCGAGACGGATGAGGGGTGCTGGAAGAAACCTCGGTGGAGGAAATCTCGGCGATTTGAAGCGCTTACGTCGCCAAGGTAGCGATCCTTCCAGCACCCCTCATCCGACCGAGCTTCGCTCGGCCACCTTCTCCCACAAGGGGAGAAGGGAAGGCGCCCCTCACCTCACCTCGAACTCCGGATCGACCGGGATCTGCATCGCGGTGACCATCTGGTTGGTCTGCCCGGCCAGCCCGATGATCGACACCAGTTCGCCATGCTGCGCGTCGGTCATGCCTTTGGCCCGCGCCGCCGCCGTATGCGAGTGGACGCAATAGGAGCAGCCATTGGCGGTCGAGACGGCGATGTAGATCATCTCCTTGGTCAGCGGGTCGATGGCGCTCTCCGCGACCATCACCGCTTTGAGCTGCTCCCACACCCGCTTCAGCGAGACCGGATCATTGGCCAGCCCGCGCCAGAAATTGTTGACGAAGTCGGATTTGCGCGTCGCGCGGATGTCGTCGAACACGGCCTTCACAGCGGGAATCGCCTCGACCTCGGCATCGGTCATAAGTCTTGTGGTGGCCATGGGCAGGCTCCTTTTCGTTTGAATCATCATGCGAGGTCGTTGAATCAGGTCTTGAGAAAAGGCGGCTAATCGCCTCGGATAAATCAGCAATTGACGCGCTGAGGCAAGGCCTTGAAGGCCGGCCGAAGCCCCTCAACTTCGTCATCCCTGGGCGAAGCAGGAGCGAAGCTCCGTCGCGGCGACCCAGGATGACGAGTGGACTGGCGACTCGGCCAATTGTCGACGTACGCATCGCCCTAATGCACCGCCGCATACATGATCTTCTCCTCCGTCGCCTCGGCCGGCGAGAACTCCTCGACGATGCGGCCTTGCCGGCAGACCAGGATGCGGTCGGACAGGTTCATGATCTCCGGCAGGTAGGACGAGATGACGACGACGGCCAGGCCCTCGTCGGCCAGCCGGTTGATGATCTGGTGGATCTCGGCGATCGCGCCGACATCGACCCCGCGCGTCGGTTCGTCGAAGATGACGATGCGCGGTTTCTGCACCAGCCCCTTGCCGATCACCACCTTCTGCTGGTTGCCGCCGGAAAGCTCGACCACCCGGGCATTGTCGTTGATCGCCTTGACGTTAAGCGTTTTGGTCCATTCGGCCGACAGCGCCCGCATCTCCTGCGCATTGATCACCCAGCCCTGTTCCCGCCCTGCCGCCAGGAAGCCGCCGAACAGGTTCTCGGCGACATCCATCGTCTCGAATATCCCCTCGCTCTTGCGGTCTTCGGTGACATAGACGATGCCGTCCGCCACCGCCTCGCTGGGCACGAGATAGCGCACCGGCCTGTCGTCCAGCTCGATGGTGCCGCCGCGCAGGAAGTCGCGCTTGTAGATGCCGGAGACGATCTTGAACGTCTCGGTGCGGCCCGAACCGATCAGCCCGAACACCCCGGCGATCTGGCCCTCGAAAATCGAGAAGGAATTGTTGCGCACGACATTGCTCATCGAGATGTCCTGCACCGACAGTACCTTCTTGCCGGGCTTGCGCAGCCTGGCCTCGTCGCGCTGGCTGTAGAGCCGTCCCGACAGCGTCCGCCCGACCATGGCGGCGACGATCCTGTCGCGATCGAAAGCGGCGGTATCGTCGGTGATCACCAGTTCGCCGTCGCGCAGGATGGTGATGCGGTCGGCGATATCAAGCGCCTCTTCGAGCGCATGGCTGATGAAGACAATCGACACACCCCCTGCCTTGAGCCGACGGATCAGTGCGAAGAAGTGCCGCTTCTCCTCCGGCGTCAGCGTCGCCGTCGGCTCGTCGAAGATGATGATCTCGGCATTGTGGTGGACGGCGCGCGCGATCTCGACCATTTGCCGTTTGGCCGCGCCCAGCGTCGCTACCATGGCGTTCGGGTCGACGGGAAAGTTCAATGACTGCAGGAACTGCTGCGCCGAGATGTAGGTGCCGCGCAGCCGGTTGAGAAAGCTCTCGGTGCCGAGATAGAGGTTCTGCGCCACCGTCATCGACGGCACCAGGCTGGTCTCCTGGAACACCATGGCGATGCCGGCTTCAAGGGCTGCGTGCGGCGAGGCGTAGGCGATCTCCTGCCCGTTGTGGAACATCTTTCCCGATGTCGCGTCGACGACGCCGGCGATGATCTTGGTCAGTGTCGATTTTCCCGCGCCATTCTCGCCGAGCAGCGCGTGGATCTCGCCCTTTCGCAGCTCGAAGCTGACATTCTTCACCGCAGGCACGCCGCGATAGGTCTTGGTCACGTTCTCCAGGCGGACGATGGGTTCCATCAGCGATGCCCTTCTGAAGCCATATCGATGGCCAGCAGGCAATCGCCGCCTTTCGAGGCAATGAACAGGCGGCCGTCTTTCTCCGCCACGCTGCAGATGCCGTGGCGTGTGCCGTTGGCGCGGCTGTGCAGGCCGAATTGCGGCCGCATCTCCCGGTCGAGCCTGACCACCAGCCCGTAGGAGCGGCTCGGCGACCACGGCTTGTGGATCCCCATGGTGCGGATGCCGCCGCATTGCAGCGGCTCGAGGAAGCTTCGATTCGAGGCGAGCGCCGGCGCGATCCAGTGTTGCGGCGGCACTTGCGCCAGCATGTTGTTCCGATAGTGCGTTTCCTGCAGCACGAATTCGATCAGACGGTTGCGGGGCGCAAACAGCGTCAGCCAGGCACCGCCATCGGCGGCAGGCGATAGCCGCGCGGGATAGCCGGGGAGATGCGCCAGCAGCGTCGAGCGGCTGCCCGTCGCGCCATCGAAGCGGATAAGTTGGTGCCGCCAGCTCTCGCTGACCAGCACATCCTTGCCGACCGGGTGCAACCCATAGGGAAAGGCGATGGCGCCGGCGACCTTGCGGAATTCGCTGCCTGCCGGATCGCGCTTCCACAGCGAACCCGACGCACCCTTCTTCATCAGATCGGCGGCCCATTGCGACGGCGCGTGTTCGGCCGAGCCATTGGCCAGCCAAAGCGTGCCATCTTCTGCGTAGGCGACTGCTGTAATGCAGCGGATCTCGGCTGGCAGGGCGGCTTCCCTGCCTGCAATCAACAGCCTGCCGCTTTCGAGCCCAACCGTCAGTTCGCCGGCGCGCGAGAGCGCGAGCGCGGTAACCGCGGCCGGAAATGTCTCGACCATCGTTGGCACGGCGCCGGCCGTGACCGCGTAGACGGCGTTGCCGCTGGAAACCAGCAGCCGGCCGTCAGCGATCAGCAGATTGTCTGGCTCCGGCAGCTCAGCGAAGGCCGCGGCATCGTCCAGCAGCGTATTCGGCCTGAAGGCGCCATCGAGCGGCGGGATGGTCACCGCCTTGCCGCGAAAGATGTCGAGGATAGGATCCAGCATTATGGCTTCGCTCCCCAATAGGAAGCGGGGCTGGTCCAGTTCGGATCGGCACCGGCAATCCGGTAGCGGCCGATGCGGTTGTTCAGGATACCGCCGACGAACAGATAGCCTTTGTGCTCGCGCATCGAGGTGACCATCGGATGCGCGGCGCCCGACAGGTCGCCCATCGCTTCGACGATGCCGCCCTTCTCGTTGAATTTCACCACACCGCCGGTGTTGATGTTGGGGAACAGCCATTCGTCCTGCGGCAGCCGCCGCGTCATGCGTTTGCGCATGTCGGGATGGCGCAGCGACAGGTCGAAGCTCGGCGTGCGCATGCCGAGCCAGGCCATCCAATAGTTGCCGTCGGAAGCACGGTTGATGTTGTCGGGGTAGCCCGGCATGTCGCGGATGACGCATTCGGCGCTGCCTGCTTTCGGCCCTTCCAGCCAATAGCGATGCACGCGGCAGGCCCAGCTTTCGGCGAAGAACAGCGACTTGCCGTCATGCGCCATGCACACGCCGTTCGTGTAACGGTAGCCGTCGAGCAATGTCTTGGTCGAACCGTCCTTCGGGTCATAGACGAGCAGCCGCCCGGTGGCACGGTTCTCGATCGAGTCCAGCGCCCAGTCGTGCGCATCATAGCGCTTGGTGGAATCGGTGAAGTAGATGCGGCCGTCCGGCGCGATGTCACAGTCATTGGGGTCTCGCAGCCGCGCATCGTCGACGATCGAAGTCCAGGAGCGCGACGTTTCCGCCGAAAGCCGCTTCACCTCCCGCTCCGGCGAGACCGAATAAAGGCCCATCGCGCCGACGCAGCTGATCAGATTGCCTGTTTTGTCGAAGGCCAGGCCGAGCGGGAAGCCGCCAATATGCGCAAAGACCTCCGAGCGTTTGTAGTCCGGCGCGAAGAAACGGACGATCTCGCCATGCCTGGTGCCGCAATAGAGATGGTCGTCGCGGTCGAGGATGACGTCTTCTGGCCCTTCCAGCTCGCCGAGCCCGATTTGGTCAGCCTCCGATAGCCGATTGTCGAGTTCGTAAGGCGTGCCTGAGCCCGGTGCAGCCGACTGCGTTGCCCCCATCTTCAGGTAGACCGGCGCGACATAGACCTCGTCCAGAACCTTGTGGCGGTTCTTCAGCCAGCGGATGTCGATGGTGACGGCGACGGCCAGCATGATACCTAGCACCATCTGGTTGGTGCCGGTGCCATAGCCCAGCCGGATCAGCCCGTTGGTCATGGTCAGCACGATGATCGCGCCCATCAGCCCCTTGATCACCGAACCGCGGCCGCCACCCAGACTGACGCCGCCGACGACCGCCGCGGTCAGTGCCATGACCTCGAGGTTGAGGCCTGTGCCCGGCCCTGCCCCGCTCAGCCGGCAAGCGATGAGGAAGCCGCCGAGCGAGGCGCAGAAGCCGGAGAACACATAGGTCATGAACACGGTGCGCCGAACGCGGATGCCGGCATTGTGAGCCGATCGCCGCGACCCGCCCACCGCCTGCACATGCCAGCCGGGCCGCGAGCGCGTCAGCGCGACATGGGTAATGATGGCCAGGATAATCGCCGCCCACACCGCAACCGAAAGGCCCCAGAAGGTGTCGTCGCCGATGAAGTCCAGCACATCCGACGTGGCATCGGAAAGCTGGACGTCGGCGGCATAGGTGGTGACCAGTATGTCGAACAGCGCCCGGCCGAAAATGAAGGTGACCAGTGTCGTCAGGAAGGCGCGCAACCGGAAATAGCCAATCAGATAGCCATTGATCGCGCCGAACAGCAGCCCGGTGGCGATCGAGGCGGCGAGCGCCAGCCATACTGATTGTTCGAGGATGAAAAAGACGAACACGGCCGAAAAACAGGACAGCGCGAAGATCGAGCCGACCGAAAGGTCGATGCCGCCGCCCAGCATGACCACGGTCATGCCGGTGACGACCAGCGAAAATTCGCCGAGCTGGCGGGTCGATTCCTGCAGCGACATCGGCTTGAAGAAGCCGGGAATGATCGAACCGAACACGCCGAGCGTCGCCACCAGCGCCAGGAACGGAATGGCGTTATCAGTCCAGCGTTTGCTCAGTATCTCGCCGACAAGGTGGTCGGGCACGAGATTGTAGCGCCAGGATTGAAGGCGTTCGCGAAAGGACATCGGTTGCTGCTGCCACTCAAAGAGAGAAAGAGGCGGCCGAACCCGGTCCGGCCACCTCGTCGATGCTTGGAACGGACCCGCGGTTTACTTGGCCGCTGCTTGGGCTTGCAGTGCTTTCAGGTCCCAGCAACTGTCCGGCTTGAGGTCGGCCTTGGTCGTCGCCTTCTCCAACGTGTAAATGTAGGTGTGCGAGGTGCCGGCGGGCTGGCCACTCTGCAACAGGAATTTTATGACGGCGTTCATGTCGCCCGACTGGCGGGCAAGGTCGGTCATCACCACCGCGCCATAGGTGCCGTCCTGCAGCTTGTCGCAGTCGGCGGTTTTCTCGCCGCCGCCGGTGGTGACCAGGAACACCTTGCCCTCGAGCTTGGCATCGCGGATCGCAGCAGATGCGCCCGTCGCGTCGCCGTCCCAGAAATCGATGATGGCGCAGATGTCGGGGTTCTGCTGCAGCACCGTGGTCGTCACGTTGCGCGAGGTCGTCGCATCCCAGTTCGAGTCAGGCTTGGCCACGACCTTGAAGTCCGGGTTCTTGTCCAGCACCTTCATGATGCCGGCATATTGATAGAGGCTCGACGAGTTGGCCTGGTCGCCCTGGACCAGCCCGATCTTCTTGGAAGAATTCGGCCCACAACCCTTGATCGCCGCTTCGGCTTCCAGCTGGCCGAGCCGATCCCAGTCGCTGCCGACAAAGGCATCGGCTGGGAAGTTCGCCGGATTGTCGACCAAAAGCACATAGGTGCCGGCGGCCTGCGCCTTCTTCATCAGCTTCGCATAGGAGTTGAGGTCCGGCGAGTGGATGATCAGCACGTCCGGCCTGGTGTCCGACGAGATTGCGTCGGTTATCGCCTGCGCGCCCGCATCGACCACCCAGTTCGGGTCACGCGTCTCGAACACGCCGCCCCAGGCCTCGACCTCCGTCTTCAGGTAATGCGCCCAGCCCTGTGCCAGGTCGAAGCCCATCGCCATCGGCACCAGCATCACACGCTTGCCCTTCAGCGCTTGCGAATAGGCGCCCGGACCCGGATCTTCGGCGGCGAAGCTTGGCGCCACGAAGGCGGAGACGGCAAGCGCTGCCGCGGCGGCCATAAATGTCCTGATGATTTTCATGTCACATCCTCTGGTTTGGTCGTTGTCGTTCGCGGCCGGCGCCAACCGTTCGCATCAGTCTAGATGTCGCCTTGCTGGGCGGTCTGCTCGTCGCGCGGATTGATGAACCCATCGACGATGATCGCCGCCAGCAGGATCGCGGCCTTGATCAGGTTCTGATAGAGCAGCGGAATGTCGATGATGGTCATCGCGTTGAGCAGGATGCCGATCAGCGCGGCACCCACCAGCACGTTGCGCACCCCGCCCCGCCCGCCCGACAGACCGATGCCGCCGATCACCGCCACCAGCACGATGTCGTAGAGCAGCGTGGAATTGACGATGCGGGTGTTGATCGAATGCAGGCTGGCGGCGGTGAGCAAGCCGGCCACCAGCGAGACCAGGGCCGACAGCACGTAGCGCAGCACCAGCATCGGGCGCACTGGAATGCCGATATTGCGCGCCGCAACCGGGTTGTCGCCGGCGAAATAGACGTAGCGGCCCCATTTGGTGTAGCGCAGGAACAGGAAAAAGGCGAAAGCCAGCCCGGCGAAGACAAAAACCTCGACCGGGATGTCGAGGAAACGCAGCCCGCCCAGAAGCTCGACCCAATGGCCGGGCGGCACCGGCACGGCGTCCTGCGTGATCAGTTGTGAACGCACATAGCCGAAGACGAAGGACGCGGTCGCCAGCGTCACGAAGATCGCCGGAACCTCGGCGTAGGCGACCAAAATGCCGTTCAACAGCCCGATGGCGAGAACACCGGCGAGCACATAGGCGAAGGCCAGCCCGTCGGACATCCCCGAATTCAGCAATTGCAGATACCACGCGACCGACATCGCCATGATCGCCACCGCCGACAGGTCGATGCCCCTGCCGATAATGACGACCGCCATGCCGAGCGCCAATATGCCCAGCACCGAGACCGAGCGCACGATGGCAACGAGATTGTTCGAGTTGATAAACCCGGGCAGTCCGATGGCGGCGGCAATGAACAGCACAACCGCGATGGCAAAGACAATGCCCTCCTGGTTCAGGCTTCTCCAGTTCAGCCAGCCGGTCGCGTTCATTGCCCGCTTTCACCCGCGATGGCTACGCCCTGCTCCCTCTGCGGCCATCGGAACGAAAGCTAATCGGCTCAAGACCAATTCGTCAAATGAATCCGCGCATTGCAGGCCGGCTTGCGAGGAAATTCTGCGGTTGGCCGCACCGATCGGCGAGGCTGGCGCAATGCCCGGAACTCAAGCACTTTTTGCAACTGATCGCGCCGATCGAACCGCTGGCAAAGGTTTGCTCCAGGACGAGCGGAGCAGGCAGAATTTATGTCCACGCTCGCCGCGCAGTTTCTGCGTCAAATCCGCAAGACATGGCCCGAGACCTCGGCGCCGGCGGCTTTCGACAACGCCAGAAAGCGAAACGAGGCGACGAGCCCGATTGCGCCGATCACCAGGAAGGCGAGGCGGAAGTCGACGAGATCGAGCGCCGCCGCGCCCCTGGCGATCTGCGACAGGTTGAGCAACGCCGCCGCAACCGCCACGCCGAACAGCATCGCCACCTGCTGCAGCATGCTGGACATCGTCGCCGCCGAGCTGCGCTGCTGTGAGGCCACATCGGCGAAGGCCAGCGTGTTGAGCGCGGTGAACTGCATCGAGCGCGAAAGGCCGGCTATCAGCATCAGCACCACTACCAACGCTTGCGGCGTCTGCGGCGAAAGCGCCGCGCAGGCCATGATCGACAAAGAGGCGATCACCCCGTTGACGATCAGCACCGAACGGAAGCCGAATCGCCTCAGAGTCGGCGTCGTCACGGCCTTCATGCCGAGATTGCCGAGGAAATAGGCCAGGATCATCATGCCCGCATCGACCGGGCTCAGGCCGAAGCCGACCTGGAACAAAAGCGGCAACAGGAATGGTGTGGCGTTGATGGCGATCCGGAAAATTGTGCCGGCCGACAGCGTCGAGATGGCAAAGGTCTGCACCTTGAAAGCTGTGAGATCGAGCAGCGGATGGTTGGCGCGTCGCAGATGCCGCACCGCCAGCCAGCCGACCAAAATGCCCGTGCCGAGCAGCGCCACGGTCGGCAACATACCCTCTTGCGGATGTGCGATACGCTCGAGGCCGTAGAGCAGGCAGGCAAGCCCGACCGAGGTCAAAAAGAAGCCCGGCCAGTCGAGCGGCTTGGCCCCGGCTTCGCGGTCGCCGGGAATGAAGCGGGCGACCAGCGCCAAACCGGCAACCCCAAGGGGAATGTTGATGAAGAAATTCCAGTGCCAGGAGAGATAGGTGGTGATGAAGCCGCCAAGCACCGGCCCGACCACCGGAGCAAACAGCGCCGGCCAGGTGATCAGCGCCGTGGCGTTGAGAAGCTCGGATTTCGGCGCATTGCGCAGCACCAGGATGCGGCCGACCGGCGTCATCAGCGCGCTGCCCAGGCCCTGAACCGCGCGTGCGGCGACGAACTCGGCCAGGTTCTGTGAGATGCCGCAGGCGAGCGAGGCCAGCGTGAACAGGGCGATCGCCACGAGGAAGATGTTGCGCGCGCCGAAACGGTCCGCGAGCCAGCCGGACAGCGGCACGAACACCGCCATGGTCAGCATATAGACGGTGATGCCGATGCTCATCGCCACCGCCGGCACGCCGAAGGATTCTCCCATCTGCGGCAGCGAGGTCGAGATGATGGTCGAATCCAGAAGCTGCATGAAGAAGGCTACGGCGACGATCAGTGCCACCCGCCGGGCTTGCCGCGCCGCCGGCGCGGTTTCGGGCAAGGCTTCGTTTTCGGGAATGGCGGTCATGCGCAGAACTGTCCGAAGGGGAATCTTCTCCCGCCCCATCGGCAACCGCACAAATGTCCGGCAAAACCGATGACGCACCGGTTTCAACAGCATTTGGCCGGTGCCGTCCAGACATGGACCAACAAACTTTCGTGTGACATCGCAGCCGGTTATGCGATGACCTGGCCCTGCCGCCGAACCGGCCTTTTACGATCCGCGATGACGCTTCGTGCCGCTGCCGGCGTGTCTCATGCGGCTTCGATCTTCTCCAGGAACAGACCAAGCTGGTCCGGGTCCATGTGCACGACGTGCCTGTCTTCGGGATACGCCAGGCTGTTCACATCGGCGACATATTCGGAAAAGGCAGCGATGCGTTCGGCCTGCAGGCGATCGTATTCGGCGGCGAAATTGCGATAGACCTTGGAATGCCGAGGCATGTGGCCACGGTTCTGGCCAAGGATGTCGTCGGCGAACAGATACTGTGCATCACAGCCGGTGCCCGCTCCCATCGACAGCATGATCAGCGACGTCCGTTCCGAAATCGCCTTGGCTACTTCGACCGGCACCACCTCGATCTCGGCGCCGATCGCGCCGGCGGCCTCCAGTTGCTTCACCGCCTCGAACACCTGCATGGCGGTGTCGGCGGTCTTGCCGACGGCCTTGAAGCCGCCGGTCCAGGTGGCGCGTGACGGGATGAGGCCGACATGGCCGATCACCGGAATGGCATCGTCGGCCATCCGCTTGATGGTGGCGTAGCCGGCGCTGCAATAGACCGCATCGGCGCTGGCCTTGTAGAGCCGGAACGCCCAACGGACGAAATCATCGGCGGTACCGATCTCGAAGAAATTCTCGCCCGGCATGGTGAACAGGCTGGGTGCCGCATCGCGGTATTGCGGATTGAGCACCAGCTCCGGCGGCACCGAGACGATATCGACGCCGGCGCGTTCGGCGGCCTCGGCCTCGTCCATCGTCAGCACGCGCAGCATGGTCAGCTGCCGCTTGCCCTTCATGGCGCGCAGGTCTGCGACGGTCGGTCTTTTCCGGCTCATGGATTTTGGTCCCCTTTGCTACGTGACAGAACGCCGGTCAGGCGATCTGGATCATCACCTTGCCAGCTTCCACCTTGACCGGATAGGTCTGCAGATTGACACAGACGGGAGCCCCTTTGGCCTGGCCGGTCTTGTAATTGAAGCGGCCATTGTGCTTTGGGCATTCGATGATGTCGTCCATGACAAGCCCATCGGCCAGATGCGCCTTCTCATGCGTACAAAACCCGTCGGTGGCGAAAAACTCGTCGTCCGGCGAACGGTAGATAGCGAAGGTGCGGCCGCCATGGTCGAAGCGGATGACGTCTTCCTCTTCGACATCGTCCACGGCGCACGCTTCGACCCAATCGGCCATCTCTACTTCTCCTGAAATTTCTGCGTTGCGCTGCTGCGGCGCCTACTCAGCCGCTGCCGACATGTTCACTTCGTGGAATTCGCCACGATAGGGCCGTGCCGTCGGCGGCAGTTCGCGCTTGAGGAAATAATCCTCGTATTTGAGCTGCCTGAGCAGGACCGGCCAGACCTCGCGATAGGCATGCCACATCGATGGATTCGGCTCCGGCAGATCGTGCTTGATCAATTCATGCAGCCTGGGCAGCGCGTGATACGGCACCATCGGGAACATGTGGTGTTCGACGTGGTAGTTCATGTTCCAGTAGATGAACCGGCTGATCGGGTTCATGTACACGGTACGGGTGTTGAGCCGGTGGTCGACGACATTGTCGGCCAGGCCGATATGCTGCAGCAGGCCAGTCAGCACCATGTGCCAGGTGCCGTAGAGGCGCGGCACGCCGATGAGCACCACCGGTATCCACGACCGCATGAAAACGGCGAGCGCGACCGTCGCGATGTAGATGGCGATATGCCAGCGCGCCGCGATGACGGCCTTGTGCTGTTCCATCTCGGGAACGTAGCTTTTCTCGTCGGGCGTCAGCTTGCCGGACGCCTGGCGTACCAGCGCCGGAAGCGAATAGCGGAAATCAAGGATGCCGGTGAAGGCCAGCGCGGCACGCAATAAGTCCGGCGGGCGCATCACGGCGATCTCGGCGTCGCGGCCGACGATGATGGTGTCTGTATGGTGCCGGGCATGGCTCCAGCGCCAGGTCACCGGATTGCGCATCAGCATGAAGCTGGCAATCTGATAGACGACATCGCTCATCCAGCGCGTGCGGAAGGCCGTGCCGTGGCCGCATTCGTGCCAGCGCGAGTCGCTGGACGAGCCGTAGAGCACGCCGTAGACGAAGAAGAACGGCACGCACCACCAGGTGCCCCAGAAATAGATGGCGCCGGCGGCGGAGCCGAGTATAGCGACGATCCAGATGATCGTGTCGCGGATCGCCGGGCCATCTGAGCGCTGCATCAACTCCTTGATCGCCTTGCGGGGGACATCCGTGTGGTACCACTCCGCCGAGGCCAGTCCCGTCTCGATCGCGATCCGCGTGCTTTCGCCGACCAGGCTGTAATCGCGTTTTACCGTGCCAGCCATTGTGACCTCCAATTCCCGATCGGCCGCGAGCCCTCCCCGCTCCGGCCGGAGCCAGCCTCCCAACTGGTGTCCCGTATCGTCCTCGCCCTTATCACGACCTGCCTCCAAGAACAGGAAAATGGCCCGACGGCCGCGGGTAGTCCTCTCGCGGTTGTCTGGCAATCGCCGCGATCCGGCTCTCGGCGGCGGCGATCTCGCCGGCGCCGTCGAGGACCCGGAACACCGCATCGTAGGAGCGGCTCTCGCCATGCTCCAGCCAGATCATCTCGCCGCGTTCGCGCGCCGCCAGATTGCCAAGCACATGATGCGTCGACGGCTCGATCCCAAGCGCGTACTGCCCGGCCTGGAAATTCTGCCATTGATAGGCGCAAGGCAATTGGTCCTTGCGCGTGACCACCTCGAAGCCGAGGCCGAGCCTGTCATTGACCACCGCCACAGGGACTTCGCCGGTGCTGTCGGCGCCGAGTTCGTGCTGCCAGACCTGTTCCTTGAATCCCAGTTGCGGCGCCGGCACCGTGCGGTAGCCGACCTTCTGCGCTTCATAGTGCTCGCCGGCATGCCCGGCCCAGACGACGTCGCGGATCGGCGCCAGGTAGCGCGAACCCTCGTCGAGCACCGGATGGCTGACATTGATGTGATAGAAATACATATGCGGCGTCCGGTTGAAGCCGTGATTGACGACACGGTCCGAAAGCCGGATCTCGTTGCCGCCGACATCGGCCTCGATCCGCCGCAGCAGGTGCAGATCCTCGCCGAATACAGTCGATTGCTGGACGATGCCTTCGGCCCACAACACGCAGCGGTCGCCGTCCCAGGTCTCGCCGTAGCCGGTCAGCCGCGCCGGGATGGTGCTGACGCGGCCGTGCAGCGAGTGGCGTACCGTCTTCTTCGGCGGGTAGTTGTAGGTATCGGCCGGTACCTCGTTCATGAACAATATATGGTCGAGGCCGCAGGTCAGCAGAAGGCCGGAAAACGACCGCGCCCAGGCCAGCCCCTCCTCGCCTTCGTATTCGTGCAGGCCGGGATGGCGAAAGCCGCTCGGCGAATGCCATCCGATCGCCTGGCCCCTGAAGTCGCAATCGGCGATATCGAGCGCCCGGTCGACCAGCGCGGTGAAGCGCAGGCCCGAGCCGGTGCGGAATTCGAGCATGCGGATGCCGCGCTCGACGCCGTCACCAAGCGTCATCAGCCGCACGCCGGCGAATTGCGACAGCGTGCCCGAGCGTTCCGAGACCTGCCGGCGCGACAGCGTCTTGCCGTAGAGCTCTACCATGTGACCGCCAGTTCCTTCACTTTGCTCCCGTCCTTCACTTCGCTCTCGTCTCCTTGAGCAGGGCCGACATGTCGGCGCCGGTGATGATGCTTTCCACGGTCAGCAGATCGGTGTCGGCGACCGTCTGCTCGGCGACGATCTCGCCGCGGCGCATGACGATAATGCGGTCGGCGACCTGGAAGACGTGATGGATGTTGTGGGTGATCAAAAGCACCGAGTGACCGGCATCGCGCACCTCCTTGACGAAGCGCAGCACGCCGTGCGTTTCCTCGACGCCGAGATTGTTGGTCGGCTCGTCGAGGATGATGACCTTGGCGGCGAACTGCATGGCGCGCGAAATCGCGATCGACTGGCGTTCGCCGCCCGACAGCGTGCTGACCAGCGCATCGGCGTCGAGCTTCCTCGAGATGCCGACGCGCTTCAAAAGTGCCGAGGCAGCATCGCGCAATTGGGCGAGATCGAGCGGCGCGAACACGCCAAGCCATTTGAGGTTGACCGGCTCGCGGCCGAGGAAAAGATTGCGCGCGATGCTGAGGTCCGGCGCCAGCGAGGTATCCTGGTGGATGGTCTCGATGCCGAGATCCATCGCGTCGCGCGTCGAGCGGATGGAGACCTTCTGGCCGCGCACATAGATGTCCCCGCGATCGACGGGAAAGACCCCGGAGATCGCCTTGATCAATGTCGATTTGCCGGCGCCGTTGTCGCCGAGCAAGGCCACCACTTCGCCCTCGTTGAGCGTGAAGGAGGCGCTCTTCAGGGCGCGGACGCTGCCGAAGGACTTTTGCAGGTTCTGCAGCCGAAGCACTTCCATGATCAGCTCCTGGCGGCGTTCTTCTGCAGCAAAGCGTGCAGGATGAGCATGGCAAGGATGATGACGCCGACGAAGATGTTGTAGGCGAGCCCAGGTACGCCGATCAGCACGATGCCGTTGCGGATGCTGCGCAGCATCAGCGCCCCGACGATGGTGCCTAAAATGGTGCCTCGCCCACCGGTCAGCGCGGTGCCGCCGACCACCACCATGGCGATCACTTCGAGCTCGTAGCCGGTGCCGGCCACCGGCGAGGCGGCAGAGATGCGGAAGGCGCTGATCATGCCGGCGAGACCGGCCAGCACCGAGGTCAGGATGAACAGCCAGATCTTGACCGCATCGGCCGGCACACCGCGCGCTACGGCAGCGTTACGGTTCGAGCCGATAGCGCTGATCCAGTTGCCGAGCTTGGCGTAGCGCAGCACATAGATCGCCAGCAGCGACAGGCCGATGAACCACCACAGCGAGGTATAGAAACGGAACGTTCCGATACTAAAGCTGCCGGCCAGCAGCGTCACGAAGAAGCCCGGCTGGTCCCAGGATTTCAGCGGAAACCCTTGGGTGATGTAAAGCGCTGCCCCACGCACCACCAGCAGCATCGACAGCGTCACCAGGAACGACGAGATGCCGATCTTGGTGACGATCAGCCCGTTGATCGCACCGATCGCTATGCAGAGCAGCAGGCCGGCCAGCAACGCCACGCCAATATCAACCCCGCCGTTCTGGACCAGCAGCATAACGACGACCGGCGCCAGCCCGAATACGGCACCGACCGAAAGGTCGAACTCGCCCGCCGTCAAAAGCAGTGTCATGCCGAGCGCGATGATGCCGAGCTCGGGCAGGAATGCCATCATGTTGGAGATGTTGAGCGGCGACAAGAAATTCGCGTCGGCGATCGCGAACACCGCAAGCAGGACGATCAGGATGACGAGCGAAGAGAACTGCGGCGAGCGCATCAGGCTCGACCTGCGTTTGGCACGCGGCATTTCCTCTTCTGCGGCAATTGTCATGACAGCTCGAACCATACGCCAGGGTGACGCCCGCCGCCTGCGCGGCGAGCGTCAATTTCAATCACTTGTTGTAGAGTTTTAGGATCGGTTCAACGCTCGAGGCGTCGTAGAGGCTGAACGTGTGGATGTCGTAGCCGATCGGTTCGCCAGCGGCGGCCAACCCGAGCAGCGCCACCGGCATGAAGCCCTGCGCCGACGGGAACTGCCAGGCAGCCGCGTTGACGAAACCGGCCTTGACGGACTCGGCCGTCTCCTTCGAATTGCCCCAGCCGACGACCGGGATTTTGCCGGCCGGCACGCCGGCGCCGTCGAACACCCGCTTGACGCTGGCAGCTACGGAATCGCCGAGCGCGATGATTGCCGGCGGGTTGTTGGCGACCACGTAGTCGGTCATCTTGGCGATGATGCCGGCCGGATCGGTGCCGCAATCGACCACGTCATATTTGATGCCGAGCGGATCGAAGACGCTCGCGATGCCTTCGGTCTCGAGCTGCTGGTAGCTGGCGCCCGGCACTTCGACCGGCAGGAACACCTTGTCGCCCTGCTTCACCATCTTGTGGTCGACTAGATATTTCGCCCAGATGACACCGGCTTCCTTGAGGTCGGCACCGACATAGGCCTGCCGGCCGGTTGCCGGATCGTCGGTGTTGAAGAACACGATCGGGATGTCCGCCGCCTTCGCTGCCTTGACCTCCTCGGTCCACAGGCCGGGCTGCGCCGAGGTGGTGGCGATGCCGTCCGGCTTGGCGGCGAGTGCCGAGTTGAAGGCTTCCTTCTGCGCCGCCATGTCGCCGCCGCTGAACGAGATCTTGCAGGTCACCTTGAGCTGGTCGCAGGCCTTGGTCGCGCCGGCATTCCAGTCGATCCAGAAGGCATCCGACGGGCCGCCATGCGACAACAGGTAGAACGTCTTCTGAGCGTCCTGCGCCAGCGCCGGCGTACCCAGCGCCACACCGGCGAGAACGGTCGCCGTGGCCGCGATTTTCAACGCGAATTTCAACATTTCTCTTCCTCCCTTGTTTCGTAGCCGAACCGCGCCATCACAGTCCGTTGGCGCGGAATTTCCCATCGAGGAATTTCTTGGCACGCGGCACGTCGTCTTCCGAAAGATGCTCGATGATGACCGGGATGTTCGGGTGCTTTTCGGCCAGCCGCTTGAGATAGAGGTCGTAATTCAGCGAACCGAGGCCGGGCGCCGGCAGCTCGATCTCGCCGACGCCGCGGAAAGTGTGGCTCTCCAGCGCGTCCTCGTCACCGATGTCGGCGTGCTTCTCCGACTTGTCGCCGCCGGAACGCTTGACGTCCTTGGCGTGGGCTATCTTGATCTTGTCGGTCAGCGTATCGAACACCTGGTTCAGGATCTGGTCCATCCTGTCGATGTTGTGAGTTTCGAAATAGTTGGTCGGGTCCATCAACAGGCCGAGGCCCGGGTGGTCGACCTGCGCGAACATCCTCACCGTCTCTTCGACCGAGCCGACGACATTGTTGACATAGGTTTCGAGCAGGAAGACCGCGCCGTGGTCATAGGCGGTCTGGGCAAGGTCGGCGATGACCTTGCGGCATTCCTCAAAACCTTCCTCGGTCTTGTTCTTCGGATGATGCACCCAGTCGGACTCGGTGTTGTAGGTACCGGTTTCCGAGATCACGTAAGGGGTGCCGAAATGGCGGGCATTGCGGATGATCTCCTTCAGATAGCCGACGCGCCTCTCGCGCTCGCCCAGGTCCGGATGGATGATGTTGGTATAGCCCGACACACAGCAGACCGGCAGATTGTGGTCGCGAAACGTATCGCGGACGGTCTTGGCCTTGTCCCTGGTGATCTGTCCGGCGGACAGGTCGATATCCCTGAAATGCAGGTCAAGCTGCACGGTGTTGAAATCGAGCGCGCGGATCTTCTGCGCGGTTTCCTTGAGGCCATACGGGAAATAACCCGTGAAAATACCTGCCTGCATCATGGTGTGAAGTCCTCCCTGTACGTGATTCAGTCAGTTGATATTTCGGAAAGTTTGACCGTTCGGCCCTTGTCGATCGAGCGGTAGCCCGCTTCGACCAGCGCCATGGTCTTGACATTGTCGGCGACGGACAGCGCCGGCGGCTCGCCCGTCTTGACCGCGTGCTGGAGCTGCTCCATGACGCCGATGAAGGCATGCGGGAACCACATCGTGTCCCAGCTTGGCGTCACCCATTCACCGCCGGTTGTCTCGGTCGAGGCATAGGTCAGCGTCGAGGCAGCGCCAGTCGGCCAGCCGATGGTGCCCTTGGCGACACCCTTGGTGCCGTCGACGCGCCAGTTGATGTGCTGGTCGTCCTTGTAGCCCTCCTGGCGCGGACCGGACCAGACATCCTCCAGCGATACGGCAAGCACGCCGGACGGGAACTTGATCGTCGACACGGTGATGCCGTCCGAATGGTCGAAGCGGGTGCGCGGGTCCTTGCGAGTCAGGGTGGTGATCTCCAGGGGATCGCCGAACAGGAAGCGCATTACGTCGAGATGGTGGACGCTCATGTTTGCGAGCGTCAGCCGGTCGTACTCTTCCAGGAACGTCTGCCAGTGCGGGATCGCATGCATGTCGATCTGCGCGAAGACGATGTCGCCGAGCGCGCCGCTGTCGATGATCTGCTTCAAGACGCGCATCGACTGGTCGTAGCGCATGTTCTGGTTGACCGAGAGGATCTTGCCTGCCTTGGCCGCCTCGTCGCGAAGCTTGACGGCCCCTTCGAGGGACAGCGCCAATGGCTTCTGCGCCAGGATCGCCTTGATATGTGCCTGCTTCAGAGCATGGCGGATCAGCGCCGGCTGCTGGTCGGGCGGAAAGGCAAGATCGATGATATCGACGTTTTTGTCCTCGATGAGCTGTTCCGGCGTGTCGTGGACGGTCGGGATATCCCAGCGTTTGGCGACCTTCTCGGCACTGGCCTTGGTCCGCGAGGCAATCGCCACCACGGGGAAACCGGCTTCCTTGTAAGCGGCAAGGTGACATTCGGCCATGATCATGCCGGCGCCGACGCAGCCGATCCTGTATTCCCTGGTGCGGACTTTAACGTCCGGCTCGAAGCCGTTGCCCGCTATTTCTTCGCCTGCCATATGTTCCTCCCGAAGCTCGTTCCTTGCAGCCGACGTCATCTTGCCAGCGCTTCCCCGCTTTGCCCGAAATAATGCACCCTGCCCGGCTCGCAGGATATCGCCACCATCGCGTCCGGCCTGATGTCCGGCTGGCCGCGCAACAGCGCCCACAGACGCGCCTGCCCGGCGGCGAGCGTCACAACGGTGTAGCCGCCGAGCGGCTCGACCTCGAACACTCGCGCCGGGCGGCCCGCGCCCCCCTCCGCCCAGGCCCTAACCTTGATGTCTTCCGGCCTGAGTCCAATTTCCACGGCATCGGCCGGGGCGCCGGTATCCGCGATGCGGATCGTGCCTTCCGCCGCCTCCACGCCTTCCGCGCCGTGCACCGACTTCAATATATTCATCATCGGCGAGCCGAGCAGCCGCGCCACATAGGTGCTGGCCGGCCGATCATAGATCTCGGCCGGCGCGCCGATCTGCCTGATCTTGCCGTTGTCCAGAATGGCTATTCGGTCGGCGACCGACATCGCTTCTTCCTGGTCGTGCGTGACGTAGATCAGCGTCTTGCCGAGCTCGCGCTGGATGCGCTTCAGCTCGACGCGCGTCTCCTCGCGCAGCCGGGCGTCGAGCGCCGAGATCGGATCGTCCATCAGATACGCGACGGGATCACGCACCAGCGCACGGGCGATCGCCACACGCTGCCGCTCGCCGCCTGAAAGCTGCGCCGGCGGTTTGTGCAGGATATGTCCGATATGCAGCTTAGCCGCGACCTCGGCGACGCGTTTTTCGATCTCGGCTTCGGCGACCCGGCGTTCGACCAAAGGAAAACGGATGTTGTCGCGCGCGCTCATATGCGGGAACAGCGCCAGATTCTGGAACACCATGGCGACATCGCGCTCCGCCGGCGACACCGTGTTGACCGGCTTGCCGCCAATCAGGATCTCGCCCGTGTCCGGGGTTTCCAGCCCGAGCACCAGACGGAGTATCGTCGACTTGCCCGACAGCGGCGGCCCGAAGAAGCAGAAGAACTCGTTGTCGTTCACCGCGAACGACGCATCGTCGACGGCCAGCGTGCCGCCATAGCGTTTTGTCACATTACGGAAAACGATATCGGCCATCTCAACCTGCTCTCAACGCAAGGCCGGAGGCGGCGTCGAAGACGCGCACCGCCTCCGCCGCAGGCGCAACGACAGCTGTCTGCCCGATCGCCAGCCCGACATCATTGTCGAACACCGCCTTCACCACAGTCTCGCCCTCGCCAAGATGGATGATGGTGCGCGCGCCGATCCGCTCGACGAAACTCACCGGCATGGAGAGGCCACGGCCGCCTTCAGTCAAAGTCACCTGCTCCGGTCGAAAGCCATAAAACGCCTCGCCGCGCATCCGGCGTGCGGCATCGGCGATCTCGACCGGCAGCGGCGGCGTCGCCCCGAGCGGCCCAAGATCGATGACCAGGCCACGGTCGCTTTCCGCCGGCCTGCCCTTGAGCAGGTTCATGCCCGGCGCGCCGATGAAGCGGGCAACGAAGACGTTGGCCGGATTGTTATAGACCTCGAGCGGCGTGCCGACTTGCTGCAGCACGCCGTGGTCCATCACCGCGATGCGATCCGCCATGGTCATCGCTTCGAGCTGATCGTGGGTGACATAGACCATGGTCTGCCGGAACTGCCGCTGCAACTGCTTCAGTTCGGTCCGCATCACTGCCCGGAAGGCGGCGTCGACATTGGACAGCGGCTCGTCTAGCAGGAAGATCGCCGGCTCCATGATCGCAGAACGGCCGATCGCGACCCGCTGCAATATGTTGACCGACAGCCTGTCGGCCTTGCGGTCGAGCAGCGGCGTCAGTTGCAGCATCTCGGCAATGGCGCCGACACGGCGGTCGATCTCGGCCTTTAGTGCGCCGCGCATTTTCGGCCCGTAGGCGAGGTTCTGCCGCACGCTCATATGAGTGAAGATCGCATAGTTCTGGAAGACGAAGCCGACGCCGCGCCGCCCCATCGGCACGCCGGCCATGTCGCGCTCGCCGAACAGGATCTTGCCGCTGGTCGGCTCTTCCATGCCGGCGATCATGTTCATCGTCGTCGACTTGCCGCAGCCGGACGGCCCGAGCAGCGCCATGAACTCGCCGTCGGCGATGGCCAGATCCATCGTCTTCAGCGCGGTGAAATCGCCGAATTTCTTGACGAGGTTCTGCAGATGGATGGTGCTCATGCCGCCACCTCGCGTACCCGAGCCATGCGTTTCATGGCAAACACGGCGGCGATGGACAGCACGATCAATATGGCCAGCGCGATTGCCGCCACATAGCCCCAGATCAGGTCCTGGGTGGTGAGCTTGTAGATGTAAACGGAGATGGTTTCGGTAGCGACGCCGGGTCCGCCACCGGTCATGATGTAAAGCGTGTCGAAGATCTTGAAGTTCTCGATCACCCTGATCGCCAGAGCGATGATGATGATCGTCTTCATCTTCGGCAGCACGATGGTGACGAAGCACTGCCACGGGTTGGCGCCGAGCAGCGTCGCCGCCTTGATCTGGTCCTCGGGCACGCCGACCAGACCGGCAAGCAGGATCAGGAACATCAGCGGCGTCCACTGCCAGATGTCGGCGACCATGACGGCGATGAGCGCCAGCGTCGGGTCCGACAGCCAGGCAATGGTGACGGGAACGCCTGACATCGCCGACAGGATGTCGTTGACCGGGCCGCCCGACTGAAACAGCATGAAGAACATGTAGCCGGCCACCGCCGGCACCACCATCATCGGCATCAAGAGGATCGAGTAGAAGATCCGCTTGCCCGGAAACTCGTCGGCAAACAGCGTCGCGAGCGCCAAGCCGAGCAAGAACTCCGCCGGCACGCAGACGATCATGACGATGGTCGTGCGCTTCAGCGCACTCCAGAAGCGCGCGTCCGCGGCAAGGTCGGTGTAATTGGCGAAACTGTTCCACATCGACCAGGCATTCCACCAGCCGGTGCCCGACAGCGGCGACCAGTCGGTCAGGCTGATATAGAGCTGCATCAGGAGCGGGAAGACTGCGATGAACAGCACCAGGATCTGCGCCGGCAGGGTCAACCGGAAGCCGAGCCGTGCGCCCTCGTCCGGCAACACCGATGCCGCTTTGGAGGCTTGCATGTCGCCCTCCGAAATCGTGGCTGTCACCGCACTCATTGCTTGAGCGCCCCGAAGGTCAGCCCGCGAACCAGGTGGCGCTGGATGGCGATCCCCATGATGACACACGGCACCGCGGCGATCAGGCCGAGGGCTGCCTTGGCGCCATAGAGCTGTCCGGTCATCGAGGAGGACAGCGACGCCATGTAGACGGGGACCGTCACCCATTCGCGCGTCGTCAGAAGCAGCGCAATCAGATAGTCCGACCAGTTGAGGATGAAGACGAACAGCGCGGCACTGGCCAGCGGCGCGCGCATCATCGGCAGCGTGATGCGGGTGAAGACGCGCCATCGCGAACAGCCCTCGACCAGCGCCGCCTCCTCGATCTCGCGCGGCATGTCGTCGAAGAAGGTCTTCATCAGCCAGAAGGCGAAAGGCAGCGTGACGATGCCGTAGATCAACGAAAGCCCCCACCAGCTGTCGGTGAAGTTGAGAAAGGCCCACATGATCATCACCGGGGTCATGACCGCCATCGGCGGAAACAGGCGAAGCTGGATCAGCGCCAGCGGCAGGTTCTGGCCCGAGCCGAAGCGCGACAGCCCGTAGGCCGCCGCGGTGCCCGCCGACATGGCGATCGCCGTGCCGAACGTGGCCGACAGCAGCGACGACAGGATCGGCTTCAAGGCGGTGCGGTCGAGGGCGACGATCAGATTGTTGGTCGATTCACCGAAGACGAAGCGGAAATTGCTGAGTGTCGGGTTCTTCGGCCACCATGTCAGGTCGGCGCCAGTCGCCGACCATTCGGCGATCGGCTTGAACGCCATCGACACCATCCACAGGATCGGCACCAGCGTCACCGCCATCGCCGCAAAGATCGCGGCATAGCGGAATATCTCGAAAGGAACTGAACGCTTCATCTTGCGGCTTTGCTGGGTCTTTCGTTGCCGGGGGGAAGAGCGACCGCTCCTCCCCTCCTTGGTAGGATCCTGGAAGGATCAGGCGATCGGATCGAGGACGGTGGGCCAGGCCTCCTTGTTGGTCTTGATGGCTTCGAGAAGCTTCTCCTCGCCGGTACGGCGGGCAATCTTCTTCCACTCGGCCTCGGTGTCGGCCATCGCCTGCTCGGCCGTCTTGGCCTTGGTCAGCGCGGCGACTAGGTTCTCGTCCAGCGCGTTGTGGAAGGCGGTGGCGCCGGGATAGTTGATGGTGGGCACGGTGCGGGCGACCGTCTCGCGCACCACGTCCATGTGGTAAGCATGATAGGTCTCGCGGACCAGCGGATCGGAGAAATCCGACAGCCGGAACGGATCGAAGTAACCGCCCGGATTGGCGGTCATCCAGGCGTAGATGCGGCTTGAACCCAGCCACTGCAGGAACAGGTAGCAGGCCTCCGGATTCTTGGCTTGCGAGGAAACCGACGCCGACAAATTGAGCCACAGCACCGACCGGCTGACCAGCTTGCCGTCGATCTCGCGGCCGGGCGGCAGCATCGAGCCGATCTTGCCGGTGACAGCTGAATCCTTGTTGCCGGCATTGTCGAGGAATTTCGGCAGATTGGAGAAGGCGCAGGTCATGGCCGCGCCGCCCTTGGCGAAATTGCCGTACTGCTCCGGCCAGCCCCAGGAGATCGCATCGGGCGAATGATGCGAAAGCGACGCAATGTACTCGTTGGTCGCCGCGATACCTTGCTCCGAATTGATCAGCGGCTTGCCGGTATCGTCGAACAAGAACTGATTGGGCGAAGCCATTGAGACATAACGCTGATACCAGTTGGTGTAGCCCCAGCCCTGGTTGCGCAAATCGGTCGAGCCGAACAGGCCCTTGTCCGGGCGCTGGAAGAAGGCCGCGATCTCGTCATGCTGCTTCCACGTCTTCGGCGCCGCCAGTTCATAGCCATATTTGTCGGAGAAGGCCTTCTTCTCGTCTGCGTCGCCGAACAGATCGGTGCGGTAGACCCATGTCTGGAAGTCGCCATCCAGCGAGACGCCATAGGTCGAGCCGCGATACTGGTTGAGCAGCGAGACGCCCTTGGCGCCATTGACGTAGCCGCGCTCGGGATCGTCCCATTCCGGCTTGTATTGCGCGACGAAGTCGTCAAGCTTGAGGATGCCGCCGGTTTCGGCGAGGTCGCCAAGACGGTTCCATTCGACCGCGTAGATGTCATAGGCTCCACCCTTGGTGGAGATGTCCTGCATCGTCTTGGTGAATTCCTGGCCGTTGGGCACACCGACGATCTCAAGCGGAATGCCGGTTTCTTTCTCCCAGAGATCCTTGATCGACGGCGCGCCGGCCGGAAACGGCTGGGTCAGCTGGCCGATCGAGCCGTCGGACAGGCCAAGTACGATCTTGGCCGGCGCCTTGCCGGCGCCCTTCATCGCCTTGGCCGCTTCGATGGCGCGACCCTCCGGCGTATCTGGCCCGTACTGATAGCGCTCCGAGCCGTCGAAGCCCGTCGGGCCACCGATCATGCCGGGCGCCAGGGCATCGGCCGCATAGGCACGGCTTGGTCGAATGAATTTCGGTGCAATACCTGCGGCGGCAACAAGGACTGCCGCCTTTCCACCGGACGCCAGCAAACGGCGCCGCGACACGCGGATCAAATTCGACATTGGAACTCCTCCCTGAGGGCCTTGTTCCTCCACGGCCCTTATGATGGATATTGACGGAACTATACGAAGCCTGTCAACATCATAAATAATCAAGATACCTCATAATAACTCAAGGGAGGGGGAATTGGCGCTCACCTCGGTCATCACACTGATTCCTGTGCTTGAATTTGAAGGGCCCGGCCTGTGCACCAACCCACCTCCGTCCGCTTCGGCATTTTGGTGTACCGCGGCAGCTTGCGCATCGGCCAAGGCTGGTTACATCATTTCCCATCAGAATCGCGGCTGGCGATGAAGCCGCCGCTTCGACAACGGACCCATGAAATGCGTGATCTCGATGCGCCCCTGGCACATTTTGGAATGAGGTGATCGACAGTGCGGTCCACGCTGACAGACATAGCCCGGGAAGCCGGCGTTTCCGCCGCCACGGTCGACCGTGTGCTCAACAACCGCGCCGGGGTCAGGGCGCGCACTCGCGAGGTCGTGCTCGAAACGGCACAGCGGCTTGGCTATATCGCTGAAAATTCGAATAATCCGAGCTCGCTCAACGCGCTGCGCGGTGAGGTCATACGGCTCGATTTCGCCCTGCCCGCCGGCACCAATTCCTTCATCAAGATGCTGCACCGCCAGATCGAGGCGCAGGCGCAGGCGCGGCCGGACCTCGACGTCCGCGTCGCCACCATCGAGGGCTTCAATCCGGACCGGCTCGCCCGTCTGCTGCAGGAACTGCACGGGCAGACGCAAGGCGTCGGTGTGATCGCGCTCGACCATCCAACGGTGCGCGAGGCGATCCGCTCGCTTTCTGCCAGCGGCGTCAAGGTCGTCACCATGGCTTCCGACATCCTGCATGTGCCGAGGGTCGCCTATATCGGCATCGACAACCGCGCCGCCGGCCGGCTCGCCGGCTACCTTCTCAACCGCTTCATGGGCGCCGGGCGTCCGGGCAAGGTCGCGCTGTTCGCCGGTTCGCTCTCCTACCGCGGCCACGAAGAGCGCGAGATGGGCTTCCGCCACATTCTGGCGGAAGAATCGCCCAATCTGCAGATCGTCGAGATGCGCGAAATGCTCGACGATCGGGAGAAAGCCTATTCGGAGGCTTCCGCCCTGCTGGACCGGCACCCGGACCTGGCCGCCATCTACAATGTCGGCGCCGGCAACACCGGCATCGCCCGCGCACTCAAGGAGCGCGGGCGCGCGCTGTCGACGGTCTTTCTCGGCCATGAGGTAACGGAAGGCACCAAGGAGCTTCTGCTCGACGGCACGCTCGACGCGGTCATCGACCAGAACCCGCGCGTCGAGGCCCGCGAGGCGCTCAACACCTTGACCCACGCGGTCAGGGGGTTGCCTTACGAACTGCACCAGCCACGGCTGCAAGTGATCTTCAGAGAAAGCATCCCGGAGATCTGAACGGAACCTTTAGGGATGAGAAAGGCCGCGCCGACTGGCGCAGCCCGCAACATCGTCAAGCGAGTTACTGGACGGCGGCGACTTCCGTATAGGCGCCGTCGACAAAGCTCTTGTCGACCCATTTGCCATAGTCGATCGCCCCCTTCAGCAGCCCGGCGCCGGCCATGAACTTCTCCTCGCCCTTGAGCGCGGTGATCGCATCGTCGGTGAGCTTCGGGTCCTGGTAGAACAGGCCCTGGCTGTACGTCTTGCGCACGGATTTTTCCGACGACTTGGTTGCCTCGACGAAGGTCTTGATCGTCTCATCGGGGTGGGCGTCGGCCCAGCGCGAAATCTCGATATCGACCTTCAGCAGCCGCTTGACCAGATCCGGGTATTTCGCCGCGAAGGCGCCGTTGACGGAGATGACGTTCGGCACGTTCCATTCCGGATGGGTGCCGGTGTCGTAGAGCACGCGGGCCTCGCCGGTGTCGACCAGCTTGGCCGCCGTCGAGTCGGTCTCGACGATGGCATCGATGTCGCCGCGCAGCAGCGCCGGGCCCGACGCTTCGAAGGGCAGATTCAGCCCTTCGACATCGGCCGTCGTCAGGCCGACGCTGTTCAGCGCCTTGCTGAAATTCGAATGCCGTACGGTGCCGGTGAGATAGGCGACCTTCTTGCCCCTGAGATCCTGCAATGTCTTTAGTGGCGAGTCGGCCTTGACGATGATGGAGGAGCCGCCAGCCTTCACATAGCTCGACAGGCCAATCAGCTTGACGTCGGCCCCAGAGGCCGCGACGCGCAGCGCCGGATTGTTGCCGGTATAGGTGACCTCGATCGCCCCGGTCGCCAGCGCTGTGGTCGCCTCGGAACCGCCATTGAAGGTCACCAATTCGACCTTGATGCCGTCCTTGGCGAATTCCTTCTCCCACCAGCCGTCCTGCTGGGCGAGGATGAATTTGAGGTGCCCCGGCGCTGTGCTGCCGATGCGGATGACATCGGGCTTGTCTTGCGCGAAGCCAGGGGCGACGAAGACAATGGCGACGAGACAGGCGGCCGCGACAAGAACGCTCTTGAGCAGCAAGCGGCGAAAGGCACTGAAAAAGATCTTGGACACCTGGAATTCCTTTCCAATTGGCGTGAATTGGTTGCCTGTTTAAGTCGGCGAAGCTTCCGACTGGCCCTTCCAGGCAGTTGCCCAGCGCTCGAACCAGACGAGCAGGTAGTTGACGGCAAGGCCGATGACGGTGAGGGTCAGGATGCCGGCATACATATCGGCTGTTTCCATCATCAGTTGCGAGTTTTGGATGAGGAAGCCGAGGCCGGATTTGGCGGCCAGCATCTCGGCGCCGATCACCGCGAACAACGAGGATTTCACGCCGAGCCGCGCGCCGGCGACGATCGAGGGAATACTGGCCGGCAGGATGATTTTCCGGAACAGGTCGAAGTCGGACGTGCCCATCGAGCGCGCCGCCTTGATCAGCAGCGGATCGACCGACTTAACGCCGCTGATCGTGTTTACAAGGAGGAAAAACACCGAGGAATAGAAGGTGATCGCCACCTTCGATTCCTCACCGATACCGAGCAGAAGGATGAACACCGGCAGCAGCGCGAACTGCGAGGTGTTGCGCAGCGTCTGCACCAAAAGGTCGGAGACCTTCTCGAACAGCGAATAGCGCCCCATCAGCAGGCCGAGCGGGATCGCCACGACCACGCCAAGCGCGAAGCCTATGGCCGCGCGCTGCAGGCTGATGCCGATATGGTCGACCAGCACGCCAGAGGCGAGCAGATCCCACCACGCGACCAGCACCTCGCTCAGCGGTGGAAAGAAGATGCGGTTCAGCCAGCCGAGCCGCGGCGCAATCTCCCAGGTGAGGAAGAATAGCCCGAGCAGCGGCAGGCCGTAGATGAACGTGCCGAAGCCGGTTCCTCTCCTGCGCCTGACCGTCGGCGCAGCGCTGCGGGCTTTGATTGCCGGAACCCTGGCGGCGGCCACCGCCTCACCGGCTCCAGCAAACGGATGAAAGCCGCCGGCGGCGCCAAACTTTTCGGTCAGATAGGCCATGCCAAAACTCCTCAGTGGCTGAACGCCGGCGACAGCGTCCAGTCCTTCTGTGCCTTGTTGACTTCGTCGCGCAGCACGTCCCAGACACGGGCGCGGTGATGGTTGAAGGCAGCACTTGCGCGGATGTCGCCGTCGCGCGGCCGCGGCAGGTCGATTTCGATGATCTCCTTCACCGTCCCCCGACGCGCGGTCATCACCACTACCCGGTCGGCCAGGAAAATCGCCTCGTCTATCGAATGAGTGACGAAGATCACCGTGGTCTTGATCTTGCCCCAGATCCTGAGCAGTTCGCCTTGCAGGATTTCGCGGGTCTGCTGGTCGAGGGCGGCGAACGGCTCGTCCATCAGCAGCACTTCGGGATTGCTGGCCAGCGCCCGGGCGATCGCCACGCGCTGCTGCATGCCGCCTGAAAGCTGGTTGGGAAACCGGTCCTCGAAGCCCGCGAGGCCGAACAGCGACAACAGATGGCGGGCCGTGGCGGTGCGCTCGGCTTTGGTGACGCCACGCACTTCCAGCGCATATTCGATGTTGGCCAGCGCCGTGCGCCAGGGAAACAGCGCATATTGCTGGAACACGTAGCCGGTCTTGGGGTCGGGTCGGGTAATCCGCCTGCCGTCGAGCTGGACGCCGCCGCTGGTTGCCTGCGTCAGCCCACCGATGATGTCGAGCAGCACCGACTTGCCCGAGCCGCTCGGCCCAACCAGAGTGATGAACTCGCCCGTGCGGATGGCGAGATCGACGCCGTCTAGCACGGTAACGCGGTCGGTCGCCTCGCCGTCGACGGTGACGAATTGTCCCGGCTTGAGCTGAAAAGTCTTCTTGATGTCGCTGATGACGATGCGGTCCATGTCTCTACTCCGGTCGTCTCTCTGTCACTGCGCCACGCGGATGCGGTGCGTCGGGTCGAACTCAGAGCCGCCGGCCTTGCCGCGCTGCCAGCCGAGCGCGCGGGCATAGCTGCCGAACAGATGGCGCGCTTCGACCTCGATCTCGCTGATGCCGGTCGGCCCTTCGGCGAACTCGGCCACATAGAGCGCATCGGTCGGGCAGTAGATTTCGCAGAGAAAGCAGGTCTGGCAGTCTTCCTGCCGCGCGATCACCGGCACGCCGTCCGTCGCGTCGAAGACATTGGCCGGGCAGACCTTGACGCAGATATCGCATTCGACGCAGCGTGTGGCCGAGACGATCTCGATCATGACGCCAGCTCCGCCAGCCGATCGGGTGCTCCGGCGATGCGGAAATCATCGACGCCGGTGATCACCAGCCGGTGCGCAAACGCCGGGTTCTTGCCCGGCAGATCGGTGCGGCGATGCATGCCGCGGCTCTCGCTGCGATGAAGCGCGGCAGTGACCGACCAGCGCCCTGCGGCGGCAATCGACGCGGCCTCACGCGTACGGATCCGATCCAGCCCCTCGCCCTGCAGATGGTCGCGGACATCGCGCCAGACGCTCTCCAGCCGCTCACCGCTTTTTTCAAGGCCAGCGCCGGTGCGGAAGAAATTCTTGTCCAGCGGTATCACCTCCTGGCGCACGGCCTCGATGATCTCGCTTCCCGCGATATCGGCACGCGGCGAAGCGGCCGGGCGCAGGCCGGCCTGGCCGAGCGGCTGGACCTCGCTGCGGAACGCCTTGCCGGCGCGGCGCCTGGCATGGGTCGAAGCGCCTTTGCCGGCCCACCAGCCGCTGGCCAGAGCCCAGGACGAATTGACGGCGCCGCCGCCCGAAACCGCGCCGGTCATGATCTCGCGGCTGGCGGCGTCGCCAGCGGCGTAAAGACCAGGCACGCCGGTGGCGCAGTCGTCGGACACGATGTCGATGCCGCCGGTGCCGCGCACTGTGCCTTCGGCGCGCAGCGTAACGCGGAACAGGTCGCTGAAGGGATCGATGCCGGCGCGATCATAGGGCACGAAGCAGTTCGGCTGGCCCTGGCGCAGCCAGCCTTGCAGCGCGGGCTCGGCCTGGTCGAGCCGCGCATAGACCGGCCCCTCGATCAAAGCACGCGCCACTTCCTCCTCACGGTCGCCGATGCCGTTGCGCAGCGGCTCGCCGGTCGGGCCGAGGATCGGCGAACCGTCCTTGCGGTGGAACGACGCCCAGCGGAACGGCAGGCCCTTGTTCAGCGAGGAGCCATGCGGCGCCAGCGTATATTTGCCGGTGAACTCCATGCCCGACAGGCTGGCGCCGGCTTCCGCCGCCATCAGATAGCCGTCACCGGTCAGCCCGGTCGAGCCGAGGATGCGTTCGCGGAAGGCGCAGCCGCCGGTCGCCAGCACGACCGCCTTGGCATCGACCCGCCAGTCGCGCTCGACCTGGCGGCCGACGCCGGCAGCACCGACGACCGCATCGCCGTCCGACAGAAGTTCGAGCGCCGGATGATGGTCGAGCACGGTGATGCCGGCCAGCAGCACCCTGCGGCGCATGAAGCGCATATAGTCCGGTCCGCGCAGATTGGCGATGTAGAGCCGTCCGTCATCCTCGCTCGGAAACGGGTAGCCCCATTCGGAAAGTTGCAGCAGGTTGCGGTACGCCGTGTCGACGCAGCGGAGCATCCAGCGCTGGTCGGCGAGCTCGCCGGTGCGCTGCCAGCGGCGCTCGACCACCGCATGCCTGTTGTCGCCCGGCGGCACGCACCAGGTGCCGGTGTTCGACGGTGCGGTAGCGCCGCTGGTGCCGAGATAACCCTTGTCGGCCAGCACCACGCTCGCACCGTTTTCAGCCGCCGCGACGGCCGCCCAGGCGGCTGACGGGCCACCGCCCAGCACCAGCACATCGGCATTGAGGTGCAGCGTTTCGGGCGCGGCGCGGACGGCTGTGGCAGTCTTCGGCATGATCACTCGCGGAAGGAGTTGGCGGCCGGCAGAAGTTCGGCTCAAGCCGCCTTGGAGAACCACACCGGCTCATTGCCGGCGCTCCACTTGATATTGCAGCCGATCGACGGCACCTGCTCGGCGGCAGGCGTGTCGCCCTTCAGCACCGCGTCGACGGCGACGCGCAGATCAGCACCCGTCACCGGCCTGCCATTGCCTGGCCGGGCATCGTCGAACTGGCCGTGATAGGCCAGCCGACGCTCGGCGCCGAACAGGAAGAAATCGGGCGTGCAAGCCGCGCCATAGGCTTTCGCCGTCTGCTGCGAAGCGTCCTTGAGATAGGGGAAGGTATAGCCGAATTCTTCGGCCTGCTCGCCGATGCGGGCCAGCGTCTCCTCGGGATGTGCTTCATGGTCGTTGGCGTTGATCGCCACCACCTGCAGGCCCTTGTCGGCATAGTCCCTGGCGAAGTCGGCGAATTGCTCGCGGATCACCAAGACAAACGGGCAGCGATTTGAGATGAAAGCCACTAACAGCGCCGGCTTGGTATCGAAATCCGCGAGCCGGTGCAGCACGCCATTGGCGTCCGGCAGCAGGAAATCGGCAGCTCTGGTTCCAAGGTCGATAGGATTGGATTCAGTTTTCGGCATCGATGCTCTCCCTATGGGCGCCCGGCATTGCGGCATTCTCGCCTTGTCAGGCTTGGGCGAATGCCACGGCCGCCAAAATTCACTTTAGTCTATGAACTTAGTAGAATTATAGGCCGGAGAGGCCGTTCGCGGTCAAGTTGGCGGGATAGAATATCGTGCCAATGTTTGTGCCGGCCCGGCAACTTTGTTTGGCCGGCAAGCGCCTCAGAGAAAAGAGCGCGCCGGCCGGGTAAGGGCAATCGGCGTGGCCTTCGTCGAGATCGCCGACGATGGCGAACGGCAGGCCATCGACAACGCGACCGGCATTGAGCTGCACTGGCTGCCGAGAAATGGTGTGCAGGCCGGCATCGACGACAGGCTGGCGCGCGCCATCCAGTCGGTCGCGTGGCCGACCGGTTCGGCATTCGGCTGGTTCGCGGCCGAAGCGGCAGCCGCCAGGACGGTGCGCGAACACTGGCGCGGCACGCTTGCGTTTGGCCGCAACGAAACACTGGCCGCAGCCTATTGGCGGCGGGGCGCGGCGGGACTGATGGCCGGCTAGAGCTTGCTCACCATCGCTTGCGCATCTTCGCCCAGACCGATCGCGATCCGGTCGCCGGAGACAATGCCTGACATGCCGCAGACGACCAGCGGCATGCTGATTTCGTAGAGGAATTCGGCAACGATGGCGCCGACGGCAAGGATCGGGTCCGGCCGCGCCAGGATAATGCCGGCCGGCGCCGTGCCTCTGCGGATCGCTTCGGCCAGAACCGAAGACGAGGACGACGACCCTCGCCCGCTCGGCATTACCAGGATCTTGCCGGCGATATTGCCGCCCAGGTCCGGATGCGAATGGTCGATGATGTCGCCCGTTTCGACGTCGATCCCGCCCCAGAAGCTGAGCGCCTGCGAAAGCACCAGCGCCGGGCCTTGTGCCGAGCCGGAAAGGTGGAATGTACCGGTTCTGGCCGGCGCCTTCATGGCGCGGCTCGCACGACGCGGCCGGCCGCAGCCGAGCGGACGCAGTCCTCCATGTCACCGAAGGCGACCGACACACCGATATTGCCAGGTGCGTAATGCGCCCATTTGCCCGAATTGGTCATCACCACGCCGTCGAGACGCTCGAGGATCGACGTGACATAGGTGCAAGTGTCGGTGACCGGAACGAGGCCGAAGGCTTCCATGCCGGCCAGTGCGCCTTCGTCCTGCAGCCGCGTCAGCGTCGCGCGCCCCGTGTTGACATAGATTGGGACGCCCTTGCCTGGACCGACTTCGCGCAGCAGCGGCAACAGGCGCATCCACTCTTCATGGGAGAAATGCGGCGTGCCTAACGACACGGCCGCCAAAGGCGCGCCGTCAGCTACGCTCGATAACCTAGCCAGCGCATCGTCGAGGTCGGCACGCGTGATGCGGATTGTTTCCTCTGGCCCCATGCCATGAAACGCCTCTTCAAGCGTGTTCGCTTCCGGCGTGATACCAACCGCATGGAACAGCGCAACGGCCCCGGTCGTCGCGGCGGCGGCGCCTAGCGCTTTCAGCTGATCCTCATCGCGCGGTCTTGGCAGGCCCGAGATCACGGGGATGCGATCGCTGCTTGCTTGCCCGATGATAAGCCCGACGGCAACGAACAGGCTGTCGCTCGGTTCTGGGTCAGAACCGACCAGCTCGAACAGAACCTGGCCTCGTCGATTTTCACTCAGATGCAGTCCCCAGGCTGGCGCGCGCCCGGTCATTGCGCAGCACAAATCGATGAAATCGCCATAGCGGTTGGTTCGCGCCCCGATCACCGAATTGGCAAAGACGATGGCGTTGGACTCACCCCAGGCGATCTGCTCGCCGAACCTTGGCCGGAACCGAGTCTGATAGGGTGCGCAGGTGAAGGTCGCCTGGCAGCCGAGTTCCAGATGCGCATTCATCAGGCGTCGCGCCGGCGCTTCTTGCGACACCGGCATCTTCACCAATCCGGGATGGATCAGATCGAACGAACCGACGTTCAGCGTCGTCGCCACCCGAACGCGGCCGCCGCCCTCGATCAGCCTTTCGACGAAATCGAGGCTGGCCTGGCCGTGATAGAGGCAGCCGTCGATATGGGCACCGGCAATATCCAACAACGTGCGCGCGCCGACCGCCTTGGAAAAGGCAACCAGGATCTTCATCGCAGCGGCCACCGCCGGACCCTGCTCGCCCCGCAGCATCGACTGGTCGCCCGCACTCAACTCAAGCGTCATCGAGTATTCCGCTTCGCGCTTTGCCCGACCATGCTTTCCCCGATTGCGGACCGCCTGGCAAGACTGAAGGATTGGATCTGCTAGCTCGCGGCGATCAGCACCGTACTCTCCGGCGACCAGCGCAGCACCACCTCTTGTCCTTCCGCCAGCTTTTCGATGCCGGTGTTCTGCACGATGACCTTGATTGTCTGGCCATCGCGATCGACAAAATACGTGCTGCTGTTGCCGGCGAAGATACGCTTGGAGACCCGGCCCGTGAGCATGTTGGCATGGGCTCGGTCCGGAACGCCGGCATTGGTGGCGATGCGGATTCGTTCGGGCCGCACGGCGCAGCTCGCCTTCATCCCGGCGACTAGCGTCGTCCCCGCGCCTGCGGCAATCCCCGTTCCGTCAGGCAGCCGGATGCCCGTACCAGTGGCGTTGCCGCGAAGGATGTTGGCGTCGCCCAGGAAGGTGGCGGCAAACTCACTCTTCGGCCGATCGTAGATCTCCTCGGGCGGGCCTTCCTGCACCAGCTTGCCATCGCGCAGGATGCCGATACGGTCGCTCATCGTCAGCGCCTCTTCCTGATCGTGAGTAACGAAGATGGTGGTGATGCCGATCTCGCGCTGGATGCGCTTGAGCTCGATTTGCATGTCGACGCGGAGCGCCTTGTCCAGC
Source organism: Mesorhizobium sp. ISC25 (assembly GCF_042295465.1). Classification (NCBI taxonomy): domain Bacteria; kingdom Pseudomonadati; phylum Pseudomonadota; class Alphaproteobacteria; order Hyphomicrobiales; family Phyllobacteriaceae; genus Mesorhizobium; species Mesorhizobium sp. ISC25. Next base: position 227,754 of record NZ_CP135441.1, on the reverse strand, counting down.
GCGCCGAGTGGCTCGTCGAGCAACAGCACGCGCGGCCGGATGACGATCGCGCGAGCGAGCGCCACCCGTTGGCGCTGGCCGCCGGACAGCTGGTGCGGCCGGCGGCCGCCGAGCCTGCTGAGCTGCACGAGGTCGAGTGCGCGCTGCACCTCGCTGGCAATCACCGCCTTGGGCTCGCCGCGCACTGACAAGCCGAAGGCGACATTGTCGGAGACGCTCATATTGGGAAACAGCGCGTAGTTCTGGAACACCATGCCGATGCGCCGCTTCTCCACCGGCACCCGCTCAACACTTTCGCCGCCTATAGAGATGCGACCAGAGTCGGGAAAGTCGAAGCCTGCGATCTGGCGCAGCAGCGTGGTCTTGCCGCTGCCGGAGGGACCGAGCAGGGCGTAGAAGCCGCCGTCGGCGAAATCGATCGAGACATCGTCCAGCGCCTTGTGCGCGCCAAAACTGCGCGACACATTCGATACCTGCACGCCCGCCATTATTTCTCTCCGCCGAATTTGAAGAAGCGCGCCGTCAGCAGCATCAGCGCCATCGACACGACAATGATGATCGTCGAAACAGCATTGATCTCGGGCGTGAAACCCTTGCGGATAGCGGCGTAGATTTCGACCGGCAGCGTCGTTTGGCCGGGCGTCGACAGAAAGTAGGAGACGACGAACTGGTCGAAGGACACGGCGAAGGCGAACAGCCCGCCGGCAATGACGCCCGGCATGATCCAGGGCAGCGTGACGCGGTTCGTCACCTGCCATTGATTGGCGCCGAGCGAGCGCGCCGCTTCTTCCAACTCGGGCGCGAAGGTCTGCAATCGCGCCGACACCACGACGATGACATAGGGCAGCGCAAGCGCGACGTGGCCGAGCAGGATGGCGAACAGGCCGCGCCCAATGCCGACGCCGAAGAAGAAGATCAGCATCGCCGTGCCCGTGATCAGCCACGGAATGGCGATTGGCGGAAACAGCAACGCCTGCAGGAATTTCTTGCCGCGAAACTCATAGCGGTAGAGCGCCAGTGACGCCGCCGAACCAAGCAAGACGCAGATGATAGTGGTGATGACTGCGATTTCGACGCTGTTCCAGGTGGCTGAGATAAGCTGGTCGTTCTGCCACAACGAGGCGTACCATTCCGTCGTCCATTCGAACGGGAGCTGGTAGAAGGGCGAAACGTTGAAAGACATCAGCGCCATGATGACGATGGGGACATAGAGGAAGGCGAGCAATAGCCAGATGTACAGGCGGCCGAGCCATTCGAGGACCCGTGTCGTCGCCATCACGTAGCCCTCCTCAGCACCGGCGAGGCAACCGCCAGGATGACCAGCACGACGGCCAGCAGGATAAAGGAGAGCGCAGCACCCAGCGGCCAATTGAACACGGCGACGAACTGGTCCTCGATAACAGTGCCGTAAAAGGTACCGGTACGGCCGCCAAGGATGCGCGGCTCCATGAACGAGCCAACGACCGGGACGAAGATGAGTGCTGCGCCCGCCACTAGCCCCGGCATCGACAGCGGAATGATGACCCGCTTCAGCACCTGCAGCCTCGAGGCGCCGAGCGAGCGGCCGGCCTCGATCAGCGAGTCATCGATGGCCTGCAGGGTCAGATAGCAGGTCAGCACCATGTAAGGCACGTAGGAGTGCACCAGCCCGATGATGACGGCCGGATAGGAATACATGAGATCAATGTTGATCTTGAACGGCAGCACGGCGTTGAGCGCGGTGTCGAGAATGCCCCCTTCACGCAGCACCATCGCCCAGGAGAAGATGCGCACCAGCCCGTTTGACCAGAACGGCAGGATGACGAGGAGGAAAATCGCCTCGCGGCTTCGCCCTTTCAGCACCTTGGCCAGCACATAAGCGGCGGGATAACCGATGACGATGCACCACAGCGTCACCTCGAGGCCGAGGCGCAGCGAGGCCACAAGCAATGTCAGGTAAAGGCTTTGTGAAAAGAAGGCGGCATAGTTTTCGAGCGAGAATGCCCACGGCTTTCCCGACAGCGGCAGGTCGGTCGTGAAGGAGAAGAACACCATGGCTGAGAGCGGCAGGAAAATTGCAACCGTCAGCCAGAGATAGGCAGGCGCCAGCAGCGGCAGGGCCGATCTCAGCTCGCTGCGCGACGCGGCTGCAACCTGTACTGCCATGACAATCTCCTCCCAGGACGGGAAGGATCAGCCGACACGATGGTCGGCTGATCGCGGCTTTTGCTGTTACTTCACGTCGACCTTGAGCTGCTGCCAGAGCGACAGATAGGCTTCGCGCTGGGCGTCTATGATCGGCGCCTGGAACTGGATGCGCTTGGCGACTGCCGGGTCACCCATCACCTTGCGGTTGAACGCATCCGAGGGAAGTGCTTCCACAGCCTTGGTGTTGGCGGATACGGGGGCTCCGACCTTGGTGACCCATTCGACATAGAACTTCGGGTCGATCATGTAGTTGATGAAGGCCTCGGCGCCGGCGACATTCTTGGATCCGACCGGAATGGAGAAGGCGTCGAGCCAGGCGACGGCGCCCTCCTGCGGGATCACGAGCGCGACCGGCAGCTTGAAATGGGTCTTGGCGCGGTCGGCCGAGCCGCTCCAATAGGTGCCGATGTCGATCTGGTTAGAGGCAACCATCTGGTTCCAGTCGTTCTCCGAGCTCCAGAACGTCTTGATCTGCGGCATCAGCGAGGTGAGTTTCGCCTTGACCGCCTCCATGTCCTTGACATCGTTGATGTTCTGGCCGGTGGCAATGGCGCCGAACTGCACCGCTTCGACGGCATCGTCACGGATGGTGACGCGGCCCTTGTGAGCGGGATCCCACATTTCGGCGATGCTCGTCGGCGGCTTGTCGAAGGATTTTTCATTGATGGCGAGCGCCGTCAGCCCCCAAACCCATGGCACGCCATAAACCTTCCCGTCATGGACGAGCATTGGCGACCCGGCCTTGTCCTTGCTGATATCGGCGTAGTTCGGCAGCTTGGATGTTTCGATCGGCTGGATCAGCTTTTCCGCCATCGCCTGGTCGTTGAAGGCGGCGTTGATCATGACGACGTCGTAAAGGCTGGGATTGGTCCTGAGCTTCGTCAGCATCTCCTGTTCGGAATTGAAAAAGTCGTTGACGACCTTGTTTCCGGTCGCCTTCTCAAAGGCTTCGATGGCCCACGGCTCGTCGGCGCCGTAGCCCTTCCAGTTGAGTACGTGCACCTCGTCGGCCTTGGCGGCAAATGCGAGTGCGGAGGTGAAGACGGCGGCCGCCGTCAGCAGGGCAGTCAAGTCGGGCATGCGCATGTTCGTTCCTCTCTGTGTTTACCCGCTTCCCGGGCTTTGTCAGGCTGTCGGGCGTTTGGCCTCTTGCTTCCGGCCATGGAGGCCGATCGGCGGACCGCCGGCATGGCTTAGGAATGTCTGGATGTCGCAGTCGGTCGGCGCTGATGAACCACCGTGGCGGGTGACGGAAATGGCCGCCGCCGCATTGGCGTAGCGCGCTGCCTCAAAAGGCGGCATGCCGCGCGCCAGCGCGCTGACGAAGGCGCCGATATGGGTATCCCCGGCGCCGTTGGTGTCGATGGCATCGACCTGGAAGCCGGCAATCGTTTTCGCCGAGCCATCGGCCAGCCGCACGTGGCAGCCTTTCGCCCCGGCGCGAATGACGACGCCGACGGCCTTCGGGGAGTGGTCTCTTAGAAGCCGTGACGCGAGTGTCTCGACACCGCCCGGACCGGCAATCGCGGTCGCTTCCGTCGTGTTGCAGCTCAACCAGGTGGTGCGGGCGAGTATCCGCGACAGGATATGGCGAGGAATGTCGGTGATAACAGGTGTTGGGTCGAGGACAAGCGGTGTGTCGGCCGGAAGTGCCTCGATCCAGTCAACAATCGCGTCTCGGCTTCCCGGGTAGCTAAGCGTATAGCCGGAGGTGAACACCCAATCCCCCGGTGCGACCGAGACGGGCGCCATCATGTCAAGGCTGAGCACACTCTCCGCACCAGGCCATGAGACGAAGGTGCGCTCGGCATCGCTCGAGATCATGGCGACGCAATTGCCACTGTCCATAGTCGACGATGGCGGCGTGGGTGTCTCGATTCCCTCAGTTGCTAAGGCCGTGCGCAGGAAGTCGCCATTGGGTCCGCTGCCGAGCTGGCCGCCGAACACCACCTTCATGCCGGTGCGGCTGGCCGCGACCATCATATTGAAGCCGCCGCCGGCGACTTGTGCATAGCTCGACGCGGTCTTCTCCGTGCCCGGTGCCGGCAAGGCATCGATATGGTAGACATAGTCGACCACCGCGCTGCCGACATGGACGAGACGCCCCTTCATGCCGCCGCATCCTTGCCGCTACTGGTCTTGTCCACACGGCCGTTGGACATCCGCGCCGCAACAAGGTCGGCGGCGAGCGCGCTAACCTCCGTCATGTCGATGCCCTTGAGGTCTGCAATGCGGTTCTGAGGCAATCGGGAAAAGCCGGTGCAGGCACCGGCCATGCCGGCCGCGATGGCGCCGATTGTGTCGGTGTCGCCACCGAGATTGGCGCTGATGACTGCCGCTTGCCAGGGATCGCCGCCGGCGACTTCCAGCACGGCGAATGCAGCCGGAACGGATTCCTGACTGGCGACACCGGTGCCGACCAGATCGGTGATCAGCCGCATCGCGTCCTTCGTCGCCTTGCCGCGTACGAGCTCCTGCGCCCACCCAATACGCGCGGCGATGTCACCGCCGGTCACCCAATTGCCGAGCGTCGCTCCTCGTCTCGCTGCCGCGATGGCGCTGTCGGAAGCGGCGCGCCAGTCGCCGCCGACGACGCCGCGACTGACGGCGGCAGCAACCGCTGCGGCTGAAGCGATCGCGATCGAGGTGTTGTGCGTCGCCCGGCAGGTCTCGGCAACTTTGGCGACCAGCGCTTCCAGCGGCTCCGGCGGCATCATGATGCCGACTGGCGCGATGCGCATGGCCGCACCATTTGTGTCGCCACTGCGTCCCGCTTCCCCGGCCGCCACGCCACGGTTTATGGCGTCGATGGCGCGTTTGGTCGATGGTCCCAGCAGGTCGTAACTGCCGCGCGCCTTGACGTCGCGCTCCCAGTCGAGCAGCGCATTGACCCACCTTGCGTGGTCGAATCGGCTGCCGGATTCGACCAGGATACGACCAAGCAGAAGCGCCTGTTCGGTGTCGTCGGTGATCGTTCCGGCGGGGAGCCCCTTCGACACCGGATGGTCGGCGAAAGGAGCAATGAAGCCCTCGACATGACCGTAGAGTTCGGCAATCCGCGCCGGCGACAAAAGCTGCGTCGGCATGCCCAACGCATCTCCCAGTGCCCCGCCGACAAGCGCTCCCATAGCCCGATCGGTCATGTTCCCGGTGTCATCCGGCATCACTCAGAACCTCATATGTAGCGCAAAATGCGCCGGGTTGAGCAGGCTGGTCACATATTCGATCGGCCGGTCATCGGCGGCGCGGGTCAACCGACGACCGCGCAGGAACGGCGTGCCTTGCGGGCAGCCGAGGATTGCGGCGTCCTCTGGGTTGAGCATTTCGATGCCGACCCATTCCTCGCCATGGTCGGGAATGAGGCCGGCGCCGCGGAGCGTCTGGTGGAGCGAGCCTTCGCGCAGGCCGCGCAACGGCACGTCCTCCAGTTCGGGTGACAATGGCAGGCGACTGCGCTCGATGGAGATAGCGTGGCCGTCGCTGGCATTGGTGCGCACCCGATCGACAGCGATGAAAAACGGGTTTTCTATACCAAGCAGCGCGGCAAGATCAGGGTCCTCGATCACCTCGAGCCGCAGCGTCCGCGTCTCGGCATTTGCGCCAGCGTTGGCGAGCGCCCGCGACCAGCCGATTGAGTCATCAACGGGCTTGCCATCGAAGGTGACGAAAGACCCGATGCCGACCTTGGTGGTGATCAGCCCGCGGCTGGACAGTTCCTCGAGGCCCTTGCGGACGGTGTTGCGGCTGACGGAGAAACGCTGGACGAGCTCGTTCTCGCTTTGCAGCCGGTCGCCGAAGCCGAGGACACCGGAGCGGATTTCCTGTTCGAGAACGGTGGCGATCTGTTCGGGCTTGCCCGTGCCGGGAGACGATGGAACCACGCGGCGGACCATAGGCATACCTGTTCATTGCACCTGTATAGTCCTGTGCAATGTATCTGCAAAGCCAGCTCTGTCAACCGACGGCGGAGGGGCCACACAGACAAACCAAGCTGCTTGATGATACCCTGTGGCCGTGAAGGCCATGCGAGGTGCGGCGGGCGAACGGGGTCGCTGGAGATGTCACTGTTCGCTGCTGGAAGACCCCTCGACTACCCCGTCACCATCTGCAGAATGGGGCAGAATGCCGAAGTCGCGCGACTTGGTCCCATGCGCCGCCGTCAGGAAACCATCGGCTGTGAGACCTCGCCTCAAAAGCTCACGTACCGCGGCCGACCGGCTCGGCATGCGCTTGTCGAAGCGCCAGTTCTCCAACGCCGCCAGTTCATCGACGGTCAGCATGATCTGCAGTCGTTCCGGGCGTTCCAGTTCGGACATCTCGGCCTCCAGTCATACCAGCCTAAATGCAGCTGAGTTAGTATGTTCCTAATTTTCTGTAGAATTAGGTACGTGAGCAGAGTACGTCAAGACCTTCAGATGTGTGAGTCATGCAGAAGTCCGATGAAGCGGATCAAGCATCAAATGGACAATCAACAAAATACGCTAACTATTTGACATAAAACGGTTTTTTAAGGATTTCTCTTGCCAATCGCAAGCCTTGGGCGCATGGTAGAACCCAAGGGACAAACCGCTCCTGAAGGGAAGGTTTTCCATGCGCTACGGATTTTCGGTTTGCCTGCACGAAGACGTCAGTTCCCGAGTTCGAGCTACATTGCGGTCCGGGATTGCCATCAATCTGACTGCTGTCGCCGAAGCCGTGCGACTGCAGAACCTCGCCGAGAATGTTGCGCGCGAAGACATTGAATGGCTCGTCATGCAAGCCGCCCAACTCCAAGGCGCAGCTATCGAGTTCGACGGCTTCGCGGAAGCCGATCTGGCGGAGTTTGCATGCACTCAGCTGATGCAAAGCAGCCCCGTAGTGGGCGGGGATGCCGTGGAAGACAGAGCGGCCGCTCCGCCGGATCTTGGCCGTCAGACGCATTGAGGCGCAAGCTCTTTCGAGCCCCGCCATGCTCCGCCACGTGCTCGGCAAAAAAGCCCGCCGCAATGGCGCGCTTTGGACTGCTGGAGGTTTGGTGGACGAAGGCCTCTCGGCCCGGTCCGACATTTCATCCGATGTATTCGCCTTAGCGCCGAGCGATCAGCAGGCACAATTGGCGCAGATCGCTGTCGTAAGTGCCTTCGCTGCCGAGCACGTCAACGCAGCGCTTCTTCATCCTGGCCAACTTGTCGCCCGACATGTCGGCAACGACCTGGGGCAAGCTGGGATTGTTTGGGTTGCTGGGATTGGACGGGCTGCTCGGATTGCTTCCACCACCGATCCCGACACCGGCGCCGACATTGATGCCACTGCCGACCCTGACCCCGGCGCCAGCGTTAACGCCGCTGCCTACCGCGGCGCCCGCCGCGATGCCACTGGAACCGCCGATCGTCGCGCCGGCACCGGCGTTGATGCCGCTTCTGGCCCCGACCGATGCGCCGGCGCCCGCGGCGATGCCGCTGGAACCGCCAATCGTTGCGCCGGCACCGGTGTTAATGCCGCCGCTGCCGCCCACCGAGGCACCGAGGCGTGCCTTGATGCCGCCGCTGCCGCCAACCGCTGCGCCGGCACCGGCGGTGATGCCGCCGCGATCGCCAACCGTCGCGCCGAGGCGGGCTTTGATGCCGCCGTTGCCGCCGATGGACGTTCCAACACCAACGGCAATTCCGTTCGCGGCATTCACGGGCATCGAGAGCATGAAAAGCACTGCGCTGCCTGCCACCGCACCGGTGATTGTTTTGATCTTGATGGTCATAACATTCTCCTTGCTGTAGTTGCGCTGAGCAGCCCGCGAACTCGCCGGTCGCATTACTCCCTAAGTGCAAGGAAGAAGATCGGTTTCTTTGCCGATCCAATTACTGGCCTCATGGTAAATGTTCAAAGAACAGCCGCGTGAAATTTGTAGTGAAATTTTCCGAAAGTTTTACTTCTGGATGGCCTCTACCGGTTGAAGCGTTGTGAGTGTGAGCTGATGGGCGCCGGGACAGACGAACGTCGCGCAACCGTCGGCAGCCAAAATAAGGAAAATTCTTAATCTGCAAACAACAACATCAAACCAACCAACGGCAATAGAACAACGGGCCGAGAAGATCCGCGCTGCGCAGGGTTGCTTCACCGTGCTGCGTCATTTTTGCCGGAACCTTCCATCACCCGCGTTGTTTTCTCTGTAGTCGCCGCATGATGATAACCGAATGATGGAGATCAACATGATTACGAAAATTCTTACAGCTTCCATACTTGCAGCCGGTCTGGCGACCGCCGCGATGGCCCAGAACGCCGGGTCGGACAACAATGCGCCTGGCAGCGAGAAGAGCATCGTCGTCCAGCCCAAGCCGAACGGTATTGACCCTGGCACGACCAGCAGCACGATGGGTACGACGGGTGCCATGAACTCCAATGCGGATGAAAACTGCCCTGCAACCCCGCAAGGAGCCCAACCCGATGCGTCCAACAAGCCTGCCGGGACGGTTTCACCGACTGTCAACGACAACAATTGCGGCAAGTAGTTAGCCGCACCAATCGGGCCTACCATCGCGGGTGGGCTTGCGGCGGCGGGACCGGTCAGGACTGGTTCTGCTGCCGACCGCGGAAGGAAGTACAGAGCGCCGAACCGCGAGATCCAGCGTTGGAATCAAATCCGCTCGAGTTCACGCTTTGCGTGGTCGCGCCTTGGGTTTGGTTCCGTCCTTGGCGGCGGGCGCCGTCTTAGCCTGACGTGGTGTCGGCTTCGGCCGGCTGGCGGTCTTCTCTTTCGTGGCGATTTCTGCGTCGATTTCGACGGTAGCCTGATCCCAATGCTGCTGATGCGCCCCGTCGGGCCTGCCTGCCTGTTCCCAGATCGCGTGTGCTCGCTGGCGAATCCGTTCCTGCCTGTCCGTCACTGTTGCCTCCGTCGGCTCGGTTCATGCGTAAGCAACTTTGTTCTAGCTGAAATTTCGACCGGCGTCTTGAGCGCTAGGCAACACCGTCATTGAACCTCTCTGTCACACAGGACGGCGACGCCGAGGAGCGCCGCCTTCTTGATGATCAGCCCTTCAAGGTCGGCGTCCGAGCGCTCGGTTCCGGTGCGTTCGCGCAACAGTGCAATCGCCGCCTTCATCGACAGCAGGCCATCGCCTCGTTCAGCAAGCAGTTTGTCGACGGCGGCGGCCACGTTGACCGGCTCGACATGCGGCAGCATGGGAATGGGTCCTTTCATTTCATTCGAGACGACAGCGGCGGCTCCATCCCGATCGCTCGGGATGGAGCTCTGATTCGGCAATTAGACCGTAACCTTTCCAAATCCGGTTCGCGGTTTGGGAACGCCGGTCAGTCGATGACGTGCACGATCCTGCGCGTGCCGGGGTCGACGAGCACGGTTCGACCGTCGACGACGACGTATCTGTACTGCACGTCGGGAACGTCGATCGGTTGCAGCTCGACCGTATCGGGCAACGTGGAACCGATATTAAGCTCCACCCCCAGAAGACTGATCGACGCCAACGGGTGCTTGTGGACGTATTCGCGGATGACCGTCTGCTGTTCGGGCGTGACAATCACCTGGTCCGCGGTGGCCACGCCGACGCCGGCGAGCAACACCAATCCCGCCGCAGCAGGAACAAGGTGGATTTTCATCGTCTACTCCTGTTGTTACGGGCCTCGCCTTTACGGTTGCGACACGGCATTCCGGTCGAAGCGGCGAACCCTCTAGGCAAACGCCCACGCCACCTTGTTGTTCCGTAAGTGGCGGCTAATCGAATAGCGTTGAAGTGCCCGCGCGGTGCGGCGAATGGACTGCGAATGAACTGCGGTGGCCCGCGTCGCAAGACGCGGGCCGATCGGTTTCCCGATCAGCAGCGATACCGGAGGGGGTGATATCGACTGCGTCTAAAACAACATTTAGGACAAGCTAATGTTCCTAGGCGACTGCAACAAACCTGCCGGCTCGAACGGCGCGGCGTTACCGCCCCCTCGAAGCGCGATGGACAGCCCCTGTGGCAGCAAATGAAGCGGCTACTGCTTGGGCGGCTGTGGCGGCACCTCGCCGGGCTTGATCACCGGGGTCTTGCCCTCATTCGGCGGTGGCGCCGCCATGCCCTGATCGCCCGTTGGCGGCGGCTTCAGCACCCCACCGCATGGCTCGAGCGTATCGGACAAATTGTTGCCGGCTGGCTTCTGCTGCTGGCTGTTCTTGTCGGGCAGCTCGACTTTGCAGCGGTCGGATTGCGCCTGTTCGCCCGGCTGCGCGGCCGCCGGCAGCGCCAGCACCAGCGCACCTAGCATATATGGCAAGAAAATGAGCGGTCTCATGTCGAGCTCCTTTCGCGCCAGTATCTTCTGAATGTGAAGGCGGGCAGGCGCGATTGGTTCCGTCGTGCGGCAATGCGCCCGGACCGCAGCGGCCCGGAACCAGCCGCCAGACTTATGAGTTCAACCACTGAGCCAATTCAGGGCCGCTGACATTATGGAGAACCGGCGATGGAACCGCGCAGGAAAGAACGAACCGACGACGAGACGGAGAGCCCGACGATCCAGCAACAGGACTGGGATGCCATCCGGAGCGGGAGAATTCTCCCAGACGGCGTGCCGCAAAACGGCGACATCCGTTACGACGTCGAGAAAGTCGGCGAATTGCCGGAGGAGAACGACGACAACGCTTACCAGGAAAGCGACGAGGCCTTGCCGGACGATAGCGATGAACGCGTCATTTCGCGCGATCTCGCACGCGAAGGTGGTCCTTTCGACGAGGAGTGAGCCACCGCCTTTCGCACTCTGCGTCGGCGGCCGGATGAAAGCCCCTGCTTTCAATTCGGGAGGTCGAAGACCGGCTCCTGGCAGCGATAGACCAGACATTGACCGTCACGCGTCTTGATATAAGCGGCGCGCGGCATCTGCGGCCAGTCGCATTCATTGCCGAATTGGCGGACGTATCGGTCGTAGGTGTTCTGTCCGGTGGTCAGCACCACCGAGCGATGCCTCTGGATCAGAAGCTGTGTCTGTTCGCACGTCATCGCGCGGCTGTCCGGCCGGGCATGGGCCGTCGCGGCAAACAGAAGCGCCCCGACTGTCAGGACTGCCGCTTGTGTCAGGACTCTGGCAAGCATGACACCATCTCCCGTGAAGCCTAACGCGCATCTTGGTCTGGCAGGCGCCGGATCGAGCCGCCCGCGCGCAGAGAAAAGATCGTACAGACTGCCAGGGAAAATGCAAAAGCCCGCCGCACCTTTCGGCGCGGCGGGCTCCAACTGAACGTCACTATTTCGTCGGGCGGCTTACTCCTCCTTCACCGGCCCGAACCGGCGCACGATCATTTCGAAGACGATGTCCGAAAAGGCCTATAGGCGGCAAGCTGGTTAGTGCGGCGCCTCCGGTCCAGCTCCGCCAGCAGGCTGAGATATTCGTTCCTTGCCGCCCGGCTGTGCGAGGCCTTTTGCGAGGCCTGGTCTTTCGAGAAACGGCCGGAGGACGGCTTCGAGGCCGCGGATGCGCTGCCTGATTTCGTCATCGCTCAATGCATCCAGATTGTTGATGTTGACATTAAGATCCTTGGGCAGCACCGACAGCACGAGCTTCAGGTACTGGTCGGGCTTTTCGGCGCGCACCTCGGCGATGACGCCGGCGCCATGGGCGCGGAAATCGGCGCGGATCGCTTCGAGAAAGCCGTCAGCCAACGTCTTCTTCGCCCGCGTGGTTCGGCCGGGCTTGCCGGGTACTTGATCGTGCCGCTGCGGATCGCCGATGGAAGGAGCCTTGGCCATGCCCTACTCCGCCGTCCCGGCGGAGATCGCCGGCTTCCTGTTGCCTGGCCGCACGATGCGCTTGCGCGGCTTGGCCTTCTTGCCGGCGCGTGCCGACTTCGGCTTCCGCAGCTGGCTTGCCGGTCTCGCATCAGTCGTCGTGCAAGGCTTCATCGCACCGGCGTCAGGCAAGGCATTCAGCCCTGCCCTGAGAATTGCCATCGCCTTGCCGTCGAGTGCTGCCGACGGGAAGCCGAAGCCGCCGACCGCGTCGACGGTACCGCCACGCATCATGCCGATCCGCACCCCGGCTGCGACCTGCTCGAAGCGGCCATGGCGGGCATAGGGTGCCGCGCCGGCGAACTCGCCAATGGCACTGACGACCTCTCGGCCGTCATCGTCGGTGATGATGGTGGCGTAACGGTTGGACATGGGGGCTTCTCTGAAGTGGGCGCACGGGGCGCGTTAATCTGAGGATCGTCGGGGTCGCGTTCCGTCGCGCCCCCCTCTGTCCTGCCGGACATCTCCCCCACAAGGAGGGAGATTGGCTGTCATCACCGCTTTCGCCAATTTTGTAGGATGCAAAAAAAGTGCTGTCGCCCAAGCTGCCGATCTCCCCACTCGTGGGGGAGATGTCCGGCAGGACAGAGGGGGGCGCTGTCCCGCCGACTTACAGCCGGCAGCACGCACATCATTCGATCGAAAAGGAAGCCTGAAACAAAAAACCCGCCTCGGCGGGCGGGTCGTTGGAGCCAATTAGCACCATACCCAAATTAGTAGCATAGCTGCCGGCACAAAGCAAGAACAAAATGTGGCGCCGGCGGAAAAAATGCACTGACGGCCTCGCACCCTCGTCGGTGAACGGCTGGAAGGAGGGGCGAAAAAGGTGGGCCATTGCGTGAGACTTGCGTTGATGGGATGGTGGTTGCGCTTGAGGGGAACGCGTCATGGGCAATGTCACCAGTCACTACGGCAGCGACGGCATCGTCGATCGCATATTGGCCGCGATCCCGGACGCCGACCCGGCCGGAAAACTCGCGGCCGCGCAACTCTATCCATTCGATCAGCTCCATGGCCGCGAACTGATCGCCACGCGGGAGCATGCGGCCCGTCTTGCTCCTTCGCCGACAGATCGGATCCTGGATATCGGCAGTGGCATTGGCGGGCCGGCAAGGTTTCTGGCCTCGACCTATGGCTGCCAGGTCGACGGCATCGACCTGACACCGGCCTTTGTCGCCGCATCGAGCCGACTGACCGCACTCAGCGGATTGTCTGACAAGGTTAGCTTCCATCAAGCCGACGCGACGAAACTGCCTTTTGGCGACAGCACCTTCGATGCGGCGATCTGCTTCTATGTCGGCATGAACATCGAGAACAAGGCCGCGGTCATCGACGAGGCCCGGCGCGTGGTGAAACCGCGGGGCAGGCTGATCTGGACCGAGGCCGTGCTCGCCGGCGGCGAGCCATACTATCCCATGCCCTGGGCGGTTTCGCCGGCGACCAGTCACCTTGCCGATCGGGAAACTTTGAAAACCCTGTTTGTCGATGCCGGATTTCGCATCGACGAGATCGTCGACGAAACCGGCGAACATGTTGAGCTGGCGCTGAAGAGAGCCAATTCCGGCATCGTGCCCTCGCCGGCGCAGCAGCAGGCAAATGAAGTCGTCATGGGCGCGGAATTCCTGCAGCGCCGCCGTAACTACATCCGAAGCCTGAGTGACGGAAAGCTCGCCTCGCTCGCCGTGATCGTCTCCAAACCGGCCTGAAACAAAAACCCCGCCTCGGCGGGCGGGTCGTTGGAGCCAATTAGCACCATACCCAAATTAATAGCATAGCTGCCGGCACAAAGCAAGAACAAAATTCACCTGAGACGCGAAAAAATGTGAGAATACCCTCGCCTGCTCGCTTTGGTGGCGCCGCGCGGACTGGTGCGCGTTCAGCGCGGTTCAGTGGCGGCTCTCGAGCCCATTGCGCAGAAGCTGAGCGACATCGACGCTCGCCTGGCCAACAACTCTGCCCAGCTACCGCCGCCCGACCGGTCCTAGACCTGCCCGCTGTTCCACACTGGATCGCAACGCGCGCTGACGCGTTTGAACCCTAGCCAATGGGAGCAAAAGCCATGAACGTCGCCAATCTGCAACTCGAAGGCCTGCTGATGGCCATCGCATCGATCAATCAGGTCCTGGTCCGCAAGGGCGTGCTCTCCGTCGAGGAGATAGACATCGCATTGCGCAAGGCCGAAGCCAGCGAGACCAACGAGGAAAGGTCCGAAGGCATGTCGGCGTCGAGCCGCGATGCCGTCAACTTCCCGATCCGACTGCTGGAGTTGGCCAATCAATGTCAGCCGGAGACGGACATGCCGTCCTTCTCGAAACTGGCACGCATGGTTGGTCAGATCAAGGAACCTTACAACGACCAGATGTGACGCGGCGACCGAGGATGACCGCCGCAGCAAAGTTTGGCATCACCCCCTGCCAAGCTTCAGCGCCAGGACGCTGCCCGGCCCGTGCACGGCGGCAAACAGCAGCCCGGCCAGGAAGGTGAAGTGATCGACGAAGAAGCCGAACTCCGCCTGGTTGCCGGCCCAGTGCGACGGCCCGTGGAAGGCGAAGCCCAGGAACAGCACATAGGCGCCGGCGACGAGTGCTGCCCATGAGAAGAAGGCGCCGGTCAGGAAGCATAGAACGAGGACGACCTCGAGCAGGGCTGCGCACCAGGCCAGGAACAGCGGGAATGGAAACCCGGCCGCCGCGATATAGCCGGCGGTGGCGCCGATATCGACGAATTTGAAGATCACGGCCATCAGGAAGACGGCGGCAAAGATCAGGCGGGCGATAAGGATTGCCGCGGTCTGCCACGGCGACTGAACGGTTGATTGAGCGGTTTCCAAGGTCATGATGTCCTCCCAAGAGTTGCGATGGTTGTGCCCCAAGGACGCACCACCAGCCGCAAGCCCGACATCATCCCCCGAAGAACCTGAGAGATACAAGCGCGGGGCGAGAAGGCCTTACAGGACCGGGGTTCCTCGCCCTCACGAAGTGGGGGAGAGGTGGCGCGGCGAAGCCGCGACGGAGAGGGGGCCTTCGCCTGCAAGGAGGAAAAGCCCCTCTCCGGCCGCTTCGCGGCCACCTCTCCCCCCGCTGCGCGCGGGGCGAGGAACCAGGTTCAGGACTACCCCACCTTGGCCCCCGGCTTGCTGATCGGCTCCCGTACCGTTCCATACTGGCTGCCCCAGCGGTCGGTCATCGCCCAGCGTATGTCCCAGAGTTCCGGGAAGAAGCGGTGGCGGGCGCCGGCCTCCAGCAATTCGACCGGCCGGCCCTTCAGCGATTTCGCGCCGAGCCCGATCGTGCGGTGGATGAGATAGAGGTGGTTGGCACGGAATTTCTGGAACAGCTCGTCGAACTCGATAAGCGCTTCGGCAACAACATAGCTGTCGCCGTGATCGTAGCCGGTATCGTAGACATCTTCGACCGAGAGGCCGCGGCCGTCGAGGTATGACGCCTTGAAGGCCCGCCAGAGATCGGGCGGCAGGCGCAGCAGCTGCTTGAAACCCGGTGATTCCTGGCCGCTGCCATTGCCCAGCTGCAGCCGGATCTGCTGGTACTCCTTGGGCGACATGGTTTCGAGCAGGTCGAGCTGCGCCGTCATCAGCCGCATCAGCCGGTGCACGCGCCCCATCAGCGTGACGATCCGATGCGTGTCCTGCTTTTCCAGGAAATCGACGACATCGACCAGCGTGTAGGCGATGAGCTTCATCCACAGCTCCTCGACCTGATGCACGATCTGGAACTGCAGCTCGTCGGCATTGACCATCTCGGCCAGTGGCTTCTGGCAGGCAAGCAGCCTGTCGCATTTGAGGTAGACGCCATAGTCGCGCATCTCGGGCGTTTCGATGCGGGCATAATAGTCCTGCTTGTCCATGGCCATGCTCCTTGCCCCGGCCATCGGGCCGCAGGCGCTTGTTGGGTCCCGGTCCCCCGAGTCTAATCGCTTTCTTGCCGAACATTGTCCCTTTCTGTTATTCGATTGGCGGGAAACGAAGGACGAAAATTGTCGCCGAAACGGATTGGAAGAACGAATGATGCTGGACGCGGTCGACCGGAAGATCGTCGCGGCGCTCGAACGCGATGCCCGCATCTCCTTTGCCGCGCTCGCCGACGAGGTCGGCTTGAGCAAGACGCCGTGCTGGAAGCGGGTCAAGGCGCTTGAGGACGCAGGCGTCATCCGCGGCTACTCGACCCGCATCGACCCGGCCAAGCTCGGCTTCGGCATCGAGGCCTTCATCCAGGTGTCGATCGATTTCGAGCTGTCGGACGCCTTCGAGGCGGCGGTCAAAAAGCATCCGCTGATCCGCCGCTGCCACGCCACGACAGGCGAGGCCGACTACCTCCTGCAGATCGTCACCGTCGACATGATGGCGCTCGACAGGATGCTGCGCGAGGAGCTCAGCCGGCTGCCCGGCGTGCGGCGCACGATCACCTCGATGGCGATGCGCGAGATCAAGGGCGGCATCTCGTTCGCCAATGCCGTCGGGCATACGCAGACCAAGCGATAGACCGGTCAGGCCCTGGTCATCAATTCGCGTCCCAGCCGTTTCGGTTGCTCGGCGCGCAGAACCACATTTGTCGTCACCGTGCCGTAGTGGCCGATGCTGTCGACGATGCTTTCAAGATCGGGCGGTGACGGGACCACGACCTTGACCAGAAAACAGTCCTCGCCGGTCACCCGCAGCACCTCGACCACCTCCGGCAATTGGGCGAACTTGTTCAGGCAGGCCTGGATATGCTCGTGCGTGGTGCGCAGGCGGATCACCGCCATGGTGCCAAGCCCGAGCGCTGCCGAATTGATCACCGCCTTGTAGCCGGTGATGACGCCGCGCTCCTCCAGCCGCTTTACCCGTTCCGAGGTGGCGGGCTGCGACAGCCCGACGCGGCGGCCAAGCTCGGAGATGCCGATACGGCCATCCTCCTGCATGATCTCGATGATCGCCAGATCGGTGGGATCGTACCTTGGCCGATAATCGCCGTTCCGCATGATCGCCTTTAATCCATCGGATTTCTTCGCTGCTTTCCGATGATCTCTCATTCCGCCGCCTGGGAGAAGACCTAGAATTGCACGCGCTGCATCAGGAAAGAAGGGCTTCGCATGACCGACTTCATCATTGTGCCGGGCATCGGCGGATCGGACAAAGCCCACTGGCAGACGCATTGGCAGCAGGCAAACCCGGCGATGCGGCGGTTCAACCCGGCGAGTTGGGACGCGCCGGATTTCGACGACTGGGTGGCTGCGCTGGAAACCGCTGTAGGCCTGGCAAAGACACCACCCGTGCTCGTCGCCCATAGCCTCGGCTGTCTGCTGGTCGTACACTGGCAGCGGATCTCCACCCGCGCTATCGGCGGCGCGTTGCTGGTCGCGGTTCCGGACCCGGCGTCGCCGGCCTTCCCCTCCTCCGCTCGAGCCTTCGCCGACGCACCGCAACAACGGCTTCGCTTTCCATCGCTGATTGTCGCCAGCACCAACGATCCCTGTGGCTCGCTGGACTATGTCAGGGCGAAATCCGAGCGCTGGGGCAGCGATCTCCATATCGCCGGGCCGCTTGGCCACATCAATGGCGACAGCGGTCTCGGCGACTGGCCGGCGGGAATGGAACTGCTGGCGGCTTTTCTCAGGAAAACGCAAGCAATCGCCCAAGGCGCCGTGCTTCAGCCGTGACCGCACTGGGACGGCTACCGCGCCGCCGTCCTGATCTGGTTTGCGCCGCGGCGCCGCGCCTCAGTTCGATGCTGCGGCAGGCGTGCTGAGTTCGAGGAACGGCACTGTCGAACCCGGGATCATCGACTTCGGCAATTCGCCGTTCCATCTCTCCGCCTTGGTCAGTTCGACCAGCAGCGGATTGTTGGCGATTGCGGCGGCGCGGGCCTTGATAGCGCCCGCGGTCGCATCGCCTTCGATCCTGGTCTTGTAGGCGCTGGCCTCGGCTTCGGCCTTGACGCTGTCGGCGCGGCCCTTGGCCTGGGTGACGGCGATGTCGGCCTTGATCTTTTCCTGCTGCAGGTTCTGTTCTTGCTTCTGCACCTCGACCTGCGCCGTCATCCTGGCTTCGACCGCCTGCTCGTAGGCGTCGGAAAAGTCGATATTCTCGACCTGCACGCTGTCGATCATCACCGGGCCGTCGGTTACAGCCGCGATGGCGTCGGCGACGTCCTTGTTGAACTTCGCCCGGTTCTGGATCACCGACACCGCGTCGTACTGGCCGAACACCGTCTTGATCTCCTGCGGTGCTTTCCTGGCAATGACACGGTCGGCCAGTGCCTCGATCGATCCATAATTGGTGTAGACGTTGCTGACTTCGGCGGCCGGCACGTGGAAGTTGACGGTGACGCGCATGTCGGCCGGCTGCTGGTCGCGCGAATAGGCCTGCATGGCCGGCAGGCCGCTGCAATCGTTCTGGTTCTCGCAGCCCCATTTGAGCACCTGCTGGCGCAGGCTGATCTTCTCGACGCGCTGTAGCCATGGCAGCTTGAAATGCAGTCCGGGATCGACGACCGAACTCAGCGCCCCGTTGGTCAAGAGCACGCCGCGGTCGCCCTGGTCGATCGTGTACCAGGATCCAAACAGCGCAAAGACGCCGAGCGCCACGATGACGAGTGCGATCAGGCCGGAACCGATCGACCCCGATGCCGTCCCCGGCTTGCCCTGCAGACGACTTGAATTGCCTTGCGTTTCGGTCATTGCCCCACCCCAACCTGATTGCCCGTGCTGCTTTTGCCCACAATAGTGGCGGCATTGCAATCCTCTGGACATCTAAGGATCTTCGCGTCGGCCTGTCGGACCGGCGGGGTGGTTCAAGCTGGCTAACGGATTTCCCCTGCAGCCGCGGCAGCGGGCTGGTACGCGTTGCCTGGCGTCTCCTTCTGCCGTTCGGCATCGCTTTTGCGCTTCGGGCAATCCTCGTAGTCGTGGTCGCGCCCGCCGCAGTAGGAGCAGCATTTTGCCGGCGCGTCGAAGCGAAGCATCGTTGGCATGCACAAGAATGCACGAAACCCGACAGATTGCGAAGGCTTGCGCACCGGCAACGTCGTTTTTCGCCACGGAACCGCTGCCGCCGCATGAAAGTTATCTGCTCATTGCAACCGGAGCACAGGACATGCCCGACGACCCGAACCGCTACGAGACCGGAGCGAGGAAATATCCGGCAAAGACGAGCCCCGACGCGGCCGACGAATTCTCGCAGGATGCGGCCGGCAACAAGCCGCCTCCCGGCGGCATGGGATTGACCAGGCCGGCTGACGATTTCGACGACAAGACCCGGCATTCGGAGGGCCAGAACCCGCCGCGCGCAGCGATCCGGCCAGACGGCAAAGCTACGGTCAAGAAGCCCGGCAAGGACGCAAGACGATGAACGTGGCCAATCTCCAGCTGGAAGGACTGATGATGGCGATCGCGGCCGTCAACAACGCGCTGGTCCACAAGGGCCTGCTGTCGGTCGACGAAGTCGACATCGCGTTGCGCCGGGCCGAGGCCGCGATGACCAGCGACGAGCGTCTCTATGAAGACATGTCGCCGTCCAACCGCGACGCCGTCTGCTTTCCGCTCAGGTTGCTGCAGGCGGCCAACAATACCCAGGGCGAAACCGGCGTGCCATCCTTTGCCGAACTGGCCAGGATGGTCGGCCGGACCAAGGAGCCCTATAACGACCAGATGTGATGGAGGACGCCATGGCCGACGACAAATCCAAGACCAAGCAGGATCGCAAACTGGTCTCCGGCGAAGAGCCCTACGAGGTCGCTGCCTTTGCCCGCAAATACGGCATACCGCAAAGCGAGGCCGCGACCATCATCAAGCGTTACGGCCCCTCGAGGAGGAAGCTCGACGCGCATATGGCGAGCCGCAACGCCTGATCCACTTTTGGCGGCCGCCGCCGTTCACGCCAGAAGCGTCCCTGCCCTGCCGCCTTGTCGAGAGTATCGGCACCTTCGGCCCGGCGCCCCGGCCCGCTGCTCGTCGCATCGCGGCTGCGGGATTCAACGCCTGGTTTTGACAGCCGTGGAATACTCTCGCGGCGCAACAACTCATTTACCTCGACACTGTACCAGTCCGGTGAGCAAAGCCGGGGGTCGGATGCAGGAACAACCATTGCGCTACGAATGTGTCATGGAGCCGAACGGCCGATGGATGGTGTGGGACATCGTTCACGATCTGCCGGCGCAATTTTCGGAAATCGCGCTGATCGGCCTGAGTCGTCGTGAAGCGGTTTCGCTCTGCCGGCTGCTCAACGAGACAAGCCGCTCCGAGACGCGGCAGAGCCGGGCCTCATAAAAAGCGCTTGCGTCTCAGGCCTGTCCAAACTCGGGGGATTTCACATGCGATCGACAATATTCGGTCTGTTCCTGCTGCTGCCGGCCGCAGCCCTGGCGGAGCCGATCGAGACCCAGAAGATCATCGCGGCGGCGACCGGCGACTGGAACGGCGACGGCGCCGCCGATCTGGCGATGATCGTCGAGACTGAGCCCGGCCATCCCATGGACCTGCATTTGTTCCTCAGGGACCGCGAGGGCGATTTTCTCAGACCTGCCGGAGTCGTGCATGAACAGATTGACGGTGAATGGAAGAACTACGACCGGCCGGGCCCCGCCACATCCGACACCGAGCCCGAACTCACCGCGCTCCCCAACGGTTCGATCAAGCTCTATATTCCGGCGATGGAGATCGGCAGCGAGCGGACCAATAAAACGTTGACGCTCGCCTGGCGCGCCGGCAGCTTCGTCGTCGCCGGTTTTGCCTACGAATATTGGGATTACATGGACGACAATGTTGCCGGCGACTGCGACTACAATGTGCTGACCGGCACGGGCAAAAGCAGCAAGAAGCTGGCGGACGGCACCACCAGGCACGCGACCGTATCGGTCGAGGGCAAGGTCATCCCTTTCGCGGAGTGGACCCCGGGCACTGGCTTCAGCGCTTGCGGAGAGTGAGAGGTTTCGGTTGCCTCACTGCAGAGGTGGCTTCCACAGCAGGCTGTTGCGATCGGCGGACTTGACGCGCAGCCAGGTTTCGCGGCCATCGCGCAGCACCCGGAGCGGGATCTCGGCACCCGCCGGGCCGCTCTTCCAAAGCTTGCGATAAAAATCGGCAAGCCCGTCGACCGCCGTGTCGCGGACATCCGAGATGACGTCGCCTTGGCGAAGGCCTGCCTGGGCGGCCGGACCGCCCTCGGCAACGCTCATCACCACGACCTTGCCGTCGCTCTCGGCCGAGAAGGCGCCGAGCCAGGGCCGCGGCGGCCTGGCGACCTGCCCGCGCGTCAGGAGATCGTCGAGGATGGGCGGCAGAAGATCGATCGGCACCACCATGTTGATGTCGGCGACCTCGCCGTTGCGGCTCATCTGCAGGCGCAGCGAACCGATGCCGAGCAGCCTGCCATCCGCGCCGATCAGGCCGGCGCCGCCCCATGAGGGGTGAGCCGGCGCCGTGAAGATCGCTTCGTCGAGCAGATATTCCCAATAGCCGGCGAATTCCTGCTTGGTGACGATCCGCGCCCGCACGGAGCGGCCGACGCCGTCGGCGAGCACGACGGGATCACCGATCTTCGCCCTGGACGCATCGCCGAGCGCAATGGCGGGCAGCCCGAGCGGCGCCAGCGCCTGCACCAGGCCGAAGCCCGATTCCTGGTCGTAGGCGAGCGCATGGGCGGGAACCACGCGCCCGTCCTGGTCGGCCAGCCAGACCTCCTCGGCCTCGGTGATGAGATAGCCGATGGTGAGCACCAGCCCGTCGCCGCGGATGACCACGCCGCTGCCCTCGCGGCGGGTGCCCAGCGCGTCTGCCGTGAAGGCGTCTTCGGGGACGGTGGCGCGGACGGCCACGATGGATCGCAAAAGGGGCTCGATATTCATGCTTTGGTTCCTGGCAATGTTCGCAGGCCGATATGGGCTATAGGTATGGCGCAGGTGATCAGGCGCAAGGGGCGGCGCCGGCTTTGGCGTGGAGCGGCGCCGCGCCGTTCGCGCCGGGGTTTTGCAACAGCGCCGGCAGCCCTATCTGTACCTACGGCTATCCCAAGCTGCCCTATGCAAATTTCTCCGCCATTACCCAAGTTGATATCTGATGTCCTCCCCAATCCTCCCAACCCAACCCTTCCAAAGGCCTCCCGAATGAACGACTACGCAACGGACCAATACACCCCGCCAAAAGTCTGGACCTGGAACAAGCCAAACGGCGGCGCTTTCGCCAGCATCAACCGGCCGATCGCCGGCCCGACGCATGACAAGCAACTGCCGGTCGGCAAGCATCCGCTGCAGCTTTATTCGCTGGCGACACCGAACGGCGTCAAGGTGACGATCATGCTGGAGGAGCTTCTGGCGCTCGGCCACAGCGGCGCCGAATACGACGCCTGGCTTATCAGGATCAATGACGGCGACCAGTTCGGCAGCGGCTTCGTCGAGGTCAACCCCAACTCCAAGATCCCGGCCATGATGGACCGCAGCGGGAAAAAGCCGGTCCGCATCTTCGAATCCGGTTCGATCCTGCTCTACCTCGCCGAAAAATTCGGCGAATTCCTGCCGACGGAGCAGCCGGCTCGCGCCGAGACCCTGTCATGGCTGTTCTGGCAGATGGGCTCGGCGCCCTATCTCGGCGGCGGCTTCGGCCATTTCTACGTCTATGCGCCAACGAAGATCGAATATGCCATCGACCGCTTCGCCATGGAGACCAAGCGGCAGATGGACGTGCTCGACCGGCGCCTGGCCGAAAGCGAGTATCTCGGCGGCAGCGACTACACGATTGCCGACATTGCGGTGTGGCCCTGGTATGGCGGGCTGGCCAAGGGCCGCATGTACGACGATTCCGGCGAGTTCCTGCAGGTGGAGCAGTACAAGAACGTGCAGCGCTGGGCCGACGCCATCGACGCGCGCCCGGCGGTCAAGCGCGGCCGCATGGTCAACCGCACCTTCGGCGAGCCTTCGATGCAGCTGCACGAGCGCCATGACGACAGCGATTTCGAGACGAAGACGCAGGACAAGCTCGAGGCGGCCAAAAGCTAAGCCGACGACGCGCCGATCTCCCGCCTTGTAGGGGAGATCGGCAGCTTCGGCCGACTGCTCAGGCTCGCCTCCACCGCCGCCATCCACAGCCGGTCGATATTGGCCAGGAATTTCTCGTCGAGCTTGTCGAGGTGCTTCCAGTACATGCCGTCCTCGAAGAAATAGCCGAGTTCCTCCTCCATCCTGTCGGCCTCCTCCGCCTGATCGAGCCACAGCCCGGCAAGCATCTCCGCCTTCATTTCCGAAAGTTGCGAGGAAGAAAGCGCGCCGAGTTCGTCGAGCGTCAGCCGCGGGAAGATCAGCCGGCTGCGCGGCAGATCGGATAGGTTGACGCAGAGGCAGCCGCGCCGGAGCGCATGGATGAGCAGGCGGGCCGACTTCGCCTCGAGGTTGCGCAGCGTCACGTCGTTGCGCAAAGGGTCGGCCCGGCCGACGCCGTAAAAATGCGTGTTGCCGGGCTGATCGTAGATCATGTCGCAGCCAAGGAATGCCAGCACGTCCGGATTCTGGCTGTGGATCGTCCAGTAGGCCGCCGTCATCGACATGGTGCCGCCGGCATAGACGAAGCCGCCAAAGCTGTTTTGCGCCGGCACGTAATGCGAGGCGCTGAAGATCTGCGCCTGCTGCAGGGGATCGCCTTGCGGCATCCGCTCCGCCGGGAAATCGCCGGCATGGACGAGGAAATCCCAGTCGGCGCGCACGCGCCAGGCATTGTTGATGGCGACAATCTTGCCGAAGGCCTGCTTGGGCCAGGCCGCGCAGCGCACCACGTCGGGGGCGCTGCCGATCAGCAAAATCACGTTTGGCGTTCCGTCGGTGGCCATCATCCCCCTCTTCGACCGGCCGACGCGCACCTCGATGCCGCCCGGTTGAACAGCTTTATAGCCCTCAACGCCCCATCGAAAACACCAGCCGGATTCACAGGCCGACCAGCAAAGGACCGTTGCCAGCCGATTGTAAACTGTCGCCTCAGGCACAATCGTACAAGCGGCAGCCAGGTTTTCCCGCTAGCCCAAAACCGACGATATGAGTTGGGCGATATATATTAGTTGACTAAACTAGCGGAACGTCCAATGCACATTCCCAGAACCGAACATGTCCTGTCTAGACCATGATATCTATATGGGACATTACTACCTAAGCTGAACGCGACCTCGACGGTTCGGCGGCACAGCCCTCAGACGCCGCGGCTTTGCCGCCGCGTCTTTCGCCCCGGATCCGTAGATCAACCGGACGACGAACAGAAAATATCCAACCTGCATGACGATCAAGGTCAAGATCGTCCAGGCCAGCGTCTTCCAGATTGAACCCGTCGCAAAGTAAGTCGAGATCGCCACGATGGACGATGTGGTGGTCAGCCCCACCAGGAACTGTGGAAAGTTCATGACTTTTCTGCGCCGCCCCGGAACTCGCAACAGCCGGGACGAACTCCCCTAACCCATTACCCCGGACCAACGTTTTCACCATTTTAGCAATTGCGCAAGCACCAAATAGAGCGGAAGTTAACGCATGCTTCCGTAATCAAGGGCCGCATGTCACGTCACCAAGGTGGGCTGGCTTGGACGGCGGCGGCGCGTCCCCTCCTCCCCAACCAGCTCTCCATAACCCCTCACCGCCCCATCAAGCCCACGTATCCGCCACGTCTCCCCGTCCCGCGCCTCGACATAGCACGGACCGAGCGGCACTTTCCCTCCGCCGTCCGGCAGGTCCAGCACATAGACGGGGTTGCAGATGCCCGACAGGCGCGCCCGCAAGGCGCAGGCCAGCGCCTGGCCCTCGGCGATGGTGGTGCGCCGGTGCGCCATGCCGCGCGCGAGGTCGCCGTGGTGCAGGTAATAGGGTTTGACGCCGAGGCGGTACATCAGCTCCCGGCACAGTTCCTCCAGCACCTCGACCGTATCGTTCACGTCTTTCAGCAGAACGCTCTGGTTCATCAGCACGAAGCCGCCCTGCCTTAAAGTACGGCAGGCCCGCTCGGTCGCCTCAGTGATCTCCCGCGGATGGTTGAAATGGGTGACGACCGTGACCATCAGCCGGCCCTGCAGGGCTTGAACCAGCCCGCCGGTGACGCGCGACGGCAGCGCGACGGGCACGCGGGTATGAATGCGCAACAGCCGCACATGCTGGATCGCCTCGACTCGGGCGCGGATTTCCGCCAGTGCTTTGTCCGGCAGGGACAGCGGATCGCCGCCGGTCAGGATCACCTCGCGGATTTCCGGATGGGCCGCGATATAGGTGAAGGCCGGCTCCAGCGCCTCGCGCGAAAAACCCCGGCCGATCGACGTCAGCGACTCCTTACGAAAGCAGAACCGGCAATAGACCGCGCATTGATAGGTTGGGAACAGCAAAACCCGGTCGGCATGGCGATGCGTCAATCGCGGCACCGGACTGAAGGCGTGGTCGGCGATCGGATCGTCGAGTTCGCCCTCCTGCTCCGCCAGTTCATCGGGCGACGGGATGACCTGAAGCCGTATCGGATCGGCGGGGTCGTTCCAGTCGATCAGGTCGAGATAGGCCTTGGGAATGCGAACCTTGTGGCGCGTGGCCGCGGCTTCGGCCGCCGCGCGCTCGGCTGGCGACAGCGGCAGCGAATCCAGATCGCCTATATGCCGCACGCCCTCGCGAACATCGTCCTGCCACGCGGCATCCGCCTCGCGTGCGCGCTCGTCATCGGCTGTCATGCCGGCCGCATCGACCGCCATGCCGGCGTCGGGGATGTCGGGATGTGAGGTCATCGAGGCTCCTTGAAGTTCGGGCCGGGGTACAGCATTGGAGCCAGCACGTGAAGGCAATAAGCGGTGCTGGGCCGGTTGGAGTGCGCGGCCAGAAGCGGCGGCCGTCCACTGATCAGAAACCAACGTCCCGCATCGCTGACGCAAAACATTAGCTTGCTCTTATATTAGCTTGAGCGTATACACATAAACGGCCGGTAATCTACCCCCCACCGGTTAGGCTCGGCGCCAGTCCCTTCCTACCCCTCAGGTCAACGACGCCGGGCCGCTCGGGTTCTGCTCGGTCGCCCGCGGTCGAGACGGCCGACCGGATCGTCGACCTCTTCGAAGTCGATCATGCCCCTCCTCAACCAGCGCCCAAGTGGACACACCAGCTGAACACATCGGCATGCCCGCGTCTCTCGGCCTTCCCGTCGCCGGCCGCGGTCGCTAATCTCGGATCGCGAAAAAACTGGAGAAGAGCGTATGGCGAACGACTTGTCGCCAAGGCTTTTGGCGATCGTCAACGCGCTGCCCTTGCGGCCGGGCATGCGAGTGCTGGAGATCGGCTGCGGACCAGGTGCTGCAGCGCGCGAGATCGCGCGCAGGATCGGCGGCGGGCATGTGCTGGCGATCGACCGCTCGGCCAAGGCCATCGCGCAGGTCGGGGCCGCTTCGCGCGCCGAGATTGCGGCAGGCCGGCTGAGCCTTCGCCAGGTCGCCATCGAGGATTTCGAGTTGGAGGCCGACGAGAAGCACTTCGACATTGCCGTTGCGGTGCGCGTCGGCGCGCTGGACGGGCGTCATCCCGAAGCAGGAAAAATTGCCCTGCAACGGCTCAAGGCCGCGTTGACCGCGCAAGGCCGGCGGTTCATCGACGGCGGCGATCCGCTTCGCGAAATTGCGATACACGGCTGAGCAGTTCGTTCGAACGCGACGCGCTTTGGGTGACGGGAGCGACAGAGCCGGATCCGCGCCTCAGCTCCGCAACCCCGGCGCCTCCTGCCCGGTGCGCTCGACATATTCGGTATAGCCGCCGCCATAGGTGTGGATGCCCTCGGGCGTCAGTTCCAGCACCCGGTTCGACAGCGCTGCCAGGAAATGGCGGTCATGCGAGACGAACAGCATGGTTCCCTCGTACTGCGACAGTGCCGTGATCAGCATCTCCTTGGTGGCGATGTCGAGGTGGTTGGTCGGCTCGTCCAGCACCAGCAAATTGGGCGGGTCGAACAGCATCAGCGCCATCACCAGCCGTGCCTTCTCGCCGCCCGACAGCACGCGGCATTTCTTCTCGATCTCGTCGCCGGAAAAGCCGAAGCAGCCGGCCAGCGCCCTAAGCGGCGCCTGGCCGGCCTGCGGAAACGCATCTTCCAGCGTCTGGAACACGGTGCGCTCGCCCTCCAGCACTTCCATGGCGTGCTGGGCGAAATAGCCCATCTTGACGCTCGGGCCGCGCGCCACCGTGCCATTGTCCGGCTCGGAAGCGCCAGCCACCAGCTTAAGCAGCGTCGACTTGCCGGCGCCGTTGACGCCCATGATGCACCAGCGCTCGCGGCGGCGCACCTGAAAATCCAGTCCCTCGTAGATCGAGCGGCAGCCATAGCCCTTGTGCACGTTCTTCAGCGTCACCACGTCCTCGCCGCAGCGCGGCGCGGGCTGGAAGTCGAACGATACCTTCTGGCGGCGCTTGGGCGGCTCGACACGGTCGATCTTGTCCAGCTTCTTCACCCGGCTCTGCACCTGGGCGGCATGCGAGGCACGCGCCTTGAAGCGCTCGATGAAGGCGATCTCCTTGGCCAGCATCGCCTGCTGGCGCTCGAACTGCGCCTGCTGCTGCCGGTCGGCAATCGCCCGCTGCTGCTGGTAGAATTCGTAGTTGCCGGAGTAAGCGGTCAGCGAACCGCCGTCGATCTCGACCACCTTGTTGACGATGCGGTTCATGAACTCGCGGTCGTGCGAGGTCATCAGCAGCGCGCCGTCATAGTTCTTCAGGAACTGCTCCAGCCAGATCAGGCTTTCCAGGTCGAGATGGTTGCTCGGTTCGTCGAGCAGCATGGCGTCAGGCCGCATCAAAAGGATCCTGGCCAGCGCTACGCGCATTTTCCAGCCGCCGGACAGCTTGCCGACGTCACCGTCCATCATCTCCTGGCTGAAGCCGAGCCCTTCAAGCACTTCGCGCGCCCGCCCATCCAGCGCATAGCCGTCGAGCTCCTCGAAGCGGTGCTGCGCCTCGCCGTAGCGGGCGATGATCTCGTCCATCTCGTCGGCGCGATCGGGGTCGCCCATGGCGTGCTCGAGCTCGCGCATCTCGGCCGCCACTTCGCTCACCGGCCCGGCGCCGTCCATCACTTCGGCGACGGCGCTGCGGCCGGACATGTCGCCGACATCCTGGCTGAAATAGCCGATCGTGACGCCGCGATCGACCGAGACCTGGCCCTCGTCGGGCTGCTCCTCGCCGTTGATCATGCGAAACAGCGTCGTCTTGCCGGCGCCGTTAGGCCCGACCAGCCCGACCTTCTCGCCCTTCTGCAACGCGGCGGAGGCTTCGATGAAGACGATCTGGCGGCCGTTCTGTTTGCTGATATTCTCGAGACGTATCATGCTTCCATGCGAGGCTTCAGGGGATTTTCCCTGCGCCTTACGCGATCGGCCGCGCCAGAGGAAGCCCGCAAATCATGAATACCTGCGCCAAATCGCCCAAAGCCTTTTGGGTTGATGGACATCGATTGCCTGGCCGAGAATTGGTCACTACCTTGCGGTGATTGCAAGCTTGCAAAGACGGCCATGTCAAATATCGTCTATCCATCCCGGCTGAGGTTAAGAGGCGTTAGCGCAGGGAATCTCGGTCCAATATTGAAAAACGGTCAGCTTGTTCCGAAAAGCCTGATCAGCGAGGGCTGTACCGAGCAGGAAATCCGCTCCGGCATGAAAATCCCGGACAGCGAGAAAATACTGGAACAGTGGCGGCCGACGAATCCCAGGAGCTTCGCTCTGGCACTAACCCTGGTGATCGGTTGGGACGAGGATATTGGAAGCGACTACTTCGAAGTGCACGTCATCGCCAACCAGATCAGGGATCAGATAAATCTCAACCGGCGCGCGGTCATCTTCGTCGAAGAGTTTCACTGGCCCAGCCTCAAACAAAGCCTCCTCAACATTCTCGATAAATGCGAGGGAAAAACGTGGAAGGAAAGCGTCCGCGCCCTACGAAAACGCTTCGAATGGGAATACGACGGAATGGCCGCATACGAGTCTTGGCTTAAGTAGCCCTCATCCCAGTGATCGCATCAGCCGCCGATCAGCGCCTTCGTCATCAGCAGATTGACCCCGGCGGCGGCAAATGCCGCATTGTGCCGGGCGATGATCTCCGCGGCGGTCTCGCTGGTGGTGTCGAGCGTGCTGTGAGCGTCGGAAATCACGGTGACGCCCAGGCCCGCTGCAAAGGCGCCCTTCACCGTGGCCGCCACGCAAAAATCGGTCTGCGCGCCGATCAGAACGACCTCGCCGGCGCCCTGCCCGACCACCCATTCTGCAAGCGCGGCATTGCTGAACGCGTCGCCGACACGCTTGGCGAAAGTCGGCTCGTCCACGGCCTGGCCGAGCGCCGGCCACACCGGCCAGCCCGGCTCACCCGGCGCCAGAGGATCGCCCCGCGGGCCGTCGTGCCTGATGAAGGCGATCTTGCGCCCGCTGCGCCGTGCCCATTCGATCAGCGCGCGGGTGCGGGCAACCATGCCGTCGGCATCATGGATCGGCGGTTCGGCGACACCGTCGAACATGCCGGTCTGAAGATCGATCACGATGAGCGGCGCAGTGGCCGCGGGGCTGGTCCCTGACATGGTTTTTTATAGCACGAGGGCGGAGCTGATCAAGGATCAGGGTCGCGATGACGCGCAGCGCAAGGGCAGGTGGCTGGAGTTCGAGATATGTGACAATCCGCTTGCAGCAGCGCTAACATAGCGCGCTATTGGGATGTGGGTCAGTTCGAAATTCTGGCTATCGGCCGTGACCGGATTGCATTCGTGGCAAGCTCCTGCGAAGAAATTCCCATGACACATGCAGCCGTAGCTTTCCTTGCGATCGTGACTTCGGTGTTGGTTGCGATCCTACCCGCACAATCGCAAGAGTGGACGCCCTCGGAGGACGCGGTTCGAGATGCAACGGAAACGGTTGGTCGCTATTTCGTTTCGCTCGATAACCAAGAGTATGGGCGGGCATACGAAATGATGACTGATACCGCGAAAGCTTTGATCCCATCGAATGCCTTCTTGGAGCAAAGTAAAGATTTCCATTCTCAGGCCGGCGCTGTGCGCGAGCGCCGGCTACTCAAATTCACGTGGTTGAAGGACCCAGCGAACGCTGCCTTTCCCGGCGTTTATGCCGCAGTCGACATAGCGGCGAAGTTTGAAAACATCGATCGTTACTGCGGCTATATTGTCCTCTATCAGCGGCCGTCAGGTGGAAATTTTCGAGTCATGCGGATCGAAAGCAACTTCATCGACAACGCCACCGCGAAAAGCATTGAAAAGACCCAATCGAAAGTCGAATTGGATCGAGCATGGGCCGAGTTGTCGGCTAACTGTCCGAATTTTCCATCGTGAAGGTGAGGCGGTCCGTTTTTATACGTTCCGCGACCATCGGCTTTACGGCTTCCTTCGCTTCGATCAGCGCAGCGATATCGGTGATCTCCTACAGTTTGCCGGCCTTTGGACGCGAACGCAGCGAGCGCGCAGCCTTTGTCTCACGCAATCCCGCCCGTCACGGCATATCTCGTCCGATCACCCTTCGCAAAGTAGCCGGCGGCCCGGCGCACGATCACACCCGGCCGGATGTCCCATCCTCGCCAAAAATCCCGGTCACCCAGTCGATGAACACGCGTACCCGCGGTGCGAGCTGGCGATTCTGCGGGTAGAGCGCCGACAGCGGTGTCGGCGACGGCGGGTAATCCGGCAGCACTTCGACAAGCGTGCCGCGTGCGAAATCCCCGGCGAAGCGGTAATGCGGCGCCTGCACCAGGCCGAAGCCGAGACGGGCCAGCTCCGCCATCGTGTCGGAGCCGTTGACCGTCACCCGGTTGGGCAGGGTGACATAGCGCAACGCGCCGCCGACGGTGAATTCGAGCGGCATGACCTCGCTGGTCCGCGACGAGCGGAAGCCGACCATCAGATGGCCTTCGAGATCGTCGGGGGTTGCCGGCATGCCGTGCTTGTCGAGATAGGCGGGGCTGGCGCAGGTGACTTCGCGCAATGTCGCCACTCGCCGCACGATCATGCCGCTGTCGGCCTGTTCGCCGGAACGCAGCACGCAGTCGATGCCCTCGCGCACCAGATCGACCAGCCGGTCGCCGTCGCCGATATGCAGGTCGATCCCGGGGTAGCGGTCGAGGAATTCGGAGAGCCGCGGCAGGATGAAATGGCGGGCCATGAAGCCGTGCACGTCGATCCTCAAAAGGCCCTGCGGCTGTGCCGATTGAAAGCCGGCCTCGGCATCTTCGACATCGGCAAGGATGGCAAGGCAGCGCTGGTAATAGGCCTGGCCGTCCAATGTCGGCCTGACATGGCGCGTGGTGCGTTCGAGCAGCCTGACCCCCAGCCGCGCCTCAAGGTCCTTGATCGCCTCGGTGGCGGTCGATCGCGACATCGAGAGATCGGCGGCCGCCGCGGTGAAGCTGCCGCGCTCGATCACACGGGCAAGCAAGCGCATCCGGTCGAGACTATCCATCGCCATTGTTCGCCATATCCGAATGGTGTTGGCAAGTCCCGATCGATTATCCCGCAAGATTTATCGCCTATTTTCAGCCGACAAGAATTGGAGAGCTGACATGACTACGCGGAATGGAAAGGTGGCGCTGGTAACCGGCGCCTCGAAGGGCATCGGCGCCGAAATTGCCCGAAGGCTGGCACGCGACGGCTTTTCGGTCGTCGTCAACTATGCCAGGGGCGCCGAAGCCGCCGAAGGCGTGGTGCGCGGGATCGAGGCGGCGGGCGGCACGGCGATCGCCGTCCAGGCCGATGTCGGCGATCCCAAGGGCGTGGCGCATCTGTTCGACGCAGCCGAGCAGGCCTTTGGCGGCCTCGATGTGCTGGTCAACAATGCTGGCATCATGAAGCTCGCGCCGATCGCGCAGATGGACGACGCCGGTTTCGAGCAGCAGATCGCGGTGAATCTCGGTGGCGTCTTCCGCGGCATGCGCGAGGGCGCAAGAAGGCTGCGCGACGGCGGCCGCATCATCAGCTTCTCGTCCAGCGTGGTCGGGCTCTACCAGCCGACCTACGGCGTTTACGCTGCCACCAAGGCCGGCGTCGAGGCGATGACGCATGTGCTGGCCAAGGAACTCGGGCAGCGCGGCATCACCGTCAATGTCGTGGCGCCGGGGCCGGTGGCCACCGAGCTGTTCCTCGGCGGCAAGTCCGAGGCACTGGTCGAAACGATCACCAGGATGATCCCGCTCGAGCGGCTCGGCCAGCCCGCCGATATCGCCGGCGTGGTGTCGTTCCTCGCCGGACCGGACAGCGGCTGGGTTAACGGCCAGGTGCTGCGCGCCAATGGCGGCACGGTCTGAATTTATCTCCATCAACCAACAGGAAATCGACATCATGCCGTTTGCAAATTTCAAGGTGCCTGAGCGCGCGCTGTCCGCCGGACAGAAGGAGGACCTCGTCCACAAGACCACAGCCCTGTTCGTCGAGATGTTCGGCGAAGGCGTTCGCCCCTACACGATGGTGCTGATCGAGGAGGTCGCCGATGGCGGCTACGGCCGCGCCGACGTGGTGTTCACGATTCCTGAGCGAAGGACGTGAAGCTGCCGATCTCCTCCCTCGTGGGACCGTCAAGGGGGAGATTGCAGCTTGGCGGTCGCGCGCTAGATCGCTGGCAGAGGCTAACGCGAGGCCGGCGATGGACGATTGGAAACTACCTTGGGACGGCGGTTGCCTGTGCGGCGGAATACGCTTTCGCATCAGCGCGCCGCCCTTGCTGACGACGGCGTGTCACTGCACCGGCTGCCAGAAGCTGAGCGCCAGCGCGTATTCCCTGACCATCGCGGTGCCGAGCGACGGTTTCGCCATAACGCACGGCGAGCCGGTGATCGGCGGCCTGCACGGCCCGCATCGGCAACTCTATTGCCCGCATTGCAAGAACTGGATGTTCACGCGTCCGCATGGCCTGGATTTCCTTGTCAACGTTCGTGCGACCATGCTGGACGAGCACCATTGGTACGTGCCTTTCGTCGAGGTCTTCACGTCGGAAAAGCTGCCCTGGGCTTCGACCGCCGCTAGCCATAGTTTCGCTACACAGCCCGACCTTGAGGGATACGCCCCTTTGATCGAGGCCTTCGCCCGCGAAGCGGCGCGGCCAACCTGACTGGTTGCCGCCCGGAAAAGCGGCGCCAGCTTTCATGCTTCACCGCAACTCCACCCAGACCGGCGCGTGATCGCTGGCGCCGGTCTCGCCGCGCACGTCGCGGTCGATGCCCGCCGCTACCAGCCGGCGCGACAGCTTCTTGCTGAGCAAGACATGGTCGAGCCGCAGGCCGGCATCGCGCGGCCAGCGATTGCGGCGATAGTCCCAGAATGTGTAGAGCGTCTCCGTCGGGTGCTTCTTGCGCAGCGCGTCAAGCCAGCTTTGGTCGAGCAGCCGCTGGAACGATGCGCGGCTTTCCGGCTGCACCAGCGCGTTGTCGTCATAGGAGCGCGTCGGGTAAATGTCGCGCGGCTCGGGCACGATGTTGTAGTCGCCGGCCAGCACCACCG
Organism: Mesorhizobium sp. ISC25; assembly: GCF_042295465.1. Classification (NCBI taxonomy): domain Bacteria; kingdom Pseudomonadati; phylum Pseudomonadota; class Alphaproteobacteria; order Hyphomicrobiales; family Phyllobacteriaceae; genus Mesorhizobium; species Mesorhizobium sp. ISC25. The sequence goes on along the minus strand of NZ_CP135441.1, from coordinate 194,365 downwards.
GCAGGCCGGTGTCGAGCAACTGCGCCGCATGCGCCTCCAGCCTCTCGTGCCAGGCCAACTTGTACTGGAATTTCGGGCCGGGCTGCGGATTGCCGTTCGGCGCGTAGAGCGAAGCAATAACGATGCCGTTGACCGCTGCCTCAATGTAGCGCGCCTGCTGGTCGCTGTCGTCGCCGGGCAGCGCCTCGCGGGTCAGAACGGGTTCTGTACCCCGTGCGAGTATGGCGACGCCGTTCCAGGTCGGCTGCCCGACCCAAACCGCGCCGTAGCCGGCGGCCGCCAGCGCGGTGCGCGGAAACTGGGTCTGCCTGGCCTTCAGCTCCTGCAGGCAGGCGATGTCGGGCTTCGCCGCGGCCAGCCATGCGAGCAGGTTCGGCAGCCGGCCGTTGATGTTATTGACGTTGAAGGTGGCGATCTTCATGGGCCTGCTTCAGCGCACGATGCGTTCGGTCCACGCCTTCACCGCATCAGCGAGCGTCTTCAGATGATCGGCGGTGGAGAAGCCGGAGATGTTTTTGCGCGGCTTCAGATCATGGTCGCCGTCTTCCAGCCAGAAGATCTCGATTGCGTCGGATAGACCATAGGTCGCGACCTCGTCTTTGGTCCCGAACTCGTCGCGCGTGCCCTGGAAGATCAATGTCGGCGTCTTGAGATCGGCGAGGTGTTTTGTCCGAAGCTGCGTCGGTTTGTCCGGCGGATGGAAGGGATAGCCGAGACACAGCAGCCCTGCAATCTCGCCCTTTGAAAACATCTGGTCGGCGATCATCGAAGCGACGCGTCCGCCCATCGACTTGCCGCCGATGATGAGCGGACCCTTCACGCCCTTCGCCCGGAGGTCGGCGATCGCCTTGACGTATTCCGGGTTAACCGTCTCGGCGCGCGGCGGCGGCTTGCGGTGGCCATAGCGGCGGGCCGCCATGTAGTGGAATTCGAAGCGCGCAACGCGGAACCCGGCCGCCGCGAGCGCCTTTGCCGTGGCGGTCATCGAGGCAGAGTCCATCGAAGCGCCTGCGCCATGGGCGAGCAAGATGGTGATTGGGGCGGTGTCGGGACCGTCGAAGAGGAAGGTGGTCATGGGGTGGCCCGCAGGTGAAGGCCGAGTTCCTTCGCACCCCCCTCTGTCCTGCCGGACATCTCCCCTCCAAGGGGGGAGATTGGATGACGTCGGCGTTTTCGCCAACCACCAAAGCTGAAAGGCACGCGGGGCGCCGAAGCTGCCGATCTCCCCCCTTGAGGGGGAGATGGCCGGCAGGCCAGAGGGGGGTGTTCAAGCGCGACCAAATGAAGCCCTAACCCGCCGACATCCGCGCCAGCTGCAAATCCACGAACTGTATCCCCTTGGCCGCCATGCGCGCCCATTCGGAGCTGGCGTCGAGTTCAAGATAGCGCACCCAGCTCCGCCGCGCCTCGGCGAGATTGCCGGCGTCGAACTCCAGCCTCGCAAGATTGAACACCGCATCGGCGTACTTCGCATCCAGTGCGATCGCCTTGAGCAAATGGCGGCGCGCCGACGCCACCCGCCCCTCTTCGCTCATCAGCCCGGCGAGATTGAACCAAGCCTCGACGAAGCCGGGATCGAGCTTTATCGCGCGGGCATAGTCGTGCGCCGCCTCGGCCGCGTGGCCGGCCGCGCGCAGGCAGTTGGCGCGGTTGAAGGCGGCAATGGCATCGCTCGGGTCGATGGCCAGGCAGCGCTGGTAGAGTGCCGCGGCCTGCTGGTGGTCTTCAGCCTCTTCCGCCGCTTCGGCATCGGCGAACAACTCTTCCAGCGTATCGTCGCCATACATTCCTGAATTAGGCGGACCCAGATCGAACAGCAGCTGGCCGTCGAGTTCGCTCTGGCCGCCCTCGAGATAGATGGCATCGGCCCGCCCATGCTGCGAGCCGACGGCGAGCGACTTGGCGGTGAGCGAGGCGATCGGGCCTGAGCGGTGCACAGAGCGCGTGATCGCCCCCCATGAGGCCCCGCCGGCGACCAGCCCGGCATATTTGCGGGCGAGGATCAGGTCGCGGAAGGAAAACGGTTCGCAATCATGCTCGAAGGCGTCGAACAGCGACAAAAGGTCGAGATCGGATGCAGCTAAGCGCGACTGGTCGATGAGCGACTGTCGCGACAGCGCGGATGCCTCTGGCGCCTTCATCAGTCCAAGCAGGCGCAGGAAGCCGTTCTCGCTGACCAGCTTGCGCCCGGCCGCGAGCTCGGTGACGACGCGGCGCTCAATCTCGGCATCATCAGCCTTGGCGAGGAACGTCCGCCCGAATACGACATGGGTGGTGCGTCTGGTGACTCCGCGCCGCAACTGGCCATGCTGGCGCGCGACCTCGCGCGCCGCCATGCGAAGCGGAAACGCCGCGAGCGCGCCGATAGTGCCGAAGATCGTGCCAGTGGGCGCCGTCACCCTTTGCTCTTACCGACAGCCTGCAGCAGATTGGCCTTGAGCGGGTTTTCCTTGGCGCCGCCCTTGGCGGACTTTGCTTTGGCTGCCGGTTTCGCCGCCTCATCGGCCTTGCTCTTGGACTTGGCCGGCGGCTTGGCCGATTGCGACAGGCTCGCCTTCAGCGCATCCATGAGATTGATGACATTGCCGCGCTCAGGCGCCGCCGCGATGATAGGCTTGTGGCCCTTGAGCTTCTCGCGGATCATCGCCATCAGCGCGATCTCGTAGCGGTCCTCGTAATTCTTTGGATCGAAAGTGGTTTCCTTCTGCTTGATCAGCGCTTCGGCCAATTGCAGCATTTCGGGATCGGGGTTTCCGGCCGGGATATTGCCGAAATATTCAGCCGTGCCACGCACTTCGTTCGGATTCCTCAAGGTACAGACGAACATGCCGTTCTCGCGCGCGCCGATCGTCACCACGCGCTCGCGGCTGGACAGCACAAGGCGGGCGATCGCCAGCTTGCCGGATTTGCGCATCGCTTCGCGCAACACGGCAAAGGTCTCCTCGGCCATTGCGCCATCCGGCGCCAGGTAATAGGGCGCGTCCTGATAGATGACGTCGACCGAATGCTCGTCGACAAAGGCCTCGATGTTCATCGTATGGTTGGATTCGATGCGCACCGCATCGAGATCGGTATCGTCGATGATGATGTACTGCTTGTCCTCGTATTCGTAGCCCTTGACCAGGTCCGAGCGCTCGACCAGCCCGAGCTCGGGGTCGACCGGCTTCATGTTGATGCGATTGTGCGTCTTCTTGTGTAGCTGGTTGAAGCTGATGCGCTCGCTGGCACTGGTCGCCGGATAGAGCCGGACCGGACAGCTGACCAGACTGAGCTTGAGGTAACCTTTCCAACTTGCCCTGGGCGCCATGAAATACTCCTACGCGGCCTTGTGCTGTCGAACTGTTCGCAGCGCTCCTTCGTCCGGAGGACGAATGCGGCTGCCGAAATCCTACATTGCCCCCTTACAATACCGCCAAATCCCTAGCGAAATCTTCCATCTCAGCTCGGGAGTCGGCGGTGGGGCCTAGTGGAAGAATAATTCAAATTTTCCGGAGCGTCGATGGAGTCTGGGGCCGCGCACGCAGGACTACCTCGGGGTGCCTATCACCGGCAAATCCCGGGCGAAATCTTCCATGTCGGCCCAGGGATCGCCTGACGTCGCCAGCAGGCCCGGCAGCGAGGAATAATTCAGATCCTGCGGAGCATCGATGGATTCCAGATCGCTCCAGCTCACCGGCGTCGAGGCCGGCAAGTTGGTGCGGGCGCGCAGTGAATAGGGAGCCGCCGAGGTGTGGCCGCGCGCATTGCGGTGATAATCGATGAAGATACGCCGCTTGCGGTTGTCCTTGCCCATGGTGGTGGTGAAAGTGTCGGGCGCGGTGGCGGCAAGATGCGTGGAGACGGCGCTGGTCGCCTGGTGCAGTTTCTTCCAGTTCTGCTTTTGTGTCACCGGCACGGTGATGTGGATGCCGTGCCCCCCGGAGGTCTTGGCGAACGGCACCAGCCCTAGCGCTTCCAGCTCGCCCTTAATGTGCACCGCCGCCTCAACCACCTCGCGCCAGGCGATCCCTTCACCCGGGTCGAGGTCGAAAACGATCAGGTCCGGCTTGTCGAGCCGCGTGCGATGGGTGCCCCAGGTGTGGAACTCGACGACGCCGAACTGCGCCAGCGCCAGATAGCCCTTGGCGTCTTCCACCGAGAGATAGGATTTGGTCTCGCCCTCCGAATTGGTCGCCTCGAAGGTCGCCACGGATGACGGCATGCCGGTGAAGGCATGGCGCTGGAAGAAACAGTCCTGCGGCCTGCCGGTCGGGCAGCGCACCAGCGACACCGGCCGGCCAAGGATATGCGGCAGCATGAAATCGCCGACCAGCGCGTAATAGACGGCGATATCGAGCTTGGTGGGGCCGGTCTTGCCGAACAGCCGCCGCGTCGGGTTGGTCACCCAGATTGTCGCGAGGTCGGCCTCGGCGATCAGCCGCTTGCGCTTGGCCGAAACCGGCGTCGACAGGCCGACGTCGCGCAGGCCGCGGAACACGGCATGGCGCAGCGCATTGTCGGTGGTCCGGTTGGCGTAGTGGATATGTGCCGAAAGCAGCGGCCGCACCCAGTTCATCTCGCGCATGATTTCGCGGGGAACCCCTTCGGGCGCGGATGCACCGGCCCGCAATGGCTCCAGCCGCGCCAGCAATTCGCCTGCTGTCCCCGCATCGAAGCCGGTGCCGACCTTGCCGCGATAGTGCAGCTCGCCGTCTTCGAATTCGCCGAGGCCAAGTGCAGCCAACCCCTCTGCCGCATCGGAGACTGTGTAGCCGGCGATGACGAAGTCGCCGGTCTGGAGCGCCTTGGTCTTGGTCCAGGTCTTGGTACGGCCGCTCTGGTAGACCGCCGTGGCGCGCTTGGAGACGACTCCCTCGAGCCCCATCTCGGATGCCTGGTCATAAAGTGCCTGGCCGTCGCCTTCGACATGATCGCTGAGCTGGATGGCCGAATTGGCGCCGAGACCGGACAGCAGTTGCGAAAGCAGCGCCTTGCGCCGGCGGAGCGGCGCTTGTCTCAAGTCCCAGCTGTCGAGATACAGAAGATCGAAGGCGTAGAAGTGGAGCTTGTTGCCGGCGCCTTCGGCGAGCGCGTCTTGCAAAAGGGCAAAGCGGCTGATGCCCTTAGCGTCGAGCGCGACGACCTCGCCGTCGATGATCGCCTCGCGGCAGGGCAGCCTGGCAAATGCAAGCGGCAGGTCGCCATAGCGCTTCGTCCAGTCGAGGCCGGCGCGGGTGATCAGCCTGACCTTCCCGTCGGAAACATGCGCCATGGTGCGGTAGCCGTCGAACTTGATCTCGTGCAGCCAGACTTCGCGTGTTTTTTCCGCGGGGTGTTCACCTCCCGGCGGCTTCGGAACCTGCGTAGCCAGTTGCGGCTCGATCCGGGAAGGCGGCGCCGCCTTGACGGCGCCCGGCAAAGCGCCAGGTTTCAGCACCACCGGCCTGACAGGTTTGGCGGCAGGCTTCGGCGCTGCCACCAGTTCCTCGATGCGGCGTCCGGATTTGACGCTTTCCGGCCGGGCGTCCAGTATGTCGAGCGTGGCATCGGCGGCGAGATCGCGCTCCTTGAACAGCAGCCAGTTCTTCTTGCCCTCATCCTCGCCGGGCTTCGGTTTCAGCCGCGTCAGCATCCAGCCGCCATTGAGCTTCTCACCGGCGAGCCGGAACTTGAAGGAACCGGTACGCAGGCTCTTCTCGACATCGTCCATCGGCGCCCAGACGCCGGTATCCCAGACGATCATCGGCCCGCCGCCATATTCGCCTTCGGGAATGACACCTTCGAAGTCGATATACTCGAGCGGATGGTCCTCGGTCTCGACCGCCAGCCTTTTGTCGGCGGGATTGAGCGACGGGCCGCGCGGCACCGCCCAGCTCTTCAGCACGTCGCCGACCTGCAGGCGCAGATCGTAGTGATCGGCGGTGGCGTGATGCTTGTGGACGACGAAACGATTGCCCTCACCGGCAGCCGGGCCACCGGCCGGTTCGGGCGTCCTCGTGAATTCGCGCTTGGCACGGTAGGCCTTGAGCTTCGAAGGAGCTGGCATGGACTAGACGTAGGTGGTGGGCAAAAGCAACGAGCGCAGCATCAAAATCCCATCGCAGCGGCGCTCCAATGTCACGGCATGGATCCCAGGGTCTCCGCGACGTAGCTTCGCTCCTGCTCCGCCCTGGGATGACGAAGGATGGGAGGTCACGCTGCTCAATCGTCGGTGGCCGGTGTCAATTCGAGTTCGGCCGGCGACAGGCCCTGCTGCAGCTGGCTGAGCCGGAATTCGTCGACCCAATAGGCCTCGCCGTCGACCAGCACCCGCGCGCTGTAGCCGCCGGCCGAAAAACGCTGCGCGGTGATGTAGACCTTGTGGCGGTCGAGCGCCTTGCGCACCGCGGCGCGCTTGGATTTTTGGCTGGTAGCGGAACTGGCCATGCAATTTGCTCATACACGCAGAGCCGCAAGACAAGACGGCCGGCTCAAGGATGGCTGAGACGGGGTGTCGTGTCAATTTCGGCGAGCGAGCGTCCAACGACCGCCGGCGCATAGTGCCCGACATCCATATATCAGGACGTGACACTTCCACGGACTGGATGAAGCATCCCTCGAATGGATGAAGCTGAAAGCTCGAATGGATGAAGCTGAAAGCTCGAATTTATGTGTAGGCTCGTGGTGCACGTCTTCCAATTGGCGTCGCGGGATAGCAAGCCCCCGACCGAGGTCGCTTTTTTGACGCACGGAAAACGGACAGACATTGGCCTCAAAGCTGCGGTTCCACCTGCAAGCGGCGCCGAGTTGCTGAAATCCAGGGGCTGGTTTCGTGTCAACTGGCAAAAAATACTCTTGGCTAGTATGTTGATCGTCGGCGCGACAATTACGCTCTCGACTGCGTCCGCAGTTGAGATCGAAAAGCTGCGGCAGCAGGCGACCGCCGATCACACGGAGCTGGTGAGCGAAGCCGCCCAGGCGGCTTCGACGGATGCCGCCCCGCTCGATCGCCAGCTGGCCGAGCTCGCGGCTGAGATCGAAAAGCTGCGGCAGGACGCGACGATCGACCGCGCGACCATGGCGCAACTGCGGACGCAGGTGAGCGAAGCCGCCCGGGCGCCGCCACCGGATGCGGCTACGCTCGATCGCCAGCTGACCGAACTTTTGGGTCAGATCGAAAAATTGCAGCAGGTGGCGGCGGGCGACAGCACGAACCTCCCCCAGTTGGTCGAAAAGCTGCGGCAGGACGCGACCGCCGACCGCGCGGCAGTGGCGCAGCTGCGGACGCAGGTAAGAGAAGCCGCCCGGGCACCGCCACCGGATGCGGCTACGCTCGACCGCCAGCGGACTGAACTCGCGGTCGAGATCGAAAAGTTGCGGCAGGGGGCGACCGCCGACCGCGCGGAGCTGGCGCAGCTGCGGACGCAGGTGAGCGAAGCCGCCCGGGCGCCTCCGCCGGATGCGGTTGCGCTCGATCGCCAGCGGGCAGAGCTCGCGGCCGAGATCGAAAAGCTGCGGCAGGCGGCGACCGCCGACCGTGCGGCCGTGGCGCAGCTGCGGATGCAGGTGAGCGAAGCCGCCCGGGCGCCTCCGCCGGATGCGCTCGATCGCCAGCGGACCGAGCTCGTGGCCGAGATCGAAAAGCTGCGGCAGGACGCGACCGCCGACCGTGCGGCCGTGGCGCAGCTGCGGACGCAGGTAAGAGAAGCCGCCCGGGCACCGCCACCGGATGCGGTTACGCTCGATCGCCAGCGGGCAGAGCTCGTGGCTCAGATCGAGAAGCTGCGGCAGGCGGCGACCGCCGACCGCACGGAGCTGGCGCAGTTGCGAGCGCAGGTGAGCGACATCGCTCGGGCACCGTCACCGGATGCGGCCGCACTCGATCGCCAGCGGTCCGAGCTCGTGGCTCAGATCGAAAAGCTGCGGCAGGCGGCGACCGCCGACCGTGCGGCCCTGGCGCAGCTGCGGACGCAGGTGAGAGAAGCCGCCCGGGCACCGTCACCGGATGCGGTTACGCTCGATCGCCAGCGGGCCCAGCGGGCAGAGCTCGTGGCCGAGATCGAAAAGCTGCGGCAGGACGCGACCGCCGATCGCACGGAGCTGGCGCAGTTGCGAGCGCAGGTGAGCGACGTCGCCCGGGCGCCGTCGCCGGATGCGGCCGCACTCGATCGCCAGCGGTCCGAGCTCGTGGCTCAGATCGAGAAATTGCGGCGGCAGGCGACGGACAATCATGCCGGCATGGATCGCCTTGAAAAGCAGATGGATCGCCTTGAAAGCAGTTTGCTGAAGCATTTCAGCCTCAAGAGTCGTCTCAGCCTCAGTCTACCGCAACCATCGGCACATCGCCTGATATCGTTCTGCCCCCAGATACAACTCCACGAGTCATTCTGCGCTTTGCGCGTAACCGCAATTCCGCGCGGACACGAGCGGCGACCCTGGAGCGGAGTCTGCGAGCCCAGGGGCTCGACGTCGTAAAATCTGGCAATTCACCCACAAGCTCTCGGGCAAACGAAGTTATGTACTTTTATAATGAAGATCGACCAAGCGCAGAGCGTATAGCGGCTGGGCTTGTGGAAGCTGCACTCATCCAGCGCGCATTTGCGGACGATGGTTCACTCCCCCGCCCCGGAACTATCGAAGTGGCAATCGGGCGGTAACTAGTAAGGTAAGCGCAAAACAGGAGTCTGATATGAACCTCAGTTGCTTTGTTCGCCATCTCGCCTTTATTGTCCTGCTGGGAAGCACATCTGCTTTCGCGCAAACAGATCCGCCTTCGCCCGCGACGCCGGAAAGCGCGAAACCACAAAGTGGACCGGCCCCATTGGTCATCCATTTCGGCACCGGCAGCAGCACAATTCTTCCCAAGGACAGAGAAGTCCTCGATCAAGCGTCTCGCGCCTTCAACGAGGGCAAGCCGCAAGTCATGATCGTTACTGGCAGTGCCGATCGTGCCGGAACACCAGCGCAGAACCTCTTGCTTTCTCAGCGCAGGGCGACAGCGGTGCTGAAAGCTTTGCTCGATCGCGGACTTCCGGTCGACCGGTTCCAGGTCCTGGCGAAAGGCGAAACAGAACTCGCGGTTCCGACCGAAGAGGGTATTGCCGAACCTGAAAACCGTCGTGTCGAGATCACCTGGCGCTAACGCCGTGCGCCGCTTCGTGACCGCGGCCAGTCTATTGCTCGCGTTCGCACAGTCGGTGACGCCGGCTAGCGCCGAGGATCCGAGTGCTTTGTTTCGCGAGGCACTGCGACAAGACTTGATGGGCGGACCGACAGGTGCTCGGCTCGCCTTCGACATGTACCGCCGTGCTGCAGAAGCGGGTCTGCCCGAAGCACAATTCAATGTTGCCATCATGCTCGACAGCGGCCGCGGCGTGTCCCCGGATATGGCGCAAGCCGCCACATGGTACGCGCGTGCGGCCTCTCATGGCATTCGAAGAGCGGCATATAATCTCGGCCAGCTTTACGAGGCAGGGCAAGGCGTTCCGCAAAACGTCGATCTCGCCCGTGCGTGGTTCAAAGCATCCGGTCTCCCGGCTGCTCGCGCGCGCCTGACTGCCATTCGCTCTGGTGGCGCAAAGGCCGCGACGCTTTCCGCTCCAATACTCATCGCGCCTAGATATGGCGAGTTGATTGGCTCCAGCGCAAATAGTGTCGAGCTAGTGTGGACGGCACGCCAGCAACCAGAGGGAGTGCGCTTCTTCGTGGAGTTGCTAGCACTTGTGCCATCTGGTTCAAGTGAAATCTATTCCGGCTTTGTCGATATTTCGAGCCTGAACGTGGCTCTCTCAAGTCATAAGGGAGCCTTCGCATGGCGCGTGCTCGCCGTGGCACGAAGGGGTGGCCGCTACGCTGCCAGCGATTGGTCTTATATGCGCACTGCTGCCAACTGATGGTCTGATTTACGGCGGCCGACTTCGCCAACACCTTCATCGTTCGTGGCCCGCCATCCACGGGTGGTCCGAAGCTAGCTGCTTCTGGCCTTTCCGGCCCGGACCACCCGCCCCCTTGCGTCCTTCCCAAGACAGCGGACACTGTAAGCGCATCGATGCGGCGCACTTTGACCTGGATCAAATGGCCGGTCAGCCATCGGCTGTGGAAACCGACCCGGCGCGCTATATTGAACCTGACGGTTTGGAACGCGATGCTTACCCGGAGAACTTCACATGACATTGACAAAGCGCAGACTCGGCAGCCAAGGGCTGCAAGTCTCGGCAATTGGTCTCGGCTGCATGGGCATGAGCCAGTCATACGGTCCGGCCGACGAGGCGGAGTCGATCGCCACGCTGCACCGCGCCATCGAGCTCGGCTGCACGTTTTTCGACACGGCGGAGGTCTATGGGCCGCTCGCCAACGAGGAACTGCTCGGCCGCGCGCTGAAGGGCCGGCGCGATGCGGTGACGATCGCCACAAAGTTCGGCTTCCGCATCGAAAACGGCAAGCAGATCGGCACCGAGCGCGACAGCCGGCCCGAGCATATCCGCGAGGCTGTCGAGGGCTCGCTCAGCCGGCTCGCCACCGACCATATCGACCTTTTGTACCAACACCGCGTCGATCCGGCCGTGCCGATCGAAGACGTGGCGGGTGCTGTCGGCGAGCTGATCGCTGAGGGCAAGGTCCGCTTCTTCGGCCTGTCGGAAGCCGGTGCCGCCAACATCCGCCGGGCACATGCGGCGCATCCGGTATCGGCGGTGCAGAGCGAATATTCGCTGTGGGAGCGCAACCTGGAGCCGGAAATCATTCCGCTGCTGAAGCAGCTCGGCATTGGCCTGGTGCCGTTCTCGCCGCTCGGTCGCGGCTTCCTCACCGGCGACGTCAGGCGCGCCGAAGACTATCCGCAGGGCGATTACCGGCGCGGCGATCCGCGCTACCAGGGCGCCAACTATGACGCCAACATGCAGGCGGCAGCCACCGTGCTCGACATTGCCGCGGCGAAGCGCGTCAAGCCGGGCCAGATCGCGCTGGCCTGGCTGCTCCACAAGGGGAGCGGCTTCGGCATCGACATCGTGCCGATCCCCGGCACCAAGCGCAGAAAATACCTCGAGGAGAACGTCGCCGCGGCTTCGATCAGGCTCGACGCCGCCGAGATGCAGGTGCTCGACGACGCGCTGGCGCCCGGCAAGGTCGCCGGTCCGCGCTACGGCGAGCGCACCATGGTGATGATCGATCGGTAGGTCTTGCCTTCTCCCGTTCTTGCGCAAAGCTCCGGCCTTGGCTAGCATCCGCCGGCCGGCATCGAGCGGAGGAGAACGTCGCGGTGGACCGGCTGGAGCGCCGTTGCGTCCCTTCAAACACGAGTTGGGCGCTCAAAGGACACTCCATTTTTGAATCGACGCAGAACCTTCCGGAAAACCCATTCCGGTTTCGGGGTCGTGCGCTTATCTGGGAGGAGACTAAATTGATCAACAGACGTGAATTCCTGCTGTCGTCCGCGGCGATGGGCGCCTTGGCGCTGGCCGCTCCGCAACTGGCTTTTGCCCAGGACAAGCTGACCATCCTTGGTTCGGTGCCGAGCCTCGGCTTTCCGTTCTTCGTGCACATGCTGAACCAGATCAAGGCGGAAGCCCAGGCGCAGGGCGTCAACCTGATCGAGAGCGACGGCCAGAACTCGGCGCCCAAGCAGACCGCCGATATCGAGGCGGCACTCGTGCAGAAGGTCAACGCCATCGTCATCTCGCCGCTCGACGTCAACGCGCTGGCCCCAGCTATCGAGGAGGCGGTGAAGGCCGGCGTTCCCGTCGTCACCATCGACCGCCGCGTCGAGGGCGTCGAAGGCATCCTCGCCCATGTCGGCGCCGACAATGTCAAGGGCGGCGAGGCCGAAGCACAGGCCATGGTGGCGGCGTTCCCGAACGGCGCCAAGATCTTCCATCTGCAGGGTCAGCCCGGCGCCGGTCCGGCGATAGACCGCAACAAGGGTGTGCACAACGTCCTCGATCCGATGAAGGACAAGTACCAGATCATCTTCGAGCAGACCGCCAACTTCGCCCGCGCCGAGGCGCTGTCCGTCACCGAGGCCGGCCTTGCCGCCAACGGCAAGCCCGACGCGATCATCTGCGCCAATGACGACATGGCGCTCGGCGCGGTCGAAGCCTGCGCGGCGCGCAACTTCACCGACGTCAAGATCTACGGCTTCGACGCGCTTCCCGAAGCGCTGGTCGCCGTGCGCGACGGCAAGCTGGCCGGCACGGTCGAGCAATTCCCTGGCGAGCAGTCGCGCACTGCGGTGCAGATCGCGGTCGCCTACGCCAAGGACAAGACCGAGCCGAAGGAAAAGCTGGTGCTTTTGACGCCGATCGTCATCGGCAAGGACAATCTCGACAAGGCGGAGAGGTTGGGCGAGACGAAGTAAGGTCTGTGATCAGCGCTGACGGTGCACAGTCCCGCGAGCAAGATCGATCGCCGAAGTTGGCGCCGCCCCTCATCCGCCTGCCGGCACCTTCTCCCCGTATAATGACGGGGAGAAGGGACGCGCTCCAACGCTGGCGCCCCCCTCTCCCCGTCTCTATACGGGGAGAGGGTAAGGGTGAGGGGCAGCGCCGACGTTCAATGTCTCAGGGAGCCATCCTTGCCGCCAGCTGAAGCCGCATCACCCTCTCCCGCCCTGCTCACCGTCGAGGGTGTGACCAAGCGCTTTGCCGGCGTCACCGCGCTGAACGACGTTTCGCTCGAAGTCCGCCCCGGCGAGATCCTCGGCCTGCTCGGCGAGAACGGCGCCGGCAAATCGACGCTGCTCAAGATCCTGTCCGGCGTGATGCCGCCGTCCAGCGGCCGCATCGTCTTCGATGGGGTCGAATTCAGCCCGCACAATCCGCAGGATGCCAAGCGCCACGGCATCGTAACAATCTACCAGGAACTGAGCCTGATCCCCACACTGACCGTGGCGGAGAATATCTTCATCGGCCGCGCGCCGCTCGGCCGGTTCGGGCTGGTCAGCTGGCGGAAGATGGAGGAAGATTCGCGCGCGATCATCGCCCGCGTCGGCCTCGACCTCGACCCGGCGACGCCGGTGTCGGCGCTGTCGGTGGCCGAGCAGCAGCTGGTCGAGATCGCCCGCGCGCTATCGCTGAAGAGCCGCTTGATCATCATGGACGAGCCGACCTCGGCGCTGACCGAAACCGAGGTGCACAGGCTGATGTCGATCATGGACCGGCTGCGCAAGGATGGCGTCGCGATCATGTTCGTCACCCACCGGCTGGAGGAGGCATCGGCGATCTGCGACCGCATGACGGTGCTGCGCGACGGCAGGCTGGCCGGCCATCTAGACCGCGAAGGTGGGCCGATCAGACTGCCGAAGATTATCGAGAAGATGGTCGGCCGCGCCGCTTCCGAGCTCTATGCGAGGCCGACGCAGCGCGATGTCGCCGGCGACGTCCGGCTCTCGGTGCGCGGCCTGCGCACGGTGCGCGATCCGCAGGCGCCGCACGCGATCGTGCTCGAAGGCGTCGATCTCGACCTCAAGGCGGGCGAAATCCTCGGCGTCGCCGGGCTCGTCGGCTCCGGCCGCACCGAGCTCGCCCGCGCCATCTTCGGTGCCGACCGCATTGCAGCCGGCACCATCAGGCTCGACGGCAGGCCGATCGCGCCGGCCTCACCCGCCGATGCCATCGAGCTCGGCATCGGCCTGGTGCCGGAGGATCGCAAGCACCAGGCAATCTTCGCCGCACTCGCCATCCTCACCAATTTCTCGATCGCCGCGCTCGACCGCTACTCCAATGTCGGCTTCATGGCCGAGCGGCGCGAGCGCGAGGCGTTGGCGAACTATAGGAAGACGCTGTCGATCCGCATGGCCTCGCCCGAGCAGGCGATCGAGGGACTGTCCGGCGGCAACCAGCAGAAGGTCATCCTTGCTCGCTGGCTGGCGCGCGACCCCAAAGTGCTGATCGTGGATGAACCGACGCGTGGTGTCGATGTCGGCGCCAAGGCTGAGGTGCACCAGATCCTGGTGGAGCTCGCGGCGCGCGGCATCGCCATCATGATGATCTCGTCGGAACTGCCCGAAGTGCTTGCGGTGTCGGACAGGATCGTCACCATGCGGCGCGGGCGCATCACCGGCGAGATGCCCGGCATCGAGGCGACCGAGGAGAAACTGATGGAACTGATGGCGCTCGACCAGAAGCAGGAAGCAACGCAATGACCAGCACGACCGAACGGAGCCAGCGCGGCGGCGTCAATATTGCGCGCCTGCTGATGAGCTTCGGCCCACTGATGTTCCTGGCGTTGCTGATCGTCGTCTTCACCGTGCTGAAGCCGAGCTTCATCGACCCGATCAACCTGTTCAACATCATGCGCCAGATTTCGATCACCGGGCTGATCGCGCTCGGAATGACCTTCGTCATCCTGACCGCCGGTATCGACCTGTCGGTCGGCTCGCTGCTCGCCTTCTGTGGCATGGTCGCGGCCGTGGTAGCCAAAGGCGGCACCGCCAACACGCTGTCGCTGTCGACAACGGGCACGCAAGGCTATGGCTGGTTCGCCGCCCTTCTCGCCGCCGTCGTCGTCGGCGCCGTGGCTGGCGGCGCCCAGGGCTTTGCCATCACCAGGCTGAAAGTGCCGCCCTTCGTCGTCACGCTCGGCGGCCTCACCGTGTTTCGCGGCCTGACGCTGACAATCTCCAATGGCGGTCCGATCTCCGGCTTCGACGCCTCGATGCGCTGGTTCGGTACCGGCCTGATCGGCCCGGTGCCGGTGCCGGCGATCATCTTCGCGATTGCCGCAATCCTGTGCCACATCGTGCTGCGCTACACGCGCTACGGTCGCGCCGTCTACGCCGTCGGCGGCAATGCCGAGGCCGCGCGGCTCTCCGGCCTGCGGGTCGACCGCATCCTGATCTCGGTCTACATCATCGTCGGCTTCTTCGCCGGCCTTGCCGCCTTCGTTTTGTCGGCGCGGCTCAACTCCTCCGAAGCCGTCGCCGGCATCGGCTACGAGCTGACGGTGATCTCGGCGGTCGTCATCGGCGGCACCTCGCTGTTCGGCGGCATCGGCAGCGTCGGCGGCACGGTGGTCGGTGCAGGACTGATCGGCGTCTTGCAGAACGGGCTGCAGTTCAACAACGTCTCGTCCTACACGCAAAGCATCGTCATCGGCCTGATCCTCATCCTCGCCGTGGCCTTCGACCGCTGGCTGAAATCGCGGGTAAGGCGGTGATGGTGGAGGAGCGACGATTTTCGCTGCAAGGCAGCAGGAGGTTGGCGAAAGCGCTGGCAACAGCCAATCTCCCCCCTTACGGGGGAGATGTCCGGCAGGACAGAGGGGGGTGGGAAGGATCGCCAACGTCTCAATGTGAGCCGCTTCCAAGCCCATTCCAGCAGGAGGATTAGACTGCAAATGGCTGACAAGCTGGCGGGACAGCACCCCCCCTCTGCCCTGCCGGGCATCTCCCCCGCAAGGGGGGAGATCGGCGGTCACCCATGACTTCGCCAATCACGAAGACAGGGGCGCCTAGTGGGGCACGATCTCGTTCCGTCACGCCAGCGTAAGAATGCAAAATCCATGCGTCGCGTGATGACCGACGCCGAGCTGAAACTGTGGAATGAGCTTCGCGCGCATCGGCTGATGGATTTGAGCTTTCGCCGGCAGGTGCCGATTGGGCCCTACATTGTGGATTTTGCCTGTCCGACGCACGGCCTCGTCGTCGAGGTCGATGGCAGCCAGCACGCCGACGCTGAGCACACCGAGCGGGATAGGATACGCAGCGCCTATTTGGAGAGCAGCGGCTAGACTATCCTGCGCTTCTGGAACGACGACGTCATTCGCGATATCGACAATGTCTGCCAGCATATAGTGATGGTGGCCGGCGCGGATGCGCGCTGGACTCGGCCGTGCATGGTCGGCGGGACGGCACCCCTCTGTCCTGCCGAACATCTCCGCTCAAAGGGCAGGTTTCTGAGGTGAGGTGCCAATGACTCAAATAAGGACCATGACCGAACAGGACGTGCCGGCGGTGTCGCTTCTGCTGGGCCAATCCTGGCGCTACACCTATTCGCCGATCCTGGGTGCCGAGACTACGGCACGGCTGTCGGATGAGAAGCACGCGCCGGAGCGGCTGGCGGCCGAGCTCAGGGACGACAGCAAGATGTCCTTCGTCGCCAAGCGGGCTGACGGCTCGCTCGCCGGCTACGCGATGGCGGCGATGGACGACAAGGGCGAGGTCATGCTCGAGCGGCTCCATATCGACAAAGGCGAGTACGGCACCGGCCTTGCCGCCGACCTGCTGCTCGCCGTTCTTGCCGCGCATGCGGGTATTCCCAGCATCGCGCTGGAAGTAATCGAGGGCAACGACCGCGCAATCGCCTTCTATCGCAAGCACGGCTTCGAGGTGGTCGAGCGCAGGGAGGCCGCGCATGGCGTGGAAGGCCGCGCCTCGCTGATCATGCGCCGGCTGCTGCCGATGGCTTAGAGCGCTGTCGGCGAAGCTGCCAATCGCCCCACTAGAGCAGGCAATCGCGCATCCGCGCCGCGATCATTTGCGCTCCTCCATGCCGGCTCCCACGCGTTGAGCCGCCAGAAACATCAGTGTGTAGGCCGCCTTGCGGCGGTCCCAGCCGGCCGACTCAGCCATATCCAGCAACCCGTCGACCAAAGGCGCTAGCGCCGCCCTGCAATCGGTTTCATAGTTGAAATCGTTCTTCGGGCGGGTCGGCGCCGCGATCTTTCCAAAACTGTCCGTCATATCCATGGCAACACCTGCTCAGCGTCAGTTCCCGGACCGGCAAAACCGTGCGCACTTTTGGCGGACACGGTCCATCTGCCGTTTCGAAATCTCGCTTTGAAAGCCTGACCTTAGAAGTCCATGCCGCCACCGCCGGGCATCGGAGGCATGGGCGTTTCCTTCTTCGGCTTCTCGGCCACCATCGCCTCGGTCGTCACCAGCAGGCCGGCAACAGAGGCGGCACCCTGCAGCGCAGTGCGCACGACCTTGGCCGGATCGATGACGCCCTGCCCGTACAGGTCGCCGAACTCGTTGGTCTGGGCGTTCCAGCCATAGCCGAAGTCGGTCGTCTCGCGCAGCTTGCCGACGATGATCGAACCTTCCGCGCCGGCGTTCTCGGCGATCTGGCGCACCGGCGCTTCGATGGCGCGACGCACGATGTCGACACCGGTCTTCTGATCGGGATTGTCGACGACGACGTTATCGAGCGCCTTCGCCGCCCTCAGCAGCGCCACGCCGCCGCCGGGCAGGATACCCTCCTCGACCGCCGCGCGTGTGGCGTGCATGGCGTCGTCGACGCGATCCTTGCGCTCCCTGACCTCGATCTCGGTCGAGCCGCCGACGCGGATGACTGCGACACCGCCGGCGAGCTTGGCCAGCCGCTCCTGCAGCTTCTCGCGGTCGTAGTCGGAGGTGGTTTCCTCGATCTGCGCCTTGATCTGGCTGATGCGCGCCTGGATTTCATCCTTGCGGCCGGCACCGTTGACGATGGTGGTGTTCTCCTTCTCGATCAGCACCTTCTTGGCGCGGCCGAGCATCTCCAGTGTGACGTTCTCGAGCTTGATGCCGAGGTCTTCCGAGATCGCCGTGCCGCCGGTCAGGATGGCGATGTCTTCGAGCATGGCCTTGCGGCGATCACCGAAGCCCGGCGCCTTGACGGCGGCAACCTTCAGGCCGCCGCGCAATTTGTTGACGACCAGGGTCGCCAGCGCCTCGCCTTCGACGTCCTCGGCGATGATCAACAGCGGCTTGCCGGATTGCACGGCGGCTTCGAGCACAGGAAGCATGGCCTGCAGGTTGGACAGCTTCTTCTCGTGGATCAGCACATAGGGTTCTTCGAGTTCGACGCGCATCTTATCCTGGTTGGTGATGAAGTAGGGCGAGAGGTAGCCACGGTCGAACTGCATGCCTTCGACCACTTCCAACTCAGTCTCAGCGGTCTTGGCTTCCTCGACAGTGATGACACCCTCATTGCCAACCCTTTCCATCGCCTCTGCGAGGAAGCGGCCGATCTCGGCATCGCCATTGGCAGAGATGGCGCCGACCTGAGCGATTTCGTCGTTCCTGGTCACCTTGCGGGCATTGGATTTCAGGTCGGCGACGACGGCGTCGACCGCCTTGTCAATGCCGCGCTTCAAATCCATCGGGTTCATGCCGGCAGCGACCGCCTTGGCCCCTTCCCTAACAATGGCCTGAGCAAGAATCGTCGCGGTCGTGGTGCCATCGCCTGCGGTGTCGCTGGTCT
This sequence comes from Mesorhizobium sp. ISC25, assembly GCF_042295465.1. NCBI lineage: Bacteria > Pseudomonadati > Pseudomonadota > Alphaproteobacteria > Hyphomicrobiales > Phyllobacteriaceae > Mesorhizobium > Mesorhizobium sp. ISC25. The sequence goes on along the minus strand of NZ_CP135441.1, from coordinate 176,228 downwards.
TCGAGGCGACCTCGCGCACCATCTGCGCGCCCATATTCTCGAACTTGTCCTCCAGCTCGATTTCTTTGGCGACAGTCACGCCGTCCTTGGTGATGCGCGGGGCGCCGAACGACCTATCGAAGACGACATTGCGGCCCTTGGGACCGAGCGTTACCTTCACCGCATTGGCGAGAATATCGACGCCGCGCAGCATTTTCTCGCGGGCTTCGGTATGAAATTTCACATCTTTGGCAGCCATTGGATCACTCCTTCGAATAGGCAGCTTTTCGTTGACTGGAATGCTTGTTGAGGCCCCGCTCAGGCGGCCCTCTTCATCTCGCCGGCGCCCTCGATAACGCCCAGCACGTCGCTCTCTTTCATGATGAGCAGATCCTCGCCATTGAGCTTGATCTCGGTGCCGGACCATTTGCCGAACAGGATGCGGTCGCCAACCTTGACGTCGAGCGGCTGCAACTGGCCGCTGTCGTCGCGCGCGCCCGGACCGGCGGCAATGACCTCGCCCTCCTGCGGCTTCTCCTTGGCGGTGTCGGGGATGATGATGCCGCCGGCGGTCTTCTCTTCGACCTCGATACGGCGGACCAGGATGCGGTCGTGCAATGGACGGAACGTCATGTCGTTCTCCTCTCGGGACAAACAGATTTTCGAAGATCCTCCTGACCGGACCGGCAATAATCGGCCCGGCACGGGGTGCACGACCCTTCGTCAGGCATCGCGCGCATACGAACTAGTCGCGCTTTTTTCAGCTTTCAAGAGGATCCCGCAAAAATTTTAGCACTCGACACCTGAGAGTGCCAATACCCTGTAATCGTTCGCACATTAGTCGCCTCAGGTAAAATGCGCCTGAAATTTGGCAGGATTTTTCAAAATCCCGTCCGCCGGGAGCCGCTCGCGGCGGCTGGAACCTATGTGGAAGGCGAGGCGTTTTGCAGGCCGAGATTTCAACAGACCGAGATTTCAACGGAAAGGACGATCGCATGACCAGCAGGGACTTTCAGCTCCAGATGCAAGGGTTTGGCCTCACCACGGCGGAGATCCACTACCGCCTGCCCGATCATCGCAGCCTGCTGCAGCTCTACATCTGGCAGGAGTACGATATTGCCCCCGATTTCCCGACGCTGAAGCATTTCCTCGATTTCTGGGAGCGCGAGATCGAAGGCCCGCTGCATTCGGTGCGCGTCGCCCATCATCACCTGATCCAGCCCTCCGAATGGCGGGCCGTAAACGGCATTATCACCGTCCACTGAGGAGCAAGCCGATCAGCCGCTAGACAGCGGACAAAGTCTCCGAGGTGGGGGAAAGGCAGCTGCCTCTCCCACTTGTCTTGGATCTCACATTATCGGCGGGGGGGCCGGGCTAGCCGGCGTGGTCGACAGGCTTGCGGGCCAATGCGAGCAATCCGGCCTTGCGCGCCGCCCTGACGAAGGCCTTGCGCGCATCACGCGCGGTACGCCAACCGTCGAGCGCGTCGCGGCAGGTCCGATAGGCGGCGCGCCAACTCCGGCCGCGTGCACGGTCCGCCCACTGCTGGCGCATGCATTCGATGGCTTCCCAACTGCTGGCGGCCTTGCGCTCGCTGGATTGGAATTTCAACGTGATCGGCTCGGCAAAGCGGACGTCGTCCATCACTTCCTCCTTGTTTTCTGATCGTCTTCTTGTTTGAGCAAGCAACGTTATGCTGGCGGCACCGGCGGCCGGCCGGCGCCGCTGAAGGACATGGTTCGTCCCTTTGCGCGGTTCAAGAGCATCGCGGCAACAGCCGGTTATTCCTCCTCGTCCGGCCCTTGCAGCAGTTCGATCAGCATCGCTACTCTTGCCGTCGGCAGCGGTCGGCCCTCGTTCACCAGCGCCTCGTCGGCGGCGATCCAGGCCAGGGCCTCACGCAATTCCTGGACCGTCCCGTCCGTCGCCGCAATGTCGGCGATAACGGCGTCGTCGACCGGGCCCAGCACAGAAATGATCTCGTCGCGTGTCATGGTCAGCTCCATCTGCGAGTGCCGGGAATGGGCCCGGCAACACAAGAATCTGGGTCTTGACCTGCGGCAGACAATAACCGGCCGGGGAAGTCAGCGTTGGCGATTGAAGCCAAACAGGCAATCTCCTGCCGGACATCTCGCCGCAAGCCGGGAGATTGGCAGCCTCGCCGAACCGACCGAAAAACCGGCCCGAAAAACCGGCAACGCGAAAGCCACCGGGTCTTGACTTGCGGCGGACAGTAACCAGATCGAAGGCACCGGTCGCCGAAATGGGGCCGGCGAAACCAGGGAGCGCCAGCTCTTTGGCGCTCCTCGTATCTATGTTGCTCGATGGAGGATGTAGCTATGAGAACCGCATTCGATTTTTCCCCGCTCTATCGGTCGAGCATCGGCTTCGACCGCGTTTTCAACCTGCTGGAAAATGCTCCGCAGGCTTTCGACGCCTGGCCGCCCTATGACATCGCGCGCAGCGGCGAGAACAACTACCGCGTCACCATCGCCGTCGCTGGCTTTTCCGAGGACGACCTCGAGATAACCCACGAGCCGAACCTCCTGATCGTCTCGGGCCGGTACAAGGATCCGGACAACGCGGAGTATCTGCATCGTGGCCTCGCCGCGCGGCCCTTCACCCGCCGTTTCGAGCTTGCCGATCACGTCAAGGTCGCAGGCGCCTCGCTCGACAACGGCCTGCTCAGCATCGATCTGGTACGTGAGGTGCCCGAGGAGATGAAGCCGCGGCACATCGCCATCGCGACCGATGTCGCCGCGCCGAAGACCGGGCCGAAGGTCGCGCAGGTCGAAGCAAACATGCAGGCCGCCTGAACGCACCAGTCGAGAAAGGAGACTATGCAATGGCTATTCGTGATCTCATTCCCTGGGGCCGGGAGAACAATCAGGCCCCCAGCCTGTTCCGCCACGGCGATCGCGATCCCTTCCTGGCGCTGCATCGCGAAATGAACCGCCTGTTCGACGAGGCGTTCCGCGACTTCGACACGCGGCTGCCGTCGCTCGGTAGCTTCTCCGCTGCCCGCACCAGCTGGCCGAGTGTCGAAATCTCCGATGGCGAAAAGGAGATCCGCGTCACCGCCGAGATTCCCGGCATGGACGAGAAGGACGTCGAGCTGCTGCTCGAGGACGGCGTGCTGACGCTGCGCGGCGAGAAGCGCGAAGAGACCGAGGACAAGGACAGGCAGTTCTCCGAACGCTTCTATGGCCGTTTCGAGCGGCGGATCCCGCTCGGCTACGAAGTCGACGAAGACAAGGTGAACGCGGCGTTCCGGAACGGCGTGCTCAGCGTAACGCTGCCGAAGACGGAGCGCGCCCAGGCCAAGGCCAAGCGTATCGCCATCAACGACGGCAACGGCAAGTCCTGATGGCTCGCAGCAGGACGACGCCCCTTCTGCCCTGCCGGTTCCGGCGGGCAGAGGGGGGCAAATGTCGATGACCCGTTCTCCCGACACTCCGGTTCCGCCTGACCAGGCGCAGCACGCCCTGCAGTGCCTGACGACCGAGCATTTCGTGCTGCAAAACGCTCGCGCCGCGACCATTCAGGAAGCGAACCAGCGAGCCGATCTGTTCCTGACCTCGGTCTCGAGCGCAACGATTGCCTTGTCCTTCGTCGCGCAGGTCACGGAGATGGGCAGGCCGTTCGTGTTGTTCAGCCTGATCTTGCTGCCTTGCCTTTTCTTCATCGGGCTGGTCACCTTCGTGCGCGCGGTGCAGGTTGCCATCGAGGACATGGTGCATGCCCGCGGCATGGCCAGGATCCGCCACTATTTCGTCGAACTGGCGCCCGTCCTGCAAAGATACCTTGTCAATTCCACGCATGACGACCCCTCGGCGGTGCTGGTCGACAAAGGTCTCAGGCCCTCGCCGCTGCAATATTTCATGACCACCGCGGGGATGGTGGGCACGATCAACGGCGCCATCGCCGGCGTCTTCACCGGCATCGTTGTTAAGTCCGCTTTCGGCGGAGGCATGTCGCCCGGCGTGATTTGCGGGCTGGCGGTCTTCGCGACATGCATTCTCATCCTGCGGCGTTATCATAGTCGCGCCTGGGCGGCGGCCGAAGAAAGCTTGCCCGCACGGTTCCCGGGCGACAGTGGCGACAGCGAAAGCTAGCGCCGACGCAACCGGATGTCGAAAAGTGGCAGGGCGCCGCCCTTGCGTCTTGCGCGCCAATTGACCATCCTCGCCAACATCACTTTGCACCGCGGCCGGGGGGTTCGCATATGCCGACGCTTTATGCGCTGAAACCGGCCTTCCAGGCCAGGCTGCGGCCGCTTGCCGACGGCCTGGCCAGGGCGGGCATCACCGCCAACCAGATCACGCTGCTGGCCGCGGCCCTCTCGCTCGCCACCGGCCTTGTGGTGGCAGCCCTTGCCGGCCACCGCGTGGTCTTTCTGCTGATGCCGCTCGTGCTGTTTATGCGAATGGCGCTGAATGCGATCGACGGTATGCTCGCAAGGGAACATGGCCAGGCCTCGAAGCTCGGCATGTATCTCAACGAACTCTGCGACGTTGTCTCCGATCTCGCTTTGATCCTGGCTTTTGCCGTCATCTTTCCTGCCTGGGGCGTCGTTGCATTTGCTACCGCGGCGATGATTGCGGAATTCGCCGGTGTGCTCGGCATCGCCGCAGGAACCGGGCGCAACTATGCCGGCCCGTTCGGCAAAAGCGACCGGGCGCTGGCGCTTGGCATCCTCGCCGTGCTTATCGCGTCCGGCCTGTGGATCCCGGCGCTCACGCCGCTCGTGTTTCCGGCCATGGCTACACTCTCGCTGGCGACCGCCATCAACCGGATACGCAGCGGCCTTAACGGGAGCGGCAGCTGAATTCCGGTCTCGCCAGGGAGAACAACATGCTTCACCAACAGACGGTTGCCGCCGTGGCTCCAGCCAACATCGAGCGGGTGGCGCAGGAGCGCAGCTTCAAGAGCCATGACGGCACCGAGATCTTCTATCGCTATTGGCCGGCGCTGTCGGAACACCGCAAGGGTGCCATACTGCTGTTCCATCGCGGCCACGAGCATGGCGGCCGCATGGCGCATCTGGTCGACGAGCTCCAGATGCCCGACCACGCCTTCTATGCCTGGGATGCGCGCGGCAATGGCCGCTCCGCCGGCGAACGCGGCTATGCGCCGTCGTTTGCCGCGCTGGTGCGCGACATCGATTGTTTCGTGCGCGAGATCGGCAGTGACGGTTTTGCCCGGCGCGACATCGCGCTGATCGCGCAATCCCTCGGCGCCGTGCTTGCCGCCGCCTGGGTGCATGACTATGCGCCCGACATTCGCGCCCTGGTGCTGGCCGCGCCCGCCTTCTCGGTCAAGCTCTACGTGCCCTTCGCCAAGCAAGGCATTGCGTTGTGGCAAAAGCTGAAGGGCCGCTTCTTCGTCAATTCCTACGTCAAGGCGAAATTCCTGACGCATGACCCCGAGCGCATCGCCACCTTCGAGGCCGACCCGCTGATCACCCGGCCGATCGCCTCCAACATCCTGGTCGAGCTCTACGATCATGCCGCGCGCATCGTCGCCGACGCCCGTGCCATCACCGTGCCGACACAGGTTCTGATCTCGGGCAGCGACTGGGTGGTGCGGCATGGACCGCAGCACGAGTTTTTCGTCAACCTGGCGAACCCGGCCAAGGAGCGGCATGTGCTGCCCGGCTTCTTCCACGACACGCTGGGCGAGCGCGACCGCCACAAGGCACTCGACCTGATCCGGCCTTTCCTTGAAAAGCAATTCGCGGCGCCGGAAAAGCCGGTCGACCTGACCGAGGCCGACCGCGCCGGCTACACACGCGATGAGGCCGACCGGCTGGCCTCGCCGCTGCCGCTGCTGTCTCCCAGGGGGCTCTACTGGGCAATGAGCTGCGCCTCGATCCGCATGGGCGCCTGGCTGTCGTCCGGCATGAAGACGGGGATTGCCACCGGCTTCGATTCCGGTTCGACGCTCGACTACGTCTACGAGAACGAGGCGCGCGGCATCAGCCCCATCGGGCGCATGATCGACCGCACCTTTCTCGATGCCATCGGCTGGCGCGGCATCCGCCAGCGCAAGCTGCATCTGGAAGAGCTGATCGGCAGCGCCGCTGAGACGCTGAAGGCCGCCGGCCGGCCGGTCCATATCGTCGATATCGCCGCCGGCCATGGCCGCTATGTGCTCGATGCCGTGCAGAAATGCGCCGAGCCGCCGGCAGGCGTGCGGCTGCAGGATTTCTCCGAGCTCAACGTCTCGCTCGGCCGCAAGCTGATCGCCGAGCGCAAGCTGCCGGCGAGCGTCTCGTTTCATCAAGGTGACGCCTTCGACGCCACGATGCTGGCCGGGCTCGACCCGGCGCCGGATCTCGCCATCGTCTCGGGGCTCTACGAATTGTTTTCCGACAATGCCATGATCGCCCGCTCGCTCGGTGGACTGGCCAGCGCCATGCAACCCGGAAGCCTGCTCGTCTACACCAATCAGCCCTGGCATCCGCAGCTCGAGATGATCGCGCGCAGCCTGACCTCGCACCGCGGCGGCCAGGCCTGGGTGATGCGCCGCCGCACGCAGGCCGAGATGGACCAGCTGGTGGCGGCCGCCGGCTTCGAGAAGCTCGAGCAGCGCATCGACCAGTGGGGCATCTTCACCGTTTCGGTCGCGCGGCGCGTCTGAACATGGACTTGCCTGCTTCTGCCTTGCCTCGCGATGCCCCTGCCCTTCCGGCCTTGCCGCGCGAGCCGTATCCCGGGATAGTCCTGCGCGCCACATTGTGGCTGTCATTTCTTGCGCCGTTCTTCTACGCCACCTACGGCTTCGCCAATTGGCTGGCGTCGCGGCGCGACGATGTTGGCAGCATCGTGTTCGGCTGGGAGCATGGCGTCCCGTTCCTTGCCTGGACGATCGTGCCCTACTGGTCGATCAACCTGTTCTATGGTCTGTCGCTGCTGTTGAACAATTCGAAGAACGGCGTCGACCGCCTTGCCGGCCGCTATCTGACGGCGCAGCTCGTCGCCGTCGCCTGCTTCATCCTGTTCCCGCTGACGGCGACCTTCGTGCGCCCGCAGACGAACGGCCTGCCCGGCTTCATGTTTGCCGTACTCGGCGGCTTCGACAAGCCCTTCAACCAGGCGCCGTCGCTGCATATCGCGTTGCTGGTCATCATCTGGGACCATTGGCGTCACAGATTGACCGGCATGGCCGGCGTCGCCTGGCATGTCTGGTGTTTCCTGATCGGCGCCTCGGTGCTGACGACGTGGCAGCACCATTTCATCGACATTCCGACTGGCGCGCTGCTCGGCCTTTTCGCCCTGTGGCTGTTTCCGCACAACGGCGAGCTGCCGTTCGCCGGCTTCCGCCTGAGCGCTGACCCGAAGGCGCGACGGCTGGCGCTGTTCTATGCGCTAGGCGCAACCCTTGCGCTGGCCCCCGCGGCTGCCGGCGCGTTGGTCTCGGCGCTGCGGCTCATCCTGTTGTGGCCGGCACTGGCGCTGGCCATAGTCGCTTTCGCCTATGCCGGCGCCGGCGCCAAGGTGTTCCAGAAAATAGCCGATGGCCGCGTGTCGCTGGCCAGCCGTCTTCTGCTTTGGCCCTACCGCCTTGGCGCCAAGGCCAATGTGTGGGCATGGACGCGAAAGTTTCCGGCGCAGATCGTCATCGCCGACGGCGTTTCCCTTGGCCGTTTTCCGACCGCCGCCGAGGCCGACCCCTTCGGCACGGTGATCGACCTTGCCGGCGAATTGGAGAGGCCGCGTGGCGCCTCGATCCGCTGGGTGAGCCTGCCCATGGTCGACCTTTTGCCGCCGTCTCGCGAGGCGCGTGCGCAAGCGGTGGCGGCGATCGAGACGGCGCAGAGCCAGGGCACGGTGCTGGTCTGCTGTGCGCTCGGCTTCCAACGCAGCGCCGCCGTCGTCGCCGAATGGCTGGTCGCCAGCGGCCGGGCCGCCACGCCGGATCAGGCGCGAGGCAAGCTCGCCGCCGCCGGCCGGCCGGTGCATCTTGGCGTGGACCAGCCGGGATGACCGCCTTTCGAGACAGGGCCGAGACGTTCGCCGCCGGGCTGATGGTGCAGGTGGCGTGGCCGCTGCTGTTGATTGCTGCTGCCTTGCTGGCGGCGCCGGTTATCGGCCTGGCGGCTGCGCCGCAAACATCGTCGCTATCCGCGGCGGCCTGGCTGATCGCCGCCGCGGGCGCCATAGCCACAATTATTCTCTCGGCCCTGCTTTTGTTCGACGCGCTGCTGTTCCGGCTGATGGCCAGCCATGCCAGCGAGGCAGGCGGCGGTGCGGCGATCGACGACGTGCTGGCGCGCATGCGGCTGAAACCCACAGCTTCCGGCGGCCGCTCGCTCGACCAGCGGATAGCCGGCACGCGCCGTCTGCTCGTCAAGCAGCGTATCGCGTTTGGCCTGTTCGCGGCGGCCTCGGTCGTCGCGGCATTCTTTTGAGCCTGTCCATGACAAAGCTTCGCGTCAGCACCTTTACCCTGCTGCAGACGGTGACCTCGGTCGGCCTGTCGGCGCTGGCCTGGGTGGTCACCGGCGTGCGGCCGATCTGGAACGGCAGCCAGCCATCGGACCGGCAGCGTATCTACTTCGCCAACCATGCCAGCCACGGCGATTTCATCCTGCTGTCGGCCTGCCTCAGCGAGAAGGAACGCGCCCGTACCCATGCGGTGGCGGCCGCCGATTATTGGGGCAAGACGCGGCTGCGCCGTTTCATTGCCGAGGACATGCTGTCTTCCGTGCTGATCCACCGGCAATGGACGGACGAAACGCAGCACCCGATCTCGATCATGCTGTCGGTGCTCGACCAAGGCCATTCGCTGATCCTGTTTCCCGAAGGCACGCGCAACATGACCGACGAACCGGTGCTGCCGTTCCGCTCAGGCCTCTACAATCTGTCGATGGCGCGGCCCGATGTCGAGCTCATCCCGTGCTGGATCGAGAACATGTCGCGGGTGCTGCCCAAGGGGCAATTCGTGCCGGTGCCGCTGCTTTGCCGCGTCGTCTTCGGCGCGCCGATCGCCATTCAACCGGGTGAGGAACGCCGCGCCTTTCTCGACCGCGCCCGCGAAACGCTGCTGGCGCTGAACCCCCGGCCGCAGCGAGACGATTGAGGACCAAGGCAAAATGCTGCCGATGATGCACGAAACCCTCATTCTGATTGTCGGCCTGCTGGCGGTGCTGATCAGCGCCAGCGTCGTCGCCGGCGTCTTGTCATGGCGCGCGCCAAAGCCGTTGTCGCCGACGCTGGTCAACCTCACCCAGCGCATCAATGCCTGGTGGGTGATGGTGGTGGCGATCACCGTCGCCTTCTTCTTCGGCCGCCCCGGCATGACCATCCTGTTCGCGCTGATTTCCTTCGCCGCGCTGCGCGAATTCGTGACGCTGACCCACAGCCGCCGCAGCGACCACTGGGTGCTGCTCGGCATGTTCGGCATCGTTATCCCGTTCCAGTACTGGCTGGTGTGGACCGCCTGGTACGGGCTCTTCACCATCTTCATCCCGGTCTACTGCTTCCTGCTGATGCCGGCGATCACCGCGCTGCACGGCGACACCGAGCGCTTTCTCGAGCGCGTCTCGGCGCAGCAATGGGCTGTCATGATTTCGGTCTACTGCGTCAGCCACGTGCCGGCGCTGCTGACGCTCGAGGTGCCAGGCTTCGAAGGCCGCAACCTGTTGCTGATCGCTTTCCTGATCATCACCGTGCAAGGCAGCGACGTGCTGCAATATATCTTCGGCAAGCTGTTCGGCCGGCATCTCCTGGCGCCGACGGTCTCGCCGTCGAAGACGTGGGAGGGGCTGGTCGGCGGGCTGGCGGCATCGAGCCTGCTCGGCGCGCTGCTGTCGTTCCTGACGCCGTTTTCGCCGCTGCAGGCAGCCGGCGTCGCCTTCATCGCCTGCCTGATGGGCTTCCTCGGCGGGCTGGTCGCCTCCGCCATCAAGCGCGATCAAGGCGTCAAGGACTGGGGCCATCTGATCGAAGGCCATGGCGGCATGATGGACCGTGCCGACAGCCTGGTCTTTGCCGCCCCGGTCTTCTTCCATACGGTGCGCTATTTCTGGACTGTGTGAAGACTGGCGCCGTTCGTCGCGGTAGCATCCGAACGGTTCAGCGCGACGCTTGCGAAGACACCTGATCCGTTTCGTTATTGCCGTTTTCGCGAAAGCGGTAATAACCCGACCTGCCGCGGTCTTCGCCGCGCTCATTTTGCCGCGGCGAGCGACTCTTTCTTGCGCGCCGGCGCCAGGCGGCGCACGCGGCGTTTGGCGGTGGTCTTCAGCGCCACCGGCGGAGCGCTGGACAACGCACCGAGCACCGCACCGACCATGCCGTGTGCGACGAAATCGGCGTTGATCTCATTGGCCAATCTGGCGTCTGCCTCCTGGTTGTCGCTGTCGGCTTCCGACCACAATACGATGCCCACCCGCAACCTTGGTTTGGCGCGTTTCAGCCGACGGACCAGGAACCGGCCGTGCTTGACGGAATCCCGGTTTAAAAATCCGACGACGACGGTATCGACAGCGTCGAGCTCAAGACGGCGAATGCTCCCCGGTTCCATATCGGCGAAGCTCGCTCTCAACACCGTGGCGCCCTGGATTTCGAGTACCTGCGCCAGCATGGCGGCAGCGGCATCGTCGAGTTCGCCGCGCCCTCCGCCGCACAGCACCGACATGCCCGTGCCATCCGGCAGTTCAGTGTCGTCCTCGCCCTGAACCTCCCCCTGAACCTGCTTGTCCTCGCGTGAGCCGTTGTCCTCGGCCGCGGCCGTATCGTCCTCTTCCGCCTCCTCCTGCGCGCTGTCGTCGAGGTTCGCCACCATCGTCAGCGCGCTGCCCGCGACCTGCTGTCTTTGCTCATCGCTCAACACACCACGCACCCGGTCCTGCTCGCCGAGCAGAAGTGCGGGAATCGCAACCTCGTCGTAGAACTCGACCAGATATTTTTCCTCCAGCATCTCCTCGGCATGGTCCGTCGCTTCCTCGGGATCGCCGGCCAGCAGCCGCTGGTAAAGCCGGGCGTGCGGTTCGAGCACGGGTTCGTTGCCGAAAAGAACGTCGAGGAATTCGAACTGCGGCACATGGCGGCCGAGCACGACGAGGCAGACCGTGAGCGGCGTCGACAGAACGAGGCCCAATGGCCCCCAGAGCCAGGTCCAGAAGATCGCCGCAACGATGATAGCCAATGGCGACAGCCCGGTGCGCGAGCCGTAGAGCCAGGGTTCGATCACGTTGCCGGTGATCAGTTCCACCACGACGAAAAGCCCGGCGGTCCATAGCACGAGCGACCAGCCGGGCGCCACGGCAAGCGCCAGGAACAGAGGCAACAGCGTCGCTATGACCGGGCCGATATAGGGGACGAAGCGCAGCGCCAGCGCCAGCAAGCCCCACAGCAATGGATTGGGTATGCCCAGCAGCCAAAGTCCGATTGCAATCGGGACGGCATAGACGATGTTCACGACCAATTGCATCAGCAGATAGCGGCCGACGCGCTTGCCGGCATCCTGCAGCGCCTCGGTAGTTCGATGCAGATCGCCGTAGCCGACGAGGCGTATGAAGCGATCGCGCAGATCCTCCCGCTCGAGCAGCATGAATATGACGACCACGACGATCAGCCCGGCCGATGCCAGCGGGCTCAGCAGCGGGCCGATCAGATTCTGGAGAACCTCGAGCGGTCGTTCGCGCGCGACGATTTCGACCGGGATCGGCTCCCGCGGAGGCTGATCGGCGGCGGGTTGAGCGGGTTCGGGTCTGTCGAGCTCCTGGCCGACGCGTTCGATCACCCGGCTTAATCTGGAAACGATGCCTCCGCCGACGCCGGTTTCCTTGAGCGACCGGACCTTGGTCAGGATATTCGCCTGGTAAAGCGGAATGTTCTGCGCCAGTTCACTGACCTGCGTGGCGACGATGAAGGAGAACAGCGCCAACACCGTGAATGCGCCGAGCACGCTGGCGATCACGGCAGGAAGACGCGGAATGCCGGCTCGCTTGAGTGTCGAAACCATGGGTACGAGCGCAAAGGTAAGCAGCAGCGCGATTGCGATCGGCAGAAAGACCTCGCGCCCGAAATAGAGCGCCGCGACGGCCGTCACGACCGACGCTACGCTGGGCAAGGATGTGCGCGGAAGCGCCCTAGCCGCGGAAACAATGCCCGCCCGCCGGGGCTCCGACAGGTGCGCGCCGTTTCGACGATTTGCCGCCACTTGATACCTCCGCCCCGCCGTCGCCATGATCGGGCATATTGAGCCGGCGTGCAACTTCGTAGCGTCTCACCCAGCTGGACGCCGATTGCCCTCGTCGGCAGCGCCGCAAATTCAGTCATGGTAGAATTTTCTGCATTAATGGCGTCACGGGCAATCCTGTTCCATGCCTGCGCCAGAACGTGGAACTTTCGGGTCAAAACACCGTTCCTTCGTAGATCGCTGATGGACAACCTCAAAGCAGCAGCTCAGGAGGAATGATCATGAACATCAAGATGCCTTGCATGGGCGCGATAGCGCTTTCAATGATGACCGGCGCAGCGCTTGCCGCCGGTGCCACTGGCACTTCGGCGCTCGACGATCCGCAGAAAATGACGCCCTTCTTCACCGACGCCGGCATGAAGAGCATGAAGTCGGAAGCCGAATTCAAGGCGGCATGGATGGCCATGTCCACGAGCGAGCGGGCCATGATGTTGAAGGAATGCAGCGACGCAGGCATTGCCAAGATGCATGCTGACTTCTGCAAGATGGCCAACCAACTCGGGAACAAGTGACCGCCGGCTTCTTGCCGATTGCAATAACGGACCAAGCGAAAGGGCGGGCAGCTCCGCCATTGTGCGACCTTCCTGTCCGCACCGGCGAGCGCTCAGCTATTTGAACTCGTGCCGGAATATCCACGTAACGAAGGCCACGGCTTTTGTTCGATTGCCGTGGCGCCATCGACATGGAATGACCGCCTGGTTCGAGCGCACGTCGCGGGGCGGCAATGCCACTACCGCCCGGGGGATTCTGCTCGCAACCGGTTTTCCGGTTGGCCGTCCACATAGCATTGCCAGCCGGCACGTTTGGCTGCCGGCACGCTTGACCCGGTGGGCTCGACCCCAGCACGCTTGACCTCGCCACCAACCGTGAGATAGGCCGGGTAATGACCCACCGCCTCCGCATCGGAGCCCCGCGAAAGACCTGCCATGACCGACGCGATCGTAAGAGACAGCAATGGCACGGCGCTGCACGAGGGCGACTCCGTGACCCTGATCAAGGATCTCAAGGTCAAAGGCACCTCGGAGACGATCAAGCGCGGCACGCTGGTGAAGAATATTCGCCTCACCGGCAATCCCGGCGAGATCGAATGCAGCACCAGGCAGGTGAAAGGCCTGGTGCTGAAGACCGAGTTTTTGAAAAAGGCGTGATCGCCTCGGCACCTTCGCTTCCATATCAATCGCCCTCATGACTGAACCGCTCATGTGAGTGAATCGCCCGCGCCAGGAGCTGGAGGAGCGGCGCCCTCCCTCTATGTTGCACTGCGTTAGATTTGTTGCATTGCAATATCGGCGCATCGGGTCGAGCCTCTGCGAGGTGGGCATTCCTTGCATGAGGTGATTGTGTCGGCATCATTTCGGCCTGACATCGAAGGGCTGCGCGCACTGGCGGTGGCGGGTGTCATCGCCTTCCATTTTGGTCTATCCGGCCTGCCCGGCGGCTTTGCCGGCGTCGACATCTTCTTCGTCATCTCGGGCTATCTGATCACCCGACACCTGATTACGGAAATCACCGAGACCGGGCGGCTGAACCTCTGGCGCTTCTATGCCCGGCGCGCCCGGCGCCTGTTGCCGGCGGCACTGTTCGTCATCCTCGCCACGCTGTTTGCGGGTTACTTCATCCTGTCGCCGGAGGAACAGGCGCTCTATTCGAAAGGCGCCATGTTCGCCTCCGCCTACATGATCAACCTTTGGCTGATCCGCTGGTCGTTCGACTATTTCGCCGCCGACGCCACCAACAACCCTTTCATCCACTTCTGGTCGCTCTCGGTCGAGGAACAGTTCTATTTGGCATGGCCGGCGCTGCTTCTTGCCGCCGCATGGCTGCGTCCCGGCAAGCGCACCGCTATAATCGTCATCGGCGTCGCCGGTGTGGCCTCCTTCGCCGCCTGCGCCTGGCTGACGGAAGTGTCGCAGCCCTGGGCCTTCTATTTCTCGCCGCTCAGGGCCTGGGAATTCGCCGCCGGCGGCCTCGCGACCATGGCGCCGGCAAAGATCTGGCGCGACCGGCCGTTGCTGGCCACTCTCCAGGCATGCCTCGGTCTGGCACTGATCGCCTGGGCCTATCTGATGCTGGACGAAGACTCGCCCTTTCCCGGGGTGAATGCGCTGGCGCCTGTCGCCGGCACCGTGCTGTTGCTGCTCAGCGGCAGCGGCGGCCGCAACCTGCCAAGCGCCGTACTGGCGCTGGCCCCCATGCAATGGTTGGGCCGGCTCTCCTATTCGCTCTATCTCTGGCACTGGCCGGTCATCGTCTATGCGGCGATGGTGGCGCCCAACCTGTCCATCCTCGACCGCTTTGCCTGCGCGGCGCTGACGCTGGCTCTGTCGATGTTCACCTATCATTTCATCGAGAACCCGATCCGCCGCAACGGCTGGCTGATGGCAGGAGCAGCGCGGGCGCTGGTGCCCGCCGTCGCGCTGACCGGCGCCGGCGTGGTCGCCGCCTATGGCAATGCGCGCTTTGCCGAGCACAATCTCAGCCCCGAACAGCACGTCATCGCCGACAGTGCCGCCCAGCTCTCCACCGTGCGCGCGACCAATGGCGGCTGCGTGCTCGATTTCGAAACCGTCAAGCCAAAACCCTGCATGTTCGGCCGCAAGGATGCCCAGCGCTCGGTCGTGCTGTTCGGCGACTCGCATGCCGACCATTGGTCGACGCCGATGATCAAGGCGGCCGAGAAGAACAACTTTCGCGTCGTCACCTTTCTCAAATCCTCCTGCCGGGCTTCGCGGGTGACGACCTGGAACTGGCGGCTGAAGCGCGACTACACCGAATGCGATCAATGGCGCGAGCAGTCGGTCAAGGACATCATCGCGCTCCACCCGCAACTGGTGGTGATCTCGGAATTCTCGATCGGCAATGTGATGAAGGAATCGCCCGAGGAGTTGAAGCACGCCGATTGGCAAGCGCAGTGGCGGACGGGCCTCACCTGGACGCTTCAAGCCTTCAGCCAGGCCGGCATCAAGGTCGCGGTCATCAGGGACGTTCCCTACAATGCAAGCTACGCCGACAAATGCGTGGCGCGGGCGCTGTGGCGGGGCCAGACGCCCGCGACATGCGACACGCCGAGGATCATGGCGGCAAACGACGACATCGCCACAGTCGAGCGCGATATCGTGCGCTCGACACCGAACGCCACTTACATCGACATGACCGACCGCTTTTGCGACCAGACCACCTGCCATGTCTTTATCGACGGCAAACTAGCCTTCCGCGACCGCCACCACCTGGCAACGCCCTTTGCGGAGACGCTGGAACCGGCGGTGGAGCGGGCGCTGTTTTCGGATGTGATGGCGGCGGCCGTGAAGTAACGGTTCCGGATCTTGTCGGATCCGACCCAGCCCCTCGGCAAGCAACCATACGGGCGTCAGCTGAGGATGAGACCCGCCAGGAAAACCGTAAGGATAAGCGACAGCGGAACTGCAAGAAGGCAGCACAGCTCGAAAGTATTGGCTCGCCAAGAAGTCATTGGTCGCTTTTCCATGTTGGCCTCCTCCCTCAACGGCCAGACCGGGACGGCAGTTCCGCTTAGATGGTGCTCATCCCCACCACTCATCATGCAATTGGCGCAGCTCGTTCCGCTTCCTGGTCATCCATCGCGCACGCGCCAGATGTGTCGCCCATGCCCGGAAAGCCCTCTCCGGCTCCTGCTCCGGATCAATGTGCAGAACGATCCGGGCGACCTCGCGCCAATCGGTCCCTTCCGCCGAAGCGTTGAGCAGCCGGATATAAGTAAGCATGCGATCTTCGTCATAACCGGTCAGCACCGAAGACGTCGGCGCTGCGTTCGCGATATGAAGGTTTGGCGGCTTTAGCATTGCGACCTACCAGCACTGGCGCATCGTAGCAGCCTATGAAGAAGCCCGCGCCCTTTGATCGGATGATGCGGATCG
Organism: Mesorhizobium sp. ISC25; assembly: GCF_042295465.1. Lineage (NCBI taxonomy): Bacteria > Pseudomonadati > Pseudomonadota > Alphaproteobacteria > Hyphomicrobiales > Phyllobacteriaceae > Mesorhizobium > Mesorhizobium sp. ISC25. The sequence continues at coordinate 160,146 of NZ_CP135441.1, read as the reverse complement.
AGATTAGCCTCCACAGCCGACAAATGCGGGCCCCGGGCGGGGGTTCCCCGCCCAGCTGGGCTCACGCCTTACCCATCGCGATCGGGCCGACGCAATCTATATAATTTAGTGGAACCTAATTTAGGCGGCGCAATTATGCGTGCGTGAGAAAGCGTGAAATCCAGACCGTCACTGAAGGCCGGCTATCGCGGGATCAGTTGGCCGATGATCCAGTGATTGCCGTCGATCTGGCCGAACGGATATTACAGGCGGCCGACAACGACAGGATTGTCTGCCTCGTCGTGGCAACGGAGCAGCTGGAAACCGACCGCATCGAGAAAGCGGAGCCCAAGGAGACCAGGGTTGCCGCAAGTTTCGTCCGGGACTTTGAGGTAATGCTGCTTGTTCTTTATGCGGCCTACGCCCTCGCTGTGCTGGGTGCGACCGCGTTCGTTTTGCTGGAATTGGGCCATGTTCTGTAGGCAGACGTCGGCAAAAGACGGAACTGACGCGCGATTGCCGCTGTTTGATGAGAGGAGCAGCCACGCTGCGTCTGCGATCCACCCCGCCGCAGCCAGCGGCATTTTCGCGCCAGCAGGCGCTAAACTTCGGGGTCGTCCGTTCGTTACATCTTGCCAATCTATGGAACGAGGCTGCCCCTCGGGGGTTTTTCTATTAGAGGGACGTTAAAGAAGGAGGTAGCTATGAAGAAGCTCCTGCTTGCCTCGGTGATCGCCATCGCCTCGGCGGCTTCCGTGATTGGCCCGGCGAATGCCGGCGGCAGCGTCACGATCGGCATCGGCAACGGCTATGACGACGACTATTATTATCGCCACCATCGGTATTCCGATTACGACGATGAGTACGTCCCCCGTTACCGCTATGATGTCTACGACGAGGACTACAGGCCGCGCTACCGGTACCACCACCGGCGCTGCCACACCGAAGTCATCAGGCACTGGCGTCATCACCACCGGATCATCGAAAGAATCCGTGTCTGCCGTCGTTGACGGATCGATCCGGCCGGCAGTGCCGGCCGGATCGGCGGGGCTCCTCACCTCGGCTTGCGCATCAGCATCATGCCGTAATGCACAGCCAATATGTCGAGCCCGATCTTGAGTAGTTTCACCACCACGTCGCGCGGCTCGCCGGCCTGTTCGGCCAAGCTTTTCACCGTTGTGTCGGCACAGCAGACCTTTTGCACGATGCCGGCGATCTCCCAATGGACAAGCGCCCTGGTGGCCTCGGCATGGTCGCGGCCGGCAGACAGGATGTGTTCTGCGACGCCGTTGCCGGTGCGGCCGCCGTCGACGCGCTCGGCCCAGGCCATCGGCCTGGCGGTTGCCTCGGACGAGTCGCGAAAATCCTGGCGGTAGCGCATGCCCGCCTCGCGCTGCTGGCGCGACAGCGAGGTGAGGCCACTCAGCGGGTCGACATTGCGCACCCGAACGATACCGCCGGTCGCGGTGTGGCCATCATTGGAAACCTCGTAGAGGCGCGCGCCCTCCTGCGTCCCCTTGGCCAACCGCTTGCGGCCGAACCGGTCGTCCTTCAGCGCGAAATCATGACCGATCTCCTTGCGGATGCGCACCTGCTCGGCCTCGCCTTTCGGCAATCTCGGTGGCCTGGCTTTGGCCTTCTGGGCGGTTTTGGTGCTCATCGGGTCAGTCCTCCTGGGTTTTGGTCGTCGGGCTGTGGCGAACTTCCAGCCTCATGGAAGCGGGCTCAAATCGCTTCGGCCGGCAGCGTGCGCAGGAAGCGCGCAGCGTGATAGGCGCAGTAGCTTTTCGATGGCTTCGTGCGCAGTCCGCAGCACAGCATGTCCAAACCGGGCCGGCAGCCAGGGGCGTCGTTTTCCGCATCCTCCTGCAGCGTCGTGTCGAGCGGCGCGCGACAGCGCTCGAACAGGCAATCGATGAAGCGCATGGCAACGAAATGCGGTTGGCGGCCGCCGGCGGCGATCGGGCGCGGCGCCGGCATTTCGAGCGGCGCGCCATCGGTCCCGGTGATCCGAGCCGGACCCGGCTGCCAGGCCGGCGGCGCCAGCCTGGCCGACAGCCTTGCCAGGCGGCAGCGTGGCTCGGCTTTCGGAGCCGCCTCCGCTTGACCTGCGGTGCTTGATGGCTCAGGCGCCGAATTTCCGAGCCAGCCGCCCGACCGTCCGCCACACCAGCCCTTGGATCTGGCAAGACCGATGGCGCGCAGACGGGCGGTGCGATGGACGATGCCGATGATGGCCGCGCGTGAGACCGGGCTACCACGCTGCGCACCGAGCCTGGTGGCGATCTTCGCGGCCGACAGTCCGCTCATCAGCCAGTTCTCGATTTGTTCCAGTTCCGAGGCGGAATAGCGGGCGGCCATGATGTTTCATTCCCTGCAAAGATGGTTGTGTGCGGCGCCGGCTTCGCCGGCCTCAGGCCCGAAAGCCGGTCAGCCTTCGCGTGGTCTGCTGCGATCGAGCTTCATCTCGGCCGCCTGCCTTGTTGCGCCGGACACTGTCTTGCCCGTCCGCTTGTCGAAGGCGATGACCGTGCCGTCTTCGGTGCGGATGCAGGAAACCGCGGCATCCGCATTGCCGGCCGGCAGGTAATTCGTGGCCGGAGCCGTGAGGGGAACGCTCCGGCCGTTCCGGCCGCTTGCGCTGCCGGATCCGAGGCGCGAGCCTCGGGCATCGTCCCGGCTGGGGAGGAGGACAGCCGCGACGAAGGGGAAAGGGTTGGCACATGCATGGCCTTGGCGATCGTTTGCGGTACCGCCTCCAGGCGAGCGCTGCCGGCGCGCTGAAGAGCGGATTCGATGACCGATTGCTGGTGAAGCGACTTGTGCATGCCCACATAAGAGCATAACTCAAACCGTAATGCAAGCGATTCTTGCATAGACGAAATCGAATCTTATGCCTCAGATGGAGCCATGGCGAAAACTGCACTGTCGATCAAGGTCGGAACGGCGATCCGCCGGGCACGCAAGCAGCGCGGCCTGGTGATGCGCCACATTGCCGAGCACAACGACACCGACGTCGCTGCCGTCGGCAATTGGGAGACCGGGCGCAACCTGCCCAAGACCGAGAACCTTTTGAAGACCGCCGCTTTCCTGCGCGTCGACCCGGTGGCGCTCGGCAAGGGCGAGGTCGTCTTCCTCGAAGATGCCGGACCGGTCGCCGATGCCGAGATCGTCACCGATCCCGGCCCCCTGCCCGCCGGGCCGATGGACATCCAGCTTCTCGGCACCGCCGTCGGCGGCGACGATGGCGACTTCACCTTCAACGGCCAGCCGGCCGGCTACGTCCAGCGGCCGCCGGGGATCCGGCATCTGCGCAATGTGTTTGCGCTGCACGTGCTGAGCGATTCGATGGTGCCGCGCTACGAGCCCGGCGAGATGATCTATTGCGGCGGCCGCGAAGCGTTGCCCGGCGACCATGTGGTGATCGAGACGCTGCCCGAGCAGAACGAGCAAAACGGCAAGGCTTTCATCAAGAAGCTGGTCAAGCGCACCGCCGCCGAGCTGATCGTCGAACAGTACAACCCGCCCAAGACGCTGACCTTCAACCGCTACGCCATCAAGAACGTCTTCCGCGTCATCCCGCTCAAGGAATTGCTGGGGTATTGAGGCTTGTTGCCTTCTCCCCTTGCGGGAGAAGGGAAGAGCACCACGCCCGCCCCCTCAAGCCCGCCTCGACTGCTCCAGCTCTCGACCGTTGAGCAGGCGCGCCTCGGCGCGGGTCCGTTGCCGGTCGTCGATGAAGGCGGCCTGGATCGAGACCGCGGCGCCCGGCAGGCCGTCGGCCCGGCAGGCCTTGCAGATCAGGCGCCCCGAAAGTGCGGCCAGCGGTGTCTCCGGCATCACCCCATGCCGCTTGAGCTCGGCCGGCTTCCACCACCTGTTGCGTCCGCAGTCGATGCACTCGACGGCAATCGAGACAACATCGGCGATCGTCGCTTCCTTGCCTGCCAATGCCATGGCCAATCCCCATCGTTGTTCCTGCTTTGTTTCGCATCATTATCGGTTTTCCAAGCGGAGTCGAGTCGGTTCCGCTTACACCAACATGAAAGTTTCGCTTGTTCGATTATTTGAGTTATGCTTATATCTGGTGCGGACTGGAATCGGCGCGAGCAACAGAACCGCAGCCGGCCGGCAGCAAGGGAATGACGATGGATCCAGCCCAGTTCGCCCATGCCTGCGGCTATAGCGGCGACAGCCCGGCTATGCTTGCCGCTTTCGCGGCCATCCGCCAGCACGGCATCCGCAAGGCACGCCAGGGTCATCGCCAGCGCAAGGCGGCGATTGATCAGATGAAGCCGAGCCGCGCTCTGTTCCTGGCGGCGATCCGCCCGGCACAGTCAGCCGAGGAAGCACTCGATGACGCCGCCCGCTTCCTGTCGATGTTCCGCAACATGCCGCGCTGGCGGCAGGAAAGGCGCGCCGCCGACCTCGCCCGCGCCAGGCAACAACACCTCTTCGCCCGCTTCTTCCGCCGCTACGGCCATCGTCTCTGGGCGCTCGAGGCCGCCTGAAGACGCGCGCCTCCCTTGCAAGGCAAAACGGATATTGCGATCGCCAACACTGCGCCGTATGTCTCCGCGCGATGAGCGAGATCGAATTCCGTCGTGCCCAGGCGCCTGACCTGCCGGCGATCGTTGCAATGCTTGCCGACGATGTGCTCGGCGCAGACCGGGAAGACCCGTCCACGCCGCTTGCGCCATCCTATCTCGATGCTTTCAGCGCAATCGATGCCGATCCCAACCAGTTGCTGGCCGTCGCCGTCGACGCCGGGCAAGTGGTCGGAACGCTGCAGCTCAGCTTCCTTCCAGGCATTTCGAGGAAAGGCACCTGGCGCGGCCAGATCGAAGGCGTTCGCATCGCCCGGCAATGGCGGTCCCGCGGGGTCGGCAAGCTGATGATCGAATGGGCGATTGAAACGTGCCGTTCGCGCAATTGCAGCTTCGTCCAGCTCACCACGGACAAAGGTCGACGGGAGGCGCACGCTTTTTACGAGCGCCTCGGTTTCACCGCCAGTCATCTCGGCTACAAGATGGCGCTGTAGATCAGCATTTCATCGCATTCAGCGCCGACCGCTCATCTTCGCTACCCCACTCTGGATGGAGCATTGACAAGCCGACCTTTCGCCCTGCTCCATCCGCTCGATGATTTACGACCGAACCTGGCTTGAAAAAACCTTTCGCGCAAAGCCCCGGCAGAAGTTCCTGTTCTTCTGGGGCCATCAGCCGTCCAAGGACGGCCGCATAACCACGTCGTGCTTCAGCCAGTGGTGGCATGCGCCCTTTACCGTCGATGGTCTGAGCTATCCGACTGCCGAACACTGGATGATGGCCGAGAAGGCACGCCTGTTCGGTGATGCTCAGACGGCAACACAAATCCTCGAGGCGGCGAGCCCCAAGCAGGCAAAGCAACTTGGCCGCCAGGTGAGCGGCTTCGATGGCACCAAATGGGATGCCGACAAATATCGCATCGTCACCGAAGGGAGCTTTCAGAAGTTCCGCCAGAACGCGGCGCTGCGCGAATATCTGCTGTCGACGCATGACCGGGTGCTGGTCGAGGCGAGCCCCGTCGACCGGGTGTGGGGCATCGGCCTTGCGGCGGATGACGAGAGGGCGGTGAACCCGCTGCTGTGGCGCGGCGAGAACCTGTTGGGATTCGCGCTGATGCAGGCCCGCGATCGGCTGCGCGGCTGAACATTGCCGCCCTCTCGTCATCTGCGGCAGCCTCCGCGCTGCTTGACAATCCGCCGGCAAAGTTCTCTTTATGTTCTCATCACAACTCGAGACAATGCGGCGTTCGAACCGCCGCGGGCGAACGGGCCGGATGGAAGCCAACATCCTCCACGCGGATCTGGATGCCTTCTATGCCTCGGTCGAACAATTGCTCGACCCGGCCTTGCGCGGCAAGCCGATTGCCGTCGGCGGCGGGGTAGTGCTTGCCGCATCCTATGAAGCCAAGGCGTTCGGCGTGCGCGGCGGCATGCCGGGACGGCGAGCGCGGGAACTCTGCCCGCAACTCATTTTCGTCGGCGGCCATTTCAAGGACTATCAGCGGCTGGGCGATGCGGCCATCAAGGTGCTCGGCGATTTCACGCCGGTGGTCGAGCGGATTTCCATTGACGAGGCCTTTGCCGACGTCGCCGGCTGCACCCATCTGTTCGGCTCGCCGGCCGAGATCGCCAGCAAGATCCGCCGCCGCGTGCGGGCCGAGCTCGGCTTGCCGATCTCGGTCGGCGTAGCCCGCACCAAGCATCTGGCCAAGATCGCCTCACAGGTCGCAAAGCCCGACGGGCTGGTGGTGGTCGATCCGCGCCACGAGCTGGAGTTCCTGCACCACCTGCCGGTCGAGCTGATGTGGGGCGTCGGCCCGGTCACCAGGGAGCGGCTGGCCGGCATCGGCGTCAACACCATCGGCGAGCTGGCGAAGACCAACAGTGGCGCGCTGGAGCGCCTGCTCGGGCCGGCGGCCGGAGAAAAACTCAACGCGCTGGCGTGGAACCGCGATCCGCGCAAGCTCGAGACGCAGCGCCGCGCGCGATCGGCCGGCGCGCAATCGGCGCTTGGCCGAAAACCGGCCGACGAGGACGTCTTCGTACCCGCTTTGCTGCATCTGGCCGACAGGGTCGCCACGAGGTTGCGGGCGAAATCCCGGCCCGGCCGCACCGTCACGGTTCGCGTCCGCTTTGCCGATTTGCGATCGGTGACGCGCTCGATCACGCTCGACCAGCCGATATCGGCAACCGCCATGCTGGCCGAGATCGCCGAGGCGCTGGTGCGCAAGGTGCTTATCGATCATCCGCACGAAAAGACCATCTCGCTGCTGGCGATCGCCGTATCGCATCTGGAGCAGCATGCCGGCCTGCAACTGGAACTGCCGCTCGGGCTCGACGACGACCGCCGCCGCCCCGGCACCAGGAAGGGCGCGGCGCGCTGGACGGCAGATCGCGCCGTCGACAAGATCCGCGACCGCTTCGGCTGGGAGGCGGTCGGCTACGCCTCGGTCGCGCTCGGACTACAGCGGTCGGTTCCCGACGCCTTTCGCGAACTGGCCGAAAAGGAATTGTGAGCCGGCCTGGCTGGGGCGAAAGTCTGGCGATACGATCTCGAAAAGACTATCCGACAGGACCCAGGGGCGATACGGCCGGCCCGTTCAAGGCCGTGCCGTCGACGGCAAAATGCGAGCCATGGCAGGGGCAGTCCCAGCAGCGTTCCAACGAGTTCCAATGGACATGGCAGCCGACATGGGTGCATGCGGCCGAGCGCTTGTGGAGCGTGCCGTCCTCATCGCGGAAAGCCGCCACTTTGGTAAGCCCCTCGCGGACGATAGCGCCCTCTCCCGGCCGCAGCTTATCGGTGGAATCGATTTCGCCAGGCGCGACATACTCGGCAAAACTCCTGATCGCTGTCGCATTCTCCGCCAGATAGTCGCCGATCGCGCGTACCGTCTTGCGGGAGGGCTCGTAAAGTTCCCGCCAGGGGCTTTCCCCCTTCAGGATCAGGTCGGAAATCAATTGGCCGGCGACGACCCCATGGGTGATGCCCTGGCCGGAATCGCCGGTAGCCACGAAGACATGCCGGTCGCCGGGATTGCGGCCGATGAACCCGGCATAGTCGACGGTCTCCATTACCTGCCCGGACCATCGATTGGCTTCGGTGCCGATATCGGGCACCAACCTTTTGATCCAGGCCGCCAGGGCCGCGAAGCGGTCGTCGGCGTCGTCGGCCTGCCCTGTCTTATGGTCCTCACCACCGACGATCAAAAAGTCGGTCTTGCCTTCGCCAGGCTGCAGGCGAACGTAGTGATAGGAATCCAGCGTGTCCCAATAGAGTGCATCCGGCAAAACGTCGCGCGCGATCTCGAACGCCATCGCGTAGGTCCGATAGGGCGCTTGCTTGGTATGGAGCGCGACCCGATCGTTGATTGGCGAGTTGGTGGCGACAACGGCCGATTTGGCAGACACGGCAAAGCCCGAGACCGTGCTTACGCGGACGCCGCCGTCGGTCTCCTCGACCTTGTCGACGATGGTCTCCGCATAAAGCGCGCCGCCGCGCGCGCGAATGCCGGCAGCCAGCCCGCGGAGATATTTGAGCGGGTGGAATGTCGCCTGATTGGCGTAGCGAAGGACGGGCGCATTCGAAAAGCCTGCAAGCGGCACGCCCACGATTTTCTCGACGTCGACTCCGATCTTCAGAGCGGCGTCCAGTTCGCGCTCGATGACGGATTCCTTTCTGCCTGACGCCGGAAACAGAAAGCCGCCGAGGCGGCGGAAATCACACGCGATACCCTCCGCCTCCTGGATCGATTGGACACGGTCGATAGCGGCCGACTGGCTTTGGTAGTAAATCCGCGCCAGTTCCTCGCCGCGCAATTTGATCAGTTCCGAAAAACAGTCGTCGCAGATCGATGACAGATGCGCGGTGGTGCGTGCCGTCATGCCGCTTCCGATCCGGCCGCGGTCGAGCACCGCCACCTTTTGCCCGGCGATGGCCAACTCGTACGCGACCGACAGTCCGGCAATGCCAGATCCGACGACCACGACCTCGACCTGTTCACTCCGCTCGAGCGGAACCGCCTCGGGCGCGACTTCGGTTGTCGCCCAAAGCGGTACAGTCCTTTCATCGCTGACATTCATTGGCGGAGCCCTTCATACCCGACATTCGGATAAACGGACGCCAGGATTCAAAGTTCCTCGACGCCTGAATGCCTGCGTAAGCTTGACGTCACCCACGGGTCCGCCCCGACGCGTTGTGAGCCGGCCTGGCTAGGGCGGTGCGATGCACTTTGCTCAGGAGGGATCGTTTCCTGCAAATGCGACATTCGAGGCGGCCCTGGTCGTCAGGCCAAAAGCGTAGCGCTGCCCCAGGAGATCAGGGCGATGCCGGCCGCCCGGCCAACCCGCGGGCCGGCAGAAAACACCTTTTCGACCAGCACCCGCGAAGGTCCGGAAATGACCCCAGAAGCGGGCGTTCGGCAGCGATCCGAGCAGCAACGATTTGGCAGGACCGGAAATCGGCATGGAATGCCGCAATCATCATCATGTCCCGTCCAAGTTGTGGACAGTTCCTTCTCAAAGGCGCACTCTTAGCGTGCGAAACGCCAGCTAGCGTTTCGTGCAATGCTTCACATGCTTGACTTGCGTCGGTGATTGTCTGACCTATCCGGATACTTCCGGATGGGCAGACCTCACATTGTGTCGCCTATCCGTGATCAGGCTACGGCCTAAGGCACGTTGCAGTCTGTTCCGGATCAACTGGGAGGTAAACAACATGCCTGATTTTCAGCGCAGAGAACTTCTTGTTCAAGGAAGCGCGGCTCTTGCCGCAATTGCTGCTCTCTATACCTCGCGTCGGGCTTACGCTTTTCCAACACGGCCGAGCGAGGAAGTTATTCCGTGGCTGGATCAGCCGACCAAAAATCCCGATCCGGTGGGTATCCAGAAGCAGCTTGTCTGGGAGGATTTGGACAGCTGGATAACGCCAAACGACAAGTTCTTCAGCATCTCGCATTTCAACCGACCAACGATCGACGAGAAGACATGGTCGATGGAGATCGGAGGCCTGGTCAAGAAGCCCTTGGAGTTAACGCTCGCCGACATCAAGGCGCGACCGCGGCAGGAGGTCGTTTTCACAGTGGAATGCTCGGGCAACCACGGATTTCCCTTTTTCACCGGCGGCATCGGCAATGCCCGTTGGGCAGGGACGCCGCTCGCCCCGATCCTTGAGGAAGCCGGTGTTCTGGAGAAGGGCATCGAGGTCGTCTTTTTCGGTACCGACACAGGCGAGATCCCGATACGCGACGTAAAAATGAAGCAGAACTTCGCTCGTAGCATGTCGCTCGTCGACGCGATGAACCCCGACAACCTCCTCTGCTATGAAATGAATGGAGCCGCCTTGCCGGCGGCCAATGGCTTCCCGGTACGGCTCATTGCTCCAGGCTGGTACGGGATCGCCAACGTCAAGTGGCTAAAGCGCATCGAGGTTCGCGATACGCGGTTCATGAGCCTTCTGATGGCCCGTGACTATGTCACCATCCGGGAAGAAGACCACCACGGCGAGACCGTATGGGCCGAGACTTCAGTCGGGCGAGCGCTGATAAAGTCCGCGCCTGCGAAGGTTACCCGGAAAGACTCAGATTACTCCATCATTGGAGCAGCCTGGGGGGCGCCGATCGAACGGGTCGAAGTGCAAATCGATCAAGGGCCTTGGGCACCAGCGACCATTGACCACAGTGAGGAGGCAGAACACGCCTGGAAAATCTGGTCCCTGGCTTGGGCAAATCCTTCTCCTGGAGAACACACGGTGACCTCACGCGCGGTCAGCACCACGGGACAAATTCAACCGGCGATGGACGATCCCTTGATTGCCAAGAAACACACATACTGGGAAAGCAATGGCCAGGTGACGCGCCGCGTGCGTATCGGCTAGAGCATTTTGAGCCAAATGGAAGCATTTGGCGTCCGCATAAATGCGGCAAAACAGATAGTTAGAGCGGGTTACCGGTTCCAGGAGAACCGGATCCGCTCTAAGAACTTGCTGGCATGTGGCAATTGCGTTTGGGTCACCCAGGAGGAGGCTGCCTGATCCGAAGGCTGGCACCGCTCTTTATCGAGCATGACGGGTGTAGGCCGTAGATCCTCTTCGCGACGATACCGCTCCCGAAATCGGAAGCGGAGCCCTTCAGCTTGGTGATCGAGGCGATGGCAGACTTGTCCGGTGGCGCAACCTTGGCCACGTCGCCTCCGCGCGCCATCTCGGCACCATTTCCAGCCCCTCCTCACCTCTCGACGGCCCTGATCTCCGCGTCGACCAGGCACCAGGGCGCATAGCGGAAGTCGCGGATCTGGATGACCTCCTCGCCCGCCCATTCGACCAGCATGAAGCCGCGCACGGCGCCGTCGGCCGCTTGTGGGTCGCGGATGAGGATCGCCGGCCTGCCGTCGACGAAGCCGAGCGACAATGTCCAGTCGCTGATACGGTCGTAATTGCCGAAATAGGTCGACGCCTCGGCCTTGCCGCGCAGGCGGACGCGGTTGACGACATCGAGCCGGACGTCCTCGGCGATCAGTGCCCTGACCGCGTCGAAGTCGCGCGCGTTGAACAGGTCGACATAGCGCCGCAGCCGGCGCTCGTCGTCGGCGTCGAGCCTCGGGGCGAGCGCCTGCTCGGGCTGCAGCGCCAGCAGCTTGAGCTGCGCCCGCCCGCGATGCAGTGCCGCCTTGGTGGCGGCGAGCGTCGCGCCGGTCACTTCGCAGGTCTCATGCAGGCTGAGCCCGAGCACGTCGACCAGGATCACGGCGCTGCGCTGCGGCACCGAAAGCTGCATGAAGGAGCGCAGGCCGGTCTGGGCGGCGAGCCGGCTATCGGCGCTGCCGGAGGGATCCTCGATCACGCTCATGTCGGCCTCGGTCATGCGCGACCTTTCCCGATTGCGCCGCCGCAGATGATCCTGCGCGGCATTGTGGGCGATACGAAACAGCCATTGCTCCGGCCGTTCGACCATGGCGCCCCCGTCGATCGCCTGCAGCGCCTTGATCAGCACCTCCTGGACGATGTCCTCGCCGTCAATCACCGAGCCGGCCATGCGCGCGCAGTAGCGATGCAGCCTTGGCCGCAACTCGACGAGCATCGCCTCCAAAGTCGCCCTGTTCATTTCGGCGTAGCATCCCGTATCTGCGCGAGCGGCATGGCAGGCGCTATCCCGCCTTCTGATCCGCCAGCATACGGTAATTGCCGATGACTTTGACAGGCGATCGCATTGCCGGGGTCGAACGGCGTTCGGCGTGGTTTTCCGTAAATGCCTTGAAGGCGGCAAGCCCGGTCAGCGCCGACGAATCGCCGTCCTGGCCGACGATGTGGACGAACGAGCCATCGTCAAGCTCGAGCACGAGATAGCGCACCGTCGGCGGTGCCGCCTCGCCCAGAGCTTCGAACACTAGTTCGACCAGCGCGCGGTTATCTGCCAGGTCGGCTTGGTTCACACCGTATCGAATGAGCGCGTAGTCCATTGTCGTCTCCTGATTGGTTGGTATGAACGAAGGACGACCGGCTGCGCTGAAAAGATTCTCCTTGCCGAAGAATCTTTTCGGTTGCCCGCATCGTCTTTCCCGCGTGGGCGGCTGCGCGGCAGCCATCAAGCAGGAGAGACGATCATGCATATCCAGTTTGCCGAGCTTCCGGTATTCGACCAGGATCGCGCCAAGGCGTTCTACACCAGGCATCTCGCCTGTCAGGTGCTGGCCGACCAGAAGATGGGCGATGGCGGCTGGCGCTGGATCGAGCTGGCATTTCCGCATGCCGTGACGAACCTGCATTTCACCAGGCGCGCCGACGACGCCCCCGGCGCGGAGCCCGTATTGGTGCTGGTCGACGAAAATGTCGGAGCAATGATCGCGGCGTTGAAGGCGGGCGGCGTCGAGATCGTCACCGAACCGCATGAGGCGACGTGGCAGCCGGGGCGCACGGTGGCGGAGTTTCGCGACAGCGAAGGCAACCGCATGGTCCTCGCCAGCCGATAAGCCACCGGAGCCCTCTGTCCGGCGGGGCGTCGTACCTAAGTCCTACCTCCGGCCGGACCATTGGCCCTGCTTCTTCGTGTTATTATTTCGTGACCTCTGCGCGCCGGAACCTTCCCTTACATCGGGCGTTCGGGCGCTGTATTCGCGATGCCTCATATTTAGGCAGGCGGAGGAAATGCGAATAAGGGCGGGTGGCAAAACAAACATGGGCCGGGGAGGAGCATCTTACCATGTCGAACCGTAAAATCGGAATATCCCACAGTTTGGGGCTGCGCGTTGCTGACCTCAAATCCAGAATGCAAACTGCCCAGATTACCGAGCACGAGATTAAGACGTTTCAAAAGGTTGCCGCCATCATGGGCGGCGCCGAAGGCTCACTGCGCCTCGACGCGGACGATCTGATTGCCGCGTCCTTCCTTGTCGATCCCTTGGAAGATCTCCCGCTCTCCAGTTGAAAGCACTGACCGCAGGTCGAAATCCTATCGGGTTTGAACCTGCGATTGCTGGCGGCGCAGCATCCGCCAGCCCAAGCCGCATGCGAGGATGACGTTGGCCAGCGCCAGACCGGAAAGCGCGGCCAACGTCCCGTGCGGGCCGAAGCGCTCCAGCAGCAATGCGCCGGCCGAGGGTGCCGCCGCCTGGGCAATCAGGCTCGGCATGGCGAGGCGACCCATTAGTCTCGCATAGCCATTCGAGCCGAACAGCGCGAGCGGCAACGTCCCCCGCGCGATGGATTCGAGGCCGATGCCCGCGCCGTAGAAGCCGAGCGCCAACGGGATGACTGGCATGCCGGCCCAGAGCGCCGAAACGCCGATCGCGACGAAGGTAACCGAGGCAAACTTGGTCAGGATCGGATGGTGGTAGCGCGCGATGGTCATCTCGATCGCACGCGCCGCCACCTGGGACGGGCCGACCAGTGCGCCGAGCCCGACGGCCGCGGCCAGCGCCATGCCGCTGCCTTGCAGGATGGTGAGCAGATGCACCGACAGCGTCGAGGAGATCACCGCCGCGAGCGTAAGTGTGGCGGCCAGAACGATCATGATCGACGGATCGGGATTGCCTTCGCGGGCCGGCGTCGCCTGGTTCAATCCTGGCCCGACTGGCAATCCTGGCCCGACTGGCGGTTTCGGCGCCTCGCGGGGCAGGATCACCAGATAGAGCGGAAGCGCAATCACCAACTGAACAGCCGCGTACACCAGGCAGGTGCCGCGCCAGCCGACTTCCTCCAGCAGAAAGGCCGAGATCGGCCAGCAGATTGTGCTGGCAAAACCGCCGAACAGCGTCAGCGTGGTGATGGCGGAGCGCGCACCATGGCCGTAGTGGCGGCCAAGCGTTGCGAAAGCGGCATCGTAGAGTCCCGCCCCCATGCCCAGGCCGACGATCAGCCAGGCAGCGATATAGGCCGCAAGGTTGGGGGCAACGGCCAGCCCGATTTGGCCGACCCCGATGCATCCGGCGCTGAACGCCAGGACGTTGCGGCCGCCATGCCGCTCGATCGATGACCCGACGCGCGGAGAGATCAATCCCGCCACAAGCAAGCCAAGAGACAGGCCGCCGACAACCCATGCCAGCGGCCAGCCGGTATCGGAAGAGACCGCCGGCGCAATGACCGCGGGAAGATAGTAGGAGGATCCCCACGCCATGATCTGCGTCAGGCCAAGCGCGGTGATGACCGCGCCGCGGCTGCGCAAGATGGCCGGCGAAGGCGGCGAAAGGCTCATGCCGCGACGCTGCAGCCGCAGCCGCCTTTGCCGACCGCCTTCGCCTCGGCGTCGGCGACACAGCAGGCATCCACCGCTACCGGCGCCGGACCGCCGCAGCATCCCTTGTCGGCCACGCCGATCCGCGGCACGGTGCAGACGCCGGTCTCGGGCAGCACAAGCTGGACATTGTCGGCCGCAACCATGTCGCCGGCGATCGCCGCGGCGACGGAGCGCACCTGCTCATATCCGGTCAGCAGCAGGAAGGTCGGCGCGCGGCCATAGCTCTTGATGCCGACCGTATAGAACCCGTGCTCGGGATGGCTGAGCTCGCGATGGCCGTGCGGCGGCACGTCGCCGCAGGAATGCTCGTTGGGATCGATCAACGGCCCCAGTGCCTTGACGCTTTCCAGCCACGGATCGAGCTCGAGCCGAAGCTCGCGGGTCAGCGACAGATCGGGGCGCTGTCCGGTCGCGGCGATGATACGGTCGACCGGGCCAAGCGCCTGCAAACCGTCCTTGGTCTGGCCTTCGACGACCAGCCGGCCGTCGGCATCGCGGATCGAAACAGCCGCAAAGCCCGTCACCAGCCTGACGCCGCCGCTCTCGGCGAGTTCGCGCACTTCGGCGCCGAGTTCGCCGCGTGCCGGCAATTGGTCGGCATCGCCGCCGCCATAAATGCGCACCAGGTCGGTGCCACGCGTTGTCCAGATGAAAGCCGTGCCGGGCTCCACATTTGCCAGGCTGGCGAGATCCAGCAAGGCATTGGCGGCCGAATGGCCGGAGCCGGCAACCAGCGTCGTCTTCCCCGCATAAAGGCTGCGATCGCGGCCGAGAATATCGGGTATGCCGTAGGCGATGCGGTCGGCAAACTCGGCTTCGCCTTCTGCAGGAATTCCGCCGGCGCCGAGCGGGTTCGGCATTTGCCAGGTTCCCGAAGCATCGATGACGGCACGGGCGCTGTCGCGTCTTGTACCATCGGCAGTCTCGACAGCCAGCATGAACGGCCGGTTTTCGCGTTCCTTGCTCAGCACTTTGTCGGCGCCCCAGCGCGAGATGCCGACGACCCGGGTGCCGGTTTCGATCGACGGTGACAATTGCGGAAGCTTTGCAAGCGGCTCGAGATAATCCGCGACGAGGTCGTTCGCGGTCGGGAATGCCTCGGGCTCCGGCATCCGCCAGTCATGCGCCTCGAGCAGGTTTCTAGCCGCCTGATCGACGCAATAGCGCCAAGGAGTGAACACCCGGACATGGCCCCAATCCCTGAGGTTGGATGCAACCGTATTGCCGGCTTCGTAGACTTTGACAGGAATACCCTGCGCGATGAGGTGGACCGCTGCCGCCAGGCCGACCGGCCCGGAGCCGATCACCGCGACGGGGAGTTTTTCGATCATCTCCATACCTTCCATCCTTCCGGTAATTTCGAATTATACTGCCAAAAAAATCACGCCGGCGTCTTGGCCGTCACTTCCGCCGATGCCGGCGCACAGGTGGCATCGGCGCAGCATTCGTCTGCGAGGTATCCGATGAGCCCGTTCATGGCGGGATAGTTGGCCCGGCAGATCAGCGTGGTCGCCTGGCGCTCCTGTGACACCAGGCCGGTGTCGACCAGCCGCTTGAGGTGATGCGACAGCGTCGAGGCAGCGATGCCCAATCTGTCCTGGATGCGCCCGACCGGCAGCCCCTCATCGCCCGCCCGCACCAGCGTCCGATAGAGTTGCAACCGCGTCGGGCTGCCGAGGGCTTCGAGTTGCGAGGCTGCTTTTTCGAGTTTCATGGAAATAAGCTATTTCCAGAATCGCTGCACGTCAAGAGAATTTCGACAAAGATCGAAATAGGACGATATCTAGACGACGCGCTTGCCGCTGGCGTCGATGACAACCTCGCCGTCCTCTTTGGTGAACGGGCCGATGTCCGGATTGGGCAGGATATCGAGCACCGCTTCGGAGGGTCGGGCGAGCATGGTGCCGAGCGGCGTCACCACGATCGGCCGGTTGATCAGGATCGGATGCGCCAGCATGAAATCGAGGATCTCGTCGTCGCTCCACTTCGGGTCGCCCAGGCCAAGTTCGGCATAGGGCGTGCCCTTTTTGCGCAGCAATTGGCGCGGCGTCATGCCCATCGCTGCGATCAGTTCGACGAGCTTTTCGCGCGACGGCGGGTTTTTCAGATATTCGATCACCTTCGGCTCCTCGCCGGACTGCCTGATCATGGCCAGCGTGTTGCGCGAGGTGCCGCAATCGGGGTTGTGGTAGATGGTGATGGTCATTGCGCAGCTTTCATCTGTCCGGCTGGTTTCGGTTGGGCAAGCAGCCACCCTGCCAATGCCATGGCGAGCAACGCGCCCAGAAGTTCGGCGCCGATGAAGCCCGGCAGATCGGCGGGGCGGATGCCGGCAAAAGTGTTGGAGAACGCTCGTGCGATGGCGACGGCCGGATTGGCAAAGGATGTCGATGCGGTGAACCAGTAGGCGGCGGTGATATAGAGCCCGACCAGCCAGGGGATAGAATCCGGACGGGAGCGCAGGCCGGCGAGGATGGTGAAGACCAGCCCGAAGGCGGCAACCAGCTCCGCAATCCATTGCCCGCTTCCGGTCCGCACCGTCGCCGACAGTTGCAGGATCGGCAGTTCGAACATCGCATGCGCGAGCAACGTTCCGGCGATGCCGCCGGCAATCTGGGCGGCGACGTAAGCCAGCGCCGCGTTCGTTTCGATCTCACGTCGAAGCGCAAATACCAGCGTCACCGCCGGGTTGAAGTGCGCTCCGGAGATCGGCCCGAATATGGTGATGAGCACGACCAGGATCGCCCCGGTCGGCAAGGTGTTGCCGAGCAGGGAGACGGCGACATCGCTGCTCAGCCTGTCAGCCATGATGCCGGAACCGACCACGGTGGCGACCAGCAGAGCCGTGCCGAGGGCCTCGGCAACAAGGCGCCGGGAAAGATTGACCAAGACGAACCTCCCTCTAGCAGTTGCAGGTCACAGCCTGGATGACAGGCTGGCAAAGTTCCGGCGCGCCATTGCAGCAATCCTCCATAAGGTAGGCCAGCAGATCGCGAAAGCCGGTCATATCGGCAAAGTAGCGCACGCTGCGGCCCTCGCGTTCAGTCCGCACCAGGCCGGCATGCGACAGGATCTTGAGATGGGCTGACATCGTATTCGGCAACGCGGCGAGCCGCGAGGCGATCTCGCCGGCCGGCACACCGTCGGCACCGGCCCGCACGAGCAGGCGAAAAACGTCGAGCCGGGTTTCCTGGCCGAGCGCGGCAAGCGCAGAAAGGGCGAGCATCTTATCCATACCTCCAGATTTCCAGAAATGACGAAGAGTGTCAACACGCGATGATCGTGTTGAGCAACGAAATCTCACCGAAGACGGGGAAATCCGTAGCGGCGGAGGCTACGGCGACAGCTCGCGCAGGGCCGCATTGGCGGCAACGAATTCGTAGAAGTTTTTGGGGCAATCGCTGGCGGCGAGCCTGTAAAGCCGCAAAGCTTCCTCGCTGTGCCCCTGCAGTCGACTAAGCTCGGCGCTGAACATATTTGCCTCGCACAGGTTCCCGCGTTTCTTTATCGCATCCGGGTCGTCGGCTTCTGCAATTGTCGCGGCGAGGGTCTGCCCCCCAAGCAGCATTCGAACAGCCGGCGCCGGCCATCGCGTCATGTCGAGCTTTTTGGTCGCTTCCTGCAAATGGCCTGCTGCGCCATTGCGACGCTCGGCAAAATCGAGCCAGATCGCAACATAGGCATTGTCTGGTTTGAGTGTGGCTGCCTGCGCAAAATCGGCTTGGGCTTTCTCCATCGCGTCGGAGTAGAAATGGACGATACCCCGACCCAAATGGGCGTAGACGATCGTCGGATCGAGTCTGATTGCCTGGTCGTAATCTGCCGTTGCGCGTGCGTATTCGCCTTTTACTGACCAGACGAGGCCTCTGCTGAGATAAGCATGGGCATCTTTCGGATCGAGCACAATTGCTTGGCCGTAGTCCTCGAGGGCGAGTTCGTATTCGCCCTTCTTGTTCCATATCCGGCCGCGTTTCCCGTAGGCTCTGGCGTGTTTCGGGTCGAGCATGATTGCCTGACCGAAGTCGGCAATGGCACGGTCGTCATCGCCCTTGTGCGCCCAGGCCGTACCTCGATTGTCGTAAGCATTGGGGTCTTTGGGGTCGAGGCTGATCACTTGGCCATAGTCGGCGATGGCGTTGTCATAGTCGCCCTTGACAGCCCAAACATCGCCTCTGTTGTAGAATGCATTGGCGTTCTTCGGATCGAGACTGATCGCCTGGTCGGCGTCGGCGATTGCGCGGTCGTAGTCGCCCTTATATCTCCAGGCCCGGCTTCGATTGCCATAGGCACTGGCGTCTTTCGGGTTGAGGCTTATTGCTTGGTCGTAGTCGACGATTGCACGGTCGTAGTCGCCTTTGACTGCCCAAGTCAGGCCTCTATCGAGGTAGGCACGGGCGTCCTTCGGATTGAGGCTGATTTCCTGATCGTAGTCGGCAATGGCTTTATCAGAATCGCCTCTGAGCGACCAGGCCATGCCTCGATGATGATGGGCTCCGGCGGCATTCGGATCGAGGCGGATCACCTGTCCGAAATCGGAAATGGCACGGTCATAGTCGAGCTTGAGTAGCCAGGCTAAACCCCGATTGTCGTAGGCGCTGGCTTCCTTCGGATCGAGGCTGATCGCCTGGTCATAATCGGCAATGGCGCGGTCGTAGTCACGCTTCCTTTTCCACACGAGACCTCGGTTGTTATAGGGTACGGCATCGTGAGGATCGAGGCTGATTGCCTGGTCGTAGTCGGCGATGGCGCGGTCGTTGTCGCCTTTGCGTGCCCAGGCCAGGCCCCGGTCGCCATAAGCTCCAGCATTCAGGGGCTCGAGGCTGATGGCCTGATCGTAGTCGGCAATAGCCCGGTCGTTGTCGCCTTTGTCGAGCCAGGCAGAGCCTCGGATGCGGTATGCATCGCTCTTCGGGTCGAGGTTGATCGCCTGGTCGAAATCGGCGATAGCGCGATCAGCGTCGCCCTTTAGTACCCAGGAGATGCCTCGGTAGTAATAAGCACTGGCATCTTCAGGATCGAGGCTGATCGCCTTATCGAAATCGGCGATGGCGCGATCATGGTCATTCTGCATCGCCCAGGCGACGCCGCGCTTGAAATAGGCCGTCAAACGGCTGCTGGCAGGCTCCGTCACATCCTCTATCATGCGTGTACAAGCGGCAATTCGCCGAGCCGTATCGACCTCGTCGTCGCTGACACAATCGCTGCTGGCAGCCAAAGCTGGGCCGCTCAGGGCAAACAAGACCACGAGACCACGTAGCAGCGACCGACAAAAAGACCTTTGCCATTTTCGAATCATCGGCTCACGGATCATGTCGTTTATTTGCATCGCAGTGCGCTTGATCAAGAGGGCCTTGATCTTTGCAACCCAACACTGCAACCATTCTTGGGTCAAGGTGAGACTTGATTTTTTTGACCTTTGCCAAACCGACACGCGCCCGTGACATTCGGCGGAGACAGCGGCGGCCGCTCGAGCCAAATCAGCCAGGCACTGTGGCGGCGACCGCATCAGCGCGGCCAAGACCGGCAACCGCTTTCCTGACCCGCCGCAGATGCGCCTGGCGCCCGGCTTGCGAAACACTGTCCATCCGGTAGAGCGCCAGGAATTTGGTCCGGCACAGCGGATGGCAGACGGAGCGGAAGCCGCGCAGCAGGGTCCGCCGGCCGGGCTGTCCCATCATCCACGACATCAGCGGCGTGGCGCCGCATGTGGTCATTGCCATCACCCGGCGTATGTGCCGCAATTTGGGCCGCGGACCGCGTCGTGTGGTCGGCATCTCGAAAGCGAAGCCCGGCACCAGCACACGCTCCAGCCAGCCTTTCAGCATCGCCGGCAGGCCATACCACCAGGTCGGATAGATGAAGACGACCGCCTCCGCCCAGAGCAGCTCCTGCGCGTGTTCGTGCACCGGTTGCAGGTTCGCCGCCTTGTCGTGGTAACCGCGCCATTCCTGCGTGCGCATGACTGGATCGAAGCCAGTCGCATAGAGGTCGAGCAGGTGGACCTGATGGCCGCTTTCGGCAAGCGTCTCCAGCACCGTATCGCGCACGGCACCATTGAAGCTGTCGGTGCAGGGATGGCAATAGACGACGAGGACCTTCATCTTGCGCTCAGCCCGGTCGGTAGCGAGAGGATCGCGAGAGTGCATGCAAGCGCGTCGCATGCAAACAAGCCACCCGCAGACATAGTCGATCAGCTGTTTTCATGCGAAGCCCCGCAGCCTCCATATCAAGACGCAACAGCTCCAGTCACGTCAAGGCCGCTCGTTCGCTCAAAAGAAAATTGCGCGGACATTTGCATGGCTTGCCGTACTCCGCGGGACGGGGGCGCTGCCGATGCCCAAGAACTCCCAGCATTGTTCCCGGAATGTCTGCGCCCTAGCTTCACGGCGTGTCCAAAGCGTCAGGAGAAAAAGATGCAGACAGGAAAACTGAGCGGCAAAATCGCCTTGGTAGCGGGTGCCTCCTCAGGCATCGGCGAGGCCACCGCCTTGGCGCTGGCGGCCGAGGGCGCCACGCTGGTGATTGCTGCCCGGCGCACCGAGCGCCTGGACGACTTGGCGAGGCGGATCCGTGAGACCGGCAGCGCGGCACTGCCGATTGCCGTCGACGTCACCGACGAAACGCAAGCCACGGCGATGGTCGAGCGGGTCCAGCAGGAGTACGGCCGGCTCGACATGCTGCTTGCGGTTGCCGGCGTCGGCGTCGCCGCGCCGTTCCGCAACACGACGCCGGAAGAGTACCGCCGGATGGTCGACGTCAACATCCTGGGCCTGCTTTATCCGATCCATGCGGCACTGCCGTCGATGCAGCGGCAAGGTGCCGGCCACATCGTCGTCGTCTCGTCCGGCACCGGCCGTTATATCCACCCTTCGGTGGTCTATTCCGGCACCAAGCACGCGGTGAGCGCGATGGCGGAATCGCTGCGCCGCGAGATCGGCAAGGACGGCATCCGCGTCACCTGCATCGAGCCTGGCGCCGTCAAGACCGAGTTCACCCAGAATATGCGCGCCGATGTGCGCCAGGCGGTCGAGCAAAGGCTGGGCGACATGGAGCAGCTGGAAAGCGAGGACATCGCCGCCGCCATCCTGTACGCGGTAACGCAGCCGCCACGGGTCAACGTCAACATCCTGACGCTTTATCCGACCGAACAGGCGTGAGGTCAGCCTGCAGACGTCGATGCGCTGCGCCACCCCCCTCTGTCCTGCCGGACATCTCCCCCTCAAGGGGGAGATCGGCAGCTTCGTCGGCAGCACTCTCTTTGCAACGTTCGCGATTGGCGAAGTCAGGGGTGACATCCAATCTCCCCACCTGAGGGGGAGATGTCCGGCAGGACAGAGGGGGGTGCTGTCCCGCCAACCTTGCCCTGCTTCGACTATCCCCCGGTCATCAGCGCGAACACAAGCTGCCGCAACTTGCCGCCCGGGCCGAATTCGACCCGGTCGAAATCGCGGCTCGCCTGCCGCTGTGCCTGCGAAATTCCGGCGAGCCGTCTCGTCACTTCGGTCCTGATCTTGCTGCAGGCGCGGTCATCGGCGACGGTCAGGCCAATGGTGGCCGCCTCGATCTTGTGCACCATGTCGACGATGCTGGCGCCGTGCACCTTCTCGTGGGCGGCGAGGCCAGCTGCGAAAACCTGCCAGTTCTTCTGGATTGCGCCCGGCAGCCGCGCGGCCGGCTTTGGCAAGGTGTAGGTGATGATCAGCTTCGGCCGCGCAGACACCAGCACGCAGACATCGCCTTGCGGCTGGTAGTCCCTCACCCAGGTCAGCTTGAAATTGGTATGCGCGATGACGCGGCGCTCGCCGAGCAGCGGCCCGCGCCCGCCGATCGACGCATAGAGCTCCGGCCCGGATTGCCCTGAGATGGCATAGGTCTCGACCTTCTCGACCGCCTGCCAGCCGGCATGCGCCGGCGACGTCGGCAGGAAGGCGAGCAGCAGGCAAAGTCGAATGGCTGTCTTCATGCAAGTCCTCGCAGCCGCTGCGCACGATGCAAACGACATGCAGTTCCCTTCCGTGGACATAGCCGGCGGCCGGCTATAGTGGGATGCTCGTATACAAGAATCCACAGGCAACGCCATGTCGCTGCGACCGAACATTGCCCGGCAACGCCCTGCCCCCGGGACCCAGCCTCCCGGCGTCAGCCTCTGCCGCGCCCTTTCGAAGCTTGGCCTTTGCTCGCGCAAGCAGGCCGGGCATCTGGTTGCCGAGGGGCGCGTGCGGGTCGCCGGTAAAATCGTGCGCAACGGCTCGATGCGCGTCGATCCTGGCCGCGACCGCATCGAGGTCGACGGCCGCCGCGTCGCTGCCGAGCGCAAGGTCTATCTGATGCTCAACAAGCCGCGTGGGCTGGTCACCACCCGCGACGACCCGCAGGATCGCGGCACCGTCTATGATTGCCTGGCAGGCCTCGACCTGCCCTTCGTCTCGCCGGTCGGCCGCCTCGACAAGGCCAGCGAAGGCCTGCTGTTGATGACCAACGACACGCGCTTTGCGCAGCGCCTGCTCGACCCCGCCTCGCATGTCGCCAAGACCTATCACGTGCAGATCGGCGCGCTGCCCGACGAGGCCATGCTGGAGCGGCTGCGCGCCGGCGCCCCGGTCGACGGCGAATGGCTGACGGCCCGCTCCATCGAGCTGCTGCGCGGTGGCACCAGCACCGCCTGGCTGGAGATCGTGCTCGACGAGGGCCGTAACCGCCATATCCGCCGTCTGCTCGCCGCCCACGATATCGAGGTGCTGCGCCTGGTGCGGATCGCGATCGGATCCCTGCAACTTGGCGAGCTTGCCAAGGGCAAGGCACGCCATCTCACGGCGGAAGAGCTGGCGCTGCTTCGGGCCTGAGCGGCTGGCGGCGACTCGATAGTCAGCCAGCTGCCAGTCGAAGCCCAAGTGACGCAGCAAGCACCGCGGCGGACAAGGGTCGCTTTCGACTCCTGGCGGATATTCCTAACTGATCGCTCACATCGGTTCGACCGATATCGATCTCTGCCGGTATCACATTCCGTCAGCACACCACAGATCGCAGCCGGCGGCTTTGATTTTCTGCATAAAGATCTTGAGCGATTCTTGGGCAGGCATGGGAAGCTGGCCAACCGACGGGACAAACAAATCGATCAAAGCCTGGCGATGGTCTGGAGAGATGCTCTGCGCGAGATCGGCACCATCTGCTCTCAGCGATTCAACAAGAACTATCTTGTTCCCCTCCTTCAGCGCCGGGTCAGCCAGAAAAATTGAGGCGCCGCGAAACATTTTCTCTATGCCTCCTCGAGCTTTCGCTCCGTTGGCCCGCAACATTTCGGCGGCGTTGGGTTGGTGCGCTAGGAAATCATTAAAAGCTAGCTGGGAAGCGGCAGCAGCCCGAAATACAAGTGCAAACGACTGCGTGGCTTCATCGTGCAAAAGCGGCGGGCTAGCCTGACCATAGAGCGCGAGCAGCGACCCACTTCTGTCCGTTACGAAAGACAGTGCTTCCAGGTCGCTCTCATCGTACGGCGGCGAACCTACCAAAGCCTCGCCGTCCCAAATCTTGTGCAGTAGATCCCGGTCCGTTGGATCTTTAAGATTCGGCAATTTGCCTTCAATCCGGCGCTGCTGAGGGGTTCATCAATCTTCATTGTCGGAAGGAGCTTTGGCTTTGCCGCACTGGGCCAGCACCTTGCCGATGGCGGCGGATGAGCCAACAAGCGGAAAGCTGTTCTCTCCATATTTGCCCGAGACGACCGTGACCTCGCCCTTAGAACGCAGCAGGGCCAGCATCGGGTCGGCGCTGCCCAATTCCACGGTGAAGTTGTTGTACATCTCTTCGAGTTGAAGCGTCTTGGTCACCGTCTTGCCCCCGGCCTTGAACGTGAACGAAGCGCTGCCGGGCTCCAGTTGCGGACCGGTGTCGCCCAGATCATAGCTCAGCGTCGGCTTGCCGAAACAGGCCAGCGTCAGCTGGGCGCCGCCATTCGATCCGCCGCAGACCGACGCCATCAGAACTTTGCCGCCCTCGTCTTCCTCCAGTTTCGCGGTCCAGCCGCACGGCGCGGCAGATGCCGGCTGCGCCGGTTGCAGCGCGGTCTGAGCGGCGACGCAACCCGCCACGATGAATTTCGCCAATCCGCTTCGCATGATCTTCCCCTCCCAAGCCATCGAACCATCGTCAGCCACGTGGCATCAAGGACCATACAGAACAAATTGTCCCGTGGCATTACCAGTGATGTCGAGGTGCTGCGCCTGGTCCGGATCGCGATCGGCCCATTGCAACTCGGCGAGCTTGCCAAAGGCAAGGCCCGCCATCTGACCGCCGAAGAGCTGGCGCTGCTTCGGGCCTGAGCGACCACACTGGACGCCCTCGAATCGAAGCGGCAATTGACATTTGCATCTCTGTTTCATATTTTCCATTTGTGAAACCGAAATGCGCCGATGCAGTCAAAGTGTCAGGCTGACACGCATAGGCGAAGCTGGCTTGGAAGCCGGAGAGAAAACATGGCTACGGCGTTGCGGGCCGTTCCCAGATTCCTGGAGGAATTGGGCACGTTTGGCGGTCTCAAGGGGACCGATATTGCAAACATCACCGACGTGTCCAAGGCCACCGTTTCGAGGTGGAAGGCCGGCGATATCAAGCCCCAGCCGCGCAGCGAGCTCATTCTATCGGACCTGCACTATATCGTCGGCCGACTTCAGGAATTCTACGAGCCAAGCGATATCCGCACCTGGCTTTACGCTCGACACCCGCAATTGAACGGTGAAAGGGCGATAGATCTCATTCACGACGACCGTGCTCTCGACGTGCTCAAAGTCATCGATCGACTTGAGAACGAGGTCTTTCTCTAGTTGGCGATCGCCGGGCGGAAACGACGCGATAGCCGGCTCATCGACGTTATCGAAGCAATAGTTCCTGTCGAATACGCCGGAACGGTTTGGCGTGTGGTGCGCCAGGGCCGCAGCCCGATCCAGTGCTCGAACTCCGGTGGCCGTTGGGACGACGGAACATTCGATGTGCTCTACACCTCGCAAGAGCGCGAAGGTGCCCTGAGCGAGATGAGATTCCACCTGACGCGGGGGCAGCCAGTGGTCCCTTCGCGTGTCAGATACAATCTCTTCGAGATCGATCTTGCTTTGGACCGGACGCTCAGACTGCTCGACCTGGCCGCCTTGCAGACCCTTGGCCTCGATACCTCGCGCTACGGGCAGCTTTCATACCAGGAAAAGCACGCCGAATATCCGAGGTCGCAAGACATCGGCGAGGCCGCATATTTCCTCGATTATGACGGTCTGATCGTGCCCAGCGCGCGGTATGACTGCCTGAACGTCGTCGCGTTTTGTGATCGGCTGCCGGCTGGGGCGATAACGACAAGAACCGATCACGGGGAAATCGACTGGACTTAGCGGCGGGCCCGCCGCCGTCAGGTATGGCCGCCGACCTCGTCTATATGGCGCGACAGTCGTCGGGTCTGCACAGCCGCGGAACGTCACCCGCCGCGAAGCGTCATGGATTTCGGCGAAATCCAGCCCATATTCCTAGGTGTGGAGCTTTGAGCGTGAAACTCGCGCGTGCGGTCCTGCTTGCCGCGGCTTTCGTGGCTGTTGCGGCCGTTTGTCCTTCTTCGGCAACCGGAGAGGCGAACGGGCGGGAGAAAATTGTGTTGCGCGTCGAGATAGACGGCGCCATCGGTCCGGCGAGTGCCAGGCAGCTCGAGGAAGCGCTGGCGGTGGCCGCGGACCGGAACGCCCAGGCTGTCATCCTGCAGATGGACACGCCCGGCGG
Organism: Mesorhizobium sp. ISC25; assembly: GCF_042295465.1. Classification (NCBI taxonomy): domain Bacteria; kingdom Pseudomonadati; phylum Pseudomonadota; class Alphaproteobacteria; order Hyphomicrobiales; family Phyllobacteriaceae; genus Mesorhizobium; species Mesorhizobium sp. ISC25. The sequence continues at coordinate 134,139 of NZ_CP135441.1, read as the reverse complement.
GCTGGTTACCAGCATGCGCGAGATGATCGCCGGCATCCTAGCCTCGCCGGTTCCCGTCATCGGCTATGTCGCGCCCGCCGGCGGGCACGCGGCGAGCGCTGGAACCTACATCCTCTACGCCACCCATCTGGCGGCGATGGCGCCCGGCACCAATCTGGGCGCGGCAACGCCGATCGAGATGGGCGGGCCGCTGCCATCGTTTCCCGGCGGCGGCAAGAACGATGGCCCGGAGGCGGACAAGGACAAGAAGAACGCACCGGCGGGCGACGCGATGATCGCCAAGGCGACGAACGATGCCGTTGCCCTGATCCGCAGCCTGGCTGAATTGCGCGGGCGCAATGCCGAATGGGGTGAAAAGGCCGTGCGCGAGGCGGCCAGCCTGTCGGCCGGCGCGGCGCTGCAGGAGCATGTCATCGACTTCGTCGCCCGCGACACCACCGAACTGCTTCAACTGGCCGACGGCCGGACCGTCGAGATCGCAGGCAAAAAAGAGGCATTGGCGACGAAAGGGCTGCCGGTTGAAACGCTTGAGCCAGGCTGGCTCATCCGGCTTCTCGCCGTCATCACGGACCCGAACATCGCCGTCATCCTGATGCTGGTCGGCGTCTATGGCCTCGTCTTCGAGTTCACGAGCCCGGGCGCGGTCGCGCCCGGCGTGATCGGCACGATTTGCCTTCTGCTCGGGCTCTATGCGCTCAATCTCCTGCCGATCAGTTATGCCGGCCTTGCCTTGATGCTGCTTGGCATCATCTTTCTCGTCGTCGAAGCCTTGAACCCGACAGTGGTCCTTGGGCTGGGAGGCGTGGCTGCGTTTCTGCTGGGCGCTGCCATGCTGCTCAAGATCGAGGGGCCGGGCTTCGAGATGTCGTGGGCCGTTATCGGCACCGCCGCCGTCCTGACGCTCGGCCTGGCGCTGTTGACCGGCAGCTATCTGTGGGCGGCCCGCAAGAACCTTCCGCGTGTTGGCGCACAGGCCATGCAGGGGCTGCCGGCGGAGGTCCTCGACTGGCAGGGCAGCGAGGGCCACGTGCTCGCCCAGGGCGAGCGCTGGCGGGCAAGAGCCGATGAACCGCTTGCAGTGGGCGACAGCGTCGAGGTGGCTGATGTCAGGGGTCTTGTGCTGACGATGCGGCGCCGCAATGTGAGAAGCGATGGAGCAAGGCAATGATCATCGGTTATGTGGCCTATCTGGCAGCAGCGCTCGTCGTGGTCATGTTCCTATCCGCGGCCATTCGCATCCTGCGGGAATATCAGCGCGGCGTGGTCTTCACGCTCGGCCGCTTCACCGGGGTCAAGGGCCCCGGCCTTATCATTCTCATCCCCTTCGTGCAGCAGATGGTGAAGGTCGACCTGCGAGTGGTGGTCCAGGACGTGCCGCCGCAGGACGTGATTTCGCGCGACAACGTCTCGGTAAAGGTCAACGCCGTTCTGTATTTTCGTATCGTCGACGCCGAGCGGGCGGTCATCCAGGTCGAGGACTTCATGGCCGCGACCAACCAGCTGGCGCAGACCACGCTGCGCTCGGTGCTCGGCAAGCACGAGCTCGATGAAATGCTGGCCGAGCGAGACAAGCTCAACAGCGATGTCCAGGAGATCCTCGATCAGCGCACCGATGCCTGGGGCATCAAGGTCTCCAATGTCGAGATCAAGCATGTCGACCTCAACGAGAACATGATCCGTGCCATCGCCAAGCAGGCAGAGGCCGAACGGCTGCGGCGCGCCAAGGTGATCAACGCCGACGGCGAACAGCAGGCGGCGGCAAAACTCGTCGAGGCCGGCAAGATGCTGGCCGAGGAGCCGCAAGCCATGCAGCTGCGCTATTTCGAGGCCCTGCACGACATCGCCGGCGAACGCTCGTCGACGGTCGTGTTCCCGCTGCCGGTGGATTTGCTCAGCCAGTTCCTGAAACTGCAGGGCGGTGGAGGCGGAGGCGCAGGCGGCGCGACCTAACAAGGCTTGGGTTCCTCGCCCCCGCAGAGCGGGGGAGAGGTGGCCGCGAAACGGTCGGAGAGGGGGCCTGCCGCGCTCCTCCCTTTGAATTCATTGACGGCAGGGCGTCCCCCTCTCCGTCTCGGCTTCGCCGAGCCACCTCTCCCCCACTATCGTGGGGGCGAGGAACCCAAGCTGGAATGAAAGCCGCGCCCCCTCTGTCGCCTTCGGCGACATCTCCCCCTCAAGGCGGGAGATCAGCACCTCACCTCCGCCACGGCGGGACCGGCGCAAAACGTTCACCGATCCAGTCGGCGAAGGCGCGAGTCTTGGCCGCTTGCCCCTTGGCCGAAGGCATGACGACATAGACCGCGCCCTCGTCGGCGAGTGTCCAGTCTTCCAGCACTGGCACCAGCCGGCCGTCGGCGAGTTCGCGTCCGACCAGCCAATCCGTGCTCATCATCAGCCCGACGCCCTGCACGGCGGCTTCGACCAGCACCTCGGCATCGTCCGTGACCAGCGGGCCGGAAACCTCGATACTGACGTGCCGGCCCGTGCTGTCGGTCATCTCCCAGGCCGGAAAGGTCTGGAAGCCCGAGAAGCCGAGACAGCTGTGTTCCAGAAGCGCCTCCGGCGCAGTCGGCGTGCCCCGGCGGGCGAGGTAGGACGGCGCGGCGCACAGCAGCCGCCGCCGTGTCGCGACCTTGCGCGCCACCAGCCGCGAATCCTCCAGCGCACCGAGACGCACGGCGACATCGAAATTCTCGGCGACGAGATCGACGAAGCGGTTGGAGAACTCGGCCTCGATACGGACATCGGGAAATTCGGCGAGAAACTGTGGCAGCAACGGGCCGATCCACATGCGCCCGAACGAGCCGGGCAGCGCCAGCCGCAGCACGCCGCGCGGCCCGCCGCCGGCATGCGCCGACGCGGCAGCTTCGGCCTCGTCGACCGCGGCCAGGATGGCGCGGACGCGGACGAGAAGTTCCGAACCCGCCTCGGTCAGCGACACGCTTCGCGTCGTCCGGTGCAGCAGGCGCACGCCCAACCGCTCTTCCAGCGAAGCAAGGCGCCGCGACAGGATCGTCGCGTCGCGGCCGATGCGAGCCGCCGCCTTGGTGAAGGAACGTGCTTCGGCGATTGCCGCGAAGGCGGCCATTTCGGCCAATGCTACCGGTTCGTGCGATTGCTGCATCAGGCGCAGAGCTCAAATGTAAAAGCCAAGGATTATATACCAATAGCGCAGCAGCTAGTTTCACTCAATCCCGGCCCCGTCAATCGGCCATCAACCGGAGTGAGACATGAAAGCGATTGAACTGACTGCCCCGAGATTGGACGCGTTTCGCGCGGCCACCGTTCCCACGCCTGAACCGCAGCGCGGCGAAGTGCTGATCCGCCTGCGCGCCGCAAGCCTCAATTTTGTCGATGTCGCGATCGCGAGCGGCAACTATCCAGGTCCAAGCTTTCCGCTCATTCCCGTCGTCGACGGCGCCGGCGAGATCGTCGGCATCGGCGAGGGCGTGTCGAGGCTCGCCATCAACGACCGCGTCATCGCCCATGCAAAACCGCGCTGGATCGGCGGCCGTCCGCGGCCTTATGAGACCAGAGAGATGCGCGGGCTGACACTGCCCGGCTCGCTCGCCGAATATGTCGCGCTGCCGGCCAATGCCGTCGTGCCGATGCCGGCGCATCTGTCCTTCGAAGCGGCGGCGACGCTGCCGATCGCTGGCACCACCGCCTGGAACGCGGTCCGCGCCGCCGATGCCGGGCCGGGGTCGGTCGTCGTCCTGCTCGGTACCGGTGGTGTCTCGATCTTGACCCTGCAGCTGGCCAAGGCCGCCGGCGCCACGGTCATCATCACCTCGTCGTCGGACGAAAAGCTGGCACGCGCCAAGGCCTTGGGTGCGGATCATCTCATCAATTATCGCGAGACACCGGACTGGGACGCCAAGGTGCTCGAACTGACCGACGGCCTCGGCGCCGACCTGATCGTCGAAACCGGCGGCTCGGCCACCTTCGCCCGCTCGATCAATGCCGCGGCGCCCGGCGGCACGGTGTTCACGATCGGCTTCGTCACCGGCGCCGAGGCCACCACGAACCTGCTGCCGATCATCATCAAGGCGCTCAAGGTAGTGGGCAACAACACCGGTTCAGTATCCGACCTGCGCGACGCGGCACGCGCCATCGGCGCCGCCCGTATCGATCCGGTCATCGACACAATCTACAGCCAGCACCAGGCGACCGAGGCCTACGCCCACATGGCGGCAGGCGGCCGGCATTTCGGCAAGCTCGCGTTCAGTCTGTCGTGGTGAGCCTGGAAAGGAGCGCGGCTTTTTTCCAGCTTGGGTTCCTCGCCCCACGAAGTGGGGAGAGGTGGCTCGGCGAAGCCGAGACGGAGAGGGGACCGCGCCCTACGAAGGCCCCCTCTCCGGCCGCTTCGCGGCCACCTCTCCCCCGCTTCGCGGTGGGCGAGGAACCCAGGTCTTGAGAGGAGATCGGCAGTTCTACCGCCGCCGCCTAAATCAGCTTCTCCAGCGTGATCGGCAAATCCCGCACCCTTTTCCCCGTGGCGTGGAACACCGCGTTGGCGATCGCCGGCGCCACGCCGACGATGCCCAGCTCGCCGACCCCCTTGCCGCCGAGCACCGAGGAATGCGGATCGGGAATACCGACCGAGATCACCTCGATGTCTGGAATGTCGGCATTGGTGGCGATGAGATAGTCGGCGAGATTGTTGTTGACGATGCGCCCATGCCGGCGGTCAACGATGCCCTCCTCGAGCAGCGCCTGGCCGATGCCCATGATGATGCCGCCCTTCCACTGGCTTTCGGCGAGCTTGGGGTTGTAGAGCCGGCCCGAATCCAGCGCCGATACCACGCGCGACACACGAACCGTGCCAAAGTCCTCGTCGACGCGCACTTCGATGAAATGTGCGCACCAGCTGTGGCGGGAATAGTCGCCCTCGGTGTGCGGCAGCGCCATGGCTATGGTGGTGTAGTTCTTGTAGCGGTCCTCGACCGTCGAATTGGCCGGCATGGTGTCGCCCTTCGCCTCGATATGCTCGCGCCCGACGCTCCTGAGCAGTTCGGCGATCGAAACTTCAGGCCCGTCGCCGCGCGGCGAGGCGATGCGGCCACTGGCGACGACGAGCGTGTTGGCCTGCAGCGCATGGAACGGCGAAGCCGGATCGCTGATGGCGAGCCCGACCAACTGGTCGAGCGCGGCACTCGCCGCCTTGTGGACGGCGCCCGTCATCACCCCGGCCAGCCGTGAACCGCCGGTGACGCCGGCGCGGGCATAGCGGGAGTCACCCAGCTTCACCACCACGTTCTCCGCCGGCACGCCCACCACCTCGGCGGCCGTCTGCGCAAGGATCGTATAGGTGCCCTGCCCCATGTCGATCGACGAGCTTTCGACCTCGACCGAGCCGTCGGCGAGAATGCGCACGACCGCCTCACCATAGGCGCGCCGCACCGGGTAGGTGCCGGCGGCGACACCCCAGCCGATCAGCTGGTTGCCGTCGCGCATCGAACGCGGCTGGGGCGTCCGCTTCGACCAGCCAAAGGCTTCGGCGCCGGCCGCGAAGGCCTCGCGCAGCTGCCGTGTCGACCACGGCTTCTTCGCATGCGGATCCTGCTCGGCATAGTTCCTGAGCCGGATTTCCAGCGGATCGATACCGACCTCATAGGCGAGCTCGTCGATCGCGCTTTCGATGCCGAAAGCGCTCGGGTTCTCGCCCGGCGCGCGCAATGCCCCCGGCACCACCGTGTTGACCCGCACGACGTTCTGCCGCGACGAGAAATTCGGCGTCGCGTACATGACCGAGGTGACCGAGCCGAGCGGCTCGACCCACATGCCGTCGACCGAGGTCTCGTTGACGCCACGATGCACGATCGACTGAATCTGACCCTCTGCGTTGGCGCCGAGCGCCACCGTCTGGCGCGTCGCCGCCCGTCCGCCATAGGCGGTGAAGGTCTGCGGCCTGGTGACCGCCAGCTTGACCGGCCGTCCCAGCATTTTCGCGGCCGCCGCCGCCACCGCGCCGTAGCCGTAGGCGAACGCCTTGGAGCCGAAGCCGCCGCCAATATAGGGCGAGACAAGGCGCACATTCTCGAACGGCACGCCGAACCATTCGGCATAGGTCCGCGCCATGCCGTCGAGCCATTGGCTGGGCTCCCAGACGGTCAGCTGGTCGCCCTGCCACTTTGCGATCAGGCCGTGCGGCTCCATCGGCGCCTGATATTCGCGCGGCGTGTTGTAGGCGTTGCAGATCCTGACCGGAGCCGAGGCGAACGCTGTCTCCGCCTCGCCCCATTCCTTGGTCATCGCATCGACCGGGATGCCGTCGCCGGCCTTTGGATCGCTGAGGTCGACGATCGCCGGCGCCTCGTCACAGGCGATCTTGACCAGTGCTGCAGCTGCGACCGCCTGCTCGAAACTCTCGGCAATGACCGCCGCGACATGCTGACCGCTGAAGGTGATATCGCGGGCCAGCGGGCAATAGGCAACGTCCGGCGGGGGCGTGCCCAGCCAGTCCGTTGCGGTTCTCAGCGGCAGGATATTGTCGGGCGTCAGCACCAGCAGCACGCCGGGCGACGCCTCGGCCGCCGCCGTGTCGATCGAACGCACCCGGCCGGCGGCAATGGTGCTCTCGACCAGCACCGCATGGCTGAGCCCCTCGAGCTGATGCTCGACGGCGTATTTGGCGGCACCGGTGATCTTGGCCGGGCCGTCGACGCGCGACAGCCGGCCGCCGACCTGATCCGCGAGGACGGCACCGTCCGAAGCGTCGCCGCGTTTGGCATCGCCGGGTCTTGTTCTCAACTCGTGAACGGTCATGCCGTTTCTCCCATTTTTAGGATGGCGCGGGCGACGACGCGCGGCGCCAGTTCGATCTTGTAGTGGTTGGCGCCATGGTCGACGGCGCCCTCGACGGCGAGCAGGCTGGCTTGCCTGACGACCTCCGGCCCGAGCACCTTGCCTTTCAGCGCCTCTTCCACGGCGCGGGCGCGCCATGGCTTGGTGGCGACGCCGCCAAGTGCGACGCGCAGATCGCGGATCGTCCTACCGTCGGCCTCGAATTCGATGCCGACCGCGGCACTTGCCGCGGCGAATTCATAGGACTGGCGGTCGCGGACCTTGAGATAGGTCGAGCGGCGGGCGGCGGCCGAAGCGGGAATGCCGATCGCGGTGATCATCTCGCCGGGCGCGATCGCATGTTCCCGTTCGGGCGTGCTGCCGGGCAGGAGGAAAAAATCATCGACGGCGACCTGACGGTCGCCGAGATGGACGATCGCGTCGAAGGCAATGAGTGCAACCGCCAGGTCGCCGGGATAGGTTGCGATGCAGGCCTCGCTGGTGCCGAGCACGGCATGGCCGCGGGTGACGCCGCCGACCGCCGAGCAGCCGCTGCCGGGCGAGCGCTTGTTGCAAGCGGGGAAATTCCCCGGATCGCGGAAATAGGGGCAGCGTGTACGCTGCATCAGATTGCCCCCGACCGTCGCCATGTTGCGCAGCTGCGCCGACGCCGCCTGCCACAAAGCTTCCGAGACGGCAGGGAACCGGCTCTTGATACCGGCATAGTCGGCGACTTGGCTCATCCTGGCCAGCGCGCCGATCGTGGCGCCCTGGTCATCGACGGCAATCGTATCCAGTCCGGTGAGATGGGTGATGTCGACCACGGTCTCGGGTTCGGCAACGCCGCATTTGGCGAGATCGACAAGCGTCGTGCCGCCGGCCAAAAGCATGGCGCCCGGCAGTGCTGCTGCCTCGCTGGCTGCATTGACGGAGCCGGCGCGGAGATACGAAAAGTCCCTCATGATGCGGCCTCCACGGCCGCCTGGCGCACGGCGGCAACGATATGCGGATAGGCGCCGCAGCGGCAGAGATTGCCGGCCATGTATTCGCGGATCTCCTCGTCGGAGCCGGCATGGCCTTCGCGAATGCAGGCGACCGCCGACATGATCTGGCCCGGCGTGCAATAGCCGCACTGGAAGGCATCCTGTTCGAGGAAGGCGGCCTGCACCGCATGCAGCGTGCCATCCTCCCCGGCAAGCCCTTCGATGGTGGTGATGTCCCTGCCTTCAGCCTGGGTGGCAAGCGTCAGGCAAGCCAGCACGCGCTGGCCGTCGATATGGACCGTGCAGGCGCCGCACTGGCCCTGGTCGCAGCCCTTCTTGGTGCCGGTCAGGCCGAGATGATCGCGCAAGGCGTCGAGCAGCGTAACGCGCGGTTCGACCTCCAGCTCATGTCGATGTCCGTTGATTTGAAGTTGGATTGGAGTTCGGGTTTTGCTTGTCATGGGGCGTCTGGCTCCAGTTGCTTGACGCGGGAGGGATTGATCTGGCGCCCGGCCGGCGAGCGGCAAGGTCAGCTTATGGCTAGGTGAAGGCTAATCTCGCCCCTTGCGGGGGAGATGCCCGGCAGGGCAGAGGGGGTCCGCTTGACTTGGTGCGACCTCCGGGAGGGCCGCGGCTTGCGAGGTCGAAAGACGTGACATACCCGATCCCGTGATTACATGAGAAAGGCGCTCCACAATCGGAGGCGCCTCCGCTTATTATCTAAGGGCCTGCTCCGCCCTGTTCAAGCCCCGGATCGAAATTGATCGAAATTGGAGAAATTGGCAGGGCAGCCAGCCGTCATGCCTGGAGACAAAAAAGCACCACCGGCCCAAGCCGGTGGTGCTCTCTGAACTGTCTGTAGGGGCAGGACAGTCCAATGATCCTGAGGGGATCGTGCTCAAGGTGGGCTCATTTTTGCCCCACGGCATCGGCCGAACAGATGAGGAGCGCCGGCCGCGAGGAAATATCCTCCGTCGTCATCCACCGGCCGTGCACCGGAGGCGGGCAAGATGCCTCGCCTGCCGGAACGCCGGCCAAGACTCGATCCTGTGATTATATTTACTTGCGATTATATTTGTCGGAGACGTAACGAAGGTGGAAGCGTCTGCGTTCTTGAAACGGGGCCTGCCTGTTTGGTTTATGCTTTGGATCAACACTGGAGGAAAAATTGGCCGCAGAGCCGCCCGTCATATCTGGAGACAAGGCCAAAGCCGCCGTTGCAAAACCGCTGCGCGCCGACGCGCAGCGCAACCGCGACGCGCTGGTCGAGGTCGCGGCAAAAGCCTTTGCCGAGAATGGCGTCGATGCCTCTCTGGAGGAGATTGCGCGCCAGGCCGGCGTCGGCATCGGAACGCTCTACCGGCATTTCCCAACCCGCGAACATCTGGTCGAGGTGGTCTACCGGCGCGAAGTGGAAGGACTGTGCCAGGCGGCCGACGAGCTCGCTCGCGATCATCCGCCCGACATGGCGCTCGAACAATGGATGCAGCGCTTCGTCGACTACATCGCCACCAAGCGCGGGCTATCGACAAGCCTGCGCATCCTGCTCACGACCAACTCCACCCTGTTCTCCGACGTCTCGGGCAGGGTGACGCTCGCCTTGCGGCGGCTGATCGATGCGGCGGTCGCCGAGGGCTCGATCCGCAGCGACGTCGATGCCTCCGACGTGCTGCATGCGCTGGGCGGCATCTATTCGGCCCCGGACACCAAGGACTGGCGCGACCGCTCGCGCCGATTGGTGTCGCTCTTGATGGATGGGCTGCGGTTTGGAGCGGCCAAATCCGGCCCATCCAGGGAATGAGGAATGCAGTGACTGTCGTTATTTCAGCGAGATGCTCATACCGCTGAGATCGGCATTGACCTGCAGGCCTACCTGCCTGCCCGTGAGTTCGAGTTGGGCACCCTTGTCATTGGTCATGACGATCACCTGGGCCCCTTTGCCGAGCGCGCCGCCACCGCCCGCTGCACCGTACACCCCCGTCACATCCCGGGCGCGGCGTATGTGGCGCACGGTACCTTTGAAATAGGTCTTGGAGGCGCCGAAGGCGAGGCCGCCCGAGATGCCGCCGACCGAGATGGGATATCGGCGACCATGGAAGGTCAGTGTGCCCTCGCCTCCGGAGCCGCCGATGAAAAAGGCCGCCTTGTAGACGGCGAAGCGGATCGTACCGCTGTCGGCATGTGCGACGCCGGCAAAGCTAACTGCCGCCGCAGTGATGACGGCAACCACGACTGAACGAAACCTGGACGAAATCTTCATGATGAGAACTCCTCAAGATCGCCGCATGCCCAGTCGGCCGGGCACGCCAGCGTCGGATCAAAGTCATAGCTGAACAGTCTCGCCCGTCATTGGTTCCAAGCACGCGGCCTGAATCCGGCTGCGAGAAGACCGCTACGAAACGAGGCGGATGGCGAGCATAGACCTGGCTGTAAGAACAGTGGCCGAATGGTGGGGATCCTTCGCCGGCGCTCCTATGAAAAGGTATGTGTTGAAGCGGAATGGTATTAGTCTGCGCTGTCTGGGGTTTCGGGGAGCGCGGCAAAAGAATGGATTTGAACTCGGGCTATGGCTACCTGCTGATCGGCGGCCTGATCCTGGTCGGTGCCGGGCTCCTGATCGTTTCGCTGATCGTCAATCTTCGTGTGGCGCACAGTGTGCGCGACGACGTGCGCCATCGTGAAAAGCTGCTGGAATATTATCGAAATATCTTTTCGCAGCTGGGCGTGATCATGATCGGGATTGGCGTGTCCCTTTTCATCTTCTTTTTCCAGCAGAATTATCAGGACCAGCGCAAACGCGAAACGGAGCTCCAGCAGGTTCGCGCCAAACTGGCGGCGCGTATTGCCCGCGGCAGCGCTGTCGTGGAGGCCCTCGGCGAATTCGATGCGCTGCTGGATGATGGCGGCGCCTATGTCAGTCCGGAACTCGGCGGCAACAATGCCGCCGTCAGCGCCCACGGAACGGCGCTCGCCAAGCAGGTTTCCCAGATCCTTCTGGTCGAGCGCGACGTCGATGTTCAGGGATTCGATATTCTCAATCTGTCACGCGACTTCGAAGCATCGTTCGTCGCCAACGAGCTCGACCCCACGCTATGGTTCAACATCGTCCGGGACGAGAGCGACATCAAATATGCCACCACCCAGATCGCCCTGGATTACAAGGACCTGCAGGATGCGATCGGCGGCGAGCCGATCGAGGTTGCGATCGCCAATCCCGAAAAGGAGCGGAAGATCAGGCAGGAGGTGCTCGACGTCTTTTATGATGCCGATCTCCTGCGCCAGCGCAGCAGGCGGTTTCTCGGCCGCGCGTGCTGGCTTTTCAGCAAGGGGCGCGGTTTCGTCAAGCTTGCACCGGCCAATGAGATCGAAGCCGATGCCAGATCGCACCAGGAATGGATCGACCGGTCGAAACCCTTCCTGACGCAGGCGACATCGGGCAGCGGTGATTGCTTCAAATTGCTCCAGTTCGGCCCGGCATCCTGAACCGGCAAAGGCTCGCCCGCCCCGCGGCGGCTAATCCCCCACGCGTTGCAGCGTGCCGAGATGATTGTCGTTGAGAAAGTCAATGGTCACGGCCGACGCCTTGCCGTCGGGGCCGACGGCAAAGCTGACGGCCGAGGGCCTGTCCGGCATCTCGGCATCGGGGAAGGTCAGGAAGAGATCGCGGTCGAAATGCTTCAGTGAATAGGACCGTGCAGCGGCGGGCCCGACCTTGAGGACAAGAGCGTCTCCTTCGCCTGACACAATAGCATCGCCGAAGAAGTCGTTGAAGTAACGGCCCGCATAGGCGCTGGCCGGCGCCGCCGGACTTGCCGGAGAGGGCGGCGCGGCATAGGTGGCCTTGGCCGCCGCAATCACAGGGCCGAACATGCCTGCATAGATATCATTCCATGCCTTTACCTTATCCTTCCCCAGCGTTCCGTCGAAGACGAGATCGGCGAAGCTGTCGGACAGCCCCTCCGGCACGCCTGTCGGAAAGGCGTTGGCGATGACGACGATGCCAAGCTTCTCCTCGGGGAAGAGCATCACCAGGCTGCGTGCGCCGGCGCTGAAGGCGCCCGCATGACCCCAGATCGGCCCGTGCCGGCCGAATTCGACATTCCAGCCGAGGCCGTAGAAGGCCTCGCCTCCGGAGACGGGGTTCTTGCCGCGAACCATCAAGGGAATATGTGTCTGGTCCAGCGCATCGGCCTTGATGAGCGTCTTGCCGGCATAGGCCCCGTTGCCAAGCACAAGGCGCATCCATTGCGAGAGATCGCGTGCCGTAGAACTGACGCCGCCTGCTGGCGCCTGCGCATCCGGATAGCGCTGGACCTTCGCTGCCCAGGCGCCATCGATCTTGGCGTGGAGCTCGGCACGGTTGGCGTGCTTGATGAAGTCCGAATGACGCGAACTGGTCGAGGCCATTCCAAGCGGGCGGTAGAGCTTCTCTTCGGCGACCTCTTCCCACGGCTTGCCCGTCGGCTTCGCGGCCGCGACGGCACCCTCGGTCAGTCCGAAATTACTATAGGAATAGCCGGCACGAAAGCTCGATGACGGCGACACGAACCGCAGGCGGCGCAGGATCTCCGCGCGGTCATAACCGATGTCCTCGAGGTCGTCGCCCGCCGTGCCGGGAAGTCCGCTGCGGTGCGCAAACAGGTCGCGGATCGAGAGTTCGCTGGTCGGATAGGGCTGTGCGAGTCGGAAAGCCGGATCGAGGTCGGCGATCTTGGAATCCCACGAAGCGATCCCTTCGCTGACCAGCGCCGCCACGACGGTGGCGGAGACCGGCTTGGAGAGGGAAGCGATCTGGAACACCGTGTCCGCATCGACGGTCTCCGGTTTTGCGGCTTCGCGATGCCCGAACCCCTTGAGGAAGATCACCTCGTCGCCATGCACGACGCCGATGGCCAGACCGGGCACGCTACCATCCGCGACGACGCCTTCCGCGAGTAACTCGAGCTTCGCAAGGGCCGCGGCGATCCTGTCGGGCGGGATGGTATCGGCCGACGCCGCTTTCGGCAAAAGCACCATGATTGCGATGAAGGCCAACATCCTCCAACGGAGGTGGTTCCGGTTTGTGAATAGCCGCATGCTCAGCCCCCTCCGCTTCACCGGCGTGCACTATCGCAGGCCGACGCAGGGAAGGCCAGCCTCACGCTCGACCCGCCATTCATTGGCGGATGTCCGCTTCGCACCAGTCGAAATTCAGACTGCCGCGCCTGAGCTAGGACGCAGCGCGCAGGCGGAGGCGCCGCCTGCTGGCGCGGGCCTTCTCCGCCACCGCGGCGGTGATCTCGACCACGCCTTCTTCACGCGGCCTGGCGTTGGTGACCTTGTGGAGCCGCTCATAGGGCAACAGTTCCTTGACCCGGGCTTGAAGCGACGCGACTTCGGCTCGCAGATCCTCGCATTCCTGCCTCTGGACGTCGAACTGTATCTGTTCGGATGCCTGCTGCAGGGAAAGCTGCGAAAAATTCGCGCTGACCGCGGAAAGGTTCATCTTGTCGTTTTCGCTCTCCTTCATGAGAGCAGACAATTTTTGCTCGACAATTTGCTTTTCCGCCACCGCGTCGCTCGCTTGAGCCTTGATCCTGGCGATTTCGCTGGCGGCTTCGCTGTTCTGGTTGGAGGTGGCCTCCAGTCGCGATCGGAGATCCTCGATTTCAGAGCGCAAGCCGGTCATCTCCGCGACACCGCGTGCAAGCTCGGCTTGCCTGTCACCGTCCCTGATGCGGGCCGCTTCCGTCATTTCCGATAGCTTCGCCTGCGCCATATCGAGCGATTTCTGCAGCCGCATCTCCTCTTTCTCGCTCTTGCCAAGCGCGGCCAGCAGTTCCGAAACCTGCGCGGCGTCATTGGCATGGACCGTCGAGAGTTCGTCCAGTCTGTGCCGGGCCTCGGCCTCCCGTTTCAGCGCCTTGTCGAGGTCGATTGACAGGCTGACATGTTTCTCCCGCAGCATCTCGTTCTCGCGCGAGCGTCTGTTGGCCTCGACGGCTCTGGCCGAGAGCGTTTTGACAAGCTCGCCGAACTCGGCCTCGCGTTTTGCGCTCGCATTGCCTGCCACGACGAGTTCCAGCCTTGCTGAAGCCAGCGCGCCGCGAAGTGCTTCCTTGTCCTCGACCAGGCTCGCCTCGTGCTGCTGCAGCGCCTCGATAGCGCTGTCGCGCTCGCGCTGCTTTCTGGTTGCGTCGTGGAGCTGTTCGGACAGCACTCTTTGTTGCGCGGTCAGGCCGGTATTTGCCAGCTCCAATTCGTTGGCGCGAAGAATGTCGCCGTGGAGAAGTCTTAGGAATTCGCCTGTCAAATGATGCGAGGTCGCGATCTCCGACAGTTTCGCGTTGATTTCCCCCAGATACTCCTGCGCGTCGTGAAAGAGCCCATCGACCGCACTTAAGGCAGCCAGCCGGGTTTGCGTATGGGGGGTCAGCCGTCGTGCGGTCTCGAAGGCGTCCGCATTGGCCTCGAGCTGCGAGCTGTCATCCGTTGCCGCGAGATTCTCATCCGACACAGTCTCATCCGGCACAGTGACGTCGTTCAACGGCGACTGATCGTCCACGTTGAGACATTCGCTAAACGCATCCGCCAAATCGGTTTCGAGCTCCTTGAACGCTCTCTCCACAGTCTCGGCACGCTTGATCAAACCTTTGAAATTCATGACCGAATATCCCTCTCGTGCAGCGCCGTTACGGAGCGGACTTTCAACACTTGACCCTCGCCTCCCCCGAATACGGGTTCATCTCCTGACGTGCGCTCTGGCCGACGCACGCTAGGGACAGGCTTGGCCACTGTCCTCGTGTGTTTGAATGACGCGTTCTGCCGCGCTCCATACCCGAGCCGTTGGCGCCGCTCGCAAAATGCCACTCATTTCACCCGAAACGGATATGGAGCGGCGCAAGCCTGAGGATCGCCTGGTGATTGTGTAAGGATCGGGCGAGCGCCTCGGTGCTCTGCAGCAGCTACAAGTCACACTCGGACGAGGCGCGTTACGGCCGGGAGGCCTGACCTAATAAATGATTGTGTTGAATACGTTTCGCTGATTAGCTGCTGTGCATTGACCAGGGACAAGACCGATAAATGTTGTCCCGGGAGGACCGCGATGCCGGTGCTTGAGGTTCGCCACGTCTCCAAGAATTTCGGGGCTATCCAGGCCCTGACTGACGTCAGCTTCCAGGTGGAGCGAGGCGAAGTCGTTGGTCTGATGGGGGACAACGGCGCCGGCAAATCGACGATAGTCAAGACCGTGGCCGGGAATTTTCCTCCGAGCGACGGCGAAATTGCAGTAGACGGCGAGGTGTGCCACTTCCACCAGCCCGTGCAGGCCCGCGCCAAGGGGATCGAAGTCGTTTATCAGGACCTGGCGCTCGCCGATAATTTGACGGCCGCGCAGAACGTCTTTCTGGGGCGCGAGATCAAGAAAGGCTTCTGGCCGATCAGGATTCTTGACAAGCAGGCAATGATCGATCGCTCGGCAGCGCTGTTTAAGGAACTCAAATCGGAAACCCGCCCGCGCGACCTCGTCAGGAAGATGTCGGGTGGGCAGCGCCAGGCGGTCGCCATCGCGCGGACCCGGCTTTCAAATGCCAAGCTGGTGCTGATGGACGAACCAACGGCCGCCATCTCAGTGCGCCAGGTGGCGGAAGTACTTGAACTGATCCGACGCCTCAAAGCGCAAGGAGTCGGCGTCATGCTGATCAGTCACCGAATGCCTGACGTGTTCGCCGTGGCAGATCGTATTATCGTCCTCAGGCGGGGCTCGAAAGTTGCCGACAAGCCAGCCGACAAAACATCGCCCGAGGAAATCACTGGACTGATAACGGGGGCCATCCGTGGCGAATAGTGTTCAGGAGTCAGTTGGCGTTCAGGGCTCAGTCGAAGAACATGGCCGGCCGGCCATGTCGGATTTCGTCGCGACCAAGGAAAAAACAGTTCTCCAACGTGTGCTTTCGAGTCAGCCCTTCTGGGTGACGATCGCGCTCATCGCGCTCGTCATGTTGATGACTGCGATGGAGCCGAGCTTCGGCACCTCTGAAAACGTCGCCAATGTGACGCGCAATTTCGCACCTTTCGGTATCATGGCGCTCGGCATGACGATCGTAATCATCACCGGCGGTATCGATCTGTCGGTCGGCTCCGTCATGGGTCTCGTGGTCATCGTCGCCGGCCTGTTCCTCACCTGGCATTATCCCTGGTACGTCGCCTTCGCCATGGGCCTTTTCTCCGGTCTGGCCTGTGGCGCCGTCAACGGATTCTTTGTCGCCTATGTCGGGATGCCGTCCTTTGTGGTCACCCTCGGCATGCTGTCCGTCGCGCGCTCGCTGGCGGTCGTATTCTCGGCCAACCAGATGCTCTACCAGTTCGGGCCCGATGCTCCGATCGTGAAGGCAATCGGTCAGTGGAAATGGCCGCGGCATGGTCCGAACGACTGGGCACCGCATTGGATACCAGAACTGTCGTCGCAATTCTGGACCATGGTGATCTTGGCCCTGATTGTCGGCTTCGTGTTCAATTTCACTGCCTGGGCCCGGCATCTCTTCGCCATCGGCGGCAATGAGGAGGCGGCACGGCTCACCGGCGTTCCGGTCAACTGGATTAAATTCCAGGCCTATGTCTTCTCGGCTTTCACCGCCGCGCTCGCCTCGCTCCTGCTGCTCGGCTATAACGGCTCGGCCATCAATGCCATGGGCCAAGGCTATGAGCTACGGGTGATCGCTGCGACAGTCATTGGCGGCGCCAGCCTCATGGGCGGCGCCGGCACGGCCTTCGGTGCAATCATCGGTTCGGCCTTTCTCGAGGTGATCAGGAATGCGCTGCTGATGGCCGGCATCGATTCAAACTGGCAGGGTGCCTTCGTCGGCGCCTTCATCGTTCTTGCGGTTCTCTTGGGCATGCAAACCGGCGGCAAATCGATTCTCGCCGCGTCGCTGGCAGTCTTGATGCCCAAAAAACGCCGCTAGAAACCCGCCGGCGGGAGGCCCGCGGGACATCACACCAAGGAGGAAAACGTCACATGAAAAAACATCTGCTCACGGCCGCCGTCGCGCTTGGCGCAATGGTGCTCGCCGTTTCCGGCGCCCAGGCGAAATACACCTTCGCCCTCGTGCCGAAGAACATGAACAATCCTTTCTTCGACCAGGCACGCGACGGCTGCAAGAAGGCCGAAGCCGAATCCAAAGGCGCGGTGGAGTGCATGTATATCGGCCCCGGCGAACATGGCGGCGGCGACGAGCAGGTGCAGATCGTGCAGGATCTCGTGGCCAAGAAGGTGGACGGCATCGCCGTGTCGCCATCGAACGCCGCAGCGATGGCGGTTGCGCTGCAGGCCGCCAAGGATGCCGGCATCCCGGTCCTCACCTGGGACTCCGATCTCCTGCCCGAAAACAAGGATCTGCGCGTTGCCTATATCGGCACGCACAATTACGAGATCGGCGAGAACCTCGCCAAGCTTGTCATGCAGATCAAGCCCAAAGGCGGCACGATCTGCATCCAGTCCGGCGGCGCCGCGGCGGCCAACCACAACGAGCGCATGCAAGGCATTCGCGATACGCTTTCGGGCACCAAATCAGCAGCCTCGCCCGGGGATCGGCTGACGGGCCAGAACGGCTGGACCGAAATCGAAGGCTGCCCGCTCTACACCAACGATGATTTCCCGCTTTCGGTGCAACAGTTCGAGGATATCATGGCGAAAAACCCGAACCTCGACGCATTCGTCCCAACCGGTGGCTTCCCGCAGTTCATTCCCGATGCCAACCGCGCCGCCGTCGCACCGTACAAGGACAAGATCGCCTCGAAGGCCCTGGCCCTTGTCGTTGCCGACACGCTTCCGGTACAGATCGACCAGATGAAGGAAGGTTTCTCCCTTGGCCAGGTCGGCCAGCGGCCGTTCGAGATGGGGTACAAGACGATGATGGCGCTGAAGGAGATGAAGGACGGCAAGGCTCCGCCGGCCGACCCGACCTACACGGGCCTCGATGTCTGCACTCCGGAGACAGCCGACACCTGCGTCGCGAAATAGTACTTTTGGGCGGGAGGAAACTCCCGCCCTTTCATAGGGGATCTCAATGCCGGAATTGTTCTCGCTCAAGGGCCGTGTCGCACTGGTCACGGGTGCCTCGCGTGGTCTTGGTTTTGCCATGGCCAAGGCACTTGCGGAAAACGGGGCGACGGTGATCGTCAATGCCCGCGACATGGCCGCCCTTTCCGCGGCCGCCGAAAGGATCGGTGCAGAAGCCCTGCCGTTCGATGTCACCGACGCGGCGATCTCAAGGGCGTCGCTCGAAGGAATCGTCGAACGCCACGGCCGCCTCGATATTCTGGTCAACAACGCCGGCATCCAGCATCGTAAACCGCTGGTCGAATGGCAGGACGAGGATTTCAACCATGTGGTTGCCGTCAATCTGTCGGCTTGCTTCCGCATGATGCGCGACGCGGTGCGCCTGATGCTGCCGAACAAGTTCGGGCGCATAATAAACACCGGATCGGTCGCAGCAATCCTTGGCCGTCCCACCATTCACGCCTATGTGGCGGCAAAGGCGGGCCTGCACGGGCTGACACGCTCCACTGCCGCTGAGCTGGGCCGCCACGGCATCACCGTCAACGCGATCGCCCCCGGCTATTTCGCCACCGAGCTCAATACCGCACTTATGCGCGACGAGGCCTTCACCAAATGGGTCGAGGCACGAACCCCCGCGGGCCGCTGGGCCCAGCCTGAGGAGCTCGGCGGAGCCGTGGTGTTTCTCGCCTCCGACGCTGCCGCTTACGTCAACGGGCACGTGCTAGCGGTTGACGGCGGGCTTTCGGTTTCCCTGTGATTTCAACCGGCGACACTGTGCCGGCAGGGTGTGCCTGCTAGCCGCCTGAAATGACGACTTGCTGCATCTGCTGCTGGCCCGGGTCCCCTGCGCGGACTCCCACGCCACACGATTGGATGACGCGCCGTATTGCAGCCGCCGACTTTCGATTCGCAACGGTTATTTCGACGTCTGGCGGCATCGATGCTTGATGCCGCCAATATTTCATTCCACACACCGGTCACGATGAGAGACGACATACGGGATCAGCGCCGGGTATTCAGGTGGGCCTTGCCTGCCTCCGTGGTCCTGCATTTGTTCGCCGCCGCGCTTCTTTTATCCGCACTGCCGGTGTCGCCGCCGCAGCCGCAGAAGGAGCAGGCCATCGGGGTGGACCTGGTGCCGCCACCCAAGCCATCGGAGAAAGCAAAACCTCCGCCTCCCGCGGAAGGGCCCAAGCCCGAAAAACCGCCGGAAGCAAAGGTCGAGACGCCGGCGAGCCGTGAGGTCGCCGCGCAGAGACCTGTCTTCCAATTCGGTGACAAGGACGCCGGTCCCCGGAAATCTCTGGATGGCAACAGCGCGGAGGATGGTTCGCAGTCACCGGCGGCGCCGCAAGATCCGGATAAACAGGAGCTTGCGCAGCCAACTGCCGTGACAGCGGCCGAAGGGAAGGACCAGGCTGCGCAGCCGGCCGCGGCCCAGCCGCCGAAGCCCAAGCCTGCGGATGTCGCCAAAGTGCAAAAGCCGTTGAAGCTTGAAAAAGCGAAAAAATTGTTCTCGCAAATAGCAACCGGTGATCCGGTAGCGACAACCGCCATGAGAAATGTGCCGCGCGCCGTGCGTATCGGTCAGCTCTGCAACACGGAGCTCGCACAGCAATTGGTGCACGCGTCGCCCCCCTATTTCCCAGACAGCTTGCTTGAGTATCGACTGAAGGCCGGCACGGTCATGAACGTCGCCAGTGCGCCGTTCCCTGCAAACGGGCAGTGGTACGATCTGAGTTTTCGCTGCGAGGTCGATCCGGACGCGACGAAAGTCGTGTCGTTTGCCTTTCGTGTTGGAAATCCGGTGCCGCGCAGCGAATGGAAGCGCCGCGGGTTGCCCGCCGAATAGGTGGTCGAGGCCACGGAGGCTGGCTGTCCGGCGCCATCAAATCCGGCCGGCGATGTCTTCGCGCGCCCCGGGCTGCCGAACCAACACGCGCCAAAAGTGGCTTTCGCCAGCGGCCGCCGAAGTCTAGCATACGGCTTTGGGAGGAGGCTTCGATGACTTCAAGTTTCAACGTCCACCATGCTGCCGGCTATGAGCAGCTCATGGGCCGCTGGAGCCAAAGGCTCGCGCCGCTGTTCATCGGCTTCGCGGGCCTTAAGGACGGCGAAACGATCCTCGACGTCGGTTGCGGCACCGGCAGCCTGACCTTCGCGCTCGTCAAGGCCGCTGACCTCAGTGAGGTCGCCGCGATCGACTTTTCGGCCGTTTTCGTCGAGGAGGCAATCCGGCGCAACACCGATCCGCGGATAAAAATCCGCCAGGCGGATGCCTGTGCCCTGCCTTTTGAGGACGGCGCGTTCGACCGCGCCCTGGCGCTGCTCGTGCTCCATTTCGTGCCCGAAGCCGGCAAGGCAGTCGCCGAGATGCGCCGCGTCGTGCGGTCGGGCGGCGTGGTCGCGGCGACGGTATGGGACCATCTCGGCGGCATGCCGGGGATGCGCATGATGATCGACACGGTGGCGGTGCTCAGCGAAGGCGGACGCCAGCTGCGGGCCCGCTATTGCACCCAGCCGATGATGCGGCCGGGTGAAATGAAGCGGACCTTTGTCGAGCAGGGTCTCCGCGACGTTACGGAGACCGAGCTGATGATCCGCATGGACTATCAAAACTTCGACGATTACTGGGCGCCGATTGCCGCCGGCGAAGGGCCGCTCGGCAAGTATGTGGCCACGCTCGACCCGGAAGAGCGGTCGCGCACCGACGCCGCCATGCGCGACGCCTATGAGGCCGGCCGGCCCGACGGCCCGAGGTCCTTTGCCAATGTCGCCTGGGCCTGCCGCGGTACCGTTGCCTGACGTTGGCGCTAATGCATGTCGCGCAAAAGCATGCCCTCGGGCTTGACCCGAGGGTGGGCAGCGGTTTTGCGATAAAGACATGCATAACAAAGAACCTAAAGCGCATCGCATGAGGCCGATCGAACGCGACGCGCTTTAGCCGATCCCGTAGACCAGCCCGACGCGGCCGTCCGACAGCTGTTCGACCTTGCGCAGTTCGAGCCCACGACGATTTTCCGCCGTCCCAAATAGCGGCTTTCCTTCACCGGCGAGCAGCGGATAGACGATCAGCCTGAGTTCATCGACCAGCCCGGCATCGATAAGGCTCGCGGTAATTCGGGCGCCGCCCATAAGGTAGATGTCCTTGCCGGGCTGCTGCTTGAGGGCAGCGATGTCCTCAAAATTCCGCACGAAGCGCGTCTTTGGCCAAGCCGCCGAAGTCATTGTGTTCGACAGCACATAATGTGGGGTCTGCGCGGCGAAGCAGGCCCATTCGAGCTCGGCCGGCTTCGGCAATTTGCCGGTCATCGGCAGCGGCTTGTCGGGCTCGTTCTGGATGGCGCTCCAGTAGCGCTCGTAGCCAGCATACATGACGCTGCCAAGCAGGCAGGCATCGATTTGCGGCGTCAGGCCGTATTCGTCCGACCACGCGTCAACCCAATCGGCGTAACCCTCTGGGCCCTCCATCTTGCCGTCGACGGAAATTTTCATTCCAGTGATCAATTTACGCATGACTTCCTCCATCAGGCTTGCGGGATGCAAGCACGTTTCATCGGTTCATCGTTGCTTCGTGTGGCTGGCGGCGACCTCAGGGATGGCCGCCGCGAGTTACATCAGGCCGGCAGGCGGCGGTCGTATTCTTCCCGCAGGCGGCTCCAGCCGTCCCAGAACGAGGTCGGCGTCTTGCCCGCCAGGCGGGCGGCCAGCAGGTCGAGGTGTATGTGCCAGCCGGCAGTGATGTTGAGCTGGATTGCACGTTCCGGCAGGCGGCGATGGACGACGGTGAGCAGCACATCGCTCCCCTTCGCCTCCAGCAGGAAGGAGACGCCGCCGGTATTTCCCCAGGTGATGGAAAGCGTGCGCGGCGGATCGAGTTCGGTGATCCGGCCCTCCATCCGGTGCTCTTCGGGAAAGCCCGCGGGGCGTTGGCCAGGCGGGTCGGTCAGCTCGTCGTTACGCCAGACGAACTCGAACGAGCTGCCCGCCTTCATTTCCATCTGGCCCGCGGCCATCCATTGCCGGCGCAGGTCACTCTCGGTGAGATAGGCCCAGACGCGCTCGATGGGTCCGGGCAAAAGGCGCTGGATGGTGAACGTGGCGGGCTCGCTCAGCTCGCCATAGGCGTCGATGCTTCTCATCTGGTTCATTGCTCGTCTCCTTCTTCTGAGTTGGGCGATTTCCTGGGCTCATCCTGGGCTTTGCGTGCGTCCTCCTCGCGAAGGAGGCGTTCGAGAACATCGAGACGACCGGTCCAGAAGCGCTCGTAGAAGCTGAGCCACTGATGGGCGCTGGCCAGCGGTCCGGGGGCTAGTCGGCACAGATGCGTGCGGCCCCTCACCTCTCGACGAATAAGACCTGCGTTCTCCAGCGCCTTGATGTGCTTGGAGGCGGCCGCGAGCGACATCGCGAAGGGTTCCGCCAGCTGGCTTACCGTTTTCTCGCCATCGGCGAGATCGCGAAGCATGTGCCGGCGGGTGGCGTCGCCAAGGGCGTGAAAAACCGCGTCCATCTGGGGTGTCTCTAATTCAACCATTTAGTTGAATATAGACGCACGCTTTGAGATAGTCAACCGTTCGGTTGAATAATTGGGGGAAAACCCTGCTATGGCAGATTCAGCAGAATTTCAGAAATCTTCCGGTACGCGCCCGTTCTTTGGCTTCATTGTTCTCAAGAAAGAACCGGATGAGGTCGACCATGTCACTGAATGAGAACACGCGCCAAGCCGCCCGGCAAGAACTCCTGGAATTTGCATCCACCGTCATGGCTGCGTCGCCTTGTGCGCCCATGCCTGGAACAATGTTCGAAATGCTGGAGATCATGGCCATGGAGAGGCGGATGACTTCCAGCCAAAGTAAAGGCGAACCAAATTCTTCTGATCCCTTGACGTCCGCGCCGATTGAGACCCCAATCAGGCTGCGTTTGGTCGAGCTGGTCAGATCGGCATTCAATGTCGCGAGAAAACCCAGGGAACGTACCACTGGCACTTGGCAGTTGCGAGCTTGATCTTGCCCGCGGGCTGCTGCTGCGCGACGGGAAACCTGTTGCACTGCGTTCCAAGGCGTTTGATCTGTTGACCTATCTCAGCAGGAATGTCGGGCGTGTCGTGACCAAGTCGGAACTGATGTCCGCGGTGTGGCCCGATGTCTTCGTAACCGAGGACTCACTGACGCAGGCGGTCAGGGAGTTGCGAAAGGCGCTGAATGACAAAAGCCAAACAATTATCCGCACGGTCGCCAAACGCGGCTACATCCTCTCTCGTCTCGAAGCGCCAAAGCAAGAGCGCGCTGGACAGCCGAGCGTTGCGGTGCTGCGTTTCACCAATGAAGGTGCGCCGGAAGACACCCCTCTGGTGGACGGCTTTGCCGAAGACATCGTCAACGCGTTGGCTCGCTTCGGAACGGTCGTCGTGCTGGCGCGCAATTCCGGCTTTGCATTCGTCTCGGATTCGGCTTCCGATTGGCGTGCCGTTGGCGCCAGCCTTGGCGCAACCTATCTGGTCCGCGGCAGGGCGACTACTCGCGCAGACGGGATGCGGGTCACTGTCAGTCTCACTGCCGCCTCGACGGGTGGAGTCTTGTGGAGCGATACCTTTTCTGCGTCTGGCGGCCAGATCTTCGACATGCAGGAAGAAATCGCTCGCCGTGTGGTGAACCGGCTGGTCGCTCGGCTCGACGACGCAGGTGTCAAGCAGGCAACCCCAAAGCCTCCCGACAGTTTGGCTGCATACGAGCTTCTGCTGCGCGGACTGGCCCGTCTGCGCGGTTATAATGATGATGACAACGAGGCTGCGCGCGGTCTTTTCCAGGCTGCGGTCGACAAAGACCCGGCCTATGCACTGGCGCATTCCTACGTCGCGCTCGCCGATCTCATTATCGGTGGCTATGCCGAGGCATCCCCGGCATTGCTTGGTTCGGTGATCCATCGCGCGGAGTGTGCGGCGACCTTGGCGCCGGAAGAGCCACGCTGCCATCGCGTACTCGCCCAGGCTTTCATCTCGGCCCGTCAGTTCGATGCGGCTGAACATCACCTTCAACGCGCGCTCGACCTCAATCCATATGACGCCGATACGATTGCGCAAATGGGGTTCTTGCTGACGATGAGAGGCAGGCCTCTTGAAGCACTCGCGGCGGTTGACAATGCGATACGGATCAACCCGATCCATCCAGACTGGTACCACTACGATCGCGCCATCGCGCTATACTCAGTCGGAGATTACAAGGCCGCGATTGTCAGCATGTCCAAGGTCCCCTCGAAGACGCCCTGGCGACTTACAAGGCTGGCGGGGTGCCACGCGCAACTCGGCGACCTGGAGGAAGCTCAGCGCATCATGGCAGAGGTCAAGCGGATAGCGCCTGACTATTCGCCACTGGAGTTTGCGCAAACCGGGATTGCCTTCGAACATGCGAGCGACGTTGAACACCTCGTTGCCGGCGTCGCCAAAGCACTTGCGGCTTATGAGGCCGGCCTGGTCGGCGGCCTGCCCGGACCTCGTGAGTAGCAGCGCGCCTATCGCGAAGGGCTGACGAGCGTTCCGGATTGGAGGATTATCTGTTTCGTCCGGTAACCACAAATGGCAACTGCAACCGGACGCGAGACCCTTATTTGCTGTCGAAGAAACTGTGGATCGCGGCTTCCAGCTTTTCGATAAGCTGAGGGTTGTGGCAGCTGCCAGCCCAGATCAGGGCGTTTAGCCTCATCTCTTTGTTGATAAAGCTCACTTTCCCAGAATCCAGCAGGTATTCCGCGATCTCGTAGTGCCGCCCCTTGATAGCCTCGATGAGCGCGTTGTTTCTCCCCGTCTTGTCGGTCAGGTTTACTTCCGCGCCATTCTCCACGAGCAACTTGACGACTTCGAGATGCCCGTTCTTCGCCGCCTCGATAAGAGCCGTTCTGCCGTAGTAGTCAGCTCGCGCGTTGATCTCTATTTGGGGGTGTCTCACGAGGACTGAGATACACGCGTAATGTCCCTTGGCCGACGCAAGGCTCAAGGGCGTGCTCTTCCACTTGTTTCTGGAATTCACGTCGATTTCCGGGTCTTCGATCAGCGCCTCCACCACAGCTGTGCGGTCGTTGAGGGCTGAAAGGTGAAGTGCAGACCAGCCGCCGTCGTCCGACTGATTGATATCGGCGCCAGCCGCCAATTCCGATCGAACCGCCTCCGCATCGCCTTTTTCTGCCGCGACCAGCAGGGGAGACCAGTCTCTTGCCCCTTCGGCTTCCAAGCTGTTGGTCAACGCAGTCGCCTCCTCGGATAGTCGACAGAATACCACAGAATCCGCGACAGTGGGGGTCGTCCTGTGTAGAGTTCCCTGGAGTCCGTGGGTCACAGAGAGCTGTCGGCCCGAAGCGGAGGATCAGCGCTGCACGTCCGTCTCCTCACATTCTCCTGATATCGACTGGCTTTCGCGGCCATCCAGACTAGATAGAGCCTGCGCCGGGCGGAACGATGCAGAAGGACCTGAACATGCCTGAACAGATTACCCTGAATAGACCTGAACAAATCAGATTGAACGACGGCTCCGCCATTCCGCAAATCGGCCTCGGCGTGTGGCAGGTCGATCCAGCCATCACCGCCAAGGTGGTGCGCTGGGGAATCGAAGCCGGCTACAGACTGATCGATACCGCCGAAGGCTATCGGAACGAAGAAGGTGTCGGGCAGGCAATCCGCTCGGCCGGCGTGCCGAGAAGCGAGTTGTTCATCACCTCGAAACTGCGCAACGGCGCGCATCAGCGCGACGCCGCCTTGCGCGCCTTCGACGAGACGATGAGCAAGCTCGGCATCGAGCAGATCGACCTGTTCCTGATCCATTGGCCGGTGCCCAGCCAGGACAGATATGTCGAGGCCTGGAAGACGCTGGTCGAGCTCAGGCAATCAGGCCGGATCAAGTCGATCGGCGTTTCGAACTTCAACCAGGACCATCTCGAACGGATCATCGGCGAGACCGGCGTCACGCCGACCGTCAACCAGATCGAGCTCCACCCCCGCTTCCAGCAGCGTGACAAACGCGAATTCCATGACAGGCACAACATCCGAATCGAGAGCTGGAGCCCGTTGGGCAGCGGCCGACTGTTGAGCGATCCGACGCTTGAAAGCATCGCCAGGAAACACGGCAAGTCGGTGGCGCAGACGATCGTCAGGTGGCACCTTCAGGAAGGGCTGATCGTCATTCCAAAGTCGATCCACCAGGACCGCATCGCCGCCAATTTCGATGTCTTCGATTTCGAGTTGGAAGCGAAGGACCTCGAGCTTATCCGGGGCATGGATTCGCCCGACGGCCGCACCGGCCCGAACCCCGCTACGGCCGCATTCCTGTTCTGAGGGCCGACAGTGAAGCTGCCGATCTCCCCCCTGGTGGGGGAGATGTCCGGCAGGACAGAGAGGGGCGCTGTCCCGCCGGCCTATTGAACTCTCCCGCTCATATCCCAACCCAGCGGGACCTCAGGCGGCCGGTTCACTGACGGAAAAAAGCTGCAGGCTGCCGGGAAGACCTGCAAGCTCCATCTCGCCATGCTCTTCAAAGGCCAGGCCGGAACCGGCCACGAGATCACGAACCGTGCGCGACGCGATGATCTCGCCCGGTCCGGCATCGTCGAGCAGATGCGATGCCAGCTGAATTGCAACACCGGTGAAGTCGTCTCCGCGCCTTTCGCATTCGCCAATATGGACTGCCGCGCGAACCTGAAGGTCTAACCTCTTCATTCGACGACGGACCGCGATTGCACATTGGATCGCCCGCGTTGGTCGCAGAAATACCGCGAGAAACCCGTTTCCGGTGCGGCTGATTTCCTGACCGTTAGCAAGATGCAATTCGTTGCGTATCTCGTCGTCGTGTCGCTGCATCAGATCGCGCCGCGCCCGGTCGCCAGCGTTGACGGGAGCCGGCGGCAACCCGACGATTTCCATGTGCAGCACCGTCACAAGCACGCGCTCGCTCGACGTTGCCGGCAGCGAGCCGGTGACAAAAGCCTGGATCTCGTCGACCAAACGATCGGAATTCTCCCCCCAGATTACGTGATCACGGCCGGCAAGCTCAATGTATCTGGCGCCTTCGATATGCGTTGCCAGGTAGCGCCCCTCTTCCGGTTTTACCCAGCGGTCGCCCGCCGTCTGCACGATCAGTGTCGGGACGTGAACGGTTGGGAGAAGGGCGCGAACATCGATTTCAGTGCCCCAGCGCCAGAGCGCGACCGCGTCGGCAGGCGAGGCTGAATTCCTAAGATACGCGGCGAACCATTCTCTCTCGAAACTGTCGTTCATCAGGCTGGGCGCGGCGTTGCTCATGTCCGCCGGCTCCCCCCACTGTCTCTCGACGGCGGTCAGATCTTCTTCTACCTGCTCGCTTGTCCTTGCCCAGGGATAATCCGGCGACCATCGGCCGCTGGCATAGGTTCCGTTGAGCACGAGAGCCGCTGTTCGTTCGGGATAGGTCGCCGCGAAAAGCATGCACATAGGCCCCCCTTCGGAGCTGCCGAACAGAACCGTTCGCTTTGACCCGACCGCATCCAACACCGCTCGCATGTCTTCCATCCGCTCTTCCAGCGTTGGTAAACCAACATTGCGATCGGACAGTCCGGTGCCTCGCTTGTCCATACGGATCAGGCGGGCAAAGGAACCGAGACGCTGGAGCATATGCGCCAGCCGCGGCGATGACCAGGCAAGGTCGAGGTTGGAGACCCACCCAGGCACATAGATCAGGTCGACCGGCCCGTCGCCGGTTACCTGATAGGCGATGTTGATTCCGGCCGACTTGACATAGTGGGTCGCGGGGCGCATCGGCTCGGCCCGGGACGCCGGCCGCTCACCTGTTCGGGGTGCCGACGTTGGCGGTGTCTGGGAAGGCGACACCGAGGCGGCTATCCGGGTAGCGGCTTGCGGCGTCACGCGGCGCGTCCGCAGGTCATCAAAGAGTTGCCGGGTCTCCGGCTCGGGCTGCAAGCGGAGCTGAAGTTGCAGCACATCACGGCAGCGCTCATACTGTTTCAGCGCGAGGTTAAAGCGGCCCTGGGCGGCATAGGTCCGCATCAGGGCTCGGTGGATATCCTCCCGTAAGGGCTCCAAAGCCAGCAGGCGCACCGCCGCCCGCAGGCATGATGCAAGATCATTCGTTGCCGCATAGTGCGCGACGAGCTTCTCCAACACGATGGTTGCGATTGCCCTCAATCGCTCGCGCTCCACTCTGAGCCAATCTTCGAACGGCTCCTCCTTCAGGCCGAACCCGTCGAGGAGGTCGCCACGATAGACGACGAGCGCCTGCTCGAGTTGCTCCGGTTCGGAGCCGGCGGCAAGCGACTCGAACCGCGCGACGTCGAAGTCAAGATCGTCGAGATTGAGCGTAATGCTGTCGCCGTCGCTCAGAAACCTTTCGCCATCGGATGCGCCCATTCCTTTCCTTATGGCGGATAGGGCCTGTCGAAGGTTCATCCGGGCCTGCGTCTCGCTGTTGCCGCCCCACAAAAGCGCGGCGAGCTTCTCGCGCGATTGGGAGTGTCCGGATTGCAGGGCGAGATAAGCCAGCATGGCGCGCGCCTTGCGGCTGAAAACCGGGGCCACCGCTCCTCCGGCAAAGTCAAAGCCGCCTAACAGACAGAGATGAGGGTGCGCCATCGGATCCGCCACAGCCACAGCTTCTTTGCGATCCTTTCCTGTACTTGCCTCTATTTCAACCGTCATTTCGCCCGGCCTGGTGTTTTTCACGAATCCTTCACGCTGGCTCACCGCGTTTCTCACGGCGCAAGGACGACAAGTGTCGGTAGACCAGTATCTCAGGAGGACGCTGTGCTATCCCCGACGGAATGGCCCATCTGGCATGATGATCCCAGGCAGGACCCGCAGCCGCGCGGCGGGCCACTGCGCCACGACATTGCGCTCGCGCGCTATCTTGAGAACCAGCGGACCTGCCGGGCGTCAATGATCCAGGGGTTCGATTTCCGGGCCGCCGCCGCCAGCTTGCGCGCACTTTTGGCGAATACGGGTAGCTGTGGATATCGGCTCTTGGAGGTCCTGGGCATTCGGTCCTTTCATATCCCCGAGCCATCCACCAGCGGCACATCTTCCCCTTCCCAGGGGCTCGGCATCGATCCCTTGCTGAGATTGGCCGACGGCAGCGGCATCCAGCACTTCAGTTCGGGTTCGGCATATTCGACGATGCGTCCTGGAGACGAATCGGAAGCGCGCCAGCCTTCACTGCCGAACTGATCGGCGCGGGCCCAGTAAGCCATGTCGACCTCGGCCGGCCCCTGTTCGGACGGCCGAACCGTGACAAGAATTCTGCTGCCGTCCCTTGGCGCGCTCGACATGTGGCGCCACTGACCGGGCTCGTCCATTGCATTTCCTCCTGCGATCTTCGTCTCGCCTGGATAGTCGCTTCGCGTTCGGAAGCGGTCAACCCGAACTTTTTTGCCTGAGGCAAACCCCTTCCCCGTCGTCGCGGAACAAGTCGTGGCACGCCGGGTTTGGCAAGTTGTTGAAGGAAGCAAAATGAGACAAGCGCCCCGACCGATCCTTGGCATTGTTGCATGGCGGGCCGCGCCTTTCGTTCGCAACCCGGTCCGGTCGCAATGAGGCAGGCCGGTTCCGATCGTTCCATCCCACCGAAGGAGGGCAAAGGCGGCATAGGCCGAGCGCTCGGCCTCGGCCTGATAACAGGGGCGGCCGACGACGATTGCTCCGCGATAGGCACCTACGCCAGCGCCGGCGCCCGCTTCGGACCCGACCTGCTTTGGACGGCTCCGGTGACGTTGCCGATGATGTATGTGGTCGTCTACCTGTCGTCGAAGCTCGGCCAGGTATCCGGGCGCGGATTGTTCCACGTCATCAAGGACTTCTATCCGCGGTGGCTGCTTTGGTGCGTGCTTTTGGGGGTGCTCATTGGAAACACCATCGAGGCAGCGGCGGATCTTGGTGGAATGGCGGCCGCGATCAACATGTTCGTACCGCTTCCCATTCCGCTGATCGTGCTGTTCGTCGCCGCACTCATCTTCGCCCTCCAGGTCTTCGGCTCCTACACTTTGATCCGCAACATCTTTCGCTGGCTGGCGCTGGCGCTGCTCGCCTATGTCGGTGCCGCCATTCTGGCCAAGCCGGACGCCGCGGCGGTGCTGCGCGGGACGCTGCTCCCCAGGATCGAATTCAATCGCGAGTTCCTGTCGATCCTGGTCGCCATCATCGGCACGACGCTGTCCGCCTATCTCTACACGTGGCAGTCCAATGAGGAGGTCGAGGAGGAGATTGCCCAGGGGCGAACGACGCTCAGCGAAAGGAAGGGCGCCACCGACAGCGAACTCCGTCGCTCTCGCCGGGACATCCTCATCGGCATGATGTTTTCAAATCTCATCATGTATTTCATCATCCTGTCGACGGGTGCTACGCTCTACAAGGCGGGCCATCACGATATCGACACGGCCGCGCAAGCCGCGGAGGCGCTGCGCCCGCTCGCCGGCCAGGCCGCAAGCGTCCTGTTCGCAGCAGGCGTGATCGGCGTCGGTTTCCTCGCGGTTCCTGTCATGACCACCGGCGCTGCCTATGATGTGGCACAAGCCATCGGCTGGAAAAACAGCCTGCACGCCCGGGCTCGAGAGGCGCCCAAATTTTATCTCGCCATCGGATTTTTTACGGCGATCGCCGCTGGCCTGAACTTTCTCGGCTTCAATCCAATGAAGGCGCTGGTGTGGTCCGGCATCGTTCAGGGCTTCTCGACGCCGCCCTTGCTGCTGCTCATCATGCTGATGACCAACAGCCGCAGGATCATGGGCGACCAGGTGAACAGCCGAAGCACCAACATACTCGGTTGGGCAACGACCGCCGCCATCTTCTCGGCGACGATCGGCCTGGTGGCAACCTGGTTCATGTGATCAGGCGGAAGCAAAGGGACGCCGCCGGTTGGATTACCCGTTCCCGCTTGCGGATTGTCCCAGCTTTGCCGGTCTTGGAAATTCCACAACGTCGCCCGTGGGCCGCTTGTATTGCGCCGCGACAATTGCATCGATCAGGAGATCCAGAGCCGCACGAGCCGTGCGGCTCGTCTCATCCTCACCGCTCAAATAATGGCAGGCTCGTTCGAGGTGGAGGTGTGCGGCGGCAAAGTCGCTTGTCATAGGCTTCTCCCTGTTGCCCGCCGGCCGGCAAGATGACCGCCTCGATTTACCCAAAAGCAAATATCCACAGCCGGATTTGAATCAAATTGACCTGACTCACCGCAGCCCGCGGGACAAGGTGCTGGCAGGCCTTTGCATCGCTGGTCGATGCGCCGCGCCGGTGCGCCACGCCGCGTTGAATGAACCAATTGCGGGCGATGTGCCGCAAACTCAGTTCGCTCATCGCCCTGCTTTTGAAATATTCTCGCTCTTTTAATTCTACAAACTCTCTAGACTTAAAATAGATCGCTAGACCCAAGATCTTAAAAAATTGAGCGAGAGGGAGCCAGGAATGTCGAAGAAGCTCGTTGTGGGGCTGTCGGGCAACTTGACCCGGCCATCGAAGACCAAGGCGTTCGTCAGCCACATTGTCGGGCAGGCCGCCGAAAGCATCGGCGCGGCCTCGGCCGTCTTCGACATCGAGGATCTTGGCGCGTCCCTGCCGCAGGCAAGGCGCCTCGGCGACCTCGACCCGGCGGCGCGCAACATCGTCGAACGGCTGCTGGGCGCCGACATCCTGGTGGCCGGCTCGCCGACCTTCAAAGGCAGCTATACCGGGCTTTTCAAGCACTTCTTCGACCTGCTCGATCCGTCATCGCTGAGGGGCAAGCCGGTCATCCTCGCCGCGACCGGCGGCGGCGAGCGCCATTCGCTGATCGTCGAGCACCAGTTGCGGCCGTTGTTCGGCTTCTTTGAGGCGCTGACTGTGCCGACCGCGATCTACGCCTCCGACAAGGATTTTGCCAATGGCGTGCTGGTGTCGGAAGCCATCCACGCCCGCGCCCGGCAGGCGGTCGGCGAGGCATGCCGGGTAACCGGAGTGCCCTATCGCGTCGGCCTTGCCGCCTGAACGCACCACTGACCCGAGATCCCCTCCCCGGCCAAATCCAGGAGCACACCGCGATGACCAGATCCAAGAAATCCAGGCAAATCAAACTTGGGGCCTTCCTGCCCGGCGGCGGACAGCATATCGCCGCCTGGCGCCACCCCGAGGCGCCGGCCGACGGCGCCACCAATTTCGAGTTCCACAAGCAGCTTGCCCTGACCGCCGAGCGCGGCCTGTTCGATGCCTATTTCCTCGCCGACAATCTGACGGTCGGGCTCGGCGCCCGCGAGGGCGGCAACGCCAAGATCGCCGGTTTCGAGCCGGTGACGCTGTTTGCCGCGCTGGCGCCGCTCACTACGCATCTCGGCTTCATCGCCACCGCCTCGACCACCTATGAGGAGCCCTACACGCTCGCCCGCAAATTCGCCTCGCTCGACCTTCTGTCGAATGGCCGCGCCGGCTGGAACGTCGTCACCTCGGCCGGCGACGAAACCGCGCGCAATTTCAATCGAGAGACGCAGCCTGCCCACGCCGAGCGCTATGCCCGCGCGCATGAGCATGTCGAGACGGTCAAGGCACTGTGGGACAGCTGGGAGGACGATGCCTTCATCCGCGACAAGAAATCGGGGCGCTTCTACGACAAGGACAAGCTCCACGACATCGACCACAAGGGCCCGCATTTCAGCGTCAAAGGGCCGCTCAACGTGCCGCGCCCGGTGCAGGGGCACCCGGTCGTGGTGCAGGCGGGTCAATCGGAGGACGGCCGCAAGCTCGCCGCCCACTCGGCGGAAGTCATCTTCACCGCCCATCAGAACCTGGCGTCGGCGCAGGAATTCTATCGCGATATCAAGGCGCGCGTGACGGCCGTCGGCCGCGATCCCGAACAGGTGCTGATCATGCCGGGCGTAGCACCCTTCGTCGGGCGCACCGAAGAAGAAGCGCGCGCCAAATACCGGCAGCTGAACGATCTCATCCTGCCCGAAGACGGCGTCGCCCTGCTCAACGGGCTGGCCGGCCAGACGCTCGACATCAGGGGCTATCCGCTCGATGGACCGCTACCGCCGAGCAAGGAAACCGAAGGCATGAAGAGCCGCCAGGCGCTGATCCGCCAGATTGCCGACGAGCACAACTTCACCATCCGCCAGCTCTATCAATGGGTGGCAACGGCCCGCGGCCATTACACCGTCATCGGCAGCGCCACGCAGGTCGCCGACCAGTTGGAGGAGTGGTTCGGCAACGAAGCCGCCGACGGCTTCAACATCCTGCCGCCCTGGCTGCCCGGCGGGCTCGACGACTTCGTCGAACTGGTGATCCCCGAACTGCAGCGCCGCGGCCTGTTCCGCACCGCCTATGAAGGCAGGACACTGCGCGAGAACCTCGGCCTGAGGCGGCCGGAAAACCCGTGGACCGCCGCCCGCTCGGCCGTGCTGGCCGCCGAATAATCCCGAGAAGCCCAATACCTTCCAAGCAGGAGGCAAGACGATGACCTTGCAGCACACCGCCAGCCTCGGCACGCGTGACAGCACGACAAGCCTCGGCACGGATTTCCTGCGCCTCGGCGGCCGGGCGGGCATTCGCTTCCTGTCGCGCTACGGCGTCCTCATTGCTTTCCTCGCAATCTGGCAAGTGTCGAGCAGCGCAGGGTGGGTCAACACGGCCGTGCTGCCGCCGATCGACATGATTGTCGCGGCACTTTGGAAGGGGGTGGCCGGCGGCACTCTGCTCGGCGACATCGCCATCAGCCTGCAGCGCGCCGGTCTCGCCTTCGCGGCCGCCGTGCTGGTCGCCATCCCGCTTGGTCTGTTCATGGGCCAGGTGCGCGCCGTCGAAACCGCCCTCGATCCGATCCTGCAGGTTTTCCGCCAGACCTCGGCGCTGGCGCTCTACCCGGTGTTCATCCTGCTGCTTGGGCTCGGCGAGGCATCCAAGGTGTTCGTCATCTTCTGGGCGACGCTGTTTCCGCTGCTGCTCAACACCATCGGCGGCGTCAAGCAAGTCGATCCGAAACTGCTCGAAATGGCGCGCGTCTATGGCGCCAGGCAGCTCACCGTCTTCCGCCGCGTCGTGCTGCCCGGCGCCGTGCCCTCGATCTTCGTGGGACTGAGGCTCAGCGCCACCACAGCGCTGCTGCTGTTGATCGCGTCCGAAATGATCGGCGCCAACAAGGGCATCGGCTTCCAGGTGATGAACGCGCAGTACAACTTCCAGATCCCGCTGATGTTTGCGGCAATCGTCATCCTCGCCGGCCTCGGCCTGATCGCCAACCAGGCACTGGTCAGCCTGCAGCGGCGGCTCTGCCGCTGGAGCAATGCCGTCGACTGACCACCCGCCCTTACCAATCTCAACCAGGCCAGAACTCAAATCAGGAAAGACCCGGACCATGAAAATCACCCGCCGTTCCCTGCTTGCCGGCGCGCCCTTCGCCGCCGGCCTTCTCGCCGCCGGCCTGCCGCGCATCGCCTTTGCCGAAGCCGCACCAGTGAAGTTCCGCTCCCTCGCCAGCCGCGGCAGCATCTCTCCGCATGAGCTGGCCGGCGAGCTCGGCTATTTCAAAGGCCTCGGTATCGAGGTCGAGAATGTCGGCTATTCCGGCGGCGGCCCGGAATCGCTGTTCGCGCTCGCCTCCGGCAGCGTCGATATCGGCTCGGCCGCGACCGCCGCCGTGATCAACTCGATCTCCGGCGGCAACGACTTCGTCGCCGTCTATCCGAGCAACGGCATCAACAGCAAGGTGCGCAGCGTCTTCTACGTGCTGGATGACAGCCCGATCAAATCGATCGCCGACATCGCCGGCAAGACCATCGCCGTCAACACGCTCGGCGCCCATCTCGACTATACCGTGCGCGAGGCGCTGCACAGCGTCGGCCTGTCGCCGGACGCCGCCAATCTCGTCGTCGTGCCCGGACCGCAGCTCGAGCAGACCTTGCGCTCCCGCCAGGTCGACATCGCGGCGCTGGGCTACTGGCAGGCGACGTTTGCCGGCGCGCTGGTCGACAATGGCGGCGTGCGCGGCGTGTTCAACGATACTGACGTGCTGGGCGAGCTGGCCGGCGGCTTCGTCGTGCTCAGGCGCGACTTCATCGCCGCGCATCCGGACGCCGCCCGCAATTTCGTCGAACAATCGGCGCGTGCCTCCGACTGGTCGCTGCAGAACCCCGACGAAGCGCGCAAAGTGCTCGCGACAATCCTCGACAAGCGCGGCGAAAACGGCGAGCTGGCGCGCTACTGGACCGGCTTCGGGCTGCGCCAGGGGGCCAAGGCGACGGATCGCGACATCGACTTCTGGGTCAGCGTGCTCGAGCGCGACGGCCGCCTGCCAAAGGGTAAGCTGAAGGCAGCGGATATCCTCTACCGGCCCGGCGAAACCAAGACCAACTGACAGGGCCAACCGGCAGCTGGGAGACGAGCCCGATGAGCAGCACAAGCGGCGGTGAGGTCAGCATTCGCGACCTGTCCAAATCGTTCAGCATCGGCGGGCGCTCGCTCGCCGTGCTGAGGACCCTCAACCTCGACATCCGCTCGGGCGAATGCCTTGTCATCGTCGGCGCCAGCGGATCGGGCAAGACCACGCTGCTGCGCATCCTGGCCGGGCTGGAGGCCGCCGACAGCGGCGGCGTCGCCATCGACGGCAAGCCGGTGCACGGCGTCGGCGCCGAGCGCGCGGTGATTTTCCAGGAACCGCGCCTGCTGCCCTGGCTGACGGTGCTCGGCAATGTCGCCTTCGGCCTCGAAGTGCGCGGCGTGCCGAAGGCCGAGGCCGAGGAACGGGCGCGCTTCTACATCGCGCTCGTCGGCCTCGCCGAATTCGGCGATGCGTTCCCGAGGCAGCTGTCGGGCGGCATGGCGCAGCGCGTCGGCATCGCCCGCGCGCTGACCGTGCAGCCCGAAATCCTGCTGCTCGACGAGCCGCTGGGCGCGCTCGACGCGATGACCAAGATCGGCATGCAGGAGGAACTGGCGCGCATCTGGAGCGAGGAGAACGTCACCATGGCGATGGTGACGCACGACCTCGAAGAAGCGATCTACCTCGCCGACAGGGTGCTGATCCTGCCCAAGGAGAAAGGCGGCACGGCGCGGCTGATCGACATCGACCTGCCCCGCCCGCGCGAACGCAGCGAAAGCCGCTTCGTGCGCTACCGCGAAGAATTGCTGCGCGAGTTCGGCCTGCACTGAAAGCTGCCAAATGGCTTTTGGGTTCCTCGCCCGCAAAGCGGGGAGGCTCGGCGAAGCGAGACGGAGAGGGGTCTTCCTTTTTGAAAGCCCCTGCCCCGCGCTCTTTCCTGGAACCGGATTCCCCGCCCTGCATTTTCCTTAACCGGGGGCGAAGGAGCGCGGCATGAAAGCTTTGTTCGCAATCTTTGGCGGCTTCGCCCTGACGCTTGCCGTATTCGGCAGCGGCCTCGCATTCGCCACCTGGCTTCTGATAGCCAAGCCGGTGCGGCCGGCCGCCCCGGTCTCCAGCGTCGCCGAACTGTGGGCCAAGGATCCGCGCCCGGTAAACCCGGCCTCCCAGCGCCTTGAGCGCCTCCCGGCCCGCCCGGTCCCCGTTCGCACCTCGGAAGTTGATCGCACCGCGAAACCCGCCGACACGGCCGCAGTTCCGGCCCCCGACACTGCCGTCACCGGCTCCGTCAAGCCGGCAGCGCAAGAGCAGCAAGCGCTGCCCGCCGCGCACGTAGAATGGTGCGCAAGCCGCTACCGCTCCTACCGGCCGGACGACAACCGCTACACCTCAGCGGCCAACAGCGCCCCTGCATCTCGCCCTATCTCGACATCACTGATGACGGCAGCTACGTCGAGGCGAGCGATACGTCGTCGGTGGAGGGCTACGCGCCATCGGATGAACCCGGGGCCGCCGAGCTCTCATCCGACCACGTGCAATACTGCTTCAGCCGCTACCGCTCATATCGGCCGGAGGACAACAGCTATCAGCCATATTCCGGCGAACCGCGTCGGCAGTGCGAGTAGTTGGGGGCGGGGGTGGGCTGGCGACCGCAGTGCATGGCGCCTTGTGCGACCCCACCCACGATCACGCAGATTTCTTGGATCGTTCGGGTTGGCGCGGCGTTCATCCGATACCCAAAGGAGAAATCAACATGGGCGACGACCGGGAAGACAAGATTCGTGAGCGCGCATACCAGATCTGGGAACGTGAAGGTGGGATCCATGGCGATCCCGAGCGGCACTGGCACCGGGCCGAGGCCGAGATCGACAGGGAGGCAGCCCTGCCGCTGACGGCAGGCGATGCCCTGCCGGAAACCCGCGAGGTCGCGAGCTCGGACATCTTGACGGTGGAGGCCCTGGCGGTGCGCACCGGCATATCGGGCGAACAGGCGCAGGAGCTGATCGACAGGCTGGGAAACGACCGGGCGGCGATCGAACAAGCCGCGCGCAACCTCAAGGGGAAGCAGCGGCCCTAGCCAAGGAGTGACAGATGATCAGAAAACTCAAAGACGGAAAGTACCGCCTCTATTCGCGCAAGAAGGACGAAAAGACCGGCAAGCGCCGCAATCTCGGGACGTTCGACACCCGCGAGGCTGCGGAGAAGCACGAACGCGAGGTGCAGTATTTCAAGAGGCATTGAGGGGCGTGCCGTCGCTTGCCAGGCAGCCGCGCCGGATGCCTGGCGGAACCTGAATTCCTATTCCGATGCCGGCGCTGCCGACTGCGCCGCTCAGCCTGCCGACGGTGGCGCCAGCTATGTCGAAGCGAGCGACACGTGGCCAATGGATGGCAACGTTCCGCCGTATGAAACCGGCGCCGCCCAGCTTCCGTCCCACCACGTGCAATACTGCTTCAGCCCTATTCCGTCGGCCCGCGCCGCAGTGCGAGTAGGCCGGCGCTGGTTCAGCGCCTTGCGCGCGCCGGTCGGGCATCTGCAAACTACGTGCTGGATCTTCCCCAGGGCGCGGGCAAGGTGCCGCTCTATGTCTTATGTCGAGGCGGGACAGGCAGACCTGGCGCTCTCGCGACCATGCGCAACCTGTGTCTGTGCACTCCGTGCAGAAGGGCCGCACGATTATCGCAACGGCAGGGCGGCCGCGCGGGAAGGGAACGTGGTGGTGGCAGGGTAGCGAAAGGGCTGCCCCTGCCAGGATGAGGTCGCCAGGCTGTGATTGCAAGCTGGACCGGGTCTCAGGGAAAACAGCGGAGGAAAAGATTATGCTGGAATATTGCCAAACTCATTATCAAACTGAATAGAGACGGATTCAGTCCTAATAAAATCGCGTATCTTTTCTCTCGTACTAGCGGAACTATTATTGATCATTATATCCAATATGCCGGCAACCTTCCCATATTGGTCGATCATTTTTCTGTTCGTCAGAGAAAATCTGGACTGTTTCACTGCATATCAATTCCTGTTTTGCTCTTTTCATGGAAAAAATCTCCTGACCTCCTGTCAGTTTTTTGCCCAAAGATGAAAGAACATAGTATTTATATATCCCCCAGGAGCTGGGTACCCTCTTATTTCTAATTGCAAAGTCTGTTCGATAGGCAGAAAATGCAGCCGCATGGTACGGGATGACTGAGTGTGAATCTTGGAAAATTTTGCTTGAGAACTCCCGCCTAATTCCCCTGTAGTCGCGTGCTGAACGATGAGGCTGAAACAAAAACATTGCTGAAATTGATTTAACGAGATCGCTCGGCCGACAAATCCGGGTTCTCTCTATCGCTTCACTCCTGTATTGGTTCTCGCGACGCTCGATAAATAGGCGCATATCACCAAGTTGTTCTCGGCAATATTCCTCTAGGTCCTTCATAAATGGCGTAAGGGCCCAAAACTGATCGTCTTTCACCTCATTCTGTTTATTTGTTCCAACTATTATGCTCGATACGAAGTTGGAATCCTTGCTTCCAATCAGCCTAAATGGGACAAACACACCCTGTGCGTCGCTGCCAGCCTGAAACAAAATATTGCTCGTTTGGCACCCGTTGACTATTTGATAATCGTCAAGTTCAAATGTGTCGCCCTTTCTATTTATCTCCTTCGCGACGACGGTAACGCCGTTATTTTTGAAAATAAACGACTCCTGCTTTCCATCCCTAAGCTCTTGAAGGATGCCCTTGTTAATCGAGGAGTTTGGATTGAAGTCCCTGATATTGTCGAAAAAAACGGCCCGATTAATCCGACGATCGTTCTCGTCGCTTGGGGAAATTGTTGCCAGCTGCACAAGCTGCTCGGCGGACACAAGTCCAAGAAATGCTTGCTCGACAGAGGGGTGATCGGGCAAGGTAATTGGCTTAATTATATCTATCTTTTCCGATATTGAATTCGTTGCAGAGCGATATCCTGCTTGAATGTCCTTGGCGCCAAGTACATCAATCTCAACATCGTCAAAAAGATTTAAATCGAGTAGACGAGTCTTGTTGGTGTCAATAAGTTGTCTTATTTGTTTGCTAACTTCACCTGGCCCGGTCGTGATAAAGAATAAGCGGAGTATCGGATTTCGCTTGAGAGCCGCACTATAAACCGCATCTTTAGCAGCCATAAGGTCGGCTATTCTGTCGGTGGGGTTCACAAACGTGTTTGCAAAGAACGAGTGTGATCCATCAAAAAACTTCGACAGATCGCCGTAATCAAGTTTTTCGCTGGTTTTGGATTGAAAAAGATTAAATTCAACGGAATGGTTTTTACCCGTGCTGAGTGCTCCGTTTACCTCGTCTGAGGTTTCGCACAACTCACCTTGCACCATTATGGCAATGCCGTCTAATCCGAACTCTTCCCCGCCTAGATGAGCCGAGAAGGGGTCAATATTCTCAGTTAGTATTCCGTTTGCTGTGGAAAATATTGAAAAGACTTCAAATAATGCGTTTTCAGATAAGCCAGCACCAGGGTTTGCCTTCTCGAACGCCTTCAATTGTGCCTTTACTACCGGATTCATTCGCCCCTCCCATTTGATGTATGATCACAAAATCGGAGGAACAGTAGCGCGTCTGCGGGTGATATCAATCGACGTGGCGGGTGTTAATGAGAATTCTTCTGAACCCATCGGGCCGCCGAGCACTCTGCGCCGCTACGTCGCGTCTAGCGCGCGTCGCGATGCACTCGTGATAACTGTCGCTTGTATCAACCAGTCGAGGGGGGCGGGAGCAATCGTCCGATTGCCTTGCGTATTCGGGTGATTAAGGCTTCGGCAACTCTGCCGCGACAGCCGAAAGGATAGATTCAATATCTCCGGCACGCCCTGAGATTCGGCCGTCGACAAAGTGCGAATGACCGTTATCAGCCTCGAATTGATAAGCCGCCCTAAACGTTTCAGTAGCTTCGTCCGCAGACGTCATCTCTGCGTCTTCCAGCATCTCGTAGGCATGAACCATGAAATTAAAGATGCAGGGATTAATATTCACAGCCGGCCCGTACCAGTGGAAAGTCCTCTCACAGGCAGCCTTCGTGCCGGCGCGCCACCTCTCGTCGACCCCCGCGATCGCCCGTTCCACCTGATCTCGGCGAACAATGCAGAGCATGAGGTCGCTGAACCCTGGCGCTGGGACAACACGCACATTTGCGCGCACCTCCTCCGCATGATGCGTTAGGTTGCGCAGGGCTTTGAGGGCAAGAAACTCCTCAAACTTGTGAAAATCATAGCCGACAGCTTTTTTCAAACGGTCGTTGAGGCTGTGTATCGCAGTCAATGTAGCAAAGAGCGTATCCAGGTCTGGTTGAAAGCAGTGGCGCTCGTAAGCTCTAAAAAGGCGACTAGCGGATTCAGCAGCGTGTTTTTTCGCTTCGTCAGACATTGTTGTACCATACGCTCATCGCTGCGGGTCTATGCTATCGCTCGGCTAGTTCTACTAGGCCGAATCACCAGCACGTCTTCGTATATACCGGCTGCGCGCCGTCTTCCACATATGGACCAAGGCTGCCCGTTCCGCTCCTGTAGGCGAAAGGAAGTCCTGCGGTCGACTTCACGCAAAGGAAGGTATTCCGTAACACATTCCAGATGTCATCGTGATATACTTGAAAGATTACGGTCTGGCGTTGACCACCGATCAGACTCTGCAAGAGGCGCTCTTAAGGAAATTCAACGACCTCGCAAGTTGAGCTAGAGATGGTGGATGAGCCTCTCGCCCTGCGCGCTCCCTCCACCGCATCCAACCGATCCTGCAGATGCCCATTCAGCACGATCATCTCCTTCAGCGCCTTCACCGCATCGCCCTTGTGCTGGGCAATGAACTGGTCGGCGACGGCCTGAAGGGCGGCCTCCTGGCGGCTGTCCGGTGTCACGATGTGGTCCATGATGATGCCTCCAGCGTTCCTGTTGAAATTGAACAAAACGGGAACAAAAATGTCAAGAGCGAATTGACTCTGCGAGGAATGCCTTCCTATTTGTCAGTAGGCGGGGCGGTTGCTCACAAATCGAGGAGAGCCGCGATGGGCAGACGAAAAAGCCGGTTCGACCGGCTGTCGGCGAGGGATGCGGAGGCGATCATCAGGGACGCTTTGAGCCTGCGCCGGACGGTGCTGTCGTCGCAGCTGCATCTGAAGGCGCATGGCGAGCTGTTCTGGCAGCTTTGCGGGCTTGTCGAGAAATTGCACGAGGTGCTGGCCAGCGTCGCGGAGAAGGAGCCCGATTATCGGATGGCGGAGCTTGGCCTGCTTCCCCTCCCCGAGGATTACTCGACCCGGAAATGAGCCATGGCCGGGCCGATGGACAGCGTTGGGCGTGCCGCCAAGGCCAACATGCTGCTTATCGTGGAATGCGGCCACTGCTACCACGTCGGGCGCTTCAGGGCGAATGACGTGGCCCAGGTGGTGGGCTGGAACAAGCCGCTGGAAGCCATCAGGTTCAGGTGCAAGCGATGCAGCCGCAAGGACACGACGGTGAAGACGCAGTTCATCGACCAGGATCATCCGCCCAAGGGCTACATCTGGGTGCTGCAGAAATTCAAGCGCTAAAACAATGAGCCTTGCGCCGGTGGTGCCTGCGGCGGAAACTTGATCTGCGTCGCCGGTTTTTCGACGATCACCAGCGCATCATCGGGCGCCGTGCGCTGCAGGTGCCTTGCCTCCGACCATGGCGCCGTCAGCCAGGCCTCGGTTTCTTCCGGCGTGGTCAGGATCACCGGCATCGCCTTGTCGTGGATCGGCGCGATCAGCGCGTTGGGCTGGGTCGTCATGAAGCCATAGACCTGGTGATCGCCGGGGCCGTCCTTGACCTTGCGAATGCCCTGCCAATGCGTCCACAGGCCGGCAAAGAAGAACAGCGGGCGGTCCTCGCCGAGTGCAAACCAGTAGTTGCGCTGGATGCCGGTCTCGGGGTCCTTGTTGCCGGGCGTCGGACTGGGCTCGGCGAAGCTGGTGACTGGCACCACGCAGCGGTTCTCGATGCCGAGATATTGCTGCCAATGGCCGTATTGCGGATTGCGGATGTTGGTGGTGCCATAGTCGGCCTTGCCCTTCACCCGCTCCAGTGGCGTCGGCATGCCCCACAGCAGATTGGCCAGTTCGCGTTCGCCATCCGGCGCGTTGCGCACCACCGGGCCGGGCTGATTGGGATAGATGTCGATGGAGGGTTCGAGATTGCCGAGGATGTCACGCAAGGCGCGTGTCCACTGGCGAATGGCCTGCTGGCTGGTCGTGATATTGTAAAGATTGCACA
This sequence comes from Mesorhizobium sp. ISC25, assembly GCF_042295465.1. Classification (NCBI taxonomy): domain Bacteria; kingdom Pseudomonadati; phylum Pseudomonadota; class Alphaproteobacteria; order Hyphomicrobiales; family Phyllobacteriaceae; genus Mesorhizobium; species Mesorhizobium sp. ISC25. Next base: position 91,767 of record NZ_CP135441.1, on the reverse strand, counting down.
TTTCAGGCCGTTCCCGGATGCTCAGGCATCTTGTTGGAAACGGCCCGGAATTTCCAGCGCTGTCCGTTGGGTTGCTGACACGGCAGGCCGTGTCAGCAATGGTTGTGAGACCTACCGCGCCGATTGTCTCATGGCTTGTGCGGCGACTGCCGCCAGAAAAGCCCTCGCCGCGGCATCGCAGGCCGCTCGAGACGGGCCTTTGGCGAAAAGAAGAAGCTCGGCGGCTCGAATGTTGAGCCCGTGCTTCCTTGCGAATGTGGCTAGATCGTAAGGCTTGCTGTCGTAAGGTTCGTCGTCGTAGTCGAAATCGATCGTCAGATCGTAGTTTTCTTTCATTTTCTTCCTCCCTTTAGCGATCTCCCCCCTCCTGTCGCTAACGCAAAATTAACGTCCAGGGCGGCGGGCGAGTCCACCAATCAGAGATTGTGTAAAAAACGTACGAGCTCGGATGCTCGCCCTTGCAACGGGCCGCGAGCAATCACCGCGACCGGACCGCTCGAAAGAGCCGATTATTGTGGCAACGTTGGAAAAGGCTGCCACGGCCTGGCGCCACGGGGTATCCGCGACGCCTAGCGTGCCTAATGGCCGTCGTTTTCGTCTTCCAGGCCTGGTCCGCCAAGCCGGCCTCGTTGGGTTCAGCTAAAGAATAAATCCGGCTAATAACACCGTAAGGAGCAGTGACAGCGGAACGGCCGCAAGACACCAGATCTCCAACGTGTTGTTTTGCAGCGGGTCCATCGTCAGCCTCACTTTTTGGTTTCGTCATTGTGACACTAACGGTTGGTCGGAGGTAGCGGTTCCAAGCGACGCCGTTCATAGAGCGCTGTCTGTGCTGTATATTAGCAACACCTTGACAACCACTGGGCCACGGACCGGCTTGGACAACTTCACTTGGCGCCGGATTGGAGGGGCACTCCGCAGGAATGCAAGCGCCCCTCCGCATCAGCCGTGCGGGGATCGATCGCCGCCCCTGATCAGCGCCGAGCCGGTCATGCCGGAACCAATAACTGCGTCGACCTCCGGCCGAAGTTCCGCTACCACCGAGCCGATCCGCTGTTCACTCCAGCCAGCGATGCCCGTTTACAGGGACCTAAGTCTGACCTGCCTGCGCAATGGTCTTGTGTACGGCCGGCGTCGGGAACAACTGCGGCCGTCTTCAGTTGATGGCGTCACCTCCTTGAGGAGACATCGGCGCAGAATCAGGCCCTTCATGCGCTGATTAGGGTCCACCTGCCATTGCTGGATTTGGCAGGCGGACCCTTGGTTCTGTACGCTCCAGATCGAAAGCGGGTAAGCTCGGGATCACTCACCATCCCAGAAATCCTGCAGAGAAGCATGGCGGGGCCTTCCTCGCCCCTGCGATGCTTGACCTGGCTTGACATCCGAGACGACCGTCCAGCGGGCGCACGCAGCGGGTTCGGAGCCTCAGCCTTCCAGCGCCTCGTGCTGGTAAAGCTCGTCCATGCTGAGCGTCGCAAGCGCGGCGAAGGGCGCCTGCTTTTTCACGCGGCCGTGGCTCAGGATCACGACGTCGTCGCAGAACGAGATGGTGCTGCGGTGATGGCTGATGACGATGGTGGTGCGACGGCCGGCGCGCGACTTGAGCGTCTCGACGATCGCCGCTTCCGACAGCCCGTCCACTGCATTGGTGGCTTCGTCGAGGATGAGGATATCGGGATCGCGCACCAGGGCCCTGGCCAGCGCGATCCGCTGCCGCTGTCCCGCCGAGAGATTGACGCCGCGGTAGCCGACGACCGTCCTGTAGCCCTGCGGCAGTTGCTCGATGAAGCCATGCGCTTCGGCCAGTTTTGCCGCGCGCTCGGCGTCGTCGGCGGAAGCCGAGTCCTGGCCGTAGATGATGTTGTCGAAAATGCTGCCGTCCACCAGTTCCAGCTCCTGGCTGGCGAGCGCGATATGCTTTCGCCATTGGCTGGGGTCGATGCGGTCCAGAGGCGATCCATCGACGAGGATCCTGCCGCTATCCGGTTCGACGAAGCGGCACAGGAGATTGACGATCGTCGTCTTGCCGGCGCCCGAGCGGCCGATCAGCGCGGTCGAGCGGCCGCTGTGGAGGTCGAAACTCGCCGCATGCAGCACCACCGCGCGCTGTTCCGAACCAGAATAGGTAAAGGTGACGTCCTCGAACTTGATGCCTTGGCTGAGCCCGGGGAACGCCGCGTCGCCTTGCGGCGGCTCGGGCTTGCCGGATGGATCCAGCATCCACGTCACCTCTTCAAGCGATCCGCTCAGGCCCTGCAGTTGGCTCCAGGCCATTTGCAGCGACCGCATATAGGGCTGCAGCCGGTAGAGCAGGATGACGAAGGCGACGATCAGCGGGAAGGAGACATTGGCGAACCAGGCGCCGATCACCACCGCCAGGAAGAGCATGGCGTGCAGAACCTCGGTCAGCGGCGGCAACGCTCCCTGGCGCGTCAAAAGCACGAACGCCGCCCGGCGCACCGCATCCGACGCCTGGTCGAATGCCGCCTTCTCGCGTTGCTCCTGGCCGAAGATGCGGATCAGCCGTCCGGCATGCACCAGATGCAACATCTGCGATGCGAGCTGGCTGTTGCGGGAGGCGACGCTGCGGCTCGGCGCCTTCAGATTGGCCGACAGCACGGCGTGCGCGACCTGCACCAGCGCCAGCCCCAGCGTGACCAGCAACGTCATCTGCCACGATAAAAGCAGCAGGAAAGCCAACAGGATGATCGCGGCCGATGCGTTGACGATTGCCCCCAGCGTGATCTGGATGGCATCCGAGGCCCGCCAGGATTCGTTGGAGATGATGTTGAGCAGCCGTCCGGGGCTTTGCTGCAGGAAGAACGGGTAGCCTACCCTAAGCAACTGCTCCGACAGCGCGCTGCGGATCGAATGGCTGGCCTTGCCATAGATGAAGGTGGTCAGCAGCGTGTTGGCGTAGGCGAACAGATTCTTCAGAACGATCGAGCCGAGGATGGCGACCGATATGACGATCAGCCGGTCGCGCTCGCTCAGGCTCGATCCGACATGCTGGAAGACGGCGGAAAAACCAGCCATGCCGGTCTGCCCCTGCCCCATGATTATGTTCAGCAACGGGATGATCAGGCCGATACCAAAACCTTCGAGCGCGGCGCTGAGCAGCCCGAGCACCACCACGGCCGGAAGCAGGCGCAACTGCTTTTGCCCGAGCGCGCGGCGCAGCATCGGCAGGCTGGGCGGCATCAGTCGCATAATGGCGGATCACCTCGCCTCGGCATTTGCCTGTTGCTCCTGTCGCATTTCCGTTGTCTTGGGCGATTTCGCCAGCAAAAGCACCGCGAACTTGGCCGCGCCGAGCAGATTCATGCCGATGATCGGCCAGTGCGACAGCTTGAGTTCACGGTCGAACAGCGGGCCTTTCCTCAGTTCGCGTAAGGCCGCCCTCATAGACCAGTAGAAATGGCGAAGCAGCCACGGCGCGTGGCGGATATGTTTCAGGCAAAGCCCGCCATTGCCCATGCTGTAGTCGCGATGCAGCTTTTCGATGGCTTTGCGGTCGCGTCGGCCGTGATGGTGGTAAATCGTCATGTCAGGCACATATTCGACCGGAATGCCAAGCAGCACCGCCCGCACGAGATAGTCCGTATCCTCGGCGGAGCGCAGCGGGCCGCCAGCGCCGAACCGTTCGTCGAAACGGCCGATGCGGGCGGCAACATCGCGGTGCATCGTCATGTTGCAGCCAAGCACGAAGCCGCCGGGATGGACATCAGGGGTAAGCCGCGCGCGCACCGGCGACCGCTTGATCGTGAACGGCAGGTCGCGGGGATCGCCGATCTCGACGCGGCCGCCGCGGATGACCCGTTCGCCGGCCGCATAGTGCCGCTGCAGATCGCGCAGATAATCCTTGTGGACCGCGCAATCATCATCGACGAAGACCAGCACGCGGCCCCGCGCGCGCTCCAGCCCGGCGTTGCGCGCGGCCGCCAATCCGGGTCGCGGCTCGCAAATGGCGGTGAACGGGATGTCCGACAGTTCGGCTATGCTGGCCAGCCGCTTGGCCGTGCTGTCGGTCGAGCCGTTGTCGACAACCACCAGCTCGGCGGCAAAGTCGGCATGGGCGCGGCACGCGGCCTGGATCGAGCTGATACAGGGCTCGAGTACGGCGACACGGTCGCGTGTGCAGACGATGAAGCTGACCGCCGGCGCCGGTCCTTGCTGCGGCCGCGGCGACATGGCCGCCGGCATCATCGAGCGGCCGCGCTGCTGGAGCTGGTGCGATTTGACGAACATGCGTTGCTAGCTCAACTCAGGGGAAGGCAAAACCGCCGCGGCCGGCACGGATTGCAGATAACGCGACAGGGCATCCACCTGCCGGGTGACCGACATCGAGACGAGACTGAAGCGCGGCGCGAAGGCACCGGTGCGAAACACGTATTGCTCGCGGCGCCGAATGAGCTTCCATTTCGCGGTCCGTGTCAGGAATTCGTGCATCAGCAGCGGCTGTCTTTCTCCCGATATCAGCTGATAGAGGAAATAGAACAGGTTCAGCGTGCCGGCCTGGTAGCTCGGCCGCGTCTCGGCCGGCAGCGCGGCAATCCTTTCTTCCAGCGCAAGGATCCATTCGGCGGCACGGCGAACCGTGTCCATCGACAGGACGTCACCGATGTCGCGGAGGTCTTGCGTCTCTTGTGCGAGCCCTTCGCGCTCGAGGTTCTCGGCGACGATCTTCAAATGCGTCCCGCGCATTTCGCGCTTGTGCCTGTTGGTCACACTGTCGTCATGGATACGATAGGCGATCAGGCTTTCGGGGATCATGGCTGCCGGGTAGCGGGCGGTCAGCCGCCTGAACAGGTCGAAATCCTCGGCATGCTTGTAGCTCGTGTCGTAATATAGAACGTCTTCTTCTATGACATTCCTGTTGTATACCACCGTGGAATGCATGAAGATCGTGAAGAACATCGACAATATCCGCAGGCTATTGTCCTGGAATATCGGATCGGGCGAGCCCCTGACGACGCGGTTGCCGAGCAAGGTGTCGAAGCCTGCACCGCACAGCGCAAGATCAGGCTGCTGGCTGAACAGCGCGATCTGACGCGACAGGCGTCGGGGATAGGCGATGTCGTCGGCATCCATCCTGGCAACCAGATCGCCGCGGGCCACGGCCAAGCCTTCATTGAGCGTTGCGATCAGGCCACGGTTTTCGCGTGAGATGATCGAGATGCGGCTGTCGGCCTGGCGATATTTCTGCAGGATCTGCAGCGAGTTGTCCGTCGAGCCGTCATTGATGGCGACGACCTCCACACGCTCGTAATCCTGGTGCAGGATGCTGCCCAGCGCAGCGGCGAGGTAAGGTCCCGCATTGTAGATCGGCAGCACGACGGACACTAACGGAGCAGCCATGATCAGCTCCGATCGGTTCGGTGCAGCTTGCGAGGCAAGCGCGATGCGCCACCGAGCGGCCTGCCCAGATATGCTCCCGCCGCGACCCATCCGGCATTGCCGGCGTCGATGCCTGCCGGGATGGCGCCGCGGCCCTTTCGAGCAACATAGGGGAAGTGGCGCTTGAGGCTGTTGAGCGGCTTCTCGAAAAGCAGCCACGAGACCGAGGCCAGCATGAGCGTCGCCGTTCCCGTGACCAGGAACCGTCCCGGCCCTTGTTCCGAGACGTTGAGCGGGATCCAGGGCTGCGACTTGACGACCAACGCCAGCACTATCGGGTGGTACAGATAGACGCCGTAGCTGATGCGGCCAAGGCCAAGCAGCGGCGGCAGTTCGAGACCTTTTCCGATATAGCCGCCACCTCCTGTCGAACAGCTTGCAACGATGACCACCAGCGGCACGAGAGGCAGGATCTGCAACAGCAACCAGAGGCCCCATTCCTGCACCGGATTTGCCGGCGCCGGCGCAAACCACTGCAGAACGAAAAACGCCACCGCGAGCCCCGGCCAGCCACCTCGAATCCATTGCGGCAAGCCAGTTGTTCTTGACCGGTAGGCGGCAAGCAGCGCGCCTGACGCCAATGCGTCCATCGACGCCGGCGGCAGCAGGTCGCGCGCCAAACCGGGCGTTCCAGCGATCGGCCAATAAAAGCGATAGGCCAGCGACAGCACGATGACGCCGATGCAGATCGATTCCAGGCGCCGGCGCGGCGCCAGCAGGACGATCAGCGGCCAGACGATATAGAACTGCTCCTCGATGCTCAGGCTCCAGAAATGGCAGAGCAGCCAAGGCGTCCATTCATTCTGCGCTGCGTACCAGAAATTCGACAGATAGAGCGCATGCCAAACCAGCGATCCTCTGGACTGCTCCAGGTCCACCAGCCAGACAAAACCCAGCACGGCGAAATAGGGCGGGAATATCCGCAGCGCTCGCCTGATATAGAAGGATTTCAGCGCCGGTCCGGCTTCGAATTCGGCGGCCGCTCTGGCTTCCAGCAGCAGTCGCGTGATCAGAAAGCCGCTCAGCACGAAGAATAGCCGCACGCCGATATGGCCCCAGAACGAGGACCCGCCGGCCGCGAAGAAGTGGGCGTACAGCACCATCGTCACGGCGATGGCCCTCAGCGCGTCCAATTGGGTGTCGCGCGCATTTCCCATTAGCGGCGTACGCCGGCGGGACGGCGAAACTGCCAATCGGTCAACATGGCGGCGTCGTTCACGGCGCATTTCCAATCGGAAGCGCCCCCCTCACGCAGAATAGGGCCACCATTGTGCAACGCAACACAAAAAGTTGACACATTTGAAACAGGAACGTGAGGCGCGGCTAATAGAGCACAAAAAACAGCGGAAACCAGCCCGAATTGTCCATTTTTGACGATTTTCACGCGCTGCCTTGCCCGCCGATATCGGCGGCAGGGTGCTGCGATGCAGCATGTTCGCCCCCCGTACGGACCGATCTTGGGTTGGGCAGAGACTGCCCCCAAGGACTGGCTGGCGACCGATGCTCGGCGACCTTTCTGCTGCGCTGGCGCAGCAGCTGTTAGCGCGACAACAGCGGGAGCAAGCGCGCGAGCCTCCAGCCCCGCTCCGAGTTACGCCTCCTTGCTGGCATTCGCGAGCCCCACTGTGCGACGCTCCGGGATCCCCACTCCGACGAGTGCACCGGCGAGCGAGAGCAGGGCGGAGACGTCGATTGCCGAGGTGAAGCCATCGCTGAAGGCATGTGTAGACGCGAAGCTTCCGGTCCCGGCGAACACCGCACCGGCGATCGCGATCCCCGACACACCGCCCAGAAAGCGGAATGTGTTGAATGTGCCGGCAGCCTTACCGACTTCCGGCCGCGCGACCGCATTGAGAACCGCATTCTGCGCGGCAGGCATGGCCATCGATACGCCGGCACCGGTAATGATCAGCGGGGCGACTAGCTGGATATAGGGCAGATCAGGTGCTGCGATCTGCGCCAGCCAAGCCATTCCGGCTGCCTGCAGGATCAATCCGGCCACGACAAGCCAGCGCTCGCCGACGCGGTTGATCAGGCTGCCGGCGATCGGTGCAACAACAAAAAGCGTGGCGGTCCAGGGCAGCAATCCCATGCCCGCGCCGAGCGGCCCACGGCTCTGGGAAAACTGCAGAAACTGCGGCAACAGGAATACGAGCCCGTACATGGCGGCGCAGAGCAGGAAGTTCGCTCCTACGCCCGAGGAGAATGCGCGCGCCTGAAAGAACCGCAAAGGCAGCATGGGCTCACGGGTACGCAACTGCCAAAGGACGAATGCGATGGCGAGAAGCAGCCCGGCCGTCAGCGCCGACAGCACTTCAGAGTTGCTCCAGCCCACGATGTTGCCGCGCATCAGACCCCAGACCACTCCAAATGCTGCCGCAGTTACCAGCACGACGCCGAGAACATCGATTGACGTGCCCGGCCCGTGACTCTCCGGAATCCGACGCATCACCAGCGGGATGAGAACGATGCCGACCGGAACATTGAGCCAGAAGATCCAGTGCCAGGAGAGGCCTTCGGAGATCGCACCGCCCGCCATCGGGCCGATGATCAGGGCTAGGCCAGTGATGCTGCTGAAGATACCCAGCGCCTTGCCTCGTTCCTCCGGGGGGAAAGCGACGCTCAGCAGCGCCATGGCCAGCGGCATGACCATTGCAGCACCCGCGCCCTGAACCGCACGGGCCGCAATCAGCAATCCGGCATTTCCGGCGAGCGCGCAGGCAACCGACGCTGCGACGAACAACGCCAATCCGGCAACGAGCATACGGCGTCGGCCGAATCGGTCACCGAGCGCAGCCCCGGTCATGAGCAGGACGGCAAAACTCAAATTATAGGCGTTCATCGTCCATTGCAGCGTCTCCAGCGAGGCATCGAGTTCGACCCTCATCGTACTCAATGCGGTCGCCACGACCATCGCATCGAGAACGACCATTAAGGATCCTATCGACGTGAGGGCGAGAACCCAGACCTTCGTTGATGCCGCACTTTGCTTGCTCATGACTATGGATGCCTCCGGCTTGAACAGAGGGCCCGCCAGGTTCGCAGGGCCCACGATGCAGAGACGGGGAGGCACCCCCAAAGGATTCCAGCTAAGGAAAGTTTTTTCGACCGAATCCTTTTGCCATCGTCGAGCGTCTATAGGACGCTGCGCCCGATGGCGGGCGCCTCTGCCTGGGAGATACGCATGAAATTGACCCTTGTGCGATGACCGGATCCACACCCGGCACGCCAGAAGGACGGGAGCCATTTGACCGGCTGCTCGGCGAATTGCGGCCGAAACTGCACCGTTATTGCGCCCGAATGACCGGTTCGGTGATCGATGCCGAGGATGTCGTCCAGGAAGCTACGGTCAAGGCGCTCGAGGCGTTCCCCGGGACCGGGCCGATAGCCAATGTCGAGGGCTGGCTGTTCCGCATCGCGCACAATGCAGCGCTCGACCACCTACGCCGTCGCGCCAGGGTGGATGCCGCGCATGCCGTCGAGGATATCGACACGATACCTGACCCCGGCATGTCGGCCGAGGGTCGGCACACTGCAGCCGCAAGCCTGCAGACCTTCATGCGCCTGCCCGCCGCGCAGCGTAGCAGCGTCATCCTCATGGATGTGCTCGGCTATACGCTCGAAGAAATCGGCAACATTATCGACAGCAGCGTTCCGGCGGTGAAGGCCGCGCTTCATCGCGGCCGTCTGCGCCTGCGCGAAGTCGCCGGCGAGCCTGACGATAGGCCCGTGCCGTTGTTGGCCGAGCCCGAGCGGGCGCGTCTGGCAGCCTATGTAGAGCGGTTCAACGCCCGCGACTTCGATGCGATCCGCGACATGCTGGCCGAGGACGTGCGGCTTGACCTTGTCAACCGGCTCCGGGTGAGTGGTCGCACGAAAGTGGGCCGGTACTTCCACAATTACGCGAGTATCCACGATTGGCGGCTGCTTCCAGGCCTGGTCGATCGGCACCCAGCCATTCTGGTGATCGATCCGGACGACTCAGCCGGAGGGCCAAGATACTTTATCTTGCTGGAATGGGCGGACGACAGATTGGCGAGAATCCGCGATTTCCGCTATGCGCGCTACACGCTTGATGGCGCCGAAGTGGTGCCTCTGAGGGCATAGCAATTCTCTCTCAGAATATCGAACCGAGCACGGGCCAGCCCGCTTCCTTGGAGACGCACCAGCTATTTTGGATTGCGGCCGCTTGCCATTCAAGCGGCCGCCCTTTTCCACCGATCCTGCTTTAAGCCGGTTGCAACTCCCGGCGCGGCAGCGGCGGGAAGGCGATCGCAATCGCCATCGCGCCAAGCCCGACAAGAGCCGAGCCGATGAACAGCCAAGAATAGCTGGCATAGGCATCGAACACCATGCCGCCGGCGAGCGGGCCGAAAGCCATGCCGAGGCTGGACAGCATGGTTACGGCACCGAACACCGTGCCGAGGATGCGCTGGCCGAAATATTCGCGCGCCAGCACCGCATAGAGCGGCATGACGCCGCCATAGGTGGCGCCGAAGATGACAGCGAGCGTGTAGAATTGACCAAGCTCGCTAACCGCCAGATAGGCGGCGATGACCACGGCCTGTATAGCCAGCCCGGTGATCAGCACCGGTTTGACGCCTAACCGATCGGCAAGCACGCCGTAAAGCAGCCGGCCACCCAGCCCTGCCAGGCCCTCTATGCTGTAGATGCTGACCGCCGCCATCGGCGCTATGCCGCACAGCATGGCATAGCTCACCATATGGAAGATCGGCCCCGAATGCGCCGCGCAGCAGGCAAAGAAGGTCAGTCCCAACACGATGAATTGAGGCGAGCGCAACGCCTGCGGAACCGTCATGCCGGCACCCTCGGCGGCAACGCTTGGGGCAGCGCCGTCGCCCGCGGGCTTGGGCGGTTGGCGCACCAGAAGCGCGGCCGGCAGAAGCAGCACCCACGCCGTGATGCCGATGTCGAACATCGCGGTGCGCCAGTCATAGGCCGAAATCAGCCAGCGGGCGAAGGGCGAGATGGTCATTGGCGCCACGCCCATGCCGGCCGAGACCAGCGAGACCGCAAGGCTGCGGTTCGTGTCGAACCAGGCGGAGGTCAGCGCGATCATTGGCGCGAAGAAGGCGCTTGCCGCGAGGCCGACGAGCACGCCGTAGGCCAACTGGAAAACGAGCAGCGAACCGGTGCGACTGGCCAGGACCAGCGCCAGGCCGAGCAGCACGGCGCCGGTCATGACGACGATGCGGGCGCCGAAGCGGTCGTAAATGGCGCCCCAGGCGAAGCCGCCGAGACCCATTACAAGGAAGTTCAGCGTCATGGCACTCGATATGCCGGCGCGCGACCATTGTGTGTCGAGCGCCATCGGTTCGAGGAAGATCGCCAGCGAGAACATCGCCCCGAGGGCGACACAGGTCATCAGCGCGCCAGCCGCGACGATAACCCAACGATAGGGAAGGCTCATTTCAATTTTCTCCCATGCCGGAAGCGTTGATACGGCACGACTTTTTCGAGCTTCGCCGAGCCGCTTGCGTCCGAAGGACGTTGGACAACTTTTGAATCCGACAATCCGGTTGCATTTTTTATCCAGTCAGGAAATTGCGCCGCTCAATTGGTCCATTCCATTGACCGTGCATCGTCCTGAGCTAGATTTCCAGCCTGGCGATCAGGAGCTATCGGGCATGGAACTTCATCGCGGCCGTCTCATCGACCACATCCAGTTGGTGGTCAGGGATCTTGCGGCCAGCCGGCGCTTTTACGAGGCGGTTCTCAACGTGCTCGGCGTACCGATCGGTGGCGCCGGCACTGATTATTTCTGGGCCGACGAGCTGTTCATCTCCAGCCCCGACAGCCCGGCAGCCCAGGGAAAGCTGACCGGCCGCCATCACCTTGCCTTCCAGGCAAAGGACCGTGCGATGGTCGATACCTTCTACAGGGCCGGGCTTGAGGCCGGCGGCACCGACAATGGTGCGCCGGGCGAGCGGCAGCACTATCACCCCGGTTACTATGCCGCCTTCCTGCTCGATCCCGACGGCAACAATATCGAGGCCGTCCATCACGGCCCGGCCAACCGCAGCGCCGAGTCAGTGAAGATCACGTTCTGATGATCGGGCGATGGGGGCAAGAATCTTGCTTGCGACGGCGTCGGATCGGCTGCGGAGGTCATTCCGCCCCGCCCTATCGCGTCAGTGCCGCCATTTGGCCCACCAGGAAGTCGACGAACAGCCGCGCGCGGACCGGTAGCTGTAGCCCGTACGCATGGACGATGTGCACCGGCATGGTTGGCATCGCCACCTCGGGCAGGATGCGGACCAGGCGGCCCGTGTCGAGATCGTCCTGCACGGCAAACCGCATCAGATGCGCGATGCCGGCGCCGGCAAGTGCCGCATTGCGGATGGCACCGCCGTCGTCGGTATCTAACCGCCCAACCGGCACGATCACCGTACCGTCGGCAAAGGCGATGGGATAGGGCCGGCCAGCCATCTGGTAACGGATGAAGTCATGGTTCGCCAGACCCTCGACCGATGCCGGACGGCCGCGCCGCTCGACATAGGCCGGCGAGGCCACCAGCACGATCGGCAGATTGGCGATTTTGCGCGCGACGAGCCCGGTGTCTGAGAGCGGCCCCATGCGCACAGCAACGTCATAGCCTTCGCGGATCAGATCGGCGTGGCGATCGGTGACGCTGAGCTCGACTTTCACTTCGCCATGCTGCGCAAGGAACGCTTGGGCCCATGCCGCGATCAGGCCGCGACCGAGTTCGACCGGGGCTGTGACACGCAGCAGCCCACGCGCCGTATCGGCCATCTGCACGATGTCTTCGGCATCGTCCAGCGCCCTGAGCAGCGGCGCCACCCGCTCGTAATAGGCGAGGCCTTCGCTGGTCAGCCCGAGCCGACGCGTGGAGCGCTGGATCAGCCTGACGCCGAGCCGGCGCTCGAGCCGCGCCACGCTTTTCGACACCGCCGACGGGCTGGAGCCGATCAGCCGGCTGGCGGCATGGAATGAGCCGGCATCCACGGTTCGGACAAAGGCGACGAGACCGGCAGTCTTTTCGAGGATGGTCGTCATTCCGGAATTCCAGGCACGAAAGAATGGATCATGATGATCCTAATACGCTTTTTGATCATCATTAAATACCGCTCATCGTCGACAAAGGAGAGATTGATGAGCAAGCTGAACGGCAAGGTCGCCATCGTCACCGGCGCATCCAAGGGTATCGGCGCCGCCATCGCCAAGGGTCTTGCCACGGCCGGCGCCGCGGTGATCGTCAACTACGCCTCGTCACGGGAAGGCGCCGACCGCGTCGTCGCCGAGATCGAGGACCGTGGCGGCCGCGCCGTCGCCGCCCAGGGCGACGTGTCGCAATCGGCCGACGTGCGCCGCATGTTCGAGGCGGCGAAGTCAGAGTTCGGCGGGCTCGACATACTGGTCAACAATGCCGGCGTCTTCGCGTTCGAGCCGCTGGAAGCGGTGACCGAGGCCGAGTTTCACCGTGAGTTCGACACCAATGTGTTGGGCATCATTCTGACCACGCAAGAAGCAGTGAAGCATTTTGGCCCGGGCGGCGGCAGCATCATCAACATAAGCTCGGTCGCCAGCCGCAATCCGCAGCCGAACTCGCTCGTCTATGCCGCCACCAAGGGTGCGGTGGACACGCTCACGCTGTCGATGTCGCGGGAGCTCGGCGCCCGCAACATCCGCGTCAACGCCATCGCGCCCGGCGGCGTCGATACCGAAGGTCTCGCGCGCATCGGCATCGTCGGTAGCGAATTCGAGAAGCAGATCGTCGCCATGACCCCGCTCGGCCGCTTCGGCCTGCCCGACGACGTCGCCCGCGTCGCGGTGTTCCTCGCTTCCGACGAGGCGTCATGGCTGACCGGCGAGCGCATCACTGCCTCGGGCGGCTGGCGATAGGCATGGAGGCCGCGGACCTGCCGGCTCGCGGAGCATGCCCCACGCCGCGCGACGCACTGCAATCGATGACAAGAGCGATCCAAGCCCTATGTTTCGGCGGGGGAGGAGCGCCGTGCGCTATCGATGACGGCACAATGCCAGGGAGGTAACGGATGACGGACGACGAAAAAGCAATCCGAAAGCTGGTCGGGACGTGGATGGATGCGAGCAAGCGTGGAGACATTGCGACCGTCCTCAGCTTGATGACGGACGACGCGATCTTCATGGTTCCCGGCAGGGAACCCTTCGACAAGGAGATCTTCGCGGCAGCCGCGCAGGAGACGGCCGGCGTTCATATCGACGGCACGAGCGATATCGTGGAACTACAGCTTCTCGGCAATTGGGCCTTTATCCGCAGCCGCATCGACATGACCGCGACCCCGCCGAATGGCGAGCCGGTCCATCGATCGGGACATGCGCTGACGCTCCTGCGCAAGGAGGCAGACGGTGAGTGGCGGCTGGCCCGCGATGCGAACCTGCTGACTGCGCAAGGCTAGAGCCGGTCTCCGGCATCTCTGCACCGGAAGGCGCGCCAGGGGAGCGATAAAGTGGCGAAGATGCGTTCAAGGTCGCCCTGAACAGCATTCCCCTCCTCCATCTGATCACACCGGCAAGAGGGCATTCGGCTTGACATCGGCGATGGAGGCGAAAGTGTGTGTTTCGCGCACGCCGGGCAGAGGCAGAATAACCCGCTGCAGGAAATCCTGGAACACCGCCATTTCAGCGATCCGCGCCTTGACCAGATAATCGAAACCGCCAACCACCATATGGCACTCCAGAACCTCCGGGGCTTTCGCCACGGCTTCGGCGAAGCGGTCAAAGACATGCGGCGCCGTGTGGTCAAGCCGGACCTCGATGAACACCAGCGTTCCCCTGCCGACCTTGCGCGGATCGAGCATAGCCCTGACCGCTGTGATGAACCCGTCGCGGAACAGGCGCTTCACCCGCTGGCTGGTTCCGGTCGGCGACAGCCCGACACGCCCGGCAAGATCAAGCGTCGTCCGGCGCCCATCCTCCTGCAGCAGCCGGAGCAGGCTGCGGTCTATCTGGTCGAGGTCGTCCATTTCACAATCCACTCTATCTCAGGGATTTATGTGCTGATTTCACGCAGAGATGCCAAAATTAACGTATTTCATCATATAAAACCTCGCAATAGCCTGCGTTTCCGGCACCCACTCAAAGCAGATGTGGTGAGCCGATTTCGACGAACACAGGAGTGCAGGATGACCAAGGAAGCGTTCAGCCCAGCCGGCAAGAGTGCGGCGGAAATCAGCAAGGGAGCGACCGAGATCCTGGTGCTGAGCGAAGCCGACGTGATGGCGTGCATCGACCTCAGCCAGCTTCTCGATGTGCTGGAAGACGGCTTCAAGGCGCTGTCACAAGGTAAGGTCGTCAATCCACCCCGACCACAGCTCGACATCCCCGGAGCCGGCTACAGCCTCGCCATGCCGGCCTGGATGGAAGGCATGAACCTGACCGTCAAGATCGTCAATGTCTTCGAAGGCAACCTGGCCAAGAACCTGCCCAGCCATCTCGCCACCATCAGCCTGTTCGATCCGCTGTCCGGCCTGCCGGTCTGCATCATGGACGGCACCTTCATAACCGCGGTGCGAACCTCCGGCTCCGCCGTGCTGTCGGTGCGCGCGCTTGCCCGCCGGGATGCCAGGATAGCGACAGTGATCGGCGCCGGCGTGCAGGCCGACCAACACCTGCATCTGTTGCCGCTGGTGCGCGACTTTGCCGAAATCCGGGTCGCTTCGAAGAGCTTCGACGATGCGGCAGCACTTGCCCGGCTGCATCCGTCGGTGGTGGCGGTCGCCGACCTCGAGGCGGCGGTGCGCAGTTCCGACGTGGTGTGCCTGGCGACCCACTCCTACCAGCCGGTGATCGACGCAGGCTGGGTCCAGCCGGGCACGCATGTCTCGTCGGTCGGGGTGGCGCCGCCCGGCGGAGAAATGCCGATCGAGCTCATCGGCAAATCCAGTCTTTTTGTCGAAACCAAGGATGCGTTCAAACCGACCCCGGTCGGTTCTTGCGAGCTTGCCGGCTTCGACCCGGATTTCGGCACCGAGCTTGGCGCCATGCTGCTCGACCGCGCGCCGGGTCGCGTTTCCAATCAACAAATCACCACCTACAAGGCGATGGGCATTGCGATGGAAGATATGGTCGCCGCCGATCTCGCCTATCGTTGCGCCAAGCGCCTGCGCAAGGGAAAGCTCATCGTGCTGTAGGCGCGTGCCGCGAGCCAGGCGGGATCGACCTTCCTGACATGGCCCCTTCGCGGAAGCGGCCGGGCTAAAGGCGGCCTCTCAGGCCGGCTCGCGTTTCAATGCCTGCGCCATGCAGTGGATGCCGCCCCCGGTCTTCGAGATTTCGCTCATGTCGATGGCCGCCACCTCGAAGCCGCGCGCTTTGAGCTGACCGATCAGCGTCTGGCTGGACGTCGGCGCGATCACCCTGTCCTTGCCCAGCGACATGAAGTTGCAGCCCAGTGCCATCGTGTCCTGGAAAGGCACGTCGATGATCTCATGGCCCTTGCCCTTCAGCCAGTCGACGATGCCCGGCTCCGTGCAGGCAAGGCAGACGGCGGTCAGTTTTTCAGCGATTGGCACCACCATCAGGTCGATATGCACGTAATACTCGTCGATGAAGGCGACGCGGGTCTCCCAGCCCTCCTTGTCGAACCAGGCCTGCACCTGGCGCGCGCCCTCCTCCTGCGTGCGGGCGCCGCCGCAGCCGATCAGCACCACGCCGTCCTCGATAACATTGAAGTCGCCGCCCTCGAACGTGCCGGCGGTGACCATGTCGTAGATCGGAATGCCGAGCTTCTCATAGGTGCGGATCGCCGCGTAGTTCTCGCCGCGCCGCCACCACTGGGCCATGGCGGTGATGATGGCGCCGTACGGCGTCATGACGCTGGAATCGCGCGAATAGACCTGCATCGGCAGCTCCGGCGTCGGCTCGTGCCAGTGGATGTTGACGCCGAAATGCTCATAGGCGGCAACCAGGTCCTTGTGCTGTGCCTGCGCGATCTGGACGTTGCAAGGCGCCTCGCGCAGATGTTTTCGCGACAGCGAGCTGGTCGAAAGATGGCGTAGGAAATTCGGCGAGCCGAGCAGCACGTCGGTCAGCACATCGGTCTCGTTGGCAAAGCCCCAGGAGGTCAGCGGCTTAGTGCCGCCGGCCGGGTTGCGGCGCTGCAGCGAAAACGGCTCGGCGACGATGCGGTCGTGGACGGTCATGGGGTTCTCCTCGTGAAGGGGGCGGCCTTGGTTGATCATGCGGCTTGGTTGCTTGGTATCCACCAATCCCGTCCGCGCGGGGTGGTGACATATTCCGGCCAGCGAAATCCAATCGGCGGCTCGTAGTCGCAGAGCGGCGCAATCCAGCTCGTGCCGCCGATCCCCCCGCCGGTGCGGGCGACGAATTCGTCCATCGCCGCCTCGCGCGCAGCCTCGTCTTCCAACAGGCGAAGTGTTGCCAGCGCGACCGTCTTTGCGGCGCAGATGACCATCGGGTCGATGGTCGCGGGAATGCCGCCCAGCGCGTTCATCGCCCAGGCCGGATAGGCGTGACCATTCTCCGAGCGCAGCGCCGGCCGGGCGACGTAGACCCTTGCCGTCGGCGTATGCCACGAAATGTCGGTGTAGTCGTCTGAAGTCGAATTGAGCTGCGATGGCGGCAGGTCGCGACGCAGCAGCGCCTCGGCCGCCTGCGGCGCAATCAGCCGCTCCAGTTCATCGATGAATGGTTCCTCGGTCGCCTCGCCGCCGGCATTGACCTGGATTTCTCGGGCGATCGCCTTGGCCGTCTCGTCCCAGCGCGGCGGCCCGACAGCCGCCAGCGCGTCGAAGGCAATGCCGGCCATGACATGATTGGCCAGCCCCGGCCGCGACTTCGACACCCAGTGCCGCTCATGGCGGCAGCCGCTCATCCTGGCGGCGGCCTCCGCATTGCGGTCGAGCATGGCGGTCACCTGCTCGGCCATCGCAACCGTCGGCACGCGGATCATATACTGGATCTCGGCCAGCCCGGCCGGCAGATTGTCGGCGGTCGCCTGCCCGGCGGTCAGGATCGCCTCGCTGATCGACCAGCCGCCCTGATGCGGCAGCATGGAATCGCGCAGCGCCTTGGACGCCATGTACATCATCATGAGCGCGTCATTGGCGCCGGGCGCCCTGACCGCCGAATGCGCCTGCGGGATGGGCGCTGCGTTGCCTGCCGCCCTCGCCCAGTGTTCCGGCTCGTCGCAGATGAAGCGGTAGATCATCGCATAGGCCGCCCCGCAATGCGTGTCCCAGCGCGCCGTGTTGCACAGCGGCAGCATGTAGAAGGGATGGAAGGAGATCATGCCCGCCTGCCCATCGTAATAGCCCTTCGCGGCATGGATCGGCTTCGATCCCCTCACCTTCTCCGCCGGCTCGCCGGTGAAGCGCAGCGTGCCTGATATGCCGTGGCGCTGCATTGCCGCCTTGGTCGCCAGCAGCCCGCCGAGGCTGGCAATGCCGAGGCCGGAATGCGGATCGGTGTGGCCGCCGGCCTGTTCGCCGAGGCCCGGACGCGGTCGCTTCACCGTCGCCGCATCCTGGCAATTGCCTGGCACCGCGTCGTACTCGGCATACATGCCGATCGTCGGGCCGGTCCCATTGGTCCAGTGGGCGCAGAAGGCGGTCGGCATGCCGCCCGAGCCTTCCTCGACCGAAAAGCCTTCGTGCTTCAACTGCTCCACATACCAGGCCGCCGACTGGTATTCGCGCCAGGCGGTCTCGCCGAAGTCGAAGATGGTCCGCGTCCACGCCGACAGCGACGGCTGGATGTCGTCCAGATAGGCAAGCGCGGTCGCTTGCGCCGAGGTCACCGGTTTCTCCATGGCGGAAAGAAAGCAGTGAAGCGCCCCACCAAAAAGTGATATGTTTTCCCGGCTCATGCAAATTCGGTTCACCTTTTGAGAATTCCCTCGACGCAGGCGCTGCGCGCCCTCGACAGTTTTGCCCGCCACGGCAGCGTCTGGCGCGCCGCCGACGAACTGCATCTGACCCGCAGCGCAGTCAGCCATCAGCTTCGCCTGCTCGAACGCGATCTCGGCTTCGACCTGCTCGAGCGCATCGGCAAGGGCGTAGCGCTCACCCCGCGCGGCCAGCGCTATGCCAGCGATGTGCGCAAGGCGCTGACGGTGTTGGGTGACGCGGTGACGCGCCATGCCGGCACCGGCGTCGGCGGCTCGTTTAGTGTCAGTTGCACCCCTGGCTTCGCCTCGCTTTTCCTGTGCACGCACATTGGCGAATTCCGGCAGATGTATCCCGATGTCGCGCTCCGCATCCTGACGCCGCGCCGTCTCGATGACGTCAGCAACGCCGAGGCCGACGCCTTCATCGCCTTCGGTGTCGGCAATTGGCCGAACCGCGCGGTCGAGCTGTTGTGCGAAATCTCGTTCACGCCGCTGTGCAGCCCCACCCTGCTCAACAAGATCGGCGGCTTCTCCAAGCCGGCAGACGTGCTGCGCGCCAATCTCCTGCATCTCGGTGACACCGAGGACTGGGCGCGCTGGCTGGCCCTGTCCAAGGTCGAGAACCCCGACCCGGAAGGCGGCATCTTCTTTTCCGACATGAACCTGGTCTTTTCGGCGGCGATCGCCGGCCAGGGCATCGCCATGGGCGACGAGCTGACCAGCGGCCGGGCACTGAGCGAAGGCCGGCTGGTCCGCCCCTTCGACATAGCGATCAATTCGCCGCGCTCGTATTTTCTGGTTTCCGAGCACGCCAAGGCGGCGCATCCGGTGCTGGAGGCGTTTGGGCGGTGGCTGAGGTCGAAGCTGTCGGAGAACAGGGTTGGGCCGTATTGAGCGAGGCGCCAAAACCGCCAATCTCCCCCCTCGTGGGGGAGATGCCCGGCAGGGCAGAGGGGGGCGCGAAGGAACGCTAACTTTTGCAGCAACTCTGAAACCAGCGATGGGCAGCTCCAGATAGTTGATAGGCTGGCGGGACAGCGCCCCCCTCTGCCCTGCCGGGCATCTCCCCCACGAGGGGGGAGATTGGCAGCTCAAGCGTCCCGCTCACCTCTCCAACATCCACAACAGATGAATCAAATTTGCCGATCAGGCGAAAACTATTCGGTTGCGGTGAGCCGCCGCCCTGCCTACGATTTCGCCTACGCTAAGGAAAGGGCAGGATGCAGCAACCCGGCCGGGCCGCAGAGATCAAGGCAATCGGGATCGGCAAGAGCTTCGGCTCGTTCCGTGCGCTGGACGATCTGACGCTCGATATCGGCCGTGGCGAGTTCCTCACCCTGCTCGGCCCCTCCGGTTCCGGCAAGACCACCTTCCTGATGATCCTTGCCGGCTTCATTCAGCCGACCGACGGTCGCCTTTACAGCGACGGCGTCGACATCACCGAGCGGCCGGCCGAGCAGCGCGCCGCCGGCATGGTTTTCCAGGGCTATGCGCTGTTCCCGCATATGAGCGTCGAGGCCAACATCGCCTTCCCGCTCAAGGTGCGCAAGAAATCGTCGGCCGAGATCAAGCGCCGCGTCGGCGAAATGATCGAGCGCGTCGGGCTCAAGGGCCACGAGAAGAAACTGCCGTCGCAATTGTCCGGCGGCCAGCAGCAACGCGTGGCGTTGGCGCGGGCGCTGGTGTTCGAGCCGGGCGTGCTTTTGCTCGACGAGCCGTTTTCGGCACTCGACAAGGGCCTGCGCGGCCAGATGCAGGCCGAGATGAAGCGGCTGCACCAGGAAACCGGCACCACCTTCGTCTTCGTCACCCATGACCAGAGCGAGGCGCTGGCGTTGTCGTCTCGCGTCGCCATCTTCAATCATGGAAAATTGCTGCAGGTCGGCGCGCCGGACGAGGTCTACGACCGGCCGGACAACCGCTTCGTCGCCGAGTTCCTGGGCGAGATCAACATGCTGCCGCTGAAGGGCGTGCGCCCGGCCGACAATGGCTCGACGGGGGTCTGCGAAGACCGCGCGATCAGCATGCGCTGCAAGGCCGAGAAGGTCCGGGGCGACGCCATCCTGGCTATCCGGCCCGAATACATGTCGATCGCGCCGGAAGCGGCAGTAGGCGAGAACGGCATTGCCGCAACTGCCGTCGCCTCGACTTATCTCGGTGCTGCGACGCGGCTCGATCTGACGACGCGCCAAGGCGCCAAGGTGACGGTGTCGGTGCCGAACGAGGTCGCCGCCTCTGCGCTCAGCAAGGGCAATTCCGTCTGGCTGACCTGGCCGGCGGAAAAGGGTTTCCTCCTTCCGGACGGAGGACAATGACGATCGGCGAGGCGAATTCGCCAAGCTGACTTTCAGGAAATACCAACGACAAAAAAGGGGAACTGACATGACAAACCAAACCAAGAAAAATTCCATCGAGGCGCTGTCCGCCAGGGCAGTGCGCGGCGAGATTTCGCGCCGGCAGTTCACGCAGCTGGCCGCACTGGTGCTGGCCGGCACGCCGATGCTGCTGCGCTCGACCGGCGCCTTTGCCGCGGCAAAGGAACTGGTGCTGGTCAACTGGGGCGGCGACGCCATCACCGCCTATGATGCGGCTTACGGCCAGGCCTTCACCAAGGAGACCGGCATTGTCGTCAAGATGGACGGCTCCGGCCCGACCGAAGGTGCGATCGCAGCGCAGTTCAAGAGCGGCGCGCCGACCTGGGACCTGGTCGACGTCGATCCGTTCTCGGCCATCACGCTCGGCGCCCAAGGCATGCTCGAGCCGATCGATTATGCGATCGTCGACAAGAAGAAGATGCGCGAGGGCTTCGGCTGGGAATACGCCGCCTCGACCTATTTCTTCTCCTACGTCATCGCCTACGATGCCGAGAAATACGGCAGCCAGGCACCGACCGGCATGGCCGATTTCTTCGACGTGGCAAAATTCCCCGGCAAGCGCTCGCTCTACAAATGGGGCGTGTCGAGCTGGGAAGCGGCACTGCTTGCCGACGGCATCGCGCCGGCCTCGCTCTACCCGCTCGACCTCAAGCGCGCGCATGACAAGATCGCCGCCTTCAAGGAGAACGTCGTCGCCTATTGGGGTGGCGGCGCCGAAAGCCAGAGCGTGCTGCTCAATGGCGAGGCCTCGATGGCGATCGTCTGGTCGACTCGGGCTTCGCTGATCGAGCAGGATTCCGGCGGCAAGATCAAGTTCATCTGGGACCAGGGCCTGATCTCGCCCGGCGCGCTCGCCGTGCTTAAGGGCAATCCCGGCGGCAAGGACGCGGCGATGAAGTTCATCGCCAGCACCCAGGACCCGGAGAAGGAACTCATCATGTTCGAAAAGCTCGGCCAGGGTCCGGCCAACCCGGCCGCCGACGCGCTGATCCCCGCCGACAAGAAGCGCATCAACCCCGTCGATCCCGAGAACATGAAAAAGCAGATCCCGCTCGACATGGATTGGTACGCCAAGAACTACGGGGCGGCACTCGACGAATACACGAAGATCATCTCCGCCTGACAAGCCGGGATAACCGGATGAGAGCATACCTCTCCGACAGGATGGGCGCGGCGCTGTTGATGGCGCCGCTGCTCCTCTTTCTTGTGCTGGCCTACGCCTGGCCATTCCTCGGCGTGGTCAAATGGAGTTTTACGCTGCCCACGCCGGGGCTGGGGCAGTACAATGCGCTGCTCACGGATCAGTTGGTGCAGTCGGTCTTCATCCGCACGCTGCGCATCGCCGCGATCGTGACGATCGTTTCGGTTGCCGCCGCCTACGCCATCACCGTTGTCTGGGTGCGCGGCACGCCGGTGCAGCGCGTCGTGGCCGAGTTCTGCATCCTGGTGCCGTTCTGGATCTCGGTGCTGACGCGCGCCTTCGGCTGGGTGGCGCTTTTGTCCAATCGCGGCCTGATCAACACCTGGCTGCAGGCGGTCGGCTTCATCTCGGAGCCGCTGGCGCTGGTGCGCAACGAGTTCGGCGTTATCGTCGGCATGACGCATTTCCTCATCCCCTTCGCCGTGTTTCCGCTGGCCTCTTCGATGCGCAGCCTCGACGACCGCGTGCTGCTTGCCGCGCGCGGCCTCGGCTCCAGCCGCATGCGCACCTTCTGGTCGGTGTTCGTGCCGATGACCCGCTCCGGCATCATCGGCTCGGCGCTGATCGTCTTCGTCTTTTCCCTCGGCTTCTTCGTCACGCCGGCGATCCTCGGCGGCGGCCGCAGCGTGATGATCGCCGAGCTGATCTATCTCCGCATCTTCCAGAGCCCGGACTGGGGCCTGGGCGCCGCGATCAGCGTTGTGCTGGTGCTGTTCGTCGGCGCGCTGATGGCGCTTCTGTTCCGCTATATCAGACCAAAGCAATTGGTGTAGCGCTATGCCGACCTATCGCCCCGGTCCCGTCTCGCTGGTCCTCGCCGCCCTGGTCGCGCTGTTTCTGCTGTTGCCGTTGCTCGCCGTCATCCCGGTATCGCTGACGCCGAGCCGCATGCTGGCGATGCCGTCCGGCGAATTGTCGCTGCGCCATTACCGGGCGCTGATCGAGGATCCGCGCTGGATCAATTCGATCCTGCTCTCCATCAGGATCGGCATAGTCAGCAGCGCCTTTTCCACGGTGCTGGCACTGTGCTTCAGCCTCGGCGTCTGGATGTTCCAGCCGCGCTTCACGGCAGCATTGGTCGGCTTCGTGCTGCTGCCGATGGTGGTGCCGCCGGTGGTCTCGGCAATCACGCTCTATTTCCTGCTGACCTCGATCTCGGGTTTCTCGTCGTTCTTCGGCTATGACACCTGGCTGGGTGTCGCCATGGCGCATGCGGTGATGACGGTGCCCTTCGCCACGGTGCTGATCCTGGTGTCGCTTAGCCAGCTCGATCGCCGCATCGATCTTGCCGCACGCGGCCTCGGTGCGACCGTGTGGGAGCGCGCCACCCGCATCATCATGCCCAACATCAAGTTCGGCATCGTCACCGCGGCGTTGTTGTCCTTCGTGCTGTCCTGGGAAGAGATCGGCGTCACCCTGTTCATCACCTCGGTTAACGCCATCACGCTGCCGCGCTTGATGTGGATGGGCCTGCGCGACAACATCGACCCGGCGATCGCCGCACTCTCGGTGATCCTGATCGTCATCACCGTGCTGGTGCTTGTGGCGCGCAGCGTCGTGGTCAGGCTGCGCGCGGCGCAGTGAGGGCCGCCTCACGCCGCGGTGACTGGCGCAAATGAAACCTTGCGCTACGATTTTCGTTATAGGTAGTTCAACACGTCGAAGGCTCCGCCATGAATCAAGGATGGTTTTCCAAGCCGGTTGCGGTTGCGGTCGGCATCGTGGGAGATATCCGCAACATTTCCAACGCACGGCAGGCTGTCGAATTGCTGGAAGCCCACTGGCGTGACGCTGGCAGCGCCAAACACGGCTTGGCACTGCGCACATGCCGCCGCGCCATGAGTGACGACCGCTGGACCGAAGCCGCCAGGGATGCGTTCGTCGAGGCCGCGCGAGAGGCGCATGTCCTGGTCGAGCGAGCCGTCGAACCGGAGGGCCGATCCCGGCAGCAGGGGCCGTGATCGATTTGTGAGAGCCTCGGTGGTTCGGCCGATCTATCGCATCTCAGGCAGCATGGAGCCTTGGAATGGCGCTGACGTCGACCTCGCGCTCCGCGTGCCACGCATCGTAAGCGGCCTGCATCCTGAGCCAGATCGCGGCGCCGTCGCCGAACATCTTTCCAAGGCGCGCCGCGACAGCCGGCGACACCGGCTTCTTTTCGCGGATGATGTCGTAAAGCTGCTGGCGCGAGATTCCGAGCAGATTGGCGATTTCCACCTTGGTCTTGCCGGTTGCCGGGATAATGTCGTCGAGCAGCGCCCCAGGGTGGGATGGGCAGCGCTCCATCGGACGCATCGGCTCGTAAGAGGTCATGGGCTGGTTGTCCTTTGGTTTGGATCACCATGTTCCACAATGGCATTGTTCGCAATCCAGCCGGGTTGCAGACCTGGCAGAATACCTGGCGGAGTCGCTTCGTAACCTACCCCATCGCGTGGCGGATTCTCTTGGACAGGCGGCTCAAAAATGCCGGCCTCGACGATGCGTCAAGCTTCCACGACAGCACGGCCGTGGCCATTTTCCGCGGCAACACCCCGACCGACAGGAACCAGGCGGCAAGGATGGCGCGCCGCCGCAGGGATGCGGTCATTTCGAGGCTGGCGACCGCGCCGGCCGCCCCGAGCGCCAGCCGGGAATCGTCGGCCACCGGATGTCGGTCTCTGTCGGCGCAGAGCGACGCCAGCCGCTCCTCCAGGTGGACCGGATCGTGGCGGACAGCATCCGACGGCACGATGGTCAGGCCGATCCCGGAGGCCTGGTCCGACAGCGCCTGCATGCGGCGGAAATCGTGGGTTACCCGCCAGCGTGCCCGCTCGGCGAGTTTTTCACCGAAGACCGAATGGTTGGCGCCATGGATCCGGTAGGCGCCGAGGCATTCGTCGATCGATTGGACGTGCCCGTACATAGGCGCCAGCGTTGCAAGATAGCCGTCGGCGCCCTGGCGGAACTCCGGCTCCGGGATGGGCATGATCGATTCCAGCGTTGCGCGGTCGAAGGCCAACCCGCTGGTCACGGTCGTCTGATAGCGGCCTTTGTGCAGCAATTTCGGCATCACGTCGCCGCTGTCGAAAGGCAGTTCGGGCGGCGGAAAGACATCTTTGATACGTTGCCCCTCGTCGACAATATGCAGTCTGGACTGGACCTGAGCGGTTGCCTCGTCCCAGGTGTCGACAATGGTTGAGACGGCGGTCGGATAGAGATAATCGTCGGCGTCGAGGAACAGGACGATCTTGCCCGAGCTCGCCGCAAAGCCGGTGTTGAACGCCGCCGCGTGTCCGCCATTTTGCGCTCGCGGGCATGCGAGGATCTCGTCGCGATAGGATTCCATGATTGTCGTGGAATTGTCCTGCGATGCATCGTCGACGACGATGACTTCAACATCCGCGTAGTCCTGCTCGAGTGCGCTGTCGATGCTGCGTTTGAGGAACCGCGCATAGTTGTAGTTCGGGATGATGATGGATACCGGAATCCTGTTTTGGACAGACTGCATCGCGTTTGACCTCGCATCTTGCTTTGGTTCGGCAAAAGCCCTCATGGGCCCATCCCTCTTCAAGCGCCCCTCTTGGCGCGCGACGAGTTCCCTGGGAAAAAGCTTGCGCTTTCCAACAGGAGACGAGTCACGCTTCGCTTTGCGACTTCGTGTTGAGGCCGCCATTGCCTTCGAGACTGCTGCCATGGTCAGGGTCGGCGGCAGCAAAAGCTCCGACGATTTCGGCAAGGATGAGTCGCAACCGAGCCCGACGGAAATGTCTCGCCTCGCGATCAGGTCGGGAGCGAAGCGGACGGGTGCCTTGAAGACACGGCGGATACTGGCCTTCAAATGCGGCTGGAACAAGCCCCGCGTCGAAAACAGGGCCACTTCAGGTTGCGTTTCAGGCGGCATGCCGCGACGGCCGGTGCTCTTGTCCCGGAGCCGGCGAACCGCCTCCGGGGCCTATAGTCACGTGGTCTAAACAGTCAGGCGGCCTGCAAACCCGGCAGCGACAGGTCGACTTCCTCCGGCAAGTCGCCGGCCATGGCAGCGGCAAACTTCGTCTGGTCGAGTTCTCCCTCCCAGCGCGCTACCACGACCGTCGCCACCGCATTGCCGATGAAGTTGGTCAGCGCCCGGCATTCCGACATGAAGCGGTCGACGCCGAGGATCAGCGCCATGCCGGCGACCGGCACGGTAGGCACGACCGAGAGCGTCGCCGCCAGGGTGATGAAGCCGGCGCCGGTGATGCCCGCGGCACCCTTGGAGCTCAGCATAGCGACGGCGAGCAGCAGGATCTGGTCGCCGTAGGTGAGTGGCGTGTCGGTCGCCTGCGCGATGAACAGCGCCGCCAGCGTCATGTAGATGTTGGTGCCGTCGAGGTTGAAGGAATAGCCGGTCGGGATGACCAGGCCGACCACCGAGCGGTTGCAGCCGGCGCGCTCCATCTTGGCCATCAGGCCCGGCAGTGCCGCTTCCGAGGACGAGGTGCCGAGCACCAGCAGCAGCTCTTCCTTGATGTAGCGGATCAGCGCCAGGATCGAGAAGCCGTTGTAGCGGGCGACGGCGCCGAGCACCACCAGCACGAACAGCAGCGCGGTCAGGTAGAACGTGCCGATCAGCATGGCGAGATTGGCGATCGAGCCGATGCCGTATTTGCCGATGGTGAAGGCCATGGCGCCAAACGCGCCGATCGGCGCGGCCTTCATCAGGATGGCGACGAGGCGGAAGATCGGCGTGGTCAGCGCCTGCAGGAAATCGACGACCGGACGGCCGCGATCGCCGACCAGCGCCAGCGCGACACCGAACAGCACCGAAAAGAACAGCACCTGCAGGATGTCGCCCTGCGCGAAGGCGCCGGTGATGGTGTCGGGGATGATGTTCATCAGGAAGCCGACGATGGTTGTGTCGTGCGCCTTCTCGGCATAGGCCGTCACCTTGGTGGTATCGAGCGTGGCCGGATTGATGTGCATGCCGGCGCCGGGCTGGACGACATTGGAGACGACCAGGCCGACGACCAGCGCCAGCGTCGAGAACACCAGGAAATAGATCATCGCCTTGCCGGCGACGCGGCCGACCTTCTGCAGGTCGGAAACGCCGGCGATGCCGGTCGCCACCGTCAGGAAGATCACCGGCGCGATCACCATCTTCACCAGCTTGATGAAGGCATCGCCGAACGGCTTCATCGCCTCGCCGGTTTCCGGATAGAAATGGCCGAGCAGCACACCGGCGGCGATCGCCGCTAGCACCTGCACATAAAGATGCCGGTATAAGGGAAGTTTGCCGCGCGGCTCGGCGGCAGCGATTGCTGTCTGCATGACGTCCTCCATGCGCCCCGATCGAAAGCTCGACTCCCCGGGGCAGTTGTTTTGACCAGCAGCCTCGCGACTGCTGAATTCGTGTTTGCAACAGCCGTGCCAGATAGGCAGAAGAGTCGTTCGTCATTGATTTTGTTGAGCATTCGCAAACGTCCGCACTGCTGGACGCATGGATCGGTGCGAATCTCCGCATAGGTCGAATTGTGCTTTGTGCGAATTCATGCACAAATGGGCGATGCTGCAACGCCCCGCCGGTGCCTTGTCTTCGACGCCCGAGCAACTCGCCAGGCGAGCGCGCCGTGCCTGGGTGCTGTTCACGGCCGTCGCCCTGCTGATCCTAACCGCAACGCTCTACGGCGCCGGCGTCTACGGCCGCACCGCCGAGGTCGGGACCTTGGCGGCGCAGGGGCGTACCGACGCCAATCTGAAGGTCGCGCTGCTGCGCGCCGTGCTCGAAAGCCCGCGCGCCCTGCCCCTGCTTTTGTCCGCAGACCAGCAAGTGCGTGATGCGCTGTCCCAAAAAAATGCCGCAGCAATCGATGTGCTGAACCGCAAGCTCGAGGGGCTGGTCTCCGGCACCAAGGCGTCGGTACTCTATGTCATCGGCACCGATGGACTGGCGATCGCCTCCAGCAACTGGCGCGAGCCGATCAGCTTCGTCGGCAATGACTACCGTTTTCGCGATTATTTCTCCGGCGCGATGCAGGCCGGAACCGCCGAGTATTTTGCGCTCGGCAATGTCAGCAAGCGTCCTGGCCTCTACATTTCGCGCCGCGTCGGCGATGCAGCCGCACCGCTCGGCGTCGTCGTCGTCAAGATGGAGTTCGACCAGCTCGAAGCCGACTGGCGCGAGGCGAACCGCCCGGCCTATGTCAGCGACGAGAATGGCGTCGTCCTGATCACCAGCGTGCCGTCCTGGCGCTTCATGACAACCGCACCGCTGGCCGCACCCAAGCAGGCCGCAATTCGCGACAGCCAACAGTTCGGCGACGCGCCGCTTGTGCCGTTGCCGATCATGCACCCGCGGGCGCTCAGCCCGGATGTGTCGATCGTCCACGCGGTGACGCCCGGCGGCAGCGACGCGGAGTATCTCAGCCTTTCCACGCCGGTTCCTTCGACCCCCTGGCGGCTCGACTATCTTGTCCCGGTCGAAGCGCCGATCGCCGCTGCCGTCCGCGAAATGCGGCTTCTTGTGCTCGGCGTCGTCGTCCCGCTGCTCGGCCTGGCAGCCTATCTCTTGTGGCGCCGGCAGTCGGCGCAGATGCGGATTGCCGCCGAACAGGCGGCCCGCACCGAACTCGAACGCCGCGTCGTCGAACGGACCGAGGATTTGAGCCGTGCCCGCGACCGGCTGCAGGCCGAGATATCAGGCCACCGCAGCACGGAAGCCAAGCTCCAAATCGTGCAGCAGGATCTGGTCCAGGCCAACCGCCTCGCCATCCTCGGCCAGGTCGCTGCCGGCGTCGCCCATGAGATCAACCAGCCGGTCGCCACCATACGCGCCTATGCCGACAATGCCCGCACCTTCCTCGACCGCAAGCAGACCGGGCCGGCCGAGGAAAACCTCGGCGCCATCGCCGCTTTGACCGAACGCATCGGCTCAATCACCGAGGAGTTGAAGGCATTTGCCCGCAAGGGCCGCACCGCCGCCGAGCCTGTCGAATTACGTGGTGTCATCGAGGGCGCCGTCATGCTGTTGAGAAGCCGCTTTGCCGGTCGGCTCGACGCATTGGCCATCGACCTGCCGCCGCCGAGCCTCAAGGTCATGGGCAATCGGGTGCGGCTCGAACAGGTGCTGATCAATCTATTTCAGAACGCGCTGGAGGCGCTCGACGGCCGCGACGACGCTCATGTGCAGGTATCGGTCGAAGAGACCGCCGACGGCGTGACGGTCGCCGTGTCCGATAACGGACCGGGCATTCCGCCAGGGATCCTCAAATCACTGTTCACGCCGTTCAACACGTCCAAGGAAAAAGGCCTTGGCCTTGGCCTCGTCATCTCGAAGGACATCGTCGCCGATTATGGCGGCCGCATCGAGGTTTCAAGCGACGACAGCGGCACCCGCTTCACTATTCATCTCCAGACAGCAGCGTAAGCCATCATGACGAACGACAATGCCGCGCCGGTGATCCTGATCGACGACGACCGCGATCTCCTCAAGGCCACTGCGCAGACGCTGGAGCTTGCCGGTTTCTCGGTCTCCGCCTTTGCGGTGGCCGCCGAGGCGCTGGCCGGGCTCGACGCCGGTTTTGCCGGCGTCGTGGTGTCCGATATCCGCATGCCTCAGATCGACGGCTTGCAGCTTTTCAACCGTGTCCTGCGGCTGGATGCGGACATTCCCGTCATCCTCGTCACCGGCCACGGCGACATCGCCATGGCCGTCAACGCGATCAAGGACGGCGCCTACGACTTCATCACAAAGCCCTTCGCCGCCGACCGGCTGGTACAGAGCGTGCGTCGCGCGGCGGAAAAGCGCCGCCTGGTGATGGAGAACCGGGCCCTGCGCGAGGCGGCCGGAGAGGCGCAGGACGGCCTGCCGCTGATCGGCCAGACACCGGCGATGGACAGGCTGCGCCGCACGCTACGCCAGATCGCCGACACCGATGTCGATGTCCTGGTGACCGGCGAGACCGGCTCCGGCAAGGAGGTGGTGGCAAGTCTTCTGCATCGCTGGAGCCGCCGCGCCAAGGGCAACTTCGTCGCGCTGAATTGCGGCACGCTGCCGGAGACCGTCATCGAGAGCGAGTTGTTCGGCCATGAGGCCGGCGCCTTCACCGGCGCGCAGAAGAAACGGATCGGCCGCATCGAGCACGCCAGCGGCGGCACGCTGTTCCTCGACGAGATCGAAAGCATGCCGGTCTCGACACAGGTGCAGATGCTGCGTGTGCTGGAGATGCGCGAGGTCACCCCGCTCGGCACCAATGAGGTGCGGCCGGTGGATCTGCGCGTCGTCGCCGCCGCCAAGGTCGACCTCGGCGATCCGCGCCAGCGCGGCGCTTTCCGTGAGGACCTTTACTACCGGCTCAACGTGGTGACGATCTCGATCCCGCCGCTGCGCGAGCGCCGCGAAGATGTCGCCCTGCTGTTCTTCTATTTCGCCGAGCGCGCCGCCGCCCGTTTCCACCGCCCTGTGCCGGCAGTGCCGGCGACGGTGCATCGCCATCTGAGCGACCATGACTGGCCGGGCAATGTGCGCGAGCTGGCGCATTTCGCCGAGCGGTTCGTGCTTGGATTGGAGGAAGGCGCCGAAGCACAACCCCCTGCCCCGACCGAATCGAACGCCGCCATGAAGCTGCCGGAGCGGCTGGAGCGTTACGAGGCCGACATCATCCGCGAGACGCTTGGCCGCAACGAGGGCGACGTCAGGCGCACGATCGAAGCGCTGGGGATTCCGCGCAAGACTTTCTACGACAAGCTCCAGCGCCACGGCATCGTGCGCAGCGATTTTTCCAGGTAACCGCCGCCGGGCCTCGACCGGGCGGCTCGGTTACTTGGCGTCGTGGAAGATGATGCCGACGGTGTGGCGCATGCCGGAGCGAAGCCGGCTGACGCCGTGCCTGAGATTGACCCGGTAATTGCCTCGTGTGCCCTGGACCGGACGATTGTGGACCGCGAAGGCGACCGCATCGCCCTGGCGCAGCGGCACCACCTCGGCGCGGCTTTGCATGCGCGGACGCTGCTCGGTCAACACGAACTCGCCGCCGGTGAAATCCTTGCCGGGTTCGGACAGCAGGATCGCCACTTGCAGCGGGAACGCCAGATCGCCGTAGAGATCCTGGTGCAGGCAGTTGAAGTCGCCAGGGACGTATTGCAGCAGGAGCGGCGTCGGCCGCGTCTGGCCCTGCTCGTGGCATTGTTTGAGGAACGCGGCGTGTTCGTCGGGATAGCGCTGCGCGATACCCATGCGTTCGTTCCAATCGTTGGCGACCGCGGCGAGGCACGGATAGAGCGCGGTGCGCAAGCCGCCGATCAGATCGGGCAAGGGATAGCGGAAATAGCGGTACTCGCCCTTGCCGAAGCCGTGCCGCGCCATGTGCACATGGCTGCGGAATTGGCTCTCGTCCGAATAAAGTCCGGCAATCTGCCGGCACTCCTGCGGCGTCAGCAGCTTTTCCATCACCGCGCAGCCATAGCCGCTCAGCTCTTCGGCCAGCTTCCGCCAGTCATATCCGGAAACGCGCACCTCCGCCGATTTCACCGCCGCTTTCGCGCCTATCGAATGGATGGTCATGGCTTCGCCTCCTGTGGCTTCTCTGTCATTGAGATGGGTGAAACGGCGCGCGCGGACCACCCGTTTCTCGCCGGGTGAGCTCGTTAGCGATTGTCTCGGGGATTTCGTTGAATACAATGCAGCGGGGCTTGCCGCGATGGGGGGCGAATTGATCGGACGGGTTCGACAACGGGACGGGGCAGTCCGGCAATTCCTCGTTTGCCTCGTCGTCATGCTGGTCTCGGCGCTCCCGGCCTTGTCCGCCAGCAGCGACTGCGTCAGCGACGACGAGGTCGAGGCAAGCACGCGGATCGCCGCCTGCACGCGCATGATCGAGGATGCGACAGAGCCCGTTGAAAACCGTGGCATTGCCTATTTCAGGCGCGGCAATGCCCTCACGGAACGAGGCGACTACGACCGCGCCATCGCCGACTACAGCGCGTTCATCGACATCGCCCCGACCGTCGCCAGCGGCTACTACAACCGGGGCATCAGCTGGGTCTTCAAGGAGGACTACGACAAGGGAATCGCCGATCTGGACAAGGCGATCAGCCTGGACCCGAAATATGGCGATGCCTACTACAACCGAGGCATCGCCTGGACGGCAAAGGACCAATACGACCGCGCTATCGCCGACTATGACAAGGCAATCAGCCTCGATCCCGAAGACGGCAGAAGTTATCACAATCGCGGGCTGATCTGGGCAAGCAAAGGCGACCACGACCGCGCGATAGCCGACTTCGATCAGGCCATCAGGCTCAATCCGAACGACGCCGGTTCCCTGAATGGCCGCGCCGATGCGTTGACCAGCAAGGGCGAAGAGGAGCGCGCGCTGGCCGACTATGACAAGGTGATCAGCCTCGATCCGAAAAACGCGCATGCCTACTACCGGCGCGGCAATGCCCGGCTGACGGGCGGCGATTTTGACGGCGCTATCGCCGACTACAATCAGGTCGTCGCGATCGATCCGAAGGATGCTAGCGTCTACTACAACAGAGGCCTCGCCTGGTCGAACAAGGGCGACCATCACCGGGCGCTGGCGGACTTCGACATGTCCATCAGCCTCGATCCGACATTTGCACCGGCCTATTACAGCAGAGGCGTCACTTGGGTCAACCTGAGGGATCATGACCGCGCCATCGCCGACTATGGCAAGGCGATCGGCATCGATCCAAAACTCGCCGTCGCATACTTCGCGCGAGGTGCGGCCCGATCCGACGCAGGTGACGCCGATGGCGGCATCGCTGACTATGGTCAGGCCATCGCGCTGGATCCGAAATATGTCGACGCCTACAACAACCGGGGGATAGCATGGGCGGCGAAAGGCGATTTCGACCGTGCCATCGCCGACTACGACTAAGCGATCAGCCTCGATCCGAAACACGCCATTTCTTATTCAAACCGGGGTCTGGCCCGAGCAAACAAGGGCGACATCGATCGTGCCATCGCCGATTACAGCCAGGCGATCACCTTCGACCCGAACCTTGGCAATGCCTATTTCAACAGAGGCATCGCCTCGCTTGCAAGGGGCGATGCGGACAGTGCCATTGCCGATTACACCCAGGCGATCAGGCTCGATCCGACAAATCCGAAAATCTACGTCAACCGTAGCGAGGCCTGGTACACGAAGGGGGAGGACGATCACGCCATTGAGGATTCGAGCCGAGCCATCAGCCTCGATCCAAAACTGACGAGCGCCTACTACGATCGGGGCACCGCCTGGCTTCGAAAGGGCAAGGACGATCGTGCCATCGCCGATTACAGCCAGACCATCGCTCTCGACCCGACAAAGGCGATCGCCTACAACGACCGAGGTTTCGCCTGGAGCAGGAAAGGCGAATACGACCTTGCCATCGCCGACTACGACCGCGCCGTCAGCCTCGATCCGAGACTTGTCAAGAGCTACCAAAACCGAGGCATCGCCTGGACGGCAAAGGACCAATACGACCGCGCTATCGCCGACTATGGCAAAGCAATCAACCTCGATCCGAAAGACGCCCCTACCTATGCCGGCCGGGGCATCCTGTATCTCTATTCCGGCGCGATGGCGGACGCGCAGGCGGATTTCGAACAGGCGGCCGCTCTCACGCCCGACAATGCCTATTTTGCCATCTGGCTTGATATTGCCGCGCGGCGCAACGGTGCGGCGAGCCATTTGAAGGAAGCGAAAAGCAAGCTCGACATGACGAAGTGGCCGGCACCGCTGGTCAGCATGCTGCTGGGTGAAAAGACGCCCGCCGAAGCGCTTTCGGATGCTGGTGCTGTGGGCCTGGCCCAGAGAACCGGACAAGTCTGCGAAACGAATTTCTACACGGCCGAGCTTAGCCGGCTCCAGGGGCATAGCGAGGAAGCCTTACGGCTTTACCGGCTCGCCGCTAGCGATTGTCCCAGGGATTTTGTCGAATACCGAGCCGCCATGAGTGCGCTGCACGATCTGGGCGTGCCGCCATAACTCTGCAAACGACCGTCTCTTTTGCCGAGAAGATCGTTGGCGAACAAGGCGATAGAGACGCACCCTGCCCGACTGATCCAGGCCGGGCATCCGTCATGAGCCTTCGCCACTGCCGATTCCAGTCTCCGCCGCCCCGCGCTAGACTGGCAGCAACCTTAACCGGGCCACCTCCATGATCGTCCAGACCTGCATCAATGGCGCGCGCAGCGCCGACTTCCACCCGCGACTGCCGCTTGATCCCGAAGCCATGGCGCGCGACGGTGCGACCTGCGTCGCCGCCGGCGCCGCCGAACTGCATGTTCATGCCCGCGGGCTGGACAGTCGCGAAAGCCTGGCTCCGGCGGCGATGGACCGGACGGTGCTGGCGCTCCGCCGCGCCTGCCCGGGGACGCTGATCGGCGTGTCGACGGGTGCCTGGATCGAGAACGACGGCCAGCGGACGCTGGCCGCGATCGCCGCCTGGAGCGAGCCGCCCGACTACGCCTCGGTCAATCTCAGCGAAGACGCCGCGCCCGCCGTCATGGAGAGTCTGCGCCAGCGCGGCATTGGCATCGAGGCCGGGCTCGCCTCGGTCGCCGATGCCGAGCGCCTGGTGAGCCTCGACCATGGCAACCGCGTGCTGCGCATCCTGATCGAAATCTCCGAGCAGGCGCCGGACGCTGCGCTGGAGATCAGCGACGATATCGCCGCCGTGCTCGACGGCGCCGGAATGCGCCGGGCGATCCTGCTGCACGGCGCCGACGCCACGGTCTGGTCTTTCGTGCACCGGGCGGCGGCGCGTGGCTGGTCGACGCGTGTCGGACTGGAAGACGGCGAGGAGCTTCCTGATGGAACGGTAGCATCCGGTAACGCTGCGCTGACAGCCGCGGCGGTCGCGATTTTCAGAGCGGGACGTTAGCGCGGGGAAAGCGTTGATGACGGCCAATCTCCTCTTCACGGGGCCAAGTTTCGGCAACGGGGCAGGCCAAAATCAGACGAGCCCAAGCGTGACGGCACGTTAAATGTCAGTAAAAATTATCTAAAACTTTACGTGTTAATTAAACCAACAATTAATCGGCACATCAACGATCACGTATGTTAATGCTCTCCTGCACCGGGGACCATTTTTTGATGAACATCATTCCACAGAATGATCACGCTGCGCCGCGTCGGATTCAACAGTATACATCGATACAGGTACTGCGGGGGCTGGCAGCTCTCATGGTTGTTATCTATCATCTTCCGGCCGCACTGGGCATGCTCGATCTGCGTATTCCCGTTCTAAACAGCGGCGTCGACCTGTTTTTCGTCATCAGTGGTTTTGTAATGGTTCTCTCGACAGAGAACAGACGCGCCGACCACCGTGCTTTTTTGATGCAGCGCTTCACGCGCGTCGTTCCGTTCTATTGGGTTATGACCTTCCTTATGGTCGCCGCGCTTTGGTTGTTTGCCGGTCGTGCAGTTTCTCTTGAGCAGATCACCAATAGCCTGCTTTTCATAGCCTATCTCGATACGGTTACAGGCTATGTCCAACCGGTGCTTGGCGTGGGTTGGACGCTCAATCTGGAAATCCTGTTTTACATTCTGTTCGCGGCGACTATGCGTTTCGGCACGCTGACGCAACTGGCCATGGTCGGAGTTGTCTTTGCAGTCGCCGTAGCGGCACGCATCATCTTCAAACCCGCCGCCGACACTGTGCTGTTTTTCTATACCACGCCAATCCTGTTTGAGTTCCTTGCCGGCATGGCTCTCGGCCACCTGGTCGGCAGACTGGCGCGTTTGCCTGCCGTCCCGGGTGTCTCCGCAATCGTGTTCGCCATCGTGTCCATGCTGGTGATGGTACTTGGCTTCAACTTGCCGCGAACCCTTGCTCAGGGAATCCCGGCGTTGATCCTTGTCGCGGGTTGCATCAGCCTGGAAAGCTACTTCCGGCTTTTTGCTCCTCGCGTGCTGGCAAGGTTGGGTGACGCTTCCTACTCTCTCTATCTGACGCATCCTATTGTGCTGCTTGCGACTGCTCCTGTCGTTGCAAGCGCGAATGTATCACAGTGGCTTGCTGGCATGGTTATTGTCGCCGCCTGCATTGCCGTCTCCCTGGCCAGCTACAGTTTTATTGAAAAGCCGGTTTTGGCCATTTCGCGGATGAGCCTTTCCGCCCATCAGGTGAAGGCATGAGTTGCGACCGCGCCCCGCAGAACGGCGCTATCCCGCCAACCTTAAACCGGCGGCGCTAAACCTTCAAAAGATCCGGAAACAAAAAAACCGCCTCGGGAGGACGGGTCGTTGGAGCCAATTGGCACCATACCCAAATTAATAGCATAGCTTCCGGCACAAAGCAAGAACAAAATGTGGCATCTGCGACGAAACTGCCGACAGGCACTGAGCCATGGCGGATGACATGGCTCTTGCCGTTGTTAAAAATCTCTCATAAGGTATTTTCATATCTGAAAGAAAATCCAATCGTTTCTTTCCCTTTATGAAAGCCTGAGCGTTTGCGGGAACATCTCGATCAGACCGACCGGCGACTAGTCAAGCTGCTGTCGCAGGATGCGCAGCTTGGCGTCAACCGCCTCGCCGAGAAGATGGCGATCTCGGTGCCGACGGTGCGCATGCGGCTGCGCAACCTGCTCGACCGCAACCTGCTCAAGATCGTCGGGCTGCTCAACCTGACCGAACGCCCCGAACTGATCTCGGCGATCGTCGGCATCAATGCGCAAGGGCGCGGCCGGGCGCGAGAACTGGCGCAGCGCATCTCGGAATTGCCTTTCGTGAATTCGGCCGCCGTCGTCACCGGGCGCTTCGACATCATCGTCGACGTAACCGTGGCCGGCGACGTCGCCGATCTCTATCGCGTCACCAGCGAGCTGATTCCCGGCGCCGGTGAGCCGGGCGAAGTCGTGCGCAGCGAGACCTTCGTCGTCATGGCGTCCTGCAACAAATGGGTCAGCCTGCCGGAAGGCTGCTGGTCGGACGATACGCGGAAGGAAATGGCATGAAGATCGCGGTTCTCGGCGGCCTCGGCCTGCAAGGCCGGGCGGCGATCGCCGATCTCGTTGCCAGCGACGGCGTCGAGCAAGTGGTCTGCCTCGACACCGCAACCGATGGCGCGGCGCGGCTTGGCGGTCTGACCGACCTTGCCCGGGTGCGTTTCGTCGTGCCGGAGGGCGCGATCGGCCCGGCATTGGCCGATGTGATGAAGGACGTCGACGCGGTCATCGACCTGTTGCCGCAGCCGCTGATGCGCGAGGCGGTGCAGGCGGCGATCGCGACGCGCACGCCGCTGGTCACCACCAATTACGGCAAGGCCATCGCCGATCTCGCTCCCGAGGCCGAAAAGGCCGGCGTTTCGATCGTCACCGAATGCGGCCTCGACCCCGGCATCGACCTTGTGCTCTACGCACGCGCCGCAAGCCAGTTCGACACCATCACTGCGATCGATTCCTACTGCGGCGGCATTCCCGAGCCGAAGGCGGTGGTCGAGCCGCTGCGCTACAAGGTGAGCTGGAATTTCGACATGGTTCTGGTCAGCCAGAACCGCGACAGCGTGCTGGTCGAGGACGGCAAACGGGTCGATGTGCCGGCCGCCCGCCAGCACGACAATCGTTTCATCCACGACATCGAGATCGCCGGGCTGGGCAGGCTGGAAGCCTTCCCCAATGGCGACGCGCCGCATTATGCCGGCATGCTCGCCGCCGCCAAGGGGCTGCAGCGCTCCGGCCGCTATTCGCTGCGCTGGCCCGGTTGGTCGGCGTTCTGGGCGCCGCTGAAGCAGCTCGGCTTCCTCTCCGAGGACAAGGTGCCCGGCACCGGCGTCAGCCCACGCGAATTCCTCGGCCGGCTGCTCGGCCCGCAACTGCAATATGGCGCCGACGAGAAGGACCTCTGCGTGATGCGCAACGTCTTTGTCGGCAGCGAAGGCGGCCGCCGCAAGACGGTGACCTCGGAGCTGGTCATCGAACGCGACCTCGCCTCCGGCCTGTTCGGCATGAGCCTTGGCGTCGGCTATCCCGCCAGCATCGTGGCGCAGATGCTGGCACGGCGCGAGATCGCCGCGCCCGGCCTGCTCAACCCGCTGCTGCACGTGCCCGATGGCCGCTTCCTCGATGAGCTGGCCAGGCGTGGCATCAAGGTCGCCGAAACGGTGAGCTGGGACTGAAGAATTTTCGAACGGTGGTTGCCGCCGGCAACGGCGCTGCCGCTCAAAAAGCACCTCGATGGGGTGAAGCAAACAAGTGGAACAACAAACGACAACAAGGAGGAATGCCCAAATGAAGATTGCCAAGCTTTTCATCGCCGGACTTGCGCTCGCCGGCCTCACCGCTGCCGCCAGTGCGGGAACGCTCGACGAGATTACCAAGCGCGGTGAGTTGCGCGTCGCCGTGCAGACGCAAGGCCCGCCCTTCTCGCTGGTCGGTGCCGCCGGCGAACGCACCGGCAGTTCGGTCGAACTCGCCGAATTGATGGCCAAGGAAATGGGCGTCAAGATCACCTTCCTCGACTTCGACTGGGATGGCCTGATCCCGGCGCTGCTGTCGGGCAAGGCCGATCTTCTGGTCGCCGACATGACGCCGACACTGGCGCGCGGCATGAAGGTCGCCTTCACCAAGCCTTACATGTACACGGGTAGCACCGTCTTCACCAAGGCTGGGACCACCTTCAAGTCCACCGAGGATTGCAAGGCGAAAGGCACCAAGATCGCCGTGCTGCTCGGCGCCACCGGCGAGAAGGAAGCCAAGGCCGCCTTCCCCGATGCCGACATCAAGAGCTACAAGGGCGGCGGCCCGCTGCTGCTCGACGCCGTCAACAACGGCCAGGCCGATTGCGGCGTCAACGACGTCTCGGCGGTCAAGGGCCAGTCGACGGCCTACCCGGCCGGCAGCTTCATCATCATGCCGGACATGCTGTCGAAGGAGCCGCTGGCCTTCGCCACGCGCTATGACGAGCAGGACTTGCTGGTCTGGATGAACCTGTTCCTCGACCAGGTCAGCCTAGACGGCCGCCTGCAGAAGAACCTCGATTACTGGGTCAATTCCGACGCCTGGAAGAAGGATCACTGAGTAAAGTGAATAGGGGAGTAGGGAGTAGTGAATAGTGAAGCGCGTCTGGAATGGCCGTTTCACCACTCCCCTACTCCCCTACTCACTACTCACTACTCACTAATCACCATTCACCATTCACCATTCACCACCCATCCATGCTCGAAAACTTCAGCTTCCGCACCATCGTCGAATATCTGCCCCTGTTCGGGCAGGGCCTCGTCACGACGGTTTGGCTGTCTGTCCTCTCCTTTGCCGGCGCGCTCGCCGTCGGCATCGTGCTCGCCGCTATGAACCTGCAGCGCGGCCGGCTGTTCCGCGTCCCGGCCAAGGCCTATATCGACGCAGTGCGCGCCACGCCGCTGCTGGCGCAGCTTTATTTCCTCTATTTCGGCCTGCCGCGGCTCGGCTTCGTCCTGCCCGAGCTCGTCGTCGGTATCCTGGCCCTGTCGCTGAACAGCGGCGCCTATGTCGCCGAGATCATCCGCGCCGGCATCCTGTCGATCCCGCGCGGCCAGGTCGAGGCCGGCGTCGCCTCGGGCATGACCTATGTCCAGCGCATGCGCCTCGTCATCCTGCCGCAGGCGTTCAAGGTGACCATCCCGCCGCTGCTCGGCCAGGCAATCGTGCTGGTCAAGGATTCCGCGCTGTTGTCGCTGATCTCGGTTGCCGAACTGACGCGCGCCGGACAATTGCTCGCCTCCGACCGCTTCATGCCGGCCGAAGGTTTTATCACCATCGCCGCCTTCTACCTGCTGCTCTATTACGGGCTGAAGGGGCTGGCGTCACTGTCCGGGCGCTGGCTCGGCCTGGCGGGGGCACGGACATGATCTGGCAGCAGCTGCAAAGCATCGCCGGCAGCTATCCCCTCGCGCTGCGCGGCCTCGGCATGACCGTAGTGCTGTCGCTGATCAGCCTGGTGCTGGGAACGCTGCTCGGCTTCGGCCTTGGCATCCTGCGCACCGGCGGCAACCGGCTGATCAGCGGCGCGATCGGCGCCTGGGTCGACCTGATCCGCGGCACGCCGTTCCTGGTGCAGATCTTCCTGATCTTCTTCATCCTGCCGGAACTCGGCATCGAGCTCGACGCCTTCACCGCCGGCATCATCGCGCTGACCAATCTGGCTGCCTGCTTCATCTGCGAGATCGTCGTCGCCGGCATCCGCTCGGTGCCGACCGGCCAGGTCGAGGCGGCGCTGGCGTCCGGCCTGTCGCGCTGGCAGCGCATGCGCCAGGTGGTGCTGCCGCAGGCGATGCGCATCGTGCTGCCGCCGCTGGTCGGGCAATATGTGCTGCTGATTAAGGATTCCTCGGTGGTCTCGGCGATCGGCCTCACCGATCTCACCCGCGTCGGCTGGCTGGTGGTGCAGCGTGTGCCGAACGGCCTGCTCGTCTTCTTCCTCGTCGGCCTCGGTTATTTCATCGTCTGCTACCCCCTGATCATGCTGGCCCGCCGGCTGGAGCAACGCATGGGCGCGGCCCATGGCGAGGTGCAATTGTGATGTCGAACTCCAGCAAAAATGGCACCGGCATGATTGAATTTCGCGGCGTCAACAAATGGTTCGGCCAGCTCAACGTGCTCAGGGATATCACGTTGAGCGTCGAGCCGCGCGAAGTGGTCGTCGTCTGCGGCCCGAGCGGTTCGGGCAAGAGCACCTTGATCCGCTGCATCAACGGGCTGGAGACGATCCGCGACGGCGACCTGACGGTCGATGGCCAGCGCCTCGGCGACCCCGCCACCAACATGACGCGACTGCGCACCGAGATCGGCTTCGTCTTCCAGTCGTTCAACCTCTACCCGCACAAGACGGCGCTCGAGAACGTCACGCTGGCGCCGATCCATGTCCGCAAGATCCCGCGCACTGAAGCCGAGAAGGCCGGGCGCGAGCTGCTGGCCAAGGTCGGCCTCGCCGACAAGGTCGATGCCTATCCGGCGCAACTCTCAGGCGGCCAGCAGCAGCGCGTGGCGATCGCGCGCTGCCTCGGCATGCGCCCCAAGATCATGCTGTTCGACGAGCCGACCTCGGCGCTCGATCCCGAGATGATCTCGGAAGTGCTCGACGTCATGGTCGCGGTCGCCGAGGAAGGCATGACCATGATGGTGGTGACGCACGAGATGGGCTTTGCCCGCAAGGTCGCCCAGCGCGTCGTGTTCATGGACGCCGGTGCCATCGTCGAAAGCGGCACGCCGGACGAGTTCTTCTCCAACCCGAAGACCGACCGCAGTCGCGCTTTTCTGAGCAAGATCCTGCGGCATTAGGGTTCAAACTCAACTCAGCTGGCTGTCGTCGATGGCCGAGATGGATGGAAAGCGGCCCTTCGCTGGACGTTCCCTAATACGACAGATGCGCGCCGGGCTTCCTCTTAGGGCGGCCATTGCCGCACCTCCACCAGCCGCTTCCCTTATGCGGGCATCAAATCGATGACCCGCATGATCGCGACCGCACTGCTCGTGTTCTGGGTGCCTTCTGTCGTAGCGCCATTAGCGCAGGCCCAAACATCGCCCTTCTTGACTGTGAACTTTTGTTTGTTGTGAACGACCGAAAGTTCTCCCTCAGTCATGTGGCAGAGCATGTCGTTCTTCATCATGTTGTCAGCCGTCTTCGCTCCGGGCTGAATGACAACATCGCGCAGCTTCACCGTTGCATAGGCTGGTATGACCGACTTGCGCTCACCAAGCGCTACAACTCTGACGCCGGGTGAGACCTCCTTGCCCTCATCGGGGCCGTAAGTCTGGGCGGCTGCTGATGTCCCCCAAGCGATCAGAGGCGTTGCGGCCAGTGTAAGACCGAGTGCAAGTGTGGATCTACGATTGACGGCTTCCATTGTTTCCTCCCTGTTCAAAAGTTGGTCGGAAAGGTAGGCCAACAATCAAGGATGGGCCGTTGCGGCGAAGAATCAACTGACCTTCCGAGTTAGTTCAGTCTCGCTCGCGGCTAGCGAGTTTCACAAACCACTCGGGTCGCCGAGACGGAGAGGGGGAATTGCGCTGACCATGTCATTGCGTGCGACCTTGTCCCGACATCAATGACATTTCATTCTTGCGAAGGCCCTCGCTGCCAAGGACCCCTCTCCGGCCGCTTTGCGGCCACCTCTCCCTCGCCCCGCGGCGCAGGAACCCAAGGCTATCGCGTATCCGCGTGCGTGTTCAATTCAGCCCTCTTCTCATGCGAAACGACGGCAAGGCGAAGCCCTGTTGCTCGGCTCTCGTGATGGCGAGCGCGCGGCTGTCGGCGGCGCGCTGACCCATCTGAACGTCGCGATATGGTCGCTGTGGAACTATGTGATGGGCGCCACCATCAGCCGGGCGAACTTCGACCTTTCGGAGGACGGTAGAGCCGACACGCAGCAGCGCCTTGCAGGCCTCAGCGAACGCTATCCGACGATCGAGCGCTCCCGTCTGCTGTTGGACAACGATTGGGATGGTGCTTTCCGCAAAGGCCTCGGCTTCCTGCTCGATGGCCTTTCTCCAAGACGATAAACTCTGCTTTCAGAGCCGTCACTTCCTGCCGTGAACGGCCGAGATTCGAACTCGGTTTTGTTTTGACCCTAAAACGCCCGCGGCGAGGAACCCAAGCCTATTGCGCATCCGCGTGCGTGCTCAATTCAGCCCTCTTCTCATCCGAGACGACGGCGAGGTCGAGGACCTTCTGCAATTCGGCAGCATGCCGGAACGACGGTTCGGCCTGGACGCCGTTGCGCACTGCATCGACGAAGCGCTGGTAGTTGGTCTGAACCGTTCCGGCGTCCAGAACCTGCCATTTGGCGTTCTCGACGTCTTCGCCGATGCACACTTTCAGCTCCGAGCCGGTCAGATTGTGCACGACTTCGATGCCGCCCTTGTCGCCGTAGATGCGCAGGCGGAGTTCGTTCAAATGGCCGGTCGCCCAGCGGCTGGCATGGACGACGCCGAAGGCGCCGTTGCTGAAATCCAGCGACATGGTGAAACTGTCATTGGCGTCGAGCCCGTACTCGCCGATCCGGTTGTCGGGCGCCTTGTCGAAGGATCTCAGCCGGCAGAACACATGGTCGATGTCGAGCGCCGCGCCATAGCTGGCGAAATCGAGGATGTGGATGCCGACGTCGCCCAGCACGCCATTGGAGCCATGGCCGCGCGACAGCCGCCACAGCCATTTCGGATCGGTGCGCCAGTCGCCCCAGAACTTGGACACCAGCCAGCTCTGCAGGTAGGACGCCTCGACATGCCTGACCGTGCCGATCTCGCCGGCCAGCACCATGGCGCGCGCTCTCTGCAGCGGCGCGACATTGCGATAGGTCAGGTTGACCATGTTGATGATGCCGGCCCGCTCGGCGGCATCGGCCATTTCACTGGCTCGCTGGTAATTTTCGGCCAGCGGTTTCTCGCACAGCACCGGCTTGCCCGCCGCTATCAGCATTATGGTGGTCGGATGGTGGATGCGATCCGGCGTCACGTTCGCCACGGCGTCGAACTTGCCCCATGCCAGCGCCTCGTCTAGCGACGCGAACCGGTTGGGGATACCGTAGATGGCCGAAAACTTGTCGACACGCGTACGGTCGAGATCGACGGCGCCGATCAGTTCGACGCCCTTGATCTTGCCGAACTGCCTGGCGTGCTCCTCCGCCATCCAACCGGTGCCGAGTATCAAGAGGCGCATGATTCTTATCCTTAGGACGGGCTTTATCTTCTTGTTCGATCATGGATTTCCCGAACCAAAGTTCGGGATCGTGGTCTAGCGAAAGCCGGCTTCGCCCGCGGAATGCAGCTTTCCGCCGCGCTCGACGATCGGCTCGAGCGCCTTTTCAACCTGCACGTTCGGCGCATCGAGGATGGCCGGATTGGCGCCTTGCGGGTTGTGCGCCCATCTCACCGCATTGCGCAGCACCTTGTGGACGTTGGCGTCGTGATAGGTCGGATAGGTCTCGTGGCCGGGCCTGAAATAGAAGATGTTGCCGGCGCCGCGGCGATAGGTCAGCCCCGACCGGAACACTTCGCCGCCCTGGAACCAGGAGATGAACACGGTCTCGAGCGGCTCCGGCACGGCGAACTGCTCGCCATACATCTCCTCGTTCTCGAGCTCGAAATACTCGCCGATCCCGTCAGCGATCGGATGGTTGGGGCTGGTCACCCAGAGCCGTTCGCGCTCGCCCGCCTCGCGCCATTTCAGCGTGCAGGGCGTGCCCATCAGCTTCTTGAATATCTTCGAGAAATGGCCGGAATGGAGAACGATCAGCCCCATGCCTTCCCAGACACGGCGCGCCACGCGCTCGACGATCTCGTCGGCGACGGCGCCATGGTCCTTGTGCCCCCACCACAGCAAGACATCGGTTTCGGCCAGACGGTCGGCCGGCAGCCCATGCTCCTTCTGCTCCAGCGTTG
This sequence comes from Mesorhizobium sp. ISC25, assembly GCF_042295465.1. Lineage (NCBI taxonomy): Bacteria > Pseudomonadati > Pseudomonadota > Alphaproteobacteria > Hyphomicrobiales > Phyllobacteriaceae > Mesorhizobium > Mesorhizobium sp. ISC25. Next base: position 47,602 of record NZ_CP135441.1, on the reverse strand, counting down.
CCCAGGATACTGATATCTCCGGGTCGAGCTTCAGCGCATTGGCGATCGTCGCATGCATGCCCTCGGGATAGATGCCCGCGACCACCTCGTTGGTCCGCTCATGAATATTCTCGCCCCAGACGACAGCGCGTATTGTCATGATGTCCTCTTGATTGTTTGAAGCTGGAGCCGCCCCTACGGGTCAGTCATAATATCCTCGGCCGGGAATGAAAACCGTTTCGCGGCCGGCTCCTGACAATCTGTTGGAAAGCGGGCGGGAAAGTCGAGGCGGCAAAACCAGCGATGCCGGCGGGACAGCGCCCCCCTCTGTGCTGCCGGACATCTCCCCCACTTGTGGGGAGATTGGCTGGTGATCCGCGATTTCGCCAATCGCCAACGTTGCAGGATGGCGACAGACAAACGCGAAGTCCGATCTCCCCCCTTGTGGGGGAGATGTCCGGCAGGACAGAGGGGGGCGCGAAGGATCGCGACAAAACGGCTTTCGTAGTGCGTCGCCGCAACCGTCTAAGCGCCGCGGCCCTCTTGGGCGACGCGTGTCAGCGGCTTCGACAGCCGCGGCACCACGACAAGGCGCTTGATCTTGCCCTTCTTGTAGGCGGCGAGGAAGCGGGCATAGTCCTTGAAGACGACGCAGCCATTGGATTCGGCGCGGCCGCCGCGCAGCATGTAGGTGTGGGCGAGCAGGCCGTCGCGGCCATATTTGTTGCTGCCGCTGGCAGGGGTGAGACGCAGTGCCTCGACGCCGTGGAAGCGCGATTCCCGCAGCGTCAGATTGTAGGTGTCGGGCGGCGTCGGACCGACATTCTTCTTGTGAACGTAGCGCGGCTGGTCGACCATCGAACCGTATCCCGAATGTGCCTCCAGCCGCGAACCGTCGGGCATATAGACAGTCTTGGCCGAGATGTCGTAGACGGCGACGCCGCTGCCCATGCCGGGCGTGGTGAACAGGTTCCTGAAGGCCCCGCCGAGACTGCCGGAAGGCATGTCGGGCTTGGCATAGGCCAGCATGTCGCCGCCCTGCGTCTTCGACCGTTTGCCCGGCTTGCCCGACACCGCCGGCACTGCCGCTTGTGACGAATTGCGAGGCGACAGGCTGCCGGGTTGCGTCTCGGCCGGCGGAGCGTCGGCCGTCTGCACCTTGTTCGCCCTGGCTGCCTGGGTCTTGGATGCCTGGGCCTTGGATGCCTGGGGCGGCTCCGTTTTTGCTGCCTGGGCCTTTGAGGCCTGATCCTTGGGCGCCCGGTCTTTCGGCGCTTGGGCCTGCGGCGCCTCGGCCGGCTGATCGATGACCGCCCGCGGACGCAGCGTCGGCAGCGGAATGCTGTCGGGCATGTCGTCCTGCGGCGGCAGCGAAGCCAGCTGGACCTCAGGCTCTTGTGGCTCTTGCGAAGCCGCGGGCTCGCTTGCCGCGACGGCTGCCGGGAGCACGTCGATCATCTGCTCCGGCAATGTATTGGCTAACGCCAGCGCCAGGCGCGACGAGCGTTCGATCTCCGCCACCGCCGGCCCGAAGCGCACCGATGCAGGGCCGTTCGGATCGGGTATGCGTACCGGCTCGGCGAACCGGGCGTCGGCCGGCAGGCTTGCGAGCTTGAAGGGTGAACCGGAGGAGGCACGGGCAAAGACGACGGCAAGCTTTTGCGGCGACAGCGCGGCCTTGGCTACCACGTCGTCGAAGCTTGGTTGCTGCGGCGCGTCGGCGATATGCGGCACGGCATTGCGCTTGAGACGCGCCGATTTTCCCTGGTGAACGAAGTTCGATGCCGACCGCAGGCAGTTGGCATCGCATCCATGCTGCAGCAGCCGGGCCGACAGCGCTGCGTTTGCCGCGGCCCATGTCGGGGCCTGCGCCTTTGCAAGACTGCGGCGAGGATCGGCGAGCGCGATGGTGTGCGGCGCGAGCAGGCTTTGCGGAAGACCGTTGGAAGCGGCGGTGAGCGAGGTTCCCATCGAATAGAGGCCGGCCAAGGTCGCCACCGACCATAAAGCAATGGCTGCGCCGACGGCCGGAACCGCGACCCAGCGCAGGCCGGGCCTCATCGAAGTCAATCCAGTTGCAGGACTGTCACCCCGGGTTTTCGCACTTACAAACGCCATTCAACCACTCTCAATCGGCCGATGCCGGCTAGCGGATTTCGCAGCCGTGACATTCACAGTTCGCCTGGTGCCCCCAGCACACTTCGCGTCTGTTGCCGATTGATTCAAAAGATGGACAAAGTTGGTTAACCAATCCCTCTACCGACCGCCGATTGGGCGACGGTCACACCGAAAAACGCCCTCCAAAACCTGCATAGTTGGCAAAACTGCCCTCCAATGATGACTTTGCTGCCCGTTTTTGTCGGCCGAGTCAAGAAAGCGAAATGACTAGACCTTGCTGGGCGGAGTCGGCCGTGGCTGCCAAAGTGAAGCCAGGCCGGCCAGAATCGCGCGGCCGGCAGCCGCCGCCACCAAGCCCCGGCGATCGGTCAAACTGGCGACTATCGACCTGGCACTCGACCTGCCACTCAGGCGAATGAACGGCTACCGTCTGAGAATTTGGGATAGCAAGATGTTTGCTGCATAGCAGCTGAATGTCGCGAAGGCTGGAACGGGATATCCAACACCTAGACCACAGCCACCACTATGTGAGCCTGGATTTTGGCAGCAACCTCGCCGCTGCCATGCCTGTCTGCAATCGCGGCTGCGGCATAGTCGGTTGCAGCGTCCAGTTTTCCCGCCTCTCTGGCCTCGATTTCGTTGCGAAGAAGAGTGCCCTGGCAATAAGCAACGGCCGGAAGGCGCGGCGAGGAGGCACGGCTTTGTTCGGCCCTCGTCTCGATCACCACACCGGAAAAACCTGCGTCCTCCAGCTCGCTACGGATCAGTGCCGTATCGTGGTAGCCATGCGGCGTGCGTGCCAGAAAGCGCGGCGGATCGTTCGGAAAAATCCTTGCGAGAGCATTCGTCACGTCGTCGGCAAATATATTCTCCTCGATGCGATCCCATACGCTGAATAGAAAATGTCCTCCGGGTTTCAGGACTCGCCGGGCTTCGCGGTAGGCAGATGAGCGGTTGGGAAAGAACATCGCGCCGAACTGGCAACAAACGAGATCGAAGGCCGCATTTTCGAACGGTAGCGCCAGAGCATCAGCTTGACGCCATTTGATACGATCGTCGGGAGCTTGCCGCGAAGCGGCGTAGTCGAGCATCGGCTGGTTGAGGTCGGTTACGATATAGCTTGCATCGGGGAACAGTTTTGGCGCCAAGGCGCGGGTGACAACCCCGGTGCCCGCGGCGGTTTCCAAAACGGCGCTTGGCGACAAGGACGCTGCCCGTCGTGCAATATCCGCGGCGAACGGCTCGAAAATCAACGGCACCATAAAGCGGTCGTAGTTTTCCGGAATCGAGCCAGCGAACACCTTGTCCGTTTCCAACATTGCTATCCCCCGTCGCCCGTTTGATGGCTCGCCAGCATAGCATGGAATTGTTTGCTATTCGGTCGCATTCGACCGGGAGGCGGTTCGCTCCCGGAAGCTCCCAAACGCCGTGCTGCAATTATCTGCATATGTGCTAATATATTGCAACCATGCGCATTGGTGCGTGGCCATAACGGGAGGATGCGATGAAAACCATAAATCGCAGGTCTGCAATCGCGCTCGGCGTGACGGCGGCCGCGGTAACGCCTTTGTTCACGCTGGCGGCAGCTGCAAAGGTCAAGAAATACGGCCCGAAGGAAGGCAAGGAAATAGCCCCCGGCGTCAGGGTGGTTGAGGTCGGCACCGGCAATTCCGATATCCCCGCCTACAAGAGCATCTCAATTGTCGATGTGGTCTTTCAGCCGGGAGCAGCTGCTCCTGCAATGGTAATGGACAACGACATGGTGTGCACCATTACCGCCGGTGAATTCACGATCAAAAAAGCCGACAAGCAATTCAAGCTCAAGGAAGGTGATATGTATACCTGCTCCAAGGGCAAGACCGACGAGGCAGCCAACACCAGCAAGGTGGTCGGCATCCACCGCATCGCCGTCTTGATACCCGCCTAGCGCATGCCAACGAAAACCGGCCCGCGCCCTCTTCGGAGACGCGGGCCTTTTGATGAGGTGCGTGCTTGTGGGCCGTTTCTCCCTCCGCCCGCTTTGGAAGCGTGCGCTTATATTAGAGATCACGCAAGTTTCTGGATGACTGCAGGCCGGTCTGCGGGGCCTGCATTGGCGACCCTGCATTGGCGCATCAGCAAGCCGGCAGCGCGCTGAGCGTTTTGGAGTTCACGAAACGGCTCGGTGCTCTTCCCGAGCGGCCTCCCAGACCTCGCGCGCCGCGTCTGCGTTCAGCGCTGCAATTCCCAAGCCGACGATCAGATCCGGCCATGCCGAGCGCCATAGGAAGGCGGTCACCAACCCGGCCAGTATGATCGCAATGTTGGCGACCGCATCGTTGCGGGCCGAGAGGAATGCCGCCCTGGTAAGACTGCCGCTGTGATGGCGGTAGCGCGCCAGCATGTAGGCGCATGACAGGTTGACCGCCAAGGCGCCCAACCCCGCCAGCGTCAGCGCTGCCGGTTGGGGCGGCACTGGCATGTTGAACTTTTCCCACGCGGTCCACAGCGTCGCCAGGCCGGGCACCAGAAGGATAAGCGCCAGCGCCATGCCGACCCGCGAGCGGGCACGCAGCGACCATCCCATGGCGAGCAGTATGAGGAGATTGACCGATGCATCTTCCAGGAAATCGACGCTGTCGGCGAACAGCGACACCGAGCCGATCGCCAGCGCCACGGCGAATTCGATGCCGAAATAACCAAGGTTCAGCAGCGCGACGACAGGCACCACCCGGCGAAGGCCGTCTGACGTAATAGCTTGCTGCATGGTCTGCCCTGATCTGGTGGCGTTGATGTTATTGCCAGCTGCTCTTCCAGCGCAACAGCCGCATGGCATTAGCTGTCACCAGGGCCGTCGCCCCGGTGTCGGCGAGGATGGCGGGCCACAGGCCGGTGATGCCAGCGATCGTCGTCACCAGGAACACTGCCTTCAGCCCCAATGCCATTGTAATGTTCTGTTTGATGTTGGCCATGGTTGCTTGGGACAGCCTGATCATGGCGGCGACGTCGCCGACGCGTCCATGCAGCACCGCTGCGTCAGCCGTTTCAAGAGCCACATCCGTGCCGCCGCCCATGGCGATGCCGACATCGGCCGCGGCAAGTGCTGGCGCATCGTTGATGCCATCGCCGACCTTGGCGACCCTGAACCCCTGCCGCTTCAACTCACCGACAATGCGCTGCTTGTCCTCGGGCAGCAATTCGGCGAGCACCTCGATGCCGAGTTGCTTGCCGATGGCAGCGGCGGTGCGCTTGTTGTCACCGGTCAGCATGACTGTTTTGATGCCCGCATCGGTCAGCGCCTTCAGCCCGGCGAACGCGTCCGGCCGGGGTTCGTCGCGCATGGCGATGAAGCCGGCAAGAGCGTCGTCGATGAGCAGCACCGACACCGATTTTCCTTCATCGTTCAGTGCCGTGATGCGTGCGGCCAGGTCGGCTGGCAGCGGCGCCTTTTCGCCGGCAGCGGCCGGCGAGCCCAGAAACAGGCTCTTGCCGCCGACGCGACCGACGACGCCCTTGCCGCCAATCGCCCTGGCCTCGGCAGCAGGTGGCACCGGAATCTTGTCAGCATTGGCCCTTTGCAGAATGGCCAGGGCCATCGGATGGCTGGAACCGGTCTCGAGCGCTGCCGCGAGGGAAAGGATCTCGCGTTCACTGGCGCCGACTGCAACCACGTCGGTTACCTGCGGCTTGCCGAGCGTCAGCGTGCCGGTCTTGTCGAGCGCCACGGCAGTGATGGTGCCGAGCCCTTCCAGCACCGCCCCGCCTTTCATCAGCCGGCCGCGCCGGGCTCCGGCCGAAAACGACGCCGCAATTGCCGCCGGCACAGAAATGACCAGCGCGCACGGACAGCCGATGAGCAGCAGCGCCAGACCTTTGTAAATCCATTCGTTCCAATCGCCGCCAAGGAGCAGCGGTGGCATGATCGCGACGAGCGCCGCGACGGCGACCACGCCGGGCATGTACCAGCGCGAGAAACGGTCGATGAAACGCTCGGTGGGCGCCTTGCTTTCCTGCGCCTCCTCGACGAGCTTGACGACCCGTGCAATCGTGTTGTCGGCGGAGGCCGCCGTCACCTTGATGCGCAGCACGCCGTCGACGTTGATAGTGCCGGCAAAAACCGTGTCGCCAACGTTCTTGCCCACCGGGACGCTTTCACCCGACACAGGCGATTCATCAATGGCGCTGTCACCCTCGGTGATCTCGCCATCAGCCGGAATCCGATCACCGGGCCGCACCAGAATGATGTCCCCCACGGACAGACTTTCGGCCGGCACCTCGCGGCTCGTCCCATCCACTTCGACTAGCGCCGTCTTGGGAACCAGTGTGGTGAGCGCCTGGATGCTAGAACGTGCCTTCCCGGCGGCCACCCCTTCCAGTAGTTCGCCGATCAGGAACAGGAAGACCACTGTCGCCGCTTCCTCGCCGGCGCCGATAACGACGGCGCCGGCGGCCGCCACGGTCATCAGCATCTCGATAGTGAACGGAATGCCGGCGAGTGCGGCCATGACCGCCCGGCGCGCGATCGGCACCAAGCCGAGCAGCGCGGCAGCGATGAAGGCCCATGGGCCGGCCGCGGGCCAAGCGTAATGAACCGCAAAAGCCACCGCTAAGGCGACACCGCTGGCGATGGTCAAGCGGCCCTTGGCGCTGTTCCACCATGGCCCAGACATCGGCGCATCATCGTTGCCATGCAATCCCGCTAATTTCTTGTCGTGACTGTGCGTTCTGTGGTCATGGTCGGCCAATTGATCGGAGGCCGGCGCTCCAGACTTGGCGGTCAGCGGAGCAACAGCGTAGCCGAGGCCGGTGACTTTCCTCTCGATCGCGTCAAGATTGCTTTCGGGAGTATGAATGACCGTCAGAGTGCCTACCGAAACGGATACGCTAACATCCTGCACACCAGGCATCCGCCGCACGAGGGTATCGATTTTGCTGGCACAGCTGGCGCAATCCATGCCTTCCACGCGGAATTTTGTCTCTTGTCCGATCGCAGTCATCTCGCATTTCTTGTAACTTTCAACGCGACGCTACATCCTCTAGTGACTAGAGGAGCAAGCGAAAAATGTCAGCAGGTGTGACCATCGGTGAAGCAGCCCGACGCAGCGGCGTGAAGGTTCCAACCATCCGCTACTATGAGCAGATCGATTTGCTTCCAGCCCCTGCCCGCACCGAAGCCAATCGCCGGCATTATGAAGCGGCCGACTTGCGCCGGCTCGCCTTCATCAGGCACGCGCGCGAGCTTGGGTTCGACATCGAGGCCATCAGGACGCTGCTGACGTTGCAGGATAATCCCCACCAGCCCTGTGGAACCGCCGACGCCATCGCCCAAGCCCGTCTGGCCGAGGTCGTCCAGCGAATACGCAGCCTTACCGCATTGAAGATCGAGCTGGAACTGACGGTTGAGGGCTGCCGGCAGGGGAAAGTCTGCGAATGCCGTGTGATCGAGGTGCTGTCAGATCACGGTCAATGTGAGCATCCTCATCATTGATTCGCAAGACCGGAGCTCGCACCAGCGCCGATGTCACAGCATGCCGAGCTTGCAAAAGCCGCGCTTTGCGGTCAACCTGAGCGGATGATGGCACGTCTGTCACCAAAACACCTCCTGACTATGCTGCTCGCGATGGTCGTAACCGCCGGGTTCAGCCTGTCAGCCGCCCAGGCTGCCGTCATGTCGGCGAGGATGGCGATCGACAGCCGCATGATCATGGCCACAGATGCCGGCACCACCGACGCCGGCATGGCCAAGATGGCCGATGCGAAGGGCGGCGACTGCAGCGCTTGCCTCAAGAGCTCGGCCGACAACGACAAACCGATGCAATGTGCGCCGACCTGCGTCGCACCGGTTCTGGCGGTGCTGCCGGAAGCTCTCCCCGTGACGGGACTGCTGCGGGCAGAGCTGCCACCGGCGCTTCCCGCCGCGTTCCTGCACGGGCGAAGTCTGTTGCCCGAGCCATTCCCTCCAAGACCCAGCGCTCTCGTCTGACGCCGTTTCTGCCGTTCCGCGGCTGATTGGCGGCGTTTGATCGCCCGGTAGCGCGTACTGCGCAACGGGCGCGGCAGCAATTCAATCGATGTCGCGATGTTCGCCGTCGGTTACCGCAGGGGTCACAAGGGTGAATTCGGTTTCAAGTCCGTTCATAACGCGCCGCAAATTCCTGCTTGCGGCGGCAAGCATTGCCGCCTCCGCGCCGATCCGCCCCGCACTGGCGCTGGCTACCGGCGAACACCGGATCAGGGTGGCGCCAGGCCAGGCACGGCTCACCGGCCCCGATGGTCCGCGCACTCCGGTATGGGCCTATGATGGCACGGTCCCAGGCCCGACACTGCGCTTGCGCCAGGGGCAGCCCGCTCGCATCATCGTCGAGAACGGACTGGACGAGGACACCACGGTTCACTGGCATGGCATCCGCTTGGCAAACGCCATGGATGGCGTGCCGGGATTGACCCAACCGCCGATCAGGCCGGGCGAAAATTTCGTGTACGAGTTCACCCCGCCCGATGCCGGCACCTTCTGGTACCATCCGCATGCCGACAGCCTCGTGCAGCTCGGCCGCGGGCTGGCCGGCGCACTCATCGTCGAGGAAGCCGAACCGGTCGCGGTCGACCGCGAGCTTCTATGGCTGCTGCAGGACTGGCGGCTCACCAAGGACGGGCAAATCGCTGCCGGCTTCGGCAACATGATGGATGCGGCGATGTCGGGCCGTGTCGGCAATGTCGTCACCGTCAACGGTGCACCGCCGGCCGACGTGACCGTGAAGGCCGGCGAGCGCGTCAGGTTGCGGCTGGCCAATGCGTCACTCGCTCGCATCATGGCTTTGCGCTTCGAAGGCCACCGTCCGATCATCGTCGCCATCGACGGCCAGCCCTGCGACCCGCATGAGCCGGAGGGCGGACGCTTGGTGCTTGCGCCCGCCATGCGCATTGATGTCGTGCTCGACATGCAGGGCGACCCAGGCAGCCGACATGCGGTGATCGACGATTACTACGATGGCCTTGCCTACACCCTGACCACGCTCGCCTACGACGCCGGAGCGCCGCTGCGCGACCATCCTCTCGATGCGCCGATTCGCTTGCCGGCCAATCCGCTGCCGGCCTCCGACCTGGCCAAGGCCGAACGGCATGAAATCGTCCTGCAGGGTGGCATGATGGGTGGCGGCAAGCTGGCCGGCATCGGGGGCATGATGGGCATGGCGATGCCCGGCATGAACGGCGCCGCCTGGGCAATCAACGGCATGTCGATGACCGGCGACGGCCACGCTGGAATGGCGCCGCAGTTCACGCTGTCGCGCGGCGCCACCTGCCGTCTCACCATGCGCAACGAAACCGCCTGGTGGCACCCCATGCACGTCCACGGCTTCAGCCTGTCGGTGCTTTCGCGCAACGGCTCGCCGGTACCGCACCGGCAATGGCAGGACACGGTGCTGCTCGCCCCCAAGGACACGATCGAATGCGCCTTCGTTGCCGACAATCCCGGTGACTGGATGCTGCACTGCCATGTCGCCGACCACCAGATGGCCGGCCTGATGACAGTGTTCCGCGTGACCTGAAAGTTTTATCCAACCAAGGAGAACTGCAATGAAACTGACCTACCGCCTAGCCGCACTGTCCCTGCTGATCGCAACGCCGCTGCCTGCCTTCGCCGCCACGATCAACGCCGTCATGTACAAGAACCCGCAATGCAGCTGCTGCGAATCCTACGCCAACTATCTCAAGCACAACGGCTTCAAGATCGACATCAAGCCGGTCAACAATCTCTCTCAGATCAGCAGCGATGCCGGCGTGCCGGCCGACCTCGAAGGCTGCCACACGCTGATGGTCGACGGCTATGTCGTCGATGGCCTGGTGCCGGTCGAGATCGTCAAGAAGCTTTTGACCGAACGCCCGGCCATCACCGGCATAACGCTGGCTGGCATGCCGACGGGCGCTCCAGGCATGGGTGGTGAGAAGCAAGGCCCCTTCGTCGTCTACGCCTTCACCAAGGACGGCAAGGCACCCACCGTCTACGCGACCGAGTGAGGCTGTTGTGAGCAAACTGGCCATGGTCCTGATTGGCATGCTGCTGGCATTTTCGCTGCCGGTATCAGCCGCTGAGCCGCCGCAGAACTTTGTCGTTCACGAGGCGCCCGTCCCCATACCGGAAATCAGCTTCGAGGACGGCAACGGCAAGCCGAAAACGCTTACGGATTTCCGCGGTAAGGTCGTGCTGCTCAACATCTGGGCGACATGGTGCGCGCCCTGCCGCAAGGAGATGCCGACGCTCGATCGTCTGCAAGCCAAACTGGGCGGTCCGGATTTCGAGGTCGTCGCGCTGTCCATGGACCGTGCCGGTCCTGAGATTGTGAAGAAGTTCTTTGCCGAGATCGGCATCAAGCACCTCGCCCTCAACATCGATGCCTCGGGCAAGGCCATGTTCGCCATCGGCTCCGTCGGCCTTCCGGCAACCCTGCTGGTCGATCGCGATGGCAAGGAGATCGGCCGGCTGATTGGGCCGGCCGAATGGGACGCGCCCGACATGGTCGACTTCATCCGCAGCCGTATCGCCGCCGAGTGAGAAAGGAACAGATATGTCCGGGTTGAAGGCTCGCTGCGTCGCATCGGCTTTGAACGAGTGGAGGTGTTTGCTGCTAAGCGTAATTGCCATTGCGGCGCTGACCGCGGGCTTTTCGTATCAGGCCCAAGCCCACTCACTCGACGAAATCGACGCCATGCTTGAGGGCGACGAGAAATATTTCCAGACGATCGACAAGCCGGCGCCTGAATTCACGCTGCGCACCGCCGATGGGCGTGTCGTGCGAACGGCAGACCTGCGCGGCAAGGTGGTCGTCCTCCACTTCATCTACACATCGTGCCCGGATGTGTGCCCCCTGCACGCCGAGAAGATCGCCGAAGTCCAGAAAATGGTGAACGGCACGCTGATGAAAGGCCAGGTCACCTTTGTGACCATCACCACCGACCCTGCCAGGGACACGCCGGACGTGGTCAGCAAATACGGGCCGGCGCACGGGCTCGACCCCGTCAATTGGCTGTTCCTGACCACGCCGGCGGATCAGCCGGAGGATGCGACCCGCAGACTGGCGGAGGCCTTCGGCCACAAGTTCACGCTGACGGATGATGGTTATCAGATGCACGGCACCGTCACCCATGTGATCGACAAGGAGGGCCGCTGGCGGGCGAATTTCCATGGCCTGAATTTCGCCGCGGTCAATCTCGTCACCTTCGTCAATGCGCTCACCAACAATGTCGAGCGCCCGCACCATGAGCCGGAAACGGGATGGTGGGCGAAGATCAAGGGCATGTTCTGAGGCACCATTCACATGCCGGCGGTCCGGCGAAACAGAGGGAAGGAGAACCCTGTGATCCACAAGTCCAATCCACTGCGCGGAGCCATCGGCAAAATGGCCCGTGCCTTCGTTCTGGCCGGTGCAACGGTCTGGCTCGCGCTCGATCCTCACGGTCAGGCGATCGCCGCGGGCGAGATGTCCCAGGACCAGTTCGACCAGCGCATCCACGACTATATCCTCGCGCATCCCGAAGTCGTCATGGAGGCGCTGCAGAGCCTCGATGCCCGCCAGCGCGAGGCTGCGGCAAAAGAGGCGAAAGCCGCCCTGGCGGCCAAGGCCGACGATATCTTCCGGGACCCGGCGAGCCCAGTCGGCGGCAACGCCGAAGGCGACGTCACCATGGTCGAGTTCTTCGACTACAACTGCCCCTATTGCCGGCAGGTTGCGCCGATCATGGCGCAAGCCGTGGCCGACGATCCGCAGCTCAAGATCGTCTACAAGGAATTCCCGATCCTCAGCACGGATTCCGTATTTGCTTCCAAGGCGGCTCTCGCCGCAATGCGCCAGGGCAAATACATGGCATTCCACAAGGCCTTGTATGCGGTGAAGACGCGGGTGACCGAAGCGGTCGTGCTGAAGGTGGCTGCCGACGTCGGTCTCGATGTGGCTAAACTGAAGACCGACATGCAGCGGCCCGATATCCAGGCGTCGATCGACCGGAATACGCAACTCGCCCAGGCGCTGAAGATCAGCGGAACGCCAAGCTTCGTCGTTGGCGAGCAGATTTTCCCCGGCGCGACCGACCTCGCAACGATGAAGAAACTGATCGAGCAGGCGAGGAACAGCAAATGAGCCGGATATGCTACCCAACCCGACGGACGGTTGTTCTGGGCAGCGCCTTTGGCGCCGCTGCGGTCGTCGGCTTGCTCAAGAGGCCGGATTTGGCGATCGCCGCGGAGGATTCCGATCTGGTGCGCCGTTTCAAATATCTCAGCCAGAACGGCAACAGCACGTGTTCGGCCAAGTTCACGGAGTCGATCGCGACCATGCCGGCGATGTCGCGGATTACGGGCTCGTGCTGCAGCCCAATGGAGACAAAGCGCTATGCCGAGCAGGTGAACGGTTTGGCCAGGTACCGCGAGATCGCGATGATCCCAAGCGATCCGTACGATATTCCAGCCGGCATCGCACAGAAGATGATGCCCTACTACGATTTGAAACTCTCCGGCGACGAGCAGCAAGCCTATGACTATGCGATGGCTAATTCCAACGAGAAAGGCCCTTGCTGCTGCCAATGCTGGCGCTGGAAAGTGTATGGCGGATTGGCGAAGTTCCTGATCCGCGAGCACGGTTTCACCGGCAAGCAGGTCGTCGACGTCTGGGATCTCTCGGACGGCTGCGGCGGAGGTATGTGAGACGGCAAGGACAGGACACTTCCGGTTGGCGGGACAAGGCGACAGGCGGCCGATCGGTTTCCTGGTCGTCTTGACCGAATTCCACGGCGAGCTAATTGCCTTCGCAGTCGCCGATGCTTACCGACGAAGGCGGGCCTTCACTGACCGTAAAGGTGATTGCAATGATGAATGGACCAATGGGTACGTGGATGATGGGCGGCATGGCGCTCGTCTGGGTCCTGGTGTTCGTCGCCCTCTTGCTCGCGATTGCAGCCCTGGTCAAATACCTGCGAACCTGAAGCCGTAGATACCTTCAAGCATACGGCTATGCGATGGCAATTCCGGGGAGAAGGGGCCAGCTGCCAGCTGTAGCGGTAGCATATTAGACGACCAGGACAACACGACCCCGCACCACTCGTCAGGCAAAGCCTGGAACCGGCTTGGTCTTGCCGCTCAGTTGCGCGCCCAATGTCAGTGCCTGCGGGAAATTCCGGACGATCGCCGCCATCAAGGTGGCGCTGCCGGGGCGAAGGGCAATTCCGGCAAGGGTCGCGGCAGCGTAGACCCGTGTGGAGAACAGTCTTTTCCAGGCCGCCTCATAGCGTCTGGCGGCGGCCTCGCGCCCTGCCCGGCCACTTGGCGCGGATGCGAGTTCGCAGGCCAGCAGCCAGCCGGACTGCAGCGCCATCGAGATGCCCTCGGCGATGACAGGATGAGACTCTCCGGCTGCATTGCCGACGCGGAAGATGTCCCCTCCGTAGCAGGAGCGAATTCCCGGCCGGATCGGACCTGCGGCAAGCCACGGACCGTCGAGAAGCGCCGGTTCCAGGGCGTCTCTCACGCCCCGGCATGAGTCCACGAGATGGCGGGAGACCGCATCGGCGGCCGACACATGGCTCCGGCGTTTGGAGCCACGTTGTTTGCGTAACCGCGCCAGCATATCGCGGCGAATGCAGCACGAGATCGACAACCGGCCATGATCCGCCGAGACCATGCCACCATAGCCGCCGGGGAAGGCCAGCAGAGGCATCAAATCCGGCGCGAGCGACGACCCGGTGAAATGCGCCTTGAAGCCGAGCAGGTCCGACGGGCGATTGGTCTTTCCGAGCTGGCTGGGCAATGGTCCCGGTTCCCAAGAGCCGTGAGCGGCGACAATCACCGGCGCATGCAACATCGCCGTTTCATCTCCGGCTTGAATTCGTACCCGTTGCATCTCGCCATCCCGCTCGATGGCAACGGCGCGGCAGGGCTGAAAGATTTCGACACCCGCCGATCGCGCCGCCAGCAAAAGCAGAGAGTCGAGAATGTCCCGGCCGAGCGCCCGGCCGAAGCCATCCTTCGCACGAGGCCCAGCTCCTGCACGTGGCATTGCCGCCTCGACGCAGGTCTCGCCGGAAAACAAGCCGACGCGGCGGATTTCGGGGCCGGCATTGGCACGCCAGGCGTCGCCGATCTCCAGCTGGTCGAGAAGCGCAAGATTGCTTGCCGAGATATATTCGCCGCAGACCTTGCGGCGTGGAAATGCGGTCTTTTCCACAATTGCCACGGCCCATCCGCGCCGGGCCAGCGTGAGCGCGACGGAGGTGCCCGCCGGGCCGGCGCCTATGATGATCGCGTCATGAGTCGACAATCGCGTCATGAGTCGCTGCCGGCACTGGCGCCGACGAAGATGTGGGAGAAGAGGCCGGCGCGCCGCTCCTCGACCGGTTTGCCGTTGGCCGCAAGCCAGAGACCGGAAAGCTCGCTGCCGCGAAAGCCGGCACGCACGCTTTGCGCCGCATCGTTTCGTGTGACGTCATTGGCGCCGATGGCCGGCAGAAGACGAGTCGCGGCCAGCGCCAGTTTCGCCCGCAACGGCTCTGTCGCCAGGAGCAACGGGGCTTTCGGCCTGATCAGCGAAAACAGATGCATGAGCTGTGCATCATCGAGGTGATGCAGGAACAGATTGACCGTGACGGCGTCGAACGGCGCGCCCTCGATCTTTCCTGCCCAGTCGAAGACATCGGCGATGATCCCTTCAGCCTTCCATCCCAACCTGTCAAAATCACTGCGCAATTGCGCAGTGACGAGGTCGACGCGGTCGAGCATCACCAGTTCGACCCCAGGCCAATGCCTGGCCATGCGCCGCGCCACCGCGAGCATGAAGGAGCCATCGCCGGCGCCGATCTCCAGGATGCGGCGTGGCGATTTTGGCACAAACCTCTTGAGCAACGACGTCATGATCGGCACCTGAAACATCAGCATGTTGATCCGCCGAAGGTCGCGACGCGCGGTCAGCGCTCGCGGATCGTCGGCCGCAAGTCCGTCGAGGATTTCCGGCGCAAGCTGCCGATGCTTCAGGCCGCTCATGACACCGTTCGAAAGAGCATGGTTTCGGCCGTCAGCCCGGGCCCGAACGACATGCCGCAGCCGAGCAAGCCGGGTGGCGCCTTCAACATCTCTTTCATCACGAACATGACGGTCGCGGACGACATGTTCCCGTATTGGCGCAACACCGCGCGCGATGGTTCCAGCGCAGTGGGCTCCAGTTCCAGAGCCCTTTCGACAGCGTCGAGCACCGAACGTCCACCCGGGTGCACGGCCCAAAGGTCGATGTCTTCCGCCGATCGACCGCCGAGGATGGCGGCCTGGCTGTTCCGCAACGCTTCATGAATCGCTGCCGGCACCTGGCCGGAAAGAACCATTTCGAAGCCGTGGTCGCGAATGTTCCAGCGCATCAGGTCCCGCCGTTCCCTCGCCACCAGACAGTGAAAGCTATCGAGCTCGATGCCGGCCGGCTCGGCAGTGATGAGCGCAGCCGCGCAGCCGTCGCCCCAAAGGCAGAACGACAGCAGTTTTTCCAGCTCGGTGGTTTCACGCAGATGCATCGTGCAGAGTTCGATATTGACCAGCAGGACCTTGGCCTGCGGCTCGGAGCGGACGATGTGGCGGGCCAGCTTGAGGCCGTTGATCGCCGCATAGCAACCCATGAACCCGATCATCGTGCGTTCCACGCTGTCCGGCAGCCCGCAGCGCGCAACCAGCTCGAGATCGATGCCCGGCGCCGAAAAACCGGTGCAGGTGGTGACGATAAGATGGGTGATGCGGGAAGCGTCGTCGCCAAGCTGCAATCCGTCGATGCCCTTTTGCGCAAGGACAGGTGCGGCATCGTCGAACATCGCCATTCTCGCCGCCGTTCCGGGAAACGCGCCGCGGATAAAGGTCCCGGCCAGGTCGGCGGATGGTCCTTCGGGATCGGACGCCGGCGCAAAGCAGGAATAGCGGTGCTCGATGCCGGCAAGATCGGCCATGCGTTCGAAGATCCTCCGGCGATCGGCAGCGAGCATGGAGGCCGCGAAACGCAGGTAGAATTGATGAACCTCGTGCTCCGGCACCGCTGTCGCGATCCGGTTGATATAGGCCCTGACGGGCATGTTCTGTCTCCTCGGCGTCTGCACGGTGTTGCGTCGAGCCACCGCCGGAGGGTCTTTGCTCATCGGCACCCGATGTCGAACGCCGGGTTTTGAGCACTGTTCGATAAACGTTTCCGAGGACCGATTTCTTCCCGAAGGTTCAGTATGTGCTGGCAGGCAAACGGTTGGAGCCGGCGGGCCGTTGCGTCGGGCATCCAAAATCGCCACATCATGTTGACCTTCCATCTACTGGAAGGTCTATTTCCTCCGACAAAGGAGATTTCCGCCATGAACATCGGCGTCGCATCCGAAAAATCCGGCCTGCCGGCCAAGACGATCCGCTACTATGAGGATATCGGGCTCTTGCACCCGGCACGGACAGACAACGGCTATCGCGATTACTCGACGGCCGATATTCACCGGCTGCGCTTCCTGCAGCGCTCGCGAAGCCTCGGGTTTTCGGTCGACGAATGCCGCCAGTTGCTCTCGCTGTACCAAGACAGGCAACGCGACAGCGCCGACGTGAAGGCGATCGCGAAAGCCAAGCTGGTGGAGATTGACAGGAAGATCGCCGAACTGGTCGGATTGCGCGGCTTGCTTCACCATCTGGTCAGTCACTGCCACGGTGACGAGCGGCCGGATTGCCCGATCATCGACGAGTTGGCGGGACAAGGCGCGGCCCAGTGAGGCTCGCAGCAGCTGTAACGGTGCTGTCGCTTGCCTGCGTCTCTGTCGTGCTCGCTGCCGCCCATTCGAGCCGTGATACGATCATCGAGGCTCGCCAGGCCTCGATGAAGGAAATGGCCGCGGCGGCAAAGGCGATCGCCGGGATGTTCGACGGCAAGCAGGCGTACGACGCCGCGGCCTTCAAGGCGGCGGCCGAGACCATCCGCGCCCGCACCGGCCCTGCCCTGATTGCCGAATTCCCCAGCGCGACATTGGGTGCGCCTTCAGGCGCCAAGCCGGATATCGACCCCGCCCGCGCGGAGTTCGAAGGGCTGGCACGCCACATCGGAACGCTGGCCAGCGCCCTGGCCGCCGACGCCGAGCGGGCACCACCGCATATCACCGACGACATGAGAATGGGTTCCGGCCTGGCAATGGGCGGTGGCAGCCTGCTTGGCAAGCGACCATCACTCGCGGAAGCCGATCCCACTAAGTTGCCGGCGGAGCACCTCCTGCATCTCATCTTGCAGGATTGCTCGAGCTGCCATTCAAAGTTCCGGCAAAAGGTCGAGTAATAGCGTCAGCTCCGCACCTGCTGATCCGCCATGAAATTGCGCCAGCCGCCGAAATGCGAGATCTCCTCTGCATCGGTGAGGCCGGCACTTTCGACGAGAAAGCCTTTCGGCGACGTTCCGTCATCGAGCAGAAGCGTGCCGATGCCGAGCGGCGGCGGGATCGCGGCGACGAAGCGGCCGAAGGCTTGCGGCGACAGCCGCCAGACTTCGACCTCGATCGCTGTGCCCTTGCCGTTGCAGGTGCGCTCGAGCCCAGGCCGCGGCACCGACTGGCCGGCGAGCGCGTAGAGCCGGTAGAGCGGCGCCGTTCTTGCAGCCCGGGCGAAAATCGCGCCGAGCTGCTGCAACTGGCCGTTCAGCGCCATGCCCGATAGATGCGCGCCGACCACGGCCAGTTCGATCGTGCCTTCATCCACGTTCGCGCAAACATCGCCACGCGGCGGCAGCGGCCAGCCGGTAGCGCCCAGCGCAAGGCGGCTTGCCGCATGGACATCGCGGGCAAGCGACGCCGTCAGGTGGTCCTTGCCCGCCGCGGCAAGCAAGGTGACGCTCATCGGCAGACCGTCGCTGCGTGTTCCGCTCGGCACGGCGATGCCGCACATGTCGAGCAGGTTGACGAAATTGGTGTAGGTGCCGAGCCGGCTGTTGGTGACGATCGGATCAGCCAACACCGCTTCGACCGTGTAGTGCGTCGGCGCGGTCGGCACACAGAATAGGTCGACCGAGGCGATGACCGGCGCAAGCCTGGCCTTGTAGGCCTGCAAGGCATAGAGCCCATTGAAGGCGTCCGCGGCTGAAAGTTTTCGCCCGCCGCCGATGATCTGCCGCGTCACCGGATGCATGGCGGCCTCGTTGGCATCCATGAAGTCCCTGATCGCGGCGTAACGCTCGGCTACCCAGGCGCCTTCATAAAGCAGGTTGGCCGTGGCGTAGAAATCGCCGAACGCGATTTCGACCAGCCTGCAGCCCAGCGCCTCCAGCGAGGCAAGAGCGGCCTCGAAGCCCGCCTGCATCGCTTCGTCGCCGAAGAACGTCCGATCGGCCCTGGCCGGCACGCCGACCGTCAGCACCGGCGGGCGCGCTGCAAGGCCCTGGACGCCGAGGTCACGCGAATAGGGATCGGCGTCGTCCTTTGCGGCCGCCGCCTCGAACACATGGTAGGCGTCGTCGACGGTAAGCGCGAAGACCGAGACGCAATCGAGTGTCCGGCAGGCCGGCACGACGCCGGCGGCTGATAGCGCGCCGACGCTTGGCTTGAGCCCGACGATGTTGTTGAGGCCGGCGGGAATGCGCCCCGAACCGGCGGTGTCGGTGCCAAGCGCGAACGAGACGATGCCACGCGCCGTCGCCACGGCCGAGCCGCACGATGAGCCGCCAGGCACCAGTTTCGGGTCGATCGCATTCCTCGGGATTGGATAGGGCGTGCGCACGCCGACCAGGCCGGTGGCGAACTGGTCGAGATTGGTCTTGCCGACGACCAGTGCGCCGGCGGCCTTGAGCCGCGCGACGACCGTGGCGTCTTTCGCCGGCAAGTAGGCATATTCCGCGCAAGCCGCCGTCGTCGGCATGCCGGCAACATCGATGTTGTCCTTGACCGCGAATGGCACGCCCCACAGCGGCTTTGCCCCCGAATCGAATGGGCCGAGCCTTTCCGCTTCGGCGAGCATCTCCGCCCTACTCGCGAGATGGATGAAGATGCCCGGGTCATCGGCCGCCGCAAGCCGCGCATGGATCGTATCGATCACCTCGCCGATGCTGACGCCGGCCTGATAGGCGGCGTGCAGGCTCGCTATGTCGAAGTGGATGTCGCTCATTTGGCCTCGTCCAGAATGACTACCGGTAGGTTCCACTGGATGAGCACGACGCAGCCGTCTTTTGTCCACACCGAATGCTCGGTTCCGACCGGGTTCAGGATCACGCTGCCCGCGGCATGATCGCCGTTCTCGTCGCTCTGGGTGCCTTCCAGCACGACGATCGTTTCCAGTCCGGCATGGCGGTGACGCGGCACCGCGGCGCCGGGCCGGTAGTTCAGGATCGCGACCGACGGTTCCATCGGCCTACCCTTGAGCAGCCAATGCACCGTGATGCCTTCGCGGAAATGCTCGAATGGGAGATCACGCCATCCACCATTGAGGAGGCCGGCAAAGGCAAGGTTAGGCATTGGAAATTCCCTCGAGCACCTGGTCCGTCGTCGCCGTCCAGCCGACGATGGCGCCCTGAGCCCTGATCATGGCAAGGGCAGCCGCCTTGAACTCGGGGAAGTAGCTCTCAGTGGCATCCTCCGCCAGCAGGCATTCGTAGCCGCGGTCGTTGGCCTCGCGCATCGTGGTCTGCACACAGACCTCCGTCGTTACCCCGGCAAAGACCAGTTGCTGTGCGCCAAGCCGCTTCAGGTCGTCGCCGAAGCTGGTGGCATAGAACGCGCCCTTGCCCGGCTTTTCGATGACGATTTCGCCGGGCAATGGGGCAAGTTCATCGAGGATCGCCGTTCCCGGTTCGCCGACGATCAGCACACGGCCCATTGGACCGACATCGCCGATCCTAATCGACGGATTGCCGCGATTGCGCTTGGCCGGCGGCAGGTCCGAAAAATCTGCCTTGTGGCACTCCATCGTGTGGATGACCGGCAGGCCGGCGGCGCGAAATCCCTCGATCAGCCTTTTCACCGTCGGCACGATCGCCGTGATCCGGCTGACGTCATTGCCGAGGCTGGCGCCGAAGCCGCCGGGTTCGGCGAAATCACGCTGCATGTCGATGACGACCAGCGCCGTCGCCTCAGGCCTGAAGGCAAACGGAAACGGCAGCGCCTCAATCTCCGCCATCAGTGATGTCCCGCCATGTGCTCGCCGATCGTCTGCACGCTCGCCTGCGCGATCGGCGTCTCGTAGACCAGCGCGCCGTCCGACATGACGAAGATGCGGTCCGAGAGCTCGAGCAGTTCATCGAGGTCCTCCGACATGAGGAGCACTGCGGCGCCGGCATTGCGCGCCTTCATGATGCGGGCGCGTATTTCGGCGACGGCGGAGAAGTCGAGGCCGAAGCAGGGATTCGACACGATGAGCAAGTCGACGTCGCCGGTCAGTTCCCGCGCCAGCACCGCGCGCTGCACATTGCCGCCCGACAGCGACGAAATCGGCGAAGCGAGCGAGGCCGTCTTGACCTTGAACTGTTCGACCAGACGGGCCGCGTAGACCCTGATCGCGCTCATCCTGATCCAGTTGACCGGCTTGCCGGCCTCGTTGAGGTCGAAGGTGCGGAAGGCCATGTTTTCCGCCACCGTCATCTTCGGTGCGCAGGCATTGCGCAACGGTTCCTCCGGAATGAAGCGAACATTGAGCGTGCGCGCCTCGCTGCGGCTGGCGCCATAGGGCGAGCCTTTCACCAGAACGTCACCGCCATTGCGCGCCCGCTGTCCGGCAAGGACTTCGAGAAACTCCTTCTGGCCGTTGCCGGAGATGCCGGCGACGCCGACGATCTCACCGGATTTCACATCGAGCTCGCCGATGTCGATGATTTTCAAGCCGGTGCGGTCGGGTGCCTTCAGCGACTTTACCGTCAGCACCCGCCTGGCGCCCGCCGGCACCGGAGCGCGGCTGTCGAGTGCTGCAATCGGTTGGTCGCCGATCATCATCGCCGCCATCTGTTTGTGCGAAAGCTCCGAGACTTTGCCGGTTCCGGTCAGCAGGCCCTTGCGCAGCACGGTGATGTCGTCGGCAAAGGCGGTCACCTCGTGGAATTTGTGCGAGATCATCAGCACCGTAAGGTCGCCGGTACTGGTCATGTCGCGCACCAGGCCAAGCACTTCCTGCGCCTCGCCGGGGGTGAGCACCGAAGTCGGCTCGTCGAGCACCAGGAAACTGCGGCCGAGATAGAGCTGCTTGATGATTTCGAGCTTCTGCTTCTCGCCGGCCGCAAGTTCCGCCACCTTGACGTCGAGCGGCAGCTTGAACGGCATCCGCTGCATGAATTGCGCAAGCGCGGCGCGCTCCTTGCGCCAGTCGATGACGCCGGGCACCTTCTCGCGCGAAATGACCAGGTTCTCCGCACCGGTCAGCGACGGGACGAGCGTGAAATGCTGGTAGACCATGCCGAGCCCGAGCGCCGAGGCGTCCTTGGGGCTGGCGATCGCGACCTCGCGGCCATCGACCAGCATGTCGCCGGCGGTCGGATGGTAAAAACCCATCATGCATTTGACCAGCGTCGACTTGCCGGCGCCGTTTTCGCCGAGCAGCGCATGGAATGATCCCGCCGGCACCTTGATCGAGACGTCGTCCAGCGCGGTGAAGGCGCCGAAGCGCATGGTCATGCCGATGGTCTCGACGCCGACAGCTTTCTTGCCGATGCTTCCGCTCAAGGTCGTGTCCTCACGGCAGTTGCGCGACGAAGGACCCCGAGTTCGATACCGCGCCGAACACCCCGCCCTGCATCTTGATCATCTTGATTGCAGCGAGATGGTTGCCGTAGTCGGTCGCGCCGCAGCAATCCTCCAGCATCACGCATTCGAAGCCGCGATCATTGGCCTCGCGCATCGTCGTGTGGACGCAGACATCGGTGGTGATGCCGGTCAGCACGATGTTTTCGATGCTGCGCTGGCGCAGGATCAGCTCCAGGTCGGTGGCGCAGAACGAGCCCTTGCCCGGCTTGTCGATGATCGGTTCGCCCGCCGCCGGATAGAGGTCGGGGATGATGTCCCAGCCGGCTTCGCCGCGCACCAGGATGCGCCCGCAAGGCCCGGGGTCGCCGATGCCGGCATTGATGCGGCGCGAGCGCCAGCGCTTGTTGGCCGGCAGGTCGGCGAGATCGGGCCGGTGGCCCTCGCGCGTGTGGATGATGGTGTAGCCCTTGGCCCGCATGGCTGCGAGCACCGACTTGATCGGCTCGATCGGCGCCCGCACCAGCGAAAGATCGTAGCCCATATGATCGACATAGCCGCCCGGCCCGCAGAAATCGGTCTGCATGTCGATGATGATCAACGCCGTGTTGTCCGGCCGCAGCTCGCCATTATAGGGCCATGGATAGGGATCGGCGTCGATGTAGCGCTGGGTGATCTCGGCTCTGGCGTTCATCGGAAAAACTCCAGTCATTTGGTGATCGACAATTCGCCCGGCGCGCCGGCAAGCGTGCGGCTCGGCGACGAGGTGGCGATCATGATGATGAGCGTGAGGATGTAAGGTGCGGCGTAGAAGAGATAGTAGCCCTGGGTCACCCCGACCGACTGCAACGCCGGGCCCAGCGCGCCGGCACCGCCGAACAACAGTGCCGCGGCAAAGCAGCCAAGCGGATTCCAGCGCGCGAAGATGACCAGCGCCACCGCCATCAGGCCCTGCCCTGACGAGATGCGTTCGGTCCAGCTGCCGGGGTAATAAAGCGACAGATAGGCGCCGCCGATGCCGGCGAGCGCGCCGCCGACACCTGTCGCAAGCAGGCGCACGGTGTTGGGATTGAGGCCCATGGCGCGCGCCGCATCGGAGCTGTCGCCGACGACGCGCACGATCAGGCCGGCGCGCGTGTTGCGGAAGGCCCACCACAGGAACACGGCAAGTGCCGCACCAATCAGGAACAGCACGTTGACGTTGAGCGCCGCCTGCACCTGCGGAATGTTCGACCAGCCACCGAAGGCGATGGCCGGCAGGTCTGGCGCCGAGGGCTGGATGAACGGCTTGCCGAAGAAGAAGGCGAGACCGGACCCGAACAGCATCAGCGCAATGCCGATGGCGATGTCGTTCACCCCGCGGAATTTGCAGATCCAGCCGTGGAACAGGCCGAAGCAAAGACCGGCACCGGCGGCGGCCACCAGGCCCAGCCATGGCGAGCCGGTCATCACTGCGACGGCATAGGCGGTCATGGCGCCGAAGACCAGCGTGCCTTCGAGGCCGAGATTGATGCGGCCGGAGCGTTCGGTGATGGCTTCGCCGAGCGAGACGAAGATGAACGGTGTCGAAACGCGGATGGCGCCGCCGAGTATGGCAAGCGGCACGCCCCACAGGCCGATCTCGGTCGCGTCCATCAGGAGCTCCTCTTCCACAGATCGGGATTAAAGACCTTGAAGCGGCCGTAAAAGGTTTCGCTGAACAGGATGACGACGAAGAGCATGCCTTGCAGCACCAGCACGGTGGCGTCGGGTAGGTCCATGCGGCGCTGGATCAGCCCGCCGGACGCGCCGATGCCGCCGAGCAGGAAAGCGACCGGAACGATGGCGAGCGGATTGTGGCGGGCGAGGAAGGCGACGAGGATGCCGGTATAGCCGTAGCCGGCGGCGAGCGAGGCGTTGGCACTGCCCTGCACGGCGCCGACCTCCAGCATGCCGGCCAGCCCGGCGAAGCCGCCGGCCAACCCGGTGAAGCCGACGATCAGCGGCCCGACGGCAAGCCCTTGCACCTGGGCCGCCCTGACATTGCCGCCGGCGATGCGGGCGGCAAAACCCCAGCGTGTCTTTTCGATCAACAGCCAGGATAGGATGCAGGCGACGATACCGACGACCAGGCCCCAGTGCACGTCCATGCCTGGAATGTTGCCGATGCGGTAGGCATCCACCAGCGGCTCGGTCGAGGGTTTGTTGAGCGAGGCCGGATCGCGCAGCGGCCCTTCGACAAGATGGTTCATCAGCGCGATGGCGATATAGGCCATCAGCAGGCTGGAGATGGTTTCGTTGACGGCGCGGTAGTGGCGGAGTGCGCCGACGGCACCGATCCAGATGCCGCCGGCGACCACGCCCGCCACGCCCATCAGCAGGATGACCAGAAAAGCCGGCGCGCCATTCGCCGCGACGCCGATGGCGGCGGCGGCAACGCCGCCCAGCACGATCGCGCCTTCGCCGCCGATCACGACGAGCCCGAGCCGTGCCGGCAGCGCCACGCAGAGCGCTGCCAGTAAAAGCGGTGCTGCCCGCGAGAGCGAGTTCTGGATCGAGAACCACGAGCCGAAGCCACCGCGCCACATCGTCTCGTAGAGTTGCACCGGCGATGTGCCGACCAGCGCGATGAACACGCTGAACAGCGCCATGCCGACGATCAGCGCCGCGAGCGGTATGACGAAGGCTTCCGCGCGCCGCGCCGCCCATTCGAGCGCCGCCGGATAATTCCTGGCGCCAAACAGCGCCGGTGCGCCCGCAGTGCTGATCGTGTCTGCCATGGCCCCGTCTCCGATCCGGTTCAGGCGGTCGAACCGACGACTCCCTCGACCAGGTAGTCCATGCTTTCGAGCTCGAGCGCGGTCTCGACGAAGGCCTGGCCTTCGGTCGCGACGACGACGCCCTTGTTGCTCTTCAGCGGACCCTTGATGACGGAAAATCCGCCTTTCATCATTTCGGCCAGCGTGCCGTCGAACTGCTTGCGGGCGGCGTCGCCGACGGCGGGGCCGAGCGGGCTCATCTTGACGAAGCCGTCGGCCAGGCCGCCGCGCGTGAAATTGGGCAGCGGTGTGCCGGCCACCAGATCGTCGACGAACATCTTGTAGACCTTGGCCCAGTTCCATTCCGCGCCGGTCAGGTATTTTTCCGGCGCCAGCGGGCTCTGGTTGGCATGATAGCCGCAGACGAAGGCGCCACGCCCGGCCGCCGTCTCGACCACCACCTTGGGACTGTCGACATGGCAGGTGATGACGTCGGCACCCTGGTCGACCAGCGCATTCGTGGCCTCCGCCTCCTTGACCGCCAGCGACCACTCGCCGGTGAAGATCACCTGGCAGGTGATGGTCGGGTCGACCGAGCGCGCGCCGAGCAGGAAGGAATTGATGTTGAGCAGCACCTGCGGGATCGGCTTTGCCGCGACGAAGCCGAGCTTCTTGGTCTTGCTGGTGTGGCCGGCGACGACGCCGTTCAGATACTGGCCCATGCCGATATAGCCGAAATAGGAACCGGCATTCATCGGATGCTTGTCCTTGTTCCACATGCCACCGCAATGGCGGAACTGCACGTCGGGGAATTTCGTGCACATGGCCAGCATGTGCGGATCGAAATAGCCGAACGAGGTCGGGAAGATCAGCGACGCACCGTCGAGATTGATCATCGATTCCATCGTCTTCTGGACGTCGACCGTCTCCGGCACGTTCTCCTCTTCGACGACGGAAATGCCTTCGATCCCCTTCAGCGTGGCGGCGCCTTCGGCATGCGCCTGGTTGTAGCCGTAATCGTCCTTTGGCCCGACATAGATGAAGCCGACGGTGGCCGTCGCGGCGAAGGCCCTGCTTATCGGAAACGATGCGGACGCAAGGCCGAGCGCCGCTCCGGCGGCGGACGTCTTGAGTAGGTCGCGGCGGCTAAGCATGAATCTCTCGGACATTGAATGCTCCCTCTGTGGGGCCTTTGGGGCCGGTTAACACCTCAATGAAAGAAGTGTATGCAATCAATGTGCCAGTTTCAGAAATGGGATTTATTCAGCAATATCAATGAGTGCGCCGACGTGGACTGCACAAAGCCGGAGCAATTGCATACACTTTTTGCCTTCAAAATCGTCAATTTGACATGAAGGCTAAAACATAGGCATACAGAGCTGCGGAGGAATCGAGGCCGGTGCGTGGCTCTCGGCTCTAGCGAAAAGACTGGACGGAGGAGACGTGTCGGGAAAGCGCAATTTGATCAGGTCGGGCACGACCGTCGATCAGATGGTGAGGGCGATCAGCGACCGGATCGTCACCGGCTTCCTGCGCCCAGGCGAAAAGCTCGACGAGGCCTCGCTCGCCGCCCGCTTCGATGTCTCACGTACGCCGATCAGGGAAGCGCTCAGCCGGCTCAGCGCCATGGGACTGGTCGAAAGGCGGCCGAACCGTGGCGCCACCGTCGCCGTGGTGACGCAGGAGCACCTCGCCTCGATGTTCGAGAGCATGGCCGAGCTTGAAGCGATCTGCGCGCGCTTCTCGGCCGAGCGCATGACGGCCGGCGAGCGCCGCACGCTGGAGGCCGAGCATCAGGCATCGGCGCGCTTGGTGCAGCTCGGGGCCGAAGAAGAGTATGAGCTTTTCAACACCGAGTTCCACACCCGGCTCTATCGCGGCGCCCACAGCAAGCACATTTATGAGTTGACCGTCATGACCCGCGGCCGCCTGGCGCCGTTCCGGCGCGCGCAATTCATGCTGCCCGGGCGGCTGGCCCAGTCCTGGCAGGAGCATGACGCCATCGTCACCGCAATCATGCGCGGCGACAGTGCGGCGGCCGGAACAGCCGCCAAGGATCATGTCTCAATCGTCAGCGAGGCGAGCGCCGTCTTTGCCATCGGCGATCGCCCCAAAGGCAAGGCGGAGCCGTTTCCGACATCGGCCTCCTAACCCTCAATCGACCAGCATGGCCACCACGGCAGCACAGTCGCCGGCCTTGACCAAGCCTGGAAAATGCCGCGCCGCCAACAGACCGGACATTTTGGCCCTGATCTCCTGAGGAGCGGCGCCGGTGCGGCCGATGGAGTGGATGCGCGCCAGCACCTGGTTTTCTGCCACCGGCTCGCCGAGATCGATCATCGTTTCGATCATCCCGTCGTCCTCGGCGAACGAGAAGCAATCGCCCGACGGCATGTCGAGCCAGCGGGTCGGCTGCATCGCGACCGCGCCGGCGACGATGCCGGCATGGCGCAGCACATTGAGCACGCCCCGACGCGCGATCCGCACCGTTTCCGCGCGCGAAGTCCCGCCGCCGCCAAGCTCGGTGGTGATGAACAGCTTGCCCATCTCTTCGGCGGCAGTGTCGAACATGCCGACCGCGTCGATCTCCAGCATCTTCATCGACCAAGGCGCGGAGAACGCTGCCACGGCAGCGAACCCTTTCTCCTCCAATACTTTGTCGGGCCGGATGTGGGCGGCGCAGAACGGCACGAAGTCGAGCGTCTTGCCGCCGGAATGGAAATCGAGCGCGATGTCTGTACGGGGCAGGAGTTCGCGCTGGAAATAATCGGCGATCTTTTCGGTCACCGTGCCGTCGGGCCGGCCGGGAAAGCTGCGGTTGAGATTGCCCTTGTCGATGGGCGAGGTGCGGGTGCCGGCGCGGAACGCCGGATAGTTCATCGCCGGCACGATGATGACCGTGCCGCTGACCTGCTTTGGATCGAGCGTGCGGGCGAGATCGTACAGCGCCAGTGGCCCCTCATATTCGTCGCCGTGATTGCCGCCTGTGAGCAGCGCGGTCGATCCCTTGCCGTTGCGGATCACGCAAATCGGGATCATCACCGATCCCCAGGCCGAATCGTCACGGCTGTAAGGCAGCCGCAGAAACCCGTGCTGCACGCCGTCGCGTTCGAAATCGACGGTCGGCGTGATCGGTGACGGGCGAAGGCTGGACATCGGGCTCAATTCTTCACCACCAGCTTGCGCGGCACATTGGCCAGGCACTCGACGCCTGTCTCGGTGATCAAAATGGATTCGGTGATCTCGAGCCCCATCGTCTCCAGCCACAGGCCGGTCATGAAATGGAAGGTCATGCCGGGCTTGAGTTCGGTGCGGTCGCCGGGGCGCAGGCTCATCGTGCGTTCGCCCCAGTCCGGCGGATAGCTAAGCCCGATCGGGTAGCCGGTGCGGTTGTCCTTGACGATGCCGTATCTCTTCAGCACCGCGAAGAAGGCGTTGGCGATGTCCTCGCATGTGTTGCCGGGCTTGGCGGCGGCAAGTCCCGCCTCCATGCCTTCCAGCGTCGCTTTTTCGGCGTCGAGGAACTCCTGCGTCGGCTTGCCGAGGAAAACGGTGCGCGACAGCGGGCAGTGATAGCGGTTGTAGCAGCCGGCGATCTCGAAGAAGGTGCCCTCGCCCGATTTCATCGGCCGGTCGTCCCAGGTCATATGCGGCGCCGATGCGTCGGCGCCCGACGGCAGCAGCGGCACGATCGCCGGATAGTCGCCGCCGATGCCGTCGACGCCGCGCGTGCCGGCATCGTAGATCTCGGCGACCAGGTCGCATTTGCGCATGCCGACTTCGATCTTGTCGACGATGCGCTGGTGCATCGCTTCGACGATGCGGGCGGCTTTGCGCATGTAATCGATTTCGGTCGGGCTCTTCACCGCGCGCTGCCAGTTGACGAGTGCGGTGGCATCGACGAAGCGGGCATTGGGCAGATGCTTCTGCAGCGATGCGAATGCAGCGGCCGAGAACCAGTAATTGTCCATCTCGACACCGATGCTGAGCTTCCCCCAGCCGCGATCGGAGAGCACGCTGGACAGAAAATCCATCGGGTGGCGCTCGGCCGACTGCACATAGTGGTCGGCATAGCCGACGATGTTGTCGTGCGCGAGATAGGCGGTGCGCTTGGCACCGTTGGCGTCCTGGCCGCGACCGTACCACACCGGCTCGCCCGACGGCGGCACGATGACGGCCTGGTGCACATAGAACGACCAGCCGTCATAGCCGGTCAGCCAGGCCATGTTGGACGGATCGCTGACAACAAGCAAATCGACGCCCTTGGCCGCCATGGCTTGCCGCGTCT
This sequence comes from Mesorhizobium sp. ISC25, assembly GCF_042295465.1. Taxonomy (NCBI): domain Bacteria; kingdom Pseudomonadati; phylum Pseudomonadota; class Alphaproteobacteria; order Hyphomicrobiales; family Phyllobacteriaceae; genus Mesorhizobium; species Mesorhizobium sp. ISC25. The sequence continues at coordinate 18,820 of NZ_CP135441.1, read as the reverse complement.
TGGCGAGGCGCTCCGCATATTCGCCACGCGAGAATTTCAAATTAGGCTGCATTGTTCTTGGTCCTCGTTTGTTGGGCCTTGCGGCCGGTATCAGCTTTCGAAAATCGTACCGGTCTTGGCTGCACGCGCACGGTCGCGGGCGAGCGTGGCGATCGCCGTGTCCTGCACCCCGGCGCCGGTCAGATCGGCGATGGTGATGTCGCTGTCCGAACGCCGGCCATGCCTTTCGCCTGCGATGATGTGGCCAAGCTCGGTGATCTCTGCATCGGCCGCCATCACGCCCGCCGCGATGGCATGGTGCAGTTCGCCCAATCGTCGCGTCTGCTTGGCGCTATCGGCGACGTAGAGGTCGGCCATGCGCAGGATCGCCGGCGCGATCTCGTTCTTGTGCTCGGCATCCGAGCCCATCGCGGTGATGTGCTGGCCGGCGGAGACGAAGCCGGCCTTGATCAGCGGCTCGGTCGACGGTGTCGTGGTGACGATGATGTCGGCATCGGCGGCTGCCTTTGCCGCGTCTGGCTCGGCGTGAACGGCGATGCCCAGTCTTTCGGACAATGCGTCCGCCGCGGCTTCGGCCTTGGCGGCATCCCTTGCCCAGATACGAGCCTCGGTGATCGGCCGCACCAGCATCAGCGCCTCGAGCTGCAGTCCGGCCTGAACACCGGCACCGAAGATCGCGGCAACGGAGGAGTCCGCCCGCGACAGATGTTTGGCGGCGACCGCGCCGGCGGCGGCCGTGCGGATGTCGGTGAGATAGCCATTGTCGAGCAGCAGCGCCTCGACCAGACCGGTTTTCGAAGACAGCAGCACCATCATGCCGTTGACACTGGGCAGGCCGAGTTTCGGATTGTCGAAAAAGCCGGGACTGATCTTGATCGCAAAACCGTCGATACCCGGCACATAGGCGGTCTTGACGTCGACCTCGCCGCGATGCTCTGGGATATCGAGCCGTAGGATTGGCGGCATTGCCACCGGCAAGGTAGCGAGCGCCCGAAACGCGTTCTCGACGCAGGCGACGGCATCGAGATCGAGCTTCACGATCTTGCGCAATTCGGCTTCGGTGAGGATCGTCATCCGGCTCATGCTGCGCTCTCCGCAATTGCTTCGCCGCAGATGATCTTGCGGTGCAGTGTCATATCGATGTTGCGGCCGGACAGCACGAGCACCGTCGGGCCGCTCGCCCTGACTTTGCCGGCAAGCACGGCCGCGATGCCGACCGCGCCGGCGCCTTCGACGATCTCGCGCTCCTGTTCATAGGCATGGCGGATGCCGGTGGCGATCTCGTCCTCGCTGAGCAGGATCACATCGTCGAGCAGGTCGCGGCACATGGAAAAGGTCAGCCGGTTGTCGAGGCCTATGCCGCCGCCAAGCGAGTCGGCCAGCGTCGGCAGTTCCTCGACCAGCACCGGATGCCCCGCGTCGAGGCTCGCCTTCATCGCGGCACCGCGCGCCATCGAAACGCCCACCACCTTCGTCGCCGGACTGACGCCCTTCACGGCAGCAGCGACGCCGGCCGCCAGCCCACCACCGGAAAGCGGCACCAGCACCAAAGCGGCGTCCGGAACCTGCTCGATGATCTCCAGCCCGAGCGTGCCTTGTCCCGCGACGATTGCGGGATGGTCGAAAGGCGGCAGCATGATCAGCCCGTCTTCGGCGACCAGCCGCTCCACCTCCTGCTGCGCATCGTCCTGGCTGTTGCCGACGATGCGGATCTCGGCGCCGAGCCGGCGGATTTCGTCGAGCTTGTTCTGCGGCACCAGCCGCGACATGCAGATCGTCGCGTGGATACCTTGCAGTTGAGCGGCATAAGCCAGCGCCCGGCCGTGATTGCCGGTCGAGGCAGCGACGACGCCACGCGCCCTCTCCTCTTCTGTCAGCGAGGCGATAGCGTTCGAGGCACCACGCAGCTTGAAGGCGCCGGTGGTCTGCCGATGTTCGAGCTTGAGATAAACTGCAGCGCCCAAGTGCTGGGAAAGACTCCGGGAAGTGACGGTCGGCGTACGCTCGACCTTGCCTGCGATGCGCTCGCGCGCGGCGCGGATATCGGAGAGGCTTATCCTGGACGTGGTCATGGCTCTGCAATCAGTTCAACGGCAGCGTCATCAGACGGCCGAATTCAGGGCGCGACATCTCATCTCCGCAGAGCCGCAGGCAATTCCAGGCCGTCGCTTGGTTGCTGGTGACGACGGGCCGGCCGATAGCCTCTTCCATGCCGACAACTGCCGCCGCCGACCGCAGCGCCGTGCAGGACACGAACAGCGCGTCGGCCTGCGGGGCCGTCATCTCGCGGGCCAGATCGACCAAGGATTTCGGTGCAATCCGCGCCATCTCGCGGTCGTCCTCGAAGCCGAGGCAAGTGAAGCTGACGATTTCGAATCCATGCTCTGTGAAATAGGCCGCCATCGGCCGGCTGGTCTCGACCGTATAGGGAGTGAGGATGCTGATCGCCCTGGCGCCTAGCGCCTTCAGGCCGCGCACCCCGGCCATCGGCGGCGTGACCACCGGCACGCCGGGCTTGGCGGCCTGCACCGTCGCCTCGATTTCGGCATCGCCGATCACGACCGAAGCCGAGGTGCAGGAATAGCAGATCGCATCGAGCGGCTCGTCGGGCAGGATCAGGCCCGCGGCCGCCGTCAGTGACGGCTGCATCTTGCGCAAATTGTCCGGCGTCGTCGGGTTGGCATAGGGAATGCGCGCGACATAGACGCCGATACGATCGCTTGCCACCATGCGGTGAAAATCCGGTTCGCTCGTATGGTCGGTGGCGAGGATGATCAGGCCGACCCGCTTTTCCAGCGGACGCGCATCGAGCGGCGGCCGGGCTGAGTGCAGGCGGATATCGGGTGCAGCGCTCATCGTTCGATCCGCCCATAACGGTGTTCCAGCCAGCGCAGCAGCACCACCGAGAACAGGCTGATGGCGAGGAAGAAGGCGCCGACCAAGGTGATCGGTTCGATATACCGATAATAGGTATTGGCGACGCTCTTGGCCTGGTTCATCAGTTCCAGCACGGTGATCGCCGACAGCAGCGGCGTCTCTTTGAACATGGCGATGAAATAATTGGCAAGCGCTGGGATCATCGGCGGGATCGCCTGCGGAATGATGATGTGCGTCCAGGTCTGCGTGGCGTTCAGGTTGCAGGCCTTGGCCGCTTCCCATTGGCCGCGGGGCACATTGTCGATGCCGGCGCGGTAGACCTCGGCTGTGTAGGTGCCGTAATGCAGCCCGAGACCGATGACGCCCGCCACCAGCGGCGGCAACAGGACGCCGAAATCCGGCAGCACGTAGAAGATGAAATAGAGCTGCACCAACAGCGGCGTGCCACGGATGAACTCTGCAAGAAAGCCGACCGTGCGCGACAACGCCTTATTCGGTGACCGGCGCGCCAACGCGATGCCCAGCCCAACGATGGCCGCCAGCACCGAGCCGAGCAGCGTCGCCAGGATGGTGATCTTCACCCCCTCGATCAGCGTCGGCAGGATTTGCCGGACAAAATCCCAATCCCATTCCATTATCAGGCCCGCTCCATCAGACGCGCACCCCGTCGAGGCCGCGCGCCATACGGCGTTCCAGCGACCGCACGCCCCATGAGATGAGCAGCGCCAGTGCGAAATAGATGACAAGGATGGTGCTGAACGGCACCAGCGTGTTGCCGGTCTGCGAACGCACCACCTGCGCCTGGAAGGTCAGGTCGGCGAGCGAGATCAGCGAAACGACGGCGGTGGCCTTGAGCAGCTCGATGGCGTTGTTGCCGAAGGTCGGCAGCATCACCAGAAGCGCCTGCGGCAAGATGATATGGCGCATGGCTTGCCAGCGGCCGAGATTGAGCGCGGTGCAGGCCTCATATTGTTCGCGGCCGATCGACTTGATGGCGCCACGCACCACTTCCGCTGCATAGGCGCCGACATTGAGGCCCAGCGCCAGCACCCCGGCCTGCAGCGGCGTCAGCGAAATGCCGGCAAAAGGCAGCACGAAATAGGCCCAGAACAGCTGCACGAAGATCGAGGTGCCGCGGAAGAACTCGATATAGGCAGTGGCCAGCGCGCGCAGCACGAAAAACCGCGACAGCCGCCCCAGCCCGGCAAGAAAGGCCATGATCAAGGCCAGCACCGACCCCATCAACGTCAACTCGATGGTGACAAGCGCTCCTTGCAAAATCAGGCCGAAATAGCCGGACCATTGGGTCATTGGTCGAAAGGGCTCCGCATTGAATATTTAGCGAGGCGATCACTTCAGCATCCTTTTCCCCGTCCACGGGGAGAAGATGCCGGCAGGCAGATGAGGGGCAGAGCCAATCTGTCAGAAGCTGGCGTCGCCCCTCATCCGGCCCTTCGGCCACCTTCTCCCCGTCAACGGGGAGAAGGAAGAACGTGCCTACTTCGCCGAGCAGAGCTTGTCGCGGCTCGTCGACATCGCCGCCGCCGCCGAGAAGCCATAGGGTTCGATGATCTTGGCGAACTCGCCGGACTTCTTCAGTTTCGCCAGCTCGACATCATAGGCATCACGTAGCGCTTCGTCGCCCTTTTTGAAGGCCGCGCCGTCGCAATAGACCGGCGCACCGACCACCGGCGCGATGACTTCGAGGTTCGGATCATTGGCTTTCTTGACCAGGTCGTTGATCGACAGCACGGGCAGCGAATAGGCATCGATGCGGCCGTCCTGCAGCATCTTCAGGCCGCTCTGGCCGTCCGGCACGACGATGACGCGCTCGCGCGGCACACCTGCGGTGAGCGCCAGCTTTTCCTCGGTACCGCCACCCGGTGCGCCGATCGTCGCGCTGGTGTCCTTGGCGACGTCCTCGTAGCTCTTGAAGCCCTTCGGGTTGCCCTTCTTCACCAGCATCGCCTCGGCATCGCACAGCACCGGTTCCGAATAGGCGACCGCAGCACAACGTTCCGGCTTCATGAACAGGCCGGCGGTGACGACGTCGAAACGGCCGGCCTGCAAGCCGGGGATCATGGCACCATATTCCGAGATCGAGGCGACGATGTCGTTGACGCCAAGGCGTTTGAAGATTTCCCGGGCAACGTCAGGCGCCGCACCCGAAACCTTGCCGTCGGCAGCGACCGCCGTATAGGGCGGCTCGTTGGCGATGGCGACGCGGGCAAAGCCTTGCGCCTTGAGCTCTTCGAGCTTGCTATCGTCGGCCGAGCCGGCTGTCGAGGCGGCCAGCACCGCCGTCAGCGCAATACCGGCGACGCCGGCTACAATGGCAAATTTCTTCATTGTTCCCAACTCCTTGTTTGTCTGTCTTCTTGGCTTGCTTGAGGCGTCGCCGCCTCGCATGGCAGTCAGACCCGATGTCCGGCCGCAATGATCTTCTTCAGGAAACCTTGCGTACGCTCCTGTTTGGGATGGCGGAAAATCTCGTCGGGCTTGCCCTCCTCGACTATTCTGCCGCGATCGAAGAACAGCACCCGGTCGGCGAAGTCATGGGCGAAACCCATCTCGTGGGTGACCAGCAGCATGGTCATGTCGGTCTCGGCGGCGAGCTTGCGCATGACGTTGAGCACCTCGTCGACGAGCTCCGGGTCGAGCGCCGAGGTGACCTCGTCGAACAGCATGATCTTCGGCGACAGCGCCAGCGCCCGGGCAATCGCGACGCGCTGCTTCTGTCCGCCGGAAAGCTGCGCCGGCATCGCTTTGGCCTTGTCGACCATGCCGACCATGTCGAGCAGCTCCATCGCCCGCTTCTCGGCGGCGGCCCGCGGCACGCCTTTGGTCAGCATCGGTGCGAGCGTCACATTGTCGATGACGCATTTGTGCGGAAACAAATTGAACAGTTGGAAGACCATGCCGATCTTCTGGCGCATTTTTGCCAAATGCCGTTCATCGGCCGTCAGCAGCCGGCCGTTGCGCTCCATGTGGTACAGCTGTTCGCCGTCGACCTGGATGTGGCCACTGTCGATACGCTCTAGCGTCATCAGGATGCGCAGGATCGTCGTTTTTCCCGAACCCGACGGGCCGATCAGCGCCAGCTTCTCGCCGGGCATGACCTGCATCGAGAGGCCATCCAGCACCTTGAAGGTGCCGAAGCTTTTCGAAATGCCGTCGATCTTGATGATGGGCGCCGACAATGAATTTCCCGTGCTGGAGGAGCTGTGCCTTTAACGATGCGGATCGCGGCAAATCATGTCAATCAAGAAAATAATATCATGACAATATTTCGGACTCCGCACAATTCCCCGCCAATTGTTGCCTAGATCGCAAGCAGGAGATGCTCGGGATCGCCGAGTAGAAGCTTGGTGACAACGCCGAGACCGGCACGCAGTTCCCCCTCCGTGGTCGAGCCAAGCGAAATCCGCACAGCTGGATGCCAAGGCGTCTGCGAAATGCGAAACGACGTGCCGGGCGCGATCGCCACGCCCTGCAGGCGCGCCTGGGAAACAAAGCTTTCCTCGCCGCGATCATCGGGCAGCCGCAGCCAGACATGCAGCCCGTCGCGATGAGCCCGATAGTCCACTCCGGCGAGCACCTCGGCGGCGATGTCCAGACGCCGCCGCAAAGCCACGCGCTGCCATCGAACGAGTTCCATCGCGGTGCCGTCGGTCACCCATTTGGTGGCGATCTCGGCCACCAGCGGCGTCGCCATCCAGTTCGAGACGAGGTGGCGGTTGGCAACCGCGGCGACATAACGATCGGGTGCCGCGAGATAGCCGATGCGCAGCCCGGGCACTACGATCTTGGTAAAGGAGGTGACGTAGAGCGTGCGCTCGGGTGCAAACGCCGCGACCGGCGGCGGCCGGTCCTCGACCAACGGGCCGAGGACGTCGTTTTCGATAATGGCGATATCATGCCTGCGCGCAACGGCGGCAATCTGTCCGCGCCGGGCGGCGTCCATCAGCGTCGCCGTAGGGTTGATCACCGAGGGCTGCACGAACACGGCGCGGATGTCCGACAGCCGGCAGGCCTCGTCGAGCGCTTCCGGGATCAGCCCATTGTCGTCGATCGGCAAACCCTCGAGGTTGAAACCGAGATAACGCGCCAGCGGGATCAGCGTGTGATGGCCGATCGCCTCGGTGGCGACGGTTGAACCCGGCGGCGCCACGCTCATCAGCGCCACTGTCATCCCTGCAGTGGCGCCGTTGGTCAGGCTGATGTTCTGCGGCGACGCGTCGAGGCCGCAGAGGCGTAGCCACTCGACACCCACCGCGCGGTGGCGCGGGAACACCATGTTCGGCCTGAACGACAGCGCCGAGCTCGACGGCAGGTTTTCGGCGAGCCAGCCCAGCGCCTGCCTCAGCCGCTCCAGATGCATCGGTTCGCAGACCGGCTTCAGGATGGAGAGGTCGATGACCTCGCCCAGCCGCTCCGGCAGATAGGGCGGCTCCGGCTCGCGGCGCTGTGTCTGCACGAAGCTGCCGCGGCCGACCTCGCCGGACACCAGCCCGCGGCGGATCAGCTCCTCATAGGCGCGGCTGACCGTCTGCACGGAAAGTTTGAGATCGTCGGCGAGCTGCCGGTGCGTCGGCAACCGAGAGCCATTCGCCAGGCGCCCGTCATGGATGGCGCGCGCGAACTGGTCGGCGAGCGATTGATAGGCCGGCCGCCGGATAAGAGCGGGATCTGGTCGCCAAAATGTCATGACTTATTAGAGATCGAAATCAGTGCAATTGACAATCGAAATAATGCGCCGTCATGGTGTCCGGCACCGGAAGTGGGCGATCATGGCTGCAGCGAAACTCGATCCGATTGATCTGAAAATCCTCGACGCCATCCAGCGCGACGGGCGTATCACCAAGCTGGCGCTGGCCGAGAAGGTCGGCCTGTCGCCGACGCCGTGCTGGATGCGGCTGCGCAAGCTGGAAAAGGCCGGCATCGTCTCCGGCTACCATGCCAGGATCGCCATGCGCGCCATCGCGCCGGTCGCCACCGTGCTGATGGAGGTGACGCTTGCCAGCCACCGCCAGGCCGATTTCGACCGTTTCGAGCGCGTCATCCGCGACATCCGCGAGATCGTCGCCTGCTGGTCTGTCGGCGGCGGCGTCGATTACCTGCTGAAAGTCATGGCGCGCGACATCGACGCCTATCAGCGGCTGGTCGACACTCTGCTCGAACGCGAGATCGGCATCGACCGCTATTTCACCTACATCGTCACCAAGACGGTGAAGGAGGAGAGTGTGCTGCCAGTGGCGGATCTGTTGCCGGCATCTTCCTGATACCGGAGAGATCGTCTGGCTGGGCAGGGCAATAGAGACAATCTCTCTACATGCAGGCACGCAAACAGCCTCTCTGTTTGCGCGGCAGAGATAGTCTTGCGGCATCACCCGAACCGGGAGCCCGATGATGTCCGCACATTTTGCCCGCTCGCACCGCCATGAAGCGCTTGATCGCCTTGCCGACCGACGGCTGCTGCGCGAACTTGCCTATGTCGATGGCACTGGACGGCAAGCGAGACCGCGGAGAGTTTCGAGGTGACCGATCCGGCCACCGGTTCCACCGTCGCTTTTGTTGCCGCGCTCGATGCCCGGCAGACGACATTGGCGATCGATACGGCATCGCGCGCCTTTCCCGCCTGGCGCGCATTGCTGCCGCAGGAACGTTCGAAAATCTTGCGCAAATGGTTCGATCTAATCGGCGCCGCAAAAAATGACCTAGCCCTGCTGATGACGCTCGAACAAGGCAAGCCGCTGAAGGAGTCGCTCGGCGAGATCGACTACGCAGCCTCCTTTGTCGAGTGGTATGCCGAGGAGGCCAAACGCCTCAACGCCGAAAGCGTCACCAGTCATCTGCCAAACGCCGAGATGATGGTGCGGCGCGAGCCGCTCGGCGTCGTCGGCGTCGTCACGCCGTGGAATTTTCCTGCGGCGATGCTGACCCGCAAGGCGGCTGCCGCGCTTGCCGCCGGTTGCACCATTGTCGCGCATCCTTCCTCGGAAACGCCGCTGTCCGCACTGGCCCTAGCCGAACTTGGCGAGCGCGCTGGCGTGCCGGCTGGCGTCTTCAACGTTCTCACCGGCAAGGCCTCGACCATCGTTGGGCGGATGTGCGAAGACCCGCGCGTCCGCGCCATGAGCTTCACCGGCTCGACCGAGATCGGCAGGTTGATCGCCGCGCACAGTGCGCCGACGATGAAGCGTCTGGTGATGGAACTCGGCGGTCATGCGCCGCTGATCGTCTTCGCCGACGCGGATCTCGACAAGGCTGTGACCATCGCCGTCGACGCCAAATTCGCGACCTCCGGCCAGGACTGCCTCGCCGCCAACCGCATCTATGTCCAGCGTCCGATATACGATCGGTTCTGCGCTGCTTTCGCTAAACGCGTCGAGGCATTGCGGGCCGGCAATGGCCTCGCTGACGGCACTGAAATCGGACCCTTGATGCACGAACGCGCGGTCAAGAAGGTCGAGGAGCAGGTGGCCGATGCGCTCGCCAAAGGCGCGCGTTGCCTGACCGGCGGCAGGCGTCATCCGGCCGGGCCGCTGTTTTACCAGCCGACCCTGCTGGCTGATGTTGACGACGACGCCCTGATCATGCGCGAGGAGACCTTCGGTCCGGTCGCCGCCGTGACGCCCTTCGACAGCGAAGACGAAGTCGTCGCCCGCGCCAATGCGACAGAATACGGCCTCGTCGCCTACGTCGTCACCGAAAACGGCGGCCGGCAATTGCGCATGGGCCGGGCGCTCGACTATGGCATGGTCGCCATCAACCGCGTCAAGATCACCGGCGCGCCGGTCCCGTTCGGCGGCGTCAAGCAGTCCGGCATCGGCCGCGAGGGCTCGCGTCACGGGCTCGAAGCCTTTACCGATCTCAAATATCTCTGCCTCGACGTTGCGTAAGCCGCGCCCGACACTTTTCCTTAGGAGTAAAAAAGATGCTCGACCAGTCAAACGAACTCGCCGCCTGGGATCGCGATCACTTCTTCCATCCCTCGACCCATATGGGAACGCATGCGCGTGGCGAGAGCCCGACGCGTGTGATCGCCGGTGGCGAAGGCGTCACCATCTGGGACAATAACGGCAAGAAGAGCATCGATGCCTTCGCCGGGCTCTATTGCGTCAATGTCGGTTATGGCCGCCAGAAGATCGCCGACGCCATCGCCGCACAGGCCAAGAATCTCGCCTATTACCACGCCTATGTCGGGCACGGCACCGAGGCGTCGATCACGCTTTCCAAGATGATCATCGACCGCGCGCCGCAAGGCATGTCGAGGGTCTATTTCGGGCTCTCCGGTTCCGACGCCAACGAAACCAATATCAAGCTGATCTGGTACTACAACAACGTGCTCGGCCGGCCCGAGAAGAAGAAGATCATCTCGCGCTGGCGCGGTTATCACGGCTCCGGGATCATGACCGGATCGCTGACCGGCCTCGACCTGTTCCACAACGCCTTCGACCTGCCGCGTGCGCCGGTCCTGCACACCGAGGCGCCCTACTATTTCCGCCGCGCCGACCGCTCGCTGAGCGAAGAGCAGTTTTCGCAATACTGCGCCGACAAGCTCGAGGAGATGATCCTCGCCGAAGGGCCGGAAACGGTCGCCGCTTTCATCGGAGAGCCGATCCTCGGCACCGGCGGCATCGTGCCGCCGCCGGCCGGCTACTGGGAGAAGATCCAGGCGGTGCTGAAGAAGTACGACGTGCTGCTGGTTGCTGACGAGGTCGTCACCGGCTTTGGCCGGCTGGGCACCATGTTCGGCTCCGACCATTACGGCATCAAGCCCGACCTGATCACCATCGCCAAGGGCCTGACCTCGGCCTATGCGCCGCTCTCCGGCGTCATCGTCTCCGACAAGGTCTGGCAGGTGCTCGTCCAAGGCTCCGACAAGCTCGGCTCGCTCGGCCATGGCTGGACCTATTCGGCGCATCCGATCTGCGTGGCAGCCGGCGTCGCCAACCTGGAACTGATCGACGAGATGGATCTGGTCAGGAACGCCGGCGAGACCGGCGCCTATTTCCGCGCCGAGCTGACGAAAGCCGTTGGTGGCCACAAAAACGTCGGCGAGGTACGCGGCGACGGCATGCTGGCGGCGGTCGAGTTCGTCGCCGACAAGAACGATCGCGTATTCTTCGATGCCGCGCAGAAGATCGGACCGCAGATCGCGACCGCACTTGCGGCAAGCGGCGTCATCGGCCGCGCCATGCCGCAGGGCGACATTCTCGGTTTCGCGCCGCCGCTCTGCCTGACGCGGGAAGAGGCCGACATCGTCGTCTCCAAGACGGCCGATGCGGTGAAGAGCGTGTTTGCCAACATCTGAAGAACCGACATGAATGCCATGACCAAAACCATCCCCGCCACCATGGCCGCCGTGCAGCTGATCGGGCACGGCGGACCGGAAAAGCTCGTCTACCGCACCGACGTCAAAGTACCCTCGCCCGCCCCGGGTGAGGTGCTGGTCAAGGTCACCGCTTGCGGTATGAACAACACCGATGTCTGGGTGCGACAGGGCGCGTATGGCACTGAGGAGGATGCAGCCGCCGTGTCGACCTGGCGGCGGGAAGGCAATACGCTGACCTTCCCGCGCATCCAGGGCACCGACACGGTCGGCAACATCGTTGCCGTCGGCGACGGCGTGTCGCCGGCTCGCATCGGCGAGCGGGTGATGGTCGATTTCTCTATCTACAATCGCGACGACGATTCATTGGCCGACATCGACTATATGGGCCATGGCCGCGACGGCGGCTATGCCGAATACCAGACAGTGCCTGCCGAGAACGCCCATGTCGTCGACACCGATCTTAGCGATGTCGAGCTCGCCACTTTCTGCTGCGCCTATCTCACCGGCGAGCAGATGCTGGAACGCGCCGCGTTGAAAGCCGGCGAGCGTGTGCTGGTCACCGGCGCCTCGGGCGGCGTCGGCTCCGGCATCGTGCAGCTGGCGCGGGCGCGCGGCGCCATTCCCTATGCAATTGCCGGCAAGGGCAAGGAACAGGCGGTGCGTGATATCGGCGCCGAGGCGGTGATCACCCGTGGCGTTACCGATCTGCCGGCCGCCGTTGCCGCTGCGACCGAGGGCCAGCCGATCGACGTGGTGGCCGATCTGGTCGGCGGCGCGATCTTCAACGACCTCCTGCGCATCTTGAGGCCGGAAGGCCGCTACACCACGGCTGGTGCAATTGCCGGCCCGGTCGTGCAGCTCGATCTGCGCACCATGTATCTGAAACAGCTGCAACTGCATGGCTCGAGCCAGGGCACGCGGGCGGATTTCCGCCGCATCGTGCGCTACATCGAGGAGAAAAAGATCCGCCCGCTGGTCGGCGGCGTCTACAAGCTCTCCGATTTTCATCGCGCCCAGGCCGATTTCATGGCCAAGGACTTCGTCGGCAAGCTGGTGGTCGTTCCGGACGCGGTCGGCGTCGCTAAATAGCGCGATCAGCTTGGCGATCGGACCTGCTTGGCGGCAGCCTCGAGCGACCGTTCAAACGCGTCGATCACCTGGTCGACCTGCGGCTCGGTGATGATCAGCGGCGGACAGAAAGCCAGCGCATCGCCCATATTGCGCGAGATGACGCCGTTCTGCTGCATGAAGCCGTTGACGAGCCCGCCCAAGGCACCGACCGTGCCCCACGGCGCCTTGTTCGCCTTGTCGCCGACCAGTTCGACCGCTGCGATCAGGCCGATGCCGCGCACCTCGCCGACAAGCGGGTGCGAAGCGAGTGTGCGCAGCCGTTTCTGCATATGCGCACCGACGGCGCGCGCATTGCCGACGAGATCGCGCTCCTCGATCAGCTTCAGGTTCTCGAGCGCAACCGCTGCCGCAACGGGATGGCCGCCGCCGGTGAAGCCGTGGCCGAACGTGCCGATACGATTGCTTTCGTTGGCGATCGGCTCGAAGACCTTCTCGTTGATCAGCAGGGCCGAGATCGGCAGATAGGACGACGAGATCTGCTTCGACAGCACCATGATGTCGGGCCTGATACCGAAGGTCTGCGAGCCGAACATCTGACCTGTTCTGCCGAAGCCGCAGATCACCTCGTCGGCGACGAGCAGGATGTCGTATATCGACAGCACCGCCTGGATCTTCTCCCAGTAGCCGGAAGGCGGAACGATGACGCCGCCGGCGCCCATGATCGGTTCGCCGAAGAAGGCGGCGATGGTTTCCGGTCCTTCGGCGAGGATCAGCTTTTCCAGCTCGTCGGCAAGCCGCGTCGAAAACTGCTCTTCGCTTTCACCCGGCAGCGCCTCGCGCCAATGGTGCGGCGTCGAGGTGTGCAGCACATTGGCGATCGGCAGATCGAACGAAATGTGGTTGTTGGGCAGTCCGGTCAAGCTCGCCGAGGCGATGGTGACGCCGTGATAACCCTTCTTGCGGCTGATGATCTTTTTGCGCGCCGGCTGGCCGAGCGCATTCGACCGGTACCAGATCATCTTCATGGCCGTATCGTTGGCCTCGGAGCCGGAATTGGTGAAATACGCCTTGCTCATCGGCACCGGCGCCATCTGCACCAGTCTCTCGGCGAGATCTATCAGCGGCGAATGCGATTTGGAGCCGAAATCATGATAGTAAGGCAGCTTCGACATTTGCCGTACTGCCGCATCGACCAGCCGCTTCTCCGAAAAACCGACCGCGACGCTCCAAAGCCCGGCCATCGCCTCGATATAGCGGTTGCCGGCAAGGTCCTCGACATAGATGCCGTCGCCCTTCTCGATGACGAGCGGTCCCGACTCCTGATGCTTGCGCGCATTCGTATAGCCATGCATGTGAAAGCTTATGTCGCGGGCTTCGGGAGAATTCGGTCGTGCGTCCATGATGGCTCCTGTGCTGCACGCGGAAACAGTCCTGCCGCCGGTCCGCCTCGGCAGTCCCCGTGCATTATGCCGTTTGATGCATCTTTCTCGAACGGTATAGTGTCAAGCGCTTTCGACAGGGCCAGCGGATGGATGGATGCATGCAGAACTTCGGCTTGACCTGACCGTGGACCATGTCGACTGCATTGTCGCCGGCGCCGGCGTTGTTGGCCTGGCGATCGCGCGAGAGATGGCGCAGCGCGGCATCGATACGCTGGTCCTGGAAGCCGAGAACGCTATCGGCACCGGGACAAGTTCGCGCAATTCCGAGGTCATCCATGCCGGCCTCCACTATCCGGTTGGATCGCTGAAAGCCCGGTTCTGCGTGGCCGGCCGGGAAAGACTCTATCGCTATTGCGAGGAGCGGGCGATCCCGTACGCGCGCTGCGGCAAGCTCATCGTTCCCACAAGCGCCGAACAGGAGCCGGTGCTCGCCTCAATCCGGGCCAATGCACGCGCTTGCGGCGCCGGCGACCTGGTGCCCTTGAGCGAAGCCGAGGCGCATGCGCTGGAGCCCAGCCTTAAGTGTACGGCGGCGTTGCTGTCACCCGCCACCGGGATCATCGACAGCCATGCCCTGATGCTTGCCTTGCTGGCTGATGCCGAGGCGCACGGGGCGGCACTTAGTCTCAACACCCGCATCGCCTCCGGCCGCATCGAAGCGGGCCGCGTCGTGCTCGAGACGGTGGACGCTACCGGCGGCGAGCGCTTCGAGATCGCCACTCCGCGCTTCGTCAATGCCGCCGGGCTTGGCGCCGCAGCTCTTGCCGGTTCGCTTGAAGGGCTCGACCAGCAATTCGTGCCAAAGCTCCATTATGCCAAGGGCAACTATTTTTCGGTGGCCGGCCGGGCGCCCTTCTCGCGATTGGTCTATCCGGTGCCCGAACCCGGCGGGCTCGGCGTTCATCTGACGCTCGATCTCGACGGCGTCACCCGCTTCGGGCCGGACGTCGAGTGGACCGATCAACTCGACTATCGTGTCGATCCAACTCGTAGCGAGCGCTTCTACAGCGAGATCCGAAAATATTGGCCGGACCTGGCCGATGGCAGCCTGCAGCCCGCTTACAGCGGCATCCGGCCAAAACTGTCCGGTCCCGGTGAGGCCAATTCCGACTTCGTCATCCAGGACGTGGCGGTGCACGGCGTGGATAGCCTGGTCAACCTGTTCGGCATCGAAAGCCCCGGCCTGACCTCCTGCCTGACGATTGCCGACCATGTCGCGCAGTGCCTCGCGCCGAAGTTGTAGCGTGCGGCGCCCCGCGCAACGATCTGCACTGTATCAGGGCGCATTGCGTTAACTTTCAGACGCAAGTCGCCTATGAGGCACATCGCGCACTTGCAGCCCGCTCCGCGCTCTGATTCCCTGCATTCTGGGCTGTCCTGATTCGCACTGCCCGGTTCAAAGTTTTCGCAGTGCGCCCGGGACAAGCTTCCAGCGACCACTCGGCGTATCCAGGGAGAACGGCAATGAACACCGCGACGAGGCCGGTAATCTCGGAAATGAGGCCCAAGATCACCGTCGTCGGGGTCGGCGGCGGCGGCGGCAACGCCGTCAACAACATGATCGCCGAAGGCCTGCAGGGCGCGGAATTCATCGTCGCCAACACCGACGCCCAGGCCCTTGCCATGTCGAAGGCAACGAGGCTGATCCAGTTGGGCGCTCATATCACCGAAGGTCTGGGCGCCGGGTCCCTGCCCGAGGTCGGCCGCGCCGCGGCCGTGGAATCCATCGACGAGATCATGGACCACCTTGCTGGAACGCATATGTGCTTCGTGACCGCCGGTATGGGAGGCGGAACCGGCACCGGTGCCGCGCCTGTTATAGCGCAGGCAGCGCGGGCAGCCGGAATACTGACCGTCGCCGTCGTTACCAAGCCATTCGTCTTCGAAGGCAGGCGCCGCATGTACGCTGCCGATGAGGGCATCGAGCGCCTGCGCGAAAGCGCCGATACCGTCATCGTCATCCCCAACCAGAACCTGTTCAGGATCGCCGACGCCAGAACCACGTTCGCCGACGCATTCGCCATGGCCGATCGGGTTCTCTATGCGGGCGTCGGCTGCATTACCGATCTGATCGTCAAGGAAGGCCTGATCAATCTCGACTTCGCCGATGTAAAGTCGGTGATGCGCGACATGGGCCGCGCCATGATGGGAACCGGCGAGGCTGCCGGAGAAGGCCGCGCCAAGAAGGCGGCGGAAGCGGCAATCGCCAACCCGCTGCTCGACGAAGCTTCGATGATGGGCGCCAAGGGCGTCCTTGTCTCGATATCGGGCGGCATGGACATGACGCTGTTCGAGGTCGACGAAGCCGCTACCCGCATCCGCGAGGAGGTCGACAACGATGCCGACATCATCGTCGGCGCCATCTTCGACAAGGCACTCGCCGGAAAATTCAGGGTATCGGTCGTGGCGACCGGCTTGCGGCGTGGCCTGGAGATTCCACTGCTTGCCGAACCGGAAGTTCGCATGAACTGAACGCGTATCGCCTGCGGCTCGCTTAGCTGATTGCCAGCCTCTCCTCACCAGGGCCGCGCGCCGTCGATGACTTCCATGGCGCGCGCAGCAAAACGGCCGGCCAGCGGTGCCACGTCCGCCGCATCGGCCGCAACCGCGCTGCCGGCCAGCACGCGGTCGGCGATGCCGACGAAGATCACCGCAAAGCGGAACATGGCGAACACCAGATGGAACCGCTGCAGCGGCGCCGTCGGCACCGCGTGGGCGAAGTAATGATCGAGGAATTCGCGCTGTGTCGGAATCCCGAGCGCGGCCTGATCGAGGCCGAGGATGCCGCCATATTCGTCAGGCGAGGAATGCCAGGGCATCGAGCAGAAGCCGAGATCGGCAAGCGGATGGCCGAGCGTCGATAATTCCCAGTCGAGTATGCCGATCACTTCGGGCCGCTCGGGATCGAAGATAAGATTGCCGAGGCGGAAATCGCCATGCGCGATCGAGACGTGGCCGTCGTCTGGCGGAAGATTTCGCGGCAGCCATTCGGCTACGGCTTCGAGCGCCGCTATGCGGGCGCTCGGCGATTCCTGCAACTGTCTGGTCCAGCGCGCAATCTGTCGTTCGAAGTAATTTCCTGGCCGGCCATAGTCGCCGAGCCCGATCTCTTCCGGCCGGACGGCGTGCAGCTTCGCCAGCGCTTCGGCCATGCCAAAATAGACGCCGCGCCGCTCGTCCCGCGCCAGTCCCGGCAACGCGCCATCGTGGAACACCCGGCCGTCGAGCCGCTGCATAAGATAGAACGGCGTGCCGAGCGGCTCGTCGCCGTCGTGATAGAGCACCGGCCGCGGCACCGGCACGTCTGACGCCGCTAGCGCCTCGATCACCCTGTATTCGCGATCGACGGCATGAGCGCCGCGCAGGATCGGTCCCGGGGGTTTCTTGCGCAGCACCATGCGGCGGCCGCCATAGTCGACGAAATAGGTCGGATTGGATTGGCCGCCGACGATCCGCTCAAGCGACATTTGGCCATTGCCAAAATGCGCTCTCAGAAAATCCTCCAGGCGTACTGGATCGAAATCCATCCTCATTGCCGGCTCAGCGGTTCCCGCCGCGACCTGTTTCGTCTTGTCTGCCGGCTTCGACATGCCAGCGCCAGAAGCCTGCACGCTCCTCGTTGAGAAAACGGTTGAGCACCATCTTGTGGACCTCGTCGGCGCCGTCGACCAGCCGAGCCTGGCGGGCGTAGCGGTAGATCCATTCGAGCACAGTGTCTTTCGAATAGCCGCGGGCGCCGTTGATCTGGATCGCCACGTCGGCGGCGTCATGCAGCACGTTGGCGACCTGGATCTTGGCCATGGAGACCTCCTTGCGGGCAAAGCCGCCGCGGTCGAGCTCCCAGGCCGCCTTCATCACGAGCAGCCGCCCGATCTCGATGCGCATGGCAAGATCGCCGAGCATCAGCTGGATACTCTCGCGGTCGGCCAAAAGCTGCCCGAAACCGGTGCGCTCGGCGGCATAGGCGCGCGCGATCTCGATGCAGCGCTTGGCAAGGCCGAGCCAACGCATGCAATGGGTGAGCCGCGCCGGACCGAGCCGGACCTGTGTAACCATGAGGCCGCTGCCTTCGCCGGCAAGCACATCCTCGACCGGGATTTCAAGCCCGTCGAATTCCAGCTCGCAATGGCCGCCATGCTCCTCCGGTCCCATGATCTCGATGCGCCGCAGGATCCGCCAGCCGGGCTGGTCCTTGTGGAACAGCAAGGCCGAAAGGCCGTGACGCGGATCGTCCGAAGTGCGCGCTATGAGAATGAAGTGGCTCGCCTCTTGCGCCCCGGTGATGAACCATTTGCGGCCTTTGACGACATACCTGTCGCCGCGCCGTTCGGCTCTGGTCAGGATCATCGACGGGTCGGAGCCGCCCCCCGGATGCGGCTCCGTCATTGCGAAAGCCGAGCGCACCTTGCCCTCGACGATCGGCTTCAGCCATTTTTGCTTCTGCTCCGGCGTCCCCAGTCGCTCCAGCACCATCATGTTGCCATCGTCGGGGGCCGCGGAATTGAACACGACCGGACCGAAGATCGAGCGGTTCATCTCTTCATAGCAGACGGCCATATCCATCTTGGAAAGGCCGGCCCCGCCGGTCTCCGGTTTCAGTTGCAGGCACCACAGGCCGGCTGCCTTCGCCTTGCCCCGCAACGTTTCGAGCAGCGGCAGTGCGATATTGCCATGGCCGTCATAGGAAGCCTTGTCTATCTCGAGCGGCAGTATCTCGCGCTCGACGAAGTCGGCGATCCGGCTGCGGAAGGCCTCGGTGCGGACGGAAATGTCGAAATTCATGACGCTCACAAGGATGAAACGAGATGCCGCCATCGGCTCCGATGGTCGCGCCGGTAGTGTAACTGCCGTCGTTGACTGGGAGCAACAGCAGTGTGCCGGGCCCTCATTTCGCAGTGCAAAGCCGCCCGGATCGATATGAATCGATGCCTGCGGGCGTGCTACCGATCCCGGTCGTTCCTACGGATTTTGACCCGGTCACTTCTTCGGATTGAAGGTGGGAGAGCGCACTGGCCCAGGCCCGAAGGGGACGCCATTCCTATGCTCAGGCCGCCCGAACGCTGCGCGCTCCACGCGCCCAGGCCGGCAGCCA